>NZ_CP162816.1:1730000-6290175 GCF_054677635.1 Pseudomonas sp. H2_D02 | reverse complement strand
CAACGCAACTCAGTATTTGCCGGGATGTCTTCGGTTGCGAAGAACGCCGTTAGCTTTATGCATTCCTGTGGTTGGCTGCCTTTTTGGGTATAGGCATTGAAAAAAGCCGACTCGATGTTATAGCCAGCGGCCGCTTGTCTCACCGGAGTGCCCTCTTCGTATTCGAAAATGGTATTCATCCGAGAAAGGATATTGTCGCCTGAAAGCACCACGTTGCTTCTGACAGGCCGGGGCACGGTTGCGCCACTTGAGCTGGACTGCTCTATCGGGGCGATATCGTTCAAATAGGGATCCTGGCGATGCGAGGCGACATGGATGGGAACCAGCTCCCCACCATAGATACCGATGATTTCCCCTTTTCCTATCCGCCGTTTATTCACCACGGCCGATTGGCCGATCAGTGCGACTTCCTCCGGGAATTTCTGATGGGCTGCGGTGAAAGTTACGATTTCAAGTTTCTCTTCATACAACCGCGCCACTTTTTCATAACCTTCCCATTGAATGTATGGCAAGACCACGTCTTTGCTGAAGGTCTTGCCGGAGGTGGGCGATGTGCCGAGGCTTTGTAGGCGCCTGATGCGCATTGGCTGGCCGTCTGTGTCTCTGATTGGATACCGGCCATTATTGGCGCGGTTATAAATACGCAGATAGTTCTGGCTGTATTGGTAGGACTTCACGGAGCGCATGTGGCTGAGTTCTTCTGCTGAATACGGGATTGGCAGTAGGTTGTCGTCTGCTGTTTCGTAACCCGTGGAAGAGTCGGCCGACTCGAATCCGTCGCTGGATTCCGTGTCTACGGAAGTCAGTGGTGGGGAGGGCATCCCTCCGAGAATCCTGCCTTTGGTGGTATCGAGGCTCCAGCCACCTGCGGGGTCTTTTTTGATATAGGGCCTGTAGGCTCTGAAAGGACTGCGGGCATCGATCAGTTGCATACCCAGGCTATCCATCCTGACTTGAAAGTAACGACCTTTGTCTTGGATGTAATAGCGATCGAAGCCGCCCGGGAAAGGGGATGACTGATAAAGTCCATCGCTGCGCAATGTCAGTCCGGCAGGTGGCGTTGGTGTTGCGAAAAGCGGATCCAGGGGCTGCATTGTCACGTCAGGCGCCCGTACGCCTGAGCCTTTTGCTCGAACGGCGTATGGGCGTGCGGCCATTAATTTCACGTTTGCCTGGCGAATTGCCTGTTTGAGGGTGGTTGCGCTTGATCGGCTGAGGACGGCACTGAGCTCTGTGTCCGAAAGAACATGCTCAAGGGCATGGAATAAATCACTGGGTAAATGAAGCGGTTTGCCCGCAGCGTCGTGGGGGGTATACAAGCCGTTATGGCGGGTCAGCAGATAGTGGGGGCCTGCGGATTCGCTGCCATTGCTGCCGAGCAACGGACCGTTGAGGCTCTGGTCGCGTACGTCTATTCGTCGCCAGGATGGCCAGCCAGGTAGCTGGTCCAAGGTGTCCAGGACAAGCGGTAGCCCTTCATTATCGTTCACCGAGTCCAGATAGATGTTCTCACCTGCTCGATTGATTCGAAGGTCTTCAATGTATCGATCAGCCTCCCAGCGTTGTTGGGACGTCAGGCTTTTTTCCATCGATAATCGCAGTCGTTGTTCCGGACTCAGGACAGCGGCCATTTCTTCCAAATGGCTTCTCGACAATGTTGGCATGGCATTGCGAATGTCCTGTTGAATCGGATCCTTGGTTTTGTCGCTGAGTTCGGTCAGCCAAGTGAACAGCCGTTGCCTATTCGCCTGCACTTGGTTACGGAGCGTCACTGCCAGGTTTTCGACTTTACTGAAGTCGTGAATATAGGGAGGCTGCAGGAGTGCGTTGAATTCCTGCTGCGACATTAGCTCCTCCAAGGCATGCAACAACTCTCCTTTGCGGAATCGCGAGTCCGGTATTCGGGTTTCAGCGGGCCCGCTCCCATGGCTAAGCAAGACGCGTTGCTGTTGGTCAACCACTGACAGGGTGCGGTTTTGCGGCCATTTTGGCAGTGAACTCACCGCGTGAAACTGAAGGAATGGACTGTAGGGGGTGACGCTCGCACCTGTGGCGCGGTCGAAAGAGAAATCGCTGATCTCCTGATCGAGATTGAATCGTTTGACCGTATCGCGCAGCAGTGCCGGGGGGCGTACCGCGTCCTCGTGGGCTTGGCGCAGCGTCGTGTTGTCGACTCCGCTGAGCAGCAGGATGTGTTCAGCCGCTGCTGGCTTGATGTTGGCGGCGTCCGGCCCTAATCGCTTGATCAGCTTGAACTCGTCCCAATGCTTGGGCGCCTCATGCGAGTGACGCCAGCCGCCAACGCCATTGCGCAGCAAAGGAGGAGAGTAGGCCTTTGAATCCATTGGATGAAGCAATCGCCACTGCTGGTCTTGCGGGTCGCGTTGTATGGCATGGACACCGTCGTCGAGCTTCAGATAATGCCGTTGTTCATGTAGATAGATGCCTTCGGCGTTGGCGGGGAGCTCTTCGGGCAGGATTATGGGGTCACGGTACGCGCCAAGGTCCGAGTGCCAGAGGCGCCACCCCTTGTTGCGTACGTGGACTTTCACCAGTTTTGCCGTGAAGCCAGCGCCCTTGAGGGCTCCTGCGGTCGCCACGGCCAAAGCCGCGTTATCCACAACGTCCAATAAGTCATTCAAGGCCTGGTCGCTGTCGCCCCGGCTCCAGGCGGCGAATCCGTCATAGATCGTTTCGGTCAGCTGTACGGCGGCAACCACCAGCAATACTTCTCCGATGACGGGGACGAACGATGCCGCAAAAAACAGCACGGACTTGCCTAGGTCGGCGTACCGTTGAAGGCGTTTTTGCTGGCTGAGAATATCGACATCGGCCGTGGGGGTGGCGAGGACACGGGCATCGTTCTGGATCTGTGCGATCCGTTGCACGGCCATGGCCTGGTATATATTTCCCTGGATTGCGGCGACGGCAACGGGTTCGTTCAGCGTGGCGCGCTCGGTGTGCATGCGTATCTCGGCTTGGAGAAAGTAGGTTCGAGCAGGCTGCACGGTCAAGAGCGTACCCCTGTGCTCCAGGGGCACGAGGCAACTGAAAAATTCCGCATAGGCGGGCGTGCTCAAACGCTCGGCGAGGCTGTGGTGCAGATCGTCCATGGTTTCATGGCTACGAAACGGCAAGACCGGGTCGTTCGGCGTATAGAGAATGATCTTTTTATCGGGCTGCTTTTGCTGGATCACCAGAACAGTAGGGATCACGACGTCCTTGATGGTCAGATGACTGCATAGCAAATCCGGATGAAAGACCTCGCGTTGCAGGCTACGGAATTGCAGGTAAATCGCGGGTGCCAGCTCGCTCCGAATATGAGCGCAGAGCAGGGCGACCCCGAAACAATTGCGTTCATGCCGATGGAGAATCTCAAGGACTTGTGCCGCGGTGCGCTTGGCGCCTGGTTGGGTTGTTGGTTGAAGTACTTCGTTGAGGTGCGTGAGGTACTGGCCGCCGACGTCCAGTTGACGACAAACGGCGGCGAATCGGGCTGGGGAAACGGACGTCAAGGTCCTCCCGGTTTGGGGGACGTTATAGATACCCGTGCCTTGCTCCATCCCACCGACCTCTGTTTCCGAGGCTTCGAAGTTCTGCAGGGCAGCTTCCAGCAACGTCTGTTCGGTGGTTTTGTCGTGGGTTTTGATCAGGCCCAGCAGGTGACTGCTTTTCCACTCGCGCACAAGAAGGGCGTTCTCATCCTTCACTAGCCCGGAAAAATTTTTACGGATCGCGTCACGTACCAGGGGGCGGGCGAAGGCTTCGGGGCTTTTCAGTTCGTCGAGGAGTTCTTTGATGTCGTGTCTGGACTGATTGCTGCTGACCAGATGTTGTCGCAACGCCTCGAGCATTGCCGGTGTTGCTTTTTTGATCCAGGGAGGAAGTTGTGTCTTGATGAAAGCCTCATGTGGATGGATAGATGGCGCTGAAGAAAGTGTTTCTTGCGCCTGGGAACCTTTTGTACTCATTGGAAGACCACTGACGGTGTGATTGGTCTATCCAAGTTATTCCGATAGTCATTTCGACGAGCGGTAACTATGTAATGCCTGCGCCCTCTGCAAATAGGGTACTCGGGCGGGGTGATGCAAAAGCCGACCGCTGTGGTCGGAATTGGTTGTTTTTTGTGCTATATTCCGCGCCCGCGATTTTTCATCCTTTATACCGGTCATCGACATGCAAGCAGCCAAGCCGTTATTTGACTATCCCAAGTACTGGGCCGAATGTTTCGGCCCGGCGCCGTTCCTGCCGATGAGCAGGGAGGAGATGGATCAGCTCGGCTGGGATTCGTGCGACATCATCATCGTGACCGGTGATGCCTACGTCGATCACCCGTCGTTCGGTATGGCGATCATTGGCCGTCTGCTGGAAGCCCAAGGCTTCCGTGTCGGGATCATTGCCCAGCCGAACTGGCAGTCCAAAGACGATTTCATGAAGCTCGGCGAGCCCAACCTGTTTTTCGGCGTCGCGGCCGGCAACATGGACTCGATGATCAACCGCTACACCGCCGACAAGAAAATCCGCTCCGATGACGCCTACACCCCCGGTGGCCTGGCGGGCAAGCGGCCGGACCGCGCGAGCCTGGTCTACAGCCAACGCTGCAAGGAAGCCTACAAGCACGTGCCGATCGTGCTCGGCGGCATCGAAGCGTCCCTGCGCCGCATCGCCCACTACGATTACTGGCAGGACCGGGTGCGCAACTCGATCCTGATCGACGCCTGCGCCGATATCCTGCTCTACGGCAACGCCGAGCGAGCGATTGTCGAAGTCGCCCAGCGCCTGTCCTATGGCCACAAGATCGAAGACATCACCGACGTGCGCGGCACCGCGTTCATCCGTCGTGACACACCGCAAGGCTGGTACGAAGTCGATTCCACGCGTATCGACCGTCCGGGCAAGATCGACAAGATCATCAACCCGTACGTGAATACCCAGGACACGCAAGCCTGCGCCATCGAGCAGGAAAAAGGGGTCGACTTTCTCAAGTGCAGAAGACCCGAGCGAAGCCAAGGTCGTGCAGATCCTGGCAAGCCCGAAGATGACCCGCGACAAGACCGTGATCCGCCTGCCGTCGGTGGAAAAGGTCCGTGGCGATGCGGTGCTCTATGCCCACGCCAACCGCGTGCTGCACCTGGAGACCAACCCGGGTAACGCCCGTGCGCTGGTGCAGAAGCACGGCGAAGTCGATGTCTGGTTCAACCCGCCGCCCATTCCGATGACCACTGAAGAAATGGACTACGTGTTTGGCATGCCTTACGCACGTGTTCCTCATCCGGCCTACGGCAAGGAGAAGATCCCGGCCTACGAGATGATTCGTTTCTCGGTGAACATCATGCGCGGCTGCTTCGGTGGCTGCACGTTCTGCTCGATCACCGAGCACGAAGGCCGGATCATCCAGAACCGTTCCGAAGAGTCCATCATTCGCGAGATCGAAGAGATCCGCGACAAGGTCCCTGGCTTCACCGGGGTGATTTCCGACCTTGGCGGGCCGACCGCGAACATGTACCGCATCGCCTGCAAGAGCCCGGAAATCGAATCCGCGTGCCGCAAGCCATCCTGCGTGTTCCCTGGCATCTGCCCGAACCTGAACACCGACCATTCGTCGCTGATCCAGCTGTACCGCAGCGCCCGGGCCTTGCCTGGGGTGAAGAAGATCCTGATCGCCTCCGGCCTGCGTTACGACCTGGCGGTCGAGTCGCCGGAATACGTCAAGGAACTGGTGACCCACCACGTCGGTGGTTACCTGAAGATCGCCCCGGAGCACACCGAGGAAGGTCCGCTCAACCAGATGATGAAGCCGGGCATCGGCAGCTATGACAAGTTCAAGCGCATGTTCGAGAAGTACACCAAGGAAGCCGGGAAAGAGCAGTACCTGATTCCATACTTCATCGCGGCTCACCCGGGTACCACTGACGAAGACATGATGAACCTGGCGCTGTGGCTCAAGGGCAACGGCTTCCGGGCCGACCAGGTGCAGGCGTTCTATCCGTCGCCGATGGCCACGGCCACCGCCATGTACCACTCGGGCAAGAACCCGCTGCGCAAGGTCACCTACAAGAGCGACGCGGTGACCATCGTCAAGAGTGAAGAACAGCGCCGCCTGCACAAGGCGTTCCTGCGTTATCACGACCCGAAAGGCTGGCCGATGCTGCGCGAAGCACTGACCCGCATGGGTCGCGCTGACCTGATCGGGCCGGGCAAGCACCAGTTGATTCCGTTGCACCAGCCGGCCACCGACAGCTACCAGAGCGCCCGTCGCAAGAACTCGACGCCGGCTGGCAGCCATAAAGTGGCCAAGGAAACTACCAAGATCCTGACCCAGCACACCGGCCTGCCCCCACGTGCCAGCGACGGCGGCAATGCCTGGGACAAGCGCGAGCAAGCCAAGGCCGCCGCGTTCGCCCGCAACCAGAAGGCCGCCAAGGAGCGCAAGGACGCGGCCAAGGGCAAGGGACCGAAGCCGGCGCGCAAGCCTGTCGTACCGCGCTGATCACCCCGCCACCTCGCAAAACGCCAGCCTTAGTGCTGGCGTTTTGCTTTCTAGCGGGCGTGCTGGCTGTTTGTTATCGTGGCGACCGCCAACGGCGTGACGGCGGATGCATCGCTTTTGTGGCGAGGGAGCTTGCTCCCGCTGGGCTGCGAAGCGGCCCCAAACAATCCCATGCAATGTTCCCAGGCAGACCGTGCCGGCCGGTTTACGACGGCTTCGCCGCCGAGCGGGAGCAAGCTCCCTCGCCACGGGTGTTCAGTGTGGATAAAGCCCCACTTTCCGATTCTCAAGGACGATTCATATGAGCAGCGCTTCAACGGGCATTGGCATGGACCTGAGCTTTTCCCAGTTCATGGCCCGCAAACGCATCGAAAGCCAAGTCAACTTGCCGCGTCTGTTCGCAGCCATCGATGCCGACCCCAACATCGCCGGTGCGGGCGTGGTGTACATCGATTCCGAGTACAACGTGGTGACGCTGCGCGAATTCAAGCCGATTTGCAGCATCGCGCCCAAGCGAATCATTTTGCGCGAGGCCAAGAAATACATCGCCCCGCAGCAATTCATCGATCAGGTAAAAAGCAGTCCGCGTGAGTCAAAACTCGGGACTGAGTCGATGAATGCCGGTTTGTCCTGCGTCGCCGCTGTCATCGGTTGGGTGGTGGTATTCAGCGGAAGCGTCGCTGTGCCCTTTACGGCTGGAGCCAGTGCCTTTGTCGTTGCCCTGGGCGCCGCTGCGGCGACGGCCAGCACTGCGCAATGCGTCATAGGCGGGATGCGGGTGGCGAATGAGTTAACCAATCCTACTGGCAACGATGAAATGAACGACGCCGATTGGTACAACATCGTAAGCCCCATTCTCGACGGTGTTTCCCTTGTGGGCGTCGGTGGCTCGGCGCTTACGACTGTTCGGCTGCTGAAGGCCAGCAAAGCAGCCGGTACCGGGAAGAGTTGGTATCAGTTGCTCAAGGGCCTGAGTCGTCAGGAGCGCAGCAAACTGACCAAGGAATTGTTGACCCTGAAAGATCCGAGTCTTACCGCCAAGCTGCTCAAACTGCAGCAACGAGCGGGCGCCTTGCCCAAGCGTTACTCCTCCGCTGAAATCAGGCACGCCACGCTGACTCAAATAAAGGATTCTCTCGGCGGCGCTTTGGGGATCATTGGCAGCTATACCGGCGATGGTGCTGTGAAGACTGTTGCCGTCGGGTTGTATGAGGAGTTCACGGAATGATCGGCGGCGGATCATTGAAGCAGTTCCTCGCCCGTTATTTTCCGGTGTTCATGGGGACGATCTTTCTGGGCTGCTTTTCCGGATCTGCGCTGCTGGTTTTGTCCGGAGGCACTTATTGGCGTGCCTTGGAGCCTTCCGTCAGGAGCAACTATGTTGGGCTCGGCACGTTGGCTCTGGTGAGTGTCCTGATCCTGGGCAATCTCATGATCGCACGCGGACGCGCCTGGGCGATCTGGTGGGTGGCGGGTTATTTCCTCGCCTGTCTGGCGGCGGTGTTGCCGACGTTTGCTTATGGGCCGCATCAAGGTGTGTACGTGTTTGCGGTGCTGTTGCCGCTACTGGGACTCCTGCTGCTCAACAGCAAACGCCACCGGGAAATGCGCAGCAAACTCATCGAAATCCGCCACCAACGCGAACGCATCCTCCAGTCCGCCAAGGCCTCGCGCCCGCGCCGCTGAGTCGATTCGCTACCGCCCCGCGCCGCATTTATGTGCGGCCTTTGCAGATCAGTACAGGCATCGCGCGGTTTTAGTGCTCTACTGCCCTGAGTAGACGTTGAAAGTGTCCGGCCTGCCTGCATGGCATAAGTCTTGCGCCGCTTTCGATAACGCCCAGGCTCCGCAGGAGGCACGCCGTGTCGATTCATGTCGCTTTGCACCATGTCACACACTATCGCTACGAGCGCGCTGTCGAACTCGGTCCGCAGATCGTTCGCCTGCGCCCGGCGGCCCACAGCCGCACGCGTATTCTTTCCTATGCCCTGAAAGTCTCGCCCGATCAGCATTTCATCAATTGGCAACAGGATCCCCAGGGCAATTACCTGGCGCGGCTGGTGTTCCCGGAAAAAACCAATGAGCTGCGGGTCGAGGTCGATCTGGTCGCCGAGATGGCGGTGTTCAATCCGTTCGATTTTTTCCTCGAGCCCTACGCCGAGAAAATCCCGTTCACCTACGCGGCTGACGAAAAACACGAGCTGATGCCCTACCTGGAAAAGCTTCCGCTGACGCCGAAGTTCAAGGCTTACCTGGACGGCATCGACCGCACGCCGCTGCCGGCGGTGGATTTTCTGGTGGCGCTCAACCAGCGCCTGAGCGAAGACATCAACTACCTGATCCGCATGGAACCCGGCGTGCAGACGCCAGAACATACGTTGGAGCACGCGTCCGGTTCATGCCGTGACTCGGCCTGGTTGCTGGTGCAGCTGTTGCGTCACTTGGGCCTGGCGGCGCGGTTTGTCTCGGGTTACTTGATCCAGTTGACC
This sequence comes from Pseudomonas sp. H2_D02, assembly GCF_054677635.1. Lineage (NCBI taxonomy): Bacteria > Pseudomonadati > Pseudomonadota > Gammaproteobacteria > Pseudomonadales > Pseudomonadaceae > Pseudomonas > Pseudomonas sp. H2_D02. The sequence continues at coordinate 6,281,196 of NZ_CP162816.1, read as the reverse complement.
GCTGATGTGAAAAGCCTCGACGGCCCGTCTGGTACGGAAGTGGACTTTACTGACCTGCATGCCTGGTGCGAGGTCTACCTGCCCGGCGCCGGTTGGATCGGCCTCGATGCCACGTCCGGGTTGTTCGCGGGCGAAGGGCATATTCCCTTGGCGTGTAGTCCTGATCCGTCCTCGGCGGCGCCGATCAGTGGCTTGGTGGAGCCGTGCGAGTGTCAGTTCAGCCACGAAATGTCCGTCGAGCGGATTTGGGAAGCGCCGCGGGTCACCAAGCCCTACACCGAAGAACAATGGTTGGCGATCCAGGCGTTGGGCCGGCAGATCGATGCCGACCTGCAGGACGGTGACGTGCGCCTGACCATGGGCGGTGAACCGACTTTCGTGTCCATCGACGACCCGGACGGCGCCGAGTGGAACACCGCTGCCCTCGGGCCGGACAAGCGCCGCCTTTCCGCCGAGCTGTTCCAGCGCATGCGCGAGCATTACGCGCCGCAAGGGCTGGTGCATTTCGGCCAGGGCAAGTGGTACCCCGGCGAGCAATTGCCGCGCTGGTCGCTCAACTGCTATTGGCGGCGCGACGGAGTGCCGATCTGGCATGACAGCGCATTGATTGCCGACGAGCAGAAGGACTGCGGCGCCGATGGCGAGTTGGCGGGTCGTTTTCTGGCAAGTGTCGCTGAACGCTTGAACATTCCTACGCGGTTTGTGTTTCCCGCCTACGAAGACAATTTCCATTATCTCTGGCGCGAAGGCACGTTGCCTTCGAACGTGACGGCCGAGGATTCCCGGTTGGAAGACCCGTTGGAGCGTGTGCGGTTGCGCAAGGTCTTCAGCCAGGGGCTGGGTAAAGTGATCGGCCAGGTCCTGCCGCTGGCCCGAACCGCCAAGGGCGACCAATGGCAAAGCGGGCGCTGGTACTTGCGCGACGATCATTGCCGGCTGGTACCGGGGGATTCGCCCTTGGGCTACCGCTTGCCACTGGCGTCCCAGCCCTGGGTGACGGCGGCCGAATATCCGTTCATCCATCCCACCGACCCGAACCAGGACTTGCCCGAGTTGCCCGGTACCGAGCAACTGAACCGTCACGGCGAGCCGGCACTGGAACAGGAGCGCGTGCCGAAGATCGACGAATCGGCCGATTGGCTGACCCGCACCGCCTTCTGCGCCGAGGCCAGGGAAGGGCGGCTGTACCTGTTCATGCCGCCGCTGGAACGGGTCGAGGATTACCTGGAACTGGTCAGCGCCATCGAAGCGACCGCGCATGAGCTGGATTGCCCTGTCCTGTTGGAGGGCTACGAGCCGCCGAGCGACCCGCGCCTGAGCAACTTCCGCATCACGCCGGACCCGGGTGTCATCGAGGTCAACGTGCAGCCTTCGGCGAGCTGGGATGAGTTGGTCGAGCGCACAGAGTTTCTTTACGAGCAAGCACGACTGAACCGACTGACCACCGAGAAATTTCTGATCGATGGCCGGCACACCGGTACCGGTGGCGGTAACCATTTCGTACTGGGTGGCGCGACACCGGCTGACTCACCGTTCCTGCGACGTCCGGACTTGCTGCGCAGCCTGATCAGCTACTGGCATAACCATCCGTCGTTGTCCTACCTGTTTTCCGGGTTGTTCATCGGCCCGACGTCCCAGGCTCCGCGGGTGGACGAGGCGCGCAATGACGCGTTGTACGAACTGGAAATCGCCTTCGCGCAAATGCCCCAGCCCGGCGAGGAATGCCCGCCGTGGTTGGTCGATCGGCTGCTGCGCAACCTGTTGATCGATGTGACCGGCAACACCCACCGCGCCGAGTTCTGCATCGACAAGCTCTATTCTCCGGACGGCGCCACTGGGCGTCTCGGCTTGCTGGAGCTGCGCGCTTTCGAAATGCCGCCCCACGCCCGCATGAGCCTGACCCAGCAATTGCTGTTGCGGGCGCTGGTGGCGCGGTTCTGGCGTGAGCCCTATGCGCCGGCCAAGCTGGCGCGCTGGGGCACCGAGCTGCATGATCGTTTCCTGCTGCCGCACTTCATCGAACAGGATTTCGCCGAGGTCATCGAGGAACTCAATGTCGCGGGTTATCCGCTGCGCGCCGACTGGTTTGCCGCGCACCTGGAGTTCCGCTTCCCCAAGGTCGGCGATTATGCGGTCAACGGTATCGAGCTGCAGCTGCGCCAGGCGCTGGAGCCTTGGCATGTGTTGGGCGAAGAGGGCTCGGCGGGCGGCACGGTGCGTTATGTGGACTCATCCCTGGAGCGCTTGCAGATCAAGCTCACGGGGTTGGCACCACAACGTTATCTGTTGACCTGCAATGGCGTGCCGGTGCCATTGCAGCCAACCGGTCGCGTAGGCGAGTTCGTCGCCGGGGTACGTTTCCGCGCCTGGCAACCGTTCAACTGCTTGCAGCCGACCATCCCGGTCCACGCGCCGCTGGTCTTTGACGTGCTCGACACTTGGACGCAACGCTCGCTGGGCGGTTGCCAATACCACGTGGCGCATCCCGGCGGGCGCAACTATGACAGCCTGCCGGTGAACGCCAACGAAGCTGAGAGTCGGCGGATGGCGCGATTCTTCCGTATTGGACACACGCCGGGGAAACTTCCGATCCCCGATCTGGCAACAGATAACGAATTCCCCTTCACGCTCGATCTGCGGCGCTTTCACGGGACCTCAAAAAGCTAGCTGGACCTTGTGGCGAGGGAGCTTGCTCCCGCTCGGTTGCGCAGCGACCGTAAGATCTCGGGGGCTGCTGCGCCCGAGACGTCGGACCGCCCCAGCGGGAGCAAGCTCCCTCGCCACAAGGATTGCAGCGTGCAAACCCAGGCTGGATCCAACACAAACACACCTATCCGGGCGTCATACGCTTGCGCTAGTCTCACCTATCATTGCCGTCCTGCCGAGCTTTCCATGCCTGACCTGCTTGACCGTTACCCGCTGACGACGGGCACCTATCACGAATTGCTGGACGACAGCGGTGCGTTGCGTGCGCACTGGCGGCGGCTGTTCGACCAATTGCAGCGCAGTACGCCGGCACAACTGCTCCAGCGCCAGGCATTGCTGGCCCGGCAGATCCAGGAAAACGGCGTCACCTACAACGTCTATGCGGACCCGAAGGGCGCCGATCGGCCCTGGGAGCTGGATCTGCTGCCCCACGTCATCGATGCCCAGGAATGGAAGCTGCTGTCGGCCGGCATCGCCCAGCGCGCGCGTCTGCTCAATGCGGTACTGGCCGACCTGTACGGGCCGCAGCGGCTGATCAGCGAAGGGCTGCTGCCGGCGGAGCTGGTATTCGGCCACAACAATTTCCTCTGGCCTTGCCAAGGCATCACGCCGCCGGATGGCGACTTTCTGCACCTGTATGCCGTGGACCTGGCGCGCACGCCCGATGGTCGCTGGTGGGTGACTGCGGATCGGACCCAAGCGCCTTCCGGGGCCGGTTATGCCTTGGAAAACCGGACGATCGTGTCCCGGGCGTTTCCCGATCTTTATCGCGACCTGAAGGTGCAGCACCTGTCCGGTTTCTTCCGGACCTTGCAAGAGACGCTGGCACGGCAGGCACCCAGTGACGGCGAGCCGCCGCTGGTGGTGCTGCTGACGCCCGGGCGTTTCAACGAGAGCTATTTCGAGCATCTGTACCTGGCGCGCCAGCTCGGCTACCCATTGGTGGAGGGCGGTGACCTGACCGTCCGGGACGCCACGGTCTACCTCAAGACCCTCAGCGGGTTACGTCGGGTCCACGCGATCATGCGCCGGCTCGACGATGACTTCTGCGACCCGCTGGAGTTGCGCACCGATTCGGCCCTGGGCGTGCCCGGGTTGTTGGAAGCGGTGCGCCAGGGCCGGGTGCTGGTGGCCAATGCCCTGGGCAGCGGTGTGCTGGAATCGCCAGGGCTCTTGGGGTTCTTGCCGAAGATCAACCAGTATCTGTTCGGCGAAGAACTGATGCTGCCTTCCATCGCGACCTGGTGGTGCGGTGAACCGCCAGTGCTGGCCCAGGCCCTGGAGAAACTACCTCAGCTGTTGATCAAGCCGGCGTTTCCTTCCCAAAGCTTCACACCGGTGTTCGGCCGAGACCTGGACGAGAACCAGCGCGCTCAGTTGGCGGCACGTATGCAGGCGCGGCCTTATGCCTATGTCGCCCAGGAGCTGGCGCAGCTTTCCCAGGCGCCGGTGTGGCAGGCCGAGGATGGCTTGATCCAGCCCCGGGCCATCGGCATGCGCGTGTACGCCGTGTCCGGGAAAAACGATTATCGCGTGCTGCGCGGTGGCCTGACCCGCGTGGCTGCCGAGGCCGATGCCGAGGTGGTGTCGATGCAGCGCGGCGGTGCCAGCAAGGACACATGGGTGCTCGGCGAGCAAGCGCCCGGCGGCGAGCAATGGAAGGCCCAGCGCACCGTCGGCGTTCATGATCTGGTGCGCCGCGATCCGTACCTGCCGTCGCGAGTCGTCGAGAACCTGTTCTGGTTCGGTCGTTATTGCGAGCGCTGCGACGACAGCGCTCGCCTCCTGCGGATCATGCTGGCGCGGTATGTCGACGGTGATGACCCACAGGCGCTGCAATCGGCGGTCTCCCTGGGCGAAAGCCTGATGCTGTTGCCCGAAGAGGGCGAGCTGCCCGAACGCCTGATGGCGGCCATGCTCGGCGATGACTGGTCTTTCAGCCTGCGTTCCAACCTGCAGCGCTTGCAGTGGGCGGCTTCGCAGGTTCGCGGCAAGCTGTCGCGGGAAAACTGGCAGGCGCTGGTGGAGCTGCAGCGCGAAGCCGTGGAACTGGAAACCAGTGAACCGGATTTCGGTGAGTTGCTGGATTTCCTCAATCGCTTGGTGATGTCCCTGGCGGCGTTATCCGGGTTCGCCCTGGACGACATGACCCGCGACGAGGGCTGGCGCTTCCTGATGATCGGCCGGCGCCTGGAGCGCCTGCAGTTTCTCAGCGCCAGCCTGGCGGCGTTCTTGCGGGGCGAAGCGGTGTTCGATCAGGCCGGGCTGGAGTGGCTGCTGGAGTTGGGCAACAGCAGCATCACCTACCGCTCGCGCTACCTGGCGGTGGCGCAGTTGATCCCCGTGCTCGACCTGTTGTTGCTGGACGAACAGAACCCCCATGCGGTGCTCTTCCAATTGAAACTGGTGGCACGCACCCTCAAGCGCTTGAACGATGATTTTGGCGCGCCCAGGGATACCGCGTTGCCGGAGTTGGTGACGCGCCTGTCGCGCTTCGACCTGCGCTGCCTGGAAAACCCGTTGTTCGGCGAAGCCAGCCTGCGCGCGGCACTCGACGGGCTGGCCGAGCTGTTGCAGGAAGTGGCCGATGTCAGCGGCCAGGTGTCCGATCGCCTGGCCTTGCGCCATTTTGCCCACGTCGATGACGTCAGCCAACGCACGGTGTCCGTCTGATGAATGCTCGTTACCAGATACTCCACGACACCCATTACCACTACGACAGCCCGGTGTCCCTGGCGCAGCAACTGGCCCATCTGTGGCCACGGGCCTGTGATTGGCAGCGTTGCACCGAACAGCAGTTGCTGATCAGTCCGGAGCCGACGACCCGTCGGGATGAGCAGGACGTGTTCGGCAATCCTTTGACCCGCCTGGCCTTCGAGCGGCCTCACGATGAACTGCTGGTCAATGCCCGCCTGAGCGTCGAGGTGCTCGCGCGCCCTGAACTGGATTTCAATCTGTCGCCGGCCTGGGATTCGACCCGTGACGCGTTGACCTATAGCGGTCGACCGCTGACGGCGCGGTTACTGGACGCCTGTCGCTACCGTTTCGAATCGCCCTATGTGCACCTCAAGCGCAGCTTCGTGGAGTTCTCGGAAAGCTGTTTTCCGGCGGGACGACCGCTGATGGTCGGGGTCCAGGCATTGATGGAGAAGATTTTCGAAGAGTTCACCTTCGACGCCGAGGCCACCCAGGTCGCGACGCCGTTGGTGGAAGTGCTGGAGCGACGCCGCGGCGTCTGCCAGGACTTCGCCCACCTGATGCTGGCTTGTGTGCGATCCCGCGGATTGGCGGCGCGTTACGTCAGCGGCTATCTGCTGACCCAGCCACCGCCCGGCCAGGCCCGCCTGATAGGCGCCGATGCTTCGCACGCCTGGGTGTCGGTGTTCTGCCCGGTGCTGGGCTGGGTGGACTTCGACCCGACCAACAATGTGCAGCCGGCCCTGGAACACATCACCCTGGCCTGGGGCCGGGATTTTTCCGACGTGTCACCGTTGCGCGGGGTAATCCTGGGGGGCGGTACCCATGATCCCGAAGTGCGGGTGACGGTGATGCCGCTGGAGTCATAAGGGGATCCATTGTGGGAGCGAGCAAGCCCGCTCCCACAGGTTATGTGTCACATGGATGAATGAGGTTTACCCATGTTCCCGGTATCGATCAAAGGTGTGCTGCAATCCCCAGAAGGCCTGGTTGTGCTGATGCTCAACGAGCGGGACGAATGGGAACTGCCCGGCGGGCGGATCGAACTGGGTGAAACGGCGCCGCAATGCCTGGCCCGGGAGATTGCCGAGGAACTGGCGGTCGAGGTCAGCGTAGGAGAGCCACTGGATTCGTATCTGTTCGAGGTGATCCCAGGCAAGCACGTTTTCATCTCCACCTACCGCTGCCAATTGCTGGGCGGTTTCGTGCCGGTGATCAGTCACGAGCACAAGGAGATCGGGATGTTCGAACCGGGGCGATTGCCGGCCAATTTGCCTGAAGGCTATCGGTTGTCGATCGTCAAGGCGTTGGGGATATAGGGGGTTTGCAAGGGCCGGCAGCGAGGCTGCCAGCCCTGGACACAAACCGTTGGACCGGATCGATCATCGGTCCAAGTGGGGATTTCAGGCGTCGGGTGCCTGATCTTTCGGTGCATCGACATCAGCTTCTGCCGCCACGTCGCCTTCGGCATCCGGGTTCAGTGCTGCTTCTTCTGCGCTGGCTTTCTTGCGCTGGAGCTTTTCCTCTTTCTTCTGCTCCTTGGCCAAGTCTCTCTGACGTTTGGCGAAGGAATAATTGGGTTTGGCCATGGGCGATCCTCTGGGGTCGAAGGTGAGGTTTGAGCGGCGCGTATTCTGCCCTGTATCGGGGTCGAGACGTTAGTTGGGTTTTTGTTCGGCCCACTTCGGCTGGATCGATGGCTGCCATTCGTCCAGCGCGTCGAGCAGGTTTTGCGGTGAGTCGCTCACTTGCAGCATGTCACGATGGGGCGCACGGATGAAACCCTCGCCGACGATATGATCCAGAAAGCCGGTGAGCTTGCTGTAGAAGCCGTTCACTTCCAACAGACCCAGCGGTTTGCCGTGGTAGCCGAGCTGGCCCCAGGTCCAGACTTCGAACAGTTCTTCCAAGGTGCCGAGGCCGCCAGGCAGGGCGATGAAGGCGTCGCTGAGTTCGGCCATGCGGGCCTTGCGCGCGTGCATGCCGTCCACCACTTCCAGGCGCGTCAGGCCACTGTGGCCGATTTCCTTGTCCTTCAGGCTCTGCGGGATGATGCCAATCACTTCGCCGCCCGCCGCGAGGGCCGCATCGGCGACGATACCCATCAGGCCCACCGCGCCACCGCCATAGACCAGGGTCAGCTTTCGTTCCGCCAACACCCGCCCCAGGGCCTGGGCGGCTTCGCGATAAGCTGGGTGGCTGCCGGTGCTGGCGCCGCAAAATACACAAACAGAGGCGATGGACATGCTTTACTCCATGGTCGGTAACCGGTCCAGAGTAAAGCCTGCCCGCTAATGCGCAAGGAAATCAAACCTCGCGGCGGGGTTTTTCATAGGTGCCGCTGGCGCCGCAGGCGTAGGCGGCAAGCAAGCTGCACAACAGGCTGTTGAAGTTCATGACGATCGCTCCAGTAGGTGATGGGGCTGATCATAGGGGCGCGTCATACTTATGGCTGGTTGATTCTGTCCATCAGGCTGATAGGCTTAAGTTGTATACAATCTTTGACACAGGTCATAGGAACTTGTCGGAAAATCAGGCAGTCTTCCCCTTTGACGGAATTTTGTTAACCATGCCTTGGAGATTCATGATGTTCGCCAAACTTGTAGCAGTATCCCTGTTGACGCTGGCTAGCAGCCAACTGATGGCAGCGGAGTGCACGACCACCATCGATTCGACCGACCAGATGTCCTTCAGCACCAAGGCCATCGAGATCGACAAGAGCTGCAAGACCTTCACCGTTGAGCTGACTCACTCCGGCAGCTTGCCGAAGAATGTCATGGGCCATAACTGGGTGCTGAGCAAAGAGGCTGACATGCAGCCGATTGCCACCGATGGCCTGGGCGCTGGTATCGACAAGAACTACCTCAAGGAAGGCGATGCCCGCATCATTGCCCACACCAAGATTATCGGTGCCTGGCGAGAAAGATTCGGTGACCTTCGACGTGTCGAAACTCAGCGCTTCCGAGAAGTACGGTTTCTTCTGCTCGTTCCCAGGCCATATCTCGATGATGAAAGGCACGGTTACCCTGAAGTAATCAATTTTCAGGCACAAAAAAAGCGCCCCCATGCAGGGCGCTTTTTTCATACCAGGCAAAAAATCGACCCCTGTGGGAGCGAGCCTGCTCGCGAAAGCGGTGTGTCAGTCAGCAATGATGTCGCTGATGCGACGCCTTCGCGAGCGGGCTCGCTCCCACAGGGATTGTCACACCGTCGCGGTGATTACGGCGCGTACGGCATCACGCGCTTGTGCTCGGTCTTGCGATAGGTGTCGCAAATAATCTTCGCGGCTTCTTCGCGGATCGGTTGGCCGTGCAGGAACGCGTCGATCTCGCCGTAGGTCACGCCATGGGCAGCTTCGTCCGGCTTGCCCGGCGACAAGTCTTCGAGGTCGGCGGTGGGGACTTTTTCCACCAATGATTCTGGCGCGCCAAAGTCACGGGCAATGGCCCGAACCTGGTTTTTCACCAGCCCGCTCAGCGGGGCCAGGTCGCAGGCGCCGTCACCGAACTTGGTGAAGAAACCCATGACCGCTTCAGCCGCATGGTCGGTGCCGATCACCAGGCCTTGCTCGGCGCCGGCGATGGTGTATTGCGCCACCATGCGCATCCGCGCCTTGGTATTGCCCAGCACGAAATCCCGCGAGCCGGGCCCCTTGCCTTCGAATGCGAGGACTTCCTTGGCCAGCGCCTTGACCGCCGGGCCGATGTTTACCGTGTGGCGCTCATCCGGCTCGATGAAATCGACACAAGCCTGGGCTTCGTGCTCGTCGAACTGCGTTTCATACGGCAGGCGCACGGCGATGAACTTGTACGCCGCGTTGCCGGTTTTCTCCCGCAGCTCACGCACGGCACGTTGGGCCAACAGGCCTGCGGTCAACGAATCAACGCCGCCGCTGATACCCAGCACCAGGCTCTTGAGCCCTGAATTGACGAGGCAATCCTGGATGAAGCTCACCCGGCGAGCGACTTCGGCCTTGAGGGCGGCGTCATCGGCGAACGGTGGCTGGACGTTGAGCTGTTCAGCTATCTCACGCTGTACGGCTTGCATGAATTCACTCCTTGCTTGATGTGCCAGTAAGGGCGGCAGGTACTTGGAAAACATGTCGCATATAGGCGACGAAATTCGGGTCCTTGCAGTGGGTCTTGCCGGGCTCGTCTGAAATCTTGGCCACGGGTTGCCCGTCACAGCTGATCATTTTAAGCACGATGCTCATAGGCTCCACGCCTGGAATGTCGCAGGTCAGGTTGGTCCCGATACCGAAGCTCACATTAATGCGACCACGCAACGCCCGAAAAATCTCCAGGCATTTGGGCAATGTCAGGCTGTCGGAGAACACCAGGGTCTTGCTCATCGGGTCGATGCCCAACTGGTGATAGTGGGCGATGGCTTTTTCCGCCCAGATCACCGGGTCGCCCGAGTCATGGCGCAAGCCGTCGAACAGCTTGGCGAAGAACAGATCGAAGTCCTTGAGGAAGGCGTCCATGGTGATGCAATCGGTCAGTGCGATGCCCAGCAGGCCTCGGTATTCGCGGACCCAGCAGTCGAGCGCGGCGATCTGGCTGTCGATCAGCCGAGGGCCCAGTTGCTGATGGGCCATGATCCACTCGTGGGCCATGGTACCCAGGGGTTTCATGTCCAGCTCCCGGGACAGATGCACGTTGCTGGTGCCGACGAAGCGTCCGGGGAAGTCGTGCTTGAGCACGTTCACCACTTCTTCCTGGGTTCGGTAGGAGAACCGACGGCGGGTACCGAAGTCGGCCACTTGTAGCTCGGATAGTTCATCGGCGCTGGCGTTGGCGCTCAGCCAGTCGAACTTGCGATAAAGCTGTTCCCGCGCCTGCTCCAGCACGATTTCACGGTAGCGATAGCGGTTGCGCACCTCGCTGACGATGGACAGCAATGGCACTTCGAACAGGATCACATGCAACCACGGCCCGCGCAGACGGATGAACAACTCACCGTTTTCGATGCCGGTGTGCACGTAGCGCAGGTTGAAACGAAACAGGCCCAGGAAACGCAGGAAATCCGGTTTCATGAAGCTGATGCGCTCCAGGAAGCTCAACTGGTCTGCACTCAGGCTCAGCTCGGCCAGGCGCTCGATCTGGAAGCGGATCTCCGCCAGGTACGGACGCAGGTCCTCGCTATTACGGCAACGAAACTCCCATTCCACTTCGACGTTAGGGTAGTTATGCAGCACCGCCTGCATCATCGTCAGTTTGTAGAAGTCGGTGTCGAGCAGGTTCTGCACGATGCGATCGGCAAACACGCTCTCGCTCATAACGGCAATCTCCAGACAAGTAGCTGCGGCGGCAGCGGCACGGCAGTTCATGGTGAAAGGGCTAGTGGCGCATAACCCTCATAGGTATTGCCAGTGTTTTTTGCCTCACAGGCTTTGTGGCGAGGGGATTTATCCCCGCTGGACGCGTAGCGTCCCATCTTTCTCTGGGACTGCTGCGCAGTCCAGCGGGGATAAATCCCCTCGCCACAAGGCCGCATCGCAGCGGCTAGGCGGCTGTGCTAGCACCTTCAATCTGCTCAAGCATCCACTCCACGAACAGCCGCACCTTGGGCACCTCCGCCGAATGTTCCGGATACGCCAGGTAATAGGCGTTGGTGCTGGGCATCGCATGTTGCCAGGGGATGACCAGTTTTCCGTCGGCCAGTTCTTCCTCCACCAGGAACCTCGGCAGCAACGCAACGCCGCAGCCGACCTGGGCGGCGCGGATGCACATGTAAAAGGTTTCGAAGCGCGGCCCATGGTAGCTGTGTTCGGTGTGGTAGCCCTGGTCATCGAACCAGTCGTGCCAGGCCTGGGGTCGCGAGGCGTTTTGCAACAGGACCAGGTCGGCCAGTTGCGTAGGATCGGTGAAAGGCTGCTCCGGCAGGCTGCCCGGTGCGCAGACGGGCACCAGTTCTTCGCCGAACAGCTTCAAGGACTCAGTCCCGGGCCGTGAGGCCTGGCCGAAATAGAACGCCAGGTCGCTGCGCCCCTGCTGCAAGTCGTCGGCCTCCTGCTCGCTGCAGAGATCCAAGTGAATGCTCGGATGACGCAGGCGCCAACCCTTGAGGCGAGGGACCAGCCAGCGGGCTCCAAATGTCGGCGGCGTGGAGACTCGTAGTACTTCGGTGTCGCCTCCGTAGGATCGCAAGTAATGAGTCGACATCTCCACTTGGGTGAGGATTTTTCGTACTTCGCCCAAATACAGATCCCCAGCAGGCGTCAGCTGCAAGCGTCGACGCACGCGCCGGAACAGCAGGTGCTGCAGTAGCTCTTCCAGCTGCGCGACCTGTTTGCTGACGGCGCTCTGGGTCAAGTTCAGCTCTTCGGCGGCGCGGGTGAAGCTCAGGTGGCGGGTCACTGCTTCGAAGCACTGCAATGCTGTAATCGACGGCAAATAACGTTTATTGAGCATGACGGGGCCTTGGTTCTGGTCGCTCTGCTTGTCCCGTGATCAGGTCAGCATGAATAAACGGAATGATATCTCGCTTAAAGGTCGTTTGTTGGCAAGTCTCGGGCCAGCTACAACTACAGGTCTGATCAGCCGTGTTCATCCGGCTGCCAACCCATTGTCTTTCGCTTGAGGAATTTCCCCATGATTGCTGCATTGCTTGATCGTCTCGGCGTCGCCCCGGCCCTGTACCAGAACGGCACACAGCCTGTGCATTCGCCCATCGATGGCAGTCGCATCGGTGCGGTGAGCTGGGAAGGCGCTGCTGAAGTCGAGCAGCAGGTCAGTCGGGCCGAGCATGCGTTCGACCTGTGGCGCAAGGTGCCGGCGCCCCGTCGTGGCGAGTTGGTGCGCCAGTTCGGCGACCTGCTGCGTGAATACAAGGCCGACCTCGGCGAGCTGGTGTCGTGGGAAGCGGGCAAGATCACCCAGGAAGGCCTGGGCGAAGTGCAGGAGATGATCGACATCTGCGATTTCGCCGTCGGCCTGTCGCGCCAGTTATACGGCCTGACCATCGCGTCCGAACGTCCTGGGCATCACATGCGTGAAACCTGGCACCCGTTGGGCGTGGTCGGTGTGATCAGCGCCTTCAATTTCCCTGTGGCGGTCTGGGCCTGGAACACCACGCTGGCCCTGGTCTGCGGCAACTCGGTGATCTGGAAGCCTTCGGAAAAGACGCCGCTGACCGCCCTGGCGTGCCAGGCGCTGTTCGAGCGCGTGCTGAACAATTTCAGTGATGCGCCGCCGTACCTGAGCCAAGTGATCATCGGCGGCCGCGATGCCGGCGAAGCCTTGGTCGACGACCCGCGCGTGGCGTTGATCAGCGCCACCGGCAGTACTCGCATGGGGCGCGAAGTGGCGCCGAAAGTCGCGGCGCGTTTCGCCCGCAGCATCCTCGAGCTGGGCGGTAACAACGCCATGATCCTGGCCCCGAGCGCTGACCTGGACATGGCCGTGCGCGCCATCCTGTTCAGCGCCGTCGGCACTGCCGGGCAGCGTTGCACCACTTTGCGCCGGCTGATCGCCCATGAGTCGGTGAAGGAAGAAATCGTCACCCGCCTCAAGGCCGCCTATTCCAAGGTGCGCATCGGTCATCCACTGGAAGGCAACCTGGTGGGGCCGCTGATCGACAAGCAAAGCTACGAGAACATGCAGGACGCGCTGGAGCAGGCGCTGAGCGAGGGCGGGCGGGTGTTCGGTGGTAAACGCCAGCTCGAAGCCCAGTTCCCGAATGCCTATTACGTCTCGCCCGCCATCGTCGAGATGCCGGAGCAGAGCGACGTGGTGCGCCACGAAACCTTCGCGCCGATCCTTTATGTGGTCGGCTACAAGGATTTCGCCGAAGCGCTGCACCTGAACAACTCCGTGCCCCAAGGCCTGTCGTCATGCATCTTCACCACCGACGTGCGTGAAGCCGAGCAGTTCATGTCGGCGGTGGGCAGCGACTGCGGCATCGCCAACGTCAACATCGGCCCGAGCGGCGCGGAAATCGGTGGTGCCTTCGGTGGCGAAAAGGAAACAGGCGGCGGTCGCGAATCCGGCTCCGATGCATGGCGCGGCTACATGCGCCGCCAGACCAACACCGTGAACTACTCGCTGGAGTTGCCTTTGGCGCAGGGGATTACTTTCGATTAAGCAGCTTCAGGCCACAAGCTGCAAGCCTCAAGCAAAATCAGCTTGCAGCTTGTGGCTTGCCCCTTGCAGCTGCTCCTGACCAGGAGCTGGCAATGCCGTTACGCGAAGAATGTCTGTGGGAAAAACTGACGCCACAAAGGCCTGAAAACGCTGCGCTCACCGGCGAGGTCACGGTGGATGTCTGCATCATCGGCGCCGGCTTCACCGGGCTGTCGGCGGCGGTGCATTTGCTGGAGCAGGGCAAGCGTGTCGCGGTGGTGGAGGCGCATCGGGCCGGGCACGGTGGGTCGGGGCGCAACGTCGGGCTGGTGAACGCCGGGATGTGGATCCCGCCGGACGACATTGAAGCCGGGTTCGGCGAGGCGGTGGGCAGCCAACTCAACCGTATGCTGGGCGCCGCGCCGGCTGTTGGTTTTCAGCCTCGTCGACAAGTACGACATCGATTGCCAACTGCGCCGCGAAGGCACCTTGCACATGGCCCATAACGCCCGGGGCGAGGCGGACCTGCGCAGCCGCGAGGAACAGTGGAAACGCCGTGGCGCCCCGGTTGAATTGCTCACGGGTCAAGCCTGTGCCGATGCCACCGGCACCGACAAGATCGCCGCCGCGCTGCTTGACCGACGGGCCGGCACGCTCAATCCGATGGCCTATGCCAGTGGATTGGCCAAGGCTGCCAAGGATCATGGCGCCCAGATGTTCGATCACTCGCCTGTCACGCGGCTGGAACGCCAAGGCCAACGCTGGTCGGTGCAGACCGCCGAGGGTTCGGTGCTGGCCGAGCAAGTCGTGGTCGCCTCCAACGCCTACACCGAGGGCGACTGGACCGAACTGCGGCGTAACTTCTTCCCCGGCTATTACTACCAGGTTGCCTCGGTGCCGCTGGACGACGAGGCCGCCCGCCGCATCCTGCCGGGCGGGCAGGGCTCCTGGGACACCCGCCAGGTGTTGAGCAGCATTCGCCGGGACAAGGACGGTCGTTTGCTGCTGGGCAGCCTGGGCAACGGCAATCGCAAGCCCACCTGGTTCCTCAAGGCTTGGGCCGATCGGGTGCAGCAGCACTATTTCCCTTATCTCAAGTCGGTGGAGTGGGAATGCACCTGGACCGGTTGCATTGCCTTTACCCCCGATCACCTGATGCGCCTGTTCGAGCCGGCGCCCGGCCTAGTGGCCGTTACTGGCTACAACGGCCGGGGAGTGACCACCGGCACCGTGGTCGGCAAGGCCTTTGCCGATTACCTGTGCCATGGCGACGCCAAGGCCTTGCCGATTCCCTTCGCGCCCATGCAGCCTTTGGTCGGGGTTGGCTTGCGCAGTTGCCTCTATGAGGCCGGCTTTTCGCTGTATCACGCGGGCCAGTGCTTGCGGATCGTCATCTGATTGTTGAAAAGTGTTACGGTCTGCGGCGTTTTCCCGCCCAGCGTCTAGCCTGTTATGGTGCGGGTTGTAGCAGCCCTGCACCGACAGTGTGCAGTTCGGTGACGCAGGATGTTACACAGTGGTTGCACGCCGTTTCGCGCGGCGGTTGCAATGATGGCTCATGGAGGGTTTCACCTACTTGTAAATAAGGTTG
The DNA here is from genome assembly GCF_054677635.1 of Pseudomonas sp. H2_D02. Taxonomy (NCBI): domain Bacteria; kingdom Pseudomonadati; phylum Pseudomonadota; class Gammaproteobacteria; order Pseudomonadales; family Pseudomonadaceae; genus Pseudomonas; species Pseudomonas sp. H2_D02. Next base: position 6,266,139 of record NZ_CP162816.1, on the reverse strand, counting down.
CACCTCGTGCGGTTTAGACGGTTGCACGCCCTGTGAAAAAGGGCCCGAAACAGTCGAAATAACAATAAAGCAGCGACTTTTTTAAGAATAAAAAACCGATGGCACGGCCCTTGCTCTGAGCTTTTCAGTGAAGTGAAGTCGCAGTGCCAACTAAAAAAAACCTTGGAGCACCACCTCATGTCCCAGACGTTTTACAAGAAAGGTTTCCTGGCCCTCGCAGTGGCAACTGCGCTGGGTGTTTCTGCGTTTGCTCAAGCTGATGTGAAATTGGGTGTGGCGGGGCCGATGACCGGCGCCAACGCTGCGTTTGGCGAGCAGTACATGAAAGGTGCGCAGGCAGCGGCCGATGTCATCAACAAAGCGGGCGGCATCAACGGTGAGAAGATTGTACTGGTTGCCGGTGACGATGCCTGCGAACCCAAGCAGGCCGTGGCCGTGGCCAACCGCCTGGTTGACCAGGACAAGGTAATCGGTGTGGTTGGGCACTTCTGCTCGTCCAACACCATCCCGGCCTCCGAGGTCTATGACGAAGCCGGCATCATTGCCATGACCCCCGGTTCGACCAACCCGGCCGTGACCGAGCGTGGCCTGAGCGCGATGTTCCGCATGTGCGGTCGTGACGACCAGCAAGGCATCGTGGCTGGCGACTACATCGTCGACGTGCTCAAGGGCAAGAAAGTCGTCGTGCTGCACGACAAGGACACCTACGGCCAAGGCCTGGCGGATGCCACCAAGGCACAACTGGCCAAGCGCGGCGTGAACCCGGTGTTGTACGAAGGCCTGACCCGTGGCGAAAAAGACTTCAGCGCAGTGGTCACCAAGATCCGCTCGGCCGGTGCCGACGTGGTCTACTTCGGCGGCCTGCATCCGGAAGCCGGCCCGCTGGTTCGCCAGTTGCGCGAGCAAGGCCTCAAGGACGTGAAGTTCATGTCCGATGACGGCATCGTCACCGACGAACTGGTCACCACCGCTGGCGGCGCGCAATACGTCGATGGCGTGTACATGACCTTCGGCGCCGACCCACGCCTGCTGCCGGACAGCAAGGCTGTGGTGGACGCGTTCCGTGCCCAGGGCGTCGAGCCTGAAGGCTACACCCTGTACGCCTACGCGTCGGTCCAGGCCCTGGCCGCCGGCTTCAACGGCGCCAAGTCCAACAAGGGCGAAGACGCTGCCAAGTGGCTGAAAGCCAACCCGGTGAAAACCGTCATGGGCGAAAAAACCTGGGATGCCAAGGGCGACCTGAAAGTCTCCGACTACGTGGTCTACCAGTGGGACAAGGAAGGCAAATACCACCAGTTGGAAAAACAGAAGTAAGGGCTGAAGCGACCGTCCAAGCCCCTCTGGAGGCCGGGCATTTCCCGGTTTCCCAGGGGCGCGTGCCGGTCGCGCCTGACATTGCTCCGACGTAAATCTGTATTTTCCTTAGAAGAACCGCGCGCCCTTGGGTGTGCAGGTTCTCACTGCGTGAGATTGCGTTATGGATGGTATTTTCCTGCAGCAACTGATCAATGGCCTGACCCTCGGGTCGGTCTATGGTCTGATCGCCATCGGCTACACAATGGTCTACGGCATCATCGGCATGATCAACTTCGCCCACGGCGAGGTTTACATGATTTCCGCTTACCTCGCGGCAATCAGTCTGGCTCTGCTGGCTTACTTCGGTATTGAATCCTTTCCGCTAATGATCCTCGGCACCCTCGTGTTCACGGTCGTGGTCACCGGGGTATACGGCTGGGTCATCGAACGCGTCGCCTACAAACCCCTGCGCAACTCAACCCGCCTGGCACCGCTGATCAGCGCCATCGGCATCTCGCTGATCCTGCAGAACTACGCACAGATCAGCCAGGGCGCCCGCCAGCAGGGTGTACCAACGCTGCTTGAAGGCGCCATGCGCGTCGACATCGGCAGCGGTTTCGTACAGCTCACCTACACCAAGATCTTCATCCTGGTCGCCGCATTCGCCGGCATGGCGCTGCTGACCTACATCATCAAGTACACCAAGCTCGGCCGCATGTGCCGCGCCACCCAGCAAGACCGCAAGATGGCCTCGATCCTGGGGATCAACACCGACCGGGTGATTTCCTACGTGTTCATCATCGGTGCAGCCATGGCGGCCCTCGCCGGTGTGCTGATCACCATGAACTACGGCACGTTCGACTTCTATGCCGGTTTCATCATTGGCATCAAGGCGTTCACCGCGGCGGTACTCGGCGGCATCGGCTCCCTGCCTGGGGCGATGCTCGGCGGGATCATCCTCGGGATCTCCGAGTCGCTGTTCGCCGGTCTGATCAACTCCGACTACAAAGACGTGTTCAGTTTCTCGCTGCTGGTGCTGATTCTGATTTTCCGTCCCCAAGGCCTGTTGGGTCGCCCACTCGTGGCGAAGGTGTAAGTATGTCTGCTGCCAATAAACCGCTTGATATCAAAAAGAGTGTCATCGACGCGATCCTGGCCGGCTTGATCTCGCTGATCGTGTTCGGGCCGATCGTCGGCGTCGTGCTCGACGGCTACAGTTTCAACCTGCAACCGGCCCGCGTGGGCTGGCTGGTGGCGATCGTGATGGTCGGGCGCTTTGCCCTGAGCCTGTTCCTGCAGACCCCCAAGGGACTGAAGATTCTCCAGGGGTTCGAGAGCACCGGATCCGGCGTGCATGTGCTGCCACCGGACTACAAGTCGCGGCTGCGCTGGATCATCCCGGCGCTCATCGTGATTGCCATCGTGTTTCCGTTCTTCGCCAACAAGTACGTGCTCACGGTGGTCATCCTCGGACTGATCTACGTGCTGCTCGGCCTGGGCTTGAACATCGTGGTCGGCCTGGCCGGGCTGCTCGACCTGGGTTATGTGGCGTTCTATGCCATCGGTGCCTATGGTCTTGCGCTGGGCTACCAATACCTGGGCCTGGGTTTCTGGACCGTATTGCCATTGGCGGCCATCGCAGCGGCGATGGCCGGGTGCATATTGGGCTTCCCGGTGTTGCGAATGCACGGTGACTACCTGGCCATCGTGACCCTGGGCTTCGGCGAGATCATCCGGCTGGTGCTGAACAACTGGCTGTCGTTCACCGGCGGGCCGAATGGCATGCCGGTGCCTTCGCCAACATTCATGGGCCTGGAATTCGGCAGGCGCGCGAAGGACGGCGGGGTGCCGTTCCATGAGTTCTTCGGCCTCGACTACAACCCCAACATCAAATTCCTGTTCATCTACATTGTGCTGTTCATCACCGTGCTGCTGGTGCTCTATATCAAGCATCGCCTTACTCGCATGCCGGTCGGTCGCGCCTGGGAAGCCTTGCGCGAAGATGAGATCGCCTGCCGCTCCATGGGCCTGAACCATGTGCTGGTCAAGCTCTCGGCCTTTACCATCGGCGCGTCCACGGCTGGCCTGGCCGGGGTGTTCTTCGCCAGTTATCAGGGCTTCGTCAACCCGTCTTCGTTCACCTTCTTCGAGTCGGCGTTGATCTTGGCGATCGTGGTGCTGGGCGGCATGGGCTCGACGGTCGGCGTGGTGATTGCCGCGTTTGTGCTCACCGTGGCACCGGAGCTTTTGCGCAGCTTCTCTGAATACCGGGTGCTGCTGTTCGGCGTGTTGATGGTGTTGATGATGATCTGGCGCCCACGCGGCTTGATCCGTATCAGCCGTACCGGTGTGACGCCGCGCAAGGGGGTAGCGCCATGAGCGAAGTCGTACTCAAAGTTGAAAACCTGATGATGCAGTTCGGTGGCATCAAGGCCCTCAGCGATGTCAGCCTGCAGGTCAAGCGCAACTCGATCTTCGCCCTGATCGGCCCCAACGGTGCGGGCAAGACCACGGTGTTCAACTGCCTGACCGGTTTCTACAAGGCCTCGGGCGGCAAGATCGAGCTCAACGTGCGTGGCGAACAGACCAACGTGATCAAGCTGCTGGGCGAAGCGTTTCGCCCGACCGACTTCGTCTCGCCGAGGTCCTTTGCCAGCCGGCTGTACTACAAAATGTTCGGTGGCACCCACCTGGTGAATCGCGCCGGTTTGGCGCGCACCTTCCAGAACATTCGCCTGTTCAAGGAAATGTCGGTGCTGGAGAACTTGCTGGTGGCCCAGCACATGTGGGTCAACCGCAGCCTGGTGGCGGGCATCCTCAATACCAAGGGCTACCGCAAGGCGGAAAGCGATGCCCTCGACCATGCCTTTTATTGGTTGGAGGTGGTGGACCTGGTGGATTGCGCCAACCGCTTGGCCGGGGAGCTTTCCTACGGTCAGCAACGCCGTCTGGAAATCGCCCGGGCGATGTGCACCCGTCCGCAGATCATCTGCCTCGACGAACCAGCGGCTGGCCTCAACCCTCAGGAAACCGAAGCGCTGAGCGCGATGATCCGGCTGCTGCGCGACGAGCATGATCTGACCGTGGTGCTGATCGAACACGACATGGGCATGGTAATGAGCATTTCCGACCACATCGTGGTGCTGGACCACGGCAACGTGATCGCCGAGGGCGGTCCCGAGGCGATTCGCAACGATCCGAAGGTGATCGCGGCTTACCTGGGTGCCGATGAAGAGGAACTGGTATGAGTGGACCTATCCTCGAACTCAAGGAGCTGGACGTGTTCTACGGGCCGATCCAGGCCCTGAAGAAAGTCTCGATGCACATTGGCGAAGGCGAGACCGTAAGCCTGATCGGCTCCAACGGCGCCGGCAAATCCACGCTGTTGATGTCGATCTTCGGCCAGCCGCGGGCGGCGGGCGGGCAGATCATCTACCAGGGCGTGGACATTACCCACAAATCGTCGCACTACATTGCCTCCAACGGCATCGCGCAATCGCCGGAAGGGCGGCGGGTATTCCCGGACATGACGGTCGAGGAAAACCTGCTGATGGGCACCATTCCCATCGGTGACAAATACGCCAACGAAGACATGCAGCGCATGTTCGAATTGTTCCCACGCCTCAAGGAACGACGCAACCAGCGGGCCATGACCATGTCCGGCGGCGAGCAGCAGATGCTCGCCATTGCCCGGGCGTTGATGAGCCGGCCGAAGTTGCTGCTGCTCGATGAGCCAAGCCTGGGGCTGGCGCCGATCGTGGTGAAGCAGATCTTCGCGACCCTGCGTGAACTGGCGTCCACCGGGATGACTATCTTCCTGGTGGAGCAGAACGCCAACCATGCGCTCAAGTTGTCGGATCGGGCCTATGTGATGGTCAACGGCGAAATCCGCCTGACCGGCACCGGCAAGGAACTGCTGGCCAACGAAGAGGTGCGTAACGCGTACCTGGGCGGGCATTGAGGCGGCTTTTGCAATGAAAAAAACCGGCGAGTGATCGCCGGTTTTTTTATCTCTCCAGAACACCATAGTCCCCTGTGGGAGCGAGCCTGCTCGCGAAGGCAGTGGATCAGTCGACATTCATGTATCTGATACGCCGCCTTCGCGAGCAGGCTCGCTCCCACAGTGAAATTTGTAGGTTTCAGGAATTGTGGACAACAATCCTGAGCCGCTGCGAAACCGCGACATAAAGTCGCCGCAAATAGTTGTTTTGTCACGGTTTTGACTTGTCCCCGTTTGCTGTGGAGCTGGCTGTGAATAACGTGGGAGTAGCTGGCTGGAGGCCTTTGAATACGTGGCTTTCAAGGCTGTGATCGTTTTTTGATCAGGTGTTTTTGGTCAAGCGAGAGTAGCTGTTGTCAACAGTTTTATGAGCAGGGAAATGGGATTGAAAGTCTGCGGGCAGGGCTGTGGATAAGTCTGTGATTAAACTCTGGAAAGACCTCGCTGAGTGCCGTCTTTACTGGCTTGGAGCCATCTAGCATTGAGCGCAGGCTTATAGCAGATAACTCGTGCCGCACAACCTTACTTGCCAGGTCAAGCGAAAAAACTTTCCAAAACCGCCGCAAAGCCTTATGCACAGCGGCTTCCAGCATTTGCAGTTGCCCCCGATTACTGTGGACGTGCCTGTGGATAACGTGCGGGCAATCCGCTGCGGCCCTTGCTGGGCAAGGCCTGGCCCTGGTTGATCGTTTTTTGAACAGCAAGGCGCTAAAGCGATTGATCAAGCCTTGCCCCTGGCGGGCCAGGCCGGGCATGCTGTGGGCCGATTTCCATTCAATGGCTGTTTGAAGCCCAAGCAAGGAGAACACGATGTCTGACACCCTGTTTATCACTGGCGCGACGTCCGGTTTTGGTGAGGCCTGTGCCCGTCGTTTTGCCGAGGCGGGTTGGAAGCTGGTGCTGACCGGCCGTCGTGAAGAGCGCCTCGATGCCCTCTGTGCCGAGCTGTCGAAGCAGACCGAAGTCCATGGCCTGGTATTGGATGTGCGGGATCGCAAGGCCATGGAAGAGGCCATCGCCAACCTGCCGCCATCCTTCGCCAAACTGCGCGGGCTGATCAACAATGCGGGCCTGGCCTTGGGCGTCGACCCGGCGCCCAAGTGCGACCTCGACGATTGGGACACCATGGTCGATACCAACGTCAAAGGCCTGATCTACAGCACGCGCCTGCTGCTGCCGCGCCTGATCGCCCATGGCCGTGGGGCCGGGATCGTCAACCTGGGCTCCATTGCCGGCAACTACCCGTATCCGGGCAGCCACGTGTACGGCGCGAGCAAGGCGTTCGTCAAGCAGTTCTCCCTCAACCTGCGCTGCGATTTGCAGGGCACGGGCGTGCGGGTGAGCAACATCGAGCCGGGCCTGTGCGAGAGTGAGTTTTCCCTGGTGCGCTTTGGCGGCGACCAGGAGCGCTACAACGCGACTTACGCGGGCGCGGAGCCGATCCAGCCACAGGACATCGCCGATACGATTTTCTGGGTACTCAACACTGCCGGCGCACATCAACATCAACAGCCTGGAGCTGATGCCGGTGAGCCAGACCTGGGCCGGGTTCGCCATTGAGCGCAACAAGGCCTGACCGCTGACGTACCTGAGCTGGAAATCATGAGCTGTTGTGGCGAGGGAGCTTGCTCCCGCTCGGCTGCGAAGCAGTCGTAAGCTTTTTGGGACCGCCACGCGGCCCAGCGGGAGCAAGCTCCCTCGCCACGGAACGTGTTACGCCAGGTAGTCGGCCAGGCCGCGATAGCAGGTCAGAAGATGATAGGGGGTGGTCGAAGGCATGTCCCGGCGACTGACATTGCCATCGGCGTCGAGGCATTCATTCCAGCCACGGGGATGCAGGAAATGCTGCTGCAACGCTTGCAGCTGTCGCAGCAAGGCGCTGTCGCTCCCCGAACGCAACGTCAATGCCCGCAGGTATTCCGCCTGGGCCCAGATGCGTTGAGTGGCGTCGCGTGGGGTTGTCTGCGGCGCCAGGCCCAGCATCGCACAGACGGCGCCGCAATCCGGATCGACACCTTGTTCTTCAGTAAGGCTGAAGCTGAACTCCAGCGCCGCGTGCAGTTTGCCGCCGCGCAACAAGGGCGATGACGCCAGCAGGAAATACCATTCGAACTGGTGGCCCGGCTCGAACCAGTTATCCACAGCCTTGAGCGGTTTTTCCATCATGACCTTCTGCCCGGGGTCCACGAACTGCCTGGACATGGCGTCACACAGGTTCAGCAAGGCTTGGCGGACATGGGCGTCGTCGCGCACCGAAAGGACCGCAAGGAAGCCTTCAGCCAAGTGCATCAGCGGATTCTGCAGGGGGCCGGATTGGCAGGTCGACCAGTCTCGTCCAAGGCTGGCTTCGTACAGGCCGTCGCCAGTGGCGAAACGTCGGGTGATCACTTCCAGCGCGGCGTTCAACGTCGATTCCACCAACGGCTCGCGAACCTTGCCCCAGTAGTGGGCGCAGGCGAACAGGATGAATGCGTGGGTGTAGAGGTCTTTGCCGGTGTCCAGCGGCGCACCTTGCGGGTCGATGCTGTAGAACCAGCCGCCATGTTCGGCATCGTGGAAATGTCGCTGCAGCGAGCGGAACAGTGCGCTTGCCCGTTCCTCGGCCCGTGGCACTTCGCCAATCAGGCTGGCGAACACATACAACTGCCGCGCACAGGCCATGGCGCGGTAGCGCTGGGGCGGTAGCGGCGCGTGTTCCGCATCGAGGGATTCATAGGGCAACGCCAGTTCGGCATTCCAGCCCGGGCCTTGCCACATTGGCACGATCACGTCGTGAAAATGCTGGCGCACCGTGGTGAACAAGGTGGTCAGTTCAGGCAAAGAGGCGGAGCGGGAAGCATCGGGCATTGGCGGACGTCGTCAGAGCGGGGGCGAATGCGCGACATGGTAGCAGAGTGACCGACTCCAGAGAGATGACGCCTGTAAGTCCGTCATCGCGAGCAAGCTCGCTCCCACAGGGTGGGGCGCACACCGATCAATGTGTGGGAGCGAGCTTGCTCGCGATGAGGGCCGGCTGGGCGCTAGAGAATCAACCCGCCAGCAACCAGACCCCAGTCGCCGCCGAAGCCGCCCCGGCCAACCGCACCAAGGGCGCCGCCGCGCGTGGCAGCAGCCGCACCAGCGCGAAGCCGGCGCCATGCAGCGCCGCTGTCGCTGCGACAAACCCGATGGCGTAGGCCCAAGGACTCGACATGTCCGGCAATTCCAAGCCATGGGCCACGCCGTGGAACAGCGCAAACAGCGCCGTCGCGCCGACCGCCAGGCTCAACGGTGGGCGCACCACCAGCGCCACCGCCAGACCCAAGGCGAGAACGGAGCCGGCGATGCCGCTTTCCAGCGCTGGCAGGTCCAGGCCCTCGAAGCCCAGCAGGCCGCCAAGCAGCATCGTGCCGACGAAGGTGCACGGCAGCGCCCAGCGCGCGGCGCCTTGTTGTTGTGCAGCCCACAAGCCGACCGCGAGCATCGCCAGCAAATGGTCGAGCCCGCCGATAGGGTGGCCGAGGCCGGCAATCAGGCCATTGTCGCCATGACCGGGGTGGGCGAAGGCCAGGGCCGGGGTGAGCAGTAGCGCGAGCGCGCCGAAGAGGCGTTTGAATGTCATGAATGAGCTTCCTTGTTATCCGTTGGAAAAAATCAGGCTGCGGTCAGCAGGCCCTGGCGTTCGATGAAGGCAATGATGTCGTCCAGGCCCTGGCCGGTCTTCTGGTTGCTGAACACGAACGGCTTGCCGTTGCGCATCCGCCGGGTGTCGCTGTCCATCATCTCCAGGGACGCCCCCACCAGCGGTGCCAGGTCGATCTTGTTGATCACCAGCAGGTCGGACTTGCAGATGCCTGGCCCGCCCTTGCGTGGCAGCTTGTCGCCGGCCGAGACGTCGATCACATAGATCGTCAGGTCGGACAGCTCGGGGCTGAAGGTTGCCGACAGGTTGTCGCCACCGGATTCCACCAGGATCAGGTCCAGGCCGGGGAAGCGCCGGTTCAACTGGTCCACCGCTTCCAGGTTGATCGAAGCGTCTTCGCGAATCGCCGTGTGCGGGCAGCCGCCGGTTTCCACGCCGATGATCCGCTCCGGCGCCAAGGCTTCGTTGCGCACCAGGAAGTCGGCGTCTTCACGGGTATAGATGTCGTTGGTCACCACCGCCAGGTTGTAGCGTTCCCGCAGGGCCAGGCACAGGGCCAGGGTCAACGCGGTCTTGCCGGAGCCCACTGGGCCGCCGATACCTACGCGCAAGGGTTGTGTATTCATGTGTGTCTCCTAGGAACGGAACAGGCGGCTGTACTGGCGCTCATGGGCCATGCACGCCAGGGACAGGCCAAACGCGGCGCTGCCGTAATGGTCGGGGTCGATAGTCGAGGCGATGTGCTGGGCTTGTTGCAGCAGCGGCAGCAGTTCGCTGGTCAGGCGCTGGGCGGCTTGCTGGCCCAGGGGCAGGGTTTTCATCAGCACCGCCAGTTGGTTTTCCAGCCAGCTCCACAACCAGGCGGCAAGGGCGTCTTCTGGCGTGATATTCCAGGCGCGGGCCGCCAGTGCCCAGCCCAGGGCCAGGTGTGGTTCGCTGCGCTGCTCGAGAAAATCGCGTGCCGCACTGTCGAGTTCCGGCAGGCCCGCAAGCAATTGCTGCAACGAGTAGCCCATCTGCCGGCTTTCCTGGTACAGCTCGCGGGTTTCCCGGCTGGCACGGTGCTGTTCACAAAGTCCTAGCAGCGCGTCCCAATTGTTCGCCGCGGCTGCGGTGCAATGGGCCAGGAGCAAGGGCGCTTCAAACCGCGCGAGGTTCAGCAGCATCTGGTCACTTATCCAGCGGCGTGCGTCGTCGGGCGTCTTGATCAGGCCGTTATCCACCGCCATTTCCAGCCCTTGGGAATAGCTGTAGCCGCCAATTGGCAATTGTGGGCTGGCCAGGCGCAGCAGCGCCCAGGCCGGGTTCATGTGCGCACGCCAAATTGATGCAGGCGCGGCGCGTAGTTGAAGTCCTCGTCGCCGTGCCGGGAATGATGATGGCCGCCGCCATAGGCGCCGTGTTCCGGCTGGAACGGGGCCTCGATGGATTCAACGGTGGCGCCCAGTTGTTCGAGCATCGCCTTGAGCACGTAATCATCCAACAGGCGCAGCCAGCCATCGCCCACTTGCAGGGCGACATGGCGATTGCCCAAGTGGTAGGCCGCCCGGGTCAGTTCGAATGCGTTGGCGCAGGTGACATGCAGCAACTGCTCGGGGCGGGCGCAGACCCGCACGATGCGCCCATCCTCGGCTTGCAGGTACTCGCCGTCATGCAGCGGCGGTTGGCCTCGCTCGAGAAACAGCCCGACGTCTTCTCCCTCGGCACTGAAACAGCGCAGGCGGCTTTTACTGCGGGCATCGAAGGTCAGGTGCAACTCGGCGTCCCAGCCCGGTTGAATGTCGATTCTGCGGTGAATCACCAGCATTGGAGTGCTTCCAGCCATGAACAATGCTGTGTTTAGAGCAAGGGGCTTGCCAATAGAAGGGGATGTAGGAAATGGCTGGCGTGGCGTTTCCAAGATGGCTTGGCTGGTGAGTCATCATGGTGCGCTTCGTGATGTTGAGCACCATTTTGCGGCGCTCACAAAGAAACTTGTGGGAGCGAGCTTGCTCGCGATTGCGCCGTATCAGTCACCTTCAATGCTGCTGACAAACCGCAATCGCGAGCAAGCTCGCTCCCACATTGGCCGCATCCGGGTTACTCAGTGCTACCCAATCCGCGCCAGTGCTTCAAGCCTATGAAGATGAACCGCAGTTGCTGGGTAATCTTCGCCTGGGGCGTGAGGTGTTCGGGAAGTGCTTCGGCGGGCGGGTCGATGATGTCCGGCAAGGTGGCGAAAACGCTTTTCACGATGAGATCGGCCATCACGTTCAGGCCGGCAAGGTCCAGGTGCTGCAGTTTCGGCATCAGCGCCAGGTCGGCGGCCAGGTCCGAACTGATGTCCTCGCGCAGTCTCGCGATGGCTTGGCGCACTGGCAGCGAACCGCCATATTGCTCGCGGGCCAGGAACAGGAACTGCGAGCGGTTGGCGTGGACCACGTCGAGGAAAATCCGCACGGAGGCATCAATGATGCCGCCCATGACAAATTCGTTGTGGCGTACCAGTCGGATGGTTTCGCGGAACGTCTGGCCGACTTCACAGACGAGCGCCAGGCCCAGTTGGTCCATGTCGTCGAAATGCCGGTAGAAGCCGGTGGGCACGATGCCCGCGGTCTTGGCGACTTCGCGCAGGCTCAGGCTGCCGAAGCCCCTGCCGCACTCCATCAAATGACGGGCTGCATCCATCAGGGCGTTTCGGGTTTGTTGTTTCTGTTCGGCGCGAGGCAGCATTGCAGGACTGACTTCCGAGTCATGGGACCGATGCACTCTAGCAAATAGGCTTTGGCGTCGTCGAACGGTAGGGCGGGGCCGGGCGGGAAACGAGGCGCTTTAAAAGTCAAAAGCCCGATTCGAGGAATCGGGCTTTTTTCTGGGCCACCATGGGCTCAGCTCACTGTGCTGTTACGTTCGATTACACGGTCACCACCGCCTTCGGCCAGGGTTTGACCGGGAGTGCGATCGGAACCGTCAGCGGCCAGGGTTTGACCGGGAGTGCGATCGGAACCGTCAGCGGCCAGGGTTTGACCGGGAGTGCGATCGGAACCGTCAGCGGCCAGGGTTTGACCCGGAGTGCGATCGGAACCGTCAGCGGCCAGGGTTTGACCGGGAGTGCGATCGGAACCGTCAGCGGCCAGGGTTTGACCGGGAGTGCGATCGGAACCGTCAGCGGCCAGGGTTTGACCCGGAGTGCGGTCGGAGCCATCTGCAGCAAAGGTCTGGCCTTGTGGGGTGCGGTCGGAGCCGTCTTCGACCAAGCCTTTTTGCTCCAGGCGGTCACGGCCACCTTCGGCTACGGTTTGGCTGTAGACAGACTGGCTGTCCTTGACCTGTGGCGTGGCTTGTTCGGAAGCTGGCAGGGCAAAAGCGGTCGAAGCCAGCAGTGAAAGGGACAGGCTCATCAGTAATTGGCGTTTCATGATCGTTGCTCCTTGGGAGGGCTAAAAAGTGGGTACGAGGGCAATGCTACTCTCGATAAGTCGATATAAAAGTTCATAAACACAATGGTAATAATCAACGGAATTGATTGTTCTGGGGAAAGGCTCTAGGACGGGGCTTTCAGAGGAGCGTTTTCGCCCCGGAGTGGGTAGTTTGTACTCACTTGTGCCCTGCAAATGTGCGGGGGGCGGTAACAGGTAGCTGTCGAATCGGTCAGGTTCTTGCGCATTTATTAGTGCCGTTCGTCGCCCTTGATGGTAAACCTGTCGGCCGTTTTGCCTGTCCAACAATCATCCGCAACGAGCCGGCCACAGGTTCGTGCTATCCCCGGCGTCGCGGTTCGGACGCCCATTTGCCTCAGGAGCCTTGTGCATGACGCGCACCTCAAAAATCTTCGCCTGGGGCTTTGCCTGCCTCGTCGCCCTGTTGGCCGTGCTGGTGCTGGTCATCGCGTTCTTCGATTGGAATCGCCTCAAGCCCACGCTCAACGCCAAGGTTTCCGAGGAGCTGCATCGTCCGTTCGCGATCAATGGCAACCTGGCCGTGGTTTGGCAGCGCGAACCGCAGGAGGGTGGCTGGCGAGCCTTTGTGCCATGGCCCCATGTGGTGGCGGAGGATTTGAGCCTGGGCAACCCGGAGTGGTCGAAAGCTGCGCAGATGGCCACGCTCAAGCGCGTGGAGTTGCGTATTTCGCCCCTGGCGTTGCTGGCCCGGCGCGTGGCCATCCCGCGTATCGACCTGACAGGGCCCGACGCCAGCCTGCAGCGCCTGGCCGATGGGCGCGCCAATTGGACATTCCAGTTCGATCCAAAGGACCCGGACGCCGAACCGTCCAGCTGGGTGGTGGATATCGGCGCCATCGGCTTCGACAAGGGCCACGTCACCCTCGACGATCAGACACTCAAGACCCGTCTCGAGCTGGTGATCGATCCGTTGGGCAAGCCCATTCCGTTCAGCGATATCGTGGGCGAGAAAGCCGCCAGCAAAGCTCGGGAACAAGGGGCGACGCCACAGGACTATGCCTTCGCCTTCAAGGTCAACGGGCAATACCACGGGCAGAATCTCGGCGGGTCCGGCAAGGTCGGCGGTTTGCTGGCGCTGCAAGATGCGTCGCAGCCGTTCCCATTGCAGGCCCAGGCGAAGATCGGCGACACCCGCGTCGAACTGGCCGGTACCTTGACCGACCCGAAGAATCTCGGCGCCTTGGACTTGCGTTTGAAGCTGGCCGGCAACAGCCTGGCTAATCTTTATCCGCTGACGGGCGTGACCCTGCCGGATTCGCCGCCTTATTCCACGGACGGTCGGTTGATCGCCAAGCTCCATGAGCCAGACGGCGCCCAGTTTCGCTATGAGGGGTTCAACGGCAAGATCGGCGACAGTGACATCCATGGCAACCTGGCTTACGTCGCCAGCCAGCCCCGGCCAAAACTCAGCGGTGCGCTGGTGTCCGACCAATTGTTGTTCAGTGATTTGGCGCCGCTGATCGGCGCGGATTCCAACGCCGAACAAAAAGCCCGCGGCGGCGCCAGCAAACAGCCGTCCGACAAGGTCTTGCCGGTGGAAGAATTTCGCACCGAGCGCTGGAGCGTGATGGACGCCGACGTTGAATTTACCGGCAAGCGTATCGTCCACAGCGAGCAGTTGCCGTTTACCGATCTCTACACGCACCTGGTGCTCAACGATGGCCAGTTGAGCCTCGAGCCCTTGCGCTTTGGTGTGGCCGGCGGCCGGCTGGACGCGCAGATCCGCCTCAATGGCCACACCCAGCCTCTCGAAGGCCAGGCGAAATTGACCGCGCGTGGCTTCAAGCTCAAGCAGCTGTTCCCGGGCTTCGAACCGATGAAGACCAGTTTCGGTGAGCTCAACGGTGACGCGGATATTTCCGGGCGCGGCAATTCGGTGGCGGCGTTGTTGGGCACCTCCAACGGCAGCTTGAAGATGTTGATCAACGACGGCGCGATCAGCCGCGAGCTGATGGAGCTGGCGGGCCTCAACGTCGGCAACTACGTGGTGGGGAAAATCTTTGGCGACAAGGAGGTAAAGATCAACTGCGCGGCGGCTGACTTCGATATCAAGACCGGCCTGGCAACCACGCGCCTGTTCGTGTTCGACACCGAGAACGCGATTATCTATATCGACGGCACGGCGAACATGGCGACCGAGCGGTTGGACTTGACCGTCACCCCAGAATCCAAGGGCTGGCGGCTGATTTCCCTGCGCTCGCCGCTGTACGTGCGGGGCACCTTTGCCAAGCCCGCCGCCGGGGTAAAGGCCGTACCGCTGATGCTGCGCGGTGCCGGGATGGTTGCCCTGGGCGTCATCGCCGCGCCGGCGGCAGGCCTGTTGGCCCTGGTGGCGCCCAGCGGTGGGGAGCCGAACCAGTGCGCGCCGTTGCTTGAGCAGATGAAGGCGGGCAAGGCGCCGGTGACGGTCAAACCTACCCGGTAGCTCAATGTCGCGGTGAGGCGACTGGCCTCATCGCGAGCAAGCTCGCTCCCACAGGGGACCGCATTCTGTCTGAAGGAATGCGGTCAAAATGTGGCAGCGAGCTTGCTCGCGATGGGGCCCCTTAAGACCCTTACAGATCGGCCAGGATGTCGGCCATGTCATCGGCATGCTCTTCTTCCTGGGCCAGGATGTCTTCGAAGATGCGCCGCGTGGTCGGGTCTTTTTCGCCAATGTACTGCACGATTTCCCGGTAGCTGTCGATGGCGATCCGTTCGGCCACCAAGTCTTCGAACACCATTTCCTTGAGCGTATTACCGGCCACGTACTGGGCATGGGAATGCCGGGTCAGCAGGTCGGGGTTGAACTCCGGTTCGCCGCCCAGTTGCACGATGCGTTCGGCGAGCCGGTCGGCGTGCTCGGATTCTTGGTTGGCGTGTTCGAGAAACTCGCTCGCCGCGACGCTGGCCTTCAGGCCGGTGGCCATGAAGTAGTGACGCTTGTAGCGCAGCGTGCAAACCAATTCGGTGGCCAGTGCTTCGTTCAGCAGGCGGATGATTTCCTGGCGATCGGCGTTGTAGCCTTCGGTGACGGCGCCGTTCTGGACGTTCTGGCGGGCACGTTCGCGCAGGGTGGTGACGTCGGATAAGTGCATGTCGCTCATCTCGTTCTCCTGGAGGCTGATCCGGTAGGGCGCCACGCTCTGCTGGCGTGGTCGCTCTAGTTCTGAGTGACGCGACCCTGGAAAAGTTTTACCGGATTTTTCAGTGTGTGCCCGGATAAGCGGGCTTCTTCCTCCACCCATTGAAAAAATGCCCGAACCGGCGGATGCCGTTCACGGCCAGGGACGCACAGCGCGCTGTAGCCGGCACCGTCGATTTGGATCTGCGGGCGATAGCCCACCAGCAGGCCACTGGCGACGCTCTGTGAAACCAGGATATTGCTCGCCAGCACCAGCCCTTGCCCGGCAATCGCCGCTTGCAGGGCGTAGTGTTCTTCATCGTATTCACGCATACACGGCTCGCGGATCAGCCAGGTTTCGCCGGCCTGGGCGCACCACGTCTCCCAGCCATGGGCGTACAACTTGGAATTGTGCCAACGCACGCTGATCAACGTCGGCGGTTGCCGGGTAGCCAGCGCCACTTGTTCCGGCGAGCCATACACGCCGAAGCTTTCATCGAACAGGCACAGCCCGTACAGGTTCGAGTAGGTGTCCAGGCTGTAACGCACCACCAGATCGACGCTGGCGTCCTGGTGCAGGTCGATGACGTCGCAATGGGTGTCCAGCCGCACGTTGATGTTCGGGTGGCGCGCATAGAACCGGCCCAGGCGCGGCACCAGCCACAGGGCGGCAAACGCCGCGGTGGTGGAGATGGTCAGGTGGGTCGTGCTGCGTTGCGGGCGCAGGCTGTCGACGCTTTGTGCAACGTCCAGCAATGCCCCGTGCAAGCTCTGGAATAAACGCTGCCCGGCATCGGTGAGACGCACCCGGCGCGGCAGGCGTTCGAACAATGGCATCCCCAGCCAGGTTTCCAGCGAGCGAATCTGGTGGGAAATCGCCGTTGGCGTGACTGAAAGCTCTTCGGCCGCGGCCTTGAAGCTGAGCAGCCGGGCTGCGGACTCGAAGGCTCGCAAGGCATTGAGGGGCAGGGTGGCGAACATCGGAAAATCTCCAATGGATGAATACAACTCATCCTGATCAATTAACGCTCATTTGAGCCTGAGCGCTACAACGTCTCAAGCTGCAAGCCACAAGCAGTTCCGATTGTAGTCGCAATGAAGGAGTTACAGATGAGCAGCATTCTTGTCGTACACGGCAGCCCGCGCGGCGAGCGTTCCCATTCCCGGCGCTTGACGGAAGCGTTCATAACGGCCTGGCAGGCCGCCAATCCTCAGTCCTTGCCGACCCGCCGTGAAGTCGGCCGCACCGTCATGCCTGCGGTGAATGAAGCCTTTATCGCCGCGGCGTTTTATCCAGAGCCTCAGGCGCGGCCGCTGACCATGCAGGCCGACCTGGCGTTGAGCGACAGCCTGGTGGCGGAGCTGAAGGCCCACGACCGGTTGGTGATCTCGGCGCCCATGCACAACTTTGGCGTGCCCAGCGGTGTGAAGGCCTGGATCGACCAGATCGTGCGCATCGGCCTGACGTTCAATCACAGCCTGGATAATGGTGTTTCGCAGTACGAGCCGCTGGTGCTGGGCAAGAAGGCGCTGATCGTGACCAGCCGTGGCGATTTTGGCTTCGGTCCCGGCGGTCCGCTGGAAGCCATGAACCATGCTGACACGTGGCTGCGAACCGTCCTGGGCTTTATCGGCATCAATGACGTGACGGTGGTGGCGGCCGAAGGCGAAGAGTCGACCGAGCACAGCTTCGCGCGGTCCTGCGCCGAGGCCGAGCAGCGCTTGCTGGCGCTGGCCCGGACGTTCTGATGGCCTGGGTCCTGCTGTGATCGGGCTGAAGTGACATTGCTGTCATAGACTGGTCATCATCGGCACTGATGCTGACCCCTCTTGATCGCAAGGATGTCGCCATGTCGCAACGCTGTGCCACTCGCTACCCGCTGGTACTGGTCCCGGGCATGCTCGGTTTCATTCGCCTGGTCTTGTATCCGTACTGGTATGGCATCGTGGAGGCGTTGCGCCGGGGCGGGGCGGTGGTGATCCCGGTGAAGGTCTCACCCCTGCATTCCTCCGAGGTGCGCGGTGAGCAGTTGTTGGCGCGGATTGAAGAAGTGCTGAAGCAAACCGGCGCGCAGAAGGTCAACCTGATCGGCCACAGCCAAGGCAGTCTGACCGCTCGCTATGCCGCCGCCAAGCGTCCGGACCTGGTGGCGTCGGTCACGTCGGTGGCCGGCACCAACCACGGTTCCGAATTGGCCGATTACCTGCAGACCCACTACCCGGCCGACAGCGCCAAGGGGCGGTTGCTCAGTGCCCTGCTGCGACTGATCAACGTGCTGATGTGCTTGCTGGACACCGGCTATCGCGGGCCACGATTGCCGGCTGACCTCGATGCCTCCCACGCGTCGCTGACAACCGCCGGGGTGGCGCTGTTCAATGAACGTTATCCACAGGGCTTGCCTTCCACTTGGGGTGGGCACGGCCCGGAAGAGGTCAATGGCGTGCGTTATTACTCCTGGTCCGGAACGTTGCAGCCGGGCAAGACCGACAGGGGCCGCAACCTGTTCGACGGCACGAACCGAAGTTGCCGGCTGTTTGCCCGGACCTTCGTGCGCGAGGCGGGGCAGTGTGATGGCATGGTCGGGCGCTACAGTTCGCACCTGGGCACGGTGATTCGTGATGACTATCCACTGGACCATTTCGACATCGTCAATCAGTCTCTGGGGTTGGTGGGCCGGGGGGCGGAGCCGATCCGGTTGTTTGTCGAGCATGCCGAGCGGTTGAAGGCTGCTGGGGTGTAGATCGTCAGGAGGACCGCGTTATCGTTCTTCGCGAGCAAGCCCGCTCCCACAGATGACCGCGTTCTGTCTGGAAAAACGCGCTCAAACTGTGGGAGCGAGCCTGCTCGCGAAAGCGATGGACCTGGCACCGAACAATGAGATGGATGAAGGTGTAACAGGCTTTGTCTACACTGCACCCCATCGCCGTACCCTTGTGCGGCAACCAGGAGAAACACCATGAAGATGCTCCGTGTGCCTTTGTTGATGATCGGTTTGCTGCTCTGTTCCCATGGCTTCGCCGCCACGGCCCAGCAAACCAAGATGACCACCTGCAACGCGGACGCCACCGCCAAGGCGCTCAAGGGCGACGAACGCAAAGCATTCATGAGCAACTGCCTGAAGGCCGCTCCGGCCGCCGCTACCCCTAGCACGCCCCAGGAGCGCATGAAGTCCTGCAACGCCACCGCCACCGAGCAGGCGCTGAAGGGTGACGCTCGCAAGACGTTCATGAGCGAGTGCCTGAAGAAAAAATAATCGATTCGTGGGGCCGGCACAGCCACTGCAAAAAAACACCTGAACTGCGACCAAGGTCGGCCGATACAATCCCTAGTGCTGCCAGTGGATCGCTGGCAGACTGCCAATCCTTTCACGCCGTTTTTTGTCCTGGGGCTGTATGCCAACGTTTTCTCAGCGTCATGTGTTGTTGGTGATCAGTTGGGTGATCATTTTTGGTGGGTTGTTGCTGGTGTTGCCGCTGCGCCTGTTGCCGAGCCTGTTGGCCGGGTTGCTGGTGTTCGAACTGGTCAACATGCTCACCCCGCAGTTGCAACGACTGATCGAAGGCCGGCGTGCCCGTTGGCTGGCGGTGGCCTTGCTGGGCACGCTGGTGGTGAGCGTGCTGTCGCTGATCTTCGCCGGAGCCATCAGCTTCCTGCTGCATGAAGCAGAGAACCCAGGCGCATCCCTCGATAAATTCATGGGCGTGGTCGACCGCGCCCGCGGGCAATTGCCGCCGTTCATCGATGCCTACCTGCCGGCCAGCGCGGCCGAGTTCCGGGTGGCGATCAGTGATTGGGTGAGCAAACACCTGAGCGACTTGCAGTTGGTGGGCAAGGACGCGGCCCACATGTTCGTGACGCTGCTGATCGGCATGGTGCTGGGAGCGATCATTGCCTTGCAGCGCATCCCCGACCTGACCAAGCGCAAACCCCTGGCCGCCGCGCTGTTCGATCGCTTGAACCTGCTGGTCAAGGCGTTTCGCAACATCGTATTCGCCCAGATCAAGATTTCCATGCTCAACACGTTCTTCACCGGGATCTTCCTGGCGGTGGTGCTGCCGCTGTTCGGTATCCACCTGCCGCTGACCAAGACGCTGATCGTGATGACGTTCCTGCTGGGGCTGCTGCCGGTGATCGGCAATCTGATGTCCAACACGCTGATCACCATCGTCGCGCTGTCGCTATCGATCTGGGTGGCGGTGGCGGCGCTGGGTTACCTGATCGTGATCCACAAGCTCGAATACTTCCTCAACGCCCGCATCGTCGGCGGGCAGATCAGCGCCAAGTCGTGGGAATTGCTCATGGCAATGCTGGTGTTCGAAGCCGCGTTCGGCCTGCCGGGGGTGGTGGCGGGGCCTATCTACTATGCGTATCTCAAGAGTGAGTTGAAGCAGGTGGGGATGGTGTAGGGGGGGCAGCTGCAAGCTTTGAGCTTCAAGCTGCAAGCAAAAGCAAAAGCCAAAGCCCGCCGCGCCGCCGGACTGCTCTTCCTTGACGCTTGCAGCTCGAAGCTCACAGCTGCTTTTTACCCATACCGCTTCATCGCCTCGATCGCCAACCCGCTGCCGATACTGCCGAAGATATTGCCTTCCACATGCCGCGCCTGGGGCAGCATCGCCGAGACGCTGTTGCGTAGCGCCGGGATGCCGCTGGAGCCGCCGGTGAAGAACACCGTATCGACCTGATCAACCCGCACGTTGGCATCGTTGAGCAACTGCGTGACGCTGCCGCGTACCCGCTCAAGCAAGCCGTCGATGGCCGACTCGAACAAGGCTCGGCTCAGGTCCACGCTCAGGCCCGGTTCGATCCGGTCCAGGGCCACGTGGCGCTGGTCGGCGTGGGTCAGCTGGATCTTGGTTTCTTCCACTTCCATCGCCAGCCAATGCCCGGCACGCTGTTCGATCAACTTGAACAGCCGGTCGATGCCGCCGGTGTCTTCGATGTCGTAGCGCATGCTGCCCAGGGCCAGGGTGGATTTCTGCGAATACACCGCGTTGATGGTGTGCCAGGTCGCCAGGTTCATGTGGTGGCTGGTGGGCATGTAGGCGCCGCTTTTCATGCGGCTGCCGTAGCCGAACAGCGGCATCAGGCCTTGCAGGCTGAGTTGCTTGTCGAAGTCGGTCCCGCCGATGTGCACGCCGCCGGTGGCCAGGATGTCTGCGTGGCGGTTGTCGTGCATGCGCCGTTCGGGCGACAGGCGCACCAGGGAAAAGTCCGAGGTACCGCCGCCGATGTCGACGATCAGCACCAGCTCTTCTTTCTCGATGGTCGATTCATAATCGAAGGCCGCCGCGATGGGCTCGTACTGGAAGGAGACTTCCTTGAAACCGATGGCGCGGGCCACGTCGACCAAGGTGTTTTCCGCTTCCTGGTCCGCCAGCTCATCGTCATCGACGAAAAATACCGGGCGGCCCAGCACCACTTCCTCGAATTCCCGACCGGCGGCGGCTTCGGCACGCTTCTTCAACTGGCCGATGAACAATCCCAGCAAGTCCTTGAACGGCATGGCCGTGCCAAGGACGCTGGTGTCGTGCTTGATCAGTTTGGAGCCCAGCAGACTCTTGAGCGAGCGCATCAGCCGGCCTTCGTAGCCTTCCAGGTATTCGTGCAGGGCCAGGCGGCCGTACACCGGACGGCGCTCTTCCTGATTGAAAAAGACCACCGAGGGCAGGGTGATCTTGTCGTCCTCCAGCGCGATCAACGTTTCCATGCCGGGGCGCAGCCAGCCGACGGTGGAGTTGGACGTGCCGAAGTCAATGCCGCAGGCACGGGCCGGGGATACGTTTTTCATGTCTTTCAGGTTCCGGTCGAAAAAACGGCCGCGCAGTGTATGCCAGTGCGAAGCGGATTCGAAGGCCGGTTATCCGCTAATTCGCAAACACTGGCCTTGAAAGACGACGTCACACCCCCAAACTTGCTGGCATGAGCCTGGCAGCCATCGGGCGGACACAAGAACCGCCACCCGCTGCCGATAAACTTCTGATGCACCGTCCGGTCACACTCTTGAGGCCGGTCAACCCCTTGTCCGGACATTCGGGCATGCTGTGCGTGGCGGTGCAACATCGATAACGGATGGTGATGCTTAAGATGGACTTCAAAGACTATTACAAGATCCTGGGTGTCGAGCCGACGGCCGACGATGCCACGATCAAGGCCGCCTATCGAAAGTTGGCGCGCAAATACCACCCGGACGTGAGCAAGGAGAAAGACGCCGAGACCAAATTCAAGGACGTCTCCGAAGCCTATGAAGCGCTGAAAAGCGCTGACAAGCGCGCCGAATACGACGACTTGCGCCGGTACGGCCAGCACGGCCAGCCGTTCCAGGGCCCACCGGGTTGGCAGAGCCGTGGCGGTTTTGGTGGCCAGGACACCGGGGATTTCTCGGACTTCTTCAGTTCGATCTTTGGTAATCGCGGGCCGGGTTTCGGCGGCGGACAATCGGGTCGCAGTGCCGGCCGTCGGGGACAAGACGTGGAAATGGAATTACCGATCTTCCTGGAAGAAACCCTGTCGAACGAATCGAAAAAGGTCAGCTTCCAGGTGCCGCAATACAACGCGGCGGGCCAGCACGTGAGCAATACCAGCAAGAGCCTGAACGTGAAGATCCCGCTGGGGGTGACCGACGGCGAGCGTATCCGCCTCAAGGGCCAGGGCGCGCCGGGCATCGGCGGCGGTGCCAATGGCGACTTGTACCTGACCATTCGTTTCGCCCCGCACCCCAAGTTCGACGTCGAAGGCCAGGACCTGATCATCACCTTGCCCCTTGCGCCATGGGAATTGGCGCTGGGCACGGAGGTGGCAGTGCCGACCCTCACCGGCAAGATCAACCTCAAGGTCCCGGCCGGCAGCCAGAACGGCCAGCGCATGCGCGCCAAGGGCCACGGCTTGCGCAACAAGGCCGGTGAGCGCGGCTATTTGTTTGTTCAGCTCAAGGCCGTGATGCCCAAGGCCAGCGATGAGTCGGTCAAGGCATTGTGGGCCGAGCTGGCGAAGAAAGCCGCGTTCGACCCGCGGGAGAACTTCTGAACCGAGGATCATGGCTAGACTCGACAGCTGAAGCATTGGGAGAAGCAGACCATGAACAACCCGATCATTGAACTGAACCTGATGGAATTCTGTGAGGCCGCCGCATTGGCCGATGTCCATGTAATCGAAATCGTCGAACATGGCATCCTCGAACCTCACGGCACGGCCCCCACGGACTGGCGCTTTACTGATTACGAATTGGTCCTGGCCCGGCGTGCAGCCAAGCTGCGCCGGGAGTTGGAGCTGGAATGGGAAGGCGTCGCCCTGGCGCTGGACCTGCTGGAAGAAGTCCAGCAACTGCGCAGTGAAAACCGCATGCTCAAGCAGCGGTTGGGGCGGTTGGTGGAGTAGATTGTTAAAAAACTGTGGCGAGGGGATTTATCCCCGTTGGGCTGCGCAGCGGCCCTGCTTTTTTTGCGGTTGCTGCGCAACCGAACGGGGATAAATCCCCTCGCCACAAGGTTATGTGCCCATCCAGCGAATCAAGCCTGAATCACCTCAAAACAGAAAATAGCGCTGCGCCATCGGCAACACTTCCGCCGGTTCACACCACAACAGCACGCCGTCGGCCTTGACCTGGTAGGTCTGGGGGTCGACGTCGATGCTCGGCAGGTAGTCGTTGTGGATCAGGTCGGTTTTCTGCACATCGCGGCAGCCTTTGACCACTGCGATTTTTTTCTTCAGCCCAAGCTGTTCCGGCAACCCGGCCTCGGCAGCAGCCTGGCTGATGAAGGTCAGGCTGGTGGCGTGTCGCGAGCCGCCGAAGCTGGCGAACATCGGCCGGTAGTGCACCGGTTGTGGCGTCGGGATCGAGGCGTTGGCGTCGCCCATCAGGCTCGCGGCAATCGCCCCGCCCTTGAGGATCAGCGTCGGCTTGACCCCAAAGAACGCCGGGCGCCACAGCACCAGGTCGGCCCACTTGCCCACCTCGATGGAACCCACTTCATGGCTGACGCCGTGGGTGATCGCCGGGTTGATGGTGTATTTGGCGATGTAGCGCTTGATGCGGAAGTTGTCGTTGCCTTCGCCGTCGCCGGGCAGGGCGCCGCGTTGCTTTTTCATCTTGTCGGCGGTCTGCCAGGTGCGCGTGATGACTTCGCCGACACGGCCCATGGCCTGGCTGTCGGAGCTGATCATCGAGAAGGCGCCGAGGTCGTGGAGGATGTCTTCGGCGGCGATGGTCTCGCGGCGGATGCGGCTTTCGGCGAATGCCACGTCCTCGGCGATGCTCGGGTCCAGGTGATGGCAGACCATCAACATGTCCAGGTGTTCATCGATGGTGTTGCGGGTGAACGGCCGGGTCGGGTTGGTGGAGCTGGGCAGCACGTTAGGGAAGCCGCAAGCCTTGATGATGTCCGGCGCATGACCGCCACCGGCGCCTTCGGTGTGGTAGGTGTGGATGGTGCGGCCCTTGAACGCGGCCAGGGTGGTCTCGACGAAACCGGATTCGTTGAGGGTGTCGGTGTGGATCGCCACCTGCACGTCGTACTGGTCGGCCACGCTCAGGCAGTTGTCGATGGCCGCCGGGGTGGTGCCCCAGTCTTCGTGCAGCTTCAGGCCGATGGCGCCGGCCTTGACCTGTTCGACCAGCGGCTCCGGCAGACTGGCGTTGCCCTTGCCGGTGAAGCCGATGTTCATCGCAAAGGCATCGGCGGCTTGCAGCATCCGCGCGAGGTGCCACGGCCCGGAGGTGCAGGTGGTGGCGTTGGTCCCGGTGGCCGGGCCCGTGCCGCCACCGATCATGGTGGTGACGCCGCTCATCAGCGCTTCTTCGATCTGCTGAGGGCAGATGAAGTGGATATGGGTGTCGATCCCGCCAGCGGTGAGGATCATGCCTTCACCGGCAATCACTTCGGTGCTGGCGCCGATGGTGATGGTCACGTCGGGCTGGATGTCCGGGTTGCCGGCCTTGCCGATCGCCGCGATGCGCCCGTCCTTGAGGCCGACATCGGCCTTGACGATGCCCCAATGGTCAATGATCAGCGCGTTGGTGATCAGCGTGTCGACGACCTCGGCGGCCAACAATTGGCTCTGGCCCATGCCGTCGCGAATCACCTTGCCGCCGCCGAATTTCACTTCTTCGCCGTAGGTGGTGAAGTCCTTCTCCACTTCGATCCACAACTCGGTGTCGGCCAGGCGGACCTTGTCGCCGACGGTGGGGCCGAACATGTCGGCATATGCCTGACGACCTATTTTCATTGCAAAGATCCTCGCATATGAGCTGCAAGCTTCAAGCTGCAAGCCTCAAGTAAAAACAAAGCAGGGGGAGCGCCGCAAACCGCTGTTTCTTGCAGCTTGCAGCTAGAAGCTTGCAGCTGAAGTCATTCACAAGCTGCCCATGATTCGTCCGGCGAACCCATAAACCCGCCGCAACCCGGCCAGCTCGACAAGCTCGACTTCCCGACTCTGGCCCGGCTCGAAGCGCACCGCCGTGCCCGCCGGGATGTTCAGGCGCATGCCACGGCTGGCGGCGCGGTCGAAGGCCAGGGCGTCGTTGGTTTCGAAGAAGTGATAGTGCGAGCCGACCTGGATCGGTCGGTCGCCGCTGTTGGCGACATTCAACGTGAGCGTGCGGCGGCCGACGTTGAGCTCGATGTCGCCGGGTTGGACCTGGTATTGCCCTGGAATCATTGCGGTTGCCCCAAAAGCTTGTAGTAGATGGCGGTCGGGGTGTAGGTCCCGTCCGGGCTCTGGCAGTAGTCGGGCAGTTCGCCGACACGGGTGTAGCCCATGGCGCGGTAGAACGCCTCGGCCTCGGAGCCGGCCTCGGTGTCGAGGTACAACAGGCCACGCTTGTGCTGGCGGGCGCCGAGTTCCAGGGCGCTCATCAACTGCTGGCCGAGGCCCCGGCGGCGGGCCTCGCCGCGCACCAACAGCTTTTGCACCTCGGCGCGGTTGCGGCCGTTGGGCTTCTGGCACAGGGCAAGCTGGACGCTGGCCTGCACCTGTTCATCCTTGACCACCACCCACAGCAGCAGGTGGCCCTGGTTGAGACTGGTCTGGACCTCGTCGAAATAGGCCCGGGCCTGGACGGCATCGAGGTCGGCCATGAACCCGACGCTGGCGCCATAACCCACGGCGTCGAGCAACAGATCGATCAGGCCCTGGCGATAGTGCGCAAAGCTTTCAGCGTGGACTCGACGCAACTGGGCGGCGTTCATCGGTATCACTCCTTGTCGATGGCGGGCGGTGGCGCCCCGGGATTGAGGACCAACTGCATGAAAGTCAGGTCCAGCCAGCGGCCGAACTTGGTGCCCACCTGCGGCATCTGCCCGGTGGTGACGAAGCCGACCCGCTCATGCAGGCGAATCGAGGCTGCGTTGCCGCTCTCGATGGCCGCGACCATGACGTGTTTATCGCAGGCCCTGGCGCGCTCGATCAGGACAGCCATCAGCAACGGGCCAAGGCCGTTGCCGCGTTGATCGCTGCGTACGTAGACCGAGTGCTCCACGGTGTGACGGAAGCCGTCGAACGGCCGCCAGTCGCCGAAGGAAGCGTAGCCGAGCACGTTGTCCTCGGCGTCAACGGCGACGAGCACCGGGTAGCCCTGGGTTTGCCGGGCGCTGAACCAGGCCTGGCGGTTGCCCAGGTCCACGGCCTGCTCGTTCCAGATCGCCGTGGTGTTGAGCACGGCGTCGTTGTAGATCTCGCGGATCGCCGCCAGGTCGGCGGGCTGTGCGTCACGAACATGGGCAGTCATGGCGTGGCCTCAGGCGATGGGTTGATGGACAGTGACCAGTTTGGTGCCGTCGGGAAACGTCGCTTCGACCTGGATTTCCGGAATCATTTCCGGGATGCCTTCCATCACCTGCTCGCGGCTCAGCAGCGTGGTGCCAAAGTGCATCAGCTCGGCCACGGTCTGGCCGTCACGGGCGCCTTCGAGCAGCGCGGCGGAGATATAGGCCATGGCTTCCGGGTAGTTGAGTTTCACGCCCCGGGCCAGTCGTCGTTCGGCGACGAGGCCGGCGGTGAAGATCAGCAGCTTGTCTTTTTCGCGTGGGGTCAGGTCCATGTGCAATCCATAAGGGCAGATAAAAATTTCTTGCGGTAAACACAGGTCCCCTTGTGGGGGATCCTCTGTGGGAAAGCATATTCAGGTACTCCAGATTCTCGGTGGCACGGCCGCTCTTCCAAGCAATGCAGGCCTGAGCAAGCGCCACAACTCAATCAACCACCCCCGCGCCATTAGCGCCTCGCTCGCCAGGCAGCGGGCCACGAGCAAACCGGGCAATTGGGTCAGGTCGCCGCGCACGGCATGGCCCAGGGATCGGCAGCGTTCAAGCAATTCGCTGTCGATCTCGCCGGTCACCAGCAACGTGGCGAATACCGGATCACCGCCCAGGCCGATGGGCGAGTCCAGCAGTCCATCGCCACCGACGATGCGCTGGCGCTCATGCCACAACAGTTGGCCGTCGCGGCGGATGTCCAGCCGCGACTGGAAATGTCCCAGGTCGAATCGCTCACCACTGGCTGGCCGGCCGAGGGCAACCATGTCCCAATAGAACAACCGGGCATCGCCCAGCAGGTCAATGCTTGTGCTGAGTTCGGCCTGGGCTGCGCTGAAGACGATGGTTTCCTGGGGCAGCCATTCCAGGGTCGCGCCGGGGGCCACGCTCAGCGTCAGTTGCTGGTACGCCGGGCCCGCGGCGCGGTACCACTTGGCCGCGCCGGGGCTGGTCAATTGTGCCCAGGCGCCAGGGCCGACGTGGGCCGAGATGTCCAGCCGATCTCCACCGGCAATCCCGCCGGGCGGGTGGACGATGATGTGCTGGCACACTTCGGGGCCTTCGGCGTACAAGTGCTTCTGCACCCGCAGCGGGCCCTTGTGGCGGCGCTGTACCGGGCGTGTGCAATCGCCGAAGCGGGCATAGCCCAAGTCCAGCTCGGCGTGCCAGCTGGGTGTGAACAGGGCTGAAGACGTAACAGGTAGATTCATGATTTTCTGATTATCGTCGGGACGCTAAGCCTAGATCGTTACCAGCCCGCGCACACCCTCGGCTTCCATATTTTCTCCGCGGCCCTGTTGCACGATCTCGCCCCGGGACATCACCAGGTACTGATCGGCCAGCTCGGCGGCGAAGTCGTAGAACTGCTCCACCAGCAAAATCGCCATGTCGCCCCGCGCCGCGAGTTTCTTGATCACTGCGCCGATTTCCTTGATCACCGACGGCTGGATGCCTTCGGTGGGCTCGTCGAGAATCAGCAGGCGTGGCCGACTGGCCAGGGCCCGGCCAATGGCGAGCTGTTGTTGCTGGCCCCCGGAAAGGTCACCGCCCCGGCGCTGTTTCATCTGCAGCAGCACCGGGAACAGTTCGTAGATGAAAGCCGGCACTTCCTTGGCTTCGGAACCGGGAAAACGCGACAGACCCATCAGCAGGTTTTCTTCCACCGTCAGCCGACCGAAAATCTCCCGGCCCTGGGGCACGTAGGCGATGCCGGCATGCACCCGTTGGTGCGGTTTGAAGGTGGTGATGGCCTTGCCTTCCCAATTCACCGCGCCTTCCTTGGCCGGCAGCAGGCCCATCAGGCATTTGAGCAGGGAGGTCTTGCCCACGCCGTTGCGACCCAGCAGGCACGTCACCTCGCCGACCTTCACGTCGAACGACAGACCGCGCAGGATGTGGCTACCGCCGTAGTATTGGTGGAGGTGTTGGACTTGTAGCATTTGAACTCCGTTTTTTAGAGCTTCAAGCGGCAAGCTTCAAGCTGCAAGTAAGAGCAGGATGGTGTACGGCTTTGCTTTCAACTTGCCGCTTGAAGCTTGCGGCTTGGCGCTGGCCGATTTATCGACCCAAATACACCTCGATCACCCGCTCATCGGCCTGCACCTGTTCCAGCGACCCTTCGGCCAGCACGCTGCCCTGGTGCAGCACGGTGACGTGGTCGGCGATCGCGCCGACGAAGCCCATGTCGTGCTCTACCACCATCAGCGAATGCTTGCCCGACAGGGACTTGAACAGCTCGGCGGTGAAGTCGGTCTCGGCGTCGGTCATGCCCGCCACCGGCTCGTCGAGCAGCAGCAGTTGCGGGTCCTGCACCAGCAGCATGCCGATCTCCAGGAATTGCTTCTGGCCGTGGGACAGCAATCCGGCGGCGCGGTTGACCGAGGTCGCGAGGCGGATTGTCTCGAGCACTTCGCTGATGCGGTCGTGCTGCTCGCCGGTCAGTTTCGCCCGCAGGCTGGCCCACACCGATTTGTCGGTCTTGAGCGCCAGCTCCAGGTTCTCGAACACGCTCAGGGCTTCGAACACCGTCGGCTTCTGGAACTTGCGACCGATCCCGGCCTGGGCGATCTGTACTTCGCTCATGGTCGTCAGGTCGAGGGTCTCGCCGAACCAGGCCTTGCCATGGCTGGGGCGGGTCTTGCCGGTGATCACGTCCATCAACGTGGTCTTGCCCGCGCCGTTGGGGCCGATGATGCAGCGCAGTTCGCCGACGCCGATGTACAGGTTCAAATCGTTCAGCGCCTTGAAGCCATCGAAGCTGACGCTGATGTCTTCCAGGGTCAGGATGGTGCCGTGGCGGGTGTTCAGGCCAACGCCCGCTGCCTGGCCGAGGCCGATGGCGTCGCGGCTGCTGCCCTGATCTTTGTTGGGTTCCAGGATAGGTTCGAGCATGAAATCCGCCGTAGGTGTGATTCTCATTGTTCGCCCCTTTTCTTCAGCAGCCCGATCACGCCCTTGGGCAGGTACAGGGTCACGACGATGAACAGTGCGCCGAGGAAGAACAGCCAATACTCAGGAAACGCCACGGTGAACCAGCTTTTCATGCCGTTCACCACGCCCGCGCCGAGCAATGGTCCGATCAACGTGCCGCGCCCGCCGAGGGCGACCCAGACGGCGGCCTCGATGGAGTTGGTCGGCGACATTTCGCTGGGGTTGATGATGCCCACTTGCGGCACGTACAACGCCCCGGCGAGGCCGCACAACACCGCGCTCAACACCCAGACGAACAGCTTGAAGCCACGCGGATCGTAGCCGCAGAACATCAGCCGGTTTTCCGCGTCGCGCAGGGCAGTCAGCACCCGGCCGAATTTGCTGCGGGCCAGGCGCCAGCCAATGAACAGGCTCGCCACCAACAACAACACCGTGGCGAAAAACAGCACCGCGCGGGTGCCTGGCTCGGTGATGCCAAAGCCCAGGATCGAACGGAAATTGGTGAAGCCGTTGTTGCCGCCAAACCCGGTTTCGTTGCGGAAGAACAGCAACATTCCGGCGAAGGTCAGGGCCTGGGTCATGATCGAGAAATACACGCCCTTGATCCGCGAGCGGAAGGCGAAGAAGCCGAACACCAGCGCCAGCAAACCCGGCGCCAGCACCACCAGGCACATCGCCCAGAGGAAACTGTCGGTGCCGGCCCAGTACCAGGGCAGCTCGGTCCACGACAGGAAGGTCATGAACGCCGGCAGGCCATCGCCGGCGGCCTGGCGCATCAGGTACATGCCCATGGCGTAGCCGCCCAGGGCGAAGAACAACCCGTGGCCCAGGGAGAGCAAGCCGGCGTAGCCCCAGACCAGGTCCAGCGCCAGGGCGACAATGGCATAGCAGAGAATCTTGCCCACCAGGGTCAGGGTGTACGCGGAGACGTGCAGCGGATTGTCCGCCGCCAATAACGACAGCAAGGGCAGGCTCAACAGCACGGCGAGAATCAGCGCGCCGACGGCGAGGGTGACTTTGGGACCGGCCTTTTGCGTGGCCGTGAGCATCAGGGGCTGGTTCATCAGTCGATTACCCGTCCTTTGAGCGCGAAGAGGCCTTGCGGACGCTTCTGGATGAACAGAATGATCAGCGCGAGGATCAGGATCTTGCCGAGCACGGCGCCGATCTGCGGTTCGAGGATCTTGTTGGCGATGCCCAGGCCGAACGCAGCGAACACGCTGCCGGCCAACTGGCCGACGCCGCCGAGCACCACCACTAGGAACGAGTCGATGATGTAGCTCTGGCCCAGGTCCGGGCCGACGTTGCCGATCTGGCTCAGGGCCACGCCGCCAAGCCCGGCGATGCCCGAGCCGAGGCCGAAGGCGAGCATGTCCACCCGGCCCGTGGGCACACCGCAGCAGGCGGCCATGTTGCGGTTCTGCGTTACCGCGCGGACGTTCAGGCCCAGGCGCGTCTTGTTCAGCAGCAGCCAGGTCAGCACCACCACGAACAGCGCGAAGGCAATGATCACGATGCGGTTGTACGGCAGCACCAGGTTGGGCAACACCTGGATCCCGCCCGACAGCCAGGCCGGGTTGGCGACTTCGACGTTCTGCGCGCCGAACACCAGGCGTACCAGTTGGATCAGCATCAGGCTGATGCCCCAGGTGGCGAGCAAGGTTTCCAGCGGCCGCCCGTAGAGGTGACGGATCACCGTGCGTTCCAGGGCCATGCCGATGGCGGCGGTGATGAAAAACGCCACCGGCAGGGCGATCAATGGATAGAACTCGATGGCGTTCGGGGCGAAGCGCTGGAACAGCATCTGCACCACGTAGGTGGAGTAGGCGCCGAGCATGAGCATCTCGCCGTGGGCCATGTTGATCACCCCCAGCAGGCCGAAGGTAATCGCCAGGCCAAGGGCGGCCAGCAGCAGGATCGAGCCCAGGGACATGCCGCTGAACGCCTGGCCCAGCAACTCGCCAACCAGGAGTTTGCGCTTGACCTGGCTGAGGCTGGTTTCAGCGGCGGTGCGCACCGCGCCATCGGTTTCGACGCCGGGTTCGAGCAGGCCTTCGAGGCGGGTGCGGGCCAGCGGGTCGCCGGTTTCCCCCAGCAGGCGCACGGCGGCGAGGCGTACGTTCGGGTTGCCGTCCACCAGTTGCAGATTCGCCAGGGCCAGGCTCAGGGCGGCGTGGACGTCTTCGTCCTGCTCACCGGCCAGTTGCCGATCAAGAAACGCCAGTTGCGCCGGGCGGGCGCTTTTCTGCAGTTGTTGCGCGGCGCCCAGGCGTACGCGGGCATCGACCGCGAGCAGTTGATGGCTGGCCAGGGCGGTTTCGATCAGCCCTCGCAAGCGGTTGTTCAGGCGCAGGGTCTTGGGTTGGCCGTCGACGGTCAACTGGCCTTGCTGCAAGGCGTTGATCAGTTCGACGCGCTCAGGCTCCGGCTGCGCGGCCCAGGTTTCCAGGAGCTTGGCCTGCTGGGTCGGGTTGGCGGCGACGAAGTCTTCGGCGTCGCCGGCGTATGAGGCCATCGGCAATAAGAATGTGATGGTGAGGATCAAGCGGTAGAGGGCGGTGGGCATATTGTTGGCCTTGCGCAAAACTTCTTTTGTGGGAGCGGGCTTGCTCGCGAAGGCGGTGGGCCAGGCAGAACAACTTTGACTGACGCTCCGCCTTCGCGAGCAAGCCCGCTCCCACAAGGGAGTTGTGTCGGACCTGAGCGTCATGCTCGGGCCGACACCCATGGGCTCAGTTGCTCTTCACCGCGTAGTCAGGCTTCTTGTCGTTGCCGGCGATGAACGGGCTCCACGGTTGCGCGCGGATCGGCCCTTCGGTCTGCCAGACCACGTTGAACTGACCGTCGGCCTGGATCTCGCCGATCATCACCGGCTTGTGCAGGTGATGGTTGGTCTTGTCCATGGTCAGGGTGTAGCCCGACGGTGCGGCGAAGGTCTGGCCGGCCAGGGCTTCGCGGACTTTGTCGACGTCGGTGGACTTGGCTTTTTCCACCGCTTGGGCCCACATGTGGATGCCAACATACGTGGCTTCCATCGGGTCGTTGGTCACCGCTTTGTCGGCGCCCGGCAGGTTCTTGGCCTTGGCGTAGGCTTTCCAGGCATCGACGAATTTCTTGTTCGCCGGGTTATCCACGGACTCGAAGTAGTTCCACGCCGCCAGGTTGCCTACCAGTGGCTTGGTGTCGATGCCGCGCAGTTCTTCCTCGCCCACCGAGAACGCCACGACCGGTACGTCGGTGGCTTTCAGGCCCTGGTTCGCCAGTTCTTTGTAGAACGGCACGTTGGAGTCGCCGTTGACCGTGGAGATGACTGCGGTCTTGCCGCCGGCCGAGAACTTTTTGATGTTGGCGACGATGGTCTGGTAATCGCTGTGGCCAAACGGCGTGTAGACCTCTTCGATGTCTTTGTCCGCCACACCTTTGGAGTGCAGGAACGACCGCAGGATCTTGTTGGTGGTACGCGGGTAGACGTAGTCGGTGCCCAGCAGGAAGTAGCGCTTGGCGCTGCCGCCTTCTTCGCTCATCAGGTATTCCACCGCCGGAATCGCCTGCTGGTTTGGCGCGGCGCCGGTGTAGAACACGTTCGGCGACATTTCTTCGCCTTCATATTGCACCGGGTAGAACAGCAGGCCGTTGAGTTCTTCGAACACCGGCAACACGGATTTACGCGACACCGAAGTCCAGCAGCCGAACACCACGGCGACCTTGTCCTGGGTCAGCAACTGCCGGCCCTTTTCGGCGAACAGCGGCCAGTTCGACGCCGGGTCCACGACCACCGCTTCGAGTTTCTTGCCGTTGACCCCACCCTTGGCGTTGATCTCATCGATGGTCATCAGCGCCATGTCCTTGAGGGACGTCTCGGAGATCGCCATGGTCCCGGACAGCGAATGCAGGATGCCAACCTTGATGGTCTCGGCGGCCTGGACGGTCCAAGCCATGCCCATCGCGGCAATGCTTGCCGAGAGTGTAAAAGCCTTGATCAAGCTACGACGCTTCATGGTGCGATCTCCGTGGTCTTTATGTTTTTCTGGATGGCAGATGCAGACGCTGGAAGGGGCTTTTGCAAGGGGTGTGCCCGGTTGGAGAAAGGCTTTGAAACGCGGGGTTGACGGCGTGAGTGGAAAATGGCGATGCACCATCAGTGACCGTATCGCGGGTGCTGGTGCAATGTGGCGCTCCGCATTGGGGCGTGGAGTCGGATTAATCCAAGGTGAGATTTTCAACCGCACGTCTATGCTGGTTCTTCTGGATTCTGAAGTGGGGAAGTCGGTTTGAATGACTCTGGCGTTGCAAGCTTTTTTCTTCTCGATGAGACGGCGGTTTTCGACGTGTTGCCTGAAGTCAAACTGGCCGAGCATCCGCAATGGATGCCTGTAGCGCATCTGAGGGAAGGAAGGTATTCACTGATTCTCACCGCTGGGGAGCGCCTTCGAAGCAGCCAGCTGAATGTGTTTGCCGATTCAATGTTATTCCTTCGTTTTTCGGCCGCTCTACCCAGCATCAGCAGGGATGGGCTTACTTGTTCAGTTATTTTTCTTGAAGACGAAACTCAGGCCGACTTTCAGATTGGAGCGTTTCATGTCTGCGGAAGAAATCCGCCGCCGGAATGGAGGACGGTGGATTTGGACCTGGCCTGGTTGGCGGGCAAGCGTGGCCGCCTCTTGATCGAGTGTGGGCCCGGGGCGCAGAACGATCCCACGGCGGACTGGCTGGCGATAGCAGATTTATGCGTCGCCAGGGAAGGAGAGATAAAGGCGCTCCTGGCCAGGACGCATCATTCAATGCGCATGAAAAACGAGATAGCGCACTTCAGCAGCGTCTACCGGAGCGAGTTCTACTCAACCGTCCAGCAGCGACAGAGTGAAACTGCAAGGGGCGTCGCTCGCAAGGTTCGCCCATTGAATGGACTGGCCCATGCGCAAGGGCATGATGCGCAGGCCGACATGGTCATTCAGGAACCGTTGGCCGGGGAGGCCGCCTACTCCTATGCGACTCGTCTCCTGAGGGCGAACGTCCCGCAAACCCCGCCTGATTTTCAAGCGAGGCTACGCCAGAAAGTCACGGACCACGGGGCGATAAAGGTTTTGTCCATCTGCAGCGGTGCCGCGCGGATAGAGGCTGGTTTTTCAGCGGCTATTCCCGAAGGCGTGCAATGGTCACTGCTGGATATCAATGAAGACCTGCTCCAAATCGCGGCAAAACAGTTTTCGCCGCAAACCTGCCTCGATTTGATCGTGGCGGATGCGAATGACCTGGCGCCTACCGGTGAACAGTGGGATGTCATTATGTGTGTTTCGGCATTGCACCATTTGGTAGAGCTGGAAAAAGTCATGCGCTTTATCTCCCGTAGTCTGAAAGATGACGGGGAGTTCTGGAGCGTGGGTGAGGCCGTGGGGCGTAACGGCAATCGCTTGTGGCCCGACGCCATAATTGCCGCCGATGCAGCGTTCTCGACCTTGCCGGCGCGTTACCGATTGAATGCCGATACTCAGGTGGTCGATGCTGTCATTCCAGACAAGGACCACTCAATTGGGTGCTTCGAGGGGATTCGAAGCGAGGAAATTACCGCGCTCCTCGAACGTTGGCTGACGCCCGTCGATGTTTACCGAACCAATTGCTTCCTCTGGCGAATGGTCAACCTTGCCTACAGCGGGAATTTCAACCTTGAAAAAGCTGAAGACCGGGCGTTGATCATTGATCTGGTTCGAGCGGAGCTTGAACATTTTCGTAATGGAGGCCTTGGGACCGAGTTATTCGGCGTCTACAAGAAAAAGCATCTTTTCAACGACGGCGCATCAGGCCAATAAAGAACAACCCGCCGATGGCTGCCGTAGCGACCCCAATCGGCAGGTCCTCCGGCGCGATCAGCGTGCGGGCTGCCACGTCCACCCACACCAGGAACAGGCTGCCCAGCAGCACGCAGGCTGGTAGGAGTCGTCGATGCTCGGCGCCCACCAGGCGCCTGGCAATGTGCGGCACCATCAACCCGACAAAGCCAATCGAGCCGCTGATGGACACCAGCACGCCGGTCATCAGTGACGCGATCAAGAAGATCCACAACCGCACCTTCGCCGCGTTCAGGCCCAGGGTCACGGCGGTCTGTTCACCGGCCATCAGCGCGTTCAGTGGCCGGGCCATGCCCAGCAGCAACACCAATCCCAGCAGCACACTGGCGGCCGGTACGGCCAGCAGTTCCCAGCGTGCCAGGCCCAGGCCGCCAAGCATCCAGAACATCACCGCAGAACTGGCACGATGGTCACCGAGGAACAACAAGAGGTTGGCCGCCGCCATCATCACGAAGGACACCGCCACGCCGCATAGCAATAGCCGATCACTCTCCAGCCGGCCTTGGCGGGCAGCGATGGCCAACACCAGCAACATGCTCAGCAGTGCGCCGATGAAGGCGGCGAGGGGCAGGGTCAGCAGGCCAATGACCTCACCGACATGCAACACCACGATGACCGCCCCCAAGGTCGCGCCGGAAGTGACGCCCAACAGGTGCGGATCAGCCAGCGGATTGCGCGTGACCGCTTGCAGCACCGCGCCGATCAACGCCAGCCCGGCGCCGACCAAGGCACCGAGTAACAGGCGCGGGACGCGGATCAGCCAGACGATATGTTCCTGGCCGGCTGTCCAATGGACCTCGCCGACCCCCAAGGTCTTGCTCAACAGGATGTCCCAGACCACAGCCACTGGCACCCGGGCCGGCCCGAAGCCGAGGGAGACCACGCACGACACCAGCAGGAGCGCGCCGAGGACCGTCAGCAGGGCGGCGTAGCGACGGTTGTTCATTGGCCGTGGAAACCCCGTGCCAGGGTTTGCACCGCCAGCACGTTGTCGATGCCCGGGGTGGCCTGCACGTAGGGGATCACGATGAAGCGCCGGTGCTTGATCGCATCGACTGATTGCAGGGCCGGGTTGTCTAGCAGGAATTGCTGCTTCTGCTCGGCGCTGACTTCGCCATAGTCGACGATCACGATGACCTGCGGGTTGCGCTCGACCACGTTTTCCCAGTTCACCCGCGTCCAGCTGGTTTCCACGTCATCGAGGATGTTGCGCCCGCCGGCCGCGTCGATCAGGGCTTGGGGCATGCCCAGGCGCCCGGAGGTCATGGCGCGGTCTTCGCCGCTGTCATACAGGAATACCCTCGGTTGTTGGGCCGGCAGGTGTTTGCGCACTTCGGCCACCTGGGCCTGCATCGTGGCGATCAGCGCGTTGGCGCGATCCTGCACGTCGAAGATTTTCCCCAGGTTGCGCAAGTCGTTGTAGGTGTCCTCCAGCGAGGCCGCCGGGCGCTTCATTACGAACGCGCAGGATTCGGTCAACTCGTAGACATTGATGCCCAGCGGTTGCAAGGTCTGCGGCGTCAGGTCGCCGCCCACGCGCATGCCGTAGTCCCAACCGGCGAAGAAGAAATCGACGTTGGCATCGAGCAGGGTTTCCACCGAGGGGTATTTGGCGGCGAGTTCCGGCAGGCCGTCGAGGATCTTCGCCATCTCGGGCGTCACCGATTTCCAGCCGCTGATGCCGCTGTAGCCGACCATGCGGTGCTTGAGGCCCAGGGCGAGCATCATCTGCGTCATGTTGATGTCATGGCTGACAGCATGGCGAGGGGCCTGATTGAATACCACCTGGCGGTTGCAGCTCTGGATCGTCAACGGGTAGCGGGTGGCTTCGGCCAGGGCATCGGCGCTGCCCAGCAGCAGGGGCAGCAACAGCAGGAAACGCAAGGTCATGGTTGGGTTATCCAGGTGATTCGTGGGTAGCCGGACAGCGGATGCTCGTCCACCAGGGCTTCGACGCCGAACACCTCGCGCAACAGTTCGGCGGTGAGGACGTCCTTGGGCGTGCCGCTGGCGACGATGCGCCCGTGTTCGATCACGTACAGGCGGTCGCAGAAGGCGGCGGCCAGGTTCAGGTCGTGGAGGCTGGCGAGGGTGCCGATGCCCAGGCCCTTGATCAGTTGCAGCAGTTGCAATTGATAGCGCGGGTCGAGGTGGTTGGTCGGTTCGTCGAGGATCAGCAATTGCGGCTGCTGGGCGAGGGCGCGGGCGAGGATTACCCGTTGCTTCTCACCGCCCGAGAGCGTGGCGAAGGCATGGTCGCCAAAGCCTTCGAGCCCGGCCGATGCCAATGCCTGGTTTACCAGCCGGCGGTCTTCATGGTTGTCGCTGTCGAACAAACCCTTGTGAGGCATCCGGCCCATGGCGACGACTTCTTCAACGGTCAGGCCGAAGGCGTCGGGAAATTCTTGCAGCACCACCGCAATGCGCTGGGCGCACCAACGCGCGGACTGTTTCCAGAGGTTGTGATGTTCGAGTCTGACCTCGCCATGTTCCGGCCGACTGAATCGATAGGCGCAGCGCAGCAGGCTGGTCTTGCCGCTGCCGTTGGGCCCGATCAAGCCGACAAACTCCCCGGCCGTCACCTGCAGCGTGGCGTCACGCAGCTGGAACTGGTGATGGCAGTGGCCATGGCCCAAGGGCGTCCAGGCGAGGTGGGAGAGGGTTAGGGAGGTCATGCGGTTACTCAAATTATCGGATCGACACACAGCCCCTGTGGGAGCGGGCTTGCTCGCGAATGCGGTGTGTCAGACATATAAATGCTGACTGACACACCGCATTCGCGAGCAAGCCCGCTCCCACATTTAGACTGTGTTTACAGTTGTTGAAAGCGGGCGCGATTGTAGAGGTTTCGCGCCGCCTTTCGTTAACGCACTGTCTTCAGCTTGAAGATGAAGCGACTTCAGGCTGGCGATTCAAGCGGGTAACAAGCCGATCCAGCGCCCACACCACCACCAGCGAAGCCCCCACCAGCGGGAACACCACCGCCAGGGCCAGCATGATGAACACGCCAGTCTTCCACGTCGGCAAATCGTGGCGCAGCGGCGGCACGCCGAACTTGCCCTGGGGCCGGCGCTTCCACCAGATCACCAGGCCACTCACGGCGCTGAGCAGGATCATCAGGCAAACCAGCAGCACGATGATCTGGTTCAGCGGGCCGAACATCTTGCCTTCGTGCAGCATCACGCCGGTTTCGGTGGCGCGGGCCACGACGCTGTAATGCTCCCAACGCACATCGGCCAGGACCTTGCCGGTGTATTGGTCTACGTGCAGGGTCGCGTCGTTGCGCGGGTCGTCGGCGAACACGGCGATGGTGAACACGCCGGAAGCGGTCGTAGGGAACGTGATGCTGTAGCCGGGTTCGACCTTGCGCTCGGTGGCGATATCCTGCACCGCTTGCAGGCTGGCGGTCGGCGCCGCGGGGCCTTCGTGCATGCCGCCGTGGGCCATGTGCTCGGCGTGGTCGCCGGACATCGGCATCGGCGTATTCTCCACGGCCCATGGCACGGTCTGGCGGTGGGCGTTGTTGAGGCTGCCGGCCTCGACGTCGGACTTCGGCACGTCATTCCACATCGCCGCCGGAAAGCGGTTCCACAAGTCCGCGTATTGCTTGCCCCAGAAGCCGGTCCAGGTCATGCCGCTGAGCAGCATCACCAGCAGGAACGCGGCGCCCCAGAAGCCGAGGACCACGTGAAAGTCGCGCCAGAACAGCCGACCGCGCGCGCTCCAGCGCGGCCACAGCACGCCGGCCGATGATTGCCCGCGCGGCCACCACAGGTACAGGCCGGAAACCACCAGCACCACGCCCCAGCCGGCGGCCATTTCCACCAGTCGGTCGCCCACCGTGCCGATCAACAACTCGCCGTGGATCGCCCGGGTCATGGCTTGCAGGTTGTTCTTCGCATCCTGCTCGCCAAGGATGTCGCCGTGGTACGGGTCGATGAACACATTCAGTTCCCGGCCCTGGTCGATCACCACGAATTGCGCGCTGCGTTCGGCATTGACCGGTGGCAGGTACTGCTTGACCTGGCCTTCGGGGTAGGCCTGGCGGACCTGCTTGAGCAGGTCGTCCGCCGCCAGGGCGTGGTGACTGGCCGGCACATTCAGTAAGTCGCCGTACATCAGTGGATCGAGTTGCGGCTTGAACAGGTAAATGATCCCGGTCAGGGCCAGCATCACCATGAACGGCGCGACGAACAGCCCGGCATAGAAATGCCAGCGCCAGGCCAGGTTGTAGAAATTCGGTTTCGGTTGGCTCATCAGAAAGCGCTCCGCAGGGCAAATTGGGTTGTTATGTTGTGCGGTCAGTCAAGGTGGAAACGAACCACTGTGGGAGCGAGCTTGCTCGCGATAGCAATGGTTCAGCTTGCATCGATGTTGAATGTGCCTTCGCCATCGCGAGCAAGCTCGCTCCCACAGTTTGTGTTCTTGCTGACAGATCTCCGGTGCTGGTTAGAAACTCATATCCACCTTGGTCCAGAGCGTGCGCCCCGGTTCGTTGATGGCCTGCGGGTCGCTCGCCGGGTAGCCGAACCCGGCGTTGCCGGCCAGGTTCAAGTGCTCGGCGTAGGCTTTGCCGAACAGGTTGTCGACGCCGCTGCTGACCTTCCAGTGTTGATTGATGCGATAGGCGCCGTTGAGCGAGAAGATCCCGAACCCCGAGCTTTTGCCGTAGTCCTTGCCGACCACGTTGCCCTTGTTTTCATCGACCCGGTGCTGCGCCGCCACCACCCGCCACAAGGCCCCGGCGCTCCAGCGGTCTTCGCTGTAGGTCAGGCCCAGGCGCGCGTCCAGCGGCGGCATCTGCGCCAGGGCGCTGCCGTCGCTGCTGTTCTTGCCCCAGGCGTAGGCTAGGGTGGCATCGGCTTTCCAGCGTTCGGTGAGCAGGTAGGCCGCGCCCAGTTCACCGCCCATGATCCGCGCATCGATGTTCTCGGCCCGGGAGGTGGTGCCCATCATCCCGGGCGTGTAGTCGAACAGGATGTAGTCGCGAACCTGCCCGACATAACCCGATGTCCAGGCTTCGAGGGTTTCGGTCTTGTACTGCAGGCCGAAATCGAGCTGGGTGGTTTTCTCCGGCTTGATCGCGTCGAAGGCGTTCAGCGAACCGCTGGGGCCGACGTTCGCCGAGAACAGCTCCCAGTAGTCCGGGAAGCGTTGCGCGTGACCGACGCCGGCATAGAGGGTGGTGGGGCTGTCGTCCAGATCGTGCTCGTAGCGGACGAAACCACTGGGCAGCGTGTCGGCCCGGGTGTCATCGGCGGTGGGGTTGGGGCGCGCCGACATGCCCGAACCGATGCTCTGGCGATAGTCCTTGGCCGAGGCGCGGTCGAGCCGGGCGCCGGTGATAACCCGGTCGCGGTCGGCGGCGTACCAGGTCAGTTCGCCGAACACCCCGTAATTGTGGAAGTCGGCGTCCTTGGTGTAAGGCAGGTCCTTGTAGGTATCCACGCCCATGCTGCTGCGTTGGCGATGCTCGTTGGTCTGCGCGTCGAGGCCGCTGATCAATTGCACATCGGCCCAACGCCAGGTGGCCTTGATGCGGGCACCGAGGGTGCGGCGGTCGACATTGGACGCCATGGGGCCGGCCATCATCCCGGTGCCGGACGGCGTGCGCAGGCTGTAGTTGTCCATCACATGGTCGGCATAGTTGTAGTAGACCTGCGCTTCGACTTTATCCAGCACCTCGCCGATGTTCGAGCGCTCGAAACGCAGCCCGAGGCTTTCGCGCTTGAACTGCGAACCGTCCATGCCGCGCCCGGCGTAGCGTGCCTCACCGTCGCCCTTGCCGGCGGTCAGCTCCAGCAAGGTATCGGCGTCCGGGGTCCAGCCGAGGGTGACATCGCCATTCCACTTGTCGTAGCGCGACGGCACGGTGTCGTTGTTGCCGTCGCGGTAATCGTCCGAATGGGCAGTGTTGCCGATCACCCGTACATAACCCCGCGGCCCGCCAGCGGCGGCGTCCACCACTTTGTCGAAACGGCCGTTGGAGCCGGCCAGCACACTGGCGTTGACCCGGGTGCCGAGCTCGCCGAACTGCTCCGGCTCGCGCTCGAACAGCACGGTCCCGGCCGAGGCGCCGGGGCCCCAAAGTACGGTTTGCGGGCCCTTGATCACGGTGAGCTTGTCGTAGGTTTCCGGCGAGATGTAGGACGTTGGCGCGTCCATCCGGCCCGGACAAGCGCCCAAGAGCATGCTGCCGTTGGTGAGGATGTTCAGCCGCGAGCCGAACATGCCGCGCAGCACCGGATCACCGTTGGTGCCGCCGTTGCGCACCAGGGCGAAGCCGGGAATGGTCTTGAGGTAGTCGCCGCCATCGCTGGCCGGCACCGGTTGGCGCGGGTCCTTGGGGTTGGTGACGACGGTCAGCGGCGAGCTGGGGGCGATGGCGGTGATGACCGTCGGGCTCAGCTCTTCGACCGGATGGTCGTGATGCTCGTGCTCATCAGCCAGCGCGAGCGGGGTGAGCAGCAGGCCGCACAGTGCGGCGATGGTGTGGCGTGAACGAGCCGGTGGCGCGTTCAGGAGGCAGCGAACCTGGGCAGAACCCAACGCGATGCCAGCAGGAAACCTGGACATGATGATTCCATCGAACAAACGTAGACGACACGGTCGGGCAGCCTGGGGCTGTCTTGTACGACCGGGTGAGTAAGTGTCGGGAGCTACGCTGCGAAGGGCGGTGCGCGGGTGCGGGCACCCGGGAAGAACGCGGGCCGGGCATGGCCCAGGCGTGGGGAGGGGCTGGTGAAGGTGTTGGTGTGCGGCGTGTCGAAGGCGGCGAAGGTATGACCGCCGGGCAGCGCGGGGCAGTTGAACAGCAGGCTGCAATAGCCGCACTTTTCCCACAACGCATGATGCTCGCCCTGGGGCGGGCAATGTTCGGCTGCCGGCGCTTCGTGCACCGCCATTTCCATGCTCATATCCATGTCCATCGGCATGGACATGGACATGCGTTGATCCATCGGCATCGACTGGGAAACCAGCGGACCGATGAAGATCATCAGCATGGCGAACAGGCTGATCCAGCTACCGCGGGTCAGGCTCATGGGCTGACGACGGCGGGTGGGCAGGCTGGCGCGACGAGGTTGCATGGGGCGGCTACGTCTTACTGTTCGTGTTTATGCGTCTTGGTGCCGTCGGGTGCTTTTTTCTGCACCGCGACGTCCACCGTGACATCCCCGGCCTTTTCGAAGTGCAAGGTCATGGGGAAACGTTTGCCGTCGCTGAGCAGGCTGCGGTCCTTCAGGTCCAGCAGCATCACGTGATACGCCATTGGTGCGAAGGTGACGGTCGCACCGGGGGCGATATTCACGACGGGCACCTGTTGCATTTTCATCAAGTCGTTTTGCATCACGTGCTCATGGAGTTCGGCCTTGCCGGCAATCGGCGAGTCGACGCTGAGCAGCTTGTCGGCGGTCGTGCCGCCGTTGTGGATCACGAAATACGCGGCCACGGTCGGCGCGTTGGGTGGCAACTCCTGGGACCACGGATGGGCGATCTCAAGCTCGCCTGCCTTGTACTGGTGAGCTTGGGCGAAGCCGACGGGAAGCAATAGGGCAGCCAGCAGGATAAGTCTGTTCAACATGGCAATTCTCCGGAACGATTCAGGGCGCAATTTGGTGCGGGGAGAGTCAGGCCAGAGGCGAGGCGCGGGGATTGAGGCTGGGCCATTGCTGGCGCGGGGTGGGGCTGTCGAGCTGTGAATGGACGGCATTGCGATGGGCCCGTTGTGCATCCAGATACAACTGCGGAGCATGCCCGGCGAGCGCCACTAACGGTGCCGGACCTGAGCAGCACCAGCAATGCTGCATGGTCGAGTGAGTGTCTTTTTGTGGCGTGCCTTGTTCGAATTTACCCAGCGAAACCGCCACCATCTTCGTGCCGCTGGAGGAGCAGAAACTGCCCCAGAGTATTTGTTCGCCTGGCGAATTGGCGGTCGCGCTCCCGCTGTTGGAAAGCGGCATGGCAAGCATGTTGAACAGCACTGCGAAGCAGGCGATCCAGGCAAATGCAAGCCGTTGTCGGGACATGGGGCAATCCGCTCGGTTGGGCGATCAGGTGGCGGTATTTAGCCTGATCGGGGGTGAGAAGTAAAAAAGCCATGTGCGGTGTAGGGTCGCAGGGCTGGTGTTAACAGTAGCAACAGATCTTCGAGTGAGTGCTTTTGTGGCGAGGGAGCTTGCTCCCGCTGGGCCGGGCTGGCGCTCCAGCGCGAAGCGGCCCTAAAACCGGACATTGCGGTGTGTCAGGAATATCGCGTCCGCTTTTTTGGGGCTGCTGCGCAGCCCAGCGGGAGCAAGCTCCCTCGCCACAGGGCGGCGGCTGTGCGCAGGTTAGTCGACCGGGGAGTCCAGCATTACCGGCGCGCCCGAAGGCGCCCTGCGCACAACCACCATCAAGTGCAGGGATGAAATACCTGACTGACGAAGCTTGTGAACCCGCTGAAAACCTCGGGCGACTAAACCCGATCACTGAAGGGCAGTGACGGGAATCAAGTTACCGACGGCCTCCAAGGCGCACAAGCCGGCGGATTCTGGCGTAGTTGTAGGCAGCGACGCAAGGTGATGTAGCCTGCTGACGTAGTTCTGACAGGACAGGCTTGTAGGACGGTGCAGATTTCTGTCAGACCAACTGCCGCAGCCCCTGCAACACCTCATTCACCGTCCCAAACTCCCGGTCCACCCCGGCTAACACCGGCCGCTTCAACACCAGCACCGGCACCCCCCGTTCCCGCGCCACCTCCAGCTTCGGTTCAGTAGCAGTGCTGCCGCTGTTCTTGCTCACCAGCACATCGATCCGCCGCCGTTCGAACAGCTCACGCTCGCTCTCGATATGAAAAGGACCACGAGCCCCGATCACTTCGCAGCGCTCATTACCGGGGTAAACCTCCAGCGCCCGCAAGGTCCAGAATTGCTCTGGCGGGATTTCATCCAGGTGTTGCAGCGGCTCGCGCCCGAGGGTGAACAAGGGGCGCTGGAAGGGTTGCAGGGCCTGGATCAATTCGCTCCAGTCGGCCACTTCGCGCCAGTCATCGCCGGCTTGGGGTTGCCAGGCCGGGCGGCGCAGGGCCCAGCAGGGGATGGCGCAGGCGCGGGCCGCGTGGGCGGCGTTGTGGCTGATTTGCGCGGCGTAGGGGTGGGTTGCATCCAATAGCAGGTCGATGCCCTCGGCGCGGATGAATTGCGCTAGCCCTTCGGCGCCGCCGTAGCCGCCGACGCGCACCTGGCAGGTCAGGTCGGTGGGGATGCGGCCGATGCCGGCCAGGCTGTAGATGTGCTGGGGCCCGAGGGTGCGGGCGATGGCCAGGGCTTCGGTGACGCCACCGAGCAGCAGGAAACGTTTCATGACAAGGCTCCGGCGTGGCCGACGATCCCGCCCTGGCGGTCGATGGCGAAGACTTCGACCTGGACCTGGGCCGGCACCACGCTGCGGGCGAAGGCCAGGGCGTGCTCGCACACCACGTCGCCCAAGGCGATGCCGGCGGCGCTGGCCATCGCCAGGGCTTGTTGGCTGGTATTGGCTCCTCGGATGCCGTTCTGCAGAATCTCATCGGCACCGATCGCGGCGGCCCATTCGGCCAATTGCGGCAGGTCGATGCTCGAGTGGCGGCTGTGCAGGTCCATGTGGCCGGCGGCGAGTTTGCTGATCTTGCCAAAGCCGCCGCAGAGGCTGAGTTTTTCCACCGGCACCTTGCGCACATGCTTGAGCACGGCGCCGACGAAGTCGCCCATTTCAATCAGGGCGATTTCCGGCAGGTTGTAGACCCGGCGCATGGTGTCTTCGCTGGCGTTGCCGGTGCAGGCGGCGATGTGCAGGTACCCATTGGTTTTCGCCACGTCGATGCCTTGGTGGATCGAGGCGATGTAGGCCGCGCAGGAAAACGGCCGGACAATGCCGCTGGTGCCAAGG
Organism: Pseudomonas sp. H2_D02; assembly: GCF_054677635.1. NCBI lineage: Bacteria > Pseudomonadati > Pseudomonadota > Gammaproteobacteria > Pseudomonadales > Pseudomonadaceae > Pseudomonas > Pseudomonas sp. H2_D02. The sequence goes on along the minus strand of NZ_CP162816.1, from coordinate 6,221,246 downwards.
ATCGAGAGGCCGCCGAGGATGCCCAGTCGCGGATTCATGGTTTTCAACGCCAGGGCTTCGCCGCCCTCGACATTGACCGTGACTTCGAAACCTCCGGCGTAGCCGCTTTCTTCGGCCAAGCGGCCGAGGTGATCGTTGATCATCTGGCGCGGCACCGGGTTGATTGCCGGCTCACCGACGCCCAGCACCAATCCCGGCCGTGTCACTGTGCCCACGCCGCGCCCGGCGACGAAGCGCACGCCGGGTTCGGCGATCAAGCGCACCTGGGAAAACAACAGGGCGCCGTGGGTCACGTCCGGGTCATCGCCGGCGTCCTTGATCGTCCCTGCCTCGGCGCCTTGCTCGGTCAAACGGCAGAACTCCAGGCGCATCTGCACGTGCTTGCCCTTGGGCAAGACGATTTCAACGGCATCGGCCTCGGTGCCGCGCAGCAGCAAGCGGGCCGCTGCCAGGCTGGTGGCGGTGGCGCAACTGCCGGTGGTCAGGCCGCTGCGCAGGGGCGCGGGTTGTTCGGCGGTTTCGTCACGCATCGAGAGGCTTGACCAGGTCGAGCAAGGTGATCGGCAAGGCCTGGCGCCAGGTGTCGAACTCGCCCAAGGGCTGGGCCTGGGCGATGTGGATGCGGGTCAGCTCACCGCCGTGACGTTCGCGCCAGTGCATCAAGGTCATTTCGCTTTGCAGGGTCACGGCGTTGGCGACCAACCGACCGCCGGGCTTGAGTCGGGCCCAGCAGGCGTCGAGCACGCCTTCGCGGGTGACGCCACCGCCGATGAACACCGCGTCCGGCCGTTCGAGGTTTTCCAACGCCTGCGGGGCGCTGCCGCGAATCAGTTGCAGGCCCGGCACGCCGAGGGTGTCGCGGTTGCGTTCGATCAAGGCTTGTCGGCCTTCGTCGGTTTCGATGGCCAGGGCCCGGCAGCTAGGATGGGCGCGCATCCATTCGATGCCGATGGAGCCGCTGCCCGCGCCGACATCCCACAGCAGCTCGCCGGGTGTGGGGGCGAGGCGGGCCAGGGTGATGGCTCGCACGTCGCGTTTGGTCAACTGGCCGTCATGTTCGAACGCGGTGTCCGGCAGGCCGGCCAGGCGTGAAAGGGCGCGCTTCGATGGTTCGGCGCGGCATTCGATGGCGATCAGGTTCAGGTCGGCGACGGGTTCATCGGACCACTGTGTCGCGGTGTTTTCGATCCGTCGTTCGGCAGCACCACCCAGATGCTCCAGGACAGTCATGACACTCGAGCCGAATCCCCGCTCACGCAGCAACGCCGCCACTGCGGCAGGGGTCTGGCGATCATTGCTCAGCAACAACAGCCTGACGCCTGTGGATAAATGCACATTGAGCGCCGTCATGGGGCGCGCCACCAATGACAGCGTGACCACGTCCTGCAGCGGCCAGCCCATGCGCGCCGCGGCCAGCGAACAGGAGGATGGCGCGGGGATGATCAACATTTGATCGCTGGGCACCTGCCTGGCCAGGCTCGCGCCGACGCCATAGAACATCGGATCGCCGCTGGCCAGCACGCACACCGGTTCGCCCTGGCGAGCCAGCAACGGTTCCAGGGAGAACGGGCTGGGCCACGATTCTCTTTCACCACGGATGCACAGCGGCAGCAATTCCAACTGGCGAGCGCTGCCCAGGATCCGCGATGCCTGCAGCAAGGCATGGCGGGCCGTTCGGCCCAGGCCCTTGAAGCCGTCTTCACCGATGCCCACTACGGTCAGCCAGGGGGTCATCTCTGTTCCTCGAATGAATGGGTTGGATCGGCGCACTGGTAGCGTCCGCGAACGGGCCGCCATCATACCGCGCTCCGGTGGATCAGGCGTGACCCATCCCCTGTGGGAGCGAGCTTGCTCGCGATGACGGCGTTACACTCGACATCACTTTTTCAGGCAGACCGCTATCGCGAGCAAGCTCGCTCCCACAGGGGGATTTGTGATGGATACAGGATTTGTGTGTCCACCATCAGCAATCCGACCAGCAAGCTTTTCATGACCCCCGGCAAAGCAGGCATAATGACGGCCCCTCGCCGTCGTGGCGTTTCTTATCTGCCGGTCCTGCCTTGAACCAACATCCATCCTCAAACGTCATTCGCCCCTCCGGTTGCCCGGGGTTGCTACGTGTCGTCCAGGCGCTGGACGGGGGAATCTGTCGGATCAAGCTCGATGGCGGTTCCATCCTGGCGGATCAGGCCGATGCCGTGGCCTCGGCAGCCGAGCGGTTCGCGGGCGGGGTGATCGAGGCGACCAACCGGGCCAACCTGCAAATCCGTGGGATTGGCCCTGGACATGACGCGCTGATCGATACATTGCTGGCTGCCGGGCTTGGTCCCCGCAAACCGTCCGGCGATGACGTGCGCAACCTGATGCTCAGCCCTTCGGCAGGAATTGATCGGCAGATGCTGTTCGACACCCGCCCATTGGCCGGACAGATCCTCGTCACCCTGCAAACCCACGAACGTTTCCATGAGTTGTCGGCCAAGTTCGCCGTGCAACTGGACGGTGGGGAAGCGCTGGCGATGCTCGAACATCACCACGACCTGTGGCTGTCGGCCCTGGTCCGCGACGGCGAGCCCTGGCTGGCCTTCGGCTTGGCCGGCACCCCGCTGGACAAACCGGCGGGCCGGGTGCCCCTGGCCCAAGGGCACGCCTTGGTGGTGGCGGTACTTGAGGTGTTTCTGGACTTGGCGCGTCCGGACCAGATTCGCATGCGTGACTTGCTGGCTGAACTTCCCGCGGACGAATTCATGATCTGCGTGGCCCGCCGCGTCCCCCTGAAATTTTGCCCGGACTGGCAGCGGGATGTATCCATCGATGGACTGCACCTCGGCGTCCATTCCCAGCACGACGACCGTGTCTATGTCGGCGCGGCGGCGGCTCTTGGCCGGCTCGACGCCGGAATGCTGCGAGGAGCGGCGCAGTTGGCACGGGAGAAGGGCGACGGCAGCTTTCGTTTCACGCCCTGGCAGAGCCTGTTGCTGCCCAACGTGCATCGCGAATATACCGATGAAGTGTTGGCGCGGCTTGAAGAACTGGGATTTTTAGGTTCGAGTGATCAGCCCCTTGCACAACTCATCGCCTGCACCGGTTCCAGTGGCTGTGGCAAAGCCCTCGCCGACACCAAGGCCGACGCCCGCCGACTGGCCGAGGGACTGCAACGCCGAGGCCAGGCATTGAAGATCCATTTTTCCGGCTGCCCGCGCTCTTGCGCGGCGGCCCATGTCGCACCCGTCACCTTGCTGGCGGTCGCCCCCGGTCGTTATGACCTGTATTTTCGCGATGCCACGCTGCCGGGTTTCGGCGCGTTGCAGGCACACAATCTGACTATCGAAGCGCTCGACCACTGGCTCGACGCTCATCCCCGGAGCCCCCTTGATGCTTGATTACATCCGCGACGGTCAGGAGATCTATCGCAACTCCTTCGCGATCATCCGCGCCGAAGCCAACCTGGCGCGCATTCCGGCCGACCTGGAGAAGCTCGCGGTGCGGGTGATCCACGCCTGCGGCATGGTCGAGGCTATCGACGGCCTGCAGTTTTCCGAAGGCGCGGGCACGGCTGGACGCCAGGCGCTGGCGGCCGGTGCGCCGATCCTGTGCGACGCGCGGATGGTGTCCGAGGGTGTGACCCGGGCCCGTTTGCCGGCCAATAATGAGGTGATCTGCACCCTGCGCGACGACAGTGTGCCGGCGTTGGCCCGCGAGCTGGGCAACACCCGCTCGGCGGCGGCGCTGGAACTGTGGCGTCCGCATCTGGAAGGCAGCGTCGTGGTTATCGGCAACGCGCCGACGGCGCTGTTCTACCTGTTGGAAATGCTCGATGCAGGTGCGCCAAAACCGGCCCTGATCCTCGGCTTTCCGGTGGGCTTTGTCGGCGCCGCCGAATCCAAGGCCGCGCTGGCGGCCGACAGCCGTGGCGTACCGTTCGTGATCATGCAAGGCCGCCTGGGCGGTAGCGCCATGGCTGCCGCCGCCGTCAACGCCCTCGCCACGGAGATTGAATGATGCAGCAGCCTGGACGTCTGATCGGCCTCGGCGTTGGCCCCGGTGATCCGGAACTGATTACGGTCAAGGCCCTGCGCCTGCTGCGCGAGTCGCCTGTCGTGGCGTACTTCGTCGCCAAGGGCAAGAAGGGCAACGCCTTCGGCATCATCGAAGCCCATTTGCAGGACGCGCAGACGTTGCTGCCGCTGGTCTATCCGGTCACCACCGAGGTGCTGCCAGCGCCATTGTCCTATGAGCAAGTAATCGCCGATTTCTACGACACCGCCGCCGAGCAATTGGCCGTGCACCTGGACGCAGGGCGTGACGTGGCGGTGATTTGCGAAGGCGATCCGTTCTTCTACGGCTCCTACATGTACCTGCACGATCGTTTGGCCGAGCGCTACGATGCCGAAGTCATCCCGGGTGTTTGCTCGATGCTCGGTGGTGCCTCGGTGCTGGGTGCGCCGCTGGTCTATCGCAACCAGAGCCTGTCGGTGCTTTCGGGCGTGTTGCCCCACGAAGAACTCAAGCGTCGCCTGGCCGACGCCGATGCTGCCGTCATCATGAAGCTGGGGCGAAACTTTCCCAAGGTTCGCCAAGTGCTCCAGGAGCTGGGCATGGACGGACGGGCGCTGTACGTCGAACGAGCGACCATGGCCAATCAAAAGATCGTGCCGTTGGATGAAGTCGAGCCGATGTCTTCGCCGTATTTCTCGCTGATCATTGTCCCTGGCGAACGGTGGCAGGGATGACTTCAACGGTTCCGGCAATTGTCATTCTCGGCCAGGGCAGCCTGGCGACGGCCCGGCGAATCCAGCAGCGTTATCCCGAAGCCTTGATCCACGGCCTGGCCGGTCGGGTCGAGGGCAGTGACCGGCCATACACGGAATTCGGCGCGACATTGCGCGAGCTCTATCAGCAAGACACGCCGATCATCGCCCTGTGCGCGGCGGGCATTGTCATTCGCAGCTTGGCGCCGCTGTTGTTGGAAAAAGGCGCCGAGCCGCCAGTGCTGGTGGTGGCCGAGGATGGCAGCGCCGTGGTGCCGTTGCTGGGCGGGCTCGGCGGCGTGAACGTCATGGCCCGTGAAATCGCGGCAGCGCTGCAAGTCGCGCCGGCAATCACCACCAGCGGCGAGTTGCGTTTCGGCACGTGCCTGCTCAATCCGCCAAGCGGCTACCGCCTCGGCGACCTGGAGCAGGGCAAGCGCTTCGTGTCTGATCTGCTGGCCGGTGAGCCGGTGCGCATCGAAGGCGCCGCGCCGTGGCTGGACCAGGCGCAGTTGCCGCAAGATGCACAGGCTCGGTTGGCGATCCGAATCGACAGTGCTGCGGGAGTGCCTGCGGCGAACGAGTTGCGCATTTATCCGCGCAGTGTCGTGGTCGCAGTGAGCGCTGGCGCGACGGATGTGTTGGCCTCCATTGAGCAAGCGCTGGCCCAGGCCGGACTCGCGATGCAATCAGTGGCGTGCCTGTTGACGGCGGACAGCGACATGGTGCGCTCCGAGTTGCAGCAAGCTGCGTCGGTCCTGGGCGTGCCGCTGCGCTTCGTTACGGCCAACGGCAGTGTGGCGCAGTGGCTGGGTGACGCCATCGGCCATCGGGCATCCCCTCGGGTCTCGGGCGACGTTGCCATTGCTGTGGCCGCACAGCCCCTCGATCCGCAACGGATCGGCCGCGCGCGCGGGCGTCTGGCGGTGATCGGTCTGGGCCCTGGCGCGGCTGAGCTCATGGTTCCGGCCGTGCGCGCGGAACTTGACCGTGCAACCGACGTGCTGGGTTATGAAACCTATGTGCGCATGGCCGGGCCTTTCCGTGCCGATCAGATACAACACTGCACCGACAATCGTGAAGAGATGCAGCGCGCCCGGCACGCCTTCGAACTGGCGGCCCAGGGGCGGTCGGTGGTGGTGGTATCCTCGGGCGACCCTGGCGTGTTCGCCATGGCGGCGGCGGTGCTCGAAGCGCTGCATGATTCCAGCGATCCGGCCTGGCACCAGGTGGACCTGGAAATTCTGCCGGGCGTATCCGCTTCCCTGGCCACGGCCGCCCAGGCGGGCGCGCCGCTGGGGCATGACTTCTGCGTGATGTCGCTGTCGGACAATCTCAAGCCGTGGTCGATCATCGAGAAGCGCCTGGACCTGGCGGCCGAAGCCGACCTGGCCCTGGCGTTCTACAACCCCATCTCCCGCTCTCGTCCTTGGCAGTTGGGACGGGCGCTGGAAATCGTCGCGCAACATCGCACTCCAGGCACTCCCGTCGTCTTGGGGCGGGATATCGGTCGACCGGGCCAGACGTTGCGCGTCACGACGCTGGGGCAATTGACCCCGGATCAGGTGGACATGCGCACGATGGTGCTGGTGGGCTCTTCCACGACGAGCGTGTTCCCCCGTGCCAAGGGTGGCGATTGGGTGTATACACCGCGGTGGTATGGCGACAAGCCCCTCTGATGAAACATTGCGGCCCGTTCGGGCCGCCGTCATTACTTTGTATTTCCTGCCATATCGCGTCACTTCGTCAGTGAATTGAACGGCGTTTTATTGAGCGTTCAATAGACTGGTTTGTAATGTTGTCGTTTGTAAGTTGGACGGTCGTTCTAATTAATGTTTGAAGTTTGTTTTATTTGGATATTTATTGGTCGTGCCTGGGTGTTGTGCTTCCGCAAACCGATAGAGTACTTTCCTTTTCGTTGATGTCGTCGATATTGATCGGGCGACGGACAAACTAGCTATTGTAATGTCCGCTTCAATGCGTGGGCGTTGATAAGCTTTTTACTTGGTTGAATCTTGGGTGTCAGTTTGTTGGTCAGTGCTTGTTGCTCTGGCTTTGCTCGGCTGCACGCCTGCAATAAAAGGAAGTATTGTAAGTGAGCGAGACTCAGTCGTTGTCAGTAGATAATTATGTCGATTTTATTGATTTGTTGAAGTTGAAGGAGATCGATCAGCTGTTAGTTCCATATCAGGGCACTCCCGAATATGAAGCGGTGCATCGCTATTATGCCAGCTGTGTCGCCTTGAGGGATTCTGCGCAATTGCTCGAGCCCCTGGGCCTGCTAAAGCAGGCGTTGGGCGACCTGCAAGGGCGTAGCCGAGTACGCCGTACGCCAACGGAGCCCGATAGTTCCGGGGCTGCTGGCTTGACAGAGATTTACAATAAGCTGGAGGGATTTGAAGTACGGTTATACAACAATATCGAACGGCTCCCCGCCACCGCGGTGCCAAAGAAATTGAACTTCGTTTGGCTAGGAGGAGGATTGGGTGACATTCAACTCGATTACCTGCGTATCTGGAAGAGCGTCATGCCGGACGACTACGCCATAAATGTCTGGTATGACAAAGACGGTTTATTGGCTCACGAAACCACGCGGATTATTGTCGAGGCGGCAAAGGCAGATACTTGGTTAAATGAAGCGGGCGTCATCAGTTCGCCTGACAGTTTGGCTGACCATTATGAGGCACGAATCACCGCGCTTAAACGCCAGATGTACATGCACGTCAATCGAGCGTTGAAGCAGAACAAAAGTGCGGATGAGGCACGCATCGATCTACTGGTACGCGGGTATGGTTGTGATGGAGATGTTCTGCGTGCGCTGAAAGATAAAAACGCGCACATCATGCGCAGCCTTGATCGCGAAGGGCTGCGATTGCGCAATATCAATGAACTCCAGACGTATTCTCGATTGGAAGAGTTTTACAATCGTGAAATGTCCTTGCGCGGAAATCTCGCGACAGCCTCGGACATTGTGCGGCTGCTGGTGGAGCACGATGAGGGGGGCGTCTACAGCGATGTGGATTTCTTGCCGTCGTTTGTTCAGGAAATCGCGGGCATCAATGCCAACCAACTGGCGAAGGGCGCTCGGTTGGGTGTATTGCAGTTGTTGTTGAACAATAACCCCCAGTGGATGCCGGGCCGTCAGGCACTGGTCGGTCGCTACACAGATTTCACCTCACAAATTCCCGTGGAGCATCGCGAGATGTTGGAGCGGTTCGCAAAAGGTAGCCCATCCCTGGATCAGGTATTTGCTCCGTTCCAGGAAACCAGCGTTCCGACGGACAGTTTGCGATTGGCATTTATCGAGGGGGGCGAGTCCAATGCGCTAATTGTCAGCCACCCCCACTCGGCTCCGCTCGAAACCATCCTCCAGCGCATCGAGACCCACTATCAGGCCTTGCTAGCCGTGGAGCGCGAAGCCGCGAGGGCCAATGACGTATTTCATGGGGTCGACCTCATGAAGATACTAAAGGACGAGTTCGGTATCGTTGATCTAAAAGCCGGTAATGAAGACTACCGGGCCATGAGTTTGTATAAGGGGATTGCCGACTATTTCAGCGATGGCATCCGTCCCGGGACTGAGGGATCGATATTTCTGACAGGACCGGGCGCGCTGCGAGCGGGGCTGCTGGAGTATGAAAGCAGGGTCTACACACCAAGCGGTGCTAACGCGGTGCGGAATTCCATCAGGTTGGAAACCGGTTTTAGCAACGTCACGGAAGAGGAGCAAGATCATTCCTGGAAAGAAAACGCGAGTCCTGAACAGTGGCTCGAAAAAGAAAAAGGCAATTGGCTAGGCGGTCGATTCCAAGCCCGCTATGCGAAAGATATTGAGCCGTTGCTTAAATACAACAGCCTGGAATTCGATAGCGGCTGGCCGGTGATCGAGGGCCGCCACGTGTTGTCCACCGACCTGCTGCAACACCTGGCCGATGAGTTGGGTGAGCCCTTCAAGCAGGCGATGAGCCGCGGCCACAGCGGTTCGATGGTCTTCGACAAGCCCATTCCCCTGGGCTTTGATGAGCGTCAGTCGATCCTCGCCCCAAGGATTCCTGTCACGCCCCCTGGGTCATTGAGCGATTCACAGACGCAACAGTTGTCTACCGCTGAGCTCTTGAACCGGCTCGCCGAAGATAGTTTTCACGTCGATCACTTGAGTCCCTTGCAACGTCTGCAGCTGGCTGCGTTGATCGGTGCCGAGGCGGTGGACAACCGCACTTTCGATGCGGCTCGTCCGAGGCTGGAGAACCTGATCAACACGTTCAGGAAACCCGGCACCGCCGGGGGTTACGCGTCAATCGAGCGCGCGTTATATCAGCAGCAGGCGCCTGCATTCCTGGCCGGACTCGCCAGTGCGGCCGATTATTCATCGAAGCGTGACGAAACAGCACTGGCATTAAAGAAAGTCGCACTGCGAGAGCCGCTGACACTGCGCCAGTGGGGCGAATATGTGGCGCGGATCAAGCAGGCGGCGAAATTGGAACATCGTGTTCAGATCATCGAGCGCATCGGTGTCGTCCTGGACGGTTTTGAAGCCATTCCGCTCAAGCTCGTGCCGCAGGATCTGTTGCTTCATGGCGAGGGTGACCGGGTGGGCGGCCGGTGTTATCCCCTCGCCCTGGCAATGGCGGCAGCCCTGTCGGAGGACAAGGCTGCGGTCAATACTTTGCGGGAGCGATTTTTCCTCGGGGTTATCGAGCCAGAGGCAAGCGATTCGGTGTCTTTCCTGAACCTGATGGAGTCGTTGCGTGACGTGCAGGTGGCTGATGTTGGCCACGCGCTGCCACGTTCGGACTTGCACGAAGTGGCGCGGATGCTGGAGACCAGGACCACCACCGCTACGCTGATGCTCAACTCGGACAATCACACCATGTTGGTGGCCAAGACGTTTGACGGCGAGCGGGGTACCTATCACTTCTACGATCCGAATTTTGGCGTATTCGAATTCGAGGACCCGACCGCGTTCAAGCAGACGCTGGAACAGTTCTTCCTTGAGCGGGACATGGCTCGTTATTACGCTGCGTATGGCGATGCGGCGCGCCCCACTTTCGACCTGATCGAATTGGATGGCGCGCGGGTGTCGAACCTGTCATTGCCCGGCGAAATGAAGGTCTCGCGACTGCTGAAGCAGGGCGCATTGCCTGGGCAGCCGACACGCCCAATCAGGCAGCGAATCGCCAGCGCTCGGGGGCAATCACTCCAGAGCAATCCTCGACTCGGCAGTAGCCTGTTGGCCCTGGATAGCCATTGGTGGGCGCAACAGATCAGTGAGACGACCAATGACCTCCACCAAGCGAACAATCTGGGGGCTCAACTCGTGCCCTTGTTCGATACCTTGGAGGACGTTCCTGGCGGGGGGTACCGGATCACCTTGATAGACCCTGCCAATCCGGCGCAGTTGATGCGGATCAGCACTGACGACCACAGGTTCTTGCGTATAAAAAACTACCTTTCCGAACGTTTCTCGACCTTGGCCAATCACGATGTCATTTCGAGAGACCCCACGGCGGTAGGCGCTGTCCACACGCTGAACGCCGGTTTCGCCATACAGGCGTTGATGAGCGCACTGAGAGCGCGCGAAGGAGACGGTCGGTCCCTTACCCTGGCGGTGCGGCTGCATGCTTATGTCAATTACACCCAGATGGCTCACGGCGTCATCACTGATATCGCGGCGCTGGTCGGTCTGGTCCGGCAAGCCCTGGCAGAAGAAAAACTGATTGCCCAAGCCGTCGCGCCAGTGGTCAAGGCCTCGGTGGGTGGCCGGATAGGCGAGGGGGTTGGGGCGTTGTTGCAGTTGGCGAACGTCGGGTTCGACATCTACCAATTGTCGACTGCGCGAAATGATGTCGAACGTGCCGAATTCGGTACTCAATTGGCTTTCGACTCGGCGAGCCTGGCGGTAGCGGTTGCAGCTTATGCCGCCGGTGCCACCGCCGGGGCGATACTGGGCGGGGCTGCGGTGATATTGGGAGGGCTTGCGGTGGGGGTGGCCGCGGTGGTCAGGGGGTTTGCGACCATTGCCGAGGAAGCTGAGCAAGTCGGGCTGTTTTTCCTTGACGTCGAAAAGGCGCATCTTGACGCTTATCGCTTTGATCCCGCCCATAATGCCTGGACACCTGGTCCTTCCTTGATCATCGAGACGGTAGATCTGGCGAACGGCGCACTCGGATTGGGTAGTCCAAAGCTATATCCGCTGCACGACCACTTTGGGGTGCCTACGTTCGAGGCGGATTACGCCCGTGCAATCAACATTCGCCAGCAACTGGAATTGCCCAGTCGAATAAAATTCGCGCCGGCTTCTGGCCAGGCTATTGTCCTGCCTTGCACGCCGCAGACCTGTTACGGCTATGCATACAAGGCCTTGCCGTTTTCCAGTTGGCACCTTCCTCCCGGTTTCGACACGGCACGACGCCTGGAGAAGATCAAGCCGGACGGTGGGTGGCTGTTTTTGTGTTCCTTCTATTCGTTTCCCTGCGACCACATTCTCCACCGCCTTCACAGCCCGGACTATCGGCCCACGACAATCGACGTGCTGCTGGACAGTATCGATCGTTCATTGGTGGTGCCCGCTCTACTGCCGAGTTGGCACGGAAAAATCAACTATCGGATCCGGGGAGCCGGCAAGCGATGCGCGGTGCTGATTAATACCGGCGTGAGCCTGAGCCTTGAAGCGCCCGCTCAACTGACTTCAAGCTGGGTATTGGATGCCCCGTGGGCAAAGGAAAGCGACGTGCGGTTTGAAGGTGTCGCCAAGCTGTTTATTCGCGACGTTGCCGTATCACTCACCGGAGCGGGGCATCATGGGACCTTACTACGGCTTTGTGACGACCAAATATTCAAGGTCGAGGCAGGCCAACTGTCCGCTGTCGAGTTGACCGAGGCGCCAGGCATGGATCACCAAGCGTTGCACGAACACATGAAGAGCTTGGCTCGGCAACATCGCCTGGCGATGCCGTATACGGCGATACATGACTACCTGGTTCCGTTCGAGAACCCGGATGAGCCCCGACACGTCACGGCATGGTACGACGGGATGAATGATCGTTTCCTCTACATTCGTGACGAGATACCGGGCGCCGATGAAACGATACTGGGCGCGGTAACCGGCGGTTACGCCTGGTTCTATGACCCGGAAAATGTGCTGGTCTGGCAGGTCGATGCCACTACCGGCGTGTTGGTTCGGCGTTACTGGTTGTGGAGGTCGTTCAGCGAACTCGGCGTGATCAAAAGCCTGGAGGCGGATGAGCAAGGTGTGATTCATATCGTGCAGCAGATCAGTCGCCAAGGCCGCACTTATCAAGAGCTGGGTTATGTGATCCACGCAGGAGAATTGCTGCTCATTTCAGCGACTCGAGACGTGGACACTGCGCTGGAGCCTACCATCAGTTCCAGCGAGAAACTGAGGGCCTGGCCCGATGTGCTGGGAGATTATTATGACTATCCACCGTCGTTCGCCGATCAATATCCCTATGAAAACGTCGACTGGAAGCCTGCGCCTTTTGTCTCGGTTTGCTGGAAAAATAATGATCTGAATCGAAACATGGCTTGGATTCGTCGCAGTGACCGGTTGATCATCCGTCCTACGCCTGAACCCGAATATTCTCGAGGCTGGCCCGATTCGATCAAGAACCTGACTGATTTGGTGCTGATCACCCCGACGGACGGAAGCGATTCGTTTGTCATTTACAACAGGCTCATACAACGGCTGTGTCATCTGCAGCGCACCCTGGTAGCGGGTAAAGGACAATGGACCGTTCGATGGTTACCGTCGGACAACCTCAAGGATGTCATCGCTGTTGAGGGTGGTTATGTAGCGATGCGTACCGACGGGTTGTTTTTCACTCTGGCGCCCCAGGGCGAACTGCAATTCGCAGGCCTGAACGAAACGTGGCTCAAGGGCCGGAATCATTGGCTGTCTGAGTTGGCACCGTTGACCAGCCAATACAAAACGAAGCGCTTCGCCATTGTTGGTTTGCTCAATACCAGGGGCGACGGAAATCTATGTGCCTGGTACGTCGATGACAAGTTGTTGCTGAGTGACCTGGGCCAAGGAAAGGAAGTCCGCTTGCTCAACGTGACGCCAGATGGCGAGGCCGCCTGGTTGTTCGATGTTTCAAATGGTGGAGTCTATCGCCAGGCGTTTGTCGACCCGCAGAAATGGGCGGGCGCGTTCGGGCAAGGTGTGCGGTTGCTTCAGGCTGACGCGATACCCGCCGCAGAGCGTGAATGGGCCTCGTATCAATTTGCCGAGTTGACGGTCGAAGGGCCGGGCCTGAAAGGCATCACCCACGAGGGCTTGGTGGTTATTCTGCGGGACCACGAACCCGCGATGATTACAGGCGTTACTCATGAGTGGGTTGTCGCCCAGGGCGACCAGGTGCTTGAAGCGCTTGGGCAGTTGGCGAGGCATCCGTCCCACAGTGCCCTGATGACAGTCGAAGAGCCCGGTAGCCTGGCATGGTTCGTTGCTGGAACCGGGCACATGATCCGGGTCCCCAAAGCGGCCATCCAGCCTTCCTTCGAAGTGCTGGGGACACAGCGACAAACCAACGTACTGATTCATGAAGGCGAACGGGATAAATTGTTGACCCTGCCAGAGGCGAGACAGGCTTGGGCACTCAGTTATGCCCGGCGCGAGGGTGAAGTGTTGGTTGTCGAGGGGGACGACACGGGGCCCATTGATCTGTTGCCGCTGTTGCCCGACGGTATCAAGACCCTGGTACTGCGCATGGGCCAGGGGGCGGTCAGCTACAGGTTGTCCAGGGCATCCTGGTTGCGAATCAACTCGGTCATTCTTGACTGCCGACATTCATTGGCCGGCGCGGGGATGGTTCCTGGCAAACTGGCCTGGGAACTCGATGAGCCGGACCAGTTGCTGCTGAGCCGCGTTGGAGAGCATCTCATGATCATTGATCCGAACAGTGGACAAAGTGTGATCTGCCGTGACGCCTATGCGACAGACAGCGATTTTCATGGGGAAGTCTTACTCAGCTTTGGCAGGAAAGGACGATACAATGTCTCGGCACTGGCCACATGGTTGGGCGCGTCGCCGAATGCTCAGGACGGTACCACGCTCAAGGCATTATTGGCGGTACCGTCGGAGGTGGAGACCAATAACGTGATTTGATTGTTTGCCGCGCAGTGCCTGACCACCGATTCAGGGCGTGACCGTGGCTGTGCGGACTCAGCCACGGTCTGGATCAGGGCGAGAGGTAGCCTTTCACCCCGGTAAAGATGATCTGCGCTGCCAGGGCACAGACAAATAGCCCCATCAAGCGGCTGACGATCTGCAAGCCCTGGTCGCCGAGAATCCGCTCGATGCGGCTGGACAGGTATAGCACGACGCCAACGGTGAAGCTGGCCAGGGCGATACTGACGATCGCCATGAGTTTGTCGTCCCAGTGCGGTTGGCTCACGCCCATCACCAGCAGGGCGCCGATGGTGCCGGGGCCGACAGTCAGCGGAATGGTCAGCGGGACGATGGTCACGTCCTGCTGGACATTGTCGGTCTGTACCGCCGACTTGCCTTGGGCCATGCCCAGCGCCGAGATGAACAATACGCTGCCGGCGCCGATCCGGAACGCATCCACGGTGATGCCGAACACGCTGAAAATCACCCGCCCGAACAGATACAGCAGCACGCTGGAGACCAGCGTCGCCGTCGCGACCTTCCAGGCCAGGCGACGTTGTTCTTTGCGTGAATAGCCACGCGTCAGGCCGATAAAACACGACAGGACGAAGAAGGGGCTGTAGAGCACCAACATTTTCAGGTAAACGCTGAACAGCACGTGAAGCATGGTCGAGGGCTCGGGACGGAGGAAGACGACCGGAGTCTATCAGGCGTTTTGGCGTCTGTCGGCTCAGGACGTATGCGCTGTACGGTTCTGCTGGTCGCGCTGGGCCACCCAATGCTCGATCAACTCGCGCAGTTGCGACAATTCGACCGGCTTGGCCATATGCCCGTCCATTCCTGCCTGGCGTGCGCGCTCCTTGTGTTCGGCCAGGATGTGCGCCGTGAGCGCCACCACAGGCGTGCGGGTCCGCTGGTTGCCAACCTCCCAGGCGCGTAACTGCTGGGTAGCGGAGAAGCCATCGAGAACCGGCATTTCGCAATCCATCAGGACCAGGTCGTAGCGTTGTTCCTTCATGGCCTTGAGGGCTTCTTCGCCATTGCTGGCCGTGTCGGGTTGCAGGTTGAGCTTGCCGAGCATGCCGCGGATGACCTTGGTGGAAATGGTGTTGTCTTCAGCCACCAGGATGCGGAAGTCGGCGGGGACTTTCACGGGCGCGGGAACGCCGGCACTGGCCGGGACGTTTGGCGCCTGGCCTTTGTTGCGCTGGTTCAGCTCATCCGCCAGGGTGGTCTTGAGCGTATAGCCGGCCACCGGTTTGGCGAGGATGCGCTTGACGCCACTGTTGCGCGCCACGATCTTGCTCGGCGCGTTGCTGATGCCGGTCAGCATGATCAACAGGATGTCGTGGTTCAGGCTCGGGTCTTCCTTGATCTTGGCGGCCAATTGCGTGCCGGTCATGCCGGGCATGTTCTGGTCCAGCAGCACTACATCGAAATAGTCGCGCAGGTGGGCCTTGGTGCGCAGCAACGCCAGTGCCTCCTTGCCCGATGGTACGGCGCTGACGTTCAAGCCCCAGGCGCTGCATTGCTGGACCAGCACCTTGCGGCAGGTATCGTTGTCGTCAACGACCAGCACTCGTGCCCCTTGCAGCGGGCCATCGAGGTCGGAAGTCGGGTGTTCAAGACGATCTGGGTCCAGCGGCAAGGTCAGCCACAATGTACTGCCCTGGCTGCTGCCGCTCTTGATGCCGAATTCGCCGTGCATCAGCATGATCAGCTGGCGGGCGATGACCAGGCCCAGGTTGCCACCCAGGCGCGTGGCCGAAAGGAAATTCTTGCTGTGCAGTTCCGCATGCATCAGCGTATCGCGCTCCTCGGCGTCCATGGGCGACCCGCTGTCCTGCACGGCGATGCGCAGACGAGGCTGGTTGCTGCGTTCATCGAGGGCCACGACGATCAGCACTTCACCTTCGTCGGTTTTTTTCAGGGCATGTTCCAGCAGACTCAGCAGTGCCTGGCGCAGCCTTGTCGGATCACCGCTGATCACCCGCGGCACCTGGGGCTGGATGAAACTTATCAGCTCGACGTTCTGCTGTTCGGCCTTGGCGCGGAAGATACTCAGGCAATCCTCGATCAATGCGTTGAGGTCGAACTGCACGTCATCCAGTTCGATCTGGCCGGATTCGAGGCGGGAAATGTCGAGGATTTCGTTGATCAGGGTCAGCAATTCGTTGCTAGGCGCTGTGGATCGTCTGTACGTAGTCGCGCTGCTTGACCGACAACGGCGTGCCCAGCAGTAGTTCGGTCATGCCCAGCACGCCGTTCATCGGGGTACGAATCTCGTGGCTGATCTTGGCCAGGAACTCCGCCTTGGCATTGATTTCCGCGTTGCTTGCCGCCAGGTCGCGGCTGATGCTGAAACGGCTCTCATTGATGGATCGCTGTCGTTCGCCCAGGGCAACGCTCATCAGTAGGCCGCTGATGCAGATGAATACCAGTAGGGTAATGATCAGCCCTTGGGGCGCGACTTCCGTCAGCCCTTGCAGGGCCGGCAGAATGATCAGCGTGCCCAGGTTGAACACGACCATGGCGGCGACGAACAGCCGTGCCGGGCGGTAGCCCTTCTGCCAATGCCAGGCGCTGACGAACAGCATGCTAAGGCCGGCCAGTGCCACCAATGTGTAGGTCATGATGTTGAGAGGCAGCGTGTTGACGAACAGCAGCAACAGGCTGCATAGCATGATGAAGACGATTTCGCCCAGCAGCAGCCGGTTCAGCGGATGCGGCCCTAGCGGCGCGAAGTAACGATAGGCGAACATCAAGCCGCAGGGCGCTGTCAGCAACAGCGCCAGATACGCCCCGGGCGTTTGGATCGCCGGCCAGTCCGGAAACCAGGCCCCAGCCAGGTTCAACAGCAATATCAGGCTGAGCATCAACAGCCCTTCGCAGGCTGCCAGCCACAGGCAACTGCGTGAGCGGGTGTAGGCGTAGCGGGTGAGGTTGTGCAGGATCAGCATTGCGATACAGCCGAACAGCAGCCCATAAACCAGGGTCTGGTTCTGGTTGGCGGCTGCCATCACGGCCGGTTGCAATGAGACGAACGGGCGCAACTCATATCGCGAGGCCAAACGCAGGTAGACGTCGAGTGGTTTATCGCTGCGGGGCAGCGCCAGCATGAAATCGCTGCTGGGCACGGACTGTTCGGTGCCTGCCGTGGCGTTGCCGCTGATCTGCTGGTCGACCAGGGTATCGCCGTCCAGCACATAGAGATTCAGGCGTGAGAGGTCCGGCGCGAAGATGCGCAGTATCTGTTCATGCTTGTCGGGTGCCAGCCGGAAGCGCAGCCACAATGCGCCGCCAGGTTCGGCGGCCTTGAGGTGGTCAAGGTCGATGGGGCTGAATTGATTGGTGTAGCGAGCAGAGCGAATGTCGCTCAGTTTCAGATCGCCCTGTTCGTCGAGCAATACCGCCCAGGCACTGCCCGGCGCGGCCTGGGCCGGGAGCACGCAGAGCAGCGTCAGCAGCGTAACGGTCAAGCCTATGGCAATCCTGAGCCAGCGCACGGCGAAATCCCTTCGTAGGTTGATGCCAGATTATAACTATGCGCGGCGCCTGAGCCGACAGGCAAGGGCCATGGACCCTTGCCCGGCTGAATGGCCAGGTTATTACAGGTTTTCGCCACGCTCGCGGGCAATGGCGCGGTAGCCAATGTCCTTGCGATAGAAACAGCCTTCCCAGTCAATCTGCGCGGCCAGCTTGTAGGCCTGCTCTTGAGCGGCACCGACACTCTCGCCCATGGCTGTGGCGCACAACACGCGCCCGCCCGCAGTAACCACTTGGCCATCCTTCAATGCCGTACCCGCGTGGAACACCTTGCCTTCCAATTGTGCCGAGGCATCCAGGCCCTTGATCGCATTGCCCTTGGCATAGTCGCCCGGGTAACCACCGGCGGCCAGGACAACGCCGACGCTCGGACGCGGATCCCATTGGGCTTCAACCTTATCCAGCGCCTGGGCCAGGGCGGCTTCCACCAGCAGCACCAGGCTCGATTGCAGGCGCAACATGACCGGTTGGGTCTCAGGATCGCCGAAACGGCAGTTGAATTCGATGACTTTTGGGTTACCAGCCTTGTCGATCATCAGGCCAGCATAGAGGAAGCCAGTGTAGACGTTGCCTTCCTCGGCCATGCCACGCACGGTTGGCCAGATGACCTGGTCCATGACGCGCTGGTGCACGTCGGCGGTGACCACTGGCGCTGGGGAGTAGGCGCCCATGCCGCCAGTGTTCGGACCGCTGTCGCCATCGCCGACGCGTTTGTGGTCCTGGCTGGTGGCCATCGGCAAGACGTTCTTGCCATCGACCATGACGATGAAGCTGGCTTCTTCGCCATCGAGGAACTCTTCGATCACGACGCGCGAACCCGCGTCACCGAAGGCATTGCCGGCCAACATGTCGCGCACGGCGTCCTCGGCCTCGGCCAGGGTCATGGCTACGATCACGCCTTTACCGGCGGCCAGGCCGTCGGCCTTGATCACGATCGGTGCGCCTTTTTCGCGCAGGTAAGCCAGGGCTGGTTCGATTTCGGTGAAGTTCTGGTAGTCGGCGGTCGGGATCTTGTGGCGTGCCAGGAAATCCTTGGTGAAGGCCTTGGAACCTTCCAACTGCGCTGCGCCGGCGGTCGGGCCGAAGCAGTCCAGGCCGCGGGAGCGGAACAGGTCGACGACGCCGGCAACCAGCGGTACTTCCGGACCGACGATGGTCAGCGAGACGTTTTTCTCGGCGAAATCAGCCAGCTGTTCCAGGGCCAATACGTCGATGGCTACGTTCTCGCACTTGGCTTCGATGGCGGTGCCGGCATTGCCCGGTGCGACAAACACTTTTTGCACACGCGGATCCTGAGCCACTTTCCAGGCCAGGGCGTGTTCGCGGCCACCGCTGCCAATGATCAAAACATTCATTTCAAAAACCTCGGATGACGCTGATTCGGTTTGGAGCCTAAGGCGTTCTACGCCGTAGGAGGCTGCAATGAAGTCGGTAGATGCAAGGCGGGGTCGACCTCGATGAGCGGAGTTGCCTTTTGGCAATGAGCATCATCGAGGTCGGCTCCAACGCAGCAGATGCCGGCTTCAGTGCGGCCGTTGTCTTGTTAGTGACGGAAGTGGCGCATGCCGGTGAAGACCATCGCGATGCCAGCCTCGTCAGCAGCCGCAATCACTTCATTGTCACGCATCGAACCACCTGGCTGGATCACTGCGGTGATGCCAACCTTGGCCGCATTGTCGATGCCATCACGGAACGGGAAGAACGCATCCGAAGCCATGACCGCACCCTGTACCTGCAAGCCGGCATGTTCAGCCTTGATCGCGGCGATGCGGGCCGAGTTCACGCGGCTCATCTGGCCGGCGCCGACGCCGATGGTCTGGCGGTTCTTGGCGTAGACGATGGCGTTGGACTTGACGTACTTGGCGACTTTCCAGGCGAAGATCAGGTCGTTGATTTCCTGCTCGCTCGGAGCGCGCTGGGTCACGACCTTGAGGTCTGCGCTGCCAATCATGCCGATGTCGCGGCTCTGGACCAGCAGGCCGCCGTTGACGCGCTTGTAGTCCCACGCCGGTGCACGATCAGCCGACCATTGGCCGCAGGCCAGCAGGCGCACGTTGGCCTTGGCGGCGACGATGGCGCGGGCTTCTTCGCTGACGGAAGGGGCGATGATCACTTCGACGAACTGGCGCTCGACGATGGCCTTGGCGGTCTCGGCGTCCAGCTCACGGTTGAAGGCGATGATGCCGCCGAAGGCCGACTCGGTGTCGGTGGCGTAGGCCAGTTCGTAGGCCTGGCGGATACCGCCCTCGGCGTCCGGGCTCACGGCCACGCCGCACGGGTTGGCGTGCTTGACGATCACGCAGGCCGGCTTGACGAAGCTCTTCACGCATTCCAGCGCGGCATCGGTGTCGGCCACGTTGTTGAACGACAGTTCCTTGCCTTGCAATTGCGTGGCGGTGGCGATGCCGACTTCGGCAGGCTTGGCTTCCACGTAGAACGCCGCGCTCTGGTGCGGGTTCTCGCCGTAGCGCATTTCCTGGGCCTTGACGAATTGGGTGTTGAAGGTACGCGGGAATTCGCTGCGGCCTTCGGTGCTCAGGGTGTCGGCCGCCTGGTTCACGGTGCCCATGTAGTTGGCGATCATGCCGTCGTAGGCGGCGGTGTGTTCGAAGGCCTTGAGCATCAGGTCGAAACGCTGGGCGTAGGTCAGGCCACCGGCCTTGAGGTTTTCCAGGACGCTGGCGTAGTCGCTGGCGTTGACCACGATCGCCACGTCTTTATGGTTCTTGGCGGCCGAGCGGACCATGGTTGGACCGCCGATGTCGATGTTCTCGATGGCGGTCGGCAGGTCGCAGCCAGGCTTGTTGATGGTGGCTTCGAACGGGTAGAGGTTGACCGCCACCAGGTCGATCGGCTTGATGCCATGCTCGTTCATGATGGCGTCGTCGATGCCGCGACGGCCGAGGATGCCGCCGTGGATTTTCGGGTGCAGGGTCTTGACGCGACCGTCCATCATTTCCGCAAAACCGGTGTAGTCCGCGACTTCCACTGCGGCAACGCCGTTGTCCTGCAGCAACTTGAAGGTCCCGCCGGTAGAGAGGATCTCGACGCCCAGCTGTTGCAGCTCGCGGGCGAATTCAAGGATCCCGGTCTTGTCGGAGACGCTGATCAAGGCGCGGCGGATCGGCAGGCGGGTGGTCTGGTCGGTCATTTCAAGTTCCATCAAAAGCAAGGGAAGTCAGCAAAAAAGGCGACCGTTTTTTACGCGGGCGCCTTTCTGGTTTGATTGAATGCTTACAGCAGATCGTACTGCTTGAGTTTCTTGCGCAGGGTGCCGCGGTTCAGGCCCAGCAGCTCACTGGCCTTGGTCTGGTTGCCCTTGACGTAGTTCATCACGCTTTCGAGCAGAGGCGCCTCGACTTCGGAAAGCACCAGGTTGTACACATCCGTGACGGCAGCGCCCTCAAGGTGGGCGAAATAATTGTGCAGCGCTTTCTCGACACTCCCGCGAAGGGTCTGGCCTTCTTCGCTGGGCGTGTTGAGGTGCTGTTTCAAATTCACGTTGTCGCTCACGGGTGTTATTCCACTCACTAAAGTCTCGGTCATCATCGTCATGCGGCCACCCCTTCGTCCCCTGTCAGGCTCTTGTAACGTTCGGCGAAGAACGCCTGAACGTCGGCGCATTGTGCTTGCGTACCATCCAAACGATTGAAACGGGCGCGAAACTCCCTGGCGCCCGGCAGGGTTGCGAGATACCAGCCCACATGCTTGCGAGCGATGCGTACGCCCATGACTTCTCCATAGAAGGCATGCAGCGCGGCCAGATGCTCTAGCAGAATACGTTCCACCTCGGACAACAACGGCGCGGCGAGCTTTTCGCCGGTGCGCAGATAGTGTTCGATTTCACGAAAAATCCATGGCCGCCCCTGGGCGGCCCGGCCGATCAACAGGCCATCGGCACCGGTCGCGTCCAGCACGAACCGGGCCTTCTCGGGCGAGTCGACATCGCCATTGGCAAAGACCGGGATCGACACCGCCTGCTTGATCGCGGCAATGGTGTCGTACTCGGCCTCGCCGGTGTACAGGTCGGCACGGGTGCGGCCATGGACCGCCAGCGCCGTGATGCCTGCCTGTTCGGCGATCTTCGCCACCGTCAGGCCGTTCTTGTTCTCCCGGTCCCACCCGGTGCGGATCTTCAGGGTCACCGGCACATCAACTGCGGCGACAACCGCCTGCAGGATCTCGGTGACCAGCGCTTCGTCCTTCAACAGTGCCGAGCCTGCGGCCTTGTTACAGACCTTTTTCGCCGGGCAGCCCATGTTGATGTCGATAATCTGCGCCCCCAGCTCTACGTTGGCCCGGGCCGCTTCCGCGAGCATCTGCGCATCACCCCCGGCGATCTGTACCGAGCGCGGCTCGGGATCACCTTCGTGAATCATGCGCAGGCGCGACTTGCGGGTGTTCCACAAACTCATGTCGCTGGTCACCATTTCCGACACCACGAGACCGGCACCCAATCGTTTGCATAACTGACGAAAGGGCTGGTCGGTGACGCCCGCCATGGGGGCGAGGACCAGACCGTTCTGCAATGTATAAGGGCCGATGCGTACCGCCGACATAGGACTTCCCTGAAGTGGGGCCGGATCATGAGACTTCGAAAAAGGGTTGGCATGATACCCGCTCTCGATGACTGGATAAAGGTCGAATTGGATAAAATCTGAACAGCTATTTTGTTATCGCCAGCGGTTTGGTCCGGGCGGGGTGAGTCAGAAAGCTGCCGTCAACGGACCGACCCTGGCGCGTCTCATTCAGGCGAATGGAAGCTCAGGCTGTAGTTCACCGCTTTCGGGCCAGGGTCCAGGATGTCCAGCGCGATATGGATCGGCGTCTGCGGTGGCATTTCCCCCAGGCCTTCAAGGTCGCCGCCCAGGTATTCGCCGGGCTTGAAGCGCCGGCTGGCGATCAGGTGGCCGTTGAGGTCGGCGAAGCGCAGTTCCAGCAGCGGGAAGGGCTGGGAGAAGGGTGCGCGGTTGTAGATGATCGCATCGACAATCAGCGCGCCGCTGAATTCCGGATGGCTGCGCACCACCAAGTTGCTGCTCTTGATCTTGGCGATGTCGACCTTGGACGGAACGTCGCAGCCAATGGCCGGACAGATTTGCAGGAACCATGGACGATACTGGTCCTGGCGGGCCAGTTCCTCGAAGTGGTAGGCAATGTACTGACCGGCCAGGGCTGCGGCCCCCAGCAGTATCAATAGGCTCCAGAGCAGGCGTCGCCCCCAGGGCGAACGGCGCTTGCGCCAATCCAGTTGTAGCGGGTCATCGTCCAGGTCCTGAAGGGCTTCGGCGCGTATGCCGGGCTCCTGGCGCTCGCGTTTCCTGGATGACGCTGCCAGTGGCTCCGGTTCGTCGTCCAGGTCGTCAGTGGCTGAAAGGCGTTCGAGATGTTCGTGAGGCTCGTCATCCGGCGCGAGGCTTAGCACGGCGACAGGCGTATCGTCCGGCTCCAGCGGTTCAAGGGCAAGCGACAAGGATGGCTCGGTGCGCGGCGGCCGCGCGGGTTCGTGGGGCTCGAACGGCTCGACAGGCGGCTGGATCGCGGTTTCTGCGCGTTCGATGGGGGATTCGCTGTACAGGCCGTCGACCCATGGCTCCTGCTCGTTCGAGGGATGCTCGCGCTGGGCACTCAGGTTGTCTTCCCGGCGTCGTCCGAAAGAGTCCGGAGCACGCTTGTCACGCCTTTCCAGGCGAGCCAGTTCCTTGTCCAGGTCATCGAGGTCCAGCTCGGCGGCGGTCCATTGTTTCTGGCTGATGGCGCGGGGCGGTGCGTCCACGGCAGGCTTGGGGGTGGAGCCAGGGGGGGCGCGCCGTTATTGCCCGTGCGTTGCTCCAGCAGTTGCCGCGCGGCATTGAACACTTGCAGGCACGAGCCACAGCGAACCACCCCGCGGGCCACGCTCAATTGAGCATGGCTGACGCGAAAACTGGTGTGGCAATGCGGGCACTGGGTGACGAAGCTGTCGGTCATGCGGCAATCCGGTTGATACAGGCGGCCATTCTAGCGCCGACGTCCGGTGATGCGCACCCAGCCATCACGATTGGCGATCGGGTCCAGGTCAAAGTCCGCAGCATAAGCGGCGGCGACTTCTTCGCCCTGTTCGGCGAGGATGCCCGACAACGCCAAGCGTCCGCCGGGCTTGACCAGGCCCGACAATTGCGGCGCCAGCGACACCAGCGGGCCAGCAAGAATGTTGGCCACCAGTACGTCGGCCTGCACGTTCGGCAGATCCTGCGGCAGGTACAGCGGGAACAGATCTTCGGCAATGTTGTTGCGCCCGGCGTTGTCGCGGGATGCTTCCAAGGCCTGGACATCGATGTCGGTGCCGACCGCTTCCTTGGCGCCCAGCAGCAGTGCGGCGATGGCCAGGATTCCCGAGCCGCAGCCGAAGTCCAGCACATTGCAGCCCTTGAGGTCCTGGCCGTCGAGCCATTCCAGGCACAGCGCGGTGGTGGGGTGGGTGCCGGTGCCGAACGCCAGGCCCGGGTCCAGCAGCAGGTTCACCGCGTCAGGCTCCGGCGCGGCATGCCAGCTCGGCACGATCCACAGGCGCTGGCCGAAACGCATCGGCTGGAAGTTATCCATCCAACTGCGTTCCCAATCCTGGTCTTCGATCACTTCGCTGTGATGCTCGGGCAACGGGCTGCCGGTCAGCAGCGCCAGGTGGGCGAGCACGCTGGCCGCCTCGGTGCCGCCTTCGAACAACGCCAGCAAGTGGGTGTGGGACCACAGTGGGGTGGTATTGAGCTCAGGCTCGAAGATCGGCTGGTCTTCGGCGTCCATGAAAGTCACCGACACGGCACCGACTTCAAGGAACGCATCTTCGTAGGTTTCGGCTTGTTCCGGGCTGATGGCCAGGCGTACTTGCAGCCAAGGCATGGCGGGCACCTTTGAAAAAATCGACAGGGGGCAGCGCGCAGCTGCAAAGGCGCGCAGTGTACGCCAGGTCGTCATCAAAGTGGATAAGCGAGTCGTGTGCTGTCCGAAGGGGTGGATGCGTATCGTGAAGCACACAAAAAAAGACCCCGGGCCAAAACGGACCAGGGTCTTTTTACATCCGCTGAAACATCAGTGCTGGTTACCCAGCTTGTGTTCCAGGTAATGGATGTTGACGCCACCTTTGCAGAAGCCTTCGTCGCGGACGAGGTCGCGGTGCAGCGGGATGTTGGTCTTGATCCCGTCTACCACGATTTCGTCCAGCGCATTGCGCATGCGCGCCATGGCTTCGTCACGGGTCGCCCCGTAGGTGATCAGCTTGCCGATCAACGAGTCGTAGTTCGGCGGAACCGCATAACCGCTGTACAGGTGCGAATCGACGCGAACGCCGTTGCCGCCTGGGGCATGGAAATGCTTGACCGTGCCTGGGCTTGGCATGAAGGTCTTCGGGTCTTCGGCGTTGATCCGGCACTCCAGCGAGTGACCGCGGATGACCACGTCATCCTGGGTGAACGACAGCTTGTTGCCGGCGGCGATGCTGAGCATCTCCTTGACGATGTCGATACCGGTGACCATTTCCGAAACCGGGTGCTCCACCTGAACACGGGTGTTCATTTCGATGAAATAGAAACGGCCGTTTTCGTAGAGGAACTCGAAGGTGCCGGCGCCACGGTAGCCGATGTCGATACAGGCCTTGACGCAGCGAGCCAGGACTTCCTGGCGAGCCTGCTCGTCGATGCCCGGTGCCGGTGCTTCTTCGAGGACCTTCTGGTGACGACGTTGCAGCGAGCAATCGCGGTCGCCCAGGTGGATGGCATGGCCTTGACCGTCGGACAGTACCTGGACTTCGACGTGACGTGGGTTGGTCAGGAATTTTTCCAGATAAACCATCGGGTTGCCGAACGCCGCGCCTGCTTCGGAGCGGGTCAGTTTGGCCGAGGAAATCAGGTCTTCTTCCTTGTGCACCACACGCATGCCGCGACCACCACCGCCGCCAGCGGCCTTGATGATCACCGGATAACCGACTTCGCGACCAATGCGCAAAGCAGTTTCTTCGTCTTCAGGCAGCGGACCGTCGGAACCCGGAACGGTCGGTACGCCGGCAGCGATCATGGCGTGCTTGGCCGAAACCTTGTCGCCCATCAGGCGGATGGTGTCGGCTTTCGGGCCGATGAAGGCGAAACCGGAGTTTTCGACCTGTTCGGCGAAGTCGGCGTTTTCCGCCAGGAAACCGTAGCCAGGGTGAATGGCGGTGGCACCGGTCACTTCGGCGGCGGCGATGATCGCCGGGATGTGCAGGTAGGAATGCGCAGCCGACGCCGGACCGATGCAGACGGATTCGTCCGCCAGGCCCAGGTGCATCAGTTCTTTGTCGGCCTTGGAGTAAACGGCGACGGTCTTGATGCCCATCTCTTTGCAGGCACGCAGAATCCGCAGGGCGATCTCACCGCGGTTAGCGATCAGAACTTTTTCCAACTTCGCAGTCATCAAAGGCTCTCCGCGGTTCAAACGATGGTGAACAGCGGTTGGTCGTACTCAACCGGCTGGCCGTCTTCAACGAGGATGGATTCGATCACACCGCTGGTTTCAGCTTCGATGTGGTTCATCATCTTCATGGCTTCGACGATGCACAAGGTGTCGCCTTTCTTCACGGTCTGGCCGACTTCAACGAACGACGGCGAGGATGGCGAAGACTTGCGATAGAACGTACCCACCATTGGCGAACGAGCGACGGTGCCGTTCAGCGCTGGCGCCGCAGGTGCGGCTGGTGCGGCAGCGGCTACTGGCGCGACGGCCGGAGCCGGTGCGGCAGCCGGGGCTTGCATCGGGGCCGGTGCATAGAACTGCTGGGCCGGGGTCTTGCTGTGGCGGCTGATGCGTACGGACTCTTCGCCTTCCTTGATCTCGAGCTCGTCGATGCCGGACTCTTCCAGCAATTCGATCAATTTCTTAACTTTACGGATATCCATGAATCATCAACTCCCAAGGGTCGGTCAGGGGCGTTTAACGCTTGTTGTTCAAGCTGTTGCCTGTTTTTCAAGCTGCTCTAGAGCGGCCTCCAGGGCCAGTCGGTAACCGCTGGCGCCAAGGCCGCAGATCACTCCCACCGCTACATCCGAGAAGTAAGAGTGATGGCGGAAAGGTTCGCGTTTGTGCACGTTGGACAAATGCACTTCGATGAATGGGATGCTCACCGCCAGCAGCGCGTCACGTAATGCGACACTTGTATGTGTAAAAGCTGCTGGATTGATCAAAATGAAATCCACGCCTTCGCCACGCGCGGCATGGATGCGGTCGATCAGCTCATATTCGGCGTTGCTTTGCAGATAGAGCAAATGGTGGCCGGCATTGCGGGCCCGCTGCTCCAGGTCCTGGTTGATCTGGGCCAGTGTCACCGCGCCGTAGACGCCCGGTTCGCGGGTGCCCAGCAGGTTCAGGTTGGGTCCGTGCAGGACCAAGAGGGTCGCCATCTGCTGTTCCTTGTTATCCGTGAGCAGGTGTCAGAACCCGGAGACTATGCCGCAAAGCCTTAATGACTGTCCAGTTCTCGGCAATAGCCAGCACGTTGACCGATGTTTGCGCGAAATTTATGACCGAGGTTTCTGATCTGGTCATACGGTTGGAAGCCGAACCCTGTAGGAGCGGGCTTGCTCGCGAAGACGGCTGCACAGTTAAAATCGTGGCTAACTGACCCACCGCTTTCGCGAGCAGGCTCGCTCCCACAATGGATGTGTGGTGTTTGTTGAAGTCACACCCGAAACGCCTGCACCGCGGTATGCAGCCGTCCGCCGAGCACCAGCAAGTTGTCGCCCTGTTCTCGCCCTTGGCCGATGCGCTGCAGATTGTCTCCACCCAATTGATGTATCCGCTCGCTGTGGTCGCGTATCTCGCTGACGGCGTCGCTTTGCTGGGCGGTGACATCGGCGATGCGCACGGCCGTATCGGCAATGGTCTGGATGGCCCCGACGATGGTGTCCAGCGCGCCGTCGGCCGCTTGTGCCTGGTTAGCGGTGGCTTCGGCGTGTTCGACCTGGGCACGCATGCCGTCCACCGACTGGCGCGCGGCCAGTTGCAAGCGGGCGATCAGCGCCTGGATTTCCGAGGTGGCGCCAGCCGTGCGCTGGGCCAGGGAGCGGACTTCCTCGGCCACCACCGCAAAGCCGCGGCCCATCTCCCCGGCGCGGGCGGCTTCGATGGCGGCGTTGAGGGCCAAGAGGTTGGTCTGGTCGGCAATCGAGCGAATGACCGTCAGCACGCCGCCAATGGTCGCCGATTCCTCGGCCAGTTGTTCGATCATCTGCGCGTTGCCTTGCACCTCGCCCACCAGCGCATGGAGGCCGGCGAGGCTCTGGCCGATGACTTTCTGCCCGTGCTCCACCGCATTCCCGGCGCTGCGACTGGCATCGGCGGCCTGGCTGGCATCGCCGGCCACCTGTTGGATGGTCGCCTCGAGTTCGCTGAGGGAATCACGAATCATCGCGGTATCGCCCGCCTGGTGTTCGGCGCCGCTGTGCAGCTCGCCGCTCAGTTCGGCCAAGGCCCGGCTGCTGCCGGCCACTTGCTCGGCGTTCTGGCGGATGGCGCCCACCAGGTCCACCAGATAAGCCCGCAGGCGGTTGAGAGAGGCTTCGATATCCTTCAGTTCACGGTTGCTGGCGCCCACGTGGATATCGCCGCTGAAATCTCCTTCTGCCCAGGTCGACAAGGCTGGAGCAAGGCGGGTCAACGTCCGGGCCAGGCGCCGCTGCAGGGTATCGATCAGCAGTGCGATCAGCAGGATCAGGCCGATCATCACGCCCTGGATCATGCGTACCTCGCCCTGGATTCGTCCGTGCTGGGCGCGCACCGCGGGCTCCATGGCATCGATCGCTTGTTGTACATTGGTGGTTTTCAGGTGCGAAGCATCGCTCAGTTCGGTGCGTTTCTGAATCAATTCGCGGGTGCGGGCCAGTTCCGCCGGGTAACGTCCGAGCAGGCTGTTGAGCTCACGCTTGAGCGCGATACCGGCGTCTTCGGTAGCGGCCTTTTCCTGGGACTCCAAACCCATCATGGCGGCGAAATCATCACTGCCCGATTCGCTGCTGGCGGTGACGCCGAGCAATGGCAGGCTATCGAGCTGTTGGGCCTGGGCGCGGATACTGACAAGTTCCCTTTCGACGTCGGCGGCCAATTCGCTACGGCCACTGCTGACGAGTTTGTCTCGGGCGAGGGACAAACGGCCCAGATGCTGCGACGCGGCGAACAGCGGCGGCAGATAAGCGGGCGCGCCGTTGGCGTACTGGGCCAACTGATCGAGGCTGGCGCTCAGTTCCCGTTCGGCCTGCAACAACAGGGCCTGGGGATCGCCGGCCAGTTTGCCGGCGGCCAGCAGGTCGGTCTTGCTGAAGCTGTCGAGGTTCGCCAGGCTCGGGCGCAGGGTCTTGGCCAGGTCCGGCGGGAACTGGTCCAGTTCTTTTTGCAGGTTTTCCAACGCCTGGGTGGCCGCGCTGAGGCGCAGGGCGTCGCCGCTGGCCAGGTAATCCTCGATGTTGCGTGCCACTTCGCCCTGGAACTGCCGCGACAGGCCCAGGTAGCGTTCCATTAGTAGATACGGACGTTCCAAGGCGATCTGCGACCACCAAAGGGTGGCGCCAAGGCCAAGGCACACGGCAACTAAAAGAAGGGTGTTGAGATTGGTCAGCAGCTTCAGGCGCATCAAGGGTCTACCGGGGGCAGAATCGTAAGTGCCTGAAGTTATTGCGTTTGCGTTACACGTTTATGACCGAATCAGTGGATTCCGATGAAAAAGTGGCACTTTGCTTTGATTGCCTGGCGCTCTGTACGCGGTTGCGCCCAGCATGCTTGGCGCGGTACAGCGCTTCGTCCGCCTGGCTGGCCATCATCAGGCTGTCGGACTCCTCGCTCATCTCTACCACCCCGGCGCTGAAGGTGCACCACAGGTCTTGCGGTTGGGCCGGGTAATGGATTTCGGCAAAACGCTGGCGGATTTCGTCCAGCACCTTGCAGGCCGCATCGATGTCGGTATCGGGCATGACGATGGCGAATTCTTCGCCGCCATAGCGCCCGATGAAATCGGTCTTGCGCAGCCGCTGTTTGAGAAACAGCGCCAGGCTCTTGATCACCCGGTCGCCCATGGGGTGGCCGTGGCTGTCATTGACTCGCTTGAAATGATCGATGTCCAGCATCGCGAAGCTCAGCGGCTTGCCCTCGCGGCGGGCGCGGAAGCTGCAGTCTTCGAGCAATTGCAGGATGTGGGTGTGGTTGTAGAGGCCGGTGAGGCTGTCGCGGACCATCCGCGCCTTGAGATTGCGCGCCCGGGCTGCGCGGTTGCGCACTGTGGTGATCAGGTGTCGGGGCTTGATCGGTTTGGTCAGGAAGTCATCGCCGCCTTCGCTCATGGCGTCGAGCTGCTTGTCCAGATCGTCTTCGGCGGACAGGTAGATGATCGGCACGCTGACATAGCGGTCGTTGTGGCGAATCACCTTGGCCAGTTCCGTGCCGGTGCAGGCGGGCATGTACATGTCGAGAATGATCAGGTCGGGCTGGAAATCCGCCAGTTCGGCCATGGCCTGGATCGGCTCGATGAGTGTGCGGGTGACGATGCCTGCGCTGTTGAGCAGGCGCTCGGTGTGCAAGGCCTGGGCGCGGGAGTCATCGATGATCAGCACTTTATAAGGTTCGTACTGGGCGACGCAGGTCAGCACTTCGATCTTTTCCAACAGGCTCGAGGCTTCGAGCGTGCCGGTGAGAAATTCCTGGCCACCGGCGCGCACCGCTGCCAGGCGGGTGGGCGTGTCGGTTTCGAGCAGGCTGAAGAAAAGCAATGGAATGGCCTGGTCGAGTCCTTCCTGGGCTTGGGCCGCTAAGGTCAGGCCCGCGCCGGGCCCGCTGAAATCCACATCCATGACGATCGCCGCGGGCAGACGCTCGATCATCGAGGCCCGGAACGCCGCGACACTGTCCAGCGCCTGGGCACTGAGGCCGAAGAATTCCAGTTGCTTGGCCAGCCGTTCGGCGCGGTCGTGGTCTTGCAGCATCACGTAGATCGGCTTGCGCAGCGGCGGCAGGAAGGTCTGCTCGAGCTGGTCGCCGTGGCGCAGGCCGGTGCGGGACAGGCGTTGCATCAAGCGATTGATCTCGGTGATCAAATGGCTGCTGAGGCGCCCACGATTGGCGTCCACCGCCTGCAGCGACTGGCTGATGCCTTGGGCGAGCTGGCAATGCTCGGGCTGTTCGAAACGCTCGGCAAAGCGCAGCAGGCGCAAATTGGCTTCGCTGAGCTCGGACAGGTCGTTACTTGACCACTCGCTGCGTTGCAGGCGCTGCCATATCTCGAGGATCTGGCGAGCCTGGTGAATTACCCGCTGGGCAAAGTGGTGCTTGAGGCGCTCACGGCTGGGGTCTTCTGACTCGGTCATATCCTGACTACTAGTTAGGGGGCATGCTGAGATCGACTGGTGGCTCTATGCTAGCACCTCTTTTCCCTTACATGAGTGTCGTACGTCAATAAACTGCCAAGAGATGCCATTCAGTTTCTGACCGAGCGGTTTTCAATCGGCTGGCCACTGTCCGTCAATGCCCTCAAATCAATAGGTGTAGCGGTTTTTTGGATCCGATTTGCATGCCGGCTCCGCTGTGTAAAAAGAACCGACCTGCCCGCACGCAGGCGTATGTGGAGATGGCCGTCCTGAATTTTCGTTCGGCAGAGTTAAGGGAAACCCTTAGGAGTCACTTGGCTTCCTGGTGGTAATTCTCCGATAAGCCCAACGACGGATGCCGGCCAAGGCACGTTGATGTAAGGTTGTGGTCGAACCGTGAACTCAAGTGATTGAAGGGACATCGCCATGCTGGACTGGAAAAACCGCGCGGGCAGCGCGCCTGAACGCGCCGCCGAGCCGAAATCGGACACCCGCAGCTACCTGGGCGGGCTGTTTTTCAGCCGGGCACTGGCCACGCTCATCGGTCTCTATTTGCTGGTGACCATTGCGGTGGGTTGGTATTGGAGCCAGGAGCCTGCGCTGTTTCCGGTGCAACAGAATGCCCAGGCAGCGGCCGAGAAGGATGGCAAACAAATGGTGGTCGGCTACACCACCGTCGAAACCCTCAAGACCGTGGCCGGAACTTTGCTGACCAAGCAGGGCGGCTACATCTCCAACGACCGTTTCCCCCCAGGCCTGTGGATGGACAACATGCCGAGTTGGGAATACGGCGTCCTGGTCCAGGTTCGCGACTTGAGTCGCGCCCTGCGCAAGGATTTCGCCCGTTCCCAATCGCAGTCCGCAGAGGACGCCGACCTTGCCAAGGCCGAGCCGCGCTTCAACTTCGACAACCGCAGTTGGGTGCTGCCCTCCAGTGAGTCGGAATACCAGGAAGGCATCAATTCCCTGAGCCGTTATCAGGCGCGTCTCTCCGATCCGGCCCAAAAGAGCGCCTTGTTCTATGCCCGCGCCGACAACCTGAACAACTGGCTGGGCGATGTCGGCACTCGCCTGGGTTCGCTGTCCCAGCGGTTGTCTGCCAGCGTGGGCCGGGTGAAGCTCAACACTTCGCTGAAAACCGAGGTCCCGGCTCCAGGCCAGGTACCGCAAGTGGATGAAGAAGTGGTCGAGACGCCATGGCTGCAAATCGATAACGTGTTCTATGAAGCACGTGGCCAGGCTTGGGCGCTGTCCCATTTGCTGCGCGCCATTGAAGTGGATTTCGCCGATGTATTGGCGAAGAAAAACGCCACGGTCAGTGTGCGGCAGATCATTCGCGAGCTCGAGGCTTCCCAGGAACCGGTGTGGAGCCCGATGATCCTCAACGGCAGCGGTTTCGGTGTGTTGGCAAACCATTCGCTGGTCATGGCCAACTACATCTCCCGTGCCAACGCAGCGGTAATCGACCTTCGGCAATTGCTGAACCAGGGCTGACCGATGGACGAAAGCACCCGGGAGGTCGCTCACCGAGCGGCCTCGGATGCCGAGCTGATCGCTTGGGTCGATGAGCATGACAACCTGCTCGGCAGCCTGGTGCGTTCGGACTTGCGCGAGCGCGGCCTGATCGGACGCGGCACCTACATCATGCTGTTCAATTCGGCCGGTGAGTTGTGCGTTCATCGCAGGACATTGAGCAAAGCCATCTATCCCGGCTATTGGGACGTCGCGGCCGGTGGCATGGTGCAGGCGCACGAGACCTACGCCGAATCGGCGGCCCGTGAGCTCGAAGAAGAATTGGGTGTGAGCGGTGTGGAACTGGTTGCCCATGACCACTTCTATTTCGAAGACACTGGCAGTCGCTTGTGGTGCTCGGCGTTTTCTGCCGTGTGGGACGGTCCGTTGATCCTGCAGCCGGAAGAGGTGCTGGAGGCGCGGTTTTTGCCCGTCGAACAGGTGCTGGAGGAAATCCGCCACAAGCCTTATTGCCCGGACTCCCTGGCGGCGCTCGGACGCTATCTGCGAGCCCAGGAGGGCGGTGTCGCAAAGAAGCTGTAAATTGGCGCCGATTGGCCCTTAGCAAGTCGCGTTTTTGCCGTTACACTGCGCGACTTTTCAAGCTTGGCCGACAGCGTTCGGCCCAGTTGCGCTGCCCCTGCCTGAGTGGGGCTTCGCGGTCGAGGCACTTTCGCCCCTCGACCAGTCTTTGTCCTCCCAAGAGGATTGCCGGTGGCCAAAAAAGCCGCATCCTTCGCCGCCCTGGGCGGCCTGGTATTTTCTACCGACGCCGGTCGTCATTGCCCCGATTGCCGCCAGCCGGTGGATGCCTGCATCTGCAAACAGACCGCCATTCCCGCCGGCGACGGTATCGCGCGCGTGCGCCGCGAAAGCAAAGGTCGCGGTGGCAAGACAGTGACTACCATTACGGGTGTGCCGCTGGCCGAAGACGCACTCAAGGATCTGGCGACGACGTTGAAGAAACGTTGCGGCACGGGTGGCGCGTTGAAGGACGGCGTCATCGAGATCCAGGGCGATCACGTCGAGCTGCTGTTGGCGGAACTCACCAAACACGGCTTCAAGGCAAAGAAATCCGGCGGCTAGCAGCCTCTGTGAAAACCACCCCGGCTTGATCCGAACCCCCGGTTCGCCAGTCGCCCGCATGGTTTTCACAGAGCCTGTTCGGAACGGGTTTTAAACTCAGCGCTGCGGGCAGGGTCTACCTTGCTTGCAGGCAAATCGTCATTTCCATTCTCTAGACTGCGCCAGCCTCCGATCGGATGGTGCTTTTTGACTTCTTTATAGGGGACTTCGATGTCCGTACGACGCACACGCAAAGACGATGGCAGCCAATGGACAGTTGCGGACAGCCGCAGTGTTTACGGGATTCGCCATTGGGGGGCCGGATATTTCGCGATCAACGACGCCGGTCGCGTCGAAGTCCGTCCGAATGGCCCCGACAGCTCGCCCATCGATTTGTACGAGCAAGTCGACCAGTTGCGCCAGAGCGGCCTCTCGCTGCCGTTGCTGGTGCGCTTCCCCGACATCCTGCAGGACCGGGTGCGTCAGCTCACCGGCGCGTTCAACAGCAACATCGCGCGCCTGGAATACCAGAGCCAGTACACCGCGCTCTATCCGATCAAGGTGAACCAGCAGGAAGCGGTGATCGAGAACATCATCGCGACCCAGAACGTCTCCATCGGCCTTGAGGCTGGCTCCAAGCCCGAGCTACTGGCGGTGCTGGCCCTGGCGCCGAAGGGCGGGACCATCGTCTGCAACGGCTACAAGGACCGTGAGTTCATCCGCCTCGCGCTGATGGGCCAGAAGCTCGGCCACAATGTCTTCATCGTGATTGAAAAAGAATCCGAAGTGGGCCTGGTGATCGAAGAAGCTGCCTCGCTCAAGGTCAAGCCACAGGTGGGCCTGCGGGTGCGCCTGTCGTCCCTGGCGTCGAGCAAGTGGGCTGATACCGGTGGCGAAAAATCCAAGTTCGGCTTGTCGGCCGCGCAGTTGCTTTCGGTGGTTGAGCGCTTCCGCGACGCCGGCCTGGACCAGGGTATTCGCCTGCTGCATTTCCACATGGGTTCGCAGATCGCCAACCTGGCGGACTACCAGCATGGCTTCAAGGAAGCGATCCGTTACTACGGCGAGCTGCGCAACCTTGGCCTGCCGGTGGATCACATCGACGTCGGCGGTGGCCTGGGCGTGGACTACGACGGTACGCACTCGCGCAACGCCAGCTCGATCAACTACGACATGGACGATTACGCCGGTGTCGTGGTGGGCATGCTCAAGGAGTTCTGCGATGCCCAGAGCCTGCCGCATCCGCACATCTTCTCCGAAAGTGGCCGCTCGCTGACCGCCCACCACGCCATGCTGGTGGTGCAGGTGACCGACGTCGAGAAACATCACGATGACGTGCCGGTGATCGAAAACAAGGAAAGCCTGCCGGAAACCGTGCAATGGCTGGTGGACCTGTTAGGGCCGACCGACATCGAGATGGTCACCGAGACCTACTGGCGCGCCACCCACTACATGAGCGATGTGGCTGCCCAGTACGCCGACGGCAAGCTGACCCTGGCAGAAAAAGCCCTGGCCGAGCAGTGCTACTTCGCTGTGTGCCGCCGCCTGCACAACTCGCTGAAGGCCCGTCAGCGCTCGCACCGCCAGGTGCTGGACGAGCTCAATGACAAGCTGGCCGACAAGTACATCTGCAACTTCTCGGTGTTCCAGAGCCTGCCGGATACTTGGGCCATCGGCCAGGTGTTGCCGATCCTGCCGCTGCATCGCCTTGACGAAGAGCCATTGCGCCGTGCCGTGCTGCAAGACCTGACCTGCGACTCCGACGGCAAGATCAAGCAGTACGTCGATGAACAGAGCATCGAGACCAGCTTGCCGGTCCACTCGCTCAATCCGGGTGAAGACTATCTGCTGGGTATTTTCCTGGTGGGTGCCTACCAGGAAATTCTCGGCGACATGCACAACCTGTTCGGCGACACCGACTCGGTGAACATCTACCAGAACGCCGACGGTAGCGTGTATCACGCCGGTATCGAAACCCACGACACCATCGAAGACATGCTGCGCTACGTGCACCTGTCGCCGGAGGAGCTGATGACGCATTACCGCGACAAGTGCGCCAGTGCCCGTATCACCGCCGCCGAGCGCACGCAATTCCTGGATGCGCTGCGCCTGGGGCTGACGCGTTCGTCCTATCTGTCTTCCTGACAGGGCCGCGCAGCGGTTGCGTTAATGAATATGGCGAGGGAGCGTGCTCCCTCGCCATATTGTTTGCGTGGCAGGATTTTTTCTCGCATTCGGCTACGTACTTTGCTGCGTTTGACCGGGCGAGGTCCTTATTTCATGTAGTCCCTTTCCTAATCTGTCCTTGAGCTCTCTACTCGACCAAGGCTCTCAGCGAGAATGCCCGGTCGCCCCTCCTGTAGAGAAACGCCGATGTCCGATCCAGCCTGCGAGCTGTCATTTCGTCTGGAGATAGCCGGTCTGCCTGAACCCTTCGTCGTGGTGGCCTTCACGGGCAGTGAAGCCATCAGCGAGCCGTTCGTTTTTGAGGTACAGGTGCTGACCGGCGACCCGGCCCTGGATTTGGCGGGTCTGTTGTACCGAAGCGCCTGGTTGAGTTTTGGCGCCCCCGGTCGAGGCATTCACGGGCAGCTTCATGAGCTCGTGCAAGACCGACATGGCATCGGTTGCCGCGTGCGTATCGGGCCGAAGCTGGCATGCCTTGCACTGCGCTTCAGCCAGCGCGTGTTCAATGCACGCTCGGTACCGCAGATCATCCGCCAGGTGCTCAAGGAACACGGCATCAACGGCCGCGATGTTTGCCTGGACCTGAGTCGCGACTATCCCGTGCAGGATTTCTGTACCCAATATCGTGAATCCGACCTGCAGTTTCTCCAGCGGGTGTGCGCCCAAGCGGGCATTCATTTTCATTTCGAGCAGGGCCGAGATGGACACGGCGTGGTGTTCGCCGATACCGTGGGCAGCGCTTCTCCTGCTGGCAAGGCTGTTTACAGCAGTGGAATACAGGCTTCGGCAGTGCATGCGTTCAGGGTCGACATCGACGCTTCGAGAGGGCTCGTCGCTCGTGGGAGCAGCGATCTGACACATCTGTACGGCGGCCAGATCCTGTCGTTGACGGCGCATCCCTATAAAGAGTGGAACCAGCGTTGGTTATTGACCGAGGTTGAACATCGTGGACAGGGTGGGGCGTACACCAATCAGTTTCGAGGCGTCCCGTGGGGGTTGCCGTTCGTGGCGGGCAGGGTTCCCGAAAAACCTGTCATGGTGAGTCGGCAACGTGGATGGGTGGTGGAAGTCGAGGCTCCGGCAGAACAGGTGGCCGGGCGGCTGGCGGTGCAGTTCGACTGGGTTTATCAGGGAGAAGGTGCCAGCCCCAGCCATTGCTGGTTGCCCTTGGCGCCGGAGCTGGCAGGGTGTGCGGTGGAGGGCATCCGCGAGGGCACCGAGGTGTTGGTGAGCTTCATCGAGGGTGATCCGGATCGTCCTCTGATCAGTGCTTTCCTCGGTTCCCCCGCCAGCGCGGAGATTGCCTGCGACCCGCTTCCGAGCGAAACGCTGGAGGAAATGCGCTTGCCGCCCGGCGTCGATTCGCCGTTGCTCTCCGCGATCCAGAAGGGTGAGCCGCTGGTCCTGCTCTGCCTGCTGCCCGGAGGGGGGCGCTTCAGTCACTGTACCCAGTCGATATGCACCTGCCGCATGGTCACGGACGCGGCGCCATGAATGCCGCCGTCATGCCTGGCCCCGCGCCTCAATGGTTACTGCTCGACGTGTCGGACGCCCCCGACGCCGCGCCGCGTCTGCAGGCGCAATTTGCCGAAGCCCGGCGCTTAGCCCTGTTCGAAGATACCGAATTCCATGGACTGCGGGCACACGGTCCGCTGCTGGTGGATCTGCGGCAGTCGCCTGCGCTGGCCAGCCTGTGTCATCTGGATGCGCGGTCCTGGCCGGGTTTGCTGTTGTTCACCGCCACGCCCGCCGAGCATCTCCTGGTACACCTTCGAAGGATGTTGACGGTGACGCTGGGCCTGCACCACAAAGCCTTGCTGAGTTACTACAACCCCCATACCGCCAGTTATTTCTTCGATGGTTGCGATCCTCGGGAACTCAGTCGCTGGCTGGGGCCGATCAACCAGTTGCGCTGGTTCGGCGGTACTTGGGCTGATCGGTCGACGGGGTGTCAGGGCTGGCAACAACTCTCTAACCCCGGGCTGCCGGTGCCGGCGACTGGAAAATGAACAGGGGCTCAGCGACAGGCAGCAGGGCAAGTTGCAGACCTGTCTGCTGGAGCGCCACGTCTGGCGATGGTCGCGCTCCACCGGGCGCGACTATTGGTTGCTCTGGGGGTATTTGCAGCAGGGCTTGGCCCTTGGCTTCAGCGAACAGGCTGTACTCGACGGCTGGCTGTGGCTGCGCTTGCAATACCCTGACGCCCGGCCAGTGTCGAGCTTGCCAGGTGAGTCGCAGCGCGAACGTCTCGATCATCTGCGACGGCTATGGCAGGGCAAACATCGCTGAACGTCATATGCTGCGAGGTTCGAGCCAGACGTCATTGCGTTGCAAACGCCAGGCGACGGTACCCAGGGTCAGGCTGCGCAATGACATGAACAGCAGGAAGGTGATCCACAAGCCATGATTGCCCAAGCCTTGCAAAACCCAGGCGAACGGCAGCGTGAGTAACAACGTCAGGAGCATGCCGTTGCGCATTTCCCGAGCGCGGGTGGCGCCGATGAACAGGCCGTCGAGCAAATAGCTCCAGACCGCAATCAGCGGCAGAGCCGCGAGGTAAGGCAGGTAACGGTAGGCGGTGTCGCGCACATCGGCGATGTCGGTTTGCAGGTCGATGAACAGGTGGCCTGCGAGCAGGAACAGCAGGGCAAACCCCACACTGGCGATCAAGGACCAACCGCAAGCGACCACCAGCGAACGGCGCAAGGCCAGACGATCGCGGGCGCCGATAGCGTGGCCGCACAGCGCTTCGACAGCATGGGCCAGGCCGTCCAGTGCATGGGCGGTCAGCAGCAGGCCGTTCAGCAACAAGGCGTTGGCCGCCACGGTTGCATCCCCCAGGCGCGCGCCCTGCACCGTGATCAGGAAAAACACCGATTGCAGCACCAGGCTGCGAATGAAGATGTCCCGGTTAACCGCCAGCAGCGGCTGCCAGCTTTTCCATAAGCCCAAGGCTGCCCAGGCTATTTGCCCCGGCCAGGCGCGCAGTGTGTTGCGCGCCAGGGCCAGGCCGACCACCGCACCGGTCCACTCGGCGATTACCGACGCCCGGGCCGAACCGACCACGCCCCAGTCCAGGCCAATCACGAACCAGAGGTTGAGGGCGATGTTCACCAGGTTGGTCACCAGCAGGATCGCCAGCGGCGCCCGGGCGTTCTGGGTGCCGAGGAACCATCCGACCAGTGCGTAACTGGCCAGGGCCGCGGGCAAACCGAAGAGGCGGGTGTGAAAGAAGTCGCGGGTCAGTTGATTGAGTTCTGCCGACGGCTGCATGAAATGCAGCGCCACATCGCTCAAGGGCACCCCGACAGCCCCGAGTATCACCGCCAGCCCCATCGCCAGCAGCAATCCTTGCAGCAAGACCTGTCGCAACGCCGCGCCGTCACCCCGACCGGCGGCCTGGGCGGCGAACCCGGTGGAGCCCATGCGCAAGAAGCCCATGGCCCACGCCAGGACCGTATACAGACTTGCTCCGACCGCCACCGCGCCCAGTTGATGGGCATGAGGCAAGTGGCCGATGACGGTGCTGTCGACCAACGCCACCAACGGCACGGAAATGTTGGAGAAAATCATCGGTGCGGCGAGCGCCCAGACCCGGCGATGGGTGAAGCGGTCGCGCCAGTCGGCGATCAGGTTGGACATGCGGGCTCCTTGATGGAGCGCGATTGTAGCGGGTTATTGTTTGGTCGTTCCCTGCGGAACTTGGATTCATTGTGGCGAGGGAGCTTGCTCCCGCTGGACTGCGCCGTAGGAGCTGCCGAGTGCAACGAGGCTGCGATCTTTCCCCAGCCAGTGAGTCCAGCGGGAGCAATTTCCTCGCCACGCTTGTATTCAGTGAATGATCCAACTCAACAACCACAACCCGAGCACCAGCCAGATAATGCCCATGACGATCGACGCCCGCATGAAGGCGCGGATCGCCGAGTACAACAGCATCAGCCCGAGGATCAGCGCGACGATGCTGATGATCGAGGTGTCCATGCCCAGCGTGCGGGACAATCCGTCGACAAAATTGCCGCCCGCATTGGCCAAGGTGTTGAACAGGCCGCTGAGCAGGTCGACGATGAAACGGATCACCGAACCGAGCGCCTGGCCGAGCCATTCGAAAAAGCTTTCTGCCTGCATGTGTGCATCCTGATGAAGAGGAATCGAAATCGAGCCGTTGGCTCCTGATTGTAGGAGCTGCGACGGCTGCGATCGTTCGATTATGAGGCAATTCGCCGCTTCGTACCGAGACGCTTGCCTTCCCCCGTCATCCCCCCGAAGCTATGCGCATTCAGGAGAGCCCGATGAACCTTGTTGAACTGACCGAACGCCTGCATGCCATTCGTGACCGTAACGACTGGCGGCAATTCCACAGCCCGAAGAATCTCGCCATGGCCGCCAGCGTGGAGATGGCCGAGCTGGTCGAGATTTTCCAATGGTTGACCGAGGACCAATCGCGGCAGTTGTCGGCGGATAAGCTGGCCCATGCAGGTCAAGAGGTGGGTGACATCGTGTTGTACCTGTTGCTGCTGTGCAGTGAGTTGGGCCTGGACATGGACGCCGTGGTGCGCAGCAAATTAGCCGACAGCGAACGGCGGTTCGTCCATGAGTGACCGTCATTTCGATCAGCTCGCCACGCGCTTCGCGGAAAAGATCTATGGCGGGGCCAAGGGGGCGATCCGCCTGGCCGTGCTCCAGGCCGATTTGCTGGAAAGCCTGCCGGAGCGGCCGCTGCGCGTACTGGACATCGGTGCGGGCCTGGGCCATATGTCGCTGTGGCTGGCCGAGCGCGGTCATCAGGTCACCTTGGCCGAGCCGGCCGAACCCATGCTCGAAGGCGCCCGTCAACGCTTCGCCGAGGCCGGCCAGCACGCAACGTTCATCCAGGCGCCGTGGCAGGATCTGCTTGGCCAGCTCACCGAACCTTACGACCTGGTGCTGTGCCACGCGGTGCTCGAATGGCTGGCCGAGCCCCACGCGATCCTGCCGGTGCTGCATCAGCTCACGAAGCCTGGCGGCTGGTTGTCGCTGGCGTTCTACAACCGCGACGCGCTGGTCTATCGCAACCTGCTCAAAGGGCATTTCCGCAAGCTGCGCAAAAATGACATGGCCGGCGAGAAACAAAGCCTGACGCCGCAACAACCCCTTGATCCGCGGGAATTGGCGGCGCAACTTGAAGACCTGTGGCAGGTCGAAAGCCACAGTGGCGTGCGGGTTTTTCACGACTACATGCCAGTGGAATTCCAAGGCCGCGTAGAACTTGCGCAGCTGTTGGAAATGGAACTGGCCCACCGTCGCCATCCGGCCTTTGCCGGTTTGGGACGTTATCTACACTGGGTGTGTCGGCCGCTCTGACCTGAAGAACCATCGGAGAGCGAAATGAAAGGTCGTTCAGGATTATTGGCGTTATGCCTCGGGCTCGCAGCCTGCCAGGGCAGCAACCCGTACGTCGCCACGTCCAATCCGTTGCCGCCGGCACCGCCCGAAGCCGCCACGGTGTTCGATCGCAGCGCCTACCCGGCGCCGCCCCGTGACTATGGACGCTATCGCAGTTGGGCCTGGCTCAACGGCCGGCTGCCACCGGGCACCGCCTGGGCGGATTCGGCCCAGGTCGCCGAAGCGGTGAGCGAGGCCTTGGACCAGCGTGGGTTGCGTCCACTGCATGACAACCGCCCAGCGGACCTCTTCGTCAGTGCCGAGCTGCGCCTGGAGACTCGCATCCGCCAGGTCCGGGACGATTACGACTCGGGGTACTACGGCGGCTACAACCGCTACGGACCGGGTTACGGCATGTACAACAGCGTTCCGATGGTACGGACTTACCAGGAGCAAGTGGTGGTGGTTCGAGTGGATCTGTTCGACGCCCGCAACGGCCAGCCGGTGTGGAGCGCCAGTGCCGAGACCAGTCAGCGGGGCCATCAGAGCGAGCGCACCGATGCCATTCGTGAGGCAGTGGAAAAGGCCATGTCGGCTTATCCTCCCAGTTGATCACGCAACGGAGAAAAACCATGTTCCGCCGCCTTGTTCCGTTTGCCCTTGTCCTGCTGCTCGGCGCTTGCGCCAATAACCAGGTCAACCATGACTTCGACACCAGTCGGGATTTCGCGGCCTACCGCAGTTGGAGCTGGAAAGAACCGGCCCTGCAATATCGCCCCGATGACCCGCGTATCAAGAGCGACCTGACCGAGCAGCGGATCCGCCAGGCGGTTGCCGATCAGCTTGACCAGCGCGGCTTGCGCCCGGCGCAGGCGGGGGCTCGGGGCGACGTGCAGGTCCAGGCCTATCTGATCGTCGAAGACCGCCAGCAGCAAGTGACGACAAACTATGGCGGCGGTTGGGGTGGCCCGTGGAATGGCTATTGGGGCGGGCCGATGTACAACGAGACCCGCAACGTCAGCTACAAGGTCGCCACGGTGCAGATCGACCTGCTCGATGGCAAGGACGGCAAGCTGGTGTGGCGTGGCAGCGACGAGCAACTGCTCAGCGATTCGCCCAACCCGGCGGAACGCAGCACGAAGGTGCGTGAGACGGTGGGGCGGATCTTGTCCAATTATCCTCCCCGCTGAATGAAGGAGCCGTGTGGGAGCGAGCAAGCTCGCTCCCACACGATGGGTGCAACTCTCTCAGGCAACCGGCTGCCAACTTCCCAGCATATGCTCCAGCGCTCCAGCCCCCTCTAGTCGAAAATGCCCACTGGACCCCGCCGCACTTGCCAGCAACGTCACCTCGCTGGGCAGGCGTACCGGTTTCTTGAAGGTTACGTTGATTTCGATGTTGGCCTCGGGCAAATGGTCCTCCAGCGCCGCCAGGGCCCGCGCCTTGTTCCACAGCCCATGGGCGATGGCGGTGGGAAAACCGAACAATCGGGCGCTGGCGCCGCTCAGGTGGATCGGGTTGTAGTCGCCGGAAACCTTGGCGTATTGCCGGCCAATGTCCGCGGGCGCTGTCCAACGCGCCACTTCGGTCAGATCGAGGGGCGACGACGGCGGCTCCTCGGCGAGCGCACCATCGAGCTGGACACCCTTGCACAGCATCTGGCTCTCGGCTTCCCACAGCGGTCCCAACTGATCCTCGATACGGGTCACCAGATCGAACACCGCACCCTTGGCGTGAGGTTGCAGGTTCTCGACGTTGACGCTGGCTCGCACTTGGCTGACTCCGCCCATGGGCCGCAGCACTCGGATGCGGTTGCTCAGGTGAACCAGTCCCAGCAAGGGGAACGGGAACTCCCGGGCGGTCAGCAACTGCATTTGCAGGGCGAACGCCAGGACATGGGGATAGGTCGGTGGCAGCAACCCGCTTTCGGCGAAGCCACAGACCTTGCGATACGCCGCGAGGCGTTGCGGGTGGACCTGGACCATCTGGCGCAGCCCGATGTCGGGCAAGGTCGTGCCGGTTATCTTGCGGCGTGTCGCGGCCTTGGCGTACAGCCCGGACATCGACGGTGCGGTGTTTATCTCATGCCATTGGATCGTCATGCTCACGCCCCCAACAGGCTTTGCCCGCAGACCCGCAGCGCCTGTCCGGTCACGGCGCCCGTACCTGGCTGTGCGAGCCAGGCCACGGCTTCGGCGACGTCCTGGGGCAAACCGCCCTGGCCCAGGGAGCTCATGCGCCGCCCGGCTTCGCGCAGGGCGAAGGGGATGTCGGCGGTCATGCGCGTTTCGATGAAACCTGGCGCCACGGCATTAATGCTGATTCCCCGGGGCTGCAAGGCCGGTGCCCAGGCCTGCGCGAGGCCGATCAGTCCGGCTTTGCTCGCGGCATAGTTGGTCTGGCCGCGATTGCCGGCGATGCCGCTGATGGAGGCCAGCAAGATGACGCGGCCATTGTCCCGCAGGGTGCCGCTGTCGAGCAGCGCCTTGGTCAGCACTTGTGGTGCGTTGAGGTTGACCGCTAGCACAGCGTCCCAGAATTCCGGGGTCATGTTGGTCAAGGTCTTGTCCCGGGTGATGCCCGCGTTGTGCACCACGATATCGACGCCGTCGGGCAGGTGTTCGATCAATTGCGCAGCGGCGTCTTCGGCACAGATATCCAGCGTCACGCTGCGCCCGCTCAAGCGTGCGGCCAGCGCGTCCAGGTCGGCCTTGGCCTGTGGAACGTCCAGCAGGATCACGTCGGCGCCGTCCCGGGCGAGGGTTTCGGCAATCGAAGCGCCGATGCCGCGGGCGGCGCCGGTCACCAGTGCCTTGAGCCCGGTGAGCGGTCGCGTCCAATCCTGGACCTGGGTCTCACAGGCCTTGAGGCGAATCACCTGTCCGGAAACGTAGGCGCTCTTGGGCGACAGGAAAAACCGCAGCGCTCCCTCCAGCTGCGTTTCGGCGCCCTCACCGACGTACAGCAACTGCAGCGTGCCACCGTGGCGAAGTTCCTTGGCCAGGGAACGGCTGAAGCCTTCGAGGGCGCGTTGGGCACTGGCGGCGAAGGGATCATCGAAGCTTTCCGGGGCACGGCCGAGAATGACGACATGGGCGCTGTGGTCGAGATTCTTCATCAGTGGCTGGAAGAACTCGCGCAACTGCTTGAGTTGATCAACCTGCACCAGATGGCTGGCGTCGTACACCACTGCCTTGATTTTCGGGCCATGGCCGGGGATCCATTCGGTCGCCAGCGTCGGTTCGCCGCCGTAGATGAAGATCGCATCGGTCAGGCGCTTGGCAAACATGCCGACCTGTTCGGTCAGCGGTCCACCGCCCAGAAGCAGGGCACCCTCGATTGGCCGCAACCGCCCGGCTTGCCAGCGCTCCAGGCGCACCGGCGATGGCAAGCCCAGAGCGCCAACCAGACGCAGGCCAATGGGCGAATTGGCAAAGTCTATGTAACGGTCTGACATGGAACACACTCCGGCTGATGAGGTTCCAAGTGTGGACCATGTTTGGCAATCAGTCGTTCGATCGCCGGGATAAAGCCTAAGCTTGTGGCTGGGGTACGTTACAGCAGGCTTATTTCGCATCTTTCGCGCATACAGGGGAGTTCTTCATGGCACAGCTACGCCGCGTTGCGATCATCGGTGGTAACCGCATTCCTTTCGCCCGCTCCAACGGGCCTTATGCCACCGCCAGCAACCAGGCGATGCTGACGGCCGCGCTTGAAGGATTGATCGAGCGCTACAACCTGCACGGTGCACACATCGGCGAAATGGCCGCTGGTGCGGTGCTCAAGTTTTCCCGGGACATGAACCTGACGCGTGAATGCGTGCTGGGCTCGCGCTTGTCGCCAAGCACGCCGGCGTATGACGTACAACAGGCCTGCGGCACGGGTCTGGAAACCGTGCTGCTGGTGGCC
Source organism: Pseudomonas sp. H2_D02 (assembly GCF_054677635.1). Taxonomy (NCBI): domain Bacteria; kingdom Pseudomonadati; phylum Pseudomonadota; class Gammaproteobacteria; order Pseudomonadales; family Pseudomonadaceae; genus Pseudomonas; species Pseudomonas sp. H2_D02. The sequence goes on along the minus strand of NZ_CP162816.1, from coordinate 6,176,433 downwards.
AATAAAATCGCCCTGGGGCAAATCGACAGCGCCATCGCCGGCGGCGTCGACACCACCTCCGACGCGCCTATCGCGGTCAACGAAGGGCTGCGCAAGATCCTGCTGCAAGCCAATCGGGCCAGGACCACCGGCGACAAGATCAAGACGTTCCTGCAATTGCGCCCTCGGCACCTGATCCCCGATCTGCCGCGCATCAACGAACCGCGCACGGGCCTGAACATGGGCCAACACTGTGAATTGATGGCGCAGACCTGGCAGATTCCCAGGGAAGAACAGGATCAATTGGCCTTGGAAAGTCATCAGAAAATGGCCGCTTCCTACGCCGAGGGCTGGCATAACGATTTGATGACGCCGTTTCTCGGCCTGACCCGCGATAACAATCTGCGTCCGGACCTGACCCTGGAAAAGCTCGCCTCCCTAAAGCCAGCCTTCGAGAAAAGCGCCAAGGGGACGATGACCGCAGGCAACTCCACGCCGCTGACCGATGGCGCGTCGCTGGTGCTGTTAGGCAGTGAAGAATGGGCCAAGGCTCGCGGGCTGCCGATCCTGGCTTACCTGCGTGACGGTGAAACCGCAGCGGTGGATTTCGTCAACGGTGCCGAAGGTCTGCTGATGGCGCCGGTCTACGCCGTGCCGCGGTTGTTGGCGCGCAACGGCCTGACATTGCAGGACTTCGATTATTACGAGATCCACGAAGCGTTCGCCGCCCAAGTGTTGTGCACGTTGAAGGCGTGGGAGGACCCCGACTACTGCAAGACTCGCCTGGGCCTTGATGCGCCGCTGGGCGCCATCGACCGCAGCCGGTTGAATGTGAAGGGCAGTTCGCTGGCCGCCGGGCATCCATTTGCCGCCACCGGCGGGCGCATTGTCGCCAACCTGGCCAAATTGCTGGATGCGGCGGGGAAGGGCCGGGGGCTGGTTTCCATTTGCGCGGCCGCCGGCCAGGGCGTCACCGTCATTATCGAGCGCTGACGATTGCCTCGTTTTGTCGAGCAACCTGGGCGCGCTGGCGGCTGACGTAGCGTTCGGCAAGGATCGAACAGACGATCAGTTGCAGTGGGTGGTAGATCATGATCGGCAGCAGGATCAGCCCGAGCCCGGGATTGTTGCCGAAAATCAACGCCGCCATCGGCACCCCCGCAGCCAGGGATTTCTTGCTTGCGCAGAACACCGCGGCAATTTCATCGGCGTTGCTGAACCGCAACGCACGAGCGGTGCGGGTGGTCATCCAGAGAATGATCGCCAGTAACACCGCGCTGCCGAGCACGGCGCTGAACAATACGCCATTGCCTTGTTGCTGCCAGATCCCCGAGACCATGGAGTTGCAGAACGCCGCATAGACCAGCAGCAGGATGACCAGTTTGTCGATGACGCTGGTGTAGCGCTTGTACCGGGCGAAAAAGCCGGCCAGCCAGCGCCGCAGAAACTGCCCGAGCACCAGTGGCAGCAGCAACATCAGGCACAGGTCGAGCAGTGTCGAGCCCAGGTCGATGCCGCCGGCGCCGCTGCCCACCACGAAACTGACCAGCAGCGGTGTCAGGAAAATCCCTAGCACACTGGACAAGCTGGCGTTGAGAATCGCTGCCGGCACGTTGCCGCCCGCGCTGCCGGTCAGGGCTACCGATGAAGAAATGGTCGAAGGCAGGGCGCACAGGTAAAAGAACCCCAGCATCAACAACGACGGTACGTGGCTGCCCAGCAACCATTCGCTGATCAGCCAGATCAACGGAAACACCCCAAAGGTAAAACCTTGCACCATCAGGTGCAGCCGCGTGTTCCTCAAGCCATGGCGGATCTGTTCGCCGGACAGGTTGACGCCATGGAGGAAAAACACCACGAAGATGCCGATGTTCACGACCCATTCCGCATGCATTGCGCCACCCGTGGCGCCGAAGCGGGGGAAGAAATACGCCAACAGCGTGGCGAGCAACATGCCGCACAGGAACCAGTCGGTCACCATGCGTTTGAGGTGTCTGAAAATCTGCATAGGGCACCGCAAGTTGTAAGAAAAGTCGACTTAGCCTAACGTCGCTCAACACAGTCGTCTTGCGATATAAGGCCAATCAATGCCGACTAACGGACACCTGCAGCTCGAGCGACGCATTCCCGACCTGACGGAATTGCCCCGGCCACTCTATGCCCGGGTCGAAAGCTTGAGCGCGGGTTCGTGGACCCAGGCTCATCGCCACGATTGGGTGCAATTCTCCTATGCCATCAGCGGTGTGCTGGGCGTCCACACCGCCGAGGGCAGTTTCTTTGCGCCGCCGCAACGGGGCATCTGGATTCCTGCCGATCTTGAGCATCAGGTCGTGACGTCTACCCGCGCGGAAATGCGCAGTCTTTACGTGCATCGCCAGGCTTGCCAGTGGGCCGAGGCGCGTTGTCGGGTGCTGGAAGTGACCCCGCTGGCGCGAGAGTTGATCAAGGTCTTCTGCCAATTTCCCGCCACCTATCCGCAGGGGGACACCGAGGAGGCGCGCCTGGTCCAGGTGCTGCTGGATCAACTGGCAGCACTGCCGGAAGTGGGCTTTTCCCTTCCATTACCCCGACACGCACGCTTGCTTGCGCTGTGCAACGAGTTGATCGCACAGCCCGAAGACAACGTGACGCTACACGCCTGGGCTGCCCGCTTGGGCACTTCGGAGAAAACCGTGATGCGTCTGTTCCAGCGGGAAACCGGCCTGAGTTTTCGCGCCTGGCGCCAGCGTATGCGGCTGCTGTCTTCCCTGGGGTCACTGGAAAAGGGCGACAGTGTGACCAGCGCGGCGTTGTCCTGTGGCTATGATTCGACGTCTGCCTTTATCGCGGCATTCAAGGGCCTGTTCGGTTTCACCCCGGGCGAGTTGTTCAAGCACTGACCGGGGGCCTGCTCGCTTCGCCGAGGCCCGCCGGTTCTACGAGCAGCGTCACATCCAGTCTCGGTTATGATTTGGCTCCACTGAGCTGATCCGGCACATTGTGTGCATTCAGGGTTCATAGGTCGGACCCCCTCCCCGTGAAGGGTGGATTGCCGTATAACGACCTGTCATTCGCGTGTTTGGTAATAAAGGACCCAGAATAAAAGCTGATGAAGACTCCAAAACGCATTGAACCCCTGATCGAAGACGGTCTGGTCGACGAGGTGCTGCGCCCACTCATGAGTGGTAAAGAAGCAGCTGTTTATGTGGTGCGCTGCGGCAACGAGCTGCGTTGCGCCAAGGTCTACAAGGAGGCGAACAAGCGAAGTTTTCGCCAGGCGGCCGAATACCAGGAAGGCCGCAAGGTCCGGAACAGCCGCCAGGCCCGCGCGATGGCGAAAGGCTCGAAGTTCGGGCGCAAGGAAACCGAAGACGCCTGGCAGAACGCTGAAGTCGCTGCGCTGTTTCGGCTGGCTGGCGCTGGTGTTCGAGTGCCCAAGCCGTACGACTTCCTGGAAGGCGTGCTGCTGATGGAACTGGTGGCCGACGAATACGGCGATGCCGCGCCGCGCCTGAACGATGTGGTTCTGGAGCCGGATCAGGCTCGTGAGTACCACGCCTATCTGATTTCACAGATCGTCTTGATGCTGTGTACCGGTCTGGTGCATGGCGACCTGTCGGAGTTCAATGTCCTGCTCACACCGACGGGCCCGGTCATCATCGATTTGCCGCAAGCGGTGGACGCTGCCGGTAACAACCACGCCTTCAGCATGCTGGAGCGGGATGTTGGCAACATGGCGTCCTACTTCGGTCGGTTTGCGCCGGAGCTGAAACGCACCCGTTACGCCAAGGAGATGTGGGCGTTGTATGAAGCCGGCACCTTGCACCCAGGCAGTCTGTTGACCGGTGAGTTCGACGAGCCGGAAGAACTGGCGGATGTTGGCGGGATCATGCGCGAGATCGAGGCTGCGCGGCTGGACGAAGAACGACGCCAAGCTGTACGCGCCGCCGACGATGCGCCGCCAGGCAAGACCGAGGAGCCGCCTCCGCCTTGGATGCAATGATCGGTTCGACCCAGAAACCCGGCCTAGGCCGGGTTTTTCATGGCCGGATTCAGCCTGTGGGGAAGCTCAACCCTGTGGGAGCGAGCTTGCTCGCGATAGCGGTGGGCCAGCTTGTATCGGTGTCGAATGGGCCGCCGTCTTCGCGAGCAGGCTCGCTCCCACAGGGCATGATTGCTAGCAGCATCCCGACGCCAACTCCTTGAGAATCGGGCAGTCGGGACGATGATCGCCCTGGCAATGTTCCACCAGGTCCTGGAGGGTATCGCGCAGTTCCGCCAGCTCGCGGATTTTCTGGTTCAGCTCGTCGATATGTTGCCGAGCGAGCGCCTTGACGTCGGCGCTGGCGCGTTCGCGGTCCTGCCAGAGCGTCAGCAATTTACTGACCTCTTCCAGTGAAAATCCCAGGTCGCGGGAGCGCTTGATGAAGGCCAGCGTGTGCAGATCGTCCGTGCCGTAGATCCGGTAGCCGCTGTCGGTGCGATGGGCTGCCCTGAGCAGACCGATGGATTCGTAATACCGGATCATCTTCGCGCTAAGGCCGCTCTGGCGGGCCGCTTGGCCGATGTTCATCGCTTGTCCTCCAAGTGCTTGGGTGTCCAGAACTTCAACAATAATGCATTGCTCACCACGCTGACGCTGGACAGCGCCATCGCTGCGCCGGCCAGTACCGGATTGAGCCAGCCGAAGGCTGCCAGCGGGATGCCGATCAGGTTGTAGACGAAGGCCCAGAACAGATTCTGGCGGATCTTGGCGTAGGTCTTGCGGCTGATGTCCAATGCCGCTGGAACCAGGCGCGGATCACCGCGCATCAGGGTGATGCCGGCGGCGTGCATCGCCACGTCCGTGCCGCCGCCCATGGCAATGCCGATGTCGGCGGCGGCCAGCGCGGGGGCGTCATTGATGCCGTCGCCGACCATGGCCACCACCGCGTTCTTTTTCAATGCTTGAACAATGGCGGCCTTATCAGCCGGCAACACTTGCGCGTGGACATTGGCGATCCCCAGCGCTTGCGCGACCACCTGAGCACTGCCGCGGTTGTCCCCGGTGAGCAAGTGGCTGGCGATATCGCGTTGATTCAACGCTTGCACGGCGGCGCTGGCGCCGGGCTTCAGGGTATCGCCGAAGGCGAACAGGCCCAGGACCCGTGGGGCGGCACCTTGTTCGATCAGCCAGGAAAGGGTTCGACCTTCGGCTTCCCAGGCTTGGGCCGATTCCCCCAGCGAAACGGAAGTCAGGCCCAGCTCCTCCAGCAGGCGTTGATTGCCCAAGGCCAGGCGACGTCCGTCGAGGCTGCCGGCAATGCCGCGCCCGGTGAGAGACTGGCTTTCGCTGATGTCCGGTACGGTCAAGCCACGCTCGCTGCAGGCGTCCAGCACCGCTTTGGCCAAGGGATGCTCGCTGCCGCGTTGCAAGGCGCCGGCCAGGCTCAGCAGGGTGTCTTCGTTTCCATCAAGGGCGGCCAGATGAGCGATGCGCGGCGTGCCGGACGTCAGGGTCCCGGTCTTGTCAAAGACCACCGTGCTGACTTCATGAGCGCGTTCCAGCGCCTCGGCATCCTTGATCAGAATTCCATGGCGGGCGGCCACGCCGGTACCGGCCATGATCGCCGTCGGTGTCGCCAGGCCCAGGGCACATGGGCAGGCAATCACCAGCACGGCGACGGCATTGATCAGCGCGGTTTCCAGCGGTGCCCCGTATAGCCACCAGCCGATCAACGTGGCGAGGGCCAGGATCAATACGACCGGCACGAACACTTGGCTGACTTTATCCACCAGTTTCTGGATAGGCGCCTTGGCTGCCTGGGCGTCTTCCACCAGCCGGATGATGCGCGCCAGGACCGTCTCGGCGCCCAGGGCCTGGGTGCGCACCAGCAAGCGGCCCTCACCGTTGATCGCGCCGCCGGTGATTTTATCGCCGGGCTGCTTGGGCACGGGCAGGCTTTCGCCGCTGATCAGCGCCTCGTCGGCATGGCTCTGGCCTTCGATCACCTCACCGTCCACCGGGAAACGTTCGCCGGGCTTGACCAACACCAGGTCATCCAAGCGCAGGGCGCTGATGGCCACGTCCCGTTCTTCGCCGTCAATCACTTGGATTGCCCGCTCCGGCCGCAAGGCTTCGAGGGCGCGAATGGCGCTGGCGGTTTGTCGTTTGGCGCGGCTTTCCAGGTATTTGCCGAGCAATACCAGGGCGATCACTACGGCTGAAGCTTCGAAATATAAATGCGGCATGCTGCCGGGCTGGGCAATCGCCCATTCATAGAGGCTCAGCCCGTAACCGGCGCTGGTCCCCAGGGCGACCAGCAGGTCCATGTTCCCGGCTCCGGCGCGTACCGCTTTGAAAGCTGCGATGTAAAAACGCGCCCCGAAGATGAATTGCACCGGCGTCGCCAGGGTGAATTGCACCCAGGCCGGCAGCATCCAGTGGACGCCGAACGGCTGTAACAGCATCGGCAGGAGCAGCGGGACGGACAGCAGGATCGCCATCAGCAAGGCCAGGCGTTCGCGGTGCAGGTGATCGGTTTGGTTTTTTTGAGGCGTCTCGGCCTGCCACACGCTGGCGTCGTAACCGGCGCGCTTGACCGCATCGATGAGCGTTTGCGGATCAACCTGGCCGAGCAGTTCGAGGTGCGCCCGCTCGCTTGCGAGGTTGACGCTGACCCGGTTCACTCCGACGACTTTACCCAACGCTCGTTCGATGCGCCCGACGCAGGACGCGCAGGTCATGCCTTCGATGTTCAATTCAAGGGTGTGGACAGGGACGCTGTAGCCGGCCTGTTCAACGGCTTGCATCAGCGCCGGCAAGCTGTCCGCCGGGGCCTGGATTCTCGCCTGCTCGGTCGCCAGGTTGACACTGACGGCACTGGCGCCGGCGACTTTGCTCAAGGCTCGGTCGACCCGCCCGGCACAGCTGGCGCAGGTCATGCCGGAGATCGGCAGATCGAAGGTAGTGGATTGGGACATGGGTCAGGCTCCCTGTAGTGGATGTCCACAGGATCAACCTTGCCATGTTGGCAAGGTCAAGCGCCATCGAGAAATCAGAAACAATCATGTGGGAGCGAGCTTGCTCGCGATAGCGGTGTACCCGTCAACAAATCTGTCGCCTGATCTATTGCTATCGCGAGCAAGCTCGCTCCCACAGGGGCAATCAGAAAATCAGTAACCGAGCCCGGCCTGCTTGAGATACATGCCTTGTTCATTCATGGCGATGCGGTATTTCAGAATGTCGCCGGCCTTGAGCGTAATCTCCTGCGACCCGGGGGCGAGCATGCCTGGATTACAACCCGGCGCCTGGCCTGGCAACAACTTGAGTCGCAAGGAGAACCGACCCGGCGGCAGATTGAAAGACGTGCTGGCCTCCTGGAACAGCCGGGCGGTGAGTTGGTCCTGGATATAGATGCCGATTTCGCAGGACGTCGCCACTTCCAGGCGCTCGCGGGAAATGATCAGCACGCCGTAATCTTCTCCGGCAGCCGATGCCTGGGGGGCCATTGCTGAAAGACCGAGCATGCAAAACAGGCTGAACGCTGACCAGCGCATGGCTGAACCTCCGGTGTGAGATCTTCAATAAGTGCAGCTTGGCCGAGCTCGGCGCCGATTGCCAGCCCGGCAGTTTTTGGCAAAACTTGACCTTGCCATGATGGCAAGCTTGAGACTGTGGGCAACCCAATCCCAAGGAGTCATTTCATGCAGATTTTCAAGGTTCAAGGGATGTCTTGCGGACATTGCGTCAAAGCCATCACCCAGGCGCTCCACGCCAAAGATTCGAAAGCGGAGGTAGAAATCGATCTCGGCAGCAAGACCGTCAAGGTCGAAAGTGCGGTGCCGGCCGATACCCTGATCGAGGCTATCAGGGAAGAGGGGTACGAGGTCAGTCCTGCCTGAAGTTTTTAATCGTTAGCGACCTATCGGAATGTTCAAGCGCGCGCAGCCCGGCTAGACTGTCGGGCTGCCGACTGACGCTTGAACTGGACGCCCGATGAACCTTCGTACCATTCTGATTCTTGGCGCCTTGAGCGCTTTCGGTCCCTTGGCGATCGATTTCTATTTGCCCGCCTTCCCGACAATGGCCACGGCCTTCGGCACCGACGAAAAACATATCCAGTTGACCTTGGCGGCCTATTTTCTAGGGCTGTCCCTCGGACAATTGGCCTACGGGCCGGTGGCGGATCGCTTCGGACGGCGCATCCCGCTGCTGACGGGGGTCGGCTTGTTTACCGTGGCGTCCCTGGCCTGCGCCTATGCGCCGAGCCTCGAATGGCTGATCGGCGCCCGCTTCGTCCAGGCCCTGGGCGGTTGTGCCGGAATGGTGATCTCCCGGGCGGTGGTCAGCGACAAATGCGACGCAGTGGGTTCGGCCAAGGTGTTCTCGCAATTGATGTTGGTGATGGGGCTCGCGCCAATCCTCGCACCGATGCTGGGCGGCTTGCTGGTGAACCTGTACGGATGGCAGTCGATATTCGTGGGCCTGACGTTATTCAGCGCGCTGGCGGCGACCGCGGTTGCCTTGTGGTTGCCTGAAAGCCTGCCTGACCACGTGCCCCGCCAACCGTTATCCGGCGCGTTGCGCCAATACGGGCGTCTTCTGACAGACTCGGTCTTCCTCGGTCATGCCCTGACGGGAGGCATCGCGATCGCCGGGATGTTCGCCTACATCGCGGGTTCACCGTTCGTCTTCATCAAGCTCTACGGCGTCCCCGCCGAGCATTTCGGCTGGCTGTTCGGCACGAACGCGGCGGGCTTCATATTGGTAGCGCAGGTCAATGCCCGGTTGCTGTCCAAACGCGGCCCGGCATTCCTGCTGGCTCGTGCGGTATGGGTGTATTGGCTTGCCGGGCTCGGTCTGTTGGCGGTCAGCGCCTTGCAGCCGGAGCGCTTGTGGCCGTTGTTGATTCCGTTGTTCATCTGCATCGCCAGCCTGGGTTGCATCATTCCCAATGCCTCGGCCTGCGCCATGAACGGGCAGGGCGCCCGGGCGGGGAGTGCTTCGGCCATGTTGGGTTGCCTGCAGTTTTCCGTCGCCGCGGGGGCCGCCGCGCTGGTGGCGGCATTGCATGACGGCACGGCGGTGCCGATGGCAATCGTCATCAGCCTGTGTGGGTTATTGGTGGTGAGCGCCGCGATGCTGACCCGCCGTCTGCAAAACGCCCGGGCGCTTGCTCAGGCGGGTCGGCAGGAATGATTCATCCAGCCGCGCGCTGCTGATATTCGGGGAAATGATGCGGTGCGTGAATACGCGCTTGCAGGGTGGTGGCGAAAGCCTGGGCTTCGGCCTCGGTGCGAAAAGTCACGACGTGCTGGTCAAGGCGCACTTGCCATTGCGATTTTGCCACTTCTTTTATCAGGATCTTCATTGCTGACCTCCTCACGTAAAAGACTGCGTTGCAAAGGCCTCGAGTGTAGACCGGAATGCAAGCGCAATTGTGACAACGGTCAATTGTCGGACTGACGGTGCAGCTTTTTTGTGACGAGGGAGCAAATCCCTCGCCACGGTCGACAAGCCAGGTTGATCAGAACCCTTCGAGCACGATCTTGCCCTTGGCCTTTCCACTTTCAAGCAAGGCGTGAGCCCGGCGCAGGTTGGTGGCATTGATGGTGCCGAAGTGCTCGCCAACCGTTGTCTTCAGCGTGCCTGCGTCGATCAGTTCGGCCACTCGATTGAGCAATTTGTGCTGTTCAAGCATGTCAGCCGTCTCGAACAGGGAACGGGTGTACATGAACTCCCAATGCAAAGACAGGCTCTTGCGCTTGAGCTTGGTCACGTCCAGCGACTGCGGATCATCGATCAGCGCCAGTTTGCCTTGCGGCGCCAGGGCCTCGACCAGTTGATCCAGATGCTGGTCGGTCTGGGTCAGGCTGGCCACATGGGTAACTTGGGGCTGTCCCGCTTTTTTGAGGGCCTCGCTCAGTGGCTGACTGTGGTCAATCACCAGGTCGGCACCGAGGCCGCGCACCCATTCCTGCGTCTGCGGCCGGGAGGCGGTGCCAATGACTTTCAAGCCGGTGAGCTGGCTGGCCAGTTGCGTCAGGATCGAACCCACGCCACCGGCGGCGCCGACGATCAGGAGGCTCTGGTCCTGGTTGCTATGGCCTTGCTTGACTTGCAGGCGATCGAAGAGCAATTCCCAAGCGGTGATGGCGGTCAACGGCAGCGCGGCCGCTTCGGCGAAACCGAGGGTCTTTGGCATGTGGCCCACGATGCGCTCATCCACCACATGCAATTCGCTGTTGCCGCCTGCCCGGGCGATCGAGCCTGCGTAGAACACCTTGTCACCCGCCTTGAACAAGGTGACTTCGCTGCCAACCGCCGTGACCACACCGGCCACGTCCCAGCCCAGCACCTTGGCGGCCCCGCCTTCGGGTTGTACGTTCTGGCGGACCTTGGTGTCGACGGGGTTGACGGAAATGGCTTTGACTTCCACCAGCAAATCCCGGGGGCCGGCGATGGGGGCGGGCAGGTCGATGTCCTGCAGCGATGTTGGATCGGTGATGGACAACGATTGGTAATACGCGATGGCTTTCATGGGGCGGCTCCGTGATTGAATTCGATGGCGCTCATGTTTAGCGATTAATGGCCTTGATAAAAGCGCCTGGAACAACAGGCTCTTTCAATGATTTTTTGATAATCAAGGCTGCTGTTTTCACTCAAGGAATGGTGCCGGGCAATAGTCGCTGGCAAATAGAGATTTTTCCCTCAGGAACTATCGCCTCCAAAGGTTTCCGGAGGACAGGAAACCGTGCGCCGCACGCTTATACTAGCGGCCGCACGTATCGGTGCGGTTTCAACGGTCTTGGATCCTGCCGACTGCGCTGATACATGGCTGCGGCACAAGCGGGCATGCCGTTCGTTCGGGCAGTACTTGAGGTCCGGAGTCACTATGCCCCAGAGCGGTAGACGAATGATTCAACAGGGAGTGAATACATGGAACATGCACCTTGCATCAGCCAGATCGCCACGCTGCTGGCTGACCCCAAGCGCAGCGCAATGATGTGGGCATTAATGGACGGTACGGCCCGACAGGCTGATGAGTTGGCATTGCTGGCCGGATTGTCGCCATCCTCGGCCAATGCCCATCTGGGGCGGCTGTGCTCCGGTGGGCTGTTGAAGGTCGAGACCCGGGGCCGCAAACGGTTTTTCCGCCTGGCGGCCCCCGAGATCGGTGCTGCCGTCGAGGCCTTGGCGAGCGCAACCCTGGCAAGTACACCGCGTCAGGTTCCAGAGGTTCTCAAACGCGGTCTCATGCCGACCAAAGCGCCGACGGCCCCCGCCTCGCTGATGCGGGCAAGGCTTTGCGATGACCATCTGGGTGGCCTGTTGGCGGCGGACTTGTATCAGCGACTGTTGGATTCCGGTTGGCTCGAGCAATGCGAGCAGCGCGTGATCGTTACCCACAAGGGCTCCAATGAGTTCGCCGGGCGCGGCTTGTTCATCCAGGCGCTGGCCCATCGCAACGCTCGCATCGCGTGCGCCTGCCCCGACTGGAGTGAGCGTCGCCCGCACTTGGGGGGAGCCTTGGGGGCCGGATTGCTGCAACTTTTCATGCAGTCGGGCTGGCTGAGCTTGCCTAATGATTCCAGGGCTTTGCAGGTGACGGCTCTAGGTCAGCAGGAAATTCATCGTTTCGCCAGGCAGGAAGACTTGGAAATGGCGCTCTAGAGCTAAGACAGGTCGCAATCAGCAATCGTCGCCAGCGTGGTTCGCGCACACTCGGTCCGGGGATCTATCGGATTGGGGGAAGGCAAATGGACACTCACGTCTACAGTGCGGCAGAGCGCCTGGAGCGGCTGCCCATCAGCGGCTATCACCGGCTCATTTTCATCATCATTGCCCTGGCGTTTTTCTTTGACTCCATGGACCTGGCCATGATGACGTTCCTGCTGGGCTCGATCAAAACCGAGTTCGGCTTGAGCACCGCCCAGGCCGGGTTGCTGGCCAGTTCCAGTTTCTTCGGCATGGTGCTGGGGGCGTCGCTGTCAGGCATGCTGGCCGATCGTTTCGGCCGCAAGCCGGTGTTCCAGTGGAGCATCGTGTTGTGGGGACTTGCCAGTTATCTCTGCTCCACCGCCCAGGACATCGAAGCACTGATACTGTTTCGCATACTGCTGGGCATCGGCATGGGCATGGAGTTCCCGATTGCCCAATCCATGCTTTCGGAGCTGATCCCGGCAAAGCGTCGCGGGCGCTACATTGCCTTGATGGACGGCTTCTGGCCCTTGGGTTTCGTGGCCGCGGGTGTGCTGTCTTACTTCTTGCTCCCGGTGATCGGCTGGCGTGACATCTTCCTGGTGCTGGCCGTGCCGGCCGTCTTCGTCCTGGTGATTCGCTTTTTCATTCCAGAGTCGCCGCGTTGGCTTGAACAGGCCGGTCGAGGCGATGAAGCGGATGCCGTGCTCCAACGGATCGAAGAGAAGGTCCGGGCCTCGCTGGGGCGTCAAGATCTGCCCGAGCCCGTGCGCCTGCCGAGGCTGGCGACCCAACCGGGCAATTTCTTTTCCGCCCTGGCGCAGATCTGGTCTCCGCTATATCGCCAACGCACGGTGATGATCTGGAGCGTCTGGTTCTTTGCGTTGCTTGGGTTCTATGGCTTGACGTCCTGGCTCAGTGCGTTGCTGCAGCAATCCGGGTTCGCGGTGACGCAGTCGGTCTATTACACCGTGCTGATTTCCCTGGGCGGGATTCCCGGTTTCCTGATGGCGGCCTGGCTGGTGGAGCGCTGGGGGCGCAAGCCGGTATGCGTCATCACTTTGCTCGGCGGTGGAGGCATGGCGTTTCTGTATGGCCAGAGCGCGGTATTCGGCGGCAACGTTGGCCTGCTGGTCGGCACCGGGCTACTGATGCAGTTTTTCCTGTTCGGCATGTGGGCAGTGCTCTACACCTATACGCCTGAGTTGTATCCCACCTCGGCGCGGGCCACGGGATCGGGCTTTGCCTCGGCGGTCGGTCGCATCGGTTCGCTGTTGGGGCCTCTGGTCACCGGGCTGGTTTTTCCCATCACCGGCCAGGGTGGCGTGTTCGCCTTGGGCGCCTTGTGCTTTGCCGTGGCGGCGGGCGTGGTCTGGCTGTTTGGAATGGAGACGCGGGGCAAGACGCTGGAGGAGTTGAGCGAAGGCGCAGTCGCTGATTGAACACGATCCCTTGTGGGAGCGAGCTTGCTCGCGATAGCGGTCTGACATTCACCATTGATGTCGACTGGTAGACCGCCATCGCGAGCAAGCTCGCTCCCACACGGGGGTAACACCGGGCTTAAGGTTTTACCAGTCGCGCATCCAGGCTGTTTTGTGCCAGCCGCTTGGCCTGGTCCTGGGTCATGCCCAGATGTGTGTGCAGTGCGTGGAAGTTCTCGGTGACGTAGCCGCCGAAATAAGCAGGATCATCGGAGTTCACCGTGACCTTCACGCCGCGTTCCAGCATGTCGAGGATGTTGTGCTGCGACATGTCGTCGAACACGCACAGCTTGGTGTTGGACAGCGGGCACACCGTCAGCGGGATCTGCTCGTCAATGATCCGTTGCATCAATCGCTCATCCTCGATGGCGCGCACGCCGTGGTCGATGCGTTGGATCTTCAGCAGGTCGAGGGCTTCCCAGATGTACTCGGGCGGGCCTTCCTCGCCCGCGTGGGCGACGGTCAGAAAGCCTTCGTTGCGAGCGCGGTCGAACACGCGCTGGAACTTGCTCGGGGGGTGGCCCATTTCGGAACTGTCCAGGCCGACGGCGACGAATGCGTCGCGGAACGGCAGCGCCTGGTCGAGGGTTTTTTCGGCTTGTTCTTCGCTCAGGTGACGCAGGAAACTCAGGATCAGGCCGCTGGTGATGCCCAGTTGCTGCTCACCGTCCTTGAGCGCGGCGGCGATGCCGTTGAGCACCACTTCGAATGGAATCCCGCGATCGGTGTGGGTCTGCGGATCGAAGAACGGCTCGGTGTGGATGACGTTCTGCGCCTTGCAGCGCAGCAAGTAAGCCCAGGTCAGGTCATAAAAATCCTGGGAAGTGCGCAGCACATCGGCACCCTGGTAATACAGGTCGAGAAATTCCTGTAGATTGTTGAAGGCGTAGGCCTGGCGCAGGGTGTCCACGTCATTCCACGGCAGGGCGATCTTGTTGCGTTCAGCCAGGGCGAACAGCAGTTCGGGCTCCAGCGAACCTTCCAGGTGCAGATGCAGTTCGGCCTTGGGCAAGGCGTTCAGCCAGTCGTACATGTTCTTTTCTCATCAGCGAATCGATGGCGGCATTCTACAGGGGCGGGCGCCGATGTCTGAGTAAAACCTGACCGGCTGATCCACTACCGCCTCGTCCCGGCAATAATCCTCGGACAACGGCTACGCCACATTCGGACGAAACGTTCCCGGTCCGTCACAGTCTAGTAGCTCATGACCCGTCCATGGTTATAGGCTCGCGATGCTCTCGTTGATCAAGCAAGAAAAACTGCTATTGCTGGCGCTGCTCGCTGCATTTGCCGCCTACCCACTTGAGCATTGGCTGCTGGGCAGCGGGCAGGTCGTTGCGCTGATGGGCGGGTTGGTGCTGATTGGTTTTATCGTCTCGGCCTCCATGCGTGTGGCCCATCACGCGGAATTGCTCGCGGAAAAAGTGGGCGATCCCTACGGCACCATGATCCTGACTTTGTCGGCGGTGCTGGTGGAAGTCGTGATCCTGGCGATCATGATGAGCAACGAGGCGTCGCCGACCCTGGTACGTGACACGATTTATTCGGCGGTCATGCTCGACATCAACGGTATTCTCGGGCTCGCGGCGCTGATGGGCGGGCTCAAGCATGGCGAGCAGGTTTACAACGACGATTCGGCGCGAACCTACAGTGTGATGATCCTCACGGCCATGGGGGTGTCGATGGTGGTGCCGGAGTTCATTCCGCGGGAAAGCTGGAAAACCTACTCGGCGTTTACCATCGGCGCGATGATGGTGCTGTACGCTTTGTTCCTGCGCATGCAGGTGGGCCCTCACAGTTATTTCTTCAGCTACAGCTACCCGGAAAAGCGCCGCAGGAAAGAGCCGGTGGAAACCGAGCCAAAACCCATCAGCCTGGCCTTTTCAATCGGTGCGCTGGTATTTGGTGTGATCGTGATCGGTGCACTCGCCGAGATCATGTCCAAGGCCATCGACTTGGGGCTGGAGGGTTCCGGCGCGCCGCCGGTCGTCACGGCGATCCTGGTGGCCGCCATCTCCGCTGCGCCGGAAATTCTCACTGCGCTGCGGGCAGCCCTGGCCAACCGCATGCAGTCGGTGGTCAACATCGCACTGGGTGCGTCGCTGTCCACGGTGATTCTGACCGTGCCGGTGATGGAAGCGATGGCGCTTTACACCGGCCAGCCATTCCAGATGGCAATGACGCCAGTCCAGACGGTGATGATCTTCATCACCTTGATCGTCAGCGCCATCAACCTCAACGATGGCGAAACCAACGCCATCGAGGGCATGACCCACTTCGTGTTGTTTTCGACGTTTGTGATGTTGTCGTTGCTGGGTCTTTAATTGTTCATAGTCCTTGTGGGAGCGAGCTTGCTCGCGATAGCGCCGGGTCAGTCAACATCGATGTTGAATGTTAGGCCGATATCGCGAGCAAGCTCGCTCCCACAGGGTGGTGGTTTGATCAGGAGGCTGCTATCAACTCCCGCGCCGCCTGGCTGTGATCGGCGATCAACCCTTTCAGGTCAAGGCCTTCGACCTGTCCGTCAATCACTCGCCACTCACCGGCGATCATCACCCGATCCGCCCGATCAGCGCCGCACAGCAGCAGGGCGGAGATCGGGTCATGGCTGCCGGAGAAGCGCAACTCATCAAGCTTGAACAGCGCCAGGTCGGCCTGTTTGCCCACCGCCAGTTCACCGATGTCGCTGCGTCCCAGCAGTTGCGCCGACCCTCGGGTTGCCCAGCCCAGCACCCGTTCCGGGGTGATCGCTTGGGCGCCGTAGCGCAGGCGTTGGATGTAGAGCGCCTGGCGGGTTTCGAGAATCATGTTCGAAGCGTCGTTGGACGCCGAGCCGTCCACGCCCAGGCCAAGCGGTGCGCTGCGGCGGCCGTCAATTCAAGCGTCGGGCAAATGCCCGAGGCCAGGCGCATGTTCGAACTCGGGCAGTGGCAGATGCCGGTACCGGCGGCGCCGAGGCGGCTGATTTCATCCGGGTTGAAGTGAATGCCGTGGGCCAACCAGGTGCGAGGGCCGAGCCAACCGACACTGTCCAGGTAGTCCACGGTGCGCAGGCCGAATCGTTGCAGGCAGAAATCTTCTTCATCGAGGGTTTCGGCGAGGTGTGTGTGCAGGCGCACATCGAGCTCTTCGGCGAGTTCGGCGCTGGCGCTCATGATTTCGGTCGTGACCGAAAACGGTGAACACGGCGCCAGGGCGATCTGGATTTGCGCGCCCGCACCGCGTTCGTGGTATCGAGCGATCAGCCGCTGGCTGTCATCGAGAATCACCTGCCCCTGCTGCACGGTCTGCTGCGGCGGCAAGCCTCCGTCGGCCTCGCCCAGGCTCATCGAGCCGCGGGTCAACATCGCGCGCATGCCCAGTTCGCGGACACTTTGCACCTGCACGTCGATGGCGTTTTCCAGCCCTTGCGGAAACAGGTAGTGGTGGTCGGCCGCCGTGGTGCAGCCCGACAGCAGCAGTTCGGCGAGTGCCACTTTGCTGGCCAGGGCGAGTTTTTCCGGTGTGAGTCGCGCCCATATCGGGTAAAGCGTCTTCAGCCATGGGAATAGCGGCTGGTTGACCACAGGCGCCCAGGCGCGGGTCAGGGTCTGATAGAAGTGATGATGGGTGTTGATCAGCCCAGGCAGGATGACGTGCTCGCGGGCATCGAAAATCTTGTCGCAGGGCCGGGCAGGTTGCTGGCCGGCTCCCAGCAGCTCGACGATCACGCCGTCCTGCAGCACGAGGCCACCACGGGCATCAAGCTCGTTGGCGGTAAAAATGGCGAGGGGGTTTTTCAACCAGGTACGGGTCGCAGGCATGATGGCCGGCTCCTCTGAAAATGGGTTCAGGTTAGCCAGCTCAGTGATGCCCTGTCTGCTGATCCAGGGGCGCCGTTGGAGGGCGCGGTTCGGAGTTTACTCAGGTTGCCGGACGCATTTCCAGTGCCCAGTTAAGTTCTACTGTGGGAGCGGGCTTGCTCGCGAAAGCGGCGTATCAGCCGACATCCTGTTACCTGACTGTCTGCTTTCGCGAGCAAGCCCGCTCTCGCAATGAATTCGTGGTGTTTACCAGGGAATCGTCTCGCCTCTGTAATTGACGAAGTGATGTCCGCCCTTGCCGGCGAAGGCATTGACCTGATCGATCAGTCCGCGGGTGCTGGTCTCCACATCGATTTGCGCATCTTCCCCGCCCATATCGGTTTTCACCCAACCCGGATGCAGCGACAGTACGGTCAATGATTGCCCGTCCAGTTGGCTGACAAAACTGTTGGTCATCGAATTGAGCGCGGCCTTGCTTGCCTTATACAGCGCCAACTCCGGCGCGTCGGGCAGGGTGACGCTGCCCAGCACGGAGCTCATGAAGGCCAGTACGCCGCTGCCTTCGCGGATTTGCCCGACGAAACGCTGAGCCAGGTTGATCGGGGCCACGGCATTGGTGAAAAACAATTGGCCGACCTCAGCCAGCGTTGCGCCGCCCGGGCTTTGGTTCGCGGGGCCCTTGACCCCTGCGTTGACGAAAAGCAGATCAAAGGTTTCGCCTTTGAGCTGCTGGCTCAAGGCGATGACGGCTTGCTGGTCGTCCATGTCGAGCTTCTCGACGTGTACCGGCCCCAGCGCTTTCAAGGACTCTGCACCCTGCGGGTTGCGCACGGTGGCGGTTACGTGCCAGCCATCACTCAGAAGCGTCTTCACCAAGCCAAGGCCCAGGCCCCGGGAGGCGCCGATGATCAATGCTTTTTTTACCGAATTCATGAGTGCTTCCTTGAGAAGAAAAAGTCACGGATTTAATGGACAGCGTTTCTTGAGCCGTTGTTTCAACGCGTGACGCCACGCGTCGGATTTGGCCATGCTGCCCCGTAACGCCTGGTTAAAAAATGAACAAGCGGCTGCGAGCCATGCTGCTCCTGGTGATGCTGGAGCCATGAACGGGTTATCCACAGGTTGCTCCACAGTAATTGTGCGCAAGCGTTATCGTCAGGCATAAGCCCTGTACGGCTGTCTCCTAAAGGTGATAAAGCGCCGCAACCGCTTGTTTTTGGTGTGGATTTGGACAATCTTGATTGCTCTGTACGAAAAATGAACAAACCTCTGGAAGCCGCATGACAGAAGGGTTACAGCGTGATGCGCCCAGGTTATCCACAAGCGGGTGCACAGCGCATGTGGGCAAGTCTGGGACGTACATCATGGGGTTTCGCGCTCCAGGCGTATCTGCCCGCGGCTCAAGTCGGCCAGCCGCGCCTGCAATGTTTCGATGTGTTCTTCGCCCACCGCTAATTGAAGTTCCACACCATTGGCAGTGAAGCGCTCGGCATTCACCACGCCACCGCATTCGGCTGTGCGCAGTTTTACCAGGGCCAGCTCCGCGAACCCGCAAACACACTGCAGTGACACGCGGCTGATCAATTCAACTTTCTCAGCGTTTTGCAGGCATTTGTTTGCTCCGCCGCCGTAGGCCCGGGCCAACCCGCCGGTACCCAATTGGATTCCGCCGTACCAGCGGATGACCAGCACCACGACCTGGTCGCAGGCCTGGGCCTGGATGGCTGCCAGGATCGGACGCCCGGCGGTCCCGCCCGGTTCGCCATCGTCGCTGCTGCGATACTGCTCACCGAGTTTCCATGCCCAGCAATTATGGGTGGCATCGAGGTCGCTGTGCTGCTCGATAAAGGCCTGGGCTTCGGCAGGGCTGGTGATGGGCGCGGCGAGGGTAATGAAACGGCTTTTGCGAATCTCTTCTCGGTATTCGCAAAAACCGACGAGGGTATAAGGCATGTAATCCTAGAGGTCAGGTGTCAGGCCGCAGCCTTTGAGAATGATACGGATGAGGTTGTCGCTGGCGTCGATCATGTCTTGCTTGGTCAGCTTGCTGCGACCGGTCACGCGACAGATCTGGGTGGCGAAATCTGCGTAATGTTGAGTGCTGCCCCAGAGCAGGAAAATGAGGTGCACCGGATCGACCGGGTCCATTTTGCCCGCATCGATCCAGGCTTGGAAAACAGCCGCCCGGCCCTTGAACCAGGCGCGATAGTCCTGGTTGAAATACTCGCTCAGGCACTCGCCTCCGCTGATCACCTCCATGGCGAAGATCCGCGACGCCTGGGGTTGGCGGCGCGAGAACTCCATCTTGGCGCGAATATACCGGGTCAATGCCTCTGCCGGATCGTCTTCGGCGGTCAGGGAATTGAACGTGCTGTCCCATAGCTCGATGATATTGCTCAGCACCGCCACATAGAGCCCGAGCTTGTTGGTGAAGTAGTAATGCAAGTTCGCCTTGGGCAATCCGGCCTTCAGGGCGATGGTATTCATGCTGGTGCCCTTGAAACCGTGACGGGCGAACTCATCCTCGGCGGCCCTGAGGATGGTCTCTTCGTTCTGTTGACGAATGCGGCCGGTAGGCTTGCCACCATGGGCGGGAACTTCAAAGGTCATGGACATTTCCGGGCTGGGTCTGTGGGGGCGGGCAAATGCGTTCATAGCGCACCGGCGCGGATCCGACAAGTGTTGCGGCGATAAAAGCCATGCGAGGCGGAGAATCAGCGCGTTGCCGCCAGGCTTTCGAGAAAACTTTCCAGCACCAGATGAGGACGACGCCCCTTTCGCGTCACCGACGCCAGGCTCAGGTCGTAGAAACGCGCCAAGGGCTTGAGGGCTCGCAGCCGTCCTTGCTGGACCCAGAGATTGGCATAGTGGTCCGGCAGATAACCGATATAACGCCCGGTCAGGATCAAGAACGCCATGCCTTCGCGATCCGATGCGCTGGCGGTGCAGTTCAACGCCTGGTAATGGGCCTGGATGTCGGCCGGCAAACGGAACGTCGGCGCGATGGCGTCCTGGCTATTAAGGCGAGCGTCCTCGAGTTGCTGGTCATCCACATAAAACAGCGGGTGCCCCACGGCGCAATACAGCAACGAACGCTCACTGTAGAGCGGTTGGTACTCAAGCCCGGAAAGTACACTGGCCTGGGGAACCACACCGACATGCAGGCGACCATCCAGCACGCCTTGCTCGACTTCGTTGGGGGCGATCATGCGAATCTGGATCTGCACGTCCGGCCCGCGTTCTTTCAACTGGGCAAGGGCGTGGGTGATGCGCATGTGGGGCAGGGTGACGAGGTTGTCCGTCAGGCCTATGGTCAGTTCTCCGCGCAGATGCTGGTGAAGACCGTTGACCTCGGTGCGGAAACTTTCCAGCGCACTCAATAGTTGCAGGGCCGATTGATAGACCTCACGGCCTTCTTCGGTCAGTGAAAACCCTGCACGACCACGCTGGCACAAGCGCAGCCCAAGGCGTTGTTCCAGATCGTTCATCTGTTGGCTGATGGCCGAGCGACCGATGCCAAGCACCGTTTCGGCGGCGGAAAATCCACCGCATTCCACCACGCTGCGAAAGATCCGCAGCAAGCGAATATCGAAGTCGCTGACCTGGGCCAGCGGATCGGGACGGCGAATGCTCATAGTTTAGTGATCCGCTGACTGAAGGTTAGAAAAGCTGGATTTCACCGACTTTATCGCCGTGGCAACTTAGCCGCAAGAACGCTTCTGATTTCATACCGTTTATGTCTTGCGAGGTTTTGTCGATGAACATGCCCGAACACGCTGTCGGTTCCCTGGCCAGCCAGCTCAAGCTGGATGCCCACTGGATGCCTTACACAGCCAATCGCAATTTCCAACGCGACCCCCGGCTGATCGTCGCGGCCGAAGGCAGTTGGCTGACGGATGACAAGGGGCGCAAGGTCTACGATTCGCTGTCGGGATTGTGGACATGCGGCGCCGGGCACACCCGCAAAGAGATCCAGGAGGCGGTCGCCAAGCAACTGGGCACCCTCGATTATTCGCCGGGATTCCAATATGGGCATCCACTGTCGTTCCAGTTGGCGGAAAAAATCACCAGCCTGACCCCGGGCAATCTCAACCATGTGTTCTTCACCGACTCCGGGTCCGAATGCGCCGATACCGCTGTGAAAATGGTTCGCGCTTACTGGCGCCTCAAGGGGCAGGCCACCAAGACCAAGATGATCGGACGGGCCCGCGGTTATCACGGCGTGAACATCGCCGGCACCAGCCTGGGCGGCGTCAGCGGTAACCGCAAATTGTTCGGCCAGGCCATGATGGACGTCGATCATTTGCCCCACACCCTGCTTGCCGGCAATGCGTTCTCCCGTGGCATGCCGAAGGAGGGGGGGATCGCCTTGGCCGATGAACTGTTGAAGCTGATCGAGTTGCACGACGCTTCGAATATCGCCGCGGTGTTTGTCGAACCTATGGCAGGGTCCGCCGGTGTCCTGGTGCCGCCAGAGGGATACCTCAAGCGCCTGCGGGAAATCTGCGATCAGCACAACATCCTGCTGGTGTTTGACGAAGTGATTACGGGTTTTGGTCGTACCGGCTCGATGTTTGGCGCCGACAGTTTTGGTGTAACGCCGGACCTGATGTGCATCGCCAAGCAAGTCACTAATGGCGCGATTCCCATGGGGGCTGTGATCGCCAGTTCCGAAATCTATCAGACCTTCATGAGCCAGCCGACGCCCGAATATGCCGTGGAATTTCCCCATGGCTATACGTATTCGGCGCATCCGGTGGCGTGCGCAGCAGGCTTGGCGGCCCTGGACCTGTTGCAGAAGGAAAACCTGGTACAGAGCGTGGCCGAGGTCGCGCCGCATTTTGAAAAAGCCTTGCATGGTTTGAAGGGCTCGAAAAACGTCATCGACATTCGCAACTTTGGCCTTGCGGGGGCGATCCAGATCGCACCGCGCGATGGCGACGCGATCGTTCGCCCATTCGAGGCGGGCATGGCACTGTGGAAGGCTGGCTTCTATGTGCGATTCGGTGGTGACACGCTGCAGTTCGGGCCAACGTTCAACAGCAAGCCGCAGGACCTTGATCGACTGTTCGATGCGGTTGGCGAAGTGCTGAACAAAGTCGACTGATTCCTCTTTATATAAGGACGCTCCTCCGGGGCGTCCGCTGTCCGATTCGTCTGGAGTCCCCATGAGTCTCATTCCGCATTTGATCAATGGCGAGTTGTTGAGCGACAACGCGCGCACCGCCGACGTGTTCAACCCATCCACCGGGCAGGCGATCCATAAAGTACCGCTGGCGGATCGCGCAACCATTCAACACGCCATCGACGCTGCCAAGGCGGCTTTCCCGGCCTGGCGCAATACGCCGAGCGGCGAAGCGCGCCCAGGTCATGTTTCGTTTCAAGCAGTTGCTGGAGCAGAACGAGTCGCGCATCGCGCAGTTGATCAGCGAAGAACATGGCAAGACTCTGGAAGATGCCGCCGGTGAGCTCAAGCGCGGTATTGAAAACGTCGAGTTTGCCTGTGCCGCGCCGGAAATCCTGAAGGGCGAATACAGTCGCAACGTAGGACCCAATATTGACGCTTGGTCAGACTTCCAGCCTTTGGGGGTTGTGGCGGGTATCACGCCGTTCAACTTCCCGGCGATGGTGCCGTTGTGGATGTACCCACTGGCTATCGTCTGTGGCAACTGCTTCATCCTCAAGCCTTCCGAGCGCGATCCGAGTTCGACACTGCTGATCGCCCAGCTGTTGCTGGAGGCCGGTTTGCCCAAGGGAGTTCTGAGCGTGGTCCACGGTGACAAGGCCGCGGTGGATGCATTGATCGAGGCACCGGAAGTGAAGGCGCTGAGTTTTGTCGGATCGACGCCGATTGCCGAATACATCTATGCCGAGGGTACTCGCCGCGGCAAGCGTGTGCAGGCATTGGGCGGGGCGAAGAACCATGCGGTGCTGATGCCTGATGCTGACCTGGACAATGCCGTCAGCGCGTTGATGGGTGCCGCGTACGGTTCGTGCGGCGAGCGTTGCATGGCGATTTCGGTGGCGGTGTGTGTCGGCGATCAGGTGGCGGATGCGCTGGTGGCCAAGCTGGTGCCGCAGATCAAGGCGCTGAAGATCGGCGCGGGGACTTCGTGTGGGCTGGACATGGGGCCGCTTGTTACTGGTCAGCATCGCGACAAGGTCAGTGGCTATATAGAAGAAGGCGTATCGGCGGGGGCCTCGCTGGTTGTCGACGGTCGCGGCTTGAGTGTGGCAGGGCATGAAGAGGGCTTCTTCCTCGGCGGTTGCCTCTTCGATCGCGTGACGCCCGAGATGCGTATCTATAAGGAAGAGATCTTCGGACCGGTGCTGTGTCTCGTCAGGGTCAATAGCCTCGAAGAGGCGATGCAACTGATCAACGATCACGAGTATGGCAACGGCACCTGTATCTTCACCCGTGACGGCGAAGCTGCGCGGCTGTTCTGTGATGAGATTGAAGTCGGCATGGTAGGCGTCAACGTACCGTTGCCGGTGCCTGTTGCTTATCACAGCTTTGGTGGTTGGAAGCGTTCGCTGTTTGGCGACCTGCATGCCTACGGCCCGGACGGCGTGCGCTTCTATACCCGTCGCAAGGCGATTACCCAGCGCTGGCCGCAGCGTGCCAGCCACGAGGCTTCACAATTCGCATTTCCCAGCCTGTAATTGATAAGTGAAGAAGCCGGCACCTTTGGGTGTCGGCTTCTGCCTTTAAGGGCTTTTTTGACTGATATGACAGAATTATGAAAATAACGGTTGACGGCAGATTCCAGGTGTCTATAATTCGCCCCACTTCCGGCGCAGTCGAAACGGAAAACTTCTTGAGTTTCAATGAGTTAAGTAGGTTTCGATAGGTCAGGCGCTTAAGTTCATCGAAGCGTTGAAGGAGTTGATAGGGCGGTGTTGTTTGGCTCTATTGGCGATTCGATCCTCTCGGTCGAAAGCGGTGAAAAAGAGGTGTTGACAGCAGCGAACAACGCTGTAGAATTCGCCTCCCGCTAACGAGAGATCGAAAGCGCAAGTGGTTGAAGTTGTTAAGGATTTCCAAGCGAAACTTTGAAAACTTCTTAAAATAACCGCTTGACAGATGCACGGGGCGCTGTAGAATGCGCGCCTCGGTTGAGACGAAAGGCTCAACCCACCGCTCTTTAACAACTGAATCAAGCAATTCGTGTGGGTGCTTGTGGAGTCAGACTGCTAGTCAACAGATTATCAGCATCACAAGTTACTCCGCGAGAAATCAAAGATGTAACCAACGATTGCTGAGCCAAGTTTAGGGTTTTCTCAAAACCCAAAGATGTTTGAACTGAAGAGTTTGATCATGGCTCAGATTGAACGCTGGCGGCAGGCCTAACACATGCAAGTCGAGCGGTAGAGAGGTGCTTGCACCTCTTGAGAGCGGCGGACGGGTGAGTAATGCCTAGGAATCTGCCTGGTAGTGGGGGATAACGCTCGGAAACGGACGCTAATACCGCATACGTCCTACGGGAGAAAGCAGGGGACCTTCGGGCCTTGCGCTATCAGATGAGCCTAGGTCGGATTAGCTAGTTGGTGAGGTAATGGCTCACCAAGGCGACGATCCGTAACTGGTCTGAGAGGATGATCAGTCACACTGGAACTGAGACACGGTCCAGACTCCTACGGGAGGCAGCAGTGGGGAATATTGGACAATGGGCGAAAGCCTGATCCAGCCATGCCGCGTGTGTGAAGAAGGTCTTCGGATTGTAAAGCACTTTAAGTTGGGAGGAAGGGCATTAACCTAATACGTTAGTGTTTTGACGTTACCGACAGAATAAGCACCGGCTAACTCTGTGCCAGCAGCCGCGGTAATACAGAGGGTGCAAGCGTTAATCGGAATTACTGGGCGTAAAGCGCGCGTAGGTGGTTCGTTAAGTTGGATGTGAAATCCCCGGGCTCAACCTGGGAACTGCATTCAAAACTGTCGAGCTAGAGTATGGTAGAGGGTGGTGGAATTTCCTGTGTAGCGGTGAAATGCGTAGATATAGGAAGGAACACCAGTGGCGAAGGCGACCACCTGGACTGATACTGACACTGAGGTGCGAAAGCGTGGGGAGCAAACAGGATTAGATACCCTGGTAGTCCACGCCGTAAACGATGTCAACTAGCCGTTGGGAGCCTTGAGCTCTTAGTGGCGCAGCTAACGCATTAAGTTGACCGCCTGGGGAGTACGGCCGCAAGGTTAAAACTCAAATGAATTGACGGGGGCCCGCACAAGCGGTGGAGCATGTGGTTTAATTCGAAGCAACGCGAAGAACCTTACCAGGCCTTGACATCCAATGAACTTTCCAGAGATGGATTGGTGCCTTCGGGAACATTGAGACAGGTGCTGCATGGCTGTCGTCAGCTCGTGTCGTGAGATGTTGGGTTAAGTCCCGTAACGAGCGCAACCCTTGTCCTTAGTTACCAGCACGTTATGGTGGGCACTCTAAGGAGACTGCCGGTGACAAACCGGAGGAAGGTGGGGATGACGTCAAGTCATCATGGCCCTTACGGCCTGGGCTACACACGTGCTACAATGGTCGGTACAGAGGGTTGCCAAGCCGCGAGGTGGAGCTAATCCCACAAAACCGATCGTAGTCCGGATCGCAGTCTGCAACTCGACTGCGTGAAGTCGGAATCGCTAGTAATCGCGAATCAGAATGTCGCGGTGAATACGTTCCCGGGCCTTGTACACACCGCCCGTCACACCATGGGAGTGGGTTGCACCAGAAGTAGCTAGTCTAACCTTCGGGGGGACGGTTACCACGGTGTGATTCATGACTGGGGTGAAGTCGTAACAAGGTAGCCGTAGGGGAACCTGCGGCTGGATCACCTCCTTAATCGACGACCGCAGCTGCTTCATGAGCTCCCACACGAATTGCTTGATTCATTGAAGAAGACGATAGAAGCAGCTTTAAGCTCCAAGCTGATAGCTCACAGCTAACAGTTACAAGCTCGAAATTGGGTCTGTAGCTCAGTTGGTTAGAGCGCACCCCTGATAAGGGTGAGGTCGGCAGTTCGAATCTGCCCAGACCCACCAATTTTGTAATGGGGCCATAGCTCAGCTGGGAGAGCGCCTGCCTTGCACGCAGGAGGTCAGCGGTTCGATCCCGCTTGGCTCCACCATAAACTGCTTCTGAAAGCTTAGAAATGAGCATTCCATCAAGGTGATGGTGAATGTTGATTTCTAGTCTTTTGATTAGATCGTTCTTTAAAAATTTGGGTATGTGATAGAAAGATAGACTGAACGTTACTTTCACTGGTAACGGATCAGGCTAAGGTAAAATTTGTGAGTTCTCTTAGTTGAGAAATTCGAATTTTCGGCGAATGTCGTCTTCACAGTATAACCAGATTGCTTGGGGTTATATGGTCAAGTGAAGAAGCGCATACGGTGGATGCCTTGGCAGTCAGAGGCGATGAAAGACGTGGTAGCCTGCGAAAAGCTTCGGGGAGTCGGCAAACAGACTTTGATCCGGAGATGTCTGAATGGG
Source organism: Pseudomonas sp. H2_D02 (assembly GCF_054677635.1). Lineage (NCBI taxonomy): Bacteria > Pseudomonadati > Pseudomonadota > Gammaproteobacteria > Pseudomonadales > Pseudomonadaceae > Pseudomonas > Pseudomonas sp. H2_D02. The sequence continues at coordinate 6,150,020 of NZ_CP162816.1, read as the reverse complement.
GGAACCCAGCCATCATAAGATGGTTATCTTGTACTGAATACATAGGTGCAAGAAGCGAACCAGGGGAACTGAAACATCTAAGTACCCTGAGGAAAAGAAATCAACCGAGATTCCCTTAGTAGTGGCGAGCGAACGGGGACTAGCCCTTAAGCTTCTTTGATTTTAGCGGAACGCTCTGGAAAGTGCGGCCATAGTGGGTGATAGCCCTGTACGCGAAAGGATCTTAGAAGTGAAATCGAGTAGGACGGAGCACGAGAAACTTTGTCTGAATATGGGGGGACCATCCTCCAAGGCTAAATACTACTGACTGACCGATAGTGAACTAGTACCGTGAGGGAAAGGCGAAAAGAACCCCGGAGAGGGGAGTGAAATAGATCCTGAAACCGTATGCGTACAAGCAGTGGGAGCCCACTTTGTTGGGTGACTGCGTACCTTTTGTATAATGGGTCAGCGACTTATTTTCAGTGGCGAGCTTAACCGAATAGGGGAGGCGTAGCGAAAGCGAGTCTTAATAGGGCGTCTAGTCGCTGGGAATAGACCCGAAACCGGGCGATCTATCCATGGGCAGGTTGAAGGTTAGGTAACACTGACTGGAGGACCGAACCGACTACCGTTGAAAAGTTAGCGGATGACCTGTGGATCGGAGTGAAAGGCTAATCAAGCTCGGAGATAGCTGGTTCTCCTCGAAAGCTATTTAGGTAGCGCCTCATGTATCACTGTAGGGGGTAGAGCACTGTTTCGGCTAGGGGGTCATCCCGACTTACCAAACCGATGCAAACTCCGAATACCTACAAGTGCCGAGCATGGGAGACACACGGCGGGTGCTAACGTCCGTCGTGAAAAGGGAAACAACCCAGACCGTCAGCTAAGGTCCCAAAGTTATGGTTAAGTGGGAAACGATGTGGGAAGGCTTAGACAGCTAGGAGGTTGGCTTAGAAGCAGCCACCCTTTAAAGAAAGCGTAATAGCTCACTAGTCGAGTCGGCCTGCGCGGAAGATGTAACGGGGCTCAAACCATACACCGAAGCTACGGGTATCACGTAAGTGATGCGGTAGAGGAGCGTTCTGTAAGCCTGTGAAGGTGAGTTGAGAAGCTTGCTGGAGGTATCAGAAGTGCGAATGCTGACATGAGTAACGACAATGGGTGTGAAAAACACCCACGCCGAAAGACCAAGGTTTCCTGCGCAACGTTAATCGACGCAGGGTTAGTCGGTCCCTAAGGCGAGGCTGAAAAGCGTAGTCGATGGAAAACAGGTTAATATTCCTGTACTTCTGGTTATTGCGATGGAGGGACGGAGAAGGCTAGGCCAGCTTGGCGTTGGTTGTCCAAGTTTAAGGTGGTAGGCTGAAATCTTAGGTAAATCCGGGGTTTCAAGGCCGAGAGCTGATGACGAGTTACCCTTTGGGTGACGAAGTGGTTGATGCCATGCTTCCAAGAAAAGCTTCTAAGCTTCAGGTAACCAGGAACCGTACCCCAAACCGACACAGGTGGTTGGGTAGAGAATACCAAGGCGCTTGAGAGAACTCGGGTGAAGGAACTAGGCAAAATGGCACCGTAACTTCGGGAGAAGGTGCGCCGGTGAGGGTGAAGCACTTGCTGCGTAAGCCCACGCCGGTCGAAGATACCAGGCCGCTGCGACTGTTTATTAAAAACACAGCACTCTGCAAACACGAAAGTGGACGTATAGGGTGTGACGCCTGCCCGGTGCCGGAAGGTTAATTGATGGGGTTAGCTAACGCGAAGCTCTTGATCGAAGCCCCGGTAAACGGCGGCCGTAACTATAACGGTCCTAAGGTAGCGAAATTCCTTGTCGGGTAAGTTCCGACCTGCACGAATGGCGTAACGATGGCGGCGCTGTCTCCACCCGAGACTCAGTGAAATTGAAATCGCTGTGAAGATGCAGTGTATCCGCGGCTAGACGGAAAGACCCCGTGAACCTTTACTATAGCTTTGCACTGGACTTTGAATTTGCTTGTGTAGGATAGGTGGGAGGCTTTGAAGCGTGGACGCCAGTCTGCGTGGAGCCATCCTTGAAATACCACCCTGGCAACTTTGAGGTTCTAACTCAGGTCCGTTATCCGGATCGAGGACAGTGTATGGTGGGTAGTTTGACTGGGGCGGTCTCCTCCTAAAGAGTAACGGAGGAGTACGAAGGTGCGCTCAGACCGGTCGGAAATCGGTCGTAGAGTATAAAGGCAAAAGCGCGCTTGACTGCGAGACAGACACGTCGAGCAGGTACGAAAGTAGGTCTTAGTGATCCGGTGGTTCTGTATGGAAGGGCCATCGCTCAACGGATAAAAGGTACTCCGGGGATAACAGGCTGATACCGCCCAAGAGTTCATATCGACGGCGGTGTTTGGCACCTCGATGTCGGCTCATCACATCCTGGGGCTGAAGCCGGTCCCAAGGGTATGGCTGTTCGCCATTTAAAGTGGTACGCGAGCTGGGTTTAGAACGTCGTGAGACAGTTCGGTCCCTATCTGCCGTGGACGTTTGAGATTTGAGAGGGGCTGCTCCTAGTACGAGAGGACCGGAGTGGACGAACCTCTGGTGTTCCGGTTGTCACGCCAGTGGCATTGCCGGGTAGCTATGTTCGGAAAAGATAACCGCTGAAAGCATCTAAGCGGGAAACTTGCCTCAAGATGAGATCTCACTGGGACCTTGAGTCCCCTGAAGGGCCGTCGAAGACTACGACGTTGATAGGCAGGGTGTGTAAGCGCTGTGAGGCGTTGAGCTAACCTGTACTAATTGCCCGTGAGGCTTGACCATATAACACCCAAGCAATCTGTAGACTCGAAAGAGGCCAGATTGCGGTGTGTGAAGACGAGATGAACCGAAAGTTCGAAACTCACCAAACACCGAAAGCTGTCACATACCCAATTTGCTGAAGCGAGGCCGCGAGGCCACGACTCAGTACCCGAATTTCTTGACGACCATAGAGCATTGGAACCACCTGATCCCATCCCGAACTCAGAAGTGAAACGATGCATCGCCGATGGTAGTGTGGGGTTTCCCCATGTGAGAGTAGGTCATCGTCAAGATTAAATTCCGAAACCCCTATCTGCTGACGCAGGTAGGGGTTTTGTTTTGCCTGCAAGAAAGTTCTTACGACAAGCGCAGACAGCTCCCGGCTGTCACAGCCCCCCGACAATGCTAAGGTTCTGCCCTAGCTTTTGCATTTTCAAGGATGCCTTTCATGCCGGACGCAACGTCCCTTAGCCCAGCGTTCATGGTGGTTCACGGGAATCGCCTTGATGAATTGCGCAGCCTGGTGATCAGCCTGATGCGGCGTTATCCGCTGGCCCCTCTTGAAAATGAAATCGCGCTGGTACAGAGCAACGGTATTGCCCAATGGCTTAAACTCGCGCTGGCTGAGGACCCGGAAGACGACGATACCGGCGGTTGCGGCATTGCGGCAGCCATCGACGTGCAGTTGCCAGGTAGCTTCATGTGGCAGCTCTATCGAATGGTGCTCGGGCGTGACGAAATCCCTGCCAAATCCCTCTTGGACAAGGCTCCGCTCACATGGAGGCTGATGCGTCTCCTGCCGCAGCTGATTGAACAGCCACATTTCGAACCCCTGCGACGTTTTCTCACTCATGACGCTGACTTGCGCAAGCGCTACCAACTGTCTGAGCGTCTGGCTGACCTGTTTGACCAGTATCAGGTCTACCGTGCCGACTGGCTCGAGGACTGGGCACAGGGACGACACCAGACGAGGAATGTCCGCGGTGACACCAAGCCGCTCGCGGCGGCCAATTGCTGGCAAGCGGAACTGTGGCGAGCCCTGTTGCTGGATGTAGGTGAGAAGGGCATGGCCCAAAGTCGTGCTGGTGTTCATCAGCGCTATCTGGAGTGCATCAACAGCCTGGAAGCCGCTCCACAAGGCCTGCCTGCGCGAGTAATTGTCTTTGGCATATCGTCATTGCCCGCTCAAGTCCTCGAGGCGCTTGCCGGGCTCTCACGGTTTAGCCAGGTTTTGCTGTGTGTCCACAATCCATGCCGACATCATTGGGCAGATATCGTGGCCGACAAGGACTTGCTTCGCCACCAATACAAACGGCAAGCACGTAAGCGCGGCATGCCTGAAGTCCTCGACTCGCAGACGTTGCACCAGCATGCTCATCCTTTATTGGCGGCCTGGGGAAAACAGGGGCGCGACTATATCAATCTGCTCGACAGTTACGATGACCCCACGACCTATCGCTCGGTGTTCCGCGAAGGGCGAATCGATCTGTTCAGCGACGGCCAACCTGCCACCCTCCTCAGCCAGTTGCAGAATGACATTCTTGAATTGCGTCCCTTGGACGAAACTCGAGAGCAATGGCCAGAGGTCGATACCCAGCAAGATGAGTCCATCCGCTTCCATATCGCCCACAGCGCGCAACGCGAAGTCGAAATCCTCCATGATCAGCTCCTCGCTCAGTTCAGCAAGGATCCGACCTTGCGTCCCCGCGACATTATTGTCATGGTCCCGGATATCGACAGTTATGCGCCGCATATTCGTGCGGTGTTCGGTCAACTTGATAAATTCGACAATCGTTTCATTCCATTCACCCTGACCGATCAAGGCCAGCGTGGACGTGACCCTCTTCTGATCGCAGTCGAACATCTGCTCAAACTTCCTGATAGTCGTTTTCCGGTCAGCGAAATCCTCGATTTGCTGGACGTCCCGGCGTTGCGCGAGCGGTTTGGCATTGGCGAGTCCGATTTGCCAACGCTGCACCGTTGGATCGAGGGGGCCGGCATCCGTTGGGGAATGAGTGCCGAACATCGTGCCGGACTGGGTTTGCCCGCAGAGCTTGAACAGAACAGCTGGCGTTTCGGCCTGCGTCGCATGTTATTAGGGTATGCGGTCGGCAATTCGCAGGCTTACGAAGGCATCGAGCCGTACGACGAAATCGGTGGTCTCGATGCGGCGTTGATCGGTCCTTTGGTGGCGTTGCTGGATGCATTGGAAGTCGCTCATCTGGAGCTCAGCCAGCCAGCATCGCCTCAGGATTGGGGCGCGCGCCTGCATGACCTGATGCAGCTGTTCTTCTTGGCGAGCAATGAACACGACGATTATCTACTGACCCAGCTCGAAGACCTGCGTGAATCCTGGCTGGAAACCTGCGAGTCAGTTGCCCTGCACGATGAACTGCCATTGACGGTCGTAAGGGAGGCCTGGCTGGCCGGGTTGGACCAAGGGCGATTGTCCCAGCGCTTCCTGGCTGGGGCGGTCAACTTTTGTACCTTGATGCCGATGCGAGCAATTCCTTTCAAACTGGTCTGTTTGCTGGGAATGAATGACGGTGATTACCCTCGCGCCCAACCGCCCTTGGACTTCGACCTGATGGGCAGCGATTATCGGCCTGGCGATCGCTCCCGGCGCGAGGATGATCGGTACTTGATGCTGGAGGCGCTTCTTTCCGCACGGGAAAAACTCTACATCAGTTGGGTGGGACGCAGCATTCGTGACAATAGCGAGCGACCGCCCTCCGTTCTCGTTGGCCAGCTACGCGATCATCTTGCCAGTGGCTGGCGGTTGGCAGATGGCAAGGGAAGCCTTCTTGGCGCGCTCACCCAGGAGCATCCTCTTCAACCGTTCAGTGCCCGCTATTTTTACCAGGGCGATCAGCTATTCAGTTATGCCACCGAATGGCGAGTGCTTCATGACGCCCAGGATCACACTCAGATGCCTCAGCGATTGGCTCCCTACGTTCAGGAAGAACCCTTGGGACTTGGTCAGTTGCAGGATTTCCTGCGCAATCCTGTCCGTCATTTTTTCAGCCAGCGACTCAAAGTGTTTTTCGAGACCATCGAAGCTCCCCTGGCCGATGATGAGCCTTTCGTGCTCGATGCGTTGCAGCGTTACAGCTTGAGCGACAGCCTGCTCGAAGCCGCTCTCATTCGTCTCGATCAACCGGACCTTGCATTGCAGGCGCATGCCAAACGGCTCCAGAACAGCGGGCTGTTACCCATGGCTGGTTTTGGTGAAAGCCTGCAGCGTGAGTTGATCGAGCCATTGCCAGACCTGCTTCAACGTTACCAACAACTTCTGGCGCTGTGGCCGACTCCATTGGCGAGCGCCGTACCCATCAGCCTGCAATTGGCAGAAGTCAGTGTCGAAGGTTGGCTCAGTGGTCTGCACCAGCGATCTGATGGTGCGGTCTTGGCGATCACCGCCATCCCCAACAGCATCGGTTCCACCAAGACTCGAAAATGGCATCGCCTGATACGGCCTTGGGTGAACCATCTAGTCGCCTGCGCCAGCGGTCTTTCGATGACGACTGCATTGGTTGCCAGTGATGACAGCTTGCTGTTGGCGCCTTTTGAGGAAGCCGTTTCGCGAAGACTGCTCGGTGATCTGTTGCAAGCCTGGCAGACAGGCATGCGCGAGCCGCTGCCGATCGCGGTGAAGACTGCCTTTGCCTGGCTCGGTCAGAGCGACCCCGGAAAGGCCGAAGCGGCGGCTCGAAAAGCCTATGAAGGCGACGGTCTGAATTTCGAAGGCGAGCGGCGGGAAAGCCCGGCCCTGGCTCGACAGTTCGCTGACTTTGACGCGCTCGTTGCAGACGAAACATTTCCCGACTGGTGCGATGCGCTTTATCGACCGTTATTCGAATCCCCCTGGCGTTCACTGGCCGATGAGGATGTGCATTCATGAGTCGGCAAACTCCGTTGGCCCTGGCCTTCCCATTGCGTGGCAGTCAGTTGATCGAGGCCAGCGCCGGTACGGGCAAGACTTTCACCATATCTGCTTTGTACTTGCGCCTGGTATTGGGGCACGGCGGATCGGCGGCTGGATTCGGTCGCGAACTGCTTCCCCCGCAGATCCTGGTGGTGACCTTTACTGACGCCGCCACCAAGGAGTTGCGTGATCGTATCCGTACGCGCCTGGCAGAGGCGGCGCGTTTTTTTCGCGACGAAATTCCTGCACCGGACTCGTTGGTAACAGCGTTGCGTGATGAGTTTGACGAAGGGCAATGGCCTGCCTGTGCCAACCGGCTCGACATTGCCGCGCAATGGATGGATGAGGCAGCCGTTTCGACTATCCATGGTTGGTGCCAGCGCATGCTGCGCGAGCATGCTTTTGACAGTGGCAGCTTGTTTACCCAGACCCTGGAAACCGATCACAGCGAATTGCTCGGCGAAGTGCTACGCGACTACTGGCGGCTGTTCTGCTACTCGATGCAAGGCGAGGCGTTGGATTGGGTGCGCACCCACTGGGGTGGACCTGCGGCGTTGTTGCCACGAGTGAAAGGCCTGTTTTCCAACGGACGCGGCAATGATGATGGGCTTGAGCCCGCCGAGCTTATCGCCGCAGCCCTGCAGGAGCGCAGCGCTGCCTTGCTTGATCTCAAGGCGCCGTGGCGTCAATGGGCGGTGGAATTGCTGGAGATATGCCAGCAAGGCGTGGCGAGTAAAAGCGTCGATGGGCGCAAGATGCAAGCCCGTTATTTTGAGCCGTGGTTCCAGAAGATCACGGCCTGGGTAGAGGATGAAAGCGTTGAACTTTTGGACATCGGCACGGGATTCACGCGGTTGACACCCGAGGGAATGGCCGAAGCCTGGAAGGGAGAGGTGCCAAATCACCCCGGCCTGGACGCGATGTCAGGGCTCAAGGCGAGCCTGGACGCATTGCCGACACCCGATGCCGCCGTGTTGCAGCATGCCGCGCAATGGGTAGGGGAGCGCTTCGAGGCGGAAAAGCGTCGCCGAGCGGAAATGGGCTTCGACGATATGCTGTTGCGTCTGGACGCGGCTCTGCAGGCTGAAGGCGGGGAACGTCTGGCGAGCGTGATTCGTGAGCAGTTTCCGGTCGCTCTGATCGACGAGTTCCAGGACACCGACCCGGTCCAGTACCGGATATTCGAAAGTATCTATCGCATCAAGGATAACGACCCCGAAACAGGGCTGTTCCTGATCGGCGACCCGAAACAGGCCATTTATGCTTTCCGGGGGGCTGACATCTATACCTACCTGCGCGCCCGGGAAGCCACTGCCGGCAGGCTGCATACGCTGGGAACGAACTTTCGTTCCAGCCATGCCATGGTCGGCGCCGTGAACCATATTTTCCAGAACGCGGAAACCCGTCCAAAAGGGCGCGGGGCTTTCCTGTTCCGTGAGCCATCGGGTGAGAATCCGGTGCCGTTCCTGGCAGTGGGATCCCAAGGACGAAAGGAGTCCCTGCTGATCGCAGGGCAAACCGTCCCCGCTTTGAATATCTGGCACCTGGCCTCGGACCAACCGCTCTCTGGCGCGACGTATCGGCAACACATGGCCGCTGCCTGCGCCAGCGAGATCACTGCGCTGCTCAACGGCGGCCAGTCGGGGCGTGATGGGTTTGTCAGTGACGGGGATACCTTGCGTGGGCTGCTGTCAGCCGGACATCGCCATTCTGGTTCGAGATGGCAAGGAAGCGCAGGCCGTGCGCGGCGAATTGTCTGCACGAGGCGTACGAAGCGTCTACCTGTCCGACAAGGATTCGGTGTTTGCCGCGCAAGAAGCGCGGGACTTGCTGACCTGGCTGAAGGCGTGCGCCGAGCCGGATGCCGAACGTCCATTGCGAGCGGCGCTGGCCAGCATCACATTGGACTTGCCGATTACGGAGCTGGAGCGACTTAATCAGGATGAGCTGGCATGGGAAAGTCGCGTCATGCAGTTTCGTGGTTATCGGCTGGTCTGGCGTACCCAGGGTGTGCTGCCGATGTTGCGACGCCTGCTGCACGATTTCAAATTGCCCCAGGCCTTGATGACGCGTGGCGACGGGGAGCGGGTGCTGACCAATTTGCTCCATCTGTGCGAACTGTTGCAGCAGGCTGCCGTCGAGCTGGATGGCGAGCAGGCGCTGATTCGATACCTGTCCGAGCATCTGGCGTTGACCGGGCAGGCCGGCGAAGAACAGATCCTTCGCCTGGAAAGCGATGAGCAGTTGGTCAAAGTGGTGACGATCCACAAATCCAAGGGGCTCGAATATCCGTTGGTCTTCCTGCCGTTCATTTGCTCGACGAAACCGGTGGACGGCACCCGATTGCCTTTGCATTACCATGATGAAGCCGGCCAGGCGCAAATCAGTCTCACGCCGACCTCCGAATTGATCGTCAAGGCCGATGACGAACGCATGGCCGAAGACCTGCGCCTCCTGTATGTGGCGCTGACTCGCGCCCAACACGCCTGCTGGCTGGGTGTCGCCGATCTCAAGCGTGGCAGCAACAGCCGCTCGATCCTGCACCTGTCTGCGCTGGGTTATCTGTTGGGCGGTGGCGCACCGTTGACCGAGTCGGTGGCGCTGCGGCAGTGGCTGGAGGATCTGCAACAAGGCAGCACATCGGTGAACTGCCAGGATATGCCCCAGGCCAACGACGAACACTACCTGCCAGCCCAAAACGAAGCGGTGTTGCGCGCACCTTTGTTGCCGGTACGCAAAGCCAGCGAGAACTGGTGGATCGCTTCCTACAGCGCATTGCGCCTGGGCGAAACGCTTAGCGCGGGGGGAGACACCGCACCGGAAAACCCACAGGCGCAGAAACAGTTCGATGATGAGCGTCTTGACCCGGATGCCCCCAGGGAAGTGGTTGCTGTCGGCGGCGACATCCATCGCTTTCCACGCGGCCCAAACCCGGGCACGTTCCTGCATGGCCTCCTGGAGTGGTCGGCCAGGGAAGGATTTACCACCACGCCAGCGATAATCGAGGATGCCATTGCCCGACGTTGCAACCGCCGAGGCTGGAAAGGCTGGATCACCACGCTAGGCGACTGGTTGCAGCACCTGATTACAACACCTTTGCATATCGGTGGCGGCCAGGCTCCGGTGTTGTTGACGCAACTGACTCGGTTCCAGGTCGAAATGGAGTTCTGGTTCGCCAGTCACAAAGTCGATGTGCTCAAGCTTGACGAACTCGTCTGCCGACTCACCCACGGCGGCGTGGCTCGCATCGCCGCGGAGCCGGTGTTGCTCAACGGCATGTTCAAGGGTTTCATCGACTTGACCTTCGAACATGACGGTCGGTACTACGTGGCTGATTACAAGTCCAACTGGCTGGGGGCTGATGACACGGCCTACACCGTGCAGGCGATGGAGCAATCGATCCTGGATAATCGCTACGACTTGCAATACGTCCTGTACCTGTTGGCGCTGCATCGCCAGCTCAAGGCACGCTTGCCCGATTATGACTACGACCGGCATGTCGGCGGAGCGTTGTATATATTCTTGCGTGGCACGCGCGCAGCCAGCCAGGGCGTGTATTTCACCAAGCCCCCGCGAGCCTTGATCGAACAACTCGATCGCCTGTTCCGAGGGGCGCCCGAACCCAAGGCCGAACCGGCGTGGGTACAGGGAGAACTGTTATGAGTCGTTCCTTTGCCGACCTGCTCCCCAGACCGTCCGAAGACGAGAGCCTGGCCAACCTTGCGCCGCTGAGTGAGGCGAGTGATCTGTTGCTGCTGCTCACGCGCTGGGTGGAGCGCGGCTGGCTTCGAGCCCTGGACAAGGCGTTTGTCGCGTTCCTCCATGAGCTGGAGCCCAACGACGATCCGCTGGTACTGCTCGCCGCGGCACTGACCAGTCACCAACTGGGTCATGGACACGTCTGCCTGGATCTGTTCGAGACACTCAGCGAGCCGGACTTCGCACTGTCGCTCCCTCCCGAGGGCGACGTTCAGACAGGCGCAACGCTGTTGCCGTCCCAGATACTGCAAGCTCTGGACCCCGCCCATTGGTGCAAGGTCCTGGCATCCAGTCGCCTGGTCGCCTTGGCGGTCGACATGACTGAAGAGGCGCAGCAGCGGCCGTTGGTGCTGTCGGGCAAACGCCTCTATCTGCGCCGTTACTGGGCCTATGAACGGCGGATCGATGAAGCATTGCGTCAACGGCTGGCCGATCATGGCGCAGCGCCCGATGACCTGCGCGAGCGCCTTGCGGGATTGTTCGGAGCGGCCAGTCTCACAGGTCCGATCGATTGGCAGAAGCTGGCCTGCGCGCTGGCGACCCGGAGCGCTTTCAGCATCGTGACGGGCGGCCCGGGCACAGGGAAGACCACCACGGTCGTGCGTCTGCTTGCCTTGTTGCAGGCGCCGGCTGTCGAGGCTGGGAAACCGCTGCGTATTCGCCTGGCCGCGCCCACTGGCAAGGCAGCGGCGCGCTTGACCGAGTCCATCAGCCAGCAGGTCCGGACGCTGGATGTGTCCGATGGCGTGCGCGAGCGCATTCCCTGCGACGTCACCACCGTCCATCGACTGCTGGGCAGCCGCCCTGGTACTCGGCATTTTCGCCATCATCGGGGCAATCGCTTGCCACTGGATGTGCTGGTGGTTGATGAAGCGTCAATGATCGACCTGGAAATGATGGCGAATTTGCTGGATGCACTGCCGCCTCATGCGCGCCTGGTGCTGCTGGGTGACAAGGACCAGTTGGCGTCGGTCGAGGCGGGTGCGGTTCTGGGGGATCTATGTCGGGATGCCGAGGAAGGCTGGTATAGCCCGCAGACCCTGGCCTGGCTCGAGTCCGTCAGCGGCGAGAACCTGGCGGCCAGCGACCTGAAGCAGGACCTCGATGGCGCTCATCCCCTGGCCCAGCAAGTGGTCATGCTCAGGCATTCCCGGCGCTTTGGCGAAGGCAGCGGCATTGGGCAATTGGCCCGCAGCGTGAATCGGCAACAGCCGGAGAAAGCCCGTCAGGTGCTGCAGGGCGGTCAATATGTGGACCTGTTTTTCCTTGGGCTCAAAGGCGAGCATGACGGAGTGCTGGAGCGTTTTCTGCTCGACGGCCGAGTAGATGGCCCGCAAGGGTATCGGCATTACCTGAATCTGCTGCGGCAACGGCGCCCGGACATTTCTCGTCCGTTGGAAGACAGTTGCTGGACGGAGTGGGCCAGGGATGTCCTGGCGGCATTCGACGAGTTCCAGTTGCTTTGTGCCGTGCGCAAAGGCCCGTGGGGTGCCGAGGGGTTGAATCAGCGGATCACGGCTGCGTTGCTCAAGGCTCGTTTGATCGACAGCGATCATCTCTGGTACGAGGGGCGTCCGGTACTGATGACTCGCAACGACTACGGGCTCGGGTTGATGAATGGCGATATCGGCATCGCCCTAAAGCTGCCTGAGCGTGACGGGCCTGATGCGGGCAGACAGGTGTTGAGAGTTGCCTTCCCCCGTAACGATGGCCAAGGTGGCGTGCGTTTTGTCCTGCCCAGTCGCCTGAATGATGTGGAAACCGTGTACGCCATGACGGTGCACAAGTCCCAAGGCTCGGAGTTCGCCCATACGGCGCTCATCCTTCCCGATGTGTTGAACCCCGTGTTGACCAAGGAACTGGTATACACGGCGGTTACCCGGGGCAAGCACTGGTTCAGTCTCATAGAGCCGAGAGCCGGGGTATTCGAGGAGGCCGTCCGCCGCAAGGTCAAGCGCCTGAGTGGGTTGATGTTGGAATGGGAACAAGGTGGCTGATTGCCTAACTTTCACCTTTAATGCTTCGATCGCGGTTCTGCCTGTTTTTTGTCGGAAATCGCCGTAGGGCACTGTCTCGCTGGCTTTTTGACACTGTGTTATCGTTTCGGCTCTTATCTTAATCAGAGATCATCCAGGATGGTGGCAGTTCGGGGGGCAGCGTGCAGCGAGAACTGGAAGCCTCATGTGCTTGCCGGCTTCCTATGGATGCTGTCATTCGCGGTGGTCGCTCAAGAGCAGGCAACCCCCGACCGCGCCGACCAGCGAGCCGAAGCGGTCACACAGGTCGTGCTGGGCATCCTCAGCTATGCCCGTTGGCCTGTGGAGCCGACACAATTGCAGCTCTGTATCGTCGGTCCGACTCAATATACCGATGTGCTTGTCAAAGGTACGACCCAGGCCACGGGCCGACCGGTATCCGTGCAGCGGGTGCTGGCAGATCATCCTGGCATCGCCGACGACTGCAACGCTGTCTACATCGGCAGGCTGACCAATGAGGAACGCTCGCGCCTGTTCACGTCATTGATTGGCAAGCCTGTGTTGAGCATCAGCGAGGGGGGCGATCAATGTACCGTGGGCAGTCTGTTCTGCCTGCGGGTCGGCGATGAACAGGTCTCGTTCGAGGTCAACCTTGATTCGGTTGCGCGCAGTGGCGTGCGAATTCATCCGAGCGTTCTCCAGCTTTCACGTCGCAGGCCGGCCGCCCCATGAGTTCCCCAAAGCCACGAGTTCGGCCCACGTTGGGCTCGGTTATCGGTCGCGGCCATCTGATCGTCGCACTGGTGGCGATCTCCATGGCCAGCATTTCGCTGACGCTGCTCGGCGTGCTCGCGTTGCGGGTCTATGCCGATCACAACCTGCATTTGATCGCCCGTTCAATCAATTACACCGTGGAGGCCGCCGTGGTGTTTGATGACGCGGCCGCCGCCACGGAAGCGCTGGCGCTGATTGCCGCCACCGAAGAAGTAGCCGATGCGCAGATATTCAATGAGCACGGTCGCCTTCTGGCTCACTGGCAGCGACCCGACACCGGCCTCTTGTCGGGTCTGGAATTGCATATCGCGAAGGCATTCCTGGAAAAACCGATCAGCCTTCCCATCGTCCACCAAGGACAGAACATCGGCAGAATCTTGCTGGCCGGACATGGCGGAAGCCTGTTGCGATTTTTGCTTAGCGGCCTCGCGGGCATTGTTTTATGTACGGCGATAAGCGCCTGGGTCGCGCTGTATCTGGCGAGGCGCCAGTTGCGGTCGATTACCGGGCCACTGCGCAGCCTGGCTGAAGTGGCTCACGCCGCGCGCTGCGAGCGCGCTCTGGATCGTCGCGTGCCGCCGGCCGACATCGCTGAACTGGACAACCTGGGCAACGACTTCAACGCCTTGCTTGCCGAACTGGAATCCTGGCAGACCCATCTGCAAAGTGAAAACGAAACCTTGGCTCACCAGGCCAGCCACGACAGCCTGACCGGATTGCCTAACCGGGCATTTTTCGAAGGTCGATTGATCCGCGCGTTGCGCAATGCCAGCAAGCTCGACGAGCAGGTGGCCGTCCTGTATCTGGACAGCGACCGCTTCAAGGGCATCAATGACAACTTCGGTCACGCTGCCGGCGACGCGGTGCTGACTGCCGTGGCGACCCGGGTCCGCGCGCAGTTGCGAGAGAATGACCTGGTCGCGCGCCTGGGGGGCGATGAGTTTGCCGTGCTGCTGACGCCCCTGCACAAGGTCGAGGATGCCGAGCGGATCGCTGAGAAAATCATTGCCAGCATGGACATGCCGATTCAGTTGCCCGGCAATGCCTCGGTCTTGACGTCCCTCAGTGTCGGTATCGCGGTTTTTCCCGAACATGGTGCCACGCCCGGCGCCTTGCTGAGTGCCGCCGATGCGGCGATGTACCAGGCCAAGCGCCTCGCCCGAGGCGGCCAACACACGGCAGGGTCGGAGCACCCGGTCGCGGATCTTCAAACCAGGAGCTGATTGCATGCGTTCAAATGCTCGTTTCCCCCTGCTGCGATTCGCAGCATTTTTATTGATCGCCGTTTTTACCCTCGCCGGGTGCCAGACCACACCGCCGAAAGGCCTGACCCCAGCGCAGATCGCCGTCCTCAAGGAGCAGGGTTTCAAGTTGACGGAGGAGGGCTGGGCCTTCGGTCTCTCCGGCAAAGTGCTGTTTGGCAGCGATGTGGAAAGCCTCAATCCTGCCAGTACCGAAATTGTCGAGCGGATCGGCAAGGCCCTGTTGGGCGCAGGTATCGAGCGAGTACGTGTCGACGGTCATACCGACGCATCGGGCTCCCAAGCCTATAACGAACAACTGTCGGTACGCCGGGCCAACAGCGTTGGCAAGGTCTTGACAGGCGTGGGCATGCGAGAAGAAAACGTCCAGCTGCGCGGCCTGGGCAGCAGCCAACCCGTCGCATCCAACGACACGGCCAGCGGCCGCACCGAAAACCGCCGCGTCGCCATCGTGGTCATTGCCGACTAATCGGCAAACACCATCTCCCGGCTGTCGCCCATCAGCAACAGCCGGTTCTGTTCAGTCACCTCGCGAATGTAATCCCACAACAAGGTGATCCGCTTGAGCTTGCGCAGGTCCTCCCGGCAATACATCCAGAACTGCCGGGTAACCGTGATTTCCTCCGGCAGCACCGGCAACAGGCGTGGGTCCTGGGCCGCCAGGAAGCACGGCAGGATCGCCAGCGACCGCCCCTGTTGGGCCGCGACAAATTGCGCGATCACGCTGGTGCTGCGCAGGTGAGCATGCGCGCCGGGCAGGACGTTGGCGAGGTAGAGCAGCTCGGAACTGAATGCCAGGTCGTCCACATAGCTGATGAACGAGTGCTTGCCCAAGTCCGCCGGACGGTGGATGGGCGGGTGGTTGTCCAGGTATTGCTGGGTGGCGTAGAGCTGCAGGCGGTAGTCGCACAGCTTGCAGCATACGTATGGGCCGTGTTCTGGGCGTTCGAGGGCGATGACGATGTCGGCTTCGCGCTTGGAGAGGCTGATGAAGTGCGGTAGCGGCAGGATGTCCACGGAAATGGCCGGGTAGGCATCGACGAAGTGGCTCAGTTGCGGCGTGATGAAAAAACTGCCGAAGCCTTCTGTGCAGCCCATGCGCACATGGCCCGACAGCGCGACGCCGGAGCCTGAGACCTGTTCGCAAGCCATGTGCAGCGTGCTTTCGATCGATTCGGCGTAGCCCAGCAATCGTTGGCCTTCAGCCGTCAGGACAAAACCGTTGGTCCGGGATTTCTCGAACAGCAGCGTACCCAGTGAAGCTTCCAGCGAGCTGATGCGTCGCGACACCGTGGTGTAATCGACCGCCAGGCGCTTGGCGGCCGTGCTGGCCTTGCGGGTACGGGCCACTTCGAGGAAAAACTTGAGGTCATCCCAATTCAGCGACCCCAGGGAGGTGATGTTTTTTTGCATGATGGACCGGACTTTATGTGCGTTCTTATTAGAAGTTTGCACATCTATACTCCAAAAACCGTCTTATCACCAAGGTGTCCGTTCACCTTGGTCGTTGCTGAACCAGCGCTCTCTTATAAGAACAATCCCGGAGGCCAGCATGAACGTTTCCCTTACGCCCAGCGACACTGCCCTGCAAACCGTCAGACTGTTGATCGATGGCGAGTGGGTTGAATCCCAATCCAACGAATGGCATGACATCGTCAACCCGGCCACCCAGCAGGTATTGGCGAAGGTTCCGTTCGCCACGGCCTCGGAAGTCGATGCCGCCATCGCCGCCGCCCAGCGTGCTTTCCAGACCTGGAAACTGACGCCCATCGGTGCGCGGATGCGCATCATGCTGAAGCTCCAGGCATTGATTCGCGAGCATTCCAAGCGCATCGCCGCGGTGCTCAGCGCGGAACAAGGCAAGACCATCGCCGACGCCGAGGGCGATATTTTCCGTGGCCTGGAAGTGGTCGAGCATGCCTGTTCCATCGGCACCCTGCAGATGGGCGAGTTTGCCGAAAACGTCGCCGGGGGGGTGGATACCTACACGCTGCGCCAACCGATCGGGGTGTGCGCGGGCATCACGCCGTTCAACTTCCCGGCGATGATTCCGCTGTGGATGTTCCCGATGGCCATCGCCTGCGGCAACACCTTTGTGCTCAAGCCGTCGGAACAGGATCCGTTGTCGACCATGCTCCTGGTGGAGCTGGCCATCGAGGCCGGCGTGCCGGCGGGCGTTCTAAACGTGGTGCACGGCGGCAAGGATGTGGTGGATGCGCTCTGCACCCACAAGGACATCAAGGCCGTTTCCTTTGTCGGTTCGACGGCAGTCGGTACCCATGTCTATGACCTGGCGGGCCGCCATGGCAAGCGCGTGCAATCGATGATGGGCGCCAAGAATCATGCGGTGGTGTTGCCCGATGCCAATCGTGAGCAGACCCTCAACGCCTTGGTCGGTGCTGGTTTCGGCGCGGCGGGGCAACGTTGCATGGCCACCTCCGTGGTGGTGATGGTGGGCGCAGCGAAGCAATGGTTGCCGGAGCTCAAGGCCCTGGCACAGAAACTCAAGGTCAACGCCGGCAGCGAGCCAGGCACGGACGTTGGGCCGGTAATTTCCAAGCGGGCTAAGGCGCGGATCCTCGAACTGATCGAAAGTGGCGTGCAGCAAGGCGCGAAGCTGGAACTCGATGGCCGTGGCATCAACGTGCCGGGCTTCGAACAGGGCAATTTTGTCGGCCCGACCCTGTTTTCCGGCGTGACGACCGATATGCGCATCTACACCGAAGAGATCTTCGGCCCGGTGCTGGTGGTGCTGGAAGTCGATACCCTCGACCAGGCCATTGCCTTGGTCAACGCCAACCCATTCGGCAACGGCACCGGCCTGTTCACCCAGAGCGGTGCGGCGGCGCGCAAATTCCAGAGCGAAATCGACGTCGGGCAGGTGGGTATCAACATTCCGATCCCGGTGCCGGTACCGTTCTTCAGTTTCACCGGTTCCCGTGGTTCGAAACTCGGCGACCTCGGCCCTTACGGCAAACAAGTGGTGCAGTTCTACACTCAGACCAAGACCGTGACCGCGCGCTGGTTCGACGACGACAGCGTCAATGACGGTGTGAACACCACCATCAATCTGCGTTGAGGAGCCGGACATGAACATTGCATTTATCGGCCTGGGCAATATGGGCGCACCCATGGCGCGCAATCTGCTCAAGGCCGGCCATTCGCTGAACCTGTTCGACTTGAACCAGGCGGTGCTGGCCGAACTGGCGGCGTTGGGCGGCACCATCAGCGCCTCGCCCCGCGACGCGGCCCAGGGCGCGGCGCTGGTGATTACCATGTTGCCCGCCGCCGCTCATGTGCGCAGCGTCTGGCTGGGTGAGGACGGTGTGCTTGCCGGCATCGCCGCCGGTACGCCGGCTGTGGATTGCAGCACCATCGATCCGCAGACCGCCCGCGACGTCGCGGCTGCCGCGGCGAAGCAAGGGGTGGCGATGGCCGATGCGCCGGTCTCGGGCGGCACCGGCGGTGCCGCGGCGGGCACGCTGACCTTCATGGTTGGCGCCACCGACGAGCTGTTCGCCACCCTGCAACCGGTGCTGGCGCAAATGGGCCGCAACATCGTTCACTGCGGCGAAGTCGGCACGGGGCAGATCGCCAAGATCTGCAACAACCTGCTGCTGGGGATTTCCATGGTCGGTGTCAGCGAAGCCATGGCCTTGGGCGATGCCTTGGGGATCGACACCCAGGTGCTGGCCGGCATCATCAACAGTTCAACCGGGCGATGCTGGAGCTCTGATACCTACAACCCTTGGCCCGGCGTGATCGAAACGGCGCCGGCATCCCGTGGCTATACCGGCGGTTTCGGCGCGGACTTGATGCTCAAGGACCTGGGCCTCGCCACCGAAGCGGCGCGTCAGGCTCGTCAGCCGGTGATATTAGGGGCGGTGGCGCAGCAGCTGTATCAGGCGATGAGCCAGCGGGGCGAGGGTGGCCAGGACTTCTCGGCAATTGTGAACAGCTATCGCAAGCCGCAGTAAAACCTGCGGTGTTCTGAAGCTTTTGTGGCGAGGGGATTTAGCGAAACGTCGCACCGCCCCGTTGGGTCGCGAGGCGGCCCCAAAACAGTCAGTACTATTCATCTGGCACACCGAGGCGTCAGATTTCAGGGCTGCTTCGCAGCCCAGCGGGGATAAATCCCCTCGCCACAGGGTTATGCATTCCAGAAGTTGTTTTCCGAGAGACCACGTCGGGTGGTCTCTCGGTTTTTTGTATCAGGCAAACACGAAATATTTGCGCACGGTCTCGACCACTTCCCAAGTACCTTTCATGCCCGGCTCGACGACGAAGATGTCACCGGCCCGCAGATGGATCGGTGCCATGCCGTCCGGGGTGATCACGCAGTAGCCTTCCTGGAAATGGCAGTATTCCCACTTCACGTAATCCACACGCCATTTGCCGGGCGTGCAGATCCAGGTACCCATGATCTTGCTGCCGTCCTCGCTGGTGTAGGCGTTGAGGTTGACGGTATGCGGATCGCCTTCAAGCTTTTCCCATTTGCAGGCGTCGAGTACGGGCAGCGGATGGGTGTCGCGCAGGACGGTGATGGGTGCGGTCATGTGAGCTCCGGAAAAGGGGCAAAAAAGAACCTGCACCCTAGCGCGGAGCAAGAGTGGGCAGATGCCTGTGCTCGACACCGGGCTGTCCAGAAGCGCGCATCAATCAGCCAGATGCCGAGCCAGGGTCTTGGCATAGGCAGGCAAAGCTTCGAAGTTGCGGGCGCAGAGCAGCAACGCCCGGTGGGCCCATGCCTCTTGCAGCGGGACACAGTGATACCCAGGCTCGGGCGGGCGCCGGTCGATGGCCGCCTTCGGCACGATGGCGATGCCCGCACCGTGCGCGACCATGCGAATCACCCCGTCGAAACCGTCGGCGCGAATGCGGATCTGCATGCGCGAGCCGATGTGCAGGGCCTGTTCTTCCAGGTGGATCGCCAGGGCACTGGAGGCGTTCAGGCCGACATAGTCGTGCCCGAGGGTCTCGCTGAAACGCACGGCTCGGTCGTCAGCCAGTGGGTGTCCAGCCGGTAGGATCAATACCAGCGGGTCGTCGCGAAAAGGCCAGGCCTGTAGGCCATCGGTGTCAACGGCGTCGGAAATGATCCCGAGATCCGCCGCGCCTTGGCGCAGGGCATGGGTGATGCGTGAACTGGGCAGTTCCTGCAAGTCGATATCCAGGTTCGGATGGGTCTTGAGAAAATCGGCCAGCGGTTCCGGCAGGTACTCGGTCATGGCGCTGGTGTTGCACAGCAGTCGCACCCGGCCCTTGACGCCTCTGGCGTATTCGGCCAAGTCTTGTTGCAGATGTTCGGTGTGCTGCAAAAGGATTCGGGCATGCTGGGCCAGGGCTTTGCCGGCCGGTGTCGGGGTCACGCCACGTCGCCCGCGTTCGAGCAAATCGATGCCCAGGGACGCCTCCATGGTGCGGACTCGAGCGCTTGCCGCGGCCAGGGACAAATGGCTGCGGGCTGCACCGGCGGTGATATTGCCGGCGTCGAGGATATTCAGGTAGAGGCGCAGGTCGGTGAGGTCGAAGTGCATGAGGGCCTGTCTCAAGTTTTACGGTGTTTGGTATGCCGTCTTCGCGAGCAGGCTCGCTCCCACAAGGAATTGCGTTTCAACTGTGGGATCGAGCCTGCTCGCGAAGGCGCCAGGAGCGCCAACAGAGTCTCAGCCTCTTGCTGAAAGAGAGGCACCCTCAGTGTATGACACATTTCCAAACCAACGCCCCGGGCGCACGATAACCCCATGGACACCCTCATCGCGTTCTACCAAAACCTCGGCCCGGCCCTTTCCCTTCTGGTCATCGGTACCTTCCTGTTGGCCGGCACGATCAAGGGCGTGATCGGACTCGGCCTGCCAACGATCGCCATGGGCTTGCTCGGGTTGGCTATGGCTCCGACGCAGGCTGCGGCGTTGCTGATCATTCCGGCGACACTGACCAACGTCTGGCAATTGGCGTTTGGCGGGCATTTACGGGGGCTTGTCCTACGCCTATGGCCGTTGCTGCTGGCGATTTTCATTGGCACCGGATTCGGTACGCTGTGGATCGGCATGGTGGGAGGGGCCTGGGCGATAAGGGGACTGGGCGCCGCGCTGATGGTGTACGCATTGAGCGGTTTGTTTTTACCGACGTTGCGGATCGGCGCCGTGCAGGAAGGCTGGCTCGCTCCGCTTTGCGGGTTGCTCACCGGTGTGATCACCTCAGCCACCG
This sequence comes from Pseudomonas sp. H2_D02, assembly GCF_054677635.1. Taxonomy (NCBI): domain Bacteria; kingdom Pseudomonadati; phylum Pseudomonadota; class Gammaproteobacteria; order Pseudomonadales; family Pseudomonadaceae; genus Pseudomonas; species Pseudomonas sp. H2_D02. Next base: position 6,129,366 of record NZ_CP162816.1, on the reverse strand, counting down.
GTGTATTCGTCATTCCGGCGGTGCCGTATCTCCAGGCGTTGGGCTTGAACAGAGATGAGCTGGTACAAGCCCTGGGCCTGTCATTCACCGTTTCAACACTGGCCTTGGCGGCCGGTCTGTTGTGGCGAGGCGCCTTGGGCGGCGGCGAGTTGAGTGCATCGCTGCTGGCGCTGATACCGGCGTTGCTGGGAATGTGGCTCGGGCAATGGCTGCGCCAGCGGATCAGCGCCGTGCTGTTCAAACGGGTATTTTTCATTGGCCTCGGTGTGCTCGGCGGCCATCTGCTGGTCAGCGGTTAGCCGAGGACCGGCTGAGCATGTCGACGCGACGAATCTCGAAATCGCGCTCCAGGTAATCCATACGCTGTTCGAAAAACTGCTTCATGTGCGGCAGGTTCGAATGCACGTCCAGATCAGCCTGGGACGCCCAGATTTCGTAGAAGATGAACAGCGTCGGGTCCTGCTGGTCCCGCAGCATGTGGTATTCAATGCAGCCGGGTTCGGCGCGACTGGGTTCGACGTAGGCGCGGAACAACGCTTCGAAGGCTTCGGCTTTTTCCGGGCGGGTCTTGGCGTGCAGGATGAAACCGTGCAAATCACTCATCAGGGTAGGCTCCTGGACTGAAAGTGCGGAGGATTCTAAGGCAACAATCAGGCGCTTATTCGTGCGTATGGATCAAAACAGTTTTGTCGTTGCGGTGCTTATTCCGCGCGCAGCTCATCGGTACCCTGCCGCCATCATTTTTAATCTTCCCCTTGGCGACGCCCCAGCGGCCACGCCTTGGAACCGATGAGGCTCCCGATGAAAAAAGTCCTGCTGCTCAATGGCGGTAAACAGTTCGCCCATTCCGACGGTCGCTATAACGCAACCCTTCACGACACCGCACTGAGCGTCCTGGACCGTGGCGGTCTTGATGTGAAAACCACTTTCATTGACGGTGGCTACGACATCAAGGAAGAGGTCGCCAAGTTCCTCTGGGCCGACGTCATCATCTACCAGATGCCCGGCTGGTGGATGGGGGCCCCGTGGACCGTGAAAAAATACATCGACGAAGTCTTCACTGAAGGCCATGGCAGCCTCTATGCCAGCGACGGCCGCACTCGCTCCGATGCGTCGCAAAAATACGGCAGCGGTGGTTTGGTGCAGGGCAAGCAATACATGTTGTCGCTGACCTGGAACGCCCCGCAGCAAGCGTTCGATGACCCGACGGATTTCTTCGAAGCCAAGGGCGTGGACGCCGTGTATTTTCCCTTCCACAAGGCCAACCAGTTTCTCGGCATGACCGGCCTGCCAACGTTCCTGTGCGTGGACGTGATGAAGCGCCCGAACATCGAGGAAGATGTGGCGCGGTATGAGCGGCATTTGGCCGAGGTGTTCGGCCTTTCGCGGTAATCCGTTAGTATCAGGGTTCACCTGAAACGAAGGTGTAACCGTGGCGAGGGAGCTTGCTCCCGCTGAGGTGCGAAGCGCCTCCCAAAAGCGGTCGCTCCGCGCCCAGCGGGAGCAAGCTCCCTCGCCACAAAAGCATCCATCACATTGGGTGTGCATTCCATCGAGAGCATGTCTGTGAAAGCCAGATCCGACGAGTTGCAGATTTTCGTCTGCGTGATCGAATGCGGGTCGATCTCCGCCGCCGCCGAGCAGGTCGGGCAAACGCCTTCGGCGGTCAGTCGCACCTTGTCGCGGCTGGAAGCCAAGCTCGACACCACGTTGATCAACCGCACCACACGGCGCATGGACCTGACCGAAGAGGGCAAGTATTTCTTCGAGCAGGCCAAGGGCATTCTTGACCAGATGGACGCGCTGGAAGAGCGCTTGTCGTCCCGCCAGAAGAACCCAGCCGGGCGCTTGCGGATCAACGCCGCATCGCCTTTCATGCTCCACGCCATCGTTCCTCACATCGACGAGTTCCGCACGCTCTACCCGGACATCCAGTTGGAGCTCAACAGCAACGACTTGATCATCGATCTGCTCGAACAGAGCACCGACGTCGCCATCCGCATCGGCACCCTCACGGACTCGACGCTTCACGCCCGCTCGCTGGGTTGCAGCCCGTTGCACATCCTCGCCAGTCCGACTTACTTGAAAGCGCGTGGCACGCCCGCGAGCGTCGCTGAACTGGCGGAACATTCGCTGCTGGGGTTTGCCCTGAACGATGGCCTCAATCAATGGCCGCTGCGCCACACCCATGGCGACCGCTGGCCGATCCAGCCGGCCATCAGCGCGTCCAGTGGCGAAACGGTGCGTCACCTGGCGCTGCAAGGGCAGGGCATTGCCTGCCTGTCGGATTTCATGACCCGTGATGACATTCGTGCCGGTCGGCTCAAGGTGTTGCTGGTCGATTCCAATAGCGGCTATCGCCAGCCGATCAATGCGGTGTACTACCGCAACTCCCAATTGGCCTTGCGCATCCAGTGTTTCCTGGACTTCATCCAAGGCAAGCTCGCCGAATACGCTTCGCGAGATTTCAAGGGCTGATTCGTGACTTCAAGGCAAGGGTGATTTGGGCCATGTGGGCTGTTTCGGCAAGGAATGGCCCTCGATACTCGTCCCATCACTTAGTTTGCCAAGGAGTTATCCATGAATGTATTCATCACCGGTGCCGCCGGTTTTATCGGCGGTTCCATTGCCACTGGCCTCGTGCGGGCCGGGCATCACATCACCGGCCTGGTGCGCAGTGTCGAGCAAGCCAACGAGTTGACCGCGTTGGGCATCACGCCGGTCATTGGCACCCTTGAAGACAGCGCAATGCTGGCCGAGCAGGCCCGTGCCGCCGACGCGGTGATCAACGCCGCCAGCAGCGACCACCGTGGTGCAGCCGAGGCGTTGGTCGAAGCCCTCAAGGGATCGAACAAGGTTCTGCTGCACACCAGCGGTTCGAGCATTGTCGGCGATGCCTCGGGCGGTCGCGCCAGCGATGACATCTACCACGAAGACAACCTGCCACAACCCACCGCCGACAAGGCTGCACGTGTCGCCATCGACAATCTGGTCCTTGAAGCGGCCAAGCACGGTGTGAACTCGGCGGTCATCTGCAACACCTTGATCTACGGCCACAGCCTGGGCGTCAAGCGTGACAGCGTGCAACTGCCGCGCCTGCTCAAGCAGGCCCGTAAGAGTGGCGTGGTGCGGCATGTCGGGCCTGGGCAGAACATCTGGTCCAACGTGCACATCGAGGATGTGGTCGAGCTGTACACGTTGGCGCTCACCCGTAACCGGCCCGGCACGTTCTACTTCGTTGAAAGTGGCGAAGCGTCGTTTATCGAAATGACCACCGCGATGGCCCATGCACTGAATCTCGATGCGCCACAGGGTTGGCCGCTGGCGGAGGCCGAGGCCGAGTGGGGGTATGAAATGGCCAACTATGGGCTGGGCTCCAACAGTCGTGTGCGCGGCACGAATGCCCGTGAATTGCTCGGCTGGACGCCGAAGCGGACGTCGGTGGTGGAATGGATTCTTGATGAGATGGTGTGAGTCACACCGGAACTGGAGAGATCCACAGTAAAACATGAGACCTGTGGGAGCGGGCTTGCTCGCGAAAGCGGTGTATCAGGCAGCATTTTCGCCGACTGAAACACCGAATTCGCGAGCAAGCCCGCTCCCACAGGTTTTTGTTGGGTGTAGCTTTAGTCGTGCTGCACACCCGCGCGCTTGAGCATTCGCTTGCACCGCTCGGACAGGTGGAACACGCGCAGATGTTTGCCGGCCTTGCTGTAGCGCTCGCGCAGGGTCATCAGCGCGGCGACGGCGGAGTAGTCGACGAAGCGCAAGTGACGGCAATCGACCGTTACCAGGGCTGGGTCGCTGGCTGGGTCGAACTGGTTGAGGAACTGGGTTGTCGAGGCGAAGAACAACGTGCCGTGCAAGTGATAAAGCTTGCTGCCGTCCGCTTCCAGGTGCGCATCGGCGTACAGTTCGCGGGCTTGTTGCCAGGCGAAATTGAGCGCCGCGATGATGATCCCGCAAAGCACTGCGATGGCCAGGTCGGTGAATACCGTAATGATCGTCACTGCAACGATGACCAGCACATCGTTCGCCGGTACTTTGTTGACCACCCGCAGCGAGGCCCAGGCGAAGGTCTGTTGCGACACGACGAACATCACGCCCACCAGCGCCGCCAGCGGAATGCGCTCGATCAGCGGCGACAGGAACAACACGAACAGCAACACCATCACCCCGGCCACCACACCTGACAACCGCCCGCGTCCGCCTGAACTGAGGTTGATCATCGTCTGGCCGATCATCGCGCAACCGCCCATGCCGCCCAGCATCCCGGAGGCCATGTTGGCCGCACCCAGCGCCACGCACTCACGATCGGGATAGCCGCGACTCTCGGTAATTTCGTCGGTCAGGTTCAGGGTCAGCAGGGTTTCCAGCAAACCGACCATCGCCATGATCACTGCATAGGGCGCGACGATTTGCAGGGTTTCCAGGTTCCAGGGAATGTCCGGCAGGGCGAAAACTGGCAAGCCGCCAGCGATGTGCGCCATGTCGCCCAGCGTCCGGGTCGGCAGGCCAAGCAGATAGACCGCCAGGCCGACGCCGAGGATTGCCACCAGGGCCGGCGGCACACTGCGGGTCAGGCGCGGCAGCAGGTAGACGATGGCCATGGTCAGCGCCACCAGGCCCGCCATCAGGTACAGCGGGGCGCCGCTCAGCCAGGCGCCGTCGCGCTTGAAATGCTCCAGCTGCGCCAGCGCAATCACGATGGCCAAGCCATTGACGAAGCCGAGCATCACCGGGTGCGGCACCATGCGAACCAGCTTGCCCAGCCGCAACAGCCCGAACGCCATCATGATCAGTCCGCCCAGCAGCACGGTCGCCAACAGGTATTGCACACCGTGCTGGACCACCAGCGCGACGATCACCACGGCCATCGACCCCGCCGCGCCCGACACCATCCCGGGCCGACCGCCGAACAACGCGGTCAGCGTGCAAATGATGAATGCGCCGTACAGCCCCATCAGCGGGTTGAGGTGGGCCACCAGGGCGAAGGCGATGCATTCGGGGAGCAGGGCGAAAGAGGTGGTGAGGCCGGCGAGGGCGTCGGCGCGAAGACGTGCTGGTTTCATGGTTTACCTGACTGGGCGCCGACGGAGAGTCGGCTGCCGGGGAAGCGGTGTAAAAACAGGTGCGGATGGTACGGAATTGAGTGCGGGGCGGCCAGCCGTTGGTCGATTAGGTTGATGAACTTGGGTCTGCTGCGCAGCCCAGCGGGAGCAAGCTCCCTCGCCACAAGAACGATGAAAGTCTTGCGCTGGATTTTCATCAGCGCCATGTCGCGATGTCCGTCAGCGACATCTTTTGTCTGTGCGCGAAAATTACTTTCAGTCGGCTTGAAAAATCCAGGTCGAAATGATTTATGAGTTTCACAACACATCGACGTCACCCCATTCGAGGAGTCACGCATGGCACCTGCTTTCGGATATTGGCTACTGGTCTACGCGGCCATCGCCATCATTGCGCTGATCGTCCTGATCGCGCGCTACCGGCTCAATCCGTTCATCGTGATCACCCTGGTGTCCATTGGCCTGGCGCTGCTGGCCGGGATGCCGCCCTCGGGTGTGGTGGGCGCTTACGAGGCAGGTGTCGGCAAGACCCTGGGACACATCGCGCTGGTAGTGGCCTTAGGCACGATGCTCGGCAAGATGATGGCCGAGTCCGGCGGGGCGGAGCGAATGGCGCAGACGTTGATCGAACGCTTCGGCGAGCGCAACGCCCACTGGGCAATGGTGTGCATTGCCTTCCTGGTTGGGCTGCCACTGTTTTTCGAAGTCGGTTTCGTGCTGCTGGTGCCTATCGCGTTCACCATCGCCCGGCGCGTGGGCGTGTCGATCCTGATGGTGGGGCTGCCGATGGTCGCCGGGCTGTCGGTGGTCCATGCCCTGGTGCCGCCGCATCCGGCGGCGATGCTGGCGGTGCAGGCGTTCCAGGCCTCGGTGGGGCAGACCTTGCTGTACGCGATCCTGATCGGTATTCCCACTGCGATCATCGCCGGCCCGCTGTACGCCAAATTCATCGTGCCGCGCATCCAGCTGCCCGCTGAGAACCCGCTGGAACGGCAATTTCTCGACCGCGAGCCACGGGCCAATCTGCCAGGCTTTGGCATAACCCTGGGGACGATCCTGCTGCCGGTGATACTCATGCTGATCGGCGGCTGGGCCAACCTGATCTCCATACCGGGCAGCGCGTTCAACCAGTTCCTGCTGTTCATCGGCAACTCGGTGATCGCTTTGTTGCTGGCGACCATCCTCAGCTTCTGGACTCTCGGCCTGGCCCAGGGCTTCAATCGCGAATCGATCCTCAAGTTCACCAATGAATGCCTGGCGCCGACCGCCAGCATCACCTTGCTGGTCGGCGCCGGTGGCGGCTTGAACCGGATTTTGGTGGACGCCGGGGTGACCCAGCAAATCGTCGGCCTGGCTCAGGAATTCCAACTGTCACCGCTGGTCATGGGCTGGTTGTTCGCCGCGTTGATGCGCGTTGCCACCGGTTCGGCCACGGTAGCGATGACCACCGCCTCGGGCATCGTCGCGCCTGTGGCGATTGGCCTGGGTTATCCCCATCCCGAGTTGCTGGTGCTGGCGACCGGGGCCGGGTCGGTTATCTTTTCCCACGTCAACGACGGCGGCTTCTGGCTGATCAAGGAATACTTCAATATGACCGTCGCGCAAACCTTCAAGACCTGGACCGTGCTTGAAACGCTGATCTCAGTGGTCGCATTCGCCTTGACGCTCGGGCTTGCGCGTGTGCTTTGACCGACATTGCAAGGAACCGTCATGGACATCCTCTACCAGATCCGCTCCCGCCAGGATTCCTTCAGCGCCGGCGAAGGAAGAATCGCCCGGCTGATGCTCGACGACGTAGGCTTTGCCGCCTCCGCCAGCCTGGAAGAGTTGGCCCTGCGCGCCGAAGTCAGCAGCGCCACGCTGTCGCGCTTTGCCCGCACCGTCGGCTGTCGCGACCTGCGGGACCTGCGCCTGCAACTGGCCCAGGCCAGCGGCGTCGGCAGCCGTTTTCTCGACCCGACCGGTGCGCCGGAACAGTCGGCTTTTTATGGTCAGATCGTCGGCGATATCGAGTTGACGTTGCGCCAGCATCTGTCGGGCTTCGAAGAGTCGCGATTCGGCGACGCCATGCGGATGATCGGCAAGGCACGGATGATCCACGCATTCGGCCTCGGTGGCTGGTCGGCGCTGTGCGGCGAGGAGTTGCAAGTGCGACTGGTGCGTTTTGGCTACCCGATCGCCGCCTGCCGCGACCCGGTGATGATGCGCATCACCGCCACCTCGTTGAGCGACCAGCATCTGGTCATCGCCTGTTCCCTGACCGGCATCACGCCGGAGCTATTGAGTGCTGTTGAACTGGCCCGCAGCTACGGCACCTCGATCCTGGCCATCACCCGCGCCGACTCGCCACTGGCCCAACTGGCAGATTGTGTGTTGCCCCTGCAAGGCGCCGAAACCCCTTTTATCTACAAACCCACGGCCGCGCGCTACGGCATGTTGCTGGCCATCGACGTGCTCGCCACCGAGCTGGCGCTGGCCCACCCCGAAGACAATCAAGAGCGCCTGCGGCGGGTCAAACTCGCCCTGGACGATTACCGTGGCGGCGACGATCAACTGCCGCTGGGAGACTGAGATGCTGTACGACACACTTATCCGCAATGCGCTGGTCATCGATGGCAGCAACATCCCCGGCTACCGCGCCGACGTAGCGATCCACGGCGGTCGCATCGAGCGCATCGGTGAGCTGCGCGAAACTCGCGCGCGGGAAGAAATCGACGCCGCCGGCCGCGTGCTGGCGCCGGGCTTCATCGATGTGCACACCCACGACGACACGGTGGTCATCCGCCAACCGCAAATGCTGCCCAAGCTCAGCCAGGGCGTGACCACGGTGATCGTTGGCAATTGCGGCATCAGCGCATCCCCTGTCAGCCTTCGGGGTGATCCGCCGGACCCGATGAACCTGCTCGGCCCGGCCCGGGCATTTGCTTACCCACGCTTTGCCGATTATCGCGGTGCGGTAGAAGCGGCGACACCGGCCGTCAATGTGGCCGCGTTGGTCGGTCATACGGCGTTGCGTAGCAATCACATGGATGATTTGTTGCGCACAGCCTCGGTAGGAGAAATCACTGCCATGCGCCGGCGAACTGCGCGAAAGCCTGGAGGACGGTGCGCTGGGCCTGTCCACCGGCCTGGCTTACGCCAACGCCTTCTGCGCAGCCACTGATGAAGTCATGCAACTGAGCGAGGAGTTGGCAGCGTTCGGTGCTGTCTACGCCACCCATCTGCGCAGCGAATTCGAACCGGTGCTCGAAGCCATGGACGAGGCTTTCCAGATTGGTCGACATGCGCAGAGCCCGGTGATCATTTCCCACCTCAAATGTGCTGGCGCCGGTAATTGGGGGCGTAGTCCACAGGTGCTCGCCGCGTTGGAAAGCGCGGCTCAAAACCACCCTGTCGGTTGCGATTGTTATCCCTACGCCGCGAGTTCTTCGACCCTGGACCTCAAGCAAGTGACCGATGCCCATCGCATCACCATTACCTGGTCGACGCCGCATCCGCACATGGGCGGTCGAGACCTGACGGACATCGCGGCTGAATGGGACGTGTCGCTCCTCGAAGCTGCACGTCGCCTACAGCCAGCGGGTGCGGTGTACTACGGCATGGACGAAAGCGACGTAAGACGAATCCTCGCGCACCCATTATCGATGGTTGGCTCCGACGGCCTACCCGAAGACCCTTTTCCCCACCCTCGTCTGTGGGGCGCTTTTCCGAGGGTGCTGGGCCATTTCAGCCGAGACGTTGGGCTTTTTCCTTTGCACACCGCCGTGCACAAAATGACCGGCCTTTCAGCGGCGCGCTTCGGCCTGAAGGCGCGAGGTGAAATCCGTGAAGGGCACTGGGCCGACTTGGTCTTGTTCAATCCCCAAACCGTTCGCGACGTCGCTGATTTCAACACGCCACAACGGGCTGCCGAGGGCATCGATGGGGTGTGGGTCAATGGCGTCCTGAGTTATCGCGAGGGACAAGCGAACGGCAAAAGAGAAGGGCGTTTCCTGGCGCGTGAAGGCGATCTGCGCCGGGGTTTTCAATGTGTTCAGTAGCGTTTGAAGGCATGTAGGTGCTTGGGATTGCTTTAATTGGCGCCACAATAATGGCACTGCGACACTAAAGAACCTGAATTAAAAGCCGAAGCAGTGGGTTCAACCCATCTAGACTGGGTCTTTTCAGCCAGGGAGCAACCCATGAGCTTCGGTAAAATCACTCCAATCCTGCGGATCTTCGATGAAGCCAAGGCGTTGGCGTTCTATGTCGACTTCCTGGGCTTTACCGTCGACTGGCAACACCGCTTCGGTGACAACTTCCCGCTTTATCTGCAAGTCTCCCGTGGTGATTGCGTATTGCACCTGTCCGAGCATCACGGTGATTGCACGCCGGGCTCGGCGCTGCGAATCGAGACCGACGAGCTGGAAGCCTTCCAGCAGCAATTACTCGCCAAGCAATACCGCTACGCCCACCCACAAATCCAGGCCATGCCCTGGGGTAGCCAGGACATGGCGATCAGTGATCCGTTTGGGAATCGGTTGGTGTTTACCAATGCGATCAGTGTGTGACAGGCGCAAGAATGCTGCTGCATGGGCTGTTTGCCCGCCTCCAGAAAAGAAGCGGGCAAACGCGTTTCGTCAAACCCTGAAGTGGCTGACCATCTGCTGCAATTGACCACCCAACCGCGCCAGTTCAACGCTGGACGCCGCGGTTTCATCGCTGGCGGCGGCGGTCTGTTCGGACACGTCGCGCACGTTGATGATGCTGCGGCTGATCTCCTCGGCCACGGCGCTTTGCTGTTCGGCGGCCGCGGCGATCTGCTGGTTCATCGACTGGATGTTGGACACCGTGCGGGTGATGTTTTCCAGTGACACACCGGCCTTGCGGGTCAGGGCCACGCTGCTGTCGGTGAGGTTGCGGCTGTTGTTCATCACGGCGGCCACTTGCTGGGTGCCGTTCTGCAGGCCGGCCACCAAGCCTTCGATTTCCTCGGTGGATTTCTGCGTACGCTGGGCCAGGCCGCGGACTTCATCGGCGACCACCGCGAAGCCACGTCCGGCTTCACCGGCGCGGGCGGCTTCGATGGCGGCGTTGAGTGCCAGCAGGTTGGTCTGTTCGGCCACGGCCTTGATCACGTCCATCACGGCGCCGATCTTGTCGCTTTCCTGTTGCAGCACGCCCATGGCGTCAGTGGAACGCACCACTTCGCTGGCCAGGCGTTCGATCTGGGCGATGGCTTCGTTGACCACTTGATCACCGGCCCGCGCTTCGCCGTCGGCGGCGGCTGCTGCTTGGGAGGCTTCTTCGGCATTGCGCGCCACTTCCTGGACCGTGGCGGTCATCTCATGCATGGCGGTCGCGACCTGGTCGGTCTCGACTTTCTGGCTGTTGACCCCGGCGCTGGTCTGCTCGGTGACCGCCGACAGTTCTTCGGCGGCGCTGGCGATCTGGGTCACGCCGTCGCGGATGCCACTGATCAGGTCGCGCAGGGTCACGCCCATGCGGGCGATGCCCTGTTGCAGCACGCCAAGTTCATCGCGACGGGTGACGATGACGTTTTGCGACAGGTCGCCACCGGCGATGCGTTCGACCACGGCGAGGGTTTCACGCAGCGGGCGGGTGATCTGGCGGGTGATGACCACGGCCGCGATGATGCCCACCAACAAAGCCAACAACGTGCTGACCAATTGCAGCGTGCGGGCCTGGGCGCTTTCAGCGTCGCGACGGTCGAGCTGGATCTGGTACAGCTGCTCGCTCAGGGAGACGATGGTCGCGCCCTGGTCGGTCATTTCCTTGCGCGCCTGCGCCACATCGGCCATGGCCATCTTGAAGGCCTGCACGGCGCTGCGGTATTGGGTCAGGGTCGTTTCCAGCTGACGCAGTTCATCCTGCCGAGCGTTGGCGAAATGTTCGTTGAGCGGCTTGAGCGAAGCGATGGCGGCGTCGAGTTGGGCGAAGGCCTTGCGTTCGGTATCGGCATTGCTGTTGGCGGTGTAGCCGCGGACTTCATAGCGGGCCAGCATGAATGCCTGCTTGGCCTGGGTGATGGCCTGGAATTGCGCAAAGCGCTCGTCGCTGAGGGCCATCTGCTTTACGTCGGAATCGATGCTTTCGATCAGCTTGTAGGCCGTCTCGGCGTTCGCGCCCATGACGTCCCGGGCACTGTTGCCGGTGCGGTAGGCACTGCGCATTTTGTTTAGTGATGTCTGGTAGGCGCTGATGGTCGCGCTCTGCTCCTTGAGCAGCTTGACGTTCTCGGGGCTTTTAAAGCTGCTGAGCAACGCGTTTTGTTGCGCCACGAAACCATCGAGGGTGGTTTGCACATTCTGTGCGGCGGTCTCGTCACCGTTGGTCAGCATGTATTGCAGGCGAGTGACCCGCAGTTTGGTCAGGCCAGCGTTGAGCTGGGTGATGTCGCTCATCCAATTGCTGCGGTCGATCAAACCGCCCAGGCTGGTCCAACTGGTCAGGGCCAGGACGCAAGTCAGTACCAGCACCAGGCCAAAGCCCAGGCCCAATTTCATATTGACGCTAATGTTGCCAAACCAGCTATTCATCAAATTCCTCCAGGAACGTTGCGCTGCTTGATCATCGGTTGGCTGGAAGATTGTTGTTTTTAAGAGCCAGCAAAAACGTGTAACAGGGCTGTATCGGCGGCCACCCATGAATCTGAAAATTTTTTTTGTATAGGCAATCCCGGGTTGTCGCCGAGCGCGCCAAGCTTTTTTTCACATTGGTTTCACTGCCTGCCTACGTCTACGTCTTTACCGTCTCGCCAACGAAATGACTGGTTGGGTGCCGTCGGGGCGGCTTGATGTGGAACTGAGACTGAGCCTTTTTGGCGTGACGCGCTCGATTGATACGAGCTGGCTTGTCCGCTATCGAAACGCGGCGGTGATCCTGGCTTCGGCAATGCTGGTGATTCCGCTGACCCTTTGGCTGCTGGGGCCGGCAGCGGTGCCGGATCTGGCCCATGGCAATATTGTTGGCGCCCGGGCGCTGGCTGATGGCTGGGCCAAGGGGGAGATGATCGTGCTGGTGCGCCACGTCGAACGATGTGATCACTCCAAGGCCGTGTGCCTGGGGGATCCTTCGGGAATCACCGACCGTGCCCGCGCCGTTGCAGTGGGCCTCGGCGCGCGGTACGAGCAACTCGGCCTGGAGAATGCGGACATTTATAACAGTCCGCTGGTTCGAGCGACCCAGACGGCTGGGTACATGTTCAACAAGGTGAGCACCGGCGACGATTGGCTGAGCCATTGCCGCCATGACCTGCTGCGCAATGCCCTGGTCCACAAGGTGCCTGGGCGCAACCTGATCCTGGTCACTCACAGCGAATGCATGCAGGCGATGGAAACCGAGCTGCGGCGACCTGTTTCGGCGTTTGGCTATGGCGCTTCGTTGTTTGTATCCGTCGCCCAGCCACAAGCTCCTCGGCTGCTGGGTTTTATCGAGGCGTCCGACTGGCTCTCAATGAAGTTTCAGTAACCTTTCCCACGATTAGGACCGCTCATGCTGACGTCTGCTCGCGTTCGTTTTTACCGGCTCAACCTCGGAATACCCCTGGTCTGTGCGGCGGTGGTGTTCCTGCTGTTCGACATGACCCGCATCGACATCGCCTTCAGCGATCTTTTCTACGACCCGCTGCACCAAGTCTTTCCGCTGGGGCATGTACGGCTGTTCGAACAAATCACCCATAAGTGGGCCAGGGTCATTCCGAACTGGACTGGCGAGGCGGCCATTATCGGGGCGCTGTTGTCGTTCGTCTGGCCGCTGTTCCGGCCGGAAAAGCGCCCAGGGCTGCTTCGTGTCCTGGATAAGATCCGGCTGACCAAACCGCTATGGTTTGCCCACAGGCACCGTCGCGATTTTCTCTATGTTGTCTTCGCCTTTTCCCTCAGCACAGGCGTCATCCATTACCTCAAGGGCCACACCAGCGTGTACTGCCCGGTGGAAACCACCCAATACGCGGGGAAGATCGAGCACAAGGAGTGGTTCCAGAATTTCGATTTACTGAAAGTCGCGGGGGACGGTCGTTGCTGGCCCGGTGGCCATGCTTCCGGTGGTTTCACGATGCTGGCGCTGTACTTCGTTGCCCGGCGCTATCGCTGGCGTCACTCCAAAGCCCTGATGTACGGCGCGCTGGCCTTGGGATTTGTCTACGGCACGACGCGAGTCCTACAGGGTTGGCACTACATGTCCCACACGTTCTGGGCGGGAATCTTCGTCTGGTTGAGCTGTTGGCTGATGGCAATGTTTTTTTACGGGCGCGCAGTCTTGGAACAACCCTTGTTGAAGACCGCGTCGCCCAAGGTCAAACCTAGCTTGACCGTGCTGGGCGATGCGCAGCCTGCTCCATGAATCGCGGGCAAAAAAAAGCCCGCGGGAGAGCGGGCTAAAACCTTAGTTTCTTGAATGAGCGAGGGGACTGTACCGGATCGCGTTAACCCATGGGGTGAAGAAAAGTTCATGCGGGCTCAGCTTGATGCGTTCCTGATAGAGCTTTGTCAACGAGGTGATTTCGGACGTGTCCTGTGAGACAAGTCTCTTTTTTGAATAGAAAAATGCCCGCTCTCTGAACCGAAGGCGATAAGCAAGGTCTGGTATGCGCGAAGCAGGTCGATTTCGATTTGGCCTGCGCCGCAATCTTGCTGTCGCTTTCGTATCGAGGGATCGAACATGTCCGTGTCTGCCTTAGGGACGAGGCTTGTCGTCGCGTCGCTGTGTTTTTTTGCGATGGACCTTGCCATGGCCGCGCCAACCCCCGGCGACACGGACCTGATCCGCGAACGTCAGAATCGCTTGCTCGAAGAGCAGCGCCGACGCCTCGAAGAACTCAAGGACCTGCCAGGCAAAGAAGCAAGGCCGGTCCAGCCGACAAAACCCGCCGATACCCGTTGTTTCCCCATCAAGACCATCGAGCTCAAGGGCGCCGACGCCTTGTCCGAACGCGAGCGCCAACGCTTGCTCGAGCCCTATCTCAACCAATGCCTGGGCGTGCCGCAGCTTAACGAGTTGCTCAAGACCATTACCGATGCGTACCTGGAAAAGGGCCTGGTCACGAGCCGTGCCTATTTGCCGCAACAGGATTTGTCCAGCGGTCACCTGCAAGTGTTGGTGGTCGAGGGGCGACTTGAAGGCCTGAAGGGCGCCGAGGACAGCGGACTCTCCAAGCGGGAGCTGGCGATGAGCTTTCCCGGCAAGCCGGGCGATCTGCTCAATCTGCGGGAGATCGAGCAAATGGTCGATCAACTGAACCGTCTGCCATCCAACAGTGCCCGCATGGAGCTGACGCCGGGGCAGAACATCGGCGGCAGTGAAGTGCTGGTCCAGAACACCCCACAGAAACCTTGGCGCGCCGGCCTGTCACGGCATAACGACGGGCAGAAGAGCACGGGCGAGCAGCAGTGGGGAGCCTCCCTGGACTGGGACAGTCCTTTGGGCTTGGCCGATCAGCTAGCCTTGCGCGGTGGTCACGATGCCATAAGCGACCATCAGAAAACTTCACGCAACGCCATGCTCTATTACAACCTGCCCTTTGGTTGGTGGAACCTGAGCTACACCTACAGCCAAAGCGAGTACCGCGCGCTGGGCCAGGCCAACGGATTCAACTTCAAGCAGAGCGGCGACAGCCAGAACCATCAGGTGCTCCTGGAGCGGGTGGTGCACCGTGACGCGGTGAGCAAAACCTCCCTGAACACGGGCCTGGCGTACCTGCGCACCAACAATTTCATCGAAGACAGCAAGCTCGCCGAGAGCAGCAATCGCATCAGCGAGGCGCAGTTCGGCATCAACCATGGGCGACGGATCGGCAATGCCTTCGTCAACCTCGACCTTGGCATGCAACAAGGTATCGGCGCCCTCGATGCCCAAGGCGATCACGAGCCGGGGCCTGGGCTGCCGGATGCACGCTATCGCAAATACACCGCCACCCTCAGCTATCTGCAAGCCTTCCAAGTGTGGGGCGAGTCCTTCAGCTTCAGCAGCCTGATGACCGGCCAGCGCAGCGAAGACGCGTTGTTCAGCCCGCAGCGCATGAGCCTCGGCGGGTTGTCTTCGATTCGCGGCTACAAGGACCAGACGCTGGCCGGCGACAGCGGTGGCTACTGGCGCAACGACCTGCGCTGGAGCCGCCCGGTGACGCTGGAGTGGCTGCGCCCGGTATTCGCCGAGTACGGCACCAGCCTTGGTTACGACCAAGGCGTGATTCGCGGCGATCGCTACAACGGTAGCGAGCATGGGCGCATGTCGAGCAACTCCCTGGAGTTGTTCGCCCGCGGTGAGAACCTCAGCGCCAGCGTCACCTTCGCCCATTCCCTGGAACGTCCGGACGCCCTGACCGAGCGCGAAGCGCCGATCTACTTCCGCTTAGACGTATCCATTTAATTCGCTGCAACGAGACCCGATCATGGACGACCGCCAATACGCCTTCCTGGCCCGCCAGCCCGCTGCTGCCCTGAAACCCCGCGATGCCTTCTGGGGCATGCCCAAGCGTGGCCTGGCGTTCCTGTTGGCCAACGTCATGTTCTGGCAACCGCTGTGGGCCCAGGCCGACGGCATCGTCGTCAGCGCGCCGGGCACCAGTCTTGGCAAGGCGGGCAACGGCGTGCCCATCGTCAACATCGCCAAGCCCAACGGCAGCGGCCTGTCCCACAACAAATTCAGCGACTACAACGTTGGAAAAAACGGCGTCATCCTCAACAACGCCACCAACCCCGCCCAACCCACGCAACTGGGCGGGATCATCCTCGGCAACCCGAACCTCAAGGGCACGGCGGCCAAAGTCATTCTCAACG
Source organism: Pseudomonas sp. H2_D02 (assembly GCF_054677635.1). Taxonomy (NCBI): domain Bacteria; kingdom Pseudomonadati; phylum Pseudomonadota; class Gammaproteobacteria; order Pseudomonadales; family Pseudomonadaceae; genus Pseudomonas; species Pseudomonas sp. H2_D02. The sequence goes on along the minus strand of NZ_CP162816.1, from coordinate 6,113,519 downwards.
AGGTCAACGGCGGCAACCCCAGCCAGTTGCGCGGCTACACCGAAGTGGCGGGACAGTCGGCCCATGTCATCGTCGCGAACCCGTATGGCATCACCTGTAACGGCTGCGGCTTCATCAATACGCCAAAAGCGACCCTGACCACGGGCAAGCCGATCATCGAAAACGGCCAGTTGAGCCGCTATCAAGTGGATCAGGGCAGCGTCGCCATTGAAGGCGCGGGCCTCAACGCGAACAACGTCGACCGTTTCGAAATCATCACCCGCAGCGCCAAGATCAACGCCGAGATCCAGGCCAAGAACCTGACGATCGTGGCCGGACGCAATGACGTCAACGCCAACACGCTGAACGCCACGGCCCGTGCAGACGACGGCAGCGCCAAACCCGAACTGGCGATCGACTCCTCGGCGTTGGGCGGCATGTACGCCGGCGCGATCAAGCTGGTGGGCACCGAAGCGGGTGTCGGGGTGAAGCTGGATGGCAAGATGGTTGCCAGTGGCGGGGATATCCAGCTCGATGCGAATGGGCATTTGAGTCTGGCGCAGACAGCGGCTGCCGGCGCCATCGACATCGAGGCCAAGAGCCTGGAGACCCGTGGCCAGGTGTATGCCGGTAGCCGGCTCGAAGTCAAAACCCAGGGTGACCTGACCAGCCAGCAGAACCTGGTGGCGCGCGACAGCATTCACCTGGACAGCGGCGGCACGCTGACCAACAACGGCATTATCGAGGCCGGGGTCAACGCCGATAACAGCCGCAATACCACGGGGGATGTCACCCTCACCGCCAAGCAGTTGAACAACGCTGGCAAAACCGTCATCGCCAGTCGCGACCTGAATGTCACGTCCACCGCTGCGCTGAATAACCAGGGCGGCACGCTCAGTGGGCAGGGCAAGACCACCGTCACCGGCAACGTTGTGGATAACCGCAATAAAGGCCGGATCCTGGGTAACACCGAACTGCACCTGAGCGCCGATCAAGTCCTCAACAGCCAGGGCGGCCTGATCAATAGCCAGGGCCTGCTGACGGCCAGCCTGGGCCATTTGGAAAACAATGCAGGTGAACTGTCGAGCCTGAACAGCGCGACCCTGGTCCTCGGCAGCCTGGACAACCTGACCGGCCTGGTCATGGCCGGCAAGAACCTCGACATCACTAACACCGGCGCGATCAACAACCGGGGCGGCGAGCTATCCAGCCAAGGCGTCATGACCGTGCGCACCGCCAGCCTGGACAACAGCAACAAAGGCACCGTGGCCGCCAATGGCAAGTTGCTGGTCAGCGCCACCGGCGCGGTCAACAACGCCGAAAAAGGCCTGCTCGCTAGCCGTGCTGCCGAGGTCGAGTTCGATGCTGCCAGTCTGAATAACGCCAAGGGCACGCTGCAAGGCGAGGGCCTGGTCACCGTGGATGTATCCGGCGACATCGATAACCAGGGCGGCAGCATCATCGCCAAGGACGCCAAGCTGAGTGTCTTTGCCACCAACCTGGACAACCGTGGCGGCGTGCTGTCCAGCGTCAAGGCCGCGCTGGAAGCACGCACCACCGGCGTGCTGAAAAACGGCTACGACGTGAACCGCCGGGGCGGCACGATCCAGGCCCAAGGACTCAGCATCCAAGCCTTGGCTGGGCTGTTCAACGACGGCGGACGCATCGCTGCGCAAGCCGGCGATGTCGTGGTCACCAACGCAGCGGCGGATATCAACAATCGCAACGGCGGGATATACGCCACGGGCAAGGTCTGGGTCACTGGCCGGGGCATGGACAACAGCGGCGACGGGCAGGTCAGCGCCAGTCGCATCGACTTTGACCTTTCGGGGGCGCTGAACAACAACGCCGGCATTATTGAAAGCCAGGACAGCCTGGACATTCTGGCCGCCAGTTTGAGCAACCAGAAAGGCCAACTGCGCACCCTGGGCCAGAACAGCACCACGGCATTCAAAATCGGGGGGCTGTTCGATAACAGCGACGGCACCCTCGAAACCGCCAGTAATGATGTGGGCTTCATCACCGGCAGCGTCCAGAACGTGGGTGGCAAGCTGCTGCACACCGGCCTGGGACTGTTTGGTATCAGCCAGGCCAACCTGGGCCAGGCGGGTGGGCAACTGGTGACCTACGGTAACCTGACGGTGACGGCTGACCGCTGGACCAACAGCACCGCGATCCAGGCCGGCCATCTGGTGGTTCATGTCGATCAGCTGACCCAGACGGCCACCGGCCAGTTGCTCAGCGCCAATAGCATGGAAGGCCGCGGCAGCAACTGGCGCGTGGACGGCCTGATCGGCAGCGACGGAGCCATAGATCTGCAACTGACCGGTGCTTATACCGGCAATGGCCGCTTGAGCAGTCTCGGCACCTTGGGCCTCAAGGCGGCACTGATCAACCTGGAGCAAAACGGCAGTATCGCGGGCGGTGGCAACACAACCGTCGTGGTCGATGGCGTCCTCAACAGCTACGGTCGCCTGACCTCGGCGGCGGATATGAGCGTCACGGCCGCCACGCTCAACAACTACGGCACGCTGGGCAGTGCCGGCGCGCTCGGCGTATCCACCGGCGACTTGCTCAACGAACATGGATTGATCTTCAGCGGCGGCAATACCAGCCTGCGCGTCAACAGCCTGACCAACCGCTATGCCGACATCTACAGCCTGGGTGATCTGAGCATCGATCGCGACGGCCTCGGCACCCGTGCCAGCCGCATCCTCAACAGCTCCGGCACGCTGCAAAGCGACGGCAACATGCGCCTGGCGGCCAGCACGATCGACAACATCCGCGAGGTCTTGACCACTCACGATGCAGGCATCTACACCGCCTCGATCAGGGAAGTGACATGCATCGAAGGGTACAACGCCGGGGATTGCAGCGGTGGCAAGGAAAACCACGTCTGGCAGATCGTCCAGCGCGACAAGTTCGAAGTCACCGCGGCCAGCGCCGCCTCCAGCATCACCACCGGCGGCAACCTGAATATCCAGGGCGACACCCTGACCAACCGGAGCAGCAGCATCGGCGTCGGCGGCGCATTGACCGCCAACCTCGTCAGCCTGGACAACATCGGCATCGAGACCGGCGAAATCGAAACCTCGCGCACCTTCAGGTCCGAGCGCACGCGCCACCCGAGTGGCTGGCGCGCCGCTGCCAACGACTTTACCAACAAATACTGGTTGCAGAGCCCGGGCTACAACGCCAATGACCTAGGTGGCCTTGAAGCAGCGATGAGCCGTTTCATCGGCATGACCGAACGTGAGCTACCGCAGTTCCACACTCAAACAACCACCACCGATAACCAGACCTATGCCGCGATTATCCAGGCCGGTGGCGCCGTCGACATTCCTACCCAGGGCGACCTCAACAGCGGCGTCGTGCGTGGCGGCTACAACTACGTCGGCGCCGGCCCGCGTACCGACACCCAGGCCGACAACGCCTTCTCGACCCGCATCAGCGTCAATCGGCAACTCCCGCCGAGCCTGACCCAGCAACAGGTCGATCCACTGGCCCTGCCGGGCTTCGACTTGCCCACCGGGCAAAACGGCCTGTTCCGCATGAGCGGCGACGGCTCGACCACGCCGACCCAAGGTGCGGGGCTGACGCAAGTGCGTGGCCTGCCGGATCGCTCGTTCCAGGCCAACCCGCAAAAATACCTGATCGAGACCAACCCGGCGCTAACCGACATGCGCCGCTTCATGAGCTCGGATTACCTGCTGTCGAATCTGGGCTACGACCCGGACACCGCCGCCAAGCGCCTGGGCGATGGGTTCTACGAACAACGCCTGATCCAGCAAGCCGTGATCGCCCGAACCGGCCAGCGCTTCCTCGACGGCCAGACCTCCGACGACGGCATGTTCAAGTACCTGATGAACAACGCCATCGCCAGCAAGGACGCTCTCAAGCTGTCCCTGGGCGTGAGCCTGACCTCCGAACAGGTTGCGGCCCTTACCCATGACATCGTCTGGATGGAAACTCGGACGGTGAATAACGAGCAGGTGCTGGTGCCGGTGCTGTATCTGGCCCAGGCCAATCATCGTCTGGCGGCGAATGGGGCGCTGATCCAAGGCTCGGACGTCAGCCTGATTGCTGGCAAGAACCTGAACAATGCGGGCACCTTGCGGGCGTCCAGCAACCTGAGGGCGACGGCGGGCGACAGCCTGGTTAACAGCGGGTTGCTGGAGGCGGGCAATCGGCTTGAGGCGTTGGCGGGTAATGACCTTACTAACCGGGCTGGTGGGGTTATTGCTGGGCGGGATGTGAGTGTTGTTGCCCTCACCGGCGACGTGATCAACGAACGTACAGTTACTACTCACGAAAGCAGCAGCGGCTACCGCACCGAACGCACCGACTTCATCGACAGCGCCGCCCGCATCGAAGCGGGAAACAACCTGGGCGTCAGTGCCGGGCGTGACATTAACAATGTCGGCGGTGTGCTGAAAAGCGGAGCCGACACCACGCTCAATGCCTCGCGCGATGTCAATCTCATTGCCGCCGAACGCATCACCAGCGGCACTCGCGGTCGGCATCGTGACCAGGACATCAAACAATATGGCTCCAGCCTCGACAGCGGCCGCGACCTGACCGCCAATGCCGGCCGCAACCTCACCGTCGTCGCCAGCCAGATCGATGCCAAGCGTGACGTCACTCTCGCCGCCAAAGAAAACTTGACCCTCGCCTCGGCAGCGGATGAGCAGCACTCCTACGACAAGTCCAAGAAGGTCACCAGCCAAGAGGATCATGTCATCCAAATGGCTTCGACGGTCAAGGCGGGACGCAACGTTGCCTTGAGCGCGGGGCAGGACCTGGCGCTGATTTCCAGCAAGGTCAACGCTGCAAACGAGGCCTATTTCGTGGCGGGTGGCAGGCTTGAGCTGCTAGCTGCGCAAAACAGCCACTATTCGCTGTACGACATGAAGAAGAAAGGGGGCTGGGGAAGCAAGAAGACTCAGCGGGATGAGGTGACCAAGGTTACGCATGTGGGCAGCCAGATCATTACGGGCGGTGACTTGGTATTGCTCAGCGGGAGCGACCAGCGTTATCAGGCGGCCAAGCTGAGCAGCGGCAATGACCTGACGTTACAGAGCGGCGGTTCGATTACCTTCGAGGGTGTCAAGGATCTGAGCCAGGAAAGCCATACAAAGAGCGATTCAAGTCTGGCTTGGAACTCGATGAAGGGGAAAGGCCATACCAACGAAACCTTGATTCAGAGCCAATTGCAAGCTCAGGGGAACGTGGCCATCAAAGCGGCCGATGGCTTGAACATCGATATCAAGCATATCAACGAGAAAACAGTCAGCCAGACCATCGATGTCATGGTCAAGGCTGACCCCAAGTTGGCGTGGCTCAAGGAGGCCGAGCAGCGAGGGGATGTGGATTGGCGGTTGATCAAGGAAACTCACGAGTCGTTTAAGTACAGCCACTCGAGCCTGGGGCAGGGCGCGATGTTGGCAATCATTATCATCGTTACCGTGCTGACGGCGGGTACTGCAACTGCCGCTACAGTCGGCGCCAGTGCTGGCAGCGCCGCTGCTGGGGCGGCAACTGCCGCAGGTGCTTCAGCTGCCACGGCTGCGACCGTAGGCGCTGCTGCATCGGCCGCCGCCACGGCGAGTTTTTCGGCAGCAGTTGCGCAAACGGCGGTCAGTACGATCAACAACAAGGGTGACCTGGGGGCGACCTTCAAGGACGTCTTTTCGTCAGATAACCTGAAAAACTACGTAATCGCCGGGATCACGGCCGGTTTTGCCAAGGGCGTCATCGACCCCGCACTCGGCGGCAATACAGTGCCGTTCAACAACCTCACCAAGGGTTTTGATTTAAATACGCTTCAAGGAGTGGGTGGTTTTGCGCTGCACGCCGGGGCTCAGGGTGTTGCGGGAGGCATCATCAAAACCGCTATCAATGGAGGTAGCCTCGGTCAGAACCTCCGTGATGGGCTGGTCTATCAGGCAAGTACCGTCGCAGCGGCGACAACGTTCAATTTTGTCGGTGGTTATGCACAGGACCATTGGCAAACCGCGAAGAATGCAGGCGATACCACAGGCATGGCCATGTGGGCCGAAGGGGGCGTCGCTCGTACTGCCATGCATGCATTGGCGGGAGGAGCGATTTCCAGCGCTACCGGCGGCGACTTCAAGACCGGGGCCATCGCGGCGGGTGCCAGCCAGGCCATGGCTGGAGAACTCAATGCCATTTTCGATACACAGCCTGATTTGCGACAAGCGGTTTCTCAGATCGTCGGTTTGACGGCAGCCGGTCTTGCTGGCGGCGATGTCGAGAAAGCCTCTTGGGTCGCATTGATGGCTGACGAATACAATCGCCAGCTTCACCAGAAAGAGACCGTTGCACTTGAGAAACTACAAAAGGAAACACCTGAAAAATCCTATGAACTGAAAGCGGCTGCGTGTGCTCTGGTTCATTGCTCCGCCTCGGTTCCGGTGGACGATCCAAACTACCAGGCGGTCAAAGCGCTTGAGGCGGATGGCAAGGGATTCTCAGGTGCGCAAAGCGCGCTGATTGCGACCGGTGCCTATGACGAATATTCGAAATGGGACCAAGCCAACGATGACTTGCTGCTAAACGACAAGGAGCTCAGACAGTCGTCCCAGGCAAGCCGCGCGGTACTCGGCGCGATAGGGGCAGCGGCAGGGTTCGGCGGCGCGATCCTCTCCACGCCCGCTTGTATCACCGGAGCCGGTTGCGCTATACCTGCGTTCTCCGGTCTGGGCGGCGCCGCGTCGTTTGTCGATGGGTGGCAGGCCACAGGGCAGTTGTTCGCTCCTTACGATTACACGCAAGGAAGCAAGGTACTCGCATCGTTCGACAGCGCGACTTATCCTGGCGACGTAAACCCCCTCCGCGACTATGGAACCGAGGCCGCTAAGGCGGCGATGGAAATCGCGCTGCTCAAGGGGGCTGGGAAGTACCTTGATGGGAGTGGGGCGTCGGTACTGGTTTCGGGGGTTAAAGCAACAGGTCCGATTGTACCTGACGTAATTAGTCCCACTTATCGAGAGCTTCAGGGGTTAAACAAAGGATTCCAAGCGCATCACACCTTGCCTCAATATTTGGGAAAGATGCTTGGGTATACGAAAAATGACATGCTGGATCACCCAGCGACTTTAATTACCCAGTACTCTCATACGGGAAAGGTGAATCCTGATGCAATGCATAAAGCTATCAGTAAATATTTACCTCCCATGGTGGGTGGTAAGCCGGCTACGTATACTTCTGGGCAGATAAGCTCCGGGTTGCAGAAAGCCTATGGCGATATAGGGCGGCCCGAATTGTTTGACTCAATCAAGCATTTGATTAAATAGGTATGCAAGCATGACTGATAAACAAATATATGAATTAACCATTGATGATCTTGCTTGCTCTGGCGTTTGGTACTTCCCTATGGATGAGTCTGCGGAAGATGAGCTGACAGTCCGACCTCTCCTTGACAAGGAGATTTGTAGTGACGCTCAAATAATCGTTCGCGCTAGTTTTGTTGGGCTGGATGGTTCTAGTTATTTAGGCTATCTGTACTGGGATGGTAGTGGAGAGGTTGAGTATTTAAAACCTGTAATTCTTCTTGAGGATGGCTCGTTTGTTACATTTTGGAATGGGATGGTTGAGCCTTCTTGGGCAGACTACTCTGCAAATGCTCAAGCGCTGAGGAGCAGACTCCCTTTTTTGTATGTTTCAGATTCTGTTCTCGACCTGCCTAAAATTTCAGGAAAGCTTGAGGGGCTATATTATTTAGATGGGGATCACATTTCCTGGATAAGTTGATGGTGCAAAAGGGGGAGCAAAAGGAGGGGCAGGTGTTGAGGAGGCGTTTTTCAGGACGGTGACTCCGCTACGGGCCTTCTGAGTACGCAATTAGCTAAGGATACCAAGTCGTAACTTACAGATATTCAAGATTTGAGAGGTAGGCAGTTCACTCCCCAATAACTCGAAATTTTGAAAGCAGATCTTCGGGGAAACGCTTACTCGCGTCTCGCCAAAGAAGATGTCGAGTTAAACCGAGTTGATTTTGAAAGAAAACTGCCGAAACTCAGGAAGAAATGGGAGCGGAACACGGGTGAGAGTTGGCCGAAGGAAGAACGGTAGTGGGGATAAAAGTGCGGCAGAGAGTAAAGTCCATTGCTTTGTGTTAAGTAAAACTGTCTCCTTTTTTAAAATTCTAGTAGTCGTGGAAAGGGGGCAGGTTTATTTAAAGGGCGAGTGGAAGTCATCGCTCTGATGGTTAAATAAATCTGTCCCCTTTCTTTGCTGGCGCCAAAACGGTAAGAACACGAACTTTGAAAACGCGCTTAAAGCTCTCAGTCTGTCGGATGCAGTGGTAGCGTGTGCGGCCGGAAGAATCAAGTCACCAATTTGCACTCTAGAGGCGCCTGCTCAATGGTTTGGTTTTCCACCTGCGCTGGTCCCAATCTGGAGTGATGGCTCTCGTCCTACCTATATTGGATATTGGATGCACTGGTTCGTGGAGCGGGAGCCTTGTTTTGTAAAGATGTTTGTAAGCTCCGATCGCATGACAACTGAGATCGCGAGAACTCCTTCCCAATTGTTTGGAGTAATCGCGATGATGGCGATCAGTTTGGATGATGGGGTGACGTTAGATCTTGAGCAGTTCGCGGCGAGGGTAGGACTTGAAAACTTATCGGAGCTTGATGCAGTCTCTCTGAAAACAGGTGACGATTCAAAGGGGTTTCCCAAGGCAGAGCTGTTTAGAACATTAACCCCTCTCGAATGTATTTCCTATGACGGCAATCCATATATGGGAGACTTTCCCAGTGAGTTTGCCAGAGGGAACTGGTGGGAAACTAGCTGTTCCTTTGAAGTTCTCAGTAAGAATATGCGGATATCAGAGAGCGCGAGTTTGCCTGGCTGGTTTGATCCTGCTCAAGTGAAAACGACGCTATTCGAAAATTTTATGTCGGCGGGTCGTTTGGACTATGCCTGGCTGACATTGAACTCGACGGGCTGGTTAATTGCTGATGCAAGACGGGCGATTATAGAACTGCAAGCTCGCACCAGTGATGAGGTTTTCGGTTGTGTTGCTGCGTCTTGGCTATCTTTTGCTGATGATAGTGTTGGGGGTTATTGAGTGAGGAAGAAAAGGGAGCGATTTATTTAAGGACAAACGCAGAGGGGCAGATTTGTTGGTTTTGCTCGGTTTATAAATAGATCTGTCCCCTTTCTTCGTCCCCTTTCTTCCTTTCTTTGTTTGAATCAGGCGGCTAAGAATTTAAATCATGGTTGAAACGGTCCGTAATGGGGCGGGGAAAGACCGCGTTATCTGTCCACTTCTTTACTCACCTATCAGTGGCCATGGCGCGACTTCCAGGACATGAACTCTGATGGTCGTAACCCATAGCGTGCGAGAACCCCTTCGTGCAGTCGACGGAGTTCTTCGACGATCAATGCTTGCACCTCCGGTTGCTCTCTTTCCGGAACATATTCCGCTACCGCGCGTTGAATACATGACAATGGGTCAAGCTCTGGGTGAGTGACGATTTCCCGAATGGTCTTCTTGATGAGCTCTCGCCATGCCAGGCGTAAAGGATCGGGTTCCGCAAGGTCTTGCTTGATTGCCAGATATTCCTGTGTTGAGCGTTCGTAGGCCCAGATATAAAGGTCGCGAAGCAGCTCTACACGGGTCATTTCGTACACACCCAATGTGGCTCGGCTGTACGCCTGCTCCGGTACATCCAGAAAGGTCAGCGGACAAAGATTGGCACGGAACAAGGGGAGATTCGCTGCCAGTCGGGAGGTGCGTTTATTGATGTCGGCAAAAGGCTGCAAATAGGGCAGATGCACCATCATGAAGAAAGACTGCTCGAACGGATCAGCGATCTGATTGGCTTTGCCAAGCAGGACGTCCAGTGCATCTTCAATTTGCTGTGGCGTTGAGAGCGGGCGATAGGTGCTTTTCCCGATGTCGACGGCGTGCTGGCGAATTCGGCCTTCGTCTGCTGGGTTGGGCAGCAGGTTTTCGGCCAAGGCGCTATGCAGGTTCATTAATGTGTAACGGTTGAACTCGGCACTCTCGATGTTCTCGACCAAAAGCTCGATAGCTGTCTTATGGTTCAAGATCATCTGCGTTTCTATAGCGGCCTTGCCCTGTGCTGCCTTACCTTGCTCAATGAGTTGTCGTGTGTCGAGCCGTGAGTAGGTGTTCCCTTCCAGATGGCTTGATGCCCACGACAGATCAATCAACAAGCGATTCAGGACCGCCCGGCTGTAAGTGCCTGCTGGCTCCGTCGCATCTGCGGTTTTGCCCATCCTGTGCAATTGGCGCCGCAACGACTCAGGTAAGTACCCTGTCTCGTTAGGACGATAGGCGTCCAGAAAGTCACGTTGGTAGCCCACCGGCTTGCGCGCTTCTGTGGGCTGGTTGATATAGGCGAGTATGTCCCGGCTGTCTGCAGATAATGGAATGAAGGCAGGGAAGGCATCGGTGTCAGTATTCAGGGCGTGGGTTTCGGCCTGGTGTTCTATTGCGAAATAACGTCGTGCCCTGCCTTCTCCCTGTGCAGTGATTTGGCTGCTTTCGACCAGGTTTGCAAGGATGCGCTGCGCCGTTCGCCGGGCGATTTCCGGGTGCTTGGTCAAAAGCTCTGAGAGGCTCGCCCCGCTCCTGGATGCCAGGATACTGTTCAGTATGTCGGTGGTCGAAGGCATGGTTATGTTGGCGCTGTTAGAGAAGATTTGGCGCGATTATGGCGCAGTTCTCAGAATCGCGCCATTTTGGGTTGAAAATGTGGCGCAGTTCTTGACGAACTGCGCCACAGCTCATCGGAGTAGATAGATGTAGTTGCTCCCGACGGTGGGGCCTACGTTATGGCCATAGTCGCCCGTCTTCACTTACTCCGGCGCCTGCGCCCGCAATCGCCTGCCAATCACATCCATCACATCACACCCGTCACGCAACGCGATCGTCAGCATCTTGCAAAAGTCGGAAAGCACCAGCGTGTCGGAACTGATCTCCGAGCGGAACGCGATATTTTCCAGCAGTTGGGTCACGGTGCGGATGCGGTAGTCAGCGGTTTCGAAGAGGACATCAAGCGGGGCTTCGGTGTCGATCAGCAGGGTGGCGGGGGTGCAGTCGATGCCGGTGATGGGCATGTATCGGTTCATGGGTAGGACCTCATTCAGTTGAAAGAGCTACCTCGTTTCCGGGTCGCCAAACCCGAGTCGCCATTGGGGCGACGACGAACTATAGGCCGTCCCGCTCAAGTGCCACAAGACACCGCTTTCCGAGCTTCGTGTAGGAGCGTTGGCGTTCCAGCAGTGGTATTTCCCTACATCGCTTTGCCGCTATCAACAAGGTCGAAACCAGCCGTCCATTGGGCACATTGGCATCGCTAGAGAGGTGACCGTGGCGAGGGAGCTTGCTCCCGTTCGGTTGCGTAGCGACCGCAAAATCGTAAGGCTGCTTCGCCCGAAGCATCGGACCGGCCCAACGGGAGCAAGCTCCCTCACCACAGCGTGAAAAGGCCAAAGATTTATTGCGAGGCCCCATCAAACCACCGTCGGATCCTGATCCGTCATGCCTATCAGCCTCAGATCCACGTACCCTGGCGCGGTCGGGTCAGCCAGATCCGCGCCATTGTCAGGCCCGGCCTGCGCGGCACTGTTCGGCGCGCTGAATATCAGGTTGCTGTCGTCAAGTTGGGCGACGAAGTCGCCATCGATCATGAGTTCGAAGCGTTGGCCTTCGGCGTTGGCTTCGAAGCTTTTCAGATAGGTGCGGGTATTGTCGGCATTGCTCCGGATCGCCAGCGTGCCGTCGTAGCCGTCGCCTATGCCAGTGAAGCCCAGGGTGCTGAAATCGATGCGGTCCTCGCTGGGGTTGAAGTCGAGTATGCGGTCGCTGCTGCTGGTTTCAGCGGTTCGGAAGCTGTCGGCTACGCTGGTGTACTTGAACACATCGTGCCCCGCGCCGCCGGAAAGCAGGTCGCGGCCAAGGTTGCCCTGTAGTACATCGTCCCCTGCCAGGCCGCGCAGGATTTCGTCTGTCTCCAAGCCTTTCAACAGGTCGCTGCCAGAGGAACCGACCAATCTGGCGCTTCCGTCCGTGCTGCCGAACGTGGTGTCCAGGCTGCCGTCGGCGTTTAGCTGAACGACGGCAAAATCGCTGCCGCCGTTGGCAAAAGCAGTTCCGCCCAGCAGCATCTTGCCGTCGGGCAGCAGCGTGATTTCGGTTGAGGCGGCCCAAACACCGGGCAGGTCGATGCGAGCCAGGCCCTGGTCGCCGAAGCTGACGTCTGGGCTGCCATCGGCGTTGAACCTCATTACGGTGAAGTCATCGAAGGCGGTCGTGGCGGACATCACTATCTTGCCGTCATCCTGCACTGCAACGCCGCCGCGATAGCTGCCAAAGCTCGTCAGCGCGAGGACGCCGTTATCGCCGAAGCCGGTGTCGAGTTCCCCGCTCGCGGTGTACTTGAACAAGCTGTTGTGGAAAGCGGGTGCGCCGTGGACCAGCATGCTGCCATCCGCGAGCGTGGTAATGCCTTGCACGGACTGAAGCGTGCCGGGGGCAGGCAGCGTCATCACACCGTCGATGCCAAATGACATGTCGCGCGTGCCATCGGCGAGCAACTGGGCCACCTTAAGCGACTGGCCGTCCACTGCGGCTATCTGTACACCGCCATCGGCGTTGGCCTCCACGATCGGCCCGTAGCCGAACCCGCTGGACAAGCTGGCCGCAGCGTTGCTGTTGAATACCGTATCGGCTTTGCCGTCGGGGCCCCAACGCTGGACGATGGGCGTGTCGTCGTGACCTTCATGAACGGCTACGACCGCGCCGTCGGCCTGGACTCGCAGGGTGTAAGTTTTTTCAAGGGGGATTTGTTTATGAATCTCCTCTCGTCCCGCGTTGCCGTACGTAGTATCCAGACTCCCGTCGGGGCGAAGGCGCGCGAGAGAAAAATCCATGCCGTAATCAGGGTCGAGGGGGTGATCAGTGAAACCGGCGATCAGTATCGAACCGTCGGGCTGTATGACCACGTCCTGGGCGTTCTCGGCTTGCCCGGAAATATCGACGATCATGATGCCAGGGGCGCTGTAACGGGTGGGCATGATTTCAATCCTTTAAAACTTGGCAAAGCATTGACTCTAGCCTAGGGTCTGCGGTGCGCCAGGAGCCCTGGATAAGCGGTCATAGCGGCTTGCACGGCGTCTTCATAGTTTTTCTTGCGCCCTGTTTCATCTCTCAACTTGTCTTTCGCGCCCCTGACTTTCGGACTGATAAACCGTGCCAACCCCTACTCGCAATGCGCTGATCGCCCAACTCGCCGCCAACCCCGATGACATCACCACACGCGCATCGCTCTATCGCGACCTGCTCGATACCGGGGAGGCGACACTGGAAGGTTTGCGCGTCGCGGCGGGCCTGGGCGATCCGGCGGCTAATGGGACGGTGGCTCAACTGAGCACCACGGCCCTGACAAATCGCCCCGGCCCGTTGCTGCCGCAACTGCATGGCCTGCCGGTGGATCATCTGGAATTGGACAATGCCGAGCCAGAATGGTGTGACGCCCTGGCCGGGTTGCCCCTGCGCACGTTGGTGCTCAACAGCCCCAGGTTCATCTGCGGCCCGCAGATGTGGCAGCGTTTGCCTGCCAATGCCCTCGAAACCTTGGAAGTCAGTAATTTTTCCCGCGACGATAACGCCCAGTGCCTACCGCCGACCACGCGGTTGCGCCGGCTGAAACTGCAAACCTATGGCGAGGATTTTGATGACCGTTTTCTCCATCAACTGAGCGACAGCCCGTTGCAGGAATTGTCGTTGAACCGTTGCGATGACATCACCGACGATGGCCTTAAAGCACTGTCACGCCTCAAGCTGCGATCTTTGACGTTGCAACGCGTGGGCGAGTTGACGTCCCGTGGCATGGCGCAGTTGGCCAGTCATCCCCTCGAACGGTTGTCGCTCAGTGACCGCGGCGCGATCCTCGATGATCCTGCCTGGCTTGGCGACTTGACGGGGTTGCGCTCGTTGAGTCTGGACGACTGCTACGCAGGCGAGAGTGTGTTGCAGGCTATTCGGGGGCTGCCTTTGGAAAAGCTTTCGCTCCAATCTGCATTCATCTGCGAAGACGACCTTGAAATCCTGGAGGGAATGCCGCTCACGGAGCTGAACCTCAAGTGCCTACGGCAGGTGATCGAGCGGCTCGACGTGCTGCACGGGTTTCCTTTGAAGCGCTTGGGATTGTCTGATGTGCAAGGTGTCTGCGCAGATACGTTGAGTGATCTGCGCGGCTTGGACTTGGAGTCCCTGGAGTTGTCGTTGAACGACACCACCTGGAAGGAACTGAAGCAACTGGCCGGCCTGCCGCTGAAGCGGCTCGATCTGAGTTTTTGCCGGGGCATCGATGGCAAGGTGTTGCGCAAGCTCGTCGAGTTGGGCTTGCCGTTGGAGCAGCTTGAAATCAGCGGCCTGGACCTGCGCGACGCGGACCTGGCCTGTTTGCGCGACCTGCCCTTGCAACGCCTGGGCTTGCATGACAGTCCTTGGCTGACCGACGCCGGGGTGGCTCATCTGGCGGGCTTGCGGTTGCGGGACCTGGCGCTGGGTGCTGATCCAGGGGAATCGCGGATCACGTCGGCCGTGGTGCCCGTATTCGAGCAATTGCCGCTGCAGAAGCTGTGGTTGCCCAATTGCTCGGGGATCGATGCGAACGGTTGGGATCGCTTGGCCAGGTTGCCAGCCCGTGTGACAGGCCCGGGAATCTGACGCGCTGATAGGAATAGGCAATGCCCCAAGGCAAACCGGCATAGGTGGGCCATTTTTCGATCGTTACCATGGCCTCCTGTCTATCCATCTGGAGTTCACCATGCACGACAGGAAAATCCTCTTCATCACCGGCGTGAGCAGTGGCTTGGGCAACGCCCTGGCGCAGGAGGCGCTTGCGGCGGGGCATCGAGTCATTGGCACCGTGCGCAGTGAGGCGGCGTTGCAGGCCTTCGAAGCGCTTTCCACGGAGCGTGCTCACGGCGTGATCCTGGATGTCACCGAGTTCGACCGAATAGATAGCGCAGTGGCAGCGGCAGAGGCCAGCCACGGCCCGGTCGATGTCTTGGTCAACAACGCCGGCTACGGTCACGAAGGCATCTTTGAAGAATCGCCGCTGGAGGAAATGCGTCGCCAGTTCGACGTCAACGTGTTTGGCGCGGTCGCGGTGACCAAGGCCTTCGTACCGTATTTTCGCCAGCGCCGTGCCGGCCATATCCTCAACATCACGTCCATGGGCGGCACCATTACGATGCCGGGTATTTCCTATTACTGCGCGAGCAAGTTTGCCCTCGAAGGCCTCTCCGATACGCTGAGCAAGGAACTGCTACCGTTCAACATCTTCGTGACGGCCGTTGCGCCGGGCTCGTTCCGCACCGACTGGGCAGGCCGTTCGATGCAGCGCACGGCGAGGAGCATTGCCGACTACGACGCCAGTTTCGATCCGATACGCAAAGCGCGCGTGGAGAAAAGCGGCAAGCAACTGGGCGATCCTCGCAAAGCGGCGCAGGCGATGTTGCAGATCATTGCCAGCCCGACGCCGCCCGCGCACTTGCTGTTGGGCAGCGATGCACTGAACCTGGTGCGCGACAAGCTCAGTCGGGCGGCCAGCGAGATTGATCAATGGGAAGCGCTGACCCGTTCGACCGACGGTTGAACGGCCAGCAAAAGGGGGCGTCGATGACTCAGGCCGCTGCGCGCATGGTGCAGTTGATGGAACAGCTCGCGCCAGTCGAGGGCTACAACCTCAGCGCACTGGACGACATTCGTTTCCTTCGCTCGAACCGGCCGCTGACGCGCACGCCGGTTCTGTACGAGCCCGGTATCGTGATCCTGTGCCAGGGTCGCAAGCGCGGCTATCTGGGCGATGAAGTCTATGTGTACGACGCCCAGCATTACTTGGTGGTATCCGTTCCGGTTCCATTCACCATGGAGACCGACGCCAGCGCCGA
The DNA here is from genome assembly GCF_054677635.1 of Pseudomonas sp. H2_D02. Lineage (NCBI taxonomy): Bacteria > Pseudomonadati > Pseudomonadota > Gammaproteobacteria > Pseudomonadales > Pseudomonadaceae > Pseudomonas > Pseudomonas sp. H2_D02. Next base: position 6,097,580 of record NZ_CP162816.1, on the reverse strand, counting down.
GGAGCCCATGTTGGCGATCTACATGCGCCTCGATTTGCAACTGGCCAGCGAGCTGATGTTGCAAGTGGATGAGACCCTCGGCCCCAGCGATGCCCAACCCAAAGGCATGTACGCCTCGCCCATGGACGATCAGCTGCGCAGCTCGACGCTGCGTTTCCTGGAAGCCATGAGTCATCCGGGCGACGCGCTAATTCTCGGACCGTCGCTGATCCGGGAAATCTACTACCGGATCCTCACCGGCGAGCAGGGCGGCTCGATGCGCGCCGCCCTCAGTCGCCAGGGGCACTTCGGCAAGATTACCCGGGCGATCCGTAAGATCCACGGCAGCTACCACGAGCATCTGGATGTCGAAACGCTCGCCCAGGAAGCAGGCATGAGCGTGCCCAACTTTCACCTGCACTTTCGCAGCGTGACAGACTCTTCGCCCATGCAGTATTTGAAATCGACGCGCCTGCACCAGGCGCGGTTATTGATGCTGCGCAACACCATGAGCGCCTCGACGGCAGCGTTCAATGTCGGCTACGAAAGCGCCTCGCAATTCAGCCGCGAGTTCAAGCGGATGTTCGGCAGGACGCCCCAGGCCGAGATTGAATGGATGAAGGCGACCTATGCATTGCCTGCGCCTGCTGGTCCGTCTGTTTATGTTTCGTCGCATTAGAACGGGGCGAAATCGCGCCGGTCAGTACGCGTCAATCAGGTGCGTTCAAGGAGCGGTTCATGGCGACAATATCGGCATGGCTTGGGTTGGGGCCGAGCCGCTCGAAGTGTTTAGGAAACTCGTCTCGTTTCGCAGCGGCTTGTCCTTTGGAGGCGGTCAAAAGCGCCTTGCGCAGAGTCTCGGCGTCGTAGTCGCAGCAATAGCCTGGCGTACACGGTTGCTGTCTCCAGGACTCTTCCAGGGAACCTCCGTCCACCGGATCGAAGCCCGCTTGGTTGACCAGGGACATCACCGTTTCCTTCGCCTTGGGATCGTCGCCAGCCACTGCCGCTGCCAAGCGACCCGGGGTGCCTTCGGCACTGCCCAACTCTGCCAAGGTATAAGCCAGGATATTGTTGAAAGCCTTGATGACGGGGCGCCCAATCTGCTTCGAAACCCAAACGCTTTCCGTCATCCCTTGATCAATTTCAGCAATGTTGGGGTCACGTATGCCAGGGTAGTAATTACTCGTGTCCACCACCGGGACGCTGCCCGGTACAGCGGCAAACAGATCAGCAGGCAGTGCGCTCAACGCCGGTAGCGGTATGGAGAGCACGATCACATCCGCACCCTCGACTGCGCCGCGAATGTCCACCGGTTCGGCTCCAATCTCTTCGGCGAATGCGCGAACGCCGTTGATGCCTCGAGAGTTCGCAACACGTATGTCGTGACCCGCTGCCTTGAATTTGCGAGCGAGGGTGCCCCCGATATTACCGGTTCCGATGATGCCGATTTTCATGGCTGAGCCTCCTGGGTCATTTGTCTTGCACCGATTCTAGGAGGCTGATGTGATAATGGTAAGTACCTACCAAAAGGTGTGTAACTCACCATCGAGGAAGAAATGGAACGGGAGTGGGATTGCGGCGATCCGCAAAATCGTCGGAAATGGGCCGAGGCAACGACCGAAACGCTTCGCGTGCTGGAAGGGAAGTGGAAGATCATTATCTTGTGCCAGCTTTTCGCGGCGAAGGGCGCGCTGCGTTTCTCGGATCTGGAGAAGCTGATAGAAGGGATCAACCAGAAAATGCTGATCCAACAGCTAAAACAGTTGGAAAAGGACGGCATTGTGCTGCGGACGGTGTATCCGCAAGTGCCACCGAAGGTGGAATACAGGCTCACGCCCATGGGGCATGCACTCGGGCCGTCTATCCAGGCATTGATCGAATGGGCAGAGATGAGGCGCGATCACACCTGAGATGACTGTCGAGGCGCAATGGCCCGACGCGGGCGAAGCAACTTCAGCAATCCTTTAGCTTCGCCCAGAACTCCTCCGCCGATGGGCTAATGGCACCCGTTGGACGAGTGAGGTGAATATCCAGCGGGATATCCCAGCTTTCGTCGAGGGCTCGTACCAGGCGTCCGTCGGCGACCTCTTGCTCGGTCAGGCTGCTTGGCAGCCAGGCCACCCCTTTGTTTTCCAGCGCCATGGACATGAGCACCGCTGCGAGGTGGCTGCTGAACAGCGGCTTGAGGTGCAGGAACTCTTCCTTGCCTTGGAGTCGATGAGCGACGATGCGCCCCAGCCCGGACTCCTGGGTATACGCCAGGTACGGCAGCGTTGCGGGCGCATTGCCAAAGTTTGCGGAAGCGCTCGCCAGTGGGACGAGTACATCCTCGCCGACCTTCTTGCCCATGAACTGATCCGGGGCCAACAGCGGCGGGACGTCCGGATGGCGATGGCAAAGCAGGAACTGCACCTGGCCCTGGATCAGCATCTGCTCACAGGCCGCCATGCTATCGGAATGCAGTCGCACCGCCTCGATGGGGGCACCGTTCTCCGTGCTTCTCAGCCACTTCGGAAAAAACGTGAACGACAGCGAATGGGTGGCCGCGAATTGCAGCGTCTTGATCGCCATGCCTGCCACTTCCTGGGCTTCGCTGCGCATGCGATACAAGCGTCTAGCCGTCTCTTGGGCACTGGGCAAAATCTGCTTCCCAGCCTCGGTCAGCGTGGCACCTTGTGGCGTGCGAACGAACAGTTCCACACCCATCCAGTTTTCCAGTGCACGGACTCTGCGGCTGAATGCCGGTTGAGTCACGTGGCGCGCTTCAGCGGCGCGAACAAAGCTGCCGTACTCCGCCAATGCTGAAAAATCTTCTAGCCAAACGAGTTCCAAGGGCAATGCCTCCTGTGCATGGGGCGCGGCATTATTAGCATTGGGCGGGTGTCATCGCAAAGCATAACGTGGGGCCATCAACAACAAGAGGAACCCGCCATGCGCATCGTCGACATCCGTGAAAAAACCGTTTCCATTGCCTCGCCAATTGCCAACGCCTACATCGACTTTTCCAAGATGACCTGCTCGGTCGTCGCTGTCGTCACGGATGTGATTCGCGAGGGTAAACCGGTCATCGGCTACGGTTTCAACTCCAACGGTCGTTATGGTCAAGGTGCTTTGATGCGTGACCGTTTCCTGGCGCGCATCACCGAAGCCGACCCTGAGTCGCTGATCGATAAAGAAAACAATAACCTTGATCCGTTCGCCATCTGGAAAACCCTGATGACCAACGAAAAACCGGGTGGCCATGGTGAACGCTCCGTTGCAGTTGGCACCATTGATATGGCGGTGTGGGATGCCGTTGCCAAGATTGAAGGCAAACCTCTGTATCGCCTGCTGGCCGACCGTTATCGCGACGGTGTGGCAGATGACAAGGTATGGGTCTATGCAGCAGGTGGTTATTACTACCCTGGCAAAGACCAGACCAAGCTCAAAGCGGAAATGCAGAGCTATCTGGATCGTGGCTACGACGTTGTCAAAATGAAGATCGGTGCGGTTCCTCTGGACGAAGATATCCGTCGCATCGAAGCGGTACTTGAAGTGGTAGGTGATGGTCGTCGACTGGCGGTCGATGCCAACGGTCGTTTCGATCTGAAGACCGGTATTGCATACGCGGAGGCCATCAAAAAATACAACCTCTTCTGGTACGAAGAAGTGGGCGATCCGCTGGACTACGCACTCCAGGCTGAGCTTGCAAATCACTATGAACTGCCCATGGCCACCGGGGAAAACCTGTTCTCCCATCAGGACGCCCGTAATCTTCTGCGTCACGGTGGTATGCGCCCTGATCGCGATTACCTGCAGTTCGATTGCGCGCTGTCCTACGGCCTGGTCGAGTACATGCGCACCCTGAAAGTGATGGAGGAGATGGGCTGGTCTTCGCGTCGCGTCGTTCCGCACGGGGGCCATCAGATGTCCCTGAATATCGCCGCGGGCCTGCACCTGGGCGGTAACGAATCCTATCCCGATGTGTTCCAGCCGTTCGGCGGGTTTGCCGACGGGATTCGCGTGGAAAACGGCTACGTGGGCCTGCCGGACATTCCGGGTGTCGGCTTCGAAGCCAAGTCCGCCTTGTACGCCGTCATGCGCGAATTGGGCGAGGGCTGACAGCCCCGAACGCGGCCTCTTCGCCTGAGGCCGCCGTTATCCGGCGTCAACCGTTGGCGCCACACCACACGCCCATCACAACAATAAAATGAGGTGCTCCCGTGGAAATCTCCAAGTCCCGCTGGTATAGCCAGCTGTACGTCCAGGTGCTGATCGGCATCGTGGTCGGTGCCGCAATCGGTCACTTCGAACCGCAATTCGGCGCCAAGCTCCAACCTTTCGCAGATGGCTTTATCAGGCTGATCAAAATGCTCTTGGCCCCCATTATTTTTGGCACCGTGGTAGTCGGTATCGCCAAGATGGGCAGCATCAAGGAGGTCGGTCGGATTGGCGTCAAGGCGCTGGTCTATTTCGAGATCCTTTCGACCATCGCTCTGGTCATCGGCCTTGTCGTGGTCAACGTTGTAAAGCCTGGCGTTGGGATGAACATCAATGTCGACACACTCGATGGCAGCGCTATCGCCAAGTACAGCCAAGCCGCCACGGAGCAGGGGGGCACCATTGATTTCTTCATGAACATCATCCCGCAAACCTTCATCGGGGCGTTCTCCAATGGCGCCATGCTGCAAGTCATCCTGCTTTCTGTCTTGATGGGCGTGGCCCTGGTTCAAATGGGGGAAACCAGCAAACCGCTGATCAATACCATCGATCTGTTCCTGCAAGGGCTGTTCAAGATTGTTGCCATGGTCATGCGCCTGGCTCCGATTGGTGCTGGCGCGGGGATGGCGTTCACGATCGGCAAATATGGTATCGGTACGCTGCTGTCCCTCGGCCAGTTGTTGATCGCGCTCTACGTCACCACCCTGGTCTTCATCGTGATCGTGCTGGGCACGGTGGCTCGATGGTCAGGCATGCCCCTGTTGCAGTTTCTCCGTTACTTCAAGGACGAGATCCTGATCACGCTCGGGACGTGCTCAACCGAGGCCGTGCTGCCGCGAATGATGGTCAAGCTTGAAAAGCTGGGCTGCAAGAAGTCGGTGGTGGGAATGGTGCTGCCGACGGGCTACACCTTCAATGCGGATGGCACCTGCATTTACCTGACCATGGCCGCGATCTTCATTGCCCAGGCGACCAATACGCCACTGACGTTTATGGACCAGATGATCCTGTTGGGCGTTTTCCTGCTCACGTCGAAAGGTTCGGCTGGCGTGGCGGGGGCCGGATTCATCACCCTCGCGGCAACGCTCACTACCATCCACTCCATTCCGCTGGTAGGCCTTGTCCTGCTCTTGGGCATCGACCGATTCCTCAACGAAGCGCGAGCCGTGACGAATTTGATCGGGAACGGTATCGGCACGATCGCCATTGCCAAGTGGGACAATTCTTTCGATGTGGAAGCGTGTGAGCGGGAGATTGCGGCGATGAAAAATGAGAAAGCGGCGCGTAGGGTGTTGGCTGCGCAGAAGTGATTGGTATTGCTTGCTTGGTGGTGCTGGGAGCTTGGTTTGACTGGATTCCAGGCACAAAAAAAGACGTCCGAGGACGTCTTTTTTTGTTGGATTGGTGGGCCGGGGTAATCTGAATTAAATTGCTAACCTATTGTTTTTGATGATTAAAATATGTTCTGATTTTTCGATGGAATACCATTTGGAATACTAAAAACCAAAAAAGAGGCTTTTTTGTATTTGGCTTAATGAAAGTAAGACGCTCAGTCGGTGAGGCTGCAGCGCTTGGAGCCCGGAAAGTAAATCTGTCTCCTTCATCCCCAATCCTTTCGGCAGCTACCATCGTTTCTTATGACCTCACGCTGGCCATCAAGCAGGGCACTGCGGCATAGTGTTATGGCTCAGCATGATGAATCCTCGCGCTTGCCCCGCCAAGCCAGGGCGGTTCATAACAGAGATTTCCCGCTTCCATCCAGACTGGTTTAGGCAGTAGTTTTCCAAAAATTAGACCAATGTAGTTACTGCAGGCTCTTTACCTTCTAAGCCTAGCGCGCTAGCCTCATCCGTGATGGCGATGTGCCTAATCAGGGATTCGATTTGTGGCTAAGACTACCTATAGAGTGGACGTGCCTTGCTTTTCGCTTAGAGCTGATTCTCGTCAGTTAGGGTGCGCTTTTCTTCCGCATTCCTTCTTTCTCATAATTCCAGACCTCATAAGATCCGCAGACTGTTGTGGCGTCCTTCCAATTTTTTTTAGCCCGCTTTTCAAGGAGGAATCTACGTGACGATAACTTATGGCGGGACGCTTCCGGATTCTAGCTGGGGGTGTGAGTTCACCGAGGTATTCAATGCAAATGGAATTGACTTCGTAAAACTCTGCCATGTTCATGTGTCCCAGATATCAAAAATAGCCAAGGTACTTTCCGAGTCTGTAGTGGATACTTCATGGATGATGACCTTGGATGCCGGCACCAGATCCTCCTATGAATACACTGTTCAAGAAACCGCGCAGCTTCTTGTCGAAATATTTAAAGCTGCTGAAAGAGAAGACTCTGTCGTTGATGAGTTTGGTGAGCTAATGGTCTCAATGGGAGCGGCCAAAGCTCTTGAGGTTGTTTTCAAACACACTCTCATACCCATCGCGGAGCTTTGGAAGCCTCAAGCTAAACAGAATGAAGGCTTCGATTTTCATAGTATATGCCCTGGCCATATCATAAATTTTGGAGAGGCGAAGTATTGCTCAAGCACTACTTCGTATGGGCGTGCGCTAAAACAAGCTGGAGATTTCGTTACGGTAAAAAAACACAAACGAGATAGGGTTCACTTAGTAAGCCTGGCTACAAGCGAAGGGATTTCTAATCTTGATAATAACGTTCATGGTGTTATTGCGGCGTTTTCGATTCATGCCGATGATCAGCTCACAGTATATAGAAATGCACTAAAGAAAGCTGCAGAGTTTTCCGAAAATCATAGCGTGAAATTTGTTTATATGATTGGTGTGACTCATGAAGGTTAGATTGATTCGAAATAGTTTAACTCCTTTTGAAGATCTGGTTGGAGTGCTTGATGAAGTCCATAGGATAGGGCCGATTAATTCAGGTATATTAGAAACTCTATCTTTATATAGAGTGTTTCATCCGGATGTGTTTTCTCAGCTTGAAGAGCGAATAATCTCCGCGCTAGGACTTTTCTATAAGGTCATTAGGCCTGAGAATCTATACTCTTTGCTTCTATCTTCCATAGGTGAAGCTCATAAAAAAGCCTACGGGGGATACTTGACTCCCGTGCAGGCAAGTGTTCGTCGAGCTATTGATAGCAAGCAATTTGTATCAATATCGGCGCCAACTAGTGCTGGGAAGTCCTATTCGATTCGGGATTTCATTGCTGAGCAAGAGGGTGATGCAGTTGTTGTTGTACCTTCTAGAGCCTTGATTGCTGAATATATAAATACTATGAGGGAGAGGTTTGATGGCGATAAGGGGGTAATGATCACTCCATTTGTTGACGCTATTTTTACAAGTCGAAATCCTCGTAGAATATTTGTACTCACTCCTGAGCGAGCTAGAGATCTTTTTACAACTTCAGCCAAGCTGGATCTAAGAGTCTTTTTCTTTGATGAGGCACACGTTTCTGAAGATCGGTCGCGGGGTGTGATTTTTGATGTTTTAGTAAGGCGAATACAAAAAACATTCTCATCAGCAAAACTTATTTTCGCTCATCCTTTCGTGGACAATCCTGACGCTCAGTTTAAGAAACACGATATTCCTGAAGGTAATGGTTATGCTAGGTCTTACACTCACGGGACAGTGGGAAAAATTTGTGTCTTTCAGCATTCAAATGGCAACTGCTATATATTTTCACCTTTCGAAGAGAAAGGTAATCTTCTACGCAATTGTGTAAAGTTTGAGGGTGGATTTGAGTCTTTTGCCTTTAGTGGTGATCATTCCATTTTGATTTATGTGTCCAAAGCATCTATTTATAATGGCTCCTTTCTAGAGGGGTATGAAGAGCATATAGCCAAATTTCCTAGCATTACGCATCCTAAGGCCAGGCAGATAATAACTTCTGTCGAGAATTTGCTTGGCGCCAACAAAATTGACCACCGCTCAAGAATGGTTGAACTACTGCAAAAAGGAGTAGTCATCCATCATGGATCAGTTCCATTAGAAGTTCGCTTTTTGGTCGAAGAATTCATTCGGGCAGGTTTTGCAAAGATTTGTTTTGCAACCAGTACCCTCGCTCAGGGTGTAAATATGCCCTTTGATATCGTCTGGCTAGACAATATGCGATTTCAAGGTGAGAGTGACGAAGAGAAATCACTTTCATTTAAAAACTTGATTGGACGAGCGGGGCGGCTTTCAAAACAAGCGATATTCGATTATGGATATGTGTATACAAGAAGCGCTGATCTTTTCATTACTAGGATTAACGATAAATTTGTGTTGAACGAAAGGTCAGTTATAGATCAGCCGTATGACGAAGATAGCGATAACGCCGAGCTCTTAGATTCTATGAAAGATGGGACATTTGACGACGAGCTCCATTTGCCCTCTACAAAAATTGATAGATTATCCTCTCCTGAAGTTATTGACGCTGCCAAAGAAATATTGGGTGTGCTTTATGGCTCAAATTTGACTATTAGAAGTGTCCTTCAGGGGGATGAAAATCGTGATGCCAGAATTCGCTTGAATGACTATTTTTTAGTTATCTTCGAGCGTTCTTTGGACAGAGAGCTAGGCAAGGGGGAGATGAATGTCTTTGAAAGTGCAATCAGTATAATGCTTCAAACGTTTCAAGGACGATCATTCAAGGAGATTGTAGGGGTTAGATATAGCCGTATATCACGTAGGAGCTTTGGGCGTCGTGGCGCCGCTGAGTTTTCTCAGCCGGCTCATAAGTTACCTCATAGTGGTCTTTATGTATATTCACTTCACAAGGATGGGACGCCCGCAACTGATGTCAGTTACGATGTGATCGTCTTTGATACATATGACTATCTAGATCAGGTTATATCTTTCTCCCTCTCGGACGTTTTTATAGCGGCTTTTAAAGTCTACAAAACGTTTACCGCTGATGCCCGTGCAGACAAGATGATTGAGTTGTTAAGGTTTGGAACAAATAATTCGATGCATATGCTGCTTATGCGTTACGGTTTTGCGCCCGAAGATATCGAAGAGATCACCGGTTATGTGCAATCTATATCGGAGTCAAATATAGTATTTAAAAGTTCTGTTTACGAGGCGCCTTATCATGTGCGGGATATTATAGATTGGTACCTCCCGGAATGATAAAGATTGGTGTGGATTTTTACTGGGCGTTATTGGGTTGGTTGTCTTGGGGTAAGTCTCATTGTTTAAAAATATTAATGGACTGGGGCTTGACGCGGAATGCGTTAATGAGTGGTCATAGAACCTCAACCAAGCAGCCATGCAGCATAATCCCTCTCTCTTGGCTTGAGCTTACGTTGGGGGGGCATTCCCTAGAATGGGTCTGCCGCGGTCCATCATTGAGCGACTGCGCCCAAGGTCTCGATGGGTAGCTCGCGGCGCGAATACGGTGTCTAATACCATTAGAAACTTTGCATCAACCTGTTTTATCAAATTTCAGTTGTTTGAGTATTCTGGAAGGTGAGTCCCACTCACCCTCTGGAAACCAGATTGGGCTAATTCCATGGCTTGCGAGAAATTGGTCTCGGGCTCGGCGCTCTGCTTCATCAGTTGGTGCGTTTAATATAGCAAAGTGTTTAGGCATGTATTCTTTGTGTGTGTCATAAAGCTCTCTTAGTATATGAAGGTAGCGGTCAGATATTAGGCTGCATCCCATGAAAATTACGCTGAAGCTGCCAAATATTTTACTTAGGAGGGTTGGGATTGGGTGGTCATAATTAATGCCGGCTTCCCCGTAGGCAGCGTTATATTCCTCAAGGGTTAAGACTCTATTGCGTTGTTCGTCAATACCGCCATGCAGTTTTAGTAGGTAGTTATAGCCACTATAAATGGCTCTAACAAAGCGTCCGCTATGTTCATTTCCGACTGGTTTTTCTCTGAATGGCTCGCCAAGAGACTCCAAGCAGTTTTCAAGTACGTCGTCAAAATTGGTGGTGATCATGCAGCCACTAAAGAGTCCTGACAATTCTGCGCAGGGGCTAAGTGATGGTGTTATCCTAGGGCCCTGGAAAACGCGCTGGAAATCTCTGCTGAATACTGGAAGTGTTTGCGCCTGAATGACTTCATTCATCACGAGTTCTTGTTCACCTGCCTGGATGCGTACACGAACTTCGTCTTCATTAATTCCAGCCTTTCTAGCTTGGTCAGCGATGTAATTTGACCAAGATGGGCAGCCTGCAGATACGGAGAAGCCTGCACCAATAAATGGTATTACAATACTGTGACGCTTTATAATGCCCAGAAGCTCGTCATATGTACCTTCATTTTCTGGGAACTGTTCTATCCATAGATTCGAATACTTAGCCTGTTCTTGGTCTGCACGAAATATCTGTTGATATGTGGGCTGGTCTGCGAAAAAAATAGCCTTGCTGATTGGCTCGATTTGTTGTTCTCCGTCAGGTGTTCGAAGTATAAGTTCGTATCCTTCTATGTCACCTTCATCGAGCCGTTTATTGAAATCTTCGTTGCGTTGATAATCATGATGGCTATCTATGAGTTCGGCGGATTTTTCTATTGCAGCTAGGATTGTTTTGGCAGTACTCATGCCAGTCCCTCGACGATGAGTGCGCTGGAAATTAAATTATGTACATTATATGACGTGCTGATTTTTATTTTGATCGCTTCGCAGATGTTCATAACTTGATCGGCTGCATTTACAATGCGATTTTGTTCGGCGAGAGGTGGGATTGGAAGTGCCCAGTTGTTTAGTGCACTCATCCCGATGTTGGCCTGGTTTGCAGTGCCAGTAGAGCTTCTAAAAATCGGATCAAGTAGTCGCTGATCTTGAAGGATTAGGGTCAGAAACTTCTGGTTGATATATTGAGTTCTAATTGCGCAAAGGCGTTGATTCAGAAAAAGTGGGCTTTTTTCTAAATGCTTCTCCTCAATCAGAACGGAGTACATGTAGTCCTGCTTGCCTTTGGTTCCTGTCATGGTCAAAACTATATCGCCCGCAACAAGAGAAAAATCAAATGTGTCGCGTGCCAGATCATTTGATATGAATGCTGGATTTGTTTCTAATCGAAGCATGCCGGGACGTATATTTCCCATACGTATAACCTGATTTTTTCCTACCTCGCTGAACGCTTCGCTTTTATAGGCTAAGCCACTTTTCAGTTCTGAAAAGCTGGAAATTCGTGCCCACTCCCAATTTTGAGGTATCGCAAAAAGTTTTTCCTCTTCGGTAATTTCTGTGAGGTTTTTTTGCTTTTTAAATCGTCCCTCATTCGCTAACTGTTGCCTATCTGACACAATTCTCCCAAGCAGCTTGTTAGCCGGCTCGTCGTTGGGATCTTGTGGAGCAAGTTTGCCCATCACGGCCAGTTGCAGCAGGGTTTGTTTAAGGGTGTCGATGCTGAATTCGGTGGTGAATAGGGTGTGAAAGTGTTCGGCTAAGCGCTGCCAGCTGGCGGCGAAGTCGGTGGCGTCGCTGGCTTGGGTCAGGCTGTCGAGTAGTGCCTGTACCAGTTGGGCGTGGGCGCTTTCGGCGTCGGCCTGCTGGGCTTCCAGCCGGTCGCACAGGGCCATTAGCTCATCGACTTTGGCGACGATACGGTGTTGTTCGGCGATGCCTGGTAGCGGAAGGGGAATAGCCTCCCACTTTCCTTTATTCAAAATCGCTATGGTTGTACTGGATGACTCGCTCCAGGCTTTGGCTTGGAAGTATGGGGAGCGTGCAGCAATCTTCAGATATTGGGGGAGACCTTTGTAAAGGGTTGCCGAGTTGATTTGTTGATTAAAAGAGCAGTCTCGATCAATCAGGTTGCACTTGCCAATAGTGCCGATACAAACCATCAGAAGGGAGCCGGCTTGTGCTATTCGGCCACTTTGGGATGCACCCAGGGACGACAAGCTTTCGCCGTTATAGTCAACTTTGTTTGGATAGATGTCGCCGGGTTTTATAAATGGCACATCCGAGCCAAATAGCTCGGGTTGGCTCTTGCTCGGCGTTGTACCTGTTTGCGTCAGGCAAATTTCGCCGAGGCGAGTCCACAGCCATCCCGCAGGTAACTCAAACGGCTCTTCTTCATCCGATATTTCCGCCAGTGAATTCTGCTTTTTAATCTTCCCCTCAGCCAACAATCGCACCTTTTTCTCGGCAATTCGCTTAAGCAACTCAGTGGCCGGTTCATCACTCGGATCTTGTGGAACCAACTTGCCGCGCACCGCCAATTCCAGAATCAGCTCCCGCAGCTTTTTAATGCCATTGGGCGCACCGGCCAGCAGCGGCAGGTTGTCGGTAAGCAACGCCGTCATACCTCACGCTCCAGGGCTTCAGCCAGCACGGCTTTAAGCTGGTCACGCAGGTCGCTGATTTCGCCTTGCAGGTTGGCGTAGTTACGCAGCAGCTCGTCGGGGTCTTGGCTGATCTGTTCGTCGATATGCGGGTTTTTGCAGTCTAGGTTCCAGTTGCGCGCTTGCAGCTCTTCGATTCTGACCTGCCAGGCGAACTCATTCTCCACCCGCGCAGCAAAGCCATCGCCTTCGTTACCCCACCAGGTTTCTTCCACGGCGAATTCTTCGATGCGCATGGGACGGGTCTTGGAGTAGTTCTTTACCCCGGCCGGGTACTGGTGCTCGTAGAACCACACCTGTTTGGTTGGTGTGCCCTTGGTGAAGAACAGCAGGTTGGTCTTGATGCCGGTGTAGGGGTTGAACACGCCATTGGGCAGGCGAACGATGGTGTGCAGGTTGCACTCAGTGAGCAGCTTTTCCTTGATGCGGCTCTTGATACCCTCGCCAAACAGAAAGCCATCGGGCAGCACCACGGCGGCGCGGCCACCGTCTTTCAGCAACTGCATGATCAGCACCAGAAACAGGTCGGCGGTTTCCCTGGTGCGAAAGGCGGCGGGGAAATTGGTTTCGATACCGTCTTCTTCCATGCCGCCGAACGGCGGGTTGGCGACGATGCAGTGCACGCGTTCGCTCGGCCCCCAACTGATCAGCGGTTTGCTCAGGGTGTTGTCGTGGCGGATCTGGCTGGGCACTTCGATGCCGTGCAGGATCATATTGGTGGTGGCCAACAGGTGCGGCAGCGGCTTTTTCTCCACGCCGAAGATGCTGGATTGCAGTGTGCGTTCGTCTTCGGCGGTTTTTACATAGCGGCTGCGCTTGTGCTCGATGGCGCAGGTGAGAAAGCCGCCGGTGCCGCAGGCCGGGTCTAAGACCTTTTCATCCAGCTTGGGATCGACCATGCGCACCATAAATTCGGTGACCGGGCGCGGGGTGTAGAACTCGCCCGCGTTGCCGGCGTTCTGCAGGTCTCGCAGCAATTGCTCGTAGAGGTTGCCGAACTCGTGGCGTTCCTGGGCCTTGTTGAAGTCCACGCCTTCCTGAATCTTATTGATCACCTGGCGCAGCAGCTGACCGGATTTCATGTAGTTGTAGGCGTCTTCAAACACGCTGCGCACCACGAAGGCCGAGGGCGTGTTGCTGTACTCGTGCAGGTTCTGCAACTGGGGGAATAGGTTGTTGTCGATAAAGTCCTTCAGTGCATCGCCGGTCATGCCCTCAGGGTCGGCGGCCCAGGTGCGCCAGCGGCAGCTGTCGGGGATGGGCGATTTGTAGTTGTCGTCCATCAGCTCCCATTCCAGCTCGCGGTCATCGAATATCTTGAGGAACAGCAGCCAGACCAGCTGGCCAATGCGCTGGGCGTCGCCATCGACGCCGACGTCTTTGCGCATGATGTCCTGGATGGATTTGATGGTGGAGCTGATGGACATAACGAATTCTCGGTCGGTGTGGCAAAGCGGGGATTGTAATGGAGTTGGCGGCTTAGGTGGACAAGGCTGCGCCGTTGCCCACCCTACGGGTAGAGCGGGTTAGCTGGCGTACAGCGCGTCTTCCAGTTCATGGATAGCTTTGTTGTAGCCAGCTTTGCCGCCAAAGGCTTTAACCAATTCTATGGGTGCACCGAGCTGGTTAAAGGGATCGAGCTGAAGGATTTTGATGTCTTCGATGTGCTCAATACCGGTGTCGGCGTATTTATCCAGCAGCGCTTCCAGCACCTGGCGGGCTGCACCGGAATATTTGGAGAAGTAATTGCGCTTTTTCACCTGTTCGGCGCGTTCTTTACGCGACAGTGGCGGTTGGTCGAAGGCGACGTGGCAGATCAAATCAAACGGATCAAGGGGCTTGCCCTGTTTCTTTTCCACTTCTTCGGCCAGGGCTTCCCACATCACGCCCTGGGCGGCCATTTCGTCGATGATGGCCTTTTTCTGCTGGGCATCACTCCAACGGCGCAGAAAGTCGTCCAGCGAGGCGAACTGCCTTTGCACGCAGGTGCGGGTGTAGTCGTGCAGCGATTCGGTGACCAGCCGACCATCAGGGCCGTAGTACTGCACACGCTCGGCGATGACATAGATCGGAATGCTGTCGATGACGTACTTGATGCGCCTCTTGCCGTCTTCCTCGCCGGTAAAGTCCAGATCATCACCTTCTCCATCGCTGCCTGCGCTGATGCCATCGCCTTCAAGTAAATCGTCGGGCGGGACTGGCGGCTCGATGCCTTCAGGGGCGTAGACCACCACCGGGTCGCCGTCGAAGGCCGGGTCGGCAAACAGCTCGGTGGCCTTCTTGAAGTCCATGATGGTGAACCAATATTTGCCGAAGTCTTCATTGATGCGGGTGCCACGGCCGATGATCTGCTTGAACTCGGTCATCGACTTGATGTGCTGGTCGAGCACGATCAGCTTGCAAGTCTGCGCATCGACACCGGTGGTCATCAGTTTGCTGGTGGTAGCGATGACCGGGTAGCGCTCTTCCGGGTTGATGAAGTTATCCAGCTCGGCCTTGCCTTCCTGATCATCGCCGGTGATGCGCATGACGTACTTGCGGTTCTCAGCCACGCGCTCGGGGTTGAGGTTGACCAAGGCCTGGCGCATACGCTCGGCGTGATTGATATCGTCGCAGAAGACGATGGTTTTCTGGAACGGGTCGGAGGCCCTGAGGAACTCGGTGACCTTCTGCGCCACCAGTTGGGTACGCGCCTCAATGACCAGAGTGCGATCCATGTCCTTAAGGTTGTAGATGCGGTCTTCGATCAGCTCGCCATTCTTGTCAAGCATGCCCTTGGGTGGGCGCCAGCCTTGCAGGTCTTTGTCGAAGTCGATCCGCACCACTTTATAGGGTGCGAGAAAACCGTCCTCAATGCCCTCTTTGAGGGTGTAGCTGTACACCGGCTCACCGAAGTAGGTGATGCTGGACACCTCTTTGGTTTCCTTCGGTGTTGCGGTGAGGCCGACATGGGTGGCGTTGGAGAAGTAGTCAAGAATCTCGCGCCAGGCGGAGTCCTCGGCGGCGCTGCCACGATGGCATTCGTCGATCACGATCAAGTCGAAGAAGTCGCGGGAGAACTGCTTGTAGACGTTCATCTCTTCTTCAGCGCCAGTCACCGCCTGATAGAGCGACAGGTAGATCTCGTAGGAGGTGTCTATCTGGCGTCTGGCGATTTTGGTCATCGCCTGGCCGAAGGGCTTAAAATCGTTGTTCTTTGTCTGGTCGATCAGGATGTTGCGGTCGGCAAGGAACAGGATTCTTTTTTTCTGTTTTGATTTCCACAGTCGCCAGATGATTTGAAAGGCGGTGTAGGTTTTTCCGGTGCCAGTTGCCATTACCAGCAGAACGCGGTCCTGCCCGCGCGCTACCGCCTCAACGGTGCGGTTGATGGCGTTCATTTGGTAATAGCGCGGCATACGTCCGGAGCCGTCGTCGTAGTAGGGCGCTTCTATCTTGTGTTGAGCAGCATTGTCCAACCCCTTCCATTGGCAGTAGCGGTGCCAAAGTTCGGCAGGACTAGGGAACTGATCCAAGGAGAGTTCAGTTTCGACCTTGCTGCCTGTCCCGCTGCGATCATGAAAGAGGAAGCCATCGCCATTGCTGGAGAATACGAACGGCACATCCAACGCCTCTGCATAGCCAAGAGCTTGCTGCATACCGGAGCCAATGGAGTGCTTGTTATCCTTCGCCTCGATCACAGCGATGGGGAGGTTGGCTTGGTGGTAGAGAATGAAGTCTGCACGGCGTGCTTCGCCCCGGCTGTGAAGCTTGCCACGGACCATAATCCGGCCTTTGGTGAAGCTGACCTCCTCACGCACCTGTTTGTGCATGTCCCACCCAGATTGCTGGATAGCTGGGGTGATGTATTTACTACAGATGTCCCGCTCGGAAAGTGATTTCTTGTCCATTGCTGGCTATGTCCCTATGACGTGCTGTGGACTTTATCAGAAGGGCTAGAGGCATGCTGCCAGTATTGAGGGCCGGCACTCTCAGCATCGGCCGTCAGGCATGCGTATGCCCTGACAGCGGTTGAAAACCCATGGTTTTTCTAGTCGTCGGGCGAGCAGCCGTACGGTCAGTAGATAGTAATACTGTGAAGCACCACTTCGTTCTTTCAGGCGTTGCTCGAGAAACCAAACCAAATGCTTTCTCTGCCAGGCCCAAGGCGTTTCTCGCTGCCAGCGCTCTGCTATTTCAGCCTGGATGATTTTTGCCTGTCGCACATGGCGTTGTTGGGTTGCATGCGAGCCCGTCAGCACACCAGCCAAGAACAGCTCCATATCGAATGGCTTACTCATGTCCGTCCGCCAATGTAGGCAGCGACCACGTCGATCCGACCGTGCCCAAGCTCGTAACTGATTCGCCTCCGGGCCTCGCCATCAAGGTTCCTATCTACCTGGTAACATTTGCCACCATTGATTGGCGCGGGGCATTGGGTGATCTGCTCGTAGCGCTCACATGCGTACGCCGCTCGTAGCTCATGGAAGCCTTTGAGGTTGTGTGCATGCAGGATATCCCGCGCAGGGCGGATGATTTGTTGTAGGAGATTGAGGTAGCTTTCGTCTGGTGCAATCAGATTGCGGCTACCCGCAGGCGACACCTGCCGTGCAAACCCAAGGGCATCTCGAACATGGTCGTCCACCGCAATCCAACGCGGCGCCGAGGCTCCGGCGCGGCCTCCTTTGGTGCCATCCTGAATGTTGATCCTACCTAAGTCGTTAGCCTCACGGCTCAACCGTGGCAGGTCCGCCAAGATAGCCTCACGCAAGCGCATGCCGGTGGCTCGTGCCAACAGGACTATCGCGGCGGCCCGCAGCTGATGATGGCTGCAAAGCACATCGACAATCTGCTTAACCTGTTCGCGTTCTTGGCCCTGAGGCACCGAGTGTCGAACCCCGGTGCGCTGCATACCCAATGCTTTGCTCGGACTGGGCAATTTCACGTACTGATCACCGCGAAGCGCTGCCATGGTCCTGTTAACGCTGGATAGCCGATTTTGTGCGGTGCTGACGGCGAGATCACCGCGCCTAACCATGTCGCGCAGATACGCCGCATAGTCGGCCAACACTTTCCGATCAATCTGCCGCGCATCGTTGATACCCGGTCCCTGTTCGGAGCGGCACCACTTTACGAATGCCAACCACCGGTCACAGTGCGCTTTGACCGTTCCGTAATGACCACCGCCGAACATGTCTTTCAGTGCCTGCGGCCCTGCATAGCTCAATTGCCTGCCGTAGCCAAAATTGCGGCCGTCGCGCCTACCCACCAATGCCATGTCGGTCACCTCATCGTTCGCTCTCCGATCCTCGCCCCACGTCATCCCGCCAAGAATGCTGAGTGTTATCAGGGATCAAGGCCCCTGCGACCTGTGGGGAATGTCCACTACGCGGGACTGGCGGCTCCTTACGTCCGGGAGCAAGGGCATCTCATGATCTGGCCTCCTGAGCACCGTTACCGGTGGGCGGGTGGAGGCAGCGCTGGCTGACGAGACCAGCGCCTGAAGATCCTGAGCCGGGTAAACGCAGCGGTGCGATGACCGGCGCATGCCTGACTGTCAGTCAGGTGCAGTCCATTCCCTGGTCTGCGGCACCATCATCTGCAGCGCTGTTGCTGGTGAAATCGGCGTTTGTCACGCCAATTGTCACGAGAGGAGTTGCCGCAAAGCCAAGTGCGATGAGGGCTGCAGCAGTGTTAGAAGCGCCCGTCTCTTTCCAGTAGAAAGAGACGGGCGCAGGTTGGCGCAAGATTTGGCCAAGCGGATAGGTTGCTGCAGGGCAGCGAAGTAGGAAGTGTCGTCTGGCGCACGAGGGCCATGATCTGAAGTAGGCATCCATCACCGGGGAGGTGACCGGGCGAGCTGCCGGATGCTAATCGCCATTTGGGGGCGAACCACCGCGAGAGCGGCGTGACCTTCAAGGTTCGGGTCACCTGGGTTGCTGTCATCGACAGCGCTTGCACGGCCAGTTCTACGCCTGTGGATAAACCCGGTCAAGGGTCGAAATTCGGCGCTACTAGGGACGTGAAAACCAATTATCTACCGGTGGAATTCCGTGGCAAACCCCGGACAACGTGGTCGCTTTTAGCTCTTCAAAGTAAGGTCCCTCCAAACAGGGCGGCTTTGCAGCCCTGTTTGGAGGGACCCGCGCTGAGAAGCGGATAAGCGAGGCTGCTTGCCCCGAATCTTGAACGTTCAGTTGTTGTTGCTACTGCACTTCTTACGCCTGTACAGCGCTAGCGAATCGGCACCACGTTCTTGTCTCTGACTTGGCTGTAAGCTGAGGCGAGCAGGCTACCGGTGGCGGCTTTCTGGATGTACTCACTCCACCAAGCCATCATCGGACGTCGACGCTCGATGTAGTCGGCTCGGTTGTAGGCGCTGCGCACCTCATCCTTGTCGACATGCGCCAGTGCGACCTCAATGAGTTCCGGGTCCCACCCATGTTCATTCAAGATGGTGCTGGCCATAGAGCGCATGCCGTGGCTGACCAAGCGATCCTGGAAGCCCATCCGTTTCAACGCCATGTTGGCGGTCTGGCTATTGGCATGAGTACGCGGATTTCGGTCCGCCGGGAAGACGTATTCGCGATGGCCGCTGTGAGTCTTCAGTGACTGCAACAGTGCGACAGCGTGATCACTCAACGGGATGCTGTGAGGGCGGCGCTTCTTCATCCGCTCCGGCGGGATAGTCCAGACACGTCTTTCAAAGTCGATGTCAGCCCAGCGAGTAGTTGCCGCCTCGGCGGGGCGAGTCATCGTGTGCAACTGCCACTCGATCAGGCAGCGGGTCGTGCGTTTGATACTGGCGTTCGCGATTTCCAGCATGAGCTCCGGGAGCTCTTCTGGCGGAAGCGCAGCCATGTTCTCTTTCTTGGGCTTTTTGAATACTGCCCTGATGCCGGTGAGTGGGTTGGCGAAGATCAGTCCGGAGTTGACGCCGTAGGTCATGATCTCGTTTAGCCGCTGGCTGAGACGCTTGACCGTTTCCAGGCTGCCTTTCGCTTCGATTGGGCGAAGCAGTCCGATCACCATCGGTGCAGTGATTTTCGCGAGTGGGGTCGTCTTCAAATCGGGGAACACGTGCAGCGTGAGCGAACGCCAAATGTCCTCGGCGTAGGCCGGGGTAACCGAGTCTTTTTTGAGCTCGAACCAGGCGGTGGCCACGTTCTCGAAGGTGTGTTCGGTTTCCGCGCGTTTGGCTTCATTCAACGTATTGCGCTGCACCTTCGGATCGATGCCTTGGGCGAGCAGCTCGCGAGCTTCGACTGCCTTCTTTCGTGCGTTCGCCAGTGACAGTTCGGGATAGGTCCCGAAGCCAATGTTGATGCGCTTCTTGGTCACCGGTTCGCGGTAGTTGAAATTCCACAGCAACGAGCCGTTGCTGCGTACCCGGAGCTGCAAACCGTCACCGTCCGTGAGGACGTAATCCTTGGACGCGGGTTTGACTCCCTTGAGCTGTCGATCGGAGAGGCGGAGGTTTTGAGCAGGCATGAGATCGTCCTCAAGCACTGATTCGGTATTCCAAAGATTAGCACCGGATGAGCTGGAATACCGTCTGGAATACCCGAACGGCTGGAACTCAAAAACTCTCAAAAGACCGAAAAATCGCTGGAAGCCGCGTATTTACTGGGTTTCAGGCACAAAAAAAGACGTCCGTGGACGTCTTTAGATGAAGAAGTGGTGGAGCCGGGGGGATTTGAACCCCCGTCCGCCAGTACTCCGCTGTCGGTACTACATGCGTAGCCGTGTCTATTAAGTTAACCCTCAGCGACCCGACGGGCAGGGTGCTTTGGGCGAGTTGTGTAAGTTTTAGCCGCTTCGTCCACAACGTACTGCACGGCGATTCCGTTCTATATGACAATCACTTTGGGTTTACGGACATCCCCTGGTGATTGCTGGACCCGAAGGTACCAGAAGGGAAGGGCTAAGGCTGCTTACGCAGCGAGAGCGTATTCCCCGTAGGTTTCGTCATTGGCAACTATAGGAAGTTGCAACAGTGGATTTACGAGTTCTGTTACCAACTCGGCATGCACCTAAAGTTTCGCAACCGGCGTCGAATCCTAAACGGCCCCGAACCTGGCGTTCCGTGAATCTGTTGGAGCGGCAGGCATGTGCAGTGTACGCCAATCCGCGTCTGAGGCCAACCCGAAGGTTGGCCGGGCGCGACATTACTGCTGATCGCCTTTGGTGTTGTTCTGCAATTTCTGAATGGCTTGAGTGGTCAGCGAGATGCATTCCTTCGTGCCCTGCTCGGTACCTTTGGCCTGGGCAGCGGAGGCCTGCTGGATAGTGGCATCGATGTCAGATTTCATGCTTTCACTCATTTCCTCGGTGCTGACCTTGGCGTCCTTGATTTTTTGCAGGTTGACTTGGCAAAGGTCTGCCTGGCTATTTGCAAACACCGGAGAGGCCAACATCGCAGCGGAAATGAACAAGCCAGCAAGTGCGGTGCGCTTCATGTGTATCTCCTTGAACGTATGGTCTCGGTGCTGTCGGATGTCACGGACAGGCCGAGTTGGGGTAGGGCCCAGCGGAGCCGGGCCTATTCAAGTGACTACAGCGAAGTGCAGGAATTCGATTTTTCTTCGAATCCCGTCGCAGAGTCCTCGCCCTTGTTGGGTTTGGGCCGGGTGACGCGGTCGACCAGATACACCAACCCGTGGTAGTCGATTTCCCCATGACGTGTCAGACCGATCTCGCATGTGCGGCTGGTGGAAATCCCTTCGCTGCAATGCTGTACCGCCCCTTTCAGCGAGCGCAACGAATGGGCGTTCAGCTCCGGCGTGGTGAAGCCTTTGTCACCGGCAAAACCACAGCAATGAATGCCTTCCGGGATGACCACGTTATTGCTGCACTTGCGCACCAGATCGATCAGCGCCTGGCTTTCTCCTAGGTGTTGCGTGCTGCAGGTGACATGAACTGCGATGGGCGCTTCCTGAGGCGTGAAGTCGAGGCGATCCATCAGGTGCGTGCGGATGAAGCGCACCGGGTCATACAGGTCCAGGCGCACGTCGCCGAGGTCCTGGACCAATCGCAGTGTGCAAGGGCTTGTGTCGCAGTAAATCGGATCGAGTCCGCCGCGACTGGCGTGCAGCAGCGCGCCGATCAGTTCCTGGCGCTTATGCTCGGCTTGTTCGGCATAGCCTTTGGACGCGAAAGGCTGGCCGCAGCAAAGGCTGTCTACGTTGTCCGGAAAAACGACTTGATAGCCGGCCTTTTCCAGCAGGCCTCGGGTTTTGTCATGCAGCGACATCTGTTCCCTGTCGCCCGCGGCAGGGCCCATGACCCGCGACACACAGGCCGCCAGATAAACCACCCTGGGTCGTTCATCCGACACGGCGGGACTGAAGCGAATGGCCCTTTCCGGCTGCGGCATGGCGTTGGTCCACTGTGGAACTTGCCCTTTGGATAGCCGCGTCAGGCCTGCCGACAAACGTGCCAGGCGCGGTGCCCCCAAGAGCATTCGCGCACCATTGGCGACATGCAGCGTAAAGCGCGCCCCTTGCAGTGCGGTAGCGAAATTGCCGGCAAGCCAATCAGCGGTTTTCGTACGCGTTGCACTGCGGCCACGGAGCTTTTTCACCAGTTCGCCGGTGTTGATTCCTACAGGGCAACGTTGGGCGCAAAGCCCGGTGGCGGCGCAGGTGTCGATGCCCTGGTATTGATAAGCCGTTTCCAGCTCCGAGGTATCGGTTCCGTCGCGTTTTTTCGCCTGGATATCTCGCCAGATCACAATGCGCTGACGCGGGCTCAGCGTCAGGTCCTTGGACGGACAGACCGGCTCGCAGAAGCCGCACTCGATGCACTTGTCCACAATCTCATCGGCGGCAGGCAAGGGCTTGAGGTGCTTGAGGTGAATCTGTGGATCCTCGCTGAGCACCACATCCGGGTTGAGAATGCCATTGGGATCGAGCAGGCGCTTGAGCTGCCACATCAATTGATAGGCGTCGCTGCCCCATTCCAGCTCGACGAACGGCGCCATGTTGCGGCCGGTGCCGTGTTCGGCTTTGAGCGAGCCACCGAATTCCACCGCCACCAATTGCGCCACGTCATCCATGAACGCTTGGTAGCGTGCGACTTCGTCGGCGCTGTTGAAGCCTTGGGTGAAGACGAAGTGCAGATTGCCTTCCAGCGCGTGTCCGAAAAGGATCGCTTCGTCGTAGTGATGCTTGTCGAACAGCGCGATCAGGCGGTTCACACCGATCGCCAGTTGCTCGACCGGGAAGGTCACGTCTTCGATGATCACGGTGGTTCCGGTCTTGCGGACCGCGCCCACGGCTGGGAAGGTGTCCTTGCGGATCGCCCAGAGCCGGGCGTTTTCCCGTGGGTCTTCAGTGAAATCGACCTGCTTTTCCACCGGGAAACCTGCCAGCGAGGCCATGATCAGGGCCAGTTGCTCTTGCAATAACGATGACGAAGCCGCGCGGGATTCGATCAGCAAGGCGCAGGCATTGTTCGACAGATGCTGTACGAAATCTGGCATGCCCGGCTTGTCCTGCACCGAACGCAGGCTGCGACGGTCCAGCAGCTCGACCGCGGAGACCGGCTGGCTTTTCAGCACGGTGACGGCGTTGCAGCAGGTTTCGACGTCAGGGAAGACGATCAGCGCCGACGCCTTGTTCGGGTGATCGATGACCGTGTTGTAGGTCACCGCGCTGATGAAACCGAGGGTTCCTTCGGAGCCCACCAGCAAGTGGCTCAAGATATCCACAGGCTCGTCGAAGTCCACCAGGGCGTTGAGTGACAGGCCGGTGGTATTTTTCAGACGGTATTTGTGGCGAATTCGGGTGGCCAGTTCCGTGTTGGCGCGGGTTTCGCGACCCAGGATCGCCAGTTGCTCCAACAGTTCACCATGGCTTGTGCGAAAAGCCGCCACGCTGGCGGCGTCTTCGGTGTCCAGGCGCGTGCCGTCAGCCAGGACCAGGCGGATGCCGGCGAGGGTGTGATAAGTATTCTGCGCCGTGCCGCAGCACATGCCGCTGGCGTTGTTGGCGACGATACCGCCTATCTTGCAGGCATTGATCGACGCCGGGTCCGGGCCGATCTTGCGTCCGAATGGGGCTAGCCAGGCGTTGGCCTGGGCGCCGATGACGCCGGGTTGCAAGCGAATCTGGTGGCCTTGCTCGCGAATTTCCCGGCCGTTCCAGTTATCTCCAAGCACGATCAGCACCGAATCGCTGATGGCTTGGCCTGACAAGCTGGTACCGGCGGCGCGGAACGTGACCGGAACCTGGTCGCGTTGGGCCAGTTTCAGCAGGGCGATGACTTCATCTTCGGATTCGACGCGCACCACCAGTTTCGGAATCAGCCGATAGAAACTGGCGTCGGTGCCGAAGGCCAGGGTGGACAAGGGATCGTCAAAGCGTCGTTTTTGCGGGATCAGTTGGTATGCGTCGCGCAGGAAAGGGGCCGGAAGCGTCATTGGTCCTCCAGGATCAGTACCACCAGGTCCTTCGGACCATGGGCGCCGTAAGCCAGGACTTGCTCGATATCGGCGGTTTTCGATGGGCCGGACACCAGCAGGGCATTGGTTGGCATGCCCTGGGCCCACGCGAATTCCTGTTGCACTTCATAGAAGTTGTCGCGAATCTCGCTGGCCTTGAGCAGGGCGAAATGCACCGGTGGGACGAGGCTCATCAGACGCGGTTCTTCCCGTGTCGGCCAGAGAATCAGGCTGCCGGTGGCGGCGATGGCGCCAAGGGTGCCGGTCAGGCTGGCCGGGGTGTGGTTGAACAGTTCGGCTTTCCATTCTTCTACAGGCCGGTCGTAGGCCTTTAGAGCTGGCAGGTCCGGATTATTCGCCCAGAACTGTACGATTTTTTGTCCGTGAGGCGTTGTCGGCGCGATCAACAGGCTCGGCAGTTGTCGGTCTCGCAGTAGTTGCGCCAACAGTGCCGGCCAGGCTTCGCCGGAGGTCAGGTGGATCTCGGTGTGGACCGCTTCCATTTGCTTGCGCAATTGCGGGATGCGTTCTTCAGGCGCATAGCGGTAGGTCTGCGTCACCAGTTCAACGTCATAGGTGTCGGCAACCGGCGTGGTGCCGGTCAGGCTTTTACGCAGCTTGGCGAGGATATTTTCCTTGGCGCTCATCAGCGGTCTCCCTGCGGGTTCAGGTGGTCGCGGGCCAGGTCATGCAGTGAGCGGGCGGCGGGTTTCGGGGCGCTGTGGTTCTGCGTCCACGGGCCGACATTTTGCGGTGCCAGGGCGCGCAGGCGTGTGGCAAGGAAAGCAAACAATCGGTACAGCCGTGGCGAGCTGTTTAGCCGGGCCCAGGCATTCCAGATGAACCGTTCCTTGGCCGAGTATTTACTGCCCTGGCCGCGCATGATCGGGTTGGGACTGTCCGGCGCCTTGACGTTTTCCTCCCGCAGCCGCCGCAGCAGGGCTGGGATCGGAATCTTCACCGGGCATACTTCGCCGCAGGCTCCGCACAGCGAAGATGCGCTCGGGTGATCCGGCACCTTCGCCAGGCCGACCATGTGCGGTGTGATGATTTTTCCGATAGGCCCTGGGTAAACCTCCCCGTAGGCATGGCCACCGATTCGGGTATAGACCGGGCAATGGTTCATACAGGCGCCGCAGCGGATGCAATTCAGGGTCTGGCGCAGTTCGCTGTCGGCAAACGCCTGGCTGCGACCGTTATCGAGCAAGACCAGGTGGACTTCCTGGGGACCGTCCAGTTCGTCAGGCTTGCGCGGCCCGGAGATCATGTTGACGTAGGTGGTGATCGGTTGGCCGAGGGCCGAGCGGGTCAGCAGCGAGAGCAGCGGCACCACATCGCGCAGGTTTTCCACGACCTTTTCGATGCCAGTCACGGCAATGTGCACCGGCGGCACCGTAGTGGACATCCGCCCGTTACCCTCGTTCTCCACCAGCAGCAGGGTGCCGGTTTCGGCGACGGCAAAGTTGACGCCGGAAACGCCAATGTCAGCTTCGAAGAATTTCTGCCGCAAGACCTTGCGACCGATCTGAATGAGTTGGTCAACGTCCTTGGTGTACTCCACGCCGAGTTTGTCGTGGAACAAGGACGCGACCTGACCGGCATTCTTGTGGATCGCCGGCATAATGATGTGTGAAGGCTTCTCGTGATCGAGCTGGACGATGTATTCCCCCATGTCGGATTCGAGACATTCAATGTCCCGAGCCTCGAGGAAATGGTTCATCTCCATCTCTTCGCTGACCATCGATTTGCCCTTGATCACTTGCCGCGCCTCGTGAGCGCGGATGATCGAAAGGACGATGCCGTTGGCTTCGTCCACCGTTTCCGCCCAGTGTACTTTCACACCGTTGCGGGTCAGGTTGCTTTCAAGTTGCTCGAGCAGGTCGGGCAGCTTGGATAACGCACGGGCGCGGACAGCGTTGCCCAGCACTCGCAAATGTTCTCTTTCGTGGGCATCGCTGAAAGACGTTGCCCGTTTGGTCATCAGTGAATCCATCGCGCTGCGAAAGTTATTTCGCAGTTGCGTGTCGTCCAGCGCTTTGTGGGCGCGGGCGCGAAAATCATTCCCCACTTCAACGGTCGGGATCAGCGTCGGCGTGCTCATGCGGCACCTCCGGTTCGCTGCCAGAGGAAGCTCGCCAGGTGTTGGCCGCGCAACGCTTCCTGCTGTTTTTCCAGGGCGCCATTGATATTCATCAAGCACCCACAATCGGCGCTGACCACCTGATGCGCGCCGGATTCCTTCAGTGCCCGGGTCTTGTCGGCCACCATCGCGCCGGAAATGTCCGGCATGCGAACGCTGAACGTCCCACCAAAACCACAGCACTCACTTTCATGACTGTGTTCGACGCGTTCCACATTGCGCAACTGCGCCAACAACGCACGGCCATGCAGGTGGGTATTCATTTCCCGGCGTGCCGAGCAGGACGTATGCAGCGCAACCTTCACCGGCGTGCCGCCGTCGTTCAATTGCACCTTGCAGACGAACAACAGGAACTCGGCCAGCTCATAGGTCCTGGCAGCCAGCGCCTGGACCTGCTTGAGCGTTTGCGGCTCGTCCTTGAACAAGTCGGCGTAATGTTCACGCAGCATGCCGAGCGCACGAGCCCGACGGCACGACCACCGGATAATCCCCGGCAAACAACGCCAGTTGCGCCCGCGCCACCGTCCGCGCCTGCTCGGTGTATCCGGACGTGTACGCCGGCTGCCCGCAGCACGTTTGCCCTTGCGGATACTCCACTCGGATCCCTTCGCGTTCGAGCAGATGAATCGCATCCATCCCGGCCTCGGGATAGAACAGGTCCACCACGCATGTCCCGAACAGGTAGACCCGAGGAGGTTTCTCGCTGGGGTACTGCCGAGGTTCGGGCAGGGGCGGGGCGACACGGGTCGCGTTCGGTACGGCGTTGTAAAAAAGCTCGCTCATCAGGCGTGTCTCCGGGTGGTCCCGGTTATCCGTCCGCTGAGGCTGCTGAATATAGTGAGGAAATCTTTCAGCAGCCTTGCAGACCCGGTTGTGAATAGCAGACGCCGAATCACGGTTCGGCGTCGGTTTTTTCAGTGTTTCGTGTAGTAATTAGTGAACCAGCATGCCGGTGAACCAGTAGGCCTGGGCCAGCGTGATCAGGCCAACGATCGTTGCAAAGAATAGGCTGTGTTTCAGGGTGAAACGGAACAGATCCGATTCCTTGCCTACCAGCCCGGTCGCCGCGCAGGCCACGGCGATCGATTGTGGCGAGATCATCTTGCCGGTCACGCCGCCGCTGGTATTGGCCGCCACCAGCAAGGTGTCGTTGACGCCGATCTGGTGCGCGGTGGTGGCTTGCAGCGAGCTGAACAGCGCGTTGGACGACGTGTCGGAGCCGGTCAGGAACACGCCCAGCCAACCCAGGAACGGCGAGAAGAACGGGAACGC
Source organism: Pseudomonas sp. H2_D02 (assembly GCF_054677635.1). Classification (NCBI taxonomy): domain Bacteria; kingdom Pseudomonadati; phylum Pseudomonadota; class Gammaproteobacteria; order Pseudomonadales; family Pseudomonadaceae; genus Pseudomonas; species Pseudomonas sp. H2_D02. The sequence continues at coordinate 6,070,316 of NZ_CP162816.1, read as the reverse complement.
CGCGCCAGTGCCGGCCAATACCAGGGCCATGGTCGAGGACATGCCGGAGTAGTTGGTGACAAACGCGAACGCCAGCACCATGCCGATGGACAGGATGGGCCAGCGCAACTCGAAAAGGGTCTCTTTGAAAGTGGTAAGACCAGTTTTGACGTTGATTTTCAATACCAGCATCGAGATCAGCGCTGAGAAGAAAATCGCCGTACCGGTGGCGGAAATCGGATCAAGCTTGAACACGGCCGGGATGGCGGTCGGGTTGACCACGATAGGTGCGGACTTGATGACCAATTGATCCAGGTGCGGAATAGCGAAGTTGAACACCCAGGCGTACATCGAGCCGCCAGCGGCGAACATCGCCTTGAAGGGTTTCAAGGTCCAGATCGTGACCAGCACGGTGAGAATCAGGAAAGGCGACCAGGCCTTGATGATTTCCCCCAGGCTGTAGGGCGACGCCACGGTGCTGCGCGGCTGGCCGAAACCACCGGCGCTGGCGGTGACTGTTGCGCTGGAGGTGGCGCCCGCAATCTGGGCGCCTGCAGTGCGCTTGGGCTGCCAGACTTTCAGGAACAGCGTCAGGGAAATCAGGCTGGCCAGGGCGGACGTGATGTCCGGCAGTTCCGGGCCGATGAAGTTCGAGGTGAAATACTGGGTGATGGCGAAGCTCAAGCCTGCCACCAGCGCCGCCGGCCAGGTTTCCCGCACGCCACGCAGGCCGTCCATCATGAACACCAGCCAGAACGGCACGAATAGCGACAACAACGGCAGTTGGCGACCGGTCATGGCGCCGATCTTGAACGCGTCGATCCCGGTGACCTGCCCGGCCACGATGATCGGGATACCCAGCGCGCCAAAGGCGACCGGTGCCGTGTTGGCGATCAGGCACAGGCCAGCGGCATACAAGGGGTTGAAGCCCAGGCCGACCAGCAGGGCCGCGGTGATTGCCACGGGTGCGCCGAAACCGGCGGCACCTTCGAGGAATGCGCCGAAGCAAAAGCCGATCAATAGCACTTGCAGGCGTTGGTCATCGGTAATCGACAGCACCGAGCTGCGGATGACCTCGAACTGGCCGCTCTTGACCGTGAGTTTGTAGAGGAACACTGCGGCGACGATGATCCAGGCGATGGGCCACAAACCGTAGGCAAAACCATAGCCGGCGGCGGCGAAAGCCATATCTGCAGGCATATTGAACGCGAAGATCGCCACGGCAATCGCCAGGGCCAGGGTGATACTGCCGGCCACGTGTCCCTTCAGGCGAAACACCGCCAGGGCCAGGAAGAAAAACACGATGGGAATGACGGCCGCGAGTGCGGACAAGCCTAGGCTGCCGAGCGGGCTGTAAAGCTGTTGCCAGGTTTGCATATTGGGTGAGCCCCTAATTGTTGTTGGTCAGGCACTGGTCAGTGTTTCTGGTTAATTGGTAATACCAATTTACAAGCGCTGTCGGCTAGGGTAAAAGCCTTGGTTGTCGTGTGTCAATTTGCCGCCCTGAAACTTTCGTCGAATAAGCGGTGCAGATCACATCTGATCTGTTGGCATTGGCGGTTTTTGGTGGGTGTGGATAAGGCCCGGATGGGCCAGAATAGAGAGCCCGGCGAGCCGTCGGGATCGTGGAGAATTGAGTTATGGGGTTTGATCAGATTCGTCAGCGCCGTTTGTCTGACGATATTGTCGAGCGGCTTGAAGGCATGATCCTTGAAGGCACGCTGAAGTCAGGTGAGCGCCTGCCGGCCGAGCGGACCCTGGCCGAGCAGTTCGGCGTATCACGCCCTTCGCTGCGTGAAGCGATCCAGAAGCTGACGGCCAAAGGCTTGCTGATCAGTCGCCAGGGCGGCGGCAACTATGTGGTGGAGTCGCTGGGCTCGACCTTCAGTGATCCGCTGCTGCAACTCTTGGAGAGCAATCCCGAAGCGCAGCGCGACTTATTGGAGTTTCGTCATACCTTGGAAGCATCCTGCGCTTATTACGCAGCACTGCGCGCTACGGAGGTCGACCGCGAGCGACTGACGACCGCGTTCGAAGCGTTGCAGGATTGTTATTCGCGCCACGAAGAAGTGAGTCGGGCAGAGGAGGGTGCGGCGGATGCACGTTTCCACCTGGCGATCGCCGAGGCCAGTCATAACGCGGTCTTGCTGCACACCATTCGCGGACTGTTCGACCTGCTCAAGCGCAACGTGGTGACCAATATCGGTGGCATGTACAAGCAGCGTAGCGAGACGCGCGACATGCTGATCAGTCAGCATCGCGAGCTGTATCAAGCCATCATGGACGGGCACGCGGAGCTGGCGCGGGAAGTCTCCAGCCGACATATCCTGTATGTGCAGGAAGTCCTGGAAGAGGTGCGGCAGGAAGTGCAGCGGATGGCGCGGGCGGAGCGGCGCAAGGGGATCTGATCATGATTGTTGAATCTGTGGGAGCGAGCCTGCTCGCGAAGACGGTCTGTCAGACCCATCTACAGCGGATGTGACGACGCCATCGCGAGCAAGCTCGCTCCCACAAAGATCGAGGGCTTAGTCTTCCTTGCCCTTGTTGCGCACCGCGCGCTGCAACTCGCGACCGGCGTCGCGTTCGCGTTCGGTATCGCGCTTGTCGTATTCCTTCTTGCCCTTGCCCAGGGCAATTTCACACTTGATCAAGTGCTTGCTCCAGTACAGCGACGTGCAGACGCACGCATAACCCTTCTGCTGCACGGAAGCGAAGAGCTTCTCCAGCTCGCGCTTGTTCAGCAGCAGCTTGCGCGAGCGCACCGGGTCGGCGATGACGTGGGTGCTGGCGGTGGTCAGCGGCGTGATATGACTGCCGAGCAGCCACGCTTCGCCGTCCTTGAGCAAGACATAACTGTCGACCAGTTGCGCCTTGCCGGCACGCAAGCTCTTTACTTCCCAGCCGGCCAGGACCATGCCAGCCTCGAAACGTTGTTCGATGAAGTAATCGTGTCGCGCCTTTTTGTTTTGCGCGATGGTCCCTGTGGGGTGTTTCTTCTGTTTAGCCATAGGGGCGGCATTATAGGCAGTTGCGTGCGTGTCGGCTACGGTGAAGCGGTGTGCTTGAGCAGGTTGCGTGAATCCCGGACAATGCGGCCTCTTTTTTGAACGCTTGGGCGTGATCACGATGTCGACAGACAAGGTTTCTGTCCACGGCAGTTGGGCTAGCCGCTGGGTCTTCATACTCGCCGCGACCGGTTCGGCCGTGGGCCTGGGTAGTATCTGGAAGTTTCCGTACATGGTCGGCGTCTATGGCGGCGGAGCTTTCGTATTGATGTTCCTGGCGTGCATCGTCCTCATCGGCGCACCGGTGATGCTGGCGGAAACGTTGATCGGTCGTCGCGCCCGTCAGAGCCCGGCCAACGCCTTGAAGGTGTTGGCGGTAGAGGCAGGGCACTCGCCGAAGTGGTCATGGGGCGCGTTCGCCGGGATGATCACGGCGTTGCTGATCCTGTCCTTCTACAGCGTGGTGGGTGGCTGGTCGCTGGACTACATCATCGACATGGGGCGTGGGGATTTCCACGGTGCGACGCCCGATGAGGTGGGGGCCTACTTCGGCAATGTGATCGCCGATCCGTGGAGGCTGACGCTTTGGCACACACTTTTCCTGGTGCTCTCTGCCGTGGTGATTGCCCGAGGCGTGGTCGCCGGGCTTGAGCGCAGCCTGCGGATCATGATGCCACTCCTGTTCGTGATGATCCTGGTGTTGCTGGGCTACAGCATGACCACGGGCCACTTCATGGAAGGCGTGCATTTCATGTTCGACTTCAAGCCGGAGAAAGTCATGGATGGCTTGTTGCCGGCCATGGGCCACGCATTTTTTTCCCTCAGCGTGGGAGTCGGCTCGATCATGATCTATGGCGCCTACATGCCGAAGAATGCGTCTCTGACCAAGACCGTTGTCGGGGTCGCGTTGCTGGACACCTTTGTATCGTTGTTGGCTGGGGTGGCATTGTTCCCGATTGTGTTTGCCGCCGGCCTGAACCCCAGCGAAGGGCCGGGATTGATGTTCGTCAGCCTGCCTTTTGCCTTCGGCAGCATGGCGTTCGGCCAAGTCATGGGGGTGGTGTTTTTTGTCCTGGTGGCTATCGCAGCCTGGAGTTCAGCCATTTCCCTGCTTGAGCCGATGGTGGCTTATCTTGTGGAACGAACCCGCCTGAGCCGCGCCTGGGTCACCTTCTGGCTGGCCTTTACTTGCTGGTTCGTGGGGCTGGGCACGGTTTTTTCCTTCAATATATGGAAGCAGGCAAAGTTTTTCGTGAACGAAGACGGCCTGTTCCACCTCTACCAGTGGGGAGCTGCCGGGGGACTGGATTTCTTCGGAGTGATTGATTTCTTTACATCGCGGATCATGCTGCCCTTGGGAGGTTTGTGTTTCGTGGTGTTTGCAGGGTGGGTCATGGGGCGCGAAGCCGTACGTGACGAGTTGTCGCTGCGCAGTCCGGTGCTGTTCGCCCTGAGCCTGTTCTTGATGCGCTATGTGGCGCCCATCGGCATTCTTGTAGTGTTTGCCGCCCAGCTGTGGAAGTGACGCTTGCATGACGACACATATTCAACGCTCGGCCTTGCTGCCTTATCCGGCGCAGGTGCTCTATGACCTGGTCAACGACGTGGCGAGTTATCCGCAGTTCCTGCCGTGGTGCTCGTCCGCCGAGGTGCTCGAAAGCTCCGAAACCCATATGCGCGCCAGTCTCAATGTCGCCAAGGGTGGATTGAGCCAGCATTTCGTCACTCGCAATACCTTGGTGCCGGGACAATCCATCGAGATGAACCTCGAAGAAGGCCCTTTCAATCAGCTTCATGGCGTATGGGTGTTCAAGCCGCTTGGCGAGAAGGCCTGCAAGATCAGCCTGGACCTGTCATTTGATTATGCCGGGCCACTGGTACGTGCGACGCTGGGCCCGCTGTTCAATCAGGCGGCCAATACCTTGGTTGACGCGTTTTGCCAGCGGGCCAAGCAAAACGCCGAGCTCAAGCGTTGATCGAGATAGAAGTGGTGTATGCCGCTACCGATCGCCAGGTCTTGCGCTCATTCAAGGTCGACGAAGGAACGTCTGTTCGCGCCGCATTGATCGTGTCGGGCGTTGCCGAGGAGTTTCCGGAGCTGGACCTGACCACTTGCCCTGTCGGGATTTTTGGCAAAGTGGTTGCCGATCCGGACCGGCAGGTGGTCCAGCCGGCGGATCGGCTTGAGATTTATCGACCTTTGCTGGCTGATCCGAAGGAAATTCGGCGCCTGCGTGCGGCCAAGGCCGCCCAGGCGCGTCAGGCGGATCAATAGCCGGACTGAATTGCAGGCATGAAAAAACCCGGCATGCCGGGTTTTTTCTTGTCGCGATTTATTGCGGTGACGTATCCAGTGGCTCCGGAGTCGGCACAGGCACGGTCTCGACTTTGTCCACGTCTTTCTGGATCTGATCCAGCAGCGAACCTGGCTTGGCCGGTTTTTCCGGTTTTGGCTGTTCGGCGTTCTGGGTCGGGTCGGTCACGGTCGTGCCGCTGTCCTTGCCCATGATGGCTTCATCGCGGCTTACGCCCGGCATGAAATCACCCGACAGGCTGACAAGCTGATCATTGGCATTGAAGATAACGCTGATGCGTTCTTGTTGCCGCTCACCGCCACCTGGCTGCAAGCTGTACAGGTAATCCCAGCGATCGGCATGGAACGTGTCGGTCAGCAGGGGGTTGCCCATGATAAACCGTACTTGCCGACGGGTCATTCCCGGGCGTAACTGGTCTATCATGTCCTGCGTGACGACATTGCCCTGCTGGATGTCGATTTTGTAAACCCCGGGGAATGAACAACCGGCGAGTGCGAGCAGTCCCACGAAGGTGAAACTGGTTAGCAAGAGCTTGGTGTTTTGCATCGGTGGGCGACTTCCACTATCTTGGCTGGGACAACGTAAACGCCGATCATACCCGCAATAAGAGAAGCTGCGAAGCAGCATCGCGAGAAAGCTGACCATGGTTGAAAATAGCGAACTACGCAAAGCCGGCCTCAAAGTGACCCTGCCAAGGGTCAAGATTCTGCAAATGCTCGATTCCGCAGAGCAACGCCACATGAGTGCCGAAGACGTCTACAAGGCGCTCATGGAAGCTGGCGAGGACGTCGGTCTGGCCACGGTTTACCGTGTTCTGACTCAGTTCGAAGCTGCGGGGCTGGTGGCTCGTCATAATTTTGATGGCGGTCATGCTGTCTTTGAATTGGCTGACGGTGAACACCATGACCATATGGTGGATGTGGAAACCCGTGAAGTTATCGAGTTCGTCAGTCCTGAAATCGAGAAGCTGCAAAAAGCGATTGCTGAGGAGTATGGTTTCGAGCTGATCGATCACCATCTCGTCTTGCACGTGCGCAAGCGCAAATAAGCTCGTCGCGGGATTTAAATACTCCCAAAACGAAAGAAGGCGACCCTCGGGTCGCCTTCTTGCTTTGCGGTGTCCTTTAGATTTTTGCCGCGATCACCATTTTCTTAGCGTGCGCCAAGGACTCCTTGGTCAGGTCGATGCCCCCCAGCATCCGCGCCACTTCTTCCACGCGTTCATGCTTGTTGAGCTTGGACACGGCGGTGCGAGTAGCGTCTTCACCGCGCACCTTGTGCACAAACAGGTGCTGGTGTCCCTGGGCTGCGACCTGGGGCAGGTGGGTAACGGTCAGGACCTGGCCGCGTTCGCCCAGCCTGCGGAGCAATTGGCCGACAATTTCCGCTGTCGGACCGCCGATCCCTACGTCCACTTCGTCAAATACCAATGTAGGTACTCGTGAGGTTTGTGCGGTGATGACCTGGATAGCCAGGCTGATGCGTGACAGCTCGCCCCCGGACGCCACTTTGGCCAGCGCCTTGAGCGGCTGTCCGGGGTTGGCGCTGACTAGCAGCTCGACCTGTTCCAGTCCGTTGGGCAGGAGTTCGTCGCCGGCGTTGGGGTGCAGCTCGATGGTAAAACGCCCGCCTGGCATGCCCAGCCGCTGGATTTCCTGCTCCACGGCATTGGCCAGCCCTGTCGCGGCCTGGCGGCGCAGTTGGCTGAGCTCAGTGGCTTTTTCCTGATAATGACGCGCGTAGGACGCCAGTTCGTCGCCGAGGCGCTCGATGGATTCATCATTGGCGTTCAGGGTTTCAAGTTCTTCCAGCAGGCGTTGCTGCAGCTCGACGACATCGGTCGGCTGGACGCGGTGCTTGCGGGCGAGCGTGTAAATGGTATCCAGGCGTTCTTCGAGGTATTGCAGGCGTGCCGGGTCGGCGTCGAAATGATCGAGGAACCGGTTCAGCTCGCCGACGGCTTCCTCGACCTGTATCTGTGCGCTGGTCAGCAGGTTCGTTGCTTCGTTCAGGGCGCCTACGGAGTTGCTGACGCTGGATAGCCGGTTCAGGCTCGCTGTCAGGGCGTTGAGCACATTGCCTGAATCGCTTTCGCTGCACTGTTCAACGACCTGGCGGCAAATACCCAGCAGCGCCTCGGCGTTGGTCAGGTTCTTGTGTTCCTGTTCCAATTCCTCCAGCTCGTTTTCACCCAGGGCCAGGTTCTCCAGCTCTTCCAGCTGGTAGCTCAACAACTGGTGACGAGCGCGCTGTTCGTCGCCAGAGTTGGAGAGGCGATCCAGTTCCTGCCGGGTTTGCCGCCAGCGCTGGGCGGCCAGTTGAACCTGGCGCGCCAGGTCTGTGGCGCCTGCGTATTCGTCGAGCAGTCGGCGATGGGTATCGGTCTTGAGCAGGGATTGATGTTCATGCTGGCTGTGAATATCAATCAGCAGCTCACCCAGGGCCTTGAGGTCGCCCAACGGGCAGGGCGTGCCATTGATATAGCCTCGGGAGCGGCCCTCGGCGGTGATGACCCGGCGCAGGATGCACAGGCCATCGGTGTCCAGGTCGCGCTCGGCCAGCCACGTGCTGGCTTCGGGAATATCGACCAGATCGAAGGTTGCCAGGATGTCGGCCTTGTCCGCTCCGGGACGCACCACGCCGCTGTCGGCACGGTCACCCAGCGTCAGGCCCAGGGCGTCGAGCATGATCGACTTGCCCGCGCCGGTTTCACCGGTAATCACGCTCATGCCCCGATCGAGTTCGAGGTCGAGATGTTCGACGATGGCGTAGTTGTGTACGGACAGGTGCACCAGCATAAGGCCGCTCCCAGGCTTTAGGTCTGGTTATTTATACAGTGTTTTGTTTCGGGCTGACAATGCCTGCGCTTAGCTCGATTTGCTTGGGACGGCGAAATTCTTAGTGCTTCGAGGAATGACCATGCTGCTGCCTTTTGTAGGGTTAATTCGTCAGATGACCCTTGAAGCTTGAAAACCCGGCCCCATATATCGGGGCAGAAGCGCGAGTCGAGCTCGCGGACGAAGTTGAAAGGAGAAATCTATGGCTGACGAACAGACGCAGGACACGCAAAATCTAGACTCCAATCAGGCTCCCCAGGACTCGGGTGAAGACCTGTCGGCACGTGTACAAGTGCTCGAGGAGCAACTGGCCGGTGCGCAGGATCAGGCGTTGCGTGTAGCAGCCGATCTGCAGAACGTTCGCCGTCGCGCCGAGCAAGACGTAGAGAAGGCCCACAAGTTTGCCTTGGAGCGTTTCGCCGGCGACCTGCTGCCGATCATCGACAGCCTGGAGCGCGGTCTGGAACTGTCCAACCCGGACGACGAGAACATCCGTCCGATGCGTGAAGGCATCGAGCTGACCCTGAAAATGTTCCAGGACACCCTCAAGCGCTATCAGCTTGAAGCGATCGATCCACACGGCGAACCCTTCAACGCCGAACATCACCAGGCGATGGCGATGCAGGAAAGTGCGGATGTCGAGCCAAACAGCGTGCTGAAGGTTTTCCAGAAGGGCTACCTGCTCAACGGCCGTTTGCTGCGCCCGGCCATGGTTGTGGTCAGCAAGGCGCCAGCTCCGGTTTCGCCTTCTATTGATGAGCAGGCTTGAAATCGGGCGCAACGGCCCCATTAAGAAGTCAAGCGTTTAAGTACTACCGCAGTTAGCCACCACTGCTGCGGCAACAAAATTCAAGTTCCGGGAGAGTTAACATGGGCAAGATTATCGGCATCGACCTGGGGACCACCAACTCGTGCGTCTCCGTGCTGGAAAACGGCAAGGCCAAGGTTATTGAAAACGCTGAAGGCGCGCGCACCACGCCGTCGATCATCGCATACGCCAACGACGGCGAGATCCTGGTGGGCCAGTCCGCCAAGCGTCAGGCTGTGACCAATCCGCATAACACCCTGTACGCGGTCAAGCGTCTGATCGGTCGCAAGTTCGACGAAGAAGTTGTTCAGAAAGACATCAAGATGGTGCCTTACAAAATCGCCAAGGCTGACAATGGCGACGCCTGGGTTGAAGTGAACGGCCAGAAAATGGCCCCGCCACAGATCTCGGCAGAAATTCTGAAGAAGATGAAGAAGACCGCCGAAGACTATCTCGGCGAAGCGGTGACTGAAGCGGTCATCACTGTCCCTGCCTATTTCAACGATAGCCAGCGCCAGGCGACCAAAGACGCCGGCCGCATCGCAGGCCTGGACGTAAAACGTATCATCAACGAACCTACCGCGGCGGCTCTGGCCTACGGCATGGACAAGGCCAAGGGCGATCACACCGTGATCGTTTATGACCTGGGTGGCGGTACTTTCGACGTTTCCGTGATCGAAATCGCGGAAGTCGACGGTGAGCACCAGTTCGAAGTGTTGGCCACCAACGGTGACACCTTCCTCGGTGGTGAAGACTTCGACATCCGCCTGATCGACTACCTCGTCGACGAGTTCAAGAAAGAAAGCGGCATGAACCTCAAGGGTGACCCGCTGGCCATGCAGCGCCTGAAAGAGGCCGCTGAAAAAGCCAAGATCGAACTGTCCTCGAGCCAGTCGACCGACGTGAACCTGCCGTACATCACTGCAGACGCTACCGGTCCTAAGCACCTGAACGTAAAAATCTCCCGCGCCAAGCTCGAAGCGCTGGTGGAAGACCTGGTTCAGCGCACCATCGAACCTTGCCGCATTGCGATGAAGGATGCCGGTATCGACGTGGGTTCGATCAACGACGTGATCCTGGTCGGCGGTCAGACCCGTATGCCACTGGTGCAGAAGCTGGTTACCGATTTCTTCGGTAAAGAAGCTCGCAAGGATGTGAACCCTGACGAAGCCGTTGCCATGGGTGCAGCTATCCAGGGCGCCGTTCTCGCCGGTGACGTGAAAGACGTTCTGCTGCTGGACGTAAGCCCGCTGACCCTGGGTATCGAAACCATGGGTGGCGTGATGACCGCGCTGATCGAGAAAAACACCACGATTCCTACCAAGAAATCCCAGGTGTTCTCGACTGCCGATGACAACCAGAGCGCCGTGACCATCCACGTTCTGCAAGGCGAGCGCAAGCAAGCTGCCCAGAACAAGTCCCTGGGCAAGTTCGACCTGGCCGAGATTCCACCGGCACCACGTGGCGTGCCACAGATCGAAGTGACCTTCGACATCGACGCCAACGGCATCCTGCACGTCGGTGCGAAAGACAAGGCGACCGGCAAGACCCAGTCGATCGTGATCAAGGCCAACTCCGGTCTGTCCGAGGAAGAAATTCAGCAAATGGTCCGCGATGCTGAAGTCAACGCCGAGGAAGACCGCAAGTTCGAAGAGCTGGCAAGCGCTCGCAATCAGGGTGACGCTCTGGTGCACTCGACTCGCAAGATGGTTGCCGATGCTGGCGAGAAAGTGACCGCTGAAGAGAAAACCGCTATCGAGGCAGCCGTGGTTGCCCTTGAAGCGGCTGTCAAAGGTGACGACAAGGCGGCCATCGAGGCGAAGATCGAAGAATTGTCGAAAGTCTCCGCTCCAGTGGCTCAGAAGATGTACGCCGAACAGGCTCAGCCAGCTGAAGGCGCCGCGCAGCAAGGCGAATCGGCTGAAAAAGCCGACGACGTCGTCGACGCTGAGTTCGAAGAAGTGAAAGACAACAAGTAATCGCTTGTTGGTCGGCCGGTTGACTGCATTTGTGCGGTGGCTGGTAGGATGTCGCCGCGCGGGAGCTTGCTCCCGCGTTGGCGTGTCTGGAGCCAGCGAATTTTTACAACATGCGACAGTGTTCGGGTGTTGGCGGTGTGTTCGGGAATGCTCCTGCTTTTCGGGCGATGAGCACCGCATTTTGGCCGGGGCCCTGGCTGAAAGATTTGGATTGTAGGAGACGTCGCGCAGGCACTTTTCCTACAAAGCCTACGACCAGGATCGTTGAATTGACGTGAGTTGGGTCCGGGCCTGTATTGGGGCTCAACGAGTTTGGCAAGGTTCAGGAGAGGTTTGCCGAACGTCCTATAAGAGTGCAAAGACTAATGGCAAAGCGTGATTTTTACGAAGTATTGGGTGTCGAGCGCGGTGCCAGCGAGGCAGAGCTGAAAAAGGCTTATCGTCGCCTGGCGATGAAGCATCACCCGGACCGTAATCCCGGCGACAAAGCGTCGGAAGAGATGTTCAAGGAAGCCAACGAGGCTTACGAAGTCCTGTCCGACTCCAGTAAGCGCGCGGCCTACGACCAGTACGGTCATGCCGGTGTCGACCCAAGCATGGGCGGCGGTGGCGCCGGTTTCGGCGGCCAGAACTTCTCCGACATCTTCGGCGATGTTTTCAGCGATTTCTTCGGCGGTGGTCGCGGCGGTGCCCGTGGTGGCGCCCAGCGTGGCAGTGACCTGCGCTACACGCTGGAGCTTAACCTGGAAGAAGCGGTGCGCGGCACGACGGTCAATATCCGTGTCCCGACGCTGGTCAACTGCAAGCCGTGCGATGGCTCGGGGGCCAAGAAGGGTTCCTCGCCCGTGACCTGCCCGACCTGTGGCGGTATCGGCCAGGTTCGCATGCAGCAGGGCTTCTTCTCGGTCCAGCAGACCTGCCCGCGGTGTCACGGTCAAGGCAAGATCATTTCCGACCCGTGCGACTCCTGCCACGGCGAAGGGCGCGTCGAAGAATACAAGACGCTGTCGGTCAAGGTGCCGGCCGGTGTCGATACTGGCGACCGCATTCGCTTGTCTGGCGAAGGCGAGGCGGGGGCCCAGGGCGGCCCGACGGGCGATTTGTACGTCGTGATCAATGTGCGCGAGCACGCGATCTTCCAGCGCGACGGCAAGCACCTGTTCTGTGAAGTGCCGATCAGCTTTGTCGATGCAGCCTTGGGTGGCGAGCTTGAGATCCCAACCCTCGACGGTCGCGTCAAGCTGAAGATCCCTGAAGGCACGCAGACCGGCAAACAGTTCCGGATTCGCGGCAAGGGCGTCGCGCCAGTGCGTGGCGGTGGTGCGGGCGACCTGATGTGCCGTGTAGCGGTGGAAACCCCGGTCAACCTGAGCCGGCGCCAGCGTGAGTTGCTTGAGGAGTTCCGCAGCTCCCTTGCGGATGACAACAGCCACTCGCCAAAAACCACTGGCTGGTTCGAAGGCGTGAAGCGCTTCTTCGGCGATCTCTAAGGAGTCCGCATGCGACGTATAGCAGTGATGGGCGCCGCCGGGCGCATGGGCAAGGCGTTGGTCGAGGCGGTGCAGCAGCGTTCGCCGCTGTCGGGACTGACGGCTGCCATCGTCCGGCCTGACAGCACCCTGGTCGGAGCCGACGCTGGCGAATTGGCCTCGATTGGGCGTATCGGCGTGCCGATGTCTGGTGGACTGGAAAAGGTGATCGACGAATTTGACGTCCTCATTGATTTCACCTTGCCGGAAGTCATGCTGAAGAACCTTGCCGTCTGCCGCAAGGCAGGCAAGGCCATGGTTATCGGTACGACCGGTCTGGATGCGGCCCAGAAGCAGTTGCTGGCCGAAGCTGGCAAGGACATTCCAATCGTGTTCGCGGCGAATTTCAGCGTGGGCGTGAACCTGTCGCTCAAATTGCTCGACTTGACGGCGCGGGTCCTGGGTGACGATGCGGATATCGAAATCATCGAGGCCCATCACCGGCACAAGATCGATGCGCCTTCGGGAACGGCCTTGCGCATGGGTGAAGTAATTGCCGATGCGCTGGGGCGGGATCTGCGGCAGGTCGCCGTGTATGGGCGCGAGGGGCATACCGGTGCTCGCGAGCGCGACACCATCGGCTTCGCGACCGTGCGTGGTGGTGACGTGGTGGGTGACCATACCGTGTTGTTCGCCACCGAAGGCGAGCGCCTGGAGATCACCCACAAGGCGTCGAGCCGGATGACCTTCGCCAAGGGCGCCGTGCGTGCCGCGTTGTGGCTGGATGGGCGCGAGCCTGGTTTGTACGACATGCAGGACGTTCTCGACCTGCGTTGATGTCCCTGGAGGTGGGGTTCAGGTTATACTGAGCCCCGTTTTACACCGCTTCGCGACGGCCTGTCGCATTCCCCTGCCTTTAAGGCTCATTAGCGGTGGACCAAAAAAGCCTTTTTCTGTAAGCTACAGCTTTAGTGTGTCCACTAAAAGCGCGCAGAATAATTCAGTGAACAAGCGGGGTGACGTGTCCATACGTCACTCCGCTTTTTTACAACCTGCGATCGCCCTTTCAGGCTTTATTTACGGGAGGTCTTCTTGACTAAGCCAGCCATACTCGCCCTTGCTGATGGCAGCATTTTTCGCGGCGAAGCCATTGGAGCCGACGGTCAGACCGTTGGTGAGGTGGTGTTTAACACCGCAATGACCGGCTATCAGGAAATTCTTACCGATCCTTCCTACGCCCAGCAAATCGTTACCCTGACTTACCCGCACATCGGCAACACCGGCACCACGCCGGAAGACGCCGAGTCCGATCGTGTCTGGTCCGCCGGCCTGGTCATTCGTGACTTGCCGCTGGTAGCGAGCAACTGGCGTAACACGATGTCCCTGTCCGATTACCTGAAAGCCAACAACGTCGTGGCGATCGCCGGTATCGACACCCGTCGCCTGACCCGCATCCTTCGGGAAAAAGGCGCGCAGAACGGCTGCATCATGGCCGGCGACAACATTTCCGAAGAAGCCGCCATCGCCGCTGCCCAGGGTTTTCCTGGCCTCAAGGGCATGGACCTGGCGAAAGTCGTCAGCACCAAGACGCAGTACGAGTGGCGCTCCACGGTCTGGGACCTGAAGACCGACAGTCACGCGACGATCGAGGCTTCCGAACTGCCGTACCACGTGGTGGCGTACGACTACGGCGTCAAGCTGAACATCCTGCGCATGCTGGTCGAGCGTGGCTGCCGCGTCACCGTGGTTCCGGCGCAAACCCCGGCCGCCGACGTCCTGGCCCTCAAGCCCGACGGCGTGTTCCTGTCCAACGGCCCGGGTGACCCGGAGCCTTGCGACTACGCGATCCAGGCGATCAAGGACGTGCTGGAAACCGAGATCCCGGTATTCGGTATCTGCCTCGGTCACCAGTTGCTGGCCCTCGCTTCGGGCGCCAAGACCCTGAAAATGGGCCACGGCCACCACGGTGCGAACCACCCGGTCCAAGACCTGGACACCGGCGTGGTGATGATCACCAGCCAGAACCACGGTTTTGCCGTGGATGAAGCGACCCTGCCGGCCAACGTTCGCGCGATCCACAAGTCGCTGTTCGACGGCACGCTGCAAGGTATCGAGCGTACCGACAAGAGCGCGTTCAGCTTCCAGGGCCACCCTGAAGCGAGCCCGGGCCCGAACGATGTGGCGCCGCTGTTCGATCGCTTCATCAATGAGATGGCCAAGCGACGCTGACCGCGCGAAGCCCGAGGGCGGCCCCGAACGCGGTGGCCCCCACGGGCGCTTCAAAGATTGTTCGACGGCCTAGCCGACTGACCTGCGGATTTGAGTGACAAACCCATGCCAAAACGTACAGACATAAAAAGCATCCTGATTCTTGGCGCTGGCCCGATCGTGATCGGCCAGGCCTGCGAATTCGACTACTCCGGCGCCCAGGCCTGTAAAGCCCTGCGCGAAGAGGGCTACCGCGTCATCCTGGTGAACTCCAACCCGGCCACCATCATGACCGACCCGGCCATGGCCGACGCCACCTACATCGAACCGATCAAGTGGCAGACCGTCGCCAAGATCATCGAGAAAGAGCGCCCGGACGCGCTGCTGCCGACCATGGGTGGCCAGACTGCGCTGAACTGCGCCCTGGACCTGGAGCGCGAAGGCGTCCTGGAGAAGTTCGGTGTAGAAATGATCGGTGCCAACGCCGACACCATCGACAAGGCCGAAGATCGTTCGCGTTTCGACAAGGCGATGAAATCCATCGGCCTGGACTGCCCACGCTCGGGCATCGCCCACAGCATGGAAGAGGCCAACGCCGTCCTGGAACGCCTCGGCTTCCCGTGCATCATCCGTCCGTCCTTCACCATGGGCGGCACCGGTGGCGGCATCGCCTACAACCGTGAAGAGTTCGAAGAAATCTGCGCCCGTGGTCTCGACTTGTCGCCGACCAAGGAGCTGCTGATCGACGAATCCCTGATCGGCTGGAAAGAATATGAAATGGAAGTTGTCCGCGACAAAAAGGACAACTGCATCATCGTCTGCTCCATCGAGAACTTCGACCCGATGGGCGTGCACACCGGTGACTCGATCACCGTCGCACCGGCCCAGACCCTGACCGACAAGGAATACCAGATCTTGCGTAACGCCTCCCTGGCGGTGCTGCGCGAGATCGGCGTGGAAACCGGCGGCTCCAACGTCCAGTTCGGCATCTGTCCGAATACCGGTCGCATGGTGGTCATCGAGATGAACCCGCGGGTGTCCCGTTCTTCGGCCCTGGCGTCGAAAGCCACTGGTTTCCCGATCGCCAAGGTTGCTGCCAAGCTGGCTGTGGGCTACACCCTGGACGAGCTGTCGAACGACATCACCGGCGGCAAGACCCCGGCGTCCTTCGAACCGTCCATCGACTACGTTGTGACCAAGCTGCCACGCTTCGCCTTCGAGAAATTCGCCAAGGCCGATGCCCGCCTGACCACTCAAATGAAGTCGGTCGGTGAAGTCATGGCCATCGGCCGGACCTTCCAGGAATCCCTGCAGAAAGCCCTTCGCGGTCTGGAAGTCGGCGTCTGCGGTCTGGATCCGAAGCTGGACCTGAGCAATCCGGAAAGCATGAGCGAGCTCAAGCGCGAGCTGACCGTACCGGGCGCCGAGCGCATCTGGTACGTGGCCGATGCTTTCCGCGCGGGCATGACCGTCGAGCAGATCTTCGGCATGAACATGATCGACCCTTGGTTCCTGGTACAGATCGAAGATCTGATCAAGGAAGAAGAGAAGGTCAAGACCCTGGGCATGTCCAGCATCGACCACGACATGATGTTCCGCCTCAAGCGCAAAGGTTTCTCCGACATGCGCCTGGCCAAGCTGCTGGGTGTGACCGAGAAGAGCCTGCGCGCCCATCGTCACAAGCTGGACGTGTTCCCGGTCTACAAGCGCGTCGACACCTGCGCGGCCGAGTTCGCCACCGACACCGCCTATCTGTATTCCACGTACGAAGAAGAGTGCGAAGCCGCGCCATCGACCCGGGACAAGATCATGATCCTGGGTGGCGGTCCTAACCGGATCGGCCAGGGTATCGAGTTCGACTACTGCTGCGTACACGCGGCACTGGCCCTGCGCGACGACGGTTACGAGACCATCATGGTCAACTGCAACCCGGAAACCGTGTCCACCGACTACGACACCTCCGATCGCCTGTACTTCGAGCCAGTGACCCTGGAAGACGTGCTGGAAATCGTCCGTGTCGAGAAGCCAAAAGGCGTGATCGTCCAGTACGGCGGCCAGACCCCGTTGAAACTGGCTCGCGCCCTTGAAGCCGCCGGCGTGCCGATCATCGGCACCAGCCCGGATGCCATCGACCGTGCCGAAGATCGTGAGCGCTTCCAGCAGATGGTCGAGCGCCTGAACCTGCGCCAGCCGCCAAACGCCACCGTGCGCAGCGAAGACGAAGCGATTCGTGCCGCCGCGAAGATCGGTTATCCACTGGTGGTGCGTCCGTCCTATGTACTGGGCGGCCGCGCGATGGAGATCGTCTACCAGGAAGACGAGCTCAAGCGTTACCTGCGTGAAGCGGTCCAGGTCTCCAACGACAGCCCGGTGCTGCTGGACCACTTCCTCAACTGCGCCATCGAAATGGACGTGGATGCGGTCAGCGATGGCAAGGACGTGGTGATCGGCGCGATCATGCAGCACATCGAGCAGGCCGGTGTTCACTCCGGTGACTCCGCGTGCTCGCTGCCGCCATACTCGCTGCCGGCGCACATCCAGGATGAGATGCGCGAGCAGGTCAAGAAAATGGCCCTGGAACTGGGCGTTATCGGCCTGATGAACGTGCAGTTGGCGCTGCAGGGCGAAGACATCTACGTCATCGAAGTCAACCCTCGTGCTTCCCGTACCGTGCCGTTCGTTTCCAAGTGCATCGGTGTTTCCCTGGCAATGATCGCTGCCCGGGTCATGGCTGGCAAAACCTTGAAAGAGCTGGGTTTCACCAAGGAAATCATTCCGAACTTCTACAGCGTGAAAGAGGCGGTGTTCCCGTTCGCCAAGTTCCCAGGCGTGGACCCGATCCTCGGCCCGGAAATGAAGTCGACCGGTGAAGTCATGGGCGTGGGCGATACGTTCGGTGAAGCCTTCGCCAAGGCACAAATGGGCGCCAGCGAAGTATTGCCGACTGGCGGCACCGCGTTCATCAGCGTGCGTGATGACGACAAGCCACTGGTTGCAGGTGTGGCCCGTGATCTGATCAACTTGGGCTTCGAAGTGGTTGCCACTGCCGGCACCGCCAAGCTGATCGAGGCGGCGGGGCTGAAAGTGCGCCGCGTGAACAAAGTGACCGAGGGTCGTCCACACGTGGTCGACATGATCAAGAATGACGAAGTCACGCTGATCATCAACACCACGGAAGGTCGCCAGTCGATCGCCGATTCCTACTCCATTCGTCGCAACGCGCTGCAGCACAAGATCTACTGCACCACGACCATTGCTGCGGGCGAAGCGATCTGCGAAGCACTCAAGTTCGGTCCCGAGAAGACCGTACGTCGCTTGCAGGATCTACATGCAGGATTGAAGGCATGAGCATAACCAAGTACCCGATGACTGTTCAGGGCGCGAAGGCCCTGGAAGAAGAACACGCTTTCCTGACCAAGGTCGAGCGTCCGCGCTTGAGCCAGGCAATTGGTGAGGCCCGCGAGTTGGGAGATCTCAAGGAAAACGCCGAATACCATGCAGCTCGTGAAGAGCAAGGCATGGTCGAGGCGCGTGTCCGTGACATCGAAGGCCGCATGCAGAATGCGGTGATCATCGATGTCACGACGATTCCGCATACAGGCAAGGTCATTTTCGGCACCACGGTGGAAATCGCCAACGTCGAGACCGATGAGAGCGTGACCTACCAGATCGTTGGCGAGGACGAGGCAGACATCAAGCTCGGCAAGATTTCCGTCGGTTCACCTATTGCTCGCGCCTTGATTGCCAAGGAAGAGGGCGATGTGGTGGCGGTGAAGACGCCGGGTGGTGTCATCGAGTATGAGATTGTCGAAGTCCGTCACATCTGAACGAAGGCGCCCGCTGCGAGCCGGCGCCATGATCTGGCAGCTCACCCAGATGTTATGGGTGGGCGGCATCTGGTTGTTGCACATTGGTTTGCTGCCGGTGCTGGGTCGAGTTGGCCTGGCACCGCTGCTCATCGACGAAATCGCAGGCATGCTGACGGCGCTGCTGGTGGGGTTTTCCGCGGCGTGTGTGATGTTTCAGGCTTTGGTGCTGGTTCAGGCCGAGGGCCTTGCCAGTCTATGGCGCGACATTCGTGGGCAATTGTTGCTCATGTCGTTGTACGCGTGCGGAATGTTCTTTGCGGTGCATCTCGGCTGGCCGGATGCGAGCCAGTGGCAGGTATTCAGTTACCTGGTGCTGGGTTTTTCCGGATTGGTGCTTGTATTGCAGCCGGTTCCTGGCTGGAGTGGCAGGGTGTGCGAGGCACACCCTTGACCCTTTGACATCACTTGAAGCGGTGAACGTTCGACAGTTGCTTGTTGACGCTGAAATTCTTGCGATAAATCAGCGCCATCTTGCCGATGACCTGCACCAGGTCTGCCTTGCCGGTCTTGCACAGTTCGGCAACGGCAGCCAGGCGGGCTTCGCGATCGAGGATGTTGAGCTTGATCTTGATCAGCTCGTGATCGCCCAAGGCGCGTTCCAATTCGGCGAGCACACCTTCAGTCAAACCGTTGTCAGCCACAGTCAAAACCGGTTTCAGATGGTGGCCGATGGATTTGTATTGTTTCTTCTGCTCTTGAGTGAGCGGCATAATCTGACCCCTGCGTCTGATCTTGTAAAAAAGCGGCGGCCAGTTTACCCGAGCGAGTCCGGGACCGCCCACTTAATCACGACCCGTTTTATTTTTGAGGTGGCCCGTGGCCCGTTCCAAGACAAGTCTTAAATGGCTGCAAGAGCATTTCAACGATCCATTCGTGAAAATGGCGCAAAAAGACGGGTATCGTTCCCGTGCCAGCTACAAGCTGCTGGAGATTCAGGAAAGAGACCGTTTGATCCGTCCAGGCATGAGCGTGATCGACTTGGGTGCCGCCCCGGGTGGCTGGTCCCAAGTGACCAGTCGTCTGATTGGTGGGCAAGGCACTCTGATCGCTTCCGATATCCTGGAAATGGACAGCATCCCGGATGTGACCTTCATTCAGGGCGACTTTACCGAGGACGCCGTACTGGCGCAGATCCTCGAAGCGGTTGGAAAAAACGAGGTGGACCTTGTGATTTCCGATATGGCCCCCAATATGAGTGGACTGGCATCTGTTGATATGCCGCGATCGATGTTCCTGTGCGAGTTGGCGCTGGACCTTGCGACTCGGGTGTTGAAGCCAGGTGGTGATTTTTTGATCAAGGTCTTCCAGGGTGAAGGCTTCGACGAATACCACAAGAGCGTGCGCAAGCAGTTCGAGAAAGTCACGACGCGCAAGCCGAAATCATCGCGTGATCGCTCCCGTGAGCAGTACCTGCTGGGTCGTGGGTTCCGTGGTCGCAGTGAGGAATAAGAGGTTTTTCGACCGGGGCGATAGGTTTTTCGTATTTCGTCCCGCGAGCATTAACGAATATTGTGTAGAAAGTGTTTCACAAAGGGTTACAGACGGCGCCTGCCAGAGTCGTAGGTAATGTAGTAAGTTAGGCCGGTGAATATCATGCGAAGCGCGCGCCATTAGCGGAGCTTGCTTCAGAGGGTAGTTAATTGAACGATATGGCAAAGAATCTGATCCTGTGGTTGATCATCGCCGCTGTCCTTGTGACCGTGATGAACAACTTCTCCAGCCCTAACGAGCCGCAGACCCTCAACTATTCCGACTTCATCCAGCAGGTCAAGGATGGCAAGGTCGAGCGCGTAGCCGTTGATGGTTATGTGATTACCGGCAAGCGCACCGATGGCGACAGCTTCAAGACCATTCGTCCGGCTATTCAGGACAATGGGCTGATCGGCGACCTCGTGGACAACCATGTCGTGGTCGAAGGCAAGCAGCCGGAACAGCAAAGTATCTGGACCCAGCTCCTGGTCGCGAGTTTCCCGATCCTGGTGATCATCGCGGTGTTCATGTTCTTCATGCGCCAGATGCAGGGCGGTGCGGGCGGTAAAGGCGGGCCGATGAGCTTTGGCAAGAGCAAGGCGCGATTGCTGTCTGAAGACCAGGTCAAGACTACCCTTGCCGATGTCGCTGGTTGCGACGAGGCCAAGGAGGAGGTTGGTGAGCTGGTTGAATTCCTCCGCGATCCAGGCAAGTTCCAGCGCCTGGGTGGTCGTATTCCGCGTGGCGTGTTGATGGTGGGGCCTCCTGGCACCGGTAAGACCTTGCTGGCCAAGGCGATCGCCGGTGAAGCGAAAGTACCATTCTTCACGATTTCCGGTTCCGACTTCGTTGAAATGTTCGTCGGTGTGGGCGCCAGCCGCGTTCGCGACATGTTCGAACAGGCCAAGAAGCACGCACCCTGCATTATCTTCATTGACGAAATCGACGCCGTCGGTCGCCATCGTGGTGCCGGCATGGGCGGCGGTCACGATGAGCGCGAACAGACTCTCAACCAGTTGCTGGTCGAGATGGACGGTTTTGAAATGAACGACGGGATCATTGTGATCGCGGCTACCAACCGTCCTGACGTGCTCGACCCTGCGCTGTTGCGTCCTGGGCGTTTCGACCGTCAGGTCGTGGTGGGGCTGCCGGATATCCGTGGTCGCGAGCAGATCCTGAAGGTCCACATGCGCAAGGTGCCGATGGGCGATGACGTCGCCCCAGGCGTGATCGCTCGTGGTACGCCAGGCTTCTCCGGTGCCGACCTGGCCAACCTGGTGAACGAAGCGTCGCTGTTTGCCGCCCGTTCCGGCAAGCGCATCGTGGAAATGAAAGAATTCGAATTGGCCAAGGACAAGATCATGATGGGCGCCGAGCGCAAATCCATGGTCATGTCGGAGAAAGAAAAACAGAACACCGCTTACCACGAGGCGGGTCACGCCATCGTCGGGCGTGTGGTGCCTGAACATGATCCGGTGTACAAGGTTTCGATCATTCCGCGTGGTCGTGCGCTGGGTGTGACCATGTTCCTGCCGGAAGAAGATCGCTATAGCCTGTCCAAGCGTGCATTGATCAGCCAGATCTGTTCGCTGTACGGCGGTCGTATCGCCGAGGAAATGACCCTGGGCTTCGATGGTGTAACGACCGGCGCGTCGAATGACATCATGCGCGCTAGCCAGATCGCCCGGAACATGGTGACCAAGTGGGGGCTTTCCGAGAAGCTGGGGCCATTGATGTACGCGGAGGAGGAAGGTGAAGTATTCCTCGGTCGCGGTGGTGGTGGCCAGCATGCGAGCTTCTCGGGTGAGACCGCCAAGCTGATCGACTCCGAGGTGCGCAGCATCATCGACCAGTGTTACGGTACCGCCAAGCAGATCCTCACGGATAACCGTGACAAGCTGGACGCGATGGCTGATGCCCTGATGAAGTATGAAACCATCGATGCCGAGCAGATCGACGACATCATGGCAGGGCGCCCACCTCGTGAGCCACGTGATTGGTCGGGTGGCACGGGTTCTTCCGGTACGCCGCCAGCGGTACAGGGCGAGCGTCCGGAAGCACCGATCGGCGGTCCGGCTGCCGACGTTTAAGGCTTGAAATGACTTCTGCCCAGTCCTCGACCCGGTTGCCATGCGGCAGCCGGGTTCTTGATTTATCCCATGCGCACGTCATGGGCA
The DNA here is from genome assembly GCF_054677635.1 of Pseudomonas sp. H2_D02. Taxonomy (NCBI): domain Bacteria; kingdom Pseudomonadati; phylum Pseudomonadota; class Gammaproteobacteria; order Pseudomonadales; family Pseudomonadaceae; genus Pseudomonas; species Pseudomonas sp. H2_D02. The sequence goes on along the minus strand of NZ_CP162816.1, from coordinate 6,048,200 downwards.
TTCTCAATGTCACCCCCGATTCCTTTTCCGACGGCGGCCGATTCAGCCAGCTTGACGCGGCGTTGCGACATGCCGAGGCCATGGCGGCTGCAGGTGCAACCCTGATCGACGTCGGTGGTGAGTCGACCCGCCCCGGTGCACGGCCGGTTTCTCCGACCGAAGAGCTGGAGCGGGTGGCGCCCATTGTCGAGCGCATCCATCGCGAGCTTGATGTCATCATTTCGGTGGATACGTCCACGCCTGCGGTCATGCGCGAAGCGGCGCGCCTGGGGGCGGGATTGATCAACGACGTTCGCTCTTTGCAGCGTGACGGCGCGTTGGATGCCGCGGCGTCCACGGGTTTACCGGTGTGCCTGATGCACATGCTTGGCGAGCCCGGAACCATGCAGAACGATCCGAGCTATGAGGACGTCACCAGGGAAGTCGGTGATTTCCTGGTGGCGCGAATGAATGAATGTGCCGCCGTGGGCATTCCTGCCGAGCGGATCATTCTTGATCCGGGGTTCGGCTTTGCAAAGACATTGGCGCACAATCTCAGCCTGTTCAAGCATATGGAAGCCCTGCATGCCCTGGGCCGCCCCTTGTTGGTTGGCGTCTCGCGAAAGAGCATGATCGGAAATGCCTTGGGGCGTCCGGTGGGTGAGCGCTTGTATGGCGGTCTTGCGCTCGCGGCATTGGCTATTACGAAAGGTGCGCGCATATTGCGGGTACACGATGTAGTCGAAACGATGGACGTCGTGCGGATGATCGCAGCAGTGGATTCAGCCGAATAAGAATGATGGAGCACTTATGAGCAAGAAATATTTTGGCACCGACGGTATCCGTGGTCGGGTCGGTGAATATCCTATTACCCCCGATTTCATGCTCAAGCTCGGCTGGGCTGCGGGCATGGCGTTCCGAAAAATGGGCGCCTGCAAAGTGCTGGTTGGCAAGGACACGCGGATCTCTGGCTATATGTTTGAATCGGCGCTTGAAGCTGGCCTGACGTCGGCGGGCGCCGACGTCATGTTGCTGGGGCCGATGCCTACGCCTGCCATCGCCTACCTGACGCGAACCTTCCAGGCGCAAGCCGGTATCGTGATCAGCGCCTCGCATAATCCCCATGATGACAACGGTATCAAGTTCTTTTCCGGCAAGGGCACGAAACTGCCGGATGAAATCGAGTTGATGATCGAAGAGCTGCTGGATGCACCGATGACGGTGGTTGAGTCGAGCAAGATCGGTAAAGTGTCGCGGATCAACGATGCGTCGGGTCGCTACATCGAGTTCTGTAAAGGCAGTGTTCCGACGGGTACCAGCTTTTCCGGCCTCAAGATTGTCGTCGACTGCGCCCATGGTGCAACCTATAAGGTCGCCCCTAGCGTTTTTCGTGAGTTGGGCGCCGAGGTGGTGGTGCTGTCCGCCCAGCCTAACGGGCTGAACATCAACCATAACTGCGGCTCGACGCACACCGAGGCGTTGCAGGCGGCGGTGCTGGCTGAGCACGCTGATCTCGGGATCGCCTTTGACGGCGACGGTGACCGGGTGCTGATGGTCGATCACACAGGTACGGTGGTCGATGGTGACGAATTGCTGTTCATCATCGCTCGAGACCTGCACGGTCGCGGCAAGCTGCAAGGCGGCGTCGTTGGGACGTTGATGAGTAATCTTGGGCTTGAGCTGGCCCTTGCGGACCTGGACATACCCTTTGTGCGAGCCAATGTGGGTGACCGTTATGTCATCTCGGAGCTGCTGGAGCGCAACTGGGTGATTGGTGGCGAAAACTCGGGGCATATCGTCTGTTTCGATCACACCACTACCGGGGATGCGATCATCGCGGCGCTGCAGGTACTGATGGCGCTCAAGGCGCGCAATGAAAGTCTCGCGCAATCACGCCAGGCGTTGCGCAAGTGTCCGCAGGTGCTGATCAACGTGCGTTTCGGTGGGGGTGCGAGCCCGCTCGAGCATGCGATGGTCAAGCAGGCCAGCGAGCGCGTAACCCAGGCAATGGCGGGGCGTGGGCGGGTACTGCTGCGCAAGTCGGGTACCGAGCCTTTGGTGCGTGTCATGGTCGAAGGTGAGGATGAAGCACAGGTCCGCGGTTACGCCGAAGAGCTGGCGAAACTTGTAACTGAAGTTTCTGCCTGAATTCGGCTTGCCAGTCATGAATCGGTTGGGTAACATCTGCGCCCACTTTGACCGACGAGGTACAGCATGCGTCGCCCTATGGTAGCTGGTAACTGGAAGATGCACGGTACCCGCGCCAGCGTCGCTGAGCTGATCAAAGGCCTTCGTAATCTGGCCTTGCCAAGCGGTGTTGATGTCGCGGTATTCCCGCCTTGCTTGTATATCAACCAAGTGGTTGATGGCTTGAAGGGTAAGTCGATTTCGGTCGGCGCGCAGAACTCTGCGGTGGAATCCATGCAAGGTGCGTTGACCGGTGAGATTGCGCCGAGTCAATTGGTGGATGCAGGGTGTTCCCTGGTCCTGATCGGACATTCCGAACGTCGCCAGATCATGGGCGAGCAGGACAAGATGCTGATCCGCAAATTTGCTGCGGCCCAGGCTTGTGGTCTGATTCCGGTGCTGTGCGTAGGGGAGACCCTCGAGCAGCGTGAAGCCGGCAAGACGCTTGAGGTTGTTGGGCGTCAGCTGGGCAGCATCATCGAAGACTTGGGTGTCGGTGCTTTTGCAAAGGCAGTCATTGCCTATGAGCCGGTCTGGGCCATTGGCACTGGGCTGACGGCTTCGCCGCAACAGGCGCAGGATGTGCATGCAGCCATTCGCGCGCAGTTGGCGGCAGAAAATTCTGAAGTGGCACGAGGTGTGCGACTTCTATACGGCGGCAGCGTGAAGGCGGCCAATGCGGCCGAACTGTTCGGCATGCCGGATATCGATGGGGGGCTCATTGGTGGAGCGTCCCTGAATGCAGATGAGTTCGGTGCGATCTGTCGCGCCGCGGGAAACTGAAAAAATGCTGGAAACAGTCGTAGTCGTTTTTCATCTGCTGGGCGCGCTGGGTGTAGTCGCTCTCGTATTGCTGCAGCAGGGTAAAGGTGCGGATGCTGGTGCGTCGTTCGGTGCAGGTGCTTCAAATACTGTATTCGGAAGCCAAGGTTCCTCTACCTTTCTTAGTAAGTTTACTGCTATACTTGCCGCCGGTTTCTTCATAACCAGCTTAGGGTTAGGTTACTTTGCTAAAGAGAAGGCTCATGAGCTGACTCAAGTAGGTTTGCCAAACCCAGCGGTGTTGGAAGCGCCAAAGCAACAACCGGCTTCTGATGATGTCCCGGTGCTTCAAGAGCAAAAGTCGGCCAATTCGGCGACTGACGTACCTCCAGCTCAAGAGCAGAAGTAAGAAGGTTTCAAACGCTGTATTGCCGAGGTGGTGGAATTGGTAGACACGCAACCTTGAGGTGGTTGTGCCCATAGGGTGTAGGGGTTCGAGTCCCCTTCTCGGTACCAATTATCAGGAGAGCCCGCTATTGCGGGCTTTCTTGTAGGTGGAAGGGTTACATTGACCCTATAAGGGATCGGTCGTATACTTCCGCCCCAGCTTTGTCGCGGGATGGAGCAGCCTGGTAGCTCGTCGGGCTCATAACCCGAAGGTCGTCGGTTCAAATCCGGCTCCCGCAACCAGTTTCAGGGCCCCTTCCAAGGGGCTTTTTGTTAGCTGGACACTTTATAACGCCGCTGTTCAACGGCGTTTCAAGGATGGGCGTTTCGCCCATTTTTTATTTTGCAAAGCATGCACTACATGCACGAGGGGGTTCAGGTGTCGAGCAAGCTAGAAGAGTTGCAGGCCTTGTTGGCCCCGGTGGTCGTGGCCCTAGGCTATGAATGCTGGGGTATTGAGTTTTCGGCTCAAGGTCGCCACTCAATGTTGCGCGTTTATATTGATAAAGAAGGCGGAGTGCTGGTGGACGATTGCGCCATTGTCAGCCGTCAGATCAGTGGGGTGCTGGATGTTGAAGATCCAATCGCCTCCGAATACACCCTTGAAGTTTCCTCGCCTGGCATGGAGCGCCCGCTGTTCACTCTTGAGCAGTTTGCTTCGTTTGCCGGTGAACAAGTGAAGATCAGGCTGCGCTCGCCTTTCGAAGGTCGACGCAACTTCCAAGGCCTTCTACGCGGTGTAGAAGAGCAGGACGTCGTGGTGCAAGTAGACGAGCACGAGTTCCTGTTGCCGATCGACATGATCGACAAGGCCAACATTATTCCCAGTTTTGACTGATACGTGCCAGATACTGCGGATCCCGCGGATCCAATGGCTTGCGAAAGGCGAGGCGTACGATGAGCAAAGAAGTACTGCTGGTTGTTGAGTCGGTATCCAATGAAAAGGGCGTACCGGCTAACGTTATTTTTGAAGCGCTGGAGCTGGCCCTGGCCACTGCTACCAAGAAGCGGTTTGAAGACGAAGTTGATTTGCGTGTGGAAATCAATCGCCACACCGGTTCCTACGAGACTTTCCGTCGCTGGACGGTTGTCGAGGAAGCCGACCTGGACGACCCGGCTATCGAAACCTGGCCGAGCAAGGTTGCGGAAACGCATCCGGGCGCCAAGGTCGGTGATGTCGTCGAAGAAAAAATCGAGTCCATTGAATTCGGTCGCATCGCTGCACAGACTGCCAAGCAGGTCATTGTGCAGAAAGTTCGCGAAGCCGAGCGCGCGCAAGTCGTCGACGCTTACCGCGAGCGCCTGGGAGAAATCATCTCCGGCACCGTGAAAAAAGTCACCCGCGACAATGTGATCGTCGACCTGGGCAACAACGCCGAAGCGTTGCTGGCTCGCGAAGACATCATTTCTCGCGAAACTTTCCGGGTTGGTGTGCGTTTGCGTGCGCTGCTCAAGGAAATCCGCACCGAGAACCGGGGCCCGCAGCTGATCCTGTCGCGTACCGCGCCGGAAATGCTGATCGAGTTGTTCCGCATCGAAGTGCCGGAAATTGCTGAAGGCCTGATCGAAGTCATGGCCGCTTCCCGTGATCCGGGTTCGCGCGCCAAGATCGCGGTCCGCTCCAAGGACAAGCGTATCGACCCGCAAGGTGCCTGCATCGGCATGCGTGGTTCGCGTGTCCAGGCCGTATCCGGCGAGTTGGGCGGCGAGCGTGTGGACATCGTCCTGTGGGACGACAACCCGGCTCAGTTCGTGATCAATGCCATGTCGCCTGCTGAAGTGGCGGCAATTATCGTCGACGAAGATGCCCATGCCATGGACATCGCCGTTGGCGCAGACAATCTGGCTCAGGCCATCGGTCGCGGTGGTCAGAACGTGCGTCTGGCGAGCCAATTGACTGGCTGGACCCTGAACGTGATGACCGAATCGGACATCCAGGCTAAGCAGCAAGCTGAAACCGGCGACATCCTGCGCAACTTCATCGAAGAGCTTGAAGTCGATGAAGAACTGGCGCAGGTGCTGGTGGATGAAGGCTTTACCAGCCTGGAAGAGATTGCCTACGTACCGGTGGAGGAAATGCTCAACATCGACGGCTTTGACGAGGAAATCGTCAACGAGCTTCGCGCTCGGGCCAAGGATCGCTTGTTGACCAAAGCCATCGCTACTGAGGAAAAGCTGGCAGACGCCCATCCGGCCGAAGACCTGCTCTCGCTTGAGGGCATGGACAAGGATTTGGCGATGGAACTGGCGGTGCGCGGCGTAATTACCCGCGAAGACCTGGCCGAGCAGTCTATTGACGACCTGCTCGACATCGACGGCATTGACGATGATCGTGCCGGCAAGTTGATCATGGCCGCCCGAGCCCACTGGTTCGAGTAATTAGGCGCGGCCTGAGGAGAGAAGTGCATGACGCAAGTCACGGTGAAACAACTGGCCGATGAGGTCAAAACACCGGTAGAGCGCCTGTTGCAGCAGATGCGTGAGGCAGGTCTGCCGCACACCGCCGCCGAGGAACATGTGACCGACAGTGAGAAGCAGTCCCTGCTGACTCACTTGAAGAGCAGTCACAAGGCGAAAGTGGAAGAACCGCGCAAGATCACTCTGCAGCGTAAAACCACCAGCACCCTGCGTGTTGCCGGTAGCAAAAGCATCAGCGTTGAAGTACGCAAGAAGAAAGTCTTCGTACAACGTAGCCCGGAAGAAATCGAAGCCGAGCGCAAACGCGAACTGGAAGAACGTCGCGCAGTAGAAAATGCTGCTCGTCAGAAGGCTGAAGAAGAAGCCAAGCGTCGCGCTGAAGAAGAAGCGCGTCGCCAGCCTGCTGCTGCGCAACCCGCTCCGGCCGAAGCTGTCGAGGCTGTTGCCTCGGTTGCCGAACCTGTGCGCGAAGCCGCTCCAGTCGTAGCGCCGGCGCCGGCTCCGGCCGATACCCGCAAGCGCGACGAACAGCGTCGTCCCGACAAACCACGTGCCGACGACAACCGTCGTGGTAGTGGCGATGGCGAGCGCAAGAACGCGCCTCATCGTGCTTCGGTCAAGGAAAAGGCGCCGGCACCACGCGTTGCGCCTCGTACTACCGACGAAGAGAGCGATGGCTTCCGTCGCGGCGGTCGTGGCAAGGCCAAGCTGAAGAAACGCAACGCTCACGGTTTCCAGAGCCCAACCGGCCCTGTCGTGCGCGAAGTGAAGATCGGCGAGACCATCACTGTGGGCGACCTGGCCCAGCAGATGTCGGTCAAGGCTGCTGAAATCATCAAGTTCATGTTCAAGCTGGGGACCCCGGCCACCATCAACCAGGTTCTGGACCAGGAAACTGCCCAGCTGGTCGCTGAAGAGCTGGGCCACAAAGTGACCCTGGTCAGCGACACCGCCCTGGAAGATTCCTTGGCCGAGTCCCTGAAGTTCGAAGGTGAGGCGGTTTCCCGTGCTCCGGTCGTGACCGTCATGGGCCACGTCGACCACGGTAAAACGTCCCTGCTCGACTATATTCGTCGTGCCAAGGTTGCGGCTGGCGAAGCGGGTGGTATCACCCAGCACATCGGTGCCTATCACGTTGAAACCGACCGCGGCATGGTGACGTTCCTCGACACCCCGGGTCACGCCGCGTTTACCGCGATGCGTGCTCGTGGTGCCAAGGCAACCGACATCGTGATCCTGGTGGTTGCGGCGGACGACGGCGTCATGCCGCAGACTATCGAAGCCGTCCAGCATGCCCAGGCTGCTGGCGTGCCGCTGGTGGTCGCGGTGAACAAGATCGACAAGCCGGGCGCTGATCTCGATCGCATCCGCAGCGAACTGTCGGTCCACGGCGTGACCTCCGAAGAGTGGGGTGGCGACACTCCATTCGTTCCGGTTTCCGCGAAGATGGGTACTGGCGTCGACGAACTGCTCGAAGCTGTCCTGTTGCAGGCCGAGGTTCTGGAATTGACCGCTACGCCTTCGGCTCCTGGCCGTGGTGTGGTTGTTGAATCGCGCCTCGACAAGGGCCGCGGCCCGGTGGCTACCGTACTGGTTCAAGACGGTACCCTGCGCCAAGGCGACATGGTGCTGGTCGGCTCGAACTATGGCCGCGTGCGCGCCATGCTCGACGAGAACGGCAAGCCAATCAAGGAAGCCGGTCCGGCTATCCCGGTCGAGATCCTCGGCCTGGACGGTACCCCGGACGCTGGCGACGAAATGAGCGTTGTGGCTGACGAGAAGAAAGCCCGTGAAGTCGCGCTGTTCCGTCAAGGCAAGTTCCGCGAAGTCAAGCTGGCTCGCGCTCACGCCGGCAAGCTGGAAAACATCTTCGAGAACATGGGCCAGGAAGAGAAGAAGACGCTCAACATCGTCCTCAAATCTGACGTCCGTGGCTCGTTGGAAGCTTTGCAGGGCGCTCTGAACGGCCTGGGTAACGACGAAGTGCAAGTGCGCGTGGTCGGTGGCGGTGTCGGTGGTATCACCGAATCCGACGCCAACCTGGCACTGGCTTCCAACGCTGTACTGTTCGGCTTCAACGTGCGTGCCGATGCTGGCGCTCGCAAGATCGTCGAGCAGGAAGGCCTGGACATGCGTTACTACAACGTGATCTACGACATCATCGAAGACGTCAAGAAAGCGTTGACCGGTATGTTGGGCAGCGACGTTCGGGAGAACATCCTGGGCGTGGCCGAAGTTCGCGACGTGTTCCGTTCGCCGAAGTTCGGTGCCATCGCTGGTTGCATGGTGATCGAAGGTGTCGTTCACCGTAACCGTCCGATCCGCGTACTGCGTGAAGACATCGTGATCTTCGAAGGCGAGCTGGAATCCCTGCGTCGCTTCAAGGATGACGCTTCCGAAGTGCGTGCCGGCATGGAATGCGGTATTGGCGTCAAGAGCTACAACGACGTCAAGGTCGGCGACAAGATCGAAGTCTTCGAGAAGGTCCAGGTTGCTCGCAGCCTCTGACTCGCGTACTTCAAGAGCCGCGTCGGGCAGCCGCATGAACATGCGCTGCCTGGCTGGCGGACTCTAAACGCAACGCCCGGTCTGGCTTTTGCCAGGCCGGGCGTTTGCCGCTTTCAGACCTCGCGGGTTTGACCGTGGGGCAGTTACAGGTAACAAGACATGGCAAAAGAATACAGCCGTACCCAACGAATCGGCGATCAGATGCAGCGCGAGCTGGCCCAGCTGATCCGTCGCGAAGTCAAGGACCCGCGCGTCGGCCTGGTCACCATTACCGCAGTGGAAGTCAGCCGTGACGTCGGTCACGCGAAGATTTTCATCACCGTGATGGGTCAGGACAGCGCCGAAGAAATCGCCCAGAGCATCAAGGTGCTCAATTCGGCTGCCGGTTTCCTGCGTATGCAGTTGGCCCGGGAAATGAAGCTGCGCAGCGTTCCGCAGTTGCACTTCCACTACGACGAGAGCGTCGTGCGTGGCGCGCATCTGTCGGCGCTGATCGAGCGTGCCGTGGCCGAAGACAGCCAGCACCCGGCGACCGCTGAACCCGAAGACACCAAGGAGTAATCGGTGGCTCAGGTCAAACGTATCCGTCGTAACGTCAGCGGCATCATCCTGCTCGACAAGCCGCTGGGATTCACTTCCAACGCAGCCTTGCAGAAAGTGCGCTGGTTGCTCAACGCCGAGAAGGCCGGTCACACCGGTAGCCTCGATCCGCTGGCTACTGGCGTGCTGCCGCTGTGCTTTGGCGAGGCAACCAAGTTCTCCCAGTACTTGCTCGATTCCGACAAGGGTTATGAAACCCTGGCGCAGTTGGGCAAGACCACCACCACGGCGGACGCCGAAGGTGAGGTTTTGCTGGAGCGCCCGGTGACCGTTGGTCAGGCGGATGTCGAGGCGGTGCTGCCGAAATTTCGCGGACAAATCAGTCAGATACCGCCGATGTACTCCGCCCTCAAGCGTGATGGCCAGCCGTTGTACAAACTGGCCCGTGCAGGCGAAGTAGTGGAGCGTGAACCGCGTTCTGTTACTATTGCGCGCTTGGAATTGCTGGCCTTTGACGGTAATACTGCGCGGCTGGCAGTGGATTGCAGCAAAGGCACCTATATCCGAACCCTGGTGGAGGATATTGGCGAGCAGCTCGGTTGTGGTGCGTACGTGGCAGAATTGCGACGGACCCAGGCCGGGCCTTTCACGTTGGCCCAGACGGTCACGCTGGAAGAGCTCGAAGCGGTGCATGCCGAAGGCGGCAACGAAGCGGTCGACCGCTTCCTGATGCCATCGGACAGCGGCCTGCTGGATTGGCCGCTCTTGCAGTTCTCGGAACACAGTGCGTTCTACTGGCTCAACGGCCAGCCGGTACGTGCCCCGGATGCGCCGAAGTTCGGCATGGTCCGGGTACAGGATCACAACGGTCGCTTCATTGGTATCGGTGAAGTGAGCGAAGACGGGCGCATTGCGCCGCGTCGACTGATTCGGTCGGAATGACCGGAACCAGCCTGTGTAACAGCAGGTTGGCGAGTGTGGCTGTTAACAGGCACGGTCACTACTCATTTATAGATACAGGGATTTGTCCCTGGCCTGTTGAAGCTGTTCCTCGGAACAGTTTCCTGACTAAAAGGATTGCCTCATGGCTCTCGACGTTCAAGAAAAAGCTCAAATCGTAGCTGACTACCAGCAAGCTGTTGGTGACACTGGTTCGCCAGAAGTGCAAGTTGCACTGCTGACCGCCAACATCAACAAACTGCAAGGTCACTTCAAGGCCAACGGTAAAGATCACCACTCCCGTCGTGGTCTGATCCGCATGGTAAACCAGCGTCGCAAGCTGCTGGACTACCTGAAAGGCAAGGACGTGAGCCGTTACAGCGCTCTGATCGCTCGCCTGGGTCTGCGTCGCTAATAGCGATTGCGCTAGAGGTTGGTGGTCTGTCGTGCGTCAGTGGGTTTCCGCTGGTGCATGGCAGGCTCCCAGCCTCAAGTTTTATCTGGATACACGTTTTACCCTGGACAAACGTCGGGCCGACTCCCGCCATTGCCCAAGAATTTCGCAAGAAGACAAGTTCCCCAAGAGCCACAAAGAAGGTAGGACACCGTGAACCCGGTAATCAAAAAATTCCAGTTCGGTCAGTCGACCGTTACCCTCGAGACTGGCCGTATCGCCCGTCAGGCCTCCGGCGCAGTGCTGGTCACCGTTGACGACGACGTCAGCGTATTGGTGACCGTTGTCGGTGCCAAGCAAGCCGATCCGGGCAAGGGCTTTTTCCCTCTGTCCGTCCACTACCAGGAAAAGACTTACGCTGCCGGTAAGATCCCTGGCGGTTTCTTCAAGCGCGAAGGCCGTCCTTCCGAGAAAGAAACCCTGACTTCCCGACTGATCGACCGTCCGATCCGTCCGCTGTTCCCAGAAGGCTTCATGAACGAAGTGCAGGTTGTCTGCACCGTCGTGTCCACCAGCAAGAAAACCGATCCGGACATCGCTGCGATGATCGGTACCTCGGCTGCCCTGGCCATCTCCGGCATTCCTTTCGATGGTCCGATCGGCGCTGCCCGCGTTGCGTTCCACGAGAGCACCGGCTACCTGCTGAACCCGACCTACGAGCAGTTGAAGGCTTCCAGCCTGGACATGGTCGTGGCCGGTACTTCCGAAGCCGTGCTGATGGTTGAATCCGAAGCCAAAGAGCTGACCGAAGACCAGATGCTGGGCGCCGTGCTGTTTGCCCACGACGAGTTCCAGGTGGTGATCAACGCCGTCAAGGAACTCGCCGCCGAAGCCGCCAAGCCAACCTGGACCTGGGCTCCACAGCCAGAAGCCACCGAGCTGCTGGGCGCGATCCGTGCCGAGTTCGGCGACGCGATCTCCCAGGCCTACACCATCACCATCAAGGCCGACCGCTATGCGCGCCTGGGTGAGCTGAAAGACCAGGTCGTTGCCAAGTTCTCCGGCGAAGAAGGTCAGCCATCGGCCAGCGACGTCAAGGCTGCTTTCGGTGAAATCGAATACCGCACCGTTCGCGAAAATATCGTCAACGGCAAGCCACGTATCGACGGTCGCGACACCCGCACCGTACGTCCGCTGAACATCGAAGTCGGCGTCCTGCCGAAGACTCACGGTTCGGCACTGTTCACCCGTGGCGAAACCCAGGCCCTGGTCGTTGCAACATTGGGCACCGCCCGTGACGCGCAACTGCTCGACACCCTGGAAGGCGAAAAGAAAGACCCGTTCATGCTGCACTACAACTTCCCGCCGTTCTCGGTGGGCGAGTGTGGTCGCATGGGTGGCGCCGGTCGCCGCGAAATCGGCCACGGCCGTCTGGCCCGTCGTTCGGTCCAGGCCATGCTGCCAGCCGCTGACGTATTCCCGTACACCATCCGTGTGGTCTCGGAAATTACCGAATCCAACGGTTCGAGCTCGATGGCTTCGGTCTGCGGCGCTTCCCTGGCCCTGATGGACGCTGGCGTACCGATGAAGGCGCCGGTTGCCGGTATCGCGATGGGTCTGGTCAAGGAAGGCGAGAAGTTCGCTGTCCTGACCGACATCCTGGGTGACGAAGACCACCTGGGCGACATGGACTTCAAAGTGGCCGGTACCGCCAAGGGCGTTACCGCACTGCAGATGGACATCAAGATCAAGGGCATCACCGAAGAGATCATGGAAATCGCCCTGGGCCAAGCCCTGGAAGCGCGCCTGAACATCCTCGGCCAGATGAACCAGATCATCGGTCAGTCCCGTACCGAACTGTCGGAAAACGCTCCGACCATGATCGCGATGAAAATCGACACCGACAAGATCCGTGATGTCATCGGTAAAGGCGGCGCGACCATCCGTGCGATCTGCGAAGAAACCAAGGCTTCGATCGACATCGAAGACGACGGTTCGATCAAGATCTTCGGCGAAACCAAGGAAGCGGCAGAAGCAGCACGCCAGCGCGTCCTGGGCATCACCGCGGAAGCCGAGATCGGCAAGATCTACGTCGGCAAGGTCGAGCGCATCGTCGACTTCGGCGCGTTCGTCAACATCCTGCCGGGCAAGGACGGTCTGGTCCACATCTCCATGCTGAGCGATGCTCGCGTCGAGAAAGTGACCGACATCCTGAAAGAAGGCCAGGAAGTGGAAGTGTTGGTACTGGACGTGGACAACCGCGGCCGTATCAAGCTGTCCATCAAGGACGTCGCGGCAGCCAAGGCATCGGGCGTTTAATCAGCCCCTCGCTTAGCCACTGAACAAGCAAACGCCCCGACTGGTTCGGGGCGTTTTGCTGTGTGGCGAAAATCACTGCCAGGCAGGTTGCCTGGCTACAGGGGACGGTGCTAGTTTTAGCCACCGCCCGTGTAGCTCAGTCGGTAGAGCAGCGCACTCGTAACGCGAAGGTCGCAGGTTCGATTCCTGTCTCGGGCACCATCCCCCCTCGTTATTTCACCTTCCTGCTCAGTTCCTCGACCGTGCGTTTAAGCTGGCTCATCTCGCTGTCCTGATCACTGAGTTCCCGTTTCAGGGACGAAATCTCGCTATTGCTCGAACTCGAACTGGAGCCGCTATTGCGCTTGAGTTCTTCCACCTGCTTGCCAAGATCCTTCAGATCGCTTTCCTGTTCCTTGATGGTGCGCTTGAGCTCGTCGATCTCCCGGCTGCTGGAGGTGGAGCTGGATCCACTGTTGTGCTTGAGTTCTTCGATTTGTCGAGCCTGTTCGCTGAGCGTGCGCTTCTGGTTTTCCAGTTCGGCGGCGTTGTCCTTCACGGTTTTTGGCAGGTCTTCCAGCGCGCTGGCGTTGATGTGGGTCTTGACCAGTACGTACTTGTCAGATTGGTCATAACGAAGGGCAGGGATGACGTCGACGTAGGACAGCCCATCGGAGGAGACTTCAACAACAGCTTGGGCAGCACCGGCCAAAGTCAGGCTGCCGAGCAGCAAGGTCGCGGTAGCAAGTTGAGCCGACGAACGTTTCGAAAAGCTGCGCATCACTGGGTTCCTTGTGAAGTACCGATATGGCACATAGCTATGACTGATTGTTTCGACAGATGTTCCAAGGCCTACCGAGCTTCTTCTGCATGGCTTTTTTTGTGGGACAGATGTAAAGAGCCGTGTAAATCGTCGGCGAAACGTCCTATATTCGTTACCTGCATGAGCATCGCCCAGCAGTTTTCAGATGATCCACGAATGGTTCTGAAGGCCAGGTAAACCGGGCTTCCAACGGCTTCCTGCGTCAGAGAGATCCTTGATGATCCAGATCCATCTTCCATTCCCAGATCAGCGAGAACGCCATGACCGTTAAAGAATTGAGTCAAGAAGCCAGGCACGAAGAAGCCCTGGAAAAGTACTTGAAAGAAACGCCGCAACTGCGGGATGAGATCAAGGACCTGTCCGCCGACGATCAGAAAGACCAGATCAAATGGGCGTTCGAAGACGAGGCCGAAGCCCAGGGGCTGCAACCTTGGGAGTTGACCCTCAAATACACCAGCACACCTGAAGAATTCGAGGCGCAGCGCCTTGCGTTGCACAAGGAGGCGGCCGAGGTGTTGGGTGTGGAATGGGATGAATACTGCGAGATGAACAATCTTGTAGTTTAAAAGCAGCTACAAGCTACAAGCTACAAGCTGCAAGACAAGCACGGAGCGGCTTGAAGCTTGCAGCTTGAGGCTTGAAGTTGCTCAGAGACTGAGCCGCATCGACAAGTCGATGGCCTTCACATCCTTGGTCATCGCCCCGATGGAAATATAGTCCACGCCAGTCTCGGCGATCGGGCGCAACGTGCTTTCGTTGATGCCGCCGCTGGCCTCCAGTTTCGCCTTGCCGCCGTTCAGGCGCACCGCTTCGCGCATGTCGTCCAGGCTCAGTTCGTCGAGCATGATGATGTCGGCGCCGGCCGCCAGTGCTTCTTTCAATTCCGCCAGGCTTTCCACTTCGACTTCCACCGGTTTGCCCGGTGCGATCTGATGGGCGGCGCTGATGGCCTGGGCAATCCCACCGCAAGCGGCAATGTGGTTTTCCTTGATCAGGAACGCGTCGTACAAGCCGATGCGGTGGTTATGACAGCCGCCGCAGGTGACCGCGTATTTTTGTGCCAGGCGCAGCCCCGGAAGGGTCTTGCGGGTGTCCAGCAGCTTGACCTGGGTGTCAGCGACGAAGTCCGCCAGGTAGCGAGCCCGGGTGGCGACGCCGGAAAGCAACTGCAGGAAATTCAGCGCGCTGCGCTCGCCCGTCAGCAGTGAGCGGGCCGGGCCTTCGAGGTGGAACAGCGCCTGGTCAGGGGCCGCCCGGTCACCGTCACGTACTTGCCAATGCACCGCAACACGCGGGTCCAATTGCCGGAAAACCGCGTCCACCCAGGCCGTCCCACTGATGACGGCGGCTTCACGGGTGATGATGGTGGCTTTCGCCAGGCGCTCGGCGGGAATCAGTTGCGCAGTGATGTCGCCGCTGCCGATGTCTTCCAGCAGCGCGCGGCGCACGTTGGCTTCGATTTCGGCGGTCAGGTCGGCGAGACGTAGATTCGGCATAACGGGCTCCACAAACAAAGTGGCCGGATTATATCCGCTTGGGGCTTGTTGGCTTGCATTTGGTCGCCTGCTCGCAACATTTACCCGAAATGCCGGTCATTTATTGCGATCTCTTTGAGCCGGTTCACAGAGTCCTCTGGTGTGACGGGCTCTTTTTACCTGATAATCCGCCTTTCGATTGACGTCATGACTTTGACGTCGCGAACCGAAGAATGCCGTTTCAGGAGGCCAGGATGCACAACGACGGGAATGTAGTGCCTTTGCACAAGGTGCCTACCGACCAGGCGAATCGTTCGCCGCTCGCCCGCCTGCCTGTGATTCTCCTTCAGGTTCGCGACAAGGCGGCGCAGCAGTTGCGCGTTGGTTTGCAAGGCCTGTTCGATAACGCCGATGACACGCTGTTCGAAATGGCCGATCGGGCGCGCAACGATGTCGAGCAGAACCTCTATTTCGAAGCCATGCGTGACCTGCGCCTCAAACGCAAAAGCATCGAACGGGAATTCCTCGAGCAGTTTTTCGAGGCGTTTGTCAGCCTGGCCCAGTATGACCTTACCCAGGCGACCCTGGCGCCGGTGCTGGGTGCCATGGCGCCCCAGCCGAACCATGACGAGCTGGAGCGCCGCCTGGCGGTGGAAACCATGGTGGCCCGGGTGCTCAGCCGCGATGGCGTGTCGCTCGATCAACTCACGGCGCGGCTCAGTGTATTGCTGGACCGGCCGTTGGCGAACCAGCAGAACCCGTTGAGCCCGGCATTGCTGTGCGAGCATTTTCTCCAGGCCGGACGCAATCTCGGCGTGGGCATCAAGGTCAAGCTGATCCTGCTCAAGCTCTTCGAGCGTTATGTACTCAGCGAATGCGACCAGTTCTACGCCGAAGCCAATCAGTTGCTGGCCGCCACGGGTATCCTGTCGGACCTGAAGGCTGCTCCATCACGCCGGGCTTCGGATCGCGCCGAAGAAGCCCCTCGGCCCAGGGGCGACGGCGCCGTCCGGCCACGGGCGGAGGACGTCGATGACAGCGTGCACGAAGTGTTTGCCGCATTGCAGAAGCTGTTGGTCCAGGTGCGAGGCAGCGTCGCGCCGACCCTGGAACCGAGCGCGCCGGCCCAGCCGATCTCGACACGCGACCTGCTTCGCTTGCTGTCTCATTTGCAGCAATACGTGCCGGCGCCAGCGGTCCAGGACGATTTCGACCTGCGTAGCCAGCTCGAGCAGTTGTTGACCCGTGTCAGCGTCAAGAGCGGCAGGTCCCGTGTCGTCGATGGTGCCGATGAAGATGTGATCAACCTCATCGCGATGATGTTCGAATTCATTCTCGACGACCATAACCTGCCGGACGTCCTCAAGGCCCTGATCGGACGCCTGCAGATTCCCATGCTCAAGGTCGCCGTGCAGGACAAAAGCTTTTTCAGTCGCGGCAATCACCCGGCCCGCCGGCTGCTCAATGAAATCGCCGCCGCGGCGATGGGCTGGGGCGACTGTGACGATCACCAGCGCGACAGCCTCTACCAGCGCATCGAGCAGGTGGTGCAACGCTTGCTGAACGACTATGTCGACGATCCGGCAATATTTTCCGAAGTGCTGGCCGATTTCCTGGCATTTACCAGCGATGAGCGCCGTCGCAGCGAGTTGCTTGAACAACGCATCAGGGACGCCGAAGAAGGACGGGCCAAGGCTGAACTGGCTCGCCAGCGGGTCGAAGGGGCGCTGAACCAGATCATGCTGGGCAAGCTCCTGCCCCAGGCCGTGGTGGATTTCGTGCAACAGGCCTGGAGCCAGGTGTTGTTGCTGACGGGGTTCAAGCATGGCGAGCAGTCTGCCGAATGGCAGGCCGACGTATTGACCCTCGAACAACTGGTCTGGAGCGTCCAGCACCACGAAGAGCCTGATGCGGGCCTGCGCTTGTTGGCGATGGTGCCGGAATTGCTCAAGGCCTTGCGCGAAGGGCTGAGTCGTTCGGCGTTCGATCCGTTCGCCACCAGCGAGTTTTTCAGCGAGCTGGAAGTGCTCCATGTCCAGGCCCTACAAAGGTTGGGCCAGGTGACGGAGCAGGACGAACCCACCGATTTGCCGGTCATGGTCGAAGTGGCGGAGCCCATCGTCCTGCGTACGGCGCCGAAGACGCCAACGGAAGAGCCGACCGTGCGCCTGCCAGCCGATGACGTGGGCCTGCTGCAAGTCGACCAATTGCGCCTGGGAAGTTGGGTGGAGTTCCAGGAAGACGAAGACAACAGCCTTCGCTGCAAGCTGGCGGCAATCATCCAGGCTACCGGCAAATACGTCTTCGTCAATCGCACCGGCCTCAAGGTTCTGGAGCACAGCCGCACCAGCCTGGCCCTGGAGTTCCGCCGGGGAGCGGCGCGGTTGCTGGACGATACCTTGCTGTTCGACCGGGCGCTCGAGTCCGTGCTGGGTAACCTGCGTCAACTCAATCGCGGCAAGTGATCGCGCAGCCCCGCCCGATCGCGGCATACTGACGGGATTCTCCGTCGTCATCGAAGGAACCTGTATGCAGCTGGACTCCGCGAGCGGTTGGTGCGATGGCGCGCGTCATTGCCCTTCGCCCAATTTCAATGCGCGCCCCGAGGGCGAAATTTCCCTGCTGGTCATCCACAACATCAGCTTGCCGCTGCGCGCAGTTCGCTACCGGCAAAGTGCAGGAATTTTTCCAGAATCGCCTGGATGTCACGGAACATCCCTACTTTGCCGGTATTGCCGACCTGCGCGTCTCTGCGCATTTCCTGATCGAACGTGACGGCGCCGTGACCCAATTTGTCTCTTGTGTGGATCGTGCGTGGCACGCGGGCGTTTCGTGCTTCGAGGGGCGGGAGACCTGTAATGACTTTTCCGTGGGCATCGAGCTGGAAGGTACCGATGATATTCCTTTCACCGATGCACAATATTTCTCCCTCGTGGAACTGACCCGGCAGTTGCAGGCAGCGTTTCCGGCGATCACGGTGCAGCGTATTTGCGGGCACAGCGACATCGCCCCGGGGCGCAAGACCGATCCGGGACCGGCATTCGACTGGGCGCGCTACCGCGCGGCCCTGACAGGAGGGGAAGGACAATGAGTTTTCTGGTGTTGCTGCTGGCGGTCTGGATCGAGAAGTTCTCGGCCTTGCGCCAGCGGGTCCAGCGTGACGGCGGCTGGCTGGGCGAGCTGAACAGGCTCGAGGCGAGCCCGCGCTGGGGCAATCGACCTTGGCTGGTGTTGGTGGCGATGGTCCTGCTGCCGGTGGCGGCGCTGGCGTTGCTGCTTTGGGTGCTGGATCCGGTGGCCTATGGGTTGCTGGCGCTGCCGGTGCACCTGTTGGTGGTGATCTATAGCCTGGGCCGCGGTGATCTATTGGCTGCTCTCGGGCCGTTCCGCGATGCGTGGCGGCGTGAGGACCTGCAAGCGGCGGCTCACGTGGCCAAGCGCGACTTGAATATCGACGCCGACGGCAGCGAGCAATTGCTGGAGCGGGTACAGAGACACTTGCTGTGGCAGGCCTACCAGAGCTTTTTCGCGGTGATCTTCTGGTACTTCCTGCTGGGCCCTGTGGCTGCCCTGAGTTATCGGTTGCTGGCGCTGGCCGCTGAACACAGCCAGAACCCTGGCGTGGCGGAGCGTGCAGCGCAGCTGCGTCATGCCTTCGACTGGGTGCCAGTGCGGTTGCTGGCAGCGAGCTTTGCCTTGGTGGGCAACTTCGTGGCGGTCAGCCGAGTCATGCTGCATGAGCTGCTGAACTGGAACATCAGCGCCGCCGACCTCATCGACAAAGTTGGCCTGGTGGCCGGCGAGATTCCCACGCCCGTCGCCGGGCCGGATGGTATCAACAGCCTGGATCGGCTCTGGGAATTGCTGCTGCGCGCGGCGGTGCTCTGGTATGCCGGGTTTGCGTTGTGGACGGTGTTGGCCTGATCAAACCAGTCAAGCGGTGGCGAGGCGCTGATGTGGCGAGGGAGCTTGCTCCCGCTCGGCTGCGCAGCAGTCGTCAACCAGGACAAAAGCGATCTCCCTGAAGGAAGCCCCAAGGCCTGCTTCGCAGGCCAGCGGGAGCAAGCTCCCTCGCCACAGGACCGTCTGCCCTCGTTAACCTTAAGTTACAAATCTCCCCGTCGTTTTAGGCTATACAGTGGCAGCACCCGCATAGTGGCTTTCTGCTGCTTTCGCGTGCCAGTCCCATAAAAATAAAAAACTACCGGGAGGCTTCCTTGTGAAGAGTTTGCTCTGGCCCGCCGTCGCCCTGATGAACCGCCTGAGCTTCGGCATGAAGTTCAGCCTGATCAGTGTCCTGTTCCTGCTGCCGATGCTGGTGACCAACTTCTTTCTGGTGCGCGATGCCTACCGGGAATTCCAAGGCACGCAAGTGGAGCTGCAAAGCCTTGACCTGCTGGGCAGTAGCCTGACGCTGCGCCGGGACCTGGAGACGTTGAACAATCTGGTGCAGATCAATGCCAGCCTCGGCCAGTCCGGCAAGGCCGGCGACGTGGAGGCGAAGATAACGGCGCTTGAGCAAAAGGTTCTCGCGCGGTTGCAAGGCATGACGGCCATGGCCATGGAGCCCGAGCAGGTCAATGCCTTCGATGCCAAGCGCGACGAGATGATCGCCGCCTTCAAGGCCCAACAGGCCGAAAACTCCCTGCAAAGCAAAAGCGCCTTGATTGGCAGCCTGCTCAACAAGGCGCAGATATTCGGCCAGATCATCGCCAGCCAGGCGGGCCTGAGCCGTGATAACCAGGGCGACATCCGTCAGCTCAGCGACCTCGTCATTGCCGTGACACCCAACGTCACCCAGACCCTGGGCGACGGTCGCGCGCTGGGCGCTTCGTCGCTGGGGCTGGGCTTTCTCAATTCCGCGTCGAGTACTCGGTTCGACGAGTTGCTGGTGCAGATCGAGAAGCTCCAGGGCGAATATGATCTGAAACTGCAGGATGCCCTGGGCTCGAGCAAGGCGGCCGGGCAAGTACTTGCCGATCAGGCCGCAGGCAGTAAGAGCACCCTCAAGCAGGCCGCCGAGCTGATTGAAAACCAGGTCGTCATGGCAGATACCCTTGACGCGCCATGGCCTGCATTCTTCGAACAAGTCAGCGGGCTGATGGAGCAGACCTATCGGCTGAACGAGCAAACGCTGGCTTTTCTCGATGTGCAACTGCAGCACCGCCTGGAGCAGAACCGCAGCCACATGGTGCTGCAAGCCGTGGCGCTGGCTGCGGTGTTCCTGCTGATCTTTTACCTGTACGCCGGTTTCTACGCTTCGACGCGCACTACGCTCAAACATTTGGGCGCGATGATGGACAAGGTCGCGGCGGGTGACATGACGGTCAATTTCGTCGCCCGCAGCAAGGATGAGTTGGGCGAGTTGGGCGAGGTATTCAACGGCACGGTGGCGAAGATCCATGACTTGATCGAGCAAGTCGGCCGCACCGTCGCCGAGGTCGAGCGCCAGGCGGGGCAGGTGGAAACGGTATCGGCCCAGAGCAACCTGGCCGTCGCCGGCCAGCGAAGCCAGATCGAGCTGGTCGCCACGGCGATGAATCAGATGTCCGCCACGGCCCAGGAAGTCGCCCGCAGCGCCGCGGCGGCGGTCAGCAGCGCCCACAGCGTGAACGACGAAACCCTTAGCGGGCGGGGATTGGTGGAGTCCCAGCAGGGCAGCATTGCGCGGCTGGCCAGTGAAATCGACCAGTCAGTGCAGGTGATCAATCAATTGGCGACTGACAGCCAGTCCATCAGCCGCGTCCTGGATGTGATCAAGAGCATCGCCGAGCAGACCAACCTGTTGGCCCTCAACGCCGCTATCGAAGCCGCCCGGGCTGGCGAGCAGGGGCGCGGGTTCGCCGTGGTGGCCGATGAGGTGCGGACCCTGGCCAAGCGGACGCAGCAGTCGACCGAAGAAATCGAAGCGATGATCAGCCGCCTGCACGGCGGCGTGGGTGCCGCCGTCAAGGCGATGGGCACCAGTCATGAAATGGCCAGCGGCACGGTGGGTCAATCGGAGAAAGTCCAGCAGGCGCTGGAAAACATTCTTGGCGCGGTCGGCATGATCGTCGACCAGAACCAGCAGATCGCCGCGGCGGTGGAACAGCAGACTGCCGTGGCCCACGACATCGACCAGAACATCGTGGAGATCAACCGCGCCGGCGAACGCACCGCCGAAGGCGCGCACCAGACCGAGGACGCCAGCCGCGAATTGTCCGCCCAGGTGGTGCAGCTCAAGCAACTGATCAATGCGTTTCGGGTGTGATTTCCGCTGATTCACTGCAGGTCCAATGTGGGAGCGAGCTTGCTCGCGATGGCGTCAGATCAGCCGACATCGATGTTGACTGATACACCGCCATCGCGAGCAAGCTCGCTCCCACAGGTTTTTACCAGTTGAACAATTGGCGGGCGTTGGCGGTACTGGCCTCGGCCAGTCGCCCAGGCGTCACCGCCATGATCCCCGCCAGCGCCTCGCAAATCGCCGGCAAATGCGCCGGGCTGTTACGTTGGCCAGGGAACATCGCCGGGGCCATGTCCGGTGAGTCGGTCTCCAGCACCACCGCATCCAGCGGCAGTTTCGGCAGTACCCGATGCATGCGCAGGGCCTGCGGCCATGTGGCCGCGCCGCCGAGGCCGAGCTTGAAGCCGAGCTTGATGTACTCGCGAGCCTCTTCGAAGCTGCCGGCAAAGGCGTGGATGATGCCGGCCCGCGCCGGGCAGATGCGTTTGAGTGTCGCGATCACGGCGGCGTGGCTGCGGCGCACATGGATCAGCGCTGGCAACTCGAACTCCACGGCCAGTTCCAGCTGCGCTTCGAACAGCGCTTGCTGGCGGTCGCGATCGAGGGACTCGACGTAATAGTCCAGGCCGATTTCACCCACAGCGCATAGCTGCCGATGCCCCGCCAGGCGGGTCAGCCATTCACGCAACTGCGCAAGATCGTCGTCGTGATGCTGATCGAGATACACCGGATGCAAGCCCAGCGCGGCATGCAGGTGCGGGTCGCTTTGCACCAGATCCCAGACGCGTTGCCAGTTGTCCCGGTACACCCCGAGTACCACCATTTCCCGGACGCCCAGGGCGCTGCTTTCGGCCAGCAGCGCCGGCCGGTCCACGTCGAAATCGGGAAAGTCCAGGTGGGTGTGGGTGTCGATCAGTTCCATGCGGGGTTCCGAAACTTCAGCCTTGGTGAATGCGCTGTTTGAATGTGCGCGCAATCGCCTGGACACCGGGTTGGTAGTCGTCATTTTCGATGGCCGCCAGCGCCAGCTCCAAGGCTTTTTCGGCGATCAGTTGATGCTGCTGGGACATGGCATTGACCGGCAGTGGCAGGAAATCCAATAGTTGTGTGTCACCAAATGTACCCAGGCGCAGCGGCCGTGCCTTGAGTGGAAAATCATGCAGGGCATCGAACACACCTTGCAGCAGCACGTAGGAGGTGGTGATCAACGCATCGGGTAAATGGCCCAGGCGGGCGAGCATTTCGTCCATCATCTGGCGACCGCATTCACGGCTGAACGACTCGCCATGTTCGATCAGGACCTGGCCTTCGAAACCTTCCAGCGCTTCGCGGAAACCGGCGGTCCGCTCCTGGCTTATGCTCAGTTCGGGGCGGGCGCTGATCAGCGCGATCTGCCGTGGGTTCGTCTCCAGCAGGCTGCGGGTCAGTTGCAGGCTGGCCTGGCGGTCATCGCTGATCACCGAGCAGAAATGCGTGGGCTCCATCACCCGGTCGATGGCGATGATCGGAATACCCTTGGCCTGCAATTGACGGTAGCTGTCGTCCTCGGCGGGCAGGCAACTGGCGACGATCAGCGCATCGCAGCGCCGGGCGCGGAACAGTTGCAACAGTTGCCGCTCGCTGTCGGGCGCATCGTCGGAGCTGGCGATCAGCAGTTGGTAGCCTCGGGCGCGCGCCCCTTGTTCGAGCAATTTGGCGATACGCGCATAGCTGGGGTTTTCCAGGTCCGGCAAGATGAAACCCAAAGTGCGGGTATGCCGGCTGCGCAATCCGGCAGCCTGGGGGTTGGGCGTAAAGCCATGCTCTTCGACCACCGCCCGCACCCGTTCGACGGTCGCGTTGCTGATGCGTTGCTGTTCGGCCTTGCCGTTGATGACGTAGCTGGCGGTGGTCACGGACACACCGGCGAGCTGGGCGATATCACTGAGTTTCAACCCGGTTTTCCTTGTTTTTTCGAGTTTGCCCCGACAATGAAGGGTCATCCTACCCGATTCGGATCGATGGTCACCCTCCAGACGCTTTCGACAAGTTGCACTTCAAGGATGAGAGATTATCGAGTAACGTGCCAATCTTTCTAGATTAAACGTTTCAGCAGGCGTATTTTCAAGGCTCTCAGGTTTTTGGTCGGTGCTGCCGCGATACCGCCGGAAGCCGTTTTGCAACGCTAAGCTGATTCATTCAAAACAATACCTGGCGCCAACCGGACGCCAAAAAGGAGAAAGCATGCTCGAGCTCACTCTAGAGCAGATATCCATGGCCCAAGTGGCTGTGGATAAAGACGCCGCGCTGCAACTGCTCGCTGACAAACTGGTGGCCGATGGGCTGGTAGCCGAGGGCTACCTTGCCGGGTTGCAGGCCCGCGAGGCCCAGGGCTCGACCTTTCTTGGCCAAGGTATTGCCATCCCCCACGGTACTCCGCAGACCCGCGACCTGGTGTATTCCACCGGCGTGCGCTTGCTGCAGTTTCCTGAAGGCGTGGACTGGGGCGATGGCCAGATCGTTTACCTGGCGATCGGCATCGCGGCCAAGTCCGACGAACACTTGCGCCTGCTGCAACTGCTGACCCGCGCCCTCGGCGAGACCGACCTGGGCCAGGCCCTGCGTCGCGCCGGTTCCGCCGAAGCGCTGCTGAAATTGCTGCAGGGCGCGCCGCAGGAGCTGGCGCTGGATGCGCAGATGATCGGCCTCGGTGTGTCGGCCGACGATTTCGAAGAATTGGTCTGGCGCGGCGCCCGTCTGTTGCGCCAGGCCGATTGCGTGAGCAACGGCTTTGCCGGCGTGTTGCAGCAGGTCGACGCGTTGCCCCTCGGCGACGGGCTCTGGTGGCTGCACAGCGAGCAGACCGTCAAGCGTCCGGGCCTGGCCTTCGTCACGCCGGACAAACCCATTCGTTACCTCGGCCAACCCTTGAGCGGATTGTTCTGCCTGGCCAGCCTCGGCGAGGCTCACCAAGCCTTGCTGGAAAGACTTTGCGCGTTGCTGATCGAAGGTCGCGGCCATGAATTGGGCCGTGCCACCAGCAGCCGCAAGGTCCTGGAAGTGCTGGGCGGCGAGTTGCCTGCCGACTGGCCCAGCGCGCGCATCGGCCTGGCGAATGCCCACGGGTTGCATGCCCGTCCGGCGAAGATTCTCGCCCAGTTGGCGAAAAGCTTCGAAGGCGAGATCCGCGTGCGTATCGTCGATGGCCAGGACAGCGCCGTGTCGGTGAAGAGCCTGAGCAAGCTGCTGAGCCTGGGCGCCCGTCGTGGTCAGGTCCTGGAATTCATTGCCGAACCCGGCATTGCCGCCGACGCGTTGCCGGCGTTGCTGGCCGCTGTCGAAGAAGGTCTCGGCGAAGAAGTCGAACCGCTGCCGCCACCGAGCGCGCCACGGGAAACCACCATTGCCGAAGTTGCCACCGTGCTGCTCGCGCCGGAATCCGGCAGCCTGATCCAGGCCGTCGCCGCCGCGCCGGGCATCGCCATCGGTCCGGCGCATATCCAAGTGCTGCAAGACATCGAGTATCCACTGCGTGGCGAGTCCCCGGCGATCGAGCGCGAGCGCCTGCAAAAAGCCTTGAGCCAGGTGCGTCAGGACATCGAGGGCCTGATCGAGCGTGCCAAGGCCAAGGCCATCCGCGAGATTTTCATCACCCACCAGGAAATGCTCGACGACCCGGAACTGACCGACGAAGTCGACACCCGCCTGAAGCTGGGCGAGAGCGCACAAGCGGCGTGGATGGGCGTGATCGAGGCCGCCGCGAAAGAACAGGAAGCCTTGCAAGATGCCTTGCTCGCCGAGCGTGCCGCCGATCTGCGGGACGTCGGCCGCCGGGTGCTGGCGCAGTTGTGCGGCATCGAAACCCCGGCTGAACCCGAACAACCCTACATTCTGGTGATGGACGAAGTCGGCCCGTCCGACGTCGCCCGCCTCGATCCGGCGCGGGTGGCGGGGATTCTCACCGCACGCGGCGGCGCCACCGCCCACAGTGCCATCGTCGCCCGCGCCTTGGGCATCCCGGCCTTGGTGGGTGCAGGCGCTGCGGTGTTGCTGTTGGCGCCGGGCACGTCATTGCTGCTGGACGGCCAACGCGGTCGCCTGCATGTCGACCCGGACGCCGCCACGTTGCAGCGCGCCAAAGAGGAACGCGACACCCGCGAGCAGCGCCTCAAGGTCGCCGCCGAGCAACGGCACCAACCGGCGCTGACCCGTGACGGTCACGCCGTTGAAGTATTCGCCAACATCGGCGAAAGCGTCGGCGTCACCGGCGCGGTGGAGCAGGGCGCCGAAGGCATCGGCCTGTTGCGCACCGAGCTGATCTTCATGGCCCACACCGAGGCCCCGGACGAAGCGACCCAGGAAGCCGAATATCGCAAGGTGCTCGATGGCCTGGCCGGTCGGCCGCTGGTGGTGCGTACCCTTGACGTCGGCGGCGACAAGCCGCTGCCCTATTGGCCAATCGCCAAGGAAGAAAACCCGTTCCTCGGCGTGCGCGGCATCCGCCTGACCTTGCAGCGTCCGCATATCATGGAAGCGCAACTGCGGGCCTTGTTGCGCTCGGCAGACAACCGTCCGCTGCGGATCATGTTTCCCATGGTCGGCAGCGTCGACGAGTGGCGCCAGGCCCGGGACATGACCGAACGACTGCGCCGGGAAATCCCCGTGGCGGACCTGCAACTGGGGATCATGATCGAAGTGCCGTCCGCCGCGCTGCTGGCGCCGGTGCTCGCCAAGGAAGTCGATTTCTTCAGCGTCGGCACCAACGACCTGACCCAATACACCCTGGCGATCGACCGTGGTCACCCGACCCTGTCGGCCCAGGCCGATGGCTTGCACCCAGCGGTGCTGCAACTGATCGACATCACCGTGCGCGCCGCCCATGCCCATGGCAAATGGGTCGGCGTGTGCGGCGAGCTGGCGGCCGATCCGCTGGCCGTGCCGGTGCTGGTGGGCCTGGGCGTGGACGAGTTGAGTGTCTCGGCCCGCAGCATTGCCGAGGTCAAGGCGCGGGTCCGCGAATTGAGCCTGGCGCACGTACGAACCCTGGCTCAAGAGGCCTTGGCCGTGGGCAGCGCCGATGATGTGCGCGCATTAGTGGAGGCGCTGTAATGGCGAAGATTCTTACCCTGACCCTCAACCCGGCGCTCGACCTCACGGTGGAGTTGGCGCGCCTGGAACCGGGCCAGGTCAACCGCAGCGACGGCATGCACGCCCATGCCGCCGGCAAGGGCGTGAACGTGGCGCAGGTGTTGGCGGATCTCGGCCATACGCTGACCGTCAGCGGTTTTCTCGGCGAAGACAACGCCCAGGTGTTCGAGACATTGTTCGCCCAGCGTGGCTTTGTCGACGCGTTTATCCGCGTTCCCGGTGAAACCCGCAGCAACATCAAGCTGGCCGAACAGGACGGGCGCATTACTGACCTCAACGGCCCTGGCCCGATGGTCGATGAAGCCGCACAACAAGCGTTGCTGGCGCGCCTCGAACAAATCGCCCCTGGCCATGACGCCGTGGTCGTCGCCGGCAGCTTGCCCCGGGGCGTCAGTCCGCAATGGCTGCAGGCGCTGATCACACGGTTGAAAAAGCTTGGCCTGAACGTTGCCCTCGACACCAGCGGCGAAGCCTTGCGCGTTGCGCTGGCGGCGGGGCCATGGCTGATCAAGCCCAATACCGAGGAACTGGCCGATGCGCTGGGGTGCGATGTGGTCACGGAATTGGCCCAAGCCCAGGCGGCGCAGCGCCTGCATGCCCAAGGCGTCGAACACGTGGTGATTTCCCACGGCGCCGACGGTGTGAATTGGTTCAGCGTCGGTTCGGCGCTGCATGCCTCGCCGCCCAAGGTGACTGTCGCCAGTACCGTGGGCGCGGGTGATTCGCTGCTGGCCGGCATGCTGCACGGATTGCTCGGTGCCCACGCGCCGGAGCAAACCCTGCGCACCGCGACGGCCATCGCCGCCATGGCGGTCACCCAGATCGGTTTTGGTATCCACGACACCGCGTTGCTGGCGTCGCTTGAACAGGGCGTGCGCGTGCGCCCCCTGACAGAACAATAAGAGGGTTCGCAAGAATGAAACTAGCCATTGTGACGGCCTGCCCGAACGGCATGGTCACCAGTGTGTTGTGTGCCCGCCTGCTGGACGCGGCAGCGCAGCGCCAGGGTTGGAGCACCAGTGTCGAAGTCCATGACGCGGCCCATCCTGAACGCCAATTGTCAGCCGCGACTCTGGAGTCGGCCGAGTGGGTGTTGCTGGTCACCAGCGGCCCGGTGGACCTGTCGCGGTTCGTCGGCAAGCGGGTGTTCCGCAGCACCCCGGCCCTGGCCCTACAGGACGTTGACGCCGTACTGCGTCGCGGTGCCGAAGAGGCCGAGGTGCTGGGCGAGGCCGACGTGCTCGCCGAAGAGCCTGCGCCATCGACCGAACGTGCTCCGCGCCTGGTTGCCATTACCGCGTGCCCGACCGGCGTCGCCCACACCTTCATGGCCGCCGAAGCCTTGCAACAGGCCGCGGCACGCCTGGGTTATGACCTGAAGATCGAAACCCAGGGCTCGGTGGGAGCCCGCAATCCGCTCAGTCCCGAGGCGATTGCCGAGGCCGATGTGGTGTTGCTGGCGACCGACATTGAAGTCGCCACCGAGCGTTTCGCCGGCAAGAAAATCTACCGCTGCGGCACCGGTATTGCGTTGAAGCAGGCCGAAGCCACGCTGAAAAAAGCCTTGGCCGAAGGCCGGCAGGAAAGTGCCGCGAGCGGCGCCTCCACGGGGCCGGCGAAGGCGGAAAAAAGCGGCGTCTACAAACACTTGCTGACGGGCGTGTCGTTCATGCTGCCGATGGTGGTGGCGGGCGGCCTGATGATTGCCTTGTCGTTCGTGTTCGGCATCACCGCCTTCAAGGAGCCCGGCACCCTGGCGGCGGCGCTGATGCAGATCGGCGGCGACACCGCGTTCAAGTTGATGGTGCCGCTGCTGGCCGGCTACATCGCCTATTCCATCGCCGACCGGCCGGGCCTGGCCCCCGGCATGATCGGCGGACTGCTCGCCAGCACCCTGGGCGCCGGGTTCATTGGCGGGATCATCGCCGGCTTCCTCGCTGGCTACGCCGCCAAGGCGATCAACCGTTACGCGCGGCTGCCCCAGAGCCTGGAGGCGCTCAAGCCGATCCTGATCATTCCGTTGCTGGCGAGTCTGTTCACTGGCCTGGTGATGATCTACATCGTCGGCAAGCCGGTGGCGGGCATGCTCGAAGGGCTGACCCACTTCCTCGATAGCATGGGCACCACCAACGCGATCCTGCTGGGTGTGCTGTTGGGGGCAATGATGTGCGTCGACCTCGGCGGGCCGATCAACAAGGCAGCCTATGCGTTCTCGGTGGGGCTGCTGGCTTCCCAGAGTTACGCGCCAATGGCCGCGACGATGGCCGCCGGGATGGTACCGCCCATTGGCTTGGGCATCGCCACCTTCCTGGCCCGGCGCAAATTCGCCCAGACCGAGCGCGAGGCCGGTAAGGCGGCGTTGGTGCTGGGGCTGTGCTTCATCTCCGAAGGCGCGATCCCATTCGCGGCCAAGGACCCGTTGCGGGTGATCCCGGCCAGCATTGCCGGCGGCGCGCTGACCGGGGCGCTGTCGATGTACTTCGGCTGCAAGCTCATGGCACCGCACGGCGGGTTGTTCGTGATGCTGATCCCCAACGCCATCAACCATGCGCTGTTGTACTTGCTGGCGATCGTGGCGGGCGCACTGTTGACGGGCGTGGCGTATGCGCTGCTCAAGCGGCCGGAAGTGGTGGAAATGGCGTTGGAGCCGGCGAAGGCCTGATTTAAGTCATACCCTACCTGTGGGAGCGGGCTTGCTCGCGAAGACGGTGTGTCAGACAACATTTTCGTTGACTGACACACCGTCTTCGCGAGCAAGCCCGCTCCCACAGTTGGTTTTGGGGCCGGCCTAAAATCCCTGTCACACCCACTTCACACGGCCATGCTTAAGTTTTCCCATTTCAAGGAGAACACCATGAGCGAATTCGACCTGGGCCGTCGCCGTGTGATGCAAGCCGTAGGCGCCGGTTTATTGCTGCCCGGGCTGGCCCCGGCGGTGATCGCCTCGGTCAAGGACCGGCCCGTGCTGACCGAAGGTGTGCAGTCGGGCGACTTGCAGGGCGATCGCGCGATGATCTGGAGTCGCAGCGACCGTCCGGCGCGGATGGTGGTGGAGTGGGACACCCGCAGCCAGTTTTCCAACCCCCGGCGCTTTGTCTCGGCGCTGGCCGACAGCCGCAGCGATTTCACCGCCCGGGTCGAGCTCACCGGCCTGCCGCCCGACCAGGCGATTTTCTACCGCGTGCATTTCGAGGACGCCCAGAGCGGTGTGGCCAGCGAGCCCTGGCTCGGGCATTTGCGCAGCGTGCCGCAGTTCAAGCGCAACATTCGTTTTGTCTGGAGCGGCGACACCGTCGGCCAGGGCTTCGGCATCAACCCGGACATCGGCGGCATGCGCATCTACGAAGCCATGCGCCTGCGCCTGCCGGATTTTTTTATCCACAGCGGCGATACGATCTACGCCGACGGGCCGGTGCCGGCGCAGCTCACCACCGAGGGCGGGCGCATCTGGCGCAACCTCACCACCGAAGCCAAGAGCAAGGTCGCCGAGACGCTGGACGAATATCGCGGTAACTACCGCTACAACCTGATGGATGAAAACGTCCGCCGTTTCAATGCCGAAGTGCCGCAGATCTGGCAGTGGGATGACCACGAAGTGGTCAACAACTGGTCGCCGGGCAAGCAACTGGACGAGCGCTACCAGACCAAGGACATCCACAGCCTGGTCGGTCGTGCACGGCAAGCCTGGTTGGAATACGCGCCCATGCGCCTGCAGAAGGCCGATGGCGGCGGACGCATCTACCGCAAGCTCGGCTACGGGCCGATGCTGGATGTTTTCGTGCTGGACATGCGCAGCTACCGCGAAGCCAATGACGCCAACCTCGGCGCGGCGAAACCGTTTCTTGGCCGTGAACAGTTGGATTGGCTCAAGCGCGAGCTGAAGCAATCCCGCGCCCAGTGGAAAGTCATCGCCGCCGACATGCCCATCGGCCTGGGTGTGCCGGATGGCGAGGTCAGCCCCGGCGTGCCGCGCTGGGAAGCGGTCGCCAACGGTGACCCGGGCCAGGCCCAGGGCCGTGAAGTGGAGATCGCCGAACTGCTCGGTTACCTGCGCAAGCATCAGGTGCGCAACTACGTCTGGCTGACCGCCGATGTCCACTATTGCGCCGCCCATCACTACCACCCCGAACAGGCCGCGTTCCAGGATTTCGAACCGTTCTGGGAATTCGTCGCCGGGCCATTGAACGCCGGCAGCTTCGGGCCCAATGCCCTGGACAAGACCTTCGGCCCCGAAGTGGTGTTCCAGAAAGCCCCGCCAGCCCAGAACACCTCGCCGTTTGCCGGCTATCAGTTCTTTGGCGAGGTGAACATCGACGGGCAGAGTGGCGAAATGAGCGTAGTGCTGCGGGACCTGGAAGGCCTGGCGGTGTTCGAGAAGAAGTTGCAGCCGGTTTGAGTCAGAGACCACTACAGAACCCATGTGGGAGCGAGCCTGCTCGCGAAAGCGGTGTGCCAGGCAACACTTGTGCAAACTGACACGCCGCCTTCGCGAGCAGGATTGATGTTGTGGCCGGGATCAGTACACATCCCGCCGATATCGCCCTTGCTCGACCAGCTTTTCCACTTCCTCTCGGCCCAGCACCAGTTTGAGCACATGATCCACCCCTGACGCCATCCCTTGCAGGCTGCCGCACACATAGATCACCGCGCCATCGGCCAGCCACTGCTTGAGCAGTGCCGCCGATTCCAGCAGGCGATCCTGAACGTAGATTTTCGCTTCCTGATCCCGGGAGAAGGCCAGGTCCAGGCGCTCCAGGTCGCCGGAGGTGACCCATTCCTGCAGCTCATGGCGACAGTGGAAGTCGTGCTCGCGGTTGCGCTCGCCAAACAGCAGCCAGTTGCGCTGCATGCCCTCGGCGACGCGGGCCTTGAGCAAGCTGCGCAGGCCGGCCAGGCCGGTGCCGTTGCCCAGCAGGATCATTGGCACGCCCTGGGGCGGCAAATGGAAGCTGCTGTTGCGGCGCACTCGCAGGCTGATAGTGCTGCCCAGCGGCGCATGCTCGGTAAGCCAGCCGGAGCCGACGCCCAGGCTGCCGTCGGCATGACGTTCCTGGCGCACGATCAACTCCAGTACGCCGTCGGCCGGGATCGACGCGATGGAATATTCGCGCGTCCCCAGCGGCGCCAGTGCTTCCACCAGTGCCTGGGCGTGCAGGCCTACCAAATGGGCGCGGCTTTCTGGCAGTTGGCGGGTCGCCAGGGCTTGATCAAGGCTCTGGGACAAACCATCGATTTGCACGCGAGCGTGGCCGGAGAGGCCGAGGCCATCAAGGAAGTGTTCGATAGCCCACGCATCATTGCGCGGCAGGATTTCCACCAGGTCGCCGGCCAGCCAACTGCTCGGGCCAGGGGCGGTGAGGCCCAGAAAATACACCCCCGAGCCGCTGCTGTCGGGGTTGAGCAGGGTGCGTTGGCCGAGCGTCCAGTTCTGGAAACTTGGCGGCTGCCAGGCGTCCGCCGGGGCGTGGCCGGTCAGTTCGGCCAATTGTTGCTGCCAGTGCCTCAAGGCATAGGGGTCGCCGCTGTCCACTTCCACCGGCGCAAACAGCGTCTTGCCGCCGTGCTCCGCCAGCCAGGCATGCAGGCGCCGGGCGAAGCCGCAGAAGTTCTCGTATTGGCGGTCGCCCAGGCCCAGTACCGAATATTGCAGCCGCTCCAGGCTCAGGGCCTGGCCCAGCACCTTGCGTTCGAAACCACGAACGCTGTCGGGGCCTTCACCGTCGCCAAACGTACTGACGACAAACAGCGCGCGGGTGGCGCTGTTCAGATCCTGCTCACTGACGCCAGCCAGTGGCTGGACCTTTACCGGCAGCCCGGCGGCCTGGAGTTGGCCGGCAGTCTGCCAGGCCAATTGCTCAGCGAATCCGCTTTGGCTGGCGAAGCCGATCAACCATGCCGGGGCATCACCAGGGCGTTCGGCCAATGCCTGGCGAGCCTGGCGGACCTGGCGCTTCTTGCGTCGGCGGTCCAGGTACAGCAGCCAGCCGGTGATGAAAAACAACGGCATGGCCAGCGCGGCAACCGTCATCAGGATCCGGCCGACCAACCCGAAATAACTGCCGACATGCAGCGCGTAGATGCTCGTCAGCAATTGGGCCTTGAGACTTTTGTCGCTGTAGCGGCTGTGACGGCTGATGGCGCCAGTGGCCGGGTCGAGGATGAGTTGGTTCAGTGCGCGGTCATGGGGCGAGTTTTTCAACAGATAGAAGACGGTCGCCGGTTGCCCGGCTACCGGCGGCATGCGCACGTTATAGGCCGACAGGTCGGGACCGGCGGCGCTGTAGATGCTGCTCCACATCGCCCGATAATCGGCAATCGGCGCCGGGCCGTTTGGCACGGGGTCGCGGTTGCGCACGCGCTCATCCTTGGGCGAATCGGAGAGCAGGCGAGTCACGCCCTTGTTGTACCAGTCGTAGGACCAGGTCAGCCCGGTCAGGGCGGCCAGGAGGTAGAACACCAGGCACCAAGTGCCCGCCACCGAGTGCAAGTCCCAGTTGAAACTGCGACCTTTCTTGGCCCAATCGAGGGTCAGCCAGGCGCGCCAGTTTTTCCATTGTCGCGGCCAACGCAGGTACAGCCCGGACAGGCAGAAAAAAATCAGGATCAGCGTGCAGGCACCGGTGATCTGCCGGCCCACGTCGTCCAGGGTCAGGACGCGGTGCAGGCGCAGCACCAGGCCAAAGAAGTCCTGGCCCACCACATCGCCCATGAACTGTGCGTTGTAGGGATTGAAATAACGCATCGGCCCGCGTTTCTCTCCGGGCGGAGCCGTGAAGATCGCCCGTGCGGCATTGCCGCTATCAGTGTCGACCCAGAGCATGTTGACGGTCTTGCCGGACGCGGCTTCGATCTGTTCCACCAGTTCAGCGGGCGGCAGGACGCCCGCCGGTTGCTTTTCAACCGTCAGCACCTGCGGGTTCAGCGCCCGCAGAATCTCGTCCTGAAACGACACCACCGCACCGGTAATGCCCATCAACGCCAGGACCAGCCCAGCGCTGACGCCGAAAAACCAATGCAACTGGAACAGGGTTTTCTTAAACACGTTGCTCGCCTTGTTCATTCAAGATTGTTCGTCACGGCGTGCATTATGCCGTGTGTTATCGAGAACCATTCATAAACACACCTAAAAGCCCCGATCATTTGCATGAGCGGGGTTTTTTTGGCCTGCAGCGTTCCTTTGTGGCGAGGGAAGAGCGCACGCGTGACGCTGGTGGTGTCAGTGCTAGCGTAGTTGCGGGAAATCGCGCCGTTCCAAGGATCGTTCGGGGCCGGATTGGACAGCGAAGTACAGTTGTTTCCGCTCGCTTTTTTAAGCGTTTACTTAATGGCGCCATTCCTGGCGAAAGCTATTCAAATGATCGGCAAGGACGGCTGATTCCCTCAGGAATGTCAGGATAACGGTCTCGAGCTCTGCGGAGGTGCCATGGTTGTTGAGGTTCAGAAAGTGGCCGATGGAGCCGGACAGCTGGCTGATTTCGTGGCTATAAGCTTCTCTTAACGGTGGAACCGATTGTGCTTCGACCAGCAGTTGGTGGCGATTCCTGAGCACACCGAGCTCTTTCTGGGTGAGCGCCGATGTCTCGCGATGCCGATCCAGCTGTATTTGTAGTTGGTGCCTGGCTTCGATCAGGTTGTCATATTTGATGCTGCCGACGACGAGGCCAAGCAGTTTGCCTGCCACGTCTACACCCTGTCGAATGAGCTTGAGTTGTGGCGGGGATAGACTCATTAAGCCAAGGGTACCGGCCGTAAGCAGCAGATGCTTGATTAGCGAAAAGCCATTGGTCGATTCGAGCAGCTTGATGCTCTCGTTCAGTTTCGTTTCTTGTACAACCAGGCGTCGTATCGTCGTTTGTTCATTGCCCGCCCGTAACTCGGTCTTGTTGATAGTGTCGTCCAGTTCTCGGGTCCGGTGCTCATTGTCGCTGAGCGTGACAGCGTTCAGGCTCGTCAGGCTTTTATCGAGTGCGACCACGTGTTTATCTGTTTCAGACAAGGCGTCGTCGATGAGTTGCTTGATTTCCTGGCTGAAACTTTCAATAGCTTCTTGCTCTTCGGGTGTGGGGTTTTCCCGAAGCTTTTCAATCACGCCGTGCAACCGCACTATTTGGTTCGCTTGTAACGCAACGGGAATCTGAGTAGCGGCGCGTTTCGCTTGGTCGTCGGTGTTGCTGAGCGCTTTGCGAAGTGCAGTGAATTCCTCAGCGAGGGCCGGAATGTATAGATTGCTCAACATACTGATCTTGTGATTGAGTTGGGCGCGGTAAGCCTGGATCTCTTTAATATCCGGTAAGGTATAACCGGTTTCGGTCTCAATGGAGTGAGTGCGGGACATTGCGTAATTCTCGAATGTGGGGGGCAGGAGCGCTGAGCTGAGAGAGAGAGTTTGCAGGGGCGTGGGTTTAAAGGCGCCGAGGAATAAAGTTTCATTGGTGGCGTTGTTGAAAGCCGTCAATAAATCATGCGCTTGTTCTTTGATGCGCGTCCAGTTATACGCCATGGTGCTGAGCCGAGCGGCAAAGGAGACCAGATACATTGCATTTGTCACGCCGTTCACCCGGCTGCAGGAAGTATCGATATAAGTCTGGATAAGTTCCCACAGGCTTTCGAGGTTCGAGGAACTGCCGGCGGCGCTTTCCACTCGAGCTTTCAACTCATGCATATCTGTTTCGAGTGAGTTTAAATGCGCCAAGAGCTTATGATTGGTTCGGAGCGTTTCCTCGATAGTTCGCCGTTCATCTATTAACTCTTGCTGGTACCGGCGGGCCCTCTGGGCTTTTTTGCCGAAGACCGTGGTGGTAACGACCAGGCCAGGCAGGCCTCCGACCAGCCCCCACCATTTTTTCTTGGAATAACTCTCGATCTCAGCCTGCCGGCCCTTTATTCGCTCGCTTAGCACCAGGAGCTGCTCGTTTTGTCTTATTGTATCCTCGCCAAAATCCTGACTATTGATCAAAGCCAGTTTCAGATCCAGGGCAGGTTTTATCGAGTGGTTAATAGCGTCTTTGAATCGGGTGATTTGAGCCTTTACAGTATGAGTGCTCTTGCTGCGTTCCTCGATCAACTCTTTAAGTTGGTCGGTCAGCCCCGGCAAGTTATAGGATCTTGGCAGCTCCTCGGGCGTCAGCTGTATTTCCGGAAGGTTTTCTATCTCCTCGGGCGACAGGTGGCCGATTTTTCTGGCACCGGAAATAAAGCTGGGTATTGTATTAAGATATTGAATAATTTCGTTGCTGATAAAGATCAGATTGTCAGCGAATACGTGGAGGTCCGAGCCGACTGTTTTCATGCCTGCTTCAATTTTCGACCAGGTTTCGGAATGGCTTTTTTATTGACGTGTACAGGACTTGCATATCGGCAGAGCGAAGACCATTGACATTGAGTTGATCGTATTTATAGATCTGCTCTATTTCTGCTGCATTCGTCGGCAACGCCAAGCCTCGCATTATGTAGCGTTTAATATTTCTGATGTCGTCGTGAGTGACCAATAGGCCTTTTTCTCGTTCGACCCCGGGAAGCGTTCCGGAAACAGCACCCATGAATTGTGTTGTTAACGTATTGAACGCCCTGGAAGCGATAGGGGTTTCGTCAAGGATTGACATATAAAATTCCTTTTTTATTGCGTCGCGGCATCATGCCGTGGGTGGGAGGTTAGTGGCGACTTCCGGTGAAGTTAAGTAAAAAAGGTTTGCGACCTGTAACGTAGTGGCGCGTCGATGGGGATTGAGCATTAACGCCGCGTTTGAAGTGTCAACTACCTGTGCGGGTGTTTGTGACAGGCATAAAAAAAGGCCCGTGGAATCGGGCCTTTTTTGTTTTTACGGTATTTACACGTAGTACGACTTCAACGGCGGAAAGCCATTGAACTCCACCGCGCTGTAGCTGGTGGTGTAGGCACCGGTCGACAACCAATACAAGCGATCACCAATGGCCAGGTTCAACGGCAAACCGTACTTGTAGTTTTCATACATGATGTCGGCGCTGTCGCAGGTCGGGCCGGCGATGACCACTTCTTCCATCTCGCCTTTCTTCTCGGTCCAGATCGGGAACTTGATGGCTTCGTCCATGGTTTCGATCAGGCCGGAGAACTTGCCCACGTCCGTGTACACCCAACGCTCGACGGCGGTGCGGGACTTGCGCGCCACCAGCACCACTTCGCTGACCAGGATCCCAGCGTTGGCGATCAACGAACGGCCCGGCTCCAGGATGATTTCCGGCAAGTCGTCGCCGAAGTCTTCCTTGAGGAAACGGATGATTTCCTCGGCATAGGTTTCCAGGCTGTTGGTGCGGGTGATGTAGTTGGCCGGGAAGCCGCCGCCCATGTTGATCAGCTTCAAGACGATGCCGTCTTCTTCTTTCAAACGCTCGAAGATTACCTTGACCTTGGCGATGGCAGCGTCCCAGACGCTGATGTCGCGCTGTTGCGAGCCGACGTGGAACGAGATGCCGTACGGCACCAGGCCCAGGTCGCGGGCCAGGATCAGCAGGTCCATGGCCATGTCGGTCTGGCAGCCAAACTTGCGCGACAACGGCCAGTCAGCGGTGGTCGAGCCTTCGGTGAGGATCCGCACATAGACCTTCGAGCCCGGCGCGGCCTTGGCGATGTTGCGCAGGTCGGCTTCGGAGTCGGTGGCATACAGGCGCACGCCCTTCTCGTAGAAGTAACGGATGTCCTTGGATTTCTTGATGGTGTTGCCGTAGCTGATCTGCTCCGGGCCGACGCCACGGCTCATGACCTTGTCCAGCTCGTAGATCGAGGCAATGTCGAAGTTCGAACCTTTTTCCTTGAGCAGGTCGATGATTTCCACCGCCGGGTTGGCCTTGACGGCGTAGTAGACCTTGGCGAATTCGAAACCGGCGCGCAGGTCGTCGTAGGCCTGGGCGATCATCGCGGTGTCGATCACCACGAACGGGGTTT
Source organism: Pseudomonas sp. H2_D02 (assembly GCF_054677635.1). NCBI lineage: Bacteria > Pseudomonadati > Pseudomonadota > Gammaproteobacteria > Pseudomonadales > Pseudomonadaceae > Pseudomonas > Pseudomonas sp. H2_D02. The sequence continues at coordinate 6,011,159 of NZ_CP162816.1, read as the reverse complement.
CCTGCTTGTCGGCGAACGCTTTCATTTTCTGGAAAGTTTCGCGCGCGAAATAATCTTCGACCTGGATCGACATACTTGGGACTCCTACTGGCAAACATCAGGATCAATGGGTTTGAGGGCAAGCTGCCCCCGCGAACGTCCTCCGTATCCCCACTTTGGTTCGCCTACTTCCCAAGGCATGTCGCCGAAAGCAAAAAGGCCACGGGATGCATGATGCCCTTGGCCTTGCTGTCTCGTCGTCAGTACTTGAGCCGGATGGATCGTTTCCAGCATGGACGTTCGGCGCGAACTTTAGGGCGTGAGGGGCCTGAGATCAACTAAAAATGTCGCGTTTTTGCACGTCTCCGTCGTGCGGTGCGCGACAGCCCATGATGTAACCGACCGGTGTGACAGGTTGATGTTCCCTTGGATCGGTTTTCGAGTTGGCGCAATGTGCGTTGCTTTTGTGGCGAGGGGATTTATCCCCGCTGGGCTGCGCAGCAGCCCCAAAGGCTGAAATGCTCTAAACCTGACACACCGCAGTGGCGGGTCTCAGGACTGCTTCGCAGTCCAACGGGGATAAATCCCCTCGCCACAAGCAAGCTCCCTCGCCACAAAAAGCAGCCGTGCTTGGTCAGACTGAGGCAGTCTCAGCCGGCGAAACAATACTGGTCTTGCCCCCACGGGACTTGCCGGAGCTCAAGTACTCGGCAATCGATTCCTGGGTCACTTCGCCCAGGAACACCCGCTCGGCGTCCAGCACCGGCAGCCACGAGCGATTGAACTCGTACATGCGCGACAGCAGGATCCGCAGGTGCTCGTCGTAGGCTGCGGTGGCGTTGAATTCCCGCAGGAATTGTCCGCAGGTACCGGTCTGACGGTGCAGGTCGCGACGACGCACATACCCTAGGGCCTTGTTCTCGGCACAGGTGACCACCACGTAGCGCCGGTCATGTTCGTCCATCAACTCCAGCGCCTCGCTCACCGGCGTTTCGGGGCTGACCGACGGGGCGTTGTCCGCCGCGTCTTCGGCCTTGACCAGCAGCAGGCGCTTGAGCGTGCTGTCCTGGCCGACGAAGTTGCTGACGAACTCGTCGGCCGGGTGCGCCAGCAACGTGTCCGGGTGATCGCACTGCACCAGCTTGCCGGCGCGGAAGATCGCGATCTTGTCCCCCAGCTTGATGGCCTCGTCGATGTCGTGGCTGACCATGATCACGGTCTTGTTCAGCGCCCGTTGCATCTCGAAGAACTCGTTCTGGATCATCTCGCGGTTGATCGGGTCGACCGCGCCGAACGGTTCGTCCATCAGCAACAGCGGCGCATCGGCCGCCAAGGCGCGGATCACACCGATCCGTTGCTGCTGGCCACCCGATAATTCACGCGGGTAGCGGTGCAGGTATTGCTTGGGTTCGAGCTTGATCATGCTCATCAATTCGCGGGCGCGGTCGTGGCACTTCTGTTTATCCCAGCCGAGCAGGCGCGGGACGACGGTGATGTTTTCCTCGATGGTCATGTTCGGGAACAGACCGATCTGCTGGATCACGTAGCCGATGTTGCGGCGCAGGGTCACTTCGTCGAGGCCGGTGGTGTCTTCGCCGTTGATCAAGACCTTGCCCGAAGTCGGCGGGATCAGCCGGTTGATCATCTTCAGCGTGGTGCTCTTGCCACAGCCCGACGGCCCGAGGAACACGCAGATCTCGCCTTCGTTGACGGTCAGGTTCACCGAGTCCACGGCTTTCACATCCTTGCCGTTGCTCTTGAAGGTTTTGCTGAGGTTTTGAAGTTCGATCATTTGAGGAGTCCTTTAGGAGTCAGCGAGCGTTGCAGCCATTGCAGAAGCAGGTCGGCGAAGATGGCCAGGAGACTGACCAGCACGGCGCCGACGATCAGCATCGACATGTCGCTGCGGCTGATGGAAGCGAGGATGAGCACACCTAGGCCACCGGCGCCGATGGTGGCGGCGATGGTCATGACACCGATGTTCATGACCACGGCGGTGCGCACGCCGGCCAGGATCACCGGCACGGCGATGGGCAGTTCGACCATGCGCAGGCGCTGGCCGAAGGTCATGCCGATGCCGCGGGCGGCTTCACGAATGCCCGGTTCGACGCCGGTCAGGGCCAGGTAGGTGTTGCGCATGATTGGCAACAACGAATAGAGAAACACCGCGGTAATCGCTGGCATCGGCCCCAGGCCCTGGCCGAATTTGGAGTAGAACGGCAACAGCAGGCCGAACAGGGCGATCGACGGAATCGTCAGCAGCACCGTGGCGCTGGCCTGCAACGGGCCGGCGAGCGTTGGGAAGCGGGTCATGAAAATGCCCAGCGGCACACCGATGACGATCGCCAGGGTCACGGCGATGCCCACCAGGGTGATGTGCTGCCAGGTCAGGTGCAGCACCAGCGGCCAGTCCAGATGGGAAAAGGCGTCAAGAAAATCCATGGCTTTTCCTCCAGGTCATTGGGTTGAGAGCAGCGAATGCTGGCGCAGGAAATCGGCGGCAACGGCGGAAGGGCTTTCATGATCGACGTCCACGCGAGCGTTGAGCTGGCGCATGGTTTCGTCGTCGAACAGCTCGGCCAGCGGCTTGAGCTGCGCGGCCAGTTGCGGGTGCGCGTCGAGGAACGCCTGGCGCACCACGGGCGCGGCGGTGTAGTCGGGGAAGTAATGCTTGTCATCTTCCAGCAGCTTCAGCTTGAAAGCGTTCAAGCGCCCATCGGTGGTGTAGACCAAGCCGGCGAATACCTGGCTGTTGCGCAGCGCGGTGTAGACCAGGCCCGCGTCCATCTGGCGGATATTTTTGCGGGTCAGGTTCATGCCGTACTGCTCGACCATGCCGGCCAGACCGTCGGAGCGATTGGCGAACTCGGTGTCCAGGGCCACCAGGTGGTTTTCGTCGGCCTCGGCCTGCAACATGGTGTTCAACTGGCTGATGGAATTGATCTGCGGGTACTTCTTCGCGACTTTTTCCGGCAAGGCCAAGGCGTAGGTGTTGCTGAATTTCGACGGCGTCAGCCAGACCAGGCCTTTTTTCGCGTCGAGTTCTTTTACTCGGGCATAGGACTGGGCGCTGTCGAGTTTCTCGGTGACATGGTTGTAGGCCACCAATGACACGCCTGTGTATTCCCAAAGCAAATCCAGTTGCCCGGTTTCATGGGCGCTACGGGCCAGGTTACTGCCCAGTCCGCCAGTGATTTGCGCGTCATAGCCTTTATTGCGCAGGTATTGCGCGGTGATTTCCGCCAGCAAGGTCTGCTCGGTGAACACCCGGGCGCCGAGGCGGATCAGCGGTTTTTCTGCGGCTTGGGCAACCCCTGCGAACAGCAGCAGGCAGCCCAGGATCAAGCTCAACTTCTTCATAACGATTCCTTTATCCAGCCAGGCTCAGGACGGTCGCAGACCGCGTTCCAGCCAGAGGCGGCTGGCCAGTGTCACCAGGCCGTCGAGCAGCAACGCGAGCAGGGCGGTGCAAGCGGCGCCGAGCAGCAATTGCGGCTGGTTGTTCAAGGCAATGCCAGGAAAGATCAGGCTGCCGAGGCTGTTGGCGCCGATCAAAAATGCCAGCGGGGCTGTGCCGACGTTGATCGCCAGGGCCACGCGCACGCCGCCGATGATGATCGGCACGGCGTTGGGCAATTCGACTTTCCACAGCACTTGGCGCGGGGTCATGCCGATGCCGACGGCGGCTTCCTTGAGGGACCCCTGGACGTTTTTCAGGCCTTCATAGGTGTTGCGCACGATGGGCAGCAACGAGGCGAGGAACAGGGCAAAGATGGCGGGCCCGCTGCCGATCCCCAGGATGCCGAGGGCGATGGCCAGCACAGCCAGGGGCGGAACGGTGTTGCCGATGTTGAACACTTGCATGAAGCGTTCGGCACGCCCGACCATGCCGGGGCGGCTGAGGGCGATGTCGGCGGGGATGCCGACGATCAGGGCCGCCAGCATGGAGGCCAGGACAAGCATCAGGTGCGCTTGCAGGTAGAACAGCAGATCGTCGCGGTAACGTTGGATCGTATCGATGCCGATCCAGTGGACCAACAGGGCAAGAAGGGCGACGACGACCGCACCCCCCATAAGCCCTTTGCCATAGCGGATAGCCACAGGCGGACTCCTTTGTCTTTCAGTCGGCGCACGCTTTCCCGGGCGGCAGACCCTCGTGGGTTGCCGGGAAAACGTTCGCGAGAAGCAGCTCTTTTCGAGGCCGGTAAAACGACGTCGAAGCGAGCCATGAGCGCAGCCTCGTCAGGCTAACTTGCTGATTTTCAAGGCCCTGACGGTTGCTCGTATCAGGGGGTGGACGCCTCCACGGGGCAAAAGGTTCCCATCCTGAGCAGCATTTGGCCACCCCGGATGTGCTCAACGGTTCGGTGCCTGGTACACGTTGGGCTATAGTTTCTGCCCTTTTTTTGACTCACTCGCCAGGCGATTTCCCATGACCAAACATCCCGTATGGAACTGGCCGGGATCGGGCAGGATTGGCGTTTCAAGGCTGATAACGGGGTCTGGCGTGTGGCTTTCGCGTTCGATCCGGAAAGGAAAGCAGTCCTGCTGGTGGGTGATGACAAGTCAGGCGGCAGCCAGAAAAAATTCTATAAGGACTTGATCAAGACAGCAGATGTCCGCTTTGACCGGCACCTGAGCACACTGAAGAAAGGGTAAGGCAATGGCTAAGTCAATCGACGAGATTATGAAAGGGCTTCCCGCGGCCCGTCGACAGAAGATCGAACAGCGCGGCGCAGAGCTCATTGCAGAACAGATGACCCTGCAGGAACTGCGCAAGGAGCTGAATCTCACGCAGGAGACTATGGCCGGTCTTCTCCACATGAAGCAAGGCAACGTCTCTAAAGTGGAGAAGCGTACCGACATGCTGCTCTCTACGCTGCGTGAATACGTTGAGGCTATGGGGGGAACGCTGGAATTGGTTGCCCGGCTTCCAGGTCGTGGCCCCGTGAAGCTGGAAGGTCTTCGTGACCTGAACGCGGACTTCAAGTAAGAAAAAAGGCCATCCAGACGGATGGCCTTTTGGTTTTTCAGTCAACCTCTTTCGGCGAGGGCGCAGTTCCAGCCAAGCGCTATCGGGCATCGTACCGAGCACTCCCGTCCGCCCTTTGTTACAATGCGCGGTTCCCTGTACTGGCCTGTGCAATCGGCCAAAAGCAAATTTTTTCAGTGTGTGCATAACAGCATGCACAATCGAGATTTTGAACGATGTCCGACAGCAAAATTGTCAATGAAGTCAATGCCAGACGCACGTTTGCCATTATTTCCCACCCCGATGCCGGTAAGACCACCATCACCGAGAAGCTCTTGCTGATGGGCAAGGCGATTGCGGTGGCCGGCACGGTGAAATCCCGCAAGTCCGACCGCCATGCCACTTCCGACTGGATGGAAATGGAAAAGCAGCGGGGTATCTCCATTACCACGTCGGTCATGCAGTTCCCGTATCGCGATCACATGATCAACCTGCTCGACACCCCGGGCCACGAAGACTTCTCCGAAGACACCTACCGCACCCTGACCGCGGTGGACTCGGCCTTGATGGTCCTCGACGGCGGTAAGGGCGTCGAGCCACGGACCATCGCGCTGATGGACGTCTGCCGTCTGCGTGATACGCCGATTGTCAGCTTCATCAACAAACTCGACCGCGACATCCGCGACCCGATCGAACTGCTCGACGAGATCGAAGCGGTCCTGAAGATCAAGGCCGCGCCGATCACCTGGCCGATCGGTTGCTACCGCGACTTCAAGGGCGTGTACCACCTGGCCGACGACTACATCATCGTCTACACCGCCGGTCACGGGCACGAGCGCACCGAGGTCAAGATCATCGAGAAGCTCGACTCCGACGAAGCCCGCGCCCACCTGGGCGACGAGTACGATCGTTTTGTCGAGCAACTGGAGCTGGTGCAGGGCGCCTGCCATGAATTCAACCAGCAGGAATTCATCGACGGCCAGCTGACCCCGGTGTTCTTCGGCACCGCCCTGGGCAACTTCGGCGTCGACCATGTGCTCGACGCCGTGGTCGATTGGGCCCCGCGCCCGCTGCCGCGTGTTGCCAACGAGCGCACCGTGGAGCCGGTGGAAGAGAAGTTCTCGGGCTTCGTGTTCAAGATCCAGGCGAACATGGACCCCAAGCACCGCGACCGCATCGCCTTCATGCGCATCTGCTCCGGCAAGTACGAAAAAGGCATGAAGATGCGCCATGTGCGCACCGGCAAGGACGTGCGCATCGGCGACGCCTTGACCTTCTTCTCCTCGGAGCGCGAGCAACTGGAAGAGGCCTTCGCCGGTGACATCATCGGCCTGCACAACCACGGCACCATCCAGATCGGCGACACCTTCACCGAAGGCGAGGCCTTGGGCTTCACTGGCATCCCGCACTTCGCCCCGGAACTGTTCCGCCGCGTGCGCCTGAAGGATCCGCTCAAGTCCAAGCAACTGCGCCAAGGCCTGCAGCAACTGGCCGAAGAGGGCGCCACCCAGGTGTTCTTCCCGGAGCGCAGCAACGACATCATCCTCGGCGCCGTCGGTGTGCTGCAGTTCGACGTCGTCGCCAGTCGCTTGAAAGAGGAATACAAGGTCGAGTGCTCCTACGAGCCGATCACCGTGTACTCGGCGCGTTGGGTCGAATGCGGTGATAAGAAGAAGCTCGAGGAATTCTCCAACAAGGCTGTGGAAAACCTTGCGCTGGATGGTGGTGGACATTTGACCTACCTGGCGCCTACGCGGGTGAACCTGGCGCTGATGGAAGAGCGCTGGCCAGACGTGAAATTCCGCGCGACGCGGGAGCATCACTAAGCAGTAAGTGTGACCCATTGTGGGAGCGAGCCTGCTCGCGATAGCGCTGGACCAGTCAGCATTTATGTTGAATGTGCCGCCGTCTTCGCGAGCAAGCTCGCTCCCACATTGGTTTTGTGTCAGATCCTCAATCTCCCGGTCAGCCACAATTTCCTGTGGGAGCGAGCTTGCTCGCGAAAGCGGTGGGTCGGCTTGCATGAAAGCGGGCTGGCGCACGGCTCGTCAGCCCTCTCTTTAGGGCCAGTCGCTAACGCGGATCGACGATATCCAGCGCCCGATTCGCCAGCAATTCACTCATCTCGATCACCTGAAGAATACCCATCGCAACCTGTCGGCGAGAGCCTTCAAGGTCGAATGCCAGGTCGCTGATCATGGCGTTGGCGGAGGCGAGGTTTTCGCTGAGGTTGGCGAGCAGGCTTTCGCTATCGACCCCTTCCACCACAGTGAAGAGCTGGCGCGCTGGCGGTTCTTTCTTGGCCTGTTCCGGCTTCAAGTAATAATCGAGCGCCCGCTCAGTGGCTTCGTGGAATTTTTCCGGGTCTAGGCTGGAATAGGCAGAGGTGGGGTCTGATTCGGGTGGGTTCGGTGTGGCTTTGAACATGGTGATGCTCCTATGGGAATAGAAGCCGCCAAGACCTGTCGCTAAACAGAATGGTGGCGACTGTACGCAGGTTAGCGAACCGGACATAGGCACCCGGTAGACCCGAAGGTCTCCCACATACAGCCGCCATAACGATTGCGGTGAGATCCCGCAATAAGGATGGCTGCTTACGTGCCTATGGTTCAGGTCGCTAAACCCGACCGCTGAATTTCAGCGACCCGGTAACCATAAAGACCCACCCCAAAGCGCACAAGCGGGCGGATTCTGGCTTAGTTGTAGGCAAAGGCGCAAGGCAACGTAGCCTCGGGACGAGCGTTCCGTGTTACCGGGTATTTGTCTGTAGGGCTCAATGCCCGGCGGCCCCAAAAGGGTTTTGGTTTGGCACTGCTTTGTGACCACACCCATTCAAATTGTGGGAGCGGGCTTGCTCGCGAAAGCGGTGGGGCAGCCTGCCTGGATACTGGATGTGCCGGCCTCTTCGCGAGCAAGCCCGCTCCCACAAGGGAGGTTTGTGGCGTTAGTAGATTTGGGGATAAGGCTTATTCGAAACCATTCTGTACAGCGACGGCATTTCTGGCTGTACGGGAGCGTCTTATCTGGTGAACCGGGCGGTTCAGAACTAGATTTTGTTGAGCGCCGTCGGGCCCCGGCTTTATCCGGAAAGAAGGAATTGGCTATGAATAAGCTTCTACGCATGATGTTGCTATTGAAGGTTTTGGTGATGTTGTCCCTGGGCTCCACCATCGCGTGGGCGGAATGTGATCAGCATGATCAGCACGCATCGAGTGGGCAGGTTGCGCAGGGTGAGTTGATGCTTGCCGCGACCGATGCGGACGCAGGCGATCCAGACGATGGCGAGGATGACGATGGTTCGCCGGTTGATCCGCCGGATGGTGATGAGGATGAAGAGGGCGATAGCCAGACGTAGGGCTATAGCCTAAAGAAAACCCCTCCAGCCCCAACTGATATTCAGTCGGGGCTGGCGGGGTTTTTTATGCCCGGCGCATGACCCAAGGTGAAATTTTACCTCTGTGGCGAGGGGATTTATCCCCGCTGGGCTGCGCAGCGGCCCCAAACCAGGCAACTCGGTGCGCCAGGAAGATTGAGTTCATTGCTTTAGGGCTGCTGCGCAGCCCAACGGGGATAAATCCCCTCGCCACAAGAGCTTATCTACCTTCTGCTTTATGCAGCGCCGTCGAGAAACCGCTCGGCGTAGTGACACGCCACCAGCCGGTTATCCAACGGGCGCAACGCCGGTTCCTCAGTCTTGCAACGCTCGGTCGCATACGGGCAGCGCTTGTGAAACGCGCAGCCGGACGGCGGGTTGAGCGGGTTGGGCAGTTCGCCGACGATCTTGATCTTCGGCTTGTTCGGGTCCGGGTGGATGGTCGGGGTGGCCGACAGCAGCGCCTGGGTGTACGGGTGCAGCGGGCGGCTGTAGATGGACTCGTTGGGGCCCATTTCCACCGGGCGGCCGAGGTACATCACCATCACGTCGTCGGCGACGTGCTGCACCACCGCCAGGTTGTGGGAAATGAACACGTAGGCGGTGTTGAACTCTTGCTGCAGGTCCATGAACAGGTTCAGCACCTGGGCCTGGATCGACACGTCCAGCGCCGACGTCGGTTCGTCCGCCACCAGCACCTTGGGTTGCAGCATCATGGCGCGGGCCAGGGCGATGCGCTGGCGCTGGCCGCCGGAGAACATGTGCGGGTAGCGCTGGTAATGCTCAGGGCGCAAGCCCACCTGCTTCATCATCGCCTGGACTTTCTCGCGCCGCTCGGTGGCCGACAGGTTGGTGTTGATCAGCAATGGCTCGGCCAGCTGATCACCGATTTTCTGCCGCGGGTTGAGGGACGCGTAAGGGCTCTGGAAGACCATCTGCACGTCTTTGCGCAGTTGCTTGCGTTCGGCCTTGTTGGCGCCGGCCACTTCCTGGCCGGCGATTTTCAAGGAGCCGGCGGACGGTTCTTCAATCAGCGTCAGGGCCCGGGCGAGGGTGGATTTGCCGCAACCGGATTCGCCCACCACGGCCAGGGTCTTGCCGGCTTCCAGTTCGAACGACACACCGTTGAGGGCGCGCACGGTCGCATGGCCCTTGAACATGCCACGGGACACTTCGTAATGACGGGTCAGGTCACGGGCGGTAAGTACGACGGCCATCACGCCACCTCCTGGTTCAGCGGGTAGAAGCAGCGGGCGAGGCTGTTGGATTTCGGATCGAGGGCCGGGCGTTGTTGACGGCAGTTGTCCTGCACGTACGGGCAGCGCGGCGACAGCAGGCAGCCTTGCGGGCGGTCGTAGCGACCGGGGACGATGCCGGGCAATGTCGCCAGGCGCTCGGCGCCCATGCTGTGTTCCGGAATCGCCGCCAGCAGCGCTTCACTGTAGGGGTGGGCCGGAATGTCGAACAGCTGCGGCACCTGGCCGACTTCCACGGCTTGGCCTGCGTACATCACGCACACGCGCTGGGCGGTTTCGGCGACGACGGCGAGGTCATGGGTGATCAGCACCAGGCCCATGTCCTGCTCTTTTTGCAGGGCCAGCAGCAGGTCCATGATCTGCGCCTGGATGGTCACGTCGAGGGCGGTGGTCGGTTCGTCGGCGATCAGCAGCTTCGGCTCACCGGCAATAGCCATGGCAATCGCCACGCGCTGGCTCATGCCGCCGGACAGTTGATGCGGATAGGCGTCCATGCGGCTGGCGGCGCCGGGGATCTCGACTTTTTCCAGCAGTTCGATGGCGCGCTTGCGGGCGGCCTTGCCGGACAACTTCAGGTGCAGGCGCAGCACTTCTTCGATCTGGAAACCCACGGTGTAGCTGGGGTTGAGCGCGGTCATCGGATCCTGGAAGACCATCGCCAGGTCCTTGCCGACGATCTGCTGGCGCTGGCGGTTGCTCAGCTTGAGCATGTTCTTGCCGTCGAAGTTCAGCGCATCGGCGGTGACGATGCCGGGGTGCTCGATCAGGCCCATCAGCGCCATCATGGTCACGGATTTACCCGAGCCCGATTCGCCGACGATCGCCAGGACTTCGCCTTTTTCCACACTCAGGTCCAGGCCGTCGACCACCGGCACGGCGGTGGCGTCGCCGAAGCGGACGTTGAGATTCTTGATTTCTAGCAGTGACATGGGAATCTCCTCAGGCGGCATTCTTGAGTTTCGGGTCCAGCGCATCGCGCAGCCCGTCGCCCATCAGGTTGATTGCCAGCACGCTGAGCAAAATGGTCAAGCCAGGCAGGCTCACGACCCACCAGGCGCGTTCGATGTAGTCGCGGGCCGAGGCCAGCATGGTGCCCCACTCCGGGGTAGGCGGCTGCACGCCGAGGCCGAGGAAACCCAGGGCGGCGGCGTCGAGGATCGCCGAGGAGAAGCTCAAGGTTGCCTGGACGATCAGCGGTGCCATGCAGTTGGGCAGCACGGTGATGAACATCAGGCGCGGCAGACCGGCACCGGCCAGGCGGGCGGCGGTCACGTAGTCGCGGTTCAGTTCGCCCATCACGGCGGCGCGGGTCAGGCGCACGTAGGATGGCAGCGAGACGATGGCGATGGCGATCACGGTGTTGATCAGGCCTGGGCCGAGGATGGCGACGATCGCCACGGCCAGCAGCAAGGATGGCAGGGCCAGCATGATGTCCATCAGGCGCATGATGGTCGGGCCGAGGATGCGCGGGAAGAACCCGGCGAACAGCCCCAGCAGGATGCCCGGGATCAACGACATCACCACCGACGACAAGCCGATCAGCAGCGACAGCCGCGAACCCTGGATCAGCCGCGACAGCAGGTCGCGGCCCAGTTCGTCGGTGCCCAGCAGGAATTGCATCTGCCCACCTTCCAGCCAGGCCGGCGGCGTCAGCAGGAAGTCGCGGTATTGCTCGCTCGGGTCGTGCGGCGCGACCCACGGGGCGAAGATCGCGCAGAACACGATCAGGATCATGAACAGCAGCCCGGCGACGGCGCCCTTGTTGCGGGAAAACGCGTGCCAGAATTCTTTGTACGGGGACGGGTACAGCAGGCTTTGATCGACTGCTACCGCGGTAGTTGGAGTACTCATGGTCTTGATCTCAGCGCTGGTGACGGATGCGTGGGTTGGCAAAGCCGTAGAGGATGTCCACGACGAAGTTGACCAGAATCACCAGGCAGGCGATTAACAGGATGCCGTTCTGCACCACGGGATAGTCCCGGGCGCCGATGGCTTCGATCAGCCACTTGCCGATGCCCGGCCAGGAGAAGATCGTTTCGGTCAGGACCGCGCCGGCCAGCAGCGTGCCGACTTGCAGGCCGACCACGGTCAGCACCGGGATCAGCGCGTTGCGCAGGCCGTGGACGAACACCACGCGCGACGGCGACAGGCCCTTGGCCTTGGCGGTGCGGATGTAGTCTTCGCGCAGTACTTCGAGCATCGAAGAGCGGGTCATGCGGGCGATCACCGCCAGCGGAATGGTGCCCAGCACGATGGCCGGCAGGATCAGGTGATGCAGGGCATCGAGGAACGCGCCCGGCTCGTCGGCCAGCAGCGTGTCGATCAGCATGAAGCCGGTTTTCGGCTCGATGTCGTAGAGCAGGTCGATCCGTCCCGACACCGGCGTCCAGCCCAGGGACACCGAGAAGAACATGATCAGGATCAGGCCCCACCAGAAGATCGGCATCGAATACCCCGCCAGGGAGATGCCCATCACCCCATGGTCGAACAGGGATCCTCGCTTGAGTGCCGCGATCACCCCGGCCAGCAGGCCCAGGATACCGGCGAATAACAGCGCGGCCATGGACAGTTCCAGGGTCGCGGGAAACAGTGAGCTGAACTCGGTCCATACGCTTTCACGGGTGCGCAGCGATTCGCCGAGGTCGCCGTGGGCCAGTTTGCCGATGTAGTCCAGGTACTGGGCATACAGCGGTTTGTTGAGGCCAAGGCGTTCCATTGCCTGTGCATGCATTTCGGGATCGACCCGACGTTCGCCCATCATCACTTCCACGGGGTCGCCGGGGATCATGCGAATCAACGCGAAGGTCAGCAAGGTGATGCCGAAGAACGTGGGGATCAATAATCCCAGTCGGCGGGCAATAAAACTAAACATCTTCAGGTGTACCTCATCAGCCGGTTAGGCGTGCCCGGCAATCCTTTGGTGAAGGTTGCCGGGCGTTTTCTTATCTACTTCACCTGGGTGGTGGCGAAGTTGTTGGTGGTGAGCGGGCTAATCACGTAGCCCTCTACGTTGTTGCGCATTGCCGTGAACATCCGAGTGTGGGCCATGCTGATCCATGGCTGGTCCTGGTTGAAAATCACCTGGGCCTGCTCATAGAGTTTGGCGCGCTCCTCGGGGTTCACTGTGGCGCGTGCCTGGTCGAGCAGCGCCTGGAATTTCTCGTTGCACCAGCGCGCGTAGTTTTCGCCGTTCTTGGCGGCCTCGCAACTGAGCATAGGCGTCAGGAAGTTATCCGGGTCGCCGTTGTCGCCCGCCCATCCGGCGGACACCATGTCGTGCTCGCCGTTTTTCGCGCGCTTGAGCATTTCGCCCCATTCCATCACGCGGATGTCGACCTTGATCCCGACTTTTGCCAGGTCGGACTGCATCATCTGCGCGCCGAGCATCGGGTTGGGGTTGGTCGGGCCGCCGCCGTTGCGGGTAAACAGGGTGAACACGGTGCCTTCCGGCACGCCGGCTTCCTTGAGCAATTGGCGGGCCTTGTCGAGGTCGCGGGCCGGGTTCTTCAGATCGTGGTTGTAGCCCAGCAGGGTCGGCGGGTAGGGGTTGACCGCCGCGGTGGCGTTGCCCTTGCCGAACAGCGCGTTGACGTAGGCTTCCTTGTCGAAGGCCAGGTCGATGGCTTTGCGCACCCGCACGTCGCTCATGTATTTGTGGCTGGTATTCATGGCGGTGTAGGAGACGGTCATCGCGTCCAGCTCGGTGACCTTCAGGTTCGGGTCTTTCTTGATGCTGGGGATGTCATCGGGCTTGGGGTACAGCGCGATCTGGCACTCGTTGGTCTTGAGTTTCTGCATGCGCACGTTGTTGTCGGTGGCGATGGCCAATACCAGCGCATCGGCTGGCGGCTTGCCACGGAAGTAGTCCGGGTTGGCCTTGAAGCGAACCTGGGCGTCCTTGTTGTAGCGCTGGAACACGAACGGGCCGGTGCCGATCGGCTTGCTGTTGAGGTCGCCGGTTTTGCCTGCCTTGAGCAACTGGTCGGCATATTCGGCCGGGTAGATCGAGGAGAAGGCCATGGCGATGTCGGCCAGGAACGGCGCTTCGCGGCGGGTCAGGGTGAACTTGACCGTGTGCTCGTCGACTTTCTCGACGTTTTTCAGCAGTTCCTTGAAGCCCATGCTTTCAAAGTACGGGAAGCCCACGCTCGACAGTTTGTGCCACGGGTGGTTCGGGTCCAGCTGGCGCTGGAAACTCCAGACCACATCGTCGGCGTTCATGTCGCGGGTCGGCTTGAAGTATTCGGTGGTGTGGAACTTGACGCCCTTGCGCAGGTGGAAGGTGTAGGTCAGGCCGTCGTCACTGATGTCCCAGGATTCGGCCAGGGCCGGAATCACTTCGGTGGTGCCGGGCTTGAAGTCGGCCAGGCGATTGAAAATGGTTTCCGCCACGGCATCGGCGGTGACTGCAGTCGTGTACTGGACCATGTCGAAGCCTTCCGGGCTGGCTTCTGTGCAAACCACCAGGGGCTTGGCGGTGGCGCCAACGGCGACACTCAGCAGCGCGGCGGCGATGGCGGCGCGTAGGGGGATCATGTTCATCGTCAATCCTCTGCAATCGGGTAATTGGCAAAAGACCGGGCGGGCGACCTTGTGAGTCGCCCGCCCGGTGGCAGTTTAGAGAATGTTGAACGGGATGGTGGTGACCAGGCGGAACTCGTTGAGGCTGCCGTCGGCCTGGTTTTCGCTGGCGCGGTGTGCGGTGTAGGTCGCACGGATCGCGGTGGCTTTCAGAGGGCCGCTCTGTACGGCATAGGACGCGCCGACGCCGTATTCATAGTGGTGCTCACCGTCCATGGCCCGCACGTCGCTATAACCGGTGCTGTTGTAGTGCGTGCCGTCGATGCCCCAGCCGCGCGCCTGGTAGATGTTGAACTTCAGGCCTGGTACGCCGTATTCGGCCATGTTCAGGCCATAGGCGATCTGGAAGGATTTCTCGTTCGGGCCGTTGAAGTCCGACAGCAGGGAGTTGGCCAGGTAGATGCCGTTGGTTTCGTGCAGGTAGTCGAAGTACTCGTTACCGTTCACTTCCTGGTATGAGAAGGTCAGGCTGTGGGCCTGGTGCGTCAGACCGAACGACAGGGAATAGGTGTCGTTGTCGATTTCACCCAGCTTGCTTTTGCCCGAATCCACGGTCTTGTAGTAGTTCAGGCCGGTGGTCAGGCTCAGTACCGAGCTGTCGCCCAGCTCGTGGGTGGCGCCGAAGTAGTACTGGTTCCACATGTCCTCGGCCTGGGTCGCCCAGAGGCTGGTCTTCAGGCTGGCCAGTGGCTGGTAAGTGATACCGGCGGTGTTGACGTGATCGGTCTCGACGCTGCTGTCACCGTATTCGGAGCGGAACTTACGCTGGCTCTCTTCGGTACGTGGCGAGTTGCGGTCGAAGGTGGCGATGTCGAAGCCCAGGTTTTCGAACTCTTCGCTGTGCAGGCTCACACCTTGGAAGCTGGAAGGCAGGGCACGGTTGCCGATGACGTCGACCATCGGGCTGCTGAAGTTCTGGCGGCCGGCGGTCAGGGTGGTGTTGGACACGCGGGCCTTGACGTTGGCCAGGCCCAGTTTGCTCCACTGGCCCACAGCGTCGCCGCCTTCATGGGTCAGGGTACGGTTGTTGCCGGCCCCAGGACGGGTGGTCGGTGCACCGCCATTGTTGGACGCCAGGTCCTTGCGATCCCGGTCGAGGGCGATGGCATTGTAGGCCGCCACTTCGGTGCTGAAGCCTACGGTGCCTTCGGTGAAGCCCGAGTTGTACTTGATGATGGTGCCTTGCAGCCAGTTGATACGGCGATCGGTCTCGCGTGCTTCGCCGTTTTTGCGATAGGTGAGTTTCGTGCCGCGCTTGAATTGCTCGTTGGCGTACCAGTTGCGCGTGCTACCCGTGACGGATTGGCCGTCGATGAAGCCCTTGGCTTCGCTTTGCTCGCTGGTGGTCTTGAGGGTCACTGGGGTGACTGCCTGGCTCTGGGATTCAGCGTAAGCCGTGGCCGTAACGCTGCTGATGGCCAAGGCCAGTATCGCGGTGCTGCTCAGTTTCATCGGTAACGCTCCTTTTCTTTCTTTTTCATGCCGTTCTTTTTTGGTGATACGGCTATCGGTTTGGAACTCATTTCCAGCTTGCAAACGTTTGCTTGGCGCCTGATTGGCGAATTAAGGCAAGACTTCTGCGTGAGGGCTTCCAGGGAAGCCCTCGCTGTGCGGCTAAGCGGTTATGGGTTCAGGCTGACGCCCGAGAAGACGTTGCGACCGAAGGGGCTGACCTTGAACCCTTCGACTTTGGCACTCAGCGGCTGGTTGACCGTCGAGTGGGCAACAGGGGTGATCGGCACTTGCTGCTTGAGCAACTGCTGGGCCTGTTTGTAGAGCACGGTGCGCTGGTCACGGTCGGTGACGACCTTGGCCTGCTTGATCAGCTTGTCGTAATCCTGGTCACACCACATGGAGTAGTTGTTGCCGCCAATGGCGTCGCAGCTATAGAGCGTGCCCAGCCAGTTGTCCGGGTCCCCGTTGTCGCCGGTCCAACCGATCAGGCTGATGTCGTGCTCGCCGTTCTTGGTGCGCTTGATGTATTCGCCCCATTCGTAGCTGACGATCTTCACCTTCAGGCCGATCTTCGCCCAGTCTGCTTGGAGCATCTCGGCCATCAGCTTGGCGTTGGGGTTGTACGGGCGTTGCACGGGCATGGCCCAGAGGGTGATTTCGGTGCCTTCCTTGACCCCGGCGGCCTTGAGCAACTCCTTGGCTTTTTCCGGGTTGTAGGGCGTGTCCTTGATGGTGTCGTCGTAGGACCATTGCGTCGGCGGCATGGCGTTCTGCGCCAGTTGCCCCGCACCTTGGTAAACGGCGTTGAGAATGCCTTGCTTGTTCACCGCCATGTCCAGCGCCTGGCGCACTTCGACCTGGTCGAACGGCTTGTGGCGGGTGTTATAGGCGATGTAGCCGAGGTTGAAACCCGGTTTTTCGATCAGTTGCAGCTTGGGATCGTTCTTCAAGGCCGGCACGTCGGCGGGACGTGGATGCAGGGTGACCTGGCATTCGTTGGCCTTGAGCTTCTGCACCCGCACCGAGGCGTCGGTGTTGATGGAGAAGATCAGGTTTTTCAGTTTCACCCGTTCCGGCGCCCAGTACTTGTCGTTGGCGACATAACGAATATTGGAGTCTTTCTGATAGCTCTTGAACTCGAACGGCCCGGTGCCGATCGGCTTCTGGTTGATGTCGCTCGGCTTGCCGCCCTTGAGCAGTTGGTCGGCGTATTCGGCCGAGAGGATCGCGGCGAAGCTCATGGCAATGTTCTGGATAAACGCGGCGTCGACGCTGTTGAGCGTCATTACCACCGTCAGCGGCCCGGTTGCTTCGACCTTGGCAATGTTCTTGTTCAGGCTCATGCCGTTGAAGTACGGGAACTCGGTGGGGTAGGCCTTGCGGAACGGATGCTGCGGGTCAAGCATGCGGTTGAACGTGAACAGCACGTCGTCGGCGTTGAAATCCCGGGTCGGCGTGAAGTAATCGGTGGTATGAAATTTCACCCCTTCGCGCAGGTGGAAGGTGTACTTCAAGCCATCTTCGGAAATGTCCCAGCTCGTCGCCAGGCCTGGGACTACATTGGTCGCGCCTTTTTCAAACTCGGCCAGGCGGTTGTACAGCGGTTCGGCGGCATCGTTGTCGGTGGCCGTGGTGTATTGCGCGGTGTCGAAACCGGCGGGGCTGCCTTCGGAACAAAACACCAGGCTGCCACCGGCGGCCTGGGCTGCGGAGGTGGCGGCCAACAGGCCGGTGCCCAGCAATGCGGATAAAACCAAGGTATGGCGCATGACGCTCCCTCTCTCGTTTCGGGGTGTTGAACAGTGATCCGGTGTCCTTCCGGGGACAGGTCCGGAGCACTGGGCTCATTCCATTGCGTAAACAGCGATGCCACAGGGCCAGCAAACCGGCAGCCCCGACGTTATGGGTCGTGGGCCAGGCGGTAAATGCGGAAACGCCTGAAAGACTTGTGGGAAAAGGCGACACGTCCTAAACCAACTGCTGTGGGACGCAGTGCTTTTGGATGTAGGCAATTTCCTAGGTCTTGGTCTCGGCAGACAGGGCGACGGCATGGCGTGGGAGCGAGTCCTGCTCGCGATGGCGTCGTTGATAGTCCGCCATCGCGCTTAAAAAAGAGGCCGCTACGCCCGAAGCGTCGGACCGGCCCAGCGGGAGCAAGCTCCCTCGCCACAGGTCACCTTACTTGCTGACGCTGACGCCGTAGAAGGAGTTCAAGCCAAAGGGGCTGATCTTGAAGTCCTGCACGTTGGCGCGCATGGGTTGATACACCGTCGAGTGAGCGATAGGTGTCATTGGCACAGCATCCTTGAGGACGTGTTGCGCCTGCTTGTACAGTTCGGTGCGCTTGGCCTGGTCGGTGGTGCGCTTGGCTTCTTTCACGAGGCCGTCGAATTTCTTGTCACACCATTTGGAGAAGTTGTTGCCGGCCAGCGAGTCGCAGCCGAACAGCACGTTGAGCCAGTTGTCCGGGTCACCGTTGTCACCGCTCCAGCCAATGATCATGGCCTGGTTCTCGCCGCCCTTGGAACGCTTGATGTACTCGCCCCATTCGTAGCTGACGATGTTGACGTTCAGGCCGATTTTCTTCCAATCGGACTGCAGCATCTCGGCCATCAACTTGGCGTTCGGGTTGTACGGACGCTGCACCGGCATCGCCCACAGGGTGATGTTGGTGCCTTCCTTGACGCCGGCTTCCTTGAGCAGCTCCTTGGCTTTCTCAGGATCGTACTTGGCGTCCTTGATGGTGGTGTCGTAGGACCACTGGGTCGGCGGCATGGCGTTGACCGCCAGTTGGCCGGCGCCCTGGTACACCGAGTCGATGATCTGTGGCTTGTTGACCGCCATGTCCAGCGCCTGGCGGACCTTCAGGTTGGCCAGCACGTTCGGCTCGTTGCTGCCCTTGATCTTGTCCATCACGTTGTAGGCGATATAGCCCAGGTTGAAACCCGCCTGGTCAGGCATCTTCAACGCTTTGTCTTCCTTCAGGGCCTTGAGGTCGGCCGGGCGTGGGAAGAGGGTGATCTGGCATTCGTTTTTCTTGAGCTTCTGCATGCGCACCGACGGGTCGGTGGTGATGGCGAAGATCAGGTTGTCGATCTTCACGTCGTCAGGCTTCCAGTAGTCCTTGTTCCCGGTGTAGCGGATGTTGGAGTCTTTCTGGTAACTCTTGAACACGAACGGGCCAGTGCCGACCGGCTTCTGGTTGATGTCCGGGGCCTTGCCTTCCTTGAGCAGTTGGGCGCCGTATTCGGCGGACTGGATCGAGGCGAAGCTCATCGCCATGTTCTGGATGAACGCGGCGTCTACATCCTTGAGAGTGAACTTGACGGTGTGGTCGTCGACTTTATCGATCTTGGTGATGTTGGTGTCCATCCCCATGTCGGTGAAGTACGGGAATTCAGTCGGGTACGCCTTACGGAAAGGGTCGTCCTTGTTGATCATGCGGTTGAACGTGAATAGCACGTCGTCGGCATTGAATTCACGGGTCGGCTTGAAGTACGGGGTAGTGTGGAACTTGACACCTTCACGCAGATGGAAAGTGTAGGTGAGGCCGTCTTCGGAAATGTCCCACTTGGTGGCCAGGCCAGGAATCACGGCGGTGCCGCCGCGCTCAAACTGGGTCAGGCGGTTGAACATGGTTTCTGCAGAGGCGTCGAAGTCGGTTCCGGTGGTGTACTGACCAGGGTCGAAACCGGCCGGGCTGCCTTCGGAGCAGAACACCAGGTTAGTCGCGGCGGAAGCGAAAGGAGCGCTGGCTAACAAGCCTGCGCCGACTAAAAACGGAATGACCGCGTGTTTAAGCATGTTGGCCTCATGATTTGTTGTCATTTTTGGATTTGAGGGCGACCTCGTGAGTCGTCCTGCGGATACTTATGCAGGCCCCATACCCAATGCAAGATCCAGAGCGGTTACAAGTCTGAAACAGTGGCACGAACGTACCTTAATGTCGCATCTTTGTAACTTCTGACGCATTTGACCGTTTGCGCAGGCTTTTTTGGGGCGAAACGCGCTCCTTGGCGGTGCGGCGCGAGGCCGCGACGCACCGCCATGGGGCGGGTTTTACTTGTTCAAACCCACGCCGTAGAAGGGTGTGAGGCCAAATGGGCTGAGTTTGAAATCCACCACTTCCTTGCGTATCGGCTGGAACACCGTTGAGTTGGCAATGGGCGTGATGGGCACCTGCTGCTTGAGGATTTTCTGCGCCTGCTGGTACAGCTCGATCCGTTTTTGCCGGTCGGTCGCGACCTTGGCTTGCTGGACCAACCGGTCGTAGGCCGGGTCGCACCACTTGGCGTAGTTGCTGCCCTTGACCGCCGCGCAGCTATAAAGCACGCCGAGCCAGTTGTCCGGGTCGCCGTTGTCGCCGGTCCAGCCGTAGATCATCGCGTCGTGTTCGCCGTTCTTGGCGCGCTTGATGTACTCGCCCCATTCGTAGCTGACGATGTTGGCCTTGATGCCAATCCTGGCCCAATCCTGCTGGATCATCTGCGCCGACATGCGTGCGTTGGGGTTGGACGCGCGCTGCACCGTCATCGCCCACAAATCAATGGTTGTACCGGGCGCAACCCCGGCTTCCTTGAGGAGCGCCTTGGCCTTGGTCACGTCATGGGGCGCGTCCTGGATCGTCGGGTCGAACGACCACTGGGCCGGCGGCAAGGCGTTCTGCGCCAGCTGCCCGGCGCCTTGGTAAACGGCCTTGATGATCGCCGGTTTATCGATGGCCATGTCCAGCGCCTGGCGGACCTTGAGCTGGTCCAGCGGCGGGTGCGTCACGTTGTAGGCCAGGAAACCGAGATTGAAACCGGGCTGCTTGAGCACGCGCAGGTTCGGGTCTTGCTCCATCACCTCGATGTCGGCCGGGCGCGGATAACCGCTGACCTGGCACTCGCCGCGCTTGAGCTTTTGCAGGCGCACGGCGGCGTCCGGGGTGATGGAAAAAATCAGGTTATCGAGCTTCACGTCCTCGGGTTTCCAGTACGCGGTGTTGGCGGCGTAGCGGATCTGCGAATCCTTCTGGTAACGCTTGAACACGAACGGCCCGGTGCCGACGGGTTTCTGGTTGAGGTCGCCGGCCTTGCCTTCCTTCAATAGCTGCGCGGCGTATTCGGCGGATTGCACCGAGGCAAAACTCATTGCCAGGTTCTGTACGAAAGCCGCATCGACGTTGTTCAGGCTGAAGCGGACGGTGTGCTCGTCGACTTTCTCGACGTTTTTGATCGTGGTGTTCAGGCCCATGTCGGTGAAGTACGGCGATTCGGTGGGGTAGGCCTGGCGAAACGGGTGTTGTGGGTCGAGCAGGCGTTGGAAGGTGAACAGCACGTCGTCGGCGTTGAAGTCGCGGGTGGGGGTGAAATAGTCGGTGGTATGGAATTTCACGCCGTCGCGCAGGTGAAACGTGTAGGTCAGGCCATCGGCGGACACGTCCCAACTTGTCGCCAACCCAGGCTCGACCTCGGTGCCGCCGCGCTTGAACTGGGTGAGGCGGTTGAAGACGGTTTCGGCCGAGGCGTCGAAGTCGGTGCCGCTGGTGTATTGACTGGGGTCGAACCCGGCGGGGCTGGCTTCGGAGCAGTAGACCAGGGTGGTGGCGGCCTGGGCCATTGGGGCGCTGCTGATCAAGGTTAGGGCCAGCAGGAGGGGCTTGAAGGTGGTTCTGTCCATGAAATCCCTTGGGGGCGGTGAGGTTTTCAGAAGAGTAGCGTTGCGGGAGGGGGTGTTGGAAATATCGAAAAGTGAGGGGGACCGTGGGGTTTGGGTATAGCTTCTTGGGTGAGGCGGCCTGATAGCCGGCCTGGTTCTTCCTGCTGTACTCCGATCAAACTGTGGGGAGCTTGCTCGCGATGGCGGCCTTCCAGTCGGGTACATATCCATTGCTGCGGTAACGGCTACTTAGGGTTCCGCCCTTACGGCGGGTCACTTTTGGAGGAGCGCCAAAAGTAACCAAAAGCGCTTTGCCCCACCACTCGGCACCTCGCTTAGCTCGGTGTGCCCTCACTCCGGCATTGCTCCGTGGGCCCGCCGCGATGGGCCATCCATGGCCCTGCGCGGCTATCCCGGCATCCATGCCGGGATGCCCACTCCACAATGCCTGCGTTCGGCCATCGTGGTTAACGGGGCCCTCAGATCAAAAGCCGGGCCGAGGCGGCCTTATAGCCGACCTGGCTCTTGCGGTCGTGCACCCTTCAAATCTGTGGGAGCAAAGCTTGCTCGCGAGGCGGCCTGGTAGCCGACCTGGCTCTCCCGGTCATATCCCAATCCATTGTGGGAGCGAGCCTGCTCGCGAAGGCGGCTTAGTAGCCGGCCTATCTCTCACGAATGTACCCGATCAGTTGTGTGTGGGTTTGTTCGCGAAGGTGGCCTGAAAGCCCAGGTATGAAGGCTGGTCATTTCATGCCTAAGAAAAATATTTTGACTTTTCAAGGCGGCCGAATCTTTCGCTGTCCACATTCCATAAAACGTGGACAGTTCTCTCGTGCTGTTTTTGGAGATGTCAAAACTATTGTGCGACTCCGTTCTGAGAAGACCCCAGCAGAGGTCGAAGCAATATGTCTATGTCCCGCCGACCACCAAACCCGTGGCGAGGGAGCTTGCTCCCGCTGGGGCGCGAAGCGGCCCCAACAGCAGCGACTGCATTCATCTGACGTACCGAGGTGTCAGGTTTGGGGCTGCTGCGCAGCCCAGCGGGAGCAAGCTCCCTCGCCACGGGGTTGCTGCGCCAGGAGGTGTGATGAGTCATTCATTTTTGTCGGAAGGATCATCGGTCCTGAAACGAAACATCCCACAGCTTTTTAGGGTTGCCGGTCGGAAGTGGGGGCTCTAACCTTTGAACGTCGCTGCCAAAGCAGCGATCGGGTGTGGAAACCTGAATTAGTAGGGCATGGCTGAACATCGTGTTGCCGACGTCTCGTTTCGTCTGCAAACTGCGTCCTGGCGGCTGTGCGTGGGCAGACTTCGGTCTGGCCGGGTCCTGCTTACCGGTATTTCCACCCCGCGTACCGCTGCCACCTATTGTCGCGTGGAAACGACACAGGGATGGCTCCAACTTTTTAAGCAGGAGCATTGAATATGGATAAGTCAGTCCCCGATCCCCCCTTCAACAGAACAAACCCCCTAGCAGAATTCGACGCCATCGAAGACCTGCTAAAAGACCGAGCCGCCGCCGATCGGGCCCTCGATCATTACCTCAATCCGAAGCCTTCAAAGCCCAGTACCGATCCACGCATCGATAGCCTGTTCTCCGTTACCGCCAAGGCCGACACCGATACGCTGTTGACCAGCACTTCCGAAACCCTAGCCTCGATCAAGACCATGGCCGAGGACCTGGCGTTTGAAGTGGAGGGCACGCGGCGCAGTGTGGCGTTGGGAATTCATCAGTTGGTGGAGTTGTGCCAGTTGCTGGTGGACAAGGCGTTGGATCAGCTTGAAGCGCCGGCGAGCCCAGCACCTTGAGAGCCGCTGTACAGGCATACACCTGACAGATCTGACAGTAGCGACGCTGTGCGCCTGGAGGTAGGTTGGATCCAGGCGCGCTCCTCTTCTGTAGCGATGCCGTTATTACTTTATTCATTGGAAGAGGTGTAATCATGGCCGCTAAAGAAATTCGCATATCTATCGAAGACCTGGATCGTGATAGTAGCCCAGAGGTCCTGTTCGAGTTCTACAGCGGGAAAGAGCTGGATTTTTCCACCTCTGTGTCCTCCTCTCTGAAGAACGGCCGCTACGACAAGGTGGACGTAAAAGGAGATGCCGACGGGGATGGCGATTTTGATGCGCAGGATGATGAGTTGTTCATCCAGCTCGCTAAAGCGGCCGTTGCCTTGCTGAAATAAGATGTATGGACCGTGTCGCCAGGCTAAAGGGGCCTCCCCTAACAGGCGGATCAATTGCAATCAGTGCGATTGACCCGCTGCCTTGGATGGTTACTGCATCAACACCTCAACCACCCCATCCGCGGTCATTGTCACTTTGCTGGTGCCCGCTTCTACCTCAGGCGTGACCGACTCCGCATCCATCGACGCCGCTTTCATCATCATTTGCGGACGCATGTACGGTTGTGGGTAGCCGTTGGTATTGAAGTTCAGGTTGACGATCTTGTAGCCCTTGCCGCCGAGGGCTTCGGTGGCGAGTTGGGCGCGCGCCTTGAAGGCGTTGACGGCGTCCTTGAGCAGGGCGTCTTCGCTGGTCTGGCGAGTGGCGGTGGCGATGGCGAAGTCCATGCCGCCCATTTTCATGTCGCTGAGCAATTCGCCGGTGAGTTTGGACAGGGCGGCGAAGTCGGCGCTTTCCAGGCGCAGTTCGGCGCGTTCGCGCCAGCCGGTGATTTTCCCGCCTTTGTTGTCGTAGATCGGGTAGCTGTTGCGGCTGCCCTGGCTCAGGTTGATGCCCTTGACCTGTTTGGCCTGGCCTATGGCTTTATTCAGGGTGGTGCTGACGGCGGCGGCGAGCTTGGCCGGGTCGGTGTTCTGTTCCTCGGTGTAGAGGGTGACGATCATCAGGTCGCGGGCCACTTCCTGGCTGGCTTCGGCGCGCAGGGAGATCTGGTTGTAATGAAGCTCGTCGGCGGCCAGGGCCGGCAGGCTGGCGACGGTGCCGAGGCTGAGGGCGAGCAGGGCGGCGGGGCGACTGAACGTGTGCATGAAAGCTCCTTGGGATGATGCGCAGGGGTGTAGGTTCCGGGCCTGCGTGAACGATAAGACTCTAGCGTTTATGGTGCGGTTCGCACAGTTACAACTTCTATACAGATCAGCTCGGTGAAGGGCTTTCTGTGGCGAGGGGATTTATCCCCGCTGGACTGCGTAGCAGTCCCAGAATTGCCATGCCCCAGCTCGGCGTGGTGCCTGACCTTTTTGGGGGCCGCTTCGCGCCCCAGCGGGGATAAATCCCCTCGCCACAATGGTTGGTGTGCCATTTCGGGGCTGTGGCGCTTTGCCGCATATCTGCCTCTGCCCGCCGTGCGTTGGTTATACTCCGTGCGATCCGCCTGGAGCGCTCATCAGGAGAGCTCATGCTCGCCCCTTTGCAAATGACTTCCGCTTCTCGCCAGAACCTCTGGCGCCTGACGTTTATCCGCATTCTGGTCCTCGCGGCCCAGGCCGGCTCCGTGGGGCTTGCCTATTGGTTCGACCTGCTGCCGCTGCCCTGGCTGCAATTGGCGATTACCCTGGTTTTCTCCAGCGTACTCTGCGCGTTGACGGCGATTCGCCTGCGCACCTCATGGCCAGTGACCGAACTTGAATACGCCGTGCAACTGGCCTGCGACCTGTTTATCCACAGCGCGCTGCTGTATTTCTCCGGTGGCTCCACCAACCCCTTCGTCTCTTATTACCTGGTGCCGCTGACCATCGCCGCCGTGACGTTGCCGTGGCGGTTTTCGCTGATCCTGTCTGGCATCGCCCTGGCGCTGTACACCTTGTTGCTGGCGCGGTTCTATCCGCTGGAAACCTTCCCCATCGCCCGGGAAAACCTGCAGATCTACGGCATGTGGTTGAGCTTCGCCCTGGCCGCCGCGGTCATCACCTTCTTTGCCGCGCGCATGGCCGAGGAGCTGCGCCGCCAGGAAGAGTTGCGCGCCATTCGCCGCGAAGAAGGCCTGCGGGACGAGCAACTGCTGGCCGTGGCGACCCAGGCTGCCGGCGCCGCCCACGAGTTGGGCACACCGCTGGCGACCATGAGCGTGCTGCTCAAGGAAATGCGCCAGGATCATAAAGACCCGGCGTTGCAGGAAGACCTCAGCGTGCTGCAGGACCAGGTAAAGCTCTGCAAGGAGACCCTGCAATACCTGGTACGCGCCGCCGAGGCCAATCGCCGGTTGGACATCGACATGCAGGCGGTCACGTTCTGGCTCGACGATGCCCTGAACCGCTGGCACCTGATGCGCCCCGAAGCCAGTTACCGCTTCCAGTGCCTGGGCAAGGGCACGGTGCCGCGCATGGCGCCGCCGCCGGACTTGACCCAAGCGCTGCTGAATCTGCTGAACAATGCCGCCGACGCCTGCCCCGAAGGCTTGGAAGTGGTATTGGACTGGGATGCCTACGAACTGACGATCTGCATTCGCGACCACGGCGCCGGTGTGCCGCTGGCGATTGCCGAGCAGATCGGCAAACCGTTTTTTACCACCAAGGGCAAAGGTTTCGGCCTGGGCCTGTTTTTGAGCAAGGCCAGCGTGACACGCGCCGGCGGCTCGGTGAAACTCTACCCCCATGAGGAAGGCGGCACGCTCACCGAGCTGCGCCTGCCCCATGCCGACCGAGGAGACGAATATGAGTGACGAGATCCAAGTCGACGGCGAAGAACTGCCGCACCTGCTGCTGGTGGATGACGACGCCACCTTCACCCGCGTCATGGCCCGCGCCATGTCCCGTCGCGGTTTTCGCGTCAGCACCGCCGGTTCCGCCGAAGAGGGCCTGACCATCGCCCAGGCCGACCTGCCGGACTACGCTGCCCTCGACCTGAAAATGGACGGCGATTCGGGCCTGGTGCTGCTGCCCAAGCTGCTCGAGCTGGACCCGGAAATGCGCGTGGTGATCCTCA
Source organism: Pseudomonas sp. H2_D02 (assembly GCF_054677635.1). Lineage (NCBI taxonomy): Bacteria > Pseudomonadati > Pseudomonadota > Gammaproteobacteria > Pseudomonadales > Pseudomonadaceae > Pseudomonas > Pseudomonas sp. H2_D02. The sequence goes on along the minus strand of NZ_CP162816.1, from coordinate 5,985,013 downwards.
CCGGTTATTCGAGCATCGCCACCGCGGTCGAAGCCATCAAGCGCGGTGCCTGCAATTATCTGTGCAAGCCGGCCGACGCCGATGACGTGCTGGCGGCGCTGCTGTCCGAACACGCCGACCTCGACACCCTGGTGCCGGAAAACCCCATGTCGGTGGATCGCCTGCAATGGGAACACATCCAGCGCGTGCTGACCGAGCACGAAGGCAACATCTCCGCCACGGCCCGCGCCTTGGGCATGCACCGGCGGACCTTGCAGCGCAAATTGCAAAAGCGCCCTGTGCGTCGCTGAACCTGCGCTGAACGAATGCTGTCCACCCTCGCGATATATCGGGCCGTTGCTCTATGATCGGCCCGAGTTTTTTCATTATTGAGCCCTAACCATGAATCAGAACGCTGAATATTCCGCGGTCAATGACGCGGTGCGCGGCCAGTTTTTCCGCCGTGTCTGGCAAATGACCACGCCATACTGGCGCAGTGAGGAGAAGGGCAAGGCTTGGACGCTGCTGATCGCCGTGATCGCGCTGTCGCTGTTCAGCGTGGCGATTTCGGTGTGGATCAACAGTTGGTACAGGGATTTCTACAACGCCCTTCAAGAGAAGGACACCGCGGCTTTCTGGCGGTTGATCCTGTATTTCTGCGGCATCGCGGCGGTGGCGATCCTCGGCGCGGTGTACCGTTTGTACCTCACGCAGATGCTTACCATCCGCTGGCGGGCCTGGCTCACCGAGCAGCACTTCGCCCGCTGGCTCGCTGACAAGAATTACTACCGGCTGGAGCAGGGCGGATACACCGATAACCCCGACCAGCGGATTTCCGAAGACCTCAACAGTTTTACCACCAACACCTTGAGCCTGGGCTTGGGGTTGCTGCGTACCGTGGTCAGCCTGGTGTCGTTCTCGGTCATCTTGTGGGGCGTTTCCGGCAGTATCGAAGTTTTCGGCTACACCATTCCCGGCTATATGTTCTGGTGCGCGCTGGTATACGCGGCGGTCGGCAGTTGGCTGACGCACCTGATCGGCCGTCGCCTGATCGGCCTGAACAACAACCAGCAACGCTTCGAAGCCGACCTGCGTTTCTCCATGGTGCGGGTGCGCGAGAATGCCGAGAGCATTGCGTTGTATGGGGGCGAGCCCAACGAGAATCGTCGCTTGAGCGGGCGCTTCGGCCTGGTCTGGCACAACTTCTGGGACATCATGCGGGTGTCCAAGCGCCTGACGTTCTTCACCTCCGGTTATGGCCAGATCGCGATCATCTTCCCGTTCATCGTCGCCGCCCCGCGTTATTTCGCCGGCAAGATCCAGCTGGGCGAGCTCATGCAGATCAACTCGGCGTTCGGTAACGTGCAGGAGAATTTCAGTTGGTTCATCACCGCCTACGCCGACCTTGCCGCGTGGCGCGCCACCTGTGACCGCTTGTTGAGTTTTCGCCAGGCGATGAGTGACAACGAAGACCGCGTGCCGGCGATCGATGTGCAGAACCAGGGTAACGAGCTGACAGTACGCAACCTCGGGCTGGACCTGAGCGATGGTCGCCATTTGCTGACCCACGCCGAGCTGGATGTCGAACCGGGCGAGCGGGTTATGCTCAGCGGTCGTTCCGGCAGCGGCAAGTCCACATTGCTGCGCGCGATGGGGCATCTGTGGCCTGCCGGGCATGGCAGCATTCGACTGCCGTCGGCCCGTTATCTGTTCCTGCCGCAAAAGCCTTACTTGCCGATTGGCAGCCTGCGGGAAGTGCTGAGTTATCCACAGGCCGGCGATGTGTACCCGAACGAGCGTTATGCACAGGTGCTGGAAACGTGCCGCCTGCCGCACCTGATCCCGCGGTTGGATGAAAGCAACCACTGGCAGCGCATGCTCTCGCCCGGCGAGCAGCAACGCCTGGCCTTCGCCCGCGCATTGCTTTACGCGCCGTTATGGTTGTACATGGACGAAGCCACATCGGCGATGGATGAAGAAGACGAGGCGACGCTGTACCAGGCCTTGATTGACCAACTGCCGGGCCTGAGCATTGTCAGCGTCGGCCACCGAAGCAGCTTGAAACGTTTCCATCCGCGACATGTGCGTATCGAAAATGGCCAACTGGTGGAACAGGCTGTGACTGCTTGATTGTCATTGTCGAACGCTGTTGTGGCGAGGGGATTTATCCCCGCTGGGCGCGAAGCGCCCCTTTCAAATCAACGGTCCTCGATATTGAGTCTGCCAATAGATCAAGGGGGCTGCTACGCAGCCCAGCGGGGATAAATCCCCTCGCCACAACGATGCATGGCGGTAACCTTTGACAAGGCCCACCGGTGAGCACGGTGATCGTACAACCACGTTGCGCTATGATGCACACTTAGCCGCTTGCCAAATATAGAGACACACCATGGAAAACCCGATCAACGTCCCACGCCTTCCCCGCAAGCGCCGCAGCCTGGCGCAGGAGCTGGTGACGGTCCTGACCGAGCAGATTCGCGACGGCCTGCTCAAGCGTGGCGATAAATTGCCCACCGAGTCGGCGATCATGGAAGCCCATGGCGTCAGCCGCACGGTGGTGCGCGAGGCAATTTCCCGGTTGCAGGCGGCCGGCCAGGTGGAAACCCGTCACGGCATCGGCACTTTCGTGCTGGACACGCCCAGCCCGAGCGGCTTTCGCATCGACCCGGCCACGGTGGTCACCTTGCGTGATGTACTGGCGATCTTGGAATTGCGCATCAGCCTGGAGGTCGAATCCGCCGGGCTGGCGGCGCAGCGCCGCAGCGATGAGCAACTGGCGGCGATGCGGGCGGCCCTTGATGCCTTGAACGAAAGCGCGGCCCACGCCAGCGACGCGGTGGCCTCGGACTTCGCCTTCCACCTGGAAATTGCCCTGTCCACCGGCAACCGCTACTTCACCGACATCATGACCCACCTGGGCACCAGCATCATCCCGCGTACCCGGCTGAACTCGGCGCGCCTGGCCCATGACGACCACCAGCACTACATGGATCGCCTGAGCCGCGAACACGAGGAAATCTACGAGGCCATCGCTCGCCAGGACTCCGACGCCGCCCGTGCGGCCATGCGTCTGCACCTGACCAACAGCCGCGAGCGGTTGCGCCAGGCCCATGAAGAGGCGCAGGCGCAGGGCTAGCGTCTTTCGGTTGAAATGAGGCGAGTCATTGCTTCTGTGGCGAGGGGATTTATCCCCGTTGGGCTGCGAAGCAGCCCCCACACAGACGCCTTTGTGTGTGGGATCGGATTGAGTTACCGCCTTAGGGGGGTGCTGCGCAACCCAGCGGGGATAAATCCCCTCGCCACAGAATGTCCCTCCCTGTGAGGCCGCGCTGATCGCAGCGTAAGGCGACTCAATAAAGATTGTGAAGGAACTACAGCCGTGCGCAGCACCGCCGTGCCTGGGGCTGTGTCCCCACGCTGCAACGGTGCCTATTGGCAGAGTTAACAGGGTCGACGAGCCGTCCTGGAGCCCCGGCGGCAATTTCCATTCGTCTTCCAATCTCGTCCTAAGTCCCGATTTAGAAGGCTTCACGCCAACAACCCTGGCCCGCCTCCCCAACAAAAGACGAAATGCAGTTGACGTTCACATTTTAAGTTGTACGATGACCTACAACTTCACATGAAGCTGAACCGTTTCCTACAACACAACATTTGCGTCCAGGGTGTTCGAATAATGAATCCACAAGAACTGAAGTCCATCCTCTCGTCTGGCCTGCTGTCGTTCCCGGTCACCGATTTCACTGCCAATGGCGATTTCAATCGCGACAGCTACATCAAGCGTCTCGAGTGGCTGGCCCCGTATGGCGCCTCTGCATTGTTCGCAGCGGGCGGCACCGGTGAATTCTTCTCCCTGGCCGCCAGCGAGTATTCGCAAGTCATCAAGACGGCAGTCGATACCTGCGCCACCAGCGTGCCAATCCTCGCCGGTGTCGGTGGTGCGACCCGCCAGGCCATCGAATACGCTCAGGAAGCCGAGCGCTTGGGCGCCAAGGGCCTGTTGCTGCTGCCGCACTACCTGACCGAAGCCAGCCAGGACGGCGTTGCCGCCCACGTTGAAGCCGTGTGCAAATCGGTGAAGATCGGCGTGGTGGTGTACAACCGCAACGTCTGCCGCCTGAATGCCACTCAGCTGGAGCAACTGGCCGAGCGCTGCCCGAACCTGATCGGCTACAAGGACGGCCTGGGCGATATCGAACTGATGGTGTCGATCCGTCGTCGCCTCGGCGATCGTTTCAGCTACCTGGGCGGCTTGCCGACCGCTGAAGTCTACGCCGCGGCCTACAAGGCCCTGGGCGTGCCGGTCTACTCCTCGGCGGTGTTCAACTTCATCCCGAAAACCGCGATGGACTTCTACCACGCCATTGCCCGCGACGATCACGAGACCGTTGGCAAGATCATCGACGACTTCTTCCTGCCATACCTGGACATCCGCAACCGCAAGGCCGGTTACGCAGTGAGCATCGTCAAGGCTGGCGCGAAGATCGTTGGCTATGACGCAGGTCCTGTGCGCACGCCGTTGACCGATCTGCTGCCAGAAGAATACGAAGCCCTGGCCGCGCTGATCGACAAGCAAGGCAAGCAGTAACAGACCCGACAAGGCCGCTGAGCAATCAGCGGCTTTTTGCGTAAGGCTCGATCGTTCCCGCGCACGCGTGGGGACGCAGCCAGGGACGCCCTGCGTTCCTAGACAGCTTTTGTGAGAGGAGAAGCTCCGTGGCAGATGCAAAGCGTTTCGATAACTACATCAACGGTCAGTGGGTGGCCGGTGCCGACTATTGCACCAACATCAACCCGTCTGACTTGTCCGATGTCATCGGTGAATACGCCAAGGCTGACGCAGCGCAAGTCAACGCCGCCATCGAAGCCGCCCGCGCCGCGTTCCCGGCCTGGTCGACCTCGGGCATCCAGGCGCGTCACGATGCGCTGGACAAAGTCGGCACCGAGATCCTCGCCCGCCGCGAAGAACTTGGCCAACTGCTGGCCCGGGAAGAGGGCAAGACCCTGCCCGAAGCCATCGGCGAAGTGACCCGCGCCGGCAACATTTTCAAATTCTTCGCTGGTGAATGCCTGCGCCTGTCGGGCGATTACGTACCGTCGGTGCGCCCGGGCGTCAACGTTGAAGTGACCCGTGAAGCCCTCGGCGTGGTCGGCCTGATCACCCCGTGGAACTTCCCGATCGCGATCCCTGCATGGAAAATCGCTCCGGCCCTGGCCTACGGCAACTGCGTGGTGATCAAGCCCGCCGAACTGGTGCCGGGCTGCGCCTGGGCGCTGGCCGAGATCATTTCCCGCGCCGGTTTCCCGGCCGGTGCGTTCAACCTGGTGATGGGCAGCGGCCGCGTGGTCGGTGAAGTCCTGGTCAACAGCCCGAAAGTCGACGGCATCAGTTTCACCGGTTCCGTGGGCGTGGGCCGGCAGATCGCGGTCAACTGCGTGTCGCGCCAGGCCAAGGTCCAATTGGAGATGGGCGGCAAGAACCCGCAGATCATCCTCGACGACGCCGACCTCAAGCAGGCCGTCGAACTGGCGGTGCAGAGCGCGTTCTACTCCACCGGCCAGCGTTGCACGGCTTCCAGTCGCCTGATCGTCACCGTCGGCATCCACGACAAGTTCGTCGCGGCCATGGCCGAGCGCATGCAGTCGATCAAGGTCGGCCATGCGTTGAAGGCCGGTACTGACATTGGCCCGGTCGTTTCCGAAGCCCAGCTCAACCAGGACTTGAAGTACATCGACATCGGCCAGAGCGAAGGTGCGCGGTTGGTCAGCGGTGGTGGCGTGGTGACTTGCGATACCGAAGGTTACTTCCTGGCGCCGACGCTGTTCGCCGACAGCGAAGCTTCGATGCGCATCAGCCGCGAAGAGATCTTCGGCCCGGTGGCCAACGTCGTGCGCGTGGCTGACTACGAGGCGGCGCTGGCGATGGCCAACGACACCGAGTTCGGTCTGTCGGCCGGTATCGCCACCACCTCGCTGAAGTATGCCAACCACTTCAAGCGCCATTCCCAGGCGGGCATGGTGATGGTCAACCTGCCGACCGTCGGCGTGGATTACCACGTGCCGTTCGGTGGGCGCAAAGGTTCGTCCTACGGTTCGCGCGAGCAGGGTCGCTACGCGCAAGAGTTCTATACCGTGGTGAAGACCTCCTACATCGGCTCGTAACACGCAATACCGGTCGGCGCCGCGCATCGGCGCCGACCGTATAAATTGAATTCCCGTATAAAAATAAATAGTGGAAGTAGATGACATGCAAGAAACCAAGCCGACCCGCGTCCGCTATTTGATCCTGCTCATGCTGTTTTTGGTGACGACGATCAACTATGCCGACCGCGCAACTATTGCCATCGCAGGCTCCAGCCTGCAGAAAGACCTCGGCATCGACGCCGTTACCCTCGGTTATATCTTCTCCGCTTTCGGTTGGGCCTATGTGGCCGGGCAGATTCCTGGCGGCTGGCTGCTCGACCGTTTCGGGTCGAAGAAAATCTATGCCTTGAGCATTTTCACCTGGTCGCTGTTCACCGTGCTGCAGGGCTACGTCGGTGAATTCGGCATGTCCACGGCTGTGGTTGCGCTGTTCATGCTGCGCTTTCTGGTCGGGCTGGCCGAAGCGCCTTCGTTCCCTGGCAACGCCCGGATCGTCGCCGCCTGGTTCCCCACCGCGGAACGCGGCACCGCTTCGGCGATCTTCAACTCGGCGCAATATTTCGCCACCGTGTTGTTCGCACCGCTGATGGGCTGGATCGTCTACCGCTTCGGCTGGCAGCACGTGTTCATCGTGATGGGCGTGATCGGCATCGTGTTCTCGCTGATCTGGCTGAAGATCATTCACAGCCCGCGCCAGCATCCGATGATCAACGAGGCCGAGTTCAATCACATCGCTTCGAACGGCGCGATGGTCGACATGGACCAGGACAAGGGCAAAGGCAAGAAAACCGACGGTCCGAAGTGGGACTACATTCGCCAACTGCTGACCAACCGCATGATGCTCGGCGTATACCTGGGCCAGTACTGCATCAACGGCATCACTTACTTCTTCCTGACCTGGTTCCCGGTGTACCTGGTGCAGGAACGCGGCATGACCATCCTCAAGGCGGGTTTCATCGCGTCCTTGCCGGCAATCTGCGGCTTCATCGGCGGCGTGCTCGGCGGGGTGATTTCCGATTACCTGCTGCGCAAGGGCCATTCGCTGACCTTCGCCCGCAAGGCGCCGATCATTGCCGGTTTGCTGGTATCGAGCAGCATCGTGGCGTGCAACTACGTCGACATCGAATGGATGGTGGTGGGCTTCATGGCCTTGGCCTTCTTCGGTAAAGGCGTCGGCGCGCTTGGTTGGGCCGTGGTGTCCGATACCTCGCCGAAACAGATCGCCGGCTTGAGCGGTGGCCTGTTCAATACCTTCGGCAACCTGGCATCGATCACCACGCCAATCGTCATCGGTTACATCATCAGCGCCACCGGTTCGTTCAAGTGGGCCCTGGTGTTCGTCGGTTGCAATGCGTTGGTGGCGGTGTTCAGCTACCTGGTGATCGTGGGGCCGATCAAGCGTGTCGTGCTCAAGGAGCCACCAACCCGTGGCCCTGAGCTGACCCAATTGTCCCAAGCAAATTCCTGAGGAGCGGCTTTTCATGCAGTTGATTGAACATGCCGATTCGCCCCGTTACATCCGCCTGCACGAGCGGGACAACGTGGTGATCGTGGTCAATGACCAGGGCGTACCGGCCGGGACCGAATTCCCGGACGGCCTGGTCACCGTGGACTTCGTCCCGCAGAGCCACAAAGTCACCCTCGTGGACATTCCCGAGGGCGGCGAGGTGATTCGCTACGGCCAGGTCATTGGCTACGCGCTGCAGCCGATTCCTCGCGGCAGTTGGGTCAAGGAAGACCAGTTGCGCATGCCCACCGCGCCGCCGCTGGACAGCTTGCCGCTGTCCACCGACGTGCCAGCGGCGGATGCGCCGCTGGAGGGCTACACCTTCGAAGGTTATCGCAACGCCGACGGCACCGTCGGCACGCGCAACATCCTGGGTATTACCACCACGGTGCAGTGCGTCACCGGCGTGCTCGACCATGCGGTCAAGCGCATCAAGGACGAGCTGCTGCCCAAGTACCCGAACGTCGATGACGTGGTCGCGCTGACCCACAGCTATGGCTGCGGGGTGGCGATCACTGCTACCGACGCCTACATCCCGATCCGTACCGTGCGCAACCTGGCGCGCAACCCGAACCTGGGAGGCGAGGCGCTGGTGATCAGCCTGGGCTGCGAGAAATTGCAGGCCGGGCAGGTGATGCACGAAGGCGATAGCTCGGTGGACCTCAGCGAGCCGTGGTTGTATCGCTTGCAGGATTCCAGTCACGGCTTCACGGAAATGATCGAGCAGATCATGGAACTGGCCGAGACGCGCCTGAAGAAACTCGATCAGCGCCGTCGCGAAACCGTGCCGGCCTCGGAGCTGATCCTGGGCATGCAGTGCGGCGGCAGCGATGCGTTTTCCGGCATCACCGCCAACCCGGCCCTGGGCTACGCCTCGGACTTGCTGTTGCGGGCCGGCGCGACGGTGATGTTTTCCGAAGTCACCGAAGTGCGCGATGCGATCTACCTGCTGACCTCCCGGGCGCAAACCCAGGAAGTCGCCCAGGAGCTGGTGCGCGAAATGGACTGGTACGACCGTTACCTGGCCAAAGGCGAGGCCGATCGCAGCGCCAACACCACGCCGGGCAACAAGAAGGGTGGGTTGTCGAACATCGTCGAGAAGTCTTTGGGCTCGATCGTCAAGTCCGGCAGCAGCGCAATCAACGGCGTGCTTGGCCCGGGCGAGCGCTTCAAGCAAAAGGGCCTGATCTTCTGTGCCACGCCGGCCAGTGATTTTGTCTGCGGCACGCTGCAACTGGCGGCGGGGATGAACCTGCACGTGTTCACCACCGGCCGGGGCACGCCGTACGGCTTGGCCATGGCACCGGTGGTGAAGGTCTCGACCCGCACCGAACTGGCCCAGCGCTGGCCGGACCTGATCGACATCGACGCCGGCCGGATCGCCACCGGGCGCGCGACCATCGAAGAGTTGGGTTGGGAGCTGTTCCATTACTACCTGGACGTGGCCAGCGGCAAGAAGCAGACCTGGGCCGAACGGCACAAGCTGTTCAACGACATCACCTTGTTCAACCCGGCGCCGATTACCTGATGATTGCGTAACCGCTGGAGATCCAGTGTGGGAGCGAGCTTGCTCGCGATGGGGGCGTTACATTCAGCATTGATGCAAGCTGACCCGGCGCCTTCGCGAGCAAGCTCGCTCCCACAGGGGATATGTGGTGAGTGTGGATTTGTGGTCGACCCGGTACAAATGTGGGAGCGAGCTTGCTCGCGAAAGCGCTTCACCAGACGCCAACGTCGTTAGTGGCTATCATTAGCCACCTAACGACACCCTTCTCAAGGCCCCCGGCATGCTGGCAATTTTCCTCGAAACCCTGAACATCACCGCACCGGTGTTTGCCATGCTGTTCCTGGGGACATTGCTCAAGCGTATCTACTGGATCAACGACAACTTCATCCACATCGCCTCGTCGCTGGTGTTCAACGTCACCATGCCGGCGTTGTTGTTTCTCGGCATCCTGCACGCCGACCTGCACGCGGCGTTGCAACCCGACCTGTTGATCTATTTCTCGATTGCCACCCTGGTGAGTTTTGCGATGGCCTGGGGCTGGGCGATCTGGCGTTGCCCGCGGGAAGATCGCGGCATCTACACCCAGGGCGCGTTTCGCGGCAACAACGGTGTGATCGGCCTCGCACTGGCCGCGAGCATGTACGGCGACTACGGGATTTCCCTGGGGGCGATTCTCGCGGCGCTGGTGATCCTGTTCTACAACACCTTGTCGACCATCGTGCTGGCGGTCTACAGCCCGGTGATCAAGTCCGATCCGTGGAGCATCTGCAAAAGCGTGATCAGCAATCCGCTGATCATCAGCGTGATCGTTGCCGCGCCGTTCGCCTATTGGCAGATCGGCCTGCCGAACTGGTTCGAGACTTCGGCGAAGTATCTGTCACAAATGACCTTGCCCCTGGCGCTGATCTGCATTGGCGGCACGCTGTCGCTGGCGGCCTTGCGCAAGAGCGGCAAGATGGCCCTGAGCTCCAGCCTGGTGAAGATGGTCGGTTTGCCGCTGGTGACCACATTGGGCGCGTGGCTGTGGGGCTTTCGCGGGGCGGAGCTGGGGATCCTGTTCCTGTACTTCGGCAGCCCTACCGCCGCCGCCAGCTATGTCATGGCCCGGGCAGCCGATGGCAACCATGAGCTGGCGGCGGCGATCATCGTCATCACCACGCTGATGGCGGCGATTACCACCAACCTGGGGATCTTTGTGTTGCAGTGGGGTGGGTGGATCTAGCCTCGGGTTTGCAGCGCTCTTTCGTTCCATTCGCGAGCAAGCCCGCTCCCACATTCGATCGCATTTCCATGGAAGAACGCAGTCAATGTGGGAGCGGGCTTGCTCGCGAAGAGGCCTGGCCTGTCACCGCAAGGCTTGGGCCTTCACTCAGGTTTCTGGTAGCTATCGATCACTTCCTGTGCCGCACGAAACGCATCGATCGCCGCCGGCACATGCCGGCATACACCGCGCAATGCAGCAATGCCTCGCGAATCTCTTCCACCGTGCAGCCATTGTTCAGCGCGCCGCGCACGTGCCCCTTGAGTTCCTGCGGGCACTTGAGCGCGGTGAGGGCGGCGAGGGTAATCAGGCTGCGGGTCTTCAACGGCAGGCCTTCGCGGCTCCAGACGCTGCCCCAGGCGTGTTCGTTGACGAAATCCTGCAGCGGCTGGGTGAATTCGGTGGCGTTGCCCAGGGCGCGGTCGACGAACGCGTCGCCCATCACCTGGCGCCGCATGTCGAGGCCGGTCTTTGGAGTGTCGGTCATGGCAAATCCCTCTTGTGGTGTTGGCGGCGCCAGGCGTGCACCGAGGTGAACAGCAAAAACGCGAGCAGGGTCGGCAGCACGTAGAACAACATCAAGCGTTCAAGCTGGCCGGCCAGCGGCATGCCCGTGGTGAACGACACCACGTGCAGCCCATAGACCGCGTACAAGCCCAGCAACAGCAAGCCTTCGGCGCGGGTGACGCGGTAGCCGGAATAGAACACCGGCAGGCACAGCACCGCGACGCCGAGCATTACCGGCAGGTCGAAATCCAGGGCGTTGGGCGAGACCGAGAGCGGCGAGGGCGCGGCGAGGGCGGTTATACCCAGCACGCCCAGCAAGTTGAACAGGTTGCTGCCGATCACGTTGCCCACCGCGATGTCCCGTTGGCCACGCAGGGCGGCGATCAGCGAAGTGGCGAGCTCCGGCAGCGACGTGCTGACGGCGACGATGGTCAGGCCGATGATGCGCTCCGACAAACCCAGGTCCGTGGCCACTTCCACCGCAGCGCCCAGCAACAGGTGCCCGGCGAACACCAGCATCGCCAGGCCCGACACGATCATCACCAGACTCTTGGGCCAGGATGTATGGGCCACCTCGCCACCCAGCGGGTGCGGTCGAGCGGAGTGTCGTGACTGGCGCAACAACAGGCCCAGGTACACCGCCAGGGCCATCAGCAGGACAACGCCGTCGAGTCGGGTCAGTTCCTCGTTCCAGGCCAGCACGAACACCAGCAGGCTGGCGCCGATCATCAGCGGGATGTCGAGGCGCACCAGTTGGCGCGAGACGCGCAGCGGGATGATCAGCGCCGACAGCCCGAGGGTGACGAGGATATTGAAGATGCTGCTGCCAATCACACTGCCCACGGCGATGTCGGCGTTCTGCGCCAGGGTCGCCTGCAGGCTGACGGCCATTTGCGGCGCGCTGCTGCCGAAGGCGACGACGGTCAGGCCGATGATCAAAGGTCGCACCAGCAAGCGTGCCGCCAGGCCGACGGCGGCGCGCACCAGCAGTTCGGCGCCGGCGATCAGCAACAGCAGCGCGCCGAACAGTTCGAGCAGGCTGAGCAGCGGTAGGGCGTTGATCAGGGAAATGGCCGGGCTCCGTCTATCAATCGTCGAGGGCTTGCACGCGTACCCGCGCGGTGCCAGCGCGCAACATGCCCAATTGTTCGGCAGCGGCGCGCGATACGTCGATCAGGCGACCGCGTGTATACGGCCCACGATCATTGATGCGGACCACGACGCTCTCGTCATTGCCAAGGTTGGTGATTTTCACCCGAGTGCCGAATGGCAACTGGCGATGTGCGGCGGTCAGGCCGTGCTGGTCGAAACGCTCGCCGCTGGCGGTGCGCTTGCCGTGGTGCCTGGAGCCGTAATAGGAGGCGACGCCGGTCTGGTCGTAGCCGTGTGGATCGACCGTCCCACTCTGGCTGGCACAGCCGGCCAGCAGGGACAGCAGGGCGCAGGCGCCGAGGAGACGCTTCATCTGAGAGGTTCCAAATACAAATGTGGGAGCGAGCTTGCTCGCGATGGGGCCATCACATTCAACATCTAGGTTGACTGTCATACCGCTATCGCGAGCAAGCTCGCTCCCACAGGGGGGTGAGCCAGATTTGAGGACTGGCTCCATGGCCATCAGCCTTCGAGCTTGCTTTTGAGCAATTCGTTGACCTGTTGCGGGTTGGCCTTGCCCTTGGAGGCTTTCATGGCCTGGCCGACGAAGAAGCCGAACATCTTGCCGCGCTTGGCTTCGTCTGCCGCACGGTACTGTTCGACCTGCTCGGCGTTGGCTGCGAGCATTTCATCGAGCACCGCGCTGATCGCACCGGTGTCGGTGACCTGCTTCAAGCCGCGCTTCTCGATGATCTCGTCGGCGCTACCTTCGCCATTGGCCATGGCTTCGAAGACCATCTTGGCGATCTTGCCGGAAATGGTGTTGTCCTTGATCCGCACCAGCATGCCGCCCAGTTGCTCGGCCGAGACCGGCGACTCGTCGATTTCCAGGCCCTGCTTGTTCAACAGGCTGCCCAACTCGACCATCACCCAGTTGGCCGCCAGCTTGGCGTCGCCGCCGATGCTCACGACTTTCTCGAAGTAATCGGCCTGTTCGCGGCTGGTGGCCAGGACGTTGGCGTCATAGCTCGATAGCCCGAACTGCGCCTGGAAGCGCTCGCGTTTCTGCGGCGGCAGTTCCGGCAGGGTGGCGCGCACGTCATCGAGGAACGAGTTCTCGATGACCACCGGCAGCAGGTCCGGATCGGGGAAGTAACGGTAGTCGTTGGCTTCTTCCTTGCTGCGCATCGGACGGGTCTCGTCCTTGTTCGGGTCGTACAGGCGGGTCTGCTGGATGACCTTGCCGCCGTCCTCGATCAGTTCGATCTGGCGCTGGATCTCGCTGTTGATCGCCTTCTCGATGAAGCGGAACGAGTTGACGTTCTTGATCTCGCAGCGGGTGCCAAACTCGACCTGGCCCTTGGGCCGGATCGACACGTTGCAGTCGCAGCGCAGCGAGCCTTCGGCCATGTTGCCGTCGCAGATGCCCAGGTAGCGCACCAGCGCATGGATCGCCTTGACGTAGGCCACGGCTTCCTTGGCGCTGCGCATGTCCGGCTCGGAGACGATTTCCAGCAGCGGGGTGCCGGCACGGTTCAGGTCGATGCCGGTGGCACCGTTGAATTCCTCGTGCAGGCTCTTGCCGGCGTCTTCTTCCAGGTGCGCACGGGTGATGCCAACGCGCTTGACCGTGCCGTCTTCGAGGGCGATGTCCAGGTGGCCCTTGCCCACGATCGGCAGTTCCATCTGGCTGATCTGGTAGCCCTTGGGCAGGTCCGGGTAAAAGTAGTTCTTACGGGCAAACACGTTGTGCTGGCCGATCTCGGCGTCAATCGCCAGGCCGAACATCACCGCCATGCGCACCGCTTCGGCGTTGAGCACCGGCAGCACGCCGGGCATGCCCAGGTCCACCAGGCTGGCCTGGGTGTTGGGCTCGGAACCGAATGTGGTCGAGCTACCGGAAAAGATTTTCGACCGGGTGGTGAGCTGGGTATGAATCTCCAGCCCGATCACGACTTCCCATTGCATGTGTTTCTCCTCAGAAGCCGGTTGGGGTGCGGGTGTGCCAGTCGGTATTCAACTGATACTGGTGCGCCACGTTGAGCAGGCGGCCTTCCTGGAAATACGGCGCGAGCAACTGCACGCCCACCGGCAGGCCATCGACGAAACCGGCCGGCATGGAGAGGCCCGGCAAGCCGGCGAGGTTGGCGGTGATGGTGTAGACGTCTTCCAGGTACTCGGCGACCGGGTCGCTGTTCTTGGCGCCGAGCTTCCAGGCCGGGTTCGGCGTGGTCGGGCCGAGGATGATGTCGACCTCGTTGAAGGCGGCCATGAAGTCGTTCTTCACCAGGCGGCGGATCTTCTGCGCCTTGAGGTAGTAGGCATCGTAGTAGCCGGCGGACAGCGCGTAGGCGCCGACCATGATCCGGCGCTGCACTTCGGCACCGAAGCCTTCGCCACGGGAGCGCTTGTACAGGTCGACCAGGTTTTCCGGGTTCTCGCAGCGATAGCCGAAGCGCACGCCGTCGAAACGCGAGAGGTTCGAGGAGGCTTCCGCCGGGGCGATCACGTAGTACGCCGGAATCGCGTGCTGCATGTTCGGCAGGCTGATTTCCTTGATCACCGCGCCGAGCTTCTCCAGCGCCTTGACGCTGTTGTGGACCAGCTCGGCGATGCGCGGGTCGAGGCCGGCGCTGAAGTATTCCTTCGGCACGCCGATGCGCAGGCCTTGCAGCGAGCCGTTGAGGCTGGCGCTGTAGTCCGGAACCGGTTCATCGATGCTGGTGGAGTCGTTCGGGTCGAAGCCGGCCATGCCTTGCAGCAGGATTGCGCAGTCTTCGGCGGTACGGGCCAAGGGGCCGCCCTGGTCGAGGCTGGAGGCGTAGGCGATCATGCCCCAGCGCGAGACGCGGCCGTAGGTGGGCTTCAGGCCGGTGAGGTTGGTGAACGCCGCCGGCTGGCGAATCGAGCCGCCGGTGTCGGTGGCGGTGGCGGCCGGCAACAGGCGCGCGGCCACGGCGGCGGCGGAACCACCGGACGAGCCACCCGGCACGTGTTCCAGGTTCCACGGGTTCTTCACCGGGCCGTAGTGGCTCGACTCGTTGGCCGAACCCATGGCGAATTCGTCCATGTTGGTCTTGCCCAGGGTCACGGTGCCGGCAGCGGCCAGCTTGGCGACCACGGTGGCGTCGTACGGGGCCTTGAAGTTGTCGAGCATCTTCGAGCCGCAGCTGGTGCGGATGCCCTGGGTGCAGAACAGGTCCTTGTGGGCAATCGGCGCGCCGAGCAGGGCGCCGCTCTCACCATTGGCGCGACGGGCGTCGGCGGCCTTGGCCTGGCTCAAGGCCAGTTCCTCGGTGAGGCTGATGAAGCTGTTGAGCTGCGGGTCGAGCTGGGCGATGCGCGCCAGCAGGGCCTTGGTCAGCTCTTCGGAGGAAAACTTTTTGTCGGCGAGTCCGCGGGCGATCTCGGCCAGTGTCATGTGATGCATGAGAGGCTCTTTCCCTTTAGTCGATGACTTTCGGAACCAGGTACAGGCCGTTTTCGACCGCTGGCGCGATGGACTGGTAGGCCTCGCGGTGATTGGACTCGGTCACGACGTCGGCGCGCAGGCGCTGGCTGGCTTCCAGTGGGTGGGCCAGCGGCTCGATACCGTCGGTATCGACCGCCTGCATCTCGTCGACCAGCCCGAGAATGCTGTTCAGGGCAGAAGTGATGTGTGGAAGATCGGCTTCATTGAGGCCCAGACAGGCCAGATGAGCGATTTTTTCCACGTCGGAGCGTTCAAGCGCCATGGGATTCTCCAGTGGAAAACAAAACGGACGCAGTCCGTCCGTGTGTTAGATTGTCGGAACACTACCGCATTTCTACGGCCCTACGGCCGCGATCTCGGTGTTTGGTGCACAGAAAAGCGGCCAATTTAACATATTGGCGCCTTGCCCAAAATCCCTGTCGTTGTTAGAGTTTGCCGCACTTTTTTACCCACGCGTTGCCTAGGGTCCCTTTCCCATGTTCAAGAAACTGCGTGGCATGTTTTCCAGCGATCTTTCCATCGACCTGGGCACTGCCAACACCCTTATTTACGTGCGCGAGCGCGGTATCGTCCTGAATGAACCCTCGGTCGTGGCCATCCGCACCCACGGTAACCAGAAAAGTGTCGTGGCTGTCGGTACGGAAGCCAAGCGCATGCTGGGCCGTACACCGGGCAACATTGCAGCCATTCGCCCCATGAAAGACGGCGTGATCGCCGACTTCAGCGTCTGCGAAAAGATGCTGCAGTACTTCATCAACAAGGTTCACGAGAACAGCTTCCTGCAGCCCAGCCCTCGCGTGCTGATCTGCGTGCCTTGCAAATCCACCCAGGTGGAGCGTCGCGCCATCCGTGAATCGGCCCTCGGTGCCGGTGCCCGCGAAGTGTTCCTGATCGAAGAGCCAATGGCTGCGGCCATCGGTGCCGGCCTGCCGGTGGAAGAAGCCCGCGGTTCGATGGTTGTCGACATCGGTGGCGGTACCACTGAAATCGCGTTGATCTCCCTCAACGGTGTGGTCTACGCCGAGTCCGTGCGTGTGGGCGGCGACCGTTTCGACGAAGCGATCATCACCTACGTGCGTCGCAACTACGGCAGCCTGATTGGCGAATCCACCGCCGAGCGTATCAAGCAGGAAATCGGCACGGCCTACCCGGGCGGCGAAGTGCGCGAAGTCGACGTTCGCGGTCGCAACCTGGCTGAAGGCGTTCCACGCGCGTTCACCCTCAACTCCAACGAAGTACTCGAAGCGCTGCAAGAGTCGCTGGCGACCATCGTCCAGGCGGTCAAGAGCGCCTTGGAGCAGTCGCCGCCGGAGCTGGCCTCGGACATCGCCGAGCGCGGCCTGGTGCTGACCGGTGGTGGCGCGCTGCTGCGTGACCTCGACAAGCTGCTGGCCCAGGAAACCGGCCTGCCGGTGATCGTTGCCGAAGACCCGCTGACGTGCGTTGCCCGTGGCGGTGGCCGTGCTTTGGAAATGATGGACAAGCACACCATGGACCTGCTCTCCAGCGAATAAGCGCGGCTGGATGGTCTATGTTGTTCGCTCCCGGGCAGCACTTTGCAGTGCTGCCCGTTGGCGTTTATCTTCTGTCATTCGTATCCAGGCCGGTTTGATGCCGTATGAATAAAGAAAACATTTGCCTGGGAGGAGCGGCCTATTAAACCGCTTTTTGCCAAAGGCCCCTCATTGGGTGTGCGCCTGCTGGTGTTGGCCGTGCTATCGGTTGCGCTGATGGTGGTGGATGCCCGTTTCACGCTGCTCAAGCCAGTGCGCAGCCAGATGTCGCTGGTGTTGATGGAGTCCTACTGGATCACCGACCTGCCGCAACGGTTGTGGCAGGGTGTGGCCAGTCAATTTGGCAGCCGGACCGAACTGGTCGCCGAAAACGAAAAACTCAAGACCGAAAACCTGCTGTTGCAGGGGCGCATGCAGAAGCTGGCGGCCCTCACCGAGCAGAACGTTCGGCTGCGCGAATTGCTCAACTCCTCCGCGCTGGTCAACGAGAAGGTCGAAGTGGCCGAGTTGATCGGCATGGACCCCAACCCGTTCACCCACCGCATCATCATCAACAAGGGCGAGCGCGACGGCGTGGTCCTCGGCCAGCCGGTGCTCGATGCCCGTGGCCTGATGGGGCAGGTGGTTGAGTTGATGCCCTATACCTCTCGTGTCCTGCTGTTGACCGACACCACCCACAGCATTCCCGTGCAGGTCAATCGCAACGGCTTGCGGGCGATTGCCAGCGGTACCGGCAACCCGGAACGCCTGGAGCTGCGGCATGTGGCCGACACCGCCGACATCAAGGAAGGCGACCTGCTGGTCAGCTCCGGCCTCGGCCAGCGATTCCCTGCCGGTTATCCGGTGGCGACGGTCAAGGAAGTGATCCACGATTCCGGCCAGCCGTTTGCCATCGTGCGCGCGGTGCCGACCGCCGCGCTGAATCGCAGCCGTTACCTGCTGCTGGTGTTCAGCGACAACCGCACGCCTGAAGAACGAGCCAATGATGCTGCCGTGGCCCAGGAAGCCCAGGACCGGCAGGGCGGCGATTCGGCCACCCCGACGTCACCCGCCCCTGCACCTGTCCCGGCTACCGTGCCCAAGCCTCAGGTGACAACGCCTGCCGCGACGCCGCCGGCCACCACGCCCGCGGCGGCACCCGCCGCGACACCTGCCAAACCGGCCGCTCACCAGCCGGCTGCCCGCCAGCCGGCGAGTCAACCTGCGAAGCCCGCGACCAAGCCACCGGCCTCGACGCCCGCCGCTACGCCTGCCACCAGGGGAGCACGAGAAGAATGAGCAGTACTCGATCCGGTAACGGCTGGATGGTCTGGCTGACCTTCGCCATCGGCCTGTTGCTCAGCGTTTCACCGCTGCCGCAGTTCATGGAAATCCTGCGCCCGCTGTGGCTGGCCTTGTTGCTGGCCTTCTGGGCCCTGGCCCTGCCGCACAAGGTCGGCATGGTCACGGCCTGGTGCCTGGGGCTGGCCGAAGACGTGCTTTATGGCACGTTGTTGGGCCAGAACGCATTGATCCTGACGCTGATTACCTTCCTGGTGCTGTCGTTGCAGCAGCGCCTGCGGATGTTCCCGATGTGGCAGCAGAGCCTGGTGATCCTGGTGATCTTTGGCCTGGCGCAGCTGGTGCAGCTGTGGCTCAGTGCGCTGACCGGCAATCGCCAGCCGACCCTGGCCCTGGTCTTGCCGGCCCTGGTCAGCGCCTTGCTCTGGCCATGGATAAGCTTCGGTTTACGCGGCTTGCGCCTGCGTTTCAAAATCAACTGATTCGGTCAGGCATTGGCCCGTACCTTGGAAGGGAGATGTCTTGATGAAACCGCTTTACCTCGCCTCAGGCTCGCCGCGACGACGTGAACTGCTCACACAGATCGGCGTGCCTTTTACCGCCATCGGTGCGGACATCGACGAAACGCCTCTTGATCACGAAACCCCATCGGCCTATGTAGAGCGCCTGGCGCGCGGCAAGGCCGAGGCTGGACGACGTGCCCTGGCAACCGACATCGATGGCTGCGTGTTGGGCGCCGATACCGCTGTCGTGCTGGACGGACGAGTTCTCGGCAAGCCCCAGGATCAGGCCGACGCCGTGTCGATGCTCCTGGGCCTGTCCGGTCGCGATCATGAAGTATTGACGGCTATTGCCGTGCTGGATGGACAGCGTTGCGAATCCCGTGTGGTTCGCAGTCGGGTGAGTTTTCGCTCGATTACCGAACAAGAGGCGCTGGCCTATTGGGCCAGCGGCGAACCCCGGGACAAGGCCGGAAGCTATGGTATCCAGGGGTTGGGTGCGGTGTTCGTCGCCGGGCTCGAAGGCAGTTATTCGGCGGTGGTCGGCCTGCCGTTGTGCGAAACCGCGGAACTGCTGGGCCATTTCGGCATACCCTGTTGGCAAAACTTGAGCGCGCGCTGAGCGCTGACTGACTTGATGCGGCCATAATCGTGAATATGCCTGAACGAGACCCTGCCATGAGTGAAGAGATCCTGATCAACATCACGCCGATGGAATCGCGCGTGGCGGTGGTTGAAAACGGTGTCCTGCAAGAGGTCCATGTCGAGCGTACGCAGAAACGTGGCATTGTCGGGAATATCTACAAGGGCAAGGTGGTGCGTGTGCTGCCGGGCATGCAGGCGGCCTTCGTCGACATCGGGCTGGATCGAGCGGCATTCATTCATGCGTCGGAAATTTCCATGCGCGAAGGGCCGGCCGTGGAGAGCATCAGTGCGCTGGTCCATGAGGGGCAGAGCCTCGTCGTGCAAGTCACCAAGGACCCCATCGGCTCCAAGGGCGCGCGTCTGACCACCCAACTGTCGATTCCATCGCGCTACCTCGTGTATATGCCGCGCACGGCCCATGTCGGCATTTCCCTGAAGATCGAGGACGAAGCCGAGCGCGAGCGTCTCAAGAAAGTCGTCAGCGACTGCGTGGAGAAAGAAGGGATCAAGGAGGCGGGCGGCTTCATCCTGCGCACCGCAGCCGAAGGCGCCGGCGCCGATGAGATCCTCATGGATATCCGCTACCTGCGCAGGCTCTGGGACCAGATCGCCGCGCAGATCAAGACCATCGCCACCCCCAGCGTGATCTACGAAGACCTCGGCCTGGCGCTGCGGACCCTGCGCGACCTGGTCAGCCCGAAGATCGAGAAGATTCGCATCGATTCCCGGGAAACCTTCCAGCGAACCACCCAATTCGTCGCCGAACTGATGCCGGAAATTGCCGATCGCCTGGAGCACTACCCAGGCGAACGGCCGATTTTCGATCTTTACGGTGTCGAAGATGAAATCCAGCGTGCACTGGAGCGCAAGGTGCCGCTCAAGTCTGGCGGTTACCTGGTGGTCGATCCGGCCGAGGCGATGAGCACCATCGACGTCAACACCGGTGCCTTTGTCGGTCATCGCAATCTCGAGGAGACCATCTTCAAGACCAATCTTGAAGCGGCGACCGCCATTGCCCGGCAACTGCGCCTGCGTAACCTTGGCGGGATCATCATTATCGATTTCATCGACATGGAAGATGAAGAGCACCAGCGCCAGGTACTGCGCACGTTGGAAAAACAGTTGGAGCGCGATCACGCCAAGACCAACATCATCGGCATCACCGAGCTGGGCCTGGTGCAGATGACCCGCAAGCGCACCCGCGAAAGCCTGGAGCAGGTGCTGTGCGAACCGTGCAGCAGTTGCCAGGGGCGGGGCAAGCTCAAGACCCCGGAAACCGTGTGTTACGAAATCTTCCGGGAAATTCTCCGGGAGGCGCGCGCCTACCAGGCCACTGGCTATAGAGTGTTGGCGAACCAGAAAGTGGTGGACCGCCTGCTCGATGAGGAGTCAGGCAACGTGGCGGAGCTGGAGGCTTTTATCGGACGCACGATTCGTTTCCAGGTGGAAACCATGTACTCCCAGGAACAATACGACGTGGTGTTGCTCTGAAGCGGCGTGTGGAGTGGCGAGGCCGCCCATTTGAATGCCTTGGCCAGGGGAGGCTGCTGACATGGAGCGCCTGACACGTCTTTTGGCTACGCTGACGCGCTGGGGGCTGGGCTTGTGTGCACTGTTGCTGGTGCTGCTGGCGTTGTACGTCAGCCTCGGTCGGGAACTGGTCCCGCTGGTGGCCGAATACCGCGGTGAGCTGGAGACCCGGGCCAGCGAAGCCTTGGGCATGCCCGTGCACGTTGGCAGCCTCGACGGGAGCTGGAGCGCCCTGGCGCCTATATTGGCGGCGCGTGACGTCGTGGTTGGCGACGGTGCCAATGCCTTGCACCTGGATCAAGTGCGCGTCGTGCCCGATCTATGGGACAGCCTGCTGACGCGTCAGGTGCGCATCGCTCATCTGGAAGTGAGTGGGCTGAAGATCAGCCTCAAGGAAGGCGCCGACGGCAAGTGGGCCTTGGAAGGCCTGCCAGTGCGGGACGATCAGCCCCTTGATCCGCAGCAGTTGCTGAACCGGATGCAAATCGTCTCGAAGCTGTCGGTGCTCGACAGCCAAGTTACCTTGCAACCTTTGGATCAGCCACCGCTGAGCCTGACCTACGTTGGCCTGAGCCTGCGCACCGGCCCCACGCGCCAACGATTGGATGCCCGCCTGACCCTGCCTGACGGCCAACCCGTGGCGATGAATGTGCGTACCCGGATCCGAGCCAGCGACTGGAAGAATGGCGAGGCCGATGCCTACCTGAGCCTGCCGCAAAGCGATTGGTCCAAATGGCTGCCGAAACGCCTGACCCAACAATGGAATTTTTCCGAGATCAAGGCCGGTGGTGAGTTCTGGCTCAGTTGGGGGGCGGGCACCGTGCAAAGCGCGGCGGTACGACTGAACGCGCCGCAGTTGCAGGGCGCCTACGCCGACCGCAAACCGGTACAGATCCAGAATCTGGCCCTCAACGGCTACTTTCAACGCGGCAGCCAAGGGTTCAATGCGACGCTTGATACCTTTGCGATGAGCCTGGGCGAGACCCGTTGGGAATCGCGCTTGCAGCTACAACAAAGCGAAGCCACCGATAAGGCCGAGGAGCGCTGGCACCTGGAGGCCGATCGTCTCGACCTGACACCGCTGACGCCGTTGCTCAATGCCTTGGCGCCGTTGCCCGAGGGCCTCGCCACGGCGATCGATCGGCTCAAGGTGACCGGTGGCCTGCGTAACGTGCTGGTGGACTTTCGTCCACAGAACACCGGCGACCAGAAAGTCAGCTTTGCCACCAACCTGGATACGGTGGGCTTTGACGCCTATCACGGCGCGCCGGCGGCGCGCAACGTTTCCGGCAGCCTCAGCGGTGACCTCGGCGGCGGCGAACTGCGCATGGACAGCAAGGATTTCTCCCTGCATCTGGCGCCGATCTTCGCCAAGCCCTGGCAATACCTGCAAGCCAACGCCCGGTTGACCTGGAAGCTCGACAAGCAGGGCTTCACCCTGATCGCGCCCTACCTGAAGGTGCTGGGGGAGGAAGGCCGGATTGCCGGCGATTTCCTGATTCGTCTGCATTTCGACCACAGCCAGGAAGACTACATGGACCTGCGGGTCGGCCTGGTGGATGGCGACGGACGCTATACCGGCAAGTACCTGCCGGCCGTCCTCAGCCCGGCGCTGGACGAGTGGCTGCGCACGGCAATCGTCAAGGGCGCGGTGGACGAAGGTTTTTTCCAGTACCAGGGTTCGCTGAACAAAGGTGCCGAGGACGCAGCCCGCAGCATCAGCCTGTTTTTCAAGGTGCATGACGCCGAACTGGCCTTCCAGCCGGGCTGGCCTTCCGTCAGCAAGGTCAGCGGCGATGTGTTTGTCGAAGACAGTGGCGTGCGTATTTTTGCCAGCCAGGGGCAACTGCTCGATACCCAGGTGAAAGATGTTTCGGTGAACATTCCCCACGTGCCCACCGGGCAGAGCTCTCATCTGCTGCTGGATGGCGGGTTTGCCGGTGGATTGGGCGATGGGCTGAAGATCCTCCAGACTGCGCCTATCGGTACGGCCGAGACGTTCGCCGGTTGGGAAGGCGACGGTGCGCTGCAAGGCAGCGTGAAGCTCGATATCCCGCTGGTCAAAGGCGAGCAACCGAAAATCCTGGTGGATTTTGCCACTGACAAGGCCCGGCTCAAGCTAAGCGAGCCGGCGCTCGAGTTGACCGAACTCAAGGGTGATTTCCGCTTCGACAGCAGCAAGGGATTGAGCGGCAAGAACATCGCGGCCAGGGCGTTCGATCGACCTGTGGCTGCACAGATTTTTGCCGAGGGCCGCGCCGGTGCGCTCAATACGCGAGTGACGGCGTCGGGGCGGGTCGAGGTGAAGAAACTCACCGATTGGCTGAGCGTGACCCAGCCATTGCCCGTCTCCGGGGTGGTTCCGTATCAACTGCAAGTGATCCTCGACGGCGCCGACAGCCAGTTGTCGGTCAGCTCCAACCTCAAGGGTGTAGCGGTGGACTTGCCGGCCCCCTTCGGGATGGCCGCCGATATCGGGCGCGACACGGTGTTCCGCATGACGCTGCAGGGGCCGGAGCGGCGTTATTGGGTCAATTACGGCGACCTGGCCAGTTTCACTTATGCCGCGCCGAGTGGAAAGGTCGCCGACGGTCGTGGTGAATTGCTGCTGGGTGCCGGTGATGCAGTATTGCCTGGCGGCAGGGGGTTGCGACTGCGTGGCGCGCTGTCGGAACTGGACGTGAGCCCCTGGCAGGATCTGCTGGGCAAATACGCAGGCCAGGATCCGGGCGGCAGTGCCCGACAAGTGCTCAGCAGCGCCGACCTGAAAGTGGGCAAGCTCACGGCCATGGGTACGACGCTGGACCAGGCTTCGGTGCAGTTGGACCGCAAACCGGATGCCTGGGCCCTGCGGCTTGACAGCCAGCAGGCCAAGGGCAGCGTCAGCCTGCCGGATGCGAAAGCCGCCCCGATCGGCATCAAGCTGGATTATGTGCGCCTGCCGGCTGTGGACCCGACGGTCCAGGCCGATGAAAACGCCCCGGATCCTCTGGCCACGGTCGATCCCAGCAAAATTCCAGCGATGGATATTGCCATCGACCAGTTGTTCCAAGGCCCTGATCTGATTGGCGCCTGGTCATTGAAGGTGCGCCCTACCGGCAAGGGTATCGCGTTGAACGAGTTGGACATGGGCCTCAAAGGCATGGTGTTGAACGGCAATGGCGCCTGGGAAGGCGTACCCGGTTCCACCAGCAGTTGGTACAAGGGCCGTATCAAGGGCAAGAACCTGGCTGATGTCCTCAAAGGGTGGGGGTTCGCGCCGAGTGTGACCAGCCAGGAATTCCGCCTGGATGTGGACGGTCGTTGGCCCGGCTCGCCCGCCTGGGTTGCCACCAAGCGTTTCTCCGGCAGTCTCGATGCGTCATTGAGCAAGGGCCAGTTCGTTGAGGTTGAAGGCAGCGCCCAGGCTTTGCGGGTATTTGGCCTGTTGAACTTCAATTCCATCGGTCGGCGCTTGCGCCTGGATTTTTCCGACCTGTTCGGCAAAGGACTGAGCTACGACCGGGTCAAGGGGCTGCTGGTGGCGAGCGACGGCGTGTACGTCACGCGCGAGCCCATCACCCTGGCGGGGCCGTCCAGCAACCTTGAGCTCAACGGTACGCTGGACATGGTCACCGACCGGGTAGACGCCAAGCTGTTGGTGACCCTGCCGGTGACGAACAACCTGCCGATCGCCGCACTGATCGTCGGCGCACCGGCGGTGGGCGGGGCGCTGTTTTTGATCGACAAGCTGATCGGTGACCGCGTGGCGCGTTTTGCCAGCGTAAGATATGACGTCAAGGGGCCGTGGAAAGAACCGAAGATCAGCTTCGACAAACCGTTTTGACAGGTTAACGCGAGTCCCTGTGGGAGCGAGCTTGCTCGCGATAGCGGTGGGTCAGCAAAGGAAAATGTGACTGATACACCGCTATCGCGAGCAAGCTCGCTCCCACAGGGGCAGTGATGTAAAAAGTGAGGGAAGCACCATGCCAGTCGCCGTGATTCAGATGGTCAGCCAAAGCGACGTGCTCGCCAACTTGGCTCGTGCCCGCGTGCTGCTGGAGCAGGCTGCGGCGGGTGGCGCAAGGCTGGCGGTGCTGCCTGAAAATTTCGCCGCCATGGGCCGGCGGGACGTGGCGCAGATCGGTCGCGACGAAGCCTTTGGTCAGGGGCCGATCCTGCCCTGGTTGAAACAGGTCGCCCGCGACCTCAGGTTATGGATTGTCGCCGGTACATTGCCGTTGCCGCCCGTGGACCAGCCCGAGGCCAAGGCCCATGCCTGTTCGTTGCTGGTGGACGACCAAGGCCAGATCGTGGCGCGCTATGACAAGTTGCACCTGTTCGACGTGGACGTGGCGGACAATCGCGGGCGTTATCGCGAATCCGATGACTATGCTTATGGCGGCAACGTGGTCGTTGCCGATACTCCCGTGGGCCGGGTGGGCCTGACGGTGTGTTATGACCTGCGTTTCCCTGAGCTCTATAGCGAGTTGCGGGCAGCCGGTGCCGAGTTGATCACCGCGCCTTCGGCGTTTACCGCGGTGACCGGCGCGGCCCATTGGGACGTGCTGATCCGCGCCCGGGCCATCGAAACCCAGTGTTATGTGCTGGCGGCGGCCCAGGGCGGCGTGCATCCAGGGCCAAGGGAGACTTTTGGTCACGCGGCGATTGTCGACCCGTGGGGCCGCGTGCTGGCACAACAGGATCAAGGCGAGGCCGTGCTGCTGGCCGAGCGCGACAGCAGCGAACAGGCGTCCATCCGGGCGCGCATGCCGGTGGCGAACCACCGGCGCTTTTTCTCGCAGGGCGCCCGACAGCGACCTGTCCAAGACGACGAATTCAAGGCGTAAAACATATGAGCGGGTTGTTGTCCTCAGTCAGTGAACACCTTTTGGCCCCCGGCGGCGTGGCCCTGGAAAGTCTGCAAGGCGTGCTGGGCGACCTGGCCGGTCCGGGCATCGATGCCGCCGACCTGTATTTCCAAGGCCAGATCTCCGAGTCATGGTCGCTGGAAGACGGCATCGTCAAGGAAGGCAGTTTCAACCTCGACCAAGGCGTGGGCGTGCGGGCCCAGTCCGGGGAAAAGACCGGTTTCGCCTACAGCAATGCGATCACCCTCGAAGCACTCGGCGCCGCGGCCCGTGCCGCTCGTTCGATCTCCCGGGCCGGGCAGAATGGCACGGTCCAGGCGTTCAGCAGCCAGGACGTGGCCCAACTATATGCACCGGACAATCCGTTGGAAGTCATGAGCCGTGCCGAGAAAGTCGAACTGCTCAAGCGTATCGACGTGGCGACCCGCGCCCTTGACCCGCGTATCCAGCAGGTTTCGGTGAGCATGGCTGGGGTCTGGGAGCGGATCCTGGTGGCGTCGACCGACGGTGGCCTGGCGGCGGACGTGCGACCGCTGGTGCGCTTCAACGTCAGCGTGATCGTCGAGCAGAACGGCCGGCGCGAGCGCGGCGGTCATGGCGGCGGCGGGCGTACCGACTACCGTTATTTCCTCAGCGAAGACCGCGCCATGGGCTACGCCCGCGAGGCGCTGCGCCAGGCGCTGGTCAACCTGGAAGCGATCCCGGCCCCGGCCGGCACCTTGCCCGTGGTGCTCGGCTCCGGCTGGTCCGGCGTGTTGTTGCACGAAGCCGTCGGCCACGGCCTGGAAGGTGACTTCAATCGCAAGGGCAGCTCGGCCTACAGCGGACGCATGGGCGAAATGGTTGCCTCGAAACTCTGCACCATTGTCGATGACGGAACCCTGGCCGGCCGTCGTGGCTCCCTGAGCGTCGATGACGAGGGCACCCCGACCGAGTGCACCACATTGATCGAGAATGGCGTGCTCAAAGGCTACATGCAAGACAAGCTCAATGCCCGCCTCATGGGCGTAGCCCGCACCGGTAATGGTCGTCGCGAATCCTACGCACACCTGCCGATGCCGCGCATGACCAATACCTACATGCTGGGCGGCCAGAGCGATCCGGCGGAAATCATCGCGTCGGTGAAGAAGGGCATCTATTGCGCCAACCTCGGCGGCGGCCAGGTGGACATCACCAGTGGCAAGTTCGTGTTTTCCACCAGCGAGGCCTACCTGATCGAAGATGGCAAGATCACTGCGCCAGTCAAGGGTGCGACCTTGATCGGCAACGGGCCGGAGGCGATGAGCAAGGTGTCGATGGTCGGTAACGACCTGGCGCTGGACAGTGGCGTGGGCACATGCGGAAAGGACGGGCAGTCGGTGCCGGTGGGCGTCGGCCAGCCGACCCTGAAGATCGATGCGATTACCGTGGGTGGCACGGGGGCATGAAAATATTCAGGGGCTTGCGTGAGTCATTGTGGCGAGGGAGCTTGCTCCCGCTGGGCTACGCAGTAGCCCCGATGCGGTTGCAACGCAACCGAGCGGGAACAAGCGCCCTCGCCACGGTAATCGCCACCCCTGGCAAGGGAATAAAGCTGTTGGCGATCAGCGCAGGCCGCGTTGAGTCTCGTCCAGCTCACGGATGTACTTGAAGATTTTACGGCTCGAGGCCGGTGGCTTGTTCTGCGCCAGTTCGTGCTGGGCCTGACGAATCAGGGAGCGCAATTGCTGGCGATCGGCCTCCGGGTAGTCGATGACGAATTTTTCCAAGGTGCCGTCGTCGCCTGCGATCAAGCGATCGCGCCAGCGTTCCAGGTTGTGGAAGCGTTCGTTGTACTGCCGGGTGGAGGCATCGAGCTGGTCGAGCAGAACGAGGATGGCGTCAGTGTCCTGATCGCGCATCAGTTTGCCGATGAATTGCAGGTGCCGTTTACGCGCGATATTCGCGGTGTGCTTGGGCGCATCGGCCAAAGCCCGGCGCAAGGCGTCGGTCAGGGGCAGCTTGGCCAGCAAGTCAGGCTTGAGTGTTGTCAGTCGCTCGCCGAGGTCAACCAGAGCATGCAGCTCGCGTTTGACCTGGGATTTGCTTTTTTCACCCTCGTAGAGGGAGTCGTCGTAAGAATCAACCATGGTGGCAGTCCGCAAAGAAACGCCGCCATGATAACCAGTCGGGGGCCGGTTGTCCGGCCCGGTCGCTCGAAGGCCAAGGGTTTGTACGAAAAAACGTCCAGGCGCTTTGCGTACAAAACCGTTACCGAAAGCAGAATTTGAGTGGAGAACACCATGAGTGCAGTTCAAAGCGTCGGCCCCCAGGCATTGCCGGCACTGCAGGAACAAGTCGAGCAGATTCTCGCCGAGGCCAAGCGACAGGGCGCCAGCGCCTGTGAAGTGGCGGTATCGCTGGAGCAGGGGCTGTCGACTTCGGTGCGCCAGCGCGAAGTGGAAACCGTCGAATTCAACCGTGACCAGGGTTTCGGCATTACCTTGTACGTAGGCCAGCGCAAGGGCTCGGCCAGCACCTCGGCCAGCGGTCCTGACGCTATTCGCGAAACAGTCGCCGCGGCATTGGCGATTGCCAAGCACACGTCCGAAGACGAGGCCTCGGGTTTGGCCGATGCTGCGCTGATGTGCAAGGATCTGAAGGACTTCGATCTGTTCCATGCCTGGGATATCACGCCTGAGCAAGCCATCGAACAAGCGCTGCGCTGCGAAGCCGCAGCATTCGACGCCGACAGCCGGATCAAGAATGCCGACGGCACGACGCTCAACACCCACCAGGGCTGCCGGGTCTATGGCAACAGCCATGGGTTTATCGGCGGTTACGCATCGACCCGCCACAGCCTCAGCTGCGTGATGATCGCCGAGGCCGACGGCCAGATGCAGCGCGATTACTGGTATGACGTGAATCGCCAGGGCACGTTGCTGGCGGACCCGGTCAGCATCGGCCAGAAAGCCGCACAACGGGCAGCCAGTCGCCTGGGCGCTCGGCCGGTACCGACCTGCGAGGTGCCAGTGCTGTTTTCCGCCGAATTGGCCGGTGGCCTGTTCGGCAGCTTCCTGTCGGCGGTGTCCGGCGGCAATCTATATCGCAAGTCGTCGTTCCTCGAAGGCGCGTTGGGCCAGAAACTTTTCCCTGAATGGATGACCATCGACGAGCGCCCACACCTGATGCAAGCCATGGGCAGTTCGGCGTTCGACGGCGATGGGCTGGCGACCTACGCCAAGCCGTTCGTGGAAAACGGTGAACTGGTTTCATACATCCTTGGTACGTATTCGGGCCGTAAACTTGGCATGCCGAGCACCGCTAATGCGGGTGGCGTGCACAACCTGTTCGTCACTCACGGTGAAGAAGACCAGGCGGCATTGTTGCGGCGCATGGGGCGTGGCCTGCTGGTCACCGAATTGATGGGCCATGGCCTGAACATGGTCACCGGGGATTACTCCCGTGGCGCGGCGGGTTTCTGGGTCGAGAATGGCGAGATCCAATTCCCGGTCCAGGAAGTCACTATCGCGGGGAACATGCGTGACATGTTCAAGCAGATCGTGGCGGTGGGGAACGACCTGGAGCTGCGCAGCAACATCCGCACCGGTTCGGTGTTGATCGAGCGTATGACGGTGGCGGGTAGCTGATATTCAGGGCCGAAAAAAAGGCGCGTCATCCATTTGGGTGACGCGCCTTTTTTGTTCTCAGAATTTCCTGTGTGGCGAGGGGATTTGATCCCCTCGCCACAGTTATTCCCCTTCGTCGAAATAATTGTTGATCAGCGCGACCAAGGCATCCATCGCTTCCTGTGCCTGTTCGCCCTCGGTGCTCAAGTGAATCCTGGTGCCCTTGCCCGCAGCGAGCATCATCATCGCCATGATGCTTTTTCCGTCGACTGCTGTTTCAGGCGTGCGCCCGACGCGGATCGTGGTGTCAGGGAATTTACCCGCCACACCCACAAATTTCGCCGATGCCCGGGCATGCAAACCCAGCTTGTTGATGATTTCAATTTCCCGAGCAGGCATCGCGATGTGAATCCTTTAGCTGAGGTCGCGGTGGCGAACCTGGACGTTCTTCAGGGATTGTTGCAGGAGCTGACCCAGACGCTCGGTCAGGTAGACGGAACGGTGATGACCACCGGTGCAGCCAATGGCGATCGTGACATAGGCCCGGTTGCTCGCTGCGAAGCGGGGCAGCCATTTGAGGAGGTAGCTGGAGATGTCCTGGAACATTTCCTCTACGTCCGGTTGGGCAGCGAGATAATCGACCACTGGCTGGTCCAGTCCGGACTGCTCGCGCAGCTCCGGTTTCCAATACGGGTTGGGCAGGCAGCGAACATCGAACACCAAGTCGGCATCGACCGGCATGCCGCGCTTGAAACCGAACGATTCGACGAGAAACGCCGTTCCCGGTTCAGGCTGGTTCAGCAGGCGCAACTTGATGGTGTCGCGCAGCTGGTACAAGTTCAGGTGCGTGGTGTTGACCTTGAGGTCGGCCAGGTCGGCGATGGGGCCGAGCAGTTGGCTCTCGTCATGGATCGCTTCAGCCAGGGAGCGGCTGGCGTTGCTCAGCGGGTGGCGTCGACGGGTTTCTGAAAAGCGCTTGAGCAGTGTTTCTTCGTCGGCATCCAGGTACAGCACATCGCATTGGATATGCCGGTTGCGAACTTCTTCGAGCAATTCCGGAAATCGCGACAGATGGCTGGGCAGGTTACGGGCATCGATGGACACGGCGACCAGCGGTTGCGCGAGTTCGGTGTGGATCAGGGCGCGCTCGGCCAATTCCGGAAGCAGGCCAGCCGGCAGGTTGTCGATGCAATAGTAGCCGCTGTCCTCAAGCACATTGAGGGCCGTGCTTTTACCTGAGCCGGAGCGGCCACTGACGATGATCATGCGCATGTTTAATGGCCGTTCTGCTCGTCCAGGACTACCTGATACAAGGCTTCGTTGCTCGGGGCGCTGCGCAGTTTTTCGCGTACTTCCTTGCGATCCAGCATGCTGGCGATCTGGCGCAGCAGCTCCAGGTGCGCATCGGTTGCGGCTTCCGGGACCAGCAAGACGAACAGCAGGTCGACCGGGGCGCCATCGATGGCGTCGAAATCTATGGGGGCTTCAAGGTGCAGCAGCGCGCTGATAGGCGAGGCGCAGCCCTTGAGGCGGCAATGGGGGATGGCAATGCCGTTGCCAAAACCGGTGGAACCGAGTTTTTCACGGGCAACCAGTGCCTCGAAGACATCCTGCATTTCCAGATCCGGCACTTCGCGGTGGATCAGGTTGGCGATTTGTTCGAGGGCTTTCTTTTTACTGCCGCCCGGCGCGTTCACTTGGGAACGGCCGGGGGTCAGGATGGTTTCTAGTCGGATCATGGATTGGGGGGGTTAACGACCGGTTGCGCCCTGGAGGAGGCTCTGGGTCTTTTCCTTATGCTTTTTGAGTTGGCGATCCAGCTTGTCGGTCAGCAGGTCAATCGCGGCATACATGTCTGTGTGCTCTGCGTTGGCAACCACTTCTCCGCCGGGAATATGCAGCGTGGCTTCGATTTTCTGCAGCAGTTTTTCGACGCACATCGTGACTTGCACGTTGGTGATCTTGTCGAAATGCCTTTCCAATCGGTCGAGTTTTTCGCCGATGTAGGTGCGCAGGGGTTCGGTCACTTCCAGTTGGTGTCCACTGATGTTGACTTGCATACAGCTTCTCCTTCGTTGCCAGTGCATAAAGCGGCAGGCTGGGTTGCCTGCCACTGGAACGCTGTGGCGTGGCCTGTTACATCAACCGCTTGCGTTCGCTCGAAGGTGCGATCCCGAGGGATTCGCGGTATTTGGCGACGGTACGGCGGGCCACCTGAATGCCTTGTGCCTCCAGTAAACCAGCGATCTTGCTGTCACTCAACGGCTTTTTCTGATTTTCCGCGGCGACCAGTTTCTTGATGATCGCGCGGATGGCCGTGGACGAGCATTCGCCGCCTTCCGAGGTGCTGACATGGCTGGAGAAAAAATATTTCAATTCATAGATTCCCCGCGGGGTATGCATGAATTTCTGGGTGGTCACCCGTGAAATCGTCGACTCGTGCATGCCCACTGCCTCGGCAATGTCATGCAGGACCAACGGTTTCATCGCTTCATCACCGTATTCCAGGAAGCCGCGCTGATGCTCGACGATCTGGGTCGCCACTTTCATCAGGGTTTCGTTGCGGCTCTGCAGGCTCTTGATGAACCAGCGCGCTTCCTGCAACTGGTTGCGCATGAACGTGTTGTCGGCGCTGGTGTCGGCGCGTTTTACGAAACCGGCGTATTGGGCGTTGACCCGAAGTTTCGGCACCGATTCCTGGTTGAGCTCCACCAGCCAGCGATCATTGTGCTTGCGCACGATCACGTCGGGGACAACGTATTCAGGCTCGGTGGATTCGATCTGCGAGCCGGGCCGTGGATTGAGGCTTTGCACCAGCTCGATGACTTGGCGCAGCTCGTCTTCCTTGAGTTTCATGCGCCGCATCAGTTGGCTGTAGTCGCGGCCGCCCAGCAAGTCGATGTAGTCGGTGACCAGTCGCTTGGCTTCGGCCAGCCACGGTGTCTTGGCGGGCAACTGGCGCAGTTGCAGCAAGAGGCATTCGCCCAGGCTGCGGGCGCCGATGCCGGCGGGTTCGAACTGCTGGATGCGGTGCAGGACCGCCTCGACCTCATCCAGCTCGATGTCGAGCTCGGGGTCGAAAGCTTCGAGAATTTCTTCGAGTGTCTCGTCCAGGTAGCCCTGGTTGTTGATGCAATCGATCAGGGTCACGGCGATCAGGCGATCGGTGTCGGACATCGGCGCCAGGTTCAGTTGCCACAGCAAGTGGCTTTGCAGGCTTTCGCCGGCGGAGGTGCGGGTGGTGAAGTCCCACTCGTCGTCATCGCCGCTTGGCAGGCTGCTGGCGCTGGTCTGGTAGACGTCTTCCCATGCCGTATCCACGGGCAGGTCGTTGGGAATGCGTTCGTTCCACTCGCCGTCCTCGATGTTATCCACCGTCGGGGCGGCTTCCTGATAGGACGGTTCCGGGATTTCGGCAGGGGTTTTCTGTTCGACGTTGTCGGCCAGCGGATCGGAGTTGTCGAAGTCGTCGCCTTCTTCCTGGCGTTCGAGCATCGGATTGGACTCCAGGGCCTCCTGGATTTCCTGTTGCAGGTCCAGGGTCGACAATTGGAGCAGGCGGATGGCCTGTTGCAGCTGCGGCGTCATCGTCAGCTGCTGGCCCATTCTCAAGACTAGCGATGGTTTCATGGCAGGGGCTTAACACCTTATTCGCCGGCCGCACATGCGCCATCCACTACAAGGGCGCCGGAGCGCCAAACTTAAGCAAATTATATGCCTGAAACTGAGGTGTTTGCCTAGAGCGTCGCCACAATAAAATTGGCGACGCCCGGCGATGCACCAGACATCTGCGCTTACAGGCGAAACTCGTGACCCAGATACACTTCCTTGACCAGTTCATTGGCCAGGATAGTCGCGGAGTCGCCTTCGGCAATCAACTGGCCGTCATTGACAATGTAGGCGGTCTCGCAGATATCCAGCGTCTCGCGCACGTTGTGGTCGGTGATCAGCACGCCGATCCCCTTGGCCTTGAGGTGATGGATGATCTGCTTGATGTCACCGACCGAAATCGGGTCCACGCCGGCGAACGGTTCGTCGAGGAGGATGAATTTCGGCGCGGTGGCCAGGGCACGGGCGATTTCCACGCGGCGACGTTCGCCACCGGACAGGCTCATGCCCAGGTTGTCGCGAATGTGGCTGATGTGGAATTCCTGCAGCAGGCTTTCCAGTTCCTGTCGACGGCCGGCCTTGTCGAGTTCCTTGCGGGTCTCGAGGATGGCCATGATGTTGTCGGCAACCGACAGTTTGCGGAAGATCGAGGCTTCTTGCGGTAGATAGCCGATCCCGGCCTTCGCCCGGCCGTGCATCGGCTGGTGGCTGACGTCCAGGTCGTCGATCAGGACGCGGCCCTGATCGGCCTGGACCAGGCCGACGATCATATAGAAGCAGGTCGTCTTGCCCGCGCCGTTGGGGCCGAGCAGGCCAACGATCTGGCCGCTCTCGATGGACAGGCTGACATCGCGCACAACCTGGCGGCTCTTGTAGCTCTTGGCCAGGTGTTGGGCTTTCAGAGTTGCCATTACTGGGCCTTTTGCTCGTCGGTTTTCTTTTTCGGCTGGATCACCATGTCGATACGCGGACGCGCCTCGGTGACCTTGCTGCCAGTGGCACGACCCGCGCTGGCCAGTTTCTTGACCGTGTCATAGACGATTTTCTCGCCTTGGGTCACGTTGTTGTCCTTGTCGACAACCTTGGCGCGGTCGATCAGGACAACGCGGTCCTGGGCGGCGTGATACTGGATGGTAACCCCATAACCCTGTACAGGCTTGGTGTCGCCCGCGGTTTGCAGTTGTTCGAAGTAGGCCAGGTTGCCCACCGAAGTCACCACGTCGATATCGCCGGACTGGGTGCGGGTGATGGTCACGGTGTTGCCGGTCACTTTCATCGAACCCTGGGTGATGATCACGTCACCTTTATAGGTGGCGACACCGTTCTTGTCGTCCAGTTGTGCATCGTCGGCCTGGATACGGATAGGCTGGTCGCGGTCGTTGGGGAGGGCCCAGGCGCTCGCGCTTCCCAGTGCTGCGCCCAGACTGAGCAAAATAGGGAGGGTTTTAGCGAGCTTCATACTGTCCTCTTACTTTCGATAGCAGGTGTATCCTGCTTTCCTTCAAATACGCCTTCATTCCTACGCCGGTCGACACGCCGCCAGCGCCGTCGATTCTAACGGGTTGCTCGGTCTGCGCATATTCTCGTTGCGGAAAGACCGTCATGCGACTGCTGGTGATGATGGTCGTACGGTTTTTCTCATCGGTCCGGGCGATGCGTACCGAGTCGATCAGTTCGACTTCGGTACCGCCGGGATTGACCTCGGCGCGCTCGCTCTGCACGTGCCACGGGAATTCAGTGCCGCGGAACATGTTCAGGTCCGGTTTGGTGACCAGTGTTATATCACTGGCCTTTACATGGTCGACTTTGTCAGACGTCATTTCGTACTGCACTTTGCCGTCTGGCAGGTATTGTAGGGTATGCGTATTGGTCGCATACCAATCGATATCGTTTTCCTCGACCTTGGTCACGGAAGGGTCAAGGAAGCGTTCCGGGCTGATGTTCCAGTAGCCCACCGCCGCAAAAATCGCGGCGATGCAGCCGAACACCAGTAGGGTGCGAATCTTCTTGCTTAACATAAATGGCTCACAAGTACGCGGCGTTGGCCGCTTCGAGGTGGCCCTGGGCGTTCAGGATCAATTCACAGAATTCGCGGGCGGCGCCTTCGCCGCCCTTCGCGGTGGTGACGCCGTGGGCGTGCTCGCGTACGAAAGCGGCTGCGTTGGCCACCGCCATGCCCAGGCCGACCCGGCGAATCACCGGCAGGTCCGGCAAATCGTCGCCGAGGTAGGCAACCTGCTCATAGCTTAGATTGAGTTGGCCCAGCAGTTCGTCCAGCACCACCAACTTGTCTTCCCGACCCTGGTAAAGGTGCGGGATGCCGAGATTCTTCGCTCGCCGCTCGACCACCGGGGTCTTGCGACCACTGATAATGGCGGTCTGGACGCCCGCGGCCATCAGCATCTTGATGCCCTGGCCGTCGAGGGTGTTGAAGGTCTTGAACTCGCTGCCGTCTTCGAGGAAATACAGGCGGCCATCGGTGAGTACACCGTCGACGTCGAAAACGGCGAGCTTGATGTTCTTGCCCCGTTGCAGCAGGTCGGTCGTCATCACATTACTCCAGCGCGAAGGAGGTCGGACAAGTTGAAAGCGCCGATCGCGCGATCCTCTTCATCCACTACCACCAGTGCATTGATCCTATGGTCTTCCATGATTTTCAGGGCTTCTGCGGCCAGCATGTCGGGGCGCGCAGTCTTGCCGTGAAGGGTCATGACTTCATCGATGGTTGCGTTACGTATATCAATAGCGCGGTCGAGCGTACGGCGCAGGTCACCGTCGGTAAAGATCCCGGCGAGCTTGCCGTCGGCTTCGAGGATAACGGTCATGCCCAGGCCCTTGCGGGTCATTTCCATGAGCGCATCCTTGAGCAGCGTGCCGCGTTGAACCTGCGGCAGCTCGTTTGCGCTGTGCATCACGTTCTCGACTTTGAGCAACAGGCGACGGCCCAGGGCGCCACCAGGATGGGAGAAGGCGAAATCCTCGGCGGTGAACCCGCGGGCCTCCAGCAGGGCCACGGCCAGGGCGTCGCCCATGACCAGGGCTGCAGTGGTGGACGAGGTCGGCGCCAGGTTCAAGGGGCAGGCTTCGTGCTCGACATGAACATTGAGGTTCACCTCGGCTGCCTTGGCCAGTGGTGAATCTGGATTGCCGGTGACGCTGATCATCTGGATGCCCAGTCGCTTGATCAATGGCAGCAATGTGAGGATTTCATTGGTCGAGCCCGAGTTGGACAGTGCCAGGATGACATCGTCCCGGGTGATCATGCCCATGTCGCCGTGGCTGGCTTCGGCGGGGTGAACAAAAAAAGCCGTGGTGCCGGTGCTGGCCAGCGTGGCGGCGATCTTGTTGCCAATGTGGCCGGACTTGCCCATGCCGACCACGACCACACGGCCCTTGCTGGCCAGAATCATCTCGCAGGCGCGTACGAAATCAGCGTCGATACGGGGCAACAAGCCTTGTACGGCTTCAAGTTCGAGGCGGACAGTACGTTGTGCCGATTGAATCAGGTCGCTGGATTGGTTCATGTCAGATCGTATAGCCCAATGAAAAGGCGGCGATTATAGCGGTAATGAGCGATTCCCTCACGTTAGTTCGTCATGCGTTTGCTCGAACGGCGCGAGGCCGGACATAAAATGTGGCGTTTTACCTTAAGCCGGGCTTAACGGGCCGGGGGTTGGCCTTGGGCGCCTGATGGTTGCAGTGATATAGTTCGCCGCCGGTTCGTGTGCCCGGCGGTACCGGCGTTTTTGTCGGCAGGCCGGAGCACTCGAATATGAGGCTGCATCGCAAGGAGTTTAGATGAGTGCCGACAACGCTTACGCGGTCGAGCTGAAGGGACTGTCCTTCAAGCGAGGGACGCGCAGCATTTTCAATGACATCGATATTCGCATCCCGCGCGGTAAGGTGACCGGCATCATGGGACCTTCCGGGTGCGGAAAGACAACGCTGCTGCGACTGATGGGCGCGCAACTGCGTCCCAGTGCCGGCGAAGTCTGGGTCAATGGCCAGAACCTTCCGAAATTGTCGCGCAGCGATCTGTTCGATGCGCGCAAGGACATGGGGGTGCTGTTCCAGAGCGGTGCCCTGTTTACCGACCTCGATGTGTTCGAGAACGTGGCGTTTCCCCTGCGTGTCCATACCGAGCTGCCGGAGGAAATGATCCGCGACATCGTTCTGCTCAAATTGCAGGCAGTCGGGCTGCGCGGCGCCCTGGAACTGATGCCGGACGAGCTGTCGGGCGGCATGAAGCGTCGGGTGGCCTTGGCGCGGGCGATTGCCCTCGACCCGAAAATCCTCATGTATGACGAGCCCTTCGTTGGGCAGGACCCCATTGCCATGGGCGTGCTCGTACGCCTGATTCGCTTGCTGAACGATGCGCTGGGCATCACCAGCATTGTGGTTTCCCATGATTTGGCCGAAACCGCCAGTATCGCCGACTACATCTATGTCGTCGGTGATGGCCAGGTGCTGGGACAGGGCACACCGCAGGAATTGAAGGATTCGGACAACCCGCGCATTCGCCAATTCATGAAGGGGGACCCGGACGGTCCGGTGGCGTTCCATTTTCCGGCCACGGATTACCGTACCGACTTGCTGGGGAAGCGCTGATGCGCAAGAAATCGTTAATCGAAAGAATTCGCCTGTTCGGTCGCTCCGGCATCGACGTGGTGGCGGTGCTTGGGCGTTCCTCGCTGTTCCTGATGCACGCCTTGCTCGGCCGCAATTCGACCGGCGGAGGTTTCGGCCTGCTGGTCAAGCAACTGCATTCGGTCGGGGTGATGTCCCTCGTCATCATTGTCGTCTCGGGGATTTTCATCGGCATGGTATTGGCTCTCCAGGGCTTCAGTATCCTGTCCAGCTATGGATCGGAGCAGGCGGTCGGGCAGATGGTTGCGCTGACACTGTTGCGCGAGCTTGGCCCGGTGGTGACCGCACTGCTGTTCGCCGGGCGTGCCGGATCGGCGCTGACCGCCGAAATCGGCAACATGAAATCCACCGAGCAGTTGTCCAGCCTGGAAATGATCGGTGTCGATCCACTCAAGTACATCATCGCCCCGCGCCTGTGGGCCGGCTTCATTTCCCTGCCGGTGCTGGCGATGATCTTCAGCGTCGTGGGGATCTGGGGAGGCTCGTGGGTCGCCGTCGATTGGCTGGGGGTCTATGAAGGCTCCTACTGGTCCAACATGCAGAACAGCGTCGACTTCCTCGATGATGTGCTCAACGGTGTGATCAAGAGTGCCGTATTCGCTTTCGTGGTCACCTGGATCGCCGTGTTTCAAGGTTATGACTGTGAGCCCACGTCAGAGGGGATCAGCCGTGCCACAACCAAGACCGTGGTCTACGCCTCGTTGGCCGTACTGGGCCTTGACTTTATTCTGACCGCCTTGATGTTTGGAGATTTCTGATGCAAAACCGCACCCTGGAAATCGGTGTCGGCCTTTTCTTGCTGGCTGGCATCCTGGCTTTGCTGCTGCTGGCCTTGCGGGTCAGTGGACTGGCGCCAACCGCGAGCACCGATACTTATAAACTTTATGCTTATTTTGACAATATCGCCGGTTTGACGGTCAGAGCCAAGGTGACCATGGCCGGTGTGACGATCGGCAAGGTCACGGCAATCGATCTGGACCGTGACAGTTTTACTGGGCGGGTGACGCTGCAGTTGGAAAAGCGCGTGGATAACCTGCCGACTGACTCCACTGCATCTATCCTCACCGCTGGGCTGTTGGGTGAGAAATACATCGGGATCAGCGTGGGCGGGGAAGACACCCTGCTCAAGGACGGCGGGACCATCCACGATACGCAGTCGTCGCTGGTGCTCGAGGACCTGATCGGTAAATTCCTGCTCAATACCGTTAGCAAAGACGCCAAATGAGGAGCTTTTGAATGATCTCTATCCTGCGACGCAGCCTGCTGGTCCTGCTGGCGGCCCTGCCGCTGATGGGCAATGCCGTGGCGGCGCCTTCGGCGCACGACATCATCCAGGACACCACTACTCGATTGCTGGCGGACCTTGCCGCCAATAAAGAGAAATACAAGCAGGACCCAAGCGCGTTCTACGATGCGCTGAATGGCATTGTCGGCCCCGTGGTAGACGCCGATGGCATCTCCAAGAGCATCATGACCGTCAAGTACTCGCGCAAGGCAACCCCGGCGCAGATGACCCGCTTCCAGGAAAACTTCAAGCGCAGCCTGATGCAGTTCTATGGCAACGCATTGCTGGAATACAACAACCAGGGCATCACCGTTTCGCCGGCCAAGGATGAAAGCGGCACCCGCACCAGCGTTGACATGCAGGTCAAGGGCAACAATGGCGCCGTTTATCCTGTGTCCTACACACTCGAGAAAATCAATGGCGAGTGGAAAGTACGCAACGTGATCATCAACGGCATCAACATCGGCAAGCTGTTCCGTGACCAGTTCGCCGACGCCATGCAGCGCAATGGCAATGACCTGGACAAGACCATCGACGGCTGGGCCGGTGAAGTCGCCAAGGCCAAGGAAGTGACCGAAGAAGCCAAAGAGAAGCAGGAACAATGAACGAGTCGGTGAGCGCGTCCGGCATTCGCCTGGGCGAGGCCGGCGAGCTGCTGCTCAGCGGCGTGCTGGACTACCGCACCGGCCCGGGTCTGCGCAAGCAGGGCCAGGCGTTGATCAAGTCGGCAAAAGCAGCCGAGCTGGTGATTGATTGCTCAGCCGTGCAGAAGTCCAGCAGCGTCGGACTGTCGCTTTTGCTGTGCTTCATGCGCGATGCCCAGGCCGCCGGCAAGACATGGAGCATCCGAGGGATGCCCGAAGACATGCGCGAGATAGCCCAGGTCAGCGAATTGACCGAGCTGTTGGCGCACCCCTGATCCACATCGTTGAAAAGCCCCCCGTCAGAGTCCTGCTTCGCGGGGTTCGCAGGCGAGGGGCTTTTTTGTATGATGTGCGACCCGTGCGCACAGGGCGCCGATTGAGGTTGAGCATGCAGGCTGTAGAAGTGAAGAGCTTCCTTGAAGGAAAGCTGCCTGGTACGCAGGTGGAAGTTGAGGGCGAAGGCTGCAATTTCCAGCTGAATGTGATCAGCGATGAACTGGCGGCGTTGAGCCCGGTGAAGCGTCAGCAGAGCATCTATGCCCATTTGAACCCATGGATCGCCGATGGCAGCATCCACGCGGTCACTATGAAATTTTTCAGCCGCGCGGCCTGGGCCGAGCGCACCTGAGCCCAAGGGCGTCGAGATTCTTATGGATAAATTGATTATTACCGGCGGCGTTCGCCTTGATGGCGAAATCCGTATCTCCGGGGCAAAGAACTCCGCGCTGCCGATCCTGGCCGCGACCCTGCTGTGCGATGGCCCGGTGACCGTGGCCAACCTGCCGCACCTGCACGACATCACCACGATGATCGAGCTGTTCGGTCGCATGGGCATCGAGCCTGTGATCGACGAGAAGCTCGCCGTCGAAATCGACCCACGCACCATCAAGACCCTGATCGCACCGTACGAGTTGGTGAAGACCATGCGTGCCTCGATCCTGGTATTGGGGCCGATGGTCGCCCGTTTCGGTGAGGCCGAAGTGGCGCTGCCTGGCGGTTGCGCCATCGGTTCGCGTCCGGTGGACCTGCATATCCGTGGCCTGGAAGCCATGGGCGCGGTGATCGACGTCGAAGGTGGCTACATCAAGGCCAAGGCGCCGGAAGGCGGCTTGCGCGGCGCGCATTTCTTCTTCGATACCGTCAGCGTGACCGGTACCGAGAACATCATGATGGCCGCTGCACTGGCCAAGGGCCGCAGCGTGCTGCAAAACGCCGCTCGCGAACCCGAAGTCGTCGACCTGGCGAACTTCCTGATTGCCATGGGCGCCAAGATCAGCGGTGCCGGCACCGACACTATCACCATCGATGGCGTCGAGCGCCTGCACTCGGCCACTTACAAAGTGATGCCGGACCGTATTGAAACCGGTACCTACCTGGTTGCCGCCGCCGTCACCGGTGGCCGCGTCAAGGTCAAGGACACCGATCCGACGATCCTTGAAGCGGTCCTGGAAAAACTCAAGGAAGCCGGCGC
This sequence comes from Pseudomonas sp. H2_D02, assembly GCF_054677635.1. Lineage (NCBI taxonomy): Bacteria > Pseudomonadati > Pseudomonadota > Gammaproteobacteria > Pseudomonadales > Pseudomonadaceae > Pseudomonas > Pseudomonas sp. H2_D02. Next base: position 5,943,984 of record NZ_CP162816.1, on the reverse strand, counting down.
CGAAGTCACCTGTGGCGAAGACTGGATCGAAGTGAATATGCACGGCAAGCGGCCAAAAGCCGTCAACGTGCGTACGGCTCCGTATCCGGCGTTCCCAACCGACATGCAGGCGCAGTTCATCTCCCTCAACGCCATTGCCGAAGGCACGGGCGCGGTGATCGAGACGATCTTCGAAAACCGCTTCATGCACGTCTATGAGCTGCACCGCATGGGCGCCAAGATCCAAGTCGAAGGCAACACCGCCATCGTCACCGGCACCGAGAAACTCAAGGGCGCGCCAGTCATGGCCACCGACCTGCGTGCCTCGGCCAGCCTGGTGATCTCGGCCTTGATCGCCGAAGGCGACACCCTGATCGACCGCATCTACCACATCGACCGTGGCTACGAGTGCATCGAAGAGAAGCTGCAGATGCTCGGTGCCAAGATCCGCCGCGTACCGGGCTAGTCCAGGCTGCATGGGCGCAAGGACGCGCCTTTGATTTCGTTTCAGATCGAGGGTGGTTTCACCCTCGATGTGTGTCCGGCGCCGCTTGCGACCGGGCATGAGTACCTTGATAAGGACTGACGTTTCCCATGTTGACCATCGCACTGTCCAAGGGCCGCATCCTTGACGACACCCTGCCGCTTCTGGCTGAAGCAGGCATCGTGCCGACCGAGAATCCGGACAAGAGCCGCAAGCTGATCATCCCCACGACCCAGGCCGACGTACGCTTGTTGATCGTGCGCGCCACCGATGTGCCGACTTACGTGGAACACGGTGCCGCCGACCTGGGCGTTGCCGAGCAAGGACGTCTTGATGGAATACGGCGGCCAGGGCTTGTACGAGCCGCTGGACCTGCGCATCGCCCGCTGCAAGCTGATGACCGCTGGCAAGGTTGGCGCAGCCGAACCCAAGGGGCGCCTGCGGGTAGCGACCAAGTTCGTCAACGTCGCCAAGCGCTACTACGCCGAACAAGGCCGCCAGGTCGATATCATCAAGCTCTACGGCTCGATGGAGCTGGCGCCGCTGATCGGCCTGGCGGACAAGATCATCGACGTGGTCGACACCGGCAACACCTTGCGAGCCAACGGCCTGGAGCCCCAGGATTTCATCGCCGACATCACCTCCAGGCTGATCGTCAACAAGGCTTCGATGAAAATGCAGCACGCCCGTATCCAGGCTCTGATCGATACCCTGCGCAAGGCAGTGGAATCGCGACACCGCGGCTGATTCACCTGCGCGACCTTGAGTCGCGCCCGTCTATCCGCGTCATAGCCAATTTTCTCAGGTGCCCACGCGAATGGACTGGTAGCTTAGGGCGCCTGAGCATTTGCCATTAATGAGGCCCTCGCTATGACCGCTCCCACCTCGATTCGCCGACTCAACGCTGCCGACCCGGATTTCGCACATCATCTGGATCATCTGCTGAGCTGGGAGAGCGTGTCCGACGATTCGGTCAATCAGCGCGTGCTGGACATCATCAAGGCCGTGCGCGAGCGTGGCGATGCGGCCCTGGTGGAATTCACCCAGAAGTTCGACGGCCTGCAAGTTGCCTCGATGGCCGACCTGATCCTGCCGCGCGAGCGCCTGGAACTGGCCTTGACCCGAATCACCGTGCCCCAGCGTGAAGCGTTGGAAAAAGCCGCGTCCCGGGTGCGCAGTTATCACGAACGGCAAAAGCAGGATTCGTGGAGCTACACCGAGGCCGACGGCACTGTACTTGGCCAGAAGGTCACGCCGCTGGACCGCGCCGGCCTGTATGTGCCGGGCGGCAAGGCGTCCTATCCGTCCTCGGTGCTGATGAACGCGATTCCGGCCAAGGTCGCCGGCGTGACCGAAGTGGTCATGGTCGTCCCGACCCCACGTGGCGAAATCAACGAACTGGTGCTGGCTGCCGCGTGTATCGCCGGTGTGGACCGAGTGTTCACCATCGGCGGCGCCCAGGCCGTGGCCGCCTTGGCCTACGGCACTGAAAGCGTGCCGCGGGTGGACAAGGTGGTCGGCCCGGGCAACATTTATGTCGCCACCGCCAAGCGCCACGTGTTTGGCCAGGTCGGTATCGACATGATCGCCGGCCCTTCGGAAATCCTCGTGGTGTGTGACGGCCAGACCGATCCGGACTGGATCGCCATGGACCTGTTTTCCCAGGCCGAGCACGACGAGGACGCCCAGGCGATCCTGGTCAGCCCGGACGCCGAGTTCCTCGACAAGGTCGCCGCCAGCATCGACAAGCTGCTGCCGACCATGGACCGCGCCGAAATCATCAACACCTCGATCAATGGCCGTGGTGCGCTGATCAAGGTCGATGACATGGAGCAGGCCATCGAAGTCGCCAACCGCATCGCGCCGGAACACCTGGAGTTGTCGGTTGCCGATCCCCAAGCCTGGCTGCCGAAGATTCGCCATGCCGGTGCGATCTTCATGGGCCGCCACACCTCCGAGGCGCTGGGCGACTATTGCGCCGGTCCGAACCACGTACTGCCCACTTCCGGCACCGCGCGCTTCTCGTCGCCGCTGGGGGTGTATGACTTCCAGAAGCGCTCATCGATCATTTTCTGCTCGGAGCAGGGCGCGTCCGAACTGGGCAAGACTGCCTCGGTGCTGGCCCGTGGCGAATCGCTGAGCGCCCACGCCCGCAGCGCCGAGTACCGCATCAAAGACGAACAGGAAGGGAACTGAAATGAGTAAATTCTGGAGCCCGTTCGTCAAGGACCTGGTGCCGTATGTGCCCGGCGAACAGCCGAAGCTGACCCGCCTGGTCAAGCTCAACACCAACGAGAATCCCTACGGCCCGTCGCCCAAGGCCCTCGCGGCGATGCAGACCGAACTCAATGACAATCTGCGCCTGTATCCGGACCCCAACAGCGACCTGCTGAAAGGCGCCGTCGCCCGGTATTACGGTGTGCAAACCAACCAGGTATTCCTGGGCAATGGTTCGGACGAAGTGTTGGCGCACATCTTTCACGGCCTGCTGCAGCACGACCAGCCGGTGCTGTTCCCGGACATCAGCTACAGTTTTTACCCGGTCTATTGCGGGCTGTACGGTATCCAGTTCGACGCGGTTGCGCTGGACGAGCAATTCCGCATTGCCCCGGCGGACTATGCCAAGCCGAATGGCGGGATCATTTTCCCCAACCCGAACGCGCCGACCGGTTGCCTGCTGGCGCTGGAAGCGGTCGAGCAGATCCTCAAGGCGAGCCCGGATTCAGTGGTCGTGGTGGACGAGGCTTATATCGATTTTGGTGGCGAGACAGCCATCAGCCTGGTGGACCGCTATCCAAACCTGCTGGTCACGCAAACCCTGTCCAAGTCTCGCTCGCTGGCGGGCTTGCGCGTGGGCTTGGCGGTGGGCCATCCGGACCTGATCGAAGCGCTGGAGCGGATCAAGAACAGCTTCAACTCCTACCCGTTGGATCGGCTGGCGAATGTCGGCGGCGCGGCGGCATTCGACGATCGTGAGTATTTCGACCGCACCTGCCGGTTGGTCATCGAGCACCGCGAATGGGTGGTGGCCCAGTTGCAAGCCAAGGGCTTTGAAGTGCTGCCGTCGGCGGCCAACTTCATCTTTGCTCGCCATCCCAAGCACGACGCGGCGGGACTGGCGGCGAAGCTGCGTGAGCAAGGCGTGATTGTGCGGCACTTCAAGCAGGAGCGCATCGCGCAGTTCCTGCGGATCAGCATTGGCACGCCGGAGCAGAACCAGGCGCTGATCGACGCCCTAGGCGAGCTCTAAAGCCCTGCATGGATCCTGTGGGAGCGGGCTTGCTCGCGAAGGCTGTGTGTCAGTTAACGCCAGGATGACTGACCCAACGCCATCGCGAGCAAGCTCGCTCCCACATTGATTTCAGGGCGTCCTAACGATCAGCGACACTGAAGTCCTTTGTGGGAGCGAGCTTGCTCGCGATAGTGGCCAGATCAGCTCCCACAATTTCAGCGCTTACTCGTGATGCGGCTCGCCAAGGAATGTCAGCGAGGTAAACACCCCGCGCGTCGCGACATCCTTGTTGTCCTTGAGCGGGATTTCCATCTGCGCGGCGATCACGTTCAGCCCCTCATTGCGCACGAGTACCTTGGCTCGGCCTTCGGCATCGGTTTCGGTGCTCACAGTGCCCGGCGCGCTACGGTAGTCCCCCACCAATTTCACCCCCGCCGCCGGTTTGCCATCAAGCAGCACCCGCACCGGTAACGACTGCCCGGGGCCGACGATCAGCGGGTCGATTTCCGGCACGATGACGAATTTGATCTGATCCAGCTTCGGCAGCTTCGCCCCCGGTTCATAGATCGCCAGGCTGTACTTGAAGGTTTGGGTCGACTCGATCGCCCCGGGCACCTTGCTGCGGCCTTCGTTGATCCATTTTTTGTCAGCGGTCTGCGACCACATGCCATTGTCCAATGCGACGGCCAGCACGGCCGGCGGCTTGAGAGGCTGCAGGCGAGCGTGGTCTGGCAAACGTTCCACCGTGACCGGAATCATCTTGCCTGCCAGGTCGTAGGCCCAGGCGCCACTGATTTTCTGCGCTTTGAAGGCGTTGTCCTCGGCGCCATGACCGTAGATCACTTCGACGTTGCCGCGTCGTTGCTCTGTCCACAGGCCGTGGGCCGAAGCCTGGGTGGCCAGGAACAGGCCGAGCAGGGCGAAGGTCTTGGGGTATTTCATGCTGACTTCCTTTATAGATCGAGGGTGAGGCTGACAGTGAAGTTGCGCGGATCGCCGGGAGTGACCCAATAATTGCTGTAGGAGCGTTCGTAGTATTTTTCGTCGAAGACGTTGTTCAGGTTCAGGCCCACGGTGACGGTGTCGCTGGCCTTGTAGTGGGCCAGCAGGTCCACGGTGTGGTAGGCGGGCAGTTCGAAGTCCTTGCCGGCCTCACCCGAGCGATCGCCGACGTAAGTGAACGCCGCGCCGAGATCCGAGCCGCGCAGCTGCCCATCCTGGAATTCGTAGACGCCGAGCAGGCTACCGCTGCGCTTGGCGACGCCGAGGATCCGGCTGCCCGAGGGGATGACCTCGTCGCCCTTGGTGACTTCTGCGTCGATGTAGGCGAAGGCGCCGATCACTCGCACCGCGTCAGTGAGCTGGCCGGTCATCTGCAGGTCGATGCCCTGGCTACGGGCCTTGCCCACGGCGCGACTGAAGTCGGTCCCGGCGACTTGCGTCAGGACGTTTTCCTTCTCGATGTGGAATGCCGCCAGCGTGGTGCTCAGGCGGTTGCCGAACAGTTCGCTCTTGATTCCGGCTTCGTAGCCAACGCCTTCCTCCGGATTGAAAGTCTTGCCATCGGCATCCAGGCCATTGTTGGGTTTGAACGAAGTGGAAATGTTGGTAAACAGCCCGACCTCTGGGGTCAGTTGATACAACAGGCCGGCCCGCTGCGTCAGGGCGTCATGGCGTTGGCGGCTGGTCACGTCGTTGACGTGGTTGTCGATGCTTTGCTCGAAATGTTCGTAGCGCACGCCGAGCAGGCCGCGCAGTTCGTCGGTGAAGACGATCTGGTCCTGCAGGTTTACGGCCCTGCTTTCGACATGCTCGAAGAAGTCCGTGCCGGAGCGCGTGCCGTTCGGTTTGGGCTGGCCGTAGATCGGGTCGTAGATGTCGATCGGATAGGCGCCGCCAGCGATGGTCGTCACGCGCTCGTTCTTGCGGTAATCCTCGTATTCCGTGCCGATCAACAATTCGTGCTGCCAGGGACCGAGGTCGAAGAGGCCGCGCAATTCAAGTTGGGTGATGCTGTCGTGCCAATTGTTGTCGCGCTCACGGTAGCGGCGGTTCACCGTGTGGCCGTCAGCGTTCAGCGGGCGCGCTTCCGAAGCGAATCCCCAGAGTTCACCCTGCTTGTAATGGCTGGCCAGGCGCAATTGCCAGGCGTCGTTGAGCTGATGTTCAAGAGTGGCCTGGAGCATGTTGTTGTGGTTGTCGATGTCGCCGTCGTTGGGTTCGCCCAAAAAAGTCGAGCGGGACACGCCACTCCAGCGATTGTTCGGGGCGACAACGCCTCGGTCGAATGTCGAACTGTGGCGAACGATTTCGCTTTCCACCAGCAAGCGTGTGTCCGGGTTCAGTTGCCAACTGAGGGAAGGCGCGACGAAGACGCGCTTGCTGTCGACATGGTCGCGAAAGCTGTTGTTGTCCTCCACTGCCAGGTTGACCCGTGACAACACGTTACCTTCGGCGTCCAGCGGCGTATTGACGTCCAGGGCGGTTCGGTAGCGATCCCAGCTGCCGGCGCTGGTTTGTAATGTGGTAAAGGCTTCCGGTTGGGGTTTCTTGGTGACGATGTTTACCGTACCGCCCGGATCACCGCGGCCATAGAGGCTGGCCGCCGGGCCTTTTAGTACTTCGATGCGCTCGATGTTGGCCGCATCCGGGGTGCTCGGATAACCGCGGTTGGCGCTGAAACCGTCCTTGTAGAATTCCGATGTCGTGAAGCCGCGCACGCTGTATTCGTAGAGGGTCAGGCCGCCGAAGTTGTTCTGCTTCGATACGCCGCCGGCGTATTCCAGCGCTCGTTCGACATGGGTGGTGCCGAGGTCCTTGAGCACGCTGGCGGGAATGACGCTGATCGATTGCGGGACGTCGCGCAAAGCTGTGTCGGTCTTGGTGGCGCTGGCGGAACGGGTCGCCCGGTAGCCCGAGACGGGGCCGGTGGGGGATTCGTAGTCGGACGTCACGTTGATGGCGTCCAGTTCCAGCGGTTGGATTTCTTCGGCGAGGGCGGGGTCGCCGAGCAACCCCAGCGCCAGACTGGCAGCGGAAATCCGTTTCAGGGATGACATGTTATGTTGTTCCAATTGCTAGAATTGAAACAATATAACACTACTAATGAGAATTTATGCTATTCCTATTTTTCAGGAAAAAATTGAGTCGAACGCCGTTTTTGTGGCGAGGGAGCTTGCTCCCGCTGGGTGGTCCGACGCTTCGGGCGTAGCAGCCCCAACAGGATCGGATGCGGTCGGTCTGATATTTTGAGGTGACAGGTTTTAGGGCCGCTGCGCGACCCAGCGGGAGCAAGCTCCCTCGCCACGGGGGGATGGAGTTTTACTGTTCTTCCTTAAGCACCACCGGTGCTGGCGGCGGTCGCAAACCAATCTCAGCCGTGAGCTTGAGTTCCTTGCCGTTGCGCATGACCTGGATCGTTACCTTGTCGGTGGGTTTGATCCGGGCCACCTGGTTCATCGAGCGACGGCCATCCCCCGCAGGTTCTCCGTCGATGCTCAGGATCACGTCGCCCAGTTGCAGACCGGCCTTCTGTGCCGGGCCGTCGCGGAAGATTCCGGCTACCACGATGCCGGGCCGCCCGGACAAGCCGAATGACTCCGCCAGTTCCTGGGTCAGCGGTTGTACTTCAATGCCCAGCCAGCCACGAATCACCTGGCCGTGTTCAATGATGGATTTCATCACCTCCATTGCCAGCTTCACCGGAATGGCAAAGCCAATGCCCTGGCTGCCGCCGGACTTGGAGAAGATCGCCGTGTTGATCCCGGTGAGGTTGCCATTGGCATCCACCAGCGCGCCGCCGGAATTGCCGGGGTTGATCGCGGCGTCGGTCTGGATGAAGTCTTCGTAGTTGTTCAGGCCCAGCTGGTTGCGACCGGTGGCACTGATGATGCCCATGGTCACGGTCTGGCCGACGCCAAACGGGTTGCCGATCGCCAGGGCCACGTCGCCGATGCGAATGCTGTCGGAGCGGCCGATGGTAATGGCCGGCAGGTTCTTCAAATCGATCTTCAGCACCGCGAGGTCGGTTTCCGGATCGCTGCCAATCACCCGGGCCAGGGTTTCACGGCCATCCTTGAGCGCCACGACAATCTGGTCGGCACCGCTGGTGACGTGGTTGTTGGTCAGGATATAGCCTTCCGGACTCATGATCACACCCGAACCCAGGCTCGACTCCATGCGCTTCTGCTTGGGCGAGTTGTCACCGAAGAAACGCCGGAACTGCGGGTCTTCGAACAGCGGATGGTTGGGTTTGTTGATGACCTTGGTGGTGTACAGGTTCACCACGGCCGGTGCGGCGGTGGTCACGGCGTCGGCGTAGGACACCGGCCCCTGCTGCACAGCTTTGGTTTGCGGCGCTTGCTGCAGGTTGACGTCAAGGCTTGGCAACCCGACCCATTCGGGGTAGCGCTGGATAATCAGCAGAGCGACAAGCACGCCGGCCAACAGCGGCCAGCCGGAAAAACGCAGCGCCTTGAGCATTAAGCACGTCCTACAAAGGTTGCAGGCGGTATGAGACCGCCCATAATGTCGCGCATTATACGAGGCCGCGCGCGCCTCTGAACGGGATATTTAGGAGTTCTTTTCATGGCTGTCGCCCTGAGCACCCTGGTCGAAGAAGCGGACCGTTACCTGGCAAGCAGCCGGATTGCCGATTATTGCCCCAACGGCCTGCAAGTCGAAGGCGCCCCGCAAGTCATGCGTATCGTCAGCGGTGTGACGGCCAGCCAGGCCTTGCTCGATGCAGCCGTCGAAGCCGACGCCGACCTGATACTGGTGCATCACGGTTATTTCTGGAAAGGTGAAAACCCCTGTATCACCGGGATGAAGCAGCGCCGGCTCAAGACGTTGCTCAAGCACGACATCAGCCTGTTGGCCTATCACTTGCCGTTGGACTTGCACGCCGAGGTCGGCAACAACGTGCAGTTGGCCCGTCAGCTGGACATCACTGTCGAAGGGCCGCTGGATCCGGATAATCCCAAGGTTGTCGGCCTGGTCGGTTCCCTGTCCGAACCGATGACGCCTCGGGACTTTGCCCGCCGGGTCCAGGAAGCCATGGGCCGCGAGCCGTTGCTGATCGAAGGCGAGCAGATGATCCGCCGGGTCGGCTGGTGCACGGGTGGCGGCCAGGGTTACATCGACCAGGCGGTGCTGGCGGGGGTTGATCTGTATCTCAGTGGCGAGGCATCGGAGCAGACGTTCCACAGCGCGCGGGAAAACGGTATCAGCTTCATCGCCGCCGGGCACCATGCGACCGAGCGCTACGGCGTCCAAGCGCTGGGAGATTACCTGGCGCGGCGTTTTGCCCTGGAGCACATCTTTATCGATTGCCCGAATCCGATCTGACTGCTTATAACCCCTGTGGGGAGTTATATCCCCTGTGGGAGCGAGCTTGCTCGCGATAGCGGCGGACCAGTCGACATTAATGTGGCTGACACACCGTCATCGCGAGCAAGCTCGCTCCCACAGAAAAGCGTGTGCAACGCCCGAACCGCCGGGCATATCCATATGCTGTTTCGATCTAGTTGGCGCCCTGATTAGAAGAGGTCGCTGTGCTAGGATTCCCCGCTCGAACACGGCCCGCTGGCCGTTCATAAGAAAGCTTTCGTGAGTAGCCATGGTCGACAAACTGACGCATCTGAAACAGCTGGAGGCGGAAAGCATCCACATCATCCGCGAGGTGGCCGCCGAGTTCGATAACCCGGTGATGCTGTACTCCATCGGTAAAGACTCCGCCGTGATGCTGCACCTGGCACGCAAGGCGTTCTTCCCCGGCAAGCTGCCGTTTCCGGTGATGCACGTCGATACCCGCTGGAAATTCCAGGAAATGTACAAGTTCCGCGACCGCATGGTCGAAGAGCTTGGCCTGGACTTGATCACCCATATCAACCCGGACGGCGTGGCGCAGAACATCAACCCGTTCACCCACGGCAGTGCCAAGCACACCGACATCATGAAGACCGAGGGCCTGAAACAGGCGCTCGACAAGCATGGTTTCGACGCAGCCTTCGGTGGCGCCCGTCGCGATGAAGAAAAGTCCCGCGCCAAGGAGCGCGTCTACTCGTTCCGTGACAGCAAGCACCGCTGGGACCCGAAGAACCAGCGTCCGGAGCTGTGGAACGTCTACAACGGCAAGGTCAACAAGGGCGAGTCGATCCGCGTATTCCCGCTGTCGAACTGGACCGAACTGGACATCTGGCAGTACATCTACCTCGAAGGCATCCCGATCGTGCCGCTGTACTTCGCCGCCGAGCGTGAAGTGATCGAGAAGAACGGCACGCTGATCATGATCGACGACGAGCGCATCCTCGAGCACCTGTCCGACGAAGACAAGGCCCGTATCGTCAAGAAGAAAGTGCGTTTCCGTACCCTTGGCTGCTACCCGTTGACGGGCGCGGTGGAGTCCGAGGCCGAGAGCCTGACGGACATCATCCAGGAAATGCTCCTGACGCGAACTTCCGAGCGCCAGGGCCGGGTCATCGACCACGATGGCGCAGGCTCGATGGAAGATAAAAAACGGCAGGGGTACTTTTAAGCTTCGAGTTACAAGCTGCAAGCTGCAAGTTAAAGGCGGTATGCGTAATTTGCAGCTTGTGCTTGCAGCCGGTTGTTGCGAGCCGCGAATGAGTGACTCGTAAATGGATTTCGAAAAGTTGGTTGTTTGGCAGAGAAGCAAGTGTCTGGCGGTGGAAATCTACCGGGAGTTTGCCCCATGCAGGGACCTTGGTTTCAAGGATCAAGTCACCCGCTCAGCACTTTCGGTGCCCTCCAATATTGCTGAGGGGATGGAGCGTCGCAGCGCCAAAGAAAAGGTACGTTTTCTTTGGATCGCGAAGGCTTCTTGTGGAGAGTTACGAACACAGATCCTCATAGGCAGCGACATTGCTTACATCGCCCAACCGCTGGCTGATAACTGGATTGCAGAAACTCGCGAGCTCTCAAAAATGCTCTGCGGCTTGATCAACAAAATTTCTGACTAGCTGTACGCCGACAAGCTTGCCGCTTGAAGCTTACAGCTCGGAGCTTGAACACAATGAGCCATCAATCTGATTTGATCAGCGAGGACATCCTCGCCTACCTGGGCCAGCACGAGCGTAAAGAGCTGCTGCGCTTTCTGACCTGCGGTAACGTCGACGACGGCAAGAGCACCCTGATCGGGCGCCTGCTGCACGACTCCAAGATGATCTACGAAGATCATCTGGAAGCCATTACCCGCGATTCGAAGAAAGTCGGCACCACCGGGGACGATATCGACCTGGCGCTGCTGGTCGATGGCCTGCAGGCCGAGCGCGAGCAAGGCATCACCATCGATGTCGCGTACCGCTATTTCTCCACCGCCAAGCGCAAATTCATCATCGCCGACACCCCCGGCCATGAGCAGTACACCCGCAACATGGCCACCGGTGCCTCTACCTGTGACCTGGCGATCATCCTGGTCGACGCGCGCTACGGCGTGCAGACCCAGACCCGTCGCCACAGCTTCATCGCCTCGTTGCTGGGCATCAAGCACATTGTCGTGGCCATCAACAAGATGGACCTCAAGAACTTCGACCAGGGCGTGTTCGAGTCGATCAAGGCCGACTACCTGAAGTTCGCCGAAGGCTTGAAGATGAAGCCCACCAGCATGCACTTCGTGCCGATGTCGGCCCTCAAGGGTGACAACGTGGTGAACAAGTCCGAGCGTTCGCCGTGGTACACCGGCCAGTCGCTGATGGAAATCCTCGAGACCGTGGAAGTGGCGGGCGACCGCAACTTCACCGACCTGCGTTTCCCGGTGCAATACGTCAACCGTCCGAACCTGAACTTCCGCGGTTTCGCCGGCACCCTTGCCAGCGGCATCGTGCACAAGGGCGACGAAGTGGTGGTGTTGCCGTCGGGCAAGAGCAGCCGCGTGAAATCCATCGTCACCTTCGAGGGTGAGCTGGAACATGCAGGTCCGGGCCAAGCCGTCACGCTGACCATGGAAGACGAGATCGACATCTCCCGTGGCGACCTGTTGGTGCATGCCGACAACGTGCCGCCGGTCACCGACAGCTTCGAAGCGATGCTGGTGTGGATGGCCGAAGAGCCGATGCTGCCAGGCAAGAAATACGACATCAAGCGCGCCACCAGCTACGTACCCGGTTCGATCGCCAGCATCGTCAACAAGGTCGATGTGAATACCTTGGAAGAAGGTCCGGCCAGCGCGTTGCAACTCAACGAAATCGGCAAGGTGAAGATCGCCCTGGATGCGCCGATCGCCCTGGACGGTTACGAGAGCAATCGCACCACCGGCGCGTTCATCGTCATCGACCGCCTGACCAACGGTACCGTCGGCGCGGGCATGATCGTGGCCCAGCCGCTGGCCCATGGCAGCAGCACCCACCACGGCAAGCTGGCCCATGTGTCGGTGGAAGAACGTACCCAACGCTTCGGCCAACAGCCGGCCACGGTGCTGTTCAGCGGCCTGTCGGGCGCGGGCAAGAGCACGCTGGCCTACGCGGTGGAACGCAAGCTGTTCGACATGGGCCGCGCAGTGTTCGTGCTCGACGGGCAGAACCTGCGTCACGACCTGAACAAAGGCCTGCCGCAGGATCGCAGCGGGCGTACCGAAAATTGGCGCCGTGCGGCCCACGTCGCCCGCCAGTTCAACGAAGCCGGCTTGCTGACCCTGGCCGCGTTCGTTGCACCAAGCGCCGAAGGGCGTGAACAGGCCAAGGACCTGATCGGCCGCGAGCGGCTGTTGACGGTCTACGTCCAGGCCTCGCCAACGGTATGCGCCCAGCGTGATCCGCAAGGGTTGTATGCGGCCGCTGGCGATAACATCCCGGGCGAATCCTTCCCGTATGACGTGCCGTTGGATGCCGACCTGGTGATCGACACGCAGTCGCTGACGTTGGAAGAAAGCGTCAAGCAGGTGCTGGATCTGCTGCGCAAGCGTGGGGCGATCTAAGGGAAACAGCTGCAAGCTTCTAGCTTCAAGCGGCAAGTAAAAGCCCGCAGGTGAGTGATCATCGGCGGGCTTTTTGTTATCTGGAAGGACGCCATCGCGAGCAAGCTCGCTCCCACAGGGTATGTATGAACACCACGATCTATTGTGGGAGCGAGCTTGCTCGCGATGAGGCCAGTGCAGCCCCCTCAGGACTTGGCGGGGTACTCGCGATGCATCTGCTCCAGCAACGCATCCTTGTCCTGCCACAACTGGTTGATCCAGCCCTGGAACTCCAGGCGATAGTCCCCGTCCTGGTCGTAGCTTTTGCCGATGAACTGCGGCGGTATCTTCAACTCTTGGAAATGCACCACCACCTCGCCAACGTTGCCGCAGAGCAAATCCCAGTACCCCGGGCGACCGCCCGGATAATGGATGGTCACGTTGATGATCGACTCCAGTTGCTCACCCATCGCATCAAGCACGAACGCGATGCCGCCAGCCTTGGGCTTGAGCAGGTAGCGAAACGGTGACTGTTGCTGGGCATGCTTGTCTTCGGTAAAGCGCGTGCCCTCGACGAAATTGAAGATGCCCACCGGGTTGTTGCGGAACTTCGCACAGGTCTTGCGGGTGGTTTCCAGGTCCTTGCCTTTCTTCTCCGGATGCTTTTCCAGGTAAGCCTTGGAGTAGCGCTTCATGAACGGAAAGCCCAGCGCCCACCAGGCCAGGCCGATCACCGGCACCCAGATCAACTCTTGCTTGAGGAAAAATTTCAACGGGCGGATGCGTCGGTTCAGCACGTACTGCAACACCATGATGTCGACCCAGCTCTGGTGATTGCTGGTGACCAGATACGAATGCTGGTAATCGAGGCCGTCCAAGCCGCTTAGATGCCAGCGGGTAGGGCGCACCAGGTTCATCCACGCCTTGTTGTTGCTGATCCAGGCCTCGTGGATATGGCTCATCAGCCAGTCGGTGAAGCGCTGGGCGGCGGGGAAGGGCAGCAGCAGCTTGAAAATCGCCACGATGAACAGCGGTGTGCAGCAGGCGATGGTATTGAGCGCCAACAGCAGCGAGGCAATGACGCCGCGCAAGGGGACAGGCAGGAAATCCAGCATTGATCAAATATCCATGGGTCGGTTGGCGGCCTGGATCGCGGTCAGGGCGATGGTGTACACGATGTCGTCGACCTGGGCGCCGCGCGGCAAGTCGTTCACCGGCTTGCGCAGGCCTTGCAGCATTGGCCCGAGGCTGACGCAATCGGCGCTGCGTTGCACGGCCTTGTGGGTGGTGTTGCCGGTGTTCAGGTCCGGGAAGATGAACACCGTAGCCCGGCCTGCCACCTGGCTATTGGGAGCCAGTTGCCGCGCCACGGTTTCGTTGGCGGCGGCGTCGTATTGCAACGGGCCGTCGATCAGCAGACCGTGTTGGGCCTCGTGGGCCAGCAGGGTGGCTTCGCGGACTTTTTCCACTTCTTCGCCACTGGCCGACTCGCCGCTGGAATAGCTGAGCATCGCCACCCGCGGCGTAATGCCGAACGCGGCGGCCGAGTCGGCGCTTTGCAGGGCAATTTCCGCCAGTTCCGCTGCGCTCGGGTGTGGGTTCATCACACAGTCGCCGTAGACCAGGACTTCTTCGGGAAACAGCATGAAAAACACCGATGACACCAGCGAACAGCCCGGCGCGGTCTTGATCAGTTGCAGGGCCGGGCGGATGGTGTTGGCGGTGGAATGAATGACGCCCGAAACCAGCCCGTCCACTTCATCCAGCGCCAGCATCATGGTGCCGATGACCACGGTGTCTTCCAATTGCTGCTCGGCCATGGGGGCGTTCAGGCTCTTGCTCTTGCGCAGCCGCACCATGGGCTCGACGTAACGTTCACGAATCGCGTCCGGATCGAGAATCTCCAACCCCGGCGGCAGTTCGATGCCTTGGGCGCGGGCCACCGCTTCGACGTCGGCCGGTTTCGCCAGCAATACGCAGCGGGCGATGCCTCGGGCCTGGCAAATGGCAGCGGCCTGGACGGTCAGCGGTTCGCTGCCTTCGGGCAACACGATCCGTTTGTTGGCGGACTGGGCACGCTGGATCAATTGATAGCGGAACACCGCGGGCGACAGGCGCATCTCCCGTGGCGTGCCGCAGCGCTGGTGCAGCCATTTGGCGTCCAGGTGACTGGCGACGAAATCGGTGATGATCTCCGCGCGTTCGCGGTCATCGATCGGGATTTCCTTGTTCAGGCCGTGGAGCAGGTTGGCGGTATCATAGGAGCCGGTGCTCACCGACAGTACAGGCAAGCCCGCCTGCAAGGCGCCACGGCACAGCTCCATGATGCGCGGATCGGGCAGGGTGTCGCTGGTCAACAACAGGCCCGCCAGCGGCACGCCATTGATCGCCGCCAGGCTCACGGCCAGGATGATGTCGTCGCGATCCCCGGGGGTTACCACCAGCACGCCGGGCTTGAGCAGTTCTACCGTGTTGCGCATGGTGCGGGCACAAATGATGACGTTGCTCATGCGTCGGGTTTCGTAGTCGCCGGCGTTAAGCACCTGCGCGCCCATCAGGTCCGCGACGTCGCGGGTGCGCGGGGCGTTGAGTTCGGGGCGGAAGGGGATGCAGCCGAGCAGGCGGAAGTCGCCGCTGCGCAGCAACGGCGAGTGCTCCTTGAGCCGGGCGGTGAACGCCTCCATGCTCTCGTCGGTGCGAACCTTGTTCAGGATCACGCCGAGGACTTTCGGGTCCTTTGGCCCGCCAAACAGCTGCGCCTGCAACTCGACGCGACCGGACAGCTCCGTCAGCACTTCGTTTTCCGGCGCCGACACCAGGATGACTTCGGCGTCCAGGCTCTTGGCCAGGTGCAGGTTGACCCGTGCGGCATAACTGGCGCTGCGGGTCGGGACCATGCCTTCGACGACCAGCACGTCCTTGCCGATGGCGGCCTGCTGGTACAGGGTGATGATCTCTTCCAGCAGTTCGTCGAGCTGGCCATCGCCGAGCATGCGCTCCACGTGGGCCAGGCCCAGCGGCTGTGGCGGTTTGAGGCCATGGGTGCGGGCCACCAGTTCGGTGGAACGTTCCGGGCCGGTATCGCCAGGGTGAGGCTGGGCGATGGGTTTGAAGAAGCCGACTTTCAGCCCGGCCCGTTCAAGGGTACGCACCAGCCCGAGGCTGATGGAGGTCAGACCCACACCAAAATCGGTGGGCGCGATAAAAAAAGTTTGCATGCGGATTCTCTAAGGGTGCATGACGAGTGTCCTGTATTTGTGCAACAGGACACCAGGGCGCGACCTATGGCTGGTCGTCTACCCACAATTCAGTCGCCAAGGTTATCGCTAACCGGGCCCTGAGCGCACCAGCCGCAATCAAAGGGCTGGCCTAATTTTTCAATACGTTGCGCAGGGTCCAGCACCCAGGCCCGGGACTGCCACGGTGGCTGGTGGCGCAGATGCTGGGTGTGGCCGCAGGACAGCTCGGCTACCCAGTGCCCCTCTTCATCCTGATGGAAGCCCGTGACCGTCGGTCTGTTCGCGCTAGCCCGTTTGTCCGGGTTCCGTTCGCTTTCGGGCAAATCCTTGTTTAGACTTGTCCGTTCTTCATTCTTATGCAAAAGGTCTCGCCCCATGCTGATCGCCGCCAATAAGGCTGTCTCCATCGACTATACCCTGACCAACGACGCTGGTGAGGTCATCGACAGCTCTGCCGGCGGCGCTCCGCTGGTCTACCTGCATGGTGCAGGCAACATCATCCAGGGCCTGGAAAAAGCCCTGGAAGGCAAAACCACCGGTGACGAGCTGACTGTGGCTGTCGAGCCGGAAGACGCCTA
The DNA here is from genome assembly GCF_054677635.1 of Pseudomonas sp. H2_D02. NCBI lineage: Bacteria > Pseudomonadati > Pseudomonadota > Gammaproteobacteria > Pseudomonadales > Pseudomonadaceae > Pseudomonas > Pseudomonas sp. H2_D02. Next base: position 5,927,561 of record NZ_CP162816.1, on the reverse strand, counting down.
TGGCGAGTACTCCGCCGAACTGGTCAGCACCTTGAGCCGCAGCATGTTCGAAGGTGTGGATGAGCTGGAAGTGGGCATGCAGTTCCACGCTTCCGCCCCCGATGGCCAGATGCAGATCGTGACCATCCGCGACCTGGACGGCGACGACGTGACCGTTGACGGCAACCACCCGCTGGCCGGCCAGCGCTTGAACTTCCAGGTCAAGATCGTCGACATCCGTGATGCCAGCCAGGAAGAAATCGCCCATGGTCACGTCCATGGCGAAGGCGGCCATCACCACTGATTTCTGCGCTACGCTCAGGTAACCAGTGAACTGGAAAGGCGCCGTACGGCGCCTTTTTAGTCACTTGCTGTTAGCATCAACCACGGCTGTTTCGAAAAGATCTGCGAATTGGAGTTCGTCATGAGTGCTTTCCACGACCTGAAATTGAAAACCCTGGATGGTCAGGAGCTTGCTCTGGCGCCGTTCAAGGGACAAGTCGTGCTGGTGGTCAACGTCGCCTCCAAATGTGGCCTGACGCCTCAGTACGCGGCACTGGAAAATCTCTATCAGCAATACAAGGCCCGGGGCTTCAGTGTGCTGGGCCTGCCCTGCAATCAGTTCGCCGGACAGGAGCCGGGAACCGAGCAGGAAATCCAGGAATTCTGCAGCCTCAACTATGGCGTGACGTTTCCGTTGGCCAGCAAGCTGGAAGTGAACGGTCCTGACCGTCATCAGCTGTACCGCCTCCTGGCGGGCGAAGGGGCCGAGTTCCCAGGAGACATCACCTGGAATTTCGAAAAATTCCTGCTCGGCAAGGACGGCCGGGTGCTGGCACGGTTCTCGCCGCGTACTACGCCGGATGATCCTGCCGTGATCCAGGCGATCGAGAAAGCGCTGGGCTAAGCCATACGCTGAGCCCTTGTGGCGAGGGGATTTATCCCCGCTGGGCTGCGTAGCAGCCCTAAAACGGGATATCTCGGTGTGCCAGGCTGATCGAGCCGCTTGCTCTTGGGGCTGCTTCGCAACCCAGCGGGGATAAATCCCCTCGCCACAAGTTTTGCTTTCGGGCTGTACATTCGGTTCAGTCCACCCAATCGCGATTCACTCCGCTCCCTTCTAACCCTTAATCACTCCAATCAATAGTGCTATCCAGCGCTGGGCACGCTCCATATTATCCTCGTCATATCTGAACTGCGACGCGTTCCTTGGAGAGCCTGATGCCTGTACAAGCCCTGTTCAAACCCTTTCACCTCGGCGCCCTCGAGCTGCCGACCCGGGTGGTGATGGCGCCGATGACCCGTTCCTTTTCGCCGGGTGGCGTACCGAACGCCAAGGTGATCGAGTATTACCGTCGTCGCGCAGCGGCCGGGGTCGGGCTGATCATCACTGAAGGCACGACGGTCGGCCACAAGGCTTCCAACGGCTATCCGAACGTGCCGCACTTCTACGGCGATGCCGCGCTGGCGGGCTGGAAAGACGTGGTCGATGCCGTGCACGCCGAAGGTGGCAAGATCGTCCCGCAGTTGTGGCATGTGGGCAGCGTGCGTCGCATCGGGACTGAACCGGACGCCAGCGTGCCGGGTTATGGTCCGAGTGAAAAACTCAAGGACGGCCAGGTGGTGGTCCACGGCATGACCCAGGCGGACATCGACGAAGTCATCGCCGCCTTCGCCCAAGCGGCCAAGGACGCCCAGGAGATCGGCATGGACGGCGTGGAAATCCATGGCGCCCACGGTTATCTGGTTGACCAGTTCTTCTGGGAAGGCAGCAACCAGCGCACGGATGGCTACGGCGGCAGCCTCGCCAATCGCTCACGTTTCGCGATCGAATTGATCCGTGCGGTGCGTGCGGCCGTGGGCGAGGGTTTCCCGATCATCTTCCGCTTCTCCCAATGGAAACAGCAGGACTACACCGCGCGCCTGGTGCAGACGCCAGAAGCGCTGGGTGAATTCCTCAAGCCATTGGCCGACGCTGGCGTGGATATCTTCCACTGCTCGACACGTCGCTTCTGGGAACCGGAATTCGAAGGTTCCGAACTGAACCTGGCCGGCTGGACCCGCAAACTCACCGGCAAGCCGACGATCACCGTGGGCAGCGTCGGCCTGGATGGCGAGTTCCTGCAGTTCATGGTCAATACCGACAAGGTTGCGCAACCGGCCAGCCTGGAGAAACTGTTGGAGCGCCTGAACAAGGAGGAATTCGACCTGGTCGCAGTGGGGCGTGCGTTGCTGGTGGATCCGGACTGGGCGCAAAAAGTACGCGAAGGGCGGGAGCAGGAGATCTTGCCGTTCAGTCGCGAAGCGTTGATGACCTTGGTTTAAGCGGCGCCTGATCCGCCGCTATCGCGAGCAAGCTCGCTCCCACATTTGATCTTCAGCGCACTCATTGTGGGAGCGAGCTTGCTCGCGATGGCGACCTCAGCATCACCGAATAATCAAAGCACTGTCGGCGCAGCGGGCATTCCATGTTCGCCCACGCAAACGCCGCGCAACTGCGCCTCGAACTGCTCGACCACCGACGCCCAGCCCTGGCGGCTGGCGTGCTGCCGTGCATTGAGCCGCACGCATCGCAAGGCCTCGCGCTCTTCCAGCAGCCAACGAGCGGCGTCGCAGAACGCTTCTTCATCCCCCGGCATTGCCAATACGCCGTTATAGCCATGGCGGATGTGTTGCGCCGCCGCCGCCTGATCGTATGCCACCACGCCCAGCCCGGAGGCCAAGGCTTCCAGCACGACGTTGCCGAAGGTTTCGGTCAGGCTCGGAAAAATGAACATATCCCCCGATGCGTAATGGGCCGCCAACGCTTCGCCTCGTTGCGCGCCACAGAAAATGGCTTCGGGCAATTGCTGTTCGAGGGCGAGCCGCTGCGGGCCGTCGCCCACGACGACCAATTGAATCCGTCGCGTCGGAAAAGCGTTGCGCAGGGTGTCGAAACTGCGCTTGAGCAGCCCCAGGTTTTTCTCCGGCGCCAAGCGTCCCACGTGGATGACCGCAATGTCGTCATCGCCCAGCCCCCAGGTTTCGCGCAGGGTGGCCGAGCGTTTGGCTGGATGAAACAACTGGCTGTCGACCCCGCGCGACAACATCGCCACGCGCTCGAAATGCCGGCGCTCCAGCTCCAGGCGCTGACTGTGGCTCGGCACGAGGGTCAGGCGGGAGCGGTTATGAAACCAGCGCAAATAATGGGTCAGCACCCGGCTCAACAATCCGAGCCCGTACTGTTGGGTGTATTGCTGGAAGTTGGTGTGGAAGCCGCTGACCACTGAAATGCCCAGGCGCCTCGCCGCCCGCAGGGCCGACAAACCCAGTGGTCCTTCGGTCGCGATGTACAACACGTCGGGGCGATGGCGTTTCCAGCGGCGCAGCAGCTTGTGCATCGAGGCTTGCCCCCACTGCAAGCCCGGGTACCCCGGCAGCGGCCAACCTCGACAGAGCAATAACTGGTCGTCGCTGACCTGGCCTTGATCACCGGCCTGACGGGGGCGGATCAGCTCCACCCGGTGCCCGCGGGCACGCAAGCCCTCGTAGAGACGGCCGAGGGTGTTGGCCACGCCGTTGATTTCCGGCGCAAAGGTTTCGGTAACGAGGGTAACGTGCAGGTGTGTGGTCATGACCCCAGTGTCGACCGGGGCCGTTGCGTCATTGTGACGCCCGTATGATGGATTTGTGACCGGCTCAGCCCTGTCGCGCCAACGCCGTCTCGGCACCCTGTTCGCGCACCCAGAACAGCGTCGCCCCGGCCACCGCTGCCGGCATCATCAGGACGTTGACCACCGGGATCAGCAACACCAAGTACACGCTGCCGCCAAAGCCCAGGCTCTGCCAGCGTTTTTCCCGCAGCCAGGCGAGCATTTCGTTCCAGCCCAACTTGTGGTTGTCCGCCGGGTAGTCGATGTATTGGATCGCCATCATCCAGATGCCGAACAGCAACCACAGCGGCGCGGCCACGATATTGATCACCGGAATGAACGACAGTGCGAACAGGCCCAGGGCCCGTGGCAGGAAATAGCCGAGCTTGCGCGCTTCCCGGGCCAGTGTCCGGGGGATCATGGCGATCAGTTCGCCCCAACTGAACGCCGGGAAATCATCCGTACCGCGTACCACCACTTCGACTTTCTCGGCGAGAAAGCCGTTGAACGGTGCAGCGATGATGTTGGCGAGCATGGTGAAGGTGAAAAACACCATCAGCACTACAAGGACGACGAACAACGGCCATAGGACATAGCTCAGGAAACTCAGCCAATCCGGCAGCGACGGCATCAACGTATCGACCCACAGGCTGAACTGATGGCCAGCCAGGTAGATCAACCCGACGAACAGCACCAGGTTGATCGCCAGGGGCAGCAGCACAAATAGCCGCAGGCCGGGGCTCAAGATCAGTTTGAGGCCCTCTCGCAAGTATTGCGGGCCGGACAGGACGGGGGCGGGCATAGGTGGCTCCGAGGATAGGTGGACGCGCCGACCTTACCGGCTTTGCTCGATGCGGGAAAGCCACGACACGGCGTGTAACAAAGGTTTAAGGTTCGTTGCTATCGTGCACGCCGCAGCGAATAGAGCTCACCTATGAGCTGGATTGTTAAACCGTATTTCCTTAATCTTCGCTCCCTCGATACGCTGCACCCATTCTTTTTTCAGGACTGTCGAACCCAAGCCTTCCCCAAGTGCGTCAACGGTCCTTTTTTATTCGCGCCGCTCACCCGGCGTTCCGGCCCGCAAGGTCCGGTCAACAGGAGCAGGTCATGTCTGAAGTCCGTCATTCGCGTGTGATTATTCTCGGTTCCGGCCCTGCCGGTTACAGCGCTGCGGTTTATGCAGCCCGTGCCAACCTCAAGCCGCTGCTGATCACCGGCATGCAGGCCGGCGGCCAATTGACCACCACTACCGAAGTCGACAACTGGCCGGGCGACGTCCACGGCCTGACCGGTCCGGCCTTGATGGAACGCATGAAGGAACACGCCGAGCGCTTCGAGACCGAGATCGTCTTCGACCACATCAATGCCGTGGATTTCGCCGCCAAGCCATACACCCTGACCGGCGACAGCGCGACCTACACCTGTGATGCCCTGATCATCGCCACTGGCGCCAGTGCTCGCTACCTGGGCTTGCCATCGGAAGAGACGTTCATGGGCAAAGGCGTGTCCGCCTGCGCCACTTGCGACGGTTTCTTCTACCGCAACAAGCCAGTAGCTGTGGTCGGTGGCGGCAATACCGCGGTCGAAGAGGCGCTGTACCTGGCCAACATCGCCAGTACCGTTACCCTGATCCACCGTCGCGAAACCTTCCGCGCCGAGAAGATCCTCATCGACAAGCTCAATGCACGTGTCGCTGAAGGCAAGATCATCCTCAAGCTCAACGCCACCCTGGACGAAGTATTGGGCGACAACATGGGCGTGACCGGTGCTCGCCTGAAGAACAACGACGGCAGCTTTGACGAGATCAAGGTTGACGGCGTGTTCATCGCCATCGGCCACACGCCGAACACGTCGTTGTTCGAGGGCCAGTTGGAACTCAAGGACGGCTACCTGGTGGTCAAGGGCGGCCGTGACGGCAACGCCACCGCCACCAGCGTCGAAGGTATCTTCGCGGCCGGCGACGTGGCCGACCACGTCTATCGCCAGGCGATCACCTCGGCCGGTGCCGGTTGCATGGCGGCCTTGGACACCGAGCGTTACCTAGACGGCTTGCAGAACGCTTCGTTCTGATTCACCAGGCAATAAAAAAACCGGCATCGGCCGGTTTTTTTGTGCGCGGACATCTGCCGGTGAACCCTGTGGGAGCGGGCTTGCTCGCGAAGGTGGTGTTCCAGTCGACATCGATGCTACTGACACACCGCCTTCGCGAGCAAGCCCGCTCCCACAAGTCCTCTGTTTGGTCCGAAGATCGGTTGTCAGGCCAGTTCGGCCAAGCACGCTTCCAGGATATCCAACCCCTCTTCCAGCACCGCCGGCTCGGTCGTCAACGGCGCCAGCAGGCGGATGATGTGCCGCGATTTCCCGCTGGGCATCAGCAGCAAACCGGATTCCCGCGCCGAGGCCAGTAATTGCGTCAGTTGCGCCGGGGCCGGAGTGCCATCGGCGTGGGCCAGTTCGATCCCGCGCATGGCGCCGACACCGGTCAAGCGGCCCAGGTAATGGCTCAGTCCGCGACGGCGCCAGGATTCGTAGCGGCTGACGATCGCCTCTTCCTGTTGTGCGCCCCACGCGTGGAGGTTGGCGTCGGTCATCTCGTCCAACGTTGCCAGCGCGGCGGCACAGGCGAGGGGGTTGCCGGAATAGGTGCCGCCAAGACCACCCTTGGGCAGGTTGTCCATCAGCGACTTGCGTCCCACCACCGCCCCAAGCGGGACACCACCAGCGATGCTTTTGCCCAGCAGGATCAGGTCGGGCTCGATGCCCAGTCGCGAAAATGCAAAGCGCTGGCCGGTGCGACCGAAACCGGACTGGATCTCATCGATGATCAGCACGATGCCCTTGTCGTGGCAGAACTGTCGCAGCGCCTGGGCGAAATCCACGTCCATCGCCAGGAAACCGGCTTCGCCCTGCACCGGCTCGACGATAAAGCAGGCCACGTCGTTCACATCGATCTCGACGCTGAACAACCTGTCCATGGCTTTCAAGGCCTCGGCGCACGTCACGCCGTTGTCCTGGCTAGGGTAGGGCAGGTGGTAGACCGGCCCGGGCAGTACGCCGACTTTCTGCTTGTAGGGAGCGACCTTGCCGTTGAGATTGAGCGTGGCCAGGGTTCGACCATGAAAGCCGCCATCAAAGGCGATGACGGCTGTGCGACCCGTGGCGCCGCGCACAATCTTGAGCGCATTTTCCGCCGCTTCGGCGCCGCTGTTGGTGAGCATGCCGCTCACTGGGTAATCCACCGGGATAAACGCTGCCAGGCGCTCCATCAAGTCAAGATAAGGCGTATGGGGGGCTGCGTTGAACGCGTAATGAGTCAATCGGGTGGCTTGCTCGCGGATGGCCTCGACGATGCGGGGATGACAGTGGCCGAGGTTCAACACACCGATGCCCCCGACAAAGTCGATGTAGCGCTTGCCGTCGGTGTCCCAGACCTCGGCATTTTTTCCATGGCTGAGGCTGATAGGGTGAACGAAGGAAATCGATTGGCTGATGGTTTCGCGGCTCATGGGGGGGCGGCTCGGACGAAGAAAAAATGTCCGTTATCTAAGCCGCGAGCAGCAGCGCCCGGCAAACGAAATAAAGTTGCCGGGTCAATCATAAAAGTCGGGATGTGGAACAGGTGCGGATCTTGCGAGGATTGTTTGCGTGACGACAAAGCTTTTGTGGCGAGGGAGCTTGCTCCCGCTCCAGTGCGAAGCGCTGGCATTGGGCTGCGGCGCAGCTACTTTTGTGAGTGCTGTGCACTCAAGCGGGAGCAAGCTCCCTCGCCACGAAAGCAGGTGGGTCAGCGGCGTTGCAGTGGCTGGGCTTCGAACTTCACGCCGGCCAAGCCGTGGGCCATCAACGCGCGGATATTGCCGTGGTCGCTCCCCTCGGGCGTGTTCAGCACCGAGCGATAATGTTCGCCGAATGCCAAGAGCGCCTCTTCGTCGCTCAAGCCTTCAAGCAGGGCCAGGCCCAACGTCTTGCAGGAGCCTTCGTTCTGCCCAGCCGCGTTCTCGACGCCACCGTTATGGAAGGCTTGGGGCTGGTATTCGTAGCCCTCGGCAATATAAGCGAGGGTGTCAGCGAAAGCATGTTCACCGCTCTTGAGGCTGGCGCGAAAGGTATTCAGGTCAGGCATCGGGATTTCCTTTGGCGAACGCCGCTTGCTGTTCGGCGCTGGCCTCTTTCTGGTATTGGGCTTTCCATTCGGCATAGGGCATGCCGTAGACAACTTCACGCGCATCGTCGAGGCTGACCTCGATCTGGCGCTCGTCGGCGGCGGCCTTGTACCACTTGGACAGGCAGTTGCGACAGAAACCGGCGAGGTTCATCAGGTCGATATTCTGCACATCCTTGCGGCTGTCCAGGTGGGCCACCAGTCGACGGAAAGCGGCGGCTTCGATTTCGAGGCGTTGTTGGTCGTTCATGGGAGTCTCTGCGAGGCAGCTTCAAGGGGCAAGCTTCAAGCTGCAAGAGTGGATTTGCGGTGGTCAGGCTTGAAGCTTACAGCTTGAGGCTTGCAGCTGCTACGAAGTAGCCCGACTTGCCGCGAGGGTAATCGACACGGACTCGGCGAAGCGCAAGGCGTGCGGCTTGTCGACTTCGACCTCGGCGTACAGCACCGACTCGTTGGCCATGACCAGGTCCAGCAACTCCTGGGTCAGGCGTTCGAGCAGGGCGAAGCGGTTGCCTTCCACATGGGCGATGATCGCCTTGGTGATGGTGCGGTAGTTCAGCGCATGGTCGATGTCGTTGTCGCGCACGGCCTCTTGCGCCGCGTAGAGGATGGTCAGGTTGATCAGCACATCCTGTTTGTTGAGGATCTCGTCTTCATTGATCCCGATGAACGTACGCAGGCGCAGATCCTTGACCTTGATGCGCGCCATGGCGGGCTGAAGTTGTGGCATTTATTGGCTCCGTCGAATCAATTGCAGGAATTCCTGGCGGGTGTTGCTGGACTCGCGAAAAGCGCCAAGCATCACCGAAGTATTCATGGTCGAGTTCTGTTTCTCGACACCGCGCATCATCATGCACATGTGCTGGGCTTCGATCACCACCGCCACGCCGGCGGCCTGGGTGACTTGTTGCACCGCGTCGGCGATTTGCCGGGTGAGGTTTTCCTGGATTTGCAGGCGGCGGGCGAACATGTCCACCAGCCGGGCGATCTTCGACAGCCCCAGGACCTTGCCCGTAGGAATATAAGCCACATGGGCCTTGCCGATGAAGGGCAGCAGGTGATGTTCGCACAGCGAATAAAGCTCGATATTGGCAACGATCACCATTTCGTCGCTGTCGGAGGCAAACAGGGCACCGTTGACGATCTGCTCGACGCTCTGCCCATAACCATGGCAAAGGTACTCCATGGCCTTGGCGGCGCGCACCGGCGTGTCCAGCAGGCCTTCGCGCTCCGGGTCTTCGCCCAGGCCGATCAGGATCTCGCGGTAATGCTGGGGCGATAGGGCCATGGTGTTTCCTCGGAACAGGACTATTTGATGTGCCGCCCGCCGTTGAGGGTCAGGGTCGTGCCGGTGACATAAGGGTTGTCGAGCAGATAGCGCAGGCTCTGGTAAATCACTTCGCTGCCAGGTTCGATGCCCAGCGCGGATTTGGCCAGGGCCTTGGCACGGTAGGTCGCATCGTCGTCGGGATTGAACAGTAGCAGGGCCGGGGCGATGCCGTTGACCTTGATGGCCGGTGCGTATTTCGCCGCGAAAGAAAGCGTGAGGCTTTCCAGGCCAGCCTTGGTGGCGCAATAGGCGATGTGCTTGCTGCTGCCCTTGCGCGTCACGTCATCACCGATGTGCACGATATCCGCGCGGCACCGAGCGCCGCAGCAAATCGGCGCAATGCAGGTTGATCAGGTAGGGCGCGAGCATATGGACACCGAACATGGCGCTGAAGGCCGCGGCTTCGTTGCCCGGGGTTTCGGCGAGCCAGGCCGAGGCGTTGTGGACGATGGCGCGCAGTTGATCGGTGTGGTGCTTGAGCTGTTCGATGAAGGCCAGGATCCCGGATTCACTGGAAAAATCGGCGAACAGGACCGTCGCCCCCGAGTCCCGTAGCGCTTGCACGCCCGGGCGTTCGGTGCGGTACGTGGCGATGACCGGTTGGCCGTCCTCCAGCATGCGTCGCGCACAGTGCAGGCCGACGCGTTGGGCTGCGCCGGTGATCAGGATCGGAGCGGTGGCGCTGGACATGGGACGGCTCGGTTCGCGGCAGAAGCAAAACTATAACAGCGACGGCGGGTACGTCCTATGGACAAGGGAAATCCAGCGCCCGATTCGGTTTCCCTCACGGACCCTGGCTGGCTCCCATGGTGTCAGTGATTCTGCGCGGCCGGCAAGGGCCGTTGTGGCGTCCCCGCCAGCCAACTTGCCAATAAATGAGTCGACATCGGGATAAACAGATAGACCATCAGCGGCGTCAGGATGAGCGTACTGATGAAAACCCGGCTCAACAGGCCCAGTTCGCCGAGTAACGGTCCCAAAAGGAAATTGAACAATAACGAAACAGGGAAGAACGCCAGCCAGATCGCCACGGCCTGTTTCCAGCGTGGCGGGCGTTGGCCGATCGCGCCGAACCAGCCGTCGATGCCTCGCACCCGGTGTTCGGAGGGATCGGCAAACAGATCGCTGCCGCGTCCCAGCCAGGCGGTGCGCGAGGCGGAATGTTCCCACGCATGCAGGGTCTGCTCGTCGGCAAATCTGAAAATGATCTGGAATTCGTCGTCTTCGGGTGGCGGTGCGAGCACACCGGAGCCCAGGTAGCCGGGAAAGTCGGTGGCCAGTTGCTCGCCTTCACGCAACCAGGCGATCAAGTCCTGATAGCGTCCGTTGGCGACGCGGCGCGCGACCATCAAGGTGACGGGGGAGGTAGACATTTTGTATCTCCATGTTACAAGCGCAACGCTCCGGATAGGAGCTTCGCGGGAGACGCTCCCAAGGGTAGTGGGCTGCGTCTGGTCACAAGAGGCAAAGCAAGGATTATTCCTTGTCGAGCAAAAAACAACAAATCCGCAAGCTGACCGAATTTGTCCTTGTCATGACAGGGTCGCGAGGGAGTACCATGGGATCCAATTTTGTGTCGGGAAAGCCCTCGGAATGAGCGTAATCACCGAAGATAACTTCGTGTTTCCAGCATCAACTGCCTTGAAGCGCGAAGACTTGTTTCCCATTCGCGAAGTGGCACGGTTGACAGGGGTGAACCCGGTGACCTTGCGCGCATGGGAGCGTCGCTATGGCCTGATCCAACCCACGCGCACCGAAAGCGGGCACCGCTTGTATTCCCTGGGCGATATTGAAAAGGTCAGGAGCATTCTCGCCTGGATCGAGCGCGGGGTGGCCGTGAGCAAGGTGGGAAAGATTTTGGCGAGGACCGAGTCGGTGCCGCCAGTCTCCAAATTCATTTCCCCTGACCTGGTTCGTGCCGATTACAACCGATGGCAGCAGCAAGTGGCGGATGCGGTTGGTAATTTCGATGACCTGGCGCTGGACCGCGTCTACGGACAGATTTTTTCCAGTTATGCCGTGCCGGTGGTATTCCAGGACATCCTGATGCCGCTCTGGCGAGAGTTGCTGCAACGCCAGCATGAGTTCGGGCAAACCAGCGAGTGGCTATTTTTCGACGGTTTCCTGCGCTCGCGGGTGATGCAGCGGCTACTGCTCAAGCGCGACGTTTCATCCCAACGCGTGCTGGTCAGCGCCATCGGCGGCCAGTGCCGAGAGTTGGAGCTGTTGGTAACGGCGCTGTTCGTGTGTAAGGCGGACGTCGGTGTCAGGCTGATGACTGTCGGCCAACCGTTTGACGAACTGATCCTGGTCTGCCAGAAGATCCAGCCCCTGGCATTGGTTCTGGTGTCCAATCACGCACCGGCGGTTGATCTACCCAAGCGCCTGGAGAAATTGGCGATGAGCCTGGATTGCCCGGTGATGCTGGCGGGTGACGCCTCAGACCTGGCGCAGGAAAGCCTGGCCGGCTCGTCGATTGGTTGCCTGGGGAACGAAGGAACGGAGATTCGCCAGCGTTTGCGTCAGTTTCTGGCGGGTAACCTGGACACTTGAAGGGCTTGCTACAAATGCATGGCCGGATGAGCCAGGCGGTGCTGCTGAAGGATGTACTGGCGCAGCCGCTCGGTTTCGTCCTGGTCATGCTGGCTCAGGTGATAAGCGTACAGGCCTTGGGCGGTTTCCCTTTCGAACGTGCCACGCAGTGATATCCGCTCGTAGCCCGATGGGCTGAACCACAAGGAAAACTGCTTCGGTGGTTTGGTGCGGTTGCGGATTTCCAGCAGTACGCCCTTGCACGAAACCTCATGCACCCACAACGGGCCCGGCTGGCCGTTGACGTTTTCCAGCGCCACGGGCTCTTCGAGGGTCAGGCGCCATGGACGAATCCTCGGGCCATCCTCGTAGATGCTCGGCACGCCCAGACGAAGGTGCATGGCGTGGAATTCATCTTCGACCAGATGCAACGGGAAGGTCAACTGCTGGTTTTCGAAGTTGGCCTGCAGCGTGACCTGCTCATTCGCCGCCAGGCGCGTCAGCAAATCCCGGATCTGGGATCCACCGTTTACCAGCAAGCTCGACGTGACATCCCGCTCATTCAACTGCGGGTTGTGCTGCATGGTCCGGATGAAATCAAGCTCATCCTGGGTCAGGAGGGCGTCGCGCTGCATAAAGATGGCTCGAAAAATATTTGCGTTATCACTGGTGATTGTAGTGACTGACCATTAATTCGCCGTTTTGTTTTCACCGCTCGTCGAATTAAATCGAGCAATGATCTCCCGGGCTTCGGCCAATTCTTTTTCCAGCTGGGCAACGCGCTGCTGGGCCTTCACCTGAGCGGTGACGTCTTTTTGCACCCCCACGAAATAAGTGTGGCCGTCCGCCTCGTTTTTTACGGAGGACAGCGACAATTCATTCCAGAAAGGGGTGCCATCCTTGCGGTAGTTGCGCAGCACCTGTCGGCACGCACCGCCCTGTTTCAAGGCGGCGCGAATGGGCTCCAAAGACGGTTGGTCCCGGTCGCCTGACTGCAGGAAGCGACAATCCTGATAGAGGATTTCGTCGCGGCTGTAACCGGTCAGCCGTTCGAAGGCCGGGTTTACATAAATCAGGATGTTGTCATCGCCTTCTTTTTCGGCGATGACGATCCCGTCGTTCGATGCATTGATCACCAATTGCATCAGATGGGCGTTGATCATGAGGCCTCCAGCCTTTGGACTTCCCTGTACGCGCTGCATTCTAGAAGAACCCGAGGGGATGTCCACTGGCTATTATCGGTTGTTGAGAGTCAATCGCAGCTTGAGCGCGCAGCCTGTTACCATGATCACTCTATTTATTTCAGGATCAGATCGATGAAAGTCGCCATTCTTTCCGGCTCCGTCTACGGCACGGCCGAAGAAGTTGCCCGGCATGCCGCCCAATTGCTCGGTGACGCGGATTTCGAAACATTCCTCAATCCACGGGCAACCCTGGCGGACATCCAGGCGTTCGGACCGCAAGCCTTGCTCGCCGTTACGTCGACGACCGGCATGGGCGAACTGCCGGACAACTTGATGCCGCTGTATTCAACGATCCGTGATCAATTGCCCGCTTCATTTCGTGGACTGCCTGGCGCGGTGATCGGCCTGGGGGACGCCAGTTACGGCGACACGTTCTGCGGCGGTGGCGAGCAGATGCGCGAACTGTTTGCCGAGCTGGGGGTGAATGAAGTGCTGCCCATGTTGCGCCTGGATGCCAGCGAAAGCGTCACGCCGGAAACCGACGCCGAGCCCTGGTTGGCCGAGTTGATCGTCGCGCTACGTGGTTGAGCCACCTGCGGCGAGCACTGATGCTGACTCGCTCGGCCAGTAAGCTGGCTGCCAACGCAACTACCGACCTGGCGGGAGATGACTAGACTGGTTTCTTGTCCATGAAAACCATGGCCGTCTCCCTCATACATAAAAAAAGCCAGAGGTCATAGCCGTGAGCGTAGCGCCCATTCAATCGACACCCGGCATCAAGGATCAGGTCAGCGCAGCCGAATGGCAAACCCGAGTCGATCTCGCTGCGTGCTATCGGTTGGTCGCGCTGCACGGCTGGGATGACCTGATTTTCACGCACATCTCCGCGAAGGTCCCTGGCACCGAAGATTTCCTGATCAACCCATACGGGTTGATGTTCCACGAAATCACCGCGTCGAGCCTGGTCAAGATCGATCAGGCCGGCAACAAGTTGATGGACAGTCCCTACGAGATCAACCCTGCCGGCTACACCATCCACAGCGCGGTGCACGAGGTGCGGCACGATGTGACGTGCGTGCTGCATACCCATACTGCGTCTGGCGTCGCGGTGTCGGCGCAGAAGCAAGGCGTGTTGCCGATCAGCCAGCAATCGCTGTTCGTGCTGTCGAGCCTGGCTTATCACCCGTATGAAGGGGTCGCGCTGAACCCGGAAGAAAAGGCCCGCCTGCAAGCCGACCTGGGCGAGAGCAATTTCCTCATGTTGCACAACCATGGTCTGCTCACTTGTGGCGGGACCATTGCCGATACGTTCCTGATGATGTTCATTTTCCAGCGAGCCTGCGACATCCAGGTCATGACCCAGACGGGCGGCGCCGAATTGATTGCCATCGAGCCGCAGGTATTGGCCGGCGCCCGGGCGATGGTCGCCGGCGTGACCAAAAGTGCCCAGGGCATGGGAGGCGCATTGGCCTGGCCAGCGCTGCTGCGCAAACTCGACCAGCAAGATCCAGGCTATAAAAGTTGATGCCCATGGTCCAAATCCCGTTGCGTATCTGGCGTCAGCGCGGCCAGACATTCATGTTTCGCGGCCACGCCATCCGCTATTGGACGGCCGGGCACGGCGAGCCGTTGCTGCTGATTCATGGGTTTCCGACCGCCAGTTGGGACTGGCATTACCTGTGGCAGCCGTTGGCACAGCGTTATCGAGTCATCGCCTGCGACATGCTCGGGTTTGGTGATTCCGCCAAGCCGACGGAGCATGTCTATAGCCTGCTGGAGCAGGCCGATCTGCAGCAGGCGTTACTGATTCATTTGAACGTGACGCAAGGGGTTCACGTACTGGCCCACGATTACGGCGACAGTGTGGCCCAGGAGCTGATTGCCCGGCATGGCGAGGCGCGTATTGACCTCGCCAGCTGTGTCTTCCTCAACGGTGGCCTGTTTCCCGAAACCCATCGTCCGGTGTTCATGCAAAAACTGCTGCTCAGCCCCTTGGGCTGGCTGGTTGGCCGGGCTTTCTGCAGGGACGGCCTGGTGAAAAGCTTTCGGCAGATTTTTGGTCCTTGGACCGGTCCCACCGAAAGCGAGCTGGATGATTACTGGAGCCTGGTCGAGACCCACCGCGGACCGCGAATCATGCACAAGCTCATCGCCTATATTCCCGAGCGCCGCGTACAGCGTGATCGCTGGGTCCGGGCGATGCAGAGCGGCGAGGTGCCGTTGCGGCTGATCGACGGGGCATTCGACCCGATTTCCGGTGCGCATATGGTGGCGCGTTACCAGGCGCTCATTCCCCATGCCGACACCGTGTCGTTGCCTCACATCGGTCATTACCCGCACACCGAAGCGCCGGTGCAGGTGCTCAATCACTACCTGGCATTTCGCGAGGCCATCGCCGCGCCCCACAAGCGAATGGCCTGTTCATGATGGGTTGCCTGCATCATCCCCGCACCTTATCGCCCAACATTCACTTTCAACCCAGTTGATTGTGACCAGCGGCCTTGTACCCGACACTTCCGTTCATTGTCCAACGGCCTGCTGGAGTTCTGCCCATGAATGAGTCTGTGCGCTTCGAAGATAAAGTCGTGATCGTCACAGGGGCCGGTGGTGGCCTGGGGCGTGCCCATGCGCTGCTGTTCGCAAGGCAAGGCGCGAAAGTGCTGGTCAACGACCTGGGTGGCTCGGCTCAAGGGGAGGGCGCCAACGCTTCGGCGGCCGACCGGGTGGTCGCCGAAATTCGCCAGGCCGGCGGTATTGCCGAGGCCAATCATGACTCAGTCACCGATGGCGACAAGCTTGTGCAAAATGCCCTCGACGCGTTTGGTCGCGTCGACGTCGTCGTCAATAACGCTGGCATCCTGCGAGACAAGACCTTTCATAAAATGGACGACGCCGACTGGGACCTGGTTTACCGCGTCCATGTCGAAGGGGCTTATAAAGTCACTCGCGCCGCATGGCCGCACATGCGTGAGCAGAATTATGGCCGGGTGATCTTCACCGCCTCCACGTCTGGCATCTACGGCAATTTCGGCCAGTCCAACTACGGGATGGCCAAGCTCGGTCTCTACGGCCTGACCCGCACCCTGGCTATCGAAGGCCGCAAGAACAACATCCACGTCAATGCGATCGCTCCCACCGGCGGCACTCGCATGACTGAGGGCCTGATCCCGCCGCAGGTGTTCGAACAGCTCAAGCCTGAACTCGTCAGCCCGCTGGTGGTGTACCTGGCCAGTGAAGCCTGCCAGGAAACCTCCGGGTTATTCGAAGTGGGCGGCGGCTGGATGGGCAAGGTGCGCTGGGAGCGCAGCCTCGGCGCCGGGTTCGACCCGCGCAAAGGTTTCTCACCTGAGGATGTCGCCGCCCATTGGCAACAGATTTGCGACTTCGAGAACGCGGTACACCCGAACGACAATCTCGAAGCCCTGAAAGAGATGATGGCTAACCTGCAGCGCTACGCCGTTTAAGCTTGGCGCCCGGGCCGGTTGTCGTCGGCAGCGGCGACCGGTTCAGGGGAAGTACTTCTTCACCAGGGCGGCCAGGTTCGCGGCAGTCTCGATGTCCATTACACCGTCATGTTTCGCCGGACGGAAGTGCAGTTGGAAAGCCCGTACCAGTCGCTGGAAGCCTACAACCGTGGTGGCGGCCGACGTGTCGTAGCCATATCGCTTGAACTGCCCGACCAGTTGTTCCCGAAGAGGGATCCCATTGGCCTGGTACATCTGCATGAACGTATCCTGGGTAGCGTCATCGAACCAGGCCCCGATGCCCTTGAGATACAACGCGTGCCACGGAAACATCGGGCCGGGGTCGCTCTTTCGTCCCGCAGCGATGTCCGAATGTCCCACTACATTGACCGGACTGATTTCCGGGTATCGCTTGAGAATGTCTGATGCCAGGTATTCGATGGCCTCGATTTGCTGGGCCTTATAAGGCGGAAAGGTAAATTGGCCTTGGTTGTCAGTTGCCAGGTTGACGACTTCCACACCGATCGACGTGTCGTTCAAGTTGCTGCGATTACCCCAGCTGCTCACGCTCGGCATGCCAGGCGCGTTGGTTTTCGTCGACCAGATTGAAAACCTGGGGGGCGGCAAAGCCCGCTTTCAAATAACCAGGATCGGCGAAGTCGGGTATGAGGTAATGGGCGCTGACGGAAGGGCCGGTCAACGTGTTGATCGAAGAGTCGAAGTTGCCGGCCGTGTAATGAAACACCAGAAAGCGAATGCGGCTGTTATAAGATTTTTTTGAACGATAGCTTTGGTTATTTATGTACATGTCCATAACTCACCGTTAATGAATCGAAGCGAAATACTGCGATTGATTTCAGCGTAACAGTGAATTTTTGCCGGGCGCGTAGTTGCTTTCTGGCTGTGTTGTGGGAAGTGACGACAAACTCAACGTTTCGAATAAGGGCAACGAGGATAGATATTTCCGACGAAGGTGTAGGAAACAGGTAACTCGTGACATAACCCAAATAAAAAAGGCCGCTGCAAAAATGCAGCGGCCTAAACGTGACGTTGCAAAGGAGCTACAAATCAACGTCAGTGGACACGGGGATGATGGATCGATGTGCAATCCATCCGAATGACGGTGCGCCAGGCGCGAGGGACGCCGGACGACTTGTGCTTGCAGGCCCGTTGCCCTGCAAGCCCGGCCAGCATAGGGATCGGGCGCCGCGGGAAACAGCCCGGTTTCGGACATGCACTGTTGCGGTGCGCGCAACAGTCGTGACGGTCGGCATTGCTCATGCGCGGCGTTGATAACCCATCATCCAGCCTGTTCATGTCCCGCTCAGAGGCCGCTCCCGCATAGGCTGTAATCCTTTTTAGGTACAGCGCGAATACCCCCTTGGTGCGCTTATCGCCCATGACGTGCGGCAGTAGGGTGAAGGCTCTGTCACTCACCGGGGAAGACGCATGACAACAATAACAATGCGCGCCATCTTCAAGCCGCAGGCGCTGGCCGTCGCGGTGGCCTTGGGTTGCTGTGCCCAGGCGCAGGCCGTTTCTTTCAACATTGGCGAAATCGAGGGCCAGTTCGACTCCTCGCTGTCCGTTGGCGCGAGTTGGGGCATGCGCGATGCCGACAAGGATCTGGTCGGTACGGTCAACGGCGGGACGGGGCAATCCTCCACCGGTGACGATGGACGACTGAACTTCAAGAAGGGCGAGACCTTCTCGAAAATCTTCAAGGGCTTGCACGACCTGGAACTCAAGTACGGCGACACCGGTGTGTTCGTGCGTGGCAAGTATTGGTACGACTTCGAGCTCAAGGATGAAAACCGTGAGTTCAAGGACATCAGCGACAGCAATCGCAAAGAGGGCGCCAAGTCGTCAGGCGCGCAGATTCTCGATGCCTTCGTCTATCACAACTATTCCATCGCCGATTTGCCCGGCACCGTGCGCGCCGGCAAGCAGGTGGTCAGTTGGGGTGAAAGTACCTTCATCGGCAACTCCATCAACAGCATCAACCCGGTGGACGTGTCGGCGTTCCGTCGCCCGGGCGCGGAGATCAAGGAAGGCTTGATCCCGGTGAACATGCTGTTCGCCTCCCAGGGCCTGACCGACAAACTCACCATCGAAGGGTTCTACCAGTTGGAGTGGGACCAGACGGTCGTCGACAACTGCGGGACGTTCTTTGGTAACGATGTGGTGGCTGATGGGTGTACCAGTGGGTACACGGTGGGCAGCCCGGCGATTGCGCCGTTCGTGCCGTTGACCGAGACATTCGGGCAGGGCATCCAGGTGACCAGCGAAGGGGTTGTCATTCCTCGCGGCGGTGACCGCGATGCACGGGATTCCGGCCAGTGGGGCACTGCGTTGCGTTGGCTCGGCGATGACACCGAGTACGGCTTGTACTTCATGAACTACCACAGCCGTACGCCGACCGTGGGCACCACCACGGCAGGCCTTTCTACGTTGGCTGTGCTGGCGAACAATACTCCGGGGGGCATGCTTCCGATTGCAGAAACTATTGCCCAAGGCAGCAGTGGTGCCCTGGCACAAAGCGTAATGCTTGGTCGCGGTGGTTATTATCTCGAATACCCTGAAGACATTCGCCTGTACGGCGCAAGCTTCTCCACCACGCTGCCCACCGGTACCGCGTGGACCGGCGAGATCAGCTATCGGCCCAACGCACCGGTGCAGGTCAATACCAACGACCTGACCCTGGCACTCCTCAACCCGATCGCCGGCGGCGCCGCATCCCCCATCGCCACTTCGCCTGGAGCCGACAACACCGGGTACCGCCGCAAGGAAGTCACCCAGGTCCAGAGCACCCTGACGCACTTCTTCGACCAGGTCCTGGGCGCCGATCGCCTGACCGTGGTGGGCGAGGCGGCGGTCGTGCATGTCGGTGGCCTGGAATCGAAGGACAAGCTGCGTTATGGCCGCGACTCGGTCTACGGCCAGTACGGCTTCAACGGCGACACCGACGGTTTCGTCACCTCGACGTCCTGGGGCTACCGTGCCCGGGCGATCCTCGACTACTCCAACGTCATCGGCGGGGTGAACTTCAAGCCCAACGTGTCCTGGTCCCATGACGTGGCCGGCTATGGCCCCAACGGCCTGTTCAACGAAGGCGCCAAGGCCATCAGCGTGGGTGTCGATGCCGATTACCGCAACACCTATACCGCCAGCCTGAGCTACACCGATTTCTTCGGCGGCGATTACAACGTTCTCGAAGACCGCGACTTCCTCGCGCTGAGCTTCGGCGTGAACTTCTGATCTGGCTGACAAGGAAAACCCAATGCGCAAGATGATCCTGCAATGCGGTGCCCTGGCCCTGAGCCTGCTGGCCGCGAACGTGATGGCGGCGGTGTCGCCGGAAGAAGCGAACAAACTGGGCACCAGCCTGACGCCACTGGGGGCGGAGAAGGCCGGTAACGCCGATGGCTCGATCCCGGCCTGGACCGGCGGCATTGCGAAGAACGCCGGCGCCGTGGACAGCAAGGGCTTCCTGGCCGACCCGTTCGCCAATGAAAAACCGCTGTTCACCATCACCGCCGCGACTGTGGATAAGTACAAGGACAAGCTGTCCGACGGCCAGGTCGCGATGTTCAAGCGTTACCCGGAAACCTACAAGATCCCGGTCTACCCGACCCATCGCAGCGTCGGCCTGCCACCGGAAGTCTATGAGGCGGCCAAGCGCAGCGCGCTCAATGTGAACGCGATCAACGACGGCAACGGCCTGGCCAATTTCACCGGCAACCGCTACTACGCGTTCCCGATCCCGAAGAGTGGCGTTGAAGTGCTGTGG
Source organism: Pseudomonas sp. H2_D02 (assembly GCF_054677635.1). Lineage (NCBI taxonomy): Bacteria > Pseudomonadati > Pseudomonadota > Gammaproteobacteria > Pseudomonadales > Pseudomonadaceae > Pseudomonas > Pseudomonas sp. H2_D02. The sequence goes on along the minus strand of NZ_CP162816.1, from coordinate 5,907,485 downwards.
AACCACATCACCCGTTATCACGGCGGCAACCTGCGGCGTGTCATCACCCAGGCCACGCCGCAGACCAACGGCAGCTTCACGCCGATCCGCTTTGAAGAAGAGATCGCCGTGCCGTTCCTGATCAAGGACGCCGACCCGGAAAAAGCCAGCAACGTGCTGACCTATTTCAAGCAGGAGGTCACGGCCCCGGCGCGCCTGGCCGGCAACGTGCTGCTGGTGCATGAAACGCTGGACCAAGTGAAGGAACCGCGCCTGGCGTGGATCTACAACGCCGGCCAGCGCCGCGTGCGTCGCGCCCCGCAAGTGGCCTACGACGGCCCGGGCACCGCCGCCGACGGCTTGCGTACGTCGGACAACTTCGACCTGTTCTCCGGTGCGCCGGATCGCTACGACTGGAAACTGGTTGGCAAGAAGGAAATGTACATCCCGTACAACAGCTACAAACTCGATTCGCCGAGCCTCAAGTATGACGACGTGATCAAGGCCGGCCACATCAACCAGGACCTGACCCGCTATGAGTTGCACCGTGTCTGGGAAGTGATCGGTACGGTCAAGCCCAGCGAGCGGCACATCTACGCCAAGCGCCACATGTACATCGACGAGGACAGCTGGCAGGCGGCGCTGGTGGACCACTATGACGGCCGCGGCCAGTTGTGGCGTGTCGCCGAAGGTCATGCCCAGTTCTACTACGACCACCAGAACCCGGGCTACACGCTTGAAGCGCTCTACGACATCATCGCTGGCCGCTACATCGCCCTGGGGATGAAGAACGAAGAGAAGCATGCGTACGTCTATGGCTTCGAGGCTCGTGCAGCCGACTACACCCCGGCGGCGCTGCGGTCGAGTGGGGTTCGCTAAAGCGGCTGGCACTGTGGCGAGGGAGCTTGCTCCCGCTGGGCCGCGCAGCGGCCCCAATCGCCCCTAGGAGAAATACGCAAATCGAAGACCGGCAGCCGAGCTGCCGGTCTTTTTTTTTATGGCCGCCAATCAGCGCGCTGAATACTTCTCCTAAGGTGGTCGACAGAGGTCTAGGGTGAAGGAACAACAATAAAAGGGACCTTGCACAATGACCGCCATGACTCCGTGTCCGGACCGTCCTGGGCTGTTGCCTCGCCTGTCTTCGACGCATGTGTCGCGCCGGTCGTTGAGCGAGCCCCTGCTGGCGTCCGAGGCACGAGTCAAGCTGCTTTGCGCGCCGGCCGGCAGCGGCAAAAGCGCATTGTTCGCCGAATGCTTCTTGCAGGCCCCGGCTGAATGCCGGTTGCACTGGCTGCCGTTGGCAGGCGCGGCACTCGATGCCGCGCAGCTGTGTGAATGCCTGGCGCAAGCCCTTGGCCTGCCCGTCACGGATGAAGCAAGCCTGTCGGCCCATCTGGCCCGTTTGCAGGCCCCCACGTGGCTGTTCCTGGACGATTATTGCCGGGTGCCCAATCCTGAGCTGGACCATTTGCTCGACCGTTTGTTGAACGCCAGCAGTCCGGCGCTGCACCTGTGGCTCAATGGCCGCCGGCGCCCTCACTGCAACTGGCCGCGCCTGTTGCTCGATGACGAGCTGTATGAGTTCGACGCGAAAGCCTTGGTGTTTGGCGTCGAGGATGTCCAGCAATTCCTCAGCCATTTGCCCGGCCCGCTGGCGGCCCGCACCGCCCGCGAAGTCATCCAGCGCAGCGGTGGCTGGTGCGCCGGGGTGCGCATCACATTGCTGGAACGTTGTGAATGGGCGCGTCGTCACGCCGCGCCGGGGCGTCCCGGTACATTGCTCGATTACCTGGAATACGAACTGTTCGGCAGCCTCACGCCCGAGCTGGCCCAGGCCTGGCGGGTGTTGGCGCATCTGCCGCGTTTCAATGCCCGGCTCTGCGAGCATCTGTTCGGTGACACCGTGGGGGCTGAGTGTCTTCCCCTGTTGCGGGACCTGGGCTGTTTTATCGAGCCGTGGGAAGCGTCTTCGGACTGGCTGCAGATTTTCCCGCCGCTGGCCCGGCTGGTGCGCGATGAACCTTGGCCCCAGGGGCGTTCCTGGCACCGACGGGCCTGCCAATGGTTCGCCGCCGAACAGGATTGGCCCATGGCGTTCGAGCAAGCCATGCAGGCCGAGGAGTTCGAGGCCGCCGTCAGTTTCCTGCAGCATTTGAATTTCGAACATGTGTTGCAACGCAGCAACGTCCAGCTCTTGCTGAACCTGCACGACCAGCAGGGTGAAGCGCTGTCGCTCGGGACAGCGCAATCGGTAGGCCTGGTGACCACGGCCTTGATGTTTGCCGGACGTTTCGACCAGGCCGAGGCCTGCATCGAACAGTTGGTCAAATTCATGCCCCAGCCCCTGGCTTGCCAACAGCGACAGTTGATTGCCCGATGGCAGGTCCTGCGTGGATGGTTGCTGCACCTTCGAGGCGACGGCGAACAGGCCCGCGAGCATTTTCTCCACGCCCAGGCCAGCCTGGGCCCCGACGCCTGGGCGCTGCGGGTGTTGTGCCTGATTGGTCAGACACAGCAGGCGTTGCTCAAAGGTGAATTGGCGTCCGCCCAATGGATCAATCGCCAGGCACTGTGCCTGGCGCGCGCGCAAGGCTCGCTGGTATTTGAAGGCCTGCTCGAACTGGATCATGCCCAGGTCCTGGAGCAACGGGGGGCTCCTCACCGGGCCGATCACCTGCTGGGTGCAGTCCAGGCACTGCTTGATAAGCCTGGGCAGGATTTTTCCGCGTTGCTGGGAAGAATCGCCCTGCGTCGTGGACGACTGTCCTTGCGAATGGGCCTGGATGAGCAGGCCGACGAGCACTTTCAGGCGGGCCTGGAAACGGGGCTGCGCAACCAGGACAAACAGGTGCTCTATGGCTTTCTTGGCAAGGCCTGCCTTGCCGCCAACCAGGGCGATTATGGCGAGGCGTTCATGCAGCTTCGCGACGCCGAACGCATCATGCAGCAGCGGCACATTCCCGACACGGTGTACCGTGGCGTATTGCTGCAAACCAGTTGTCAGTTCTGGCTGCAACAGGGACGCCCGGAACTGGCCCATGAAGTACTGACTCGCGTCTTGCGGCATTTTTGCGGACCGCAGGCCAAGCAGGCGCCGCCCGCCACCCTGGAACTGATCCCGCGTCTTGAGTACCTGCTGGTGCTGACCGAGGTCTATCTGCATCGGGCGCAGGATGCCCAGGCCCGGCTCAAGGACATGATCACCCAGGCGCAACGCTGTGAAATGCACGGTCTGGAAACCGAGTTGCACCTCGCCCTGGCTGAGGTGACCTGGCTGACCGGCGATCGCTCCCAGGCGCGCGCGCTTCTGCAGGAGGGTCTGCAGCGTGTCGCCTGTTGGCGAGCGCAACAGGCCCTGCGCGAGCTGCGCTTGCGTCAGCCTGAACTGTTGCGCTGGTTTGAATCGGCCGGACACATCGAGCAGCCAACCGTGCAGACCGAAGAGACCCTGCTCAGCCAGCGTGAGTTGGAAGTGCTGGAATTGATCGCGCAAGGTTATTCAAACCAACAGATCGCCGAGCAGTTGTTCATTTCATTGCACACCGTAAAAACACATTCGCGTCGAATTCACAGCAAGTTGGGTGTACAGCGGCGTACGCAAGCGGTTGCCAAGGCGAAAGTGATGGGCGTCATGAATTAAGCTCGGGACGTTTTACTCATACTTACACTTGTTTGGGAAGTAACGGAGAACGTTTGATGTATAAGTGTCGGGCTTACATTGGAAAGGGAGTTTGGTTAGTCCCGGATTTCAATAAAAAAGTAAGTCGCCGTAACAGGCGCCATCAACGGAACGAACATGAAGTTCGTAACCAATACCGAACAAGGATGTTTATGTACGCACCATTATTTTCTTCATATTCGCAAAAGCTTCTTGCCTTGAAAGCAACCCGCGTCGATTTCGCCGTGGAGATCTTGCTGGGGCAGGCGTTGGATGGGTTGAACGTCAATCCACACAACAGCTATCTAAATATTTTGGAAAGCTCGTCCAGCGCCGAGTTTGCTCGTTCGATCACCTTGTTTGAAGAAGCGCTGGCGTGTGTCGAAAGAAAGTCCAGCCCGACCTACACGCAAGGCGTCAGCGAGATTTTCAGCAAGCGCTACTCCTTCGCCAATGAAGATCGGATCAAGGCGCTGAATCTTGTTGCCTTTGAAAAGATCGTCGCCGACATCGTTTCGAGCCTGACTGACGAACCGTCGATGGCGTTGTCCCGCACTCGCCTGAGGCCTCTGGCTGTAGAGGAAGTGGAGATGGCGTTGAAGTTTCATTTGCCTGGCGTCGATCTGAATAGCATCTATGTAACCGATTTTGCCACAGATGACTTTGGCGATCGGATCATCACCTCATCCGCAAAGCTGGTAGATCAGCTGCTGGGGTACTTCGACAATGATGAGATTCCCTGCCATGGAAGGGATGGCGCGGTCTATTCGGTCCCCTACAGTGGCAAGGAGGAGCATCGGCATCCACAGTTGACCGCCGGATACCTTAACGACCTGCTGATCAAAGTCTTACCGGGCTTCCTGATCTGATCCGGGATCGGTCTCATAGCCCATCCGCCAGCTCACGGCCCGGGTCGCCGCCAACAAGCGTTGCGCCGCCGGGCCGTTCTCATCGGCATGAAACAGCGACGTCGGGCCGACAATGGTCATGACCGCCGTGACGTGGCCCATGGCGTTGAAAACCGGCGCGGACAACGCGTCTACCCCGGGCATCAGCAAACCGTGGACATGATGCAGGCCGCGTTGACGTATTTGTTCGCACAGCGCCGCGTAGGCCTGGTCATCTGCCAGCGGATGAGCGCGGGCGGCGCGGACTTCCTCGTCACGCAGTCCGACGGTTTCGCGCTCCGGCAAGTAGGCGCTGAAAACCAGGCCCGTGGATGAACTGAGCAACGGCAAGACCGAGCCCAGTTGCGTCACCACGGTGACGGCTCGCACGGCCGGTTCGATCCGTACCACGGTCGCGCCGTGGTTCCCCCACACTGCCAGGAAACAGGTTTCGTTCAAGTCGTCGCGCAGCTCTGCCAAGGGCAGGGCGGCCACTTGCAGCACGTCCATGCCGTTCAAGGCCGCCAGCCCCACGCGCAAGGCTTCGCGACCCAGGCCGTAGTGGTTGGTGGCGGTGTTCTGTTCGGCGAATCCGCTGGCGATCAAGGCCTGCAGATAGCGATGGACCTTGCTCGCCGGCATCTGCACGTGTTCGGCCAGGCGCGACAACGATGTGGAGGGGGAGAGTTCGGCCAGCGCCTTGAGGATGTCGGTGCCGACCTCGGCCGAGCGGACTTTCTGTTTACCGTTGCTGGGCAGGTTTTCCATGGAAGTGCGGGTCCGGAGGGCGAATGGGCGTCTTTATAGCTTGACGGTCGCTGCCGAGCAAATTACGTTATGCGTAATTGAATTACGATAAAAATAACCCGGTGCGCCTCGAACATTGCACGATGTGATGGGCCGCATCCCAGGAGGCTCCATGAACCTCGATTCCACGGCGTCGGATCTGGCTTATCTGTCTGGCTTCGGCAACGAGTTCGCCAGCGAAGCGTTGCCTGGCGCACTGCCGGTTGGCCAGAACTCTCCGCAGAAAGCACCGTACGGTCTCTATGCCGAACTGTTTTCTGGCACCGCTTTCACCATGGCCCGCAGCGAAACGCGGCGAACCTGGATGTACCGCATCCGACCCTCGGCCAATCATCCGGCCTTTGCCAGGCTTGATCGTCAGTTGGCGGGTGGTCCACTGGGTGAGGTCACGCCTAATCGCCTGCGCTGGAACCCGCTGGAGATCCCTGTGCAGCCGACCGATTTCATCGACGGGCTGGTGCGCATGGCGGCCAACGCCGGTTCGGACAAGCCGGCGGGCATCAGCATCTATCACTATCGCGCGAACTGCTCCATGGAACGGGTGTTCTTCAATGCCGATGGCGAATGGCTGGTCGTGCCGCAACTCGGGCGCTTGCGGATCGTCACCGAGTTGGGTGTGCTGGAACTGGCGCCACTGGAAATTGCCGTGCTGCCGCGAGGGCTGAAGTTGCGCGTCGAGCTCCTCGACCCGCAGGCCCGCGGCTACATCGCCGAGAACCATGGCGCGCCATTGAGATTGCCGGACCTGGGGCCTATCGGCAGCAATGGCCTGGCCAATCCACGGGATTTCCTGACGCCCGTCGCCCATTACGAAAACCTCGCGCAACCGACCACGCTGGTACAGAAATTCCTGGGTGAGTTGTGGGCGTGCGAGCTGGATCATTCACCGTTCGACGTGGTGGCCTGGCATGGCAATAACGTGCCGTACAAATATGACCTGCGTCGATTCAACACCATCGGCACGGTCAGCTTCGACCACCCGGATCCGTCGATCTTCACCGTGTTGACCTCGCCCACCAGTGTCCACGGCCTGGCAAACCTCGATTTCGTGATCTTTCCGCCGCGCTGGATGGTGGCGGAAAACACCTTCCGTCCGCCGTGGTTCCACCGCAACCTGATGAATGAATTCATGGGCCTGATCCAGGGCGCCTACGACGCCAAGGCCGAAGGTTTCCTGCCCGGAGGCGCATCGTTGCACAGCTGCATGAGTGCCCATGGTCCCGACGGTGAAACGTGCACCAAGGCCATCAATGCCGAACTCAAGCCGGCGAAAATCGACAACACCATGGCGTTCATGTTCGAGACCAGCCAAGTCCTGCGCCCGAGCCGTTTCGCCCTGGACTGCCCCCAATTGCAAACGGACTACGATGCCTGCTGGGCCTCGTTGCCAGTCACGTTCGACCCGACCCGGAGATAATCCATGAATCACGTTTCCTCCACCCGCAGTTGGGTCGCCTCCGCCAACGGTCATGCCGACTTCCCGCTGCAGAACCTGCCGCTGGGCATTTTCAGCATCGCTGGCGGCGCCCCGCGGAGCGGCGTTGCCATTGGCGAGCGGATTTTCGATCTGCAGGCAGCGTTGCAGGCAGGCCTGTTCGAGGGCGCGGCAGGCGATGCGGTCGCGGCCATGGAAGGTGGTCAACTGAACGCTTTCTTCGACCTGGGCCGCACCGCCCGGGTCGCCCTGCGTGAACGGCTCCTGGAGCTGCTGCGCGAAGACAGTCCGCTGCGGGACAAGATCGAAGCCCAGGGTGACAGCCTGTTGCCCCGTGCGGCGGATTGCCAGATGCACCTGCCCGCAAAAATCAACGACTACACCGATTTCTACGTCGGCATCGAGCACGCGCAAAATGTCGGCAAGCTGTTCCGGCCTGACAATCCGCTGCTGCCCAACTACAAATACGTGCCCATCGGCTACCACGGTCGCGCCTCGACGGTCCGCCCTTCCGGCACCGATGTGCGCCGCCCGAAGGGCCAGACCTTGCCGGCTGGCCAGACCGAGCCGACCTTTGGCCCGTGCGCGCGCCTGGACTATGAGCTGGAACTGGGCATCTGGATCGGCCAGGGCAACGCCTTGGGCGAGCCCATCGCCATCGGCGATGCTGCCGAGCACATTGCCGGTTTCTGTCTGCTCAACGATTGGTCGGCGCGGGATATCCAGGCCTGGGAATATCAGCCGCTGGGGCCGTTCCTGTCGAAAAGTTTCCTGACCAGTGTCTCGCCCTGGGTGGTCACCGCTGAAGCCCTGGAACCGTTCCGTCGTCCCCAACCGGCGCGTCCCGAGGGCGATCCGCAGCCGCTGCCGTACCTGCTGGACAAGCGTGACCAGGCCGGTGGTGCATTCGACATCGAGTTGGAGGTGCTGCTGCTGACCGAAACCATGCGCGAACAGAACCTGCCAGCCCATCGGTTGACCCTCAGCAACACCCGATACATGTACTGGACCGTGGCGCAGATGGTGGCGCACCACAGCGTCAACGGCTGCCAGTTGCAGGCAGGTGACCTGTTTGGCTCGGGTACGTTGTCGGGGCCGGAAAGCGGCCAATTCGGCAGCCTGCTGGAAATCACCGAGGGCGGCAAGAAGCCGATCGAATTGGCGTCCGGCGAAGTTCGCAAATTCCTCGAGGACGGCGATGAAATCATCCTGCGCGCGCGTTGCAGTCGTGACGGCGTGACGTCCATCGGCTTTGGCGAATGCCGCGGCAAGATCCTGCTCGGCACGGTGAGGAGCGGGGCATGGAACTCTATACCTATTACCGGTCCACTTCGTCGTATCGGGTGCGTATTGCCTTGGCGCTCAAGGGGCTGGATTACCAGGCCCTGCCCGTCAACTTGATCGCCCCACCGGGGGGCGAGCATCGCCAGCCGGCGTACCTGGCGATCAATCCGCAAGGGCGGGTACCGGCCCTGCGCACTGATGAGGGCGCGCTGCTGGTGCAATCGCCGGCGATCATCGAATACCTGGAAGAGCGTTATCCACAGGTGCCGCTGCTCAGCAACAACCTTGCGACCCGCGCCCACGAACGGGGTGTCGCGGCGTTGATTGGCTGCGATATTCATCCCCTGCACAACGTCAGCGTGCTCAACAAGCTGCGCAAGTGGGGACACGACGAAGCGCAGGTGGCGGAGTGGATCGCGGGTTGGATCAGCCAGGGGCTGACGGCGGTGGAGCAGTTGATTGGCGATGACGGCTATTGCTTCGGCGCGCTGCCAGGCATCGCGGATGTGTACCTGATCCCGCAGCTGTACGCGGCCGAGCGGTTCAATGTCTCGTTGCAACCGTATCCGCGAATCCGGCGGGTTGCGGCGTTGGCGACCGGACATGCAGCGTTCCAGAAGGCGCATCCGGCGAATCAGCCTGACACCCCGGCTTGAAATTGGCGCAAGCCGGCTTACCGTCATCGCGAGCAAGCTCGCTCCCACACAGATGGCGCCAGACCCAGGCTCTCTGTGGGAGCGAGCTTGCTCGCGATGGCGATCCAGCAATCACCACAAAAATCCAAAGCCCGTACTCATTCAGTGCACAATCGAATTGGGCGGCAAATGCCCCAGTCGCTCGGTCAGGCGCAGCCGCTGGATCGGATCTTCACTGAGCATCAGCGCGTGCTCAAGGTCGAAGCGCTCAGCGTTAGGGCAGTCGAGGCGCTGGTAAAGACTGGCGCGCGCCAGGTAGTCGGCGGCGTTGGCGTTGCCCATTTCGAGCACTCGTTCGGCATCGATCAGCGCCGCGATGTAGTCATCGTTCGCCAGGTGCAATTGCCGCAGGTTGCGCGACAACCGTTGCAGCATCTGCATCGGCTCGGCATTGAACATATGCTCGGCCTTGAGCGGCATGTTCGTGCCGTACTGACGCTGCAGCAGTTCCCGGCAATCATTGGGGTACAACCGTCGGCCGCCGCACGGGTCGAGCAGATGGTCGGCACCGGGTACGCGTAGCAGGAAATGGCCGGGGAAATTGACACCGGCCATTGGGATTTCCAGGCCGCGGGCCAACTCCAGGGCGATCAGGCCGAGGGCCAGGGGCTGACCCCGTTTGTGCGCCAGGACCTTGTCCAGCAGTGCCGCGCGGGGCCGTAGCGGGGTGGAATCATCCTGGGCGAAACCCAGGTCATTGAGGCGTCGAAGCAAGGGCTGGCCCAATTCACTGACCGGCAACATGGGCAGGCCGTGGCTGACCTGCCGTTGCAGATCCTTGAAGTCCTTCAACAGCGTCGGTACATCCAACTCGCGATCATGTTCAGCGGCGATCCATAGCGCTGCTTCGAACAGCGCCGGTGGGGAGCGGTGCAGGCAATCAAAAAAGGCTTGGCGCGGCGTCATCACAATCTCCGGGCTATGCCTCGTTTTAGCTCTGCCATGGGTTTTCGTCCAGTCTCACAAATACGCAGTAACAGGTTATGCCGAAATAACAGGCAACGACTCATGCTTATTCCGGCGAACTCCAGCAATTTTCGAGCGCACGCCTATACTGGCGAAACAGACAAAAGTGATTCGGGAGCCTGTCGATGTTCGCTCTCATGCAAAGCTCCCGCCTTGAATCGCTGCACTTAAGCGTAGACCCGGTGACCGGGTTGAAGGCGGTGATTGCCATTCATTGCAGCCGTCCGGGGCCTGCCCTGGGAGGTTGTCGTTATCTTTCCTACCCCGACGACGAAAGTGCCGTGGCCGACGCTGTGCGCCTGGCCCAGGGCATGAGCTACAAGGCTGCCCTGGCCGGCTTGCCCGTGGGGGGCGGAGTGGCGGTCATCATGCGCCCTGCGCATGTCGAAAGCCGGGCCGCGCTGTTCGAAGCCTTTGGCCGTTGCATCGAGCAACTGGATGGCCGCTATATCACCGCCATCGACAGCGGGACGTCGGTGGCGGACATGGACTGCATCGCCCAGCAAACCCGTCACGTCACCAGCACCACCGCCTCGGGAGACCCGGCGCCGCACGCGGCGATGGGCGTCTTCGCCGGTATTCGCGCCACGGCGATGGCCCGTTTGGGCAGCGATAACCTGGAGAGCCTGCGCGTCGCGATCCAGGGCTTGGGCAACGTCGGTTATGCCCTGGCCGAACAACTGCACGCGGCGGGCGCGGAACTGCTGGTCAGCGACATCGACCCCGGCAAGGTCCAGTTGGCCATGGAGCAATTGGGTGCCCACCCCATCGCCAACGATGCATTGCTCAGCACACCGTGTGACATCCTGGCGCCTTGCGGGCTCGGCGGCGTGCTCAACAGCCACAGCGTGGCGCAACTGCGTTGCTCGGCGGTCGCCGGCTCGGCTCATAACCAACTGAGCAACTTGCAGGTGGCTGATCAATTGGAGAGGCGCGGGATCCTCTATGCGCCGGACTACGTGATCAACTCCGGCGGCCTGATCTATGTCGCCCTGAAGCATCGCGGCGAAGAGTTGCCGACCATCACCGCGCACCTGTCGAAGATCGGCGCCCGGCTCACGGAAGTCTTCGCCCACGCCCAGGCGGAAAAACGCTCGCCAGCCCGGGTGGCCGATGAGTTGGCGGAGCGTTTGTTGTACCGATGACGCCGTCGCGAGGTACTAGGGGCGACTGCCCTCGGCCAGTACGGCGGCCCGGCGTTCGCGGCTGTAGTTCAATGCGAAATGCGCCACGAGACCAAAGATCAGTCCCCAGAATGCGGCGGCCAAACCGAGGAAGCTCATGCCCGACGCTGTCACCAGGAAGGTGATCAGCGCGGCTTCCCGTTGTTTGTCGTCGGCCATGGCACCGGTCAGCCCGGCACTGATCGCGCCGAACAAGGCCAGGCCGGCGAGGGACGCGATCAATTCTTTCGGCAGCGCGGAAAACACCGAGGCCAAGGTCGCGCCAAAAATGCCCATCAGGATGTAGAAGACCCCGCAGGCAATCCCGGCGATGTAGCGTTTGTCGCGGTCCTCATGGGCTTCGCGGCCGGTGCAGATCGCTGCGGTGATCGCGGCCAGGTTCAAGCCATGGGAGCCGAACGGAGCCATCAGGATCGAGCCGATGGCGGTGAAGGAAATGATCGAGCGAGCCGGCGTGTCATAGCCGGCGGTGCGCAGCACGGCCATGCCCGGCACGTATTGACCGGTCAAGGTGACCAGCGCCAGCGGCAGGCCGATGTTGATGATCGCGTGCCAGCTCCACTGCGGGGCGATGAAGACCGGATGGGCCACCGCAACATCGATCGAGCCGCTGTTGAGTTCGCCGAACGAAGCTGCCACCGCGCAGCCGATGATCAGCACCGACAGGATCGCGTAGCGTGGCGAGAAGCGCTTGAAGGCCAGATAGGCCGCGATCATCGCCAACACCAACACCGGTTGCAGTTCAATGGACGTGAACAGCCCGGCGCCGAAGCGGAACAGGATGCCGGCGAGCATGGCGGCGGCAATGGCCTTGGGCAGGCGGCTCATCAGTTTGTCGAACGCGCCGGACAGGCCGACCACGGCGATGATTACCGAAGCCACGATGTAGGCGCCGATGGCCTGGGGCAGGGTTACGGTGGGCAGCATCGACACCAGCAACGCCGCGCCCGGCGTCGACCACGCCGTGATCACCGGAACCCGCAGGCGCCAGCTCAGGAACAGCCCTGTCACCCCGCTGCCAATGGAAATGGCCCAGATCCATGACGACACCACATCGTTGGGCAGCTGTGCTTCCTTGGCGGCCTGGAACACGATGATCAGTGGGCCGGCGTAGGAAATGATCACGGCAATAAAGCCTGCGATGATCGCGGAGAGGGATAGATCCTTTCTGATTGTGTCCATGAGGTCTCGGCTTGGCGCGCTGGGCACCCGAATGTTGGCGGTTGGGGGAATTGATTGAGTCGATTTTCGTGAGTGTATTTGAACGGATTGAATCGATTCAATAGGCGCGGTGATTAATCATTGAAATATTTTCACGGCGCTACGTTTTATCGCTGTGTAGGCGATTTCATCTGGCTATACGGCTTTTCGTGCTTCGGCATTCTGGCAAAGCAGTGAATCGATTCAATCAACTCAATTTGCGCCGCTTGCCGGAATGAGCCGCACGGCGCCTTGTGCTATGCTCGGCCACTGATCATTTCTACGATGGGCATTCGTCATTCATGTGGGTTCCCCAGCTAAGCGACACCAGCCAGCCGATGTACCTGTCGATCGCCGATGCACTGGCGCGCGATATCGACAGTGGAGTGTTGAATGAAGGTGATCGGCTGCCGACGCTGCGGGAGCTGGCCAGTGCGTTGGATGTCACGCCGGGCACCATCAGCCGGGCATACAGCGAAGCCCATCGGCGTCATTTGGTGCGCGGGGAAGTGGGACGCGGCACTTATGTGCTCAACCGCCAGTTACTTGAACTGCCGACGAGCAACAGTGCCGTGGCGCTCAACCTTGGCCAGCCTGAATTACTTGATCTGTCGATCATCAAACCCTACAGCGAGACGTTGGATTATTGGTTGCGCGGTGCGCTGGTGGGCATGGCCAGGAGCACCGATTTCGCTCGCGCCCTGGATTACGCCCCCGACGGTGGGCATCCGGCCCATCGTGAGGCAGGGGCGCAATGGCTTCGCCATTCATTGCCCGACGCTCAATGGCAACAGGTGGTCATCACGTCGGGTGCCCAGCATGGCTTGATGGTAGCGATGAGCGCCTTGACCCGTGCTGGCGACCTGGTGCTGTGCGAAGCGCTTTGCTATCCCGGCATCATTTCCCTTGCCCATGGCCTGGAACGTCGCCTGCGCGGCGTGCCGATGGATGACGAAGGCATCATTCCCGAGGCGTTGCGCGAGCTGTGCCTGCGGGAAAAACCGGCCATGCTGATTTGCGTGGCGACGTGCCAGAACCCCACGGCCGCAATCATGTCGCAACAACGCCGGGCCCAGATTGCGGCGCTGGCCGAAGAGTTCGACTTCATCATCCTGGACGATGATATCTACGGTTTTCTCGCGACCGATCCTTCGACCAAGCCGTTGGCCGCCTTTGCACCGGACCGTTCGGTGTACCTGACCAGCCTGTCCAAGTCCGTCATGCCGGCGCTTCGCATCGGCTATCTCCATAGCCCGCCGAAACTGCTGTCGCGCTTGACCTCGATGGTGCGCAGCAGCGTCTGGATGCCCTCGCCGTTGACCGCGCAGTTGGCCAGCAACGTGATCACGGAGGGCCTGGACAAGAAGCTGGTTCGCATCCAGCGCAACGAAGCGGCTGCGCGGCAAGCGATTGCCCAAGAAGTCTTCGCCAGGTTCGAGCTCAAGGCCCAGCCTTACTCGTATCACGTCTGGTTGACGTTGCCCGAGCCATGGACCAGCGACGAATTCACCATGCTCGCCCGAGCCAATGGCGTATTGGTACTCAGTGGCAGCCAGTTCCAGGCTGAACGTTCAGGCACCGCCAGCCGGTGCGTGCGCCTGGTGCTGATGTCCCCCACCAGCCAGGACGAATTGCGTTTCGCCCTGACCAAGCTCGCCAGCCTGATCGATTCGGACCCGCGTCGTTTCTATTGATAAAAAAAGATCGCAGCCTTCGGCAGCGCCTACGCGGTGTAGGTGCTGCCGAAGGCTGCGATCTTTTGGTCATTCGTCCGACGGGTTGAGCAACTCGGACAGGGCGTCCGGCTGGCTCTTGAATGCCTTGGCGAACACATCGCGATTCTTCGCCATGTAGATCCCGGCTTCTTCCACCTGTTGCTCGCTCAGCGATGGAACGGCTTTTTGCAACACCTCGGCCAGCAATTCGGCGAGCTCCAGCATTTTGTCATGACGGTCAGCTTCGGCTTTATCCATGAACAAGCGCTCCAGATCTCGGCTGCTGCGGTATACCACTTCGACGGCCATTCACCACCTCACATGCCTTCACATTGGTTATCGTGCGACTACTGTATTTATATACAGGCGAAAGAATAAGCGAATCCCTTCCCTTTGGATAGTGGCTTTTTAATGTAGCCGGTTTCGAGTCTTGTCGCGTAAGCCGTGCCTGTTCGCGACGCCGCCGTTTCGTGTGACACGTGTCGAATACCAGCCCATCGCCATCTCATCGAGGACACTGGCCTTTTTTCTGCATGCAGAACAACCGTCACGTCCAACCCGCATCATCCGGTCGAGTCGACCTAAGGAAACTACATCGTGAAAATCAACTGGGCCGAGAACCTGCGCCAGAACGTGCATCAACTGGCCGAATCGCTGGGCAACCTGTTCGTCGAGACGTTTCACTACCTGGCGCTGTTCGCCATTGGTGCGGTGACCGCATGGGCTGCGGTAATGGAATTCCTGCAGATGATCGAAACGGGACACATCAAGATCGATGACATCCTGCTGCTGTTCATCTACCTCGAATTGGGTGCGATGGTCGGGATCTATTTCAAGACCAACCACATGCCTGTACGGTTTTTGATCTACGTGGCGATCACGGCGCTGACGCGGCTGCTGATTTCCAACGTCTCCCACCACAGCCCGCCTGATCTGGGGATCATCTACCTGTGCGGCGGCATCTTGCTATTGGCGTTCGCGATCCTGGTGGTGCGCTACGCCTCGTCGCAGTTCCCTTCGGTGAAGATCGAACATCCGCACCGCAAGATCGGTGCGGGTTCCAGTGAACATACCGAAGTGGAAAAGGGCGAAATCTAGAGGCCGGCGGCAGAAGGTGCCGGGCCTTGGGCTTGGGGTGGCGGCACTTTGATGTTGTCACCGCCGGTCATGGCTTCGAGGATGGCCACGGCGCTGTGGCCCTGTTCGATGGCGATCCCGAACTGGATGCTCTGCACCAGACGTTTGAGCCGTTCCGGATCGTTGCGTTGCTGGGCGCTGATCATGCGCTTGGCGACGATGCGCCCGCCCTTGGAAAGGGTCAGCATGATGCTTCCGTCCAGGCCCTGAATGCTCAGGTTGATTTGATACTGCGGCGCGAAGGCGTCCGTAATGATCTGAAAAGGGTTGTCCATGATGCGTCACCGCCTGATTGAACGTGCAGTTGTTGACCGGCCATGATCGGGATTAGTTCGCAATACCGGACCACCGGCCATTCCATGATCGTGTCCATCCAAAGGTTGCGGAGGGCGTCAGCCTCAAGGAATCGCCGTCTCGCCGCGTTCGGTAGCTTCTGCAGGCTCCTGTAGAGGAGTTAGCAAGGGCCATGCCGGAAAAACTGTCGGACAATGATCACGGCGCCTGACGAACGAATGCTCTGGAATGCGGCTTTCCATGCAGCCCGTTTCGGGGCAGGAAGCGGTTGATGTTCGCTGACGGTGCAAGAAGGGAAGGTGTTTGGAGGGGCTTGGGTGGGGCGAAGCAACTCCCGACATTAACAGCGCTTTTGCCCGTTGTCCGGCTTTATTTGCAAATCAATATTTATCTTTTTCCAGGGCTTGAATTGTTCTTCCGCCAGCCCGACTCTGTACTCAAGGGGCCGTTGCGCTAACGTCGATTGGCCCCTGGCGAGCTAGCCGAAATAAGGGATGAACTATGCAAATCCAAGTCAATAGCGATAACCATATTCAAAGCAGCATCCGACTGGAGGAGTGGGTACGTACTACCATTGAAAGCACGCTCGAACGTTACGAAGAAGACCTGACACGGGTCGAGGTCCATTTGGGGGATGAGAACGGCGACAAGCCCGGTCCCCATGACTTGCGTTGCCAGCTCGAGGCGCGGCCAAAAGGCCACCAGCCAATTTCGGTGACGCACAAGGCGGAATCGCTGGAGCTTGCCATCGAAGGCGCGGCCAGCAAACTGGAACACAAGTTGGAGCATC
Organism: Pseudomonas sp. H2_D02; assembly: GCF_054677635.1. NCBI lineage: Bacteria > Pseudomonadati > Pseudomonadota > Gammaproteobacteria > Pseudomonadales > Pseudomonadaceae > Pseudomonas > Pseudomonas sp. H2_D02. The sequence goes on along the minus strand of NZ_CP162816.1, from coordinate 5,891,454 downwards.
TGTTCGGCAAACTGCGCGGCAAGCGCGCTGCCACCAACGGGCCGACCGAGTCGATTGCGCTGGCCGATGCCATGCTGGAAGAAGAATTCCTGGAAAACGAACGGGCCGCGCTCAACGGTTGATCGCCCCGTCCCAACTTAAGTCTGACTGAAAACGGGCCTGCTAATGCAGGCCCGTTTGCGTTTAGCGCAGGAACGCCTGGCGATACTCTCCAGGCGTCGCGCCCAGGGTCTGGCGAAATCGGTGGGTGAAGTGGCTGGCGCTGGCAAATCCACAGGCCAGCGCTACATCGCCCAGCGGTTGCGAAGTGCTGCGCAATAGCTGCCGCGCCTGGGACAGGCGTCTTGCCAGCACATACTGATGGGGTGGCAATCCGAAGCTTTCGCGGAACATCCGGGCAAAGTGGTATTCGGAGAGCGCGCACAACGCAGCGAGTTGCCCCAGACTGATGGCCTCGGCCAGTTGAGCGTCGATGTACTCCACCAGCATGCGCCGCTGGTGAGGAGCAAGCCCGCCCTTGAGACGAAGACCCTGGCGTGGGCCGACCTGGCTGAGCAGCAAGTGGCTGAGCATGTCATGGGCGAGGCTGGTGGTGAGCAGGCGCTCGGCGGGCTCGTCCCAATTCAGGTTGATCAACTGGCGAAAGCGCTGCGCCTGTTGCGGGTCGTCAAGAAACGTCGCTTCGTGCAACTGCACTTGCCTGGGTTCGCGGTCGAGTAGCGTGACACAGCCAACGGCAAACTGCTCCGGGCTGAAATACAGGTGGGCCAGGCGGATGTCGCCGTTGATGACCCATGCTGATTCATGCTCTGCCGGCAGGACGCAGAGTTTGTCGGGCGCTCCGGTGGTATCAGGCCGCTCGCGGCGAAACGTACCGGTGCCGCCGGCGATATAGCACGACAGCGTATGGTGGGTCGGCGCTTCGTAGTCGCGGGCGTCGTGATGATTGCTCCACAAAGCGGCCGCCATGCCGTCACCGAGCTCGGCGCTGTGCTCAAGGCGAGCATTGGGCGAGCTGTTGAGGGCTTGGAAGACTTGCAGGGTTTGCAGACTGGCCATGATCGTTTCTCCAACGCTTGCATCCTACTCCGTCATCCGCCCCGTGCCAGCCTGACCCGCATAAAAACCGCAAGTTTACGCAAGCGCCGGACATGCATCGACGTGACACTGGAGGCCATTGCCAGGAGTCACCCTCATGAACCTCTCGTTGTACCTGCTGACCGTACTCATCTGGGGCACCACCTGGATCGCCTTGAAGCTGCAGTTGGGCGTCGTCGCGATTCCCGTGTCGATTGTCTATCGCTTCGGTCTTGCCGCGCTGATCCTATTCGCGATGCTGGTGCTCAGCCGGCGTCTACAAGTGATGAACCGGCGCGGCCACTTGATCTGCCTCGCCCAGGGCCTTTGCCTGTTCTGCATCAACTTCATGTGTTTCCTCACCGCAAGCCAGTGGATTCCCAGCGGATTGGTTGCGGTGGTGTTCTCCACCGCGACCCTCTGGAATGCCATGAACGCCCGGGTGTTCTTCGGCCAGCGCATCGCCCGTAACGTGTTGCTGGGCGGCGCCTTGGGACTGTTCGGGCTGGCGCTATTGTTCTGGCCGGAACTGGCTGGTCACCGCGCAAGCCCGCAAACCTTGCTCGGGTTGGCGTTGGCGTTGCTGGGGACGTTGTGTTTCTCGGCGGGCAACATGTTGTCGAGCCTGCAACAGAAAGCCGGCCTCAAGCCGCTGACCACCAACGCCTGGGGCATGGCATACGGGGCGGCGATGTTGTCGGTGTGGTGTCTGTTCCAGGGCATCCCGTTCGACATGGAATGGAACGTTCGCTACGTCGGCTCGCTGCTGTACCTGGTGATCCCAGGCTCGGTGATCGGGTTCACTGCCTACCTGACGCTGGTCGGCCGCATGGGTCCGGAGCGCGCAGCGTATTGCACGGTATTGTTTCCGGTGGTGGCGTTAAACGTTTCGGCGTTCGCGGAAGGCTATCAATGGACGGCGCCAGCGCTGGCAGGGCTGGTGTTGGTAATGCTGGGTAACGTGTTGGTGTTTCGCAAGCCACGACCCGTAGCAACGGAAGTCGCGCTGGGTGCCCGCTGATGCACAACGTCAGGCGATAAACCCTGTGGCGAGGGAGCTTGCTCCCTCGCCACAGTGTGTTTTATTTCCAGACTTGCGGGTTGACCAGGTTCTTCGGTCGTTCGCCGGTCAATGCGCTGCGCAAGTTTTCCACGGCAAGATTGGCCATGGCTTCCCGGGTTTCGTGGGTCGCCGAGCCGATGTGTGGCAAGGTCACGGCGTTTTTCAACTGGAACAGTGGCGACTCGGCCAGCGGCTCTTTCTCGTAGACGTCCAGCCCGGCGCCACGGATGCGCTGGGTCTGCAGGGCTTCGATCAGTGCTGGCTCGTCCACCACCGGACCGCGGGAAATATTGACCAGGATCGCGCTCGGTTTCATCAGGCCCAGTTCGCGCTGGCCGATCAGGTGGCGGGTCTTCTCGCTGAGGGGCACCACGAGGCAGACGAAATCCGCTTCGGCTAGCAATTGGTCCAGTTCGCGAAATTGCGCGTCCAACTCGTTTTCCAGCGCTGTCTTGCGACTGTTGCCGCTGTACAGGATGGGCATGTTGAACCCCAACCGGCCGCGTCGGGCAATCGCCGCCCCGATATTGCCCATGCCGACGATGCCCAGGGTCTTGCCATGCACATCGCTGCCGAACAGTTGTGGCCCGACGGTTGCCTGCCACTGTCCGGCCTTGGTCCAGGCATCCAGTTCAGCGACGCGACGGGCGCTGCTCATCAGCAGGGCGAACGCCAGGTCGGCAGTGCTTTCGGTGAGCACGTCGGGGGTGTTGGTGAGCATGATCCCGCGTTCATTGAAGTACGCCAGGTCGTAGTTGTCATAGCCCACCGACACGCTGGATACCACCTCAAGCTTGGTGGCGTGCTGCAATTGCTCGCGGCCAAGCTTGCGGCCGACCCCAATCAGTCCATGGACATTGGGCAGGGCTTCGTTGAATTGCGCGTTGATGTCGCCCTTCGACGGGTTGGGCACGATCACGTCGAATTCCTGTTGCAGGCGTTCGATCATCGGCGGTGTGATACGGCTGAAGGCAAGTACGGTTTTTTTCATCGTGCAAGGCTCATCTGCATGGAATACCAAGCACGCTAACATTCTTGGCGGCGGTTAGGCGAGAGGGGACGGCGTAATCGCAGGGCCACCAGTCTCTTGTGGGAGCGAGCTTGCTCGCGATAGCGGTGTATCAGGCGACGACAGACTGGCACATGAATCGCTATCGCGAGCAAGCTCGCTCCCACAGGGATTCTCAGAGATTCATGCCGCGCGCAGGGAAATAAAGGCGTAATTGACGGGGGCCTCCGTGACCACCCGCGCGCCACTGGCCATGACCTGGCTGGCAATGTCATCCCCAGACAAATGGAACTGCCATTCGCTGGCTTGCGGCTGCAGTGGCTGCGAACGGGCCAGGTCGATGGCCGCGGCAAACGCCTCCATGTTCGGCAGGTACGCCGTGAATCCGTCGCCCTTCAGGGCCGTGGTGTGAATGCCCAAGGAGGCGCAGATGCGTTCCTTGATGCCGATTTCTTCACGGTCAGCCTGACGTGAGCGCTCGATCAATCCTGCCAGTTCCTGATCCACCAACTTGCCGCCGACGATCAACTGCGGCCCCGTTTCCCACGACTCCGGTGGACAGTCCTTGGCGGCGGTATTGAGCGGGATGTGCGGATTGATTTCCATCGGATAGATGCGGCACACCAAAGGCCTGCGCTCATAGATGCTGCACAGGTTGTCGGCATCCAGGTTGTGGCAGGGGCCGGCGTTGTAGGCGGCAAAAGTGATTGCCACCAAGGCTTCACTCGTGCCGCTGCGGACTACCGCAGAGCGCCGTTCGGCATGTTCGCGCTGCGCCACGGGCAGGCCGAGGCCATTGGGCAGGAAGGCCTCGATCAGGACGATCACTTGACCGCCGTCACTCGCCCACATCCTGGCTTCGTCGAGCGTCAGGGGAACGTGATGACCGGAGCAGCACTTGCCGCACCCTACGCAGGAAAACGTTGTATTCATTAATCGACCGCAGGCAAATAGGCTGGAAGCGGCGTCAGAAAAACGCCGTAATGAGCGGTGCGAAGCAAGTTATGCGCCATTCACTGGGACGTGCCGGCGGGACGGATCGAGTCCCATTCGGTAACGAAGGCGGTCTTGGTTTTCTTGCGGTAGAGGCACAGTTCGGTACCGGTCGCGCCTTTCATGTGCTTTTGCGGGTATTGGCCTTGCAGCAGCAGCGCGGTGTAGCCGACGCGGTCATCGAATTGCGCGGCGGTGCCGACCGGTTCGGCGTTTTTCAAGCCACTGGCCTTGACGCAACTGGCGAGTACTTTCTTGTCATAGGTGGCCCAGGCGTCGGAGCTGGAGGCGTGGGCCTGCGACGACAGGGCGATCAGGGTGAAGAGAATCAGGGCTGGGGTTTTCATCAGGAAAGTCCTTGTTCTGGGAAACCAGGACAAGAGTATGCCTGAGGCGAGGGCGAAGGGCGGGTGACGAGAATGGATCGCGGCTTTCGTTGCGCTGGAGCCAAAGAAAGCTGCGATCGATTTTCAGCGAACTCAGCGGCCTTGTTCAGCCACGGCCTTGGCCGCCGTGATCAGGCACTTGGTCAGTTCGGGCGAAGAGAACTTGGTCAGCACGCCGTTGGCGCCGGCCAATCGTGCTTTTTCGCTGTTCATGGCGCTGTCGAGCGAGGTGTGCAGCAATACGTAGAGATGGGCGAAATCCGGCGTCTCGCGCAGCGTGCGGGTAAGTGCATAGCCGTCCATCTCCGACATCTCGATATCGGAGACGATCAGGTTGATCTCCTGCGCGGTGCCTTGCAGCTCCAGCAGGCAATCGATGGCTTCCTTGGCGCTGCGGGCCGTGTGGCATTGCAGGCCCAGGTTGCGCAGGGTATGCACCGATTGTTGCAGGGCGACCTGGCTGTCATCGACCACCAGGATCCGCGCGTTGCCGAGCACTTCGGCGTCTTCCATGCTCAGCTCGGTGGGCGCCGTCTCGATCTGTGCCGGGGCGATGCCATGGATGACTTTTTCGATATCAAGCACTTGCACCAGCGTGCCGTCCACCGAGGTCACACCGGTGATGAACGCACGCACGCCGCCGGAGCCGTAGGGCGGTGGCTTGATGTCGGTGGTCAGGCAATGGACGATTTTGCTCACAGCCTGGACATGCAGGCCTTGTTTGGAACGGCTGACGTCGGTGACGATCAGGCAGCCGCCATCGGGATCTTCCAGCGGGCGCTCGCCAATGGCGCGGCTCAGGTCGATCACCGACAGTGATGTTCCGCGCAGCGTGGCGATGCCTTTGACGTGCGGGTGCGACTCCGGCAGTTTGGTCAGCGGCGGGCAGGGAATGATTTCACTGACTTTGAGCAGGTTGATTGCCATCAGCTTGCCGCTGCGCAAGGTAAACAGCAGAAGCGAAAGTGAATCTGCGCGGGCTTTGTTGGAAGACATAAAAACCTTCTGTGTAAAAAGGTGGGGCGAGCGATGTAGATCGCCAAGACAGCTTTTGATAACGGGTTATCGACTTGTAGGGGGCAGGCTTTAGGGCGAAAGCTTGTCGATCGCATGGATCGCTGCCACAAGCCACTATTTCAGGCCCAGCCGTTTCGCCATCCGCCCCAGGTTCGCCCGGTCCAGGCCCAGCTCTCGGGCGGCGCTGGCCCAGTTGTGCTGGTGACGCTCCAGGCAAGCGCTGATGAGTTGCCTTTGATAATTTTCCATGGCCTGGCGCATGTCGCCGGTCGTCAACTCCGGCTGCGCTGGCGCAGGGCTGGCAATGGGAACGGTGTCCGAGGCTGCGCGGGGCAGGTCCAGGTCTTCGGCGCTCAAACTGAGGATTTTCGGCCGTACCTTGCAGTGGCCCAGCGCTTTCAACGCGCTGCGGCCAATCAGATGTTCCAGTTCGCGCACATTGCCCGGCCAGTCGTAGGCCAGCAGCGCGGCCTGGGCATCGCTGGTCAAGCGCAGGCTCCCGAGGCCCATGCGCGACCGGTTCTGTTCCAGGAAAAAACCGGCGAGCAGCAACACATCACGCCCGCGATCACGCAGTGCGGGCACCTGCAGCGGGTACACGCTCAAGCGATGGTAGAAGTCGGCCCGATAACGGCCATTGCGCACTTCGTCGGCGAGGTCGCGATTGGTCGCCGCGATCAGGCGTACGTCGACGCGGTGTTCCTTGTCCGAGCCCAGGCGTTGCAACTGACCGCTCTGCAAGACCCGCAGCAACTTGGCCTGGACGGTCAGGGACAGCTCGCCCACCTCATCGAGGAACAAGGTTCCGCCATCGGCCAGTTCGAATTTGCCGCGCCGGTCGTTCATGGCTCCGGTGAAAGCGCCGCGCACATGACCGAACAGCTCGCTTTCCACCAGGGTGTCCGGCAGCGCGGCGCAGTTGAGGCTGATCAGCGGTTGGTCGGCGCGGTTGGAGGCTGCGTGTATCGCCTGGGCGACCAGTTCCTTGCCGACGCCGGTTTCGCCGGTGATCAGCACCGTCAGGTCGCTGCCGCCCACCAACTTGATTTCTTCCACCAGGCGTTTGTGGGCCTTGCTCTGGCCAACCATGTCGCGATGCTGCTGGCCGCTCGCCTGGCGATAGACCTCGGCGCGGTGATGCTCATCCTCGGCCCTCAGAGCCAACCGCTCGATCCGTTCGGCGGCGCTGACAGTGGCGGCGGCGAGGCTGGCAAAGGCTTGCAAAGCGCTCAGGTCGATCGGTTCGAAGCGTTCCGGATCCAATGAATCAAGGGTCAGCAACCCCCAGGGCCGCTCATCGACGAACAGCGGGCAACCCATGCAGTCGTGGACTTCCAGATGTTCGTCCAGGCCTTCGACCAGCCCATCGTAGGGATCGGGCAGGTCACTGTCGGTGGCGAAGCGGGTTGGCTGCGAATTGGCCAGCAACGCCTCGAAACGCGGGTGTTCGTTGATACGGAATCGCCGTCCCAATGTGTCGGTGCTCAGGCCATCCACGGCCAACGGCACGAGGCAATCCCCGTCCAGGCGCAGCAGCGCGGCGGCGTCGCACGGCAGCAGGGCGCGCAAGGCGCCGAGCAAGCGCCGGTAACGTTCGCCTTCCGGCAATTCGCGGGACAGATCCGCCACCAGGGGCAGCAGTGAGGTGAGCAAGGAGGTTGCGGTCATAATGACTCCAGTTGGTCATAACGACTATAAAGGCTGTGGTGTCTTTATGACTATCAAGTTCTTAACCTATTGAAATTAGGTAGTAAATTTTGTGGCATGAAAACTGATAAGCATGGGTATCCGTTATCTGTTCCACGCGAGGAGTCACCTATGCTGAGTCGAGAACAACGCGCCATCATCCGTTCCACTGTCCCATTGCTCGAGAGCGGTGGTGAAGCGCTGATCACTCATTTCTACCGCATGATGTTGTCCGAATATCCCCAAGTGCGCCCGCTGTTCAACCAGGCTCACCAGGCCAGCGGCGACCAACCCCGGGCGCTGGCCAACGGCGTGCTGATGTACGCACGCCATATCGATCAGCTCGACCAATTGGGCGACCTGGTGGCGAAAATCGTCAACAAGCACGTGGCCTTGCAAATCCAGCCTGAACATTACCCGATCGTTGGTGCCTGCCTGCTGCGGGCAATCGCTGAAGTGCTGGGCGAAGAAATCGCCACGCCAGAAGTGATCGAGGCATGGGGCGCGGCTTATAACCAACTGGCCGATATCCTGATCGGCGCCGAGACCGGCCTGTATGACCAGAAGGCCGCGGCGCCGGGTGGCTGGCGCGGTGAGCGGGCATTCATCCTCACCGCGAAGGTGCCGGAGAGCGCGGAAATCACCTCCTTCTACTTTGAACCGGCCGACAAGGGCCCGATCTTGCAGGCCGAGCCTGGCCAATACATCGGCATGAAGTTGGTCCTGGACGGTGAAGAAGTGCGCCGCAATTATTCGCTGTCGGCCCTGGCGGACAACGGGCAGTACCGCATCAGCGTGAAGCGCGAGGCGGGTGGCCGGGTATCCAATTACCTGCACGACGAGTTCCAGGTCGGCAGCAGCATCCAACTCTTCCCGCCGTCCGGAGACTTCTATCTCACGGAAAGTGACAAACCGCTGGTGCTGATCAGTGGCGGCGTCGGCATCACTCCGACCCTAGCGATGTTGCAGGCGGCGTTGCAGACCGAGCGTCCCGTGCACTTCATCCATTGCGCGCGCAATGGGCAAGTACACGCCTTCCGCGACTGGATCGACGACCTGGCCAGCCGGCATCCGCAACTCAAGCGCTTCTATTGCTACGACGAGCATGACGGCACCGGCCCTGCGGCTGACAAGGTCGGGCTGTTGAGCGAGGACCAACTGGCGCAGTGGCTGCCGGAACAACGCGACCTGGACGCCTATTTCCTTGGGCCGAAGGGTTTCATGGCGGCGATCAAGCGGCATCTCAAGGCCTTGGGCGTGCCGCACGGAGCAAAGCCGTTACGAGTTCTTCGGGCCGGCGGCTGCGTTGGAATAAAGGCTGCGGGCGACCTGGGAGACCGGGTTGCCTTAATCGCGAGCAAGCTCGCTCCCACAGTTTTTCGGGGGCCATTCTGTTGGCGTACCCCCAATCCCTGTGGGAGCGAGCTTGCTCGCGATAGCGTTGGTTCTGCCGACGCGGTACTGAAATTAATCCGCGCTTAACCCCCTTCCTGTTTATTCCCTCGATACTGCCGACTGCCGCTCGTTCATCTTCTGCGTGTAGACTTCGGCCATCCGATAACGCGCCACGTGCCGCAAGGCTGCGCGTCGATCCATGCACTTAAGGGAAACGCAATGAATGAGGAAATGATGCGGCTGGGCCGTGAGCGGCGCTATCTCGTGCTGCTGGGGCTTATCTGCCTGGCGCTGATCGGCGGTGCGCTCTATATGCAGGTGGTCCTCGGTGAGGCTCCCTGCCCACTGTGCATCCTGCAACGCTATGCGTTGTTGCTGATCGCGATCTTCGCCTTCATCGGCGCGGCGATGCGCAGCCGCCGCAGCCTGACGATTTTTGAAGGCCTGGTTGTGCTTTGCGCCTTGGCCGGCGCGGGAGTGGCAGGGCATCACGTATACACCCAGTTCTTCCCGGCGGTCAGCTGCGGTATCGATGTGCTGCAGCCGATTGTCGATGACCTGCCGCTGGCGAAGATCTTCCCGCTGGGCTTCCAGGTCGATGGTTTCTGCTCCACCCCGTATCCGCCGATCCTCGGATTGTCGCTGGCGCAATGGGCGCTGGTGGCGTTCGTGCTGACCGTCGTGCTGGTGCCATTGCTGGTGTCGCGCAACCGCAAGGCCATTCGCTGAGGCAACGCAGGACGACGCCCCGGTTTCCTTATCAGGAGCCGGGGCGTTTTTCGTTTCAGGCCCGGTAAGGATCAGCCTTGATCCGAGGCAAGAATAGCCTGCGGCAATGTGCGACACGTTGTCACACATGTTGGGTCCGGGCTCCTTTCAAGACGCGAATTGACGCCTCGATCTGTAATAAAAAAACAGCCTGCTGGCCCTTTGCAGAGGATACGGATGTTATCTCGTGCAGGCATTTTTAACAGCGAAGCGCTTCTCCGCCAAGCCCCCGAAAAACGGGCGCCAGAAAGCTATCAAGGCTCAGTCATGCGACCTGGAGCTGTCTAAATCGGGCGTAGTAGCCTTACGTTTTTTGGGGTTCTTGTTGAGAATGAATTTCGATAAGATGCTGGCCCGTTGCGATATCGACAAGAGATTGTTGCCGGTTCGGATAAAAATTATTTCGGGATGAGACATGGTCTACGGCGCGTCAGCTCACTACAATCGCCCGCACCGAATTTCCGACCCGGCTCAGGCTTGAGCACGAGAGTGGTCGAAGGGCGCCAGCGCCCCATGCGACCCCAGGTGTCGGTGCCTCCAACTATCCGCACCAAATGGAATTGGGCTTGAACTAGGCCTTTGACCAACGAATAAGAACTCACTGCTGGCCCAGGATGTGTCGAACAGCCGCTGACGTTCGACGGGCAGCCCTTATTCAATCCAAGAAAATGCCAACCCTTGGCAGGGTGAAGTGTTGGCGATCAAAACCCAACTGCATTGCGCAAGCTGCTTTAGAGGTCGTGAGATGAGTAAAAACAGGTACCCCCGATTACTAGGCTTGTTGCCGCTGCTCGGCACGTTGTTGCTGGGAGGCTGCAACATGACCCTGCTCGATCCCAAGGGCCAGGTCGGCCTGGATGAACGAAACCTGATCATCACCGCCACGCTGCTGATGTTGCTGGTCGTTGTGCCGGTTATCGTCATGACGTTCCTGTTCGCCTGGAAATACCGCGCGTCCAACACCCAGGCTGTGTACACGCCGAAGTGGTCCCACTCGACCAAGATCGAAGTGGCGGTATGGACCATCCCGGTCTTGATCATCATTGCCCTGGGTTATGTCACCTACAAGTCGACCCACGCCCTGGACCCGTATCGTCCACTGGATTCCGACGTCAAGCCGATCACCATCGAAGTGGTGTCGATGGATTGGAAGTGGCTGTTCATCTATCCGGAACAAGGCATCGCCACGGTCAACAAGATCGTGTTCCCGGCCCACACGCCGATCAACTTCAAGGTCACCTCTGACACCGTGATGAACTCGTTCTTCATCCCGGGCCTGGGCGGCCAGATCTACGCGATGGCCGGCATGCAGACCAAGCTGCACCTGATCGCCAACCAGAACACCGAACTCGAAGGTATCTCCGCCAACTACAGCGGCGCGGGCTTTACCGGCATGAAGTTCAAGGCGACCGCCACCACCCAGGAAGAATTCGACGCCTGGGTAAACGAAGTCAAGAAGGCACCTAAACAGCTTGAAAAAGCTGAATACGAAGCCCTTTCCAAACCGAGCCAGAACAACCCAGTCGAACTCTACTCGTCGGTAACGCCGAACCTGTTCCAGACCATCATCGACAAGTATGAAGGGATGAATCCGGGCAAGCCGATGCATCACGAGAAGGGCGAGAAGGAAGTGGCTCACAACATGGAAGGGATGGACATGAGCTCGCATTCAGCTGCCGGGGCAGAGGAGTAAACGATGTTTGGTAAATTAAGTTGGGAAGCGATCCCGTTCCACGAGCCGATTGTCATGGTGACCCTCGCCATCATCGCGCTCGGTGGTCTGGCATTGTTCGCAGGTATCACTTATTTCAAGAAGTGGACCTATCTGTGGACTGAGTGGCTGACCTCGGTCGACCACAAGAAGATCGGCGTGATGTACATCGTCGTCGCCATGGTCATGCTGCTGCGCGGTTTTGCCGACGCGATCATGATGCGTACCCAGTTGGCCATGGCCACCGAGGGTTCGCCTGGCTACCTGCCGCCTGAACACTATGACCAGATCTTCACCGCCCACGGTGTGATCATGATCATCTTCATGGCGATGCCTTTCTTCACCGGCCTGATGAACCTGGCAGTGCCGTTGCAGATCGGTGCCCGTGACGTTGCCTTCCCGTTCCTGAACTCCCTGAGCTTCTGGCTGCTGGTGTCCGGCGTCGTGCTGATCAACGTTTCCCTGGGTGTCGGCGAATTCGCCAAGACCGGTTGGGTTGCCTATCCGCCGTTGTCGGGGCTGCAATACAGTCCGGGCGTGGGTGTGGACTACTACATCTGGGCGCTACAGCTATCCGGGTTGGGGACAACGCTGACGGGGGTCAACTTCCTCGCCACCGTGCTGAAGATGCGTACCCCAGGCATGAAGCTGATGGACATGCCGATCTTCACGTGGACCTGCACCTGGGCCAACGTCCTGATCGTCGCTTCGTTCCCGATCCTGACCGCGACACTGGCTCTGCTGACGCTTGACCGTTACATGGATTTCCACATTTTCACCAACGAACTTGGTGGCAATCCAATGATGTACGTCAACCTGTTCTGGGCCTGGGGTCACCCTGAGGTGTACATCCTGATCCTGCCGGCGTTCGGTATTTTCTCCGAAGTCATCTCGACGTTCTCCGGCAAGAAACTGTTTGGCCACCACTCGATGATCTATGCTTCCGGCGCGATCTCGGTACTGGGCTTCATGGTCTGGCTGCACCACTTCTTCACCATGGGCTCGGGGGCCAGCGTCAACGCCTTCTTCGGCCTGGCGACGATGCTGATTTCGATCCCGACCGGGGTGAAACTGTTCAACTGGCTGTTCACCATCTACCAGGGGCGCCTGCGCTTCACCAGCCACGTGATGTGGACCCTGGGCTTCATGGTGACCTTCGCCATCGGCGGCATGACCGGCGTACTGCTGGCCATTCCGGGCGCGGACTTCGTGCTGCACAACAGCCTGTTCGTGATTGCGCACTTCCACAACGTGATCATTGGCGGCGCGGTGTTCGGCTACATCGCCGGCTTCGCCTTCTACTTCCCGAAAGCGTTCGGCTTCAAGCTGCACGAAGGCTGGGGCAAGGCAGCGTTCTGGTTCTGGATCACCGGCTTCTTCGTCGCGTTCATGCCGCTCTATGTACTGGGCTTCATGGGCATGACCCGTCGCCTGAACACCACCACCAACCCTGAGTGGGTGCCGTACCTGTACGTCGCCATGTTCGGTGCGGTGATGATCGCTGTCGGTATCGCCTGCCAGTTGATCCAGCTGTACGTCAGCGTGCGTGACCGCAAGAAGCCGGAAAACATGTGCGAACACGGTGATCCGTGGAATGCCCATACCCTGGAGTGGTCGACTTCTTCGCCACCACCGTTCTACAACTTCGCCGTGCTGCCGAAAGCGGACGTGATCGACCCGTTCACTGAAGCCAAGGAAAACGGTACCGCGTACCAGACTCCGGCCAAGTATTCGCCGATCCACATGCCCAACAACACCGCCACCGGTGTGGTCATGGGCGGACTGTTGACCGTGTTCGGTTTCGCGATGATCTGGCACATCTGGTGGCTGGCCATCGCCAGCCTGGTCGGCACCGTGGTGTATTTCGCCATCCATGCCGCCCGTGACGATCAGGGCTACATGGTGCCGGTGGATGTCATCGAACGCATCGAAGCCGAGCAGCACAAGCGCCTGGTCGCGGCCGGGAAAGTCCCTGCCACCGCCACCCGTGTTGAAACCTCGTTGGAACAGGCTTAAACCATGTCGAACTTAGTGACCAATGTTGGACACGCCCATGGTCATGACCATGGGCATGATGACCATCACCACGACTCGGGCGAGATGACCGTATTCGGTTTCTGGCTCTACCTGATGACCGACTGCATTCTGTTCGCGTCGATCTTCGCGGCCTACGCGGTGCTGGTCAACAACGTCGCCGGTGGCCCGTCGGGCCACGACATCTTCGAACTGCCGTATGTGCTGGGTGAAACCGCGCTGCTGTTGTTCAGCTCGATCACCTACGGCTTCGCCATGCTCGCACTGTTCAAGGGCAAGAAGAACCAGGTGCTGGGCTGGCTGGCCATGACCTTCCTGTTCGGTGCCGGCTTCATCGGCATGGAAATCAACGAGTTCCACATGTTGATTTCCGAAGGCTTCGGTCCTAACCGCAGCGGTTTCCTGTCCGGGTTCTTCACCCTGGTCGGCACCCACGGTCTGCACGTGACCAGCGGCCTGATCTGGATGGCGATCATGATGTACCAGGTCCAGAAAAAGGGCCTGACTGCCACCAACAAGACGCGCCTGAGCTGCCTGAGCCTGTTCTGGCACTTCCTGGACGTGGTGTGGATCTGCGTATTCACCGTTGTTTATCTGATGGGGACCCTGTAAATGGCTAACGCTCATTCCCATGATGGCCACGACGCCAGCCACGGCAGCGTCAAGTCCTACGCCATCGGCTTCATCCTGTCGGTGATCCTGACCGTCATTCCGTTCGGCCTGGTGATGTACCCGTCGCTGCCCAAGAGCCTGACGCTTTGGATCGTTCTGATCTTCGCCGTGGTCCAAGTATTGGTCCACCTGGTGTACTTCCTGCACCTGGACCGCTCGGCCGCCCAGCGTAACAACGTGATTGCGTTTGTCTTCGCTGCGTTGGTGATCGTTCTGCTGGTCGGCTTGTCGTTGTGGATCATGTTCAGCATCCACACCAACATGATGGCGCACTGAGGAAAGTCCGGATGTCACTGAAGCACTTTATCCAAATCACCAAGCCGGGGATCATTTTCGGTAACGTGCTTTCTGTGGCGGGCGGGTTTTTCCTGGCCTCGAAAGGGCATGTCGATCTGGCCATCTTCCTGGCGGCGATGATCGGCACTTCCCTGGTGGTGGCGTCCGGTTGCGTGTTCAACAACTGCATCGACCGCGACATCGACATCAAGATGGAACGCACCAAGAACCGGGTGCTGGTCCAAGGTCTGATTCCGGTGCAACTGGCCCTGGCCTTCGCCACGGTGCTGGGCGTGGCCGGCGTGGCGCTGCTGTACTGGGTGGCCAATCCGTTGGCGGCTTTGTTCGCGGTGATCGGTTTTGTCATCTACGTCGGCCTCTACAGCCTGTACCTCAAGCGCAAGTCGGTCCATGGCACGCTGGTGGGCAGCCTGTCGGGGGCGATGCCGCCGGTGATCGGTTATGTCGCGGTCAGCAACAGCTTCGACATGGCGGCGCTGACGCTGCTGGTGATGTTCAGCCTGTGGCAGATGCCGCATTCCTATGCCATCGCAATATTCCGCTTCAACGACTACCTGGCAGCCTCGATTCCGGTCTTGCCTGTCAAGCGCGGCATCCAGGTGGCCAAGAAACACATCCTGCTCTACATCCTGGCCTTCCTCGTGGCGACCTTGATGCTGACCTTCAGCGGCTACGCCGGCATGAGCTACCTCGCCGTCGCCGCCGCCATGGGCATGTACTGGCTGTACATGGCCTGGACCGGCTACAAGGCAGTGGATGACAGGGTCTGGGCACGCAAGCTGTTCGTGTTCTCGATCTTCACCATCACCGCCCTGAGCGTCATGATGTCCCTGGATTTCAAGGTGCCGAGTGAGTTGTTGCTGACTTACGCGCCTTAAGCGCCAGAGCTGCAAAAAAAGCCCCGCCTTCGAGAGAAGCGCGGGGCTTTTTTTGATAGGCCATGGCTAGCCGCTGTCATTCGTCGCAATAGATTGTTGCTTGTTGATCTATACGCGATTTGCCTATAGTTTCTGCCATGCGAACCTTATTTTTTGAAACGACTACGTTCACTGCCACGGTTGGCCATTACCTGACCGATGATGAATATCGCCTGCTTCAGTTCTATATGCAGCAGCATCCAGAGGCCGGTGACGTCATGCCACGTACCGGTGGCTTCCGTAAGCTGCGTTGGTTCGATGACCGTCGCGGCAAAGGGAAACGAGGTGGACTGCGGGTCATTTATTATTGGTTGAGGCATGATCGTCAGTTCTGGATGTTTGCGATTTATGACAAGGACGAACTGGAAAACCTGACCTCCGAGCAAGAGAAGACGCTCAAGCGCGCCATAGAAGCTGAGTTGAAAGTACGAGGTACCTTATGAAAAAGCGTGATCTGTTTGCCGAGATGATGCAAGGCGTCGAGGAGATGGCCGCTCACCGCGAGGGCAAGATTACCCTTCGCCAGATTTCGATTGAAGACAAGCCGGTTCCCGAGGTGTCGGCCCAGGAAATCGTGGCCCTGCGCGACAGGCTCCATATGTCCCAAGCTGTTTTCGCCAAGAGCATCAGGACCAGTCCGGGCACCCTAAGGAACTGGGAGCAGGAAAAGTCCAAGCCTAACGCCCAGGCGGCTTTGTTGATCAAATTGGTCGAGAAGTTTCCGGATATGGTCGAACGGCTTGGTGCTGTTTGAACCGCCGAAAGCCATGAAAAAGCCCCGCCTTCGAGAGAAGTGCGGGGCTTTTTCTTGGGCGTTATTTCGGCTGGCGATGTTCCTGTGGGAGCGGGCTTGCTCGCGAAAGCGGTGGGTCAGTTAAGTTGAAGTTGACTGACCGCGCGCATTCGCGAGCAAGCCCGCTCCCACAAAGGAAGGCTCACCCCGGGCTTTATTGCTGGGCGATGCTGTAGCCGTCGAACGCTTTCTGCTGTTGCAGCGCGGTGACGATGCTTTTGCGAGTGACCGGTTGTTCGGTGCCGTCGTTGTCCAGGAAGGTTTCGCTTTCCAGTTCGGCGTCGTCGCCTTCGCCAATGAAGTTGAAGCCCAGGAACTCGAAGGCCTCGCGGTCGACGTTTGGCTTGGAACGTGGCGTGCGCAGGGGCAGGGTGACGCTGATGCCGTCCTTGCTGATGATGAACACCTCGGCTTCCTTCTTGGGCCGCGAGGCCTTGCCCTTGCTGCCGCTCGGGTTGCTGATGGCCTGGTGGGTCTGGTTCAGCACTTTCAGGGCCAGGCCATAGACCAGCTCCTGGAAGTCTGCATCATCCTTGTAGCTGGAAAGTATGCGGCTGATGGGGAAGCGGCTGCTCAGGTCTTCCAGGGCGGCAAAGTCCGCGGCTTCGGCATCCTTGAGCTGCTTGAGCTGGCCCATCAATTCGTAGGCCTTGTCATCATCGAACGCATCGTGGGCCTGGCGAATGGCGGTACGCAGTTCGCGGATCTGGTCGCTTTCGCGGTTCGACTGGAACGCATCGAGGACCATCTCGCTGATGGTTTTGGCCTGGGGCAGATGCTGTGAAAGATTGATGGAGTTTTCGTATTCCGCTTTGGACGACAGGGTGACTACGGATTCAGCGGTATTGGAATCGGACATTGAAATTTCACTACTTCTGTTAGCGGGATAAGGCGAGAAAGGCATTGAGCTTTTTTCCGGTCGCCTAATCTATTGGACGCGGGCGGTGTTGTCACGGTCGGACCGGTCGCCGGTACGCATTTCAGTCGCGCAACAGCTCCATCAACCGCAACGCGTCCGGCGTCGCGGCGCCGCTGGCCGTGTTGTCGAAGATGCACCAGGTCGGTGTGTCCGGGGCGGCTTGCAAGGCTTGGGCGATTTGCTTGAGCCGGACGTCGTCGTAAGGCGTGTAATAGATTTTCGGCGAGCCGTGCAGGCGGTAATAACGAATGCCGGGCCAAGCCGCCGGTTGATCGCCGCCTGGCAGCGGCGACGGATCGGCGGCAACCCGGCCGATGCGCTCGGCCTGCAACATCGCCATGGCGTGTGGTGCGAGCCAGCTCGGGTGTCGAGGTTCGAGCACCGCATCGCCAGGGTAACGATCACGCAATGCTCTGAAAAAAGCCTCGGCCTGCGCGTTGTCAAAGGCTAGCGACGGCGGCAATTGAATCAACAGGCAGCCGAGTTTCTCCCCCAATTGTGAGCACTGCCCGAGGAATTCATCCACAAGCCCCTCGCAATCGAGCAGGCGTCGTTCGTGGGTAATCTGCTTGGGGACCTTCACCGAGAAGCGGAATTCTGGTGCCACGCTGTCTGCCCATTTTGCGTAGGTGGCGGGGCGGTGCGGGCGATAGAACGAGCTGTTGATCTCCACCGCTGTGAAGCGTGCGCTGTAGCGCTGCAGATGGGTGCCTTCATCGGGAAAGGATGGCCATTGCGCCCTGGGCAGCGACCAGCCGGCGCAGCCCAGGAAAAGGTTCGAAGCGTGGGGGAGTCGAGTCGCCAACGTGAGAGACCTGATTGCGGGGACAATGTTATGACCGCAACAAACGCCTCAAGGGTTCCTTTTTTGCAAACCCAAGTCAGTCGCAGATAACGTTCTTGCCGGCCATCTTGGAGCGATACAGCGCCTGGTCTGCCCGATCCATCAGCAACTCCTGCGTTTCTTCTTCGAGGCGCTGCACCACGCCAAAGCTCATGGTGATCTGGAAGTCGCCCACCGGCAGCAGGTCGGACAGGCCTCGGCGAATGGTTTCAGCCATCAGGACCGCATCGGCCAAGGATGTGTTTGGCAAGATCATGATGAATTCATCGCCGCCCCAGCGCACCAGCAGGTCGCCGTCGCGTTCGCAGCGTTTGACCGCCTGCACCACCTGCACCAGCGCCGCATCACCGAACGCATGGCCGTAGCGATCATTGATGTCCTTGAAATCATCGACATCCATGGCGATCAGGGACAACGGTTCGCGAAAGCGCTGGGCGCGTTCGCAGGCCAATGGCAGGGCTTGCTCCAGGCGATAGCGGTTGGCGACCAGGGTCAAGGCGTCGGTTTCGGCGAGTCGGCGGTTTTCGTCGAGCTGGATTTGCAATTGATGGTTGACCCGCGACAGTTCGCGGGTGCGTTCTTCGATGACTGCCTCGAGGGATTTGTTGCGCTGTTCCAGTTGCTCGAACAGACGCTTCTTGTCGTCGATGCTGCGATGGGCGCCGATCATGCGGGCCACGCTGCCGTCGGGGTTGCGGGCGATGACGTAGCCGCGGTCTTCGATCCAGATATAGGAACCGTCATGTGTGCGACAGCGGTATTCGGCCTGGTATTTTGGCGACCGTTGTTCCAGGTAGTCATCGAACAGCGCCATCACCTGAGGATAATCGTCCGGATGGATTACGCTCTCCCAGGTCAACACGGTGTTGCTCAGTGAATGGGGCGTGTAGCCGAGCATGGTGTACCAGCCGGGGTTGCGATAAACGAACCCGGTATTGGCGTTCCAGTCCCAGATGCCGTCGCTCACCAGTTCCATGATGGTGTGGAGCACGCTTTCGTCCAGATCGGACAAATCGAACCGCAGCAAATCGATCTTCGAGGCGTCGTCCATCGTTGTTCCCCTATCAGCCCTGATATCAAAATGCTCTCCGAGGGTGAAGAGTAGCCGATGGGACGGAGGGGCACTAGCGGGGTAGCGCTTCGGGTGAACGCCTGAACTGTGGCGAGGGAGCAAGCTCCCTCGCCACGGGGTTTATCCAACACTTATCGAGCGCGGCCATCAGGGTTTGCCCCACTTCTCCTGCGCAAACTCGACAAAACTGCGCAGCTTCGGCAAACGGTAGCGATCCTGGGCGTACGCCAGGCTCATTGGCCGATGGGGCAGCTGATAATCCTGCAGCAGCGCCACCAAGTGCCCGTCCCTCAGGTCCTGCGCCACCAGCGCGTCCGGCAGCATCACCACACCCATGCCGGCCAGGGCGGCGCGATGCAGGCCCGAGGAGCTGTTGATCAGCATCGGCCCGGTCACCGGCACCTTGATTTCGCCTTCTGGCCCGTTGATAGGCCAGAGGTCCTGGGCGAAGCGCCATTCGTCAGCGGCAGAATAGGCAAACGACAGGCAGTCGTGCTGTTGCAGGTCATCGGGTTGTCGTGGCGTGCCTCGCCGTGCCAGATAAGCCGGGGACGCGCAGATGGTCAAGGTGTAGTCCACCAGGGAGCGGGCGATCAGCTTGGGATCGACAGGACCCAGGCGGACGGCGACGTCGAAACCGTGGTCGAGCAGGTCGAGTCGCTGGTTGGTCAAGACCACGTCGAGCTTGACCTGTGGGTAGCGCTGGCTGAATTCGGCCAGGGCTGGCGCCAGGAGCTCCGTGCCGAAGGTCAGCGGCGCGGTGATGCGCAAGGTGCCGGTGGGGTCGCCCTGGGTCTGCTCCGCCAGGCGCTCGGAGTCGGCGACCAGCCCGATGACTTCCAGGCAGCGTTGATAGTAGGTCGCGCCGAACTCGGTCAGGCGCTGGCGCCGCGTCGTCCGGTTGATCAGGCGCACGCCGAGGCGTTGCTCCAACGCGCGAAGGTGATTGCCCACCATGGTGGTGGACATCTCGCAGGCCTGGGCCGCCGCCGTCAGGCTGCCGGCTTCCACGACTTTCACGTAAACGGTCATTGCCTGGAACAGGTCCATTATCAAGCTCGGCTTTTAAATGATTGAAGTAAAGCGATGTTTATCCATTGAGGGTGGCTAACCATACTGGAAAAAACCATCCAATGGAGCTCGATGTCATGACCGCCGCCTGCCTGATGACCACCTACCAACCCCTGCCGCTGAATTTCACCCACGGGTTGGGTACGCGCCTTTGGGACCAAGACGGTCGCGAGTACCTCGACGCGGTGGCAGGCGTGGCGGTAACCAACGTCGGGCATTCTCATCCCCGGCTGGTGGCCGCCATCAGTGAACAGGCCGGCCTGTTGCTGCACACCTCCAACCTGTACAGCATCGATTGGCAACAACGGTTGGCCGGCAAGCTCACGCAGCTTTCGGGAATGGACCGGGCGTTTTTCAACAACTCCGGAGCCGAGGCCAACGAAACCGCGCTGAAACTGGCGCGTCTGCATGGCTGGCACAAAGGCGTCGAGCAGCCGCTGGTCGTGGTCATGGACAACGCCTTCCATGGGCGCACCCTGGGCACGATGTCTGCCAGCGACGGCCCATCGGTACGGCTGGGGTTCAATCGGCTCCCCGGGGATTTCATCAAAGTGCCATTTGGCGATCTCGCCGCGCTGGAAAAAATCCAGCAGGCCCATGGCGAGCGTATCGTCGCGATTCTGGTGGAGCCGATCCAAGGGGAAAGTGGCGTGCAAGTCGCGCCGCCGGGTTACCTGCGGGCGCTGCGGGACCTGTGCAGCCGGCGTGCCTGGTTGTTGATGCTGGACGAGATCCAGACCGGTATCGGCCGCACCGGCCAGTGGTTCGCGTTCCAGCACGAGGGCATCGTGCCGGACGTCATGACCCTCGCCAAAGGCTTGGGCAATGGTGTGCCCATCGGTGCCTGCCTGGCCCGGGGCAAGGCCGCCGAGCTGTTCACCCCCGGCAGCCATGGCAGTACGTTTGGCGGCAATCCGCTGGCCTGTCGCGTCGGCTGCACGGTGCTGGACATCATCGAGGAGCAAGGCCTGGTGGAAAACGCCAGGCGCCAAGGCGAGCAATTGCTCCGTCGGTTGCGGGCTGAGTTGGCGGATAACCCGAACGTGCTGGAGATTCGCGGCCAAGGGTTGATGATCGGCATCGAGCTCAAGCAACCGGTGCGCGACCTGGCCCTTTGCGCTGCCCGGGACCATGGCTTGTTGATCAACGTGACCCGGGGCAAGACCATCCGGCTGTTGCCGCCGCTGACGATTGACGGGCGGGAAGTGGAGATGATCGCCAGGGGCGTGAGCCGCAGTTTGGCGCAGGCGTGAAACGTCTTCGATCGGGCGAAGAGCGGTGTTTTCCAGTCAGGGCGAAGCGCAGCGCAGCGGGACGGAATTTTTAACGATTGTCGCGTTCCAACGCCAGCCAGAGTCGATTGCCTACACTTTGGCAACCAGACTGAAAATCCCAGGAGCACCTCCATGTTCACCTCGCGTCGCTTGATCGTTGTCGCTACCGCCGTGGCCCTGTTGTCCGGCTGTGCGTCGCCCAACCCCTATGACAACCAGGGCCAGGCCTCTACCGAATCTTCGGGCATGAGCAAAACCGCCAAGTACGGCGGCCTCGGTGCGCTGGCGGGGGCGTTGGCCGGTGCGGCCATCGGTCACGATAACCGCGGCAAGGGCGCGTTGATCGGCGCCGCTGTGGTCGGCGCCTCGGCGGCAGGCTATGGCTACTACGCCGACCAGCAGGAAAAGAAACTGCGCGCGAGCATGGCCAACACTGGCGTTGAAGTGCAGCGCCAGGGCGACCAGATCAAGCTGATCATGCCGGGCAACATCACCTTCGCCACCGACTCGGCGAACATCGCGTCCAGCTTCTACCAACCGCTGAACAACCTGGCCAACTCCCTCAAGGAGTTCAACCAGAACCAGATCGAAATCGTCGGCTACACCGACAGCACCGGCAGCCGCCAGCACAACATGGACCTGTCCCAGCGCCGCGCCCAGAGCGTGGCGACCTACCTGACGTCCCAAGGCGTAAGCGGTGCCAACCTCTCGGCCCGTGGCGCAGGCCCGGACAACCCGGTGGCTAGCAACGCCGACGTCAATGGCCGCGCGCAGAACCGTCGGGTCGAGGTCAACCTCAAGGCGATTCCGGGGCAGCAGTACCAGGCGCCGCAGCAGCAGGGGCAGACCTACCAGCAGTATCCTTGATCGCTGGGCGGTGAACGAAAGGGGGACCCCGGAAATGGGGTCCCCCTTTTTTTGCGGCTCTGTGGCGAGGGGATTTATCCCCGCTGGACTGCGAAGCAGGCCCAAAACAGTCAGCTCCATCAGCCTGACACTCCGAGTTGCTTGATTAGGGGCTGCTGTGCAGCCCAGCGGGGATAAATCCCCTCGCCACAACAGTGTTCACTCTAGCGGGTAGGTTTAGTTAGCCTCTTTCACCGCACTCAAGAACGCACACGTACGCTCCTGCTGCGGGTTCTCGAAGATTTGCGCCTAGCGTGCCTTGTTCATGAATCTGGCCCTTGTAGAAAAAACACACCCGATCAGCGAACTCCCGCGCAAACCCCATCTGGTGGGTCACCATCAGCATCGTCAGGTTGTGTTCGGCGCCCAGCTTGCGGATCACGTTCAAGACCTCGCCGCACAGCTCCGGATCCAGCGCCGACGTCACTTCGTCAAACAGCATCACTTTCGGCCGCATCGCCAGCGCCCGGGCAATCGCCACCCGCTGTTGCTGGCCGCCGGACAACTGCGACGGGTAATGATCGAGCTTGTTGCCCAGGCCCACCAGCTCCAGCAGGTCGGCGGCGCGCTCGCGGGCTTCCTTCGGGTTCATGCCCAGTACTTGTACCGGCGCCTCGATGACGTTTTGCAGCGCGCTCATGTGGGGGAACAGGTTGAAACTCTGGAATACCATGCCGATCTTGCCGCGCACCCGGCGGATGTGTCGGTCGTTGGCCGGCACCAGCACGCCGTTGCGGTTGGGCATGTGGGTCAGGGAATCGTCCTCGACGCGGATCTGGCCCTGGTCGATGCCTTCAAGGGTCATCAGCACCCGCAGCAGCGTGGACTTGCCCGAACCGCTGGGGCCGATGATCGCGACCTTTTCACCGGGCGCGACATCCAGGTTCAAGTGATCCAGCACGGTGAAGCTGCCATAGCTTTTGGTCACGTCCTGGAAACTCACAATCGGCCGGGACGGTGTCGGAATCTGCATGGCCGGGGCCTCCTGCTGCGATGCCAGCGTGCTGCGCCGGGACAAATCGGTGGGCGTGGACAGGGGTAAAGTCATTAGCGTAGCTCCATGCGCGTTTCAAGGCGCCGTACCAGGTAGGCCAGGGCGAGGCTCAGGGCGAGGAAGAACAGGCCGACCATGGTGATCGGTTCCAGGTAGCGGAAATTTTCGGAGCCGATGTTCTTGGCCTGTTGCATGATTTCCACCACCGTAATGGCCGACAGCACCGGCGTGTCCTTGAGCATCGCCACCAGGTAATTGCCCAGCGGCGGCACGATGGGGCGCAGCGCCTGGGGCAGGATGATGTTGCGGTAGGCGTCGTACGGCGCGATGTTCAACGCCGTCACCGCTTCCCACTGCGCCCGTGGCACCGCGTCGAGACCACTGCGATAGACCTCGGCGATATAGCAGGCGTAATGCAGGCCGATGCCGAGGATGCCGACTTGCATGGCTGTCAGGCTCAGGCCGTAATTGGGCAGCACGTAGTAGAGAAAATACACCTGGATCAACAACGGCGTGCTGCGGATGAACTCGATCACCGCCGTGGCCGGCCACGACAGCCAGAACCTGCAGGCTGCGCCGGCCAATCGCCAGGAACAGCCCCAGCACGATCGCGATCAGGAAGCCGATCAACGTGATGCCCACGGTGTTGAGGGACGCGCGCAGCAGGTCCGGAAGGATTTGCGCGGCGTAGGACCAGTCGAACAATGTCATGACAGACCTCCGCGCATCCGGCCCCGGCTCAGTCGCCGCTCGATGTTGCGCATGCCGAAGTTGATGGCCTGGGCGAGGATGAAATACATCACCAGCGCCAGGCTGAAGATTTCCAGGGTCTGGAATGTCGCCTGATCCAACTGGCGCGCCCGGAAGCTCAGGTCCGACAAGGTGATCAGCGAGACCAACGAGGTGTTCTTCAGCAGCTCGATAAGCAGATTGGTGCCCGGCGGAATCGCCGCCAACAACGCCTGGGGCAGGATGATTCGCTTGAAGCGTGTGAAGGCACTGAAGTTCAGCGCCGTGCAGGCTTCGTATTGGCCCTTGGCGACCGAGCTGATGGCGCCGCGCATCACTTCGGCCCCATACGCGCCGATGTGCAGGCCTAGGCCGACGATCGCCACGGCGTAAGGGCTCAGTTCGACGTTGAAGGGCGGCAGCGGCAGCACGAAGAACAGCCAGAACAACTGCACGAGCAGCGACGTGCCTCGGAACACTTCGATGTAGGTGATGGAAAACCAGCGCAATGCGCGCCACGGCGACAGCCGCCCGAGGGCTGCAAGTACCGCCGCGACAATCGCCAGCAGCGAGCCGAAGAAGGTCACTTGCAGCGTGACCCAGGCCCCTTGAATCAATAACGGAAGTAATTCGCCCATGGTTCAACCCGATGTCCGATGAAGCGGGGAACAGGCATTACGCGCTGTGCGTCATGCCCGTTTCGGCATGCCGTCAGGGCTGAGCGCAGAGCTCGGCCGCGGTCTTGCTGGTGACGTTGGATTTGTCGAAACCGAACGGCGCGACGGCCTTGAGGTGTTCTTCCGACCCCAGCCACTTTTTCAGCTCGGCGTTGACCGCGTCGCGCAGGTCCTTGTCCTCGGGGCGGAAGGCCAGCGCACCGTAGCCGATGTGGGACGGGTCGTCCTTGAATTCGGTCATCGCCTCGACCTTGTCACCGCCCTTGGCGGCCAGGCCCTTCATGGTCAGTTGCGTGCCGACGGCGGCGTCGGCGCGACCGGCGCGCACGGCTTGCAATTGCGCGGTGGTGTCGGGGACCTGCAGGATCTGTTCATCCTTTACTCCGGAATCGCGGGCATAGGCCAGGTTCACCGTGCCGGCCATGATCGCCAGCTTCACGTCCGGTTGCTTGGCAATGTCTTCATAGCTGTGGAGTTTTTTCGGATTGCCCTTAGCTACCAGCAAGGCGTCGGGCAATTGGTATTGCGGATCGGTGAACAACACTTGCTTGCAGCGTGCCGGGGTGATGTACATGCCGGCGGCGATCACGTCGAAGCGACCGGCGCGCAGGCCAGGAATCAGCGAGCCCCACTCGGTGAGCACGCCATTAACCTGCTTGATGCCCATCTTGGCGAAGATGATCTTGGCGATCTCCGGCGATTCACCGGTGACGGTGCCGTCGGTTTCGGTGAAGGCAAACGGGGTTTCGTTGGCGTAGCCGATGCGGATGCTGCTGTTGCTCTTGACGGTATCCAGGGTCGCCGCCTCGACGCTGCTGGCCAGGCCAAGCACGGCACAGGTCAACAAGAGCCGGCGCAAAGGTGTGCAAGTGCGGGGAAGAAAATTGCTCATCGATAAAATCTCCTGTTTCTTGTGGATCCGTCAGCGGACGGTTCTGTGTTAGGAGGCAGTGTGACAAGAGCAAAACGTACAACGGCGGATCCGGGCATGGCCTGAGATTGGGAATGGCGCCGGTACAGGTCGGTCCGGCTTTTTGTCGGGACAATGCACCCGCCTGGATAACGACCTTGGACCGAGCATACAAAAGCCCCGGCGCGGATTGTATTGCACTAGGACAATTGCATTGCCGCGATGGCCGCGCAATGCTGTGCGCACCCGTTCTCACGCCGGTTGCAGCCGTTATGGATAAGTGGAAGTCAGCCCTGGACCTCGCCCGCAGCGGTGAATCCAAATACAAGATCCTGGTGCAGGCCATCGCCGACGACATCGAACAGGGAACCCTGGCCAATGACCAGCGCCTGCCGCCGCAACGGCAGGTGGCCGACGCGATGGGCATCAGCGTGCAGACCGTCACCAATGCCTACAAGGAGTTGGAGCGCCAAGGGCTGGTCCGCTGCGAAGTCGGGCGCGGCAGTTTCGTCTCGCGGCGCATGAGTGATCGGGTCGCCACCTATATCCTCGACAGCCCCGAGCGGGCGCTGGTGGATTTTTCCATCACGCGCATCCTGCATACCCGCGAGCACGACCAGTGCTGGCGCGACACCTGTGCCGAGCTGAGTACCGAAGAGGATCAGCCGTGGATCCATGCGTTTCGTCCGATAGCCGGATTTGAATCCCATCGCGAAGCGGCGGCGCAATGGATCGGCCGACAGGGGCTGAAAGTCGATCGCAACGATGTACTGATAACCAATGGCGCCGCCCATGGCATCTTCCTCGCTCTGGCCTCCCTCGCCGGTCCCGACGATGTGGTGCTCTGCGAAGGGCTGACCGACCACGGCGTGATCGGCAATTCCCAAGTGCTGGGCTTTACCCTCAAGGGCCTGGACACTGACCGCCATGGCATCGACCCCGAGCATTTCGAAGACATGTGCAGCAACGAGCGCATCACCGCGCTGGTGTGCACGCCGAACCTGAACAACCCCACCACCAGCCTGATGCCCGACACCCGTCGCCGGGAAATCGCCGAGATCGCCCGACGCTTTGGCGTGCACATCATCGAAGACGATGTGTACGGTCCGCTGCTGGACGAGCGCCGAGCGCCGCCCATCAGCCATTACCTGCCGGAGCTGTCGTTCTATTGCACGAGCATGACCAAGTCGGTGCTCACCGGGTTGCGGATTGGTTATCTGGTGGTGCCCAGGCGCCTGGCGTTGCGCACCGAGAGCATCCTGCGGGTGAACAGCTGGATGGCCACGCCGATGGTCTCGGAAATCGCCGCCCGCTGGATTCGCGACGGCCGCGCCGAGTCGTTGCTGCACCTACAAAGGCGCTTGTTGGCCGGGCGCCAGGCGATGGTCACCGAGTACATGGGCGAACACGTATTGGCCCAGCATCCTCATGCCTTGAATGCATGGATCGGCATCCCGCCACACTGGGAAGTCGACAGCCTGGTGCGGGCGTTGCGCCACAAGCACATTGCCGTTACATCCCCCGATCCGTTCACCGTACGCGGCACGCCAAGGCCCCGCGCGGTGCGGGTCTGCGTCGGTGCCGAATGCAGCGATGAAGAAATGCGCCATGCACTGATCGGCATGCGGCAGATCTTCAACCAGTACCCGCAGATTCATGATTTCTGATGCACCACACCATTCCCTGTGGGAGCGAGCTTGCTCGCGATAGCGGTGTAGCAGTCGGCAAAGATGTTGAATGTGAGGGCCCCATCGCGAGCAAGCTCGCTCCCACAAGGGATTTGTGGTGACTTTGGAACTTCATCACTAAATTGCCCTAGTACATTCATCACCACAATCCAGCCCTCTTAGACTGCGCCCAACACATCTGCTCGGGACGCGGTCATGACAGGGTTGCAGCTTCAGGACATTTTCCTCGCTCGCCAGCGCATCGAGTCGCAGGTCAGGCGCACGCCCATGGAGCATTCCCCCAGCCTGTCGCGACGGATGGGGGTGCCGGTGTACCTCAAGCTGGAAGCCCTGCAAATCACCGGCAGCTTCAAGCTGCGCGGTGCGAGCAATGCGGTGGCACAGCTCAGCGCCGAACAGAAAGCCCGAGGCGTCGTCACGGCTTCGACCGGCAACCATGGCCGGGCGCTCGCTTATGCCGCCTCGCAGCAGGGCGTCCGGGCGATGGTCTGCCTGTCGAACCTGGTGCCGGCCAACAAGGTGCAGGCGATTCGCGATTTGGGCGCCGAGGTGTGCATCGTCGGCCAATCCCAGGACGATGCCCAGCGCGAAGCCGAACGTATCGCGAGCGAGCAGGGCGCGACTTTCCTGCTGCCGTTCGATCATCCGGCAATCATCGCCGGACAAGGCACCCTCGGCCTGGAGATCCTTGAACAACAACCGGACGTGGCCCAGGTGCTGGTGCCGTTGTCCGGTGGCGGCCTGTTCGCCGGGGTTGCCCTGGCCCTGAAAAGCGCCAATCCAGCGATTCAGGTCCACGGCATCAGCATGGCCCGAGGCGCGGCGATGCACGCCAGCCTCGCCGCCGGACAACCCGTCGACGTCGAAGAACTGCCGACGCTGGCCGACTCCCTCGGGGGCGGCATCGGCCTGGACAATCGCTTCACCTTCGCCATGACCCGACAGTTGATCGATGACCTGCACCTGCTTTCGGAGGCCTCCATCGCTAACGGCCTGCGCCATGCCTATCACCACGAACGCCTGGTGCTCGAAGGCGCCGCCGTGGTCGGCATCGCGGCGCTGCTCGACGGCCTGGTCGAACCGCGTGGCCCCATCGTGGTGGTGGTCAGCGGCCGCAACGTCGACACCGAACACCATGCCCGCGTGATCGCTGGCGCCAACGCCTGATAACCCGTTGGACGGAGCCTGTCATGAGTGAAGTCACCCTATTGAGCGAAGCCGACCTGCGCAGTTGCGTGGCCCTCGACCTGGCGAGCATCGACGCCGTCGAGCAGGCGTTCGTGCTGCTGGCCACCGCCGCCGTGGCGATGCCGCCGATCCTGCGATTGGACATTCCCGAGCACAACGGCGAAGTGGACGTAAAGACCGCTTACCTGCCGGGCCTGGAACACTTCGCCATCAAGGTCAGCCCGGGTTTTTTCGACAACCCCAAGCTTGGCCTGCCCAGCCTGAACGGCATGATGATGCTGCTCTCGGCACGCACCGGTTTGCTGGAGGCGCTGTTGCTGGACAACGGTTACCTCACCGCCGTGCGCACCGCCGCGGCCGGGGCGATGGCGGCGCGTTGCCTGTCCCGTGAGGACAGCCGCAGCGTGGCGCTGATCGGTGCCGGCGAACAGGCGGCATTGCAGCTCCAGGCGCTGCGGCTGGTGCGACCGATCGACGAGGTGCGGGTCTGGGCGCGGGATGCGCAAAAGGCCCGGGCGTTCAGTGCCGAACTCGCTCGCGACAGCGGGATTGCCGTTACGCCGTGCGCCTCCATCGATGACGCCATGGAAGGCGTGGACATCGCCATCACTTGCACCCCGAGTCGTGAGCCGTTGATCGAAGCTCGCCATTTACATCCGGGCCTACACATCACGGCGATGGGATCGGACGCGGAGCACAAGAACGAAATTTCCCCGCAAGCCTTGGCGGCGGTCGACTGCTATGTCGCCGACCGCTTGAGCCAGACCCGCGTGCTCGGTGAACTGCACCACGCCCTGGTGGCCGGCACCGTTCGCGATGACCTCGCATTGTTGGAGCTGGGGCGGGTGTTGGCGGGGCAGCGAATCGGGCGTTCCGATGCGGCGCAAGTGACGCTGTGCGACCTCACCGGCACCGGCGCCCAGGACACCGCTATCGCCAATCTCGCTTTCGAGCGGGCGCGGGCGGCAGGGAAGGGTTTTGCGTTCGGACGCTAGATCTTTTTTCACGAGTCATTTGAACAGAGGGCAGGTGGATGTCAGAGATAGTCGTCAATCTTCCGTTCCAGCGGGAGGAATACGCCCAGCGCCTGGCGAAGGTTCGCGCAGCCATGCAGGCCCAGGGCCTTGAGCTGCTGCTGGTCACCGATCCGTCGAACATGGCCTGGCTCACTGGCTATGACGGTTGGTCGTTTTATGTGCACCAATGCGTGCTGTTGGCGCTGGACGGCGAGCCCGTGTGGTTCGGCCGCGGCCAGGATGCCAACGGTGCCAGGCGCACGGTGTTCATGCAGGCCGATAACATCGTCGGCTACCCGGACATCTACGTGCAGTCTCGCGAGCGCCATCCGATGGACTACCTGTCCCGCGAGGTGATCATCGCCCGTGGCTGGGGCGCCCTGTCCATCGGCGTGGAAATGGACAACTACTACTTCAGCGCCGCCGCCTACCTGTCGCTGCAAAAGCATCTGCCCGAGGCGAAACTGGTGGACGCAGTGGGCCTGGTGAACTGGCAGCGTGCGGTCAAGTCGCCCCAGGAAATCGCCTACATGCGCATCGCTGCGCGCATCGTCGAGAACATGCACGGCCGGATTCTCGAACGGATCGAACCGGGCATGCGCAAGAACGAACTGGTGGCCGAGATCTACAGCAGCGGCATCCTCGGTGCCGACGGCCACGGCGGCGACTACCCGGCCATCGTGCCGCTGTTGCCCACCGGGGCCGACGCCAGCGCGCCGCACCTGACCTGGGACGATTCGCCGTTCGAACGGGGCGCCGGCGACCTTCTTTGAAATCGCCGGTTGCTACAAGCGTTACCACTGCCCGCTGTCGCGCACGATTTACCTGGGCAAGCCGCCGCAGCATTTCCTCGACGGTGAAAAAGCCGTGGTCGAAGGCATCGCCGCAGGCCTGGACGCGGCCAAGCCGGGGAACACCACGGGCGACATCGCCGTGGCGTTTTTCAAGGTGCTGGAGAAATTCGGCATCCACAAGGACAGCCGTTGCGGCTACCCCATCGGTATCAGTTATCCACCGGATTGGGGCGAGCGCACCATGAGCCTGCGACCCGGTGACAACAGCGTGTTGCAACCGGGCATGACCTTCCACTTCATGCCGGGGCTGTGGATGGATGATTGGGGCCTGGAAATCACCGAGAGCATCCTGATCACCGAGACCGGCGTCGAGACGCTGTGCAACGTGCCTCGTCAACTGTTCGTGAAGGATTGAGCCATGCCTGAATTACCCGATAATCCCATCAGCGCCACGGTGGATTTCAGCCGCGAGGGCGTGCAGCACGGTTTTCTCAAGCTGCCGTATTCGCGGGACGATTCGGCCTGGGGCGCGGTGATGATTCCCATCACCGTGATCCAGCGCGGCAGCGGCCCGACCGCATTGCTCAGCGGTGGCAACCATGGCGATGAGTACGAAGGCCCGGTGGCCCTGAGCAAATTGGCCCAGCAGTTGAGCGCCGAAGAGGTCAGCGGACGGGTGATCATCGTTCCGTTCATGAACACCCCGGCCTTCCATGCCGGGCGCCGGACTTCGCCGATCGACAAGGGCAACCTCAATCGCAGTTTTCCCGGTAGGCCGGACGGCACGGTCACCGAGAAAATCGCTGACTATTTCAACCGCACTCTGCTGCCCTTGGCCGACATTGTGCTGGACATCCATTCCGGCGGCCGGACCCTGGACTTCCTGCCGTTCGCCGCCTGCCACGTCTTGCCGGACAAACAGCAACAGGCGCGCTGCGAGGCC
This sequence comes from Pseudomonas sp. H2_D02, assembly GCF_054677635.1. Taxonomy (NCBI): domain Bacteria; kingdom Pseudomonadati; phylum Pseudomonadota; class Gammaproteobacteria; order Pseudomonadales; family Pseudomonadaceae; genus Pseudomonas; species Pseudomonas sp. H2_D02. Next base: position 5,860,611 of record NZ_CP162816.1, on the reverse strand, counting down.
GGGATGCTGGCGTTCAACGCGCCGTATTGCATGCGCATGCTGGAACTGGACGCCGGGTCGATGTACGACACGGCCGCGGAATCCCAGGGCAAGGTGTTCGTCACCACCGAGCTGGGCGGCGGTGGTTCTTCCACCGCTCGCAGCGTGGCGATTGCCGAGCGTGGGGTGCGCAACCTGTTGATCCACGCTGGCATTTTGCGGGGCTCGATCGAGTTGCAGCCTTCGCTGGTGCTCGACATGCCGGACGCCAGTTGCTTCATTGCCAGTGAGCACAACGGTTTGCTGGAGATGTGCCGTGACCTTGGTGAAAACGTCACCCGGGGCGAGGTAGTAGCGCGTATTCATGACACTGCCCGCAGCGGCGTCGCCCCGGTGGAATACCGCGCCGCCCGCAGCGGCTTGCTGGCGGCCCGGCATTTTCCCGGACTGGTGCAGTGTGGCGATACGTTGGTGGTGATTGCGGATGTGTTGGCTTAGGTCAGATCGAACACAAACCTGTGGCGAGGGGATTTATCCCCGCTGGGCTGCGCAGCAGCCCCAAAGCAAGCGACTCGGTGTGTCAGGCCGAAGTGGCTCGATAGCCAGGGGCTGCTTCGCAACCCAACGGGGATAAATCCCCTCGCCACAATCGATGTGTGTCTGGAAGTTTTTTATCATCCCCCCGGAGCCCGGCCCCATGCACAAGCTCGATCGCTACGACCTGAAGATCCTGCAGATCCTCGCCGACGACGGGCGGATCACCAAGTCGAGCCTGGCCGAGGCCATCAACCTGTCGGTCACGCCGGCCTGGGAGCGGGTGCGCAAGTTGGAAGCGGCGGGCTTGATTGTCGGTTATCGAGCGCAGATCGATTGGGCTGCGGTGTTCAAGCGTCAGCAGGTGTTGGTGGAAATCACCCTGGCCCGGCACACCGCCCAGGACATGCGTCGTTTCGAACAACGCATGATCGCCGCGCCCGAAGTGGCGTTCTGTTACGCCACCGGCGGCGGTGTCGATTACCTGGCGATGATCCAGGCGCCGGACGTCGATGCCTACCAGCGTTTTGTCGATCAACTGCTGCTCGAAGACCTCGGCATCGAACGCTACTTCACCTACATCGTCACCAAGACCATCAAGACCGCCGGTGCGTTGCCGGCGGAGCTGGTGTCATCCGCCTGAGCACCGCAGAAAACGCTTTCCGGCAGGTTCTTTCCAGAAAAAAACCAAGGTCTGACCCCGCTCGAACATCCGAAAACCCAAGCGTCGCTGCCCTAGCATGGATTCACGCACACGCTCTGGAGTGAACGTCATGCCTTATCAACACCCGCTGCTGTTCAAAGCGCTTTGCTATGTCGACGGCCATTGGGTTCACAGCGACAGCGGTCACAGCGTGGCCGTCCACAACCCTGCCAACCGCACCGTCATCGGTCATGTACCGATGCTTGATCAATCGCAGATCGTCGCGGCGGTGGACGCGGCGCATCGCGCATTTCCTTCGTGGCGCGAACAGAGCCTGGAGACGCGCGGCGCCATCCTGCGGCGCTGGGCGGCGTTGATCACCGAGCACAGCGAGGACCTGGCGCGAATTCTCAGCCTGGAACAGGGCAAGCCCTTGGCCGAGTCCCGTGGCGAAATCGCTTATGCCGCCAGCTTCATTCCTTGGTTCGCCGAGGAAGCCCGGCGCCTGTACGGCCAGAACATTCCCAGCCATATCCCGAATGCGCACCTTGGCACGGTCAAGGAACCGGTGGGGGTTTGTGCGCTGCTCACGCCGTGGAATTTCCCGTCGGCCATGATCACCCGCAAGGCCGCCGCCGCGTTGGCCGCCGGTTGCACCGTGGTGATCAAGCCGGCCCACGAAACACCGTACTCGGCCTTGGCGTTGGCACAATTGGCCGAAGAAGCCGGCTTCCCTGCCGGGGTCTTCAACGTGGTCCTGGGCGAGCCGCAAATGGCCATGGAAACCCTGGTCCGGGACAGTCGCGTACGCTCGGTGAGCTTCACCGGCTCGACCCGGGTCGGGAAGCTGGTGTTGCAAGCGGCGGCCCATGACGTGAAGAAAGTCGCGCTGGAGCTGGGCGGCAACGCGCCGTTCATTGTCTGCGCGGATGCCGACCTGGCCCTGGCGGTAAAGGTCGCCGTGGAGGCGAAGTTCCAGACCTCGGGCCAGGATTGCTGCGCGGCCAACCGAATCATGGTCCAGCGTCCGGTGTACCAGGCTTTTCTCACTCGCTTCACCGCAGCTGTGCGCGCCTTGCGCGTCGGCCCGGCCATGGTCGATCAGCAGGAACAGGAGGTGGACGTCGGCCCATTGATGCATCAGGCCGCGTTCGATGCGACCGCCGACCGCGTCGCCGATGCCCTGGCGTTGGGTGCTCAACGCCTGGTGGGCGGTGAAACACATGCCTTGGGCGGGTTGTTCTACCAACCCACGGTGCTGGCCGATGTCACGCCGCAGATGCGCATCTACCGTGAAGAAAACTTCGCGCCCATCGCCGGGGTGATGCCGTTCGACACCCTGGACGAAGCCGTCGAAATGGCCAACGACACCGAGTACGGACTGGCCGCCTATATTTGCTCCAACCGCCTGGATCTCATTTACCCACTGATCCGCCGTCTCGACCACGCCATGGTCGCGGTCAACGGCGTCAAGTTCACCGGCCACCCGATTCCCTTCGGTGGCATGAAAGCCTCCGGCCTCGGCCGCGAGGGCGGCACCGAGGGCTTCGAGCCCTTTGTCGAAACCAAATACTTTTGCCTGCACCATCAAGGCCAGTTCCCAGGAGAATCCGCATGAGCCAAGAACTCAACACGCTGTTCGAACAAGACCGTGCGCATTTCATGCACCCGTCGACCCACGCCCATGACCACGCCAGCGGCGCGCTCAAGGGGCGGATCATCAAGAGCGCGTCGGGCATCCGCATTCGCGATCACGAGGGGCGTGAGTTCATCGACGCCTTTGCTGGCCTGTACTGCGTGAACATCGGCTACGGGCGTACCGAGGTGGCTGACGCCATCTACAAGCAGGCCAAGGAACTGGCCTACTACCACACCTATGTCGGGCATTCGAGCGAGGCGATCATCGAGCTGTCCAGCCGCATCATGGACTGGGCGCCGGAAGGGATGAAGAAGGTTTATTACGGCCTGTCCGGCTCGGACGCCAACGAAACCCAGATCAAACTGGTGCGTTACTACAACAACGTGCTGGGCCGGCCCCGGAAGAAGAAAATCATCTCCCGCGACCGTGGCTACCACGGCTCGGGCATCATGACCGGCAGCCTGACCGGGCTGCCCGCGTTTCACCAGCATTTCGACCTGCCGGCCGGAAGGGGTCAAGCACACCGTCTGCCCGCACTGGTACCGCAAGGCCCCGGCGGGCATGGACGAAGCGGCCTTCGTGCGCTATTGCGCCGATGAGCTGGAGAAAATGATTCTTGCTGAAGGTCCGGACACGGTGGCGGCGTTTATCGGCGAACCGCTGATGGGCACCGGGGGCATCATCGTTCCGCCCGCCGGTTATTGGGATGCGATCCAGGCTGTGTTGAAGAAATACGACGTGCTGTTGATCGCCGATGAAGTGGTGTGCGCGTTCGGGCGCCTGGGTTCGAAAATGGGCAGCCAGCGCTACGGCATGAAGCCGGACCTGATCACCACCGCCAAAGGCCTGACCAGTGCCTATGCGCCTTTGTCCGCGGTGATCATCGGCGAAAAAGTCTGGAGCGTGATTGAAAAAGCTTCCCAGGCCGAAGGAGCCATGGGCCACGGCTGGACCTATTCCGGGCATCCGATCTGCGCGGCGGCGGCCCTGGCCAACCTCGACATCCTCGAACGGGAAAACCTTACGGCCAACGCCGAGGATGTGGGCGGCTACTTGAATCGTCGATTGCGCGAAACTCTCGAAGGTCATCCGTTGGTGGGCGAGGTGCGCGGAGATGGCATGCTGGCGGCAGTGGAGTTCATGGCCGACCGTGAACAGCGCACAGCGTTCGACCCGGCACTCAAGGTCGGCCCCAAGGTCTCGGCCGCCTGCCTGGAACGCGGCATGATCGCCCGCGCCATGCCCCACGGCGACATCCTGGGCTTCGCCCCACCGCTGATCCTCACCCGTGAAGAGGCGGACCTGATCGTTGACATCACCAAAGGCGCTATCGATCAGGTGGCGGGTGAGGTGTTGGCTTGAACTGAGTTCACAATACTTCAGGACACAAATAACCTGTGGCGAGGGAGCTTGCTCCCGCTGGGCCGCGAAGCGGCCCCAAAACCAGGCAACTCGGTATGCCAGGAAAATCGAGTTCGCTGCTATAGGGCTGCTTCGCAGCCCAGCGGGAGCAAGCTCCCTCGCCACAATGGGTCAAGCATTGAAGTGAGTGGAGTTTGAGGCAATAAAAAAGCCCGCCCGATCATGCGATCGGGCGGGCTTTTGGGTGTCGCTTGGGAATTACTTCTTCAAACCGTAATGCTCATCGAGCATGCCGGGTGAATTCGGCGCCTTCGGCGCGTAGTCCCGTGGTGGTTCCTGGATCCCTTTCGGCGGGGTCAGGCGTTCCCGTGGGGTCTGTGCCGCATCGGCCTGCAGGGCAGCCAGCAGGCGTTGGCGAGTCTGCTCGTCCAGGGCCAGGCGATTGGCGCCCTCGGACAGGTGATCCTGGACTTCCTGGTAGCTCTGGGTGAGTTTTTTCACCAGTGAAGCGGTGCTGTTGAAGTGGGTGACCACTTCATTCTGGTAACTGTCGAAACGTTCCTGGATGTCGTCCAGCTGACGTTGGGTGCTGTTGGGCACCGCGTTCGGCAGCAGGCGGGCAAGCAGGAATCCAATGGCGACACCGGCAACCAGGGCAAGAGTCGGCAACAGCCAAACTAAGAGCGAGTGTTCCACGAGTCCTTCCTCTATAAACGGCTTTGCTTTACGTTAACGGCTCGGACCTGCGCTGTATACCGCGAAGAACATCGCAATGATGCCAGGCACAGACTTTTAGCTAGACGAGTCGACCCTATTCGGGGTCACGGAGTTCTTTCCTTGCTTATGCGCGAAACCCCTGTAGTCATCGATGGCCCGGTGGGCCAACTGGAAGCGTTGTACCTGGACAGCGAGGCGCCCCGTGGCCTGGCGCTGATCTGCCACCCGAACCCGGTGCAGGGCGGGACCATGCTCAACAAAGTGGTCTCGACCCTGCAGCGCACCGCCCGCGATGCCGGCCTGGTTACGTTGCGTTTCAATTATCGCGGCGTCGGCGCCAGCGCCGGCAGCCATGACATGGGCACCGGCGAAGTGGACGACGCCCAGGCCGCAGCCGCCTGGCTGCTGGAAAAATACCCGGGCCTGCCCCTGACTCTGTTCGGTTTCTCCTTTGGCGGCTTCGTTGCCGCAACCCTGGGCGGGCGCCTGGAAGCCCAGGGCCAACCGCTCAAGCACCTGTTCATGGTGGCACCGGCGGTGATGCGCCTGGATGAGCAATCGCCCTTGCCGACAGATGGTGAGCTGACCGTGATCCAGCCGGAAACCGACGAAGTGGTCGATCCGCAACTGGTCTACGCATGGTCCGACGCGCTCCAACGCCCCCATGAGCTGCTGAAAGTGGCAGAATGCGGACACTTTTTTCATGGCAAGCTGACCGATCTCAAGGATCTGCTCCTGCCGCGCCTCTCGAATTGACAGCAGTCTGACAAGCGATAACCCATGACGACGCGTACCCGTATCCTGACCGGCATCACCACCACCGGCACCCCGCACCTGGGCAACTATGCCGGCGCCATCCGTCCGGCGATCCTCGCCAGCCGCGACAGCAACGCCGATTCGTTCTACTTCCTGGCCGACTACCACGCCCTGATCAAATGCGATGACCCGCTGCGCATCCAGCGTTCGCGCCTGGAAATCGCTGCGACCTGGTTGGCCGGTGGCCTGGACGTGGACCGCGTGACGTTCTATCGCCAGTCCGACATTCCTGAAATCCCGGAGCTGACCTGGCTGCTGACCTGCGTCGCCGCCAAGGGCCTGCTCAACCGCGCCCACGCCTACAAGGCGTCGGTGGACAAGAACGTCGAGGCCGGCGAAGACCCGGACGCCGGCATCACCATGGGGCTGTACAGCTACCCGGTGTTGATGGCAGCCGACATCCTGATGTTCAACGCCCACAAGGTGCCGGTCGGTCGCGACCAGATCCAGCACGTGGAAATGGCCCGGGACATTGGCCAGCGCTTCAACCACCTGTTCGGCCAGGGCAAGGAGTTCTTCACCATGCCCGAGGCGCTGATCGAGGAGAGCGTCGCCACGCTGCCGGGCCTCGATGGTCGCAAGATGTCCAAGAGCTACGACAACACCATCCCGTTGTTCAGCAGCGCCAAGGACATGAAGGACGCGATCTCGCGGATCGTCACCGACTCCCGCGCCCCGGGCGAGGCCAAGGACCCGGACAACTCGCACCTGTTCACCCTGTTCCAAGCCTTCTCCACTCCAGCGCAGTCCGCCGAATTCCGCAGCGAACTGCTGCAGGGCCTGGGGTGGGGCGAGGCGAAGAATCGCCTGTTCCAATTGCTCGATGACCAGTTGGGTGAAGCGCGCGAGCGTTATCACCAGTTCATCGAGCGTCCATCGGACCTTGAGGACATCCTGCAACTGGGCGCCAAGAAAGCCCGGGCCGTGGCCACGCCGTTCCTCAACGAACTGCGCGAGGCGGTTGGCCTGCGCTCGTTTGTCAGCCAGGTCCAGGTGACGACCCAGACCAAAAAGAAAGCGGCCAAGGCAGCCCGTTTTGTCAGCTTCCGCGACGAGGACGGCAGTTTCCGCTTCCGCCTGCTTTCCGCCGAGGGCGAGCAGCTGTTGCTCTCGAACAACTTTGCCGACGGCAAGACCGCCGGGCAGGTGACCAAGCAATTGCAGTCCGGCCAACCCTTGGACGTGCGCAGCGACGACCTGGGTTTCAGCGTCTGGCTCGACGGCGCATGCGTGGCCCAGAGCCCTGCGTTCGCTGACAGTGCCGCCCGGGATGCAGCCATCGACGCGTTGCGCGTGGCACTGACGCCTGCCCAGGACTGATCGAAGCGTTACCCGACCATCGGCCCGAATAAGGGCCGATTGCCATTCTTCTGGGCCATCGCTACAGTGACGGCCCGTTTTTGTTGCCTTGCTAACGAATATGACGCCCCTAGAACGATATCAAGCTGATCTGAAACGCCCGGAATTCTTCCACGACGCAGCCCAGGAAACGGCCGTGCGGCACTTGCAGCGCCTGTACGACGACCTGATCGCCGCATCGAACAACAAGCCGGGCTTGTTGGGCAAACTGTTCGGCAAGAAAGACCAGGTGCCGGTCAAGGGCCTGTATTTCTGGGGCGGCGTCGGCCGTGGCAAGACCTACCTGGTGGACACCTTCTTCGAAGCGCTGCCGTTCAAGGAAAAGACGCGGACGCACTTCCACCGCTTCATGAAGCGCGTGCACGAGGAAATGAAAACCCTGGGCGGCGAAAAGAACCCGCTGACCATCATCGCCAAGCGTTTCGCCGCCGAAACCCGGGTGATCTGCTTCGATGAATTCTTCGTTTCCGACATCACCGACGCCATGATCCTCGGCACGCTGATGGAAGAACTGTTCAAGAATGGCGTGACGTTGGTCGCCACCTCGAACATCGTGCCCGATGGCCTCTACAAGGACGGCCTGCAACGGGCGCGCTTCCTGCCAGCCATCAAGCTGATCAAGGAGCACACCGAAGTCGTCAACGTCGACAGCGGCGTGGACTATCGCCTGCGTCATCTTGAGCAAGCGGAGCTGTTCCATTTCCCATTGGACGCTGCCGCCGAAGAAAGCCTGCGCAAGAGCTTCCGCGCGCTCACGCCGGAATGCACCCAGGCGATCGAAAACGACGAGCTGATCATCGAAAATCGCAAGATCCGCGCCATCCGCACCTGCGACGACGTCGCCTGGTTCGACTTCCGCGAACTGTGCGACGGCCCGCGTAGCCAGAACGACTACATCGAACTGGGCAAGATCTTCCACGCCGTGCTGCTGAGTAATGTCGAGCAGATGAGCGTCACCACCGACGACATCGCCCGTCGCTTCATCAACATGGTCGACGAGTTCTACGACCGCAACGTGAAGCTGATCATTTCGGCGGAAGTCGAACTCAAGGATCTCTATACCGGTGGTCGCCTGACGTTCGAGTTCCAACGGACCTTGAGCCGGTTGCTGGAAATGCAATCCCACGAATTCCTGTCGCGGGCGCATAAGCCCTAGCGAGTCTGGAACACAAAAAAAGGCCTGCGATTGCAGGCCTTTTTTGTGTGCGAGATTTAGCAGCCCATCGCATAACCCTGTGGGAGCGAGCCTGCTCGCGAAGGGGGACGGCATGTCCAGCGTAGATGCAAGCTGACCCACCGCCTTCGCGAGCAAGCCCGCTCGCACCTGGACTGTATTGCGCCCTGGCTCACGCCGCCTGCTGAAACTGCTGCCGATACTGGTTCGGCGACAGGTCGGTGTGTTGCCGGAACAATCGCGCAAAAAAGCTCGCATCGTCGTAGCCAACTTCGTAGCTGATGGTCTTGATGCTCTTGCGGCTGCCGGAGAGCAGGCCCTTGGCGGTTTCGATCCGCAGCCGTTGCAGGTAATGCAGCGGTTTATCGCCGGTGGCGGTTTGGAAGCGACGCATGAAATTGCGGATGCTCATGCCATGTTCACGGGCGACGTCCTCGAAGCGGAACTTGTCGGCGAAGTGCTCTTCGAGCCACTGCTGGATCTGCAGGATGATCACGTCCTGGTGCAGTTTTTGCCCGCCGAAACCAATGCGTCCCGGTGAATAGCTGCGCTGTACTTCGTAGAGAATGTCTCGCGCCACGGCTTGGGCGACGTTGGCGCCGCAGAAGCGTTCGATCAGGTAGATGTAGAGATCGCACGCCGAGGTGGTGCCGCCGGCGCAGAACAGGTTGTCGGCATCGGTCAGGTGCTTGTCCTGGTTCAGGTGCACCTTGGGGAAGCGTTCCTTGAAAGCATTGAAGAAACGCCAATAGGTGGTGGCCTCCTTGCCGTCGAGCAGCCCGGCCTCGGCCAGCCAGAACACCCCGGTGGCTTCGCCGCAGAGTACCGCGCCGCGCGCATGTTGTTCGCGCAGCCAAGGCAGGACTTGTGGGTAACGTTGGCAGAGGGTCGCGAAGTCGTCCCAGAACGCCGGCAGGATGATGACGTCGGTGTTTTCCAGGCCACCGTCCACCGGCATGATCACATCGCTGAAGCTGTTCACCGGTTTGCCATCGGGGCTGACCAGGCGGGTTTCAAACGCCGGGGTCAGGCCGCGGCCCAGTTGTTTGCCATAGCGCAGGCTGGCCAGGTGGAAAAAATCCTTGGCTTGCATGAGGGTGGAAGCGAAAACCCGGTCGATGGCCAGGATGCTGACGCGCCGCAAGGGCGTGGAGACGTGCATGGGCATAATTCATCTTTATTTTTATAGGGGATAGTGGTCATCAAACGGCTGGATCGTCTTATTTTTTGGCGCAAGTGTCCAGTGTCCCGTTGTGCGCCGCAGGCTTAGGCTCTTTCGGATGACCTGTTCAACAATAACCAAAGGTGCGCCATGATCCCAAGAACCCTGTTCAGTCCCGAGCACGAATTGTTCCGAGACACTGTACGAACCTTCCTTGAAAAAGAAGCCGTGCCGTACCACAGCCAGTGGGAAAAACAGGGGCATGTCGATCGTAAGCTCTGGAACAAAGCGGGGGAGGCGGGCATGTTGTGCTCGCACCTTCCAGAGGCCTACGGCGGGCTGGACGCGGATTTCCTCTACAGCGCCGTGGTGATCGAGGAGATCGGCCGCCTGGGGCTGACCGGGATCGGCTTCTCGTTGCACTCCGATATCGTCGCGCCGTACATCCTGCATTACGGCAGCGAGGCGTTGAAACACAAGTACCTGCCGAAACTGGTGTCCGGTGAAATGGTCACGGCCATCGCCATGACCGAGCCGGGCGCGGGATCGGACCTGCAGGGGGTGAAGACCACGGCAGTGCTGGACGGTGACGAATACGTCATCAACGGCTCGAAGACGTTCATCACCAATGGCTTCCTTGCGGACCTGGTCATCGTCGTTGCCAAGACTGACCCGAAGGCGGGCGCCAAGGGCACTAGCCTGTTCCTGGTGGAAGCGGGCACGCCGGGCTTCGAGAAAGGCAAGCGCCTGGAAAAAGTCGGGATGAAGGCCCAGGACACATCCGAATTGTTCTTTCAGGACGTGCGGGTGCCGAAGGAAAACCTGTTGGGGCAGGCTGGAATGGGCTTCGCCTACCTGATGCAGGAACTGCCCCAGGAGCGCCTGACCGTCGCCATCGGCGGCCTGGCCTCGGCCGAAGCGGCGCTGCAATGGACATTGGATTACACCCGCGATCGCAAGGCGTTTGGCAAATCCATCGCGGATTTCCAGAACACCCGCTTCAAACTCGCGGAAATGGCCACCGAGATCCAGATCGGCCGGGTTTTCGTCGACCGCTGCCTGGAACTGCACCTGCAAGGCAAGCTTGATGTACCGACGGCGGCGATGGCCAAATACTGGGGCACCGACCTGCAGTGCAAGGTGCTCGACGAATGCGTGCAGTTGCATGGCGGCTACGGTTTCATGTGGGAATACCCGATTGCCCGGGCGTGGGCGGATGCGCGGGTACAGCGGATCTATGCCGGGACCAATGAGATCATGAAGGAGATCATTGCGCGGTCGCTTTGATAAGGGGGTGGGTCTGAGTCGGCTATCGCGAGCAAGCTCGCTCCCACAGGGGATTTGTGCCTGATCGTATATTCGTGATCAGCACAGCCCCCCTGTGGGAGCGAGCTTGCTCGCGATGAGGCCTATGGATCAGGGCGCCGGGTTCGGCTGGTCCTTGTGAATCGCCTCGATCCCCGCCAACACTTCATCCGACAGTTTCAGGTCGAAGCTGGCGATGTTGCTGTCCAGTTGCTCCAGCGTGGTGGCGCCGATGATGTTGCTGGTCACGAACGGCTGCTGGGTGACGAACGCCAGGGCCATCTGCGCCGGGTCCAGCCCATGTTCGCGGGCCAGGGCGACATAGCGACTGCAAGCCGCTTCCGACTGCGGGTTGAAGTAGCGCATGAAGCGGCTGTACAGCGTCAGGCGGCCCTTGGCGGGGCGTGCGCCGTTCTCATATTTACCCGACAGGAAGCCGAACGCCAGCGGCGAATAAGCCAACAGGCCACACTGTTCGCGGATGGCAATCTCCGCCAGGCCGATTTCAAAGCTGCGGTTGAGCAGGTTGTACGGGTTCTGGATCGACACCGCACGTGGCCAGCCACGGGCTTCGGCCAGGGCGAGGAACTTCATGGTGCCCCACGGCGTTTCGTTGGACAGGCCGATGTGGCGGATCTTGCCTGCGCGGACTTGTTCGTCGAGGGCTTCGAGGGTTTCCTCCAGCGGCGTGAAATCTTCGTCGGCCTTGTGGGTGTAGCCCAACTGGCCAAAGAAATTGGTGCTGCGCTCCGGCCAGTGCAGCTGGTAAAGATCGATCCAGTCGGTCTGCAGGCGCTTGAGGCTGGCGTCCAGGGCTTCGACGATGTGTCGGCGGTTGTGCTTGAGGTTCTTGTCGCGGATGTAGTCGATGGTGTTGCCGGGGCCGGCGATCTTGCTGGCCAGGATCCAGTCGGCGCGGTCGCCACGGCTCTTGAAGTAATTGCCGATGTAGCGCTCGGTAGTGGCGTAGGTCTCGGCCTTCGGCGGCACAGGGTACATCTCGGCGGTGTCGAGAAAATTGATCCCGGCCCCCTTGGCGCGTTCGATCTGGGCGAACGCCTCTGCCTCGCTGTTCTGCTCGCCCCAGGTCATGGTTCCGAGGCACAGGGCGCTGACGTTCAGATCGGTACGGCCTAGCTTGCGATAGTCCATCGGGGACTCCTTGGGCAAAACAATCATAAAAGCAGGTTGAAATATTTTTCGCAATCTGCATAATTGCGCACCTCTTTCTGCAGTGGAAGTGATGCGCCGCCGCCGAAGAATCTTGCCGTTGAACGGACGCGCCGACCCGAGCCCCCGAAAGCGTCTGTATCCGGCTGCCTTTGACTTGTCAAAGTACGCACTATTCAGTAAGATCCGCCGTCTAATTTACAGGGCGGCCCCTGAGGCTATAAAGAATGAAAACTTTTACTGCTAAACCGGAAACAGTAAAGCGCGACTGGTTTGTCGTCGACGCTGCTGGTCAGACCCTGGGTCGTCTGGCCACCGAAATCGCGAGCCGTCTGCGTGGCAAGCACAAGCCTGAGTACACCCCTCACGTTGACACCGGTGACTACATCGTCGTGATCAATGCCGAGCAAGTACGTGTTACTGGCGCTAAAACCACTGACAAAATGTACTACTCCCACTCCGGTTTTCCTGGCGGCATCAAGTCGATCAACTTCGAAAAGCTGATCGCCAAAGCCCCTGAGCGCGTGATCGAGACCGCGGTTAAAGGCATGCTGCCTAAGAACCCACTGGGTCGCGACATGTATCGTAAGCTGAAGGTTTATGCGGGCGCTGCTCACCCTCATACTGCTCAGCAGCCCCAAGAACTGAAGTTTTAACGGAATAGTTCATTATGTCGGCGACTCAAAATTACGGCACTGGCCGTCGCAAGACTGCAACCGCACGCGTTTTCCTGCGTCCGGGCACTGGTAACATCTCCATCAACAACCGCTCCCTGGATAACTTCTTCGGCCGCGAAACTGCCCGCATGGTAGTTCGTCAGCCGCTGGAACTGACCGAGACCGTCGAAAAATTCGACATCTACGTCACCGTTATCGGTGGTGGTGTAAGTGGCCAGGCTGGCGCAATCCGCCACGGCATCACTCGCGCCCTGATGGATTACGACGAAACTCTGCGCAGCGCCCTGCGTAAAGCTGGCTTCGTAACTCGCGATGCTCGCGAAGTTGAACGTAAGAAAGTCGGTCTGCGTAAAGCGCGTAAGCGTCCGCAGTACTCGAAGCGTTAATTTCGCTTCCGCGTTCAAAAGGCGCCCAGTTCCTCACGGAGCTGGGCGTTTTTTTATGTGCGAAATAATTGCTCTGTGACAACTTGCCACATTCGTAGAGCCCCTATACTACAAGGCTTGGCGGTTTGGCCGCATGGTAATTACCTTGTCAGAATTGGGGCTTTTCATTACCATTCGGCAAAATTTTTATAAGTTCAGATTTTTACTTAGTAGACGCCTGATCTAACAGGCCACAAAGCTGATGGGAGAGGACTGAATGAGCAATGACGGCGTGAATGCAGGCCGGCGTCGCTTCCTGGTAGCAGCCACATCCGTGGTGGGTGCTGCAGGAGCGGTGGGGGCTGCGGTCCCGTTCGTGGGGTCATGGTTTCCCAGCGCCAAGGCGAAAGCCGCAGGTGCACCGGTGAAAGTGAATGTCAGCAAGATCGAGCCAGGCCAGCAGATGATTGCTGAGTGGCGCGGTCAGCCGGTGTTCATCGTCCGCCGTACAGAGGAGATCCTGGGGAATCTGAAAAAGATCGAGGGCCAGCTGTCCGATCCCTCTTCCAAGAACTCGGTCCAACCGGAATACGTCAACCCTGAAACGCGATCGATCAAGCCGGAAGTCCTGCTGCTGATCGGGATCTGCACGCACCTGGGTTGCTCGCCAACGTTCCGTCCCGAAGTGGCCCCTGCCGACCTGGGCAAGGATTGGGTAGGTGGCTATTTCTGCCCATGCCACGGCTCCCACTATGACCTGGCGGGTCGCGTCTACAAATCCCAGCCTGCACCCCTGAACCTGCCAGTTCCCCCGCATTCCTATGAGTCGGATGATGTCATCGTCATCGGCGTCGACACGGAGAAAGCGTGATGAGCAAACTTATGGATTGGGTTGATGCGCGCTTTCCCGCGACCAAGATGTGGGAAGACCATCTCAGCAAGTATTACGCCCCGAAGAACTTCAACTTCTTCTACTTCTTTGGTTCCCTCGCATTGCTCGTTCTGGTCAACCAGATCGTTACCGGTGTCTGGCTGACCATGAGCTACACCCCGTCGGCGGAGGAAGCGTTTGCCTCCGTCGAATACATCATGCGCGACGTCGAGTACGGCTCGATCCTGCGCCTGCTGCACTCCACCGGCGCTTCGGCGTTCTTCATCGTGGTCTACCTGCACATGTTCCGTGGCCTGCTCTACGGTTCGTACCAGAAGCCGCGTGAGCTGGTGTGGGTCTTCGGCATGCTGATCTACCTGGCGCTGATGGCTGAAGCCTTCATGGGCTATCTGCTGCCTTGGGGCCAGATGTCCTACTGGGGCGCCCAGGTGATCATCTCGCTGTTCGGTGCGATCCCGGTCATCGGCGACGACCTGACCCAGTGGATTCGTGGTGACTATCTCATCTCGGGTATCACCCTGAACCGCTTCTTCGCCCTGCATGTCGTGGCGCTGCCGATCGTGATCCTCGGCCTGGTGGTGCTGCACATCCTGGCGCTGCACGAAGTGGGTTCGAACAACCCGGATGGCGTGGACATCAAGAAGCACAAGGACGAGAACGGCGTACCGCTGGACGGCATTGCCTTCCACCCGTACTACACCGTGAAAGACATCGTCGGCGTGGTGGTCTTCCTGTTCATCTTCTGCTCCATCGTGTTCTTCTTCCCGGAAATGGGCGGTTACTTCCTAGAGAAGCCGAACTTCGAGCAGGCGAACGCGTTCAAGACCCCAGAACACATTGCGCCGGTCTGGTACTTCACACCGTTCTACGCAATCCTGCGGGCGATTCCGGACAAGCTGCTGGGTGTGATCGCCATGGGCGCAGCCATCGCCGTGCTGTTCGTCCTGCCGTGGCTGGACCGCAGCCCCGTCAAGTCGATGCGCTATAAAGGCTGGCTGAGCAAGATCTGGCTGGTGGTGTTCTGCATCTCGTTCGTGATCCTGGGGGTGCTGGGCGTACTGGCGCCGACACCGGGGCGCACGTTGCTCTCGCAGGTTTGCACGTTCCTTTACTTCGCCTACTTCATTCTGATGCCTTTCTATACCAGGCTCGAGAAGACCAAACCGGTTCCGGAAAGGGTGACTGGCTGATGAAAAAGCTATTTGCTGTACTGATTCTTGCTGCCATGCCTGTACTGTCCTTCGCGGCTGAACACGGTGGTCCGGAGCTGGAAAAGGTCGACATCGACGTTTCCGACAAAGCAGCCATGCAGGACGGCGCGCGTACGTTCGCCAACTACTGCATGGGTTGCCACAGTGCCAAGTTCCAGCGCTACGAGCGTGTGGCTGATGACCTGGGCATCCCCCATGAAATGATGCTCGAGAAGCTGGTGTTCACCGGTGCCAAGCTGGGTGACCACATGACCATCGGCATGCAGCCTGCGGACGCCAAGACCTGGTTCGGTGCAGCGCCGCCCGACCTGACCCTGGTGGCGCGCGTGCGTGGCACCGACTGGCTCTATGGCTACTTGCGCTCGTTCTATGAAGATCCTGCGCGTCCATGGGGCGTGAACAACAAGGTCTTCCCGAACGTCGGCATGCCGAACGTCCTGGTCGGCCTCCAGGGTCGCCAGGTGGTAGGCTGCAAACAGGTTCAGATCGTCGAACACGGCAAGAAGCAGTATGATCCGCTGACCGGCACGGCCTTGACCCATGAAGCCTGCGACCAGCTGACCATCGTGCCGAACTCCGGCACCCTGACGCCTGAGCAGTTTGACGAGAAGGTCAAGAACCTTGTGACCTTCCTGGCCTACTCGGCCAACCCGGTGAAGCTGGAGCATCAGCGCATCGGTACGTATGTCTTGCTGTACCTGGCGTTCTTCTTCGTATTCGCATATCTGCTCAAGCGTGAATACTGGAAAGACGTTCATTGATAAAGCTGTAAGCCGTTGCTGTTAATCGTGCGCGCCCAAGGGCGTCTCTGAAGGTGTAACGAGCCTGGTCGGCCAGGTGGTTACGGGAGACGCCCTCTGGGCGCGCTCGTTTTTCCGTTTTTCGATAATTTCAACAAGCGAGGAGGATCGCCATGGGCGTGACCAATCGGTTGGCCTGTTACTCCGACCCCGCCGACCACTATTCCCACCGGGTACGTATCGTACTGGCCGAGAAGGGTGTCAGCGCCGAGATCATTTACGTCGAAGCGGGCCGTCAGCCGCCGAAGCTGATCGAGGTGAACCCTTACGGCAGCCTGCCCACCCTGGTCGATCGCGACCTGGCGTTGTGGGAATCGACTGTGGTGATGGAATACCTGGATGAGCGTTATCCACATCCGCCTTTGCTGCCGGTGTACCCCGTTGCGCGTGCGAACAGTCGTTTGCTCATTCACCGCATCCAGCGTGACTGGTGCGGGTTGGTGGACCTGATCCTGGATCCTCGAACGAAGGAGCCGGCACGGGTCGTGGCGCGCAAGGAGCTGCGCGAAAGCCTGACGGGCGTGTCGCCGCTGTTTGTCGACAAGCCGTTTTTCCTCAGTGAGGAACAAAGTCTGGTGGATTGCTGCCTATTGCCCATACTCTGGCGTTTGCCGATCCTGGGTATCGAACTGCCGCGGCCCGCCAAGCCGCTGCTTGATTATATGGAGCGCCAATTTGCGCGTGAGGCTTTCCAGGCGAGTCTGTCTGGCGTCGAACGCGACATGCGCTAAGGCTTAGGGAGCCGCTATGAACTCCAGTCGACCTTATCTGGTCCGCGCGCTCTACGAGTGGATTGTGGACAACGATTGCACCCCGCACATGCTGGTTAACGCCGAGTATCCATCGGTACAGGTGCCGCAGGGTTTTGCCAATGACGGGCAGATTGTCTTGAACGTGTCGCCGGCCGCTGTGCGTCATCTGCACATGGACAACGATGCGGTCAGCTTCGAGGGGCGTTTTGGCGGGGTACCGCATACGCTTTATGTGCCGATTGCTTCGATCCTGGGGATTTATGCTCGGGAGAACGGGCAGGGCATGGTGTTCGAGTTGGAAGTGCCGTTGGATGGCGAAGAAGAGTTCGAGGCGGATGATGACATGCCGCCACCGGATGACGAACCGCCACGGCCTACCGGGCGGCCGAGCTTGAAGGTGGTGAAGTAGGCTACAGATATGTGCCAGTCATTGAGTGTGCGATAGCCTGCAACTTGGTGAAGAAAATGCCTGTATCGTGAGATGCGGGCATTTTTTTGTCGTAGTCGGTGTGTATATCCGTTGCTGCGGTAACGGCGGCTTATGGTTCCGCCCTTACGGCGGCTCACTTTTTTCAGACGCCAAAAAAGTAAGCAAAAAGGCTTGCCCCACCACTCGGCACCTCGCCCAGGCTCGGTGTGCCCTCACTCCGGCATTGCTCCGTGGGCCCGCCGCGAAGGGCCGTCCCTGGCCCAGCGCGGCTATCCCGGCATCCATGCCGGGATGTCCACTGCGCAATGCCTGCGTTCGGCCAGCGTGGTTAACGGGGCGTCGAAGATCAAAGTCCAAAGCAAGATCAAGATCAAGATCAAGATCAAGGGCAAGAGCGGGGTGCGCGCCGATCCAAGTCTCAAATGATACATAAAAAAACGGCGCTTTCCTTTTCAGGAAAAGCGCCGTTTTTTTACGAGCACTTATATCAATCAATGTACTCAAACAACTTCACAATCTTCTGCACCCCAGACACACCCTGCACCAGGTTGGTCGCCTGCGCAGCCTCCTGTTTGGTCAGCAGCCCCAGCAGATAGACGATCCCGTTCTCGGTTACAACCTTGATGCGCGATCCTGGAATGCTGGCGTCGGTCAACATCTGCGTCTTGATCTTGGTCGTCAGCCAGGCATCGTTCTGGCGCGCCAGCAGGGAGGAGGGCTGGAGGACCTGCAGTTCGTTATGCACGGTCTTGACCCGCTGCACGGCGCTGGCTTCCTGTTCGGCCTTGGCCTTGAGGTCGGCGCGTGGCGTCTGGCCGGCCAGCAGTACGACACCGTTGAAGCTGGTGACGACGATGTGCGAGTTGTTGTCCAGGTCCGGGTCGGCCTTGGCGATGTTCACGCCAACTTTGGTTTCGATCAGCGAGTCATCGATCTTGCTGCCGAAGGTGCGGGTGCCGCGGTCATCTTCAATCGGCTTTTCCCGGCTGGCGTTAACCACCGATGTGCAGCCGCTGATGCCGAGGCACAGGGTCAGGGCCAGAAGGCCTAGGCGATTAGGGGTCATTCTTCACTCCCGAACAGTTGGCTGTCGATCAAGTCGCAAAGGCAGTGGATCGCCAGCAGGTGGACTTCCTGGATACGTGCGGTGACATTGGCTGGTACGCGAATCTCGACATCTTCGGGCAAGAGCAGGGATGCCATGCCGCCGCCGTCGCGACCGGTCAATGCTACGACAATCATTTCGCGATCATGTGCGGCCTGGATCGCTTGAATAATATTGGCCGAGTTACCGCTGGTGGAAATCGCCAGAAGCACATCGCCGGGCTGGCCGAGGGCGCGGATCTGCTTGGAGAAGACTTCGTTGTAGCTGTAGTCATTGGCAATCGAGGTGATCGTCGAGCTGTCGGTCGTCAGCGCGATGGCCGGCAGGCTCGGGCGCTCGCGTTCGAAACGGTTGAGCAGCTCCGAGGAGAAGTGCTGGGCATCGCCGGCGGAGCCGCCGTTGCCGCATGAGAGCATCTTGCCCTCGTTGAGCAGGGCGTTGACCATCACTTGGCTGGCTTGCTCGATGTGCGGTGCAAGTACGTCCATCGCCTGTTGCTTGGTGTCGATGCTGGCCTGAAAAAGCTGGCGGATTCGCGATTGCATGTCCATCTGTGTGACCTTAAGTAGCGCGACTTATCGGCACAGGCATGTGCGGCGCGCAAAGCAAAGAGCAAAAAAGTTAAGTGGGGGTGTCCGGCTCGGCTGGGCTCAACTGTCGAAGGCATTCTGCAGCCAGTTCAACTGGTCGACGCTGCTGTCGATGGCAACCACGTCGAAGCGGCAGGGATGATCGGCCCAGCGAGACTCGCTTTGCAGGAAATACTGCGCGGCGAAAACCAGCTTTCGGCGTTTGCGCTCGTCAACGCTGTCGAGCGCGCCACCCCATTGGGTATTTTTCCTATAGCGGACCTCGACGAATACTACTGTATCGCCGTCAAGCATGACCAGATCCAGCTCGCCGCGCTTGCATAACCAGTTCTGCGCCAGCAGGCGCAGGCCTTGTTGCTGCAGATGCGCGAGGGCGTGGCCCTCGGCATCCTTTCCGCTTTGCAAGTGTGATCGATCGGGCATCAGCGCTGGGTGTCCGGCAGGCGCTGCACCTGGCCATTGACGAAATGGGCCCACGGCAATTGACGTTGCACGCGCTGGGTCGGCGAGATCGCCAGGCTGCCTGAAAGGCCTTCGATGCGGCTGTCCGGAAGCGTCTTGAGTTGGCCCAGGCGCGGAGCGAGGCGATAGGCGTCGGCTCCCATCGCATACAATCGGCCCAGGCTGCCACCGGCCTGGGGCCATTGTGCAGTCACTTGTTGGCGCAGTGGGTCGTTGGCGTCGAGCAGCCATGGTGTTTCGCAGAAGCGCACGCCATTCATGTCGTTGTACTGGTTCTGGTCGCCGCTGACGCTGAACACCGAAGACGTTGCATAGACTGGCACGTCGCCAGCGTACTGGAAGTTCAGGGTTGGCTTGATCTGCTGGGCCTGCTGTGGCGTCGATGCGAGGAAAATGAACTCGATGTCCTGGCGACGAGACGGCTGGGCAGCGACCGTGGTGCCTACCGTGTTCTGCAGGCTCTTGGCGCGACCTTCACTCTGGCGCAGTTGGAACATGTCGGCGATCTGCTGGGCCAGTTGCACGGGTTGGTCGACACGCTCGATCGCAACGATGGTCCCGCCGTTGGCCTGCCAATCCTGGCTGAAGGCCTTCAATACACGATCGCCCCATTCGCCTTTCGGCACCATGGCGGCGGCACGATGCAGGCCGTCGGCGCGGGCGCGACGGGACACTTCGCGGGCTTCGTCTTCCGGCGCCAGGCCGAACTGGAACAGTTGGGGTGGGCCTTGTTCGCCTTCGCTGTAGTTCAAGGCCAAGGTGGTGATCGGCAGTTGTGGGCGCGTGCTGATCTGCTTGACCAATGGTTTTTCCAGCGGGCCGACTACCAACTGCACGCCATCAGCCTGGGCCTTGCGATAGAACTCATCCATGGAGGTCAGGCTGGAGCTGTCATAGATCTGGATGCTTGGCGGCTTCTGCCCGGCCGTTTGGGCCTGGTAGTGCGCGGCCATGAAGCCATCACGCAAGGCCTTGGCGACCGAGGCCAGCGGGCCGTTCTGCGGCAGCAGCAAGGCGATCTTGCTCAATGGCTGGCTCGCCAGCTCCTTGAGCTTGACCAGTGGCGTCGGCAATTGAAGCGCGGCCGGATGTTTCGGGTTCTGTTCGCGCCAGCTATCGATCGCCGCCTGTTGCTGTTCCAGGGTGCCGGCGGTTTTCACGGCCTTGGCCAGGCTCAACCAGCCGCCGAGGTCATCGGTGGTGGTCGGCTGCAGTTGATCGGTAGGCAGCGAGGCGATCAGGGTCCAGATCGCCTCATGGTTTTTTGCCGCCGCTTCGCCTTCCAGCAGTGGGGCGATAAAGATCCGCTCCTTGGCAGCGGCCAGGGTCTGGCCATCGGCTTCAAGGGCGCGAGCACGGACGGTGCCGGTGCGGACCTGCTGCTCCACCGGCATTTCGCTCAGGTGTTGCAGGCTCGGATGGTTCAGCGAAGCCAGGGCAGCCTTGGGCTGGTTGCGTGTCATGGCCAGTTCGGCCGACAGCGTGCTGGCGAAGATCTGTTGGCCGGGCTTGAGTGACTCCATCGGCACCTGTTGCAGGATCTGTGCGGACTGGCCAGCATTGCCTTGACGGTAGGCCAGGTCTGCGGCACTCAGGCGCAGCAGGGCAGCTTTTTCCGGGTTTTTGCTTTGGGTGGCCTGTTCGAGCAATTGCTCGATACTGGCATCCGGGGTCCGTGGAAGTTCGCCAAGGCTGGACGAGGGCGAGCTGGCGCAAGCGGCCAGGAGGGCAGCGAGGCAGAGGGCGGAGAGCAGCCGCAGGCAAGCGATCATGTAAATGTTCCTGATACGAGATCAAATTAGCGTCGAATTGTACCCAAGCGCTGGCCGGGGCGCGATGTTAGTGGTGTGAATCGATCAATTTAGGTATTTCAAAGAGTGCGGCGCAGCATAAAAGACTGGCATTGACCCCTGTGGCGAGGGAGCTTGCTCCCGCTGGGCTGCGTAGCGGCCCCAAAACCATCCAACGCGGTACATCAAGATTTGGCTGTCAGATTTTTACGACTGCTGCGCAGCCGAGCGGGAGCAAGCTCCCTCGCCACAATGGCTTGCGTACATTCTCACGTAAGCAGTACTGCCCCAGGCTACCCGGTACTGCGAACAGCCGAGACCGCCGCTACACGCTACAATGGCGGTTTTTACCGATCATGAGGTACGCGTTTTGACTGCTCCAGGTGCTTTGAATTCCGCTGCTGGCTCGCTTTACGTGGTGGCGACCCCCATCGGCAACCTGGACGATATCAGTGCCCGGGCGCTGAAAATTCTGCGGGAAGTCGCCCTGATCGCAGCTGAAGACACGCGTCACTCCCAGCGCCTGATGCAGCATTTCGGGATTTTCACGCCATTGGCGGCATGTCACGAACATAACGAGCGGGACGAGGGCAGTCGTTTCATCACCCGTCTGCTGGCAGGCGATAACGTGGCGCTGATTTCCGATGCGGGCACGCCGCTGATTTCCGATCCGGGTTATCACCTGGTACGCCAGGCGCGTGCTGCTGGTATCAATGTGGTGCCGGTGCCCGGGGCTTGCGCATTGATCGCGGCGCTGTCGGCGGCCGGCTTGCCGTCGGACCGTTTCATCTTCGAAGGTTTCCTGCCAGCCAAGGCGGTCGGGCGGCGGGCGCGCCTGGAGGCTATAAAGGAAGAACCGCGCACGCTGATCTTCTATGAGGCGCCGCACCGCATTCTGGAGTGCCTGCAAGACATGGAGCAGGTGTTCGGTCCCGAGCGCCAGGCGCTGCTGGCCCGGGAGTTGACCAAGACGTTCGAAACCCTCAAGGGCCTGCCGTTGGCGGAGCTGCGAGCCTTCGTCGAAGGCGACAGTAATCAACAGCGTGGTGAGTGTGTCGTGCTGGTGGCGGGCTGGACTCCGCCTGAAAGCGAAGACGCGGTCAGCGCCGAGGCAATGCGCATTCTCGACCTGTTGCTGGAGGAAATGCCGCTCAAGCGGGCCGCAGCCCTCGCGGCGCAGATCACCGGCGAGCGCAAGAATGTGCTGTATCAGGTCGCGCTGGAAAAACAGAAGGGCCAATGAAACCGGCGCATCGGGCTGGCCATGGGCTTTTATCGCTTGTTCTTGAGCCGCTCTACCGTTAACCTTCGCGGCGGAGAGTCGATCGGACAGTCGCTGCCCTCTATGAAAATTAGGGGGGGGAGGAAAGTCCGGGCTCCATAGGGCGAAGTGCCAGGTAATGCCTGGGAGGCGTGAGCCTACGGAAAGTGCCACAGAAAATAACCGCCTAAGCGCTTCGGCGCCGGTAAGGGTGAAAAGGTGCGGTAAGAGCGCACCGCACGGCTGGCAACAGTTCGTGGCTAGGTAAACCCCACTTGGAGCAAGACCAAATAGGGTCCCAAGGCGTGGCCCGCGCTGGGACCGGGTAGGTTGCTAAAGATGTCCAGTGATGGCCATCGTAGACGAATGACTGTTCAAGACAGAACCCGGCTTACAGATCGACTCTCCACCTTTTTCCCTCCCTGCCGGAATCACTGGCAGAAGCCATTCCTAATACCAAAAAAATCTTACTCTTAACAAATCACTTTAACTTGTGCGCGCAGCCTCCTGTGCTGCTTTGAGTTGAGGCGAATTTTCCTACGTCAGATTCTTGTTACCCCTCCTGAAACGCTCCTAAATCTCCGATCTATAAGGCTTTTCCTTCATTACGCGCCTTGACGGTGCGGTGGGCGCATTCCTATAGTGTGCGCAAGTGGCGGAAAGTGGCATGAAGTGGGTTTTTTTGAAGGTAAAACGCCAAAAAGTGGAGAAACGCTGACGTGTTTCGCGGAGCTAACGCAATCAGTCTCGATGCAAAAGGCCGGCTCGCCATGCCCAGCCGGTATCGTGACGAGCTCGTTTCGCGAAGTTCCGGGCAGTTAATCGTCACGATCGACGCTGTTGATCCATGTTTGTGCGTTTACCCTCTGGATGAGTGGGAAATCATCGAAACCAAACTGCGCGCATTGCCTTCGTTGCGAGAAGAAAACCGCCGCCTGCAACGCTTGCTGATCGGTAATGCCGTCGACCTCGAACTCGACGGCAGCGGTCGTTTCCTGGTGCCGCCGCGCCTGCGCGAATACGCCAAGTTGGACAAGCGCGCGATGCTGGTGGGCCAACTGAACAAGTTCCAGCTGTGGGACGAAGATGCCTGGAATGCGGTTTCCGCCGCTGACCTTGCTGCTATTCAACAACCGGGCGCCATGCCTGATGAACTGCGTGATTTGATCCTGTGACTATTGATAGCGGCTTTAACCACATCACCGTACTGCTTGACGAAGCCGTCGAGGCTCTCGCCGTACGTCCTGATGGCTGCTATCTGGACGGCACGTTCGGACGTGGCGGACACAGCCGGCTGATCCTCAGCCTGCTCGGGCCGGGCGGTCGGTTACTGGGGTTCGACAAGGATCCTCAAGCGATTGCCACCGGGCAAGCGCTGGCGGCCGAAGACGGCCGCTTTGTCGTTGTGCAGCGCAGCTTTGCCGAGCTGGGTGCGGAAGTCGAACAGCGCGGCTTGGCCGGCAAGATCAGCGGCGTGCTGCTGGATCTCGGCGTCTCTTCGCCGCAGCTGGACGATCCTGAGCGCGGCTTCAGTTTCCTCAATGACGGTCCGCTGGACATGCGTATGGACCCGTCCCGCGGCATCAGCGCTGCTGAATTCGTCAATACCGCCCCGGTGGAAGAAATCGCCCGTGTCTTCAAGGAGTACGGCGAAGAGCGTTTCTCCGGTCGCATGGCCCGTGCCGTGGTCGAGCGTCGTGACATCAAGCCGTTCGAGCGTACCGGTGACTTGGCCGAAGTATTGAAAGTGGCCAACCCGGCCTGGGAAAAAGGCAAGAATCCGGCAACCCGAGCTTTCCAAGGCCTGCGCATTCACGTCAACAACGAGTTGGGTGATCTCGAGGCTGGCCTTGATGCCGCCCTTGAAGCGCTGGAGGTGGGTGGTCGCCTGGTGGTGATCAGCTTCCACTCCCTGGAAGACCGTATCGTCAAACTGTTCATGCGCAAGCTCACCAAAGGCGAAGCCGATAACCTGCCGCGCAACCTGCCGGTGCGTTTCGAAGCCTTCGTACCGAAAATCAAGATTCACGGCAAAGCGCAGTTCGCCTCCGAGGCCGAGCTCAAGGCCAATCCACGTGCCCGTAGTGCGGTCATGCGCGTCGCGGAGAAGTTGCGGTGAGCAAGCTCTTCGCCAAGCCCCTGCCGGGCGGCAGCTTTTTCATGCTGCTGCTGTTTATCGGCGTGCTCGTGTCGGCCATTGCCGTGTCTTACAGCGCGCACTGGAATCGCCAGTTGCTCAATACCCTTTACAACGAGCTGAGCGTGCGCGACAAGGCGCAGGCCGAGTGGGGTCGGTTGATCCTGGAGCAAAGCACCTGGACTGCCCACAGCCGTATCGAAGTGTTGGCCACTGAACAATTGAAGATGCGCATCCCCGGCGCCGCCGAAGTGCAGATGGTGGCGCCATGATGAAGCTCGAAGGGGCACTGTTCCCGTGGCGGTTCCGCCTGGTCCTGGGCTTGCTCGGCATCATGGTCGCGGCGATTTCGTGGCGCATCATCGACTTGCAAGTGGTCGACCGTGATTTCCTCAAGGGCCAGGGCGACGCCCGTAGCGTGCGTCACATTCCGATCCCGGCCCACCGTGGCCTGATCACCGACCGCAACGGCGAACCGTTGGCCGTGAGTACGCCGGTGACGACCTTGTGGGCGAACGCCAAGGAAATGCAGCAGGCCAAGGAGAAATGGCCGGCGCTGGCTGCCGCTCTCGGCCAGGATCCAAAGGCCCTGGCTGAACGGCTTGAAGCCCAGGCCAATAAAGAATTCATCTATCTGGTGCGCGGGTTGACCCCCGAGCAGGGCCAGAGCGTGCTCGATCTGAAAGTGCCGGGCGTTTATGGCATTGAAGAGTTCCGGCGCTTCTACCCGGCCGGTGAAGTCACTGCCCATATGGTCGGGTTTACCGATATCGATGATCGAGGGCGGGAAGGGGTCGAACTGGCCTATGACGAATGGCTTGCCGGGGTCGCCGGCAAGCGCCAGGTCATCAAGGACCGGCGCGGCCGGTTGATCAAGGATGTCCAAGTCACCAAAAACGCCAAGGCCGGCAAGCCCTTGGCGTTGTCCATTGACCTGCGCCTGCAATACCTGGCCAACCGCGAGTTGCGCAATGCCATCGTCGAGAACGGTGCCAAGGCCGGCAGCCTGGTGATCATGGATGTGAAGACCGGCGAGATCCTGGCCATGGTCAACCAGCCGACCTACAACCCGAACAACCGCCGCAACCTGCAACCGGCGATGATGCGCAACCGCGCCATGATCGACGTGTTCGAGCCGGGCTCGACCATGAAGGCGGTGTCCATGGCCGCCGCCCTTGAAACCGGGCGCTGGAAACCGAGCGACACCGTCGAGGTGTACCCCGGCACCCTGCAGATCGGCAAGTACACCATTCGCGACGTGTCCAAGACCGAAGGGCCGGTGCTTGACCTGACCGGTATCCTGATCAACTCCAGTAACGTCGGCATGAGCAAGATCGCCTTCGATATCGGCGGCGAAACGATCTATCGCCTGGCCCAGAAAATCGGCCTTGGCCAGGACACCGGCCTGGGCTTCCCGGGCGAGCGCGTCGGCAACCTGCCGAACTACCGTGACTGGCGCAAGGCTGAAACCGCCACGTTGTCGTACGGCTACGGTGTTTCCGTAACCGCGATCCAGCTCGTCCACGCGTTTTCCGCGTTGGCCAACAACGGGCGTATCGCACCGCTGACGCTGATCAAGACTGACAAGGCGCCGCAGACGACCCAGGTCATCCCGGAAAACGTCGCCAAGACCATGCAGGGCATGCTGCAACAGGTGATCGAGGCCCCGCGCGGTGTCTATCGCGCCCAGGTGCCGGCCTATCACGTCGCCGGGAAGTCGGGTACGGCCCGCAAGACGTCCGTGGGCACCAAGGGCTATGCCGAAAACTCCTATCGTTCGCTGTTCGCCGGCTTCGGCCCGATGAGCGACCCGCGCTACGCCATCGTGGTGGTCATCGACGAACCGAGCAAGGCCGGTTACTTCGGTGGCCTGGTTTCCGCTCCGGTGTTCAGCAAAGTGATGTCCGGAACCCTGCGCCTGATGAACGTTACCCCGGACAACCTGCCGCCGACCCAGCAGGCGAGTACCGCCCCGGTCGTTCCCTTGAAAGCTGACGGAGGGCGTGGCTGATGTCCCTGAGCCTGAACAAGATTTTTGCCCACGCCGGTCATGACCTGCTGATTCGCGAATTGGCCCTCGACAGCCGTGACGTGCGCGCCGGTGACCTGTTCCTGGCCGTGCCGGGAGCCCGTTTCGATGGCCGCGACCACATTGCCGACGCGTTGAAACGCGGAGCGGCCGCCGTGGCCTATGAAGTGAACGGCGCAACCGTGCTGCCGATCACCGACGTCCCGCTGATTCCGGTCAAGGGGCTGGCGGCGCAGTTGTCGGATATTGCCGGACGCTTTTATGGCGAGCCGAGCCGTCACCTGAACCTGATTGGGGTGACCGGCACCAACGGCAAGACCAGCGTGACCCAACTGGTGGCGCAGGCGCTGGATCTGCTCGGGCAGCATTGCGGCATCGTCGGGACCCTGGGCAATGGTTTCCACGGCGCCCTGCAAAGCGGGCTGCACACCACGCCGAATCCGATCGCTGTGCAAGCGACCCTGGCAGACCTGAAGAAGGCCGGGGCCAAGGCCGTCGCGATGGAAGTCTCTTCCCACGGTCTCGATCAAGGCCGGGTCACCGCGCTGGCCTTCGATGTAGCGGTGCTGACCAACCTGTCCCGCGATCACCTGGATTACCACGGCACGATGCAGGCCTACGGCGAGGCCAAGGCCCGGCTGTTCGCCTGGAACAACCTGAAGTGCCGGGTCATCAATATCGATGACGAGTTCGGTCGGCAACTGGCCGCCGAGCAGCGCGAGTCCCGGTTGATTACCTACAGCCTGGAAGACGCCAGTGCCTACCTTTATGTACGCCAGGCACAGTTCGATGACGAAGGCGTGCGCGCCACGCTGGTTACCCCTCAGGGTGAACACCATTTGCGCAGCACCCTGCTGGGTCGCTTCAATCTGAGCAACGTATTGGCCGCCGTCGGCGCCTTGCTCGGGTTGGACTACGCGCTGGATGAAATTCTCAAGGTCTTGCCGAAGCTTGAAGGCCCGGCCGGGCGCATGCAGCGCTTGGGCGGTGGCACCCAGCCGCTGGTGGTGGTCGATTACGCCCACACCCCTGACGCATTGGAAAAAGTCCTTACGGCGTTGCGCCCTCACGCCAAGGGTCGGTTGCTGTGCCTGTTCGGCTGTGGCGGTGATCGTGACCGTGGCAAGCGTCCGTTGATGGCTGAGGTCGTAGAGCGGCTGGCCGATGGTGTCCTCGTCACTGACGACAACCCGCGCAGCGAAGACCCGTTGCGGATTTTCGACGATATCCGTGCCGGTTTCTCGGCGGTGGATAACGTCACCTTCGTGGCCGGACGCGGCCAGGCCATTGCCCAATTGATCGCCAGTGCGTCGGCGAATGACGTCATTGTCCTGGCCGGCAAAGGGCACGAGGACTACCAGGAAATCAACGGTGAGCGCCACGCGTTTTCCGATCTGGTGGAAGCCGATCACGCGCTGACCGCATGGGAGGTGGCCCATGCTTAAGGCCTTGAAGCTCAGCGAACTGACCAACGCCCTGGGCGCGCGCCTGATCGCAGCGGACGCCACGTTCAACGGCGTCAGCATCGACAGCCGGGCGATCGCCCCGGGCCAGTTGTTCATCGCCCTGGCCGGGCCGCGTTTCGACGGCCACGATTATCTGAACGAAGTGGCGGGCAAAGGCGCGGTCGCGGCGTTGGTCGAGCGCGAGGTGACCAACAGCACGCTGCCACAATTGCTGGTCGGCGACACCCGCCAGGCCCTGGGCCAGCTCGGTGCGTTGAATCGCGCGGCATTTGCCAACCCGGTCGCGGCCATTACCGGCTCCAGCGGCAAGACCACGGTCAAGGAAATGCTCGCCAGTATCTTGCGCACGCGCGGTCCGGTGTTGGCGACCCGTGGCAACCTGAACAACGACCTCGGCGTACCGTTGACCCTGCTTGAACTGGCGCCGGAGCACAGTGCCGCCGTCATCGAGCTGGGTGCTTCGCGGGTCGGCGAGATTGCCTACACCGTCGGCATGACCAAGCCCCACGTGGCGGTGCTCAACAACGCCGGGACCGCTCACGTCGGCGAGTTCGGCGGCCCGGAAAAAATCGTCGAGGCCAAGGGCGAGATCATCGAGGGGCTGGCTGCCGATGGCGTCGCCGTGCTCAATCTCGACGACAAGGCATTTGAAATCTGGAAGGCCCGGGCGGGCGAGCGCAAGGTGCTGACCTTCGCCCTGAGCAACCTCGCGGCGAATTTCTACGCCAGCGACCTGGACCGCGATGCCCGCGGCTGCCCGGCTTTCAACCTGCACAGCCCTGACGGCGCCGAGCGCGTGCAGTTGAACCTGCTCGGCACCCATAACGTTGCCAATGCCCTGGCCGCCGCTGCGGCCGCCCATGCGCTGGGTGTTTCGCTGCCAGGCATCGTCGCTGGATTGAACGCGGTGCAACCGGTCAAGGGCCGCAGCGTCGCGCAACTGGCGAGCAACGGCATGCGCGTCATCGACGACACCTACAACGCCAACCCGACATCGATGTGCGCGGCCGTGGATATCCTTGCAGGCTTCTCCGGTCGCACCGTGCTGGTGCTCGGCGATATCGGCGAGTTGGGCGAGTGGGCGCAACAAGGCCACCATGATGTCGGCGCGTATGCGCGCGGCAAGGTCGACGCGCTGTACGCCGTTGGGCCAATGATGGCCCACGCCGTGGCGGCGTTTGGCGAGCACGCACAGCATTTCACCACCCAGGCCGAGCTGATCCAGGCCCTGGGCGCCGAGCAAGATCCGAACACCACCTTATTGATCAAGGGCTCACGCAGTGCGGCGATGGAAAACATCGTGGCGGCTTTGTGCGGCACCCGTATGGAGAAACATTAATGCTGCTGCTGCTAGCGGAGTACCTGCAACAGTTCCACAAAGGCTTCGCGGTCTTCCAGTACCTGACCCTGCGCGGGATCCTGGGTGTGCTGACCGCGTTGTCGTTGTCGCTGTTCCTGGGCCCGTGGATGATCCGCACCCTGCAGAGCCTGCAGATTGGCCAGTCGGTCCGTAACGACGGCCCGCAATCGCACCTGTCCAAATCCGGTACGCCGACCATGGGCGGCGCGCTGATCCTGTCGTCGATCGGCATCAGCACCTTGCTCTGGGCCGACCTGGCGAACCGTTACGTCTGGGTCGTGCTGCTGGTGACGCTGTTCTTCGGCGCCATCGGCTGGGTCGACGACTACCGCAAGGTCATTGAGAAGAACTCCCGTGGTCTGCCAAGCCGCTGGAAATATTTCTGGCAGTCGGTGTTCGGCCTCGGCGCGGCGATCTTCCTTTATATGACCGCCGCCTCGCCGGTGGAAACCACCCTGATCCTGCCGATGCTCAAGGACTACAGCATCCCGCTGGGCGCTGGCTTCATCGTGCTGACCTACCTGGTGATCGTCGGTTCGAGCAACGCGGTCAACCTCACCGATGGCCTCGACGGCCTGGCGATCATGCCGACGGTGATGGTCGGCGGTGCACTGGGGATCTTCTGCTACCTGTCGGGTAACGTGAAGTTCGCCGAATACCTGCTGATCCCTTACGTGCCGGGCGCCGGTGAGCTGATTGTGTTCTGCGGTGCGCTGATCGGTGCCGGCCTGGGTTTCCTGTGGTTCAACACCTACCCGGCGCAAGTCTTCATGGGCGATGTCGGCGCGCTGGCGCTGGGCGCGGCCCTGGGCACCATCGCGGTCATCGTTCGCCAGGAAATCGTCCTGTTCATCATGGGCGGCGTGTTCGTGATGGAGACCCTGTCAGTCGTCATTCAGGTTGCCTCCTTTAAATTGACCGGCCGCCGTGTATTCCGCATGGCGCCGATCCACCACCACTTTGAACTCAAGGGCTGGCCCGAGCCGCGCGTGATCGTCCGTTTCTGGATCATCACCGTGATTCTGGTGCTGATCGGCCTTGCCACCCTGAAGCTGAGGTAGAACGAGTGTCCCTGATCGCTTCTGACCACTTCCGCATCGTTGTCGGCCTCGGCAAGAGCGGCATGTCCCTGGTTCGCTTCCTGGCGAGCCGGGGCGTGTCGTTTGCCGTGGCCGATACGCGGGAAAATCCGCCTGAGCTGGCCACGCTGCGCCGTGACTATCCGCAGGTGGATGTGCGTTGTGGCGAATTGGACGTCGAGTTCCTGTGCCGCGCCGACGAACTCTACGTGAGCCCCGGCCTGGCGCTGGCGACCCCGGCCTTGCAGGCTGCGGCCGCCCGTGGCGTGAAGATGTCCGGCGACATCGAGCTGTTTGCGCGCAACGCCAAGGCACCGATCATCGCCATCACCGGCTCCAACGCGAAGAGCACCGTGACCACCCTGGTCGGCGAAATGGCTGCCGCCGCCGGCAAGCGTGTCGCCGTGGGCGGCAACCTGGGCACGCCGGCGCTGGACTTGCTCAATGACGATATCGAGTTGTACGTCATGGAGCTGTCCAGCTTCCAGCTTGAAACCACCGACCATCTCGGCGCCGAAGTGGCGACCGTGCTCAACATCAGCGAAGACCACATGGACCGCTACAGCGGCCTGCCGGCTTATCACCTGGCCAAGCACCGGATCTTCCGCGGCGCCCGCCAAGTGGTGTTCAACCGCCAGGATGCGTTGACCCGTCCGCTAATGGGCGAAGGCCTGCCGTGCTGGACCTTCGGCCTCGGTGTCCCTGATTTCAAAGGCTTCGGACTGCGCGAAGAGAACGGCGAAAAATACCTCGCCTTCGAGTTCCAGAACCTGATGCCGGTGCGCGAACTGAAGGTTCGTGGCGCTCACAACCAGGCCAACGCCCTGGCGGCGCTGGCCCTGGGGCATGCGGTCGGCTTGCCGTTCGACGCCATGCTCTCGGCCCTGCGCAACTTCGCCGGGCTCGAACATCGCTGCCAGTGGGTGCGCGATCTTGATGGCGTGGCCTGGTACAACGATTCCAAGGCCACCAACGTCGGTGCCGCGCTGGCGGCCATCGAAGGCCTGGGCGCGGACATCGACGGCAAGCTCGTGCTGATCGCCGGTGGCGACGGCAAGGGCGCCGACTTCAAGGACCTGCGCGATCCGGTGGCCGCAAACTGCCGTGCCGTGGTGCTGATGGGCCGCGACCGCGAGCTGATCGCTGCTGCAATCGGCGATGCCGTGCCGCTGGTGCGCGTCGCTTCGCTGGACGAAGCCGTGCAGCAATGCCGTGCCCTCGCACAACCCGGCGATGCTGTCCTGTTGTCGCCGGCCTGCGCCAGTTTCGACATGTTCAAGAACTACGAAGAGCGCGGGCAATTGTTCGCCCGGGCCGCGGAGGACTTGGCATGAGCCTGATGAACATCATCAAGCCGTATCCGTCGCCGTTGATCACCGGGCGCGGCATCGACCTGGATTTCCCGATGCTCGCCGGTTGCCTGGCCTTGCTCGGCCTCGGCCTGGTCATGATCACCTCCGCCTCGTCGGAAGTGGCTGCCGTGCAGTCGGGCAACACGCTTTACCACATGATCCGTCACCTGATTTACCTGGTGATCGGCCTGGGTGCCTGCGTCGTCACCATGATGGTGCCGATCGCCACCTGGCAACGCCTGGGCTGGATGATGCTGCTCGGTGCCTTTGGCCTGTTGGTCATGGTGCTGGTGCCGGGCATTGGCCGCGAGGTCAACGGCTCGATGCGCTGGATCGGCTTCAGCTTCTTCAACGTTCAGCCTTCGGAAATCGCCAAGGTCTTCGTGGTGATTTTCCTGGCCGGTTACCTGGTGCGTCGCCAGAAGGAAGTGCGCGAGAGCTGGATGGGCTTCTTCAAGCCGTTCATCGTGTTGCTGCCGATGGCGGGCTTGCTGCTGATGGAGCCGGACTTCGGCGCCACGGTGGTGATGATGGGCGCGGCGGCGGCCATGCTGTTCCTCGGTGGCGTGGGGCTGTTCCGCTTCATCCTGATGGTGGCGCTGGCGGTGGCGGCGGTGACGGTGCTGGTGCAGGCGCAACCGTATCGGATGGCGCGCCTGATTACTTTTACCGATCCGTGGGCCGACCAGTTCGGTTCCGGCTATCAATTGACCCAGGCGCTGATCGCCTTCGGTCGTGGCGAATGGCTGGGTGTGGGCCTGGGCAACAGCGTGCAGAAGCAGTTCTACCTGCCGGAAGCGCATACCGACTTCGTATTCTCGGTCTTGGCCGAAGAGCTGGGCGTGGTGGGTTCCCTGTGCACCGTCGCCCTGTTCGTATTCGTTTGCGTACGCGGCATGTACATCGGCTTGTGGGCCGAGAAGGCCAAGCAGTTCTTTGCCGCCTATGTGGCGTATGGCCTGTCGTTCCTGTGGATCGGCCAGTTCCTGATCAACATCGGCGTGAACGTCGGCCTCTTGCCGACCAAGGGCCTGACGCTGCCGTTCCTCAGTTATGGCGGCAGCTCCCTGGTGATCTGCTGTGCCTGTCTCGGCCTGTTGTTGCGCATCGAATGGGAGAGTCGCACCCACCTGGGCAGCGAAGAGATGGAATTCCAGGAGAGCGACTTCGCCGAGGAGCCGACTCATGGGCGCTAACGTGCTGATCATGGCCGGCGGTACCGGTGGACATGTGTTCCCGGCGCTGGCTTGTGCCCGGGAATTCCAGGCGCGCGGCTACACCGTGCACTGGCTGGGTACGCCACGGGGCATCGAGAATGAACTGGTGCCGGCCGCTGGCCTGGAGCTGCACCGGATCGATGCCAGCGGTTTGCGAGGCAAAGGCAAGCTGTCGCTGCTCAAGGCGCCGCTGATGTTGCTCAAGTCGATCTGGCAGGCGCGGGCGATCATTCGTCGGCTGCGGCCGGTGTGCGTCGTCGGCTTCGGTGGCTATGTGACCGGTCCGGGTGGCGTTGCGGCAAAACTGGCCGGTGTGCCGGTGATCGTCCACGAGCAGAACGCCGTGGCCGGTACCGCCAATCGGTTACTGGTGCCGTTGGCCGCTCGGGTCTGTGAAGCCTTTCCCGACACCTTTACCCTGTCGGGCAGCCGTCGCACCACCGGGAATCCGGTGCGCACCGAGCTGTTCCTCGATACACCGCGCCCGGCCCTGGCCGGACGCAAGGCGCGTTTGCTGGTCCTGGGCGGAAGCCTGGGGGCAGAACCGTTGAACAAATTGCTGCCCGAAGCCCTGTCGCAGGTCGTTCCCGAACTGCGCCCGGAAGTGTTTCACCAGGCTGGCAAAAATCACGATGAAGTGACCGCCGAGCGCTACCGCGCCGCAGGCGTCGAGGCGCAAGTGCAGCCTTTCATCAAAGACATGGCCCAGGCCTATGGCTGGGCCGACCTGGTGATCTGCCGCGCAGGCGCGCTGACCATCAGTGAACTGGCTGCCGCCGGTCTGCCCTCGATGCTGGTGCCTTTGCCCCACGCCATCGACGATCACCAGACTCGCAACGCCGATTATTTGGCCCGTGAAGGCGCTGCCTTCCTGATGCCACAAAGAACGACTGGCGCCGCGGATCTTGCTGCGCGCCTGACAGAGGTCCTGATGCAGCCGCAAACACTCGAAGACATGGCCCGCGCCGCGCGCCGCCTGGCCAAACCCGATGCCACCGCCCAAGTGGTCGATAGCTGCCTGGAGGTGGCCCATGGTTGAGAATCGCAAAGCCATGCCGCAACCGGAAATGCGCCGCATCCGTCGCATCCACTTCGTCGGGATCGGCGGCGTGGGCATGTGCGGGATCGCCGAGGTGTTGCTGAACCTGGGTTACCAGGTCTCGGGCTCCGACCTGAAGGCTTCCCCGGTGACTGAGCGCCTGGAGTCCTTTGGCGCGCAGATTTTCATCGGCCACCGCGCCGAGAACGCCGCCAACGCCGACGTGCTGGTGGTGTCCAGCGCCGTGAACACCTCCAACCCGGAAGTCGCCACTGCCCTGGAACGCCGCATTCCCGTAGTGCCGCGTGCCGAAATGCTGGCCGAACTGATGCGCTATCGCCACGGCATCGCCGTCGCCGGTACCCACGGCAAGACCACCACCACCAGCCTGATCGCTTCGGTGTTCGCGGCCGGTGGCCTGGACCCGACGTTCGTGATCGGTGGTCGCCTGAATGCTGCTGGCACCAATGCCCAGCTGGGCACCAGTCGCTACCTGATCGCCGAAGCCGACGAGAGCGATGCGAGTTTCTTGCACCTGCAACCGCTGGTCGCCGTCGTTACCAACATCGACGCCGACCACATGGCGACCTACGACGGCGACTTCAACAAACTGAAGAAAACCTTCGTCGAGTTCCTGCACAACCTGCCGTTCTACGGTCTGGCGGTGGTGTGCCTGGACGACCCGGTGGTGCGTGAAATCCTGCCGCTGGTCAAGCGTCCGACCGTGACCTACGGCTTTGGCGAAGACGCCGACGTTCGCGCAATCAATGTGCGCCAGCAGGGCATGCAGACCTACTTCACCGTGCTGCGTCCTGATCGCGAGCCGTTGGACGTGTCGGTGAACATGCCCGGCAACCACAACGTGCTCAACGCACTGGCGACCATCTGCATCGCCACCGACGAAGGCGTCAGTGATGAAGCGATCGTCCAGGGCCTGTCCGGGTTCCAGGGCGTGGGCCGGCGCTTCCAGGTCTACGGCGAACTGCCGGTGGACGGCGGCAACGTGATGCTGGTCGACGATTACGGTCACCACCCGACCGAAGTCGCGGCGGTGATCAAGGCCGTGCGTGGCGGTTGGCCGGAGCGCCGCCTGGTGATGGTCTACCAGCCGCACCGCTACAGCCGCACCCGCGACCTGTATGACGATTTCGTCCAGGTCCTGGCCGACGCCAACGTGCTGCTGTTGATGGAAGTCTACCCGGCCGGCGAAGAGCCGATCCCCGGCGCCGACAGCCGCCAGCTGTGCCACAGCATTCGCCAACGCGGCCAATTGGACCCGATCTACATCGACCGCGGCGTGGACCTCGCGCCACTGGTCAAGCCGCTGCTGCGCGCCGGCGACATCCTGCTGTGCCAGGGCGCTGGCGATATCGGTGGCCTGGCCCCGAAACTGTTGAATAGTCCGTTATTCGCCGGCGCCATCGTGGCCTCCAGCGAGGGGAAACTGAAATGACTGCTGCCTACGCCAACCTGGTCTCGACCCTCGAGCCGAAAGCCTTCGGCCGCGTTGCCGTGCTGTTCGGCGGCAAGAGCGCCGAGCGCGAGGTGTCCCTCAAGTCCGGCAACGCCGTGCTGCAAGCCTTGCAAAGCGCTGGTGTCGACGCCTTCGGGATCGACGTGGGCGATGACTTTCTGCAGCGCCTGCTGAGCGAAAAGATCGACCGCGCCTTCATCATTCTTCACGGTCGCGGCGGCGAAGACGGCAGCATGCAAGGCCTGCTCGAATGCCTGGGCATTCCCTACACCGGCAGCGGCATCCTCGCGTCGGCCCTGGCGATGGACAAGCTGCGCACCAAGCAGGTCTGGCACAGTCTCGGCATCCCGACGCCGCGTCACGCCGTGCTGGCGTCCGAGGCCGATTGTATTTCGGCGGCGACGGAACTGGGCTTCCCTTTGATCGTCAAACCGGCCCATGAAGGTTCCAGTATCGGCATGGCGAAAGTGAATTCGCTGCCTGAGTTGACCGCAGCCTGGAAGGACGCCAGTTCCTACGATTCGCAAGTGTTGGTCGAGCAATGGATCACCGGTCCCGAGTTCACCATCGCCACCCTGCGTGACCAGGTGTTGCCCCCGATCGCGCTGGGCACGCCTCACACGTTCTACGACTACGACGCCAAGTACATCGCCAATGACACCCAGTACCGCATTCCCTGCGGGCTGGATGCTGCCAAGGAAAAACAACTGATGGACCTCACGGCCAAGGCCTGTGAGGCGCTGGGTATTGCCGGTTGGGGCCGGGCAGACGTGATGCAGGACGCCGATGGGCAGTTCTGGTTCCTGGAAGTCAACACCGCCCCCGGCATGACCGATCACAGCCTGGTGCCGATGGCGGCCCGCGCCGCCGGCCTTGATTTCCAGCAGCTGGTGCTGTCGATTCTCGCCGCCAGTGTCGGCAAACAAGAGCCAAGAGGTTAAGCCATGCAAGGCGCATCGCTTCGTCATCAGCCCTCCGCACCCGGCCGCAAGCCGGTGCCGCGGGGTGCCAGCCGAATGGTGGCCAAGGAGCCGATGTCGGCGCGCTTGCCGAAAGCCAATTTTGGTTTTCTCAAGAGCCTGTTCTGGCCGGTGCTGCTGGTGGCGTTGGGGTTCGGTACCTACGAAGGCGCCCAACGGCTGCTGCCTTACGCCGATCGGCCGATCGCCCGGATCAACGTCCAGGGCGACCTGAGCTACATCAGCCAGCAGGCGGTGCAGCAACGGATCGCCCCGTTCGTCGCGTCGAGCTTCTTCACCATCGACCTGGCGGGCATGCGCACGGAGCTGGAGCAGATGCCCTGGATCGCCCATGCCGAAGTCCGGCGGGTGTGGCCTGACCAGGTGTCGATCCGCCTGGAAGAGCAATTGCCGGTGGCCCGTTGGGGCGACGAGTCGCTTTTGAACAACCAGGGCCAGGCGTTTACGCCACGGGAACTGGCCAATTATGAACATTTGCCACAACTGTTCGGTCCACAACGGGCCCAGCAGCAAGTGATGCAGCAATACCAGGTGTTGAGCCAGATGTTGCGGCCATTGGGCTTCTCCATCGCGCGCCTGGAACTGCGTGAGCGCGGCAGTTGGTTCCTGACCACTGGCGCGGGCAGCTCGGGGCCGGGCATCGAGCTGTTGCTCGGGCGCGGCAACCTGGTGGAAAAGATGCGCCGCTTCATTGCCATCTATGACAAGACGCTCAAAGAACAGATTACGAACATTGCGCGCATCGACCTGCGCTACGCCAACGGCCTCGCTGTTGGCTGGCGGGAACCTGTAGCGCCGACGACGGCCGTACCCGCCGTCGCGAAGAATTAAGAAGAGGCTGGACCCATGGCAAACGTGCAAAGCGGAAAAATGATCGTCGGTCTTGATATCGGCACTTCCAAGGTGGTGGCGCTGGTAGGCGAAGTCGCGGACGACGGCACGCTGGTCATCGTCGGGATCGGTACACACCCGTCCCGCGGCTTGAAGAAGGGCGTGGTGGTGAACATCGAGTCCACCGTGCAATCGATCCAGCGCGCCATCGAAGAGGCGCAGCTGATGGCCGGTTGCCGGATCCACTCGGCGTTCGTCGGCGTCGCGGGCAATCACATCCGCAGCCTGAACTCCCACGGCATCGTGGCGATTCGTGATCGCGAAGTCAGCTCCGCCGACCTCGAACGCGTGCTCGACGCGGCCCAGGCCGTGGCGATCCCGGCTGACCAGCGTGTGCTGCACACCCTGCCGCAGGACTACGTGATCGATAACCAGGAAGGCGTGCGCGAGCCCCTGGGCATGTCCGGCGTGCGCCTGGAAGCCAAGGTCCACGTGGTCACCTGTGCGGTGAACGCTGCGCAGAACATCGAGAAATGCGTGCGCCGCTGCGGCCTGGAAATCGACGACATCATCCTCGAGCAATTGGCCTCGGCCTACTCGGTGCTGACCGACGACGAGAAAGAGCTGGGCGTGTGCCTGGTGGACATTGGCGGCGGCACCACCGACATCGCGATCTTCACCGAAGGCGCGATTCGCCACACGGCCGTGATCCCGATTGCCGGCGACCAGGTGACCAACGACATCGCCATGGCGTTGCGCACCCCGACCCAGTACGCCGAGGAAATCAAGATCCGCTATGCCTGCGCCCTGGCGAAGCTGGCCGGTGCCGGCGAAACCATCAAGGTGCCAAGCGTCGGCGACCGTCCACCGCGCGAACTGTCGCGCCAGGCCCTGGCCGAAGTGGTCGAGCCGCGCTACGACGAGCTGTTCACGCTGATCCAGGCCGAACTGCGTCGCAGCGGCTACGAAGACCTGATCCCGGCCGGCATCGTGCTGACCGGCGGTACGTCGAAGATGGAAGGCGCGGTCGAGCTGGCCGAAGAGATTTTCCACATGCCGGTGCGCCTGGGCGTGCCCCATGGCGTCAAGGGCCTGGATGACGTGGTGC
Organism: Pseudomonas sp. H2_D02; assembly: GCF_054677635.1. NCBI lineage: Bacteria > Pseudomonadati > Pseudomonadota > Gammaproteobacteria > Pseudomonadales > Pseudomonadaceae > Pseudomonas > Pseudomonas sp. H2_D02. The sequence continues at coordinate 5,822,344 of NZ_CP162816.1, read as the reverse complement.
GCAACCCGATCTATTCCACCGGCGTGGGCCTGTTGATGTATGGCCTGCAAAAGCAGTCCGACGGGATCTCGTTCTCGGGGATAGGCAGCCGCGACAGCTACAGCAGCGACGAGCCGAAGGCACCGTTGTTCGAGCGGCTGCAGGCTTGGGTGAAAGGCAATTTCTGACTGATTCAAGCTTCAAGCGCCGGGTTTCAGGCTCGGCGTGCAAGACGGCAACAAACGCAGTAGGCGAAAAAAACTAGAGAATGTAAGGAGAGGGAACATGTTCGAACTCGTAGACAACATCCCCGCTAGCCCGGTTATCAAAGTAATCGGTGTCGGCGGTGGCGGCGGCAACGCTGTCAACCACATGGTCAAGAGCAACATCGAAGGCGTCGAGTTCATCTGCGCCAACACCGATGCTCAAGCGCTGAAAAACATCGGCGCGCGGACCATCCTCCAACTGGGTACCGGCGTGACCAAGGGCCTGGGTGCCGGCGCGAATCCTGAGGTCGGCCGTCAGGCTGCCCTGGAAGACCGCGAGCGCATCGCTGAAGTCCTGGCCGGCACCAACATGGTGTTCATCACCACTGGCATGGGCGGCGGTACCGGTACCGGTGCAGCACCGATCATTGCCGAAGTGGCCAAGGAAATGGGCATCCTCACCGTTGCGGTGGTGACCCGTCCGTTCCCGTTCGAAGGCCGCAAGCGTATGCAGATCGCCGACGAAGGCATCCGCGCGCTGAGCGAAAGCGTCGATTCGTTGATCACCATCCCCAACGAGAAGCTGCTGACCATCCTGGGCAAAGACGCCAGCCTGCTGTCGGCTTTCGCCAAGGCTGACGATGTACTGGCCGGTGCCGTTCGCGGTATCTCCGACATCATCAAGCGTCCTGGCATGATCAACGTCGACTTCGCCGACGTCCGCACCGTGATGTCCGAAATGGGCATGGCGATGATGGGCACTGGCTGCGCCAGCGGTCCGAACCGTGCGCGCGAAGCGACCGAAGCGGCCATCCGCAACCCGTTGCTGGAAGATGTGAACCTGCAGGGCGCCCGTGGCATCCTGGTGAACATCACCGCCGGTCCGGATTTGTCCCTGGGCGAATACTCCGACGTCGGTAGCATCATCGAGGCGTTCGCTTCCGACCACGCGATGGTCAAGGTCGGCACCGTGATCGATCCGGACATGCGTGACGAGTTGCACGTGACCGTGGTTGCCACTGGCCTGGGCGCGAAAATCGAGAAGCCGATGAAGGTGATCGACAACACCGTCCAGACTGCCATGGCCTCCCAGCCACAACAGCAACCGGCCGCTCGTCAGGAAGCGCCAGCGGTGAACTACCGTGATCTGGACCGCCCGACCGTCATGCGCAACCAGGCCCAGGCCGGCGCTGCGACTGCCGCGAAGATGAATCCGCAAGATGATCTGGATTACCTGGACATCCCGGCATTCCTGCGTCGCCAGGCCGATTGATGGAATGTATCAGGGGTATACGGGTGATTGGTGTTCAGCAAAGGTCTGGTCTGCTATCATCGCCAGCCTTTGTTGATACCAGTTCGCAATTTGCGCTGAAGCGGCCCATGCCATGATTAAACAACGCACCCTGAAGAATATTATCCGTGCCACAGGTGTCGGCCTGCACTCCGGCGAGAAGGTCTACCTGACCCTCAAGCCAGCGCCTGTCGATACCGGCATCGTGTTTTGTCGTGCCGACCTCGACCCTGTGGTGCAGATTCCTGCTCGCGCGGAAAACGTTGGTGAAACCACTATGTCGACCACGCTGGTCAACGGTGACACCAAAGTGGACACGGTGGAGCATCTGCTCTCGGCCATGGCTGGCCTGGGCATCGATAACGCCTACGTCGAGCTCTCCGCGTCCGAAGTCCCGATCATGGATGGCAGCGCCGGACCTTTCGTATTCCTGATTCAATCGGCTGGCCTGGAAGAACAGGACGCGGCCAAGAAGTTCATCCGCATCCTGCGGGAAGTGACAGTGGAAGACGGCGACAAGCGCGCCACTTTCGTCCCTTTCGAAGGTTTCAAGGTGAGCTTCGAGATCGATTTCGATCACCCGGTTTTCCGTGACCGCACCCAGAGTGCAAGCGTGGATTTTTCCAGCACTTCGTTCGTAAAAGAAGTCAGCCGCGCCCGTACCTTTGGCTTCATGAGTGACATCGAGTACCTGCGCAAGCACAACCTCGCACTCGGCGGCAGTGTTGAAAACGCGATCGTGGTCGATTCCGATGGCGTGTTGAACGAAGACGGCCTTCGTTATGAAGACGAATTCGTCAAGCACAAGATCCTCGATGCGATTGGCGACCTCTACCTGCTGGGCAACAGCCTGATTGGTGAGTTCAAGGGCTTCAAGTCCGGCCATGCACTGAACAACCAGCTGCTGCGCAAGTTGATTGAGCAGAAAGATGCTTGGGAAGTCGTGACGTTCGAAGACGCCAGCACCGCACCAATCTCTTACATGCGCCCTGTCGCGGCCGTGTAAGCAAAAAACCTCTCTAGTTTTTTAAAGGCTGCCTTCGGGTGGCCTTTTTTTATGGCCGGCTTTTAAAAGTTTGAGTGGAGTTTTTTGTGGCGAGGGAGCTTGCTCCCGCTGGACTGCGGAGCAGTCCTTAAGCTGGCAATGCGGCGTTCCAGGGCGAGTGTACTACTGTTTTTTGGGGCCGCTTCGCGGCCCAGCGGGAGCAAGCTCCCTCGCCACGGAGAACGCACCTCGGTCTTTACATCGCACAAACCACACGATTGCGTCCACTGGCCTTGGCCTGGTACAGCGCCTTGTCCGCAGCAAGCAAGAGTTGTTGCAGTTCCCCGTATGGCCCGTTCAGCCAAGTGGCAATACCGATACTCACCGTCATGGGCGCTTCACCCTCGACGACAGGTAGCAACTGCTCTACCGCGTCGCGAATGTTCTGGGCCATGGTGAAGGCGCCGGCGGTGGTGGTCTCTGGCAGCACCACCGAGAATTCTTCCCCGCCATAGCGCGCCGCCAGGTCGGCAGGGCGTCGGACATGTTGGCCGATCAACTGGGCCAAGGTTCGCAGGGCTTCGTCGCCCTGTTGATGACCATGGCGATCGTTGAACGCCTTGAAGTGATCCGCGTCGATCATCAGCACAGACAGCGGTTGGCCCGAACGTTGGGCACGCTGCCATTCCTGATGCAACGTTTCGTCCAGCGTTCGGCGATTGGCCAGGCCGGTAAGGGAATCGACGGACGCCAATTTTGCCAGCTCCCGCTCGGCGCTGTGGCGGCGTCGCAGCTCACGGCGCAGCAACCAGGTGAGCCAGAGCAGGCTGATGCACAGCGCGACCGTGGCGCCACTGATCAGGAGCGCCGTACGTTGCCACGATGCGAAGACTTCTTGGGATGAGAGCGCGACCACGACGATCAGCGGCAAGTTACCGACCCGGGAAAAGGTATACAGGCGCTGTGTCTGATCGACGCTGGATACGCCGGAGAAGCTGCCGTTGCCTTCGCGCAGGATGCGCACGAAGTTCGGTCGATTGCTGAAATTCTTGCCGATCATGTCGTCAGCCAAGGGCGGCTCCTGGGCCAGCAGCGTTCCGTCGCCGCTGACCAGGTTGACCGTGCCGCCGCGACCGATGTTCAGGCTTTTGAACAGTTGGCTGAAATAGCTCAGGCGCATCGCGGCCTCGGCCACGCCCATGAACTCGCCCCGGTCGTCATCCAGGCGGTAGCTGAAGCTGATGCGCCAGTCATGCGGCTCGCTTCGAGCCCGGAACGGGGGACTGATCATCATGCTCGGGCTTGGATCCTGGAGATGTGACTGGAAATATTCCCGTTCGGCGTAGTTGCCTGTGCGGGGCTCGACAGAGGCCGAGTCAGCAATCACATCGCCGCGTTTGTCGAGCAGAAGGATGTCGCCTTTATAGGGCGCTGCGGTGGCGCGATCGAACAGGGCGAGGTGGCGGATCGTTGGCGAAACGTCTTTGAGGTCCTGGCGTTTTGCCGCGGCAATCAGGCCCTGCAATGAAACATCGTAGAGTTCTACGTTGCGCAGCACATCGGCGTCGATCAGTTGCACGATATTGCTTGCCGCACGCGTTGCAGCCTGCTCGGCGCTGGCGTGTTCACGGATCAGCAGGAACGTCACGATACTCAGGATGGCAATGACAACCAGCGAGCTGGCCAGAACGAGAACCCGTTCCGAACGTATCGAAAACGGGATATTGCCGGGTGTTGCACTGCTCGCGCTCATGGTTCCGATCTGCATTGTCATGTGGCTGGGATCCTTCCCATAGGCTGCTCATCTACAACTGCCGATGACCGGCAGAGACAATACTGGCCTTTTGCAAGATTGTGCTCGGGACACTGGAATTGAGCAATCCACATCGTGGCTTATTTCAAGCCGGCAAACGGATTCCGAAGGTGTTTGCGCCGCAGTCGCTGCGCACGAATACATCGCCGCCATGCATCAACGCGATCGCCTTGACGATGGCGAGCCCTAATCCGTGGTTGGCGCCGCTGTTGCTGCGTGATGCATCCACCCGATAGAAGCGTTCGAACAGTCGCGGCAAGTGTTCGCCGGCGATCGGTTCGCCGGGGTTGGTGACGCCGAGGGTGATCTGGTCGCCAACGGCTTCGATGCGCACGTCGATCACCTGGCCGGGCGCGGTGTGCTGGACCGCGTTGCTGAGCAGGTTGATCAGGGCTCGGCGCAGGTGGGCGATTTCGATGGTGGCTTGGGCATCGCCGCTGACGTGAACCTCGACCTGGGCGTCCTCCAGGATGAAATCCAGGTAGTCGAGGGTGGTTGCCACTTCGTCGGCGAGGGACGTCGTGGTCAGCTTGGTGGCCTTGCTGCCCTGGTCCGCGCTGGCGAGGAACAGCATATCGTTGATGATGGAGCGCAGCCGCTCCAGCTCCTCGAGGTTCGATTGCAGCACTTCGAAGTAATGCTCCGCCGAACGCCCACGGGTCAGCGCCACCTGGGTCTGGCCAATCAGGTTGGTCAATGGGGAGCGAAGCTCATGGGCCACGTCGGCGTTGAACGATTCGAGCCGGGAGTACGCCTGTTCGACCCGATCGAGGGTCGCATTGAACGAATTGACGAACTGGCTGAGTTCCGGCGGCAATGGCGAGATTCGCAAGCGCCCGGAAAGGCGAGGCGGGGCCAGGCGTTGGGCTTCGTCGGACAGCTTGATGAGCGGCTTGAGACCGATGCGCGCGACCCAATAACCCAGCAGCGATGCCAGCAACACACCGATGCAGGCCAGGCTCACCAGCGCCACCAATAAATGATGCTGGGTCTGATAGAAGGTCTCGGTGTCGATGCCGATGATGAAGCGCAGGGGCGGGCGTTGGTCCTTGGCCGGGAACTGGCTCACCAGGACTTTCATCGGAAAGTGCCGATCAGGCAACGTCAGGTCGCGCTTGCCCAACGGGCCTTGGGCAACGGTGCGAACCTGCGGATCGGGGTTGCCGTATTCAAAGCGCGGGTCGCCGCTGACGATCCAGAAATGGATGCGCTTGTCTTCTTCGCCCAGCAACCGCAGCTTGTTGTTGATCTTCACCCAGTGTTCGGACGTGCCATAACGACCCACGGTGGATTCGAGCACGCTGTAGCGGGCATCGAGTTCCGCTTCCGGCAACAGGCCCAGGCCTTTTTCGACCTGCTGGTACAAGGCGCCGCCAATCAGCAGGAACACCAGCGCCGCCACCAGGGTGAACATGCCGCTCAGGCGCAGCGCAATGCTGTTACTCACCTCGATTCTCCAGCACGTACCCCATCCCTCGGATGGTGTGCAGGAGCTTGTGCTCGAAGGGCCCGTCCAGCTTGGCCCGCAGGCGCTTGATCGCCACCTCGACGACGTTGGCGTCGCTGTCGAAATTGATGTCCCAGACCATTTCGGCAATGGCCGTCTTCGACAGGATTTCGCCCTGGCGGCGGGCCAGGACGCTGAGCAGCGAGAACTCTTTGGCGGTCAGGTCCAGGCGCTGCCCGGCCCGGGTGGCCTTGCGGCTGATCAGGTCGATCCACAGGTCGGCAATGCTGACCTGCACCGGTTCGTGACCGCTGCTGCGGCGGGTCAGGGCTTGCAGGCGCGCCACCAGTTCGAGGAAGGAAAATGGCTTGCCCAGGTAATCGTCGGCACCGTCGCGCAGGCCCTTGATGCGGTCTTCGACCCGTTCGCGGGCGGTGAGCATGATGACCGGCGTCTGCTTGCGGGCGCGCAAGGCACGCAACACGCCAAAACCGTCCAGGCCCGGCAGCATGACGTCGAGCACGATCACCGCGTAGTCATTTTCCAGGGCCAGGTGCAGTCCCTCGACGCCGTCGGGCGCCACGTCCACGATGTAACCCTGTTCGGTGAGGCCGCGGTGCAGGTAGTCCGCGGTTTTTTCTTCGTCTTCGATGATCAGGATACGCATGGCCCGGCCTCAGTCTGCATTCGCCAGCGCCGCCGGCGCGGGGCCGGGCTGAAGGGCGTGTCGATGGAACAGTCGCTCCAGCCACAAGTATATGACCGGTGTGGTGAACAAGGTCAGCGCCTGGCTGACCAGCAGGCCGCCCACGACCGCGATGCCCAACGGCTGGCGCAGTTCGGCGCCGGGGCCGTAGCCGAGCATCAGCGGCAGCGCGCCGAGCAGGGCGGCGAGGGTGGTCATGATGATCGGGCGGAACCGGGTCAGGCAGGCCTGGAATATTGCCTCCTGAGGCGCCAGGCCACCGTTGCGCTGGGCATCGATGGCGAAATCGATCATCAGGATGCCGTTTTTCTTGACGATCCCGATCAGCAGCACCAGGCCGATCAACGCCATGATCGAGAAATCCTGGCCCAGCAGCCAGAGCATGATCAGGGCGCCAAGGCCGGCCGAGGGCAGGGTGGAAATGATGGTTAGCGGGTGCACGAAACTCTCGTAGAGCACGCCGAGGATGATGTACACCGCCACCAATGCGGCGAGGATCAGCCAGGGCTGGCTCTTCAGCGAACTCTGGAACGCCTGGGCCGCGCCCTGGAAACTGCCGGTGATGGCGGCGGGCATGCCGATTTCGTTCTTGGCCTGGTCGAGCAGGCGCACCGCATCCCCCAACGCCACGCCTGGGGCCAGGTTGAACGACAGGTTGGCGGCCGGGAACATGCCGTCATGGGCAATCGACAGCGGGCCGTTGGTCGGCGCATCGAAGCGGGCCAGAGCCGAGAGCGGCACCATTTCCCCGCTCAGCGGCGAGCGCAGGTAGAAATACGCCAGGCTCTCGGCCTTGCCACGCTGTTGGGTGTCGAGCTCGAGAATCACGTTGTACTGGTTGGTCTCGGTCTGGAATTCGTTGATCTGCCGCTGGCCGAACGCGTCATACAGGGCCTGGTCGACGTCGGTGGCGGTGAGGCCGAAGCGGGCTGCTGCGCTGCGGTCGATGTTGATGTGGGTGATGCTGCCGCCCAGTTGCAGGTCGTTGGAAATGTCACGAAACGCCGGAATGCTGCGCAGCTTGTCGGTGAGTTTCTGCGTCCAGGCATTGAGGGTCGGCCCGTCATTGCTCTTGAGCACGTACTGGTATTGGGCGCGGCTGGGGCCGGAGCTGAGGTTGATATCCTGCCCGGCCCGCAGGTACAGCACGACACCGGGGATCTTCTGCAATTTCGGGCGGATCCGATCGATGAAGCCGCTGGCTGATACATCACGCTCGCCCCGGGGCTTCAGGGCGATCCAGAAGCGGCCATTGGCGATGGTCTGGTTGTTGCCCGAGACGCCGACGGAATGGGAGAAGGTCTGCACCGCCGGATCGGCGGCGACGATCTCGGCCAGGGCCTTGTGCTTGGCCACAATGTCCGGGAACGACACGTCGGCGGCGGCTTCGCTGGTGCCCAGCACCAGGCCGGTGTCCTGTACCGGGAAGAACCCCTTGGGAATGAACACGTAGCCCACCACGGCAAGCGCCAGGGTCAGGCCGAACGCGCTGATCATCAGCTTCTGGTGAGCGAGGGCCCGCCGCAGGCCTCGCTCATAGCCGCCCAGCAGGCGCTCGCCGAAACCTGGACGAGCGTGGGCATGGTGTTTCGGTGCGCGCATGAACAGCGCGGCCAGGGTCGGCGCCAGCGTCAGGGACACCACCACCGAAATCAGGATCGTCGAGGTGGCAGTCAGCGCGAATTCCTTGAACAACCGTCCGACCACGCCGCCCATGAACAAGAGCGGAATGAACGCCGCCACCAGCGAGAAGCTGATGGACACCACGGTGAAGCCGATTTCCCCGGCGCCCTTGATGGCCGCCTCGCGCATGCCATCGCCAGCCTCCAGGTGCCGGTGGATGTTCTCCACCACCACGATGGCGTCGTCCACCACGAACCCCACCGAGATGACGATCGCCACCAGGGTCAGGTTGTTCAGGCTGAATCCCATCACGTACATCAGGGCGAAACTGGCGGTCAACGACACGCCCAGCACCGCCGAGACAATCAGCGTCGCCGAGAGCTGGCGCAGGAACAGCGCCATCACCGCCACCACCAGCAACACCGCAATCAGCAGGGTGATTTCCACTTCATGCAACGAGGCGCGGATGGTCTGGGTGCGATCGATCATCACCTTGACTTGTATCGCCGCGGGCAGCATGGCCTCCAGGGTGGGCAGGGCGGCCTGGACGCGATCGACGGTCTCGACGATGTTCGCGCCCGGTTGGCGGAAGATGACCAGGTTGACGCCGGGTTGATCATCGGACCACGCCTGGACGTAGGCGTTTTCCGAACCGTTGACGACCTTGGCGATGTCCTTGAGATGAACCGGCGCGCCGTCCCGGTAGGACACGATCAGCTCACCGTACTCCTCGGGCTTGAACAATTGGTCGTTGGTGGACAGCGTTGAAATGCTCGACTCACCGTAGAGCGCGCCCTTGGCGAGGTTGAGGCTGGCCTGCTGGAGTGACAGACGAATATCGGCCAGGGTCAGGCCGATCGCCGCGAGTCGGTCGGCAGACGCCTGGACTCGGATCGCCGGGCGCTGCTGGCCGGTGATGTAGATTTGCCCGACGCCATCGATCTGGCTGATCTGGCGGGCGAGCAGGGTCTCGACGTAATCACTCAATTCGGTGCCTGGCATCAGGTCGGAGCTGATGCTGAGGATCAGTACCGGGCTGTCGGCCGGGTTGACCTTGCGCCAGGTCGGCAGGTTCGGCATGTCATTGGGCAACTTGCCGGCGGCGGTGTTGATGGCCGCCTGCACTTCCTGGGCGGCGGTGTCGATGCTCTTGTCGAGGCTGAATTGCAGGATCAGGTTGGTCGAGCCCAATGCACTGCTGGAAGTCATCTGGGTGATGCCGGGGATGGCGCTGAACTGGACTTCCAGCGGGGTTGCCACCGACGACGCCATGGTTTCGGGGCTGGCACCGGGCAACTGCGCATTGACCTGGATGGTCGGGAATTCCGCCTCGGGCAACGGCGCGACAGGCAGCCGCGGAAAGGCGATCAACCCCAGCAGCACCAGGGCGAACGTCAGCAGCACCGTGGCGATGGGGTGATTGATGCACCACGCCGATATCGAACCGCGGCCCTTCATGGCTGTGCCTGCCCGGTCTTGGCGAGGGCGGGCGGATCTCCAAGTATCTGGATGCTGGCGCCAGGCTTGAGGCGTGACTGGCCGTCGCTCACCAACTGGTCACCGGCGTTGACGCCTTTGATGATGTGCATGCCGCTGTCCTGGTACACCATTTCCACCGGCACGCTTTCCACCTTGTCGCCCTGGACCCGGTACACGAAGTGTTGCTCCAACCCGCGCTGGACCACGGTCGGCGGTACCACCAGCGCACCCTTGTCGATCGCAGTCTGGATCTTCAGTGTCACCAGTTGTCCCGGCCACAGTCGTTGGGCGGCGTTGTTGAATTCGGCCTTGGCGCGCAGGGTTCCGGTGTTGGTGTTGATCTGGTTGTCGATGAGACTGAGGCGCCCTTCGCCCAGCAGTTCCCCGGTGGCGCCGTCGGCACCGATGTAGGCCTTGACCAGGGCCTGGTCAGGGGCGGCGATCAGGCGCTGCAGCGTCGGCAGCATCTGTTGCGGCAACGAGAATTCCACCGCGATCGGGTCGATCTGGGTCACGGTGAACAAGCCTTCGGCATCGCTGGCACGCAAGAAGTTGCCTTCGTCCACGTTGCGAATGCCGACGCGACCGGTCACCGAAGAGCGGATCTGGGTATAAGAAAGCTGGACCTGCGCAGAGTCGATGGCCGCCTGGTTGCCCTGGGCCGTGGCCTTGAGCTGATTGACCAGCGCCTGTTGCTGGTCGTAGGTCTGCTTGGATACGCCGTCATCGACGCTCAGCAACTTGTAGCGCTTGAGATTGACCTGGGCCACGGCCAACTGCGCCTGGCTCTCGCCGAGCTGGGCGCGGGCCTGGTCGAGACTGGCGCGGATGGAGCGGTCGTCGATGGTTGCCAGCAGGTCGCCCTTCTTGACCAGTTGTCCTTCCTTGACCAGCAGCTTGGTGAGAATGCCGTCGATCTGCGGACGGATCACCACGCTGTGCAGCGACAGTACCGTGCCGATGCCGCTGGCAAAGCGCGGCACATCCTTTTCGACCACGCTCACGACTCTTACCGGTACGGCGCTCGCAGCACTGGGTTTGGTGGCGACGGGCTTCATCGAGAACCACAGGACCAGCGCCCCCAAGGCGACCAACAGTGCGACGAGCAGGAACGTTTTTTTCTGAATGTGCATGGATGCGAAGAGCCGGTTCGGGACGGTGGGATTTCTATCTGTCTTATATAGCGTTGCGAGGCGGTCAGGAAGGTGACGGCTAGCTGTCAGGGCTGTCAGTTTCGTCCCGGTTTTCCGTCAGACGGAACTCCACCCTTGCATCTGCTCCGTGGCACCGCGATTTCGTGCAGGTATACTGCTGCGTTTCGCGGCTCGGTTACCGAGCCACGCATACTCAATTGTGGCGAGGGAGCTTGCTCCCGCTTGAGTGCGAAGCGCTCACAGAAATGGGCCCGCTTCGCAGCCCAGCGGGAGCAAGCTCCCTCGCCACGGTTTGTTGTCCCACTCAAGTGAATAACTCAAATGACTTCCCCAATACCATCGCCCGCGGACGAACGCTTGCCCGGCGAATCGTCTGGCCAGACGGACAGCGATGTTGCCAACGCCGACGACAGCAAGGCGGCGATCCCGGCCTTCAAGTTCCCGTTCAAGCCCGGTGAACTGTCGGCGGCCAAAGGTGCCGGGCAACAGCCCTGGTACAAGAACGGCGCGAAGAACGGCCACACCAAGACTCCGGGTGCCGCGCCGCCCGGTACCCGTCGTTCGATGGGCAAGCGCTGAGATCGTCCTCCGTACGCGGTCGCGGATTCAGTTCGCGACCCGTGCCCCGGTCAGGCTTCCACTCAATTCATAAGCCGTCAGTTCGGCCTGGTGCGCCGCGAGGATTTCCGGCAACGAGCCTCGCAGGTACTCGACCCACGTCTTGATCTTCGCATCCAGGTATTGGCGCGATGGGTAGATGGCGTAGAGGTTCAGCTCCTGGGAGCGATAGTTGGGCATGACCCGCACCAGCGTGCCGTTGCGCAAGCCTTCGATGGCGGCATACACCGGCAACACCCCCACACCCATGCCGCTGGTGATCGCGGTTTTCATCGCATCGGCGGAGTTCACCAGGAACGGTGAGCTGTTGATGGTGACCATTTCCTGGCCTTCCGGGCCGTCGAACACCCATTTCTCCAACGGAATGACCGGACTGACCAGGCGCAGGCAGGCGTGGTTGAGCAGGTCGCTGGGTTTCTGCGGGCAGCCGCTGGCTTTCACATAGCCAGGCGATGCGCAGACGATGCTGTAGGTGATCCCCAGGCGCTGGGACACGAAGCCTGAATCCGGCAATTCGCTGGCGAGCACGATGGAAACGTCGTAGCCCTCGTCGAGGATGTCCGGCACACGGTTGGCCAGGGTCAGGTCGAAGGTCACGTCCGGATGGGTCTTGCGATACCGGGCGATGGCGTCGATGACGAAGTGCTGGCCGATGCCGGTCATGGTGTGGACCTTCAACTGCCCGGCCGGGCGCGCGTGGGCGTCGCTGGCCTCGGCTTCCGCTTCTTCGACATACGCCAGGATCTGTTCGCAACGCAGCAGGTAGCGTTTGCCGGCCTCGGTCAGGGCGATGCGCCGGGTCGTGCGGTTGAGCAGGCGGGTTTGCAGATGAGCTTCCAGGTTGGAAACCGCGCGCGAGACATTGGCTGTAGTGGTATCGAGCTGCGCGGCGGCAGCGGTGAAGCTTCCGGCTTCGGCAACACAGCTGAACGCGCGCATGTTTTGCAAAGTGTCCATGGAGGGCTCTCTTGGAAGGTGGCAAATTGTGACATGAAGTTACAGCGCTACGGGACCCCGACTAATGGATTATCGCGTTAACGGTAACAAAGATTCGCAGAAAGGTCGGCTTATCGCCGTTGGGGTCGGTCCCTAGAATTGCTGCCACTGCAGGATCGGTCTGGCTTCAGAGAACCTGTGGGAGCGAGCTTGCTCGCGATGAGGCCTTCACTGACGACACGTGAAGTGAATGCCAGGACGCCATCGCGAGCAAGCTCGCTCCCACAGGTTTGCCGTCATCCGCAGACCGTCGTCATGCCCTTTATTTTTCAGGAATTTAGCGCCAGTGCCGCGTTGCATCAGCAGAGAGCTGAAGACTCTCAGTGTTTGGGTTTTGACGTTGACCATCAGCGGTTGCATCGGCACGGGGGGGATTGCACCGCAAGGCGAGGCATTGTCGCCCAACCAATTGGCAACCGACGAAGCGATTCGCGAGGCCGCCCGCGACGCCCATTGGCCGAGCCGCCAGTGGTGGAAAGCCTATGGCGATCCGCAACTCGATCGCTGGATCGAGCAGGCCGTGCAAGACAGCCCGAGCCTGGCCATGGCCACCGCCCGGGTGCGGCAGGCCAGGGCCATGGCCGGTGTCGCCGAGGCGGCCGAGTCGTTGCAGATCAATGGCGAGGCAACCCTCAAGCGCCACAACTGGCCGACCGATCAGTTCTACGGCCCGGGCGAGTTGGCCAATACCACCACCTGGGACAACAACGCCGGCCTGGGCCTGAGCTACGCCCTGGACCTGTGGGGCCGCGAGCGCAACGCCAGCGAGCAGGCTGTCGACCTGGCCCATGTCAGCGCTGCCGAGGCGCGGCAGGCGCAGCTGGAATTGCAGAACAACATCGTGCGCGCCTATATCCAGTTTTCGCTGCACTACGCCCAGCGCGATATCGTTGCCGCGACGCTCCGTCAACAGGAGCAGATTCTCGAACTGGCGCAGAAGCGCCTGGACGGTGGCATCGGCACCCACTTCGAGGTCAGCCAGGCCCAGGCGCCGCTGCCCGAAACCCATCGTCAACTCGACGCCCTTGATGAAGCGATTGCCTTGAGCCGCAACCAATTGGCTGCGCTGGCGGGCAAGGGGCCGGGCGACGGCGCGGGCCTGCAACGTCCCACCCTGGCGTTGGGAACCCCATTGAAATTGCCGTCCGCGTTGCCCGCCGAACTGCTCGGCCAGCGCCCGGATGTAGTGGCCGGACGTTGGCAGGTGGCGGCCCAGGCCCGGGGCATCGATGTCGCCCGGGCCGGTTTCTATCCCAACGTCGACCTGGTGGGCAGCCTGGGCTACATGGCCACCGGCGGCGGGGCGCTGGAGTTCCTGACCGGCAAGAAACTCACCTACAACGTCGGCCCGGCGATCTCGCTGCCGATCTTCGATGGCGGGCGCCTGCGTTCGCAGTTGGGCGAGGCGGCCGCCGGTTACGACATCGCCGTGGCCCATTACAACCAGACGTTGGTGACCGCGCTCAAGAGCATTTCCGACCAGTTGATCCGCCGCGAGTCGATGGACAAACAACAGGTTTTCGCCGCCGAGTCCGTCGCCGCTGCCCAGCGCACCTATGACATTGCAATGGTAGCTTTCCAGCGCGGGCTGACCGACTACCTCAATGTGCTCAACGCCCAGAGCCTGTTGTTCAAGCAACAACAGGTGCAACAACAGGTGGAAGCGGCGCGCCTGAGCGCCCATGCCGATCTCGTGACGGCGTTGGGGGGCGGGCTGGAGGCTGGCAACGATACCGCTGACTTGAGCCATGCCCCGTGGCGAGGGAGCTTGCTCCCGCTGGACTGCGCAGCAGTCCCTTCAGGTGGGTGCTGCGCACCCAAGCGGGAGCAAGCTCCCTCGCCACGATGCTGAGTATCCTTGCGTGACGTATCTACTCTGGCTGTATCGCCTCGAATGGCGCCGTGGTTTCTTTGATTGGGCCCGCAGCGATGGCGTGACCTGGGTCTATATCTTCAAGGTCTTGCTGGCCGCGTTCCTGACGTTGTGGCTGGCGATGCGCCTGGAATTGCCCCAGCCGCGTACGGCGATGATCACCGTGTTCATCGTCATGCAACCCCAGAGCGGCCAGGTTTTCGCCAAGAGCTTTTATCGCTTGCTCGGCACCTTGGCCGGCTCGGCGGTGATGGTTGCGTTGATCGCCTTGTTCGCCCAGAACACCGAGCTGTTCCTCGGCTGCCTGGCGATCTGGGTCGGCATCTGTTCGGCGGGAGCGGCGCGTTATCGCAACTTCCGGGCCTATGGTTTCGTGCTGGCCGGCTACACCGCAGCGATGATCGGCCTTCCGGCCTTGGCCCATCCGGAAGGGGCCTTCATGGCGGCCGTGTGGCGGGTGCTGGAAATTTCCCTGGGGATTCTCTGTGCCACCGCCGTCAGTGCCGCGATCCTGCCGCAAACCGCCAGTGCCGCCATGCGCAATGCGCTCTACCAGCGCTTTGGTGTGTTCGCCCTGTTCGTCACCGATGGCTTGCGCGGGCGCAGCCAACCGGAGGCATTCGAGGCGCGCAACGTGGGGTTCATCGCCGAGGCGGTAGGGCTGGAGGGCTTGCGCAGCGTGACCGTGTTCGAAGACCCGCACATGCGCCGGCGCAACGGTCGGCTCAGTCGCTTGAACAGCGAGTTCATGAGCCTGACCACGCGTTTCAACGCCTTGCACCAGTTGCTCGAACGGTTGCGCACCGGCGCGGCGGACTCGGTGGTGAGCGCCATCAAGCCCGGATTGCAGAACCTGGCCGAACTGCTGGATGGCTTCAGCGCAAGGGCCTTGACCGATGCCGATGCGGCACGGCTGGCAGCGGCGTTGGCTGATTACAAGGCCGACTTGCCGGCCCAGGTGCGCCGATTGCGGGCGCAATTCCAGGAGACGGAACCCAGTGACGCGCAGCAACTGGATTTCCACACCGCTTATGAGCTGCTGTATCGCTTTGTCGAGGACCTGCATGGCTACGCCCAGACCCATGCTTCCCTGGCCGAGCATCGCCATGAACGGGAACGTTGGGATGAGCCGTTCGTGTCGCAGACCAACGGCCTGGCGGCCGCCGCTTCCGGTTTTCGCGCAGCCTTCATCCTGCTGGTGCTGGGCAGCTATTGGGTCGCCACGGCCTGGCCGAGCGGCGCGACCATGACGATGATCGCCGCCGCCACCGTCGGGCTATCCGCGGCTACGCCGAACCCCAAGCGCATGGCATTCCAGATGGCCTGCGGCACATTGGTCGGGGCATTGGTCGGCTTCGTCGAGATGTTTTTCGTCTTTCCCCTGATCGACGGTTTCCCCTTGCTCTGCGTAATGCTGGCGCCGGTGATCATGCTGGGTTCGTTTCTCAGTTCTCGACCGCAGCATGCCGGGGTCGGGCTGGGTCTGCTGATTTTTTTCAGCACCGGTTCCGTGCCGGACAACCTGGCGGTCTACAACCCCTACACCTTCATCAACGATTACATTGCAATGATCCTCGGCATGCTGGTGTGCGCCGCCGCTGGCGCGATCATCCTGCCGCCCAACAGCCGCTGGATGTGGCGCCGGCTCGAACAGGACCTGCGCGAACAAGTGGTGTTCGCCATCAGCGGCAAGCTCAAGGGCTTGGCCTCGGGTTTCGAGAGCCGCAGCCGGGACTTGCTGCACCAGGCCTATGGGCTGGCGGCGGGGCAGCCCCGGGTGCAACGGAATTTGCTGCGCTGGATGTTCGTAGTGCTGGAAATCGGCCACGCGATCATCGAGTTGCGCAAGGAGCAGGCGACGCTGCCGGTGCATCCGGCCTATGCCGAAAGCCAGCCATGGCGCCAGGCGATCCGAGTGATGGGACGCGCGCTGGTGCGGCTGTTCCGCCAACCGAACCAGAGCAATCTGGAGCGCGCACTCGTGGCGGTGGACCACGCCATTGGCCGCGTGCAGGCCACTGACGAGCCTTTCGCCCCGCACTTCGATACCTCGGCCCTGCGTCGGGTGAAAAGCTACCTGCACTTCATCCGCACCTCGCTGCTTGACCCGCAATCGCCCTTGGCGGCTTACACCACGCCGCCTCCCCAGGAACTTGAACATGCCCCGTGAAATCGCCTTCCACGGCGTTTACATGCCCACCATGACCCTGATGTTTTTCATCGCCGCCGGCCTGGCCTGGGCGTTGGATCGTTTCCTCTCGGGGTTGGACCTGTACCGTTTTTTCTGGCACCCGGCGCTGCTGCGCCTGAGCCTGTTCACCTGCCTGTTCGGCGCACTGGCGCTGACGGTCTACCGTTGAGATCGACACAATGAAAAAGCTTTTCAGCCTGCTGGCGACGTTGCTGGTGCTGGCCTTGGCACTGTGGATCGGCCGTACGCTATGGGTGCATTACATGAACACACCCTGGACCCGCGATGGGCGGGTGCGGGCCGACATCATCAATGTCGCCGCCGACGTCAGCGGCGAGGTGGTCGAGGTGCCGGTGCGCGACAACCAGTTGGTGAAAAAGGGCGACTTGCTGATGCGCATCGACCCCGAGCATTACCGCATCGCGGCGAAGCAGGCACGCTCCCTGGTGGCGTCGCGCAAGGCCACCTGGGAAATGCGCAAGGTCAATGCGCACCGACGTGCCGACCTGGACAGCCTGGTGATTTCCCGGGAAAACCGTGACGACGCCAGCAACATCGCCGACTCGGCCCTGGCCGATTACCAGCAGGCCCAGGCGCAACTGGAGGCGGCCGAACTGAACCTGGCCCGCACCGAGGTTCGCGCGGCGGTGGACGGCTACGTCACTAACCTCAACGTGCACCGTGGCGACTATGCGCGCATGGGCGAGGCGAAAATGGCGGTGGTGGACATGAATTCGTTCTGGGTCTACGGCTTCTTCGAAGAAACCAAGTTGCCCAAGGTGCGGGTAGGCGATTCGGCGCAGTTGCAACTGATGAGCGGTGAGGTGCTCAAGGGCCATGTGGAAAGTATTTCCCGAGGGATCTACGACCGCGACAACCCCGAGAGCCGCGAGTTGATCGCCGACGTGAACCCGACGTTCAACTGGGTACGCCTGGCCCAGCGGGTGCCGGTGCGCATTCATTTGGATGAGGTGCCGGATGGCGTGCTGCTGGCGGCGGGGATGACCTGTACGGTGGTGGTCGAGCCGCCCGTTGGGCGCTGAGGCCCTTCGAATGTAGTACATATTTACCACCTTGCCTCTCCCAGGCCCGTTCAAGCTGGCGTCCTCGACTGAAGGAACTCTCGATGACCCAGCTGACTCACCACCACTTTATTCGCCAGCAACTGCCCCGTTGGCTGCTGGATGCGAACCAGAGCGAACAGGCAAGGCTGCTACAGGCCGCCTTGGACTTGGCCGAGGCCGCGCATCGCTTCAATGTGACAAATGCGGTTATCCCGTCATTGCGCGACTTTGCGCTGTCTCGTATACAAGCCCACATGGATCGCCTTTTCGGCACGCGCATTGACCTGGAGCGCTCTCGACTGATCAGGCATTTTCGGGATGATTGCGCGACTTATCCGGTCCCTGGAGGCGGTCCCGCTACGCTGGTGTGCAAGCCACATCTCCCTGAAGAGCGATCATTGCTGGAACACGCGCTGATCAATTTCCCCCGTGCCGACACCGAGGCTCAGGCTTTCATCCGAGGCAGCCAATTCGAGCTTTATCCTGACCGCGCCAAGGCGTCTGTCGTGCAGATGAACGACTTCGCCGGTTTGTGTCGTGACCTGGATACCGGAGCCGCTTACGCTGCCGAGTTGCGACGCCAGATTCCGCAGCTTTCCCATGACGCAATCTCGTTGCCTGCCTTCGCGTCGGATTACATCCAGTTTCGGAAAACGCAGCTGCGACACGACGCCCTGCAAGCCCGCATGCAAGGGTTGCTGGATGTCACGGGTGAACGCATCCTGGCGGCTTTTGGCGTGCAGCTCGATGCCACCGTGAAGGTTCAGCCGCTGCCCGCGGCGTTCGCCAGCGGCCTTGAGCTGGGCGAACGCTGGCGGGCGGAGCATCGCATCGTCCTGCCTGGCGTGCGGGTCTTTTGGGGGGATCGGCAAATCGTGGGGCAGTGGGTGCCGATCGTGGTCCATATTCCGGACGATCCTGTCTCGCCCCTCAAGCAATACGCCAGTTCGGCAGCTTTCCAGGCTGATCTCGTCATGCGCCTGGGTGACCTTCGATATGCAGCGTTTTTTTCCCGACTGTTGCCGCTGCCTGACAGAAACTGGAGTGATCGGGTGCTGGTAGGCCTGCTGCGAAGAGGGGAGAAAAACCTGGTCGAGGTTCATGAACTGCGCGGAGATGTCTGGCAGGGCCTCTACCGTGAATGGCGTAGCGTCGTGTTGAGTAGCGCGTCGAGCCAGGCCCGTTCAGTGGCTCATATCGACGCCGGTGTACTGATCGGAGAAACCTGGATGTGGCTGGGCGCAGGGCTGCAATTTCTTGGCGGCATCAGCATGTTCCTGCCCGGTGTCGAGCCACTGGCCTGGGCGGGTGTTGCCCTGGGAATGGGGCAATTCATTCTGGATGTCTATGAAGGCGTCCATGCGCTCAACCTGGGGGAGAGGCTCGAGGCGATCCAACACCTGTTCAGCGCCGCAATGAGTGCCACGACGTTTGCGGTAGGCGCTTTCGGGGCCAATCATCTGTTGGGCGAGATGACCCCCGTGGTGACGAACGATGGCAGTGAGCGGCTTTGGCACGGTCGCACCCGGCCGAGCGCCAGCCTGCGCGTGCCGCCTGAATATTCGACCGCCGATCGATACGGCGTCTGGCGCGCTGCGGATGATGCCTGGGTGGACGTGGAAGGCGTTTTTTATGAGGTCGTTGGCGACGGACGCGATCTGCGCCTCAAACTGCCTCCGAACTACCGTGGTGTTGTACCGGCCCTTGAATGGGAACGTTCAACAGGGTGGCGTTGGGTGCATCGGGATCCCTTGGGCATGCAAGGCGCACGGCTGCTGCGGGAAATCGACCCGCAACTGCGAACGTTAGCGAACGCAAGCCTTGACGATGCCCAGCGACTGATCGGGATCAGCGATGATCGGCTGCGCTATCTCGCCGTGAATGGCGAGCCTCTGCCGGTGCACTTGCCCTACATGGCCCGACGTCTTGCAGCTCGGGCGCAAGTGTCGGATGCAGTGACCCGGCTACGTGCCAATCACCCCCTGCCACAAGTACCCCGGGGCGTGGTGCAATTGCTGACAGAGTTGCCGGGGTGGCCGGTCCGGCGTGCGTTCCGCTACATGGATGGACAAAACTCTTTCTTCAGATCAGGAGCAGGCCCCGAGCTGCACCTCGATGCTTCTGCATTTCACAGTGGGCAATGGCAAGAGCGGTTGCTCTTGCAGCTCGATGCCCGAGAGCAACGCGCTTTGTTGGGCGCCGAGACTCCGTGGGAAAGCCCTGCTGTCACCTACCGACGCTTCGCCAACCTGTTGGCTGATAGCCTTGAAAACGATGGCTACCGCCTGGTGGAGAACTTCGCCAATCGCCCGGCGCAGCATCCGAACGCGGCGCTGTTGTGTCGAGACTTTCCGAGCTTGCCGGAGCCCGTGGCGGATGCTCTGCTGGCGGACATGACGATAGAAGAAGAACGCGGCTTGAGCACCGGCCGCGTGCCGCAGAGCCTGGCGCAGAGAACCGTCGAGGCGTTGCGTGAGCTACGTGTATCGCGGGCGTTGGAAGCCTTGCAAGCTGGCGTCTCGGGCAACGATCGGGACCGCTTGGTCATGAGCCTGCTTGCCCTTGAGCTGGCGAGGCTGGACGAGCCGGTACGGGTGCAATTGTTGCTTGAGGAGCATTCTTTCGGTCCTCTGGAAGCGGGTGGAACCGGGCCGTTGAAAACCATTCGCCGCCGCGACGATCGCTATGAGCCTTTTGACGAGACAAATAACGAACTCGGCCCACCCACGAGCCTGGAAGATGCCTTGTTGCGGGCTTTGCCTGACTCGGCACGCCATCGCTTGGACCTGGACATTTGGGAACACGACAAGCTGCGCGGACAACTGTTGGACATTGCCTTGGGAAGTCGCGACCAGTTGCGCTCTGCATTGGGGATCCATGCATCGAAACCTGCCAATGTCCGTTTTCCGGAGCGAGTGGGCGAAACGCCGGGTTATCCGTTGAGTGGCCGAGGGGTTGCCTTTTGGCAGCGCGGGGCAACCCCACAGTCACGTCTTCAGTCGCTCTATCCGCACGCAGACATCAGCGTCCGGGTGATGGCCGAACTCCAGGAACGCAGCGCTCAGTCGGGCAGACCCCTTGACCTGCTGATCAATGAAAAAGAGGCCGAATGGAAAACCCTCGACGAAAGCTTGGAGGTATGGGAGCAAGCTGCGGACAAACACCATGCGGTGGAGCTTGACGATCCGGCGCAAAGGTCGGTGATTCGTCGAAAGGTAGGCAGGGCGCTGCGCCGCGGTTGGCGTCGGGAAACCCGCTTTACCGCCGGGGACAGCTCGGTGCTCGGTTTGGAAGTGGCGGCCGGCCCGATAGGGCGACTGCCGATTCTTACGGCTGATTTCAGCCATATTGAAATGCTCACGCTCCGTGGACTGGCGCTCAGTGACGTGCCTTCGGGTTTCTTGAGCCGTTTTCCCAGGGTCGTCGAATTGTCGCTGGTCCATAATCGCCTCACGCGCTGTCCCTCCGCCATCGCGGGCATGCCACGGCTGCGGTTCCTTTTCCTGGACGAAAACCCCCTTGTGTTCAATGACGAAGTATTCGCTTCCCTGCTGGGGCCCACGCCCCATGCCACGCTGGAGTGGTTGGAGCTTTCTGGCGTATCGGGTGTCACGGAGCTGGTGCCGGGCCGAATCGGCGCCCGAGCTATCGAGGCGCTGGGCGGATTGCCGCGGCTTAAACATTTGGTATGGAAGAACAACCCGGCGTTCACCCCCGAGCTGCTGCAAGCAATCGGCGGCCTGAGGCAATTGGAAAACCTGAGCCTGGGTGATAGCCGGTTGGTATTGGACGAGCAAAACAGCGCGTTCCTGGGGGAACTGAAGCGTCTGGTCGCGCTGGACCTGAGCGGCAATCGTGTGATCGGTTTGACGAGCCTGTCGGGATTGCCTCGACTGAAATTTGTGAACCTGGCTCGCACCCGACTCAAGGAAATTCCGGCGGCACTGATTCAATTGATCCAGCGCACGCCCGTGAGCCAGCTCTACCTGACGTTACTCGGCAATGCCATTACCCATGTCGATCCCATACTGTCCGTGTTGCCCCGAAACGAGGGGAACCGCAGATTGCTGGGCATCAACCTGGATGACAATCCGCTGCCGGTGAGCCAGATCTCCAGGCTGCGAGAGGCCAATTTTCGCTTTGCCTATACCCGCGATGCCTGGACCCGGGATGCGGGGTTGCGCAGGGAATTCGAAAAGCTGCGCGAAAACCCCTCCGCTTCAGCGTTTTTGGACTGGCTCAGTGACGAAATCACACGACTTGGAGAGGCGCAAAATAGCGGATTTCAGAGGAGTGGCGAGGATGCCGTCGGACGTCTTTTCAATCTAGAGGGGCGTATGGACGCGATGCGTCCGCGTATAGCTAATCTTGACGAGCGACTCATGGCACTGCAGTCGCGTGTGTATTCGCGACTGGGCGCCAGCTTGCGCCATCAGCCATTCACATTGGCCGAATTGGAAACGCACATCTCCCTGTTCTTTGACTTTTGCATCGACTTGTGGAGCAACGCTCCTTTCACCCGATTCATTCAACGTCATTATTTGAATTGGGCGCGTGTACAACGGGCTCAGGAAGGATGGACCCGACAGGTATTAAATACCCACGCAACCGAGGCGCTTTTTACAGGATATCTATTACAAGACATGACGGAGGGAGCCCCGTTGTTTGAGACGCTTTCCTGGGCGCCTTACCTCAACGAAATGTCCCCCATTTGGCGCGCGTTCGAGGGGAAATGGGAAGGGATCTCCGAAAGCCTGGATGACATAGCTTTCAGGGGAACTTTGAATACATCCCAGTGGCCGGTGGAACTGCTCGCCAAAATGACCCATCCCCCCCAGGCACAGCCTCATTTGGAGCCGGTAGAAGGGGTCGCTTGGGGAACTGACGGCATCGAACTCAATTCCGAACAAGTACGTCGGACGTGGTTGATCATTAAACACATCCAGACCATTGAAGCGATACAGGCCTCAACCCAGGCTACCCAGACGTTGGTGACAAACTGGTGGGATCGCAGGCCCTTGATCTGAACGTTTGAGGGCGGGCCTGCTATCAGACTACAACGGCCGCTTCAATCCAAACCGCCTCATCAACCCCTTCTGTAGCAAACCGGCAGGAAGCCAGGTTGCCATCAACGGCAATGCGCGACTGCCATTGCCCAGGCGCAGCAGGCGGGGTGGCTTGGGTTGCTGAATGGCCTTGAGCAACGCGGCGGCGAACTCGCGGGTAGGGGTCGGGTTGTCCTGGGATGCCTTGGCGCGGGCTCGGATGCCATCGCGCAGGGGCCACCAGGGCGATTGTTCGCTGATCAACTGCTCGGCTTCATGGCCGGCATTCTTGGCGAAACTGGAGGCAATGGCGCCGGGCTGCACCTCCATGACGCGGATGCCGAACGGCGCCAGTTCCATGCGCAATGCGTCGCTCAGGGCATGCACGGCTGCCTTGGAGGCGCAGTAGGCGCCGGCAAATGGCGTGACCAGCACACCGGATACGCTGCCGATATTGACCACCAATCCCTTGGCCCGGCGCAGCACAGGAAAGAGTGCGCGGGTCACGCCGACGATGGCGAACACGTTGGTTTCGAACTGGCGCTGCATGGCCGGCACGCCGCCATCCAGCAGCGGGCCCATGGCGCCGTAACCGGCGTTGTTGACCAGCACGTCGAGGCCGCCGTGTTGCTGGTTGATTCGTTCGCCTAGCTGTTCCAGCGCCGGGCCGTCGTTAACGTCCAGTTGCACGGCGGTGAACCCGGCGGCGTTGAGTTGCGCCACGTCCTCGGATTTTCGTGCGCTGGCCCAGACCTGGTAGCCGGCGGCCTTGAAGGCGTCGGCGAGGGCGCGGCCGATGCCGCTGGAACATCCGGTAATCAACGCAACGGGCATGGCGTGTTCCTTGTGCAAGCAGGTGGGAGGAAGATCAGTTGGCGAAGCTACCTTGCAATCGCTCGGCGCGAAACTCCAGGGTTTGCGGACGATAGCCGGGACGCAGCGGCGGGATTGGCAAGCAGTCCTGCCAGTCGGCACCGGGCTGCAGGTCGCCCGGGCCGCGATAACGCGGTGAACTGTAGAGATTGTCGGCCAGGTTGATGCTATCGCCGGGCGCGTAAGCTGCGATGCGCCAGCGCAGCTCCGTCAACGGAGCGTCGTTGCCATTGCGGATTTTCAGGCGCAACGGCCGATCAGCAGGGCAATGTTCGGGGGCGTAGGCAATCTGCAGGTCCAGGCGGGCCAGTTGCCGGGTCTCGCGGCTTTCTTCCCAGAGCACCCACGCCGCCACCAGGCCCAGCCCGACGAAGGCCGCCAGGGACACCGGCAAGGCCTTGGCCGGGTAGCGCAACAGCAGGATGAGCCAGGTGATGACCAGCACGACGCCGATAAGCATGTTCGAAACCTCCGTTCCGGTTGCCACATCCTACCGAAGGGCGCGGGCGATGGATATTCATGCGCCCAGCACCGTCCGTCGTGACTGTCATCTATGACAGTAGGCAATTGCGTCTTCCGCTTATTACATGGGCAAGTGACCCCCACGCAAAAGGCTTACCGATGGGCATGGACCATAGAACTCCTGGATTGATCGCCTTTGATCCGCGTAGCTTGGCGGTCCGCTCGATCGACTATTGCCGAAACCTTGAAGATGGCCTCGCGCAGCGGCGCACAAATCGAAGCCTCTTTGACATGGCGGGGCGCGCGACCAAGCAGTGGGACCCGCGGTTGTGGGCCTTGCAGGAAAGTGACGAATCGACGCCCGCCAACCTTTCGGCGATTTATTCGTTGTCCGGGGCTGAGCTGCACACGGTCAGCGTCGATGCGGGTACACAAACCATTCTGCCAAGTCTCGCCGGCGAAAATATACGTGGCTGGGATGGCCGAGGGACGCGGCGGGATCACCTATACGATGCCTTGCTGCGCCCCATCGCAGTTTTTGAACAGGGCGCAGGGGAGTCGCGGCGGTGCACCGAGCGCTTGACCTATGGCTATTCGGGCCAAGGCGATCAGGATCACAACCAGTACGGGCGATTGATCCGCCACGACGATACGGCGGGTACGTTGTTGCTGTCGTCCTTTGCCTTGACCGGACAAAACCTTACGCAGGATCGCCGTTTCATCTTCGATGTGGCGTTGCCCGATTGGCCGGAATCCGAGGCCGATCGCGAACACTTGCTGGAGCCGGGCGACGGCGCCGTTTCGACGTGGCGCTTTGGGCCGTTAGGCGATGTGCTGGAGCGGATCGACGCCAGGGGCAATCGACAACGACAAGACCTTACGCTCGATGGCCGGCTGTCCGGCAGCCAATTGCTGTTGAAGGGGCAAGACGATTGGCAGGTGCTGGTGAGCGATATTCGCTATAGCGCCCAGGCGCAGATTGAACAGGAAACAGCCGGGAACGGCCTGCAGACCACGCTCAAGTACCGACCCGAAGACGGGCGATTGATGGAACACCAGGCCATGCGCGCCGGCGACGTGCTGCACCACTTGCTTTACGACTACGACCCGATGGGCAACGTATTGAGCATCGAGGACCATGCCCTGCCGGTCCGTTACTTCGCCAACCAACGCATCGATCCGCTCAGTCGTTTTGTCTACGACAGCCTCTACCAATTGATCGAAGCCACTGGCTGGGATGCCAGACCGGTCAGCCAAGGCCCCGATTCGGTGGGGCGCAACGATCCCGCGGCGGTGGGCAATTATCGACAGACCTACCGCTATGACGAGGGCGGTAACCTGTTGGAGCTGGTTCACTTCGGTGCGCAAAGCCATGGTCGACAAATCCAAGCGGCGCGCTACAGCAATCGCTGCCTGCCTTACCGCGACGGAGTGCCGCCCACCGAGGAGGAAATCGCTGCCGCCTTCGACGCGCGGGGTAACTGCCTGGCGCTGGACGCGGGTCGATTCCTGGCCTGGGACCTGCGTAACCAGATGGGTTCGGTCACACCCATCAAACGGACATCGGGGCTTGATGATAGCGAGGTTTATATCTACGACGGCGGCGGGCAACGGGCGCGCAAGCTTCGCACCTTGCAAACCGGCACCCGTACCCTGACCGCCGAGGTGCGTTATCTGCCGGGGCTGGAACTGCGTGTCGACAGCGGAACGGGCGAGGCGCTGCAGGTGATCGTCGCCCAGGGCGGGCTCAGCGATGTTCGGGTATTGCATTGGGAAAGCACGCCGCCGACCGGAGAAAACGACGCTTACCGATTCAGCGTTACCGATCATCTGGGTTCGGTTGGCCTGGAGCTGGCCGAGGACGGGCGGATCATCAGCCGGGAGCATTTCTATCCCTTCGGCGAAACGGCCTATCTGACTGGAAATGACGTAATCGAAGTGGGTTACAAGACAGTGCGCTACTCGGGCAAGGAGCGGGATGCGACGGGGCTTTATTACTATGGGTTTCGGTATTACGCCCCGTGGTTGCAGCGCTGGGTGAATCCGGACCCGGCGGGGACGGTGGATGGTTTGAATATTTACCGGATGGTCAGAAACAATCCAATGTCTTTCATTGACGATAATGGCTCCATAACTACGAAAAAACGTTCCAATGGATTACACCAACCGGTCATTGCAATAGGTGCTGAACGCAACATTTCTGGGGCCAAGCGGGCTGATGTCGGAACATATATGCGGAATCTGCCGGCGGTCGCAAAACCGACCAGTATCCACAGCGCGCTTAGCGAAACTGAACTCAAGGAAGTGGAAGTCAGCACGTTTATATTAAGTGATGTCCGTGCACTCCCTCCCGAGTTCATTAACCTGCAAGGCGGAGGTAAGCTGCTGTTTACAATGGAAAAATTTAGTTACGGCGGGGCGGCTAGTGGAGTTTTCAACGCCTTGAGGGTTTTGAGAAGTCCCACGGATATTCCTCAAGGAAACAACGCAGTATTAGCCTATTGGGCGCCGCAGGGGGGCTTTGTCGACATTCCCGTAAATCCCGGTCGGCGGGACGCGGATCATGTCTTCACTCCTGGATTCAGTGGTTGTTCGTTGACTGTTGATCAGCTCAACGACAATGTTCTGCGGGTCCGGCATGTGCAAGGAGGAAAGGAAGACGTCGAATACAACGACCTGGCTGTTATCGACCATGGTCTAGGACTCAGTGCGGCAATGGAGTACAAGGATTACGGTTATATCTTGAATTCCGAAGGCCAACAGGAGGAAGTCACTACCGCCTTCGCTTTTATGAGATTCAACCGAGAGGATGGCGTCTGGAGCATTTTTCAACAGAGCACGCAGGGCACGGCTGCGATCAATCAGTATTCGCCGGATAAAAAACCATCCTTGTTTAATCGCTCGAACGCGTCAGTCAGTGTTTATTCGAAGACACGCGTTCGAAAAGTGCAATCCAAACAGGTACTGGTGGCTAACCGTTGATAGCCGAAAGCTGATTTTCGAGTGTATAGACGCGTCAGTAAGGCTGTTGGATTCATGAAAAAAAGCCCCCACCCAACCCGCTGCGGATAGGGGACGCAGTGGGCTGGATGGGGGCTTCTTGTACGGCTGATCGTTACTGACGCTTATTGGGCGATGGTCTTCACCGACACGCCGCGCTCAAGCGGGGTGGAACGACCGTAGATATCTTCGAAGCGCTCGATGTCGTCTTCGCCCAGGTAGCTACCGGACTGCACTTCGATGATTTCCAGCGGGATCTTGCCCGGGTTGCGCAGGCGGTGGACCGACGCGATCGGGATGTAGGTCGACTGGTTTTCAGTGAGCAGGAACACGTTCTCGTCGCAGGTCACTTCGGCGGTGCCGCTGACCACGATCCAGTGTTCGGCGCGGTGGTGGTGCATTTGCAGCGACAGGCACGCGCCCGGCTTGACCGAGATGTGCTTGACCTGGAAACGACCACCCATGTCCACCGAGTCATAGGAGCCCCACGGACGATAGACCTCGCAGTGGTTCTGGGTTTCGGTGCGGCCCTGGGCGTTGAGGGTGTTGACCAGTTGCTTGACGCCTTGGACCTTGTCCTTGTGGGCGATCATCATGGCGTCCTTGGTCTCGACCACGACGATGTTGTCCAGGCCGATCACCGACACCAGCTTGCCGTTGCCGTGGATCATGCAGTTGCGGCTGTCCTGGATCACCACGTCGCCCTTGGTGACGTTGCCGTTGGTGTCCTTGGCGTTGACTTCCCACAGCGATGCCCAGCAACCGACGTCGCTCCAGCCGGCCGACAGCGGCACCACGCAGGCGCGCTGGGTTTTTTCCATCACGGCGTAGTCGATGGAGTTGTCCGGGCAGCAGGCGAAAGTGGCTTCGTCGAAAGTGATGGTGTCGTTGGTCTGCTCGCTGCGCTCCAGGGTCAGCAGGCAGGTGTCGTAGATGTCCGGATCGTGCTTTTTCAGCTCTTCGAGGAAGCGGCTGGCGCGGAACAGGAACATGCCGCTGTTCCAGAAGTAACCGCCGGCTTCGACGAACTCGGTGGCGCGCTTGACGTCGGGTTTCTCGACGAAGTGCGACACGCGGCTCACGCCTTCAGGCAGCAGGGCGTCGTTGGTCGACTTGATGTAGCCGTAGCCGGTTTCCGGCTTGGTGGCCGGTACGCCGAACAGCACCATTTCGCCACGCTCGGCCGCCACGGTGGCCAGGGCCAATGCGCGTTGCAGGGCTTTCTGGTCTTCGATGACGTGGTCGGCTGGCAGTACCAGCATCAGTTCGTCGCGGCCTTCGTTGACGAGCATCATCGCGGTCAGGGCCACCGCCGGCGCAGTGTTGCGACCGAACGGTTCCATCAGGATGCGCTGGGCTTCCAGGTTCCGGGCGGACAGCTGCTCGTTGACGATGAAGCGGTGCTCTTTGTTGCAGACTACGATCGGCGTGTCCATGCCTTCGAACACCAGGCGCTCGAGGGTCTGTTGGAACAGGGTGTGTTCACCGGTCAGGGCCAGGAACTGTTTAGGGAATTGCTTGCGCGAAAGCGGCCAAAGACGTGAGCCACTACCACCTGACAAGATCACCGGAATCATGTTTGTTACTCCTTTGAAGCGAAATGGTTTTAGAGCTACTGCGTTCTGTCGTTTCACTCTCTTGTTTTTGTTCCGTACCCGACTGACACCCCGATTCAGGGTGGGAGCGGGCTTGCTCGCGAAAAGCGGTGGTTCAGCCAACATCAATGTTGAATGTGAGACCGTATTCGCGAGCAAGCCCGCTCCCACAGGGGTACAACGTCAATCAGGTGAATTCATCAGCGGGTGGAAACCGGGCGCTTGACCCACACTGGCGACAGGCTGCTGCCCGAACCAGTCACGTACAGCACGGCCGCTTCGCCGCGCTCCAGGGCCACTGGTTTCAGATCGCCGACTTTCTTGTCGCCTTCGAACAGGGCCAGGGACACTTTCACCGGGTTGATTTCACGCTCGCCACGACCCTTGGCCGCTACGTTCGGTACCACTTCGGTCTTGCCGTCGGCCGTCTTGAGGGTCAGCGCCTTGTCGGTGAGGTTCTGTACGCGTACCAGAGATTTCTGCTTGTTCTTGAACGGTGGTTCTTCGATCAGTTGTGGCTGGCCGCTGGCGTTGTTGACCAGGGTGTAATAGTGATCGGAGGCCAGTTTAACCGGTACGGTCTGGCTGCCCACCTTGGCGCTGTAGTCGCCGCCAGGCATGAAGCTGAAGTCGCTGCTGGCCAACGGGGCCACGTCGCTGATGTTGGTGCTGCCGACGGTGGCGCTGACTTCGGCGTTGCTGGCGTTGTAGATCCGCACGAAGCTGGAACCTTTTGGCGCGACCGGGCCGTACAGAGCCGAGTCACCGGCGAAGGCGGACAAGGAAAGGGCGCTCATGCTGGCGACCAGGGCAACGGCCTTGAAGGAGCGAGCAGCGAGACGGCGAGGAGTAGTGTTGAAAGTCATGGTGGACCTCTCTTTCAGTTTTGCGCCCGATCGGGCGTCTCGGATTGTGTGTTAGCAGCTACGTTCTGTTGGCGGGCGCCGGCTTGCTTGAGCTCGGCGACCCACTGCGGATCGGCGTCGCCGATCTCGTTGTTCACGGGCAGATAACGTTCAGGAAACTCCCAGATCAGCACCTGTGGCGGGCTGTTCTTGAAGGCGTCGCTCTTGAGGTAGCTGAGCATTGGCAGAATCGGGCCGTGGCCGTCTTCGGCGTAGTTCACGACGTCGCTGTGCAGGGCTTGCTTGAGCGCACCGACGAAGTTCCAGTTGGGGTTGGCGCTGTAGCTGGTACCGATCAGAGCCACGGGCACCTGGGCATCGGCGAACAACGCGTCATCGCTGGCCGGCTGGTCATCGGCTTCGCGGGTGTTGCGCTTGACCAACGGTTCCTGGGCTGGCATCAGGTTTTCGAACAGGGGATCGAGCGGCAGGAACTGACGCAGGTCGCCCTTGTGGATGATTTTCTCCGCAGGCTCGGTGACGAAACGCTGTGGTTCGCCATTCAGTGGTGTGCGTTCGGCAATGGCCTTGGCCAGATGTTCCGCAGCAATTTGTGCGCCTTCAGGCGTCCAGTGGGTGTCGGTGCGCAGGAACACTTGCTGGCCGCTCTGCTTGGCCTGTTGCAGCGGGCCGAGCAGGTCAGGGGCAAGGATCTTGTCCGTGGCCACGCGGGCATGGAAATCCTGGTACAGGTTGGCGTGAATGCTCGAAGGCTTCACTTCACCCAGGTGCTCGGGATACAGGCGCGCCTTGGCCGGCACGATCGCCATGACCAGGGTGATGCCTTGTTCCTTGAGCTTCTGGCGCACGCCTTCGATCAGCGCGTAGTTGCCTTGCAGGTTCTGGTCTTCATTGACGATCGGGTTGAACTCTTCGTCGCTGTACAGCCACTGGTCGCGGCCCAGGACCACGCCTTTGCGGCCTTCGTTGAACAGCTTGTAGTCCAGCGCCGCCCAGATGTTGGTGCCCAGGCGCTTGATCGGGAACTCGTCGTCGTAGTGCGTTTCCACGGCCTTGGCCCAGCGACCGTTGAGCACGGTCGCATCGGGATTGGTGCTGAAGCCGAAGAAGCTGCGCATCGACCAAATACCCAGTGCTGTCAAAATCAGCATGAACAGCACGACGTAGAAGATGCGTAATGAGCGGGTCATGTCCGGATCCCTCAGAACTGGAAGTAAAGGAATGGCGAAAAGCTTTGCGCCGACAGTTTGAGAATCGAGGCGATGAACAACAGCAATACCAGGGCGCGCATCACGTAGCGCGACCAGTCCACGGTCCAGTAGGCCGGTTGCACCTGGGCCTCGACGCCGACGGTGTAGCCAGGTTCGTGGATGGTCGACGGGTTGTCGCCCGGTACTGCCTTGATCATCCCCGGTTGCGCGGTGGCTGGGCCGTTGGCTTCGGTGTTCACCTCAGGCTTGGTCTTGGCTGGCGGACGGTTGGTGTAGAAGTCGCGCAGGCCGAAGAAGGCGAGGGTGACGTAGGCCACCACCAGCGTGGCGATCTGCAGGCCGGTGAGGTTGGCGCGGGTCAGTTCCGACAGCGACCAGTCGCCGAAGCTGAACATTGCGCTGTACATGCGGCCGGCCACGTGCAGGTTCTCGGCACGGAAGATCACCCAGCCCATCACCACCAGCAGGAAGGTCAGCGCCCAGCGGATCGGGTTGATGCTGCGTGGCGTGGTGTTGATGCCCACCGCTTTTTCGATGGCCAGCCACATGCCGTGCCACGCACCCCAGATCACGTAGGTGATGTTCGCGCCGTGCCACAGACCACCGAGCAGCATGGTCAGGAACAGGTTGCGATAAGTCATCAGCGTGCCTTTGCGGTTACCGCCCAGGGTGATGTAGAGGTAGTCACGCAGCCAGGTCGACAGGCTGATGTGCCAGCGGCGCCAGAACTCGGTGATCGATTGGCTGATGTAGGGCTGCTTGAAGTTTTCCATGAAGCGGAAACCCATCATCAGGCCCAGGCCGATGGCCATGTCGCTGTAGCCGGAGAAGTCGAAGTACAGCTGCGCGGTATAGGCCAGGGCGCCGAGCCAGGCGTCGCCGGTGGTCGGGTTCTGCAGGGCGAAGCAATGGTCGGCCACCACCGCCAGGGTGTCGGCGATGAACACCTTCTTGATGAAGCCCTGCATGAAGCGCGTGCAGCCTTCGGAGAATTTGTCCAGCGTGTGGGTGCGGTTGTTGAACTGGTCGGCCAGGTCGCGGAAACGCAGCACGGGGCCGGCGATCAGGTGCGGGAAGATCGCCACGAACGCCGCGAAGTCGATCAGGTTGCGGGTCGCCGGCGTATCACCGCGATACACGTCGATGATGTAGCTGATGGACTCGAAGATGTAGAACGAGATCCCGATCGGCAGCAGCACGTGGGTCAGGATGAACGGGTTGAGCCCGAAGCTGGTGATGATTGCGTTGAGGCTGTCCACGCCGAAGTTGGCGTATTTGAAATAGCCCAGGATGGCCAAGTCCACGCCCACGCCGAGCAGCAGCCAACGCTGGGCCGGTTTGGTGCGCACGCCGGCGGCACCGACTTTCAGGCCGATCCAGTAGTTCCACAGGGTGACGCCGGCGAACAGGGCCAGGAAGTCCACCCGCCACCAGGCATAGAACACATAGCTGGCGATCAGCAGCAGCAGGTTGCGATAGCGTTGCCCGCTCAGGTAGTACAAGCCGAGAAAGATCGGCAAGAACAGGAACAGGAACACATTGGATGAAAATACCATCCCGATCTCTCCTTGTTGAATCAACAGTCAAGGGCCAGAGCCCCCCCAAACCCCCCCATGAAAACCGGGGGGCATTGCATTTGAAACAGACCACTTTCCCTTGTGGGAGCGAGCTTGCTCGCGATAGCAGTGGATCAGCTTGCATCGCAGTGGCATGTGCCGCCGTCATCGCGAGCAAGCTCGCTCCCACAGGGTTCCCTTTCAGGCAGGGAGAACGGTGTCAGCTTCCTTTCTCGCCTTTCTCCCGCGAAGGGTCGTACACCCGGGTCAAGTCGCCGCCGAGGCGGAAGGTCTTGAACGGCTGCATTTCGTGCTTGCGTTCAAGCACGTCTTCGGAGCAGGTGTAGAGGCTGCAGAACGGTTCGAGCCAGGCGAATTTCGAATCGATCTTCAGATCCTTCATGTCCTGTTCTTCGCCGTTCTTCTCTTCGAAGATGTCCGGGTCTTTCACCCCGGCCAGCACTCGGTCACCCAGTCGCTTGAGGGCGCCGTTGTTTTCCTGGCGCAGGTCCACGCCATTGACCTGGGCGAAGCTGGCGATCATGGCCAGCGGCGGCAGGGCATAGTTGTGGTAGGACAGGGCGCGTTGCTTGCGCTTGAGTTCGTTGGGCAGGTAGCCCTCGGCATCGACCTGGTTGACGCCGACCTTGTATTCCTTGACGGCCCAGTCGAACAGGTCGCGACGGTTGGTCGCCACGGACGTGGCCATTACCGACCAGGCGGCCCAGTACGAGTGGTTGTTGGTCTTGTCCAGCGGCAGGTTGTCCCAATCGCTGACCACCTGGTCGGCCATCTTGCTGAACCAGCCTTCGATCAGTTGCGCCTGGTCCTGATGATTGGCCAGCGGACGCGACTCGGAGAACTTCAGGCGGACATAGGCCGAAGCCATGCTGCCCAGCGCCCATTTGCGCATGGACTTGCCGGTGTGGTTGAAGTCCTTGGACATCAATGCATCGGCCTTGGCCCAGGCGGTCAGCCAGTTCAGGGTGCATTCCAGTTGCTCGGGGCGACCGTCGCGCATGAACTGCATGACTTGCTTGCTGATGCCGCGCTCGATCTTGGTGATGTCGGCGGTGCTGTCACGGAAGGCTTTTTCCGATTGCACGTTCAGCGTGGCGCGAGCCTTGTCGGAGCCTTCGTACTTGCTGCGAAACTGCAACGAGCCGGTGTACGGCGTCGGCACGGCTTCGCAGCCCTTGCCGCCGTCGCCTTCCTTGACCTTTTCAATCGGTGCGAAGTAGCCCTGTGGCGGGCGCAGTGGCGCCGCGGCCTGCGTGGCCCCGGCGAACATCGCCAGGGTCAGCAGCGACGGCGCCAACAGCGTTTTCAACGTTCGGGTGCGCATGGTTCTGGTCATGAGACGAGACCTCATTGTCCGATTTGAGCCGTTTGTTGCTCGGCTTGCGGAGATGCGTTGCGTTTGCAGACTTTCGCTTCCACTTGCAATGGCTCCTTGCCGGCTTCAGGCCCTTGGACTTCTAGAGCCAAGAGGTTCTGGGAAGCCCAGTCCTCGTCGGTGCGCAATTGGAAGGCGAAACGCCCGTCGGTTTCGGAGGTGTTCGGTTTTTCGATCTTGATGTCCTCGTGGCGCCCATTCATGTACCAGAGGGTGGCTTGCAAGGTTTTCACCGACGTGTCGGCGAATTGGATGTCGACCTGGTGGCTGCCGTTACGCAGATCCATGTTCTTGCTGTTGACCATCAATTCGTTCTTGCCCGGCTTGAGCTTGGCCTTGCTGCTCATCAATGCCGGCTTGCCTTCGCAACCGTTGTTGTCCAGCAGCGCCATCATCTGGCGGTAGATGGTTTCCTGGTCCAGGCGATACAGCGGCGAGAATTCCCAGATGAGAATCTTCGGTGGGTTCTTCTGGAACTCTTCGCTGCCCAGGTACTGGATCATCGCGCCTTCGAAACCGCCGCCCGGGAAGGCCACGTTGAGGATGTCGGCGCCGATGGCTTCTTCCAGGAAACCGGCGAAGTTGTAGTTCTTGCCGCTGTGGCTGGTACCCACGAGGGTGATCTGCGGGTTGCCGGAATCGCCGAACAGGTCGCCATCGCCAGCCTCGCCCTTGGGCTCGGTGGTGAACTGGTCCATGTACTGGATCGCGTAGCTGGTGCCGCACAGTTGCCCGGCCATGTTGTGCAGGGTGCCGGTCTTGCCCATGCGGCCGGACTTCTTGGTTTCGAATTCACGCTTGGGAATGTCGGCGAAGGCCGGGATCTGCTTGACCTTCTCGGCCACGATCTTCGCCGTGCGCTGGGCACCGTACGGGGTCCAGTGCTGGTCGCCACGGAAGTAGAAGTCGTGGGCCGGCAGGGTGTCGGGCAGGTTTTCGTTGGTCAGCGGTGACAGGTCCGGCACGACGTAACCCATCTGCGCGAAACGACCCAGCATGGACTTGTAGTTGGTCAGGGCCTTTTCGTAGTCGAAGGCAGCCTTTTCCTGGGGGTTGAGTTTGTTGCGGTTCACCAGGCCACGGGTCGGCTGGTAGACGATCACCAGCTCGACGCCTTTTTTCTTGAACGCATCGTGCAGCTGCTGCATGCGCTTGTAGCCGGCCGGCGTGGTGTTGAACTCCGTGCGCAGGTCTTCCTGGGTACGGAACAGCCAGTCGCCCTGGGCCTGTACCAGCGTGGTGAAGTTTTGTTGGTAACGCGTGGTGTAGTTCTTCGCGTCGTGGGCAGCCGGGCACAGGTTGCAGCACGGTTCGGCAGTGAACGTTGGTGCCTTGATTTCATCGGCGCGAGCGCCGCTTGCGGCGGCGAGAATGCCGGCAGTCAGGGCGGAAAGGCCCAGAAGTTTGATCATCTGTGGGTTCATAAAGGTCATTCCTCAGTCCCGCATTTCGGTCTGGCGTTCAACGGGGTCGATCAGCACGGCTTTTTGCTGGCGCACCAGCAGGTCGAGAATTTCGTCCTGGCGTTCGCCAAGGATTCCCGTGAAGCTGATGCCGCTGGATTTGGTCGGCGCGAGCATGGACACGCGGTACAGCTCGACGCTCAACGGCGAGTCGATGGACAGCGGGCCACTGCCGTTGCCGGCCAGTTCGCCACCGACCACGATCAGCGACACTTCGGCGTCGAACGGGTCGAGCTTGATGTCCCGGTCGGTGTCCGACAGGTCCTTGATGTGGCCGTACAGACCGGTCAGGCCGTTGGCCATGGACAGGTTTTCGTACAGGCGGATGTTCACGCTGTTACGAATCCGGATGCCGTGGCGCTGGTTGCTGATCACCTTGTTGCCCCACAACAGGTTGTCGGCACTCTCGTAGAGCGTGATGCCGTCGGTGTGGTTCTTGTAGATCTCGTTGTAGGCGATCAGGTTGTTCACGCTGTTACGGTCGATCACCAGGCCCGAGAGTTTGTTGTCGTAGCTTCGGTTGTTGATGATGAAGCTGTCGTTGACCTCACGGGAAACGATGATCCCGTGCTTCTTCTTGGTCCCGTAGACGGTGTTGTCGGCGATGATCAGCCGGTGCGAACGGTCGTGGGGGTCGATGCCGTAGACGATGTTGTCTTTGTAGGTGTTGCCCTTGATGACAAAGTCGCGGGTCTCGTAGCAGTAGAAGCCGTACCACATGTCCGAGAACTCGGAACCGATGATCCAGCCGGTCGGTTCCGGGCGCTTGAGGACCTTGGCCATGTTCGGCGTGTATTGGGAAATACTCACCCCGTACGACTTACTGTTGGCATAGCCGAAGCTGGCCATCTTGGTGTTGACGATGTAGGTCTCGGTGCCGCCCCAGGACAGCAGGAACGGACGGAACTCCTTGGGCGAGCGGAACGTGGCGGGGCCATTGTCCTTTTCGCGCCAGCCGGTGACCTTGGTGTCGCGGATGAACATCTGGCCATCGTTGACCAGGAACGACCCGCCCTCCTGGGACAGGCGCAGTTCCTGGGTCTGTTTGTCGATCTCGAGGATGCCCTTGCGACCGACGACGATCGGGATCTTCGCCAGGTATACGCCTGGCGAAGTCTCGATGACGTACTTGGGCACTTTCTTGACCAGGTCCTTGAGGTTCATGTAGCCGTCGTCAAGAAAGATGGCCTGTGGGATACCGTGCTGGCGCACCACCCACTCGGCCATCTTGTTGTCGCCGCCGATGAAGTCCTTCAAGGCGTCTTCTTGCATCATCCGTCGAACGCTGACCTTGCCTGCCTTGGTCCGTACGATCTTGGCTGCAGCCGCTTCGGCGGTGTAGCCCTTGAGGTCGGGCAGGGTAGGCGTGGCCAGCTCCAGCGGCGCGGTCGGCGCGCTGCTGACGGTGTAGGTCTTGGCGCGTTGCAGTTCCTTGACCACGTTGCCCGGCTTGGCCACCGGTTCAACGTTGGCGAACGCCGACGAGCCGGCCAGCAGCATCGCTGCGGCCAACAGGCTGATCGAACCTTTCATCGCCTGGCTGTTCCTGAGGTAGCGGTTCATATCGGGCACTCCCATGGTCGTTTGCATCAGAAGCGCCAGATCACGTCGACAAAGGCCCGATGCATGTACGAATCGACCTCTTTGCCGTAGGCGTCGCCTGGCTTGAACACGCCGCCACGAAAGCGCACCAGCGCCGACGGCTCATCGATGGACTGACTCAGCGCAGCCGGCAGCAGGCCTTGCTTGAAGTATTTGGTGACGACCAGGTCGACTTCCTGGCCCAGGTCCTTGTCACCGTCGCGCAGCGGCAACGACGAGGTCGACAGGATGGCGCCGGTCACGTCGTCGGTGTTGTTTTCCACCGCATTGATGCCGTTGCTGCCCACCGGCTTGTTGCCGTCCACGCGCCAGAACTTGTGGTACACCAGGCTGGCGTCGTATTCGTCGCGCAATTGCCAGGAACCGAACAGGCTGGCGCTCTGGGTGTTGGCCATTTCGCCGCGGAAAGCCTCGCCGAAACGGTGGACCCGCGAGCGGGTGCCGGTGAAGTTCGAGCGGTTGCTTTGCAAGCCGTTCTGTTCGTAGTCCTCGCTGGCCCGGGCATACGCTGCACCGACTTGCCATTGCGGATCGAGGCGCAGGCGGACACCCAGGTCGGTGGCCCAGCCGTCGACGTCGTCACTGCGCTTGGCTTGCGCCGGGCGCGTGCCGTCGGCGTTCAGCGCGTTGACGGTGTCGCGGTCGCCGGTCATGCCGGTGAGGCTTGCCCAATAGTTGACGGTGTTGGTGTTGCGCCAGTTGTAGGCGTCGCTGGTGGCCTCCAGGCCGAGCCAGGTCAAGTCACCGTTCTGGGTCTTGTCCAGGGTGTCGGTGGGCTCGCC
Source organism: Pseudomonas sp. H2_D02 (assembly GCF_054677635.1). NCBI lineage: Bacteria > Pseudomonadati > Pseudomonadota > Gammaproteobacteria > Pseudomonadales > Pseudomonadaceae > Pseudomonas > Pseudomonas sp. H2_D02. The sequence goes on along the minus strand of NZ_CP162816.1, from coordinate 5,785,068 downwards.
CGGGGTCGGGTAGTCGAGGCTGCCGCTGTCGTGGCTGTGGTGGGCACGGATACTGGCCCACTGGCCTGGCATCCACTGATAGCCGACGTCGCCATAGACGTGCATGCGGTCCTTGTCTTTTGGAGACAATTCCTTGAGGTCGGTACGGTATTCGCTGAAACGCTCGGCCACGCCGAGGTTGGCCCGCAGCAAGGTGGTGTCGAAGGTCCAGTTCAGGGCTTCGATGTTGGTGTCGCGCCATTGGCCGTCGTCGTTGCGCAGGCGCTGGCGGCCGAACTTCAAGAGTTCGCCCGGATAAGGGGTCAGCCCGCTGTAGCCAATCCAGAATTCGCGCATGGCCAGGTAGCTTTTCTTGGCTTCGCGGTCGCCGCTGTCGGTTTCTTGGGTCGCGCCGTCGGACTGCTGCAGGGTGTCGGTTTCGATGATGTCGGTAGACGTCACGGCCTGGGCCATGGCGTAGGCACTCCACGCGCCACTTTCCCCGTAGACCCATGGGCGCAGGTCCAGGCCGACGCCGTTGACATCGCCACCGCGTTGGGTGCCGAGGTCGCGGTCATCTTCGGACTGGCCGGTGATCTTTACTTCCAGGCCGAAATTCTTGCTTTCGGTCAGCGCCGCCAGGGTCGGGCAGGACCACAGCAGGGCAAACGACAGGCCAATACCAGCCTGCACAAAAGGGTTGAGCTTCAAAAGCTTCATAGAGGTTCCTCGCCGTCATCTTCTTTTAGGGCTTGCAGTTCAAGCGTATCGGGGCTCATTGCGCCGCGAATGGCCTGCTCTTGTTGTAGCAGGCGTTGCGCTTGTGCAAGTTGTTCCGGCGGTAATTGTGCTTCGAGGGTCTGGGCAAGCTCGGTGGCCTGCGGGGTGTTCTGCGCCTTGGCCAACTGGCTGAACACATAGGCGTTGACCGGGTTGGGCTTGGTGCCCTTGCCCTGGGAAAACAGCTGGGCAATGGCGTAGTCGGCGCTGTTCTGGCCGTTGCGGGCGGCCTTGAGCAGGTGGTCCAGGGCTTTTTGCGAGTACACCTGGCCCAGGTAACCACGGCGATAGATCTGGCCGAGGTAGTAATCGGCAGCCACTTCCCGGCCCACGGCTTTCTGGAAATGTGCCTCGGCGACCTTGGCGTCGGCCGGTACCCACTTGCCTTCGTAGTACAGCTTGCCCAGCAACAGCTCGGCACGAGGCTGGTCGGCGGCGCGGCCGTTTTCCAGGTATTGCATCATCTTGTCGACGTCACCCAGTTCCGGGAAGTCGTAGAGCAGTTGCGCCAGGCTGACCCAGGAAGCGGGGTTGCCGGGAGCGATGCCTTCGAGCAACGACTGGGCGGTTTTCTCGTCAGTCTTGCCCAGGCTTTGATCGGCCAGGACGCGGGCGACGCTGTCCACACGCTGGGCCGAGACCACGCCGCGGGCGTGACCGGCTTGCATTTGCTTGATCAGCTCGGCCTGCTGTTCCGGTTGGCCGCGTTTCTGATAGACCGTGGCCAGTTCGACGTAGCATATGTCGGTGGTGGCCAGGGCGGCCTTGCAGACCTTTTCCACTTCGTCCAGGTGCTGGTCGTAAGTGCCTTGGGTGCGATAGAGCAGGATCTGCGCCAGGCCCGCTTCCGGGTAGCCGGCGCTGCGCCATTGGCTGATCTGCTGCTGGGCGTTGACGTTCGGGAAGCTGTGGGGATATTGCAGATACAGCATCGCCAGCGGGATCAGGGTGTTGCCTTCACCGTTGGCGAAGGCTTTTTTCAACAGGCCTTCGGCTTCGTGTTTTTCAGCCTCGGTGGAACCGGGCTTGGCCACCAGCAGGCGACCCAGGCGAGCCTGGGCGCGCGGCGAGATATCGGCGGCGGCGCGGTAGGTCGCCTCGGCCTTGCGCATCTGCTCGGGGTCGCGGCTGTCCACCTGGATATCGGCCAGGCCGACCTGGGCTTCGCTGTAGCCCAGGTCTGCCAGTTGCTGATAGTTCTGCTGCGCCAACGCCGTGTCGCCGCGCTTGAGGGCTTCGTTGGCCAGGCGTTGGTCGGGCAGGCCGGCGCAACCGGCCAGGCTCACTGCCAATGCCAAGGCACAGAGGGTTCCCACTTGGGAACGAGCTTGCGGCGCATCGTCCTGACCGCGTTGATCCTTTCGCGAGCAGGCTCGCTCCCACAGGGTCTGTGGGCTGTTCAGGATTTTTATAATGGTCACGGGCATATCCTCGACTTAAAGACCAACGGCCATGGCTTTGTCGATCAGCCAGTTCAGGCTTGGGCCACGATCGCTGACGACTTCCACCGGACGGCCGGCCAGCGCGCTGTCGAGGGCTTCGTCAGGTTGGATCAGCACACGGATGTCGGAGGACAGGTCGGCACTTTTCAGGCTGGTGCTGCTGACAATCTTGCCGGTGCGGGTGGTGTCTTCGCCGGCAACCTGGAAGCTGACCGGGGTGCCTGGACGCACGTCGCCGAACTGGCGATAGGAGAAGCGTGCCTCAACGTTGGCCTCGGTGCCCCGTGGTACCAGTTGGAAGATCACGTCACCCTTGCTCGCGTACTGGCCGTTGGAGACCAGTTGCTGGGTGACGATGCAATCGCATGGCGACGTCAGGGTGCCGGTCATCTGCTTGCCGAACAATTCCTCGACCTTGGCTGGTTGCAGTTGGTTGTCGTCCAGGTGGCCCTTGAGCACGTCGAGCATGCTGGTGCTGAAGGTCGCCAGCGGGGCACCCTTGGCGGCTACGCCGTCGGCCTTGACGAGGCTCTGCACGGTGCCGTCGCGCGGCATGGTGATGGCCATGCCCGGTACGTTGACGATGCCGGCCTGCGCGTGGCTGACGAAGTACATGCCGTACACCGACTTGAAGATGAAACCGAACGCCGCCAGGCCAACGACGAATACGCCCAGGCTGAAGGTCACGGCGCGCAGGCGACCGAAGGCGGTCATGCCACCGTTGTCATCTTTCTGCTTGCGGGCCTTGGTGAAGTTGTCGCGCTGCAGGGTCGCCAGCACATCGCCGACGCCGACGATGTCGCCGGCCAGGTGCGAGGTGATGATGTGACGCAGTGTCGAGATGTCCCGCGGCTCCAGGTTCTGGAACTGGCAGCCGGTGCGGCCGGTCTGGCGGTCGTAGGAACGGATCTGCAATTCGACGTCCATGGCCAGGCCGAGGTTGTCGATCACGAACTGCAGGCGAGCCTTGTAGGTCTCGCCAACCTTGAGCGGCAGTTGGCCGGCGTTGAAGCACAGGCCGCCGGCCGACAGGTCCAGGACCTTGACTTCCATGGGCGTACGGTCAGGGCCGAAGAAACGCAACTTGGCCGGGATTTTGACCCGGGCGTGTTGGCGTTGGGCTTCGGATTCATGCACTACGTTGACATTCACGGCGGTGTTCATAGGGGCGATTTCCTAGTTAATTCATTCAAGTCCGGTCAGACCATCGTCAGCAGCACGGCGACAAAGATGCTGCCGGCGGAGAAGGTCATGGTCCGAGACGACCAAGTGTTGAACCAACGTTGAAAGCTGGCGAGATCACGGGTCAGGTGGGTGGGCTGGCGGGTCCAGGACTGTTGATCAAGGCGGAAGAACACGTAGATCTTCACCAGGGCACCGACGATCTGGTTGTAATAGAGAATCGCCGGGTAGGCCGGGCCGATCCGGTGTCCGGAGCACGACAGCAGCAAGGTCAGGATCAACCGCGTGATGCCGATCCACAGCAGGTACACCAGGATGAACGCGGTGCCGTACTTGAAGCTGGCGATGATCGCCACGGTCAGGCCCAGCAGCGACGTCCACATCGATACGCGCTGGTCGAACAGCACCACCGAAGTGAACAGGCCCAGACGCCGCAGACCCAGGCCCAAGGCCCGGGAGTTCTGCCGCAGGTTGTTGCCGTACCAACGGAACATCAACTTGCGACTCGCCTTGATGAAGCTCTTTTCCGGTGGGTGCTCGACCGTATTGATCGCCGCATCCGGCACGTAGAAGGTGTCGTAGCCCAGGCGCATCAGGCTGAACCAGCTCGATTTGTCGTCGCCGGTGAGGAATTTGAAGCGGCCCAGGCGCCAGTGTTGCAGCGAGTCGCTTTCCACGTCGGCGATGAAGTCCGGGTTGGTGACCACGGTCGCGCGGAACACCGACATGCGTCCGGTCATGGTCAGGACGCGCTTGGACAACGCCATCGAGCACATGTTGATGTGGCGTTGGGCGAAGCGCAGCTTGTGCCACTCGCTCATGATGTAGCCGCCGCGCACTTCGCAGAACTCGTTGGTGGTCAGGCCGCCGACGTTGCCGAACAGCTGGAACCACGGCACGGTCTTGCGCACCACGCCCTCGGCGAGGACGGTGTCGCCATCGATCACCGCGACCACTGCGCGATCGTCCGGCAGGTGGCGGGAGATGGCGCGGAAGCCGTAGGCCAGGCCGTCGCGCTTGCCGGTGCCGGGGATGCGCACGAAGTCCAGCTTGACGTGCTCCGGCGGGTTCATGCGGGCCCAGAGGCTCTTGACCAGCAGTTCATCGGACATTTCCACGATGGAGCAGACCACGGTGGTCGGCAGCCCGCACTCAATGGCTTCGCGAATCACCGAGCCGTAGACCTGGGCGGTGGTCAGCGCGTCGATGCGGAAACTGGTGACCATCAGGTACACGTGGGACGGGTCCGCCGCCTTGCCCAGCTTGCGTACCTTGCGGCGCAGGTGGGGGTAGACGATGTACAGGAAGATCATGCCGCGCACGAAATGCGTCGCGCCCATGGAGTAACGCCAGATGCCCACGGCGCCGATCAGGAAGATGAAATCCTTGGATTCGGAGTCGAACGTGGACGTGGGCAGCGCCATGGCGATGCCCATCAGTAAACTCAAGTAAAACAGCCAACCGGCGGCCTGAAGCAGGCCGTGCTTTAGCCTGTGCATAATCTGCATCCGTCTCTATCTCGGGCGGGCCTTGTGGGCGGCCCGATGGGTTAAGGCAGGCGAAAGGCCGGCCAGGGCGAGCCCCGGCCGGCTAACAGACTTACCAGCAGATGCCTTCGGTCCGGCCACTCGGGGAGGTGGCCTTGGACATGAAACCAACCAGGTCGATGACCTGCTTGCCTTCCGGTACGTTCTCGGTCAGCGCACGGAACTTCTCGTCGCGGTTGCCGAGAATGATGATGTCGGAGCTGTCGATCACCGCGTCGAAGTCGGAGTTGAGCAAGGACGAGACGTGAGGAATCTTCGACTCGATGTAATCCTTGTTCGCACCGTGGACACGGGCGTATTCGACGTTGCTGTCGTAGATGCGCAGGTCATAGCCCTTGCCGATCAGCATTTCCGCCAGTTCTACCAGTGGGCTTTCACGCAGGTCGTCGGTACCGGCCTTGAAGCTCAGGCCCAGCAGGGCGACTTTGCGCTTGTCGTGGCTGGAGACGATGTCGAAAGCGTTCTGCACCTGGGATTCGTTGCTGCGCATCAGCGAGTTGAGCAACGGCGCTTCCACGTCCAAGGAGCTTGCGCGGTAGGTCAGGGCGCGTACGTCTTTAGGCAGGCACGAACCGCCGAAGGCGAAGCCTGGGCGCATGTAGTACTGCGACAGGTTCAGGGCCTTGTCCTGGCAGACCACGTCCATCACTTCGCGACCATCGACGCCGACGGCCTTGGCAATGTTGCCGATCTCGTTGGCGAAGGTGACCTTGGTGGCGTGCCACACGTTGCAGGTGTACTTGATCATCTCGGCAACGGCGATGTCCTTGCGGATGATCGGTGCGTCGAGCTCTTCGTACAGCGATTGCAGGACGTCGCCCGAGGCGGTGTCGAACTCGCCGATGACGGTCATTGGCGGCTGGTCGTAGTCCTTGATCGCGGTACTTTCACGCAGGAACTCCGGGTTGACCGCGACGCCGAAATCGACGCCGGCTTTCTTGCCGGAGCAGTCTTCGAGGATCGGGATGACCACATTGGCCACGGTGCCTGGCAGTACGGTACTGCGCACCACGATGGTGTGGCGGGTGGTCTTGTCGCGCAGGACAAAACCGATCTCGCGGCACACGGCTTCGATGTAGTTCAGTTCCAGGTCGCCATTCTTCTTACTTGGCGTGCCAACGCAAATCATCGACAGGTCAGTATCGCGAATGGCTTCGGCGAAGTTGGTAGTGCCGCGCAGCCGACCCGTTTGAATGCCCTGCGCCAACAGCTCGCCAAGACCCGGTTCAACGATCGGAGACTTACCAGCATTGATCATGTCGATCTTGTCTTTGGCGACATCTACGCCAACTACATCATGGCCCCGTGCAGACAGGCAACCGGCACATACTGCACCGACGTAACCCAAACCAAATATGCTAATGCGCATCGCATTTACCTCTGTTTTCACGCCATTAAATGGCCGGAGTTAATAGTGTTCAGCGGTCATCGTGCACTCGGAAGTGTGGAAATGCAGGCGCCACAGTGCCGTGTGCAGGCATACAAAGTTCCGAGTGTCTAAATAAGTGCACTCAAGTTGTGCGCAAAGCGGCCTAGTTGTTATGACCTGCCCTGTTATGCAGCCAGTCCTCGTTGGCGGGACGCTCGTGCAAAAGATCTTTCACTTCAGACTCCTGGCAAAAAGCCCACAAAATCAGAAGGTTGGGTGCTCGGGTGAGCACGTTAATAGGGGCGCAGCCTTGGCCTTGTAGGGGATAGTAATGGTGCGTTATCTCCCGTCCTTTAAGGGTGGATCCAATAAGACGACCGTTTCGCTAAGTTGTCGTTACAACTCCGTTACTTCGGACGACGTGCCTTGTAAGTTATCTCGTACACGCTCGGCGAGAATCGTTACGGGTGGTATGAGCCGTGCAATTTCACATAGTTCCGATCCGCTCATCGTGATTTTCGAAATTTTTCGAAATATTTGCCTAGATGGCACTGCTCTCATATTGATAGCACCACCGATTTCGCCCTTTAGTTTCGGGGAGTTAAAGGGGGTAGATAGTTTTGTGCCAGTACTGAAGAAAAAAATCGGTGCCACTACGGAAAAATCTGACATTTGTCGAGTGAAAGAAAAGTTAGCGCGGGGAGTGTTTGTTTTGTTGACGCCAAGAAAGTGGCGAATAGGGCGGGGAAGTTGGATGACAAATTCGGCTTTGATCGAGGCCCCTTATCGGGGCCCGGAAATGACGCTGCGTTATTGCGGGGCGTGGTCGCGCAGGAAAACCAGCTTGTCTGAAGAAGATTGCTCGGCGCTGTAGCGATACCCCTGCACATCAAATTGCTTGAGTGCCGTTGGATCGTTGATGCGTTGTTCAATGACAAACCGGCTCATCAAGCCTCGGGCTTTTTTTGCGTAGAAACTGATGATCTTGTACTGGCCATTCTTGAGGTCCTTGAACTCGGTATCGATGATGCGGGCCTTCAGTGCGCTGCGTTTGACTGCGCTGAAGTATTCATTGGAGGCCAGGTTCAACAACAGGTCGTCGCCCTGGTCGGCCAGCGCCTCGTTCAGCCATTCACTGATGCGGATGCCCCAGAAGGCGTACAGGTCCTTGCCCCGGGCGTTGGCCAACTTGGTGCCCATCTCCAGGCGATACGGCTGCATCAGGTCCAGCGGGCGCAGCAGGCCGTAAAGGCCCGAGAGCATGCGCAAGTGTTGTTGCGCATAGTCGAAGTCGGCTTCACCAAGGCTTTGTGCGTCGAGGCCGGTATAAACGTCGCCCTTGAACGCCAGCAGCGCCTGCTTGGCGTTGGCCGGGGTGAACGCCGGGGTCCAGCTGCCGAACCGCGCGGCATTGAGGCCGCCGATCTTGTCGGAAACGTGCATCAATTCACTGATCTGGGCAGGCGAGAGTTCACGCAATTGCTCGACCAACTCCTGGGAATGATCCAGGTATTGGGGCAGGGTGAAGCGCTCGGTAGCCGGCGGTGTTTCGAAGTCGAGGGTCTTGGCGGGGGAAATCACCATCAGCATGCAAACGTCTCCTTTAAGGGTGCGGCGATTCTAGGGGGTTGTCGGGGTGGACTCCAGCTATTGGGGTGATAGGGGATGGATGGTGAGGCGCGAATTGCCGAGTTTTGTGTGGCGAGGGGATAAATCCCCTCGCCACAGCAAGCTCCCTCGCCACAGAGGCTTATTCGCCAGTTTGCGAAGAGGTGCCACACCAGGATCAGCTATCATGCCGCGCGGGTTTCGTTATGGAGACATCCCTTTTGCGTATCGTCCTTCTACTGTCGGTGTGGTTGTTGAGTTTCGGTGCCATCGCCGCGCCCAATGACGTCGCCACCCTGGACCGCAGCACCTGGCCCGAGCAGCTCACCAACCCGACGCTGTTCGATGTGGCCTCCCGGGCCGAGGTGCTGATGTTTGCCCGGGTGTTGCTGGACACCGATGCCATGGACGAAATCGCCCTCAAGCAATACCTGGGGCTGCGCACGGTCAACATGGCGGCGGTCAATGCCCTGCGCGCGCGGCTGTGGCAGCGATTGCTGTCCAGCTACAACTTTGCCCAGCGAAGCTGCGAACTGGACGCGTCGTTCTGCTATCTGGTGGAAAACATGGCGACCTTGCGGGAAGAGGCGGGCAGGTTTCAGCTCGACGACAACTCGTATTACATCAAGTGGGCCGAGCCAAGCCGGATCTTCCACACCCGGTATCGGGACGAACTGCTGCGCAAGGCGGCGCTGTTTCCCCAGGTCACCAGCGAAATCGAGCGTTTCGGCGATTACGAGCGCAACGGCGAGCAGATGAATGACCGGCTGTTCCTGTTGACCTTCGACAGCGGGGCCAACGTCGCGCCGGACAACACGCCGTGGCTGACAGATTACCTGCGCAAGTCGAACATGAGCGGGACGTTCTTCGTGTTGGGCAAGGACATCCAGGCGCGCCTCGCGGATCGCTCGGTCAATGATCTCCAGACGGTCTATTCCGGGCAGTGCGTCGGTGTGCAGGGTTGGGAGTTTCGTTCCCACAGTTACTGGCAGGATTGGCAGGACTCGGTGCGGCGCAGTGTCGACCTGGTCAAGGGCAAGCTGCCGGAGAATTTCGTGCCGCTGTTCCGTCCGCCCCAGGGGCAGCGCCGGGGTGACGCGCAGTCGTTCTTCCGGAACCAGGGCCTGCAAGTGGCGCTGTGGGATATCGATCCCCAGGACAGCACCAACCGCCTCAAGCCCGAGCAGAGTGCCCAGCGTGTGCTGACCCTGATGCTGTTGTGGCGTCACGGCGTAATCAATTTCAACGCCAAGCAGGATGCGGTCAAAACGGCTATGCCGTGGCTCATCGCGCAAACAGCGCAAAGCGGGATCGGTTGGGAAGATTGCCAGGACGCGTTTCGCTGAATGCGAAAGGCCTGTAAACGTTGGGCTGGAGGTAAATTCGATCGGGCTTTCATGGCGACCGGACTTCCGACTTTAACGGTGCAGCAACGGTACGCCAAGGGTTATTCGTCACTCTGAAAAATAAACTTCAAAAAACCGTCAAAGTGCTTTTTCCTGTCATGTGTTTTGGAGTATCAAGAAGACAGACCGCCGAAACCTGCAACACAGGTGGCGTCTTCCAAGACCCAGTTTGTGTGCAGTTCACCCGAATCGTCGCGGGTGAATTCGGTGGCTACCTCGAGGCGCAGCACTGTCACGGTATTGCGTCGAATGGCCCCCACAAAGGTGACCGAGTATGGATGACCACGGACGTAGCCCTTCCTCCAACCAGCCAATCCTGTATGTACTCGATACCAACGTATTGATCCACGATCCAAACGCGCTGCTGAATTTCGAAGAACACCACGTTGCCCTGCCGATGACCGTCCTTGAGGAGCTGGACAAGCTCAAGAGTGGCCATCACAGCGTAGCGGCCGAATGTCGCCAGGCGATCCGCCTGATCGACAAGACCCTGGGCGACGCTTCTCCCGAAGACGTCGAGCTGGGCGTACCGATCCAGCGCGGCAAAAGCGGTCCCAAGGGCCTGCTTTCAATCCTGATGAGCAAGCGCACCGAACCCAACCTGGTGCTGCCTGAACACCTGAACGACAACATCATCATCAACCAGTTGATCGACCTGCACGCGCGCAACAAGGATCAAGCCGTGGTGCTGGTGACCAAAGACATCAACATGCGCCTCAAGGCCCGCGCCTGCGGGATCGCGGCGGAGGACTACAGCACCGACCAACTGGTCGACGACGTTTCGCTGCTGCCCAACGGCTACCACACCATGACCGGCTCCTTCTGGGACCGCGTGAGCAAGGTCGAAACCCGCCAGGACCATGGTCGCACCTGGCACCAGGTGCAACTGATCGACAACCTGCCGGCGGTGCACATCAACGAATTCATCATCGACGAACAAGGCTTCGTCGGCTGGATCAAGGAAATCCAGGTCGACAAACTGCTGATCCTCGATTTGCATCAGGAACCCTTGCTGCACCAGGAGGCGTGGGGCCTCAAGCCTCGGGACATCTACCAGAGCCTGGCGCTGTTCGCCTTGCTCGACCCGGATATCCACCTGGTCAACCTGTCCGGCGCCGCCGGTTCCGGCAAGACCATCCTGGCCTTGGCCGCCGCCATCGAACAGACCATGGTCAGCAAGCGCTACCGGCGCATCATCGCCACCCGCAGCGTGCAGGGCCTCGACCAGGAGATCGGCTTCCTGCCCGGCACCGAAGCGGAAAAAATGGAACCGTGGCTGGGTGCGATTACCGACAACCTCGAAGCGTTGCACATGGACGACGAGAGTACCCATGGCAGCGTCGACTACATCCTCAGCAAAGTGCCGTTGCAGTTCAAATCCCTCAACTACATCCGGGGCCGCAGCTTCCAGCAGAGCCTGATCCTGATCGACGAATGCCAGAACCTGACCCCGCACCAGATGAAAACCATCATCACCCGTGCCGGCGCCGGTTCCAAAGTGGTGTGCCTGGGCAACCTGGCACAAATCGACACCCCTTACCTGTCCGCGACCAGCTCCGGGCTGACCTACCTGACCGAACGCTTCAAGGATTTCCCCAACGGGGTCCACATCACCCTGCAAGGCGTACCGCGCTCGATCCTGGCCGAATACGCTGAATCCCACCTGTAACTCCAGCCAAACCGGGCGACCACAAGTCGCCTGGTTTTTTTATGGCGATACGAAACCTCTTGTGGGAGCGAGCTTGCTCGCGATAGCGGTGTATCAGATAAAAATAAGTACCTGACCCACTGTCATCGCGAGCAAGCTCGCTCCCACAAGGGTTTTGCTGTGACTTCAGAATCCAAGATGGAAGCAGGTGCGACAATCAGCCCTGCCGGAATCTGACCCACGGGTTTACAATCGACGCTCCTGATCAGGAGTAACCCTGTGCTGACTCATCTCGATTCCCAAGGTCGCGCCAACATGGTCGACGTGACCGACAAGGCCGTGACGTTCCGTGAAGCCACGGCTGAAGCTTTTGTGCGCATGTTGCCCGATACCCTGCAAATGATCGTCAGCGGCGGCCATCCCAAGGGCGATGTGTTCGCCGTTGCGCGCATTGCCGGTATCCAGGCGGCGAAGAAAACCAGCGACCTGATTCCGCTCTGCCATCCGCTGATGCTCACCAGCGTCAAGGTCGAGCTCAATGCCGAAGGCGAGGACCGGGTACGCATCGTTGCCCGTTGCAAGTTGTCGGGCCAGACCGGTGTGGAAATGGAAGCGCTCACCGCCGCCAGCGTCGCCGCGCTGACGATCTACGACATGTGCAAGGCCGTGGACCGTGGCATGACCATCGAAGGCGTGCGGGTGCTGGAAAAGCTCGGCGGCAAGAGCGGCCATTTCCAGGCGGATGCCTCATGAAAATCACCGTGAAATTTTTTGCTCGCTACCGCGAAGCGCTTGGCGTGGACTCGGTCAAGGTGGAAGGCGATTTTGCGACGGTCAACGACGTCCGTGCGTTGCTCGCGCAGCGTGACGGCGCCGAGGTGCTCACCGAGCAAAACCTGATGTGCGCACGCAACGAAGACCTGTGCCAACTCGACGAGCCTTTGGCCGACGGCGATGAAGTCGCGTTCTTCCCGACTGTGACAGGAGGCTGAGCCATGGCGATTCGGGTGCAGGCCGAGCCGTTCGATCCCGGGACCGAAGTCAACGCGATGCACGCGGCGAATGTCGGCGTGGGAGCGGTGGTGAGTTTTGTTGGCTACGTGCGCGACTTCAATGACGGCCTCGATGTGTCCGGGATGTTCCTGGAGCATTACCCAGGCATGACCGAGAAGGCCCTGGGCAAGATCGCCATCGAGGCCGAGCAGCGCTGGCCATTGCTCAAGCTCGAGGTGTTGCATCGCATTGGTGCCCTGGAACCGGGGGAGCCGATCGTTTTTGTCGGTGCTGCCAGCGCCCATCGCCAGGCAGCGTTCGACGCCTGCGCCTTTGTCATGGACTACCTCAAGACCCGCGCACCGTTCTGGAAAAAGGAAAACACCGTCGATGGCCCGCGCTGGGTGGAAGGGCGGGACAGTGATCATGCAGCGGCGGATCGCTGGAAGCAGTAGGTAATCTGTTGTTTTTTCGCAAGGCATAAGTCGCTATCGCGAGCAAGCTCGCTCCCACACTGGATCTTTGTTGTACACAGGTCCCTTGTGGGAGCGAGCTTGCTCGCGATGAGGCCTGCAGCCTCCCATCACTTTCCACTATTTCCCCAATTGACGATATGTACATTAAAGTCCAGTATGGATTTATAAGTACAAAGTAGTCGCGTTCACCTTTCTCTGCCAAACCAACAACAACCCGCGAGAGAACGACCATGAAAAAACTCCCCCTTATCACCGGCCTGGCCTTGAGCCTGTTGGCCTCCAGCACTCTGTTTGCTGCCGATAAAACCTTGCGCATCGGCATCGAGGCGGCTTATCCACCGTTTGCCTCCAAGACTTCGGAAGGCAAGATCGAAGGTTTCGACTACGACATCGGCAACGCCTTGTGCGCGCAGATGCAGGTCAAGTGTGAGTGGATCGAGGGTGAGTTCGACGGGCTGATCCCGTCCCTCAAGGTGAAGAAGATCGACCTGGCGCTGTCGTCCATGACCATCACCGAAGAGCGCAAGAAGTCGGTGGATTTCACCCACAAGTACTATTTCACTTCGTCGCGGCTGGTGATGAAGGAAGGCGCTGTAGTCGATGATCAGTACGCCAGCCTCAAGGGCAAGACCGTGGGTGTGCAGCGCGCTACCACCACGGATCGTTTCGCCACGGAAGTCTTCGAGCCCAAAGGCGTGACGGTCAAGCGCTACAGCAATAACGAAGAAATCTACATGGACCTGGCGTCGGGGCGCCTGGACGCGATTTTTGCAGACACCATCCCGCTGGAAGACTTCCTGTCGATGCCTCGCGGCAAGGGTTACGCGTTTGTCGGGCCGGAGCTCAAGGATCCGAAATACGTCGGTGAGGGCGCCGGGATCGCGGTGCGCAAGGGCAATACTCAATTGGTGGCGGATTTGAACAAGGCCATCGATGGGATTCGGGCCAATGGCGAGTACCAGAAGATCCAGGCCAAGTATTTCAAGTCGGATATCTACGGTGACTGATTAATCATCTTCGCGAGCAAGCCCGCTCCCACAGTGGCTCTTCGTTATACACAATGTTTGTGTCCGACACAGATCCCCTGTGGGAGCGAGCTTGCTCGCGATGAGGTCAGGCCAGGCAACAAAACCTCAGCCCTTCAATTCCTTCAAATGCTTGTACACCGTCGCCCGCCCCATGTTCAGCACATTGGCCACATAGTTGGACGCGCTCTTGCCCTTGAACGCGCCTTCGGCGTGCAGCGCCAGCACCAGTTCGCGTTTGTGGTCGCGGGTCAGCAGGTTCAGGCTCAATTGACGCTCGCGCATCCAGGCGTGGAGGAAGGTGTTGATCCGCTCCTGCCAATCATCGCGAAACAGCGAGTCGGGCTGCGCAATCAATTTGTTCGGTGACAGGAACAGGTCCAGCGCCGCCTTGGCGTTTTCGAACAGCGAAATGTTCAGGTTGATGCACAAGACTGCCAATGGGTGGCCCTTGGCGTCTCGCAGCACGCTGCTGAGACTGCGGATCTTTTGCCCGTCCCAATTCAACTTCTCGTAAGGCCCGATGTTTCGTTCGCTGACGTCTTCGCTGAGCATGTCTTCCAGGGATGAGTCATCGCCAATTTCGCGCTTGGACAGGTTGTTGGCGATGTAATCGACCCGTTGCGTGCGCAGGTCATGCAGCACCACTTCGGCGTGGGGGTAGAAAAGCGTGGCGATGGCATCGGCGATGGTGCGGAAGTTATCCAGCGCCGGATCGGCTAGCGGGGCATTCATGACAGACTCCAGGCGGTCAGCGCCCCGTGGAGCAGGGGCGCGAGGGAGTGTGCCGCAATCTTGGCGATGCGTCACCTCGGTAAAAGTCAGCCCAGGCGCGCGGGCGATAGCATTGCGGCGTTCAAGCCGAAACGGGCGAGGCCGTCGGGCAGCGGTTCTTCGCGTACCAGCGCCGCGCTGGCCTGGCCCATGGCCGGGGAGGTCTGGATGCCATAGCCGCCCTGGGCCGCGACCCAGAAAAAACCGGGTACCTGCACATCAAAACCGGCCAGCAGATCTCCGTCATGCACAAAGCTGCGCAACCCGGCCCAGGCGCGGGTCGGGCGGCGGATGGTCAGCGTGGTGGCTTCTTCGATCTGGTAGATGCCCATGGCGATGTCCAGCTCTTCGGGCTGCACGTCGTGGGGCTCGACCGGGTCGGCATTGGCGGGTGAGCCGAGGAACATGCCGGCGTCCGGTTTCATGTAGAAGGATTCGTCGAGGCTCACGAGCATCGGCCAGTCATGAATGTCCACGCCCTCGGGGCCGGCAAAAATGAACGCTGCCCGCCGCTTTGGTTGCAGGCCCAGCTTGCGTGCGCCGGCCATCTCAGCCACTTGGTCGGCCCAGGCGCCGGCTGCGTTGACCAGCACGGGTGCGCGGAAGGTCTGGCTGGCGGTCCTGACCTGCCATTGCCCTTGATCGTCGCGGATCAAGTCGAGCACTTCGCTGTCGGTGTGCACTTCGCCGCCGCTGCGACGAATGCCTCGCAAGTAACCCTGGTGCAGCGCATCGGTGTCGATGTCGCAGGCGGTGGGGTCATAGATCGCGCCATGGACTTTATCTCGGCGCAGGATCGGTAGCCGCACGCAGGCTTCTTCGGCATTGAGCAGCTGCATCTGCGGTACCGTGGCCTTGGCACTGAGGTATTGGTTGTTCAGTTCGGCCGGGTCACCGGTGAAATCAACGGTCATTTCGCCGCGCGGTGTGAGCAACGGGTGCTCGCAGAAGCCGGTTGGCGGGGCGTCGAAAAAATCCCGGCTGGCTTGGGTCAGCGCGCGCACCTGTGGTGTGCCATAAGCGGCGGTGTACAGCGCCGCCGAACGGCCGGTGGAATGGTAGGCCGGGTGCGATTCGCGTTCAAGCACGATGACCCGGCCGTGGGGCGCCAGCCAGTAGCCGGTGGAAGCACCGGCGATGCCGCCGCCGATGATGATGAAGTCTGCTTGTGTCATGAAGCTCTCCTGTCGAGCGCAGTGCCGGGAGTTTCCGAGAACCTGTGGGAGCGAGTCTGCTCGCTCCCACAAGGGAAATGGGCGTCTCAGTTATGAAGTCGATACAGCGCATTCGCCAGCGCAACATCCTCCAGCCCCAACCCAATGGAACGGAAGAACACATGGCGTTCAAAGTTCGGTCGCGCCACCCGTTCGCTCAGCAGCTCGGGCAAGTCACCCACAATGCTTGAAGATTCCCAACCATGCTGTTCAGCGGCGATCAACATCTCGCCAGCCGAGCCCGGGGTGGTCTGACGATAATCGCAGAACACGTCCATGTCGTTGAGGCTCGGGGGCGGCACTTCATGGGCGCGCGGGGCGTTGGTGCTGATCGATGTGATCAACGCCGGTTTGCCGAGTGTCTGCGGGTCGAGCACTGCCTTGCCGGATGAGGTGCAGAGCATCACCACATCGGCGTCGTGCAGTGCCGCTTCAAGGGTGTCGGTGATTTGCAGGCGCGGGTCCAGGTCGGTGAGCGAGGCCAGTACTGCTGGCGACTTGGCCTTCAGGCCCGGCGAATAGAGACTGATGGCTTGCCAATCCCGCAGCCCCTTGACGTATTGCACATGGGCCCGCGCCACTGCGCCGCTGCCGATCACTGCCAGGCGCTTGGCCTTGAGTGGGGCGAGGGCGTCGACGGCGACGGCCGTGGTGGCGGCGGTGCGGACCGTCGTCAGCTCGGCGGCATCGCACAACAGCAGCGGTTGGCCGGTGCGCATCGACATCAGCAACGTCCAGGCGGTGACCAATGGACCCTGTTCGCGGACGATATAAGGTGATGTCTTGACACCGTAGACCTGGTCTTCAGCCAGCACGCCCAGGTAATTGATGAAATCCCCGGCGCCTTGGGGGAACTCCACCCATTGCTGGGGCGGCTGCACGGCTTGCCCGGCGGCGAGACCGCGGAACAGCTTGCGAAGGATTTGCAGCACATCGACGTTTTCGAGCAGCGCTCGGGCCTGGGCTTGGGTCATGACATGAGGCGTGCTGGTCATCGTGTGCTCCGGATGCCTGAGTTAAACTAATTTGTCCATTATGGACTTTTAGTTTATTCGAGCAATATCCCAAGGCAAAAAAAAGCGCAGCCTGTATTGGCTGCGCTGATCGTTCCCGCGCTCTGCGTGGGAATGCCTCAATGGACGCTCTGCGTCTAAGGCCGTTTGCGCTCGACCGGTCGCAACAGATGAGTCGGTGGCATCTCGCAGCTGATCTTGCGACCCAGCAGCGCTTCGATCGACGGCAACTGGTAGGAGTCGTCTTCGCCGACGAAGCTGATCGAAACCCCCGCGGCTCCGGCACGACCGGTGCGGCCAATGCGATGCACGTAGTCGTCCGGCACTTCCGGTAAGGTGAAGTTGATCACATGGCTGATGCCATCGATATGGATGCCGCGACCGGCCACGTCGGTGGCGACCAGCACGCGGATCTTGCCTTCGCGGAAACCTTCGAGGGTCTTGATGCGCTTGTGCTGCGGTACGTCGCCGGAGAGCTGGGCGGCGTTGACGCCATCGCGCACCAGGCGTTCTTCGATACGGCGTACTTCGTCCTTGCGGTTGGCGAATACCATCACCCGCTCCCAACCGTTGTCGTTGACCAGGTTGTAGAGCAGCTTGTACTTATCGGCACCGGCAACGGCGTAGATATGCTGCTCGACGTTCTCGCTGGCGACATTCTCGGCTTCGATCTCGACGATGGCCGGATCGGTGGTCCACTGCTTGGCCAGGTTCATCACGTCTTCGGTGAAGGTGGCGGAAAACAGCAGGGTCTGGCGTTCGCTTTTCGGTGGGGTCTGGCGAATGATCTGGCGCACCTGCGGGATGAAGCCCATGTCGAGCATGCGGTCGGCTTCGTCCAGCACCATCACCTCGACCATGTCCAGGTGCACGTCGCCGCGCTGGTTGAAGTCCAGCAGGCGACCGGGCGTGGCCACGAGGATGTCGCAGTGGCGGGCTTCGAGGTGCTTGAGTTGCTTGTCGAAATCCATGCCGCCCACGAACGTCATCACGTTCAGGCCGGTGTACTTGGTCAGGTCGGCGGCGTCCTTGGCGATCTGTACCACCAGTTCGCGGGTCGGCGCGATGATCAATGCCCGCGGTTCGCCCATGTAGCGTTCCTTGGGCGGCGGAGTCTGGAGCAACTGGGTGATGATGGAGATCAGGAACGCGGCGGTCTTGCCTGTACCGGTCTGGGCGCGGCCGATGGCGTCTTTGCCGGCGAGGGTGTAACCGAGCACCTGCGCCTGGATCGGCGTGCAATAGGGGAAACCCAGGTCCTGGATGGCGTGCATCAGTTCAGGGGCGAGCTTGAAATCGTGGAAGCGGGTCTTGCCTTCCTGGGGTTCTACGACGAAATCTTCAAGCTTCCAGGCAACGACGGGCGGTTTTGGTGCGCGTTCGCGGCGCGGCCTTGGCGTTTCGCTACGTGGCTTTTCCTGGGCCGGTACGGCGACAGGCTGGCCAGCGGGTGAGGTCGTCGGCGTTGTCATGGCCTGCGCAACCGGCGGAGCGGTCCGGCGCGGTTGTTGCGCATCGGTGCGGCTCTGGGCTTGGACTGGCGCGCTGGAAACGGGCGCGAGCTGCTCGGCCTCGCTTTTACCGAACATCTTCTTGAGTGCTTTGAGCACGGTCATCTCATCGATTGGTTAAGGAATGTACGCCGGCCAGTGTAATGCAAGAAACGGGCGCGGCGTAGTGTGATCATCAAAGCGCTGGCGTGGCGATTTGCCTCTTAGCGCAGCCGTTCGGCCAGCCAGGTGCCGATGTCGCGAATCTCCTCGGGTAACACTTCGTGGCCCATTGGGTATTCCTGCCATGTCACGGTGACACCATGGAGCTTCAAATACTCCTGGGCGGTCCTGCCCATGGGGTTGAGTACCACTTCATCGTATTGCCCGTGCAGCGCCAGGACCGGGATGCGTTGTTGACTGGCAGACAACTGCAGCTCTTCGCTGAACGTTGGCGCGTAGGTGGACAGGGCGATCACGCCCCCCAGCGGCCCCTGCCATTTCACAAAAGCGGTGTGATAAACCACCGCGCCGCCCTGGGAAAACCCCGCCAGGAAAATCCGCGAGGCGTCTATTCCGCTGGTTCGCTGGGTGTCGATGAGGTCGATGACTCGCTGCGCCGAGGCCTCCAACTGATCTTCGTCAATGGCTCGGGCCGGGCTCAGGGCGCGGATGTCATACCAGCTGGGCATGGCATAGCCGCCGTTGATCGTTACAGGCTGGGTCGGTGCCTGGGGCAGAACGAAGCGCGTCGTGAGCAGGCTTTCCTGCAACATTTCTGCGACCGGCAGGAAGTCAAAACGATCGGCGCCCAGGCCGTGGAGCCAGATAACGCACGCATCGGCGGTGCGGGAGGGCTCGAGAATCAAGGGGTCGGTCATGGTGTGCTCCAAAAATGTGCGGGCGCGCTCAATCAGTGCGTGATTACGGTGCAGCCCTGGTGTCTCAGTTAATTAGATGTCGCAATACTACAACTTTTTGTCTTGACCTCTTCAGTAAGGGGCAAGCGCAGCGGTGTGGTACGGGCTTTGCTATGGGTGTAGCTGAGTGATGATTCTTACGCTGCGCGGTAACACTATCAGCTCGACGCGACGCATGGGATATCAGAAATCCGGTGATGGATGTTCGCCAATAGCCGCTACGGGCTTCGCGAACGTGAAGGGCTACAGCCCGTTCGGCCGATTGGTGAGAAGTGAGCAGCCCCACTGTTTATTGGCGCTCTCATTAATAGACTCATAGCGAAGGCCCAGACGTCGGTTGACCCTAAAAAAAGCCAACAAGGGTCGGCAATGCCTCAAAAGGGTGCGACAGGGCTCGAGCTCCGACACAACAAGAGCAAAACTGGAGGTTTGAATGAAGTTACTGAAATCCACCCTGGCAGTCGTGACTGCAGCAGCAGTCCTCGGTGTCAGCGGGTTCGCTCAGGCGGGTGCAACCCTGGATGCCGTGCAGAAGAAAGGTTTTGTGCAATGTGGTGTAAGTGACGGCCTGCCGGGTTTCTCGGTGCCTGATTCCACCGGCAAGATCGTCGGTATCGATGCTGACTTCTGCCGTGCCGTTGCCGCAGCAGTGTTCGGCGATGCAACCAAGGTCAAGTTCAGCCAGTTGAACGCCAAGGAGCGCTTCACCGCGCTGCAGTCCGGCGAAATCGATCTGCTGTCGCGCAACTCCACCATGACCAGCTCCCGCGATGCGGGCATGGGCCTGAAATTCCCAGGCTTCATCACCTATTACGACGGCATCGGCTTCCTGGCCAACAGCAAACTGGGCGTCAAGAGCGCCAAGGAACTGGACGGTGCAACCATCTGTATCCAGGCCGGTACCACCACCGAGCTGAACGTTTCCGACTACTTCCGCGCCAATGGCCTGAAGTACACCCCGATCACTTTCGACACCTCCGATGAAAGCGCCAAGTCGCTGGAATCCGGTCGTTGCGACGTGCTGACCTCCGACAAGTCCCAACTGTTCGCCCAGCGCAGCAAGCTGGCTTCGCCGAAGGACTACGTGGTGCTGCCGGAAACCATTTCCAAGGAGCCACTGGGTCCGGTCGTGCGTAACGGCGACGACGAGTGGCTGGCCATCGTTCGTTGGACTGGCTACGCCATGCTCAACGCTGAAGAGGCAGGCGTGACTTCGGCAAACGTCGAAGCCGAAGCCAAGTCCACCAAGAACCCAGACGTCGCTCGTATGCTGGGCGCTGATGGTGAATACGGCAAAGATTTGAAGCTGCCGAAAGACTGGGTCGTGAAGATCGTCAAGCAAGTAGGTAACTACGGCGAAATGTTCGAGCGCAACCTGGGCAAGAAGACTCCGCTGGAAATCGATCGCGGCCTGAACGCTCTGTGGAACGCAGGCGGCATTCAATACGCACCACCAGTGCGCTGATGGTTCTATCACCCGGTGGGCCAACCACCGGGTGATGTTCTGTTCCATTCTTTGCGGGGCACTTCATGCAAAATTCAATCGGCGCACCTAAGCAGAGGCTCAGCCTCAGCGATCCACGAGTGCGTGCGTGGGTATTTCAGATCGTCACCATCGTGGCGGTCATCGCGCTGGGCTGGTTTCTGTTCGATAACACGCAGACCAACCTTGCACACCGGGGCATCACTTCCGGTTTCGGCTTTCTGGAGCGCAGTGCCGGTTTCGGCATCGCCCAACACCTGATCGACTACACCGAAGCGGACAGCTATGCCCGCGTCTTTGTCATCGGTCTGCTCAATACTCTGCTGGTAACCTTCATTGGCGTGATCCTGGCGACCATCCTGGGGTTCATCATCGGCGTCGCACGCTTGTCGAAGAACTGGATAATCTCCAAGCTGGCGACCGTCTATGTGGAGGTCTTTCGTAACATCCCACCGCTGTTGCAAATCCTGTTCTGGTATTTCGCGGTCTTCTTGACGATGCCGGGACCACGGGCTGCCCACAACTTCGGCGACACCTTCTTCGTCAGCAGCCGAGGCCTGAACATGCCGCACGGCGCTGGTGGCCGACGGGTTCTGGCCGTTCGTGATCAGCATCGTGCTGGCGATTGTCGCGATCGTGCTGATGACCCGCTGGGCCAACAAGCGTTTCGAAGCAACGGGCGAGCCGTTCCACAAGTTCTGGGTGGGCCTGGCGTTGTTCCTGGTGATCCCGGCGCTGTGCGCGCTGATCTTCGGGGCGCCTGTGCATTGGGAGATGCCGGAGCTGAAAGGCTTCAACTTCGTTGGCGGCTGGGTGTTGATCCCTGAGCTGCTGGCGTTGACCCTGGCCTTGACCGTGTACACCGCGGCGTTCATCGCCGAGATCGTGCGTTCGGGTATCAAGTCGGTCAGCCATGGCCAGACCGAGGCGGCTCACTCCTTGGGGCTGCGCAACGGTCCGACGTTGCGCAAGGTGATCATCCCGCAAGCCCTGCGCGTGATCATCCCGCCGTTGACCAGCCAATACCTGAACCTGGCGAAGAACTCTTCCCTGGCTGCCGGTATCGGTTACCCGGAAATGGTTTCGCTGTTTGCCGGCACGGTGTTGAACCAGACCGGCCAGGCCATCGAGGTGATCGCGATCACCATGAGCGTGTACCTGGCGATCAGTATCAGCATTTCCTTGCTGATGAACTGGTACAACAAGCGCATTGCGCTGATCGAGCGGTGAGGAAAAGCGCATGACATCCCATACTTTCAAACCTGATATGCCGCCACCGAGCAAAGTGTTCGGGCCGATGGCATGGATGCGCGCGAACATGTTCTCCAGCTGGATCAACACGCTGCTGACGCTGTTCGCGTTCTACCTGATCTACCTGATCATCCCGCCGATCCTGGAATGGGCGATCCTGGATGCCAACTGGGTAGGCACCACGCGCGCCGATTGCACCAAGGAGGGCGCCTGCTGGGTGTTCATCCAGCAGCGCTTCGGCCAGTTCATGTATGGCTACTACCCGACGGAGCTGCGCTGGCGCGTGGACCTCACCGTGTGGTTGGCCGTGATCGGCGTGGCGCCGCTGTTCATCTCGCGCTTCCCGCGCAAGGCGATCTACGGCCTGAGTTTCCTGGTGGTGTACCCGATCGTCGCCTGGTGCCTGTTGCACGGTGGCGTGCTGGGCCTGGCCGCTGTAGCGACCAGCCAATGGGGCGGCCTGATGCTGACCCTGGTGATCGCCACCGTCGGCATCGCCGGCGCCTTGCCACTGGGCATCGTCCTGGCGCTGGGTCGTCGCTCGAACCTGCCGGCGATCCGCGTGGTCTGCGTGACGTTCATCGAGTTCTGGCGCGGCGTGCCGTTGATCACGGTGCTGTTCATGTCCTCGGTCATGCTGCCGTTGTTCCTGCCTGAAGGCATGAACTTCGACAAGCTGTTGCGTGCGCTGATCGGCGTGATCCTGTTCCAGTCGGCCTACGTGGCCGAAGTGGTGCGCGGTGGCCTGCAAGCGATTCCCAAGGGGCAATACGAAGCGGCCGCGGCGATGGGCCTCGGTTACTGGCGCAGCATGGGCCTGGTGATCCTGCCACAAGCCCTGAAGCTGGTGATCCCGGGTATCGTCAACACCTTCATCGCGTTGTTCAAGGACACGAGCCTGGTGATCATCATCGGCCTGTTCGACTTGCTCAACAGCGTGAAACAAGCTGCCGCCGACCCGAAATGGCTGGGCATGGCCACCGAAGGCTATGTATTCGCCGCCCTGGTGTTCTGGATTTTCTGTTTTGGTATGTCCCGCTATTCCATGCATTTGGAACGCAAGCTGGACACTGGCCACAAGCGTTAGGAGTTGACTCATGAGTGAAGCGATCAAACAGCCTGTGAGCCCTGAAGGCATTATTCAGATGCAGGGCGTGAACAAGTGGTACGGCCAGTTCCACGTGTTGAAAGACATCAACCTGAACGTCAAGCAGGGCGAGCGTATCGTGCTGTGCGGCCCGTCGGGTTCCGGCAAGTCCACGACCATCCGCTGCCTCAACCGCCTGGAAGAGCACCAGCAGGGTCGCATCGTGGTCGATGGCGTGGAACTGACCAACGACCTCAAGCAGATCGAAGCGATCCGCCGTGAAGTCGGCATGGTGTTCCAGCACTTCAACCTGTTCCCGCACCTGACGATCCTGCAGAACTGCACCCTGGCGCCGATGTGGGTTCGCAAGATGCCCAAGCGCAAGGCCGAGGAAATCGCCATGCATTACCTGGAACGCGTTCGCATTCCAGAGCAGGCGCACAAGTACCCGGGCCAGCTCTCCGGTGGACAGCAGCAGCGCGTAGCGATCGCCCGTGCCCTGTGCATGAAGCCGAAGATCATGCTGTTCGACGAGCCGACCTCGGCCCTCGACCCGGAAATGGTGAAAGAGGTGCTCGACACCATGATCGGCCTGGCCGAAGACGGCATGACCATGCTCTGCGTGACCCACGAAATGGGCTTCGCCCGCACCGTGGCCAACCGTGTGATCTTCATGGACAAGGGTGAAATCGTCGAACAGGCCGCGCCGAACGACTTCTTCGACAACCCGCAGAACGACCGCACCAAGCTGTTCCTGAGCCAGATCCTACATTGATCGGCGTCAGGCAGTGAAATAAACCCGGACTTGTCCGGGTTTATTTTTGTCCGTAGGTCAGATCCTCCGTGTCGCGTTCGGGATGACGACTCGACAACAGTTGCTGCAAATCGGCTCCGTCACTCAGCGCATGGACCTCGGCCATCAAATGCGGGTGACGATCAAGCAATCGCATCAGCACGAATAGCGATTGAGCCGGGGCGACTTCTCCGCGTTCATAGCGGGAAAAAGCGTTATGTCCGCCTCCGGACAACAGCTTCACTGCGTCTTTTTGCGTCAGATGCAGTTTGCGCCGGATGCGTTTGATCTCAGCACCTATTGCCAGCGCGTAATCTTCGAGCAACCGGTCGCTGGCTTTGGAATAACGCTCGGCACTGTCAGTGTCATGATCGAATTCGATCTCACCGCAGATCCGGCATTCCCATCCGCAGATATCGTGTACTTGCCGAGCCACCTGCTTATAGTCGACCGTAAAGGTACGACCGCTGAAGTGATGCATCGCTTCGTGGCTGCCGCAGCTGACACATTGCTGGGTTTTCACTGGTTCTTCTCCTTGAAGGAAACCACCGGATGCCCACCGCCGGGACGGTAAGACACTTTGATGTAAATCTCCCTATCTTGAAATGTGGCGTGATAGACGTCTTGCCAGATTCGGTGATCGGCATAGGTAGTCATCGATTTATGCAACATCCTGTATTCGAGCAAGTGAATGACCCGTAGCATCTGGGCAAGACTCAGCGACATCCTTCGTCCTCCCTCTCGCGCACTAAGCGTGAACGCCTTGCTTCCTAGCCTGCGAGTTTCGGCCTTGACCACTGCCAGGTCGTAATGGGCTGTGCTCTTTTCCATAGAGAAGTCATTTACTCCGTTTTTAAAACTACCCTAAAAGGGTAATTCCATCCAATCGAAAATTCAGATTTCTTGTCTCCAGTACAACGTAGGCGGTTGCCGTCCTACACGAAGCTGACTAACATGTCAGAAAATTCATCCTATGATTGGATGAAAAGGCGAATCCATGTCCGATATTTCTCCATTGATAAAGCGCTCCTTGGTCGACCAGGCCTTGGAGCAATTGCGCCGCCGCATCAGCGACGGCGTCTGGCCCGTAGGCCAGCGCTTGCCCACCGAGCCGGAGCTGGTGGCCGAGCTGGGCATCAGCCGCAACACCGTGCGGGAAGCCATGCGCGTGCTGGCGTTCTCCGGGTTGATCGAGATTCGCCAGGGGGACGGCAGTTACGTGCGGGCAGTGGTCGATCCGCTGGACACGCTAAAGGTGCTGTCGCGCTGTTCGTTGGAACAGGCTCGGGAAACCCGCCACATCCTGGAGGTGGAGGCCATCGGCCTGGCGGCACTGCGGCGTACCGATGAGGATTTGCTTGCGTTGCGCCAGGCGCTGAAAACCAGCGGCGAGCATTACCACGGCGACTTGGAGCACTACATTGCCTGCGATCTGATCTTCCATCGTCTGTTGGTAGATGCCGCCCACAACCCGGCCCTCAGCGAGCTGTATCGCTATTTTTCCAGCGTAATCGGCGCGCAATTGCGCCATAGCCTCAACATCATTCCCCGCCATCAACACGTGTTCGATCTGCACATCGAAATCCTCGAAGCCGTCGAGCGACAGGATCCGGAGCGGGCCAAGGCCCTGTGTCGGCAGTTGATCAATGAACCCTGAACCAGAGTTTTCCATGTCCCGCGATTCGCTTGACCGCACCCCGGTGACGACGCACAAACGCGCCGCCGAACTCGAAGAACTGCTGATCGACGCCGAAGCGGACGATGAGCAAACCCAGCAGGACCACCCGTTGGTGCGCCGGCCCTGGCTGTTGTTGCTCGGGTTGATCCTGGTGGCGTTGAATTTGCGTCCGGCGCTGTCGAGCATGGCGCCGCTGCTCAGCGAGGTTTCAAAGAGCCTGGGGCTGTCGGCTGCGCAAGCGGGTTTGTTGACGACGCTGCCGGTGCTTTGCCTGGGCCTGTTCGCGCCGTTGGCGCCGGTGCTGGCGCGGCGTTTTGGTGCCGAGCGTGTGGTGCTGGGGATCTTGCTGACGTTGGCCGGTGGAATCGTCCTGCGCAGTTCGTTCGGCCAGATCGGCTTGTTCGCCGGCAGTATCCTGGCGGGCGCGAGTATCGGGATCATCGGCGTGCTGTTGCCGGGTATCGTCAAGCGCGACTTCGCCAAGCAGGCTGGCACCATGACCGGTGTCTACACCATGGCCCTTTGCCTGGGCGCCGCGATGGCGGCAGGGGCCACGGTGCCGCTGAGCGAGCAGCTCGGCGAAAACTGGGCCTTGGGCCTGGGGTTCTGGGTGGTCCCGGCGCTGCTTGCTGCGGTGTTCTGGCTGCCGCAAGTGGGGCAGAAACACGGCGCCCACCAAGTGGCGTACCGGGTCCGTGGCTTGCTGCGCGATCCGTTGGCCTGGCAAGTGACCTTGTACATGGGGCTTCAATCGTCCCTGGCCTACATCGTGTTCGGCTGGCTGCCCTCGATTCTCATCGGTCGAGGGCTGAGTCCGACCGAGGCTGGGCTCGTGCTGTCTGGCTCGGTCATCGTGCAACTGATCAGTTCACTGAGTGCGCCTTGGCTGGCAACGCGTGGCAAGGACCAGCGCCTGGCCATCGTGATCGTCATGCTCATGACCCTGGGCGGTTTGTTCGGTTGCCTCTACGCGCCCATTGACGGTTTGTGGGGCTGGGCGATCCTGTTGGGGCTGGGGCAGGGCGCGACGTTCAGCCTGGCGCTCACCCTGATCGTGTTGCGTTCGCGGGACGCCCATGTGGCCGCCAACCTCTCCGGCATGGCCCAGGGCTTTGGTTATACGCTGGCGTCGCTGGGGCCGTTCGCGGTCGGCGTGGTCCATGACTTGACCGGCGGCTGGAATGCCCTGGGCTGGATCTTCGGCCTGGTTGGCGTGGGGGCGATCATCGCCGGCGTGGGGGCTGGACGGGCATTGTATGTGGGCGTGGTCAGCGAACGAGTCACGGATCGTCGTTGATATCATTTTCATGGCGAATGACGGTGGTCTTCCCCGCAGCGGCAGATTATCGTGCAGGCCTACTGAAACGTTTCGGAGCCTGCCCATGAGTGATGCCCACAACGCCTTGATCACCCGTTTTTATCAGGCCTTCCAGCGCCTGGACGCTGAAGCCATGAGCGCTTGCTACACCGATGACGTGGTGTTCAGCGATCCGGCGTTTGGCGAACTGCGCGGGCGCGATGCTGGTGACATGTGGCGCATGCTGACAACCCGGGCCAAGGACTTTTCCCTGACCTTCGACAACGTGCGCAGCGACGAGCGCAGCGGCGGTGCGCACTGGGTGGCGACCTACCTGTTCAGCCAGACCGGCAACATTGTGATCAACGACATCCAGGCGCGCTTCGTTTTCCGTGACGGCAAGATTTGCGAGCACCATGACAGCTTCGATCTGTGGCGCTGGTCTCGCCAGGCGTTGGGCACCAAGGGCCTGTTGTTGGGTTGGACGCCGTTGGTGCGCAACGCCGTCAGGACCCAGGCGCTGAAGGGGCTGAGGGCGTTCCAGGCCAGTCGCTGATAAGATCGCGGCTTGTTTTTTACACGTTTGCAGAACATTTCGTGACGACCGCCAACGAATCTTCAGATCTATGCGTGCCCGAGGCGACCGAGCCGGACAAGCCCTGGTTCGTCTACCTGGTGCGGGCCGCCAACGGCTCGCTGTACTGCGGCATCAGCGATGACCCGGTGCGGCGCTTCGCCAAGCATCAGAGCGGCAAGGGCGCGCGCTTCTTTCTGTCCAGCCCGGCGGTGGCCCTGGTGTATACCGAGGCCTGTCGCGACAAGGGCGAGGCCCTTCGCCAGGAGCGGCTGATCAAGAAGCTCAGGAAGAGTGCCAAGGAATGCCTGGTGGCCAGTGCAACGGTGCTCGATCAACCGTACTGATAGTCCTTCATCAGGCGGGTAGGCTGCTGCTTCTTGGCGCGCTAAAGTGCGGGACTTCCTACCTGCATTGGCGAATCTCATGTCAGAGCTGATCCTTCACCATTATCCGACATCTCCTTTCGCGGAAAAGGCCCGCCTGCTGTTGGGCTTCAAGGGCCTGGCCTGGCGTTCGGTGAGCATCCCGCCGATGATGCCCAAGCCCGACCTGACGGCATTGACGGGCGGCTATCGCAAGACGCCGGTGTTGCAGATCGGCGCGGATATCTATTGCGACACGTCGCTGATGGCCCGTCGGCTGGAACAGGAAAAGGCCTCGCCAGCGCTGTTCCCTGAAGGCCGTGAAATGATCGCAGCGTCTTTCGCGGCGTGGGCTGATTCGGTGGTGTTCCAGCACGCGGTGAGCCTGGTGTTCCAGCCTGAATCGGTGGCGGTGCGTTTTGCCAGGCTGACGCCTGAAGCCATCAAGGCGTTCATCCGCGACCGCGCCGGGTTGTTCAGTGGCGGCACGACCACGCGTCTGTCTGCCGAGCAGGCCAAGCATCAGTGGCCGACGATCATGGCGCGGCTCGAGCAGCAGTTGCAGCGCGAAGAGGGCGATTTCCTCCTGGGCGATCCGTCGATTGCCGATTTCGCCATGGCGCATCCGCTGTGGTTCCTCAAGGGCACACCCGTCACTTCACCGTTGGTGGATGAGCATCCGGCTGTGTCGGCTTGGCTCGCGCGGGTGCTGGGCTTTGGTCATGGCGCGCCGAAAGAGATGAGCTCCGAAGAGGCGTTGGACGTGGCCCGGAACACTGCACCAGCAGCGCTGCCGGATGAATTGTTCAATGAGCCGAATGGCTTTGCGATGGGGCAGCAGGTCACCATCGCCGCGACGGACTATGGTGTCGATCCGGTGGTCGGTGAATTGCTGTTTGCCGGGCGCGAAGAACTGATCCTGCGCCGTGAAGATGAGCGCGGCGGCGTTGTGCATGTGCACTTTCCGCGATTCGGGTTTCGGATCGAGGCAGTCTGACCTTCCCGGAGGCGGTGACTGAGCCATCGCTTTCGCGAGCAGGCTCGCTCCCACAGAGATCGCGCCGGATACCATGAACACCGCAGATCCAATGTGGGAGCGAGCCTGCTCGCGAAGGGGCCGTCACTGTTGGCGGGTCGTCTTAAGTCGCGGACAACGCCCTGAGGATATTTTCCGGCTCATACCCGCGAATCAACGTGCCGTTCACGTCGAGGATCGGAATCCCCCGGCCGCCCAGCGCCTCGTAGGCCTTGCGCGCCTCGGCGTCTTTCTCGATATCGAACTCGCGAAACGGTACGCCTTTCTCATCCAGGAAACGCCGGGTGGCCTTGCAGTAGCCGCACCAATCGGTGGCATACAGCACGACGCGGGCGCTGCTGCGAATCTGCTCTGAAACCATCTGCGACGGGTTGAACACCCGCTCGATCTTGCCCCAATTCTGGTAAGCCACCACCACCAGAAGAACCAGCAGGCATTTCTTCAGCACACCACTGAGCATCAATTGCGGCGCTTGAGCTGATCGGTCAGCGACGTCGGCAACCCCTTGATGATCAGCGTGCCCGCTTCTTCGTCATACTCGATCTTGGAGCCCAGCAGATGCGCTTCGAAGCTGATGGACAAGCCTTCGGCGCGGCCGGTGAAACGACGGAATTGGTTGAGGGTGCGTTTATCCGCCGGGATCTCCGGCGACAGGCCGTAATCTTTGTTGCGTATGTGGTCGTAGAACGCTTTCGGGCGCTCTTCGTCGATCAGTTCGGACAGTTCCTCCAGGCCCATGGGTTCGCCGAGCTTGGCCTGGCTGCTGGCGTAATCCACCAGGGTCTTGGTCTTTTCCCGGGCATCGTCTTCGGGCAGGTCTTCGCTTTCGACGAAGTCGCTGAAGGCCTTGAGCAGGGTGCGGGTCTCGCCGGGGCCGTCGACGCCTTCCTGGCAACCGATGAAGTCGCGGAAGTACTCCGAGACTTTCTTGCCGTTCTTGCCTTTGATGAACGAGATGTATTGCTTGGATTGTTTGTTGTTCTGCCATTCCGACACGTTGATCCGCGCCGCGAGGTGCAACTGGCCCAAGTCCAGGTGACGGGACGGGGTGACGTCCAGTTCGTCGGTGACGGCAACGCCTTCGCTGTGGTGCAACAAGGCGATGGCCAGGTAGTCGGTCATGCCTTGCTGGTAATGGGCGAACAGCACGTGGCCGCCCACTGACAGGTTGGATTCTTCCATCAATTTTTGCAGGTGTTCCACCGCCACGCGACTGAACGCGGTGAAATCCTTGCCGCCATCCAAGTACTCCTTTAGCCAGCCGCTGAACGGATGCGCCCCGGACTCGGCGTGGAAGAAACCCCAGGCCTTGCCTTGTTTGGCGTTATAGCTTTCATTGAGGTCGGCGAGCATGTTCTCGATGGCCGTTGACTCTGCCAGTTCGGAGTCGCGGGCATGGAGTACAGCAGGGGTGCCGTCGGGTTTTTTGTCGATCAGGTGGACGATGCAATGACGGATCGGCATGGATTTCTCGGCTGATGAAAGAGGGGAGGGCGCGCTCCCCGAAAAGGGCCCAGTGTACCGCAATCACTGGTTTTGCGACGCGTCGAAGGCCCTTTCAGACCCTTCCGACACCCAGCGGGCGTTTTTTTACCGATTTAGCGCAATAAAGCTGACCAAATGGGTAGGTAGAGGCGGATATTTCACAGGCGTTGTGCTAGTTTTGCCCGGTCTTACGCGATGTCACTGCGTTAAGCGTGCATTCAGCATTTGTCAGGTCGAACCAAACCCGGATTTCGGCATCTATTACCCCGATCCGTCGTGGTGATGACCGAGGGCGGCTGATCAGATAGATCGGGCTCGATGGCTGACACTGCACTCTGCAATCCATATGAATTTGATAGGGAAGGAACACTACATGGCTCTTACTAAAGACCAACTGATCGCTGATTTGGCTGAATCTGTAGACGCACCAAAAGCTACCGTGCGTGCTCTGCTGGACCAACTGGGCCAAGTCGTTGCCGATCAGCTGGAAAACGGCGGCGAACTGACCTTGCCAGGCGTTGGCAAGCTGAAAGTCACCGAGCGTCCTGCCCGCACCGGTCGCAACCCTTCGACTGGCGCAGCCATCGAAATCCCGGCCAAGAAAGTGATCAAGCTGGTTGTGGCCAAAGGCCTGACCGACGCGGTCAACAAGTAAGACCGCTGTAAAAAAAACCGTGCCTCGGAGCGATCCGGGCACGGTTTTTTATTGCCTTGAAAACCACCCGTAGGAGCTGTCGAGCGAAGCGAGGCTGCGATCTTTCCCCTGGCAGTTGAATCTCCAGTGAAAGATCAAAAGATCGCAGCCTCGCTTCGCTCGGTAGCTCCTACAGTAGAACAGCGTCTTTCTAATCCTTGCGAACCCAGCGGGCTTGGCGCCACGCCTGTTGCTGGGCCTCGGTCTGGAAGGTCCAGGCCACGAATCGACTCTGCTTCTGGCCCTGAGACATCTCCACCACCTGGCTGTGCAGTGCCCCGGCCTTTTTCAATGCGGCTTGAATCGCCGGCAAGTTCGACGCCTTCGACACCAGAGTGCTGAACCACAGCACCTGCCCGGCCACTTGTGCGCTCTCATTGATCAATTGCGTCACGAACCGCGCCTCGCCACCCTCGCACCACAACTCCGCAGCCTGACCGCCAAAATTCAGCACCGGCAGCTTGCGCTTCGGATCGGCCTTGCCCAACGCCCGCCACTTGCGCTGGCTGCCCTTGGTGGCTTCGTCCAGGGAGGCGTGGAACGGCGGGTTGCACATCGTCAGGTCGAACCGTTCGCCGTCCTCCAACAGGCCCAGGAGGATCTGCTTGCGGTTGGCTTGCTGGCGCAACTGGATGGCCTTGTTCAAGCCATTGGACTGGACGATGGCTTTGGCCGAGGCAATGGCGGTCGGGTCGATCTCCGAACCGAGGAAGTGCCAGCGGTAGTCGCTGTGGCCGATCAACGGATAAACGCAGTTGGCGCCGGTGCCGATGTCCAGCACCTTGACTGCCGCCCCGCGGGGGATTTCACCGGCGTTGTGGCTGGCGAGCAAATCGGCGAGAAAGTGCACATAGTCCGCACGACCTGGCACCGGCGGGCACAGGTAATCGGCGGGAATATCCCAGTGGGCGATGCCGTAAAAGGATTTGAGCAGCGCCCGATTGAACACCCGCACGGCTTCGGGGCTGGCGAAGTCGATGCTTTCCTTGCCATAGGGGTTGATGATCACGAACTTTGCCAGTTCCGGTGTGCTCTTGATCAACGCCGGGAAATCATAGCGACCCTGGTGGCGGTTGCGCGGATGCAGGCTGGCCTTCTCACGCGGTGCCACGGCTTTGGCCTCGGTGGCGGGCTTGGGCTTCTGGCGGGCTGGTTTGGGTGTGCGGGGGGCGGTCATGGGCGGGTCGATTCGGGGATGGCTCAAAAAGTGGCGGGCATTGTCCCACATCTGGCCCGGTCTTGATGGCTGCGCGGTTTAAATGTGGGGGCGTTCGTAAGAAGGTGATGGACAAGGCCGGCGGCTTCAGTTGTTGTGAGGTGGACAGACCGTTTGTGAAAAATCCGACTTCGCGAAATGTTACAACTCCCTCTCTGTGCGCCGTTCCTTCGATGGGCTAATTCGGAAGTTTACTCGCTATATCTGCGCTCGGTATACCCTGGCGTAATTAGATATAGCGCAGGCTTTTTTTAATAAATATAAATATAAAAAACTGTCAGGAATGACAGTAGACCAAGTGTCGGGCGAAAAATAATATCCAACCTCCACCCATAAAGGAGGTCCTACCATGTCAGATGATAAGTTTCACTATGGAGGTGCTACCCCCAGCCCGTTCAGCGATGTTGATCCTGGTACAGGCACCACCAGCGGAGAAGGCGCTCCACCAGCCAGCGATAGAGTCGGTGTCTCTGTGAAGGGCGGAGAATACCAATATCAGTGGCCAAAAGAAGAGGGAGGGGACGATCGGTGGTATAAACAACCCCATTAGCCAGGCCCGTTATATGATTGGCTTATATTGAGAGGTTTGAATTGGCGCGCTATAAGAGAAATGTCACTCACCTAAACGATTGATGTTTTTATAGTGAGGTGTGTCGAAGTTTGAAAGGATGGACATAAAAATCCGACGCTTTTATACCAGCGTCGGATTTTTATTTGTTGTTGGCAAAGGCCAAGCGAAGAGACTTAACGGCGTGGCGCCATCCGCTAAGGTGCATTCAGATGCGAACCGCCGTTACAGGCTGGCAATCCGCGCGTGCTGCTCAGCCAGCTTGCCCAGGGCCTGTTCGGCCTCGACCAGCTTGGCCCGTTCCTTCTCGATGACCTCGGCCGGCGCCTTGTCGACGAAGCCGGCGTTGGACAGCTTGCCGCCGACCCGCTGCACTTCGCCTTTGAGGCGCAGGATTTCCTTGTCCAGGCGCGCCAGTTCGGCGGCCTTGTCGATCAGGCCGGCCATTGGCACCAGCACTTCCATTTCGCCAACCAATGCGGTGGCGGACAGCGGCGCTTCTTCGCCCGCCGCCAGCACGGTCACCGATTCAAGCTTCGCCAGCTTCTTGAGCAGTGCTTCGTTCTCATTGAGGCGACGCAGGTCCTCGGCGTTGGCGTTTTTCAGGAACAGGGTCAATGGCTTGCCCGGGCCGATGTTCATTTCGGCGCGGATGTTACGCAGGCCGAGCATGAAGGTCTTCAGCCATTCGATGTCGTCTTCCGCTGCCGGATCGATGCGGCTTTCGTTGGCCACCGGCCACGGTTGCAGCATGATCGTCTTGCCTTGGATGCCCGCCAGCGGCGCGATGCGCTGCCAGATTTCCTCGGTGATGAACGGCATGAATGGATGCGCCAGGCGCAGGGCCACTTCCAGTACGCGCACCAGGGTGCGACGGGTGCCGCGCTGGCGCTCGACCGGCGCATTTTCGTCCCACAACACAGGCTTGGACAGTTCCAGGTACCAGTCGCAATACTGGTTCCAGATGAACTCGTACAACGCTTGTGCGGCCAGGTCGAAACGGAACTGGTCAAGCTGGCGGGTCACTTCGGCTTCGGTGCGTTGCAACTGGGAGATGATCCAGCGATCAGCCAGGCTCAGCTCGTGGGCTTCGCCGTTCTGGCCGCAGTCCTCGCCCTTGTCGAGCACGTAGCGCGCGGCGTTCCAGATCTTGTTGCAGAAGTTGCGATAGCCTTCGACGCGACCCATGTCGAACTTGATGTCACGACCGGTGGACGCCAGCGAGCAGAAGGTGAAACGCAGTGCATCGGTGCCGTAGCTGGCGATGCCCTCGGCGAATTCTTCGCGGGTGGCTTTCTCGATCTTCTTCGCCAGTTTCGGCTGCATCAGCCCGGAGGTGCGTTTCTGCACCAGGGTTTCCAGGTCGATGCCGTCGATGATGTCCAACGGGTCCAGGACGTTACCCTTGGACTTGGACATCTTCTGGCCCTGGCCGTCGCGCACCAGGCCGTGGACGTAGACCGTCTTGAACGGCACTTGCGGCGTGCCGTCCACGTTTTTCACCAGGTGCATGGTCAACATGATCATCCGGGCGACCCAGAAGAAAATGATGTCGAAGCCGGTGACCAACACGTCGGTGGAGTGGAACTTCTTCAGGAACTCGGTCTGTTGCGGCCAGCCCAGTGTGGAGAAGGTCCACAGGCCCGAGCTGAACCAGGTGTCGAGGACGTCGTTGTCCTGCGCCAGCGCCACGTCCGGACCGAGGTTGTGCTTGGCGCGGACTTCGGCTTCATCGCGGCCGACATAGACCTTGCCCGACTCGTCGTACCAGGCCGGGATGCGATGGCCCCACCACAGCTGACGGCTGATGCACCAATCCTGAATGTCGCGCATCCACGAGAAGTACATGTTCTCGTATTGCTTGGGCACGAACTGGATGCGGCCATCTTCGACGGCGGCAATTGCAGGTTCGGCCAACGGCTTGGTGGACACGTACCATTGGTCGGTCAGCCATGGCTCGATGATGGTGCCGGAGCGGTCGCCTTTCGGGACTTTCAGGGCATGATCGTCGACGCTGACCAGCAGGCCGGCGGCTTCGAATGCCGCGACGATCTGCTTGCGTGCTTCGAAGCGGTCCAGGCCGGCGTACTCGGCCGGAATCTGGCCGTCGATGCTCTCGTTCAGCGTGCCGTCGAGGTTAAACGCCTGGGCCGCTGGCAAGACATTGGCGTTCTTGTCGAAGATGTTCAGCAGCGGCAGGTTGTGGCGCTTGCCGACTTCATAGTCGTTGAAATCGTGGGCCGGGGTGATCTTCACGCAGCCGGTGCCGAATTCAGGATCGCAGTAATCGTCGCCGATGATCGGGATGCGCCGGCCAACCAGCGGCAGCTCGACGAACTGACCGATCAGCGCCTGATAGCGCTCGTCGTTCGGGTTCACCGCCACGGCGGAGTCGCCCAGCATGGTTTCCGGACGGGTGGTGGCGACAATCAGGTAATCCTTGCCTTCAGCGGTTTTCGCGCCGTCGGCCAACGGGTATTTCAGGTTCCACAAGAAACCTTTCTCGTCGTGGTTCTCCACTTCGAGGTCGGAAATGGCCGTGTGCAACTTGGTGTCCCAGTTGACCAGGCGCTTGCCGCGATAGATCAGGCCGTCTTCATGCAGGCGGACGAAGGCTTCTTTCACCGCCTCCGAAAGGCCGTCGTCCATGGTGAAGCGCTCGCGGCTCCAATCCACGGATGAGCCGAGGCGACGGATCTGGCGGCTGATGTTGCCACCGGACTCGTCTTTCCATTCCCAGACTTTCTCGAGGAATTTCTCGCGACCCAGGTCATGACGATTCTGGCCCTGGGCTTCGAGGCGGCGTTCCACCAGCATCTGCGTGGCGATACCGGCGTGGTCGGTGCCCGGTTGCCACAAGGTGTTGCGACCTTGCATGCGACGGAAACGGATCAGGGCGTCCATGATCGCGTTGTTGAAGCCGTGGCCCATGTGCAGGCTGCCGGTGACGTTCGGCGGCGGGATCATGATGGTGTAGGAATCGCCCGCGCCTTGCGGAGCGAAATAATTCTCGGACTCCCAGGTGTTGTACCAGGAAGTTTCAATGGCGTGCGGCTGGTAGGTCTTATCCATGCGCGGCGGGACCCTATTGGCATTTATTCAGGAAAAGCCGGGAAGTATAGCGGGCGGGGCTGGTGCAAGCCACAAGCTGCGAGCGAGAAGCCGAATGGGAGCGCAGTTGAACCCTGTGGGAGCGAGCTTGCTCGCGATAGCGGTGGTTCAGCCTGCACTGATATTGGATGTGCCGGCCCCATCGCGAGCGAGCTCGCTCCCACAGGAAGTGCAATCAGTTGAGTGTTGGATGCTACTCGTACTGACTCAACAGCCGTTCCATCCGCGCTTCCAGCCGGCGCTTGATCTCGGTCTCGATGTGCGGGGCGAAGTCGTCGATGACGTCTTGCATGATCAACTGCGCGGCGGCGCGGAGTTCCCGGTCCAGGTGCAACAGGGCATCGGGGCCCTTGGGTTCAGGCTGGGGGGCTGGCTGGGGTTCGGGCTGGCCGTTGATCGGGTCGAACAGCAGCGGGATCTGTTCGTCATGCACCGGCTCGTGTTCCACCGTATCGGTCAACAGCGGCGGTTGCAGGTTGTCGTCGCCGAGCAACTGGCGGATCGACTCGAGGTCATCCAGCAATTGGGCGGGTTTTTGCGGCGGTTTAGGAGTGTCCATCGTAGGCTCAGAGTCGCTGTAAACGGTGGTCTTGCAGAGGATAGCCCTGTTCGCGGTAGAAACGGAAACTCTCCCGCGCGGCTTGCCGGATGGTCGGATCCTCCACCACCACTTCCGCCACGCGGGCGAAGCGCTGGACGAAGGCCGGCACTTTCAGGTCAAGGTTGACCAGCAGGTCCTGATGTTGCCCGCAGTCATTCCCCAGGCCGAGCACGATCAAGCCCTCGGGCTCGCTTTCTGCCGGGCCATGGGGCACGAAGCTTTCGCCCTTGAAAGCCCACAGCCGTGCGTCGAGGTCTTCGCGCTGGGCGGCATCGCTGCAGTGCAGGTAGATGCGATGGCCCATTCGCCAGGCCTTTTCAGTCAGCTTGCAGGCGAAATCCAGCCGCGCCGAGGGATCGGCGCTGGGCAGGATATAGAAATCGACTTTGGTCATTGCGGTTCCTGAACAGCCGCTGGCGCCACCCGAGGGCGACGCCAACGGCAGTCATTGGTGTCAGGCCTTGGCGCGGTCCAGCAGGTATTGGGTCAACAGTGGAACCGGACGGCCGGTGGCGCCCTTGTCCTTGCCGCCGCTGGTCCAGGCCGTGCCGGCGATGTCCAGGTGCGCCCAGTTCAGGTTCTTGGTGAAGCGCGACAGGAAGCACGCCGCCGTGATGGTCCCGGCTTTCGGGCCGCCGATGTTGGCGATGTCGGCGAACGGGCTGTCCAGTTGTTCCTGGTACTCGTCGAACAGCGGCAATTGCCAGGCGCGGTCATCGGCTTGCTGGCCGGCGCTGAGCAACTGGCCGATCAGTTCGTCGTTGTTGCCCAGCAGGCCCGAGGTGTGGGCGCCAAGTGCGACGACGCAAGCGCCGGTCAGGGTGGCGATGTCGATCACCGCTTGCGGCTTGAAGCGCTCGGAATAGGTGAGGGCGTCGCACAGGACCAGGCGGCCCTCTGCGTCGGTGTTGAGGATTTCGACGGTCTGGCCGCTCATGGTGGTGACGATGTCGCCAGGACGCGAAGCCGTGCCGCTGGGCATGTTTTCAGCGCAGGCGAGAATGCAGACCAGGTTGATCGGCAGTTGCAGCTCGAGCACGGCGCGCAAGGTGCCGAGCACGCTGGCGGCGCCGCCCATGTCGTATTTCATTTCATCCATGCCGGCTGCCGGGCTTGAGGCTGATGCCCCCGGTGTCGAAGGTGATGCCCTTGCCGACCAGTGCGTACGGCTTCTCGGCTTTCTTGCCGCCGTTGTATTGCATGACGATCAGGCGTGGCGGCTGGGCGCTGCCCTGGCCGACGGCATAGAACGAGCCCATGCCAAGGTCCTTGATTTTCTTCTCGTCGAAGACTTCGACCTTGAGCCCTTTGAATTCCTTGCCCAGTGCCTTGGCCTGTTCGCCCATGAACGTCGGGTGGCAGATGTTCGGCGGCAGGTTGCCCAGGTCGCGGGTGAAGGCCATGCCGTTGGCAATCGCGGTGGCATGGGTCACGGCGCGCTGGACTTCGGCCTGGGCGGCCTTGATGGTCAGCAGGGTGACTTTCTTCAGGGCGCGGGGTTCGGCTTTCTGGCTCTTGAATTGGTCGAATTGATATTCGCCGTCCACCAGGGTCTCGGCCAGCAGGCGGTTCTTGCCATAGCTGTCGCGGCCCTTGACCACCAGCTCGTCCAGCGCCAGTGCTGCGTCGCCACCGCCGAGGTTTTTCAGGGTGCCCAGCACGCCGGCAATGATCTTGCGGAACGGACGGTCGCCCAGTTCAGCTTCCTTGCCCACGCCGACCAGCAGCACACGCTCGGCCTTGAGGTTGGGCAGGCTGTGCAGCAACAGGCTTTGGCCGACCTTGCCGGCCAGGTCGCCGCGCTTGAGTACGGCGCTGATCGCGCCGCCGCTCAAGGCGTCAAGCTGGGTGGCGACGACGCCGAGCTTGCGGTTTTCACCAACGGCAACCACCAGCGTGGCGGTCTTCAACGTTTCTGGGCTGACGCTTTTTACAACCAGTTCCATGTCCGGATCCCTGAATGAATGGTCAAGAGGCCAGGCGCCGAGACAGTGGCGCGCTGAACAGCTGTCTTCTATATAAAAGAAGCGCCGGGCTTGCCGGCGACAAAGGCCGCAGTTTGAACCTCGGCGCCCGAGCCTGACAACCCTCGCAGTCGTTAACTTTTTGGCCATGAAGCGTCTGGTTAAAGCGTGCGCAGTGACAGGCGCGTCCAATCACAGGATAATGCGGCTCTTTTTTCGGCGGCTCGCTGCGTGAGCTGGCTCGATACGTTTCCTTGTTTGGCCGCCATAGCCTGACAATCGTGGAGTGTCTGGTTTGATCGTCTTTCGTTATCTGTCCCGCGAAGTCCTGCTGACCCTGAGCGCGGTCAGCGCCGTGCTGCTGGTCATCATCATGAGCGGGCGCTTCATCAAGTACCTCGCGCAGGCGGCCTCCGGCGCCCTGGACCCGGGCTCGTTGTTCCTGATCATGGGATTCCGCCTGCCGGGCTTCCTGCAACTGATCCTGCCGCTGGGGTTGTTCCTCGGCATCCTGCTGGCTTACGGTCGCCTGTACCTGGACAGCGAAATGACCGTGCTGTCCGCCACGGGCATGAGCCAGCAGCGACTGTTTCGCATCACGTTGTTCCCGGCAACGCTGGTGGCGCTGGTGGTGGCCTGGCTGAGCCTGAGCCTGGCGCCCCAGGGAGCCAACCAATTCCAGCTGCTGATCAACCAGCAGGACGCCATGACCGAATTCGACACCCTGGTGCCGGGGCGCTTCCAGGCCCTGCGTGACGGGACGCGTGTCACCTACACCGAACAGCTTTCGGATGACCGGATCAACCTGGGGGGCGTCTTCATCACCCAGAAAAACCTGTCTTCGGATGCCAAGAAAGACCGCGGGATCTCCGTGCTGGTGGCCGAGAAGGGTCGGCAGGAAATCAACCCGGACGGTAACCGCTACCTGATTCTCGAGAATGGCTACCGCTACGACGGCAAGCCGGGCCAGGCCGATTATCGCGCTATCAAATACGACACCTACGGCGTGTTGCTGCCCAAGCCCGAGGCCAGCGACGAAGTCACCGATCGCGATGCGATGCCGACTTCAAGCCTGCTGGGCAGCAATGACATCCGCGCCCGTACCGAGCTGCAGTGGCGCTTGTCGCTGCCGCTGCTGGTGTTCATCGTGACGCTCATGGCGGTTCCGCTGTCGCGGGTCAACCCCCGCCAGGGCCGTTTCCTCAAGCTATTGCCAGCGATCCTTTTGTACATGGCTTACCTGACCATCCTGATTTCCGCCCGCAGCGCCCTGGAAAAAGGCAAGATCCCGCCGGCGCTGGGCCTGTGGTGGGTGCATTCGATATTCCTCGCCATTGGGCTCGGGTTGCTCTATTGGGAGCCCATGCGCCTGAAGCTCGCCAGCCGTCGCAGTGCGCTGGAGGTGGCCCGTGGTTAAACTCGACCGCTACATCGGCAGCAGCGTATTCATGGCGATCCTTGCTGTGCTGGGGATCATTCTTGGCCTGGCGACCTTGTTCGCGTTCATTGATGAAATGAGCGACGTCAGCGACACCTACACCCTGGCGGACGTCCTCAGCTACGTGTTGCTGACCGCGCCGCGGCGCCTGTATGACATGTTGCCGATGGCTGCGTTGATCGGCTGCCTGATTGGCTTGGGCAGCCTGGCGAGCAACAGCGAATTGACCATCATGCGCGCGGCTGGCGTGTCCATCGGTCGGATTGTCTGGGCAGTGATGAAGCCGATGCTGGTACTGATGCTGGTCGGTGTGCTGATCGGCGAATATGTTGCCCCGGCCACCGAGAACACCGCCCAGGCCAACCGTTCCCTGGCCCAGGGTGGCGGCGATGCGCAAAGCGCCAAGCACGGCCTTTGGCACCGCCAGGGTGATGAGTTCATCCATATCAACTCGGTCCAGCCGAACGGTACCTTGTATGGCGTGACTCGCTATCGTTTCGACGATCAGCGGCACATGCTGTCCTCGAGTTTCGCCAAACGCGCCAAATTCGCCGAAGATCACTGGCAACTGAGCGACGTCACCACCACTCTGTTCCACGACAAACGCACCGAAGTGGTCGCCGCTCCAACGGAGCGCTGGGACGTGGCGTTGAGCCCGCAACTGCTCAGCACCGTCGTGATGGCGCCAGAATCGCTGTCGATCACCGGCCTGTGGGGCTACATCCACTACTTGGCAGACCAGGGCCTGAACAAC
The DNA here is from genome assembly GCF_054677635.1 of Pseudomonas sp. H2_D02. Classification (NCBI taxonomy): domain Bacteria; kingdom Pseudomonadati; phylum Pseudomonadota; class Gammaproteobacteria; order Pseudomonadales; family Pseudomonadaceae; genus Pseudomonas; species Pseudomonas sp. H2_D02. Next base: position 5,744,807 of record NZ_CP162816.1, on the reverse strand, counting down.
GGGCGCTACTGGCTGGCTTTTTGGGTCAAGGTGTTGCAACCGCTGGTGACCGCTGCCCTGGTGCTGATGGCGATTTCCTTCATCTTCGGTCCGCTGCGTTCGGTGACCCTCGGCCAGCGGGTGTTCACCGGCGTGCTGGTGGGCTTTACCTTCCGTATTGCCCAGGACTTGTTGGGGCCATCGAGCCTGGTGTTCGGTTTCTCACCGCTGTTTGCGGTGCTGGTGCCGGCCGGTGTTTGCGCGTTGGCCGGCCTCTGGCTGCTGCGTCGGGCGGGTTGATCCCATTTTCTTGTGGCGGGGGAGCTTCTGTGGCGAGGGAGCTTGCTCCCGCTGGACTGCGCAGCAGTCCCCTGCAGCCTGCCTGGCACATCGCCATGGCGGATAATCGAGGGGCCGCTTCGCAGCCCAGCGGGAGCAAGCTCCCTCGCCACACGTGACGCTTGCTCAATGGATCAGGTACAATTCCCGGCTATTTTTCGGCGGGCCTTGCCTGCAGCCTTTTTGAGTGTTGATCCGTGAGTGATTTGAGTCATATCCGCAATTTCTCCATCATCGCCCACATTGACCATGGCAAGTCGACGCTGGCTGATCGCTTCATCCAGATGTGCGGCGGCCTGGCCGAGCGTGAAATGGAAGCCCAGGTCCTGGACTCCATGGACCTCGAGCGTGAACGCGGGATCACCATCAAGGCCCACAGCGTTACCCTCTACTACAAGGCCAAAGACGGCATTACCTACCAGCTCAACTTCATCGATACCCCGGGCCATGTCGACTTCACCTACGAAGTCAGCCGGTCCCTGGCGGCCTGTGAAGGCGCGTTGCTGGTGGTCGATGCCGGCCAGGGCGTCGAGGCCCAGTCCGTCGCCAACTGCTACACGGCCATCGAGCAAGGCCTGGAAGTCATGCCGGTGCTGAACAAGATCGACCTGCCACAGGCCGATCCGGAACGCGTGAAGGAAGAAATCGAGAAGATCATCGGCATCGACGCCACCGACGCGGTCACCTGCAGCGCCAAGACCGGCCTGGGCGTCGACGAAGTGCTCGAGCGCTTGGTAACGACCATTCCCGCACCGACCGGCAATATCGAAGATCCGCTGCAAGCGTTGATCATCGACTCCTGGTTCGACAACTACCTGGGCGTGGTCTCCCTGGTTCGCGTGCGCCACGGCCGCGTGAAGAAAGGCGACAAGATCCTGGTCAAATCCACCGGCAAGATCCACCTGGTGGACAGCGTCGGTGTCTTCAACCCGAAACACACCGCCACCGTCGACCTGAAGGCCGGTGAAGTGGGCTTCATCATCGCCGGTATCAAGGACATCCACGGTGCGCCGGTCGGCGACACCCTGACCTTGAGCACCACCCCCGACGTCGAAGTGCTGCCCGGTTTCAAGCGTATCCAGCCGCAGGTCTACGCCGGCCTGTTCCCGGTCAGCTCCGACGATTTCGAGGACTTCCGCGAAGCCCTGCAGAAGCTGACCCTGAACGACTCGTCCCTGCAATACACCCCGGAAAGCTCCGACGCCCTGGGCTTCGGTTTCCGTTGCGGGTTCCTGGGCATGCTGCACATGGAAATCATCCAGGAGCGCCTGGAGCGCGAGTATGACCTGGACCTGATCACCACGGCGCCAACGGTGATCTTCGAACTGCTCCTCAAGAACGGCGAGACGATCTACGTCGACAACCCGTCCAAGCTGCCGGACCTGTCGGCCATCGAGGACATGCGCGAGCCGATCGTGCGCGCCAACATCCTTGTGCCTCAGGAACACCTGGGCAACGTCATTACCCTGTGCATCGAAAAACGCGGCGTGCAGCACGACATGCTGTTCCTCGGCACGCAGGTCCAGGTGACCTACGACTTGCCGATGAACGAAGTGGTGCTGGATTTCTTCGATCGGCTGAAATCCACCAGTCGCGGCTATGCTTCGCTGGACTATCATTTCGATCGCTACCAATCGGCTAATCTGGTGAAGCTGGATGTGCTGATCAACGGCGAGAAAGTCGATGCCCTGGCATTGATCGTGCACCGTGACAACGCGCACTACAAAGGTCGCGCGTTGACCGAGAAGATGAAGGAACTGATTCCGCGGCAGATGTTCGACGTGGCAATCCAGGCCGCCATTGGCGGTCAGATTGTGGCGCGTACAACCGTCAAGGCGCTCAGAAAGAACGTATTGGCCAAATGCTACGGCGGCGACGTCAGCCGTAAGCGCAAGCTGTTGGAAAAGCAGAAGGCCGGTAAAAAACGCATGAAGCAGGTCGGTAACGTGGAAATTCCACAGGAAGCCTTCCTTGCGGTGCTCAGGTTGGATAGTTAGGTCCTATGTCGCTAAATTTCCCGCTGTTGCTGGTTATCGCCGTGTTTGTCTGCGGCCTGTTGGGGTTGCTCGATCTATTGTTCCTGGCGCCCCGGCGCCGGGCCGCCATTGCCTCTTATCAGGGCAGCGTCAGCCAGCCTGATGGCGTGGTCATTGAAAAGCTCAACAAGGAACCGCTGCTGGTCGAGTACGGCAAGTCGTTCTTTCCAGTGCTGTTCATCGTGCTCGTGCTGCGCTCGTTCCTGGTGGAGCCGTTCCAGATCCCGTCCGGCTCGATGAAGCCGACCCTGGATGTGGGCGACTTCATCCTGGTGAACAAGTTTTCCTACGGGATCCGGTTGCCGGTGATCGACAAGAAAGTCATCGAGATCGGCGACCCGCAACGCGGCGATGTGATGGTGTTCCGCTACCCAAGCGATCCGAACGTCAACTACATCAAGCGCGTGGTCGGCCTGCCGGGCGACAAGATCCGCTACACCGCCGACAAGCGTCTGTTCGTCAATGGCGAGCTGGTAGCCGAGCAACTGATCGGCTCCGAGCCGGGCACGCTGGGCAGCGCCGAGCTCTACAAGGAAAAACTCGGCGAAGCCGAACACCTGATCCGCAAGGAAATGAGCCGCTACCGCGCCACCCCGGACCATTCGTGGACCGTGCCGGCGGAGCACTACTTCATGATGGGTGACAACCGCGACAACTCCAACGACAGCCGCTACTGGGATGATCCGAGCATTCCCAAGGACCTGCTGGGCATGGTCCCCGACCGCAACATTGTCGGCAAGGCCTTTGCGGTCTGGATGAGCTGGCCGGAACCCAAACTCAGCCACCTGCCGAATTTCTCGCGGGTTGGCCTGATCAAGTAATCACACACGGCGCTGTTGAACACAGCGCCGAATGCTTTTCTGGAGCCTGCACAAGGTTGCCCGAAGGCATGAAGCCAACGATAGTCAGGACGTCATTTTTGAACACAGCGTTAATTGTCCCAAGCCAGCGGCGCCTCGTCGCCGTGGCGGTGGAATCCAGCCACGAACTCAGCGTGGGTAAACCGTGAGCGTTTCTCTAAGCCGCCTCGAGCGTCAGCTCGGCTACACTTTCAAGGATCAGGAGCTGATGCTCCTGGCCCTCACTCACCGCAGTTTTGCCGGGCGCAACAACGAACGCCTGGAATTCCTCGGCGATGCCATCCTCAATTTCGTCGCCGGCGAGGCGTTGTTCGAACGCTTTCCCCTGGCTCGCGAAGGCCAATTGTCGCGTTTGCGCGCACGATTGGTAAAAGGTGAGACCCTGGCCGTACTGGCCCGTGGTTTCGACCTGGGCGATTATCTACGCCTGGGGTCGGGTGAGCTGAAAAGCGGCGGTTTCCGTCGCGAGTCGATCCTCGCCGATGCCCTGGAAGCATTGATTGGCGCGATCTACCTGGATTCGGGCATGGAAATGGCGCGCGAGCGTGTGCTGGCCTGGCTGACGTCCGAGATCGACAGCCTGACGCTGGTGGACACCAACAAGGATCCCAAGACCCGCTTGCAGGAATTCCTGCAATCGCGCAGTTGCGAACTGCCACGCTATGAAGTGGTGGATATCCAGGGTGAGCCGCATTGCCGAACCTTCTTCGTCGAGTGCGAAGTGGTCCTATTGAATGAAAAAAGCCGAGGCCAGGGCGTCAGCCGTCGTATTGCCGAACAGGTCGCGGCCGCTGCAGCACTGATCGCCTTGGGCGTGGAGAATGGCAATGACTGATACAACCGTCACCCGCTGCGGCTATGTCGCCATTGTCGGTCGGCCGAACGTGGGCAAGTCCACGCTGTTGAACCACATCCTGGGCCAGAAGCTGGCGATTACCTCGCGCAAGCCGCAGACCACCCGCCACAACATGCTGGGCATCAAGACCGAAGGCGACGTGCAGGCGATCTACGTCGACACCCCGGGGATGCACAAGGGCGGTGAAAAGGCCCTGAACCGCTACATGAACAAGACTGCTTCGGCGGCGCTGAAAGACGTCGATGTGGTGATCTTCGTGGTCGATCGCACCAAGTGGACCGAAGAAGACCAGATGGTCCTCGAGCGCGTCCAGTACGTGACCGGTCCGCTGATCGTGGCGCTGAACAAGACCGATCGCATCGAAGACAAGGCAGAACTGATGCCGCACCTGAGCTGGTTGCAGGAGCAGTTGCCGAATGCCCAGATCATCCCGATCTCCGCCCAGCATGGCCATAACCTCGACGCGCTGGAGCGGGTGATTGCCGAGCACCTGCCGGAAAACGATCATTTCTTCCCCGAAGACCAGATCACCGACCGCAGCAGCCGCTTCCTCGCCGCTGAACTGGTGCGCGAGAAAATCATGCGCCAGATGGGTGCCGAGCTGCCATACCAGATCACCGTCGAGATCGAAGAGTTCAAGCAACAGGGGAAGACCCTGCATATCCATGCCTTGATTCTCGTCGAACGTGACGGCCAGAAGAAGATCATCATTGGCGACAAGGGCGAGCGCATCAAGCGCATCGGCACCGAGGCGCGCAAGGACATGGAGCTGCTGTTCGACTCCAAGATCATGCTCAACCTATGGGTCAAGGTGAAGGGCGGCTGGTCCGATGACGAGCGGGCGTTGCGTTCGTTGGGTTACGGCGACCTCTGATTAGCTGGATATACCGAGAACCATTGTGGGAGCGAGCTTGCTCGCGATGAGGGCCTGATATTCAACATGGACGTTGACTGACAGACCGCTATCGCGAGCAAGCTCGCTCCCACATTGGTTTCGGGTTGTTTATAAAATTTTGCTCGCCCAGTGAGAACTGCGACTTTAATGTCCCAACCCATCGCCCAACCCGCCTACGTCCTCCACAGCCGCGCCTACCGCGAAAGCAGCGCCCTGGTGGATTTCCTCACGCCCCAAGGGCGGCTGCGGGCGGTGTTGCGTGGGGCGCGGGGCAAGGCCGGGACGCTGGCGCGGCCGTTCGTGCCGCTGGAGGTCGAGTTTCGCGGGCGGGGCGAGTTGAAGAACGTCGGGCGCATGGAAAGCAACGGCGTCGCGGCCTGGCTCAACGGCGAGGCGTTGTTCAGCGGCTTGTACCTCAATGAGCTGTTGATCCGCCTGCTGCCCGCCGAAGATCCCCATCCCGCCGTTTTCGATCATTACACCGCGACGCTGCTGGCCCTGGCCGAAGGCCGGCCGCTGGAGCCGTTGCTGCGCTCCTTCGAATGGCGCCTGCTGGACGACCTGGGCTATGGCTTTTCCCTCGACACCGACCTGCACGGCCAGCCCATCGCCGCTGACGGGCTGTACCGCTTGCAAGTGGACGCGGGCCTGGAGCAGGTCTACCAGTTGCAACCGGGGCTGTTCAATGGCGTTGAGCTCTTGGCCATGGCCGAAGCCGACTGGACCGCGCCCGGTGCGTTGGCGGCCGCCAAGCGTTTGATGCGCCAAGCGCTGGCGGTTCACTTGGGTGGCCGGCCGCTGGTCAGTCGCGAGCTGTTTCGCAAGCCCTGATCTCCCCGTATGCTGTGGGCCGAATCTCTGTCCATTCAGGAGCGCTTTTCGTGAGCACCAGCAATCGCATTCTTCTCGGTGTGAACATCGACCATGTCGCCACCCTCCGCCAGGCCCGTGGTACGCGCTACCCGGATCCGGTCAAGGCTGCGCTGGACGCTGAAGAGGCGGGTGCCGACGGCATCACCGTGCACCTGCGTGAAGACCGTCGCCACATCCAGGAGCGCGACGTGTTGCTGCTCAAGGATGTGCTGCAGACCCGCATGAATTTCGAAATGGGCGTGACCGAGGAAATGATGGCGTTCGCCGAGCGCATCCGCCCGGCGCACATCTGCCTGGTACCGGAAACCCGGCAGGAACTGACCACCGAAGGCGGCCTCGACGTCGCGGGGCAGGAATCGCGGATCAGCCTGGCGGTGGAACGCCTCTCGAAGATCGGCGCCGAGGTGTCGCTGTTCATCGACGCCGACGAGCGGCAGATCGAAGCCTCCAAGCGGGTTGGCGCCCCGGCCATCGAACTGCACACCGGGCGTTACGCCGATGCCGAGACGCCCACCGACGTGGCCGATGAACTGCAACGAGTGGCCGACGGCGTCGCTTTTGGCCTGGCCCAAGGCCTGGTCGTCAACGCCGGCCATGGCCTGCATTATCACAACGTCGAAGCCGTCGCGGCGATCAAGGGCATCAACGAACTGAACATCGGCCATGCGCTGGTGGCCCGTGCGTTGTTCGTCGGGTTCAAGTCGGCGGTGGCGGAGATGAAGGCGCTGATCCTGGCGGCTGCCAGGTCCTGAGCCCACCACAAAACTTCTAAACGCCCCGATCAAAACTGTGGGAGCGGGCTTGCTCGCGAAGGCGTCAGGTCAGTCACCATTGAAGTGGCTGACACACCGCTTTCGCGAGCAAGCCCGCTCCCACAGGGGATCTTGGCTGGATACAAAGTATGTGGGTAGTCCAAGCAAAGCTGTGGGAGTGGGCAGCTGTCAGAGCTGCGGGGATTCCTGGTTTGGCTTGCTCTTGTCCACGCCCGGCACATGCAGGTTGCCTTCGGCCACCTGGTTACCTTCGAGCTGCGGCTGCGTCACCCAGGTGAGGATGTCGTAGTAGCGACGGATGTTCGCCACGAAATGCACCGGCTCGCCGCCCCGGGCGTAGCCGTAGCGGGTCTTGCTGTACCACTGCTTCTGGGAGAGGCGCGGCAGGATTTTCTTCACATCCAGCCACTTGTTCGGATTCAGCCCTTCCTTGGCAGCGAGCTTGCGCGCGTCGTCGAGGTGGCCACTGCCCACATTGTAGGCGGCGAGGGCGAACCAGGTGCGGTCCGGTTCTTCGATGCTCTCGTCCAACTGATCCTTCATGTAGGCCAGGTATTTGGCGCCGCCCATGATGCTCTGCTTCGGATCCAGGCGATTGGACACGCCCATGGCCTGGGCGGTGTTCTGGGTCAGCATCATCAGGCCGCGCACGCCGGTCTTGGACGTGACCGCCGGTTGCCAGAGTGATTCCTGGTAACCGATGGCGGCCAGCAAGCGCCAATCGACTTTTTCTTTCTTGGCGTAGGCCTTGAAGTGCTGCTCATACTTGGGCAGCCGTTGCTGCAGGTGTTGGGCAAAGGTTGTCGCGCCCATGTAGCCGAGGACATCGACGTGCCCGTAATAGCGGTCCTTGAGGCGTTGCAGCGTGCCGTTCTTCTGCACCTTGTCCAGGTAGGCATTGATTTCGTTGAGCAGGCTGTTGTCTTCGCCGGGACCGACCGCCCAACTCTGGCTGCGCGCGTCGCCCAGGTCGAACGCCACGCGCACGTTGGGGAAATACACCTGGTTCATCGCCACTTCGTTGGAATCGACGAGGGTCAGGTCGATCTGGCCCTCATCGACCATGCGCAGCAGGTCGACGACTTCAACCGCGTCGGACTCTTCGTATTCGATGCCTGGGTATTGCAGCTTCAACTGCGCCAATTGCTCGGCGTGGGTGCTGCCCTTGAGCACCATGATCTTCTTGCCGGCCAGGCCTGCCGCGTCGGTGGGGCGTGACTGGCCGTTGCGATAGATGATCTGGGGGGTGACTTCCAGATAAGGATGGGAGAACCGCACCTGCTGCTTGCGCGGCTCGCTGCTGACCAGGCCCGCGGCGGCCAATACCGGGCCATTCGGCTTGCCGACCTGGCCGAACAGGTCATCCAGGTTGTCGGCGGTCTCGATTTTCAGCTCGACCCCCAAATCCTCGGCGAAGCGCTTCACCAGCTCGTATTCGAAGCCGGTCTCACCATTGCGATCCTGGAAGTAGGTGGCGGGGCTGTTCCGGGTAACGACCCGCAGCACGCCATCCTCCTTTACGCGCTCCAGTGTGTTGGGTTTCTCAACACAACCACTGAGCACCAGGAAGAGTCCGGTTGCGATCAGCCATCTGGCGTACCGCGGACGCAAAGCCGTTGGGGAAAACATCTGCGCAGTATACGCAAACGGCCTCGACCGCCATATATCGACAGCAAAAGGCCAGTCTGCTAGAGGTTGCAAAACATGTCCGCGAGCCAGGCGGGCCGGCGCCCGGCGGGGTTCCTTGCGATAAAAAATAACTCCGGGGCGCGCGCCGGATGGCCGCGCCAGCGAGCGGCCGGCGGCACGACCGACGTTCGGCTGGCATCACACGTACCGTTTCGGGTGCCGTCGCCAGCGGTTTAGGCTAGAATGCACGGCCTCAAAGCACACCCCTTCCCGAGGCTGTCCCGAAGATGTTGATCCTGCGCGGCGCTCCTGCCCTTTCTGCCTTTCGCCACAGCAAACTTCTTGAGCAACTGAGCCAGAAAGTCCCGGCTGTCAGCGGCTTGTATGCTGAATTCGCTCACTTCGCCGAAGTCACCGGCGGTTTGACCGGCGACGAACAGCAGGTGCTCGCGCGCCTTCTGAAGTACGGTCCAAGTGTTCCGGTCCAGGAGCCAACCGGTCGCCTGTTCCTGGTATTGCCGCGTTTCGGCACCATTTCGCCATGGTCGAGCAAGGCCAGCGACATCGCCCGCAACTGCGGCCTGGCAAAAATCCAGCGCCTGGAGCGCGGCATTGCCTTTTATGTCGCCGGTGAGTTCAGCGAGGCCGAGGCCCAACTGATCGCCGATGGCCTGCATGACCGCATGACCCAGGTCGTCCTGGGCAACCTGGAACAGGCTGCCGGCCTGTTCAGCCACGCCGAACCCAAGCCACTGACCGCCATCGACGTGCTGGGCGGTGGCCGTGCCGCGCTGGAAAAAGCCAACGCCGAGCTGGGCCTGGCCATGGCCGAAGACGAGATCGATTACCTGGTCAACGCCTTCCAGGGCTTGAAGCGCAACCCGCATGACATCGAACTGATGATGTTCGCCCAGGCCAACTCCGAGCACTGCCGCCACAAGATCTTCAACGCCAGTTGGGACATTGACGGCCAGAGCCAGGAAAAAAGCCTGTTCGGCATGATCAAGAACACCTACCAGATGCACAACGAAGGTGTGCTGTCGGCCTACAAGGACAACGCCGCAGTCATCGTCGGCAACGTTGCCGGTCGTTTCTACCCGAACCCTGAGACCCGCCAGTACGGTGCGGTCCAGGAGCCGGTGCACATCCTCATGAAGGTCGAGACCCACAACCACCCGACGGCCATTGCCCCGTTCCCGGGCGCGTCCACCGGTTCCGGTGGCGAGATCCGCGACGAAGGCGCCACCGGTCGCGGTGCCAAGCCCAAGGCCGGCCTGACTGGCTTCACCGTGTCGAACCTGCAGATCCCGGGCTTCGAACAGCCGTGGGAAAAGCCGTACGGCAAGCCTGAGCGCATCGTCAACGCCCTCGACATCATGATCGAAGGCCCACTGGGCGGCGCGGCGTTCAACAACGAATTCGGTCGCCCGGCCCTGACTGGCTACTTCCGTACCTTCGAACAATCCATCACCACTCCACGTGGCGAAGAGGTTCGCGGCTACCACAAGCCGATCATGCTCGCCGGCGGCATGGGCAACATCCGCGCCGAACACGTGCAGAAAGGCGAGATCGTGGTCGGCTCCAAGCTGATCGTCCTCGGCGGCCCGGCCATGTTGATCGGCCTGGGTGGCGGCGCGGCTTCGTCCATGGCCACCGGCACCAGCTCGGCAGACTTGGACTTCGCTTCGGTCCAACGGGAAAACCCGGAAATGGAACGCCGCTGCCAGGAAGTCATCGACCGTTGCTGGCAGTTGGGTGAGCACAACCCGATCAGCTTCATCCACGACGTCGGTGCGGGCGGCCTGTCCAATGCCTTCCCGGAGCTGGTCAACGATGGTGGCCGTGGTGGTCGCTTCGAATTGCGCAACATTCCGAACGACGAGCCGGGCATGGCCCCGCACGAAATCTGGAGCAACGAATCCCAGGAACGTTATGTCCTGGCGGTCGGCCCGGCCGACTTCGAGCGCTTCCAGGCCATTTGCGAGCGCGAGCGTTGCCCGTTCGCCGTGGTCGGTGAAGCCACCGCCGAACCGCAACTGACCGTGACTGACAGCCATTTCGGCAACAGCCCGGTGGACATGCCGCTGGAAGTGCTGCTGGGCAAGGCCCCGCGCATGCACCGTTCGGCCGTTCGCGAAACCGAGCTGGGCGACGATTTCGATCCGTCCACCCTCGACATCGCCGATTCCATCGAGCGCGTGCTGCATCACCCGGCCGTGGCGAGCAAGAGCTTCCTGATCACCATCGGCGACCGCACCATCACCGGCCTTGTAGCCCGCGACCAGATGGTCGGCCCGTGGCAGGTACCGGTGGCCGACGTGGCTGTGACCGCCACCAGCTTCGACGTCTACACCGGCGAAGCCATGGCCATGGGCGAGCGCACGCCGCTGGCGCTGCTGGACGCCCCGGCGTCGGGCCGCATGGCGATCGGCGAAACCCTGACCAACATCGCGGCTTCGCGCATCGGCAAGATTTCCGACATCAAGCTGTCGGCCAACTGGATGTCCGCCGCCGGTCACCCGGGTGAAGACGCCCGCCTGTACGACACCGTCAAGGCTGTCGGCATGGAGCTGTGCCCTGAGCTGGGCATCACCATTCCGGTGGGCAAGGACTCCATGTCCATGGCCACGCGCTGGAATGACGAAGGCGTGGACAAGAGCGTGACCTCGCCGCTGTCGCTGATCGTGACCGGTTTCGCCCCGGTCACCGACATCCGCCAGACCTTGACCCCGCAACTGCGCATGGACAAGGGCACCACCGACCTGATCCTGATCGACCTGGGCCGTGGCCAGAACCGCATGGGCGCCTCGATCCTGGCCCAGGTGCATGGCAAGCTCGGCTCGCAAGCGCCGGACGTCGACGATGCCGAAGACCTGAAGGCGTTCTTCGCCGTGATCCAGGGCCTCAACGCCGACGGTCACCTGCTGGCCTACCACGACCGTTCCGATGGCGGCTTGCTCACCACCGTAATGGAAATGGCCTTCGCCGGTCACTGCGGCCTGAACCTGACCCTGGACAGCGTCGCCGAATCCGCCGCCGAGATCCCGGCGATCCTGTTCAACGAAGAGTTGGGTGCGGTGATCCAGGTTCGCCAGGACGCCACCCCGGACATCCTCGCCCAGTTCAGCGCCGCCGGCCTGGCCGAGTGCGTCTCGGTGATCGGCCAGCCGATCAACAACGCCCACATCAACATCACCTTCAACGGCGACACCGTCTTCGAAGGCCAGCGCCGCCTGTTGCAGCGCCAGTGGGCCGAGACCAGCTACCAGATCCAGCGCCTGCGTGACAACGTCGAATGCGCCGAGCAGGAATTCGACGCGCTGCTGGAAGAAGACAATCCGGGCCTGAGCGCCAAGCTCAGCTACGACGTCAACGACAATGTGGCCGCGCCGTACATCAAGAAAGGCATTCGCCCACAAGTGGCCGTCCTGCGCGAGCAGGGCGTCAACGGCCAGGTGGAGATGGCGGCAGCGTTCGACCGCGCCGGTTTCAACGCGATCGACGTGCACATGAGTGACATCCTCGCCGGTCGTGTCGATCTGAACGACTTCAAGGGCATGGTCGCCTGCGGCGGCTTCTCCTACGGTGACGTGCTGGGTGCCGGTGAAGGCTGGGCCAAGTCGGCGCTGTTCAACAGCCGCGCCCGCGATGCGTTCCAAGGCTTTTTCGAACGCACCGACAGCTTCACCCTTGGCGTGTGCAACGGTTGCCAGATGATGTCCAACCTGCACGAGCTGATCCCGGGCAGCGAGTTCTGGCCGCACTTCGTGCGTAACCGTTCCGAGCAGTTCGAAGCCCGTGTCGCGATGGTTCAGGTGCAAGAATCGAACTCGATCTTCCTGCAGGGCATGGCCGGTTCGCGCATGCCGATCGCCATCGCCCACGGCGAAGGCCATGCGGAGTTCCAGAGCGAAGAAGCGTTGCTCGAAGCCGACCTGTCCGGTTGCGTGTCGCTGCGTTTCGTCGACAACCACGGCAAGGTCACTGAAACCTACCCGGCCAACCCGAACGGCTCGCCGCGCGGGATCACTGGCCTGACCAGCCGCGACGGCCGCGTCACGATCATGATGCCGCACCCTGAGCGGGTGTTCCGCGCGGTGCAGAACTCGTGGCGTTCGGACGACTGGAACGAAGACGCGCCATGGATGCGCATGTTCCGCAACGCCCGCGTCTGGGTGAACTGAGGCGGTGTACAAGCTCTGCTTATTCGTCCCGGCCAGTCATGTGGACGAGGTCAAAAGCGCCGTATTCGCTGCCGGTGGCGGACGAATCGGCGACTATGACCACTGCGCCTGGCAGGTGCTGGGCCTGGGTCAGTTTCGCCCCTTGGACGGCAGCCAGCCGTTCATCGGCGAGGCCGGGCAGGTCGAGCAGGTCGAGGAGTGGAAGGTAGAGCTTGTTGTCGCCGATGAGTTGATCCGCCCCGTGGTGGAGGCGCTGAAACAGAGCCATCCCTACGAGACACCGGCGTATGAGGTGTGGCGGTTGGAGGAATTCTGATTCTCCCGCTGTTGTAATAAAAAACCCGCTGATCGATTCAGCGGGTTTTTTATTGCCCTCCATTTCTGTTTACATATAACTGTGGCGAGGGGATTTATCCCCGCTGGGCTGCGCAGCAGCCCCAAATATTGACTCCCGGTTTGTCAGGCAGATGGGGCTGGTTGCTTAGGGGGCCGCTTCGCGGCCCAGCGGGGATAAATCCCCTCGCCACAAATTGTGTCCTGTTAGGGATTATTGTGGGGCTCTAAGCCTTGATCCCAGCCCTCGGGCTCAGCATCACCGTCTCCAACGCCCGCCACAACCCCGGCGCTTTCTCCCCTAGCAGCAAGTGCCAGACGCCACCCTCCAATGAACTAACCCCCTGACAACCCAGCGCCTTGAGCTGGTTTTCCGACAATCCCTTGCCATCGGCCAGTTGCACCCGCAAACGGCTCATCGCCACGCAATCAAGCTGCAATACATTCCCGCCACCGCCCAGGGCATCGAGCCATTGTTGCGCTTCGGCAGTGGATACGCGTGGCGATTCTTCGATAGTTTCCGGTTCGGGCGTTGGGGCAGCCTGATCGGAAGAGGGCAACGCCAAGCGAATTTCATCCGCAATGCTATCCGCCATCGGCCCCACCACCACTTGCAAGCTGCCGCCATTACCCGGTCTGACCACGGCCATCGCGCCGAGGGCCTTGAGCTGCGCGTCGGACGCCTTGCCGCGATCCACCATGTCCAGGCGCAGGCGGGTGGTGCAGGCGCCAACAGTGATCAGGTTGTCGGCACCGCCCAAGGCTTGGATATACGCAGCGGCGCGTTGGTTTTCGGCGATGACCGGTTTGTCGCGCACCGGTACTTCCTCACGCCCCGGCGTCTTCAGGTCGAAGCGGCGGATGCAGAAGTCGAACACCAGGTAATAAATCGCCGCGTAGGCCAGGCCCACCGGGATGACCAACCAACCGTTGGTGGATTTGCCCCAGCCCAGGACCATGTCGATGAAACCGCCCGAGAAGGTAAAGCCCAGGTGGATATTCAGCAGGTTCGTCACCGCCATCGACAGGCCAGTGAGCAGCGCATGGACCAGGTACAACAGCGGCGCAAGGAACATGAACGCAAATTCGATCGGCTCGGTGACGCCGGTCAGGAACGAAGTCAGCGCCATCGACAGCAGGATCCCGCCCATGACCTTGCGCCGCTGGGGCAGGGTGTTGCGGTACATCGCCAGGCACGCGGCGGGCAGGCCGAAAAGCATCACCGGGAACATGCCGGTCATGAACTGGCCGCCCTTGGGGTCGCCGGCGAAATAACGGGTCAGGTCACCGGTCACCACCGCGCCGGTGGCGGGATCGGTGAAGCTGCCGAAGATAAACCAGGCCATGTTGTTGAGGATGTGGTGCAGGCCGGTGACGATCAGCAATCGATTGAATACACCGAAGACGAACGCACCGAAGCTACCGCTGGCCATCAGCAGCTCGCCGAAGCTGTTGATGCCGTGCTGGATCGGCGGCCAGACCAGGCCGAACACCAGGCCCAGGCCGACGGCGCTGAAACCGGTGACGATCGGCACGAAGCGCCGGCCGCCAAAGAACGCCAGGTACTCCGGCAGCTTGATGTCCTTGAAACGGTTGTACAGCGCGCCGGCCAGCAAGCCACTGATGATCCCGGCGAGCATGCCCATGTTGATGGTCGCATCGAGCACCTTCAGCGTCGCGATCATGACCAGGTAGCCGATGGCCCCGGCCAGTCCGGCGGTGCCGTTGTTGTCCCGGGCGAACCCCACGGCGATGCCGATGGCGAAGATCATCGGCAGGTTGGCAAAAATCGCTTCGCCAGCGTCGTGGATGATCGCGATGTTCAACAGGTCCGTGTCACCCAGGCGCAGGAGCAGGCCGGCGATCGGCAGGATCGCGATCGGCAGCATCAGCGCCCGGCCGAGGCGTTGCAGCCCTTCGATGAAATGCTGGTACATGGCGTCTCTCCTTTTATTGTTCTTCGACGGGCTTCAGCCCAGGGGCCAATGTTGATGACAGGCCTGGCGCACGGCGGCGGCGCTGGCCAGGTTCAGCAAGTCGGTACTGATGCGCTGGCACTGGGCGGCATCCAGGTGGCGTACGCGGTCCTTGATCTCACCGACCTGCGGCGGGCTGACCGACAGTTCCCGTACACCCAGCCCGATCAGCACCGGCGTCGCCAGCGGATCGGAGGCCAGGGCCCCGCACACCCCGACCCAGCGCCCATGCCTGGCCGCACCGACGCAGGTCTGGGCGATCAGCCGCAACAGCGCCGGGTGCAGGGCATCGACCCGGGCGGCGAGACCGGCGTGGTCGCGGTCCATGGCGAGGGTGTACTGGGACAGGTCGTTGGTGCCGATGGACAGGAAATCTGCGTGTTCGGCCAGCTGTTCGGCGAGCAGTGCGGCGGCTGGCACTTCGATCATCACCCCAAGCTGCGGGCGCTCCTCCAGGCCGAGTTCGGCGGCCAAGGCATCAAGGCGCTGGCGGATGTGCAGCAGTTCGTCAACCTCGGTGACCATCGGCAACAGAATGCGGCAGTGCTGCAGTGGACGGGTTTGCAGCAGTGCCCGCAATTGCTGATCCAACAGTTCCGGCCGCACCTGGGCCAGGCGAATGCCTCGCAGGCCGAGCACCGGGTTGGCTTCGGCCGGCAGCGGCAGATACTCCAATTGCTTGTCGCCGCCGACGTCGATGGTGCGGATGATCACGGGCCTGTCGCCCATGGCATCGAGCACGGCCTGATAGGTCTCGCGTTGTTCTTCGTCGTCGGGGGCGGTGTGGCGGTCGACGAAGAGAAATTCGGTGCGCAGCAAGCCGATGCCATCGGCACCGTTGGCGAAGGCCTCGCCCGCTTCGACGCTGGAGGCAGCGTTGGCGGCGACTTCGATCCCTATTCCATCAACCGTTCGCGCCGGCGTATGGGCGAGGGTCTGTTGCTGGGCGCGCAAGGCGACGCGTTGACTGTGCACTTGCTGCACTTGTGTCAGTCGCTCGGCGCTTGGCGTGAGTTCGAGGCGGCCGCCGTCTGCGTCCAGCACCACCGATTGGCCCGGCGCCTGTGCAAGCAGGGCCTCGCCCAACGCCACCAGGCAGGGCAGGCCTTTGCCCCGGGCCAGGATCGCCACGTGGGAGGTCGCGCCGCCTTCGGCCATACATACGCCGGCCACGCCTTGGGCGCTGAGTTGCAACAGGTCTGAGGGGGTCAGCTCTCGCGCGGCGACGATCGCGCCTGTCGGTACGTCGAACTTACAGGCTTCACCCAGCAACACCCGCAGAACCCGCTGGCGCAGGTCGTGCAAATCATTGGCGCGCTCGGCCAGCAGTGCACTGCCCAATTGCCGTAGCACCTGGCACTGCATGTCGATGGACTGGCTCCAGGCATGGGGCGCGGCACGGCCCTGATCGATCGAGAGGTCAGCGGCGTCCAGCAGGACCGGGTCTTCCAGCAACGCCAGATGGGCGCTGAAAATGGCCTGCTCATCGATGTGGCGCCGGGCCTTGGCGTGTTCCAGCGTGATCTGGATGTCGCGACTGACGTGGGCCAGGGCTTGGCGCAGTCGTTGACGTTGCTCTTCGACGTCATGTCCACCGACATCCTCGGGCAATTGAATGCCCTCCAGCCGGACCAGCGTCCCGCTGACCAGTCCGGGGGCGGCGCAGACGCCGTGCAGCACACCCTCTTCAGCGGCCCGGCTCGGTGCCTTGGCCTGGGGCGCCTGGGTATGAGCCTCTTCGGCCAGGGCCGTGGACAGGGTGGTCAACAGCGCTTGCAACGCCGCTTCGGCATCGCTGCCGCGACAACTGACATGCACCTCAGCCTGTTCGTTGATCGCCAGGCCCATCATGCCCATGACGCTGTCGCAGGACGCCGACCGACCGCCAAAGTGCAGCTGCGAGCGACTCTTGAACCCTTGCGCGGTCTGGCGGACCAAGGCTGCCGGTCGGGCGTGCAGGCCTCCCCGATGGGCGATACGGATCTGGCCGAACACCTCGATGCCGACGTCCAACTCATCGTCACGTGTTTCATTCGGTGTCTTGCTGACGATGTGCAGCAACGGTTCGCCGACCTTGACGCCTTTAAGTGTGATCGGCCGTGCCTGGAAGTGTTCGCCGTTGGTGATGACCAACAGGCTGACCAGGCTTTTGCAGCGCTGGGCCACGTTGTCCAGGTCATAGCGCAGCAGCGCCTGGCCGTTGCTGACTCGCGCACCTTCCTTGACCAGTATGGAAAAACCGTCGCCCTGCAACTCGACGGTGTCCAGCCCGAGGTGCAGCAGCAATTCGGCGCCGTTGTCGGCCCGCAGTGTTACGGCGTGGCCGGTACGAGCGACGTGGATCACCTCGCCGTCGCAGGGGGCGTAGAGGGTATCGTTCAGTGGATCAATGGCGATCCCATCGCCCATCGCACCGCTGGCGAACACCGCGTCCGGCACGTTGGCGAGGGTGAGCACCGGACCGCTGAGCGGGGCGCTGAGGATCAGCTCTTTATTGTTGTTGGGCATGGGCTCGCTCTCTTTGGGATCATTGGCCTTGCATGAAAAGAACGCTGGCGGTTCAGTGGGTCCGGGTGACCTTGCTCAAGTGCCGTGGCTGATCGGGGTCCAGGCCTCGGGCCACGGCCAATCGGGCGGCCATGCCGTAAAAGCTCTGGATCGCCAGGATCGGGTCCAGGGCCGGATGCCCGGCGCGACTCAGCGTCAAGTCGCGCTCGGCGATGTCATCGGGGGCGGCCAGCAGTACCCGGGCGCCGCGCTCGCGCATGTCGGCGGCCAGGCTCAACACGCCAGCCTGCTCGGCACCGCGCGGAGCAAAAACCAGCAGCGGATAGTTTTCGTCGATCAGGGCCATCGGCCCGTGACGGACTTCGGCGCTGCTGAAGGCTTCGGCCTGGATCGCCGAGGTTTCCTTGAACTTGAGTGCCGCTTCCTGGGCGATGGCAAAACCGGCGCCACGACCAATCACCATGAGCCGTTGGCAGTCACGCAGCGCTTCGACGGCGGCGCTCCAATCCTGGCTCGCCGCGTCGCGCAGGCCTTCGGGCAGCGCATGGCCGGCTTCGAGCAACTCGGTGTCGTCCTTCCAGTGGGCCACCAACCGCGCACTGGCGCTGAGGGTGGCAATGAAACTCTTGGTCGCGGCTACACTGCTCTCGATGCCGGCGCACAACGGCACGCTGAATTCGCAGGCCGCCTCCAGCGGAGAATCCTCTGCGTTGACCATCGCCACGCTCAACGCGCCGCGCTTGCGCAACAGGCGCAGGCTGTTGACCAGGTCCGGGCTCTGCCCCGACTGCGAGAACGCGAACGCCACCTGGCCGCTGACCTTCAGCGGCGCCTGTTGCAGCGTGACCACCGACATCGGCAGCGATGCCACCGGCAAGCCCAATTGCTGCATGGTCAGGTAAGCGAAATAACTGGCGGCGTGGTCGGAACTGCCCCGAGCCACGGTCATCGCCACTTGCGGCGGTTGACGACGCAAGCGTCCGGCGATTTCCGCCAGCGTCGGATCCAGTCGCTGCAATTGACGCTCGACGGCTTCGGCTGAGGCGAGGGCCTCTTCAAGCATTTTGGAAGTCAACGGCTTCTCCTTCGACCATTACGTCGATCAGGTTCAGGGCACGGTCAAGGCGCACGCAGTCGGCCCAGGCTCCGGGATGCAGGCGTCCGCGCTCGGGCAGGCCGAGGTAGTCGGCGGGGAATTGCGACAGGCGTCGGGAGGCGTCGTCGAGGGGCAGGCCGATCTTCACCAGGTTGCGCAGGGCCTGGTCCATCGTCAGGGTGCTGCCGGCCAAGGTGCCGTCGGCCAGCCGCACGCCGCCCAGGCATTTGGTCACGGTGTGGCTGCCCAGCTTGTATTCGCCATCGGGCATGCCGGCGGCGGCGGTGGAGTCGGTAACGCAATACAGGCACGGGATCGAACGCAACGCCACGCGCATGGCACCGGGGTGCACGTGCAGCAGATCCGGGATCAGCTCGGCGTATTGCGCATGGGCCAGCGCCGCACCGACGATGCCCGGTTCGCGGTGATGCAGCGGGCTCATGGCGTTGTACAAATGGGTAAAACTGCTGGCCCCGGCGGCCAGTGCCGCGACGCCTTCTTCGTAGCTGCCGAGGGTATGGCCGATCTGCATGCGCACACCGCGAACGCTGAGGGCACGGATCAAGGCATCGTGGCCGGCGATTTCCGGTGCGATGGTAATCACCCGGATCGGCGCCAGGGCCAGGTACGTTTCCACCTCGGCCATTAACGCGGTGTGGGCGAAATTCGGTTGCGCGCCGAGTTTGCCGGGGTTGATGTAAGGGCCTTCCAAGTGAACACCGAGGACACGTGCGCTGCCGCTGGGCCGCCGTTCGCAGAACTCACCGAGGGCCTTGAGGACGCTGGCGATTTCTTCGCTTGGCGCGGTCATGGTGGTGGCGAGCAACGCCGTGGTGCCAAAGCGCACGTGGGTACGGGCGATGGTTTCGAAGGCTGGGGCGCCTTCCATGATGTCCTTGCCGCCACCACCGTGCACATGCAGGTCGATGAAACCGGGCAGCAGGTAGGGCAGGTCGTTGCTCGTCGGGTCGCAGGGCTGGCCTTCGACGGACACGACCTTGCCGTGTTCATGGATCAGGCGGCCGCGTATCCAGCCGTTGGCGGTGAGGATGTTGTCTTCGGACATTGGAATTCTCTGGTCGTCTAGCGCCGCAGCTCTGCGACAAAGTCGTAGTAGTCGTTGCGGCAATAGGTGTCGGTGACTTCGATGGGCGTGTTGTCTTCCAGGTAGCCGACCCGCGTCATCAGCAACATCGCGGTGCCGGGGGCGATGCCCACCAGGGCGGCGAATTCGTCCGAGGCGTTGATGGCCTGGATGTGTTGCAAGGCTCGGACAACCGGTTTGCCGATGCCATCGAGAAATTCATAAAGCGAATCGCCCACCGCCTGCGGCTTGGGAATGATCGACGCCGGCAGGGTGCTCATCTCGATTGCCATGACCGTGTCGTCGGCCTTGCGCAGCCGTTTGAGGCGGGCGACTTTGTCGGTGGGTGACAGGCCCAGGCGGATCAGTTCTTCGTGGGTCGGCGGGGTGATTTCCCGCTCCAGCCATTGGGAACCGGGCACGAAGCCCTTGAGGCGGAGCATCTCGCTGAAGCCACTGAGGCGCGAGAGCGGTTGTTCCAGGCGCGGGGTGATGAACGTTCCGGAGCCTTGGTTGCGGCGGATCAGGCCTTGTTCGAAGAGTACTTCCAGCGCCTTGCGGGCGGTGACCCGGGAAATGCCCAGTTGCTCGCTCAGGCTGCGCTCGGACGGCATCGCTTGTTCGGCTTTCCACTGGCCGGCGTGGATGGCCGCTTCGAGGTTGCGGGCCAGTTGCAGGTAGAGCGGGGTGGGTTGGGTGTCGTCGGGGCGCAGGGCCAGGATGTCGTTCATGTGCGGTGTGTCCGATGCGGTTGTTGTGGGCGTTGTCGCTCGGTGATTGGGGTGGAAGCTAATACCACTTGAATACCATGTCAACGCTGCTTCTGGCGCTTGATATGAGTTCATGGGGCATTTTTGGAAGGTTGGCTTTAAGTGGTATTAGTGTGGTGGAGGTGGTGCGTGGAGTTACGGTGTCGAGCTGATGTTTTTGAGGGCAGTGGTATGCACCGAGGGCAGGTTACGCAATTTGATTTTTATTTCTGGGGCACCGAGTTTCTCCTGTGGGAGCGAGCCTGCTCGCGAAGGCGGCAACACAGTCGATGAAGATGCTGAATGTGCCGGCCTCTTCGCGAGCAGGCTCGCTCCCACAGGGGCAGGTGTCGATCACTGGTTCTGTGAACAACAAAAATCCATTGTGGAGCGAGCTTGATCGCGATAAATCGAAAGACGGACACAAAAATTCCGGTGGAACACCGAACCTGTGGCGAGGGAGCTTGCTCCCGCTGGATGCGTCAGCATCCCCTGCGGTGTGATGGCTGGTAAAGCAGGGGGCCGCTTCGCAACCCAGCGGGAGCAAGCTCCCTCGCCACAAGAGCTCCTCGCCGCGAAAATGGGGCTACGGCCGAATCTCGATCATCGTCCCATCCGGCACCAGGTTCCACACCTCGCGCATGTCCACATTGCGCATGGCGATGCAGCCGTCGGTCCAATCCAGGGTATGGAACAACTGCTCGGGGTTTTCTTCCGTATCGGGCGTGCCGTGGATCATGATCATGCCCCCCGGCTCCACGCCTTCGCGGCGGGCGCGGGCGGCGTCGCTGATGTTGGGGTAGGAGATGTGCATCGACAGGTAGAACTTGTCGCTGACCTTGCGCCAGTCAATCCAGTAGAAGCCCTCGGGGGTGCGCTTGTCGCCCTCGATCAGCTTGGGGCCTTTCTTGGCGCCCTTGCCCAGGGAAATGCGATAGGTCTTGAGGGGCTTGCCGTCGTTGATCAATTGCAATTGATGGGCGGACTTGAGCACCAGGACTTTTTCGATGACTTTGCCGTTGTAGGTTCCCACGGCAGCGGCTTGGGACACGGCGGTAAACGACAAGCAGAACAGGACAAGCAACCAGCGCATTGAAACGATATCCCTAGAGGTGTCGCGGCTATATTGGATTTTCTAGGCTCTGTACGAAATGTATCCGCACTTGCCCATACTGCGTTGAAACGAGGCTCGGAATGCTCATGTACTCCAGTACACTGCGCTTCCTCGCCCCGTTTCGCCTTGTCTGGCCTTCGCGCGAACACATTTCGTACAGAGCCTACGTATTGGCAGGCTGAGCCAGCGGCGGTATCGACTCGGATCGCACCGGGTAGTCCTCGGCCCGCCGGTCAGCGTAGAAGTATTCTAGGGTACGGCCCACCGTGCGGAAAGCCAGCTCGTCCCACGGTATATCGGCTTCTTCGAACAGCTTCACTTCCAGGCTTTCCGGCCCGGCGGCGAAATCCTCGTCCACCAGCTCGGCGCGGAAGAATACATGGACCTGGCTGATATGCGGGACGTCAATCAGCGTATAGATACTCAGGTTGCGTACCCGGGCGCAGGCTTCTTCGGCGGTTTCACGCGCGGCGGCCTGCTCGACAGTTTCGCCGTTTTCCATGAAGCCCGCCGGCAGTGTCCAATAACCGCGCCGCGGCTCGATGGCGCGCCGGCACAACAGGACTTTGCTGCCCCAGGTCGGTACGCAACCGGCCACGATGTTGGGGTTCTGGTAGTGAATGGTGTGACAGGTGTCGCAGACAAAGCGCAGTCGCGAGTCGCCCTCGGGTATGCGCTGGGTTACCGGGTTACCGCACTGGCTGCAGAATTTCATGCTGGGATTCCTGGAGGCTGCGCCTATCTTGGCGTGTACTGGGCGGTATCGGCAAGTTGTCGTTTCGCGACATGACGCGGTCCGGGGCTTGGGCCGCTTGCCTGATTGGTGCATGATGCTAGGCAGCGAATAAATCGAGAAGTCTCATGCTGGACGAGCTACTGCATCGAGTAAGCAACCATACGCCGCGCGATCTGGAGACCGATCGGCGTTTCCCTGAAGCGGCGGTGCTGGTGCCGATCACGCGCAGTGATGAACCGGAGCTGGTGCTGACCCTGCGCGCCAGCGGTCTCTCGACCCACGGCGGCGAAGTTGCGTTCCCCGGCGGACGTCGAGACCCGGAAGACCCAGACCTGATCTTCACCGCCCTGCGCGAAGCCGAAGAGGAAATTGGCCTGCCCCCTGGCCTGGTGGAGGTGATCGGTCCCCTCAGCCCACTGATCTCATTGCACGGTATCAAGGTCACGCCTTACGTCGGTGTGATTCCGGACTATGTCGAATACCAGGCCAACGATGCCGAGATCGCCGCGGTGTTCAGCGTGCCGCTGGAGTTTTTCCGCAAGGATCCGCGCGAACACACCCATCGCATCGACTACCAGGGCCACAGTTGGTACGTGCCCAGCTACCGTTTCGAGGGGTACAAGATCTGGGGGCTGACGGCGATCATGATCGTGGAGTTGGTCAACTTGCTGTACGACGCCGGTATCGACCTGCACACGCCGCCCAAGACTTTCATCAATACATGATGCCCCGAGGACTCCCATGAAATACCGCCTGGGCGATGCCCGTGTCGAAACCCACCCACAAAGCTGGGTCGCGCCCAACGCCACGCTGGTGGGCAAGGTCCGCCTCGAAGAGGGCGCCAACGTCTGGTTCAACGCGGTGTTGCGGGGTGACAACGAACTGATCCTGATCGGCAAGGACAGCAACGTCCAGGACGGCACGGTGATGCACACCGACATGGGCTATCCATTGACCATCGGCACCGGCGTGACCATCGGCCACAACGCCATGCTCCACGGCTGCACAGTGGGGGACTACAGCCTGATCGGCATCAACGCGGTGATTCTCAACGGCGCGAAGATTGGCAAGAACTGCATCATCGGCGCCAACTCGCTGATCGGCGAAGGCAAGGAGATCCCGGACGGTTCGCTGGTGATGGGCTCGCCGGGCAAGGTCGTGCGGGAACTGACCGAGGCCCAGAAGAAAATGCTCGAGGCCAGCGCGGCGCATTACGTTCAAAATTCGCAGCGTTATGCCCGCGACTTGGCCGAGCAAGAACAATGAACGCACCTGAACGTCCGGTTCCTTCGCCCTGCGTGAACATCTGCTCGCTGGATGATGACGATACCTGCACCGGTTGCCAGCGCACCGTGGCGGAAATCACCCGTTGGAGCCGGATGGACAACGATGAGCGCCGCGGCGTGTTGGCGTTGTGTCATGAGCGGGCGAAGGCGAGTGGGTTGGTGTGGATGTTGCCGGCAAAACGATGATTGTGAACACGCCCCTGTGGCAGAGGATTTATCTGTGGCGAGGGGATTTATCCCCGCTGGGCTGCGTAGCAGCCCCCAAATTCGGCGCCTCGGTGTGTCAGGCGGAATGAGTTGAATGCTTTGGGGCTGCTGCGCAGCCCAGCGGGGATAAATCCCCTCGCCACAGGGGCATGTCACAAGGCTTTAACCGATCGTCGCCCCAACCATCGATCCAACCCCACCACCCCCAGCGCAATCCCGACAAAACCGGCCAATACCCCCCCTGCATTGATGAACACCTGTGGATAACCCAGGCTCGCCACGTCAATGAATGGGTAGGGGTAGGCCGCCAGCAAATCCCCGCGCAGCAGGATGTAGGCGAAGTACACCAGCGGATAAATCATCCACAGCCCGATGTGACCCAGGCGCAATGTGCCTTTAGGCACCCACAGCCCCCAATAGATGATGAACAGTACAGGCATGACGTCATGCAGCAATTCATCGGCGACAAACTGCCAGCCTTCCGGTTGCCAGAGGTGGCGCAGCAGCACGTTATAGGCCAGGCCGACCAGGGCGATGCTCACCGCGATGCCGCTGCGTACCGCAGGTAGCAGGAACCAGCGCCGGACGGCGGATTCACGCTGGGTCAGTTCCCAGGTCAGCACCACGGCGGCGAGGGTATTGGTCAGCACCGTGAAAAAACTGAAGAAGTTGACCAAGCCGCCCAACAGGCTCGCGCCCAATTCCCAGCGACCCAGCAGGATCAGGTAAAGCTGGACGCTCAACCCAACCCAGCCGAGCAACGCCAGCATCGACACGAAACCGGTTCGCACGTCCACGGTTCAGAGGGGCCGCTTGGTGCGCATCAGCTTGATGTACAGGCGCTCGACTTTTTCCCGCGCCCACGGCGTCTTGCGCAGGAACGTCAGGCTCGACTTGATGCTCGGATCGCTTTTGAAACAACGAATATCAATGCGTTCGGCCAGGCCCGACCACTCGTAGTGCTGCACCAGGGCGTTGAGGATCTGCTCCAGCGTCACGCCGTGCAGCGGGTTGTTGTTCGGTTCGGTCATGGCGGGCCTTTGCATGAAGAAGTCTAAAGCCGCGCACCTTAGCCGAGGTGCCCGTTGGGTGGAAGTATGGCTTTCATCCTGGCTTCGTGAAGCTGGGCACACTGTTACCGAATCCGAGATGATCCATGTCAACAAAAGCGCTTTCTCTATTTGTAACAGGACATTATCCTTGCGCCGCTTGCTGAAACGCTTCTTCTGTTGTGACAGAGCCTCTGCGTACAGCCTGATCCGATAGAAAAATCAAAGAAAACCCAGCGTTCAGACTTGAGAGATAGCGCTGTCTCTTGGCGTATGACGATCGACTTTCTGTGGGAGCGGGCTTGCTCGCGAAGACGATTTCACATCCGGCCTTAATGTCGCCTGACACGTCGCTTTCGCGAGCAAGCCCGCTCCCACAATGGTCCGCGTCCACCCAATTACCTTTTTTACTGAACCATGCCCCGCCAGGATCGTCATCTAAAGTGACACCTTGCGCGGGACTCCTTAAAACGTCACGGAGATACAACTATGAGCACTGAGGGTGCTTTGAGTCGAAGCCGTCTGTTACCGAGCCTGCTCGGCATTCTGCTTCTATTGATGGGGCTGGCCTTGTTGGCCGGTGGGATCAAACTGAGCACGCTCGGCGGCTCGCTGTATTACTTGCTGGCCGGTATCGGCCTGGCGATTACCGGCGTACTGCTGATCATGGCCCGCCGTGCGGCCCTGGGATTGTATGCGCTGGTGCTGTTCGCGAGTACCGTCTGGGCGCTGTGGGAAGTGGGCCTGGATTGGTGGCAACTGGTGCCGCGCCTGGCAATGCTGTTTGCCTTGGGCATTGTCCTGCTGCTGCCATGGTTCCGCCGTCCGTTGCTGACCGCCGATGCATCGCCCATGGGCACCCGAGCGCTGGGCGCCGCGGTGATCATCGCCGGTATCGCCGCCCTCGCCAGCCAGTTTACCAACCCCGGTGAAATCAAGGGTCAACTGGACCGCGACAGCGTGCCGGGCATGGCCAACACCGCACCGGCCATGCCGGACGGGGACTGGAACTCCTACGGCCGCAGCGCTCACGGCGACCGTTATTCGCCGCTGGCACAAATCACCCCCCAGAACGTCGGCAAGCTGAAGGAAGCCTGGACGTTCCGCACCGGTGACCTGCCAGGGCCGAACGACCCGGGCGAGACCACGGCGGAAAATACCCCGCTGAAGGTCAACGGCATGCTGTATGTGTGCACACCTCACAGTCAGGTGATCGCACTGGAGCCTGAAACCGGCAAGGAAATCTGGCGTTTCGATCCGAAGCTTTCCACGCAAAAAGCGGAAAACTTCAAGGGTTGGGCCCACATGACCTGCCGTGGCGTGACCTACCACGACGACGCTGTCTACGCGTCCGCTGAGCAGAGCCCGACCGGCACCGCCAGCACCACGCCGGCCAGCACCGTGTGCCCACGGCGGATCTTCCTGCCGACCGCCGACACGCGCCTGATCGCCCTCAACGCCGACACCGGCAAGATGTGTGAAGACTTCGGCGACAAAGGCCAGGTCGACCTGACCGCGAACATCGGCGGCTTCACGGCCGGCGGTTACTACTCCACCTCGCCACCGGCGGTCACCCAGAACCTGGTAGTGATTGGCGGCCACGTCACCGACAACGTCTCCACCGACGAGCCAAGCGGCGTGATCCGCGCCTACGACGTACACACCGGCAAGCTGGTATGGAACTGGGACAGCGGCAACCCGGACGACACCACGCCGATTGCCGAAGGCAAGACCTACACC
Source organism: Pseudomonas sp. H2_D02 (assembly GCF_054677635.1). Classification (NCBI taxonomy): domain Bacteria; kingdom Pseudomonadati; phylum Pseudomonadota; class Gammaproteobacteria; order Pseudomonadales; family Pseudomonadaceae; genus Pseudomonas; species Pseudomonas sp. H2_D02. The sequence goes on along the minus strand of NZ_CP162816.1, from coordinate 5,718,505 downwards.
CGCAACTCGCCGAACATGTGGTCCATGTTCAGCGTCGATGAAAAACTCGGCATGCTCTACCTGCCGATGGGCAACCAGACCCCCGACCAGTTCGGTGGCATGCGTACCCCGGAATCGGAAAAATATTCCGCTGGCCTGACCGCATTGGACATAGCCACCGGCAAGGTGCGTTGGTACTTCCAGTTCACTCACCACGACCTGTGGGACATGGACGTCGGCGGCCAACCAACCCTGATGGACATGAAGACTGCCGATGGCGTGAAACCGGCCGTACTCGCATCGACCAAGCAGGGCAGCATCTACGTGCTGGACCGCAGCAATGGCCAGCCGATCATTCCGATCAAGGAAATCCCGGTGCCGCAAGGCGCGGTGGAGGGCGACCACACCTCGCCCACCCAGCCGATGTCCGACCTGAACTTCGTGCCGCCGGTCCTCAAGGAGCGCGACATGTGGGGCGTGACGCCGTTTGACCAGATGTTGTGCCGGATCGACTTCAAGTCGCTGCGTTACGACGGCATGTTCACGCCACCGTCGCTGCAAGGCTCGATCGTCTACCCAGGCAACTTCGGCGTGTTTGACTGGGGCGGTATTTCGGTCGATCCGGTGCGCCAGATCGCCTTCGTCAACCCGAGCTACATGGCGTTCAAGTCGAAGCTGGTTCCAGCAGCGGAAGTGGCGGGTGGCCCGGGTCGCAAGAGCGAAACCGAAGGCGTGCAGCCGAACAAAGGCGCGCCATACGGGGTGATCCTCGAAGCGTTGCTCTCGCCCATGGGCCTGCCGTGCCAGGCACCTGCGTGGGGTTATGTCGCCGCCGTGGACCTGACCAACAACAAGACCCTGTGGAAGCACAAGAACGGCACCGTGCGCGACAGCTCGCCAGTGCCGATCCCGCTGAGCATGGGCGTTCCAAGCCTGGGTGGTACCTTCACCACCGCCGGTGGCCTGGCGTTCCTGAGCGGTACGCTTGACCAGTACTTGCGCGCCTACGATGTGAAAAACGGCAAGCAATTGTGGGAAGGCCGCCTGCCCGCAGGCGCCCAGACCACGCCGATGACCTACACCGGCAAGGACGGCAAGCAGTACGTGCTGGTCGTTGCAGGTGGTCACGGTTCCCTGGGCACCAAGCAGGGTGACTATGTGATCGCCTACAAACTGCCGGATTAAATCCAAGCAGCGCTCATGAAAAAGGCGACACCCTTGCGGGTGTCGCCTTTATTTTAATACCCGATTTCACGCTGGCTTCTGTGAATACAACGAGCCTTTGGCTTTTGTGAACACAACAAGCTTTTGTGGCGAGGGGATTTATCCCCGCTTGGGCTGCGAAGCAGCCCTAAACCCAACAACTCGGGGTGTCAGGCAGATTGGGTTTGCTGCTTTGGGGCTGCTGCGCAGCCCCAGCGGGGATAAATCCCCTCGCCACAGATAAATCCCTTCCCTACAAGGATTGTGTTCAGCCTTGGGCTTTTACAGTTCGATTTTCACGGCCTGCGAAGCCCGGGTCGCCTTGGCGCGGGCGGCTTCGATGGATTCATCGCGGGCCAAGGCCACGCCCAGGCGACGCTGGCCGTTGACTTCCGGCTTGCCGAACAGGCGCAGCGCGGTGTCCGGTTCGCTCAGGGCGGCGCCGAGGTTGGCGAACGCGGTCTGGGTCGACTGGCCTTCTACCAGGATCACCGCCGAAGCCGATGGGCCGAACTGGCGGATCAACGGGATCGGCAAGCCAAGAATGGCGCGGGCATGCAGAGCGAACTGCGACAGGTCCTGGGAGATCAGCGTCACCAGGCCGGTGTCGTGCGGACGCGGCGAGACTTCGCTGAACCACACCTGATCACCCTTGATGAACAGCTCGACGCCAAACAGGCCACGGCCGCCCAAGGCCTCGGTCACCGCCTTGGCAACGCGCTCGGATTCAGCCAGGGCCGCCGGGCTCATGGCCTGTGGCTGCCAGGATTCCTGGTAGTCGCCCTTTTCCTGACGGTGGCCGACCGGCGCGCAGAACGTGGTGCCGCCGACATGACGCACGGTCAGCAGGGTGATTTCGTAATCGAAGTCGATGAAACCTTCGATGATCACCCGGCCTTTGCCGGCGCGGCCGCCTTCTTGGGCGTAGTCCCAGGCCTTCTGTACGTCATCGGCGCTGCGCAGCAGGCTCTGGCCCTTGCCCGAGGAGCTCATCACCGGCTTGACCACGCAGGGGAAACCCAGGGTTTCCACAGCCTTGCGGTAATCTTCCACGGTGTCGGCGAAGAAATAGGGGGAAGTCGGCAGCCCCAGCTCTTCGGCTGCCAGGCGACGGATGCCTTCGCGGTTCATGGTCAACTGCGCGGCGCGGGCCGTAGGGATCACGGTGAAGCCTTCGGCCTCCAGTTCCACCAGGGTGGCGGTGGCGATGGCTTCGATTTCCGGCACGATGTAGTGCGGCTTCTCGGCCTCGATCACCGCGCGCAGGGCGGCGCCGTCGAGCATGTTGATCACATGGCTGCGGTGGGCCACTTGCATGGCCGGCGCGTTGGCGTAGCGATCCACGGCAATCACTTCAACGCCCAGGCGCTGCAGTTCGATCACCACTTCCTTGCCCAGCTCACCGCTGCCACACAACAAAACGCGGGTCGCGGTGGGCGACAATGGAGTTCCGATACGGGTCATCTGAAGGTCCTCAAACAGGAGCGGGTCATCGGGGCGCGCGCCGGGCGAGCTTCCCAGGGGAGAAAGCGCGGCATTTTACATGAACCGCGTCAGCCGGCGATGGCCTGTTTGCGCAGACGCCAGGCCATGATCAGCCAGACGGCGGTGACCCCGGCGAATTTCGAAAGCAGGGCGGTCGTCACCACGGCGGGTGTCAGGGCATCGATCAGACCGAAGAAAATGAAGGTGTCCAGGGGAATGCTCAGGGCCGAGCTTATCCACAGGCGATCGTGCAATGGGCGCTTGGTGACGGTGAACACCAGCCAGTCGATGCATTCGGACACCGCGAATGCCGTGGCGCTGGCCAGGGCGATGGACGGGTCGGAGGTGACATAGGACAGCACCAGCGCTGCCAGCATCGCCACGATCGCGCCGTGACCGAAACGGGTCTGCACCATGTCCCGCAGGATAAACACCAGGCCACCCCAGGCCGACCAGATGATGTCCAGGTGTGGCGCGGCCGAGAAGGCGAAGTTGATCAGCACGACGCTGCTGATGTAGGCGAGCAGGAAAAGCATGGGGCCGGGTACCTGGTGATGACGGATAAGGTGTTAAAGGACAGCGATAGCCCTGTGGTGAGGGGATCTATTTTGTGGCGAGGGGATTTATCCCCGCTGGGCTGCGCAGCAGCCCTAAAATCAGGCAACTCGGTGGATCAGACAGATTGAGGTGACTGTTTTGGGGGCTGCTTCGCAGCCCAGCGGGGATAAATCCCCTCGCCACAGGGGTTATGTACAGTCCCTCAGTGGATGCAGGGTACTTCAGCCACCGCCCGTCCCTCAATCCTCCTCACTGTCATCCAGCTTCCAATACCCCACCGCCTTCACGAAATCCTGGTCCAACCCTTTCTCTTCCAGCAACACCTTGCGAATCTGCCGAGACACTTTGCTTTCGGTCGCGACCCAGGCATACAGCTTGCCTACCGGCATTTCCAATTGCTGCACGGTGCGCAGCAGGCTGTCGTGGCGGCCTTCGCGCAATACCCAGATCACATGCACCTGCGCCGGGCTTTGGAGCACTTGCTGTTCGGCGCCATTTTCAACTTCCACCACCACCAGGGCCCGCCGGTTGGGCGCCAGGCCTTCGAGGCGGCGGGCGATGGCGGGCAGGGCGGTTTCGTCGCCGATCAACAGGTAACTGTCGAAGATGTCCGGCACGATCATCGAGCCCCGTGGCCCGGCGATGTAAAGGTGTTGCCCCGGTGCCGCCTGCGTCGCCCAGGTCGCGGCAGGGCCGTCGCCGTGGAGCACGAAGTCAATGTCCAGCTCCAGGGTTTCCAGGTCATACCGGCGCGGGGTGTAGTCGCGCATCTCGGGCATCGGTCCCTGGGCCTTGCCGGCGGTGGGGTTGAAGTTTTCCAGGGCGGCGTGTTCCTCGGCGTTCTGCGGAAACAACAGCTTCACATGATCGTCGGTGCCCAGGCTTGCAAACCCGGCCAGTTCCGGCCCGCCGACGGTGATGCGGCGCATGCGTGGGGTCAGGTCGACGACGCGCAGCACTTGCAGGCGGCGGCGCTTGATCTCGTGGTTGACGCGGTGGATGGTGTTTGGATCGACTTCAGTCATGGGTTTGACTCCGAAACAGGTGGACGGCCCGGGCCGTCGGTGATGGCTTTGGCGGTGTCGTCGAGCAGGCCGCGCACCCGTTGGACTTCTTCCGGGCTCCAGCGGCCAGGGTGCTTTTGCAGCGCATGGCGCAGGTTATACACCGCTTCACGGATTTCAGGGGGACGATCGGGGCCACGCAGCATGCGCTTGCTGGTTTCGATTCGCTTGCGCACCTCATTCAGCGCGTCGGCCTGCTCTACAAGGGATAGACGTCCGGCATCGGTCACGCTGTAACTCTTTTTCCCATCTTCGACACCGCAAATGACCATTGCACTCATTTCCAGAAAGGCCAGCGTCGGATAGATAACGCCGGGGCTGGGGCTGTAGGCGCCATCGAACATTTGCTCGATCCGGCGCATCAGGTCATAGCCGTGGCAAGGCTGCTCGGCCAGCAGCGCCAACGACAGCAACTTCAGATCACCGGCAGCGAAGATGCGAGGTCCTCGGCTGTTACGTCCACGGCCCGTCGGGGCTCGTTCAAAACAGTCATGTTCGTCTTCAGGGGAAGAGTAAGAGGAGGTCATAGGCTGTTCTCCGTTCTGCCTAGATGTTGAGATATAACTTTTTGCATAAGATATATTTTGACGTGCGCGAAATTTCGAAACTAAGATATATCTAACTTGCCGTTCGTTATTTACAGTGAGGCAAGACCTTACCTGATTGCGATATAGAGGCCGAGTTTGATTTTTCCGGGCTTTTTTTCTTGACATCATCAAGCCCGCTTTATTGCTGGCGTTGTAAGTTCTTTCTGACATCCAAAATCTGTTTTTAACAGAATCCGAGTCTTTTTCTCGCACGCGTATGCCGGATTTACTACGTGCATATAGGAATCTGCCTGCTTTTTTTTGTTTCAATAGCGTTGATCATGCCCGGCGTTGGAAGTGCAGCCAGAATGATTGTCTGGCGGCAACTTCAACTCTTCTATCTATTGCAAAAGAACAGGTATGAACAACATGCTCAAACAACTCGTAACCGGTGCTTCCCTAGCAGCTGCCGCCCTGACTTCTTCGCTGGCATTCGCCGCCGACGACGCGCGCTCTTCCATCCACATCACTGCCAACATCCCGACCCAGCAGTTTCATGTGCAGCCTCGCAATCCGGACTTCGGTAAGGATGAGACCATGAGCTACAACACGGTCAGCGGCACCTTGACTTCGTTGCGCCAGACCTACGACGTGAAAAACACCGAAGGTTCGGTCCATGCCTATATCGAAGGCGGCCCTGCTGCGCTGTACAACGGCAGTAACTCCATTGCCCTGACCACCGCCTTCAACGGCGTCACCCTGAGCGCCCTGCCTCAGGAAGTGGTGGACGATGCCACCTCCACCCCAGGTACCCAGGCCGACATGACCATCGTCGCGGCCCGGCCTCTCGATACCCAGAACGGCCTGTACACCGCCGACATGACCGTCATCTTCGACGCGGTGCCTCGCGCTACGCCGTGATGCCATCCGATGCCCGTTGATTTGCACGGGCATTCGCAGGCCGGCCGGCACTCCCCAGCCGGTCGGCCTGTACCTGAAACGCCTTGAACGCTCGCTGATTAGAGAATCCGTTGATGTTTCCGATGACACCCATCGCGGGTGCGCTCGCGCTGTTGTTGTGCGCGAACGCCTCGGCCGCGCCGACTGCCCCCGGTACAACGCCCAAAAGCCTGTTGTCCCAGGCCAAGGGACTGCCGGCGGAGTTTGAATCCCACTTCTTCGATGTGCCACTGGCGGTTCGTGTTGAACTCAATCAACAGTACCTTGGCGAAGCCATGGTGGTATTGACCCGGGACGATCGTATTACGTTGCTCGAATTCACCGACACGCAAGACAGTCCGATCAGCAACCTCGAACGTGAGAAATGGGAACAACTGCTCAAGCAAGGACAGTCGCTGGGCGCATGCGAAGCCAATTGTTCATCAGGGCTGCTCGCCATGCATTACAGCCTCGAGAATTCGTTGGTGACGATCCTGACTCGGGATGTGGAACGCGGCACTGAAACCAAGCGTTACCACGATCAGCCAGAAGGTGGCAGCCTGGGTCTGATCTTCAACAACCAGCTCAATATCAATGGTGGCCAAGAGCAGGACACCGGCGGGCGCTATGGCCTGAATGCAAGTTCCAGCCTGGGCAACTGGAGTCAATCGCTCGACCTTCAACTCTCGCGTCTCGGCGGACCGGACGACAAGATCTACCACGCCGTCCACGAGCTCTATACCCAACGAGAACTGGAAGGCACTTTTTTTCGCCTGGGTTATTTCACGCCCAGCTCCGATGGCCTGAATCGACAGATCCGTTCGTTCGGTGCCAACCCGGACACTGCCGTGGGCGTGATGTATGGCAGCTCCGACAGCCTGGTCATCGATAATCCCCGGCCCAGCGTCTACCCCATCTACGTCACCGCGAGCCGACAGGCTTCGGTGGAGATTTATCGCAACGGCCTGTTGATCAATACGCAGGCGGTCAGCGCCGGCTTGCAGAGCCTGGACACCCGGCCCTTGCCCGGCGGCATTTATGAAGTGGAAGTCCGCTTGGTCGAGGACGGGCAAACCAGCGCCACCAGCCAGGAGCTGGTCTACAAGCCCAACAACTGGAGCAGCACCGAAGACCGCTGGCGCTACAACCTGTTTGCCGGCCGCGAAACCCGGCTCTGGAGCAACTGGGAAGACCAGCCTTCCGGCTTCACGACAGCCGGGGTCGGCTTGAATTACCTGCTGCACCCGCGGGTCATCCTGGGAGCCTCCACGCGCCAGGTGCAGGACAAGCTGCAAGTGGGCACCTCGGTGGATTGGACGCTGGCGAGCAACACCAGCCTCTACGCCAACGTCTATCAAACCCAGCAGTATGGCACCGGCATGGATCTGCAAGGTTTGTACAGCTACCTCAACGGCAGCGTGGTGGCCAGTCACAACCGCAGTTGGCTGGACACCCGCAACACATACGAAACGTTGCAGGACGGCACGCGTATTCGCCAGCGCCAAGTGTATGTCGGCCACACCAGCAATTCCTCGCTGTCGGTCAACCATCGCTTGAGCAACAAGACCTCCGTCAATGGGCGACTGGCCTACAGCGAAGGCAACATCCAGGGCACGGGGTTGGACCTGGGCTGGACCCAGCGTGGCCAACTGCGCGGCAGCGATGCCAACTGGCGGGTGTCGGTATTCGATCGCCCTGGCACCACCAGCACGGGGGACAAGCGCAATCGGGGCGTGGACCTGAGCGTCAGCGTGGCCTTGGGCGGGCCGGGGGAATACTGGTCGGGCAGCATCGGGACCCGCACCTCCCGCGATGGCGCGCGAGACAACAATGCCTCGCTCTCGTATCGCCGCAGCCTGGAAGACCATGTGCTGCAAAGCGTTTCCGGCACGGTGTTGGCCGACACCTATGGCGTGGGCCTGTCCAGTATTGCCAGTTTCGAAACCGATTCGCTTTTCGGCGATGGCTTCGTCCAGCGCTCGTCCTATAACGATAACCTCACCGGCGGCCTGAACCTGAGCAGCACGGTGGCGGTGGGTGGCAGCAAAGCGGCCGTTACCGCTACGCCTCATGGACGCGGCGCGGGCATGATCGTCGACGTCGAAGCCGACGTGGATGATGTTGTCCTGCGCGCCGACGACTTGACCGGCGGCAGCACCACGTTACGCCCCGGTCGCAACTTCGTGCCCATCACTGCCTACAAGAACAGCCAGGTGACCTTCGACTTCGAAGGCGTGCACCCGCCGGCGGCGAATATCCAACCTTCGCGCACCCGCTATCACCTGAACAAGGGCGGGGTGGACTACCGCAAGATCAGCGTGATGAGGACGGTGACCGTGCTCGGACGCCTGGTGGATGGGCAGGGCCAACCGCTTCGAGGCCACCACGTGATCAACCATGCCAGCCGCGGCATCAGCGAGGCGGACGGATTCTTTTCCATGGAAATGAATGCCGGCTCGCCGACCCTGGAAGTGCGCCACGCAAACGAATTGTTCTGCCGGTTCCGCCTCGACCCGGAGACTGCCAACCGCGAAGGCGATGTGTTGATGATCGGGGACTTGCGTTGCACGCCGGACACCTTGGCCGATACGGCAGTCGCCGAGGCTGGTGGGGTGAAGCAGCGTTCATGAAGCACCTTATTGGTAATGCCGTTCACCCGGGAAAAACGATGAAACCGTGGCTGGGAGAACCCGTGAGGGAGCAAGCTCCCTCGCCACGGGGCTTCTGGTTTTCTCGCAGTGATTTGTCTTCAAGTATGAGGTTGTATAAATGAAACCCTTATCGGTTGCAGTGCGCAGCGTGGTCTCGGTGTTGCTGTTTGCGTGTGTGCCTGTGGCCAATGCCTTGGAGCGGGACATCACTGCAATATTCAGGCCTGACCCTTCCAAGCCCCAGGAGAATACGTTTCTCAATACCACGCCGGTGAGTGGTTACTGCGCTGACCATCCCGCGGAATGCGGAACGGCAAAAATGTTCAGCCTCACGTTGCCTATTACCTTCGACTCGATCCGCCCCATCCAGGCGAATCATGGCGATGTTCGGCAAGGGGCGATGTTTCACGCGCCCGTCAATTGGCGCACGGTACAAGTCACCCATTCAGGAACGGGCGAAACGGAAATCGTTGAAGTGCGCTGGTCCGGTGTAGGCCTGACCTACCGTCTTCCAACGAGTGCAGTCAACCTGGTGGGTGGCGGCGTGAGCAACCTCACCGCGCATAGTATGTTGTGGGGCAACTCCTCTTGGGTAAATGCCCCTTCGCCATGTCGATACAGTGGTGTGGGTTATCTGAGTAGCGTGGATTACACGTTTTTCTGGAAAACCCCGGTAGCAGGTGTATGTGCCAAGAAGGCCAGCTACCTGATTCCCAGCATGAAGTACCTTTCGCTGAATTTTGCCTATGAGTTGCGCACCCCCAACCCCTTGAAAATGTCGTCCGGGCTATACACCGGTTCGCTGACCTATACCGTTGGCCCGGGGCAGGATTTCGATGTGGGCGACGTCATGCTCCCGGATGATTCAACACTGACGCTCAACTTCAAACTCAACGTCGAGCACACCCTCAAGGTCGAAGTCCCCCCCGGCGGCAACCGCGTGGAGTTGGTACCCCAGGAAGGCTGGCAATCCTGGCTGAACAGCGGTCGCAAGCCAACACGATTGTTTCGCGACCAGCGCTTCCATATCTCGGCGTCCTCGCGTTTCAAGATGGAACTCGAATGCCAATACGTCAGCGGCAATACCTGCGCAATTTCCGAAACCGGCACCGGTCATGCCGTGCCGGTGGATGTCAGCGTCACCCTGCCCGACGGCTTGACTGACGGCGCCGGGCAGCCGGTCAACCGTCGACGGTTACTGCGTGACGGCAGCGGTACCGAACTGTTCCAGCCGGGGCTTTATGTCGATCGCCGGTCGGGCACCCTGCACTTTGAAGTGGGCCGCGGCAGCGTCGAAGAGATGCTGGACAGCGGCGCCAAAGCCTACACCGGAAACATCACGGTGATCTGGGATTCAGAAGTTTAAAAACACCTATTCAACGGATTTGAATATGAGGTCATACCCATGAAAGGAACACCGGTAGTCGCGAACTGTGTGGTTTCAACGGTTTTGTTTGCGAGCATGCCCATGGCCAACGCCTTGACCCAGGACATCAGCGCTGTGTTCAGGCCAGACCCGTCGAAGCCTCAGGAAACCGGGTTTCTCAACACCACGCCAATGAGTGGTTATTGCGCCGAAGCTCCGTCGCAATGCCAGGCATGGAAAATGTTCAGCATCCGGCTGCCCCTGAGTGTGAATTCCATCAGGCCTATCCAGGCCGGGCACGCCGACGTTCGACAAGGGGCCATGTTTCAAGTACCTGCCAACTGGCGCACGGCGCAGATCGTTCATTCCGGTACGGGCGAGACCGAAATCGTCCAGGTGCGGTGGGTCGGCATTGGTGCTCGCTATCAAGTCCCTGGCAGCGTGATCGAACTGGTCGGTGGCGGGGTGGAAGCGGGCACTGCGCATACGATGCTGTGGAACGACAACTGGGGCCAGGCGCCTTCACCGTGCAACTCCAGCGGGTTCAGTCGTTTCGGCGACAACCATTACGAGTTTTTCTGGCGGACCCCGTCGGAAACCGAGTGCGCAAAAAAGGCCAACTTTGTGATCCCCAGCATGGCGTATCCCTACGTGGACTTTGCCTATGAGCTGCGCATGCCGAACCCGATGAGAATGTCGGCGGGGCAGTACACCGGGGATCTGACCATCGGCGTTGGACCAGGGCGGGAGCTGGACATGGGCGACGTCATGCTGCCCAGCGATTCGGCCATCACGCTCAATTTCAGGCTCGATGTCGAGCATACCTTCAAGGTCGAGGTGCCTCCCGGCGGAAACCGGGTGGAGCTGGTGCCCGATGGGGGCTGGCAAGCCTGGCTGAATGGCGGCAGCAAACCGAGCCGGCTGGCGCGCGATCAACGCTTCCATATCTCCACATCGTCACGCTTCAAGATGGCGCTCGATTGCCAATACATCAGTGGTAATACGTGCGCGATCGGCGAAGCCGGCTCGGGCCATTCCGTACCGGTGGACGTCAGGGTGACGCTGCCTGAGGGGCTGACCGATTTTGGCGGACAACCCATCAACCAGCGTCGCCTGTTGCGAGATGGCAGTGGCACGGAGCTGATCCAGCCCAGTGTCTATGTGGATCGCAGGCCTGCAAGCCTGCATTTCGAAGTGACTCGGCAAAGCATCGAAGAAATGCTCGACGGCGGCGCCAAAGTCTATTCCGGCAACATCACGGTGATCTGGGATTCGGAAGTTTGAGCGGCCTGATCGCCGGCGGTATCCAGTGAGTTGCGCTTAAAGCATGAGGTTGAGAAAACAATGAAACACGTATTGGCATGGGTGGGTTTGTACCTGTTTTGCGGCGTGGTCCAGGCCGGGCCGCAAATCGGTGTCGGGGTGGTCTACGACTACCTTGACGGTGATAAAAGCACTTACATGAAGCGGGTGTTCAATGGCGGAACGTCCACGGCATTCATCAAGGTCAATGTCCTGGAAATTCTCTATAACGAGGACGGCAGCTACCGCGAGGAGCCGGTGCAGAGCCAGCCTGGCGGGCTGGCCAAGGATGGCTTGATGGCCAGCCCGGCCCGGCTGATCGTGCCGGCCAACGGCATGCAGGGCACGCGATTGCTGTTCCTGGGTAACCGCGACAAGGAGCGTTATTTCCGGGTGCGCTTCGTGCCTGTGGTGCCGGAAGCGGAGGACGAGTTCGCCGTCAGCGAGGAGGAACGCGAGGCCTATAAAAAGGAACGGGTGGCGGCCGGGGTCAAGGTGCTGGCGGGCTACGGCACGGTGTTCTTCGTTCGACCCAAGAACACCCGTTTCGAGACCGTGATCGAGGACAACGCCAGCCGCTACGTGATGCGCAACAACGGCAACAGCGTGCTGGTGATCGATGAGTTTAAGGATTGCGTGGCGAAGAAGGAAAACGACTGCCGGCCGACCACCAAGCACCACGTCATGGCCGGCCGCACGTTCTCGTTCGACAAGGAGTCGGGACGTGAATACCGCTTCACGTTGATCGAAGGCAGCCAGAGCAAACCCATCCAGATCAAGGGTTGACGGTCGCCGTACCGTCCTTGACGCCACAGGTATCCACTATGTTCAAGACACTGGCATGCCCTCTCGCCGTCGCCGCGCTGACCTTGCCCTGGGCCCCGGCCTGGGGCGCGGTCGAGCGGGAAACCTTCGAGCTCTACGTGACCATCCCCACGGTCGAGTTCTTTGTGTTGCCGCTCGACCCGCAGTTGGTCCAGCGCGAACAGCGCTTGCCCTTCAACACGATCATCAATGACCTCAGTCCGCTGCGCGCGACCTACGAGGTGAAAAATACCAACGGTTCCATCGACGCCCGCCTCGGGGAGGAGGCGTATCTGTCCAACGGCCGCGAACGCATCGACCTGCGGGTGAGGTTCAACGGCGTCGAATTGACCTTGGATTCGGCCCAGGTGGTATCGGCCAGCGAGGCCCGGCCAGGACGCCAGGTCCCGTTGGAAATCGCCGCCATCCGGCCCGATGACGACTACAAGCCCGGCGATTACTACGGCACGGTACACATGGTGTTCGATGCCGTTGCGCCTTAAGGCTTGGTCTTTGTTTCTATCAACCATCAACAGGTAACGACATGTACAAAACAATAATATCTGCCGTCGCGCTGGGGGCTGCAGCCCTGAGCCCTTTACTGGCCGGGGCGGCTGACGATGCGCGTTCAGCCATCCACATCAGTGCGAACATTCCGAACAAGCAGTTTCATGTGCAGCCGCGTAATCCTGATTTCGGCAAGAACGAGGTCATGCACATGGATCCAGTGAGCAGGAAATTGACCTGGCTGCGCGAGACCTTCGATGTGAAGAACACCGACGGTTCGGTGCATGCCTACATCGATGGTCCAGCCTGGTTGTACAACGGCGTTCATTCGATCCCTCTTTTTATCACGTTCAACAACGTTGGCCTGGGTAGTACTCCGACGGAGGTGGTAGATGACGCAACGTCCACGCCAGGTATGCAGGCCGAGATGGTCATCTTCAATCCGTGGGCGGTTTCAACCAGACTGTCAGGCCAATTTACTGCCGATATCACCGTAATTTTCGACGCGGTCCCTCGAGTCAGCCTGTAAACCACCGAGCCACGCCGTGACTCATTGCCCCGCCACCGTGCCTCGCAGGGCGTACCAATGGCGAATTGAGCTTCAGCACACAACCCTTCGGCGAGGGAACAAACTCCCTCGCCACAGGTTTTTTAATAGGAAAGGTGTCAAGTATGTTTAAAAAGAGGGTGTCAGTGACTGCCCTGGCTATCGCGGCCTTGAGTGCTTCGTGGGTGTTCGCTGCCAATGATGCACGCTCTTCCATTCATGTCACTGCAAACATTCCGAACAAGCAGTTTCATGTGCAGCCTCGCAATCCGGATTTCGGTAAAGACGAGTACATGAATTACAACCCTGTCAGCTACGAGTTGAGTTCCATACGCCAGGCCTTTGATGTAAAGAATACCGACGGCTCGGTCCATGCCTACCTTGATGGGCGCTCTATTTTATCCAATGGTGTCGTGCTCATACCGCTGCGAGTCAGGTTCAACGACGTCTTGTTGGACGAGATGCCTCGAGAAGTAGTCGATGACGCCACATCCACGCCAGGGACCCAGGTGGAGATGTTCATCCATGCCAATCATTGGCCCATTCCTCGTGATCCTGGCCTGTACACCGGGAACTTCACTGTCGTCTTCGATGCGGTGCCTCGTGTAACCCTGTAAACCAAGGTCCCGGTGCAGGTTATTGTCCCGCCACCAACGGCTTGCACTGGGTATGAGTCCCCGGTTGCAAGTACGGCGTGAGAAACGGTGCCATGCCCTTGAGCACCTGCACCGGCAAGGCTGAGGTGAATTTGAAGTTCTGTGCCGAGGCCCCCGGGACGTAGGCGGTGAGGGTGCCGAAATGGCTGTCGCCGATGTAGAACACGAACGTCGCCGTGCGGTTGATCGACTTGGAGCTGAGGATTCGGCCGCCGGCACCGATGGCTTCGATGCGGTTGTCACCGGTGCCGGTCTTGCCGCCCATCGCCAGCGGCGTGCCATCGGCGAGCTTGAAACTCCCCGCCACGCGTTTCGCGGTACCGGCGTCGACCACTTGGGACAGCGCGCCGCGCAGCGCCTGGGCGACTTCCACCGGCATCACCCGCTTGCCGTTTTCCGGATTGCTGACCAGTCGCGTTTCATAGGGTGTGCCCACCGCGAACTGCAAACTGTCGACGCGCAGGGCGGGGCGACGCACGCCGTCATTGAGGATCGTTCCCACCAGTTCCGCCAACGCGGCCGGGCGGTCGCCGGAGCTGCCGATGGCGGTGGCCAGCGAAGGCACGAGGTGATCGAACGGGTAGCCGACTTGCTGCCAGCGCTGGTGAATATCCAGGAAGGCTTCGATCTCCAGGATGGTGCGGATGCGACTGTCGCGGGCGCTCTTGTGCCGGCTCTTGAACAACCAGCTATAGACTTCCTGGCGCTCGAACTGGCTGGCCTTGACGATCTGGCTGAACTTGGCGTCGGGGTTGTTCAACAGGTAACCCATCAACCACAGGTCCAGCGGGTGGACCTTGGCGATGAAGCCCTGGTCCGGCAGGTCATAGGCGCCGGGGCCATAGCTTTGGTAGAGCCGTTCCAGGCGTTCATCAGTGAGTTTTTCCGCGCTTTTTGCCGTCTTCAAGTGCGCACGCACGAAGCGATTGAAGCTCTCCTGGCTGTCGTTGGGAAAGAAATAGCGGTGCACGGCGGCCAGGCGAATTGCGGTGGGACGCATGCCGTCGAGGAAGGTTTCCAGGCGCTGGCCGGTGTCCTTCTTCTGATATTTCTTCCAGAACCTGAGCAGGAACGACGTGCCCTCGCGATCGGCGAATTGGGCCAGGTATTCCTGGCGGCGCGGGTCCTTGTCGTCCTTGAGCAGCTCGGAACTATTGTTGGGGCCGGCATAGGTGGCGTAGCGCACCAGGTCGCGCATCAGGCGAATGAACGGCAGGTTGATGGATTCGCGCAGGGCGTCGCGCAGCGTCGGCAGGCGGCCGTCGTCTTCCTTGCGGAAGTTATGGAAGGTGTGCAACCCGCCGCCAGTAAAAAATGCCTCGCCGGGGCTGGCCGAATAGGTGCGATCCAGCGCGGCTTCGAGCATCTTCGGCAGGCTGCGGTCGGTGTTTTCAATCAAGTAGTCCACCGCCCAGCGCGACAGGCGATCCTGCTCGGCGATCTCGGTTTTCTTCAACGCCGCCGGGGCCTGCTGGGCATAACGCTCGTGCAGTTCGGCAATGATTTGCAGGTAGGTGGTCAGCACGCGCAACTTGGCGGTGGAGCCCAGCTCCAGCTTGCTGCCTTCGTTGATGTCGAAAGGCTGGTCGGTGCTGTCGGTTTGAACGCGCACGCGGGAGCCATCCTGGGTCAGTTCCAGCAGGGTGAAGCTGTAGCGCACCTGCGTGGTGCTGGTCGGGGTCAGCAGGCGTTCTCCCATCAGGCCGATCTCGGTCGCGAAGGCCGGGTCGGCCAAGCGCTTGAGGTACTCGGTGGCCTGGGCCTGCAAGTCGCTCTGCAAGGTGCTGGTGGCGGAGAGGTCGAGGCGATCGAGGTCGTACAGCGGACGGTTGAGCAGCGCCGCGAGGCGACTGCGGGCGGCACTGATGCCCTTGTTTGTTTCGTTGGGCTGGACGGTCGGGTCCTGGACCCAGTCACGGTAGGAAACCTTGCTCGCCAGCGCGGCCTCGGACAGTGCGGCGTCGATCACACCGTTCTGCGCCAACAAGCGGATGTGGCTGTCGGTCAGGCGCGCGAGTTCGTCATGGCCCTTGGAAAGGTAATGGGACGGCCGTCGCTGGGCGATCATCAACGACAGCATTTCCCGCAGGGCCAGGCCCTTTTCCGCCAGGCTCTTGGGATCGGTGGCGGTGCTGAACAAACGTTCATTGGCCCGTTTGAAATCCGCGCCATACCAGACCCTCAAACCTTCCGCCATGCCGTGGACTTCGCCATGCCCCGGCACGGCCGAGAGGGGGACGCTGTTGAGGTAGTCGCGGACGATCCGCTGGCGCGCCTCAAGGGTTTGCGGGCCGGCCTGGTAAGCGCGCACGCTGGCGGAAATCATCTGGCGGATCTTCTCCGCGCCCGACACGGTCAGGCCTTCGGGGGAGTGCCGGTATTTCTCAAGCTGTGTAGCCAGCGTGCTACCGCCGGCCGACTGTCCCGGCAGGCTCAACAGCTTGGCCACCTGCGACCAAGCCGCCATGCCGAAGCGCGGCCAGTCTACCGCCGGGTTGGCCAGTGGCTGCTTGGGGTCGAGCAGAAAGCGGTTCTCGATGAACAACAGGCTTTGCACCACCACCGGCGGGATGGCGTCAAAGCTCGCATACAGCTGCTGCGGGTACTTGAACTGATACACCGGCGCGGCGCGGCAATCGGTGAGGGTCAGCCCCGCCTGGATCTTTTCCGCGTAGGGCACGAACAAGCCCTTGTGGACGTAGTCCATCAAGGCCGGCGAAAACCGTGCCTGGGCCTCGACCACATAATCACGCTTGAGCAGCCGCGGCAGGAATTCTCCCAGCGAGCTATACCCCAACCGCTGATCGAACGGGCCGGCCCCGGGATAGACGATGGCATCGCTCGGACCCGGTTGCACCGAATAGGTCAAGGATGCGGCGTACTTGCTGACCTCCTGGGCCTGGAACCGGGAGGTGCGCATCTCCTTGGCCACGGCCAGGCCGACCACCACCACGATGATCAGCAACAACAACCAGAACGCCCGCCAGCCATGCCGGGCGCGGCGAGTTTTTTTGGGTAAAGGCGCTTCTTCCATACGTTCAGTCGGGACCACAGGTTTATTCGAATCGGTTTGCCACAAAGCGCCCATAGTCGACTGATCCATTCACGCAGATTGATCGGACTTGCTTGAAGCTTAGACGGTGGTTGGCGTGGGGGGAGGGGAAATTGTCGGCATCAAAGTGAGACCGGCAAGGGGTGAGGTTCCTGTGGCGAGGGGATTTAGCGAAACGTCGCACCGCCCCGCTGGGCTGCGCAGCAGCCCCCCAAACAGTCACCTCAATCTGTCTGATCCACCGAGCTGTCAGGCTTTAGGACTGCTTCTCAGCCCAGCGGGGCGGTGCGACGTTTCGCTGAATCCCCTCGCCACAGATAAATCCTTCTCATCAAAGGGATTACGCGAGTTTCGGAAATTTCACTCGACGTTTGCGGCGTTGACATCACATCGGCGTGGCTACGCTGCGTTCAAGCCCATTCAAAGGAAGCAAGGAATGCATCCACGCCCAAATTCCCATCGCTTGCGTCGAGGTCGTTATTCGGAGCCAGAACGAGCTTATCTGGTGACTGCTGTCGTTCATCAGCGGCGACCGGTTTTTTCAGATTGGAAGATCGGACGGCTATTGGTCGCTGAATTCAAACGTGCTCATGATTCCGGTCAGGTGAATTCTTTGGCTTGGGTGGTGATGCCGGATCATTTCCACTGGTTGCTGCAGATTATTGATGGTCATCTCAGTCACGTCGTAGGCGTTACCAAAGCTCGATGCACCCATAGCGTCAATAAAAAGATCGGACTGTCTGGTCCACTTTGGCAAAGCGGCTTTCATGACCGCGCGATTCGAGATGATGAGGATGTGCGGCACTTCGCGCGCTACGTCGTTGCCAATCCGCTTCGCGCGGGACTGGTGAGTCGCATTGGCGACTATCCGCTGTGGGACGCTGCGTGGCTATGAGCCACTTGGGTTTAGCAATGAGCCCCGGTGGCGAAACATTCATCCGTGGCGAGGGGATTTATGCCCGCTGGGCTGCGCAGCAGCCCTTCCAAACATTCACCTCAATCTGTCTGATCCACCGAGCTGTCAGGCTTTAGGACTGCTTCGCAGCCCAGCGGGGATGAATCCCCTCGCCACAATCAGATCCCTTAATCACAATTAGATCCCCTAGTCACGATGGTCTGAAAGCCTTGAACCAGAGCCATCACCCCATGCCAGGACATGACGCTGCACCATCACTGTGCAATACTCGTCGTCGCTTCAAAAAGGCCCTTGGTTCAGATAATCCCTCTTGATAAAGCCATCATCGGCTTAGGCATTCCCTGAATTAACCTGCTTTTACAGTGAAACTTTCTGTTCCCGGCTTTTTATACTGCACGACCCGCTGATCCTGAGGTTGTTGTCCCACAGGACGGCCTGCCCACAAGGCAGGCCCGGTTTCGGCAAGGCTTGCAGGCCCACCCGCCTGCGGCTTTGGAGACTCGGTGGTCAATCCAATAACAAGACGAGGTTGTATCCCTATGCCAGTCGGCAATCCTCTGCCCCATGGCGAGACCGCGCAGGGTGGTCCGCTCAAACGTGAGCTCGGCGAGCGGCATATCCGCTTGATGGCGCTCGGCGCCTGCATCGGTGTCGGGCTGTTCCTCGGTTCGGCCAAGGCCATCGAAATGGCCGGCCCGGCGATCATGCTGTCCTACATCATCGGTGGCCTGGCGATCCTGGTGATCATGCGCGCCCTCGGCGAAATGGCCGTGCACAACCCGGTGGCCGGTTCGTTCAGCCGCTACGCCCAGGATTACCTCGGCCCGCTGGCCGGCTTCCTGACGGGTTGGAACTATTGGTTCCTGTGGCTGGTGACCTGCGTGGCGGAAATCACCGCCGTGGCGGTGTACATGGGCATCTGGTTCCCCGATGTACCCCGTTGGATCTGGGCCTTGGCGGCGCTGGTCAGCATGGGCTCGATCAACCTGATCGCGGTGAAGGCCTTCGGCGAATTCGAGTTCTGGTTCGCCCTGATCAAGATCGTCACCATCATCGCCATGGTCATCGGTGGCGTCGGCATCATCGCCTTCGGTTTCGGCAATGACGGCGTGGCCTTGGGCATCTCCAACCTGTGGACCCATGGCGGTTTCATGCCCAACGGCGTCTCCGGCGTGTTGATGTCCTTGCAAATGGTCATGTTCGCCTACCTGGGCGTGGAGATGATCGGCCTGACCGCCGGTGAAGCGCGCAACCCGCAGAAAACCATCCCCAACGCCATCGGCTCGGTGTTCTGGCGGATCCTGCTGTTCTACGTCGGCGCGTTGTTCGTGATCCTGTCGATCTACCCTTGGAACGAAATCGGCACCCAGGGCAGCCCCTTCGTCATGACCTTCGAGCGCCTGGGCATCAAGACCGCCGCCGGCATCATCAACTTCGTGGTGATCACCGCCGCGCTGTCGTCCTGCAACGGCGGGATCTTCAGCACCGGGCGGATGCTCTACAGCCTGGCGCAGAACGGCCAGGCCCCGGCCGGCTTCGCCAAGACCTCCAGCAACGGCGTTCCACGCCGCGCGCTGCTGCTGTCCATCGCCGCCTTGCTGCTGGGCGTGCTGCTCAACTACCTGGTGCCGGAAAAAGTCTTTGTCTGGGTGACTTCCATCGCCACCTTCGGCGCGATCTGGACCTGGGTGATGATCCTGCTGGCCCAGCTCAAATTCCGCAAAGGCCTGAGCGCTTCCGAGCGTGCCGCACTGAAATATCGCATGTGGCTGTACCCGGTTAGCTCCTACCTGGCGCTCGCTTTCCTGGTGTTGGTAGTGGGCCTGATGGCGTACTTCCCCGACACCCGCGTGGCGCTGTATATCGGCCCGGCATTTCTGGTGCTGCTGACGGTGTTGTTTTACACCTTCAAGTTGCAGCCGACCGGGAATGTGCGGGGAGCCGTGCGTTCGGTTTCCTGAGTCGATAGCGATGTAAACCAGAGCCCCGGTCCACGACCGGGGCTTTCTTTTTCCTGAACTGTGGAGCGCCTGTTACTTCTAACGATAGTCCGCGTGCTGACGGGGCCCTGGATTCAACGTAGTCCGACAGCACGGCCGTTGGAGGGGCTTATGAAAGCGATATGGAACGGTTTTTTCAGCTATTCGCTCGTCGGGTTGGCCAATACGCTGATCCATTGGCAGATTTTCTTTGTGCTGCGCGTGGCGTTCGGCCTCGACCAATCGACGAGTAACTTCATCGCTTTCTGCGTGGCCGCCTCCTTTTCTTTTTATGCCAACGCGCTCTACACCTTTGAGGCCAAGCTCTCCGTGCCGGGTTATGTGCTTTTCCTATGCGTCATGGGCGCGCTCAGCTTCATCGTCGGTCACTTGGGGGATCGCTGGCACCTCCATGGCCTGCTGACCGTGGCGGCGTTTTCGCTGTTGAGCCTGGTACTTGGTTTCCTGTTTTCCCGGTTCGTCGTGTTTCGCGGACATCGGCCATGAAGATCTCGCTGATTGTCCCGGTGTACAACGAAGAACAGGCCATCGGTCTCTTCTACGAAAGTGTCCGTCAGCATCCGCAGCTCAAGGATCATTGCGTCGAGATTGTCTTCATCAACGACGGCAGCAACGACCAGACCGCCGGCCTGGCGCGAGAGATAGCGTTGACGGACAGCGAAGTCCTGCTGATCAACTTCTCCCGTAATTTTGGCAAGGAGCCGGCCTTGTTCGCCGGCATCGAGCACGCCAGCGGCGATGTGGTCATCCCGATGGACGTGGATTTGCAGGACCCCATCGACGTGATTCCGCGCATGGTCGAGCAATGGCTAAAAGGCGCCGAAGTGGTGCTGGCCAAGCGTCGCGATCGTTCGTCCGACAGTTACCTGAAGCGCCGAGGCGCGGCGCTGTTCTACCGTTTGCTCAATCGCATTGCCTATCCCCATATCGAACAGAACGTGGGGGACTTTCGCTTGATGGACCGCAAGGTCGTGGAAGTCATCAAGACGCTTCCCGAGTATCAGTTGTTCATGAAAGGCGTGTTGTCGTGGGCGGGTTTCAATACCGTCATCATCGAATACGACCGCGCGGGCCGCGCGGCGGGCAACAGCAAGTTCAACGGCTGGAAATTGTGGAACCTGGCCCTGGAAGGCATCACGTCGTTCAGTACCGTGCCGTTGCGGTTGTGGACTTACGTGGGCAGCTGCATTTCGTTGATCTCATTGCTGTATGCCGCCTACCTGATCCTGGACAAGTTGATCTTCGGAAGCGATCTGCCAGGTTATCCATCGCTGATGACCGCGGTCCTGTTCCTCGGCGGGGTGCAACTGATCGGCATCGGTGTGTTGGGTGAATACATCGGGAGAATTTATCTGGAGACCAAACATCGCCCCCGATACGTCATCAAGGAAATGATCCGGGGCGGCCAACCCAAGATGCGAGATGAGCCGTGAGCCAGTTCCTGTGGGCAAGAACCTTAATGCCACGGGAAGTGTTGCTGTATTTCCTGGCGGCCAGTTTTCTTTTCATCTTTCCCTTGGTGCAGGCTGATTATTTCTACAACGACGACAACTGGCGGGCGCTGATGGCCGGAGGAGGTTGGCGCGAGGAGGGGCGCGTTGTCATCGAGTGGTTCTACAACGTCCTCTCGTTCGGCTCGACATCAGCGGATCTGTTTCCCTTGCCATTGTTCATCGCGACGACCGCTGTTTCGTTTGCGTTGAGATCGCTGGTTTTTTTCTATTTCGAACGACCGACGTTAGTTCATTGCCTGGTCGTCCTGCCCATCTGGTACAACCCTTTTCTCTTGCAGAACCTGTCTTATCACTATGACGGGCCGGCCATGGCGTTGGGATTGGTGGCGCTTATTCATGCCGTTATCTGGTCATCTGACAGGACCTGGCGAAACGTCCTGGTTCCGGCATTGTTATTGGCGCTGGCACTGTCCATCTACCAAGTGCTTATCGGTTTTTTTATCGCGGTGTGCTGTGTTGAGGTGATCCGCCTGGTTTGGCAGGGCAAGCCTTCGCAGCAAGTGTTGCGGTTGATCGGCTGCAAGCTGGTGGCAATCGGTGTCGGCGTATCGGTTTATTACCTCACGGCTTATCAACTCATGACGGGAGCGCGTCAGGTGTTGTTGCCGTTGGGCATCAGCAGCCTGCTGGAAATTGGAAATCGCCTTTCGTTTCTGGCGCGCATGTTCGATGGCTGGGTTACCGAAGGCGCCCAGGCATTGGTGTGGGGCGGTGCGTTGCTGACGCTGGTTGGGTACGTGTGGGGAGGCATCGGGTTAGTTCGTCGTGCGGAATCTCCCTGGCGAGAAGCACCGCTGTTGTTTTGTTATCTGCTGGCCCCTGCGGTGCTCTTGTTCTGTATCCCTGGCATCACGCTTTTTTTCGCCGAGTTCAACTACGGCGCCAGGACGCTGGTGGCTTTTTCGGCGTTGTTGTTGCTGGTGTTTTTTCTGAGTCTGCAAATACTCATGCGCCTTCATGCACGCTTGGGATTGGTCCTGTTGATTCCATTACTGGCGATGTTGTCGTTTTCGTTCGGACACGGGCGCGTCCTCTCGCTGCAAAAACAACAGGAGGCCGTTGTGTTGGCCTCGCTGGCCTACGACATCAACCATTCGCCGCTGCGCGATAAGGATCGCATCTACATGATCCCCGAGCTGAAAGCCAACTGGCTCCCGGCAGCCAGCGGTTTATTCGCGGCGATGCCGGCTCAGCAATATGTGCTGGGCGTGGGCTATGTATTACTTCCTGAAAGCTTGCCGCGAGCGGGCGTTACCAATGTGTACCTGGCCAAGGATCCCACGGTGATTGCATCGATTCGACGGGGGGATTTTTCGCCGATTGTTTCCACTCGTTTTTATGACCTCTTCGTCATCCACGACAGCGGATATATCTCGATGAAAAAGCCCCAGGGCGATCCTGATGTCGTGTCCAAGTTGTGTTTGTTCGTCGATGTCGAACGTTGTCGCTGACACGCCGGATAAGAACGACCGTCCGTCGGAATCAGTGCCCGACCTGTAAGACCTGACAGTAGATCGCCGTGTGACCCTGGCCTAGTTTGGAAACCCCTGACGGTAAATGACAAGGCAGATACGATGAAGGATTTCTCTGCGTTGACGATGATCGTCCTGGTCAATGGGTTGATTCATGGCGAGATTTTTTTCCTGCTGTATGGCGCCGTTGGACTGACCCAGGCAACCAGTAACTTCGCAGCGTTTTGCGTCGCTGCGGTGTTTTCGTTTTACGTGACGGCGCTTTATATCTTTGAGCCTGGGAAGTCATGGCGCGGCTATCTGCTGTTCCATTGCTCGATGGGTGTTGCGAGCTATGGCATCGGCTCGATCGGCGATGCGTTGAGTTCGCCTGGATGGGTGGCGGTCGCTTTGTATTTCTTGCTGAACCTGGCGACGGGCTACAGCTTGTTCCGGTTCCTTGAATGCCGCGTCTTGTAGTTTCTGCGACTGTTCATCGGCGTGGAGCATCGACTCAAGCCATGTGAAGAGGATCAAGGTACCCAGAAGGGTTGCCGAGGCCAGGCGAGTCCGGTCCATGGCGTCAACCCCTCGATCCGCTTGGCGAGGGCTGCCTGGCAGCCGTATCGACAACCTTGAATGCCTCCAATACCCCAAAAAGCGAAGCAAAACCAACCAGATCGCGCCGGGTCAACATAAGCACCTTCCGTGACGAGTGAGCCGTTGGGGTGAATGGTCAATCGCTGGGAAGTCGTCGTCTACTGTCAGAACCTACAGGTAGGACGTGGAAGCGGGGCATCCGGAAGAATGATGCACCCGTGGCGAGGGAGCTTGCTCCCGCTCGGCTCTGAAATTGGATGGCGAAGCCTGCGATCTTTTGATCTTGATGTTTCGCTCTTGATTCAAATGTAGGAGCCGGCGATCTTTTAATCTTGATGTTCGCTCTCGATTCAATTGGCGGTGGAAAGATCGCAGCCTCGTTTCACTCGGCAGATCCTACACAGCTCCTACATAGCTCCAGCGCCTACTGGCCCAGCGGGAGCAGTGTGTTTACGAGCTATGCGGCCACGATTTCCTGCGGCTCAAAACTGTCCGCCCGCGCCAGTTGCCACATCCGCGAATAGAACTGTCCATTCACTTCGCCGGTCAGCAATTCCCCAGGTTTCAGGAACACGTGTAACTGCGAAAACAGCTTGATCTCGGTCGCCGACATGCGCCTTACCAAATGCTTGGGCTGCAATTGCGAAGGATGCTCCAGCCCCGCGGCGGCGAGCATTTCGGCAAGGGCCTTGAGGGTGTTGCGGTGGAAGTTGTAGACGCGCTGGGCCTTGTCCGGGACGACCAGGGCGCGTTGGCGCAGGGTGTCCTGGGTGGCGACGCCGGTGGGGCATTTGTTGGTGTGGCAGCTTTGCGACTGGATACAGCCGATGGCGAACATGAAGCCGCGCGCGGCGTTGGCCCAGTCGGCGCCGATGGCCAGGACGCTGGCGATGTCGAAGGCGCTGACGATCTTGCCGCTGGCGCCGAGCTTGATCTTGTCGCGCAAGTTCAGGCCCACCAGGGTGTTGTGCACGAACAGCAGGCCTTCGCGCAGCGGCACGCCGATGTGGTCGGTGAATTCCACTGGCGCGGCGCCGGTGCCGCCTTCCTTGCCATCGACGACGATGAAGTCGGGCAGGATCCCGGTTTCCAGCATGGCCTTGGCAATGCCCATGAACTCCCACGGATGCCCGAGGCAGAACTTGAAGCCCACCGGTTTACCACCGGACAGTTCGCGCAATTGCTGGACGAATTGCATCAGTTCGATCGGCGTGGAAAACGCGCTGTGGCGGGACGGCGATACACAGTCCTCGCCCATGAGGATGCCACGGGTCTCGGCGATTTCCCGGGTGACCTTGTGCTTGGGCAGGATCCCGCCGTGGCCGGGCTTGGCGCCCTGGCTCATCTTGATTTCGATCATCCGCACCTGCGGGTTCCGGGCTTGGACGGCAAAGCGCTCGGGGTCGAAGCGCCCGTCGCTTGTACGGCAACCGAAATAGCCGCTGCCCAACTCCCAGGTCAGGTCGCCGCCGTGTTCGCGGTGGTAG
The DNA here is from genome assembly GCF_054677635.1 of Pseudomonas sp. H2_D02. Classification (NCBI taxonomy): domain Bacteria; kingdom Pseudomonadati; phylum Pseudomonadota; class Gammaproteobacteria; order Pseudomonadales; family Pseudomonadaceae; genus Pseudomonas; species Pseudomonas sp. H2_D02. The sequence continues at coordinate 5,693,897 of NZ_CP162816.1, read as the reverse complement.
GGGCTGATGCTGCCTTCGCCGGTGTCATGGGCGAAATTGCCGAGCTTGGCGCCCTGGTTCAACGCCCGGATGGCGTTGGCGCTCAGGGAGCCGAAGCTCATCGCCGAGATGTTGAACACCGAGGCTGAATAGGGTTGGGTGCATTGCGGGCCGCCGACCGTCACGCGAAAGCCGCTGGGGTCGCTCAGCGGCGCCGGGCGCATGGAGTGACCGATGAATTCGAAGCCGGTCTGGTAGACGTCGATCAGAGTGCCGAAGGGTTTGTCGGCGCTTTCGTTCTTGGCCCGGGAGTACACCAGCGAGCGCTGGGCCCGGGAGAAGGGCAGGGCGTCGCTGTCGGATTCCAGCAGGTACTGGCGGATCTCCGGGCGGATGCCTTCGACCAGGTAGCGAATGTTGCCCAGGATCGGGTAGTTGCGCCGCACGGCGTGGCGGCTTTGCAACAGGTCGAACAGCCCCAGCAGGCTCAGCAGCCCGGTCACCAGCGCAAATGGCCAGAGCCAGTCGTGTTGCAGGAACGGCAGGCTGGCGAGGGTGAAGATCACGCAGCCGGCGAAGAAGGCGTAGCGGCTCAGCAACGATAGGCTCATGCGGGTTCCTTGGGGGAGGGCGATTGGCGAGACATTAGCGTGGAATGCCACCCCGTGGCGAGGGAGCTTGCTCCCGCTCGGCTGCGCAGCAGTCGTAAAACCGGCTGGCGCGGTCTGACTGTTGTAGCGCGGCGCCACTCTTGGGGCTGCTGCGCCCGAGGCGTCGGACCGTCCCAGCGGGAGCAAGCTCCCTCGCCACAAAAAGCTCTCCCTCGCAGCAGCTATGCGGTGGGGTAACTCACCCCGCCAACTTCATCTGCCGCACCGGCAGCTCCACCCGGAACGTCGTCCCCACGCCCACTTCGCTGCTCACCGTGATTTCGCCGTTGTGTTTCTTCACGATGCCATAGGACAACGACAACCCAAGCCCCGTGCCTTGGCCGATGGGTTTGGTGGTGAAGAACGGGTCGAAGATTTTCTGCAGGGTTTCCGGTGGGATGCCCGAGCCGTTGTCAGCGACTTCGATCCAGACGTTGTCGCCTTCGACACCGTTGCGCAGGGTGATGGTGCCGCGCTCCGGGCCGATGGCCTGGGCGGCGTTGACGATCAGGTTCATGATCACCTGGTTGATCTGCGAGGGCAGGCATTCTACTTCCGGCAGCGGGCTGTATTGCTTGACCACATCGGCCTTGTACTTGATTTCGTTGGCGACGATGTTCAACGTCGAATCCATGCCCTGCTGCAAATTCGCCATCTGCCATTCCTGGCTGGAGTCCACCCGGGAAAAGTCCTTGAGGTCCTTGACGATCTGCCCGACGCGGGCGATGCCGTCCTTGGATTCCTTGATCAGGACCGGAATGTCTTCCACCAGGAAATCCAGTTCCACCTCCTGGCGCAGGCTCTTCAGGTTCATCACCAGCTCCGGCGAGGCAATGGCTTGCTCGGCGCTGCCATAGGCCTGGAGCATTTCCTCGAGCTTGCTGAAATAACCACCCAGGGCGCCAAGGTTGGACGAAATGAAGCCGATCGGGTTATTGATTTCGTGGGCGACGCCAGCCGCCAGTTGACCCAGGGAGGCGAGTTTTTCCGACTGCACCAGTTGGGTCTCGAGCAGCTTGCGCTCGTCGATTTCCATCTGCAGCAGCTCGCTGGCCTGCTTGAACGCCAGGGTGCGTTGTTCCACCAGGTCTTCGAGCTTGTTCATTTTCAAACGGGCGCGGGAGGTCATTTCCCATTTGGTGGTCAGGGTGTTGGCCATCTGCTGGACTTCGATGTTGTCGAAGGGCTTTTTCAATATCAGCAGCCGGTCGTGGCCGTTCAGGCGGTCGAGCAATTCGTCCCAGGAATAATCCGAGTACGCGGTGCAGACCACCACTTGCAGTTGCGGGTCGACCTTCCACAGCTCCTCGATGGTCTTGGCGCCGTCCCAACCTTCGGGCATGCGCATATCGACAAACGCCAGGGCATAAGGGCGCTCCTTTGCCAGGGCCTGCTGCAATTTGGCCAGGCCCTCCTGGCCGCCGTAGGCCGAATCCAGTTCGAACACCGTGGTGACGGCCTTCGGTGCTTCGCCGAACAGTGCGCTTTCCATGTCCTGCAGTTCGGCGTTGCTTTCCTCTTCTGGCGTCAGGATCTTTCGGAAGTCGTCATGGATGGCGGGCGTATCGTCGATCAAGAGGATGCGCCGGTTACTCATGCTGTTCATGGCTCACCTTCTGCGAGTTTCAGGGGCAGTTGCAGTACGAATGTCGCCCCGGTCCCGGGCCCCTCGCTGTGTACGGTGAGGTGGCCGTTCATTTCAATCGCCGCCAGTGCGCAACTGTGCAGGCCGAACCCGTGGCCGTCCTTACGGGTGGTAAAACCATGGGCGAAGATGCGCGTCATGTTTTCCGCCGGGATGCCTTCGCCTTCGTCCTTGACACTGATCTGCAGCTCTTCGTCTACGACCGTGGCCTTGAGGGTCATGTTCCGCGCATGGTTGGAAACCCCGGCCATGGCGTATTTGGCATTGCTGATCAGGTTGATCAGGATCAGCAGCAGGCGGTGCTTGTCGCCCATGATCCGTGGCACCTCGCCGTACTCCTTGATCACCGTCACATGGTGGCGGGTCAGGGCGCCGGAGTTCATGCGCAGGGCATCTTCGAGCAGTTCGCTGACCACCAGCGGTTCCATCAAGGTGTTGGCGCCCGCGTAGGACTGCTGCGTGGAAACGATGTCCTTGATGTGGTCGACGCTCTTGCTCAGTTGCGCCAGTTCGTCGGTCAGGCCTTGTTGTTCCACCGCGATGGCTTCCACCAACTGGTTGAGGTAGCCGGGCAGCAGCTTGCCTTTTTCGTCCTCGGTGAGGAAATGCCCCAGGTCGTGGCTGTGCTCGTTGATCAGGTTCATCGCCTTGCCCAGCCCCAGGGCCTTGCTGCTGCGCAGCTTGCGGCTGACCAGGTCGGCAGAGATATTCACGCTGTTGAGCACGTTGCCCACGTTGTGCAAGACGTTGGTGGCGATCTCCGCCATGCCGGCCTGGCGGGCGGTGTCCATCAGTTCGCTCTGGGTGTCCTTGAGCTGGCGGGTCCGTTCCTCGACCCGTTGTTCGAGTTCGTCGTTGGCGGTTTGCAGGGCAGTGTTGACCCGCTTGATTTCGCTGAAACTGCGCACCAGCCGGACGGCCAGCCAGATCAATATCAGCACCAGGAAGGTGGCGAACACCAGCAGCAGAATGTGGTTGCGCTGGTGCTTGGCGGCGGCGACCTCCTGGTCCTTTTCCAACAGGTTGGTGATGGTATCCAACCGAGGAGCGAGAGGGACTGCGTCGAAATCGTGCATCAATTGATTGACCAACGGTTGCTCGCGAAGGATCAGCGCGATATGTCGGCGAAGAATATCGACGGAGCCGACGAGCCCCGCGGGCAGTCGCTCCTTGTTGATGTCCAGCTGGTTGAGACCCATCAGGATTTCGGCAGCCTGGTCCTGGGTGGTGACCTGGGCGAACTCCAGCGTGCTCAGCAACAGGTCGTAGGTGTCGATGATGGCGCTTTGCAGCCGGAGCTTGTCTTCGTCGGACAGTTGGGCGAATTGCCGCTGGATGTCGTCCTCGGCGGTGGGCAGGAAGGCCAGGGAGTTGCGCAGCACCGCGTTGTGGGACTTGAACTGCTCCACCAGGCGGGTTTTTTCCTTGACTGCCTTGAGGTACTCGTCGCGCTGGGTTGACCAGAGCGAGGGCGCGTGACGTCCCGTTTCCGACTCGATCGCATCCAGGCGCTGCCATAGGCGTGCCATTTCATTCAAGGGTGAAACCAGCGGATCGTAATTGCGGCTCAGGGCAACCCGGGACTTGAGCACTTCGTTATCCCAGATCGCATCCTGCTGTTTGAGCAGGCGGATCAGGTCCCTTGATTCAATGTGCGAGGCGGCCTGCTGGGCACCGGATTCGATGTACATAAACAGCAGGATCGAGGCCAGCAATACACCGATGAAGGCCAGGCCGAGGCGGCGGGAGAGGCTCATAGCGGCTTGCCCTCCCATTCACCCGTGAGGGTCTTGAGGAACTCGACGATCAGCTCCGTATCGTTTTTCAGGGGCTCGCGGCCCAACTGGTACTTGAACATCACCTCGACCGCCTTCTCCAGGGTCGGCGCGGAACCGCCATGGAAATACGGCGCGGTGACAGCCACGTTGCGCAGGCTCGGCACCTTGAATACCTGGCGGTCGGCTTCGTCGCCGGTGACGTTGAAGCGCCCTTCATCCGCCCGGGTGGGGTTGCCGCGGTCTGCGATGTAATCGCCCATGACGCCGAACTTCTGGAACATGTTGCCGCCGATGTTCACGCCCTGGTGGCAGGCGATGCAGCCGTATTCCTTGAAACGCTGGTAACCGAATTTTTCCCGAGGCGTGAGGATGTCGGTGTTGCCCAGCAGATACTGGTCAAAGCGCGAGTTGGGGGTCAGTAGGGTGCGCTCGTAGTCGGCGAGGGCGTTGCGAATGTTGGGTTCGTTCACCCCGTCGGGATACGCGTTGGAAAACGCCTTGGCATAGTCCGGATCATCGGCGATCCGCTTGACCACCGTTTCCCAGGTACTGCCCATTTCCGTCGGGCTGATGACTACCATGTGCACTTGTTCTTCCAGGCTGTCGACGCGGCCGTCCCAGAACTGATGGAAGTTCAGGCTGGCGTTGAACACGGTGGGCGTATTGACTTCCACCGGCTTGCCGTCGAAGCCCAGGGAAAACGCCTTGTCGTCGGCACCGCCCTTGTCCAGGCGATGGCAGCTGGCGCAGGACAGCGTGTTGTTGACCGACAGCCGCGGGTCATTGAACAGCCGTTGGCCCAACTGGACCCGCTTGGGGTCCAGGTTCGGAACGGCAGGCAGCGGCTTGAGCGGTTCGTCCAGTGGCTCGGCGTGAGCGGCCGTGCTCAATCCCACGAGCAGGCCGAGAGCCAGAATCAATCCGTGTGACGCCATGGGGTGCTTTCCTTGAAACTGGGTTTATGAACTCTGGCGCTTACGAAAACGGGTTCGGGCGTTGTTCCCATTCGGCCATCCATTGGCTGAACGCTTGCGGCTCCACGGCCTTGCTGAAGTAATAGCCCTGCACCTCTTCGCACTGGTGGATCTTCAGGAATTCCAGTTGGTCCCGGGTCTCTACGCCTTCGGCGATGATGTGCAGGTTCAGGCTCTTGCCCAGGCTGATGATGGTGCTCACCAGTTTGGCGTCGTTACTGTCGATGCTCAGGTCACCGACGAACGACTGGTCGATCTTCAGCACGTCCACCGGAAATTTCTGCAAGTAACTCAGGCTTGAATAACCGGTGCCGAAGTCATCGATCGCCAGCCGGATACCCAGGTGCTTGATGGCCTTGAGGGTGGCAACGGTGGCGTCGATGTTCTGCATGAGCACGCTTTCGGTGATCTCCAGTTCTAACTGTGTCGGGTCCAGGCCGGTTTCCTTGAGGGTGCGGGCGATGCCGTCGACGAAACCGCGCTGGCGAAAATCGATGGCCGAGACGTTGACCGACAAGTACAGCGGCCGCATGCCCTCGGCCTGCCAGCGACACGCCTGCTGGCAGGCTTCCTGGAGCACCCATTGGCTCAGCGGCACAATCAGACCGCTGTCCTCGGCCACCGGAATGAAATCCGACGGGTAGACGAGACCGTGGTCGGGCCGGTTCCAGCGCACCAGCGCCTCGACGCCGACCACCTTGCCGCTCGCCAGGTCGAGCTTGGGCTGGTAATGCAGTACGAACTCCTTGCGCTGCAGGGCCAGGCGCAGGCCGGACTCGATGGTCTGCTGCTGCCGCGCCCGGCGGTTCATGTCCTCGGTGAAAAAACGGTAATCGTTGGGGCCGTTTTCCTTGACGTTGCGCATCGCCGTCTCGGCTTTCTTGATCAGCGCCACGGCGTCGAAGCCGTCGGCTGGATACACGCTGATGCCCAGGCTCGCCGTGACCGTCAGATCGTGGCCATCGATGGGGTGCGGGGAGTTGATCGCCGCCAGCAGTTTTTCCGCCACGCCCTTGGTCATCTGCGGGTCGGTGATATCGCCCAGGATCACCACGAACTCGTCGGAACCGTAGCGAAACACCGAGTCGGACTCACGCACCACGGTTGCCAGCGTTCGCGCCACGCGCTTGAGCATTTCATCGCCCACCGGGTGCCCCAGCGCATTGTTGATACGCTTGAAACGGTCGAGGCCGATGAACATCACCGCCAGTTGCCGATCATGGCGGCGGCATTGGGCCAGGGCCTGGGTCAGGCGATCACCGAGCAGCATGCTGTTGGGCAGTTCGGTGAGCACGTCGTATTGCAGCAGGTGGGACACCTTGAGCAATTCCTGGACCCGCTCTTCGATCGTCCGTTCCAGGGTGCGCATCTTCCGGGCCGCGTCCTGCGCCAGTTGCCATTTCCAAGTCATGGCACTGGCCATCTGGCGGATTTCCAGGGTGTCGAACGGCTTCTTGAGGATCAACAACTGGTCGTCGAACTCGATGCGTTCGGACATGGTTTCCCACGAATAGTCGGAAAACGCCGTGCACAGGGCGATCTGCAGGCGCGGGTCGGCTTTCCAGAGTTGTTCGATGGTTTGCAGGCCGTCCCAGCCCGGCGGCATGCGCATGTCGGCGAACACCAGCGCATAAGGCTGGCCTTCGGCCTGGGCGCGCTTGACCAGCTCCAGCGCCTCTTCGCCCTGGTAGGCCGAGTCGATCTGGAACTGCAATCGATTGACCTGGGGCGTGCCGAACAACAGGCTCTCGGTGTCGTCCAGCGAGTCGTCATTGCCGGCGCTGGGGCTGAGGATCTTGCGAAAGTCCTGGTGAATGGCGGGTGTGTCGTCCACCACGAGGATTCGCCGGTTGGCGGGTACCGACATGGGGTTCATGGATTGCTCTCCGATAGCTGGCTGGCCGGCCGGGTCCAGTGATCCGCCACGGGAATGATGGTCCCGGCCTTGAGCAGTTCGGCGGCCTGGCCGCTGTCCACCACGGTGCTGAAATAATGTCCCTGGGCCTGCATCGAGCCGCCGCTGGACATCAGTGTGGTGCGTTGCTCCTGGGTCTCGACACCTTCGGCAATGATGCCGATGCCCACGTCCCGGGCGAAATTAAGGATCGCGCGCAAGGTCGAGGCGTTTTCCGGGTCGTCACTGGCGCTGTCGAGAAACCGCTGGGCGAGCTTGAGATGGTTGACCCGGTACGTCTTCAGGTAATCGAACGACGAATACTCGGTGCCGAAATCATCGATGGCGACCTGCACGCCCAGTTCGCACAGGCGTGGCAACACGTCGTTGTGGGTCCATTTGGTCTGGGCCAGGGTCGCTTCGGTGACGTCGAAGCGCAGGTCCCAGGGCGCCAGCTCCCAGCGTGCGGTGGTGCGCAGTACGTCGTAAATCAGCTCGGGGCCGGTCTTGAGCTGGGTCAGGGACAGGTCGATGGCGATCACCGGCGGCGCCATGCCCTGGTCGCGCCATTGGCGCATCTGTTGGCAGGCCTGGTCGAGTACCCAGTGGCCGAGGCCGATGATGATCCCGGTTTTCTCGGCGGCGGGCATGAACGCCGCCGGTTCGAGCCAGCCGCGTTCGGGATGGTTCCAGCGCACCTGCACGCCCATGCCGAGGATCTTGCCGGTGCCAAGGTCGACTTCCGGCAGGTAGTGCAGTTGAAGCTCGTTATTCTCGATGGCCTGGCGCAGGTCATTGGCCAGGGCGACCCGGTCGGTCACTTCCTGGTTAATTTCCTCGTTGTGGAAGTGATACTGGTTGCGGCCCTTTTCCTTGGAGCGATAGAGGGCCATGTCGGATTGCGCCATCAGGCTGTCGGCACTCGGGCTCTGCGAGGTGTACAGGCTGATGCCGATGCTCACGGAAATGCGCACGTCATTGCCGTCCAGGGAATAGGGCGCCACCAGCGTGTCGCGGATCTTCGCCGCCAGCGCGGCGCAGTGGGTCGCTTCGTGGACGTCCAGTTGCAGGATGGCGAATTCGTCGCCGCCCAGGCGCGCGACCACATCGTTCTCCCGGGTACAGGCCTTGATGCGCGCGGCGACTTCCTGCAACAGCAGGTCGCCGATCGGGTGGCCGAGGGTGTCGTTGATGCGCTTGAAGTGGTCCAGGTCCAGGTAGAACATCGCGAACGGCGCCGCGCCCCGGCGTGCCGCGGCGAAGGCCTGGTGCAGGCGCTCGATCATGGTGGCGCGGTTGGCCAGCCCGGTCAGGCCATCGGTGCGCGCCAGCAGGGCGATCTTCTCCTCGGCCAGCTTGCGCTCGGTGATGTCGAGGATGATGCCTTCGACTTCCAGCAGCAGGCCTTGCTCATTGCGCACCGGAATGTAGCGGTTCTCGACCCAGCGGAACGTGCCGTCGCCGGTGCGCATGCGAAATTCGATGGAGGCGCCGGCGTTGTCGCGGTCCAGCACGCGGACCATGGCTTCGTCGACCTTGGCCTGGTCGTCGGGATGGATCAGGATTTGTGCCCAGTCCGGCGAGTCGATCAGTTGCGCCGCGACATGGCCGAACTTGGTGATGTTGTGGGAGATGTACATCAGTGGGAACGGCGGTTCGCCGCGCAGGCGATAAAGGATGGTCGGGCTGTTCTGCACGATGATGTTGGCGTCGGCCAGCTCCCGGGTGCGTTCTTCCACGGCCCGTTCGAGCATGTCCATTTTCAGCGCGGCGTCTTCGGTCATCTGCCATTTGACGGTCAGGGTGCTGGCCATCTGGCGGATTTCGATGGCATCGAAGGGTTTCTTCAGGATCAGCAGCCGGTCGCCCAATTCGAGGCGATCGGCGATGTCTTCCCAGGAATAATCCGAATAAGCCGTGCACAGCGCCACTTGCAGCTTGGGGTCGACGCGCCACAGCCGCTCGATGGTTTCGAGGCCGTCCCAACCTGGCGGCATGCGCATGTCGATAAAGGCCATGGCGAAGGGCTTGCCCTGGGCCAGGGCCGTTTCGACCTTGTTCAGGGCTTCCATGCCCTGGAACGCCGAGTCGAGTTCGAAACTCTGGCTGGAAACCGCCACCGGTGCGCCGAACAAGGCTTCTTCAGCGCTGCTCAGGTTGTCTTCAGGGGCTGCGTCGGGGCTGAGGATCTTTCGAAAATCCTCATGAATGGTTTGCGTGTCGTCGACAATTAATATTCGCCGATTGGATCGTTCCGACGACAGGCTCATGGCCGTGCACCGTCGAAATGCGGACTACAGAACCGTGGGAACATCGGATATCCCTTTCGCTAGCATGAGTATTCGGCCTGTACTTGGCCCTTCATGGGGTACAGCATAGTCGGCTCATCGGAAGCGCGAGGTGAGTGATGGCGAATTGTGTCTAAATATTCGCGATCTACTAGCCTGTCTCTCAGGGGTGATGTAGAACGGTGGTCGTCAATGGGGAGGGGATATCAATGGAAGATCAATCGTCGAACGTTCCGGTTACGAAGCCGACGGTGTTGTTGGTCGATGACGAAGAATCGATCCTCAACAGCCTGCGTCGGCTGTTGCGCAGCCAGCCGTATGAAATCCTGCTGGCCGACAGCGGCGCCAAGGCGCTGGAGATCCTCAAGGAGCGGCCAGTCGACCTGGTCATGACCGACGCGCGCATGCCCAATATGGACGGTGCCACGCTGCTGTCAGAAATCCGCAAGCTGTATCCCTCGACGTTACGCATCCTGCTCACCGGTTATGCCGACGTGGACATGATGACCAAGGCGATCAACGAGGGGCAGCTCTATCGCTACCTCAGCAAGCCCTGGAACGATGAGGAGCTGGTGCAGGCCCTGCGTCAGGCCCTGGCCCACCAGCATTCGGAAAGCGAGCGCCAGCGCCTCGAAGCCCTGAACCGCGAGCAGAACCAGCAACTCAAGACCCTCAACGCCACGCTGGAAAAACGCGTGGCGTCGCGCACTTCCGAGCTGCAGCAGACCGCCGACATGCTCGACCTGGCCTATGAAGAGCTCAAGCGCAGCTACGTAACCGGCACCGAAGTGTTCTCGCTGATCGCCAACCTGCGCCTGCCCAAGGCCAAGCAGACCAACCGGCAGATCATCGAGCTGCTCCGGGTCTATAGCCGGCTCAACTTCCTCGACGAATCCACCGACCGCGACCTGACCATGGCCGGGGCGCTCTACAACATCGGCAAGCTGAGCTGGACCGACAACATGATGGTCACGCCTGCCGACATGCTGCACCACAGCGAACTGGAGCTGTACCGCGCCTATCCGAAGCAGAGCGAATCGCTGCTGATGACGCTCGACCCGATGAAGGACGCGGCGCGGATCATCCTTCATCACCAGGAGCGTTGGGACGGCAGCGGTTTCCCCGATCACCTGCGCGGCGAGGCCATTCCGTTCGGCTCGCGGCTGCTGAAGCTGGCGGTGGATTTCATCGAGTTGCAGCGCGGGTTGATCCTGGAACGGCAGATGAACAGCGACGAAGCGCTGGTCTACATCCGCAAATACGCCGGCAAGTTGTACGACCCGGACCTGGTCGAGGACTTCATCAAGGCGTGTGCCGAATACCTGGAAGACGTGACCCTGTCCGACCCGACGGTGAAGGTCGTGACCACCCGCGAGCTGGCGGCCGGCATGGTCCTGGCGCGCAACCTCAACGCCGACAACGGCATGCTGCTGCTCAACGCCGGCAAGGTCATGAGCGGCCCGCTGATCGAAAAGCTCATCGCTTTCGAAGCGATGGAAGGGGCGCGGTACAGCGTGTTCGTCAAGATTCCGGAAGAAGAGTCGGACCCTTCGGCGCCGAAGCCGATGTTGGGGTGATGAAAGTCTGACAGGCGATTCGGTTCCCCTGTGGGAGCGAGCTTGCTCGCGATAGCGGAGTATCAGTCAGATATTTTTCGACTGACACACCGCTATCGCGAGCAAGCTCGCTCCCACAAAGGACTGCGGTGGGTTGTGGAATGGCGCCAGGCTTTGCTCCCCGCCGCCGCGATCTGTAGTCTCCCCGGCATTTTCCGCCTGAGGTTCTGTAAAACATGACCACCCCCCTGATCCGCATCGCCGCCGCCCTGCTCATCGGCCCGGACGGCCGAACCCTGCTGGTGCGCAAGCGCGGAACCCTGGCCTTCATGCAGCCGGGTGGCAAGATCGAAGCCCATGAGCAACCGGTCCAGGCCCTGGCTCGGGAATTGGACGAAGAACTTGGGCTCAAGATCGATCCGGAGCAGGCCCGTCATCTGGGGCAGTTCAGTGCGCCGGCTGCCAATGAGCCGGGGTTCATCGTGCAGGCCGAAGTTTTTTTGCTGGACATCGACGCCCCGGTTTTTCCCGCCGCTGAGATCGAAGAAATCTGCTGGGTCGACACGATTGGCGACATTGATCTTTTCCTGGCGCCGTTGACAACCGAGGTGATCCTGCCGTTTTATCGTGCCACTTGCCTCGCGACCTGCTGATCCAAGACTCAAGGACTGATACCCATGATTCCATTGCCGGACCTGCTGATTTTCGCCGCCGCCGCGTTGTTGATGGTGCTCACGCCCGGCCCGAACATGATCTACCTGATTTCCCGTTCGATCTGCCAGGGCCGCAAGGCCGGCGTCACTTCTTTGCTCGGAGTGGTGGCGGGCTTCTTCGTGCACATGTTTGCCGCTGCGGCGGGGCTGACGGCGGTGTTCCTGGCGGTGCCCATGGCCTATGAAGTGCTGAAATGGGCCGGTGCGCTGTACCTGTTGTGGCTGGCCTGGCAAGCCGTGAAACCCGGCGCGCGTTCGCCGTTTCAGGCCCAGCAATTGCCGGCTGACTCGACCCGCAAGCTGATCACGATGGGCTTTCTCACTAGCGCCCTGAACCCGAAGATCGCGGTGTTCTACCTGTCGGTGTTCCCGCAGTTCATCAGCCCGGAACACGGTTCGCTGTTCACCCAGAGCATCATCCTCGGGCTGACGCAGATCAGCGTGAGTTTCAGTGTCAACCTGCTGATCGCGCTGTTCGCCGCCGGGATTGCCTCGTGGTTCGTCCACAACCCGACCTGGCTGGCGGCGCAACGCTATTTCATGGGCTTTGTGCTCGGTGCGCTGGCCCTGCGACTGATGCTTGAGCAACGGCGTTCGGCGTGAGCATCCGACGGCTGAAGGCAGGTGATGCCGAGGGCTATCGCGAGTTGATGCTCCAGGCTTATGAATTTCATCCACAGGCCTTCACCTCCAGCGCCAGCGAACGAGCGGCGCTGCCCATCAATTGGTGGGAATCGCGCCTGACCAGCCGGCTCGAAGTGATCCTCGGCGCGTTCGTGGCGGATGAACTGGTCGGTATCGTCGGCCTGGCCCTGGAGCCCCGGCTGAAGGCCCGGCACAAGGCGACGTTGTTTGGCATGTACGTCGTCGAGCCCCATCGTCACACCGGGTTGGGTGAACGCCTGATGCAGGCCGCCCTCGACGAAGCCCGTCGCCATGCCTTCCTGCGCCTCGTGCAACTGACCGTCACCGCCGGCAACGAGCCGGCGATCAAGCTCTACCAACGCTGCGGTTTCGTGCTGTATGGCCTTGAGCCGATGGCGATCCGCGTGGGGGACGAATACCTCGACAAGGTCCATATGTGGCTTGAGCTCTGAACTCACCGAAGATTTGAGTGATGGAGCTTTTTGTGGCGAGGGAGCTTGCTCCCGCTGGGCCGGTCCGACGCTTCGGGCGCAGCAGACCTTTCGTGTGGCCGCTTCGCGCCCAAGCGGGAGCAAGCTCCCTCGCCACAAAGGCATTCAGCACAAAAGCGATCAGCGCACCGCGCTGACACCGTCGAGGGTGGAAAACGATGTGTCTTTCGCCGTCAGCAGGAAATCGCGCATATACGGCGCATCCAGCATGTCGGTCCGCACCGCCGCGTAGAGCGTGGCGAACAAGCCTTTCTCCCCCAGCCGCTTGGCCTTCACGTAGCCCCGCGAGCTGTATTCATGCAGCGCCCAATGCGGCATGCCGCAGACGCCTCGGCCGCTGGCGACCAGTTGCATCATCATCACCGTCAGCTCGGAGGTGCGGACCTGGGCCGGTTCGATGTCGGCTGGTTCGAGGAACCGAGTGAAGATGTCCAGGCGATCGCGCTCCACCGGATACGTGATCAAGGTTTCGCTGATCAAGTCTTCGGGCACGATGTACGGCTTGCCTGCCAGCCGATGCTGGTTGGCAACGGCGAGCATCGCTTCGTAGGTGAACAGCGGCACGTAGGTGATGCCAGCAAGTTCCAGCGGGTCGGAGGTCACCACCAGGTCCAGGTCGCCACGGGCCAGGGCCGGCAGCGGGGCGAAGGCAAAGCCCGAGGCGAGATCGAGTTCGACTTCGGGCCAGGCATCGCGGAACTGGTCGATGGTCGGCATCAGCCACTGGAAGCAGCTATGGCATTCGATGGCCATGTGTAGGCGTCCGGCGGTGCCGCCTGCCAGCCGTGCAATGTCCCGTTCGGCGCTGCGCAGCAGCGGCAAGGCGGCGTCGGCCAGTTGCAGCAGGCGCAGGCCGGCACTGGTGAAACGGACCGGTTTGGTCTTGCGCACGAACAACTGCATGCCCAGGCGCTCTTCCAATTCCTTGAATTGGTGGGACAGCGCGGATTGGGTCAGGTGCAAGCGTTCGGCGGCTTCCACCAGGCTGTCGGCTTCGCGCAAGGCATGCAGCGTCTTCAGATGACGGAGTTCAAGCACCGGGATTGCTCCATGAATAAAACTTGTGATCAACACGAAAAGGTTGAGTTTGTCTCATGTGGGGCTGGCTGTCGACAATGGCGCCATCTTTTACAGAAGGACATTCACCATGGCCCTGGCCCATACCCTCGGTTTTCCCCGCATCGGCGCCGACCGTGAACTGAAGAAAGCCCTCGAAGCCTATTGGAAAGGCGACCTGGCCCCGACCGCTTTGCAAGCCGTTGGGCGTGAATTGCGGGCCCGGCACTGGCAATTGCAGAAAGACGCCGGCATCGACCTGCTGCCGGTGGGCGACTTTGCCTGGTACGACCAAGTGCTCAGCCACAGCTTGACGCTGGGCGCCGTCCCGCCACGTTTCCACGGCACCTTGGATGATCAGGGCAAGCCGACGCTCGACACCTTGTTCGCCATGGCCCGTGGCGCCACGACCCGTTGCTGCGGCGCCGGTCACGGTCAGGCGCCGTACGCCCAGGAGCTGACCAAGTGGTTCGATACCAACTATCACTACCTGGTCCCGGAGTTTTCCGCCGACCAGACCTTCGCCCTGAGCTGGGAGCAGCTGTTCGACGAAGTCGACGAAGCCCACGCCCTCGGGCATCGGGTCAAACCGGTGATCATCGGCCCGCTGACTTACCTGTGGCTGGGCAAGGCCAAGGGCGACGACTTCGACAAGCTCGACCTGCTGGAGCGCCTGCTGCCGGTCTACGGTGAGATCCTCAATCGCCTCAAGGCCCAAGGCGTGGAGTGGGTGCAGATCGATGAGCCGATTCTTACCCTTGACCTGCCACTGGCCTGGAAAAGCGCCTTCGAGCGCGCTTATCACATCCTCCAGTACTCGCCGCTGAAAAAACTGGTGGCGACCTATTTCAGTGGCCTGGAAGACAACCTCGGCCTGGCGGTGAGCCTGCCGGTGGACGGCTTGCACATCGACGCGGTGCGCGCCCCGGAACAATTGGGGCAAGTGCTGGACCGCCTGCCGACCTACAAGATTCTCTCGGTGGGCCTGGTCAACGGTCGCAACGTCTGGCGTTGTGAGTTGGAGCAGGCGCTGGCGCAGTTGCGACCGGCCCAGGAACGCTTCGGCGATAACCTGTGGGTCAGCACGTCCTGCTCGCTGCTGCACAGCCCGGTGGATCTGGAGCGCGAAGACAAACTCGATCCCGAACTCAAGAGCTGGCTGGCGTTCGCCGTGCAGAAGTGCGGCGAAGTCGCGGTGTTGCGCGATGCGCTGAACGATCCGCAGGCGCCTGGCGTACAGCAGGCGTTGATCCACAGCCGAGCAGTACAGGCCCGCCGCGCGGCCTCGGCGCGTATCCATAAACCCCACGTCCAGGAGCGTCTGGCGGCGATCCGGCCACAGGACAGCCAACGGCGCTCGCCGTTTGCCAAGCGCATCGAGCAACAGCGTGTGCGGCTCCAGCTGCCAGCGTTTCCCACCACCTCCATTGGCTCCTTCCCACAGACACCGGCGATTCGTCTGGCGCGCCAGGCCTACAAGCAAGGCACGCTGTCGGCCAACGATTACCAGGACGCGATGCACACCGAGATCCGCCACGCGGTGCAGATCCAGGAACGCCTGGGCCTGGACGTGCTGGTGCACGGTGAAGCCGAGCGCAACGACATGGTCGAATACTTCGCCGAGCAACTGGACGGCTACGCTTTCACCCGTTTTGGCTGGGTACAGAGCTACGGCTCGCGGTGTGTGAAACCGGCGATCATCTTTGGTGACATCAGCCGGCCCGAGGCGATGACGGTCGATTGGATTCGCTACGCGCAAGGTCTCACCGACAAACCCATGAAAGGCATGCTCACCGGCCCCGTGACCATGTTGATGTGGTCGTTCCCCCGGGAGGACGTGTCACGCAAGACCCAGGCCCGACAGTTGGCCCTGGCCTTGCGCGACGAGGTGCTGGACCTGGAAAAAGCCGGGATCGCTATTGTGCAAATCGACGAAGCGGCCTTTCGCGAAGGCTTGCCGCTGCGGCGCGGGCAATGGCAGGAATACCTCGATTGGGCCGTGGAAGCGTTCCGCCTGAGCGCCTCGGGCGTGAGCGATGAAACCCAGATTCACACCCACATGTGCTACAGCGAATTCAACGACGTGATCAAGGCCATCGCCGACATGGACGCCGATGTCATCACCGTCGAAACCTCGCGTTCGGACATGGAACTGCTCGATGCATTCGAGGCGTTCGACTACCCCAACGACATCGGCCCGGGCGTCTACGACATCCACTCGCCGAGGGTGCCGGACACCGCCGAAATGGTGGCGCTGATGCGCAAGGCCGTGCAGCGCATCCCCGCCGAACGGTTGTGGGTCAACCCCGATTGCGGGCTGAAGACCCGGGCATGGCCGGAGACGGAAGCGGCGCTGGTGAACATGGTGGCGGCAGCGCGGCAGTTGCGGGGGCAGGTTGCCTGAACCACCACCGCCCCCGTGGCGAGGGAGCTTGCTCCCGCTGGGTTGCGCAGCAACCCCAGAACATCTCCCCGCCACCACGGTGCGTCAGACAAACCCAAAGGGCTGCTACGCAGCCCAGCGGGAGCAAGCTCCCTCGCCACGGGTGATCATGGCTTCAGATAACCACTCGGCAATCTTCATCAAACTGTCACGCAACTGTGGCAGCGCGCTTGAACAAACTTCATCAGACTCGCGCTCTACTGGGGTTCTGCGTTTTGGTGTTTCTTCATGCGTGTATTCATTTTCCTGGCCGCGTTGTTGTGCGGCTTGCCGTCGTTGGCGGCTTCTCGTTGTGATGTCAATGTCGCGACCCAACGGGTCGACCTGGACCAGGTAAGCCTGGCGTACCAGAGCATCGGGCGTGCCTCCGACCCGGCGCTGTTGTTGGTGATGGGCTTGGGCGGGCAGTTGATCCACTGGCCGGACGAAGTGGTGGTCGCGCTATGCGAACAAGGTTTCCGGGTGATCCGCTATGACAACCGCGACGTCGGCCTGTCCGCCTGGCGCCAGGCGCCCGGCAGCGCCAACCTGACGTTCGAGGCCTTGCGCTACAAACTCGGCCTGCCCGTGGCGGCGCCTTATTCACTGACAGACATGGCCGCCGATGGCCTGGGCTTGATGGACGCTCTGCACGTGCAAAGCTTCCATGTATTGGGCGTCAGCATGGGCGGCATGATCGCCCAGCACATGGCCGCCATGGCGCCCCAGCGGGTCGAGAGCCTGACGTTGATCATGACCACTTCAGGCGCGCAAGGCTTGCCGGCGCCCAGTGAAACCCTGGTGCAATTGTTATCGCGGCGCAGCGCACCGAATCGCGAGGTGGCGCTGGAGCAGCAGGCCGACTTGCTCGCTGCGCTGGGCAGCCCGATGGTGGTGGATGATCGGCAGGTCCTGCTGCACCAGGCGGCGGTCGCCTACGACCGGGCCTTCAACCCCGAGGGTGTGAAGCGCCAGATCATGGCGATCATGGCCGAGCCGAGCCGGGTGGCGCTGCTGAACCAACTGCAGGTGCCGACCCTGGTCGTCCACGGCACTGCCGATCCGTTGTTGCCGGTGATGCATGGCGTGCACCTCGCGGCGCATATCCGCGGCAGCCAGTTGAAGCTGATCCCGGGCCTGGCCCATCGCTTTCAGGAAGCCTTCAAGGAACCGTTGCTGGGGGCGGTGTTGCCGTATCTGCAGCAGCATCGCGAAGACACCTCGCACTGGGCGCAGATCGAGCCGGCGCAGGCGCCGAATCTGCTTTGATTAACCGAGGCCTCCCTCGCCACAAAAGAACCCTCAGCGCGCCCGGGCCTGCGCCACCAACCACCCCATCAATTCCTGCAACGGCCCCGACACCTCGGGTTTGCGCGGGTACACCAGGTGATAACCCAACCCCGTCCTGACCTTCAAATCGAACGGCATCACCAGCCGGCCGGCGCTGAGGTCTTCGCCGATCAGCGACCAGTCGCCAATCGCCACGCCCGTGCCTTGGGAGGCCATGGACATCGCCAGGTCCAGGGTTTCGAAATGCTGGCCCTTGCTGACGTTGCTCAGGTGCACGTCGGCCGCCGCCAGCCAGGCATTCCAGTCGCGCTCGTCGGCGGTGGGGTGCAGGAGCAAATGTTGTTGCAGATCGATGGGTGAATCCAAGGGGACCGGACCTTCCAGCAAGGGGCGCGAGCACACCGGTGTCAGCTGTTCATCGAACAAGTGCAGACAGTCAAGCGAGGCGTCGGGCGGCGGGCCGTAGACCACCGCCGCGTCGAACGCCTCACGCTGGAAATCCACGCCGTGGCGGACCGTGGTGGTCAGTTCCACCGGCACGTCCGGGCGCTCCTTCTGCCATTGCAACAGGCGCGGCAGCAGCCAGCGCATCACACAGGTCGGGGCCTTGAGCTGGAGGGTCTGGCGCTTCTCGCCGATCTGCTCGACCGCTTCGCCGATCAGGCTGAACACCTGCTGCACCCGAGGCAGCCACGCCTGGCCCTCGGCGGTCAGGCTCAAGCCGCGTGCCTGGCGCTGGAACAGCGCATAACCCAAATGATCCTCCAGCCCGGCGATCTGCCGGCTCACCGCGCCCTGGGTGATGTGCAGTTGTTCGGCGGCGCGGGTGAAGTTGCAGCATTGGGCCGTGATTAGAAACGTGTGCAGCGTCGGCAGCGGTGGGAGGCGTTTCATTTGGGATCCAAGCCATGACGTGAGGACATGGCTAGTATGACTTTTTATCCATTGTTGCCGCTACGGCCTGACCGTTCCAATAACGCCATTCCCTCAGAACAAAAGGGGCCCGCCTGGTGACGTGCGGGGCTCTTTTGAAGACAAGAAAAAGGCAATGGCAATGGCGACGTGCGGCGAAGTATTGGTCAAGTTACTCGAAGGCTATGGCGTGGAGCAGGTGTTCGGCATTCCCGGCGTGCACACGGTCGAGTTGTACCGCGGGCTGGCGCGCTCGAGCATCCGCCATGTGACGCCGCGCCATGAGCAGGGCGCCGGTTTCATGGCCGACGGTTACGCCCGGGTCAGTGGCAAGCCGGGCGTGTGCTTCATCATCACCGGTCCTGGCATGACCAACATCACCACCGCCATGGGCCAGGCCTACGCCGATTCGATCCCCATGCTGGTGATCTCCAGCGTGCAGTCGCGCAGCCAGTTGGGCGGCGGGCGCGGCAAGCTCCATGAACTGCCGAACCAGGGCGCGCTGGTGGGCGGTGTGGCGGCGTTTTCCCATACGCTGATGTCGGCCGGCGAATTGCCGGCCCTGCTGGCCCGGGCCTTTGCGTTGTTCCAGGCCGGGCGGCCGCGACCGGTGCACATCGAGATACCGTTGGATGTGCTCGTGGAGGAGGCCGATGACTTGCTTGGCAGCACGCCGGTGAATATCAGCCGTGCCGGGGCCGCGCCCAGTGCGGTGGAGCAAATGGCAGCCCTGCTGGCGACGGCGCGGCGGCCGTTGATTCTTGCCGGAGGCGGGGCGCTGGACGCCGGGGCTGAATTGACCGAACTGGCCGAACGCCTCGGCGCTCCCGTGGCGTTGACCATCAATGCCAAGGGCCTGCTGCCGTCGCGCCATCCGTTGCTGATCGGCTCTACCCAGAGCCTGGTCGCCACCCGTGCGCTAGTGGCCGAAGCCGACGTGGTGCTGGCGATCGGCACCGAGCTGGCCGAGACCGATTACGACGTCACTTTCGCCGGTGGCTTCGAGATTCCCGGCGCGTTGTTGCGCATCGACATTGACCCCGACCAGACCGTACGCAACTACCCGCCAAAACTGGCGCTGGTGGCCGACGCCCGCAGTGCCGCCCAGGCATTGCTCGATGCATTGAACCGTCGCGTGTCCGGCGCGGGCGACGACCATTGGGGCGCGGTTCGTGTCGAACGGCTGCGGACTGAACTCGATCAGCAATGGGACGCTCCGACCCGCGCCCAGTCCCTGTTCCTCGACACCGTCTTGCAGGCATTGCCCGAAGCGGTTTTCGTCGGCGATTCCACCCAGCCGGTCTACACCGGCAACCTCACCTTCAATCCCGAACGCCCGCGCCGCTGGTTCAATTCGTCCACGGGCTACGGCACGCTCGGCTACGCGTTGCCGGCGGCGATCGGTGCCTGGCTTGGCGGTGTCGACAACGGTCATGGTCGCCCGCCCGTGGTGTGCCTGATCGGCGATGGCGGCTTGCAGTTCACCCTGCCGGAACTGGCCAGCGCCGTGGAAGCGCGCACGCCAGTGATCGTGTTGCTGTGGAATAACCAAGGCTACGAAGAGATCAAGAAATACATGGTCAACCGCGCCATCGAGCCGGTGGGCGTGGACATCTACACGCCGGATTTCATTGGTGTCGCCAAGGCCTTGGGCTGCGTTGCCGAAGCTGTCGATGGCGTGGCGCAACTGCATACCGCTTTACTCGCCGCTTGCGACCGGCAGGGTCCGACGTTGATTGAAATCGACCAGGCAAACTGGATGGCGCAGGTGGCGAAATGAATTTCCCTACGACGCAAGACGGGCTGTACATCAATGGCGAATGGTTGGCGGGCGATCAACCGTTGCGAGTGATCAACCCGGCGACCGAGGCACTGCTGACCACGGTATATAGCGGCGCCGAGCATGCCGTTGATCAAGCCTTGGCGGCCGCTACCCAGGCATTCGGCCCATGGTCAAGCACCTCGGGTGCCGAGCGCGGCGCGTTGCTGCGCCGTATCGCTGCCGGCGTGCGGGGTGCTCGTGAGCGGCTGATGCATGTGCAATCGAGCAACAACGGCAAGCCGCTTTTCGAAGCAGCCATCGATGTCGACGATGTGGTCGCGACCTTCGAGTATTACGCCGGGTTGGCCGAAGAACTGGACGTCCGCCAGGACAGCCCATTGGCGTTGCCCAGCGATGATTTCAGCGCACGCATCCGCCGCGAACCCTGCGGCGTGGTCGGCTTGATCGTGCCGTGGAATTTCCCGATGGTCACCACCGCCTGGAAACTCGCCCCGGCCCTGGCCGCCGGCTGCTGCGTGGTGCTCAAGCCTTCGGAAGTCACGCCGTTGCCGGAGCTGGAACTGGCCTCGATCATCGCCGGATGCGGCTTGCCCGATGGCGTGTTCAACCTGGTCTGTGGCACGGGCCTGGCCGTTGGTGCGCCGCTGGCGTCGGACCCGCGGGTGGCGAAGATTTCCTTCACCGGCAGCAACGCGGTGGGCGTGCAAGTGATGCAACGGGCGGCGGAAACGGTGAAGGGCGTGAGCCTGGAACTGGGGGGCAAATCGTCCTTGCTGGTACTGGCCGACGCGGACTTGGACCTGGCGGTGGAGCTGGCCTGCGGCGGTGGTTTCTTCAATGCCGGGCAGATGTGTTCGGCCACCACTCGGGTGTTGGTGGCGGATGAGCTGGCCGATGAATTCCTGCAACGGCTCAAGGCGCGCGCCGAGGCGATTCGCGTAGCCGATCCGTTTGACCCGGACGTGGAAATGGGCGCGCTGGTCAACCAGGCGCAATACCAGCGGGTGCTGGGACACATCGACCGCGGCTTGAGCGCTGGGGCGACGCTGGTGTGCGGTGGTCAGCGACCTGCGCATCTGTCGCGCGGCTTTTTTTTACAGCCGACTCTCTTCACCAACGTGCCCCTGGACAGTGCGTTGTGGTGTGAAGAGATTTTTGGGCCGGTGCTGTGTGTACGCAGTTTCAGCTCCCAAGCGGAGGCAATTGCCCTGGCCAACGACAGTCGTTTCGGCCTGGTCGCCAGTGTGGTCAGCCGCGATGCCGAGGCGGCCGGGAAGGTCGCCGATGCCTTGCAGGCCGGGCTGGTGTGGATCAACGCACCGCAAGTGATTTTTCCCCAGGCCGCTTGGGGCGGTTACAAGCAGAGCAGCCTGGGCCGTGAATTAGGCCCTTGGGGACTGGCGGCGTTCCAGGAAATCAAGCATGTGATCCGGGCCGTCTGACGGCCCGTTATTCGGTCATGCATGCCTCGAAAAAAGGCATGCGCCACGGACATGGCTTCAATGAGTTTTTTTCGATAGTCAGGGATTTTGCACAACCTCAGGATGGCCGCAGACAGCGGCGAAGCCCTTGCAATACGGGGCTTTGGCCGTCGTTGAACGGTGCGGGCGCTACAGGTTTTACCCACCTCATACCTAGAAGAACAAAGGGAGTCCTCCATGGGCGAGCATGATCTGAACAGACGTCAATTCATCAAGACCGCGAGTGTGGTGTCGGTCGCGGCGGCCGCCATGAGCGTGCCTTTCATCAGCGCCCGGGCCAGCGACACGCGGTTTGTCGGCAAGACCCTGCGCCTGTTGACCTGGTCCGATGACACCGGGTTGGCCGCACTGCGCAATATCGCCGCGACGTTCGAGGCCAAGACCGGGGCCAAGGTCATCGCCGACCGCACCGGCAGCACCTCGGAAATGGTCGCCAAGCTCAAGGCCGGTGGCGACCGCCCGCAGTACGATATCATCACGCTCGCGGGCGTCGGCGCCGAAGGCCTGGCCGCCGCCGGGTTGCTGGAAAAACCTGATCTTAATCGCATTCCCAACCTGGTCGATGTGCCGGCGCAATACCGCACGGGCGCAGGCGGCCACGGCATCGGTTATCTGTTGTGGTGCAACAGCCTGGTCTACAGCACTCGCACCTTGAAACAGGCGCCGGACAGCTACGCCGCGCTTTGGGATGGGGAGTTGGCGCCGAATATCTTCCTGCCGCCGCCGAACTGGACCGAGGCCATGGACCTGATCATCATCGCCGCGAAACTGGCCGGCGGTGACGAACACAACATCGAACCTGGGTTCAAGAAGCTCGCCGAGCTCAAGGATCGGGTGATGACCCTGGGGGAAAACCCCAACCAGATCGCCGAACTGTTCCGCACCGGTTCCCTGGACATGGGCGGGTTGTACGCGCCGGCGTTCTTCCCCAAGCAGATCCGCGATCCGGCCTATGGCCTTGGCGCGACGTTCGGCATGAAGGAAGGTTTCTACACCGACCTGATGCTCTCGGTCATGCCGAAAAATCGCCCAGGCGATACCGACCTGGCCTACGCCTTCATCGACCACTCCCTCGACCCGCTGGTGCAGGGCAAGATGGCCGAGGACATCTTCAACGGCCCGGTCAACGCCAAGGCCATCATCTCTGCCGAAGCGCGCAAGAGCCCGTACATCCTCACGCCCGAGCAAATCGCCGACAAGGCAATCATGCACGACAACGCCTTCCTGGCGACGGTGCATGACCAGTGGATCCGCCGGTACACGGAAATCTTCTCTTCCTGAATTTCCCTGGTGTGGGAGCGAGCTTGCTCGCGATAGCGGTGGTTCAGTTGCTGGAGACGTTGACGGTGCTGACGTCTTCGCGAGCAGGCTCGCTCCCACAGGGAATCGGGGGTGTATGCCGGATTTGTGAGCAACCGAAATCCAGTGTGGGAGCGAGCTTGCTCGCGAAAGCGGAGGGTCAGTTGACGAGGATGTTGGCTGTGCCGCCGTCATCGCGAGCAAGCTCGCTCCCACAGGGAATCGGGGGTGTATGCCGGATTTGTGAGCAACCGAAATCCAGTGTGGGAGCGAGCTTGCTCGCGAAAGCGGAGGGTCAGTTGACGAGGATGTTGGCTGTGCCGCCGTCATCGCGAGCAAGCTCGCTCCCACAGGGAATCGGGGGTGTATGCCGGATTTGTGAGCAACCGAAATCCAGTGTGGGAGCGAGCTTGCTCGCGAAAGCGGAGGGTCAGTTGACGAGGATGTTGGCTGTGCCGCCGTCATCGCGAGCAAGCTCGCTCCCACAGGGAATCGGGGGTGTATGCCGGATTTGTGAGCAACCGAAATCCAGTGTGGGAGCGGGCTTGCTCGCGAAAGCGGAGGGTCAGTTGATGGGGATGTTGGCTGTGCCGCTATCTTCGCGAGCAAGCTCGCTCCCACAAGGAACTGGGTATTTGAAGATTTTTTGTTCTGTCGTTTTCCACTGACGAGACCTTGCCATGGAACACCAACCGTTGATCCATCCGCTAAGCGCCGCGCCGGCGCGTTCTCGGCGCGGTCTTTCGCCGACTGCGCGCGCGTGGTTCTTTCTTTCGCCGTCGATGCTGTTTCTCGGTGTGCTGATCGCTGCCAGCCTGTTGGTGCTGCGCATGAGCGTCGGCACCAAGGGCGCGGAATGGAGCGGCTTCAGCCTCGCCAGCTACGGGCAGTTGCTGGAGCCTTATTACCTCAAGTCCCTGCTGCTGACCTTGCGACTGGCGCTTATCAGCGCGGTGATCGCCGTGCTGCTGGCGATTCCCGTGGCCTACACCATGTCGCGCCTGGCCTCGCCGTTGTTGCGACGGGTGTTCCTGGCGGCGGTGCTGTTGCCGTTGCTGGTCAACCTGTTGCTGCAAAGCTATGGCTGGCTGGTGATCCTCGGTCCTGCCGGCATGCTCAACCAGGCGCTGATGGGCCTGGGCTTGATCAAGCGGCCGATCATGTTGCTTTACAACCAGAACGGTGTGCTGATGGGCCTGGTCCAGACCGCATTTCCGCTGGCCGTTTTGCCCATCGCCAGTGCCATGCGCGGTGTGGCCCGCAGTTACGAAGAGGCCGCCGCCACCCTCGGCGCCAGCCGTTCCCAGGTATTCCGCCAAGTGGTGCTGCCGATGAGTCTGCCGGGAATCATTACCGGCGCGACATTGGTGTTTGCCTACAACGCCAGCAGCTTTGTCGTGCCGCTGTTGTTGGGTGGTCGACGGGTGCCGATGCTGGCGGTGATGGTCCACGATCAGATTGCTCCGCTGATGAACTGGCCCGCCGCTTCTGCCGCCGGTGTGGTGTTGATCGTCACCACGCTGCTGATCATGACCCTTTCCGAGTATTTCACTGGCCGTCGTCGGCGGATGCTGGAGGCTTCGCAATGAGCGTAACGAGTAAAAAACGCCAGGCGTTGTTGCCCGGTGAAACCGGACGCGTGGCGGGGCTGCTGTCAGGTTTCATCCTGCTGCTGGCGGTGCTGCCGATCCTGACCATGATCGTCATGTCCTTCAGCGGGGCGGCGAACCTGGACTTTCCACCGAGCAGCTACAGCCTGCAATGGTATCGGGCGGCCTGGCACACCTTCGTCTCGCCGGACGCCAGCGATGTGCTGAGCCTGGGCCAGGCCATGGGCACCAGCCTGTTGGTGGCCTGCCTGACGATGATCTTCGCCACGCTGATCGCCGTGCCGCACGGCCTACGCCCTGACCCGTTGCGAGTTCCGTGGCAAGGCCGTGGCGCTGCAGCTGATGTCGCTGCCGCTGGTGTTTCCCATGGTGGTGCTCGGGTTGGCGTTGCTGCTGGTGTTCGACAGCCTGCCGTTCCAGATGACCACCTCGCGGCTGGTGATTGCCCACGTGATCCTCGCCCTGCCGTTCGTGGTGAAGAACTGCACCGCCGCCATGCTCGGCATCGGCAGCGAAGTCGAAGAGGCCGCCCGTATGCTCGGGGCAACACCGCGACGAGCGATCGTCGACGTGGTGGTGCCGTTGATGAAGTCGGGGATTCTCGCCGGGATGCTGCTGGCGTTCATCGTCTCGTTCAACGAATTCACCGTGACCTATTTCCTCTACACCATCGATGTCATGACCGTGCCGATCTGGATGTACAGCCGCACCGTGTCGTCGCTGGACCCCACCGTTTTTTCGTTTGCCGTGCTCATCGTGCTGATCGACTTCGTGCTGATCTGGGCGTTGGAGAAACTGGTGGGCGAGGGCGGCGTTTCCTTTTGATTTCGAGGTGAAGACATGACTGGACTGATACTGGAAAACGTCGAGAAACACTACGGCTCGGCCTGCGCGGTCAGGGACGTGAACCTGCATCTGCCCGAGGGCAAGCTGGTGTGTTTCCTCGGGCCTTCGGGCTGTGGCAAGACCACCCTGCTGCGCATGATCGCCGGCCTGGAAAGCCTCAGCGGCGGCGAAATCCGCCTGGACGGCGAAGACATCGGCCACACCCCGGCGCACCTGCGCAACTTCGGCATGGTGTTCCAGTCGCTGGCGCTGTTCCCGCACATGACCGTCGGCGAGAACATTGCCTATCCGCTGAAACTGCGAGGCGTGGGCAAGGCCGAGCAACAGGCGCGGGTGGTGGAGTTGCTGGAGCTGATCCAGCTCCAGGCAATGATCGACCGGCCGGTGGCGAAACTCTCCGGCGGCCAGCGCCAACGCGTGGCGATTGCCCGGGCCATCGCCGCCCGCCCGAAAATCCTGTTGCTGGACGAACCGCTGTCGGCCTTGGACGCCAAGTTGCGCGAGTCGATGCAAGTGGAAATCCGTCAACTGCAACAGCGCCTGAACATCACCACCATCCTGGTGACCCATGACCAGCGCGAAGCCATGACCATGGCCGACATCGTCGTGGTGTTGGGCGAGCATCGCGTGCAGCAGGTCGGCACGCCGATCGAGATCTACCGGCACCCGGCCAATGAATTCGTCGCTGATTTCATCGGTTTCGGCAATATCTTTCCCGCGACTTCCCTGGGCAACGGGCGGGTCGGGCTGCCGGGCGGGGACACGCTGGAAGTACCGGCCAGCCTTGGCGTCAACCCAGGGGAAAGGATCAAGTTGCTGGTGCGTCCCGAAGACGTGCAGCTGTCATCGCCCCAGGCCTCGGCGGGTAACCGCTTGCTCGGAAAAGTGCTGTTCGTGCGGGACATCGGCGCGACGATCGAGACCACGGTGGAATGTTCCGGCGTCTCGTTCACGGCGCTGAACACGCCGTGCCAGGGCATGGACCTGGGCATTGGGCAGCCGGTGTCGGTGACCGTGCTCGGCGCAGGCGTGTCGGTTGCTGGGGACCTGAGCTCATCGTCCTGAGAGATGAGTTGTCTTGACTGGCGCTTTCGCGGGCAAGCCCGCTCCCACAGGAGATCTTCAGCGAACACAAATTCTCTATTCACAACCGATCAACTGTGGGAGCGAGCTTGCTCCGGGCGGCGATCCGACGATGAGGCCGGCCCAGTCAGCACAAAGTCTGGATCAAACAGTCATCCGCAACCGCGCCAGATCCCGCAACGGCGGCGCGCCAAACAACCGGCTGTACTCACGGCTGAACTGCGACGGGCTTTCATACCCCACCCGATAACCCGCCGCCGACGCTTCCAGCCCTTCGGCCAGCATCAGCCGGCGGGCTTCCTGCAAGCGCAGTTGCTTCTGGTATTGCAGCGGGCTCATGGCGGTCATGGCCTTGAACCGATGATGCAAGGTCGAGACGCTGAGGTTCACTTCCCGAGCGAGGTCATCGATGCGCAACGGCTGTTCGAAATGGCCGTTGAGCCATTTGATCGCCTGGCTGATGCGATGGCTCTGGCTATTGGCGATGGCGATTTCATACAGCCGATAGCCTTGCGGGCTGCGCAACAGGCGATAAAGGATTTCCCGGCGCACCAGGGGCGCGAGCATGGCGATGTCCTTCGGCGCATCGAGCAGGCGCGCCAGGCGCAGCACCGCATCGAGCATCGGCGTGTCCAGGCGTTCGACATACAGGCCGCGACCGGCCGGGCGAGTCGGCACGCCGAGGGGGCCGGCATCGGCGATCAGAGCGGTGATTTCCGCCGGGTCGATGTCCAGGCGCAGCGCCAGGATCGGCTGCTCCGGCGAGACGTTGGCGATGCAACCGCTCAACGGCATCGACACCGAGACCACCAGGTAATGCAGCGGATCGTAGTTGAACAATTCATCCGCCAGCCGCACCTGCTTGCTGCCTTGGGCCATGATGCACAGGGCCGGTTGCGCCAGCACCGGGGCGAATTTGTGCGGCTGGCTGTGGCGCGACAGATGCAACGAGCCGATGGCCGTGGCGTAGCTGCCGTCTTCGCTGGTGTTGCGGTCGATGATCGACGCCAGTTCGGCGCGCTGTTGTTCCAGATACGTGTCCAGCGGGACGTGGGCGTGATCGAGTGGCGACATGCCGGAATCCTCAACGAATACAGGGGCGATGTAACAAAGCTTATGTTTGTGCAAGGCGCGGCGGTAGTCACATCCTGTTGAAAGCTTGCCTGATCCTGCACGACTGGCGCCTGCAGAACTGTACAACGCGGTTGAAACTTGCTTGAAACCTTTTGTTTCAACTTCCGCTGTTCAACTCATGTCGAGGCCGGATTCGGGGTTGGCGAGGGGCAGGATTGTGCAATGGGTCGGCAGGAATCGACTAACGAAGCTGGCGTCGGGACGCTTAACCTTTGATCCTGTCGCAGCCTGTCCCCGGCTGCACAACGGATTACCTGGGAGGGTTGAACATGACTACACACATCCCCGTCAGTCACATGGCTTTCGTCCGGGCCCGCACTGGCTGTTCCAAGCCGTTGGGTGCACGCCTCAGCACACTGATCGCGCCCTCGCGCCAGGCGCCCGGTTGCCTGCACTTTGCCTTGCAGCAATCGCAATGCGACGCCGATTTGTGGCTGGTGTCCGGGCTGTGGGTCAACCAGCAGGCGATGGACGCTTACTTCAACTCACCGGCCATGGCGATCTTCGCCGAGCTGGTACAGGACCTGGTGGTGAGCAGCCTGGATTTTCACACCTTCCGGGAAGTGTCTGCCGTCCAGGCGACCGAAGGGTGCATGGCGAAGGTACACAAACTGGCCGGTTGAAGGTTTAATGACGGTCATTTTCCATCGCCAGGATGCGCACTATGGCACGCAAAGCCTTTGAAACGTTTGAAGCTGTTTCCGCTGTTGTCCCCAAGGAAGGTGGCGGCTATTACGCAGCCATCGCCACCAAGGCCATCGGTGGCTCAGGTGCGCCGCGCTTCAACAAGGTACTTGAAGAGCAAGTGTTCGAAACCGCTACCAAGGCCGATGAAGCGGCTGCCGTGCAGTTGACTCACCTGCAGGGTGTCGACGACGAGGGTGGGTTGGTCTGGTAATCAGCATCGTGGGGATCGCTTTTGTGGCGAGGGAGCAAGCTCCCTCGCCACAGGGGTACGCTGCTGTTATCGCGGGCGATGCATCTTGAACAACGCCTCCGGCCCCAGTTGGAAATAATCCGCCGGCCCGCCACCGCGCAAGATCGGCTCGGCGGCTGCGGTGTCGTACACCCCATCCTTCAACAGCCATTTGGCGATATGCACGGCGACCACTTCGCCGAGGATCAGCCAGCTCGGCACCAGCCCTTTGTCCGCCCGCTGCAATTGAATGATCTGCGTGACCTTGCACTCGAAGGACACCGGGCTTTCAGCGACACGCGGCACCTGGATCACTCGCGACGCCACCGGCGTCAGGCCCGCCAATTCGAATTCGTTGACCTCTGGCGCGACCATCGCGCAGCTCTGGTTCATCTGCTCGGCCAGCGGGCGCGTGGCCAGGTTCCAGGCGAATTCGCCGGTCTGTTCGATGTTGTTCAGGCTGTCTTTGCGCCCGACACTGGAGAACCCAATGATCGGCGGAACGTAGTTGAAGGCGTTGAAGAAACTGTAGGGCGCCAGGTTCAGGCGACCTTCGCCATCCTGCGAAGAAATCCAGCCGATGGGCCGTGGGCCGACGATGGCGTTGAACGGGTCGTGGGGCAAGCCGTGGCCGTGGGCGGGTTCGTAGAAATGGATGTCGTCGGGCATGGCTGGAGAAGGTCCTGCGATGGAAGTTCAAGGGATTCGAGGATAGTGCAGGGCCCCGCCGTTTTTGTCAGCACCCTGGAACCTCGTGGGAGCGGGCTTGCTCGCGAATGCGGTGGTTCAGACAGATGGATGTTGACTGACACACTGCCTTCGCGAGCAAGCCCGCTCCCACATTGGATTTTTGCAGTCAGGAAAATCGTGCTCCGCTGTTATCGCTGTGCTGGTTTCGTTTGCCCCACAAACAACTAAGCCCGGCCGAAGCCGGGCTGTAAGAGTGTCGTTGTGGTTATTAGCTGATGGCGGCACCGTTGGTGCGATCGAAGCCATCTTCAGCGACGGTGTTGCCGTTGGTGCGATCGAAGCCATCTTCAGCGACGGTGTTGCCGTTGGTGCGATCGAAGCCATCTTCAGCGACGGTGTTGCCGTTGGTGCGATCGAAACCATCTTCAGCGACGGTGTTGCCGTTGGTGCGATCGAAGCCATCTTCAGCGACGGTGTTGCCGTTGGTGCGATCGAAGCCATCTTCAGCGACGGTGTTGCCGTTGGTGCGATCGAAGCCATCTTCAGCGACGGTAGCGCCGTTGGTGCGATCGGAACCGTCAGCAGCGAGAGTGGCGGCGCCAGTGCGCTCATAACCATCAGCGGCGATGGCCGAGCTGGTGCGGTCGAAGCCATCGGCAGCAAAAGTGTTGGCGGCCAGTACGGACAGGGTCAGGGCGATGATCAGTTTGGTTTTCATGGTCGTGCTCCAGAATGTTTAACGTTAAGTGCCTTGGGTGTGGAGTTCATATTACGCTTGTTAAATTGATTAAAAAGCGCAAAAAAATGCTAAAACCTATCGATTAAATCGATTTGTTTGCGACTGCCACAATACGGTCAATGAGGCCCATTACCGGCGTATCCAATGGCGTTCTGTTGAGGATGAGGATGGGGGGCGGGCATTAACTAGAAATTAATGTCAGATAAGTCTTTGGACATGCAGAACGAAAAAAGGGGCGAACCTGTCAGGTCCGCCCCTTTTTTCTATACGTGTCGAGAGGTCAGTCGGTCACGATCCGCGAATGCTTGCGGGTGTCCTTCATGGTGATGTAGACCAACAGCGACACGGCGATGCAGGCCGTCACGTACCAGTAGTAGCCGGTTTCCATGCCGATGCTCTTGAACCACAGCGCGATGTATTCAGCGGTGCCGCCGAAGATCGACACGGTGAGTGCGTAGGGCAGGCCGACGCCCAGGGCGCGGATTTCGGTAGGGAACAGCTCGGCTTTTACCACCGCGTTGATCGAGGTGTAGCCGCTGACGATGATCAGCGCCGCCATGATCAGGAAGAACGCGCCCCACCAGGTCTGGATGGTGTGCAGGGTGGTGAGGATCGGCACGGTGAACAACGTACCCAGGATGCCGAAGGCAATCAGGATCGGCCGACGACCGATCTTGTCCGACAGCCCACCGATGACTGGTTGCAGGCACATGAACAGGAACAGCGTGGCGGCGGAAATGGTGGTGGAGTCGGAGATGCTCATGCCGACGGTGTTCACCAGGTATTTCTGCATGTAGGTGGTGTAGGTGTAGAACGCCAGCGTGCCGCCCATGGTCAGGCCGACCACGGTCATCAGTTCCTTGGGATGGCGCATCAAGGTGCGCATCGCGCTTTCCTTGGCCTTTTCCTTCTTGGTGAACGACTCGGTTTCTTCCATGCCACGTCGCAGGTACAGCGCGACGATCGCACACAGCGCGCCGATGGCGAACGGGATGCGCCAGCCCCAGGCGTACAGTTGCTCGGTGGTGAGGAATTGTTGCAGCACGATCAGCACGCCGAGGGCGATGAGCTGGCCGGAGATCAGCGTGACGTACTGGAAGCTGGAGAAGAAACCACGGCGTTCCTTGGTCGCCATCTCGCTCAGGTAGGTCGCCGAGGTGCCGTACTCGCCACCCACCGACAGGCCTTGGAGCAAGCGGGCAAACACCAGCAGGATCGGCGCGCCGACGCCGATGGTTTCGTAGCTCGGGCTCAGGGCGATGATCAGCGAGCCGAAGCACATCAGGTACACCGAGGCCATCAATGCACGTTTGCGACCGGCGCGGTCGGCGTACAAGCCCATCAGCCACCCGCCGATCGGGCGCATCAGGAAGCCCACGGCGAAGATCGCGGCGGTATTGAGCAGTTGGGCGGTGGTGTCGCCCTTGGGGAAGAAGACTTTGGCGAAGTACAACGAGAATGCGGCGTAGACGTACCAGTCATACCACTCGACCATGTTGCCGACCGAGCCGCTGAAGATCGACTTGATCCGGCTGGCGGTGGTTCTTTCACGGGCGGGCACGGCAGCCGACCCGATGGGCAGGGCGTTGGAGTTATCCATTGAAGGATCCTTCGTTTAATTGTTTTTGTGGAGCGCGTGGGAACGCAGCCTGACAGGGCTATAGCAGGAGCTGTGCCAGGTGGCGAAAGGCCGGTCTAGAGGGGGGCGGGGTATTGCGTCGGCGGAAATCCGCTCATTGTGGTTGGGGGTGTGGGCGGGAATCCGCTTATGCAGGAAGATGTGTGTCGTCAGTACCGGCCTCATCGCGAGCAAGCTCGCTCCCACATTTTTGTCCGGTGTGTACACATGCCCCTGTGGGAGCGAGCTTGCTCGCGAAAGCGGTGTGTCAGCCAATTCAATATCGACTGACCTGACGCCTTCGCGAGCAAGCCCGCTCCCACATTTTTTTCCGGCGTGTACACATGCCCCTGTGGGAGCGAGCTTGCTCGCGATGAGGCCAGTACAGCCGCCAAAAAATAGCGACCTTACAAAAACATCTCCCGACTCAACCCATGTCGCTGCATCTTCTCATTGAAGGTGCGGCGCGGCAGTTGCAGCTCTTCGAGCACGGCTTTCACGTCACCCTTGTGCCGGGTCAGGGCGGCGCGCAGGCATTGGGCCTCGAAGGCTTCCTGTTGGGCCGCGAGGGACTGGCCCGGTTCGGTGTCCAGGGTGGGCAGTTGGTCCAGGCCCAGTACCTGGCGCTCGGCGACGTTGGCCAGTTCGCGCACATTGCCCGGCCAATCGTGGCTGAGCAGATGGCTCAGTTGTGGGCCGCTCAAGGGGACGGCGGGGCGGCCGAGGCGTTCGGCGGCGCTGTGGGTGAAATGCTCGAACAGCAGCGGAACATCTTCGCGCCGTTCCCGCAACGGCGGCAGGCGCAGCTCGGCGATGTTCAGGCGATAGGCCAGGTCTTCACGAAAACGCCCGGCCCGCGCTTCGTCCAGCAAGTCGGGCTTGGTGGCGGCGATGATGCGCAGGTCGACGTTGATGCTCTGGTTGGAACCCAGGCGTTCGAGTTTCTTTTCCTGCAACACGCGCAGCAACTTGGCTTGCTGGGCCAGCGGCATGCTTTCGATTTCATCGAGGAACAACGTGCCGCCATCAGCGTATTCGAGCTTGCCGATGCGCTTGCCCTGGGCGCCGGTAAAGGCGCCGCTTTCATGGCCGAACAGTTCGGCCTCGAACAGCGGCTCGGGGATGGCCGCGCAGTTCAGGGCCACGAACGGTTTGCTCGCCCTTGGCCCGAAGTCGTGCAGGCAACGGGCAACCAGTTCCTTGCCGCTGCCGGTTTCGCCGCGGATCAACACGTTGACCGGCAACGTCGCCAGGTCCAGCACCTGGCGACGCAGGTTTTGCAATGCCCGCGAGACGCCAAGCAGGGTGGCGTCGAGCTTGGCGCGGGCATCGGCCTGTTCGTGCAGCCGGCGGTTTTCCAGAATCAGGAAGCGCTTGTCCAGCGCCCGGCGCAAGCTGCCCAGCAGCGCTTCGGGGCTGAAGGGCTTTTCGAGGAAGTCGTAGGCCCCGTCGCGCATGGCCTCCACGGCCATCGGCACGTCACCATGGCCGGTCAGCAGAATCACCGGCAGGTCCGGGTCACGCCTGCGCACTTCGGCCAGCAACTCCAGGCCGCCCAGCCCGGGCATGCGCACGTCGCTGAGGATTACCCCGGGAAAATTGTCCGGCAGATGCGCCAGGCATTCTTCGGCGCGACTGAACAATTGCACCTGGAATCCCGACAGGCTCAGCCACTGCTCGACAGCCGTGCGGATGCTGCTCTCGTCATCGACGACCATGACCGAATCAAGCATGCAATTGCGCCTCCTGATCGATGGGCAAGGTCACGCAGAATACCGCGCCATGTTCATGATTGTCCGCCGTCAACCGCCCGCCGGATTCATGGATGATCGCAAACGAAACCGCCAGCCCCAGGCCGAGGCCATCGCCTACGGCCTTGGTGGTGAAGAAGGGGTCGAACACTTGCGCCAGATGTTCTTCGGCGATCCCGGTGCCGCTGTCGCTGACGCTCAGGCGCCACAATTGGTCATCGGCCTCCAGGCGCACTTCCAGGCGCTTGAGGGGTTGGTCGGCCATGGCGTCGAGGGCGTTGCGCAACAGGTTGATCAGTACCTGTTCGAGGCGGATCGCGTCGCCACGAACCCACGCCGGACGGGTCAGGTGCAACACGGTACTGACGTTTTCGTCCCGCAGGCGCGTTTCCAGCAATTGCAGGGCTTGATCTACTACCGCCGCA
The DNA here is from genome assembly GCF_054677635.1 of Pseudomonas sp. H2_D02. NCBI lineage: Bacteria > Pseudomonadati > Pseudomonadota > Gammaproteobacteria > Pseudomonadales > Pseudomonadaceae > Pseudomonas > Pseudomonas sp. H2_D02. The sequence goes on along the minus strand of NZ_CP162816.1, from coordinate 5,660,229 downwards.
AGGTCCAGGCGTTCGCGCAGGCCGCTGGGGCTTTTGCGCGCGAAGGTTTTCAAGTGGCCGGTGAGGGCCGCCATGCGCGTCAGCATGTCGTCCACCGGCTTGAGGGCTTTGTAGGCGTCATCGACGCGGCCATGGTCCAGCAGCAGGCGCAGGGTGGCCAGTTGCATGCGCTGGGCGGTCAACGGCTGATTGATCTCGTGGGCCAGCGCGGCGGACATCTGCCCGAGGGCGGCGAGCTTGGCCGACTGCACCAGGCCGTCCTGGGCCGTGCGCAACTCGCGCGTGCGCTCGTCCACCAAGCGTTCAAGTTCCTCGCGGCTGCGTTGGCGCAACCTTGCCAGGCGCCAGCGCTGGTTGAGAAACAGCAGGAGGAACACCAGCGCCAGCCACAACCCGGCGGCGGCGAGGCCGGCGTTGCGCAAGTCTTCGAAGGCGATCTGAGGGCGCCGCAACAAATGCAGGGTCCAGCCTTCGGCGGTCAACGGCAGGGACTCCCACAAGTAGTCCGCGGCGCCATCAGGCGCCTCGACCCGGGCCAGGTGGCTGTTATCGTCGAAGCGTCGCAGCGGTTCATAGGCCAGCGGTTGCAACGGTTGCTTGTCGTATTGGCGCGTGGCCTTGAGCTCGGCAAGGTCGCTGTCGGACAGAGCGTGCAAGTGGCGATAGCGCCAGCCCGGACGATTGGCGATGAAAATGATGCCCCGCGCATCGCTGACCAGCAACGTGTCGCTGCCCTGGCGCCACTCTCGCTCCAGCTCCGGGAATTCGAGCTTCACCACCATGGCCCCGAGGAATTCGCCGTCGTCGCCGGTCACCGCGCTGGACAGGAAATAGCCGGGGATGCCACTGGTCACGCCCACCGCATAAAACCGCCCGGTGCCATGGGTGCGTGTCTGGATGAAGTAGGGGCGAAACCTGTAGTTGTGACCGACATAGCTACTGGGCAGGCGCCAATTGCTGGCCGCCACGGCCAGGCCGGTACGGTCCATCAATTCCAGCGTGGACGACTGCGCGGCGCCGTTGATCTTTTCCAGCTTGCGATTGAGTTCATCCTGTTGTGCCGGGCTGATCGGCCCCTTGAGGGCGTCCCGCAGCTGCGGGTCCAGGGCGAGCACGACGGGCAGGGCGCGATAGCGTTCGATCAGGGTGTGCAACGAGTTGGCGTACAGCGCCAGTTGCTGGCTGGCACGGCTGGCGTCTTCTTCCAGGGCCTCGCGTTCGGCATGGCGCACGGCCAGGGTGGCGGCAAGGGCGGCGCCGGCGAGGATCGAGGCGATGACAAGAAGCAGGCGCAGGGGGCGCGGCATTGCGGACATATAAATGTTCAAGGACCGGGCAGGGATGGGCACGATAGCACGCCGCCACCCCTTCGTGATGCGCCTCGATGCGTGGTTATCTAAGCATCCTCTGCGTCTGTTTCAAACGCCCGACGGTGGCCTCCATTTCTCTGTGCATGCTTCGACGGGTGATTCCAGTCGATTGTCCAAATATTTTGCTCAAAGGCACGTAAACATCGAAGGTCTCAACGCCCGCTTTGTCGTACAGCCTGTCGACGACAGTAATTTCCTGGGTTAATAAAGTGATCAGCTCGTTGATGTATTGATCGGCACGGTCTATTTTTTCTTCGGAAATTTCCTGCCCCGCGCCGATGATCTCATGGGCGATTTCAACGGTGCCTGTTGCAGTTTTCACCACGGCAGAAATCGCGCTGCCACCTGCCACATCCGCTGCTTTCAACGCAGTCGATGTGCCCGTGTTCACCGCTTCCCTTGCCAGGTTCAATGCATCCTTTCGAGACGGAGATTGCAGACTCTCAGCGAAGCCCTCGGCTTTCTTCAGCAGATAGGTGGCTGGACTTTTCTTGGCGTCGACCCCCTTGATGATTTCGCTCGGTTCCAAGGCAGAACTTTTGAATTTGACTGACGCGTCCAGCCCCGCTTTCTCTATGCCCTTGTCCAGTCCCACGGACACTCCCTTGGCTACTGCAAAACCTACTGCGACGCCTATGATCATACCGGGCGGGCCTGCCACGGCGCCTAACGCCGCTCCTCCCACGCCTAACCCAGCGCCCACTGTCAAGTTGATCGAGTTCTTGGCTACCTGGACGCCGACCCTTGACGCTGCCGATTGGGCACGGGTCGATGCTGAGCGATGATTATCCAGTTGCGCTTGAGCCTGGATAGCCCTCGCTGAGATTGCCCCCAGGAGATCTCTGAACCTGTAGATGCCTTCGCGTAATTCGGAGCGAGCCCGGTCCTGCTGCTGGTGTTTCCTCGCTGCAGCCTTCCGGTCATCTCTCTCCGTTCGCTTCTCTCTTATGAACCCGCCTACATCGACATAGGTCATCGGATTGTTGGTGACGAACCCATATAGGTTCAACCCGTCGATATCTCCCTCCGGGTCGGCACTCACCCAGCGTGCCAGCCACGGCGCGTAATAACGTGCACCGTAGTAATAGAGCCCGCTGGCGTCCATCTCCTTACCAGAGTAGCGAACGGTCTTGTAGCTTGCTTCCAGGGCGGAGCGGCCCGCGTACCAGGCGGTTCCGCCGAAAGGATAATAATGCTCAAGGCTGATCAGGCCGCCGGCGCGGTCCAGCTCCAGTGTGCTGGAACCCAGGTGATCATCGAGGTTGTAGCGCAACTGATCGGCTTCGATCCCCACAGGTTGGCCGGCTTCCCAATGCAGGCAGCGGACACTGCCGTGAGCCAACCCGAGGGTGAGTACGTGGAGACGTTCGCCATCGCTGGAAGTGCGTATTTCAATGCCCGGCAAATAACGTGTCTGCTGGACTGTGCCTACGGCAGTGTGGGTTTTGCCGACCCGCTCGCCCTGGCTGTACAGATAGGTTTCGTTATCGTCGCTCAGATCATCTTCCCGCTTGATCACCGTGACAGTGCTGAGCTGGTCGCGAGAGTTCCAGGTCAGCGCCGAGCGTACCGCTCTGCAGGAACAGCTGGTTACCATGGGCGTCGAACTGCGTGTCGAAATCCGGCTCGGGTTCGCCTTCTGTCCATCGCACGCCGCGGTTGCTGTTGGGGTCGATGCGCGTGATGTGCGTGTGATTGTTGCCCTCGCGAATATGGCGCAGACGGGTCAAGTTGTTGCCGCTGTCGTATTCGTATTGTTGGGCATAGTTGAAGCGGCGGTTCGGGTCGATGGGGATGATGGGGGCCGGCAAGCCGGGTTGCAGGTGCGGTGTGTCGCCCTCGAAGCCGCTGGCGGTGATGAGCCGATAGAGCGAGTCGTAGGTAAACTCGCGATGGCCGTCCACGCGTTGGTTGGCAAAATGGACGGTGGCGACTGTGTGGTCTTCGATGCGCGTTATGTTGCCTACACGATCGTAGAAGTAGGCCAGGTCCTGGCGCAGGTCTGCACCGGGTTTTCCTGCCTGGACTGTGCTCAGCCGGCCGTCGACAGGGTTATAGGTCCAGCGGCTGATGATGCCGTTTGCCGCCTCCTGACGCTCGATCTGGCCGGCAGCGTTGTACTGGGCCGCCAGCATGATCGGTTGCGACGCGGTATCGAGCTTGAGCTGCAAGTCGACTGCCTTGAGCTGCCCGGCGACGTCCAGGCGCAGGTACTGGCGATGACCACCTGCATCGGTCTGGCCGATGAGCGCACCGAGGGCATCGAAGGTTTGCTCGGTCGTATGCATGTCGGCGTCGGCGAACGTGCGGGCCTGACGCAGGGGCAAGCCGGACAGGCTATAACTGTCGCAACGCACAGTGCCGGACGGATCGACTTGTTCCAACAATTGCCCACGCACGTTGCGGCCGGCGTCTTGAGTGGCGTCGCCATAGGTGAAGGTTTCGACATTCAAGTCGCTGTTCTCGTCCAGTGCCACCGGGCGCAACTGGCTGTCATGGTGCATGCGCCATCGATTGCCACGTGCGTCCCAGCGTTCCAGGGTTTCACTTGCCAACCCCGGCAATATCAAGCGCCAGCCGGCGTCGACGCTGTCGATATGCAGCGCCTCCCCCATGAGATCGTAGATCGTGGATTGGTTGGCTTTCGGGGCATGGCCGAACAGACGGGCATCCCATTGTTCGGCGAGGCGCCCGGCTCCGTCGAACCGTTGACGGGCGATGAGGGCGACAGCGGCGACCGAAGCCTCGCTACGCAGGTAAGCGACTTGCCGCACGGGCAAGCCTCGTCCATCGACGGCGACGACGTTTGGAGTGCGAGCGTGGACATTCGTCATATCAGTCCTTCGACAATGGGCCAGTCGATGGCGGGACGGTATCGTTGTAATCATGATCGCACTGATACCACGGATGATAGACATGCCAGGCTTGATCAAGCTTGGCATTGATGACCTTGATCAAGCGCCCTGGCGGGTCGTAGAACTGCTGGTCGTGGTAACCGTGTTCTCGCAGCGAGACGTCATTGATGTAGCGCCAGGTATCGGCGAAATAGGGGCGATACACCCGCGTGACCAAGCCTTTGTTGTTGTACTCGACCCGTTCGCTGACGCGCCAGCGCGGGTCGGCTTCGCGCTGTACCGGCTTGCCATCCCCGCCTAACTCCAGCGAGCCCTCTTCAGTCACGGCATAGGCGTTGCCTGCCTCGACCAACTGTTTGGTTTGCAGGGCGCGGCCAAAGCCGTCGACGGCGCTGATGGCGATGCGGATCTTTTGCAGCGGGTCGTCCGGGTAACGATCGGCGCTCAACACGACGCTGTGCACCGGTTCCCGAGGCGTGGCGCGGATCAGCGTCCAGAGTCGCTCCTCATCGACGGTACGCACGGCCAGTCGGGCCAGGCGAACCCGTGCCGAGGCCCGGACATGACCGCTGGACAATAAGTATCGAGCTCGGACCCACTCGTCACGTTGTGCCGCCGACACCTGCGCCAGGTCGGGCAAACTCATCCAACTCATATCTTCGACACGCACGGCGCAGGCGATGTTGCCCAGGGTTGCCTTGGGGTTCGCAATCGCATAGGCCGGCGACAGGTCGGCGGGGGGCTCATAATCCTCAATGCCATGGAAGCCTGCCGGAACGCCATTTTCAGTGCCATGGAAGGTAACGCCCAACGGTACGCCCGCCGGTCCGTAAAGCGCTTGCTGGATGTTCTCGTTGGCGTCGGTGATCTTGCTTGGCAACAGCGAGTGGTAGTTGTATTCGACGCGGGTGGTGCAACCGTCCGGAAGCTGTACGGCGATGGGCATCAAATGAAATTCGTCGTAACTGACCGAGGTGACGCCATGGCTCTGGGTCTCCTGTAATTGGCTGATGTGGAAGAAGCCGTCCAGCGACAAGTATTGGGGAAAGCCGATTTTCTTGGACCAGAGGTTTCGGGCCTCGTCCTTTTTCGAATCTTCAAGTAGGAACAGCGCCATGGGCTCGAAGCCGATCGTTTCCAGTTGCTCGCGAATGTCGAACGGTTCAGGCACCGCGTCGTAGGCGCTCAGCGCCTGCTCGTCGAATTCGGCGATTTCCAAGGGACCGCGCAAGGCCTGGAACAGGATCTCGCCTGATCCATCGCGCATGTAGGTTTGTTCCTCAAGGGCGATCAGCTCTCGGGCGGCCGTCCAGGCCGGCGAACCTTGAAGCTCAAGGACGCTTTCGTAGCTCACCTGTTGCGGTGTGAGTCCGCCCGGCAGTGGGGCTTTGGGGCGTTGCAACCCGTTGGTCCGGGCGCGCCAGGGCGAGCCCAGTCGCTGGCGCAGTCCTTCCTCGTCGATCAGGTGTTGATAGTCGGCCAGGCTTTCGGTCAGGTGGTACACCTGTTGTTGATCGTCGTGAGCGTCGCGCCACCAGGTGTTTTCATCCTCATCCTCAAAGGGTGGCTCGTCGTCCGCTGTCAGGCGTCGCGCGTAATTGACCAGGAAACCGTGAGTCAATTGGCCGTAGCGGTTCCAGGCCAGGTTGATGGTGTGCTGGACTTGTGGGTCGTTGATGAAACCGTCGTATTGATAACTGACCGTTTCCAACGCCAAAACCAGCAAACTCTTTTGGCCGTCATGGGGTTGGCGCAGCAGGTAACGCTGTTGCGTCACGGTGTAGGGCTCGAGCATGGCGATCGATTCGGCGTGATGGGTTTCGCCGCGCAGTACCTGGCCACTCAAGGCATAGGCCATTTCCCGGGCCGTGTCCGGGTCGGGCGTGATGATTTCGTCGACGTTGTCCGGTTCGTGGAACCGGGCCAGCAGCGTGGGCCCCAGCGGCGAGGCATCGCCGTCGATGTCAAAACAATCCTTGAGCGGCTGATCGACGGTGCGGCCGGTGTGAAACCAGGTCTTCACCAGCACTGGCGCGGTGAAGCTGTCGTCTGTGTCACCGGCGGGGATTTCGCTGTCGAGCTGATACAGCCGGCCGAAGCCACGGAACTCGCGGTGATAGCTGTCGTAGTCGCCTTCAAAATAGCTGAGGTGTTGGGTCAGGTAGTTACCGGTGATCTCGTCCAGTTGTTGCTGGTGCGCCACCAGTGGAAGGGCCATGGGCAGGTAGCAATCCAATGGTTTTCCCTGTGCCACGCGCTGTGCTTTTTCATCCAGCCAGAACTGAGCACTGCTGCGGTAGGCCAGCGTACTGCTGCAACCCATGTTGTTGTTCGTGGCGCTGAGCACGTAGGGCCTTGAGGCGACGAAATCGTAGCGCCAATGCCGGGGTTTCATATCCGGCATGGCATGGGGCACGCTCAGGATCAGGCTCGCACAACCCAGGCCTTGCAGGTCGGCCAGTGTGACCTGGCAAAGATGGTCATAACGCAGACCTTCGGGCCACGGCACCTGCACGGGGATCTGATCCACCTTATTGCCGCCGTGGTTGAAATAAATCTCAAAACAATCGCTTTGCAGGTAAATCAACGCCGGCGCTCCGGAGCCATCCAGGTCGGCAATCCGCACCCGCTCGGCATTGAACTCGTCATAGGTGAAGGGCAGGATGCTCATGACGAAACCTTTGCCGAAACGCCCATGACCCAGGTTCGGCCAGCATTTGATTTCATTGAAGCGAATACGGCACAGCTCGGTGCTATCGCTCCCCAGCATATTGCCGAACAACACCAGCTCGCTGCGTATATTGCTGAACAACGGCAGGTCGCTGTCCGGTTCATGGGGAACGTCAACGCCGTGCGGCGAAGCCTAGTTCACGAAGGTTGGCGTAGAGTCGCACGCTTTTCGGGCCGATCATGGCCAGCGAGCGCAAGCCGTCGCCAGTCAGGTCGCTCAATTGCGCGGCGGGGTGCACGAACTCCGTGGGGAAACGCTTGAAGTCGGTGAAGGTCGACCAGCTGCGGTCAGGGTTCAGCGTGTAGAAGCCGTTCATGCCGGGCTGGGCGATGACCCAATTGAGGCGGCCGCTGCCAGTCAGGTCGGTGAGCAGTTGCATGACTCCCGGGTTTTCGGCGGCGATCGGAATGCTGGGAAGAAGCGACCAGGCACCGTAACCGATTTCTTCACTGTCGCCGGTCGTGGCGCGCTCGGGTTCGCGGTAATACCAGCCATTGGTGTAGCGGCACAAGAAGCCTGGGACGCCTTCGCCATACAGGTCGACGCATTGATAGCGAACGCCATCTTCCAGGGCGGGCATTGTCTCGAGGGCGAAGAATGTCTTGGGTTCCAGGTTCGGCTCGAAGTCGCTGTAATGCAGTTCGACGGGCGGGCTGTTTTCGACCCGGCCGTCCGCGTCCCAATCTTGATAATGGGCAGCGGTCAATGTGCTATAGCGCAGCTCGGTAGTGGTGTATTCCAATAGCAACCGTCGCACCAGCGCGGGTTCGGTGTCGGCGTCGGCGGGGAAGTGGTGGAACATCAATACTTGATGACACAAGCGCCGTGTGCCGACTTCGAAACCGTATCGGTACGCGTGGAGCGGGTCGGTGCGCGTTTGCCAGGCGGCTTCGTCGTCGGCAGTCCAGGCCGGCTTTTCATCGAGCTGGACGGTGCGCTGGCCGTAGTCGAACAACAGATGGAAGTGCCAGGGCAGGTTGGCGGGGTTCTCTTCCTCGAAACAATAAAAGGTTTCGCTGGCCGTGGCATTGCCATAGCACACCCGGCGCAGGTAGCGCTGGGCGCTGTAGTCGTGGTCATCTTCGGACTCGGCGGGATCGGCGGTGTATTCGTAGTAGATGTGCTCGCCCAGCGGGCTGACTTCTTCCAAGAGCAGCCATTCGGCAATGCGTAGCGGATTTTCCGGATCAGCAATGCGCGACTCGCCGCTGTGCCCATAGCAATACAAATTCCCGTCGCTACCTTGTACGCGCCAGAACGGCGGCTGGCCGCCGTCGGGCATCCACAGCTCATGGATTTCGAATGCGCTTTCCAGCCTGGGGTAATAGCGCACCACCGTGTAGGTCATATCGCTACGCCCTGGAAGCATGCGCGTGACATGCGCCCCGTGGTCGGCCCAACGATCCACCCCGTCGGGACCGACCATGACATCGTCTTCGAGGTAATGCGGCACGCCTTTACTGGTCTTGCGCGCAATGCTGGGGATCGGCAACTGCATGCCGATGCCAAACGGGCCATTGCCGCTCTGGCTGTTGTACTGAAGGGTCATGGCCGGCGTCAGGTAACGAGCGCTCGACACCGGCAGCGGCAATTCAAACGAGGCGGCGCCCCGCGTGCCCACCGGGCCGAGGCTGTTGCCAATAGTCGCGATCGACGCGCTGCCGAGCAATGGAGGGTGTGATGATCTGTAGGGGCGCTTGCTCTGCCATGGACGTTTATCCCTTTGATCAGCGCCAGGGCTGATTCCTGGCCAGGATGAGGATGCCAAGGGGGAGCGGGGATGTAACCTGTCAGATCTTACAGGTGGGCGGGTTTGGCCGATGAATGGCTGTGCGCATGCCTTTTGTGGGAGCGAGCTTGCTCGCGATAGCGGTGTGTCAGTCAACGTCCATGCTGAATGATCCAACGCTATCGCGAGCAAGCTCGCTCCCACAGGTTTTTGCTGCGGGCATGAAAAAAGGCCGGTGGGTTTGCCGCCCACCGGCCTTTTTCACAGCGCTGGAGTGCCTGTTATTGCACTTCCACCGCCAGGCTCTCGCTGATCTTCTGCTGCCAGATCGCCGGGCCTGTGATGTGCACCGACTCGCCTTTGCTGTCCACGGCGACGGTCACGGGCATGTCCTTGACCTCGAACTCGTAGATCGCTTCCATCCCCAGTTCGGCGAACGCCAGGACCTTGGATTTCTTGATTGCCTGGGCCACCAGGTAAGCGGCGCCGCCGACGGCCATCAGGTAGACGGCCTTGTTGTCCTTGATCGCTTCGATGGCGGTCGGGCCGCGCTCGGATTTGCCGATCATGCCCAACAAGCCGGTCTGCTCGAGGATCTGGCGGGTGAACTTGTCCATCCGCGTGGCGGTGGTCGGGCCGGCTGGGCCCACCACTTCGTCACCGACCGGATCGACCGGGCCGACGTAGTAGATGAAGCGCCCCTTGAGGTCCACCGGCAAGGTTTCGCCCTTGTTCAGCATTTCCACCATGCGCTTGTGCGCCGCATCGCGACCGGTGAGCATCTTGCCGTTGAGCAGCACGGTTTCGCCCGGCTTCCAGCTCTGCACGTCTTCCGGGGTCAGGGTGTCGAGGTCCACGCGACGGGCCGACGGGCCGGCTTCCCAGACGATTTCCGGGTAGGCGTCCAGCGGTGGCGCTTCCAGCGAGGCCGGGCCGGAACCGTCGAGCACGAAGTGGGCGTGACGGGTGGCGGCGCAGTTGGGGATCATGCACACCGGCAGCGAGGCGGCGTGGGTCGGGTAGTCCATGATCTTCACGTCGAGCACGGTGGTCAGGCCACCCAGGCCCTGGGCGCCGATGCCCAGTTGGTTGACCTTCTCGAACAGCTCCAGGCGCATCTCTTCGATACGGTTCTGCGGGCCGCGGGCCTTGAGCTCATGGATGTCGATGGATTCCATCAAGACTTCCTTGGCCATCACCGCGGCTTTCTCGGCGGTACCGCCGATGCCGATGCCGAGCATGCCCGGTGGGCACCAGCCGGCGCCCATGGTCGGAACGGTCTTCAGGACCCAGTCGACGATGGAGTCGGACGGGTTGAGCATGGCCATCTTCGACTTGTTCTCGGAACCGCCGCCCTTGGCCGCCACGTCCACTTCCACGGTGTTGCCCGGGACGATGGAGTAGTGGATGACCGCCGGGGTGTTGTCCTTGGTGTTTTTGCGCGCGCCTGCCGGGTCGGCGAGGATCGATGCACGCAGGACGTTTTCCGGCAGGTTGTAGGCGCGACGCACGCCCTCGTTGATCATGTCGTCCAGGCTCATGGTCGCGCCATCCCAACGCACGTCCATGCCCACGCGCACGAACACGGTCACGATGCCGGTGTCCTGGCAGATCGGCCGATGGCCGGTGGCGCACATGCGCGAGTTGATCAGGATCTGCGCCATGGAATCACGGGCCGCCGGCGATTCTTCGCGCAGGTAGGCCTCGTGCATCGCCTGGATGAAATCCACGGGGTGGTAATAGGAAATGAACTGCAGGGCGTCGGCAACGCTCTGAATCAGGTCGTCTTGCTTGATCACGGTCATGAGTCGCGCTCCTCTCTAAAGACGGGAACATTTTATGAGGCAGCTTCAAGCGGCAAGCTTCAAGTGGCAAGCTGAAGCAGTACGCGTACTGCTCGGAACTTGCCGCTTGAAGCTTGGAGCTTGGAGCTGACCCCAGGTCAAGGCACGCCGGGCATGCTGGCGCGACGCTAAAAAGGCGCGGCAGTATATCGCAGGCTGGGGGCCTGTGGGAGCGAGCTGCCTTTGTGGCGAGGGGATTTATCTGTGGCGAGGGGATTTATCCCCGCTGGGCTGCGAAGCAGCCCTAAAATGACTGAAGGCGAACACCCTGACACTCCGAGGTGACTGGTTTTCAGGGCTGCTCCGCAGCCCAGCGGGGATAAATCCCCTCGCCACAGGGGGATCGGCGGAGCCGGCAGATGCGTCAATCTGGGCCATTGCTTTGACGCCATTTTTCTGCTTCAGAATTGAATGGTCATTTGTCGAGCACGCCACTAAAGTGGCGTCTGGCCTATAGCGTAGGACACCTCTGTCAGTCTCCTTTCCCATGGTGAGTCACCGATTGACCCATAACGCCATTCAACGTCTTCTGCTTAAACGTTTCGCCCTCGCAGCCACGACCTATGCGCTGGCGCTGGTGTTGCTGTGGCTGGCGTTTTTCAGTGGCCATTATCTCGACTCATTGCGTGGCGTCATCATCGGCACCTTGTTGGTGGTGCTGTGCCAGGGCGGGTTGTTCGCGTTGTTCATCACCGACCGCAACCTGCGGTTCGCCGACCCCAGCCTCACGGAAATACAGGTCTGGATCGGCCTCGGCTGGCAGACCTGGATGATGGCGCACCTGGACCAGGCTCGCGGCGTGTTCCTGGTGTTTTATGTGCTGATCCTGCTGTTCGGGCTTTTTCATCTCACGCGGCGGGCCTTTGTGCGCTGCGCGACGCTGGTGTTCATCAGCTTCACCGGCATCACGCTGTGGGACGGTTATTTCTTCCGGCTTCCCGACCCGACGCTGGCCGGCTTGCAAGTGTGCGTGCTGTTCATCGTGCTGGTCTGGCTGGTCCTGTATGCCCGCTACGTCCAGACTTCGCGCCAACGCATGCGCCAGCGCCGGTTCGCCTTGCAGGCGCACCAGGACACGTTGCGCGGCATGATGCGCCAGCTTGAAGACCTGGTCGCCACCGACGAACTCACCGGCCTGTTCAATCGCCGGCATTTCCTGCGCCTGGCAAGCCGCGAACTCAATACCCTCAGGCCCGGCATCGCCCATGGCCTGGCCTTGATCGACCTGGACCATTTCAAGCGCATCAACGATCTGCATGGCCACGCGGCAGGGGATCAGGTGCTCCAGGCCTTCGCCGGCGTCGCCACGGCCTGCCTGCGCGAAGGTGACGTGCTGGCCCGATACGGCGGCGAAGAATTCGTCATGCTGCTGCCCGCCTGCGATCCCGCACGCCTGACGGCCTGTTGCGAGCGCTTGCGGCTGGCGTTCACCGAGGTTCAGTTGACCGAATTGCGCGTGGGCAGCCTCAGCCTGTCGGTGGGCATGACGATGCTGGAAATGGGCGATGACCTGGACAGCGCCTTGCAGCGCGCCGACCAGGCCTTGTACCGTGCCAAGCGCGATGGCCGCAATCGGTGTGCCGCCGCTTGGGAGAATGTCGATGCCTGAGTTGAAAGTCGCCGACCGACAATGGACGGTGGCGGCGGGCGATAACTTGCTGGACGCGCTCAACCAGTCCGGCGTGCCGGTGCCCTACAGTTGCCGTGCCGGCAGTTGCCATGCGTGCCTGGTGCAATGCGTGAGCGGCGATGTGCGTGACAACCGTCCCGATGCGCTGACCCCGGCGCAGCGTGATCAAGGTTGGCGGCTGGCATGCCAATGCCAGGTCATCGAAGACGTGCAGATCCACACCTTCGACCCACGGCGCGACGGCCAGGCCGCCGAGGTGGCGGCGCTGGATTGGCTCGGCGCCGACGTGCTGCGCCTGCGCATTACGCCGCAGCGACCGTTGCGCTATCGGGCCGGACAACATCTGGTGCTGTGGGCCGGCGACGTGGCCCGGCCGTATTCCCTGGCGAGCCTGCCCGAGGACGACCGCTTCCTGGAGTTTCACCTCGATTGTCGCGCGCCAGGGCAATTCGTCGATGCGGTGCGACAACTCAAGGCCGGCGACCCGATCCGCCTCGGTGAGTTGCGTGGCGGCGCGCTGCATTACGATCCCGATTGGCATGCAAGGCCGCTGTGGCTGCTGGCCTCCGGCACGGGGCTGGGGCCGCTGTTCGGTATCTTGCGCGAAGCGTTGCGCCAGCAGCATCAAGGGGCGATTCGGTTGATTCATGTGGCCCGCGATGCCGCTGGGCACTACTTGAATAAACCCCTGCAGGCGTTGGCGGCCAAGTATCCGAACCTGAGCGTCGAGCTGCTGACGGCTGCCGAGGCCCCAGGCGCACTCGCGCAGTTGCGCCTGGCTTCGCGTCAGACCCAGGCGTTGGCCTGTGGCCATCCGGATTGGGTCGAGGCGTTTGCCAAGCGTTTGTACCTGGCTGGGTTGCCGCGTAATCAGTTGCTGGCGGATGTGTTTCTTACGCGTGGGAATGGCGGCGTCTGACAGATCGTCATCGCGAGCAAGCTCGCTCCCACATTGGATTTGCGGCGTACACAGAACCCCTATGGGAGCGAGCTTGCTCGCGAAAGCGCCAGCCCAAACACTGCATTCCCCAAAGCACAAACCAAAAAGCCCCGCCATTCACATGGCGGGGCTTTTGTTTTCAGCAACCGATCATCAAACCATCGGGTCGCCAACGTGCAGGATCTTCATCCCGTTGGTGCCGCCGGTGGTGTGGTAGCTGTCGCCCTTGGTCAGGATGACCCAGTCGCCTTTTTCCACGACGCCGCGCTTGGTCAGTTCATCGATGGCTTTCTGGCTGACTTCGTGCGGCTCCAGCGAAGCCGGGTCGAACGGAATCGTGTACACGCCACGGAACATCGCTGCGCGCGCCTGGGCTTCGCGGTGCGGGGTGAAGGCGTAGATCGGCACCGAGGAGCGGATGCGCGACATGATCAGCGGGGTGTAGCCACTTTCGGTCAAAGCGATGATCGCCTTCACGCCCGGGAAGTGGTTGGCGGTGTACATGGTCGCCAGGGCGATGCTTTCGTCGCAGCGGCTGAATTCCTTGCCGATGCGGTGGCTGGAGGTCTTGCCGGTCGGGTGCTTCTCGGCGCCGATGCAAATGCGCGCCATGGCCTGCACCGCTTCGAGCGGGTAGAGGCCGGCGGCGCTTTCCGCCGAGAGCATCACCGCGTCGGTGTAGTCCAATACGGCGTTGGCTACGTCGGACACTTCGGCGCGGGTCGGCATCGGGTTCTGGATCATCGACTCCATCATCTGGGTCGCGACGATCACCGCTTTGTTGTGGCGGCGTGCGTGCAGGATGATCTTCTTCTGGATGCCCACCAGCTCGGCGTCGCCGATTTCAACGCCCAGGTCGCCACGGGCCACCATCACGGCGTCGGACGCCTTGATCAGGCCGTCGAGGGTTTCATCGTCGGCCACGGCTTCGGCGCGTTCGATCTTGGCCACCAGCCAGGCAGTGCCGCCGGCTTCGTCGCGCAGTTGACGGGCGTGTTCCATGTCCGCCGCATCACGGGGGAAGGACACGGCCAGGTAATCGACTTCCATTTCCGCGGCCAGCTTGATGTCGGCCTTGTCTTTCTCGGTCAGGGCCGGGGCGGTCAGGCCGCCACCGCGACGGTTGATGCCTTTATGGTCCGACAGCGGGCCGCCGATGGTCACGACGCAGTGCAGTTCGGTAGCGGTGGCGGTTTCGACGCGCATCACCACGCGGCCGTCGTCGAGCAGCAGCTCGTCGCCCACGCCGCAATCCTTGACCAGGTCCGGGTAGTCGATGCCGACCACTTGCTGGTTGCCTTCGGTCAGCGGGTGACTGGTGGAGAAGGTGAACTTGTCACCAATCTTCAATTCGATGCGCTTGTTGGCGAATTTCGCGATGCGGATCTTCGGGCCTTGCAAGTCGCCCAGCAGGGCAACGAAGCGGCCGTGCTTGGCGGCGAGGTCGCGCACCAGCTTGGCACGAGCCTTGTGCTCGTCGGGGGTGCCGTGGGAGAAGTTCAGGCGGGCAACGTCCAGGCCAGCCAGAATCAGCTGTTCGAGAACTTCCGGCGAATTACTGGCCGGGCCAAGGGTAGCGACGATTTTGGTGCGACGGACGGACATGCAGGACTCCTCAAGTTCAAGCGCCAGCGAAGGCTACTATGGTCTTTGGGTGTAGTCATTGTTCAAGTGCACTACTTATTCGTTTCTTTTTCGAAATGAACATTCCTGAAAATTTTTGCGCCTCTACGACTTTCACATTCCTTCTGTGGCGAGGGGATTTATCCCCGCTGGGCTGCGAAGCAGCCCTAAAATGGCAAATGCACATTAGCCTGACACACCCAGGGGTTGGCTTGGGGGCTGCTCCCCAGCCCAGCGGGGATAAATCCCCTCGCCACAAGAGCACTGCCTAGCTGAGCTTTCAGGTTGAAGATTTTTCCACCCAGGTCGATAAAGAACTCAAGACAGGAGAACCTCCCCATGCGATTCGTGCTTTTTATTGCCCTGGCCCTGAGTATCACGGGCTGCACCCGTTGGTCGATGAACCACCACATGAACCTCGCCTACACGGCCTACGAGCGGGGCGACTGCGACCAGGTCATGCTCGAGCTGTCCAAGGTCGACCGCGCCAGCCGCGCTCGCCGCTACATGCAGCCGGAAGTCTCGATGATGCGCGGCCAATGCCTGGAACGGCAAAAGCTGTTCGTCGACGCGGCGCAAACCTACCAGTTCATCCTCGCACAGTACCCCAACAGCGAATACGCTTACCGCGCCCGCGCACGGCTCGAAACCCTGCAGAGCCTGGGCCATTACCCGACCCGCAGCGCTGCGGCGATTCGCCCTACGTCATTCTGATTGCGTTGAATTGAAACCTTTGGACCGAGCCGCTTGTCGACCGATAACAGGTCTCGCATTCGGCTGGCCCTTGTCCATGCTTGGGCTATATTTGTACAAGGTATGAATAGGTTCCTGGGTTTCAATTTGAAGCGTCACCTGTGACCGGCAGAAGTTGGCCAGCATGCTTGGATGCGTCTGGCACCGGGATCGGGGAGAGCGAGCTGACTCAGGCTCGTTCCGAATCGACCGATGGCCGTGCACACGGCTGTCCAGAAAAGCGATGCAAGCCATGTACAAAGGACGTCGAATTGAACGGCATCAATTGCCGTATTTCCTCCAGGTCTTCAATGGCACCAACCAGAACCCTATCGGGTTCCTGGGTAATGTGTCTGAAAACGGCCTGATGCTCATCAGCCATTTGCCGTTGATGGTGGGCGCAAATTTTGACCTCTGCCTGAAAATACCTGCCGACGAAGGGCCGCAGCAACATATCCTGCTGAGAGCCAACTGCCTGTGGTGCCACGAAGATGTGACGCCCCAACACTTCGACGCCGGCTTCAGCCTGCTCCGGGCGTCACCGGAATATGGCGTTTTGGTGAGCGCGTTACGGCAGTATTTCAGCTTCCATCCGGTGTCGGCCTCGGCCTGAAGCCCCGATTTTTTACTGGATGCCCCCAGCTCAAAACCGCCCCATAACCCGTGGCGAGGGAGTCCCCCCGCGTCGTCGACAGCAGCGCTGTGGCAACGTGAGCTTGGTTCTGTGGCGAGGGGATTTATCCCCGCTGGGCTGCGCAGCAGCCCCCAAACCAAACAACTCGGTGTGCCAGTAAGGTCGAAGTTGTTGCTTTTGGGGCTGCTGCGCAGCCCAGCGGGGATAAATCCCCTCGCCACAAGGACGTCTAACTCAACGCGTTGCTCACGCCGCTCTCAACGCTGCACCTTCGCCTCGCCATCCATCAACTTCTCCAGCAACAACACCCCCATCTCGCCCATCTGGTGAATCGCCAGGGCCAGGTTGCGCGGGGCGCCTTCCAGGTCTTCCGATAAATCCAGGATCAACGTGCTCACCGAGCAGAAGGTTTCGTACGTGTGCGCCAGCAGGCCTTCGGGGTCGGCATCGGGGGCGACGATGAAATAGTCCAATTGGCGTGGGGTTTTGTCCGGCTTGCCGGCGTTGGGCTTCAGGTAATGGTCCAGGGCTTTTTGCGCGGCTTTGTCGAGCTTTTGCTCGTCGAGGGTTTTGCGGGTGGAGCGTGGGGCGGGTTTTGGGGGATTTGGGGTTGGTTTGATCATGGTGAACTTCCTTCCAGTGATGCCTTGACCTCCTCGCGACTAAACGAGGGGTGGCGGCTGTACGCAGGTTAGTCGACCGGGGAAGTGTCACCAAAAACCGGCGCGCCGAAGCGCCCTGCGCACAGCCACCATCGAGTGCAGGGTAGGAAACCTGACTGATGGAAGCGCAATGCACCTGATGACATACCCCGAGCGACTAAACCCGATCGCTGAGGTGTCAGCGACGCGAATCACGTTACGGGGCAAGGCCAAGGTGCACAAGTCGGCGGATTCTGGCGGATCTGTAGTCCATTGCGCAAGGAGGTGTAGTCAGGTTCGGGGCATTCCTACAAAGGTGGTAGGACCGTTGGTCGGGACTGTCGGAGTTGACAGGTGCGCGGCAATTGGTTCCGACGTTTATTGGTACCACGTCCCAGTCGTTATATGGCTAATAGAGATGTTCAGGAGCCCATAGGGGCGCGCTCTGTTACTTCTTAATCAAACATTGCCCTGCGAGTGCTGCCGGGCAATATGTTCGTTAAAACGAGGTGCAGTCATGAATGTTGATAAGACCCCAAAAGCAGTAATAGTGGAAGCGGAACGAGACGGTCAATGGGCGCAACTAAGTTTGGAGTATTCGTGGTCGGAGAATGGCACTATGTTTACTGTTAGAACCATTAACTATATAGCCTCGAATAATGGCCGCTCAGAAGGTAATATTAAGTTGGCGCTTGTTTCAGCTGGCGACACCGGCTGGAGGCAGTTGACAGGCAGCGGGATTCAAGACGGAAAATGGCACGAGTTTGGACACACTGTTTCTGTGCAAGGTAATAATCGAACGGCGGTTATACATTTTAATTGGATATATGACCAGGCGTGGCCGCGCAACGATATTAATATGACGGGGGCTTGGGATGTGACGAAATAAACTGTCCTGTCGATGCATAAATACTAACTTTATAGATGTTCGCAAGTGGCTCGTGGTGGCTAACGTTGACGCGGGAAAGATACCTGACAGTAAATATGAGGTGGAAGAATTTCCACATTACGCTTGAAGCCAATTTCGGCCTGCGATGGACGTCGCCGGGATGCAGAAAATGTGAGTGCGTCGCCGATATCTACATCAGCTTCTATCCGATGTAGATATCGCGTGGGCCTTGGTTTTTACTGGGCAGCTCTAGTCTCAAAGACGCCCAATAGTTCAAAGTTACCCATAACTCCGTGGCGAGGGAGCTTGCTCCCGCTGGGTCGCGAAGCGGCCCCAAAACGCCTGAATGCGGAGCAACAGTTACTGCATTCGCCAGTTTTCCGGCTGCTTCGCAGCCGAGCGGGAGCAAGCTCCCTCGCCACAGCGCTGGCGTCTAATTCATTGCGCCGCTCACGCCGCCCTCAACGCTGCACCTTCGCTTCGCCATCCATCAACTTCTCCAGCAACAACACCCCCATCTCGCCCATCTGGTGAATCGCCAGGGCCAGGTTGCGCGGGGCGCCTTCCAGGTCTTCCGATAAATCCAGGATCAACGTGCTCACCGAGCAGAAGGTTTCGTACGTGTGCGCCAGCAGGCCTTCGGGGTCCGCATCGGGGGCGACGATGAAATAGTCCAACTGGCGTGGGGTCTTGTCCGGCTTGCCTAGCGTTGGGTTTTAGGTAATGGTCCAGGGCTTTTTGTGCGGCTTTGTCGAGTTTTTGCTCGTCGAGGGTTTTGCGGGTGGGACGTGGGGCGGGTTTTGGGGGATTTGGGGTTGGTTTGATCATGGTCGGTCTCCGTTAATGGTGCTGCCACCTTGTTCGCGACTAAACGAATGTGGGTGGCGGCTGGACGCAGGTTAGTCGACCGGCGGAGACACGAAATCCGGCGCGCCCGAGGGCGCCCTGCGAACAGCCACCATCAAGTGCGGGGCAGGGGAGCCCGACTGGATGACGCTTGTGCACATCGTATCTACCGCCGAGCGACTAAACCCGATCGCTGAGTTGTCAGCGACGCGAATCACGTTACGGGGCAAGGCCAAGGTGCACAAGTCGGCGGATTCTGGCGGATCTGTAGTCCGTTGCGCAAGGAGGTGTAGCCAGGTTCGGGGGATTCCTACAAAGGTGGTAGGGCCGTTGGTCGGGACTGTCAAAGTTGACAGGTGTCGAGATAGAGCATTTGGCGTTTATTAATTGAACGCTCCATCAATTTTGTCGTGATTTTTGATAAAAAATGAGATCCGAACATTAAGAGTGATGCGAAGAATTACATGTCCAAATTATTCCAATTTGGTTGCTTACGGTGTAAGTCGTAACTCGTTTGCGCGGCGCAGTTTTTGAAGGCGTCTCGACATAATTAACGGTGGAGTTCAAATATGAAGTCTGTCAGCGATATTGAAGATGTCGATTCTGAAGTCGGAAAAAAATACACCATCAGAGCTCAGGATGGAACTTTATGGGCGGACCTTGAGGTGAGGTGTTGGTGGTCGAGTGAGTCGAAATTTTATGCGCAGCCTCTGCGGTATAAAGCAAGAAGTAACAGTCGCAACAGCGGCAATGCAGAGCTTAGGCTTAAGTCAGTGAACGAAGGGGGGTGGAGTAGCTTAATCGGTGATAAAGGGATACAAGACGGTGCATGGCACGATATGAGTGGTTCGACACATGCAGCTACGGGTAACGGTATTTCAGCAGTCGTTAATTTTCACTGGATATACGATATAAATGATGGCCCGGATAGGGATCTGTATGGAGCGGTGGAGGTGCGTTATGTCGCCCCTCCACGAATTACAAAGCCCACGAGTGGACTTGTGGTGCTACCCGACCAAGCCCTAAATTTTGAAGGTACAGGCACGAATTCGGCGAAAGTCACTGTTTACCGCGCCGATTCGGGGGAGGCATTATCCGAGCCTGTCGACGTAAAGGGTGGCATTTGGGCAGCGCCTTTAATCAAACCGCTGTTGTCGGGGGCAAACCGCATTACCGCGAAGCAGGTTCTTGATGGTATGCCTTCGGATGAGGCGGCGAGTGTCACCGTAACACTGTTGACCAAGCCAGTCATTCTAAAGCCTAAACCAGATACGACAGTTGGACGCTGGCCAGCGTTTTCTGGTACAGGTGTGCCCGGAGCAAAGCTACAACTCCACGTGAGTGGTACGGGTGAAATAGTCCCTCATCTAGATAGATTGGTTGATAAGTTTGGCGAGTTCTCTATTTCGCGCTTAACCAATATATTGGCTACGGGTAACCACTCTTTCACTGCCAAACAGACCCTGAACGGTCAGGAGTCGGGCTGGGCAGAAAATATTGCTATAAAAGTTGTTTCATCCACGCCGCCAGAAATTACCGATCCGCCAGCCGGTTCGGTTCAAGACAGGAACTTTTGGTTGAAGGGCATAAAGGGCCGTTTAGGTTTTAGTGTTAAAGTTTTCAGGGACGGCGGGGAGGATTTGTTTGGGACAAACCTGACGATACTGGATGACTGGACTTGTGCTGTCATAATTCCGGCAGGTCCAGTTTCAGTGGTGGCGATCCTCGCAAATAGCCAGGAGGAAACGGATCGTAGCCCTGCCCGAGCGTTCAAAATCCGTCCTCCCAAGTTGTCCGGCATCAGTACCTATCCATCCAACACCACCATTAAATTCTCAGGCCTCGGCTATTTCGGTGCCACCATCGAAATCACGGTAGACAGTGGCCCAACTGTCAGGCCCCCACCACTGGCGGACGTGAAGGACGGGGAATGGGAAACGACAGCGACCGATTGGCCGTTTGGCAACTACCGCTTGCAGGCGATTCAAAAGGTACCCGACAGAGCAAGTGGTTGGATCGAGTCTGAACCCTATTACTTTTACATTGATGTGGGCTTGCCTGATGTAAGCGAGGTGTCCTACACGCCGGAGTATCGACCGGAATTTTCAGGCAAAGGTTTCAATGACGCGATGGTGAGACTGGTTGATGTTCCTGGCGGCACCAACAAGGTTGCCCCAGATGCTCAAGTGTCCGGCGAAAAGTGGCGGAGCCCGGCCTCTGAAGTCTGGGGACCGACGCTCAGGCGCAAAATCTATATCAAACAGTTTTTGTCGGAAGAGTGGTCACCCAACTGGGTCGAGGTCGAGGTCACCATCCCTCCACTGGCACCCGGCATGGGTGATCCGGTGGATAACGGCCTCTCGCCCAACTTCAGCGGCACTTGCTGGTCGGGTGCTACGCTCAAGCTTACGTTCAATGACGACGGTGTTATGCACACAGTCATCGATGACGATAACGATGGTCGCTGGGCTTTCCGGCGCGATACTCCGTTCGAGCCAGACATTTCTCACACCGCGACGCTTATCCAGACCGCCGCCGAACAAGACTCACCAGAAATCTTCAAAGTGTTTTCGGTTTCCCTGCCCATGCTCAAACCGGTGATCACCTATCCCGGTCCCGACGATATGGTGGGCCGCGATGTGATCGTCCGAGGGGACAACGGCATGGTCGGGGCCACGATGCAACTGCACGATGTTCAGTTCGGAAGGCCGTTGGGTGAGCCCAAGTTGCTCACCGCCGACGGCGAGTGGTCCATCGAGCTCTCTGGACTTGAGTTCCGTAAATATTTCATCCATGCGCAGCAAGTATTAAATGGACAATCATCGGAGCTCAGTGAACAACGGGTGTTCAACGTGGTGCTGCTGCCCCCGGAATTCGTGAAACCACAGCCCGGCGGGAGCTTACCGCGCACCTCGGAGTTGTCAGGCCGCGGTATACCCAATGGGCGAGTCACCGTCTGGCTACAAGGCCAAGCCGACCCGTTACGTGAAAACATCTTTGTGAACTCGATCGGCGATTGGAAAACAGAAGTGACTTTGCCGATTGGCAGCACCACTGTCCGGGCCAAGCAATTTTTTATAGACGAGAAAGGAAACGAGCAAACCTCCGACTTCAGTTCGTGGCTCACTTATAACATTGTCCCTGCCGCACCCTTCATCGAAACCCCTGCCACAGGCGAGCACATTGGCTCCAACGTCGTGGTGTCGGGCTTCGGCATACCGGGGGACACCGTGACGGTCAGGTTGAACGATGCCAGCCGCACAGCGCTGGCGAGCGGCCCGGTGCTGGAGGACCGCACTTGGTCGGTGACCGTAACGCTCGAAACACCCGGCGGCGCCCACGAGCTGCTGGCCGTGGCGAAATGCGAGGGTTTCGAGTCCGCCGACTCGCCGCGAGCGGTGGTACTGGGGACCTACCTGCCTTCAATCGATAGGCCGGCGGCGGGACGTTGGGTCGATAACCCGGTCACGTTCGAAGGCCGGGGCAGGGCGGGCAGCGGGCGTGTCGTGAGTTGGTACAACCCCGAACTGGACTGGGCCGCGGCCCTTGGCGTGACTGCCGGCCAATGGCAGGGCGAGGCGACGCAGACGCTGGTCAGCGGCGGCCAGTGGTGCCGATTCAAGCAGACCCTCACGAGCGATGCGGATGGCGCGACGGTTTCCGATTGGGTTGAGAGTGGGCGCTTCGACGTGAAGTAATGCGGTCCTCGCCGCAGTCCTGGCCCGATGGGCGGTCTTGTGAACTGTCAGATCTGACAGTAGCCGACCAGGGTTTATTAGCGCGTAATTCAACCCACGCAAGGCCTGGCCGACTCGTCGGGCCGTACAAACCGTTTTCGACTCAAGGAAACTGGCCATGGCGCAATCCCGACCTGCCGTGCAACTGATGAAGCAGATTCTCAGTCCGGAGCAACTCGTCCGATACCCTGCACTTGGCAAATACATCGAGGACGGGGGCTCGATCTTTCCGCTGGTTGAAAAAGGCGCGCAAGGACTGGTGAGGGAATTTAACTTGCCCCTTGATGATGCCCGCCGATTTTTACGACGGTGCAACAGCATGGCCCTGTATGTACGCCGTCAGTTCATAGAACACAGCTTGTACGGTATCGGGACCGATACGAGGGCGGCGGGTGCGCGGGACGGATTGTTGTCAATGGTCAAGGGCCCCAGCTTTGACGAACTGTTTACACCCAAATTCGACGCCATGTGCCCGCCACAGGCGCTGGAGTCGCTGACTTCACCGGTGGCTTATCTGATCGAGCTGATGAAGTGGATAGAAGAGCGGATCGAGTCGGTTTCAGACGAGGAGTCCATGCTTCTGCACGACCGACGCAAGGATTTGAAACGGCTGAGCGTAGATTTCAATGCGGTGCATCGCCCCGTATCTGCGGTGGATGTCATCCTCTTGGTGCTGGAGACCTTCATTAAGGAACACCCAGCTTCCGAGGATAAAGCTTCCGTGGATCTTGAAGAAGCCATGGTTCAGGCGCGCTATCCCAATGGTTTGCCTTATTACCAGCACTGGGTCTCCGTGGACACTGTTACACGCCATCATGGTCTTTCGGTGGGGGATTTCGCCCACAAGGTGGATGGCTCGTTTCCGTATTTTTTGCAACCTCAAGCTTGGGATAACGACGCGGGGCGTGCCCTGGCCCATGCGTCGCGGCTGGGCCCTTATCAACGGAAGTTGCTGACGGAGGATCCAGCCGCCCTAGATGTTAAGGAAAGTTTTTATGCCGAGAACTTCGGAACTGATAACACCTATAAATATGAAAACCTCAACCAAGTCCAATTCTTCGGCGAACGAACCAAACTCGACACCCTTGGGCTCGAAGCCTTGTTGTCGGTGCGCCGCTTCGCACCCGTTCGCTCCGCCAACGTCTCGGTGTATCCGACAGCGAATGCAGAAGAGCCGGAAAGTTACCGCTCCGGTTCGGTTTACCTCCACGCCAATATGCTCCCGGTTGTGGAAATCACCGGCAGCGCCGATAGCGAATCGTTTCTTCATCGCCTGACGCTGGACCCCAACGTCGTCGATGGCTTTAAGCGATTTGACCGGATGAACCGAAAGGTGCGTCTGGACCAATGGCTGGCGTTGCCGAGCGAGCAAGTCGACGCACTGCTGGCGGCGGCGATCAACGCCGAGGCGCGTGGGGATGAGTCGCAAGAAAAGTCGAAAGAAGACTGGTGGATCACCCCGCAAGTCGAGCACGCGCTGGGGCTGTTTCAATCGCTACGGGAACGTTACGGGTGTACCGCACCCGACTTTGCTGTGTTTATCGACGCGTTGTCGATTTACGGACGCGGTGAAACGCTTTCGCAATTCGATCAGATCTTCAACCTTCAGGATGACTACCGCGAGCCTTTGAAACTTGACGGAGGACTCTTTGCGGTCTTGCCCGAACCCGAAGAGCTGGACCTGACAGTCGCCCAACTGTGCAGCGCGTTGAATATTGATCTGAAAACCTATGCCTACCTGGCTCAGGCCGTTGCGGGGGCCTATGGCATCGAAGATGGCAAGCTGCCCCGTAGCCCCCAGGTCCTGTCCAGCTTCTACCGTTTGGTGAAGTTTCCCAGGCTGTTGGGTATCACGCCGGTCGAAGGCGTGCTGCTGCTGTCGTTGTTGGGCGAGGAAGCTTGGCTCAACGGCGTCGCGGGTGTACCTCGAATCGGTTCGGCAGACGGCATGCCTGATGTGCTTAATCTGCTGTATGCCATGCAAGAGTGCACGCAATGGTGTACTGATCGCGACATTCCAGTGAGTTGGATACTGCAACAGCTTTTGCCGCCACGCGTCTTGACCGCCACCAACGCTGAAGGCGAGCTTTTCAAACAAATACTCAATTTATTGCCTGGCGCGCTATTCACCGATTCGGCGTTTTTGATGGCGGGTGTACCCGCGCTGGTGGGTGGCAGTTGGGTGGATTTACTGACGGTCCTGGTCGATGCCGATGGGTTGGTGATCGCTTCTGCCCTAACCGAGGCCGATTACTTGGCCTTTGCACGGGAAAAACTCGACGATGCGGTGAGAGATGGCCTTGGCGAAGCGTTTGAGCCCGAGCGTCCTGCCATTGTCGAGACAATGCTCAGCGTGCTGCTGCAGATCAGAGAGAACCAGGTATCGGTGGTCAAGGAGAGCCTGGCGGCTTACGCAGGCGTCGATTCGGGACGAATGATTCATTTGCTGACGTGGGCCAATACAACAGTGCATCAATTGCTGCGCCTGGTGCTCGGGCACGTCGATTTGCAGACCGAAGATTTTCATACCTGGCGCAATGTGCAACCGGACCCTTTGCTTTTTCTGCTGGCTGATATTCGCCGTCGCGGTGCGGTGGTGCAGAAACTGGCGCTTGGCGAAGAGCTTTTGCAGGACTATCTGGAGTATGGCTACATGGCCTGGCTGCCGGGGTCAGTCGACAAGTATGCGCTCACGATTCGGACAGTTTATTACCTGGCGTCGCTCACCCATGCCTTTGAGCTCAGCGAGCAGCCTCCCCAGAAGCTCCTCGATTACCTGCGGGAGGTCAACGCATTGCGTCTCGAGTCAATAGGGACAGCCGCACTGAAATTGGCCCAAGAGGCATCGTCGATCAGGCTGGCCGAATTCTTTAACTGGAGCGTCCAGGAGGTGCGTGAATGCGTGAGCCGCATCGAACCGAGCAAGAAAGTCCTGAAAGACCTGGTCCAACTGGATTGGCTGTTGCGCGTTCGGGAGTTGGCTGCGCGTACGGGCATGGATGCCTTGACGATTTTCCTGATAGGAACTTTGCCAGAGGAATTGAAAAAGTCGGCCTACAAGGAAGCCGCCGACCATGCCTTGCTCAGCATGTCCGAGTCCAATGCACCCGCGGTTACGTTCAGCGAGGATCTGAAGCAGCTCGCGACCTTGACCATTACCGTGGATAACACCGAGGCAGTGCCTAACAAAGATGACGAGAAGATTATCTTCACCCTCATGTTGAAGGACCGCTCCGGGGAACCATTGAGCGGCGTCCATATTAATTGGAGCGCCACGCTGGGCACCTTTCAAGGCAGCGCCGCAACGGACCCCGACGGCAAGGTCGAGATGGAGTTTACGCCGGGCAAAGTGATGGGCACGGACACCCCGCAATTTTGGGTGGATCTGTTTGAGCCGCAATACGGACCCACCGTCAATCTCGTCGCCGACGTTTCAACCCTCACCTTTGCGCTACGGCTCAAGTCACCGGTGCCGCTCTCAGAAGTGCCGTACGGCCAGGAAGTCGAGCTTTACGCCACGCTGATAGACCGTTACGCAAACCTCGGTAAAAACGCCCTTGTGCAATGGTTCTCCGAACCGGTTGATTCTGCGCAAAAAACGGCGCTGCTTATTCGGCCCCGGCAGGGCTTTACCAACGAGGACGGGCAGACGCGGGTATTCGTCTCCAGCCCGACCGGTGGAACGTTCAACGTCAGTGTCTTGAGTGAAGCCAGTTCAGCCCAGGCACATTTCGAGCCCATTACGTTTGCTTCTGAGGAATGACGATCATGGCAACGAACAATATGGGTGAGCTGCTCGAAAAACGTCGTAACGCCCTGGTCGAATACTGCATTGGTCAAATCAAACCGGCAGGGGATGCCTATGGTTTCGTGCGAACCCCGGCAGACTTGTTTGAATTGCTGCGCATGGACCCATTGGACAACTACCCGGTGCAAAGCTCTTGGGTCGGCGAAGCCGCCAGTTGCGCCCAGCAGTTCATTCATGCCGCTTACCGGAAATTGGAGCCCGGCTACGCAGAGGTCGAGTTCGACAAGGGCGATCTGGCCACATGGGAGCTTTATAGCAACTATCCAGATTGGGCGGCGGTGCAGCTGATCGCTCTTTACCCGGAGAACTTCATCAACCCCTTTGTTCGCCTGCGCAAGACCAGTCTGTTCAAGACCCTGGAGAACAACCTCAACCAGACACGCCTCAGCAGCGATTCCGTCCAGCTTGCTCTGAGAGACTACCTGCAGTCCTTCGAGCAAATCTGCAACCTGGATGTGATCAGCGCCTATATGGACGGCGTTACGCCTGACCGTACCGACTATTACTTTGTCGGTCGGCAGCGGGTACCGCCTTTCCAATACTTCTGGCGTAAGGCTGAGGTTGAACTCTCTCCTTCCTGTGTCGCGATCAATCCAACAGCTTGGAGTGAATGGCAGCCTGTGGATATTCCACCTGCCACGACGGTGCTGGACATTCGTCCGGTGTTCTGGAGCGGTCGACTTTGCCTCGTATGGGCGCAATGGCAAGACGCACTTCCGGCGCAGGCAGGCGGCGAGGGGTTGCCGCCCAGGTTGGACATCAACGTCTCTTTCATGTCCCAGAACGGTAACTGGTCGGCGCCTCTGAGCCTGCATCATTCCACGCAGGACGGAGACCCACCAGCCGATGCCCGGCTGATTGCAACCCTGTGGGCTGATCGCCAGCATCCCAAAGGTCGGCTCGGGGTGATGCTGACCTTTGGTGCCAAGAAGATTTTTGCGGTGCGTGACGTGTTGTTTCGTCCGGTGGACACGGATGATGGCCGCTGGTTGGAGGAGGCAGCCAAACATCGCTTCAAGACTGCCGAGACGGTCCAGCATCCGCTGGCGAACCAACCGGCCGTGGTGGTTTCCGATGATCCAGCGGGCACCTTGACGCCTTACTTGGGCTTGCAGGCTGTGGCGTTTCGCGTCGGTAGTGACGACAAATTGTTTGTACAGGGTTATTGCAGGCCGACAGGGAATAAGACTGACGATAAGGTTACCCTGAAATTGGCATTGCAAAGTCCGGCTGGCGGAGATCCGGCGCCGATTGAAAAAGAGTTCCCAATCGCTGGCGGTTGGAGTACTGAATGGCTTGAATTCAGTCGCAGGGAAGGTTCCTGGCCGGATCCGGTCTTTCTGTTCGGCGCTGACTCAGGCGGCCATGGGCGTAAGAAATTTACGCTGACGATCAAAAACGTTACCGGCTTCGAGCCCGTGACTCTTCATAAAAACACCTTGGACGCGGCGCAATTTCTTTCTTTCAACCAGACTGGGCTGGACCTTGAGTACACTCGGTTGAACTCGCTGTTTGGTCCCGAGTTGGTGCAGCGTTCCAATATTTCCGTCGATGCGGTATTGGATTGGGATACGCAATTTCTAGAGGAGCCGCTTCCCCAGGTGGCGACTGAGTTTCTGGAACCCAACGGTGCTTTTAACGGCGCCAACGGCTTGTTCTTCTGGGAGCTGTTTTTTCATGTGCCCCACCTGGTGGCGGCGCGGTTGCGTGCCGAGGACCGTTTTCTCGATGCGCAGAAATGGTTGCATTACCTGTTCGATCCACAAGCACCCGCTGAGTCTTCGGCTGAGAAACCAAAGCCTTTGTATTGGCGCTGTCGGCCGTTGAGTGTTCCCGGCAACTCGGGATTTGAAATTGATGAGCCAACCGATCCCGATGCCATTGGCTATTCGACACCTCGGCATTTCCAGATACTGGTGTTCACCGAGTACGTCAAAAACTTGATCGCTTGGGGGGACTGGTATTACCGCCAGCTCACCCGCGACAGTCTGGTGGCGGCCAAGCTCTGTTATGTCCAGGCCCAGTTTTTGATGGGAAAGGCTCCCGTGGTTCGGACGGTCAACCGTTGGGAAACCGAGACGGTGGGAAACCTGATGAACAAAGCCAACGTGCGCCCGGCACTGGAACGGTTTGAAAAAAACCTGGTGTTCAGCCTGGCGGACTTTCCGGCGGCCGCCGAGGCTGCGCCTTTGATGGGGTTGCTGGCAAACGAGCCCTTCAAGCTGCCGATGAACGAGCAATTACTCGAGCTGTATGGGCTACCCGGTCAGCGTCTGTACAACCTTCGCAACAACCTGACCCTGGATGGCAAGCCGCTGGACATTCCGCTGTTCAGCCCCCCTACCGACCCCAACCAGTTGTTGCGTGATCTGGCGGCCGGTGGCGTGGGAGGAACAAGGCCCATGGGCGGACGCCTGGTGGTGGGGGCCTTTCGTTGGCGTACGACCTTCGAGGTGGCGTTGCGCGCCGTGCAAAGCTTGCAAGACCACGGGGGCCAGGTGCTGCGCTTGCTTGAACAGCGTGATCGGGCCGAACAGGAGGAAATGCAACAAAGTCATCTGGTTGAATTGGGGGCTTACGCTCGGACCGTTCAGGAGCAAAGTATTGCCCAGCTACAAGCAAGCATGGTCGCGTTGGAGCAAAGTCGCGCCGTGGCGCAAGAACGAGCCGAGGAGTATGCACGACGCTATGACGAAAATATTTCGTCGGCGGAATACAGCGTCATGGAAATGCTGCAGGTTTCCAAAACTCTGCAATTGGCCGGGGCGTCTCTCAAACCGGCTGCCGCGGTAGTAGCTGCCATCCCGACCATATTTGGTCTTGCCAACGGTGGCCATCGTCTGGACAAGGCTATTGATGCGGTGAGTTTCGTGCTGGGAACCGCCGCGTCGGTCATGCAGATCGGCGCGGATAAACAGGCCACGACTGAGGGCTATCGTCGTCGCCGGGAAGATTGGCAATTGCAACGGGACCAGGCGCAAGCGGAGGTTCGGGCGATCGACGCGCAAATCACCGCACAGGCCCATTCCCTGCAAGCCGCGCAAACCACCCTGGAGCAAACCCTGAGGGCCAACAGCCAAGCGGTGACGGTTTATAACTTCATCAAGAAGCGCTCGACCAATGCCGAACTGTTCGGCTGGTTGCTGGGCCAGCTCAAGGCGCTGCATTACCAAGCCTATGATGCGGTGATCAGTTTGTGTCTCAGCGCTCAGGCCGCGTTAAGCGCCGAGACCGGCGACTACGACACGCAGGTTGCGTTGCCTCAAGTATGGCTGGACAACCGCCACGGCCTGACTGCAGGCGAGCATTTACATGGATATCTGCTGCGCATGGAGCGTGAATACTTGCAGCGCTATGAGCGACGATTGGAGTTGATCAAGACCGTCTCCCTGCGCCGTCTGTTCGAGGACAAGATTGAATCCCAAGCCGGCGTGAAGAGCTGGAAAGATGCATGGGATGGGTTGAAAGACACCGGGGTCTTGGAGTTCGAACTCACCCAACTGCTGTTCGATCGCGATCATCCCGGGCATTACTGTCGGCAAATCAGCTCGATCGAGGTCGACCTGCCTGTCGTGATGGGACCGTTCGAGGACGTGCGAGCCACCTTGATGCAAGTCGGCAGCAAGATTGCTACAAAAGCGTCGCTTCAGTCCGTGATCTATCTGCACCATCCGGAGGAGTCCGTGGCGCCTTCCGATGTCCAGATCAATCTACGCAGTGGGCAGCAGATCGCCTTGTCGACGGGCCTTTCCGCCAACGGAATAACCGCGATGAAGCCTGATGAAGGCTTGTTGAATCCGTTTGAAAACACGGGAGTGGTCTCTCGCTGGGTGTTGAAGTTCCCCTGGCCGATAAAAAACCCGCTTCAGAAGCAAATGCTCGCCTCCTTGACTGACATCATCGTGCGCATTCGCTACACGGCGAAAGCTGGCGAGTCGACTTTCGCACGTGCTGTTGAAGATCGGGTTACCGAGGCTGAGTCCACTGGACTTAAGCAGAACTCAAAGGGGTGATGGCCATGGGTAGCGTGATCAAGGCAGATGAGAGCTTGGTGATAAATGGTGAATTCGAGGACGGCTTGAAGGGATGGAACAGACGTGGGAGCGCGCTCGGTACCGAATCCGACATGTACAACGGCGTTTACATTCGTCTTCTGGCGGCCAGCCATGGCGCTTCTGTCAACCAGACAATAAGTGCTCCGAAGACGCCGAGTGATAAAGCCCGCTATGTGATCTCTTTCCTGTATGAGTTGTGGCATACCCGAGCGGGCGAGGTGTTGCTGGAAGTCGAAGGACAAGCAGGAAAACAGCCGATTGAGTTGTTGCCAACCAAATTGCGCGGTACGCCGGAAGAACAGGCAAGGCTGAAGAAAGAGGGGCCATTGGAGTTCAACCCGACGGAGTGTGAAATCCCGCTGGAGCTACTCTTTACTGATAGGGACACGCTGAAGGTCACCGTACTCAGCCCTCAAAACGACCCTGGAGACGAGTTTTCCAAGCTTCGTATCACGCGCATCAGGCTTCAGTTGCACTTGGAGCCTGCCGCGATGGAAGGGCTCCTGCTCGACGAACAATCCATCGGGCCAACGGACCCTTTATATGTATGCCTTGGGACAGAGGGTGCCTTGGCGCATCGACTCGAGTTCGTGGCTGAGCCCGACAGTGTCTGGCTGGGCACAAAGGCGGCGTTGACCATTGTCGATAATCCATTGGAGGCGATTGTCACGACGCCGGATTGGGGCGTGGATCAACCAGTGGAATCACCTTGGTTACTCGAATGCCCGTTGATCGGCGATGAGGATTATGTGTTTTCCATGAATTTGGTTAACCAGTACACCGCAGAACCCTATCCCCTGCAGGTTTCGCTCGGGCATCATCGGCTCAACTTTCTCCAGGTGCATGAAGCGGCCTATTACCCGGTGCTGGAGTACGAACAGAGTGTGCGCGTGGGGGTTCAGGTCGCCTCGTATTACACCAACCAGCCTATGAGCGGGCGTACGGTTACGTGGACGGTCACGGATGGGCGGGTAAAAAAGGTGGCCACTACCGACGTCCAGGGTTGGGCTTATCTCGACTATGAGCCGTCCCTGGCCGGTCAGTTCCAGATAGAGGCGTCAGTCGAAAGCCTCTATTACGCGGCAGGTGTCGTGTCGCAAATCCTGGAGGTCCGGGTTCTTGAAACAGACCCCTGGAAAGACGTGATGGCGGTCGTCGAGGGGGCGCAGGCACGGTGGGAGGAGAAAACCGGATATCCTAATCGAGGTTCGGATTACGCTCTGGAGTTGAGGCTGCCATCGGACAGTCCGCTGCTGGAGACGAAACTGTCACTGCGTTGGAGCGGCGATTCTCCGGAACAACTGGGGGTGACGGTTTCCCCGGCGCTTGACTTCGGGGTCCCGGTGACCGGCACCGGACTCACCTGGACCCTGACAAGTGCGGACGATCTGGACGGTCGGTTCGACCTGGACCTGGTCTGCTCGAAGCTGTTGCGCCCTTCGCCGAAAAAAGCCATGTCACTGGCTCGCAACCTGGTCAGGATCGGCGACGTGCGAGAGGCCAACAAGTTTCCGATCGTGGACGAAAACGAAAGCGTGTTGCTAAGGGTGCAGGTGGTGCACGTCGTCATCGCCGGTGATGGGGACCCGGTCGTCAATGCGTTGGTGGAATGGCGGTCTGAGGAAGGACTGATCTTCGCCGGTCCCACGGGGAATGATGGGTGGGCGAGCGTGCTTTATCAGCCGAGCAGTGCCGGGGACAAAACCATTACTGTCAACGTCAAGGCCCATGCCGATGCCATCGCGGTGGAACACGTATTCAACGTGAAGGCCATTGCGACCAGCCCCTGGAAGAACGAAGTCAAGATCTTCCTGGATGGGGTGGAAGTCCAACGCAATACCCTCGGTTTGCTTTGTCGAGCGTGGTCAAACCCATCCGCTGAAAGTCGTGCCGAATGATGGCAGCAGTTGGATTGGTAAAAATATCAGCTTGCATTGGCGCGGGGCCGAACCGGATATCGGGTTGGTGCCGAGTGATCTTGGCATTGCCAAGCCGCTGCTGGGAGGTGGTGCGGAGTGGAGCTTGGCGTCAAGCGCTTCAAGCAGTATCAGCAGCCTGTTCGAGCTGGAGCTACGTCTTGAAAGTGTCACTGTCGCCAGGGAATTGTCTGGACGATTGGTGTCGGAGGACCTGGCGGAAGAAGTCAATCTGAGGCTTGATCAGGTCGTCGCGGAGCTGGATGAGCAGTCGCTGTTTCCCTGCTTGGGCGCACGGCACCGTTTCAGTGTCTTGCCCAACGCATTGAGTCCGTTGGTGGGGCTGGAGTCGAGGCTGGTTTGGTCCGGAACGCCTGCCGCAGACTTGGATGCAACCGTTGAACCCGCCTTGGCCGTTGCGCAACCCGTCACTGACGGCGGCGTGATCTGGATGCTCGACTTTACCGCCAGCGAGCAATCGGGACAGTTTGCCTTGGCGTGGACGATGCCACAGTTGGACTTCGTCTCGACCGCCAAGCCGATGAAACTGGCGCACAACAAAGTCCGGATTGAAGACTGGCGTGATACACCAATCGATCCTGTGGTTGGCCAGGATTCTGCGTGGCTATGGGTGCAGGTTTTTTCTCATTTCACCGACCTCGCTGTCGATCAGGTGCCTGTGAATTGGACGGCAGGGGGAGGTGCGGAAGAGGAAATCACCGATGCCACGGGCTGGTGTGGATTTGCGCTGGCACCGTCCAACAGTGATGCGCTTGAAGTGACGGCATCGGTCCTCAGCCCTTATGACGGCTTCGAGGATAAGCGTGCCCTGCAGGTCACCCCACTGGCTGATGATCCCTGGTCGGGACTGACCGTTCAATTTGACGAGCAGCCGCCGCAGCGTTGGGGCGAAAAGACGTATTTTCCCCGTCGCAATGGCACCCACCACTTGAAGTTGCAAGCCCCGGAAACAAGCCCCTTGCTCGATCATGAGGTGACACTGGGGCTGACCGGTACCGGGCCCGTTGCGTTGGGCCTGGGCTTTTCGCCGCCCGCGCTTGGCGTGCCGAAAAAACTGACTCGGGAGGGTTTGAGTTACACCTTTAAGGTGAACGACATCAAAGACGGCAGTTTTGCCTTGCGTTTATCGGCAACGAGACTGGCGAACCTCTCCCCGGCCAATGCGATGTCCGTTGGAGAGGGCGCACAGGTGCTGAACCTTGTCTTGAGCAGCAGTACCCACCGGATCCTGGATTGGGGAAGTGAGCTTTACACCGAGGTCAAATTGCTTTCGGCAATCACTGGTAAGCCAATGCAAGGGTGGACCGTGACTTGGCGCAGCCCTGATCTTGGCGAAGTGACCTCGGTGACCAACTATTACGGGGTGGCGAGCGTGCGCTTTGTTCCTGCCACGCCGGGCGAGGCTCGACTGACAGCGACGGTGGGCGAAAAGGAATATTCAAAAACAGTGGAGTTGTCGTACGCCTTGAACGAGCCGCGGGAAATCGCGTCACTCACCAGCCCCAAGCCAAGTGGTCATCTGGGGGAGCAGGTTTCAGCGGTCGTTACCGTTGTGTCGGCCTTGACTGGCGAGCCTTTGCAGGGCGTCGAGGTGATGTGGGATTACCCCACCCTCACGCTTGCTCCAACGAGTACGGATGGTGAAGGGCAGGCACATGTGGAGTTCAGGTTGCCTGGGGTGAGACGAGGGCTTTTGGGGGCTACCGTGCGGGGTGGGTATGCTGGATGGGAGGTCAAACTTCTGGAGTTTGAACTGCTGCCTAATGAGTTGACTTGGCAACAGGACTTCAAACCTAACTTCACAGGTAGTCCCGCAGGGTGGTCCGACGTTAGGTTGAGGGTCTTCGCAGGAAAGGTTTACACGTTGAAGCTGGATTACAGAGACAGCTGGTTGATCGGTGACCCAGATGCCCAGCTTCTTCTTGAATATAAGCCGGGCGAAGAGGCGCAGGGGGTGGTCGTCGACCCGCCGCTGGGCCAGCTTGTTGCGATGGAGGAAGGGACTACTTCCTTGAGTTGGACGCTGACGACCGACCCCGACTACACGCCAGACCATGCTTTTGCGTTGCAGTTCGACATGCCTTTGATCAGCGAAATGCCAAAGTCGCCACCTTTGCCTGGGATTATCCGGGATGAAAATAGCTGGCTGGAGGAATTCACGTTCTACTTGAATGGCGAGGAGTTTGAGCTGGCTTATAGGGACCTGCACCTGGTGGATGGAACCGATTATACCTGGGAGTTGAGAGTCAAGGAGGGCAGCAGCCTGATCGGCACGACCACTGTTGCTTTGGGGGCGTCGTTAGGAAATCCTAATGTGGAATTCGCTCCGCCATTGTTCCAACCACAACCGGTGACGATGACGACCCCCTTGATTTGGTCCATATCGACCAAGGAATCGAATTACGGAACATTCATGGTGGAGTTACGCTGCCCAGATCTGCCCGTGCGGGAGATTTCTACAGAGGTGAAACCCTAGGCCTCACCCCTACAAATCCCCCGCCTTCTTCCACCCCAGATACAACGTCACCAGCTCGGCCCCCAACTCCCCGGGCCGAGCTTGCAGCAGCGTTATCCCATGGGCGCTCAGTCGCTCATGCAACGCGGCCCGCGCATTCAAATATTCCACCGTCCCGCAATAAGCCAGCGCCTCGGGCAGGGCTTGCACTGGCGCCTGGCGCAAGCGGTCGAGGGCTTCTTCGCGCAGGCTCGCCACCAGCACCCGATGCCGCTGGCCCAGGCGTTTTACGGCGACCAGCAGTTCTTCATCGTCCTCATCCCGCAGGTTGGTCACCAGCACCACCAGGGCGCGGCGTTTTTGCCGGGCCAGCAGTTGCGTGACGGCGGCGGGGTAGTCGGCGGGGTGTTGGCTGCTGTCGAGGTCGTAGACGGTGTTGAGCAATACGTTGAGTTGGCCGGTGCCTTTGACCGGGGCGAGGTAGCGCGGCTGTTCGCTGGCGAAGGTGCTCAGGCCCACGGCATCGCCTTGGCGCAGCGCGGTGTAGCTGAGCAGCAGGCAGGCGTTGAGGGCGTGGTCGAAATGCGCCAGCTCGTCATCCTGGCTGCGCATGCGTCGACCGCAGTCGAGCATGAAGATGATCTGCTGGTCGCGTTCGTCTTCGTATTCCCGGGCAATCGGCGTGCGATGGCGGGCGGTGGCTTTCCAGTCGATCTGGCGCAGGCTGTCGCCTTCGCGGAACTCGCGCAATTGGTGGAATTCCTGGCCCTGGCCGCGTCGTTGGCGTTGACGAATCCCGAGCTGGCTGAGCCAGTTGTCCACGGCCAGCAGTTGACCATCGTAGAGCCGGGCGAAGTCCGGGTAGACGCGGGTGTCGTCGGCGGCGGGGAGCAGGCGCTTGGCGGTCCACAGGCCCATTGGGCTCGGGAGGTTGATTTCGCAGTGTTCGAAGCTGAAGTGGCCGCGCTTGAGCGGGCGAACGCGGTAGCCGAGTTGGGTGAGCTGGCCGGGTTGTAGGTCCGCTGAAAGAGGGAGGTGTTCGAAGTCCAGGCCATCGGGCACATGATCGAAGAGCTGGATCTCCAATGGTTGGGCCAGGTCGTGGCTGATTTCCAGGCGTACTTCGCTCCAGCGACCGAGTGCCAGGCTGCCGGGCAGTTGCCGTTGGACGCGGGGCGAGGGCAGGCGGCGGACGCGCACGGCGTCGAGAACCGACAGGGCCAACAGCGCAAGTAGCAAACCCCAGTGGATCGACAGCAAAGTCGAGGGCACGGCGATGCCCAGCGCTCGCAGGGCGCCCAGGGCAATGCCGACGGCCAGCAGGATCGCGAGCCAGATCAACAGCAGGCGAGAAGGCTTCATGGCTGCAACTCAATGGTAGGGTGACAACCCAGTGTGGCGAGGGGATTTATCCCCGCTGGCCGCGCAGCGGCCCCTTGCGGTGTGTCAGGCAAAACCAGGGGGCTGCTGCGCAGCCCAGCGGGGCGGTGCGACGTTTCGCTAAATCCCCTCGCCACGATGAGCACCAGCATCAGGGATTTTTTGCTCACAACCGTGGCGCCGACACTTGATCGAGCAACTGCCCCAGCACCTGATCCACCGAAAGCCCTTCGATATCCAGCTCCGGCGCCAGCCGCACGCGATGGCGCAGCACGGCCAGGGCGCAGCCCTTGATGTCGTCCGGCACCACGAACTCGCCGCCGCGCAACAATGCCCGGGCGCGGGCGCAACGCACCAGCGCGATCGAGGCGCGGGGCCCGGCGCCGATCGTCAGGCCTGGCCAGGTACGAGTGGCGCGGGCCAGGCGCACGGCATAATCGAGCACCTGGTCGTCCATCGGCAGGTCGCTGGCTATGCGTTGCAGCGCTTGCACGTCCTTGGCCTGCAACACCGTGCGCAATGGTTGCACATCGAGCATGTCGGCGCGGGTCGAGCGGCTGACCTGGCGCACCATATTCAGTTCTTGATCGGCGTCGGGGTAGTCCATGCGCACCTTGAGCATGAAACGGTCGAGCTCGGCCTCCGGCAGCGGGTAGGTGCCTTCCTGTTCGATCGGGTTCTGGGTGGCGAGCACCATGAACGGCTGGGCGATCGGCAACGCGCGACCCTCGAGGGTGACCTGGCGCTCCTGCATGGCTTCGAGCAGCGCCGCCTGGGTCTTGGCCGGCGCGCGGTTGATCTCGTCGGCCAACAACAGGTTGGTGAACACCGGGCCCTTGCGCAGCTTGAACTGCTCGGTCTGCAAGTCGTACACCGCGTGGCCGGTGACGTCGCTGGGCATCAGGTCGGGGGTGAACTGGATCCGCGCGAACTCCCCGCCAAAACAGCGGGCCAGGGCGCGCACCAGCAGCGTCTTGCCCAGCCCCGGCACGCCTTCGAGCAGGACATGACCGCCGGCGATCAGCGCCGTGAGCACATCGTCGATCACCGCGACCTGGCCGACCACGGCCTTGTGCAGTTCGGTGCGGATCGCCTGGGCCAGTTGGCTGGCGCGCTGGCGTTGCTGGGCGGCGTGGGCCTGGCTGTCTGAGGGTTCGTTCTGTTCAGTCATAAGGCATTCCTGAGGGTTTGCAAAAGGGCGACCTGGCGGCAGAACTCGGCGCTGGACAGGCGTTGTTTCGGTCGAGGGCTGAGGGCCTGGCTGATGGCGCGTGTAGGCTGCCGGGTCAGGCGGGCAAGCACTTGCCATTGTTCGGCGACGACCAGTTGTTCGAAACCGGGATGAAGCTGACGGGCCCGGCGCAGTACGTCTTGCTGCAGGCTGTGCAGCAGGTGCTGCTGGCCGTTATGGCGTAGCTGGAAGGCGGCGCTGGCTTGCAGGTGTTCCTGCAATTGGCGTCGGGCCTTGGGCGCGGGTTGTTGCAGCGGACCATGACGCACCGCCGAGCGCCAGAGCCAAAGGGCGATCAAGGCCAGCAGTGCCACGATGGCTTGGGGAAAGTAGCGCAACAGCAGGGTCAGCAGGTTGTCGTGGTCGGTGTTGAACAGCAGCGTCACGTCCGTGTCGGCGCTCAGGTACCAGAGCAGCCAGGCATTGTCATACTGGTCGATGTGATCGTTTTTCCACAGCTCGGCATCGGTGAGCACGGTGATGGTGCCCTGGCCGTAGTTCAGTTGCATCAGATGGGTCGCGGCCTCGCTGTTGGCCCACGCCTGGGCGAGGTTCAGCGGGTCTTCGAGGTGGAAGTCCGTGTCGAAGCCGAGGTAGGCCGGCGCCTCTTCGTCTTCCAGGTACAGTTTGGTCAACTCGGGATAAGGATCCTTGATCAGCTCCGGCTCCGGTGCCTTGAGGTCCTTGCTCAGCAGTTGGCGCAGCCGCACGCGGTCCAGCAGCAGGTCACCGCTGCTGTTTGTGCTGTCGTCCCACAAGGCTTCGGCGACAAACAGCAGTCGGCCGCGCGGCGCGGGTCCAGTTCATCACTTGGTCGACGCTCCGTGGCGTCATGTTGCTTCGCTCACCCAACAGCAACAGGGTACGTTGGCGAGGCTCCAGCGTCGGCAGGACGTCCAGGCTGTTGGCGTGCTCGACCTTGATGCCTTGCTGGCGCAAATAATGTTCGGCGGCCAGGTAAGGATTGGCCTGTGCTTCAGGGGCCGGGCCGTGCTCGATGACCTCTTGATACGGCACGGCTTTCATGTGCAGGAAGATCGCCAACACGCCACCCAGTGCGGCAACCACGGCGCCGACCAGCCATCCCGCGCGCCGGTTCATTGGGAAGCTCCCGGA
Source organism: Pseudomonas sp. H2_D02 (assembly GCF_054677635.1). Lineage (NCBI taxonomy): Bacteria > Pseudomonadati > Pseudomonadota > Gammaproteobacteria > Pseudomonadales > Pseudomonadaceae > Pseudomonas > Pseudomonas sp. H2_D02. The sequence continues at coordinate 5,622,046 of NZ_CP162816.1, read as the reverse complement.
CCGAACAAGCCACGCCAGCCGTCGCACAGTTCCTGTTGCAGATGGGCCGGTGGTGGACGGTGTCCGTAGGCAATGTTCTGCCAGTGCAGGGTCAGGTTTTTGCTGAAGGCCAACAGCTGTTCCTGCTGGAGTTGCTCTACACGGTGCAGCACCTGGCCTTCGGTGTCGGACGGTTTCAATGGGATGCCGAACCCATGGTGCAAGCGGCTGAGCAGGGCCCGATAGAGCAGGCCCAACGCCTCTCGGGGAGCGCTGGACCACAATTGTTCGGCGCTGGACGCGACATCGTCCGGCAGGCTTTCTTCGCGGATATCCAGGCCGAACATCCGTGCTGGCGTCGGCCGCTCCATCACCTGGCCCTTCGCCGGCCGGCGGTTCACCAGGGCGTTGAGCCTTTCCCGATAACGCCAGGCCAGCCAGGCGACCGCACCCACCAGGGCGGCCCAGAGCAATACCTGGATCAGCGCAGCGATGGTTTCGAAGCGTTTGGCACCCCAGTTGAACATCGATTTGAGCCAACCCGGGGCTTCGTCGGTCTCGGCCGGCTCCGGGGCTTCTTCGCCAAAGCGATAGCGCGTCACGGTTTCCGGGTTCTTGAAGGGCGGGGCGTCGAGGATGGCCTTGATGCTTTCGCGAGAGGCTTGGCTGGTGACGGGTTGGTTGAGCAGGCGAGGGCTGTCCGGTGCAGTGCCATCTTCGGCGGCCCAGGCGGGTGGCACCAGCGGCAGCAGCATCACCGCCGCCAGCAGCAGCAGGGGGGCGACCGCACTCAGGCGCTGGCGCAGGCGGCGGAACACCAGTTCGATGTCCCAGGCTTCGAGAATCGTGCGTCGATTCAAGTAGAGGCTGAAGCCGCAGGCGACGTAGATCGGCTCCCAGATAATCAACAACAGCGGATAGAGGAAATTGAGCAGGTGTTCGAGCCACAGCCAGTCGTGCTCGGCGACGGCGACCAGGGTTTGCCAATCCCATTCCAGTTCGACTTGTTGCGGCACGAATAGATAGAACAGGGCCATCAGGCCAAACCACAAGGCCGTTTCCAGATGCACGCCAATGATGGTCAACCACTGCGCCGCGCCGCCGTTGCGTTGCAGCAATACGCGCAAGCGTTGTTCCCGTGCTTCCCCGGCGAGCCCTTCGAGTTGCACGACGGGCATCAGGAAGCTTCGGCTCAGGCTCAGCCGGCGCCAGGTCAGGCTCGCCAGCAGCTGCGGCTTGAGCAGCGCCGGCCATTGGCGCAAGGCCTGTTTCAAGGTGGGGGTCTCGCCAAACAACGCCTTGGACACGATGTACAGGGGCAGGCGGTCAAACGCTGGTTTCAGCCACCAGAACAGAAACACTACCAGGGACGGTGAATCCCACAGCAGCAGGCTCAGCAACGCATACACCGGCAGTGTGACGATGGCCCAACTGGTCATCATCAGCCGTCGATGCTGCTGTGCCATCAGGACACCGAGGTCCATGGCTTCCCACGTGGTGCGCGGTCGGATGGTTACGGTGACGTCACTCAGGCGCATGCTGGCCTCGCCCGGCAAACAGCAGGTAGCCCAGCACCAACAGCCACAACAGCGTACCGACGGTGTACTTGGTGGCGGTGGTCACTGCGCTGGAGGACCAATAGGCTTCGATGAACGCGGCGATGAGCAGGAAGAGGATCACGCCGCCGATCATCAGCACGCTTTTGCCGGCGGCGAGTCGCAAGGCTTCGCCCCGGGTGAGGCGTCCCGGCGCGATGAGTGACCAGCCCAGTTGCAGGCCTGCGGCGCCGGCCAGGGTAATGGCGGTGAGTTCGAAGGCGCCGTGGCCGATCACGAATGACCAGAACGTCCCGCCCGAGCCGATCTGGGTCAGGTGCCCGGCCACCGCGCCAATGGTCAGGCCGTTGAAGAACAGGAAGAACGCGCTGCCCAGGCCAAACAGCAAGCCGCTGGCGAAGGTCTGAAAAGCGATGCCGATGTTGTGCATGATGTAATAGCCGAACATGACCCAGTCTTCGCTGGCGGCCCGCTCGATCGAACGCCCCAGATGCCCGGCCGCCGGGTCGTACATGCTACGGATCTGGCTGATCTCCTCGACGCCCAGCAGGCTGTAGACCAGCTCCGGAAACAGGTAGACCAACAGTCCGATGGCGGCCAGGCTGCCCAGGAACATCAGGCCGGCCGCGAGTACGAATCGCCATTGTTCGCGGACCAGGCGCGGGAAGCCTGCAAGGATGAACGCCGACAAGCTCGCCGTTGGCCGACTGCGGTCGCGGTAGAGCTGTTGGTGGCCGCGCAGCGCCAGTTGTTGCAAGGTGTCCACCAGCAAGCTGCTGTAGCCTCGCGCCTGGGCCAGCGCCAGATGATGGCAAAGCCGTCGATAGACGTGGGGGAAATCGCTGCTCTGGGCAACGTTGCTGTTGCGCTCCAACTGGTCGAGCAGGCGGGACAGGTGTTCCCATTCCCCATGGTGGCGACTTTCGAAAAGGCTTTGCTTCATGTCGGCCCCAGCAGGCCGCGGGCGATGCCATTCAGTTCAGCCACGGCGCCGGTGGGGTGCACCTTCAGCGGGACGGCCAGGATCGTTGCCAGTTCAGTGACCCGTGCTTCGGAAAGTTCGCCCTGGCGTTCGGCAAAACCCAGCACGGCGCGCTGTTCGGCCAGGCCCAGGGCAAAGGCGAACGCAACGCCCGGGCCGATGGCAATTCGGGGCGCTTGACCGGTTGCTCGCGATAGACCACCAACGTGCCGGCCGCCAGGTCGCCGAGGCGTTTGAAGGTTGGATGTTGCAGGCAACTGATCGCGCCAAAGGCGTAGCCAAAGGGCAGCATGTCGACGAAACGCAGCAGGTTGCGGATCAACGAGGCGGACCAGCCGATCGGCCTGCCGTCGTCCTGCACCACGCGCAATCCCATCATTTGCTTGCCCGGCGAGCGGCCCTGGTTGAACAGTTCGAACAGCACCATGTACCACCAGCTGATGACGAACAGCAGGATCGATCCCAGGCCGATGCCCAGTTCGCCGAAAAACGCCAGGACGAAAAACAGCAACCCCAGCACCAGCCCGCGTATGCCCAGGTCGATGGCGAAGGCCAGCGCACGGGGCATCAGCCCCGCCGGGCGCAGTGGCAGGTCGATGCCTTCGGGCGTTTCGACCTGGTAGCGCGTGTCCAGTGGTGGCGGCAGCGGCGCGTTCCTTTGCAGTGCTGGTGTCTCGAGCATGGGCAACCTGTGATGGGCCGTTCGAACGTTCGATCTCGGCCCAGATGCTAGCAGTCTTCGTGCGGGCGCACGATACAACTGTTTGTGTCATTTCATGCGCTGCAACAGGATCGCTGGCGGAAACGGTGGCGGCTGTCGGGTTCGAACGCCTAGACTTCGCCAGTCTTCAGCTCAGGAACCTACCGTGACTTCCATCTTCTGGTACGACTACGAGACCACCGGCATCAATCCGCGGTGCGACCGCCCCTTGCAAGTGGCGGGGATCCGTACCGATTTCGAGCTCAACGAAATCGACGCGCCGGTGAACCTCTACTGCCGGCCGAGCGATGACATCCTGCCGCATCCGGCCGCCTGTGCGATCACCGGCATTACGCCGGCGCAACTGGCGGAAAAAGGCTTGAGCGAAGCCGATTTCATGACCCGAGTCCACGCGCAGTTGGCAGCGCCCGGGACCTGTGGCGCGGGCTACAACACCTTGCGCTTCGATGATGAAATGACCCGCTACAGCCTGTATCGGAATTTTTTCGACCCCTATGCCCGGGAATGGCAAGGCGGCAACAGCCGCTGGGACTTGATCGACCTGGTGCGCGCCGCCTATGCCTTGCGCCCCGAGGGCATTGTCTGGCCACAAGAGGATGGCCGCGTCACCCTCAAGCTCGAACGCCTGACCGCGGCCAACGGCATCGACCATGGCCAGGCCCATGATGCGTTGTCGGATGTACGCGCGACGATTGCCCTGGCCCGGTTGATCCGCGAGAAACAACCCCGGCTCTATGACTGGTTGTTCCAGTTGCGCAGCAAACAGAAGGTGCTGGACCAGATACGCCTGTTGCAGCCGATGGTGCACATCTCCGGGCGTTTCTCGGCGGCGCGAAACTACATCGGCGTGGTGCTGCCGCTGGCCTGGCATCCGAAGAACCGCAACGCCCTGATCGTCTGCGACTTGCACTTGGATCCCCAGGGCTTGCTGGATCATGATGCGCAGATCCTGCGTCAACGGTTGTACACCCGCCGCGAAGAGCTGCTCGACGGTGAGCTGCCGGTGCCCCTCAAACTTATTCACATCAACAAGTGCCCGGTGGTTGCACCGCTGGCTGTCTTGCGTGCCGAGGACCAACTACGGCTGCAGCTGGACATGGCGGGCGTTCAGGAGCGGGCGCTGCGGCTAACTGACGCACAACACGTCTGGCAGGGCAAACTCCAGGCTATTTATGGGCCGGAAGATTTCACCGCCAGCGAAGATCCCGAGCAGCAGTTATATTCGGGATTTCTGGGGGATCGAGATCGTCGTTTATGTGAGCAAGTTCGCATGGCGGATCCGGCTCAATTGGCGCAGGGGCATTGGCCTTTTGACGATGAACGACTGTCGGAATTATTGTTTCGATATCGTGCGCGCAACTTCCCGGACACCTTGGATCCAGAAGAACAGGCGCGCTGGAAACTATTTTGCCAGCAACGCCTGTCTTCCCCGGAGTGGGGCGCACCCAATACGTTGAACAGTTTCGATGAGGCAATGGCAGAGTGGATGGGGCTTTCTACATCATTGCAGCAAGAGGTGCTGATCCAGTGGCAAGGCTACAGCCAACAATTACGTAAGCGTTTCAGTCTTTGAATTGCCACGCTGCGATTCACGCCCTAGGGGGTTAAACGAAGGCATAAAAAAACGCCAGCAAATGGCTGGCGTTTTTTGCTTTGCAGCTCCGCGTAAAGCGCGGCGCCGGCTGGCGAGGCTTAGCCCAGCAGGGTTGCCCAGCCTTCTACCACGTCACCGCCCCACTTGGCTTTCCACTCTTTCAGAGTCTTGTGGTTGCCACCTTTGGTTTCGATGACTTCGCCGTTGTGCGGGTTTTTGTACTGCTTAACTTTGCGAGCGCGTTTGGTGCCAGTAGTTTTTGCAGCGCCACGAGGGGCTTTGGCCGATTTGGCTTCTGGGTCCAGGAGGGCAATGATATCGCGCAGGGACTTGGAGTATTCGCCCATCAGAGTGCGCAGTTTGCCTTCGAATTCCAGTTCTTTTTGCAGTTTGTCGTCTTCGGACAGGTTTTTCAGGCGAGCTTGCAGTTCTTTGATGGCTTCTTCTGTAGCGCGGTATTCGTTGATCAGGGACATGGGGACTACCTTATGTAGGACGCGGGTGACAAGGACACAGTGGAGCAATAGTAATCAGACAGTTTCATCAAGTAAACATTTAACCCGTGTTTATTTAGTTAAATAGTGCAGTGTCACAAAATGGTCGGTGCAATAAGTAACGTGATGTGCGCTCACATCTGTTCACACATATAGCGATGCCACCGCAGGCCAGGCCATTCCCAGCCTCGGCTGACCGCGGAGAGGGCGCTGGTGTCATCAGTACTGCAGTTTTGCCGCACAGTGGCTAGAATGGCCGCCTTTGCGAAAGTTCTGGAGTTTCCCTAATGCGCACTTTTCGGCTGGTGATCGCTTGCCCGGACCGCGTCGGTATCGTTGCTAAAGTCAGTAACTTTCTGGCGTCCCATAACGGTTGGATCACTGAAGCAAGCCATCATTCGGACAATCAGAGTGGCTGGTTCTTCATGCGCCACGAGATCCGCGCCGACTCGCTGCCCTTCGGCATCGAAGCCTTTCGCGAGGCGTTCGCCCCCATTGCCGAAGAGTTCTCGATGGACTGGCGCATCACCGATACCGAACAGAAGAAACGCGTGGTGCTGATGGCCAGTCGTGAGTCTCACTGCCTGGCTGACTTGCTGCACCGCTGGCACAGCGATGAGCTCGATTGCGACATCGCCTGCGTGATTTCCAACCATGACGACTTGCGCAGCATGGTGGAGTGGCATGGCATCCCGTACTACCACGTGCCGGTCAATCCGCAGGACAAGCAACCGGCGTTCGCCGAAGTCTCGCGCCTGGTCAAGCAGCATGATGCAGAAGTGGTGGTGCTGGCCCGCTACATGCAAATCCTGCCGCCGTCCCTGTGCAGCGAATACGCGCACAAAGTCATCAACATCCACCACAGTTTCCTGCCATCGTTCGTGGGTGCGAAGCCGTATCACCAGGCTTCGATGCGCGGCGTGAAGCTGATCGGCGCGACATGCCACTACGTGACCGAGGAGCTGGACGCCGGCCCGATCATCGAGCAGGACGTGGTACGCGTCAGCCACAGCGACAGCATCGAAGACATGGTGCGATTCGGTCGCGATGTGGAGAAGATGGTGCTGGCGCGCGGCTTGCGTTATCACCTTGAAGACCGCGTGTTGGTGCACGGCAACAAGACCGTCGTGTTCTGATTCAACGCCAAACCCCGTGGCGAGGGAGCAAGCTCCCTCGCCACGATTAGCCTTGAGGAGCAAGTTAAGTCATGACCGATCCCTTGGACAAAGCCACCGCCAAAGCTCCGCCCACCGTGGGCGAGGGCTGCCTGAGCCGGTACGATCCCGAAGCGTTGAGCCCTGAAGATGGCACCGAGTTTCCGGATGCCGCAAAGCTCTGGGAAGACTTGCACCCGCAACCCCAGGACGACTCCGAACCCAAGCGGTGAACGGTCACGCCTGCCGCAGCCTGATCAGCTTCTTGATCAACGGTCGCCCGACCATCATGAAGAACACCGGCCCTCCGGCCAGTAGATAGAAGTAATACGTCACCGCCCGCCAGATCAGAATCGCCGCCGCCGCAGTGGATTTACCCACCATGGGCGCGAGCAACGCCGCTGAGGTCAACTCCGCCGCTCCGGCGCCGCCCGGTAGCAGGCTGAACTGTCCTGCGCTCAGGGACAGCATCTGGATCAGGAAACTCCAGGCCCATTGCAAATCCGCCCCCAGCCCTTTCAACGCCAGATAGAGCACGCTGTAGCGCAGCGCCCAATGCAGGCAGGTCAGGCCGAACACCTGGAACAACGTCTGCCGAGGCAGCTTCAGCGTGTCGGTGAAAGCCGCCAGGAAATGCAGGATCTTGCGTCCCCAGCGCCGGCGCGTGCTGGAGCCTACGCGCAGGTGGCGCAGCAACCGCGCGCCCAACAGAATCAGCCGACGATGGTAGCGCGCCACGAGCCCGCAGCAGAGCAGGCCACCGAACAATGACACGGCGCTCAGCGCCAGCATCCATTCCAGGCGCTGGCTGAGATTCTGGAACAGCGCGTAGAACAGGATGCCCAACAGGGCGCAAAGGAAAAACAGCAAGTCGCTCAACTGATCCATGGCAAACACGGCGCTGCCATGGGCCGGGCGCACACCGTTGCGCGCCAGCAAGGCCATCAGGGTCAACGGTCCACCGCTGCCGCCGGGCGTCGCGCACATGGCGAACTCGGTGGACATCACCACGCCCATGCTTTTGAGGCCACCGATGCGTTCGCGATGTTCCCCCAGCAGCAAGCGCAGGCGCACTGAATTCAAGCCCCAGCAGAGTACGATCATGCCGAGCATGACCAGCAGCAGGGACAAGGGAAAACGCTGCACCCGCGCCCACATCTCCCCGCCGCCCACCAGCATCGGCACCAGCAATGCGATGAGCAGGGCGGCGACCAGCCAGACCAGGCGCTTCATGCGGCGTGACTGACCCGCAGGCCCTGGGTTGCCAGCCAGCCGGCCTTGGTCATGGGCATGCGGCCATCCTCGAGCAGGCGTGCCAAAGTGCGTAGCCAATAATCCCGGGAGAAGTCGTGGCGCATGTCCACCGGGTGCAGGCCCAGGCGGATCACCGGTGCCTGGCGCCAGCGCTGTTCCCGTTGGTCGCAGATGATTTTCGACAGTCCCCGACGCCAGGGGCTGCGAGCGCTCCACACCAGCCCCGGGGCATCGATAGGAGTGAAGTCCGGCAAGCGATAGAGGTGCTGGGTATCGCTGGTGTAACGCAAGGGCAACTGGCGCAAAGCCCGGCGAGTGCCTTCGCTCATCAACCAGGCTGGGGCGACGAAACCCTCCAGCGGCCATTGGTAACGCTGGAAAAGCTCGGTGCCCGCATGCAGGCGGGCGAGGGCGGCCTCCTCGGACAGATCATAGAATTCGCCTTCGTGGGTGTAGACCCGGCGCATGAACCAATCCTTGGGGTGAAGGGTGGGCGGCCCATCATCGCAATGGTAATAACCGTGCAGGACCAGTTCGTCACCGCGCTCGACCCGGCCGTCGAGCAGGCGCCGGAAACCGGGGTGATCGTCCAGCGCATTGGTGTGGTGAAAGTCCGGCACCACCAGCCAGGTCATCGGGACCTGGCCAAGGGCGTCGACGGCCTCGACGAACGGCTGGTAATCGGGCCAGGTCTGCGGCGCGACGTCGTGAAGCACCAGCAACACGCTGGGGGAGGGATTCATCGTCATCGGTTGCGCCTCAGCCATTGGCCAGCATGGGCATCTCTGCGCCAAGCACGCTGTAGTAATGGCCCAACAGGCTGTTGACCACCGAATCCCAGGCGTAATGCCGTTCCACATGCCGGCGTGCCCGGGTGCCGCGCTGCTGGCAGCCTTCGGCGAACAGTTGCCGCACGGCGTTCGCCATCGCCTGGGGATTGTTCGGCGCGCACAACAGGCCACAGTCTTCGTGGACGAGCTCGCTGAACGCGCCCGCGGCGACCGCCACCACCGGGATGCCGCTGGCCATGGCTTCAAGGATCACCAGGCCGAACGTCTCCTGGTCGCCGGCATGCAAGAGGGCGTCGGCGCTTGCCATCAGCCGGGCGACTTGTGGCGCGGGGCAGAACTCATCGATCACGGTGACGTTGTCCGGTACCACGGCAGGCATGGAAGAACCCACCAGCAGCAGGTGGTAGCGCTCGCCCAGGCGCTTCATGCACTTGAGCAGCACCGGCAGGTTTTTTTCCTTGGAGCCGCGCCCGGCGAAAATCAGCAGGCGGGCATCTTCGGCGATGCCGAGCTCGGCGCGCAGCTCGGGATCGCGAGCGGCGGGATTGAAGGTCTGCAGGTCCACGCCCAAGGGCTGCACGTAGACATTTTTGACGCCCAGCCCGGTCAGCTTGTCGGCCATGACCTGGCTCGGCGCCAAGACCCGGTCGAAGTTGCCGTACAGCTTGCTGACATAGGCTTCGATGTTGGGCGTGAACCAGTTGCCCATGCGGTTGCTCACCAGCAATGGCAGGTCGGAGTGATAAAAACCGATGACGGGCACATCAAGCTGGCGACGGGCATCGAGGGCCGCCCAGGCGGTGAGATAAGGGTCGCCGACTTCAATCAGGTCCGGCTGCAGATCGCGCAGGACATTGCGCCAGGGCGCCAGGCGAAGCGGGAAGCGATAGCCCTTGCCAAAGGGCAGCGGAGGGGCCGGAACCTTGTAGATCCCGTCCTGCTCACTCAGGTGAGCGCCGGGAATCAAGAGGCTGTGGCGGATACCGGGCCGATTGCCCAGGCGCCGGTGCTTGGCATCCAGATAAGTGCGCACGCCTCCACTGGCGGGGGCGTAGAACATGGTTATGTCCGCTATATGCACGATGAACATCCCTCCGGTCTGTGTTCTCCAGTGTTGACCTTTAGTAAGAATAGATGTTCGGTTGGGGTTGCGGTGGCGTAGTCGTGATGCAGATTCCCGTGGCGAGGGAGCTTGCTCCCGCTGGGCTGCGCAGCGGCCCCAAAATCTTGGGAGCGCTTCGCTCTGGAGCGCCAGCCCGGTCCAGCGGGAGCAAGCTCCCTCGCCACATGAGAGCGGTCAAATGCGGTTTTTATTTCCAGCACCAGGGTCTTAATACGCTGGGCATGCTTTTATATAAGCGCGCAAAATGGCGTCATATCGCAAACCCACAGGTGACCAAATGCCTGATTCATCGCAACTCATTATCGGGGCCGACCTGGCCGGCCAACCTGTCGCCCAGGCCATGCGCCTGGCGAACCGTCATGGTCTGGTGGCGGGTGCCACCGGCACAGGCAAGACCGTTACCCTGCAACGCCTGGCCGAAATGTTCAGCGATGCCGGCGTGGCGGTGTTCGCGGCGGACATCAAGGGCGACCTGTGCGGCCTCGGCGCTGCCGGTGCTCCCCAGGGCAAGGTCGCCGAGCGCATCGCCGGCATGCCCTGGCTCGGCCACAAGCCCCAGGCTTATCCAGTGACCTTGTGGGACATCCACGGTAAATCCGGTCATCCGTTGCGCACGACCTTGAGCGAAATGGGCCCGTTGTTGCTCGGCAGCCTGCTGGAGCTCACCGATAGCCAGCAGTCGGCGTTGTACGCGGCGTTCAAGGTGGCCGATCGCGAGGGCCTGTTGCTGCTGGACCTCAAGGACCTGAAAGCACTGCTCAATCACCTCAAGGACAATCCCGAGTTGCTCGGCGACGACGCGGCCTTGATGACCACCGGTTCCAGCCAGGCGCTGATGCGGCGCTTGTCGACGCTGGAGCAGCAGGGCGCCGACGCCTTGTTTGGTGAGCCGGCGTTGCAGCTCGAAGACATTCTTCACCCGGCCAGCGATGGTCGTGGTCGCATCCATTTGCTGGACGCCAGCCGCCTGGTCCATGAGGCGCCGAAGGTCTACGCTACGTTCCTGCTCTGGCTGCTGGCCGAGCTGTTCGAGCAACTTCCCGAGCGCGGCGATGCGGACAAGCCTTTGCTCGCGCTGTTCTTCGACGAGGCTCATCTGTTGTTTGCCGGTACGCCAAAGGCATTGCAGGATCGCCTGGAGCAAGTGGTGCGGTTGATCCGCTCCAAGGGCGTCGGGGTGTATTTCGTCACCCAGTCGCCAGGCGACCTGCCGGACGATGTGCTGGCGCAGTTGGGGTTGCGCATCCAGCACGGTTTGCGGGCCTTTACGGCCAAGGAGCAGAAATCCTTGCGGGCGGTGGCGGAGGGGTTCCGACCGAACCCGCAATTCGATGCCTTGGCGGTGCTGACGGAGCTGGGCATCGGTGAAGCCCTGGTTGGCACCTTGCAGGAAAAAGGCACGCCGGAAATGGTCCAGCGCGTGTTGGTGGCGCCGCCGCAGTCGCGCATCGGGCCGCTGAGCGAGGCTGAGCGCGCCGGGTTGATCGCCAGTTCGTCGTTGCAAGGGCGCTACGATAAGCCGATTGATCGCGAGTCGGCTTATGAAGTGTTGATGGGCCGCAAGGGACTGGAACCCCAGGCCGAAGCGGCGCCGGGCAAGCCGGCGGCGGACGAGCCGAGCTTCACCGAACAGGCTGGGGAATTCCTCGGCACCGCGGCGGGCCAGGCCTTGAAATCAGCGATGCGCCAGGCGGCCAATCAATTGGGCCGGCAGTTGGTGCGTGGGTTGATGGGATCGTTGCTGGGGGGTAGCAAGCGGCGGTAGGTCAAAGACCGAGTCGCCCCCTTCGCGAGCAAGCTCGCTCCCACAGGAGATCTTTAGCGGACACAGATTTTGTATCCACCACGAATCCACTGTGGGAGCGAGCTTGCTCGCGATAGCCAGTTAACAGGCGACGAGAATTTCAGCCCTTGGGCCGCGCATGCGCCGCCAATCGTTCCAGCGCCGCCTTGAGGTTGGGGTCGCTGATGCCTTCGGCGGTGGCCTGGATGGTCGCGGCCGCGTCGGTCGACAGGTCGAGGGTATGTCCCTTGGCGCCGGCCTGTACGGTCGGCGGCTGGACCTTGAACAGGATGCGCGTCAGGTTGGCGAATTCTTCGAAAGCCTGCAGTTGACGCAGCAAGCGTTTTTGCTGGTAGCGCAAGCGCGTGGCCCAATGGCCGTCGGTGACGATCAGCAGCAAGCTGCCTTCGCGCCAGGACGCCACATGACAATGCTCGCGCGCGGCGGGCTGTAACTGGCTGTCCAGCAGGCGTTGCAGATGACCCAGGCGCCGGGCGTGGCCGAAGATGGCTTTCAGCGGCTTGGCTTCGCGCAGCAGAACGGCGGGTGCCTTGGCTGGAAGAGGGCGGAAGGCCATGAACTGATACCGCAAATGACAGGAGCGCCATGGTAGCAGAAAGCGCCGGATGCGCCTCGATCCGCTCGTCCTGCGTCCTTTTATCCATACAATCAAAAGGTAACTTCTGCACCTTGTGGCTTGAAGTTCGCGCAAAAGCCCTTATTTTAGGGAGGCCCCGTCACAGCGCTGTGCCAGCATCGTGGAATAACGCCACTTTCCTCACCATCGTTTCCGGGTAGAATGCTCGTTCGCATGCGGCCATGAGGGCTGCACGGGCGACTCACGGGGCCGCCCTCCATCCCTTTAGTGTGGAAGATCCTGCCGATATGTTTGCGCCTTTGTTAAAGAAACTTTTTGGAAGCAAGAACGAGCGTGAAGTCAAGCGCATGCTCAAGACGGTACAGATCGTCAATGCCTTCGAAGAGCAAATGGTGGCCCTTTCGGACGATCAGTTACGCGCCAAGACTGCCGAATTCAAGGACCGCATCGCCAAGGGTGAAACCCTTGACCAGATCCTGCCCGAAGCCTTTGCGGTCTGCCGCGAAGCCGGCAAGCGGGTGATGGGCATGCGCCACTTCGACGTCCAGTTGATCGGCGGCATGACCCTGCACGAAGGCAAGATCGCCGAGATGCGTACCGGTGAGGGCAAGACCCTCGTGGCCACCCTGGCGGTGTATCTCAACGCATTGTCCGGCAAGGGCGTGCACGTGGTGACGGTCAACGACTACCTGGCCCGCCGCGACGCCAACTGGATGCGCCCGCTCTACGAATTCCTCGGCCTGACGGTCGGCGTGGTCACGCCGTTCCAGCCGCCGGAAGAGAAGCGCTTCGCCTACGCTTCCGACATCACCTACGGCACCAACAACGAATTCGGTTTCGACTACCTGCGCGACAACATGGCGTTCAGCATGGAAGAAAAATTCCAGCGTGAACTCAACTTTGCCGTGATCGACGAAGTCGACTCCATCCTCATCGACGAAGCCCGTACCCCGCTGATCATTTCCGGTCAGGCCGAGGACAGCTCCAAGCTGTACATCGAGATCAACAAGTTGATCCCGCAGCTCAAGCTGCACGTCGAGGAAGTCGAAGGCGAAGTGACCCAGGCCGGCCACTACACCGTCGACGAGAAGACCCGCCAGGTCGAGCTCAATGAATCCGGTCACCAGTTCATCGAAGAGATGCTGACCCGCGTCGGCCTGCTGGCTGAAGGCGAAAGCTTGTACTCGGCCCATAACCTCGGCTTGCTGACCCACGTCTATGCCGGCCTGCGTGCCCACAAGCTGTTCCATCGCAACGTCGAATACATCGTGCAGGACGGCCAGGTCGTGCTGGTGGACGAGCACACCGGCCGTACCATGCCGGGCCGCCGCCTGTCCGAAGGCCTGCACCAGGCCATCGAAGCCAAGGAAGGCCTGAACATCCAGGCCGAGAGCCAGACCCTGGCCTCGACCACCTTCCAGAACTACTTCCGCCTGTACAACAAGCTGTCCGGCATGACCGGTACCGCTGACACCGAAGCGTTCGAATTCCACCAGATCTATGGCCTGCAAGTGGTGGTGATTCCGCCGAACAAGCCGCTGGCGCGCAAAGACTACAACGACCTGGTGTTCCTGACCGCCGAAGAGAAATACGCGGCGATCATCAACGACATCAAGGAAGGCATGGCCCAGGGCCGTCCGATCCTGGTGGGTACCGCCACCATCGAGACCTCCGAGCACATGTCCAACCTGCTCACCCAGGAAGGCATCGAGCACAAGGTCCTGAACGCCAAGTTCCACGAGAAGGAAGCCGAGATCATCGCCCAGGCCGGTCGTCCGGGTGCGCTGACCATCGCCACCAACATGGCCGGTCGTGGTACCGACATCCTGCTGGGCGGCAACTGGGAAGTGGAAGTCGCCTCCCTGGAAAATCCGACCCCCGAGCAGATCGCACAGATCAAGGCCGACTGGCAGAAACGTCACCAGCAGGTGTTGGAATCCGGCGGTTTGCAGGTGATCGCTTCCGAGCGTCACGAATCCCGTCGTATCGACAACCAGCTGCGTGGCCGTGCCGGCCGCCAGGGGGACGCCGGCTCCAGCCGCTTCTACCTGTCGCTGGAAGACAGCCTGATGCGCATCTTCGCCTCTGACCGGGTGAAGAACTTCATGAAGGCCCTGGGCATGCAGCCGGGCGAGGCGATCGAGCACCGCATGGTGACCAACGCCATCGAAAAGGCCCAGCGCAAGGTCGAGGGCCGCAACTTCGATATCCGCAAGCAGTTGCTGGAGTTCGACGACGTCAACAACGAGCAGCGTAAAGTGATCTATCACATGCGCAACAGCCTGTTGGCTGCCGACGACATTGGTGAAACCATCGCCGATTTCCGCCGCGAAGTGCTCGACGCCACCGTCAGCGCCCACATTCCGCCGCAGTCGTTGCCGGAACAATGGGATATCGCGGGCCTGGAAGCTTCCCTGCGCAGCGATTTCGGCGTGTCCTTGCCGATCCAGCAGTGGCTCGACGAAGACGATCACCTGTACGAAGAAACCCTGCGGGAAAAACTGCTGGCCGAGCTGATCGCCGCGTACAACGAGAAAGAAGACCAGGCCGGTGCCGAAGCGCTGCGCTCCTTCGAGAAGCAGATCGTATTGCGTGTGCTGGACGACCTGTGGAAAGACCATCTGTCGACCATGGATCACCTGCGCCACGGCATCCACCTGCGCGGCTACGCCCAGAAGAACCCGAAGCAGGAGTACAAGCGCGAGTCCTTCACGCTGTTCTCCGAGCTGCTGGATTCGATCAAGCGCGACTCGATCCGTGTCCTGTCCCACGTCCAGGTGCGCCGCGAAGACCCGGCCGAGGAAGAAGCTCGCCTGCGTCAGGAAGCCGAGGCGCTGGCCGCGCGCATGCAATTCGAACACGCCGAAGCGCCAGGGCTGGAAGTGGCTCAGGCGATGGAAGAGGGCGTCGATGTGGATGTCGCCCTGGCCACCGCGCCGGTGCGCAACGAGCAGAAGCTGGGCCGTAACGAACTGTGCTACTGCGGTTCGGGCAAGAAATACAAGCATTGCCACGGGCAGATCCAATAAACCCGTTTCAACGCTGAGCGACCCGCGCCGCGACAAGAGTCTCTTGTCGCGGCGTTTTGCCATTTGATCCGTCGTCTTGATAAGGGCGATGACGAACACATTTATTTAAGGAGCGCATTCATGGCTGTTGGTCTTGGTCCGTTGCCAACGTTGCACCCGGTTGCCGGTTTTGAACTCGGTATTGCCTCGGCCGGCATCAAGCGCCCCGGGCGCAAGGATGTCGTGGTCATGCGTTGCGCCGAAGGCTCGACGGTGGCGGGCGTGTTTACGCTCAACGCGTTTTGCGCCGCGCCGGTGATCCTGGCCAAGCAACGCGTGCAGGGGCCGGTGCGTTACCTGCTGACCAACACCGGTAACGCCAACGCCGAGCACCGGCGCGCCAGGCCTGGCCGCCGCCGAGCGTACCTGCGCCAAGCTGGCCGAACTGATGGGCGTCGATGCCAACCAGGTGCTGCCTTACTCCACCGGTGTGATCGGCGAGCCGCTGCCGGTCGAGAAGATCGAAGGCGCGTTGCAAGCCGCCCTTGATGACCTGTCGGAAAACAACTGGGCCGCCGCCGCCACCGGCATCATGACCACCGACACCTTGCCCAAGGGCGCGAGCCGCCAGTTCCAGCATGACGGCATGACCATCACCGTCACGGGCATCAGCAAAGGTGCCGGGATGATCCGGCCGAACATGGCGACCATGCTTGGCTACATCGCCACCGACGCCAAGGTATCGCGCCAAGTGCTGCAGGACCTGATGCTCGACGGCGCCAACAAGTCGTTCAACCGCATCACCATCGACGGCGACACCTCTACCAACGACTGCTGCATGCTGATCGCCACCGGCAAGGCCAACCTGCCGGAAATCACCGAAGCCAGCGGCCCGCTGTTTGCGGCCCTGAAGCAGGCCGTATTCGAAGTGTGCATGGAAGTGGCCCAGGCCATCGTCCGTGACGGTGAAGGCGCGACCAAGTTCGTGACCGTGCAGGTCAACGGCGGTGGCAATCACCAGGAATGCCTGGACGTCGGCTACACCGTGGCGCACTCGCCGCTGATCAAGACCGCGTTGTTCGCTTCCGACCCGAACTGGGGCCGGATCCTCGCCGCTGTCGGCCGTGCCGGCGTGCCGGACCTGGACGTGAGCAAGATCGACGTGTTCCTCGGCGAAGTCTGCATCGCCAGCCAGGGCGCCCGCGCCGCGACCTACACCGAAGCCCAGGGTGCGGCAGTGATGCAGCAGGAAGAGATCACCATCCGCATCGAGCTGGGCCGGGGTGATTGCAGCGAAACCATCTGGACGACCGACCTGTCCCACGAGTACGTCAAGATCAACGCTGAATATCGGACTTGAGACCGAGTCGCTCCTATCGCGAGCAAGCTCGCTCCCCCAGTGGAACTGCGTTGTGAACACGTTTGATGTCGCTCAACAAATCCCTGGGGGAGCGAGCCTGCTCGCGATGGTGCCGGTACCGACTCCATGAACGCTGAGGAATAGCGCGGTGAAACGAATTCATGTGGCGGCGGCGGTCATTCGTGACGCCGCTGGTAAAATCCTGATTGCCCGTCGGGCCGACACCCAGCATCAAGGTGGCCTGTGGGAGTTTCCCGGCGGCAAGGTCGAGGCCGATGAGTCCGTCGAAACCGCCTTGGCCCGGGAGCTGAACGAGGAACTGGCTATCGTCGTCGAAGCCGCCCGGCCCTTGATCAAGGTGCGCCACGATTACCCGGACAAACAGGTCTTGCTGGATGTTTGGGAGGTGTCCGCCTTCAGGGGCGAGCCCCATGGCGCCGAAGGTCAACCGCTGGCGTGGGTGACGGCCCGTGAGTTGACGAGTTACGAGTTTCCGGCGGCCAACCAGCCGATCGTCGCGGCGGCCCGTTTGCCGGGCGAATATTTGATTACGCCCGAAGGCCTCGAGACGCCGGCCTTGCTGCGCGGCATGCAGAAGGCAATTGCCGGCGGGATAAAGTTGGTCCAGCTCCGAGCGCCCAACGGCTACGACCCGCAATACCGCGACCTGGCGGTGGACGCGGTAGGGTTGTGTGCCGGCAAGGCGCAGTTGATGCTCAAGGGACCGTTCGAATGGCTGGGGGATTTTCCCTCCGCCGGCTGGCACATCACTGCCGCGCAACTGCGCAAGCATGCGGCGGCCGGTCGCCCGTTCGGCAAGGACCGCTGGCTCGCGGCCTCGTGCCATAACGCCGAGGAACTGTCCCTGGCGCAGCAGATGGACGTGGATTTCGTCACGCTTTCGCCTGTGCAACCGACCCAGACCCATCCCGATGCCAAGCCGTTGGGGTGGGATGAGGCGGCGCGGTTGATCGAAGGTTTCGACAGACCGGTTTATCTGTTGGGTGGGGTGGGTCCCGGAGAGCGGCAAAAAGCCTGGGAAGCTGGTGCGCAGGGTGTGGCGGGGATTCGGGCGTTCTGGCCTGAGGTTTGATTTTGTGGTGTAACCGCTGACGCCATCGCGAGCAAGCTCGCTCCCACAGGGGTTTTGTGAACGCCGAAAATCCCGTGTGGGAGCGAGCTTGCTCGCGATGGCGGCCTCAAGAACGATTCAGCCCTCAGGCTTGGCCGCCGCCTCCCAAAGCACCTCCGCCACCCCCTGCCGCCGGGCAATGACCCGTGCGGCCACGAACAACAGGTCCGACAACCGATTGATATAGGCCAGCCCCGGCCCGGCCAACGGCTCCACCGCGTTCAGTTGCTGGCAACGACGCTCGGCACCACGGGCCAGCGCTCGGCAGACGTGCGCTTGCGCGATCAAGGAAGAGCCACCGGGCAGGATGAAGTTCTCCAGCGGTCCCAGCTCCTCGTTCCACAGATCGATCGCCGCTTCCAACCGCTCGATTTCCGCCACGTTCAAGGCTTGGTAAGCCGGCATCGCCAGTTCACCACCCAAGTCGAACAGCCGGTGCTGACAAGGCGCCAACACCGCGATGACCTCCTGCAGCGCGGGATGCCGGGTTGTTTCTTCGGCTAGACCGGCCAGCAATAACCCTAGCTGGCTGTTCAGCGTATCCACTTCGCCAATCGCCTCGACCCGCGGGTGATCCTTTGCCACGCGGCGGCCATCGCCCAGCCCCGTTTCACCTTTGTCACCGGTGCGGGTGTAAATCTTCGACAGGCGAAAACCCATGTTCAGCGCTCCACTGGCTTGTTTTCCTGGGCCACCATCGAAGTGCCCGCCAGGGGCAGGCGCAGGGTGAAGCATGTGCCCTGGCCTGGCGCGGATTGCACTTCCATCTGGCCCTTGTGATTGTTGGTAATGATGAAATACGAGACCGACAGCCCGAGGCCCGTGCCCTGGCCGATTTCCTTGGTGGTGAAGAACGGCTCGAAGGTGCGTTTGCGCACGTTCTCGCTCATGCCGATGCCGTTGTCCTCGACCTGGATTTCCGCCCATGGCGGATTCAGGCGAGTACGCAGGATGATTCGGCCGGGCTCGCTATCGTCCTGGCGTTGATGAATGGCCTGGGCAGCATTTTTCAGCAGGTTGAGCAGCACCTGTTCCAACTCGTTGGCCGTACCGGGCACCGGCCCCAGGTTCGGGTCGAACTGGCGGGTGATCGCCTGGCCCTTGAAGTCGAAGCCGATCGCCAGGTCGAAGTCGTTACCGGCAATTTCGACGGCCTGGTCGATCAGCGCCGGCAGGTCGCAAGGCGCCATTTGCCGCGTGCTGCGCCGGCTGAAACTGAGCATGTGAGTGACGATTTTCGCCGCCCGGGCGCCGGCCTGCTGGATGCCGTCGAGCAATTGCGGGATCTCGCGGCTTGCCAGGTAACGGTTGACCACTGGCAAGTCGATACCCAATAGCTCGGCCTGTTCCAGATTCTTCGGCAGTTCCGCCGACAGGCGTCGGCGGATGTTCTGCACGTTGTGCAGGATCGCGCCGAGCGGATTATTGATCTCATGGGCCATGCCTGCCGCGAGGCCACCGACCGAGAGCATTTTCTCCGACTGCACCATCATTTCCTCCAGCGACAGGCGCTGGGTGATGTCGTCGATGCGGATCACCACGCCCCGCCCGGCGCCGCCCATCAGTGGATAGAAAGTCAGGGCGTAGTGCCGGGCTTCGTCGTCCTTGGTCCAGGTGACACGCTCGATTTTCGCCACCGTATGCTGTTCGACCGTTTGCTTGAGTTGGGGCAGGTACGGCTTCAGGGGTTCGAAAGCGAGGAATATCGGCTGGTTCAGCGCTTCGTCCAGTCGTGTGCCGGAGAGCGCGCTGGCTTCCTGGTTCCATTGGGTGACGTAGAGCTGCTCATCGAGGGCAATCAGCGCCGATGGCATGGAGTCGATGATGCTGTTGAGGTAGTTCTGGAAGCCGGTGAGTTTTTTCTCGATCTTGCTGCGCACCTGGACTTCCAGCTCCAGCTTGCGGTTGGTGTGGCGGGTTTCTTCCGCCAGGCCCTGGGCTTGGTCATAGGCCGCCTGGGAGTCGTCCCGCGCACGCTTGAGTTGCTGCTCGCGCGCTTCGATCCGCGACAGCATGGTATTGAACGCCTCGGCCAGGCTGCCGATCTCATCATGATTGCCACGGGCGGCGCGCAAGGCGTAATTCTCCTCGCGGGTGACCTGGCGCGACAGCTCTTCGAGTTGGTGGATCGGTTGCGTGATCAGGCGTTTGATCTGCTGGGCAATGACCAGCCACAGCAGCACGCTGAAAATCAGGATGCCGAGGCTGGCGGTCAGGGTGCCGGTGTAGAACGCCGTGGGCAATTCACTGCTGGCCACCAGCAACAGATGGCCGGGCGCAGTGCCGGGACGGGGCAGGGTGATGATCTGGTTGCTGCGAAACTCACCGGCCTGCCAGGCATGTATGTTGCGGTAATGGTCCGGCAGCTTGAGCTTTTCGCCCTGTTGCAACTGTGCCAGGCGTTCGCCTTGGCCGTCGTACAGCGCTGCCGCCCTTAGCGGTGCGTAGCTGTTGAGTTCGTCGAGCAGGCGCTGGGCGCTTTGGGGTGATTGCAGCGCGTCGGCGATCAGGCTCGGGTTGGCCACCAGTCGGCCGATGGTCTGCAACGCCTGGGGCGCCATGCTTTCCTGGGAAATGTAATAGGCCGCGCTGATGAAGGTCAGGTTGGCCACCAGCAGGACGGTGGTCAACAGCACCAACAGGGCCGCCAGCAGTTTCTGGCCGACCGGGAGATTTTCAAGACGCTGGCGCAATGGCATCGGACTCGTCGCTAACAAGGAACACGAGGGCCAGCGTAGCCGCTGCTCAGTCGCTGGGCAATCCGAGGTTGTCCAGGTGGGTAATCAGTCGTTGGCGCATTTGTTCAAGGTGCGGCACCGCCACGCCATGCCGCTCGGCGACTGCGCAGGCGTGGCCGAGCAGGTAGCTGATTTCGGTGCGCCGCTGGTTGGCGACGTCTTGGTACATCGAGGAGTAATTGGCGGCGGTGGCCTGGATCACCCGCTCGACTTCTGTCTGCAAATCTTCGGCGGCGGCGGGCTGGCCGCAGCGTTCGAGCAGCTCGATGAGTTCGGCGCAGAGAGTCGCGACTTCGCAGCGATGCGCTTGCAACTCACCGTTCTTGCAATGATGAAGTACGGTCAGTGGGTTGATCGCACAATTGAGGGCCAGTTTGCGCCACAGGCGGGTGAGGATATCGGCGCTCCATTCGTGGGGGATACCCGCCGCCGCCAGGTCGTCCAGCCAGATCGGCGCGACGGGGTGGGCGGGATCCCCCAGCCAGGTGTAGCCATGGCCGGCGAAGACCACGCGCCAGTCACCGTCGCGGAACGCGCCCTCGGTGCTGGAGGCGCTGATACAGCGCGCCCGAGGCACGCAGTTGGCCACGGCGTCCTGGCTGCCGAGGCCGTTCTGCAACAGGATCAGTTCCGAGTCGCTGTCCAGGCGATGGGCGACCGAGGCAACGGCGGCTTGCGCATCGTAAGCCTTGCAGGCCAGGAGCAAGCGCTTGATCGGCTCGGGGTTGTGCACGGTTTCGCCTGGCACCGGGTAGCACTGCGCCTGGCCCTGTTCCACCAGCGTCAGGCCGCCGGCGGCGAGGTAATCCTGCAGCCGCTGTTCATTGCGCAGCACCAGCCGCACCGGCAGGCCTGCGCGGGCCAGGCGCGCGGCCCATAGCGTGCCGAGGCTGCCGGCGCCCAGGACATGCCAGGTGGTGGACATCAGTTTTTTACTCGGTTTGGTGCTGGCATCTGCGGGGCTCGCGGTAACGGCGGGGAAAGACCCGTTATAATGAGCCCGATTTTAACCACAAGCCAAGTGCGCGCCGTTTCATGAGCGCGCCTTTTTATTTGGAGAACACTACATGCCGTCATTCGACGTGGTATCCGAACTGGACAAGCACGAAGTCACCAACGCCGTTGAAAACGCCGTCAAGGAACTCGACCGTCGGTATGACCTCAAGGGCAAGGGCAGTTTCGAGTTCAAGGAAAAGGACCTGACCGTCAACCTGACCGCCGAGGCCGATTTCCAGCTCGAGGCAATGATCGAAATCCTCAAGCTCGCGCTGGTCAAGCGCAAGATCGACGTACAGTGCCTTGAAGTGAAGGACGCCTACGCCTCGGGCAAGGTGATGAAGCAGGAAGCCGTGCTCAAGGAAGGCATCGACAAGGAATTGGCCAAGAAGATCGTTGCCCACATCAAGGACGCGAAGCTCAAGGTCCAGGCCGCCATCCAGGGCGAGCAGGTGCGGGTCACCGGCAAGAAGCGTGACGACTTGCAGGAAGCCATTGCGGCACTGCGGGGCAAGGAGTTCGGCATGCCGCTACAGTTCAATAACTTCCGCGACTGACCCCTCAGTTATAGGGAACACTGTGGCGGCCGCTGGGCTGCGTAGCGGCCCCTTTGGTGGGTGCTGCGCCCCCAAGCGGGAGCAAGCTCCCTCGCCACAATTGCGTGCAACGGAAACAAGGAGAACACGATGGATTTGAACGCTGAAGTGGACCATCTGGTCAAGGCTTCCCAGGCCTGGATCCCGATGATCATGGAATACGGCAGCCGGGTGCTGCTGGCGCTCGTCACCCTGGTCATTGGCTGGTGGCTGATCAACAAGGTGACGCAGAAACTCGGGGCGCTGCTGGCCCTGCGTAACGCCGACCTCGCGCTGCAAGGGTTCATCAGTACCCTGGCAAACATCATCCTGAAGATTCTATTGATCGTCAGTGTCGCTTCGATGATCGGTATTGAAACCACCTCGTTCGTCGCGGCCATCGGTGCGGCAGGCTTGGCGATCGGCCTGGCCTTGCAGGGCAGCCTGGCGAATTTCGCCGGTGGCGTGCTGATCCTGCTGTTCCGTCCGTTTCGCATCGGTGACTGGATCGAAGCCCAAGGCGTGGCCGGTACGGTCGATAGCATCCAGATCTTCCACACCGTCATCCGTACCGGTGACAACAAGACCGTCATCGTGCCCAACGGCAATCTGTCGAACGGCATCATCACCAACACCAACCGCCAGCCGACCCGCAAGGTCGTGTTCGACGTCGGTGTGGATTACCAGGCCGACCTGCAAAAGGCCCGGGAAGTGTTGCTTGAGTTGGCCAAGGATGAACGCGTGCTGGCGGATCCAGCGCCTGAAGCAGTGATTTCCACCTTGGGCGACAGTGCGATCACGGTGTCGTTGCGTATTTGGGTCAAGACCGCAGATTACTGGAACGTCATGTTCATGCTCAATGAGCTGGCGCGGGATCGCTTGAAGGACGCGGGCATTGATATTCCGTTTCCACAACGAGTGATTCGGGTGGTTCAGGAAGGACCGGCGCAATAACGACTTGAATATAACTTGGCACTGGAGTCAGGTTATATTTAGCTAGCTTGCTATTTAATAAGTTGTGTTAAAGCTGACATTGCAACGGACATAAAAAAACCGCTCACCTGGATCAGGTGAGCGGTTTTTTGTTTGTTGCGGGTGCAGCTATCGAACTAGCACTGAATTACAAGATGCTCAGTGGGTATTCGACGATTACGCGGAAGTCGTTGTTGTCTCGGTTGCCACTGGCGGTGGTGTAAGAGGTGTTGGTGCGGTAGAAAGCGCTACGAACACGGAACGACAGGTCTTTGGCTGGACCGCTTTGCATAACGTACTTGGTTTCGAAGTCCCATTCGTGCTCTTTTGCTTCGCCATCAGCGGTGGAAATGTTGTCACCGGTAACGTAACGAGTCATGAAGCTCAGGCCAGGAACGCCGTAGGTTTTCATGTTCAGGTCATAGCGAGCCTGCCAGGAACGCTCGTCCTGACCGTTGAAGTCGGAGTACTGGATGGAGTTGGCGAGGAAAATGGTACCGCCGCCGTCAACGCCATACACGTAGCCGGTATCACCGGTGGAGCGCTGGTGAGCCAGGGTGAACTTGTGGGCACCGATGGCATAGGCTGCTGCGAGGGACCAGATGCGGTTGTCAACGTCGCCGCTGAGCTTCTGGCCTTGGTCCTGGCTGTCATAACCGTTGAAGTCGAAGTTCAGGGACTGATCTTCGTTGATCGGCAAGGTGTAGTTCAGGTTCAGGTATTTCTTTTTGTAGTGGTCTTCAACATCGGAAGCCGCTACGCCACCGACGAAATTGTCGGTGAACTGGTAGGTTGCGCCAACGATGTCAGCGGATTTCAGGCCAAGACCGTCATCACCCATGCCAGTTTGCGAGCTGATGGCGTTGAAACGACCTGCGGTCAGCTCCAGGCCTTTGATTTCTTTACTGGTGAGCAGGGTACCAGTGGCAACTTCCGGCAGCAGACGGCTGTCGTCAGTGGAGAAGACCGGGCTGGTAGTGAACTGGTTACCGTATTTCAGGACGGTGTCGGACAGACGGAATTTAACCGCGCCACCCACTTTCGATTGTGTGTCTTCCAGGTTGCCGTCGCTGTCACTAGCGAACAGACCGTTACCGGCACGACCGCTGCCGCCATCGAGGCGAACGGTGCCAAATGCGAAGCCGTCAACGCCTACACCAACGGTGCCTTGAGTGAAGCCCGACTCGTAAATGGCACGAGCGGCAACACCAGACTCTTCACGATAACTTTGACGAGTGTTTGGTTCGTTCTTGAAATCACGGTTCATGTACAGCGCACGGGTCAGAACGGTCAAGCTCTGATCTTCGATAAAACCCTTGGATTCCTCTTGGGAGGACGCCATTGCGAACTGCGAGGTACCGGCCGAAACAGCCAGTGCGATCATGCTCCACTTCATCACGCGCATCGTGATTTGCTCCTTTGGTTTTTAGAAGAGTACTGCCGTCCCACCTGTTTTTTTATCTGGGCGGCTCTTTCTTTTTGTGTCGGCGCAAACTTATATCACGTCGACATTCTTTGGCGATACTTGCCCATTCAACCTTTCAGCTTCTTTACGACCATGTCGCCAATGGCTCGATCCATGTCGCATTTCAGCTGAGCCGAGGTGTGCGGAATGACAACTTCAAGTTGTTCTTTGATTGCACGCTTCGGTGTAAAGAGTCCGTAAGTCCAACCTTGAAGCTCCTGAGGGCAGCCTTGCCACTTTAATTCTCAGGCCTGCAGGTTCCGCTTCCGGCGGCTCCTGTAGACGATATGGGCATGAATGCAACAAGCATGCACAAACCCGGATTTCGTTGACATTTTTTTCACAATTTAGCTGCGGTTGCGGTGAAACCTCATGAAACCGGGCTCCAAAGGCCTTGTTTTAAATGGGGTTGACTGTCAGGCAGCTGTCATGTTTGAAACCGTTGGAACTCACGCGACAACCAAAAACGTTACCGGTTCACCCCTTCAGTGGGTAAAACGCGGATGTCACGTGGACTGAGCGTAGACGCATTGTGCTGTTTTGGTGCAGAAAATCTTCAAGCTGTGCGAAAAGCGGACAGTCCTTACACCTGCTCGACGCAAAATGCGCCGTTACGGCACTCGGCGCACGGCATTGGTGCGCCGGGGCGGTGTGCAGTGAACGTTCCGTCGTTCACGGGTATGCTGGTCGCATGTGTCCAAGGTCGGCCGGTAGCGCCGCCAAATCGGCACAATCATCAATGAGCGAGGAGTACGCGCGGTGTTTGCCTTAGATCCACGATTGCAACAAGACACATTGCCCATCGGCGATTTCCCGCTTTGCCGGTTGCTCTTGTCCAACGACTCGAACTACCCGTGGTTCATCCTCGTGCCGCGGCGGGACGATATCAGTGAATTGTTTCAATTGGATGACGCTGATCAACAGCAGCTGTGGAAAGAAACCACGACGCTGGCCGAGACGCTCAAGGACTCGTTCGACGCCGATAAACTGAACGTTGCAACCTTGGGTAACGTTGTCAGTCAATTGCACATGCATGTAATCGTGCGCAAGCGGGACGATGCCGCCTGGCCGGCGCCGGTGTGGGGCAAGCATCCGGCACAGCCTTATGATGCAGGGCAGGTCGCGGCCATTCGCGAACGCTTGCGAGCGGTCCTGACCGATGATTTCAAGTTCCTGGAGGGCTGAACCATGAACCTTGAAGAGCGTGTAACCGACCTTGAAAGCCGCCTGGCATTCCAGGACGACACCATCCAGGCGTTGAACGACGTGCTGGTGGAGCAGCAGCGAGTCGTCGAGCGCTTGCAGCTGCAGATGGCGGCGCTGCTCAAGCGCCAGGAGGAGATGGCCGGGCAGTTCGAGTCTTTCGAGGAAGAAGCGCCGCCTCCCCACTACTGACGAACCCGAACGACGGGCACAAAAAAACCGCGAGCAGCCAGGCTGCATCGCGGTTTTTTTACACTTGGATCAGCGGCGCGGTAGCGCGGCGATCACGTCTTCGGCTTGCAGGCCCTTGTCGCGATGCATGACCGAGAACTCCACGCGCTGGCCCTCGACCAGGACGCGGTGGCCTTCGCCACGAATGGCCCGGAAATGGACAAAAATGTCATCGCCGGAATCACGGGAGATGAAACCGAACCCCTTGGACGTGTTGAACCACTTCACCGTGCCGGTATCGCGGTTGGACATGTCGTAGTTTTGCGGTGCGGCGGACGGCGACGACTTCTTGTAGAAGCTGACGGCCAAGTGCAGCAGTACGGCGAGCAATGCCGCCGCCAGGCTGGACAGGATGGCGGGTTGGCCGCCGATTTCCGGCATGGGCGCCAGCAGGGTCAGGGTTTGCAAGGCAACGGCCAGTACCAGCAGGGCACTGACAAGGTTTTGCAGTTGATGACGTGGACCTTTGTTCCAGTAAGGGATAACGGGTGCCAGTGTCAGGTTGAGCAGGCCGAAAAAGGCCAGGTAAAGCGCGTCGGGATGTTGCAGGTAAGGTGTGGCTTCGGAACCCAGGCTAGGGATGAAGGACAGCAGCAGGGCAGCTGCGCCCATTAGCAAGTGGACGATTTTCAACATTTTGATTGGCTCACGGTTAAGACAGATCACAAGGAAGAGCTGATCGGGGGCGGTTCGCTCCAGAACAATGAGAGGCGTAGTAATACGTACCCGAATCAGCCTATGCGCGACGCCCGGAAAAATAGGCGTAGCGACACACTGCCTATTTAACAGCAAAGCCCGAGCCTTCTCAAACGTGTTGCTGGCGTGCCGGACGCTGTTCGTCGGCGGAGCGGCTGCGGGCTCCAGAAGATGCCACGTGAATAAGGATTCGATTTCAGGTTTTTCCGGAACCGCCCGCCATCCCGGCTTGTCGGTTCAGGACGGCTGGCGATTTGTCGCAGGCCTCAGGCGGCGACACCCGCTAGAGTGAAATGACCGCTGTCGAATTCATCACGTCAGGAGATCAAACCACATGGCCATTGATATCGGTATCAGCGAAGAAGACCGCAAGTCCATTGTCGACGGGCTTTCACGCTTGTTGTCTGACACCTATGTGCTGTACCTCAAGACCCACAATTTCCACTGGAACGTTACCGGTCCGATGTTCCGGACGCTGCACCTGATGTTCGAGGAGCAATACAACGAGTTGGCGCTGGCGGTTGACCTGATCGCCGAGCGAATCCGTGCGCTCGGCTTCCCAGCACCCGGTTCTTACTCGGTATATGCGCGCTTGTCGTCCATAAAGGAAGAAGAGGGTGTGCCTGGCGCCGAGGACATGATCCGGCAATTGGTCGAAGGGCAGGAAGCAGTGACTCGCACGGCCCGTGGCATCTTTCCTTTATTGGACAAGGTCAGCGACGAACCCACCGCCGACCTGCTGACCCAGCGCATGCAGGTCCATGAAAAAACCGCCTGGATGCTGCGTTCGTTGCTGGAGGATAAGTAAGCCACGCCCAGGCGATGGTGTTGCCGTTGGCATCATCGCCTGGGCGTCAGGTTCCAGGGCTGCGTAATTTGTCGCCAGTCTTCTGTCGGCTTGTCCTACGTTGATGGTCAAAAAGTCATCTGGAACTGGCGAGCCCGTTGAGCTTCCATAGAGCCACAGATCGGTTGTTCCGACTGAGGCTCGTATGGCAAAGGAGTGTCAACGGTATGATTCAAGGAAAAGAACCCCGGGAAGATGGGGGTGGACGCTTGCAGTCTATCCGCGTCGACCCGTTCGTCAGGGGTTTCAATATGCAACTGGCCCGTCCCCTGGCCCGCTCTATCCGGCTCAATGGGTTCGCCACCTGCCTGCGGCTGGAGCAGGTCTATTGGGATATTCTCGGCGACATGGCGCACCTCAACAGTTGCTCCATCAGCACCTTGCTGTCCCATGTGGACAGGGAGGTACACCTGCGCCATGGCGGCGTGCGCAATTTCAGCGGGCTGGTGCGTGTTGTCTGCGTTGTTCACAGTTTGAAGGACGCCGGGATGGAGCATGGTGGGGCGTAGGAGCTGCCGAAGGCTGCGATCTTTTGATCTTGATCTTGACTCTTCGCTTTTGACTCAAGTGTCTGGGGCAAGATCGCAGCCTCGTTGCACTCGTCAGCTCCTACACGCGGTCTTACGGCTGCACAGGCCGCATTTAATGGATATAATCCCGCTCTTTGCCGCAAAGCCCCGCTTTTGCGCGAGTAACCTGATCGCCGAGACAACCCCCATGCCGATGTACGACTATCAATGTGCTTCCTGTGGTCATCAGATGGAAGCCATTCAAAAGATCAGCGCGGCACCGCTGGTCGACTGCCCTGCCTGCCAGGCACCAGAACTGAAAAAGATGCTATCCATGCCTGGTTTCCGCCTCGGTGGCACCGGCTGGTATGAAACCGACTTCAAGACCGGCGCCAAGAAGAACCTGGCCGGTGGCGACAAGGCTGATTGAGTTGAATACGCGCGAGTTCTTGCACGGGCAGGGCCTCCAACCGAATGTCGAATTACGAGAAGTGAAACCACTACCATGATGCGCAGCCATTATTGCGGCCAACTGAACGAAAGCCTGGAAGGCCAGGAAGTTACTCTTTGCGGATGGGTTCATCGTCGCCGTGACCATGGCGGGGTGATTTTCCTCGAT
Source organism: Pseudomonas sp. H2_D02 (assembly GCF_054677635.1). Classification (NCBI taxonomy): domain Bacteria; kingdom Pseudomonadati; phylum Pseudomonadota; class Gammaproteobacteria; order Pseudomonadales; family Pseudomonadaceae; genus Pseudomonas; species Pseudomonas sp. H2_D02. Next base: position 5,593,666 of record NZ_CP162816.1, on the reverse strand, counting down.
ATCCGTGATCGTGAAGGCCTGGCCCAGGTGGTGTTCGATCCGGACCGCGCTGAAACCTTCGCCACCGCCGACCGCGTGCGCAGCGAATACGTCGTCAAGATCACCGGCAAGGTGCGCCTGCGCCCAGCCGGCGCCGGCAATGCCAACATGGCGTCCGGCATGATCGAAGTGCTGGGTTATGAGCTGGAAGTGCTGAACGAAGCGGAAACCCCGCCGTTCCCGCTCAATGAATACTCCGACGTCGGTGAAGAAACGCGCCTGCGCTACCGCTTCATCGATCTGCGTCGCCCGGAAATGGCCGAGAAGCTGCGCCTGCGTTCGCGCATGACCACCAGCATCCGTCGCTACCTGGATGAAAACGGCTTCCTCGATGTCGAGACGCCGATCCTGACCCGCGCCACGCCGGAAGGCGCCCGCGACTACCTGGTGCCGAGCCGTACCCACCCCGGCAGTTTCTTTGCCTTGCCGCAGTCGCCGCAGCTGTTCAAGCAACTGCTGATGGTGGCCGGGTTCGATCGCTACTACCAGATCGCCAAGTGCTTCCGCGACGAAGACCTGCGTGCCGACCGTCAGCCTGAGTTCACCCAGATCGACATCGAGACCAGCTTCCTCGATGAAAAAGACATCATGGGCCTGACCGAAGGCATGATCCGCAACCTGTTCAAGGAAGTGCTGGACCTGGAATTCGGTGAGTTCCCGCACATGACCTTCGAAGAGGCCATGCGCCGCTACGGTTCCGACAAGCCTGACCTGCGTAACCCGCTGGAACTGGTGGACGTGGCCGACCAGCTCAAGGATGTCGAGTTCAAGGTGTTCAGCGGTCCTGCAAACGACCCGAAATGCCGTGTTGCCGCCCTGCGCGTACCAGGCGGTGCGAGCATGCCACGCAGCAAGATCGACGATTACACCAAGTTCGTGGGTATCTACGGTGCCCGCGGCCTGGCGTACATCAAGGTCAACGAGCGCGCCAAGGGCGTTGAAGGCCTGCAGTCGCCAATCGTGAAGAACATCCCCGAAGCCAACCTCAACGTGATCCTCGATCGTGTTGGCGCGGTCGATGGCGACATCGTGTTCTTCGGCGCCGACAAGGCCAAGATCGTCAGCGAAGCCTTGGGTGCGCTGCGGATCAAGGTCGGTCACGACCTGGAGCTGCTCACTTGCGAGTGGGCGCCGATGTGGGTCGTGGACTTCCCGATGTTCGAAGAAAACGATGACGGCAGCTTCTCCGCGTTGCACCACCCGTTCACCGCGCCGAAGTGCTCGCCTGAAGAGCTGGAGGCCAACCCGGCCGGCGCACTTTCCCGGGCCTACGACATGGTCCTGAACGGCACCGAGCTGGGTGGCGGTTCGATCCGTATCCACCGCAAGGAAATGCAACAGGCGGTGTTCCGTCTGCTGGGCATCAGCGAAGCCGAGCAGGAAGAGAAGTTCGGCTTCCTGCTGGACGCCCTGAAATACGGCGCCCCGCCCCACGGTGGCCTGGCCTTCGGCCTGGATCGCCTGGTGATGTTGATGACCGGCGCCCAGTCGATCCGCGAAGTGATCGCGTTCCCGAAAACCCAGAGCGCGGCCGATGTCATGACCCAGGCGCCTGGCGTCGTGGACGCCAAGGCGTTGCGCGAGTTGCACATCCGCCTGCGTGAACAGCCAAAGGCTGAGTAAGGCTGGCACCTGAGAGGGCGCATCTTCGGATGCGCCTTTTCGTTGGGGTCGATATTTCTGATTGCCGCCACTGCGCAAGCGCAGGGCGGGCAATGTTCCAGAGCGAAACGGAGCGAGTTATGGCAGGTCATTCCAAGTGGGCGAACATCAAGCACCGCAAAGAACGTCAGGATGCCAAGAGAGGCAAGATTTTCACCAAGTGGATCCGTGAGCTGACGGTCGCGGCCCGCCAGGGTGGCGGTGATCCGGGTTCCAACCCGCGCTTGCGCCTGGCGCTGGATAAGGCGCTGGGCGCGAACATGAGTCGCGACATCATCGACCGGGCCATCGCCCGTGGCGCTGGCGCCACCGAGGCCGACAACGTTGAAGAGCTGACCTATGAAGGCTACGGCCCAGGCGGCGTGGCGGTGATGGTCGAGTGCATGACCGACAACCGCAACCGCACCGCCGCGGCCGTGCGTCACGCCTTCAGCAAATGCGGCGGCAACCTGGGCACCGATGGCTCGGTAGCCTACCTGTTCGAGCGCAAAGGGCAGATCAGCTTTGCGCCGGGCGTCGACGAGGATGCGCTGACCGAAGCGGCCCTCGAAGCCGATGCCGACGACGTGGTCAGCCATGAAGACGGTTCGTTCGACGTGTTCACCTCGTTCGCCAGCTTCTACGCCGTGCGCAACGCCCTGGAGGCGGCCGGTTTTGCGCCTGCGGACGCGGAAATCGTCATGCAGCCGACCACCAGCGCCGAACTCGACCTGGAAGGCGCCGAGAAGGTACTCAAGCTGATCGACATGCTGGAAGACCTGGACGACGTGCAGAACGTTTATTCCAACGCCGATATTCCTGAATCGGTCGCTGAACAACTCGGTTGATGGTCTTTATCGAATAGCATGAGTGCCAGGGTGGGAGCGAGCCTGCTCGCGAATGCGGTGTATCAGCCGACATTTATGTTGAGTGTGATGGCCTCTTCGCGAGCAGGCTCGCTCCCACAGGTCCAGGTAACCCCCTTCAAACCGCAGGCGTTATGACTTTAATCCTTGGTATCGACCCCGGTTCGCGCATCACCGGCTACGGTGTGGTTCGCGATACCGGGCGCGGCTGCGTGTACGTCGCCTCCGGATGCATCCGCACCGGTGCGGGTGAGCTGCATGAACGCTTGCAGATCGTTTATCGCGGCGTGCGCGAAGTCATCCAGACCTACGGCCCCGTGACCATGGGCATCGAAAAGGTCTTCATGGCCCGTAACGCCGATTCAGCCTTGAAACTTGGGCAGGCCCGAGGCGCGGCGATTGTGGCTGGGGCCGAGGAAAACCTGGAGATCGCCGAGTACACCGCGACCCAGGTCAAGCAGGCGGTCGTCGGAACCGGTGCGGCGAACAAGGAGCAGGTGCAAATGATGGTGATGCACTTGTTGAAATTGGTCAGCAAGCCGCAGATCGACGCCTCCGACGCCCTGGCCATCGCCATTTGCCATGCCCATACCCGCTCCAGTCTGTTGCCCCATGGCTTGGGAGCCGCACGCAGTCGTGGCGGGCGCCTGCGTCTCTGATAGCATCAGCGCTTCATTCATGAGCCCGAGCCTGTTGCGCCTGTATCGTCGGCCTTTATGCTCGGGTTGTTATTCGCCAGCCGGTGGCTGGACAACGCCCAAGGATCTGAAACGTGATTGGACGATTGCGCGGCACCCTGGCTGAAAAACAGCCGCCGCACCTGATTCTGGATGTAAACGGCCTGGGCTATGAGCTCGAAGTGCCGATGACCACGCTGTATCGCCTGCCGTCGGTCGGCGAGCCGCTGACCCTGCACACCCATTTGGTCGTGCGCGAGGATGCGCAGTTACTCTATGGGTTCGTTGGCAAGCGCGAGCGGGATTTCTTCCGCGAGTTGATCCGTCTCAATGGCGTCGGTCCTAAACTGGCCCTGGCCTTGATGTCGAGCCTGGAAGTCGATGAACTGGTGCGCTGCGTGCAGTCCCAGGACACCTCGGCCCTGACCAAGGTGCCGGGCGTGGGCAAGAAAACCGCCGAGCGCCTGCTGGTAGAACTCAAGGATCGCTTCAAGGCCTGGGAGGCGGTGCCCGCGATGTTCGCGTTGGTACCAAACCAGCCGGATGCGCCTGCGCCTGCGATTAGCGCTGAAAACGATGCGGTCACCGCGCTGATTTCCTTGGGCTATAAACCGCAGGAAGCCAGCAAGGCGATTTCCGCGATCAAGGAAAAAGGCTTGAGCACCGAAGACATGATTCGCCGCGCCCTGAAGGGAATGATTTAAGTGATTGAAGCTGATCGTCTGATCGCCGCCACGGGCGCCCCCCGTGACCGCGAGGAAATCCAGGACCGCGCGATCCGGCCTGTCAGCCTGGCCGACTACATCGGCCAGCCGACCGTGCGCGAGCAGATGGAGCTGTTCATCCAGGCTGCCCGTGGGCGCAGCGAGTCGCTGGACCACACCTTGATCTTCGGCCCGCCGGGCTTGGGCAAGACCACCCTGGCCAATATCATCGCCCAGGAAATGGGGGTGTCGATCAAGAGCACGTCCGGGCCGGTGCTCGAGCGACCGGGCGACCTGGCGGCGCTGTTGACCAACCTTGAACCTCATGACGTACTCTTTATCGACGAAATCCATCGGCTGTCGCCGATCGTCGAGGAAGTGCTGTACCCGGCCATGGAAGATTTCCAGCTCGACATCATGATCGGTGAAGGGCCGGCGGCACGCTCCATCAAGCTCGACCTGCCACCCTTCACCCTGGTGGGTGCCACCACCCGCGCCGGCATGCTGACCAACCCGCTGCGGGACCGCTTCGGTATCGTCCAGCGCCTGGAGTTCTACAGCAATGCCGACCTGGCAACGATCGTCAGTCGCTCGGCCGGCATCCTCGGCTTGCCGCTGGACCCGGACGGCGCCTACGAAATCGCCCGTCGGGCCCGCGGTACGCCGCGGATCGCCAACCGTCTGCTGCGCCGGGTCCGGGATTTTGCCGAAGTCCGGGCCAAGGGCCATATCACCAAGCCGATCGCCGACCTGGCGCTGAACCTGCTGGACATTGACGAACGCGGTTTCGATCACCAGGACCGGCGCCTGCTGTTGACCATGATCGAGAAATTCGACGGTGGCCCGGTGGGTGTGGACAGCCTGGCGGCGGCCATCAGCGAAGAACGCCACACCATTGAAGATGTACTGGAACCGTACCTGATCCAACAGGGCTATATCATGCGCACCCCGCGCGGGCGCGTGGTGACGCGGCATGCTTATCTGCACTTCGGCTTAAACATCCCGACACGAATGGGCGAGATGCCGGTGGTAGACGAGTTCCTTGATGCGGTAGACGATTGAACGCGCTTTGTACGACGACTTTTTTCCGGTTGGTGCTGTCCCAGACCACGCCTGGAGCGTCAATGCGTTCGAGAATGAAAAAACAGTTGCCTGGCCGATTGGCAACCTGAGGAGTAAGCACTAGAGTATGCGCGCGCAAAACGGGCTGGAGTCGTTCGCACATCGCTGTCGCGTTTATTACGAGGACACCGATGCCGCAGCGGCATCGTTTACTACGTCAATTACCTCAAGTTTATGGAACGGGCTCGAACCGAACGGCTGCGGGAACTGGGTTTCGCCCAATCCGCGCTGGCAGGGGAGGACCTGTTATTCGTCGTGCATTCCAGCGAAGCGCGTTATCACGCGCCTGAGCGCGACTGGACGACGAGCTTGTGGTGAGTGCCGATGTCATCGAGTTGAACCGCGTCAGCCTGCGCTTCAAGCAGCAGGTCAGGCGCGCTGCGGATAATGTGCTGCTCTGCGAAGGGCAGTTTTTGGTGGCCTGTGTGCGCACCCATAGTTTGAAACCCCGGGCCATTCCCGAAGCTCTACGCGCGGCTTTTGCCGGCGTGAGCGGCGCGGGTACACACTCAGAGCAGGAGATAAAGCGTGGAAGCTAACGTCGTCGACCATTCCTCCATGTGGAGCCTGGTCAGCAATGCCAGCGTCGTGGTGCAACTGGTAATGCTGACCCTGGTAGCCGCATCGGTGACCTCATGGATCATGATTTTTCAGCGCAGCAACATGCTGCGCGCCGGTCGCCGTGCCCTGGAGAGCTTCGAAGAGCGCTTCTGGTCCGGCATCGACCTGTCCAAGCTGTACCGCCAGGCCGGCAGCAACCCGGACCCGGATTCGGGCGTCGAGCAGATCTTCCGCGCCGGTTTCAAGGAGTTCTCCCGTCTGCGCCAGCAGCCCGGTGTGGATCCTGAAGCGGTCATGGAAGGCGTGGCCCGTGCCATGCGCGTCGCCATTTCCCGCGAGGAAGAAAAACTTGAACAGGGCCTGCCGTTCCTGGCGACCGTCGGTTCGGTCAGCCCGTACATCGGCCTGTTCGGTACCGTGTGGGGGATCATGAACTCCTTCCGTGGCCTGGCATCCGCCCAGCAAGCGACCCTGGCTACCGTGGCCCCGGGTATCGCCGAGGCGCTGATCGCCACCGCCATCGGCCTGTTCGCGGCGATCCCGGCCGTTATCGCCTACAACCGCTTCGCTGCCCGCAGCGAAACGCTGACCAGCCGCTACTACACGTTCGCCGATGAATTCCAGGCGATCCTGCACCGCAAAGTGCACACCAGCGAAGAATAAGCAGGTATTTCCCGATGGCTTTAATCGCTCGAGCCCGAAACAAGCGCAAGCCGGTTGCCGAGATGAACGTGGTGCCCTACATCGACGTGATGCTGGTACTGCTGGTCATCTTCATGGTGACCGCGCCGATGCTCAATCAGGGCGTGAAGGTCGATCTGCCCAAGGTTTCCAGCGAAGCCTTGCCGCAGGACAACAACACCCAGGTCCTGACCATTTCGATCAAGGCTGACAAGACCTATTACTGGAACCTTGGCAGCGAAGTCGACACCGAGAAACAGCAGGACCGGGCCATGACCCTGCCGCAGATGACCGACGCGGTGACCAAGATCATTCGTGTTGGCAACGATGCCGGCAAGCGCACCCAGGTGTTCATTCGCGGCGACAAGACCGTCGACTACGGTGCCGTGATGGGCGCCATGGGCGGCCTGCAGAAAGCCGGGGTTGGTAACGTTGGCTTGATCACTGAGGCGCCCTGATGCAGCAACAGCGAGAGCCGTCCGCCTCGGAAAGCTACTTCTGGCCTAGTGTCCTTGCCATCGGCCTGCATGTGCTGGTGTTCGGCATGCTGTTCGTCAGCTTTGCCATGACCCCGGAATTGCCGCCGGCCAAGCCGATCGTGCAGGCGACCCTTTACCAGCTCAAGTCGAAGAGCCAGGCCACGACGCAGACCAACCAGAAGCTTGCCGGCGAAGCGAAGAAATCCGCCGCGCGCCAGACTGAAGTCGAGCAGATGGAGCAGAAGAAGGTCGAGCAGGAAGCCGTGAGGGCCGCGGAACAAAAGAAAGAAGAAGCTGCTCAAAAGGCCGAAGAAGCGAAGAAGGCCGACGAGGCGAAGAAAGCGGACGAGGCTAAAAAGGCAGACGAAGCCAAGAAAGCCGACGACGCGAAGAAAGCCGCCGAAGCCAAGAAGGCAGAAGAGAAACAATTGGCTGATATAGCCAAGAAGAAAGCCGAAGAAGAAGCCAAGAAAGCCGCTGAAGAAGAGGCCAAGAAAGCGGCCGCTGAAGAAGCGAAGAAAAAGATTGTCGAGGACGCGAAGAAAAAAGCGGCCGAAGACGCCAAGAAGAAAGCTGAAGCTGAAGAGGCGAAAAAGAAAGTCGCCGAAGACGCGAAGAAGAAAGCCGCCGCCGACGCCGCCAAGAAAAAGGCCCAGGACGCAGCGCGTAAGTCCGCCGAAGAGAAAAAGGCCCAGGCCTTGGCAGATTTGCTTTCCGACACGCCGGAGCGCCAGCAGGCATTGGCCGACGAGCAGGGCGATGAAGTCGCCGGCAGTTTCGACGATCTGATTCGTGCCCGTGCGGCGGAAGGCTGGGCTCGTCCACCTTCGGCGCGCAAAGGCATGACAGTTGTATTGCAAATCGGCATGTTGCCCGACGGTACGGTTACCTCGGTCAGCGTGGCCAAGTCCAGTGGCGATGGTCCGTTCGACGCTTCGGCGGTCGCGGCGGTCAAGAACATTGGGCGGTTGACGGAAATGCAAGGAATGAAGCCGAGCGATTTTGCTCCCTATCGTTCGTTCAAGATGACATTCACACCTGAGGATCTAGCCTTGTGAGAAACCTTCTTCGATCAATGCTTGTCGTTATCTGCTGCCTGGCAGGGATAGCGATGGCAGAGGAAAAGAACATCCTGGTCACCAGCGGCAGCGACCGGGCCACCCCGATCGCCGTCGTACCGTTCGGTTGGCAGGGCGGCAGCGTCCTGCCCGACGACATGGCGGAAATCATCGGCAACGACCTGCGCAACTCCGGTTACTATGCGCCGATTCCGAAGCAGAACATGATCGGCCTGCCAACCCAGGCCAGCGAAGTCATCTACCGTGACTGGAAGGCCCTGGGCGCCCAGTACATCATGGTCGGCAGCATCGTTCCGGCGGGCGGTCGCCTGCAGGTGCAATACGCCCTGTTCAATGTCGCCACCGAACAGCAAGTGCTGACCGGTAGCGTATCGGGCAGCGTTGACCAACTGCGTGACATGGCGCATTACATCGCCGACCAATCGTTCGAAAAGCTCACCGGCATCAAGGGTGCGTTCTCTACGCGCATGCTTTACGTGACGGCTGAGCGCTTCTCCGAGAACAACACCCGCTACACCCTGCAGCGTTCCGACTATGACGGCGCCCGCGCAGTGACCCTGCTGCAATCGCGCGAGCCGATCTTGTCGCCGCGTTTTGCACCTGACGGCAAGCGTATCGCCTATGTCTCGTTCGAGCAGAAGCGTCCACGTATTTTCGTGCAGCACATCGACACCGGTCGTCGTGAGCAGATCACCAATTTCGAAGGCCTGAACGGCGCGCCAGCCTGGTCGCCGGACGGTTCGCGCCTGGCGTTCGTACTGTCCAAGGACGGTAACCCGGACGTCTACGTGATGAACTTGGCGTCTCGTTCGATCTCGCGCGTGACCAACGGCCCGGGCATCAACACCGAACCGTTCTGGGGCAAGGATGGCTCGACCATCTACTTCACCTCCGACCGTGGCGGCAAGCCGCAGATCTACAAGACCAGCGCTGGTGGCGGTGGTGCCGAACGCGTGACTTTCGTCGGTAACTACAACGCCAACCCTAAACTGTCGGCGGACGAAAAGACCCTGGTCATGATCCATCGCCAGGATGGTTTCACCAATTTCAAGGTGGCGGCCCAGGATTTGCAGCGCGGAAGCGTAAAAATCCTCACTGATAGCACTCTGGACGAGTCACCTACTGTTGCGCCCAACGGCACCATGGTAATCTACGCCACCCGCCAGCAGGGCCGGGGAGTCTTGATGCTCGTGTCCATTAATGGACGCGTGAGGCTCCCGCTTCCTACCGCTCAAGGCGAAGTCAGAGAACCGTCCTGGTCCCCTTACCTGAACTGACGCGGCGCAATACGTTTTACTTAACACACTGGGGTTCATTAGGAGTTTCACGATGGAAATGCTGAAGTTTGGTAAATTTGCTGCGCTGGCTCTGGCCATGGCTGTAGCTGTAGGTTGCTCGTCCAAAGGCGGCGACAACGCCGGTGAAGGCGCTGTTGATCCAAACGCTGGTTACGGCGCTAACACCGGTGCAGTTGACGGCTCCATGAGCGAAGAAGCTGCTCTGCGCGCAATCACCACCTTCTACTTCGAATACGACAGCTCGGACCTGAAGCCAGAAGCCATGCGCGCTCTGGACGTTCACGCCAAAGACCTGAAAGCAAACGGCGCTCGCGTTGTTCTGGAAGGCAACACCGACGAACGTGGTACTCGTGAGTACAACATGGCACTGGGCGAGCGTCGTGCGAAAGCCGTTCAACGCTACCTGGTACTGCAAGGTGTTTCCCCAGCTCAGCTGGAACTGGTTTCCTACGGCGAAGAGCGTCCAGTTGCTACCGGCAACGACGAGCAGTCCTGGGCTCAAAACCGTCGCGTCGAACTGCGTAAGTAATTCGTCATGCGAACGTGCCGTCGTGCTGTAACTGTTCTGGCTCTCAGCCTCGCGCCGCTTGCGGCGTGGGCTGCGGTTCCTGTGGTCGATAACGATGCCGGCTATAACAATAGCGGGAGCAGTTATCCGCCTGCAGGTTACGGTACGAACGGCGCCTATGCCGGGGGAGGGGTTTCGGCCCCTGTCTCGGCACAGGGCCAGCTGTTCAACCAACTGCAGCAAATGCAGGATCAGATCTCGCGCCAACAGGGTGTGATTGAAGAACTGCAAAATGATATTTCGCGCATGAAGCAGGAAAACCTGGAGCGATACCAGGATCTTGATCGGCGCATAGGAACCGGCGTTGCACCTGCCGCGACTCCTGAGAATTCTCCAGCCGGTGGCGATCTGAACGCCCCCGGTGCAGCCGCAGGCGCTGGGGCGAGTGCTCCAGCAGCACCTGCTGCCGGTGGCGAGCCGGCTGATCCGGCGAAGGAAAAGCTCTACTACGATGCTGCCTTCGACTTGATCAAGGCCAAGGATTTCGACAAGGCCAGCCAGGCCTTTGCCGCTTTCCTGCGCAAATACCCAAACAGCCAGTACGCGGGCAACGCCCAATACTGGCTGGGTGAGGTGAACCTGGCCAAGGGTGACCTGCAAGGTGCCGGCCAGGCATTCGCCAAGGTTTCGCAACTGTATCCCAAGCACGCCAAGGTGCCGGATTCGCTGTACAAGCTGGCTGACGTAGAGCGCCGCCTCGGTCACACCGACAAGGTAAAGGGCATTCTGCAGCAGGTGGTGGCCCAGTATCCGGGGACATCCGCCGCTCAGTTGGCCCAGCGCGATCTGCAGCGCATGTAAGGCTGTTTGAACCCGCTTGGAAGAAACCCGCGCCTGTCGCGGGTTTTTTCGTTAGAATTCACGCCCTTTTTATGAAACACGCTTCTTGGGATCTACGCGTTGGCGGGGTTCCTTGAGGTGCCTGACGGAGGCGGACAGCCTGTTTAGCTGTTACGCCCGTGGCGACTATGCAAGACACATTGAGAATTACCGAAGTTTTTTACTCGTTGCAGGGTGAAACGCGAACGGCCGGGCTGCCCACTGTTTTTGTGCGCCTTACCGGTTGCCCATTGCGTTGCCAATACTGCGACAGTGCCTACGCCTTCAATGGCGGCACCTTGCGCACCCTCGACGATCTCCTCGAACAAGTGGCCGGCTTCCGTCCGCGTTATGTTTGCGTCACGGGGGGTGAGCCATTGGCGCAGCCCAATGCCATCCCCTTGCTCAAGCAATTGTGCGATGCAGGCTATGAGGTTTCCCTGGAAACCAGTGGCGCGCTGGATATATCGGCGGTCGATCCGCGGGTCAGCCGCGTCGTGGACCTCAAGACTCCTGGTTCGAAAGAAGCCCACCGCAACCGCTATGAGAACATCGAGCTGCTGACGCCCAACGATCAGGTCAAGTTCGTCATCTGTTCGCGGGAAGACTACGACTGGGCGGTGTCCAAGCTGATCCAGTACGGTCTGGACCAACGGGCTGGCGAGGTGCTGTTTTCCCCTAGTCACCACGACCTGAATGCTCGGGAGCTGGCGGACTGGGTGGTGGCGGATAACTTGCCGGTGCGCCTGCAACTGCAACTGCACAAATATCTTTGGAACGACGAGCCGGGGCGCTGACATGACTGAACAATTAACCACTCCAGAAAAGCGCGCGGTCATCCTGCTGTCGGGCGGCCTGGATTCGGCCACGGTCGTAGCCATGGCCCGCGCCGAAGGCTATCGCTGCTACACAATGAGTTTCGACTATGGCCAGCGCCACCGTGCCGAGTTGCACGCCGCCGAGCGGGTCGCCCGAGACCTGGGCGTTGTCGAGCACAAGGTGATCGGCCTGAACCTCAACGGCATCGGCGGTTCCGCCCTGACTGACAGTTCCATCGATGTTCCCGAGGCGCCGAGTGAAGGCATTCCGGTGACTTATGTGCCGGCGCGCAACACGGTGTTCCTGTCCCTGGCGCTGGGTTGGGCCGAAGTGCTGGGTGCCCGTGACATTTTCATCGGTGTCAACGCGGTGGATTATTCCGGCTATCCGGATTGCCGTCCGGAGTTTGTCGAGGCCTTCGAACGCATGGCGAATCTGGCGACCAAGGCCGGCGTAGAGGGGCAGGGTTTCCGGATCCAGGCGCCTCTGCAGAACCTCAGCAAGGCTGACATCGTCAGGGCAGGGGTGAAGCTTGGGGTGGATTATGGCCTTACTGTTTCGTGTTATCAGGCCGACGATCAGGGCCGCGCTTGCGGCAAATGCGACAGCTGCCGCCTGCGTGCCGAAGGCTTCGCGGCGGCGGGTGTGAGCGATCCAACCCCTTATTTTTGATTTATTTCAAATTAAGTGTTGAATAGTCCTTAGAAATCAGTATTATACGCGCCACCACACAGCGGGTCGTTAGCTCAGTTGGTAGAGCAGTTGGCTTTTAACCAATTGGTCGTAGGTTCGAATCCCACACGACCCACCATTTTCTGTAGTTTTAAAAATCTGGAAGGCCCACGAAAGTGAGGATTTCCGGATTTTTTTTTGCCTGAAATAAAGTGCGCCCGCCCGTGCACGAAAAGCCAGCAGCCTGTCGGGGGCAGTTGCAGAGCGACCGTACGCCAACTCTGCTACCTGTCGAAGGAAGCCGCGCTCTCGATTTGATCGAGTCTTTTAGCCCCTTTTCTCGCCCGACGCAGAGCGGTGAACGCTCGGGATCAATGCTTCCCATGCGAGCCAGCGCCCTGCGTGGATCTGCCATGAGGGTACCCGGCAGCTCCACTCCTCTTGTGGTTTCCTGGCGAATATGGGTAACCGGGGTTTCCGTGCAACTTTGCTATTGAGCGTGCTGACGCAGAACTTCGAGTAACTCTTCAGCTCCTTGAGTTCGAGTGAGAGCATGTCTTTTGGGCATAACAACAGCACGTCTCCAAAGGAATACAACTGGAACGCCTCGATTTCTATTTTTTGCGAATCAAGCTGACGCGTTTTCCACATCGTGGCATCCAAGTCTTGCAGCTTGATATCGTCTGGCAAGGCGTAGCGCTCCACCGTTTGTTGGCGAACCGATAATCCTCCTGCCGCGATGTAGGTTATCTGGCTCAAACTGCCTGGCGAGAGCAATGTGAAGGCGCAAAAAGCGAAGACCATCGCCACCAGGCCATTAAAGGTCCGCCGGTAGATATCCCCCTTGAAACAATAAAATACGATGACCGGTAACAGAGTGAAGATGAGTGTCATCCAGGACAGGCCCGCTACGTAGGGAACTGTGTCGGGCGTTTCCCTCTCCATGTGCGAACGTATCGTCAAAAGGATTGGAAAGGCTGCGAAGATCACCGTCAGGAATATGGAAAGCGAGAGCACGGTGACGAGTCCGAATTCTTTGCGAGCCTGTACCCACGACAGTAGTCGTTGCCATTTTTCTTTTACGCAGCGCCGTGCGGACGCGGTCTTTTTTCCGCATTCGTGCACTAAGGCGTGCCATTTTTTCATCCAGGCTTTCGGCGGGCGGGTTGCCTTATGCGTTGAAAGCCTCTTCTTTTTTGCCTGTTTGCTGGCTTCCAGACGTTTCAAGCGGGCACGATCCAGCCTGGCTTGGACAAGTGTGCTTTTTCTGACAATTCGCTTGAATGGTGTGACGGCGTACATGAGCCAGCACACCACGAAGACGATCAGGAGCAACGCGATGAAAGTCTCCCAGGCGCCCAATGGTATGGGCGGGAAAAAGGTGGCCCAGATGAAGGCGCTAAACCCCACCACGGTCAGGACCGTCAGATAAAACAGAACCCTCGGTTGGTTGTCCTTCAAGTTAGAAAAAAGCAGAACGGAGCAGCCGAACATCCACGTGGTTCCCCCGAGGATGAATAGATATGAAAGCATCAGTAGCAGGACCAGCACGACCCAGACCAATAAAGCAGACTTCACATCGATCGACGGCATGAAGAGATCGATACGTCCAATCGTGCGGGTGTAAAGATACAGCGTGACGAACCCTAAACCTGTCGCGAGCAGGCCGAAAGTGACTGTAATTTGAGTCCAGTAGTCAAGAATGCGTTTGACGGTTTGCTTGAGCACTTCAGCGAAGGTTCTGTCAGGTGTGACGGACAAGGCGTAGCTCCCTTACGAGGTAAAAATTCCTGGCAGGTATAGTAGCGCCAAGACTCGCCAGTTAACGCTCCGGGGTTTAACTAGCCTCAATTCAACGGATGTGCTGTGCGTAATGTTTCGGATTCAGGCGCAACACCATTCCCATCATCAACACCATGACCGCCATGAGCGACCACCAGGCCCACTCGAAGCTCCCCAATCGATCGCGGATCATTCCGGCAACCAGTGGCGAAAGCCCGGCAATGAGATAGCCAATTCCCTGCACGAACGCTGTAAGGCCACCGGCCCGGCGTGGGTTGTCCACGTGGTCGAGGGATACGATCAGGCTCATGGGGAACAGGCCGCCGATACCCAGCCCCAGCAGGCAGGGCCAGAGCAGGCTGAAGCGTTCCGGGCTGAGGATCAGGCCGCAGAAGCCGCTGATGATCAAGGCCAGCAGGACGGCAAGGATCAGGCGCTTATCCCGGCTGCGGTTGGCTATCGCCGGGGTAGTCAGGCCGGACAACACTTCCATTGCCGTTAGCAATCCCAGCAGCAGGCCAGCGTGCTGTTCGCTCCAGCCTTTTTCTACGTAGTACGGCGCCAGCCAGGCCAATACGCACGTGTAGGAGGCGGTGCCCAAGCCAAAGAAAATCGCCAGGAGCCAGGCCCGGGCGTTGCTGGCAAACGCTTCGTGATGCCGGGACGCTGCTTCGGGCAAAGGGATGATGCTCGCTCGCTGAGCGTACCAGCAGCCCAGGGCGACCAGTGATAACGATGCCCAAATGGCCAGGCTGACGCGCCAACTGCCGGTCTGCACCAGGACCAAAGGTGAAAACGATGCGGCAATTGCTGCACCGCCCATGATGGAAGTGACGTACAAGCCCATGAGCAGTGATACGTGATCGGCGAAGCGCGACTTGATCAGTGCCGGCATCACAGCCTGGATCAAGGCTATCCCGAGCCCGGCAACGACCGCACTGGCGATCAACCCGGCGGCACTGTCCAGATACAGGCGCGAGGCTGTGGCGATACCAACAATCAACAGCGACAGCACGATGGTGCGGTGCTCGCCGATACGCAGGGCGATGCGCATGCCGAGGAACATTGCCAAGCCCATCGCCATGACAGGCAACATGGTCAGCAGCGACGCCGCGCTGAAACTCAAGGGGACTTCGCCGCGAATCGCTGGTAACAACGGCCCGACGGCTGCCATCGAAGGCCTTAGATTCAGCGCTACCAATACGATGCTGACCATTAGCCAGCCGGCATGGGTGCTTGAGGTTCGAACGTTTTCCATAACAGAGCCTTGGTTGGAACAAAGCGCTATTTAGGCTGGGGCACGCTGCCTTGGGCAAACTGAAAACTGGCGGGGCCTATCGAAAAACTAAATCCAGCGCCAATCGTTGAAGGCTCGCTTTTGTGGCGAGGGGATTTATCCCCGCTGGGCTGCGAAGCAGCCCCAAAAAAAGCACGAATGCCATTTCGCCTCGTGCAGTGTGGACTCATGTTTTGGGGTCGCTTCGCAACCCAGCGGGGATAAATCCCCTCGCCACAATGTAGTTCGCAATCTGTCCTGTTTATCCCATCACCGGACTCAACGTCCCCAACCACGCCACCAGCCCCAGGATGATCACTGCCACGGAGAATTCCAGGACCATGCTGCGCCGCAAGGCAGTCACCGCGACGCCATGTTCGCCGGTCTGTCTGGTCTGTTCCAGCAATGGGCTCAGATGGAAGCGGTTCAGCGCCGCGAACACCAACATGGCGGCGAACAGGATGAGCTTGAGTGCCAGCAATTGACCGTAAGTGCTGTCGAGCAGCCCATCGACATTCGGGCCGACAATGAACAGGTAATTCACCACGCCGGTCACACCGATGATCGCCACGATCAGCGCCCCGGCGGTTTCGAACCCGGTCAGTGTCCGGGCCAATACCGCCAACTGCGGCTCGGCCTGGCGAAGCAACAGGGCAAACGCAGCCAAGGCGCCCACCCAACCACCTGCCGCCCACAGGTGCAGGAAATCGGTGATGAAGTGCCAATTGCGACGCGAGCCTTCGTCCATGGCGCCGTGGCCTGCCCAGGCGAGTGTTGCCAAGGCCACGGCACCGCAGAGCGTGGCCAGGCCGAGGCTGGCGGTCGACCAACGTTGGCTGAACATTACGGCGAAACCGGCCAGCAGCAGCGCAGCCATGCGCAGCATCCAGGCCCAGCCGACATCCGTCTCGAACACCATCATTTCAATGTGCGGCCACAGCTCGGTCCAATCCGCGACGCCGCTCATGGCCCAGGCCATGCACGCCATCGCGGCCAGGGAAAGCAGGCCGCCAAGCACCACTGTGATCGCCAGCAGCGACCCGAAAGGCAATACGGCGCCCGATACTCGCTCCTGCCCTCGCAAGCTATAGAGGCCAAAGGCGGCCAGGCCGAACAGCAACATCAGGTCCACGTACAGGGCAAAGCGCAACGCAATATTGATCGAGTCGCTCACGAGTCACTTCACCTTGAACGTGACGTTGCCGGTAATCGGATGAGTGTCGGATGACACCGCGCGCCACTGGACCTGATAGGTGCCAGCGGAGAGCGGCGCGTTCGGCACGATGACCATGGTTTTCGGATCGTCGCTGCCGGACACTTTGGCCGGCATGGGCATTGGTGAGTGCGCCGACATGCCGGGCATCTCGGTCATCATCAGCTTGGCACCGGAAAACTTGGTCATCAGGTTTTCGGAAAAATGCAGCTCGATCTTTGTCGGCGCTGCCCCCTCGGCGCCTTCTGCCGGGGTTGAGGACAGCAGTTTCGGATGGGCCTGGGCCAGGCCACTGACCAACAGGCCGGTGGACAGCGCGGCGGCGATGACAGCGTTTTTGATGAATGACATGCAAGGACTCCTACAGCACAGGTTTTCTAGGTTTTTTAAAAGGAATAATGGTGACGCCGTCAGAACCACAGGCGCACGCCGAGTACCAGGCGTGCCTCGCTGCGGTCTTCGCCTTCTTCCCGGGCATAATCGGCGGTGTTGCCATAGACGCGGTTCCAGGTGACGCCGATATAGGGCGCAAACTCGCGGCGGATTTCGTAACGCAGCCGCAGGCCGACTTCAGTCTCCGACAGGCCCGCGCCGACGCCGCGGTCGGGGTCGTTCTTGCCGTAGAAGTTGGCTTCGGCGGTCGGTTGCAGGATCAGGCGATTGGTCAGCAGGATGTCGTAGTCGCCCTCCAGGCGCGCCGCACTCTGGCCGCCTTCACCGATATAGGCGGTGGCCTGGGCTTCGAAGTTGTACAGCGCCATGCCTTGAACGCCGAGCGCCGCCCAGGTCTGCGGATCACCGGGCTTGAAGTCCTGGCGCACGCCAGCCACCACGTCCCACCAAGGGCTGACTGCGTGGCCCCACAAGGCTTGGAGTTCGGCTTCTTCGGTCTTGCCGTTGGTGCGTTCGCCTTCGGAGCGCAGCCACAAGCGGTCGATGTCGCCGCCGATCCAGCCAGAGGCGTCCCAGCTCAGGGCGCTGCCGTCATCGGCGTCTTGCCATTCCAGTTGGTTGATGAGGAAAAACGAATTGATGGCGCTGTCATGCACCATATGGCCGTTGTGGTCTTCATAAACGGCGGCGCGGTCGGCAGCGGTCAGTTCAGGAATGGGCGTGCGGCTGCTGGTCGGCGCGGCTTCCATCGAATCCATGCCCTGCATCGAATCCATGCCTTGCATCTGGCTGTGGTCCATCCCCTGCATCTGGCTGTGATCCATGCCTTGCATATCATTGCTTGCGGCCCAGGCCGACAGGCTGATGCCCAGGAAAAGAACTGCGAGGGGCACGCAACGGTATTGAAAAACAATGCTCATGGTCGGCTCCTTATTCCTGTACCCGGACTTCACGGAACATGCCCATTTCCATATGGAAGAGCAGGTGGCAGTGATAAGCCCAGCGTCCGAGTGCATCGGCGGTCACCCGGTAGCTGCGTTTGGAACCCGGTGGTACATCAATGGTGTGCTTGCGGACCATGAACTGGCCGTTCTCATCTTCGAGGTCGCTCCACATGCCGTGCAGGTGGATGGGGTGGGTCATCATGGTGTCGTTGATCAGCACGATGCGCAGGCGCTCGCCGTACTTGAGCAGCAACGGCGCGGCGTCGCTGAACTTCACGCCGTTGAACGACCAGGCGAATTTCTCCATGTGCCCGGTCAGGTGCAGCTCGATGGTGCGCCCTGGCTCGCGCCCGTCGGGGTCGGCAAAGGTACTGCGCAGGTCCGCGTAGGTCAGCACCTTGCGACCGTTGTTGCGCAGGCCCATACCCGGGTCGTCGAGCTTGGGCTTGACGCTCATGGCCTGCATGTCTACCAGCGGGTTGTCTTTCTCCGTGGCGGGATGGGCCTGCATTCCACCCATGCCTTGCATGGCGCTGTGATCCATGCCTTGCATGGGGTTATCGTCCATGCCCTGCATCTGGCTGTGATCCATGCCCTCCATGCCTTGCATCGAGCCATGGTCCATGCCGCTCATTTCGCCCATGCCAGCCATGCCGCCGTGATCCATGCCACCCATGCCCATGTCGTCCATCGTGACCAAGGGGCGAGGATCAAGGGGCGGCACTGGCGCCGACAGTCCTGCCCGGCTGGCGAGGGTGCCACGGGCATAGCCGGTGCGGTCCATCGACTGGGCGAACAAGGTGTAGGCCTCTTGCGTCGGCTCGACGATGACGTCGTAGGTTTCAGCCACGGCGATGCGCAATTCGTCGACGCTCACGGGCTTGACGTGTTGGCCATCGGAAGCCACGACGGTCATTTTCAGGCCAGGGATGCGTACGTCGAAATAGCTCATGGACGAGCCATTGATGAAGCGCAGGCGAATCCGCTCGCCAGGCGTGAACAGGCCGGTCCAGTTCATGTCCGGCGCCTGGCCGTTCATGAGGTAGGTGTAGGTGGCGCCGCTGACGTCGGCCAGGTCGGTTGGGTTCATCTTCATCTCGGCCCACATCTTGCGATCGGCCACGGTGGCGCCCCAGCCGTTCTTGCCCACGTCATCGATAAAATCGCCGACGGTGCGTTTGTTGTAGTTGTAATAGTCCGATTGCTTCTTGAGCTTGCGGATGATGTCGGTGGGGTCTTCGTCGGTCCAGTCGGTGAGCATCACCACGTAGTCCCGTTCGTACTGGAAGGGTTCGGGCTCCTTGGCGTCGATGACCAGCGGCCCATAGACGCCGGCCTGCTCCTGGAAACCGGAGTGGCTGTGGTACCAGTAAGTACCGTTCTGCCGGACCTTGAATTGATACACGTACAGGCCGCCGGGTTCGATGCCCTTGAAGCTCAGCCCGGGCACGCCGTCCATGTTGGCCGGCAGCAAGATGCCATGCCAGTGGATAGACGTGGTGTCGTGCAGGCGGTTGCGCACCCGCAGGGTCACGGTGTCGCCTTCGCGCCAGCGCAGCAGGGGCCCCGGGATGCCGCCGTTGATGGTCTGGGCGGTGCGTGGGTTGCCGGTGAAGTTGACCGGGCTTTCGCCGATGAACAGGTCGAATTCGGTGCCGCTCAGTACGTTGGGCTGACCGGGGCTGGTGACGGCCCAGACGGGCGGGCGCCACAGGCCGAAGCCCCCCAGAATGCCGCCAGCGGCGAGGCCTTTCACAAAGGTTCGCCGGGAAGTTTTTGTTTGCATGCGGTGAAAGTCCGTCAGTCGATTCGCTGCGTGCAGGAGGTGGGCCTCCTGCGTAGGTCTGAGCAAAAGATGACACAGGCGGAGGCGGCGAGTGATTACATTTCAGTCAGCTTGGTGGGGGTGGGAAGTCAACAATTTCTTGGCGAACACAAGTTTGTGGCGAGGGGATCTATCCCCGCTGGGGCGCGAAGCGGCCCTAAAGCCTGACACCGAAGTGCATCAGGCATAGTTGCATTCATCATTTCGGGGCTGCTGCGCAACCCAGCGGGGATAGATCCCCTCGCCACAGGTTTGTGTTCGGCCTATATGTCGTGATACGCCTGGCCGGGCACAGGTCAGAATGATCTTTTGCAACGGCGGGATATTCTGTAGCCTTGCCGGCTTCACGCTGTCCCGTGCCTGATGGACACTCACTTTCCCGGCGGTACCCGAGTGGTCCGGAGCCGGGTGTATACTCGACTTTCGCGCAAAACGCGCCCATAGGTCTTGCGAACATGACGCAAATTTCCGAACGCCTTCTGGTCCAGGCTCACCTCGACGCCAAGCAGCCCAAGCCGCTGTCGGCCGAGCAAGAGGCCTGGTACCGCGCCGCCATCGCCGCCGAGCTCAAGGCTCAGGACGCGGTGCTGGTCGCGCACTTCTACTGTGACCCGATCATCCAGGCCTTGGCCGAAGAGACCGGAGGCTGCGTCTCCGACTCCCTGGAAATGGCCCGCTTCGGCAATGCCCACCCGGCCAAGACCGTGGTGGTGGCCGGCGTCAAGTTCATGGGCGAGACCGCCAAGATCCTCAACCCCGAAAAGCGCGTGCTGATGCCGACCCTGGAAGCCACCTGCTCCCTCGACCTGGGTTGTCCGGTGGATGAGTTCTCGGCGTTCTGCGACCAACATCCGGAGCGCACCGTGGTGGTGTATGCCAACACCTCGGCGGCGGTCAAGGCTCGGGCCGACTGGGTGGTGACGTCCAGCTGCGCACTGGAAATCGTCGAGAGCTTGATGGACAACGGCGAGACGATCATCTGGGGACCGGACAAGCACCTGGGCACTTATATCCAGCGCAAGACCGGTGCCGACATGCTGCTCTGGGACGGCGCCTGCATCGTCCACGAAGAGTTCAAGTCCAAGCAGTTGGAAGACATGAAGGCACTGTACCCGGACGCCGCGATCCTGGTTCACCCGGAGTCGCCGACCTCGGTGATTGAACTGGCCGACGCCGTGGGCTCCACCAGCCAATTGATCGCCGCCGCCCAGAGCTTGCCGAACAAGACGCTGATCGTCGCCACCGACCGCGGCATCTTCTACAAGATGCAGCAGCTGTGCCCGGACAAGGTCTTCATCGAAGCCCCCACCGCCGGTAACGGCGCGGCGTGCCGCAGTTGCGCGCATTGCCCGTGGATGGCGATGAACACCCTGGAACGTACGCTTCAGGCGTTGAAGGATGGCAGCAACGAGATATTCGTCGACCCGGCGCTGATCCCCCAGGCGATTCGCCCACTCAAGCGCATGCTGGACTTCACCCAGGCGGCGCGGATGAAGTTGGCGGGGAATGCCTGAAGCTGAAGAATATCTTCAGGCTTGCGGGGCTTTCTGTGGCGAGGGGATTTATCCCCGCTGGGTCGCGAAGCGGCCCCATTTGGTCATTCTGACACTCTGTGGTGTCAGGTTCAGGGCCGCTTCGCAGCCCAGCGGGGATAAATCCCCTCGCCACACTGTATTCCAAGCATTATTTGGTGTCCCTACTTGGTCTTCTTGGGAATCCGCACCAACTGCGTATCCGAGTAGATGTCATGCCAGCCACGCTTGCGCTTGTCGAACAGTGCCCAGATGAAGCCTGCGCCGACCAGCAGCAGTGATGCAATCGACACCACGAACCGCAACAGTGCCTGCCACAGGCTGATGGCCGTGCCATCGGCGTTCTGCACGCGGATGCACCACACCTGCATGCCCAGGGTCTGGCCGTTGTGGGTCCAGAACTTGGCGAAGAAACCGAACAGTACGAACAGCAACACAGTGGACAGCAGTGGATCGCCGTCCAGCGCCCCGGCGTCGGTGAGGGCGCGCATCTTTTCTTCGCCGATGATCGCCATCTGGATCATCTTGTACACGCCACCGGTGACGATCAGCAGTGCCGTGCATAGTAGGAAGTCATAGAACATCGCGGCCAGGCGACGGCCCAGGCCGGCGGGAGGGAAGTCACCCTGGGGGATGAGCAGGTGTTTCGACATGACGGCCTCGAGCCAAAAAGAAGCCATTTTACGGATTTGCGGCCATAAAAAAGCCCCTGATATCAATCAGGGGCTTTTTAGTTTGCGAAAGCCTTAGGCTTCGGCTTGGACCTCGTCAGCCTGCATGCCTTTCTGGCCTTGCACGGCGACGAAAGTGACTTTCTGGCCTTCTTTCAGGCTCTTGAAGCCGTTGCCCTGGATGGCGCGGAAGTGTACGAACAGATCCGGACCGCTTTCAGGGGTGATGAAACCAAAACCTTTTTCGTCGTTGAACCACTTGACGGTACCGCTCTGACGTTGGGACATTTTCTTATTTCCTTGACGCTAAATTAATGACAGCCTCTTTCCACACGAAAGAGTACTGGGGCTGGGTTGCAGGAAAGTAAGATGACGTCGAACGGGTTGTAGCTAACTTCGTAGGCTACTGCCCAGGTCACGATCCAAGCGACCCATGCAAACACAGTGATCAAACTCTACGCCAACTTCCAACGAAAAAACAACCCCCCTCAAGAGCCCGGATTTGCTCAGCTTGCCGGTGTTTTAGATGCTTCGCCGGGGAAGGCTTATTCAAAAGGCTATTCCGATTGTTCTGTGGCGTTATAAGCCCGGTTGAATATCACTACATGCACCTTTTTATGGCGGTTGCGTTACACATTAGTGCACGTTTAACGCAACCGCGTTACTTATAGAAACAAGCAATCAACCTCGGTAGTAGCGCTGTGGAACGAATGGCATTTTGCTTACAAGCAGAGGCACTTTTTTCCCACGCACTATGGCCCAGACTGGTGTATCCAAGGCGACGTAGGCGCTGTCCAGATAACCCATCGCCAACGGACCGCCCAGTGTCGGCCCGAAGCCGCCGCTGCACACCGTACCGATGGTCTCGCCGGCTTCGTTGACGATCTCCGCGCCTTCGCGCACTGGTGTGCGTTCCTGGGGCAGCAAGCCGACGCGTTTGCGGCTTACGCCGCTCTGTTGCTGGGCAAAGACGGTTTCAGCCCCCGGGAAACCCCCGGCACGAGCGCCATCGGCGCGGCGCGCCTTGGAAATCGCCCACAGCAGGCTGGCTTCGATCGGCGTGGTCTCGGTGTTCATGTCATGGCCGTAGAGGCACAGGCCGGCTTCCAGACGCAGGGAGTCTCGGGCGCCAAGACCGATGGCGGCCACCTCTGGCTCGGCCAGCAGGGCGCGGGCGAGTTTCTCCGCATCGGCCGCCGGCACGGAAATTTCGAAACCGTCCTCACCGGTGTAGCCCGAACGGCTGACAAAGCAGTCCACGCCCAGCAGGGTGACGCGCTGGAATTGCATGAAGGTCATTTTCGCCACGTCCGGCGCCAGGCGTGCGAGTACGGTGACCGCGGCCGGGCCTTGCAGGGCGAGCAGGGCGCGGGCTTCGAACAGCGGCTCGATGCTGCACTGGCCGCCGATTTTCCCTTGCAGGTGAGCCAGGTCTTGATCCTTGCAGGCGGCGTTGACCACCAGGAACAGTTCGTCGTTGCCCAGGTTGGCGACCATCAAGTCGTCGAGGATGCCACCGTTGTCGTTGGTGAACATCGCGTAGCGCTGCATGCCCACGGGCAGATCGATGATGTCCACCGGCACCAGGGTTTCCAGTGCCTTGGCAGCATCCGCGCCGGTCAGGCGGATCTGGCCCATGTGGGACACATCGAACAAGCCGGCCTGATCACGGGTGTGCTGGTGTTCTTTCATCACGCCCAACGGGTATTGCACCGGCATGTCATAGCCGGCAAACGGCACCATGCGGGCGCCGAGTTCGAGGTGCAGCGCGTGCAGCGGGGTTTTCAACAGTTGTTCGGTGGACATATCAGCTCCTGGAAAAATGAAAGTGGCACGCATCAGCATTCGATGATGTTGACCGCCAGACCGCCGCGGGCGGTCTCCTTGTATTTGCTTTTCATGTCGGCGCCGGTCTGGCGCATGGTGCGGATGACTTTGTCGAGGGAGACGAAGTGATGGCCGTCGCCACGCATGGCCATGCGCACCGCGTTGATGGCCTTCACCGAACCCATGGCGTTGCGTTCGATGCAGGGCACCTGGACGAGGCCGCCGATGGGGTCGCAGGTCAGGCCGAGGTTGTGTTCCATACCGATTTCGGCGGCGTTTTCTACTTGCTGCACGGTACCGCCCAACACTTCGCACAATGCGCCGGCAGCCATGGAACAGGCCACGCCGACTTCCCCCTGGCAACCGACTTCAGCGCCGGAGATGGAGGCGTTTTCCTTGTACAGGATGCCGATGGCGGCGGCGGTCAGCAGGAATCGCACCACGCCATCTTCGTTGGCCCCGGGAATGAAGCGCATGTAGTAATGCAACACGGCCGGGATGATGCCCGCCGCACCATTAGTGGGCGCCGTGACGACACGGCCGCCGTAGGCGTTTTCTTCGTTGACGGCCAGGGCATACAGGTTGACCCAGTCCAGCACTGACAGCGGGTCTCGCAAGGCCGCTTCGGGGTTCTTGCACAGCTGGCGATGCAACGCGGCGGCCCGGCGCTTGACCTTCAGCCCGCCCGGCAGGATCCCTTCGTTGCGACAGCCCGCCGCTACGCAATCCTGCATTACCTGCCAGATCTTCAGCAGGCCGGCGCGCGTTTCGGCTTCGGGGCGCCAGGCGCTTTCGTTGGTCAGCATCACCTGGCTGATGGACAGGCCATAAGTGCTGCAATGGGCCAGCAAGTCTTTTGCGCTCTTGAACGGGAAGGTCAGGGGCGTGGCATCTTCGACGATACGGTCGGCGCCGGCCGCGTCTTCATCGACGACAAAGCCGCCGCCCACCGAGTAGTACTCGCGGCTGCGCACTTGCAGGCCCGCCGCATCGAAGGCGCGGAAGATCATGCCGTTGGGGTGGTAGGCCAACGGCTTGCGGATCATCGCCAGATGCAATTTTTCGTTGAATTCGATGGTGTGTTCGCCAAGCAGGTTCAGGCGACCGCTGCTGCGGATCTCCTGGAGCCGGGCGGTCACTGTTTCGGTGTCCACGGTGTCGGGATGCTCTCCTTCGAGGCCCAGCAGCACGGCCTTGTCGCTGCCGTGGCCTTTGCCCGTGGCACCGAGGGAACCGTACAGCTCGACTTTGACGCTGGCAGTGGTATTGAGCAGCTCATCACGACGCAACCCTTCGACAAAACGGGCCGCGGCACGCATCGGGCCGACCGTGTGTGAGCTGGAGGGGCCGATGCCGATCTTGAACAGGTCGAACACGCTTAACGACATGGTGTTTCTCCGGTTTCTTTTTATGGGATCGACTTTGAAGATGTGACTCAGGCCCCTTGTGGGAGCGAGCTTGCTCGCGATAGCGGTGTGGCAGTCACTCAAATGACAACTGACAGTCCGCTATCGCGAGCAAGCTCGCTCCCACAAGGGATATTCGGAGGGCGGATGGACCGCCCCCCTTCATCGTCAAGCGTAGCTTTCGATCGACGGGCAGGCGCAAACCAGATTGCGATCGCCGAACACGTTGTCGACCCGGCCTACTGGCGGCCAGTACTTGCCGTCGATCAACGACGCCACCGGGTACACCGCCTGTTCGCGGCTGTAGGGGTGAGTCCACTCGCCGACCAGTTCCGCCGCGGTATGCGGGGCGTTTTTCAGCGGGTTGTCGTCCTTGTCGAGGCTGCCGTTTTCCACCGCGCGGATTTCTTCGCGGATGCAGATCATGGCGTCGCAGAAGCGGTCCAGTTCTTCCTTGGATTCGCTTTCGGTCGGCTCGATCATCAACGTGCCGGCCACTGGGAACGACATGGTCGGGGCGTGGAAGCCGAAGTCGATCAGGCGCTTGGCGACGTCATCGACGCTGATGCCGCTGCTGTCCTTGAGCGGACGCAGGTCGAGGATGCATTCGTGGGCCACCAGGCCGTTGCTGCCGGAGTAGAGCACCGGATAGTGCTCTTCCAGGCGACGGGCGATGTAGTTGGCGTTGAGGATCGCCAGTTGCGAGGCGCGCTTGAGACCCGCGCCGCCCATCATGCGGATGTACATCCAGGTGATCGGCAGGATGCTCGCGCTGCCGAACGGCGCCGCGCACACTGCGCCTTCCTTGCGTTCCATGTTGGCGTGGCCTGGCAGGAATGGCGCCAGGTGTGACTTGACGCCAATCGGGCCGACGCCCGGGCCGCCACCGCCGTGGGGAATGCAGAAGGTCTTGTGCAGGTTCAGGTGCGAGACGTCGCCGCCGAACTTGCCTGGCGCGCAAAGACCGACCATCGCGTTCATGTTGGCGCCGTCGATGTACACCTGGCCGCCGTTGTCATGGATGATCCCGCAGATTTCGCGGATGCCTTCCTCGAACACGCCGTGGGTGGACGGGTAGGTGATCATCAGCGCGGCGAGGTGCTCGCGGTGCTCGATGGCCTTGGCGCGCAGGTCTTCGATGTCGACGTTGCCACGGGCATCGCAGGCGGTCACGACCACGCGCATGCCAGCCATGTTGGCGGTGGCCGGGTTGGTGCCGTGGGCCGATGACGGGATCAGGCAGATGTCGCGACGGTCTTCGCCACGGCTCTGGTGATAGGCACGGATCGCCAGCAGGCCGGCGTATTCACCCTGGGAGCCGGCGTTGGGTTGCAGCGACACCGCGTCATAACCGGTGGCGGCGCAGAGCATGGCTTCCAGTTCGTCGGTCAATTGCTGGTAACCGGCGCTTTGCTCGGCCGGGGCGAACGGGTGCAGGGCGCCGAACTCGGCCCAGGTCACCGGGATCATTTCGCTGGCGGCGTTGAGTTTCATGGTGCAGGAACCCAGCGGGATCATGGTGCGATCCAGGGCCAGGTCCTTGTCGGCGAGCTTGCGCAGGTAACGCATCAGCTCGGTTTCGGAGTGGTAGCGGTTGAACACCGGGTGCCCGAGGATCGCCGATTGGCGTACCAGTTCGGCGGGGATGCGGCTTTGCACGCTGGCGGCCAGTGCCGCGAAGTCTGGCAGGGCCTTGCCGTCGGCCAACAGATTCCACAGTGCTTCGACGTCAGCCTGGCTGGTGGTCTCGTCCAGGGACAGGCCCAGGCGTTCTGCGTCCACTGCACGCAGGTTGATGCGCTGGGCACGGGCCTTGTCGTGCAGGGCGGCGGTTTGCGCGCCGGTGTGCAGGGTCAGGGTGTCGAAGAAGCTCTCTTGCTCGACGCTCAGGCCCAGCGCGCCCAGGCCCTTGGCGAGGATCGCGGTCAGGTGATGGATGCGGTTGGCAATCTGCACCAGGCCCTTGGGACCGTGGTACACGGCGTACATGCTGGCGATGTTGGCCAGCAGCACCTGGGCGGTGCAGATGTTGCTGGTGGCTTTCTCGCGGCGGATGTGTTGCTCGCGGGTCTGCATCGCCAGGCGCAGGGCCGGCTTGCCGAAGCGGTCCACGGAGACGCCGACCAGGCGGCCCGGCATGTCGCGCTTGAACGCATCCTTGGTGGAGAAGTACGCCGCATGCGGGCCGCCGAAACCCAGCGGCACGCCGAAGCGCTGGGCGCTGCCGATGGCGACGTCGGCACCGAATTCTCCCGGAGGCGTCAGCAGGGTCAGGGCCAGCAGGTCAGCGGCGACGGCCACCAAGGCGTTGGCGGCGTGGAAGCGTTCGGTCAGTTCGCGATAGTCGAACAGGTCGCCATTGCTGGCCGGGTATTGCAACAGCGCGCCGAAGAAGGCGCTGACGTCGCTCAGTTCACGCTCATCGCCCACGACTACGTCGATGCCCAGGGGCTCGGCACGGGTGCGCAGCACGTCGAGGGTCTGCGGGTGGCTGTGCACGGAGGCGAAGAAGGCGTTGCTGCCCTTGTTCTTGCTCAAGCGCTTGCAGAAGGTCATGGCTTCGGCGGCGGCGGTGGCTTCGTCGAGCAGGGAGGCGTTGGCGATCGGCAGGCCGGTGAGGTCGCTGATCAGGGTCTGGAAATTCAACAGTGCTTCGAGACGGCCCTGGGAAATCTCCGGCTGGTACGGGGTGTAGGCGGTGTACCAGGCCGGGTTTTCCAGCAGGTTGCGCAGGATCGGTGCCGGCGTGTGGCAGTTGTAGTAGCCCTGGCCGATGTAGGTCTTGAACAGTTGGTTCTTGCCGGCGATGGCCTTGATCGAGGCCAGTGCATCGGCTTCGCTCTGGCCGTCGCCCATGTCCAGCACGCTGGTGCCCTTGATGCTTTCCGGGATGACGCTGGCGCTCAAGGCTTCCAGGGAGTCGTAGCCCAGGCGCTCGAGCATGGCTTGCTCGTCGCTGGCACGCGGGCCGATGTGGCGGGCGATGAATTCGTTGGCGGTGCCGAGATTAACGGTCATGGTGCGCTCCTCAGGCTTCGGCGTTGGCTTTGATCAGGCGGTCGTAGGCGTCTTGATCCAACAGCTTAGCCACTGCGTCGACGTCGGTCGGTTTAAAACGGAAGAACCAGCCTTCGCCCATCGGGTCCTCGTTGACCAGTTCCGGGCTGCCGTCGAGTTTGTCGTTCACTTCCAGCACTTCACCGTCCAGTGGCATGTACACGCCGCTGGCGGCCTTGACCGATTCCACGGTGGAGGCTTCGGCGCCTTTTTCGTAGGACTGCAATTCAGGCAGTTGCACAAACACCACGTCGCCCAACGCGTTCTGCGCAAATGCGGTAATGCCTACGGTGACGGTGCCGTCGGCTTCGGCGCGCAGCCATTCGTGATCTTCAGTAAAACGCAACTCGCTCATGGAAACTCCTGGGGCCAGATTTCGTCTGGTGGACGCGAAGAAGGCGCGGGGCTTGGCCCGGCCGAATGGCTATACCCGTAGCAAGAACGTGGCCAATGTTTAAAAGTCTTTGTATATCAATGGAATGGCGGTTTTTCCAAGGCGCTCGGCATCTCAAGCTGTAGCGAAATCGCTACAGCTTGGAGGCTGGAAAAAATCGTTGTGGGATCAAAGCCTTGCACAGTGCTGGTTAGCGCCGGGTGTAGCGATATCGTTCCGCTGTAGCGCTTTCAGTACAGGTGGAGGTCGTTTTTGACGCTACTTTCGAATGCAACACAAGAATCCCTGTGGGAGCGGGCTTGCTCGCGAAGACGGTGTGTCAGCTAATTGGATGTCGACTGGCACACCGCTTTCGCGAGCAAGCCCGCTCCCACATGGACCGAGTAAAACTAGGGCTTGTTGGAGATCCCGTACTTGCGCAACCGATGGGCAATCGCCGTATGAGAGGTTTGCAGGCGGCTGGCCAACTGGCGTGTGGAGGGGTAGTTGGCATAGAGACTTTCGAGCAAGTGTTTCTCGAAGCTTTCCACAGCCTGCTCCAGGCTCTCGACCTCCACATCGCCCTGGCGCGCCACGGAGGTGCCGGCGATGTCCAGGTCGCCGATGTCCACCAGGCTGCTTTCACAGATGGCGGCGGCGCGGAAGATCACGTTCTGCAATTGCCGTACATTGCCCGGCCAGCGGTTGCCCAGCAACGCCGGGTAAGTGCCGGGGGCGAGGCGGCAGACCGGGCGCTGGATCTGCGCGCAGGCCTGCTGCATGAAATAACGCGCCAGCAGCAGGATGTCCTGGCCGCGTTCACGCAGCGGTGGGACTTCGACGTTGAGCACGTTCAGGCGATAGAACAAGTCTTCGCGGAACGAGCCTTCGCTGACCATCTTCTCCAGGTTGCGGTGGGTGGCGCTGAGAATCCGCACGTTGACCTTGATCTCTCGGTCGCCACCGACCCGACGGAAGCTGCCATCGTTCAAGAAGCGCAACAGCTTGGCTTGCAGATACGGCGACATCTCGCCGATTTCATCGAGGAACACCGTGCCCTGGTTCGCCAGTTCCATCAGCCCCGGCTTGCCACCGCGTTGGGCTCCGGTGAAGGCGCCGGGGGCGTAGCCGAACAGTTCGCTTTCGGCCAGGTTTTCCGGCAGCGCGGCGCAGTTCAGGGCCAGGAACGGTGCGCCGTGGCGGGCGCTGATGGCGTGGCAAGCC
The DNA here is from genome assembly GCF_054677635.1 of Pseudomonas sp. H2_D02. Taxonomy (NCBI): domain Bacteria; kingdom Pseudomonadati; phylum Pseudomonadota; class Gammaproteobacteria; order Pseudomonadales; family Pseudomonadaceae; genus Pseudomonas; species Pseudomonas sp. H2_D02. Next base: position 5,564,118 of record NZ_CP162816.1, on the reverse strand, counting down.
CGGGCCACCAGTTCCTTGCCGGTGCCGGTTTCGCCCTGGATCAGCAGCGGCGCGTCCAGCGCCGCGACCCGTTGTGCCCGCGCCTTGAGGGTGCGGATCGCCGGGGATTCGCCCAGCAATGCGTCAAAGCCTTCGGCGTGATCGTGATGCAGCGCCGACAGGCGTTCACCGATGCGGTTCGGCTGGTAGAGCGTCAACAGCGCGCCGGCATCGGTGATGGGGGTGGCGTCCAACAACAAGGTCTGGCCGTTGAGGGTGATTTCCCGCAGCGGCAAGCGAAAGCCGTTTTCCAGCAAGGCGTCCAGCAGCGCGGCGTCGCCGAACAGCTCGGCCACGCTTTGCCCGGCCGGTTCGCGTCCGTACAGGGCGATCAGTGCCGGGTTGGCCAACAGCACCTTGCCGGCGCTGTCGAGGGCCAGCACCGGGTCGGTCATCGCCGCGAGCAAGGCATCGAGCTGCAAGTGCCGACGCTGGCCCGGCAGGATGTCCACCACGGTGACCGACTCCACGCCGCGCACACTGAACAGTGCCTCGCGCAACTCGTCGAGCACCTGTGGGCTGAGGGTCGGGGCGTCGATGTAGACGTTGGGCGGCACCATCTCCACTGCATCCAGGTTGAGATTGCGCCCACCGAGCAAGGCCAGGACTTCCTGGGTGATGCCGACGCGGTCGATGAAGCTGACGTGGATACGCATGGGGCGGTTCTGGGTTCTGGAGTGCGGAGAGGGGCAAGTATGCCTTGGGGCGGGCTGTTGGTGAAATCCCGGCGCAGCCTTGAGGCTGTACAGAGATCCCCTGTGGGAGCGAGCTTGCTCGCGATGGCTGAGTGTTAGCCACCCTTTTATTAACTGATACACCGCTATCGCGAGCGAGCTCGCTCCCACAAAGGTTCCTGCAGAGGTAGCTACAACCCTACATCCCACTCCGGCGTTTCGGGAAACCTGAGCACCAGGAAATCCAGCAGGCTGCGCAGCGCCGAGGGCATGTGCTTGCGTGAGGCGTACACCGCGTACATGTTCATCCGGCGCGGTTCGGCGTGGGCCAGCAGGCGTACCAGTTCGCCGCTCTGGATATGAGGGCCGGCCTGGTAGCTGGGCAGCATCGCCACGCCCGCGCCGGCTATCGTTGCCTGGAGCAAGGTGCTGGCTTCGTTGGCGCTGATGTTGCCTTGCACCGGCACCGAGACCTGTTCGCCGTCCTGCTCGAAATGCCACAGGCTCTTGCCGACGTAGGAATGGGTCAGGCAGTTGTGCCGGCTCAGGTCTTCCACTCGCTGCGGTGTCGAGTGTTCCCGCAGATAGCGCGGGGCGGCGCAGATGACTGAGCGGCAAACCGTGAGGCGCCGGGCAATCAGGTTCGGGTCGAGGTCGTTGCTCATGCGGATCGCCAGGTCGATGCGTTCGTCCACCAGGTTGACGGTGCGGTCGAGCATTTGCAGGTCAACGCTCACGCCTGGGTAGCGCTGGACGTATTCGGCAATCGCGCTCGCCAATTGCGACTGACCGAACGAGGGGCTGGCGCTGATGCGCAGCATGCCCCGTGGCGCGTCTTCCGGCGTGCTGACGGCCGCTTGCATGTCGCCGGACAGCTCCAGCATCTGTCGGCAGCGCGGCAGGATCTCCGTTCCAGCGGCCGTCAGGCTCAGCTTGCGGGTGGTGCGGTGCATCAATCGGGCGCCGACCCAATCCTCCAGCTCCGCCAGGTAGCGCGACACCACCGGCCGCGACAGGTCCAGATGCTCGGCCGCCGCCGATTGGCTACCCAGGTCCACCACGGTGACGAACACCCGCATTGCTTGTAGACGATCCATGATTTGCCCGATTTCAGAAACAAACTATGTTCCAGCATCGCATTTTTTGTAATGAGTTTGGCAACTAAGCTCCGTTCATTCCCTTGCGGGCCTTTGCACAACGGAGCACCTCATGACTGGTTTCACCCCCATCAAACGCTTGTTGCTGGCGACCGCGGCGCTGGCCTTCACGGCCCAGGCCTGGGCCGCCGACTTGACGTTGGATGTCTATAACCCCGGCGCGGCGGCAATCTTCCCGGTGACTTCGGTATTGGTCAGCGGTAAAAAGGAGGCGATCCTTGTCGACGCGCAGTTCGGCAAATCCCAAGCCGAACAAGTCGTCGAAAAAATCCGCGCCAGTGGCAAGCGGTTGACCGCGATCTACATCAGCCATGGCGACCCCGACTACTATTTCGGCCTGGAAACCCTGGTGGCCGCTTTCCCTGAAGCCAACGTCCTTGCTTCCGCGCCGACCGTGGAGCACATCAAGGCAACTGCCGACGGCAAGTTGAAATATTGGGGGCCGATCCTGAAGAGCGATGCGCCGTCCAAGACCTTCGTGCCCCAAGTGCTCAAGGGCGACAACCTGACGCTGGAAGGCAAGCGCTTGCAGATCGTCGGCCTCGAGGGGCCGCAGCCAGACCGCAGCTTCGTGTGGATTCCATCGATCAAGACCGTGGTCGGCGGCGTGGTGGTGGCGGAGAACATTCATGTCTGGATGGCTGATACCCAGACGCCCAAGTCCCACAAGGATTGGTTGGCGACGCTGGACAGCATTGAAAAGCTGCAACCGGCCACTGTGATTCCCGGCCATTACCTGGGCGAAAGTGCCCGCTCCCTGGTTCCGGTGCGCTTTACCGCCGGTTACATCAAGGCCTTCGACGAAGAAACCGCCAAGGCCAAGGATTCCGCCGCGCTGATCAGCGCCATGAAACTACGCTATCCGGACCTGGGGGAAGACAGTTCCTTGGAACTGAGTGCCAAGGTGGCAAAGGGTGAGATGAAGTGGTGACAGCCGAACTTTGATCTGAACACTTTTGTGGCGAGGGGATTTAGCGAAACGTCGCACCGCCCCGCTGGACTGCGCAGCGGTCCCCTGATCCATCAATCGCTGCGATTTATCAGGCCGGACGCAGGGGGTTGCTTCGCAACCCAGCGGGGATAAATCCCCTCGCCACAAGAGCTTGTATTTCTGATATCGCTAATTCACTGGAGAATCACATGAGCAAAATCGCAATCATCGGCGCCACCGGCCGCGCTGGCAGCCAACTGTTGGAAGAGGCCCTGCGCCGTGGTCACAGCGTGACGGCCATCGCTCGCAACACCGCAAAGATCGGCGAACGGGCCGGCGTGGTCAGCAAGCAATTGGACGTACTGGACAGTGAGGCGTTGACCGCAGCCATCGCCGGTCACGACGTGGTGATCAGCGCCGCGCACTTTGCCACCGTGCCGGCCGACAAAATCATCGCTCCTGTGAAGGCCGCCGGGGTCAAGCGCTTGCTGGTGGTCGGCGGCGCCGGTTCGTTGCTGTTGCCGGATAACAGCCGTGTGATCGACAGCGATGGCTTCCCTGAGGAATACCTGGCCGAAGCCACGGCCGGTGCCTTGTTCCTGGATGTGCTGCGAAACGAACAGGACCTGGACTGGACGTTTCTTTCACCCTCGGCGGAGTTCGTCGAAACCGAACGCACCGGCGAGTTCCGCGTCGGCAAGGACCACCTGCTGTTCGATAATACCGGGCGCAGTTGGATCAGCTTTGCCGACTATTCCATTGCGATGATCGACGAGGTCGAGACACCGCAGTTTTCGCGGACACGGTTTACCGTCGGTTATTAATCACAAGGATCAGCCGTGAAGCCGCACCCAGACGCTGACCAGCACCGTCGCCGCCATCAGCCAGGCCACGGCAGCGACGGCCAATGAGGCTTCGAGGCGCATCCGGTCGACCATCACGTACAGCGTCGCGAGATAGACGAAGTACGGAATGATCGACCACATGCCGAACACGATCGTGGTCTTCAGGTCATCGACCGAACGGCCCTTGCCGACGATGTAATGGGCGATCAGCGCAAAGGTCGGGAACAGGGGCACCAGCCCGGCAATGTAGTAATTCCTGGTCTTGGCCAGCATTGCCAGGATGACCACCACGGCTGCACCTAGCGCCGCTTTGAAAATCAGATCCACTGGTTACCGTCCGGTTGATTAATGGCTCAGGCCATATTTTTTGACTTTGTCGAACAGCGTGGTCTTGGCCATGCCCAATTCCTGGCTGGCCTGGGTCAGGTTGCCACCGCTGCGTTGCAATGCGTCCACCAGCAGGTTGCGTTCGAAGGCCTCCACTGCTTCGGCGAAAGCCAGGCCCTGGGTGCCACTGCTGGCACCTGATTTCTTGAAGGCCGGCAGGCCAAGGGCGTAGCGTTCGGCGACGTTGCGCAGTTCTCGCACGTTGCCTGGCCAATCGTGGCTCATCAGGTTCGACAGTGTCTGGTTGTCCAGCTCCGGCACGGTACGGTCGAAGCGCAGGGAGGATTGGCGCAGGAAGTGTTCGAACAACTGCAGGATGTCCTCGCGTCGCTCGCGCAGGGGCGGCAGCTCCAGCGTCACGACGTTGAGACGGTAATACAGGTCGCTGCGGAACTGTCCGGCCCGACCCATTTCGTCGAGGTCGGACTTGGTGGCAGCGATCACTCGGCAATCCACGGCCACGCTCTGGTTCGAACCCAGGCGCTCGAGGGTGCGTTCCTGCAAAACACGCAGTAGCTTGATCTGCAGGGGCAGGGGCATGCTTTCCACTTCATCGAGAAACAGCGTGCCGCCGTCGGCGTGTTCGATCTTGCCGATCCGACGCTTGCCGGCCGCCGGTGAAGGCGTTGGCCTCGTGGCCGAAGATCTCGCTTTCGAACAGGTTTTCCGGCAGCCCGCCGCAGTTCAGCGCGACGAACTGTTTGTCGTGGCGCCGGCTGAAGTCATGCAGGCAGCGGGCGACCAGTTCCTTGCCGGTACCGGTTTCGCCTTCGATCAGCACATTGGCCGAGGTGTCGGCAACGTTGGCAATCAACGCCCGCAGGTGTTGCATGGCCGGCGAGCGACCGATGATCCGGCCTTCGAGGGAATCGCGTTCGGCCAACTGCCGGCGCAACGATGAGACTTCCCGGGCCAGGCCGCGCTGTTCAAGGGCTCGACGGGCGACATCCACCAGGCGTTCGGGAGAGAACGGTTTCTCCATGAAGTCATAGGCGCCTTTCTGCATGGCGTCGACGGCCATGGAAATGTCGCCGTGACCGGTGATCAACACCACCGGCAGGCGACTGTCCCGCGCCTTGAGGCGGGTGAGCAATTCCAGGCCATCGATGCCCGGCAAGCGGATGTCGCTGATGACGATACCGGCGAAATCATCGCCGACTTGTTCCAGCGCCTCTTCGGCACTGCCCACGCCGATGCACGGAATGTCTTCCAGGCTCAAGGCCTGCTGGCAGCCCAGCAGGACATGGGGATCGTCCTCGACGATCAGTACGCTCAGGTCATTGTTCATAGCGGCTCGGCAGGAGGAAGGCTTACCAACGGCAAACTGAGGATGAACGTGGTTCCACCGCCATCCGGATGCTCGACGCCCAGGTGTCCGCCCGCGGCGGCGCACAGGCTCGCCGAAAGCGTCAGGCCCAGCCCCAGGCCTTGTTCGCCGGGTTTGGTGGTGAAAAACGGTTCGAAAAGATGCTTGCGGGCCTCCGGGTCGATGCCATGGCCATTGTCCCGTACCCGCAGGCGATATTTGCCGTCGCTGGTCTTGCCTTCGAGCCATAGCGTCGGCTCGGGCTGGGCTTGCATGGCGTCCAGGGCGTTGCCGATCAGGTTCACCAGGATCTGTTCCAGGCGCGTCTGGTCGATTTGCACCTGGACGTCATCGAAACCGGAATGTATCTGGATCGCCCGGTTTTCCAGGCGTCCGCCCAGCAGTTGCAGCGCGGCTTCGACAGCCTTGCCCAGGCTCGCGCGGCCCTTGTCATCGCCGCGCCGGGCAAAGGCGCGCAGGCTGGCGGTGATGCGGCCCATGCGGTCGATCAATTCATTGATGGTCTTGAGGTTGGCGCTGGCAACGTCCAGCTGGCCGCGCTCCAGGAAGCGCACGGTGTTGCCTGACAAGGTGCGCAGGGCGGCCAACGGCTGGTTGAGTTCATGGGCGATGCTGGTGGACATCTGGCCGATGGCCGCCAGTTTCCCGGCCTGTACCAACTCGTCCTGGGCCCGGCGCAACGTCTCTTCGGCCTGCCGTCGTTCACGGATCTGACCCTTGAGCCGTTCATTGCTGGCCCGCAGGTCGGTGGTGCGTTCGGTAATCCGACGTTCGAGCTGGTTGTTCGCCTCTTGCAGCGCCTCGCGGGCGGCGAGGCGGGTGGCGATGACTTTGCGCCGCTCGTTCCAGGCGATCAACAAAAAGGCCACCAGGGCAAAGGCAACGGCCACCAGGATGCCTTGGTTGATCGCTTGGCGGCGCAGGTCGTCGAGTGGGGTCAGCAGGGTGAAGTTCCACGGTGTGTCGCTCAACGGCCGGGTTTGCGAGAGATAGCTGGTGGCCTGCTGGTCGGCCTTGATCTCGGTGTTGGCGGGGAAGGTCAGTTTCTCCATCCCTTCGGTGAGGTGTTCTCGTGCCAGGGGAATCAGCTCGTTCAGCGGGAACCAGTAATATTGTAGGCTGCGAGCCAGGCGTTCCTTGGTTTCGTCGCTCAGAGGACGCACCGACTTGAGCCGTCGCGCCGGGTCGCTGGACAGGATGATGATGCCGTTTTCGTCGCTGACGAAGGCTTCCAGGCGTGCTCGCTGCCAGCGTTCTTCCATGGCTTCGAGGCGAACCTTGACCACAGCCACGCCGATGATCTTGCCTTGTTCCTCCAGGCCATGGGCCAGGTAGTAACCCGGTTCGCCATTGGTGCTGCCGATGCCATAGAAACGCCCTGGCTGGCCACGCACGGCGTTCTGGAAATAGGCACGGAAGGACAGGTCTTCACCCAGGTAACTGTCGACATCGCGCCAGTTGCTGGTGGCCATGACCCGGCCGGTGGTGTCCATCACGTAGATGGCCCGGCTGCGGCTGCGCCGGTTGAGGCCTTCGAGGTATTCGTTGACGGTCTTGCGATGCTCAGGCGTCGGGTCGTCGAGCAGTTGCGAGACACTCGATTCAAGCTCCAGCAGGCTGGGCAGGTAGGTGTACTTGCTGATCTCGCTCTCGACTGCGCGGGCATGCAGCTCCAACTGGCGTTCGCCATTCTCGGCCAGGCCGCGAATGCCGTAGCGCTCGCTGATCCAGAAGCCGAGGTAGCCCAGGCCGACCATCAGGGCGATGATCAACGGCGGCAGGAACAGATGGCGGATCAGACGGGGTTTCACGGCGAGTGATGGCGGCGCGGCGCGATAAAGGGTGGGGTCGCATTTCATCACAGAAGCCTTGGGTCAACCAGTGTGGCGGCGGTCGTCCTTCGAACGCGGTCCTGTGGCGAGGGAGCTTGCTCCCGCTCGGCTGCGAAGCAGTCGCAAAACGGTTCATGCGGTATGCCAGATACATTGCATTTGCCGGTTTTGGGGCCGCTGCGCGACCCAGCGGGAGCAAGCTCCCTCGCCACAAGGACAAGCGCCTGAAGAGGGCGACGCTTTAGTGCTGCAGGATCTTCTCGAGGAAATGCTGCGCACGTTCGGAGCGGGCACTGATGTCGCCGAAGAACTCTTCTTTAGGGCAGTCTTCGATGATCTGGCCCTGATCCATGAAAATCACCCGGTTCGCCACTTTGCGGGCGAAGCCCATTTCGTGGGTCACGCACATCATGGTCATGCCTTCGTGGGCCAATTGCACCATCACATCGAGCACTTCGTTGACCATTTCCGGGTCGAGGGCCGAGGTCGGTTCGTCGAACAGCATCACCACCGGGTCCATCGCCAGCGCCCGGGCAATCGCCACGCGCTGCTGCTGGCCGCCGGAGAGCTGGCCCGGGTGCTTGTGGGCGTGGGCGGACAAGCCTACGCGTTCAAGCAATTGCAGGCCTTTCTTGGTGGCTTCTTCCTTGCTGCGGCCCAGCACCTTGATCTGCGCGATGGTCAGGTTCTCGGTGATGGTCAGGTGCGGGAACAGTTCGAAATGCTGGAACACCATGCCCACGCGTGAACGCAGTTTCGGCAGGTTGGTCTTCGGGTCGGCGATCGACGTGCCATCGACCACGATGTCGCCTTTCTGGAACGGTTCCAGGGCGTTTACGCACTTGATCAGCGTGGACTTGCCCGAACCCGACGGCCCGCACACCACCACAACCTCGCCTTTGCTGACCTCGGTGCTGCAATTGGTCAGTACCTGGAAGTCCCCATACCACTTGTTGATGTTCTTGATAGAGATCATACGGCGAACCTTTTTTGCAGACGCTTGACCAGCAGCGAGGCGGCAAAGCTGATTGTGAAGTACACGAGACCTGCGATGATCAGGAACTCATTGGAGCGGCCGATGATGTCGCCATTGGCCCGCGAAGCATTGAGGAAGTCCACCAGGCCGACCGTGTAGACCAGCGAGGTGTCCTGAAACAGGATGATGCTTTGTTGCAGCAACAGCGGGGTCATCTTGCGAAACGCCTGGGGCAGGATGATCAGGCGCATGACCTGGCCATAATTCATGCCCAATGCCTGTGCCGCGCCCATCTGGCCCTTGGGGATCGACTGCACGCCGGCCCGGACAATTTCACAGAAGTACGCCGCCTCGAACATCATGAACGCCACGACGCAGGAGCCGAACGCGCCGATGGGAGTGTCCTCGCCGGTGATCCAGCGCAGCACGAACGGCACCGCCAGGTAGAACCAGGTGATGACCAGCAGCAACGGGATCGAGCGGAAGTAGTTGACGTAGGCGCCAGCGATGTTGGAGATCAGCTTGTTGTGGGACAGGCGCATCAGCGCCAGGATCGTCCCCAGGATGATCCCGCCGACGACGCCCAGGGCCATCAGCTTGAGGGTCATCACCATGCCGTTCCACAAGCCGGGAATGGCCGGGATGATGCCTGTGAAGTCGAATTCCATTATTTACCCCCCACGGAGATCAGGCCGGGCACCGCGACTTTCTTCTCGACCATGCGCATGAGCAGCATCAGGCTCATGTTCAGGGTGAAGTAGATCAGCGTCGCCAGGGTAAAGGCTTCGAACAGGTTGGCCGAGAACTCGGCGGTCTGCTTGGTCTGCGCGAGCAGCTCCATCAGGCCGATCAGCGAGGCCACGGAGGAGTTCTTGAAGACGTTGAGGAACTCGGAGGTAAGCGGCGGAATGATGATCCGGTAGGCCTGGGGCAGCAGCACGTTCCAATAGATCTGCGGCAGCTTGAAGCCCATGGCACGGGCAGCGGATTCCTGGCCGCGTGGCAGCGCCTGGATACCGGTGCGTACCTGTTCGCAGACCCGTGCGGCGGTGAACAGGCCCAGGCAGACGACAACGCTCAGGTAGGCCGAGGTGGTCGGGTTCAGGTCCTGTTTGTACCACTCCTGCATATCGGCGGGCAGCAGGTCCGGTACCAGGAAGTACCAGATGAACAGCTGAACCAGCAGCGGCACGTTACGGAAAAGCTCCACGTAGCAAGTGGCGATACCCGACACCAGCCGGTTCGGCACGGTGCGCATCACACCCAGGATCGAACCCAGCAGAAGGGCGATGATCCAGGCGACGACGGCGATGGCGATGGTCCAGCCCAGGCCGGCCACGTACCAGTCGAGATAAGTCTCGCTGCCCACGCCGGTGGACTTGAAGAACACGCCCCAGTCCCAGTTGTAATTCATTAGGGTCTCCCCTCAGATCGTTCGATATACAAATGCCCGCCTGGGGAAACTCCGTTCCCGCCCGGCTTGGAGGGCCAGGCACACGCGATCGGCTCGACAGCCACCGGTTCGAGTGTTTCCAGATTTGCCAGCAGGGAATGACCATCCCCTGAAAGGGCCGGGCCCCTTCAGGAGATAAGGTTAGTCAGAAATCAGGATTTCTTTTCGTCAGCCGCTTTGTCGGTCGGGTTGGCGATCAGCTTCTTGAGTTCTTCGCTCATCGGGAAGTTGAGGTTCAGGCCTTTTGGCGGGATAGGTTGCATGAACCATTTTTCGTAGATCTTGTTGATCTCGCCCGAGGCGTAGGTGGCCTTGATGGCGTCATCGACAGCCTTTTTGAACGGCTCGTCGCCCTTGCGCACCATGCAGCCGTAGATTTCGTAGGACTGTGGAGTACCGGTAACGGCCCAGTCATCGGCCTTCTTGGCCTTGGCGGCTTCGCCAGCGAGCAGGGCGTCGTCCATCATGAACGCGACGGCCCGGCCCGATTCCAGCATCTGGAAGGACTCGCCGTGGTCTTTGGCCGAGATGACGTTCATGCCCATTTGCTTGTCGGCGTTCATCGCCTTGAGCAAGCGCTCGGACGTGGTGCCGGCGGTGGTCACGACGTTCTTGCCCTTGAGGTCGTCGAAATCCTTGTACTTGGAATCTTTCTTGGACAGCAGCTTGGTGCCGATCTCGAAGATGCCAACGGAGAAGGCGACTTGCTGCTGGCGCTCGACGTTGTTGGTGGTGGAGCCGCACTCCAGGTCCACGGTGCCGTTCTGCACCAGCGGGATACGGGTTTGCGAGGTGACCAGGTTGTACTTGACCTGCAGGTTCGGTACGTCGAGCTCTTTCTTCAGGGCTTCGACGACTTTCAGCTGGATGTCATGGGAGTAGCCGACCGGCTTGCCGGAAGCGTCCGCGATGTAGGAAAACGGAATGGAGGCGTCGCGGTGACCGAGCGTGATGACGCCGGACTCTTTGATCTTTTTCAACGTGCCGGTCAGTTCGGCTGCGAAAACCGGAGTGCTGATCAGAGCGGCAGCAATGGCTGCGCCCAGGAGATGGGGAACGATGCGCATCGATGTTTCCTCGACATTGTTTTTTTTGTATTTGGCCGGTTCACCGGCCCTGAGTGCGTCGAATGCCTGGCAGCTCCTGTTGTGTTGGCGTAACAGGCGTTCGTCTCGAGGAGTGTAGAGCATGAGTCGTGCCAAGCCAGTGGCTTGGTGCTATCTGGCTGTTTTTAAAGGAAATTAATGTTTTGTTTCAGCTTTTTTAAGCGTTGTTTATCCGGTTTGCCGAACTGACTGCCGGGTCGTGTTCGGAAAACCGAATTCCTCACGGGCTTCTCGATCCTTGTGGGAGCGGCCTTGCTCGCGAAAGCGGTCCATCTATAACGATGATGTAGAAGGTGCCGCCGTCTTCGCGAGCAAGCCCGCTCCCACAAGTCCATGACGGATTACAGACAATAAAAAGCCCCTGAATCGCCGGATTTCAAGGGCTTTTGGTTTAGCGGGTTACGTTCAGGCCGCTTCGATCTTGCGGCGGTTGTGCTCGACCTTGTCCAGGTACTGCTGAAGCTTCCCCTGCTCGGCCGCAGTGGTGAACAAGCCCAGCTTGCTGCGGCGCCACAGGATGTCCTGGGCATCGACTGCCCATTCATCGCTGCACAGGTAATCGACTTCCCGGGTGTAGAGGCCGGCGCCGATGTGTTCACCCATATCGGCCAGGCTGTGCACGCCCTCGAGCATGCGCCAGGTTCGGCTGCCATAGGTCGTGGCCCAGCGGCGGGCGATGTCGGTTGGCAGCCAGTCGAACTTGTCGCGGATCGCCGAGCACAGCGCCTGTGGCGTGGTCATGTTTTCACCGCCGGGGAGGGCCTCGACGGCGGTCCAGCTTGGGCGCATCTGTGTGAAGTAAGGGGCCAGTTGCGCCATGGCCGATTCGGCCAGTTTGCGGTAGGTGGTCAGTTTGCCGCCGAACACCGACAGCAACGGCGCCTCTTCGCCGCCCCCGGACAGTGCGAGGGTGTAGTCCCGGGTCACGGCGGAAGGGTTGTCGGACTCGTCGTTGCACAGCGGGCGGACGCCGGAATAACTGTGCAAGATATCCTCGCGGCTGAGCTGTTTCTTGAAGTGCGCATTGACCACTTTCAACAAGTAGTCGGTTTCGCCTTCGGTAATCGTTACTTTCGCCGGATCGCCCGTGTACTCGCGGTCAGTCGTGCCGATCAAGGTAAATTGGTTCAAGTAGGGAATGGTGAAGACGATGCGCTGGTCCTCGTTCTGGAGAATGTGCGCGTGCTCGCCTTCGTAGAGTTTCGGCACGATCAGGTGGCTGCCCTGGATCAGGCGGATGCCGTAGGGCGACTCCATCTTCAGGTCATCCCGAATGAACTTGGCCACCCACGGGCCGGCGGCGTTGACCAATGCCTTGGCGTGGATCGAAAACAGGCTGCCGTCGGCACGTTCCAGGTGCAAATGCCACAAGCCCTTGCTGCGGCGAGCGTTGATGCAGCGGGTCCGGGTATGGACATGCGCACCTTTCTCCCGGGCGGCCATGCCATTGAGCACTACCAGCCGTGCGTCGTCGACCCAGCAGTCGGAATATTCGAAGCCTTTGGTGATCTCGCTTTTCAAGGCGCTGTCGGCGCCGAACTTCAAGCTCTTGGAGCCGGCGAGTTGTTCACGCTTGCCCAGGTGATCGTAGAGAAACAAGCCGGCGCGAATCATCCAGGCCGGACGCAGGTGCGGGCGATGGGGCAGGACGAAGCGCATCTGCTTGACGATGTGCGGGGCCTTGGCCAGCAGCACTTCGCGTTCGGCCAGGGCTTCACGCACCAGACGGAATTCATAATGTTCGAGATAGCGCAGGCCGCCATGAATCAGCTTGCTGCTGGCCGATGAGGTATGGCTGGCCAAGTCGTCCTTTTCGCAAAGGAACACCGAAAGACCGCGACCGGCAGCGTCCGCGGCAATCCCCACGCCATTGATCCCGCCGCCAATGACGGCGATGTCGTAGATCTCGGCGATAGGGGGCGTAGGCAAGGTGGAAGTGGGCATCGGCTGGCCTCGGGCTCTTTTCGAAATATTTGAATTCGAACATTTATGTTCATTTGCGAAAATACTAGCCCATAAGCACGGCCGCAGCCAGTCGAATTCGATTGAAAATACTGATCGAAGGGGGCTGAAAGGAAAATTTTCGAACACGAAGGGTGGGGATGTGGGTGGAAGTGCTTTTGTGGCGAGGGGATAAATTCCCTCGCCACAGGAACTGGATACAGGGGGCGGAGCTAGACCACTTCCAGCCGAATCTTGTGCTGGCTCAACAACTGCGCCAGGGCTGGCACCGGTTGCTGGTCGGTCACCAGGCAATCGATCAGGCTGATCGGGCCCAGGCGAACCATGGCGTTGCGCCCGAATTTGCTCGAGTCCGCCGCCAGCAATACCTGTCGGGCATTGGCGATGATGGCTTGGGATACCCGCACTTCCTGGTAGTCGAAGTCCAGCAGGCTACCGTCTTCATCGATTCCGCTGATGCCCACCAGGGCGAAGTCGACCTTGAACTGGTTGATGAAATCGACGGAGGCCTGGCCCACCACGCCGCCGTCGCGTCGTACATTGCCGCCGGCGATCAGGACTTCGAAGTCGTCCTTGGCGCTGAGGATCGACGCTACGTGCAGGTTGTTGGTGATGACCTTGAGATGATTGTGATTGAGCAGCGCCCGAGCGATGGATTCGGTGGTGGTGCCGATGTTGATGAACAACGAGGCGTGGTCGGGAATCTGTGCAGCGATCGCCTCGGCGATGCGTTGTTTCTCATCGCGCATCTGATCGGCGCGCATGGCGTAGGCGGTGTTTTCCACGCTTGAATCATAGGCGGCGCCGCCGTGGTAGCGGCGCAGCAGGTTCACTTCCGCCAGTTGATTGATGTCGCGGCGAATGGTCTGTGGGGTAACGACGAATAATTGCGCCATTTCCTCGATGCTGACATAGCCGCGTTCGCGGACAAGCTCGAGGATTTGTTGCTGGCGGGGAGGCAGATTCATGGGGCTTCCTTTGGGCTGCCATACAAAATTTGCCCATGATGCCGCAGGAACGCCCTCCCGACCAGTTTCAGAATTTTATCGGGCCTTATTCAGCGTCTTCGTGAGGTTCCCAGTCGCGGGTGCGGCTGACGGCTTTTTTCCAACCGGCGTAGAGTTTTTCCTTCGCTTGTTCATCCAGTTGCGGTTCGAATTCGCGCTCGATGACTGCCTTGCCGCGCAACTCTTCCAGGCTGCCCCAGAAACCGCACGCCAGGCCGGCCAGGTACGCAGCGCCAAGGGCCGTGGTTTCGCGCATCTTCGGGCGTTCGACGTGAGTGCCGAGGATATCGGCCTGGAATTGCATCAGGAAATTGTTGGCCACCGCGCCGCCATCCACGCGCAGGGATTTGAGGCGTTCGCCGGCTGTCTTGCTGCATGGCGTCAAGCAAGTCGCGGGTCTGGTAGGCGATGGATTCCAGCGTGGCGCGAATGATGTGATCGACTCGCACGCCACGGGTCAGGCCGAACAGTGCGCCGCGGGCGTAGGGGTCCCAATACGGTGCGCCCAGGCCGGTAAAGGCCGGCACCAGGTAGACGCCGTTGCTGTCCTTGACCTTGTTGGCGAAGTATTCGGTGTCGAGGGCATCGTTGATGATTTTCAGCTCGTCGCGTAGCCATTGCACGGTGGAGCCACCATTGAACACCGCGCCTTCCAGGGCGTAGGCCACTTCGCCGCGAGGGCCGCAGGCGATGGTGGTGAGCATGCCGTGGTTGGATTTGACGGCCTTGTTGCCGGTGTTCATCAACAAGAAGCAGCCGGTGCCGTAGGTGTTTTTTGCCTGGCCCGGCTCCACGCACATCTGGCCGAAGAGGGCGGCCTGCTGGTCGCCGGCAATGCCGCCGATGGCGATGCCACTTTTGGTACGACCGTAGATCTCGGAGGAGGATTTGACTTGCGGCAACATCTCTCGAGGGATGTTGAGGATGTCGAGCATCTTCGCATCCCACTCCAGCGTGTGGATATTGAAGAGCATGGTGCGCGAGGCGTTGGTGTAGTCGGTGACATGGACCTTGCCGCCAGTGAATTTCCAGATCAGCCAGCTATCCACGGTGCCAAACAGCAGTTCGCCGTTGCGCGCTCGCTCACGGCTGCCCTCGACGTGGTCGAGGATCCATTTGAGCTTGGTGCCGGAGAAATACGGATCGGTGACCAGGCCGGTGGCTTCGCTGATGTATTGCTCGTGGCCGTCACGCTTGAGTTGCTGGCAGATCTCGGTGCTGCGTCGGCATTGCCAGACGATGGCGTTGTAGATCGGGCGCCCGGTGTTCTTGTCCCAGACCACGGTGGTTTCGCGCTGGTTGGTAATGCCGATGGCGGCGACCTGGTCGTGATGCAGGCCGGCCTGGGCCAACGCCTCTACCATGACTGCGCTCTGGGTAGCGAAGATCTCCATCGGATCATGTTCGACCCAGCCAGGCTGCGGATAATGCTGGACGAATTCCCGTTGGGCGGTACCGACCACGTTCGCGTCACGGTCGAAAATAATCGCACGTGAGCTGGTCGTGCCCTGGTCGAGGGCAATGATGTAGTTCTTATTCTCAATGTCGGTCATGTCGATTGCCTTGGGACGTAAATAAGGGGTGGAGCCATGGTGCGCGCAGTGAGGGGCAGGCGGCGCACCCGTTGTTTCATGACGTTCTGGGTTTGCCGTCGATGGCAGATCCTGCATCCTTTCCCGTAGCCAAGGGGCTTGGCAAGTGGCGCGCGATCAAGCCGCGGTACGCGGCGGCGCCCAGGCATGCCCCGACAATCGGCGCAAAGATCGGCACCAGGAAGTACGGAATGTCGCGTCCGCCGGTGAGGGAAATTTCACCCCAGCCAGTAAGGAAAGTCATCAGTTTAGGACCGAAGTCTCGCGCTGGATTCATTGCGAAGCCCGTCAAGGGGCCCATCGAGCTGCCGATCACCGCGATCAACAGGCCGATCAGCAGCGGTGCCAGCGGCCCTCGGGGCAAGCCATTATTGTCATCGGTGAGGGACATGATCACGCCCATCAGGATAGCGGTAATGATCACCTCCACCAGGAACGCCTGGCCAGTGGATAGCGCGGAGTGAGGGTAGGTGGAGAATACCGAAGCCAGCTCGAGGCTCGCTTCTGTGCCACGAACCATATGACGGGACTGTTCGAAATCGAAGAAAAGGTTGCTGTACAGCGTATAGACCAGCAGCGCGCCGCAAAAAGCGCCGGCCACTTGGCAAATGATATAGAAGGGCAGTTTACGTTTTTCGAAGTCAGTGAAGAGGCTCAGGGCGATGCTGACGGCGGGGTTCAGGTGCGCGCCGGAAATGCCAGCGCTGAGGTAGATCGCCATGCTGACGCCGACGCCCCAGATGATACTGATTTCCCATAGTCCGAAGCTGGCACCCGCGACCTTGAGCGCCGCAACGCAACCCGTGCCGAAAAATATCAGCAGGGCCGTCCCCAGGAATTCTGCCAGGCACTGGCTGGAGAGGGACGGTTGTTCTAAAGCAGTAGCCATTCAAACCTCAATTCTTTTTCTTGTCTTGCGCCGCCGATAAACCTGGTTGCGCGTTCTTCGCCAGGGGACCTGATGTTCAGACTGCCCTCGGGTTGTTTCTTGAGACACGTGTTTCTGCTTTCAGTTTCGAAAAAATATAGACAAGAAACGCTGCTGTCAAAGGTCGAAAGTGAACCGTTGGTCACATTTGGATTATTCGTGCTGTGAATGATTCTTTGACGCAGGGCGTCTTGACACTGGAAGCAATGTCCTCAAAGCCTTTTGCTCGCTGATCGCATAGAATTTTGCCATTCGTTTCCCTGTAAGGAATGGTCATGACCCCTGCGTTGGATCTGCTTAAGAAAGTGCGCGCCGAACATCGCATTCATAGCTACGAACACGATCCCAAGGCCGCGTCTTATGGCTTGGAGGCGGCGGAAAAGCTCGGACTGGACCCGGCGCAGGTGTTCAAGACCTTGCTGGCGGCCAGCGAAAAAGGCGAGCTGCTGGTGGCCGTGGTGCCAGTGGCGGGGAGCCTGGACCTGAAAGCACTGGCTCATGCTGCCGGGGTGAAGAAAGTCGAGATGGCCGATCCGTCCGCCGCACAGCGCTCGACCGGCTATTTGCTGGGGGGCATCAGCCCTTTGGGACAGAAAAAGCGCCTGCGCACGTTTATCGACAGTTCCGCGCAGCCGCTCACCCAAATGTTCGTCAGCGCGGGGAGGCGTGGCCTGGAAGTCGAATTGGCGCCTGAGGTATTGGCGGAGCATACCGGGGCGAAGTTTGCTGATATTGGACGTGCCTGACTGAAGGTTTGTAGCAACTGCGCCACCCGGCAGGAGCGCGCGCCTCACAATGGAGGGAGTCTTCAAGGCTGAAAGGATGTCGGATTTTTTATGCGCTGTAGGGCGAAAATTCTGCGGATCTGTCACTGGTTAAACGGTGCCGTGACCGATCATGCTCGCGCATCAATAAAAAAGGAGAAGTGCCATGCAGCTTGCGTTTCCTCAGGTCGATGCGTTCAGTGACCGGCCTTTCGGCGGTAACCCTGCGATGGTCTATCGCCTCGATGCCTGGCTCGCCGATGAGTTGATGCAGAAAATAGCCGCTGAACACAACCTGGCTGAGACCGCGTTCCTGGTGCGAGAGAACCAGCAATGGCACATTCGCTGGTTTACCCCAACCACTGAAGTTCCGTTGTGTGGTCATGCCACGCTGGCCAGCGCCTATGTGTTGTTCGAGATATATAAAGAAGCTTCGGAGCGACTGGATTTCATCTGTAAATCCGGTGCCCTGAGCGTGACCCGGGAAGGTGATCGGCTGTGGTTGGATTTTCCGGCCATCGTGCCCGTTGAATTGGGCGCGTCACTGGCGGTCCAGAATGCCTTGGGTGTCGAGGCGGTGGACGTGCTGAGCTCGAACGAACTGTTCGTGGTGTTGGAATCGGAACAGGCTGTCCTTGAATGTAAGCCGGACATGACGGCCCTGGCGAAACTGCCGTGGCCGGGCGCGATCGTTACCGCACCGGGAAGCAAGCACGATTTTGTCTCGCGTTATTTTGCTCCGGCGATTGGTATCAACGAGGACCCGGTGACCGGATCGACCCATTGCAGCCTCATTCCATACTGGTCCAAACGCCTGAGCAAGCTGGGGCTGACGGCTTATCAATGCTCGGCCAGGGGCGGGGCGTTGTTTTGTCGGTTGGAAGGCGAGCGAGTGAAGATCGGCGGCAATGCGACGTTGGTGGCCAGCGGGACGTTGTCGCTGGGCTAATGCCCGATACATCTGGTAGGAGCTGTCGAGCGAAGCGAGGCTGCGATCTTTTTCAGGCCCACTGAATCAAACAGAAGATCAAAAGATCGCAGCCTTCGGCAGCGCCTACACAGTGCTGAACCGCCGCACACCGCTTTCCACCGGCGGCAAGTGTGCCGCCGTGCTACCCGAGGCCTGGAACAGCACCAAGTGCTCGGCCGCCACGCGAATACCGACAGTGGCGCCGACCAGATGGTCGGCATGGCTCGGGAAGATCGATTCCAGTTGCGCACCCGTCGGCAATTGCAGGCGATACAAGGTTGAAGCGCCCTGGAAGGTCTTGCCGACGATGGTGGCCGTCAGCGGGCTGTCTGGCGCGTAGACGATGTCGTCAGGGCGCAGCAACACATCCACGGCACAGCCAACCGGCAAGGTGTAGGCCCGGTTGCCGCGCAGTGCGCCCAATTCTGTTTGCACCGATTCCGGGCTATCCAGCTGTCCCCGGATGAAATAGCCCTGGCCAATGAAGCTGGCGACATAGGCCGTGAGCGGTTCGTGATACAGGTTGTAAGGCGTGTCCCACTGTTCCAGGCGACCTTCCCTGAACACGCCGACATGATCACTTACGGCAAACGCTTCTTCCTGATCGTGGGTGACCAGGATCGCACTGGTGCCCCGGGCCTTGAGAATGTCCCGGACTTCATGGCTGAGCTTGCGTCGCAGCTCGCCGTCCAGATTGGAGAAGGGTTCGTCGAGCAGCAGCAATTGCGGTTCGGGCGCCAGTGCCCGGGCGAGTGCGACGCGTTGTTGCTGGCCTCCGGAGAGTTCATGGGGGAAGCGTTTCCCCAGGTTCTTCAGATTGACCAGCTCCAGCAGTTCGTCGACTACGCGGTCCTTTTCAGGGTGCTTGCGGATACCAAACGCCAGGTTCTCGGCGACGCTCAAATGCGGGAACAGCGCGTAATCCTGGAACACCATGCCGATGCGGCGTTTTTCCGGTGCCAGGGTAAAACCCGCGCGGGAGATGGTTTCCCCGGCCAACTGGATCTCGCCTTCGTGTACGGGCTCGAACCCGGCGATGGCCCGCAGGGTCGTGGTCTTGCCGCATCCGGACGAGCCGAGCAGGCAACCGATGTCGCCCGCATTGAGGTGCAGGTTGAGGTTTTGTACGACCCGCTGGTCCTTGTAGCCGCAGGCCAGGTTTTGCAGGTTCAGCAGCAATGAATGGCTCATGCGTGGTGGTACGCCGGCTCGACTAGGAATTCCAGCAGGGCTTTCTGCGCATGGAGACGGTTTTCCGCCTGGTCCCAAGCCACGGAGCGCGGGTCATCCAGCAAGTCGAGGCTGATCTCTTCGCCACGGTGGGCCGGCAGGCAATGCATGAACAGCACCTCGGCGTCCGCCAGGTCGAGCAGGGCGCGGTTGACTTGCAGCGGGGCAAACAGCTTCAGGCGCTTGGCGGTTTCCTCTTCCTGTCCCATGGATATCCAGACGTCGGTGCTCACCAGGTGCGCACCGGCCACGGCCAGCTTCGGATCACGCACGATGGACACCCGGTCACCGGCCTTGGCGAGCAGTTCGGTATTGGGGTCATAACCTTCGGGGCAGGCAATGCGCAACTGGAAGTCGAATTGCATCGCCGCTTCTATATAGCTGTTGCACATGTTGTTGCCGTCACCGACCCAGGCCACGGTCTTGCCTTGGATGGAGCCGCGGTGCTCGAGGAATGTCTGCATGTCGGCAAGCAGTTGGCAAGGGTGCAGGTCATCGGACAAGCCGTTGATCACCGGCACGCGGGAGTGGGCCGCGAACTCTGTCAGGGTGCTGTGTGCAAAAGTACGGATCATCATGACGTCGAGCATGCTCGACATGACGATGGCGCAATCGCTGATCGGCTCGCCACGGCCCAACTGTGTGTCGCGGGGCGAGAGGAAGATCGCCTGGCCACCGAGTTGGATCATGCCGGCCTCAAATGAAATGCGCGTGCGGGTCGATGACTTCTCGAAAATCATCCCCAGCACACGGTTTTTCAAGGGCTCGAACAGTACGCCGCGCTTACGCAGGTCCTTGAGCTCCACGCCTCGACGGATGACGCCGAGCAACTCTTCGGGCGTGAAATCCATCAAGGAGAGAAAGTGCCTTGCGCTCATGATTGACTACCTTTTTGTTACTGACCGCAGATGCTCAAAGCCTTGTTTAACGAAAAAACGGGCGAGACCTGCGGCAAAAGCCGCACGGGGCGACGAAAATAGGGGAAGGCGCGATATTGACATTAAATGTCGCGTCTTACCAATAGGGCTACGGTTTTAAGGGATTTCAGCGAAGCCATCACAGAGTTGCAATGGCATGGTCGAGGCCGGTTTCCTGACAGCAGCGACCCATTTGTACACTGGCGTCGAGTCCCTTGGCAATCAAGCTGGGCGGGTGGCTGTCTATCTGGCGAGCGATTGTGGAGGCCAGTCTTTGGCGCGCCTGTCTGTTGTCTGACGTGAAATATTTCCTAATGCAGGGGGCTGGGTTATAAATGAATCCCGAGATGCAGGAGCCCCGAAATGGATTTGAAAGAGCAACAACTGATGGAATTGCTGGGGCTGACGGCACGCTCCCTGACGCACCTCACCGCTTCGGTGACGTCCATGTCATTCGAATTGTTGCGCAGTGATGACGAAGTGACCAAGGCCGCTGGCCGGCGAATGATCGACCGCATGGCCACCATCAGCAGTGGGCTCGACGAACATTGGCGATTGATCGGCGAATTGACCGGGGTGCCCATCGCCCAGGAGCAGGTGGAGACCATCGAGGAAATCCAGTTGCTGGCGCCGCCGCCCGAACAGCCCTGACGCCGCTTCATCGGCGGGCCTGATGCCCGGCGATTCACGGGACGAACGTCGCTGGCGCTGTGGAGGATCACGGGCCATAGTTTTGCTCCCGCGGCCAACAATGCCCGCCACGAATAAAACAGAGACTGGCCATGACCAAGACTCTTCACCACCGTGCGTGCCACCTGTGCGAGGCCATCTGCGGCCTGACCCTCGAAACCACTGAAACAGAAGGCCAGGGCCTGGCGATCACTTCGATCAAGGGCGATCCGCTGGACAGTTTCAGCCGTGGCCACATCTGCCCCAAGGCCGTGGCCCTGCAGGACATCCAGAACGATCCGGACCGGTTGCGCCAGCCGATGCGGCGGGTCGGCAGCGAGTGGCAGCCGATTGCCTGGGACGAAGCCTTCGCATTGGTGGCTGATCGCCTCGCGAGCATTCAAGAGCGTCACGGCCAGAACGCGGTGGCGGTCTACCAGGGTAATCCCAGCGTGCACAATTATGGGCTGATGACCCACAGCAATTATTTCCTGGGCCTGTTGAAGACCCGCAGCCGCTTCTCGGCGACCTCGGTGGACCAGTTGCCCCATCACCTCACCAGCCATCTGATGTATGGGCATGGTTTGCTCCTGCCCATCCCGGACATCGACCACACCGACTTCATGTTGATCCTGGGCGGTAATCCGCTGGCCTCCAATGGCAGCATCATGACCGTACCGGACGTGGAGAAGCGCCTGAAGGCGATCCAGGCCCGTGGTGGCCAGGTTGTGGTGGTTGATCCTCGGCGCAGCGAGACAGCGGCCATCGCCAACCAGCACATCTTCGTACGTCCTGGTGGCGACGCCGCGCTGCTGTTTGGCTTGCTCAACACACTGCTCAGCGAAGGCTTGACCCGCGACAGCCATTTACCGGTGGATGGCCTCGACGAAGTGCGCCAGGCCGTTGCAACCTTTACCGCCGAGGCGATGAGCCCTCTCTGTGCCGTTCCGGCCGCACAGATCCGTCAGTTGGCCCGGGATTTCGCCTCCGCGCCGTCGGCGGTGTGTTACGGGCGGATGGGGGTTTCAACCCAGGCTTTCGGCACGCTGTGCCATTGGCTGATCCAACTGATCAACCTGGTCACCGGCAACCTCGATCGAGTGGGCGGTGCGCTGTGCACCGAGCCGGCGGTTGACCTGGTGGCGACCACCTCGGGCGGCCATTTCAATCGCTGGCAAAGCCGGGTATCCGGGCGCCCCGAATATGCTGGCGAGCTGCCCGTCTCGGCCCTTGCCGAAGAAATGCTCACCGACGGCGAAGGACAGATCCGCGCACTGGTGACCGTGGCCGGCAATCCGGTCTTGTCCACGCCCAACGGGCGACAGCTCGAACAGGCGTTGGACGGACTTGAGTTCATGGTCAGCATTGACCTGTACATCAACGAGACCACGCGCTACGCCGACTTGATCCTGCCATCGACTTCAGCGTTGGAAAACGATCATTACGACACCACCTTCAATCTGTTCGCGGTGCGCAACGTCACTCGTTTCAACCGAGCGATCCTGCCCAAGCCCGAAGGTGCATTGCACGATTGGGAGATCTTCGTTGGCCTGGCAAAAGCCTTTGCTGGCCGGACTGGCAAGGAACTCAAGCCGACCATGCCGCCCGCGCAGATGATCGATTTCGGCCTGCGGGCGGGTGCGTACGGGGATGCATCGCCGCACAAATTATCCCTGGCGACGCTGTTCGATCATCCCCACGG
Source organism: Pseudomonas sp. H2_D02 (assembly GCF_054677635.1). NCBI lineage: Bacteria > Pseudomonadati > Pseudomonadota > Gammaproteobacteria > Pseudomonadales > Pseudomonadaceae > Pseudomonas > Pseudomonas sp. H2_D02. The sequence continues at coordinate 5,541,650 of NZ_CP162816.1, read as the reverse complement.
CATCGATCTCGGTGCGCTCAAGCCCAACCTGGCTTCCCGGTTGAAAACCGAAAACGGCCGGGTACAGGCGGCGCCAGCGGTGATCCTCGCCGACCTGGCACGTTTTGCCGCGTTGCCGCCGCCAGCGTCCGACGAGCTATTGATGATTGGCCGTCGTCATGTGCGCAGCAACAATTCCTGGATGCATAATTTTCATCGGCTGGTGAAAGGCAAGCCGCGCCACCAGTTGCTGATGCACCCGGACGATCTTGCCAGCCGAGGCCTTGTCGATGGGCAGCGGGTGAAGGTCAGTTCTCGCGTAGGCATGATTGAAGTGGAAGTGCAGGGCAGCCAGGACATGATGAAAGGCGTGGTCAGCCTGCCACACGGCTGGGGCCACGCCCGCCCGGGTGTACAGATGACCATCGCCAGCGGGCAACCCGGTTCCAGTGCCAACGACCTGACGGATGACTGTCAGCTTGATGAGCTGTCCGGGAATGCGGCGCTCAACGGGGTTCCGGTGAAGGTCGCGGCTGCGTAAAATTGTCCCTGGGGCGGACCGAGCAGGGTGCTCGGCTTTCCGTTACAATGCGCCACCGTGTCGACATCTGTAGTCGCAAAGTTCAAGCCGAGGTGCTCCGTGGATATCATCGAAACGATCAAAGACCAGATTGCCAACAACACTATCCTGCTTTACATGAAAGGCTCGCCGAATGCCCCGCAATGCGGCTTCTCGGCCAAGGCTGCTCAGGCGGTGATGGCGTGTGGCGAGAAGTTCGCCTACGTGGACATCCTGCAGAACCCGGAAATCCGCGCCAACCTGCCAAAGTACGCCAACTGGCCAACCTTCCCACAGCTGTGGGTGGGTGGTGAGCTGATCGGTGGTAGCGACATCATGACCGAGATGGCGGCTGACGGTTCTCTGCAAACCACGATCAAGGCAGCTGTTGAAGCAGCAGCGGCGAACAAGTCCGAAGCCTGATCATGAGGTTCTGTTCATTACCCCGGTTGTGGTGAACACGAACCCTTGTGGGAGCGAGCTTGCTCGCGATACCGGTAGGTCAGTCAGTATTTTTTTGCCTGATCCACCGCTATCGCGAGCAAGCTCGCTCCCACGATGGATTTCAGTGGTTTGAAATTCGGGCAACAAAAAGCCCCGCGCCTCGAAAGAGGGCGGGGCTTTTTAGTGGCTTGCTTCTGGGAAGCTTATTCTTCGCCCATCTGCGATTGCAGGTAGTTCTCAAGACCCACTTTGTCGATCAGGCCCAGTTGGGTTTCCAGCCAGTCGATGTGTTCTTCTTCGGATTCGAGAATATCTTCGAGCAGTTCGCGGCTGCCAAAGTCACCGACGCTTTCGCAGTGGGCGATGGCGGCTTTGAGGTCGGCGTGGCCAGTGCGTTCGATACGCAGGTCGCATTCAAGCATTTCGCGGGTATGTTCACCGATGTGCAGCTTGCCAAGATCCTGGACGTTTGGCAGGCCTTCGAGAAACAGGATGCGCTTGATCAGCTTGTCCGCGTGTTTCATCTCGTCGATCGATTCGTGGTATTCGTGCTTGCCCAGCTTGTTCAGGCCCCAATCTTCATACATGCGCGCATGCAGGAAGTATTGATTGATCGCGACCAGCTCATTGGCGAGGATCTTGTTGAGATGCTGGATGACTGTGATGTCGCCTTTCATGGTAACGGCCTGCCCTATAATAGCTGTGTATAAGGCAGAGTTTGAGCCGCGCATTTACCGGTGTCAAACCTAAGTATTTGAATAATAAATGAAAATTAATCGGAATAAGAATGTTTGAGTTCCGCGTCTGGCACCTAACCATTTGATTTACAGGCATAAAAAAACCGGACATTGAGTCCGGTTCTTCAAAAAGCTGGATTTATGCGGCAGTAAATTCTACCGGATAAGGGATCGAGGCCTGGGCGGTCTGTACTTTGGCGAGGGTTTCACGCACCACTTCCTTGGCGAGGCAGGCGCATTTACCGCATTGGCTGGCTACGCCGGTGGCTTGGCGGACTTCGCGATAGCTGCAGCAACCTTCATAGATCGCTTCGCGGATTTGCCCGTCGGTGACGCCAGTGCAGAGGCATACATACATAAGTGAGAACCGTCGCTGGTTGTGACTCAATTGAGACGGATCTTAATGTTAACGAGAATGATTGTCAAAGTGGTTTCTAGGACTCTTTCATCACCTTTGCTTCGGGCTGACGAACGGTTTTCGGTTGGAGAGTCGATCATGCGCAACAGATTTTCGATGCCGTGGAAAAACCGTTGAGGACAGTCCAAACGTGCGGTGTATGATGGTCGGTCCTTGCGAAGCGGGTTCGTGTCACAGGGCTGTCGCCTGGAGGTGGCAGGCTGGCGCGGACCTTGTTTTCACGTTACTACACCAGGAGATATCCAATGAGCGTACTCGTAGGCAAACAAGCCCCTGACTTCACCGTTCCCGCCGTCCTCGGCAACGGCGAAATCGTCGACAGCTTCACCCTGTCCTCGGCCATCAAAGGCAAATACGGCCTGGTGTTCTTCTACCCGCTGGACTTCACCTTCGTCTGCCCGTCCGAGTTGATCGCCCTGGATCACCGCATGGACGACTTCAAGGCGCGCAACGTGGAAGTGATCGCTGTTTCGATCGACTCGCATTTCACCCACAACGCCTGGCGCAACACCGCTATCAACGCCGGTGGTATCGGCCCGGTGAAATACACCATGGCTGCCGACATGAAGCACGAAATCGCCAAGGCCTACGACGTTGAGTCCGAAGGCGGCGTGGCCTTCCGTGGCGCGTTCCTGATCGACGACAAAGGTGTCGTTCGTTCGCAGATCATCAACGACCTGCCGCTGGGCCGTAACATGGAAGAGCTGATCCGCCTGGTCGACGCCCTGCAATTCCACGAAGAGCACGGCGAAGTCTGCCCGGCCAACTGGAAAAAAGGCGACAAGGGTATGACTGCATCGCCTGAAGGCGTAGCCGCTTACCTGGGTGAGCACGGCGACAAGCTGTAAGCACAACCGCGGCATAAAAAAACCGGCCCTCGATGGGCCGGTTTTTTTATGGGTGGCTGAATACATACTGTGGCGAGGGGATTTATCCCCGCTGGACTGCGCAGCAGTCCCAAAAAGGTGAGTCCGCCACACCCAGTTGGCAGGTTTGGGGCCGCTTCGCGACCCAGCGGGGATAAATCCCCTCGCCACAAAGAGCTAAGCCTAGCTCTATATCAGTCGTCGAAATCCTGCCAGCCACCCATCTCCTTCCACCGGTTGACGATGCCGCAAAACAGCTCGGCGGTCTTTTCGGTGTCGTAGCGGGCCGAGTGGGCTTCGCGGCCATCGAAATCGATGTCGGCCGCCTGACAGGCCTTGGCCAATACCGTCTGGCCGTATGCCAGGCCCGCCAGGGTCGCGGTGTCGAAGCTGGAGAACGGGTGAAACGGATTGCGCTTCATGTCCAGGCGTGCAACGGCGGCGTTGAGGAAGCCCAGGTCGAAGCTGCTGTTATGACCGACCAGGATCGCTCGCTTGCAACCGTTGGCTTTCAGCGCCTTGCGCACGCCACGGAAGATGTCGGTCAGGGCGGTTTCTTCGCTGACCGCCATGCGCAACGGGTGATCGAGCTTGATCCCGGTGAACTCCAGGGCGGCTGCTTCAACGTTGGCGCCTTCGAACGGTTCGACCCGGAAGAAATAGGTGTGGTCGGGGAAGACAAAGCCTTTCTCGTCCATGCCAATGGTCGTCGCGGCGATTTCCAGCAGCGCATCGGTGGCTGAGTTGAAACCACCGGTTTCTACGTCGACCACAACCGGCAGATAACCCCGGAAGCGGGCAGCCATGGGGTGGCGAGGGCCGCCCGAGCCGCCATTGCCGTCCAGTTCGTCGTCGAAATGATCTTCACTCACGCGTTTTCCTCCAGCAGGCGCCAGCGCAGTTTTTCACCGGCGCGCAGCGGGATGACAGTCTGCTCGCCAAACGGCAGGCTGGCAGGGGCGGTCCACTCGTCGCGGACCAGGGTAATACGATCGGTGTTCACCGGCAGCCCATAGAAGCGTGGGCCGTGCAGGCTGGCGAAGCCTTCGAGCTTGTCCAGGGCGTTGCGCTGCTCGAACGCCTCAGCGTACATCTCGATGGCGGCGTAGGCGGTGTAGCAGCCGGCGCAACCGCAGGCCGCTTCCTTGGCATGGCGGGCGTGAGGCGCCGAGTCCGTGCCGAGGAAAAACTTGGCGCTGCCGCTGGTGGCCGCGTCCAGCAAGGCTTCCTGATGGGTATTGCGCTTGAGGATCGGCAGGCAATAGAAGTGTGGCCGGATCCCGCCCACCAACATGTGGTTGCGGTTGTACAGCAGGTGATGGGCGGTGATGGTTGCGCCAACGTTGGCCGGGGCCTCGTTGACGAACTGCACGGCATCGCCCGTGGTGATGTGCTCGAACACAACCTTGAGGGTCGGGAAGCGCTCGACGACGCGGCGCATGTGCTCGTCGATGAAGATTTTCTCGCGGTCGAACACATCGACATCGCCCCGGGTCACTTCGCCGTGGATCAACAACGGCATGCCGACTTCGGCCATCGCCTCCAGCGCCGGGAAGATCTTGTCGATGCTGGTGACGCCGGAATCCGAATTGGTCGTAGCGCCGGCCGGGTACAACTTGGCCGCGTGCACGAAACCGCTGGCCTTGGCCTCGCGTATTTCCTCGGGCTGGGTGCGGTCGGTGAGGTAAAGCACCATCAGCGGTTCGAAGCGGCTGCCGGCCGGGCGCGCGGCCAGGATGCGCTGGCGATAGCCATCGGCCTCGGCGGCGTTGCGCACGGGCGGAACCAGGTTGGGCATGATGATGGCGCGGCCAAAAGTGCGCGCGACATCGGCGACGGTATGGGTCAACACAGCACCATCGCGAAGATGAATATGCCAGTCGTCGGGACGCAGCAGGGTCAGGCGGTCGGACATGGGGGCTTCCAGGCGGGTAAATCTCCGGGGAATGCTACCGGAAAAGACTGATCCGGGCACCCGCTATCAAGTTTTGCCGCAAGTTACCGATAGCCCCTTCAGGTGTGCCGCGATTTTGTGCCCTGTCTCGGCCAAACGGCATGCCCAGCGTTTTCGATTTCCGTATAAAAGCCAGTGGAGCCTCCCGTGCGCCAGCGTTATCTAGCCTTGCTCAGTGTGTTTGCCAGCCTTCCTGCGATGGCGCTCACTTTCCAGACCCGTCTGGAGAGCATTGAGTGGACGGTCGAAGGTGACAAGTTCGAGTGCCGGCTGAGTCAGCCGATCACCGATTTTGGCAGCGGCGAATTCGTGCGCAAGGCGGGCGAGCAGGCTACGTTCCGGCTCAAGGCGTATAACCCGATGCTCGGTGGTGGCTCCGCGACGTTGTTGGCGGCTGCGGCGCCGTGGCAGCCGGGACGGGGCGACATCAATCTGGGCTCGGTCCGGATCGGCAGTGGCGACGTGTTGTTCAATAGCTCCCAAATACAGGCGGGCCGTCTGATCAGCGGGCTGATGGAGGGACGCAGTCCGGTGATTCGACGCAATACCGAGGATGGGCGCGTATCCGAAGTCCGGCTGCTGCCTGTGCGCTTCAACAAGGCGTTCAACGATTACCAGGGCTGTGTAGCGAAACTGTTGCCGAAGAACTTCGAGCAGATCAAGCAGACCCAGATCGGTTTTCCGGGCGAGGGGGTTGAGCTCGACGCCCAGGCCAAGGCCCAGTTGCAGGTCATGCTCGACTTCATCAAGGCTGACCCGAGCGTCAATCATGTCGAGCTTGATGGCCATTCCGACAACAGCGGCAATCGTCTGACCAACCGGGAGTTGTCACGTCGTCGTGCGCTGGCGGTCATGGATTTCTTCAAGGCCAACGGTTTCCAGGAGTCCCAGTTCACCGTGCGTTTCCACGGCGAGCGCTATCCGCTGGTTCCCAACACCAACGCAGCCAATCGGGCCAAGAATCGCCGTGTCGTCGTTCAGCTCGAGCGTGTAGCGGCTACCCAGGCCCCGGCTCCTCAGCCACCAACAGCCGCGCCAGCGCCAGCTACTCCTGCCGTGGCGCCCGCTGCTGCGCCGGGCAAGGCACCGACGCCGGTTGCTCCGGCCAAGACGGCTGCGCCTGCCGCGGCAACTGCACGCACTTCCTGACCCCGTCCTGATCGTCGCTCAATCGACATAATCTGTCGCTTCGTCGTCATAAGCTGTCGCGCCTCTGTAAATTATCCGCGCTGGACGTTAGACTTCCCGGCTTTCCGTACAACCCGTGGAGTGATGGCATGGCGGACGTAAACAAGGTCGTTCTGGCGTATTCCGGCGGCCTGGACACTTCGGTGATCCTCAAGTGGCTGCAGGATACTTATAACTGCGAAGTGGTGACCTTCACCGCGGACCTGGGGCAGGGCGAAGAAGTCGAGCCTGCACGCGCCAAGGCCCAGGCCATGGGCGTCAAAGAAATCTACATCGATGACCTGCGCGAAGAGTTCGTCCGTGACTTCGTGTTCCCGATGTTCCGCGCCAACACCGTTTACGAAGGCGAGTATCTGCTAGGTACCTCCATCGCCCGTCCGCTGATTGCCAAGCGCCTGATCGAAATCGCCAACGAAACCGGCGCTGACGCTATTTCCCATGGCGCCACCGGTAAAGGTAACGACCAGGTGCGTTTCGAACTGGGTGCCTATGCCCTCAAGCCCGGCGTGAAAGTCATCGCCCCGTGGCGTGAGTGGGACTTGCTGTCCCGTGAAAAACTGATGGACTACGCCGAGAAGCATGCGATTCCGATCGAGCGCCACGGCAAGAAGAAATCGCCGTACTCGATGGATGCCAACCTGCTGCACATCTCCTATGAAGGCGGCGTGCTGGAAGACACCTGGACCGAGCACGAAGAAGACATGTGGCGCTGGACCGTCTCCCCTGAGAAGGCTCCTGATACCCCGCAATACCTGGAATTGACCTACCGCAACGGTGACATCGTCGCGCTGGACGGCGTGGAAATGAGCCCGGCCACCGTGCTCGCGACCCTGAACCGTATCGGCGGCGAGCATGGCATCGGTCGCCTGGACATCGTCGAGAACCGTTATGTCGGCATGAAGTCCCGTGGCTGCTACGAAACCCCAGGCGGCACCATCATGCTGCGCGCTCACCGGGCGATCGAATCGATCACCCTGGATCGCGAAGTGGCTCACTTGAAGGACGAGTTGATGCCCAAGTACGCCAGCCTGATCTACACCGGCTACTGGTGGAGCCCGGAGCGTCTGATGCTGCAACAGATGATCGATGCCTCCCAGGTCAACGTGAACGGTGTCGTGCGCCTGAAGCTGTACAAGGGCAACGTGATCGTGACCGGGCGCAAGTCCGACGATTCGCTGTTCGATGCCAACATCGCGACCTTCGAAGAAGACGGCGGTGCCTACAACCAGGCCGACGCGGCCGGTTTCATCAAGCTCAACGCCTTGCGCATGCGTATCGCGGCGAACAAGGGTCGCAAGCTGTTCTGATCTGATCCGGTTCAATGAAAAACGGCCTGCCATGAGCAGGCCGTTTTTTTGTCCGTCGAACAGGATCACGGTTTTCTTCTCCGACGAAGACGCATCAAATGACGCTGGTTTTTCCTTCCTCGGCGTAATGCATGGCCGCGTCGGCCGGCGGAGCCGTTCGTGGTCTTTTTGAGGTGTTTGCTTTTATGAAGGTCCGAAGGGGTATACAGAGAACGGTAATTAAAGTTGAGTGTGAGAAAAAACAGCAGCGACAAGTAAAAGGGAAAACCGATCAGGAACCAGATATAGCATTCACGATCTTCATCATCCAGGAAGGGCAAGGCTATCGCTGCGGATGTTTCTGATAACGTTGCCAGTATGGCAATCAACGTCATGGGGTTGGTAATGGTTCTTTGAGTGTTGTTCATGATAAGTGCTCATGGATAATTTTATGCTCGGTGATTGAAGTTTTAATCGAGTGGGTTTGATGCGTTGGCTCTAAACAAAACAGCCTGGCCAAAAAAGCGCAATGATGTCTTTTAAGTCGAGGGTGTTGAGCCATTCTTTTTATACAGAAGCTGATTCGATTGAGTGAAATTTTTACCGTTTGTCTATAAATAAATCAGTTACTTTTTATGAGTGTGTTGTCGATGTGAACTGAAATGTGTTTTGTTGTGCAGGAAAAGTCGCGTCATTCATAGGAGGGTCGGTGCGTCAGATTCGCCGCTTCGATTTTTTCGGAAAATTCATGCCACATTATTTCGCGGATTATTTGTAGGAATTTTCTGTGATGTTTGTAGGTTATGTCTTTCGCTGCGAGCGCTCAGGGGGAGCGGCATGCCAAGGGAAAATGACTAGGCTATTGTGCATGCTCTAAAAATTCGAACAGCGAAATTGGATTTGCCCATGAATAAAGTGCTGATCGTGGATGATCACCCCGTCATTCGTCTTGCTGTACGTTTACTAATGGAGCGTCATGGATATGAAGTTATCGCCGAAACGGATAATGGCGTTGATGCATTACAGATTGCCCGGGAACAAATGCCCGATATCGTTATCCTGGATATTGGAATTCCGAAGTTGGATGGGTTGGAAGTCATCGCACGCCTGACCGTCAATCCTTCACCCTTGAAAGTATTGGTATTGACGTCCCAGGCTCCCGGGCATTTTTCGATGCGTTGCATGCAGACGGGGGCAGCGGGCTATGTTTGCAAACAACAGGACCTGACCGAGTTGTTAAGTGCAATAAAGGCCGTGCTGTCGGGTTACAGTTACTTTCCCAACCAGGCGCTGCACACGGTACGTTCAAGTCTTGGCAATGCCAGTGAGTCCGAGATGGTGAACCGTTTGTCCGGGAGAGAAATGATGGTCCTGCAGCAACTGGCTCGCGGAAAAACCAATAAGGAAATAGCGGACGCGATGTTCCTGAGCAACAAGACCGTCAGCACCTACAAGACCCGCCTGTTGTTGAAACTCAACGCCCGCTCGCTGGTCGACCTGATCGAATTGGCCCAGCGAAATGGATTGGTCTGAGTTCAGGGCCACAGGCACACGGTAAAAAGCCTCCACCAGGGAGGCTTTTACGTGTCAGAGGTCAAAATCGTAATCGGCCAGTTGCTTCTGCAAGCGACGCTCTTCCAGGAGGTTATCGATGGTGCGGCGTTTGCTCAGGTTGGTTTTTGCCACTTCCACCACCACCGGTTCCGCGTCGTCAGCCTCAACGGCGATGAAATCGTCTTCTACATCCAGTTGTTCTTTGCCAGTACTCATGGGTTCGGCTCCAGGCTAAGACTGCCATTCGCGCTCCTTATAGCGATAAACCACCGGCGGGTAAAAAAGATTTTTTCAATCGACGGATAAACAAAAGCAATAGCGCATCAATCGTCGGATGTCTTGTGCTTGTACTCGCACAGGTCTTCGATCCGGCAGCTCCCGCAACGGGGCTTGCGCGCCAGGCAGACGTAACGTCCATGCAGGATCAGCCAGTGATGGGAATCCAGGAGGTATTCCTTGGGAACGAATTTCATCAGCTTCTTTTCCACTTCCACTACGTCCTTGCCCGGGGCCAGTCCAGTCCGGTTACTGACGCGGAAAATGTGCGTGTCGACTGCCATCGTCAATTGCCGGAATGCGGTATTGAGCACCACGTTCGCAGTCTTGCGGCCGACGCCCGGAAGGGCTTCCAGCTCTTCGCGGGTCTGGGGGATCTCACCGCCGTGGCGCTCGATCAGCAGGCGACAGGTTTCGATCACGTTTTTTGCCTTGCTGTTGAACAGCCCGATGGTCTTGATGTATTCGGACAGCCCTTCGACGCCCAGGGCATGGATCGCTTGTGGCGTATTGGCCACAGGAAACAATTTGGCCGTGGCCTTGTTGACGCCAACATCGGTGGATTGGGCCGACAGAATTACCGCGATCAGCAGCTCGAACGGAGAGGAGTAGGCCAGTTCGGTCTTCGGCTCCGGGTTGTCTTCATGAAAGCGACGAAATATTTCCAGGCGTTTGGCGGCGTTCATGGGCGCGGCTTTTCCTTTAGGGGTGAACGGGGCGGAGTGCAAGTCCAAGCTTGGTAGGCGGCGAGCAGCAGGCCGAGCAGGATGAATCCGCCGGGGACGAGCAGGGCCAATGGGACGCTCGCGCCGATCATCTCGCGCAGAGCGCCCAGGCTGGTGATCAGCAGGCCGAATTGTCCCGCCAGCCTGAGATAAGCAAGCATGCGGGTCTCGACGACTGTCAGGCGTTCCAGTGTCACGCAGCTCAGCGCGATCCATCCGATATACAAACTCAACGCGTCGTGCCGTTCCAACATCCAGGCTTGTGCCAGCAAGTCTGCGCAAGCGGTCATTGTGGCTGCCAGGACGATGGATGCGAGGAGTTGCTGGCGGACTGAGAGGCGTGTCCTTAAAAATGTCATTGCCGAGCCGTGGGCGAGGCTGATCAAAACCCAGGCAACCCATAGGGCCAGCGCATTGACCAACGAGTCGCTGGCGCCTACCAGGGGAACGAGCACGAGGCCGCGGGGCCAGGACGCAGGCTTAATCATGCTCTATCGCTCCGGTCAATTGAACCGTGTGCTCGTCGAAGTAACGCAGCGCATCGTGGACCGCTTCAAGGACTGCCCGGGACGTCACCGTCGCGCCAGCCAGTTGATCGAATTGGCCCTGGTCCTTCTTCAAGGCCCAACCTTCATCCGTGGGCGCCTGGCGCGTCTTGCCCTGGAACATCTGTAGCCAGCTGTTCGGCCAACCGGCGATCGCCGCGCCCAGGCCGGGGGTTTCCGACTGGCGCAGGGTTTTCACGCCCAGCAGTCGGCCGGTGGGGTCGATGGCGACCAATAATTCGATACTGCCTTCATAACCCAGTGCCTGACTGCGCAAGAGCACAGCCGTGGGCTGGCCGCCGCGGGTCGCCAGGTAACCGTTCAGCAGCGTGCTGTGGGGCAATACCACAGGGGCTGCGACAACAGACTGCGCGAGTGGCTGGTTGTCATATTGGCCGGCTGGCAACACGTCGAGCAACGTTCTGTTGGCGATGATTTGCCGCTGGGCTTCGATGCGCGCGGTGGTATTGATCTGCACAAGGTACGTGGCGCCGATACCGAGGCCGGCCAGCAAGGTCAGGATCGCAATGCCCGCGGTTTTCCTCATGTCGGCGACCGTCTTTGCCGCGCCTCGACGAAGCGGTCCAGTGCCGGGACACCGAGGTTCATCAACAGCACCGCAAACGCCACGCCATCCGGGAAGCCGCCCCAGGTGCGAATCAGATAGACCAGCAACCCCGCGCCCGCGCCGAACAACAACCGCGCAAGCGGCGTCCTGGCCCCGGACACAGGCTCGGTCACGATAAAAAACGCGCCCAGCATGGTCGCGCCGGTCAGCAGATGAAACAGCGGCGAGCCGTGGGAGTCGGAGCCAGACCCGTTCCAGCACAACAAGCTCACAATAAACAGGCTGACAAGCATGCCCACCGGGGCGTGCCAACTGAACACGCGTTGTTGCAGCAGAAACAGGCCGCCAGCGAGGAAGGCCAGGTTGACCCACTCGACACCACGCCCACCCCAACGACCGAACGCCGGGTCACTGGCAAACAGTTCGTCGATGGTCAGGCTTCGATTGATTTGCAGGCTGTCCAGCGCAGTGGCGCCAGCCCATCCGTCGGGTGCCTGGGCAATGCCAGCAACGTGCCGCAACCCATCGCCCAGGCCGATGCCATGAAGCGTCGGCCATTGGCTCATGTGTTGGGGGAATGCCAACAGGACCAGGGCGTATCCCAGCATGGCCGGATTGAACGGATTGCTGCCGACCCCGCCCCACACATGTTTGCCAAACAACAAGGCGCAGGCGGTCGCTGTGACCGTCAGCCACCACGGGCAATAGGCCGGCAGGGCAACGGCCAACAAGGTGGCGCTGACCAGTGCGCTACCATCGCCCAGGGCCGGTTTGAGTGGGCGGCGTCGCAAACGCAGTGCCAACGCCTCGACCGCCAGTGCGGTGAGGCCGGACAGTAGCAGATTGAATATCACGCCCCAGCCATAAACCCACATCAAGGCCAGCACGCCCGGCAGGGTCGCCAGTAATACCCGGCCCATCGCCTGTCGCAGTCGCTCATCCAGCGGCTCAGGAAGCGGCATGGGCGGCCACCTGCCGTTCGGCGTCTTCCACGGCTTGCTCCAGCGCTTTCAATTGCTCATCCGAAGCGGCGGCGGCCCGGGCCTTGGCGAGCTCGGCGCGACGCATCGCCAGTTGGATCTTGGCCCGCTTGAGCTCGGCGTCGTTTATCGGCGCAGGCGCAGGCGCTGGGGCAGCGGCTGGCGGCGTAGTGCTCTCCAGTTGGGCCAACGCCTGTTCCGCCGCTTCGAACTGGCGTTGCAGGACGATCAATTGCGACTGCTGCTCGAACGTGGGCGGATGGCCGAACGCTTTCAAGGATTTGTTCAGTTGTGCCCGGCTCATGGCCAGGTCGATCTTGGCCTTCTTCAACGCGGCATCGGCACTGGCGGCTTTTTGCGCGCGCACTCGCTCCAGCGCGGCTTGCACCGGATCCAGGGGCTGGGCTTGAACCTGAGCGTTGCGCTGGAGCCGCGCCAGGCGCTCGGCCTGACGCTGCTCCTCTTCGCGACGCAGACGCGCGTTGCGCTGTTCGAAGCGCTGGCGGGCGTGGTTGCGCTTGGCGGCACGCGCTTGCAGCGCTTCGATGCTGCGGGCCAGGCCGCCGACGACCGGCAGCACGGTCTCCATCGGCAGTGGCCGCATTTCAATGCAGTCCACCGGGCAAGGCGCCACGCAGAGATCGCAGCCGGTGCATTCGTCGATGAGGACGGTGTGCATCAGTTTTGCCGCGCCGACAATCGCGTCCACCGGGCAGGCCTGGATGCATTTGGTGCAACCGATGCACTCGGCCTCACGGATAAAGGCGATCTGCGCCGGCGCTGAGCCGCGACTGGCGTCCAGTTCCAGCACGGGCACTTTCATCAGCTCGGCCAGGGCCGCGATGGTTTCATCGCCGCCGGGGGGGCATTTGTTGATCGGCTCGCCTTGGGCGATGCCTTCGGCGTAGGGCTTGCAGCCGGGATGGCCGCATTTGCCGCATTGGGTCTGCGGCAGCAGGGCGTCGATACTTTGGATCAGGTTCATGTCTTGACCAGCCCGCGTAATCCGAGGAAGGCCACCGCCATCAATCCGGCGCTGATCAACTGAATCGGCAGGCCCTGGAAGGGCAGGGGAATATCATTGTTGAAGGTACGCTGGCGCAAGTCGTCGAACAGGCTCAGCACCCACCAGAAGCCCAACCCGGCGCCCAAGCTGAAAGCCATCGCAGGCCCCAGCCCCTGATCACTTCGTCCGTTGAGCAACGCGACACCGAGGACACCGGCATTGCCGAGCAACAGCGGCCACAAGCCATCGAACGGCAGTGAGGGCAGCCAGCGCGCCAGCAGGCGCAGCAACGGCGCGATCAGCAGCACGCTCAGCGGCAGCCAGGCGAATAACCGGAGCGATGTCAGGTGTGTCGGAGCCAACAGCCACGCGTCGACCATATAACCGAAGGTCCCGACCATTAGCATCAGGCACGCCGTCGCCAGACCCAAGGCGTGGACTTGGCGCCTGCCCTTGGCCTCTAGCAGCGGATCGATGCCCAGCGGCCATTGCAACACAAGGTTGTTGATCAGGGCGGCGCTGAACAGGGAGAGGAGAATGTCGGTCATGGTCCGTTGGTGACGAGGAGCCTGTAGGCAAGGTTAGGCATTATCCGGTACGCCGTGAGGGTGGGCCAGATATGAAAATCCCACAGTCGCTGGGAGGCGACTGTGGGATCGGTGCCGTACGCGATCGGATTATTTGATCCGTTGGCCCGGCTTGGCGCCGCTGTCCGGACTCAGCAAGTAGATCTCTTCACCGCCGGGGCCCGCCGCCATCACCATGCCCTCGGACATACCGAAACGCATTTTGCGTGGCTTGAGGTTGGCGATCATCATCGTCAACCGGCCTTCGAGCTTGGCCGGGTCCGGGTAGGCACTCTTGATACCGGAGAACACGTTGCGTTGCTCGTCGCCGATGTCCAGGGTCAGGCGCAGCAGTTTGTCGGCCCCTTCCACGGCCTCGGCCTTGACGATCAGTGCCACGCGCAGGTCGACCGCAGCGAAGGCGTCGAAGTCGATTTCCGGCGACAGCGGGTCCTTGGCCAACTCACCGTTGCCGCTCGGGCCGCCGGTATCGGTCTGGCTGGCGGCCAGGTCTTCCTTGGACGCGTCGATCATGGCCTGGACCTTGGTGGCGTCGATGCGGGTCATCAACGGCTTGAACTCGTTCAACTGATGGTTGCTCAGCAGGGTCTGGTGATCGGTCCAGGTCAGCGGCGCAACGTTGAGGAACGCCTCGGCATCGGCGGCCAGCAACGGCAGCACCGGCTTGAGGAAAATCACCAGCTGGCGGAACAGGTTGATGCCCAGGGCGCAGATGGCCTGGACTTCGTCCTGCTTGCCTTCCTGCTTGGCCAGCGACCACGGTGCCTTGTCGGCAATCCAGGCATTGGCGCGGTCGGCCAGGGCCATGATCTCGCGCATGGCACGGGCGAAGTCGCGGTTCTCGTAGGCGTCGGCGATGCCTGGCGCGGCGGCCAGGAAGGCGTCGGTCAGTTCCGGCGCGGCGTTCCCGGCCACCAGTAGACCGGCGTTGCCCTTATGGATGAAGCCGGCGCAACGGCTGGCAATGTTGACGACCTTGCCCACCAGGTCGGAGTTGACCTTCTGCACGAAGTCTTCGAGGTTCAGGTCCAGGTCGTCGACGCCACGGCCGAGCTTGGCCGCGTAGTAGTAGCGCAGGTATTCCGGCGACAGGTGATCCAGGTAGGTGCGCGCCTTGATGAAGGTGCCGCGGGACTTGGACATTTTCTGGCCGTTGACGGTCAGGTAGCCATGGACATTGATACCGGTCGGCTTGCGGAAACCGGCACCTTCGAGCATGGCCGGCCAGAACAGCGCGTGGAAGTTGACGATGTCCTTGCCGATGAAGTGATACACCTCGGCGGTGGAGTCCTTGGCCCAGAACGCATCGAAATCCAGCTCCGGTGTACGGTCGCAAAGATTCTTGAAACTGGCCATGTAGCCGATCGGCGCGTCCAGCCACACGTAGAAATATTTGCCGGGTTCGCCGGGAATCTCGAAGCCGAAGTACGGCGCATCGCGGGAAATGTCCCACTCCTGCAAGCCCGAATCGAGCCACTCGGCGAGCTTGTTGGCGACCGCGTCCTGCAGCGTGCCGCTGCGGGTCCAGGCCTGCAGCATCTGCTGGAAGTCAGGCAGCTTGAAGAAGAAATGCTGGGAGTCCCTGAGCACCGGGGTAGCGCCGGAAATTGCCGACTTCGGGTCTTTCAAGTCAGTCGGGGCGTAGGTGGCGCCGCATTTTTCGCAGTTGTCGCCGTACTGGTCTTCGGTGCCGCATTTCGGGCAGGTGCCCTTGATGAAGCGGTCGGCCAGGAACATCTTCTTTTCCGGGTCGAAATATTGGGTGACCGAACGGGTGGAAATATGCCCGGCGTCACGCAGCTTCAGGTAGATCTGGCTCGACAGCTCACGGTTTTCTTCGGCGTGAGTGGAGTGGAAGTTGTCGAAATCCACCAGGAACTCGGCAAAGTCGGCGCTGTGTTCAGCCTGGACATTGGCGATCAGTTGTTCCGGGGTAATGCCTTCCTTTTCCGCGCGCAGCATGATGGCCGAACCGTGGGCGTCGTCGGCGCAGACATAAATACATTGGTTGCCGCGATGTTTCTGGAAGCGCGTCCACATATCGGTCTGGATGTATTCCAGCATATGGCCAAGGTGAATCGAACCATTGGCATAGGGCAGGGCGCTGGTGACGAGGATCTTGCGTGGCTCGGACATGGGGCTCGGCTACTTGATGAAACGGAGGTCGGCCACTATAAAGCGCCGGGAAATATATTTCACCCCGCTGGGTTGCGAAGCGACCCCAAAACCTGGCGCCTCGGTGAGTCAGGCTGATCGGGATCGAATGTTTTGGGACTGCTGCGCAGTCCAGCGGGCATAAATCCCCTCGCCACAAAAGGTGTTCGCACTGCTGTAATCGGGTCGCCACGCGGGAGCGTGCGGCGTAGGATAGCGGCCTGTTTTTCAAGTCTTGCTATCGGAGTTGCCCATGAGCGCCGTCAATCGCGCAGCGGTGGAAGCCGTCCTTCGCCAGTACACCGACCCTTACCTGAACCAGGACCCGGTCAGCGCCGGATGCGTGCGTGCCATCGACATCCAGGGCGATCGCGTCAGTGTCCAGCTGGAAATCGGCTACGCCGCCGATCTGTTCAAGAACGGTTGGGCGCAAATGCTGCAGATGGCCATCGAAGGCCTGGACGGCGTGGCAGCCGCCAAAGTCGAGATCAACAGCGTGATCGCCGCGCACAAGGCCCAGGCCCAGGTGCCGGGGCTGGCGAACGTCAAGAACGTGATTGCCGTGGCGTCGGGCAAGGGCGGCGTGGGCAAGTCCACCACGGCCGCCAACCTGGCGCTGGCACTTGCCCGCGAAGGGGCAAAGGTGGGGATTCTCGATGCGGACATCTACGGTCCGAGCCAGGGCATCATGTTCGGCATCGCCGAGGGTACCCGCCCGCAGGTCAAGGACCAGAAATGGTTCGTGCCGCTGCAGTCCCACGGCGTCGAAGTCATGTCCATGGCCTTCCTGACCGACGACAACACGCCGATGGTCTGGCGCGGGCCGATGGTGTCCGGGGCCTTGCTGCAATTGGTCACGCAAACCGCCTGGGGCGACCTGGATTACCTGGTGATCGACATGCCCCCGGGCACCGGCGATATCCAGTTGACCCTGGCGCAGAAAGTCCCGGTGGCCGGCGCGGTGATTGTCACCACGCCCCAGGATCTCGCCCTGCTGGACGCGCGCAAGGGCGTGGAGATGTTCCGCAAGGTGAACATCCCGGTGCTGGGCGTGGTGGAAAACATGGCAGTGCACATCTGCTCGAACTGCGGGCACGCCGAGCACCTGTTCGGCGAAGGTGGCGGGGAAAAACTGGCGACCCAGTACGGCGTCGAGCTGTTGGCCTCGCTGCCGCTGTCGATGGTGATCCGCGAACAGGCCGACGGTGGCAAGCCGACCGTCATCGCCGAGCCGGACAGCCAGATCGCCATGGTCTACCAGGAACTGGCCCGCCACGTCGGCGCGCGGATCGTGTTGCAGGAAGCCGCGTCACCGGCGATGCCGAACATCACCGTCAGCGACGATTGATGCTTTGAAACACAATCCCCTGTGGGAGCGAGCTTGCTCGCGATGGCGTCGGTTCAGTCAGCCTTGATGTGACTGATACTCTGCCATCGCGAGCAAGCTCGCTCCCACATGGGTTATGCGGTGGGTTTAGATGCGCATCCCGCCATCCATCTCCAGGATCCGACCGGTGTAGTAGTCGTTCTCGAAGATATAGGCGGCCGAATGGGCAATTTCCTCGGGTTTGCCCATGCGCTTGAGCGGGATTGCGGAGGTCATTCTTTCCAAGGCGTCGGGCTTCATGCCCAGGGTCATTTCGGTTTCGATGAAACCTGGCGCGATGCCTGCCACTCGGATGCCATAACGCGCCAGTTCCCTGGCCCAGGTCACGGTGGCGGCGACGACGCCGGCCTTGGCGGCGGAATAATTGGTCTGGCCGATATTGCCCGCGCGGGAGATCGACGAGATATTGATGATCGCGCCGCTGTTCTTCAGCTCGACCATTTTTGCCGCCACTTCACGGGTACACAGGAATACACCGGTGAGGTTGACGTCGATCACGGCTTGCCATTGGGCCAGGCTCATCTTGGTCATTTCGCCGTCCTTGACCTTGAGCAGCAGCCCATCACGCAGAATGCCTGCGTTGTTGATCAGGCCGTGAATCGCGCCGAAATCCTCTGCCACCCGGGCAACCATGTCGCTGACCTGCTCCTCGTTCGCCACGTTGCACACATAGGAACGGGCCTCGACACCCTTGGCGGCACAAGCGGCGACCGCCTGGTCGAGCTTTTCCTGATTGAGGTCGACCAGGGCGAGCTTCGCGCCCCTGCCAGCCAGATACTCCGCCATGGAGCGGCCCAGGCCCTGGCAACCGCCAGTGATAATGATTACTTTGTCGGTGAGTTGCATTCGCATGTCCCGGTGGCAGAACGTTAGAGGATTACCTTCATGGAGGCCTCTCGATCTGCGACGGTGTAGCCCGGCTGCACATGAGAACTGCCCCGACGGCGCACTGAAACATCCATCAGTCGCCTGTCCGTTTTTTAAACGGATTTCTTCAAAGGAGTCATAAATTGAGCGTTGACGTTGCCAAGCATGCCCGAGAATTGCTGCTCAAGGAATACCGGGGGATGCTCTCCACCCATTCCAAGTCGATGCCGGGTTTTCCGTTCGGCTCCGTTGTGCCGTATTGCCTGGACGAGCAGGGCCGGCCGTTGATCCTGATCAGCCGCATCGCCCAGCACACCCACAACCTGCAGAAAGATCCCAAGTGCTCGATGCTGGTAGGGGAGCGGGGCGCTGAGGATGTGCAGGCGGTGGGGCGCCTGACCTATCTGGCCGAGGCCCGCAGACTCGAAGACAGTATCGCGATCGAGGCCGCAGCCGAGCGTTACTACCGCTATTTCCCTGAGTCGCAGAACTACCACAAGGCCCACGATTTCGACTTCTGGGTCCTGGACCCGGTGCGCCATCGCTACATTGGCGGTTTCGGCGCCATTCACTGGATCGACCACCTCACCCTGGCCAATCCTTTCGCCGGCAAGGCCGAAGCCAGCATGATCGAACACATGAATGCCGATCACGCCAAGGCAATCGCCCATTACGTGGCGCTGACGGGGCTGCCGAAAACAGAACCGGCGCAATTGGTCGGCATCGACAGCGAAGGCATGCACCTGCGCATCGGGCAGGGATTGCATTGGCTCGCGTTCCCGAACCCTTGCAACACGCCGACACAAGTTCGCGAGGCCTTGGTTTATCTGGCCCACGCCGAGCAATGGCCAAAAAATGCCGAGGTTGGTGCTTGAATTCACGAAAGGGCGACGTCATCTAGGTTTTCATAGCAAGGCATTCTTGCGTTGAGGAACCTTTTGATGCGCCCTTTTTTGTTGCTCTTTCTGCTGTTCCCGGTGTTGGAGCTGTTCGTATTCGTCAAGGTCAGCGGTGCGATCGGGTTCTTCCCGGCGCTGTTGCTGGTCATTCTCGGTTCGATGCTCGGCGTGTTCGTGCTGCGCATCGCCGGTCTCGCCACGGCGCTGCGGGCCCGTGAAAGCCTGAGCCGTGGCGAGCTGCCTGCCCAGACCATGCTTGAAGGCCTGATGCTGGCCTTGGGCGGCGGCCTGTTGATCTTGCCAGGTTTCATCAGCGACGTGCTGGGCCTGGTCCTGCTGTTGCCGTTTACCCGCCGGTTGCTGGCCAGCAAGATGCGCCAGCGCGCCGAAGATCAGGCGATGCGTCAGCGAGCGTTTGCCGATGATCTCCAGCCTCGCGGCGGCCCGGCTCCGCGTGAACCCGTGGGCCGCGAGCCTAACGTGATCGAAGGCGAATTCGAACACCGGGATTCCAAGTAGACCCTACGCACGGCGCCTTCGGGCGCCGTGTTCGTTTTGCCGCCATCAAGCAAAAAATTCTACCCCGCCCCTTGTAATCCACTTGCGCGCCCTTATGTATGGGTCACCGCAAGGTTTCCGGTGGCGACACTGGACAGACTTCCGCGGTTCGCTTGACGAACCGCACCCCGGCTCCGCCGGCTTTTGTTAAACCCGCCGGGACTACACCGGCCGATGAAAACCAAAATTAGGAGAGATCGACAATGAAGCTTCGTCCTCTGCATGACCGCGTCGTCATCCGTCGCAGCGAAGAAGAGAAGAAAACCGCTGGCGGTATCGTCCTGCCAGGTTCGGCTGCCGAGAAAGCCAACCACGGTGAAGTTCTCGCTGTAGGTCCAGGCAAGGCACTGGAAAACGGTGAAGTACGTGCGCTGGCCGTGAAAGTGGGTGACAAGGTTGTGTTCGGCCCTTACTCCGGCAGCAACACTGTGAAAGTCGACGGCGAAGACCTGCTGGTAATGGGCGAGAGCGAAATCCTCGCCGTTCTCGAAGGCTGATTCCCCCGCTCATTTTCCCGCTACTAAAAAGTATTTAAGGAATATCGATCATGGCTGCTAAAGAAGTTAAATTCGGCGATTCCGCCCGCAAGAAAATGCTCGCCGGTGTCAACGTCCTGGCTGACGCAGTAAAAGCGACCCTGGGCCCGAAAGGCCGTAACGTGATCATCGAGAAGAGCTTCGGCGCTCCGACCATCACCAAGGACGGCGTTTCCGTAGCCAAGGAAATCGAGCTGAAAGATCGCTTCGAAAACATGGGCGCGCAATTGGTCAAAGACGTTGCCTCCCGTGCCAACGATGACGCCGGTGACGGTACCACCACCGCGACCGTACTGGCCCAGTCGATCGTCAACGAAGGCCTGAAAGCCGTCGCTGCCGGCATGAACCCGATGGACCTCAAGCGCGGCATCGACAAGGCGACCATCGCCATCGTCAAGGAACTGAAAGGCCTGGCCAAGCCTTGCGCTGACTCCAAGGCAATCGCCCAGGTGGGTACCATCTCGGCCAACTCCGACAACTCCATCGGCGACATCATTGCCGAAGCCATGGAAAAAGTCGGCAAGGAAGGCGTGATCACCGTTGAAGAAGGCTCGGGCCTGGAAAACGAACTGTCGGTTGTAGAAGGCATGCAGTTCGACCGTGGCTACCTGTCGCCATACTTCGTCAACAAGCCAGACACCATGGTTGCCGAGCTGGACAGCCCGCTGATCCTGCTGGTCGACAAGAAGATCTCGAACATCCGCGAAATGCTGCCAGTGCTGGAAGCCGTTGCCAAAGCCGGTCGCCCACTGCTGATCGTGGCTGAAGACGTCGAAGGCGAAGCCTTGGCGACCCTGGTCGTGAACAACATGCGCGGTATCGTCAAGGTTGCTGCCGTCAAGGCACCAGGCTTCGGCGACCGTCGCAAGGCCATGCTGCAGGACATCGCCGTACTGACCGGCGGTACCGTTATCTCCGAAGAGATCGGCCTGAGCCTGGAAAGCACCACCCTGGAGCATCTGGGTAACGCCAAGCGCGTGATCCTGTCCAAGGAAAACACCACCGTGATCGACGGCGCTGGCAACGATGCCGATATCCAGGCGCGTGTGACCCAGATCCGCGCCCAGGTGGCCGAGACTTCGTCCGACTACGACCGTGAAAAACTGCAAGAGCGCCTGGCCAAGCTGTCCGGCGGTGTTGCGGTGATCAAGGTTGGTGCCGGTTCCGAAGTTGAAATGAAAGAGAAGAAAGCCCGCGTTGAAGACGCCCTGCACGCAACCCGCGCAGCCGTCGAAGAAGGCGTGGTACCTGGCGGTGGCGTGGCACTGGTTCGTGCCCTGCAAGCCATCAGCGAGCTGAAAGGCGACAACGATGACCAGAACGTCGGCATCCAGTTGCTGCGTCGCGCTGTTGAAGCACCGCTGCGCCAGATCGTTGCCAACTCCGGCGACGAGCCAAGCGTCGTGGTCGACAAGGTCAAGCAGGGTTCGGGTAACTACGGTTACAACGCTGCTACCGGCGAATACGGCGACATGATCGAAATGGGTATCCTGGACCCAGCCAAAGTGACTCGTTCGGCTCTGCAAGCAGCTTCGTCGATTGCCAGCCTGATGATCACCACCGAGGCGATGATCGCTGAAATCAAGGAAGACGCTCCAGCTGGCGGCGGCATGCCGGACATGGGCGGCATGGGTGGCATGGGCGGCATGATGTAAGCCAGCCTTACCCCTGTAGCGAAAAACCCCGCCTGCGAAAGCAAGCGGGGTTTTTTATTGCCCTGGATTCATGAAGCAACACCCCATTCCCCTGTGGGAGCGAGCTTGCTCGCGATGGCGGAGTATCAGTCGATGCTTGATTGACTGACCCACCGCCATCGCGAGCAAGCTCGCTCCCACAGAGTTACTGCACCATGTTCAGGCGTTGGCGGGTTGGCTCAGCGCTACGCGATCAGCCCTGGCGGCCGGCCGGTAGAGAATGAAGTAATAACACCCCAGGCAAATCAGCCAGCAGAACACCGCTGTCCACACATTGTGGGAAAAGAAATGCGCCCCCTGCATCATCCGGCCCACGGAGAAAACGGTGCCCAGTGAGAAGGCAAATATCAGCGATTGACGGGCCAGGCGCGGACGGCGGTCGCGCAGCACGAAAAACAGCGCAAACAACGTGAAACCCGTGGCGGCGTGTCCACCGGGCCAGCATCGGCCAGGCTTGTCGGTGGCTGGACGTGGGCTCAGCAATTCACTGTAGGTTTCCTTGCCACCGAATTCTTTCAGGCTCCAGGGGCATTGCACCGCGGTGACCGCCTTCAGGGGCGTGACAAAGGCCGTTGCCAGCGCGAGCGACAAGACCAGACAGCCCAGCTCGCGTTTGAAAGGTTTGAGTCGGGCGATAAAAAAAGAAGCGATGAACCCCAGGACGGCCAGAAGAGAGAATGCGATAACGAGCTGTTTGGCCCGGTCGTGCAGGATATCTTCAAGGAAAAAACTGTGCCGGCCGATGAATCCCCCGCCAGCGGAGTTGTAGAACAGACGGGCCAGGTCCATGTCCAGCGTGGTCAGTTCCAGTAACACCAGAATGACCGCGACCACGGCGGGAATACCCAGGGCGACCGGCACGTTCAGCGGTCTGGAAGCGGGGCGCAGGAGGGTGGAAACCATGGCGGTACCTTTAAGGGAATGTTCGTGAACAGCGCGTCGCGCGAAGTGTGGGCCGCGCAGCGTTGGCGAGGTGTGAATGTTCGGTGAAAAACTCGTCAATGCGGTCCAGTCCGTTCAATGCGCTCTACTGGTTCGCCCCGACACAGGCAGATACAACCCTAGCCGCGAGACACGCTTGGCCTTAAGCTGCGCGGGCCACGACGATTGCCTACGTGTGCAGAGGAGATGCCCATGCGAATTCTATTGGTCGAAGACAACCGTGACATCCTGGCCAACCTGGCCGACTACCTGGGGCTCAAGGGCTACACCGTCGATTGTGCCCAGGACGGTTTGTCGGGGCTGCACCTGGCCGCGACCGAACACTATGACTTGATCGTGCTCGACATCATGCTGCCGGGCATCGACGGCTACACGCTGTGCAAGCGTCTGCGCGAAGATGCCCGGCGAGATACGCCGGTGATCATGCTCACCGCGCGCGACCAATTGGATGATCGTTTGCAGGGCTTCAAATCCGGGGCCGACGATTATCTGGTCAAACCTTTCGCCTTGTCGGAGCTGGCGGCGCGGATCGAAGCGGTCATGCGTCGCGCCCAGGGCGGTGGTCGGCGCGCCTTGCAGGTCGGCGACCTGAGCTACGACCTCGATACCCTGGAGGTTACCCGCGAAGGCAAGCTGCTCAAGCTCAACCCCGTAGGGCTGAAGTTGCTGGCGGTACTGATGCAGAAAAGTCCTCATGTGCTGCGTCGCGAGATACTCGAGGAAGCCTTGTGGGGCGATGATTGCCCGGACAGCGACAGCCTGCGCAGCCACGTGCATCAACTGCGACAAGTGATCGACAAACCATTCGAAAAACCGCTGCTGCATACGGTGCACGGCGTCGGTTACCGCTTGGCCGAGGGCCGCGATGGAGTTTAAGCAAAGCCTTGCCCAGCGGATCATCATCGCGTTCGCGTTGATGAGCGCGTTGGTGGCGGGGGCCTTCGCCCTTGGCATCGTGGCAACGGTCCATCTGGTGGAAGAAAAACTGATTTCCGCCGGGCTCGGCGGCGACTTGCAACGCTTGCTGTTGATGGACAGCGTTTCCGACTGGAGTCATCGGCCCGAACCCGACCAGTTGTTCTATTTCAGCGGCGGCCCGGGTGACTTCGAGCTGCCCAAGGATCTCCGTCACCTCGACCGTGGCTTTCATGAGGTGTTTCGCGAACAACTGTCCTACCACGCCATGGTGGAGATCGTAGACGGTCGGCATTACGTGTTGCTGCAGGACCAGAGCGATTTCGAGGAGCGTGAACGGGTCCTGTTCGCCGTGGTGTTGGTGGGCTTCGTGCTCAGCCTCGCATTGGCAGTGTTCCTGGGGTGGGTGTTGGCCCGTCGGGTGATGGCGCCGGTCGTGCGCCTGGCCCGCCAGGTTCGGCATCGCGACCAGCTCCTCGGACTCGCGCCACCGCTGGCCCCGGACTATGCCGCCGACGAAGTGGGCGAGCTGGCCGTGGCGTTCGACGCTACGTTGGGCCGACTGCGCCAAGCCTTGACCCGTGAGCGGCTATTCACCAGTGACGTCAGCCATGAGTTGCGCACGCCATTGATGGTCTTGGCCACGTCCTGCGAACTGTTGTTGGAGAATCCGGCACTCGACCAGCGGGGGCGTACTCAGGTCGAACGCATCAACCGGGCCAGTGAAGAAATGCGCGAATTGGTGCAGACCTTCCTGATGCTTGCCCGGGCCCAGCGCGAAGACAACGGAATGGCACCCCGGCTGACGCTTGGTCAGGTCGCGGAAAACCTGCTCGGTGTATGGCGCGCTCCTATCGAATCCAAAGGTCTGGCGTTGATCTTCGAACCGGGGCAGCCCCTTGATACACCGTATAACGCCACCTTCCTCACAGCTGTCATGGGCAACCTGTTGCGCAATGCCTTGCATTACACCGATCAGGGGTTCATTCGTGTTTCGCTGACCGCGACAGGTTTCGTGGTCGAAGACAGCGGCGTGGGCATCCCCGAGGAGAAGCGCGAGGCGATGTTCGAACCTTTCGTGCGAGGGAACGAAAAGCGCGGCGAAGGCCTGGGGCTGGGGCTGTCGTTGGTGCAACGGATTTGCGAGAACCAGGGTTGGACGGTCAGCCTCAGCACAATGGAACCCAATGGCTGCCGTTTCGAGGTAGAACTGAATCCGAAGGGCTGACACTGGTACTTGAAAAACCTTGAAACGATTCGTCAATTTTCGCGACGGATTTTTCACAAAGAGATGACATGCCGGTTCATAAGGTTGGGCATTCGTAACGGAGTGCCCCCATGTCGAAGACCGTCAAGCTGGATTTTTCCGAGAAATACGACGAGCAGCACGCCAAGCAATATTTTCTCAAGCATCGCAGTGGATTGAGCCGTCGTCTCTCCCACCATCGCGACCAACAACTAGCACGCCGCGCCCTGACCCTGGCGGGTGAGCCTGGCTTGGTGCTGGACCTGCCATGCGGAGCGGGGCGTTTCTGGCCCTTGCTGGCCGAAAAACCGAACCGGGTCATTATCGGTGCGGACAATTCCGAAGCCATGCTTCAAACCGCAATGAGCGCTCAGCCCGCCGATGTCGTAAAACGGGTACAACCTTTGCAGACTTCTGCGTTCGACATCGCCTTGCCTGATAACGCCGTCGATAGCATTTTTTGCATTCGCCTGCTCCACCACATCGGTGAACCCGCGCACCGCCTGGCGATTCTGCGGGAATTCGAGCGTGTCAGCCGGGACAGCGTGATCGTTTCATTGTGGGTCGATGGCAATTTCAAGGCCTGGAAACGCAAACGCGCGGAGCGAAAGCGTGGGCAGAAAGGCTACCAAAACCGATTTGTGTTACCTGCTGTTACGGTGGAGGAGGAATTTCGACAGGCCGGGTTTCGGATCCAGGAACAATTGGATTTCCTACCGCTTTATGCCATGTGGCGAGTTTATGTATTGCGCAAGGGGTAACGGGATGGCAGTGCAGGCAGCAGGAGCCCCAACGGCTTCTCATAGTTGCTTCGATCATTTTTGGAATCAGCGCGGCGAATGGGTGGAAGAGCCCAATACGCGCCGTGGCGGTGAAAGTGGCGTACAACGGATCAGCAGTAATGGCGAACTGTTGTATTCCAAGCGTCAGACGGGGCACATCTACCGCAGCCTGATGCATCCGTTTGGTCGCCCGACTGTGCTGCGTGAGCAGCGTGCGTTGTCGGCTCTGAGCGAGCTCAACGTCACGGTTCCCCAGATTTTTTTCTGCGGCGCCCAAAGAGACCCGGTGCATAAGTGGCGTGCGCTATTGGTGACTCACGCGATGGATGGCTTCCAGGAAATCGAATACTGGTATGCCGGAGGCGGACGCGAACGTCATGGCGAAGCAGTGCATGACCGTATTCTCCAGTCGTTGGCTGAAAACCTGGCTCGTATGCACAAGGGCCGCTGGCAACATGGATGCCTCTACATCAAGCATGTGTTTGTCCGCGTGACCGGAGAAGGCGAGTCGGCGAAGGCCGAAGTCGCCCTGTTGGATTTCGAGAAATGCCGACAACGCCTGACTGCCCGAAGCGCGGCCTCCCACGACATGAAGCAACTGCGGCGCCATTCGTCGTTTCGTGATTCCGACTGGAAAAAACTGGTCTACTTTTATGAGACGGCGTTTGGCAGCGCTATCAAAGGTTTATAGCGATGAAACTAGAAATTGCTAGAGGTTTGTTTCTAGTCGGAGCCCTGGCAGTTGCATCAATGGCGGTCGCGGTATGGGAGCAGCCCCGATCACAGATCCTCAGTGCCTCCAACCATACTTCCACCGTTGGCGCGCATTGCCCTTTGCCTCGAGTAGCAAAGGCGACGGATGCTATCCGACCGGATAACGATCTGTTGCTGTTCATGTTTGGCCTGTCCCAAGGCATGAAGCCTCAGAGTTGAGCGTCCTGATTCAAAACAAAGGCCTCGCATTTGCGAGGCCTTTGTTTTTTGCACCGTCACAGGTCTCAGTGTTTGTCGGCTTTGGCCAGCAAGGTGTAGACACAAGGCAATACGAACAACGTGAACAGGGTGCCGATCGACATGCCCGTGGCGATGACCGTGCCGATGTCGAAGCGGCTGACCGCTCCGGCGCCGGTGGCCAGGATCAACGGCACCATGCCGAATACCATTGCCGCGGTTGTCATCAGTACGGGCCGCAGTCGTATCGACGCGGCCTGCTCAACGGCATCGCGCGGGCTCAGGCCTTGTTCCTTGCGCAATTGGTTGGCGAACTCGACGATCAGGATACCGTGCTTGCTGATCAGTCCGATCAGCGTCACCAGCCCGACCTGGGTATAGATGTTCATGCTCGACCAGCCGAGGAACAGCGGAATCAGCGCGCCGCAGATGGATAACGGCACCGTGACCAGGATGACCAGTGGATCCCGGAAACTCTCGAACTGCGCGGCCAGCACCAGGAAGATGATCGCAAGCGCCAGGCCAAAGGTCACCCACAGCGCACTGCCTTCCTGTACGAATTGGCGCGAAGCTCCGGCGTAATCGAAGGCGAACCCCACCGGAGCTTCCTCGCGGGCAATCTGGCGGACGGTTTCAATGGCCTCGCCCATGCTCACGGTTGGAAAGCCTGAAATCGTCACCGCATTGAGCTGCTGGAACTGATTCAATTGGCGCGGTCGTGCCCGGTCGCTGACCTTGATCAGCGTCGACAGCGGGAGCGATTCGCCCTGGGTATTCTTTACGTAGTAATTGTTCAGCCAGTCCGGATTGTCCCGAAACGGTCGTTCGACCTGGGCAATTACTTTGTAGCTGCGCCCTTCCAGAGTGAAGCGGTTTATCTCGGACTCACCCAGCAGTGTTGCCAGGGTTCCGCCCAGGTCCTGCATCGACACGCCCATCTGGGCGGCCTTGGCGCGATCGATATCCACCACGACTTCGGGTTTGTCGAAGGCCAGGTCGATGTCCATGAAAGCGAATTTGCCGGACTCCAGCGCGCGTTTCTTGACCCGTTCGGCAATCTGCAGCAGCGTCGTGTAGTCCTTCGGCGAATTGATGACGAACTCGAAGGGCAAGCCTTCGCCGGTGCCTGGCAGCGAGGGCAGGTTGAAACCGAAGATCTGCAGGCCCGGGATGCCTTCCAGCTTGGCCTGGACCTCGGGCAGGATTTCCATCTGGGTGCGGCTGCGTTCGTTCCAGGGCTTGAGCAAGAAGCCGCCGATGCCTGACTGGACGCCGTTATAGCCGTTGATCTGGAAAGAGGAGTAGTACTCGGGGAACTCCTTGAAGATCGTGATGAAGTGATCGGTGTAGGCGTTCAGGTAATCGAGGTTGGTCGTCTTCGGCGCGTTGGCCATCATGAAGATGATGCCTTGGTCCTCGTCGGGTGCCAGCTCGGACTTGGTGAACATGATCAGCACGGGAATGAGCAACAGCACGATCACCGCGAATACCAGCACCACGGGCCGACTGTTGAGCGTGCCATGGAGCAGGCGTTGGTAACGGTTTTTCAGGCGTTCGAAAATCACGTCCAGTCGATGGGCCAGCCCCGTGGGATTCTCGTCATGGCGCAGGAGCATCGCGCACATCATGGGTGACAAGGTCAGCGCGACGATGCCTGAAATGACCACGGCGCCAGCCAGGGTCAAGGCGAACTCCTTGAACAATGCCCCCGTCAGGCCTTCAAGCAAGCCGATGGGCGCGTACACCGCCGCGAGGGTTATGGTCATCGAGACCACCGGCATGGCTATTTCCCGCGCGCCTTCAATGGCGGCGTCGAATGGGGTCTTGCCTTCCTCCATGTGTCGGTGGATGTTTTCCACGACCACGATGGCATCGTCCACCACCAGGCCGATGGCGAGCACCATGGCCAGCAGCGTCAGCAGGTTCATGGAGTAGCCCATCAACTGCATGAAGAACATGACGCCGATCATCGACAGTGGAATGGTCACTACCGGGATGAGCACCGAGCGCAAGGCTCCGAGGAACAGGAAGACCACGACGATGACGATCAGTACCGCCTCGAACAAGGTCTTCACTACCTCGTCGATGGAGGCCTGGATGAACAAAGTGGCGTCATAGGCGATCTCGGCCTTGAGGTTGGTCGGAAGCTGGGCTTCCATCTCCGGCATGATCTTGCGCACTTCCTTGATCACGTCCAGTGGGTTCGCGCCGGGCGTGGCCTTGATCCCGATGTATACCGAAGGCGTGCCGCCAAAGGAGCTGATGGTGTCGTAGTTTTCGGCGCCCATTTCCACGCGAGCGACGTCCCGCAGCAACACGCGGCTGTCCCCGGCGGTCTTCAGGGGGATCGCGGCGAACGCTTCGGCGGACTTGAGTTCGGTGTTGGCGTTGATACTGGTAACGACGTACTCGCCTTTCACTTCGCCGGCGGCAGAAAGAAAGTTCTGCTGGCGCACCGCATCGGTCACGTCGGCAGCCGTCAGCCCAAAGCCTGCGAGCTTGACCGGGTCCAGCCAAAGGCGCATGGCAAAGACCTGGTTGCCGAGAATCTCCGCCTCAGCCATGCCGGGCAGGGTTGCCAGTTTGGGCTGGATCACCCGTGACAGGTAGTCGGTGATCTGCGGATTGTTCAATTCCTTGCTGAAGAAACTGATGTACATCAGCGCCGAGGCGTCGGCAGCCTCTCGGCTGAGAACGGGGTCCTCGGCGTCCTGGGGCAGCTGGTTCTTGACCTCGTTGGCCTTGGCCAGCAGTTCGGTAAAGAGCCGGTCGCTGTTGGAGCCGATACGGGCATAGACCGAGATCACCGAGAAATTCTGTCGGCTGACCGAGGTCATGTAGTCGATGCCTTCGGCACTGGCCAGGCTTTGTTGCATTGGCTGGGTGATATAGCCCTGGATAGTCTCGGCATTGGCGCCGGGGTAGGCGGTGGTCACCGTGATCAGGGCGTTTTCCATCTGCGGATACTGGCGCAGGGGCAACTTGCTCCAGGCCTGGAAGCCCAGCAGCACGATCAACAGGCTGACCACGGTGGCGAGCACCGGGCGGCGGATGAACGGATCGGTAAAAGCCATGGGGGTTCCTTGATCAGTCCGCGCGCGGCGTGCTGTTCTGTTCGGTCAGGGTCTTGTCGTCGCTGATGGCGATGGACGTGCCGTTGTCGAGCTTGAGCTGGCCGGCAATCACCACGTCTTCACCGCTGTGCACGCCCTTGGTCACCAGGACCTGCCCGTCGCGACGCTCACCCGTCTCGACGAAGCGCCGCTCGGCGATCAGGACCGGCTGGCCCTTGTCATCTTTCTCGACGCTGCCATCGGCGGCTTTCTTCTGGGTGACCACGTACATCGAGTTGCCGTAGAGCGTGTAGGTCACGGCGCTCTCCGGCACGACGATGCCGGCGGCCACGTCTGGCAAGACGACCTGCAGGTTGGCAAACATGCCGGGCAACAACTTGCCATCGGGGTTGGCAAGGGTGGCGCGCACCAGCACATTGCGGGTGCTGTCCTCGACCTTGGGGTTTATGGCGCTGATGGTGCCGACGAATGTCTGGCCTGGGTAGGCCGAGACACTGACGTTGACCGTTTGGGCAACGGCGAGCCGAGGCACCGTCTGTTCCGGGACATAGAAATCCACGTACAGGCTACTGAGGTCCTGCAGGGTGGCGATCACCGTGCCGCTGGCCAGGTAATCGCCAACGTCCACCTGACGAATGCCGATGGTGCCGCTGAAAGGCGCGACGATGTGTTTCTTCGCCAGCGATGCCTTGAGCTGGTTGACCGTGGCCTGGTTCTTCTTCAACTGGGCCGCAAGCCGATCGAACTCGCCTTTGGAAATCGCCTGGCTGCCGACCAGTTGTCGACCCCGGCCGAAATCCAGCTGCGACAGGCCAAGGTCGGCCTGGGCGGTTTCCAGCAGGGCGCTTTCGACTTCGCTGTCCAGTTGCAGGAGCGGTTGGCCGGCCTTGACCTTTTGCCCCGATTCGAACTGCAGCTTTTGCACCGTGCCGGCGATCTCCAGGCTCAGGTCAACGCCTTGCAAGGCCTTCAGGCTGCCGACGGTGGGCAGGCGAGACTGCCAGGGTTGCTCGGTGGCCTTGGCCACGGCAACGCTGACGGGCGGTTTCGGGACAGAAAACATCTGGATCTGCTGGTAGATGGAGAAGGCCTTGTAGCCTGCCAGCAACAGCACCACCAGCAGGACAACACCCAACATGATCAGCATGCGGCGTCGCAGCATGTTCCACTTCCTTGGAAAAGAGCTGAGAGAAAATACAGATAGGCGGGCACATTACCCTGTGCGCTCGGGGTATTCCAGATGCTGGCGGGACGGTGGGGCGTAGGACTCTTCTGAAAAGTCATAGCGCCCGGCACCGCCCCCCGCTCAGACCAGATGCAGATGGTTGTCCCAGAGCCCCGCCGGCAGGTCCAGCGGTTTTGCAACCAATTGTGATTGCCGGCAATCGTAATAGCGGCAACGCCCCTGGCCCGATGTCACGACGAAACCGTCGGCCACCGCGCCCACCCCGGCGCAATCCGGCAAAGGCGCGTCCAGGCGAACTTCGCCGCTGTCCAGGTCCCAGATGAAAAAGCGATTGCCCCGTGGCGCCGTCAGGGCCACCAGGCGCAGTTCGCTGTGCACGGCGACGCTGGCGGTGTAGTGCCCCATGGCCTGCAACTGATGTTCGGGCACCGGGAACGCCTGGAAAGGTTGGCCCGGTCGCTTGATTGCCAGCAGTTCCGACGGCTCATGTGCGGCGCCCATGAATTGCTGGCCGGAGACGATGGTCCCGTCGCTGGCGATGCCCAAATGGCGCACGCTGTTCATCTGCTGGGCGAGGGTTTCCTTGCTCAGCAGCGTGCCATCGCGCTGCATCAACACCAGGCTCGGCTCCATGGCGTCAAGGTTCATTTCGACCCGACTTTCGGCCTCGGTGCGAATGCCGCCGTTGGCAACGACCAATGTCTCGCCATCGGGCATCCATGACACTTGATGAGGGCCAATGCCGTGGGTGGAGATTTCGCCGCTGTGGACCAGCCGCTCGCCTTCGAAACGATACACGCCCAACAGGCCGCGCCCCGGGTCGCTGGTGTCGTTCTCTGTGGCGTACAACCACTCGCCACTCTTGTGGATCACCGCGTGACCGTAGAAATGCCGGTTCGGTAACGAGGCGATGGTCTGCAACAGTGTCCCGTCGCGCAGGTCGATCAGATAGCTTTCGGTGCCTGGACGGCGGGCAACGAACAGCGCGATCGGCAGCGTCGGGTGGTTGATGATGTCATGGCAACGCTGGCCGACCCGGGTGGCGAACACCCGGGTGCCGTCCAGTCGATAGCCGACGGCGAAGTGATTGCCATCGCCATCGTCCCGTGCCGAAAGCAGTAGCGCACGCTTGTCCTTTTGCTTGAACAGCGTCCAGCCGCCCAGGGTAACGGCACCCAGCAGCATACTGCCGAGTGCCAGAGCCTGACGTCGAAACATGATCAGTCACCGTCGTTGGCGTTGAAGCCCAGTTGAATGCCCAGCGCCTTGGCCAGTTCGCCCTCGTGCAGGCGGTGGACGACGTTGAGGCTGTCGTACAAATCGTTGAGTTGCTGGCGCCCGGCGTCGTCGTTGAGCATGTCGGTCAGTGAGCGCTGGCTGCTGGCGAACAGCTTCAACGAGGCATCGTAGGCAGCATCGATCTTGTCCGCCAATGGCTTCTGGTCGCTTGGCAGCAGACCGCGCAGGCCTTTGTTGTCGACGCCGACCCACACGGTCCTGGCGGCGCTCAGGCTGGCTTCCAGACCTTGCAGTGACGATTGGCTGCGCCAGGCATCGGCCTGGAACGGTTGCGGCACGCCCTTGCTCTGGCGGCCCATTGGCGTGCCGAGTTTTTTCAAGGTGTCCAGGGCAGTGACCTGGACCCGCAGCAGATCAGCGATTGCCTCGTGGGAATCGGCGTAGCGCTGGTTAGGAAACTTGCTCATCTGGGCGAGCATGCCGTCGTTGGTGTTCCAACGAGACAGGATCTCTTCGGCCAGTTGCTTCTGGCGTTCACCAATGGCGGTAAGCAGTGGGCAATACTTGGCTTTCTGGGCGCTGTCGGCCATGTCGATCTTGGCGTCGAACAGCAGGTATTCGTAGGCGGAGAGCCCTTGCACGACAACACTGGATTTGGCCAGGCCGGCGGCGTCGATCTGCGGCTCGCTGTTGACCAGTTGCTCGACCTGGCGGCCGACCAGGTTTTTCTTGTCCGGCCAGAATTGCACTTGCCAGGCACGGTTGCCCTCGGCCAGTGGACCGATCAGCAGCGGTTGCAGTTCGGCCCAGGCTTTTTGTGCCTTGAGAAAGTCGGCGCGGGCGGTCTCCAGGGTTTCCTTGCCTTGGCAGAACGCCAAGGCACTGCTCGCCAATTGCCGGTCTGCCTCGACCCAGCGGCTGTAGGTCGGCAGGATCACTTGCTTGGCAATGGCAGCCGAC
Source organism: Pseudomonas sp. H2_D02 (assembly GCF_054677635.1). Classification (NCBI taxonomy): domain Bacteria; kingdom Pseudomonadati; phylum Pseudomonadota; class Gammaproteobacteria; order Pseudomonadales; family Pseudomonadaceae; genus Pseudomonas; species Pseudomonas sp. H2_D02. The sequence continues at coordinate 5,508,588 of NZ_CP162816.1, read as the reverse complement.
GTGACCGCCTGGGGATCCTGGGGCGAGCAGGCGCCGAGGGCGATGGCGGCGAGGCTGGTGAACAACAGCTTGGGACGGAACATGTCGGGCTCCCGTTTCAGGAAATAACGTTAAAGGGAATTCAGGAAAGCCAACAGCGCAGCGCGCTGCTCGGCGTTGAAAGCCAAGACCTGTCGCTGCGCCGCCTGGGCCTCGCCGCCATGCCAGAGCACGGCTTCGAGGAGGTTGCGGGCGCGACCGTCGTGCAGGAACTGGGTATGACCGCTGACGGTTTCGGTCAGGCCGATACCCCATAACGGCGGAGTCCGCCAGTCGCGGCCGCTGGCCTGGAACTCGCTGCGGTTGTCAGCCAGCCCTTCACCCATGTCGTGCAGCAGCAAATCGGTGTATGGGCGGATGACCTGGTTCGCCAGCTCCGGCTCGGCAGCGTTGGCGGATGTGGTGTATTGGGGGGTGTGACAGGACTGGCAACCCGCCTGGAAAAACAGATTCTTGCCCGCCAGCACTTGGGGCGAGTTCACGTCGCGACGGGCCGGCACGGCGAGGTTGCGGCTGTAGAACAACACCAGGCGCAGAATGTTATCGCTGACTTCCGGCTCGCCCTTCGGACCGTTGCCGTTGGGCGCGCGCTTGCAATCGACCTGGGCCTCGGTGCAATCGTCGAACGGACGCAGGCTGGTCGTCAGGCCCATGTCGCCGGAAAACGCATGGACGTTCTGTTGATTGAGGTTCGGCTGCCCGGCCTTCCAGCCGAAACGCCCCGGCACGGTCTTTTGCTGGATATCGTCCCAGACCCTGTTCGGACGGCCAGCAATACCGTTTTTGTCCCGTGCCTGAGCCTGCGCATTCGCCAGGATGGCGTCGTCGGGGATGGCCTCAAGCAAACCCAGGCCGATCATCGGCGGTGCGACGCGGGCCGAAAAACGCGTGTCGGGGTGCATCGGGCCATACCCCAATTGGCTGATCTGCAAGGTCGGCTTGCGCAGTTCCACGACGGTGCCGTCGTTGAAACGCACCGGGACTGGCGAGTAATCGACCCGCACCTTGCCTTCCGGCGCAACGCCTGGCACGGACATGTCCTGCAATTGTCCGCCGTAGACAGGCTCTGGCACGACGCCGAGTTGTTCGATGACCTTGGCGTACGGCGCTGCATCGGGAATCGACAGGCGCACCAGCATCGATACCGCGCTGGTTGCATCGGGTGCCGGCGGGTGGCCGCGACCGTCCTTGATGTGACAGTTCTGGCAGGCATTGGTGTTGAACAAGGGACCGAGGCCATCGCGGGCAGTCGTCGTCGAAGGAGCGATCACCCAAGGGCTGCGGAAGAAACTGTTGCCGACGCTGAAATCCACGCGCCGCGAGGGCGGCAGGTTGGCCGAAGGCAGGGAAAAGGCATTCTGGTCGGCCTTGCGTACCGTCGCGTTGCCACCGGACTTGGCTTCGCCGGGCTCGGCCTGGGTAAAACGCGGGGCGTCATCGCAGGCACTCAGGCCCAAGGCCAACAGCAGAGCGCATAAGCGAAGAGGCAACGACGGCATTGGAAATCCTGCGGGACGAGTGAAACGCGGGCGCAAAGTCTAACAGGGCGGGGCGGTTTGAATAAGAGGAATTATCGTTTGGTTTGATCGGGGCGCTTGATTTCCTGTGGCGAGGGAGCTTGCTCCCGCTGGGTTGCGAAGCAGCCCCAAAACCAGGCGCCGCGGTGCAACAGGTAAATCCCGCCAACCAGTTTGCGACTGCTGCGCAGCCGAGCGGGAGCAAGCTCCCTCGCCAGGGGGTTCACTGTTGGTCTGTAGGGGGGACTACTGCCCCCGGCACCAACGGCAATTCCAGCGTCGCGATGAACCCGCCCTCGGGATGGTTGGCCAATACCAGCGCTCCGCCGTGGCGTTCGGCTGCGCGGCGGGCGATCGCCAGGCCCAGGCCATGACCGGCAGTGGTCTGGCCGGGCGCGCGATAGAACGGTTCGCCCAGTTGGCCCAGATGCTCGGCCTCGACGCCCCGCCCGTGATCGCGCACGCTGACCAGGATTCGCTCCCCCTGGCGCACCGCGCGCATTTCGACGGGCTGCCCGTCCGGACTGAAGCGCTGGGCGTTGCGCAACAAATTGTCCACGGCACGCTCGATCATCGTCGGCCAACCCTTGAGGGTCAGGTCCGGCTCGGTTTCCAACTGCACGTTTTGCTCCGGCGAAGCCATCTGGGCATCTTTTTGTAGATTGATCAGCAGCCCGTTGAGATCGACCTCTTCGGCACTGGCGTTGTCGGCATCGACGCGAGCCAGGACCAGGATTTCACTGATCAGCGCTTCCAGTCGATCACACTCACGCGTCAGTCGCGGCCAGAGTTTTTCGCGCTCCTCGGGGCTCGCGCGCTCCGCCAGTGCCAGGGCGATGCGCAGCCTGGCCAGGGGCGAGCGCAATTCGTGGGAAACGTCGCGCAGCAGTTGGCGCTGGCTGGCGATCAGGCTTTGCAGGCGCGCGCCCATGCGATTGAAATCCGTGGCCAGCACACCAAATTCGTCCCGTCGGTTGGCCAGCTTGGCTAGGCTGTTCTGCTGATAGGCCGCTTGCCCCAGGTCATGCACCGCGCCGCGCAGTCGGCTCAGCGGACGGGTGATGGAAAGGGTCACCAACAGGCTGAACAAGGTCAGTACCACCAGGGCAATCGCTAGGGCACTGAGGGGCCAGAGCAAGCTGCCGCGGTGCCAGGCGTCCAATTCGGGGTGGGGGATGCGGTAGATGAACAGGTACGTGTCGCCGGTCTTGGCGCTGGTGAACTCGTCGGTCAGGCGCCGCCAGGGCAGGCGTCGGTCGTCGTTGTTCTGGCGCGCCTCGAACGCGGCGGCACGGTGCGGAAAGGTGCCGCGCACCACCGGGTCGCCACTTTCGTTGAGCACTTGGACGTCGATGTGATACTGGCGCTTGCGCTGTTGGAGGATGGCCTGCGCGGCGTCTTCGCCCTGGCTTTCGTAAGTCTGCGTCCACTCTTCGGCCAGGGTATTGAGGCCTGGATGACGGCTGAGGATCCAGGCGTCCTGGTTCAGCATGTGGCCCATCAGAATCGAAAGTCCCGCCACCAGAGCGATGGCCAGCCAGAAACTGGCCAGGACGCGCCAGAACAATGAACGCACGGATTTATCCTCGAAAACAAAGAAAGCCCAACGGCGGTGTGCCGTTGGGCTGGTGGTACTTCAGGGCATTATTGCGCTTTTTGCGGCTGTTGCGCTTTCCAGGCCTTGAATTCGGCCCACTCGGCCCGACGTTCGGCCTGCTTCTTCTGGATCGCGTCGAATTCTTTCTGTTGTTCCGGCTTCAACAGTGCGCGGATCTGCGCATCGACTTTTTGGTGCCGAGCCTCCCTTTCGTCCTGCATGGCTTTCTGGTCGGCTGGCGACAGCTTGGCCAGGTATTTGTCCACCAGTTCACGTTGTTCGTGGCGTTGTTCGCCCATGATCCGACGGATCTGCTGGCGTTGCTCGTGGCTCAGGTCCAGTTGGCTGTAGGGACCTCTGTCATGCATCTGGCCACCGTGGCGCGGGCCGTCCATCGGGCCCATCGGGCCAGGACCTTCGGGCATGGCCATGGCGACGGTCGGCAGGGCTGCGGCGAACATCAGGGCGGTGAGGGTCTTGCGCATGGTGTTTCTCCTTGTCTCGTTCCCGGTCAGTTCCGGATGTGTCCAGATTACGGAGATCAAGGTCAGCGGCGGTCAGGGGTGGGTAAAGCTTGGGTAAAGACGGTTTGGTGCGGACCTGACAAATCCAGCGGGCGAAGACTAATCCCCGTGGCGAGGGAGCTTGCTGTGGCGAGGGGATTTATCCCCGCTGGGGCGCGCAGCGGCCCCCACGGCTTCAACTGATATACCTTAATGGCAGCAATAGGGGGCGCTTCGCACCCCAGCGGGGATAAATCCCCTCGCCACAAGAGATCGGCGCAGTGCCTTAAAGGCTGTAGTAATAACCCCGGCTACGCAGCGCCACGATCCGTGGCCGGCCATCGGGGTGGGGGCCGATTTTCTTGCGCAGGTTGCTCACGTGCATATCGAGGCTGCGGTCGTACAGGGTCAGCTTGCGGCCCAGGGCGAGCTGCGCCAGCTCCTGCTTGTCCAACGGCTCGCCCGGTTGCTTGAGCAGCGCTTCGAGCAGGCGGCTTTCGGACACCGTGAGGGTTTGTTCCTGCTCGTCGATGCTGACGACGCCGCGTACCGGGCTGAAGGTCAGGTCGCCCAGTTCGATCTGGCTGGACACGGCCGTCGGGTGGCTGCGCCGCAGCACGGCGCGCAGGCGGGCGGTCAGTTCCCGTGGGTCGCAGGGTTTGGCCAGGTAATCATCGGCGCCCAATTCCAGGCCGAGGATGCGGTCCAGCGGCTCGCCACGGGCCGAGAGCATCAATACCGGCAGCTCCGGATGATCGTTGCGCAATTGCTTGAGCAATTCCAGGCCGCTGCCGTCGGGCAGCATCACATCCAGCACCACCGCCGCCGGGGCGGTTTCGGCCAGGGCCTTGCGGGCGCTCAGGCCATCGTGGCAAGCGCGGACCTGGAAACCTTCCTGGCCCAGCCAACTGCCGAGGAGCTCACACAGCTCCTGGTCATCATCTATCAGTAACAGCTCGCTCATGACTCACTCAATTTAGCCATTGCCGACGTTGTCTACGTCCACCGCTGGCAAAGATACCGCAGAGCAGGGCCAATAGCGCTACCCCGGCGCCCACCACGAACCATTGCTGCTGATCGGTCAGCAGGCGTGGCAGGGGATTGGCCTGGGCTTCCTTGAGCTGCAATTTCAAGCGCTGGTTTTCCTGGCGCAACCGTCCCACCAGCGCGCTTTCGCGTTCGCCGTTGGTGTTCTGTAATTGTTGGGTGAGCTCTTCACGCATGCGCTCGCTGTCTTTCAAGCGTTGCTGCAATTCGGCGATCTGGCCGCCTGCGCTCAGCGACAAGGGCGTCGAATGGCCGGCTTCGGAGGTTTCCTCGCCATGGGCGGGCGCCCCGATCGCCAACGTGACCAACAACAGGCACAACGGACCTTTGCGCATTGCAGCTCCTGAATTCCAATCGAGATTTAGCAGATTAGACAGGTTGTCGGCAGGCGGACGAGAACAATGAGCCATTGAGCGCAATGAGCCAGGAAGGCTCATCGCGCCGGGGAAATTTACGGCAGGACTTGCTTGAACGGCTTGACCTCGACATTGGCATAGACGCCAGCTGTCACGAACGGGTCGGCCTTGGCCCAGGCTTGTGCGGCGGCCAGGGACTCGAACTCGGCCACGATCAGGCTGCCGGTAAAACCGGCGGCGCCTGGGTCGTTGCTGTCCACCGCCGGATGGGGACCGGCCAGCACGATGCGGCCTCCGGCCTTGAGCTGTTGCAGGCGCTCCAGGTGCTCAGGGCGGGCAGCCAGGCGTTTTTCCAGGGAGTTGGCGACGTCGGTGGCGATGATGGCGTAGAGCATGTCAGTCCTCGGTTTTTGGCGTGGTGGGGTCGGCATCGTGCAGGTGACGGGACAGGTAGATGCCCTGGCCAATCAGGAACAGCAACGTCATGCCCAGGCTGCCGAACACCTTGAAGTCGACCCAGTATTCCTGGAACGTGAACGCAACGAACAGGTTGGCGGCGCCACAGAACAGGAAAAACGCTATCCAGGCGATGTTCAGGCGGGTCCAGATCAGCTCGGGCAGGTTGATGGCGTGGCCCATGATGCGCTTGATCAGCAGGCGGTCGCCGATGAAGTGGCTGCCGATGAAGGCCAGGGCGAACAGCCAGTTGACCACCGGGGCTTTCCATTTGAGGAACGTCTCGCTATGGAAGGCCAGGGTCAGGCTACCGAATACAAGGCAGGCGATCAGGGTCAGCCACTGGCTCTTCTCCAGCTTGCGCTGGGAGATGAACAGCGCGCCGTAGACCACCAGGGAACTGATGATCAGCACCGCGGTGGCGCTGTAGATACCGCCTACAGTCAAGGAGTGGCCGGCGATATCGACGGTCCGGGGATCAAGTTTGTAGACGATGAAAAACAGCAGGAGCGGGATGAAATCGATGAATTGTTTCACAGTGGCAGCCAGGAGCAGGATGTGGCGGCATAATAACAAACATCCTTGGCCGCGATAGGGCCAGCTGATTTGAGGTAACAAAGTCCCGTGAATGTTGATTTGCACTGCCATAGCACGGCCTCCGATGGGGCCCTGGCGCCTGCGGTTCTGGTGGCGCGGGCGTTCGAGCACGGCGTGCGAGTCCTGGCCCTGACCGATCACGATACCCTCGAAGGCCTCGACGAGGCCCGCAGTGCCGCGACCGCGCTGGGCATGCAGTTGGTCAACGGGGTCGAGCTGTCCTGTACCTGGGGCGGGGCGACCATTCATGTACTGGGCTACGGTTTTGATGTGACGGCACCGCCCTTGGTCCAGGCCATCGCCGAGTTGCGCGATGGTCGTTGGCTGCGCTCCGAGGAGATCAGCCGCAAGCTCGCCCTCAAGGGCATGCCCGGTGCGCTGGAAGGGGCCCGGCAGATCCAGCAGGAATTGGGCGACAGCGGCAACGCGCCGGCCCGGCCGCATTTTGCCGACTGGATGGTGCGCGAAGGTTTCGTCAAGGACCGCGCCGAAGCCTTCCGCAAATGGCTGGGGGCCGGCAAGCTGGGGGACGTCAAGCAGCACTGGCCGACACTCGAGGAGACGGTCGGGACACTGCGGGCCGTGCGGCGCCTGGATCAGCCTGGCGCATCCCTGGCACTACGATTTCACCCGCAGCAAGCGCCGCCGCCTGATAGCCGACTATATTCAAGCAGGGGGCCATGCCATCGAAGTGGTCAATGGCCATCAGCCGGCCGAGCAGGTCGGCAGCCTGGCGATCCTCGCCCGGGAGTTTGGATTGCTGGTGAGCGCTAGCAGCGATTTCCATGGCCCGGGGGGCTGGTCCGAGATAGGCGAATATCGCCCGTTGCCGGAAGATCTGCCACCACTATGGTGTAGATTCAAACATGATCCCGTTATCGCCGCCGTCTGAACAGGTAGAACACGTGAGTCAATTTTTCCAGATTCATCCGGAAAACCCGCAAGCGCGCCTGATCAAACAGGCCGTGGAAATCATCCGTGGCGGTGGCGTGGTGGTTTATCCCACCGACTCGTCCTACGCCATCGGTTGCCAGATCGGCGACAAGAATGCCGTCGAGCGAGTCAGACGCCTGCGTCAGCTGGATGACAAGCACAACTTCGCACTCATCTGCAGCGATCTTTCGCAGTTGGGGCTGTTCGCCAAGATCGATACCGGCACTTTCCGCCTGCTCAAGGCCCATCTACCGGGCCCTTATACTTTTATCCTGAATGCCACCCGGGAAGTCCCGCGGCTGTTGTTGCATCCCAAAAAACGCACCATCGGCCTGCGCGTGCCGAGCCACCCAATTGCCTTGGCGCTACTGGCGGAGCTGGGTGAGCCTTTGATGAGCGTGACGCTGATCATGCCCGGCGAGACCGATCCGCTGACTGACCCCTACGAAATCCGCCAGATGCTCGAACATCAGGTCGACCTGATCATCGACGGCGGTTTCGGTGGCATGAAGGCCTCCACGGTGATCAATCTGGCCGACGGGGAGCCGCAGGTGGTGCGCGTCGGCTGCGGCGACCCGACGCCGTTCATGGTCGAGGCCTGAATGTCCGTTGTGGAGACCGCCGTCGACAGCGTGGACAGCCAGGCTGGCGCGCAACAGGAGCTGCCCTTCGCGATGGTCTATGGCCAGGCGGTCATGGAGATGCCCCTGGACCTGTACATTCCGCCGGATGCGCTGGAGGTTTTCCTTGAAGCCTTCGAAGGTCCGCTCGACCTGCTGCTGTATCTGATCCGCAAACAGAACATCAATATCCTCGACATTCCCGTGGCGGAAATCACCCGCCAGTACATGGGCTACGTCGAGCTGATGCAGTCGGTGCGCCTGGAGCTGGCGGCGGAATACCTGGTGATGGCGGCCATGCTTGCCGAAATCAAGTCGCGCATGCTGCTGCCGCGCTCGGCCGAAGTCGAGGAGGAAGAAGACGATCCTCGGGCGGAGCTGATCCGCCGCTTGCAGGAATACGAGCGCTTCAAGGTGGCCGCCGAGGGCATCGACGGCCTGAGCCGGGTCGGGCGCGATGTGGTGGTGCCCAAGCTCGATGCCCCCGAGGCGCGGGCACGCAAGTTGCTGCCGGACGTGAGCCTGGAAGAGTTGCTGATGTCCATGGCCGAGGTCCTGCGCCGGGGCGATATGTTTGAAAGCCACCAGGTCAGTCGCGAGGCACTGTCCACCCGCGAGCGCATGAGCGATGTGCTGGAACGGCTCAAGGGCGGCGGCTTCGTCCCCTTCGTCGAGCTGTTCACCGCCGAGGAAGGGCGGCTGGGCGTGGTGGTGACGTTTATGGCGGTCCTGGAATTGGTCAAGGAATCCTTGGTCGAGCTGGTGCAGAATGAGCCGTTCGCAGCGATCCACGTGCGAGCCCGAGCCGAATAACGAGCAAATCAATGAATCTGACTGAACCCCGCGAGCTGGCCCCCTTGCTTGAAGCTTTCCTGTTGGCCTCGGGAAAGCCGCAATCGATGGAGCGTCTGTTCGAACTCTTCGAAGAAGGCGAGCGGCCCGAGCCGGCCGTGTTCAAGAAAGCCCTGACATTGCTGGGCAAATCCTGCGAGGGTCGGGCTTTCGAGCTCAAGGAAGTGGCGTCCGGGTACCGCCTGCAAATCCGTGAGAAGTTTGCCCCGTGGGTCGGACGCCTGTGGGAAGAACGGCCGCAGCGCTATTCTCGGGCGCTGCTCGAAACCATGGCGCTGATCGCTTATCGCCAGCCGATCACTCGCGGCGAGATCGAGGATGTGCGCGGCGTGGCGGTCAACAGCAACATCGTCAAGACCTTGCTGGAGCGCGAGTGGATTCGCGTCGTCGGTTATCGCGACGTACCGGGCAAGCCGGCGATGTTCGCCACCACCAAGGCCTTTCTCGATCACTTCAACCTGAAGAACCTCGATGATTTGCCGCCGCTGGCGGAACTGCGGGAGTTGGAACCCGAGCCGATGCTGGAATTCGACGACGCTCCGGTGCCCCAGGGCTTGCAGGAACTGGCCGACGCCAGTGCCGAGCCTGAGGAGCCGAAGGAAGAGACCAGTTTCCATTCGTTGCTGCTGGAGCTGGACACGATGGAGGAGGGCTTGAAGACCGACTTCGACGACCTGCTGCGTGAGGAGCCGGGCCTCGAAGACGAAGCGGATGAACCGACGCCGCTCAGTGAAATCGAGCCCGAGCCGGAGGAGGACATCCTTGGCGTCGCCGAAGCCCGGGAAAAATTGCTGGCCGCCGTCGCCGCCCTTGCGCCGCCTGAGCCCGAACTGAGCGATGAAGAGGCCGAGGCCCGCGCCCTGGCTGAAGCGATCGAAAACGAACGGCGCCAGTTCGACGACTGACTCAACTGGTTTGCAAACACTGGCTGATCCACCGCCGTCCCACAGGGGCCTTCATTAAGTCGGGTGCCACCGATCGGCGGAAAAAGCACCAAGGGCATTTCGATCAGCTAGTCTCTGATGCGCAATCACCTCAACGAGCGTATGATTCGCGACCCTTTGGCGATCCCTTCGCCGAAAGACCTGTTTTCAAAGTGTCAGGCCAAGCCTGGCTCGACCACACCGGGAGGTGCCCAGAAATGAACGACCAAGACCAGAACGACAGCCAGGAAATCGGCCCAGCAGGCGAAAAACTGCAAAAAGTCCTCGCCCGCATCGGCGTCGGTTCGCGCCGTGACGTGGAAGCCTGGATTACCCAGGGCCGCATCAAGGTCAACGGCAAAGACGCCACCTTGGGCCTGCGCGTCGACATGCATGACGCCATCACCATCGATGGCAAGGTGATCAAGCGTGAAGAGGCCGCCGAAACGGTGCGCCGCGTGATCATGTACAACAAACCCGACGGCGAGATCTGCACCCGTGACGACCCGGAAGGCCGTCCGACTGTGTTCGACAAGATGCCGCGTCCGAAAGAAGGCCGCTGGATCAACATCGGTCGCCTGGACATCAACACCACCGGTTTGCTGATGTTCACCACCGACGGTGAGCTGGCGAACCGTCTGATGCACCCGTCCTACGAGATGGACCGCGAATACGCCGTCCGTGTGCGTGGCGAAGTCGATGACGAGATGATCGAGCGTCTCAAGGCCGGCGTCGTGCTGGAAGACGGCCCGGCGCGTTTTACCGACATCAAGCAGGCGCCGGGCGGTGAAGGTTTCAACCACTGGTACCACTGCGTGGTGATGGAAGGTCGCAACCGTGAAGTGCGGCGCCTGTGGGAATCCCAGGGTCTGGTGGTCAGCCGCTTGAAGCGTGTGCGTTTCGGCCCGGTGTTCCTCAACTCCGACCTGCCGATGGGCCGCTGGCGTGAAATGACCCAGCAGGAAGTCGACATCCTGGCGGCCGAAGTGGGCCTCAAGCCTGTGGCAATGCCGCAGATGACCGCCAAGAGCAAGGACAAGCTGGAGCGGATGCAGCGCAAGTCCTCGCGTCCGATGGGCAAGACCGAGCGCGTGCGTACACTGCGCCCGGCGGCCGACGGCGTAGCGACCGGCCCGCGTCCTTCCCGCGAGCCGCAGATCGAAGGCGAACGTCCGGCCCGCAAGCCTGCACCGCGTCAGGACGGCGAGCGTGGCCCGCGTGCGCCACGTCCGGCCAATGGTCGTACCGAGCGTGGCGAAGGGCGTGGAGCCCCGGCTGGTCGCGGTACGCCAGTGGCGGATCGCCCGGCCGACACCAAGCGCCCGGCCAAGCCTGCGCCGAAAAAGCGTCCGGGCATCATCCTGGCTGACCGCGATGCACCGTCGGGCAAGCGCCGTGGTGCCCCGGCAGGTTCGGGACAGCGTCCGGGGTTTGGGCGTCGTAAGCCGGAGTGAGGCAGCTGTGAGTTTCTAGCTGCAAGCTGCAAGAAAAAACGCCGACCGTTGGGTTGGCGTTTTTTTTTGGCCTGGCTTTAGTGATGCAGTGCCTTTGAGTCCGTCTTCGCGAGCAGGCTCGCTCCCACAGGATTCGTGTCGTACTCAGATTTTGAACTCACTGAAGATCGAGTGTGGGAGCGAGCCTGCTCGCGAAGAGGCCAGTCATACCTCCGCTATCGGAAGGTTGCCGGCCCTTTCTTGCCGCTTGAAGCTTGCCGCTCGAAGCTGCCCCTAAAGCACAAACCGCCCATCAAACATCGGCTCTTTGTCCAGCGCCAGCACACCGCTTTCGAAAATCAGATCCAGGTGATGGCTGCCCTTGGCGCCGCCACCGAGCCCCAGGTGCAGGCCGCAATGGCGCTCTTCGAAACCGGCGTTGCGAGCGTACAGGCTCTTGACCCCTTCGTTGGTGCCGATCCCCAGTTCTTCGATGCGCCGGTTGGACGGGTTGGCGTCCAGGTACCGGTTGAAATCGTGTTCCAGACCCGGGACATCGGTGGCGATTTTCTGGATCGTGGAGTCTTCGATCCACAGCTCCAGCGGCGACTGCAGCACGCCATATTTGCGTGCGAAGGGAATCGTGCTCAGGAAAGTCCCGACGAATTTCACCCGGCCATTGATGGTGTCGCTGTGGGTGGCGATTTCGCCGGGAGCCAGATCGTAGTTGCCGACGCCATTGATGTCGGTCCACTTCTTGACGTTGTGCAGCGCGGTGTCGAAATACGAGCCGTGCTCATCTTCGAAGCTCAACGTCGTAGCCTGGGACATGCGGCGGATCAGGTGGCTATTGAGCCCGGCGATCCGTTGGGGAATGACGCTGAAAGTGTCGTAGAAATAGTCGCCATAGTCTTTGAACAACAGCGATTTTTTCCAGTTGTCCGCCATTACGCCCTGCAGCGCGCGGACAAAGTCCGGGCCATCGGGGCGTGGGTTGGGAAGGGTGGATGAGTCGTAGAAGAAAATGTACAGATCGCTGTCGGCAATGGCCTGGGACAGGCGTTCCGTGGGTTCGAGGTCCAGGCGCATGGCGTTGAACCTGAACGGCGAAGTGCTCCCGGCTTGTTCTGCAATGCTGCCGGCCAACGCTTCGTAATCGGCGGTGTGGCCGAGCAATACCTTGGCGGACTGGATGCCGGCCAGGGCAGGATGATGTTCGAGGTAGTAAAGGAAATGTGAGATGGCTCGTTGTGTGTCCATGCTTATTCTTCCCTGACGATTGATTTGGCTTCCTGGCAGCAGGATGCGGAGCCGACCGGCCGGATCAGCTCCGCCGGGTATCGCTTACAGAGGCCACATCGCCGTGCCGAACGGAACGACGGCGTCGGCTTGCATCATTTCAACGGCGGCTTCATGGGTCGGTGCCTCGAACCATTCGTCCAGTTGCAGTTCGGTTTCCAAGTCTTTGTCCAGTGCTTGCATAGTGAATCTCCTAGATGACTTTTGCGGAAAACGCGGGCCGATTCGGCGAGTGGAACCCGGCTGAATCGGCACCGCAAAAACTCGCCGGCACGATGCCTGGGCAAGTGGCTGAAAACCTAGTCGAGGGTTTTTTGGAATGCAAAAAATTATTTTATTTTTTTTGTTTGAACTTTTTGTTCCATTTTTTCATGGGCAAATTAGCTGTTTAAAAACAGTCGCCTGGTGGGTTGTCTTCGTTAGGTAGCTACCTACCGTCAATTTGTGGTCAGGGTCTGCAAACACCCTTGATGGAAAGTCTGCTTTACGCGCTGTAAAGAATTGATGACGAAAAAAGCCTTGCGTGCGGGTTGCAGAGGCAGGTTTTCCCGGTTGTAAGAAAAAGCTTCCGCATGGCCCCGACGTGGACTGGTTCTGGAGCTCTGGCCCGCTTGTTTCAGCGCTTCTTCAAGGGTGAGATGCGCTCCATGCCTGTCGTGCAGGTGAATAACAAAAAGGAGGCGCAATGAACGCCGTAGCTCCGTTTCCCTTCTCCCGTGGTTGTGTTTTTCGCACTCCACACTTCAACGGCTCGCAAGAGCCCGGACCTGTTTTCGCAGCCGCCCGAGATGTTCGAGGCGGCCCCGTGCGATCCCGGCAAACGACACGCTGATCCGGTGGTGTCTGGCAGCAGGGGGGCAGCGGTGTACAATGCGCCGCGTTTTACTGTGACCCTTCGCGTAGCCACGCACTTTCAAGGTTATCCGCCTTGTTCACTCCGCCACGCCACAAGCGTGTCGGGTTCGATTTCGTCACAGATAAAAACAAACAGGTGACGCATGACCGTTGTAAAAACGCTGAATTCCTGGTGCCTGCGCTGGGGTTTGATCGGCGCTGCTTGAGATCCGATTCGAGCGGCAACGTCTAACGAATATCATCAAACCTTGCGTGAGACCCTTTTCATGAGTGGACAAAACTCGCATTCAGGCGAGCTGAAGCGCGGCCTGAAAAATCGCCACATTCAACTGATCGCCCTTGGCGGCGCGATCGGCACCGGCCTGTTCCTCGGCTCGGCGGGGGTGCTGAAATCAGCCGGCCCGTCGATGATCCTCGGCTACGCCATCTGCGGCTTCATCGCCTTCATGATCATGCGCCAGCTCGGCGAGATGATCGTCGAAGAGCCGGTGGCCGGCTCCTTCAGTCATTTTGCCCACAAGTACTGGGGCGGTTTTGCCGGGTTCCTGTCGGGTTGGAACTGCTGGATCCTCTACATCCTGGTGGGCATGTCCGAGCTGACTGCGGTCGGCAAGTACATTCACTATTGGGCGCCGGACATTCCGACCTGGGCCTCGGCGGCGGCGTTCTTCATCCTGATCAATGCGATCAACCTGGCCAACGTCAAGGTCTTCGGCGAGGCCGAGTTCTGGTTCGCGATCATCAAGGTCGTGGCGATCGTCGGCATGATCGCCCTGGGCAGCTACCTGCTGGTCAGCGGTCACGGCGGCCCGCAAGCGTCAGTCAGTAACCTGTGGTCCCACGGTGGGTTCTTCCCCAACGGCGTGAGCGGCCTGGTGATGGCGATGGCGATCATCATGTTCTCCTTCGGTGGCCTGGAAATGCTCGGTTTCACCGCCGCTGAAGCCGACAAACCGAAGACCGTGATCCCCAAGGCCATCAACCAGGTGATCTACCGGATCCTGATTTTCTACATCGGTGCCTTGGTGGTGTTGTTGTCCCTGACGCCTTGGGACAGCCTGTTGGCCACCCTTAACGCTTCCGGCGATGCCTACAGCGGCAGCCCGTTCGTGCAGGTGTTTTCGATGCTGGGCAGCAATACAGCTGCGCACATCCTCAACTTCGTGGTGCTGACTGCCGCACTGTCGGTGTACAACAGCGGCACCTACTGCAACAGCCGCATGTTGCTGGGCATGGCCGAGCAGGGCGATGCGCCCAAGGCCCTGGCGAAAATCGACAAGCGCGGCGTGCCGGTTCGCTCGATCCTCGCCTCGGCGGCGGTCACGCTGGTGGCGGTGCTGCTCAATTACCTGATTCCCCAGCATGCGCTGGAGCTGCTGATGTCGTTGGTGGTCGCGACCCTGGTGATCAACTGGGCGATGATCAGCTACTCGCACTTCAAGTTCCGCCAGCACATGAACCAGTCTCGCCAGACGCCGCTGTTCAAGGCGCTGTGGTACCCGTATGGCAACTATGTCTGCCTGGCGTTCGTGGTGTTCATCCTCGGCGTGATGTTGCTGATCCCAGGCATTCAAATCTCGGTGTACGCGATTCCGGTGTGGGTGGTGTTCATGTGGGTGTGCTATGTAATCAAGAACAAGCGCGAGGCTCGGCATGAGCTGGCGGTGGCTGCTGCTGCCAAGTAAGCGTTGCTGAACGGACAAACCCGGCCGAGTGCCGGGTTTGTTCTTTCAGGCCACATACAAATCCCCTGTGGGAGCGAGCTTGCTCGCGATAGCGGTGGATCAGCAGCATTGATGTTGACTGACACACCGCTATCGCGAGCAAGCTCGCTCCCACAAGGGGTTAAGTGTTGTCTCTGGGATTCGCGGTATCCTGTGGGCCCTGACACCGGACACATTTCATGCTGGTCATTTCCAACACCGTGCACATCCCGGACGCCGAGATCGAGCTGACGGCCATTCGCGCTCAGGGCGCCGGGGGGCAGAACGTCAACAAGGTTTCCAGCGCTGTGCACTTGCGCTTCGATATTCCTGCGTCGTCGCTGCCCGAGTTCTACAAGGAACGGTTGCTGGCGCTGCGCGACAGTCGCATCACTGGCGACGGTGTGTTGATCATCAAGGCCCAGCAATACCGCACCCAGGAACAAAATCGGGCCGATGCGCTGGAGCGCCTGGTCGAACTGATCCTCAGCGCCACCAAGGTGGAAAAGAAGCGGCGCCCGACCAAACCGACCCTCGGCTCGAAAAAACGTCGCCTCGAATCGAAGACCAAGCGCGGCTCGATCAAGGCCGGGCGCGGCAAGGTGGATTTCTAGAGTTTCTCCCGCGCCTCACGGTAGCGAGGCGCCTGACGGTACAGGTAGACGCTCAATGCCAGCCCACCCAGTGCCGCCAGCGCAGCGAACAGAAAGATCGAGGCAAAGCCGAAACCGGCGGCTATCGCCCCGGCCAATGGGCCGGTGATCCCCAGCGACAAATCGATGAACAGCGAATAAGCCCCCACCGCCGCCCCACGGCTGGAAGCCGGCACCAGGTTGACCGCCTCCACGCCCAGTGCCGGGAACACCAGCGAGAAGCCGAAACCACTCAATGCCGCGCCCGCCAGGGCCCACTGCGCATCGGGCGCCAGCCATAACAGCAGCAAGCCCAGGGTTTCCACCGACAGGCACGCAATCGCGACCCTGAACCCTCCGAGACGGTTGATCAGGTTGCCGAACAACAGCCGCGCACCGATGAAACAGGCGCCGAACAGGCTCAGGCAGAGCACGGCGTTGTCCCAGTGCTGCGTGGCGTAGTACAGGGTGATGAAGGTCGCGATGGTGCCAAACCCGATTGAACCCAAGGCCAAGCCGCAGCCGTGGGGCAATACGCGCCCCAGCACATGCATGAACGGCAGGCGCTCGCCGACGACGATGGGCGCGGCGGTTTTCGGCCAAGCCAATGCCAGCCCGAGCACGGCCAGCAGGATGATGCTGGCGCCCATGCTCCACAGCCCGAGGGATTTCACCAGCCACACCCCCAACGGCGCGCCGATCGCCAGCGCGCCGTAACTGGCGATGCCGTTCCACGAGATGACCTTGGCGGTATTCGCCGCGCCGACCCGGCCGATGCCCCAGCCGATCGAGCCCGAGCCGACCAGGCTTTCCGCGCTGCCCAGCACCAGTCGTCCGATCAACAGGCTGGTCAGGCTCAGGACCGGCATGCCCGCGGTCCAGGCAGAAACCAGCATGAACACGCCGCTCAAACCACACCCGGCCAGGCCGAACATGACCGCGCGCTTGCTGCCCAGGTTGTCGATGATGCGTCCCGCATAAGGACGGCTAAGCAGCGTGGCCAAGTACTGGACGCTGATCACCAACCCGGCGATTACCGCGCCGAACCCCAGCTCGCCATGGACGAACCCGGGCAGCACGGCCAAGGGAATACCGATGTTCAGATAGCCGATAAAGGTAAACAGGACGATGGAAACGACTTGCAGCGTGACCGCCATGGGGCGCTGGGGATCTGGCATGGGAAGAGGGTCCACGGGGCAGCAGGATAGATAGGCTGCTTATGATAGCGGCGACCGCAGCGGTGGCGCGTGGAAAAGTAAAACTATTTGCCGGACGGCGGTTCGGTTGTGGTCTTGCCAGCGATCAAGTGTGTGGTGACCAGCGCGGCCAGGGCATTCTCTTGCGTGCCGAACCGAGCCAGCAGGGTGGCTTGTTTTTCGGGAGAGAGGCGGGTCCAGATCTCGACCATTTTCTCGGCGGTGCCGATCAGCACGCTGGCCTGGGCCGGGCTGAAGGAGGAAGTGTCGTCGGTCATGGCGTGGGGCTCGGATTCAGGCGGTGTGGAAAGCGCATCTTAGGCTCTGTACGAAATGTGTTCGCGCGAAGGCCAGACAAGGCGAAACGGGGCGAGGAAGCGCAGTGTACTGGAGTACATGAGCATTCCGAGCCCCGTTTCAACGCAGTATGGGCGAGTGCGGATACATTTCGTACAGAGCCTTGCGCTTTCCACACAGTCTGGTGCTGCGGGTGGATCAGTCTTCGTTGTCGGCCTGGCGGCGTTCAGTGGTTTGCTGCTGCTCGGGTTGCTGGGCGTCGGGTTGCCCTCCGGCTTGCAGCGGGGTCGTCTGCTCAGGTTCGTGCAGGCTTGGGAAGGGGAGATTAGGGATCTCGTGCATTTCGCGCTCCTCGCAAAGTCTGTTGATTGATCGGGTAGATCCGCGCTTCTACAAAGCGTGGGCAGGATACCCCAGGAGAAATGACAAAAAGACTTTCAATCCTGGTGGGGCGACCGGTGGGCTTGTCTGGACAGGTCATGTCCAGCAGCGAAAACGCCGTCGCTACCGGTGGTCGGCAGGGCTCAAGAACAGGGCCTGGGGGCCGACCCTGTGTACATATCCTCCACATTCAGTAGCGAGAGTGGACCCTGGACATGGAGGTCCTTTCTTCGAAGAGATCGACTCCATGTTTCTACAAAAATCCCTGAGAGCGCAGATTCTGGCCCTGCTGAGCGGCAGCCTGTTGGCGATGCTGCTGATCGCCCTGGCCTCCTTTCATTTCCTTTCCGATGGCATCCAGAATTATCGCAGCCTGATTGATGGCCCGTTGCGTGCGTCGCAATTGATCGACGAGGCCAATCTGCAATTCAAGGTACAAGTCCAGGAATGGAAAAACGTCTTGCTGCGCGGCAAGCAGCCCGCGGACCTGGAAAAATACTGGAAGCAGTTCGATGATCGCCAGCGCGATGTCCAGAACCTCCTGGGTGAGTTGATCAAGCACGAAGGTGTCCCGGCGTCGATCAGGACGCGCATCGAACGCCTGCGGGGCGAGCACGCGCAATTGGGTGCCGCCTATCAAAAGGGGCGTGATGCGTTTGTCTCCGCTGGTGCAGACGCCGCGGCAGGGGACGCGGCGGTCAAGGGTGTTGACCGTGCCGCCAGCGAGCAGATGAGCGAATTGGTGGTGGAGCTGCACAAACTGGGCGATGAACAATCGGCGCTGATCAGTGCCGGTGCGGATCGTACGATCCTGTTGGGCACCGTGATCATGCTGCTTTCGGGATTGCTGGTCGGCTTGCTGAGTCTGTGGCTGGTCAACCGCAACCTGGTGCAGCCAATCCGTAGCCTGATCGAATACGTGACTCAACTGAGCCGTGGGCGTTTCGCCGAGCGCGTAACCAGCACACGTCAGGATGAGTTGGGCGACCTGGCCCTGGCGGCGAATACGTTGCGTGACTTCCTCGCTGAAACCTTCACCCGGCTGCAACGCAGCGCCACGGAACTGGACAGCGCCAGCGGCGAGCTCAACGCGATTGCCAGCCTGATGAGCCAAGGCACCAGCGAGCAATTCGAACGCACCGATCAAGTCGCAACGGCGATGAACGAGATGTCCGCCACCGCCCAGGAAGTTGCCCGTCATGCCGCCGACGCGGCGCGGGCCGCTGATGATGCCGATCATTCCGCGCAGTTGGGCGAAAAGGTCATGCAAGGCACCATCCACACGATCACCCAAATGCGCGGCGAGATTGCCAACACGGCCACGGTGATCCGCCGCTTGGAAACCGACAGCGGTCGCATCGGCAAGGTCCTGGAAGTGATTCGCGGGATCGCCGAGCAGACCAACCTGTTGGCCCTCAACGCCGCCATCGAAGCCGCGCGGGCCGGTGAGGCCGGGCGCGGTTTTGCGGTGGTGGCCGATGAAGTGCGCAGCCTGGCCCAGCGCACTGCGTCGTCGATCATCGAGATCAACCAGATCATCCAGACCGTTCAGACAGGCGCGGTGGACGCGGCCCAGGCCATCGAGAGCGGGCAGTCGCGCAGCGAAGAAAGTGTCGAGCAGGTGACTCAGGCCGGCGAGATGCTCGAACGTATCACCCAGGCTGTCGAAGCGATTCGCGACATGAATCGCCAGATTGCCACGGCGGCGGAGGAGCAGACCTCCGTGGCCGAGGATATCTCGCGCAACCTGACTGAAATCACCTGCATCGCCAGCACCAACCTGGACAATGTGCAGCGTACTGAAGCGGCCAGTCGGGATCTGCACGGGTTGTCGGGGCAGCTGAACGAAGTGACGGCGCGGTTGAGTGCCTGATGGCATTGATCGGTTTTGAATAGGGCTTGGTAACACCCGTGGCGAGGGAGCTTGCTCCCGCTGGGCTGCGCAGCAGCCCCATAGCTATTCAGTGCGGTGCGACAGCTTTTACGACTGCTGCGCAGCCGAGCGGGAGCAAGCTCCCTCGCCACAAGGTTCCATGCAAACTTGAAGTGATCAGGTTCAATAATCGCGCCGCTTGCGAAACGCCCATCGGCCTGCAATCACGGTGAAGGTGGCGACCAGCGCCACCAGGATCCAGAAGCCCTCGGGATCACTGGCCAGCGGCACGCCGCCGACGTTCATGCCGAAGAAACCGGCAATGATGTTGATGGGCAACGCCAGTACCGTGACCACCGTCAGGGTGAACAGGGTACGGTTGCTTTGTTCGTTGAGGTTGGCGGCGATTTCTTCCTGCAGCAACTTGATGCGCTCGCCCAGGGCCGTGAGATCGTTGATGATCAGGGCGAACTCCTCGGTGGATTTGCGCAGTTCCTTGACGTCTTCTTTCTGCAGCCATTGCGGCGGGCGATTGAGCAGACGCAGCAGCGAACCCGGCTCCAGGGCCAGCAGACGTTGCAAGCGCACCAGCACCCGGCGTTGGCTGCCCAGTTCGGCGCGGTTGGTGGACAGGCGTGAAGACAGCAACTGATCCTCGATCTGGTCGACGCTGAGGCTGGTCTTGCGCACGATCTGGGTCAGCACCTCGCCTTGGTCGCGCAGCAGATGCACGAGCAACTCCAAAGGTGACCGAAAGCACTCGCCGGCCTTGACCGATGAGCGAAGCTTGTCGACCGAGTGCAGCGGTTGCAGGCGTGCGCTGACAATCAGCCGACTGCTCACGCAAACCCACAACGTGGACACATCCGAGGACACCAGGTTGCTGAGGTTGAACACCACATCGTTGACCACGGCGAGCAAGGCCGAGTCCACGTGCTCGATGCGGGTCGAGCGCGAGCCCTCGTGCAAGGCTTCGAAGAATTCCTGGGGCAAGGCCAGCCGGCTTTTCATCCAGCGCTCGCACGCGGCGTGGGCCAAATTCAGGTGCAGCCAGAGGAATTCGTCGGGATCTTGCGGTTGTTGCAGGCTTTGCAGGGCCTGGGCCGAATCAATTTCTCGTCCGCGCTCGCCAGGCAGGAAGCGAAACCCGTAAAGCAGGCCGAACAGGTCCGGGTCGCGATGGCTTTGGTCGATGCTGTGGTTCATGAAGGCTCGCTGGCGGGAGTGCCTGTCGCGGCGATGACAGGTTCACTTGTGCGGCATCATTGCAGGGTTCTTTGAAGGTTTTGTGACGGTTGGGCTGCGGCGAAGGCTTGGTCAGCGTTCACGAAAAAGCCGCGCAACTTTCAAGTTGCGCGGCTTCTTTTATTTCCTTGGATCAAGTGTCTTGTTTGTTCGACAAGACTTTGCCAGTGGTGGCGTCGAAATCAACGTCAAATTCCTTGCCATCGGCAGTTTTGAGTTCCACTTCATATTCGTAGCCGTTGAAGTGGTTATCCAGGTCGGTGTCGGTGATGGTGGCGCCCGGGTGCAACTTCAGGGCTTCGGCATTCATCGACTCGAGGGATTTGATCTTGCCGTCCTTGACCAATTGAGGAATCTGGTCGATTCGTACATCCGCCTGGGCCAGGCCAGCGGTGAGAGTCAGGGCGGCAGCGGTGAACAGGGCAGTCAAAGTTTTCATATGTCTTTCCTTGGTGTCGTTAAAGGGTGATTCGTTTAAGTGGGGCCAGATTATCTCTGGCAACTTAATTCACCCTTAATTCGGAAAACTTGCGCCGACCGCACCGATCCGCCCCCGATTCTTAATAACCGTTCTTCTCCAATAGTTGCACCACACTGCCGGTTTCGGGACGCTTGAAGTACTTGAGCAACTCACTGGAGCGGTTGGTGAAAATGCCATCTACGCCGGCATCCATCACTTTCTTGAAGTCCACCGGTTCATCCACGGTGTAGACATGTACCAGCAGACCCTGGTCATGGGTGTACTGGTTCATCCACGGTTTCACCAGGTCCGAATAGCTCTGGCTGCCACCATGGGTCAGTGCCGCTGAAGGTCCGGTGCCGATGGCGCCGTGGGCCTTGGCGTACTGGATCCATTGCTCGAACTCGGCCTTGTCCTTGGGCTCCTGTCTGGCGTAGTAGGCGGCCTTGTCGGTTTCGCCGGACTCGGCGAATGTCACTTTTGATTTAGGCTCGATGTTGCCTTCACCCACCCACAGCAGCAGGATTTTCGGCACCTTGGGCATTTCCTGATGAAGCAGTTCCAAGCTGCTCTTCTCGAACGTTTGCAAGACCACTTTGCCTTTGCCCTGGCCCACGCCGGTGGCGCGTTTGGCCAGCTTGGACCCGGACGGACTCAGCCAGCCACGGTCCTGCAATTTGTCCTTGAGGTCACGTTCGATGCCGGGAAACAGCTTGGGCTCCTTAGTCTCGATGTACAGCCCTGGTTTCTGCTGGGGGTTGCCCTCGGCGATGTTGATCACCTCGTCCAGCGTCAGGATCTTCAAGCCCACAAAGGAAGGCCGAGCACGGTCCGGATAAGCCGCGTTGAACCAACTGCTCGGCGTCCAGCGTCTTGAGTTCGGCCATGGTGAACGCGTTGGCGCTGCTGTCCTTGCGCTCGGGAAACTTGGTCGCGACATCGGTGGTGCGCAGCAGGTTGTCGTCATGCAAGACGAACAGGACGCCGTCCTTGCTGCGTTGCAGGTCGAGCTCCAGGTAATCCGCTCCCAGGTCCCTCGCCAGCTTGTAGGCTGCGGCGGTCGATTCCGGGGCGTCGAACGAGGCGCCGCGGTGGGCGATGACCGCTGGATGGGGAATCCCCTGCTGGGTTGCCAGGGCCTTCGGACTCGGCGTTTCGAGGGCGTGTGCCTGGCCGAGGCCGAGCAACAGGCCGAGCATCAGGGCGCTACGGGTAAAGGTGACAGGCATGCTCGAGATCCTTTCGTGGTTTCTGTAAAACCTCTCTTTTAACAATTGAACGCTGCGGACGCTATCGCCATACCGACATTGACCTGCTTAAAGCAGATTTTCCCACGCACTTTCGAACCACTTTGCAGTACCCTTGGCCGCACCAGTTTCCCCGGCAGAGGGAAACCTGAACATCATCATTCGCTTGCCCTGCGTGTAAACCATCGATCAGACGTCCCTCGGGACGCATCCATGAGGTTTACCATGCGCATCACT
This sequence comes from Pseudomonas sp. H2_D02, assembly GCF_054677635.1. Taxonomy (NCBI): domain Bacteria; kingdom Pseudomonadati; phylum Pseudomonadota; class Gammaproteobacteria; order Pseudomonadales; family Pseudomonadaceae; genus Pseudomonas; species Pseudomonas sp. H2_D02. Next base: position 5,486,290 of record NZ_CP162816.1, on the reverse strand, counting down.
TCGACACTCATCTGCCAGGCCGCCGACCAGCTAAAAGGTTTTGTCGGCCTGAACCGCAAGACCGGCCGATACATCGTGCGTTTCAGCGAAGACGCTTTTGGCATGGATGTCGCCGATGACGGCATCATCCCCACCAGCGAATTTGCCTGGGCCCCGGCGGCAGGCGGCACCATGGCGCTCAAACGCGAGCGAATCCAGTTGCTGTTGGACCAGAACGTCGACGACCGGATCAACCTCACCGAGCCACTGCGTGTGTACATGGCCCGCAGCGATCTGCCGGAAATTGTTGCGGTGCGGCAGTTGGTCGAAGGCTGAGCCCTTGATCCTGAATTGAAAAAAACCGGTAGGGCCCACCAGGATTTTTGGAACGGCACGGTCCTGTGGCGAGGGAGCTTGCTCCCGCTGGGTCGCGCAGCGGCCCCCCCAAAAATGAGCGCTGCGCACTCAAGCGGGAGCAAGCTCCCTCGCAACAAAAGCATCCCGGTTAGACGTCAGATTGGGCGGTGGAAGGCGTATTCCCGTTCGACCTTGCACACCCTCGTCTGGAACTGGGCATACCAGGTTGATCGGCCACGTTCGCGGATCGCGACGTGTTCGGGATGTTGCTTCCAGGCCAGGATGGCTGCTTCGTCGTTCCAATAGGAAACAGTGATCCCCAGGCCGTCGTCGCCACGGGCCGATTCGACGCCCAGGAATCCGGGCTGCTCCCGGGCAAGGGCGAGCATGCGCTCGGCGGCTTCGGCGTAGCCTTGGTCCCCCTCGGTACGCAGGGAGGTGAAAATCACGGCGTAATAATGAGCGGCGCTCATGGCGTGTTCCTCGCGCAGGCTTCGACAAAAGCGCTGACCAGTGGCGGCACGCGGCCTTCCAGTGCGGCGCGTTCTGGCTGGAACAATGTTGCGACAAAGAAAGGATGATCCTGCAGCTCCACCGCCCGCAGGTCGCCGGCCGAATCCCTCGCAACGGCGTTCAGACGTTGGCTCAGCAAGTCTTTTTCAAAATCTGGATTAACCCCGAAGCGGCAATGGTAGCCCTCGAACGCGGTCTGTCGGCCGTAGGCCTTGGCAATCAGCGAGCCCGCATCAAGCTGAAGGCTGTCGATGGTCTCGACCAAGGCACAGCTCAGCGGCGTCAATAATGCCCGTTCAGCATTCGGGGTCGTTTCGCCATGGGCAGCGTCAACCCAGCCCATCACGGTGCGGGCATATTCCAGCACGGCATGCTGAAAGCCGCCGCAGGTGCCGAGGAAAGGCCGACGTTGTTCGCGGGCAAAACGAATGGCTCGCAAGGCGCCTTCTTCATTCTGGTAGGGGCTGCCGGGGACGCACCAGACACCGTCGAAGTCATTCAACAACGTAGCGTCGACAAGCCCGTTGGTGGCCAGCCACTGGAAGCGAATGTCGTGGCCCGTTTGCCTGCCGGCCAGTTCAAGTGCGAGGGGGATCGCTCGGTGAGCGGTGATTTGCGGGTCATAATCGCCGACCAGGGCGATGTTGAGGGGGTGCTGTTTTTCCATGGGTGGCTCGCCGCTTGTTGATTCCTGGTTGCCACTATAGATTGGCGTTCACGCAATCAATATTGGCGTTTACCCAAGTGATCAATGCAGCCACGCACTATCGTCTGGACTATCCCGACCTGTCCCTGATCCTCGCGCTGGTCCGTGGCGGCTCTCTGGCACGGGCGGCTCGACTGCTGGCGGTGGATGTCTCCACCGTCTTTCGCTCGGTGCGTCGTTTGGAGGCCGCCCTCGGCCAACCCTTGTTCGATAAAAGTCGTTCGGGTTACTTGCCCACGAGCCTGGCCCAGGCGTTGGCCGAACAAGCCGAAAGGGCAGAGCAAGCCTTGGAGGCGGCGCGGGTGGGCGTGGAGCAGGGCGGTGAAGTTATCAGCGGGACGGTGCGCCTGACCTGCAGTGACTCAGTCCTGCAAGCGTTGTTGTTGCCGGCACTTGCGCGTTTCATGCCGGCTTATCCGGCGTTGAGCCTTGAACTGAGCACCTCGAACGACTTTGCCAACCTGAGCCGCCGCGATGCCGACGTTGCGTTGCGATTGACCCGGACGCCGCCGGAGCACCTGGTGGGGCGCAACCTGGGGAATGTGGCTTATCGGGTATGCGCTAGCGCCACGTATCTGCACTCTGTGGATGCGGATGACCTGGCTACCATGATCTGGATCGCGCCAGACGATTTCCTCCCCGACCACCCCACCGTGGCTTGGCGTCGCCAATATCTACCCGGCGTGGTGCCGGCCTATCGTTGTAACAGCATGCTCTCGGTCACCGAGCTGGTGCGGGCCGGCCTGGGGGTTGCGGCACTGCCGGACTTCTTGATTGATGAAAGCAAGGGCCTGATGCCTTTGGGCGAACCGCTGGAGGGTTACGACACGGCGCTGTGGCTGCTGACCCGTCCGGACTGCCGGGCCTTGCGCTCGGTGGTGACCTTGTTCGACGAGTTGGGGCGCAATCTGCGCTGGGGGTGATTTTTAACGGACCGAGGGTGCATGACTCAATGGATGACGTTCTTCAACGGTTATAGTGCCTTGAGCACCCGCCCTTGGCAGAGAGCATCACGATGACGAAGTCTTCCCAGCCCACGCCCTCCGTACCCGTTGACCACTTGCGCTTTCATCGCCCTCACGCTCATCTGGCGCCGACCTTTGGCAATGATCGCTTCGCGCTGAGGGCGGAAGCATTCGCGCGTTTTTTCGGGACGCCAATGTTCCTCGGCGCGCAAACCTTGATCGTCCTGATATGGGTAACCCTGAACCTGCTGGGCGTGTTTCATTTCGATGCCTACCCGTTCATCCTGCTGAACCTGGCGTTCAGCCTGCAGTCGGCCTATGCCGCGCCGCTGATTCTGCTCGCACAAACCCGCCAGGCCGCCCGGGACAAAGCCCAGGCGGAAGCCGATGCCCAGCATCGCGAAGCCTTGGCCATCGCCAACAGCGAACGGCAGGCCCAAGCGGCCCAGAACACGGCGCAGCTGCTCGAATTGCTCGAGCAGAACACCCACCTGACGGAAATGACCAAGGCATTGACCGAGCGTATCGACAGCTTGACCACTGAAATGCACCGGAAAGTCGTAGGCAATCCTTCCATGCAATAAGCCCTGCACAGAAGTGCACCGGTCGATCAGGCCTGGTAGCGACTCAGGAACATGTCGAGGGCCGACTCGATCACCCGGGTCTGCTCCTCCTGGGTCAGGCTCGGCTGGCCCATCGAAACCTGCGGCCAGAACGCGAATGTCTTGAGCAGCCCATGCATCTGTTGGGCGGCGAAGGCTGGCTCAACGGGCTTCAACCGACCATCGGCCTGGGCCTGGCGAATCCAGGCCGTCAGACCTTCTTCGCGTTCACCCATGCGCGACACCATGTCTTGTGCTCGCTCCGGGGAGTGAATCGTCGCGGCGATGGCAATGCGTGCCAGGTCGAGGAAATTCTCGTCCGCCAGCAGCTGCAGTTTGGCTTGCAACAGCGTTTGCAGTTGCTTGCGTAGTGGCGCCTGAGAGCGGTAGGGCATGTCCTGTTCCGCAGTGATGCTGTTCCATAACCGATTCAGAATTTCGGCAAACAGTTCTTCCTTGCTCGGGAAATGGTTGTACACCGTGCGCTTGGATACACCGGCAGTCGCGGCGATCCTGTCCATGCTGGTGACCTCGAAACCGCTGCTACGGAATTCAGCAATCGCAGCTTGGAGGATGGCTTCGCGTTTTCGCTCGGTGAGGCGTTGCGGTGCGGTCATGGGCATTCGTCGGTTGAAAGATAGAATTTACACTCGGCAGTTTACTTGGCTGGCGGATTCATGCAATGTAGAAACTACACCGAGTGGTGTAGTTTTCTGAATCAAGCGGCTGAGCGTGTACGTAGCGGCCATCCAGCGTCCACAACGGCGAAGCGCAACAGCGCTGGCGCCCTTGGAGTTATCGCATCATGACCATTTCTTCTCCGGATAACCCTGCATCGCGACATGAACAGGGCAAGTATCGCAATCATGCCTTCACACCGCGCGAAGGCTTTGGCACCACCCTGCGCATCATCTGGAACATGATCTTCCACAAGCCGCACTCCACCCGTCCTGCGGGTGCCATCGACGTTCGACCGTTGACACGTGCCGCGTTGCTGGCCGCGCCGAACCACAGCGTCTTCCGCCTGGGCCATTCCACCGTGCTGCTCAAGCTGCGGGATAAATTCTGGCTCACAGACCCCGTTTTCTCCGAGCGCGCCTCACCTGTGCAATGGGCCGGCCCCAAGCGTTTTCACCAACCGCCCATCAGCCTGGAAGAATTGCCGCCCATCGAAGCGGTGATCCTTTCCCATGATCATTACGACCACCTCGACCATCAGGCCATTCTCAAGCTGGCGACCAAGACCCGCCACTTCCTGGCGCCCCTGGGCGTAGGCGACACCCTGATCAAATGGGGTGTCGACGCCAGCAAGGTGCGCCAGTTGGACTGGTGGCAGGGCACCGAGGTTGACGGCATCGAATTCATAGCCACGCCCTCCCAGCATTTTTCCGGACGCGGCCTGTTCGACAGCAACAGCACCCTGTGGGCCTCGTGGGTCATGATCGACGGCGCCACACGAATCTTCTTCAGCGGCGATACCGGTTACTTTGACGGTTTCAAGCGCATCGGCGAACGATACGGCCCGTTCGATCTGACGCTGATGGAAACCGGCGCCTATAACGTCGATTGGCCTCATGTCCACATGCAGCCGGAGCAAACCTTGCGGGCCCATATCGATCTCAAGGGCCGTTGGCTGTTGCCAATCCACAACGGCACGTTCGACCTGGCGATGCATGCCTGGTATGAACCCTTCGATCGCATCCTGGCCCTGGCCTGGGAACGCAACGTCTGCATCACCACGCCCCAAATGGGCGAAGCTTTCACACTGACGCAGCCGCAATCTGGCCGCGCCTGGTGGCTGGACGTGGAATCCCCGGCATATCAGGACCAGGCCGGAATCGCCTAGTCTGTGAGTTTTACTCGATCATTGCGTAATCGGGGCGCCCCATCGGGTCCGGCGTAGCACCCTTGATGTTCATGCCGCGCCCCGGTGCAAAGCCGGGGAAGAACACCAGGCCCTCGGCCTCCAGGCGAAACGCCAGGGCCAGGCGGGTCACGTCGAGCAAGTCGCCACCGGCTTCGAAGCGCCGGATAGCCTTGACCGAGACGCCGGACTGCCGGGACAGCTCCTCGACACTCCAGCCCAACATGGCGCGGGCCTGCGCACTGTGGGCGGGGGTGAATTGATAGACAGCGATGCGTTCCAGGGTGGTTTTGATTGCGAGAGAGGCCATGAGCAGCTCCAAAGCGGCGGATTATAAGTACTGTGTTTTTGTACAGTTGTTTTGAGGCCGCTTCAATCTCATTTTTTTGATCAACGACCAGCGGTCATCTCCAACCAGGTGCTCGGTGCATGGCCGAGCGTGCGGCGAAACATGGTGGAAAATGCCGCTGGGCTGTCATAGCCCAAGTCCAGGGCGATGCGCGTCACCGAGTCCCCGCCAGCCAGGCGAGGCAGCGCCGCCATCACGCACGCCTGTTGACGCCATTGACTGAAACTCAGGCCAGTGTGCCGACTGAACAGCCGATTGAATGTACGTAAGCTGATGTGCAACTGCGCCGCCCATTTCACAGGCGAGGCATGGGCGTCAGGGTGTGTCAGGAACGCCTGGCATAGTTCGAGCAGCTGTGGATCCCGTGGCATGGGAAGGTGCAGCGGCAGATGGGCGCTGCGCAGCAGTTCATGCAATAGCAGACCTATCAGTGCACCGTCCCGTCCCGCCTCGTCGTATTCCGGCGCAAGCTCGACGGCTTCCATCAACAACTGACGCATCAAGGGCGACACGCTGATGACTTGGCAGCGCGAATCCATGGCCGTTACCGTGGCCGGTTCGATGTAGAGACTGCGCGTACTCACGCCCAGCATCAATACTTCATGATCGACCCCCGGCGGAATCCACACTGCCCGTTGCGGTGGCACCACCCAGTTGCCATCCGCCGTGCTGACCTGCATCACCCCGGTGGCGCCATAGAGTAACTGCGCGCGGCGATGCCGATGCAACGGCAACATTTGGCCGTGGGCGTAGTCGGTGCCGATGGCGACGACGGCCCTGGGGGTCGCATCCTGTAAATCGATCGAGCTGTTGCGCATCGACGGGGTACTCGCGAATGGCGTAAACGCGAATATTGTTGGCCTATTTGCTACGGCGAGCCAAGCGTGGCGTGTTTATCGTAGGCGTCTCCCCATTTCACGGATTCGCCTCGATGTTCTACGTATTACTTGCCTGTTTTGGCTGCCTGAGTGGCGTGACGGCTGTGTTGTTCGGCTTCGGCGGCGGCTTCGTCGTGGTGCCCTTGCTATACCGCATGCTCACCGCCAGCCACGGTACCGACGACCCAATCGGCCAATCGGCGATGCACATTGCCGTGGCCACCTCGACCTGCGTGATGATCGTCAACGCGCTGATCGCCACCGTGAAGCATCACCGCGCCGGTAATCTTATTTGTCATTATGTATGGCCGTTGGGCGGCTTCATTGGCCTGGGCGCTATCATCGGAGCCGTTGTCGCGATGTGGTCGAACAGCGAAGTCATTCGCTATGCCTTTATCGTTTACCTGGGCGTGACCATTCTGGACTGCTTGTTCCGACGCGGTTTTCTGACACAGTCTGACGCTGCAGTCCCACGGAGATTGAGCAGCACAGAGGTCTCGGCAGGCGGGATCAGCATCGGTGTCATTGCCACTTTTCTGGGCGTGGGTGGCAGCGTCATGACGGTGCCCTTGCTGCGCCGTTGCGGGCTGAACATGTCCCGCGCGACGTCCATGGCCAACCCGTTGAGTTTGCCGGTTGCGGTGGCCGGGACGTTGACTTACATGCTCATGGCTGGGTTTACCGAGTTTGATTTGGGGGCTTGGTTTGTTGGGTACGTCGACTTGATGGCCTTCGCTGTGCTGACACTTGGCGCGCTGCTGGGTATCCGTCTGGCAACGCCATGGATCGGACGGATACCGGATAGGCTTCACGCCTGGGTCTATATTGGATTGTTGGTCGTTGTGATGCTGGGCATATCGATAAGATAAAATCTCCGTGCAGCGTTGCTCCATGTCTTGTTGAAGGAGAGTGGCATGTCGATATCCGACAGTGATTGGAAGCGTTACAACGAGCTCAGCGAGCTGGCGTTGGAACGCTTCTGCCAAGGCGTTCTTTCGGATGCCCAGACAGTGGCTCAGAACGAAGCTCTATCCGCTCACGCTCGATATCGCACGCTCTACCGGCTCATGCGAGATCGTGACAAGAGCTTGGCGATGGCGTTCAACGTAGGTCGACGTCGAGACATTTCCTTATCGTTGAGATTGCTGATTGCGTACGACCTGTTGAGCGATCAGGAATTGACGATTCTGAATGAGGAGCTTCGTGAAAGAGTTTCCGACGCTGTTCGCCAACCGTTCGAGATTGAATGGGCCGACGACGCCTAGCGTCTCTCATATTTTCCGAGAGTTTAAATGCTGATCTTCAACTGCACCGAAGCGGCCAGTAATTTTTTCAGCCGCGTGAGCAAAGGTAAGAAAGTCACCCCGATAGAGAAACCGCCATCCCCTGTTATCGAGGACGATGAGCTGGGTGAGCTCGACGAGCAATGGCTGGTTCATGTAATCACTGTGCAGCGCAAACACGTGTTGTTCGTCATCCACGTGCGAACCCGTTATTGCATGATTTTCGCCGGTGCTAAAAAAGCGGAAATTGAAGGTTTTGTTCGCCGGTTTTCCGAACGATGGATCAATGGCCTGATGCGTCACGCGGGGCAGCATGATCTTCTTCGCTGGGTCGATGATGAGCCGATGATGGAGCGCTTTGTGAAATGTTGCGGTGAGTGCGTCTTTTACAAGCGTGGTCATCGAGGCGCGCAAAAGCACATTAACGAAATTTCCTGGACGTTCGAGGACTGCGCCGCGGAGTGGGGAACGTTACCCTCTGATGAGTTCTCCGCGGGCCGCTTCGATGGCAGCATGAACGACGTCCCAAGAAGCACTAAGGAATGCAAGGGCTACCAGTATCCGGACGAAGAAATGGTTATTCACTGGTTGCGACGTTATGCCGGCTTGGATGAGTCGGCCGCCCAGGCAGCGCGTGACCGGCGCATGGAAGTGAAACGGGAAATATGGGCGTTCGAACGCCTGCTTGCCCAAGAGGCGCAATGAAAAGAGTGGTACTGCAAGTTACTTCTCAGCCAACCCCGGCGCCTCCCGAATAATGAAGTGATCCAGATTCTCGATATTGGCACTGAACACCCCGAACGTTTCTTCGGGGTTCTTCTTACTCGGTACTTGTTTGAACTCCGGCGTCACGCCATAAAAGAAGCAATACAACGGCGCATCACTGTCGATGGCGTGCTTGATCTCTGCCAGGAACGCCTTGCGCTTGCGGTAGTTATCGATCAGCTTCTTGCTCAGGTAAACGTTGACCGAGTAAGGCTTCTTCTTCGCCTCGTCCGGCTGCTTGAACCAGACCTTTGCTTCGAAATCGATGCGAAAGCTCAGTGTGTAATCCTTGATTTCCTTGATCTTGCCCCAGTAAATCAAGCCCCTGTTGTCCTGCAAATACTCGATCTTCTTGAAGAACGATGCATAGGGCGCCGTGTGCTCGCCAATCTTCAGCGGCATGCGCTTGAGCAGATCCTTGTCCGCGAAGTTCGAGACGAAACATTCCACTGGATGGGCGAAGACGCTGGTCTTGTCCGGTGTCGAGTCCTGGGCGGAATGAGCGTTATCACCGTGGGACGATAGGGTGGGCGACGTAGGCCGAGTCTCTGCCTCAACGTCCTTCGACGGATCGGACGGCTTGCGCACGTACTGACGCCGAGTCAGCAACAGCTCCGACGGAAAATGCTCCTCACGGTCGTCATCTGCTTCAACGCTTTGCGCATCAAGCCCTGGCGTTTTCGGACTGGCATAAGGGCAGCCTTCGATATGCTGGGTCGTTGGCTGATTCTTGAAATGCGGCGTGCGGATGTAATTGACGTTCTTGGCATTGAATGTCGTCAGCCGATTCCCCTCATCAAACGCCGCCCGACAGGCATCGTTGGGGCACTGAAAGCGCTCCTTGGCCGAATCGAAGGCCATGGTCTCGTCGAAATTCAGGTCCCGAACGTCATAGATCGAAAGCTTGGCATCGAGGCTGAGGCAATAGGCGGTGTCGAATTTCATCGGGGCTCGGGTCCGTGAGAGGAGGTGTATTAATACCGAAGGGCAGGGCGGGATGCACCTGAAGTTTCAACACACCAAAAACTCCTGTGGGAGCGAGCCTGCTCGCGATTCCCAAACCCAACCCCGCCATCAAGCCCGCCACCCGTGGCGAGGGAGCTTGCTCCCGCTGGGCTGCGAAGCGCCCCCGATCCGCAGTTTCTTACTCAGGGAAATCGATATCATAATGCCGGTTTTTCTCGATAACGTGGCCTCTAGTTATTTCGAATAGAAATAGGAAGAGATCGATTTTCCATTTTTGGGTATGTCATCAACATGGATTGGGATGATCTGAAGGTCTTTATCTTCGTGGCTAAATCGAACAACGTGACCGAGGCCGGAATCTCGCTCAAGGTTTCGACCTCGACGGTGTCGCGCAAGATCGCGGCACTTGAGGAATCGCTCGGTACGGTATTGTTTTCGAAGAACACGAACGGCTACTTCCTGACTGAGGCGGGAAGGGTGATGCTGCCATTGGCACTGGAAACGGAGGAGCGTTTCAAACTGATCGAGCGGCAGATGTCGCAGCCGGGTGATCGGATGGCGGGGCAGGTGCGCATCGATTGCCCGGAGCTCATGGGCACGCACTTGATCATTCCGCAACTCGCTGTATTTCAGGATCAGCACCCAGAGATCAGCTTCGACTTCATTAACTCGGCGGTGTCGTCGAAACTCACACAGAGCCACAGCGACATCATTATCCGCTTGCGCAGGCCCGAGAATGGAAACTTTACCATGCGCCGGGTCGGGACACTGACGCAGGGGCTTTTCTGCTCCCAGGCGTATGCCGATGCCAACGGTCTGCCGGCCGAACCCGCCGACCTCAAGCACCACAGCCTGATCGGCTGGACCGAAGAAATGTCGTATATGCCGCTCGCCCAATGGTTGAGCGAGATGGCCGGGGACCCGAGGCTGTGGATGCGCGTTTCAAACCTGAATGCGCAGCTCAAGGCCGTCGAAGCCGATCTGGGGATTGCCGCGTTACCCGTCTATGTCGGACATCAGTCCGGTCTGTGCCAGGTGTGGGCCGATCGCCCTGGGCGCAGCTCGGAAATCTGGTTGCTGCGCAACCAGGCTACCCAGGGTGTGAGTCGCGTTGATCGAGTGGTGGAGTATCTGACGGAGCTGTTTCACGGCGATATTGCATGAACAGTGGGTCTGGCCATGGGAACCTCCTTAAAGCGGACCGATGCGCAGGAAAATCCAAACAGCAACCGCTATCAACATCAGGCCGAACGCAGCGTTCTGAAACATCAACCATTTGGGGCGCGATTGGATCAGTTTCTGCACGGTCGACCCCATCGACACCCAGATGACGTGCGAGAAGAAGTTCAGCGAAATCAGCGCCGCACTGAGGATCAACACGACCGTGCTGCTGGTCTCTCCGGAAGGCATGAACGTGGAAAACATCACCAGCAACATCACGATCCCTTGCACGTTGCCCAGTTGCACAACAATGCCGTCCCGAAATTGCAAATGCATGGCCTTGTCGGTGGGCGCCTTCAGTGGCCGACGCAGTATGCGCACACCCCGCCAAAAGATGTAGAAACTGCCCACCACTTGCAGCGCCCATACCAGTGTCGGGTTGTCCGTCAGCGTGTGATAAAGGCCTAGGCCGACCAGCACGGCGATCAGGAAGTAAGTCATGTCGAGCCCAACGATAAACCGCACCGAGCGACGCACACCGCTTTGCGCACCCGACGTCGCCACCATCAAGTTGCCAGGGCCTGCACTCAGGGTCAGCGGCACCATGGTCGATAGCCAAAGCAACCAGTTGATGCTGGAGATTTCTTGCATGTTGTCTTCCTTGATCACAACGCGGACTTGATTCCGGCAAGTCTAATTTGCGGTTGCTTCTAGGGTTATAGCGAAGAACGCAAGGCGGTTTTTCATAAATGGGGGAAGGGTGGTGGGGAGGAGGGCGCTCGCGACTACCACAAACAATTCAGCCATCAAGCCTGCCACCTGCATGTGGCGAAGTGATTTAGCGAAACGTCGCCCCGCCCCGCTGGGTTGCGAAGCGGCCTCTTTTCCGGTCCCAGATTGACGTAATCGGTATCATAATGCCGGTTATGGCCTGACCTTCCAGATAACCGGCAATATAATGCCGAAACAACAAATAGAATTTCGATGAAAGAGAACACGGGTGAACGACGCAGGGCGATCATTGACGACATCGTCATGCAACATATGACAGGGACCCAAACCTTGGGAACCTCTATCCGCCGGCTGAGACTTGAGGTTACTGGGCTCGACCAAGAGACCTTCGCAGTTATGTGCAAGATGTCGACAAAGGCTCTCTACCAGATCGAAAAGGACAAGGGTAATCCGAGCATCAGCACCCTCGATGCGATCCTGAGAAAGTTTGGATTGCGCTTGGGGTTGATGGCTGCTGTACCTCTTTACACGCCGCCACCCCGACCGCAAAAAATCGACCCCAAAGCGCCCGCTCGCGGCGCTAACCCTAAACGAAAGCCCACAAAGCAGCCCGGTAGAGTTGCTACTCTCAGATCCACTAAAAAGGTAAAGGATGGCGACAATGGCCCAGGCGAATGAGCGGAGACGGTGTATGAGCGAACAGGTTCAAGTAACCCTGCGCGAAGCAAAGTCCCAGCTCTTACAACTGGGTGCACGTGCATGGCAGGGCGACAGGGTGGTGATCACCAAGGCCGGCAAGCCTTATCTGGAACTGCTGCCTCATGTCGCTACACCGCAGGCGCGCAAGCCTGGTCGATTGAAGGGGAATATTCGGATGCTGGCGGATTTCGACCGCACTCCCGAGGACGTCATCAAGGGGTTTGAGGGCTAGCTCTGAGTTCAGGCGAATCTTCTTGATCTGAGAGTTCAGCAGATACCTCAGCCATGCAGGCCTCGTCGAACTCTCGCATGGTGGCCTCGTCGATAGCGCCTACTTTCAGCAACGCTTCGGCCGAGCTGTGAATCGACTCGAAGGCCTCACTTCTTATTTTTTTCGTCATTACATATCTCCATAAATTCTTTTCTATCAACAGACGCTGAAGTTCTTCAGAGCCTACACCCGTGGCGAGGGAGCTTGCTCCCGCTGGGCTGCGCAGCAGCCCTCATTCCATATGACCAACAAAAAACGTCGCTCGAACACGGACGACGGCCTCTGATTGAATCTCAAGACCCTCGCAAAATCCGAGAAGCTTTCCGCCACCATGACTCATGCTGCCCAAACGGATCATCCACCAGCAGCGCCGGCATATCCCGCAAGCGAATCCATGGCTCATCCTGCCAGTGCAGCATGCAGAGCGACATCTTCGGCCAATCCAACACGCTCAATTTAGGCCGTTCCACCTTATGCGAATAGCGCTCATCCCGTAGGGTAGGCACCACCTGATGCGTGATCCACTCACGCAGCAACCGATATTCAGGACAGTAGTGATAAACCAGCAACGCATAAACGCCCGATTCGCTCAGCATCAGACGCTCTTCGGTCAAGCCGTGGACATGCACGAGCATCATCCGGCGCTGGTCAGGGTCAAGCTTGCGGGTCATGCGTTCATCGAGGTGTTTGCTCATCAAGCGCCCCAAATCGGAGGCGCTGAACCAAGCTTGGTTTTCAAGCAGAAGGGCATGAAAATTAACGTTATGACGGGTAAAAACCGCCGGACTGTAAGCGTCAGGCATGACGGTTCTCCGAGACATACGGAAAGCAGAGCTGCATTCTTGTGGGCATAACTACCTCTACGTTTGAAAGTTAGTGGCGCGAGCCCGACGTAGAGGATGTAAGAAAAATCCCAACTGGCTATTTTCCCCCCACGGAATTGCACGTGTCCTCGGACAGTACGCGATTCCATGTTCGGCGATTAGCTACTACGTTGGGCGTTTCTTAGGCACCTGCGACTAAGATAGGTAACGAGGCGATACGGGGTCAATACGGAAAAAATCTGAGTTTGTCGTAGGGCAGAGGTGGTATGCCTGTCCTGAAGTTAAACGCGGTTTGGGTCCTGTAGAAATGCAAAAACCCCGTTTCACGGGGTTTTAGTTACGCATGCAGCCTAGGATCTGTCTTTCGAATCAATCCCAGCTCAAAGCCCCACCCGTCTGATACTCAATCACCCGAGTCTCAAAGAAGTTCTTCTCTTTCTTCAAGTCCATGATCTCGCTCATCCAAGGGAACGGATTCGTCGTCCCCGGATACTCTTCTTTCAAGCCAATCTGCGACAAGCGACGGTTAGCGATGAACTTGAGGTAGTCCTCCATCATCGCCGCGTTCATCCCCAATACACCGCGAGGCATGGTGTCGCGGGCGTATTCGATTTCCAGTTGGGTCCCTTGCAGGATCATCTGGGTCGCTTCTTCCTTCATCTCGGCATCCCACAAGTGTGGGTTTTCGATTTTGATCTGGTTGATCACGTCGATGCCGAAGTTCAGGTGCATGGATTCGTCGCGCAGGATGTACTGGAACTGCTCGGCGACGCCGGTCATCTTGTTGCGGCGGCCCATGGAGAGGATCTGGGTGAAGCCGCAGTAGAAGAAGATGCCTTCCAGGACGCAGTAATAGGCGATCAGGTTGCGCAGCAGCTCTTTGTCGGTGTCCGGGGTGCCGGTTTCGAACTTCGGATCGGAGATCGAACGGGTGTATTTCAGGCCCCAGGCGGCTTTTTTCGCGACCGATGGGATCTCGTGGTACATGTTGAAGATTTCGCCTTCATCCATGGCCAGCGATTCGATGCAGTACTGGTAGGCGTGGGTATGGATCGCCTCTTCGAAGGCCTGGCGCAGGATGTACTGGCGGCACTCCGGGTTGGTGATCAGGCGGTACACGGCCAGGACCAGGTTGTTGGCAACCAGGGAGTCGGCGGTGGAGAAGAAGCCCAGGTTGCGCATCACGATGCGGCGTTCGTCGTCGGTCAGGCCTTCCGGGTTTTTCCAGAGGGCGATGTCGGCGGTCATGTTGACTTCTTGCGGCATCCAGTGGTTTGCGCAGCCGTCCAGGTACTTCTGCCAGGCCCAGTCGTATTTGAATGGCACGAGCTGGTTGAGGTCGGCGCGGCAGTTGATCATGCGCTTTTCATCGACGGCGACACGGGCGGAGGCGCCTTCGAGTTCGGCGAGGCCTTCGGCGACGTCGAGTTTGTCGAGGGCGGCCTTGGCGCGAATGATCGCGGCCGAGTCGCTGGCCGTCACGGCCCGGGCTTCGAGGGCGGCGGCACCGCCGGCGCTGTCGAGGCGGTCCATGTTGGCTTCAGAAGCGTGGCCGGCGTTGGCGCCTTTTACAGCGACTTCGCCACTGTCTTCTTTGTCGAATTCGTCCCAGCTCAGCATGACGTGTCGTCTCCTGCGTGAGGGCCAGATGCCCAATGAAGGCCTACTGGCCGCGGTGGATCTTGAAAAATCGTTTGTTGCAGCAGCTGACGCAGGCAATAAACAGAAAAATGTACGGGTCATTCCGGAGCAGCGGTGAACGCGGGGAGGCGATGGGCCCCTGCGTGGGCTCCAGGCTGGCGTGATCCCCTGTAAGGGAATATTGCAGGCCCGTTTAAGGCGGCATTATAAGGACTTTTTTGCCTACGTGGTGTGGCGAAATAGCTCACAGAAGGGGCGGCGGGGGGTATATCCGCGTGGGAGCGAGGGTTTACAAGGCTTTGGCCGTTGAAGATTTTTTTTGCAGGGTGCGGATCGCGGTTTTTTTTTGATCAAAAAATCAGCGTTTTTTGCGGTTTTGCACTACATGTTGTGTTTGTGAAGGGTTTTCGGCGGTTCCAGACACAACCTGGCCCGATCGAAATCGAGCCATGGAAGTTGCCAGTAATGATCAGTCGGTACGCGCCGAATCGGCATGGTCGCGGTCATCGGTGGCGACGGTCGCGGTGTGTGTGCGGTCGTGATCGTCGGTGGCAATCGTGGCGGTATCCATCAGGTCGTAGCGCTTGATTGCGGCGGCGGAACCGGTGCGATCGAATCCGTCGGCGGCGAAGGTGCTGGCAGCCAGTACGGACAGGGTCAGGGTGAGGATCAGTTTGCTTTTCATGAGGGTTGGTCCTGGTTCGATTAGGTTGATCAGCCGTTGGAGCAACCGTTGCCCATGACGCTGTAGCGCAGGATGTGGCGTTGGCCCTTGGAGTCGTCGTATTCCATCTTCGCCGGGACCACTTCGCAGACATTCGGGATGTCGCTCATGTAGATAACTTTGGCGATGTCCAGGTGGGTGGAGTAGGTGTACTCCTCGATTGCCGGTTTTTGCTGTGCAACATCGGTCGGGGCCTCGTCCGCCATCGCGGTGGCGCACAGGCTGCCGAGGACCAGAACCCATAAAGCTTTCATCTGTATTTCACCTTTTTTGAGGTCGAGTGGGGTCACGCAACCTTTTTGGGGTTGCGTGTGGAGCAAGTGTTGGAAGTTGGATCAACGGCCTTCGTGGGGGCTGTGTTGCGTCAATCGTGTTTGCCGGTTGGCGAGGTGGATTTTAGAAGGAGGGGGTGGGGGTAAACAGACTCGGTTTTGATAAACACTGTTGGTTGATCTGGTAATAATCGGCGTGGGGGCTAGGGGATGCCTGCTATATCTATGTGGGATTTACCGCCGTCTTCGCGAGCAGGCTCGCTCCCACATGAAGATATCTTCAGGTGGCTTTGCGGGTTAGTACCGACATTTTGTAGGGACTTGTTACTACCATCGTCGAATGGTTCTATAGGCCCGCCCCAAGCTACAACGGAACCATACAAAAACAACTATTGTCACCGAGGTAAGAAAGATGAGTGCGGCTTCTGTGTATCCCGTTCGTCCCGAGGTTGCGGCCAACACGCTGACTGACGAGGCGACCTACAAGGCCATGTACCAGCAGTCGGTCGTCAACCCCGATGGCTTCTGGCGCGAGCAGGCCAAGCGCCTCGATTGGATCAAGCCTTTCACCACGGTGAAGCAGACTTCTTTCGACGATCACCATGTCGACATCAAATGGTTTGCCGACGGCACCTTGAACGTGTCCTACAACTGCCTCGACCGTCATCTGGCCGAGCGCGGTGATCAAATTGCGATCATCTGGGAAGGCGATGACCCATCCGAGAGCCGCAACATCACCTATCGCGAGCTGCATGAAGAAGTCTGCAAGTTCGCCAACGCCCTGCGCGGCCAGGACGTACACCGCGGCGACGTGGTGACCATCTACATGCCGATGATCCCCGAGGCCGTGGTCGCGATGCTGGCCTGTACCCGCATCGGTGCGATTCACTCGGTGGTGTTCGGTGGTTTTTCCCCTGAAGCCTTGGCCGGTCGGATCATCGACTGCAAATCCAAAGTGGTGATCACTGCTGACGAAGGCATTCGCGCCGGCAAGAAGATCCCGCTCAAGGCCAACGTCGATGACGCGCTGACCAACCCGGAAACCAGCAGCATCCAGAAGGTCATCGTGTGCAAGCGCACGGCGGGCAACATCAAGTGGAACCAGCACCGCGACATCTGGTACGAAGACCTGATGAAGGTGGCCGGTACCGTTTGCGCGCCGAAGGAAATGGGCGCCGAAGAAGCGCTGTTCATCCTCTACACCTCCGGTTCCACCGGCAAGCCCAAGGGCGTGCAGCACACCACTGCCGGTTACTTGCTGTACGCGGCGCTGACCCATGAGCGTGTGTTCGACTACAAGCCGGGCGAGGTCTACTGGTGCACCGCCGACGTGGGTTGGGTCACCGGTCACAGCTACATCGTCTACGGCCCGTTGGCCAATGGCGCGACCACGCTGCTGTTCGAAGGCGTGCCGAACTACCCGGACATCACCCGCGTGGCCAAGGTTGTCGACAAGCATAAGGTCAGCATCCTCTACACCGCGCCGACCGCGATCCGCGCGATGATGGCCTCGGGCACTGCCGCTGTCGAAGGCGCCGACGGCAGCAGCCTGCGCCTGCTGGGTTCGGTGGGTGAGCCGATCAACCCGGAAGCCTGGGACTGGTACTACAAGAATGTCGGCAAGGAGCGTTGCCCGATCGTCGATACCTGGTGGCAGACCGAGACCGGTGGCGTGTTGATCAGCCCGCTGCCAGGCGCCACGGCGTTGAAACCGGGTTCCGCAACCCGCCCATTCTTCGGTGTAGTGCCGGCGCTGGTGGACAACCTCGGCAACCTGATCGAAGGCGCCGCCGAAGGCAACCTGGTGATCCTCGACTCGTGGCCGGGCCAGGCGCGTACGCTGTACGGCGACCATGACCGTTTTGTCGACACCTACTTCAAGACCTTCAGTGGCATGTACTTCACGGGTGACGGTGCCCGTCGCGACGAGGACGGCTACTACTGGATCACCGGTCGAGTGGACGATGTGCTCAACGTGTCCGGCCACCGCATGGGTACGGCCGAGATCGAAAGCGCGATGGTTGCCCACCCGAAAGTCGCCGAAGCGGCGGTGGTGGGCGTGCCGCACGACATCAAGGGGCAGGGCATCTATGTCTACGTCACCCTCAATGCCGGCGAAGAAACCAGCGAAGCCTTGCGCCTGGAATTGAAGAACTGGGTGCGCAAGGAGATCGGTCCGATTGCTTCGCCGGACGTGATCCAGTGGGCACCGGGGCTGCCGAAAACCCGCTCCGGCAAGATCATGCGCCGCATCCTGCGCAAGATCGCTACCGCGGAATACGACGGGTTGGGTGATATCTCCACCCTGGCCGACCCGGGTGTGGTGGCGCACCTGATCGAGACGCACAAGACCATGAACGTTGCCTGACGGTCGCGTGTAACACTGAAAAGCCCCGCCCGGCGTTTGCCGGGCGGGGCTTTTTTATATAGGCCTGCGGCGCTCACTTTTGTGGCGAGGGGATTTATCCCCGTTGGGCTGCGAAGCAGCCCCAAGGCAGTCAACTCAATTTGTCTGGCACACCGAGTTGCCTGGCTTTAGGGCCGCTTCGCAGCCCAGCGGGGATAAATCCCCTCGCCACAGGTTCGTTGTAGAACGACCCCGGTGCCTGGCTTTTGGGGCTGCTTCGCAGCCCAGCGGGAGCAAGCTCCCTCGCCACAGGGGCTGGCGTTTGGCTGACAGGTGGGTGAATAAATATCGGCGTTCAATGTAGGACGCGTCTGAACGTTACCGGTGTTTCGAAATGTGTAACCAAAGGCGCCACAACGGGGCGATGTGAAACGCCAAGCCCCGTTGCAGGGCGTTTTCAAGCGTTTCGAAAAACAAGCCGACACGCTGTGCTTGCCGGATTAGAAGGGTTTGCGAATAATGGGCCCGCTATTTGCAGCGATGATTGGTTCCCTTTCTGTTGCTCTTGCATGAATTTGCGAGACTGTCAATGTGCTCGAACAGCTTTCTCGGTGCTTCTGTAATTTGTTGTCGCATTGAAGAAATATCGACTTCGGGCCTGTCGTTAGAATGCCGATCACTCGCTCGTCGTGACCTGCGTTGACTAAAATGCGCGCTTGTCGGACGCAGCACCAAAGTTCGTTTCACCCATTCGCATATTGGGCTGTTGCTCACTCTGCCGTTTTTGCCCTTTACCGATGGAGTCCCAAGATGAAGAAACTTGTGCTGCTTGGCGCCCTGGCACTGTCCGTGCTGTCCCTGCCAACCTTCGCTGACGAGAAGCCCCTGAAGATCGGTATCGAAGCGGCTTACCCTCCGTTTGCCTCCAAGGCTCCGGATGGCAGTATCGTCGGTTTCGACTACGACATCGGCAACGCGCTGTGCGAAGAGATGAAGGTCAAGTGCGTGTGGGTCGAGCAAGAGTTCGATGGCCTGATCCCGGCGCTGAAGGTGCGCAAGATCGACGCGATCCTGTCGTCCATGTCGATCACTGAAGATCGCAAGAAGTCCGTGGACTTCACCAACAAGTACTACAACACCCCGGCCCGTCTGGTGATGAAGGCCGGCACCCAGGTCAGCGACAGCCTGGCCGAGCTCAAGGGCAAGAACATTGGCGTGCAGCGCGGTTCGATCCATGAGCGATTCGCCCGCGAAGTCCTGGCCCCGCTGGGCGCCGAGATCAAGCCGTACGGCTCGCAGAACGAAATCTACCTGGACGTCTCCGCCGGCCGCCTCGACGGCACCGTGGCAGACGCTACGCTGTTGGATGACGGTTTCCTCAAGACCGACGCCGGCAAGGGCTTTGCGTTCGTCGGCCCGGCCTTCACTGACGTCAAGTACTTTGGCGACGGCGTCGGTATCGCGGTTCGCAAGGGCGATGCGCTGAAAGACAAGATCAACACGGCCATTGCCGCCATTCGCGAGAACGGCAAGTACAAGCAAATCCAGGACAAGTACTTCGCCTTCGATATCTACGGCAAGTAACCACGTCCCGCCACTGCGGCGAAATGGCGCAAGCAACAGGATCTCTGCGGTTTGCGCCATTTTTTCATCCCATTTTCGAGGACCTGAATCATGTTGAAAGGCTACGGGGCTGTCATCCTCGATGGCGCATGGTTGACGCTTCAGCTCGCCTTGTCGTCCATGGCCCTGGCCATCGTCCTGGGGCTGATCGGTGTTGCCTTGCGCCTCTCGCCGGTGCGTTGGCTGGCGTGGCTGGGCGACCTGTATTCAACGGTTATCCGCGGCATTCCCGACCTGGTGCTGATCCTGCTGATTTTCTACGGCGGCCAGGACCTGCTCAACCGCGTCGCGCCGATGCTTGGCTATGACGACTACATCGACCTGAACCCGCTGGCGGCCGGTATCGGTACCCTGGGCTTCATTTTCGGTGCCTACCTGTCGGAAACGTTCCGCGGTGCTTTCATGGCGATCCCCAAGGGGCAGGCCGAGGCGGGCATGGCGTACGGCATGAACGGCTTCCAGGTGTTCTTCCGGGTGCTGGTGCCGCAGATGATTCGCCTGGCGATTCCGGGCTTCACCAACAACTGGTTGGTGTTGACCAAGGCCACCGCGTTGATTTCGGTGGTGGGCCTGCAAGACATGATGTTCAAGGCCAAGCAGGCGGCGGATGCTACTCGCGAGCCTTTCACCTTCTTCCTCGCGGTGGCGGCGATGTACCTGGTGATCACCAGCGTCTCGTTGCTGGCATTGCGTCACCTTGAGAAGCGCTACTCGGTAGGCGTAAGGGCGGCTGATCTATGATCTTCGACTACAACGTCATCTACGAAGCCTTGCCGCTGTACTTCAGTGGCTTGCTGACCACCCTCAAATTGTTGGCTTTGTCGCTGTTCTTCGGCCTGTTGGCGGCGCTGCCCCTGGGGCTGATGCGGGTGTCGAAACAGCCGATCGTCAACATGACGGCCTGGCTCTACACCTATGTGATCCGCGGCACGCCGATGCTGGTGCAGCTGTTCCTGATCTACTACGGGCTTGCGCAGTTCGCCATCGTGCGCGAGAGCTTCCTCTGGCCATGGCTGTCCAGCGCAACGTTCTGCGCCTGCCTGGCGTTCGCCATCAACACCAGCGCCTACACCGCTGAAATCATCGCCGGCAGCCTGCGGGCCACGCCCAATGGTGAGATCGAAGCAGCCAAGGCCATGGGCATGTCGCGCTACAAGCTGTATCGCCGGATCCTGTTGCCGTCGGCCCTGCGCCGGGCACTGCCGCAGTACAGCAACGAAGTGATCATGATGTTGCAGACCACCAGTCTCGCGTCCATCGTGACCCTGATCGACATTACCGGTGCCGCGCGCACGGTGAACGCGCAGTATTACTTGCCGTTCGAGGCCTACATCACCGCCGGTGTGTTCTACCTGTGCCTGACCTTCATCCTGGTGCGCCTGTTCAAGCTGGCCGAGCGCCGCTGGCTGGGTTACCTGGCGCCGCGCAAGCACTGATAACGCATCGATCCGATCGACTGCTCAACGACTGACGTTTTGTGAGAACCGACCGCATGTACAAGCTTGAAGTCCAAGACCTGCATAAACGCTATGGCAGTCACGAAGTGCTCAAGGGCGTGTCCCTGAAAGCCGCGGCTGGCGATGTGATCAGCATCATCGGCTCCAGTGGTTCCGGCAAGAGTACTTTCCTGCGTTGCATCAACCTGCTTGAGCAACCCCACGCTGGCAAGATCCTGCTCAACAACGAAGAGTTGAAACTGGTCGCCGGCAAGGACGGCGCGATGAAGGCTTCGGACCCCAAGCAACTGCAGCGCATGCGTTCGCGGTTGTCGATGGTGTTCCAGCATTTCAACCTGTGGTCTCACATGACCGCGCTGGAAAACATCATCGAAGCGCCGGTCCATGTGCTGGGCGTGCCCAAGGCCGAAGCCCGCGAGAAGGCCGAGCACTACCTGAACAAGGTCGGCGTGGCCCATCGCAAGGATGCCTACCCAGGCCACATGTCCGGCGGCGAGCAGCAACGCGTGGCGATCGCCCGTGCGCTGGCAATGGAGCCTGAGGTGATGCTGTTCGATGAGCCGACTTCGGCCCTTGATCCGGAATTGGTCGGCGATGTGCTCAAGGTCATGCAAGCCCTGGCCCTGGAAGGCCGGACCATGGTGGTGGTGACCCACGAAATGGGCTTTGCCCGTGAAGTGTCGAACCAGTTGGTGTTCCTGCACAAAGGCATCGTCGAAGAAAGTGGCAACCCGCGCGAAGTGCTGGTCAATCCGCAATCGGAGCGCCTGCAGCAATTCCTGTCGGGCAGCCTCAAGTAATCGCTCCCGTTACGCACCTGATTTGGGTCATGCTGCGCACCGCGCGCCAGATGGTCTAATTTGGTTGCAGCCGCTTTTGGCTTTAACACTGTTTTCGCTTCGGATCGCCCGCCATGACTGCCCATCGAATAGGTTTCCTGATTTGGCCCAGCACTAAAGCCTTGACGCTGGCGCTGGCCGAGGAGGCCTTGCGTGTCGCTCAGCGAGTGCATCCGGACGTGGTCTACGAGCTGTCGTTTCTTCAAGCCGAGCCTCCGACCGAGGGCGCCTGGCAACTGCCGGGCGAACCGTGGGCGGGCAAGCTCGAAGGTTTGCAGAAACTGTTCCTGGTGGCCGATGAGCCGCCGACTGCGCTGGCTTCGCCGCTGAGCAGTGCGCTTAAACAATTGGTGCGGGCCGGTTGCGTCATTGGTGGTTTGTCCGCTCGGCGTCTATCCACTGGCCCAGTTGGGTTTGCTCGATGGCTATCGGGCTGCCGTGCACTGGCGCTGGCAGGATGATTTCTCCGAGCGCTTCCCCAAAGTCATCGCCACCAGTCATCTGTTTGACTGGGATCGCGATCGCCTGAGTGCCTGCGGCGGAATGTCGGTGCTCGATTTGCTGTTGGCGGTTCTGGCCCGTGACCACGGTGCCGAATTGGCCGGCGCGGTGTCGGAAGAACTGGTGGTCGAGCGCATTCGCGAGGGCGGTGAGCGCCAGCGCATTCCGTTGCAGAATCGCTTGGGGTCCAGCCATCCGAAGCTCACCCAGGCCGTGCTGCTGATGGAGGCCAATATCGAGGAGCCGCTGACCACCGACGAAATCGCCCAGCATGTGTGCGTGTCCCGTCGGCAGCTGGAGCGGATCTTCAAGCAGTACCTCAATCGTGTGCCGAGCCAGTATTACCTGGAACTGCGCCTGAACAAGGCGCGGCAGATGTTGATGCAGACCAGCAAGTCCATCATCCAGATCGGCCTGTCCTGCGGTTTCTCTTCCGGCCCTCATTTTTCCAGCGCCTATCGCAACTTCTTTGGTGCCACGCCGCGAGAAGACCGTAACCAGCGGCGTAGCAGCAGCCCGTTCGAATTGTCCTCGGTGCCGTCCGAACGGGGCTAAAGCTGGCGCAACCCCTTATATGGGTAGTGCATGTAACCCTGTGGCGAGGGGATTTATCCCCGCTGGGCTGCGAAGCAGCCCCAAGACAGCCAACCCAATCTATCTGGCACACCGAGCAGCCTGGCTTTAGGGGGCGCTTCGCACCCCAGCGGGGATAAATCCCCTCGCCACAAGGTGTGTTTTGCATGGCCGAGGGAAATGTAGATGCAGGGACCTCAAATACACCGGCAACGTTTAAACTGCGCCTTTGCGACGCTATTTGTCGCATTGCCGTAAACCCGCGAAAAACGTGGGTTGGCGCTATAAGAAGTTGTCGCTTGGCGGCAAGGCCGGGCTGAAAACTGTCCTTACAATCCTTACCAAGCCCGCCAGTTCCAGGTGGGTGTTCCTCTTCAGGAGACTCCGATGTCCGTTGAGCAAGCCGCGGTACAACGCGCCGATTTCGACCAGGTGATGGTTCCCAACTATGCACCTGCTGCCTTCATCCCTGTGCGTGGTGCCGGTTCCCGCGTGTGGGACCAGTCCGGTCGCGAGCTGATCGATTTTGCTGGCGGTATCGCAGTCAACGTGCTGGGCCATGCCCACCCGGTTCTGGTCGGAGCCTTGACCGAACAGGCCAACAAGCTGTGGCACGTATCGAACGTTTTCACCAATGAGCCGGCCTTGCGCCTGGCCCATAAGCTGGTCGACGCGACCTTCGCCGAGCGTGCGTTCTTCTGCAACTCCGGTGCCGAAGCCAACGAGGCCGCTTTCAAGCTGGCCCGTCGCGTCGCGTTCGATCGTTTTGGCAGCGAAAAATACGAAATCATCGCTGCGCTCAATAGCTTCCACGGTCGCACGCTGTTCACCGTCAACGTCGGCGGGCAGTCGAAGTACTCCGACGGTTTCGGTCCTAAAATCACCGGCATCACCCACGTTCCTTACAACGACCTGGCCGCTTTGAAAGCGGCGGTCTCGGACAAGACCTGCGCCGTGGTGCTGGAACCGATCCAGGGCGAGGGTGGTGTGTTGCCGGCCGAATTGGCTTACCTGCAAGGCGCCCGCGAACTGTGCGATACGCACAACGCGCTGCTGGTGTTCGACGAAGTGCAGACCGGCATGGGCCGCAGCGGCCACTTGTTCGCCTACATGCATTACGGCGTGGTCCCGGACATCCTCACCAGCGCCAAGAGCCTGGGCGGTGGTTTCCCGATCGCGGCGATGCTCACCACCGAAGCACTGGCCAAGCACCTCGTCGTCGGCACCCATGGCACCACCTACGGCGGCAACCCGCTGGCCTGCGCGGTGGCCGAGGCGGTGATCGACGTGGTCAACACGCCTGAGGTGCTCAATGGCGTCAAGGCCAAGCACGACAAGTTCAAGACCCGCCTGGAGCAGATCGGCGTGAAGTACGGCCTGTTTACCCAGGTGCGTGGCCTGGGCCTGCTGATCGGTTGCGTGCTGAACGACGCCTGGAAGGGCAAGGCCAAGGACATCTTCAATGCCGCCGAACAGGAAGGCCTGATGATCCTGCAAGCCGGCCCGGACGTGATTCGTTTCGCCCCGAGCCTGGTGGTGGAAGACGCCGACATCGACGCCGGCCTGGACCGCTTCGAACGGGCTGCGGCGAAGTTGACCCAAGCCTGAGGCTGGACCGAATCCCTTGTGGGAGCGAGCTTGCTCGCGATGGCGGCGGATGAGCCAGTATCAATGTGACTGATACACCGCTATCGCGAGCAAGCTCGCTCCCACAGGAGTCTTGCAGCGGCTGAGAAATCGAAGACCGCCGCAGATTTGATAGATGCCTGGGTGTTCGTTTAGTTTTTTTCTGTGTATCGACCCAATGGTCGAACCGTTTATTTCAAGTTAAGGAGTGACACCATGCTGGTGATGCGCCCCGCGCAAATGGCTGATCTGGGCGAGGTACAGCGTCTGGCTGCGGACAGCCCGATCGGTGTCACTTCCTTGCCGGATGACGTGGAACGCCTGAGCGATAAGATCGCCGCAAGCGAAGCCTCGTTCGCCGCCGAAGTCAGTTTCAACGGCGAAGAGAGCTATTTCTTTGTCCTCGAAGACACCGCTACCGGCAAGTTGGTGGGCTGTTCGGCCATCGTTGCGTCGGCGGGATACTCCGAGCCGTTCTACAGCTTTCGCAACGAGACCTTCGTCCATGCGTCCCGCGAGCTGAAGATCCATAACAAGATCCACGTACTCTCCCAGTGCCACGACCTGACCGGCAACAGCCTGTTGACGAGTTTCTACGTCGTGCCGGAACTGGTCGGGTCGCCTTGGGCCGAACTCAATTCCCGTGGGCGCCTGCTGTTCGTCGCCAGCCATCCGGAGCGCTTTGCCGATTCGGTGGTGACCGAGATCGTTGGCTACAGCGATGAAAATGGTGACTCGCCGTTCTGGGACGCCATCGGTCGCAACTTCTTCGACCTCAACTACGCCGCCGCCGAGCGTCTGTGCGGGCTGAAAAGCCGGACCTTCCTCGCCGAGCTGATGCCGCATTACCCAATCTACGTGCCGCTGTTGCCCGATGCCGCCCAGGAAGCCATGGGCCAGGTCCATCCACGTGCACAGATCACCTTCGATATCCTGATGCGCGAGGGTTTCGAGACCGATCACTACATCGACATTTTTGACGGTGGCCCGACCTTGCATGCTCGCGTCTCGGGGATCCGCTCGATCGCCCAGAGCCGCGTGGTGCCGGTCAAGATCGGCGAAACCGTCAAGGGCGCCGGTCGCCAATACCTGGTGGCCAACGCCCAATTGCAGGACTACCGCGCCGTGCTGCTCGACCTCGACTACGCGCCAGGCAAGCCTGTGACGCTGGACATGGAAGCAGCCGAAGCCCTGGGCGTCGGTGAAAGCGCCAGCGTGCGCCTGGTGGCGGTTTAACAGCAGTGTTTCGCGGGTGGCGTGAGCGGCCCGTCTGAGGAGATAGCATGATCGTTCGTCCCGTACGCAGCAGCGATTTACCCGCTCTGATCGCCCTGGCCCGCAGCACCGGCACCGGCCTGACCACCTTGCCGGCCAACGAAGAGCGCCTGGCCCATCGGGTTGGCTGGGCCGAGAAGACGTTTCGCGGCGAAGCCGGGCGTGGTGACGCGGACTACCTGTTCGTGCTCGAAGACGATGACGGTCGCGTGGTGGGTATTTCCGCCATAGCTGGCGCCGTGGGGTTGCGTGAGCCTTGGTACAACTTCCGGGTCGGCCTGACGGTCAGTGCTTCCCAGGAACTGAACATCTACCGGGAAATCCCGACGCTGTTCCTGGCCAACGACCTGACGGGCAATTCCGAGTTGTGCTCGTTGTTCCTCCATGCGGACTACCGCAACGGCCTCAATGGCCGGATGTTGGCCAAGGCGCGGATGCTGTTCATCGCCGAGTTCCCGCAGCTTTTCGGCAACAAGATCATTGCCGAAATGCGTGGCATGTCCGACGAAAATGGCCGCTCGCCGTTCTGGGAAAGCCTGGGCCGGCATTTCTTCAAGATGGAATTCAGCCAGGCCGATTACCTGACCGGCGTGGGCAACAAGGCGTTCATTGCCGAACTGATGCCCAAGTTTCCGCTGTACACCTGCTTCCTGTCGGAGGACGCCCGGGCCGTGATTGGCCAGGTTCATCCCGACACCGAGCCGGCGCTGTCGATGCTCAAGAGCGAAGGCTTCAGCTACCAGGGCTACGTCGACATCTTCGATGCCGGCCCGGCCGTCGAATGCGAGACTGGCAAGATCCGTGCGATCCGCGACAGCCAGGCGCTGGTGCTGGCCGTCGGCACGCCGGGCGATGACGCCACGCCATTCCTCATCCATAACCGCAAATGCCAGGACTGCCGCATCACGGCGGCGCCGGCGCGCTTTGCCGCGGGCACCCTGGTGGTCGATCCGCTGACCGCCAAACGTCTTCAACTCAACGCTGGCGACCAGGTGCGTGCCGTGGCGTTGTCCGCTGCTCGGGAGTCGAAATAATGAAATCGTTGTACATCGCTGGAAGTTGGCTGGAAGGCCAGGGCGACGCCTTCGAGTCGTTGAATCCGGTGACCCAGCAAGTGCTGTGGTCTGGAAGAGGCGCCACGGCGGCCCAGGTGGAATCCGCCGTGCAGGCTGCGCGCCAGGCGTTCCCGGACTGGGCTCGGCGCCCGCTGGACGAACGTATCCAGGTACTGGAAGCATTTGCCGGCACCCTGAAGACTCACGCTGACGAATTGGCCCGCTGCATCGGTGAGGAAACCGGCAAGCCACTGTGGGAAGCGGCCACCGAAGTCACCAGCATGATCAACAAGGTCGCCATTTCGGTGCAGAGCTACCGCGAGCGTACCGGCGAAAAGAGCGGGCCCCTGGGCGACGCCACCGCCGTGCTGCGCCACAAGCCCCACGGCGTGGTGGCGGTGTTCGGCCCTTACAACTTCCCCGGCCATTTGCCCAACGGCCACATTGTGCCGGCGCTGCTGGCGGGTAACTGCGTGTTGTTCAAGCCCAGCGAGTTGACGCCGAAAGTCGCCGAGCTGACGGTCAAGTGCTGGGCCGAAGCGGGCCTGCCGGCGGGTGTGCTGAACCTGCTGCAAGGCGCGCGTGAAACCGGTATTGCCCTGGCGGCGGAGCCGGGCATCGACGGGCTGTTCTTCACCGGGTCCAGCCGTACCGGCAACCTGTTGCACCAACAGTTCTCCGGTCGTCCGGACAAGATCCTCGCGCTGGAGATGGGCGGCAACAATCCGCTGGTGGTGGATGAAGTGGCCGATGTCGATGCGGCGGTGTACACCATCATCCAGTCTGCGTTCATCTCCGCCGGCCAGCGCTGCACGTGCGCACGCCGCCTGCTGGTGCCGGAAGGCCCGTGGGGCGATGCCTTGCTGGCGCGCCTGGTGCAAGTCAGCTCGACCATTGAGGTTGGGCCGTTTGACCAGCAACCGGCGCCGTTCATGGGCTCGGTGGTTTCCCTGGCCGCCGCGAAAGCCTTGATGGATGCGCAGAATCATTTGCTGGGCAAGGGGGCCGTGCCGCTGCTGTCCATGACCCAGCCACAATCCCAGGCGGCGTTGTTGACGCCGGGGATCCTCGATGTCACCGCCGTGGCCGAGCGCCCCGACGAGGAATTGTTCGGGCCGTTGCTGCAGGTTATACGTTACAAAGATTTCGCCGGCGCGATCGCCGAAGCCAACAATACTCAATATGGCCTGGCCGCCGGCTTGCTCTCGGACTCTCAGGAGCGCTACGAGCAGTTCTGGTTGCAAAGCCGTGCGGGCATCGTCAACTGGAACAAGCAACTGACCGGCGCCGCCAGCAGCGCGCCGTTCGGCGGTGTCGGCGCCTCGGGGAACCATCGCGCCAGCGCTTATTACGCGGCGGATTATTGCGCGTATCCGGTGGCTTCGTTGGAGACGCCGAGCCTGGTCATGCCTGTGAGCCTGACGCCTGGCATAAAAATGGTTTAAGCCCTAATCGCGAGCAAGCTCGCTCCTACAAGGACAGTGCAAGGCCCTGTGGGAGCGAGCCTGCTCGCGAAGACCGCGCTGCGGTCTTAACTGATGCCTATAAAAAACAGATTCTCGTGGAGCCTCGCTGATGAAATCCTATGAAGTCAACTTTGACGGTCTAGTGGGGCCGACCCATAACTACGGCGGGCTCTCCTACGGCAACGTCGCCTCCCAGAGCAACAGCCAGCAATGCTCCAACCCCAAGGAAGCGGCGCTGCAGGGCCTGGCGAAGATGAAAGCGCTGATGAACATGGGGTTCAAGCAAGGTGTGCTGGCGCCACAGGAACGTCCGGACGTGGCGGCCTTGCGCCGCTTGGGCTTTGCCGGCAGCGACGCGCAGGTCATCCAGCAGGCCGCGAAAGAAGCGATGCCGCTGCTGGTCGCCAGTTGCTCGGCGTCGAGCATGTGGGTCGCCAACGCCGCCACCGTCAGCCCGAGCGCCGACACGGCTGACGGCCGCGTGCATTTCACCGCCGCCAACCTCAACTGCAAATACCACCGCAGCATCGAGCATCCGACCACCAGTCGCGTGTTGGGGGCGATGTTCGCCAACCAGCAACACTTCGCGCACCACGCCGCGCTGCCAGCCGTGGCGCAATTCGGTGACGAAGGTGCAGCCAACCACACGCGTTTCTGCCGCGCGTATGGCGAGGCTGGCGTCGAGTTCTTCGTGTTCGGCCGCAGTGCGTTCGACAGTCGTTTCCCGTCGCCACAGAAGTACCCGGCGCGCCAGACCCTCGAAGCCTCCCGCGCCGTCGCTCGCCTGCATGGCTTGAGTGAGGAGGGCGTCGTGTACGCCCAGCAGAACCCGGCGGTGATCGACCAGGGCGTTTTCCACAACGACGTGATCGCGGTGGGCAACGGCGAGGTGCTGTTCTACCACGAGGATGCATTCCTCGAGACCGAGAAGATGCTGGCCGAGCTGAGCGACAAACTCGCCAAGGTCGGTGGGAAATTTCAATCGGTGTGCGTACCGCGTTCGGCGGTCACCGTCGATGACGCGGTCCGTTCCTACCTGTTCAACAGCCAATTGCTGTCGCGTCCCGACGGCTCGATGCTGTTGATCGTGCCGGAAGAATGCCGTAGCAATGAACGCGTCTGGCAATACCTGCAAGGCCTGACAAGCTCTGGCGGCATCATCCGTGAGGTGCAGGTCTTCGACCTCAAGCAAAGCATGCAGAACGGTGGCGGCCCGGCTTGCCTGCGGTTGCGCGTGGCGCTGAACGAAACCGAGCTGGCGGCCGTCAAC
This sequence comes from Pseudomonas sp. H2_D02, assembly GCF_054677635.1. Lineage (NCBI taxonomy): Bacteria > Pseudomonadati > Pseudomonadota > Gammaproteobacteria > Pseudomonadales > Pseudomonadaceae > Pseudomonas > Pseudomonas sp. H2_D02. The sequence continues at coordinate 5,456,707 of NZ_CP162816.1, read as the reverse complement.
CCAGGGGTTATCATGACCGCGCCGCTGTACGATTCGCTGACCCAATGGGTCGAGACTCACTACCGCGACCGCATGACCGAAAACGACCTGGCGGACCCGCAATTGCTGCTGGAATGCCGGTCGGCCCTGGATGAGCTGACACAAATCCTTAAACTTGGCTCGGTCTATCCTTTCCAGATCAATTGAAAGCGCGCGCGACCTGACTACAGTCAAAGCAGGGCGCGTTGCCTTATCCCCAGACGAGAATGTAAAAACATGAGCGATACCCTGCAGCTGATCCTTGAAGACACCGACGGCACCCAACTGGAAACTTCCTGCACCCGTGTCGCGGTGATGTGGCAAGGCAAGGAGCTGTGGATCCAGCAGGACGGCCGCGGCCAACTGCTGATCGGCGTCGATGTCGAGGAAGGGGACGAGGAATACGCCAACCTGCTGTTGCGCCCATTGGCGACCAACCTGGTCAGCCTGCAGCTGGAAATGGAGCCGGCTGACATGAGCGATGACGACCATGTCCATGGCCCGGATTGCGGCCACGACCATTAAGGAAATCGCACTATGCTCGCCCTCGGCAAACTGCTTGAACTGACCCTCGCCGGCCGTGAACCGGCGGAGAAGACTCAACTGACTGTCGAAGGCGTACGGATGCGCTGGTTGAGCGAGGGCGCGCTGGAGGTCAAGCCGCCCGAGGCACGGGATAACGGCCTGGACCTGCTGCTCTCGGCCGGTATCCACGGTAACGAAACCGCGCCGATCGAATTGCTCGATCGCCTGCTGCATGACATCGCCCGTGGCGACCTGAAGCCACGGGCACGCATCCTGTTCCTGTTCGGCAATCCCGAGGCGATCCGGCGCGGCGAGCGTTTTGTCGAGCAGGACGTCAATCGCCTGTTCAATGGTCGCCATGAGCTGAGCGGCGGCCCCGAGGCGTTGCGCGCCTGTGAGCTGGAACGGCTGGCCGCGAGTTTCTTCAGCGTGCCGGACCGCAGCCGCTTGCATTACGACCTGCACACCGCCATCCGCGGCTCGAAGATCGAGCAGTTCGCCCTCTATCCATGGAAAGAAGGTCGCCAGCATTCACGCCGTGAACTGGCGCGCCTGCGTGCTGCGGGGATGGAGGCGGTGTTGCTGCAGAACAAGCCGTCCATCGTGTTCAGCGCTTATACCTACGATCAGCTCGGTGCCGAGTCCTTCACCCTGGAGTTGGGCAAGGCCCGGCCATTCGGCCAGAACGACGGCGTCAATGTCAGCCAGCTGGAAACGCGCCTGCAACAGATCATCGAAGGCAACGAGCCGGAGATGGAAGACAGCCTCGACGGCCTGCAACTGTTCAGCGTCGCGCGGGAAATCATCAAGCACAGCGACAGCTTCCGCCTGAACCTGCCGACGGACATCGAGAACTTCTCCGAGCTTGAAAAAGGCTACGTGCTGGCCGAAGACATCGCCCATACGCGCTGGGTGATCGAAGAAGAGGGCGCGCGGATCATCTTCCCGAATCCCAAGGTGAAGAATGGCTTGCGGGCTGGCATCCTGATCGTGCCGGCAACCGACGAAAACCTGATCTAAAGCCCCATCATTCCAGTGTGGGAGCGGGCTTGCTCGCGAATGCGGAGTGTCAGACAACTTATTTGTTAACTGACACACCGCATTCGCGAGCAAGCTCGCTCCCACAGGTTCTTTAGCGGCTTTTAAACCGCTACCGCCCGCTGCTCACTGCGACGCAGCGCCCGGGTCTTGTGCAGCGTATCGGCGCAGGTCTTCGCCGCTTCCTGGCCCTTGTGCACGAAATGCTCGAAGAAGAACTTCTGATGTTCTTCCCCAGCATGGAAGTGATGCGGCGTCAGCACGACCGAGAACACCGGCACTTCGGTTTCCAACTGCACCTGCATAAGGCCGCTGATCACCGATTGGGCGACGAACTCGTGGCGGTAGATGCCGCCGTCTACTACCAGGCCGGCCGCGACGATGCCGGCGTAGCGGCCGGATTTGGCCAGCAGTTTGGCGTGCAGCGGAATCTCAAAGGCACCGCCGACTTCGAAGAAGTCGATGTCACTTTCCTGATAGCCCTGGCTGATCATCTCGGCGACAAAGCCTTTGCGGCTCTGGTCGACGATTTCCTTGTGCCAGCAGGCCTGGATGAACGCGACGCGCTCGCCCGGATGGTTTTTGGTCTTGCTGTCGATTGCGGTGGGTTGCATGTTCTGGTTCCTGTTTGTGTGAAAAACAGGGCGTCATGAATCGAAGGGGATTCGAGGGTACGCCGCGCACAGAGTCGCAGTCGGCCCTTGGGTGTCAATCCCGTTCTCTCTTCATCCGGACTATGACCGTCGGCCCCGGGATCACACCGGGTCTGCTGACCTTGTCGCTGCACCGCAAAAGCCGTGTAGTGCCAAGCGCTCGCGGGCTATGCGCATTGCGCGCAATTACCGCCGGTGGGGAATTGCACCCCGCCCTGAGAACGTTTTGCCGACACGGCATGTGACGGCGGAGAATTTTTAACACATAAACTACTGTGGGAGCGAGCTTGCTCGCGATAGCGGTGGTTCAGCTTGCATCGATGCAGGATGTACTGCCGCCATCGCGAGCAAGCTCGCTCCCACAGGGATTTGGATAATCTGTTGGGTTAGTGTGGTCCTGGGCTTGATTATTCTTCGCCATGCCCGCAGTAATTGCCCTCCGAAAGGGAATTCCCCCACCAGAACCCGAGGCCAGATTCATGAGTGTTATCGATCTTCGCAGCGACACGGTCACCCAACCCACAGCCGGTATGCTGGATACCATGGCCAGCGCGCCGACCGGCGACGATGTGTATGGCGAAGATCCGACCGTTAATCGCCTCGAAGCCGAGCTGGCCCAACGACTGGGTTTTGCCGAGGCGTTGTTCGTGCCCACGGGCACCATGAGCAACCTGCTGGGGTTGATGGCCCATTGTGAGCGCGGCGACGAATACATCGTTGGCCAGCAGGCCCACACCTACAAATACGAGGGTGGCGGTGCGGCGGTGCTCGGCTCGATCCAGCCTCAGCCTCTCGAAGTGCAGGCGGATGGCTCCCTGGATCTCGCGCACGTCGCGGCGGCGATCAAGCCCGACGACTTTCACTTTGCCCGTACCCGGCTGCTGGCATTGGAAAATACGATGCAAGGCAAGGTCCTGCCGCTGGAATACCTGGCCCGGGCTCGGCGCTTCACGCGGGAACATGGCCTGGCCCTGCACCTGGACGGCGCGCGGGTGTATAACGCAGCCGTCAAATTGAATGTCGATGCGCGAGAAATCACCCAGCATTTCGATTCGGTGTCGGTGTGCCTTTCCAAGGGCCTGGGCGCTCCGGTGGGCTCGGTCCTGTGCGGTACGACCGAACTGATCGGCAAGGCACGCCGGCTGCGCAAGATGGTCGGTGGCGGCATGCGTCAGGCCGGGATCCTTGCGGCGGCGGGGCTGTATGCCCTGGAGCATAACGTCCAGCGCCTGGCGGATGACCACGCCAATGCCCAGCGGCTCGCCGAGGGCTTGCGGGCGGCGGGCTACGAGGTCGAGCCGGTGCAGACCAACATGGTCTATGTGCAAATGGGCGAGCGGGCCGAGGCGATCAAGGCGTTTGCCGGTGAGCGGGGCGTCAAGCTCAGCGCGGCGTCGCGCCTGCGAATGGTGACGCACATGGACGTCAGCGCGGCGCAAATTGATCAGGTAGTCGCCACTTTCGTCGAATTTTCCCGCCAATGACCCGCCAACCGCGCCAATTGACAGTTTCTATCGCATAAACACGCTGTACCCCACGCAAAGGGCCGATATAATGCGGCCCTTTGCCGTTGCTTCGTCTGTTGACGTTATGCACAGGCCTTTGGCCGCAGCCTCCGTGGAAGAACCTAATGAAAAGCGCAGAAATCCGTGAAGCCTTCCTTCGCTTCTTCGAAGAGCAAGGCCACACCCGAGTAGCCTCCAGCTCTTTGATTCCGGGCAACGACCCGACCCTGCTGTTCACCAACGCGGGGATGAACCAGTTCAAGGACTGCTTCCTGGGCCAGGAAAAACGTGCCTACACCCGTGCGGTGAGCAGCCAGAAATGCGTGCGCGCCGGCGGCAAGCACAACGACCTGGAAAACGTCGGCTATACCGCTCGTCACCACACCTTCTTCGAAATGCTGGGCAACTTCAGCTTCGGTGACTATTTCAAGCGCGACGCCATTACCTTCGCCTGGACGTTCCTGACGTCTGACAAGTGGCTGAACCTGCCCAAGGAAAAACTCTGGGTAACGGTCTACGCGACTGACGATGAAGCCTACGACATCTGGACCAAGGAAGTTGGCGTCCCGGCTGAGCGCATGGTGCGCATCGGCGACAACAAGGGCGCGCCTTACGCCTCCGACAACTTCTGGACCATGGGCGACACCGGCCCGTGCGGCCCTTGCACCGAGATCTTCTACGACCACGGCGCCGACATCTGGGGCGGCCCACCCGGCTCGCCGGAAGAAGACGGCGACCGTTACATCGAGATCTGGAACAACGTCTTCATGCAGTTCAACCGCACCGCCGATGGCGTGTTGCATCCGCTGCCAGCGCCGTCTGTGGACACCGGCATGGGCCTGGAGCGGATCAGTGCGGTGCTGCAGCACGTCCATTCCAACTACGAAATCGACCTGTTCCAGAGCCTGCTGACCGCGTCGGCCAAGGCCATCGGTTGCACCAACGACAACCAGGCTTCGCTGAAAGTCGTGGCCGACCACATCCGCTCCTGCGGCTTCCTGATCGCCGACGGCGTGCTGCCGTCCAACGAGGGTCGCGGCTACGTGCTGCGCCGGATCATCCGTCGCGCCTGCCGTCACGGCAACAAACTGGGCGCCAAGGGCAGCTTCTTCTATCAGATCGTCGGGGCACTGGTGGCCGAGATGGGCGAAGCCTTCCCGGAACTCAAGTCCCAGCAAGCGCACATCGAGCGCGTGCTCAAGGCTGAAGAAGAGCAATTCGCCAAGACCCTGGAGCAAGGCCTGAAGATCCTCGAACAGGACCTGGCCGAACTCAAGGGCAACGTGGTCCCTGGCGACGTGGTGTTCAAGCTGTACGACACCTACGGCTTCCCGATGGACCTGACCGGCGACATCGCCCGCGAACGCAACCTGACCCTCGACGAGGAAGGTTTCGAGCGCGAGATGGAAGCCCAGCGTGTGCGTGCACGCTCCGCGAGCTCCTTCGGCATGGACTACAACAGCCTGGTCAAGGTTGACGTGGCCACCGAATTCACCGGCTACAGCGCAACCACCGGTTCGGCCAAGATCGTCGCCATCTATAAGGACGGCCAGTCGGTCGACATCCTGAGCGAAGGCCAGGAAGGCGTCATCGTGCTGGACAAGACCCCGTTCTACGCCGAGTCCGGCGGCCAGATCGGCGACTGCGGCTACCTGCAGGCCGGCAACTCGCGCTTCGACGTGCGTGACACCACCAAGACCGGCGGCGCGTTCCTGCACCACGGCGTGCTGGCCTCCGGCAGCCTGATGATCGCTGCCCCGGTGGCGGCCCATGTCGATGCCGAGGTTCGTCACGCGACGTCGCTGAACCACTCCGCCACGCACTTGCTGCACGCAGCCTTGCGTCAGGTGCTGGGTGAGCACGTCCAGCAGAAAGGTTCGTTGGTGGACAGCCAGCGCCTGCGTTTCGACTTCAGCCACTTCGAAGCCATCAAGCCTGAACAACTCAAGGCGCTGGAAGACATCGTCAACGCCGAGATTCGCAAGAACTCCCCGGTAGAGACCGAAGAAACCGACATCGAGACCGCCAAGCGCAAGGGCGCGATGGCGCTGTTTGGCGAGAAGTACGGCGACAGCGTGCGCGTGCTGAGCATGGGCGACTTCTCCGTTGAACTGTGTGGTGGCATCCACGCCAATCGCACCGGCGACATCGGCCTGCTGAAGATCGTCAGCGAAGGCGGCGTGGCCTCCGGCGTGCGGCGTATCGAGGCGGTCACTGGCGCTGCGGCGCTGGCGTATCTCAATGCGGCGGAAGAACAACTCAAGGAAGCGGCAAGCCTGATCAAGGGCAGCCGTGACAACCTGATCGACAAGCTGTCGGCTGTGCTGGAGCGCAACCGCCTGCTGGAAAAGCAACTCGAGCAGTTGCAGGCCAAGGCTGCCAGCGCCGCGGGCGACGATCTGTCGGCCCAGGCGGTGGACGTCAAGGGCGTCAAAGTGCTGGCCGCGCGTCTCGACGGCCAGGATGGCAAGGCGCTGCTGGCGCTGGTCGATCAACTGAAAAACAAACTCGGCCGCGCAGTGATCCTGCTCGGCGGTGTCCATGAGGAAAAGGTCGTTCTCGTCGCAGGCGTGACCAAAGACCTGACTGGCCAACTCAAAGCCGGTGATTTGATGAAGCAGGCCGCTGCAGCAGTGGGCGGGAAGGGCGGTGGTCGTCCGGACATGGCGCAAGGCGGCGGTACCGACGCCGGCGCATTGGACGCGGCACTGGCCCAGACCGTTGCATTTGTAGAGCAGGGTATTTAAGACGGCGCTCCGGGCTCGCCAAGGTGGGCCCGGCCGCTGTTGATTGATTATTTGGGCGCCCTTCATGGGCAGAGGCGGCTTTGAAATGGCTTTGATCGTACAGAAATTTGGAGGCACCTCGGTCGGCACCGTCGAGAGAATCGAACAAGTCGCCGACAAGGTTAAGAAATTCCGTGAAGCGGGCGACGACCTGGTGGTCGTGCTGTCGGCCATGAGCGGCGAGACCAACCGTCTGATCGATCTGGCCAAGCAAATCAGCGGCGACCAGCAACCGGTTCCCCGCGAGCTGGACGTGATCGTTTCCACCGGCGAGCAGGTGACCATCGCCTTGCTGGCCATGGCGCTGATCAAGCGTGGCGTGCCGGCGGTGTCCTACACCGGCAACCAGGTTCGGATCCTGACGGACAGTGCGCACAACAAAGCGCGTATCCTGCAGATCGATGACCAGAAGATTCGCGGCGACCTGAAGGCCGGTCGCGTCGTGGTGGTCGCCGGCTTCCAGGGCGTGGACGAACACGGCAACATCACCACCCTCGGCCGTGGTGGTTCCGATACCACGGGCGTGGCGCTGGCGGCGGCCCTCAAGGCTGACGAGTGCCAGATCTACACCGATGTCGATGGCGTCTACACCACCGATCCACGGGTCGTGCCCGTGGCTCAACGCCTGGACAAGATTACCTTCGAAGAGATGCTGGAAATGGCCAGCCTCGGTTCCAAGGTATTGCAGATCCGTGCGGTTGAATTCGCTGGCAAGTACAACGTTCCGCTGCGCGTCCTGCACAGCTTCAAGGAGGGTCCGGGCACCCTCATTACTATTGATGAAGAGGAATCCATGGAACAGCCGATCATTTCCGGCATCGCTTTCAACCGCGATGAAGCCAAGCTGACCATCCGTGGCGTGCCAGACACCCCCGGCGTGGCGTTCAAGATTCTCGGCCCGATCAGTGCCGCCAATATCGAAGTCGACATGATCGTGCAGAACGTCGCGCACGATAACACCACCGACTTCACTTTCACCGTGCACCGCAACGACTATCAGTCCGCCGAAGCCGTGTTGAAGAAAACGGCCGGCGAGATCGGTGCCCGCGAAGTGGTTGGCGACACCAAGATCGCCAAGGTCTCGATTGTCGGTGTCGGCATGCGTTCCCACGCAGGAGTGGCCAGCCGCATGTTCGAATCCCTGGCCAAGGAAAGCATCAATATCCAGATGATCTCCACGTCGGAAATCAAGGTTTCCGTGGTGATCGAAGAGAAGTACCTGGAGCTGGCCGTGCGCGCCCTGCACACGGCGTTTGAACTCGACGCTGCGGCCCGACAGGGCGAGTAAGGCGTTGCCTTGAGGGCGCGGTTTTTACCGCGCCCTTTGTTTTTCTGAATGGCGTGTCCCAAAACTGTTCTTTTGCGCGCGCTGGTCAATACTAGGCCTGTAGGCTGCGACCGTTTCGGTTGTAGGTCCCATGCCTTTTTTTTGCAGACGGTTGTCCCTTAAGTGAATTGCGTGAGGAGAAAGGTATGCTGATTCTGACCCGTCGGTGTGCAGAAAGCCTGATTATTGGCGATGGCGAAATCACCGTGACCGTGCTCGGCGTCAAAGGAAACCAAGTGCGTATCGGCGTCAACGCCCCGAAAGAGGTCGCTGTGCACCGCGAGGAAATTTACCTGCGTATCAAGAAAGAGAAGGACGACGAACCAAGCCATTAATTTTTATCGATTTTTATGTTTGCAAACGGGGATGAAGGTGGTTAATATACGCCCCGTGTTGCGGAGAGCTGGCCGAGTGGCCGAAGGCGCTCCCCTGCTAAGGGAGTACACCTCAAAAGGGTGTCGGGGGTTCGAATCCCCCGTTCTCCGCCATTATTCGTTTAGTGCGCTGTAATCTGGCTTGATCGGTAAGTGTTTGAAATTACTGAAAAAAGCGCTTTACAAAAAGATTTGGCGACCTATAATGCGCGGCAACAAATGCACTCGTAGCTCAGCTGGATAGAGTACTCGGCTACGAACCGAGCGGTCACAGGTTCGAATCCTGTCGAGTGCACCATTTAAGAGTTGCTTGCAGCAATGCAAATAACTTGGCTTCAACCAGTTGTGATCTGGTATAAAACCACAACTTGCACTCGTAGCTCAGCTGGATAGAGTACTCGGCTACGAACCGAGCGGTCACAGGTTCGAATCCTGTCGAGTGCACCAAACACCAAAAAGCCTGCGTTTAACGCGGGCTTTTTGCTGTCTGCGATTCAGGTTTTCACACATCCTTTCTCATCAAATACCACCTCTGCACTGCGACCCTTCTTGGTTTTGTAGGTATACCGCGTGCTCGAATTCCGCACCTTGATCGTGTCGGGCTTGCCAAGCGCGCTCTCGACGTCTTGCTGGCTCATGCCAGCGATGATCCGACGGTTGATGATCGCTTCGCGGCGCTGGCCGGCGCTGATCAGGTTCCCGCAGCGGTCTTCGAGGCGACCGACGATGGTCGGTTCCCTGCGCCTGGTTTTGTTGCTGGATGTTTGATGGCTCTCGGCTTCGGGCAGCATCGGCTCGATGTAGCCTGGGTTGAACGAATGGATCGGTTGCAGCGTCAGGGTTTCTCCCGGGCCGCAGCTCAAGGTCGTGAAGGTGACCTGTCCATCGAGATCTTCGCAGCGATGCACAACGTGGTCAGCAGCCCAGAGCGGCAGGCAGGGCAGGGCGTAGAGCCAAAATAGACAGCGAAATCCAGGCATCCTGGCGTCCCTCCTTGACGGTGAATAGAGCAAGGGTAGCTGCTGCACTTTTGCCAGGCGGTGTGTTTTCTTTTCAGAATAAGTCGTCGTAGATACGGAGGTTCAGCCTGTGTTCAGGTTTGTCTCGCAAGCGCTTGTTCTTGCCATGATTTTTTAACGTTTTACAGCGCCAAGCGGTGTATGATTGCGCCCGTCAGCCCCGCCGGGGCTTTGGAATATCTTCATGGACTTACCCAGTAGTTACTCAACAGCTTGTTTTGCCAATCATGAATTAACTGATTGATCCTTCCGGCGTGCTCCACTGCTGGGAGTGGAGTTCGCCTATGACTGAAATCGAAGTAAAAAAAACGCAGGAAAGCCTTCAGGATCGCCTCGCTCAAGTCGTTGAGCTGCTGCATCGCCAGCGGGTCGTGGAAGACCTGACGCATCGCCAGGAAGGGCCGCATCATGACCGGGTCGAGAATCTGGTCCACCGGCAGAACCTCGTCGAGTTGCAACGCAAGCTCGATGACCTGCACTCCGCCGACGTCGCCTACATTCTTGAAGCCTTGCCGCTGGAAGAGCGCCTGACGGTCTGGCAACTGGTCCAGGCTGATCGCGACGGCGACATCTTGCTTGAGGTGTCCGACTCGGTTCGTGAGACCCTGATCGCCGACATGGATGATCATGAGCTTCTCGCTGCGGCCAAGGAAATGGACGCCGACGAACTCGCCGACCTTGCCCCCGAATTGCCCCGCGACGTTGTCCATGAACTGATGGAAGCCCTCGATGGCCAGCAGCGCGAGCGTGTGCGCTCGGCGTTGTCCTACGACGAGGAGCAGGTCGGTGCGCTGATGGACTTCGAGATGGTGACGATCCGTGAGGACGTCAGCCTTGAAGTGGTCTTGCGCTACCTGCGTCGTCTGAAGGAGCTGCCGGGGCATACCGACAAACTCTTCGTCGTCGATTATGACGGCGTGCTCAAGGGCGTACTGCCCATCAAGCGCCTGCTGGTCAACGACCCGGAAAAGCAAGTGGCCGAGGTGATGGCCAGCGATCCCGTGAGCTTTCACCCTGACGAGAATGCCTACGATGCGGCGCAGGCGTTCGAGCGCTACGACTTGATCTCGGCGCCGGTGGTGGACAAGAACGGCAAGCTGATCGGCCGTCTCACCATCGACGAAATGGTTGACCTGATTCGTGAGGAAAGCGAAAGCGAAGTCCTCAGCATGGCGGGTCTACGGGAAGAAGAAGACATTTTTGCTTCTGTCTGGAAATCCCTGCGTAACCGCTGGGCCTGGCTGGCGATCAACCTGATCACGGCGTTTGTCGCATCGCGAGTCATCGGCCTGTTCGAAGGCTCCATCGAGAAGCTGGTAGCGCTGGCGGCGTTGATGCCTATCGTTGCCGGCATCGGCGGTAACTCCGGCAACCAGACCATCACCATGATCGTTCGCGCCATGGCGCTGGACCAGGTCAGTACGGGTAACACGTCGCGGTTGATGCGCAAGGAACTGGCGGTGGCCTTGATCAACGGCGTCATTTGGGGCGGCGTGATTGGCGTTGTGGCCTATCTGCTTTATGGAAGCTGGTCGTTGGGCGTGGTCATGACTGCTGCGATGACCCTCAATCTGTTGTTGGCAGCATTGATGGGGGTACTTATTCCCATGACGCTGGCTCGCCTGGGTCGCGACCCGGCGATGGGGGCCAGCGTGATGATCACCGCCATGACCGACAGCGGCGGGTTCTTTATCTTCCTGGGCTTGGCGACGATCTTCCTGCTCTGAATGGCTTATCAAGAAGCCCGCCCTGCCGCGCGGGCTTTTTTCTGGGCGATTGCTTTTCACCGCGGCCATATTTCGGGCAAAAAAAAGCCAGCACGAGGCTGGCTTTAATATCTTGGACGCGATCAGGACGCGTCTGCGGCCATTTCGGCGTCGTGGGCGATCAGCGAAACAAGGGCGTTCTGCTGACGATGGGAAAGTTGTCGGAAGCGTTGAAGCAACTCGCGCTCATGCAGCGAAAGCTCCGGGCTGTCCAGGCGCATGCTCAGCTCTTCGCCCAATGCACCTTCCTGAATCAGGCTTTGCTCCAGGCGCGCAATGATTTCGGAGTTCATGCTGCGGTGATGATTACGAGCCACCTCGGCAATGCGTTCGCGCATTCCGTCTGGCAGACGTACGACGAACTTGTCAGCCGTACGGCTGGAATAAATTGGCTTTGTCATTGGGCGCATATTTATTAACCGGTTAGTTCAGGGGAGCGGTTCTCGGGATTGGCCGCAGGATGTCGATAGGACAAGGCGCGCAGCCAAATGTTCAACCTGAATTGTTATGAGGCCCGCATCATGCCTCAAAATTGCCAGATCATTGGCGCCAATTCTGTGACAAATTCTGATCCGGGTAAAGGCGTTATGCCAGCACCTTTCATCAAAAAATGCGGACTGGTTTGAAAAAACCGTCAGGTTCCGCATTTGTGACCACTGCATCGTGTCGTTGTGCCATACCGTTGGGCGGATAACCGGTGCGGAACAAGACGGCTGCTTTCCTTGTTACGTATAGGATAGTGGCAATTGGCCGATTTACTAGATCGACAAGCCTGGGACAGATGAGCGGCGGCAGGAGTCACGGGCTATTCGCTTGACGAGACGGTGGGCCGTACCATTTGCCTACACTTAATAGGCGGGGATGCATGACAAAAGCGGGGCTGGCCGTTAACATGCTCGCCGTCCAACGCACCGCGTTTCTCGTGGTCGTCCCGTGTCTCAGTAGCTCAATTGGATAGAGCATCCCCCTCCTAAGGGGAAGGTTGGCAGTTCGAACCTGCCCTGGGACACCATATTATTCGAGGCTTCTAGCGATTTCAAACCATGAATAAAATATTCATGGGTGCAGGGCGGGTGCAGTCACTTGCCCCTGATCGGTGATCGGAGAAGGTTTTTGCTCAACCCTACCCCTGGAAGGGAAGCGAGCATCATGTCTATTCATTCAGAGTTGGTCGCAGTAGAGCCCATTTTGAAGCCAGCCCCATAATTTTTAGGCTGCAAAGAGCGTACTGGTAGCATTCGCTTCCCCGTCGTAGCTCCAAATACCTGTCGCGTTCGGCAATCCAATCGCAGGCGACAGGTCATCTGCATGACTCCCCATGGCCTAACAAAGGTCATAGAGGGCTGACCGATGGAATCACGAGATAACTATTCACATCTCACTTCCTCATGGTCGATGAAAAGTCCTCCTCAGGCAGGTATATTGTGCAAACTACTCTGGGGGGGAGCCCAAAATGTTGAATTTTGAGAGTCGCATAGGAAGCGGTGGGTTTGGTAACGTCGACCTCGTTAGGGACCTAAACGGGAACGCCTTTGCTAGGAAAACCTTCAGCAATAATCAACCTGCCAGTTTTCCTGATGAACTAGTTCCTAATATTAGGAGTCGCTTCATTCGGGAGGCTAGCGTCCAAGCTAATCTACAACATCGTAACATCATGCCAGTGCTGCGCTCTCAGTTGGCAGATAACCCTCCTTGGTTTTTGATGCCGGTGGCCGCTTCCACCCTTGACAAAGATCTACGCTTAGATCAAACGTTGGGCGGTAATCCGATAGCCGTTATGATGGATATACTTGCTGGGCTAGAGTATTTGCACAGCGTGGGAATTACGCATAGGGATCTGAAACCACAAAACGTACTGAAGCTTAATTTCAACGATGGTGCTGCTTATGTGATTAGTGATTTCGGTCTCATATCCTTGAGAGATACTCAGTTGTCTGTACTTACACAGACTGGGATGAGGATGGGGTCGGATTACTACACGGCGCCAGAAATAGTTGCTGACTTGCGTCGTGCATCTCCGATGTCAGACATATATTCGGCTGGCTGTATACTTCACGACCTTTTTGGTGTCGATGATCGGATTCCGTGCTCTGAAATTCAAGAAATCGGTCCCTACGCAGATATTATGCGTTGCTGTACTAGACGAGAGCCCAATCGACGCTTTCAAAGTGTAGCTGCTTTGAGGGATGCCATTCTCTCTGTAGGGCAAGCGCCAGTAGTGGTTGCTCAAGCACAAGTCGCCGCATTGATAGACCTTTTGAAGAATAACTCCCCTTTGACTCAGCAGACGTGGAGAACTATTGTCGAGAAGGTCGAAGATGAATCTTCTTCAAGTGATATGCGTGCGCTACTTTCCACTATTTCAATAGATCGTATTGATGAATTAATTCTGCTTAGCCCAGATCTTGCTAGTCGGCTTGGCGTTGAGTATGCAAAGTGGGTCAAGGATAGTTACTTTGACTTCAATGAGTGTGACGGTATCGCAAATCGTCTGTCACGTTTTTTCACTACGGAAAATATCGACTGCCAAGTTGAAGTTCTTTTGGCATATCTCGAAATGGGAACGAGCCACAATCGTTGGTATGTTGAACAAAAGTTTCACAACGTATGTAAACCAACACTTGATGCTCGCATTGCTAATCGTCTCGCTTTAGAACTACGTGTGCTTGGTCATAAGGCGTGCCGAATGATAGCTCACATGGAAAACTCCATTGGAGTGGAAAGAGCGTCTTTGCATCCGAGCATTGTATCTACGCTAACACAAATCTGCCCGGTGTAATTTATGATGGTATTTTCCCAGACAGATAAGGGGCCCAGGGAACAAAATCAGGACTTTTTCCTGGTTGAAAATGTTTCTGACAGCCTCTATCTTGTTGTCGCAGATGGTGTGGGTGGCAATAAGGGAGGGCAAACTGCATCACGAAAAGCCTGTGAAAATTTCATGGCCGCAGTAAAGAATGGTTCTTCGCCGAAAGATGCCATAATTAGTACGCATGACGTGATACTTGATCTAGCTTCGAAAGATCCAGACTTGACCGGGATGGCAACGACGCTTACTTGTTTGGTACTCTGTGGAAATAAAGCCTACGGAGTGCATAGTGGTGATAGCAGAGTTTACCTTCTCAGGAAAAACGGAGTGCAACAAATCACCCAAGATCACTCGGAAGTTGCAAGGCTTCTTCTATCGGGTAAACTTACTAAGTCGGAGGCAAGTACGTATCCCCGACGGAATGTGCTCTATAGTGCGGTCGGAACCATGGCCAAATTTGTTTTTCAGGAGTTTGAGCTGGAAGTGGCTAATGGTGATCGCCTCTTAGTTATGACAGATGGGGTTTATTCTGTGATCCCCAAAAAATACTTCAGAGACTTGTCTTTGTCATATTCTAGTCTCCAAGAATATTGTGACGCTATCATAAAATGCGTTATCGAGGGGCACACTAAGGACAACTACACCCTTGTCGGAGTGGAGGTGTCTGGTGCAAAGGATGAGGCGTCAGTTTAAAGAGTTTTGGTGATAAGCAGAACTGGTTCATAAGTGTATATAAATGGCACTATTGATCGCGTACAGAGCATGCTTCGGTGAAACTAATATTAATGCTCTAGAAAGGCCCTGCTCTGGAAATTTCAGGCGGGGCCTTTTACGTTATCGTTGGTTAGCTAACACGTAGTCGATTGGAATTTTCTATATCGGGGTCGCCGACTACTCACAATGCATCTTGCTCGCTTTCGGGTTCACCTTCCCCGGTGCCGTCCTCTTGAGTGCGTACCCAATGGCCGGAAAAGGTTCCCGAAACGCCGCAATACTCACTTGGAGCGGAAGACGTAATTACTGCTGCTGACTCTCCGATTACAACTTCAAAAGTCTCGCCAGTAGCTTTTTTATTGTTATCTACAACTCGCATTGAGGTGGATAGCTTTCCATTTGACTGGATTCTAGCTACGGTATTTTCCATAGCCCAAACATCACATTCGTGATGAGTGCTAGTATCTACAGTTTGAATATGAACAGCGATAGGCTGCAAGGGGCTGCCATGCGTTAATTCGTTCGCAACAAGCATTTTTCCAGCATATCCGCCTTCTTGGAATGAGAAGTAAGTAAACTGCTGAGAAGATGCAAAAGTGGAAACGCTTGAAACTGCTACAACAGTGAGACACCTTAATATGTACATAGACACTCCATTTTTTGAAAAGAGCCACAAAAGGCCTTGTTCTGGATTCCTCAGATGAGACCTTTAGCTTTGGTTCTGATTGTTAGAGTATTTTGAATAACAACTTATGGCTTAGATCAAAAAATCTTGGGTCGATGGCTATGACTCTGGAATCAAGCTCGCCCATCTGTTGTCCTTTAGCCATAAAATAGGTACCCTCCATTTTTACTCTTTTACCATTCAGGGCTTTCAATACCTCTAACTCCTTCCCATCAACACCAGAAACTTGTACTAGTCCAATTCCGTATTGTTCACCCGTGCGACCTTCTGATTCAAAATACAGCCAGTCTTTCCAAGGGCCAGTACCCAGCTTTATGTATCCGATGAACCGGCCATCTTCTCGCTTGTATTTCTCAAGGCCCTGTATCGCATACCCAGGAGTTGCATCGATTACATAATCACTATTGGTTATTGGAACGTCTATCGCAACATCCTTTGCATACGATATTGTTCTTTCAGAAACAGCGTCGGCCTTAATAAATGCATTTGCAGTGCCTGCGCTCTTGAGGGCAATGGCATATTGTGTAAGGTTTAATTTTTGCATGAATAAAACATTCGGGTTGCCGCCAGTGCCACCAGATATGCCTCCTGTTTTGAAGAACTCGTACAAAGTTGCGTCTAAGCTATAACCAGCCTTGGCGAAGGCTTTATTCATATATTTTGCATACACATATGACTGTTCTGGAGTCGGGAATGCGGATTTTGCAACTCTGGACATATCGTATTTGAAGTCATCTTCATAGCGGTCCCTGAATTCGTTTAATACCTCCTGAGCCGCCGAAATAGTCAGTGGTGCAGCCGGCAAAGCAGCATTAGCTAATGAACATAGCAGTGTGAAACAGAGAATGGCAAAACCCCTGAGCATATCCAGATTCCTTTCAGTATTAAAATTTAATGTTTATGTAGCAGCGAAGTGGCACGTAAAGCAATTAGGTGTAGATCTAACTGCCTCGACTGCCTGACACCAACGGTTCTGGCGAAAAAATCCACTTTTGCAAGCAGAGAGCCTGGGCACCTGGTTACGACTGAAAAGACCTGGGTGCATGGTTTCGTCAGAATATTGCTCATAAAATAACCAATGTCACGATTAGTGTGTTCACGATTAGATCACATAAGCCCACGATGTGGGAATGCCTTCTTCCTCTCTACGCCATCGCTTCGGTCATCGAGTACGTGAGCTTCGTCTTGCCACCGGCATGACTCAAGAAGCTTTCGCGGACAAGTGCGGGTTCGCACGGACCTATATGTCTAGGATTGAAACTGGCGGTGCGAACCCGAGCCTGGATGCGATAAAGGTGCTCGCTGACGCTCTCAAAGTAGATCTTTCAGAGCTGTTTTCGGAAATTTGATAGTCGCATATCCGAAACGTAATATGAGCGATGTCTATTAATTAGTTGCTATGGACCATAGCCGACTCGATGTAGTCAGGATATGGGGACGGCTTCCTTAAAACTGTAAATAATGACTACACCTATAGAGTGCTAGTCATGATTAAGTATTGCCGTTACTGCGATATAGTGATCCCTAATAAGTCTGGGCAATGGTCAAGCCAGATTTACTGCACCGCGAGATGCAGGAAATACGACCATAGAAAGAATAAGTCCTTGCTTACACGCGTGGAGAGAAAGCGAGCCAATCTACTCCAGAATGATGAGATGTTATATCTAATAAAGCAGTGTAAGAGAGCTAAAACAGTTGAGATTTTGAAAGGGCATACACTGGACTCATTTATAGAAACGATAGACTTGGTTAAGAATCGGCCTGCCGGTGATGTTATGCTTTGCCATATTGTTCCTGTAAAAGGGGAGGGAGTGACGGGTTTGTTTCACTGCCGCAACCTGTTTTATGGCGGTTCCTATCAAAATAGAAAGCTTAGCCAAAAATATTTCTCAGGTGGATTGTCTATAAGTAATAATAAGCTTTTACAAAAGTGGAAAGTGACAAGTGGCATGAAAAATAACGAAGTGCTTCTCATGATCGAAGAGTACTTAAAGGATGTGATATCAGAATATATTCTAGTTCGTCCGGTTAGAAAGTCTAAAAAAGTTAAAGTTGTTGAAAAAATAATCAGCTTGGACGAGTCTGTCAGATTTGATGAATTGATCACCTACAGTTACTCCTCTTTGCAAAAGCAGTGGGCGGCGATTAGCAGGTCAAATAATTATGCGATTGGTCCGGCAATAGAGTCTAAGTATCTTGCATATATGGATGGCTTGACTCGATTTATTTCATATGGTGGTGAAAGAGCTGTAATGCTTAAGCGCTTGAGGAGAATAATGGTAGTAGGATACATGTCTCTCGAGCGTGTAAAGCGGAGCCAGACTTATAATAAATATTTCTATGTTAAGTATGAGCCTCTCATAAATAAAAAATATGGTCAGGCGATGCTGAGGGACGCTGATGACTGGGCAGTGCTCAAAGATATTATATATAACTGCGCATTTAATGTGCTGCAAGGAGATGTAGTAGATATTAAGCGATTTAGGAAGCTGGTAATGTCCTTTCTAGTGTTTCCAGAGAAGGCATATTCCATTTGGTAGTTATTTTTGAGAGGCGTTGGTACTAGTTGTAATGCTCGTGCGATATAGCGCGATGTCGAAAGTGGTGGAAGAGAAAACTATAATCGAGTAAGATTGCGTCATTTGGCAGCTCCTGCGGAAGATGCCTCACTGGTCGAGAATTTTATGCTACTAAGTTTGTTTTGCGGTGCCGGCGGTCTCGACCTGGGTTTTGAAAGGGCTGGATTTGATATTGGCCTCGCTTTTGACATACGTAAGGACAGCATTGCTTCCTATAATCATAATCGTGTTGGTCCTCACAAAAATGGTCACTGTTTGGATGTAAGAGACCTAACGTTAGATAAGCTAGATCAGTTGCATGGGGGGCAATTCAATCCTATAGGTATAATTGGCGGGCCGCCATGTCAAAGTTTTAGTCGTGCAAATAAAAACCCAAAAGATAACGACCCGCGACATGACTTGCCTTTCGTGTATGCTGACATTATTAAAAGTTTAAATGATAGGTCGCCTATTCATTTTTTCGCTTTTGAGAATGTTCCAGGGTTGAACGAGGGGGAGCATAAAGAGCACTTTGAAAGTATAAAGGCATATCTGAAAGATATTGGATTTAATGTCCGAGAAACTATCGTAAATGCAACGGACTTTGGTGTTCCACAAAGTCGTGAGCGCCTACTTATGGTTGGGATTAATACTGATCTTTATCCAGATGTTGTTTGGAAGCAACCTCAAAAAGTAGATTGTGATCCAATAACACTCACAGTGGGTCATGCTATTGGTGATTTGCCTGCTCCGACTTTTTACAAGCGAAATCTGGTCAAGTCCGAAATTGCATATCATCCCAACCATTGGTGTATGCAGCCGAAGTCTAAAAAATTCACGACGCCTGGCGCTCTTTCACCAGGTAAGCGTGCAAATCGAAGTTTCAAAACACTTGAGCTACATAAGCCAAGTATCACTGTTGCGTATGGTAACAGAGAAGTCCATATTCACCCGAATTGTCTACGTCGACTCAGTGTACTTGAAGCAATGAGGCTTCAGGGATTTCCTGATGAGTACGAGTTGCTTGGAACGCTCTCATCCCAGATTACGCAGGTTAGTGAGGCCGTACCCCCGCCGATGGCAAGGGCTCTAGCAGAATCAATACAGTTGACACTGCTAGAGGAGCCTCCTATCGATTTAGTAGCGGGTTTTCATGCAGGCACGGCAGTTTCTACTGCTAATGAGATTATGTCTTGAGCGTAATTAGCTGATCTCAGCAATGCATGTGTCTCCAAGGTTAAGTCCTCAAGTAACTGAGGCTCCGTTGCCATTTTATTATCAATATCGCACAGTAATAGGGTTTTCCGAACTGCGGTCAGTCCGGAATCTATTTCTACCTCTCGCGTGCTTCGAACAGGATTGGGATCTGCTGGTTTTCTGAGTATTGGTGAACATTTATATACTAATGAAAGCATATCCTTTGAACCTTGTTCTACCGAGTATATATGACTTCCCTGCATCGAAAGCTCGATTACAGGATACGCTGTGCATAAATGTCCTATAAGCCACTTAGTAAACCCTAAGCAAAAGAACTTTACAAAAGCGTCTGTAGATAGCTTTTTGGGTTCGTTAAGCGCGTCTTCATAAGCGATGCCTTCTTGCTGGCAGAGCTGAGAGAACTCTGCGCTGAACTGTTCAGAGTCTTTTATATTCGAGTTGATCGCCTTGAGGAAGTCCGCAACTCTGCTGTCAGGGGTATTTAGCGGCTCTATTTTTGTTGTTATAAACAAAAGCCAGGATCCAGTGCCTCCCGCAGATTGAAAGCTGATTAGTTTAATTAGGGCATCTAGAATGCTTGGAGCTCCGGCCTTTGTCTGCGTAATATTTTGGCAAAGATCGAAATTGATAGCATGGTATGGGCCATGACTTTCTACTGCTCTCATGGCTGTAGATTTTTCTCCGGCAGCGATATCTTCCAAACGATACCATAGAGTGTCTGAATTTCTATCTATCCAGTCGTAACTTCGCATCTGGTTTTGAGCAAGAATGATCTCGGCCTCGTCCTTGGAGCCTCTTGGACTGAAACCTACATATTTCAACTTAAAACCTGCTTTTACAGTTACATCCTCTAGATGTCTAATATCCAGCATGTCTGGACCCGCTAGAGTTAGATATCTAAATATACGTGATGAGTCGGCTGGAATGTGGAGTGATCGCATTAACGAGCGTATGTGATGACTCCAGCTACGTCTTACAAGCTGCTTTCTTGGCTTATGCCAAGGCCTTAGTTGTTTGACAACTGCAACTGTGCGGTTCTCAATCGCAGGAGTTGGAGGAGGGACGATTGCTTCAACAAAGTCATCGTCTAAATTGTCGTCCACTTGAACATCTTTGACTTCTAATTTAGTCATTGTTCAACTCCGGCGACAGCGCGTTAACAATATCCATAAACAGATCTTGTTGCCGACTGTATGCTATGTCGTCGAGAAGACTATAAGCTGATAATACTACCATCACGGCCTTTGCTTGTTCGATAGTAGTCAGGGGCGCTTGTGTGGACGGCTTTGATAGGACAGCTAGCCGTTCTTTATCTAAACTAAAAGTCAGCTCTGCATCTTGATAGGCTATTTTATTTTGATCAATTAAGTCAGCGGTATTAGAAGACGGAAGGATAACAACGTCCGGTCTATTAGTTAGCGAGTCGCCCTTTCTTTCCCATACGCTGTTCAAATGGCTTTCGACAGCAGTCAGGGCGGTAGCGCGTACGCTGGTTTTTTCCTCGTCTCTAGACTTTTTGCCTACATCCTTAAGTTTGTTGGTGACTTGTCTTAACGCGGCGTGGACCCACTTTGTGAGATATTGATAATGCGGGTGGCTTACGTTAAAGGATTCACGGTCGATATTTAACGCAGGATCTAGGCCTCGCATAATGAATATTTCAGCGGTAATCTGAGATAGGCGATTTAGCTCGGAAATTTGATACTCCATAAAGCGATCATCATAGAGTACACCACTTGCGTTATTTATCCGAACCAATACACCTCTGTTCTGTTTTGGAACTATAAGGGAGTTCCAATAAAAATAAGCTTCAAACTCTAGTCCGCCGCCACCTCTGTCCGCAGGGATCGTACCGAGAGAGGTTTTTACTTTACCAACAAACATCATTGGATTCGTTGCTCGAACTTTTTTTCTGTTGCCGAGCAAAGTCTCGGGCAGAATTACGGGGCGCTTTAGTTCTATTCCGTCGATTACAACTGTAAAACCTCCGCATGGGTCTTCAGCATTCGACTCAAGATCCATAGCTTCTGTTAAGGTTTGATTTTTGTCTAAGATTAGAGGGATAGCCTGGCTTTTTGCCCTGTTTTGGATTTTATAAAAATCAATTTTCTTTTCTGAGGAGAACAGCAGAGGATTGCTATCAATATATTTTAAAGGTGCAGCTAGGCTTAATAGCCAAATCATGCCTAGATAAGTGTCTAGGTATTCGTCAATATCTGGGTTTTTCGTTGTAGTGCCTGTGCCCGCTACAACTTGGTCATACAGTTTTTTAAATTTTACTAGGTCTTCATCGATGTCGTCCCAAGGCATTTGCGGTGGGATGGTAAATTCATCATCTTCTTTTCTGACGTAGCCAATATGGAACTGAGGCGGTGATCTTTCAGTTTTTTTATCTATTGGGTCAGTAGCGTCTCTTGTTTCTAAGTAGTTTTCCCAGAAGTCAGCAGACTTTAAGTTGTTTCTTGTTTGATCACGTATCTCTAGAAGTACAATCTCGGTTCCATGGCTTTCTGGATCTGACGCAGGCTCTACAGAAAAAACTACGTCTCCGGTGATAAATTCTCCGTCGTCTTCTGGAGCATTGCGAAGATTTTCTTCGGTCCAAGTCTTCATCCAAACTTCGGCTATCAGTCGATGCGTTTGGTTCTTCTTTTTTGTAATTACCCTGAAGTGTGTAGTGAGATGAGTTACAGCAAACATGCCGATACCGATTTTACCTATGAGCTTTCGTCCCATTGGGGTTAAATCAGGGTTATCGCTATGCACTGTTCCTAGCTCAATACCTTTGTGAGTACGCTTTGAACTGCCGCCGATATGCTTAAATAGGTTGGCTAATGACTTTTCGTCCATGCCTCGACCGTTATCTCTAACTGAAATATATTCGAAGCGGGGGGCATCAGTATCAATAACTACTTCTGTTGCGTCGGCGTCATATGCGTTGAAAATCAGTTCGCGTAGTGCTGCCGAAGGTCGTCTATATATCCCATCAGTTATCCTGGCTAGAACTCGGTCATCTACAGTTAACTGTGATGGCAGGTCTCCACCATGTTCCTTTAGGCTGCTAATCTGCTCCGCTAATACTAACGCGTCGTCAATTTTTTCAACCATCACAACATCCTTTTTTTTCGTGATCGTGCAAGCGTCGTATAATTTTAAGCGAGCTAAGCTCGATAGTGAGTTAGGGTATAATTTGCACAACACTAATTCTATCTGACTGTTCCAGCAAGAAAATTCTGTGGAGGCTGAACCTTCGGCTAACCGGGCCTTTCAAAAGGCAACGTGCGTCTTCCATACCACCCACGAAGGAAGCCGCCTTGTTGATTGCAGGCACCGGTTTTCGAGGGGATATTTGGGGCGTGGCCAGGATGAGAGCCGTCTATCAAAGGCGTGGGTTCATTCGATCCTGGCATCCATCACTCTGTCCAAGGATGAAAACGCATGCCGAACGATACAGATGCCAACATCGCCACAGCTGACGTACTAACTTTGCTGCTGCACAACCAGCACGCGCTAGCCGCAGCGATCGAGGAGATTGCCTTGTGGGCACGGTCGACTGGTTCTCCTGAAACGATGAACAATGCCGTCGCGGCTTTGGGAGTTCTCGATATTAATGCCTCTGCCATCACCGCTGGCATTCTCAGTCTGCGGCAATAGCCTTCTATCAAAGAGGTCTACCGCTACGAGAATGGTAGGGGCAGAAAGGGTGACTATCACATAGGTATTGATGTATATTCAAATGATAGATTATCATTGGGCTATACGTTTATATGTCTTAATGAGAGTTTTCTTCTATGGTCTTTGCACACCTCTATCTCCGAGCGTCAACACAAGACCAGGATGCGAACCGGGCCCGCGCTGCTTTGCTGGCTTTTGCAGCCAGCCGAAATTATGAGGTGGCAGGGATCTATGCCGACAATTTCTCCGGCACCAAATTGCAACGGCCTGAACTCCACAGGCTGCTGACCAGTGCAGAGTCTGGACAAGTTTTGTGTGTTGAATCGGTGGATCGTCTTTCTCGGCTCAGCCAAGTGGATTGGGAAACCCTCAAAGGAACGATCAATTCAAAAGGTTTGAGGCTGGTAGTGGCTGACTTACCCACTAGTTGGGAACATCTGGACAGTCCTCCCAGCGGGCGCAGTGACATTGCGGGTTCTGTCATGCACGTGATCAATAACATGCTCATTGATCTGATGGCGACGATGGCCCGCCTTGATCAAGAAAAGCGTGTCGAGCGAATCAGGCAGGGCATCGCCAACAAGAGGGCGGCTGATCCTTCCTGGAAGGCTGTAGGGAAACGAAAGAACACCGAGAAATGGCAACGGGTAGAAAAGCTTCTCAAAGGTCAAACTGCCTCGAACATGACCATCAAAGAGATTGCCCAAGCTGCAAATGTCGGCGAAGCCACAGTTTACAGAATCAAAAAAGAGCTTGGCGCCATCATGCTGTCGTAAGGGCGGCATGTGCTTAACCTCGCTTCTCCTTCCCCATAGATCTTTGGTTGCGGGATTGGGTGTACCATCGCCTTCTCAGCGCGTGCTAACAGGGGTATGGCAAGGATGAATAAAGCTACAGCGTCTTTTCTATGGATTTTTTTCTGCGCTGCGTCTCAAGCTCAAGAATTTGACTTCAATGGTGCTATGTTAGGAATGAAGCTCACTGAGTTTCAGGCCCTTCCTGTAATCAATGGAAAACTGACTCCTGACGGCAAGGCAGGTTGGTGTGACCAGGGAGCGGGAAAACTGGTTTGTCATCGGGTTGGTGATGATCCATTCGGGCAAATCTACGGTCCTGCATTGGGCAACTATCATTTTGACAAAGACAAGAATGGCGAGCTTCGTCTTTACATGATTATGCTCATGGCTGACCGTAGAAATTATACTATTGCCGAGGCAGGTCTCACCCAAAAATGGGGAGCTGGTAAATCGGTCGTTTCAATGGCAACAAACGGGCTAGGACAAGAAATCAAGGCTACCACTCTGAGTTGGAACAAGCCGGATTCCTCCATCACGCTTGAGGCTCCGTGTGGGAACGTCAAGTACCTTTGCCTGACGTACATACATAAATCCCTTTCTAAAGAAGTGGCGGGTTCTGTACCGCCTTCAGGTTCTGGTTTCTAGGAATCAATCCAAAACTCATGCAGCGGGCTTTCTATATTTTCTGATTTCTTCTAGAAAGCTCTTCTTATAAAGGTGATTGATGAGCAAAATATCTATCGGCAAACGAAATGAATTTTTAGTCTGGGCAAAACTAATTGAGGCTGGGTTGGACGTATATCCTTCGTTGGTTGACGACAAAGGCATCGATGGCATTGTCGGTTCAAATGGTAGGTATTTCGAAATTCAGGTAAAAAGCGGAGCGAATTGGGTCAACCAACGTGGGTTTAAAAAAGAGGTGTTAGAGGAAAATCCCACACGAATTTATCTCGTGTATAACTATACAGCTAGCCAATTCAGATACTTCACAGCACAACAAATACTTGAAGAGGTTTTTTGGGCTCATTCTATTTCATGGAAAATGTCTCAAATTAACCTTAACAAAACCATGCTGGAAAAATATAAAGCTCATGACTGGGATGGGTTTATATCCTATCTAAAAGCAGCTTGAGTTTGGGTGGCCAGCAAATATTACCTAACCTCATTCTTCTGCTAGCCTCCCAGTTACTCATGCCAAAGGCGATTCTAATCTTAGAATCGCCTTTCACGTCTCCGTCATGATCCTGCCTCTAATCAGACGAACCTTCAGTAATCTTAATGGTTACCAACTCAACTCTGTGAACTCCGAGGCGACGAAGGGCTTCCAAATCCGCTAAAAGAACCGTTCCTGGCAGCACCAGTATGCCAAGCACGTTTCCAGCGAGATCTACTATGCGAAGACTCACCGGCTGTTTTCCTGAGCTTGTCGCTTGACGAAGGCTTCTAGGGTTTTCACTCTTACCAACCTTCGTCTCCCTAATTTGAATGTCTGAATCTCCCCGTTTTTAATCATTTCAAAGAACATGGATCTGGCAACGCCAATCAAGCGTGCGGCATCTTCTACCCCGACAGAGATAGGCGCTAAGGAGTTGGTTTGGTTCATAAAGGGGGCCTCTGCTGCTTCATGACGCAGCGACTGCTGTGTCTGTGGCGCCACAATAAATGTGGTGCCACATTCATGTCAACACGTTTTCGTTGTGTGTCTGCCGGGAATGTGGCAACCTTTCTAGGATCCATAGACGTCTGGGAATGAAACGATGGCCGTAAGGAAGAAAGTAGAAACCATTCACCTGCGCGTTAGCGCGAACTCAAAGGCTTGTCTCGAAGGGCTGGCGAATGCAAACAAGAAGACATCAACGCGTGTACTGGAAGATCTAATAGCCGAAGCGGCGGCAGAATTTCAGGTTCAGGGCGTTGATGCAGCTGTTGATGAGCGTTTTTGGTCTGGCGGGAGTTGGACCTTGCTGGCGGCTTTGCAATTGGCTCACGTGCCTGATGAGCCGATTCTCAAAAAACTCAGGACGTATTTTTTGGCAGAGGAGGCGTTGAGTCCAAAAGATTACATTCTTGTCGAAGCGATTCTGTGGTCTTCAGATTTCTTTTCTGGCGATACAGATATTTTTCTTGAGTCGGAGGGGGTTATCACAAACCCCGACGAGCATCGAATTTTCAAAGTTGATTTGGATGCAATCAGTCGGCAGATGTCATCGCTCGAAGACTACGCTGAGTTTCGATTGAAAAATAAAGCGGTGGCACCCAAGTACGTGGACTACCTAAGGATGATAGAGGCAAAACTAGAAAACTAGATCAGCTCTACGGCTGCCGCTTTGGTTCCGGGGGCCAAGTGCGCGTAACGCAATGTCATTTTGATGTCTCCATGCCCCAATAGGTCTCGTACCGTGTTGAGCGGTACTCCGGCCATTACTAGTCGGGATGCGAAGTCGTGACGCATATCGTGCCAGCGGAAGCCGATCACCTTGGCCCTTTCGAGTAGTTTGAGCCATGCGCTTTTCACGTCTTCAAAGCGGCCGCCTTCTTGGTTTGGAAACACATAGAGGGCCGTCGCTGATTGCTTTTTCCATTCTTCAAGTACGGCTACGACTTCCTTATTCATAGGAATGTGTCGGGTTTCGCTGGTCTTTGTTGTGTCACCAGCGACGGTGATGGTCTTTGTAACGAAGTTTACCGATGACCATTTGAGGTCAAACAACTCTCCACGCCTCATGCCGGAATTCAGCGAGACGAGCACCATTGGTTTAATGTGATCAGTGAAGTGTAGACCCAGCAAGCTTTGCTTCTGTACTTGGCTCCGATCTGCGCGCCATTTGTTCGCGCTTTCACGTTCGGCCCGCATTTCGTCTTGTCGTGCATCCAGAGCTGCGCGTAGGCGCTTGTTCTCGTCTTCATCCAAGTAGCGCACCAACCCCATGGAATCGACCTTAAGTTGCTTTACTTTTGCCATTGGGTGGGCGGTGATGTATTCCCATTCTACCGCCCGACTAAACACGCCGCTGATAGAGCCCATCTTGCGGTTGACGGTCGAGGGCTTGTTGCCGGCCTGCATCCAGGTGGTGCGGATCTGGTCGAGGTCGCGACCGGTGATTGCGTCTATGCGCTGAGCCATGATCGTGTCGAAATTGTTGTCCAAGGTATGCAGCGTTTTTTCGTGGCCCTTGTGGTGAGTTTTGAACCACGGCATATAGGTGTCGTCGATGAACTCGCGTAGCGAGGGGAGGGCAGTACCTTTTCGGCCGTGGGTGACTGCCAGAGGCTCGCCGTGTTTACGCGCTTCATATAAGTACTGAGTCGCTTCCTGGCGGGCTTGGTCGAGCGTAAGGATACCGACTCGTCCCAACGCTTTTTTGCGCGCACGCCCCCACCTGACAATGTACGACTTGGCTCCGGCTGCCGTGACACGCACGTATAGGCCTATTACGATGGTGTCGTGGACCTCGTACTCCTTACCGGTGACTTCCAGGGAAGACAGTAGTTTGCCGGTTAGCTTTTCTTTCACCTGATCTCCGTGGGTGCAATATGGGTGCAAAAAAGACTATACGGATCTGTCTTGTCGGACGCAATCGGACTGAGGGTCCTGTAATTACTGGGGTTTCCCTTTGCTTGCTAGGCTTAAATTGGCCCTCCTAAGGGGAAGGTTGGCAGTTCGAACCTGCCCTGGGACACCATTTCCTGTGCAAATCCTCCCAAGCCCTTCCACGAATCCTTAACGGATCGCTGTTTGCGGCCGATAACCCAATGAGGCCCCTTTCCTGACGTCGCGGCGTCCCGGAGCGGCTCGCGGTGGGTGTCGCGGTTGTCTATCATCTGCGCGCCTCGCCCAACCGCGGGGCGGTGTTGTGTTGTTTTTTGCCATTGAGCTCATTTTCTTATTTGCCTGGACATCCTCGATGCTGGCGTACCACCAAAAAAGTTTTCTGATCGTCGATGATTTCTCGGACTTCCGCAGTTCCGTCCGGTCTATGCTGCGTGAACTGGGCGTCAAGGACGTGGACACCGCCGATACGGGTGAAGTAGCGCTGCGAATGTGCTCGCAGAAGCGCTATGACTTTATCCTGCAGGACTATCACCTGGGTGATGGGCGTAAAAATGGTCAGCAGGTCCTGGAGGACCTGATGATCGAGAAATTGATCAGCCATGAAAGCGTCTTCCTCATGGTGACCGCCGAGACCAGCCAGGCGATGGTGCTCAGTGCCTTGGAGCATGAGCCCGATGCATACCTGACCAAGCCATTCAATCGCTCCGGCCTGGCCCAGCGGTTGGAGCGCCTTGAGCAACGCAAGACGCTGCTCAAGCCGATCCTGCAGGCCCTCGATCGTGGCAAGCCGATGGAAGTGCTCAATGCCTGTATCGCCCTGTGCAAGCAGGACCCGCGCTACGGGCCGCTGTGCCTGCGCTATCGGGCCGATGCGCTGCGCGACCTGAATCAGAACGAGGCCCTTGAGCGGTTGTACAATTCCATCATCGCGGATCGCCCGTTGCCGTGGGCGTACGCGGGGTTGGGTAAATTGCTCTTCAAGCGTGGGCAGATAGGCGAAGCCAAGGCTGTCTATGAAAAAGCCCTGAAAGTCTTTCCGATGATGCCGGCGTTGTACGACGGCATGGCCGATGTGCTGGTGGCCGAAGGCGACACCAAGCAGGCTCAAAGTGTGCTGGAAGAGGCCGTCCGCCTGTCGCCCCTGGCGGTGCGCCGACAAGCGTTGTTGGGCAAGTTGGCGATGACCAACGAGGATTACGACACCGCCTCAAAAGCCTATCGTCAAGCGGTGGGGCAGGGCGCGCAGTCGCGCTTCAAGGACCCGGAAACCAACCTTGGACTCGCCCATGCGTTGATCAGCAAGGGCAGCGAGAAGGGCCTGGATACTCGGACCCGCCTGGAAATCAACACGACGCTCAGCGCCGTGGCGAAGGAAAACCCCAGCGATCCGGGGCTGCAGGTGCGGGCGCGCCTGATGAAAGCCACGAGCCTGCTGCTCAACGATGCCGAAACTGCCGAGAAGTTGACCGAGCAAGCCTTGCAGCGTCTCGACGGCATGGAGCAGTTCATGAGCGCCGAAGCCGCCTTGCTGGTGGCCAAGCAACTGCAAATGCTCGGACAAACCAGCGCCGGCGAGTCGATGCTCAAGAATTGCGCGGAGATCTACGGTGATGATCCGGCGGTCATGCAAGGCATCGCCAAGCTTACCGATGACCCGAACATTCTCAACCAGGGCAATGCCGCTGCCGAGCTGAACCGCGAAGGCGTGCGCGTCTACAAGACTGGTGCGTTGCCCGAGGCGCGGGAATTGTTCCGACGGGCCCTGAAGATGCAACCGAAAAACATCAGTATTGCTTTGAACATGGCGCAATCCCTGCTGCATGGCACCGATACCAGTGTGGAGTCGGAGCTGCTGCAGGAATGCCGCGCCTGCCTGAAACTGGTGGGCATGATGCCCGACACCGATGCGCGTCATGCGCGCTATCAAAAACTGCGAAGCAAGGCATTTGGCGATGAATGACAGCGAACAGGCACTCGATTTTTCCACGGTGATCGCGTCTACCGTGCATGACATGAAAAACTCCCTGACCTTGCTCATGCAGGCGCATACGCAATGGCTCGAGCGCTTGCCGGAGCGCGAGCGGCAGACATCGGAGCAGGGCGTGATGGGCTTCGAGTTCGCTCACCTCAATGGCCTCCTGGTGCAATTGTTGGGACTTTATAAACTCGGGGTGAATCAACTGCCGCTGCATCCGGCCTATCACGAGCTGGATGACTTCATCGAAGCGCAACTGGCCGGCCACCAGGACGTGTTTCGTAGTCGCGGGATCATGGCCACATATGAAGTCGATCCGCTGAGCCCGCTGGGTTTCTTCGACCGTGAGCTGATTGCTTCGGTGCTCGATAACACGATCAACAACGCCATTCGCCATGCCCGGCAGGCATTGCTGATCAGCGTGAGCGACGAGGCTGGGCAACTGGTGTTGACCATCAACGACGACGGCGAAGGTTACCCGCCTGAGATGATCGAGCGTCAGGCCGAGTACGTGCAGGGCATCAACCACAGCAGCGGTAGCACCGGGCTGGGCCTGTACTTCGCCGCCCGAATTGCCGGGCTGCACCAGCGTGGCGGCTTGAGCGGGCGTACCGAGATTGCCAACGGCGGTGTGCTGGGCGGTGGGGTGTTCAGGCTTTATCTGCCCTGAGCCAATCTCCGGGTCGGTACAGAACCCTGTGGGAGCGAGCTTGCTCGCGATAGCGGTATATCAGCTTGCATCAATGCTGCTGACCTGACCCTATCGCGAGCAAGCTCGCTCCCACAGCGCATTCCAATGGCAGATCTTTATTGTCGCTGGGTGCTTGATATTCCGAACAGCCGGAGCCTATTTTGTACGGGTTGCCGTTCGCGGCTCGCACATAACAAGGATTGCGTCATGACGACCGATGGCCAGTGTTCACTCGCGCAGCGATTGACGGGCATTGATGAGATTGAATGTGTCACGCCGGATTTGAATGGCGTGCCCAGGGGCAAGGTGATGAGCGCCGAAGGCTTCCTCGAGGGCCGGCGGTTGCAACTGGCGCGAGGTGTGCTGCTGCAATGCATCATGGGCGGCTATCCGCCATCGCGCTTTTATGGCAGCGATGACGGCGACCTGGCGCTGGTGCCCGATCCACAGCAGATTCATCGCTTGCCATGGAGCCATCCGCCCCGTGCCTTGGCGATTTGCGATGCCGACGAGCTCAGCGGCGAAAGCTCGCCACTTTCGACGCGCGGCCAGCTCAAGGCTGTCGTCGCGCGATACGCGTCCCTCGGACTGGCGCCGGTGGTGGCGACGGAGCTGGAGTTCTTTGTGTTTGCCCCTAATTCGGACCCTACGCAGCCGTTCCGGCCGCCGGTGGGCCTGGACGGGCGTCGCGAAGACGGCCAGTCGGCGTTCAGTATCAGTTCCAATAACGGCTTGCGACCGTTCTTCAATGAAGTCTACGAATGCATGGCGACGCTGGGGTTGCCGCGCGACACCTTCATGCACGAAATGGGCGTGAGCCAGTTCGAAATCAATCTGCTCCATGGCGATCCTGTGCTGCTGGCCGACCAGACGTTCCTGTTCAAGCACTTGCTCAAGGAAGTGGCGCTCAAGCATGGCCTGATTGTGGTTTGCATGGCCAAGCCGCTGGCGCAAACGCCGGGCAGCTCGATGCATATCCACCAGAGTGTTGTCGAGTTGGGCAGCGGACGGAATGTGTTCAGCGACGAGGCAGGCGAACCGACGGCAGCGTTCCGGCACTTCATTGGCGGGCAGCAGGCCGGCATGGCGGATTTCACCGCGCTGTTCGCGCCCAACGTGAATTCCTACCAGCGCCTGTGTCATCCGTTCGCATCGCCAAACAATGCGTGCTGGTCCCATGACAATCGCTCGGCCGGGTTGCGCATTCCCGCCAGTTCACCAGTGGCCCGGCGTGTCGAGAACCGCTTGCCAGGGGCCGATGCCAACCCTTACCTGGCGATTGCCGCGAGCCTGGCGGCGGGGCTTTATGGCATCGAAAATCACTTGGAACCGGGCGCGGCGATCCAGGGCGAGTTCGAGGTGCCGGATA
Source organism: Pseudomonas sp. H2_D02 (assembly GCF_054677635.1). Taxonomy (NCBI): domain Bacteria; kingdom Pseudomonadati; phylum Pseudomonadota; class Gammaproteobacteria; order Pseudomonadales; family Pseudomonadaceae; genus Pseudomonas; species Pseudomonas sp. H2_D02. Next base: position 5,425,652 of record NZ_CP162816.1, on the reverse strand, counting down.
ATCTGTCCTTGCCATGTACCTTGCACGCTGCCCTCGAGCGTCTCAAGCGTAGCCATTTGGCGAAGGAACTGTTCGGGGCCGAGTTCATCGAAGGTTACATTGCGTCGAAGACCCTGGAACTGACCAGTTTCTTCGACGAGATCACGCCCTGGGAACGGCGTGTACTGGCGGCCCAGGCATAACGAACCCGTTGCATAGGGGCTATCTTCAAGATGGCCCTCACTTACCTCAAGGAGCCGCTCGGAACGCCGATGCGCCAAATCTGGAAACCTTTTCGAGCGCTTTATTTCGCCTCGCTGATGATGCTCATCGGCTCGGGCCTCTTGAGTACTTACCTGGCGTTGCGCCTGGCTGCCGATCATGTCGACAGTCTGTGGGTCGGTGCGCTGATGGCCGCCAACTATTTCGGCCTGGTGCTGGGCGGCAAGATCGGCCATCGGCTGATTGCCCGTGTCGGGCATATCCGTGCTTATTCAGCTTGTGCCGGGATTGTCGGCGCGGCGGTGCTGGGCCATGGCCTGGTGGACTGGCTGCCGGCCTGGATCGTGCTGCGGATGATCGTCGGCCTGGGCATGATGTGCCAATACATGGTCATTGAAAGCTGGCTTAACGAGCAGGCTGATGCCAAGCAGCGCGGGGTGGTATTCAGCGGCTACATGATCGCCTCGTACCTGGGGCTGGTGCTGGGCCAGTTGATCCTGGTCATGCACCCGGCCCTTGGGCTGGAGCTGCTGATGCTGGTGGCGTTGTGTTTTGCCCTGTGCCTGGTGCCCGTGGCGTTGACCCGACGGATTCACCCTGCACCGCTGCATCCGGCGCCGATGGAGCCGCGCTTCTTTATCAAGCGTGTACCGCAATCGTTGACCACCGTGCTGGGCTCCGGGCTGATCGTCGGCTCCTTTTATGGCCTGGCACCGCTATACGCCTCCCAGCAAGGGCTCACCACCGAACAGGTCGGTCTGTTCATGGGCTGCTGCATTTTTGCCGGGCTGTTGGTCCAGTGGCCGTTGGGCTGGCTATCGGATCGTTATGATCGTGCGTTGCTGATCCGCTGCTTTGCGCTGGCCCTGGCGGTCTGTGCGTTGCCGTTGGCTATCTGGTCGCAGGTGCCGCTGGAAGTATTGTTCGTTGCGGGGTTCTGCTGTTCGCTGGTGCAGTTCTGCCTGTATCCGCTGGCGGTGGCGTTTTCCAACGACCACGTCGAAGGCGATCGCCGGGTGTCGCTGACGGCGATGCTGTTGGTGACCTACGGCGTGGGCGCCAGCATCGGCCCATTGGTTGCCGGGGTGCTGATGAAGTTGTACGGCAGTCAGATGCTCTATGGCTTTTTCGCCCTGTTTGCGTTGGTCCTGGTGTGGCGGATCCGGCCGAAAGCGGTCACCAACCTGCACCAGGTCGACGATGCACCGCTGCACCACGTGGCCATGCCGGACAACATGACCAGCTCGCCGCTCGTGGCGTGCCTCGATCCTCGGGTAGACGAGCAGGTCGTGCAAGACCAGATGCAGGCGTCGCCCAATCCAGACGTCGAGCCAGAGCCGGAACCTGAATTGCAGCCAGTCACCGAAGGCGCGGACGACGAACCGCCATCCTCCGATTTCACCCAGGCCAGGCCTTGAGCCGGGCATAAAAAAACGGGCAATCCTTGCAAGGGATTGCCCGTTTTTTACGCCCGCGAAATCAGAAGTCGTCTTTATCGAACCGACGGGCTTCACGCTGCAACTGATACACGAAGCGTTCGACCTGGCGCTGCACCAGGCCGCTGATGTTGTGGAAGCGTACACCGGCGAACGTGGTATTGATCCGCTCTTCAAAATGCAGGTAACGCAATTCCACCGGCGCGGTCATGTTGCCGAATGGCAGGGCGGCGATGAAGCGTTCATAAACCTGGCCCAGTTGCAGCCGTTCGGTGATGTCGCCATCGAAGCGCAGCTTGCAGCCGGTGGCGGAGATATCCAGCAGTTGGCCATTGACCGGTGATTTGAGCTTGTCGCCACCCAACTCCACGCTCACCAGTTGCGCCAGTTTCAACGCAGCCCGAAAGGCGTTGCGACGTTGGTGATAGACCACTTCTTCGGGCAGGGCGCCGCGGTAGCAGCGGCCGTCGTTGGAATCATCGATGGTCAGCGGACCATTGCCTTCCCACGCGATACGCACGCCGTCATGGAAGCCCTCGACACGAAACGGCTCGCCCGCCAACAGGAAGCGTTCGCCGTCCCGGGGGATCATCTCGTCCAGGGCCATGGTGTTTTTCTCGCGATCAACATCCACCAGGTAGCTCTGGAAGCGCTGGCTGCGCTCGTGGAAAGTAATGATCAGCGGATCATGACTGTCTTGCAGCATCCGCAGGTTGCCGGAGATTTCCAGGGGCGTGGTAAGGACCTTCGGTGGCTGCGGAGCATCTTCCGCGTTTGAGGCATTGAACACGGTGGGTCAATCTCCAAGCAAAATACGACTACAAAGAGCCAGCATTTTGCCAGCATGTTTCGCGCGTTGATAGTGCGCAGGCATCGTTCGCGTCACGCCTGGCTGAGCGGACGGTGCTTGACCAGTTTCGCGGTCGATCCGCGAGCGTCATACAGCGTCGGGATTTCGCCGCCATTGAGGATGCGCAACTGATTGGCGGTGGCGGCCTGTTGCATTTGGATGGATTGGCCGTTTCGAGCGTTGGCGGCCTGGCATTGGCTGAGCAGGTCGTTGAGCACTGCGCTTTGGGACAATAACTGATCGCCAACCGACGATTGGCTGGCCAATTGTTCAAGGCCGTTGTTGTCTGCGGGCAGGTTGAGGCTGGCGAGAATCTCGCTGCGCTTGCGGCCATGCTGGTCGAGCAAAATGATCAATGCCTGTTTCTGCGCCAGAATATTTTCCAGCAGAGGCATGTCCCGCCCATGGAGTGCCAGGGCTTCGGTCTGCAACAGCTCCAGCAATTGTTGTGCTGGAGCGAAGTCGTCGGTGATCAGTTGCAACAAATTAGTGTCGTGCATGGCTGGCCTTGGGTCTTGAGCGTCCAAAAGCCTGGCGCCGACGGACGGCCTAGCGCTGGGCTTCGAAGTTGAGCAGCTTGCTGGCTACGCGGTTGCTGTCGACTTGATAGCTGCCATCGGCGATTGCTGCTTTCAACGCGGCCACGCGGGCGTTGTCGACGACAGGTTGATCGCGCAGCTTGTCAGTGACCTTCTGCAACTGCTGAGCCTCATTGCTGAGGTGTACCGATTCCCCATTGCTGACAGTGGCGGCCTGTTCGGCTGGCTTGGATTTGCCGGTTTCGGCGGTTTCCTTGCTGGCGCTGGTACGCGCAGTCCCTGTCACAGGTGAGGAGCTGTTTAAACGATTGAAATCGATGACCATGGTAAAAAACCTCTGGGTATTTGGACGCTTGCCATGTTTTCGGCCATCCCCAAAAAAACTTTAGGCTCATTTTTCAATGAACGAGCGCACGTCTGCGCTTGCCTTTGCGTAAGGCACAGTCTAGGGAACACCGAGGTCAAGCGCCAGCCTGTCTACCCTCCTTACATAGCCACTTCCACCTGGCCAGGCGCCATTACTTGCGCCTTGATGACTCGTTGGGAGTTGAGGTTCTTCACCCGAATCTGTTCGCGCATGCCGCCGTTGGACAGGGCCTCGCCCGGCATCCGCACGGCTAATGTGCCACTGCGGGCGGTGATGACCACCTGGTCGCCCTTGCGAACCACTTCGGCCTGTTCCAGATGTACCTGCGTGATCACTTGGTCAGCGACCATTGGTCGGACAAGTTTCTGACCAATGGCTTCATCAACGGAAGTCAGGAAGCCCTGGCTGATCTGGCTGACGTCGCGTTCACGCAGCACCACGTCCTGGGGTTCGACAATCCCGGCGCGCTTGAGCGGGCGAGTGGTGGTGACAATTTCGCGATACAGGCGCACTTGAGCGGGCACGAACACCGTCCAGGGGGCCGCGCTGTCGCAACGAACCTTCACCGTGACGCGGCCCAGCGGCCTGGCCGGACTCTCCAGCGAGGCAGTCAATTCCTTGTCGCACATTGGCATCCGCAGGCGCGGGTCGAGCTGGTTGACTTCGATCTCGTAGCGACCTTCGGTTTGACTGGTTGCCAGATAGTCTTCTACGGTGAACTCAAGAAAGCCCTGAGTGACGCCGATAAGGAGATCAGGCAAGGTTACTTCAGCAGCACCGACGGCAGGACCGCCAGAAGCGAGCAGGCAGGCAGCCAGCAGTGCACCGAGCCAGTGGCGGCAGTGAGTGGTCAGGCGTCGAGAAAATGTCGTTTGTGCGTTCATGCCGGTTCAATAGCAAGCCCCGTGCCGTTTAGTGATGAATGCGCGACGGACACATTAGCGTGATTAGGAGTCAGGGCATGGCGGGAGTGATGGATTCGGTAAACCAGCGCACACAGCTGGTGGGTCAGAATCGCCTGGAGCTGTTGTTGTTCCGTCTCGATGGCCAACAGTTGTATGGAATTAACGTATTCAAGGTTCGCGAAGTGCTGCAATGCCCTAAGCTGACCCTGATGCCTAAATCCAGTCCCGTCGTGTGCGGTGTGGCGAATATCCGGGGAGCGACGATCCCGATTCTCGACCTGGCGATGGCGACCGGTTCCGGTCGGTTGCTGGATCAGAGCAATCCGTTTGTGATCATCACCGAGTACAACACCAAGACCCAAGGGTTCCTGGTGCGGTCGGTGGAGCGCATCGTCAACATGAACTGGGAAGAGATCCATCCGCCACCCAAGGGGACGGGGCGCGACCACTACCTCACGGCGGTGACGCGGGTCGACAACCAGTTGGTGGAGATCATCGACGTGGAGAAAATCCTCGCCGAAGTCGCGCCAACGCCGGAGACCATTTCCGTCGGCGTGGTGGATGCCGAGACGCAGCACAAGGCGGTTTCCCTGCGGGTGCTGACCGTCGATGATTCGTCGGTGGCACGCAAGCAGGTCACGCGTTGCCTGCAGACGGTCGGCGTCGAGGTGATCGCCCTGAATGACGGACGGCAAGCGCTGGATTACCTGCGCAACCTGGTCGACGAGGGCAAGCGGCCGGAAGAGGAATTCCTGATGATGATTTCCGACATCGAGATGCCGGAGATGGACGGGTACACGCTGACGTCGGAGATCCGCAGCGACCCGCGCATGCAAAAATTGCACATCATCTTGCATACTTCGCTGTCCGGGGTATTCAACCAGGCGATGGTCAAGAAAGTCGGCGCCGATGACTTCCTGGCCAAGTTCCGGCCCGATGACCTGGCTTCCCGGGTCGTCGAGCGAATCAAGACAGCAGGTTAAAAAGGTCGGGCGCATTGTGCGCCCGGCAAGTCAACACAGTGAAAAGAGGCGGTATCTTGTCTACGGGTAATTTGGATTTCGAACAGTTCCGGGTCTTCCTGGAAAAAGCCTGTGGCATCTTGCTTGGTGAGAACAAGCAGTACCTGGTGTCGAGCCGTCTCAATAAAATGATGGAACAACAGGGCATCAAGTCATTGGGCGAACTGGTCCAGCGTATCCAGAGCCAGCCGCGCAGTGGCTTGCGTGAGATGGTCGTGGATGCCATGACCACCAACGAAACCCTGTGGTTTCGTGATACCTATCCCTTTGAAGTCTTAAAGAACAAGGTGTTGCTGGCGGCTATCAAAGCCAGCCCGGGCCAACGCTTGCGGATCTGGTCGGCGGCGTGTTCGTCGGGCCAGGAACCCTATTCGCTGTCGATGTCCATCGATGAGTTCGAGCGGACCAACCTCGGCCAGCTGAAGGCAGGCGTGCAAATTGTCGCCACCGACCTGTCCGGGACCATGCTCAATAACTGCAAGACCGGCGAGTACGACAGCCTGGCCATTGGCCGTGGGTTGTCACCCGATCGTCTGCAGCGTTATTTCGACGCGAAAGGGCCGGGCAAGTGGGTGGTCAAGGCGCCCATCAAGAGCCGAGTGGAGTTCCGTTCGTTCAACTTGCTGGACAGCTACGCCAGCCTGGGCAAGTTCGACATCGTGTTCTGCCGCAACGTGCTGATCTACTTCTCCGCGGAAGTGAAGAAGGACATCCTGATGCGTATCCACAGCACCCTGAAGCCGGGCGGTTATCTGTTCCTTGGCGCGTCGGAAGCGTTGAACGGCTTGCCGGATCATTACCAGATGGTCCAGTGCAGCCCGGGGATCATCTACCAGGCGAAGTGATTGGCTTGTAAAAGAACGGGAGCCCCAAGGGCTCCCTTTTTTTGCCTGATGATTTCCACTTGCCACCGTCCCCTTGTGGGAGCGGGCTTGCTCGCGAAGGCGGTGTTTCAGTCAAGACAACTTTCACTGTTACACCGCTTTCGCGAGCAAGCCCGCTCCCACAGTTTGGATCTCATTGCGCCTGAGAAGCGGCAGAAAAGCGGCAGCCGGCGGAAACCGATTGCCGCTTTTCTGGCATTGCCGCTTTGCCGATCCCCGCAAAGCCCCGGTTTACGGGCTTTTTCAAAGTGGCACGGCACTTGCTAAAGCCATCGTACGTACATTCTGGTCACCCAAAGGTTTCCGACATGAGCATCAGCTTCGATAAAGCGCTCGGTATCCACGAACAGGCCTTGAGCTTCCGCGCCCAGCGTGCCGAAGTCCTGGCCAACAACATCGCCAACGCCGACACCCCGAACTACAAGGCGCGTGACCTGGACTTCTCCAAGGTCCTTGCCGAGCAGAACGAAAAAGCCAAGAACGGCCACTTCGCCTTGAACATGACCAACAACCGTCATATCGAAGCCGAAGGCGTGGGCAGCGGCGACGAGTCGCTGATGTACCGCACGCCGATGCAACCGTCGATCGACCAGAACACCGTGGACGCTCAACTGGAACAGTCCAACTACGCGGAAAACTCCGTGAACTTCCAGGCCAGCTTCACCCTGCTCAACAGTAAATTCAAAGGGCTGGTATCAGCCCTGCGTGGAGAGTAAGCCATGTCGATCGCGAGCGTTTTCAATATCGCCGGCAGTGCCATGAGTGCCCAGACCACTCGCCTGAACACCGTCGCCAGTAACATCGCCAACGCCGAGACCGTCTCGTCGAGCATCGACCAGACCTACCGCGCCCGTCATCCGGTGTTCGCCACCATGTTCCAGGGCGGCCAATCCACCGGCGGCGACTCGCTGTTCCAGGAGCAGGACGCGGCCGGGCAGGGCGTGCAGGTGCTCGGCGTGGTCGAGGACCAGAGCAACCTCGAAGCCCGCTACGAGCCCAATCACCCGGCGGCCGACGCCAAGGGCTACGTCTACTACCCGAACGTCAACGTCGTTGAAGAAATGGCTGACATGATTTCCGCCAGTCGTTCTTTCCAGACCAACGCCGAAATGATGAACACCGCCAAAACCATGATGCAGAAGGTCCTGACCCTCGGTCAGTGATAAGGGGCGAGTCACATGAGCGTCACTAACACCACCGGCGGTTTGAGCCTCAACGAGATCCTCGCCAACTCTTCGGTCAAGACCAACACCACGACCGATGGCCTGGGCGCGGCAACCAGTGCGGCGACCGGCAAGAAGGAGCTGGGCAAGGACGCGTTCCTGCAATTGCTCGTGACCCAGCTGAAGAACCAGAACCCGCTGGAGCCCCAGGACAACGGCGAATTCGTGGCCCAATTGGCGCAGTTCAGCAGCCTGGAAGGCATCACCACGCTCAACGAAACCGTGAGTGGCATTGCGGGCAACTACAACTCGTCCCAGGCCTTGCAAGCTTCTTCGCTGGTCGGTCGGTCGGTGATCGCGCCCGGTGACAAGGCTGTGGTCGACACCTCCAAGAGCCTCAACGGCACCGTGGTGGTACCGGCGGCAGTGTCTTCCCTCTCGGTCAAGATCATGGACAAGGATGGCAAGACTGTCCGCACTATCGACCTGGGTAGCCAGAAGGCTGGCAACTCCGCCTTCATCTGGGATGGCAAGAACGACGCGGGCACGACGGTCGAGTCGGGCACGTACACCTTCGCGGCCTCGACCACCATCGACGGCCAGGCCACGTCGCTGATCACCAACCTGCCGGCCACGGTCAGCAGTGTGACGATCAGCCAGACGGGCGGTGAGCTGATGCTCAACCTGGCCGGGCTGGGCAGCATTGCCCTGTCCAAAGTACAAACTATTGGTATGTAGAGCCGACTAACCGGCAAAAGGAGTCAACATGTCTTTCAACATCGGCCTTAGCGGTCTCTATGCAGCCAACAAACAGCTGGACGTGACCGGCAACAACATCGCCAACGTGGCGACCACCGGTTTCAAATCGTCCCGCGCGGAATTCGAAGACGTCTACTCGGCCACCAAGCTGGGTTCGGGCAGCAAGACCGTCGGCAACGGCGTGCGCCTGGCCAACGTTTCCCAACAGTTCGGCCAGGGTGACGTGAACAACACCGGCAACGTGCTGGACATGGGTATCCAGGGCCAGGGCTTCTTTGTCCTGGATAACGACGGTTCGTTGAGCTACACCCGTGCCGGTACCTTCAAGACCGACAAGGAAGGCTACGTCACCAACAGCGATGGCACTGCACGCCTGCAGGGCTACGGCGTGGACGCCAACGGCAAGATCCTCAACGGGATCCTGACCGACCTGCGCATCGACACCTCGAACCTGCCGCCGCAAGCCACCAGCCTGGTTTCGTCGACCATCAACCTGAACTCGACGGCGACGCCGATCACTGCCGCGTTCAACCCGGCCGATACCGCTACTTTCACCAAGCAGTTCACCACGCCGATCTACGACACCCAGGGTAACCAGCACTCGATGGACCAGTACATGGTCAAGACTGCCGGTAACACCTGGAACGTCTATACCTTGATCGATGGTCGCAACCTGAACGGCAGCTTGCCGACCACGACCGGTGCCACCGCGCCAGTCCCCTCCACCATGAACTTCGATTCGAGCGGCAAGTTGACCTCGGTCACCACTCCGCCAGCGACGGTCAACAGCGATCTGGTATTGACTGGCTGGGTTCCTGGCACCGTGACCAACGGAACCTGGACCGCTAACGGCGCCGCCAGCGCGCCGACCATCACGATTTCCATGGGCAACACCACCCAGTTCAACGCCGACACCGCGCGGTCGATCCCGACCCAGAACGGTTACGCCACTGGCCAGATCACCAACCTGACCATCGATGGCAGCGGCGTGATGCTCGCCAACTTCAGCAACAACCAGACCAAGCCGATCGGTCAGATCGCCCTGGCGAGCTTCACCAACGAACAAGGCCTGCAGCCGGTAGGCGGCACGAGCTGGAAGGAAACCTTCGCCTCGGGCATCCCGGGCTACGACGCGCCACAAACCGGCACCCTGGGTTCGATCGTCTCCAACTCCCTGGAAGAGTCCAACGTCAACCTGACCAACGAACTGGTCGAGCTCATCAAGGCGCAAAGCAACTACCAGGCGAACGCCAAGACTATCTCCACCCAGAGCACCATCATGCAGACCATCATTCAGATGACCTGATATCGATGGTTGCTTGAACGCTGCACAAGGAGCCCCTCGAAAGAGGGGCTTTTTTATGAGCTTCAGTTTTGTATTGCCTGGACCGGCCTCATCGCGAGCAAGCTCGCTCCCACACTGGATTTTCGGCGTTCACAAATCCTTGTGGGAGCGAGCTTGCTCGCGATGGGGCCGGCACAGGCGCCGACTTTCCTCCAGACAAAAGAAAGCCCCCGATAAACCAATGGCCTATCGGGGGCTTCTTTCAGCGGGCGCCTTTACGCGCCCGCCCGCTCAGCTTATTGGCAAGCTTCGCAATCCGGCTCGTCGATCGCGCAAGCCTTTGGCACGGGTGCCGGGCCGGCTGGAGCAGCCAGGACCGAATCGTCACCGTGGTTGCCGCCGCTGGAAACCGCGTTCAGCTTGCCGGTGTTGATGGTCGACTTCTCGGTGCTGGTGGCGGCCAGGGCGCGGAGGTAGTAAGTGGTTTTCAGGCCACGGTACCAAGCCATGCGGTAGGTCACGTCCAGCTTCTTGCCCGAGGCGCCGGCGATGTACAGGTTCAGCGACTGAGCCTGGTCGATCCACTTCTGGCGACGGCTGGCAGCGTCGACGATCCACTTGGTGTCCACTTCGAACGCGGTCGCATAGAGCTCCTTGAGTTCTTGCGGGATGCGCTCGATCTGCTGCACCGAACCGTCGTAGTACTTCAGGTCGTTGATCATGACCGAGTCCCACAGGCCGCGGGCCTTGAGGTCGCGGACCAGGTACGGGTTGATCACGGTGAACTCGCCCGACAGGTTCGATTTCACGTACAGGTTCTGGTAGGTCGGTTCGATCGACTGCGACACGCCGGTGATGTTGGCGATGGTGGCGGTCGGTGCGATGGCCATGATGTTCGAGTTGCGGATGCCTTTCTGCACACGGGCACGAACCGGTGCCCAGTCCAGGGTTTCCTTCAGGTCGACGTCGATGTACTTCTCGCCACGCTGGGCGATCAGGATCTGTTGCGAGTCCAGTGGCAGGACGCCCTTGGACCACAGCGAACCCTGGAACGTCTCGTAGGCGCCGCGCTCGTCGGCCAGGTCGCAGGAAGCCTGGATCGCGTAGTAGCTGACCGCTTCCATGGACTTGTCGGCGAACTCGACCGCAGCGTCCGAACCGTACGGGATGTGCTGCAGGTACAGCGCGTCCTGGAAGCCCATGATGCCGAGGCCGACCGGACGGTGTTTGAAGTTCGAGTTCTTCGCTTGCGGCACCGAGTAGTAGTTGATGTCGATCACGTTGTCGAGCATGCGCACGGCGGTGTTGACGGTGCGTTGCAACTTGGCGGTGTCCAGCTTGCCGTCGACGATGTGGTTCGGCAGGTTGATCGAGCCCAGGTTGCAGACCGCGATCTCATCCTTGTTGGTGTTCAGGGTGATCTCGGTGCACAGGTTCGAGCTGTGGACCACGCCCACGTGCTGCTGCGGGCTGCGCAGGTTGCACGGGTCCTTGAAGGTCAGCCATGGGTGGCCGGTCTCGAACAGCATCGACAGCATCTTGCGCCACAGGTCCTTGGCCTGGACGACTTTGAACAGCTTGATCTTGTTGTACTCGGTCAGGGCTTCGTAGTACTCGTAGCGCTCTTCGAAGGCCTTGCCGGTCAGGTCGTGCAGGTCCGGCACTTCGGACGGCGAGAACAGGGTCCACTTGCCGTCATCGAAGACGCGCTTCATGAACAGGTCAGGGATCCAGTTGGCGGTGTTCATGTCGTGGGTACGACGACGGTCATCACCGGTGTTCTTGCGCAGCTCGATGAACTCTTCGATGTCCATGTGCCAGGTTTCCAGGTAGGCACAGACCGCGCCCTTGCGCTTGCCGCCCTGGTTGACCGCAACGGCGGTGTCGTTGACCACTTTGAGGAACGGCACGACGCCCTGGGATTTGCCGTTGGTGCCCTTGATGTACGAGCCCAATGCGCGAACCGGGGTCCAGTCGTTGCCCAGGCCGCCGGCGAATTTCGACAGCATGGCGTTGTCGTGGATCGCGCCGTAGATGCCCGACAAATCGTCCGGCACGGTGGTCAGGTAGCAACTCGACAGCTGTGGACGCAGGGTGCCGGCGTTGAACAAGGTCGGAGTCGAGGCCATGTAGTCGAAGGACGACAACAGGTTGTAGAACTCGATCGCACGGTCTTCACGCTGCTTCTCTTCGATCGCCAGGCCCATGGCCACGCGCATGAAGAAGACCTGCGGCAGTTCGAAGCGCACGCCATCCTTGTGGATGAAGTAACGGTCGTACAGGGTCTGCAGGCCCAGGTAGGTGAACTGCTGGTCGCGCTCGTGGTTGATCGCCTTGCCGAGTTTTTCCAGGTCGAATTCGGCCAGGACAGGGTTCAGCAATTCGTACTCGATACCCTTGGCGACGTAGGCCGGCAGGGCCTTGGCGTACAGGTCGGCCATTTCGTGGTGGGTGGCGCTCTCGGCGACTTCCAGGAAGCTCAGGCCTTCGGCGCGCAGGGTGTCCATCAGCAGGCGCGCGGTCACGAACGAGTAGTTCGGCTCGCGTTCCACCAGGGTCCGTGCGGTCATCACCAGGGCTGTGTTGACGTCCTTGAGGGCGACGCCGTCATAGAGGTTCTTCAGGGTTTCGCGCTGGATCAGGTCGCCATCGACTTCTTCCAGGCCTTCGCAGGCCTCGGTGACGATGGTGTTCAGGCGGCCCATGTCCAGCGGCGCGAGGCTGCCGTCGGCGCGTGCGATGCGGATCGAAGGGTGGGCCTGGACCGGTGCGTCGGCCGGGGAGCGGGTGGCACGCTCCTTGGCACGGGAGTCACGGTAGATCACGTAGTCGCGAGCGACTTTCTGCTCGCCGGCACGCATCAGGGCCAGTTCGACCTGGTCCTGGATTTCTTCGATGTGGATGGTGCCGCCCGAAGGCATGCGACGCTTGAAGGTCGCGGTGACCTGCTCGGTCAGGCGGGCCACGGTGTCGTGGATTCGCGACGAGGCGGCAGCGGTGCCGCCCTCAACTGCGAGGAACGCTTTGGTGATGGCGACGGTGATCTTGTCATCGGTGTAGGGAACGACAGTGCCGTTACGCTTGATCACACGCAGTTGGCCCGGCGCGGTGGCGGACAGATCCGGGCTCGAATCGGCGGCCAGCGGCGCGGTGCCCTGCGGGTTCTCGCGAGTTGTGTCGGTGTGCATGGGTGTCTCCACGTTCTCTATGTTTATTTGGGCACCATCACGGTGCCCACCGTTCCGTCCTGAAGCACTACAACCGACTGGCGCCGGGTATAACAACTTCGGGACAGTAGGACGCGGGCCACGGGCACCGCCTCCATCCGAAGTTCTTGGGTAACGGGCCTGGGCTCGAAACCGGGTTTGCCAAGGTGGCAGCAAAGGACTGCAACACCCGTACCGTTTCGGTCGTTTTCGACCGTTCGAAACGGTTGCCATCCGCAGGGGCGGTCTGGACTTGGAAACTGCGGTGTTGCAGAAGGACAGAGGCAAGAAAAGCGCTTGAATTCTCTATCCGACTTGTGTTGGGTTTTTTTGGCCTGAAACCCTACATGTAGGGTTTTTTACGCGGCGGGCTACAAGATAATGCGTTTTCAGGCGTGAATCAACGTGCTACCTGTGGATAAGCCTGTGCGTAATTTGTGTGCGAAACGTGGAACTGCTCTGTAGGCCGCGACCTAGCTGGAGCGAGCCTTTTTTCGATGTTTTTGACGACTCGAAAACAGCCCGAGGTTTTTTGCGGGCGCGGACGTTACCACACAAATCCAACCCGACCGAACGCATTTGTCCGCTTGTTTTCTGCGAAGGTGGCGTTTATACAATCGGCCGGTGCATGGGCGTGTTTATCCTCCTTTAACATGACAAAAAGATGGGAAGGATGCAGGTTTCAAGCGGGCACCGTTGTGGCGAGGGGATTTATCCCCGTTGGGCTACGCAGTAGCCCCAAATGGGTGACGGTGGTGTGTCAGACAGGATGCAGGGGGCCGCTTCGCTGCCCAGCGGGGATAAATCCCCTCGCCACAGAGTTTAATGTGCACCTACAACAAGACGAGGCCCCCAGTGGAACAAGAAGCCTGGCAGATTTTGATCGTCGAGGATGACCAGCGTCTCGCCGAGCTGACCCGCGAATACCTGGAAAGCAACGGCCTGCGCGTCGCCATCGAAGGCAACGGCGCGGTGGCGGCGCAGCGGATCATCGACGAGCAGCCGGACCTGGTCATTCTCGACCTGATGCTGCCCGGCGAGGACGGCCTGAGCATCTGCCGCAGGGTGCGCGAGCGCTACGACGGACCGATCCTGATGCTGACGGCGCGTACCGACGACAGCGACCAGATCCAGGGCTTGGACCTGGGCGCCGACGATTATGTCTGCAAGCCCGTGCGCCCGCGCTTGCTGCTGGCGCGCATCCAGGCCCTGCTGCGGCGCAGCGAACCGGAACCTGCCGTGCCACCGAAGCAGAGGCGCCTGGAGTTCGGTCCGTTGGTGGTGGACGACGCCTTGCGCGAAGCCTGGCTGCAGGGCAATGGCATCGAACTGACCAGCGCCGAGTTCGATTTGCTCTGGCTGCTGGTCTCCAATGCCGGGCGCATCCTGTCCCGCGAGGAGATCTTCACTGCCCTGCGCGGTATCGGCTACGACGGCCAGGACCGCTCCATTGACGTGCGCATCTCGCGCATCCGTCCCAAGATCGGCGACGACCCCGACCATCCGCGCTTGATCAAGACCATCCGCAGCAAAGGCTACTTGTTCGTCCCTGAAGCTTGCGTAGACACCGCTCCGTGAACTCAATCTTCCTGCGCATCTATGGCGGCATGTGCGCGGCACTGGTGTTGGTGGCGGTGCTTGGCGTACTGGCGCTGCACCTGCTCAACCAGACGCGCGGCGAGCAATACCGCGAGCGCCTGGCCCACGGTACGTTTTCCTTGATGGCCGATAATTTGCGGCCGATGAATGACACCGAGCGTCGTCGGGCCCTGGCAGTGTGGGCGCGCCTGCTGGGCATCCCGCTGGAACTGCAGGTGCTCAGTCAGGCGGAGCTCGACCTGGGCCAGCGCACCCGCGTCTTGCGTGGGCAGGTCCTGGTGGAACAGATCGGCCCCCATGCGGCGAAGGTCTATCGGCTGGTCAGCGATGGCGAGCAGTTGGCGTTGGTAGGCGAAGTTCGCCAGATCAGCGAGCAGTTGGCCCGGGCGACGATCTACTTGTTGGCCGACGAGCTGGTGCGCTACCCCGTGGCCGAGCAGCCCGAGCGGCTTGCACAACTCAAACAGGAAAAGGGCTTCGGTTTCGACTTGCGCCTGATGACCGTCGACCAGGCAGACATGGACGAAGACCAGCGCCGTCGAGTCTCCGAGGGCGATACGGTGATGGCGCTGGGCAAGGGTGGCGATTCGATCCGCGTGTTCGCCGGGATGGTCGGCACACCGTGGGTCCTGGAAATAGGCCCGCTTTACCAGATGAATCCTTACCCGCCCGAATGGCTGGTGCTGATCGCGGCGTTGGGGTTGAGCCTGATCGGCTTGATCGTCTATCTGCTGGTGCGCCAGTTGGAACGACGTTTGCGCGGCCTGGAGTCGGCCGCCACACAGATCGCCCAGGGCAGCCTGGAAACCCGCGTCCCGGCGCGCGGCGCCGACTCGGTGGGGCGGCTGGCCTCGGCGTTCAATGGCATGGCCGAGCATCTGCAGCAATTGCTGGCGATCCAGCGGGAGCTGGTGCGTGCGGTGTCCCACGAATTGCGCACGCCAGTGGCGCGCCTGCGGTTCGGCCTGGAAATGCTCGGAAGCGCCAGCACGCCCCAGGCCCGGGACAAATACCTGGCCGGCATGGACCACGACATCGAAGACCTCGACCGGCTGGTGGATGAAATGCTGACGTATGCGCGTCTGGAGCAGGGCTCACCGGCGTTGAATTTCCAGCGATTGGACCTGGACGCGTTGGTCAGTCAAGTCATCGAAGAATTGGGCCCTCTGCGGGCCGGGGTTACCGTGGAGCGTGGCCTTTGCCTGTCCGCAGCCGATTGCGATGGCGCCTGGGTCGAGGCCGAGCCGAGATTCCTGCATCGCGCCCTGCAGAACCTGGTGGGCAACGCGATGCGCCACGCCAGATCCCGGGTGACGGTGAGTTACCAGGTGGGCCAGTTGCGCTGCCGGATCGATGTCGAGGATGACGGACCGGGCGTGCCAGAGGCGGCCTGGGAGCGAGTCTTCAAGCCGTTCCTGCGCCTGGACGACAGCCGCGCGCGTGCCTCGGGTGGCCATGGATTGGGGCTGTCGATCGTGCGGCGGATCATCCACTGGCATGACGGCCGGGCATTGATCGGCAAGAGCAAAAGCCTGGGCGGGGCGTGTTTCAGCTTGAGCTGGCCGAGGCATCAGGATCGGTCTTGAGATAAGCGCTGAATGATATTCCGCTTTCGCGAGCAAGCCCGCTCCCACATTTTGAAAATGCATACCACCTGTGGGAGCGGGCTTGCCCGCGAAGGCGGCACTCCAGGCAATACAAATCTCAGGCCTCGA
The DNA here is from genome assembly GCF_054677635.1 of Pseudomonas sp. H2_D02. Taxonomy (NCBI): domain Bacteria; kingdom Pseudomonadati; phylum Pseudomonadota; class Gammaproteobacteria; order Pseudomonadales; family Pseudomonadaceae; genus Pseudomonas; species Pseudomonas sp. H2_D02. The sequence continues at coordinate 5,409,721 of NZ_CP162816.1, read as the reverse complement.
TCCCCACCAGGCTCAACAACTGCCCATCCTTCACCCCAAACTGCCCTTGCAACTCACTGCCATGACGCCATTCGGGCGACAGGTCGGTCAGCAGCCGCAGGCGCACTTGCCCACCATGGGACCATTCCAGCACCTCGGCATGTTCGAAATAGAAACGCTTCCCGACGATTGGATACAGCGCCTTGAACAGGCTTTCCTTGATCGAGAAGGTCAACGTCACCAGTAGCGCCCGGTCCTCTCGCGAAGTGGTTGTCATGCGCAGCAGTTCGGCGGGCGTGAGGATTTCCCCGGCCAGGCGCTCGGCGCGCTCCGGGTCGAGCAGGTTTTCCAGGTCCATGCCCAGGCCTTGCCAACGCTGTTTCTGCGCGACGATGGCCGCTGCCCGGCCGGTGCTGTGGGTGATCGAACCGCTGATGTGGGCTGGCCAGACGGGGGCGCGGTCTTCGCCGATGGGAGGAATACAGGCGATCCCATCAAGCCGATGCAAGGCCGCCCGGGCGCAGATCCGCCCGGCGAGGAATTCCGCCTGGCGCTTGGCCACCGAGCGCTGGATGCTGTCCGGCTTTTCGATGGCGCTGTTGGGGAAATCAGCCGCGACGAGCAGCAGCGGATCGAAGCGAGTGCTGAGCAGCACCGTATCGGGCAGGGCGTCGGGCAGCAGCCAATGTTCATCCAGAGGCGAGCAGCAGGCGGGCAGGGCGGGGAGTGGGTTCATACCCGGCATTTTGCCGGGTTGGCTTGAGGCTGGGTAGTGGGAAGACGTTTGAGCGGGATCGCTTTTGTGGCGAGGGAGCTTGCTCCCGCTCGACTGCGCAGCGGTCGCCGACAATCTTGGGGCCGCTTCGCCCGAAGCGTCGGACCGTCCCAGCGGGAGCAAGCTCCCTCGCCACAGGAGCAGTATGTATCAGAAAATCTTCTTGAAGAACTTCTGCATGTCCGCCCAGGACTTCTGATCGGCTTCCTTGTTGTAGCCAATGTCCGGCCCGCCGTGTTCGCCATGGCTCAATCGGTCGGCGTCGGGGTTGCTGAAGCCGTGCTTGGCGCCTTCGAGGCTGACGAATTTGTAGTCGGCGCCGGCCTTGTCCATTTCGCTCTTGAACGCAGTGACGTTGTCCTCGGTGACCATGCTGTCCAGCGCGCCGTGTTCCACCAGGATCTTGGCCTTGACGCTGCCAGGAGTGGCCGGCGTGTTGGTGACCAGGGCCCCGTGGAAACTCACCACGCCGGCCAGTGGCACGCCTTGGCGCGCTGCGTCCAGCACCACCTTGCCACCGAAGCAGTAGCCGATGGCGGCGAGTTTGTCCGGATCGGTCTGGGGTTGTTTCTTCAAGAGGTCGAGCCCGGCCTGGAAGCGTGCGCTGGCCGCCTGGCTGTCCTTGAGCGCTGCCTGCATGAACGCCATGGCGTCCTTGGGATGCTCGGTGTTCTTGCCATCGCCGTACATGTCGATGGCCAGGGCGCTGTAGCCAAGACCGGCGAGGTCACGGGCGCGGCGCTTGGAATAATCGTTCAGTCCCCACCATTCATGCACCACCACCACGCCCGGGCGCGGGCCCTTGACCGCGTCGTCGTAGGCGTAATAGCCGATCAGCTTCGTGCCGTCGGCACTGGTGTAGGGAATCTCCTGGGTCTGGATGGCGGCGTGGCTGGCGCCGCTCAAGGCCAGCAGTACAACAGCAAGCAACCTGCGCATGATCGATCTCCTTAAAAAGTGGTGCACACAGACTAGCCGATTCATTCAGCCGAGGTTCAGAGAACATTCAAGGGGTGTTCAGGGAGCGATGGCTATCGTGGCTGCGACTTCACACAACCATTGCTTCACAAGGAACCTGATCATGACTGCTATGAAAAAACTGTTGCTGGCATTCACTGTACTGGGCGCCAGCGCCATGGCCCACGCCGATGACAACTTCGCCAGCCTGACCCTCGGCCAGACCAGCGACAAGGTCAAGAAATCCAACGCCCTGGACCAGAACCTGAACCATCCGAACGCCGACGGCGCGATCGCCAAGGACACCACCTACGGCCTGCGCCTGGGTCGGCAGAATGATCAAGGTCGCTACTACGCCACCTACGACAACGTATCGGGCAGCCACAACGGCATCAAGCTGCGCCAGGAAAACCTGCTGGGCAGCTATGACTTGTTCTATCCGGTCACCAGCAGCACCAAGCTGTTCGGCGGTGGCACGGCGGGCCTGACCAAATTGACCCAGGACTCGCCAGGCTTCAGCCGCGACACCGACATCGGCTACGCGGTGGGCTTGCAAGGCGGCGTCCTGCAACAGATTTCACAAAACACCTCGGTGGAACTGGGGTACCGTTACCTGCGCAGCAATGCCAGCACCGAAATGAGTCCGCACGGTGGCGCCAAGGTTGGCTCGCTGGACCTGACCAGCAGCGCCCAGACCTATCTGTCGGCGAACTACACCTTCTAGACGGCAGGAGATGGAAACGTGCAGCCGGGTCGGCCCAAGACGATCCGGCGCGTTGTTTGACATGGCTGTTCTGAATCGCCTGGGAGAGGCCCATGAAACTATTGGTTGTCGAAGACGAAGCGCTGTTGCGTCATCACCTGCAAACCCGGCTCACTGACAGCGGCCATGTGGTGCAGGCCGTGGCCAATGCCGAAGAGGCCCTGTATCAGGTCCGCGAGTTCAATCATGACCTGGCGGTGATCGACCTCGGCTTGCCAGGCATCAGCGGCCTGGAGTTGATTCGCCGGCTGCGCTCACAGGACAAGACTTTTCCGATCCTGATCCTCACCGCCCGCGGCAACTGGCAGGACAAGGTCGAAGGCCTTGCCGCCGGGGCGGACGATTATGTGGTCAAGCCGTTCCAGTTCGAAGAGCTGGAGGCCCGGCTCAATGCCTTGCTGCGACGTTCCAGTGGCTTCACCCAGTCGACCATCGTCGCCGGGCCATTGCTGCTGGACCTCAACCGCAAGCAGGCGTCCCTCGGCGAAGAACCACTCGCATTGACGGCTTATGAATATCGCATCCTTGAATACCTGATGCGCCACCACCAGCAGGTGGTCGCCAAGGACCGCTTGATGGAGCAACTGTACCCGGATGACGACGAGCGCGATCCCAATGTCATCGAGGTATTGGTGGGCCGCTTGCGCCGCAAACTGGAAGCCCCGGCCGGCTTCAAGCCGATCGACACCGTGCGGGGCCTGGGTTATCTGTTCAACGAGCGCTGCCAGTGATTCGTTCGCTGCGACTGCGGTTGATGCTGGCCGCCATGACCCTGGCGGCGCTGTTCATGCTGGCCTTGTTGCCGGCGATGCAGGGGGCGTTCAGCCTGGCCCTGCAGGAGTCCATCGAACAACGCCTGGCATCGGATGTGACCACGCTGATTTCCGCCGCCCGGGTGGAAAATGGTCGATTGAAGATGCCGGCGCAATTGCCGGATGAACGCTTCAACCTCGCCGATGCCCGATTGCTGGGCTACATCTATGATCGCGACGGCAACCTGGTCTGGCGCTCGAAGGCGACCCAGGAAGAACACATCAACTACACGCCGCGGTATGACGGCCAAGGCAACCAGTTCGCGCGTATCCGCGAGGACAACGGCCAGGAATTCTTTGTCTATGACGTCGAGGTCAAGCTGCTCGGCGGCCAGAGCGCGGCGTTCAGTATCGTCACCTTGCAGCCGGTGCGTGATTACGAACTGACCTTGCAAGGGCTGCGGGACAATCTCTACCTTGGTTTTGGTGCGGCCTTGGTGGTGCTGCTGGCGCTGTTGTGGATCGGCCTGACCTGGGGGTTGCGCGCCTTGCGACGCCTGAGCCAGGAATTGGACGAAATCGAAGCGGGTACGCGGGAAAGCCTGAGCACTGCACACCCTCGGGAGCTGTTGCGCCTGACGGGCTCGCTTAACCGGTTGTTGCACAGCGAGCGTGAACAGCGCAGCCGCTATCGCGACTCCCTCGATGACCTGGCCCACAGCCTGAAAACCCCGCTGGCCGTGTTGCAGGGCGTCAGCGAAGACATGGCCCGGCGCCCGCAGGACCGTGGGCAGGCTTGGGTGCTGCAGACCCAGATCGAACGCATGAGCCAGCAGATCGGCTACCAGTTGCAACGGGCCAGCCTGCGCAAAAGCGGGCTGGTGCGCCACCAGGTGCGTCTGCGCCCGGTCCTGCAGAGTCTGTGCGACACCCTCGACAAGGTCTATCGCGACAAGCGTGTCCAGGTCCATTTCGATTTGCCGGAGCACTGCCAGGTGCCGATCGAACAGGGCGCCCTGCTGGAGATGCTTGGCAATTTGCTGGAAAACGCTTATCGGCTGTGCCTGGGTGAAGTGCGGATCAGCGTGCACCAGACCCTCGGCGGTACGGAGTTGAGCGTCGAGGACGATGGCCCAGGCGTACCGCCGGACCAGCGTGCGCGGATTCTCCAGCGAGGCGAACGGTTGGATCGCCAGCATCCGGGGCAAGGGATCGGGCTGGCGGTGGTCAAGGACATCATCGAGAGCTATGGCGCGCGGTTGACCTTGGGGGATTCGGAATTGGGCGGGGCGGCGTTCCGGATTCTGTTTCCGGTGGTTTGACTGGAATATTTCCAGTGTTTTTTACGGGCCCCTGTGGCGAGGGAGCAAGCTCCCTCGCCACGGGAATCGGTACATGCAGCAAAGATGCTGGATGCCCCCATCAGTTTTCCAACTCCCGATACGCCCCCGGCGTCACCCCCGTCCACTTCTTGAACGCCCGATGAAACGCCGACGGCTCCGAGAACCCGAGCTGCTCGGCAATCTGCTGCAACGACAGATCCGCCCGGCCCAAATGGTAGATGGCGATATCCCGCCGCAGTTGATCCTTGAGTTCCTGGAAGCTGGTGCCTTCTTCGCGAAGGTGTCGGCGCAGCGTCTGGGAACTGATGTGCAGATGCGCGGCGACGGTGTCCAGGTCGGGCCAACGCGCTGTGTCGCGGCTGAGCAGGCGGCGCAGTTGGCTGCTCAGGCTGTGGCCATCGTCCGGGCGCGAGAGCAGGTCGGCGGGTGAGCGTTCGAGAAAATGCTTGAGCGTTCGCTCGTCCTGGAGCAGCGGCATGTCCAGGTAGCGCCCGTGAAACAACAGGCTGGTCCGTCGAGCCTCGAATACCAGCGGGCAGGGGAACAGCAGGTCGTACTCCGCGCCGTGGGCAGGCTTGGCATAGCTGAAGGTCGCCTGCTCCAGACCGATCCGCTGGCCGATCAGCCAACTGCCGAGGCGATGCCAGATGACCAGCAGGCTTTCTGTCAGGAAATGATCGGGATCGCGCAGCGTCGACTCATCCAGGTTCAACCGTACCCGGTCGCCTTCGGTTTCCAGGGTCAGGCTCGGCGCATCGGGAAACAGGCTGTAAAAGAGCAGGCCGCGTTGCAGGGCTTTGCCCAGGGTCCGACAGTGGATCAACGTGTGACACATCATGGCAAACGTCCCGGGTTTACTCGCGGCCCGGCCAAATCCGAGGAATTCATCCTCCAGATCCGCCCATAGCGCCTGCAACAGCCGGGCGAACTGCTCCGGGGCGATTCGCGCTCGCGGTTCGTCGAGCAGCTCGGGGCTGATGCCCAATTGTTGCAGCAGAGGGAGATAGTCAAACCCGTGCCGGCGCGCGCCGCCCAGGGCTGCGCGGGCGAAGTGGCTGGCAATCGTGCGTTGGCGCATGGCTCAAATCCGTCCGTTAAGCCGGCGATGGTAGCAGGGCGTCCGGGCTGGACAAGGCGGATATCCGCCAAATCCAGGAGTGAGAAACGGCGTCTTGGCGGAAATCCGCCATCCTTCGCCGCCTGTTTAACCGGCGACAAATAAACAAAAGCGTTCTGCAACACGGGTTGTAGGGCATTTCCTCAAAATGGCACGGGCCTTGCGATGCCCTGTGCAGGTCTGCCGCGTGCAGCCGACAAAACAAATCCCTCCAGTGCAGGAGGGTTCGCAATTGAGGTGTCGTGGACAACAGGTGGATGTTGCCCCACGGGACTCTTGAGGAAGGTTTGCCATGACGACTCGTCAGCCACTGTACAAATCCCTGTATTTCCAGGTGATCGTAGCCATTGCCATCGGCATTTTGCTCGGTCACTTCTACCCGCAGACCGGCGTTGCCCTCAAGCCGTTCGGTGACGGGTTCATCAAGTTGATCAAGATGGTCATCGCCCCCATCATCTTCTGCACCGTCGTCAGCGGTATCGCTGGCATGCAGAACATGAAATCGGTCGGCAAGACCGGCGGCTACGCGCTGCTGTACTTCGAAATCGTTTCCACCATCGCTCTGCTGATCGGCCTGGTCGTGGTCAACGTCGTGCAACCGGGCAACGGCATGCACATCGACGTGTCGACCCTGGACACCAGCAAGATCGCCGGTTTCATTTCTGCCGGTAAAGACCAGAGCATCATTGCCTTCATCCTCAACGTGATCCCGAACACCATTGTCGGTGCGTTCGCCAACGGCGACATCCTGCAAGTGCTGATGTTCTCGGTGATCTTCGGTTTTGCCCTGCATCGCCTGGGTGCCTACGGCAAGCCGGTGCTGGACTTCATCGATCGCTTCGCCCACGTGATGTTCATCATCATCAACATGATCATGAAGCTGGCTCCGCTCGGTGCGTTCGGTGCCATGGCCTTCACCATCGGCGCCTACGGTGTCGGTTCGCTGGTGCAACTGGGCCAGCTGATGATCTGCTTCTACATCACCTGCGTGGTGTTCGTGCTGGTGGTGCTGGGCGCCATCTGCCGCGCCCACGGCTTCAGCGTGGTCAAGCTGATTCGCTACATCCGTGAAGAACTGCTGATCGTGCTGGGCACTTCCTCCTCGGAATCGGCCCTGCCGCGCATGCTGATCAAGATGGAGCGCCTGGGTGCCAAGAAATCCGTGGTTGGCCTGGTGATCCCGACTGGCTATTCGTTCAACCTCGACGGTACCTCGATCTACCTGACCATGGCCGCAGTGTTCATCGCCCAGGCCACCGATACCCCGATGGACCTGACTCACCAGATCACCTTGCTGGCGGTGCTGTTGCTGTCCTCCAAAGGTGCGGCTGGCGTGACCGGTAGCGGCTTCATCGTGCTGGCGGCCACCCTGTCGGCCGTGGGCACCTTGCCGGTTGCCGGCCTGGCGCTGATCCTGGGCATCGACCGCTTCATGTCCGAAGCCCGTGCGCTGACCAACCTGGTGGGCAACGCCGTTGCCACGATCGTGGTCGCCAAGTGGGTCAAAGAGCTGGACGAAGACCAATTGCAGACCGAACTGGCTTCCGGTGGTCGCGGTATCTCCGATGTCCGTGAAGAAGACGACGTGGTTGCAGCGGCTGATACCGCAGTGCCTGTGAAGTGATCTTCGGCCTGTGACGAAAAACCCGCTTCGGCGGGTTTTTTGTTGGACGCAATTATCGGCAGACAGGCTTTTGTGGCGAGGGGAGCTTGCTCCCGCTGGGCTGCGCAGCAGCCCCCCGACCACTTGAATGCTGTCTACCTGATACACCGCGGCGGTTGGTTTGGGGTCGCTTCGCCCGAAGCGTCGGACCGTCCCAGCGGGAGCAAGCTCCCTCGCCACCATGAAGTTGTGCTGAGCATAATTGTCAGCCCAGACAACCCCTTCGGTAATTGCCCCACCGCCAACCCCTGCCTAGTCTTGGATGCACATTCAAAGCGGAGATCTTCCATGCAGGGGCCACTGGCATCGCTCAAGGTTCTGGATTTCTCGACCCTGCTGCCAGGGCCGTTCGCCTCGCTGTTGCTGGCGGACATGGGCGCCGAGGTGCTGCGCATCGAATCGCCGGACCGTCCGGATCTGCTGAGGATCCTGCCGCCCCACGACCAGGGCGTCTCGGCCAGCCATGCGTACCTCAATCGCAACAAGCGCAGCCTGGCACTGGACCTCAAGCAGCCGGCGGCGCTGGAGATCATCAAACGGCTATTGGCCGACCATGACATCCTGTTGGAGCAATTTCGCCCCGGCGTGATGGAGCGGTTGGGCCTGGGCTATGAAGCGCTGAAGGCGATCAATCCCCGGCTGATCTACGTGTCGATTACCGGCTACGGCCAGACGGGGCCCTACAAGGACCGCGCCGGCCATGACATCAACTACCTGGCCCTGGCGGGGCTGGCCAGCCACACCGGCCGTGCCGACAGCGGCCCGTTGCCGCTGGGGATCCAGGCGGCAGACATCGCTGGCGGTTCGCTGCATGGGGTGATCGGGCTGTTGGCGGCGGTGATCGCCCGTCAGCAGAGCGGGCAGGGCCAGCACTTGGACGTGAGCATGACCGATTGCGTTTTCAGCCTGAATGCCTTGGCCGGCGCCGGTTACCTGGCTTGTGGCGTGGAGCCGGCGCGGGAAAATCACGTGCTGAACGGCGGCAGTTTTTATGACTACTACCGCACCCGCGATGGCCGGTGGATGTCGGTGGGGAGCCTGGAACCGGCTTTCCTGCAGGCATTGTGCGAAGTGTTGGGGCGACCGGAGCTGGCAGCGCAGGGATTGTCGTCCGAGCCTGGGCAACAACACCTGCTGAAACGGGAGCTGCAGAGCGAATTCGAAAAATACGATTTCACTGAGCTCCAGGCGATGTTCGCCAAGGTCGATGCCTGCGTCGAGCCGGTGCTGGGGCTGGACGAGGCGCTTGAGCATCCTCAGTTGAAAGCTCGGGACCTGGTCACCCAAGTGCCCCGTGGTGATGGCTCGCGACAGCCGCAGATCGCCTGTCCATTGAAGTTTTCCGAAGGGCTGCCCGAGCCGCGGCATATCGGCGCGAGGCTGGGGGAGCATACGGACCAGGTATTGGGGGCGTTGGGGTTCAGTGCGGAGCGGATCAATCAATTGCGCAGTGACAGGGTGGTTGTGTAGCGACCGTCAGGGCCCTATCGCGAGCAAGCTCGCTCCCACAGGGGATTAATGTCGTTCACGGATCTAGGGTGGGAGCGAGCTTGCTCGCGATGAGGCCAGTCCAAACACTACAAAAAGCACTATTCGACCCGCGTCTCCCCACTGAACACCAAAGTATTGCGACAACTGCGGCACAAATACCGCCGCCCCTGACGCACCAGGCGATGGCGCTGGGCCGTGAACGGGAAATCGCTGCCGTCGCACGGGCATTTATAAATGTAGCGGGTCGCGGTGCGGCGTTTGATCTCGTAGGTGTGGCAACGGTTGGGTGGCAGTTCGTAGACTCCACGCATGATCAGTTGCCATTCCTCGCCATGGGCCTGGATACGGTCGCCAAATAACTGATGGGCAATCAGGTGCGCCACCTCGTGGGCCACCGTCTGCTTGAGGAAGTCTTCGGCGTTTTCCTGGTACAGCTGCGGGTTGAAGCGCAGCAGGTTTTCATGCAAATGCGCGACGCCGGCTTTCTGGCCGCGCAACTTGAGGCTGACCACCGGGCGTTTGAAAGGACGTTTGAAAAAGGATTCGGCTTGTTGGTAACACTCTTCGACGCGGGTATTGAGTTGCTCGAGCATGCTTTACGGGTCTCCAGAAAGGCGAGTATGCCGCAAGCGCTGGCCGTTGCGAATCGCCCAGGTGCCCAATGGTCGTCCCGGCAGATCCAGAGACAGAGGAAGGCCGCCTTGCGGCGGCCTGTGGTGGCAGATCGTTTTTTGTTGGAGAGCCTCAATCCTTCAATTGGTATAGACCGGACCAACGCCCAGCCCCCAGACAATCACCGTGAACGCCATGATCGCCACCAGCACCACCAGGCCGACGGCAAGCACCGAGCTGGAAAACAGGAAGCCTTCGTCCTGGGGAATGTTCATGAACGTCGGCAGGCCCACGTACAACAGGTAGACCGTGTAGCAGATCGCCGCAGTGCCGACGATCATCCCCAGCCACATGTGTGGATAGAGCGCCGCCAGGCCGCCAATGAACAACGGGGTTGCGGTGTAGGTGGCAAACGCGACACACCGGGCCAGGCTCGGGCTGGCGTCATAGGTTCGGGCCATCCAGTGAATGAACGCACCCATCACTGCCACGCCGCCCAACATGGCCAGGTAGGACATGATGGTCATCCACAGCGCGCTTTCCTGGGTGAGCATGACCGGTGGGCGATTACCAATGACCCATCCCACCTGCGTGGTACCGATGAACGCCGACACCGCCGGGATGGCCGCCAGGATCAGCGTGTGGGTGAGGTACATGTGGCTGATGCTTTCCTCCTGATCGCCACGGATTTCTTTCCATTCTTGATCAGGGTGGGTAAAGAGCCCCACGACATGATGGATCATAGTCAGTCACTCCTTTGTTATTGCCATCGCCCCCCAACGGAGCGCCTACGGGCCAAGTGGCCGGGTAAGTTAAGGTCTGTAAGTGTGTGCGACCTTATGCCGCAGTATAGAAAGGAGTGACGGCGAGGGGGATGGGGGGCTTAGAGCAAATCGCGCTGTAGCCGGGAGCACTAATCGCCGTTAGGTCTGTGCGCGAGGTTTCTGGCGCGCCGGATTTTACTGTGGCGAGGGGATTTATCCCCGCTGGGCTGCGCAGCGGCCCCAATTATTCCCATACCACCGCGCAGTGTCAGGCTAAACGCAGGGGTTGCTGCGCAACCCGACGGGGATAAATCCCCTCGCCACAAAAGTGCCTGTCATCAGCCTTCGCCGACGGCGGATTTTTTGCGTAAAATGCCGGCCTTTCGTCACACCTCACGGATTTCGCGTCATGGGCACTCTTACGGTCAACCAGAACAAACTGCAAAAGCGCCTGCGCCGCCTGGCCGGTGAGGCGGTCGCCGACTACAACATGATCGAGGATGGCGACAAGGTCATGGTCTGCCTGTCCGGCGGTAAGGACAGCTACACCTTGCTCGACGTGCTGATGCATTTGCAGAAGGTTGCCCCGATCAAGTTCGACATCGTCGCGGTGAACATGGACCAGAAGCAGCCCGGGTTCCCCGAGCATGTGCTGCCGGCCTACCTCGAGTCGCTGGGCGTGGAATATCACATCGTCGAGAAAGACACCTATTCGGTGGTCAAGGAACTGATTCCCGAGGGCAAAACCACCTGCTCGCTGTGCTCACGCCTGCGCCGTGGAACGCTCTATACCTTCGCCGACGAGATCGGCGCTACCAAGATGGCCCTGGGTCATCACCGCGACGACATCGTCGAGACGTTCTTCCTGAACATGTTCTACAACGGCTCGCTCAAGGCCATGCCACCCAAGCTGCGGGCCGACGACGGGCGCAACGTGGTGATTCGCCCACTGGCCTATTGCAACGAGAAGGACATCCAGGCCTATTCGGATTTCAAGCAATTCCCGATCATCCCCTGCAACCTGTGCGGCTCCCAGGAAAACCTGCAGCGCCAGGTGGTCAAGGAGATGCTCCAGGAATGGGAGCGCAAGACTCCGGGGCGTACCGAGAGCATTTTCCGAGGCCTGCAGAACGTCATTCCGTCGCAACTGGCGGACCGCAACCTGTTCGACTTCACCAACCTGCGCATCGATGAAAACGCCACGCCGCGGTTCGTCAATGTGGTGAATCTTTGACGATTGCAGCGACATTTTCTTGCGGCGCTTGCGAGCGCCGTTTTCGTTTCCGACCCCAGGAGAGGGCATGCGCGATTACAAGTGGCTGCACGAGTATTGTCTGAACCGCTTCGGTTCGGCGGCTGAACTGGAAGCCCGTCTGCCGGTGCCCAAGACCCCGGCGCAACTGCGCAAGATCAGCGACGACCGCTACCTCTCGACCCTGGCGCTGCGGGTCTTTCGCGCCGGGCTCAAGCACAGCCTGGTGGACGCCAAGTGGCCGGCGTTCGAAGAGGTGTTCTTCAAGTTCGACCCGGAGAAAGTCGTGCTGATGGGTGCCGAACACCTGGAGCGATTGATGCAGGATACGCGGATCATCCGCCACCTGGGCAAGCTCAAGAGTGTGCCGCGCAACGCGCAGATGATATTGGACGTGGCCCATGAAAAGGGCAGCTTTGGCGCGCTGGTCGCCGACTGGCCGGTGACTGACATCGTCGGCCTGTGGACCTACCTGAAAAAGCACGGCCATCAACTGGGCGGCCAGTCGGCACCGCGTTTCCTGCGAATGATGGACAAGGACACCTTTTCGACCAGTTATGACGTCGTGGCGGCGCTCAATGCCCAGGACATCATCGACAAAGTCCCCACCAGCCAGCGGGACCTGGCGACGGTGCAGAATGCTTTCAACCAGTGGCATGAAGAGAGCGGTGGGCGGCCGATGTCGCAGATTTCGATGATGCTGGCTTACACAGTGAATCATTGAGACCGCGTAGCGCCCATCGCGAGCAAGCTCGCTCCCACAGGGGATTTTCAGCGTTCAAAAACCCAGTGTGGGAGCGAGCTTGCTCGCGATAGCGGTGTATCAGGCGACGGAGGGTTCGCCTTCGCCGGCCAACCTTCGATTCAACTGAAACCGCCAGCGCACATACAGCAACGCCGAGCAGAACACCGCCACGCTCGCCGCCATTTCCAGCACGCCGAACCACTGCCGGTTCGGGTCGTACGCGGCCAATGCGCCCTTGATGAAATACAGGTTCACCACGAAACACATCCAGGAATGCCCGCGGGCGCTGCCGATGAGCATGCCCGGCGCGAGGATCAGCAGCGGCACCAGCTCGATCAGCAGGATCACCCAGGGCCGGGCGCCATGCAGGTCGGCGATCAGCAGGTAGTACGCGCTGAGCAACCCCACCAAACCGAAGAAGCACAGCAGGCTGAGGATGCGGGCGAGACGTACGCGGGGTTCCAGCCATTGGATGGAAGGCAGGATCTTCGGCTTCTTAGCCACGACCGTTCTCCAGCAGCAGGGCGGTTTTCGCCAGGCGCAGGCCCAAGGCTCGGCACAGCTCGACTTCATGCGTGTTCAAGCCGCTTTTACCGTCGGCGCCGGCGTGATGGCTCGGGCCGTAGGGCGTACCGCCACCCTGGGTGTCGATCAGGGCTGATTCGCTGTAGGGCAGGCCGGTGATCAGCATGCCGTGGTGCAGCAGGGGCAGCATCATCGACAACAGCGTGGTTTCCTGACCGCCATGCAGGCTGGCGGTGGAGGTGAACACGCCGGCTGGCTTGCCCACGAGGGCGCCGGTCAGCCAGAGGTTGCTGGTGCCGTCGAGGAAATATTTGAGCGGCGCGGCCATGTTGCCGAAACGGGTCGGGCTGCCCAGGGCCAGGCCAGCGCAGTTCTTCAAATCATCGAGCGTGGCGTAGAGCGGGCCCTGCTCCGGGATATCCGGCGACACCGCTTCGCATTCCGTGGAAATCGCCGGCACCGTGCGCAACCTGGCTTCCAGCCCGGCCTGCTCGACGCCCCGGGCGATTTGCCGGGCCATTTCGTTGGTGGAGCCGCTGCGGCTGTAATACAGGACCAGGATGTACGGCGTGGTCACGGCAGGATCTCCAGGATCTTTTCCGGCGGACGGCCGATAATGGCTTTTTCCCCGGCTTCGAGGATCGGCCGTTCCATGAGTTTCGGGTGGGCGACGATGGCGGCGATCAGATCGTCCTCGGCCAGGTTTTCGTCGGCCAGGTTCAGGGTCTTGTACTCGTCCTCGCCCGTGCGCAGCAACTGCCGCGCGCCGATGCCGAGCTTGCCCAGCAGGCGCTTGAGCTGCGCGGCGTCCAGCGGGGTTTCCAGATAGCGGACGACGGTGGGCGCCAGGCCGCGGGCTTCCAACAGTTCCAGCGCACCGCGGGATTTCGAGCAGCGCGGGTTGTGATAAAGCGTCAGATCAGTCATGAGCGGGTCGCATCTTGCGTAAGGTGGCGGCTATTCTACTGTGCAGCGAGGCGCCTAGCACCTGATGGGCGGCCAGCGTTCACATTTCAGGCAAGGATTGGCACATGACAAGGCGATTGGCGGCGGCAATGACATTCATCGGCATTTTATTGCTCGCCGGCTGTGGAAACGATTACGGCGTGGATCAGAACGGCCAGCCGATTGCGTCGCAACGGTTGGACAAACAATGGGTGGTGCTCAATTACTGGGCCGAGTGGTGCGCGCCATGCCGCACGGAGATTCCAGAATTCAATGCCTTGGCCGAACAGCTCAAGGGACGGAACGTGGGCGTGTTCGGCGTCAACTTCGATCAGGTGCAAGGCGAGGAGCTCAAGAGTGCCAGCGACAAGATGGGCATTCATTTCACCGTGCTGGCTCGGGACCCGGCCGAGATCTTCGACCTTCCACGCAGCGAGGGATTGCCGGTGACCTACATCATCGATAACCAGGGCAAGGTGCGCGAGCAGTTGCTCGGGGAGCAGACGGCGGCGGGGGTAATGGCGAAGCTCGAGGCGTTGCAGGCACCGAAATAATGGGGCTTTTGTGGCGAGGGAGCTTGCTCCCGCTTGGCCGCGAAGCGGCCCCCTTGGATCTGCCACTGCGGTGTGTCAGGTAGAAAGCAGGGGCCTGCTACGCCCGACGCGTCGGACCGGTCCAGCGGGAGCAAGCTCCCTCGCCACAGAGTTAACCCGAACAGCTGTTCTCAGCCTTCTTCCAACCACCAACGCAGCGGCTTGCCTTGGGCGGGCCAGAAACGCATCTGTTCGATGGGCGAAACGTCCCAGCGCTCTACCTTCTCCAGCGCCTGCAGGAAACGCGTCTCCTGCTCCATCACTGCCGGGGCGCAGAACTTACGGGTGCTGCCGACCTTGCCGAAACTCAACCGATGGCCTTCCAGGGTATACGGCGCAAACCAATGGTTGCAGCCGGCATTGCCATAGGCCCGGCCATCATCGCCCAGGGTGATGGTCAGGTGGCTGTAATCCATCAATGGTCGCTCACCAATCCATTCAAGGATGTAGCTGCGGTTTTGTTGCAGTTGCACCGGCTCACCGGCACAACCCAGCAGGCCGGCGCCGATCAGCGCGGCCAGGACCAGGCGTTTCATCAAGCGGCTTCCTGGCATTGAGGGCACAGGTGTTTTTCACCGACCGTCGTCCAGCCCAACTCGGCGATGCGTGCGGTGGCGGCTGGCTTCTGGGCCTTGGTGCCAAGCTTGGCATCGACGGCGAATTCGAAGCTCAGCTCCTTGGCGCAGCGGTCGCAATTGACCTGCCAGGTGTGGATCGCCAGTTCGCCGAACACCGGGCCGGTGGTCATGGCGGTCCATTGGCCCATCGGCTTGAGCAGATGGCGAACGGTGTCCACGGTCAGGCGCATGGACAAATCCTTGCTGCCCTTGAGGGTGACGAGCAATACATCGTTGGCCTGGATCGAACCGCCGTTGCCGGTGACCTGGTAACGACCCGGTGCCAGCGCGCGGACCTCGGTCAAGGTGTGCTGTGGGTTCATCAGGGTGTAGCGGAAATCGTGTTCGGCCATGGGTCCTCCAAATAGGCGCGACATGCTAGCACGGGGCACCGCTTGGGATGATCCAGATGGAAGGCAGGCCGACGAAACTCCATCCATCCCCTGTGGGAGCGAGCCTGCTCGCGAAAGCGGTCTATCCATCAGTAATGATGTCAGCTGACACACCGCATTCGCGAGCAGGCTCGCTCCCACAGGAGGGGTTAGTTGATCACCAGGTTCTGCGGCGCGCCGGCGGCCCAGGCCGCGATATTGTCCAAGGTAGTGGTGGCGATCGCCGCCAAGGCTTCCCGAGTCAGGAATGCCTGGTGGGCGGTCACGACGACATTGGGAAAGGTCAGCAGTCGTGCGAGAACGTCGTCCTGCAATGGCAGGCCGGAGCGGTCCTCGAAGAAGAGTTGGGCTTCTTCCTCATAGACATCGAGTCCCAGATACCCCAACTGGCCGCTTTTCAACGCTTCGATCAGTGCCGGTGTGTCCACCAGGCCGCCGCGACCGGTGTTGATCAGCATCGCGCCGCGCTGCAGGGTTTCCAGGGAGCGGGCGTTGATCAGGTGTCGGCTCTGTTCGTTGAGCGGGCAATGCAGGCTGATGATCTGCGCATGCGCCAGCAGATCGGCTAGCGGCACATAACGGGCGCCCAGGGCTTCGACCTGGGGATTGGGATAAGGGTCGTACGCCAGCAACTGGCAGCCGAAGCCGGCCATGATCCGGGCGAAGGTCGCGCCGATCTGGCCGGTACCGATCACGCCCACCGTCTTGCCCACCAGGTCGAAGCCGGTCAGCCCGTTGAGGCTGAAGTTGCCATCCCGGGTGCGGTTGCAGGCCCGGTGCAGGCATCGGTTGAGCATCATGATCAACGCCACCGCATGTTCGGCCACGGCATGGGGCGAATAGGCCGGCACCCGGACGATGCTCAATCCCAGGCGTTTGGCGGCGAGCAGGTCGACATGGTTGTAGCCGGCCGAACGCAAGGCGATCAGCCGCGTGCCGCCTTCAGCCAGTCGTTCGAGCACCGGGGCGCTGAGATCGTCGTTGATGAAGGCGCACACCACCTCGTGCCGTTCGGCCAGGGCCACGGTGTCGAGGTTCAGGCGTGCAGGTTGAAACTGCAGTTCCAGGTTGGCAGGTACGGGCGCGTTGCTGAAACTGTCACGGTCGTAGGTCTGGCTGCTGAAAAGAATGGCGCGCATGACGGCTTCCTGGCAAAAAGAAAAGCCTGTAGGAACTGCGTAGGAGCTCCTACAGTCCGGGGGCGGAGCGGGGATTTTCAGTGATTCCGATTTCCAGGGTATTGCCCTGGATCAGGCACTGATACGCGCCTCGCTGGCCAGGCGATCGATGGCGCGCTCCAAGTCCTCAAGGGCCGCCGCCGCTTTGGGATCCTGCTGCTTGAGCAGGGTTTCGCTGCGCTGGCAGGCCGCGCGCAATTGCGGTACGCCGCAATAACGCGTGGCACCGTGCAGGCGGTGGACCCGTTCGATCAGGGCGTTGTGATCGTTGGCTTCGCTGGCCTGGCGAATGGCTTCGCGGTCGGCTTCCAGGGAGGCCAGCAGCATTGCCAGCATGTCCGCTGCCAGATCGGCCTTGCCTGCGGCCAGGCGCAAGCCTTCTTCGTGATCGAGCACCAGCAGCTCTCCGCTGCCATGGCCGTCCCAGCCTCGGTCCGGCACTTGGTTGCGCAAGGCCAGGCCGGTCCATTTGAGCACGACCTGGGCCAGTTGCCGCTCGCTGATGGGCTTGGTCAGGTAGTCATCCATGCCGCTTTGCAGCAAGGCGCGTTTCTCGTTGGCCATGGCGTGGGCGGTGAGGGCGACGATCGGCAGCGGCGAGCAGTGGCGCTCGCTTTCCCACTGGCGAATCGTCTCGGTGCTCTGGCGACCGTCCATGCCGGGCATCTGCACGTCCATCAAGACCAGGTCGAAGGTTTCCTTCTGCACGGCCTTGACCGCTGCGTAACCACTTTCAACCGCAAGCACCCTGGCGCCCATGTCCTCGAGCAAGGTCTGCACCAGCAGCAGGTTGGCCGGGTTGTCGTCCACGCACAGCACTTTGGGGGCACGGCTGGGCGCCGGTTCGTTGGGTTCGTTGCGCAATGGGCGCGGATTGACCAGGTCGGACAGCGAGCGGCGCAACTTGCGGGTGCAGGCGGGCTTGGCCTGGAGCTGGCTGTGGGGGTTGGGAACAGAGAGGTGATACAGCGTCTGCTCGGTGGTCGGGCAAAGCACGAGGACTTTGCAGCCCAGGTGTTCCAGGTCCCAGATGTGCTGGTTGAGGCGTTCCGGCGGCATGTCGTTGCTGGTAATGCCGAGCACAGCCAGGTCGATGGCCTGGTCGGTCTGGTGGGCGACGGTGACACCGTTGGTCAGGTTTTCCAGCGAATTGAACGGCGTGACCTGCAGGCCGCAATCTTCAAGCTGGTGCTGCAAGGCCTGGCGGGCCAGCTCATGATTTTCCAGGACGGCGACGCGTCGACCCAGCAGCGGTGGGCCGGGCAAGTCCTCGGCGTCGTCCCGGGTCCTGGGCAGGCGCAGGCTGATCCAGAACTCCGAACCTTCGCCGGGCGTACTGTCCACGCCGATCTCGCCGCCCATCTGTTCCACCAGCCGCTTGGAAATCACCAGGCCCAGCCCGGTGCCGCCAGGTTGCCGGGACAGCGAGTTATCGGCCTGGCTGAAGGCCTGGAACAGCGCCCGGACGTCCTGGGCGGAGAGACCGATGCCCGTGTCCTGGATGCTGATGCGCAATTGCACGCTGTCTTCATGCTCGTCTTCGAGCATGGCGCGGGCGACGATGGTGCCTTCGCGGGTGAACTTGATCGCGTTGCTCACCAGGTTGGTGAGGATCTGCTTGAGGCGCAGCGGGTCGCCCACCAGCGACAAAGGCGTGTCGCGGTAGACCAGGCTCACCAATTCCAGCTGCTTGGCATGGGCGGCGGGGGCGAGGATGGTCAGGGTATCCTGCAACAGGTCCCGCAGATTGAACGGGATGTTGTCGAGTACCAGCTTGCCGGCTTCGATCTTCGAAAAATCGAGGATCTCGTTGATGATCCCGAGCAGGCTGTCGGCGGATTTTTCGATGGTGCCCAAGTAGTCGAGCTGGCGCGGAGTCAGCTCGCTTTTCTGCAATAAATGGGTGAAACCCAGGATGCCGTTCAGCGGCGTGCGGATTTCATGGCTCATGTTTGCCAGGAATTCGGATTTGATCCGGCTCGCCTCCAGGGCTTCCTTGCGTGCCAGGTCCAGCTCGATGTTCTGGATCTCGATGGTTTCCAGGTTCTGGCGCACGTCTTCAGTGGCCTGGTCAATGCTGTGCTGCAATTCTTCCTGGGCATTCTGCAACGTGCCCGCCATGCGATTGATGCCCGACGCCAACTCATCCAATTCCTGGCTGCCCAGCGGCGGCAGGCGGGTTTCCAGGTGGCCATCCTTGAGCTGCGCCACGGCCTGCTTGATCTGGCTCAGCGGGCGATTGATGGTGCGACCCATGCGCAAGGCCAGCAGCCCGGTGCATCCCAGGCCGGCGGCGATCAGCAACAGGCTGGCGAACAGGCTGCGATAACCGCGCAGCAACATGCCACTGTGGGACAACTCCAGCTCGACCCAGCCCAGCAGGCGGTCGGCTTCCTCGGGAATCAGTTCACCCGCCAGGTTGCGGTGCTTGCCGAACACCGGCAGCAAGTAACGCGTCGCGTCGTTACCGGTGCGTTGCAGCAACTGCGTACTGTTGCCGTCGGGCGCGCGGTTGAGCATGGTCGGGCCGGCATGGGCCAGGGGCGAGCGGTCGGGGGCGAGGAAGGTCACGGCGCGTACGTCCGCTTGTTCGAGGGACTGGGTGGCGATGCGCTCCAGCAGATCGGTGTCGTGCTGGCTCATCGCCGAGCGCAACCAGCGGGGCCAGCTGTTCGGCGATCATCTCGCCCCGTTGCAGCAACTGGGCGTGCAGGTCCGACTGCTGCATCCAGGTGAAATAGCCGCCCAGAACCAGCGCCATCAGGCTGGTCGGCAACAGGGTCAGCAACAGGACGCGGCCTTTGATTCCCAGTTTCTTGAGCACACTTGTCTCCTGCATCCAGCGGTCTGATTGAGCTTTGCGCGCATCCGGCACGCAATACCTGCGCAGTGTAGCGATTTGCGGGCAGGTGATCTTCGTAAAAATTCACGGACGCCGGGTTCGTGATCCATGGGCACCGCAACCAAGGGAAGTCGGGTGTGGGGGGCTGGGTATGCGCTCGCTTATTCCCATAAGCCATAACCCCCTTACTTTGCGTGATATGGCCTGGCGGGGTTTGCCGGTATGATAGGCGCCCCCGCAGCCCGGATTGCGAATACGCCATGACTTTGCAGTACCCAACCATCGCCGATTGCGTCGGCAACACTCCGCTGGTTCGTTTGCAGCGCCTGCCCGGCGCGACCAGCAATACGCTTCTGCTCAAGCTCGAAGGGAACAACCCGGCGGGTTCGGTCAAGGACCGCCCGGCGCTGTCGATGATCACCCGTGGCGAGTTGCGTGGGCAGATCCAGCCCGGCGATACGCTGATCGAGGCGACGTCCGGCAACACCGGCATTGCCCTGGCGATGGCTGCGGCGATCAAGGGCTACAAGATGATCCTGATCATGCCCGACAACTCCAGCGCCGAGCGTAAAGCCGCGATGACGGCTTATGGCGCCGAGCTGATCCTGGTGACTCAGGAAGAGGGCATGGAAGGTGCTCGCGACCTGGCCGAGCGCATGCAGGCCGAAGGCCGTGGCAAGGTGCTGGATCAGTTCGCCAACGGTGACAACCCCGAGGCCCACTACACCACGACGGGCCCGGAGATCTGGCGCCAGACCGACGGCACGATCACCCATTTCGTCAGCTCGATGGGCACCACTGGCACCATCATGGGCACCTCGCGCTATTTGAAAGAACAGAACCCGAACGTACAGATCGTCGGATTGCAGCCGATGGAAGGCTCGGCGATCCCCGGCATTCGCCGCTGGCCCCAGGAATACCTGCCGAAGATCTACCAGGCCGAGCGCGTGGACCGGATCATCGACATGGCCCAGAGCGAAGCCGAGGACGTGACCCGTCGCCTGGCTCGCGAAGAAGGCATCTTCTGCGGCGTGTCTTCCGGCGGTGCCGTGGCGGGCATGCTGCGCTTGTCCAAGGAAGTTGAGAATGCAGTGATCGTCGCGATCATCTGCGACCGTGGCGACCGTTACCTGTCGACCGGCATTTTCGACGCGCCCAACTGATGGCCAAGCAAGAACGAGGCTTGCGCTTCCAGCCCAGCGGCGGAAGCCGGGCCCCGCAAGTGCCCACCGGCAAAAAGCAGCGCCTGACCATCGAGCGCCTGGCCAACGATGGCCGTGGCATTGCCTTTGTCGACGGGCGCACCTGGTTTGTCATCGGTGCGCTGGCCGGCGAAGAAGTCGAGGCGCGGGTGCTCGGGGCCCACGGCAAAGTGGTCGAGGCCCGCACCGAACGGGTGTTTTCGCCCAGCGAGCTGCGTCGTGCCGCGCCGTGTGTCCATGCCGGTCGCTGCGGCGGCTGCAGCGTCCAACATTTGCCCCACAACGAACAACTCGCCCTGAAACAGCGCATGCTCGCCGAGCAACTGTCACGGGTGGCGGGCGTCGAGCCGGAGGAATGGGCTGAGCCTTTGAGCGGGCCGGAATTCGGTTACCGGCGTCGCGCCCGGGTGGCGGTGCGTTGGGACCAGAAAGCAAAAAAACTCGAAGTGGGTTTCCGTGCCGTCGGCAGCCAGGACATCGTCGCCATCGACGAATGCCCGGTGCTGGTACAGCCCTTGCAGCCGATCATGAGCCGCTTGCCGGAAATGCTTCGCCGCTTGGGCAAGCCCCAGGCATTGGGCCACGTGGAATTGTTCGCCGGCTCGTCCCTGGCGCTGTTGTTGCGGCACATGGCGCCGCTGTCGGACGCCGACCTGACGCTCCTCAAGGATTTCTGCGCCCTCCACGAAGCCCAGTTATGGCTGCATGGCGAAGGCGAGCCGCAACCGGTCGATCCGGGATTGTCCTTGGGCTATCGCCTGGAAACCTGGGACCTGGACCTGGCTTACCGGCCAGGGGATTTCATCCAGGTGAATGCCGCCGTCAACGAGGCGATGGTCGCCCAGGCCTTGCAATGGCTGGCGCCTCGATCCGAAGAGCGCGTGCTGGATCTGTTCTGTGGCCTGGGCAATTTTGCCTTGCCGCTCGCCAAAAGCGTGCGCGAGGTGGTCGCGGTGGAAGGCGTGCAGACCATGGTCGACCGTGCCGCGGCCAACGCCCTCAGCAACAATTTGCATAACACTGCTTTTTTTCAGGCCGATTTATCCCAGCCTTTGGTGGGTGCCGAATGGATCGGCGAAGGCTTTTCTGCGGTACTCTTGGACCCACCCCGTGACGGTGCTTTCGAGGTGGTACGCAAGCTGTCGTCCCTGGGTGCCAGACGGTTGGTTTATGTATCGTGCAACCCGGCAACTTTGGCCCGGGATACGGTCGAACTGATCAAGCAGGGCTACCGGTTAAAACGTGCCGGGATTCTCGATATGTTTCCTCAAACGGCGCATGTCGAGGCCATGGCGTTATTTGAAGCGAGCCAGGATGGCTTGTCCGACTGACCCGTTCGTGCCAATCCGCCACGGCCCTGGGCGGAAACACGGGCAACGAAGGTCAGCGATGTTGACGCATTGAATCTGCGTCGTAGGGAAGGTAAGTAAAGATGGTACAGGTGAGAGCACACCAGCCGATCAACACCGACGGCAGTATCAATCTCGAGGCTTGGCTCGATCACGCGGTCAGTATCGACACGGCACTGGATCGCGAAGCCTTGAAGGCCGCCTGCGAGTTCGCTCGCGAGGCGGAACAGCAGCACAACGCGGCGAAGAACCTGTGGTCCGAAGGCACGTCGAGTTTCCAGACAGGCCTTGAGATCGCCGAAATCCTCGCTGACCTCAAGCTGGACCAGGATTCGCTGGTCGCCGCGGTGCTGTACCGCGGCGTGCGCGAAGGGCAGATCCAGTTGCCAGTGGTCAGCCAGCGCTTCGGCACCGTGGTCGCCAAGCTGATTGACGGCGTGCTGCGCATGGCGGCGATCAGCGCCAGCCTCAGCCCGCGCCAGTCCATGGTGCTGGGCACCCAGGGCCAGGTGGAAAACCTGCGCAAGATGCTTGTCGCCATGGTCGATGATGTGCGCGTCGCACTGATCAAGCTGGCCGAGCGCACCTGCGCGATCCGCGCCGTGAAATCTGCCGACGACGAGAAGCGCAATCGCGTTGCCCGAGAAGTTTTCGACATTTATGCACCGCTGGCCCATCGCCTCGGTATTGGTCATATCAAGTGGGAGCTGGAGGATTTGTCCTTCCGCTACCTGGAGCCCGACCAATACAAGCAGATCGCCAAGCTGCTGCATGAGCGACGCCTGGATCGCGAGCGCTTCATCACCGATGTGATGACCCAGTTGCGCGAAGAACTGCAGGCCACCGGCGTCGAAGCCGATATCAGTGGCCGCGCCAAGCACATCTATTCGATCTGGCGAAAAATGCAGCGCAAGGGGCTGGAATTCAGCCAGATCTACGACGTTCGCGCCGTTCGCGTGCTGGTTCCGGAAATGCGCGACTGCTACACCGCGCTGGGGATCGTCCACACCTTGTGGCGGCACATCCCGAAGGAATTCGACGACTACATCGCCAACCCCAAGGAAAACGGCTATCGCTCGTTGCACACCGCAGTGATCGGTCCCGAGGGCAAGGTACTGGAAGTGCAGATCCGCACCCACGCCATGCACGAGGAAGCCGAGCTGGGTGTGTGCGCCCACTGGAAATACAAGGGCACCGACGTCAAGTCCGGCTCCAACCATTACGAAGAGAAAATCTCCTGGTTGCGCCAGGTGCTGGAATGGCACGAGGAACTTGGCGATATCGGCGGCCTTGCCGAACAGCTGCGGGTGGATATCGAACCTGACCGGGTCTACATCTTCACGCCCGACGGCCATGCGATCGACTTGCCGAAGGGTGCGACGCCGCTGGACTTCGCCTATCGGGTCCACACCGAGATCGGCCACAACTGCCGTGGCGCCAAGATCAACGGGCGGATCGTGCCGCTCAACTACAGCCTGCAGACCGGTGAGCAGGTCGAGATCATCACCAGCAAGCACGGTACGCCGAGCCGCGACTGGTTGAACCCGAACCTGGGCTACATCACCACCTCGCGGGCGCGGGCGAAAATCGTCCATTGGTTCAAGTTGCAAGCTCGCGACCAGAACGTCGCGGCCGGCAAGACCTTGCTCGAACGCGAGTTGAGTCGCCTGGGCCTGCCGCAGGTGGACTTCGACAAGCTGGCCGAAAAAGCCAACATGAAGACTGCCGAGGACATGTTCGCGGCCCTCGGTGCTGGCGACCTGCGCCTGGCGCAATTGGTCAACCTCGCCCAGCAGTTGGTTGAGCCGGAGCGCGGCAATGAACAACTGGAGTTGATCCCACGCAAGGCCACGGGCTACAAGCCCGGCAAGCGCGGCGACATCCAGATCCAGGGCGTGGGCAACTTGATGACGCAGATGGCCGGCTGCTGCCAGCCGTTGCCGGGGGATGCGATCGTCGGCTACATCACCCAGGGCCGCGGCGTGAGCATTCACCGCCAGGACTGCGCCTCGGTGCTGCAACTGGCGGGGCGCGAACCGGAACGGATCATCCAGGTCAGTTGGGGCCCGGTGCCGGTGCTCACCTATCCGGTGGACATTGTCATTCGCGCCTACGACCGCTCCGGCCTGCTGCGTGATGTGTCCCAGGTGTTGCTCAACGAGCGGATCAACGTGCTGGCGGTCAACACTCGTTCGAACAAGGAAGACAACACCGCGCTGATGTCCCTGACCATCGAGATTCCGGGGCTGGATGCATTGGGGCGGTTGCTGGGGCGGATTTCCCAGTTGCCGAACATCATCGAGACGCGGCGTAACCGGACGCCAGGTTAAGCGCTGGTTGTCTTGGTTTATGTGGGAGCGAGCTTGCTCGCGATAGCGGTATATCAGACGCATCAAGGTTATCTGACCCACCGCAATCGCGAGCAAGCTCGCTCCCACAGGGCTTTTTTGTGACGGGATGGATTGATGTACAGCCTCGAAGACCTGCTCCACCTGATGAATCGCCTGCGGGACCCGCAATACGGGTGCCCGTGGGACATCAAGCAAACCTACGCCACCATCGTCCCCCATACCCTGGAAGAAGCCTATGAAGTGGCCGATGCGATCGAGCGCGGCGATTTCGATCACTTGCAGGGCGAATTGGGCGACTTGCTGTTCCAGGTGGTGTATTACAGCCAATTGGCGCGGGAAGAGAACCGTTTCGAATTCGCCGGCGTGGTCGATAGCATCACGCGCAAGCTTGTTCGTCGCCATCCCCACGTGTTTCCTACCGGTGACTTGTATGCACCGGTGGATATCCCGCGATTGAGCGAAGAGCAGGTCAAGCAGCGCTGGGAAGAAATCAAGGCCGAAGAACGTGCCGAGAAGGCTTCGGCGCCCGAGCAGCTGTCGTTGCTCGACGACGTCCCGGCGGCGCTGCCGGCCTTGTCCCGTTCGGCAAAACTGCAGAAGCGTGCTGGCCAGGTGGGTTTCGACTGGCCGGGGCCATTGCCGGTACTCGATAAGGTCAGGGAAGAGCTGGACGAAGTGCTTGAAGCCATGGCAGACAACGATCCCGCAGCCATCAGCGATGAGGTGGGCGATCTGTTGTTCAGCGTGGTCAACCTGGCGCGACACCTCAAGGTGGACCCCGAGACAGCCCTGCGCGGCGCCAACGCGAAGTTCGAGCGCCGTTTCCGATTTATCGAACAGGCATTGCGCGACACCCACCGTCCCATGGAAGATTGCACCCTCGAAGAGTTGGACGCCTTGTGGGGCGAAGCCAAACGTCAGGAAAAGAATTTGCCCAGCTGTGGCTGAGGCCGTTGCCTAAGTGAGTAAGCACCATGAGCCTTTCCCTTCGCGACCAGTTGCTCAAAGCAGGGCTGGTCAACCAAAAGCAGGCCAAGCAGGTCGGCAAAGAGAAACAGAAACAGCAACGCCTGGCCCACAAAGGCCAGATCGAACTGGATGATTCCCAGCAGCGTGCTGCCCAGGAAGCCATGGCCGAGAAGGTCAAGCGCGACCAGGAACTCAATCGCCAGCAGCAGGAAAAGGCCGAGCAGAAAGCCCGGGCTGCGCAGATCAAGCAATTGATCGAAGTCTCGCGCCTGCCGAAGCTGACCACTGAGGACTACTACAATTTTGTCGACGACAAGAAGGTCAAGCGCATCTCGGTCAATACGCTGATGCGCAACAAGCTCAGCAGCGGCTCCCTGGCGATCGTTCACCATGCCGGCGGCTACGAAGTGATCCCGCGCGAAGCGGCGCTGAAGATCCAGGAACGCGACCCCAAGCGCATCGTCCAGCTCAACACCCAGACCGAAGAAGTCGATGCCGATGATCCGTACGCGGCCTATCAGATTCCTGATGATTTGATGTGGTAAGCGGGACAATGCTATTGAGTTGAACACAAACCCTGTGGGAGCGAGCTTGCTCGCGATAGCGGTATATCAGTGACAGAAATATTGACTGATACGATGCTATCGCGAGCAAGCTCGCTCCCACAGGTGTTTTGTGTGGTTCAGGATTCAGCTGTCTCACGCAAACGCTGCCGCTCCTCGCGCTCCAGCTCGGCCTTGTAGCTGTGGGCGTCCGTCTCGGAGTGGAACATCCCTACCAGCATGTCCTGTTGATGCACGTCCCAGATCCGGATACCGGCGGCAATCCCTTCGTGGGACATGTGGGCGTCGTCTCGTTCAGTTACTTTCACAGTCATCTTGCAAGCTCCAATCTCTGTTATCTGCAGCAAGGCGTGTGCAGGGTTTTGTTATAGATTTTGGTAGCGTGCTAAGTAAATGCCCTGGTCTGTTAAGAAGTTTTCATGAAAAGCGCAACAATCCTGCAGGCCAGGCAGGGCGCGGCATTCGGTCGCAGGTAGTGTTCATGAAAAAGATTTCATGTTGCCAGGCGTGAGCGCAAATAAAACCTGTGGGAGCGAGCTTGCTCGCGATAGCAGTGTGTCAGTTGATAGTGGAGTTGGCTGATCCGGCGCTATCGTCGGATCGCCGCCCGGAGCAAGCTCGCTCCCACAGGTTTACTCCCAAAGGCCCATTGGGTGGGTTTGAAATCCGGGCAACAAAAAGCCCCGCATTTGCGGGGCTTGGTGTTATCGGCGTCGATCAGCTGCCTTTCACAGCCTTGCCGTTGACCGTGCCGTCCTGGAGCATGATGTTGTACTCCTTGCCGTCGGTCTCGACCTGTTGCAGGCGTACCAGCAGGTAGTCCCAGTCCTTGGCGAACCAGAGCACGGTGATGCGCTTGCTCTGTGTCGGGTCGCGCACGCGCTCGACCTTGATCGCGTCGATCTGGCCAGCCTTGGTGTCGACTTTTTCCGAGCCCAGCACGCGGAAATCATAGGTATCGATTTCGCCATCATCGACGACCTGATAGCTCATGCTTTTCTTGCCGGCCGCCACGTCATGCTGCAGGGCAAGCTGATAGGTCGATTTGTCGACCATGCCCCGGTTCAGCGGGATCTTGACCGCGTCACCGCGATCGGTGCCGGTGACCATCTTGGTGTTCCAGTCGAAGTCCAGGTCAGCCTTCTTGGCCTTGCCCAGGCCACCGCGCTCGAAGTGGTAGGACTGCGGAAGCAAGGTGTCCTTGTCCAGCGTCAGGGTGCTTTCTTCGGTCAGGCTGGCGATCATCATCGAAGCCTTGAAGCTCAGCTTCCAGGTACCGTTTGCCTCCTTGGTCAGGCTGCGCTCGGCGGTGCCGCTCATGGGCAACTGTTTCCAGTCGGCGGTGTAGCTGGCGGAGAACGGTTGAAGGTCTGCGGCCTGTGCCAGGGGCAAGGCAAGCAGAGCGCAAGCGAAGAGCAGGGCGCGACGCATAAAATCTCCTAGTATCGAATCAAATGGCCGCTGGCGGCGAGCAACTGGCCGTCCAGTGAAGCACCGCGATCGTCGAGGGTCAGCCGTCCTTCGGCAAACCAACGCACGGCCATCGGGTAGATCTGGTGCTCGCGGGCATGGACCCGTTGCGCCAGGCTTTGCGGCGTGTCGTGCAACTCTACCGGTATTACTGCCTGTACGACCAGTGGTCCGCCATCGAGTTCCTCGGTGACAAAGTGCACCGAGCAGCCATGCTCCGTGTCTCCGGCCTCCAGCGCTCGCTGATGAGTGTGTAACCCTTTGTATTTGGGCAGCAGCGAGGGATGGATATTGAACAGGCGTCCCTGGTAGTGCCGCACGAAGCCAGCGCTGAGAATGCGCATGAAGCCGGCGAGTACGACCAGTTGCGGATTGAAGGTGTCGATCTGTTCGATCAGTGCGGCGTCGAAGGCTTCGCGGCCCTCGAACGCCTTGTGATCCAGGACGCGGGTGTCGATTCCCGCATCCTTGGCGCGTTGCAGGCCGTAGGCGTCGGCGCGGTTGGAGATCACCGCGCGGATGCGGACCGGGCTGTCGCCGGTCCGCGTACTGTCGATCAGGGCCTGCAGGTTACTGCCGGTGCCGGACAGCAGCACCACGACGTTACAGGTTGCAGGCATCTGCTCGTGCATCAATGTGCCTTAAGATTTTTCAGCTCGACTTGTGCAGCGCCTTCCGCCGCAGTGGCGATCTGGCCGATGACCCAAGGCTGTTCGCCGGCTTCACGCAATACGTTCAGGGCGGTTTCGACGTGCTCCTGGGCCACGCAGATGACCATGCCCACGCCGCAGTTCAGCACGCGGTGCATTTCGGTTTCATCGACGTTGCCTTTTTCTTGCAGCCAGTCGAATACCGCTGGGCGGGTCCAGCTCGCCACGTCGACCACGGCCTGGGCACCTTTTGGCAGCACGCGCGGGATGTTGTCCAGCAGGCCACCGCCAGTGATGTGGGCCATCGCCTTGACGGCGCCGGTGTCCTTGATCAGCTTGAGCAACGGCTTGACGTAGATGCGGGTCGGGGCCATCAGCAGGTCGGCCAGCGGCTTGCCGTCGAGCTGGGTGTTCTCGATGTCGGCGCCGGACACTTCGATGATCTTGCGGATCAGCGAGTAGCCGTTGGAGTGCGGGCCGGAAGATGGCAGGGCGAGCAGGGCATCGCCAGCCGCGACTTTCGAGCCGTCGATGATTTCGGCTTTTTCCACGACACCGACGCAGAAGCCGGCCAGGTCGTAGTCTTCGCCTTCGTACATGCCAGGCATTTCAGCGGTTTCGCCGCCGACCAGGGAGCAACCGGACAGCTCGCAGCCGGCGCCGATGCCGGTCACGACCTGGGCAGCGGTGTCGACGTTCAGCTTGCCGGTGGCGTAGTAGTCAAGGAAGAACAGCGGTTCGGCGCCGCAGACCACCAGGTCGTTCACGCACATGGCCACCAGGTCGATGCCGATGCTGTCGTGCTTGTTCAGGTTCAGGGCCAGGCGCAGCTTGGTGCCGACGCCGTCGGTGCCCGAGACCAAGACCGGTTGCTTGTAGCCGGCCGGGATCTCGCAGAGGGCGCCGAAACCGCCCAGGCCGCCCATGACTTCCGGGCGCGCGGTGCGCTTGGCGACGCTCTTGATGCGTTCGACCAATGCTTCACCGGCGTCGATGTCTACACCGGCGTCCTTGTAGCTCAGGGAGGGTTGCTTGCTCATGATCCAGGCCTTTAAAGGGGGATTTCTGGGTAACGACCGATCGCCGGGGCCGTTGAATAACCGTTGTACGAATTATTCCGGGTGCCCAGCCATTGCCGGTCTGCGAAGGCGCGCGATTTTATCAGGCTTGTGGAGCAGCGGCCATCCTCGCGCCGACGGGCAGGGACATATCCGCCAAAAAAAACCGATATTTCTTGTATTGGTACTGTGCGACGCGTCTGTATAAGGTGTAGCGGTAAGCGACTATGGTTATGACCGTGGAAACTTGCATCGGGCAGGTGAATGTTTTGCCTGGTGCCTTGTCACAGCCATGCTCAATCTTCTCCACACGGCCGGTGCCAGCCGTTATGTCCGGGAATCTTCCATGCGTTTGTTCAAATTCTTGTCTGTTGGCTGCTTGTCGCTGATCAGCCTCGCGAGCCATGCCGAAACCCTCAATAACCTTTACCAGGTGCGTGAGCCGGTCAGCAGCCAGGCGCCGGACGAGCGTAACCAGGCGACATTGCGAGCCCTGGACACCTTGGTGCTGCGCCTGACCGGTGACACCAAGGCCGCGCAGAACCCAGGCCTGGCGGCGATCCGCAAGGACCCGCAGCAAATCATTCTTCAATACGGCTACGATGCCGGTCCGCCTGAGAGCCTGCAGGTGGACTTCGATCCCGCCAGCACCGATCGCGCGTTGCGCTCGGCGGGTCTATCGCTTTGGGGAGCGAATCGTCCTTCGATCCTGGCCTGGTGGCTGAATGATTCGGCGGAAGGTTCCAGCCTGGTGGGGGATGGGCAAGGCAGCGCTACGCCGCTACGCCGTGCCGCTCAGCACCGGGGTTTGCCGTTGCACTTGCCGCTGGCTGACCTGAGCGAGCAGATTGTCGCGACGGCACCCAGCCTGGAAGGCAATGATCCGGCCCCGTTGCGTAATGCTTCGGAGCGTTATGGCTCCGACGCCTTGCTGGCTGTCCACGCGAAAGAAGAGGGCGGCCAATGGCAAGCGACTTGGCGCCTGTGGTTGGGCGACCAGCGCGAACAAGGCAGCGCGCAAGGGGCTGATCCGGCGGCATTGGCCGATGCCGTAATGTTGGCGGTGAGCCAGCGCCTGGCACCACGTTTCGTGGCCAAGCCGGGCGTGGCGACCGAGCAGTTGCTGGAAGTGCAGGGCATGAATCTTGAGCGTTACGCGGCGCTGGGGCGGTTGCTCGAACCGTTCGCTGGGCAGTTGCAGCGGGTCGAGGGTGACATGAGTTTCTACAAGGTCAACGGCAGTGCCGAGCAGTTGAAGGCGCAGTTGGCCCTGGCGAAGCTGCAGGAAATCCCCGCCGGTGAGGCTGTTGCGCCACCGCCTGCGGCCCAGCCCGCCGTCGATGGGACCGTTGCGCCCGCCCAGCCAGCGTCGCAGCGGCCAATCTGCGGTTCCGCTGGTAGTTTCTTCTTTATATAGGATCAGGAGTGGTTCATGGGCGATACGCGGCGTTGGTTCTGGTTGGGTGGGGTCGCCCTGCTGATTGCATTTATCTACTTGCTGCATCCGATCCTCACGCCGTTCCTGGTTGCGCTGCTGTTGGCCTATCTGTTCGATCCGGTGGTGGATCGCCTGGAGAAGCTCGGGCTGTCCAGGACCTGGGGCGTAGTGGCGGTGTTCGCTCTGTTTACCTTGATCGTCAGCGCCCTGTTGCTGGTGCTGATTCCCATGCTCGCCAAGCAACTGTTTCGCCTGTATGAACTGGCGCCACAGATGCTCGACTGGCTCCAGCACAGCGCGGTGCCATGGGTGCAGTCGAAGCTGGGGTTGGCGGACGGCTTCTGGAAATTCGACAGGGTCAAGGCTGCCATCAGCGAGCACATGGGCCAGACCACCGATATCGTCGGCGTTGTGTTGAGCCAGGCCACGGCTTCAAGCCTGGCGTTGATCGGTTGGCTGGCGAACCTGGTGTTGATCCCAGTGGTGAGTTTCTATCTGCTGCGCGACTGGGATTTGATGATGGCCAAGATCCGCAGCCTGCTGCCGCGTCATCGCGAAGAGCGCATCATGACCCTGACCGGCGAATGCCATGAGGTGCTGGGCGCCTTTGTGCGCGGGCAGTTGCTCGTCATGGTGGCGCTGGGCTTCATCTATGCGGCCGGGTTGATGCTGGTGGGGCTGGAGCTTGGGTTGTTGATCGGGATGATCGCCGGGTTGGCGGCCATCGTGCCTTACATGGGGTTTGTCATCGGCATCGGCGCGGCTTTGGTCGCCGGGCTGTTCCAATTCGGCGGCGACTTGTACCCCATGGTCGGCATCGTGGCGGTGTTCATGGTTGGACAGGCCCTGGAAGGCATGGTACTGACGCCCCTGCTCGTAGGCGATCGCATTGGCTTGCATCCGGTGGCGGTGATCTTCGCGATCCTGGCCGGTGGCGAGTTGTTCGGTTTCACCGGGATTTTGCTGGCGCTGCCGGTGGCAGCGGTGATCATGGTGCTGGTGCGTCACGTGCACGATCTGTACAAGGATTCGGACATCTATAGCGGCGTCGAAGACCCCGACCTGTAAGGCCAAGGGCGCGCGCGGTGTCAGGGAAACTGACGCTGCGCGCCCTTGTCGCTGCAAACCTTTGATTTTCCTCGTGGTCCGGCGCATTGTGCGGTCCGCGTCACGGGTATAAACTTTGCGAACTTTACACAGAGGCCACTAATGGTTCCTTTGGAACTGTTCAGTCAGCATGAAACCGATTCAGCTGCCCCTTGGTGTGCGTCTGCGTGATGACGCCACCTTCATCAACTACTATCCAGGCGCCAATGCCGCTGCACTCGGCTATGTCGAGCGGCTTTGCGAAGCCGACGCTGGCTGGACCGAGAGCCTGATCTACCTGTGGGGCAAGGATGGAGTAGGGCGCACGCATCTTCTGCAGGCTGCGTGCCTGCGATTCGAACAACTGGGCGAGCCGGCGGTTTACCTGCCGCTGGCCGAGCTGCTTGATCGCGGTGTTGAAATTCTCGACAACCTTGAACAATACGAACTGGTCTGCCTGGACGATCTCCAGGCCGTGGCCGGCAAGGCTGATTGGGAAGAAGCGCTGTTCCACCTGTTCAACCGGTTGCGCGACAGTGGGCGGCGCTTGTTGATCGCGGCATCCACGTCGCCGCGAGAGCTGCCGGTTAAACTGGCTGACTTGAAATCCCGCCTGACCCTGGCGCTGATTTTCCAGATGCGCCCGCTCTCCGATGAAGACAAGCTGCGGGCGCTGCAACTGCGCGCGTCCCGCCGTGGCCTGCACCTGACCGATGAGGTCGGGCATTTCATCCTCACCCGAGGCACCCGCAGCATGAGCGCGTTGTTCGAGCTGCTCGAACGCCTCGACCAGGCCTCCCTCCAGGCGCAGCGCAAGCTGACTATTCCTTTTTTGAAAGAAACCTTGGGCTGGTAGGACCGGCGCAAATAGTGGCTTATAGCCTGCTCTGGGCGCGGCGAAACCCGCGGTCCTGCTGGGTTGCAGGCTGCGTGACGTTCTAAATGGGGCTTAAGCGCTTAGATGTAAACGTAAAACCGAGAAGTCACATTTGCATCGATTGAATTTGCAAATGAGGACGATAGAAGGCATAGTCTCGCCATCTTTACTACTTCAGCCACGGTCGTGCCCATGCTAAATCGCTTCGCACCCCTCGTGCCTCTCGCACTCGTTAGCCTGTTGTTCGGTTGCGCTGCCCACTCCCCAGTGTCCCAGCAAGCGCCGCAAGTACAGGTCAAGAATTCCGTAACCGCCCAGTCTTCCTCCGTTGCGTTCCAGGAAGAAATGGCCACCGACAAAGAGCTGGCAGAGTTCGCCGACAGCAAGCCTTATCAGCTTCCAGTGCTGGCAGACAGCATCCTGGAACGTGGCATGTCCTTGATCGGTACTCGTTATCGTTTTGGCGGTACGTCTGAAGCCGGCTTCGATTGCAGCGGTTTCATCGGTTATCTGTTCCGCGAAGAGGCCGGCATGAACCTGCCGCGTTCCACTCGCGAAATGATCAACGTGAACGCCCCACTGGTTGCACGCAATCAGCTGGAACCGGGTGACTTGCTGTTCTTCAGCACCAACGGTCGTCGCGGTCGTGTCAGCCACGCCGGTATCTACCTGGGTGACAACCAGTTCATCCACTCCAGCAGCCGCCGCAGCGGTGGGGTGCGAATCGACAGCCTGGGCGACAGCTACTGGAGCAAGACCTTCCTCGAAGCCAAGCGCGCCCTCGCCATGGCACCGACCGTGGTCACCGCTCGCAAGTAAGCGCACAGTTTGTAGGGCAAACTTAAAGTCTTACTTGAAGTTTGCCCCATAGCCGCTAGAATCCTTGATCATTGATTGATGGCAATCCGCCTGCGTATTACGCGGGCGGATTTGTTTCCATCTCCACGGCAGAAAAAGCCGCATCCAGATCAGGATTGTTCTGCATATGTCGACGTCGGCCCGCCTCGCTCTCATGCTCCTTGCCGCGCTGCTCAGCGCATGTGCCAGTCGTACTCCGCCACCCGCACCCGTGCGGGCTCCGGTGGTATTCGCTCCCTCCCAACCTTCGTCTCCGGCCGCTGAAGACGTGCTGTTCCGCGCGCTGGGGCTCGTGGGAACGCCCTATCGCTGGGGTGGCAACACGCCGGATTCAGGTTTCGATTGCAGTGGCTTGATCGGCTACGTGTACCGTGACGCCGCCGGTATTTCCCTGCCGCGTTCCACCCGGGAAATGATCAGCATGCGAGCGCCGGAGGTCGGCAAGGATGCGTTGGAGACCGGCGACCTGGTTTTCTTCGCCACCAATGGCGGCTCCCAGGTCAGCCACGCCGGGATTTATGTCGGGGAAGGGCGTTTCGTCCATGCGCCGGCCACGGGCGGGACGGTCAAGTTGGACAGCCTGTCCAAGGCCTATTGGCAGAAAGCCTACCTGGGCGCCAAGCGCGTGTTGCAGCCTGAGCATCTGGCGCGTAATCCCTGACGATTAAGAATATCGACTCTGCTGGAGAGGCTCTTGTGGCGAGGGAGCTTGCTCCCGCTCGGTTGCGCAGCAACCGCTAAAAGCTTGGGGCTGCTACGCAGCCCAGCGGGAGCAAGCTCCCTCGCCACGGTTCGGTTCCGGTTCTTAGTTCTTCGAAACCCGCCAGACCTTGTTCCCCACGTCATCCGCCACCAGCAGCCCGCCCTGTTTATCAATCACTACGCCCACCGGCCGGCCCTGGGCTTTTTCGTCTGCGTTGAGAAAACCGGTCAGTACATCCACCGGTTGTCCCACCGGTTTGCCTGCGCTAAACGGGACGAAGATCACTTTATAACCACTGTGGGGCTTGCGGTTCCAGGAGCCGTGCTGCCCGACGAAGGCCCCTTCGGTGAAGGGCGCGGGCAAGGTGCTGCCTTCGGCGAAGGCCAGGCCCAATGACGCCGTGTGAGGGCCGACGGCATAGTCGGGGGCAATGGCCTTGGCCACCCGCTCGGGGTTTTGTGGCTCGACCCGGATATCGACGTTCTGCCCGTAATAACTGTAGGGCCAGCCATAGAAGCCGCCATCCTTCACCGAGGTGATGTAGTCCGGCACCAGGTCACTGCCAATCTCGTCCCGTTCGTTTACCGCGGTCCACAACGCGCCACTGCGGGGCTCCCATGCGAGGCCGTTGGGGTTGCGCAAGCCCGAGGCGAAAATGCGATGAGCGCCGGTGGCCCGGTCCACCTCCCAGATCGCCGCGCGGCCTTCTTCCGCCTCCATGCCATTTTCCGCAACGTTGCTGTTCGAGCCCGTGGTGACGTACAGCTTGCTGCCGTCCCGGCTGGCGATCACGTTCTTGGTCCAGTGGTGGTTGAGCGTGCCGCCCGGCAAATCGGCCACTTTGGTCGGCTGTGCCGTGATCTTCGTGTCGCCTTCCTTATAAGGGAAGCGAATCAACCGATCGGTATCGGCCACGTACAGCTCATTGCCTACCATCGTCATGCCGAACGGTGAGTTGAGATTTTCCAGGAAGATCGTCCGGGTTTCAGCAACGCCGTCATGGTTTGCATCGCGCAGCAACGTAATGCGGT
The DNA here is from genome assembly GCF_054677635.1 of Pseudomonas sp. H2_D02. Classification (NCBI taxonomy): domain Bacteria; kingdom Pseudomonadati; phylum Pseudomonadota; class Gammaproteobacteria; order Pseudomonadales; family Pseudomonadaceae; genus Pseudomonas; species Pseudomonas sp. H2_D02. The sequence goes on along the minus strand of NZ_CP162816.1, from coordinate 5,374,811 downwards.
TGGGGCTTGGCACCCCAGCGCCGGCGCGTCCCATGACTTTTTTCATGACCCAGCCACGAATGCCCTTGGCATCGTCGGGCTTGGGCGGTGCGTTGGTTTCCGCCACCAATACATCGCCATTGGGCAGGACATAGAGCCAGCGTGGATGATCCAGCCCCTCGGCGAACGCCACTACCTTCAGGCCTTGGGCCGGGGTTGGCTTGGCGCCGTCCGGCCAGCCGACGGCTTCGGCGATATTCACCGTGGGGATCAGGGTCTTGTTCGGCTCGGGCAGTTTCGGCGACGGGCCGATCCCATCGGAAACCTGCAAGGTGGAAGACTCGCCGCAAGCGACTAGCCCTGTAGCAAGGGCGACGATCAAAAGATGAGAGGGCTTGAGCATGCGGGCTTCCCTATGAATGCATGGTGTTATTCATAGAGAAGCGTAGACGTGGGATGGTTCAATGGCGGGCGGCCGCTTAGCCAAGTGAAATCTGGGTGGGAGCGGGCTTGCTCGCGAATGCGGTGGGTCAGTCACTATTTATGCCTACTGGCCCACCGCATTCGCGAGCAAGCCCGCTCCCACAGGTTCCACTAGATCAACCATGGGCCTGCTTTAACAGCACCGCGACGCCAGGGTGATAGTGCCCGGTTTCGTTGCGCAATTTGCGATAGGCATAGGGGAAATACCAGGCCACGGCGCAGGTGTTTTCTTTCTGCAGGTCATCGATCATGTCCTGCAGTTCTTCGGGCGTGGCGCTCTGCTGGGCTTTTTGCGGGGCGACGAACAGGCAGCCGAGCTTCAAGTCGCTGGCATAGCTGATGCGCTTGGCGTCGCTGGTGGCTTCCAGCAGCGGTTGGGTCAGGTTCAGGTTGTTGACCTTCGGCCAGCGTTGGGTCGCCTGGATGAAGGCGCGTTCATCGGTACTGGCAATCAACAGGTCGGCGCGGGCGTTGCGTTCGCCTTCTTCGTTCTGTTTGCGCGTGGACGCGTCCTGCAGCGTGACCATCTCAGCCATCCAGGCGGCGGCCGACAGCAACCCGAGGTTGGCTTTTTCATCGTGCCAATAAGGTGTGTCGCTATCGCCGCGCACGGCGTTGTAGCGGTCGATACAGTCGAACCAGCGTTCCAACACCGGGCGCAGGAATTCCAGCTTCGGATTGCTGATGATCATGCCTTGCATGCGTTTGCCCTCTTGTTCTTGTGATATCGGGTCATGGTGTCTCTTTGATATCACTTGCCGCAGCATCACACAAGATTGACGTCAGTTTATTGATCCGGGCCAATGTCCCAGGTGATGGCCGTCGCGGCTTTAATTGACGCTCCACCCCCAACCCTCTAACCTTCGCGGCTTGTTTCAGGTGCTCTATGGCAATGGCCGATAGGGTGAAACAGGGAAGCCGGTGCGTGCACACAAACCCGGCGCTGCCCCCGCAACGGTAAATGAGTCAACGCTGTGCCTAAGCCACTGTGTTCCAGGACATGGGAAGGCGCGCAGCCAGGCGTTATGCCGCTCATGAGCCCGGAGACCGGCCTGATTCATCCAACGGCATCACGGTGGGCGATGCCAGGCTCATTGCCGTCCTTTTTTTGCCCGCCCGCCGTTATCCAGTCCCAACGGAGAGCTCCCCCATGACCGACACGCCCGATCGCGACGAACGCCACCTGGCGCGCATGCTGCGCAAGAAAGCCGTGATTGACGAGCGCATCGCCAACTCGCCGAACGAGTGCGGCCTGCTGCTGGTGCTGACCGGCAACGGTAAGGGCAAGAGCAGTTCGGCATTCGGCATGCTGGCCCGGGCCATGGGCCATGGCATGCAATGCGGCGTGGTGCAGTTCATCAAGGGGCGCAACAGCACCGGCGAGGAGCTGTTCTTCCGCCGCTTCCCCGAGCAGGTGCGCTTTCATGTCATGGGTGAAGGCTTCACCTGGGAAACCCAGGACCGCCAGCGCGACATCGCCGCCGCCGAAGCCGCCTGGGCTGTGTCGCGTCAGTTGCTCAGCGACCCGGCCATTGGCCTCGTGGTACTCGATGAGCTGAACATCGCCCTCAAGCACGGCTACCTAGACCTCGATCAAGTCCTGAGCGATCTGCAAGCCCGACCGCCCATGCAGCATGTGGTGGTGACCGGTCGCGGCGCCAAGCCCGAGATGATCGAGTTGGCCGATACCGTGACCGAAATGGGCATGATCAAGCATGCGTTCCAGGCCGGCATCAAGGCGCAGAAAGGCGTCGAATTGTGAGCGATGCGCCGATGACCAGCCGCCATTGTCCGGCGGTGTTGATTGCCGCCCCGGCTTCCGGCCAGGGCAAGACCACCGTCACCGCCGCCCTCGCACGGTTGCACCGCAACCAGGGGCGCAAGGTGCGGGTGTTCAAGTGTGGTCCGGACTTTCTCGACCCGATGATCCTTGAGCGAGCCAGTGGCGCGCCGGTCTATCAATTGGACATGTGGATGGTCGGCGAGCAGGAAAGTCGCCGGCTGTTGTGGGAGGCTGCCGCCGAAGCGGACCTGATCCTGATCGAAGGCGTGATGGGGCTGTTCGACGGCACGCCGTCCAGCGCCGACCTGGCGCGGCATTTCGGCGTGCCGGTACTCGCGGTGATCGACGGCACGGCCATGGCCCAGACCTTCGGCGCTTTGGCCCTGGGCCTGGCGCGTTATCAACCGGACCTCCCGTTCGCCGGGGTCTTGGCCAACCGGGTCGGGACCTTGCGTCATGCGCAATTGCTCGAAGGCAGCCTGACCGAGGGCTTGCGCTGGTATGGCGCGTTGTCACGGGAAACCGGCATCGAGTTGCCAAGCCGTCATCTCGGGCTGGTCCAGGCCAGTGAGTTGAACGACCTGGACGTTCGCCTGGACGCTGCCGCCGAGGCGTTGGCCAGCAGTTGTGAAGTGGCTCTGCCGCCCAGCGTTGAATTCGCGGCTCCGGAGATGACCGTTGTCGAGCCGTGGCTCGACGGTGTGCGCATCGCTGTCGCCAGGGACGAGGCGTTTGCCTTCACTTACGGCGCGAGCCTCGATCTGCTGCGGGCCATGGGCGCGCAGTTGAGTTTCTTTTCGCCGATTCACGATACCCAATTGCCAGAGGCGGACAGTCTTTATCTGCCTGGCGGTTATCCCGAACTGCACCACGTCGCCCTGGCGCAGAACGCGCCGATGCTGGCAGCGATCCGTGCCCACCATGCGGCCGGCAAACCGCTGCTCGCCGAATGTGGCGGCATGCTGTATCTGCTTGATTCGTTGACCGACGTTGAAGGCGTCCGCGCCGAACTGCTGGGTTTGCTGGCCGGGGATGCGCAGATGCAGAAGCGCCTGGCCGCCCTCGCGCTGCAATCGGTGGATTTGCCGGAAGGTACCCTGCGCGGGCATACCTACCATCATTCGCTGACCAGTACCGAGCTTGAGCCGATTGCCCGTGGGCACAGCCCCAATGGCGGACGGGGAGCGGAGGCGGTTTTCCGACAAGGACGAATGACGGCTTCCTACGTCCATTTCTATTTTCCGTCCAATCCGAGGGCGGTTGCCGCGTTGTTTGCGCCTGATCTTCAGGTCGCTATCGCGAGCAAGCTCGCTCCCACAGGGGATCGTGTGATCTCAAGTACAACGCCTACCGGTGTGGGAGCGAGCTTGCTCGCGAAGAGGCCATGACTGACAACGATTTCTCCCTGGCCGAACGCGAAGCCGTCTACCGCGCCATCGCCGAACGCCGTGACATGCGCCATTTTAACGGCGGCACCGTCGAGCCGCAATTACTGCGCCGCCTGCTGGAAGCCGCGCACCAGGCCCCCAGCGTCGGGCTGATGCAACCGTGGCGATTCATCCGTATCAGCAATCGCGCCTTGCGGGGCGAGATCCAGCACTTGGTGGAAGAAGAGCGCATCCGCACCGCCGAAGCCCTGGGCGAGCGCAGCGATGAGTTCATGAAACTCAAGGTCGAAGGCATCAACGACTGTGCCGAAGTTCTGGTGGCGGCGCTGATGGATGACCGCGAGCGGCACATTTTCGGGCGTCGGACGTTGCCGGAAATGGATTTGGCCTCGCTGTCCTGTGCCATCCAGAATTTATGGCTGGCGGCTCGCGTCGAAGGGCTGGGGATGGGCTGGGTGTCGTTGTTCGAACCCCAGGCGCTGGCGGATCTGCTGGGGTTGCCCACAGGCGCCAAGCCCCTGGCGATTCTGTGTCTTGGCCCAGTCGAAGGTTTCTATCCGGCGCCAATGCTCGCCCTGGAAGGCTGGGCGCAACCGCGTCCGCTCAATGAACTGCTTTATGAAAATCACTGGGGAGTGCGCCCATGAGCGTAGCGTTGCTCAGCGCCGCCGCAGTGGCGCTGGATGCGTTGCTGGGCGAGCCCCGGCGCTGGCATCCGCTGGTGGCATTCGGCGGTTTCGCCAGCCGTATCGAACAACGTTTCAATTCCGGTGGGCGTGGCTGGCGCAGTCACGGTGTTACGGCGTGGATCATCGCCGTGCTGCCCTTGACCTTGCTGGCCACGGCCTTGTCCTGGGCACCCTTGGTGGGCTGGCTGGTGGACATCCTCGCGTTGTACTGCGCCCTCGGTTTGCGCAGCCTCGGCGAGCATGTCGAGCCGGTGGCCAGGGCGTTACGCAGTGGCGATCTGGACGAGGCGCGCCAGCGGGTCAGTTATCTGGTCAGTCGCCAGACGGCTGAGCTGGACGAAACCGCGGTCGCCCGTGCCGCCACCGAGTCGGTGCTGGAAAACGGCAGCGATGCGGTATTTGCGGCGTTGTTCTGGTTCGCGGTGGCCGGTGCGCCCGGCGTGGTGCTGTACCGCTTGAGCAATACCCTCGACGCCATGTGGGGCTATCGCAACGAGCGCTTCGAGCGTTTTGGCTGGGCGGCGGCAAAGATCGACGATGTGCTCAACTACATTCCCGCGCGCCTGGTGGCGTTGACCTACGCCGTCCTCGGCAAGACCCGCCTGGCGCTCAAATGCTGGCGAACCCAGGGGCCGACCTGGGACAGCCCCAACGCCGGGCCGGTGATGGCCGCCTGCGCCGGTGCGCTGGGCGTGGAACTGGGGGGCGCGGCGGTGTATCACGGCGAACTGCATCAGCGTCCGCCGCTGGGCGAAGGTGTGCCGGCGAGTGCTGATTCCATTGATCGCGGCTGGCAATTGGTGCAGCGCGGCGTATGGTTATGGCTGCTGATTCTCTGCCTCGGAGCCGAGTTCTATGCTTGAGCATGGTGGACGACTGCGCAACGCTTCCCGGCAATACGGCATTGCCGAGGCCGATTGGCTCGACCTGTCCAGCGGCCTGGCGCCCTGGCCGTTCGACATTCCGCCAATCCCGCCGCGAGCCTGGGCGCGCCTGCCCGAGGCCGACGATGGATTGGAGCAGGCCGCTTGCGACTACTACGAAGCGACGCATGCGTTGCCGGTGGCCGGTTCGCAGATGGCCATCCAACTGTTGCCGCGCCTGCGCCGGGCCGGCAAGGTCGGTGTCTTGTCGCCCTGCTACGCCGAGCACGCCGAAGCCTGGCGCCGCTGTGGTTACATCGTGCGCGAAGTGTTGGAGACGGAAGTGGACTTCTTCCTCGACAGCCTCGACGTGCTGGTGGTGGTCAATCCGAACAATCCCACCGGCCTGAGCCTGAGCCCGGAACGCTTGCTCGATTGGCATGCGCGTTTGGCCCAGCGCGGCGGCTGGTTGGTGGTGGATGAGGCGTTCATGGACATCACGCCGCACCTGAGCCTCAGCGCCCATGCCCATCAGGTCGGGCTGATCGTGTTGCGCTCGTTCGGCAAATTCTTTGGCCTGGCCGGGGTTCGCCTGGGGTTCGTCCTGGCCGAGCGCCGTTTGCTGAAGCTACTCGCCGAGCAAGTCGGGCCGTGGGCCATCAGCGGGCCGACCCGGGTTTTGGGTGAAGCTTGTCTGCTCGACACCGAAGCCCATGCACGGCAGCGCGAGCGTTGCGTAGAAACCAGCCAGCGCCTGGCCATGACGCTGGAACGCCACGGCTTCAAGCCCCAGGGCGGTTGTGCATTGTTCCAGTGGCTGGTCACCGAACATGCCCAGGCGCTTTACGAATTCATGGCCCATCGCGGCATTCTCCTGCGGCTCTTCACCGAGACCAGCAGCCTGCGCTTTGGGCTGCCGGCTGACGACGCGCAATTCCTGCGCCTGGAACAGGCTTTCGAAGCCTACGCCAAGGACATTCAATGACGACCTTGATGGTGCAGGGCACCACCTCCGATGCCGGCAAAAGCACCCTGGTCACGGCGCTGTGCCGCTGGGTCAAGCGCCAGGGCGTGCGCGTGGTGCCGTTCAAGCCGCAGAACATGGCCCTCAACAGCGCAGTGACCGCCGACGGCGGCGAAATCGGCCGGGCCCAGGCCGTCCAGGCCCAGGCTTGCGGCCTCGAACCGCACACCGACATGAACCCGGTCCTGCTCAAGCCCAACAGCGACACCGGCGCGCAAGTCATCATCCATGGCCGCGCCGTCACCACCATGAACGCGGTGGCTTATCACGATTACAAATCCATCGCGATGCAGGCGGTGCTCGCCTCCCACGAGCGATTGAGCGCGGCGTATCCAGTCGTCATGGTCGAGGGCGCTGGGTCGCCGATGGAGATCAACCTGCGGGCTGGAGACATCGCCAACATGGGCTTCGCCGAAGCGGTTGACTGCCCGGTATTGCTGATTGCCGACATCAATCGCGGGGGGGTATTCGCCCATCTGGTCGGCACCCTGGAACTGCTTTCGCCCAGCGAGCAGGCGCGGGTCAAGGGCTTCGTCATCAACCGCTTTCGCGGTGATCTGGCCTTGCTTCAGCCCGGCCTGGACTGGTTGGAAGCGCGCACCGGCAAACCGGTGATCGGCGTGTTGCCCTACGTGATGGACCTGCATCTGGAAGCTGAGGACGGCCTCGACCGGCGTCAGGCCGACAAGGCCGAACAAGTGCTCAAGGTGGTGGTGCCGGTCCTGCCGCGCATCAGCAACCACACCGATTTCGATCCGCTGCGCCTGCATCCGCAAGTCGATTTGCAATTCATCGGCCCCGGCCAGGTCATCCCGCCGGCTGGACCTGATCATCCTGCCCGGTTCCAAAAGTGTGCGCAGCGACTTGGCCTTTCTACGAGCCAATGGCTGGGAAACGGCGATCCATCGACACCTGCGCTACGGCGGCAAGTTGTTGGGTATTTGTGGCGGTCTGCAGATGCTTGGCCAGCACGTCCATGACCCGCTCGGCCTGGAAGGCGCGGCGGGCTCCAGCGCCGGGCTGGGCCTGTTGGATTTCGAAACGACTCTGGAACGCGAGAAGCAACTGCGCAACGTCCGCGGGCGGTTGGCTTTGGAAGACGCCGAGGTCAGCGGCTACGAGATCCATGCGGGCGTGACCCTCGGCCCCGCTCTGGAACATGCTGCGGTGCATCTCGATGACGGCCGTTGCGATGGCGCTCGGAGCCTGGACGGGCAGATTGTCGGGACTTATCTGCACGGGCTGTTCGAGTCGCCGGCGGCCAGCAGCGCGTTGCTGCGTTGGTCGGGTCTGGAGGACGTACAGGCGGTGGATTACCACGGCTTGCGCGAGCGAGATATCGAACGGTTGGCGGACCTGGTGGAGCGGCATCTCGATACCGGGTTGCTGCGTGAACTCTGTGGGATCTAGGTTGGCTAGGCTGGCCTCATCGCGAGCAAGCTCGCTCCCACAAGGGAATGCATTTCAAACTGTGGGAGCGAGCTTGCTCGCGATGAGGACAGTCGCCATACGCCAAACAAAAGGTAATGCCCCATGCTTCAATTGATCTTGGGCGGCGCCCGCTCCGGCAAGAGTCGCCTGGCCGAAAAACTCGCGGCAGATACACGCTTGCCGGTGACCTACATCGCCACCAGCCAGCCCCTCGACGGCGAGATGAACCAACGTGTCGCCCAACACCGCGCCCGGCGTCCGGCCGAATGGGCGTTGGTGGAGGAACCGTTGGCGCTGGCGCAGGCGCTGCGGGAAAACGCCGCGACCGATCGATGCCTGCTGGTGGACTGCCTCACCCTGTGGCTGACCAACCTGCTGATGCTCGACGATCCCGAACGGTTGATCGCCGAGCGTGAAGCGCTGCTGGACTGCATCAGCGCGCTCCCCGGCGAAGTCATATTCGTCAGCAACGAGACCGGCATGGGCGTCGTGCCGCTGGGCGAACTGACCCGTCGTTACGTCGATGAAGCCGGATGGCTGCATCAAGCCCTGGCCGAACGTTGTCAGCGCGTCGTGCTGACCGTTGCAGGCTTGCCCCTGACTCTGAAAGGAACTGCGTTATGAATCATCGCTGGTGGCTGGATCCGTGCAAGCCCGTTGACACCCTGGCGCTGGAGCAGGCCGCGGCCCGTCAGCAACAACTGACCAAGCCGGCCGGCTCCCTCGGGCGCCTGGAAGCGGTGGCGGTGCAACTGGCGGGCCTGCAAGGGCAGCTCAAGCCAAGCCTGGATCGGCTCTGGATCGCTATTTTTGCCGGAGACCATGGGGTCGTGGCCGAAGGGGTCTCGGCGTATCCACAGGAAGTCACCGGGCAGATGCTGTTCAATTTTGTCAGCGGCGGCGCGGCCATCAGCGTGCTCGCACGGCAACTGGAGGCTTCGCTGGACGTGGTGGACCTGGGCACCGTGACACCTTCGCTGGACTTGCCCGGCGTGCGCCATTTGAACCTTGGCCCTGGCACCGCGAACTTCGTCCAAGGGCCGGCGATGACCCTGGATCAAGGCGAACAGGCCTTGCAAGCCGGGCGTGACAGCGTGATGCGTGCCGTGGCGAGCGGGACGCAATTATTCATTGGCGGCGAGATGGGCATCGGCAATACCACGGCGGCCAGTGCGCTGGCCTGCGCCTTGCTCGATTGCGCGGCGGCGCATCTGGTCGGTCCGGGGACGGGGTTGGATGCGGCGGGAGTCAGCCGCAAGGCGCAAGTGATCGAGCGCGCCCTGGCGCTGCATGGCGCCCAAGGCAACGACCCGTTGCAGACGCTGTTCAACCTTGGCGGTTTCGAGATCGCGGCATTGGCCGGCGCTTATCTGGCCTGTGCCCAGCAGGGCATCGCCGTGCTGGTGGATGGGTTCATCTGCAGCGTTGCGGCGCTGGTGGCGGTGCGCCTCAATCCCGAATGCCGGCCATGGCTGCTGTTCGGTCACCGCGGCGCCGAACCAGGCCACAAGCACGTATTGGAAACCCTCGGCGCGGAACCGCTGCTGGACCTGGGCCTGCGCCTGGGCGAGGGCAGTGGCGCGGCGCTGGCGGTGCCGTTGTTGCGCCTGGCCTGTGATCTTCACGGGCAGATGGCGACGTTTGCCGAAGCGGCCGTGGCGGATCGCCCGGCATGACCTTGCGCCTGGACCTGTTGCGTCACGGCGAAACCGAACTGGGCGGCGGATTGCGCGGCAGCCTCGACGATGCCTTGACGGCCAACGGCTGGGAACAAATGCACGCGGCAGTGGCGCAGCGCGGGCCTTGGGATCGCCTGGTGTGCTCGCCGTTGCAGCGCTGCGCGCGTTTCGCCGAACAACTCGGCGCTCGGCTGGGTGTTCCGGTGCATCAGGACAAGGACTTGCAGGAGTTGCATTTCGGTGCCTGGGAAGGCCGCAGCGCGGCGGCGCTGATGGAAACCGACGCCGACGCCCTCGGTCGCTTCTGGGCCGATCCTTATGCCTTTACCCCGCCCGACGGTGAGCCGGTGCTGGCGTTTTCGACGCGGATCCTGGCGGCGGTCGAACGCTTGCACGTGGGGTATGCCGGGCAGCGCGTCCTGCTGGTCAGTCATGGCGGTGTGATGCGCTTGCTGCTGGCCCGGGCTCGCGGTTTACCTCGCGAGCAATTGCTGAATGTCGAAGTCGGCCATGGAGCGCTGTTTTCCCTGACCGTGTCGTCCGGTCCCGTGCTCGAAGAGGCGGTTTGACGATGTTGCCGTTTTGGATCGCCCTGCAATTTCTCAGCAGCTTGCCGGTTCGCCTGCCGGGCATGCCCGAGCCTGAACAATTGGGTCGTTCGTTGTTGTTCTATCCCGTGGTGGGGCTGTTGTTCGGGGGGCTGCTGTGCTTGCTCGATGCGCTGTTGTCGGGCGCGCCCGCGTTGCTGCATGCCGCGCTGCTCCTGGCGGCGTGGGTGCTGCTCAGCGGCGGTTTGCACCTGGACGGCCTGGCCGACAGCGCCGACGCCTGGCTCGGCGGTTTCGGCGATCGCGAGCGCACGCTGCTGATCATGAAGGACCCGCGCAGCGGGCCGATCGCCGTAATTACGTTGGCGCTGGTGTTGCTGCTCAAATGGACCGCGCTGGTGGCATTGATCGAACAAGGGCAGGCGCTGGCCTTGCTCATCGTGCCGATGTTGGGGCGTGGCGCCTTGCTGGGTCTGTTCCTCACGACGCCGTATGTGCGTGCCGGCGGCTTGGGCCAGGCGCTGGCCGATCACCTGCCGCGCCGCTCGGGTTGGCAGGTGCTGTTGGCCAGCGCCCTGGTTTGCGTTCTGGCGATGGGCTGGGCAGGGCTGTGGGCACTGGTGGTCGCCGCAATGGTCTTCATTGGCTTGCGGCAGCTGATGTTGCGCAGGCTGCAGGGCTGCACCGGCGACACCGCGGGCGCCTTGCTGGAACTGCTGGAAATGGCCGTTCTGGTGGCGTTGGTCTTTAACTGAATCGGCATGTTGCCGATGGGCCAGCGCTGATTTAAATTTGCATTCATTTAGTCGCGGGTATATACACGCATCATGCTTCCTTCCCAATGTCTGTGCATCAACCTGCGTCGCGCCGCCCGTGGCGTCAGCAGGTATTACGACGGCGCTCTCGATGGCTTCGGGATCAACGTTGCCCAGTATTCTCTGCTCAATAACCTGGCGCGCCTGGACCAGCCGAGCATTTCCTCTCTGGCCGAGGCCATGGGCCTGGACCGCAGCACCCTCGGGCGCAACCTGCGGGTACTGGAAGGCGAGGGGTTGGTGAAGCTGGCTGAGGGCGACGATTTGCGCAACCGCATCGTCGTGCTCACCGAGGCGGGAAATGCCCGGTTGGCGGCGGCGCTGCCAGCCTGGGAAGCGGCGCAACAGAAATTGATCGATAAGCTCGGTGCCGAAAAACGCGCCACCTTGCTGGCCTTGCTGGATGAGCTGGCGTAATGCCGGTTCGTCCGATGATAAGTGGGTATATACCCGCGACCGGAGAATAAGAATGACATCGATGTGGCGTACCTGTGGTTGGGTCCTGGTGGGTAGCGCGCTGATATTGGCGTTGTCCCTGGGCGTGCGGCATGGCTTCGGGCTGTTCCTGGCGCCGATGAGCGCCGAATTCGGCTGGGGGCGCGAGGTGTTTGCCTTCGCCATTGCCTTGCAGAACCTGATCTGGGGCCTGGCGCAGCCTTTTACTGGCGCACTGGCCGACCGCTTCGGTGCGGCGAAAGTGGTGTTGATCGGTGGCGTTCTCTACGCACTTGGCCTGGTCTTCATGGGCATGGCCGACTCGCCCTGGTCGCTGTCGTTGAGCGCCGGGCTGTTGATCGGCATCGGCCTGTCCGGCACTTCGTTCTCGGTGATTCTTGGCGTGGTCGGGCGGGCCGTCCCTGCGGAAAAACGCAGCATGGGCATGGGCATCGCCAGTGCGGCCGGCTCTTTCGGCCAATTCGCCATGCTACCCGGCACGCTGGGCCTGATCGGCTGGCTCGGCTGGTCCGCCGCGTTGCTGGCACTGGGATTGCTGGTGGCATTGATCGTGCCGTTGGTCAGTATGCTCAAGGATGCGCCTAGCGCCACTGAGCGGCAACGAACAGACCTTGTCCGAGGCGCTGCGCGAGGCGTGCAGTCATTCCGGTTTCTGGTTGCTGGCGGTCGGCTTTTTTGTCTGCGGTTTCCAGGTGGTGTTCATTGGCGTGCACCTGCCGGCCTATCTGGTGGACCAACACCTGCCGGCCAGCGTTGGCACCACCGTGTTGGCGCTGGTCGGGCTGTTCAATATCTTCGGCACCTACACCGCCGGCTGGTTGGGCGGGCGCATGTCCAAGCCGCGCCTGCTCACTGGTCTGTATCTGGTGCGTGCGGTGGTGATCGGCTTGTTCCTGTGGCTGCCCGTAACGACCACCACGGCCTATCTGTTCGGCATGGCGATGGGTTTGCTGTGGTTGTCGACGGTGCCGCTGACCAACGGAACGGTCGCCACGTTGTTCGGTGTACGAAATCTCTCGATGCTGGGTGGGATCGTGTTCCTGTTCCACCAGTTGGGTTCGTTCCTGGGCGGCTGGCTGGGCGGGGTGGTGTACGACCGGACTGGCAGTTATGACTTGATCTGGCAAGTCTCGATCCTGCTCAGCCTGCTGGCGGCGGCATTGAACTGGCCGGTGCGTGAGCGCCCGGTGGCGCGCCTGCAAGCCCAGGTCGGTGCGGCATGAGTCTCGTCGGTCCCTGGTTGATCGTGGCTGGCGCTGCTGCGCTGCTGGCGCTCGCCTGGTGGGGCTGGCACCAGGGCGGGTTGGCTTTGATGCAACTGGGCATGGGCAACTGCTGACGTGTGGACGGCACTGGGCATGGCGGAGTAACGTCTTGGTCTGACAGGCTTACAAGGAAAATCCGAGATGCTGATGCGCTGGCTTGCTGTTCCCGCCCTGTTGCTCGCTGTGACCGGGCAAGTATGGGCGGCTGATTGCCCGCCGTTGCTGGAAGGCAAATTACCCAAATTGCGGGCCAAGGAAACCATCGATCTTTGCCAGCGCTTCGCCGGTAAGCCATTGGTGGTGGTCAACACCGCCAGCTTCTGTGGGTTCGCCCCACAGTTCAAAGGGCTCGAAGCCCTGAACCAGCGTTACAAAGGCGAAGGGCTGGAAGTGCTGGGCGTACCGTCCAATGATTTCAAGCAGGAATCCAAGGATGGCGCAGAGACCGCCAAGGTCTGCTACGTCAACTACGGCGTGACCTTCACCATGACCGAGCCGCAACCGGTGCGAGGCGCGGACGCCATACCGTTGTTCAAGCATCTGGCTGAGCAATCCAGCGCGCCGAAATGGAATTTCTATAAATACGTCGTTGATCGCCAAGGCAAGGTGGTCGGCAGTTTCTCCAGCCGGATCAAGCCTGATGATCCTGATTTCATCAAGGCGGTAGAGGCGGCCATCGCTTCCAAACCCTGATCTTCAGCTACGAAAAAAGCCCCGCCTCTTTGCAGAGTGCGGGGCTTTTTTCGCTTCAACGGGTGAGGTGTTCAACCTCGCCGTGAATCATCAGAAGCGATAGGTTGCACCGACACCGAAGCCGTTGGCGCTGTTTTCGTATTCAGCGCTGTAGGCTTGACCCAAGGCGTTGGTCCTGTTGACGTTGACTTTTTCTTCCTTGAGGTAGGAATACGCCACGTCGATGGTCAGGTCTTCGGTTGGGCTCCAGCCGGCACCGAGGCTGAAGATGGTCCGGTCACCGGTAGGGATACGTGGCGAGCGGTCGGTGTTGTTGGTCGGCGACTGGTCGAAGGACAGGCCGGTGCGCAGTACCCACTGCTTGTTCAGCTGGTAGGAGGTACCGATGGCGTAGGCCCAGGTGTCGTGCCAGTTCTGTTCTTCGGTGATGGTGCCGAAGAGGGTTGGGTTCAATGCGCCGCCGCCCGTGACGTCATTGTTCACGGTGATGTCTTTCAGGCGGCTCCAGCGAGTCCAGGTGCTGCTTGGCGTAGACGGTCCAGGCATCGTTGATTTCCTGGGTGACGGAAAAGTCCACCGACTCAGGCGTGGTGATGTCCAGCGAGGCGTCGTAGCGCGCGCCACTCAGCAGGAAGCCAGGCGTACCAGCACCAGGGCTTACTTCGGTGTGGCCTTCGAGCTTGTACTTGACCTTGGAGTGGTAGGTCAGGCCGACGCGGGTAGTGTCGGTGGCCTGGACCAGCAAGCCGATGTTATAGCCGTAGCCGATGTCGTCGCCCTTGATTTTGACATTGCCGTCGTTAGGCGAAAACGGCGTATTCAGCGCCGACTCCAACGAACCCGAAATCCGGTTGATGGTCGGGCCGAAACCGATCGATACCTTGTCATTGAAGGCATAGCTGACGGTTGGCTGGAAGGTCACGACCTTCACTACGCTCTTGCTGCCGAAGTTGCGGCCCTGGAAGCTGTTTTCATAGTCGGTGATCAGGCCGAACGGCGCGTACACGCCCAGGCCGAATGCCCACTGATCATCGATAGGCTTGACGTAATAGCCCATCGGAACACCGGTGAGCGGAACCATGTCGCCATCGTTGGTGCCGGAGCGGCTGCCGCTGGCATCGTTGATATCGGTGGAGGCGTCGATGGCAGCGAAACCGCCGGTGACTTGTTGACGCTTGAGGCGCGACATGCCGGCAGGGTTGCCGAACACGGTGCTTGCATCATCGGCAGAAGAAGAACGACCCGCGAAGCCAGTGCCCATGCCACTGATGCTTTGTTCGTTCAAGGCAAAGCCACTGGCAAAAAGTTGGGTGGATGCCAAGGTCACGGCAAGGCCAAGGGTGGTTTTGAGCATCATTTTTTTCATTGTTAGAACTCCAGGTGATCACCGAGGCGAAAATTACCAACATTTTCGTGCAAGCGCTATAGCTTGTATCGCTTGTTTTAGAGGGGTTTTGTAGGACAATCCGACCAAATTCATGACATTTGTAGGAAGTTTCCATTTTTCCGTTCAGCAGGCGACCTGATTCACAGGTGAGACACAATTTTGCCAGGCGCAGGTAAAGTCCCTTAGGCGGCCTGGAGGGTGGAAAACCTGGCGCCAGATCCGGGCCATGCCCAGCAGATCGTCGGCGTTGGGGAGCGGGGTGGCGTGTTCTTCCACCAATAACCAGGCGATGGCCGTGGCGTAGCGCAGGTTGACGGTGAGTTCCAGATGAGGGCCGCTGAGGAAAGCGTGCTGGCTCGCCAGGCCACGCACCAGGCTGGCACGTTCCGGGTCGAGGGCGAGGTAGTCGTCCCAGAGGGCTTGATGGCGAGGTTCGGTGATCCGGTACAAACCGTGTCCGCGGCGATCATGCAAGGCGGCGCCCAAGCCTGACTGGCTGGCGGCAATCCCCAGCAACAAGGCTTCCGCCGTGGTGCTATGGCTCCCCAGGTACAGGAGCGTCGGGCGGATCACATATCGACGCAGTTCGCTGGCAGCGATACCCATAAGACCCTCGGATCGGGAAAATGGGCGAAGCCTGAAGGTATGGGCTTGGCAGCGGGTGGATCGGTTCAGGCTCCGCCGAAGCGGATCATGCCGCTCGAGTTGAAGTGTAGTGTCATATCTGCGCTGTAAAGGCCTGTTTTTAAACCATGTTCGCCGAACGGTTATGACTGTTATAGCGATACGTACTTACGCCGCTGCGCTTTATCGAGAAACGCCGGGCAATAAAAAGCCCCGCTTTTCGGGCGGGGCCTTTGGGTTTCAGCGCTTCGGCGTTTCAGGCAACCAATGCCTGGCGGGTACGCTTGATCACGGCCTGCAGCGGTTCTTCGCTGGAGTACTGGTCGGGATACAAGCGTTCGCTGTGACGAGCGATACCGTGTTCGTTGACCAGCGTGAAGCTGAAGCAGCCTTTGCGAGCGGCCATGATCAGGCAGTTCATTGGAGCAAAAGCGTTGGTTAGGGTGCGAATGGCATCCTGTGTCTGGATTTGATTAGACATGTTATGGGTGTTCCTGCAAATGACACGGTTAAGAACCGTGCAGCGTTAAAACGTTCCAGTAACGTCGACCACCATTGGTCGAACGAAGAACCCGACTGGAACAAAGCAGCCAGTTTGAGCGCTATATAAAGGGCGCGCTTGGGCTGGCAGGTAGGTACTTAGGAGGGCAGGCAACACGACAAGGGCAAAGGTTCTGGGCCCAGGGTGAAGATCCTGATCAATTTTGCAGGTTGGTTCGGTCAGAGTAATGAGCCTGGCATCACACCTCGCATTCGTGCGAAAAGCGTGTCGGTGCAAGGGTTACCTGGAAACCATCGAGGGGGGCGGTCCCTTTTTTCGGTGAGGCGTCCCTTGGGGGATGGCTGACCGCAGAGATGTTTCCGACCCGGAATTGACTTTCAGCTTGGTACTAACGCCGCGGATACTAACGGATCGAATCGTTGAAGGGAAGGGCGTTGGTCAAAAAGAAACAGTCCCGCCGACGACCGGCAGCTGGCGGTTTGCCTTCATTGATCAGATTTGTCCACAGGATGCAAGCCCTGATGAGCCAAAAAAGCGCGGCGATATAACCGTTCGGATGTTACTTGTACACACCGGTGCACCGAGTTGTCACCTAACTGTCACGTTGAAACATTCCGGGGTAGGTGCCTGTATCCAAAATTTAAGTCAATGAAAAACATCGCTTTTTTTTACTGGTGAAAAAATCGTCAGTTTGAGCGCAGGCCCCGTTCCACAGGGCTTGCGGCGGGTTCAGGGTGGGTTGTCCACTGAGTTATCCACAGCTTCTGTGGATTGTCCCGCGCGCTTGCTCTAGGACGGGCGTGCTGGATTTTTTCGACTTTACCCGTACGAAAAAAGGAGTAGAGTGGCGCGCCTTCCGATCTGTCCCGTAGTGCGTCATGAAGTTTCGCTCCGTATCAAATCCTGTTACCGCCGCACCCTCCGGTGTTACCCCACCCAAACGCATATCGATGCGCGTCGCCGAGTGGCTGCTGGACAGCCCGCGCCTGGGCGAACGCCCTAGCGTCAAGCACTTGGCCGGTCGCCTGCTCAAGCAGCCGGCGCGTGAAGGCGTGGTGGCTGCGCAAAGTCGCCTCGGCCAGTTGATGTGCCGCGAATGTGGCAACGCGCGAGACCGCCGCATCGGCCAGGACTTGCTGCGCCAAGCCGCGCGGGCCGGCGATCATCGAGCCCGCCAGGCATTGGGCGAAATCGAAGACTGAGCTGGGCAACGCTTGGCGGCTTGGTTAACCTTCGGCCTTTATTTCTTGCGCGGGAATTGTCATGGCGATGGATTTGACCAGCCTGTTGCTCGGCCTGGCAGGCGCTGCGGTGCCGCTGTTGGCGCTGGCCTGGCACCTGCAACGCCAGGCCAGCGCGGCGCAGACCGAACTGGCACTGCTGGAAGAACGCCTGGCCACCGCCCACATGGCCCACGATGGGTTGAACGCCCAACTCGATGCTTGCCGCGACGAAATCAGCGACCTGAGCCAGGCCAATGCTGCCAAGCAGGCCGAGCTCGCCGCTGCGTGTCGCGAGGTCGAGTTGCTGCAGATCGAGCGCGACAACGCCAGGGACGCAGCTCATGCCTGGAACCTGGAGCGCGCCAATAAAGAAGCGGAACTGCGCCGCCTCGATGCCCAGGCGGCCTCGTTGCATGCCGAATTGCGCGAGCAGCAGGAAAGCCATCAGCAGCGCCTGGACGACCTGCAAGGCTCGCGAGACGCATTGCGCGCCCAGTTCGCTGAGCTGGCGGGGAAAATCTTCGATGAGCGCGAACAGCGCTTCGCCGAAACCAGCCAGCAGCGCCTCGGGCAATTGCTCGATCCACTGAAGGAGCGCATCCAGTCCTTCGAAAAACGCGTCGAAGAAAGCTATCAGGCCGAGGCGCGGGAGCGATTCTCCCTGGGCAAGGAGCTGGAGCGGCTGCAACAACTGAACCTGCGCCTGAGCGATGAAGCCACCAACCTCACCCGGGCGCTCAAGGGCCAGAAAACCCAGGGCAACTGGGGCGAATTGATTTTGGAGCGTGTCCTGGAACATGCCGGCCTGGAGAAGGGCCGCGAATACCAGACCCAAGTCAGCCTCAAGGGCCCGGATGGTGAACGTTTCCAGCCAGACGTGTTGATCTACCTGCCCGGCGACAAGCAAGTCGTCGTCGATTCAAAAGTCAGCCTGACGGCTTACCAGCAATACGTGGCCGCCGAGGACAATGCCATCGGCCAGCTCGCCCTCAAGCAACACGTGGTGTCGTTGCGGGCCCACGTCAAAGGCTTGGCCGGCAAGGACTACAAGCGCCTGGACGGTTTGCACAGCCTGGATTTCGTGTTGCTGTTCGTGCCGATCGAAGCGGCATTTTCCGCGGCCCTGCAAGCCGAGCCTAATCTGTTCCAGGAAGCCTTCGATCGCAACATCGTCATCGTCAGCCCGACTACGCTGTTGGCGACCTTGCGGGTGATCGACAGCCTGTGGAAACAGGAACGCCAGAGCCAGAACGCCCGGGAAATCGCCGAGCGGGCGGGGTGGCTGTATGACAAGTTCGTCCTGTTCATCCAAGACCTGGATGAAATCGGCAGCCGCTTGCAGCAGTTGGACAAAGCCTACGCCGCTGCACGCAACAAGCTGACGGAAGGGCGCGGCAACCTGGTCAGCCGCAGCGAACAACTGAAGCTGCTGGGCGCCCGTGCGAGCAAGAGCCTGCCTGCGGAACTGCTCGAGCGCGCAATGGCGGATGTGGATGGGTTGCCTGAAGAGACCGGCGAAGAAAGCCAGGGTCAGTAGCCTTCAAGGTTTGCACCGCCCCCCTTGTGGCGAGGGAGCTTGCTCCCGCTTGAGTGCGCAGCGCTCACAAATAAGAGGGCCGCTACGCCCGAGGCGTCGGACCGGCCCAGCGGGAGCAAGCTCCCTGGCCACAGGGGGTTACCTTTTCCCTGGATTACAACGGCAAATGCCGGCTCAACAACGCTCTCAACGCCGCCGGTTTCACTGGCTTGGCCAGGTAATCCAATCCCGCCGCATGCACCTGGGCCACGGTCTCGGGCCGGCCGTCGGCGCTGATCACCACGCCCGGCACCGGTTCGCCCATCCGCGTGCGCAACCAGGCCATCAACTCGGTACCCGTTTCGCCGTCGTCCAGATGAAAATCCACCAGGGCCAGTTGCGGGCGGCCACCCTGGGTCAGCCAGCGCTCGCATTCCTCGCGGTTGCGCGCGGTCCACACCCGGCAACCCCAGCGGGTCAGCAGGCTGTCCATGCCAATCAGGATGCTGTCTTCGTTGTCCACGCACAGCACCTGCGCTCCGCTGGGCAAGTGACCGTTGGGCTCGACCACGACAGTGGGCGCCACGACTTGCGTGCTGGCCAGCGGCACGCTGACGCTGAACACACTGCCGCGCCCCGGCCAGGAGCGTACGCGCAATGTATGGCCAAGCACGCGGCACAGCCCATCAGCGATCGCCAGGCCGAGGCCGAGGCCTTTTTCGGCGCGGGTCTGATGGCTGTCGAGGCGTTTGAACTCTTCGAAAATCACTTGCTGTTTGTCTTCGGCGATGCCCGGCCCTCGATCCCAGACCTCCAAGCACAGCTCACCGTCGCGGCGGCGTACGCCCAGCAGCACCGGCCCCTTGGCGTAGCGGAAGGCGTTGGTGAGGAAGTTCTGCAGAACGCGCCGCAGCAACTTGATGTCGCTGTCGACCCGCAGCCGCGAACCACGAACCCGAAATTTCAGGCCTTGCTCCTGGGCCAGCGCCGTGAATTCGGCGCCCAGCGTGTCGAACAAATCGTTGAGGGCGAACGGCTTGCGGTCGGGGTTGATCTTGCCGTTTTCCAGCCGGGAAATGTCCAGCAGGTCAGTGATCAGGTCCTCGGCCGAGCGCAATGAGCTGTCCAGATGCTGGACCAACTGCCGGGCCTCGCCCGGCAAGCCGTCGTGCTGGTGGGACAGCGCGGCGGAGAACAGTCGCGCGGCGTTGAGCGGTTGCATCAGGTCATGGCTGACAGCGGCGAGGAAGCGGGTCTTGGATTGGTACGCGGATTCGGCCGTGCTCTTGGCTTCGGTCAGGGCCAGGTTCAGTTGCGAGAGTTCGCGGGTGCGTTCGGCCACCCGTTGTTCCAGCCCTTCGTTGGCTTCGGTCAAGGCCTGGGCGGCTTCGCGGAACGCGGTGATATCGGTGAAACTCATGACAAAACCGCCGCCTGGCATCGGATTGCCGATCAGCTCGATCACCCGGCCGTTGGGGAATAGCCGTTCCGAGGTGTGCGCGCGGCCCTGGCGCATCCAGTGCAGGCGCCGGGCGACATGGACTTCCGCCTCGCCCGGACCACAGAGGCCGCGCTCGGCGTTGTAGCGGATGATGTCGGCGATCGGCCGACCGACGCTGATCAAGCCGTCGGGGTAGTTGAACAATTCCAGGTACCGGCGGTTCCACGCCACCAGCCGCAGGGACTGATCGACCACGCTGATGCCTTGGGTGATGTTTTCAATGGCGCCTTGCAGCAGGGCCCGGTTGAATTGCAGCACCTCGGACGCTTCGTCGGCGATCCGCACGACGTCTTCCAGTTGCATCTCCCGGCCTTCGATCGCCGCCTTCACCACCGCTCGCGTCGAAGAGGCCCCCAGGACGCCGGCCAGCAGGCGCTCGGTGTGGGCGATCCATTCGCTGTCGGCGTTCTGGCTTGGGTTGAAGCCCTTGCCTTGGCGATAGGCAAAGCGGATGAAGCTCTGGCGCGCGCGTTCTTCGCCGACGAAGCGGGCGGCAAGTTGCAACAGATCATCGATCTGCACCGCCAGCATCGAGCGAGGATTGGGGCGGGCGCTGATCTCCTGGCCGATGAAGCGTCCAGCCTGCCAGTGCTCCGACACCCGGGTGCGCGACAGCACCGAGACCCAGGCGAACAATATGAAGTTGCCGGCGAGGGACAGGACGACGCCTTGGGTCAGCGGGGTGATCGGCAGGTTCAGTGGGTTGCCATGCAGCCAGGCCAGGCCTGGGAAACTGCCCAGCGACCAGCCCAGGCTGTGGGCGGCGATCGGCAGCACCAGGGTGTAGAACCAGAGGAATATGCCCATGGCGAGGCCGGCAAACACACCGCGCCGGTTTGCCTGTTTCCAGTACAGCGCGCCGAGCATGGCGGGCGCCAGCTGCGTCACGGCGGCGAAGGCGATCTGGCCGATGGTCGCCAGGCTCGCTGTCGAACCCAGCAATCGATAGCTGACGTAGGCCAGCAGGAGGATCACGACAATACTCACCCGGCGTACCGACAGCATCCATTGGCGGAATACTTCGAACGGCCGCTCGGCATTGTTGCGGCGCAGCAGCCAGGGCAACAGCATGTCATTGGAGACCATGGTCGACAGCGCGACACTCGCGACGATCACCATGCCGGTGGCGGCCGAGGCGCCGCCGATGAAAGCCAGCACCGCCAGCGCCGGATGGGCCTGGGCCAGTGGCAGGCTGATGACGAACGAGTCCGGCAACACCGAGCTGGGCAACATCATTTGCCCGGCGAGGGCGATCGGCACGACGAACAGCGCCGCCAGGGCCAGGTAGGCGGGGAACACCCATTTGGCCAGGCGCAGGTCCTGGGGTTCGATGTTCTCGACCACGGTGACGTGGAACTGCCGCGGCAGGCAAATGATCGCCATCATCGCCACCCCGGTCTGCACCACCATGGACGGCCAGTTGATGGTTTCTTTCCAGTACTGCTCCAGTCGCGGCGCCAGCATCGCCTGGTTGAAGAGATCGTCGAAGCCGTCATAAAGGCCGAACGTGACAAACGCGCCGACCGCCAGGAAGGCGAACAACTTGACCAGGGATTCAAAGGCAATCGCCAGCACCATGCCGCGGTGGTGCTCGGTGGCGTCGAGGTTGCGGGTGCCGAAGACAATCGTGAACAGTGCCAGGATCAGCGAGACGATCAACGCCGTATCCTGCGCCCGGGTGCCCATGGCGTCGGCTCCGGCGCCGATCAACAGGTTCACCCCGAGCACGATCCCCTTGAGCTGCAAGGCAATGTAGGGCAGCACGCCGACCAGGCAGATCAGGGCCACCACCACCGCCAGGGATTGGGACTTGCCATAGCGGGCGGCGATGAAGTCGGCGATGGAGGTGATGTTCTCCTGCTTGCTGATCATCACCATCTTCTGCAGGACCCACGGCGCCAACACCATCAACAGGATCGGCCCGAGGTAGATCGGCAGGAAGGCCCAGAGTTGTTCGGCGGCCTGGCCCACTGCGCCAAAGAACGTCCAACTGGTGCAATACACTGCCAGCGACAGGCTATAGACCCACGCCCGCACGCGCGGCGGCAGCGGCGTGCTGCGTCGGTCGCCGTAGAAGGCGATGGCGAACATGATGGCCATATAGGCCAGGGCGACAACGGCGATCAGCCCGCTGGACAGCGACATGGAAACTCCCAGACAAATACGCCCGGGCTTGAGCCCGGCAAGACAGTCTCGCATGCCCGCTCGGGTTCGTCAGTGTCGACCAAGGTCGAGGCGCGGCGGGGTGTCGCGGGTGGGGAATTATTTAGTGTTCTTTCGGGCCGCTTTCGCGAGCAAGCCCGCTCCCACAATGGCTATTTATCGAATACAAGATTTGTGGCACACCGAAATCCAATGTGGGAGCGAGCTTGCTCGCGATGGCATTTTCACTGATCCAACGCCATATCCACCAACCGATACAACTCCTCGACCTCCAGCGGCGCCGTGGCGAAGAGGATGCGAAACACCGTCGGCGCGACGATCACGTTCACCAACCGCTCGATCCCGGGATTCGGCTCATCGGGATAACGGTCCAGGATGATCTGCAGTTGGCCGCTGATAATGCCCACGCAATACCCCGGCGTGGCGCAGGCCTGGATGTCGCGCATCATGTTGCGGCCGGGCTCGGAAGTCATTTCGTCCAGGTATTGCTCGGCCCAGGCGCGCAAGTCGCCGCGCAGGCTGCCGGTGTTGGCCGGTTCGCCGTCGGGGCGCATGCGCTCGATGGCGACGTCGGCCAGCAGCGCCGGCAGATCGCCCCAGCGCCGGTAAATGGTGGACGGCGTGACGCCCGCGCGCGCAGCGATCTGCGGCACGGTCAGGGTGGCGCGATCCTGCTCCTGGAGCAGGGCGCGCACCGCCGAATGAATCGACTCTTGGACCCGGGCGCTTCTGCCGCCGGGGCGTAAACCTTCTTTGATAGCCATGTGTCGGACCTTAACACAAAGAATTTGCTTTAAGCACACACCGGTAGCACACTCGGCAAAAGCAAAAAATTAGCTTTTATGAATGTCCTTGTGGAGCGTGCCCATGTCTCGTCCAGCTTCGACCCGCGTCAGCCTGATATTTCTGGCGATCACCTTGCTCGGTTTTCTGGCGGCGTCCAGCGCGCCGACGCCGTTGTACCACCTCTACCAGGAGCACATGCAATTCTCCCCGGCGATCCTGACACTAATCTTCGGCGTGTACGCGTTCAGTCTGTTGGCGGCCCTGTTGGTCGTCGGCTCGTTGTCTGATTACCTCGGCCGCAGACCGGTGATTTTCGTCGCGTTGCTGCTCAACGTGCTGGCGATGCTGCTATTTATCAATGCCGAGAGTGTCGCCTGGTTGATCGGCGCGCGGTTGATCCAGGGCTTCGCCACGGGCATGGCCACCAGTGTCTTGGGCGCAGCGTTGCTGGATTTCGATCGCCAGCAGGGCCCGCTGATCACCAGCGTGGCGCCTCTACTGGGCATGGCATGTGGCGCGATGGGGTGTGGCTTGTTGGCAGAATTCGCGCCGATGCCGTTGCAACTGACCTACTGGATTCTGTTGGCGTTGTTTGTCTTCCAAGCCATTTACCTCTGGCGCCTGGCGGAAAGCGTCAGCCCACAACCCGGGGCCTGGCGATCGCTGCGCCCGACCTTACATGTGCCGGTCCAGGCGCGGCGCGCATTGTGGCTGATATTGCCCTTGGACTTGGCGGCCTGGGCGGTCGGTGGATTCTATCTGTCCCTGGCCCCGTCTTTGGTTCGGGCCGCGACCGGCTCGACGTCGAACCTGATCGGCGGTGCGCTGGTGGCCGTGTTGACGCTCACGGGGGCGTTGTCGATCTATGCCCTGCGTAACCGCGCGGCGGACATGATGCTGCGGCTTGGCGCCAGCCTGCTGGTACTTGGCCTGGCCCTGGTGCTGATCGCCGTGCACACGGCCAGCCTGCCCTTGTTTTTCATTGGCACGCTGATTACCGGCAGCGGTTTCGGTTCGGGATTCCTCGGTGCCCTGCGCAGCATCATGCCGCTGGCCTTGCCCCACGAACGGGCGGGGTTGATGTCGGCGTTCTATGTGCTCAGCTACTTGGCGTTCAGCTTGCCGTCGCTGCTGGCTGGGAACCTGACGCGTCTCTACGGTCTGATTCCGACCACCAATGGTTTTGGTGCAGTGCTGATCTTAATGGCCGTCGGCGCGCTGGCAGGCTTGCTGCGCCAACCCGCGAAACCGTTGGCTGATGGGCTTCGTTCTTGATCGTATATCTGCAAAACAGATTAGATATAGAGAAATTACCCGTTATATAGATATTCTTTCTGGTTCTAGCATGGCGTCACCTTATCCGAGGAGAGAAGTGACCATGACGTGCCGTGCTGAAAGATATCGCCTGCGCCCCCTGAGCCATCTGCCGAGTCCGCTGGAAGTCGTTCGGCAATTCACCCCGAATTGGTTCGCCGCCACTATGGGCACCGGTGTGCTGGCGCTGGCCTTGGCGCAGTTGCCCGGGGCGACCCCGGGCTTGCACCGGGTGGCTGAAGGGCTGTGGTTGCTCAACATTTTGCTGTTCATTGTGTTTGCCGGGCTCTACACCGCTCGCTGGGTGCTCTTCTTTGATGAGGCCCGGCGGATTTTCGGACATTCAACCGTGTCGATGTTTTTCGGTACGATTCCGATGGGGCTGGCAACCATCATCAACGGTTTCCTGCTGTTCGGCGTACCGCGCTGGGGGGAGGGCGTGCTGTCGCTGGTCGAGGTGTTGTGGTGGATCGACGTGGCGATGTCATTGGCCTGTGGCGTGTTGATTCCGTACCTGATGTTTACCCGCCAGGAACACCGCATCGACCAGATGACGGCCGTGTGGCTGTTGCCCGTGGTGGCCGCCGAAGTCGCCGCCGCCAGCGGTGGGTTATTGGCACCGCACCTTGGGGACGCCCATTCGCAACTGGTGATATTGGTCACCAGCTACATACTCTGGGCATTTTCCCTACCGGTGGCATTCAGCATTCTGACGATCCTGCTGTTGCGCATGGCCCTGCATAAACTGCCCCACGAAAACATGGCTGCTTCGAGCTGGCTGGCCCTTGGCCCGATCGGTACCGGCGCCCTGGGCATGTTGTTGCTGGGCGGTGATGCGCCCATGATTTTCGCCGCCAATGGTCTGCCGGGCATGGGCGAGGTCGCTTCAGGCCTGGGATTGGTCGCCGGCATCACCTTGTGGGGCTTCGGTTTCTGGTGGATGTTGATGGCGCTGTTGATCACCGCGCGCTATTTACGTGAAGGCATCCCGTTCAACCTTGGTTGGTGGGGCTTCACCTTTCCCTTGGGCGTGTACGCGCTGACGACCCTGAAGCTGGCGAGCCTGCTGGGCCTGGCGTTTTTCAGTGTGTTCGGCTGGGGGCTGGTGGCGCTGCTGGTGGTGATGTGGCTGATCGTTGGCTGGCGCACGCTGGTCGGCGCCTGGCACGGTGAGTTGTTTGTGTCGCCGTGTATATCGGGGTTGGCGAAATAATCGGCAAAGACAGGTAATGTGTGGCCTGGATCGAAAAAGCGTCATTCCAATAAGCGTCCACGCCACTCAGGAACATGGAAGATGAGTCACCCTTCGCAGTTCAATTTGCTTCGCACGCGGCGCTTCCTGCCGTTCTTCATTACGCAGTCCCTTGGCGCGTTCAACGACAACATTTTCAAGCAGTCGCTGATTCTCGCCATCCTCTACAAACTGACCATCGAGGGTGACCGCTCGATCTGGGTCAACCTCTGCGCGCTCTTGTTCATCTTGCCGTTCTTCCTGTTCTCCGCCTTGGCGGGCCAGTTTGGAGAAAAGTTCGCCAAGGATGCGTTGATTCGCCTGATCAAGCTGGGCGAGATCGCGATCATGGCGGTCGGTGCGTTGGGGTTCCTGTTCGATCACCTGTGGCTGATGCTGGTGGCGCTGTTTGCCATGGGCACCCACTCGGCGCTGTTCGGGCCGGTGAAGTATTCGATTCTGCCGCAGGCCCTGCGCGAGGATGAACTGGTTGGCGGCAATGGCCTGGTGGAGATGGGGACGTTCCTGGCGATCCTCGCCGGCACCATCGGCGCAGGAATCATGATGTCGTCGGCGCACTACGCGCCAGTCGTGTCAGTGGCGATTGTCGGCATTGCCGCGGCCGGCTACCTGGCCAGTCGCAGCATCCCACGGGCAGCGGCCGCTTCGCCGCAGATGCGCTTGAACTGGAACATTTTCAGCCAGTCCTGGGCCACGCTGAAGTTGGGCCTGGGGCAGACGCCGCATGGTATCCCGTTCCATCGTTGGCAACTCATGGTTCTGGTTTGTCGGGGCGATCTACCTGACGCAGATTCCCGCCTATGCCAAGGAATGGATGCACGGCGATGAAACCGTCGTGACCCTGATCCTTACGGTGTTCTCGGTGGGGATCGCCTTGGGCTCGATGCTCTGCGAAAAGCTGTCGGGGCGCAAAGTCGAGATCGGCCTGGTGCCGTTCGGCTCGTTCGGGCTGACCGTGTTCGGCCTGCTGCTGTGGTGGCATTCCGGTGGGATCCCCGACAGCGTCGACGGCCACGGCTGGCTGCAGATTCTCGGGTTCGGCCACGCCTGGCTGGTGCTGATCGATATTCTCGGCCTGGGCATCTTCGGTGGTTTCTACATCGTGCCCCTGTATGCACTGATCCAGTCGCGTACCGTCGAAAACGAGCGGGCGCGGGTCATCGCCGCCAACAACATTCTCAATGCCTTGTTCATGGTGGTCTCGGCGATTGTCTCCATCGTCCTGCTGAGCCTGGCCAAGCTGTCGATTCCGCAGTTGTTCCTGGTGGTGTCGCTGCTGAACATTGGCGTCAACGCCTACATCTTCAAGATCGTCCCCGAGTTCAGCATGCGTTTCATGATCTGGCTGCTCAGCCACTCCATGTACCGCGTGGAGCATCGCAACCTGGACGCGATTCCTGACGAAGGCGCCGCGCTGCTTGTGTGCAATCACGTGTCGTTTGTCGATGCCTTGTTGATTGGCGGCGCGGTGCGTCGGCCGATTCGCTTTGTCATGTACTACAAGATCTACAACCTGCCGGTGCTGAACTTTATCTTTCGCACCGCCGGGACGATTCCGATTGCCGGGCGCCAGGAAGACATCCATATCTACGAAAAAGCCTTCAGCCGCATCGCCCAGTATCTGAAAGACGGTGAGCTGGTGTGCATCTTCCCTGAAGGAAAGTTGACCGCCGACGGTGAGATCAATGAGTTCAAGAGTGGCTTGACGCGCATCCTCCAGGAAACCCCGGTGCCGGTGATCCCGCTGGCGCTGCAAGGGTTGTGGGGGAGCTTCTTCAGTCGCGATCCGAGTAAAGGAATGTTCCGTCGTTTTTGGTCGCGAGTGACTTTGGTGGCGGGGACGGCGGTGGCGGTCGAGGCGGCTGAGCCTGCGAAGTTGCAAGCGCTGGTGGGGGAGTTGCGCGGGGCTGTGAGATAAGCCGAAACCCTGTGGGAGCGAGCTTGCTCGCGATAGCGGTCTGCCTGTGACATCGACGCCAGCAGGCTGATTGTAATCGCGAGCAAGCTCGCTCCCACAGAAACGGATCTAAGCGCTGACCTTGAGCCCGATCAGCCCGGCAACGATCAACGCGACGCTGGCCAACCGAACCAGCGCCATTGACTCACCAAACAGAATGATCCCGGCGATCACCGTGCCCACGGCACCGACCCCGGTCCAGATCGCGTAGGCCGTGCCCAGCGGCAATTCCTTCATTGCAAGGCCAAGCAGGCCGAGGCTGATCGCCATGGCGGCAATGGTCAGCGCAGTGGGGAGCGGGCGGCTGAAGCCGTCGGTGTACTTCAGGCCGACAGCCCAGCCGACTTCGAACAGGCCGGCAAAAAACAGAATGATCCAGGACATCACACACCTCATCAATGGATGGGGTCGTCCCCGGACAAGAAAAACTCCAATGGAGCAGCGGGGTCGTCCCCGCATTGGGCAGAAGGATGCCCAATGCTGACCGTTTGATCAAGTCGCTCGCTCAGTCCGCCGCCTGCCGGGCCAATTGCTCACGGTCCTGTTTTTCGCTCATGCGGCGGAACCAGGTCGAGAGCAGTGCCCCGGAAATATTGTGCCAGACGCTGAACAGCGCACTGGGCACCGCCGCCAATGGCGAAAAGTGCGCGCTGGCCAGCGCCGCGCCCAAGCCGGAGTTCTGCATGCCGACTTCCAGGGACAAGGTCTTGCGCTGGGCCAGCGGCAGTCCGAACAGCCGACCGGTGAAATACCCCAGCAAGTAGCCGAAGCTGTTGTGCAGGACGACAATGGCCATGATCAGCAAGCCGGATTCGGCGATCTTCGCCTGGCTGGCCGCGACCACTGCGGCGACGATAATCACGATGCTGACCACCGAGACCAGAGGCAGCACTTCAACAGCATGACGAACCCGCGCGCCCAACAGTCGCTGGGCAATGATGCCCAGAGCGATGGGCAACAACACAATCTGCAGGATCGACCAGAACAACGCGGAGAACGACACCGGCAGCCAGGCCGAAGCCAGCAGCCAGATCAGTGCCGGGGTCAGCAAAGGGGCGAGCAGGGTGGTGATGGCGGAAATCGCCACGGCCAGGGCCAGGTCACCGCGTGCGAGCCAGGTCATGACATTGGAAGAGGTGCCGCTCGGGCAACAGCCCACCAGGATCACCCCGACGGCAATTTCCGGCGGCAGGCTGAATACTTGGCAAAGCAACCACGCCGTACCCGGCATGATCACGAACTGGGCAATCACGCCCAGGGCCACGCGTCCCGGACGACGCGCCACTTCGGCAAAGTCTTCAAGTTTGAGTGCCAGGCCCATGCCGAACATCACCAGCCCCAGCAGGGGCACGATGGCGACCTTCAGGTCGACGAACCACTGCGGTTGCATGAATGCCAGCACCGCAAAGAACAACACCCAGTAAGCGAACGTATTGCCGACAAAGCGGCTCAATGCAGCCAGTGCACGCATGACCTGATCCTTATTATTAAGAACACCACAAACCCAATGTGGGAGCGGGCTTGCTCGCGAAAGCGAAGTGTCATTCAACATCATCGTTGAATATCAGTCAGCCTTCGCGAGCAAGCCCGCTCCCACATAGAGACCAACAGTCTTTAGATCCCCTGCGGAATCTCTTCCCCGCCCAGCGCTTCCACCAGCGCCGGCAGGAACTCGCCAAACGTCAGCATCATCAGCGTGAAACTGGCGTCCAACTGGCCAAGAGCCTCGTCGCCGCCATCCTGCTCCGCCTGGTCTTGCAGCAGGTCTTCGAATTTCAGGCGCTTGACCACCATCTTGTCGTCGAGCACGAACGACAACTTGTCCTGCCACGCCAGCGACAGTTGGGTCACCACCTTGCCGGTGTTCAGGTGCAGCTGAATTTCGTCGCTGGTCAGGTCCTGACGCTTGCAACGCACGATCCCGCCGTCTTCATGGGTGTCGCGCAGTTCACATTCGTCCAGCACGTAGAAATCGTCAGCAGCTTTCTGCGTCTTGACCCAGTCGGTCATGATCGCGGTCGGTGCGGTCTTCACGGTGAGCGGACGCACGGGCAGCGTGCCGATGACTTCGCGCAGCGTGGAGAGCAAGTCTTCGGCGCGTTTCGGGCTGGCGGAGTTGACCAGGATCAGGCCCTGTTTTGGCGCGATGGCGGCAAAAGTGGACGAGCGACGGATAAACGCGCGAGGCAGGAAGGCCTGGATGATTTCATCCTTGATCTGGTCCCGTTCCTTTTTATAGACCTTGCGCATTTGCTCGGCTTCGATTTCCTCGACCTTTTCCTTGACCGCGTCGCGCACGACGCTGCCAGGCAGGATGCGTTCTTCCTTGCGCGCGGCGATCAACAGGAAATCCTGGCTGACGTGCACCAAGGGTGCATCTTCGCCTTTGCCAAACGGCGCGACGAAACCGTAAGTGGTCAACTCCTGGCTTGCACAGGGGCGCGCCAGTTTGCTCGCCAGTGCAGTTTCCAACGCCTCGGCATCAACAGGCAGATCTTGGGTCAGGCGATAGATAAGCAGGTTCTTGAACCACATGGGGTGAGTCTCTCCTTTATACAAAGGGGGGCATTATTCTCTTCGCGGCGCCATAGGCCAACCCTTCGCTAAGCCTTTGGAAGGCCTGAAAAATTAATTTAAAAAGTGCTTGCCAGCTCAGGGGCTGCTCCGTAGAATGCGC
Source organism: Pseudomonas sp. H2_D02 (assembly GCF_054677635.1). Lineage (NCBI taxonomy): Bacteria > Pseudomonadati > Pseudomonadota > Gammaproteobacteria > Pseudomonadales > Pseudomonadaceae > Pseudomonas > Pseudomonas sp. H2_D02. Next base: position 5,344,813 of record NZ_CP162816.1, on the reverse strand, counting down.
GCCACACCGAAAGTGAAGGGTGATTAGCTCAGCCGGGAGAGCGTCTGCCTTACAAGCAGAATGTCGGCGGTTCGATCCCGTCATCACCCACCATTCGCTTCCAGTGTTACGCGCAGCGGTAGTTCAGTCGGTTAGAATACCGGCCTGTCACGCCGGGGGTCGCGGGTTCGAGTCCCGTCCGCTGCGCCATATTCGGTTACCTGGAACACTGAACGCCAGGTCACCACGGAAAGCCCGCTAACGCGGGCTTTTTGCTGTTTGCAGTTCCTGCGGTGTGCGTCGCTCATGTTTTTTGCTGGATTTGTTAATTAAATCAGCACGTTACAAAAAACTGTGAGAGAATGCGCCCCGCATCGAAAGTGAAGGGTGATTAGCTCAGCTGGGAGAGCGTCTGCCTTACAAGCAGAATGTCGGCGGTTCGATCCCGTCATCACCCACCAAACTTTCAATGTTACGCGCAGCGGTAGTTCAGTCGGTTAGAATACCGGCCTGTCACGCCGGGGGTCGCGGGTTCGAGTCCCGTCCGCTGCGCCATATTCGGCACTTGGAATACTGAACGCCAGGTTGCCAACAAAAAGCCCGCTCATTTGAGCGGGCTTTTTTGTTGCCTGTCTTTTTGCCTCTGTCCTACTGCTCGGCATTGCGGCTATGACGGTAATCGCTGACCGCCTCATAAACCGCCTTGCGCAAACGGTTGATACCGCCAATCGGACGATGGGCCTCGATACCGAACCACGGGTTGAACGACTGGTTATCACACGCCAGGTTCAGCTTGGGCGTATCGAAGTCCTGGGCCGGTACCTTGATGCGCGCCACCGTCTCGAACGGTGCATCGCTTTCATTCCATTCAATGCTGGTGTCTTCGATCGGCATGTACTTGCTCGGATCCTGACGCTGGATCTGCAAGACAAAACAGGCCGGCACGCGATCGGTGGATAACTGCTGATTCAGCGCGCTACGCAAGAAATTCGGCAAATCCTGGTTCTGCGGCGGCAAGGTGTAGCCCGGACAGCTGTCCGGGTCCGGTGCGACGCGAAACTTGGCATTGGCCTCGCCGAATTTGTAAGGCGATACCGAGAAATAAGTGGTCTGGGTCGGGCTGGCCGGTGGTGGCGAAAGTGTCGCCAGGGCGATGAACAAATGCCGGATCTGCCAGGTGCGTGGGTCGAGGCTCGGAAAGAACGCCATTGCCTTCTTTCCGTCAGCCTGAGCGGCCACATTCTGACGGTACTCGGCGACATCGCTGACAAAGAAATTCGGATGATTAAACATCACGAAATCCTGCTCACCCTGGGATTGCCGATCGGCCAGCAGTTGCTTGCCAGGCACATCCAGCAACTTGATGGCCATCCCCCGGGCATCGCGCAAGCTGTCGAATTGTGGATAGGCGTTGCCGTTGGAGAGGCGGATCGTTGCTTGCCAGGTCTTGCCCGGTTCGGCGAATACACCCTGGCGCAACGGCGCAGGCAAGTCACCGGGCACCTGGACTTCGGCCATGACGCAACCGTGTGCCTTGGCATGGGCGTCGCGCAGGTAACGCGTGCCTTCGCGGTGCTGATCAACGATGCGGATCGCGGTCTGGATGATGTCCTGGGTCATGGCGCTTTCGCCGGGCGGTATCTGTTCCTGGTCCGGGACCGGCCCGTTGTGCTGCCAGGCAAACCAGGCTGTGGCCAAGGCCCAGCCGAGGAGCCCGAAACCCAGCAGCCACAGGAGCGTCTTGCCCAAAAAGGCGCCGAGGCGCAGCCAGAGCGTGATCAACATGCAAACATCCTTTTACTTATGAGGTTCATCATTACAGTTGCGACTCCAGCGGCCCGCCAAGCACCTTCAGATATTCCAGCAAGGCCCAGCGTTCCTGCGGTTGCAGCAAGCGCCCGATGACGCCGTTGCCTCGTTCGCCAGCGCGGAATTCATGACCGCTGTTGTGGTTGCCGGTGATCTTGGTGTCGAAGAGGAAGCCGTTGGCAAAGGCTTCGGTGCGATAGCCCAGATGTCGCGGATCGTATTCGAAGGTGCCTTTATAGAAGGTGGTCGCCCGTTCATCCTGCGGCGACAGCAATTGATAGATCGTCGGAACCGAGCCGTTGTGCAGGAAGGGTGGCGTGGCCCAGACGCCCGCCAGTGGTCGCGCTTTGTAGGCGCGCAATTCACGAACGCCGATGGGCAGCCCGAAACCATCCAGGGCCGGGCGCTCGACGGGGGTGACGCCGGCGTCGCGATAGGCGCGGTTTTCGACGAATGCGGTGACGTAGGCCAGGCCCTTGGCGACCGATACCTGACTCAGATCCAGCGGTTCCGTCGGGGTGGGGTGCAGTTGCACGTCGAGTTTGGCCAGCTCGGCCGGGTCCCACTGCAGGCTGGTCAGGTTGAAGCGATGGTCGGCGATGTTGTTGGCCGTGCCGGGATCAGTACCGATCACTTGCACCGGCAGCATGTGCAGTTGCTGGACTGGCCTGTCAGGGCCTTGTACGACTTTAGGAACATGGCAACCGGCGCAGTTCTCGGCGAACAGTGCCCGGCCCTTGGCGGCCAAGGGCTTGTCGATCGAGCCCAGTAGCGCTTCCGGCCACGCGGGAGGCTTGAGCAGTTGCAGAGTTTCTTCGATCTTGTTCAGGTCGCGCACGCGCACACTGGAAGGGTAGCGGGCGTCACCTTGCAACGGCTTGCCCTGGGCATCGAAGAAATTCAAGGTAGCACCGACCCCTAACGCTTCGCCGACGTTACGGGCCATCGGTTGCTGGGCCGAACCGTTCCACTGCACCCAGTCAAAGGTCCAGATTTCCCACAACTGAGGGTAATCCACCGGTGCGTTGGCGACCCGGTAGTTTTCCGCCGAAATGGCATCGCCGAAACTGGCATTGGCGATACGGCCAAAGGCGTCGGTACGGCCCGGGCCTTCCTGGGTGGGGTAGAGGCCGCGGTGCGTGTCATTCCAGGCCGTGCGCAGGAAAGTGTCCAGGGAAACCTTGAATGCCTTGCGCAACGCTTCGTGGCGGGCGTCATAGTCCTTGCCCAGCACTTGGCGGGCGAAACGTTCGAATTTCCATGGGTTGTAGTAGGTCGAGGCGAGACTGGCGACCATGGCCTGTCCGAAACTGCCCCCGCGTAATGTCGGAACGGTCGACGGCAGGACGTGTTGGGCGGAACCGCCATCGATCCGTATCGCCTGGCCCTTGAAGTGCAGTTCGCCGGTGTGGCAGGCGGCGCAAGTGATGTCCAGATATTGCTCGCTGCTGCCCGCGTTCTGGTGTCGTGTGAAGCCTACCGGCAAGTTGCCGGGATTGTCCGGCGTGGCTTTTTGCGCCGGATCGACCAGGAAACCGAAGCGCGCCAGGTACTCCGGCGACGCGAAGCGCTGCTGCGAAAACGGCAGTTCAAGCGCGGTGAACCAGTCGTAACGCAGGCCTTTGACCTGGGTACCCTGGGGCGTGAAATAGTAAGTCTGGCGCTCGCTGGCGCTCCATTGGTCCAGGTAATGCACCTGTTCGACAGGTGTGTAGACCGGCAGGCGTGGGTTGGCGACGTAATAAAGCACTACGGCCACGATCACGATGAGCAATGCGAGGATCAGCAAGAGGAGGCGAGAGAGGAGGCGCACGGTAACGTCCTTGTTTTTTTGATATGTCCTTATGCCTCAGTGCCGCCTGGCCGGCAAGTGGCCATTACCCTTGGGCTGCAGGGGGGCGGCAATCCGTCTCTGTACGAAATCGATGACAGATGCTTCATCTACCTGGGATTAAAAAGCGTTTGCCGACCTGAACTTATCATCGGTTTGCGGCTCACATGCCGGTAGCCATTGGTCGTGGCCGCCTGATAAGCTCGCGGCTTTACTCGATTGCCCTTTAGGCGCATGAACAAGGAAATAGCATGAAACAGCATCGGTTGGCGGCGGCGGTAGCCCTGGTTGGCCTGGTACTCGCGGGTTGCGACTCGCAGACCAGCGTAGAGCTGAAAACCCCGGCGCAGAAAGCTTCCTACGGTATTGGCCTGAACATGGGCAAGAGCCTGGCTCAGGAAGGTATGGATGACCTGGACTCCAAAGCGGTTGCCCAGGGCATCGAAGATGCCGTCGGCAAGAAAGAACAGAAGCTGAAAGACGAAGAATTGGTCGAGGCCTTTGCCGCACTGCAAAAGCGTGCCGAAGAGCGCATGGCCAAGATGAGCGAAGAGTCGGCAGCTGCCGGCAAGAAATTCCTCGAGGAAAACGGCAAGAAGGCCGGCGTGACCACCACCGCTTCCGGCTTGCAGTACGAAGTGGTCAAGAAAGCCGACGGCGCACAGCCCAAGCCAACCGACGTAGTGACCGTTCACTACACCGGCAAGCTGACCAACGGCACCGTGTTTGACAGCTCCGTTGAGCGTGGCAGCCCGATTGACCTGCCGGTTAGCGGCGTGATCCCGGGTTGGGTCGAAGGTCTGCAACTGATGCACGTCGGCGAGAAATACAAGCTGTACATCCCGAGTGATCTGGCATACGGCGCCCAGAGCCCGAGCCCGGCCATTCCTGCCAACTCGGTCCTGGTGTTTGACCTGGAACTGTTGGCTATCAAGGATCCGGCAAAAGAAGACGCAGCCAAGTAATCGCGTCTGCTATAAAGACAACGCCTCGCTTATGCGGGGCGTTGTTGCATTCGGCTTTCGGTAGATGATGAAAAAAACCGAACGCCCGGCGCAGGCCATAGTCATAGGCAATACGGGCGCTGTGCTAGACGCAGTCGACCCATCAAGTCAATGAAATATTGGGTTTTTTTATGTGAGTAAAAAACGCCCGATCTAAGCCGGGCCCTTATAAAACGGGGGCTTCAGCGGTGAAACGCAGCTCTGTTCACAAGGTTATCCACAATTTGTGTGGATAACATTTCAGCGGGAGAAAAAATGAAGGCGCCGTGGAATTTCACGCGATTCCTGCCCTTGGCGGGACGGCTGCTGGCCCGCGGCAGATTGCCGACGTTGCTGTTTGCCGTTGCCAGCAAGGGTGCCCGGGAAGGCGGTCGACTGGGCAAGCTCAAGGACGACCTGCGCTTGTTGCAGGCGCTGTGCCTGGCCTACTGGCGTGGCGAATACCGGGCGGTGAGCGCCAAGTCGTTGCTCTCGGTGGTGGCGGGGCTCATGTACTTCCTCAGTCCCCTGGATGCGATTCCAGACTTGCTGCCCATGTTTGGCATGTTTGACGATATCGCCGTGCTGGCGTGGATCATGAAAACCCTCGACGACGAGCTGAGTGCGTTCCGTGCCTGGCGTGACCGGCAATCCCCCGAGAAACTCGCGCTGGTCGAAAGACTCCCCTACACCCCGGAACAGCTGCAGCTCCAAGGTCCAAAAAAAGACCTGATTCAGTCCGTTTCCCTTCAGAACTTCATCGCCCCGCGACCTTGGCTGCTATTTAGGATTACACTTCCTAGGAAAAAAGCTGACTCGCAAAGTGTTGTTGTCCTACGGGGTGTTCATGGATATTCAAATAATCACACGCGACGGAGAGCCCGAGTACGCGGTTTTACCGTGGGATCAGTACCAGTCGTTATTGAAGGCAGCCGGCATCAATCAAGCTCCGTCGCGTGAGGCAAACGTCTCGCATGCGGCGGCACCCGGCCAGGTTCTCCCTGGTCTGGATCAACTGCGCAGTCTGCGCGAAGGGAAGGGCATCGCCATCGAGGCGCTGGCCCGCACGGTAGGCATCAGCCCGTCTTATCTGGCCATGATCGAAAGCGGTGAGCGTCAACCCGACGCCGCGATCAAGCGCAGTCTGGCCTGGGAACTGACGGTGCCGGGTTGGAGGGATGAATCGTGAGTGTACGGATCAGTCGGCAACATTGGGACGGGTTGTTGGGTGAGTTGGACCAGGCGCGTCGCCAGCGCCATTTATTGACATACCGCGCCTTGCTGGAGCGCTTGCAACTTCCCAGCCCGGCCATGCAGACCTTGACTGCGGCGCTTGAACATCTGGCGGCGCTGGATGCGCGGGCCGAGCAACCGCTGCGCAGTTCGCTGGTCATCAGCCAGGGTGCCAGCCGACTGCCACGTACGGGCTTCTTCGAGTGCGTTGAACGTCTTGGACGTTTTTCCGGCCCCTCCGACGGTGTGGCCGCCGCGTCCTGGCATGCTTCGGAAGTGGTCCGCGTGTTCGAATACGAGTACCCCGAATCGGCGGAGGCCTGAATGCTCTGGCGTATTAAGGCCCGGGCCGGTTATTGGCTCGCGCGCCGGTTGTTTCATTGGTCATGGTTCGTTCGGCAGCCACGCGGGTGGGCCTGGCTCGAAGGTCAATTTGCCCGCATGGCGAACCTGGGCGACGTCAGTGCTCAAAGCTTTTATGGCCATATCCTGACGTTTCGCGGCCAAGGCCTCGGCGCCAGGGAAGAGGGCGTTCGTCTGCTGCGATTGGCTGCATTGGCCGGTGATGGCAAGGCCGCCTATCAAGTGGGTGTCATCAGCCTTGCTGGCTCCACCACCAAGGCGCCCGATCCGGCCGAAGCGGCGCGTTGGTGGACCCTGGCGGCAAAGGCTGGGCACCCATTGGCCGACATCAAGCTCAAGGGGCTCGACGACCAGAATCCGTAGCGTTATCCACAGGCTGTCTGGCCAGTGTTGTTCCCCGTCTTGTGGGCCGGTCCTGTAGGGCCAATTAAAGAACGATCCTACGAGCTGCGTCTCCTTATCTGACTTATTTTTCCTGCCGTCCCCGGCAAAGTCTCGCGCTTCCCGATTTCTCGCGAGATGCTCCTCCATGTCCGACCGTTTTTTCCTGCTGCCTCATGGCCGAGCCCCGTCCTGATGGATCAGGTGCGCCGCATCGAGGAGGCACTCGACGACTTCAAGGACACCCTCCCTCTCTACCGCGAGCAGCTCGAAAGTTGGTACAGCCGGGCTGCGGACCGGGCCAGCCAAGCAACCGACCTGCCTTCACTGATGGGTATGGAGCGGCTGATTCGTTTCGGCGACGGCATTACCGCTGTCAGTATCGAAGACAAGGATTTTCTCTCTTCCGTCGCCCAGTGCCCGCAAGGCGGGAGCATGACGATCGAGAGCAAGCTCGAGTCTGTGTATGACATCCCGCTGGGCGACATCGTGGTCGATGTGGTGTCGGTGGACACGGGCGAAGTCACTCCAGTCACGCTTGACGCCCAGGGTATCGGGACTTTCAAGGGCGAGGCGGGGCGGTCCTATCGGGTTCACGTCCAAGGCGACGTATCCCCCAAGCAAATTGATGATCTGTTTTCTTCCTACGACGGCTTGAGCTCCGATCTGACGGACTGGCTGCGCGGCGAGTGGCAGGGTTTCAAGCCGCAGTGGGCCCAGCAGTCGTTGGCGACTTCGGCGGCAGCGGTGGGCAATGGCTTGCTCGCTGGCGGTTGGGCGGCGATCGAAGGCGTGTGGGACAGCATCGGTTTGCTGTCGGACATCCTCAAGGATCCCAGCCAATTTGGCGACCGGTTGGGCAGCAGTGCGGACGATTTGGTCAAGCTTGCCAAGTCGGCACCACAGGTCATGGCGAAGCTACAGCTACTCGTCAGTGACGAAGCGGCGCTCTGCCTGCTGGTGCGAACCGCCATGCTTTGGCTGGAGATGCTGCCACCCAGCGAATTAGCGGGCGGGACAGCGGCGGCAGTCGCCACGATGGTTGTGCAATTGGCGATTGATCTGCTGATCGGCGTGGTGCTGACCTTTGTCGGTGTGGGGGCGGGCATTGCCTATTTGACGATGCGCTTGTTCCGGTACGGCGCACGGCTGTTGGACGCGGTGAAGCGTTTTATCAGCGCCATTTTCGCGCTGGTGAACGGCTTCATGGGCTACGTCGACCGTTATAAAACCGTGGCGGCGCGAGGCATCGCCGTTGGTGTCAAGAAGGGACGGATGCAGTTGCGCTGGGACGCGCAGCGCAACACCACGCTGAAAAAGCAGGAACACCACGACGACGTCCCCACCCAATCGACAAACCCCAACGGCGACCCGGCCGACAGCGCCGCCCAGACCCGCACCCACGGCTGCCCGGTGTCGATGGTCACCGGCGAAGAACTGCTGACCTTGGACGACGGCATCCTCGACGGACGCTTGCCGTTTACCTTCACCCGCCTCTATCGCACCAGCGCCGCCGAGCTGGACATCGGCCTCGGCCGCGGGTGGAGCCATGCCCTGGCCCATCGCCTGCTGATCGAAGGCGAGCAGGTCATCTGGCTCGACCAGGAAAACCGTCGCACCACCTTTCCCCGGCCCAGCCTGCAACGCCCGGCCATCCACAACAGCCTGGCCCGCGCGGCAATCTACCTGAGCAATGAGCCGGACGAACTGATCATCGCCCAGCCCGGCGAAGACGCCCCTTTCCTACACTTTCGCGACGGTTGTCTGATCGCCCTGAGCGATCGGTACGACAACCGCCTGACGATCCAGCGCAACATCTACGGTGACATCAGCCGGCTGGACAACGGCGCCGGACGCTGCCTGCGTTTACGCTACGAACACCGCCACCTGGTCGCCATCGATTACCAGAGTTTTCACCCGGCGCCGACCCGCGACGAAAGTTGGCGCACTGAACAAACGCTTGTTTCCTACCGCTACGACGGCCGTTTCCGACTCATCGAAGCGACCAACGCGGCTGGCGAAAGCGAGCGCTACGACTACGACGACCAGCACGTCATCCTCCAGCGGCAACTGGCCGGCGGCGCGAGTTTTACTGGGAGTGGCAGGGCTCCGGTCCAGCGGCGCGCTGCGTGCGGCACTGGGCGTCGTTCGCGCAGATGGACAGCCGCTACACCTGGGGCGAGGACGGCAGCGTCACCGTTCATAACCTCGATGGCAGCCAGGAAGTCTACGTCCACGACGATCGCGCGCGACTGGTGCGCCAGGTCGATCCCGCCGGCGGCGAGCACCTCAAGGCCTATGACGAACAGGGCCGGCTGATCGCCGAGCAAGACCCGCTCGGCGCGGTGACCGAATACCGCTACGACGAAGTCGGACGGCTGGTGGCGCTGATTCCGCCTGAAGACGAGCCCACGTCCTACGAATACCGAAACGGTTTCCTGCACACCCGGCAGCGCGGCAAAGCCGTGTGGACCTACCGCCGCAACGACCAGGGCGATGTCATCGAGGCCATCGACCCGGACGGCCAAAGCACCTGGTATCACTACGACGGCCAAGGGCAACTGAAAACCATCAGCTACCCGGACGCCAGCGCCCATTATTTTGTGCGCAACCGCCTGGGCCAGTTGACGGAAGAAACCCTGCCTGATGGCAGCCAGCGGTGTTTTTCCTACGACGCCCAAGGGCGTTTGCTGACCCGCCAGGACGAACACGGCGCCATCACCCATTACCAATGGGACGCCGTGGGCCGTTTGCTGCAAACCACCTTGCCCGGTGGCGCCACCCGCACTTGGCGCTACAACGCCTACGGCAAGGTCATCGCCGAACGGGACGAACTGGGCCGCACCACCCGCTACGAATACGCCGACGACCTGCACCTGATCAGCCGTCGGCTCAACCCCGACGGCAGCGAGCTGAAATATCGCTACGACTCGGCGCGGCTGTTGCTGACGGACATCGAGAACGAATCCGGCGAACACTATCGGCTGGACTACACGCCCAACGGACTGATCCGACAGGAAACAGGCTTCGACGGCCAGCGCACCGGTTATGCCTACGACCTCAACGGCCACCTGCTGGAAAAGACCGAGTTCGGCGCCGATGGCAGCCAACTGATCACCGGCTATCAACGCGACAGTGCCGGCCGCCTGGTGCGAAAAACCTTGCCAGATGGCGAGGCGGTCGATTACTGCTACGACGCCCTTGGCCGTTTGGTCAGCGTCGACGACGGCCATTGGCCGCTGGCCTACGAGTACGACGCCCAAGACCGTCTCGTCGCCGAACACCAGGGCTGGGCCACCCTGCGCTATCGCTATGACAGCGTCGGTCGTTTGATCCACTGCCGACTGCCCGACCGCAGCACCCTCGACTACCGCCACGCCCGCGGCGGCGCGCTGATCGCCATCGACCTCAACGGCACCTGCCTGACCGAACACCGCTTCAAGGGTGGCCGCGAAACCCAACGCCAGCAAGGCCTGCTGCTCAGCGACTACCGCTACGACGAACAGGGTCGCCTCAAAGCCCAAACCGTCTGGCAGACCCAGCAGCACCAATTGTTCTGGCGTGATTACTCCTACAGCGCCAACGGCAACCTCGCCGCGCTTTCTGACAATCGAAACCGCCGCAGCTACCAGTACGACGCGCAAGATCGCCTGCTCCGCATCGACTATGCCCACAGCCAAGGCCCCGAACGCTTCGCCCACGACCCGGCCGGCAACCTGTCGCTGCAAGACCGCCCCGGCCCAACCACCCTCAAGGCCAACCGCCTGCTCATGGAGGGCGACCGCCACTACGACTACGACGCCTACGGCAACCTCATCCGCGAACGCCGCGGCAAAGCCCAATGCCTCGTCACGCACTACCGCTACGACAGCCAACACCGCCTCATCGGCGTCACCAGCCCGGACGGCAACGAAACGTCCTACCGCTACGACGCCTTCGGCCGACGCATCGAAAAGACCGTGGCCGGCCAGACCACGGAATTTATCTGGCAAGGCGAGCAAGTCATCGCCGAAAGCAGCGACCGCCACTACCAAAGCTACGTCTACGAACCCGGCACCTTCCGCCCATTGGCCCTGCTCGAAGGCGAGGGCCCGGACAACGCCACGCCGTTCCACTACCACAACGACCACCTCGGCACACCGCAGGAACTGACCAGCCACCAGGGTGAAATCGTCTGGGCGGCGCGCTACAACGGCTACGGCAAACTCACCGAACTAAGGCATGGCGACAGCAAGCGCCTGGAACAACCGCTGCGCTTCCAAGGCCAATACCACGACCAGGAAAGCGGCCTGCACTACAACCGGCACCGGTACTACAATCCGGAGACGGGACGGTATCTGACGCTGGATCCGAGCAAGCTCAAGGGCGGGCTCAATGGGTATCGATACACCCTGAACCCGACGGGCTGGGTGGATCCGTTGGGGTTGGAGGATTGTCCAGGAAAAGGTAAATGCGCTCCTGAACAGGGCGATCAAGCTCCTGGACACAAAACGAGTGTCAACAAAGGTACACCCAAGCTTCCAGATGTCGAATGGACAAATCACGGTAATAAGCATGTTTCTCCAAAAGCGCCTTGGCCCGCCGTTGTAAAATCTACTGCCAACGGTGGTGCTGCCAGATATTTACCGGGTACTGATATTGAAGCACTGGAGCGTTATGTTTTTGCAAACGGACAAAGTGTTAATAATGGGAAGCCATGGAAAATTATGGATCTGGGACGAACGGTCGGAGCAAACGACGGCAAAGAAACTCGATATATGAGAGTTGAATTGAGCGCCCGCACAATACACGGGCACCCGATATCCGAAGAATCGTTTAAAAAATTCACCAAGAAGAAGTAATTGATGAACACTCAGAAAATAAACGAGCTTGGCGGAAAAATAACATTTGATGATATTTCGCATTTAAACCAAACAGCGGAGCCAACGCTGCTTATAGATGACCTGAAAGAGGACCTGTTTCAAGTCAGCTTCCCCTTGGATCAAATTTTAGATATCGGTTGGTACCCGGAATTTTGTAAGGATGGCCACTTTAGAGTCGTTCTGATATCAGAATCTAACTGGGATACTCCAATACACTGTGAATACGCAAAGAACTGGGCGGAGCTGGAAGAAGTACTAACGAACGCGCTAAATAAACTAAAAAAGTAGGACTTGGCAATAGGGTCAGATGATTTGAGTTGATGCTGCCTGCTAAACCGCTTTCGCGAGCAGGCTCGCTCCCACAACGGATCAGCTAAAAGCCTGACACAGGCTACTCGGCCAACGGGGCTGTACGCAGCCCAGCGGGAGCAAGCTCCCTCGCCACAGGATTTGTAGCTGCCATTCCGTTGGGGTGAAGGCAACCCACTTTCACACCGATAGCCCCAACTCCAGGACCGGTGCCTGCTCGATCGCACCATTAATCAAGTACACACTCCCGCCCACAATCTCCTTGGCATGATGCTTCGCCTGTGAAGCCATCTCCGCCAACTGGCTGGCATCCAGCTCTCCGCAGGCCTCGGAACGCAGGTGCACCACCCCAATCGACAGCGACAGCAACGCAAACTCCTGCCGCACTCCCTGGCGGTTCAGCGCGGTAAAACATCCAGCCTCGAGATGTTCGGGGCGGTAGAAACGGCGGCAGTGGGTTTGGAAGTCGTTGAGGAGTTGGGTCAGGCGTTTGCGCCAGTCATCCGGGCCGAGGACCAGCAGGAAGTCGTCGCCGCCGATGTGGCCGACGAAGTCGCGGCTGGGGTCGATGCGTTCGTTCAGGCATTGCGCCAGGCAGAGTAGGACTTCGTCGCCGCGGCCATAGCCATAGATGTCGTTGAAAGGTTTGAAGCTGTCGATGTCGACGTAGCAGATCACCGATTCCTGCCGTTGCTGCAACAGGCGGGTCAGGCATTGCTGGATCGGCACGTTACCGGGCAGCAAGGTCAGGGGGTTGGCGTAGCGGGCTTGCTGGATTTTCAGCTCCGTGATGAGTTTGAGCACGTCGATGACCCGGCCCAATCCCATGTAGTTGCCGTTGAGGGTGATGATGAAATCTTCTTCGATGCGTTGCCGGGCGCGGCTGGTAATGAGCCGGCTGACTTGCTGCAGGGACTGGTTGAGTTCCACCGCGAGGAAGTCGTCGCTCATCAGGCGGCTGATGGGCTTGCGCGCGAACAGGTCGGTGGCGAAGGGTTTGAGCAGGGCGTCCGAGAGTGAATGGCGATGGACGATGCCGCACGGTTGGCCACGGTCATCCAGTACCGCCAGGGAGTTGAGGTTGGCCTGGCGGCGGAACGCGTCCAGGACTGCCGCCGTCGGTGTGTTGTGGGTCACTGCCGGTTGTTCGTTGAGCAATGCGCCAAGGTCGTTGACTTCGTCGCCCAGTGGCGTCGTGCCGCTGTCTGAGCGAGGCATCAGCGCCTTGGCGTCGTGGGATGGGTATTCCTGGGGCCGGGCGAGCAGGTAGCCCTGGACCAGATCGACGCCCATCTCGATCAACACGGCCAGTTCTTCCGGCAGTTCGATCCCTTCGGCGATCACCTGGGCCCGTGAGGCCTGGGCAATCTTCAGGATCGAACCGACGAACTCGCGCTTGAGCGCGTCCTGGTGAATGCCGTCGATGAAGTGGCGGTCGATCTTCACATAATCCGGCCGCAGTTCCGACCAGAGCCGCAAGCTCGAATAACCGGCGCCGAGGTCATCCAAGGCAATCGAAAAACCCATGGCCCGATAGTGATGCAAGGCGGTTTGCAGGAGCTGGAAATCATCGATCGGGGTTTGTTCGGTCAGCTCGATGACGACCTGGCTGGGCGAAATGCCGAAATCTTGCAAGAGCTGCAAGGTACGACCGGTCTGGTGCGCCGCTTCGAGCAAGGATTCGGGCGACACGTTGAGGAACAATTTGCCCGGTAGCTTTTGCTCATTGAAGCGCTGGCAGGCACTGCGTCGGCAGGCCAGTTCCAATTCGGTGAGCCGTCCGGCCTGGCGGGCCACGGACAGTAATGCGATGGGGGAGTGCAGCGGGCTGTTGGACGGGCCGCGTGTCAGGGCTTCGTAGCCAACGATACGTCGCTCGGAAAGGCAGATGATCGGCTGGAACAGACTGTGCAAACCGCTTTGAGTCAGGATTGAGCTCAAGGCACTCAGCTGTTCTATCGTGGTCATGGCGATCTCTGGCGATAAAAAAAGGACTGGGCGCAACCCCTGCTGGGGTGCACCCGGTCCTGTATTTCACGACAGACTGATGTCAGTTTGATGACACTCCGACGAGCGTCACCATTAAATGGCCATCATCTCAGTGCTTGGCGACCGCCGTGTTGAGTTTCAGGTAATCCAACAGGATCCGCCCGGTTTCGCTCAGGTAGGCATCGTCCTCCGGCTTGGTCTTTTCCGGTTCGGTGATGAGGTCTTCGTCTTCTTTCTTCAGCTCTTTGAGCGGCTCTTCGCCCTTGGCCTTGCGACGCAGGTTTTCCATCGCCAGTTGCTTGGCCTCGATGTCGGCATGCTGCGCCCGGCGATCGGCTTCGTTGAGGCTGACGGTTTTCTCGGTCATCAGCTTTTGCGCCAAGGCCAGCTTGTCGCGAATGAACACAAACTCCGCGTCCTGGGCCGTGCGGGCGTCATGCTCGGCTTTCAGCTGGGCCAGGTACGGCTTGAACGGGTCCACGGCTGGCTTGATCGCAGGTCGGATGGTGTCCCACGGCATGGCCTCGGGCAGGGCGCTTTCACCGATTTCCTTGGTGTCGATGATCGACGGGTAATCGATGTCAGGCAGCACGCCCTGGTGCTGGGTGCTCTGGCCGGAGACCCGGTAGAACTTCGCCAGGGTCAGCTTCAGTTCGCCGTGGTTCAGCGGCTGGATGGTCTGCACGGTGCCTTTGCCGAAGGTCTGGCCGCCGATGATCAGCGCGCGGTGATAGTCCTGCATGGCGCCGGCAAAAATCTCCGAGGCCGAGGCCGACAGGCGATTGACCAGCAAGGCCATTGGCCCTTTGTAGAACGCGCCCGGATTTTCATCTTCCAGCACATCCACCCGGCCATCGGCGTTACGCACCAGCACGGTCGGGCCTTTGTCGATGAACAGGCTGGTCAGCTCGGTGGCTTCCTGCAAGGAACCGCCGCCGTTGTTGCGCAGGTCGATCACCACGCCGTCGACTTTTTCCTTCTGCAATTCGGTCAGCAGTTTCTTCACGTCGCGGGTGGTGCTCTTGTAGTCCGGATCCCCGGCGCGGAAGGCCTTGAAGTCGAGGTAGAACGCCGGGATCTCGATGATGCCGAGCTTGTAGTCCTTGCCGTCCTGCTTGAGGTTGAGGACCGACTTTTTCGCGGCCTGCTCTTCCAGCTTCACCGCTTCACGGGTGATGGACACGACTTTACTGGTCTGGTCGTTCGGCGCATTGCTGGCCGGAATGACTTCCAGGCGAACCACCGAGCCTTTCGGGCCACGGATCAGCTTGACCACTTCGTCCAGGCGCCAGCCGACCACGTCGACCATTTCCTTGCTGCCCTGGGCGACACCGATGATCTTGTCTGCCGGGCCGACCTGCTTGGTCTTGTCTGCCGGGCCAGCTGGCACCAGGCGCACGATCTTGACCTGGTCGTTGTCGCTCTGCAGTACCGCGCCAATCCCTTCGAGGGACAGGCTCATGTTGATGTCGAAATTTTCCGCGTTATCCGGCGACAGATAATTGGTGTGCGGGTCGTAGGACATAGCGAAGGTGTTGATGTAGGCCTGGAAGACGTCCTCGGCGCGGGTCTGGTCCAGGCGCGCCAATTGGTTCTTGTAGCGCTTGGTCAGGGTTTCCTGGATCTGCTTGGAATCCTTGTCGGCGATCTTCATGCGCAGCACTTCGTCCTTGACGCGTTTGCGCCAGAGGTCGTCGAGTTCGGCCGTGCTTTTGAGCCAAGGCGCATCCTTGCGGTCGACCAGCAAGGTTTCCTTGGCATTGAAATCGATCTTGTCGACGCCCTTGTTCAACTCCGCCAGGGCGTAGTCCAGGCGCGCCTTGACGCGATCCAGGTAGCGCTTGTAGATGACGAAGCCGGCGTTCAGGTCGCCGCTCTTGAGGAAGTCGTCGAACTGGGTCTTCCACTTGTCGAATTCGGCAATGTCGCTGGCCAGGAAATAACTGCGCGACGGATCAAGCAGCTTCAGGTAGCTGTCATAGATGATGACCGAGCGTGCGTCATCGAGCGGCGGCTTGCTGTAGTGATGGCGCTTGAGCAGCTCGACGACGTTGAGGCTGGCGATCACCTCGTCGCGATCGGGCTGAAGCTTGTCCCAGCTGTTGGCCGCAAACGTATTGCTCGAAAGCGTCGAAACGCCGAGGCCAATGAAAAGGGCAAGTGCAGTACTGGGGAACAAGTGCTTCATGCTGATTCGACGCAGGGACAATTGATAACGCATATTAGGCCGTCTTTGAAGTCGCCGGTTCCATGTGGCCCGGGCGCATAATGCAAGAAAGCCCGGCGTTGAAGCAGCGGGCCCAGTCGAGACTCACTATGGAGGCACCGTGAAAGCATTGCAAGGCGTTGAAGGTCAAGTGGTATGGGCAGATGAGCCGAGTCCGGCCTGCGATGCGGGGCAAGTTCGCATCCGTGTGGCGGCCGCCGGCCTGAACCGGGCCGATTTATTGCAGAAAGCCGGGCATTATCCACCGCCTCCGGGCGCCAGCCAGGTGCTGGGGCTCGAGTGTTCCGGGGTGGTCAGCGAAGTCGGGCCTGGCTCTTCCTGGCAGGTCGGCGACCGCGTCTGCGCCCTGTTGGCGGGCGGTGGGATGGCCGAAGAAGTGGTGGTCGACGGCCGCCACGTGCTGCCGGTACCTGAAGGCCTGTCGATGGCTGAAGCGGCCGCGCTGCCTGAGGTCTACGGCACCGCGTGGCTGAACCTGTTCCAGCTTGCCGGGTTGCGGCCGGGTGAAAAAGTGCTGCTGCACGCCGGTGCCAGTGGCGTCGGCTCGGCGGCAATCCAGCTCTGCAAGGCGTTTGGCAACCCATGCTGGGTGAGCGTCGGTTCGGCGGATCGGCTGGCCTATTGCGAGGCGTTGGGGGCCCAGGGCGGCGTGGTGCGCACCGACGATATCAACAGCCTGAACGACTTCGCGCCGTTCGATGTGATCCTCGATCCGGTCGGCGCGAACTACGCCAGCCTCAACGTGAAACTTTTGTCAGTTGACGGCCGCTGGGTATTGATCGGCCTCATGGGCGGCCGCACGACCGAACTCGACTTGGCCCAGGTGCTGGGCAAGCGCATCCAATTGCTCGGCTCGACCCTGCGCAGTCGCAACGATCAATTCAAGGCCGATCTGATCAGCGAACTGGGGCAGCAGGTATGGCCGTTGTTCGCTGATAAACGCTTGAGCCCTCAGTTGGCCCGGACGTTTGCGGTCACCGATGCCGAAGCGGCGTTTGCGGAACTGGCGACGAACACGGTGTCCGGGAAGTTGGTGCTGGTGGTCGATGAAAGCTTGAGCTGATGCAGATCCTGTGGGAGCGAGCTTGCTCGCGATAGCGGCGTGACAGTCAACAAGGCTGTTGAATGCTCGACCGCCATCGCGAGCAAGCTCCCACACAGGAGGCAAGGGCGACTCCGGCACGCTGACCTTTGGTCGGCAGCCCGTATCCGATGCGCGCGCCCTGCTAGCGTTAATCAATGAGGGGATGGGGTAACCGCAGCTTTTATTTCACCGCCAGGTGAAGAGAGTGATCATGGCCATCGCCGAATGGCGCATGCAGGGCGTCGAGTTCATAGCCTGCAACTGCAATTGGGGCTGCCCGTGCCAATTCAATGCGCCACCGACCCATGGCCACTGCCAGGCAGTGGCGTCGATGCGGGTGGAACGCGGGTATTTCGAGCAAGTCACGTTGGACGGCTTGTGCTGGGCCGCCACCTTCGCTTGGCCGGGCGCTATCCATGAGGGCAAAGGCAGTTGCCAGGTGTTCATCGATGAACGCGCCGACGAGGCGCAACGCCAAGCCCTGCTGACTATCCTCTCTGGCCTGGAGAGCGACCCCGGGGCCAACGTGTTCCAGGTGTTCAGCAGCACCATGAGTGAGGCGTTCGAACCACAATTCGTGCCCATCACCCTGTCCATCGATGTCGACCAGCGCCTGGCGCACCTGGACATTCCAGGCGTGCTGCAGGCCAGCGGCGAGCCGATCCGCAGCCCGATCGACGGCTCGCCTCATCGCGTCCGCCTGTCCCTGCCCGAGGGCTTCGAGTTCCATGAGGCCGAAGTCGCCAGCGGCAGCTACCAGACGCATTCAGCCCTCAAGCTGCAATCCCAGGGCAGCCATAGCCACCTCGCCCACGTGCACTTCACTGGCCACGGCATAGAGCCGTAGCGATGGAAGCACCTCAGGCAGTGACCCAGGGCAGGCGACTGACTGGCGAGCAGTGGTTATTGGTGTTCTGCCTGCTCGCGCTGACCGCCCTGGCCTGGCTCATGCTGCTGCGCATGGCCCGCGACATGAGCGCGCCGGGTGGCATGGCTGATGCGGCAATGGCCGGTATGGTCATGCCTTGGAGCCTGGCCGATGCGCTGCTGATGTTTGCCATGTGGGGGGTGATGATGCTGGGCATGATGCTGCCCAGCGCATTGCCCATGTTGCTGATCTATCAGCAGATGCTGCGCAAGTGCATGCCGTCACCGAAGCGACACTTGGCCTTGCTGCTGTTCTGCAGCGCCTATGGCCTGGTCTGGGTCGGCTTCGCCTTGGGCGCCACGGCGCTGCAATGGGCTCTCGAACAACTGGCCTTGCTCAGTCCGGCGATGCGCAGCAGCAGTACTGCGTTGGGCGCTGGCCTCCTGCTGGTCGCGGGTGTCTATCAGTGGCTGCCCAGCAAGGCGGCCTGCCTCGAACATTGTCGCGGGCCGTTGCATTTTCTTCTCAGCTACTGGCGCCCCGACGTGCTCGGCGGCTGGCGCATGGGCCTGGCCCATGGCGCTTATTGCCTGGGCTGCTGTTGGGCGCTGATGGGGCTGCTGTTCGTAGTCGGCGTGATGAACCTGTTCTGGGTGGCAGTGATCGGGGCCTTCATCCTGCTGGAGAAAAACCTGCCCCAGGGGCTCTGGCTCAGTCGTATCTGTGGTGTGTTGTTGATCGGCTGGAGTTTTTGGCTGCTGCTGGGTTGAACCTGTGGGCGAGCAAGCTCGCACAGGTCTTGTATTCGCAGGCTTGGATCGCCCCCGTGGCGAGGGAGCTTGCTCCCGCTGGGTGGCGCAGCCGCCCCAATCGGGACGGCGCAACTATCCAGGTAGACCGCGTCAGCCGGTTTTACGACTGCTTCGCAGCCGAGCGGGAGCAAGCTCCCTCGCCACGGGGACCGCAGTGTTTTTCTCGTCCGGGGATTATTTCCAACTATGAATCGGCCACCCAGCCAACTCAGCATGAGCTTTCAACACCTGGTCCGGGTTCACCACATGCGGGTAATCCACCCGCAGCAACAACGGCAGGTCATTGCGCGAATCGGAATAGAAACTCGCGCCTTCAAGGTTCTCCTCTTCGGCATCCAGCCAATCCAGCAACCGGGTGATCTTGCCTTCGCGGTAGGTCAGGGTGCCCACGGTCTTGCCGCTGTACACCCCGTGGGCCACTTCAAGTTCGATCGCCAGGATCTCATCGATGCCCAGGCGTTCGGCAATCGGCTTGACCAGGTGCGTGCCCGACGCCGAGATCACCAGGATCCGGTCGCCGGCCTTGCGGTGTTCGGCGATGGCCTTGGTGGCGTCGCTGAAGATGATCGGCTCGATGAAATCCTCCACCCACGGTGCAACCAGATGCTCGATCTCCTCCGGAGTGCGGCCGATCATCGGCTCCAGGCTGAAGTCCATGTACTCTTCCATGCGCAGCTTGCCATGGCTGTAGGCGTCCATCAGCTCGTTGTTGCGCCGCATGAACGACTCCGGATCGACCCAGCCCAGGCGTCCCATCTGTTCGCTCCAGAGGGTGGCGCAGTCGCCGTGGATCAGGGTTTCGTCCAGATCAAAAATTGCCAGGGCCATCAGCGCGTTTTCCTTCTCAAAATCAACAAGGCCGTCAGGCTACCTCACACAGGGCCGACGGATCGATGGAAAGTGCCAACCGGGCACCGTCAGGATGCAGGTCGGCGGCCGAGCGATTGAGCACATCCACCACCAGTTCCACGCCACGGGCCTCGACCCGGTAGCGGATCACGTTGCCCAGCAGGCTGTGGCTGCGGATCAGCGCATCGGGTTCGCCGTTGCGACTCAGTTCGATGGCTTCCGGGCGAATCGCGATGCGACCGTTCACCGGGCGTTGCAGCAGTTTGGTGGCGCTGTCGGCGTCCAGCAGGTTGTAGTTGCCAATGAAACCGGCGGCAAACACATCGACTGGTGCCGTGTAGAGGGTCTCGGCATCGCCGCTCTGTACGATCTTTCCCTGGTTCATCAGGAAAATCCGGTCAGACATGGTCAGGGCTTCTTCCTGATCGTGTGTGACAAAGATCGTGGTCAGGCCCAATTCGCGCTGGATCTGTCGGATCTGTTCGCGCAGGTGCTTGCGAATCCGTGCATCGAGGGCCGACAGCGGCTCGTCCAGCAACAACAGGCGGGGCCGGGTCACCAGGGAGCGGGCCAGGGCCACGCGCTGGCATTGGCCTCCGGAAAGTTGATGGGGGTAGCGCGCGGCAAAGTCGTGCAGCTCCACCAGGCGCAGGATCTCCAGCACCCGCTGGCGGCTGTCCGAGGCGTCGACCTTTTGCATGCGCAGGCCAAAGGCGACGTTCTGCTCCACGGTCATGTTGGGGAACAGGGCGTAGCTCTGGAAGACCATGCCGATCCCGCGTTTTTGCGGGCTCAAGGGGACGATGTCCTGGCCGTCCAGCAGGATCTTGCCGTCATCCACCGCCGTCAGGCCGGCAATGCAGCGCAACAGCGTGGACTTGCCGCAGCCGGAAGGGCCGAGAAGGGTGACGAATTCGCCCTTGTGGATCTCACAGTTGATGTCGCTGAACACCGGCGTGCCT
The DNA here is from genome assembly GCF_054677635.1 of Pseudomonas sp. H2_D02. NCBI lineage: Bacteria > Pseudomonadati > Pseudomonadota > Gammaproteobacteria > Pseudomonadales > Pseudomonadaceae > Pseudomonas > Pseudomonas sp. H2_D02. Next base: position 5,324,272 of record NZ_CP162816.1, on the reverse strand, counting down.
AGGCGTAGCTTTTTTGCAGGTGTTGGACGCTGACGTAGCTCATTGGCTTTTGTCCTTGTTCAAGATGTTGGCCGCCCAGGTCAGGACCAGTACGAAGAAAAAGTAGGAAATCACCAGCGCACTGGTGAAGTGACCGCTGCTGTTGCGCATGTTGTTCAGGTACACCTGTAACGTTTCATAGCGGGTGCCGACGAGGATGTTGGCAAACACGAACTCGCCAAACAGGAACGAGAAGGACAGCAGCAGCGCCACCATCAGGCCCTTGCGCAGGTTTGGCAGCACCACCAGCAACGCGGCCTGGAAGGTGCTGGCGCCGAGCAGTTGCGCGGCGTCCATCAGGTCGCGCAGGTTGATGGCTTGCAGATTGTTGGTGATCGCCCGGTACATGAACGGCAGGGCAACGGTGAAGTAACAGCCGATCAGGATCCACGGCGTGCCGACCATCGCCAGCGGCCCGGAACCATAAAGTTGCAACAGTCCCACTGACGACACCACTGGCGGCACCGCGAAGGGCAGCAGGATGAGAATGTTCATCAGCGCATCGAGCTTGGGAAAGTGGTAATGCACCACGAACAGCAACGGCAGGATCAGCACCACCGACAGCACCAGCGCCCCCACACAGACAATCAGGGATTGGCCGAAGGCATGGAGAAAACGCGGATCGCTCCACAACTGCACATACCATTTGAAGGTGAAGCCGCTGGGCAGCACGGTGGCCGACCAACTGCTGGCGATGGAGTAAATCAGCGTGCCGGCCAGGGGCAGCAGCAAAATGGCGAATAGCAGGTAAACCACTGCCCGATGATAGAGCCCGGCGGGGCCCGATTCAGCGCGAGACATGGTAGCTCCTCTTGAGCAGCAGTTGATGGACGATGGTTACCAGGGTCATCAACGCCACCAGCACCACGGCCAATGCACTGGCCATGTTCGGATCCAGGGAGATGTCGCCGGAGACCATGGCCGCGATGCGTATCGGCAACACGTTGAAGTTGCCGGTGGTCAGCGCATAAACCGTCGCGTAGGCGCCGAGGGCGTTGGCCAGCAGGATCACGAACGTGCCCAGCAGCGCCGGGGTCAGCACCGGCAAGCCGATGTGCCGCCAGAACTGCCAGCCGCTGGCGCCGAGCAGGGAGGCGGACTCGCGCCAGTCTTCACGCAGCGCGTCGAAGGCCGGGTAGAGCAGCAACACGCCCAGGGGAATCTGGAAATAGGTGTAGAGAATGATCAGCCCGGTTTTCGAATACAGGTTGAAATCCTCGATGATCCCCGCCTGCTTGAGCATGATCGTGATGCTGCCGTTGAACCCCAGCAGGATGATGAAGGCGAAAGCCAGGGGCACGCCGGCGAAGTTGCTGGTCATGTTTGCGAAGGCGTTGACGAAGTTGCGCAGGCGCGAGTCGACGCGGCGCAGGGAATAGCTGCCGAGCACGGCGATGACGATGCCGAACACGCTGGACCAGAAGCTGATTTCCAGGCTGTGCTGGATCGCCTGCCGGTAAAACTTCGAACTGAAGATTTTGCTGAAGTTGGCGAGGCCCCAGCCGAACTCTTCCGATTCCAGGCTGTTGACCAGCACCCACAGCAGCGGGGCGATCTGGAACACGATGAAGAAAATCGCGAAGGGCACCAGGCACAACGCTGCCAGCCATTTGCCGCGCGTCATGGCGTTCACTTGAGCAACTCCTGGCAATAGGGTTTGTCGTGGGCGATGCCGAGCAATTGGCAAATCGTGCCGCACAACTCGGTCTGCCGAGGGGCAGCGTTGGCGTCCAGGCTGAAGCCGTTCCCGAGGACAAACAGCGGCACTTCCCGTTCTTCCGCCAGTAGGCCGTTGTGGGAGCGGTCGTTGTTCATGCCATGGTCAGACGTCACCAGCACCTGATAACCGGCGTCGAGCCAGGCTTGCAGGTAGACCGCCAGGTTGATATCGGCCGAGCGGGCGCTGTTGCGGTATTGCGGCGTATCGAGGCCATGTTTGTGCCCGGCGTCATCGATGTTCATCGGATGCACCAGCAGGAAGGCCGGCGAGTAGCGCTGGCGCAGGTGCTCGGCGTCGGCGAACAGATGGGAATCGGGGTAGTGGTCATTCCAGTAGAAATGCCCGTACTGAATCGGCAGGTCGGGGTTCTCGGTGTGACGATCACGACCGGCGACGAAGGGTGAAACGTTGTAGAGCTCACTGACCCAATGATAGGCAGCGGCTGCCGTACTCAGGCCGGCCTCGGTGGCGTAATGGAAAATGCTGCGCTGGTTCGAGAGGCGCGAGACATTGTTGTGCACGATCCCGCTGTCGATGGGCCCGACGCCGGTAAGGATGCATTCGTAGAGCGGGCGGGACAGGGCGGGCAGTTCACATTCCAGTTTGTAGAGCGCCGCGCGTCCTGCGCCGACATACGCCTGCAAATGTCCCATGGCGTGCCGGGCGACCTCGTAATTGAGGCCGTCGAGCACCACCAGGATGACGTTGTGCTTCATGGGGACCGGGACTCCGGACAAGAACCAAAAAAACCGGTTCACCAAGCGCCCAATGTGGGAGCGAGCTTGCTCGCGATTGCGGTGTGTCAGCCAATACTCATGTCGACTGATACTCCCTCATCGCGAGCAAGCTCGCTCCCACAATGGATCAGCGGTGATCCGGGAGCGGGAGCTAGCGCCTCACTTCATCTCGACGATGACTTCTTCGTTCCACTTCTGCGGCAGTGCCTTGGAGGTCTTCTCCCACGCATCCGCATCCTTGATCGGGGTCACGCCTTTGTACTGCTCGTTCGGCAGCAGCTTGGCCTTGACCTCTTCCGGCAGCTTCAGGTGCTCGGCGCGGATCGGGCGGGCGTTGCCCTTGGCGAGGTTGATCTGGCCAGCGTCGCTGAAGATGTATTCGCGGGTCAGCTTGGCGGCGTTCGGGTGCTTGGCGTATTTGTTGATGATGGTGGTGTAGCCGGAGATCACCGAACCGTCGGATGGGATCAGCACCACGTAGTCATCCGGGTTGGCCATCTTGGCCTTGTAGCTCAGGCCGTTGAAGTCCCAGACCACGCCGACCTCGACTTCACCTTTTTCCATGGTCGCGATGGTCGGGTTGGCCATGGACAGGCGCCCTTGCTTGGCGATGTCAGCGAACATCAACAGCGCTGGCTCGATGTTCTTCTCGTTGCCGCCGTTGGCCAGGGCTGCGGCCAGTACGCCGTTGGCAGCCTGGGCCGCGGTGCTCACGTCACCAATCGAGACTTTATATTTACCCGATTTCAGGTCGGCCCATTTGGTCGGCACTTCGGAACCGTGCAGCAGTTTCTTGTTGACGATGAATGCGATGGTGCCGGTGTAGGCCAGGGCCCAGTTGCCATCCTTGTCCTTGGCCCAATCCGGCACTTGTTCCCAAGTGCTCGGTTTGTAAGGCTGGACCACGCCTTGCTTGACCGCGATCGGGCCGAAAGCGGCGCCGACGTCGCCGATGTCGGCGCTGGCGTTGTCTTTTTCAGCGGCGAACTTGGCGATTTCCTGGGCCGAGCTCATGTCGGTGTCGATGTGCTTCAAACCGTAGTTCTTGGCCAGGTCTTCCCAGGTGCCTTTCCAGTTTGCCCAGTCATCGGGCATGCCGACGCTGTTCACGGCGCCTTCCGCTTTCGCAGCGGCTTCCAACGTTTTCAGATCGGTATCAGCGGCCATGGCGGCGGTGCACATGGCAATGGTCGAGCCTAACAGTGATGCCAGGAAAAGCTGTTTCATCCGAAGCTCCTATGGGCGTTTTCAACGCTGCGATTGCGGTTGTGTTGGTCTAGGTCAGCAATACCTGAGCCAATGTAGGCGGGTCCCATGACATTTTGATGTCGGTGGGACGTTCGCCAGCAATCATCGGGCTCACGGAGGGTCGCTGTGGGATAAGCGTAGACCATGAGTAACCGCCTGATCTGCAAGGCCTTGGCCGTTTATTTGCAAGCGCATGTGTTGACCGTTCGGCGGTTGTGTCATCTATCAGTCATGCGCAGTGCCTAGGCTTGCAGGCATGAGACGTGGATCGATGCAGCATCGAATCCTGCCCCGAAACAGTGCTGGTCTAGTCCAGATAGGTAACGTTGATGCGCGTTGAAACAACCAAAGCGGTGACAACCATCGGGCAGGTCCTGCAGGAGCAGCTTGACCACGGCTTGCTGGCGCCGGGCAGCAAGTTGCCGGCCGAGCGCAAGTTGAGCGAGTTGTTCGGGACCACCCGGATCACCGTGCGTGAGGCTTTGTTGCAGCTTGAAGCCCAGGGACAGATTTATCGGGAAGAGCGCAGGGGCTGGTTTGTCTCGCCACCAAGGCTGGCCTACAACCTGATGCAGCGTAGCCATTTCCACGCGATGGTCGCTGCCCAGGGCCGAGTGCCTTCGACCCAGGTGATCTCGGCCCGCCTGCAACCCGCTTCGGCGGCGGTCTGTGCCTGGCTGCAATTGCCGGCGCTGTCCAGCGTCATCCAGATCTGTCGCACCCGGCGCATCGATGAGCGATTGGTGCTGTACGTCGAGCACTACCTGAATCCGGCGTATTTCCCGGGCATCCTCGACTTTGACCTCAACCAGTCGATGACCGAGCTGTATGCCCGCCATTACGACCTGCATTATGGCCGGGTGAAATTCGAGATCGTGCCTACGTCGCTACAGCCGGAAGCGGCAGCGGCACTGAAAGTATCGGTCGGCAGCCCCGGGCTTCGGATTGCGCGGGTCAACTATGACCAGCATCAACGGCTGATCGATTGTGACCTGGAGTTCTGGCGGCACGACGCGATTCACGTGGGCGTGGATGTGCCGGAGCAACCCGCCTGAGGCGTGTTCAGGAGGACTCGTTGAGTTTCGCCAGGATCCTGAACAACACCGTCGCGAGGATCAGCAACATGCCGATCCACATGGCGAACACCCCGACGTTCTTGTCGCGGAAATTGAAGCCGATGGCCAGCAGGATCATGCCGGCGATGATGGGCACCAGCATGGCGTTGAACGAGGACATGGAGATCATGGCGACAGCCTTGTCGGGGGGATAAGGTCAGTCTAGTTGGGGTTTGGCTGGGGTGGGCTGATGTATGTCACAGCCTCCCCAGAATTTGAGACGGGCACTGTTGTGGCGAGGGGATTTATCCCCGCTGGGTCGCGCAGCGGCCCTAAATTCTACGGTCGCTGCGCAACCGAGCGGGGATGAATCCCCTCGCCACAGGAGGCTGCATGAACAGGTTCAGCGGTTAGGGCAACTCGCGAGAAGCGTAGAACGCGCTCAGCACTTTCACCAGGTGCGCCAAGTCATGGCTGCCGCACAGTTCGCGGATCGAATGCATGGCGAAGGTCGGCAGGCCGATGTCCACCGTGCGCACACCCAGCTGGCTGGCGGTGATCGGGCCGATGGTCGAGCCGCAGCCCATGTCGCTGCGCACGACGAAGCTTTGCACCGGTACTTCCTCGGCCATGCACAGGTGGCGGAAGAATCCGGCAGTTTCGCTGTTGGTGGCGTAGCGCTGGTTGCTGTTGACCTTGATCACCGGCCCGGCGTTGAGCTTGGGACCGTGGTTGGCGTCGTGTTTGTCGGCGTAGTTGGGGTGAACACCGTGGGCATTGTCCGCCGAGACCAGCAAGGATTTCTGGATGGCGCGCACGAACTCTTCACCTTCGGGCAACAGGCGGCGCAGGGTCTGTTCGAGCATCGGACCGTCGGCACCGCAGGCCGAGGTCGAGCCGACTTCTTCGTGGTCGTTGCACACCAGCACGCAGGTTTCTTCGGTGTCGGCGGTCAACAGGGCCTGCAGGCCGGCGTAGCACGACAACAGGTTATCCAGGCGCGCGCCGGCGATGAAGTCGCCATGCAAACCGACGATGGCGGCACTTTGGGTGTCGTAGAAACTCAACTCGTAGTCGAGCACCACGTCGGCATTCAAGCCGTGCTCCCGGGCCAGTTGATCGGTGAGCACGGCGCGGAAGTCGACGCGCTCGTCGCCGGCGAACTGGGCGAGTATCGGTGGCAGTTCATTCTGAGCGTTGATTGCCCAACCTTGATTGGCTTCACGATTGAGGTGGATGGCCAGGTTCGGAATGGTGGCGATCGGTGCCTTGAAATCGATCAACTGGCTCTCGACCTTGCCATCACGGCGGAAGGTCACGCGGCCGGCCAGGGACAGGTCGCGGTCGAACCACGGCGCCAGCAACGCGCCGCCATAGACTTCCACGCCCAGTTGCCAGAATCCGTGGCGTTGCAGTTCCGGCTGCGGCTTGACCCGCAGGCAAGGGCTGTCGGTGTGGGCGCCGACCAGGCGGATGCCGTCGTGCAGCGGTGAGTTGCGGCCCAACTTGAAGGCGATGATCGAGGAATCGTTGCGCGTGATGTAGTAACGACCGTTGGCCTCTGTGGCCCAGGTCTCGCGCTCATCAAGCCGCTGGTAACCCGCCGCCTCCAGGCGTTGGGCAAGGCTGGCGGTGGCATGGAACGGGGTAGGGGAGGCCTTGAGGAAGTCGATCAGGCCCTGGTTCAACTCTGCGCGCATAAGTAACTCCAGACAGCGATGGGCGGGAGTTTACCGTATTAGCAGCGTTGGTGATCATTCCAGGCGGAACAGGGAGCTGGCTTCCGCTGGGTTTGTAGGAGCTGGCGAAGCCTGCGATCTTTTGATCTTTTGATCTTTTGATCTTTCGCTGGAGATTCAAATACCTTTGGAAAGATCGCAGCCTCGTTGCACTCGACAGCTCCTACAGCAACGGTGATGTTTTTCAGAACGGTGCCGGGCACTCGAAGCGCAGGCGTTCGCCGCTCTGCGGATGGGTGAAGCTGAGCATGCTGGCGTGCAGGCACAGGCGTGGCCAAGCGGCCAGGGCTTGCGGGTGGGCATAGAGCCCGTCGCCCAGCAATGGGTGACCGATGGAGAGCATGTGCACGCGCAATTGGTGCGAGCGTCCAGTAATCGGTGTCAGCTCGACTCGGCACCAGTCGCCACAGCGTTCCAGCACGCGCCAGAACGTCAAGGCGTGCTTGCCCTGTTCGTGATCCACCACGTGGCGGGGCTTGGTCGGCGGGTCATAGCGCAAGGGTAGGTCGATGCTGCCGCTGTCCAGTTCCGGTTGGCCCCAGCACAATGCGGTGTAGGCTTTTTCGGTTTCTCGATCATGAAACTGCCGGGACAGTTCGCGATGGGTGTCGGGGTCGCGGGCCAGCAGGATGATGCCGGAGGTTTCCCAGTCCAGCCGGTGCACGATCCGTGCTTCCGGATAGCCGTTTTCCTGCAGGCGAGTGATCAGGCAGTCCTTGTTATCGTCGGCCCGGCCGGGCACGGAGAGCAGCAGGGTCGGCTTGTCGACCACCAGCACGGCGGCGTCCTGGTGAATGATGCGGATGTTGGACAGGGGCATTGAAAACAGTCTCGTTACAAACGCCAACGGCGGCTCGGCCCCCACAGCCTTATCGTGGGAGCGGGCTTGCTCGCGAAAGCGGTTTTTCAGGCACATTGATCTTGAATGTGCCACCGTCTTCGCGAGCAAGCCCGCTCCCACAAAAGCTGGGGCCGAGCCGCCGTGGCTCCAGCCGGATCGATCAGCGATCCGGCAGGGTGATGTTGAGTTCCAGGATCGAGCAACTGCCCTGGCTTTCCAGCGCCACGTGCACGTCATCGCTACCGATGTTGACGTACTTGCGGATCACCTCGACCAGTTCCTTCTGCAGGGCAGGCAGGTAGTCGGGTGTGCTGCGTTGGCCGCGTTCGTGCGCCACGATGATCTGTAGACGCTCTTTCGCGACCGAGGCGGTACTGGGCTTTTTGTTGGCACGAAAGAAGTCAAAAAGGTTCATTACCTACCTCCAAACAGGCGCTCGAAGAAACCTTTCTTCGTGACGTCGAGGAATCGATGCTCGACGGTTTTGCCCAGCAGGCGATCGACAGCATCGCTGTATGCCTGGCCGGCGTCGCTCTGGTCGTCAAGAATGACCGGCACACCGGAGTTCGAGGCCTTGAGTACGGCTTGGGATTCTGGAATCACGCCCAGCAGGGTCACCGCGAGGATTTCCTTGACGTCTTCGACGCCAAGCATTTCACCGTCGCTGACGCGTTGCGGGTTGTAGCGGGTCAGCAGCAGGTGCTCCTTGATCGGCTCTTCACCTTGCTCGGCACGGCGGGATTTGCTCGCCAAGAGGCCCAGCATGCGATCGGAGTCACGGACCGAGGAGACTTCCGGGTTGGTCACGACGATCGCTTCGTCAGCGAAGTACATGGCCAGGTGGGCACCTTTCTCGATACCGGCCGGGGAGTCGCAGACCACGAACTCGAAGTCTTCCTTGAGCTGCATCAGGACCTTTTCCACGCCTTCCTGGGTCAGCGCGTCTTTGTCGCGGGTCTGGCTGGCGGCCAATACATAGAGGTTCTCAAGGCGCTTGTCCTTGATCAGGGCCTGTTGCAGGTTCGCTTCGCCATTGACCACGTTGACGAAGTCATAGACCACGCGGCGCTCGCAACCCATGATCAGGTCGAGGTTACGCAGGCCGACGTCGAAGTCGACGATGACTGTTTTGTGGCCGCGCAAGGCGAGGCCGGTACCGATAGCGGCGCTGGTGGTGGTCTTACCCACACCACCCTTGCCGGATGTAACCACGAGAATCTTGGCCAAGGTGTTTCACCCCTAAGGAAAAAGGACTTTGTCAGCCCCTGAAAAACATCTCTGGAAAACTGCTGCAATTGGACAGGCTTGGCTGGAATTGGGGATTGGGCGGGGTCTACCTCCGGTAAACGCTGCCTGATCCTTTTTCCTACGTCGTATAAGCCGTATTCGCTAGGTTTTAGAGATGCTTGGAAAATGCGGCAGTATCCGTTAAAGCCGAATGATGTTCAACACGTCGCCCGACAGGCTGACCTGGACGCCGGCCCCCCATAACGGGTCGCGCCGCAAATCCTCGGAAACCTTGTATTGCCCGGCGATGGAGACCAGTTCAGCGCTCAACTGCTGACAGAAGATCCTTGCCTTGGTGTCGCCCTTGACACCGGCCAGCGCACGGCCGCGCATCGGGCCGTATACATGGATGTTGCCATCGGCCAGAAGTTCCGCCCCCGGGCTGACCGAGGACACGACGACCAGATCGCCACCCTGGGCATAAATCTGCTGTCCGCCGCGCACCGGCGAGGTGATGACCCGGGTGGGCTTGATGGTGGGCTCGGGTGGTTTTTCCGGTTTTTTCGGTTCGGCCGGGCTCAGTTCCAGCACCCGCTCACGGGCGCCGGAGGGTGGCAGCACCGGAATATCCACGGCAATGGCGGCGGCGATATCTTCGATACGGCTGGCGCGGATCGCCAGGGTGCGCAGGCCGTGCTGGCGGCAAACGCGCATCAGGCCTGGCAAATCCACCGAGCCTTCGCCGGCCGGCAGCTTGTCCAACGCCAGCACCAGCGGGGCATTGCTGAAAAAATTCGGGGCCTGGGCGACTTTTGCCGCCAACTGCCGGTCAAGACCTTCCAGGTCGTTACGGGCCAGTTCCAGCACCGTAATGGCGAGCATGCTGCCCTTCAGCTGGAACACGGGATCTTGGTCTAGCGGTTCGGTTTGGCTCATGGTCGGCGTACAACGACTTGTCACTAAAAGTGCCGAGACTTATAACGAGATCGCCCGTCAGCCGCAACCCGGGTCGAACAATGTAGAATGCGCGGCCCATGTCTTAATGGAAGCTGTAATGGATCGCCCGCGTTTTCGAGCTGCATTTTTTCATCCGCGTTTCTGGCTGCTGTGGTGCGGCCTGGGGCTGTTGTGGCTGATCGTTCAGTTGCCCTATCCGCTGCTGCTGCGGATCGGCCGTGCGCTGGGCGTGCTGATGTACCGGTTGGCCGGCGACCGGCGGCGCATCGCCAGTCGGAATCTGCAGCTGTGCTTCCCCGAGAAGTCCGCCGCCGAGCGCAAGCGTCTGCTCAAGGAAAACTTCGCCTCCACCGGTATCGCTTTCTTCGAAATGGCCATGAGCTGGTGGTGGTCGCGTCCGCGCTTGGCGAAGCTGGCCCATGTCGAAGGGCTGGAGCACCTCAAGCAGGCCCAGCGCGACGGCAGGGGCGTGATCCTCATGGCACTGCATTTCACCACGCTGGAAATCGGCGCGGCGCTGCTCGGCCAGCAGCACACCATCGACGGCATGTACCGCGAGCACAATAATCCGCTGTTCGACTATATCCAGCGCCGGGGACGCGAGCGGCACAACCTCGATTCCCTGGCGGTGGAACGCGATGACGTGCGTGGCATGCTCAAGTTGCTGCGCGCCGGTCGGGCGATCTGGTACGCGCCGGACCAGGACTACGGTGCCAAGCAGAGTGTGTTCGTGCCATTGTTTGGCATTCAGGCCGCAACGGTTACCGCAACCAGCAAGTTCGCCCGCCTGGGCAAGGCGCTGGTCGTGCCGTTCGTCCAGGAACGGCTGGCCGATGGCAGCGGCTATCGCCTGGTGATCCAGGCGCCGTTGGAAAACTTTCCCGGCGAGACCGATGAAGGCGACTGCATTCGGATCAATCAATGGGTCGAGCGCTCGGTGAGCGCCTGTCCCGAGCAATATCTCTGGGCCCATCGGCGTTTCAAGACCCGTCCACCGGGTGAGCCGAAGTTGTACGAAAAACGCGGTTGAGTATGTAGTCCAATTGACTGAGCACGGAGCATCGCGATGACCCCAGCTGAACCGGTGACAGGATTGATTCTTTCCGGCGGCGGGGCTCGGGCGGCGTATCAGGTGGGCGTATTGGCGGCCATCGCCGAGCTGTTGCCGGACGGGGCGCGAAACCCGTTTCCGGTGATCGTCGGCACGTCGGCTGGCGCCATCAACGCGGTCAGCCTGGCGAGTGGGGCGACCGATTTCAAGACCGCCATCGAGCGGCTGACGGCTTTCTGGCAGGCGGTGCGCAGCCATCAGGTGATGCGCAGCGACTGGCGCGGCGTGCTTGCCCAGGCGACGCGTTTCATCAGCCACAGCCTGCTGGGCCTGGGGGCCAAGTTGCCGGTGGCGCTGATCGACAGTTCGCCACTGCGCGAGTTGCTCCAGGCGCAATTCCACGCGTCGGGTATCGAGCAGGCGATTGCCGAGCACCAATTGCGGGCGGTGGCAGTCACCGCGTTCGGCTACGAGTCCGGACAGGCGGTAACGTTCTATCAAGGGCGCGGCACCATTGATGCCTGGTTGCGACATCGGCGCATCGGTGTGCCCGCGCAATTGTCCGTCGAGCACCTGCTGGCCAGCTCGGCGATCCCCTTGTTATTCGCGCCGGTCAAGATCGGTCCCCAGTACTTCGGCGACGGTGCGGTGCGCCAATCGGCGCCGATCAGCCCAGCCTTGCACCTGGGGGCCAATCGTGTGCTGGTCATCGGTGTCAGTGGCAACCCCCGCGGTGCGGGTGGGCAAACGCCCCAGGAGCGCAGCTACACCGGTTTGCAACCGACGCTCGCGCAGATTGGCGGCCACATGCTCAACAGTACGTTCATCGACAGCCTGGAAAGCGACATCGAGTTGCTCGAGCGTCTTAACCAGTTCAGTCACCTGCTGCCCGACGATGTACCGGCCCATGCGCTTGGTGCGGCTGCGGTGGAAGTGTTGGTGATCTCACCGAGCCAGCCGATCGATGAAATCGCCGCCCGTCATCGCCAGGAACTGCCGCGCGCGTTGCGGGTGTTTTTGCGTGGGCCGGGCGCGACCAAGACCAGCGGTGCCGGCGTGTTGAGCTATCTGCTGTTCGAGGCGGGATACTGCGGTGAATTGATCGAGCTTGGGCGTCAGGATGCGCTGGCGCAGCGTGAGGCGTTGAGTCGGTTCTTGGGATTGTCCTGAGGCGTGATGCACGCAGGTGTTACCCCTATAGCGAGCAGGCTCGCTCCCACAAGGAGTTTGCGGTGGACGCTAAATTCTGTGGCCTCCACGAAGCCAATGTGGGAGCGAGCTTGCTCGCGATGACGGCGGCACATCCAGCATCTGGGCAGGCTGACCCACCGCCATCGCGAGCAAGCTCGCTCCCACAGGGTATTGCTGCGGATTTGGAACCCGGGGTTAGAAATGGTACTTCAGCAAGAAGCTGGTATTGCTCTGGTTGGTCTTGAACCCATCGCTGTCTTCAATCGCGTATTTGTTCTTCCAGTAGTCGTATTCCACGCCGACATACAGCTGCTTGGCGCCCAGCTTCAAGGCCTTGCCCAAGTCATATTTGATCTGCGGGACGATGTGCAGGTTGGCGTGGTAGGTGCCCTTTGAGTTGGCGTCGTTGTCCACCACCCAGTCGATGAAGCCGTCGATGAGAATGTCGGACGAACCCACCGGCACGGTGTAGGCCCAGACCGGGGTGATCTGCCAGACGTTGTCGCTAGGCGCGAGCCCCCTGGGTCTGGCGGTTATAGAAATTCAGCTGGAAATAATCGAAACCGGGAATCGCCAGGTCGAAGCCCGGGCCGATCAGGTACGACTCGTTGTCGCCTTCGCCGAACTCGTAGGTCATTGCCAGCAGCACGTCCTTGACCGGGCCCATTTCCAGCTTCTGATCAAAAATCTTGCCGAACGACAAGCGTGGGCTGAACTCGCCGTAGTACGTGTTCGGGCCGGACTGGCTGTCGTCCTGGCCGTTATAGAAGATGCGGTCGAGGAAGAAAAAGTTGTCGCCGTATTTCCACGCATCGGCGTGCTCGAACGTCACGGTTTGCTGGATGCGTGGATTGATCTGGAAATCCTTGCCGTAGAGGTAGCTCAGGCTGTTGTTCTGCCATTGGAGCAGATCGCCTGCCAGGGCCTCTCCCCCGGCCAACAAAGATCCCGCAACGATCAGGCTGGTGCACGTACGTTTCATTCGGTTTGCTCCCAAAGGTAAGTGGTACCGCGTTTCTTTTTTCAAGTCAGCGCTCTGGTGTGGCGCCTTTTTCCATGGATGAAAAACATCCGTTCGGTCAGCTTTTTGAGCGTGGCGAATGCTGATAGCAAGCGCTGAGCCAAGTTCGGCAAAAATTGGAAATGGCTTGCCCTGCAGTAATGGAACAGTCGGAACGTTGTGTTCAGGGGCGCGTTCAGGTCCGCCAGCGCCGCAATAAGCTGGCGGTCCGGTCAGGATCGGAAGGGATTTTGTTGTCGGCCCGCGTCGAACGGCCGCGCAGGATACGGACTTGCCTTGAAGGGCTCAAGTGCCCTGCAACGGCGCATGCGCGGCGAATCCTGGGCGTGATGGCGGGGCTGGATCATCTGATGCTTTCCTCTTGTTTTTATTGTTGAGGCGCAGACAGTCGCTGACGGGCGACCGGTAGTTGCCGGTCGGCCTGTCAGCGGTATGACATTTGTCGAAAAAAGTGGCTCAGTTGGTTTGCGCGCCCTGGTTGATCCAAGCGCCGATCAGATCGCGTTCTTGCTGGGTCATCTGGGTGATGTTGCCCAGTGGCATGATCTGGCTGGTCACGGCCTGGGCCTGGATGCGCGCGGCCTGTTGCTGGATCTGCTGCGGGGTGTCGAACATCACTCCGCCCGGCGCCGCGCTGAACAGGGGGCTGGTGGGCTTGGCCGAGTGGCAGACCGAGCAGCGTTCCTGGATCACGCTGTGGACTTTTTCGAATGACGGCCCCTGGGCATTGGACGCCTGTGCTGGCGCGGGTGCCTGCGCCGGTGCCGCCGGTTTGGCGCCGCCCACGGCAGTCTCGGGCAGTGGTTGATATTCGATCGCACCCGGGACCTTGGCGACTTCCGGCGCGGTGGGCATCGGCTTGGGCCCGGTGACATACGCCAGGCAGATCATCGCCAGGGCGCCGACCGGCAGCGTCCAGGCGAACCGGTTGCTGTCATGGCGCGTGTTGAAATAGTGCCGCACCAATACCGCCGCCACGGCGATCCCGGCCAGGATCAGCCAGTTGTATTGGCTGCCGTAGGTGCTCGGGAAATGGTTGCTGATCATGATGAACAGCACTGGCAGGGTGAAATAGTTGTTGTGGCGCGAACGCAACAGACCCTTGGCTGGTAGCGCCGGGTCGGGCGTGCGGTTTTCGGCGATGGCTGCTACGAGCGCGCGCTGGGCCGGCATGATGATGCGGAACACGTTGCCGACCATGATCGTGCCGATGACGGCGCCGACGTGCAGGTAGGCACCGCGACCGCTGAACACCTTGCTGAACCCGTAGGCCGCGGCGATCAACAGCACGAAAAGGATCAGGCCGAGCAGGGCGGGGCGCTTGCCCAGGGCTGAATCGCAGAGCGATGAATAGACAAACCAGCCGACGAACAACGAGCCGATGCCCAGGGCGACGCCTTCAAGGCCGCTCAGGCTGCTGCCGGGCGCCAGCAGGTAGACGGTCGGGTTCCAATAGAACACCACGCACAACAGCGCGATGCCCGACATCCAGGTGAAATAGGCTTCCCACTTGAACCAGTGCAGGTTGTCCGGCATGGACGGTGGTGCGAGCTTGTATTTTTCCAGGTGGTAGATGCCGCCACCGTGGATGGCCCAGAGGTCGCCGGCCAGGCCGCTCCTGGGGTTGACGCGATTGAGGTTGTTTTCCAGCCAGACGAAGTAGAACGACGCGCCGATCCAGGCAACGCCAGTGATCATGTGAACCCAGCGAATGCTCAGGTTCAGCCATTCCAGCAAATGTGCTTCCACAGTCTTTACCTCTCGCCCGTCACGCTTGTTTTCGCGTGATCGGACCTTCTCTTATTGGTGGGGGGCGAGGATCAGAAACTCATCCTCTTGGAAAAAATGCTCATCGCAGTTATTGCCTGTGCCACTGCGATCAACCACCAGGAAGTCATCCCGCTTTTCGATCGTCAGCACCGGGTGGTGCCAGACGCCGCGATGGTAATTGATGCCCTGCCTGCCGTTGGTGACGAAGGCGCGGACCAAACCTGATACAGGTGCATCGCCAAGTGGCGCGACCACGATCAGAAAGGGGTTGCCGAGCAGCGGAATGAAGGCCTGGCTGCCCAGCGGATGGCGCTCCAGCATGCGCACGGTCAGCGGCATGTCCAGCGCGTCGGCGCGGAAAATGCTGATGATCGCCTTGTCGTCCGGCGTCGCGGTTTCAACCGTCGCCAGGCGATGGAAGCGCATGGTCGAACCGTTATTGATCATGAAGTGATCGCTGCCGTCGGTTTCGATCACGTCACCGAACGGGGCGAAGGCTTCTTTGGTCAACGGTTCGATCTTGAGTGTGCGCATGCTGGTCTTCTTACCTTGGATTCTGTGTTGTTTATTCTGCCGCCATCGCGAGCAAGCTCGCTCCCACAGGGGAATGCATTTCAAATGTGGGAGCGAGCTTGCTCGCGATTTGGGTTCACCCTTATTTCGATACCTTGCCGAGCACGCGCAGGCGACTTACGCCACCGTCTGGGAACACGTTCAGGCGGATATGGGTAATCGGCCCCAGTTCCTTGATCTGCTCGGCAAAGGTGTGTTCGGCGTGCATCTCCAGCTTCTGGCTCGGCAGCAATTCGCGCCAGAACAGCGACTGGGTTTCGATCTGGCTGTCGGTGCCGCCCTTGACGAATGCGCCCTGGATCGAGCAACTGTCCGGGTAGTTGCCTTTGAAGTGCAGCGTGTCGACGACGACTTTTTCAACGATACCGGCATGGCCCAGGGCGACGATCACCCAGTCATTGCCAGGTGTGCGACGACGGGCGGTTTCCCAGCCATCGCCCATGTTCACGCCACGGCCTGGGTTGAGGATGTTGCTCATGCGACCGAAGTGTTCATCGGAGCAGGCGAGGGCGCGTCCGCCATTGAGGGCGGCGGCCAGGTCGATCTGTTCGTTGTCGCCCACGGCCGACCAGTCGCGATACGGCACACCATAGACCCGCAGCCGGGCCACGCCGCCATCGGGGTAGATGTTGAAGCGCAGGTGGCTGAAGGCCTGGTCGTTGCTGATCTCGTGGTAGTGATGGCTGTTGCCCTGCAGCTCGACGGCCGACAGCACTTCAGTCCACTGGGTGTTTTCGTCCGGCTCGCCGTCCGCCAGGAAACACGCTTCCAGGGAAGCCGACGGTGGGTAGTTGCCGGTGAAGAATGAAGTGTCGATGTCCACGCCCTTGATCGAGCCCGGCACGCCCAGGCGGATGACCGCGCTGTCGTAGCCTTCGAAGCGCTTGCGGCGCGACTCCCAGCCGTCCATCCACTTGCCGTTGTCGTCGAACACGCCCTCCTTCCACACGGCCGGAGTCGGCTGGAACAGGCGATTGGCGTCGGCAAACCAGTCATCGGTTACCGAGATGATCTTGGTGCCCAGGCGGGCGTCGGCCAGGTTGACGAACTTTTCGAACGGTACGGCGTAAGCTTTCATTCTTCTTGTCTGCCTTTGATAAGTTGGCTGGGGATGCTTGCAGGACCTGGTGTCAGGGGCCGCTCGCTAAAGGGTCAGTAATCGGAACAACGCGATCTTGTTGATCTCCGCCAATGCGCACTTGAATTCGGCGTCTGCCGAGTGGTGGATGCGCGTTTCGAACGCGGCGAGGATCTGGTGCCGGTTGCTGCCTTTTACCGCCATGATGAAGGGAAACTTGAACTTGGCTTTATAGGCCTCGTTCAGCTCGGTGAAGCGCTGGAACTCTTCGGCCGTGCATTGGTGGATACCGGCGCCAGCCTGTTCGTTGGTGCTGGCTTCGGTCAGTTGGCCCTGGACGGCGGCTTTGCCGGCCAGGTCCGGGTGAGCGTTGACCAGGGCCAGCTGGCTGGCATGATCGGCGCTCAACAGGATGTCGCTCATGCGCTGGTGCAGGGTCTCGATCTCGTCGATCGATGCATCCTGGCCCAGGTCGAAGGCCTTTTCGGCCACCCATGGCGAATGTTCGTAGATATCGGCAAAGGCCCGGACGAACGCTTCGCGGCTCAAGGTGGAAGGCTTGAGTGTCTGGAAAGCGGTCATTTGGACGCTCCCTGATACGGATGGGTCTGCTGCCAATGACGGGCGATGTCGACGCGACGACTGAACCAGACCTGTTCATGGCCCTTGGCGTATTCGAGGAAACGCTTGAGGGAGGCCAGGCGTGCAGGGCGGCCGATCAAGCGGCAATGGAGGCCGATGGAAAGCATCTTCGGGGCTTCGGCGCCTTCGGCGTACAACACGTCGAAAGCGTCCTTGAGGTATTGGAAGAAGTCGTCGCCCTTGTTGAAACCCTGCACCTGGGTGAAACGCATGTCGTTGGTGTCGAGGGTGTAGGGGATCACCAGGTGCGGCTTGCCGGTGGGGTTGTTCGGCTCCCAGTAGGGCAGGTCGTCGTCGTAGGTGTCGCTGTCGTAGAGGAAACCGCCTTCTTCCATCACCAGGCGCCGGGTGTTTGGGCCGGTGCGGCCGGTGTACCAGCCCAGCGGACGCTCGCCAGTGATTTCGGTGAGGATGCGGATCGCTTCGAGCATGTGCTCGCGCTCCTGGGCCTCATCCATGTATTGATAGTCGATCCAGCGATAGCCGTGGCTGCAGATTTCGTGACCGGCGGCGACCATGGCGCGGATCACGTCCGGGTGGCGCTGGGCGGCCATCGCCACCGCGAAGATAGTCAGCGGAATGTCAAATTCCTTGAACAACTTGAGGACCCGCCAGACGCCGGCACGGCTGCCATACTCGTACAGCGATTCCATGCTCATGTTGCGCTCGCCCTGCAGCGGTTGCGCCGCGACCATCTCGGAAAGGAACGCTTCGGATTCCTTGTCGCCATGAAGGACGTTGCGCTCGCCGCCTTCTTCGTAATTGAGCACGAAGGACAGGGCGATGCGGGCATTGCCCGGCCAGTGTGGGTGCGGAGGGTTATTGCCGTAACCGATCAGGTCGCGTGGGTAGTCAGCGCTCACTGCAGTTTTCCTTCTTGTTCGAACCATGTGGGTGGCGCCCTGGCGATGAGTCTCAGGCTGGCGTCACGACGATGGAGTGATTGTATACAACTTTATGCGCGATTTGTAAGCCTGATTTTTTGCATTTTTCACCGTGTCCCCCACAATGTCTACACTGCAAGAAACCTGCCCATTTGGTCAATTTATCGCCTGGAGGGTCACGTATCCGTTGGTTTGGCTTGAACACGACGTTGAGCTGTCGTCGCGTGACCTGGGGGTAAAATAAGTATTTTTTATTGTGTACAATTTGCGTTTAAAGTGTCTTAATTCGCTCATCGCCGTAGCGTTTCGTGCTCCGAAACGGTGCGGCCTGTCTTTCAACTGATTCAGGAGGCGTCGGGCCGGACTGTTCTGCAGCGAGGCGCGCACAATCAATGGGACGTTTGACTACTCATGTTTTGGATGCAGCGCACGGCTGCCCTGGAAGCTCGATCAAGATCGAGCTGTACCGTGTCGAGGGTTCGCAATTGCGGTTGGTTGCCAGTGCTTTGACCAATGGCGACGGCCGTTGCGATGTGCCGCTGCTGCAGGGGGATGATTACCGCAGCGGGGTCTACCAGATCCAGTTCCACGCCGGTGACTACTACCGCGCCCGTGGCGTTCAACTGGCCGAGCCGGCGTTTCTCGATGTGGTGGTGCTGCGCTTCGGTATCTCGCAAGAGCAGGAGCATTACCACGTGCCGTTGCTGATTTCGCCCTACGCCTATTCAACCTATCGAGGCAGTTGATCCCCCAACAGCTGCCTTGCCCTGGAGGCGACTGCGCATAGAGCTTCTTTGGTTTTTAGCCCGCCCACACTGCGGGCTTTTTTTCGCCCATGAGAATACGGTGTCTGGGAGGGTGCCTTCACGAGCAAGCCCGCTCCCACACTGGATTTTTGTCGTTCACAAAAACCTGTGGGAGCGGGCTTGCTCGCGAAGCTTTTGCTTTTTTAGCGGCTCAACAAGGATGCGGCCCCCGCGCCACCAAACAAACCGGCGCTGACCCGGTTGAACCAGCTCTGGCCCTTACCGGTGCGCAGATACCGGGCAGCGCCATGGGCACCCAGCCCATAAGCCAGCTTGCATAGCAGGTCCAGCACGGTCCAGGTCGCAATCATGACCAGCAACTGCGGCAGGAATGGCTGTCCGGCGTTCAAGAATTGCGGCAGGAACGCGGCGAAGAACAAGATGTCCTTTGGATTGCTGGCACCCAGGACGAACGCCCGGCCGAACAAGGCGCGAAAGCGCGGAGTGGCGGCCGCTTGTGGTACCTCGGCGCCCTGGGAAGGCTGGCGCGATTGCTGCCAGCTCTGCCAGGCAAGGTAGAACAGGTATAACGCACCGACGATCTTCAGGGCACTGAACAATTGCTCCGACGCCATCAACAACGCACCAAGCCCCAGCGCCGAAGCGCTCAACAGGCAGATCGACGCGATCACGCCACCCAGGAACGCCGGATACGAGCGGCGCAGGCCATAGTTCAGGCTATTGCCGATCATCAGCAATGACAACGGGCCGGGGATGAGGATCACCACCAAGGCGGCGCCACTGAACAATAACCAGGTTTCCAGATTCATTGCTTGCTCCTGATGTACAAAAGCCTCACCCAAGGGGTGAGGCGGGTGGATACGGCAGCGCTTACAAGAAGATGAACTTGGCGATGAAGATCGCGCAGAGCACCCACAGGCTAACGGAAATTTCCTTGTGTTTACCGGTACCGGCCTTGAGCACCACGTAGGTGATGAAACCCAGCGCGATGCCATCGGCGACCGAGAAGGTCAGGGGCATCATGATGGCCGTGACGATGGCCGGGATGCTGTCGGTGGGTTCGTCCCATTCGATATGGGCCATGCCGCCCATCATCAGCATGGCGACGTAGATCAAGGCGCCGGCCGTGGCATAGGCCGGGATCATCCCGGCCAGCGGTGCGAAGAACATGGCGGCAATAAATAGCACACCGACAGTCACGGCGGTAAGCCCCGTGCGGCCACCGGCGGCGACACCGGCGGCGCTTTCCACGTAGCTCGTCACCGGCGGCACCCCGACCATGGCGCCGAATACGCTGGAGGCGCTGTCGGCTTTCAGGGCGCGGGACAGGTTCTCGATCTTGCCATCGGCCTTCACCAGGCCGGCGCGCTGGGCGACGCCCATCAGGGTGCCGGCGGTGTCGAACATGTGCACGAACAGGAAGGCCAGCACCACGCTGATCATGCTGATGTTGAACACACCGGCCACGTCCATCGCCATCCAGGTCGGGGCCAGGCTTGGCGGTGTCGACATGACGCCGTTGTACTGCACCAATCCCAGGCCCCAGCCGGCCAACGTCACGGCGATGATGCTGATCAGGATCGCGCCGAACACGCGGTGATAACTGAGCACGGCGATCATCAGGAAGCACACCGCGGCCAACAACGGACCGGGCTCACGCAGCGAGCCGAGCTTGATCAGGGTAGCGGGGCTGTCGACGATGATGCCGGCGGTCTTCAGGCCGATCAGCCCGAGAAACAACCCGACCCCTGCACCCATGGCGAACCGCAGGCTCACGGGAATGCTGTTGAGCAGCCATTCACGCACCCGCGACAAGGTCAGGATCATGAACAGCACACCGGATATAAACACCGCGCCCAGCGCGGTTTCCCAGTTGTAGCCCATGGTGCCGACCACGGTGTAGGTGAAGAAGGCGTTCAGGCCCATGCCCGGTGCCAGGCCCACCGGCCAGTTCGCATAGAGCCCCATCAACAGGCAACCCAGGGCGGCGGCGATGCAGGTGGCGACGAACGCTGCACCATGATCGATGCCCGCGTCGGCCATGATGTTGGGGTTGACGAAAATGATGTAGGCCATGGTGATGAAGGTCGTCAGACCGGCGATCAGCTCGGTCTTCACCGTGGTGCCATGCAAGCTGAGTTTGAAGAGGCGCTCCAGCCAGCCACTGCGTAGTGGCGGCGAGAGGTCCAGGGTCTGGGCTTCGGGTTTGCGGCTTTCCACAGCGAGTACTCCTCAAGAGTTTTATTGTTATTTCCAGCCCCGCACGCCCCCTGAGGGTGACGGCGAAGCTTTGAGGCAGGTAAGGCTGGCGTAGTAGTTGACCTGATGGTCAGGAACTCGCACGAAGCGAATTATGCTTTTGTATACAAATAATGCAAATAATGTTTTCTGTTTTGTCGACGAAATTTATGGAGATGGGGATATATCGGCCATGCGGATGCCTTCGCGAGCAGGCTCGCTCCCACAGCGGACTGTGATGAATGCAAGATTTGTCTTCACCACTGAACCCCTGTGGGAGCGAGCTTGCTCGCGATAGCGTCTGATCAGACGCCTTCAATCACTGGATTTCCCCAGTGCCAGGTTCACCGCCAACCACCCATCCACCGCCGCTTCCCCGGCTTCGGCAAACACCCGCTCCAGCAATTTCACCTGTTCACGGCGCAGCGCCTGTTCGAATCGCTGGCCCTCCGCCGTCAATTCCAGCAGCCGCTTACGCTTGTCGGTTTCGGACGCGACGCTGCTGACCAGGTGCATCTCCATCAATTGCCGCAAGGGCATGTTCAATGCCTGCTTGGTCACGCCCAGCAATGCCAGCAGTTCCTTCACGCTCAAGGAGGGGTAGCGGGCGATGAAAAAAACGATGCGCTGGTGCACCCGGCTCAGCCCGCGACGCTCGAGCATTTCATCGGCCTTGGCGGTGAACGCCTGGTAACCGAAGAAGAATGCTTCCATGGCCATTTGTTGGGAGGACGGGTTTTTAAGGTCAAGCATATTGACGTTTCCAAGGGCGGCGAGGTAATTTCGGTCAAACAGTTTGACTCATTTTTCCAAGGCCTCGCTACAGGTGACCCCCATGGCTTTTTCCGAACGTGTCTCGCGCCTCAAAAGTTCTTTGATTCGAGAAATCCTCGCTGCGGCGCAGCGCCCGGAAGTGATGTCGTTCGCCGGTGGCCTGCCGGCCGAAGCCATGCTGCCCAAGGTGGAGTGGGGCGCGATGCCGCTGTCCATGGGCCAATACGGCATGAGCGAGGGCGAGCCGGCCCTGCGCGAAGCATTGGCCGCCCAGGCGCGGTCGTTGGGCCTGGCTTGCGAGGCGAGCCAGGTGCTGGTGGTCAGCGGTTCCCAGCAAACCCTCGACCTGGCGGCCAAACTGCACATCGACGTCGGCACCGAAGTCATGCTCGAAGCGCCGACGTATCTCGCGGCCCTTCAAATCTTTCAGCTGTTCGGCGCCGACTGCATCACTGTCCCCCTTGAGGCGGACGGCCCGGACCTGGAGCACATGCGGGCCCGGCTGGAGCGGCATCGACCGGCCTTCATCTACCTGATTCCAACGTTCCAGAACCCTTCGGCGGTGCGCTACAGCGAGGCCAAGCGCGATGCGGTGGCGGCGCTGCTGGATGAGTTCGGCGTGACGCTGATCGAAGACGAACCTTACCGCGAGCTGACCTTCGACGGCGGCAGCGCCACGCCTATTGCCAGTCGCTTGAAGAAGGCCAGTTGGATCTACACCGGCACTGTGTCGAAAACCCTGTTGCCGGGCCTGCGGGTGGGTTATCTGATCGCCAGCCCGGACTTGTTCCCACACCTGCTGCGGCTCAAGCAATCGGCGGACCTGCATACCAATCGCATCGGCCAATGGCAGGCGCTGCAGTGGATTGGCACCGAGCAGTACCGCAGCCACCTGCAAGCGCTGCGGGATTTCTACCGGGATCGGCGCGATCGGTTCCAGGCTGCGCTACAGCGGCATTTTTCCGATATCGCGGATTGGAACATGCCACAGGGCGGGTTGTTTTTCTGGCTGACGCTCAAGCAACCGCTGGACACCCGGACTTTGCTTGCCGAGGCGTTGGCGGTTGACGTGGCGTTCATGCCGGGTGAGCCGTTCTTTCCAGAGCCGGACAAGCACCTGGGGCACTTGCGCTTGAACTTCAGCCATATCGATCCGGCGCGACTGGACGAGGGCCTGAAGCGATTGGCCGGGGTGGTGCGGGGCGCTTTGGCGGCCAAGGCGGCTTGAAATATCCGGCGGCTGGGCCGATCCCATCGCGAGCAAGCTCGCTCCCACAGGGAACCGTGCGTGATTGCAGATTTATAATCAGCATTGGCCTCCTGTGGGAGCGAGCTTGCTCGCGATGAGGCCCTCAGCCCACCATCAAATCCTCAGACGGCAGAAAACCGCTTATCCAGATAATCAATGATCACCTTGGACTCATACATCCAGGTGGTCTCGCCATTCTCTTCAATGCGCAGGCACGGCACCTTGATCCGGCCACCCTGTTCCAGCAGCGTCTGGCGATCCTGTTGGTTATTTTTTGCATCGCGCAGGGCTACCGGTACGTTGAGGCGACGCAGGGTCCGGCGCGTCTTCACGCAGAACGGGCAGGCATGGAATTGATACAACGTCAGGCCGCGAGCTGCCTGTTCGACTTGCGCCTGGGCGTCGGCCGGACGCTTTTTCTTGCCGGGGCGGGTGATGAAGTCGATGAAGATGATGAGCTGGCCCAGGCCAACTCGAAGCGCTTTGACGATCACGTTATAGCCTCACGGCGGAAAGAAGAGGGCGCGCAGCTTACCTGATTTTTCGCGGGCGAAAAAAAACCGGCGATCAATGCCGGTTTTCTTCGCGAGACGCTTTACTTGATCAGGCTGAGGAATTCCATGCGGGTTGCCGCATTTTCCCGGAACTCACCGAGCATCACCGAAGTGATCATCGAGGAATTCTGCTTTTCCACGCCGCGCATCATCATGCACATGTGCTTGGCCTCGATCACCACCGCCACGCCCAGGGCGCCGGTCACCTGCTGGACCGCGTCGGCGATCTGGCGGCTGAGGTTTTCCTGGATCTGCAGGCGACGGGCATACATGTCAACGATGCGCGCGACCTTCGACAGGCCCAACACCTTGCCGCTCGGGATGTAGGCCACGTGGGCCTTGCCGATGAAAGGCAGCAAATGGTGCTCGCACAGAGAGTACAACTCGATGTCCTTGACCAGCACCATCTCGCTGTTGTCGGAGCTGAACAAGGCACCGTTGGTGACCTCTTCCAGGGTCTGTTCATAACCGCGGCAAAGGTACTGCATGGCCTTGGCAGCGCGCTTGGGCGTGTCGAGCAGGCCCTCGCGGGAAACGTCCTCGCCCAGTTGGCCGAGAATCGCGGTGTAATTCTGTTCCAGAGACATGAAACTACCTGTGGGGATTTACGCAAAGGGCAAGGGTACGGTGGCGGACACGGCGCTGCAAGCTCGGCAATCAGGGGCTACTCGTCGCGGCCTTCCATCATGGTGCGCTTGAGCATCACGTAGACCGCCCCGGCGCCGCCGTGCTTCGCCTGGCAGGAGGTGAAGCCGAGCACTTGTGGGTGTTGGCGCAGCCAGGTGTTGACGTGGCTCTTGATCATCGGCCGCTTGCCGTCCAGCCGCACGGCCTTGCCGTGGGTGACGCGCACGCAGCGGATTTCGAACTTGGTGGCTTCGGCGAGAAACGCCCACAGGGTCTCGCGGGCCTTTTCGACGGTCATGCCGTGCAGGTCGAGGCTGCCTTCGAAGGGAATCTGGCCAACCTTCAGCTTGCGCATCTGGCTTTCCTGGACGCCGTCGCGCGCCCACATCAATTCGTCTTCGGGACCGACGTCAATGACGAACTGATCGGACAACCCGTCCACGGTGGTGGCGTCGGTGCGTACGGTGGCGGCCTGGCGCAGCTTGGCGATCTGTGCGCGATCGGCCTTGGGTTTGCCCGTTTCGGCGCGATCGTGTTTGATTGGTTTTACGCCCTGGATCGCACTTTTGAACAGGGAAAAGTCGTCGTCTTGCATGTCAGCCTCCGCGAAGGCCGGCCAGTTTACCCAACTCCGGTAGGATAGGGCGCGACAAAACGTCGGATGGCGGATCAGTCGTGCTTTTTCATCAGGTGCGGAGCCATGGCCAGCTCCAGGGATTGGCGGGCGCGTCGGCGGCAACGGCGCCAGAGCCAGACGCCCAGCAGCAGTACCAACAGACCGATTGCCAGGATGACCGCCGAACCCAGCGGGGTGGCATTCAACTCGCCCAGTGCGGGCGGACGACCAAGCAGGCTGGCGGCACCTGCCATTGCCAGCAGCACACCCAGTGTTGCCAGCAGCGCCGCGATGCCCGCGCCGATACGAAATCGCCAGTTGCTCGGGCCTTTGGGCCGCAAGCGACGTGCGTCAAAACCATCGGATATCTTCATTCCGACCTTCCTCAATGGGTATCGGCCCTTCGACCGGAAGATGTTCGGGTTGTTCCTGAAGCCAAGCCTATTGCGGCAAATGAGAGGCTTTTGCGGATGAGCGGCACAGCGATCGCTCATCCAGGGCGGGATCAGGCGAAGTCGCGGGTCATGGCCAGCGTGGCGAAGTTGTCCGCCATGATTGCCATTTCGGTCTGGTGCACGTGTTCGGCGCTGAGGACGCCGCCCTTGTGCGGCAGGTCGCGCGTGGCGCAGGCATCTTCCACCAGGGTGCAACGGAAACCCAGGTTCTTGGCGGCGCGCACGGTGGTGCTGACGCTGGAATGGCTCATGAAGCCGCAGACGATCAGGTCCAGTGGACCCAGCTCTTCCAGCCGCTTCTTCAGGTCGGTGCCGTGGAAAGCGCTGGGCAGCAGCTTTTCGATCACGGTTTCGTCGCCTTGTGGTTCAAGGCCTGGAATGAATTCCCCGCGTTCACCCTGTGGATCGAACAGCCCGCCATGGGTGCCCAGGTGGCGCACGTGCACGATCGGCCGTCCGGCGGCGCGGGCTGCACCGAGCAGTTGCTTTATGTTCGCGACCGCCGCATCCATGCCGCTCAGGGCCAGGGGGCCGGCGAGGTATTCTTTCTGGGCGTCGATGATGATCAGGGTCGCTTGACTCAGGTTGGCCGCCGCATAACCACGACCACTGAGTTGAAACATCGTTTTTGGAACGGACATTCTGGGGCTCCTTCGAGTGGGGCTTTTGCGACATTCTCCTCTGGCTGAGCGGTTCTGTGAATCGCTTCCATCGCAAGGGCCGTCATTGCTGGCCTACAGCCTTGTCAAGATCTGCGCTTTGTTCAATGGGCCGCGCATAAAACGGAAGAATCCTACAGTTTGTCCGGCATATTTCGTCCTGACTTCAGGCACGTTTGGGTGACCGCGTGTTTGGCTGATAGACTCGCCCGTCGATTTTTCTGGAGTTTGCCGCCGTGATCACTTCCCGCCTTCGCACCCTGCGCGACCATATCCGTTGGGCCGTCAGCCGTTTCCATGGGGAGGATCTGTTCTTTGGCCATGGCACCGACAACGCCTGGGACGAGGCACGCCAGTTAGTGTTGGGCGCGCTGCACCTGCCATGGGAAATTGCCGACAGCTACCTGGATTGCCGCCTCGAAGACGAGGAGTTGGTGCATGTGCAACGTCTGCTGCGCCGAGCGCATCGCGGAACGCATTCCGACCGCGTACTTGTTGGGTGAGGCCTGGTTCTGCGGAATGTCCTTCATCGTCGACGAGCGCGTGCTCATTCCGCGTTCGCCCATCGGCGAGTTGATTGAAAAACGTTTCGAGCCTTGGTTGGGCCAGGAGCCTGCACGAATCCTTGACCTGTGCACCGGCTCCGGTTGCATCGGGATCGCTTGCGCCTATGAATTCCCCGAAGCCGAGGTGGTGCTGGCGGACTTGTCGTTCGAAGCGCTGGAAGTCGCCAATCAGAACATCGAGCGCCACGGTGTCGATGAGCGTGTATTCACGGTCCAGGGGGATGGTTTCGATGGGCTGCCGGGGCAACGTTTCGACCTGATCGTGTCGAACCCGCCCTACGTCGATGCGGAAGATTTCGCCGACATGCCCCAGGAATACCAGCATGAGCCGGAGCTAGGCCTGGCCTGTGGCGATGATGGCTTGAACCTGGTTCGGCGGATGCTGGCCGAGGCGGCCGATCATCTGACCGACAAGGGACTGTTGATCGTTGAAGTGGGCAACAGCCAAGTGCACGTCGAAGCGCTGTACCCGGAAGTCGACTTCGCCTGGCTGGAGTTCGAGCGCGGCGGCCACGGTGTGTTCATGCTCAGCGCCGAGCAGTGCCGTGAGCACCAGGCGTTGTTTGCGTCCAGGGTTTGATCCCGGCGGTGTTGGCGACCGCTTTCGTGGCGAGGGGATTTATCCCCGTTGGGGTGCGAAGCGCCCCTAAATCTAACGCCGCGGTGTATCAGAACGAGTGTCGGGGGCTGCTGCGCAGCCCAGCGGGGATAAATCCCCTCGCCACCGGGTGCGTCAGACACTTCTGATAGCCGTCAATGCCGCGTCGCAATCCAGATCAACAGCCCCGCCTGGAACATCGCAAACGCCACCAGGCAAGTGATGGTGAAGCGCAACCCGGTGTCTTCGCGCTTGAACTTGTTGACCTTCTCTTCCTGCTGCTTGAGCTTGACCTCCTGTTCCGCCAGGTTCTGCTCGGCTTGCTGGAGCATCTGTGCGGCTTCGAGGATTTCAACGAATTGCAGTTTTTCGGTGTTCCAGTCGCCCGTTAGATCGCCGACCTGGGCTTGTTTCACGCTGCCCTTGAGGTGCTGCGCGTCGGCGTAGACCACTTCGAAACCGTGGGCCTTGAGGAAGTGATCACGGCGCAGGCGCGTGTCTTCGTTCAGTGCGTCCTTGTTGTTCAAATCGGTGCCGTCAACCCGATAGCTCGACCAACGCTTCTTGGCCCAGGTGATGCCCTGGGCGGCGAGGAAGCGGCCGATGCCCCGATTCAGGGGCTCGACTTGCAAACTGTCGGGCGAGAAGAACAGGCGTTTCTCGACGTGGTCGGCCCAGACGTCGAGGTGGTTCTGTTCCTTGCGCACCCGCTGGCCCGGCAACTTGATGCTCATGCGCAGCAAGCTGCGTTCCTTGCTATGGCGTTCGGCATAGCTGAACTCGACAAACCGCAGGGGCCGCACGCCAGTGGCGCGATCGGTCTTGAGCGGGGCCAGCCGGAGCATTTTGTGATGCTCGGCCTGCACGTCCGCCCATGGCAGTTCCGCCGCGGCTGGGGTGGCCGTTTCGGCGGTGGTGTCGGGTGAAGTTTCAGTCTCAGTCATAACGGCAAAATCCTGTCCGGGCCGGCTTGTCGGCAGCCGTTGCGCTGTCCGACACCGGTTTATCGGCCGGATTTGCCAAGACTGGAGGGCTATAGGCCACCAAATCCGCTTAACGGGCAGCCAACGTGCCTATAAAACCCAGGATGCGAGTACTGAGTTCGGCTGCCAACGGCAGATTGGGATCCTTATACGAAGCCAATTGTCGCTTCACATCGTTGGGCACGATGCGCATTACATGGTTCATGCCCTCGATCAGCGCCAGTTCGGCGTCAGGCTTGGCGGCTTTCAACTGTCTGGCGTCGTCGACGCTGACCTGGATATCGTGGCTGCCCTGGATGATCAAGGCCGGCATCTTCAATGCCGCGAACGCCTGGGCCGGGTCCTGGCGGAACAGCGAAATCAGATACGGCTGCACGCTTGGCCGGAAGATGACCTGCAGTTGCGGCGGAACGTTGGGGGCGGGGCGACCGGCCTTGAGGCTGTCGAGCAACTCGTTGCTGCGCAGCATCAGCGGCGGTGGCAAGCGGTTACCGAGCTGCTGACGCAGTACCTGGTCAATCGGACGGGCGCTGCCGGCCAACGAGATGACCGCCGCCGCGTTGGCCTGGGGCGCGGCGAGGCTGGCGATCAGTGCACCTTCGCTGTGGCCCAGCAGAATCAACGGGCCCAGTCGCGGATCGGCGGCCAGCTTGTGGCTCCAGGCCACGGCATCGGCAACGTAGGCTTCGACGCTCAGGTTGCGCTCGTTCGGTGTCGCCGCAAGGCTGGCGGCCACGCCGCGCTTGTCGTAGCGCACGCTGGCGATGTTGTGCTTGGCCAGCACCCAGGCCAGGCGCTTGAGACTGTCATTGCGCCCGCCCTCGGGGTTGTTTCCGTCACGATCCGTAGGACCTGACCCTGAAATGATCAGGACAACGGGCACCGGTGTGTCGGACTTGGGCAACAACAGCGAGCCGAAAAGTTCACCGTTGCCGGTGTCGAGGCTGATGGGGCGTTGCAGCACGGTGGCCTGGGCGAAGCCCGAAAGCAGGCCGGTCAACAGGGTAAGGCTCAAGGCAAACGCTCTTAACATCATGACGCCATTAGTTACGAAGGTGCCGGTTGGACTGGCGGGCACCGATAAGGTTCGAGGATGAACTACTCGGGGAGCCTGCGTATACTGGCGCCCATCTCGACTCTCAGCGATTTCACGGAGCGCCCTGCATGTCCGGCAATACCTACGGCAAGCTGTTCACCGTCACCACCGCGGGCGAAAGCCATGGCCCGGCGTTGGTCGCCATTGTCGACGGCTGCCCGTCGGGCCTGGAGATTTCCCTGGAAGATCTGCAGCGTGACCTGGACCGCCGCAAGCCCGGCACCAGCCGCCACACCACCCAGCGCCAGGAAGCCGATGAAGTCGAAATCCTTTCCGGCGTGTTCGAAGGGCGCACCACCGGCTGTGCGATCGGGCTGCTGATCCGCAATACCGACCAGAAGTCCAAGGACTACTCGGCCATCAAGGACCTGTTCCGCCCGGCCCACGCCGACTACACCTACCACCACAAATACGGCGAGCGCGACTATCGCGGCGGCGGGCGCAGTTCGGCCCGGGAAACCGCGATGCGCGTGGCGGCCGGGGCGATTGCCAAGAAATACCTGGCCAGCCAGGGCATCGTCATCCGTGGCTACATGAGCCAGTTGGGCCCGATCGAAATCCCGTTCAAGACCTGGGATTCGGTGGAACAGAACGCCTTCTTCAGCCCCGACCCGGACAAAGTGCCGGAGCTGGAAGCCTACATGGACCAGTTGCGCCGGGACCAGGATTCGGTCGGCGCGAAGATCACCGTGGTCGCCGAAGGCGTGATGCCTGGCCTGGGCGAGCCGATCTTCGACCGCCTCGACGCCGAACTGGCCCACGCGCTGATGAGCATCAATGCCGTGAAGGGCGTGGAGATCGGCGCCGGTTTCGCCTGTGTGGCCCAGCGCGGCACCGAGCACCGTGATGAACTGACCCCGCAAGGTTTCCTCAGCAACAATGCCGGCGGGCATCCTCGGCGGCATCTCCTCGGGCCAGCCGATCGTCGCGCACCTGGCGTTGAAGCCGACCTCCAGCATCACCACGCCGGGACGCTCCATCGACGTTCATGGCAACCCGGTCGACGTCATCACCAAGGGCCGCCATGACCCCTGCGTGGGCATCCGCGCCACGCCGATCGCCGAAGCGATGATGGCGATCGTGCTGATGGATCATCTGTTGCGCCATCGCGGCCAGAACGCCGACGTGCAAGTCGGTACGCCGGTGCTGGGTCAGCTTTGATGGCTGGCCTGCCGACCGCCCTGGCCTGACGCGCATGGCGGCGTTGCCGTACTGGCGGCTTTCCAGTTTCTACCTGTTCTATTTCGCGTTGCTCGGTTCGACCGCGCCGTTCCTGGCGCTGTACTTCGATCACTTGGGGTTCAACGCGGCACGCATTGGCGAGCTGGTGGCGATCCCCATGCTGATGCGCTGCGTGGCGCCGAATCTCTGGGGCTGGCTGGGGGACTATACCGGCCGGCGCCTGGCGATCGTGCGGTTCGGCGCGATCTGTACGCTGTTGAGCTTCTCGCTGATCTTCATCGACAAGAGCTACGCCTGGCTGGCGATGGTCATGGCGCTGCATGCGTTCTTCTGGCACGCGGTGCTGCCGCAGTTCGAAGTCATTACCCTGGCCCACTTGAGTGGGCAAGCCTCCCGCTACAGCCAGATTCGCCTGTGGGGCTCCATCGGTTTCATCATCACCGTGGTGGTCCTTGGCCGCTTGTTCCAATGGCTGAGCCTGGACATTTATCCCGTCGCCCTGGCCTTGATCATGGGCGGCATCGTACTGAGCAGCTTCTGGGTGCCCAACGCCCAGCCGGTCCAGGGGCCGCGAGTGGCCGGGGACGGTTTCCTGCGGCAATTGCGCAACCCGGGGGTGCTGGCGTTTTATGCCTGTGTCGGCCTGATGCAGATGAGCCATGGGCCGTATTACACCTTCCTGACGTTGCACCTGGAGCGCCTGGGTTACAGCCGTGGATTGATCGGCGTGCTCTGGGCCGTCGGCGTGGTGGCCGAAGTGTTGGTGTTCCTGTTCATGAGCCGGATCCTGGCGCGGTTCTCCGTGCGCCGGGTGCTGATGGCGAGTTTCCTGCTGGCGGCGCTGCGCTGGTTGCTGCTGGGGTCGCTGGCCGAGTTCCTCTGGATACTGTTGTTTGCCCAGGTGCTGCACGCGGCGACGTTCGGCAGCTTTCACGCCGCTGCCATCCATTTCGTGCAACGTAGTTTCGGCCCGCGCCAGCAAGGCCAGGGCCAGGCGCTGTACGCCGCGCTGGCCGGGACCGGCGGGGCGTTGGGCGCACTGTATTCCGGCTACAGCTGGAATGCCTTGGGCGCCGGTTGGACATTCAGCATCGCCAGCCTCGCAGCCTTCGCTGCAGCCGTTATCATTGCCACACGCATGCAAGAGGACAGGCCATGAGCCTTACCCGTGAACAGCTCGCCCAGCAGATCATTGACGCCGGGCGTTTTTTATACGGTCGCGGTTGGTCGCCGGCCACCAGCAGCAACTATTCGACCCGGTTGTCCGCTGACCAGGCCTTGCTCACCGTGTCGGGCAAGCACAAGGGACAGTTGTGCATCGACGATGTGCTCGCCACCGACCTGGATGGCAACAGCCTGGAGCCAGGCAAGAAACCGTCGGCCGAAACCCTGCTGCACACCCAGTTGTATCGCTGGCGTCCGCAGATCGGTGCGGTGTTGCACACCCATTCGGTGAACGCCACGGTGCTGTCGCGCCTGACCGGCGAAGCGTTCATTGACTTTGAAGACTATGAACTGCAAAAAGCCTTCAGCGGTGTAACCACCCATGAATCCCGCGTCCGTGTGCCGATTTTCGACAACGACCAGGACATCGCCCGCCTGGCCGCCAAGGTCCAACCCTGGCTGGAAGCGCATCCCGATTGCGCCGGTTACCTGATCCGCGGCCACGGCCTGTACACCTGGGGGCCGGGCATGAACGATGCGCTGCGCCAGATCGAAGCGTTTGAATTCCTGTTCGAGTGCGAGCTCAAGACCCGCGCACTCCTGAACCGATAATTGCTGGAGCCATTGCCATGAGCAGCCTGTCCGTCTACCACGTTTCGAGTCCCGATATTCCGAACAAGGTCCTGACCCACTTCGAGGACATCGCCTCGACCCTGGCCGAAAAAGGCGTGCGGTTCGACCGTTGGGAAGCCGCGACGAAAATCCAGCCCGGCGCCAGCCAGGATGAAGTGATCGCCGCCTACAAGACCCAGATCGACCAGCTGATGACCGAGCGCGGCTACGTCACGGTCGATGTCATCAGCCTCAACAGCGACCATCCGCAGAAAGCCGAACTTCGCGCCAAGTTCCTTGATGAACATCGGCACGGCGAGGACGAAGTGCGATTTTTCGTCGCCGGTCGTGGGCTGTTTACCTTGCACATCGACGATTACGTCTACGCGGTCCTGTGCGAAAAGAACGACCTTATTTCCGTGCCCGCCGGTACGCCGCACTGGTTCGACATGGGCGAACACCCACATTTCGTTGCCATTCGCCTGTTCAACAACCCGGAAGGCTGGGTCGCCAAGTTCACCGGCGACGACATCGCCAGCCGCTTCCCGCGCCTGGAGGACTGACTTCGTGACAATCAAAGCCATCCTCACCGACATCGAAGGCACCACCAGCGCGGTGAGTTTTGTCTTCGACGTGTTGTTTCCCTATGCCGCCGAGCACCTGCCGGATTTCGTCCGGCAGAACGCCGGTCGCGCCGACGTGGCGGAACAATTGGCCGCTGTGCGTCGCGACAGCCATGAGCCGGACGCCGATGTGGAGCGGGTCATCACAATCCTGCTGGGCTGGATTGCCGAGGACCGCAAGGCTACGCCGCTCAAGGCGTTGCAGGGCATGGTCTGGGAGCAGGGCTACCAGGCCGGGCAGTTGAAAGGTCATGTTTACCCGGATGCGGTGCAGGCACTGAAAGATTGGCACCAGCAAGGCTATCGGTTGTTTGTGTATTCCTCGGGCTCGATCCAGGCGCAAAAACTGATTTTTGGCTGTTCCGAGGCGGGCGACTTGTCGCCGTTGTTCAGCGGTTATTTCGACACCACGTCCGGGCCCAAGCGGGAGGCGCAGTCCTACCAGCGCATCAGCGAGGCGATGGGCATCGCGCCAGGGGAGATTCTTTTCCTGTCGGACATCGTCCAGGAACTGGACGCGGCCCGTGACGCCGGGATGGCCACCTGTGGCCTGGCGCGTGAAGGTGGCGAACTGGCCGGTCACGAAACCCTGGCAAGCTTTGCGGACATCGAGCCGTCCCGGTTCGGCGCCTGAACGGCAGGCAAAAAAAATCAGGCCATGGAACCGTAAGGCTCCAGGCCTGATCCCAACACAGCGTGTCAGGCGCTGTGGTAGGTCGGTAGCGCGAAGCGGTGCTGGCTTTGCAGCATCGCCACGGGCGGCAACTCGCTGGCTTGCTCAGCCAGATCGCGGCGAATCGCACTGATGGCCCAAGACAACTGGTCCCCGGCGTGCAATTGCGCGTAGGAAATCGTGCGCTTGAACAGTTTGCCGTCGCTGTTGCGCAAGGTCAGCAGGATGCCGCCATCCGGGCGTGCCTGGGTGGTGACTTCGTAGTTGGAAAACAGCGATGCAAACTTCTCTTGAATCATATTCATCGTTCATTGCTCCATGGTGTGGCAAACCGTGGAGGGGTAGTTGCAGTGTCTGTGCCAGCATTCGATTAATTTAAAAACCATTAAAAAACAACGAGATACGGATTTCGCGTATTTTTGCTTTCGTGCAACTTGCATGAACGGCCATCGTGCATCCTGCATTTTGCGTGGTCGGGCGTTTATTTATGGAACCAAACCGTGTCCTCGCGCTCACGCCTCGCCTGTGCCGGGCCGTGGATACAAAACATTGCAAAAACCGCATGTACAGCCGTCAAACGGCTGGGTACTTTCGAGCCGAAATCCGCACACGCCCATGACAAGAACCACGGCCCACGAGGTCGAGCGGGGAAGGATCACCCATGAGTCGTACACCCAGCGACGCCATTACCTGGGGCATGATGCTGCGCAAGCTGCCCACCATCGCCAGGGCGGTTCCCCGCATTGTCAAAGGCATGAAACTCGCCAACGTCCAGGACCCGACGCAGCCCTGCGGCCTGGGCTGGTGCTTCGAGCAGGCCACGCAACGCAATCCCCAAGGCCCGGCGCTGCTGTGCGGCGACGCGGTGCTGAGTTATGCACAGGTCAACGAGCAGGCCAATCGCATCGCCCATTACCTGTCGGCGCAAGGCGTGGGCAAGGGCGATTGTGTAGCGATCTTTATCGAGAACCGTCCACAGTTGCTGATCACCGTGCTGGCCGTGGCGAAGGTTGGTGCGGTCAGCGCGATGATCAATACCGCGCAGACGGGCGATGCCCTGGTGCACAGCCTTGCGTTGGTCACGCCGGTGGCCGTGGTGGTCGGGGACGAACGGGTTGCGGCGTTCGACGACGTGCGTGGCCGGGTCGGGCTATCGCACGGGCGAACCTGGTGGGTGGCGGATCAGGAAAACGTCCCTGCGCCGTCCGGATTCGTCGACTTGATGCGTGCAAGCGAGCAATACCCGGGCGAGAACCCGGCCAGCAGCCAGCACGTATTCTTCGATGATCCCTGTTTCTATCTGTACACCTCCGGCACCACCGGGCTGCCCAAGGCCGGGGTCTTTCGCCATGGCCGCTGGATGCGCACCGCCACCAGTTTCGGCCTGATTGCCTTGGACATGCAGCCCGAGGACATCGTCTATTGCACGCTGCCGCTGTATCACGCCACCGGCCTGTGCGTGTGCTGGGGCGCGGCGGTATGCGGTGCTTCGGGTTTCGCCATGCGCCGCAAATTCAGCGCCAGCCAGTTCTGGAGCGACGTGCGACGGTATCAGGCAACCACGCTGGGTTACGTCGGTGAGTTGTGCCGTTATCTCGTTGATCAGCCCGCCAGCACCACGGACCGGGCGCACAGCGTGACGAAAATGATTGGCAACGGCCTGCGTCCCGGCGCGTGGGCTGCGTTCAAGACACGTTTCGGCGTTGACCATATCTGTGAACTCTACGCGGCCAGCGACGGCAATATCGGTTTCACCAACATCCTCAACTTTGACAACACGGTCGGGTTTTCCCTGATGGCCTGGGCGCTGGTGCGCTACGACCACGACAGCGGCGCGCCATTGCGCAACCTGCAGGGACGCATGCAGAAAGTCCCCAGGGGTGAGCCGGGCCTGCTCTTGGCTCGCATTGATGACAAGGCGCCGCTGGACGGCTACACCGATCCGACCAAGACTGAGAAAATCATCTACCGGGACGTCTTTATCCCGGGCGATCGCTACTTCAATACCGGTGATCTGCTGCGCAACATCGGTTTTGGCCATGGGCAGTTCGTCGATCGCCTTGGCGACACCTACCGTTGGAAAGGCGAGAACGTTTCCACCACCGAAGTCGAGAACGTGCTGCTGCAACATCCGCAGATTGCCGAGGCGGTGGCCTATGGCGTTGAGATCAACGGCACCAATGGCCGTGCCGGCATGGCCGCGATTACGCCGGCCGAATCCCTGGCGACCCTGGACTTCAGCGAGCTGCTGCGGTTTCTGCAATGCAAGTTGCCTGCTTACGCGGTGCCACTGTTCTTGCGCATCAAGGTGAAGATGGACACCACCGGCACCTTCAAATACCAGAAGACCCGTCTCAAGGCCGAGGCCTTTGACCCCTGCCTCACGGGTGATGAGCCGATCTACGCCTGGCTGCCTGACAGCTCGACCTATGTGCGTGTGGACCGGCAATTGTCGACAGGGATCCAGGGCGGCCAGTACCGCTATTGATTCTGGCTATGACCGCTGCAGATAAAAAAGGGATGACAGGCCCCGGGTCCCTCGGGAAACTAGCGGCTTTGCAACGAACCGATGGAGTTTCCATGTCCGATACAAGCCGCCAGATGACCCCTGAAGAGGCTGCGGAGTTTGCCGAGCAGGTCTTCAACGTTGCCCGCCAGGGCGACGCCGCGATGATGGCCGCGCTGCTGAGCAAGGGCTTGCCGCCGAACCTGCGCAATCACAAGGGCGATACCTTGCTGATGTTGGCCGCATACCACGGGCATGTTGAAACGGTGAAAGTCCTGCTGGAACACAAGGCCGATCCGGAGATCCGCAACGACAACGGCCAGAGCCCGATTGCCGGGGCGGCGTTCAAGGGTGACCTGGCGGTGGTTTCAGCCTTGGTGGACGGTGGCGCGCAAGTGGAAGGTTCCTCGTTCGATGGCCGCACGGCGTTGATGATGGCGGCGATGTTCAACCGGGTGGAAATCGTCGATTACCTGATCAGCAAAGGCGCCGACCCCAAGGCCAAGGATGCCAACGGCGTCTCGGCACTGGATGCGGCCAGGACCATGGGCGCGGTGGACACCACGGCGCAGTTGGAAAAATTGTTGAGCTGACAATGAAGCTTTTTGTGGCGAGGGAGCTCTTGTGGCGAGGGGATTTATCCCCGCTGGGGCGCGAAGCGGCCCTAAATCTGGCAACTCGGTATGTCAGATTAATCGGGGGCCGCTTCGCAGCCCAGCGGGGATAAATCCCCTCGCCACAGCAAGCTCCCTCGCCACGGGACCCTGACTTGGCCTGGGGGATGCGCTATCCTTCGCGGCCGCAAAAATACATCGCCACAGGAATAGCCCCATGAAAGCCGCACTCGTCGAACTCATCAGCAAAATCAGCTCCGGCTGCCTGGGCGAGGCGGACATCGAGAAGATCGCCGATGAAGCGGCCCAGGCCTACGCCGACCCGGTGGCTTTCCTGGCGGCCAACCCGGACATCAACTACGACGACACTTTCCCGATCCCGCTGGGCGAATGGGTGGTGGTCGGCAGCCTGCCGGACACCGTGTTGTTCCAGGCCGATACCTACGTCGAATTGTTCGAACAGATCGTCGCCTCGTTCGGCCCCGGCGTTGCGTTCAACCTCAAGCCCAAGCAACTGGCAAAGACTGAAGCCCTGACCGCGCTCAACCGCATCCAGATCCAGATGAGCAGCCTGAACAAGGAAAACGGCGGCTATGTGCTGATGAACATCAGCCAGTTGCTCGACGATGAATTACAGATGGTGCTGGTGTACGGCAATGACCTGCCACGCGTGCTGGAGTTGTGTGCCGAAGTCGGCATCGCTGCGGCGCCGGCCCTCGAAGCCCTCAAGGTTGCGGTCCACGTCTGAAGCAATAAAACGGAACCCTTGCCCAGGCCCCGCTATCCTAAGTGGGCATGTCACCATTTGGGAGCGACACCATGGGTTCCACCTTCAACGGCCTGATCGGCCTGATTATCCTGGCGCTCGATATCTGGGCGATCATCAACGTACTCAAAAGTGGCGCGGAAACCGGGATGAAAATCCTCTGGGTGCTGCTGATCCTGCTGTTGCCGGTGTTGGGCCTGATCATCTGGGCGATTGCCGGGCCGCGTGGCAACGTGCGGGTCTGACCGTTCGCCAATAACTCCCTGATAAAAAGAATGCCCGACAGGTCGTGACCTGTCGGGCATTTTTTTGCGCGACGGTTTCAGGCGGTCGCCAGCGAAGCCTTCTGCGAAGCGCTCAGGAAGCGCAGCAATGCCAGCAGCGGGAAGGCGCTGCCAACGATCACCACCCACAGCCAGCCGCCGTGTTCATAGACCGCACTGGCGATCGATGAGCCAAATGCACCGCCGATGAAAATGCTGGTCATGTACAGCGCATTCAGTCGGCTGCGGCTTTTCGCGTCGAGGGCGTAGATGGTGCGTTGGCCCAGGACCATGTTCATCTGTACACAGAAATCCAGGACCACGCCGGTCACTGCCAGGCCAATCACGCTGTAGATCGGGTGGATGAACGCCGGCAGGAAACTCAGGCTGGCGAACAACATGGCCAGCAGCGAAGCGATCCGGG
The DNA here is from genome assembly GCF_054677635.1 of Pseudomonas sp. H2_D02. NCBI lineage: Bacteria > Pseudomonadati > Pseudomonadota > Gammaproteobacteria > Pseudomonadales > Pseudomonadaceae > Pseudomonas > Pseudomonas sp. H2_D02. Next base: position 5,286,490 of record NZ_CP162816.1, on the reverse strand, counting down.
TGTGTCCGGCGTCCGCCAGGCGGCCGGCAATGGGCGCGGCGATGGCGCCGATTGCTCCGACCAGGGCGAACAGCGCGATCTCCGTCTGGGACAGGCCATGGTTACGCGCCAGTTCCAGCGGTACGGCGGTCCAGAACAGACTGAATGTGGCGAACATGCAGGCTTGGTAGAAGGCCCGTTGCCGTAGCTGCGGCTGCTGGCGCAACAAGGTGCCGAGCGAACCCAGCAGTTGGCCGTAGGACGCGCTGTGGTCGGGCTGGCGCTTGGGCACGGTCAACGCCAGGACGACGCTGATGGCCGCCATCAGCGCGGCGGCGATGATAAACATGGCCCGCCAGCCGAAATGATCGGCCACCACGCTGGACACCGGCCGCGCCAACAGAATCCCCAGCAACAGGCCGCCCATGATCCCACCGACGACCCGTCCCCGGGATTCCTCCGGCGCCAGGTGCGCGGCCAGCGGAATCAGGACTTGTACCGAGACGGAACTGAAACCCACCAGCAGCGAGACCAGCAGGAACACATTCGGCTGATCGGTGAAAGCCGCCCCCAGCAGGCTGGCAATCGCGACCACGGTGGTGAGGATCATCAAGCGCCGGTTTTCCAACAGGTCGCCCAGCGGCACGAGGAAAAACAGGCCCAGGGCATAGCCGATCTGCGTCAGCGAGACGATCAGGCTGGCCATGGTGCTGCTCAGGCCGACGTCGGGTGCGATCAGTTCGATAATGGGTTGGGCGTAGTAGATGTTGGCAACGATGGCGCCGCAACAGAAAGCGAACAACAGGACCATGCCGCGGGTCAGTGCGCTGCCGGGCGAGGTGGGTGGATGAGCACTCATGGCAATCTCGTCGATCAATTGAAAGGATGGCGTGAGGCTAAAGACTTGCAGGGCTCTGGAACAGGGCTTTGTGGCTGATATCAGTCATGCCTGTTGTTAATGATGGATCTCAATATGTAGGAAAGCTGTGTGGCGAGGGGATTCATCCCCGCTGGGCTGCGCAGCGGCCCCAAGAGAGCGGCTCAATGCAATCAGTCTGATACACCGGAGCTTGCGCTTTCAGGGCTGCTGCGCAGCCCAACGGGGATGAATCCCCTCGCCACAGGACCGCGCGCAGCTCATTGTTCCTTTATTGCCCGCTATAGATCTGGTCGAAAACCCCACCGTCATTGAAGTGCGTCTTCTGCACGGTGCGCCAGTCGCCGAAGGTCTTCTCCACCGACAGGAAGTCAACTTTCGGGAAACGGTCGGTGTACTTGGCCAGCACCGCCGGGTCCCGTGGACGAAGGTAGTTGGCGGCGGCGATTTCCTGGCCTTCAGGCGACCACAGGTATTTGAGGTACGCCTCGGCGGCTTCGCGGGAGCCTTTCTTCTCGACCACTTTATCCACAACGCTCACCGGTGGCTCGGCTTCGGCGGACACGCTTGGGTAGACCACTTCGAACTGGTCGCGGCCAAACTCGCGGGCGATCATTTCCGCTTCGTTTTCAAAGGTCACCAGCACGTCGCCGATCTGGTTGGTCATGAAGGTCGTCGTCGCTGCGCGGCCACCGGTGTCCAGCACGGGGGCTTGCTTGAACAGCTTGCCGACGAAATCCTTGGCCTTGTTCTCGTCGCCACCGTTCTTGAGCACATAGCCCCACGCCGACAGGTAGGTGTAGCGGCCGTTGCCGGAGGTTTTCGGGTTGGGCACGATTACCTGCACGCCATCCTTGAGCAGGTCGGGCCAATCCTTCAGCGCTTTCGGATTGCCCTTGCGCACGATGAACACCGTGGCCGAGGTGAACGGCGCGCTGTTGTTCGGCAGGCGGGTGACCCAGTTGTCCGGAACCAGCTTGCCGTTGTCCGCCAAGGCGTTGATGTCGGTGGCCATGTTCATGGTAATGACATCCGCCGGCAGGCCGTCGATGACCGAACGCGCCTGCTTGCTGGAACCGCCGAACGACATTTGCACGGTGATGTTCTCGTTGTGTTCGGCTTGCCAGTGTTTCTGGAACGCGGCGTTGTAATCCTTGTAGAAGTCGCGCATCACGTCATAGGAAACGTTCAGCAGGGTCGGGGCGGCGTGGGCCAGGCTGCCGAAGGTCAGGCCAGCGGCAAGAAGAGAGGCGCCAAAGAATTTCTTCACAGCGAATTCCTTTTTATTGGAAAGGGGGCGGGCGATAAGCCAGCACACTAGCGATAAGCTTATAAGCCTTCAAGCACTAAAAAGTGCTTTGCTTATTCCATTTTCTTGAACAGCGCGTTGCCACAACGGGAGCAGAAAGCCGCACCGTGCTCATGGTTGTTTTTGCTGCACACCGGGCAGTCATGCTGGAGTTGATCGCCGCGCATGGCCGTGGCGAGTTCCGCAGTAAAGATACCCGTCGGCACGGCGATGATCGAATAGCCGGTGATCATCACCAGCGACGAAATCACCTGGCCCAACGGCGTCTTCGGCACGATGTCGCCGAAGCCTACGGTAGTGAGTGTCACGATAGCCCAATAGATCCCCTTGGGGATGCTGGTAAAGCCATGCTCGGGCCCTTCGATGACATACATCAGCGTGCCAAACACCGTCACCAGGGTCGATACGCTGACCAGGAACACAATGATCTTCTGCTTGCTGCCCCGTAGCGCGGCCAATAGGTAATTGGCCTGCTTGAGGTACGGGCTGAGCTTCAGCACCCGGAAGATCCGCAACATACGGATGATCCGCACGATCAGCAGGTATTGGGCATCGCTGTAGTACAGCGCGAGGATGCCCGGCACGATCGCCAGCAGGTCTACCAATCCGTAGAAGCTGAACGCGTAGCGCAGCGGCTTCGGCGAGCAGTACAGGCGCAGGCCGTATTCGACCAGAAAGATGAAGGTGAAGCCCCACTCGATGTAAGCCAGCAGGGCCGCGTAGTTCTTGTGAACGCTGTCGATGCTGTCGAGCATCACGATCACCAGGCTGGCCAGGATGATCAGCAACAGGGTGCTGTCGAAGCGTCGGCCCGCCACGGTATCGGTCTGGAAAATAATGACGTAGAGGCGTTCCCGCCAGTTGTTGCTGCTGTCCATGACTTTCGCCTGAATCAATAATCAGCGAAGCCTAGGGCGATTGCCCTGCGCAGTGCAAGGCGCGGTATCGAGGATTACCTGATGCCAGAGCCGCCCAGTCGCCTGAACCAGCCAGCAGGCGAGGATGAACGGTGCCGTCAGCGGCGCCACGCCTAGCGCTGCGAAACCCGGCGCGAGAAAGACTGCCAGAGCAATGCCCGTCAGTGGCGGCCATGGTTTGCGGGTGTGTTGGCCGAGGGCCAGGGCCACCAACGCCGGGTTATAGCCGCCCAGTCCCGACAGGGCCAGGTTGCCGTCGTGATGCAGCCAGGCGAATGCAACGCCGACGATGGACCCGAACAGCGCCCAGCCAGCGGCGCGACGATTGGCGACCAGCAGGCCGATTGCAATCAGCGCGCCGGCCAGTGGGTGGTCGAGAAACATCACTTGGCCCAGGCTGTTCAAAGGGGCGAGCAGCAGATTGGGCAAACTGATCTCCACCGACGCGGGCGGTGGGGAGAGCGGGGCGAAACCCAGCAGCAACCAACCCAGCCCCACGAATGGCGCGGTGTAGGCGGGCAGGCAGCGAGGGCCAGGGGTTCGCTTGAGCCATTGCTGGGTCAGCATCGCACTGATGCCGCCGCCGGCAATGATCAGCGGTGGCAACAAGGGCGACCAGGGCAGCTTCAGGCTCAACATCAATCCCAGCAGGATCCCGTTATAGCTGAAGAGGCCGGCTTGCCGATGCTCCTTGGCATAACCGCGTCGCTGCGCCGTCAGCAATCCCGCCACGCCGCCCAGCAGCGCACCGCCGAGCAAGGCTGGCGCGGTGAGCAGGATTGCCAACAGGCACAGCAAGCCGCACAGCGGATGGCGCTGGAGGAAAATCTGGCTGAAACCGTTGAGCAGGGCGGTGGCCCAGTCGGGGCAGTGGGTGTTGGACATGATAGGTGAGTGTCAGAGGGACCGGGTCGACTTCATCGCGAGCAAGCTCGCTCCCACACTGGGTTTGCGGCGTTCACAAAACCCTGTGGGAGCGAGCTTGCTCGCGATGAGGTCAGTACAGGCGCTAGATCAACGTCTCGATACGCAGCGAATTGGTCGACCCCGGCTGCCCGAACGGCACGCCCGCGGTGATCAGCAAAGTGTCGCCACGCTGGGCCATGCCTTGGGCCTGGGCGATTTCCAGCGCCGTGGAGCACACCTCATCGACCTGCTTCAAACGGTCATTGACCACCGAATGCACGCCCCAGGCTACGGTCAGTCGGCGGGCGGCCTGCAGATTTGGCGTCAGGTTGAGGATCGGTACCGTCGGCCGTTCCCGCGCCGCCCGCAGGCTGGAACTGCCCGACTCGCTGTAGTTCACCAACACCGCCACCGGCAGGACGTTGCTGATCCGGCGGATCGCGCAACTGATGGCGTCCGACACCGTGGCCTCGGCTTTCGGCCGGCTGACGTCCAACTGCGCCTGGTAGTCCGGGCCGTTTTCTACCTGGCGGATGATCTTGCTCATCATCTGCACGGCTTCGAGGGGGTAGTCGCCGGAAGCGGTTTCCGCCGACAGCATCACCGCATCGGCACCTTCGGCCACGGCGTTGGCGACGTCGGTGACTTCGGCGCGGGTTGGCGCCGGGGAGAAGCGCATCGATTCGAGCATCTGCGTGGCCACCACCACCGGTCTGCCGAGGGCACGGCAGGTGCCGATGATGGTCTTCTGGATCTGCGGCACGCTCTCGGCCGGGACCTCGACGCCAAGATCCCCGCGGGCAACCATGATCGCGTCGCTCAGTTCAGCGATCTCGCGCAGTTGGGTGACGGCCGATGGTTTTTCGATCTTGGCCATCAGGAACGCCTTGTCGCCGATCAGCGCGCGGGCTTCGCGGATGTCCTCGGGACGCTGCACGAACGACAGCGCCACCCAGTCCACGCCAAGCTCCAGGCCGAAGCTCAAGTCGCGACGATCCTTGGCGGTGAGTGGGCTCAGGTCGAGCACGGCCTGGGGCACGTTCACGCCCTTGCGGTCCGACAGCTCGCCGCCGTTGAGCACCTCGGTGTCGATGGCGTCGCTGTGCCTGGCGGTCACGCGCAAGCGCAGCTTGCCGTCGTCCAGCAGCAAATCCATGCCCGGCTCCAGCGCCGCGATGATCTCCGGGTGGGGTAGGTTGACCCGGCGCTGGTCGCCGGGTGTCGGGTCCAGGTCCAACCGCAGGGCCTGGCCGCGCTGCAGCAGGACCTTGCCGTCGGCGAATTTGCCCACCCGCAGTTTCGGTCCCTGCAAGTCCATCAGGATGCCCAAGGGGTAATTGAGCTGCTGCTCGACTTCGCGGATCCACTGGTAGCGCTGGGCGTGGTCGGCATGGTCGCCGTGGCTGAAGTTCAGGCGAAAGATGTTCACACCGGCCTGCACCAGTTCGCGGATGTCATCGATGCCACGGGTGGCGGGGCCGAGGGTCGCGAGGATCTTGACCTTTTTATCAGGCGTCATTTTTCGGGTTCTCGAGGATCAGGATGGCGCGAAAGTCGTTGACGTTGGTGCGGGTCGGCTCGGTGACGATCAACGCATCCAGCGCGGCGAAGTAGCCGTAGCCATTGTTGTTATCCAACTCGTCGCTGGCGCACAGGCCCAGCTCGGCGGCGCGGCGATAGCTGTCCGGGGTCATGATTGCTCCGGCGTTGTCCTCGGAACCGTCGATGCCATCGGTGTCGCCGGCCAGCGCGTGGATGCCGGGATGGCCCTTGAGGCTGTCGGTCAGGCTCAGCAGGAATTCGGCGTTGCGTCCGCCACGGCCATTGCCGCGCACGGTGACAGTGGTTTCGCCGCCAGACAGGATCACGCACGGCGCCGCCAAGGGTTGGCCATGCAGGGCGATTTGCCGGGCGATGCCGGCGTGGACCTTCGCCACTTCCCGGGATTCGCCTTCCAGGTCACCGAGGATCAACGGGCTGAAACCGGCCTGGCGTGCTTTCACGGCTGCGGCTTCCAGGGATTGCTGGGGGCGGGCGATCAGTTGGAAATGACTGCGGGCCAGGCTCGGGTCGCCGGGCTTGATGGTTTCCGATTCCGGGCTTTGCAGCCAGGTGCGCACCGTGGCCGGGATCTCAATGTCATAGCGCTTGAGAATCGCCAGGGCCTCGGCTGAGGTGCTGGGGTCGGCCACGGTGGGGCCGGACGCGATGACTGTGGCCAGGTCGCCGGGCACGTCGGAAATCGCATAGGTGTAGACCGTCGCCGGCCAGCAGGCTTTGCCCAGGCGTCCGCCCTTGATCGCCGAGAGATGCTTGCGCACGCAATTCATCTCGCCGATGGTCGCGCCGGATTTGAGCAAGGCTTTGTTGATCGATTGTTTGTCGGCCAGGGTAATGCCGGCCGCCGGCAAGGCCAGCAACGCCGAGCCCCCGCCGGACAGCAGGAAAATCACCCGGTCGTCTTCATTCAGGTTGCTGACGAGTTGGAGCACCCGTCCAGCCACTTCCAGGCCGGCGGCGTCCGGCACCGGGTGAGCGGCTTCCACTACTTCGATTTTCTGGCAGGGCGCGCCATGGCCGTAGCGGGTCACCACCAGGCCGCTGACCTCGCCCTGCCAGCAACGCTCGACCACTTGCGCCATCGCGGCCGCCGCCTTGCCGGCACCGATGACGATTACCCGGCCGCTGCGGTCGCTGGGCAGGTATTGTTCGAGGACGTGCTGCGGATGCGCCGCGTCGATGGCTGTGGCAAACAGCTCGCGCAGCAGTTGTTGCGGATCGACCGACATGGCGGGCTCCCAGGATTCTTGTTATTTGAAGGGCAACGCAGACCCCTGTGGGAGCGGGCTTGCTCGCGAAGGCGGTGTGTCAGTCAACACTTCATTGACAGGAAGATCGCCTTCGCGAGCAAGCCCGCTCCCACAAGGGGTGTGGTGTGTCAGTTATCGCGGATCGAGAAATTCGCCATGTGCTCCAGCCCCTTGATCAGCGCCGAGTGATCCCAGTTGCTGCCACCGATGGCCGCGCAGGTGCTGAACACCTGCTGGGCGTTGGCGGTGTTGGGCAGATTGATGTTCAGTTCCTTGGCGCCTTGCAGGGCCAGGTTCAGGTCCTTCTGATGCAGGCTGATGCGGAAGCCGGGGTCGAAGGTGCCCTTGATCATGCGCTCGCCATGGACTTCGAGGATCTTCGACGAGGCGAAACCGCCCATCAGCGCCTCGCGAACCTTCGCCGGGTCGGCGCCGTTTTTCGCGGCGAACAGCAGCGCTTCGGCCACGGCCTGGATATTCAGGGCGACGATGATCTGGTTCGCCACCTTGGCGGTCTGGCCGTCACCGTTGCCGCCCACCAGGGTGATGTTCTTGCCCATGGCCTGGAACAGCGGCAAGGCGCGCTCGAAGGCGGCACTGTCGCCACCGACCATGATGCTCAGCGTCGCGGCCTTGGCACCGACTTCACCGCCGGACACCGGGGCGTCGAGGTACTGGGCGCCTTTTTCGTTGATTTTCGCCGCGAAGGTTTTGGTGGCGGTCGGCGAGATCGAACTCATGTCGATCACCACTTTGCCCTTGCCCACGCCAGCTGCGACACCGTCGGCGCGGAACAGCACGTCTTCGACCTGCGGAGTGTCCGGGACCATGACGATGATGAACTCGGCTTCCTGGGCCACTTCCTTCGGATTGGCCAATGCCACCGCGCCACCGGCCAGCAGGTCGGCCGGGGCCGGGTCGTGGTGCTGGGACAGGAACAGGCTGTGACCGGCTTTTTGCAGGTTCAGTGCCATTGGGTGGCCCATGATGCCGGTGCCGATGAATCCGATTTTAGCCATGAAAAAATCCTCTCTTATTAAAGTGCCCGCGGACGCTTGTGGTCAGATCGCGTTATGGGTTTTCAGCCAGCCCAGTCCCGCTTCAGTGGTGGTCAGCGGCTTGTATTCGCAGCCGATCCAGCCCTGGTAGCCGATGCGGTCCAGGTGTTCGAACAGGAAGCGGTAGTTGATCTCGCCCGTGCCCGGCTCGTTGCGGCCCGGGTTGTCCGCCAGTTGCACATGGTTTATCTCGCCCAGGTGCGCCGACAGGGTCCGGGCCAGGTCGCCTTCCATGATTTGCATGTGATAGATGTCGTATTGCAGGAACAGGTTGGCGCTGCCCACCTGCTCGCGGATCGACAGGGCCTGGGCCGTGTTGTTCAGGTAGAAACCAGGAATGTCGCGGGTATTGATGGCTTCCATCACCAGCTTGATGCCTTCGCCTTGCAGCTTTTCGGCGGCGTACTTCAGGTTGGCGACGAACGTTTTTTCCGCCAGAGCCTCGTCGCACTTCTGCGGACGAATCCCGGCCAGGCAATTGACCTGGGTATTGCCCAGCACTTTTGCGTAGGCAATCGCCAAGTCGACCCCGGCGCGGAATTCTTCGACCCGATCCGGCAGGCAGGCGATGCCGCGCTCACCCTTGGCCCAGTCGCCGGCCGGCAGGTTGAACAGCACCTGGGTCAGGCCATTGGCGTCGAGCAGGGCCTTGAGTTCGGCGGAGCTGTAGTCGTAGGGGAACAGGTATTCGACGCCACTGAAACCGGCCTTGGCGGCCGCTTCGAAACGGGCGAGGAAATCCTGCTCAGTGAACAGCATGGACAGGTTGGCGGCGAAACGCGGCATGGTGGTCTCCTGTAAATAGTTGGCAGGCCTCCCTTGTGGAAGCGAGCTTGCTCGCGATAGCGGTGTGCCTGCTTGCATTCCTATTGAATGTAGCGCCGTCATCGCGAGCAAGCTCGCTTCCACAGGGACGCCGGTCGGTCAGTCGAGTAACGAAATGGCGGTCGGTGCATCGTTGCCCACCAGCGCCAGGTCTTCAAATTCATTGACGGCGTTGATCTCGGTGCCCATGGAAATATTGGTCACCCGTTCGAGGATGATCTCGACGATCACCGGTACCTTGAACTCTTCGATCATCTCCTGGGCCTTGCGCAGCGCCGGTTGGATGCCGGACGGTTCGAACACCCGCAACGCCTTGCAGCCCAGGCCTTCGGCCACGGCGATGTGGTCCACGCCGTAACCGTTGAGCTCCGGTGCGTTGAGGTTGTCGAACGACAACTGCACGCAGTAATCCATGTCGAAGCCGCGCTGGGCCTGGCGGATCAAGCCCAGGTAGGAGTTGTTCACCACGACATGGATGTACGGCAGCTTGAACTGCGCGCCCACCGCCAATTCCTCGATCATGAACTGGAAATCATAGTCGCCCGACAACGCGACGACCTTGCGGTTCGGATCGGCCTTGACCACCCCGAGCGCGGCCGGAATGGTCCATCCCAGGGGACCGGCCTGGCCGCAATTGATCCAGTGGCGTGGCTTGTAGACGTGGAGGAACTGCGCGCCGGCGATCTGCGACAGGCCGATCGTGCTGACGTAGCAGGTGTCCTTGCCGAACACCTGGTTCATTTCCTCATAAACGCGCTGCGGCTTGATCGGCACGTTGTCGAAGTGGGTCTTGCGCTGCAGGCTGGCCTTGCGTTGCTGGCAATCCTGGAGCCAGGCGCTGCGGTCCTTCAGCTTACCGGCGGCTTGCCATTCGCGGGCCACTTCGATGAACACGGTCAAGGCCGAAGCCGCGTCGGAAACGATGCCCAGGTCTGGAGTGAACACGCGGCCGATTTGCGTCGGCTCGATGTCCACGTGAATGAACGTGCGGCCTTCGGTGTAGACGTCCACCGAACCGGTGTGACGATTGGCCCAACGGTTGCCAACGCCCAGCACCACGTCGGATTTAAGCAGCGTTGCGTTGCCATAGCGGTGGGAGGTTTGCAGACCGACCATGCCGACCATCAACGGGTGATCGTCGGGGATCGTGCCCCAGCCCATCAAGGTAGGGATGACCGGGATACCGGTCAGCTCGGCGAACTCCACCAGCAGTTCGCTGGCATCGGCATTGATGATGCCGCCGCCGGCCACCAGCAACGGGCGTTCAGCCTGGTTGAGCATCGCCAGGGCTTTCTCGATCTGCACACGGTTGGCCGCGGGTTTGGCCAGGGGCAGCGGCTGGTACGCGTCGATGTCGAATTCAATCTCGGCCATCTGCACATCGAACGGCAGGTCGATCAGCACGGGGCCGGGGCGGCCGGAGCGCATTTCGTAGAAAGCTTTCTGGAAGGCATACGGCACCTGGCCCGGTTCCAGGACGGTGGTCGCCCACTTGGTCACTGGCTTGACGATGCTGGTGATGTCCACGGCCTGGAAATCTTCCTTGTGCATACGGGCGCGGGGCGCTTGCCCGGTGATGCACAGGATCGGGATCGAATCGGCAGAAGCGCTGTAGAGCCCGGTCACCATATCGGTACCGGCCGGCCCCGAAGTACCGATGCACACACCGATATTGCCGGCCTTGGTGCGGGTGTAGCCCTCGGCCATGTGCGAGGCGCCTTCAACGTGCCGAGCGAGGACATGATCGATGCCGCCAACTTTTTGCAGGGCGGAGTACAGCGGGTTGATCGCAGCACCCGGGATGCCGAAGGCAGTGTCCACGCCTTCACGGCGCATCACCAGGACGGCGGCTTCGATTGCTCTCATTTTGCTCATTATTTTGTGCCTCTTACGTTTTGTAATTGTATACAAGTGGCTTTGCGGCAGAGTGTATTCATGGCGAATGGCGCAGGTCAATCCCTTTCCTCAAGCACGCGTTTAATTCGTTGGGAACCTGATTCTACTGCGGACTTTTGTCGCTGAAGGTGATTTGCGTAAATTATTGTATACAAAAATATATATTGTTGTGTTCTATTTGTGGCGTTCGGTTTTTCTGAAAGTGAAGCCGCCAAGGCTTTCCCATAACAAAAGAAGGACAGCATCCATGAGCGTTCTAACCTTGAAAATTGCCATCAACCTGGCGGGGCAGGCCCTCGCCGCAGGTCGCGAAATCAGCGCGGCACCCTTGACCGTCGCGGTCCTGGACAGCGGCGGGCACCTGGTGGCCTTGCAGCGTGAAGACGGCGCCAGCCTGCTGCGCCCACAAATCGCCATCGGCAAGGCATGGGGCGCCATCGCCCTGGGCAAGGGCTCCCGCCTGCTCGCCCAGGACGCCCAACAGCGCCCGGCGTTCTTTGCGGCTTTGAATGGTCTGGGGCAAGGCAACATCGTGCCGGCGCCGGGCGGGGTATTGATCCGGGATCAGGAGGGCAGGGTCCTGGGGGCGATCGGGGTGAGTGGGGATGTTTCGGATGTGGATGAGCAGGTGGCGGTGAGGGCGGTGGAGGCGGTGCAGTTGAGGGCGGATGTGGGGGTTGCTGTTTGATTTTGCGGTGAATTGACGGGCGTCTTCGCGAGCAAGTCGGAGCGCACCGCACCGCCGCTCCCACAGGTTTTCGGTGCTCGACACAGCATGTATGAACACAGCAAGTCCCTTGTGGGAGCGGGCTTGCTCGCGAAGGCGATCAACCATACACATCCGGCAAAAAGACTAATTCCGATGTGGCATTCACCGAAGCTAGCCTTTCCAGACTTCATCAAAAAGGGGGGGCGACGGAATGCCTGCACGCTCAGCTTCACACCGCCTGCGTATCGGTCGCTATGCAGAGCAGAACCGCATCTATTTATTGACCGCCAATACTCTGGAGCGCGAACCAGTCTTCAAAGACTATCGCCTGGGAAGGGTCGTCATTCATCAGTTCAGGGCGGTCCATGAGCAGGGGATTGCGGACTCCCTGGCTTTTGTCGTCATGCCTGATCATGTCCATTGGTTGATTCGACTGCATCGAGGGTCGTTGGGGCAGTTGATGTGCCAGGTGAAGTCCATCAGTGCCAAGGGGGTCAACGAGGCGGCTGATAGGGCTGGTAGCCTATGGCAGCAGGGATATCACGATCGAGCGCTACGGCGGGAAGAGGACTTGGTAAAGCTGGCTCGCTATGTTGTGGCAAATCCACTGCGGGCAGGCCTGGTAGAGCGGCTTGGCGACTATCCGCTGTGGGATGCCATTTGGCTTTGACTTGAAATCGAGTCGCCGCCTTCGCGAGCAAGCCCGCTCCCACAAAGGGATCGTGGCGAACATTGGATCAGTGAACACTGGGGACCCTGTGGGAGCGGGCTTGCTCGCGAAGACGGCGGCATGTTCAGCATATGCACAAACTGACCCACCGCTTTCGATAAAGGCGATGGGGTTCCAAACCTAGCGATCCACCTCACACCCCTTCAAAACCAACCGAATAATCGTCTGCGCCGCCGCTTCGTAATCCGCCTCATCCAGCTTGGCCTTGCCGGTCACGGCGCTGATCTGCCAGTCGAAGTCGGCATAGGTCTGGGTGGCGGCCCAGATGCTGAACATCAGGTGGTTGGGGTCGATGGGGGCGATCTGGCCGCGGTCGATCCAGGTCTGGATGCAGTCGATGTTGTGCCGAGCCTGGGCGTTGAGCTGTTCGACGAGGTCGGCGCTCAGGTGCGGGGCGCCGTGCATGATTTCGCTGGCGAAGACTTTCGAGGCGAAGGGCAGGTCGCGGGAAATGCGGATCTTGGAACGGATGTAGTGGCTCAGCACTTCGCCCGGCTCGCCGTCGGCGTTGAAAGGGGTGGAGGCCTGGAGAATCGGTTCGATGATGCTTTCCAGCACCTCGCGATAGAGGTTTTCCTTCGACTTGAAGTAGTAGTAGACGTTGGGTTTGGGCAAGCCCGCCTTGGCCGCGATGTCGCTGGTTTTGGTCGCGGCGAAGCCCTTGTCGGCAAATTCTTCGCTGGCGGCACGCAGGATCAGTTCTTTGTTGCGCTCGCGGATAGTGCTCATAAACCCTGGGGTTCCTTGCCGATTATGGCGGTGGCGCATGGTAGCACCGGCCTCGCGCGGCGCTCAAGAATGCCCCTAGGACGCGTCGCTCGCGCTATGCTGCGCAGCATTATTGTTCAAGGAGTCCCTCCATGGCTGGAAGCAGTTTGCTGGTTCTGATCGACGACATTGCCACGGTACTCGACGATGTGGCGTTGATGACCAAGATGGCCGCCAAGAAAACCGCCGGTGTGCTCGGTGATGACCTGGCGCTCAATGCCCAGCAAGTCTCGGGCGTGCGTGCCGAGCGGGAATTGCCAGTGGTCTGGGCAGTCGCCAAGGGCTCGTTCATCAACAAGCTGATCCTGGTGCCATCGGCGCTTGCCATCAGCGCGTTCGTCCCTTGGCTGGTGACGCCGTTGTTGATGGTCGGCGGCGCCTACCTGTGTTTCGAAGGGTTCGAAAAACTTGCCCACAAATTCCTTCACAGCAAGGCTGAAGACCAGGCCGAACACGCACAACTGGTCGAGGCGGTAGCGGATCCGGCGGTCGATCTGGTGGCCTTCGAGAAGGACAAGATCAAGGGCGCGGTGCGCACCGACTTTATCCTCTCGGCGGAAATCATCGCCATCACCCTCGGCACTGTCGCCGATGCGCCGCTGACTCAGCAGGTGATCGTGCTGTCGGGCATCGCCATTGTCATGACCGTCGGTGTGTACGGCCTGGTGGCGGGGATCGTAAAGCTTGATGACCTGGGCTTGTGGCTGACCCAGAAGCCAGGGCAGGCCGCCAAAAGTATGGGTGGAGCCATCCTGCGCGCGGCGCCCTACATGATGAAAAGCCTGTCGGTGATCGGTACGGCGGCCATGTTCCTGGTCGGCGGCGGCATCCTCACTCATGGCGTTCCGGTGGTTCACCATTGGATTGAAGGTGTCGCGGCGAGTGCCGGCGGTGCAGGGTTCATCGTGCCGATGCTGCTCAATGCGGTGGCGGGGATTGTCGCGGGGGCGGTGGTGTTGGCGAGTGTGCTCGTCGTGAGCAAAATCTGGAAAGCGCTGAAAGGCTGAGTCTGCCAACGCATTACAACTGTGGGAGCGAGCTTGCTCGCAATGACGGTCTGACATCCAACATTAATGTTGCCTGACAGACTGCTATCGCGAGCAAGCTCGCTCCCACAATGGTTTCTTGGGGGGGGGGGGGCGAACGTTACTCGGCGATCTGCAACTTGCGCGACTCGGTGTACACGTAGCGCACCTTTTCATACTCGAACGGCGAGTTTAGCTGGCCGTAGCGGAAGCTGGTCTGGTAGCGCTTGTCCACGCCGCGCAGGAGCAGCAGTTCCGGGTGGTTGGCGCTGACTTCGGAGACGTTCAGGAAGTTGATCGCCGATTCAGCGGTGTAGTCCACCAATAGCCCCGAGGTGTCGCGCAGGTTCGACGGGCCGAAGATCGGCAGTACGAAATACGCGCCGGCCGGTACGCCATAGAAGCCCAGGGTCTGGCCGAAGTCTTCGCTCTGGCGCGGCAGGCCCATGGCGGTGGCCGGGTCCCACAAGCCGGCGACGCCGACGGTGGTGTTGAGCAGCAGCCGAGCGGTGGTTTCCATCGAACGCTTGCCCTTGAATTGCAGCAGGCTGTTCATCAGGTTCGGCACGTCGCCCAGGTTGTTGAAAAAGTTGCTCACACCGGTGCGCACGAAGCCCGGGGTGACATAGCGGTAGCCATCGACCACGGGCAGGAATACCCATTGGTCGAAGCGGTAGTTGAAGTGATAGACGCGGCGGTTCCAGGATTCCAGCGGGTCGTAGACGTTCAGCGCGTTGAGCGTCGAACGTTCGAATTCGCGTTGGTCCAGGCCCGGGTTGAACTTGAGTTTGGTCAGCGGCTCCTTGAAGCCGTCCGAGTCCACCACTACGGGCGCGTCGGCCTTGCTGTTGTCGGCATGGACCATGCCCGCGCTCATTAACGCGGCGATCAGCAGGAGATATTTAGCCACGGAAGAACTCCAGCATGGCGTCGCTGTTGACGCGGTAGTTAAGGTTGCCGCAATGGCCGCCCAATGGATAAACCGTCAGGCGATCACCAAAGGTCTTGCGCAGGAAGCCCAGGTCACCCGGGCCCAGGATCACATCGTCGGCGTTGTGCATGACTGCAATCTTGGAGCTGCCCTGCAGATAATCCTTCAGCGCGTACAGGCTGACCTGGTCGACCAATTGCAGCAGGCTGCCGCCGTCGGTGCGCGCGCGCCACATCGGGATTACTTGTTCGGTGAGGTAGCAGTCGAAATCGCATTGCAGCGCACGCTTGAGGAACGGTGTCAGGCTGGTGCTTTCGGTGATCGGGAACTTGGGTGGGATGATCAGGCCGCGACGGTTGATCAGGTCCGACGTGAAGGCGATGTCGGCCGCCGAGAAGCGGAACGAGGTGCCGATCAGCATCGCCATCTGCTCGTTGCTCAAGTGTTGCTTGGACTGCTGGAAGTCATAGAGCAGGGCATCGTTGAGGTCGATGTAGCCTTTTTGCTGGAAGTAGCGGGTCAGCTTGTTCAGCACCAGCTCATAAAAGGTGGTGGTGCTGTTGATGCCCTTGACCTCGGTCTGGACCAGTTTGTCCAGGTTGGTGATCGAGGTGTAGAGATTCACCGGCGGGTTCAGCAGCAGGACTTTCTTGAAGTTGAAGCTGCGGCGGGTTTCGTCCAGGTGCGCGACGAAGGCAGCGTCCAGTGCGCCGAGGCTGTAGCCGGTCAGGTAGTACTCGGTGACGGGCACTTTCGGATTCTGCGCGCGTACGGCCTGCATCACCCGGTACATGTCTTCGGCGTCTTCCTTGGTGATGCCAGGGGTGGCGAAGCGCGAGGCGGCGCTCATGAAGTCGAAGCTAGTGGGCGAAGACAGCTGCACCACGTGATATCCGGCCTTGTAGTAGAGGCGCTTGAGGTACTCGTTGAGGGTGCTGTCGTAGCGCGCACCGGTGCCCGCGATCAGGAAGATCAGCGGTGCGGGTTTGTCTTGGGTGGCCATGCGGTAAGTGAGGCTTTTCACCGGCCAGAAATTGTCTGGCAGGATGAATTCGCGTTCCGGGCGCAGGGTCAGGCTGTGGTCCGATTGATTGATGTCCTCGATCAGCGGCAGCTCCGGACGCAGGTCCGGCGGCGTGGTGGCGATGGTCGCCTCGAACGGGTTGGTCAAGGGGTAGCCATAGCTGGCGGCGTCAATATCTGCCGCCAGCGCGGACGCACTCAAGATAAGGCCGCCGAGTAGGGCAGCGAAGCGCAAGGAACGGAGCATGACTGGATCCCTTAGAGGAAGGTGCCGAATGAGGTTCGCAGCCTATGACCACCGCAGCGAAGCCAAGTGCCATGACGGCTGCAAAACAAGCGCGAATGGGGCGCAATAGTAGCGGGACAATACACGTTGGGGCGTGGTGGCGGCTAGTGACCTGGCGGCTTGGCTGGGTCGTGCATGCAAGATTTGATCGAAATCTACGGACTCGGGCGCCGGGAATGGCTTGCTGGCTTTCTGATGTCGTTTCTCGTTGCTTCGGCGTCGCAGACAGAGCAGGTTCCAGATCGGCGCAGGTTGATGATCAGTCGGTCAGTACTCCACTGGCGTTCCGACCGGTTTGCAGGCGAGCGTGATGGGGGCGCTGTGCACCATAACAATACGTTGAAGCCGCTCGGCATCCGTCGGGCGCAGCACTTTCGGGGAAGTAACGATGAAGATGCGACGAATCTTGGGCGCAGGTGCCGCACTGGTACTGGCGATCAGCTCCACCCTGGCAAGCGCCGAGACCAAAACCTTGAGCATTGGCTACGTTGACGGCTGGTCCGACAGCGTCGCGACTACCCACGTGGCTGCCGAGGTGATCAAGCAGAAACTCGGCTATGACGTGAAGCTGCAAGCCGTCGCGACCGGAATCATGTGGCAGGGCGTTGCCACCGGCAAGCTCGATGCGATGCTATCGGCCTGGTTGCCGGTGACCCATGGCGATTACTGGACCAAGAACAAGGACCAGGTCGTCGACTATGGCCCTAACTTCAAGGATGCGAAAATCGGCTTGATCGTGCCGGAGTACGTCAAGGCCAAGTCGCTCGAAGACCTGAAGACCGATGACTCCTTCAAGAAACGCATCGTCGGCATCGACGCCGGTTCAGGCGTGATGCTCAAGACCGAACAGGCGATCAAGGATTACGACCTGACCGGTTATCAACTCAAGGCCAGTTCCGGCGCCGGCATGATCGCCGAGCTGACCCGTGCCGAGAAAAAACAGGAATCCATCGCCGTCACCGGTTGGGTGCCGCACTGGATGTTCGCCAAATGGAAACTGCGCTTCCTGGAAGACCCGAAAGGTGTCTATGGCGCGGCTGAGACTGTGAACAGCATCGGCAGCAAGGGCCTGGAAGCCAAGGCGCCGGAAGTGGTCGAGTTCCTGAAGAAGTTCCAGTGGGCGTCGAAAGACGAGATCGGCGAAGTCATGCTGGCGATCCAGGAAGGTGCCAAGCCGGAAGCGGCTGCCAAGGATTGGGTTGCCAAGCACCCGGACCGCGTGAAGGAGTGGACCGGCAAGTAATCGACCTGGTCTGGCTGTTTCGAAAGCCGCATGACGTTGTGTCATGCGGCTTTTTTGTGCCTGCAATTCTGCGCGCAACGCAAACCCCTGTGGGAGGGGCTTGGGTTTTTTTGCGGGAAACTGGCAAAGCCGTCATGTCGTTCTAATACTAAGGTCGTCTGGAACCTGGCCTCGAGCCGCATAGAGTAGAGCTGTTCCAAATAAATCTGTGCTGCGAGGATAAAAACAATGAACGACAGCATTTACCTCTCGATTCAAAACAGCCCGCGCTTCAAGGAGCTGGTGAAGAAACGAGAAAAATTCGCCTGGATTCTCTCGGCGATCATGCTTGGGCTGTATTCCGGCTTCATCCTTCTGATCGCCTACGGGCCGCATATTCTCGGGGCCAAAATGTCCCCCGGATCCACCATCACTTGGGGTATCCCTATCGGGGTCGGCCTGATTCTCTCGGCCTTCGTCCTGACGGGCATTTACGTGCGACGTGCCAACGGCGAGTTCGACGACCTGAACAATGCGATTCTCAAGGAGGCTCAGCAATGATCCGGCGTCTACTGGCTCTTCTGAGCATTGCAGCATTTGCACCGGGCGCCTGGGCGGCTGAAGCGCTGACCGGTGCCGTGCAGAAACAACCCCTCAACGTTGCCGCTATCCTGATGTTCGTGGCCTTCGTTGGCGCGACCCTGTACATCACATACTGGGCGTCGAAGAAAAACAACTCGGCGTCCGACTACTATGCGGCCGGCGGCAAGATCACTGGCTTCCAGAACGGCCTGGCAATCGCCGGTGACTACATGTCGGCGGCGTCTTTCCTGGGGATTTCCGCGCTGGTGTTCACTTCGGGCTATGACGGCCTGATCTACTCCATCGGCTTCCTGGTAGGCTGGCCGATCATCTTGTTCCTGATCGCCGAACGCCTGCGCAACCTGGGTAAATACACCTTTGCCGACGTGGCGTCCTATCGCCTCGGGCAAACCCAGATCCGCAGTCTGTCCGCCTCCGGCTCATTGGTGGTGGTGGCGTTCTACCTGATCGCGCAAATGGTCGGCGCCGGCAAGCTGATCCAACTGCTGTTCGGCCTGGACTACCACGTTGCGGTCATCCTGGTCGGCATCCTGATGTGCCTCTATGTGCTGTTCGGCGGCATGCTGGCCACCACTTGGGTGCAGATCATCAAGGCTGTGTTGTTGCTGTCGGGTGCGTCGTTCATGGCCCTGATGGTGATGAAGCACGTCAACTTCGACTTCAACATGCTGTTCGCCGAAGCGGTCAAGGTCCACCCTAAAGGTGAGGCGATCATGAGCCCTGGCGGCCTGGTGAAGGATCCGATCTCGGCCTTCTCCCTGGGCTTGGCCCTGATGTTCGGTACCGCTGGCCTGCCACACATCCTGATGCGCTTCTTCACCGTGAGCGACGCCAAGGAAGCTCGCAAGAGCGTGCTGTATGCCACTGGCTTCATCGGCTATTTCTACATCCTGACCTTCATCATCGGCTTTGGCGCGATCCTGCTGGTCAGCACCAACCCCGCCTTCAAGGACGCGGCAGGTGCCTTGCTGGGCGGCAACAACATGGCGGCGGTGCACCTGGCCAACGCGGTGGGCGGCAGCATCTTCCTGGGCTTCATCTCGGCGGTGGCGTTCGCGACCATCCTGGCGGTGGTAGCGGGCCTGACCCTGGCCGGTGCCTCAGCGGTGTCCCATGACCTGTATGCCAGCGTGATCAAGAAAGGCAAGGCCAACGAGAAGGATGAGATCCGCGTCTCGAAGATCACCACCATTGCCCTGGCAGTGCTGGCGATCGGCCTGGGCATCCTGTTCGAGAAGCAGAACATCGCGTTCATGGTGGGCCTGGCGTTCTCCATCGCGGCGAGCTGCAACTTCCCGGTGCTGCTGCTTTCGATGTACTGGAAGAAGCTGACCACCCGTGGCGCCATGATCGGCGGCTGGCTGGGCCTGGTCAGTGCCGTGGGCCTGATGATCCTCGGCCCGACCATTTGGGTACAGATCTTGGGTCACGAGAAGGCTATCTTCCCGTATGAATACCCGGCGCTGTTCTCGATGATCATCGCGTTTACCGGCATCTGGTTCTTCTCCGTCACTGACAAGTCGGCTGAAGGTGCCAACGAGCGGGCGCTGTTCTTCCCGCAGTTCGTGCGTTCGCAGACTGGCCTTGGGGCGAGTGGGGCGGTTAACCACTAATGCAGCGATAAGTGCTTGAAGAAATACCCCGGTCGAGAGGCCGGGGTATTTTTTTGTGCCGGGTTCGTGGGTGGCAGGCCTGCCGCCATCGCGAGCAAGCTCGCTCCCACAGGGGATCTCCAGTGAGCACAAGTTTGGGTTTCACAACAGGCCAACTGTGGGAGCGAGCTTGCTCGCGATGGCGTCGGTTCTGCCAATGCAGTTTCTGGATCGGATAAAAGAGGCATAAACAAAACAGCCCCCGCTTATATAAGAAGCGGGGGCTGTTTCGGTGCAGTCAGGAACCTAGCGCAAGGCAAGCCTTACTTGCGGTCTTCCAGCTTGGTGATGTCGCGCGACTCGTAGCCGGTGTACAGCTGGCGTGGACGGCCGATCTTGTACGGGCTGGAGAGCATTTCCTTCCAGTGGGAGATCCAGCCGACGGTCCGCGCCAGGGCGAAGATCACGGTGAACATGCTGGTTGGAATACCGATCGCCTTGAGGATGATCCCCGAGTAGAAGTCGACGTTCGGGTACAGCGAGCGCTCGATGAAGTACGGATCGGTCAGGGCGATCTCTTCCAGGCGCATGGCCAGTTCGAGTTGCGGATCGTTCTTGATTCCCAGTTCCTTGAGCACTTCGTCGCAGGTCTGCTTCATGACGGTGGCGCGCGGGTCGCGGTTCTTGTAGACCCGGTGACCGAAGCCCATCAGCTTGAACGGATCGTTCTTGTCCTTGGCCTTGGCGATGAACTTGTCGATGTTCGAGACATCGCCGATTTCATCGAGCATGGTCAGCACCGCTTCGTTCGCACCGCCGTGGGCAGGGCCCCAGAGTGCGGCGATACCGGCGGCGATACAGGCGAACGGGTTGGCACCCGACGAACCGGCCAGGCGCACGGTGGAGGTAGAGGCATTCTGCTCGTGGTCGGCATGGAGGATGAAGATCCGGTCCATGGCCTTGGCGAGCACCGGGCTGATCGGTTTGATCTCGCACGGGGTGTTGAACATCATATGCAGGAAGTTCTCTGCATAGGTCAGGTCGTTGCGCGGGTACATCATGGGCTGGCCCATGGAGTACTTGTAGACCATGGCTGCCAGGGTCGGCATCTTCGCCACCAGGCGGATCGCGGAGATTTCGCGATGCTGAGGGTTATTGATGTCCAGGGAGTCGTGGTAGAAGGCCGAGAGAGCGCCGACAACGCCGCACATGACGGCCATCGGGTGGGCATCGCGACGGAAGCCGTTGAAGAAGGTCTTCAACTGTTCGTGAACCATGGTGTGGTTCTTCACGGTGCTGACGAACTGGGCCTTCTGCTCTGCGGTCGGCAGTTCGCCGTTGAGCAGCAGGTAGCAGGTTTCCAGGTAGTCCGATTTTTCAGCCAGTTGCTCGATCGGGTAGCCGCGGTGCAGCAGGATGCCGTTGTCGCCGTCGATATAGGTGATTTTCGATTCGCACGAGGCGGTCGACATGAAACCCGGGTCAAAGGTGAAACGGCCCGTGGCCGTCAGGCCCCGTACGTCGATTACATCGGGACCAACGGTGCCGGTTAAAATGGGCAGCTCGACGGGGGCTGCGCCCTCGATGATCAACTGCGCTTTTTTGTCAGCCATGTGGCCTCCTATTAATGCTTGGAATCATCAGACAGACCCCCCACGCAGGGCCCGCACCACTATAGTGAGATAAATCCGAATGTCAATTTGCCTAAAGTCTTGCTCCAGAAGGCTTTAACCGGACTTTTTCCGCGAAATTGCCTGCCGTTTACGCCTTTTGCGCCATATGTGCAATGCGCTATTAGGGGAAGGTGAACGCGTTGTCATTAGTAGCCTAACTGTCTATACTCGGCCACCGACCGCCAGGGGCTTTTTGGGCCTGCTTTCTTGGGGGTCGTCACTCCCTGGGTGGTGAGTACCTGACCAGTGCGCGCCCCAACAACTTTGCCCTGATTGTTAGGGGCTCTTCAGTGTGAAAAAAAAGCCGTGAAAAGCCAACGACCTGTAAACCTAGACCTAAGGACCATCAAACTCCCAGTCACTGCTTACACGTCCATTCTTCACCGTATTTCCGGTGTCATCCTCTTCGTCAGCCTGGCCATCATGCTTTATGCATTGGACAAGTCGCTCGATTCGGAAGAAGGCTTCGGTCAGGTGAAAGCGTGTCTGACCAGTCCGCTAGCCAAGCTAGTGATTTGGGGCATCCTGTCCGCCTTGCTGTATCACTTGGTTGCCGGTGTGCGCCACTTGATCATGGACATGGGCATCGGTGAGACGCTGGAAGGCGGCAAGCTGGGCTCGAAAATCATTATCGCCGTGTCTGCGGTGCTGATCGTTCTGGCAGGAGTCTGGATATGGTAACCAACGTCACGAACCTTTCGCGTTCGGGCCTCTACGACTGGATGGCCCAGCGTGTGTCTGCGGTCGTTCTCGCGGCTTACTTCATTTTCCTGATCGGATATGTCGTGGCAAACCCTGGCATTGGCTACGCCCAATGGCATGAACTGTTCGCAAACAACTGGATGCGTATCTTCAGTCTGCTGGCACTTGTCGCACTGGGCGCTCACGCCTGGGTCGGCATGTGGACCATCGCGACCGACTACCTGACGCAAATGGCGTTCGGCAAGTCGGCGACTGCCGTACGTTTCCTTTTCCAGGCGGTATGCGGCGTTGCGATGTTCGCTTACTTCGTCTGGGGTGTGCAGATTCTCTGGGGTATCTGATCCATGGCTAACATTCCAACGATTTCTTTCGACGCCATCATTATTGGTGGTGGCGGTGCTCGGCATGCGCGCTGCGCTGCAACTGGCACAGGGCGGTCACAAGACTGCCGTGATCACCAAGGTTTTCCCGACGCGTTCGCACACGGTTTCCGCCCAGGGTGGCATCACCTGCGCCATCGCTTCGGCCGACCCGAACGATGACTGGCGCTGGCACATGTACGATACCGTCAAGGGTTCCGACTACATCGGTGACCAGGACGCTATCGAATACATGTGTCAGGAAGGCCCGGCCGCGGTGTTCGAGTTGGACCACATGGGCATGCCATTCTCCCGTACCGAGCAAGGTCGCATCTACCAGCGTCCGTTCGGTGGCCAGTCCAAGGACTACGGCAAGGGCGGCCAGGCTGCGCGTACTTGCGCGGCGTCCGACCGTACCGGTCACGCCCTGCTGCACACCCTTTATCAGGGCAACCTGAAAGCCGGTACCACGTTCCTGAACGAGTACTACGCCGTTGACCTGGTGAAGAACCAGGACGGCGCGTTCGTCGGTGTGATCGCGATCTGCATCGAAACTGGCGAAACCACCTACATCCGCGCCAAGGCCACCGTACTGGCGACCGGCGGTGCGGGCCGTATCTACGCATCCACCACCAATGCCCTGATCAACACCGGTGACGGCGTTGGCATGGCCCTGCGTGCTGGCGTGCCGGTACAAGACATCGAAATGTGGCAGTTCCACCCGACCGGCATCGCCGGCGCCGGTGTACTGGTCACCGAAGGTTGCCGTGGTGAAGGCGGTTACCTGATCAACAAGCACGGCGAGCGTTTCATGGAACGTTATGCGCCGAACGCCAAGGACCTTGCTGGTCGTGACGTCGTGGCTCGTTCGATGGTTAAAGAGATCATCGCCGGCAACGGCTGTGGCCCGAATGGCGACCACGTGATGCTCAAGCTCGATCACCTTGGCGAGGAAGTGCTGCACAGCCGCCTGCCAGGTATCTGCGAACTGTCCAAGACCTTCGCTCACGTCGACCCTGTTGTCGCGCCGGTTCCAGTGGTTCCAACCTGCCACTATATGATGGGCGGCGTTGCCACCAACATTCATGGCCAGGCAATGACCCAGAACGCCGAAGGCGTGGACGAAATCATCCCTGGCCTGTTCGCGGTGGGTGAAGTGGCTTGCGTATCGGTCCACGGTGCCAACCGCCTGGGCGGCAACTCGCTGCTCGACCTGGTGGTCTTCGGTCGCGCCGCCGGCCTGCACCTGGAGAAAGCGCTGTCCGACGGTATCGAATACGACGATGCCACCGACGCCAACATCGAAACCGCCCTGGCGCGCCTGTCTGCTCTGAACGAGCGTACCGAAGGCGAAGACGTGGCAACCCTGCGTCGCGAGTTGCAAAACTGCATGCAGAACTACTTCGGTGTGTTCCGTACCGGCGAATACATGCAGAAGGGTATTGCCCAGCTCGCACAATTGCGTGAACGAATCGCCAACGTGAAGATCAACGATAAGTCGCAGGCGTTCAACACTGCCCGTATCGAAGCGCTGGAATTGCAGAACCTGCTGGAAGTGGCCGAAGCCACCGCCATCGCCGCAGAAGTGCGCAAAGAGTCCCGTGGTGCCCACGCCCGCGAAGACTTCGAAGACCGTGACGACGAAAACTGGCTGTGCCACACCTTGTACTTCCCGGGTGAAAAACGCGTCGCCAAGCGTGCCGTGAACTTCTCGCCGAAGACTGTTCCGACTTTCGAACCAAAAGTCCGGACTTATTAAGGGTGACCGCTATGTTGCAAGTCAGTGTTTATCGCTACAACCCTGATCAGGACGCCGCGCCGTTCATGCAGGACTTCCAGGTCGATACCGGTGGTAAAGACCTGATGGTGCTGGACGTGCTGGCCTTGATCAAAGAGCAGGACGAAGGTTTCTCCTATCGTCGCTCGTGCCGCGAGGGCGTTTGCGGCTCCGACGGCATGAACATCAACGGCAAGAACGGCCTGGCCTGCATCACGCCGCTGTCGGCCGTGGTCAAGGGCAACAAGCTGATCGTTCGCCCGTTGCCAGGTTTGCCGGTCATCCGTGACCTGGTCGTCGATATGAGCATCTTCTACAAGCAATACGAGAAGGTGAAGCCATTCCTGCAGAACGACACGCCGGCTCCGGCCATCGAGCGTCTGCAGTCCCCTGAAGAGCGTGAAAAGCTCGACGGTCTGTACGAGTGCATCCTGTGCGCCTGCTGCTCGACCTCGTGCCCATCGTTCTGGTGGAACCCGGACAAGTTCCTGGGCCCGGCCGCCCTGCTGCAAGCGTACCGCTTCCTGGCAGACAGCCGTGATACCAAGACGTCCGAGCGTCTGGCCGCACTGGATGACCCGTTCAGCGTATTCCGCTGCCGCGGGATCATGAACTGCGTCAACGTCTGCCCGAAAGGCCTGAACCCGACTAAGGCCATCGGTCACGTACGTAACATGCTGCTGCAAAACGGCGTGTGATTCAGCTGCTGTACCCGTAGAACCGCTGTACCCGTAGAGGCGAGGGCGTGGGCTTCAACCCACGTCCTGGCTATAACCAGAACAGCCGCTTACAAAGCGGCGGTTCTTATTTTGAAGAAATGAGACAAGCAGGGGCATCCGGGCTGGTACCCGGACTATCAGCGTGATCCTAAGTGGCTTGTTTTAGTCGCTGCACTCGGACTTCTGCAAGTTTGCTCGGTGTTTTCGCCGGTGGTGTTCCCCTAATCGAGGGTGACCAAGCATGCAAGAAAGCGTGATGCAGCGCATGTGGAACAGTGCCCACCTCTCCGGTGGTAACGCTGCCTATGTGGAAGAGCTCTACGAGCTCTACCTGCACGACCCTAACGCTGTGCCAGAAGAATGGCGCACCTACTTTCAGAAGTTGCCGGCTGACGGTAACTCTGCCACCGATGTTTCGCACTCGACGATTCGCGATCATTTCGTGCTGCTGGCAAAGAACCAGCGCCGCGCTCAACCGGTGTCTGCCGGCAGCGTGAGCTCCGAGCATGAGAAGAAGCAAGTTGAAGTGCTGCGACTGATCCAGGCCTACCGGATGCGTGGCCACCAGGCAGCCCAGCTTGACCCGCTGGGGCTGTGGCAGCGTCCTGCACCTGCAGACCTGTCGATCACTCATTACGGCTTGACCAATGCCGACCTTGATACGACCTTCCGTGCCGGCGACCTGTTCATCGGCAAAGAGGAAGCGAGCCTACGCGAAATTCACGAAGCGTTGCAGCAGACATATTGCCGCACCATCGGCGCTGAATTCACGCACATCACCGATTCCGAGCAGCGCCAGTGGTTCCAGCAGCGTCTGGAAAGCGTTCGTGGCCGTCCGACGTACTCCGCCGACATCAAGAGCCACTTGCTCGAGCGCGTCACTGCCGGTGAAGGCCTGGAGAAATACCTGGGTACCAAATACCCGGGCACCAAGCGTTTCGGCCTGGAAGGCGGCGAAAGCCTGATTCCGATGCTCGACGAGCTGATCCAGCGTTCCGGTTCCTACGGCACCAAGGAAGTCGTTATCGGCATGGCCCACCGTGGCCGCCTGAACGTACTGGTCAACACCTTCGGCAAGAACCCGCGCGAGCTGTTCGACGAGTTCGAAGGCAAGAAGAAGGTCGAGCTGGGCTCCGGTGACGTGAAGTACCACCAGGGCTTCTCGTCCAACGTGATGACCACCGGTGGCGAAGTCCACCTGGCCATGGCGTTCAACCCATCCCACCTGGAAATCGTTTCCCCGGTGGTCGAGGGTTCCGTCCGTGCCCGCCAGGATCGTCGCAACGATCCGACCGGCGAGAAGGTGCTGCCGATCTCCATCCACGGTGACGCGGCATTCGCCGGTCAAGGCGTGGTCATGGAAACCTTCCAGATGTCGCAGACCCGCGGTTTCAAGACCGGCGGTACCGTGCACATCGTGATCAACAACCAGGTCGGCTTCACCATCAGCAACCCGCTGGACTCGCGTTCCACCGAGTACGCAACCGACGTCGCGAAAATGATCCAGGCGCCGATTCTCCATGTGAATGGCGATGACCCGGAAGCCGTGCTGTTCGTGACCCAGTTGGCCATCGACTACCGCATGCAGTACAAGCGCGACGTGGTCATCGACCTGGTCTGCTACCGTCGTCGCGGCCACAACGAGGCCGACGAGCCAAGTGGCACCCAGCCGCTGATGTACCAGCAGATCGCCAAGCAGCGCACCACCCGTGAGCTGTATGCCGATCGCCTGACCCAGAGCGGTGTTCTGGATGTCGCGCGCGTCCAGGAAAAAGTCGATGAATATCGCAACGCCCTGGACAACGGCCTGCACGTTGTAAAAAGCCTGGTCAAAGAGCCGAACAAAGAGCTGTTCGTGGACTGGCGTCCATACCTGGGCCACGCCTGGACTGCTCGTCACGACACGCGCTTCGACCTCAAGACCTTGCAGGAACTGTCCGCCAAGCTGCTGGAAATCCCGGAAGGCTTCGTGGTCCAGCGCCAGGTCGCGAAAATCTACGAAGACCGTCAGAAGATGCAAGCCGGCGGCCTGCCGATCAACTGGGGTTACGCCGAAACCATGGCGTACGCGACCCTGGCGTTCGAAGGTCACCCGATCCGCATCACCGGCCAGGACGTAGGCCGCGGCACTTTCTCGCACCGCCACGCGGCGTTGCACAACCAGAAAGACGCCAGCACCTACATCCCGCTGCAACACCTGTACAAAGGCCAGCCACGTTTCGACCTGTACGATTCGCTGCTGTCCGAGGAAGCCGTCCTGGCGTTCGAATATGGCTATTCCACCACCGAGCCGAATGCGCTGGTGATCTGGGAAGCCCAGTTCGGCGACTTCGCCAACGGTGCCCAGGTGGTTGTCGACCAGTTCATCACCAGCGGCGAGCACAAGTGGGGTCGTCTCTGCGGTCTGACCATGCTGTTGCCACACGGTTATGAAGGGCAGGGGCCGGAGCACTCGTCGGCACGTCTGGAACGCTACCTGCAGCTGTGCGCCGAGCACAACGTCCAGGTTTGCGTACCGACCACCCCGGCGCAGATCTACCACCTGCTGCGTCGCCAGGTCATCCGTCCGCTGCGCAAGCCGCTGATCGTGCTGACACCGAAGTCGCTGCTGCGTCACAAACTGGCAATCTCCACGCTCGAAGACCTGGCCGAAGGCTCGTTCCAGACCGTCATTTCGGAAATCGATACCCTGGAAGCGGCGAAAGTGACTCGCCTGATCCTGTGCAGCGGCAAGGTCTACTACGACTTGCTGGAAAAACGTCGTGCCGAAGGCCGCGAAGACATCGCCATCGTGCGTATCGAGCAGCTTTATCCGTTCCCGGAAGAGGACCTGATGGAGGCCATCGCGCCTTACACCAACCTCACCCACGTGGTGTGGTGTCAGGAAGAACCGATGAACCAAGGCGCGTGGTACAGCAGCCAGCATCACCTGCGTCGCAGCATCGGCAACCATAACAAGGCCCTGGGCCTGGAATATGCCGGCCGTGATGCTTCCGC
The DNA here is from genome assembly GCF_054677635.1 of Pseudomonas sp. H2_D02. Taxonomy (NCBI): domain Bacteria; kingdom Pseudomonadati; phylum Pseudomonadota; class Gammaproteobacteria; order Pseudomonadales; family Pseudomonadaceae; genus Pseudomonas; species Pseudomonas sp. H2_D02. Next base: position 5,258,797 of record NZ_CP162816.1, on the reverse strand, counting down.
TGCACCTGCGTGTGGTTATGCGTCGATGCACGCCGAGCAGCAGGAAAAACTGCTGCAAGATGCTTTCACTGTTTAACGCCTTCGCGCTGACTGAAACCGAATTTTAAGGACCCACAGATAATGGCTATCGAAATCAAAGCCCCGTCATTCCCGGAATCGGTTGCCGATGGCACCGTTGCCACCTGGCACAAGAAACCAGGCGAGGCCGTCAAGCGTGACGACCTGATCGTCGACATCGAGACCGACAAGGTCGTGCTGGAAGTATTGGCCGAAGCTGACGGCGTATTGGGCGCAATCGTTGCCGAAGAAGGCGCTACCGTTCTGTCGAACCAGGTCCTGGGCTCGATCGAAGAGGGCGGCGCTGCTGCTGCCGCTCCAGCCGCCGCTGCTGCACCGGCTGCCGCTCAGGCCGCTGCGCCTGCTGCTTCGGGCGAAGACGATCCAGTCGCCGCTCCAGCTGCTCGCAAGCTGGCTGAAGAGAATGGCATCAACATCGCTTCCGTTGCCGGCACCGGCAAGGGTGGTCGTGTGACCAAGGAAGACGTGGTTGCAGCCGTTGCCGCCAAGAAAGCCGCTCCAGCCGCCGCACCGGCCAAGCCAGCCGCGCCTGCCGCTTCCGCGCCAGTGTTCGCTGCCGGTGACCGCGTCGAGAAACGCGTTCCGATGACCCGCCTGCGTGCCAAGGTTGCCGAGCGTCTGGTTGAAGCCCAGTCGAACATGGCGATGCTGACCACGTTCAACGAAGTCGACATGACCGAAGTCATGGCCCTGCGTTCGAAGTACAAGGACCTGTTCGAGAAGTCCCACAACGGCGTACGCCTGGGCTTCATGTCGTTCTTCGTCAAGGCTGCCACCGAAGCGCTGAAACGCTTCCCGGCCGTCAACGCGTCGATCGACGGTTCCGACATCGTCTACCACGGCTACGCCGACATCGGTGTCGCGGTTTCCAGCGACCGTGGCCTGGTGGTTCCGGTCCTGCGCAACGCCGAGCTGATGAGCCTGGCCGAAATCGAAGGCGGCATCGCCACCTTCGGCAAGAAGGCCCGTGACGGCAAGCTGTCCATCGAAGAGATGACCGGCGGTACGTTCACCATCACCAACGGTGGTACATTCGGTTCGATGATGTCGACCCCGATCGTCAACCCGCCACAAGCGGCTATCCTGGGCATGCACAACATCCTGCAGCGTCCGATGGCGATCAACGGTCAGGTCGTGATTCGTCCGATGATGTACCTGGCACTGTCCTACGATCACCGCCTGATCGACGGCAAAGAAGCCGTGACGTTCCTGGTCACCATCAAGAACCTGCTGGAAGATCCGGCTCGTCTGCTCCTGGATATTTAAAAAAGCAGCTGCAAGCTGCAAGTGGCAAGCCGCGAGCTCAGAGCGAGCGAGTACGGCTTTCAACTTGCAGCTTGCGGCTTGAAGCTTGCAGCTAAAAGGAATCTTTTATGACTCAGAAATTCGACGTGGTAGTGATTGGTGCGGGCCCTGGCGGCTACGTAGCGGCCATCAAGGCTGCGCAACTGGGCCTCTCCACTGCCTGCATCGAGAAATACACCGACAAGGAAGGCAAACAGGCCTTGGGCGGTACTTGCCTGAACGTCGGTTGCATTCCATCCAAGGCGCTGCTGGACAGCTCCTGGAAATACAAGGAAGCGAAAGAAAGCTTCAACGTTCACGGTATCTCTACCGGTGAAGTGAAGATGGACGTAGCCGCGATGGTTGGCCGCAAGGCTGGCATCGTCAAGAACCTGACCAGCGGTGTTGCCACCCTGTTCAAGGCCAACGGCGTCACCTCCATCGAAGGCCACGGCAAGCTGCTGCTGGGCAAGAAAGTCGAAGTGACCAAGCCTGACGGCTCGGTCGAAGTGATCGAAGCCGAGAACGTCATCCTGGCACCAGGCTCGCGTCCGATCGACATCCCGCCTGCTCCAGTCGACCAGAACGTCATCGTCGACTCCACTGGCGCCCTGGAATTCCAGTCCGTGCCAAAACGCCTGGGCGTGATCGGCGCTGGCGTGATCGGTCTCGAGCTGGGTTCGGTATGGTCGCGCCTGGGTTCGCAAGTGACCGTGCTCGAAGCCCTCGACACATTCCTGATGGCCGCTGACACCGTGGTTTCCAAGGAAGCGCTGAAGACCCTGACCAAGCAAGGCCTGGACATCAAGCTGGGTGCCCGTGTGACCGGCTCCAAGGTCAACGGCGAAGAAGTCGTGGTGAACTACACCGACGCCAACGGCGAACAGACCATCACCTTCGACAAGTTGATCGTTGCGGTCGGCCGTCGTCCAGTGACCACTGACCTGCTGTCCGCCGATTGCGGCGTGGAAATCGACGAGCGTGGTTTCATCGCGGTCGATGACCATTGCGCAACCGCCGTACCGGGCGTGTTCGCCATCGGTGACGTGGTTCGCGGCATGATGCTGGCCCACAAGGCCTCCGAAGAAGGCATCATGGTTGTCGAGCGCATCAAGGGCCACAAGGCCCAGATGAACTATGACCTGATCCCATCGGTTATCTATACCCACCCGGAAATCGCATGGGTTGGTAAAACCGAGCAGGCCTTGAAAGCCGAAGGCGTTGAAGTTAACGTCGGCACCTTCCCGTTCGCCGCCTCCGGCCGTGCCATGGCAGCCAACGATACCGGTGGTTTCGTGAAAGTCATCGCCGACGCCAAGACGGATCGCGTGTTGGGCGTTCACGTCATTGGCCCAAGCGCTGCCGAGCTGGTACAGCAAGGCGCGATCGGTATGGAATTCGGCACCAGCGCTGAAGACCTGGGCATGATGGTTTTCTCCCATCCGACCCTGTCCGAAGCCTTGCACGAAGCGGCCCTGGCCGTGAATGGCGGCGCCATCCACGTGGCCAACCGCAAGAAGCGTTAACAGATAATAAGAAACCACGGCGGTATGGCCCGTCGTGAGCCTTGCGAGCAAGACTCACCGCGGAATATCCGCTGGACGCAGCCTTGCGTAGTGGTACCGGTACACCGGAACGCTACGCAAGCAGCAGTCACAGGTGGTGCGGCACCACAACGGTGCAGCACCGAATGCGCAGTACCTAACGAAGACGGTAATAAGCATGAATCTTCACGAGTATCAGGGTAAGCAGCTGTTCGCTGAGTACGGCCTGCCAGTATCCACCGGCTACGCTGTAGACACCCCGGAAGCGGCAGCAGAAGCTTGCGACAAAATCGGCGGCAGCGAATGGGTTGTCAAAGCCCAGGTTCACGCCGGTGGTCGCGGTAAAGCGGGCGGCGTCAAGCTGGTTCGCAGCAAAGAAGACGCCAAAGCCTTCGCACAGCAGTGGCTGGGCAAGCGTCTGGTGACTTACCAGACCGACGCCAACGGTCAGCCAGTCACCAAGATCCTGGTTGAATCGTGCACTGATATCGCTAAAGAGCTGTACCTGGGCGCTGTCGTTGACCGTTCGAGCCGCCGCATCGTGTTCATGGCTTCCACCGAAGGTGGCGTGGACATCGAGAAAATCGCTCACGACACCCCTGAGAAAATCCTCAAGGCCACCATCGATCCACTGGTTGGCGCACAGCCATTCCAGGGCCGCGAGCTGGCATTCCAGCTGGGCCTGGAAGGCAAGCAGGTCACTCAATTCGCCAAGATCTTCGTAGGTCTGGCCAAGCTGTTCCAGGACCACGACCTGGCACTGCTGGAAGTGAACCCGCTGGTGATCAAGGCCGACGGCGACCTGCACTGCCTCGATGCCAAGATCAACATCGACGCCAACGCCATGTACCGTCAGCCTAAGCTGAAGACTTTCCACGATCCGTCGCAAGACGATCCGCGCGAAGCGCACGCTGCCAAGTTCGAACTGAACTACGTAGCCCTGGAAGGCAACATCGGTTGCATGGTCAACGGCGCTGGCCTGGCCATGGGTACCATGGACATCGTCAACCTGCACGGCGGCAAGCCAGCCAACTTCCTCGACGTGGGCGGCGGTGCTACCAAGGAACGCGTTACCGAAGCGTTCAAGATCATCCTGTCCGACACCAACGTCGCTGCAGTACTGGTCAACATCTTCGGCGGCATCGTTCGCTGCGACATGATTGCCGAAGGCATCATCGGCGCCGTGAAAGAAGTCGGCGTGAAAATCCCGGTTGTTGTTCGCCTCGAAGGCAACAACGCTGAGCTGGGCGCTAAAGTACTGGCAGAAAGCGGTTTGAACATCATCGCTGCTACCAGCCTGACCGACGCTGCTCAACAAGTCGTTAAAGCTGCGGAGGGCAAATAATGAGCGTCCTGATCAACAAAGACACCAAGGTTATCTGCCAGGGTATTACCGGTTCGCAAGGTAGTTTCCACACCCAGCAAGCCATCGAATACGGCACCAAGATGGTTGGCGGCGTAACGCCAGGCAAAGGCGGCACCGAGCACCTGGGCCTGCCTGTCTTCAACACCGTGAAAGACGCTGTAGCTGCCACTGGCGCCACCGCCAGCGTGATCTACGTTCCAGCTCCGTTCTGCAAGGACTCCATCCTTGAAGCAGCGTTCGGCGGCATCAAGCTGATCGTTTGCATCACCGAAGGCATCCCGACCATCGACATGCTGGAAGCCAAGGTCAAGTGCGACGAGCTGGGTATCACCCTGATCGGCCCTAACTGCCCAGGCGTGATCACTCCAGGTGAATGCAAGATCGGCATCATGCCAGGTCACATTCACTTGCCAGGCAAGGTCGGTATCGTTTCCCGTTCCGGCACCCTGACCTACGAAGCTGTCAAGCAGACCACTGACGCCGGTTTCGGTCAGTCGACTTGCGTCGGCATCGGCGGTGACCCGATCCCGGGCTCCAACTTCATCGACATCCTGAAGCTGTTCCAGGAAGACCCGAAGACCGAAGCGATCGTCATGATCGGTGAAATCGGCGGTTCCGCTGAAGAAGAAGCCGCTGCCTACATCAAGGCAAACGTGACCAAGCCGGTTGTTTCCTACATTGCAGGTGTGACTGCTCCTCCGGGCAAGCGCATGGGCCATGCTGGCGCAATCATCTCCGGCGGCAAGGGCACTGCAGACGAGAAATTCGCTGCACTGCAAGACGCAGGCGTGAAAACCGTGCGTTCGCTGGCAGACATCGGCAAGGCCCTGGCCGAGCTGACTGGCTGGGAAATGAAGAAGTAAGCTTCGGCTGACTTTTTTGTTCCAGCAACAAAGGCCACCTTCGGGTGGCCTTTGTCGTTCCTGGCCCTATGCCTGTGCAGCCGCCGAGGGCTTTTGTGGCGAGGGAGCAAGCTCCCTCGCCACAAGGGCATGAATGCATTTCATTGTGGGAGCGAGCTTGCTCGCGATGACGGAATGACAGTCGCCAACCATTTACATGCAAAAACGCGACACAGATACGTCGTGTATCGGATAGTTCGCCCTGTAACAGTGCGTTTTGCGCGCAAATTCGTTAGTCTGGCGGCCAATTTTGCGACCGCGGCCCACAAGGCAGCGACGCGCTAAACGGGCCGGTCCCATACGGATCGGCAGCATTTCCCTCACCCATAAGGGAAATCCCTCTCTAAATTCCGATTCAGTAGTGTGGTTTCCTTAATGAAAGTGTTGAAAGGCCAGGACATCCTGGCGCTTGGTTTCATGACATTTGCCCTGTTCGTCGGGGCCGGCAACATCATCTTCCCGCCTATCGTCGGTTTGCAGTCCGGGCCTCATGTCTGGATGGCGGCGCTGGGCTTCTTGATCACAGCGGTAGGGTTGCCGGTGATCACGGTCGTCGCACTGGCCAAGGTCGGTGGTGCGATGGACGCCTTGAGCAGCCCGATCGGCAAGATTGCCGGTGGCTTGCTGGCCGCCGTGTGCTACCTGGCGGTCGGCCCGCTGTTCGCCACGCCTCGAACCGCCACCGTATCGTTCGAAGTCGGCCTGGCGCCATTGACCGGCGAAAGCCCGCTGGCGCTGTTCCTCTACAGCGCGGTGTACTTCCTCCTGGTGTTCTTCATCTCGCTCTACCCGGGCCGCTTGCTGGATACCGTCGGACGTTTTCTCGCGCCGCTGAAAATCATCGCCCTGGCCGTGCTCGGTATTGCCGCTTTTGCCTTGCCAGCCGGCGATATCGGCGTGGCGACCCCCGAATACGTGGCGGCACCGTTCTCCCAAGGCTTCATCAATGGCTACCTGACCATGGATACCCTCGGCGCCCTGGTGTTCGGCATCGTCATCGTCAACGCCATCCGCTCCCGTGGCGTCGAGTCGCCGGCCTTGATCACCCGTTACGCGATCATCGCCGGGCTGATCGCCGGGGTAGGGCTGGCCCTGGTCTACGTCAGCCTGTTCCGCCTGGGCTCGGGCAGTCATGAAGTGGCTGTGGGCGCGACCAACGGCGCCGCCGTGCTGCATGCCTACGTGCAGCACACGTTCGGCAGCCTGGGCAGCGGTTTCCTTGCGGTACTGATCTCCCTCGCATGCCTGGTAACGGCGGTCGGCCTGACCTGCGCCTGCGCGGAATACTTCAGCCGCGTCCTGCCGCTGTCCTACAAGACCCTGGTGGTGATCCTGGCGGCGTTCTCGCTGTTGGTATCCAACCTGGGCCTGACCAAGCTGATCGCGTTCTCGATTCCGGTCCTCACCGCGATCTACCCGCCATGTATCGCCCTGGTGGCCCTGAGCTTCTGCAAGGATTTCTGGCACGAGCAAGGGCGCATCGTCGGCCCGGTGATGCTGGTGTCGTTCCTGTTTGGCCTGATCGATGCGCTCAAGGGCGCGGGCCTGGCGGACTGGATGCCAGCGCAACTCGCTCACCTGCCGCTCAGCGAGCAAGGCCTGGCGTGGCTGGTGCCTTCGGTCATGACCCTGGCGGTCGCGGTGGTGTGTGACCGCCTGCTGGGCAAGCGCAGCGAGGCCTTGGCATAAGCCGCTCGCCGTCAGTTCGCCGACAAAACGAAATGCCCCGTGTCGATCGATACGGGGCATTTTTTTTGAGTGCGGTGTCTTTTTTCGTGGGCTAACGTCGAAGCAGTGTCCTGAAAGCCTGCATGGAACCCTGTGGGAGCGAGCTTGCTCGCGATAGCGGTCTATCAGCCACCTCATCTCTGACTGATCCGACGCCATCGCGAGCAAGCTCGCTCCCACAGGTCCGCAAGGCAGTCTGGCTTTAGACGTCATGTTTTTAGACACACAGGAAATCGAATGTCATTCATCCAAGCCAACCTGATCCATCTCCTGGCCGCGATCTGGTTCATCATCTGCTGGGCCGGCTACACCCGTTACGCCTCATGGAAAGCCCGCGACACGGCCTGCCTGGCCAGTGTCATGCACCTGTACCGCGAAGACTGGATGCGCCGCATGCTGCTGCGCGACAACCGCATCGCCGATGCCAGCGTGATCGGCAACCTGGAGCGCAACGCATCGTTTTTTGCCTCCAGTACGTTGATTATCCTGGCGGGCATCCTGACGGTACTCGGGGCGTCCGACCGGGCGGTGTCGTTGCTGGCGGACCTGCCACTGGTGCAGCAGGCCTCCCAAGGCATGGCGGAACTGAAGCTTCTTTGCCTAGCGCTGGTGTTCGTCTACGCGTTCTTCACGTTCAGTTGGTGCATGCGCCAATACAACTTCGCGGCGGTCCTGGTGGGGTCGGCGCCGATGATCGGTGAGCGGCATGTGTCCGAGCAGGAGCGCAAGGCTTTTGCTTCAAGAGCCGCGCGGGTTATTTCAATGGCGGCCAACCAGTTCAACTTCGGCCTGCGTTCGTATTATTTCGGCATGACCATGTTGGCCTGGTTCGTCAGCCCCTGGTTATTCATGTTGATGAGTGCCGCGCGTGGTCTTCGTGTTGTATCAGCGCGAGTTTCATTCGGATGTACTGGATGTGATGGTCTATACGCCTACCGAAGCGCCAGCGCCCGAGGCGGGCAAGGAAGCGGCCTGACGGCGCAGCAACTTTCCTGGATGCCAGATACAAGAAAACCCGCACCAGGCGGGTTTTCTTTTGCTGCCAAAACCGTATCAGTTGGTTTTAGGCGCGGTGGCAGGTGCTTGTTCCTGCTGGGCGGCGCTGTTCGATTCAGACTGAGCTTTGGCAGCTTCGGCGTTTTCTTTCGCCGCGTCGTTCACTTTATCCTGTGCTTTGTTCATGTCTTGCTGAGCTTGTTCAGCGTGTTGGTTGGCATCTTGAGCTTTGTCCTCGGATTTTTTATCGCAGGCGGCGAGACCGAGGGAGGCGGCCAACATCAAGGCAATAGCAAAAGTCTTACGCATGGGGTGTTTCTCCTTATGGATATAACTACTGGCCGTTTGAGCCGCGCCCCCGGGGTTAAGTTCCTCCTGATCCCATAGATATATAACTTGCCGGCGGATGGAACTTTATCGCGTACCTTGAGGGGAGTATTGGACCGATGGCTGAAGATTCCGTTTTTGACCGCGCGACACGCTTTTTATCTGCGCTCAGGCACTGTCAGGTGTTGGGCTTGAAACTCCACAGCGCCAGTCGCGATGGATTAACCGTCGTGTTGCCTTACAGCCCGCAGATCGTTGGCAATCCCTTGACGGGCATTGTCCATGGCGGGGCGTTGACCACCTTGATGGACACCGCCTGCGGCATGTCGACGTTGTGCGTGTTACCGCAGTTTGAAGTCTGTCCGACCCTGGACCTGCGTATCGACTACATGCACGCCGCCATGCCCGACAAAGCTATCTATGGCTTTGCCCAGTGCTATCGGATCACGCCGGACGTGATCTTCAGCCGTGGGTTTGCCTACCAGGACGATCCGGAGCACCCCATTGCCCATGTGGTCGGCACCTTCATGCGCCTGGGTGACAGCGCCCGCGGAATGAAAAAGGGCGGCCTGGCGGCTGCGGCGCAAAAACCATGACCGACATCACTGAGGCGCAACTGCGCCAGGCGTGTGAGCAGGGCGACGTCGGGCGACTGCTGTCCTTGATTCCCTATGCGCAACTCATCGGCGTCGAATGCACGCGCCAGGGCGATGAATGGCTGTTTTGCCTGCCAGCCAATAAGGACAACATTGGTAACCCTTTACTGCCTGCTATCCATGGTGGGGTCATCGCCGGATTCATGGAGCTATCGGCCGCCGTTCATCTGCTGATCGCCACACATGCGGCCAGTGTACCCAAGATCATCGATTTTTCCCTGGATTACCTGCGAGCCGGGCAGTTTCGCGATACTTATGCGAGGTGCCAGGTCTGGCGCCAGGGGCGGCGTGTGGCCAACGTCGCGATCACTGCCTGGCAGGAAGCTGAAGCCGAACCCATCGCCACTGCCCGGGCCCATTTCAAGATCCCGGCGCCCTCCAAGCCGGCCGGCTCTTGAAATCACCCGAGTTGCCCCCACCTTGAGGACATCCCGCCGCCAATCTCTGCGAGGCGGACACCACCATCCACTTGGAGTTTGATGACCATGAGCGTGGAAACTCAAAAGGAAACCCTGGGCTTCCAGACCGAGGTGAAGCAACTGCTGCACCTGATGATTCACTCGCTGTATTCGAATAAGGAAATTTTCCTCCGCGAGCTGATTTCGAACGCCTCCGACGCTGTCGACAAATTACGTTTCGAAGCGCTGTCCAAGCCAGAACTGCTGGAAGGCGGCGCCGAGCTGAAAATCCGTGTGAGCTTCGACAAGGACGCGAAAACCGTCACCCTCGAAGACAACGGTATCGGCATGAGCCGCGACGAGGTGATCACGCACCTGGGCACCATCGCCAAGTCCGGCACCGCCGATTTCATGAAGAACCTGTCCGGCGACCAGAAGAAGGATTCGCACCTGATCGGCCAGTTCGGCGTCGGTTTCTATTCCGCGTTCATCGTCGCTGACCACGTCGAAGTGTTCAGCCGCCGTGCCGGCCTCGCTGCGAGCGAAGGCGTGCACTGGTCGTCCAAGGGCGAGGGCGAGTTTGAAGTCGCGACCCTCGACAAGGCTGATCGCGGCACCCGCATCGTCCTGCACCTCAAGTCTGGCGAAGAAGAGTTCGCCGATGGCTGGCGCCTGCGCAACATCATCAAGAAGTACTCAGACCACATCGCGCTGCCAATCGAGCTGCCGAAGGAAGTCACCGCTGCCGAAGGCGAAGAAAAGCCTGAAGTGGAATGGGAAACCGTCAACCGCGCCAGTGCCCTCTGGACCCGTCCTCGCACCGAGATCAAGGACGAGGAATACCAGGAGTTCTACAAGCACATCGGTCATGACTACGAGAATCCGCTGAGCTGGAGCCATAACAAGGTTGAAGGCAAGCTGGAATACAGCTCGCTGCTGTACGTGCCGGCCCGTGCGCCGTTCGATCTGTACCAGCGCGAAGCGCCACGCGGCCTGAAGCTGTACGTGCAGCGTGTGTTCGTGATGGACCAGGCCGAATCGTTCCTGCCGCTGTACCTGCGCTTCATCAAGGGTGTGGTGGACTCCAACGACCTGTCGCTGAACGTTTCGCGGGAAATCCTGCAGAAAGATCCGATCATCGATTCCATGAAGTCGGCACTGACCAAGCGCGTGCTGGACATGTTGGAAAAATTGGCGAAGAACGAGCCTGAGCAGTACAAGGGCTTCTGGAAGAACTTCGGCCAGGTGATGAAGGAAGGTCCGGCCGAAGACTTCGCCAACAAGGAGAAGATCGCTGGCCTGCTGCGCTTTGCCTCGACCCAGGGCGACGACGGCGAGCAGATCGTTGGCCTGGCCGATTACCTGGCCCGCGCCAAGGAAGGCCAGGACAAGATCTATTACCTGACCGGCGAGACTTATGCACAGGTCAAGAACAGCCCGCACCTGGAAGTCTTCCGCAAGAAAGGCATCGAAGTGCTGCTGCTCACCGATCGCATCGACGAGTGGCTGATGAGCTACCTCAACGAATTCGACGGCAAGAGCTTTGTCGACGTGGCTCGTGGCGACCTGGACCTTGGCAACCTGGATTCGGAAGAAGACAAGAAGGCCGCCGAGGAAGTGGCCAAGAGCAAGGAAGGCCTGGTGGAGCGGATCAAGACTGCGTTGGGCGATGCCGTCAGCGAAGTACGCGTTTCCCACCGCCTGACCGATTCCCCGGCGATCCTGGCCATCGGCGAGCAGGACCTGGGTCTGCAAATGCGCCAGATCCTCGAAGCCAGCGGCCAGAAAGTCCCGGATTCCAAGCCGATCTTCGAATTCAACCCGGCTCACCCGCTGGTGGAGAAGCTCGACAACGAGCAGAGCGAAGAGCGTTTTGGCGACCTGTCGCACATCCTCTTCGACCAGGCGGCCCTGGCGGCCGGCGACAGCCTGAAAGACCCGGCGGCCTATGTCCGTCGCCTGAACAAGCTGTTGGTTGAATTGTCAGCTTAATCACGTTGTAGGAAAAACCCGCTTCGGCGGGTTTTTTCATTTCCATTGTTCCGCCAAGGGGAAGTCGACTATGAGTCAGATTACGGTTCGTTCGGTGGTGTATCAGCTCGATGGCCAAAGCTATGAAAGCCGCCTGGCCTTCGATACCCACCAGCAGGGGCCGCGCCCGGGTTTGCTGATGGCACCGAATTGGATGGGCGTAGGGGCAGGAGCCGAGGAGATCGCCAGGTCAGTGGCGGCGAACGGTTACGTGGTGCTGATTGCCGATCTGTATGGGCAAACCGTGCGCCCGTCCAATGCCGACGAGGCCGGTGCGGCGATGATGCCGCTCAAGAATGACCGGGCGTTGTTGCGCAAGCGCATGCAGGCCGCGTTCGAACAATTGCAAAGCCAGGGCGAAGCGCAGGTCGACGTTTCGAAACTGGCCACGTTTGGCTTTTGCTTTGGCGGTTGCTGTTCCCTGGAACTGGCTCGCACCGGAGCGCCGCTCAAGGCCGCGATTTCGTTCCACGGCACCCTGGATACGCCCAACCCGGACGATGCGCAGAACATCAAGGGCGCCGTCCTGGTCATGCACGGCGCCTCCGACCCGTTGGTGCCGAAAGAACAACTGCCGGCCTTCGAAGATGAGATGAACGCGGCCGGGGTGGATTGGCAACTGCTGAGCTACGGCGGTGCGGTACATTCGTTCACCGACCCGCAGGCCAATGTGCCGGGCAAGATGATGTACAACGCCAAGGTGGCGGGGCGGGCGTTCCGCTCGATGCACAATTTGCTCGATGAAGTGTTCAAGGGCTGATGGTCTGACACATAGCCCCGTGGCGAGGGAGCTTGCTCCCGCTGGGCCTGTAGGAGCTGTCGAGCGGAGCGAGGCTGCGATCTTTACAGACAGGTTGAATCTCAAGCGAAAGATCGCAGGCTTCGCCAGCTCCTACAGAGTCGAGCGGGAGCAAGCTCCCTCGCCACGGGATGTGTATAACGCTAGGGCAGTTCGATCCGTTCGCTTTCCCCAGGTACGCTCGGCCAATCCCCAGCCGCCCAGCGCCGGCGGGCTTCGTCTATCCGGGCCGGGTCGCTGGAGACGAAGTTCCAGTTCATCCGCCGAGGTCCGTCCAGGGGGGCGCCGCCGAACAGCACGGCATGGCAATCGCTGTCGGCCGACAGCGTCATCTCTTCTCCGGCTGGCAATATGACCAGCGCATGAGGCTCCAGCGGCTCACCGTCCAATTGTGCTTCACCCTCCAGGACATACAGTGCGCGCTCTTCATGTTCCGTGGGGATCAGCAAGGTCGTCGCGGTCTGCAGGTGCAGTTCGGCATACAACGTAGGCGACAGCACCGGCACCGGCGATTCCAGGCAAAAGCCTGACCCGGCGATCATGCGGATGCTGACGCCCAGGTTCTCGCTGACTGGCAGGCTGTTGGCCGGATGATGACTGTAGTGCCCAGGGCCTTCTTCGTGCGATTGGGGTGAGGCCAGCCAGACTTGCAGCCCATGCATGACAAAACCTCGTTCCACCAATGCCTGTGGAGTGCGCTCGACATGGGCAATGGCGCTGCTCGGCAGTCATCCAACTGACGTCCCCGGCGTTGACCACCTGATCGGAACCGAGGCTGTCCTTATGCTGGATCTGGCCCTCGAACAGGTAAGTGAGGGTGGACAGGCCGATATGTGGGTGCTGGCGGATGTTCATGCCTTTACCCGCCGGGTAGGACGTTTGCAGCATATGGTCGAAAAACACGAAAGGTCCGACGCTGCGACATTTGGCGGACGGCAACGGCCGAAGAATCGGCTGGCCTTCCACGTCTTCTGCACGGGGGCGAACGATCAGGGGAGCGGTCATGGTGTCTTCCAGGTTGAACGACGAATCGGCAAAGCATAACCCGAGGTTGCAACGGACGGCAGCGACGGCTTGAACCCAGGCGGGACGGCGGGGGTCTATGCTGCTCATGGCTTCTGGAGAGTGCCCGTGTCGTCTGTCCGTCTGATGTTCGCTTGTCTGCTGGCCGTTGCGAGCAGCGCCGCCGTGGCCCGCGAATATGCCTACAGTGATGCGCACCTGCATTACGTCGATTTCTTCCAGGAAACCGCTGGCATGCCCAAGCTGCTCAAGGCGATGGCGGAAAATCGCATCGAGCACGTCATGATTTCCGGCGTGCCCGTGGCGAAGAAGTGGCACGAAGACGAACCCAAGCGCCCGCGTTATTACGCCGGTGACGATGCGGACGCCTACTGGTACAGCGCCACCGATGTGATTGTCGCTGCGGCAGTCTCCAAGCTCCCTGCCGAACAACGCCAGCACTTCCATCCGTTCCTGTCAGGCTTCAACCCCAACGACAAGAACTCCGACGCGCATATCCAGCGCATGCTCGATCTCTATCCGGGGCTGTGGCAAGGCATTGGCGAAGTATTCACGCGCCACGACGACCTGACGGCGCTGACCTCAGGCGACACGCCGCGCGCCAACAACGAGGCCATGACGCGGATCTATCACCTGGCGGCGGAGAACGACCTGCCGGTGATGCTGCATTCCAATATCACTTCCAAGCGTGAGAAAAATCCGCTGTACCTGGCGGAAATCGAAGAGCCGTTGCGTAATCATCCACACACACGCTTCATCTGGGCTCATGCTGGCACGAGCATGGAGATTCACCGGCACCAGACCCAGCTGGATTTTCTGCTGCCTACTCTGACGCGGATGCTCGAGTCATACCCCAATCTTTTCATCGACCTGTCCTGGAGCCTGCTCACGCCGTATTTGCTGGATGAGGCGGGCGAGCCCCGGGATGAATGGTTGAAGCTGGTAGAGCGCTTCCCGGAGCGCTTCATGGTGGGATCGGACGTGGTAGGGCGATTCAACAAGTTGGGTAAGGAACTGCACAGCTTCGATCCGTTCCTCGATGCCTTGCCTGAGGACGTAGCGAGGAAGGTGGCGCGGGATAACTTTTTGGCGGTGTTGCCTCGCTCAGTGGCAATGGAATAGCCATTCTGTGTGGCGAGGGGATTTATCCCCGCTGGACTGCGCAGCAGGCCCAAAACTGACGAGCATGTTCGGTCTGACACACCGAAGTGACAGGTTTTAGGGGCCGCTTCGCGACCCAGCGGGGATAAATCCCCTCGCCACAAGAGCATCAGGGTGCATTGGCTTTGTCATCAGCCTGTCACCCCCGCGTCATACCCTCGCGCTCATCTCAATCAAGGAGCGCACCATGCACCTCACCCGTTCAAGCGCACTGCTCGCGTTGTTGTTGACCTGCGGCCTGGCCCAGGCGGAAGTCCGTGTCGAAGGCCCGGTGGAATATGGGGTCTTCGAAGGGCCGAAGGCCGAGTTGCAGTCGGGCGAGCGGGTCCTGCGTCGCAGCAATGAGCAGATCCGCCAGACCGAAAGTGTTCCGGCCAAGCTGGGCACCAAGTTCGGCATGCGCTACCAGTTGGCGGGCAAGATCGAGAATGACCAGCCGCTGACCTTGCTGTATTTCACGCCGGGCATCCGTACGCCCGATGGCGTGCGTCACGACAAGTTCGAGGTTATCCAGAAACTGGTGCCCGGCGCGCCGCAAGATGTCATGGCCTACGAATTCACCGAAAGCCACGAAGTGGTGCCGGGGGAGTGGCGGTTCATGGTGTTCCAGGGCGATCGGCTGCTGACGCAGCAGCGGTTTGTCGTGCGCTAAGTTGAAATTAACTGTGGGAGCGAGCTTGCTCGCGATGGCGTCGGATCAGTCAGTATCAAGGTTGGCTGATCCACCGCTATCGCGAGCAAGCTCGCTCCCACAAAGATTTCCATCGCTTTTGAACGGACAAAAAAACGCCCCGAACCAGTCGGGGCGTTTTTGTTGGCTCCTGTAGGAGCTGGCGAAGCCTGCGATCTTTTCGCTTTAAAAGATCGCAGCCTGCGGCAGCTCCTACGCGCCCTGCCAGCGCTTCATCACCAGGGTGGCGTTGGTGCCACCGAAGCCGAAGCTGTTGCTCATCACGGTGTTGATGGTGGCATTTTCGCGAGTCTTGGTCAGGATTGGCAGGTCGGCCACTTCCGGGTCCAGCTCGTCGATGTTGGCCGAACCGGCCATGAAGTTGCCTTCCATCATCAGCATGCAATAGATCGCTTCGTGGACTGCCGGCGGCGCCCAGGGAGTGACCCGAGAGGCTCTTGGTGGAGCTGATGGCCGGGGCCTTGTCGCCGAACACTTCACGCACACCTTTCATCTCCGCGACGTCGCCGACCGGGGTCGAGGTGCCGTGGGTGTTCAGGTAGTCGATCGGTGTGTCGACAGTGGACATGGCCATCTGCATGCAGCGCACGGCACCTTCACCGCTCGGCGCGACCATGTCGTAGCCGTCGGAAGTGGCGCCGTAGCCGACGATTTCCGCGTAGATCTTCGCGCCACGGGCGAGGGCGTGTTCCAGCTCCTCGACCACGACCATGCCACCACCGCCGGCGATGACGAAACCGTCACGGTCGGCGTCGTAGGCGCGGGAAGCGGTTTGCGGTGTGTCGTTGCGTTTGCTGGACAGGGCGCCCATCGCATCGAACAGGAACGACTGGCTCCAATGTTCTTCTTCACCGCCGCCGGCGAACACGATGTCTTGCTTGCCCATCTGGATCTGCTCGACCGCGGTGCCAATGCAGTGGGCACTGGTGGCGCAAGCGGAGGAGATCGAGTAGTTCAGGCCCTTGATCTTGAAAGGGGTGGCCAGGCAAGCCGAAACGGTGCTGCCCATGGTCCGCGTGACGCGGTACGGGCCGACGCGCTTGACGCCTTTCTCGCGCAGGATGTCCAGCGCTTCCATCTGGTTCAAGGTCGACGCGCCGCCGGAACCGGCGATCAGGCCGGTGCGCACGTTGGACACCTGCTCGTCGGTCAGGCCGGAGTCAGCAATGGCGTCTTTCATGGCCAGGTAGGCATAAGCCGCCGCGTGGCCGACGAAACGGTAGATCTTGCGATCGATCAGCTCTTCGAGGTTCAGGTCAATGGAGCCGGAAACCTGGCTACGCAGACCCATTTCGGCATATTCCGGGTTGTACCGGATGCCAGGGCGACTTGCACGCAGGTTAGCGGAGACGGTCTCTTTGTCATTGCCCAGGCACGAAACGATGCCCAGACCAGTGATAACGACGCGGCGCATGCGGATAACCCTTAGAAGTTGTCAGTGGAGGTGAAAACGCCGACCCGAAGGCCTTCGGCGGTGTAGATCTCGCGACCATCCACGGCAACCGAACCATCGGCAATGGCCATGTTCAGCTTGCCCTTGAGGACGCGTTTGATATGAATGTTATAGGTGATCTTCTTCGCAGTCGGCAGTACCTGACCGAAGAACTTCACTTCGCCCGAACCCAGGGCGCGACCGCGGCCTGGCAGGCCCTGCCAGCCGAGGAAAAAGCCGACCAGTTGCCACATGGCGTCGAGGCCCAGGCAGCCGGGCATCACCGGGTCACCTTCGAAGTGACAGGCGAAGAACCACAGGTCCGGAGTGATATCCAGCTCGGCGACCAATTCACCTTTGCCGTACTTGCCACCCTCATCGCTGATATGGGTGATGCGATCCACCATCAGCATGTTCGGGGCGGGCAGTTGCGCGTTACCTGGGCCGAACAGCTCACCGCGACTGCAGCGCAGCAGATCTTCCCGAGTAAAGGCGTTTTGTTTGGTCATGCGAGCTCCTCAATAGTCCCATGCGGCAGGGTGGGGCAAATCTTCCCGGCCGATCGAAGCGTTCATGCCTCGAGTCGGCAGCCTACTCATAGACTATTGCGTTGTAGTGAAAGTCACAGCACACGGGAAATGAATGTACACCTGTGCACTGAAATTGTTATTCCTGTCCCGCTCGAGGCGTGTCCGGGTGCTTAAGACTGCCGCACTTTCGCCTTTCACGCCAGTCGCAGATAGTCCAACGCCCCGTATTTACCCTACCCAGCGTTGGAGAGTCTGCTGCAAGTCAATTCGCTTGAAGGGTTTGGCCAAGTAATCGTTCATGCCTGCCGCCAGGCAGGCTTCCCGGTCGCCCTGCAATGCATTGGCTGTCAGGGCGATGATGGGCACCTCGGTACAGCCCGGCAATTGGCGGATCTGCCGGGTGGCTTCGTAGCCATCGATGACCGGCAGCCGGCAGTCCATCAGGATCGCTTCGAAAATCAGGCTCTCGGCGCTGCGTACGGCCTGGGCGCCATCGGTGGCGACGCTGACCTTGAAACCCAGGCTGCGCAGCATGGCTTCGATCACCGTCTGGTTCACCGGGTTGTCTTCTACCAGCAGGACATTGCGGCCTTCTCCATCACGGCTTCCGCCAGGCAGGCGTGGAGGCAACGGCGGTGGGGCCAGGCGCGACAGGGCCAGGGGGATCTCCAGGGTAAACACCGAGCCCTGGCCTTCCTCGCTCTGGGCGCGCAGCGTGCCGCCCATGCGTTCGGCCAGGGTGCGCGCGATCGGCAAGCCCAGGCCCGTGCCGCCGTAGCGCCGGGAAATCGAACTGTCGGCCTGCTGGAACGCGTCGAACATCCGCTCCAGGCTCTCGGCCGGGATACCGATGCCGCTGTCACGTACCGTGCAGGTGAACCAGAGTAGTTCGTGGTCCAGGGCTTGCCATTGGCATTGCACGGTAACGCGGCCCTGGTCGGTGAACTTCAGCGCGTTGCCGATCAGGTTCACCAGGATCTGCCGGATCCGCGTCGGGTCGCCTTGTACCTGCAGCGGCTTCAGGTCGTCGGGGATAAGTAGGTCCAGGCCCAGCTTGCGTTGCGCGGCGCTGTGTTGGAACGACTGGGCGCAACTGCCCACCAGCTCCGCCAGGTTGAACGCAATGTGTTCCAACTCCAGTGCGGAGCGTTCGATACGCGAGAAATCGAGGATGTCGTTGATCACCTTCAACAGGTGCTCGGTGGACTCCGAGGCCAGCGCGGTGTACTCGTGCTGCTCGTCGGTCATGTGGGTGGTTTCCAGCAGTTGCAGCATGCCCAGCACGCCGTTCATCGGCGTGCGCAGCTCATGGCTCATCATCGCCAGGAATTCGGACTTGGCGCTGTTGGCCTTTTCCGCTTCTTCCCGGGTCTTGATCAACTGGGCCATGGCCTGGTGCTGTTCACGGCTGGCCTGCTCGAGGCCGTCGGCGAGGTTGTTGATGTGCCGCGACAATGCCCCCAGTTCGCCGTCGTCGACGATCGGCAGCGGGGCGTTGTAGTCGCCTTGCTGGATCGCCTTGACCGCGTTGCCGATGTCGCGGATCGGCCGTGACAGGTCGGCCGCCAGGCGCCGCGCCACCAGGAACGTGAACAGCAGGGCGAACAACGCCAGGATCGCGGCCTTGAGCAGGATTTCCTGCTGACGCTGGCTGAAGGCGTCGCTGGACATGCCGACGATCACCCGGCCCAGGTAATCCTCGCCGGGCGTTTCGGTGGTCGGATTATTGCCTTGCAGGAAGTCATTGTTCAGGGCAATGCGCTGCAGGCGAACCGGGGCCTGGAACACTTCCACCTGTTGTGAATGGTTGCGGGCCTGGGCCGGTTGCTCGACGTACACCAGGACTCGCTCCGTGCGGTCCTGGACCTCGAGGAAACGCACGTGGGGCGTGGCCAGGGTCGCGGTGAGCAGGCTTTCCAGCACTTCGTTGTTGCCGGAAATGACCCCGTATTCCGCTGCCGGCGCCAGTTGGTTGGCGATCAGTTGCCCGGTGTGGTTGAGTTCCTGGCGCAAGTCCTGGATCCGCACGAAGGTGAAGAAGCCGATCAGCAACACGGTCAACAACAAGGCCGGGCCGAGGGCGATGAGCTGGGTGCGGGTGTGGATATCCCAACGACGACGCAAGGTCATGGGCGGTGTTCTCCTTCTGCCAACTGCGCAGCGACGGATTCGGCATCGATCGGTTCGATCCCCAGGGAACGGGCGACCTGTTGATTGCTCAGGACTTTGAAGCGGGGCGGGTACAGGGTGCGCGGCCAGGTGGTGGCGGGGCGGTCGAGCAGATCATCGAGAATCGCCAGCCAGTCTTCCTGGTCGCTGTATGTGCTGGCCAGGCTGCCCGCCTTGACGAAGGCCGGGCTCGGGCCGATCAGCGCGCGTTGCCGGGCATAACTGCTGAGCAGCAGGTTCTTCACCGTCTTGGGGTTGTACAGGTCAGGATCATCCAGGCCGAGCAACACGTCGCTCTGGCCCAGCAGGTTCTGTAACGGGCGGCTGTCGCTGCTGTCGTCCCAGCGCTCGCCGACAATTTCCAGGCCCAGGGCAAGCGCCGCCTGATGAGCATCCTTGAGCAGGAACTCGCTGTGCTTGTCGAAGAGTATGCCGACCCGTCGCACTTGCGGCAGGACCTGGCGAATCAGGCGCAATTGCCGCGCCATCGGCGGATCGCTCCAGAGCAGGCTCAGGTGCTCGGGCGTTGCATCGCCCAAGCGATCGCGGGCTTGCTGGCGGCTGATCCGCAGCACCAGGGTCGCCGGGCCGTGGATCTTTTGCAGGCGCCAATCCAGGCTCGGTAAATCCAGCAGCACCAGGCGCAGGTCGCCGGGTAACCGGTCCGGCGCCGGCAGGTCGGCCACGGGGGCAAACCGAACATTGTCGTAGGGGCGTCGGGCCTGCAAGGCCTGGGTAAACGACTGCACGCCGGGGCTATCCTGGGCGCCGGTCAGCAGGATCTCCGCAGCGCGGGCGTCAACGACGCTCAGCAGACTGGCAAACGCCACCCACAGCAACAGCCAAAGGCGGCCACGGGATGGCGTCTTGCGGGGTTGGCGCCGAGACATCTAGAAGGACAACTCTGCGCTGAAATACAGGACGTGACGGGAGTCGTAGCGATTGTCGACGTAAGTGGTGGGTTGATCGTCGAGGCGCTGTTGCATCACCCCCGCCAGCTCCAGGCTGGCCTTGCCCAAGGGGATTCGCCGGGCGAGGCGGGTGTCGACCCGCTCGTAGCGATAACCATTGAGGGCATCGGCGGCGTAATAGAAGACCGCGCTGTTCCAACCCCGGCCCCAATCGCGCAACCAGCCGGCGGAACCGCTGTTGCGGGCGGTCAGTTGTTCGTCGAGGGGGTTGCTCGCCAGGGCATCGACGTAGGCGTAAGTCAGGCGCAGCCGATCGGCAAGGGTCACGCGCCAGTCCAATTGGGTCTCGGCACCGGTGAATTGCGATTCGTTGCTGTTGCTGGCGATGTATTGGTTGTTGCGCAGCGGCTCGCTGATCATGCCGGTGATTTCGTCATGGAACAGCTTCACATCCATCGTCAGGCCAAGGTCCATGAAATAGCCGTTGTAACCCAGCTCTCGGGAGCGCATGTGCTCTTGATCCAGGTTCCCCGGGCCGCGCGTGCGTACGAAATAGCGTGCACTGTCCTGGCCGAACGCGGACGGCTGCAGGTTGGAGACTTGATAGCTCCAATTGACGTTGTTCTCGAACATGTCCGGCGAACGCACCGCCTCGGAATACACCGCCCGCAGGCCATGTCGCGGGGTGATCAGGTAGTTCACCGCCATCCGCGGTGTCAGCGAACTGCCGGTCAGGCGCGTGTCCTCGAACATCGCGCCGCCCTGCAGCAGCCAGTGTTCGCTGGCTCGCCATTCGAGCTGGCCGAACAAACGGTAGGTGGTGTCGTCCAGGGTACCGTTGAAGTAGGTCTCCGAGTCGGCCCGGTCGTAGCGATAATTCGCCCCGGTGACCAGCCGCAGGCTGTCGGACAGGCTGAGGGTGTCCTGGATCTCCAGGTCATAGCGCGACTCGCGGGCGCTTTGGTCGATGTCGCCGCACAGTGTCTGGGAAGCGCCGTTGCGCCACTGATCGAGCACCTGATTGGCCAGTGCCTGTTCCTGTGCGGTACCGGGCGGCGCGCCCGAGCCGAGGAAGCTCGGAATGTTGCGGGCCAGCTTCTCGGCGTAGTTGGGGTTGAGCTGCCAGAGGTCGGTCAATTGCGGGCTGAAGGACACCTCGGCATCACAGGCGCGCCAGGTTTGCTGGCGATCCCAATGCTGGATCGAGCCTTGTACATAGAGGCTGTGATTGGGGTTCAGGTCCAGGTTCCAGCGCAGCGAACCGGCGTAATCCTTGGCGATGACGTCAGAATTATCCCCAGCCGCTGTAATCCCGGCGAACACAGGGCGATAGGTGTAGGGCCGCTGATTGGTCCCGTCCTTGGCGTTCAATTGCCAATCGATGCTCTGGGATTCGTCCAGGATTTGGCTGACGGACAGGTTGAAGCGGTCCAGTCGCCGGCTGTCGCGGTAATCGGCACCGTTGCGGTCGCTGTCGAAACCGTCGTCTTCCTGGCCGGACAGCGAGAGTCGGAAATCGCCGTTTTCCCAACCACTGCCCTGGCTGGCGTACCAGTCGCCGATCCCTCGCTGGCCCCGGGTGATCTTCAGTCGGGTGCCGTGGCTGTCGGCCGGGGCGCGGGTAATGATGTTGACCACCGCCATCAGCGCGTTGGCACCGTAGCTGACGGTGTTCGGGCCCCGGAAGACTTCGATTCGGTCGATGTCTTCCATGGCGACCGGAATATCGCTCCAGTCCACTGTCGCCAGGCCGGCGCGATACACCGAACGGCCATCGATCAGCACCTGCATGCGCCGCGCTTCGCTGGCGTTGGTCCCGTGGTAATTGACGGTGGCCTGGTTGCCGCTGAGATTGCCGACCATCATGCCCGGCACCAGGCGCAACAGTTCGCTGATGTCCCGGGCGCCGCTGGCCTTGATCAATTCACGATCGAGCACGGTCATGCTGCCCGGCACTGCGGCCGGCGACTGTTTCAGGCGCGTGGCGGTCAACACCTGGGGCACGGCCTGGCTGTCCACGAACAAGTCGTCGGCCACTACCGGCGGACTGATGATCAGCGCCAATAGCAGTGAAGAACCTGGACGGGAGGGGCCAACGAACACGGCACAGCCTTGGATAATGAAAGGAAGGCAGGCATGTTAACCGAGCCGAACGACTTTTCCATTCACGTTGACAGCATTTTCCTAGGAATTGATGGTCAGCTTCCTACAGCTATGGGTAATTACTGACGGGGCTGGTCGCGGTCCGGCTGCTCCGTATAATGCCCCGCATTGCCACTTGGTACGGAAGAGCGGATTGCATATGACTGAACAGCGCCCGATTGCGGTCCTGGGAGGCGGGAGTTTCGGCACTGCCGTGGCTAACCTGCTGGCGGAAAACGGCCACGCGGTGCGCCAATGGATGCGTGACCCCGAACAGGCCGAGGCCATCCGGGTCAACCGGGAGAATCCGCGTTACCTCAAGGGCATCAAGGTCCGGCCTGAAGTGGAGCCGGTCACTGACTTGCAGGCCACACTTGAAGGCAGCGACCTGTTCTTCGTGGCCTTGCCTTCCAGCGCCTTGCGCTCGGTATTGGCGCCCCATGCCGAACGCTTGAGCGGCAAACTGCTGGTGAGCCTGACCAAAGGTATCGAGGCGCAAACCTTCAAGCTGATGAGCGAGATCCTCGAAGACATCGCCCCCAAGGCGCGAATCGGCGTGATCTCCGGGCCGAACCTGGCGCGCGAGATTGCCGAGCATGCCCTGACCGCCACCGTGGTCGCCAGCGAAGATGAAGAGTTGTGCCAACGGGTCCAGGCCGCGTTGCATGGCCGCACTTTCCGCGTCTATGCCAGCGCGGATCGTTTCGGCGTGGAGCTGGGCGGGGCGCTGAAGAATGTCTACGCGATCATCGCCGGCATGGCGGTCGCCTTGGGCATGGGCGAGAACACCAAGAGCATGCTGATCACCCGGGCGCTGGCGGAAATGACCCGATTTGCCGTCAGCCAGGGCGCCAATCCGATGACTTTCCTCGGGCTGGCCGGGGTGGGCGACCTGATCGTTACCTGCTCTTCGCCCAAGAGCCGCAACTACCAGGTCGGCTTCGCCCTCGGCCAAGGCCTGAGCCTGGACGAGGCCGTGTCGCGCCTGGGTGAAGTGGCGGAAGGGGTCAACACCCTCAAGGTGCTCAAGGCCAAGTCCCAGGAGGCCGGCGTGTACATGCCGCTGGTCGCCGGTCTGCATGCGATCCTGTTCGAAGGGCGCACGCTGGAACAGGTGATCGAACTGTTGATGCGTGGCGAACCCAAGACCGACGTCGATTTTATTTCCACCAGCGGTTTCAACTGATTCCCTTTGACCGCAAGCAGGAGCGAACCATGAACGATCCGAAAGGGCAGCCTCAATACGAATCCATCCTGCTGCGCGTGCTGTGGATGGTGATTTACCTGCTGGTCTGGCAGGTGGCGCAATTCATCCTCGGCGCCGTGGTGCTGGTGCAGTTGATCTACCGGCTGATCTACGGCGCGCCCAGCGCCAGCCTGATGAATTTTGGCGACAGCCTGAGCCAGTTCCTCGCGCAGATCGGCCGTTTTGGCACCTTTCACAGTGACCAGAAGCCTTGGCCATTCGCCGACTGGCCGACCCCACGCACGCCGGAAGGCGAAGCGCCCCACACCGTGGCGCCAGGCACCGCACCCGGTCCGGGACGAGGAGCCGAAGCTATGAAACTGTGGGTATTGCGTCATGGCGAGGCCGAGCCCCACGGAGCCCGTCCCGATCCGGAGCGGGTGTTGACGATTCATGGGCGCGAGGAAGTGCTGCTCAGCGCCGGTCGATTGATAGGCGAGCCGTTGCGGGCCATTTATGCCAGCCCTTACGTGCGCGCCCAGCAGACCGCGCAACTGGTACGCGAGGCCCTCGGATTCGAGCCTGAGTTGATCACCGTGAACTGGTTGACGCCGGAGACTCGCCCGGCTGAAGTGTTGAAACACCTGGACGATCAGGGCAACGTTCTGCTGGTCAGCCATAACCCATTGGTGGGCAGCCTGCTGGGCTTTTTGCAGCACGGTCACTTGCAGCAACCGGAACAGGTTTCGACGGCTGGCTTGGCCGAGCTGGAAGGTGATCTGCCGCTGGCCGGTGCGATGAAGCTCAAGAGCCTCAAGCATCCCTGAAACGAACGGTCCCAAGGCAAAATAAAAATCACAAGGAACGGCAACGATGAGTCTGTGGCGCACCACCCCGAATATTGAACAACTGAACGCCGCTGGTAAAAACACCATCAGCGAAGTGCTGGACATTCGTTTCGAGTCCTTCGACGACGAGTCCCTGACTGCGAGCATGGTTGTTGATCACCGCACCCACCAGCCGTTCGGCCTGCTGCACGGCGGCGCGTCGGTGGTGCTGGCCGAAACGGTCGGCTCCATGGCCGCCTACCTGTGCGTGGACACCAGCAAGTTCTACTGCGTGGGCCTGGAGATCAACGCCAACCATTTGCGGGGCGTACGCAGCGGACGGGTCACGGCCACGGCCCGCTCGGTTCACCTGGGGCGCACCACCCAGGTCTGGGACATCCGGTTGGTCAACGATGACGGCAAGGTCAACTGCGTATCGCGCCTGACCATGGCGGTGGTGCCGTTGGGTGAGCAGCCGCCGGCGCGTTGATGCCTGCGGGGTGGAGCAGTCCATTGTGGCGAGGGAGCTTGCTCCCGCTGGGGCGCGAAGCGGCCCTCGGTCTCGTGACTCGATCAGCCGGGCACACCGTGTTGCCCATCTTCGGGCCTGCTGCGCAGCCCACCGGGAGCAAGCTCCCTCGCCACGGGGCAGTGGGCACGAGCCCATATCCCAACCCCGACTGTCATCATTCCTGTCAGTTACGGTCATTGCCGCGCCGCCGGGTTCTGCGCAGAATCGATCGCAGTTCTCGCAATGGATCGGCCCAACATGTCGCAACAGGTGTTTTTCGCTCACGCCAATGGTTTCCCCTCGGCCACGTACGGCAAGCTGTTCGCCGCACTGGCGCCGCAGTACCAGGTCGCGCATCTGGAATTGCACGGGCACGACCCGCGCTTCCCCGTCGATGACAACTGGAACAACCTGGTGGACGAGCTGATTCATCATCTGGAGCAGCAACCGGAACCGGTCTGGGGAGTGGGGCATTCCTTGGGGGGCGTGCTGCATCTGCACGCGGCGTTGCGCAGCCCTTGGTTGTATCGGGGCGTGGTCATGCTCGATTCTCCGGTGCTGACCCGTGTGGATCGCTGGCTGATCCTGGCCGCCAAGCGCCTGGGCTTCATCGATCGCCTGACGCCGGCGGGGCGAACCCTGGGGCGGCGGGAGGAGTTCAGCGACCTGGAATCGGCGCGGACTTATTTTGCTGGCAAGACGCTGTTTCGCGGTTTCGACCCAGAGTGCTTCGAAGCGTACCTGCAACATGGCTTGCAGCCGGTCGGCGATCGGTTGCGACTGCGCTTCGACCCGGCCACGGAAATCAGCATCTACCGAGGTGTGCCGCACACCAGCCCCGGAAGGGCTCGAAAACTCGAAATCCCGCTGGCCGTGGTGCGGGGGCGGCAGAGTCGGGTGGTGATGCGTCATCACGCCCGGTCGGTGGGACGCATGCCCTTCGGCGAGTCGCTGAGCATGCCGGGCGGCCACATGTTTCCTCTGGAGCGCCCACTGGACACCGCCAATCTGCTCAAGGACCTCTTCCAGCGCTGGGAAGGACGCCGCCCATGAGCGTCGTTGAAGAAGTCCGCCTGAGCCTGTCCCATATCGAACTGGCGGCTCATCTGTTTGGCCCGGAAGACGGCCGACCGGTGATCGCCTTGCATGGCTGGCTGGACAACGCCAACAGTTTCGCCCGACTGGCGCCCCGGTTGCAGGGCGTGCGGGTGATCGCCCTGGACATGGCCGGCCACGGTCATTCCGGGCATCGTCCGCCTGGCGCCGGCTATGCCCTGTGGGACTTTGCCCACGATGTGCTGCAAGTGGCCGAGCAACTGGGATTGAAGCGTTTTGCCCTGCTGGGCCATTCCATGGGGGCCATTGTCTCGCTGGTGCTGGCCGGGTCGTTGCCGGAACGTATCACGCACCTGGGCCTGATCGATGGTGTGATTCCTCCTACGGCGAAAGGCGATAATGCGGCGGAGCGCATGGGCATGGCCTTACAGGCGCAGTTGGAGTTGCAGCAAAAACGCAAACCCGTCTATAAAACCCTTGACCGGGCCATCGAAGCCCGCATGAAGGGTCTGGTGGCGGTCAGTCGCGAGGCCGCCGAGTTGCTGGCCCAGCGCGGCTTGATGCCGGTGCCGGGAGGCTACACCTGGCGCACCGACAATCGCCTGACCTTGCCCTCACCGCTGCGCCTGACCGACGAACAGGCCATGGCCTTCGTGGCGCGGATCGCTTGTCCTGCTCATCTGGTGGTGGCGGCGGACGGTATGCTGGCCCACCACCCCGAATTGCTGGAACGTCTACCCTTCAGTCATGAACAGTTGCCCGGCGGCCATCATTTGCACCTGAACGATGAGTCCGGGGCGGCGCTTGTAGCAGACTGTTTCAATCGGTTCTTCAGCGTTTCTTGACTTGCGCCGGGCAAGTGTCGAGGCTGGGCGGGTTGAAAGGGAGCCAACCATGACTGATAACCGTCCACTCGCCTTGCTGCGCATTGACGAACGCCTTTGCGTCGCGCGGATCCAGGCGAAGCCGATCCAATGAAATCATCCGTCCACTCATTCGTCCTGCTGACGCTGGCCTGTTTCGCGCCGGCAGTGCTGGCCGCCGATGTGCCTGGCAGCCAGGACCTGGAGCGTGTGCCACGCATGCCCGACGCGCAAATCGTCGACTATCGGCAAACCAGCGACCTGGAGCGGATCTACCCCATGGGTTCGATCCGCAAGATCAGCGGCCAGTTGCGTTTCGACGGACAAATCGATGCCCGGGGCAACGCCACCTCGGTGACCTACGAGCTGCCGCCCGAGCATTCCGCCACACAGGCCTTTACCGCTGCCCGCGAAGCGCTGCAGAAACAGGGCGCCGAGCTGCTGTTCTGGTGCCAGGCCCGCGACTGCGGCGAAAGCAGCCTGTGGGCCAACGAAGTGTTCGGCAATGCCAAGCTCTACGGCGCCGACAACGGCCAGGCCTATCTGCTGCTGCGCCTGGCGCCGCCAACGGACAACACGCTCATCGCGCTGTATGCCATCACCCGTGGCAATCGCAAGGCCTACCTGCACGTCGAACAGTTCGAAGCCAATGCGCCGCTGGGCGATGTCTTGCCGACCTCGGCGACCCTGCTGCGCCAGCTCAAGGACACCGGCGTGCTGGACCTGCCGCGCCTGGCCGGTGAACCGGACGATACCTGGCTGCGCCTGCTGTCCCGGGCGTTGAACCTGGACACTGGGCTGCGAGTCAGCATCGCCGGGCCGCAAGCCGAGGCGTGGCGTCAGGGCTTGATCGGCCAGGGTGTGCGCGCCGCTCGAATGGAGGCGGCCAGCGCTGAGGCGGCGGGCCTGCATCTTGAATTGCTGCGATAAGCTGTTGCGGGGGCGGCGCTTGAATTGGTTACCCCCGTATCTTTCATTTTCCGAGATCTTTCATGCTCAATAACGATCGGCTATTGGTGCAGATCCTGCTCCTGGTGTTGTTCGGTGCAAGCCTCTGGGTGATGGCTCCGTTCTGGTCGGCGCTGTTCTGGGGCGCGGTGCTGGCGTTTGCCAGTTGGCCACTGATGCGCCTGCTGACCCGTTGGGTCAACGGGCGCGAATCCCTGGCGGCGGGCTTGCTGACGGTGGGCTGGATGTTGCTGGTGGCGGTGCCGCTGGTATGGCTGGGATTCAACCTGGCCGATCATGTGCGCGACGCCACGGCGTTCATCCGGGATGCACAGGTCGACGGCTTGCCCGAGGCGCCCGACTGGCTGGCCGGCGTGCCATTGGTGGGCGGGCGCCTGGTCGGTATCTGGAACAGCATCGACCAGCAGGGCGCGGCGATGATGGTGTCCATCAAGCCGTACCTGGGGCAGGTCGGCAACTGGTTGCTGGCCCGCAGCGCCCAGATCGGCGGCGGCATCCTCGAACTGACCCTGAGCATCGTATTCGTCTTCTTTTTCTATCGTGACGGCCCGCGGCTGGCCGCGTTTGTCCAAGGGCTGCTGGAACGACTGATCGGCGACCGTGCCGGTTATTACGTCGAGCTGGTGGCCGGGACGGTGCAGCGGGTGGTCAATGGCGTGATCGGGACCGCGGCGGCCCAGGCGGTGCTGGCGTTGATCGGCTTCCTGATCGCCGGGGTCCCCGGAGCGCTGGTGCTGGGTATCGTCACCTTCCTGCTCAGCCTGATCCCGATGGGCCCGCCACTGGCCTGGATCCCCGCCACGGCGTGGCTGGTCTGGAAAGGTGAATACGGGATGGCAGTGTTCCTGGGCATTTGGGGCACCTTCATCATCAGCGGCGTGGACAACGTGCTCAAGCCCTATCTGATCAGCCGTGGCGGAAACCTGCCGCTGGTGATCGTGCTGTTGGGGGTGTTCGGCGGGTTGATTGCGTTCGGCTTCATCGGGCTGTTCATCGGCCCGACATTATTGGCAGTGGCGTACAGCTTGCTGACGGATTGGAGCAAGAGCCAGGCGCGATAATTGAAAGCCGTCCATCCCGCTGGGGCCTGTAGGAGCTGCCGAGCGAAGCGAGGCTGCGATCTTTTGATCTTTCGCTTGGGACTCAAGCGTCTGGGGAAAGATCGCAGCCTCGCTTCGCTCGGCAGCTCCTACGGTCCAGCGGGAGCAACCTCCCTCGCCACGAAAGCTGGCCAGCCTGGCCCCGGCTGGCCGGCGAATCAGGTCGCCACGTTCAGGTGTTTGCCCACGGTGGCGACGTTAGCCAGCGAATACTGCCGGCTGAGGTTGGCAATCATTTTGTCCAACGCCTGGCTGGCATCGATGCGCTCGGAGGCGCTGTCGTTTCGGCGTCCGGCCTGCAAGGCGCTGTCCAGTTCGCTGGCGCTGATGCTGGCGTCGCCATCGGTGTCGAGCTGGCTGAACAGCGTTTCACTGGAGGACTGCTGGGAGGGCGGGGGCGGTGCGAGGCTGGCGGTGAGCTCGTCGAGGCTGACTGTGCCGTCTTCATTCGCGTCCAGGGCAGAGAACACCTGGTCGCTGTCGGCGCTGCTGCCGGCGCTGGCGAGGCCGCTGCTCAGCTCGTCGCTGCTGATCACGCCATCGCCATCGGCGTCCAGGGCACTGAGCAACGCGTCAGCCAGTTCGGTATCCGGCGCCTGGTCCCGTGGCGGCGGGGGAGGCGGCGCCATAGCGGCCATTTCTTCACCGCTCAGGTCACCGCTGCCGTCACTATCCAGGTCAGCAAAGTTGTCGCTCAGGCTGACGAGAATGCCGTCGCCGCTTTTTTGCGACAGGGCCGTGCTCAACTCATCCTGATCGACCGAGCCGTCGCCATTGGTGTCGAGCTTGTCGAGCAATTGTTTTTGAAATTGTTGGCTGCGGGCATTGCTGGTCACGGTATTGCTGGTGCTGCTGTAGGTCGAGTAACCGCTGATGCTGCCGATCATGGGCATGCTCCTTGAGGTGTGATGACCGGTGGGTGCACCGGTTCATGCAGCCTCGACGGGGCAGTTGTCGTGGGTGTTTCGAGTGTGTACCGAGGAACATACACAGCAATCCAACAATGCCGAATCCCACAGGGGAATCGAAGGGACTCAGAGGCGAGGCAAGCTGATCACCGCCGTCAATCCACCCCCCGGCGTTTCTTCCAGGCTCAAGTGCCCGCCCAGGCGCTCGGCGGCCTCCCTGGCGATGGTCATGCCCAGGCCGACGCCACCGGAGTTACGGTTGCGCGAGCCCTCCAGGCGAAAGAATGGCTCGAATACCGCTTCGCGTTTGTCCGCCGCGATGCCGGGGCCATGGTCAATCACCCGGATCAGCAATTGGTCCTGTTGATCTTCCAGAACAATCGACGCGTCGCCCGCGTAGCGCAGGGCGTTGTCGATGAGGTTGTTAAGGCACGAACGCAGGGCCATCGGTTGCACCTGCATAGGCCCACAGGTGCCGCTGGCCTGCACGTTGGCGCCCTGGTCCTGGGCGTTTTCGCTCAATGACTCCACCAGGGCCTGCACGTCCATCCACTGCAACGCCTCGCTGGTGCGTTGTTCGTGCAGATAAGTCAGTGTCGCGTCGAGCATGCCGATCATATCGTCCAGGTCCTGGCGCATCTGATCCTGCAACCGGGTGTCGTTGATCTGCTCCAGGCGCAGCTTGAGCCGCGACAGCGGGGTGCGCAGATCATGGGATACAGCCCCCAGCATGCGCGAGCGCTGCTGCACCTGCTCGCGGATCCGCCGTTGCATCAGGTTGAAGGTATGGGCGGCCTGGCGGGCCTCACGCGGACCGTTTTCCTCCAGTGGCGGACTATCGAGGTCCTCGCTCAGCCGTTCGGCGGCGTCGCTCAGGCGTTGGATCGGCCGGGTCAACAGCTTGGCGCCGTACCAGGCGGCGACAATCAGGAACACGAACTGAAACGTCAGCGGTACCACGGGGCCGCCGAACCAGGGGCGTTGGCCCGGTGGCGGGCTGGAGCGCGGGGGACCTGCGGTTTGATGGGAGAACGCCGGGGGCGGCCCAGGAGGTGGCTTGTCGTAATGAAAGAACCAGGCAAAGGCCAACAGATGCGCCAGGATGATCGCCAGCAGCAGCACGCCGAACAGGCGGCCGAACAGGGAGTCGAAGCGCAGGCGCATCAGCCGATATCCCGCGCGTCGAACAGGTAGCCTTCACCGCGCACGGTCTTGATCAATTGCGGGGCCTTCGGATCGTCACCCAGTTTCTGGCGCAAGCGCGAGACCAAAAGGTCGATGCTGCGGTCGAAGGCCTCGATGGAACGACCGCGCGCGGCGTCCAGCAATTGTTCACGGCTGAGCACACGGCGCGGTCGCTCGATGAACACCCACAGCAGGCGGAATTCGGCGTTGGACAGGGGCACTACCAATCCAGTGGGGGAGACCAGCTGGCGCAGCACGCTGTTGAGTCGCCAGTTATCGAAGCGAATGTTGGCGCGCTGCTCGCTGCGGTCATCGCGCACGCGGCGCAGGATGGTCTGGATTCGCGCCACCAATTCCCTGGGTTCGAAGGGCTTGGCCATGTAGTCATCGGCGCCCAGTTCCAGGCCGATGATGCGGTCGGTGGGCTCGCAGCGGGCCGTCAGCATCAGGATGGGGATATCCGACTCGGCCCGCAGCCAGCGGCACAATTGCAGACCGTCTTCGCCTGGCAACATCAGGTCCAGCACGACCACGTCGAAATGCTCGGCCTGCATCGCCTGGCGCATGGCCGCGCCATCGGTCACGCCACTGGCGCGAATGCCGAAGCGGGCGAGGTAGTCGATCAGCAACTCGCGGATCGGTACGTCGTCATCGACGATCAGGGCGCGGGTGGTCCAGCGCCGATCATCGTCAGGCACTTTCTGATCGCCAGCATTTGCAATGGGGGTGTTCTGCATGGGTGCGTCATCTGCCAGTTGGGTTGCCAACCGCATGGAGGGCGGCGAGGGCGTGGTTTGAGCATAAGCTTCGGACGGTGGGCCGTGAAGCGCTGGAATAACCGGTTGCGGCGGCGCAGGGTAGCGTCCTGCCGTATTGTGCGCGTGTCATGAATGTATCGGCTGCGACACAAACGGGAGCAGGGCGATTGATGATTTACCGATCATCGGGTCCCGCAAGGGCGCTGGTTCCGCTACAATGCGCGCCGATTTCGACTTGCCTGAGAGCCCGCTCATGTCCGCCTGCCAGACGCCTATCATCGTCGCCCTGGATTTCCCTACCCGTGACGCCGCCCTGAAGCTGGCCGACCAGTTGGACCCCAAGCTGTGCCGGGTCAAAGTCGGCAAGGAACTGTTCACCAGTTGCGCTTCGGAAATTGTCGGGACCCTGCGCGACAAGGGGTTCGAAGTGTTCCTGGACCTTAAATTCCATGACATCCCCAACACCACCGCCATGGCCGTCAAGGCGGCTGCGGAGATGGGCGTGTGGATGGTCAACGTGCATTGTTCCGGCGGCCTGCGCATGATGGCGGCCTGCCGTGAAGTGCTGGACCAGCGCAGCGGCCCGAAACCGCTGCTGATCGGCGTGACCGTGCTGACCAGCATGGAGCGCGAGGATCTGGCGGGGATTGGCCTGGACATCGAGCCTCAGGAGCAAGTGCTGCGTCTGGCGGCGCTGGCACAAAAGGCTGGCCTGGACGGCTTGGTCTGCTCGGCGCTGGAAGCCAGTGCCCTGAAAGCGGCGCACCCATCGCTGCAACTGGTGACACCGGGGATTCGTCCGGCGGGCAGCGCCCAGGACGACCAGCGGCGCATCCTGACTCCGCGCCAGGCGCTGGACGCGGGCTCCGATTACCTGGTAATCGGCCGTCCGATCAGCCAGGCTGCCGACCCGGCCAAGGCGTTGGCAGCGGTCGTGGCCGAACTGGCCTGACCGAGACGCTGTAAAACGTGTGGGAGCGAGCTTGCTCGCGATAGCGGTATCTCAGTCGATTCAAACGTGACTGATGAACCGCCATCGCGAGCAAGCTCGCTCCCACAGTTGTTTTATGTCAGGCCGTGGCATCAGCACTCACAGTGATGTGTGTCAGACCTTGAGCACGAGCTTCCCGAAATTCTCCCCACTGAATAATTTGGTCAGCGTCTCGGGGAACGTCTCCAGCCCTTCGACAATATCTTCCTTGCTCTTGAGCTGCCCCTTGGCCATCCACCCGGCCATTTCCTGCCCGGCGGCGGCGAACTGCGAGGCGTAGTCCATGACCACGAAACCTTCCATGCGCGCGCGGTTGACCAGCAGCGACAGGTAGTTGGCCGGGCCCTTCACCGCTTCCTTGTTGTTGTATTGGCTGATGGCGCCGCAGATCACCACGCGGGCCTTGAGATTCAGGCGGCTGAGCACGGCATCGAGGATATCGCCGCCGACGTTGTCGAAATACACGTCCACGCCTTTGGGGCACTCGCGCTTGAGACCGGCATGGACGTCTTCATGCTTGTAGTCGATGGCCCCGTCGAAGCCCAGCTCCTCGACCAGGAACTTGCATTTGTCGGCACCACCGGCGATGCCGACCACGCGGCAGCCCTTGAGCTTGGCAATCTGCCCGGCAATGCTGCCCACGGCACCGGCGGCGCCTGAAAGCACGACGGTTTCGCCAGCCTTGGGCGCGCCGACATCCAACAGGGCGAAATAAGCGGTCATGCCGGTCATGCCCAGTGCTGATAAATAACGTGGCAGCGGCGCCAGTTTTGGATCGACCTTGTAGAAACCTCGTGGCTCGCCGAGGAAATAATCCTGCACGCCCAGGGCGCCATTGACGTAGTCCCCCACCGCAAACCCCGGGTTATTCGACGCAATCACCTGACCGACGCCCAATGCCCGCATGACTTCGCCGATACCGACCGGTGGGATGTAGGACTTGCCTTCGTTCATCCAGCCGCGCATCGCCGGGTCGAGGGACAGGTACTCGTTCTTGACCAGGATCTGGCCCGCCGCCGGTTCGCCAACCGGGACTTGTTGATACGTGAACGTCTCGCGGGTCGCGGCACCCACCGGGCGTTTGGCGAGCAGGAATTGGCGGTTGGTCTGGGCGGTCATGACAGGCACTCAAGATGAATGAAGCCTTGTTGATAGACCTTCGACGCGCTTACCGCAAGGTTTGCCGATCCAGCGAATGCAGGTTGATCCAAGCCAGTGATGGTGTGGTGGGTGGTGTTATCACGGGCGTTCATGCAGCGCCAACCGGCCACTGGATAGTGCTGCCGTGCCGTTGCGGTCGGTGGCTATAGTGCGGCGGTCAGTAATTCTTCGAGGCAGTGACAATGAGCATGACGTTTTCCGGGGAAGTTGCCGTGGTGACGGGCGGCGCGGCGGGTATTGGCCGCGCCACGGCCCAGGCGTTCGCGGCGCAGGGGCTCAAGGTCGTCGTTGCCGACCTGGACGTGGCGGGCGGCGAGGGGACGGTCCAGTCTATTCGCGACGTCGGTGGCGACGCCGTATTCGTGCGCTGCAACGTGACGCTCGACGGTGACGTGCAAAACCTGATGAATGAAGTGATCAACACCTACGGGCGCCTCGACTACGCCTTCAACAACGCCGGCATCGAGATAGAGAAGGGCAAGCTGCCGGACGGCACCCTTGATGAGTTCGACGCGATCATGGGGGTCAACGTCAAAGGGGTCTGGCTGTGCATGAAGTACCAGTTGCCATTGCTACTGGCCCAGGGCGGCGGTGCCATCGTCAACACGGCCTCGGTGGCGGGGCTTGGGGCGGCACCGAAGATGAGCATCTACGCAGCGTCCAAGCATGCGGTGATTGGCCTGACAAAGTCGGCGGCCATTGAATATGCCAAGAAGAAAATCCGCGTCAACGCAGTGTGTCCGGCGGTGATCGACACCGATATGTTCCGTCGGGCCTATGAAGCGGACCCGAAAAAAGCCGATTTCGCCAACGCAATGCACCCGGTCGGGCGTATCGGCAAGGTTGAGGAGATCGCCAGCGCGGTGCTGTATTTGTGCAGCGATGGCGCGGCGTTTACCACCGGGCATTCATTGGCGGTGGACGGCGGCGTTACGGCGTTCTGACGGAAGCGGCTGCGATATTTTGTAGGACGAAGCCCGCATTGACTGCGGGCTTTTCCTTCCGTCTGTGAAGGTTCCCTTGCTTGAGCCATCAATGTATTTCAAGGGATGAGAATGGGGCGTTTTTACAGGGTTGTCATACATCGTCCGGCATCGGCCTGTGCTTAACTGTTTGCGGATTCAAAACAATGCTTAGGAGCTTGATTACTCATGGAGTTGAGAATCGACCGGCAGGCCCTTGTGCCTGTCGTGCAGCAAATCGTCGATGCGCTGGTCAGTTGGGTTCGACAGGATACGGTGCAACCGGGGACGCGCCTGCCATCGGTCCGGCAGTTGGCGCGGGAAAACCTGCTTAGCCAGGCCAGTGTCCACGAAGCGTGTCAGCGCCTGGTCGCCCAGGGTTTGCTGGCGTCTCGTAACGGTTCGAGCTTTTTCGTCACCGCCGCTCTTCCACCCAGGCACGAGTCCGCCGGAAGCGGCGGCCTGCAAGGCGCCCTTTTCGATTCCGACGCGGTAGAAGGTTCGCAGCGGGAGCTGAAGCTGGGCTGTGGCGGGCTGCCCGAAAGTTGGCGAGAAAGCGATGACCTGGGGTACGCGATACGGCAGGTTAGCCGAACCGACATGGCCGGTTTGTTCAACTACAGTACCGCCCTCGGCTTGCCGAGCACTGCGTCAGCAACTGTCCAGGCGGCTTAAGCAGTTCGATATCGAGGCTGATGAAAACCGGATACTGACCACCTCGGGGGCGACCCATGGACTGGACTTGATCGTGCGGACACTATTGCCGCCGGGATGCTGCGTCGTGGTGGAGAGCCCCGGTTATTCGAAACTGTTCGACCTGCTCAGGCTGCACGGGATTGACATGGTCGAACTGCCCAGGACGCCACGGGGGCCTGACGTCGATGCTCTCCAGTGTTTGCTGATGACTCATCGCCCCTGTGCTCTTTTCGTCAACAGTGCCTGCCATAACCCAACCGGCAGCAACCTGGCTCCGACCGTGGCCCAGCGGTTGATGGAGCTGGCGAAAGAGCATGCGTTGCTCGTCATCGAAGACGATGTCTATGCGGATTTCCAGAGTCCAACACGAGCCCGGCTGGCGGCGCTGGACGACGAAGTGATTTATTTGGGCAGTTTCTCGAAAACCCTGAGCAGCTCGCTGCGAGTCGGTTTCGTGGTGGCGTCGCCGCCCATCATCGCGCGCCTGAGCGAAGTCAAGGAAGTGACCAGCATGGGCGCCTCGCGCTTCTGTGAATCGGTGTTGGCCAATCTCCTGGCCAATGGTGCCTACCGCAAACTGGTCCAGCGTCAGCGCCAACGTCTGAATAGTGACATGACGGTGACGCTGCAGGCGCTGGAGGATGCCGACTGGAGCGTTTTCGGTAAGCCGACCGGCGGGCTTTTCATCTGGGCACGTCCACCGTTACGTGACTATGCTGGGTTGCAGCGCCTGGCAGAGCGGTGCGGCATCCGACTGTCGTCGCGCACCGCATTCAGCCCTCTGGGCCTGGACACTGACTGGCTGAGGATCAACGTGGCCTACGCCAGGGATCCCAAGGCCCTGGCGTTCTTCCGCGCTACGGCTCTGGATCGACCTCAAGTGTCCTGAAAACGACGCGGCTGTAGCTTTTTGCCATTATTCCGACGCCAGCATCTTGTGTTGCGGGGCGTCTCGTTGCGAATCTGCAATCAACACACACTGGCAGAGGACTGGGCGCAATGATTTCGGCCGTGCAAGGACGTTTTGCCAACCTCGGTATGGCAAAGAAACTGGGTATCGGGTTTGTCCTGGTGCTGCTGCTCACCGCAGTGGTGGCGGCCATAGGCGTCTGGTCGCTGCAGACCATCAGTTATCGCTTCGATGGCTTGAAGCAGATGTCGTCCCTCAACAGCGGGCTGCTCAAGGTTCGCCTGCTAGAGCAGGAATACGCCTCGCGTTCCGACCCCAAGACAGCCGATGCGTTGCGTCAAGGCGTCGATGGGTTGATTGCGTTGGCGAACGAACTCAAAGGCCAGTCGGCGGCCAATGTGCCGGTGATGAATGACGTTGATCTGGCCCTGGCGGCTTACCGCAAGGCATTTGATGAATTCGTCGAACTGAGCCAGAGCAAGGACCTGGCGCTGGAGATGGCCAGTTGGTCGGTTTCCAGTGTCGCCAACAACCTGGACGTGTTGCAGGCCGGGCTAGCGGATGACGGCGCCTATACCTTGAAGGACTCCGAGGGCAAGGAGGGGGCTGAATTCATCGAGCAGGCCAACCAGGTCAGCGAAGTGTCGCGACTCATGCTGCAGTCGATGAACGAGGCACGGGTTCGCCTGGACCAGAGTCGCAAGGGCAATGACGAGGCTGCCGGGCAAGGCAATATCGAACAGGCCGAGCAGGCCATGAAACTGGCTGAAGCGCTCAAGAGCGCCGTCAAGGATCCCGGCTACCAGACCGTGCTCAACGAAGTGGCCGGGCATATTGGTGGATTCAACCAGCAACTGGCCGAATACACCGGCCTTTTGGCCAAGGAAAAGATCGTCTACCAACAATTGCACGAGCGCGCCGACCAGGTCGTGGCGCGGGTTGACCAGGCGTACACCTCCGAAGACGCCGCCATGCAGGCGGAGCTGAAGAAAAACTCGTTGATGATCATCGGTTCGTCGGCCCTGGCCCTGCTGGTGGGACTGGTTGCAGCCTGGGTCATCACCCGGTTGATCGTCTCGCCGTTGCGCAGTGTCATCCGCGTCGCCCAGCAAATTGCCGCCGGAGACCTGAGCGCTAAAGTCGACGTGACACGCCGGGACGAGATCGGGCAACTGATGCTCGCGATGCAGCAGATGGGGGCGGGCTTGAGCAGCATCGTCAGCGGTTTGCAGGCGGGCATCGAGCAGCTTGCCAGTTCGGCCCAGTCACTGTCCTCCGTGACCGAGCAAACCAACCTGGAAGTCAGCAGCCAGAAAGAGGAAACCGAGCAGGTTGCCACGGCGATGAACCAGATGACCGCCACGGTGCACGACGTGGCCCGCAATGCCGAAGAGGCGGCGCAAGCGGCCCAGACAGCCGATGACAAGGTCGAAACGGGTCAACAAGTGGTGCGCCAGAGCATGGTGCGCATCGAGCAACTGGCCGACTCGGCCACATCGGCCAGCACCAGCATCGAGAGCCTGAGCGCCGAAATACAGAACATCGGCACTGTCTTGAGCGTGATCAAGAGCGTGGCCGAGCAAACCAACCTGCTCGCCCTCAACGCCGCGATCGAGGCGGCTCGGGCAGGTGAGCAGGGTAGGGGATTTGCAGTAGTGGCCGATGAAGTCCGCGCCTTGGCGAGACGCACGCAACAGTCCACCGAAGAAATCGAGCGACTGGTGAGCGCGCTGCGTTCAGCGGCCCAGACCTCCGTACAGCAAATCCAGGCCAGTGGCGAACTGGTGAAAATGGCCGTCAGCGATGCGCTGCAGACCGAAAGCGCACTGGGCAGCATCGCGGCGGCCGTGTCGTTGATCCAACAGATGAACCAGCAAATCGCAGCGGCCGCCGAACAACAGAGCTCAGTGGCTGAAGAAATCAACCGCAGCGTCACCAGCATCCGCGCCAGCGCCGATCAATCGTCCGTGGCCATGCAAGGCAACGCCGCGTCCAGCATTGAATTGGCGCAGTTGGGCGTTGAGTTGAAAGGGATGGTGGGGCATTTCAGGTTGTGAATGGGTGGGCTGCTGCTATCGCGAGCAAGCCCGCCCACAGTAGGGGAAGAGTGTTCAGAGATCCATGTGGGAGCGAGCCTGCTCGCGAAGAGGCCAGTACCCTCAGCCTCTTCATCGACTGCTATAGAGCCTTCGCGAGCAGGCTCGCTCCCACAGGAGATGCGCGGTGCGTCACCAGAGCCAGGTCGGCCCGGAAGCTCTTCAAAAGTGACCCGCTGTAAGAGCGGAACCGCCAGTTGCCGTTACCGAAGAAACGGATATGCACCCAAACCCAACTCAGTCGTAAACCTTCTTCTTCTTCCACTCATCGTTCGCTTCGTCTTCCTTCAACCCTTCAGTCAACTGGTTCACCTCACCCTCTACAGGCTGGGTGCTGGCCAGGACCTGGGCGTTGGCCCGAGCCAGAAGCTTCTCGAGATAGGCCAACTGCTCGGCGTAGACCTGCGGCTCCTGCTGCTTGCGCAAATATTGCACGCCACGCTCGAACGCCAGGCGAGCCTGCCCAGGCTGTTCCTGCTGCAAGGCCTGCTGGCCGAGGTTGTTGAAAAACTCGATGTGCAGCAACACCAGGAGATGCCGCACTTCGCGAATCCAGCGCTTGGCCTCGTTAGGCGGCAGGAATCCGTCCTGGGCGGCGCGGGTGATCTGGCCGTGCAAGGCTTCGAGCAGGAACCGCACATCCTTGGCCTTGGCTTCGGTCTGGATCGGTGCCGGCGGGTTGTTGACCGGAATCGACTCACCCTGGGCGGCCAGCGCAGACAGTTCGTCCAGGCGTGCCTTGACCGCGGCGTTGGATTTGTCGAGATTGAGCAAGCGCTGGCAGACGTTGAGCTCAAGGCGTGTCATCAGCAACTTCAGGGCCGGGGTCATCAACTGGCCAGGGAAGGTTTCGGTGAGCTCGCCACAACGACGCAGGCGGTCGTTGAGTTCAACCTTGGTGCGGGCCTTTTCCAGCTTGTTGTTTTCCACCACATGGTTCATGTAGCCAATGGCGATCAACAGTGCGATCCCGGCTACGACGAGCAGGGTGATCATGAGTGGTGTCACCGGTAAGACCTCTTTATTGGGGTACGCATGTCATGAGTGTAGTGGCTTGGCTTTTATGCGCATAGTTCCACGCCGTGCGATTAGACGGGCGTCATGCTGTTTATGGGTGTGCAACACCATGGATGCACATTGCCACTATTTGCCCGCCGAGACTATAACGTCTTGGCGGGCGACAGAATATAGACGCCAAGGACCGGACGGGTAAAATCCGCAGATCCTCCCAAATTGGGCGAAGTCATTGATTTAAATAAATTTATATCTGGGGGTTGACGACCCTCCAATCCATCCATAGAATGCGCGCCACTTACAGCGTAAAGCACTCAGCCAAACGCGATAAGCAGTGAATGTTGTACGTGTGTCCCCTTCGTCTAGTGGCCTAGGACACCGCCCTTTCACGGCGGTAACAGGGGTTCGAGTCCCCTAGGGGACGCCAATGCGGGAATAGCTCAGTTGGTAGAGCACGACCTTGCCAAGGTCGGGGTCGCGAGTTCGAGTCTCGTTTCCCGCTCCAATTTAAACAGCGTTGCTTTCGGGCAGGGCTGAGTGAAGCCAGAGCCGACATCTTCGGATGCGGATTTGGGCACTGGAATACACACCATGTGTTTCAGTTAGTGTGTCCCCTTCGTCTAGTGGCCTAGGACACCGCCCTTTCACGGCGGTAACAGGGGTTCGAGTCCCCTAGGGGACGCCATTTGCGGGAATAGCTCAGTTGGTAGAGCACGACCTTGCCAAGGTCGGGGTCGCGAGTTCGAGTCTCGTTTCCCGCTCCAAATTCAAGAAAACGCCGCTCATTCGAGCGGCGTTTTTTTATGCGCGTTAAAAATGCTTTAGCCCTCCAGACTGTGCACCAGGCTTTCCAGCGCCTCCTCATCGGCAGGCGGCGGAGCCAGACTGGAGCAGCGCACCTGATAAGCAAGCCGGTACTCGCTGGGCGTACAGTTGGCGTACTGCTTGAAGGCGCGGGCGAAATACGACGGATCCTTGAAGCCGGCCTCGTAGCCAATGCTGGTGATAGGCATCTGGCTGTTGTCGAGCAAGTCCTTGGCAAAGCTCATGCGCTTGTTCAATACGTAATCGGTAAAGCCCAGCCCGTTGGCCTCCTTGAACACCCGGCTGAAGCGAAACGTGGTCATGCCGCAACGCTTGGCGAGGTCGCGCTGGTCGATGCTGTCGCGAAAATGCTGGTCGATGTACAGCATGATGTGGCTGAGGGCCTGGTGTTTCTGGTGCCCGGAGGTCAGGCGGATGCTGTCCGGCAGGGTCGGGGAGTGGTCGATCTGCGAGGTCGAGCCCCGGCCACCGGCCTGGCGGCGCAACTCGCACAACTGTGTCACTGCGGTCAGGTAACGCTTGCGTTCGGTGGTTGCGAGGGGAAGCACCATGTATTCCCAGACGCTTGAGCGCATGGCCCAGACGGCGAGCTCCTCGGAATGTTGCACCGTGAACATGGTGATGGGGATGGCCGGGACCGTGCGCTTGATGTCCAGCAACCGCCTCAGGCCCTGCGTATCCGGGCGATCGAAATGGATGCAGATCATGTCGGCCTGCACGCCACTGAGCAGCAAGGCGTTTTTCGCCACGGCGCAGTCGCACGCTTGCTCGAACTGGCTGATGAGTTCCTGGGTGGAATGATCATGAGTCAGATCAAACCATAACAGCTTTGGCTTGCCAGTCAGATTCGACGCCATAGGACGACTACTCGGTGGTTCTTCCTGCCCGTTAGCTAGCAGTATTGCCAATGTGCTATCAGTTTGCCGAATTAATTTTTATAAGCCGCTCGTTCTTTAGTGCCGGGTCTTTGCGGGTGCCGTTTCAGCGGTCAAAAACCTGGAAATACTGGCAGCCTGGACAATTTCGCGGCTGGCGCAAAAAAATCCTAGCGATGTGCAAAATCCTCCTAACGACAATACCGGCCTCCTGACTAGGGTTGCATCAGGCAGTTCGCAATGTACTGCCTCTTTGAAAACAACCCCGATGAGGTGTGCGAAATGACTCTTCAAACTATCAAGGCTTCGGTACTGAAGTTCGCCAAAGATGAAGATGGCCTGACCATTGTGGAATACGCCGTTGCCGGCGGGTTGATCACCGTGGCCGTGGCCGCGATGTTCGTTTTGCTGGGCGGCGCCGTGAACACCCGGATTACCGCACTGTGCGCCGCCGTCAAGGGCGCTGCCTGCTGACAACCGCTAGGGGTGAGGCCCATCGAAGCGCCGGTTTCAGCTTTATTCGATAAAGCTGTGGAGTACCTGCTTAGTGGGCTTCGCGTTGTTCTTCGCAAGTCGTTTTATTACCGCTGAAGTGAGGTAAATAAGATGAAACTTCAAACAGTCAGAACTTCGATAGCCAAGTTCTTAAATGATGAAGACGGCCTGACCATTGTGGAATACGCGGTGGCCGGTGGCCTGGTAACGGTGGCGGTTGCCGCGATGTTCGTTCTCTTGGGCGGTGAGGTGAACACTCGAATCACTGCCCTCTGTGCCGCGGTTAAAGGCGCTGCCTGCTAACCATAACCACCCTTAGGGAGACGCATCATGTCCATGGAATTGCTGATGTCGACGGTACTGCTGCTAGGACTGCTGGGCGTGGCGGTGGTGAGCGATTTGCGTCGCCACCGCATCCCCAACACGCTGGTCTTGTTGGGCCTGGCCCTGGGATTGGCCAGCCAGGTCTATACCGGCGGGATCGGCGGCCTGGGCGACGGCCTTCTGGGGATG
The DNA here is from genome assembly GCF_054677635.1 of Pseudomonas sp. H2_D02. Lineage (NCBI taxonomy): Bacteria > Pseudomonadati > Pseudomonadota > Gammaproteobacteria > Pseudomonadales > Pseudomonadaceae > Pseudomonas > Pseudomonas sp. H2_D02. The sequence goes on along the minus strand of NZ_CP162816.1, from coordinate 5,216,728 downwards.
CTGATCTGTTTCGCGCTGTTCCTGCCCATGTACGCCGTCGGTGGCATGGCCGCTGGTGACGTCAAGCTGATGACCATGGTCGGCAGCTTCCTGCCCTTTCATTTCGCACTGTGGGCGGCGCTGTTCAGCCTGATTGCCGGCGGCGTGTGCGGTTTCCTGATTGTCCTGGCCCGTGGCCAGTTGCTCCAGACCTTGCAGCGCTACTGGTTGAGCGTCCGCGCCCAGGCTTATCTGGCGCCGGCGTCGGATGAAGTGGCCGGCAAACCCTTTCCTTATTCGATTGCGATCCTGATCGGCACTTTGAACAGCGTTTACTGGCAGTTGGTTGCCGGTGGCTGGGGAGTCTAGTCATGCACGTCATCAACGATAGCGATGCCTACCCCAGCGAACGGGAAGCCGTGCAACGCCTGGCGCCTCAACCGAGCTCGATTCGCGACACCGGCCTGACTGACAGCTTCCTCGGCGAACTGGTGTGCAAACACCTGCATGACGCCGGCGTGCTGGACATGACGCGGCTGGTGGAACGCCTGGCCCTGACCGGCGCGGTGCTCGAAGAAGTGCTGGCGTTCCTGCGCAAGGACGGGCGGGTCGAAGTCCTTGGCCAGATGGGCCAGTCCGGTGGACAAACGCTGCGCTATGGCCTCACGGAACGCGGCCGCAGTTCCGCCCGCGACGCCTTGGCTCGCAGCGGCTACATCGGCGCCGCGCCGTTTCCGGTCAGCACCTACCGCTCGCTGATCAAGATCCAGACCATCCACCACGGTCGCATCACCGCCAAGGACATGAACCAGGCCCTGGCCGGCATGGTGCTCAGCCAAGGCATGCTCGATCAACTCGGCGTCGCGCTCAATTCCGGCCGGGCGATCATGATCTACGGCCCGGCGGGCACCGGCAAAACCTACGTCAGCAGCCGGTTGATCCGGTTGTTCGCCGAGGCCATCTGGGTGCCTCATGCGATTGTGATCAACGAATCGGTGATCGAGATCTACGACCCGCAGGTGCATCAACGCCTGGATGACAGCAGCCAAACGAACAACCTGATGCTCAACGAAGGCATCGACCGTCGACTGTTGTGCTGCAAACGCCCGATCGTCATCACTGGCGGCGAGTTGAGCATGGAACAGCTGGACGTGCGCTACGACCCGTTTACCCGGCAATACCAGGCGGCCCTGCAACTCAAGGCCAGCAACGGCCTGTTCATCATCGACGACATGGGTCGCCAGCGCATGGCCCCGGCCGAGCTGCTCAATCGCTGGATCGTGCCGATGGAAGAAAAACGCGACTTCATCAACCTGGGCGGCGGGCGCCATTGCGAGCTGCCGTTCGACCTGGTGCTGGTGTTTTCCACCAACCTCAATCCCCTCGAACTGGCGGATGAGGCCTTCCTGCGGCGCATCGGCTACAAGGTCCAGTTCGGTTATCTCAAGCCCGACGAATACGAACGCATCTGGCGCCAGGAGTGTGAACGCCTGGGCATCCCTTATGACCCGCTGCTGGTGCGCTATGTGCTGCAGCGGCTGTATGCAAGCGAAGGCATGCCGCTGGTGCCTTGCCATCCCCGCGACCTGTTGAACATGGCGCTCGACCGCCAGCGTTACCTGGGCGGTTCCGGGCCCCTGTTGCCGCAAGAGCTGGAATGGGCCTGGCACAACTACTTCGTTCAGCTCGACTTCCTTTGATCTGGAGATACCGACATGAGCTCTCGTACGCTTCCGCTGATAGGCGTTTCCCTGGTAATGGGCCTTGGTGCCGCATGGATGGCTGACTCCTGGCTGAGCGCGCGACTCAACGCGACTCCCGATGATCACTTGCGAAGCGTGGTGGTCGCGACGGTGGAAATTCCCTTCGGGCAAATGGTCGAGGCCCAGCAGGTCACGACCGTGCGCATGCCCATGGACACCATTCCAGACGATGCTTTTGACAGCAGCGACAAGGCCGTGGGCAAGATCGCCACGTTCGACATCCTGCGCGGCGACATCGTGCGCGGTGCCCGTCTGAGCGAGCACCTGGGCGGCAGCACCCTGGCCTCGCTGATCGCGCCGGACAAACGGGCGATATCGGTGCGCGTGGATGATGTGGTTGGTGTCGGCGGATTCCTGTTGCCGGGCAACCGGGTCGATGTCCTGGCGACCAAGACCACCAATGCAGGGAGCAACAACGCGACGTCCCGGACCCTCCTCGAAAATCTCCGGGTGCTGGCGGTAGACCAGACCGCGGGCACGGACAAGACGCAACCGGTGGTGGTGCGGGCCGTAACCCTGGAGATGTCCGCCAGCGAGGCGGAACTGCTGGTCACCGCGCAGACCGAGGGCAAGCTGCAACTGGCCCTGCGCAACCCCCTGAACCTGGAGAAAAAAGCCGTGGCCGTCGCGCCGCCAGCCCCTGCGCCGGTCATGGCGGTGGCCGCCGCTCCGATGCCAAGACCCGTGGTACAGCGCAGTGCCAAGCCTCAGGGCGGCGCGATCACGTTGATCCGTGGCGTTGAAAGCAGCGTGATCAATGTCCGCTAGGTGACTTTCCCGTGCCGGGCCCCATAGGGCAGGGCGATACCGATCCTCAACGTTGTAGATGAGGGCTCGATGATGAATGCCAAGATCCGGCAGCCGTTGACGCTGCCACGACGCCAGGGAGGGGCGGTGAGTGTACTGATGGTGATCGCCATGGCGGCCATCGCCATGACGGCGGCGTTGGCCCTGGACGGCGGGCATATGCTGCTGAACAAGACCCGCCTGCAAAACGCCGTGGATGCCGCGGCCCTGGGGGGCGCCAAGACCCTGAGCCAGGTCAAGGGCAGCATGAACATGGCCAGCACGACCCGCACGGCGGCCCTGGACACGCTGAGCAGAAATGCCAGCGCCGCGGGCAACACGGAACTGGCCACCGCTGTCGCTGGCAACCCGGGCTCGTTTGCCGTGGTTGAATTGTCCAGCAGCGTCTACGGCCCATTCTCTTACCCCGGCCCGAGCGACGCCAAGTACGTGCGGGTGTCGGTGGCCAACTATCAACTCAACGGTTTTTTCTGGAGCTTCGTCCAATCGATGGGCAGCGGCAGCCTGGGCAGCAAAGCCGTGGCGGCCATCGCCACCGCCGGACCCAGCCCTACCTCGCCCTGTGACGTAGCGCCGCTGATGGTCTGTGGCGATCCTGGCCAATATGACCCGTCCGCCGGGAATTTCTGGAGCTATCACTTCGGCGACCTGGTGGTGCTGAAGACCGCAGCGGGAAACAGCTCACCGATCGGGCCGGGCAATTTCCAATTGCTCGATTTTGGCTCCGGCGGCAGTTCGGTGCGTGAGGACCTGGCGGGTGGCGGTTCGGTCTGCCGTACGGTCGGGGATAACGTCCAGACTTCCCCCGGCAACACCGTCGGTCCGGCGTCCCAAGGCTTGAACACGCGCTTCGGCATCTACAACGGCCCGGTCAGGGCTTCCGACTATCCGCCGGACTTGGTCACCTCTTCGAGCTCGCCAGCGATGACCTACAACGGCACGCTCGGCCAGGCGCAATACAAAGGCCAGCCTGTCACCTCGAGCGGTGGCGATCTCTCGGCGGGCGGCGAGGCGATACCGGACTACAACGATTGGCGCACCCAGGTCGCCGCCTGCGTGGGCGGCAGCGGCAGCGGCTGCCAAAGCAACGGCGTCTTCGAGCGCCGGATGCTGAAAATCGTGGTGGGCAACTGCACCGGCAAACAGGGCGGTTCGAGCACCATCCCCGTGTTGGGGTTCGGCTGCTATTTCGTCGTGCAACCCATGAACAGCGGTGGCACCCAGGCGCAGATATTCGGCCAGTTCGTCCGCGAGTGCGAAGGCGACAACGTGCCTGGCCCGACACCCAGCAGCGACGCCGGTCCGCAGATCATCCAGCTCTACAAGACCTATATCAATGGCAGCGGCACGCCGAGCACAGACTCGTAGGAGGCGTCATGAAACTTGCCCCGTTCAAATCACCCCGGGCCCAGCAAGGCGTCGCGCTGGTGGAGTTCACCCTGGTGCTGCCGGTGTTGCTGCTGCTGTTGCTGGCCTTCGGTGAGTTCGGCCGCATGCTGTACCAATACAACGTGCTGTTGCAGGCCAGCCGCGATGCCGACCGCTTTGTCGCCAGCCAGGCCTGGAGTTCCACCCTTGGCGCGGTCGTCCTGAGCAGCACGCTGCAGACCCAGACGAAAAACGTCGCGGTGTATGGCGTGCCCAGCGCTTCCGGCACGGCCGTGGTGTCGGGCCTGACCACGGCGAACGTGCAGGTTGTCGCCGAGGGCACCAGCCATGTGCGCGTCACCATCACCTACACCTTCTGCCCGGTGATCGGCGCGGGCAGTTGCAACGGGTCGATCCCCGGCTTCTTCGGCAGCGCCATTGCGCTGGGCATCCCGCTGGTGGCGACCACTGTCATGAGGGCGCTGTGATGAATCGCAAGCAGATGCACGGCACCTACATCGTCGAGTTCGCCTTCGTCGGCCTGCTGGTGTTCACCCTGCTGTTCGGTGTGCTGGAAATGGGCCGGTTGTATTTCACCGTCAACGCCCTCGATGAAGCCGCGCGGCGTGGAGCGCGTCTGGCGGCGGTGTGCAACATCAGCGATCCGGTGATCCTGCGCCGGGCGATTTTCAATGCCGCGACGGATTCAGGCACCAGCCAACTGATCAGCAGCCTGACCACCGCGAACCTGGCGCTGACTTACCTGGACGTCGACGGGGCCGTGGTGGCGAACCCGAGCGATACCTCCGGCAGCACGGGATTCCGGGCCATCCGCTATGTCCGGCTGAGCCTGCAGAATTTCGTTTTCAACCTGTTCATTCCCGGACTGGGCGTGCCCATTACCTTGCCCACTTTCAGGGCGACGTTGCCACGCGAAAGCCTAGGGCGTCATTCCGATTCAGGGGAGATCACACCATGCTGAACACCCGGGAAACTCCGCTCACAAGCGCCACCGGCAAGGCCGGGCTGCGAATATTGATCAGCAGCCGCGATGCTGGGTCCCTGCGCGATCTGCAGTGCGTCTGCCAGCGCATGCCCGGCCTTGAAGTGAGCACGCGCCTGGTCAGCAATGGCCATGTCGATCCGCTCTACGGCCTGGACCGGATGCCCGATCTGCTGCTGTTGCGGGTCAGCCATTTGTGGCGCGAGGAACTGTCGGCGCTGCTGCAACGGCCGGCCCATGAGCGTCCGGCGATGCTGGTGTGCGGTCTGTTGGGCGAGCAGGAAGGCATGCGCCTGGCGATGCAGGCGGGTGCGCGAGACGTGTTGCCCGAGCCTTTCGCCGATGCCGAACTGGTGGCGGCCCTGAATCGCCTGGTGGCGGAAGTGCGCCTCGGCAATGGGAACGAGGGCAAGTTGGTCGCGGTGATCAGCGCCAAGGGCGGCTCCGGCGGCACGCTGGTGGCATGCAACCTGGCCCAGCAACTCAGCGCCCGTTCAGGCAATACCTTGTTGCTGGACATGGACCTGCAGTTCGGCAGCGTGACCCATTACCTGGATGTCGCCCAATCCCACAGCCACCTGGAAGTGCTGCAACAAGTCGAAGACATGGACAGCGTGGCATTGCGAGGCTTCTGCAGTCACTTCAGCCCGACGTTGCATGTGTTGGGTGGCCGCGCCGGTGAATTGTGCCTGCCCCAGGATGCCCAGCCGGAACAGCTCGACGCACTCTTGCAACTGGCCCGCACCAGCTATGACTGGATTGTGGTGGACTTGCCCCGGCAGATCGATCACCTCACCGGCTCCGTCCTTGAACAGGTGGACCGGGTCTACGTGGTGGTGCAACAGAGCGTCAGTCATCTGCGTGACGCCAGCGCCCTGGTGCGGATCCTTCGCGAAGACCTCGGCGTACGCGGCGACCAGTTGCAAATCGTGGTCAACCGCTACGACAAGACCGCCGCGGTCAGCCTCAAGGACATCGGCGAGGCCCTGCGCTGCCCGAATATTTCGAAATTGCCCAATGACTTCAACCTGGTCAGCCAGAGTCAGAACACTGGTGTGCCGTTGGGACTGCATGCGCCAAAGGCGGCCATCACCGCCGCGTTGCGCGATTTGACCGAAGACCTGGTCGGTCACCAGATGGCGGCAGGCAAAGGCCTGCTCAAACGCGCCTTCAACCGTTTCTTCGGGGGATGACCCATGATCAGCGACTTCCGCAACCGCTTGCGCAAACAGCCCGGCAAAACCGGTGCTTCAATGGCCGCCCAGCCCGGTGACGGCCAGTCAGACTCGGCCGAAGCGTTGATGGCCTGGGAGCACGCCGTTCCCGATGTGCCTTATGAAACCCGCACCCAGGTCACCCCGGTGGAAGCCGAGTGGCGGGAAAAAATTTATCAGCAGTTGCTCAAGGTGATGGACCTGTCCTTGCTCGATGCCCTCGAACAAGTCGAGGCCACGCGGCAGATCCGTGATATTTGCCAGCGCTTGCTTGAAGAACACTCGGCGCCGGTGAGTACAGTCAGCCGGCAGTTGATCATCAAGCAGATCACCGATGAAGTGCTGGGGCTCGGCCCACTTGAGCCACTGCTGGCCGACCACAGCGTGTCCGACATCCTGGTCAACGGTTTTGCCTCGGTCTACGTCGAGCGCTTCGGCAAGCTGCAACGCACCGACGTGCGCTTCCGGGATGACCAGCATTTGCTGAACATTATCGACCGCATCGTTTCCAGCCTGGGGCGGCGCATCGATGAGTCCTCGCCGTTGGTGGACGCCCGGCTCAAGGATGGTTCGCGGGTCAACGCGATCATCCCGCCGCTGGCCATCGACGGCCCGAGCATGTCGATCCGGCGTTTTGCCGTGGACCTGCTCAACACCGACAGCCTGATCCAGGTAGGCACCATGACCCCGGCCATTGCCTTGCTGCTCAAGGCCATTGTCCGCGGGCGCTTGAACGTGTTGATCTCCGGTGGGACCGGCAGCGGCAAGACCACCATGCTCAACGTGCTGTCGAGTTTCATCCCGCATAACGAACGGATCGTCACCATCGAGGATTCGGCCGAACTGCAACTGCAACAACCCCACGTAGTGCGCCTGGAAACCCGGCCCTCGAACATCGAGGGGCGAGGCGAGGTGAGTCAGCGCGAACTGGTGCGCAACAGCCTGCGGATGCGCCCGGACCGCATTGTCATCGGCGAGGTGCGTGGCGCCGAAGCGCTGGACATGCTCACGGCGATGAACACCGGCCACGACGGTTCGCTGACCACCATTCACGCCAACACCGCCCGCGATGCGTTGGGTCGTGTCGAGAATATGGTGTCGATGACCGGGGCGACCTTTCCGATCAAGGCCATGCGTCAACAAATTGCCTCGGCCATCGATGTGGTGATCCAGTTGGAGCGTCAAGAAGACGGCAAGCGTCGCGTCACCAGCATTCAAGAGATCAACGGCATGGAGGGGGAGGTCATCACCATGACCGAAATCTTCTCCTTTGCGCGCCACGGCATCGGTGAGCACGGCGAGGTCCTCGGTGAATACAAGCCCAGTGGCATGATCCCGGCCTTTCGCGATGTACTGGCCAAGCGCGGCATCGAATTGCCGCTGAGCATGTTCCGTCCTGAATGGATGGAGGGCCGGCAGTCATGAAAGGGATCCCGGGCGAATTCATCCTGATCTTCCTTGGCATGGTGTTCATTGCCGTGTTCCTGCTGTCCCAGGGCGTGGTGGTGCCGGTGTTCGGCGAGGCCGGGAAAATGCGCAAGCGCATTCGCGGTCGCTTGCTCGTCCTGGAGAAAGCCAACCACCTGCCGAACATGCAGACCGTACTGCGGCAAAAATACCTGACGCGCCTGTCTCCCCTGGAAGCCCGGCTGGAACAGCTGCCGTTCATGGCCAACCTGACTCAGTTGATCGAGCAGGCCGGCCATGAGTACCGCGCCTATCGGGTGATGTTGCTTGGCCTGGCCATTGGCGCGGCGGTGGGTGCCTTGGTGTTGATGGTCTGGCCGATCTGGTGGGTGGCGCTGTTGGTGGCGTTTGCCGTGGCCTGGTTGCCGGTGCTGAAAATCCTGCGCGATCGCAACAAGCGTTTTGCCGCGTTCGAGGAAGGTTTGCCGGACGCCCTGGATGCCATGTGCCGGGCCTTGCGCGCCGGCCATCCCTTCAACGAAACCCTGCGCCTGGTCGCCGAGGAGCATAAGGGGCCGGTCGCCCAGGAATTCGGCATGACCTTCTCCGACATCAACTATGGCAACGACGTGCGCAGAGCCATGCTCGGCCTGCTGGAGCGCATGCCGAGCATGACCGTGATGATGCTGGTGACGTCGATCCTGATCCACCGCGAGACCGGCGGCAACCTGACCGAAGTGCTGGAACGCCTGAGCCGCCTGATCCGTGGGCGTTTCCGTTTCCAGCGCAAGGTCCGGACGCTGTCGGCCGAAGGGCGCATGTCCGCCTGGGTGCTGGTGGCGATTCCTTTCGTGCTGGCGATCGCCATCGTGGTGACCAGCCCCAGTTACATGCCGGTACTGGTCAATGACCCCATCGGCCACAAGCTGATCTTCGGCGCGTTCTGCGCCATGTTGGTGGGGATTTTCTGGATCCGGAAGATCATTCGGATCCAGGTCTAACGCTGTTGCGCCCAGAGGTATCGGTCATGGACTTTTTGCTCGGGTTGTTCAGTCGATTCACCGGGAACGAGGAGCTTGCGCGCCTGCTGTTCGTCACCGTGATTGGCGTCAGTACGGTGTTGGCGGCCGGTGCCGTGCTGTTGATGATGCTGGGTCTGCAAGACCCGGTGCAGCGTCGGCTGGCGTTGATCAAGCGCGGTTATGCCGGTAGCGCGACGGGGCAGGAGGCGCCCGGTAATCTGCAACTGCTACTGGAGCGAGTCGGCCAGCGCTTCGCCTCGACCGACACGACCCAGACGTCCGCGACCCAGACGTTGCTGACCCATGCCGGTTATCGATCCGCTTCGGCGGTGCAGATGTATTGGGCCGTGCGCCTGATGCTGCCCCTGGTGATGATCGGCGTTGCCTTGTTGTTGCTGCCGATGGTCAAGGTCTCACTGGCCATCGGCCTGCTGGCGGTGGTCCTCATGGCGGGCATTGGTTGGCTGGTGCCGGCGCTCTATGTCGGCAAGCGCAAGAACGCACGGCAAGGTCGGCTGCGCGCCGCATTTCCGGATGCGCTGGACCTGATGGTGGTCTGCGTCGAGTCGGGCCTGGCCTTGCCCACCACCATCGAACGGGTGGCTGAAGAAATGTCCGTCAGCCAGGTCGAGCTGGCCGAGGAACTGGCGCTGGTCAACGCGCAGATCCGCGCGGGCATCACCAGCACCGAGGCGCTCAAGCAACTGGCCGTGCGCACCGGCCTGGAGGACATCCAGGGCCTGGTCAGCCTGTTGGCGCAAAGTATCCGTTTCGGCACCAGCGTGGCCGATACCCTGCGGATCTACGCCGATGAGTTCCGCGACCGGCGGACCCAGGCTGCCGAAGAAATGGGCGCCAAAATCGGCACCAAACTGATCTTCCCGCTGATCTTCTGCCTATGGCCAAGCTTCTTCCTGGTCGCCATCGGCCCCGCCATGATCGGCGTGTTCAGGGCTTTCGGGAACATGTAGCAAGGCCGGCTTGCCGAATATGCTGTGGGAGCGGGCTTGCTCGCGAAAGCGGTGGGTCAGTCAATGAATATGTTGGCTGTGATTCCGTCTTCGCGAGCAAGCCCGCTCCCACAGGTTTTTGTGTTGTTGCATGTGCCTCATGTCCACCCCGGATCCAGTGTGGGAGCGAGCTTGCTCGCGAAAGCGGTGGGTCAGTCAATGAAGATGTTGGCTGTAATTCCGTCTTCGCGAGCAAGCTCGCTCCCACAGGTTTTTGTGTTGTTGCATGTGCCTCATGTCCACCCCGGATCCAGTGTGGGAGCGAGCTTGCTCGCGAAAGCGGTGGGTCAGTCAATGAAGATGTTGGCTGTAATTCCGTCTTCGCGAGCAAGCTCGCTTCCACAGGTTTTTGTGTTGTTGCATGTGCCTCATGTCCACCCCGGATCCAGTGTGGGAGCGAGCTTGCTCGCGAAAGCGGTGGGTCAGTCAATGAAGATGTTGGCTGTAATTCCGTCTTCGCGAGCAAGCTCGCTCCCACAGGTTTTTTGTGTTGTTGCATGCGCCAGATGTCGCCGCAGAACCGATGTGGGAGCGAGCTTGCTCGCGAAAGCGGTGGGTCAGTCAATGCAGGTGTTGACTGTGATTCCGTCTTCGCGAGCAAGCCCGCTCCCACAGGGTTTTGTGTTGTTGCATGTGCCTCATGTCCACCCCGGATCCAGTGTGGGAGCGGGCTTGCTCGCGAAAGCGGTGGGTCAGTCAATGAAGATGTTGGCTGTGATACCGCCTTCGCGAGCAAGCTGAACTGGCCTAATAATTCCGGACACCTCTTAAGGGCGATATGATTTCGCCAACTTGGAGGTTCCATGAACGAAAGAAAGGTCTATACCCGCGAGTTCAAGCTGCACGCTGCCAGCATGGTGCTTGATGATAACTGCCCGGTTCTAGATGTGTGTGCATCACTGGATATCGGGCCCACTGCTTTGCGACGCTGGGTTGATCAGGTTCGCAAGGAGCGTGAGGGGCAGCCAGTTAAAGGCACCAAGGCGATTACCGAAGATCAACGCCAGATTCAGGAATTGAAGGCCAAGATCAAGCGCATGGAAATGGAAGCCGAAATATTAAAAAAGGCTACCGCTCTCTTGATGTCGGATCCCGATCGTTTCCGATGATCGCAGAGCTAAGAGAGTCATTTCCGACGGCCGTGGTGTGTCGTGTTTTCGGTGTGAAGCGCAGCAGCTTTTATGAGTGGATTCAACGGCGGGCCAAGCCGCGGATCAGACGTGAAGAACTCAGGTTGAAAGTCGTTGAGCTGCACAGCGAAAGCCGCGAAGCCATGGGCTCCAGAATGATTAGCAAAGGCCTGAAGGCTCAGAAAATAACAGCTGGAAGGAGCCTTGTTCGAGCGCTGATGAGGGAGGCCAACATTGTCAGTAAACAACGTCAGCCCCACCCCTTCAGATCCAGAGGCGTGGAGGCATTTGTCGCGCCCAATCGGCTAAAACGCAACTTCAAACCGGCGGCAATCGATCAGGTTTGGTGTGGCGACGTGACCAGTCTGATGGTGGGCAAACGCTGGCTTCATCTGGCCATCGTGATTGATTTGTATGCTCGCAGGGTCATTGGCTGGGCTTTTTCTCTGGTTAATGACGCCAACTTGGTCAGCAAAGCGCTACGCATGGCGACAGAAGTACGAACGTGTCCTCCTGGGCTGATGTTTCACTCAGATCAAGGATGTCAGTACACCAGTCGCAAGTTTCAAGAAGAACTGACGCGCCACGGCATTTTGCAAAGCATGAGCCATCGAGGGCAGTGCTGGGACAACGCTCCAACTGAGCGCTTTTTTGGCACGCCAAAGTCAGAGTGGGTACCTCGCAACGGCTACGGCCTGATCGAGGAGGCAAAAACGGTCATGGTGCGTTTCTTCATGTACTACAACCGCACTAGGCTCCACAGCTACAACAACTACCTGTCGCCAATAGCCATGGAGCAAAAAGCGGCATAAACACCGTAATCGGTGTCCGGGATTACTTGACCAGTTCAAGCTTGCTCGCGAAAGCGGTGGGTCAGTCAATGAAGATGTTGGCTGTGATACCGCCTTCGCGAGCAAGCTCGCTCCCACAGGTTTTTGTGTTGTTGCATGTGCCTCATGTCCACCCCGGATCCAGTGTGGGAGCGGGCTTGCTCGCGAAAGCGGTGGGTCAGTCAATGCAGGTGTTGGCTGTGATACCGCCTTCGCGAGCAAGCTCGCTCCCACAGGCGGCCCCGGCTTGCTTTAGTCAATGCCTTCAGCCAAAAGACCGCAGCCCCCGGCAACTCCCTACATCAAGCGTAGGGGTGTCGGAGGCTGCGGTCTTTATGCTTGCAACGCTTCACTCACTCTTGCTGACGTCTCCCCCCATGTCCTGGTCGAAGAACATCGGGATCGGGTAAGTAAAGCTGTTGAGCCAGCGCTGCATGGCCAGCTCGCGTTCGGCGGCCGAGGCGGTTTGCAGGTTGGTGGAGGCCACCACGCCGCGGATTTGCAGTTGCATCCAGCTCTCGGTCCCTTGCTGCGCCGCCGAAGACGGGCCTGGGTCGATCGCCCAGGCGGAAGTGGACAGGCAAGTCAGGCATACGATCAACAATTGTTGGGTCTTCATCTCTCGGACTCCTCGAAACGCTACTTGACCGCGCCGGTAGAGGCATCGACGACCTCGGTCAGGCGGTTCGATTGTGAGGTCGTTGCATTACCGGCAGAGCCGCGGATTTTTTCCGCACGGGCTTGTGCATCCGCCACCTGTTGGGGGCTCAGCTTGGCCATGCTCGCCAGTTCCGCCGCCTGCTTCCAGTTGTCCTGGTAGATCAGCAGGGTCACCATGTTGAGCGCAGCCAGCGTGTTTGACTGCTGCAGTTCCATGGCCGTCATGAACTCGAAGCGGGCTTGGGGAATCCGCTTTTGATTGAGGTAGACAACCCCCAGGTCATTGCGGATTTTTCCTTCGGTGGGCGCCATCTTTGCTGCACGTTCGAGGTGTTCCGTGGCGTTGGCGTTGTCATTCTTGGCAGCGGCCAATTGACCAAGACCATGTTCACCATCGGCAGCCAGGCAAGTTCCAAGCAGGCTTTTATACAAAGGCTCGGCCTCGCTGCGTCCCATCAGGCGCAGCACCCGGGCCTTGCGCAAACGGACCTGGACCAAGTCCTCGGGCAAGCGTTCGAGGTTCGCCAGGCTGGCATACAAGCGACCTTCATTGGCCATGTCATCGGCCAGGTTAAGGGCCAATTCCTGATCGGCGCCGGGCTTGGCGCAACTGGCCGCGCTCGACGCCACGGTGCCATGGCTGGCACAACCGGCGAGCATCAAGGTCGCCGTTATCGCAATCATTGCTTTCATCCCATGCCCCTTGGAAACCGGTTGAATGGCCGACGCTTCGCACAGCAGGTAGCGGCTCATTGGGACAGCCCGCTGCGGTTATCGAACTCGCCATGTTCAAGGAAATACATGCGGTAGAAATTCGGGTCGTAATTGCGCAGTTGCTCGCCCGGCAAAGTAGGCAGTTGCGCGTCGGCGGCCAGCGGTTGGACCAGGTGCGGGGTGACAATCATCAACAGCTCGCGCTCTTCGCGGTTGATGGAGTTATCGCGAAAGAACGCGCCGAGAATGGGTATATCCCCCAAACCGGGAAACTTGTTCACCTGTGAGCTGTTGCGGGTACTGATCAGGCCGCTGATGACGAAGCTTTCGCCATCGGCCAAAGCGATGCTGGTATCGGTGCGGCGCACGGTCAGGGCGGGTACCAGCGTCCCGGCGATGTTCACGGCGTTGGTGAAATCCAGCTCGCTGACTTCTGGCGCGACTTTCAACGCGATGCGGTTTTTGCCGATCACGGTGGGCGTCAGGGTCAGGCGGATGCCGAATTCCTTGTACTCGATGGACACGTTGTCGCTGCCGGCACTGGGCACGGGAATCGGCACTTCGCCACCGGCCAGGAAGCTGGCGCTCTGCCCGCTGAGGGCCACCAGGCTTGGCCGCGCCAGGGTGTAGGCGAAGCCGCTGCCTTCCAGGGCGTTGATCATCAATAGCGTCTTGCCGGTGGCGAACGACAGATTGAACATATCGTTATTGACCGGCAAGGAGGGCCGGACGATACCGCCGACGGTGGGCAAGGTTCTCGGCGAGCCAAACAGGAAATTGCCTCGTGTGCCGAGAATGGAGGTCGAGGCCTCCTTGAGTTTGGTCCGGCTGACTTCGACGAAACGGATGTCGGTCTGCACTTGGGCGAGCAGCATCGGGTCGTCCGACGGCACGCTTGCTGCGCTGGTCAGTGCGGTGGTGGCTCGGCCTGTCACGAAAACCATGCTTTGACGGGGAATTTTCGAACAGGCCGTCCACACCATCAGGCTGGTGGCGCCGGGCATGAGGCCCGTAAGAATGAAGGCATCGTTGCCGCTGGGTTGCACATCGGCGATTTTCGGATCGCCCACCGCCAGCTTTGTGACGGGAGCAAGAATACGCAGCTCGCTCTGCAGGCCCTGGCCAACCTCGAAGGTGGCGGGCAAATTGTCCAGTTGGGAACAACTGTCCGCCGCAGCGTAAGCCGCATCCAGGCCGAGGCCCATCCAGAACAAACCATGAACAAGGTGTTTCAACGCGGGCACAGTACGATAGCTCATAAAATGATCCTCGACAGACAGGCCGTCCCTAGGCTAACCAGTGCCTCGGATCATTTATGGGGCCCGGGCAGCCCCCCCATTTTCATCAAATCACTCAATGTCGCCGGCAATTGGCCTGGGGCACATTGGACGTCCTGACTGGATGGCACGCGGTACTCAGCACATCTTGAAACGCCCTTGATAGCCGGGCTGGCGAGCAGAACGACGGTTGCCAATCAGGTCGGCTATGGATCGGTTCGCCTGTTCCCTGCTCGCTTCTGATTGACAGTAGTTCAACGCTGGCAAAGCGCCACGGCGTTTGTGAAAAAAACGTCTAAAAAGTGACGGGGGCGAAAAGCATGGGGTTGAGTGCGTCAATAATTTGTCTTTCGCTGTTATTCAGCAGGACAAATCCCAGGCGCCGCCATCAACAAAAAGCCGCAAAAAAGCCCGCAGGGTTAAACCGTGCGGGCCTTTGCATTGCTGCTTGCGATCAGTGCTTGCTGTCCTGATCCGACATTGCCAGCAATTGTTTTTCCTGGTTCCAATCGAAGGGCTCGTCGTTTTGTTCTGCTTCGAAACGACGCTCCTCCAGGGCCTGGTACAGACTGATTTCTTCGTCGGGCATGTAGTGCAGGCAATCACCGGCGAAATACCACAGCAGGTCGCGGGGGACCAGGTGGGCAATCTGGGGATAACGGACGATCACCTGGCACAGGAGATCCTGACCCAGGTACTGGCTTTCGATCGGGTCGACGGGCAGTTGCGCGCGCAGGTCATCAAAGCGCTCCAGGAACAGCGCATGGCTTTCTTCGGGAACCTGTTCGGCCTCACCCACAGCGACCAGGATGCTGCGCAAGTGGTCAAGCAAGACAAGGTGATCGGCAACGACATTGGACACGAGATAAGTCCTCAAGAGCAAAACGGGCGCAGGAGTATAAAGTGCCTGCGCCTGCTTTTACATGCTAGTGATCAGATCGCCGTCCGGATCACCGGACTTTGTCCTCGGCGAGCGTCAAGGCTTCCTTATCGAAGTCATCCACGTCGATGACCTTGCGCCGTGCCGCCTCGGCCGCCCGCAGGGTCTGTGCTTCACCGGCTTGCAACACGCCTGCTTCCAGGGCAGCATCGATGAGGTGTTCTCCGGGGGGCGGATTGAGCTGGCCCTGCTTGAGGGCAGCATGGATTTTTTTCTGCAGCGGATGGGCTGCGGCCAGCAGGTCGGCAGCGTGTTGCAGCGCGCCCACCGGATCGTCGGTGGATTGCGGGCGATAGCAGCCCTGTAGCAACTCTTCCAGGGTCGGGTCGCCCTTGGAACGTCCGATAACAGCCGCGACCTCGGCATCGAGCCTGTCGCTCGGTCCCCTGTGGCGACGACCCAAGGGGAACACCACCAGGCGCAACAGGCAGCCCAGCACCCGGTTGGGAAAGTTGCCCAGCAGTTCGTCCAATGCGCGCTCCGACTGGCCCAGGCTTTCTTCCATGGCCCACTGGAACAGTGGCGCCATGTGGTCCGGCGAATCGAGATCGTGATATCGCTTGAGGGCAGCCGAGGCCAGGTAAAGGTTGCTCAACACGTCACCCAGTCGGGCAGACAAACGCTCGCGGCGCTTGAGCTCACCGCCCAGCAACATCATGCTCAGGTCCGCCAGCAGGGCGAATGCTGCCGCCTGCCGGTTGAGTGCGCGGAAATAACCTTGGCTCAGGGCATTGCCTGGCACGTTGTCGAAATGCCCCAGGCCCAGGTTGAGCACCAGCGTACTGGCGGCGTTGCTGATGGCGAAACCGATGTGCTTGAGCAGCAGCCCGTCGAATTCGAGCAACGCCTGGTCCTTGTCTTCGCGGGTGGCCAGGGCCATTTCCTTGAGCACGAACGGATGGCAGCGGATGGCGCCCTGGCCGAAGATCATCAAGTTGCGCGACAGGATATTCGCGCCTTCCACGGTGATGAAAATCGGTGCGCCTTGCCAACTGCGCCCCAGGTAGTTGTTCGGCCCCATGATGATGCCCTTGCCGCCATGCACGTCCATGGCGTGGCTGATGCATTCGCGGCCGCGTTCGGTCAGGTGGTATTTGAGGATCGCCGACAGCACCGAAGGTTTTTCGCCGAGGTCCACCGCGTTGGCGGTCAGCATGCGCGCGGCGTCCATCAGCCAGGCGTTGCCACCGATCCGCGCCATGGCTTCCTGGATGCCTTCGAACGCCGACAATGGCACGTTGAATTGTTCACGCACCTGGGTGTACTGGCCGGTGACCAGGCTGGTGAACTTCGCCGCGCCGGTACCGACCGCTGCGGCAGGGAAATCGAGCGGCCGACCGACAGGCAGTTCATCAGCATCATCCAGCCCTTGCCGAGCATGGCCTGGCCGCCGATGAGGAAATCCAGGGGGATGAAGACGTCCTTGCCCCAGTTCGGTCCGTTCATGAAGGCGGCGCCGAGGGGCAGGTGGCGACGGCCGATGTGGACGCCGGGCGTATCGGTAGGAATCAGTGCCAGGCTGATCCCCAGGTCTTCTTCGTCGCCGAGCAAGTGGTCCGGGTCATAGGCCTTGAAGGCCAGGCCAAGGAGCGTGGCGACCGGGCCAAGGGTGATGTAGCGCTTTTCCCAGTTCAAGCGCAGGCCGAGGGTTTCCTCGCCTTGCCATTCGCCTTTGCAGATGATCCCGGTGTCTGGCATCGCCCCGGCGTCGGAACCGGCCAATGGACCCGTCAATGCAAAGCAGGGGATGTCGTCGCCACGGGCCAGTCGCGGCAGGTAGTGGTTGCGTTGTTCGTCGGTGCCGTAATGCAGGAGCAGTTCCGCCGGACCGAGGGAGTTGGGGACCATCACGGTGGAAGCCAAGTCGCCGCTGCGGGTCGCGAGTTTCATTGCCACCTGGGAATGGGCGTAGGCGGAGAACCCCTTGCCGCCGTATTCCTTCGGAATGATCAGGGCGAAGAAACCGTGCTCCTTGATATGTGCCCAGGCTTCTGGCGGCAGGTTCATGGCCTGGCCGATCTGCCAGTCGCTGACCATCGCGCAAAGCGCTTCGGCTGGGCCATCGAGGAATGCCTGTTCTTCTTCGGTCAGTTTTACCTTGGGATAGGTCAGCAGCAGGTCCCAGTCCGGCCGGCCGCTGAACAGTTCGCCATCCCACCACACCGTGCCCGCGTCGATGGCATCGCGCTCGGTCTGCGACATGGGTGGCAGGGTCTTCTGGAACCAGTCGAACATCGGTGCGCTGAAATATTTGCGGCGCAGGTCCGGCAGCAGCAGCGGCGTCGCGATGGCGGCGAGCACCAGCCAGAGAAGGAGCATCAGCCAGTCGGGCGCATGGCTGGCGACACCCATCGCCAGCAGGTAGACCGCGACAATACCCAGCGCCGGTAGCGGGGCGGTGCGCCGATGCGCCAGCCAGGCGACTCCGATGACCAGAACCAGTATCCACAACAACAGCATAAGTGATCCTCCGTGAACCAAGGCAAAACCGACCTTCAGAGCGTAGACGGCCCGTGCAAAATCGGCGGTAGGCGCAATGGGACTGATTTCGTGGGAAACCCTCCCTGTATTGCGCCAGTCTGGTTGGCAACAGCCGTGGGAAATCGTTCGTTGCCGAAGTGAGAAAACGTCATTGTTTGGCGTAAATGCCCTGGCGGCTCAGGAAGGTTTGGCGGTGCGCTCTCGCTCGGTGATTTGAGCCATTGCTGATCCGGCGTATGCTGCTGCGGCATTTATCCATCGAGGGAAGCCGTGATGCTGAAGATCTGGGGCCGGAAGAATTCATCGAACGTGCGCAAGGCGTTGTGGTGCGCCGAAGAACTAGGGCTCATCTATGAGTCTGTTGATGCAGGCGGCGCGTTCGGTGTGGTGGACACGCCCGAATACCGCGCGAAGAACCCCAACGGCCGGGTTCCGATGATAGAAGACGACGGCTTCGTGCTCTGGGAGTCGAACACCATCGTCCGGTATCTGGTTGCTCGCCACGCCCCGGATTCCGCCTGGTACCCCGCTGACGTACAGGCCCGGGCCACGGCGGAAAAATGGATGGATTGGACGACGTCGAGTTTTGCCGCACCGTTTCGCACGGTGTTCTGGGGCGTCTTGCGCACCCCAGCCGAGCAGCAGGATTGGGCCGCCATCAAGGCTGCGATCAAGGAATGCGAAGACCTGCTGGCAATGGTGGAGCAGACCCTGGGCCAACAGCCTTACCTTAGCGGCAATGAAATCGGCATGGGCGATATCCCCCTGGGCAGTTTCATTTATGCCTGGTTCGAGATGCCCATCGAGCGTGCCGCGCTGCCCAATGTGCAAGCCTGGTACGCACGGCTCCAGCAGCGTCCGGCCTATCGCAAAGCCGTGATGACCGCGTTGACTTAATACTTACTATCGACACGCTTCACTGTACTTGTGCGGCGACGCCACGCACCATTGCCTTCGTGCGGGTGGTTGCATTGCTCGTCGCACGCCCTTATCTATTCTTCTCTTTTCCCCTTCTTGGTGCGTAATCCGATATGAGTTCCGCTCTGTCCATACGGCAGTTAACCAAAACCTACGGCAACGGTTTCCAGGCCCTGAGTGGTATCGATCTGGACGTCGCCGAAGGTGATTTCTTCGCCTTGCTTGGCCCTAACGGCGCCGGCAAGTCCACCACCATCGGCATTCTTTCCACCTTGGTGAACAAGACCAGCGGCACGGTCAACGTGTTCGGCCATGACCTGGACCGCGCTCCCGCCGCGCTCAAGCGCTGCATTGGCGTGGTGCCCCAGGAATTCAATTTCAACCAGTTCGAAAAGACCTTCGATATTGTCGTGACGCAGGCCGGCTACTACGGCATTCCGCCGAAAATCGCCAACGAACGCGCCGAGCAATACCTGACCCAACTGGGGCTGTGGGACAAGCGTGATGTGCCGTCCCGCTCGTTGTCCGGCGGCATGAAGCGCCGCCTGATGATCGCCCGTGCGTTGGTGCACGAACCGCGCCTGCTGATCCTCGACGAACCGACCGCGGGCGTGGACATCGAGTTGCGCCGTTCGATGTGGACCTTCCTGACCGAATTGAACCAGAAAGGCATCACCATCATCCTCACCACGCATTACCTGGAAGAGGCCGAACAGCTGTGCCGCAACATCGGCATCATCGACCATGGCACCATCGTCGAGAACACCAGCATGCGGCAGTTGCTGAGCCAGTTGCATGTGGAGACCTTCCTGCTCGATCTCAAGCATGACCTGAGTGTCGCCCCGCAGCTCATCGGCTACCCGGCTCGGTTGCTCGACGGCCATACCCTGGAAGTCCAGGTCGACAAATCCGCCGGCATCACCGGGCTGTTCACTCAACTGGCCCTGCAAAATATTGAAGTGCTGAGCCTGCGCAACAAGACCAATCGCCTTGAGGAGTTGTTCGTGTCCCTGGTGGAAAAAAACCTGGCGAAGGTGGCGGTATGAGTTCCGAACTGCGACCCAACCTGATCGCCCTCAATACCATTGTCTACCGTGAAGTCCGGCGCTTCATGCGGATCTGGCCGCAGACCCTGCTGCCCCCGGCCATCACAATGGTTCTGTACTTCGTGATCTTCGGCAACCTGATCGGTCGGCAGATCGGCGACATGGGCGGCTTCACGTACATGGACTACATCGTGCCGGGGCTGATCATGATGTCGGTGATCACCAACTCCTACGGCAACGTCGTGTCGAGTTTCTTTGGCAGCAAGTTCCAGCGTTCGATCGAAGAACTGATGGTCTCGCCGGTTTCGCCCCATACAATCCTGATCGGCTTCACTTTGGGCGGTGTGTTGCGAGGGTTGGCGGTGGGCCTGATCGTGACGCTGCTGTCGCTGTTCTTCACCAATCTGCAGGTGCATCACCTGGGGGTGACGATCCTGGTGGTAGTCCTGACGGCCACGATCTTTTCGCTGCTGGGGTTCATCAATGCCGTGTTCGCGCGCAACTTCGATGATATCTCCATCATCCCGACCTTCGTGCTCACGCCGTTGACTTACCTCGGTGGCGTGTTCTATTCGATCTCGTTGCTGCCACCGTTCTGGCAGACCGTGTCCCTGGCCAACCCGGTGCTGCATATGGTCAACGCGTTTCGCTATGGGATCCTTGGGGTTTCGGACATTCGGATCAGTATTGCGATTACGTTCATGCTGGTGGCGACTGTTGTGCTTTATGTGGGCTGCGCGCGGTTGCTGGTCAGCGGCCGCGGGATGCGCACCTGACAAGACGCATCGCCTTCTTCGCGAGCAAGCCCGCTCTCACACTGATCTATGTCGAACGCTGATCTGGCGTTCACTGAATATCGAATGTGGGAGCGGGCTTGCTCGCGAAGAGGTCCATCAGAACACCACAATAAAGGCCTCCATTCCCAGGAGGCCTTTATGCATCTCACTTACGGCTTTTTTTGCGCCGCCGCCACTGCCGCGCCACCCACCAGCGCCAGTAACTCATGGTCACGAAGTAGGCCAAAGCCCCAAGCACCAACCCAGTCACCACCGAACCCAGCAGAAACGGCTGCCACAACGTTGACAGTTGATTGGTAATCCACTCCCAAGTCAATTCGTCCGGCAGCGTACGGGCGGGCACGTCCATTAGCCAGGCGCCGGTTTGATAGGTACAGAAAAATACCGCAGGCATCGTGATGGGATTGGTCAGCCAGACCAGGCTCACGGCAATCGGGATGTTGCCGCGAACCATGATGGACAGTGCGGCGGCCAGCAACATCTGCAAAGGAATGGGTAAAAAAGCGGCAAACAATCCGACAGCCATTGCCCGCGCCACTGAATGGCGATTGAGGTGCCAGAGGTTGGGGTCGTGCAGCAGGGTGCCAAGAAAGCGTAAGGATTTGTGTTCCCGAATGCTCGCAGGGTCAGGCATGTAGCGTTTGAATAGGCGCCGGGGCATAAGGCTTCTCGGTCGGGTCAAAGCAGTCAGGCCGCAAGTATGTCCGGATTCTACGGCCGGCAGATTCAGACTTTGTGACAATTGATAACGTTCGCGGTGCCGCAGACCGGCTAAGCCTTAGAGGGAACTCTCAAGGATGGGCTTATGCGCACAGTGATGATCGCGCTCGCACTCGGGTTGCTGGTCCCGATTTTCTTACCGGCGTTGCCGCCACCGTGGCTGATCGTGGCGATGGCGATAACAGCGCTGGTCATGCTGCCGTTTCGCACCTGCCCGGCCAGTTTTTTTCTTCTCGGATTGGCCTGGGCCTGCGTTGGGGCGCAGCTTGCGCTGGATGACCGGTTGCCCGCTGCCCTGGACGGTGAAACCCGCTGGGTCGAGGGAAACGTCGTCGGTTTGCCGCAATACGGTGAGGGCATGGTGCGTTTCGAGCTTGCCGATGCCCACTCCCGACGCACGCGCTTGCCTGCGTTGATGCGCCTGGCCTGGTATGGCGGGCCGCCGGTCAGGAGCGGTGAAAAGTGGCGCCTGGCAGTGAAGCTCAAGCGGCCCGTCGGGTTGCTCAACCCCCATGGTTTCGACTACGAATCGTGGCTGCTGAGCCGTGGCATCGGCGCGACCGGCACCGTCAAGGAGGGTTTGCGGGTGCAGCCGACGCAGGGCGCTTGGCGCGATGGGGTGCGCCAGGCGTTGGCAAAGGTCGATGCCCAAGGGCGTTCCGGTGCGCTGATGGCGCTGGTGCTTGGCGACGGGGCTGGATTGAGCCGCGGAGATTGGCGAGTGCTACAAGACACCGGCACGGTCCATCTGCTGGTGATTTCCGGCCAGCACATCGGCCTGTTTGCCGGCTTGGTGTACCTGCTGGTGGCTGGCGCGGCGCGTTATGGCGTTTGGCCGGCGCGTCTGCCGTGGTTGCCCTGGGCCTGCGCCTTGGCTTTCGTCGCCGCTGTGGGCTACGGCTTGCTCGCCGGATTTGAAGTGCCGGTGCGGCGGGCCTGCACGATGATCGGTCTGGTGTTGCTGTGGCGCTGGCGTTACCGCCAAGCCGAACCTTGGTGGGCCTGGCTGCTGGCCTTCATCGGCGTGTTGATGTTCGATCCGCTGGCGAGCCTGCGCCCCGGGTTCTGGTTGTCGTTTGCCGCCGTCGCGATATTGATGTTCACCTTCGGCGGTCGCCTGGGCCCTTGGCGCTGGTGGCAGACCTGGACCCGAGCCCAGTGGCTGATTGCGCTCGGCCTATGCCCGTTGTTATTGATCCTTGGCTTGCCGGTCAGCCTGAGCGGTCCGTTGGTCAACCTGGTGGCGGTGCCCTGGATCAGTTTGCTGGTATTACCGGCGGCACTGCTTGGCACGGCGTTGCTGCCGGTTCCGGGCGTCGGGGAAAACCTGTTGTGGGTCGCCGGTGGGTTGCTCGATCTGCTGTTCAAAGGCCTCGAACTGGTTGCAGGGCGAATGGCGGCCTGGATGCCTCCCGCTGTCCCGTTGTGGGCGCTGTGTATCGCGGCGCTCGGCGCTGTGCTGTTGTTGCTGCCCAAGGGCCTGCCACTGCGTGTCCTGGGTTGGCCGATGTTGATGCTGATCGTGTTTCCTCCTCGGGAACAGGTGCCCCACGGACGCGCCGAAATCTGGCATTTTGACGTCGGCCAGGGGCTGGCAGTCCTGGTGCGTACCCATCGGCATGCGTTGCTTTATGACGCGGGGCCACGCTTTGGCGAGGCCGATGCAGGCGAGCGCGTGGTGGTTCCGACCTTGCGCAAGCTTGGTGTGGGACGGTTGGACCTGATGCTGCTCAGCCATGCCGACGCTGATCATGCCGGCATGGAGCACAAGCGGTGCGCAATGGGTTGGCGACGACTCGGGTCATCAGCGGCGATCCTGATGCGCTGCCCGCCGATCTGCTGGCGGCGCCGTGCGACAGCGGCGAGAGCTGGGAATGGGATGGGGTCCGGTTCGAGCTGTGGCGCTGGGCGTCAGCGGTCGAAAGCAACCAGAAGTCCTGCGTCTTGCTGATCGAAGCCGACGGCGAGCGCTTGCTGTTGACCGGAGATATCGATGCCCACGCCGAGCGAGCCATGCTCGATGGCCCGCTGGGGGCGCCGATTCATTGGCTGGCCGCGCCGCATCATGGCAGTCGCAGTTCGTCGTCGATGGCGCTGCTGGCGCGTCTCAAGCCGCATTCGGTATTGATTTCCCGAGGGCGAAACAACGCATTCGGCCACCCGCATCCCTGGGTCATGCAACGCTATAGGAAATTCGGCATGGCAATCCACGACAGCGCCGAGCAGGGCGCCATTCGTCTGCAACTGGGTGCATTCGAACCCGCGCACACCGAGGCTGGGAATCGCCGCTACTGGCGCGAGCCGCCGTCCGCTGGGCCGTCGCCCCGGCATTGACCTGCCTCAGTGTTGTGGGTTGCGTTGTTGGCTGGGCGGGCCTGCACGGCGAGTCTGTATGATAAAGTGGCGCACTTTTTCGAGGGGGCTGTCACTGTGTGGGAATTGGTCAAATCCGGCGGCTGGATGATGTTGCCGATCATTCTGAGTTCCATCGCGGCACTGGGTATCGTTGCCGAACGCCTGTGGACCCTGCGGGCCAGTCGCGTAACCCCGGAGCATTTGCTCGGGCAGGTCTGGGTCTGGATCAAGGACAAGCAACTGAACAAGGACAAGCTCAAGGAACTGCGGGCCAGTTCGCCGCTGGGAGAAATCCTTGCCGCAGGCCTGGCCAACTCCAAGCATGGTCGCGAGATCATGAAGGAATGCATCGAAGAGGCGGCGGCCCGGGTCATCCATGAACTGGAGCGCTACCTCAATGCATTGGGCACCATCGCCGCCATGGCCCCGTTGCTGGGTTTGTTGGGCACGGTGCTGGGCATGATCGATATTTTCAGCGCCTTTACCGGTACCGGCATGACCACCAATGCGTCGGTGCTGGCGGGCGGTATTTCCAAGGCCTTGATCACCACCGCCGCCGGTTTGATGGTGGGGATCCCCTCGGTGTTTTTCCATCGTTTCCTGCAGCGCCGCGTCGACGAGTTGGTGGTCGGCATGGAGCAGGAAGCCATCAAGCTGGTCGAGGTGGTGCAGGGCGACCGTGATGTGGACCTGGCCGGGGGCAAGAAGTGAAATTCCGCCGCAAACCACGGGAAAACATCGAGATCAATCTCGCGTCGCTGATCGACGTGGTATTCATCCTCTTGCTGTTTTTCGTCGTGACGACCACGTTCACCCGGGAAACCCAGCTCAAGGTCGAATTGCCGGAGGCCGTCAGTGGTTCGCCGGCTGAAGACCAGCAATTGAAGAGTCTCGAAGTCACGATCAGCGCCGAAGGGACGTTCTCGGTGAACAACCATTTGCTGCCAAAAAGTGACCTCGCCAGCCTGATCGAGGCCTTGCAGAAGGAATCCGGCGGAGACACCAGCCTGCCGCTGTCCATCAGCGCCGACGGCAAGACGCCCCATCAATCGGTCATCACTGCCATGGACGCAGCCGGCAAGCTCGGCTTCAGCCATCTGCGCATGACGACGGTCGAGGCGGCGCCTGCACCTTGATGGCCATGTCCGATCGATTGCTTGCCGCCTGGTATGAAGGGCATCCCGCCCTGGCGCTGCTGCGACCGCTGGAGTGGCTGTACCGCCGCGTCGTGGTCGGCAAGCGCGAGCGTTTCCTGGCGGGCGAGGGTGAGATCTACCAGCCGCCCGTGCCGCTGGTCGTGGTCGGCAATATCACGGTAGGTGGCACTGGCAAGACGCCGTTGATCCTGTGGATGATCGAGCATTGCCAGCGCAGTGGCCTGCGGGTCGGCGTGGTCAGTCGGGGCTATGGTGCCAAGCCGCCGCAATTGCCTTGGCGAGTCGAGGCCAGCCAAGGCGCCGATGTCGCGGGCGACGAGCCGCTGCTGATTGTCCAGCGCACCGGTGTGCCATTGATGATCGATCCCGATCGCAGCCGGGCTGTCCAGGCTTTGCTGGAGGCCGAGCCGCTGGACCTGATCCTGTCCGACGACGGCATGCAGCATTATCGGCTGGCCCGCGATCTCGAGTTGGTATTGATCGACAATGCCCGTGGCCTGGGCAACCGGCGGTGCCTGCCCGCCGGCCCGTTGCGCGAGCCGGTCGAGCGCCTGCAATCGGTCGACGCCGTGCTGTTCAACGGCGCTGCCGCTGATCGCGACGACGGCTTTGCCTTCGAATTGCGGCCCACCGCGCTGGTCAACCTGGCCAGCGGTGAACGGCGCCCCATCGACCATTTTCCAGCGGGCCAGGCCCTGCACGCCGTGGCCGGTATCGGCAATCCCCAGCGTTTCTTCAAGACCCTCGAAACGCTACACTGGCGGCCCATACCGCACGGGTTTGCCGACCATGCCGAATACAGCGCCCAGGCCTTGAGCTTCACGCCGTCCCTGCCGGTGGTCATGACGGAAAAGGACGCAGTCAAATGCCGCGCCTTCGCCGCGCCCGACTGGTGGTACCTGGCGGTGGACGCAGCTCCGTCGCCGGCCTTCGCGGACTGGTTCGATACGCAGCTGATGCGCCTGTTGCCGGATCGACTCTTGCCTTAACACGTTTTATCCAGGGGAATTACATGGACACCAAACTGCTCGATATCCTGGCTTGCCCGGTCTGCAAAGGCCCGCTCAAGCTCAGCGCCGACAAGACCGAGCTGATCAGCAAGGGCGCCGGATTGGCCTATCCGATTCGCGACGGCATCCCGGTGATGCTCGAGAGCGAAGCCCGCACCCTGACCACTGACGAGCGCCTGGATAAATGACCACTGCCTTTACCGTTGTCATTCCGTCGCGTTTTGCCTCGACGCGTTTGCCTGGCAAGCCGCTGCTGTCGATCGTCGGCAAGCCGATGATCCAGCATGTCTGGGAGCAGGCCAGCAAGAGCAGCGCCCAACGCGTCGTGGTCGCGACCGATGACGCGCGCATCGAGGAAGCCTGCAAGGGCTTCGGCGCCGAGGTGGTAATGACCCGTGAGGATCATAATTCCGGTACCGATCGTCTGGCGGAGGTGGCCGTTAAGCTCGGTCTCTCGCCCGACGCCATCGTGGTCAACGTGCAAGGTGACGAGCCGATGATTCCGCCCAGCGTGATCGATCAGGTCGCGGCCAACCTGGCGGCTCACCCCGAAGCGCAGATGGCTACCCTGGCCGAGCCGATCGAGGACGTGCAGACCCTGTTCAATCCCAGCGTGGTCAAGGTCGTCAGCGACCTCAATGGCCTGGCGCTGACCTTCAGTCGGGCGACCTTGCCATGGGCCCGGGAGGCATTCGCCAAGAACCCGGACGTGTTGCCCGAAGGCGTGCCGTACCGTCGTCACATCGGCATCTATGCCTACCGCGCCGGTTTCCTCCAGGACTTCGTGGCATGGGGCCCGTGCTGGCTGGAAAACACCGAATCCCTGGAACAACTGCGTGCCTTGTGGCACGGCGTGCGAATCCATGTTGCCGATGCGCTGATCGCCCCGCCCACCGGTGTCGATACCATTGAAGACCTTGAGCGCATCCGTCGCCTGTTGGAGGCTTGATGCGGGTTTTGTTCGTCTGTCTGGGCAACATCTGCCGGTCGCCCACTGCCGAAGGCATCTTGCGCCACAAGTTGCGCGAGGCCGGGCTGGAGGGGCAGGTGGAAGTCGCTTCCGCCGGTACTGGCGACTGGCACGTCGGCAAGGCGCCGGACAAACGCAGCATGGCCGCGGCCCTGCGTCGCGGCTACGACTTGTCGGCCCAACGTGCCCGGCAGGTGACGCGGGCCGATTTCGCTGCCTACGACCTGATCCTGGCGATGGACAGCAGCAACCTGCGCAATCTCAAGGCCCTGCAACCGGCCAATGCCCGCGCGGAACTGGATCTATTCCTGCGTCGTTACGAGGCCGAACTCGACGACGTACCAGACCCGTACTACGACGGTGAGCAAGGTTTCGAGCAGGTGCTGGACCTGATCGAGCGCGCCACGGATCGTCTGGTGATCGAATTGAAGGGGCGGCTATGAGTTTGCAAGTCCAGGCGGACGTCAGCCTCAAACCGTTCAACAGCTTTGGCGTCGACGTAAAAGCCCGGCTGTTCGCCGAAGCCCATAGCGATACGGATGTTCGCGAGGCCCTGGCTTACGCCGCGGGTCACGACGTACCGTTGCTGGTCATTGGCGGCGGCAGCAACCTGTTGTTGACCGGTGACATCGACGCCTTTGTGCTGCGTATGGCCAGCCAGGGAATCCGCATGCTCAGCGATGACGGTGAGCGCGTGGTGGTCGAGGCCGAAGCAGGGGAGCCGTGGCATCCATTTGTCCAGCACACGCTGGCCCAAGGTTGGGCGGGCCTGGAAAACCTCAGCCTGATTCCCGGAACGGTGGGCGCGGCGCCGATGCAAAACATCGGAGCCTACGGCGTTGAGATAAAGGACGTCTTCGCGGGCCTCACCGCGCTGGATCGCTACACCGGCGAGCTGCGCGATTTCACCCTCGATGAATGTGCTTTTGCCTACCGTGACAGCCTGTTCAAACAGCAGGCCGATCGCTGGCTGATCCTGCGGGTGCGTTTCGCCCTCAGCCGTGTCGCGCATCTGCACCTCGAATACGGCCCGGTGCGCCAGCGCTTGACCGAACAAGGCATCGACCAGGCAACGCCTACTGATGTCAGTCGGGCTATCTGCAGCATCCGCAGCGAGAAACTTCCAGACCCGACCGTGCTGGGCAACGCTGGCAGCTTCTTCAAGAACCCGTTGGTGCCAGCCGCTCACGTGGCGCATCTCAAGGAGCAGTACCCCGACCTGGTGGCTTATCCACAGCCTGGCGGCCAAATGAAAATCGCCGCCGGCTGGTTGATCGAACGGGCCGGCTGGAAAGGTTTTCGTGAAGGCGACGCCGGGGTGCATAAGTTGCAGGCGCTGGTGCTGGTCAATTACGGCGATGCCACGGGGCTGGAGTTGCTGGACCTGGCTCGGCGGATCCAGAAGGACATCGCGGAGCGGTTTCAGGTTGATCTTGAGATGGAGCCTAATCGGTACTGACAGGCACCTCGCAACCGCGAGAAGAAAAACGCCCTGCATGACCTGCACAACGTGATTCGTGCAGGATTGTGCAGGGCGTTTTGCTTGTTCCTGGGTTAATTTAATTGGCTGACGATGCGAGCATTCGCATCCACAAGGCCCGGTGCAGACGCTTGCTTGCGTGTGCACAAGAGAGCCCGATTTAGCCTGAGCCAGTCTGCGATACCGAACCGATAACCCAACGGCAGATGGCTCGACCCACATAACTCGATAACGATGCGGGCGTGCCCATGATTACCCTGAAACTCAATGGAAAAGACCACTCACTGGATGTGACCGAGGACATGCCGCTGCTGTGGGCGATCCGAGACGTGGCCGGCTACAACGGCACCAAGTTCGGCTGCGGCATGGGCTTGTGCGGCGCGTGCACCATTCATATCGACGGCGCCCCGGCGCGCAGTTGCATCACGCCGATTGGCTCGGTGAAAGGCCAGGAGATCAGCACCATCGACGCACTTCACGTCGACCCGGTCGGGCAAGTGGTCCAGAAGGCCTGGTTGGATACCGCGGTGGCCCAGTGCGGTTACTGCCAGGGCGGGCAAATAATGTCCGCCACGGCGTTGCTCAAGACCAACCCCAACCCCAGCGACGAGCAGATCGAAGAAGCCATGGCTGGCAACATTTGCCGCTGCGGCACGTATAACCGGATCAAGACCGCGATCCGCCAGGCTTCCACCCACTTGAAGGAGGCCAAGGCATGAGCCGTCTGCCCAATGATTTCGTGCTGAGCAACCTCAGTCGTCGGGGTTTCCTCAAGGGCGCCAGCGCTACCGGCGTGCTGGTGTTGGCGGCCACCTGGGGGTTGCCGGATGCCTTCGCCGAAGAGAAGAAATACGGCGCCGAGGGGATGCCCCATGGCGCGGTCGATGACCCTAATATTTACGTAAGCATTGCCGCCGACGGCAGCGTGACGGTGATCTGCAACCGTTCGGAAATGGGCCAGGGTGTGCGCACCAGTCTGAGCATGGTGGTGGCCGACGAACTGGATGCCGACTGGGCGCTCGTCAAGGTTCGGCAAGCACCGGCGGACGAGGCGCGTTTCGGCAACCAGGACACTGACGGTTCACGCAGCATGCGTCACTGGTACGAGCCGATGCGTCGCTGCGGTGCCGCCGCCCGGACCATGCTCGAACTGGCCGCCGCTGCCCAGTGGAAGGTGCCGGTGGGCGAATGCCGCGCGCAACTGCACAAAGTGGTGCACCAGCCTTCAGGTCGAGAGTTGGGTTATGGCGAGTTGGCCTCCGCCGCCAGTGCCTTGCCAGTGCCGGGGCGTGACAGCCTGCGTCTCAAGCAGCCGTCGGAGTTCCGCTATATCGGCAAGGAAGCGAGCCGCGCCATCGATGGTGCGGACATCGTCAACGGTCGCGCGGTGTTCGGCGCCGACGTGCATTTTGATGGCATGCTCTACGCCGTCGTGGCGCGTCCGCCGGTCTATGGCGGCAAGGTCAAGTCCGTTGACAGCAGTGCAGCGCTGAAAGTACCGGGGGTGGTCAAGGTGCTGCAGATCGAGGGGCGTCCGTTGCCCTCCGAATTCCAGCCCCTGGGCGGCGTCGCCGTAGTGGCGAAGAATACCTGGGCGGCGATCAAGGGGCGCGAAGCACTGAAGATCCAGTGGGACGATGGCCCGAATGCCGGTTATGACTCCATTGCCTACCGCAAGGAACTGGAAGCGGCCGCCCGCCAGCCGGGAAAAGTCCTGCGCAGCACCGGCGACCTCGACGACGCATTGGCCAAGGCCGACTCGACGTTGGAGGCTTCGTACTACCTGCCGCACCTGTCCCAGTCGCCCATGGAACCCATGGTCGCTGTCGCCCGGTTCAAGGACGGTCAATGCGAAGCCTGGGCGCCGAGCCAGGCACCCCAGGTTACCCGTGAGCGCGTGGCGGAACGCCTGGGCATTCCTTTCGAGAAGGTCACGGTCAACATCACGTTGTTGGGTGGCGGTTTCGGGCGCAAGTCAAAGCCCGACTTCGTCGTCGAAGCGGCCGTGCTGGCCAAGGAGTTCCCCGGCCAGGCAGTACGGGTGCAGTGGACCCGTGAGGACGACATCCATCATTCGTATTTCCATACCGTCTCGGCGGAATACCTGAAGGCCAGCCTGAACCAGGACGGGTTGCCCTCCGGTTGGCTGCACCGCACCGTGGCCCCAACCATCACCGCGCTGTTCGCGCCGGGCATGACCCACGAAGCACCGTTCGAAGTGGGGATGGGCGTGACCAACATGGCCTACGCCATTCCCAACATGCGCCTGGAAAACCCCGAGGCGGTAGCCCACACCCGGGTTGGCTGGTACCGCTCGGTGTCGAACATTCCCCATGGGTTCGCGATCCAGAGCTTCATTGACGAACTGGCCCACAAGGCCGGCCAGGATCCGCTGAAATATCACCTGAAGCTGCTCGGCCCGGACCGCAAGATCGATCCGAACAGCCTCAATGACAGTTGGAACTACGGTGAATCTCCCGAGCGCTATCCCATCGATACGGCGCGGATCCGCACCGTGCTGGAAACCGCCGCGAAGGCTGCCGGTTGGGGGCGAGAGTTGCCCAAGGGCCGCGGGCTGGGGCTGGCGGTGCATTACAGCTTCGTCACGTATGTCGCGGCGGCGATCGAAGTCGAGGTCAAGGACGACGGTACGGTGATCGTGCACAAGGCTGATATTGCCGTGGACTGTGGCCCGCAGATCAACCCCGAACGCATCCGTTCGCAGTTCGAAGGCGCCTGCGTCATGGGCCTGGGTAACGCGATGGTCGGCGAAATCAGTTTCAAGGACGGCAAGGTCCAGCAGGACAATTTCCACATGTACGAAGTCGCGCGCATGTCCTTGGCTCCGAAGGAAGTGGCGGTGCACCTGGTCACACCGCCGGGCGAGGTGCCGTTGGGCGGTGTTGGCGAGCCGGGCGTGCCGCCGATTGCGCCAGCCCTGTGCAACGCCATCTTCGCCGCCACCGGCAAGCGTATCCGTGATCTGCCCGTGCGTTATCAGCTGCAAGGCTGGCAACAGGCCAAAGCCTGATGGACAGCGTTGACCTGAACGTATTGCGCAGCGTGCTGGAATGGCGCCGCGCCGGGCAGCGAGTGGTGTTGTTTACCGTGGTTCAGACCTGGGGCACCGCGCCAAGGCCTCCGGGGGCCATGTTGGCCTTGCGCGAGGATGGCGTGGTGATTGGTTCGGTGTCGGGCGGCTGTGTCGAGGATGACTTGATCGCCCGGTTGCACGACGGTCGGATTCCGGCGGAGGGGCCGCCGGTGCAACTCATTACCTACGGCGTCACCCGCGAGGAGGCGGCGCGCTTTGGCCTGCCGTGTGGCGGCACCTTGCGCCTGACGGAGGAGCGGGTGGGCGATCCATACTGGGTTGCCGAGTTGCTGGAGCGTTGCGAGGCCCATGAGATCGTCGCCCGTGAGCTGACGGTGGCCAGTGGTCGCGTGACTCTGGTTCCGGCGAGCAAAACCGACGCCCTGGTGTTCGATGGGCAGGTGCTGCGCGCCATTTATGGGCCGCGATGGCGGCTGTTGCTGATCGGCGCCGGGCAACTGTCTCGCTACGTGGCGGAAATGGCTCGCTTGCTGGATTTCGAGGTGTTGATCTGTGACCCGCGCAAGGAGTTCGTCTACGGTTGGGAAGAGCAACATGGCCGCTTTGTCTCGGGTATGCCCGACGAAGCGGTGCTGAGTATCCAGACCGACGAGCGCACGGCCATCGTGGCCCTGACCCATGATCCACGCCTGGACGACATGGCGCTGCTCACGGCCCTGGACTCCAAGGCTTTTTATGTGGGTGCCCTGGGGTCGCGGGTCAACAGCCAGAAGCGCCGGGACAATCTGGCTCAGCTAGGCTTGTCTGCGGAGGCGATTGGACGCCTGCATGGACCGATCGGCTTGCACATCGGCAGCCACACCCCGGCGGAAATCGCCTTGTCGCTGCTGGCGGAAATCGTGGCCATCAAGAATGGCGTGGAACTGCGGCAGAAAAAATCGCTGTAGGCCGTGGGCGAGGAGGGCGAATGGGAAAGTCGATAGGCGTGATTATCCTGGCGGCGGGATCGGGCAGCCGTTTCCGTCAGTTGGCCGGTGCGGAAAAGGATAAGTTGCTGGCCGATTGTGCGGGCCGAGATGGCGCCGTCAGATCGGTGATCGAGCATGTACTGGTCAACCTGCCGGCCTCGTTGGAAAAGCGTGTGCTGGTGACAGGCAAGGGGCGGCCGCAAGCCATTCGCATGGCCCAGGCTTACGGGTGCGACTTCGTGGAACTGGACTCGCCCGGGTTGGGCGACAGCATTGCCGCGGGCGTCCAGGCCTGCCCGGACCTTGATGGGTGGCTGATGATCTTGGGCGATATGCCTTTTATCCTGCCGTCGAGCATCGAGCAGGTCGTTGCAGGAATACGTGAGGATGGCATCAGCGTGCCAGTCCTGGCTGGCGAGTACGGGCATCCGGTGGGATTTGGTCGGGAGTTTGGGCCGAAACTGATGGCGCTGACCGGGGATCGTGGTGCCAAGGTGTTGTTTGCCGGGGCGCAGGTGCTTGAAGTGCCGGTGGATGATCCTGGCGTGACCTGGGATGTCGATGTGCCAGAAGCACTGGCCTTCAAATAACAGGCGACTCAAAACCTGTGGGAGCGAGCTTGCTCGCGAAAGCGGTCTGACATTCATTATTGATGCAAGCTGACCCGACGCCATCGCGAGCAAGCTCGGCTCCCACAGTGGATCTTCAGTGGTGCATAAATCTTGTACCCGACCCCGGCCCCCTGTGGGAGCGGGCTTGCTCGCGAAAGCGATCTGACATTCATTATTGATGCAAGCTGACCCACCGCCTTCGCGAGCAAGCTCGGCTCCCACAGTGGATCTTCAGTGGTGCATAAATCTTGTATCCGACCCCGGCCCCCTGTGGGAGCGAGCTCGCTCGCGATAGCGGTCTGACATTCATTATTGATGCAAGCTGACCCGACGCCATCGCGAGCAAGCTCGGCTCCCACAGTGGATCTTCAGTGGTGCATAAATCTTGTATCCGACCCCGGCCCCCTGTGGGAGCGGGCTTGCTCGCGAAAGCGGTCTGACATTCATTATTGATGCAAGCTGACCCACCGCCTTCGCGAGCAAGCTCGCTCCCACAACGATCTTCGATGGGCATTAGCTCCCTGTGGATAAGTCTGAAGGCATAAAAAAGCCCCGCCTGGCATCACCAGGCGGGGCTTTTTACTGGGCGATGGAATCAGGCGTGAGGTTTAGGCTCGTGCTCTTTTTCCAAGGCTTCAGTGTGACGTGGCGCGACTTCGACTTCTTCAGCGGTGTGCTGGGGTTCGTCGAGCGCCGAGGCTGGTTCGGCTGGGGTTTCAGCGACCGGGGCAGGGGCTGCCTCGGTGACTTCTTCCACGACCGGAGCCGGTTCGGCAGCAGGCGCTTGAGCGGCGGCAGCGGCGGCTTGTTCAGCTTCCTTTTGCAGGCGCTCGGCTTCACGCTTGCGGCGACGCACTTCACGTGGATCGTTCGGTGCGCGGCCATTCGCGGTCAGGGCACTGGCAGGGGCAGGCTCTTGCGCGGGGGCAGGCGCTTCGACAGCCACCGGTGCTTCGATCACTGGAGCAGGTTCGACCACTTCTGGCTCGACCGCTTGCACGGGCTCTGGCGTTGGCTCAGGCTCGACAACAGGTGCCGGTGCGGCGGGCTCTGCGGTCCAGTTGAACGCAGTCTGCTCCTCGCGGGCAGGCTCTGGCGCCTTTTCCTCTGCCGGTGCTTCGACAACCGGTTCGGCAGCGACGATGGGCGCTTCAACAACGGGCGCAGGCTCGGCGGCGACTTCAGCTTCAGGCTGGGCTTCACGTACCGGCGCGAGTTCCACTTCTGGCGAAGCGGTGACTTCTACCGGGGCAGTGGATTCGACGACAGGCGCTTCAACCGGCGCGTTCTCCACCGCAGCGGTGGCGCGCTCAGCCTGCTCGTTTGCCTGGGCTTCGGCTGGGGCGCTGATCGCACTGCTGGCAACGGCCGCAGTGACGGCCAGGCCGGCGGCCAGGTCAGCGGCGCTTGGCGCTTCGGCGTTCTCGGTGGACTCGGATTCTTCCGAACCTTCGATCACGTTGCCGTTGGCATCGCGCTGACGCTCACGACGGTTGCTGCGACGACGCTGGCCGCGGGAGCGGCGACGTGGACGATCGCCTTCGGCGGTGTCCTGGCCGTCTTCCTGCAACGGCTCTTCGGCGTTCAGCACTTCTTCTTCGCTGGCAGCGGCGGCGGCTTGCTCGGCGCGTGGCTGGCGTTCCTCACGTGGCGGACGCGGTGCGCGTTCTTCACGAGGCTGGCGGGCCGGACGCTCTTCAGCGGTGGCGGCAGCAGCGGCCGGGGCGGCATCCAGTGGCTCGCGCAGTTCGCGAACACGTTCCTCACGCTCGCCACGCGGCTTGCGATCTTCACGCGGTGCGCGAGGCTGACGCTCTTCACGCGGCGGACGCGGTGCGCGTTCTTCGCGGGCTACGGCTGGCACTTCCTCACGGACTTCGCGAGGCTGGCGTTCTTCACGCGGCTCGCGTGGCGCGCGCTCTTCACGCGGTGCACGTTCTTCGCGGGGCTTGCGCTCTTCGTCGCGACGACCGTTGCGGTTGCGGGTCTGCTGGCGACCGTTGCGGCGTTCTTCGTTGCGGGCAGGGCGCTCGGTGGCGGCCGGCTTGGCGACGACGGCCGGGGCGGCAGGTTCTTCCTTGGTGGCGAACAGGCTGACCAGGGACTTCACCAGGCCTTTGAACAGGCTTGGCTCTGGTGCTGCGGCCGGAGTGGCAACCGGAGCGGCCACTTCGGTCGGAACCGGTGCGTTGGCGCGGGCCGGAGCGGTCTTGACCGCTGCTTCCTGGCGAACCAGGGTGCGAGTGGCGGCAGCTGGCTGGACGTCTTCCACTTCGGCAGCGGCAGCAGCGATTTCGTAGCTGGACTGGTTGGTGTGGGCTTCCGGGCTGTCATCGCGCAGGCGCTGCACTTCGAAGTGCGGCGTCTCGAGGTGATCGTTCGGCAGGATGACGATGCGGGCACGGGTGCGCAGTTCGATCTTGGTGATCGAGTTGCGTTTTTCGTTGAGCAGGAACGCGGCCACCGGGATCGGCACTTGGGCGCGGACTTCGGCGGTGCGGTCTTTCAGGGCTTCTTCTTCGATCAGGCGCAGGATCGCCAGGGACAGCGATTCGACGTCACGGATGATGCCGGTGCCGTTGCAACGCGGGCAAACGATGCCGCTGCTTTCGCCCAGGGATGGACGCAGGCGTTGACGGGACATTTCCAGCAGGCCGAAGCGCGAGATGCGACCGACCTGTACGCGGGCGCGGTCGGCTTCCAGGCATTCACGGACCTTTTCTTCCACGGCGCGCTGGTTCTTGGCCGGGGTCATGTCGATGAAGTCGATGACGATCAGGCCGCCGATGTCACGCAGGCGCAACTGACGGGCGATTTCTTCGGCGGCTTCAAGGTTGGTCTGCAGGGCGGTTTCTTCGATGTCGCTGCCTTTGGTGGCGCGGGCCGAGTTGATGTCGATGGACACCAGGGCTTCGGTCGGATCGATGACGATGGAACCGCCGGACGGCAGCTCGACGACGCGCTGGAAAGCGGTCTCGATCTGGCTTTCGATCTGGAAGCGGTTGAACAGCGGGACGCTGTCTTCGTAGAGCTTGATCTTGCTGGCGTACTGCGGCATCACCTGGCGGATGAAGGTCAGGGCTTCGTCCTGGGCTTCGACGCTGTCGATCAGCACTTCGCCGATGTCCTGGCGCAGGTAATCGCGGATGGCGCGGATGATCACGTTGCTTTCCTGGTAGATCAGGAACGGCGCGGAACGATCCAGCGAGGCTTCTTTGATGGCGGTCCACAGTTGCAGCAGGTAGTCGAGGTCCCACTGCATTTCTTCGCTGCTGCGGCCCAGGCCGGCAGTGCGAACGATCAGGCCCATGTCGGCAGGTGCGACCAGGCCATTGAGGGCTTCACGCAGTTCGTTGCGCTCTTCGCCTTCGATGCGGCGGGAAATGCCGCCGGCACGCGGGTTGTTCGGCATCAGGACCAGGTAGCGGCCGGCGAGGCTGATGAAGGTGGTCAGGGCGGCGCCCTTGTTGCCACGTTCTTCTTTTTCGACCTGGACAATGACTTCCTGGCCTTCGCTCAGGACGTCCTTGATGTTGACGCGGCCTTCTGGGGCCTTCTTGAAGTATTCGCGGGAGATTTCTTTGAGGGGCAGGAAGCCGTGGCGCTCGGAGCCGAAATCGACAAAGGCAGCCTCAAGGCTTGGTTCGATGCGAGTAATCCGGCCTTTATAGATGTTGGCCTTCTTCTGCTCGCGTGCACCGGATTCGATATCCAGGTCGTAGAGGCGCTGGCCGTCTACCAGTGCAACACGCAACTCTTCGGGTTGAGTTGCGTTAATCAGCATTCTTTTCATGTAGTACCGTCGGTTTCCGGGCTGCCGGAAACGGCGTTCGGCACACACGACTTCTCACGGTCGGTGTCAGGTGCGTCCTGGAGATGGCAGTGCCATTCCAGTGTCCAGCGAGTTCGACCCAAATGGCGGTGAAGTCGCGACGGACGCGTCCTGCTTGCTGGTACTCAAGCACTCAGTCAGGAGGAGGAATCAACCGGCGCCTGTGGACGAGATGAAGCGTCTAAATATAAGCCTAGTGCTACACAGTCCGACGGTTGTACATCTCCACCCTACACGTATCCCTGATAATTCGGGTGCTGCCGCGCGCAGAATCCGCAGCGGGTTGGCATTTACCGTGAGCTCCGAAAGGGGAGGTCACGCATCATGGCTAATTTAGGCGTTGTTTCCGAAGCTCTCGCTCGGGGTCGTTTCCGGGTGACTGCACTTTGTGAACTGGCCGTGAATGTGGCGCGCAAGGCGAGTCAGAACTCTGCTTTGCGGCGTATTTCAGGCCTCATGTCACCTGCGCTCGTTACACCTGCAAACTCTGCCGTTACGTAGCAAGAACCCCGTAGGACGGCCTCTCGTCCTCGTGAATTGCGTTGGTCAGGGCCGGTTTTTGACCGCTAGTCCGCTGTCCAGCCACTTTTGGCGGCGTTCGCGACTATAGCAGCAATGATTAAGTGCTTCAATTCCATAAAAAATTGTTATGATCGCCGCCATGACGACTACTGCCCCTTCGACCCCTGGCGTTCAACTGCTCGAGGTCTCGCCGGAATATGCCGGCCAACGAATCGATAATTTCCTGCTGGCCCGGCTCAAAGGCGTGCCCAAGACCTTGATTTACCGCATCTTGCGCAAAGGCGAAGTGCGGGTGAACAAAGGTCGGATCAAGCCCGAATACAAGCTGCAGGCCGGCGATGTCGTGCGCGTACCGCCGGTTCGCGTGCCTGAGCGTGATGAGCCGGTGCCTTTGGCCCAAGGCCTGCTGCAACGCCTGGAAGCCTCCATCGTCTACGAAGACAAAGCGCTGATCGTGGTCAACAAGCCTGCGGGCATCGCGGTCCACGGCGGCAGCGGCCTGAATTTCGGCGTGATCGAAGCCTTTCGTCAGTTGCGTCCGGACGCCAAGGAGTTGGAGCTGGTCCATCGCCTCGACCGCGATACTTCCGGTCTGCTGATGATTGCCAAGAAGCGCAGCATGCTGCGCCACTTGCACGAGCAATTGCGCGGCGATGGTGTCGACAAGCGCTACATGGCGCTGGTGCGTGGGCGTTGGGATACCTCCATCAAGCAAGTCCGCGCACCGTTGCTCAAGAGCAACCTGCGTTCAGGCGAGCGCATGGTGGAGGTCAACGAGGAAGGCAAGGAGGCGCTGACCGTGTTCAAGGTGCTTCGGCGTTTCGGCGACTTTGCCACCATGGTCGAGGCCAAGCCGGTCACCGGGCGTACCCACCAGATCCGCGTCCACACGCTGCATGCCGGACACTGCATCGCCGGCGACAGCAAATACGGCGATGATGATTTCACCAAGGAAATCCGCGACCTGGGTGGCAAGCGCCTGTTTCTGCATGCCTACATGTTGACCGTGCCACTGCCCGATGGCGGCGAGCTGAAGTTGCAGGCTCCCGTGGATGACATGTGGGCCAAGACCGTGGAGCGGTTGAGTGCATCCTGACTACAAGCTGCTGATATTCGATTGGGACGGCACTCTGGCGAACTCCATCGGTCGGATCGTGGACGCGATGCACGTGGCTTCGGATCGTACGGGGTTTGCCCGGTGCGATGATCTGGCGGTAAAGGGCATCATCGGTCTCGGCTTGCCGGAGGCGATTCGCAGCCTGTACCCGGAAATCGAGGAGGGTGAGCTGATCGTTTTTCGCCAGCATTACGCCGACCACTACATCGCCTTGGAAGCCGAGCCGTCGCCGCTGTTTGACGGCGTGGTGGAAACGCTCGATGCCTTGCGCGAAGAGGGGTATCACCTGGCAGTCGCAACCGGCAAGGCCCGGCGTGGGCTGGATCGGGTATTGAAGGCCCATGGCTGGGAAGATTATTTCGATATCACCCGTGCGGCGGATGAAACCGCGAGCAAGCCACACCCGCTGATGCTTGAGCAGATTCTCGCCCATTGCGATGTATCGCCTGGGCAGGCGCTGATGGTCGGCGACTCATCGTTCGACCTGCAGATGGCCCGCAATGCAGGCATGGGTTCGGTGGCTGTCAGCTACGGCGCGCAGACGATCGAGGCGTTGAAGACCTTCGAACCGTGCCTGGCGATTGACCGCTTTCCTGAATTGCACGCCTGGTTGAGCCGGCGTACCGATTAAGTTTTGATGGAGTGGCATGCATGACGGACGAATGGAAGGCCCCGGCCAAGGCGAATGCCGAAAGCGGTGACGATAAAAGCTGGAAACTGCTGGAAAAGACCCTGCTGGCCAGTGTGCAGGAGCAGCGTCGTTCACGCCGCTGGGGTATTTTCTTCAAATTGCTGACTTTCGTGTATCTGTTCGGCGCGCTCATGCTGTTTACACCGCTGATGAGCATCGAAAAAAGCGCCGTGAGCGGCTCGGCTTACACTGCGTTGATCGACATCGAAGGCATGATTGCCGATAAGGAGCCTGCGAGCGCGGACAATATCGTCGGCAGCCTGCGGGCGGCGTTCGAGGATCCAAAGGTCAAGGGCGTGGTGCTGCGCATCAACAGTCCTGGTGGCAGTCCGGTGCAGTCCGGTTATGTCTACGACGAGATTGTCCGATTGCGCGGCTTGCACCCGGACATCAAGGTCTACGCGGTGATCGCCGATCTCGGCGCATCAGGCGCTTATTACATTGCCAGTGCGGCGGACCAGATCTATGCCGACAAGGCCAGTTTGGTCGGCTCCATTGGCGTGACGGCGGCCGGATACGGGTTTGTCGGGACCATGGAAAAGCTTGGTGTGGAGCGTCGGGTCTATACCTCCGGCGAGCACAAGTCGTTTCTTGACCCGTTCCAGCCGCAGAAGCCTGAGGAAACCGCATTCTGGCAAGGCGTGCTGGACACCACCCACAAGCAGTTCATTGCCAGCGTCAAGAAAGGGCGGGGCGACCGTCTGAAGGACAAGGAGCACCCGGAGCTGTTTTCCGGACTGGTCTGGTCTGGCGAGCAGGCCTTGCCCCTGGGCCTGATCGATGGCTTGGGCAGTGCCAGCTCTGTGGCGCGGGATGTGATCGGCCAGAAGGATCTGGTGGATTTCACCATCGAAGAATCGCCGTTTGATCGCTTCTCGAAGAAGCTGGGGGCTAGCATCGCCGAGCACCTGGCGATGTGGATGGGCTTCCAGGGGCCGGCGTTGCGCTGATTTTTGAAAGGCTGCGCACCTGAAGGGTGATGCGGTCCCTGTGGCGAGGGGGCAAGCTCCCTCGCCACGGAGGCGGTTCAGGGAACCTGCACGCCCTCAGCCAGCAACATATCCACAAGACGAATCAGCGGCAGGCCAATCAGGCTCGTGGCGTCCGGGCCTTCAGTGCTCTGGAACAGGCTCACACCGAGGCCCTCGGCCTTGAAGCTGCCGGCGCAGTCGTACGGCTGTTCGGCGCGCAGGTAGCGCTCCACGCGGGCCGGATCCAGGGTTCGCATATTCACGGTGAACGGAACGCAGTCGACCTGGCATCGGCCTGTCTGGCTGTTAAACAGCGCCAGGCTGGTCAGGAACGTCACCCTGGCGCCACTGGCGGCCATTAGCTGCTCGCGGGCATTTTCGAATGTGTGGGGCTTGCCCAGGATGCGCTCGCCGAGCACGGCGACCTGGTCCGAGCCGATGATCAGGTGCGCTGGGTGTCTGTCGGTCAATGCCAAGGCCTTTTCCCGGGCCAGGCGCTTTACCAGCTCGACCGCGGATTCGTCGGGGTGGCGGCTTTCGTCGATGTCTGGCGAGCTGCAGACGAATGGCAGCCCCAGGCGGGCGAGCAGTTCCCGGCGATAAACCGAGCTTGAGGCTAATAATAAAGGCAGCATGGCTCTCTCCGATGGGCAGGGGAGGATTCTAGCCAGGCGCGCAAGTGACGGACAGGGCTGAATTTCCTTTGACATGGCCCGGTGCATCCCTATAATGCTGCGCCTATGTTGAATGACCCGATTCCACCTCACGTTGACCCGCGCAAATTGGCTGACCGTGGCACCACCCTTCAAGGTGAACTGCTGCTGGCCGATTTGAAGAGACTCTGCGACCCGCTTTCCGACGATGTCGGGACGGTCCAGGCCAAATTCGTTTTTGAACGAGATGAACGTAAATCTGTGGTGATCCACAGCTTTATCGACACTGAAGTCAAAATGGTTTGCCAGCGTTGTCTTGAGCTGGTCACCCTGCCGATCCACAGCGAATGCAGTTACGCCGTGGTGAAGGAGGGTGCGAATACCCAGTCGTTGCCGAAAGGTTATGACGTGCTGGAACTGGGCGAAGATCCATTGGATCTGCAGTCACTGATCGAGGAGGAGCTTCTGCTCGCCTTGCCCATTGTGCCTGCTCATCATCCGGAAGAATGCCAGCAGCCGGCGGGAGCAGATGAGCCCGAACCGAGCGAGGACGAGGTAACGCGGTCCAACCCGTTCAGTGTATTGGCGCAGTTAAAGCGTGACCCAAACGTTTAGGAGTTAATCAATTATGGCTGTTCAGCAGAACAAAAAATCCCGCTCCGCCCGTGACATGCGCCGTTCGCACGACGCTCTCGAGGCTAGCACCCTGTCTGTAGAAAAAACCACTGGTGAAGTTCACCTGCGTCACCACGTATCGCCAGAAGGCGTATACCGTGGCCGTAAAGTGATCGACAAGGGCGCCGACGAGTAATCACTTGTCCGCTCAAGTCATCGCGATTGACGCAATGGGCGGGGACTTCGGTCCCCGCAGCATTGTTCAGGCCAGCCTTGCTTGCCTGAAT
Source organism: Pseudomonas sp. H2_D02 (assembly GCF_054677635.1). NCBI lineage: Bacteria > Pseudomonadati > Pseudomonadota > Gammaproteobacteria > Pseudomonadales > Pseudomonadaceae > Pseudomonas > Pseudomonas sp. H2_D02. The sequence continues at coordinate 5,175,348 of NZ_CP162816.1, read as the reverse complement.
GCTACGCCCTCGCTGCACCTGACCCTCGTCGGTCAACCCTCTCTCCTTGAAGAACTGCTCAACGGCCAGTCGGCTGTCGATCTTGCGCGCCTGACAATTGCGCCAGCGTCCGAAGTCATCACCATGGACGAAAAGCCGGCACAGGCCCTACGCGGCAAGCCTGACGCGTCGATGCGGGTAGCCCTTGAGTTGCTGCGCGACGGCAAGGTCCAGGCCTGTGTCAGTGCGGGTAATACCGGGGCGCTGATGGCGCTGTCGCGCTATGTCCTGAAGACGTTGCCGGGGATCGATCGTCCGGCAATGGTCGCGGCGATCCCGACCCAGCGCGGGTTCTGCCAACTGCTCGATTTGGGTGCCAACGTCGATTGCAGCGCCGAGCACCTTCTGCAATTCGCCGTGATGGGCTCGGTTGCCGCGCAGACACTCGGCATTGCGCGACCTCGTGTTGCGCTGCTGAACATTGGCACCGAAGACATCAAGGGAAACCAGCAGGTCAAGCTGGCGGCGACCTTGTTGCAAAATGCGCGGGGCATCCATTACATCGGGTTCGTCGAAGGCGATGGTCTCTATCGCGGCGAGGCCGATGTGGTGGTCTGTGATGGTTTCGTTGGCAATATCCTGCTCAAGTCCAGCGAGGGGCTGGCGACCATGATTGGCCAGCGCATCGAGACACTGTTCAAGCAAAGCCTGGCTTCGCGGGTGGTGGGTGCCCTGGCGCTGCCATTGATGCGGCGGCTGCAGGCAGACCTGGCGCCGGCGCGGCACAACGGTGCGAGTTTCCTCGGGCTGCAAGGTATCGTTATCAAGAGCCATGGTTCGGCGGGCGTGCAGGGCTTTCAAAGCGCTATCAACCGGGCGGTGATCGAAGTGCAGGAAAACCTGCCGGAACGCTTGCACGGTCGTCTCGAGGATTTGTTAACTTAGGCGTTTTCGTCTGACAATGCTTAAATGTGACCGGTCGGTTCAAGCCGCCATCCAACTGTCAGTTTCCTAGCGCCCCCAGGGGCGTCAATTTTTGACGACAAGATCATTAGGGGCTTTGTTTTCATGTCTGCTTCCCTCGCATTCGTCTTTCCAGGACAGGGCTCGCAGTCCCTCGGCATGCTGGCCGAGCTGGGCGCGCAATACCCGCTGGTCCTCGAAACATTCAAAGAAGCGTCCGACGCGCTCGGCTACGACTTGTGGGCACTGACCCAGCAAGGGCCGGAAGAGCAACTCAATCAAACCGATAAAACCCAACCGGCCATCCTTACCGCCTCGATTGCCTTGTGGCGCCTGTGGCTGGCTGAAGGCGGCGCGCGCCCGGCGTTTGTCGCCGGTCATAGCCTGGGTGAATACAGCGCACTCGTGGCCGCTGGCAGCCTGAGCCTGGCTGATGCGGTGAAACTGGTGGAGCGTCGTGGCCAGTTGATGCAAGAAGCCGTTCCGGCCGGGCAGGGCGGCATGGCCGCGATCCTCGGCCTGGAAGATGCCGATGTGTTGGCTGCCTGCGCCGAAGCGGCGCAAGGCGACGTGGTCAGCGCCGTCAACTTCAACTCCCCGGGCCAGGTGGTTATCGCCGGAGCCAAGGCTGCCGTCGAGCGTGCCATCGAAGGCTGCAAGGCCCGTGGCGCCAAGCGCGCCATGCCGCTGCCGGTCAGCGTGCCGTCGCACTGCGAACTGATGCGTCCGGCCGCCGAGCGTTTTGCCGAGTCCATCGCCGCCATCGACTGGCAGGCTCCGCAGATTCCTGTTGTGCAGAACGTCAGCGCCAACGTGGCGCCTGATCTCGAGACCCTCAAGCGCGACTTGCTGGAGCAGCTCTACAAGCCGGTTCGCTGGGTCGAATCGGTGCAGACCCTGGCGGCCAAGGGCGCGACCGAGCTGGTCGAATGCGGCCCTGGCAAGGTGCTGGCAGGCCTGAACAAGCGCTGCGCCGAAGGCGTGTCCACTTCCAACCTCAACACCCCAGACGCTTTCGCTGCCGCTCGCGCAGCGCAAGCCTGAACAGGAGAAGCTTGCATGAGTCTGCAAGGTAAAGTTGCACTGGTGACCGGTGCAAGCCGCGGCATCGGCCAGGCCATTGCCCTGGAACTGGGTCGCCAAGGCGCCATCGTTGTCGGCACCGCGACGTCCGCTTCGGGCGCCGAGCGTATCGCCGCGACCTTGAAGGAAAACGGTATCCAGGGCACCGGGCTCGAGCTCAACGTGACCAGTGATGAATCCGTTGCCGCCGTGTTGGCAAGCATCCAGGAGCAGTTCGGTGCACCGGCGATCCTGGTGAATAATGCCGGCATCACCCGCGATAACCTGATGATGCGCATGAAAGATGACGAGTGGTTCGACGTGGTCGACACCAACCTGAACAGCCTCTACCGGCTGTCCAAGGGCGTCTTGCGCGGCATGACCAAGGCACGTTGGGGCCGAATTATCAGTATCGGCTCGGTTGTGGGTGCCATGGGCAACGCAGGCCAAGTAAACTATGCTGCGGCGAAAGCCGGTCTGGAAGGTTTCAGCCGTGCGCTGGCACGAGAAGTCGGTTCGCGCTCGATTACGGTAAACTCGGTTGCACCGGGTTTCATCGACACCGACATGACCCGTGAACTGCCGGAAGCACAGCGTGAAGCCTTGTTGACCCAGATTCCGCTGGGTCGTCTGGGGCAAGCTCAAGAAATCGCGTCCGTGGTCGCTTTTCTTGCTTCGGACGGTGCGGCATACGTGACCGGGGCTACAATCCCGGTGAACGGCGGGATGTACATGAGTTAAATGTGACGGATTGCTTCAAAAAAATGTCATACGAGCTGTCTAAAATCCGTTATAAAGCTGCAATCTATTTATAGGCGGCGGGCCCCAGGGTTCGAGGAGTGAAGCTTTCGGTTGAAAAACCGAAAAGTCTTTCTATACACTTACCCACCGGCCAGCTGCCTGAATTTGTCCATTAGGAGTGAAAACAAGGTATGAGCACCATCGAAGAGCGCGTCAAGAAAATCGTTGCCGAGCAACTGGGCGTTAAAGAAGAAGAAGTTGTGAACACCGCTTCCTTCGTTGAAGACCTGGGTGCCGACTCCCTTGACACTGTTGAGCTGGTGATGGCTCTGGAAGAGGAATTCGAGACCGAGATTCCTGACGAAGAAGCTGAAAAGATCACTACTGTACAAGCTGCTATCGACTACGTTACCAGCCATCAGGCGTAATCGTTTTTAGTCGTCGCTAGCTGTCATGGAAAAACCGCACTGCCATCACGGCGTGCGGTTTTTTCTTTAGGCCTGATGCAAAGTCGTCATTTGAAAAAGGAGAGTGCTGTGTCGCGTAGACGCGTCGTAGTCACCGGTATGGGTATGTTGTCGCCACTGGGCACGGATGTGCCAAGCAGTTGGCAGGGCATTCTGGCTGGCCGTAGTGGCATTGGTCTGATCGAACACACCGACCTTTCTGCCTATTCCACCCGTTTTGGCGGCTCGGTAAAAGGCTTCAATGTCGAGGAATACTTGTCGGTCAAGGAAGCTCGCAAGCTTGACCTGTTCATTCAATACGGCTTGGCAGCCGGGTTCCAGGCGGTGCGCAACGCCGGGCTGGAAGTGACCGATGCCAATCGTGAACGCATCGGCGTGGCCATGGGCTCGGGTATTGGCGGCTTGACCAATATCGAAGAAACCAGCCGCACGCTGCACGATTCGGGGCCGCGACGGATTTCTCCGTTCTTCGTGCCGGGCTCGATCATCAATATGATTTCCGGTTTCCTGTCCATCCACTTGGGTGCACAGGGGCCTAACTACGCCATCGCTACGGCGTGCACCACCGGCACCCACTGCATCGGCATGGCCGCGCGCAACATCATGTACGACGAAGCCGACGTGATGATTGCCGGTGGCGCCGAAATGGCCGCTTGCGGCCTGGGCATGGGCGGTTTCGGCGCGTCCCGTGCGCTGTCGACCCGCAACGATGAGCCAGCACGTGCCAGCCGACCATGGGACAAGGGCCGTGACGGCTTCGTGCTGTCCGACGGTGCCGGTGCGCTGGTGCTCGAAGAGCTGGAACACGCCAAGGCCCGCGGCGCGACCATCTATGCCGAGCTGATCGGTTTTGGCACCAGTGGCGACGCGTACCACATGACGTCGCCACCGGCCGATGGCGCCGGTGCCGCCCGTTGCATCGCCAACGCCTTGCGTGACGCGAAGATCAACGGCGACCAAGTGCAATACATCAACGCTCACGGCACTTCTACTCCGGCGGGTGACTTGGCCGAAGCCCAGGCGATCAAGACGGTGTTTGGCGAACACGCCTACAAGCTGGCGGTCAGCTCCACCAAGTCCATGACCGGTCACTTGCTGGGTGCGGCAGGGGCCGTGGAAGCGATCTTCAGCGTCCTGGCGATCAACAGCCAGACAGCGCCGCCGACCATCAACCTCGAGGAGCCTGACGAAGGGTGCGACCTGGACTTCGTGCCGCATACAGCCCGTGGCATGGACATCGATGTGGTGTTGTCCAACTCCTTCGGTTTTGGCGGGACCAATGGTTCGCTGGTGTTCCGCCGGTTCGCAGGTTGATGGAGAGCTGGGTCGACGGTCAACCGGCTGACGTCCTGTCGCTGAAAGATCGCGGCCTGGCTTATGGCGATGGGTTGTTCGAGACCATCGCCGTGCGCAATGGCAGGCCACTGTTGCTGGAGCGTCACTTGCAGCGCCTGGAAACAGGCTGCCAGCGACTGGCGCTCAGGGTCGACATGACGGTGGTGAGCGCCGAGCTGAGCGCTTACGCCCGGTGTCAGGGTGACGGCGTGATGAAATTGATCGTGACCCGTGGCGACAGTCAGCGTGGTTATGCCGCCGATCCCTCGGCCACCGCCCGACGCATCCTGCAGGGCAGTGCTCCTGTTGCTTATCCCGCTGCCCATGCCGAGCAAGGCGTGTTCCTGTTTCCCTGTTCAGTGCGCTTGTCCGAGCAGCCTTTGCTTGCCGGTCTCAAGCACCTCAATCGCCTGGAACAGGTGCTGGCCCGTGCTGAGTGGACTGATTCGCGGTATGCCGACGGCTTGATGCAGGACGCGTCCGGGCGGGTGATCGAAGGTGTGTTCAGTAACCTGTTCCTGGTGCGCGATGGGGTCTTGTCTACAGCGGACCTGAGCCGTTGTGGTGTCGCCGGGGTGATGCGCGCAGAATTGTTGTTTCAAGCCAATTCCCAAGGTATCGCTACGCAAATCATGGATATCAGCCTCGAACAGCTGCACCAGGCCGATGAGGTCTTTGTCTGCAACAGCGTATATGGCGTGTGGCCGGTACTCGGATGCGGTTCGGCACGCTGGTCGGCTGGCCCACTCACCCGTAAACTGCAGACCCTTGCCCGTGCGCTATTGGATGCCTGATTCGTGAGACGTAAATTCTTGCTGCTGCTGGAGACCGGACTGGTTCTGGCAGGGCTGTTGTTGGGCGCTTCAGCCTGGAAGATTCATTCGGCGCTGCAACAGCCGCTGAACATCACCCAGGAAGAGTTGCTGGACGTACCCAACGGGACCACCCCGACCGGAACCTTGAAGCGCCTCGAAGCCGACGGCCTGATCAAGGACGCCTTCTGGCTGCGTATTTATTGGCGCTTCAATCTAGCCGACCAGCCATTGCACTCCGGTGAATATCGGATGGTGCCGGGCATGACCATGGAAGCCTTGATCGGCGTCTGGAAGCGCGGAGATGTGGTGCAGTACAGCGTGACGCTGGTGGAGGGCTGGAATTTCCGTCAGGTGCGCGCGGCATTGGCCAAGGACGAAAAACTCCAGCAGACCCTTGCTGGCCTGAGCGACAGCCAGGTCATGGACCGCCTTGGTCATTCGGGCGTGTTCCCCGAAGGCCGGTTCTTCCCGGATACCTACCGCTTCGTGCGGGGCACCACGGATGCCGATCTGTTGAAGAAGGCCTACGATCGGCTGGACGACGTGCTTGCCAAAGAGTGGGCACAGCGTGCCGCCGACGTCCCGTACAGCCAACCCTATCAGGCCCTGATCATGGCCTCCCTGATAGAAAAGGAAACCGGGGTGCCCCAGGAACGTGGCCAGATCGCTGGAGTGTTCGTGCGTCGCCTGCGTCTGGGCATGCTGCTGCAGACCGACCCGACCGTGATCTATGGCCTCGGCGAGCGCTACACCGGCAAGCTCACCCGTGCCCATCTGAAAGAAGAGAATCCCTATAACACTTACCTGATCCCGGGTTTGCCGCCGACACCGATTGCAATGGTGGGGCGCGAAGCGATCCACGCGGCGTTGAACCCGGCCGACGGCAACAGTCTTTACTTCGTTGCCCGTGGCGATGGCAGCCATGTTTTTTCCGATGATCTGGAGACGCACAACAACGCGGTGCGTGAATTCCAGCTCAAGCGCCGTGCCGATTATCGCTCCAGTCCGGCCCCGGCGGCCCCGGATGATTCGGCACCGATTCCCGCAGCGTCACCGGACACGGCGCCTGAAGCCGTGCCTCAGGTGCCGCCACAAGAGCCTGCCCCCGAACCGAATGCGAGCGAGCCGCCGAGCTCGCAATGACTTTGACTAAGGATCGCCCGTGACTGGCTTGTTTATCACACTGGAAGGCCCGGAAGGCGCCGGCAAGAGCACCAATCGCGAGTACCTGGCCGAACGCCTGCGGGCTGCCGGCATCGAGGTGGTGCTGACCCGCGAGCCGGGCGGCACGCCACTGGCCGAGCGGATTCGCGAGGTGCTGCTGGCACCGGCGGATGAAATCATGAATCCCGATACCGAATTGTTGCTGGTGTTTGCCGCGCGGGCGCAGCATTTGGCCGAGGTGATTCGCCCGGCGCTGGCTCGCGGCGCTGTCGTGTTGTGCGACCGCTTTACCGATTCGACTTATGCCTATCAGGGCGGCGGGCGTGGCTTGTCCCTTGAGCGCATCGCGACGCTGGAAACCTTTGTCCAGGGTGACCTGCGTCCCGACCTGACCCTGGTTTTCGACCTGCCAGTTGAAATCGGCCTGGCACGGGCAAGCGCTCGTGGCCGGCTGGACCGCTTCGAGCTTGAAGGGCAGGGGTTCTTCAACGCCGTGCGCAATGCCTTCCTGGGGCGCGCCAAGGCTGATCCGGCGCGTTACCTGTTGATCGATGCCGCTCAGCCGTTGAGGCAGGTCCAGCAATCGCTGGAGGATTTGTTGCCGCGCTTGCTGGAGCGTGCCCGTGGCTGAAGCTTATCCCTGGCAGGACGGCCTTTGGCAACAACTGGCCGGCCGTGCCCAGCACGCCCATGCCTACCTGTTGCATGGCCCGGTCGGAATCGGCAAGCGAGCGCTGGCCGAACGCCTGATGGCCAGCCTGTTGTGCCAGGCCCCGGCGGCCTCGAATGCCTGTGGTGAATGCAAGTCCTGCCTGTTGCTCAAGGCCGGTAGCCATCCTGACAATTACGTGCTGGAGCCGGAAGAGGCGGACAAGGCGATCAAGGTCGACCAGGTTCGTGACCTGGTCAGCTTCGTGGTCCAGACCTCGCAAATGGGCGGGCGCAAAGTGGTGCTGATCGAGCCGGTGGAGTCGATGAACATCAACGCCGCCAACGCCTTGCTCAAGAGCCTCGAAGAGCCTTCCGGCGATACCGTGCTGTTGCTGGTCAGCCATCAGCCGAGCCGTTTGCTGCCGACCATCAAGAGCCGTTGCGTTCAGCAGGCCTGTCCGCTGCCCAGCGAGGCAATGAGCCTGCAATGGCTGGCAAAGGCCTTGCCTGACAGCTCCGATGAAGAGCGCGTCGAACTGCTGACCCTGGCCGCCGGCTCGCCGCTGGCGGCGGTCAGCCTCCAGGCCCAGGGCGTGCGCGAGCAGCGGGCCCTGGTCGTGGACGGCGTGAAGAAGCTGCTCAAGCAGCAGCAATCGCCGACACAACTGGCCGAGGGGTGGAACGCCATCCCCTTGTTGCTGTTGTTCGACTGGTTCTGCGATTGGTCGAGCCTGATCCTGCGTTATCAGCTCACCGAGGACGAAGCCGGCCTCGGATTGCCGGATATGCGCAAGGTGATCCAGTACCTGGCGCAAAAAAGCAGCCAGGACAAAATCTTGAACATTCAGGACTGGATTCTTGCCCAACGTCAGAAGGTGCTGAGCAAGGCGAACCTCAATCGCGTGTTGCTGCTGGAGGCGCTGTTGGTGCAATGGGCGAGTTTGCCTGGTCGTACCTGACAGAGGCACTAGACTCAGCTCAATCGCAGCGGAGATCAGCATGAACGAACCTGTCAGTCCCGGGCCACGCAACGGCATCCTGTCCCTGACCATCAAGGACAAGTCCGTGCTTTACGCAGCCTACATGCCGTTTATCAAGAACGGTGGCCTGTTCATTCCCACCAACAAGAATTATCGCCTGGGCGACGAGGTGTTCATGCTGTTGAGCCTGATGGACGAAGCGGAAAAGATACCGGTCGCCGGCAAGGTCATCTGGATAACCCCCAAGGGCGCCCAGGGTAATCGGGCCGCCGGCGTTGGCGTGCAGTTCAACGAGGGTGACAACTCGGCCCGCAATCAGATCGAAACCCACCTGGCCGGATCGCTCAAGTCCGACCGTCCTACCCATACGATGTAGCCTGGCCCCTTATGCTCGTAGACTCTCATTGCCACCTCGATCGCCTCGACCTTGCCGCCCACGGCGGTTCCCTGGATGCCGCGCTGGATGCCGCGCGCCAGCGGGGCGTCGGACACTTCCTGTGCATCGGCGTCAGCGCCGACAACGCTGCCGACGTCAAGGTCCTGGCCGAACGTTATGAGGATGTCGATTGTTCGGTCGGCATCCACCCGCTGGACGTACAACCCGATGCTACGCCCGCCCTGGACTGGCTGCTGCATGAACTCGACCACCCTCGAGTCGTCGCCATCGGCGAAACCGGTCTCGATTATCACTACGAGCCGGAGGCCTCCGAGGTACAGCAGGCGTCGTTCCGCTTGCACTTGGAAGCCGCAAGACAGACCGGCAAGCCGGTGATTATCCACACCCGTGGGGCACGGGCCGATACTTTGGCCCTGTTGCGCGACGCGGCGCTGCCCCAGGCCGGTGTGTTGCATTGCTTCACTGAAGATTGGGACATGGCCAAGGCTGCGCTGGACATGGGTTATTACATTTCCTTGTCCGGTATTGTCACGTTCCGCAATGCCGACGCCTTGCGCGACGTTGCCAGCAAGGTGCCGGCCGATCGCCTGTTGGTCGAGACCGACTCGCCTTACCTGGCGCCAATCCCGTATCGCGGCAAGCCAAACCTTCCGCAATATGTGCGGGAAGTGGCGGAGTTCCTGGCGATGTTGCGGGGGGAATCCTATGGCCGGTTCGCGGAGCAAACCACGGAAAACTTCAAGCGCCTGTTCCCATTGGCGCGCGTCCGTTCGCCGATGGCCTGAAACCGAGACAAAAAAAACCCGGGTTCTGGGGGGTGAATCCGGGTTAAGACCATTAGGAGTAAAACAAAGGCACGCGGTCCGTTGGCACCTTTATCGGCGCGTCACTTGGGGGAGATGTCGCGCCGACAGTTCAAGTATTGATCACTATGGCAGTGCGTCCAGTTTCACCGGGTTGGTTTTTAAACAAATTTGGAATACGTTCGCTTCGGATAGGTTCTCATTGTGCCTGACGCCTGCGCTGCGATAAGGCATCAGTTGAAACGGAGGAGCCGGATTTGCGCGGTTTTGTTGAGATCTGTGGCCCAGAACGGATGATCCGTGCATTTTTGCGTAAGTTAGGCATAATACCGGGCTTCGAATTTTGACCCTTCAGACCTTTTTCTTATGCACAAAGAACCCCGTAAGGTCCGTGAGTTTCGTCGCCGCGAGCAGGAAATTCTCGACACCGCGCTCAAGTTGTTCCTCGACCAGGGCGAAGACAGCGTCACCGTCGAGATGATTGCGGATGCCGTGGGTATCGGCAAAGGCACGATCTATAAACACTTCAAATCCAAGGCTGAGATCTACCTGCGCCTGATGCTCGATTACGAGCGCGATTTGAACGAGCTCCTGCATTCGGCCGATGTCGACAAGGACAAGGAAGCCCTGTCCCGGGCCTACTTCGAGTTCCGTATGCGCGACCCGCAACGTTATCGCTTGTTCGATCGCCTCGAAGAAAAGGTGGTCAAGGGCAACCAGGTGCCAGAGATGGTCGAGGAGCTGCACAAGATTCGCGCTTCGAACTTCGATCGCCTGACCCTCTTGATCAAGGGCCGGATCAGCGAAGGCAAGCTCGAAGACGTGCCGCCGTATTTCCATTATTGCGCTGCCTGGGCATTGGTACATGGCGCGGTGGCGCTGTATCACTCGCCGTTCTGGAGCAACGTGCTCGAAGATCAGGAAGGTTTCTTCCAGTTCCTGATGGACATCGGCGTGCGCATGGGCAACAAGCGCAAGCGCGACCCGGAAGTCCCGAGCAGTTGAGGCATTCAGCTACCTGATTGCGCCATGTCCGCTTACATGGCGCAGTGCCCGAGGAATATACTCAGGCTTGGGTCTTGCGAAAACTTGATTTCTAGGTCAATTTTCTCGGACTCGATTCTTCTTTCGCCGGAGTGATCCATGATCGTTGACCGTCAAGGCAGGCGTTTTCGCAATTTGCGGATCAGCCTGACTTCAGCCTGCAATTACGCCTGTACCTACTGCGTGCCTGACGGCAAGCGGCTGGTGGCTGCGCAGGATGAACTGTCGGCCGAGGCCATGGCGCGAGGCGTTGCTTATCTGATCGAAGCCGCCGGTATCGAGCGGTTGCGCATCACCGGTGGCGAGCCGCTGGTCAGCCCCAAGCTCGAAAGTTTCATGACGGCGGTGGGGCAGATGGGGTTGGAAGACATCAGCCTGACTACCAACGGTCAGTTGCTGGCGAAGAAATTGCCGTTGTTGGTAAACGCCGGTATCCGTCGCATCAATGTTTCCCTCGACACCCTCGACCCTGCTGCGTTTCGCAGCATCGCCCGTGGCGGCGACCTGGCGACCGTGCTGGACGGCATGGAGCAAGCCCGGGCCGCCGGGATGAAAATCAAGGTCAACATGGTGCCGTTGCGCGGGCAGAACCTCGATCAGGTGATGCCGTTGCTGGAGTATTGCCTGGAACGTGGCTATGAACTGCGGTTCATCGAGTTGATGCGCATGGGCCACCTGGCCAGCGATTCCAATGCGTTCCTGCAACAGTTCGTCAGCCTCCAGCAACTGCTGGGCCTGATTGGCGAGCAATACGAATACCTGCAGGCCGATGCGCCTGTCGATGCGACAGCCGTGCGCTACGAAATTCCGGGGTTAGGCCATTTTGGCGTGATCGCCAACGAGAGCGTGCCGTTCTGCCGGACCTGTTCGCGACTGCGCTTGTCGTCCACCGGCTGGCTGCATGGCTGCCTGTCGTCGAGCAACCGTCACTTCGTCGGCGATCTGCTGGACAAGCCTCGTCACCAAGCCTTGCCGGCGCTCCAGCGTCTGCTGGTCAAGGCGCTGGGGGACAAGCAGGAAGTGGCGTTTTCCGGTGGCGCAACCATCATGAAAATCATCGGTGGCTGAATAAGGCTGTTGTGGCGAGGGGATTTATCCCCGCTGGGTTGCGCAGCCACCCCGGAACTATCGCCTCGGAGAATCAGGTCGAACATTTCTGTCCTTTGGGGGCGCTTCGCACCCAGCGGGGATAAATCCCCTCGCCACAGGAATAATGAACCATTCCCCCATCAAGCTGGCGCAAAAGCTGCATCCCACGGCCATTCGCCGGTTTTCCGTCACCGGTTTTTGGAGGATAGGATGCGTAGCCTGTTTTTGCTGCTGACCGTTTTGACGCTTGGTGGCTGCATGAATGTCAGCGACATGGGGGAGGGCGTTCGTTATCACATGAGCGATGCCGGCCTGCTGGACCATAGCGACAGCCGCCGCGTGAACAACCTGCGCATCCAGCCGGATTCCTTCATCTACATCGCCCAAGGCGCTTTTGCTCCGCCGGGCAGCGCCTATCCTCGGCCCAACGTCGTGGCTGAAGAAGCCTTCAACGGTTTCATCGAATATTTCCCGATGGTTCGTCGCGCCCGAGTCCCGGAAGGCCTCGACCAGGCGATGGGCGAAGCGCGGGCTGCTGGCGCCCACTACCTGCTTTACACCCGCTTCGCCAAGGCCGACAACCGCATCGGCAATACTGACGAATGGCTGGATGAGGAGGCCGTGGATCGCCTGGGCGTCGACACCAGCGTGATTCAAATCATGTTGATCGAGACCAGCACCCAGTATTTGATTGATACTGCACGCATCAAGAGCCGTGGCGGTTTGCTGACGTTGCACGACAAGCAGCCACAAGACCTCATCGCCACGCCGTTGCGTGAGTACGCCCGCAGCCTGCTGGGGATGAGCGACGAATAAACAGAAGGAGACACCATGAGCGGACCGCAAAAAGCCAATGACCTGCTGGGGCAGATCCCCAAGACCAAAGGCCTGCCTCCGGTCCACTTGTGGAACCCCGACTTCTGCGGCGACATCGACATGCGTATCGCCCGGGACGGCACCTGGTATTACCTGGGCACGCCCATCGGGCGCAAGCCGATGGTCAAGCTGTTCTCCACCATCATTCGCCGCGACGGCGATGATTATTTCCTGATCACTCCCGTGGAAAAAGTCGGCATCAAGGTCGATGACGCGCCGTTCGTGGCGGTGACTCTTGAAGTCGAAGGGCAGGGTGAAGCGCAGTTGTTGCGCTTCACCACCAATGTCGAGGAAATCACCGAAGCCGGCCCGGAACATCCGATGCGCGTCGTGATCGATCCCCAGACCCAGGAACCGGCGCCCTACGTGCATGTGCGCAGCAACCTCGAGGCCTTGATCCATCGCAACGTGTTCTACCAACTGGTGGAGCTGGCGGTCAGCCGCGAGATCGACGGGCAGAGTTGGTTGGGCGTGTGGAGTGGTGGCGAGTTCTTCCCCATCGGCCTGGAACCCTGATCCTTGTGGAAGTGAGGGTTGATCCAACATCCGCGTCGGCTGAAGGATCGCTATCGCGAGCAAGCTCGCTCCCACAGTGGATTTGGGGTGCCTGCAATATCTGTGTGCGCCACCAAACCCTGTGGGAGCGAGCTTGCTCGCGAAGGCGTCGGTACATCCAACACCTTCACAACTGACCCACCGCTTTCGCGAGCAAGTCCGCTCCCACAGTGGTATGCAAAATTCAAATTGACACCCAATCGTATGATGATTAGCGTGGGCGCCTAACAAAAAATCGCCCACGGGGTATTCATGTCCAGCAGTTTTCACGCATCGACCGTCGATTGGCTGGGGGGCTGGATTGCCGCCGGCCAGGTCAAGCCTGGGCAAACCATCAAGGTCGAAGCAGACCTTGGCGAGCAACTGGGCGTCAGCCGCACGGTGATTCGCGAGGCCATCAAGACGCTGGTTGCCAAAGGCATGCTGGAGGTCGGGCCGAAGGTCGGCACGCGGGTGCTGCCGGTGCGCCGCTGGAATCTGTTTGATCCGCAAGTAGTCGGCTGGCTGTCACGCAGTGGCCTGCCGGAAAACTTCGTCGACGACCTGCTGGACCTGCGACGCACCATCGAACCCATGGCCGTGAGATGGGCCTGCGAACGGGCGACGGCCGAGCAGGTGCAGGCGATCCGCGTGGCCTATCATGCCTTGGAGCGGGCGGTGGACAGCGGCGCGGATTACAACCGCGCCGACCAGTTCTTCCACGAATGCATTCTCGCCGCCAGCCACAATCAATTCATCGAACAAATGGTTCCGGCCTTGGGCGCGTTGCTGGCGGTTTCGTTCGAGGTGTCGGCGGCCGACCCGGACGAGCTGCGCCGCACTTTGCCGATCCACAAGGACATTGCCGAGGCGATCGCCGCACGGGATGCGACGCGGGGCGTCTGGGCCTGCATGACCCTGATCGATAACGCAGACCTGGCCATCAAGCGTTTTTATCCCAATGTCATGGCCGGTCGACCAGATAACGCCGGGGCACCCGGGGACAGGAGGTTTCAATGAAGTGGACGGCTTTGACAGAACACCGCGCGAAGCTGGGCGAGGGGCCATTCTGGGATGAGCCGACGCAGGCGTTGTATTGGGTCGATATCATCGGCAAGCAAGCGCTGCGGCTGATTGGCGCGAACGTGCAGATCTGGCAGATGCCCGAACACGTCTCGGCGTTTATCCCGACCCAGAGCGGCGACGCGTTGGTGACGCTGAGCAGTGGTGTCTATCGGTTGGATCTCGATTCGCCAGGGTTGGAGCCGCGCCTGAAGCTGCTGTGCATGGCCGATCCACAGCCTGGCAACCGCGCCAACGAAGCCCGCTGCGACGCGTTGGGCCAGCTCTGGCTCGGTACCATGCAGAACAACATCGGTGAACATGGCGAAGACCTGCCTGTCGAGCGGCGTTCCGGCGGCCTGTTCCGTGTCGGGACCGATGGCCGTGTGATGCCGTTGCTACGCGGCCTGGGTATTCCCAACACGCTGTTATGGAGCCCCGATGGCACGACGGTGTATTTCGGCGAAAGCCTGGACGGCACGCTGTACCGTCATTTCATTTACCCCGATGGCAAGCTGGCGCCGGCTGAAGTCTGGTTCGGACCCCATTCCCGTGGCGGCCCGGACGGTTCGGCCATGGATGCACGGGGTTATGTCTGGAACGCTCGCTGGGACGGCAGTTGCCTGCTGCGGTTGCATCCGGACGGCCATGTCGATCGGGTGATAGAACTGCCGGTCAGTCGCCCGACCAGTTGTGTATTCGGCGGGGAAGATCTCAAGACGCTGTACATCACCAGTGCGGCCAGTCCGCTCGGTCATCCGCTGGACGGTGCGGTGCTGTCGATGCGCGTCGATGTGCCGGGCATGCCTTGTACGCGGTTCGCTGGTTAAATCCCAAAATATGGGATGTAAATATATATATTGAGATTATTTGGCGGTCGGGTTTATAGTCGGCTCCATCAGCAATACGCACTCACACTAAAAAAACAAAACAGGTGAAGCGATGCATCAATCTTTTCCCGGACGCCCTGGCGGCGTCCGCGAACAACTCCTCGTTCAGGCTCTGTCAGGCCGGCCATCAACGGATGTCCGGTTTTTGTCGTGCCTGCCTGCGGGAGTCATGATTCATGGCTGACGTGCTGTGCTTGCCGCCCGTGCCCGAGCCTCCCAAAGGGCAGCGACTGAAAGACAAGGTCGTGTTGCTGACCGGCGCGGCCCAAGGTATCGGCGAAGCAATCGTGGCCGCATTCGCGTCGCAACAGGCACGACTGGTGATCAGCGATATCCAGGCTGAAAAAGTCGAAGCCGTCGCCGCCCATTGGCGCGGACAAGGCGCCGATGTGCAGGCGCTGAAGGTCGACGTTTCGAACCAGCAGGATCTGCACGCCATGGCCCGCCGGGCTGTTGAACTGCACGGTCGCATCGATGTGCTGGTGAACTGCGCTGGCGTCAATGTGTTCCGCGATCCGCTGGAAATGACCGAAGAGGACTGGCGCCGCTGCTTCGCCATCGACCTGGATGGCGCCTGGTACGGTTGCAAGGCGGTATTGCCGCAAATGATCGAGCAGGGCGTGGGCAGCATCATCAACATTGCCTCGACCCATTCGTCCCACATCATTCCTGGCTGTTTCCCGTATCCCGTCGCCAAGCATGGGCTGCTGGGCCTGACCCGCGCCCTGGGCATCGAGTACGCGCCCAAGGGCGTGCGCGTGAATGCCATCGCGCCGGGCTACATCGAGACGCAACTGAACATCGACTACTGGAACGGCTTCGCCGATCCCCATGCCGAACGCCAGCGCGCGCTGGATCTGCACCCGCCACGGCGTATCGGGCAGCCGATCGAAGTGGCGATGACGGCCGTATTCCTGGCCAGTGACGAAGCACCGTTTATCAATGCTTCATGCATCACCATCGATGGTGGACGTTCGGTCATGTACCACGACTGAACATTCTTGGATTGCGGTAGGAAACTTCGCCTGTAATCCAATCATCATACGATATGACTATTTAGACCTATGCTGTGCAGTAACACGATTTGAGCGACCAGCCTGCGCGTTTCCACCCACGTGGAGCAGATCCCTGGACGTTTGGCTTTCAATAAAAAAAACAAGGAGTCAGCTATGAAACATCGTCGTGGGATCCGTTCCCTGTGTCGCGCCGCCCTGGCGGTGACCGCGGTCAGCCTCAGCAGCCACTTGCTGGCGGCCGATCCGGTAAAAATCGGTTTCCTGGTCAAGCAGGCCGAGGAGCCCTGGTTCCAGACCGAGTGGGCGTTCGCTGAAAAAGCTGCCAAAGACAAAGGCTTCCAATTGATCAAGATCGCCGTGCCCGACGGCGAGAAAACCCTCTCGGCCATCGACAGCCTGGCCGCCAACGGTGCCAAGGGCTTTGTGATCTGCCCGCCGGACGTGTCCCTCGGCCCGGCCATCATGGCCAAGGCCAAACTCAATGATCTCAAGGTGATTGCCGTGGACGACCGTTTTGTCGATTCCAAGGGCAAGTTCATGGAAGACGTGCCGTACCTGGGCATGGCTGCGTTCGAGGTGGGCCAGAAGCAAGGCGCCGCCATGGCGGCCGAAGCGAAAAAACGTGGCTGGGACTGGAAAGACACCTACGCGGTGGTCAACACCTTCAACGAACTGGACACCGGCAAGAAGCGCACCGACGGTTCGGTCAAGTCTCTGGAAGATGCAGGCATGCCGAAAGACCACATCCTCTTCGCGGCCCTGAAAACTCTCGACGTCCCCGGCAGCATGGACTCCACCAACTCGGCGTTGGTGAAGCTGCCAAGCGGCGCGAAAAACCTGATCATCGGCGGCATGAACGACAACACCGTGCTGGGCGGCGTGCGTGCCACCGAAGCGGCCGGGTTCAAGGCGGCCAACGTGATCGGTATTGGTATCAACGGCACTGACGCCATCGGCGAGCTGAAGAAACCGGAAAGCGGCTTCTTCGGTTCGATGCTGCCGAGCCCGCACATCGAAGGCTACAAGACTGCCGAAATGATGTACGAGTGGGTCACCACCGGCAAGGAGCCGCCGAAGTACACCGCCATGGACGAGGTGACGCTGATCACCCGGGAGAACTTCAAGCAGGAGCTGGAAAAGATCGGCTTGTGGAATTGATGGCCGGTTGATTCAAAAGCGGCCCCGGTCACACACGTGACGGGGTCGCTTGATCTCTGTAAGTTCGAGGTGGTTATGCAAGCGCAAACAGCGGCACAGCAACAGAACATCGGTGGCAGCTTGCGATTCAACGGGATCGGTAAATCGTTTCCCGGCGTGCAGGCGCTGGCCAATATCAGTTTCGTCGCGCATCCGGGGCAGGTGCATGCCTTGATGGGCGAGAACGGCGCGGGCAAGTCCACCTTGCTCAAGATCCTCGGTGGCGCCTACATTCCGAGCAGCGGTGATCTGCAGATCGGCGAGCAGACGATGGCCTTCAAAGGCACCGCCGACAGCATCGCCAATGGTGTCGCGGTGATTCACCAGGAGTTGCACCTGGTGCCGGAAATGACCGTCGCGGAGAACTTGTTCCTCGGTCACTTGCCGGCGCGTTTCGGCCTGGTCAATCGTGGCGTGCTGCGCCAGCAGGCGTTGACGCTGCTCAAAGGCCTGGCGGACGAAATCGACCCACAGGAAAAAGTCGGTCGCCTGTCCCTGGGTCAGCGCCAATTGGTGGAAATCGCCAAGGCGTTGTCCCGTGGCGCCCATGTCATCGCCTTCGACGAGCCGACCAGCAGCCTGTCGGCCCGGGAAATCGACCGGTTGATGGCGATCATCGCCCGTCTGCGGGACGAGGGCAAAGTGGTGCTGTACGTCAGCCATCGCATGGAGGAAGTGTTCCGTATCTGTAACGCAGTGACGGTCTTCAAGGACGGGCGTTATGTCCGTACTTTCGAGAACATGAGCGAGCTGACCCATGATCAGTTGGTCACGTGCATGGTCGGTCGCGATATCCAGGACATTTATGACTATCGTCCCCGGGAGCGCGGCGATGTGGCGTTGCAGGTAAAGGGCCTGCTCGGGCCGGGCTTGCGCGAACCGGTGAGTTTCCAGGTGCACAAGGGCGAGATCCTCGGGTTGTTCGGGCTGGTCGGCGCCGGTCGTACCGAGCTGTTTCGCTTGCTCAGTGGCCTGGAGCGCCAGAGCGAGGGCAGCCTGGTGCTGCACGGCAAGGAATTGAAACTGCGTTCGCCCCGCGATGCCATCGCCGCTGGCGTGCTGCTCTGCCCGGAAGACCGCAAGAAGGAAGGCATTATCCCGTTGGGCAGCGTGGGCGAGAACATCAACATCAGCGCTCGTCCGGCTCATTCCGCGCTCGGCTGCCTATTGCGTGGTGACTGGGAGCGCGGCAATGCCGACAA
This sequence comes from Pseudomonas sp. H2_D02, assembly GCF_054677635.1. NCBI lineage: Bacteria > Pseudomonadati > Pseudomonadota > Gammaproteobacteria > Pseudomonadales > Pseudomonadaceae > Pseudomonas > Pseudomonas sp. H2_D02. The sequence goes on along the minus strand of NZ_CP162816.1, from coordinate 5,157,081 downwards.
GCAGATCAAGTCGCTGAAGGTGAAGACCCCGGCGGCGAGCCAGAAAATCATGTACCTGTCCGGCGGCAACCAGCAGAAGGCGATTCTGGGTCGCTGGCTGTCGATGCCGATGAAAGTCCTGCTGCTGGATGAGCCGACCCGTGGCATCGACATCGGTGCCAAGGCCGAGATCTACCAGATTATCCACAACCTGGCGGCGGAGGGCATCGCGGTGATTGTGGTGTCCAGTGACCTGATGGAAGTGATGGGCATTTCCGACCGAATCCTGGTGCTCTGCGAAGGGGCCATGCGTGGCGAGCTGCCGCGCGACCAGGCCAACGAATCCAACCTGCTGCAACTGGCGCTGCCGCGCCAACGCGTTGCCGACGCGGCGAACTGAGAGGTAAATCATGACCATTCAAAACAATGCACTGCCAACGGCACGCAAACCCCTGGACCTGCGCCGCTTCCTCGATGACTGGGTCATGTTGCTGGCGGCCATCGGCATCTTCGTGCTCTGCACCCTGATGATCGACAACTTCCTGTCGCCGTTGAACATGCGGGGCCTGGGCCTGGCGATTTCCACCACCGGCATCGCCGCGTGCACCATGTTGTATTGCCTGGCGTCCGGGCACTTCGACTTGTCGGTGGGGTCGGTCATTGCCTGCGCCGAGCGTGGTTGCGGCAGTGGTGATGCGCGACACTGACAGCGTCTTCCTCGGGGTCAGCGCGGCGTTGGTGATGGGGCTGATCGTTGGCCTGATCAATGGCATCGTGATTGCGAAACTGCGGGTCAATGCACTGATTACCACGCTGGCGACCATGCAGATCGTCCGTGGCCTGGCCTATATCTTTGCCAACGGTAAAGCGGTTGGCGTTTCCGAAGAATCTTTCTTCGTCTTCGGCAACGGCCAGTTGTTCGGCGTGCCGGTGCCGATCCTGATCACCATTGCCTGCTTCCTGTTCTTCGGCTGGCTGCTGAACTACACCACCTACGGGCGCAACACCATGGCCATCGGTGGCAACCAGGAAGCGGCGTTGTTGGCAGGGGTGAACGTTGATCGCACCAAGATCATCATCTTCGCCGTGCACGGCATTATTGGTGCGCTGGCGGGTGTGATCCTGGCCTCGCGCATGACGTCGGGCCAACCGATGATCGGCCAAGGCTTCGAGCTGACCGTGATCTCGGCCTGCGTGCTCGGTGGGGTTTCGTTGAGCGGCGGCATCGGCATGATCCGCCACGTCATCGCGGGCGTGCTGATCCTGGCGATCATCGAGAACGCGATGAACCTGAAGAACATCGACACCTTCTACCAATACGTCATCCGCGGCTCGATCCTGTTGCTGGCGGTGGTGATTGACCGGTTGAAGCAGCGCTGAAGATTCTGTCAACCAATACACCGCCTTCGCGAGCAAGCCCGCTCCCACAGGTTGTTGTGCCAGGCTCAGAACTTCGGCGCAGCACAGAACCAGTGTGGGAGCGGGCTTGCTCGCGAAGGCGTCGGCACATCCAACACTTCCTTAGCTGACCCACCGCTTTCGCGAGCAAGCTCGCTCCCACAGGGTTTTGTGCCAGGCGCAAAACTCAGGCATACCGGAGATTCAATGTGGGAGCGAGCTTGCTCGCGAAGGCGTCGGCACATTAACACTTCCTTAGCTGACCCACCGCTTTCGCGAGCAAGCCCGCCCCCACAGGTTTTTGTGCCAGGCTCAGAACTTCGGCGCAGCGCAGAACCCGTGTGGGAGCGAGCTTGCTCGCGAAGGCGTCCTCCCTGACGCCAACCATCACCCGGCCTTGCGCAACGCTTCGACCAGTTCCTGCTTGCGCATCTTCGAACGCCCGGGAATGTTTTTCGCCCGGGCTTCCTTCATCAGGCTGTCCACCGTCTGGGCCTCGTGGGAGGCTTTGCTGGTGCGCGGATGACCCTCGCGGGACTTGGCGGCGCGGCGGGCTGATTCCTTGCGGTCGGACTGTTTCGCTTCGGCGGGTTTTTTCTTGCCGGAGCCACCGGAGCGCTCACCGCCGCCCGACTGCTTGTTGACGGTGGCCCAGGCCCGAGCCTCGGCCTCGCCCTCCGACACACCTTTGTGTTCATAGCTCTCTTCGATGTGCTCAGCCTTGCGCTTTTGCTTGTCGGTGTATTTGTCTTTGCTTCCACGAGGCATGGGATGTCCTCCTCAGTGTCCGAGTAGAGCCTACTGGCTGGCGGCGCCACCTTCGGAGCCCGAGCCTCCGGTAGTGGTTTTCGAACCCACGCCGGTCTCGGCGTTGTCGGGGGCAGTGGAGTCGGGGGTGTTCATGCCGCCCTGACGCCCCGTGTCGTTGCCTTGGACCCGTGGATCGGTGCCCGTCGCGGGTGGCTGGCCATTGTTCAGCGTGCCGCCGGTGCCGTCGGTGTTCAATTTGGGCAAGCCTTGGGTGGCGGGCGAGTTCGGTGCCTGAACCGGGTCGGTCGGCCCGGTCCCCGAGGTCGTGGCCGCGAATGCCGCCGAGGACAACAATGCCGCGAAGGTGAATGCTGTCAGCCTTGAATTGATCATGGTGTCGCCTCCATTTTTTGGAATGCTTGCCAGATTTTTGGCCGCGCTGGAGCGGGGTTGGTGCCTGAGGGGCGACGAACGGCACCGTGGAAGTTTGTCTGTAGAAGATGTGACGAGCGGCGCCTGGCGGCTTAGTATGGCGCTTTCAATTGGCTACAAGGCCCGTTCATGTCGATCGAGATCCGTCCCGCGCAACCCAGCGATGCGCCGCAAATCCTTGCGTTCATCACCGAGCTTGCCGATTACGAAAAAGCCCGCCACGAAGTCATTGCCAGCGTTGCGGACATCGAGCGCAGCCTGTTCAGCGAAGGCGCGACCGCCCACGGCCTGATCTGCCTGCGCGATGGCGTACCGATAGGTTTCGCGGTGTTTTTCTTCAGCTATTCCACCTGGCTGGGCAGCAATTGCCTGTACCTCGAAGACTTGTACATCACACCTGAACAGCGCGGTGGCGGGGCGGGCAAGACACTCTTGCGGCATCTGGCCAAGATCGCCTGCGACAACGATTGCGGTCGCTTCGAGTGGAGCGTACTGGACTGGAACACCCCGGCCATCGACTTCTATAAGTCCCTCGGCGCGCAACCCCAGGAAGAGTGGGTGCGCTATCGAATGGATGGCAAGGTGCTCCGGGACTTCGCTAACGGCAACTGAAGTTCATGAGTACGCGTCGGACGCGTATTCGGCAAATCCCGGCCGTTGTTCGAGCCGCTTGCAATAAGCGGCCACCGCAGGGTAGTCCGGACGCTCCATGGGCGTCTGGCGCCAGCGATGTGTGGACAGGCCGATGAGCACGTCCGCGAGGGAAAAGTCCGCGCCGGCCACGTAAGCGCCGGTGTGGTTCAGCTGTTGTTCCAGCAAGCCCATCTTGTCGTTCCAGCGTTTGACGCCGAGCGGCGATGAGTTGTGGGTCCTGGAAATCCGGGTGCTTGCGCACCAGTCCGTGAAACGCATCGCCCCATGACGGGTTGAGCTCGGTGGCTTGCCAATCCATCCACTGCTCTACACGCGCCCGTGCGGCAGGTTCGGCGGGTAGCAGATCGTCGCGCCCATGCTTGCCTACGAGGTAGCGGCAGATGGTGTTCGACTCCCAGAGCACGCCGTTCTCATCGATGATCACCGGCACCTGGGCGTTGGGGTTGAGCGCCAGGAACGCCGGGTCGTGGGTCGAGGCAAAACCGATGCCCCAGTCTTCACGCTCATAGTCGATGTCCAGTTCCTGACAAGTCCACAAGACTTTTCTGACGTTGATCGAGGAAGTGCGTCCGAGGATTTTCAGCGTTTGTCCCATCACTTTTTTCCCTGAGTTGTTTGGCGTCCGGTCAGAAAACGTAGCAGGGTCTTGGCTGGATGGCGATGGTTTTGCGGTTATTACGAGAATCCCAATATATGGGAGTGATATTTATATATTGAGATTTTATTGCCCGCGGGTTTATAGTCCGCCTCACTCACTGCCCAATAAAACAAAACAGGTGAAGCGGATGCAGGCGCAATTGATCGCGCTCGATTGGGGGACCACCTCATTACGGGCTTATAAACTTGCCGCTGGAGGCGAGGTGCTCGAACAGCGTTCGCTGTCGTCGGGGATCATGCAGTTGCCGTCCGGGCCGCGAACCGTGGCCGGCCAGGTCTGCACCGATGGTTTTGAGCTGGCCTTCGATGAAGCCTGCGGCGACTGGCTGGATGCGCAGCCAGGCTTGCCCGTCATTGCCTGCGGCATGGTCGGCAGCGCCCAGGGTTGGCGGGAAGCGCCTTACTGCGACACGCCGGCAAACGTCGCCAATCTCGGACATTCCCTACAAGTCATTCGGAGCCTTCGTGGTGTCGATGTTCACATCGTGCCAGGAGTGATCCAACACTCCCGGCTGCCCAATGTGATGCGCGGCGAAGAAACCCAGGTGCTCGGTGCGTTGCACAGCCTGCCGAACGAAGCGGTGCTGATCGGCTTGCCTGGCAGCCATTCGAAATGGGTGGAAGTGACCGAGGGCTGCATCGTCCATTTCGATACCTTCATGACGGGCGAGATCTTCGCCGTGCTCAGTGACCACAGCATTCTCGGCCGCACCCAGCAGCGTGGCACGGCGTTCGACGGCGTGGCTTTTGATCGCGGCGTGCAGGTGTCGCTGTCGGCGGATGGGGAGATCGGTCCGTTGTCCACCGTGTTCAGCGCTCGCAGCCTGGGCCTGACGGGTGAGCTCGGCGCGAGCGCCCAGGCCGATTATCTGTCGGGCGTCCTGATCGGCCATGAGCTGACGGCCCTGGCCGCCGTGCAACGTCATCGGCGCAACAGCGTCCACCTGCCGACCGTGGTGCTGATCGGCAACTCTCAACTGTGTGCCCGTTACCAGCGGGCCCTCGACGCCTGCGGTTTCGCCCGGGTGACCCTGGCCGAACAGGCCACCGAACGCGGTTTGTGGCAACTGGCCGTGGCGGCCGGGCTGCTGGAAACCAGCGCATCGCGTTAAACCTACTGGAGACCTGACATGCTCACACAAGCGCTGGCGCACAACGGGCTGATCGCGATTCTGCGCGGCCTGCGCCCCGAGGAAGCGGCATCTATCGGTGAAGTCCTTTATGCCGCTGGATTTCGCGTCATCGAAGTGCCGCTCAATTCCCCCGAACCGTACGAAAGTATCCGCATCCTGCGCAGTACTTTGCCCGCTGATTGCCTGATCGGCGCAGGTACCGTGCTGACGCCGGAACAGGTGGAGCAGGTCAAGGCCGCGGGCGGCCAAGTGATCGTCATGCCTCATAGCGATCCGAAGGTCTTGCGGGCGGCGAAAGCGGCGGGGCTGTACCTGTCTCCCGGCGTTGCCACGCCCACCGAAGCCTTTGCCGCGCTGGCCGAAGGCGCCCATGTGCTGAAGATGTTTCCCGCCGAGCAAATGGGCCCGGCGGTGGTCAAGGCCTGGCTCGCGGTGCTGCCGGCCGGGACAGTGCTGGTGCCGGTGGGCGGGATTACCCCGGACAACATGGCGGTGTTCGTCGAAGCCGGCGTGAAAGGTTTCGGCCTCGGTTCCGGGTTGTTCAAGCCGGGCCTGACAGCGGATGAAGTGGCGGAGCGCGCCAAGGCCTACGTAGCCGCATGGAATGCCTTGAACTGAAGACTTTTCCAGCGCCCCGCGCGCTGCATCTGACAAGAGAGACAACAAGATGAAAATCACCAAACTGACCACGTTTATCGTTCCGCCGCGCTGGTGCTTCCTCAAGGTCGAGACCGACGAAGGCGTGACTGGCTGGGGCGAGCCCGTGGTCGAAGGCCGTGCCCACACAGTGGCGGCCGCCGTTGAAGAACTGTCCGACTACCTGATCGGCAAAGATCCACGCAATATCGAAGACATTTGGACCGTGCTCTATCGCGGCGGCTTCTACCGTGGCGGCGCCGTGCACATGAGCGCCCTGGCCGGTATCGACCAGGCCTTGTGGGACATCAAGGGCAAGGCCCTGGGCGTGTCTGTCAGCGATTTGTTGGGCGGCCAGGTGCGCGACAAGATCCGTGTCTACTCCTGGATCGGCGGCGACCGTCCGGCGGACACCGCTCGGGCGGCTAAAGAGGCCGTCGGACGCGGCTTCACGGCTGTGAAAATGAACGGCACCGAAGAGCTGCAGTTTCTCGACACCTTCGAAAAAGTCGACCTCGCCTTGGCGAACGTGGCGGCGGTGCGCGATGCGGTCGGGCCGAACGTCGGCATTGGCGTGGACTTCCACGGCCGTGTGCACAAGCCGATGGCCAAAGTGCTGATGAAGGAACTCGATCCGTACAAACTGATGTTCATCGAAGAGCCGGTGCTCAGCGAAAACTACGAAGCCCTGAAGGAATTGGCGCCGTTGACCAGCACCCCGATTGCCTTGGGCGAGCGGTTGTTCTCGCGTTGGGATTTCAAGCGGGTGCTCAGCGAAGGCTACGTCGACATCATCCAGCCGGATGCGTCCCACGCCGGCGGCATTACCGAGACTCGCAAGATCGCCAACATGGCCGAAGCCTATGACGTGGCGCTGGCGCTGCACTGCCCGCTGGGCCCGATTGCCTTGGCGGCGTGCCTGCAACTGGACGCGGCTTGCTACAACGCGTTTATCCAGGAGCAGAGCCTGGGTATCCATTACAACGAGAGCAACGACCTGCTGGATTACATCAAGGATCCTCAGGTGTTCGACTACGACAAAGGCTTCGTGAAAATCCCGAACGGTCCTGGCCTGGGCATCGAGATCAACGAGGAATATGTCATCGAGCGCGCGGCCATCGGCCATCGCTGGCGCAACCCGATCTGGCGTCATGCCGATGGCAGTTTTGCCGAGTGGTGAGTCACGCCTGACTCACCCGAGATCCCTGTGGGCCTGTGGTGAATGCAAAACGCATGAGCGCCCCAGATCCCCTGTGGGAGCGAGCTTGCTCGCGATGGCGATGTATCAGTCACACATGCGTCAACTGACACCGTCATCGCGAGCAAGCTCGCTCCCACAGTTTGTTCTTCGCAGACAGGGAGATCTTCTTCGGTACGCCCGTTCCTCAATAAACATAAAAAGAGGCACCTCACATGCAAGCGCACACCCTGAGCGCGCAGGCGTCGTTGGTGACGCCCAGCCGCAAGCGTTTTTTCATCATGGTCCTGCTGTTCATCACCGTGGTGATCAACTACCTGGACCGCAGCAACCTCTCGATTGCCGCCCCCGCACTGACCAGCGACCTGGGCATTGACCCGATCCACGTCGGGCTGATTTTCTCGGCGTTCGGCTGGACCTATGCAGCCATGCAGATCCCCGGTGGCTGGCTGGTGGACCGGGTGCCGCCGCGCATCCTGTATAGCGTGGCGTTGTTGCTGTGGTCGGCGGCCACGGTGATGCTCGGTTTCGCCGCCAGTTTCATCGCCTTGTTCGTTCTGCGCATGGCCGTCGGTGCGCTGGAAGCGCCGGCTTATCCGATCAACAGCCGCGTGGTGACGACTTGGTTTCCTGAGCGCGAACGGGCCACGGCCATTGGTTTCTATACCTCCGGGCAATTTGTCGGCCTGGCATTCCTGACGCCCGTGCTGGCGTGGCTGCAACACGCGTTTGGTTGGCACATGGTGTTTGTCGCCACGGGCGCGGTCGGTATTCTCTGGGCGGTGATCTGGTACGCGGTGTATCGCGAGCCACGGGATTTCAAAGGCGCCAACGCCGCCGAAATCGAGCTGATCCGCGAGGGCGGCGGACTGGTGGATATCCAGGCCGAGACTGCCAAGGCCAAGGCTAAATTCAACTGGAGCGACCTCGGCATCGTCCTGACCCAACGCAAGTTGTGGGGCATTTACCTGGGCCAGTTTTGCCTCAATTCCACGCTGTGGTTTTTCCTGACGTGGTTCCCGACTTACCTGGTGAAATATCGCGGCATGGACTTCATCAAGTCCGGCCTGCTGGCATCGTTGCCGTTCCTCGCAGCGTTTATCGGCGTGCTGTGTTCCGGGTTTTTCTCCGACTGGCTGATCCGTCGCGGCGCCACGGTGGGGTTCGCGCGCAAGCTGCCGATCATTGGTGGCTTGCTGATTTCCACCTCGATCATCGGCGCCAACTTCGTCGAGTCGACGCCGCTGGTGATCGCGTTCCTGGCCCTGGCATTCTTTGGCAATGGCCTGGCGTCCATCACCTGGTCGCTGGTATCGACCCTGGCGCCTGGCGCGGCTGCTCGGCTTGACCGGCGGGGTGTTCAATCTCATCGGTAACCTGGCGGCCATCGCCACGCCGATCGTCATTGGTTTCCTCGCCAGTGGCGACTCGTTTGCCCCGGCCATCACCTATATCGCCGTGCTGGCCTTGATGGGCGCGCTGTCCTACATCCTGCTGGTCGGGAAGGTCGAGCGCATCGAGTTGTAGTCCGACGGGGCGGGCGACCATAATGCCGCCCGTTCCCCGCTCACTGTTGAAGGCTGGCCATGCAGCAAGACGATCAAAAAATCATCAAGGATGCCGCTCCTACCGGCACGCAGACGCTGCTGCGTGGCCTGGGCGTGGTCCAGGCGGTTGCCAGCGGCGCCCGCGACTTGAAGGAAATCGCCCGGCTGATCGGCACCACCCGCAGCACCACCCATCGCCTGGCCAGTTGCCTGGTGGACGAACGTTACCTGCGCGTGGTGCCGCAAGTGGGCTATCTGCTGGGGCCGAAGTTGATCGAACTGGGTTTCCAGGCCCGGGAAGAATTGCCATTGGTGAGCCTGGCGGGGCCGTACCTGGACGAGCTGTCGGCGCTGACCGGGGACACCGTGCACTTGGCGATTCGCGAGGGCGACGAGGTTTTGTACTTGTTGAAGAATCCGGGGCGAAACGGCCCGGAGATGCGCTCGCGTGTGGGCCATCGCATGCCGTTGGCGCGGACCGGGATCGGCAAGGCGCTGATGCTTGATGACTCGCAGGAACAATGGAAGCGGCTGTATGAAATCAGCCTGCCGGCGGGTGGGAAAAATCAATTCTGGCCACAACACCAGGAGCAATCCTGGGAGCAGTTCCAGCAACGGATGGTGGAGTATGTGGCGGGGGGCTATGCCTTCGACCTGGAGGACAACGAGCCGTCGATCCGATGTGTGGCGGCGCCGATCCGCGACGCCGGCAAGCGCATCGTCGCTGGTATCAGCATCGCCAGCACCGTGCCGTACATGCCGCTGGAGAAAATGGCCGAGCTGATTCCCCTGGTCAAAGGGGTCACAGCCCGGCTGTCGGCGGAGTTGGGTGCCAAGGTCTGACGAGCGTCAGGCCTTGAGCGTCGCCATGTCGATGACGAAGCGGTACTTCACGTCCCCTGCGATCATGCGGCTGTAGGCCTCGTTGATCTGGCGGATGTCGAGCATTTCAATGTCGCAGCTGATGTTGTGCTCAGCGCAGAAATCCAGCATCTCCTGGGTTTCTGCGATACCGCCGATCAGCGAGCCGGCGAGCACTCGGCGGCCCAGGATCAGTTTTGCCGCGTGTACCGGTGGATCGACCGGCTCGACCAGGCCCACGATGATGTGCACGCCGTTGAAATGCAGCGTGTCGAGGTAGGGGTTGAGGTCGTGCTGCACCGGAATGGTGTCCAGTAGGAAGTTGAAACGTCCGGCCGCGGCGGCCATCTGTTCAGCGTCGGTAGACACAATCACATGGTCCGCGCCTTGGCGACGGGCTTCTTCAGCCTTGCTTGCCGAGCGGGTAAACAGCGTCACTTCCGCGCCCATGGCCTTGGCGAACTTGATGCCCATGTGGCCCAGGCCGCCCATGCCCAGCACGCCGACCTTGTCACCGGCCTTCACGCCGTAGTGCTTGAGCGGCGAGTAAGTGGTGATGCCGGCGCAGAGCAGCGGTGCGGCGCTGGCCGGGTCGAGCGTTTGTGGGATGCGCAGTACAAAGTGCTCGCTGACCACGATGCTGTCGGAATAGCCGCCCATGGTGTGGCCACCACTTATGCGGTCCGGGCTGGCGTAGGTCTGGGTCATGCCTTCCAGGCAGTATTGCTCAAGATCGGACCGGCAAGCTTCGCACTCGCGGCAGGAGTCGACCATGCAGCCCACGCCTACCAGGTCGCCGACTTTATGGCCGGTGACATTCGCACCGACCGCGGTGACTTTTCCGATGATTTCATGGCCGGGCATCAATGGGTAAACAGCGATGCCCCATTCATTGCGGGCCTGGTGGATGTCGGAGTGACAGACCCCGCAGTAGAGAATGTCGATCGCCACATCGTCGGCGCGCGGGCTGCGACGCTCGAACTTCATCGGGGCGAGGGGAGTGGTGGCCGATTGGGCGGCATATCCGATGGCTGTGTACATGATGGACCTCGCTAAGCAGTGAACGGTGAGGGGTTCCATTCTGGGAGTCCTGGCGGCAGGCGGCGATGGCGATTCCTACGCCTGTCATGCCTAATCCTCCGGCGTTGGCCAGGATTTGATTTCTTGTGACGCCAGACCTGCGATGATGGTTTCATCCCTTTTTTCGTGAAGTTTTTGCCCATGTTGTTGACCCGCCATCTCGATGCGAACGCGACGCTGGTTTCACTGATAGAACCCTTGGCGACCCGTGACGGTTTCGTCCCTACGCGCCTGCCTGGCGTGCACGTGCTGCGCGCCAGTCAGGACGTCGCTCGTGGCCCGCAGCTCTACGAACCGAGCCTGGTGATCATTGCCCAAGGCAGCAAACTGGCCTACCTGGGGCCACGCACGCTGGAATATGGCGCCGGTCATTATCTGATCCAGGCGTTGCCGGTGCCGTTCGAATGCGAAACCTACGCCATGCCCAATGCTCCGCTGTATGGCGTTTCCGTTGCAATCGATCGGGCGATGCTGGGGGAGCTGGTGCTGACCATGGGTTTGATGCCCGGTCGGAACCTGCCGCCGCAGACACCGGAGTCGATGACCAGCGCGGTGCTCGACGACGCCATGCGTGGGGCTGTCGAGCGGTTGTTGCGCTGCTTGCACGATCCATTGGAGTGTCAGGTCATGGGCCAGGTGCGGCTCCGGGAGTTGCTGTTCGTCGCGTTGCGCGGGCCCCAGGCCGATGTGTTGCGGGCGCTGGTGGAACAGCAAGGCCAGTTCGCGCGGATTGCCGTGGCCCTGAACCATTTGCATGCGCACTTCACCGAGCCGCTGAACGTCGAGACGCTGGCCAGTTGCGCGAACATGAGCGCTTCGACCTTTCATGAGCATTTCAAGCGCAGTACATTGTTGTCGCCGGTGCAGTATCTCAAGCGCTTGCGGCTGCTCAAGGCCCAGCGGCTGCTGCTGATCGAGGGCATGGGCGTGGCCCAGGTTGCGCATCAGGTGGGGTATCAGAGCCCGTCGCAGTTCAGCCGGGAGTACAAGCGTTACTTCGAGCGCAACCCTGGGGAAGAGCGCGTCGCCTGATCCATTCAGGATTCCTTGTGGGAGCGAGCCTGCTCGCGAAAGCGGTTTATCATTCAGAACAAATGTCGACTGAGACACCGCTTTCGCGAGCAAGCTCGCTCCCACATTGGTTCGGTGTGGTTGTCAGGATCGCAGGCAACAAAAAGGCCCCCATTGCGGGAGCCTCGATGTCCAGCGTGTTGGCTTACATGTTCGGGTAAGTCGGTCCGCCAGCGCCTTCCGGCGTGACCCAGGTGATGTTCTGCGCAGGGTCCTTGATGTCGCAGGTCTTGCAGTGAACGCAGTTTTGGGCGTTGATCTGGAAGCGCTTTTCACCGTCTTCCTTGGTGATCACCTCGTACACGCCGGCCGGGCAGTAGCGCTGCGCCGGTTCGTCGTACAACGGCAGATTCTTGCTGATCGGGATGCTCGGGTCAGTCAGCTTCAGGTGGCAAGGCTGTTCTTCTTCGTGGTTGGTACCGGAGATGAACACCGAGCTGAGCTTGTCGAAGCTGATCTTGCCGTCCGGTTTCGGGTAGTCGATCTTCTTGCATTCGGCCGCCGGCTTGAGGCAAGCGTAATCCGGCGTGGTGTCGCGCAGGGTGAACGGGATCTTGCCGCCGAAGATGTTCTGGTCGAGCCAGTTGAAGCCGCCGCCGATGATTGCGCCGTACTTGTGGATCGCTGCACCGAAGTTGCGGCTGGCGAACAGTTCTTCATACAGCCAGCTGTTCTTGAAGCTGTCGACGTAAGCGGTCAGTTCATCACCGCCTTCGGATTCGGCGAACAGGCGATCGGCCACGGCCTCGGCGGCAAGCATGCCGGACTTCATCGCGGTGTGGCTGCCCTTGATCTTGGCAAAGTTCAGGGTGCCGAGGTCGCAACCGATCAGCGCGCCGCCCTTGAAGACCATTTTCGGCAGCGAGTTCAGGCCGCCCTTGGCGATTGCGCGAGCGCCGTAGCTGACGCGTTTGCCGCCTTCGAGGTACTGCTTGAGCACCGGGTGATGCTTGAGGCGCTGGAATTCGTCGAAGGGCGACAGGAAGGTGTTGCTGTAGGACAGGTCAACGATCAGGCCGACCACCACCTGGTTGTTTTCCAGGTGATAGAGGAAGGAGCCGCCGGTGTTCTCGGTGCCCATGATGTCCAGCGGCCAACCGGCGGTGTGGACCACCAGGCCGGGTTGATGCTTGGCCGGATCGATTTCCCAGATTTCCTTCAGGCCGATGCCGTAGTGCTGGGTGTCGGCTTCGCTGTCTAGGTTGAAGCGCTTGATCAGTTGCTTGCCGATGTGGCCGCGGCAGCCTTCGGCGAACAGCGTGTATTTGCCACGCAATTCCATGCCAGGTGTATAGAGGCCTTCCTTTGGATGGCCTTCGCGGTCGACACCCAGGTCGCCGGTGATGATCCCGCGCACCACGCCGTTCTCGTCGAACAGCGCCTCCTGGGCGGCGAAGCCCGGGTAGATTTCCACGCCCAGGTTCTCGGCCTGCTGGGCTAGCCAGCGGCACAGGTTGCCCAGGGAAATAATATAGTTGCCTTCGTTGTGCATGGTCTTGGGCACAAAGAAGTCAGGGATTTTGCTCGCGGCGTCGGCGTTTCTCAGGACATAAATGTCATCGCGAACGACGGGCGTGTTCAACGGCGCGCCGAGCTCTTTCCAGTCCGGGAACAGTTCGTTCAGGGCGCGGGGCTCGAACACCGCGCCGGAGAGGATGTGCGCACCGACTTCGGAACCTTTTTCGACCACGCAGACGCTGATTTCCTTACCGGCTTCGGCGGCCTTCTGTTTCAGTCGGCAGGCGGCAGACAGGCCAGCGGGGCCGGCACCGACGATGACCACGTCGAATTCCATGTATTCGCGTTCCACAGGCTATCTCCTACTCAAGGCTCACAGTTTTTTCTAATTGGAGGTTTGGCGTTGCATCCGTTGTTTCCTTCGCGAAGCGACGAAAGCGACAATGGATGAGACGCGGCTCTCTCTCTAAGCGGCGCATTATATCTACACCACTCTCAGGGTCCAATACAAACGTTTGTTTGAAATCGTCGGAGCCCAGATAAATCACTGACGTACGGCTTATGACTGACCATTTTGCCGTATTGACCGGAATAGGCGTTCCGGTCAAGATACGGGCGGTTTTGCGCTCGCCGTAGGCTGACTGTTGGTTTCAAGAGCACCTCTAAAGACAGGGCGAAGGCAGCACAAAGTGACGAATTGCGAGGTTTGGACGCGCAGTTTACACGCCGCGATAATGAATGACTCATCGGTCATCACTGACGAATGGTCTTCACTCCCGTGAGCAAGGTCATGTGTGGTTCATGCCGGCGTTTTTAGAGGTGCCCTTGCGCCCATGATCATCAACCGCCAGGTTCGCCCGGGCGACTTTCTTTTCACCGGAGAGTAACGAGGAATCCATGAAGGTTCTTGTAGCTGTCAAACGAGTGGTCGACTATAACGTCAAGGTTCGCGTCAAGGCGGACAACTCCGGCGTCGACCTCGCCAACGTCAAGATGTCGATGAACCCTTTCTGCGAAATCGCCGTAGAAGAAGCCGTACGCCTGAAAGAGAAAGGCGTGGCGACTGAGATCGTCGTCGTTTCCATCGGCCCGACCACTGCCCAGGAGCAACTGCGCACTGCGCTGGCGCTGGGTGCCGATCGCGCCATCCTCGTCGAATCCGCCGAAGACCTGACTTCCCTGGCCGTTGCCAAGCTGTTGAAAGCCGTTGTCGACAAGGAGCAGCCACAGCTGGTGATCCTCGGCAAGCAGGCCATCGACAGCGACAACAACCAGACCGGCCAGATGCTCGCTGCGTTGAGCGGCTACGGCCAGGGCACCTTCGCTTCGAAAGTCGAAGTGTCCGGCGACAGCGTTGCCGTGACCCGCGAAATCGACGGCGGCGCGCAGACCGTTTCCCTGAAACTGCCGGCCATCGTCACCACCGACCTGCGTTTGAACGAGCCGCGCTACGCGTCCCTGCCAAACATCATGAAAGCCAAGAAGAAGCCGCTTGAAGTGCTGACTCCTGACGCTTTGGGCGTTTCCACCGCCTCCACCAACAAGACCCTGAAAGTCGAAGCGCCGGCTGCACGCAGCGCGGGCATCAAGGTCAAGTCGGTGGCTGAACTGGTCGAGAAACTGAAAAACGAAGCGAAGGTAATCTAAAAATGACTATCTTGGTAATCGCCGAACACGATAACAAAGCGCTGGCTCCGGCCACGCTGAACACCGTTGCTGCCGCCGCCAAAATCGGTGGCGATGTCCACGTCCTGGTAGCCGGTCAGGGCGCTGGCGCCGTTGCCGAAGCCGCTGCGAAAATCGCTGGCGTGAGCAAAGTCCTCAACGCCGACAATGCCGCCTACGCGCACCAGTTGCCGGAAAACGTTGCGCCGCTAGTGGCCGAGCTGGGCAAGGGCTACAGCCACATCCTGGCTGCCGCGACCTCCAACGGTAAAAACATCCTGCCTCGCGTCGCCGCTGCTCTGGACGTCGACCAGATCTCCGAGATCATCTCGGTCGAAAGCGCCGACACCTTCAAGCGTCCGATCTACGCCGACAACGCCATTGCCACCGTGCAATCGACTGCCTCGGTCAAAGTCATCACCGTTCGCGCCACCGGTTTCGACCCGGTTGCCGCCGAAGGTGGCTCGGCTGCCATTGAAGCCGTAGGCGCTGCCCATGACGCCAGCATTTCCAGCTTCGTCAACGAAGAACTGGCCAAGTCCGACCGTCCTGAACTGACCGCTGCCAAGATCGTCGTTTCCGGCGGCCGTGGCATGCAGAACGGTGACAACTTCAAGCACCTGTACGCCTTGGCCGACAAGCTGGGCGCCGCCGTCGGTGCTTCCCGCGCCGCGGTCGACGCCGGTTTCGTACCCAACGACATGCAGGTCGGCCAGACCGGCAAGATCGTTGCGCCACAGCTGTACATCGCCGTCGGTATCTCCGGCGCGATCCAGCACCTGGCCGGCATGAAAGACTCCAAGGTGATCGTTGCGATCAACAAGGACGAAGAAGCGCCAATCTTCCAAGTGGCCGACTACGGCCTGGTCGCGGACTTGTTCGAAGCCGTACCTGAGTTGGAGAAGCTGGTCTAATCCAGCATCTTCACTTATAAAGAGCCCGGCCCTTTGGCCGGGTTTTTTATTTCTGCGGACGGGAGTGTGGTGCGATGGATCTTCGCCGTTTGGCTGGCTGGTCGTTGCTGTTGGCGCTGGGGTGCGCGCCAGGCCTGTCGGTCGCCGCTGGCAAATGCGAGCGCCTGATCGCCACCGGCAGCCCCGATGCGCCGCCGTATCTATGGCAAGACCCCCAGGATCCCAAGCATTTGATTGGTGCCGGCGCCGATCTGCTGGAGCAAGTGGCGAAAGCGCTGGGCATCAAGATTGAAATTCTATACGCCTAGCAAGCGCGCCCAGGCGCTGGACGAAGTGCGCAGCGGACGCATGGACCTGCTCACCGACGCCCCGTTGACCACGACTGGCCTGGAAGTGCTGGATTACGTGCATCCGCCGCTGCTGGAGAACGATTACCTGGTCTGGACCCGCAAGGATTCGACATTGGTGATCGAGCGGCCAGAGGATCTTCACGGGCATCCCGGCGCCTTGTCGGAGAAGGTTCGAATGACACAGGGATTTGGCGTCTTCGCTGAGCAGAATCTAACCCTGACCCGCACGCCCAACCTGACCCAGGCCTTTCAGAAATTGCTCCTGGGCGAAGTGGAATATGTACTGGCTGGGCGCTACTCAGGCCTGGCGATGGCGCAGACCTTGGGAATGGCGAATGACCTGCAAGCTGCGCCGCAACCGGTGGACAAGCCGGGCCTGTTCCTCGCGGTTTCCCATAACTCCGCCTGCAACGACCCATGGTTACGCGGACAGCTGGCGCAAAAGATGACAGAATTGGCCGCGTCCGGCCTGACAGAGGCTGTGTTGCAGCGCAATCTGGAGCGTTGGCGAACACAGTTGCAACCAACTGTCAGTGCCCCAAAACAGTAGGGAACATTAGTGACTATTCGACCTCTTTTCGCTGCCCTGGCCGTTCTGGCTCTGGCGGGTTGTGCAGCCGATCCGGCGCCGAATGAACAGATCCGCTTGACTGAGCAAGCCATCGAGCAAGCCCACGCAGTAGGCGCCACCGCCGATGAAGTGCCTGAATTGAAACTCGCCGAGGAAAAATTTGCCCGCGCCAAAGGCAACATGGCCGACGAATCCTACAAAAAGGCCCGCATGCGGGCCGAACAGGCCGAACTGGATGCACGCCTGGCCGAAGCGAAGGTGCTGACTCTCAAGAGCCAGGAGAAACTGAACGTGCTCGATACGCGCATCAAGCGCTTGCGCAAACAGTTGAGGGAGGATGCCCAATGAAGCCCTCCCATGTATTCGGCGGTTTGGTTCTCGCAGGACTGGCCAGTTTGTACGGCTGCGCGGGCCAGCGTAGCGAAGCGACGCTGGAACAGGCGAGCGCCGATTTCCAGAAGGTCAAGGAAGATTCCAATGTATTGCGTGCCGCCCCCAAGGACGTGATTCGCGCCGGCGAGTCGCTGGCCCGTGCCGACCGCTTGTCCACGTATTGGGGCAGTGGCGAGGATGTGCAGCATTACGCCTACCTGAGCCAGCGCTACAGCCAGATCGCTCGTGAACACAGCAACCAGGTGCTCAACGAGGAGCGTGCGTTGAAACTCGAGCTGGAACGTCAGCGCCTGCAACTGGCCTTGCGCGAATCCAAGCTGCAAAGCGTCCAGCAGCAGGGCAAGTTGCTGGAAGAACAGATCCTGGCGATGGCCACCACCCAGACTGACCGGGGCCTGGTGATGACCCTCGGTGACGTTCTGTTCGATACGGGTGAGGCCGAGTTGAAGAACTCGGCCAACCGTGTGGTGCTCAAGATCGTGCAATTCCTGCAGCTCAATCCCAAACGCGTGGTGCGTATCGAAGGCTACACCGACAGCACCGGCGGCAAGCAGGAGAACCTCAAGCTGTCCCGTGATCGCGCGCAGGCCGTGGCGGACGTGCTGGTGGACCTGGGCATCGACGAGAAGCGCATCCAGGTCGAAGGCTACGGCGATCAGTACCCGGTCGACGTCAATGCAACCGAGCGCGGCCGGGCACAGAACCGACGCGTTGAGATCGTGTTCTCCGACGAAAAAGGCCAGCTCGGCGCCGCCCGCTGAGGGCCGCGTCGCTGGAAAACCCGGCCCCTCAAAGGCGCCGGGTTTTTTTTGCCTGGAGATTGGCGGCGAGTGAGTACAGTTGGGCTGTCACTGCACTGTACTGTCGGGTAATCTGGCAACTGTCCCAGTACACTTCTAAACTGTTCCGGTAAAGTCCGACAAGAATAAAATGCCCGTGAAATCGAGTGCTGCGTCATGACCAACCTCCTGCTCTATCAACGTATTGCTCAACAACTGGCCGAAGACATCCGGCGCGGTGTGTATCAACCCGGCGAACGGGTGCCTTCGGTGCGCAAGATGAGCTCGCAGCTCAACGTCAGCCATGCCACCGTGCTGCAGGCGTACGCCAATCTCGAAGACCAGGGGTTGATTCGTGCGCGGCCGCAAT
Source organism: Pseudomonas sp. H2_D02 (assembly GCF_054677635.1). Lineage (NCBI taxonomy): Bacteria > Pseudomonadati > Pseudomonadota > Gammaproteobacteria > Pseudomonadales > Pseudomonadaceae > Pseudomonas > Pseudomonas sp. H2_D02. Next base: position 5,139,185 of record NZ_CP162816.1, on the reverse strand, counting down.
CGGGCTATTACGTGCATCAGACGCCAGCGTTGACCGCGCCGACGCCGGACATCGCCCGGGTCGAGCGCCCCGGGCTGGTAACGCGCAGCAGCATTATCCAGCAGGTATTGGTCGAGTCGCGTCGCGAAGGTGTGTTTCCGCTGGGGGCAGCGGTTCCCAGCGTCGACTACCTGCCTGTCCGGGCGCTGCATCAGCAACTGGCCAAGGTCACGCGTTTCCACAGCCCGCGGGCGTTCAGCTACATGTTCAGCCCCGGTTTCGAGCCGTTGCGCCGCCAGGTGGCGATTCGCATGCGTGACGCCGGTGTCGTGGTGGACCCTTCCGAAGTGGTGATCACTCACGGCTGCGTGGATGCGCTGCAAATGTCCTTGCGCGTGCTGACCCGGCCAGGGGACCTGATCGCTGCGGAGTCGCCGACCTATTACGGTTTGCTGCAGTTGGCAGATCTGCTGGGCCTCAAGGTCATCGAGATTCCCAGCGACCCGGTCACCGGCATGAGCCTCGAGGCCCTGCAGTTGGCGGCCAACCAATGGTCGATCAAGGCGCTGGTGCTGACCACACGCCTGAGCAACCCCCTTGGCGGCACCATGCCGGAGGAGCGGCAAAAGCAACTGCTGCGCCTGGCATCGGACTTCGATATCCAGATAGTCGAGGACGACATCTATGGTGAGTTGATGTTCGAGCAGGGCCGCACCAAGGCGCTGAAAGCCTATGATCGATTGGACCGGGTGATCTACTGTTCGAGTTTTTCCAAGACCTTGTCCCCAGGGGTACGCATCGGTTGGATGATTGCTGGCAAGTTCCAGCAGGAAATCCAGCGGCTCCAGACGTTCAGCACTCATTCGGCCTGCAGCGTCACGCAGATGGGCATCGCGGCGTATCTGGAGAATGGCGGCTACGATCGGCACTTGCGCTACATCCGTCAGGAGTACCGCAAGAACCTCAGCGCATTCCAACTGGCGGTCCAGCAGTATTTCCCGGAAGGCACGCAAATGAGCCGTCCCACCGGCGGCTTCATCCTGTGGGTCAGCCTGCCGGGGCGGGTCAATACCCAGGAATTGCATGTACAGGCGTTGCAGCAAGGCATCAGTATTGCGCCGGGGTTGATCTTCAGTAATACCGAACAGTTCAACCATTGCATTCGTCTGAACTGCGGCACACCCTGGAACCGTGAGGCGGAGCGGGCCCTGATGACGCTGGGGCTGCTGGCGAAGCAGTTATGCCAGGAGACCGCCAACGGATACCTGTAGCAGGCCTTGTGTCGCTTCGATGTGCTTGTCAGCGCCTCATTATCAGGCCAGCATTAGGGTCTCTGCCGTAAGTGCCGTTGTGTTTATGAAAACCATTGTTCCTGCTGTCTGGGTTTTGATCGGCCTGTTGAGTGCCTTCCACATGGGAGGCGTCGCCGTGGCGGCTTCAGCGCAGGAGAAGCCGGCCGCCAGTATTACCAAGGACACGCCGAAGAGCGCAGCGGCCAAGAAGGCTCCCGCCAAGAAAACAGCACCCGCGAAAAAAAGCGCGCGCCTATCGCTTCCAAGAGCAAATCCGCCCACGAAGTCGCCAAGACGCCACTGCCTCCGGCCAAGCTGGATCTGAGCCTGCCCCATGGCATGGTCGAAGAGCTGCAACCTCCGGGCAAGGCGCCATTACCCAAGCGCGAGCCAATGCTGCCGGCGATGTTCGGAGAGAAGCCCGGTCCGTTCCAGCTTAACGGCCGCCTGTTGAGCAACGAGATGCAATTGCCGCTGCGCAATCAGGAGCGCAACGAGGTGGAAGGCGCCGCGCTCGAGTTCGAATTCAAGCAATAGGCCGGGCGCAGTCCTGCTGTTCGTCGTTGACTGCCCAGTCATCGCACCTTCTGCGAAAAAACACGGGGACGGTAATTTAAAACACCTGTTTTAGCCGTTACTCTGTTGTTGTTACCAATCATTACCTGTCGTGAGGTATTCCTCGTCATGAAGTGCCGTGAGGGCTGTGGCGCCTGTTGCATCGCCCCTTCCATCAGTTCGCCCATCCCGGGCATGCCCCAGGGCAAGCCGGCGGGAGAACGTTGCGTACAGTTGTCGGTCGATAATCTGTGCCAGATCTTCGGCCAACCGGAGCGCCCGGCGGTGTGCTCGGCGTTTGTGGCCGACATCGAGGTCTGCGGCAGCAGCAGCGACGAAGCCATTCGGTTGATTGGATGGTGGGAGCAGGTCACGGCAGCGTAGTGGGGCAATCGTCAAGACTGACATGAACGAACTTGGACAATAAGGAAAACAACCTATGGGTTCGCTGCATCGTATGGCTGTGTTGTGTGGTTTGACCGTGTTGTTGGCGACGGCTACCGCACAGGCAGAGGACTGGCAGGTCGCCAAGGACAAGGAAGGTATCCAGGTGTCACTCAGTGAAGTGACCGGTTCCAAATACAAGGCCTACCGTGGCGTGACCGTCATGAAGACCACCATGGCGAAATTGCGAGCCCTGCAGGAAGACGTGCCTGGTGCCTGCGCCTGGATTCATGAATGCAAGAGCCAGAAGCTGCTCAAGCATGAAGGCAACAAGAGCTGGACCTACACCCAGTTCAATACGCCGTGGCCGGTGACGTCCCGTGATTCCGTATTGGAAGTCACCACCGAGGAGGGCGCCGATGGCAGCCTGACCCGTCAGCTCAAGGGCTTGCCTGAGTACTTGCTTGAGGAGAAGGGCTTTGTGCGTGTGACCAAGGTCGACGGTTTTTGGAAGTTCACCCCCAAGGGCGCGGATCAGGTCGAAGTGATCTATCAAGTCCATACCGAGCCGGGCGGTAGCGTACCATCCTTGGTGGCCAACAAGTTCGTGGTGGACGCGCCGTTCAATACGCTGAAAGCGTTGAAAGAGCGCGCCGAAAAATGACGGCTACCGCCACGTGAAGAAACCGCCCTCGAGGCGGTTTTTTCATCTATGCCGTTGGCAACTCAGCGGAACGATTGTTTCGCCGTCAATGTCGAGATGAAGGCAAGCCCTGCCATGAATTGATCAAGGAGACACCGATGCAAAAGTGGGAAATCACTTTCGTTGACGATCACGGCGAAGCCATCGCCGAGCAGTTCGATTACGACCAGGAGCCCACCATGGAGCAGGCTGCCCAGTTGATCCGGCAGAAGCTGCTGCCAGTCCCCGCCAAGCTTGACCTCAACGACCTGGAAGGTCGCACCGAAGACCCTACGCTCAAAAGTCTCAAAACCCAAAACAGCATTGAAATCATCAGCATTAAACCGATTTCATGAAAATCCTTGTCTGGTCCCGCTTGGCAGCGGCGATGACTTGAAGCTACTCTGCAATCGAGATCAGCGAAAGGATCGCCAAGGTCCGGTCTTGTCAGCTACATGCTTGTGTCCCGACGGTCAGTTGATGCCGTACTGCTTGTAACCGCAGGTTGCACGCACGGGAAGACGGAAAGTCTATCCATCGGTCTGAGGAGGACGTTTCATGAGCACAGCCTATCAAGAAGACATCAGCACCAGCGTGCTGCGCCGCATGAAAGAGGGCGGTTTCGATTTCTCCCAATTCCATCCCATCGAGTTCTACGCCATTTTCCCCGACGAGGAGCGGGCGCGCAGGGCGGCGGGTCATTTTCGCGGCGAATCGTTGAATGCGCAGATCAGTGCTCGCGAAGATGGAGCCTGGTCGTTGGAACTGAGCCGGGTGATGTACGCCACCTATGATGACATCGGCGACTTCGAGCTGAACTTCGAAGCCGTGGTGGAGCCCCTGGGTGGCATCATCGAAGGTTGGGGCGTCAAGCAGGAGATCCGGCGCCTGCAGGCCTGACATTTTCCTTGTGCCTCACAGCAACGGCTGACCTTTGTGTCGGCCGTTTTCATGTCTGGCATGTCCGCTGTTCATCACTGTGCCCTCTCTATCTTGACTATGCTCAGGGATAGCGACGTCCTGCGTCGCAATGAAGCGAGGCAAGCCGGATAGGGATATCCGCTGCACCACAAGGGTGCCCGGCCTGTCGAGGGATAAACCAAGCTGTTGATCATAAAGCGTTTATGCCGCTGGCACGGGCCTTGCGACGCCTGAGCCGGGGTGACAAGGAGTACGGCATGATCCGCACTGGTTTTGATGAAATGTACGATGCCGACGGCCAGGTCCGCCCACATTATCGAGCGTTCGCCCAATGGCTGGCCGAAACGCCCGACGAGCTCCTGGCACAACGGCGACGCGAGGCCGACCTGTTGTTTCATCGCGCCGGCATCACGTTCACGCTTTACGGCGATGAGCAGGGAACGGAGCGCCTGATCCCTTTCGATACCATTCCGCGCAGCATTCCCGCCAGTGAATGGCGAATGGTCGAACGTGGATGTATCCAGCGGGTCAAGGCGCTGAACATGTTCCTGGCCGACCTTTATCACGAACAGCGGATCATTCGGGCCGGCATCATTCCGGCCGAGCAGGTCCTGGCCAACGATCAATATCAACTGGCGATGCAGGGGCTGGATCTGCATCGCGATGTCTATGCCCACATTTGCGGTGTCGATCTGGTGCGCGACGGTGACGGCACGTACTACGTGCTCGAGGACAATCTGCGTACGCCCAGCGGCGTCAGCTACATGCTCGAAGACCGCAAGATGATGATGCGCCTGTTCCCCGAACTGTTCGCCGCCCAACGCATCGCACCGATCGACCATTATCCGAACCTGCTGCTCGATACGCTGAAAAGCGCCAGTCACTTGGACGACCCAAGCGTCGTGGTCCTGACCCCCGGGCGTTTCAACAGTGCGTTTTTCGAACACGCCTTCCTCGCCCGTGAGATGGGCGTCGAGCTGGTGGAGGGCGCGGATCTGTTCGTGCGTGACGACAAGGTCTTCATGCGCACCACGGACGGACCGAAAGCCGTTGACGTGATCTACCGTCGCCTCGATGACGCCTTCCTCGATCCGCTGGCCTTCAATCCGCAGTCGATGCTCGGCGTGCCGGGGCTGCTGTCCTCCTACCGTTCGGGCAACGTGGTGTTGGCCAACGCCATCGGCACAGGTGTGGCGGATGACAAATCGGTGTATCCGTTTGTCACCGACATGATCCGGTTCTACCTGGACGAGGAGCCGATCCTGAGCAACGTCCCCACCTGGCAATGTCGTAACCCCGCTGAACTTTCCCATGTGCTGGCGAACCTTGCGGACCTGGTCGTCAAGGAAACCCAAGGCTCCGGCGGTTACGGCATGCTGGTGGGGCCAGCCTCGACGACGGCGCAGATCGACGCCTTCCGCGAGCGGATCAAGGCCAAGCCGCATGCGTACATCGCTCAACCAACGTTGTCCTTGTCGACGTGCCCGACCTTTGTCGAAAACGGCATCGCGCCGCGCCATATCGATTTGCGTCCGTTTGTCCTGGCGGGGCGAGAAACCCGCGTGGTGCCGGGTGGCCTGACCCGCGTGGCGCTGCGCGAAGGTTCCCTGGTGGTGAATTCTTCACAGGGCGGAGGCACCAAGGACACTTGGGTGGTCGAGGAATGAAGGAGCTGCCATGTTAAGCAGGACCGCCTCGGACTTGTATTGGATGTCGCGTTATCTGGAGCGCGCGGAAAACCTCGCGCGGATGCTCGACGTCAGTTATTCGCTGTCATTGATGCCCCAGGATGGGCGCGGCGACGGCTTGCATGAACTGGCCATGCCATTGCTCATTACCGGCACGCTGGATGACTACCGGGACAGGCACGGCGATCTGCACGCCGAGCGCCTGCTGCATTTTTTCGCCCTGGAGGCGGCCAACCCCGCCAGTATCTACAGTTGCCTGGGTTCCGCACGTGCCAGTGCCCATGCGGTGCGTGGCCGAATCACCGCCGACATGTGGGAAAACGTGAACGCCACCTGGCTGGAAATTCGCCAGATCGCCGAGCTGGGCCTGGGTCGCTACGGCATGAGCCGTTTCTGCGAATGGATCAAGGAGCGGTCCCATCTGTTTCGCGGCGCCACCTACGGCACCATCATGCGCAACGATGCGTTCAGGTTCATACGCCTGGGAACGTTCATCGAAAGGGCCGACAACACCCTGCGCCTGCTCGACGCCCGCTACGAAATGGCCGGCGACCAGGCCCATGCTGTCAACGACGGCACCGCCCACGCCTACTATCAATGGAGCGCGTTGTTGCGAGCGCTGTCTTCCTTCGAGGCCTACACCGAAATCTACCGTGACGCCCCCGGTGCCCGGCATGTGGCTGAACTGCTGTTGTTGCGTGCCGACGTCCCGCGCTCCTTGCGGGCCTGCACCGAAGAGATCGACCAGATTCTCGCCAGCCTGCCCGGCAGCAACGGTCGGCAGGCCCAACGCCTGGCGGCGGAGATGGACGCACGCCTGCGCTATACCGGCATCAATGAAATCCTCGACGGTGGGCTGCACGCCTGGCTCACCGAATTCATCCCACTGGTCCGTGAACTGGGCAATGCCATTCACAGTTCCTACCTGGAGGTCATATGAGACTCTCGATCAGCCACGAAACGGCCTACCACTATGAAGACCAGGTTCGCGCAAGCATTCAGTACCTGCGCCTGACGCCGCACGACAGCGAACGCCAGCACGTGCTGAGCTGGCAGCTGGACCTGCCTCGACCGGTGCGGTCGCAGCTCGATCCGTTCGGCAACATCCTTCATGTGCTGACGCTGGACGAGCCCCACGAAACCATCATCATCGGTGCCCGTGGCCAGGTGGATATCGACCCGTCGCGTGAAGCCGAGCACGAAAGCCAATCGGCGCTGCCCTTCCTGCGTTTCACCCGGCTCACCGAAGCGGACGAAGCCCTTCGCGCCTTCGCCCAGGCGCAGTGCAAGCAGCGTCGCGATCGTGTGGCGCTGATCGATTTGATGCACGGGCTCAACCAACATATGACCTACACACCGGGCTCCACCGAAGTGGAGACCAGCGCGGCCCAGGCGTTTGCCGGTCGCAGCGGAGTTTGCCAGGACCATGCCCATGCGTTCCTGGCGTGCGCCCGCAGCCTGGGCGTGCCGGCGCGTTATGTGTCGGGTTATCTGTTCAACGAAGACAGCGAACACCTGGCGAGCCATGCCTGGGCCGAAGCATGGCTCGATGACGCCTGGTACAGCTTCGACGTGACCAACCAACTGGCCCGTCCGGAGCGACACTTGAAATTGGCGGTAGGCCTGGATTACCTGGACGCCTGCCCGGTGCGTGGCATGCGCCGTGGCGGCGGGTTTGAACAGATGCACGCCAAGGTGCTGGTGACGCCGGCTCCGGTGATTACGGCGCAGCAGCAGTAAACGATCCAGCTCTTGTGGCGACGAGCTTGCTCCCGCTGTGTAGGAGCTGCCGAGCGAAGCGAGGCTGCGATCTTTAGATCCTTGGCTTGGAGCTCAAATGTCTGGAAAAGATCGCAGCCTCGCTTTGCTCGACAGCTCCTACAAGGGCCAGCGGGACTGGCTTAGACAAAACAAGCTGATCTATTGACCCAACGGCTGCTTGCGCCCCGCCATATGCTTCAAATACCCCACCAGCAAATCCAGCTCCGAATCCGGCAGCACTGTCGCCGAGAATCCGGGCATTTTCCCCTGGGGCCAGTGACGCATGCCCTGCGGGTCACGGATGTAGCGCTTGAGGAAATCCCCCGAGAAATATTCCGTAGGGTTGAAAGGAATGTTCAGGTCCGGACCGAACTGCGCATCCCCCGCGCCGTTGAGGCGGTGGCAGGCCAGGCAGTTCTTCTGGAACAGTTCGAACCCCTTGTTCACCGGATCATCCTTGGCCAGGTCGGGCGAGGGCAGCAGGGCAGGGAAGCGATCGGCCACCGCTGACAGGCGCTTGATGCTTGCCACCGCGTACGGCCATTGTTCAGGGCTGATATGGCCGGCTTGAGGATCGGTCCAGACCAGATAGAACGGTCCGGCGCTTTTCTTGCCGTCCCCGAGCGGCGGCCATGGCTTGGCCGGGTCTTCGATGGCCAGCCACGCCCTCGCGCCGGTCTTGTTGAGCAACGGTGCGGCGGGCAGTTCGGCGGCAAAGCCGTCCAGCGCCACGGCCTGGAGATGGTCGTTCGCCTGGACACCGGTCAACAGCGCGGCCAGCGGCACGGCGCGATAATTCATCGGCTTTTTGTAGGAGACATCTTCGGCAATCTGGACCGTCCGCGCTTCAGGATGCTTGAGCAGCGCCTCGGTTTGCCACGTACGCGTATTCGCGCCCAGCTCCAACACCAGCTGTGCGGCATAAAGGGGCGAGCTGAGCAGCAGCGCCCCCATCACGATGAGGACTTTCAAATGAGTCGCCTTCCATGTCGAGAGGGAAGCGCAAAGGGTGGCACAACCACCGTCGCTGGAACAGCGTTCGCTTACCGGCGTGGATGATGCAACTCATGAATGGTGTAGACACCATGCGCCTGTCAGCCGATGACCTTGGTGATATTCGGCAAGATCAACAGCAGTGTCGTGGCGAAGAGAATGAGTCCGGCTTGGCGAACTTTCGAATGTTTGAACATGGCTGACCCGCCTTTTTTGTTATTTCCTGAGGCCAGCCTGCATAACTCCATGACGGCTGGCGTTGCACTTCCTGTCTGACAAGCGCCCCGGCAAAACCCGACGACTTTTCTTGTACAAGCTTTACATTAGGGGCCGCAGCCGACTTGGCTTAGATCCAATTCATATGGACTTCTTGCTGAACGCTATAAAAAAGACATGAGGCCTATTGCCACCTTCCTGCCGGCCCTTTTGCTAGACAGCTTGCTTACCTGAATCGGTTAACCCGATAGCACGCTACCGTTCGTCTGAGCGTGGCTGTCAACGTCGTTGAGCAATGGCGTCATTGAATCCAGCGCCGCTGGGCTTATGGTTGCAGGTGTGGTTTTGTCCCAACGGCGGTTCGAGGATGTCATGACCGAAGCTTTTATTTTTGACGCATTACGCACGCCGCGTGGCAAGGGAAAACCTGACGGCGCCCTGTATACCGTCAAGCCGGTGAACCTGGTCAGCGGCCTGTTGACCGCGTTGCGCCAGCGTATGAGCCTGGACACGGGCCATGTGGACGACATCGTGCTCGGCTGCGTGACGCCGACAGGTGATCAAGGCGCGGATATCGCCAAAACCGCTGCCCTGGTGGCCGATTGGGATGTCAGCGTGCCCGGCGTGCAGCTCAACCGCTTTTGCGCCTCGGGCCTGGAAGCGGTGAACCTGGCTGCGATGAAAGTGCGTTCCGGTTTCGAAGACCTGGTGGTGGCTGGCGGCGTCGAGTCCATGTCACGGGTGCCGATGGGCAGCGATGCCGGCGCCTGGGCGTTGGACCCGCAGTCCAACCTGCATGGTCATTTCGTTCCCCAGGGCATCGGCGCCGACCTGATCGCTACCCTCGAAGGTTTCAGTCGCGAGGACGTCGACACCTTTGCATTGCAGTCCCAGCATAAAGCCGCGCGGGCGCGGGAAAACGGTTCGTTCGATAAATCCCTGGTGGCGGTGCGGGACCAGAGCGGCATCGTGCTGCTGGACCATGACGAGTTCATTCGCGCCGACTCGACGCTGGAAGGCCTGGGCAAACTCCGGCCGAGTTTCGAGGCGATGGGGCAGATGGGCTTCGACGCGACGGCGTTGCGGGTCTACAGCCATGTCGAACGGATCCATCACGTGCACACCCCAGGCAACAGCTCGGGCATCGTCGACGGCGCGGCGCTGATGCTCATCGGTTCCGAGGCAAAGGGACGCGAGCTGGGCCTGCAACCCCGGGCCCGAATCGTCGCTACCGCCGTCATCAGCACCGAGCCGACCATCATGCTCACCGGCCCGGCCCCGGCCACCCGCAAGGCCTTGGCGAAAGCCGGGCTGCGGGTCGAGGACATCGACTTGTTCGAGGTCAACGAAGCCTTCGCCTCGGTGGTGCTCAAATTCATCAAGGACATGGTCATCGACCCCGCCAAGGTCAACGTCAACGGCGGCTCCATCGCCATGGGCCATCCGCTGGGCGCCACCGGGTGCGCCATCCTCGGCACGCTGCTGGATGAGCTGGAGGCGCGTCGCCTGCGTTATGGCCTGGCGACGCTGTGTGTCGGCGGTGGCATGGGCATCGCCACCATCATCGAACGCCTCTGAGCCTGGATTTCAAGGAACATTTTTCATGACCGATGCCATTCGTTACGAAACCGGCCCGGACCGGATCGTCGTCCTGACGCTGGATATGCCAGGCCAGAGCGCCAACACCATGAACGCGATGTACCGCGAGGCGATGGCGGCCTGCGTTGCGCGTCTCGCCGTCGAGAAAGACTCGATCGCCGGCGTGATCATCACGTCGGCCAAGCAAACCTTTTTTGCCGGTGGCGACCTGAACGAGCTGATTCAGGTCGGACCATCCCAGGCCAAGGCCTTCTACGAAACCGTGCTGGGTCTCAAGGCACAACTGCGCACACTGGAAACCCTCGGCAAACCGGTGGTTGCCGCTATCAACGGTGCGGCCCTGGGCGGTGGCTGGGAAATCTGCCTCGCGTGTCATCACCGCGTGGCGCTGGATCACCCGTCGGTGCTGATCGGCCTGCCGGAAGTGACCCTTGGCCTGTTGCCGGGCGGCGGTGGCGTGGTGCGGATGGTGCGCTTGCTTGGTTTGGAAAAGGCATTGCCGTATCTGCTCGAAGGCAAGCGGATTCGACCGCAACAAGCACTGCAGGCCGGCCTGATCGATGAACTGGCGGCGGACCGCGACGACCTGCTTACCAAGGCTCGCGCCTGGATTCTCGCGAACCCGAGCGTAGTGCAACCTTGGGATACGAAAGGCTATCGGATTCCGGGCGGGACACCGTCCGATCCTGCCGTCGCCCAGACGCTGGCGATCGCACCTTCGATCCTGCGCAGCAAGACCCAGGGTTGCCTGCCGGCCCCGGAGAAAATTCTCTGCGCCGCAGTGGAAGGGGCGCAGGTGACGTTTGACGCGGCCCATCTGATCGAAACCCGTTACTTCACCGAACTGGTGACCGGCCAGGTGGCGAAGAACCTGATCGGCACCTTCTGGTTTCAACTCAACGAGATCAAGGCTGGCGGTTCCCGCCCACACGGTTTTGCGCCTTTTCTGACAAGAAAAGTCGCGGTGCTCGGCGCCGGGATGATGGGGGCGGGTATTGCCCATGTCAGTGCCGCAGCGGGCATAGAAGTGGTGCTCAAGGACATCGACCTGGCCGCCGCGCAAAAAGCCAAGGCTCGTTGCGCGACGCTGCTGGACAAGCAAGTCGCACGCGGCCAGCTCACCGCTGCTCAGCGTGACGCCACGTTGGCGCGAATCCACCCCACCGACAGCGATGCCGACCTGACCGGTTGCGAATTGATCATCGAGGCGGTCTTTGAGGACCGTGCCCTGAAGGCCAACGTGACTGCCGCAGCCCAAGCGGTGGCAGGGCCTGATGCGGTGATCGCGTCGAATACGTCAACTCTTCCCATCACCGGCCTGGCCAAGGCCATACCAGATGAAAGCAAATTTATCGGCCTGCATTTCTTCAGCCCGGTGGAAAAGATGCCCTTGGTCGAAATCATCCGGGGGGCTCGTACCAGCGATGAGACGCTAGCCCGAGCCTTCGATTTCGTCCGGCAAATCGACAAGACGCCCATTGTCGTCAACGACAGCCGTGGTTTTTTCACGTCGCGGGTGTTCGGTACCTTCATCCATGAAGGCATCGCCATGCTCGGCGAAGGCGTGAGTGCGCCGATGATCGAAACCGAGGCGCAAAAGGCCGGTATGCCGGTTGGGCCGTTGGCTGTTTCCGACGAAATTTCCCTCAGCCTGATGAGCCGTATCCGCAAGCAAACCGCCCAAGACTTACAAGCGGAAGGGAAAACGCCGACGGAGCATCCCGCATTCGCCGTGATCGACCTGCTGCTCGAATACAAGCGACCGGGCAAGGCGGGCGGGGCCGGTTTCTACGAGTATCCAGAGCAAGGGCAGAAGTACCTCTGGCCGGTGCTCAAGGAGCGTTTCGAGAACACCGCCGGGCAAATCCAGGCTCAGGATATACGTGATCGACTGTTGTTCATCCAGGCCCTGGAAACCGTGCGTTGCGTGGAGGAAGGCGTCGTCACTTCAACGGCAGATGCCAATATTGGCTCGGTCCTTGGCATCGGATTCGCGTCTTGGACGGGAGGCGCGTTGCAGTTCATCAACCAGTACGGCTTGCCGGCATTTATCGCCCGCTGCCAATACTTGGCTGAACAATATGGCCAACGTTTCTCGCCGCCGGCCTTGTTGTTGGAAAAAGCCGCCAGGCACGCGCGGTTCTGACGGCGGGGGGGCTTGCCTTGGGACGGTGTTTCAAGGCAGGCTCTGGGGTGTGCAATATTCCCATCATCGTGTCAGGTATTTTTTATGTCGCTACGCATCTGCATACTGGAAACCGATATCCTGCGTCCGGAACTGGTCGATCAATATCAGGGTTACGGGCAGATGTTCCAGCGCCTGTTCTCGCAACAGCCCATCGCGGCTGACTTCATCGTCTACAACGTGATGGAAGGGCAATACCCCAGCGATGACGAACAGTTCGACGCGTACCTGGTGACCGGCAGCAAGGCCGACTCCTTCGGCACTGATCCGTGGATCCAGACCCTCAAGACCTACCTCATGGACCGCTACCAGCGTGGCGACAAGTTGCTGGGCGTCTGCTTTGGTCATCAACTGTTGGCGTTGCTGCTGGGCGGCAAGACCGAACGGGCCAGCCAGGGTTGGGGTGTGGGCACCCATCGCTACACACTCGCGGCCAAGGCGCCTTGGATGAGCCCGGTGATGGAAGAGTTGACCCTGTTGATCAGTCATCAGGACCAAGTGACTGAGCTGCCGGAAAATGCCACGGTCATCGCCTCGAGCGATTTCTGCCCGTTCGCGGCCTATCACATCAATGACCAGGTCCTGTGCTTCCAGGGTCACCCGGAATTCATCCACGATTATTCCCGGGCCTTGCTGGAAATCCGCCAGCAGCACCTCGGCGAGAAGATCTACAGCCAGGGCGTGGCAAGCCTTGAACAGGAACACCACGGCACGACGGTGGCTGAATGGATGATGCGTTTTGTTGCGCACAAGCCGCAGGCCGAAGCGGCTCAGGGCTGATCGTCAGGGCGATCCCACACTCCATGATGGTTGATCAAGTGTGGGAGCGAGCTTGCTCGCGATGAAGGTCGCGCAAATCCCACTGGAAAACACCTACAACCACCCCGACCGCTTGAAACTCCCCCACAACGCTGTACATCCCACAGCGATAAACCCGAGCACGGCGAAATACCCGTAATGCCAGCCCAACTCCGGCATGTTCTGGAAGTTCATCCCATAGATCCCGGCCACTGCGGTGGGAAACGCCAGGATGGCCGCCCAGGCCGCGAACTTGCGTTGCACCACGCTCTGGCGTGAAGCTTCGAGCAGCACGCCGATTTCGATGGTCTGGCTGGCGATGTCCGCCAGGGTCGCCAGGTCTTCCATCTGCCGCGTGACGTGGATCTGCACATCGCGGAAATACGGCCCCATGTTCTTGTCGATGAACGGAAAATCCAAGCGCTGCAGTTCTTCGCTGATCTCCACCATCGGCGCCGCGTAGCGACGCAGGCGCAGCACGTCGCGGCGCAGGCTGTGAAGGTTCTGGATGTCGCGCTCGTTCAGGGCGCTGCAGAGCACGTTGCGCTCAAGTTCATCGATCTCGGCATGAATGGCTTCGCCTACCGGCTGGTAGTTTTCAATGACGAAATCGAGAATCGCGTAGAGCACGAAATCCTCCCCATGTTCCAGCAGGAGTGGACGTGCCTCACAGCGCTGCCGGACATGGGCGTAGGAAGCCGAGTGACCGTTGCGGGCGGTGATGATGTAGCCCTTGCCGGCGAATATGTGGGTTTCGATGAACTGCAGCTTGCCGTCCTTGCGCACCGGCGAATACGTGACGATGAACAGCGCATCGCCAAAGGTCTCCAGCTTCGGACGACTGTGTTTCTCCATGGCGTCTTCGATCGCCAGCTCGTGCAGGTTGAACTGGCGTTGCAGGTTGGTCAGTTCCAGCGTGCTGGGCTCTTCGAGGCCGATCCAAACGAAATGTCCTGGTTTCGCAGCCCAGGCGCTGCCTTCGTCGAGGGTTATATTGGTGACTTTCTTACCGGCGCTATAAACCGCAGCCGCAACGACTCTACCCATGATGATGGTTCACTTCTTCTTGGAAATTGGCAGTGATACAGGCACCGTCCAGCTTAGCGCGCCATGTTGCTTGAGAGTCAGTGAAATTCGCTGGGTTCGCCGCAAAAGAAAACCCGCCGTATGGGCGGGTTTCCTGTCAGGCGACCTGCAACTGCCGGTCCATCGTGTCGATGCACGCTTGCATCTGCTCGCGGCATTGGGCGATGAGGCGGGGCATGTCCTCCATGCTCAGACCTGTTGTAGGAATCGCGCGGCAGCGAGCGTATGAGAATGTCACCACTGCGCCAGCGATTAAGGCGCATGTGCTTGATATAGGTGCTGACACACACAGGGATAATCGGCACCCCGGCGGCAATCGCCATCTGAAATGCGCCTTTCTTGAACGGCAGCAACGCTTCGCCCAGGTTGCGCGTGCCTTCCGGGAATACCCAGATGGAGGTGTCCTCATGCTGCAGCGTATGGGTGGTGGTGAGCATCGCCTTGCGCGCCTTGATCGCATTGCCGCGGTCAATCAACACATTGCCCGCCAGCCAGAACAACTGACCGAACAGCGGCACCCATTTCAGGCTTTTCTTGCCAATGCACACCGTGCGGCGCGGCACCACATTACCGAATACGAACAGATCGTAGTTGGATTGATGATTGGCGATGATCACGCAGCTCTGGGATTTGTTTACCAGCGTGTCGACCTCGGCCTTGACCCGCAGGCGCAGGAACCACATGGCAGGCAACGCATACAGCCGGGCGCATAAACGGCTGTTGTCAGGGTTGAACGGCCGGCACAGGCCAAGAATCACACCCACCACCCCCGCCAGGACAAAATGCAGGCCCATCAAACACATACGCAACGTAAACAACATCAACAAGCCCCGCCGGGACAAAAGGTGGCGCAGTGTACGGATGTGCACTGTTTTCGGCAATTGCCCCTGTAGAGGTAGGAGATAGGCGATGTTTAAGCGTATGTTTCTAAATAGCGCGTAGAAAGCGGGTTAGAGCGGCCGCAGGGTCAGGTCCACCTTGGGTGGAAAAAGATCCGGTTGACCCGTGGCGGGGCGCCTGCTTTCACTTGGCCTGTAGGAGCTGACGAGTGCAACGAGGCTGCAATCTTTCACCTGACATTGGAATTTCAAGCGAACGGAAGACCAAAAGATTGCAGCCTTCGGCAGCTCCTACATGCCGCCGAACGGGAGCAAGCGCCCTCGCCACGGTTCAGCCCATATGCTCCTGATCCAGCAGAATCGCGCTGTCCAACGCATCCAGCAGCGCCTTGCGGACCTTGAGCTTGGTGTTCTTGTGGGCGGTCATGTTGATTTTCTTCAACTGACGCGCGGCTTCCAATGCCGCCGCCTGCAGCTCATCAGGCGAGACCACCTTGTCGAGGAAACCCGCGTCCACGGCGCTCTGCGGATTAAACATCTCGCCATTGATCACCGAACGGTGGAACGCCGACTTGCGCAAGCGATCGCGGGCCAGCTCGATACCGGCGTGGTGCATGGTCATGCCGATCTGCACTTCGTTCAGGCCGATGGTGAACGGCCCCTCGACACCAATGCGGTAATCCGCCGACAACAACAGGAACGCACCCTTGGCCACGGCATGCCCAGGGCACGCGACGACGACAGGGAAGGGGTGCGACAACAGGCGGCGGGCCAGGGTCGAGCCGGACGCCACCAGGCTTACCGCTTCCTTCGGGCCGGCAGTCATCACTTTCAAATCGTAACCGCCCGACAGAATCCCCGGCTGCCCGGTAATGATCACCACCGCGCGATCGGCCACCGCCTGGTCCAGCGCGGCGTTGAACGCGACGATCACATCAGGCGAAATGGCATTGACCTTGCCATTGTTCAAGGTCAGGGTCGCGATACCGTCTTCGAGATGGTAGGCAATCAGGTCGCTCATGACGCTATTCCTTGTAAGAGAAGTGGAGCAGACGTTACCCACCGTCGCAGGCCAGGTAAAGCGCCGTGACTGACTCACCGGTCAGCCCTGCCTTCTATAAACAGCCCGCCCCGCCCCAAGGGCCGCGCCTGTTTCCGTCGCGCGGCCCACAGACCAGGCCAGAGTTTGGCCGGTTTGCCATCCCCCAGCCGGTTTGAAACCCGGGCCAGCCTTAACCGCATGAAAATTCTGAAAAAAACCTTTGCCATCGCAAAGGCTTTCGACTACATTAGCGCGCCTCGACAGACTGAACAGTTTGCCGAGACACGGTGAAGTGTCCGAGTGGCTTAAGGAGCACGCCTGGAAAGTGTGTATACAGGAAACTGTATCGAGAGTTCGAATCTCTCCTTCACCGCCACATTCTACAAACACAAACCCCTGATTTTCCTAGAGAAAGTCGGGGGTTTGTGGTTTTTGGTGTCTGGAAAAGGGCGATATGGGAACAATCTGGGAACGGAGTCCTGACTTAGCGAAAACCGGCGCAACAGGCAAATTAGCTTCGTCACCCAATAGCCAATCCAAAAACGACAACTCAATCACCAGGATGTCTACCGCCGACACGGACTCAACGGCCAGGACCTCCCATGACCCACCCCCGCATCGGCTTCGCCTGCCAATACCGCCACCCTGATCGCGGCCTTTCTGCGGCTGCGTTAAAGACCATCGAAGCTCCCTTCAACCCCCGCACCACGACATTACGCTGGATGGACAGCGTCTCCGTGCAAATCGCCCGCGACAAGCTTCTGGAAATCGTCACGCACAATCTCGACGCGCAGTTGCGCCTCATCGCCTACGTCGCCGAGCTGCCACCGACCCTGCGCATGCTTCGACTGAGCAGCGACCTGTTGCCGTTCTACAGTCATCCGAAGGTGAGCGCTTTCTATCAAGACCCCGGCATCCAGCGCGAACTTGCCAAACGCTTCGCCGCCATTGGCGAGCTGGCGCGTTCAGCGGATATCCGGCTGTCCTTTCATCCCGGCCAGTACTGTGTGCTGGGCTCGGATAAACCGCCGGTGGTGGAAAACAGCCTCGCCGAGTTTGAATACCACGCCGACATGATCCGGATGATGGGCTTCGGTCGGCGTTTCCAGGATTTCAAATGCAACGTGCACATTGCCGGGCGGCTGGGGGGCGAGGGGATTCGTTCGGTCTGGCCGCGCTTGTCGGAGGTGTCGCGCAACTGCATCACGTTTGAAAACGAGGAAAAGGCCTACGGCGTGGATGATTGCCTGCAACTCGCCGACCTCGCCCCCGTCGTGCTGGACATTCATCACTGCTGGATCAATGAGAACGACTACATCGCGCCGGATTCCCCGCGAGTCCAACGCGTTATCGACAGTTGGCGCGGCGTTCGGCCCACGATGCATTACTCCCAGCCACCAGAGCGGCTACAGGAGTTGGGCTTCGATGCAGGCGACAAGCTTGAGATGGAGAACTTGTTGAAGGTCGTGTCCAAACGAGACCTGTACGGCCACAGCGCGCAGATGTGGAATCACTGGACGAACCAGTACGCCCTCGGTTTTTTGGACCGCTTCGACATCATGTTGGAAGCGAAGGATAAGAACGTGGCTGCGCTGGCGTTCTATGAAGACGTCCTGAATGGCTAAGACCAGGCTCGAATAGCATCAGGCAAGCGTCGAGCAGTATTAAGCAAAGGTTTCTGCGCGCATATCGTTAAGGTTCTTTTTAAAGAGCCTTAATCCATAGCATTGCTGCGAGAGACATCATGAAACTATCGATGAGTTCAGTCTTACATCTTCATGCCATTGTCCTGTGCCTGGCACTTTCGACATCGATCGCTGGAGCGTTGCCAACTTCAACCCAGCAAACCAATGCGACGCTGGTGCGCGAGGCATTCACAAATTGGCAGCAAGGCAAAGGCACGGTGTTCGATCTGCTTGCGCCCGATGCCAGATGGACCGTGGCGGGGACGAGCCCCGTTTCCGGTGTGTACGCCAGCAAGGCTGAGTTGGCCCAAGTCGTCCGGTCAATCACTGCGCGACTGGCAACGCCGATTGTCCCCACGGTGCAAAGCATCATTGCCGAGGATGACGTCGTGGTTGTTCTTTGGCATGGAAGGGCCACGGCGCTGGATCAGAAACCCTACAACAACACCTATCTGTGGCATATGACGTTCAAGAATGGGCAAGTCATCGAAGTGACCGCCTTCCTGGATACCTATGCTCTCGACGATCTCATGCACCGGGTCAAACTTGTCCCCTAGGGCTCTTCAGTGAAGTGGGAAGTCCGTTATTTATTATCAGTTCGATAGATAGGCCCGTTCATTGGGTCGCAGATCCGGATCCGGATCCAGATTGAATGCTCCTTGGGTCCAGATTTGTATAGGCTTTATCACAACGCGCCCTTAGCGCAGCGGGGAGGTCTTTTTTGAGGTTTGCATAAGTTTGATCCATGTCCAGACATACGTAAAACAGGTCATTTTGGCTCAAGATTTCAATAGCAATCTCTTTCACTTTTTCTGCGATAGCGCCTATCGTGGCCGCATCAGGTCGTCCGCCCTGCGCTGAATTCTCGGCGTTAGCGGTGGCTGCAACGATCGCGTTCTTGGCTCTTTCGATGGACGCGGTATATTCATCGATCTGTTTTTTTAATCCTTGACCTTCAGTCTCCGTTTTTTGAGCAGCTGTGAGTGCGTTGTACTTCGTTTCCGCCTCGACCTTGAGTTTTTGGTTCAGGGCGATAAGTTCCTGGTTTGCACCTATTGATGCCGAGCCCGACAACTTCACTGCTGGCGTTTGCAGAACGCCTGTGAGTTGTTCAATAGCCATGAGGGCGACGGTATTTCGTTGGTTGCGAGTCAACATCATTTGATAGGCAGGGCCGGAAATCCCTTTATTCGCATAACCTTGGCAGATGG
Source organism: Pseudomonas sp. H2_D02 (assembly GCF_054677635.1). Lineage (NCBI taxonomy): Bacteria > Pseudomonadati > Pseudomonadota > Gammaproteobacteria > Pseudomonadales > Pseudomonadaceae > Pseudomonas > Pseudomonas sp. H2_D02. The sequence goes on along the minus strand of NZ_CP162816.1, from coordinate 5,120,269 downwards.
CAAAAAGCTGATCGCGAAGGAGCTGAATCGAATGGGTTCTCAAGCCAATATTTGCACCTGCTTCTGAATAGGCGGCCGCCAGTTTTGCTACTTCCTGTTTCTCCACATTCATGGACGCAGCCAAGGTTTTCAAGGCATCGGGACTCGGTTCGGAGCACATGACCTGTATTTTTTTGGGATTACTGTCCACGGAGTCAATTTCTGAGTAAATAATGACTCTCTCTTCCGCTTCGAGCACTCTTGTGTGGGTCCATGTCGCGCAACCGGAAATTGTGCTGGCCATCAGTATGGTCAACGCCGTTATCGTGAATGAACTCATCAGACTCTTCCCTTTTGTCGTTAGTGCAACAGGTTGTTGGCTGGGCCGGGGGCGCAGCCAACTGGAGCTAATTGGTAGTCGTTACGATCGCCCGTGGTCGGTGTTTTTTCCGGGTGGGCTAAAGGGAAAACCAGAAAAGAGAACGGCGTCGCTCGATCCCGGTGTGAGCATTTGATATAGCAGCCGTGCTAGCGCAGTAATGCTCATCGTCGATCCCTCTTGGCGTGGAGGAATGTATAGTTCAGGTGGCGGCAATCTGCCAGTAGGTCGGGCGCAAATTAAATACTGGTGGAGACATCGCTTGATTAGCGTTTGATCAAGTATTCAACGGCAACTGCGGACTGTCCGGGTTCAACTGCTGCCGCCTGAACTGCCCTGGCGGTTGGCCGTGTATCTGGCGAAAACGCCTGGAGAAGTAAGCCTCGTCGGCGAAGCCACATAACCTCGCCACTTCGCCCACTGGCCGTGTTCCGTTGAGCAAGTAGTTGCGCGCCGCATGCATCCGGCGTTCGAGCACCAGTTCAGTGAAGGTCTTGCCGATTTCCTTGCGCAGCCAGTGGGTCAAGTACGTCGGCGACAGGTAGGTCGCCGCTGCCACTTTGATCAGGTTCAGGTCGGGGTCGGCGATGTTCTTGCGCAAATATTCGGACATCCTGCCCAATGCATCGCGTCGGCTGACTTCGGCGGCGTTCTCTTCGGCCAAGCGCTTGAGTGGTTCGGCATACAAGGCGCAGACGCTGCCGATCAGTTGCAGCAGCAAGCCCTTGAGCATCTCGCGTGTGCCGAACTGACGGTTCTCGTCCAATGCACGCATCTGTTCGATCAACGCACGTATCTTGGCAAATGCCTCGTCGCTCAGGACGAAGTCCAGGTGTTCCTGGAAGCGGAACGGCGACAGTTCAGGCGCCAGCAGAATCGAGACTTCTTCCAGGTCCATCGGGTCGCATTGCAAATGCGGAAGAAGGAAGGTCTGGGAAAAATTGATCACCACGAAATTGCTGTCCACCGGGTGCGGAATCACATGCACCCGGTGGGGCAGGATGAAGGCCAGGGTGTTGCGTGGGAACGGCCGCTGGACGTTGCCGATGTGTTGCACGGTGTCGCCGCCAAGGTTGATCTGGATCTGGAAATATTCGTGGCGGTGCGGGCTGGTTTCGGCGCGTCGTCCTTTTTTGTCGCGGATATAGAAGTCCGTCAATTCGCTGCGTTGTTGCATGACGTAAGTGGGGACTCGGTTCGGTAATGACATCGCCTTGGAATCCTCGACAAGCGCTTGATGACCGGATTGTGGCCAAGGGGACGTGGGATTTACAAGTGGTTATACGATGACATCAGGGAGGGGGCTTTTTTGTAGAGGGAGGCAATTGGAGAAGCTGTCCAAAATGACTGCGTTCATAATGGTTGGATTTTTTACTTAAAAAACAAAAGCTTATTATGAGAATAGAACACTGTCGGCAGTTACCGTATGCGCCGATTTTTTTGGACAGGTTTGTCCAACGTTGTTTTTGCAGGAAAAAATGATCTAACGCTCAGGTTGATTTCGATTGGTTGTACGACCACTGTTGGGCAACGCAACCCGACCCATCCAAAAACAACCCAAGGTGCGCCCATCATGAACGTCCTTTCACTGCTCCCCGATCCTCCTGGCCAACGCTGTCGCCTGGCCGCTGCGAACGCCTGACAACGGCTGACCAAGCCCCCATCACGTTGTGATTGTCCTGCCCCGGAGATCGAGGGCAATGGCTTCGGCTGTCCGCAATATCTCGACCCTTCTAACAATAACGAGGTCCCCTCATGTCGAATTCACACACCTCCCAGACCACTGCGCCGCCAGGTATTGCCGACGCCCGGGATGCCGTGGCGTCCGAGCGTCTGCCGTCGCGGCGGCGCTGGTTCATGCTGTCGTTGCTGTTGATTGCAACGATCATCAACTACATAGACCGGGTGAATATTTCGATTGCCGCGCCATTCCTGGCCAAGGACCTGGGGCTCGACAAGATCGAAATGGGCCTGGTCTTCTCCGCGTTTGCCTGGACCTACGCGCTGGCCTTGGTACCCGCCGGCTTCATCGCCGATCGCTTCGGTTCCCGGTTCACCTACGGGGTGTCGCTGATCAGTTGGTCGACCGTCACCGTGTGCCAGGGGTTCGCCACGGGTTTTGCGTCGCTGTTCGGCTTGCGCCTGGCTGTCGGTGCGATGGAAGCACCGGCATTCCCAGCCAACAGCCGGGCGGTCACGGTGTGGTTTCCGGCGCGGGAAAGGGGCCTGGCCAGTAGCATCTACGTTTGTGGCCAGTACTTGGGGACGGCGCTGTTTACCGGTGCGCTGCTGTGGCTGGCGACGACCTACGATTGGCGGCACGTTTTCTACAGCACCGGTGCGCTTGGCATCGTCTTCGGCATCGCCTGGTTGTACCTGTACCGCGACCCGATGAACTGCAAGAAGGTCAGCAAAGAAGAACTCAAGTACATCGAAGCCGGGGGAGGGCTGGTCAAGAGCAGCCAGGAGCGCACCCGGTTCAACTGGCGGCAGATCGTCGAGCTGTTCAGCTACCGCCAGGTCTGGGCGATTTGCATCGGCAAGTTCGCCAGCACGTCGGCGTTGTATTTCTTCCTGACCTGGTTCCCGACGTACCTGATCGAGGAGCGCCACCTGACCATGATCAAGGCCGGGATCTTCGCGGTGCTGCCGTTCGTGGGCGCGACGGTGGGCATCTTGCTGGCCGGGATCATTTCCGACTTGTTGATCCGCCGCGGCTATTCGTTGTCGTTCGCCCGCAAGTTGCCGCTGGTGGTGGGATCGATGCTGGGCATGTCCATCGTCTTGGTGAATTTCACCGACTCGAACGTGATCTGCATTGCGGTATTGACCGTCGCCTTTTTCGCCCAAGGGATCGCGTCCTCCTCGTGGGCGGCGGTGTCGGAAGTCGCCCCCAAGGAGTTGATCGGGCTGACCGGTGGGATAACCAGCCTGGCCGCCAACATCGGCGGGATCGTCACACCCATCGTGATTGGCGCGATCGTCCACAAGACCGGCTCGTTTGCCTTGGCCTTCTGGTTCATCGGTGGCGTGGCGCTGGTCGGCACCTTGTCTTATTCCTTGCTGCTCGGCCGTTTGTATCGCATCGAATTGAAGGCGCGCTGAGCACAGGAAAAAACTGTTTTTTTCCAATACGAGGCGGCATTCGTCCAACTTTGTCGGGAAATGCCGCCATACGCTGATGCTTCCAACAGGACTTTCAACAGGATGAACATGCCCGAATACGTCTTTACTCCGGATTTGCCCGTCGCCCTGCCGGTGATCGGCACCTCTCAGCGTTTTCCCGTTGGCCGGGTGTTTTGTGTCGGTCGCAATTATCCGTGGCCAGACGCCCAGGGCGGCCAGGACCGCCTGCCTCCGGTGTTTTTCATGAAACCGTCCAGCTGTGTGATCGATGCGGTCGGGGAGGTGCCTTTTCCGACGATGACAGAAGCGTTCGTCCACGAAATCGAATTGGTCGTCGCCATCGGCGAGGGCGGTGCGAATATCCCGGAGAGCCAGGCCCTGGCGTATGTCTGGGGGTACGCGGCCGGGCTTGACCTGACGCGACGCGACGTCCAGCTGGCGGCCAAGCGCGACGGCCTGCCCTGGGAAGGGGCCAAGGTGTTCGATGGCGCTGCGCCAATGACCGCCATCGTGCCGGTCTCCAGGGCAGGGCATCCGGATGGCGAACTTTGGTTGAGCGTGAACGGCCAGGAGCGCCAGCGTGACAGCCTCGACAACCAGATCTGGTCGGTCAGTGAAATGATCAGCAGGATTTCCCAATCGGTGGCGCTGCGGGCCGGCGACCTGATCATGACGGGCAGCCCGTCCGGTGTTGATGTGTTGCATCCAGGCGACGTGATCAACGCCGGCATCGATGGCGTCGGGCAGTTGGAAGTGCGCGTCGGCCCGCGCCTCTGAACCCGGCCTCGCCGTACCGATTTTTTAAAAGGAATACACGACATGTCGAACACTTTGAAAGTTGCCCTGGTGACCGGCGCCGGTAGCGGGATCGGCCGCGCCGTGGCCTTGGGGCTGTTGCAGGATGGGTACACCCTGGTCCTGGCGGGACGCCGCGCGGAACCGTTGCAGGCGTTGGTCGACCTGGCGGCAACCGAGGGGCGCGTAGCGCTGGCGGTACCGACTGACGTGCGGGATCCGGCCAGCGTAGATGCGCTGTTCGCCACCGTCGAAGAGGTCTACGGACGCCTGGACGTCATCTTCAATAACGCCGGGGTCAATGCCCCCGCCGTGCCGCTGGATGAACTGACGTTCGAGCAGTGGCGAAACGTGATCGATACCAACCTCAACGGTGTTTTCCTGTGTGCCCGTGGCGCCTTCGGCCTGATGCGCCGACAGCAACCACAGGGCGGACGCATCATCAACAACGGTTCGATTTCGGCGCACACCCCACGACCGTTCAGCAGCGCCTACACCGCGAGCAAACATGCGGTGCTGGGCCTGACCAAATCCCTGGCCTTGGACGGGCGCGAGTACAACATCGCCTGCAGCCAGATCGACATCGGCAACGCCCTCACCGAAATGTCCGAGCGCATGACCAGGGGCGTACGCCAGGCCAACGGGAGCATCGCGGTGGAACCCATGGTGGACGTCAAGCACGTGGCTGATGCCGTTCGTTATATGGCCGGCCTACCGCTGTCGGCTAACGTCCTGAACATGACCGTCATGGCCACGGCCATGCCGTTTGCCGGTCGCGGTTGAGCCCGCCTTCCAATTCGTCACGAGGTCACTATGAAGCCAGAAGTCTTGCAACTCAGCCCGATCCTGATTCCCGAAATTAATGCCCGGCTCAATGAGCTGTTCACTGTTCGACGCTATTTCGAACAGGCCGACAAACCCGCCTACTTGCGCGAGCACGGCGGCAACATTCGCGGCGTGATCACTGGTGGGCACACGGGCATCAGCCAAGCGCTCATGGCACAACTGCCCAGGCTGGAAATCGTTGCGGTCAACGGCGTGGGCACTGATGCGGTGGATCTGGCCTATGCCCGGGATCGCGGAATCCGCGTGACAGCCACCATTGGTGCGCTGACGGAAGACGTTGCCGACCTGGCCATTGGCTTGTTGATTGCCGTGTGTCGCGGGGTATGCACCGGTGACCGCTACGTGCGCTCCGGCCAGTGGCCCCAGAGCCCGACGCCACTGGCCCCGCTGCCGTTGGCGCGGCAGGTGTCCGGCATGCGCATCGGCATCGTCGGCATGGGGCGGGTCGGTCGCGCCGTGGCAACCCGAGCCGCCGCGTTCGGTTGCCCGATCAGCTATACCGACCTGCGGCCCATGGGCGACGTGAACCACACCTTCGTGGCTGACCTGGAGCAACTGGCCCGCGACAGCGACGCCCTGATCCTCGCGGCGGCCGCCGACAAGGCTGAAGCCATCATCGATGCCAAGGTGCTGCGTGCCTTGGGCAAGGGCGGCTACCTGATCAACGTTGCACGCGGGAAACTGGTCGACGAGGCCGACCTGGTGGCAGCGCTGGCCGCGGGAGACATCGCCGGTGCGGCGCTGGATGTGTTTGTCGAGGAACCGCACGTGCCTGAGGCGTTGTTCGGTAATGAACAGGTCGTGCTGCAACCCCACCGCGCCAGTGCGACATTGCAGACCCGCACGCGGATGGGGGAGATGGTGGTGGCGAGCCTGGTGGACAGTTTTGCGGGAAGAGTGCCGCAGGGGTGTGTGACGGAGTAAAAGGTTTGCCCCTTCAGGGGCGCTGGTTGCCAGATTTTCAGGCGGGTTGGGTCGGCAGGGTTCATTTTGTCTCTGGATGTGTAGGCGATAACCCGCTGACCCCAATGCAGCCGGCGCGAATCGCCTAAGTGTCACAGCATGCGTCCCACTACTGCCAATCAATCAGAGTTGTTAAAAAACACAACTAGAGTACCATCGGCCCAAAGACAAGGACGCCCATGGATATACTCACGCCATCACGTTTTGACGACGCTGCGATTCGGTACCCCAACGACAAGGCCGGTCTTGATCGTTGCCTGCGCATTTTGAGGATGGCGCGCCCCAAGGCGTTCGCGGACCTGCAAAAGCTTTTCGGTACCCACGGCGTTGACTTGTTCAAGCCCAGGGCCGCAATGAATTGGGTGGTGATCGACGTAGGCGGCAATAATCTCAGGGTGATAGGCGGCGTCAACTATGCCCGGCAGAAGTTCTACGTCAAACACATTTACACGCATGCCGATTACGACGTTGCCAACGGTTGGTATGCAAGAAACAAAGGGACAAGACGATGAGCGCAGCCCGGAACGACTTCCAAACCCTGATCGCGACGCTTGGCGAACTGCACGCGGTACTGGATCGCCTGCGCGGTGAGTTTGTACACGGCATCAGGACCCCCGCCGACTATGAACGCGCGACGGACTTGCTCGATGAACTCACCGACGGGCGCGAGCTGAGCAAGGTCGAGGAGCGGATTCTCGTTGAGCTTGAGGACGAAATCCTGGCCTACCAGCGCGACTCCGCCCAGTTTCGTGAATCGAATGCTGCTTTTGAGGCGACTTGCACGCCTGTGCAACTGATCAAGGACCTGATGGAGACGCACGGACTCACCGGTTCCGACCTTCCTGAAATCGGTGACAAAACAGCGGTGTCCAAAGTGCTCAATGGCGATCGGCCGATCAGTCACAAGATGGCTTATGCGCTGTCAGAGCGGTTTGGGATGGAGCCGGGTGCGTTCCTGTCGGCGACCTCGGCAAAGCTGGCGGCTCATATTGAAACTGTCTCTCTATCTGTCAATAAAACCTCAGGTCATTACGTCTTGCATGAGAACCCTTTGCCCGCCTATTCAGTGGAAGAGGCCGGTGCCGGTGAATACAAAGTGATGACCCCGAAGGGCCGCACGAAGGCAGCCAAAAAGCCGAAAAAGGGGTAGGGCAATCGTCTGCTGATCAAGAGGCAGGGAAGTTTGTCGAGCCCGTGTCGTCAGGATGACCCGCACCGGCCAGCTCAGCGTCGCTACTACCGCGAGGACCAGCCCAGAGATGAGGTTCAATGAGCGTGGGGCATCACGCATGCGCCCCGATACATCGGCCATTGCGGCGCGTCCCCGAACCCTCTATAAAATCCCGCGCTGGCATCGCGTTCCTCTCGACCGTCGTCGGCCCTGGATATCTGACCTGCATGGAGCATCATCGTGAGCCAAGCGCCGCGCCCCCTCAACCTCCGAATCAACAATTACCCGCGCAATACGCTCTGCGTCCTGCGACATACTTGGAGCCTCACCTTACTGACCCTGCTCGCCGGCTGCGGAGCGCTGTCGGATGTCCGCTCTTTCTCCACCCCTTACTCAACACCCGGCGGTGGCGAGACAGCACGCTTGCGAGTGATCAGCGACGGCATGGTCAGGGCGGTACCCAAATCCGATTGCGTGGACTTCCGGCTGCCGGGCGCCGGGGTCATGGTGGCGTTCCGGGATGGCTACGCCAATCGCAATGGTGAAAGCCTGGGCATGCCAGCCGTTGACAAGCACCCAGCCTCGACGGTGATGACCGAGCTACTGGTGCCGGCCGGGCGCCCCGTCGCTTTTCATTACATCGGTGCTCAATGCTACAACATGTTCAGTTTTGTTCCTGAGGCAGGGAAGGATTACCAACTGGAGGCCGCAGGCCGTTACACCTGCGGGGTTACCCTCAGGAAAATCTCGGCGGGGATGAAGGAGCTTCCTCCTTCTTCATTGAAAGACAGCAAACTGTGCAGGGTGACGGACAATCTTTAGGGTGCCCCCCAGGATAGCCATCGGTATTGAAAAGGAATCTTCATCGTGGAATCTACCCCCACGTTCCAAACCCGCCGCCTCATTCTCACGCCCCTTGAACTGACGGACGCACCGGCAATTCAAAGGCTATTCCCACATTGGGAAGTGGTCCGCTACCTCGACAGTCGCGTGCCCTGGCCTTACCCGGATGACGGCGCGCTGACCTACGTGCGTGACCATGCGCTGCCTGCTGTCGCCGCCGGAAGCGAGTGGCACTGGATGATCCGTATTACCGAAGATCCCGCGCAATGCATCGGCAGCATCAGCCTGTACGACCAGCCAGGTAACAACCGAGGCTTCTGGCTGGCGCCGCAATGGCAGGGAAAAGGCTACATGCGCGAGGCTTGCGAGGCGATCAATGCCTATTGGTTCGAAGCGCTGGAGCGTCCGGTCATGCGAGTGCCGAAGGCGGTGGGCAACCTGGCTTCGCGCAGGATTTCGGAGCGCGAGGGGATGCGCAGGATCGGGACGCAGCAGGGGGATTTTGTTTGTGGGTCGTTGCTCAAGGAGGTTTGGGAGCTGACGCATGAGGAGTGGTCCAGGAACGAAGCTGCGCAAAAGATACGCCCGATTTTATCCGAATGAGCCCAGGTGGGAGCGGCTATCCGCCGCCGATCTGCCGTGGGAGCGAGCCTGCTCGCGAAGGCGGCAGCAAGTACATGCGTAGTCTTAATAGATACACACTCCGTGGCGAGGGAGCTTGCTCCCGCTCGGCGGCGTCGCCGTCGGCAGACCGTTGAAGCTGTTTTTCTGAAAAAACGTTTTGGGACGGCTTCGCCACCCAGCGGGAGCAAGCTCCCTTGCCACGGATTATGGAGATTTGCATCCTTTCTCCAGAATCCTGAGCCACGGCCAGCGAGCCTGATAACTCTTCGCCTTTTCATCGAACAAATCTGGCTGTGGATTCTTTGGATTGATACGAAGAACGCCTTGCTCCACGTCATCCAAGCCGTAAGGCGCATAAACTTCGCCTGTTCCTACATCCAGTCCAATACACGTACCCGCAACCAGATAGCGATCAACGCCGTCCTTGGCCGACTGAAGTTGAGGGTAGGGCTTGCCAAACCGCTGGCCGTACCAAAGGTGAACGCGAGCCTGGTTCTTGACCTCGATGTTGACGTCGAGATCCTGGAAAAGACGTTGGGCGGTGTTGATCACTTCATTCTCGGCTTCCCAGGACAGGTCAGCGTCGAAGTAGAAAACATCGTAATCCTTCACGCCCCAGGCCGTTGGCCGCTGCGACTGATGATTCCAAACGGCCTGGAACAGGCAGCCTGCGGTGAGCATGCATTGGTTCAAACCGAGCGAAGGCAGGCGCGCGGTGATGCAGGCGTTGATTGGATTGGTCATGGCTATGCTGACCAAGCGTTCGACGGTCAATGTCATATCTATCCTTGGAATCGATCTGGTCCTGGCACCCCGAGAGACGGTTGAGCAAAATCAGCTGAGCTAAAATCCCAGCACATGACCTCAAGGACGCCCGATGAAATTGCAAAGTAGGCCAGTGACGGCTGATGACATCAAGACTATCTGTAGCTTTGCGCTGGATGCCCGGGAACTGTTTTATATGTTCCCGAAAGCCCAATACCCTCTGACTGAAGTTCAGTTGGCTGACGCTATCGCTCAACGACTCGATTCGACGGTCGTCGAGGTCGGCAACCGTATTGTCGGTTTTGCTAATTTCTATCGGGCTGAAACAGGTGGAGCCTGCTGTATCGGCAACGTCATCGTTGCCCAAGATGCCCGAGGTCAAGGCGTTGCAACTTTCCTCGTGAACACGATGACAGCCTTGGCGTTCGACCACTATGACGCCACTGAGGTGCGCATATCCTGCTTCAACGAAAATACGGCAGGCCTGCTACTTTATCCAAAGCTGGGTTTCTTGCCCTTTGCTGTTGAAGAGCGAGTTTCTCCAGATCATCGTAGGACCGCACTCATCCACATGCGTCGTGGTAGAGGGGGCCAAGCATGATTTTTTTCTCTGCCGCGTCCTGCATTTTGCTTTGAGCAGCCAACTCTGGAAAAAGACTGAAAACTCAAGCTCGCCCAACGCGACTGATTTACAATACCGCTCCTTCGGCAGAGGCTTGCGTTCGTGGATGCGTTTTCCCTTGTGTATCACCACCTGAGCGCATGGGTAATCGCACCCATCACCCAGCAGTTCCTCAGCATTTTCAACCTGAACGGCCGGTTCGGAATTCTGTTTCTCTGCGCCTCGTACGGCGTCGCCTATAGCCTGTTTCGTTATAGGAAGCGCCGTCGCCTGACCGAGGCTTGTTCGTTCTGGCAATTCATAGGTGGTAGCCGAGTGAATCTGCATCGCTCGGCGCTGCTGGACTATCGGTACTACTTCGTCCAGGCGATTCTCAAGGTTGCCTTGGTGCTGCCCATTGTCCACTTGGTCGATCCGTATATCCTGCGCTCTGGAGATTATTCGGCTTTTTTCAATAATCTGTGGGGCGCGCGTCCGCACCTGGGGGAAAACCTTTCGCTTGCATTGCTCTATGGGCTGGGGGTGTTCCTGGTGAAGGATTTCGTCCATTACTGGGTGCACCGGGCGTTTCACTCTCGCTGGCTCTGGGCGTTTCACAAGGTGCATCATTCGGCACCCGTGCTGGTACCGGCCACGGCGAGCCGGGTGCATTTTGTCGAGAAGATCGTCGAGAAGCTTGGCGTCACTGCCTGCCTGGGCCTCTTCGCGGGTGCTTTCTGGTACGCCTGTGGTGGTGAGGTCAGCCGTTACACGTTGTTCGGCGTGACGTACCTGGTGTTTATCTTCAATAGCCTGGCGGCGAATCTGCGTCACACCCATGTCTGGCTGTCCTTCGGCCCGGCGCTGGAACATGTGCTGAACAGCCCGGCGCAACACCAGATCCACCACAGCGATGCACCGCGTCATTTCAACCGCAATTTCGGCGTCAACCTGTCGCTGTGGGATTGGATGTTCGGCACGCTCTATGTCACCAGCACTCGGCCCGAGCCCTTGCGTTTCGGTATTGGAGGACAAGATCATCACCGGTACCTGACGGTTTATGGCCTGATTGTCACGCCTTTCTTCGAAACTGCTCGCAAGCGCCTGCGCGCGCTGAGGGCGACTGATAGCGGGTCCTCAACACCGTTGCGAGATATTAATGACTGACTACCGTGGACTCATCCTCGACGACACCCGTGAAGGCGCCACCGAACATGCCATTGCGCAACTGGAGGCCAGCCTGGGTGCCCGCTTGCCGGGCGACTATCGCGAATTTCTCAAGACCTGCAACGGCGCTTACCTGGAATACGATGTGCTGGCCAGGTTGGCCAATGGCGATGAGGAGTTGCTCAGTTTTTCGCTGTACGGGCTGGATCCGGACAAAGGGTATGAATCCAATCCCTTTGAACTGGAGCAACTGCGCACCCAGCCCGGCTTCCCCGCGACGGGATTGTTGCCGATCGGTCGCGACGGCGGCGCGAGTGTCTTGCTGCTGGATCTGCGGGAGGGGCGCCAGGACGTGGCGGCGATGGTGGCGGGCTTGCCTGCCTGGACTGGGCGCCGTCAGCAAGGTGATGAATACGTGGTGCTGGCCGATTCTTTCAATGGTTACCTGGACTCGCTGTTTCTCTCGCAAGAGCGGATCGAGGAGCACATCAATCATTTCATGATCAGTCCTGAGAGCATCGAGGCGACATTGGAGTGGCTGGACAAGGGGAGTCCAGGGTGGCGGGAGCGATGTCGGGCGTTGTGGAATGCGAGGGTCGTGGATCGGCTGATTTGAAGCCTGGTTCGAATCGATCCCGGGTGTCCATGCGAATATTGCGCAGCCCCACGGTTTCCAGGTGTGACGCGTATAATGCCTCTGAGAAATAGCTGATCAGAATGGAGCGTCGGCGTTTGCCGGTCAGGTTCAGGCTGCCCGCATGCACCAGATCGACATCGAATACCAGGATGTCACCGGCACGGCCGCAAAGCTGTATGGAGCGTGACTCGTCGTGGAAGTCGAAAGGTAGTGCGTCCGACACGGGGCGATGGCTGCCAGGAACGAGCCGTGTCGCGCCGTTCTCGGGGCCGTAATCGTCAAAAAAAGCCAGGGCGACGGCGATGTCGCCTGGCCGCTGGGCCGACAAGTCGCGGTGCAACTGCTGGTGGCCGCCATTGGCAACGGGCTCGCGTCCTTCCACTTGCGAAAGGAAGAACCGCTCGCCGATCAACTCGCCCGCGACCGCCAAAAGCTGGGGCAACCGACACACGGCCTGGATCTTCGGGTCGTCGTCCAGCATCGAATAGCGCCAATCCCTGTCACGCGGCACGGGCCATTGCTCCGACGGCCTCACACCTGCATCGAACACGGCGCGAAGATGGTCCAGCCATTCGGCCGGGATGGCTTGGTGGAGCAGGGCGTAGCCCTCTCGGTGGAGTTGTTTGCGGTCGGGCATGGTTTTCGAGACGTCCATGTGTGGGCATCTGGAAGGTTAGTATTCCGATCAGGAAACCGCTGAACCCCCGTGGCGAGGGAGCTTGCTCCCGCTTGAGTGCGAAGCGCTCACAAAAGGGGCCGCTACGCAGCCCAGCGGGAGCAAGCTCCCTCGCCACGGGGGTGGGGTGTTGGGCAGGTTTACAGAGTGGAACCTACCGGTGCCGCATCCAATCTTCGGGCAATCACATCCATCACATCACACCCATCACGCAGCGGGATGCAGCAAAGCTGTGCCAGATCTTGCAAGGTTGCGGGATCGATGGTCAGTTCATCACGCATCGCCAGGTTCTCGAGGAATTGGGTGGCGGCGCGGATTCGGTAGGCGGCTGAGTCAAGCAGGATGTGTAGCGGGGCGGTAGTGTCGACGTAGAGAGGTTGGTCGTCGGCGTTGCTGGTAAGGCTCATGTATTGGTTCATCAGTAAGCTCCACTGGATACTTGTGCCTACTTCGGGTCGCCAAACCCGGTCGCCATTTGGGCGACGCCAAGACTATAGACGTCACCGCAAAAAATACGCAAGGGATTGATGGAGAAGGGGATTCCCAATCATATGTAGGATAATGCGATCGTTTTAAGGATCCGACCCTAGCGTCTTACAACTCAACATGACCCCCACCTACATCAGGGCTATCCCCAACGCCGCTTAGAAAGTTGCCGCAGTCCTTCCGCCCATTTTTACCCATGCCGGTTAAATGCGACCTGGCACTTCCCCCAAACCCAATCGCGAATTCCAACTAAGCTCGGGATAATACGCGTTGGCTTGAGGTCACAAGCGTTCCCCCTCCATTGTTTTTGGCGGCTGAGAAGGATCGAACGCATGACAGATTGGCTCCAGAGCTATGGAGAAATGGCTGAACGGGTGCGACGCCATGATTGGGAAGGCACCCCGCTGGGGCTGCCTGAACAATGGCCCGATGTGCTGAAGACGACGGTGGCGCTGAGCATGGCCTCGCATTTTCCCCAGGCGATCGTGTGGGGGCCGGACTTGATCACGTTGTACAACGATGCGTTCCTGCCCATTCTCGGAAGCAAGCCCGAGGCGTTGGGTCGGCCGTTCAATGAGGTCTGGCGGGAGGTCTGGAGCGATATCGGTCCAATCGTACAGGCGGCTTTCGAAGGGCAAGCGACTTATATCGAGAATTTCCCCTTGATCATCGAGCGGGGCGGCGGCCCGGAGCCGGCATATTTCACGTTTTGCTACAGCCCCATTCGGGATCAGTTCGGCAAGGTCGTGGGCATGCTCGATACGGTTACCGAGACCACTTCCACGGTGCTCATGACCCAACGCCTGGCCGTGCTCGATGCCATCGGCAGCGCCGTGGCGAATGCCACCGATCCGCAAGCCATCATGGCGACCACTGCGCGGATCCTCGCGGCGCATCTCAACCTGTCCAACTGCGCCTATGCGGACATGGACGAGGACGAGGACGGCTTCACGATCCGCGGCGATTGGGCCTGGGCCGGGTCGCCCAGTATCGTTGGGCATTACCAGTTGGCGGATTTCGGTCGGCTTGCGGTCAACAACCTTCGAGCCGGCAAGCCCTTGGTGATCAACGACAACCTGGCGGAGCTGGTGCCGGAGGAGGCGGCGGCGTTCCAGTCCATCGGTATCGCGGCCACCATTTGCGTCCCGTTGATCAAAGACGGACGTCTTACCGCCCTGATGGCCATCCACGATAAAACCCCCAGGACCTGGACTTCGAACGAGCTGGCCTTGCTGATTGAAGTCAGGGAGCGATGCTGGGCCCATATCGAGCGTGCCCGAGCCGACGCCGCGGTGCGTGAAGGCCTGGCGGCCCTGGCTGAACTGAATTCGACGCTGGAACAACGCGTCGAGGAGCGCACCACACGGCTCAAACAGACCGAAGCGGCGCTGCGCCAATCGCAGAAGCTCGAAGCCATCGGACAGCTGACCGGCGGGGTGGCCCACGATTTCAACAACCTGCTGACGATCATCCGTTCTTCGGTGGACTTCCTGCGCTTGCCCAGCCTGTCTGACGAGCGCCGACAACGCTATATGACGGCTGTCTCCGAAACTGTGGAGCGGGCTTCCAAGCTGACCAGCCAGTTGCTCGCGTTTGCCCGGCGCCAGCCGCTGAAGCCGGAAGTCATCGACGTTGGCAAGCAAGTGCAGAGCCTGGGCGACATGCTGCAAACCGTCACGGGGGCGCGGATCCAGGTCATCGTCGAATTGGGCGATCGACCTTGTTACATCCGTGCCGACTTGAGCCAGTTTGAAACGGCGCTGATCAACATGGCCCTCAACGCCCGGGACGCGATGAATGGCCAGGGCACGCTGTGGCTTCGGCTCACATGCGGTAATGGCATGCCGCCGATCCGCGGCCATGCCGGCGCAGGGCAGCACTTCGCGGCCATCGCCCTGGAGGACACCGGCACAGGCATATCGCCGCAGGATCTCGAGCACATCTTCGAGCCATTCTTCACCACCAAGGAGGTGGGGAAGGGAACAGGCCTGGGATTGTCCCAGGTGTTTGGCTTTGCCAAGCAATCGGGCGGCAACGTTGACGTTTCGACCGTGCTTGGCGAGGGAACCGTCTTCACCCTGTACCTGCCGGAGGTCGAGCATGAGACAAGGCATGAGCCGATAAAGGAAGAGATCCCCTCACTGGTGTTGGAGCAGGGCAAGCGTCGGGTACTGGTCGTTGAAGACAATCTGGAGGTCGGGCGCTTTGCCAACCAGATTCTTCAAGACCTTGGCTATGAAACGGCCTGGGCAACCAACGCCGAAGAGGCGTTGGAAATGGTCGGCGTGGATGCGATGGCCTTCGACGCGATATTTTCCGACGTGGTCATGCCGGGCATCAGTGGTATCGCCCTGGCTCGGGAGCTGCGTCGGCGTCGCCCGGATCTGCCGGTGGTGCTGACTTCCGGGTACAGCGAGGAGCTGGCCCACAGTGGGCATGAGGGGTTCGAATTTCTTTCCAAACCTTACTCGGCCGACCAGGTTTCCCGGGTGTTGAGCCGGACGATGCTGGGCGTCGAGTGAGTGTTTCCTTTTTGAAACAGTGGGTTCCATTCGTCGGCGAAGGCTTTGGTGAATGTGCGGTCCGTTGATGACCAGCTAGTCTCACTTTCGTGAGGGCCAATATTTTCAGGCAATCGGTTGTTGCCGGTATCGGCCTTGGCAAAAAGGGGAAAGACGATGGGAGCACCGTACAGCGAGGAGAACGGAGCCGCGTACCCGATCAACGAAGGTTTGCAGTGTGGTCAGGCCGCTTATCGATCGGACTTTGGCGACGAGCCAATCAAGTCCATCAGGACGAAGGTGTCCAAAGTGCAGCGAGGGGAAAAAGCCAAGTTTTTACCCAGGATTCCGCTCAGGAAATAATGCAAGCGCAGCCCCGTCACCGAACGGGGCTTTTTTTCGGACTTGGGAAAAGCGGAGTTTTGTAAATATTTTTAATCTTTTTCCTACAGACAATTGCTTTCACGTTTCTTTCACACTCGAGTAAGTAGTCTGAGCTCATCCGTTAGAAAGCAGTACCTGCCCGTTTCCCCAGCGGGCTTTTTTTTGCCTGTTATAAAACTACCGTTGCGTTTGTGGTCCAACCGTCAAGGCTGACGCGGTTTGGCGTACACTCGCGCCCGCGCGCACCGACTCTATTTCCCGATGCGGCATTCTTGAGGTTTCTATCATGCGTTTGACTTTGTCCACCTTGGTGCTTGGGCTTGTGGTCGCTCAGGGCGCGATGGCCGCTGGCGACGGTACCGCAGCGGTTGGCGGTGGTCTTGGCGGTGTCTTGGGTAATGTGGTCGGCCAGCAAATGGGTGGCAGCACCGGCGCCGCGATTGGCGCCGGTGTGGGTGGCGCCGCCGGCAGTGCGGTGGGCGCTCGCAAGGGCAGCCGTACGGAAGCGGCCATTGGTGGCGGGCTGGGTTCGGCCGGTGGTTCGATCGTTGGCAACCGCTTGGGCGGTTCGACGGGCTCTACCATTGGTGCGGGCATCGGCGGGGCGGCGGGTGGTGCCTTGGGCAGCAACCTGTCCAATGATGGTGATGGGCATTCGGGTGGCAAGAAGCATAAGCACAAGAGAAAACACCGCTAAGCGCATGCATGCATGAACAAACCCGGCCTTGTGCCGGGTTTGTTCTTATTGGGCATTTCCCCGGAACGTTTAACGCTCCACCTCCTCGAATCCATACACCCACTTGCGATTGCGAGGTATGCCATGACGCCGGAAACCGAAGGAAAGGAAGAAAAAGGCCCCTCGGGCGTGCCCTTCATCAACGATCCGGGTGTCAACGACCCGGGCAATGAAGACCCCGGCTCGCTAATGGACGACGCCCAGGTTCCCTTGATCGAAGATGAAGACGCGGAGCTTGAGGACGAGTCCTACAAGTAATCGCGCTTGTTCCTGAAACGGCATCACCAGGAGGCCATCATGTCAGCTGATTCGCCTGTTCCCGACGACGATGAAACCCCGGAATACCCGCTGCCTTCGCCCACCGATTCGCTGAGTCGCGATCAGCGACCACCCGATGACGATAGCGGCATCGAGCAAGTCCCAAGCGACGATCAGGACGTCGAGGCGACGCCGGACGACCCGGATATCGCGGGCGACGATGCGTCCGGCAAGCCAAGCTGACCCTCACCCCCCCGTCCGTCGATTTTGCGGCACCATCGGCGCGCCATGGTTGCCAGACATCAGGTAGTTATCTTGAAAAGGAGACTTACCATGATGAAGACAAACGTCACGGCCCTGGCGCTGGCCGGGATTCTTTCGGCCAGCGCAGGGACGGCTTTCGCACAATCCTCGGACGGCGCGCCGGTCGACAAGGGAGGCATGCCGCCTTCGACCCAGATGGACGCCGGGTCCACCACCGATGCCAGTGGCAATGCGTTGCCGCCAGGTTCGGTGAGTGGAGGAAATGGCGGCGATGCCAGCGGCAGCAGCACCAGCCCCGGCACCGGAAGCGGCTCGACCAGCGGTGGTAGTTCGATGGGCGGCGATTCTTCCAGTGGAGGTGGAACCGGTACCAGTGGCAGCGGTGGCAGCTCGGGCGGCAGTGGCTCGGGGTCGAGCGGCTCCGGCAGCTCGGGTCAATAACCGCTGCATCGTCATCCAAACCGATTCCGCTTTTGTGGCGAGGGAGCTTGCTCCCGCTGGGGTGCGTAGGAGCTGTCGAGTGCAACGAGGCTGCGATCTTTCCAAAGACACTTGAATCTCAAGCGAAAGATCAAAAGATCGCAGGCTTCGCCAGCTCCTACAGAACCGAGCGGGAGCAAGCTCCCTCGCCACAAAAACCGTCCATGGATTTCCCATTGCCGGTTCCAAGCCTCCTTAGCTATTCTGCTGAATCCTTTAAGGCGAACACGCTACGCTGGCCGCACCTGAGCCATCCCTGGAATGTTGTGTTGATAACGGATCAGATGCGATGAATGCACCACTGAAAAAGTTTGGCCCCATCAAGGCTGTGATTTTCGACATGGATGGCTTGTTGCTCGATACCGAGGGCATCTACACCGAGGTGACCTCCATTATCGCCGAGCGCTACGGGCGCACGTTCGATTGGAGCGTCAAGCAGAACATCATCGGGCGTGGGGCCACGGATCTGGCCAATTACGTCGTCCAGGCGCTGGAATTGCCGATCACCCCTCAAGAATTCCTGATCATCCGCGAGCCCCTGATGCGCGAGCGTTTTCCCCACGCCATGGGGATGCCTGGCGCCGAGGAGCTGGTGCGGCATCTGAAGGCCCACGACATTCCGATTGCGGTGGGAACCAGTTCGTCGAGCCCTACCTTTGCGCTGAAAACCACGTTGCACCGGGACTGGTTCGCGTTGTTCGATTGCATCGTGACGGCGGATGACCCAGAAGTCGGGGCGGCGAAACCGGCGCCCGATATCTTCCTCACCGCCGCCCGGCGCCTGGGTGTCGAGCCTCGCGACTGCCTGGTATTCGAAGATTCACCGTTCGGCGTGACTGCTGCGAAAGCCGCTGGCATGACCGCCATCGCCATTCCGGATTCGGCCATGGCGGACGAAAAATACGCCCACGCCGACGGGATCATTCGCTCCTTGAGGATGTTCCAGCCAAGCCTGTGCGGTTTGCCGGAATTGGAGTGGGCATGACAACCGCTTCGACATAATGGAAAAAGCCGGTCAGGGTCCAGCCCTGACCGGCTTTTTTACGAGTTGATGTCAGGCGCCAAAACCACCGTCGATGGTCAGGCTGGCCCCGGTGATGTATGCCGCTTCAGGGCCTGCCAGATAAGCGACGAAGCTGGCAATTTCTTCCACCGTGCCGTAACGACCGACTGCCATGAGGTCCATCAGGCTGGAGGCGAAGTCGCTGTTGGCCGGGTTCATGTCGGTGTCCACCGGGCCGGGCTGCACGTTGTTGACGGTGATGCCGCGCGGGCCGAGGTCACGGGCCAGGCCTTTGGTCAGCCCCACCAGCGCAGATTTACTCATGGCGTACGCGGCGCCGCCGGCGAAGGGCATGCGGTCGGCGTTGGTGCTGCCGATGTTGATGACCCGACCGCCCTCGGTCATGTGCCGCGCGGCGGCCTGGGTGGCAACGAACACGCTGCGCACGTTGATCGCCAGGGTCTGGTCGAAATCTTCGAGTTTGAATTCTTCCAGTGGCCCCATGGCCAGCACGCCAGCATTGTTGACCAGGATGTCCAGCCGGCCAAAAGCTTCGACGGTGGCGGTGACGGCGTTACGGACGGCGTCGGCATCAGCGCTGTCGGCCTTGATTGCCAAGGCTTTGCCGCCGGCTGCGGTGATGCTGTTCTGCAGTTCTTCGGATTTTGTACCGGAGCTGACGTAAGTGAACGCTACGGCAGCGCCTTCTGCGGCGAGGCGTTTGACGATGGCGGCGCCGATGCCGCGGGAACCGCCTTGGATCAAGGCGACTTTACCGTTCAGTGCTTGAGTACTCATGTATTTCTCCAAAGGTGCCGGGGCGAAATGCCGCGGTTGATGGGGCGAGTATCAAGACTAGGCTATCGGCTGGGTAGACCTTCGTTGATATAGTCTGTGTAAACCAAAAGTTTATAGTGGGCGCCATGGAGAGTTTCAGCAGTATCGAATGTTTTGTTCGCAGCGCCGAGGTCGGCAGCTTCGCCGAGGCTGCGCGACGCCTGAGCCTGACACCCGCGGCGGTGGGCAAGAGCGTGGCCAAGCTTGAGGCGCGCCTGGGCGTGCGGCTGTTCCAGCGCAGCACTCGCAGCCTGACCTTGACCGAGGCCGGGCAGCTATTCCTGCGAGAAGTAGGCAGCAGTTTCAATACGATCCAGAACGCTGTCGCCAACCTCGCCAGCGCCGGGGGGCAGCCAGCCGGCACGCTGAAGGTGAGCATGGGCACGGCGTTCGGGCGTTTGTTTGTCGTGCCGTTGCTGGGGGAATTCCTGGGACGGTACCCGGCGATCAACCCGGACTGGCATTTCGATAATCGCCAGGTTGACCTGATCGGCCAAGGCTTCGACGCGGCCATTGGCGGCGGTTTCGAACTGCCCCAAGGCGTGGTGGCGCGCAAGTTGACGGTGGCTCATCGCGTGTTGGTTGCATCCCAAGCGTATCTGCAGAGTCACTCCGCCATCTTTGAGCCGCAAGACCTGGCGCCACATCACGGCATTCTGATCCGCTCACCGCAGACTGGGCGGATCCGTTCATGGCAACTGACCAGCCGCAACCGGGAACACAGCCCGTTGACGCTCAAGGCGCAGATGACAATGAGTGACTCGGAAGCCGCTTGCATCACCGCAGCCCAAGGGTTGGGCATCGCCATGGTGAGCATGCCGTTTGCCGTGTCGTACCTGGACAGCGGCGAGTTGCAACGAGTGCTGCCAGACTGGTATGTCGATGACGGCAACATCTCTATCTATTACGCCGAACACAAACTGCTGCCAGGCAAGACCCGGGCGTTCGTGGATTTCATCATCGAGCGGTTTGCCGAACTGGGGTTGGCCAAGCGGTTCAGTGCGGTTTGAGTTGGGCGCTGGATTGAGTTGGCTCTAATCGCGAGCAAGCTCGCTCCCACAGGATTTTGCAATAAACACACTTTGTGTGGACGCTGGAAATCCATGTGGGAGCGAGCTTGCTCGCGATTCGGCGCGCCACGGTCTAAAGCTGTGAACTCACCGCCCAAACCGCCCCGGCCAGCCAACGATGTTTTTCGGCCGAGGCGTCGCATAAGTCCGCACCTTGGACGTTGACAGCCCCAGCCGCACCAGCGATTCGGCAATCGTCACCGCCGCCGTCACCCCATCGACCACCGGCACGCCGGTGCGCTGGCGGATCTGCTCATCGAGCCCGGCCATGCCGCCGCAGCCCAGGCAGATCACTTCGGCCTTGTCCTGGCTGACCGCCAGTTCGGCTTGCTGCACGATGGCTTCGACGGCCCGTTGCGGGTCTTGCTCCAACTCCAATACCGCCAGGCCGCTGGCCCGCACCGAGGCGCAGCGGTCGAACAGGCCGGACAGCTTGAGCCGGTCTTCGATCAGCGGCACGGTGCGGTCCAGCGTCGTCACCACCGAGTAGGCATGGCCCAGGAACATCGCGGTGCTGGCGCCAGCATCGGTGATGTCCACCACCGGCACATCCAGCAGTTCCTGCAGGCCTTCACGGCCATGTTCGCCATAGCCGGCCTGGATCACCGCGTCGAACGGCTGGTCGTAGGACATCACCCGGTCCATGACCGCAATGGCCGCAAGGTAGCTTTCAAAGTTGCCTTCGATGGAGTCGGCACCGAAATGCGGCGTGAGCCCGATGATCTCGGTACCCGGCGCGGCCACTGCTTGGGCTTGTCGGGCAATGGCCTGGGTAATGGACTCGGTCGTGTTGACGTTGACCACTAGAATTCGCATGAGCTGTCCTTTTTTAAATGAAATACCAGGCGACCCGCACCGGCCGGGCCGCTTTCCCTGGGTTAATGGCTGACGTTATCCACAGCGATGGACTCGCCGCTGACGTCCTCGTAGTAAGCCTCGCGCTTGGCAATGATCAGGTACAACAGCCCTGCAATCGAAGCGCCAATCAGCCAGGAAAACGGTGAAACGCTGTCGAAACCGGGCACCAGCGCCAGGATAATCGCAATCAGCGCCGCCGGAATGAATGCAGCCACCGCACGCAGGTTGACCCCGTTGCTGTTGCTGTAGAAATACGCGCCGTTTGGGTCCTCGCCAATTGACCGATTAAACAGGTATTTATTTGTCCGGCGGACGCCAGTGGAAGGGGGGACGGTTAGGTGGGAGGGGATGTGTAACTTTTAGGGGCAGGCATATCTAAAACGCACACAAAAATGCCACCTGGGGATGACATTTTTTGTGTACAGGGTTCGTCTGTCGCTTAAACGGTCTTGGACTTGGCGATGATATTCCCGGCATGCAGCCCGCATTCCTTCTGCGTAGCTTCTTCCCACCACCAACGACCTTCGCGCTCGTGCTGGTTCGGCAACACCGGGCGGGTGCAGGGCTCGCAGCCGATGCTGATGAAGCCGCGCTCGTGCAGGCTGTTATAAGGCAGCTCAAGCATGCGGATATAACCCCAGACTTCTTCGCTGGTCATCTGCGACAACGGGTTGAATTTGTACAGCGTGCGCTCCGGGGTGGAAAACGCGGTGTCGATTTCCAGTACCGCCACCTGGCTGCGGGTGCCAGGGCTCTGGTCGCGGCGCTGGCCGGTGGCCCAGGCGCGAACGTCGGTCAGCTTGCGTCGCAACGGCTCGATCTTGCGGATGCCACAGCATTCGCCATGACCGTCCTTGTAGAAGCTGAACAAGCCTTTTTCCTTCACGAAAGGGTCCAGTTTCGTATGGTCGGGCGAGATCAGCTCGATGTCGATCTTGTAGTGCTCGCGCACCTGATCGATAAAACGATAGGTTTCCGGGTGCAGGCGACCGGTGTCGAGGCTGAATACCTTGACGTTCTTGTTCAGTTTCCAGGCCATGTCCACCAGCACCACGTCTTCGGCGCCACTGAACGATATCCACAGCTCGTCGCCGAACTCGGCGAAGGCCAGCTTGAGGATGTCCTGCGGGGACTTGTTGGCATAGGTCGTGGCGAATTCCACGACGTCGAACGATGGGCTCATCAGGGCGGTTTCCTACAGGTCGGTGGCGCTGGGCGCTCTATAGGGGGCTGATGGTAACAAAAGCTGCCGGGACTGGCGCGTTCCTGTGCGTTGCGCGGGCTTCGACGAATGGCTAGAGTCGGCAGGCCTTTTGTTCGCTCAACCGATAAACATCAGAAAAAATGGGAGTGTCTTGTGGAAATTGCCTGTCTCGACCTGGAAGGTGTGCTGGTCCCGGAGATCTGGATCGCCTTCGCTGAAAAAACCGGGATTGAATCCCTCAGGGCAACCACTCGGGACATCCCCGACTACGACGTGCTGATGAAGCAACGGTTGCGCATCCTTGATGAACACGGGCTAAAGCTCTCCGACATCCAGGAAGTCATCGCCACCCTCAAGCCGCTGGACGGCGCCATCGAATTCGTCGACTGGCTGCGCGAGCGGTTCCAGGTGGTGATTCTGTCCGACACGTTCTACGAATTTTCCCAGCCATTGATGCGCCAGCTGGGCTTCCCGACATTGCTTTGCCATCGTTTGATCACCGATGACGGCGGGCGAGTGACCGGCTACCAGTTGCGTCAGAAAGATCCGAAGCGCCAGTCGGTCCTGGCCTTCAAGAGTCTGTATTACCGGGTGATTGCGGCGGGGGATTCCTACAATGACACCACGATGCTGGGTGAAGCCGACGCCGGGATCCTGTTCCATGCGCCTGAAAACGTGATCCGCGAATTCCCGCAATTCCCGGCAGTGCATACCTTTACCGAGTTGAAGCAGGAATTCATCAAGGCCTCGAACCGCTCCCTGAGCCTGTAAACACACAACCCTGTGGGAGCGAGCTTGCTCGCTCCCACAGGGTTGTGTGTCAGGCCGAGGGGATTGTTCAGAGATTCTGCAAGGTATCGAGCAACACCCGAACCTTGGTCATCGATTCCTGATACTCCGCCTCCCAATCCGAATCCGCGACAATCCCCCCGCCGCCCCAGCAGCACACTTGCCCGTCCTTGACCAGCAAACTGCGGATGGCGATTGAGCTGTCCATTTCCCCGCGCACGTCCAGGTACAACAACGAGCCGCAATACAGCCCGCGTCGGGTCGGTTCGAGTTCGTCGATGATTTGCATGGCGCGGATTTTCGGCGCGCCGGTGATCGAGCCGCCGGGGAAGCTGCCGGCAATCAGGTCCAAGGCATCTTTGCCCTCCGCCAGCTCGCCGGTCACGCTGCTGACCAGGTGGTGCACGTTCGGGTAGCTTTCAAGGCTGAACAGCTCCGGCACCCGCACCGAGCCGACACGGCACGTGCGGCCCAGGTCGTTGCGCAGCAGGTCGACGATCATTAGGTTCTCCGCCCGGTCCTTGGGGCTGGCCAGCAGCTCGGCGGCGTGGGCGGCGTCTTCGTCGGGCGTTGTGCCACGGGGCCGGGTGCCCTTGATCGGACGGGTTTCGACGCGGCCTTCGCTGACCTTGACGAAGCGCTCCGGCGACAGGCTCAACACCGCATCGCCTTCCGGCAGGCTTTGGAAGCCTGAGAACGGCGTCGGACACGCCGTCCGCAACGCCTGATAAGCGGTCCAGGCATCGCCGTGGCATTGGGCGCGGAAGCGCTGGGCAAAGTTGACCTGGTAACAATCGCCGGCCTGGATATACGCCTGGATGCGTTCGAATGCCTGTCGATAGGCGTCGGCGCTAAGGTCGGGTGCCATCGGGCCTGCAAGACTGAATGCGGTGGCAGGCGCTGCGGATGGCCAGCTGAACAGCTCGATCAGTCGTTGCCGTTCACTCTCGCCGCAATGGGGATGGAAGACCAATTGGCTGGTGCCGGCCTGGTGATCGGAGATCAACGCCCAGTCGTACAGGCCGAAACGCGCGTCGGGCAATTGCAGATCATCTTGTGCCTGTGAAGGCAAGGCCTCGAGGTGTCGGCCGAAGTCGTAGCTCAAGTAGCCGATCAAGCCGCCGACGAAGGGCAATTGCACCGTCGTTGGGAGTTCCGCATGGCCCAGTTGCGCCAGATGCATCCGAAGACGTTGCAGGAAATCGCTGCCAGTTTCGTCAGGCCGTACCGCCAGTTGTTCCAATGGCCAGGCGCTGAGCAGGTCGTAGCGTCCGCGTTCGGCGCTCGGTCGGCCACTGTCGAGCAGGACGCTGCCGGGGGCATGGCGGATCGCCGCGAAATACTCGGCGGGGTTGGCGCGGTAGGGCAATGGGTGTACGGAGCAGGTTGGCATGGGCGGGGTGGGTCAGCCGTTCAGGCGGGGGAGCGATTGTAATCCCCTGTAGGATTTGCTCCTAGGGGGATGTCGGAGATGAGCACGTCTGTGGTTATCGAAGCTACTTGTGGCGAAGCTTTAACTGTGGCGAGGGGATTTATCCCCGCTGGGTTGCGCAGCAACCCCCAAACAGGCAGATGCAGTCAGCCTGGTATACCGAGGTTGGTAAGTTTTAGGGTTGCTTCGCAACCCAGCGGGGATAAATCCCCTCGCCACAAGGTTCGTCATATTCAAGTTGACGGCCTCACCCCTCAACCGGCGGAATATGCCCAAACAGTTCCTGGGCAAACGCCACGCGCTCTTCCACGGTTTCGGTCACGCCGCGGGCCTTGAGCTCTTCCAGGTGGGCTTCCACCGCGTGGGTACGCAAGGTCAGGCCGCAGTCGTTGGCGATCTGGATGTTCAGCCCCGGGCGGGCGTTCAGTTCCAGGATCAACGGACCCTTTTCCTGGTCCAGCACCATGTCGACGCCGATGTAGCCCAGCCCGCACAGTTCATAGCAACCGGCGGCCAGTTTCATGAAACCGTCCCAGTAGGGCAGTTGCACGCCGTCCACCGCATTGGTGGTGTCGGGGTGCTTGGTGATGATGTTGTTCAGCCAGGTGCCGCGCAGGGTCAGGCCCGTGGCAAGGTCGACGCCCACGCCGATGGCGCCCTGGTGCAGGTTGGCCTTGCCGCCAGACTGACGGGTTGGCAAGCGCAGCATGGCCATCACCGGATAACCCATCAGCACGATGATGCGGATGTCCGGCACGCCTTCGTAGCTGATGCTCTTGAAGATCTGGTCCGGAGTCACGCGGTACTCGATCAGCGCCCGGTCACGGTGCCCGCCCAAGGAATACAGGCCGGTGAGGATGCTGGAGACGTGGTGCTCGATTTCCTCGTGGCTGATGATCTTGCCCGACACCGTCCGATAGCGGCCTTCGAAGCGGTCGGCGATGACAATGATGCCGTCGCCGCCGGCACCCTGGGCCGGCTTGATCACGAAGTCGGTACGCCCGCCGATGATCTCGTCGAGCTTGTCGATTTCCTTCTCGGTGGAGATCACCCCGTACAGTTCCGGCACATGAATGCCGGCGGCGATGGCCCGTTCCTTGGTGATGATCTTGTCATCGACGATGGGGTACAGGCTGCGCTTGTTGTACTTGAGCACGTAGTCGGCGTTACGCCGGTTGATGCCCATGATGCCCCGGGCCTCGAGGGCCTTCCACGTCTTCCAGAAGCCGAACATCAGGAGTCAGCCTTGAGGAAGGCCTTGAACCGAACCAGCTCGGTCAGGCGGTAGCCGCGATAACGACCCATGGCCAGCATGAAGCCCACCAGGATCAGCAGGATCGCCGGGAAAGTGAACACGAAGTACACCAGCTCCGGCACGCTCATGATCAGATGCGCCAGGGACGCGGCGAACAAAGTGCCGATGGCGACTTTCATCGCATGGCCACCGCCACGTTCTTCCCAGGTGATGGACAGGCGTTCGATGGTCATGGTCAGGATCACCATCGGGAACAGCGCCACCGACAAGCCGCGCTCCAGGCCGAGCTTGTGGCTGAACAGGCTGATGGCGGCAATCAGCACTACCACGAAGGTCAGCACCACCGAGAGCCTCGGCAGCATCTGCAGCTTGAGGTGTTCCAGGTAGGAACGCAGCGACAGGCCCAGCGCGGTAATGACCGTGAACAGGATGATGCCGAAGCCCAGTTGCGTCTCGCGGAAGGCCAGGGCGATCAGTACCGGGGTGAACGTACCGAGGGTCTGCAGCCCGATCAGGTTGCGCAGCACCAGGATCACCAGCACGCCGATCGGGATCATCACCATGATCATGAAGGTCTGCTGGGTTTGCAGCGGCAGGCCGTAGAGCGAGTATTCGAGGAAATTGGCGTCGGTGTTCTCGTCCGTCAGCTTGGCCAGGCGAATGGCGTTCATTTCGCTGTTGTTCATGCTGAAGGTGACGGTGGCTTTCTTGCCGCCATCGACGGTGATCAGGTTTTCATCGCCGGTCCACCACAACAGGCGGTCGGTGGGCAGGCCCTGCTCGCCGGTGTCCGGGTTGAAATACAGCCAGTCGGTGCCGTTGAAACTGCGCAGCCACAGCTCGGGCATCTGCGGCTGGTCGGCGACCAGGCGGATGGTGTGGACTTTTTCCACCGGCACGTGGGCGATGGACAGCACGAGCTCGACGATCCGCGCCTTGTTGCTTGAAGACGGATCACCGGCCAGCAACAGCTTGACGTTGTCGTCGTTGAGATTGTTGACCCGCTTGATCGCTTCGCTGATGAACGTCTCGACATCGGCCGAGTGTTGGCGGATCGGCGCGAGCAGGGCTTCGGCGGCCAGTTTCTCGGGGCCTTCGACGGCGATGCTGTCGCGGAACGTCGGGCCCTTGACCTTGGTTTTCTCGGCGCTGTAGCGCTTGGTCAGTACCAGGCGGTAATAAAGGGTCTGGTTGCCCTTGGCGCGACGGGCCGACCACGTCACCTTGCGATTGCCGTCGACCCGGTTCACCGCCACGCCGTAGTTGTTGGAAATGAAACTCTCGTTGAGGCTCACATAGTCGCGGCTCAACGGCGGCACGAACATCTGGATCTTCACCGGATCCTTGGCGTTGGGCACGAACTCGACCTTGGCGTCGATGTTCCACAAATCGTCGGTGGCGTCTTCGGTGACCGGGATGCCGAGCACGAAAATCTGATAGGCCGTTACCGACAGGCCCAGCACCACCAGGATGGCGATCAGCATTTTCAGATGGAGGGTAAGGGAGCGCATTGGAATTACTCTGCGGTATGAGCGGCATTGGCGCAGGCGGGTTTGCCTGACAGCGTATTTGAGACTGGGGTCGACCAGCGCATCGAAACGCTTGAGCGCTTCGGAGCCGATCAGCAACGGGTATTGGAAGGCGCTGCGGTCGGTCAGGTTCACTTCGATGCTGCGCAGGGCAGAGCCCATGCAGATGTCCAGTTCGATGACCGGCCGGGCCGTGTATTTCTTGCCTTCTTCCGGATCGTAGTCACCGGCGCGGCGCTTGATCTTGCTGACACGGGCCAGCGGGCGTTCGATGGGGTGCGAATGGGCGGCGTCGATGGCCAGGTAGAAACGCACCCAGGATTCGCCATTGCGCTTGAAGCGCTTGATGTCGCGGGCACTGAGGGAGGCGGTCTTGGCGCCGGTGTCGAGCTTGGCGGCGACCTCCAGGTCAATGCCTTGCAGCGCCGCGTATTCGTTGAGGCCGTACACGGTTTTTTCGCCCGCCACGGCAAGCCCCGGCAGGCACATGAAATACAGAGCGGCAGAAAAGGGCTTGAGTGTCATAGATCCTGGTGCGCAGCGTTCCGTTTATCGGTTCAGGCCATGGCATTACTGCACAAGCTCCCTGGGCAGCCTTCCCTATAAAAGGAGAGCGGCAAATCGCGCGGCATTCTAGCACGGTGGTTTTCTGACGCCACCGCTGCCCGGACGCTGCGCGTCACCATTCGCCCGGTTATGGCGCAGGCGATTATTAGACGATTGTCGACAATGTTGATTTTTCTTTTGACGTATGGCGGGTTGTTGGTTAGTTTTTGCCATATTGAATTTCAAGGTGTCGACAATATGCTCGATCAGCTCGAAACACCGCTGATGGCTCAAGACGATTCGGAGACGCTGTCCGAGAACGTCTTCCGGCGTATCCAGGCCGCCATCGTCAAAGGCGAGATCGCTCCAGGTAGCAAGATCTCCGAACCCGAGCTGGCGCGTACCTATGGCATCAGCCGCGGGCCGTTGCGCGAGGCGATCCATCGCCTGGAAGGCCAGCGCCTGCTGGTGCGCGTGCCCCACGTCGGCGCTCGGGTGGTTTCGCTCAGTCACGCCGAATTGCTCGAACTGTACGAGATCCGTGAGTCCCTGGAGGGCATGGCTTGCCGTCTGGCGGCCGAGCGCATGACCATCGAGGAAATCGACGAACTGCGCCATGTCCTCGAAACCCATGAACGCGATGCGGCGTTCCAGGCCGGTGTCGGCTATTACCAGCAAGAAGGCGATTTCGACTTTCACTATCGGATCATCCAGGGCAGCGGCAATCGCACCCTGACGCAGATGCTTTGCGGCGAGCTATACCAATTGGTGCGCATGTACCGCATCCAGTTTTCCACCACGCCCAACCGTCCGCGCCAGGCCTTTGCCGAGCACCACCGGATTCTCGACGCCATCGCCGACCGTGACGGCGAACTGGCTGAATTATTGATGCGCCCGGCACATCGGCGCTTCCAAACGCAACATCGCGCGTCATTTCCAGGACAGCGCCGCCACTGAACGAGGTGAGTCATGAGTTCCAGCAAGAGCACGCCAGGCCAGCGTTTCCGCGACGCGGTCGCCACCGAGCATCCGCTGCAAGTGGTCGGCGCCATCAACGCCAACCACGCCCTCCTGGCCAAGCGCGCCGGTTTCAAGGCGATCTACCTGTCGGGTGGCGGCGTCGCGGCCGGTTCCCTCGGCGTGCCGGACCTGGGCATCACCGGCCTGGATGATGTGCTGACCGATGTGCGCCGCATCACCGATGTCTGCGACCTGCCGCTGCTGGTGGACGTGGACACCGGTTTCGGCTCCTCGGCGTTCAACGTGGCGCGCACGGTCAAGTCGATGAGCAAGTTCGGCGCGGCGGCGATTCATATCGAGGATCAGGTCGGCGCCAAGCGCTGCGGCCACCGCCCGAACAAGGAAATCGTCTCGCAGCAGGAAATGGTCGACCGCATCAAGGCCGCCGTCGATGCCCGCACCGATGACAGTTTCGTGATCATGGCGCGCACCGATGCCCTGGCCGTTGAAGGTTTGGAATCGGCGCTTGACCGCGCCGCCGCATGTATCGAGGCCGGTGCCGACATGATTTTCCCCGAGGCCATCACCGAGCTCGAGATGTACAAGCTGTTCGCCAGCCGCGTGAAGGCGCCGATCCTGGCCAACATCACCGAATTCGGCGCGACCCCGCTGTACACCACCGAACAACTGGCCGGTGCCGACGTGTCCCTGGTGCTGTACCCGCTGTCGGCGTTCCGGGCCATGAACAAGGCAGCCGAAAACGTCTACACCGCGATCCGCCGCGACGGCACGCAACAGAACGTCATCGACACCATGCAGACCCGCATGGAGCTTTACGATCGCATCGACTACCACACCTTCGAGCAGAAGCTCGATGCGTTGTTCGCGGCGAAGAAGTAAGGCGCGACTCCCTACAAATTCAAGAAAATGGAGACAGCAACATGGCCGAAGCAAAAGTACTCAGTGGCGCCGGGCTCCGTGGCCAGGTGGCCGGGCAAACCGCATTGTCCACCGTAGGCCAGTCGGGTGCCGGCTTGACCTATCGCGGCTACGACGTTCGCGACCTGGCGGCAGACGCCCAATTTGAAGAAGTGGCGTATCTGCTGCTGTACGGTGAGCTGCCGACCCAGGCCCAACTGGACGCCTACACCGGTAAATTGCGCCAGTTGCGCGATCTGCCTCAAGCCTTGAAAGAAGTGCTGGAGCGCATTCCCGCCGACGCCCACCCGATGGACGTGATGCGCACCGGTTGCTCGTTCCTGGGCAATCTGGAGCCCGAGCAGGATTTCTCCCAACAGCACGACAAGACCGACCGCCTGCTGGCAGCGTTCCCAGCGATCATGTGCTACTGGTATCGCTTCAGCCACGAAGGCCAGCGCATCGAATGCGTGACCGACGAAGTCTCCATCGGCGGCCACTTCCTGTACCTGTTGCACGGCAAGAAACCAAGCGAGTTGCACGTCAAGGTGATGAATGTCTCGCTGATTCTCTACGCCGAGCACGAGTTCAACGCCTCGACTTTCACCGCGCGGGTCTGCGCCTCTACCTTGTCTGACCTGTTCTCCTGCATCACCGCCGCCATCGGCTCGTTGCGCGGCCCGCTGCATGGCGGCGCCAACGAAGCGGCGATGGAAATGATCGAGCGCTTCAGTTCACCGCAGGACGCCATCGAAGGCACCCTCGGCATGCTGGCGCGCAAGGACAAGATCATGGGCTTCGGCCACGCTATCTATAAGGACAACGATCCGCGCAACGAGGTGATCAAGGGCTGGTCGAAAAAGCTCGCCGACGAAGTGGGCGACACGGTGCTGTTCCCGGTCTCCGAAGCCATCGACAAGACCATGTGGGAGCAGAAGAAACTGTTCCCTAACGCCGATTTCTACCATGCCTCGGCGTACCATTTCATGGGCATCCCGACCAAGTTGTTCACGCCGATCTTCGTCTGTTCGCGCCTGACCGGCTGGGCCGCCCACGTGTTCGAACAACGCGCCAACAACCGCATCATCCGACCGAGCGCCGAATACACTGGCGTCGAACAGCGCAAGTTCGTGCCAATCGAACGACGCTGAGCTGGAGGGTTCTAGCCGCCGGAACTGGATACCCCCGAAACCCTGTGGGAGCGAGCTTGCTCGCGATTGCGTACTGACATTCAACATCCATGTCGACAGATACACCGCTATCGCGAGCAAGCTCGCTCCCACAGTGGTCGGGGGTGCTTCAAGTCCGGCGCCAACCCTCTGAAACCACCGTGACCCGAGTCCTGACGATGAACACAGAATTTCGCAAACCGCTGCCCGGCACCTCGCTGGATTACTTCGACGTTCGTGGCGCAGTGGAGGCCATCCGCCCCGGCGCCTATGACGGCCTGCCGTACACTTCTCGCGTATTGGCGGAAAACCTCGTGCGCCGCTGCGACCCGGCCACGCTGCGTGAATCGCTGCTGCAACTGATCGAGCGCAAGCGCGACCTGGATTTCCCATGGTTCCCGGCGCGGGTGGTGTGCCACGACATTCTCGGCCAGACCGCCCTGGTGGACCTCGCCGGTTTGCGCGACGCCATCGCCCAGCAAGGTGGCGACCCGGCGCAGGTCAACCCGGTGGTGCCGACCCAGCTGATCGTCGACCACTCGCTGGCGGTGGAAAGCGCCGGTTTCGATCCCCAGGCCTTTGCCAAGAACCGCGCCATCGAAGACCGCCGCAACGAAGACCGCTTCCACTTCATCAACTGGACCAAGAAAGCCTTCAAGAACGTTGACGTGATTCCGCCAGGCAACGGGATCATGCACCAGATCAACCTGGAAAAAATGTCGCCGGTGATCCAGCAGCGGGACGGCGTTGCCTTTCCTGACACCTGCGTGGGTACCGACAGCCACACGCCTCACGTCGACGCCCTGGGCGTGATCGCCATTGGTGTCGGTGGCCTGGAAGCCGAAAGCGTCATGCTTGGCCGCGCCTCGTGGATGCGCCTGCCGGAAATCGTCGGCGTCGAACTGACCGGCAAACTGCAACCGGGCATCACCGCCACCGACATGGTGCTGGCGCTGACCGAGTTCCTGCGCAAGCAGAAAGTCGTCGGTGCCTGGCTGGAATTTTTCGGCGAAGGCGCCAGCGCCCTGACCTTGGGCGACCGGGCAACCATCTCCAACATGGCCCCGGAATACGGCGCCACGGCGGCGATGTTCCATATCGATCAGCAGACCATTGATTACCTGAAGCTCACCGGCCGCGAAGACCAGCAAGTGCAGTTGGTCGAGAACTACGCCAAGACCACAGGCTTGTGGGCCGACAGCCTCAAGGGCGCGCAATACGAACGCGGCTTGAGCTTCGACCTGTCCTCGGTGGTGCGCAACATGGCCGGCCCGAGCAACCCGCACGCTCGCGTCGCGGTGTCGGACCTGGCCGCCAAAGGCATCTCCGGCCAGTGGGACGATGTGCCGGGGCAGATGCCCGACGGCGCAGTGATCATCGCCGCCATCACCAGTTGCACCAACACCAGCAACCCGCGCAACGTGATCGCCGCCGGCCTGCTGGCGCGCAACGCCAACCGCCTGGGTCTGGCGCGCAAGCCGTGGGTCAAGTCGTCCCTCGCGCCGGGTTCGAAAACCGTGGCGCTGTACCTGGATGAAGCGGGCCTGACGTCCGAGCTCGAAAAGCTGGGCTTCGGCGTTGTCGCGTTTGCCTGCACCACGTGTAACGGCATGTCCGGCGCGCTGGACCCGGTGATCCAACAGGAAATCATCGACCGCGACCTGTATGCCACCGCCGTGTTGTCGGGCAACCGCAACTTCGACGGTCGCATCCATCCGTACGCCAAGCAGGCGTTCCTGGCATCACCGCCGCTGGTGGTCGCTTATGCCATCGCCGGGACCATCCGCTTCGACATCGAGAAGGATGTGCTGGGCGTGGTGGACGGCCAGGAAATCCGCCTCAAGGACATCTGGCCGAGCGACGAAGAAATCGAAGCCGTGGTCAAGGCGTCGGTGAAGCCGGAGCAGTTTCGCCAGGTGTACATCCCGATGTTCGCCATCCAGGAAGACACCGGTCCGAAAGTCACGCCGCTGTATGACTGGCGCCCGCAAAGCACCTATATCCGTCGCCCGCCGTATTGGGAAGGTGCGTTGGCCGGTGCGCGACCGCTCAAGGGCATGCGCCCGCTGGCGGTGCTGCCGGACAACATCACCACCGACCACTTGTCGCCGTCCAACGCCATCATGCTGGACAGCGCCGCCGGGGAATACCTGGCGAAAATGGGCCTGCCGGAGGAGGACTTCAACTCCTACGCGACCCACCGTGGCGATCACCTGACCGCACAACGCGCCACCTTCGCCAACCCGAAACTGTTCAACGAAATGGTCGTCGAGAACGGCAATGTCAAGCAGGGCTCCCTGGCCCGGGTCGAGCCGGAAGGCAAGGTCATGCGCATGTGGGAAGCCATCGAGACCTACATGGAGCGCAAGCAGCCGCTGATCATCATTGCCGGCGCCGACTACGGCCAGGGCTCGTCCCGCGACTGGGCGGCCAAGGGCGTGCGCCTGGCCGGTGTCGAGGCGATCGCTGCCGAAGGCTTCGAGCGCATCCATCGCACCAACCTGGTGGGCATGGGCGTGTTGCCGCTGGAGTTCAAGCCCGGCACCGATCGCAAGACCCTGGGCATCGACGGCAGCGAAATCTATGACGTGATCGGCGAGCGCACGCCGCGGGCGACGCTGACTTTGGTGATGACTCGCAAGAGCGGCGAGCGCGTCGAAGTGCCGGTAACCTGCCGCCTCGATACGGCAGAAGAAGTGTCGATCTACGAAGCCGGGGGCGTGCTGCAACGCTTCGCCCAGGACTTCCTCGAGTCGGCGATCGCCGTTTAAATCGCTTGGGTAGCCGGTTTTCTGGCCGCCCATTTTTCAAGGAGTTAGAGCACATGGCTCACTCGCCTCAAATCAAGATCCCCGCGACCTACATGCGTGGCGGCACCAGCAAAGGCGTGTTCTTCAGCCTGCAAGACCTGCCCGAAGCCGCCCGCGTCCCCGGCCCGGCCCGGGATGCCCTGTTGCTCCGGGTGATCGGCAGTCCCGATCCGTACGAAAAGCAGATCGATGGCATGGGCGGCGCGACGTCCAGCACCAGCAAGACGGTGATCCTGTCCAAGAGCACCCGCGCCGACCACGATGTCGATTACCTGTTCGGCCAGGTGTCCATCGACAAGCCGTTCGTGGACTGGAGCGGCAACTGCGGAAACCTGTCGGCGGCGGTAGGGTCGTTTGCCATCAGCAGCGGTCTGGTGGATGCCAGCCGTATTCCGCAGAACGGCGTGGCCGTGGTGCGCATCTGGCAGGCCAACATCGGCAAGACCATCATTGCCCACGTGCCCATCACCGATGGAGCGGTGCAGGAAACCGGTGACTTCGAGCTCGACGGCGTGACGTTTCCGGCGGCTG
This sequence comes from Pseudomonas sp. H2_D02, assembly GCF_054677635.1. Taxonomy (NCBI): domain Bacteria; kingdom Pseudomonadati; phylum Pseudomonadota; class Gammaproteobacteria; order Pseudomonadales; family Pseudomonadaceae; genus Pseudomonas; species Pseudomonas sp. H2_D02. The sequence continues at coordinate 5,085,677 of NZ_CP162816.1, read as the reverse complement.
AAGTGCAGCTGGAATTCATGGACCCGGCGGCCGAGGAGGAGGGTGGTGGCGGCTCGATGTTCCCTACCGGCAATCTGGTGGATGACTTGGAGGTGCCTGGTGTCGGCACTTTGAAGGCGACGCTGATCAACGCCGGGATCCCGACGATTTTCATCAATGCTCGTGATGTGGGCTACACCGGCACCGAACTGCAGGGCGCTATCAATGGCGATCCCAAGGCGTTGGCGATGTTCGAAACCATCCGCGCACATGGCGCCTTGCGGATGGGCTTGATCAAGCACTTGGACGAAGCCGCGCAGCGCCAGCACACCCCGAAAGTCGCGTTTGTCGCGCCGCCGCAGCGGATTACCTCTCGTCCAGCGGAAAAGCCGTGGCGGCTGGCGACGTCGATTTGCTGGTGCGGGCGTTGTCCATGGGCAAGCTGCACCACGCCATGATGGGCACCGCAGCGGTGGCCATCGGCACGGCCGCGGCGATCTCCGGCACGCTGGTAAACCTGGCAGCCGGCGGTATCGAACGCAACGCCGTGCGTTTCGGCCACCCGTCCGGCACCCTGCGCGTCGGCGCCGAGGCCAGCCAGGTCAATGGAGAATGGACCGTGAAAAAAGCCATCATGAGCCGCAGTGCGCGGGTGTTGATGGAAGGGTTCGTGCGGGTGCCGGGGGATGTGTTCTAACGCGATACTTCAGGAGTAACACAAAACCTGTGGGAGCGAGCCTGCTCGCGATGGCGGTGTATCAGTCGACGCCAATGTTGAATGTGCCGATCCTTTCGCGAGCAAGCCCGCTCCCACAGTGGATTTGTGGTGAACACAGAATCTTCGAACATCCACGATCAAACCTGTGGGAGCGAGCTTGCTCGCGAAAGCGGAGTGTCAGTCCACATCAATGTTGAATGTGCCGACCTCATCGCGAGCAAGCTCGCACACAGGTTGATCGTATTTCTTCCGTCAGTCCGCCGTCAGTGCGGTGACCACCAGTCCTACATTGCTTTCCAGTTCCGCCACCGGATCGGCGCCATCGGTGCTCAACACCAGCAGTTGGCTACCGCCTTCGGTGATGGCTGCCTTCAGCGCATCCGAGGGCTGGCTATGATGCAGCACCAGCGCCACGTCGTTGTCTTTCAATATGGTCGTCAATTGTTTGAGGGCCTCGGGCGTCCACTCGGTGTCAGGGCGGGCGTCGGTGCTGATGCCATCCAGATTCAATCCACTGATCAAGTAACCGAAATGCTCGCTCAGGCTGACCACGCTCAGGTTGTCAGCGCCGGCATGAGGCGTTTTTCGCTGTCGGCGCTGAGTTTGAGCAGGCGCTGCTTGATGGCCGCCAGGTTGGCGTCGATTTTCGCTTTGTCCGCCGGGGCCAGGCGCACCAGGTCGGCGGCGATCACGTCGGCCATGCGCCCCAGGTTATGGCTGGCCATCCACGGCTGGCTCGCCAACCCATCGGCCATGCCCGGTTGCACGGCGATGCCGGGCAGGGCACCGTCCACCGGGCGCGCGGCGTCGACTTCGACGATGCGGATATTGCTGCGTCGAGCCATGGGATACAGCGGGTCGTCCGGCCATAACGAGCGCAGGCCGATCACGGCGTCGGCGTCGCTGGCCAGTTTGCCCAGGGCCGGCGCGCCACGACCACTGAAGTAGGCGCTCTGGCGGGTGCCGGGCAGATTGGCGGGCGCCGCTCGCTCCAGGCTGACCTCGGTCCCCTTGAGCAAGGCCTCGCCCAACCCGTAGGTGACCGGCAACGACGCCAGCAGGCGGACCTTTTCAGCAGCGAATGATGAAGTGACGGCCACGCCGCACAACGCGACGGCCAACGTCAGTTGTCGCAATGAAAAAACCATTTATCCAAGATTCCCTTTGAGGCTGGGGATGACGCCACGGGCGATGGCGCTCAGGACGAAGGCGATGCCGGCTACCAGAATGATCGCGGCACCGGACGGGATCGGCAGGTCGAACACAATCGGCGCGAGGATCCCGCACAAGGTACTGACAGTGGCGATCAGCACCGAGCACCAGAAAAAGCCTTTCAACGATTGGCTGAGCAGGCGCGCCGCTGCCGCCGGAATCACCAGCAACGCCCCCACCAGGATGGCGCCGATGACTTTCACCGCCGCCACGGTGATCAACGTCACCAGGACCACGAACAGGTAGTCCAGCGTCTTGACCGCCACCCCGCGCACCGCCGCCAGTTGCGGATTGAAGCTGGCGAGCATGATGCGGTTGTACAGCGGCAACGCCAGCGCCATCACCAACGAGCCGACCACGGCGAGTACCAGCAGGTCGTTGCCGTTCACCGTCAGCACCGAGCCGAACAGCACGTTCTCCAGGATGTGCACGTTGATCTTGCCTGCCAGGATCAACAGCAGGCTCGCGCCCAAGGCCAGGGACACCGACAGGAAGACGCCGATCAGCGTGTCGGGCGCCAGGCCGGTGCGGTTGCGCAGGTAATTGAGCAGGATGCCGAACAGCAGGCAGTAGCCGAACAGGCTGCCGTATGGCCCGGTGTAGGGTTCGCCGAGCAGGATACCGATGGCCACGCCGGTCAGCGCCGCATGGCCCACGGCTTCGGAGAAAAACGCGAAGCGCTTGACCACCACCAGCGTGCCGAGGCCACCCAGCACCGGGCCGATCAACAGCCCGGCCAGCAACGCATTGACCACAAAACCGTAGGCCAGCGCTTCAGGCAGATAGCCGGCCGACGCCCAGCCCTGGACCATCAAGCGAAAGGCTTCATAACTCATCGGGCCGCGCTCCCGTTCGTGCGTGGATGGGTGGAAAACAGCGTCAGCAGTCGCTCCGGGGTCAGGGTCTGGCGTGGCGGGCCGTCGAACAGTACCCGGCGATTCAGGCCGGTGACACGGTCGGCCAGGCGTCCGACGGCTTCCAGGTCGTGTTCGATCCACAGCACGGTGATCCCGGCCTGGCGCCAGTCCTGCAGCAACCGTTCAAACACCTGGATGCCGGCCTCGTCGAGGGCTGACATCGGTTCGTCCAGCACCAGCAGTAGTGGTGAAGGAATCAGGCCTTGGGCGAGCAATACCCGCTGGCGCTCACCGCCAGACAGCGCGCCCATGCGTCGCTTGCGCTTGTCGTGCATGCCGACCCGCTCCAGGGCCCGGCCGATGGCACCCGCGTAATGTCTGCTCAAGCCGAGAAAGGCTGGCCGTCGCTGACACATCGCCGCCATGAAATCGTCCACCGTCATGGGCAGGCCCCGATCGAATTCCAGTGCCTGAGGAACGTAGCCGATGACGCCGGGCTCACCTGGCCATTGCAAGCTCAGGCGTCCCTGGTGCGGCATTTGTCCGAGCAAGGTCTTGATCAGCGAACTCTTGCCGCCGCCATTGGGGCCGACCAAGGCATGGACGCTGCCGGGTTGCACCTGGAAGCCCACGTTGTCGAGAATCGTGGTGCGCCCCAGCTCAAGGCTGATGTCGGCGAACTCGATCAACGGACCGGCCGGTTGCTGGATAAGGGTTTCCTGTACGGTCATGCGCCGGCCTCCTGGATCGCGCGGACCACGGTATCGAGGTTGCCGGTCATCTCTTTTTCGTATTTCTCGGCGCTGTATTCACCGTAGGAAATGTGCGAAAGCGGGTACAGCTTTACGCCCGATTCACGTTGGATGGTGTCGACGTAGGTTGAAGGGAAATCCATCTCCGAAAAAATCACCTTCACGTCCAGCTCGCGCAGTTGGTCGATGGTCTTTTTCAACTGGCTGGGGCTCGGCTCGATGCCATGGGCCGGCTCGACCACGGCGGTCACTTCCAGGCCGAATTCGCGCAGCAGGTAGTCATAGGCGGCATGGACCGTGGCGACTCGCAGCTCGGCATTCGGTGCCTGGGTCAGCTTGGCCAAGGCGTCGGCGCGCATTTGCCGCAGGCGCTTGCCGTAGGCGCGGGCGTTTTGCGTGTAGGTCTTGGCGTTGTCCGGGTCGAGCTTGCCCAGCTCCCGGGCGATATTGTTGACCTGGGCAATGGAGGCGCTGATGGACAGGAAGGTGTGGGGATTGACGACCTTGCCCGCGCCCCGGGCGGCGGTGCCAGTGGCGGCCAGCAAGGGCACGTTTTCGTTGGCTTCGATGACCTTCACGTTCGGCGTTTCGCTGGCAGCGATCATGCGGTCGGCGAAATCGTCATGGCCGACGCCGTTGAGCACGATCACATCCAGGCCGCTGATGCGCTTGATGTCTTCGGCCCTGGGCTCGTAGGCGTGGGGGTTGAAACCGGCCGGGATCAGCGGCACCACTTCGGCCTTGTCGCCGACGATATTGGCTACGTAGCTGTAATAGGGGTGCAAGGTGATGCCGATGCGCAGGCGCTTGGCTGTATCGGCGTTCACCTGTGATGTGAACAGGCAGGCGAGCAGGCCGATCAACAGCAGGCGCAGCAAGGGGCGGCGTTGGGAGGCGATAGACATGGGCAAGCAGTCTTCTCTTGAATGAGGGCGGGGGTCAATGCCGGTGCTGGCGGGTTACGCCGGCATCGAACTGCGCGACGATCTGTTGCCAACCAGCGGCGGACAATGCAGCCTCGTCCAATGCGGTGGGCGCGGTCGCAGGGTGGCTGCGGTTGAGCCAGATGTCCGGGGGCGCGTCGGATCTTTCACTGATGCGCATCAGAAAGGAGCCCGCAACGGACCGGTTGCTGCTCGCGCCGAAGTAGGCGCGTTCGCCCAGCAGTTGCCAGGCGTGCCCGCCGCGACTGACCGAACTGGCGTCCTGTGCGAACGGGGCAAAGCCTTCATCGGCCAACGCCTCCGGGACGGGAAGGGCTTGCTCGCTTTCGCGCAGGATGCGGATTTCGTCCAGCGTCACCCGCAGGTCGGCATAAATACCTTGCTCGGCGGCGCTGAGGTCGCGGCGGGCGTCCAACTGGTTGCTTTCCAGGTGGGCGACCTCCTGGGTTTCGCCATGCCAGGCCACCACCGAACCGGCGCCCAAGACGATGATCAGGCACAACAGCAGGACGTAAAGGGTTTCATGGCCGGCGCCCGCGGGGCGGATGACTTGAGTGGTGGGAGCGCTCATGGGGCCTCGATGTCGGCTTGGTCGATCTCCACCACGTGGCCGGGGCCGGCGTCGAAGAGTACGTAGAATTCAGCGTTCGGTTTCTTGAAAGTCAGCTTCGAGTCGGCGCCGAGCTTGCCGGGGACCAGGATGGTTTCGTCGTAGCCGATCACATCCAGGGTCACCCCGGGGGCGCCGCTGCCGTCGGAAAAGCCGCCGGTGCATTGGATCTGTTCGGCGTCGATGGCCTTGCATTCGCACATGGGGTTGTGGGCCAGTGCGCTGGTGCTCAAGCCTGCGCACAGCAGCAGCGCCAGGCTGTTGAGGGGGGCGCGGAAGGTCATGGTCGGGCTCCTTGGGTTTTCAGCCAGGCGACGGTGGCCGGGGAGGCCTGGTCCAGGGGAATGGAGGCTTGATGCATCGAGCCATCCCAGCCTTCGAGGGTGATCCACAGCTCGGCGTCTGGCTGAGTCTTCTTTGGCACCGGCAACATGGCGCCCATGCGATAGGGCGACCCGAAGAAAATCACCCCGGCGGCCCGCAGGCTGCGAGGCTTGCCGATGCGCAGGTAGGTGGCTTTCACCTGGCTGATGCAGCGTTGGCACAAAGCGGCATTGAAGTGCTTCATGGGGCCGGCAGGACCTTGGGTACGGGGCGCTTCGTTGCGAAACTCCGCCAGGCGCAGGCTCCACGGCCCGACCTGGATTTCGCCGACTTCCCGCTCACCGAGCCCGCCGTCACCCCGGAACAACGCCGCTTCCGAGAGGTACTTGGGCATGAAGCCCAAGGGGATCAGCAGCAACAGCACATTGAGATGGAAGCGCCATTTATGCCAGAACCGGCCCAGGCTTGAAGGTGCTGTGGTTGTGGTGGACGGGTTCACAGGCTGCCCTCCGGTGAGTCACGGTGAAGGGGCTGCAACGACGACGCAACCCGAGCTGGCCGGGCAGGTTTCTGGCTGCGCTTGACGGCGTTGGCGGTGGCCAGGGCGGTGCGTTTGGTCCAGATCAGCAATCCACTCAGGACCATCATGCTCAGGATCAGGCCAAAGAAAAACCAGATGAGCTTGATCCAGATCCCGCCAAAATCCCCGGTGTGCAAGGGCCGCATGGATTCGGTGACGAACTCCAGTGCCGTACGGTCCGACAACAACCGCGAGGCGTCCACCTCACCGTTATAGGGATTGATTGTCGCGGTCTGGAACATCAATGGGTACCAGCCGCGTCCGCCGACCTCCAGATGGCTGTAGGCATTGCCCGGCAGGCTGACGAAACTTGCTTCCAGCCCGGGAATTTGCTGCCGGGCAATCTCGATGGCACGGTCCAGGTTCAATTGCGCTGGAGCAGCACCATCGGCAGACAACGGAACGCTTTCACGGGCCACCACCGGTACGACCGGGGCGCTGGAGATGGAAATGCCGTTGTCGGCCAGCGCGGCTTCGATCAGGAACCAGGTACCGGTCACGGAAATCACCGCGATGAACCAGATCGACCAGATGCCACTGAGCCGATGGAAATCGCCCCAGAAAATACGGGCGCCGTGGCGGATACGCAGGGTCGGGCGCAGGAAACCTTTCCAGAAACGCTTGTAGACGACAAGCCCTGTCACCAGCGACGCCAGCATCGGCAGGCCGAGAAACGATACCAGGTACCAGCCCCAGCTGTAGCCGTTGGTGAACGGCACCAGCCACCAGCCATGCAGGGCGCGGGTGAAGCCTCGGAAGTTGAACGCCGGGGCCGATCCCTGGATAACGCCGCTGTACGGATTGACATAGACAGTATCCGGCCGCCCGTCGGGGTAAGTGACCTTGGCTTCCAGGGCAAAATGCGACTCATCCGGACGCACGATACTTTGCACCTGGGTCAGCGGCTGGGCTTGCTCTGATGGCGGCGATGACCTGATCGTAGCTGAGCAACGGGGCGTCATCGGTGGGCTTGCTGGCGCGCATTTCGGGGTTGACCAGCCAGACGATCTCCTGGCTGACCACGGCCAAGGTGCCGGTGACGCAGACGATCAGCACGAAGAACCAGATAGGCAGCGCCAACCAGCTATGGACGAGGAACCAGAGTTTGGAGCGGGACTTCTTGGACATGATTGAACGTCTTGATTCGATGAAAGGTTCCGTGTCACGGGCTTCGTAACACTGAGAACCCTGAAAAGCAGGCCGTGGCTTTGCCGACGCGGCCTGCTGCATCTAATTAAGACGAACGAGCAAGTGAAATCCTGAAGGAGAAGATGAAAGAAAATGTTTCGCGTTTGCGATGGGGGCGACTTTATTTTTTGCGGCGAGGGAGCAAGCCCCCTCGCCAGGGTTAACGCTGTCTTCTAACCGCGTCAGCCTTGTTGGAACATTTCCCTGGCACGCTGCTCGATCTGTTCCTGAGTCAGGTCCTCCTTGCGCGTAGCCAGGAACCACAAATGCCCGTAAGGATCTTTCAGGGTGCCCGAGCGATCACCATAGAACTGATCCTTGACCTCGGAAATCACCGTGCCTCCGGCCTCGATCGCCTGGGCGAATGCGCTGTCCACGTCGTTGACATATAAATGCAGGCCTACCGACGGCGATTGATCCGGATTGCTCAGCGGGCCTTGGTCGCAAGGCGTGCCAAGCATGATCGGGCAATCGCCGATCCGCAGTTCGGCATGGCCGATGCCGCCGTCGGGCATGCTCAGGCGCATGACCTCGGTTGCGTTGAAGGCTTTCTTGTAGAAATCGATGGCTTCGGTGGCTTTCTGGATGCCCAGATAAGGCGTAATGCTGTGATAACCATCAGGAATGGCTTTGACGCCCATGACCGTTTCTCCTTGTTGTTATGGGAGGACGACTTTCGTCGATTTTCGCTCACCCACTATAGAACGCCGCCCATGGGAGGGCTCACGCCCCGACGAACGTCTCACGGCTCGTCCAACAAATGCGCCCCCGGTCCTCGCTTGCCAAGCACGTCGCCCTGATTGCGCAGGGGGCAATGTTCCATCGACAGGCAACCGCAGCCGATACAGCCGGTGAGCCGGTCGCGCAGGGCGATCAGTTGATCGATGCGCTCATCCAGATTCCGGCTCCATTGCGCAGATAAGGTCTTCCAGTCGGCCGCTGTCGGGGCGCGATTCTGCGGCAGATTTTTCAGCGCTTCGCCAATTTCCGCCAAGGGGATGCCCAGGCGCTGGGCGACTTTGATCAGCGCCACGCGCCGCAGGACTTCTCGGGGGTAGCGACGTTGATTGCCCTGGTTGCGAGTGCTTTTGATCAGCCCCTTGGTTTCATAGAAGTGCAGCGCCGTGACCGCCACGCCACTGCGAGCGGCGACTTGGCCGACGGTGAGCTCCTTGTGAAAGTTGATGGGCGTCGTCATTCCAATCACCGCTTGACCTTGACTTAACTAGAGGTTTTACCCTGCTGGCCTTCGGATCGCAAGATTCGCCTTACCTCAACGGGGGACCTTTCATGCAACCGCCAATCAGCTTCACGCATTTGATTGAATTCGACATCGAGCCTCAAAGGCAGCAGGCGCTGGTGAACGCCCTGACAGAACAGACCGAGCGCCTGGCGCGGGATTTCCCGGGCTTTCTCAGCGCCAGTGTCCAGGCCAGCGAGGACGGGCGACGGGTCCTCAACTGCTTGCAATGGCAAACCCGCGAAGCAGGGGAAGCGGCGTTTCGAAGCGTTGAAAATGGCGAGGAAAATTTCTGGCGGCTGATCCAGAAGCATCGGGCCAAAGCGGTGACGTTCGGCTCTTTTCAGGTACTGCGCAACATCGAGCGCAGCCTGGACGGTGCGCTGCATTGCCCGTGGGTCAACCCAGCGCAACGGGGGATCCGAGAGGGCGATACCCACTATCAAAAGCGTTGATTTCTGCCGTTTCACGTCGGCGGGTAGCCTTTGTTCATCGCCCAACTTCAGAACATCGGACACCCGCCATGAACCGTATCCTTGCCGTCTTGCTGCTGTTGACTGCCACCGTATTGAGCGGTTGCGCCTCGTCGTCTCCGGAGCTGCGTCCGTACACGGCGGAAGAAACCCGCGAGCTGGCCCTCGAAGCCTTGAATCGCCGGGGTCTTTCGTTCGAGGAATATCACGCGAAGAAAGCCGAACTGCTCGGCCCATCACAGAAGAACGTCGGCTTCGATGAGCGCGGCGAAATGAACGCCGAACAGACCGTCCAATTGCCTGGCCGGCCAAGCTGAAGGACTGTACCGCTCGAAGTTTTGCCTAACTGTCCATGGGCGTGTGCCGGGACGTGGGGTAGGGTCATCACCTGACTGCCTCGACGGATTGACCTGCCATGACCCTCTCGCTTGACCTGCTGCTGGGCTTCGCCCTGTTTGCCCTGGTGACCTCGATTACACCTGGCCCCAACAACACGATGTTGCTGGCCTCGGGTGTCAATTTTGGTTTCAACCGTACCATCCCGCATATGCTGGGTATCACCTGCGGATTCTTTTCCCTGGTGCTGGCGGTGGGCCTCGGGCTGGGTGCGGTGTTCCAGACCTATCCTTTGCTCTACACCTTGTTGCGCTACGTTGGCGCGGCATACCTGATGTACCTGGCATGGAAAATCGCGCATTCCGGTCCTGTCTCGGACAGCGCAGCGGGCAACAACAAGCCGATCAGCTATTGGGGCGCGGCAGCCTTCCAATGGGTCAACCCAAAGGCCTGGATCATGGCCATCGGCGCCATCAGCACCTATACCCCCCTGCAAGGCTACTTTTTCAATGTGGTGGTGATCGCGGCAGTGTTCGCCCTGATCAATCTGCCAAGCGTCAGCCTGTGGGTGGTCTGCGGCAGCCTGTTGCGCAACCTGCTGCGCGATCGTCGATGGCTGCGCCTGTTCAATTGGGGTATGGCACTGCTGTTGGTGGCATCCCTGTATCCGTTGTTGCTGGAAAGCATGAGTTGAGGGCTGAGCTTCGACGCGATGCCTGCTAAGCTCGCTGTTTCCAGGAGCGTTCCTACGCACTTTTAAATGGAGTCCGACTTCTTTAAGGTCTTGATCAGGTAAAGCTTGTCTCGAACCCAACGAGGGCACCCTGGTCCCGGAACAGGCTCTGCGAGTTTTCTTATGAATAAGCGTCCTTTATATTTTGATTATGCCGCCACCACGCCGGTGGATGAGCGGGTCATCCAGGTCATGGTCCAATGCCTGGGTTTCGACGGTAACTTTGGCAACCCGGCCTCCAGCTCCCATGCCTTCGGCCAGGAGGCTCGACGCGCCGTGGAGCAGGCGCGCCGGCAGGTGGCCCAACTCGTTGGAGCCCAAGCCGGACAGATTGTCTGGACGTCCGGGGCTACCGAATCCAACAACCTGGCAATCAAGGGCGTGGCCCAGGCGCTCGGCGTGCGCAAGGGGCACCTGGTGACCAGCCTGATCGAGCACAAGGCGGTTCTCGATACCGTCAAGCAATTGGAGGAGGGCGGTGTCGCGGTGACCTGGCTGGCGCCGGATGCCGATGGCCTGATCAGCCCGCAAGCTGTTCGCGAGGCGCTGCGCGAAGATACGTTCCTGGTGTCGCTGATGCTGGTGAACAACGAGTTGGGCACCGTCAACGACGCCGTTGCCATCGGTGAGATCGTTCGCGAGCATGGCGCGCTCTTCCATATGGACGCGGCCCAGGGTGCCGGGAAAGTGAGGATCGACCTGACCCGGTGGCCGGTGGACCTGATGTCTTTTTCCGCGCACAAAATCTATGGCCCCAAGGGCATCGGTGCACTTTACGTCGGTGACCGCGCGCGGCCGCGCCTGTCGGCGCAGATCCACGGCGGAGGCCATGAAGGTGGGTTGCGTTCCGGTACCCTGGCGACCCATCAGATTGCAGCCATGGGCGCGGCGTTCGAGCTGGCGGCGCAGTCGTTTGACGAGGAACTCGCCCATATCGCCCGGTTGCGCAATCGTTTGCTTGAGCCGTTGTTGGCATTACCTGGCGTGTGTATCAATGGCAGTGCCACCCAGCGCATCGCGCATACGCTGAGCCTTACCTTCAACGAAGGCGAGTTCAATCCGGCCGCGCTGGGCGCTTCGATTGCTTTTTCCGCCACATCGGCCTGCAACTCCGCGAATAACGCACCCTCCCACGTACTGTTGGCCCTCGGGCACGACGAACGGGCGGCGAGCCGCACCATTCGCTTGAGCCTGGGACGTTTCACCCATGAACAAGACATCGACGAGGCGGTGCGGTTGATCAAGGCGGCCTGTGCCGCTGCGCCAGCATTCTGGGCGACACCCACCTGAGCCGAACCTATCGGCATCGAACAACAATATTGATTAGCAGGAGTGATGATGAGTACCCAGCCTTTGACCCCAGGACAGGTTCCGCAGCGCCTGGCTCGAATCCGCCAGTTGATGAGTGACGAGGGCATCCACGCATTGCTGGTGCCTTCGGCCGACCCGCATCTCTCGGAGTACCTGCCGGGCTACTGGCAAGGGCGCCAGTGGTTGTCCGGTTTCCATGGCTCGGTTGGGACCTTGATCGTCACTGCGGATTTTGCCGGGGTTTGGGCTGACAGCCGTTATTGGGAGCAGGCCACCAAGGAATTGGAGGGCAGTGGTATCGAGCTGGTCAAGCTTGTTCCGGGTCAGCCCGGCCCGCTGGATTGGCTCGGCGAACAGACGCCCGAGGGAAGCGTGGTTGCGGTTGACGGTGCGGTGATGGCCGTCGCATCGGCGCGAACGCTGAGCGGCAAGCTTGAGTCTCGCGGTGCGCGGCTGCGTACCGACATCGACCTGCTACAGAAGGTTTGGAGTGATCGCCCAAGCCTGCCTGATCAACCCGTCTACGCCCACCTGCCACCGCAAGCGACGATCAGCCGTGTCGAGAAGCTCGCGAAGCTGCGCGAATCCCTCAAGGAACGTGGCGCCGATTGGCATTTCATCGCCACCCTTGATGACATTGCCTGGCTGTTCAACTTGCGTGGCGCGGATGTGTCCTTCAATCCTGTGTTCGTTTCCTTTGCCTTGATCAGCCGGCAACAAGCAACGCTCTTCGTGGCTCTGGACAAAGTTGACGCACCGCTGCGCGCGGTTCTTGAACGGGATGGTGTGACGCTACGCGACTACAGCGAGGCTGGCGCCGCGCTGCGTGAAGTGCCCAATGGCATGAGCCTGCAGATCGATCCGGCGCGGGTCACGGTCGGCTTGCTGGATAATCTTGGCAGCGGTGTGAAGTTGATCGAGGGACTCAATCCCACGACGTTGGCAAAATCGCGGAAGAGCTTGGCGGATGCCGAACATATCCGTAAGGCCATGGAGCAGGACGGGGCGGCGCTCTGTGAGTTTTTTGCCTGGCTGGAAAGTGCCTGGGGGCGCGAACGTATCACCGAGCTGACCATCGATGAGCACCTCACCGCAGCCCGAAAGCGTCGGCCGGATTTTGTTTCCTTGAGCTTCAATACCATCGCTGCATTCAATGCCAATGGCGCGATGCCTCATTACCACGCCACGGAAGAGGCGCACGCCGTTATCGAAGGCGATGGCTTGCTGCTGATCGATTCGGGCGGGCAGTATCTCGGTGGAACCACGGACATCACCCGCATGGTGCCGGTCGGAACGCCGACGTCAGAGCAGAAGCGTGATTGCACCCGAGTGCTCAAGGGCGTGATTGCCTTGTCCCGGGCCAGATTCCCCCAAGGCATTCTGTCGCCTTTGCTGGATGCTATCGCCCGCGCGCCGATCTGGGCCGAGCAGGTGGATTATGGCCATGGCACGGGTCATGGGGTCGGTTATTTCCTCAATGTCCATGAAGGACCGCAGGTCATTGCCTATCAGGCCGCCGCTGCGCCACAAACCGCGATGCAGCCAGGGATGATCACGTCGATTGAGCCGGGCACCTATCGTCCAGGTCGCTGGGGCGTGCGCATCGAGAACCTCGTCATCAATCGCGAGGCGGGCAGCAGCGAGTTTGGCGCGTTCCTGGAATTCGAAACGCTCACGCTGTGCCCGATCGACACCCGCTGCCTGGAGCCGTCTCTACTGACCCAGGATGAAAAAGACTGGTTCAACGCTTACCACGCCGAGGTTCGGCGTCGATTGAGCCCGTTGCTGGAAGGCGACGCGTTGCAATGGCTGAACACGCGAACGGCGGCCATCTGACAAAGGATCAGGCGAGGGCTTCACGGACGAAGTCCAGTCGATCCTGCCCGAAGAACAGCTCATTGCCGACAAACATGCTCGGAGCGCCGAACACGCCCCGGCGAATAGCTTCTTCGGTCGTGCTTTTGAGCTGCTCCTTGACCAACTGATCGGTCGTCAGGGCGAGTACATATTCAGGGTCGAAACCACCTTCGCTCAGGACCGCCGCGACGGTTGCCGGATCGTTGAGGTTGCGCGCGTTTACCCACAGCGCTTGGAACAGGCAATCAATAAAAGACTGGAAACGGTCAGGTTGATGTAATTGCATGCCGGTCACGGCACGCATCAGCAGCAGTGTATTGATTGGGAAGTAAGGGTTGAGCTTGAACTCGACACCGTAGCGCTTGGCGAAACGATTCAAGTCCTGAAATAGATAGGGGCCCTTGGCTGGCACGGTAACAGGGGATGCATTACCCGTTGCCTTGAAGACGCCACCGAGCAACATGGGACGGTAAAGCAGCGCACTGCCGGCTTGTGCGCAAAGCGTGGGCAACTGGGTATAGGCCAGATAGGTAGTCGGGCTGCCGAGATCGAAGAAAAATTCCACTGATTTGTTCATGAGCATTGCTCTCTTATTGGTAGGAGGCGGCTTACCAGCGTTCGCTCCAGGGACGCATGTCCAGCTCGAATGTCCAGGCGTCACGGGGCTGGGCGTGCAGGTACCAATAATTTTCGGCAATGTGTTCGGGGTCGAGGATGCCATCCTCATCCTTGGTTGCGTATTTTTCCGGGAAGTTGTCGCGGATGAAGTCTGTGTCGATGGCGCCATCCACCACCACGTGGGCGACATGAATATTCATGGGGCCCAATTCGCGCGCCATGCTCTGGGCCAACGCGCGAATGCCATGTTTGGCCCCCGCAAATGCTGCGAATCCGGATGCTCCGCGCAACCCCGCCGTAGCCCCGGTAAACAGGATCGTCCCGCGGCGACGCGTGGCCATCCGCTTGGCCACTTCCCGGGCATTGAGAAAACCTGAGAAGCAGGCCATTTCCCAGATCTTGAAATATTTGCGTGCGGTTTCCTCAAGGATGCTACAGGGAACATTCGCGCCAATGTTAAAGACAAAGGCTTCGATCGGACCGATCTGATTCTCGATCTGCTCAATCAGCGCGATTACATCTTCTTCCCTCCGCGCGTCGCAGGCAAAACCGTGAGCTTCCCTGCCTTGGGCCCTTATATCGTCGACCAATGGCTCAAGCTTGTCGGCACTTCGACGCGTAACGCAAGCCACGAAACCTTCCCGGGCGAAACGCCTGGCGATCGCGCCACCCGTGGCGTCACCAGCACCTACAACCAGTACGACCTTCTTATTATTCATGGCTAGCTCCATTGCTAAACGATCGTTAACTAAACGGACGTTATGCTAAGATCCGGCCAGCGTCAAGGTGATGATCAAGAGGCAAGACAATGCGCTATTCGGCCAATCACAAGATGGAAACCCGCGAGAAACTGCTCGCCAGTAGTGCCGTATCGGCCAAGACGTCAGGTTTTTCGACGGTAGGGGTTGATGGCCTGATGAAGGCGATCGGGTTGAGCGGCGGGGCGTTTTATAGTCACTTTTCGTCCAAGGACGAGCTTTTCCAGGCTATCGTCGAGCGCGAGCTGGCTCATAGCCTGGATCGCTTGAGTGGTAATGGGGTCATGGACTCAGCGAAGCTGGAACGCTGTCTCAAGCAATACCTGAGCATGAGCCATGTCGAGCATCCGGAGGCGGGGTGTGCCTTGCCGGTATTGGGCGCTGAGATTGCGCGTTCGGATGTGCAGGTACGCGAGGCAGCGCAAACGTGGATATGTCGTTTGCATGACGGCTGGGCAAAAGTGTTGGGCAGCGATAGCTTGGCCTGGGCGATCCTGTCGCAATGCGTTGGGGCGCTTGTCGTCGCACGCATGCTCGTCACGCCGGAAGTCCAGCGTGATGTTCTCAAATCCAGTCATGAGGAAATCAGCCGTCGGCTGGCTGAGCGGCAATCTGACTGACCTGCCGCTATTTGCAGATCACGATCATGCTGCGACTGGTGTAGCCGGCTGGGTTGAGTCCGAAAGGGTAATCTCCCGGCTCCTCGACTGCATCACCCGATTTGGCAATGACCTTGTAGTTTTTTGGGGCGCATGAGTTCGCGGCGGTGGCGGCGCACTGGTCCCAGGATGACGTCAGGCCAGAACAATTGATGTGCAGGCCTTTTTTACCACGCTTGATTTCGGTTTTCGATGTCGCTGCGCAGCCTGCAATTGCAAGTACCGCGATCAGTATCAGAATTCGTTTCATTCCCGTCCTTATGCCGTCGCGGATCTTTTGCCTGCGTACGGCTGCTTTCGCTTTGGTCTTAAGCGTACATGACGTCCTTGTATGAAAAAATTCCATGCCGACCATTAGGTTACGGCTCTAAACATGGCCTAAATACGCGGCAAATACCAGAGCTACGTAAAAAGCTGCTCAATCTGCTGCGATGGCCGGCTTCGCGGTCTCCCCCATGGTCAACGTCGCGCCGATCGAAGCGAGAATAATGCAGGTAATGGCAGCCCATTGGGACAGTGAAAGGTATTCATGAAGGAATATCAGTCCTGACAACGCACCGATCGCGGGCTCTACGCTCATCAGCGTCCCGAACGTACGGGCTGGAATGCGGGTGAGGGCAATCATTTCCAAGGTATAAGGCAGGGCAGTGGACAGGATGGCGACACCAACGGCGATTGGAATCAGGCTTGGTGTCAGCAGTGTGGCCCCAGCGTGAACGATGCCAATAGGGGCTACAAACAGTGCTGCGATCATGACCCCCAAAGCTGCGGTCTGCACGCCATTGTCCGCTCCAGCTTTCTGGCCAAACAGGATGTACAGCGCCCAACAAACTCCGGCGCCCAGGGCATAGGCAGCACCGATCAGGTCGATGCCGGTGCTGGTGGCCCCGGAGGGTATGAGCAGCAACAAGCCAATCACCGCCAGGGCAATCCAGAGAAAATCAATCGCCCGGCGTGACGCGTAGATAGCGACCGCCAGGGGGCCGGTGAATTCCAGTGCCACGGCAATGCCCAGCGGAACGGTGCGCAGTGACATATAGAAGAGGAAATTCATTCCACCCAGAGCCATTCCGTAGATCACTACGGTGCGCAAGGATTGGGCGGTGAGTTTGGCTCTCCATGGACGTAGCAACAACAGCATGATGATGCTGGCGAAAATGAGGCGTAGCGTCGTGGTGCCTTGTGCACCCACTACCGGGAACATGCTCTTGGCGAGTGACGCGCCGGACTGGATCGATGCCATGGCGATCAGTAGTAGGGCAACCGGGTATAAAGAGGATGCCAGGCTGCGATTTGGTGGGGTCATTACAAGGTTTCATCCATTGCGAAGGCTGGAGAAGTGGTTTTTGAGCAATATAGTGCGCATTTCACGCGACGCAGTCTATATATAAGACGGGCTTGCACCGTTTCGGCCAGAAAAATGGAGAAAGAGGAAATAACGGTTGACGGCAGATTCCAGGTGTCTATAATTCGCCCCACTTCCGGCGCAGTCGAAACGGAAAACTTCTTGAGTTTCAATGAGTTAAGTAGGTTTCGATAGGTCGGGCGCTTCAGTTCATCGAAGCGTTGAAGGAGTTGATAGAGCGGTGTTGTTTGGCTCTATTGGCGATTCGATCCTCTCGGTCGAAAGCGGTGAAAAAGAGGTGTTGACAGCAGCGAACAACGCTGTAAAATTCGCCTCCCGCTAACGAGAGATCGAAAGCGCAAGTGGTTGAAGTTGTTAAGGATTTCCAAGCGAAACTTTGAAAACTTCTTAAAATAACCGCTTGACAGATACACGGGGCGCTGTAGAATGCGCGCCTCGGTTGAGACGAAAGGCTCAACCCACCGCTCTTTAACAACTGAATCAAGCAATTCGTGTGGGTGCTTGTGGAGTCAGACTGCTAGTCAACAGATTATCAGCATCACAAGTTACTCCGCGAGAAATCAAAGATGTAACCAACGATTGCTGAGCCAAGTTTAGGGTTTTCTCAAAACCCAAAGATGTTTGAACTGAAGAGTTTGATCATGGCTCAGATTGAACGCTGGCGGCAGGCCTAACACATGCAAGTCGAGCGGTAGAGAGGTGCTTGCACCTCTTGAGAGCGGCGGACGGGTGAGTAATGCCTAGGAATCTGCCTGGTAGTGGGGGATAACGCTCGGAAACGGACGCTAATACCGCATACGTCCTACGGGAGAAAGCAGGGGACCTTCGGGCCTTGCGCTATCAGATGAGCCTAGGTCGGATTAGCTAGTTGGTGAGGTAATGGCTCACCAAGGCGACGATCCGTAACTGGTCTGAGAGGATGATCAGTCACACTGGAACTGAGACACGGTCCAGACTCCTACGGGAGGCAGCAGTGGGGAATATTGGACAATGGGCGAAAGCCTGATCCAGCCATGCCGCGTGTGTGAAGAAGGTCTTCGGATTGTAAAGCACTTTAAGTTGGGAGGAAGGGCATTAACCTAATACGTTAGTGTTTTGACGTTACCGACAGAATAAGCACCGGCTAACTCTGTGCCAGCAGCCGCGGTAATACAGAGGGTGCAAGCGTTAATCGGAATTACTGGGCGTAAAGCGCGCGTAGGTGGTTCGTTAAGTTGGATGTGAAATCCCCGGGCTCAACCTGGGAACTGCATTCAAAACTGTCGAGCTAGAGTATGGTAGAGGGTGGTGGAATTTCCTGTGTAGCGGTGAAATGCGTAGATATAGGAAGGAACACCAGTGGCGAAGGCGACCACCTGGACTGATACTGACACTGAGGTGCGAAAGCGTGGGGAGCAAACAGGATTAGATACCCTGGTAGTCCACGCCGTAAACGATGTCAACTAGCCGTTGGGAGCCTTGAGCTCTTAGTGGCGCAGCTAACGCATTAAGTTGACCGCCTGGGGAGTACGGCCGCAAGGTTAAAACTCAAATGAATTGACGGGGGCCCGCACAAGCGGTGGAGCATGTGGTTTAATTCGAAGCAACGCGAAGAACCTTACCAGGCCTTGACATCCAATGAACTTTCCAGAGATGGATTGGTGCCTTCGGGAACATTGAGACAGGTGCTGCATGGCTGTCGTCAGCTCGTGTCGTGAGATGTTGGGTTAAGTCCCGTAACGAGCGCAACCCTTGTCCTTAGTTACCAGCACGTTATGGTGGGCACTCTAAGGAGACTGCCGGTGACAAACCGGAGGAAGGTGGGGATGACGTCAAGTCATCATGGCCCTTACGGCCTGGGCTACACACGTGCTACAATGGTCGGTACAGAGGGTTGCCAAGCCGCGAGGTGGAGCTAATCCCACAAAACCGATCGTAGTCCGGATCGCAGTCTGCAACTCGACTGCGTGAAGTCGGAATCGCTAGTAATCGCGAATCAGAATGTCGCGGTGAATACGTTCCCGGGCCTTGTACACACCGCCCGTCACACCATGGGAGTGGGTTGCACCAGAAGTAGCTAGTCTAACCTTCGGGGGGACGGTTACCACGGTGTGATTCATGACTGGGGTGAAGTCGTAACAAGGTAGCCGTAGGGGAACCTGCGGCTGGATCACCTCCTTAATCGACGACCGCAGCTGCTTCATGAGCTCCCACACGAATTGCTTGATTCATTGAAGAAGACGAAAGAAGCAGCCCGGAATTGGGTCTGTAGCTCAGTTGGTTAGAGCGCACCCCTGATAAGGGTGAGGTCGGCAGTTCGAATCTGCCCAGACCCACCAATTTTGTGTGGGAAACGCCTGTAGAAATACGGGGCCATAGCTCAGCTGGGAGAGCGCCTGCCTTGCACGCAGGAGGTCAGCGGTTCGATCCCGCTTGGCTCCACCACTACTGCTTCGATTGTATAAAGCTTAGAAATGAGCATTCCATCGGTTCGATGGTGAATGTTGATTTCTAGTCTTTGACTAGTTCGTTCTTTAAAAATTTGGGTATGTGATAGAAAGATAGACTGAACGTTACTTTCACTGGTAACGGATCAGGCTAAGGTAAAATTTGTGAGTTCTCTTAATTGAGAAATTCGAATTTTCGGCGAATGTCGTCTTCACAGTATAACCAGATTGCTTGGGGTTATATGGTCAAGTGAAGAAGCGCATACGGTGGATGCCTTGGCAGTCAGAGGCGATGAAAGACGTGGTAGCCTGCGAAAAGCTTCGGGGAGTCGGCAAACAGACTTTGATCCGGAGATGTCTGAATGGGGGAACCCAGCCATCATAAGATGGTTATCTTGTACTGAATACATAGGTGCAAGAAGCGAACCAGGGGAACTGAAACATCTAAGTACCCTGAGGAAAAGAAATCAACCGAGATTCCCTTAGTAGTGGCGAGCGAACGGGGACTAGCCCTTAAGCTTCTTTGATTTTAGCGGAACGCTCTGGAAAGTGCGGCCATAGTGGGTGATAGCCCTGTACGCGAAAGGATCTTAGAAGTGAAATCGAGTAGGACGGAGCACGAGAAACTTTGTCTGAATATGGGGGGACCATCCTCCAAGGCTAAATACTACTGACTGACCGATAGTGAACTAGTACCGTGAGGGAAAGGCGAAAAGAACCCCGGAGAGGGGAGTGAAATAGATCCTGAAACCGTATGCGTACAAGCAGTGGGAGCCCACTTTGTTGGGTGACTGCGTACCTTTTGTATAATGGGTCAGCGACTTATTTTCAGTGGCGAGCTTAACCGAATAGGGGAGGCGTAGCGAAAGCGAGTCTTAATAGGGCGTCTAGTCGCTGGGAATAGACCCGAAACCGGGCGATCTATCCATGGGCAGGTTGAAGGTTAGGTAACACTGACTGGAGGACCGAACCGACTACCGTTGAAAAGTTAGCGGATGACCTGTGGATCGGAGTGAAAGGCTAATCAAGCTCGGAGATAGCTGGTTCTCCTCGAAAGCTATTTAGGTAGCGCCTCATGTATCACTGTAGGGGGTAGAGCACTGTTTCGGCTAGGGGGTCATCCCGACTTACCAAACCGATGCAAACTCCGAATACCTACAAGTGCCGAGCATGGGAGACACACGGCGGGTGCTAACGTCCGTCGTGAAAAGGGAAACAACCCAGACCGTCAGCTAAGGTCCCAAAGTTATGGTTAAGTGGGAAACGATGTGGGAAGGCTTAGACAGCTAGGAGGTTGGCTTAGAAGCAGCCACCCTTTAAAGAAAGCGTAATAGCTCACTAGTCGAGTCGGCCTGCGCGGAAGATGTAACGGGGCTCAAACCATACACCGAAGCTACGGGTATCACGCAAGTGATGCGGTAGAGGAGCGTTCTGTAAGCCTGTGAAGGTGAGTTGAGAAGCTTGCTGGAGGTATCAGAAGTGCGAATGCTGACATGAGTAACGACAATGGGTGTGAAAAACACCCACGCCGAAAGACCAAGGTTTCCTGCGCAACGTTAATCGACGCAGGGTTAGTCGGTCCCTAAGGCGAGGCTGAAAAGCGTAGTCGATGGAAAACAGGTTAATATTCCTGTACTTCTGGTTATTGCGATGGAGGGACGGAGAAGGCTAGGCCAGCTTGGCGTTGGTTGTCCAAGTTTAAGGTGGTAGGCTGAAATCTTAGGTAAATCCGGGGTTTCAAGGCCGAGAGCTGATGACGAGTTACCCTTTGGGTGACGAAGTGGTTGATGCCATGCTTCCAAGAAAAGCTTCTAAGCTTCAGGTAACCAGGAACCGTACCCCAAACCGACACAGGTGGTTGGGTAGAGAATACCAAGGCGCTTGAGAGAACTCGGGTGAAGGAACTAGGCAAAATGGCACCGTAACTTCGGGAGAAGGTGCGCCGGTGAGGGTGAAGCACTTGCTGCGTAAGCCCACGCCGGTCGAAGATACCAGGCCGCTGCGACTGTTTATTAAAAACACAGCACTCTGCAAACACGAAAGTGGACGTATAGGGTGTGACGCCTGCCCGGTGCCGGAAGGTTAATTGATGGGGTTAGCTAACGCGAAGCTCTTGATCGAAGCCCCGGTAAACGGCGGCCGTAACTATAACGGTCCTAAGGTAGCGAAATTCCTTGTCGGGTAAGTTCCGACCTGCACGAATGGCGTAACGATGGCGGCGCTGTCTCCACCCGAGACTCAGTGAAATTGAAATCGCTGTGAAGATGCAGTGTATCCGCGGCTAGACGGAAAGACCCCGTGAACCTTTACTATAGCTTTGCACTGGACTTTGAATTTGCTTGTGTAGGATAGGTGGGAGGCTTTGAAGCGTGGACGCCAGTCTGCGTGGAGCCATCCTTGAAATACCACCCTGGCAACTTTGAGGTTCTAACTCAGGTCCGTTATCCGGATCGAGGACAGTGTATGGTGGGTAGTTTGACTGGGGCGGTCTCCTCCTAAAGAGTAACGGAGGAGTACGAAGGTGCGCTCAGACCGGTCGGAAATCGGTCGTAGAGTATAAAGGCAAAAGCGCGCTTGACTGCGAGACAGACACGTCGAGCAGGTACGAAAGTAGGTCTTAGTGATCCGGTGGTTCTGTATGGAAGGGCCATCGCTCAACGGATAAAAGGTACTCCGGGGATAACAGGCTGATACCGCCCAAGAGTTCATATCGACGGCGGTGTTTGGCACCTCGATGTCGGCTCATCACATCCTGGGGCTGAAGCCGGTCCCAAGGGTATGGCTGTTCGCCATTTAAAGTGGTACGCGAGCTGGGTTTAGAACGTCGTGAGACAGTTCGGTCCCTATCTGCCGTGGACGTTTGAGATTTGAGAGGGGCTGCTCCTAGTACGAGAGGACCGGAGTGGACGAACCTCTGGTGTTCCGGTTGTCACGCCAGTGGCATTGCCGGGTAGCTATGTTCGGAAAAGATAACCGCTGAAAGCATCTAAGCGGGAAACTTGCCTCAAGATGAGATCTCACTGGGACCTTGAGTCCCCTGAAGGGCCGTCGAAGACTACGACGTTGATAGGCAGGGTGTGTAAGCGCTGTGAGGCGTTGAGCTAACCTGTACTAATTGCCCGTGAGGCTTGACCATATAACACCCAAGCAATCTGCAGACTCGAAAGAGGCCAGATTGCGGTGTGTGAAGACGAAAAGAACCGAAAGTTCGAAATTCACCAAGCACCGAAAGCTGTCACATACCCAATTTGCTGAAGCGAGGCCATGAGGCCACGACTCAGTACCCGAATTTCTTGACGACCATAGAGCATTGGAACCACCTGATCCCATCCCGAACTCAGAAGTGAAACGATGCATCGCCGATGGTAGTGTGGGGTTTCCCCATGTGAGAGTAGGTCATCGTCAAGATTAAATTCCGAAACCCCTATCTGCTGACGCAGGTAGGGGTTTTGTTTTTGAGAAAAAAAGGATGACCAGGTCATCCCTCCAATATCCATCCATCAAGCCTCGGGTACCGGGCAGCTCAAATCTCCCTCCTTGCACTTTAGGTAGGTCTTGAGCGCCTCGACCCGTGCCTTCGTCAAGTTTGTAATGCACTCGTCGTGAATCATGGGATAGACGCTACCGCCTTCGACTCCGGACGCGGAAAAGCTGCATTCAGCGTCACGGAATTCGATCCATGCACGCTGGGCCTTGACCAGCAACTGCTTGGCGTGGGCATTGTCCATCAAGCGTGCTGTGATTTGTTTGTACAAGCTGTTCAGTTCCTTGTCGGCAGCTTTGTTCTCCTGGGCTGCGCATTGATTCATATCACCTTGAGTGGTGGCATTGGCGCAAGCATCAGCCTGAACAGTGCTGATGAACAGCAGGGGAATCAGGGGCAGCAGCAAACGGGTGGACATTATCGATGTCTCCTTGAAGGGTGAAACTGGCGCGGGAGTGTACCCAAACGATGGTCCGATACAACTTTCCGGTTGGACTCGTGGTCTTACAAGCCTACTGTTGAACACAGGAGGTGACCCCATGCATTTATCCGATCGTATAGAAAGAAAGATCTTACTCAAGGCGCCGCGTTCACAAGTCTGGCGAGCCTTGGCCAATGCCGAGGTCTTTGGCCAATGGTTTGGCGTGAATCTGGTGGGGAAACGATTCGTTGCGGGGGAGCGGACCCAAGGAAAGATTACCTACCCTGGCTATGAGCACCTTACTTGGGATGTGGCGGTGGAGCGGGTCGAGCCCGAGCGGGTATTTTCGTTTCGTTGGCATCCTTATGCCATCCAGCCAGAGATGGATTATTCTTCGGAGTCCGAGACGCGCGTGCAATTCGAGCTTGAGGATATGAATGGAGGCACCCTGCTGAAGGTAGTGGAGTCGGGATTCAACGATATCCCCGAGGCGCGCCGACTCAAGGCCTTCCGTATGGACAGTCGTGGCTGGGATGAGCAAATGGCTAATATTGAAGAGTTCTTGAACAAGGCATGAATTCCAGGTTGACGTTCCTCGGCAGGGCGTGGGAAACGGTGGTATCCCAACGGTCCCCTTAAGAGGCTAAGGGTTTACGGAGGGGTGGGTATGGCGAATGTCTTACACGCGTTGGTTGCTATCTCTTCTATTCCACTTTGGATCCGACGCGTATTCTGACCCCATCCACTGAAGCACAGGGAGTGCTCAGGATCAGGGATGATCGGCCTTGCAAGGAAAGCTATCGACAGGGAGTCGTAATGGTCTTGGAAAAACCCGCTTCGGCGGGTTTTTTTTCGTCTGTTGAAAAGTTGTCGAAAACGCTACATGGCGAAAAACTTACACGCCATTGCTGCTTTATCGTCTTTGCCCTCGTTCGCGACGGGACTAATCTATGTACAACCGTTGAGTACAGGGAGTGCTCGGGGTCACGGATGATGGGACCAGGCATGGAGTGCCGGACAGGAGTCTAATAGGTCCTCAAAAACCCGCCTAGGCGGGTTTTTTTTCGTCTGCAGCAAAGTAGGTCTCTCATGCCAGACGTCGGGCCAGTACTCGATCCGAACCATCAGCAGCCAGTGCGCGGCCACCGGCGGTACGCTCCGTACCGTCTGCTGCTACGGACTGCTGTTGATCAAGCGCTTGGGTAAAGAAGCGGTCCTGTTGCTGGCTTGGCAGGGCAACTGCCGTGGTGCTCAATACGAAGGCAACAATGGCGAGCGACGAATTGAAAGTTTTCATAGCATGACTCCGGTATCAATGGGGTGAGTGCCGGGTCGTTCAGATATCGAGATCTGCTGAACCCGTTGCAGCTGGACGGTTGTCTTGCTGCATGGGTTCAGAATAGGAATGAGGAGGGGGACGTCGTTAGTCGGAAACTGCCTTGCGTTTGCCTGATCCTGTTTGCATGTCGCATCAGGCGCTGCTGGCCTGTAATGCCATGGCTCGCAGACGAGCGATGTCTTTGCTGGGCGAGGCGCCAAATAAACGGCTGTACTCTCGGCTGAACTGGGAAGGGCTTTCATAGCCCATCTTGTAGCCGATTGACGAAACGTCGCTGTTCTCGGCCAACAATAACCGTCGGGCTTCCTGCAGGCGCAGTTGTTTCTGGTATTGAAGCGGGCTCATGGCGGTCACGGCCTTGAAGCGATGATGCAGGGCCGAAGGGCTGAGATTGATCATTTGCGCCAGGCTCTCAATGCTCAACGGTTCGGCGTAGTGGCTGTTGAGCCACTCGATGGCCCGGCTGATGCGGTGGGTCTGGGTGTCAGGAATCGCGATTTCATGCAGGCGCCGGCCTTGGGTACCGCGCAACAGTCGGTAGAAAATCTCCTGCTGGGCCAACGGCGCAAGGGTGGCGATGTCTTCCGGGCTGTCGAGCAACCGCAGCAAGCGCAGCATTGCGTCGAGCAAGGGTTCATCAATGCGATCCAGGAACAATCCACGATTGGCCCTTTCGGTCGGTACGCCGATGGGGCTGGCATCAGCGATCAATCTACAGATCTGGGCCGGATCAATGTCCAGGCGAATGCACAGGTACGGTTGCTCGGGACTGGCCTCGATCACTTGGCCGGCCAGAGGCAGCGTCACCGAGACTACCAAATAATTGAGCGGGTCATAGACATAGCGTTCATCCGCCAGCGTGACTTCTTTGCGCCCTTGGACAATGACGCAGAGCCCCGGCTTGTGTACGACATGCAGGGCTTCGGTGGGTTGGTCGCTGCGGATAAGGTGCAGCGCCTCGATGGCCGTGGCGTGAGCGCCATATTCCGGGGCGAAGCGCTTCATCAGGCTCGCCAGTTCGGCGCGACGCAGGTCTACGCGGTTATCGGGCGTGATGGTGATGGACGTGGATACCGACATGCCGATCAATCTCCCTGGCCAATTCAATGGATCGCGCTAGTAAAGCTGATTGCAGCCGCGACGGCCAGAGGCGTTATCGTTACAGGATCGTGCAAATGCGCAGGAGAATCCGGCTAACCGAAGCGCAGAGCGAATCCCTAATCTGGACCTGTCGAAACGCTCCACCCAGGAGCCAACACATCCAGACGAGGGATTCATCATGTCCGATATTCAGAACAAAGTCGTGGTCATCACTGGCGCTAGCAGCGGGATAGGTGAGGCGGCAGCACGCTTGCTGGCGGCCCGGGGGGCTTGCGTCGTATTGGGTGCCCGACGCGTGGACCGTTTGCAGACGCTCGTGCAAGAAATTGAGGCCGCTGGCCAGCGAGCCGCTTGCAAAGCCGTGGACGTGACCCGTCGCGATGACGTCCAGAACCTGATCGATTTCGCCGTCGAAAAATTCGGCCGACTCGATGTGATCATCAATAACGCCGGCGTCATGCCCCTCTCCAAGCTCGAGGCCCTCAAAGTCGATGAGTGGGACCGGATGATCGACGTCAACATCCGCGGCGTCCTCCATGGTATTGCCGCAGGCCTGCCACTGATGCAGCGCCAACGCAGCGGCCAGTTCATCAATATTGCCTCCATCGGTGCCTACGCGGTCAGCCCAACGGCCGCGGTTTACTGCGCCACGAAATTTGCCGTGCGGGCCATTTCCGAAGGCCTGCGCCAGGAGGTGGGTGGAGACGTTCGCGTAACGGTAATTTCCCCGGGCGTCACCGAATCGGAACTGGCCGAGAGTATTTCCGACGAAGGCGGACGCGCCGAGATGCGCGAGTTCCGCAGGATCGCCATCCCCGCTGAGGCCATTGCCCGGGCCATTGCCTACGCCATCGAACAGCCGGCGGACGTGGACGTCAGTGAGCTGGTGGTACGGCCAACGGCCAGCCCGTACTGAGGCGTACCGGTTCGACATCCGTTTCAGCCAGGCAGAACATCCGCTTGCCTGGCTGAAATTTACCGCTACGCCTTTTCCAACCGCGCCGCAGCCCGCTGAGTGATCTGCGAACGCACCCGGAGCGACTCCGCCGAGCGCCGGTTGGCCTCTTCCAGCACTTTAGCTGGCGCAGTGTCCGGACTCCCTGAGACAAACGGCGGGGCGGGGGCGTACTCAAGCTGCAATTGCACGAGCTCGGCGGTGTCCCGGTCGAACAGTTCTGCCGCCAGGGTCAGGGCAAAGTCGATGCCCGCCGTGATGCCACCGCCCGTGAACAGATTGCCATCGCGTACCACGCGGTCCTTGATGGGGGTCGCGCCCAACGGTTGCAGCAGGCTGTGGAAAGCCCAATGGGTGGTGGCGCGCTTGCCGCGCAACAAACCCGCCGCGCCGAGTACCAGCGAACCGGTGCACACCGAGGTGATGTACTTGGCGTGGGCTGCCTGGCGCTTAATGAAAGCCAGGGTCTGCTCGTCTTCCATCAGCGGACCGACGCCGCTGCCGCCGGGGACGCAGATCACGTCGAGCGTCGGGCAATCTTCGAACGTAGTGGTCGGCAGCAAGACCAGCCCGGTGCTGGCGGTAACGGGTGCCAGGTCTTTCCAGATCAGGTGGACTTTCACGTCGGGCAGGGAGGCCAGCACGTCATAAGGGCCGGTGAGATCCAGTTGCTGCACCTGGGGGAATAACAGAAAACCAATCTGTAATGTCATGTCGCTTTCTCCTGTGGATGGTCCCCGAGGGGTGGACGGTTTCACTGTAGGCTCGTAGGATCTGGCGTATTCGCCAATCAGCCCACGAATCACGCCAATATGCCAAATACGCCGAAATCCATTCATGTGCTGGCCTTTGCCAACGTTCAGGTGCTGGACGTCACAGGGCCCTTGCAGGTGTTCGCGTCGGCCAACGATCTGGCCCGTGCGCAAGGCTTGCCGATGCCGTATGCGCCGACCGTCGTCGCTGCCGGTGGCGGGGCGGTGATGTCTTCGGCAGGGTTGGCGCTGATGGCCGATCCGCTCCCCGACGAAGACAGCGACACGTTGTTGATCGCCGGTGGTTGGGGCGTATACGAAGCCGCCGAGGATCCGGCCCTGGTGGCCTGGGTCAAACACCAAGGAGTGCGCTCGCGAAGGGTCGCGTCAGTGTGTACCGGCGCGTTCCTGTTGGCGGCAAGTGGTTGGCTGGACGGGCGCCGGGTGGCGACTCACTGGACCCGCTGCGAACAACTGGCCAAGCAACACCCGCAATTGCAAGTCGAACCCAATCCAATTTTCATCAAGGACGGCTCGGTCTGGACGTCGGCCGGGGTCACGGCCGGGATCGACCTCGCACTGGCGTTGGTCGAAGAGGACCTTGGTCGGGCGATGGCCCTGGAGGTTGCGCGGCACTTGGTGGTGTTTCTCAAGCGTCCTGGTGGGCAATCGCAGTTCAGCGCTACCTTGGCGCTACAAAAACAGGGCGGTCGCTTTGATAAATTACATGCTTGGATCGCCGAGCACCTGACGCGGGACCTGGGCTTGTCGAGCCTGGCTGCCGAGGCGGGCATGAGTGAACGCAGTTTTGTCCGTCATTACCGCGCCGAGACCGGCCAGACCCCGGCCCGCGCCGTGGAACTGATCCGCGTCGAGACCGCCCGCCGCCTGCTTGCCGACAGCGCGGTGCCGGTCAAGCGCGTCGCCCTGCAATGTGGCTTCGGTAGCGAAGAAACCCTGCGCCGCAGCTTTTTGCGAGCCGTGGGCGTGACGCCCCAGGCCTATCGGGAGCGATTCAACGCTCAAGCAGATCCAGTAACGCCTTGACCGTAGCCTCGGGGGCTTCCTGAGGAATGTTATGGCCGACGCCGGCTAGCACGCGGCGTTCGTAGTGGCCGGTAAAATGCCCGGCATCTTCGTCGTGTTCGGACGGCGGTCCCACACCATCATCGGCCCCGCGCAGGGAAATGCTCGGCACGCTGATGGCCGGTTGCGCCGCCAGTTGCTCCTCCATCCACTCAAGCGTCGGATCTCCCGGCGCGTACATGAAGCGATGCCGGTAGGAATGAATCACCACGTCGACAAAGTCCGGGTTCTCGAATGACGGGGCGGTGAGCGGATACAGCTCGGCGCCGCGTTTCCAGGTTGGCGACCAGAGGCGCCAGAGCAATTGGCACAGTTCACGCCGATTCTGCGTCAGGCCTTCGACGCCCCGGGCGGTGTGAAAGTAATACTGGTACCACAGGCGATGTTCATCTTCGGGACCCAGCGGTTGGGTCGAGCCAGGAATGTCCTGCACGATATAGCCGTCGCCCGCGACCAGGCAGCGCACGCGTTCGGGCCACAGGGCGGCGACGATGCAGGCGGCGCGGCCTCCCCAGTCATAGCCGCACAGCGCCGCTTGGGGAATGTCGACCGCGTGCATCAGGTCCAGCAGGTCCTGGGCCAACGCCGCCTGTTGCCCGGAGCGGGCGATGGCTGGGTTGTTGAACCGGGTTGGGCCGTAGCCGCGCAAGTACGGCACGATGACTCGATAGCCGCGTTGGGCCAGGACCGGGGCAACTTCATCGAAGGTACGCGGATCATAGGGGAAGCCGTGCAGCAGGATGATCGGGTCGCCGCTGGCAGGGCCGTGTTCTTCGTAGGCGATGCGCAGCAGTGGCGTCACCGCGAAATTGACCTTGGGCGCAGATGTCATGTCGGTCTCCGGCTTCAATCGGTTGGGGTCAGGCGGGCTCCTGGTTCAGGTATTTGGCCCGGTCCGGTGTGAACGTCACGACCATGTTCGTGCTGGAGCAGGTCAGGGTGCGCTCCTGGGTCAGGTCGATGTCGAGGTCTTCGCCGCGCAGGCCCTGCCATTGGGCCAGGTACTTGAGACAACCGAACTTGGCGGTTTTCTTCAGGCTGCGGCTGACTCCGCCTTTCCAACCCAGCACCGGCAGTTCACCGGCCAAACAGCGTTGCGCCAGTTCGGGGAACCTCGCCGCCCGGTCGCGACCGATTTCCCAGCATTTGATAAGGCCCTTGTCCTGTTCGTCCCAGAGTTCTTCGCGGGTCAGCCCTGATCGGGGCTCGGTGGTGATTGAGCGTTTGATATGGGTCATGTCGGGTCCTTGAATCGGGTTTTAGGGCAGCTCCGCTGCACCCTTGCGTGCATCGATCTTAGGAGAGGGATGCGGGGCTGGCAACCTGGCACAGGCATAAGGATGAAATGTGGACGGTCGCCACAAAAGGAACATTTCCACTACTAGTCCGAGCGCAGCTCACGGCTGCCAATGATTTTTCTCTCCACTCAACTTGCGATCCAGGAAGGTCGCCGCGCTGATCAGCGCCAAATGGCTCAACGCCTGGGGAAGATTGCCGAGGTGATAACCGTGGCTGTCGAATTCCTCGGCATACAATCCCAGCGGATTGGCGTAGCGCAGCAACTGCTCGAATTCCAGTTGGGCTTTTTCCACGCGGCCAGCGCGGGCCAGGCATTCGACGTACCAGAACGAGCAAGCGACGAATGAACCTTCGGTGCCAATGAGGCCGTCGATAGGGTCGTCGTCGGTGCGGTAGCGATAGACCATACCGTCGCGCACCAGGTCCTTTTCGATGGCGTCCAGCGTCGACAACCAGCGCGGGTCGCGGGCACTGACGAAGCGCACCAGCGGCATCAACAGCATCGAGCCGTCGAGGGCGGTGCTGCCCAGGCGCTGGACGAAATGCTGATGCTCGTCGTTCCAGAAGTTCGTCCAGATGTCTTCGTAGATGGCCTGGCGCGTCTCATCCCAGCGGGCGAACGGGGCGGGCAGGGAGCGTTTGCTTGCCAGGCGAATGGCGCGGTCCACGGCGACCCAGCACATCAGCCGCGAATGCAAAAAATGCTGCTCCTCGCCGCGCATTTCCCAGATGCCGACATCCTTGTCCTGCCAGATCGTGCACACCTGGTCCACCACATCGACCGTGTGTTTCCAGCCCTGATGGGAAATGGCTTCGCCGTATTTGTTGACCAGGTACACCGCGTCCATCAACTCACCGAAGATGTCCAACTGCACTTGCTCGTACGCCAGGTTGCCGATGCGCACCGGCCGCGCGTTGCCGTAGCCGCTCAGGTGTGTCAGTTCGGTTTCGGGCAGCTCAAGCCGACCGTCCAGGCCGTAGAGGATGTTGAGTTTGGTCGGTTGATCGCGGCAGTCGCTGACCCGGCCACGCAGCCAGCGCATGTAGGCGTTGGCTTCATCGACAAAGCCCAGGCGCATGAATGCGTAGACGGTGAACGAGGCGTCGCGGATCCAGGTGTAGCGGTAATCCCAATTGCGCTCGCCACCGCGTGTTTCCGGCAGGCCGAAGGTGGCGGCGGCGAGGATGGCGCCTTGTTTACGTGACGTCAGCAGTTTCAGCGCCAGCGCGGAGCGGTTGACCATTTCTCGCCAGCGACCGCGGTAGTTGGATTGGCTGATCCAGCCGCGCCAGAACGCCAGGGTTCGCTCCAGGCACAGCGTGCTGGTGTTATCCACCAGGCGCGTGTCGTCGATGCCTCCGAGAAGAAACTCCGCCGTCTGGCCTTGCGCCAGGGTGAACTCGGCCACCGCCGCCTGGCCGTCCAGCGTCATGGGCTGGTCGGCGCACAGGCGCAGGCTCGGTTGTTGCGCGGCCTCGAAGATGACGTGGTCGCCGTCCTGGTGCGCCGTGGTCGCGGCACGGGAATAGTCATGGCGCACCGCGCAACGCATGCGAAATGTCGCACTGCCGACCGTCATGCGCACCCGCCGCATCAGCACGGGCAGGTCATCCTCGCTGTCGCCGATGGGCAGCAGGTCGGTAATCTCCACCACAACGCCGTCGCTTAGCCAGCGGGTCTGCAGGACGTTGGTGTCGGGTAGGTAGATTTGCTGGCGACGGGCATCCGGCAAGTCCGGCGCGAGTTGAAAGATACCGGCCTCGGCGGTGTCCAGCAGCGAACAGAAGATCGACGGGCTGTCGAATTCCGGCCAGCAGAAAAAATCTACGCTGCCACGATCGTTGACCAGCGCGGCAGTGCGCATGTCGCCAATGATCCCGTGGTTCTCGATGGGGCTTTGCGGTTCGTCATGATCAGCCATTGCCGCGGAACCCCGGATAGAGGCTCATTCCGCCATCGATGAACAGCGTGGTGCCCACGACATAATCGGACAAATCCGACGCCAGCCAGACCACCGCGTTGGCGACATCTTCCACATCGCCGACCCGACCGTAGGGGATGAGCTCCAGGATTTTCTGCTCATTGTCGCCCTCCATGGCCTCCCGGTTGATCGCCGTGCGGATGGCGCCGGGGGCGATGCTATTGATGCGGATGCGCTGGTGACTGGTTTCCTGGGCCAGGGTCTGCATGAGCTGGTCGATGCCGCCCTTGGATGCTGCGTAGTTGACGTGGCCGGCCCAGGGAATGCGCTGGTGCACCGAACTCATATGGATGATCTTGCCAGCGGCGCGGGACACGCCTTGGCGAATGCCCTGGCGGTTGAAGATTCGCAGGGCGGCGCGGGCGCAGAGGAACTGGCCGGTGAGATTGACGCCGATGACGGTGTTCCAGTCGTCCAGGCTCATGTCGACGGCGGCAGCGTCTTTTTGCAGGCCGGAGTTGGCGACGAGAATGTCCAGCGTACCGAAGGCGTCGAGGGCCTGGGCGAACAAGCGTTCAACGTCCTGCTCCTTCGACACGTCGGCGCCGATGGCGATGGCGCGGCCGCCACTGTCGTTGATCTCGCGGGCCAGCTCTTCGGCCGGGCCGGCGCTGGAATGGTAGTTGAGGACCACGGCGGCACCGGCCGCCGCCAGCGCCTTTGCCGAGCCAGCGCCAATGCCGGAGCTGGCGCCGGTCACCAAGGCTACTTGTCGGGCGAGGGAAATCTGCATGGGTAGCACCTTGAACTGAGGGCCTTACTTGCTGACTGGCGCCACGTGCCGAGAGTTCATTTGCGGGAAACAGTCTTCACATTTCACCCACAGTTTTGCGCTTTCCCCGGCCCGGTCGTTTATGGCAAGTTGCAGGCCCTTGTTGAGGCCGCGTCCCATGGCAAACCCCTATCGTGAATTGTTCACAGCCCCCGGCAGCCGCGGCTTCGTGCTGGCGGGGATGGTCGCGCGCATGCCCATATCAATGACCGGCATCGGCCTGATCACCATGCTTGCGCAACTCAAGGGCGGCTATGGATTGGCCGGCGCGGTGGCGGCAACGTTTGCCCTGGCGACCGCGTTCTGCGCGCCCCAGGTGTCGCGGCTGGTGGACCGTTTCGGCCAGGGGCGGGTGTTGCCGGTGTCAGCGTTGCTGGGCGGCGGGGCGTTGTTGATGCTGTTGTTGTGCACGCGATTGCAGGCGCCCCATTGGACGCTGTTCCTGTTCGCCGCGCTGGCCGGTTGCATGCCGAGTATGTCGGCGATGGTGCGGGCGCGCTGGACCGAGGTGTATCGCGGCCAGCCGCAATTGCGCACCGCTTATGCGCTGGAGTCGGTGCTGGACGAGGTCTGCTTCATCGTCGGGCCGCCGTTGTCGGTGGGTTTGTGCGTGGTGGCGTTTCCCGAGGCGGGGCCGCTGGCCTCGGTGTTGCTGCTGGCGATCGGCGTCACGGCGTTTGTCCTGCAGCGTGGCACCGAGCCGCCGGTGCATCCGCACCAGGCGCATCATCAGGGCTCGATCATTGGTTCAGTCGATGTGCTTTTGCTGCTGTCGTTGATGGTCGCCATGGGGGTCATCGTCGGGGTGGTGGACGTGGTCAGCGTCGCGTTCGCCCAGCAGCAGGGGCAGCCCGCGGCGGCGAGCATCGTGCTGTCGGTCTATGCGATCGGTTCGTGCCTGGCCGGGCTGGCGTTCGGCGCGCTGCGCTCGAAACTGCCATTGCCGCGGCTGTTCCTGTATGGCGGCGTAGCGACGGCAGTCACCACGCTGCCGTTGCTGTTGGCGAGCAATATCCTCGGCTTGTCCCTGGCCGTGTTCGTCGCCGGGTTGTTCTTCGCGCCGACGCTGATCGTCGCCATGGCCCTGGTGGAGCGTATCGTGCCGCCGGCCCGGCTGACCGAAGGCCTGACCTGGCTGGTGACCGGCCTGAGCATCGGCGTGGCGATCGGCGCGGCCGGTTCGGGGTGGCTGGTGGATACGTTTGGCGCACGCAGTGGGTTCTGGCTGGCGATTGCGGCCGGGGCGGTGGTGCTTGGGTCGGCGGTGCAGAGTTATCGCCAGCAAAGGTGAGCGCAAAGCGCTGTGGCGAGGGGATTTAGCGAAACGTCGCACCGCCCCGCTGGACTGCGCAGCAGTCCCAACCCTTCTACTTGATATACATCAAGCTAAACGCGTTGTCCTTTTGAGGGGCTGCTACGCAGCCCAACGGGGATAAATCCCCTCGCCACAAGGTCGGCTCCGCTAGTGTTGTCACCAACCCCGCCCCGAATTCACCCAGAAATTCACCGACAGCGAGGTGGACACCGACTCCACCTGGTGAAACCAACCCTCCGGCAAAAACAGCAGGTCCCCGGCCTCCAGCGTCACCCGCATGAACGTCACGTTCCGGGCGCTGGGGAAACGCTCGTAGTCCGGCGCGTCCGGGTTGAAATCACAGCCGTCCAATCCGCCTTGGGGCGCGGTCGACCAGGTGCCCAGTGCCTCGCGGTGATGGGGCGCGGCGAGGGTGAAGGTTTTCTGGCCCCAGACCTGGGCGAACAGGTTGTCGGTGTCGTCGCGGTGCAGCGGCGTGAGGGTGCCCTTGGGGCCGATCCAGATGCGCGGCGGAATGAACAGCGACGGATCGAAATAGGGCGGATATTTGATCAGCTCCATCAACTGCGCCGGCAAGATATTGTTGCCCATGTAGGCCGGTGGTTCGCCGTCGGCGCGCTTGGGCGCCGGGCTGTCGAGGGAGGCGATGAAGTCCGCCATGGAGGTGGAGCGAAAGTCCCGCTCGGTGGAAAAGGTCTTCTTCACATAATCGCCATGGCGGGTGATGCCTTGCAGCTCGGCGAAATGCACCAGGGTTTGTTCCCGGCTGAGCTTGAACAAGGGCCAGTCCTGCAGCGCATCGCTGATGATCACCGGGATGCCATGGGGCAGATAGCGCGCCTGGAAGTCTTGCACCGATAACTCGCTGCGCGGCTGACGCTCGATGGTGCGTTGGATTGGCAGGCTGGCGGTGAGGGTTTCGCTGAAGCGCGATGGGGTCGGGTAGCGCTTGTTCATGTCGACCTTTTCCACCGGCCGATTGCCGTGGCGCGCATGGTCGATGATCTGCGGCAATAACGTCGCCAGGCCCATGTTGCCGCCGATCTTCAGGCGACCGCTGGCGAACAGTTCCTCGACGTTGGCCAGGCCGGCCATGATCCCGAGAAAGTCCTTTTCCGCCACTTCGATGGTCACGTCGGGGCTGGCGTGGCGGCCAGCCTGGGTATGGCTGCTGGCCTTGACCTCGGACCAGAACGCCTGGTGCGGGCCGAACACGAATTGGAAGACGCCTTCGATGCCAACGGCGCCGGCATTGGCGAACAGCTTGCCCAGGATGGTTTGCAGGTCCACGGCGATCACTCTTGCGGGTTTTGGTCTTAGCAGGTAACGAGGGCCTGGATCAGAAATTTAGCCCTCGCCACCCGACCATCGCCTAAGTAAATGACTCTCTGGCCATCCGTCGGGAAAGGCCCCGTACCTGTAAAGTTTGACAGTAGCCAGTAATTCAGGAACGGGATTGAATAACACTTCAATACACAGAGGACGTTCAACCATGACTACTTCAAAATCAACCGGAATAAATAAACTCGATCACTATACTGATTTTTCAGGTCGAAACACCAACGGTTGGGTGTTAGTGCAAAACGCATCCATCAAAGAGGGGCAAAAGGGTAACTATTACTGTGAACTGGTCGCGGTTGGTAAATTTCCCAGATTGGCTCATACAGGAATTTCTTTCGTCTTAGGTAAAAGTTATGAGATGAGCGTTCTGGCTCGAGGAACCTCTGAAACTTATGGGCGTGCGTATCTGGCTATGACTGTCTATGGCGCTGCAGAAGAAGGGAACGAAAACTTTAAAGTAACACCTCATTGGGAGACCTATAAGTTCACGTTTACTATGACGAGTGAGGACGCGGGTGCTGGAGAAATCTGGATCCGTCAAGCACTTGTTGATTTTGGTGATCCAATTGTTGATGTTGATAATATTCATATTCGAGAGCTTTAGCAGTTCTACGTGTTTGTAATTTTTTAACTTGTTTGAGATTAGAGCTGGGAATGGTTTCGCACTATTCTCAGTTCTTTTTCCTTTTGTTGCGACCGGTTCGGCCTGGTGTTTTGTCCTCATTCCCGACCATCGCCCTAGCGCGTCGCGACGATGAACAACCTTGGAAACGGCAGCAGGACCGAGCCATCGTCCAGGGCTGGATAAGCCTGTTCGATGGCCTTGTGGTACTGCGTCAGATAGTCCTCGCGTTGCGCTTCGTCCAGGGGTTCGAGGAACGGACGCAGGCCGCTGCCCTTGAACCATTCCACGATCCCCGTGGCACCACCGGCCAGCGGATGGTGGTAGGTGGTGCGCCACACATCGACGCGAGTGCAATGGGGTTTGAGGATCTTGAAATAGGTGGCGGCATCCTCCACCTCGGTCCGAGAATCGGCCGCGCCGGCCAGTTGGCTGGCCCAGGGGCCGCTGGCAGCGATGTCTCGCATCAAGCGATGGGACGGCTGGTGCAGGGTGTCGGGCATCTGGATCGCCAGGCTGCCACCTGGCGTGAGCTTGTCCACCAGCGATGGCAGCAGAGTGGCGTGGTCCGGCAGCCATTGCAGCACGGCGTTGGCGAAGATCACGTCGAAGGGACCGTTTTCGTTCCATCGGCCGATGTCTGCCGTGTCGAATGACACGTTGGGCAAGCGCTTGCGGGCGGCTTCGACCATGTCGGCGGAACTGTCCAGGCCACGCACCGTTGCGCCGGGAAAATGGTCCACCAACAATTCGGTGGAGTTGCCGGGGCCGCAGCCCAGGTCGATCACCTGGCGCGCCTGTATTTGCGGGATCGCTGCCAGCAGATCGCGGGAAGGGCGGGTGCGTTCCTGTTCGAAAGCAACATATTGTTGGGCGGACCAGCTCATTGTGTTCTCCTTGGGCAGACCAAAGCCATGGGGCGGGCATTATAAGCCGCATCCGGACGTGGGGCCGGTGACTAATTTTCCACGGCCCGGCCTCGTTATTCTTTTTATACAAACGATCGGAGAAAACCGCAGTGACCCAACTGACCCTGCTCTGCCTGCCGTATTCAGGCGCCAGTGCGATGGTTTACAGCCGCTGGCGGCGCAAGGTGCCACAGTGGCTGACGGTGCAACCGGTGGAATTGCCAGGGCGCGGGGCGCGTTTTGCCGAGCCGCTGCACACCGACATGGGGCCGTTGGCGAGGCAACTGGCACGAGAGCTGTTCCCGACGCTCCGGGCTCCTTACGCTCTGTTCGGTCACAGCCTGGGGGCGTTGCTGGCCTGCGAAATCGCCCATGCCTTGCGTGAACTGGGTTGCCCGGAACCGGTGGCGCTGTTTGCCTCGGGTACGGCGGCGCCGACGATGCGCGCCGATTACGATCGCGGCTTCGCCGAGCCGAAAACCGATGCGGAACTGATCGACCAGTTGCGCACCCTCAATGGCACCAGCGAAGAAGTGTTGGCCAACGAAGAATTGATGGCCCTGACCTTGCCCGTGCTGCGGGCGGATTTCCTGCTCTGCGGGCGCTACCAACCCAAGCTTCGATCACCGCTGAACTGCCCCGTGCATGTGCTCGGCGGCGCGGCCGACAAGGCCACCACGGAACAACTGATTGGCTGGAGCCGGGAAACCTGCGGCAGTTTCTCCGTGGACATGCTCGCGGGTGGGCATTTCTTCATCCATGAGCACGAAGCCCGGGTGCTGCGACTGATCAAGGATCAGTTGAGCGTGCATCATCGCCGGCATGGCCTGGCGATCAGCGCTTGAGCTGATTTCCAGGCTTGCCGCAAGACAATCCCTTGCGGGGAGCGGCCGATTTCAGCCGTGGAATACCAGGAACAACAGCACGATATTCACGACCAGCGACACCAGCGCCAACGTTCGCCACACCTTCAGCGGTTCTCTCTCCAGCAGGGGCCGGGGCCTTACGCTCAAGCTGCGGCGCTCGCCCTGTTCCAGCAACAGCAACCATTCCTCGGCGGTTTCAAAGCGCTGGTCCGGGTCCGCGGCGACGGCACGTTCGAGGCTTTGCCCGAGCCATTCGGCGAGGTCCGGTCGATAGCGGCTGGCGCTGACCGGCACGCCGAAGCGCGGGCGCTGGAAGGCTTCGACTTCACCGTAGGGATAGTGCCCGGTCAGCAGGAAATACAAGGTCACGCCGACCGAGTACAAATCCTGTTGAGCGGTCGGCGCGGCACCGCCGAAGGCTTCCGGAGCAATGTAGCTGGGCGTGCCAGGCAAGACGTTGGCCTGGTCCTCGGACAAACCTGGGCAATACGCCAGGCCAAAATCCAATAGGCGAAGTTCACCGTCGTCGCCCAGGTGCAGGTTTTCCGGCTTGATGTCGCGGTGGTAGATCTGCCGTCGATGCAACAGGCCCACCGCCCGCACCAGCCGTTGTGCGAGGTCCTGCCATTGCGCCAGGGGCAGCGTGCCGGTCCGGTCGAACATCTCGGCCAGGGTCATGCCCGAATATTCGCGCATCACGTAGTACAGATGCTGGCGCTGGGGCACGCCATGCACTTCGGGAAATTGCCTGCCGGCGACTCGCTTGAGAAACCATTCTTCCGACAACAAGGCCTGCCCGGCCCGAGAATCGTCCCGCAGTTGCGCAGGCAAGGTTTTCAGTAGCCAGGGTTGGCCCTGGCCGTCGTGGACCCGGTAAAGCAACGATTGCTGGCTCTGGCCGAGCAAACTTTCGATCTGCCAACCCTCGAAGGCCTGGCCGGGCTTCAGCGTCGGCGGCAACGGCCACTGCTGGAGCTGGATCAACGCATCGCCGATGCTGGCTTCGCCCAAGGCATCGACGCGCACCAGCAACGCACTGGCGTTGTCCTGGCTGCCGGCCAGGTGGGCGGCGTTCACCAATGTCTGGGCCGCGAGTTCGAGGTCTGGCTGGTCACGCAGAATGCCGGCGATGGCGGTGTCGCCGAGTACTGCCCACACGCCGTCACTGAGCAGCACGAAAGTTTCGTCCTCGCGCAGTTCCCCGTCGAGGAAATCCAGGATCAGGTGTTGATCCAGCCCCAGGGCACGCTTGAGCACGTGTTGCATGCCCTGTTGTTCCCAGACGTGATCTTCGCTGATCCGTTGCAGATGATCGGCTTGCCAACGGTAGACCCGGCAATCACCGACATGGGCCAGGGTGAAGCGCCGGCCCCGCAGCACCAGCGCGCTGACGGTGGTGAGCAGCGGTTGCCCGCCACCGTTGGCTTGCAACCAGCGGTTCTGTGCCAGTAACAGCCGGTCCAGCGCCTGGGCCACGCCCCAGGTTTGCGGCGTGGAGTAGTAATCCAAGGCCAGCGCTTGCAAGGTCGAGCGGGCGGCCAATCCGCCATCGGCGCATTGGCTCACGCCGTCGGCGATGGCGAACAGGTAACCCTTGCTGGCGGCCAAGGCCGGGGCGGGGGTGACCAGGCGCAGGGCGTCCTGGTTTTCTTCCCGGGGGCCGATGGCGCTGGCCTCGGCGAAACTCAATTGCAGGCTCATGGTTGCAGGTTATACCCGAGCGGCGGTGACGGCGGCCGAACCCCAGGTGGTTCTCCAGCGACGCTTGACGCCGTGCAGGCCGAACCAGGCCAGGACACCGAGGCTGGCAAACAACCACAACGCCAGTTGATAGCTGCCAGTGCTCTGCTTGATCGCACCCATGCCCGCCGCCAGGGCGAAGCCGCCGATGCCGCCGGCCATGCCGATCAAACCAGTCATCACGCCGATTTCGCGACGGAAACGTTGTGGCACCAGTTGGAACACCGCACCGTTGCCTGCACCCAGACCGAGCATGGTGCACACGAACAGTGCCAGCGCCGCGTAGGAACTTGGCAGGTTGAAACCCACGGCAGCGATGCAGATAGCCGCCACGGTGTACATGCCCAGCAGGGTGCGGATGCCGCCGAAACGGTCTGCCAAGGCGCCGCCCAGTGGGCGCATCAGGCTGCCACCGAAGACGCAGGCGGCGGTGTAGTAGCCGGCGGTGACCGGGCTCAGGCCGTATTGGTCGTTGAAGTAGCCGGGCAGGGCGCTGGCCAGGCCGATGAAGCCGCCAAAGGTCACGCTGTAGAAAAACATGAACCACCAGCTGTCGCGATCGCCGAGGGCCTTGAGGTAGTCAGCCATGGATTTGGCTTTCGGCCGCTCGGGGGCGTTCTTGGCCATCAAGCTGAAGGCGATCAGGGTCAGGACCAGCGGGATCAGCGCGAAGCCGAACACATTGGTCCAGCCAAAGGCCACGGCCATGACCGGTGCGATCAATGCAGCGAGCACGGTGCCGGAGTTGCCCGCACCGGCGATGCCCATGGCCTTGCCTTGGTGCTGGGGCGGATACCACTGGGACGCCAGTGGCAGGGCGACGGCGAACGAAGCACCGGCCACGCCCAGGAACAGGCCCAGCAGCAACGCTTGTTCATAGCTGTGGATGCCGAGTTTCCAGGCGCAGAACAGCGCACCGATGACGATCACCTGGCCGACCATGCCGGCGGTCTTGGGTGAAATCCGGTCGGCCAGCAGACCCATGAACAAGCGCAGTACGGCGCCGGCGAGGATCGGCGTGGCGACCATCAGGCCGCGCTGTTGAGTGGTCAGGTGCAGGTCGGTGGATATCTGCACCGCCAATGGGCCAAGCAGGTACCAGACCATGAAACTCAGGTCGAAATAGAGGAAGGCCGCGAACAGTGTCGGGGTATGGCCGGATTTCCAGAAGCTTGAATTCATCGCGCACCTCAGCTGTAAAAGTCTCGAGAAATGAGTCAGTGCTTTGAGCAGTGCGCCGCCTGTGGTCGCACCACCGGTCCCGCAGGACCAAAACAAAAAAACGCCGCAACCCGGATTGCTGGAGGGCAATGGGGTATGCGACGTCTTTGTCGTAGGTGGGGCAACCGCCGTTGGTTACCTGTGGGGTGGGTTAAGCGAGATCTGTGCCAACCTGATAATTCGGGGCGAGCCCTTCGCGAGCGGGCTCGCTCTCACAGTGGATCGGGAGCGTTCGCAAATGCTAGTGCTCACCCTGAGATCAATGTGGGAGCGAGCTTGCTCGCGATGACGGTGGGTCAGTCGATTGCGATGTTGAAGGCTAGATAGCTATCGCGAGCAAGCTCGCTCCCACAGGGGCCAGAGGTGTGCTCGGACCTGTGGGAGCGAGCCTGCTCGCGATGGCGGCAGGCCCTGCGCTACAAGGCTTTCAGCCCAGCAGCTCATTCATGGCAATGATCTGCTCCGCCACCTGGATCAGCTTCTGCTGGCGGCTCATGGCCTGGCGGCGCATCAGGGTGTAGGCCTGTTCCTCGTTGCACTCCTTCATCTTCATGAGCATGCCCTTGGCCAGTTCGATGCGCTTGCGTTCGGCCAGTTGCTGGTCCCGGGCCAGGAGTTGGGCGCGCAGGGCCTGGTCGCTTTCGAAGCGGGCCATGGCGACGTCGAGGATCGGTTGCAGGCGCGCGGCATGGATGCCTTCGACGATGTAGGCGCTGACGCCCGACTTGATCGCCTGGCGCATTACATCCGGGTCGTGCTCGTCGGTAAACATGACGATCGGTCGCGGCTGGTCACGACTGACCAGCACCACTTGCTCCATCACATCGCGTCCGGGTGACTCGGTATCGATCAGGATCACGTCCGGACGCACTGTTTCGACGCGCGCCGGCAGGTCGATGGTCAGGCCGGATTCGTCGATCACTTCGAAACCGGCTTCAATCAGGGCGGCTTTCAGGCGACCGACTTTTTTCGCGGTGTCGTTGATCAGCAGGATACGCAGCATGGTCGTGGCTCCTGTCAGCGGCTGGCGAGAAGGGGAGCCGCATCGCTCAAGGCGTGCAGTTTGAAGCTGCGGGCGTACCCGGCCGGATCAGTGCCGTCCCAGGTGGTGCCGTCGATCAGTTGGCTGCTGCGCATGTCCTGGCCTGGGGAGATTACGCCCAGCGCCGCGGCGGCTTCACGGTACAGCTTGAGCTGCTGGACCTGGCGCGCGACGGCCAGGTAGTCCGGGTCTTCACGCAGCAGGCCCCAGCGACGGAACTGGGTCATGAACCACATGCCATCGGACAAGTATGGCAGGTTCACCTCGCCGCCTCCGTGGAAGCGCATGGCATGGGGGTCCTGCCAACTGTTGCCCAAGCCGTCGGCATAGATGCCCAGCAAGCGCGGCTCGATGCAGTCCAGCGGCGCGTCGAGGTATTCGGGTGCGCTCAACAGTTGTGCGGTGCTGCGACGGTTTTCAGTGCTTTGCTCGATGAAGCGGCTTGCTTCCAGGATCGCCATTACCAGCGCCCGGGCGGTATTGGGGTATTGCTCGACGAACGCGCGGGTGCAGCCGAGGACCTTTTCCGGGTGGTCGGGCCAGATGGTCTGGGTGGTCGCCAGGGTAAAACCGAGGTTTTGCTTTACCGCACTGGCGCACCAGGGCTCGCCCACGCAAAAACCGTCGATGCGCCCGGCTTGCAGGTGGGCGACCATCTGCGGCGGCGGCACCACGACGCTGTCGACATCCGATAGCGGATGGATGCCCTGGGCCGCGAGCCAGTAATAGAGCCACATGGCATGGGTGCCGGTGGGGAAGGTCTGGGCGAAGGTCAGTTTCGGGCGAGTTTGGTGCACGTGCCGTTCCAGTGCTTCAGGACTGGTCACGCCTTGGGCCTGGAGGCCGTGGGAGAGGTTGATGCTCTGGCCGTTCTGGTTCAACCCCATCAGCACGGCCATGTCCGTCGGTGCGACGCCGCCAATGCCCAGATGCACTGCGTAGATCAAGCCATAGAGGCTGTGGGCGGCATCGATTTCACCGCTGACCAGCTTGTCCCGCAGGTTGGCCCAGGATGCCTGGCGCTTGAGATTCAGGGTCAGGCCGTAGGGTTGGGCGAAGCCTTGGGTGGCGGCCACCACCACCGGGGCGCAGTCGCTCAAGGCCATGAAGCCGAGGTTGATCGCGCTCTTTTCCGGGGCATCGCTGCCATTGACCCAGGCCAGGGGCGTGGCTGGAACTTCATTCATCGATATCACCTTCCACATGAAAAGGCGCCGTGTCCTGGCCAGGAGAGGCCGGACGCCGACGCCGTTGTCCTTTGAAACAGTGCGGCACTCATTCCGTCGTTGGCATGGGGCGCTGATGACCAAAAAGGTGCAAGGCATATGCCAGCGCTGCGGTTTTGTGCGAGCGCCTCGCTTGCGACGCCGTTGCGCGGCTATAATCGCCGCCTCATTTCGTCGCCCGAGTCAAAGCCGCCCATGTACACCCTGGCCCGTGAACTGCTGTTCAAATTCTCCCCGGAAACCTCCCACGACCTGTCCCTGGACTTGATCGGCGCGGGCGGGCGCTTGGGCCTTAACGGTCTGCTGTGCAAGGCCCCGGCGAAACTGCCGGTGACGGTCATGGGGCTGGAGTTTCCCAACCCGGTCGGGCTGGCGGCGGGCCTGGACAAGAATGGCGCGGCCATCGACGGCTTCGCGCAATTGGGTTTCGGCTTCGTGGAAATCGGCACCGTGACGCCGCGGCCGCAGCCGGGCAACCCCAAGCCACGACTGTTCCGTCTGCCCCAGGCCGAGGCGATCATCAATCGCATGGGCTTCAACAACCTGGGCGTCGATCACCTGCTGGCCCGTGTCGCGGCGGCCAGGTACAAGGGTGTGCTGGGCATCAACATCGGCAAGAACTTCGACACCCCGGTGGAGCGTGCCGTCGACGATTACCTGATCTGCCTGGACAAGGTCTACGCCCACGCCAGCTATATCACCGTGAACGTCAGTTCCCCGAACACCCCGGGGCTGCGCAGCCTGCAGTTCGGTGATTCGCTCAAGCAACTGCTGGCCGACCTGGCCCGGCGCCGTGCGGAGCTGGCGGTCACCCATGGCCGACATGTGCCGCTGGCGATCAAGATTGCCCCGGACATGAGCGACGAGGAAACCGCCCAAGTGGCCCAGGCGCTGATCGAGACAGGCATGGACGCGGTGATCGCCACCAATACCACGCTGGGCCGCGAAGGTGTCGAAGGGCTGGAACACGGTGATGAGGCGGGCGGCTTGTCTGGCGCGCCGGTGCGTGACAAGAGCACCCACACCGTAAAAGTCCTGGCGGGTGAATTGGCGGGACGTTTGCCGATCATCGCGGCGGGCGGGATTACCGAAGGTCGGCACGCCGCCGAGAAGATCACCGCCGGGGCGAGCCTGGTGCAGGTTTATTCGGGGTTCATCTACAAGGGGCCAGCGTTGATTCGCGAGTCGGTGGATGCGATTGCGGCGTTGGGGTGATTCCTAAGGTTGGTGAGGTCCATTTGTGGCGAGGGGATTTATCCCCGCTGGGCGTGAAGCGGCCCCTGTAAGCTGCTCTCGGTGTGTCAGGTTTATTGTGTGATCTTTTTGGGGTTGCTGCGCAGCCCAGCGGGGATAAATCCCCTCGCCACAGCAGTGTTTGCAGCTCAAGTCCAAGAAACCCGGGCATTAAAAAGGGCTCCTTGAAGGAGCCCCCTGGGCCGCAGCCCGCCGTCCGGATGGGACGTGCGTGGTTAAATCGGTTTGGATGTCAGATTGTCGAGTTCTTGAGTAATAGGCCCTGTGTCAGCCGACGGCGTGAAGTTCGTTGAGTCTGTGGATACCCGCAGTGCCGGTCATACCGTCCCAGTTGTCGCCGCGTCCTTCCCGCCAGCCATTGATCC
Organism: Pseudomonas sp. H2_D02; assembly: GCF_054677635.1. NCBI lineage: Bacteria > Pseudomonadati > Pseudomonadota > Gammaproteobacteria > Pseudomonadales > Pseudomonadaceae > Pseudomonas > Pseudomonas sp. H2_D02. Next base: position 5,041,645 of record NZ_CP162816.1, on the reverse strand, counting down.
AGGCTTGACGTACCGACGGTAGAGTAAAGGGGCAAAGCTCACGGGATTTACCACCAACGCCATATTGGTAACCGCGTAAAAAAGCTCTTTCCAACGGATCACGCTTAAGTCTTCTCATAGGGTGTTGCCCTCACTTGTTGACTGTTGCTTAGCGTCGACCTCTATCGAGGCCGGGGCAGAATCATTCTGCCGTTGGTGGCTCGTTGCTAAGCGTGACGAGCCAAGGTGTTGACGCCGTTGCGACGTCAACCTGTGGTGAGTTCTAACCAAAGCGTCACACGGATGGAATGATCGTTTTGTCATAAGCACGTAACAATAAAGATGTTAGTGCGATAAGTAACATGATGTTCGACACCCGCTTTCGAGCAAGACCCCTGTATGATCAGCCCTGCGCTGAAAGGCGGTCGCCGGAATCGAATGAGAATGTCCCCCTGTTGCACTCGGGTACTATTCGACGAAAGGGACGACTTTTCACAATTTGTTGCACAGAATTTTTTATCTGCCCTCGCATCTAAGCTCTTTGAACCTGAGCGGCGAGGACGGAGCGGCACACTTTCGTGCCACGCGGGTGCTCTTGAGAAAAGCACCTGATTGAACCCGGCCCGGCAATGCGTTGCCCGGCCCACTTAGCCAAAGGCTCTGGAAATCCCATGTCCGACCGTTTCGAACTCTTCCTCACTTGCCCCAAGGGCCTCGAAGGCCTGCTTCTTGAGGAAGCCGTCGGGCTTGGCCTTGAAGAGGCGCGAGAGCATACCTCGGCCGTTCGCGGCAGCGCTGACATGGAGACGGCCTATCGGCTCTGCCTCTGGTCCCGCCTGGCCAACCGCGTGTTGCTGGTGCTCAAGCGCTTCCCGATGAAGGATGCCGAAGACCTTTACCACGGTGTGCTGGATGTCGACTGGCAAGACCACATGCTCGCCGACGGCACCCTGGCGGTGGAGTTCAGCGGCCACGGCTCGGGCATCGACAACACCCATTTCGGCGCCTTGAAGGTCAAGGACGCCATTGTCGACAAACTGCGTACGCCGTCGGGCGAGCGCCCGTCCATCGACAAGCTCAACCCGGACCTGCGCATCCACCTGCGCCTGGACCGCGGCGAAGCGATCCTCTCCCTGGACCTTTCCGGCCACAGCCTGCACCAGCGCGGTTATCGCCTGCAGCAAGGCGCCGCGCCGCTGAAGGAAAACCTCGCCGCCGCGATCCTGATCCGCGCCGGTTGGCCGCGCATTGCCGCCGAAGGCGGGGCGCTGGCCGACCCGATGTGCGGCGTCGGCACATTCCTGGTGGAAGCCGGCATGATCGCCGCCGACATGGCGCCGAACCTGCGTCGCCAGCAATGGGGCTTTACCGCCTGGCTCGGCCATGTGCCGGCGTTGTGGAAGAAGCTTCATGAAGAAGCCTCTGAACGCGCCGCTGCCGGGCTGGCCAAGCCGCCGTTGTGGATCCGCGGCTACGAGGCCGATCCACGGCTGATCCAGCCGGGTCGCAACAACGTCGAGCGCGCGGGCCTGAGCGAGTGGATCAAGATCTACCAGGGCGAAGTCGCCACCTTCGAGCCGCGCCCGGACCAGAACCAGAAAGGCCTGGTGATCTGCAACCCTCCGTATGGCGAACGCCTGGGCGATGAAGCCAGCCTGCTTTATCTCTACCAGAACCTCGGCGAACGCCTGCGCCAGGCCTGCCTGAACTGGGAGGCCGCGGTGTTCACCGGCGCGCCGGACCTGGGCAAGCGCATGGGCATTCGCAGCCACAAGCAGTATTCGTTCTGGAACGGCGCCTTGCCCTGCAAGCTGCTGTTGATCAAGGTGTTGCCGGATCAGTTCGTCACGGGCGAGCGTCGGACCCCGGAGCAACGCCAGGCCGAGCGTGAGCAATCCGCCTACGACCAGACCCCGGATGTCCCGCAGGAGCGTCAGTACAACAAGAACGGCAACCCGATCAAGCCAGCGTCGGCACCGGCCCCCGTGGTCGAACAGGCGCGCCTGAGCGAAGGCGGGCAGATGTTCGCCAATCGCCTGCAGAAAAACCTCAAGCTGCTGAGCAAGTGGGCCAAGCGTGAAGGCGTGGACTGCTATCGCGTCTACGATGCCGACATGCCGGAATACTCGATGGCCATCGACCTGTACCACGATTGGGTTCACGTGCAGGAGTACGTCGCGCCGAAGTCCATCGATCCGGAAAAGGCCTCGGCCCGCTTGTTCGATGCGCTGGCGGCGATCCCCCAGGCCTTGAACGTCGACAAGAGCCGCGTCATCATCAAGCGCCGCGAGCGCCAGAGCGGCACCAAGCAGTACGAGCGCCAGAGTGCCCAAGGCAAGTTCACCGAAGTCAACGAAGGCGGCGTGAAGCTGCTCGTCAACCTCACGGATTACCTCGACACCGGGCTGTTTCTCGATCACCGGCCCATGCGTCTGCGAATCCAGAAAGAAGCGGCCGGCAAGCGCTTCCTCAACCTGTTCTGCTACACCGCGACCGCCAGCGTCCACGCTGCCAAGGGCGGTGCCCGCAGCACTACCAGCGTCGATTTGTCGAAAACCTACCTGGATTGGGCGCGGCGCAACCTGTCGCTCAATGGCTTTTCCGACAAGAACCGCCTGGAGCAGGGTGACGTGATGGCGTGGCTGGAAGCCAGCCGTGACGAATACGAGCTGATCTTCATCGATCCGCCGACCTTCTCCAACTCCAAGCGCATGGAAGGCGTGTTCGACGTGCAGCGCGATCACGTCCAGTTGCTGGACCTGGCCATGGCGCGCCTGGCGCCGGGCGGCGTGTTGTATTTCTCCAACAACTTCCGCAAGTTCCAACTCGAAGAGAACTTGGCCGAGCGTTACGCGGTGGAGGAAATCACCGCGAAGACCATCGATCCGGATTTCGCCCGAAACAGCAAGATTCACCGCGCATGGAAAATCACGGCACGCTGATCTCGTTGATTGGATCCACCCAAGCCTTGAAATTCAAGGCTTCCGGGTGTTTTTGGGGCTGGCTAAAATAGTGGCAAATAGCTATAACTTAGCTGTGATCGGGGCGGTTCAAAATGCCTGGTCCTTTTCTGAGTTATGGGTATGGCATTTTTACATCCGGTGCGTCCCAGGATCCTGGGTTTTATCAGCGAAGATGTTTCAGCGTGGCTGGTGGCTTCACTGGTCCTGGTGGCGGGGGGCTTGCTGACCGGCTTGTTGGCCTGGGGCACGTTGAATCTGTTCAATCAGCAACTGCGCCAACGTTTCGCGCTGCAAGTCGACGAGCGCTACAGCCGCATCGAAGAGCGCTTTCAGGACCAGGTCCAACGCCTCGACAGCCTGAGGCGTTTCTTCGCCAACTCCGATGGGGTTTCCAACACCGAATTCCATGGCTACACCGAAGCCATGCTGCGCCATACCCGGGCCTTCGCCTGGGCGCCCCGGGTGCTTCGGGACGAGCGGCAGGCATTCGAGCACCAGGCGCGCGCCGAAGTCTCCGGTACGTTTACCATTCGTGAGCCGGACGAGGCGGGCCTGCTGCGAGAGGCCCCCGAGCGGGACGAATACGTACCGGTGCTGTACGTCCAGGGCCAGCCCTCCTATGGCGCACCGCTGGGCCTGGATCTGCTTTACCAACCCACGCGCCGCGCCACGCTGGAACGGGCCCGCGAACGTAACGCCATGACAGTGTCCAAGCCCCTGGACCTGGTCGGCGTCGATCCGATCTTTTCCAGGGGAATCATGCTGGCCGCGCCAGTGGTGCGGCATTCCGGAAGTGAACTGTTGGGTTTCGTCGTGGCTGCGGTCAGCATGCGCCAACTGATGTCTGATGGCCTGCCGGATTCCGGTCATGACAACTTGTCGATGCGGGTGCTGGACCTGTCCAGCGACGATCATCAAGAAGTGCTGTACGAGAGCCCTGACCGCCCGGGCAAAAGCGAGTTGTCGGCGACCCGGCTGTTGCGCCTGGCCGATCGTGACTTCCGGGTTGAGCTGCGACCCAGCCACTTGTTCCTGTCGAGCAATCATTCCAGCGTGATGAGCCTGACGGTGCTGGGCGGGTTACTCAGCCTGATGCTCAGTGTCTTGTTCTACACGCTGGTCAGCCAGCGGCAACGGGCCCTGGCGCTGGTGGAGCAACGGACCCAGGAACTGCGGGCCCGGGAAACGGAATTGCGCGGGACCCATGGCCAGTTGAGGGGCGTGCTCGACGCCGCGACACAGGTTGCGATCATTGCCACTGATTTGCGCGGTGTCATCACCACTTTCAATGCCGGTGCCGAGCAGATGCTCGGTTATCGGAGCTGCGATGTCTTGCAGAGCATGACCCTGGAAAGCCTCCATGTCCCGCGCGAGCTGCAGGAGCGGGCAGCCCAGCTCGCCGCTCGCTTTGGCAAACCGATCCCCACCTGCCACGCCATGTTGCTGGAAGGCGGCGAGCAGGGTGGCCAGCAGGCGCGGGAGTGGACGCTCGTACGCCGCGACGGCAGCTATCTGACGGTGAACATGCTGGCGACTCCGGTGCTGGACGACCAGGGGCTTTGGGTCGGGCACCTGGCGATCTGCATCGACGTCACCGAGCGCAAGCGCGTCCACGAAGCATTGGCCGCCAGGGATCTGTTGTTGAAGAAACTCAGCGCCCATGTGCCCGGCGGTATCTATCAGTTCAAGATGGATTTCAACGGCAGCTTCAGCGTGATCTACGCCAGCGATGGCATCCGGGATATCTACGAACTGGAGCCGGACGTCCTGGTGCGGCACGCCGAAGCGATTTTTTCCCGCATTCATCCCTTGGACAGTGCGCGGGTTCGCGCGTCGATCCGCACCTCGGCCGATACCCTGAGCCCATGGCGCGAAGAGTATCGGGTGCAGTTGCCACTGCGGGGCCTGCGTTGGGTCCGCGGCGAGGCAACGCCCGAGCAACTGCCGGGCGGCGGGGTGCTGTGGCACGGTTATATTTCGGATATTTCCGATCTCAAGCGTGTGGAAGAAGAGCTGCGGGCTCTGTCCGTGACCGACACCCTGACCGGGATTCGCAACCGGCGTTATTTCCAGGAGCGGCTGACCTCGGAGTTGGCCCGGGTCGAGCGCGGCTCTGGGGAAATGGCGGTCATCATGCTCGACATTGATCATTTCAAACGCATCAACGATCAATATGGGCACGCGATGGGCGACCGAGTCTTGCAAGCGGTCTGCGAGCGCATCACCCAGCGACTGCGACGCACCGATGTGTTCTGCCGGCTGGGCGGGGAAGAGTTCGTGGTGTTGTGCCCGGACACCGACGGTGAAAGCGCCTACGCGCTGGCCGTGGGATTGTGGGACGGCCTGCGCGGGGCGCCGATCGAGGAGGTGGGGGTCATCACTGCGAGTTTTGGCGTCGCCAGCCTCCGTCCCGGCGAAGGCGCCGATGCGCTGCTGCTACGAGCTGACTCGGGGGTCTATGCGGCCAAGCAGGCCGGGCGCGATCGGGTCGAGGCGCCGTTGGGATAGTGCCTTTTACGCTAACCACTGTGGGAGCGAGCTTGCTCGCGAAAGCGGTATTTCATTCAGCATCGATGTGTGCTGACCTACCGAATCGCGAGCAAGCTCGCTCCCACACTTGATCTCTGTCGTCCCGGCTCAGAGCACCGAAGCCGCCTGCGGGAGCTTCGGCTGGCGATACAGGTCAAGCAATACCTGGTCCAGCACCGAAGAGGCACCCCATGGCTTCGGATCGTTGAGGATCGCCACGACCGCCCAGGTGTTGCCATTGATGTCGCGGCTGAAGCCGGCGATGGCGCGGACGGTGTTCAGCGTGCCGGTCTTGATGTGGGCTTCGCCGGCCATGGCGGTGGTCTTGAGGCGCTTGCGCATGGTGCCGTCGGTGCCGGCGATGGGCATCGAGCTGACGAACTCCGCCGCATAGGGGCTGTGCCATGCCGCTTGCAGCATCGCCGCCATTTCCCGGGCACTGACCCGTTCAGCGCGGGACAGGCCCGAGCCGTTTTCCATCACCAGGTGCGGCGCGGTAATGCCTTTCTTGGCCAGCCACTGGCGTACGACCCGCTGCGCAGCCTTGGCGTCGTCGCCGTCGGCCTCGTTGCGAAACTGCGCACCGAGGCTGAGGAACAGTTGCTGGGCCATGGTGTTGTTACTGTATTTGTTGATGTCGCGGATGATCTCCGCCAGGTCTGGCGAGAAGGCCCGGGCGAGCAACTTGGCGTTGCCCGGGGTCGCGGCCAGGCGATCGTTGCCCTGGATGCTGCCGCCCAGTTCTTTCCAGATCGCCCGCACGGCACCAGCGGTATAGGTGGCGTGATCGAGCAATGACAGGTAGGTCTGGGAGCTGCATCCATCGCCGAGTTGGCCACTGACGGTGACGGTCATGCTGCCATCGGCGTTCGCCACCGGGTTGTAGCGAACGCCGCTGCGGCGCACTGCTTGCCATTGGCGGCCTTGACCACGTTTTCGATGCGGATGCTGGCAATCGGCGGCTCGACCGATACCAGCACCCGGCCGCCGTCGTTGCGGGCGACGAAGCGCAGGGCCTTGAGGTTGACCAGCAGCGAGTCGGGCTTGACCAGGAAGGGTTTGTTCTCGTCGTTGCCGTCGTCGTTGAACTCGGGCAATTGTGGCTGGATGAAAAAACTCCGATCCAGCACCAGGTCGCCGGTCACCTGCTGCACGCCGTTGGCCCGCAGGTCGCGCATCAACAGCCAGAGTTTTTCCATGTTCAGCTTGGGATCGCCGCCACCCTTGAGGTACAGGTTGCCGTTGAGGATCCCGCCGCTGAGGGTCCCGTCGGTGTAGAACTCGGTTTTCCACTGGTGGTTCGGCCCGAGCATCTCCAAAGCAGCGTAGGTCGTGACCAATTTCATGGTGGACGCCGGGTTCACGGAGACATCGGCGTTGTACAGCGTCGGGGTGCCAGGGCCATCGAGCGGCACCATGACCAGGGACAGGGCGTTGTCTTGCAGCTTGCTGTTCTTGAGGGCCTTTTGCACATTCGGCGACAGGGCGGTGTTGATGGTGGCGGCGTGGGTGGTGACAGGAAGGGCCAGGGGAAGAAGAAGGCTGGCCAGGAGCAATGGACGCAAAGATTTGATCATGTGAAGTAAAACCCTGCAGGCGAGGGGGAAAAAGACGAGGACATGAAAATGAACGCCCTCAACGGTCATGAAAGTTCGGCATTATGCCCCAAGGCGCAACGGCTTGTGCCGTGCCCAAGCCCGTCGAAGCGGTATTTTTTTACCGGCGGTAGCGCGACATGCCCGATGAGTCGGGCAATCGACGCACCAAACTGGTAAAGTGCCGGCCGTTATTACTTATGAGGATTGTTCCAATGGCGACTAACCGTTCCCAGCGTCTGCGCAAAAAGCTGTGCGTGGATGAATTTCAAGAGCTGGGTTTCGAACTGAACCTGGATTTCAAAGAAGATCTGGCCGATGAGGCTATTGACGCTTTCCTCGACGCTTTCCTGAAAGAAGCCATGGAAGCCAACGGCCTGGGTTATGTCGGCGGTGACGACTACGGCCTGGTTTGCCTGCAGAAGCGTGGCTCGGTGACCGAAGAGCAGCGCGCTGCCGTTGAAGCCTGGCTCAAGGCCCGTCCTGAGCTGACCAGCGTTGAAGTCAGCCCGTTGCTGGACGTGTGGTACCCGGAAAAGCCGATCAACCCGAAGGCTTGATGGTGTAAAAAAAACCGGCGACCTTTACAGGTGCCGGTTTTTTTGTGCCTGCCATTTGTGCGGCGCTTGCCAGGCCGCCTTCGCGAGCAAGCCCGCTCCCACAGAGGTGATATGAACGACACATATCCACTGTGGGAGCGGGCTTGCCCGCGAAGCTTTTAAGTTTCAGGCGTTGCGCCAGTTCAGGATCAGCAACGTCAACACCCCCGCCACAATCCCCCAGAACGCCGAACCGATGGAAAACAGCGTCAGCCCCGACGCCGTGACCATGAAAGTGACCAGTGCCGCCTCCCGTTCCTTCACTTCGCTCATGGCGATGCTCAGCCCATTGATGATCGACCCGAACAGCGCCAGGGCCGCGATGGACAGCACCAGTTCCTTGGGCAATGCCGCGAACAGTGCGGCCAGCGTTGCGCCGAACACTCCGGCAATCCCATAGAAAATCCCGCACCACACGGCGGCCGTGTAGCGCTTGTTGCGATCTTCATGGGCGTGCGGCCCGGTGCAGATCGCTGCGCTGATCGCCGCCAGGTTGATCCCGTGGGAGCCGAACGGCGCCAGCAGCAGCGAGGCGACGCCGGTGCTGGTGATCAACGGCGACGCCGGTACGTTGTAGCCATCGGCGCGTAGCACGGCAATGCCAGGCATGTTCTGCGAGGTCATTGCCACGACGAACAGCGGGATGCCGATGCTGATGGTGGCCGCCAGGGAAAAGTGCGGCGTGGTCCAGACCGGTGTCGCGACTTCCAGGGCGAAACCGCTGAAATCCAAAAGTCCCAACAGGCCCGACAGCGCGGTGCCGACCAGCAGCGCCGCCAGCACCGCGTAACGCGGCGAGAGGCGCTTGACGATCAGGTAGGTGAAGAACATGCCCAGCACCAGGCCGGTGCGGTGCTGGGTGGCGACAAAGATTTCGCTGCCGATCTTGAACAGGATGCCCGCCAGCAACGCCGCCGCCAGCGAGGCCGGAATGCGCTTGACCAGGCGCTCGAAACTGCCGGTCAGGCCGCAGATTGTCACCAACGCCGCGCACGTTATATAGGCACCGATGGCCTCGCCATAACTCACGCCGCCCAGGCTGGTGATCAGCAACGCCGCGCCGGGAGTCGACCAGGCAATGGTAATCGGGGTGCGATAGCGCAGCGAAAGGCCGATGGAGCACACGGCCATGCCGATGGAAATCGCCCAGATCCACGAGGAAATCTGCCCGCTGGTCAGGCCCGCCGCTTGCCCAGCCTGGAACATCAGCACCAGGGAACTGGTGTAGCCCGTCATCATGGCGATGAAGCCGGCGACGATGGCCGAGGGCGATGTATCGGCCAAGGGACGAAGTGGCGCGGTCGTGACTTCGGTCATGGTGGGCGGTGTTCCTTGTTGTAGATTGGCTGGCCTTGATGGGCCACGGGTTTCGTGGTTTAAGCCTAAACTCAACACCGTGGTCGATTGCAATACAGCCATGTCCGCAAAGAGCCGTACAGTCGTGTTGCCATCAGAGGTTGTGTACAATCGCCGTGTTTTTTACGCGATACTTGCCAGCGACCCGCTGTGCCGTATTACAGTCACGGTTAAATCGCCGCAGTTCTCCCGACTCGAGTGCCCATGAACGAACAGTTGCAGCCCCTCAAGAAACAACCGCGAGCAGGCAAAGCCGGCCGCAGCGGAACCCAGGACGATATTGTCTATGCGCACATTTTCGAGGCCATCCTCGAGCAGCGCCTGGCGCCCGGTACCAAATTGAGCGAAGAGGCACTTGGGGAGATTTTCGGGGTGAGCCGCACCATCATTCGCCGTGCGCTGTCACGCCTGGCCCATGAAGGCGTGGTGCTGTTGCGGCCCAATCGCGGCGCGGTCGTCGCCAGCCCGAGTGTCGAAGAGGCACGCCAGGTGTTCTTCGCCCGGCGCATGGTGGAGAAGGCGATCACGGAACTGGCGGTCCAGCACGCCACCGCCGAGCAGCTTGCCGAGCTGCGGCAGATGGTCAGCGACGAGCGCGACAGTTTCTCCCGCGGCGATCGTGGTGCCGGCATCCGCTTGTCGGGCGAGTTCCACTTGAAGCTGGCCGAGGCGGCGAAGAATGCCCCGCTGATCAGCTTCCAGCGCAGCCTGGTATCCCAGACTTCGTTGATCATCGCCCAGTATGAAAGCGGCAACCGATCCCACTGTTCCTATGACGAACACACCCAACTGATCGACGCCATCGAGGCCCGCGACGCCAAGCTGGCGGTGGACCTGATGATGCACCACATGGACCACATCGACAGCAAACTCAACCTCGACGAGGAAAGCGCGTCGGATGACTTGCACGCGGTGTTCTCGCATCTGTTGCAGAGCAAGAAGCCGGGGCGTACGCCTGCCAAGCTCTGAGGGTTGAATCAGTCATACCGCCAATCGCGAGCAAGCTCGCTCCCACAGGGTTAGTGTGAACAACACATATCCCCTGTGGGAGCGAGCTTGCTTGCGATGGCGATCCAACATGCGCTGAAGTTTTATCGCTGGTGAACCAACCTCCCAGCCGCATAAGTCTGCGCGACCGTCCGGTCATCCCCCAGCGTCATCAACACGAACAACCGCTCGGCAATGTCCTTGGCCTGCTTGAGGCGATAGCTCAACAGCGGCGTCGCGTTGTAGTCCAGCACCAGGAAATCCGCATCGGTTCCTGGCTGCAACGTCCCGATCTTTTCCTCCAGGCGCAAGGCCCGGGCGCCGCCGAGGGTGGCCAGGTACAGCGACTTGAACGGACTCAGCCGCGCGCCTTGCAACTGCATGACCTTGTAGGCTTCGTTCAAGGTGTGCAGCAGCGAAAAACTGGTGCCACCGCCCACGTCCGTGCCCAACCCTACGTTCACCTTGTGCTTCTCCGCCATCGGCAGGTTGAACAGCCCGCTGCCCAGGAACAGGTTCGAGGTCGGGCAGAAGGCAATGGCCGAACCGGTCTGCGCCAGGCGCGCGCACTCGTCGTCGCACAGGTGCACGCCGTGGGCGAACACCGAGCGTTCGCCGAGCAGTTGGTAGTGGTCGTAGACGTCCAGATAACCCTTGCGCTCCGGGAACAGATCCTTGACCCATTGCACTTCCTGCAGGTTTTCACTGATGTGGGTCTGCATGTACAGGTCCGGGTATTCGCTGAGCAATTGGCCGGCCAGGCTCAGTTGTTCCGGGGTGCTGGTCGGTGCGAAGCGCGGGGTCACGGCGTAGTGCAGGCGGCCCTTGCCGTGCCAGCGCTCGATCAGCGCCTTGCTCTCGGTGTAGCTGGATTCGGCGGTGTCGACCAGATAGTCGGGGGCGTTGCGATCCATCATCACTTTGCCGGCGATCATCCGCAGGTCGAGTTTCTCGGCCACTTCAAAAAACGCGTTCACCGATTGCGGGTGCACGCTGCCGAACACCAGGGCGGTGGTGGTGCCGTTGCGCAGCAGTTCCTTGATGAAAATATCCGCCACTGTCTCGGCATGGGCCTTGTCGGCGAATTGGCTTTCGCAGGGGAAGGTGTAGGTGTTGAGCCAATCCAGCAGTTGCTCTCCATACGCGCCGACCATGCCGGTTTGCGGCAGATGGATGTGGGTGTCGATGAAGCCCGGGGTGATCAGCGCGTCCTGGTAATGCGTGATCTCGATGTCCGCCGCCAGGGTCGGCAGCAGGTCGCTGGCGTGGCCGATGGCACTGATCTGGCCGTTTTCCACCACCAGCAGGCCGTCTTCGAAATACTCATGGGACGCCTCGATGCCCACCTCGGCCGGGTCGGCGAGACTGTGGAGCAGGGCGGCGCGGTAGGCTTTGCGTGTCAGGGGCATGGTTTGTCTCGTTAAAAAAGATTAACGCTGGCTGCGGCGCGAAACCGGCAGCAACTTGGCAATCGGTTCGGCGCGTGAGGTGTGCTGGCCGAAATCCGCGTTATAGGTGGCGATGATTTCGCCAGCGATGGAGATGGCGATTTCCACAGGCAACTTGCCTTTGACTTCGCCGATGCCCATCGGGCAACGCATGCGTTGCAGGGTGCCGCTGTCGAAGCCGCGATCCCGCAGGCGGTGTTCGAACTTGACCCGCTTGGTCTTCGAGCCGATCAGGCCGAAGTAGGCAAAGTCGTTGCGCTTGAGGATCGCGGCGCTCAGTTCCAGGTCGAGTTGGTGATTGTGGGTCATGACGATGCAGTAGCTGCCGGTGGGCAACTCGTCGACTTCATCCAGCGGGTCTTCGGTGATGATTTTGCGCACGCCATGGGGCAGGTGCTCGGGAAACTCGGCTTCCCGCGAGTCGATCCAGCGCACCCGGCACGGCAGGCTCGCCAGCAACGGCACCAGGGCGCGGCCGACGTGGCCGGCGCCGAACACGGCGATCTGCGCCTGGACCTGGCCCATGGGTTCGAACAGCAGCACGGTCACGCCGCCGCAGCACTGGCCAAGGCTGGCGCCGAGGCTGAAGCGCTCCAGATGGGTGTTCTGCTGGCCGCTGGCGAGCATCCGCCGAGCGATCTCCATAGCCTTGTATTCCAAGTGTCCGCCACCAATGGTGTCGAACGCCTGGCTGGCGCTAACGACCATCTTCGAGCCGGCGTTGCGCGGCGTGGAGCCGAGCTCCTCGATGATTGTCACGAGCACGCAGGATTCACCGCGGGTCTGCAGGTCGGCGAGGGCGCTGATCCAGTTGTACATATTCACCTCGACATCTCTCTTGTCTGTCCGGCCGCTTTCGCGAGCAAGCTCGCTCCCACATTGGATTGCGGTCCCCTGTGGGAGCGAGCTTGCTCGCGATAGCAGCGCCGCGGTCTAAAGCGAAGCCAACTCGGTTTCAGCTTCCCCTACCTGCACCACCCTCAACCCGCGCATCTGCTCACACCCCCACAACACCCGCTCCGGCGTCGCCGGCGCGTCGATCTTCGGTTGATGCTGGTAATCCCCGAGGCTCGCCACGGCGTCCTTGATGGCGCACCACGCGGCGATGCCGAGCATGAACGGCGGCTCGCCGACGGCCTTGGAGTGGAATACCGTGTCTTCGGGGTTCTTGCGGTTTTCCACCAACTTGACCCGCAAATCCAAAGGCATGTCAGCGACGGCGGGGATCTTGTAGCTGGCCGGGCCGTTGGTCATCAGCTTGCCCTTGTCGTTCCACACCAGCTCTTCCATGGTCAGCCAGCCCATGCCCTGGATGAAACCGCCCTCGACCTGGCCGATGTCGATGGCCGGGTTCAGCGAGGCGCCGACGTCGTGGAGGATGTCGGTGCGCAGCATCTTGTACTCGCCGGTGAGGGTGTCGACGATCACTTCGGCACACGCCGCGCCGTAGGCGTAGTAATAGAACGGCCGACCACGGGCCTGGCTGCGGTCGTAGTAGATTTTCGGGGTCTTGTAGAAGCCGGTGCTCGACAGCGAGACCTGGGCGAAATACGCCTGTTGCACCAGCGCCTCGAAGGTCAGGATGTGATCGCGCACCCGCACGTGGCCGTTGTGGAATTCCACGTCTTCTTCACTGACCTTGTACTGTCGCGCGGCGAATTCCACCATGCGCCGCTTGATGGTTTCGGCGGCATTCTGCGCAGCCTTGCCGTTCAGGTCGGCACCGCTCGAGGCCGCGGTCGGCGAGGTGTTCGGCACCTTGTCGGTGTTGGTCGCGGTGATCTGCACACGGTCCATTTCCACCTGGAACACCTCGGCCACTACCTGTGCGACCTTGGTGTTCAAGCCCTGGCCCATTTCCGTGCCGCCATGGTTGAGGTGGATGCTGCCGTCGGTGTACACGTGGATCAACGCGCCGGCCTGGTTGAGGAAGCTGGCGGTGAACGAAATGCCGAACTTCACCGGCGTCAGCGCCAGGCCTTTCTTCAGGATCGGGCTGTTGGCGTTGTAGCGGCGGATCGCTTCGCGGCGCTCGGCGTATTGGCTGCTTTGTTCAAGCTCGGCGGTCATCTCTTCGAGCATGTTGTGCTCGACGGTCTGGTAGTAATGCGTGACGTTGCGCTCGGTCTTGCCGTAATAGTTGGCCTTGCGCACCGCCAGCGGATCGAGCCCCAGGTGGCGGGCGATGGCGTCCATCACTTCTTCGATGGCGACCATGCCTTGGGGGCCGCCGAAACCCCGGTAGGCGGTGTTTGACGCGGTGTTGGTCTTGCAGCGATGGCCGTTGATGGTCGCGTCGCCCAGGTAGTAGGCGTTGTCGGCATGGAACATCGCCCGGTCGACGATCGAGGCCGACAGGTCCGGCGAGCAGCCACAGTTGCCGGCCAATTCAAGAGCGATGCCATGCAGGCGCCCGGTGCTGTCGAAGCCGACGTCATATTCGATGTAGAAGGGGTGGCGCTTGCCGGTCATCAGCATGTCTTCGACCCGGGGCAGGCGCATCTTGGTGGGCTGGCCGGTGAGGTGCGCGATGACCGCGCACAGGCACGCCGGGCTGGCGGCCTGGGTTTCCTTGCCGCCAAAGCCGCCGCCCATGCGGCGCATGTCGACCACGACCTTATTCATCGACACACCGAGCACTTCGGCCACCAGCTTCTGCACTTCGGTGGGGTTCTGGGTCGAGCAGTAGACGATCATGCCGCCGTCTTCAGTCGGCATCACCGAAGAAATCTGGGTTTCCAGGTAAAAGTGCTCCTGGCCGCCGATGTGCAGCGAGCCCTGGATGCGATGCTCGGCACTCGCCAATGCGGTGGTTGAATCACCGCGCTGGTGGGTGTGGCTGTCGAGCACGAAGTGCCGCTTGCGCAGCGCCTCGACCACGTCCAGCACCGGTTCGAGGTCTTCGTATTCGATGATCGCGGCCATGGCCGCCTTGCGTGCGGTCTCAAGGTCCTTGGCCGCGACGGCTAGCACCGGTTGGCCGACGAACTGCACGTCATCGATCGCCAGCAGCGGGTCGCCGGGCAGCAACGGGCCGATGTCCTTCAGGCCGGGAATGTCCTGGTGGGTAATGGCGATGCGCACGCCTTCGAAGGCGTAGCAGGGCGCGGTGTCGATGCGCAGGATTCGCGCGTGGGCGCGGTCCGACAGCCGCGCATAGACGTGCAACTGGTTCGGGAATTCCAGGCGGTCATCGATGTACTGCGCCTCGCCAGACACGTGCTTGGCAGCGCTGTCGTGCTTGACGCTGCGGCCCACGCCGGTCGTCAGGTCGCGGGCGAACAGCTCCGCGAGTTCAGCTTGGCTCTTCTCTACGGCGTGATGATTAGACATAAGCGGTCACCCGAGTCTCGATGTGCGGGGTTTGCAGTTCGATGAAGTATTTGCGCAGCAGGTTGCGGGCGCTGAGCAGGCGGTATTCCTTGCTGGCGCGGAAGTCCGAGAGCGGCGTGAAGTCCTCTGCCAGGGCGAGGCAGGCGCGTTCGACGGTGCTGTTCTTCCATGGCGCGCCGATCAGGACGGCTTCGCAATGCTTGGCGCGCTTGGGTGTGGCTGCCATGCCGCCGAAGGCGACGCGAGCGTCCTGGACTACGCCGTTTTCGATGCGCAGATTGAATGCCCCACAGACGGCGGAAATGTCATCGTCCAGCCGTTTGGAAACCTTGTAGGCGCGGAACGCCTGCTCGGCGCTGGCCCGGGGCACGATGATCTTTTCGATGAATTCGCTTTCCTGCCGGGCGGTGACCCGGTAATCGAGAAAATAGTCTTCCAGGGCCAGGGTGCGACGGACCTGGCCTTTGCACAGGATAATCTGCGCGCCGAGGGCGATCAGCAGGGGCGGCGAGTCGCCAATCGGCGAGGCGTTGCCGATGTTACCGCCCAGGGTGCCCTGGTTGCGGATCTGCAACGAGGCGAAGCGCTGGAGCAATTCGCCGAAATCCGGGTATTCGGCTTGCAAGGCTTCGTAGCAATCGGAAAGCGGGGTGGCGGCGCCGATTTCCAGGCGATCGTCGAAACGCTCGATGCGCTTGAGTTCGGCGACGTTGCCGACGTAGATCATCACCGGCAGGGTGCGATGAAATTGCGTGACTTCCAGGGCCAGGTCGGTGCCGCCGGCCAGCAGCCGCGCTTGCGGATAGGCGTCGTAGAGATCGGCCAGGTCCGCCACGGTCAGCGGCACCAGGCAGCGCTTGTCGCCGCTGTTGAGTTCGCCGGTTTCGGTCGGCGCGATGGCTTTCAGGCGGGCAATGGTCTCGGCCTCACGGGCGTCGAACTGATCTGGCTGCTTGCCGCAACAGGCCTGCTCGGCGGCCGCCAGGATCGGCCGGTAGCCTGTGCAGCGGCACAGGTTGCCGGCCAGGGCTTCGTGGGCCTTGTGAGCGTCGGCTTGCTCGCTGTTCTTCTGCAGGGCGAACAGCGACATGACGAAGCCCGGCGTGCAGAAACCGCATTGCGAACCATGGCAATCGACCATCGCCTGCTGGACGCTGTGCAGTTGGCCGTTGTGCTTGAGGTCTTCGACGCTGATCAGTTGCTTGCCGTGCAGGGACGAGACGAATGTCAGGCATGAATTGAGGCTGCGATAGCGAACGCATTCGCGGCCATTCGCATCCGTGTCCAATTCGGCCACCACCACCGTGCACGCACCGCAGTCGCCGCTGGCGCAGCCTTCCTTGGTGCCGGGTTTACCAACGTGTTCGCGCAGATAGTCGAGCACGGTCAGGTTCGGGTCCAGGGCATGCTCGCTACGGAGTTCCTGGTTGAGTAAAAACTGGATCACGGAAGGCCTCGCAGATTCATTATTGTTGTATCGACGTGGGCTGAATTTAGCAGTTCTGACTTTTCGGTCAATGATTTTCTGACTTAAGGGTCAAGAAAATCCATTCGGTCGATGAACAACGATCTATGGACACTGTAGAACCCTGTGGGAGCCGAGCTTGCTCGCGATGGCGGCGATACATTCAGTATGGATGCAAGCTGACAGACCGCTATCGCGAGCAAGCTCGCTCCCACGGGTTTCGCTTCAGGGCAAACTCCTTAACTTTTTTGCTTATATCGTGCCAAAAACCCGGTGCAGGCCCTGCGCCATGACGTATCGAGTGCGCTACACTGCGCCGCTTGTGCAGATCTAAGAGTTTGAAGGACAACCATGACGTTCAAGGCCCCGGACAGCCTCGCCGAGCAAATCGCCCACCATCTCGCCGAGCGCATCATTCGCGGCGAAATGAAGCCGGGAGAGCGCATCCAGGAGCAGAAGGTCACGCTGGCGCTCAATGTCAGCCGTGGTTCGGTCCGTGAGGCCTTGCTGATCCTGGAGCGACGCCATTTGATCGCGATCCTGCCGCGCCGTGGGGCGCATGTCACCGAGTTGACCGAACACAACGTGCGTAGCCTCTGTGCGCTGATGAGCGAGCTGTACATCCTGCTGGGCAACGCCGTGGCCCATGGTTGGAAAGAACAGGCCGACATGGCACCGTTCGTCGCGATCCAGCAGCGCCTCAACGACGCCTACGCGCGTCAGGACATCCGCACCTTCGTCGATGAAAGCTTCAGCGTGATGCGCGCCGCGTATCCCTTTGCCAACAATCCATACCTGCAGGAAACCGTCGAGAACCTGCAGCCGGCCATGAGCCGCGCCTACTTCCTGGCCCTGGAGCAGCGCAAGGCTGAAATGAGCGAATTCCTCGACCTGTTCCAGCGCCTGCTCGTCGCGGTGCTGGCCCGTGATTTGCCACAGATCCGCATCGTGCTGACGGCCTACGCCCAGCGCAGTTGCGATCTGGTGGTTTCAGCCCTGACGAAGGCCTGAACATGCGCCTCAAGTGCATCAAGCTGGCGGGGTTCAAATCTTTCGTCGACCCGACCACGGTGAACTTCCCCAGCAACATGGCGGCAGTGGTCGGGCCCAATGGCTGCGGCAAGTCGAACATCATCGATGCCGTGCGCTGGGTGATGGGCGAAAGCTCGGCGAAGAACCTGCGCGGCGAGTCGATGACCGACGTCATCTTCAATGGCTCCACCAGTCGCAAGCCGGTAAGCCAGGCGAGCATCGAGCTGGTGTTCGATAACTCTGACGGCACGCTGATTGGCGAGTACGCGGCCTACGCGGAAATTTCCATTCGGCGCAAAGTGACCCGCGACAGCCAGAACAGTTATTTCCTCAACGGCGCCAAGTGCCGACGTCGGGACATTACCGACATCTTCCTGGGTACCGGCCTGGGCCCGCGCAGCTATTCGATCATCGAACAGGGCATGATCTCCAAGCTGATCGAGGCCAAGCCCGAGGACCTGCGCAATTTCATCGAGGAAGCCGCCGGAATCTCCAAGTACAAGGAGCGGCGCCGCGAGACCGAAAACCGCATCCGTCGAACCCACGAAAACCTCGCCCGCCTGACCGACCTTCGCGAAGAACTCGAGCGCCAACTCGAACGCCTGCACCGCCAGGCCGAAGCCGCGAAGAAATACCAGGAATACAAAGGCGAGGAGCGCCAGCTCAAGGCCCAGCTATCGGCCCTGCGCTGGCAGGCGTTGGACGAGCAGGTTGGCCAGCGCGAGGCGATCATTGGCAACCAGGAAGTCAGTTTCGAAGCGCTGGTGGCCGAACAACGCAACGCCGATGCCGCCATCGAGCGCCTTCGCGATGGGCACCACGAACTGTCCGAACGCTTCAATCTGGTGCAAGGGCGTTTCTATTCGGTGGGCGGTGACATTGCCCGGGTCGAACAAAGCATCCAGCACGGTCAGCAACGCTTGCGCCAGTTGCAGGATGATTTGAAGGAAGCCGAGCGCGCGCGCCTGGAAACCGAATCGCACCTGGGCCATGACCGCACCTTGTTGCTGACCCTTGGTGAAGAACTGGAACGGCTCACCCCGGAGCAGGAACTCACCAGCGCCGCCGCCGAAGAGGCGGCCGCAGCGTTGGAGGAAGCCGAGCTGACCATGCACGGCTGGCAGGAGCAGTGGGACAGCTTCAACCTGACCTCCGCCGAGCCACGGCGCCAGGCTGAAGTCCAGCAGTCGCGCATCCAGCAATTGGAAACCAGCATGGAGCGCCTGGCCGAGCGTCAACGGCGTCAGTCCGAAGAGCGTGCATTGCTCGCGGCAGATCCGGAGGACGCCGCCATCCTGGAGCTGGGCGAGCAACTCGCCACCAGCGAAGCCACGCTCGAAGACTTGCAGGCCAGCGAAGACGCCCAGGTCGAACGCCTCGAACAACTGCGCCAAGCCTTGCAACTGGCCCTGCAGAACCAGCAACAGGCCCAGGGCGAATTGCAGCGTCTCAACGGCCGCCTGGCCTCGTTGGAAGCCTTGCAACAGGCAGCGTTGGACCCGGGCACCGGCACTGCCGAATGGCTGCGCGACCAGCATCTGGCCGAGCGTCCGCGCCTGGCCGAAGGGTTGAAGGTCGATGCCGGTTGGGAGTTGGCGGTGGAAACCGTACTGGGTGCCGACCTTCAAGCGGTGCTGGTCGATGATTTCGCCGGCTTCGACCTTTCCGGCTTCAGCCAAGGCGATCTGCGCCTGCTCAGCCCGGCCGGCGACGGCGTGCGGGTGCCGGGCAGCCTGTTGGACAAAGTCGAGGCCCAAGTCGATCTGTCGCCCTGGCTGGGGCAGGTCAAGCCAGTGGACAGCCTGGAGCAGGCCTTGGCCTTGCGCGGGCAACTGGCGGTCGGCGAAAGCCTGATCAGTCGTGACGGGTATTGGGTCGGCCGGCATTTCCTGCGTGTGCGCCGGGCCAGCGAAGCGGAGAGCGGCATGCTCGCCCGCGGACAGGAAATCCAGCGCCTGGGCGCCGAGCGCGAAGAGCGCGAGGCCAGCGTCGAAGCGCTGGAAACCGAATTGCAGAACCTGCGGGCGCAACAGCGTCAACAGGAAAACGGTCGCGAACATTTGCGTCGGCTGTTACAGGACGAAGCGCGCCAGCAGGGCGAACTCAAGGCGCAGCTGTCCGTGCCGGCAAGGCCAAGGTCGAACAATTGGCCCTGCGCCGCACCCGTCTGGACGAAGAAATCGCCGAGTTGGGCGAGCAGCGGGCGCTGGAACACGAGCAGATCGGCGAGGCGCGCCTGCAATTGCAGGAAGCCCTTGATGCGATGGCGCTGGATACCGAGCAGCGTGAATTACTGCTGGCCCAGCGCGACAGCCTGCGCGAACGCCTCGACCGCGTGCGCCAGGAAGCGCGCCAGCACAAGGATCATGCTCATCAACTGGCGGTACGCCTGGGCTCGCTCAAGGCGCAATACGATTCCACCCGCCAGGCCTTGGAGCGCCTGGAAATGCAGTCCGAGCGCCTGACTGAAAAGCGCGAACAGTTGAGCCTCAACCTGGAGGAGGGCGAGGCGCCGCTGGAAGAGCTGCGCCTCAAGCTTGAAGAATTGCTCGACAAACGCATGAGCGTCGACGAAGAGCTCAAGACCGCGCAGATCGCCCTGGAAGACGCCGACCGCGAATTGCGCGATGCCGAGAAGCGCCGCAGCCAGGCCGAGCAGCAATCGCAACTGATCCGTGGCCAGATGGAACAGCAGCGCATGGAGTGGCAAGCCCTGACCGTGCGCCGCAAGGCCTTGCAGGACCAACTGCTGGAGGACGGCTACGACCTCAACGGCGTACTCGCGACCCTGGTGGCGGGGGCGAACGAGAAGGACGCCGAGGAAGAGCTTGAGCGCATTGCCCAGCGCATCCAGCGCCTGGGCGCGATCAACCTGGCCGCAATCGACGAATACCAGCAGCAGTCCGAGCGCAAGCGCTACCTGGATGCCCAGAACGACGATCTGGTGGAGGCGCTGGAGACCCTGGAAAACGTCATCCGCAAGATCGACAAGGAAACCCGCAACCGCTTCAAGGATACCTTTGATCAGATCAATGGCGGTTTGCAGGCACTTTTCCCAAAAGTTTTCGGTGGCGGCAGCGCCTATTTGGAACTGACGGGCGAAGATCTACTCGATACTGGGGTGACAATCATGGCGCGTCCTCCCGGCAAGAAGAACAGCACCATTCATTTGCTCTCCGGCGGTGAAAAAGCGTTGACGGCACTGGCCCTGGTCTTTGCCATTTTCAAACTGAACCCGGCGCCGTTCTGCATGCTCGACGAAGTCGACGCGCCGTTGGACGACGCCAACGTAGGCCGTTACGCACGGCTGGTGAAGGAGATGTCTGAAACAGTGCAGTTCATCTACATCACCCACAACAAGATCGCCATGGAGATGGCTGATCAACTGATGGGGGTGACCATGCATGAGCCAGGTTGTTCGCGACTGGTGGCGGTGGATGTGGAGGAGGCCATGGCCATGGTGGACGCCTGAACAAGGTTGTAGGGCTTCTACTTCGAACGCCGTAGGTGTTTTTACCCTTGGGGCTGATGTTCAATTCACAGATTGGGCACAAGCCTATGCGACAGACGGTGTAAAGTTGTCTTTGGTCGTGCTAGTTTAATGTCAATTTTTCGTATGCGTGGGCAAAACGCCATTCAGAACATAGAGTTGGCGCCACGTTTTAAAGCGGTTTGCAAATAGCTAAGCCCCTTATTTTTCAGCATTTTTATAGAGGCACGGGATTACATGGAAATCGGTCTGCGCGAGTGGCTGATCGTCATCGGCATCATTGTCATTGCCGGTATTCTTTTCGACGGCTGGCGTCGCATGCGCGGCGGCAAGGGGAAACTCAAGTTTCGCCTGGATCGCAGCCTGTCGAACCTGCCGGATGAAGATGACAGCGCCGAACTGCTTGGCCCGCCCAGGGTGCTCGACACCCACAAGGAGCCCCAGCTGGACGAGCATGACCTGCCGTCGATGAGCGCGCCTGCACGTGAGCCACGAGAGTCGGGTTCCAAGCGCGGCAAGCGCAACAGCGAGCCTTCCCAGGGCGACTTGAACCTGAACCTGGACTTGGATGGCGGCCCGGGCTTCAGCAGCCGTGATGGCGATTTCCCGGACGAGAGCAAGCCTTCCAGTGCCGACAAGGAACAGGCCCAGGCCGAAGAAGTGCTGGTGATCAGCGTGATCTGCCGCGACCCGGCCGGCTTCAAGGGCCCGGCGCTGCTGCAGAACATCCTCGAGAGCGGCCTGCGCTTTGGCGAAATGGACATTTTCCATCGCCACGAAAGCATGGCCGGCAATGGCGAGGTGTTGTTCTCCATGGCCAACGCGGTCAAGCCTGGGGTGTTCGACCTCGACGACATCGACCACTTCAGCACCCCGGCGGTGAGCTTCTTCCTCGGCTTGCCAGGCCCTCGCCATCCCAAGCAGGCCTTTGACGTGATGGTCGCCGCGGCGCGCAAGCTGTCCCAGGAGCTCAACGGTGAATTGAAGGATGACCAGCGCAGCGTGCTGACCGCCCAGACGATCGAGCATTACCGCCAGCGCATCGTCGAATTCGAGCGCCGCGCGCTGACCCAGAAGCGCTGAGGCCAAAGATCGCTGGCTCCTACGGCAGCTCCTACGGCTCCTACGGGGCCCGCAGCGACCTAAGTATTGAGAATGAGCAGCCCAGGCTGCTCTTTTGCTTTATGAGAGAACACCATGAACGCCGTTGAAACCCGCATCCTAGAGCTGCGCGCCGAGCTGGATCAGCATAACTATCGTTACCATGTACTCGATGAACCGAGCATCCCGGACGCCGAATACGACCGCCTGTTCCACGAACTCAAGGCCCTGGAAGAGCAGCACCCGGAACTGGTGACCAGCGACTCCCCGACCCAGCGAGTCGGCAGCATGGCGCTGTCGGCGTTCAGCCAGGTGCGGCATGAGATCCCGATGCTCAGCCTGGGCAACGCGTTCGACGAAACCACCCTGCGTGAATTCGATCGGCGCGTGACAGAAGGCCTTGACCTGCCCCTGGGCGATTTGCTCGGCGGCGGTGCGGCGGTGGAATACAGTTGTGAACCGAAGCTCGATGGTTTGGCGGTCAGCCTGTTGTACCAGGACGGCATGTTGGTGCGCGGTGCCACGCGCGGTGACGGCACCACGGGCGAGGACATCAGCGTCAACGTGCGCACGGTGCGCAATATTCCCCTCAAGCTGCAGGGCAGCGGTTGGCCGCCGGTGCTGGAAGTGCGCGGCGAGGTGTACATGTCCAAGGCCGGTTTCGAGCGCCTCAATGCCACGCAACTGGAAGCGGGCGGCAAGACGTTCGCCAATCCGCGTAATGCGGCGGCGGGTAGCCTGCGCCAGCTCGACTCGAGAATCACGGCCAACCGTCCCCTTGAGTTCTGTTGCTATGGCATCGGCCAGGTGACATCGGACATCGCCGACACCCACATCGGTAACCTCAAGCAACTCAAGGCCTGGGGCATGCCCATCAGCCGTGAGCTGAAGCTGGCCCACGGCATCGACGAATGCCTGGATTACTACCGCGACATCGGCGAGCGACGCAATTCGCTGCCCTACGAAATCGACGGCGTGGTGTTCAAGGTCAACAGCATCGCCTCCCAGCGCGAGTTGGGTTTTCGTGCCCGCGAGCCGCGCTGGGCCATCGCCCATAAATTCCCCGCCAGCGAAGAACTCACCGAATTGCTCGACGTCGAGTTCCAGGTCGGCCGTACCGGTGCTGTCACACCCGTGGCGCGGCTCAAACCCGTCAAGGTGGCTGGCGTGACGGTGGCCAATGCCACGTTGCACAACATGGACGAAGTGGCGCGCCTGGGTCTGATGATCGGCGACACGGTGATCATTCGCCGCGCCTAGGCGACGTGATCCCGCAGGTGGTGCAAGTCGTCACCGAGCGCCGTCCGGACGATGCTCGCCCGGTGGAGGTGCCGCGGCTGTGTCCGGTTTGCGGTTCCCATGTCGAACGTACGCAACTGATCAAGCGCAGCAAGGGACGTGAGACCGTCAGCGAAGGCGCGGTGTACCGCTGCGTCGGTCGCCTGGCTTGTGGCGCGCAACTCAAGCAGGCGATCATCCATTTCGTCTCGCGGCGGGCGATGGATATCGAAGGCCTGGGCGAAAAAAGTGTCGAGCAGTTGGTGGATGAAGGGCTGGTGGGGTCGCCTGCCGACCTGTATGCGCTGACGTTCGAGCAAGTCGTCGACCTGGAAGGCTTCGCCGAGCTATCGAGCAAGAATTTGCTGGCGGCCATCGTCGACAGCAAGCAGCCGAGCCTGGCGCGCTTCATCTACGCCCTCGGCATCCCGGACGTGGGCGAGGAGACCGCCAAGGTCCTGGCCCGCTCCCTCGGTTCGCTGGAGCGCGTGCAGGCGGCGTTGCCCCAAGTGCTGACGTACCTGCCGGATGTGGGGCTGGAGGTCGCCCATGAGATCCACAGCTTCTTTGAGGACCCGCACAATCGCCAGGTCATCAAGGATCTGCTGCGCCATGGCTTGGAAATTCAGGATCAGGGCGAGTTGGGCGCGGAGTTCTCTGCCAGCACGACCCTGGGCGGCTTCCTCGACAAGCTGCACATTCCTTCAGTCGGCCCGGGCGGCGCGCAGAAACTGGCGGACAAGTTCGGTTCCCTCGAAGCAGTCATGAACGCCGACTGGCTGGACATGCGCCAGGCGCTTCCGGAAAAACAGGCCAACGCCGTGCGCGAGTTCTTCGCTGTCGCTGCCAATCGAGAGCAGGCCTTGGCCGCAGAGAAGCAACTGCAGGATTTCGGCATGCACTGGCTGAGCGAGAAAAAGGTTGTCGAAGGCTTGCCCGAAGCAGGGCACACCTGGGTATTGACCGGTTCGTTGGAGCTGATGAGTCGCGACATAGCCAAGGACAAGTTGGAGAGCCTGGGGGCCAAGGTGGCTGGTTCCGTGTCGGCAAAGACCCACTGCGTGGTGGCCGGGCCGGGGGCGGGGTCGAAGTTGACCAAGGCTAATGAGCTGGGGCTCAAGGTGCTCGACGAACAAGCGTTTGTCGACTTTCTGAAGGGCCATGGCATCCCGGTCTGAGGGCGCTCGGCTTTTGTGGTGAGGGAGCAAGCTCCCTCGCCACGGTTTATCGGCGCTATGACCCAGTGTTTTGGAACGATCATGAACCTAAGGTGATCTAGTCTTGCAGGCTCCAGGGAGAGATCGCCATGTACCGCTTCTTCGAACAATTGAGCTCGCGCATCGCCGCGCCGTTCCTCGGTGACCGGTCACGCAACAGCAAGGTCTGGCCGTGCCGTTGCGGCCAGTCATTGTTCTTTCGCAACAGCCAATGCCTGGCTTGCCTGGCGGCGCTGGGCTACCAGCCGGAGCAGAGTCGCCTATCGTCCCTCCAGCCCGGCGAGCAGCCTGATACCTGGACATTGGATGCCGACCCGCAGGCCGGGCTGTTCCGCCGCTGCGCCAATCTCGATACCCCTGCGGCCTGCAACTGGCTGCTTCCCGCCAACGGACAAGACACGCTGTGCATCGCCTGCAGCTTGAACCGCACGATTCCTGACCTGTCGCTCCCGGAAAACCCCGAGCGCTGGGGCAAGGTTGAAACGGCCAAGCGCCGTCTGGTGGCGCAGTTGATCACCCTCGGCTTGCCGGTCATTCCCAAGACTGTCGACGACAACATCGGCCTGGCCTTCGATTTCATCGGCGTCGATCCCGACGGAAAACCGCCGACGACCGGGCACGCCAGTGGGCTTATCACGCTCGATATCAAAGAAGCCGACGATGCTCATCGCGAGCACGTGCGCCAGCAGATGCACGAGCCGTATCGCACCTTGCTCGGGCACTTTCGCCACGAGGTCGGCCATTACTATTGGGATCGGTTGATTGCCAACAGTCATTGGCTGGAACCGTTTCGCGCGTTGTTCGGCGATGAACGCGCCAGTTATTCCGAAGCTTTGGAGCGGCACTACCAACAAGGTGCGCCGCTGGATTGGCAAACCCACTACGTCAGTGCCTACGCCACCATGCATCCTTGGGAGGATTGGGCCGAGACCTGGGCTCATTACCTGCACATGATGGACGCGGTGGACACGGCGCTGGGCTTCGGCATGAGTGCGCGGGAAATGGATTTCGACTATCAGCCGTTCCCGCCCGACACCCTGTTTGACCCGGGGCATGCGGGTGGCACGGCGTTCCTGTCATTCGTCAACGCCTGGATCGAACTGGCGGGCATGCTCAACGAGCTGTCGCGCAGCATGGGCCAGCCGGATTTCTACCCGTTCGTCGTGCCGGCTGCGGTGATCACCAAACTGCATTTCATCCATCTGGTGATCCAGGAGGAGGGCGGTCGGGCGGATGAGGTGTTGTTGTAAGTGTCTGTGGAGGCCGGCTGCATCCTCGTTGAATGTGCCGACGCTTTCGCGAGCAGGCTCGCTCCCACACTGGCTGGCGGTTGTCCGCAGCTCTGACGTCCGGGCACAGAACCCCTGTGGGAGCGAGCTTGCTCGCGATAGCGGCCGGTCAGCCAACGTCATGCTGAACGTGCCGACACCCTCGCAGGCAAACCGGGATCCCATAGCAAGTGCTTGAACATCTTCAGTTTTTAATCCGCCACGAACGGTTGTAACTTCTTGTCAGATAGGTACAATGGCGCGGCTCGCCGTCAGGCGGGCGTCGTTATGGTGACCCCATCGGTCCCCCCGCAACGATTACCCGTGAACCTGGTCAGATCCGGAAGGAAGCAGCCACAGCGGGAACATTGTGTGCCGGGGTGTGGCTGGTGGGGTTGCCTCCATAACGCTCCAGGCCTTCGTTCGCAAGGTTTGCCAAACTCAAAATTTCTTGTTGTTTTGCTGATCGACACTGATCGGTGCTTTCTGCTGCCCTGGTTTTCGCGGACAAGGCAGCCGAGCGCCAACAAGGAGACCGAGACTTGCCGTTGGCACCCCCTGCTTCTATTTCACTGCATCAAGGCTTGGACAGCGCCTGGTCAACCGCCACGATCAGCTTCCCGAGGTCCTTCGGGGTGGCTTTGTGAATAATGTTGAACAGGTACGCCCGCTGCTCGTCTTCGTCGCCCATGTCGGCGAAGAATGCCTTGAGCGGGACATCCAGTGCGTCGGCAAACAGGAACAGGGCTTCGACACTCGGAGTGTAGGCGCCGGTTTCGAAGCGGCTGATGGTTTTCGGGTCGAAACCGGTTTTTTCGCCAAGTTCAGCCTGAGTGAGCCCCGCTACTTTGCGGTAGCGTCTGATGGCCGGACCCAGACTTGAAATTCGCATCGCTTAATTCCCATTCAGAATCAAGAACTTAACGATAGATCTTCGCATTAGGCAACCGCTCGTTCCATCACCTTGCTTTGCAAAATGTGATGCGTTTCGTAGAATCGGCCTTTGGCATGGGTATTTTAGTGACCTGCTTCAGGAGCCGGTGTGCAGGAAAGACCGGGGCTCGCGCTTCTTTTGCAGCGACACAGGGCGGGGCCTGGAGCTTTTCAGGTCGCACCGCCAGCGTCCATGCTCCAGCTTTCTCAAGGTATTTGAGCCTAGTTGATTTTCGCCTCTGCGGGGGCGGTGCAACCGTGCGCGACAAACGAGCCTGACTCATGGATGACTGCTTCGATGGATAAGAAGTACCGCAGGGCTGTTGACGCCGCCGCGATCTTTTCCGAAACCGATTTGAGCGGGCGCATCACTTACGTCAATGATCAATTCTGCAGCCTGTTTGGCTACGGTCGGGATGAGTTGCTGGGGGCAGACCACCGCGTGCTCAACTCGGGCCAACATCCCAGTGAGTTCTTCAGCGCCATGTGGCGCACCATCGTCTTGGGCAAGATCTGGAAGGGCGAGATCTGTAATCGGGCCAAGGATGGGGCGTTGCATTGGGTCGATACCACCCTGGTGCCGGTGATCGACGAAGCGACAGGGAAGATCAAGCGTTATCTGGCGATTCGTTTTGACGTCAGCGAGAAGCGTCGGTTGCTGCATTCCTTGCAATGGCGTGTCGGTCACGACGTGCTCACCGGCTTGCCCAATCGCACCTATTTATCCGAACTGCTGGACCAGGCCCTGGCGTTTTCCCGGGTGGAAAACCTGCCCTTGGCCGTGTGCATGCTCGACCTCGATGGCTTCAAGGCCGTCAACGACGGGTATGGCCATGCCAGTGGCGATCGGCTGCTGGTGGAAGTCGCCAGGCGCCTGCGCAGCATCGTGCGTGGCGAAGACGTCGTGGCGCGGCTGGCCGGGGATGAGTTCGTCCTGGTGTTGCGCCATGTGCGAGGGATGGACGAATTGCATGCGGCCTTGAACCGGGTCCTGATCGCGGTTTCCATGCCTTATGTCATCGACGGCAAGGCCATCAACGTCTTTGCCAGCATCGGCGTCACGCTGTCTCCGTGGGACAACGAGGACGCCGACACGCTGCTGCGCCACGCCGACCAGGCGATGTACGTGGCCAAGCAGAGCGGTCGCAATCGCTTCCATCTGTTCGACGTTTCCAGGGACAAGGAAGTGCGGGCCACGTACCAGACCGTAGAGCGGGTGCGGCAGGCGCTGGCCGACAATGAGTTGCGGTTGCATTTTCAGCCAAAGGTCAATATGCGCGATGGTGTGGTGGTCGGGCTCGAGGCCTTGTTGCGCTGGAAGCATCCGCAGCGAGGCCTGGTGCCGCCACGGGAATTCCTGCCGTTGGTGGAGGAAACCGATCTGATCGTCGACATCGGCGAATGGGTCATGGAACAGGTATTGACCCAGCTTCAACAATGGCAACGGACGGGACCGGGCTGGCCGGTCAGCATCAATATTTCGGCGCGGCATTTTCAGCGGGCGGACTTTGTCGAGCGGCTGCGGCAGGTACTGGAACGGCATCCGGCGGTGTCGCCGCGCATGCTCGACCTGCAAATCGTCGAGTCGGTGGCCGTGGAAAACCTGGCGCATGTCAGCGCTTGCCTCCAGGCGTGCCAGGCCTTGGGCGTGGGCTTTTCCCTGGGCGGCTTCGGTACGGGGAATTGTTCGCTCAACGACCTCAAGCACCTGCGCACGCAAACCATCAAGATCGACAAGACGTTCGTGCGCGATATTCTCAATGACCGGGACGACCTGGCCTTGACCGAAGCGGTGATCGGCCTTGCCCGGGCATTTGGTCGACAGGTGGTCGCGGAGGGATTGGACAGCCTGGAGCATGGGCAGCTCCTGTTGGACCTGGGTTGTGAAGTGGCCCAGGGTTATTTCATCGCCCGACCGATGCCCGCCAGGCAGATACCGGGCTGGGTCAAGACGTTTATTCCACCGTTCCAATGGCAGGCCCGGCCAGCCGATCAGAGCGAAGCGGCGCTGGCCTGCGACCCGTCACCGCGGCCGGTATAAAGCTGGATGATTGCGTCGATTTCCCCGGATGCCTTCATCTCCTGCAAGGTTTGCAGAATGCGTTGCACCGGGATGTTCGGGTCATTGCGCAGGTAACAGCTCAGTTGCTGTTCCTGGAGGACCGCGACTTCGTGCAATTGCCGGTCAGCGGTGTGGCGTTGGTTGAACCAGTCCAACGCCCATTGATTGCTGACCGCATAGTGATAACGTCCCGCCAGCAGCTTTGCCAGCACCTGGTCCTGGCTGCGTGCGTCGTCCCGCCGGAGATGGCCGTTGTCGAACAAAGGCTGAAGGGTAGGATACCTATAGCTGAGCACGGTGCCGATCGATTGCTGTGCCAGCGCCGCGGGGTTGATTTTCACCGGAGCGCTGGACGAGCCGACCAGTACATCGCGCTGAAAAAACAGCGGGACACTCCAAAGGTAGTCGGGCGCTTCGTGGTCCACCCAATCAGGCGAGACGTAACACCGCATGTCTATTTCACCGTGCTCCATGGCGCCATCGAGTCTCGCGCGGGAAAGCACGTGGAATTGCGCCGGCATGCCCACTCGGGTCGCCAGGCTGGTCATGATATCCGGCAGGATGCCCTGGGTTGGACGGCCCCTCTCTATCTGCACCATGGGCATGGCCCAGCCATCGGTAATGGCGAAGCGCAAGGGGACCTCTTCTGCGAAACATCCCGTTCCCAACAACAGCAAAGCCCCCATGGCCGAACGCATAAACTCTCCTGACTATACAAAAACGTGCCGACAATCGAGCTGCTCAACCTAGCTTAGCCAGATTAGACGAGCACACCGGATGCAATTTCGCCCCTGCTCCGCTAGCATTAGCCGCTTATGTTCCTTCGTTGCGACGGTTTTCGATGAGTTATCAGGTTCTTGCACGTAAATGGCGTCCGCGCTCGTTCCGCGAAATGGTCGGCCAGACCCATGTGCTCAAGGCTCTGATCAATGCCTTGGACAGCCAGCGGCTGCACCACGCCTATCTGTTCACGGGCACCCGTGGCGTGGGCAAGACCACCATCGCGCGGATCATCGCCAAGTGCCTGAACTGTGAAACCGGCATCACCTCGTCGCCCTGCGGCGAATGTTCGGTCTGCCGGGAAATCGACGAAGGCCGTTTTGTCGATCTGATCGAAATCGACGCCGCCAGCCGCACCAAGGTCGAGGACACCCGCGAACTGCTCGACAACGTGCAGTACGCGCCGAGCCGTGGGCGCTTCAAGGTCTACCTGATCGACGAAGTGCACATGCTCTCCAGCCATTCCTTCAATGCGCTGCTCAAGACCCTCGAAGAACCGCCGCCCTACGTCAAGTTCATCCTGGCGACCACCGATCCGCAGAAACTCCCTGCAACGATTCTGTCGCGGTGCTTGCAGTTCTCCCTCAAGAACATGACGCCGGAACGCGTCGTCGAGCATTTGACCCACGTGCTGGGCGTCGAGAACGTGCCCTTCGAAGACGACGCGCTGTGGCTGTTGGGCCGCGCCGCCGATGGTTCGATGCGCGACGCCATGAGCCTGACCGACCAGGCCATCGCGTTCGGCGAAGGCAAGGTCATGGCCGCCGATGTGCGGGCCATGCTTGGCACGCTTGATCACGGCCAGGTCTATGACGTCTTGCACGCATTGATCGAAGGCGACGCCAAGGCGCTGCTGGAAGCGGTGCGTCACCTGGCCGAGCAGGGACCGGACTGGAATGGCGTGCTCTCGGAAATTCTCAACGTGCTGCACCGTGTCGCCATCGCCCAGGCCCTGCCTGATGGCGTCGACAACGGTCATGGCGACCGTGATCGCGTACTGGCCCTGGCCCAGGCGCTGCCGGCCGAGGACGTGCAGTTCTATTACCAGATGGGCCTGATCGGCCGTCGCGACCTGCCCCTGGCGCCGGACCCGCGAGGCGGTTTCGAAATGGTCTTGCTGCGGATGCTTGCGTTCCGGCCCGCCGATACGCCGGATGCGCCGAGACAAGCGCTAAAGCCAGTGGGGATCAGCCAGGCCACAGCTGATTCCGCCAAGCCAGTGGCTGCCGCGCCCGTGGTTGCGCCGGCAGCGGCTCCTGTTCCGGCAGTGGTGGCGCCCGTAGCCCAGCCGGTGCCGGCGCCTGCCGTCGCGACACCCGAGCCGGAACCTGAGCCGCGCGCCGAGGCGCTTCCCGAGCCGGTTGCCGAAGCCGTCATCGACCTGCCTTGGAACGATCCGGTCGAGCCGGAAGTTGTCCAGCAACCGGCCGTCGAGCCCGTTTTGGAGACCGTTGCCGAGCAGCCTGAATTGCCGCCGATGCCCATGCCGACGCCGGACAGCGCAGTGCCTGACGCGCCGGAGTGGGTGGCTGCACCGATGCCGGAGCCAACGGTGGCCGACGTCGATGTCGCCACGCCGGGCATCGACCTGGACGACGAGCCGCCGCTGGACGAGGACTACATCGAACCGGACATGGATTCGGCCTACAGCTACCTGGATGACCTGGCCAGCGAGCATGCCGCCGAGCCGGCCCCGGAGCCCGAGCCGGAACCGGCGGCGATGCCGGCCACCGGATTGGCCCTGCAATGGCTGGAGCTGTTCCCGAAGCTGCAGATCAGCGGCATGACCGGCAGCATCGCCGCCAACTGTACGCTGATCTCGGTGGAGGGCGACCATTGGTTGCTGCACCTGGATCCGGCCCACAGCGCGCTGTTCAACGCGACCCAGCAGCGTCGCCTCAACGATGCGCTGAACCAGTACCATCAGCGCACCCTGACGTTGACCATCGAGCTGATCAAGCCCGAGCAGGAGACGCCGGCCCAGGCCGCGTCCCGGCGCCGTGCCGACCGGCAGCGTGAAGCCGAGGATTCGATCCACAACGATCCGTTCATCCAGCAGATGATGCAACAGTTCGGCGCCGTGGTCCGTCACGATACTATCGAACCTGTCGAGGCCCCGGTCCCCCAGGGCTCATAACTGAAGGCGCCGGGCCGTGCAGGCCGGGCGCGTTGTTTATCCAAGTACTTTCGAGGTGATTCCCATGATGAAAGGTGGCATGGCCGGCCTGATGAAGCAGGCGCAGCAGATGCAGGAAAAAATGGCCAAGATGCAGGAAGAGTTGGCCAACGCCGAAGTCACCGGCAAGTCCGGTGGCGACATGGTGACCGTGGTCATGACCGGTCGCCATGACATCAAGCGCGTCAGCATCGATCCGAGCGTGGTCGAAGGCCTGAGCGAAGACGACAAGGAAATGCTCGAAGCCCTGTTCGCCGCTGCCGTCAACGACGCGGTGCGCAAGATCGAAGCCAACAGCCAGGACAAGATGTCCGGCATGACCGCGGGCATGCAATTGCCGCCGGGCATGAAACTGCCGTTCTGATTCGCCATCCCGGTCGGGATGGGCTACACACAATGCCAGGCATCGCGCCTGGCATTTTTGTTTCTGCTTCAGAGATAGCAGTGGATGCCAGATCGCTATCGTCGGAACGCCGCCCGGAGCAAGCTCGCTCCCACAGTAGATTGTGATGAATACAAGATGTGTGTTCACCCATGAACCCTGTGGGAGCGAGCTTGCTCCGGGCGGCGTTCCGACGATGCGGCCACTGCGGTCCAACCGAACAAACATCGAACGCCGCCCCCTCGGCAATGGTCTGCTCCCTATACGTGTCCGCTCAACGAACAAGGAGACGCCCCATGTCATCGATTTCCAACCAGCGCATCGTCCTGGCCTCGCGCCCCACCGGCGCGCCAACCGCTGAAAATTTTCGCCTTGAACACATGACGCTGCCGGATCTGGCCGAAGGGCAGATCCTGCTCAAGACGCTGTTCCTGTCCCTGGACCCCTATATGCGCGGGCGCATGAGTGACGCACCGTCCTACGCGGCCCCGGTACAAATCGACGAAGTGATGACCGGTGGTGCTGTCAGTCGCGTGGAGCGCTCGATGCACCCGAAATTCCAGGAGGGTGATCTGGTGGTGGGCGCCACGGGTTGGCAAAGCCACTGCATCAGCGATGGGCGCAATGTCATTCCAATCCCTTCAGGATTGCCCAGCCCTTCGATGGCGCTGGGTGTTTTGGGCATGCCCGGCATGACCGCCTACATGGGGTTGATGGACATTGGCCAACCCAAGGCGGGAGAAACCCTGGTCGTGGCGGCGGCCTCCGGCGCGGTGGGCTCAGTGGTCGGCCAAGTGGCAAAGATCAAGGGCCTGCGGGTGGTGGGCGTGGCCGGTGGCGGTGAAAAATGCAAATACGTGGTCGATGAGCTGGGGTTCGACGCCTGCATCGACCACAAGAGCGCGAATTTTGCCGAAGAGCTGGCTCGGGCCTGCGACAAGGGCATTGATATCTATTACGAAAACGTCGGCGGAAAGGTTTTTGAGGCAGTGCTGCCATTGCTCAACGCCAAGGCGCGCATCCCGCTTTGCGGTTTGATCGCGTCCTACAATGATCATCAGCCGCCAAGTGGTCCGGATCGCCTGCCGCAGCTACAGCGCACCCTGTTGACCAAACGCGTGCGCATCCAGGGTTTCATCGTGTTCGATGACTACGGTGACCGCCAGCCGGAATTCATCAGCGCCATGGCGCCTTGGGTGCGCGACGGCCGGGTCAAGTTCCGCGAAGACGTCGTCGACGGACTGGAGAATGCACCACAGGCGTTCATCGGCCTGCTGGAAGGGCGCAATTTCGGCAAGCTGGTCGTGCGGGTGGCGCGCGATTGAGTATTTGACGCTAATCGGAGGCGCGGGTATAAACCGCGTCTCGTTGTTATGTCGGACGTTTCCTCGATGAGCTTCAGCCCTTTGATCCGCCAACTGATTGATGCCCTGCGAACCTTGCCGGGCGTGGGTCAGAAAACCGCCCAGCGCATGGCGTTGCAATTGCTCGAGCGTGATCGCAGCGGCGGCTCGCGCCTGGCCCAGGCCTTGAGCCAGGCCATGGAAGGGGTAGGGCACTGTCGCCTGTGCCGGACCCTGACCGAGGACGACCTTTGTCCGCAATGCGCCGACCCGCGTCGGGACGACAGCCTGCTTTGTGTGGTGGAGGGGCCGATGGACGTCTATGCGGTGGAGCAGACCGGTTTTCGTGGCCGTTACTTTGTGCTCAAGGGGCACTTGTCGCCGCTCGACGGCCTGGGGCCCGAGGCGATTGGCATTCCACAATTGATGGCGCGGATCGAGGAGGCGGGCACGTTTACCGAAGTCATCCTCGCCACCAACCCGACGGTCGAAGGCGAAGCTACCGCCCATTACATCGCCCAGTTGCTGAGCTATAAAGGCCTGGTGGCCTCTCGCATCGCCCACGGCGTGCCGCTGGGTGGGGAGCTTGAGCTGGTGGACGGCGGGACGCTGGCGCATTCGTTTGCGGGGCGTAAGCCGATCGCCTTATAACCGCCACACAACCCCCACACAACCCCCTGTGGGAGCGAGCTTGCTCGCGATAGCGGTGTGTCAGCCAGTATAAGTATCAACTGATCCACCGCCATCGCGAGCAAGCTCGCTCCCACAGGGTTATTCGTTGTTTGGAGGTTATTTTTCGCTGAGCGAAAACTGCGTCAGGCAGAACGTCGGGATGCCCATGTCTTCCAGGCGCTGGGACCCGAGCAGCTCCGGCAGATCAATGATCGCGGCCGCTTCGTGGACCTTCGCACCCATGCGGCGGATCAGGTTGGCGGCGGCGATCAACGTGCCGCCCGTGGCGATCAGGTCATCGAACATCACCACCGAATCCCCTTCGCACAGGCTGTCCGCGTGGACTTCCAGGAAGGCTTCGCCGTACTCGGTCTGGTAACCCTCGGCCAATACGTCGGCCGGCAGTTTGCCTTGCTTGCGAAACAGCACCAGAGGCTTGTTCAACTGATAGGCGAGGATCGAGCCAATCAGGAAGCCGCGTGCATCCATCGCGCCGATGTGCGTGAACTCGGCCTCGACATAACGGTGGGCGAAACTGTCCATGACCAGCCGCAGGGCCGTGGGTGACTGAAACAACGGTGTGATATCGCGAAAGATCACGCCTGGCTTGGGGAAATCGATCACGGGGCGGATCAGGGATTTGATGTCGAAGGAGTCGAAGACCATCGTTGAGGTGTCCTGGCTGGCTGCAAACGCGGCAGTATAGCGCGGCGAGGCGAAAGCCTCAGCCGCGCAAGCGCATCAGCCGTCGACCGAGCCGCCAGCCAAAGCGCAGAGCTGGATCGGATCAAGGATATGGATCTCCTTGCCCTCGGCGGCAATCAATTCATTCTGCTGGAACCGGGTAAACACCCGGGACACGGTTTCCACCGCCAGGCCCAGGTAGTTGCCGATTTCGTTGCGCGACATGCTCAAGCGAAACTGATTGGCCGAAAACCCACGGGCACGGAAGCGCGCCGAGAGGTTGACCAGGAACGTCGCAATGCGCTCATCGGCGGTCTTCTTCGAGAGCAACAGCATCATTTGCTGGTCGTCGCGGATCTCCCGGCTCATCACCCGCATCAACTGGCGGCGCAGCTGCGGCAGCTGTATGGCCAGTTCATCCAGGCGATCGAAGGGGATTTCGCACACGGAAGTGGTTTCCAGCGCCTGGGCCGAGACCGGATGGCTTTCGGTGTCCATGCCGGACAGGCCCACCAGTTCACTGGGCAGGTGGAACCCGGTGAGCTGTTCTTCGCCACCGTCGCTCAGGTTGAACGTCTTCAGGGCGCCCGAGCGCACGGCGTAGACCGAGTCGAAGGCATCGCCCTGGCGGAACAGGAACTCGCCTTTTTTCAAGGGACGTCCCCGCTTGACGATGTCGTCCAGCGCGTCCATGTCCTCCAGATTCAGCGAAAGTGGCAGACAGAGAGGGGCCAGGCTGCAATCCTTGCAATGAGCCTGGTTATGAGCGCGCGATTTGACTGGCTCGGACATTTCTTAAATCCTTGTGGGAAAAACACACATTAGACGTAAGGGTAACCCAGCGCACACACTCCGGCCAGTGCAGCGTTACCGTCAAATTGTCGCGCTCAGATGACTCGGGAAAAACGCTGCCGGTTTTGCTGCTCCAGATAGGCATCGAACACCATGCAGATCGAGCGCACCAGCAGGCGCCCGGCAGGCAAGACCTGGAGATGCGTGTCCGTCAATTCGATCAGGCCATCGTCGGCCATGACCTGCAACTGCGGCCATGACGACGCAAAATAGTCACGGAAATCGATGTTGAAGCGTTGCTCGATTTCGGCGAACGCCAGGATGAAGTGGCAGATCAGTTGCTGGATCACCGCTCGACGCGCTCGGTCGTCGGCGTTGCACACCAGCCCGCGACTGGTTGCCAGTTGCCCATCGGCCAATGTGTTCTGGTAATGGTTCAGGTCGCTGCTGTTTTGGCAGTACAGGTCGCCGACCTGGCTGATGGCCGACACCCCTAGGCCGATCAGATCGCAGTGGCCATGGGTGGTGTAGCCCTGGAAGTTACGCTGCAATGTCGCCTCTTCCTGAGCGATCGCCAGTTCGTCGTCGGGCAGGGCAAAGTGGTCCATGCCGATGTAGCGGTATCCGGCGGTGGTCAGTTGTTCAACGGTGCCTTGCAGCATGGCGAGTTTCTGCTCGGGGTTTGGCAGGTCCAGGCTGTTGATGCGCCGCTGGGGCATGAAGCGTTCCGGCAGGTGGGCGTAATTGAACACCGAGAGGCGGTCCGGTTGCAGGTTGATGACTTCCTCGACGGTGCGCGCGAAATTGTCCGGGGTCTGCTTGGGCAGGCCGTAGATGAGGTCGATGTTGATCGAGCGAAACTGCAAGGTCCGCGCCGCTTCGATCACGGCACGGGTTTCTTCCAGGCTTTGCAGGCGATTGACGGCGCGCTGGACGGCCGGGTCGAGGTCTTGCAGGCCGACGCTGACCCGGTTGAAACCCAATTCCCGCAACAGGCCCATGGTCGACCAGTCGGCTTCGCGAGGGTCGATCTCGATGCTGTAGTCGCCGGAATCGTCGTCCATCAGGTTCAAGTGCTGGCGCAGCTTGGCCATCAACTGGCGCAGCTCGTCGTGACTGAGGAACGTCGGGGTGCCACCGCCCAAATGAAGTTGTTCGACGCGCTGGGCGGGGTCGAGATGGCAGCCGATCAGCTGGATTTCCTGCTCCAGGCGTTGCAGGTAGGCATGGGCGCGACCGCGGTCCTTGGTGATGACCTTGTTGCAGGCGCAGTAGTAGCAGATGTTCGCGCAAAACGGCACGTGCACATACAGCGATAGCGGCTTGAGCGCCTTGCGGCTATCGCGCAGGGCGTGAAGCAGGTCGAACGAGCTCACCTGGCTGCCGAACTGTGCCGCGGTCGGGTACGAGGTGTAGCGTGGTCCCGCCAGGTCGTAGCGGCGGATCAGGTCTGAGTCCCAACGAATGGCGTCGAGCATGCGGGCGTTCCCCGGATAGGCTGGCATGGTCGGGAGTCTATGGGGGCGTGGGGAGGGGGGTGTTGATTTGCGTCAACGGCGCATCAGCAGTCGTCGAGGGGCGACGTCTGTCCAGACCACTCAAGACCCGTGGCGAGGGAGCT
The DNA here is from genome assembly GCF_054677635.1 of Pseudomonas sp. H2_D02. NCBI lineage: Bacteria > Pseudomonadati > Pseudomonadota > Gammaproteobacteria > Pseudomonadales > Pseudomonadaceae > Pseudomonas > Pseudomonas sp. H2_D02. The sequence continues at coordinate 5,004,560 of NZ_CP162816.1, read as the reverse complement.
TGCTCCCGCTCGGCTGCGCAGCAGACGCAATATCAGCTAGATGCGTTCTGCCTGAAGATCGTAGGGGCCTGCTTTGCAGGCCAGCGGGAGCAAGCTCCCTCGCCACGGGGGCTGTTGCGGTGGTTGAGTTCATTCTCTCTGAATGGCTGGCGAAGATGGCGATTCGCTCAGTGCCCCATGAGCCAATGCTGATGCGGCCCTGGCAGCGTCCAGATACCGAAGACAATCACCAACAATCCCCCGGCCATGCGTACGCTGCGTTTGCGCAGCAGCGCGGTGACGCGCTCGGCCGCCAGGCCGGTGGCGAGCAGCACCGGCCAGGTGCCGAGGCCGAAGGCGAGCATCAGCAGCGCACTGTCCAGTGCATTGCCCTGGCTGGCGGACCACAGCAGGGTGCTGTAGACCAATCCGCACGGCAACCAGCCCCATAATGCGCCGAGCAGCAAGGCCCGAGGCACGCTCGACACTGGCAGCAAGCGGTTGGCGACAGGCTGGATATGTCGCCACAAACCACGACCGATACTTTCGATGCGGGTCAGGCCGCTCCACCATCCGGCGAGGTACAGGCCCATGGCGATCAGCAGCAAACCGGCCAGCACGCGCATGATCATCGCCGCCGGGCTGTTGGCGACGGCCCAGCCGGCCAGGCCGATCAGCAAGCCTGCGGTGGCGTAGCTCAGGATCCGTCCGAGGTTGTACGCCAGCAACAGCCGAAAGCGGCGGCTGCGTTGGTCCTTGGGAATCGCCAGGGTGAGGGCGCCCATCAGGCCGCCACACATGCCCAGGCAATGGCCGCCGCCCAACAGACCCAGGATGACGGCTGAAACCAGCAGCGGTGCCAGGTCAAGCATGGGGCGGCGCCTTGTCGTCCGGTTTCTGGACCTCGCCGCTGGCTTCGTCCACCGCCGCCTTGTGGTTCGGGTCCTGGTCGTCGAACAGGATGCTGTGGGCCGGACCGTCAAGGTCGTCGTACTGTCCGCTGTCCACGGCCCAGAAAAAAATGTACACGGCGATGGCCACGATCAGCAGCGCGGCCGGGATCATTACGTAGAGAGCTGGCATGTCGGAACTCCATGCCCGCGCGGCTCAGGCCGGCAGCGGGCGGGTATCGGGTGTGGCGTCGAGCGCCTGCGGTTGACGGGTCAGCCTCAGCGCATTCAGCACCACGGTCAGCGAACTGATGGACATGCCGACCGCGGCCCACACCGGCGTGATCCAGCCGAGGGCGGCGAACGGCAACATGAGCCCATTGTACAGCCCTGCCCAGACCAGGTTCTCGATGATCACCCGACGGGTGCGCCGGGCCAGGCTGAAGGCATGGATCAAGGCATCGAGGCGATTGGACAGCAGCACCGCGTCGGCGCTGGTCTTGGCCAGGTCGGTGGCCGAACCCATGGCGACGCTGATGTCCGCCGCCGCCAATACCGGCACGTCGTTCACACCATCGCCGAGCATCAGCACCTTGCGGCCTTGCTGATGCAATTGTTGGAGCACTGCCAGCTTGTCGTCCGGACGCAAGCCGCCGCGGGCTTCATCGATGCCCAGTTCGGCGGCGACGCTGGCAACCATCGGCGAGCTGTCGCCGGACAGCAGCAGTGTCCGCCAGCCCCGCGCCTTGCAGGCGGCCAGCAGCGCCGGGGCATCCGTGCGCAAACGATCGTCGAGGACAAACCAGGCCAGGGGGCCGACATCATCCCCCAACAGCAGCCATTGCCCGGGTTCGTCCGGCATCAACGGTACCGCGGCGCCACTCGGTTCGCAGACGAACACTGGATGGCCGATGCGCAGTCTCTGCTCGCCCACTGAACCCTCCAGGCCCAGGCCCGGGAAGCTTTGGACGTGCTCGGCGGCCAGCGGGGCGCGACCGAAGGCACGGGCAATAGGATGTTCCGAGCGATTTTCCAACGCCGCGGCCAAGGCCAGGCACTGGTCGCTGTCGAGTGCGGCGAGCGGTCGAATGGCGCGCAACGCCAGGCGGCCTTCGGTCAGGGTCCCGGTCTTGTCGAAAATCACCGTGTCGATCTGGTTCAGGCCCTCCAGCACATGACCTCGGGTCAACAGCAGTCCGAGTTTGTGCAAGGTCCCAGTGGCGGCGGTCAGGGCAGTCGGCGTCGCCAGCGAGAGCGCGCAAGGGCAGGTGGCGACCAGCATTGCCAAGACGATCCAGAAGGCGCGGGATGCGTCCAGGTACCACCACAGCAGGCCGATGGCGACTGCGGCAATCAAGGAAAACAGCAGGAACCATTGGGCTGCGCGGTCGGCGATTTCCGCCAGTCGTGGCTTTTCGGCCTGGGCCCGTTCCAGCAGCCGCACGATGGCTGACAGCCGGGTGTCATGGCCCAGCGCTTGCACTTCGACGGTCAGGGCGCCGTCGACATTCAGCGTACCCGCAGTGACCGCGTCGCCGACCTGGCGGGGTTGTGGCAAGTATTCGCCGGTCAGCAGCGATTCATCGACGCTGGACTGGCCGTCGAGAATTCGGCCGTCGGCCGGCAGGATCGCGCCGGGCTGGACCAATACCCGGTCGCCCGTGCGCAGTTCGCTGAGCAGGATGCGCTCGCTCTGGCCGTGATCATCCAGGCGCAGGCACGAGGCGGGCAGCAGGTTGACCAATTGCGCGGTGGCGGCAGCGGTGCGTTCCCGGGCCCGCCGTTCCAGGTAGCGGCCGGCCAGCAGGAACAGGGCGAACATGCCGACGGCATCGAAGTACAACTCGCCGGCACCGGTGATGGACGTCCAGATTCCGGCGATGTAGGCACTGCCAATGGCCAGGGACACCGAAACGTCCATGGTCAGGTGGCGGGTGCGCAGGTCGCGCATGGCGCCTTTGAAAAACGGTGCGCAGCTGTAGAACACGATCGGCGTCGTCAGGAACAGCGCGACCCAGCGCAGGATGGTGTGCATCTCAGGGCTCAGGTCGATGTTGAATTCCGGCCAGGTGGCCATGGTCGCCATCATCGCCTGGAACCACAACAACCCCGCCACCCCTAATTGGCGCAGGGCCAGGCGGTTCTGCGCAGCGAGCTGTTCGCTGGCCTGATCGGCCTGGTAGGGGTGCGCGGCGTAGCCGATCTGGCGCAGTTCGGCGAGCAATGTGCTCAGCGGCAATTGAGCATCGGCCCAGCGGACGTGCAGGCGATGGTTGGACAGGTTCAGCCGCGCCTCGGCCACGGCCGGCAAGGTGCGCAGGTGTTTTTCGATCAGCCAGCCGCAGGCCGCGCAACTGATGCCTTCCATGAGCAGGGTGGTCTCGGACAGGTCGCCTTCATGGCGGACGAACGATTGCTGCACGTCCGGGCGATCGTACAGTGCCAGCTCATCGGTCAACTGGACGGGCAAGGTCTCGGGGTTGGCCGACGCTTCACTGCGATGTAGGTAGTAACTTTCCAACCCGCCGGCGACGATCGCCTCGGCTACCGCCTGGCAGCCCGGGCAGCACAGCTCGCGGGTCTCGCCGAGGACAACGGCGGTGAAGCGGCTGCCGGGAGGGACGGGCAGGGCGCAGTGGTAGCAGGGTTGTGGGGTGGTCATGGTTGTCGGGTGAAGGCCTTTTGTGGCGAGGGAGCTTGCTCCCGCTCGGCTGCGCAGCAGTCGTGTTTCAATACGTAATATGCCCGAGGAATGTCGGATCAAAAACAGGGCCGCTTCGCGACCCAGCGGGAGCAAGCTCCCTCGCCACAAAAGCAGCTTATTTCTTCAGGTCTTCAGCGCCTTGCAGCGGCTCATCGCCCAGCAGGATGTCCTGGTTGTGATTGACCTGCTCTTCTTCGAACAGCCGCCAGGTCTTGTCGTTCTCCACACCGAGCAATTCGACAAAGCGCCGACCTTCGATCTTGTCCGCCAACTGGCCAACATAGCGCCCCGGTTCGCTGTCGTTGCGGGTCAGGACAATCTTGCGGTCCTTCTCCGGCTGCGTCGGCGAGATCAGGCTCAGTTCCACGGTCTGGGGCCGGCTGTTGCCGTTCAGGCGCAGGTTGACTTCACCGGTAAGGTCGTCCAATTGCACATTGGCATGCAATTGCAGGGTCTGGGCCAGCAGTTCGCGCTCCAGCGAGCGATTGATGCCTTTGCCAGCCTCGTAATAGTTGTCGTTGACCAAGTTGTCCGGATTCTTCACCGCAATGGTCACCATGGTCAGGCTCAGCGTTACCGAGCAGGCGAGGATCCCGATGATGATCCACGGCCAGAGGTGCTTGTACCAAGGGCTGGTGGCGGTTGCTGCAGGCATGGGCATTTCTCTCAACGAGTCTGTGGGCCGATGAACCGGCTCTTGGCTTCAACATGGACGCTGTCGTCATCGGCATCCTTGAGGATGAACGTCACCTCGTTGGTGCTCGACGGCAGTTGTTCCGGTGCGCTGGACAGTTCAACCGGCTGGCTGTAGATCTCGCCTGCGGCAACCTTGATTTCGCGACGGCCTTGCAGCTTGAGATCAGGCAAGCCGGCGGCTTCCAACACGTACGTATGGTCGCGTTGGTCCTTGTTCATGATCTTCAGGCTGTAGACGTTCTCGATCCGGCCTTCGGCGTTTTCTCGATACAGCACGCGGTCCTTGCTGACGTCGAAACCCACCAGCGAACGCATGAAGAACGCCGTGACCAGCAGGCTGATCATCGCCAGCAGCACCAAGGCATAACCGATCAGGCGCGGGCGCAGTTTATGGGTTTTCTGCCCCGAAAGGTTGTGTTCGGTGGTGTAGCTGATCAGGCCACGCGGATAGTCCATCTTGTCCATGATGTTGTCGCAGGCATCGATACAGGCTGCACAACCGATGCATTCGATCTGCAAGCCGTCGCGGATGTCGATGCCGGTGGGGCAGACCTGGACGCACATCGTGCAGTCGATACAGTCGCCGAGGCCCAGGGCCTTGTAGTCGATACCTTTCTTGCGCGGGCCACGGCTTTCACCGCGACGTGGGTCATAGGAAACGATCAGGGTGTCCTTGTCGAACATCACGCTCTGGAAGCGGGCGTAAGGGCACATGTAGATGCACACTTGTTCACGCAGCCAGCCGGCATTGCCGTAGGTGGCGAGGGTGAAGAAACCGACCCAGAAATACGACCAGCCATCGGCCTGGCCGGTAAAGAACTCGAAGACCAGCTCGCGGATCGGCGTGAAATAGCCGACGAAGGTCATGCCGGTGACGAAACCGATCAGCAGCCAGAGGCTGTGCTTGGCGAATTTGCGCAAAAATTTGTTGGCGCTCATGGGCGCCTTGTCGAGCTTGATGCGCTGGTTGCGGTCGCCCTCGGTGACCTTTTCGCACCACATGTAGATCCAGGTCCAGACGCTTTGCGGGCAGGTGTAGCCGCACCAGACCCGACCGGCATACACCGTGATGAAAAACAGGCCGAAGGCGGCGATGATCAACATCCCCGACAGCAGGATGAAATCCTGGGGCCAGAAGGTGGCGCCGAAAATAAAGAATTTGCGTTCCGGCAGGTTCCACCAGACAGCCTGGTGACCGCCCCAATTCAACCAGACCGTGCCGAAATACAGCAGGAACAGGAAGGCTCCGCCAACCATTCGCAGGTTGCGGAACAGGCCCGTGAAGGCGCGGGTGTAGATTTTTTCCCGAGAGGCATACAGGTCGACGCTTTTGTTGGCGTCCTTGGCAGGCGGGGTAACGTCATGTACCGGAATCTGGTTGCTCATCAAATGCATCCCACGGCAGTGGAAAAACGCCGAGGCCAGTACGTGCCGGCTACGGTCAGAAAGGGTGTTGCAGTGGCGCAATGATACGCCTGTCGCTCTAGGTCAAGGGTGCGACCTTTGGTCGCGTTGGGTGTCTGGGCCGAATGGTGTAGCGGATGTAACAAGTCATGACCTGGATCAATTGACTATAGACAGGGTATGGCGTTGGCAGAGATTGGATGGGGGTGGCTTCGCCGCCCAGCGAGAGCAAGCCCCCTCGCCACGGGACTTTCCGTTTTGGATCAAACGTTGTGGTATTGGCTCATTCTTCCTCGTCCAGGTCATCTTCATGGATCAGGCCTTGGACGAAACGGAGGAAATTGGAACAAACAGGTCTCTCGGAGTGAGTCTGGTTCTCTTCAGGGCTCCGGCCGCTATCAAAGCTATCAGTTGTGAAATAGCTAACGGCTTCGGTATCAAGGTTCAGGCAAAAGAAGTTGCCACCCCAGTCATTTGCGAAAGGTAATAAATTCGCAGGAAGTAGCTGTTTCTTCAGCATTAGCTGGTAGGTGGATAACACCGTGGAATCACTACCAGCAATTGGCTTGAAGGCAGCCACTTCCAATGGCTCGTCGAAATCGTCGCCGAGCCAGTAGGTGCGCTCCGGTACGCCACCGTTGTACTTGAGGTAATGGCTCCGAAAGGGAGCCGGTAGACGCTTGCCAATGATAGATTCCAAACGATCCAGGTCCATCGAGGTAACGGCCGTTTCAGGGTCTGGAAATTTATTTTCAAGCATCACTGCCCTCCGGAGATTCATCCTCTACGCGTTAACTTTGTAGCGGAGAAGTCAACGCGATACTTTTCCAGCTCGCCTTTCGTTTTTTTTCCAAGAGCGAGGCTAAAGCGTCACCCTCAGGCAGCCCTTTCTTCGGCAGCTTGAAGGGAACCAGAACGTAGAGCTTTACCGAGTCCTCATGGTGTTCATCCACGGGTTCTTCGGTGGTGTTCCAAATTTTGTCCACGACCAACAGCGCGTCGGTATCGCTCGGCCAGCTGAGCTGGGCGAAGTCTTTATCTATTTTTGAAATGATCTGGCCTTCCGACAAGGGGCCGTTATCGAACGTGTGGCGAGCGAGCAGGGACAGCAACTCAACCGGGAAAACCCAAGGACTGTGCGGGGGAAAACCTTGCTGCGTGAGAGGCCAGTCACCGGGCAAACATACGAATAATTCGGTATGAGGGCTTTTGGCAAAAAGTCCGATGGTGAAGAGTAACTTGAACTTGTTCTTACCCTCGATGCAGCTGATACGCAGCTCCAGCCCCGCTTCATTACTGAAGGGACTTAGCTGCGCGGGTAAAACCCAACCTGCTGTGTTGTGCACGAAAGTGGCTATAGGTCCGCCGAATTCTTCGGCCGGGTTCTCAATAACGTCCATGATACTGACCGCCCCGGCTTTTCTTAAGACGGCCGCAATGTCTGTAAATCCCCACGTATTGGCGATGTCCAACGGCGCGTTATTCAGCCGGGTGTGCAGTCGATTGATGTCGGCATGGTGTTCTATAAGAAGATTGACGATGTGCTGGTGCCCGGAGGTGATCGCGTCAATCAGCGGGGTGGTTATGCTGTCAGGCCAACCGTCCACCAAGGCACCTGCCTCCAGAAACCATTGGCATGTTTGTAGATGTCCGTTGCCGCGGCGGCGGCGGCAAGGGGGGTGCTGTTACCAGAACTCGGGGCAGGCTGGTCCAGTGCAATACCTAAAGCCACCAATAAGCGGCAAACTTCGGTTTGACCCTGTTCGGCAGCCATGTGCAGCAACGTCTCCTGCCCCTCAAGGCCATACAGGGGTAGGTGCAATAGAGCGGGATTTTCCTCCAGGCGCTTTTTTAGCGAGGCTTCATTTCCCGAGGCGATGTCGGCATGAATGGCGGATAAAGCCTTGATGTTCTTTTCATAAATTTCTTCTGGGTTGGTCATTTAAAAAATTCCTTTTGCCATTTGATCACCCATTTTTTTCAATGCGTTTTCGACACTGGCCGTCCCACCGATGTCCGCTTTCTGAAGAATTTCATAAACTTTTTTCGCGCTGGCTACCGAGTGATTTCCCCCACCATTTTGGGCCCAAGTGAAGTTGCGCGGATCGTCGTTCAGGCCGATTTTGTGTTTGGTCAGAATTTTTTGCGAGTCGGTAATGTATTTTCGATTTTGCGCTCTCCAGCTTTTCGGAGCTTTTTCGCGGACGATATGATGGTAATGCGGCTTCACCATACCCTTAGGCGCAGGCCCCATCGCTCTCTTCTGTGAGGCGCTGAGTCGACAAACTTCCCAACCCCACGGATCCACCCACCCAATAGGATTCGGTGCGTATTGATAGAGGTTGAACCCACCTGCCAAGCCAATCGGATCCGGCGTAGTAAACCGCCCCACATCCGGATCATAAAACCTGAACGTATTAAAATGCAGCCCCGTTTCCCGATCCAGGTATTGCCCCTGGAACCGCAAATTCTGCTCTTCGATGTAGTACGGCTCGCGCACCTCTTCCAGCGTGTTGCCCCATACCCGATACGCAGCCTGCCAAACGTTGTGCCCGTCGGCTTCGGTGAGTTGTTCCGGCAGGCCGTTGAGGTCGTTGTGGTAGTAGCGGATCTTTTGCAGCGGGCCGCTGCCGTCGACGCGGGCCAGGGGTTCGTAGCCGTCGTCTTCGTAGAGGTACAGGCTGGTTTGCTGGTGGCGGTGTTCCTGCAACAGGCGCAGGCCATCCCAGGTGAAGCGAGTTTCGCCCAGCGGGTAACCATTGTTGTCGTGCTCGGCCTTGGCGATGCGCCGGCCCAGCGGGTCGTAGGCCATTTCCACCACGCTGCCGTTGTCGCTGCGCACCTCGATCAAGCGGCTTTCGGCGTCGTAGGCAAAGTGTTGCACGCCGCGTTTGGCGCTGCGTTTTTCGATCATCCGGCCGAAGGCGTCGTAGCGGTAGCGCTTGTCCTGGTAGGTCAGCAGTTTGTTGTGCACCACCAATCCGGCGCCGGGGGCTGGGCCGTCCAGCAGGTTGGCGGCGGCGTCGTAGGTGAAGGTCTCGCGCTGGCCGTGCAGGCTGTCCTGGCTGGCGATGATGCGGCCGGTGGCGTCGTAGTGCAGCAACTGGCGCTGTTGCGCGGCGGGTTGCTGGTCGAGTTTGCCGATGAGGTTGTCGGCGGGGTCGTACTCGAAGTGTTTTTGCACCGCCGCCGGCAGCAGCTGAGGGTTGGCTGCTGTGGCGGCGTTGTCGCGTGCGTAGGCGGCCGCTGCGGTCGTATTCACTGCGGGTGCTGATCTGCCCTTGGGTGCGCAGCACTTCGCGGTGCAGGCGGTCGCGCTCGAAGTCGCTGATGACCTGGCCGTCGAGGTTGATCTGGTGCAGGTTGCCGCTGCCGTAGTACAGGCGGTTGACCCAGCGGCCATCGGGCAGTTGGGTCTGGATCAGGTTGCCGAGTTCGTCGTAGTGATGTTGCAGGCTGCCGGCGCTGCTGTTTTCGGCGAGCAACTGGCCGGTGGCGTCGTAGGCGAAGCTCAGGGTCTGGGCGTTGCCCTGCAGGTCGGTGAAGGTGACGGCGGTGAGTTGGTCCAGCGGGTCGTAGCGGTATTCGGTGCGGCCGTCGTCGGTGACTTTGGCGATCAGGCGGCCCACGGCATCGCGTTCCAGGCAATGGACGATGGGCGCCGGCGGTATTTCGGGAATGAGCGCCAGGCCCGTGCCGTACGGTGCAGGCATCGCCGTCACTGCCGCGACGTTGTCGAGGCGGTCGTAGTCGTAGCGTTTGGCGCTGCCATCCAGGTCTTGTTGCTCGCTCAACCGATCCCCAGCGTCCCAGGCAAACCGGTAGCTCTCGCCATTCTCGTTGACCAGCGCTTGCAGCCGGCCGAAGCTGTCGTAGGCGAACTGCACTTGCCGGCCCTGGGCGTCGGTGCGTAGGCGGACCTGGCCGCGGCGGTTGTGCTGGTAGTGCGTGGTGTGCCCGACCGGGTCGGTGTAGCCGGTGAGCTGGCCGGCGCTGTCGCGCTGATAATGCTCGGTGCGGCCGTCCGGCAATTGGCTGCCCAGCAGCCGGCCTTGGGCGTCGTAGCTGAATTGGGTGCGCTCGCCGAGGGCGTCAGTGATGGTTTGCAGGTAACCGCGCGCGTCATAACTAAAGCGTGTCGGGTAACCCGAGCAATCAACGTGTTCGACCAGTTGGCCGAACGGGTTCCAGCGCAGCTTCTTGCTTTTGCCGGTCGCATCGATGATTTCTACCACCTGGCCGTGGGCGTCGTAGCGGTAGCGGGTGCGATGGCCCAGCGGGTCGGTTTGCGCCGTGCAGTTGCCGCGTTGATCGTAGCTGTACGTCCAGCTATTGCCGGCGGCATCAGTGTCCACCAGCGGCAGGGCCCAATGTTCGAGCCAGAGGGTGGACTCGCTGCGGCCCAACGGGTCGGTTTCGCTGATCAGGTTGCCGGCGTCGTCGTAGCTGAATGAGTACTGGCCGCCTTGTGGATCGGTAGCACTGAGCAACTGGCGCTCATCGTTCCATTCGAACAGCCACGTCTGGCCGAGGTTGTCGCTGAACCGGACGATCTGGTGCTGGCTGTTCCAGTGCCGGATGCTGGTGCGTTGCAGGCTGTCGCTGATGCGGGTGATGCCGGCTTGCAAGTCATAGTCGAACTGGTAGGCATCACCCTCATCAGTCCAGTGCCGGACCACGCGCCATTCCTGGTCATCGATCAAGGCCCATTCGTAGAGGCAGCGCAGGCCGGTGGGCAGTTGGTGCTCGACCATCCGCCGTCCAGCGTCATAGCTGAAGCGCCGTTGCATCTGGTTGCCAGCGTCGCGTACTTCGGCGAGATTGCCCGATGCGTCGTAGGCGTAGCTGACCAGCACTTCCCGCGATTGATCAGGGTAGAGCCGTTGAATCTGGCTGACGCGTTCGCCTTCTCGAATCAGCTCGACCTGCACCAGATCGAAGGTGTCGCGCAGCCGCACCAGGCGCCCGCCCTCGTCATAGTCGAGGTGGATACGGTTGTCGTTGCGGTCGCCCAGTTGGCTCAGGCGCAAGTGGGATGGGTTGGCCGGCGTGGGTTCGAACAAACGGTACAGGCCGTCATCGCTTTCGATCAGCAATTGCCCACTCACATGGCGGCGCACCGCCAGGCCTTCGCCGGCACTGAACACCGCGCCGCCCAACGGGATCGATCCCATGTCGATGGCGCGCGCCTGTTCGTCGGTGTAGACCAGGGTTTCGCCGCCGTCGGGGTGGGGCAGGATGTCGACCCGTACCTCATAGGTCACGCTCCAGCCGGCACCGAACAGGCTGTCGCGACGCTCGTCACGGCTGTTGTAGAAGCGTTGCCAGTCGATCGGCAGGATGCCGGGCAAGACGAAATCCAGCTCTTCACCACCGCCAAGCACCTTGGCGCCCGTGGCGGCGTGCACCGGATTGGATGAGCCCAGGGCCGCGTTGGCGGCTGCGTTCGCCGCGCTGCTGGCGGCCATGGACACCGCGCCGCCCACCAGCATGCACGGCAGCTTGCTGAAGAATTTGCCCTTGCCGCCCTTGAGCATCAACAGGGCTGTGACCGCCAGGCCAACACCCGGGGTCTTGCCGCTGCGGATCTCGCGCACCACCACCGAACCGCCGCCAATGGTCACGTTGGACGAAATCAGCCCGGCCGACACCACCGTTGCATCGCAGGTGCTGCGGTCGCCGCTGCGTACGGCGGGCTGGCCGTTGATGGTGACCTTGTCCGAACCTTCGGCCATGAACTGCGGTGGCATCGGCGGATGCTTCATGCAGATGACCAGGTCCTCCGGCTTGGGCACGGCGCCGGGGGCGGGCGTGGCGACGGTGGGGCGCCACATTTGCGAGAAGAACTCCCCGGCCATGTCCAGGTAGCTGGGTTCTTCTTCAGGCTCGGGCGCTTCAAGCTCGGTGCCGGCCGGGGCGACGTGGGACGGAATCGCCCCGGCGGCGCGGGCTGCGGGGATGTTATTGGTGAGGGTGTCAGTGGAGCCGGTGAGGATGTTGGCCTGGACCGTGGGCGGAAAGAGGGCGTTGCCGATGCCCTCGCATATATTGCTCAACCCTTTGTCGGCCCCGGTCTTGCTCATGGCAAGCCCGACCACCGTTCCCACCACCAGTCCGAGCACGAAGCAGCCCAGGCCGCCGGTGACCACGGTAATGCCCGTGGCCGCGACCACCGCGGCGGTCGCCACGGCAGTAATCGCAATGTTCGCCGCCACTTCCAGCACGCCGCCAAGGACGTCGGCCATCATCGAAGTGTGGTTGAGTGCATCGCCCAGGCGGGCAGCCCAGAGTGCGTCAGACATGCGCGAAGCCCAGGCCGATGCCTGTGTGCTGGAATGGTTCGATGCGTTTCATTGCGCCTGTCTCCCTGGCGGTAAGTTACGGGTCCGTCGTGATGTCAGCTTGACCAAGGGTTGAGCAGCGCCACGCCGCTGCTCTGGAAATCCGTCACGTTGCGCGTCACCACGGTCAACCCGTGGACCAGCGCGGTGGCGGCAATCAACGCATCGCATTCGTTGCTGCGATCGGGAACATGAAGACGCGCGCAGCGAAGCGCCACGGCGCGGTCGACTACGAGAATCCCTGCCGGCAAACGTGGGCATGACGTGGTTGTCCAGCCACGCACGCAGGCGACTGCCTTGCACCGGATCCTTGCGCTCGAAGCGCAAGACGCCGGTTTCCAGTTCCAGTACGGTAATCGCCGAGACGTAGAGGCTGGGGGCGGGCACGCTGCGCGCCCAGGCCTGCACGTTTTTATCGGCCTGGGGTTTGCGCAGCTCCGAGATGACATTGGTATCGAGTAGAAACATTCAGGACAGGTCCACCGAGCGGGGCGTAATGACGGCACGCTCGGCATCGAAGTCGATATCCGGCGCATCGGGCATGACCAGCAACTCGACAATGCTGGCGCCAACGCCGGTCAGTTTCTGGTACTCCTCAATGCTTAGCAGCACATGGGCCGGCTTGCCACGGTCGGTGATGATGACCGGCCCTTCACGGGTGGCTTTTTTGGCACCACTTGTGTCGTGGTTGAATTCGCGGCTGGAAATAGTGGTGACGGACATGCTGGCGTCCCCCAAGAAAATCGAATGTAGGCACGTTACTACTGGCGCCAGGGTGCAGGCAAGGGGAAACAGGCTCGTGATGTTTCGACGGTCGAAAAAAAAGGCCCCGCCAATCAGATTGGCGGGGCCTTCCGTGTACCAGTGACTCGCCTTACTGAGCGTCAGCGGCCGGAGCCTTTTCGCCGTGCGACAGGCTGTAGACATAGGCTGCCAGCAGGTGGACCTTGTCGTTGCCTTGCAGGTCAGCCTGGGCCGGCATCTGGCCCTGGCGACCGTAGCGGATGGTCTGCTGCAGCTGGGCGAAGCTCGAACCATAGATGAAGCCGGCCGGGTGCGTCAGGTCGGGAGCGCCCATGGCGGGCGTGCCCTTGCCGGCTGGACCGTGGCAGGCCACGCAGTTGGCTGCGAACAGTTTCTGGCCATTGGCTGGATCGGCCTTGGCGCCTTCGGGCAGCTTGCGACCGTGCAGGCTGGTCACCAGGTAGGAAGCCACGTCAGCCACGCCTTGCTCGCCGACCACGGCGGCCCAGCCCGGCATCACGGCGTGACGACCGCCCATGATGGTGGTCTTGATGGTCTCCGGCTCGCCGCCCCAGCGCCAGTCGGCGTCGGTCAGGTTGGGGAATCCGTAGGCACCCTTGGCGTCGGAACCGTGGCAGACCGAGCAGTTGGAAGCAAATAGGCGACCGCCCATTTTCAACGCTTGCGGGTCCTTGGCGACTTCTTCGATCGGCATGGAGGCGAATTTGGCGAAGATCGGACCGAACTTGGCGTCCGAGCGAGCCATTTCCTTTTCCCACTCGTGCACGCCGGTCCAGCCGGTCTGGCCGTTGGCGAAGGCGGTCTGCTTTTCGGTGTCCAGGTAGTTGTAGCCTGGCAGCAGGCCTTTCCAGTTGCCCAGGCCAGGGTAGAGGACCAGGTAGCCAAGGGCGAAAATGATGGTGCCCACGAACAGCATGAACCACCATTTCGGCAGCGGATTATCGTACTCCTCGATCCCGTCGAAGGAGTGGCCGACCGTCTCTTCGGTGGCTTCGCTGCGCTGGCCCTTGCGGGTCGACAGCAGCAGCCAGGTCAGGGAGAAGATCGTTCCCAGGCTGAGGACTGTGACGTACAGACTCCAGAATGTAGTCATTCTTTGTTACTCCTAGAAGCTTGCTCGACGTGCTTGATGGCTTCGGGATCATCCGCGAACGGCAGCAAGGTCGCGTCGTCGAACTCCGACTTGCGCTTGGGGCTGAATACCCACAGCGCCAGGCCGATGAAGGCCACCATCACGACGACGGTACCCAGGCCACGAATCATCCCGATATCCATCCAAATCACCGTTTGCTTTTGATGATGGTGCCCAGGCCTTGCAGATAGGCCACCAGCGCGTCCATTTCGGTCTTGCCCTTGACGGCATCCTTGGCACCGGCGATGTCTTCATCGGTGTAAGGCACGCCCAGGGTACGCAAGACTTCCATTTTCTTGGCGGTGTCTTTGCCGTCGAGCTTGTTTTCTACGAGGAACGGGTAGGCCGGCATCTTCGACTCAGGCACGACGTTGCGCGGGTTGTACAAGTGCGCACGGTGCCAGTCGTCGGAGTAGCGGCCGCCAACGCGGGCCAGGTCCGGGCCGGTACGTTTGGAACCCCACAGGAACGGGTGGTCCCAGACGCTTTCGCCGGCAACGGAGTAGTGGCCGTAGCGTTCGGTTTCGGCACGGAACGGACGGATCATCTGCGAGTGGCAGCCGACACAGCCGTTGGCGATGTAGATGTCCCGGCCTTCCAGTTCAAGGGCGGTGCGCGGCTTCATGCCCTCGACCGGCTTGTTGGTCACGTCCTGGAAGAACAGCGGAACGATCTGGGTCAGGCCGCCGATACTGACGGCGATGACCATGAAGAAGGCCAGCAGGCCGATATTCTTCTCTACTGCTTCGTGCTTCATCAGTGAGCTCCAACTACGGCGATCTTGGCGGCGGCTTCAGCTTCAGCCGGGTCAGAGGCACGAACGGTGCGATACACGTTGTAGGCCATCAACAGCATGCCGCTGGCGAAGAACGCGCCGCCCAGGGCACGCACGATGAAACCAGGATGGCTGGCTTGCAGCGCTTCGACGAACGAGTAGGTCAGGGTGCCGTCGTCGTTGATCGCACGCCACATCAGGCCCTGGGTAATACCGTTGACCCACATCGAGGCGATGTAGAGCACGGTGCCGATGGTCGCGAGCCAGAAGTGCGCGTTGATCAGGCCGGTGCTGTGCATCTGCGCACGGCCGAACAGTTTCGGGATCATGTGGTAGATGGCGCCGATGGAGATCATCGCTACCCAGCCGAGTGCACCGGCGTGTACGTGGCCGATGGTCCAGTCGGTGTAGTGGCTCAGGGAGTTGACGGTCTTGATGGCCATCATCGGGCCTTCGAAGGTCGACATGCCGTAGAACGCCAGCGATACCACCAGGAAGCGCAGAATCGGGTCGGTGCGTAGCTTATGCCAGGCGCCCGAGAGGGTCATCATGCCGTTGATCATGCCGCCCCAGCTTGGCGCCAGCAGGATGATCGACATCGCCATGCCCAGGGACTGCGCCCAGTCCGGCAGCGCGGTGTAGTGCAGGTGGTGCGGACCGGCCCAGATGTAGAGGGTGATCAGCGCCCAGAAGTGGACGATGGACAGGCGATAGGAATAGATCGGACGCTCGGCCTGCTTCGGCACGAAGTAGTACATCATCCCCAAAAAGCCGGTGGTCAGGAAGAAGCCCACGGCGTTGTGGCCGTACCACCACTGGATCATCGCGTCGGTCGCGCCCGAGTAGGCCGAATACGACTTGAAGAAGCTGACTGGCAGCGACGCGTGGTTGACGATGTGCAGCATGGCGGTCACGACGATGAAGGCACCGTAGAACCAGTTGCCGACATAGATGTGCTTGGTCTTGCGCTTGACGATGGTGCCGAAGAACACCAGACCGTAGGTCACCCAGACGATGGCCAGCAGGATAGCCAGGGGCCATTCCAGCTCGGCGTATTCCTTGGTGGTGGTGAAACCCATTGGCAAGGTCACGATCGCGCCGACGATCACCGCTTGCCAACCCCAGAAGGTGAAGGCCGCGAGGCTGTCGGAAATCAGTCGCGTCTGGCAGGTTCGCTGCACGACATAGTAAGAAGTGGCAAACAACGCACAACCACCGAAGGCGAAGATCACCAGGTTGGTGTGCAGCGGGCGCAGGCGTCCAAATGTCGTCCATGGCAGATCGAAGTTCAACTCCGGCCAGACCAGTTGCGAGGCGATGAAGACACCGAGCCCCATGCCAAGGATCCCCCAGACCACCGTCATGATGGCGAACTGGCGGACTACCTTATAGTTATAAGCAGTCGGACTGATTGCTGTGCTCATTCTAAGGTTCCACGGTTTGGGTGTTTTATTAGGATAAAAATCGGTCGCAAGTATGGAGAAAGCGGGGGGGCATTGCAACGCGCCATGACCTGGGTCAATGCTTTCCAAAGCTGATTCTGCGGCCTTTCCATGTTCTCTGTAGGGACAAAATTGGCCCACGGCAAAATGTCTCGACGAAGGAAGGAGGCGAGGGGGTCAGGTCGGTTGTAACGGGGTGTGTTCAAACACGGCGTTCGGGGGATGCCAGGCAACTGTCGCAACAGCCGGTATTCACCTGCGTTTGCGGCCTCTTGAACGAACGATTGTCGAACGCATCGGGTCGGATTGACCTGAAACCGGCAGTCGCCAGTGCACGCAAAGGCAAGCTTAGACCCGATTCCAGAGAATCGAAAGGAAGACGATGGGAGGGTGCGACAATGCGTCGCGCAGGGGAACGGAACAGCCGCATCCAGATGAATGCGGCTGTTCGTGTGGTCAGGATTTATTCGCTTTTGTGTTCAGCTTGCAGGCGTTCGGTGCTGGCGTTGTGGGACAGGCTGTAGACGTAGGCCGCGAGCAGCTGCACCTTGTCATTGCCCAGCAGCTCATTTTGCGCCGGCATGTGGCCTTGGCGCCCATGGCGAATGGTCTGCTGCAACTGGGCCAGGCTGGTGCCGTAGATGAAACCGGCCGGTTGCGTCAGGTTCGGCGCGCCCATGGCTTCGGTACCTTGGCCATTGGCGCCATGGCAAGCGACGCAGGTGGTGTTGAACGCTTGCTGGCCGGCTTGCAGGTCGGCACCGCTGTCCGCCGGCAAGGGCAGGCCCGCCAAGTCGTGGCGCACATACGCGGCCACGTTCTTGACCCCGGCGTCCCCCAGCACTTCGCCCCAGGCCGGCATCGCCGCCATGCGGCCACCCATGATGGTCGTCTTGATGGTGTCGGCCGCGCCGCCCCAGCGCCAGTTGCTGTCGGCCAGGTTCGGGAAGCCGAAGGCACCCTTGGCGTCCGAGCCGTGGCAGACCGAGCAGTTGGAGGCGAACAGGCGACCGCCCATCTTCAAGGCTTGTGGGTCCTTGGCGACTTCCTCTACAGGCATCGCCGAGAACTTGGCGAAGATCGGCCCGAACTTGGCGTCGGCCTTGGCCATTTCCTTTTCCCATTCATGGGCGCCGGTCCAGCCGTTGTCGTAGCCGGGCAGGATGCCTTTCCAATTGCCCAGGCCCGGGTAAAGGACCAGGTAGCCAACGGAAAACACCAACGTGCCGGCGAACAACAGGAACCACCATTGCGGCAGCGGGTTGTCGTATTCCTCGATGCCGTCGAAGCTGTGGCCCATGGTCTGGTCGACGCTGCCCTTGGTCTCGCCCTTGCGGGTGCCGATCAGCAGCCACGTCAGGCCGATCAGGCTGCCAATGGTCAGTACGCAGATCCACGTACTCCAGAAAGTGGTCATGACCGGGTACTCCTTGGTGCGGGGTCTTGGGGGGTAATGTCGGCGGGCGGTTCGTCGGCGAACGGCAGCAGGCGCGCCTGGGCGAATTCCGGCCCGCGCTTGCTGCTGTACACCCACAGGATCAGGCCGATGAAGGCGATGAACACCACGACGGTGCCCAGGCCGCGGATCATGCCAGTACTCATTTCAAGCACCATGGCTCACCTCTTGCTCTTGATGGCAGTGCCGAGCACTTGCAGGTAGGCGACCAGCGCGTCCATTTCGGTCTTGCCTTTGAGCGAGGCGACACTGCCCGCGATATCGTCATCGGTGTACGGCACGCCGAGGGTGCGCATGGCGCGCAGCTTGCCTTCGGTGTGGCTGCTGTCGACTGCCTGTGTCACCAGCCATGGGTAGGCCGGCATTTTCGACTCGGGCACGACGTTACGTGGGTTGTACAAGTGCGCGCGGTGCCAGTCATCGGAGTAACGCGCGCCGACGCGGGCCAGGTCCGGTCCGGTGCGCTTGGAGCCCCACAGGAACGGGTGGTCCCAGACGCTTTCGCCAGCCACGGAGTAGTGACCGTAGCGCTCGGTTTCGGCGCGGAACGGACGAATCATCTGCGAGTGGCAGCCGACGCAGCCTTCGCGGATATAGATGTCGCGGCCTTCCAGTTGCAGGGCGGTGTAGGGCTTCATGCCGTCCACCGGTTTGTTGGTCACGTCCTGGAAGAACAGCGGCACGATCTGGGTCAGGCCGCCGATGCTCACGGCCAGGACCATCAACAGCATCAGCAGGCCGACGTTTTTTTCGATTGTTTCGTGTTTCATGGCGGACTCCTCAAGCCATCTGCGCGGCAGCGGCGGCTTCGGCAGGCTGGTAGGCCCGCACGGTGCGCCAGGTGTTGTAGGCCATCAGCAGCATGCCGCTGAGGAAGATCGCCCCGCCTACCAGTCGCACGATGAAGCCAGGGTGGCTGGCCACCAGGGTTTCGACGAAGGAGTAGGTGAGCGTGCCGTCCTCGTTCACCGCACGCCACATCAGGCCTTGTGCGATGCCGTTGACCCACATCGAGGCGATGTAGAGCACGGTGCCGATGGTCGCGAGCCAGAAATGCGCGTTGATCAGGCCAATGCTGTGCATCTGCGCCCGACCGAAGACCTTCGGAATCATGTGATACAGCGCACCAATGGAAATCATCGCCACCCAGCCGAGCGCGCCGGCGTGTACGTGGCCGATGGTCCAGTCGGTGTAGTGGGAGAGGGCGTTGACGGTCTTGATCGCCATCATCGGACCTTCGAAGGTCGACATGCCGTAGAACGCCAGGGACACCACCAAGAAGCGCAGGATCGGGTCGCTGCGCAACTTATGCCAGGCGCCCGAGAGGGTCATCATGCCGTTGATCATGCCGCCCCAGCTTGGCGCCAGCAGGATCAGCGACATCACCATGCCCAGCGACTGTGCCCAGTCCGGCAGCGCGGTGTAGTGCAGGTGATGTGGGCCGGCCCAGATGTACAGGGTGATCAGCGCCCAGAAGTGGACGATGGACAGGCGATAGGAGTACACCGGGCGTTCGGCCTGTTTCGGCACGAAGTAGTACATCATCCCCAGGAAGCCGGCGGTGAGGAAAAAGCCCACGGCGTTGTGGCCGTACCACCATTGCACCATTGCATCCGTGGCCCCGGCGTACACCGAATAGGACTTGGTGAAGCTCACCGGCAGTTCCAGGTTGTTCACAATGTGCAGAATCGCCACGGTCAGGATGAACCCGCCGAAGAACCAGTTGCCGACGTAGATGTGCTTGGTGTTGCGCTTGGCCACGGTGCCGAAGAACACGATGGCGTAGGCGACCCAGACGATGGTGATCAGGATGTCGATCGGCCATTCGAGCTCGGCGTATTCCTTGGAACTGGTGTAGCCCAGCGGCAGGCTGATGGCCGCCAGCAGGATCACCAACTGCCAGCCCCAGAAGCAGAATGCGGCGAGTTTCGGCGCAAACAGCTGGGTCTGGCAGGTGCGTTGCACCGAGTAGAACGAACTGGCGAACAGGGCGCAGCCACCGAAGGCGAAGATCACCGCGTTGGTGTGCAGCGGGCGCAGGCGGCCGAAGCTGGTCCAGGGCAAATCGAAGTTGAGCTGTGGCCAGACCAATTGGGCGGCGAGAAAAACCCCGAGCCCCATGCCGACGATGCCCCACACCACCGTCATAATGGCGAATTGGCGGACCACCTTGTAGTTGTAGGCGGTACTGATAGAAGTGTTCATGGTTCCCCATCCACGGTTCAGCCGAAGTGAGCGCCTGCGCAAGGCAAGGCGGCGTTCTTCGCCTGGAGTTATAGGCAGACTAAAAGCGAGGCAAGCATGGACAAACAGCACAAGGCCAGTATTGACGGGGATCAATGGGCGCGATGCGTGGCGGAACGTGGCTGGTTGTGGACGGCGGCGAAACCGGGCGCTGACGCCGAGTCGCCGATCCTGATCCTGGCCCATGGTGCCGGTGCACCGATGGACAGCGGTTTCATGGAGGAAATGGCCGCGCGCCTTGCCGTACATGGCGTCAGTGTGTTGCGCTTCGAGTTTCCCTACATGGCCCAGCGGCGCCTGGACGGCGGCAAGCGCCCACCCAATCCGGCCCCCAAACTGCTCGAATGCTGGCGAGAGGTGTACGCCACGGTGCGGCCTTATGTCGCTGGGCGGCTGGCCATTGGTGGCAAGTCCATGGGCGGGCGCATGGCGAGCCTGCTGGCCGATGAGCTGGGCGCCGAGGCGCTGGTCTGCCTGGGCTATCCCTTCTATGCGGTGGGCAAGCCGGAAAAACCACGGGTCGAGCATTTGGCGGCATTGAAGACGCGAACCTTGATCGTCCAGGGCGAGCGGGATGCGTTGGGGAATCGAGAGGCGGTGCAGGGCTATCCCTTGTCACCGAGCATCGAGGTGATGTGGCTCGTGGCGGGGGATCATGATCTGAAACCGCTGAAGGTTTCGGGGGTTAGCCATGAGCAGCATTTGGACGCGGCGGCGCAGGGAGTGGCTGGGTTCTTGTCTCAAGATTGATGGCGCTCGTGCGGGCCTCTTCGCGAGCAGGCTCGCTCCCCACAATTGGAATGCATTTCAATGAGCCGCCTAGAACCCCTGTGGGAGCGAGCTTGCTCGCGATAGCGGCCTGCCAGACGACAAAAAACCCGGAAGCTTTCGCTATCCGGGTTTTCAGTTGCCAATTGAAATCAGCGGTTGAACCGCTCCACCAACGAATACTGCGTGTTGGCCGTGCGGGTCAGCTCCTCGCTGAGCAGCGCCGAGCTGTGGGCCTGGCCTGAGGTCTGGTCGGCCAGTTCCGAGATGTTGCTGATGTTGCGGCTGATCTCCTCGGCCACCGAACTCTGCTCCTCGGTCGCGGCAGCAATCTGAGAGGTCATGTCGGTGATATGCGCCACCGCTTCGCTGATCCCCACCAGCGCCTGGTCGGCTTCCATGACCCGCGCCACGCCTTCTTCAGCCTGGCGGTGACCGGCGTCCATGGTCTGCACGGCATTGTTGGCGGTCTGTTGCAGCTTGGCGATCAAGGCATGGATTTGCCCGGTGGACTCACTGGTGCGTTGGGCCAGTTGACGCACTTCATCGGCGACTACGGCAAAACCGCGTCCCATCTCGCCGGCCCGGGCCGCTTCGATGGCGGCGTTGAGGGCCAGCAGGTTGGTCTGGTCGGCGATGCCCTTGATCACATCAACCACGCCACCGATTTCATCGCTGTCCTTGGCCAGTTGGGTCACGGTCTGTCCAGTCTCGCCTACCACGACCGACAGGCGCTCGATGGCCTCGCGGGTTTCCCCGGCGATGTCGCGACCACGCCCCGTGAGGCGATTGGCCTCCTGGGTGGCATCGGCGGTGCGCTGCACATGGCTGGCGACTTCCTGGGTGGTGGCGGCCATCTGGTTGACGGCAGTGGCGACCTGTTCGGTTTCCACGCGCTGGCGTTCCAGGCCGCTGGAGCTGTCGTGGGCCAGGGTATTGGATTGCCGGGCTTGCGCATTGAGATGCTCGGCGGTGTCCTGCAAGCGGGTGAGGCAGGTTTTCAGACGGGCTTCCTGGCTGAGGATCGACATTTCCAGGCGTGCCTGGGCGCCGCGGCTGTCGGTGTACATCTGCGCGATCAGCGGATCGGAAGTGGTTTGCTCGGCCAGGCGCAACAGGCGCTTGATCCCACGTTGCTGCCATTGCAAGCCCAACAGCCCCAGCGGCACGGATAGCAGGGCGGCCAGGGCAAAGCCCCAGGAAGAGTCAAGGAAAGCACCGACGACGAAGCTCAACTGGCTGACGAGGATGAATGGCAGCCAGTCTTGCAGCATGGGTACCCATTTATCGCTGCTCGGAACCGCGGACTTGCCCTGGTTGATGCGTCGATAGAGTGCTTCGGCCCGGGTGATCTGCTCGGCCGTCGGCTTGACCCGTACCGACTCGTAGCCGACCACCTGGTTGCCCTCGAAAATCGGCGTGACGTAGGCGTTGACCCAGTAATGATCGCCATTCTTGCAGCGATTCTTGACGATGCCCATCCAGGGTAATCCCTGTTTCAGGGTGTTCCACATGTGTGCGAACACGGCTGACGGGACGTCGGGGTGGCGCACCAGATTGTGCGGTGCATGGATCAGCTCTTCCTTGGAAAACCCACTGATTTCAACGAACGCGTCGTTGCAGTAGGTAATCACACCCTTGGCATTGGTGGTGGAAATCAATCGCTGCTGGGCCGCGAAAGTCCTTTCGCGTTGTGTGACAGGCTGGTTGTTACGCATGGTATGTAGTCCGCAAGGCTTTGAGAGGTTGTCGGCACCGTCAGCTTTTAATTGAAATAATTCTGCCCGGCGGTATCACGCCAGCATCGGGTAGGTAAATAGGGCGAAATGAAGCAGGTTCAAGCCAAAGTGCGTGGCAATCGCGGCGCCCAGGCCGCCGAATCGGTAGGCCAGTCCATAACCGATCCCGGCCAGGCCCGACAACAACACCCAGTGCCATCCCGCGCCAGCATGCACCAGGCCGAACAACAACGAGGACAGGATCAGCGCCAGGGATTCGCCATGACGTAGAAGCTTGAAGCACCGGCTCAGGCCTCCTTGAATGTAGCCACGAAACAGCGCCTCCTCCACCAAGGTCACCAATAAAAGATTATTGAGTACCCAGAGCCAGGCCTGGTCCGGCCACTTCGGCGCCCATTCGATCATGCCCAGCAGCAGGGCCCCACCCAAGGCCAGCGTGGTGCTCAAGCATAGCCCGAGCACCGTGGCGTAGACGAACCCGCGAAACGGCCGCCGGCCGACGATCCACGGGCAGGCCAGCAGCAGCCAGAAGCCGATCAGCGGCTTGTCCTGGTTCAAATACATGGCAAACCGTGTGGCGTCATCGGTCAAACGTTGTGCTGCGATGGCCCGCCCGTTGAAAAAACCCGGCATCCAGTGCAGCGCCAGCGCGATCGCCAACACCAGGAACAAACAATGCCCGAGAAACTGCCCGACGGGCATCTTTTGTTGGCGAACCGCATACCCGGCGAACAGCAACAGCGCGATTGAGATGGCTGCAGTCCAGGTGAGATGACCATAGGCCAGGGCCATGGCATAGCCGGCCGAGAGAAGGGCCAGGTACGGCCAAGGTAGGGCGGGCATATCAAATCCTTTGAGGCGGAAAACTGTCGAGGCTTGTCGACGCCGAATGGGATTATAGGCAGACCCATACGAAAACACCGCCCAAATGAGACGGTGTTTTCGTAAGACGCTTCTTTTTATCCTGTAATTAATTGCCGTAGGACAAAGTGCAGGATCCCGCCGGCCTTGAAATATTCCACCTCGTTCAAAGTATCAATCCGGCACAGCACTTCGATCCGCTCCTGGCTGCCGTCTTCGCGGGTAATGACCACGGGCAGGTTCATGCGCGGCGTCAGCTCGGTGTCGCTCAGGCCGAGGATGTCCAGGGTTTCCTTGCCGGTGAGGTTCAGGCTCTTGCGATTCTGATCAAGCTTGAACTGCAGTGGCAATACGCCCATGCCCACCAGGTTGGAACGGTGGATGCGCTCGAAACTCTCGGCGATCACCGCCTTGACCCCGAGCAGGTTAGTGCCTTTGGCGGCCCAGTCCCGGCTCGAGCCGGTGCCGTATTCCTGTCCGGCGATCACCACCAATGGCGTGCCGGTCGCCTGGTACAACATTGCGGCATCATAGATCGACATGCGTTCGCCGTTGGGGATATAGACCGTGTTGCCGCCTTCTTCCCCGCCGAGCATCTCGTTGCGGATACGGATATTGGCAAAGGTACCTCGCATCATCACCTGGTGGTTGCCCCGTCGCGAGCCGTAGGAGTTGAAGTCCCGAGGCTCCACGCCCTGTTCGCGCAGGTAACGGCCGGCGGGGCTGTCGGCCTTGATGTTACCGGCCGGGGAGATATGGTCGGTGGTCACCGAGTCCCCCAGCAGCGCGAGTACCCGCGCCCCTTCGACATTCTTGACGGTGGGTGGTGGCCCGCCAATGTCATCAAAAAACGGTGGATGTTGAATATAGGTCGAGTCGGCTTGCCAGACGTACGTGGCGGCTTGTGGCACCTCAATCGCTTGCCATTGTTCGTCGCCGGCGAACACGGCGGCATATTCCTTGTGGAACATGCCGGTGTCGACTTTGGCCACGGCGTCGGCGACTTCCTTGCTGCTCGGCCAGATGTCCCGAAGGTAGACAGGGTTGCCGTCGCGATCATTGCCCAGCGGTTCGCTGCTGATGTCGATGCGCACGGTGCCGGCCAGGGCGTAGGCGACGACCAGCGGCGGTGAAGCCAGCCAGTTGGTTTTCACCAGCGGATGCACACGGCCTTCGAAGTTGCGGTTGCCCGACAGCACCGACGCCACGGTCAGGTCTGCTTTCTGGATGGCTTTCTCAATCGGGTCGGGCAGGGGCCCTGAGTTGCCGATACAGGTCGTGCAACCGTAACCCACCAGGTCGAAACCGAGCTTGTCGAGGTATTCGGTCAGGCCCGCGGCGTTGTAGTAATCGGTGACCACCTTCGAGCCCGGCGCCAAGGAACTCTTGACCCAAGGCTTGCGGACCAGGCCTTTTTCCACGGCTTTTTTCGCCAGCAACCCGGCGGCCATCATCACGCTGGGGTTAGAGGTGTTGGTGCAGGACGTAATCGCCGCGATGACCACCGCGCCGTTTTTCAGCCGATGGGTCTGGCCTTCGAATTCATACTCCGCTTCACCCACCTGATCGGCGTTGCCCACCGCGACGCCTCCGCCGCCCTCGCTTTCCAGGCGACCTTCTTCCTTGCTGGTGGGTTTGACTTGCAACCCGAGGAAGTCGCTGAAGGCCTGGCCGACATTCGGCAGTGCCACTCGGTCCTGTGGACGCTTGGGGCCGGCGAGGCTGGCTTCGACGCTGCCCATGTCCAATTCCAGCGTGTCGGTGAACACCGGTTCCTGACCGGGCAGGCGCCACAGCCCCTGGGCCTTGCAATAGGCTTCCACCAGCTTCACGGTTTCCGTCGGACGGCCGGACAGGCGCAAGTAGTCCAATGTCACATCGTCCACCGGGAAAAAGCCGCAAGTGGCACCGTATTCCGGGGCCATGTTGGCAATGGTGGCGCGGTCGGCCAGGGGCAGGTCGGCCAGGCCATCGCCATAGAACTCGACGAATTTGCCCACCACGCCTTTCTTGCGCAGCATCTGCGTGACGGTCAGCACCAGGTCGGTGGCGGTGATGCCTTCGCGCAGCTTGCCGACCAGTTTGAAGCCGATGACTTCGGGGATCAGCATCGACACCGGCTGGCCGAGCATCGCCGCTTCCGCCTCGATCCCGCCGACACCCCAGCCCAGCACGCCGAGGCCGTTGATCATGGTGGTGTGGGAGTCGGTGCCTACCAGGGTGTCGGGGAAGGCGTAGGTGCGGCCGTCTTCTTCTTTGGTCCAGACGGTGCGGCCCAGGTATTCGAGATTGACCTGGTGGCAGATACCGGTGCCAGGTGGCACCACGCTGAAATTGTCGAAGGCGCTCTGGCCCCAGCGCAGGAACGCGTAGCGTTCACCGTTGCGCTGCATTTCGATGTCGACGTTCTGCTCGAACGCCTGTCGGCTGGCGAACTTGTCCACCATCACCGAGTGGTCGATCACCAGGTCAACCGGTGACAGCGGGTTGATCCGCTGGGGATCGCCGCCGGCCTTTTCCACGGCGGCGCGCATGGCGGCCAGGTCGACCACCGCGGGGACGCCGGTAAAGTCCTGCATCAGCACCCGCGCCGGGCGGTATTGGATCTCGCGGTCGGAACGACGCTCTTTCAGCCAGCCCGCCAGGGCCTTGAGGTCAGTGCCGGTGACGGTTTTTTCATCTTCCCAGCGCAGCAGGTTTTCCAGCAGCACCTTGAGGGACATGGGTAATTTGTCCAGGTCGCCCAGGCTTCGCGCTGCATCCGGCAGGCTGAAATAATGGTAGGTCCTGGCATCGACTTGCAGTGTCTTAAGGGTTTTCAGGCTATCAAGGGACGGCATTGAAATCACTCCTTTGAGTCCGCACGGCTACGGACTGACGGAACGGACAGAGCCTTTAACCTAGCCCTGTTTTGAGCGTATGACTAATCACTGGACTCTATAGGAAGGTTCGCGGTTCCGAACTCCGCTATCATGCGCCGGTTTTCGTGACAGGCTTTGCTACGGGGTTTCAATGAATACGCTTTTTATGCACTGCCGGCCGGGCTTCGAAGGCGAGGTCTGTTCCGAGATCGCCGAACATGCCGCGCGGCTCAACGTGGCCGGCTACGCCAAGGCCAAGCCGGCCAGTGCCTGCGCCGAATTTGTCTGCACGGAAGAGGATGGCGCCGAGCGGCTGATGCGCGGGCAGCGTTTTGCCGAGCTGATTTTCCCGCGCCAGTGGGCCCGCGGCACGTTCATCGAGTTGCCGGAAACCGACCGCATCAGTGTCATCCTGGCCAACATGGCGGCGTTCCCGACGTGCGGCAGCCTGTGGCTGGAAGTGGTTGACACCAACGACGGCAAGGAGCTGTCGAACTTCTGCAAGAAATTCGAAGGCCCGCTGCGCAAGGCCTTGATCGGGGCCGGCAAGCTGGTGGACGACCCGCATAAGCCGCGTCTGCTGCTGACTTTCAAGAGCGGTCGCGAAGTGTTCCTCGGCCTGGCGCAAGCGGATAACTCGGCCATGTGGCCGATGGGCATCCCGCGTTTGAAGTTCCCCCGGGAAGCGCCGAGCCGCTCGACGCTCAAGCTCGAAGAGGCTTGGCATCATTTCATTCCCAAGGACCAGTGGGACGAGCGTTTGCACAGTGACATGACCGGCGTGGACCTCGGCGCCGCGCCGGGTGGCTGGACCTGGCAACTGGTCAACCGTGGCATGTTGGTCACGGCCATCGATAACGGCCCGATGGCAGAAAGCCTGATGGACACCGGCCTCGTGCAGCACTTGATGGCGGACGGTTTCACGTTCAAGCCCAAGCAGCCGGTGGACTGGATGGTCTGCGACATCGTCGAGAAGCCGGCGCGCAACGCGGCGATGCTGGAGGAGTGGATTGGCGAAGGGCATTGCCGCGAGGCCGTGGTCAACCTCAAGCTGCCGATGAAACAGCGTTACGCCGAGGTCAAGCGCCTGCTCGAACGCATCGCCGAGGGCTTCAAGGCCCGGGGCATCAAGGTCGAAATCGGCTGCAAGCAGCTGTACCACGACCGTGAAGAGGTGACGTGCCATCTGCGGCGGTTGGATACCAAGAAGCCGAAGTCCCGCTAATCCTTTGAAGCCAGTGAAATCCTCTGTGGGGGCGAGCTTGCTCGCGATAGCGGTGGGTCAGCTTGCATCAATGTTAAATGTGTCGACGCCATCGCGCGCAAGCTCGCTCCCACAGGGTGCAGTGTCGAACCAGGGGTGACCGAGCGCCGACATTGCGCGACAATGCCGGCCAGTTCCAGGAGTAGAGCATGAGTGAAATGAACGACACGCCGGTCGACGGTACGCTGGATGCCACGGGCCTCAATTGCCCGGAGCCGGTGATGATGCTGCACCAGCACATCCGCGACCTGGCCCCCGGTGGCTTGCTGAAAGTCATCGCCACGGATCCCTCGACGCGCCGCGACATCCCCAAGTTTTGCGTGTTCCTGGACCACGAACTGGTGGCCCAACAGGAGAGCGCCGGCACCTATCTCTACTGGATCCGCAAGAAGCTCGCTTAATCCGTCGAGCGGCTGAGGCGGATCTGCTTGCGCGCGCTGCGTGCCAGGCGGATCGACAGCATCAGCGCCGCGCAGCTCAAGCCTGCAATCAAGCCTTGCCATAATCCGCTCGGGCCGCTGGGGGCGCCGAGCCAGTCGGTCAGGCCCAGGGCGTAACCCACCGGCAGGCCGATGCCCCAATAGGCGAACAGGGTCAGGATCATCGTCACCCGGGTGTCCTGGTAGCCGCGCAATGCACCCGCCGCCGTGACCTGGATCGCATCGGAAAACTGGAACAGCGCCGCATACACGATCAGCATCGACGCCACTTCGATCACTCTCGGATCGGCGGTGTAGATCGCGGCGATAGGCTCGCGCAGGGCGAACATCAGGCTCGCTGACAGGCAGGCGTACGCCAGGGCCGTGCCCATGCCGACGCCTGCGGCGAAACGCGCTTCCCGGGGCTGGCTGCGCCCCAGCGCCTGGCCTACCCGTACTGTCACGGCCATGCCCAGGGAGTAGGGGATCATGAACACCAGCGAGCTGAAGTTCAGCGCGATCTGATGCCCGGCCACCACCGTGGCGCCGAGGCTGCCGATCAGCAGGGCGATCACAGCGAAAATGCTCGATTCGGCGAACACCGCGATGCCAATCGGCAGGCCGATGCCCAGCAGACGCTTGATCACCGACCATTGCGGCCAGTCGAAACGAGTGAACAAGCGGCTCGACTGATAGGCCGGGGCCCGGAATGTCCAGACCGCCATGCCCGCCGCCATGAACCACATCACGATGGCCGTGGCCCAGCCACAACCGACCCCGCCCATGGCCGGGACGCCCAGATGTCCATAGATGAAGACGTAATTGAGCGGAATGTTCAGGGCCAGTCCGCAGAGTCCCAACACCATCGCCGGTCGCGTGCGGCCCAGGCCGTCGCTGAAACAGCGCAGCACGTAGTAGAGCGCCACCGCTGGCAGACCGGTGCCGATGCCTCGCAGGTATTCCATGCAAGGGCCGATCAGTTCCGGATCGACTTTCATGATGTGCAGGATCGGCTCGGCGCTGAACAGTGCCAGGGTCGCGATCAATCCCACCACCAGCGCCAGCCACAGCGCCTGGCGCACCAGCGGTCCGATCTCGTCGAACGTACCGGCGCCGAAGCGCTGGGCCACTTTCGGTGTGGTTGCCAGCAGCGTGCCGGTCATCAGCAGGAACACCGGCACCCAGATCGAATTACCCAGCGCCACTGCCGCCAGGTCCCGTGGGCCGACGCGGCCGGCCATCACCGCATCGACAAAACCCATGGCGGTGGTCGCCAATTGCGCCACCATGATCGGCAAGGCCAGGGCGAGCAGCGTCTTGAGCTCCAGGCGAACCCGGGCCGGGCGGGAGAGGGCGTTGGGGGTATCGATGACGGGATTCACAGGCGCAGCGTCCGAAAGATTGAACACAAGGCGGCGAATTCTACGCCTTGACGCAGTGGTCAGGAAAAAACCTGTGTTGGGGATTTGTAATCACTCTCTCTTGGGAGGATTTGGCGGCTGAATACCTTGTGGCGAGGGAGCTTGCTCCCGCTGGACTGCGAAGCAGGCCCGATTACCTTGACGACTGCTGTGCAGCCGAACGGGAGCAAGCTCCCTCGCCACAATGAAGCAATGGGCTGGCCCATCGAGGCGAGGAACGCCTACACTGCCCATCCCGCCAAAGGAGCTCCGCCATGCTGATCGTTGCCGACGAAAATATTCCCTTGCTCGATGCGTTTTTCCAAGGCTTCGGTGAGATCCGCCGGGTGCCGGGCCGAGGGATCGATCGGTCGATGGTCGAGCACGCCGATGTGTTACTGGTGCGTTCGGTCAGCCAGGTCAATCGGGCGCTGCTGGAAGGCAGCCAGGTGCGTTTCGTTGGCACCTGCACGATCGGCACTGATCATCTGGACCTGGATTATCTGGCCGAGGCTGGTATTCGCTGGGCCAGTGCCCCGGGCTGCAACGCCCGTGGGGTGGTGGACTATGTGCTGGGCAGCCTCATGACCCTGGCGGAAATCGAAGGCGCGGATCTTGCGCAGCGAACTTTTGGCGTAATCGGCGCGGGGCAGGTGGGTGGGCGGTTGATCGAAGTGCTCAAGGGCCTGGGCTGGACTGTGAAAGTCTGCGATCCGCCTCGCCAGGCCGCGGAGGGCGGTGATTATGTGAGCCTGGAGCAGATCGTCGAGCAGTGTGATGTCATCAGCTTGCATACGCCCTTGACCCGCGATGGCGAGCAACCGACCTGGCACCTTTTTGACGAGCAACGATTGAACCGCCTCAAGCCGGGCACTTGGCTGATCAATGCCGCGCGCGGGCCGGTCATCGACAACAGCGCGTTGCGCGAGGTACTGCTGGAGCGTGAAGACCTGCAGGCCGTGTTGGATGTGTGGGAGCAGGAGCCGACGGTGGATGTCGACCTGGCCGACCTCTGCGTGATCGCCACCCCGCACATCGCCGGCTACAGCCTTGACGGTCGCCAGCGCGGCACGGCGCAGATCTACCAGGCCTTGTGCGATTTTCTTGGGCAGCCAGTCGAAGTCAGCCTGGCCGATCTGCTGCCCAGGCCCTGGCTTGGAGGCATCACCCTTGACGCCGACACCGACCCGGCCTGGGCGCTGGCGGCGCTGTGCCGGAGCGTGTACGACCCACGCCGTGACGATGCAGATTTTCGCCGCAGCCTGATCGGTACGGTGGCCGAACAGCGCAGTGCTTTTGATGCGCTGCGCAAGCATTACCCACCACGTCGGGAGATCGACAGCTTGAAGGTGCGTATCGAAGGGCAATCGGCGGCCTTGCAGCAGATCGCGACGGCGCTGGGCGCTACTGCCATTTAAGCGTGGAGCGCTCTTGTGGCGAGGGAGCTTGCTCCCGTTCGGCTGCGAAGCAGTCGTCGCTTTTCGGCGCTCGTCCAGGCAATGGGGTTGCTTCGCCCGAAGCGTCGGACCGTCCCAGCGGGAGCAAGCTCCCTCGCCACAAGAATCTGCAACATCAGCAGGTATAAAAAACCCGACATCAAGGTCGGGTTCAATTGAAGACGGGCTGTATCACTTTTGTTCGGCAGGTTTGACCAGTCGTTTTTCCAGCTCGCTGCAGGCTTTCTGGATCATGTCTTCGGTGATCGGAACCTCGCGCCCTTGGGCATCGATGAACGAGCAGCCCAGGGACTGGTCCGGTTGCGTGCGGATCACTTGAATCTTGTCGTCGCTGCTGTGTTGCAAGGACATGGCCTGTCTCCTCATCAGGTTGCGTGCCTATCGTAGTGTCGCCAGGTGACCGAGCCATGACACTCCTTGAAGGTTCATGACGACAGCCCCACTCAACCAGAAACACGCATGCGTTTCCAGCCAGACGTTAGACCGATAACATCTAGGCATTAGTATCGGTGGTCATATTTAACCTGACTCATTTCGGTTCACGTTGGTTCCGCTGCGCTTCGGTGCTGTCGGCCGACCTCCTTTGTGCTCCATTATCGGACGATCTTGATGCTTTCTTCCCGACATCGCCGCGCCATACGCCTGGCCAGCGGCTTCATCGCTCCCTATCGCAAGCAGGTCGCCGGAGCGTTACTGGCCCTGATCGTCACGGCGGGTATTACATTGTCCATGGGTCAAGGGATCCGTCTGTTGGTGGACCAAGGCTTCATGACCCGTTCACCGCACCTGCTCAATCAGTCCATCGGCCTGTTCATGGTGCTGGTGCTTGGCCTGGCGATCGGTACGTTTGCACGTTTCTACCTGGTGTCATGGATTGGCGAGCGCGTGGTGGCCGATATCCGGCGGCAGGTGTTCAATCACTTGGTGTATTTGCACCCGGGCTTCTACGAGAACAACCGCAGTTCGGAAATCCAGTCACGGCTGACCGCCGACACGACCTTGCTGCAATCGGTGATCGGTTCTTCGCTGTCGTTGTTCTTGCGCAACGCCTTGATGGTGGTTGGCGGCATCGTGCTGCTGTTCATCACCAACCCCAAGCTGACCAGCATCGTGGTGATTGCCTTGCCACTGGTACTGGCGCCGATCCTGGTGTTCGGCCGCCGAGTGCGCAGTCTTTCGCGCCAGAGCCAGGATCGCATTGCTGACGTCGGCAGCTACGTTTCCGAAACCCTGGGCCAGATCAAGACCGTGCAGGCCTATAACCACCAAGTCCAGGATGAGCAGCGATTTTCCGTGACTGTGGAGCAGGCCTTCGAGACGGCCCGCAAGCGCATCGCCCAGCGTGCCTGGCTGATCACGCTGGTGATCGTGCTTGTGCTGGGGGCCGTGGGGGTGATGCTCTGGGTCGGCGGCATGGATGTGATCGCCGGGCGGATTTCCGGCGGTGAGCTGGCGGCGTTCGTGTTCTACAGCCTCATCGTCGGCAGCGCCTTCGGCACCCTGAGCGAGGTGATTGGCGAGCTGCAGCGGGCGGCCGGCGCGGCGGAGCGCATCGCCGAATTGCTGCGCTCGGAAAATATCATCCAGCCACCGGCTTTCGGTCTCGTGACCTTGCCCGAGCGGGTCCGGGGTGACCTGCGTCTCGAAGGCGTGCGTTTTTCCTATCCATCCCGGCCAGACAGCTATGCGGTCGATGGTCTCGACCTGAGTATCAAGGCGGGCGAGACCCTGGCCCTCGTCGGACCCTCCGGCGCGGGCAAGTCAACGGTGTATGACCTGCTGCTGCGCTTCTACGATCCTGCGCAAGGGCAGATCCTCATCGACGACGTGCCGTTGACCTTGGTCGATCCGCTGGACCTGCGTCGTCATTTCGCCCTGGTATCGCAAAATCCAGCGCTGTTTTTCGGCACGGTGGAAGAGAACATCCGCTACGGCAACCCGCAGGCGACGTCCGAGCAGGTGCGCGAGGCGGCGCAGATCGCCCATGCCCACGACTTCATCGAAAAGATGCCGGACGGCTACCAGACCCACCTGGGCGATGGCGGCCTCGGATTGTCCGGCGGCCAGCGTCAACGCCTGGCTATCGCCCGGGCACTGCTGGTGGATGCGCCGATCCTGCTCCTGGACGAGGCCACCAGTGCCCTCGATGCCCAAAGCGAACATCTCATCCAGCAAGCCCTGCCCAGCCTGATGAAAAACCGCACCACCCTGGTCATCGCCCACCGCTTGGCCACGGTGAAAAATGCCGACCGGATCGCCGTGATGGACCAGGGCAAAGTGGTCGCCGTGGGCACCCACCAGGAGTTGGTTGCCAGCAATGCGTTGTATGCGCGGTTGGCGGCGTTGCAGTTCAACGTTGGCTTGGATTCGGCAGCCGACTGAGCGCGCGTCCACACGAATCCCCTGTGGGAGCGAGCTTGCTCGCGATAGCGGTGGGTCAGCTTGCATCCATGTTTAAGGTGCCGACGCCATCGCGAGCAAGCTCGCTCCCACAAGGTCCAGCAACCGACCAAGTAACCGACCAAAAATGCCCGCATCTTTCGATGCGGGCATTTTTTCTTCTCAGGAACAGCGTCTCGCTAATACTCACTGATCATCAAAATACCGCTCATGCCAGTCCACCAGCGGCTGCGGCGAGTTGAGTTTCTGGCCGTAGATCACCGAATAGGACAGTACGTTCTGCACGTACTGGCGGGTTTCGTCGAAGGGAATGCTTTCGACCCAGACGTCGAAGCTCAGGTGGTCCGCGCCGCGCAGCCACTGGCGAACGCGGCCAGGCCCGGCGTTGTACGCGGCGGAGGCGAGGACGCGGTTGCCGTTGAATTGGCTGTGGACCTGGCTCAGGTAGGCCGCGCCAAGCTGGATGTTCTTGTCCGGGTTCAGGACTTGCTGGGGCGATGCCAGGGGGATGTTGAACTTGCGTGCGGTCTCCTTGGCGGTGCCAGGCATCAACTGCATGAGGCCGCTGGCACCGACACCGGAGCGGGCGTCGTCCATGAAGGCGCTTTCCTGCCGGGTGATGGCGAACGCCCAGCTCGGATGCAAGCCGCGGATCTTGGCTTCGCGCACCAGCGTGTCGCGGTGCGCCATCGGGAAGCGGATGTCCAAGTCATCCCAGTACTTGGCCTGGCTGATGGTGCGGATGGCCGGGAAATACCATTTCAAGTCGTAGGCCAGTTTTGCCTGGGCGACCATTTCGTCCCGGTTGAAATGCCGGCTGACGTGATACCACTCGCGACGCCCATCGACGATGTCGCCCCGGGCGTGAAACTCCAGCGCTCGGCGGACGCCGGGCGTATTGCGCACCTTGTTGATCAGCGCCTGGCTCATGACCAGTGGCTTGTTGGTCAGCGAGTAGGGTGATTGGGAGCGGTCGGCGGCCAGGAACCCATAGAAGTCCCGTTCGCGGGCCAGGTGTTTATAGAGTGTCAGCGCTTCGGGATTCTGCGGCTGCGCCAGTTCCAGGCTGCGGGCCTGCCAGTAGCGCCAGCGATTGGTGGAGGCCAGCGACTCGGGCAGGCGACGGGTCAGTTGATAGGCATCGTCCCAGCGGGCCAGGCGCAGCAACAGGCGCAAGCGCCATTCCGACACGGTGTCGTCCCGCAGTTCCGGATCGTATTTGGTCATGACGTCCAAGGCGCGACTGTCGAAGCGCTTGGCCAGGGTCAGGCCGATTTCCCGAGCAATGGCGACTTTCTCATCCCGGGAGAAACGCATGGTGCTGGCGTAGCCGTCCAGCAGCGTCATGGCTTTTTCCGGGTCCTGGCGCGCCAGGCGACGCAGGCCAAGGCTGACGATGTCGGACATCGGCTCATCGGCGGGCGTGAAGCGAGAAGGCTGGTTGAGCAACTCGGGCTTCTGCGCGACGTCGACGAGCAATTTGCCCCGGGGAGCCAGGGTGGTCAGGCCGCTGACCAGACTGTTGGCCAAGGGGTAATTGCGCGCCTGGGCGGCCAGCTTGGTTCGCTCCCAGCGTTTCTGCTCGGTCAGTTGGCCTTGTGCAGCCCACACGCCAAACAGCGCATCGCAGGTGGCTGGCTGGGATTTGCCGCTGAGCCAGAGTTTTTCCGTGGCGGCGTAGCCTTCGGCCTTCTGCCCGTGCTCGAGCTGGTATTGGGCGTTGAGGCAGTCCAGTTCGGTGAAGTTGAGCTTGGGGTCGTAGTATTTGACGAAGGTCGCCCAGTCGCCCCGTTCCGCCAGCCAGCGCAACCAGCGCAGCTTCATCCAGTTGGCCTGGGGCAGGTCGCCGTGCTCGGCGAGAAATTTCTCGATTTCGGGATTGCTCGCGCTCTTGAGGCGAGCGGTCAGTTCGTCATAGGCCAGGTACGGCTCCAGCGGATAATCGCGCAGGGCCTGGCTGTAGCGAAAATAGGGGCCTGAATCACCTTTGGCCAAGGCACGCTTGGCCTCATCGTAGTACTGGCGCTGGGTAGAGATATCCACCGCCTGGGCGGATTGAACGGCAGTGGCACACACAAATAAACAAGATAAGACACTGAAAAGGCGACTGCGCATGATACGTCCGGGCAGAAAAAAACATGACAAGCCCAAGGGGAAACCGAGGGTAACTGGCTGTAGCTTAGCCTTTTGCCAGCAACCGGCGAAAGCTTTGCGGGGCCGTTGGCAAAACTTCGCGACATTTGTTGTACAGAGTGCTTCGGCGACGAAATTGACGGACCTTTGAGGTCTCTTCTCAGGTAGAATGCGCGCCCAGTTTTTGGAGAAGCTCATGACCCTGCTCAAATTCAGCGATGTGTCCCTTGCTTTCGGCGCGATGCCGTTGTTGGACAAGGTGTCCTGGCAGATCGCCCGTGGAGAGCGGGTGTGCATCATCGGCCGCAACGGCACTGGCAAGTCCAGCATGATGAAGCTGGTCAAGGGCGACCAGAAGCCTGACGACGGCTCTGTCTGGCGCGCGCCCGGCCTGAAAATCGGCGAATTGCCCCAGGAACTGCCGGTGGCCGACGAGCGGACCGTGTTCGACGTGGTCGCCGAGGGCCTGGATGGCGTCGGCGCGTTGTTGGCCGAATATCACCACCTGAGCCAGAACATCGTCACCGATGCCGACCTGGACAAGTTGATGCACGTCCAGCACGACCTCGAAGCCCGTGATGGCTGGCGCCTGCAGCAATTGGTCGACAGCACGCTGAGCCGTTTGCAACTGCCGGCCGACAAGACCCTGGCGGAGCTGTCCGGTGGCTGGCGTCGTCGCGTCCTGCTGGCCCAGGCCCTGGTGTCCGAGCCGGATCTTTTGCTGCTCGACGAACCGACCAACCACCTGGACATCGGCGCCATCGCCTGGCTTGAAGAAGCGTTGAAAGACTTCCAGGGGGCGGTGCTGTTCATTACCCACGACCGTTCCTTCCTGCAGAACCTGGCGACCCGCATCCTCGAACTGGATCGTGGCGGCCTGATCGACTGGAACGGCGACTACGCCAGTTTCCTGGTGCACAAGGAAGCGGCGCTGGCAGCGGAAGAAACCGCCAATGCGTTGTTCGACAAGCGCCTGGCCCAGGAAGAAGTCTGGATCCGCCAGGGCATCAAGGCCCGACGCACCCGTAACGAAGGGCGCGTGCGTGCCCTCAAGGCGTTGCGTGTGGAGCGCAGCGAACGTCGCGAGCGCACCGGCAAGGCCAATATCCAGCTGGAAACGGCAGATAAATCCGGCAAGCAGGTCATGGTGCTGGAGAACGTCAGCTTTGCTCACCCGGACGGCCCGTTCCTGATCAAGGATTTCTCCATGGTCCTGCAGCGCGGCGACCGGATCGGCCTGCTCGGTG
Organism: Pseudomonas sp. H2_D02; assembly: GCF_054677635.1. Classification (NCBI taxonomy): domain Bacteria; kingdom Pseudomonadati; phylum Pseudomonadota; class Gammaproteobacteria; order Pseudomonadales; family Pseudomonadaceae; genus Pseudomonas; species Pseudomonas sp. H2_D02. The sequence continues at coordinate 4,968,183 of NZ_CP162816.1, read as the reverse complement.
CCAACGGTACCGGCAAGACCACGTTGCTCAAGCTGATGCTCGGTGGCCTGGTGCCGACCAGTGGCGAAGTGGAAGAGGGGACGAAGATCGATGTCGCCTACTTCGACCAGTTGCGCCATCAGTTGGACCTGGAAAAGACCGTGATCGACAACGTGGCCGAAGGTCGCGATTTCATCGACATCGATGGCCAGAGCCGCCACGTATTGAGTTATCTCGGCGATTTCCTGTTCAGCCCCCAGCGTGCCCGTACGCCGGTCAAGGCGCTGTCAGGTGGTGAGCGCGCCCGTCTGTTACTGGCCAAGCTGTTCAGCAAGCCAGCGAACCTGCTGGTACTCGACGAACCGACCAACGACCTCGACGTGGAAACCCTCGAGCTGCTGGAAGAGGTGCTGTTGACCTTCAACGGCACCGTGCTGATGGTCAGTCACGACCGGGCCTTCCTCGACAACGTGGTCACCAGCACCCTGGTGTTCGAAGGTGAAGGGTTGGTTCGCGAATATGTCGGCGGCTACCAGGATTGGCTGCGCCAGGGCGGCTCGCCGCGCCTGCTGGGCGTGACGGAGAGCAAGTCGGGCAAGGCCGACCTGAATTCGGCGGTCGTCAAGGCCGAGCCGGCGCCGGTTGCCACCGCTGCCGCGCCGGTCCCGGCGAAGAAAAAGCTCAGCTACAAGCTGCAGCGTGAGCTGGAAGCCCTGCCAGGCGATATCGACGCGAAGGAGCAGCAGATTGCCGCGGTGGAGGCCGAGATGGCCGACGCGGGATTCTACCAGCGGCCTGCTGCCGAAACCGCCAAGGTTATCGCGCAGTTGGAACAGCTGCAGACCGAGCTGGATGCATTGGTCGAGCGCTGGGCCGAGCTGGACGCTTGATCTCTTGAGATAGAAATCCCGGTCCCTGTGGGAGCGAGCTTGCTCGCGATAGCGGTAGATCAGCAGCATTGATGCTGACTGTCACACCGCTATCGCGAGCAAGCTCGCTCCCACAAGGTCAGGGTCTGGGGTTTATGTGCGCTTGATCAGGTGCACAGCCAGCACATCGCAAGGCGCGCCATGCAGCACATCGTTGGCGGTGGAGCCAAGCAACAATGCCAAACCGTGGCGGCCATGGCTGCCGACGACGATCAGGTCGCAGCCCTGTTCCTTGGCCAGGTGATGGATCTCCTGGCGCGGCTGGCCGTAGGTCAGGTGGCTGTTCTCCTTTTTCAACGCAGGATATTTCACGATCAGCCGGTCAAGACGTTCCTTGGCTTGATCGAACTGTTGCTGCTGCAACTGGGAAAGATCCATCGGAACGTCACCGCCGAAGGCCATGGCCATCGGTTCGACGATGTGCACCAGCGACAGTTTGTTTTCCCGGCCTTCGCACAGGGCGAGGGCTCGCTTGACGACTGGATCGCATTCTTCAGTAAGGTCGACGGCGACCAGGATGTGTTCGTAGTACATGGAAAGCACTCCAGAGAATGGCGATACGGTAAGTATGGCTGGTTTCAAGCGCATTGACGGCGACGCAGGTCAACGGGCTCATCAGAATTCGGGAGTACAGATATGACGGTCTGGATAGTGGTGTCAATCCTGTTGGTGGTATTAAGCCCCCTGGCATGGTTGCGGCCGTCCCGTGCACAGAACGGGCGCATGGCCCTTCGCATGGAGGCGCGACGCCTCGGGCTGGCCATGCAATTGACTCCGCAGGACTGGCCTCACTGGCTTGGCCAGCAGCCGCCAAACCCGTGTGCGCAATACCACCGAGCCCGGCGGGGCAATCAGCCGGCCAGTTGGAGTTATTGGCAAAAGGCGCCTGGTGTGTGGGTGAATCAATGGCAGGAAACCTGCCAGGATGAGTCGTTGCTCCGTCATTTCAGGACATTGCCAGCCAATGTCTACAAGGTCGAGGCTGACCGGCAGATGATTGCGCTGTACTGGGGCGAAAAAGGCGATGCCAGTGTCTTGCAGGACATTTCAGCGGTGCTCAAGGCGTTGGCTTGACGCATAAAAAAGCCCGACAGATTCATCGGGCTGGGTGGCCAGGCAGGCCGGTAAACACGTCTTCAGGTCGTTCATTCGAAAGGACCTTCGCATAAAGCGCTCAAATGCTTTGTCACCAGCGTAGTCGGTTGAATCCGTTGCGGTTGGAATTAGGGCGACTTTTCTAATTATTGATTCTATGAATGGTTGCTCATGCAGCGCCGTGTTGCGGATCCGTGCGGTACGGAAATGACCGGGGAGTCCCGTTCAAACGCTTGTTTAGGGCGATTGACAATTGTCGGAAATTCCGTGAAGGTGACGTACCCAAATCAAACGGGCGTATGAATTGAGCGTTTGTATCGGAACGCTCCTACAGACCCCGACTATCGCGTTGACGGGTGTGCCTGGCGGATTGGCGTAGCATCGACGGTAATGTCAATGCCGAACCAGTGGTCAGCGTCCAACGTGTACTGTTCAGCTTCCATATCGTGGAGATCAGTTGATGATTTACGAAGGTAAAGCCATCACGGTTAAGGCTCTTGAAAGTGGCATCGTCGAATTGAAATTCGACCTCAAGGGTGAGTCCGTCAACAAGTTCAACCGTCTAACCCTGAATGAATTGCGTCAGGCCGTGGACACTATCAAGGCAGATGCTTCGATCAAGGGTGTGATCGTCAGCAGTGGCAAGGACGTGTTCATCGTCGGCGCCGACATCACCGAATTCGTCGACAACTTCAAGCTGCCCGATGCCGAACTGATCGCTGGCAACCTCGAAGCGAACCGTATCTTCAGCGACTTCGAAGACCTCAACGTACCGACCGTCGTGGCCATCAATGGCATCGCCCTGGGTGGCGGCCTGGAAATGTGCCTGGCGGCGGATTACCGTGTCATGTCCACCACGGCCAAGATCGGCCTGCCGGAAGTCAAGCTGGGCATCTACCCAGGCTTTGGCGGTACCGTGCGCCTGCCGCGCCTGATTGGTGCCGACAACGCCATCGAATGGATTGCCGCTGGCAAGGAAAACCGTGCCGAAGACGCGCTGAAGGTCGGTGCCGTAGACGCCGTGGTTGAACCAGGCAAGCTCCAGGAAGCGGCGCTTGAGACTGTCAAACGCGCCATCAGCGGTGAGTTCGACTACAAGGCCAAGCGCCAGCCGAAGCTTGAAAAACTCAAGCTCAACGCCATTGAACAAATGATGGCCTTCGAAACCGCCAAGGGTTTCGTAGCCGGTCAGGCGGGCCCGAACTACCCGGCGCCGGTCGAAGCGATCAAGACCATCCAGAAAGCCGCGAATTTCGGTCGCGACAAGGCCTTGGAAGTCGAGGCCGCCGGCTTCGTGAAACTGGCCAAGACCTCCGCCGCGCAGAGCCTGATCGGTCTGTTCCTCAATGACCAGGAACTGAAGAAAAAGGCCAAGGCCTATGACGAAATCGCCCGCGACGTGAAGCAGGCCGCCGTGCTCGGCGCCGGCATCATGGGTGGCGGTATCGCCTACCAGTCGGCATCCAAAGGCACGCCGATCCTGATGAAGGACATCAACGAACACGGCATCGAGCAAGGCTTGGCGGAAGCTGCCAAGCTGCTGGTCGGCCGCGTCGACAAAGGCCGCATGACCGCCGCGAAAATGGCTGAAGTGCTCAACGGCATACGTCCTACGCTGTCCTACGGCGATTTCGGCCATGTCGACCTGGTGGTCGAAGCCGTCGTCGAGAACCCGAAGGTCAAGCAAGCGGTACTGGCTGAAGTCGAAGACAAAGTCAAAGAGGACACCATCCTCGCCTCGAACACCTCGACCATTTCCATTTCGCTGTTGGCCAAGGCCCTCAAGCGTCCGGAAAACTTCGTCGGCATGCACTTCTTCAACCCGGTGCACATGATGCCGCTGGTGGAAGTCATCCGTGGCGAAAAATCGAGCGAACTGGCGATCGCCACCACCGTGGCCTACGCCAAGAAAATGGGCAAGAACCCGATCGTCGTCAACGACTGCCCGGGCTTCCTGGTCAACCGCGTGCTGTTCCCGTATTTCGGCGGTTTTGCCAAGTTGGTCAGTGCCGGCGTGGACTTCGTGCGCATCGACAAGATCATGGAAAAATTCGGCTGGCCGATGGGCCCGGCGTACCTGATGGACGTGGTCGGCATCGACACCGGCCACCACGGTCGCGATGTCATGGCCGAAGGCTTCCCGGACCGCATGAAGGACGACCGCCGTTCGGCCGTCGACGTGCTCTACGAAGCCAAGCGCCTCGGCCAGAAGAATGGCAAGGGCTTCTACGCCTATGAGACCGACAAGCGCGGCAAGCAAAAGAAAGTCGCCGACTCGTCGGTGCTGGAAGTGCTCAAGCCGATCGTCTACGAGCAGCGCGAAGTCACCGACGAGGACATCATCAACTGGATGATGATCCCGCTGTGCCTGGAAACCGTGCGTTGCCTGGAAGATGGCATTGTCGAAACCGCCGCCGAAGCCGACATGGGTCTGGTCTACGGCATCGGTTTCCCTCCATTCCGTGGCGGTGCGCTGCGCTACATCGATTCGATCGGTGTGGCCGAGTTCGTTGCCCTGGCTGACCAGTACGCTGATCTGGGCGCGCTCTACCACCCGACCGCGAAGCTGCGTGAAATGGCCAAGAACGGCCAGAGCTTCTTCGGTTAAGCGCCCAACGACTAGAGCGAGAGAACATTTATGAGCTTGAATCCTAGAGACGTCGTGATTGTCGACTTCGGTCGTACGCCGATGGGCCGCTCCAAGGGCGGCATGCACCGCAATACCCGCGCCGAAGACATGTCGGCGCACCTGATCAGCAAACTGCTGGAGCGCAACGTCAAGGTCGACCCCAACGAAGTCGAAGACGTGATCTGGGGCTGTGTGAACCAGACCCTGGAGCAGGGCTGGAACATCGCCCGCATGGCTTCGCTGATGACCCAGATCCCTCACACCGCCGCTGGCCAGACCGTCAGCCGCCTGTGCGGTTCGTCCATGAGCGCGCTGCACACTGCCGCCCAGGCGATCATGACCGGCAATGGCGACGTATTCGTCGTCGGCGGTGTCGAGCACATGGGCCACGTGAGCATGATGCACGGTGTCGATCCGAACCCGCACATGTCGCTGTACGCTGCAAAAGCCTCGGGCATGATGGGCCTGACCGCTGAAATGCTCGGCAAGATGCATGGCATTACTCGCGAACAGCAGGACGCCTTTGGCGTGCGCTCCCACCAACTCGCCCACAAGGCGACCGTGGAAGGCAAGTTCAAGGATGAAATCATCCCGATGCAGGGTTACGACGAGAACGGCTTCCTGAAGCTGTTCGACTACGACGAAACCATTCGTCCGGAGACCACCCTGGAAAGCCTGGCGACCTTGAAGCCGGCCTTCAACCCCAAGGGCGGCACCGTGACGGCGGGTACTTCGTCGCAGATCACCGACGGTGCCTCGTGCATGATCGTGATGTCGGCCCAGCGTGCCCAGGACCTGGGCATCCAGCCGATGGCAGTGATTCGTTCGATGGCTGTCGCGGGTGTGGATCCGGCGATCATGGGCTATGGTCCAGTACCGGCCACGCAGAAAGCCTTGAAGCGTGCGGGGCTGAGCATTACCGATATCGACTTCTTCGAGCTCAACGAAGCTTTCGCCGCACAGGCCTTGCCCGTGCTGAAAGATTTGAAAGTGCTCGACAAGATGAACGAGAAGGTTAACCTGCACGGCGGCGCGATCGCCCTGGGTCACCCGTTCGGTTGCTCCGGTGCGCGTATCTCCGGCACGCTGCTCAACGTCATGAAGCAGAACGGCGGCACGTTTGGGGTGTCCACCATGTGCATTGGCCTCGGCCAGGGCATCGCCACTGTCTTCGAACGCGTCTAAGCGTTGCGTTGATGGAAGCCGGGGCCAAGTGCCCCGGTTTTTGTTTTTCGGGTCTAGTAAAAAGATTTTGTTTTTATTTTGAAAAAATTTGAGTGAGGGCCAACGCATGCCGATACAACCTGGGCTCTACCAACATTACAAAGGTCCGCAGTACCGCGTTTTCAGCATCGCGCGGCATTCCGAGACCGAGGAAGAAGTGGTCTTCTATCAAGCCCTGTATGGCGATTACGGCTTTTGGGTGCGTCCCTTGAGCATGTTCCAGGAGTCGGTCGAGGTTGACGGCGAACAGGTGCCACGCTTTGCTTTGGTGCAGGCCGAGGAGAGCATTTTTTCCAAGCCTTGAGGCCGACCTGGGGGAGACCCCGCCCTTGACCTCACCTTGCAGCCACTATATATAGCGGTGCCGCGTCAGGCGCCAATCGCCTTTCACTTTTTAGAATTCAGGAATTTTCTGATCCATGGGCAAATCGCTGGTCATTGTGGAATCCCCGGCTAAGGCCAAGACCATCAACAAGTATCTGGGCAACCAATACGTGGTGAAGTCGAGTATCGGCCATATCCGAGACCTGCCCACCAGCGGTTCGGCTAGCGCCAGCAAGGAGCCTGCCGCCAAGCGCGGCAAGGCGGCCGCTGGTGAAGCGCCGGCGCTGTCGCCGAAAGACAAGGCGCGCAAGCAGCTGGTCTCGCGCATGGGGGTCGATCCGGAACATGGCTGGAAAGCCAAGTACGAGATCCTCCCAGGCAAGGAAAAGGTCATCGAAGAACTGCGTCGGCTCGCCAAGGATGCCGACACCATCTATCTCGCGACGGACTTGGACCGCGAAGGGGAAGCCATTGCCTGGCACCTGCGCGAAGCCATCGGTGGGGATGACAGCCGCTACAAGCGCGTGGTGTTCAACGAAATCACCAAGAAGGCCATCCAGGAAGCCTTCTCCCAGCCCGGCGAGCTGGACATCGATCGGGTCAACGCCCAACAGGCGCGTCGCTTCCTTGACCGCGTCGTGGGCTACATGGTCTCGCCACTGTTGTGGGCCAAGATTGCCCGCGGCCTGTCGGCCGGTCGTGTGCAGTCGGTTGCGGTGAAGCTGGTGGTGGAGCGCGAGCGGGAAATTCGCGCGTTCATTCCAGAGGAGTATTGGGAAGTCCACGCTGATCTCGGCACCGCCAAGGGCGCTACGGTGCGCTTCGAAGTGGCCCGCGAGAAGGGCGAAGCCTTCAAGCCGCTCAATGAAGCCCAGGCCATGGCGGCGCTGGAGAAACTCAAGGCTTCGAGCTACAGCATCGTCAAGCGCGAAGACAAGCCGACCAGCAGCAAGCCTTCCGCACCGTTCATTACTTCCACCTTGCAGCAGGCCGCGAGCAACCGCCTGGGCTTTGGCGTGAAGAAAACCATGATGATGGCCCAGCGTCTGTACGAAGCGGGCTACATCACTTACATGCGTACCGACTCGACCAACCTCTCGGCCGATGCCGTGGCGATGGCGCGCACTTATATAGAAAGCGAGTTCGGCAAGAAATACCTGCCGGAGACGCCGAACGTCTACAGCAGCAAGGAAGGCGCGCAGGAGGCTCACGAAGCGATTCGTCCATCCGATGCCAATACCGAGCCAAGCAAGCTGTCGGGCATGGAGCGCGACGCCGAGCGTCTCTACGAGCTGATCTGGCGCCAGTTCCTGGCCTGCCAGATGCTGCCGGCCGCAATACCTGTCGACCACCGTCAGCGTCGGTGCTGGCGACTTCGAGCTGCGCGCCAAAGGCCGCATCCTGAAGTTCGACGGTTACACCCGCGTCATGCCGCAAATCACCAAGCCAGGCGATGACGATGTCCTGCCGGACATGGCCCAGGGCGACGTGATGAAGCTGATCAAGGTGGATCCGACGCAGCACTTCACCAAGCCGCCAGCACGATACTCGGAAGCCAGCCTGGTCAAGGAAATGGAAAAACGTGGCATCGGTCGTCCTTCGACCTACGCTGCGATCATTTCCACCATCCAGGATCGCGGCTACGTGACGTTGCACAACCGTCGTTTCTATTCGGAGAAGATGGGGGACATCGTTACCGAGCGTCTCTCCGAAAGCTTCTCGAACCTGATGGACTACGGTTTCACCGCGGGCATGGAAGAGAACCTGGACGATGTGGCCCAGGGCGAGCGGGACTGGAAGAATGTGCTCGACGAGTTCTACGGCGACTTCAAGAAAAAACTCGAAGTGGCCGAAAGTCCGGACGATGGCATGCGTGCCAACCAGCCGGTCATGACCGATATTCCGTGCCTGACCTGCGGTCGCCCGATGCAGATCCGTACCGCCTCGACCGGCGTGTTCCTCGGTTGCTCGGGCTACAGCCTGCCGCCGAAGGAGCGCTGCAAGGCGACGGTCAACCTCGTGCCGGGTGACGAAATCGCTGCGGACGATGAGGGTGAGTCGGAATCCCTGGTCCTGCGCGGCAAGCACCGTTGCCCGATCTGCAGCACGGCGATGGATGCTTACCTGTTGGATGAAAAGCGCAAGCTGCACATCTGCGGTAACAATCCGGATTGCGCCGGCTACGAGATCGAGGAGGGCACCTATCGCATCAAGGGCTATGAAGGTCCGAGCCTGGAATGTGACAAGTGTGGCAGCGAGATGCAGCTCAAGACCGGCCGTTTCGGCAAGTTCTTCGGCTGCACCAACCCGACCTGCAAGAACACCCGCAAGCTGCTCAAGAGCGGTGACGCGGCGCCGCCGAAGATGGATCCGGTGAAGATGCCCGAACTCAAGTGCGAGAAGGTCAACGACACCTACATCCTGCGCGACGGTGCATCCGGCCTGTTCCTGGCCGCCAGCCAGTTCCCTAAAAATCGCGAGACTCGGGCGCCGTTGGTGATTGAAATCCTGCCGCACAAGGACGAGATCGATCCGAAGTATCATTTCCTCTGCGACGCACCGCAGAAGGATCCGGACGGCCGCCCCGCAGTGATTCGCTACAGCCGCAAGACCAAGGAGCAATATGTGCAGACCGAGGTCGACGGCAAGCCTACTGGCTGGAAGGCATATTACGACGGCGGTAAATGGACCATTGAAGACAAGCGCTGACTGAGCGATGTAAGGGGTTTTATGGCGAGGGAGCTTGCTCCCGTTGGACGCCGTAGCGGTCCCTTGCAATTGCAGGCAAGTAAAAGGCCGCATGACAACCCGTAGGTTTTCATGCGGCCTTTTTGTTTTTGGCTTGCAGTGGCTTTGGTTCATCCACGACACTGTCGCACCTGCGTGACGCTTTTATTTCGTTGGGGAGAATGCCGCCATGGCCCACGAACTCTATACCCGCACCAACCAGAAGATTTATTTCGCCGGCCTGTCGCTTGAAGCGCTCGCCAGGGCCGAGGAGGGGCGCACCATGAATTCCCCGGCGCTGATCCAGGCGGGGCGTGAATCAGTGCTGTTTCACCTGTATGGCGCGCTGTTGGGTCTTTGCCATGAAATCGCCGGTTTCTATCGCTTGCCCCAGGCAAGTGCTTCGCGCGCCGAGCTGATGTTGACGCGTGAGGTGCTGGAAACCGTTGCGATCCCCGAACTGGCTGAAATGGTCGAGCTGGCCCAGAACCCGGAAACCTGGCTGGCCAAGCTGCTGGCGGCCCATGCGGCACTGTTCCAGCCACCACGGGCCCCTCGCCAGCCAAAGGGGGACGTGACCCAGCCGTTGATCATGGCGGTCAATCTTGATGAACCAGAGTCCGAACAGCCGTTGAGCCGGGAAGAGCTGGAAAGCTGGCGCCAGAACCTGAAAAGCCTGGCAATTCGCTTTCGAGAGGGGCTGAATGAATGCTGAGTTTTCACTCGGCTTGCAATGTTCGCTAACGACACTTGGTCAAGATCCCGAGCGAAGCCTGACCGATGACTATATAATTCCCGCCTTTCGTGGAGAACAGACTTTTATGCCAACGTCCTTTCTAGAAATCGTCGAACTTCCTGACGGCCGCATCGAGCTGCGCAGGGCTGAAGACGAGGGTTCTCTGGTTACCCTGAACTTTTCCGAAGATGCCAAGGTGTTCCTGCAAGGCCAGCACGTTGAAGTCGCCAAGGCGATGCTTAGCGTGGGCGTGCAAATGGCGGGCCGCTTGGTTGAAGGCGAATTCAGCAAGGAAGAGGGGCCACGGGTTCTTCATTGACCCCGTTTGTCGGCTTTTTGAAGTCGATTTACCAACCCGGCTTCTCTGTCCTGGAGAAGCCCTGCGTTTGTCTTAGCCCAATCGAATGTTCAGGCTCTGCGCGTCCCCGGTACGAGCGGCGCTGATCAATTGCTGACGAGCGGTCGCAGTCAGTGGATTGAGCCAGCTAACCACCGTATGGCTACGACCCAGGCGTAACGCTTCGCAGGTTAATTGCTGCGCGCTCTGGCTGCCGCGAGGTTGCAATAACAGGATTCGCTCGCGATTAAGCCCCGCGTCCCGTAGCCAGGCCTGGGTAACGCTGGCAGGCGGCGCAATCAACGTCAACCAGCGAGCATCCTGGTCCTGGCTCAGTTCCCTCAGGATCGGAGCCAGCAGGTTCAGGCAATTCCCCGCCGCCCCACGCAACGACAGTTCGCTGAACGCCTCGGGCTCGACGCCCCAAGGCGACTCGATGACCTCTTTCAGGACTGGAGCCAGCGGTTGGGCCATGAAAGCCTCGAACAGCGGAAGTTGTGTGTGTTGTGGTGTGTGAGGAAATTGCATAAAGCCTCCTTTAGCGGCGAATGACGCCAACGCTCAAGCCTTCGATGACAAGATCCTGATCTTTCAGGTCCACTTCGATGGGGGCGAACTCCGGGTTTTCGGCAATCAGCCAGACCTTGCTGCCATCGCGCTTGAAGCGCTTGACGGTGACTTCGTCGCCGATTCGAGCTACCACGACCTGGCCGTTGCGGGCTTCGCGGGTGGTATGGACAGCCAGCAGGTCACCGTCAAAAATGCCGATGTCCTTCATGCTCATGCCATGCACGCGCAGGAGGTAGTCGGCTCTCGGATGGAAGAAGGAAGGATTGATGTTGCAGGATTCCTCGACGTGTTGCTGGGCGAGGATTGGAGCGCCGGCCGCTACACGACCAATGATCGGCAGTGTGGTTTCGTCAGCCTTGGCTTCGAAGCCCGGGATGCGAATGCCGCGCGATGCTCCCGGCGTCATTTCGATCGCACCCTTGCGGGCCAACGCCTTGAGGTGCTCTTCGGCCGCGTTGGGCGACTTGAAGCCCAGTTCCTGGGCGATTTCCGCACGGGTCGGCGGATAGCCGTTGTCTTCTAGGCAGCGTTTGATGAAGGCCAGAATCTCTGCTTGGCGTGGCGTCAGCTTTAGCATATCGATCGCTCTGTCTTTTTATACAGTGACTGGGATTATATACAGTGAACGGCGCTTGGCAATCATCCTTTTTCAGCAGGCCGCCAGACGGTTGGCTTGGCCGCTCTGACAGGCATGGCTACAGCCTGCGCAAGGTGTGGTTAAATAGCTGACCGGTCGTTCGCAAAACGTCCCGGCAGACTTGACAACGCGAAGGCTGAAACGTATGTTTCAAACAAGTGTTTGTCAGGCGGAGTAGCCATGGCCCAGTCGGAAACCGTTGAACGCATTCTCGATGCTGCCGAGCAGTTGTTCGCGGAAAAAGGTTTCGCTGAAACCTCTTTGCGTCTGATTACCAGCAAGGCCGGGGTAAACCTGGCGGCGGTCAATTATCACTTCGGCTCGAAGAAAGCCCTGATCCAAGCCGTTTTCTCTCGGTTCCTCGGCCCGTTCTGCCTGAGTCTCGATCGCGAGCTGGAGCGACGCCAGGCCAAGCCTGACGTCAAGCCAACCCTGGAAGAACTGCTTGAAATCCTGGTCGAACAGGCGCTCGTGGTTCAGCCACGCAGCGGCAACGACCTGTCTATTTTCATGCGCCTGCTGGGCTTGGCGTTCAGCCAGAGCCAGGGCCACCTGCGACGTTACCTGGAAGACATGTACGGCAAGGTATTCCGCCGCTACATGCTGCTGGTCAATGAGGCTGCGCCGCGCATACCACCGATCGAGTTGTTCTGGCGCGTGCATTTCATGCTCGGTGCGGCGGCGTTCAGCATGTCCGGCATCAAGGCGCTGCGAGCCATCGCGGAAACCGACTTCGGTGTGAACACGTCGATCGAGCAAGTGATGCGCCTGATGGTGCCCTTCCTGGCCGCCGGCATGCGCGCCGAAAGCGGTGTCACCGACGAGGCAATGGCGGCAGCGCAGTTGCGTCCCCGCAGCAAGTCGGCTCCGGCACTCGCCAAGGCATAGCAGACGGGTGGGCGTGGCTGGCTACATCCGCTAAGCTAGCCGCCCATGCCGATTCTCCTTTCAAGTTCGTTTCAATTTTCATCGCCGATGCGCGAATTGCCGGGCATGCAGCCTGGCGGTGTCGTCGTGCAGGCGTCGCCGTGGGCGCCCATCGTTATTAAGGAATTGCTATGACCGCTGGCCTGCAAGGCTCGTTGATGGTCGACGTCGCCGGTACCTGGCTGACGGCCGAGGATCGCCATCTGTTGCGCCAACCCGAAGTGGGTGGTTTGATCATTTTTGCTCGCAACATCGAACACCCGCGCCAGGTGCGCGAGCTGAGCGCGGCGATCCGCGCCATTCGCCCCGACCTGTTGCTGGCGGTTGACCAGGAAGGCGGGCGGGTCCAGCGGCTGCGCCAGGGTTTCGTGCGCCTGCCGGCAATGCGGGCCATCGCCGACAACCCGAACGCCGAATATCTCGCCGAACAGTGCGGCTGGATCATGGCGACCGAAGTGCTGGCGGTCGGTCTCGATTTGAGTTTCGCCCCGGTGCTGGACCTCGATTACCAGCGCAGTGCCGTGGTCGGCAGCCGCTCCTTTGAAGGTGATCCCGAGCGTGCCGCATTGTTGGCCGGAGCCTTCATTCGTGGCATGAACGCAGCGGGGATGGCGGCCACAGGCAAGCATTTTCCTGGGCACGGCTGGGCCGAGGCAGACTCCCACGTTGCCATTCCTACTGACGAGCGCAGTCTCGAACAGATCCGCGCCCATGACCTGGTGCCGTTTGCCAAGCTGGGCAAGCAACTGGCGGCCGTGATGCCGGCCCACGTCATTTATCCTCAGGTGGACGCCAGCCCGGCAGGCTTCTCCCGCCGTTGGCTGCAAGACATCCTGCGGGGCGAGTTGCGGTTCGATGGCGTGATCTTCAGTGATGATCTTTCCATGGCCGGCGCCCATGTGGTCGGCGATGCCGCCAACCGCATCGAGGCCGCGCTGACGGCCGGTTGTGACATGGGCCTGGTGTGCAACGACCGCGCGGCGGCCGAATTGGCCTTGGGCGCTGCCCAGCGCTTGAAGGTCAAGCCATCGGCGCGGATCGCCCGCATGCGTGGCCAGGCCTATGCGAGTACCGAGTACCGCCAGGATCCACGCTGGTTGACAGCCATCGGCGCGTTGAAAGCCGCCCAACTGATTGATTAAGGACGTTTGTATGACCGTTTACGCAATTATCGGCGGCACCGGCCTGACCCAGCTGGAAGGCTTGACCATCCGCCAGTCCCTCGCGGTAGAGACGCCCTACGGCGCGCCATCGGCCGACGTGCAGATTGGCGAGTACGCCGGGCGCGAGGTGCTGTTCCTGGCGCGTCATGGTCATCCTCACCGTTTTCCGCCGCACCAGGTGAACTATCGCGCCAACCTCTGGGCCCTGAAGCAGGCCGGTGCCGAAGCCATCCTGGCGGTCAACGCGGTGGGCGGGATCCACGCCGCGATGGGCACTGGGCATTTTTGCGTGCCCCACCAGTTGATCGATTACACCAGCGGTCGCGAGCATACGTATTTCGCCGATGACCTGGAGGCGGTGACCCACATCGACTTCAGCTATCCCTACAGCGAATCGCTGCGCCAGCAATTGATTGCGGCCCTGGCCGCCGAAGGCTGCGCTTATAGCAGCCACGGCGTCTACGCCTGCACCCAGGGGCCGCGCCTGGAAACCGTGGCCGAGATTGCCCGTCTGGAACGCGATGGCTGCGATATCGTCGGCATGACAGGCATGCCGGAGGCGGCGCTGGCGCGTGAGCTGGAGTTGGACTACGCCTGTCTGGCGCTAGTAGTGAATCCGGCGGCGGGCAAGTCCACTGCGGTGATCACCATGGCTGAGATCGAGCAGGCTTTGCATGACGGAATGGGCAAAGTGAAGTCGACCTTGGCGCGGGTGTTGAAGGCGGGCTAAAACAGCCCGGGGGATATCCAGGTGGGAGCGAGCCTGCTCGCGAAGGCGGCGGCTCAGCTCGCGAGAATGTTGACGGCTGGCGGCCTCTTCGCGAGCAGGCTCGCTCCCACACGAAAACGGTTTTAGCGCTTCTCCAGCTTGTCCGGCAGGGGGGCGAATAGCGCCTCGATGTCTTCGTTCTGCAATTTCCAATCTCCCGCCACGCGTCCGTCCAGCACGCCAGCCGCCAGGTCGGACTTCTCTTTCTGCAGCAGTTGGATCTTTTCTTCCACCGTGCCGCGGGCAATCAGTTTGTACACGAAAACGGGTTTTTCCTGACCAATGCGATAGGCGCGGTCGGTGGCCTGGTTCTCGGTGGCGGGGTTCCACCACGGGTCGTAGTGAATCACCGTGTCGGCTTCTGTCAGGTTCAAGCCTACGCCACCGGCTTTCAGACTGATCAGAAAGATCTGACGCTTGCCGCTCTGGAATTCCTTCACCGGTGTGCGACGGTCCCTGGTCTGGCCGGTCAGGATGGCGTATTCCACGCCGCGCTTTTTCAGTTCTTCTTCGATCAGCGCCAGCATCGAGGTGAACTGTGAAAACAGCAGCACCCGCCGGCCTTCTTCAAACAACTCCTCGAGCATTTCCATCAGGCTGTCGAGCTTACCCGAGCTGCTACCCCGGGCCGGCAGGGCGGCATCGCTGATCAGGCGCAAGTCGCAGCACACCTGGCGCAGCTTCAGCAGTGCCTCGAGGATGATGATCTGGCTGTGCGCCACGCCTTTGCGGGTGATCTCGTCGCGCACTTTCTTGTCCATGGCCAGGCGCATGGTCTCGTAGACGTCCCGCTGGGCGTCGCTGAGTTCGACCCAATGGATGATCTCGGTCTTGGGCGGCAGTTCGGTCGCGACTTGTTCCTTGGTGCGGCGCAGCAAGAAAGGTTTTATCCGACCGTTGAGGTGTTGCAATCGTACGTCGCTGCCGCGCTTTTCGATCGGCACGCGGTAGTCGCGGTTGAAGCTTTTGATGTCGCCGAGCCAGCCCGGCAACAGGAAATGAAACAACGACCAGAGTTCACCCAAGTGGTTTTCCAATGGCGTTCCGGACAGGCACAGCCGTTGCCGGGCATCCAGTTCGCGAGCGGCCTGGGCGGCTTTGCTGGTGGGGTTCTTGATGTACTGGGCTTCGTCGAGGATCAGTACGTGCAGCGGCTGTGCCTTGAGGCGTTCGACGTCTTTTGGCAGCAGCGCATAAGTGGTCAGGATCAGATCGTAATCGGCCAGGCGCTCGAAGTGTTTCTTGCGCCCGGCACCGTACAGGGCCAGCACCTTGAGCTGCGGGGTGAAATGCGATGCTTCATCGAGCCAGTTCGGAATCAGGCTTGTCGGCATCACCACCATGCATGGGCGGTCCAGGCGGCCTGCGTGTTTTTCGCTGAGAATGTGCGCCAGGGTCTGTAGGGTTTTACCCAGGCCCATGTCGTCCGCCAGGATGCCGCCCACCTCCAATTGCCGTAGCGACTGCATCCAGCTCAGGCCTTCGAGCTGGTAGGGGCGCAGCGTTGCATTCAAGCCCTTCGGGGCGGTGGCGGTGTAGTCCTTGATGTCGCGCAGGCGTTGGGCGAGGCTGCGTATGTGTTCGCCACCTTCCCAGCGCAGCGGCATGTCCTGCAACGGGTTCAGGCGCAGGGCGTCGGCGCTGTTGAGCCGAAGCTTAGTGGTGCCGGGCTCTTGCAGGTAGAACTCGCCGAGGGTCGCCAGCACCGGTTTCAACCGCCCGTAGGGCAGGGCCACTTGCTGCGGGCCGAATTCCGAGTTGGGACGGTGCGGCAAGTTGACCAGGATGAGTTCGTCATCGCGGCGCCTGGCCAGGCGTTCCGGGTTGAACAGCTCGATGTGCGAGCGCATCAGGTTCAACAGGATCGGCAGCAGGCTCAGTCGCTCGCCGTTGACGATGATCCCCAGCTCCAGGTCGAACCAGTCCCGCTCCGGCGTTTCTTCGACCGTTGCGTACCATTCGTCCACTGCCGTCAGGTCGAAGCCGAAATCCTCATCGATCTGCAATTCCCAGCCCTGGGTGCGCAGTTTCGGCAGGTCGTTGAGGGTAAAGGTCAGCCAGGCACTGTCGTTGACCATTTCGTACAGTTCGCCTGCGCTCTCCGGCAAGGCTTTGCTTTGTCGGGTCGCGATTTTGAAACCGAGGATTCGCAGTTGTTCGCGGTAGGATTGTTCCACATCGGTGTGGCGTTTTATCCGCAGCGTCTGGGTTTCCTGGCGAATCAGTACGTCGGTGTTGCGCTGGCCGCTGACGTATTCGTCCAGGTAGCTGAACGACAGCGCGGCGCGGTGCTGGATGTAGCGCTGCATCTTGCCGTTGCGCGGCTCGAAGGCGCTGAATTCGATGCTCGCCAGCCACAGGCGGGGCACCGGTTGCACGTTGTCCACCAAGACCTGCGGCGGCGCCTTGGGGCTGCGGCTGTCCAGCACCGCCTGGAGTTTTTCCAGCATCTGGGCGTCTTTTTCAGCGGCAGGGTAGGCCAGGGTTTC
Organism: Pseudomonas sp. H2_D02; assembly: GCF_054677635.1. Lineage (NCBI taxonomy): Bacteria > Pseudomonadati > Pseudomonadota > Gammaproteobacteria > Pseudomonadales > Pseudomonadaceae > Pseudomonas > Pseudomonas sp. H2_D02. The sequence continues at coordinate 4,951,648 of NZ_CP162816.1, read as the reverse complement.
CTGGACTTGCAGCAGCACCGCCGCGCAATGCTTGCAATTGATGCGCACCGGACAGGAGCACGCCGCTTCAAGCAGGATCAACGTGCCCTTGGCTGACTCCTTGAGACGAATGGTCTGACGATAAACGCTGCCACCGGAGCCTTCGCAACTGGCAATGATCGTGCTGTCGCCGGCTTCGACGATCCTGACGCGGTTTTCCAACGCGTATCGGCGCCCACGCTCCAGGCTTTGTTCCTTGAATCGATTGACCCAGGAAGGTGCCAGGGGTTTGCTCAGGGGCGAGGGCATAGGCGCGCCGATCAGTCCGGAATGACATCAGGTGCCTGGCGTGGTGCAGGCGCGGTCAACGAGGTGATCTTGATCAGCAAGCCGAGATGGCCGTTATCGAGGAAGTTCAACTGGCCGTTCTTGGTATGGCTCTCCTGTTTCAGGCGTTCGCTGGCGGTGACCAGGCCATTGGCGTCGATCTGGTTGATCCAGAAGTCGGCGTCCACGTCGGTGAAGCGGCCGAGCTTGAGCTCTAGGGTGCCCTCGATGGGAAACTGGCCGAACTGTTCGGCGCCGTCGCTGACCGCGATCTTGCTGCCTTGTTCGCCCAGGTTCTGTTGCCAGGCCTTGTGCATCAGCACGGTGTACTGGCCGCTGGCGTTGAGTTTTTCGACGATATTGCCCATTGCCGGTGTCCGCAGGCTGTCCGCGCCCAAGCGTCGTGCGCCGGCTGTCCCAGTCTTCCGGTGCGGCGCGGCTGATGATGGTGGGCTCGGCATTCTGCCGGACCAGGATCATTTCCACCTGATACAGATCGTCGGCCAACGCCAGGGGGGCAACCAGGGTCATCAACAACATCAAGGAGTGAAACAGGCGCATTGGGCGTCCTTCAAGCAGTGGTCGGAGTGAGGCGCTCGAACAGCGCCTCTACGGTATTGAAACGCTCTTCCGGGCGTTCCATGGGCACCATGAACTTGAACATCGTGGCGCCTTCGAACTTGTAGCGTTTGGGCTGGCCCTGGATCAGCTTGATCAGCACCAGTGGATCGACCGGGGTCTGGGCTTCGAACTCGATACGGCCGCCGTTGGGCCCGCCGTCGACTTTCTTGATGCCCAGTTGCTCGGCCTTGAGCTTGAGCAGCGTGGTGCGCACCAGATTCTTGGTCGGCTCCGGCAGCAGGCCGAAGCGGTCGATCATTTCCACCTGCAGATCCTTCAAGCCTTCCTCGTCAGTGGCCGAGGCGATGCGCTTGTAGAGGATCAGGCGTGCGTGGACATCCGGCAGATAATCTTCCGGGATCAGCGCCGGCACCCGCAGGTTGATCTCCGGCCCGCCGCCCAGTGGTTGGTCGAGGTTTGGTTGTTCGCCCTTGCGGATCGACTTGACCGCCCGTTCGAGCATTTCCATGTACAGGGTGAAGCCCACTGCCTGGATCTGGCCACTCTGGCCGTCGCCAAGCAATTCGCCGGCGCCACGGATTTCCAGGTCGTTGGTGGCCAGCACGAAACCGGCGCCCAGGTCCTGGGTATTGGCAATGGCTTCCAGGCGCTTTTCCGCGTCCGGGGTGATCTGCTGGCGCGGCGGTGTCAGCAGGTAGGCGTAGGCCTGGTGGTGACTGCGTCCGACCCGGCCGCGCAACTGGTGCAACTGGGCCAGGCCGAATTTGTCGGCGCGCTCGATGATGATGGTGTTGGCGCTCGGCACGTCGATGCCGGTCTCGATGATGGTCGAGGCGATCAGCACGTTGAAGCGCTTGTGATAGAAGTCGCTCATCACCTGTTCGAGCTCGCGCTCGCGCATCTGCCCGTGACCAATGCCGATGCGGGCCTCCGGTACCAGCTCGGCCAGGTCGGCGGCGCATTTCTCGATGGTCTTCACGTCGTTGTGCAGGTAATAAACCTGGCCGCCGCGCAGCAGCTCACGCAGCAGGGCTTCCTTGACCGTGCTTTTGTTCTGCTCCATGACGAAGGTGCGCACCGACAGGCGGCGGGCTGGCGGTGTGGCGATGATCGACAGGTCGCGCATGCCCGACACCGCCATGTTCAAGGTGCGCGGGATCGGCGTGGCGGTCAGGGTCAGGATGTCGACTTCGCTGCGCAGGGCCTTGAGCTGTTCTTTCTGGCGCACGCCAAAGCGGTGTTCCTCATCGATGATCACCAGCCCCAGGTTCTTGATCTTCACATCGTCCTGCAGCAGCTTGTGCGTGCCAATGACGATGTCGATCTTGCCCTCGGCCAGGTCCGCGACGGCGGCGTTCACTTCCTTGGCGGACTTGAAGCGGCTCATCACTTCCACGGTCACGGGCCAGTCGGCGAAGCGGTCGCGGAAACTGTTGTAGTGCTGCTGGGCGAGCAGGGTGGTCGGTACCAGGATCGCCACTTGCTTGCCGCCGTGCACGGCAATGAACGCGGCGCGCATCGCCACTTCGGTCTTGCCGAAGCCTACGTCGCCGCACACCAGGCGGTCCATGGGCTTGGGCGCAAGCATGTCGGCGCGCACGGCTTCGATGGTGGTCTGCTGGTCGACGGTTTCTTCGAACGGGAAACCGGCGCTGAAGGTTTCGTAGTCGGCTTTCGGGTCGGCGAATGCATAGCCCTCGCGCGCGGCACGGCGGGCATAGATATCCAGCAACTCGGCCGCCACATCGCGCACCTGTTCGGCGGCCTTGCGCTTGGCCTTCTGCCAGGTTTCCGAACCCAGGCGATGCAGCGGGGCCAAGGCGTCGTCGCTGCCGGTGTAGCGGGCGATCAGGTGCAGGTTCGCCACAGGCACGTAGAGCTTGGCGCCCTCGGCGTATTCCAGGGTGAGGAATTCGGCGGCCTGGTTTTCGATCTCAAGGGTCGCCAGGCCCAGGTAACGGCCTACGCCATGATCGATGTGCACCACCGGCGCACCTTCGCGCAGTTCGGTGAGGTTCTTGATGACCGCGTCGTTGGCGGCGTCGGCGCGTTTCTCGCGGCGGCGACGCTGCATCACGCGCTGGCCGAACAACGGGCTTTCGGCCACCAGGGCCAGGGCGGGATCGTCAAGGACCAGGCCGTCGTTAAGCGGCGCGATGGTGATCGCCAGGCGATCCTTGCCCGCGACAAAGTCAGGCCAGCTGTCGACGGTCTTCGGGCGCAGCTTCAGGCGATCAAGCAGTTCCAGCAGTACTTCGCGGCGGCCTGCGGACTCGGCGGTAAACAGCACGCGACCAGGGGAATCCGTCGAGGAAACCGGCCAGGGCCGCCAGCGGTTGCGTGGCCTTGGCTTCGATCGCCAGGTCCGGCAAGGGCTTGGCGGGGAAGCGTTCACGACCGACGCCGGTTTCCACGTCCTGCTGGCTCGCCACCACGCGCGGCCAGCTCTTGAACCGGGCGAAGCAGTCCTCCACCGGCAGGAACAGCTCGGCGGGCGGCAATAAAGGACGGGACGGATCGACGCGACGTTCTTCGTAGCGATTGCGCACGTCGTTCCAGAAGTTTTCCGCAGCCTGCTCGATGCCCGGCAGGGAAAATACCTGGGTGTCCTGGGGCAAATAATCGAACAACGTGGAGGTTTCTTCGAAGAACAACGGCAAGTAGTACTCGATACCGGCTGGGGTGATTCCGCTGCTCAGGTCCTGGAAGATCGGGCAACGGCGGAAATCCACGTCAAAACGCTCGCGAAAACGCGCCTTGAAGCGAGTCACTGCGTCTTTTTGCAGTGGGAATTCCTTGGCCGGCAGCAGGCGGATCGACTGGACCTTGTCGATGGAGCGCTGGTTCTCCGGGTCGAAGGTGCGCAAGGTCTCGATTTCGTCATCGAACAGATCGATGCGATACGGCAATTTGCTGCCCATCGGGAACAGGTCGATCAACGCCCCGCGCACCGTGAACTCGCCGTGCTCGTACACGGTGTCGACGTAGCGGTAGCCACTGGCCTCAAGCCGAGTACGCATTTGCTCGACGTCGAGCTTCTGGCCAATGTCCAGAACCAGGCTGCTGCCCAGCAGGAATTGGGTCGGCGCCAAGCGATGTAGGGCTGTGGTGATTGGCACTACCAAAACGCCATGACTGAGCTCCGGCAGCCGATAAAGGCTGGCGATGCGCTGGGAAATGATGTCCTGGTGCGGCGAAAAAAGGTCGTAGGGCAGGGTTTCCCAGTCCGGGAAATGCAACACCGGCAAATCCGGGGCGAAGAAACCCAGCTCCTGCTCGAGCCGCTCGGCACTCTGGCTGTCGGCGGTCAACAACAGGGTGAAGCGCTTTGCAGCGCTGGCGGCCTCGGCGATAGCCAGGCTCAGGGCGGCACCGGGCAGGTTGCCCCAGTGCTGTTTACCTGCCGCGGCAGGGAGAAGCGGAAGACGCAGAACGGGCACGGAAGGTTGAGCTCCAGCGTTGCGACAAAGTCGACAATTGTAGCGGCTGAAGGGCCCGGCTGTCAGTCGCGGACTACGCTGCTAGAACGCAAAACCACGGCGCGACGGGCGCGCATTGCTCCGGCGAGGACTCGGCGGCATAATGTAGCCCCTTTTTTCAGCCCCTACATGTGGAAGGTTACCGTGACTCAGAAGCCCGACCAGTGTCTTGGTGAATGGATTGATCGTGAAGCACTCGCAGAAGCGATGATCCCTCTCATCGGTCAGCTCTACCGCAATAACAACGTGGTGAGCTCGATCTATGGCCGCAGCCTGATCAACCAGTCTGTCATCGCGATCCTCAAAGCCCACCGCTTTGCTCGCCACCGTTCTTCCGACGACAGCGAACTCTCCGTCCACGAAACATTCCCTCTGCTCAAGGCCATGAGCGAGCTCAAGCTCGGCGCGGCCTCGGTGGACCTGGGCAAGTTGGCGTTCAAATTCCGCAGCGAAGCCAATGGCCGTAGCGCCGAGCAGTTCGTTCGCGAAGAAATGGCCGATGTGGTTGGCCAGCAAAACGCTTCGCCGCGCAAAGGCACCGACGTCGTGCTGTACGGCTTTGGCCGTATCGGCCGCCTGCTGGCACGCATCCTCATCGAGAAAACCGGTGGTGGCGACGGCCTGCGCCTGCGCGCCATCGTCGTGCGCAAGGGCGCCGAGAACGACCTGACCAAGCGCGCCAGCCTGCTGCGTCGCGATTCGGTCCATGGTTCGTTCAACGGCACCATCACCATCGATGAAGAAAACAACACCATCACCGCCAACGGCAACCTGATCCAGGTGATCTACGCGAAGAATCCGACCGAGGTGGACTACACCCAGTACGGCATCAAGAACGCACTGCTGGTGGACAACACCGGTGTATGGCGTGATGCCGACGGCCTGGGCCAACACCTGGCCTGCCCGGGTGTCGACCGCGTTGTCCTGACCGCGCCTGGCAAGGGCAAGCTGAAGAACATCGTCCATGGCATCAACCACGGCGACATCACTGCTGACGACAAGATCGTTTCCGCCGCTTCCTGCACCACCAACGCCATCGTGCCGGTGCTCAAGGCTGTGAATGACAAGTTCGGCATCATCAACGGTCACGTCGAAACCGTTCACTCGTACACCAACGACCAGAACCTGATCGACAACTTCCACAAGGGCGATCGCCGTGGTCGTAGCGCGGCGCTGAACATGGTCATCACCGAGACCGGTGCCGCCACTGCTGCTGCCAAGGCCCTGCCTGAGCTGGCTGGCAAGCTGACCGGTAACGCGATCCGTGTCCCGACGCCGAACGTATCGATGGCCATTCTCAACCTGAACCTTGAGAAAGCCGCCACCCGTGAAGAGATGAACGAGTACCTGCGCTACATGGCGCTGCACTCCGATCTGCATAAGCAAATCGATTTCGTCAACTCGCAGGAAGTGGTGTCCACCGACTTCGTGGGCTCGCGCCACGCCGGTGTTGTCGATGCTGAAGCGACCATCGTCCAGGATAACCGCGTTGTCCTGTACGTCTGGTACGACAACGAGTTCGGTTACAGCTGCCAGGTGGTTCGCGTGATGGAAGACATGGCTGATGTGAATCCGCCTGCGTTCCCGCGCTAAGCCTTAGCTGCAAATGAAAGCGCCCCGACTTGTCGGGGCGTTTTTTTTGTCTGGGTTTTCTGTTGCTTGGGCTGGCCTCATCGCGAGCAAGCTCGCTCCCACATTGGACCGCATAACTCAGCAACAACTCGATCAACTGTGGGAGCGAGCTTGCTCGCGAAAGCAATCCATCAGGCGCCGCCGACCACCGAGGCCTGCGCCGTCCGCAATTCATGCCGATTGCCCTTGAACAGCACCAGGGTCGCAATCAATCCCAGCACCGCCGCGCCGCTGAGCCAGATTCCCGGTGCCGCCTTGTTGTCGAGCACATGGATCAGGTAGGTGCAGGCCGCCGGGGTAAAACCGCCGAAGGTGGCGGTGGCCAGGCTATAGGCCAGGGAAAAACCGGTGGTGCGCACTTCGACCGGCATGATTTCCGTCAAGGCGACCACCATGGCCCCGTTGTACGATCCATACAGGAAGGACAGCCACAACTCGACGATCAGCAAATGGCTGAAACTCGGGTTTGCCACCAGCCAGGACAGCGCCGGGTACGCGGTCAGGATCGCCAGGATCGTCGCACCGAGCAGCAGGGGTTTGCGGCCGATCTTGTCGGAAAACGCCCCCATCACTGGCAGCCAGAAGAAATTCGACAAGCCGATGCACACCGTGACCAGCAAGGCATCCAAATCCGACAGATTCAACTCGGCCTTGCCAAACGTCGGCGTGTAGGCCGTGATGAGGTAGAACGACACTGTGGTCATGACCACAAGCGCCATGCCGGCCAGGACGATACCGAAGTTCTGACCGATGGAACGGGTGATTTCCGACAGGGTAGGGCGATGTTTTCTTGCCTGGAATTCAGGCGTTTCCTCCAGCGAGCGGCGAATCATGAAGATGACCGGCACGATCAGGCAACCGATGAGGAACGGCACGCGCCAGCCCCATTCGCCCATCTCCTGTGGGTTCAGCCAGTGATTGAGGCCAACACCCAGCAGGCCGGCGAACACCACCGCAGCCTGTTGGCTGGCGGACTGCCAACTGACGAAGAAACCCTTGCGCCCCGGCGTGGAAATTTCCGCGAGGTACACCGATACGCCGCCCAGTTCCACGCCAGCGGAAAAACCTTGCAGCAATCGACCCAGCAACACCAGCAACGGTGCCGCCACGCCCAATGTGGCGTAGCCCGGCACGCAGGCAATCAGCACCGTGCCAGCGGCCATCATTGCCAAGGTGATGATCAAGCCTTTGCGACGGCCATGGCGGTCGATGTAGGCGCCGAGAAAAATAGCCCCCAGGGGACGCATCAGGAACCCCGCGCCGAATGTGGCCAGGGACAGCATCAGCGACGCGAAGGCGCTGTCGGTCGGGAAGAATGTCTTGGCGATGGCCGTGGCGTAGAAGCCGTAGACCATGAAGTCGAACATCTCCAGGAAGTTGCCGCTGACGACGCGGAAAATTGCCTTGCCGTTGCTCGTGTTGGAAGACATGGGTAGGTACTCACTCTGGCAAATCTTGTATGAAAACGCAGCAGCCCCTGTGGGAGCGAGCTTGCTCGCGATGGCGGTGTGTCAGTCACCTTGATGCTGACTGTTGCGCCGCTATCGCGAGCAAGCTCGCTCCCACAGGTTTTTTGCATGCGCTGTAGCCCATAATGGCTGGCGCGGTTTTGAGGGGAGATGAAGATTTGTTAACTGGACGATGGTTAGGGCTTGTGATGCTGGCGGGCGTGTTATCCGCCTGTGGCAACGGCGATACCCTCGAGCGCTTCGACGGCCCGACCATGGGCAGCCGCTATTCCATCCAGTACGTCAGGCATATCGCCACGCCCGGTCCGAAAACGGTGCAGGACGAAGTGGAACAGATCCTCGCCGAAGTGGATCGGCAGTTGTCCACCTATCGCAGCGACTCGGACATCGAGCGTTTCAACGCGTTGCCTGCCGACAACTGCCAGGTGATGCCCGGCCCGGTTCTCGAGCTGATCCGTGCGGGCGAGCAACTTTCCTCGCAAAGCGACGGTGCCTTCGATTTGACGGTTGAGCCTTTATTGGACCTGTGGGGATTCGGTCCGCAATCCCGGGAAGAACAGGTGCCAAGCGCCGAGGCCCTGGCCCAGGCTCGTCAGCGCGTTGGTCATAAACATCTGCGCATTGAGGGCGACCGGCTGTGCAAGGACGCCGCCGTGGAAGTCGACTTCAACAGCATTGCGGCGGGGTATGCCGTCGACCGCATCGCCGCCAGGCTCCAGGCTTTGGGCATCGACAGCTATCTGGCCGAGGCCACTGGTGAACTCAAGGCCGTCGGGCACAAGCCGGATGGCTCGCCCTGGCGCATCGCCCTGGAAGAACCACGGGACGATCGGCAAGTGGCCGAGCGGGTCATCGAGGTCAACGGCTACGGGGTTTCGACGTCGGGCGATTACCGGAAATATTTCGAACAGGGCGGTAGGCGGTATTCCCACACTTTTGATGCGCGCACGGGGGCTCCGGTCCTACACAACCTGGCGTCAGTCACGGTAATTCATCCTTCAGCAATGATGGCCGATGGACTATCGACGCTGTTGCTGATTCTCGGTCCTGAACAGGCTTGGGACTATGCCCAGAAGCACGGCATCGGGGTATTTTTCGTATTGCGGGATGGGGAGCGTTTCGTCAGCCGCACCAACGACATCTTTGAACGGATGACCCGTGGAAAAACCAATGACCACTGAAGTGGGATTACCGTGGCGAGGGAGCTTGCTCCCGCTTGAGTGCGAAGCGCTCACAAAAGGGGGCCGCAGCCCAGCCCAGCGGGAGCAAGCTCCCTCGCCACGATGATCTGGGCAAATCTTAAGTGAACGCTGACAGCGTTTTGAAAGCCTACCTGTGGCGAAATAGCGCAGGCAAAACTAGCCTACGACGCGACCAAGGGGTAATGTGCGCGGCGTTGACGCTTCTATAGACTGTGGCCGGGCTCGTGAACCGGCCCCAAATTGTTCCTTCATGCCGCCGGCCGGCATGATTTAGCCGTCGGTGCCAAGCGTGGCATCGCGGCCTGTTCTGAGGAGTACGCATGGCTGTCTACAACTACGACGTGGTAGTACTGGGTTCCGGCCCTGCTGGGGAAGGCGCGGCAATGAACGCGGCCAAGGCAGGGCGCAAAGTGGCGATGGTCGACAGCCGTCGGCAGGTTGGCGGCAACTGCACCCACTTGGGTACCATCCCGTCCAAGGCCTTGCGTCACTCGGTCCGGCAGATCATGCAGTTCAACACCAACCCGATGTTCCGGGCCATCGGCGAGCCGCGCTGGTTCTCCTTCCCTGACGTGCTCAAGAGCGCCGAGAAGGTGATCTCCAAGCAAGTGGCCTCGCGTACCGGCTACTACGCCCGCAACCGCGTGGATGTGTTCTTCGGCACCGGCAGCTTCGCCGACGAGCAGACCGTCGAAGTGGTCTGCGGCAATGGCGTGGTCGAGAAGCTGGTGGCCAAGCACATCATCATCGCCACCGGTTCGCGCCCGTATCGCCCGGCCGATATCGATTTCAACCATGCGCGTATCTACGATAGCGACACCATCCTGAGCCTGGGTCACACCCCGCGTAAGCTCATCGTCTACGGTGCCGGCGTGATCGGTTGCGAATACGCCTCGATCTTCAGCGGCCTGGGCGTGCTGGTGGAACTGGTGGACAACCGCGGCCAGTTGCTGAGCTTCCTGGATTCGGAAATTTCCCAGGCCCTGAGCTATCACTTCAGCAACAACAACATCACCGTGCGCCACAACGAAGACTATGATCGCGTCGAAGGCGTCGACAACGGCGTGATCCTGCACCTCAAGTCCGGCAAGAAGATCAAGGCCGACGCCTTGCTCTGGTGCAACGGTCGTACCGGCAACACCGACACCCTGGGCCTGGAAAACATCGGCGTGAAGGTCAACAGCCGTGGCCAGATCGAAGTCGACGAGAACTACCGCACTTGCGTGCCGAACATCTACGGTGCCGGTGACGTGATCGGTTGGCCGAGCCTGGCCAGTGCCGCCCACGACCAGGGCCGTTCGGCCGCCGGCAGCATTGTCGACAACGGCAGCTGGCGCTTCGTCAACGACGTACCGACCGGCATCTACACCATTCCGGAAATCAGCTCGATCGGCAAGAACGAGCAGGAGCTGACCCAGGCCAAGGTGCCTTATGAAGTGGGCAAGGCCTTCTTCAAGAGCATGGCGCGGGCGCAGATCGCCGGTGAGCCGCAAGGCATGCTGAAGATCCTCTTCCATCGCGAGACGCTGGAAGTACTGGGCGTGCACTGCTTCGGCTACCAGGCTTCGGAGATCGTGCATATCGGCCAGGCGATCATGAACCAGCCGGGCGAACTGAACACGCTCAAATACTTCGTCAACACCACGTTCAACTACCCGACCATGGCCGAAGCCTATCGGGTCGCGGCGTACGACGGGCTCAACCGGCTTTTTTGAGCGGCTCCGGCCGGTGGCCTGAGCCGGCCGGGGAGACCGATTTCAGCAATTCTCGAGGGTGGCAGTGGCCAAACCGGGAAAGTCTGTAATCAGGCTGTCAGCGCCAAAATCGGCGAGCCTGCGCATGAGCGCGGGCTCGTTGACCGTCCACACCGATACATGCAGCCCCTGGCGCTGCGCCTTGATCAGGCGTTCCGGCGTGCACAGGGTCCAGTTCAACGCCAGAATCTCGCAGCCGTAGCTCTGGGCGACCTTCAACGGGTCGAGCCAGGCGTATTCGGCCACCAGTCCACGGGAAATGTCCGGGGTCAGGTCCAGGGCCGCCTTGAGCACTTCCCGGGAGCTGGAGGTGATGGTGATCCTGTCCAGCAGCCCGAAGCGTTGGGCCATTTCACGAATGCCCAGCACGGTCGCGGCGGCACGGGTGCGTGACGCGCTTTTCACCTCGAGCTGCCAGTGTTCGAAATCACATTTTTCGAACAGTTCTTCCAGTCGCGGAATCGGGCACGGCTTGATCCAGCCCGGGCCGCCCTTGCGCGCATCGTAGGTCACCAGTTCGGCGGCGGTGTGTTCGACCACCTTGCCCCGGCGATCCGTGGTGCGCTTGAGGGTCGGGTCGTGGATTACCATCAACTCGCCGTCCATGGACAAGTGCAAGTCCAGCTCGCAACGGCGCACGCCGTGCTTGAGGCATTCCTGGAAACCGGTGAGGGTGTTTTCCGGTGCTTCGCCCTTGGCGCCGCGGTGGCCATAGATGAGGGTCACGGTTCTTCCTTATTGATGCCAGATTCGTTCAGTTCCCGGGCCAGGCGCCGTTCTTGCGCCTGTTTTTGCAGGATGTAGCGGGCCAACAATTGACGCTGGGCGTCGGTCGGGTGTTCAAACTCGGTGCCGACGTCGTAGCCGCCACCCTTCGGATCGCAATGGGTGACCCGCGCCCGCAACAACAAGCCGAGGGCCTGGGGCATCAACACCAGCTTGACCGACAGGTGCGCCCCGACGGCGATGGGGGTGGGGTATTGGAAGTCGATACCGCCTTCGGAAATGATCACCGGCTGGGGTTCGCCGATTTCACCAAGCACGGTCACGGCGATGACCTGGCTGAGCAGGTCGATGCGTTTGTTCATCGCCTTGAGGTACGCCGCGATGCTGCGCTCGCGCTCGCTGATCTGGCGCAACAGGTGCTGTGACTCGAATTCGCTCAGGTGCAGTTCGCTGAGCAGATTGAACAATGGGGACTCATCCTGCAACACTTCCTGGCTGGCAGCTTCAGGAATGGACAGGGGCCGAATTTCCAGTGCGATCGTGTCCTCGATACGGTAGTATTCGCGGCGATCTTCTTCATCTAATGTCGACATGGCGAACCCATGGTAGCGGCGGTGGTCTGAGTGTAAAGCTGGTTTGTGACCCCCGCCACAAGGACGTTCCTTTTCCCTCCGAACAAGCCCCGACATGTTCAGACCTCTCTTCGTATTCATCGGCACGCGTTATACCCGTGCAAAGCGTCGCAATCATTTCGTATCGTTCATTTCCCTGACCTCTATCATCGGATTGGCCCTTGGCGTGGTCGTGATGATCGTCGTGCTGTCGGTGATGAATGGCTTCGACCATGAGATGCGCACCCGCGTGCTGGGCATGGTGCCCCACGCGACCCTCGAATCCGGCGAAGCCATCAGCGATTGGCCGAGCCTGGCTGCCAAGGTCAAGCAGAACCCGCAGGTGCTGGCCGTCGCGCCGTTCACCCAGATGCAAGGGCTGCTGACCAATGACGGCAAGGTCTCCAAGGTCTTGCTCAACGGCATCGACCCGGCGCTGGAACGGCAAGTGTCGATCATCGACAACTTCATGAAGCAGGGCAAACTCGACGACTTGGCGCCGGGCGATTTCGGCATCGTGATTGGCGACAAGGCCGCGGCCAAGCTCGGCGTGGCCATCGGCGACAAGCTGACCTTCGTCGCGCCGGAAGTCACCGTCACGCCGGGCGGCATGTTCCCCCGCATGAAGCGCTTTACCGTGGTCGGCATTTTCCACGTGGGTGCTGGTGAGCTGGACGGCTACCTCGGCGTGACCAATCTCCAGGATCTCGCCCGCCTGCACCGCTGGAAACCGGACCAGGTCCAAGGCCTGCGGTTGAAATTCGATGACCTGTTCCAGGCGCCGCGCGTTGCCTGGAACATCGCCCAGCAGCTTGGCGAAGACCGTTACTATGCCCGCGACTGGACGCGCACCCACGGCAACCTGTACCAGGCGATCCGCATGGAAAAAGCCATGATCGGCCTGCTGCTGTTGCTGATCGTCGCCGTGGCGGCGTTCAACATCATCTCCACGCTGGTGATGGTGGTGAACGACAAGAAGGGCGACATCGCGATCCTGCGCACCCTCGGCGCCACGCCGGGACAGATCATGCGCATCTTCATGGTCCAGGGCACCGTTATCGGTGTCATCGGTACGTTCGTCGGGGCCCTGGTCGGGATGTTCGCGGCGCTGAACGTCAGCGCCGCGATTGCCGGTCTCGAAACCCTGATCGGGCACAAGTTTCTCAACGCCGACGTGTACTTCATCGACTACCTGCCATCGCAGTTGCAGGCCGACGATGTGTTGATGGTCTGCGGCGCCGCGTTGGTCCTGAGTTTCCTCGCCACCCTGTATCCAGCCTGGCGTGCCGCACGCACCCAGCCTGCGGAGGCGTTACGTTATGAGTGAGTCGGGCATGAGTGAACAAGCAATCTTGAGCTGCCGCAACCTGGGCAAATCCTACGAGGAAGGGCCGGAGTCGGTGGTAGTGTTGTCGGGCCTGCAACTGGAGCTGCACCCGGGCGAGCGCGTGGCGATTGTCGGCACCTCCGGGTCGGGCAAAAGTACCTTGCTGAACCTGCTCGGTGGCCTGGATACGCCCACCGCCGGCAGTGTCTGGCTGGCCGGCGAAGAACTCTCGGCGTTGAACGAGAAGGCCCGCGGCCTGCTGCGTAACCGCTCCCTGGGTTTCGTCTACCAGTTCCACCATTTGCTGCCTGAATTCACCGCCCTGGAAAACGTCTGCATGCCGCTGCTGATTGGCCGCACGGCGATTCCCGAGGCGCGTCAGCGCGCCACGGCATTGCTGGAGCGGGTTGGGTTGGGGCATCGCCTGGAGCACAAGCCGGCCGAGCTGTCCGGTGGCGAGCGCCAGCGCGTGGCGATTGCCCGGGCGCTGGTCAACAAGCCCGGCCTGGTGATGCTCGACGAGCCAACCGGCAACCTCGATTCCCATACCGCCCAGGGTATCCAGGACTTGATGCTGGAGCTCAGCACCTCGATGCGCACAGCGTTCCTGGTGGTGACCCACGATATGAACCTGGCCCGCCAGATGGACCGCGTCCTGCATTTGCAGGAAGGTTGCCTGACGCCCATCTGACCGACCGAAACCCGGTGCCTGATGCAGGCGCCGGGTCTTTTATTTTCATACGGTGCCCAGCGAATGTTCAGACCGTTATCGATTTTCATCGGCACGCGCTATACCCGCGCCAAGCGCCGCAATCGCTTTGTTTCGTTTATTTCCATGACGTCGATGATCGGCCTCGCCCTTGGCGTATTGGCGATGATCGTGGTGTTGTCGGTGATGAACGGCTTCCAGCGTGAAATGAGTTCGCGGATCCTTGGCATGGTCCCCCACGCCACTATCGTCGGCGTGAACCCGATCGACGATTGGCAGCCGGTAGCTGCCGCCGCGCTGAAGAATCCCGAAGTCACCGCTGCCGTTCCGTTCACGGAAATGGAAGGCATGCTCAGCCATAAGGGGTCGATGCAGCCGATCCAGATCAGTGGTGTCGATCCGGCGCAGGAAGGCAAGGTGTCCATCGTCGCCCAGCATATCGTCCAGGGGCGCCTCGACGCCCTTAAGCCGGGTGAATATGGCGTGGTGATCGGCGAGATCACGGCCCGGCGTTTCCGCCTGAATGTCGGTGACAAGCTCACCTTGATCGTGCCGGAAGTCAGTACCGCACCGGGGGGCATCACGCCACGGATGCAGCGCCTGAACGTGGTCGGTGTGTTCAAGGTCGGCGCCGAGCTGGACGGCTCCATGGCGCTGATCCACCTGGCTGACGCCGCGCAGATGCAGCATTGGCAGCCGAACCAGGTGCAAAGCGTGCGGCTGGCGGTGAAAGATTTGTACGCGGCGCCGAAGGTCTCCGGCGACATCGCCACCGGTCTCGGCGCGAACTACAAGGCCGACGACTGGACCCACACCCAGGGCAGCCTGTTCAGCGCCATGAAAATGGAAAAGACCATGATCGGCTTGCTGCTGCTGATGATCGTCGCGGTGGCGGCGTTCAACATCATCGCCACGCTGATCATGGTGGTGAACGACAAGGGCGCGGACATCGCCATCCTGCGCACCATCGGCGCCACGCCGCGGCAGATCATGGCGATCTTCATGGTCCAGGGCACGGTGATCGGCATCGTCGGAACGTTGATCGGTGGCGTGCTGGGGGTGATTGCGGCGTTGAATGTCAGTGAGCTGGTGGGCTGGCTGGAACGGGTCAGTGGGCAGCACATCTTCAGTTCCGACGTGTATTTCGTCAGCAACCTGCCTTCGGAGTTGCAGCGTGGCGACGTAGTGCTGATCTGCTCTGCCGGGTTCATCCTCAGCTTCCTCGCCACCGTGTATCCGGCATGGCGCGCGGCGAAGATCGAACCGGCGCAGGCGTTGCGGTATTCCTGATAATCCAGGAACGACTGCGCGATCCTTGTGGCGAGGGGATTTATCCCCGCTGGGGTGCGAAGCGCCCCTAATCCTTCGGCCACCGCAGTGTGTCAGGCCTGATGAAGGGGGCCGCTTCGCAGCCCAACGGGGATAAATCCCCTCGCCACAGATTTGTTCGCCTCACTTGTTTTTGGGCAGTTCAATCACGAACCGCGTCCAGCCCTCGGCCGATTCGCATCTGATATCTCCTCCATGGGCGCGGATGATCGAGCGGGTGATGGCCAGCCCAAGTCCTGCATGTTCGCTGCTGCCTTCCTGGCGGGACGGGTCGGCGCGATAAAAACGGTCGAACAGGCGTGGTAGCAAATCCGCTGGAACGCCTTCGCCGTTGTTCTCCACGCACACGCTCACTCCTTGACCCACATCGACAATCCGCACGCGCACTTCGCCGCCACTGGGGGTGAAGCGCAGGGCATTGTCCAATAGGTTGGAAAGGGCCCTGCGCAGCATGTTGCGGTCACCCTCGATCAGGCTCTCACCGTCGCGACCCAGGCGTACATTGAAGTCCTCGGCCAGGGGCGCGAAGAAGTCCAGCAAGATGTCCACTTCCTCGGCCAATTGCAGCGGTTCGCGATGGAGCGCCAGCAGGCCATGATCAGCCTTGGCCAGGTACAGCATGTCGTTGACCAGTTGCGCCATCCACTGCAGTTCTTCGAGATTGCCGTGCAATGCCTCGCGATAGTCTTCCAGCGAACGCTCGCGGGTGAGGGTGACCTGGGTGTGGGTCAGCAGGTTGGACAGCGGCGTGCGCAGTTCATGGGCGATGTCGGCGGAGAACGCAGAGAGGCGTTGAAACGCATCGTCCAGGCGACCGAGCATGTCGTTGATGCTGCGGGCCAATTCCGCCAGTTCGACGGGCATATGCTCTTCCGGCAGCCGGGCATTGAGGGAGCGGGCCGAAACGCTGCTGGCGATCGCACCCATGCGTCGCAAGGGGCGCAGGCCACGCCGGGCCGCCCAGGCACCGAGCAGGGCGGTGGCCAGTGCCGAGAGGCCGACGGTTAGCCAGATCAGCCGCTGCATGCGTTGCAGGAAGTGTTGGTGATGGGTGATGTTCAGCAACAAGGTCAGTTGGGGTGAGTCGGTGCGATCGGGGTACAGCAGCGCGTTCAGCACCCGATAGTCATTGTCTGCATCGCGAAGCGTGGACAGGCCGGGGCGTTCCGGTAGTTCGGGCGGCGCCGGGATCGGGCTGCCATGCCACTGGGTGCCGTTGCTGTCCTTGATGCGCAAGGTCAGGTCCGCCTGGCGGCTCAACTCATCGTCCAGGCGCATCCGGGGATCATGTCCGTGGGTGTCTTGCACGGCGCGCCGTACGCCGATCAGTTGGGTTTCGAGCAGTTGTCGGTCCAGCTCCACGAAGTGCGCCTCGCTGCCGCGGCTGAACAACACGCCCGCGAATAGCGACACGACGGCGGTGCAGGCGGCGAAGAGCAGCGCTAGCCGATTGCTCAGTGACCACCGGCTCACAGGCTGCGCTCTTCAAGGACATAGCCCATGCCGCGCACGGTGTGGATCAGCTTGTTGGGAAACTCGTCGTCGACCTTGAGCCGCAAGCGGCGGATCGCCACCTCGATGACGTTGGTGTCACTGTCGAAATTCATGTCCCAGACTTGCGAGGCAATCAGCGACTTTGGCAATACTTCGCCCTGACGCCGCAGCAGCATCTCCAGCAAGGCGAACTCCTTTGCGGTCAAATCGATGCGCCGGCCGCTGCGCTCAACGCGACGCCGAATCAGGTCCAGGCGCAGGTCCGCCAGTTGCAGGCTGGTTTCCTGGGGCGTCGAGCTGCCACGGCGCAACAGGCTGCGCACCCGGGCCAGCAGTTCGGAAAAGGCAAAGGGCTTGACCAGGTAATCATCGGCGCCCAGTTCCAGGCCATGCACGCGATCCTGTACCGCATCGCGCGCGGTCAGGAACAGCACTGGCGTGTCCAGGCCGGCCCCGCGCACGGCTTGCAGGATCTGCCAGCCGTCGCGACCGGGCAGCATCACGTCGAGAATCAGCAGCGCGTATTCATCGCTCAGGGCCAATTGCTGGCCGGTGATACCGTCTGCCACCAGGTCGGCGTTGAAGCCGGCTTCGCTCAAGCCTTGGCGCAGGTATTGGCCGGTTTTCAGTTGGTCTTCGACAATCAGCAGTTTCATGGGCGGCTCGAGGCGGTGTTTGTACCAGGGCGTTATACCGTGGCGCATGGGCAGGCGGGCCAACCTGACAAACTTGTAATGCAAATGTCAGTCAACTGGCAGTCGCGCCTGCTTAGAGTCTTCGGCAAGTTGAACCCTTCTCTTGCTGGAGTATGAACATGTTGATGATAAATCGCCTGGTCCTGGCCGCCTCTGTGCTGGCGTTGAGTGTGTCGTCCTGGGCGTCGCCGGGCCACTTTGATTTTGGCCAACCCGCGCCGGCAGCCAAGGCCAGTCGCAGTATCGAAGTGGTGATGGGCGACATGTCATTCAATCCCAAGACGCTGGACATCAAGGCCGGCGAGACGGTGCGGTTTGTATTGGTCAACAAAGGGCAGTTGTTGCATGAGTTCAACCTGGGCGATGCGGCGATGCACGCGGAGCACCAGCAGGAGATGCTCAAGATGCAACAAGAGGGCATGTTGTCTCCCACTGGGATGCAATCGGGCATGGACCATGCCGCCATGAGCCACGGGGATAAAGGCGGGATGAACCACGACGACCCCAACAGCGTACTTGTGCAGCCAGGCAAGACCGGCGAATTGACCTGGACGTTCAGCAAGGCCACTCGCCTGGAGTTCGCCTGCAATGTGCCCGGCCATTATCAAGCCGGGATGAAAGGCGACCTGACAGTCAGTCAGTAAGCGCTCAAGGCGGTGGCAAAGGCTGGTAGAATCCGCTGATTCTTCAGTCAGGTTTCCGTCATGCATCCCGCAGCCGAACATTCGCCGCTGGGCAAATCCAGCGAATACATCGCTACGTACACGCCGTCCTTGTTGTTCCCCATCCCGCGTACCGCAAAGTGGGCGGAGTTGGGGCTGACGGCCGAGACCCTGCCGTACAAAGGCGTGGACTTCTGGAACTGCTTCGAATTGTCCTGGCTGTTGCCGTCCGGCAAGCCAGTGGTGGCCATCGGTGAGTTCGCGATCCCGGCGGATTCGCCGAACATCATCGAATCCAAGTCCTTCAAGCTGTACTTGAACTCGTTGAACCAGACGCCGTTCGCTGACACTGCGAGCCTGGAAGCGACCTTGCGCCAGGATCTATCGGCAGCGGCGGGCAAACCGGTGGCCGTGCGCATTCGCAGCCTCAAGGATGTAGAGAGCGAAGGCGTCGTGGCACTGCCTGGGGTTTGCATTGACGAACTGGACATCAGCGTCGACTCCTACGAGCATCCGCGTCCAGAGCTGCTGCGTTGTGATGACTCGCGCGTTGTGGAGGAAAGCCTGCACAGCCATCTGCTCAAGTCCAACTGCCCGGTGACCAGCCAGCCGGATTGGGGCAGCGTGGCGGTGGAGTACCGTGGCGCGGCACTGGATCATGCCAGCCTGCTGGCCTATATCGTCAGCTTCCGCCAGCATTCGGATTTCCATGAGCAGTGCGTCGAGCGGATCTTTCTCGACCTGCAGCGCTTGCTCAAGCCGGAGAAATTGACCGTGTACGCGCGGTATGTGCGGCGTGGTGGGTTGGATATCAATCCGTATCGCAGCACTGAAGAGGTGACGTTGCCGAACCATCGCCTGGTTCGCCAATGAGACTCTAAAATGTGGGAGCGAGCTTGCTCGCGATGAGGGTGGCACATTCAACATTGTCTTGGCTGACACACTGCTTTCGCGAGCAAGCCCGTTCCCATACGGAATTGCATTTGGATCGTGGACATTGAAAAGCCCCGCTATCGCTAGCGGGGCTTTTCAATATTTGAAGGGTTCAGATCCCCATGCTGCCCAAGGTATTGACGATATTGCGCAGTGTTCCAGCAATCGTTGGATGCTCCACCTCAAAGCGCTCTACGGCCAGGTTCACCCCGTCGACCAGATTGTTGTCCTGAACCTGGTTTTCCAGTTCGATCTGGGATTCGATCTGCGCCATCAACTCGTGCAGATGTTCGCGCTCTGGCTCAGACAGCGGCGGGTTCTGGTCCAATTGCTCGCGCAGTGTGTTGAGCTGTTCTTGCAAGTCGCGGGCAGGCATTGGCGTACTCCCTTTATTGATAGGCACTGCCATGGACCGCGACGCAGCGTCAAAAGTCCATGGCCTGCCTTAAGAGTAATCCACACTCACGCGCCCTGCATGATCCCGGTCAGGGCTTCTCGCCTTTTTGCCTGCGCAGGCTGATGTCGGCCAGGCAAGTGTCCAGTTCGCCCAGGTGATCAATCACCGAATGCACGCCTAGACTGAACAATTGCACGGTCGCCTTGGCGCGCTTGATCTCCCGGTCTTGTTGGCTCAGGTTTTGCCACTCGACCGGCGACAGGCCGCACAACGAGCCGCAGGAGGCCAATCCGATGGTCCATAATCCCGCGTTGAGCCCTGATTGCAGCAGCCTTGGCTCGCCGCTGACCAATACACAACCGTCCAGTTGCTGGACATCCAACGCCATCAGCGCTTGCCAACAGGCATGTGGCGCTGGCCAAGGATTATTTGTTGCAGGAAGTTGCGGCGCTTTGATCGACCCAGGCAACGTGGCGGCCAGCCGATGACTGACGGCAGGAGGCAGTTCGTCGAGCCAGGCACAGGGGATATTCAGGTGCTGCAAGCGTTGCAGGCTTTCCAGGGCACCGGGTGTCGGTTGGGCGTGATCCGTGGGCGTCGCCCCTGGCTGGCGAATGCGCGATCCGAAATCCACCAGGCATCCGCTCAGGCCGAACAGTACAGCGGTAAGACTGGGAGCGGGGAGGGGCAGGGCTTCGGCGCGCGGCATGGGAACGTCCTTGAAATAACTCGCAGCCTAACGGGTCGCGATGACAGTCCGGTGACAGGAAAATGAAGGCGGCGCGTTGTGGAATCTTCCTACGGGCGCTTCTTTTTCAATGCTGCCTATCCGCGCGTTCCGTCTTATACTAGCGGCCTCACCGCCTGGGCTCGGCGCCCTTGCCTGATCAATCCAAGGAGTTTTTCCCTATGCGCTGGAGCCATTGTCTAGCTCAGCTGTGTCTTTCCGCCAGCGTCCTGCTGGTGCCGTTCGCCAGTCAGGCCGCCACGGAAGAAGACCCTTGGGAAAGCATCAACCGTCCCATCTTCACGTTCAACGACACCATTGATACCTACGCGCTCAAGCCGCTGGCCCAGGGTTATCAATACGTGACGCCGCAATTCCTCGAGGACGGCATCCACAACATGTTCCGCAACATCGGCGATGTCGGCAACCTGGCCAACAACGTGCTGCAAGCCAAGCCGGCCGCCGCCGGGGTCGACACCGCCCGATTGATCTTCAACACCACTTTCGGCCTGCTGGGCTTCTTTGACGTAGGCACTCAAATGGGCCTGCAGCGCAGCGATGAGGATTTTGGCCAGACCCTGGGCTATTGGGGGCTGGGCAGCGGGCCGTACGTCATGCTGCCGTTGTTGGGGCCGAGCACCTTGCGTGATGCGCCGGCCAAGCTGGTGG
The DNA here is from genome assembly GCF_054677635.1 of Pseudomonas sp. H2_D02. NCBI lineage: Bacteria > Pseudomonadati > Pseudomonadota > Gammaproteobacteria > Pseudomonadales > Pseudomonadaceae > Pseudomonas > Pseudomonas sp. H2_D02. The sequence continues at coordinate 4,930,945 of NZ_CP162816.1, read as the reverse complement.
ACAGCTACACCACGCCTTATCCCTACATCGACAACGTTTCGGTGCGTAATTCGATCTGGGGCCTGAATATTGTTGATACCCGCGCCAGCCTGTTGTCCGCGGAAAAACTGGTGAGCGGCGACAAATACGTCTTCATTCGCAACGCGTTCCTGCAGAACCGCGAATTCAAGGTCAAGGATGGCCAGGTCGAAGACGATTTTTGATCTCGTCCCGTAGAGCGCGGAAGGCGGCCCGAAAGGCCGCCTTCTTTGCATCGACGTCACGTTTGAGCGGGTTTGGTCCTTCCATTGAGTTACGCTTCGCTCGGTTCTTATAACTCTCTGTACTTTGACAAATGATGACGGCAAGCGACCGTCTGCATGAGCTTGAAACGCCCCGCGGATGGGAGTACCGTCTGCGCCTTAGAAGGGCACCTCTGTGTAACAGTGTGTAGGGCAAAGGCCTGAAGCCGGTACGACAGAGAGGCTAGAAAGCGAATCCAGTAGTGCGTGCCAGGCCATGCCGCCCCGCCCGCTACGCCAACCTAATTCTGGCGCCGTTTGCCCACATGCCAAAAACCAGTGCCACGCTGCTGATAATCGATGATGACGAAGTGGTGCGAGCCAGTCTCGCCGCCTACTTGGAAGACAGTGGTTTCAGCGTCTTGCAGGCCAGTAACGGCCAACAGGGTCTTCAGGTATTCGAACAGGAGAAGCCCGACCTGGTCATCTGCGACCTGCGCATGCCGCAGATGGGCGGACTCGAACTCATTCGCCAGGTCACCGAGATCTCCTCGCAGACCCCAGTGATCGTGGTGTCGGGCGCGGGCGTCATGAACGATGCAGTCGAGGCCTTGCGCCTGGGCGCGGCGGATTACCTGATCAAGCCCCTTGAAGACCTCGCGGTGCTCGAGCACTCGGTGCGTCGGGCCTTGGATCGTTCGCGCCTGCTGGTGGAAAACCAACGCTACCGCGAAAAGCTGGAAACCGCCAACCGCGAGCTCGAAGCCAGCCTGAACCTGCTGCAGGAAGACCAGAACGCCGGGCGCCAGGTGCAGATGAACATGCTGCCGGTCAGCCCTTGGACCGTCGACGATTTTCGCTTTGCCCACCAGATCATCCCGTCGTTGTACCTGTCGGGCGACTTCGTGGACTATTTTCGCGTCGATGAGCGACGAGTGGCGTTCTACCTGGCGGATGTTTCCGGCCACGGCGCTTCGTCGGCATTCGTGACGGTACTGCTCAAATTCATGACCACGCGGCTGTTGTTCGAATCCAAGCGCAACGGTACGTTGCCGGAATTCAAGCCTTCGGAAGTCCTTGGGCATATCAACCGGGGCCTGATCAGCTGTAAGCTGGGCAAACACGTCACGATGGTCGGTGGAGTCATCGACGAGGAGACTGGTTTGTTGACGTATAGCATCGGCGGTCACCTGCCGTTGCCTGTGTTGTATACACCTGACAGTGTTCGTTACCTGGAAGGGCGTGGTTTGCCGGTAGGCCTGTTCAACGAGGCCACCTACGAAGACCACATTCTGGAGCTGCCACCGACGTTCAGCCTGACGCTGATGTCTGATGGCATTCTGGACCTTTTGTCAGAACCTACACTCAAAGAGAAAGAAGCGGCCTTGCCTGAGCGGGTGAGTGCGGCGGGCGGCAGCCTGGAAGGCCTGCGCCAAGTGTTTGGATTAGCCACGCTAGGGGAGATGCCGGATGATATCGCCCTGTTAGTGTTGAGCAGGAACCTTTGATGAGTACCGGTAGAATCCAGTTCGCCGAGCAGGACGGCACCTTTGTCCTGAAGTTTGTCGGTGAAGTGCGCCTGACCTTGTGTTCGGCGCTGGATGCGACAATCGAGAAGATCTTCACCGCGCTGAATTTCAACGCCATCGTGATCGATCTGACCGAAACCCGCAGCATCGACAGCACCACTTTGGGCCTGCTGGCCAAGCTGTCGATCCTGTCGCGGCAAAAGGTTGGCCTGTTGCCGACTGTCGTCACCACCCACAACGACATTACCCGTCTTCTCCAATCGATGGGCTTCGACCAGGTGTTCAACATCGTTGGCGATCCGGTTCCGTGTCCGGAATGCCTGGATGACCTGCCTGATCAGGACCAGTCCGAAGAGGAAGTGCGGATCAAGGTGCTTGAAGCCCACAAGATCCTCATGGGGCTGAACGATTCCAATCGTGAAGCGTTCCATGACCTGGTGAATGCGCTGGAGCGGCCTTGATTCTTGAGCGTGTGTAGACCGAATTGACGCTTTCGCGAGCAGGCTCGCTCCCACAGCGTCTTGCGTTGGGCCGCAGCCTTTGGAGCTGCCCCTAATTCTCCTGTGGGAGCGAGCTTGCTCGCGAATGGCCTGCACAGGCGCCAGATTTCTCAGGCTGAGCCGCATAAAAAAAGGGCGAACCCACCAAGGTTCGCCCTTTTTCATGCCTTGCGAGTCAGCTCAAAGCTTGGCTTGCAGCAACGCCTCCAACTTCTCTTGGTCCCGGGCGAACTGACGGATGCCTTCAGCCAGTTTCTCGGTCGCCATGGCGTCCTCGTTGGACAACCAGCGGAATTGCGCTTCGTTGAGGCTCAGGCGCGCTTCTCCAGCTTGCCCAGGCGCCAGTTTGCGTTCCAGCTTGCCTTCATCGGTGGCCAGTTTCTCCAGCAGTTCAGGGCTGACGGTCAAGCGGTCGCAACCGGCCAGTTGTTCGATCTGGTTGAGGTTGCGGAAGCTTGCGCCCATGACCACGGTCTTGTAGTCATTGGACTTGTAGTAGTTGTAGATGCGCGTCACCGACTGCACGCCCGGGTCGTCCGCGCCGGTGTAGTCGTTGCCGTTGGCTTTCTTGTACCAATCGTAGATACGGCCCACGAACGGCGAGATCAGGAATACCCCGGCATCGGCACAGGCGGCGGCCTGGGCGAAGGAGAACAGCAGCGTCAGGTTGCACTGGATGCCTTCGCGCTCGAGTTTCTCGGCGGCGCGGATGCCTTCCCAGGTCGAAGCGATCTTGATCAGGACGCGGTCCCGGCCAATGCCGGCTTTTTCGTACAGGTCTACCAGACGATGCGCTCGCTTGAGCATGGCTTCGGTGTCGAACGACAGGCGTGCATCCACTTCGGTGGAGATGCGCCCGGGAATCACTTTCAGAATCTCCTGGCCCACTGCGACGCCAAAGCGGTCGCTGGCCAGGCCTACGTCGCCCTTGCAGTCCGCCACGCAGGCGTTCAGCAGCTCGGCATAACCGTGCATTGCCGAGGCCTTGAGCAGCAGGGAAGGGTTGGTGGTGGCGTCGACGGGCTTGATGCGGGCGATGGCTTCGAAGTCGCCAGTATCGGCCACGACGGTAGTGAACTGCTTGAGTTGTTCCAGCTTGGAAGTCATGAGCGTGCTCTGTCCTATGGGTCCGTTGACATTACCCGAGGGCTGGCAGCCACTCAAGGGCGTGAAGAGGTATCGATGGCCCCAGCGGCAACAACCTGGAAACGGCTGTTTGAATGGCCGGGGCAACTGTCGGTAGATACGATGCCAAAACCGCGCGCAGGTTCAAAGCAAGTGACGGTTAACGCCCTTCCAGCAACTGCCCCGCCTGGTCCAGCAGCGCCAACGGATCCTTGGCCTTGTGGATATCTACCGACAACAACTGCCGGAACCGCCGCGCGCCCGGGAATCCCGTGCCCAGTCCCAGCACATGGCGGGTGATGTGGTGCATGGCACCGCCGTTCGCCAAGTGATCGGCAATATACGGCCGCAGCTTTGCCAAGGCCTCGGCCCGAGTGATGATGGGGGCAGTGCTGCCAAACAACTGCTGATCCACTTCGGCCAGCAGATACGGGTTGTGGTAGGCCTCGCGACCCAGCATCACACCGTCAAACGTCTGCAGATGCTCGTGGCAGGCCTCCAGCGTCTTGATCCCACCGTTGAGCACGATTTCCAGCTCAGGAAAATCCGCTTTCAACCGCGCTACCACGTCGTAACGCAGCGGCGGGATGTCGCGATTCTCCTTCGGCGACAACCCCTCCAAGATCGCAATCCGCGCGTGCACGGTAAAACTGGTGCAGCCGGCGTCACGCACCGTCCCGACGAACTCGCACAACTGCTCGTAGCTGTCGCGACCATTGATCCCGATCCGATGCTTGACCGTCACCGGGATCGACACCGCATCCCGCATCGCCTTCACGCAATCGGCCACCAATTCTGGATGCCCCATCAGGCACGCGCCGATCATGTTGTTCTGCACCCGATCGCTTGGGCAGCCGACGTTGAGATTGACCTCATCGTAACCGTGCTCCTGGGCCATTCGGGCGCAAGCGGCTAAATCGGCTGGGACGCTACCACCCAGTTGCAGGGCCAGCGGATGCTCGGTTTCGTGATGGCGCAGGAAGCGCTCGTGATCGCCATTGAGCAGGGCGCCGGTGGTGACCATTTCGGTGTAGAGCAGGGCGTGTTTGGAGAGGATGCGCAGGAAGTAGCGGCAGTGGGCGTCAGTCCAGTCCATCATGGGTGCAACACTAAAGCGCCGAGACAGCGTAGGCCTTGTATCTACTGGGCTAAAGCTCTGTTTATCTAACATTTTCTTCAACGTGTTCTGGACGTGATTTCGGGTGTTTTCAGGCGTTTTTGAGGGTTCGGTGGTACCATGTACCACTTCAAAACTGACGCGTACCACTTTTGACATGGCGACTATCAGGGCAAGAAAACTGGCGGATGGGTCTGTTAGCTACACGGCTCAGATCCGCATCAAGCGCGACGGAGTGCAAGTCTATCAAGAGAGCCAGACCTTCGCCCGGAAACAGGTGGCGCAGGCCTGGGCACGCAAGCGTGAATCCGAACTGGATGTACCTGGTGCGATTGAGCGAGCGAGCCGCAAAGGCGTCACGCTCAAAGACATGATCGATCAATACCTGATCGAGGTTGAGAAAGCCCGGCCGCTGGGCAAGACCAAACGCGCAACCCTTACGGCCATCGGCCAAACGTACATGGGCCAGTTGGCCGACACCGATATCAACACCCAATGCCTAGTCGATTACGCGCTGTGGCGGATGAGCCCCGAGGGGGGAGGCGTCCAGGCGCAGACGGCCGGCAACGACCTGGCGCACCTCGGCGCCGTGCTTTCCATCGGCAAGGACGCTTGGGGTTATCAGCTTGATCCTCTGGCGATGGGGGGCGCACGGCGCGTCCTGCGCAAACTCGGCTACAACTTGAAGAGCCGCGAGCGTGACCGGCGCCCCACGCTGGACGAGCTGGGTAAGCTCATGAAGCACTACCAGGATATGCAGCTGCGCCGTCGGAGCATCATCAACATGATGAAAGTGGTGGGCTTCGCCCTGTTCTCGACACGCCGACTCGACGAAATTACCCGGATTCGCTGGGACGACCTCGACGAGCCCGGCCAGCGGGTGTTGGTACGCGACATGAAGAACCCAGGCCAGAAGATTGGCAACGACGTCTGGTGCTACATCCCAGACGAGGCCTGGAACATTCTCCAGACCATGCCCCGTGCCGGCGAGGATATTTTCCCGTACAGCCCTGAATCAATTTCCACGTCCTGGGCGAAGGCCTGCAAATTCCTGGAGATCAAGGATCTGCACTTCCATGACCTTCGGCACGAAGGTGTAAGCCGTCTGTTTGAGATGGACTGGGATATCCCACGAGTGGCGAGCGTTTCGGGGCACCGTGACTGGAATTCGCTGAGGCGCTACACCCACCTACGCGGCAAGGGTGATCGCTATGTAAAGTGGGAATGGTACGAAGAAATACTGAGGGCGCCCGTTCAACTGGGCGCCGCATCAATGAAGTGGCTCAAAAGGCGTGTTTTGAGCCGTTAAGCTGATTGGTCTCCTTAACCGCGGTTGCGCGCTGTTGATCGACGTACGCGGCCAGGTCGGTGATATGGATTCCCTTGGCCGACTTCTGGCTGCGTTCCAGGCGGGTGATGGGGATCTTTATCTGCCCGCTCATCACCTTGCGTTGAAACATGTCGGGCGTCAGGTGCGTGAAGTAGTCCCGACAAACCTGCTCTAGCGAGATAATCACCTGGCCGTCGTATTGGGCCATGAGGACAAACAAGGTTTTCATTGTGCTAATCCTTTAACTGATTTTTTCATACGCTCTTGAATACCCAGCAGCGCACGATGGTGGGTTTTTTCATCGTTGAGTCATTGGCTGCCTGCTGTGCCCTCACAGCGCTATATGTCGCCTTGTTTACGTTCAATAGCTTGCGGCTAAGGCTGTTCATCAACAATGGCCGCAGGGTCTTCAGATCCGCGAGGTTCTGGCGATGCTCACTGGCTTTCTCCGCAAGCTCATTGAGGTTGATAGCGATGAGTTTCGGATCAACGCTGTGATTGACCTGGGGCCCTTCGCCGAGGCTTTCCAAGTAGTCGTACACATCCCAAAATTCAGCTACCAAAGGATGGTCAGCACTGATCGCCGCCTGACGTTCCAGCGCCATGCTCGTCAGGACCTGATGGGTCGCCACACGTTGGTTCTCATCCAGCGGACAGACCAAACCAAGGCAATCCACCAACGCCATGATCTGGCTGTGGTTCTTGATGATCCGCTCCACACGGATGTCCCTGAGCTGGCGCAGGCTCTGCTCATGAACCGCCACCCGCTCGGCAAACTTCGTCATAACCTGGCCTTCAGCTCGCACCGCCATCAGCAGAAAATGGCTGAGCTGTTCCACCGGTATCAGGTTCAGGTTATCCGCCGCGGCACGGCTCTCAGTGGTCACTTCAGGGCGAGCAAAGTGAGTTTTGATAATCCGGGTCAGGATCGCCTCCGACGCGCTAACGTCGGCGTTCTGGCTGATGGCAATGACACCCCGAAACGGTGGTTCGTAGGTTTCGTTACCACTGGTCTTCATCCCGCGGGTGCCGAGGGTGCCGCCGCCAAAGAAGTCCTTTAGCTCGTCCCAATCAAAGCCCTTGGCATGGGCTTTGTCCGGCTCGTTGCGGTCGCCCTCGATTAACACCACTGGCATGTTGGAAACTTGCCCCATCGCCCGCTGACGGCCGGCACGCGTTGATTTCGAAGGATCGAAACCTTCGTGCTCCCGACCCAGGAGCTTCCAGAGAAAAGTCAGCAGCGTGGTTTTGCCGGCACCGGCCTCGCCGGTGACCTCCAGAAAGGGAAATGACTTGTACTGTGCCCGAATCTGTTCGGCGAACAACGAGCCGAACCAGAACGCCAGCGCAACGATTCCCTTGGAGCCGAAACAGGTCCAAAGCATGGGCAGCCAATCGTTGCGGTATTGTTTGGCGTCACGCTGGATATGCATCGCAATTGACTTCTGCAGCGTCTTGAGACGCAGCTTGTCGAACTCGAAAAAGTCCTCTTTATTAACCCGGCTGACGATCCCATTGCGTACGGCAATATCACCGAAAACGTAAGCACCGTGTTCCTTGCTGTAGCCCACATAGTCGATGGTCGCTACCGTCTTGAGCCCATACAGCTGGTCCTTCATGATCTTATCGAGCTGCTGCCCGCTGCCGGTGAACACCGCGCCAGCAGCCATACTAAGCAAGCGCTTCTTGAACTCGCTGGCGGCAGCGACCTGGGCGCCGGTGAAGGTGTTCTTCACGCTGCCGCCGTCATGCGGGAAATCTACCCGGAAGTAATACCAGGCCTCATCAGTCACCTCGTTGCGCTGGAAGTACAACGCCTGCGGGTAGCAGTTGGCGATTTCTACGACGCTGCCACATTGGCGCAGTGCCTTATCGCGACGCTGTTCGTCGTTGAGCAACTGGTCTTCGTGGCGCTCAGACGCATCTAACGCCTGCATGGCCTTGTTGAACTTCTCTAGGTCCATCTTGAACCAGTACATCCGACTCTCGAATGCGAAGTGAAACTCATAGCGCTCGCGCCATTGGTACATCAGCACGCCTTTCTCAGTCGCACTTTCGGCAATCAAAAGCGAGCCGTGATAACGGGCGGCAGCCAAGTCTTTGCTGATCTGCTCGGTACGCTGGGCGTCGTCATCCATAAAGGCCCAACGCTGGTGCAGATCGTTCCAATCAACCTTGCGGCTGTCAGGCTGCGGGATCTGCGCGGCTTCGCACTCATAGCCCAAAGCGTGAGCCTGACGTACCCAACGCTTGGTGTATCTATGTGCGCCAGGCTCGTTGTCCAACGCCCAAACCAACTTGGGCAACTTACCGCCGCGCAGCCGTGACAGCTCCCTCAACGACTCTTCAGGGAATGCATTGGACGACATAGCCGATACCGCTGCAATGCCGTTATGCACCAGGGCGATGGCGTCAAAGATGCCCTCGACAATCCACAGCTCGGCTACGTCCAGCAATTCGACACAAGGCGGACACCACCAAACGCCGTGAGGACTGTCACCAGGCTTGAATCGGGCTTTCATCTTTCCGAAGCGGTGCGGGCGATCGATCAGCCGTTCCCAATATCCCCCTTTTTCTAAAGCGAAGCGGACCGTGGTGCTACCTTCGTTCAGATCTCGAGAAAAGAAAGATTCTTGGCTAAACCAGCCCTGAATCAGCTCATGCCGAAAACCACGAGCGAACTCCAGATAAGCACGAGCCGTGGCGGTTGGATATTGATCGCACGAGGGCGCTCGACGGCTCCAGTCATCAAACAGATCCTCATACAGCTCTTTGACGTGCCAACGCTTTGCGCATTTGCTCTCGCGACCGCAAATGATCAGCCACGGTTTTGAAACACGGGTGTAGAGCTCTTTTTTTCCACAGGCGGGGCACTTCCCGCCGCGCCAATAGATGTCGCTGTGCCGCGTCTTGAATCCGTAATCGCTCTTGAGCCGTTCAAGTACTACAGCCCGTAGCGTTTCTGACTGTTCCATGTCGCACCAACTGTGGGGCAAAACAAGCCCAGCCCTACGGTGGGGTAGGGTTGAGTCAATGGCTAGGGTTAACGCTCGGTGGGGTAGTTGGCGCTGGAGACGCTAGGACCAAATGCAGCGTATTGCTCTGTCCAAGCTAACTGCACAAGGTTCGTAGCGATGCCGGGTGGCACTTCAAGCGCGACGGTCAGGTGATGAACACAGTTCTTGAATAGTTGATCGCCGTCGACCAGATGTTCCGCTTGGTGCCGTGTCAGATAGGCGAGGGCGGCTTGCTGCATACTGCTGCGGTAATCATGCGAAATAGTGTGGGTATCGCTCATTCGTCCGCTCCATCCTTGAGTGAGGGTAATAAGTCGAGTTGGGCGGCATTGGACGTCATCGCCTCACGACGTAGCGCGACATCTGCCAAAGGCAACTTCACCGATGGGTTGGCCATCCCGCTCGGGCTCATCTCGTGGGTCATTTCAAACTCGGCGCGAACCGACCATCCGCAAGCCTCGTGAGTACATTGCAGATAAGCAATGCGAAGAAAAACGTGAGTGCCCTCACTGGTGCGTACGCGCATCTTTGACTGGCAATGGGGGCAGACCAATTTGTAAGTGCTCACGGCGGCGTCCTTGCGCTAGGGCTGATGAAATGTTTGCCGGCACAATGCCGACCTTGATTCCCAATAACACCGCAGCCCTATGAGCCTCGCCGCGGCGTCCTTTTTTACGCCCATTCAGCAGATCGCTAACCAAGTTGCTGTTCAGCGCGTTCTGGCGAGAAAACTCCGCGATACTGATACCTTTTCGATCAAGCACTGCTCGGGCTTGCTCGGGTGTGAGGGGGGCGGGCATAGTGTCCATTCGTGGGCATCCGTGTTGATTTGGCGCAATTATGCCCAATAATCTGTGCCTGTAAAGGGTGAAAGTTTGAAAAGTTGTGCATCTGAAAATGACATGGACGTCGGCGTGGGCGAACGCTTGCGCGAAGAAAGGACGCGGCTTGGGCTGAATCAGGAGGCTTTCGCGCAACTGGGCGGGGTCACCCGCAATACCCAGGGAAGTTATGAAAAAGGCGAGCGAAACCCTGATTCTGTCTACCTCACAGCGGTGCTCAAGGCCGGTGTCGATGTGCCGTATGTCTTGACTGGAAGGCGGACGCAACGTGCGCTTGAGGGCTTGAACGAGGCCGAAGAAGCGCTGCTACACCGGTTCAGAACGTTGTCCGATTATGACCAAAAAGCTGTGCATCGCATCATCAGCGCGATGGCTGGCGCCCCCGGTGCTCCGAGCGTCGAGAAATAACTAGTCGTATTTAAGCGATTCGTTACGATCATTTTCGATTTTGATTTCCCACACGCCTAAGTAACGTTGCGCACGCAATGCACTTAATGGAGTAGTTGGCATGTTGGATCAGGATGAGAAAAAGAACACTGGCGTCGAAAAAAGCGACCGCGAAAATTCTGAGCTGACACAAGATGAGTGGAATCTTCTTACATGGTACAGGGAGGTATCTGACACAGATCGGGGTTATATAAGGCATGTTGCGAGGACGCTTGCGTGCGCTCCATGATCATCAATGATCACAGGGCCTGAGAAAGAATTTTATCTATAAAACTGACGAGTTTGTTGTGGTTGAAGCTGGCAAGGTAGAGGATCTCAGCTAGACAGAGACTCTCTACCTGCGGCTATGCGGCATCCTGGTGCCTTTCAAAATCACCGTGCTTTTCCAAGACGGACATCGCTATAGAGGCCGTTTTGGTAGTCACACGAAAAAACCGCGCACCGCGCGGCTTTCAAGATGGCGGGCCCACACGGACTTGAACTGTGGACCAAAGGATTATGAGCCCGACCTCAAGCTCCCTGTCTACTGGATTAGCACAATAAAATAAGGGGCTGTGGCGTCCGTCTGTGTATATATGCAGACTAATAGCCTGCCTAAATTGGACGGAGTTTGGACGGAAAAAAGCGGGATGACCCATGCTGTCCAGGACAACTGTCTACCCTCGCTTCGCCGCACTTATTCCTGTGGCTCCCCCTTCCATGCGCGGTCAGTCCTTCCAAGCTCACGGAGGAATACCTGCTTGGGCTCGTAGTGTTCAGCACGTTCAGGGGGTGGGATGCGGTATCTTTTGCATAGCGACTCGATTAGCTCCAGTGCTTTCAGTGCAAGCTTGGATAATGACTCCTGACGGTACAGATAATATTCAAAATAATCGGGAGGCGACGCGAAGTTGCGCATGTCCGACAGGCCCCCCCGGACCGCGTCCATTCGACTCGGCATAGACATAACGTCATACATCAGCGTCGTCGGGAACGCTCGGTAGTCGCCATCCTGAGGCAGGGAAAAATCTGGATTTACTACTGCATCCTGGATCCGGCCGGTTTCGTCGGTATAAGTTTGGTCGTTAACAGCCGAATAGGCGTCGCCAACCAGCTTTTCAAGTGCTAACACGACCCGCATGCCCAAGTGTTGAGCTTCCAGTTCTCTTTTCCGCCGGGTCACCAGGTGCTCTTTCGCCCAGCCGAGCAAAAAAACCATGAGCTGTCCGCTGATCGCGATGGCACCGCCCAGCGCAACTTTGCTTATATCCGATGTCAAGAAGGCTTCCATGGCCCCTCCGGTTGATGAATTAAGCCGCCTTTCAGCGATTCAAGCGTTCAGCCTTTCGATTACGATAGCCGCAACTGGGTGGGCCGGTGATGATTTTGGAAACGGTACGAACCGGTTCGGCTCCATAACCCTAGGCTTTGGTCGGATTGGCTCTGAGCTTTTTCGGCAAGCCCCGCCGTGTTAGCCAGCGAAGAGCGACCCCAAAAAAAGCTCTGCGGTTGACCTTTTTATCTCCATGGGACGCTAAAAATGGCGGTTCTCGATGAGAGCCGTTCATATCAGTTGCTTCCCAGTCGCGAGAGTTGGGCTTCAGAACCTTTCATGTTATTGCACTGAATGAAACCTACCTCACCCAGACAAGGCACATGGTTGGCTTGGGCGATGTGCGGTTTACAAACAAATTTTCTTTGCATAAAAAATCGATGCATAGCCCGCTGGCGGGAGGGGGAAAAGTGCTTTCCTCGGGAGTTTTTCCTTGGGCGCCGAGTTTCGGCCGAGTAGGCGCGGTCAGCACAACGCAATGCGTCTGGCTTGGTTGACGAGTGGACAGGTTGGCAGGTTGACATTGTTGGCGGGAAGGGCGTAGCCTTTACGTATTGGCTCCCTATGAGCTACGCGAGGAGACCTTACGATGAACACAGCAACGGTTGAGAGAGCCAAAGGCAGGGTCGAGTCCTCTGACGAGGCTAGAGCTTTGCTTTTGGAGAAATTCATAGCTCGGATGGATAAAAAGTCCAAATCCGAGCTTATCCAAGCTGCGAGGCTTGAGGACGATGACAGAGCTTTGGCTCTGGTAATTGCGAAAACCAGCAAGGCTAAAGCGACGGACAAGGCGTTAAGCCTTAAAGCCCGTAACGAAATAGCAATCGCTCAGCTTAAAGCTAATGCGTTCGAAGCAGTTAAGTCGACGTATGATTTGCTTGATGCTGGCGACGTGTGCCAAATACTTGGAATTTCGAAACAGGCCCTTAGCAAGAAGGCTAAAGCAGGGCAGGTGATTGCTTATACCAACAACAGGCGGAAATACTTTCCTGACTTTCAGTTCGAGAATAACAAGGTGGGGGGGGGCACGGTCACCCTCATAAAAGAGCTAGCTATTGATCCGGCGGATGAAGCCAAGATAAATGTTTTGATTGGTTTTTTAGCTAAGTCGATGGATTTTTCGAACCCGGGCGAAAGTAAAAATGTCCAGCCACGTTATAAATTTTTAGATAATGAAGCAGCATTGAAAATCATCGTCCGGGACTTCAAAAATCGGTTGGAGATGGGGAAATAGAACTGGACTTCCTTGGGGGAAGTCCAGCCTTTTCACTCTACCGACACCTTGAGTTCCACAAGGAACTCAACTGCCGTTTTACCGCTATCAAGCTCGACCTCTAGCAGAGGTTTAGAGCTTTCAGCTATCAGTTGCGTTTCTCTCCCGCCGAAAAGGGCGAGATTGCATCCTTCCATCGAAGCAGCAGCCGGGAACACAGTTGAGATATAAAGGAGTCCGTCGAAGTTTCCTTTATCCCTCATAATCGCAGCGCTCAACGTTTGGGGTAACAGATACCCTTCACTACCTTGGCCTTTAGCCTCGACGAGATGTCTTAGCTTATGACCCCCAAAAGCCGCAGCACGTGCTACATCGATCACCCTCAGCGGTCGAGCCGCTTTGAGCTGATGTAACGATCTCTCCTGGATCTCTGTAAGCAAGACCGGAGAGTCTGGACCGTCGGCCCCGTGTTGAAACGTTTCGGCAATAGCAACCTCACTACTGCCCGCCACGTAACAAACCCCAATTTCTTTATGCAAATCCCCGAATCTACTAATCGAGTTTTCGTTGTAGTAAAGAGGGTTCTTATGCCGGGTAGGCTGAATGCGGCTAAGCTGTGTATCCGTTGCAATTTCTACAATTACTTCCGGATGCTCCGCAATTACAGACTGAATAGCTTCAACATCTGAGTTTTTGTTTTTTTCCCCGCTCACCGTATTTTACACTCCTATGAAAATTTAAGAACTTGCTCATGGTTTTCTTCCCATTTGCGATTCAATTGACCATCGTCAATGCGATGGCGCCATGTTGCAGGCACAATGCCTGCATATTTATTACAACTGACTTCTGGGCAAAAAACCACTTCTTTTTACAATTTTTTCTTATCGTGGAATAAGGATTCAGATGGGGGGACGGTTGAGTAGTTGTATCAAAAGGAAAATAGCGGTTGGCTGCTATTTATAAGCATTTGTTTATGAAAAGCCAGTTGAGTGGCCTTTAGCGGCAGACTTAAGGGCGCGTTTACTTAAAGGTCTTGTTGTCTGCGAACTGGTTCTTCCGCGCATTGGTCACGTGAGCTCGTCAAGCGGAAGGATAAGTAGCGGCCCCTGATTTCTAACATTCCCTACATCCCTACCAACCCGAAACCACTCAAAGTCCTCAGTCGGTCGACACGCGGTCTTCGCGATCTCTTCAGCCCTGGCCGCGTCCAGCTCCGGATCGAGCCATTCCCGCGCCATTGAAGGCGCAAGTACCAGCGGACGCCGATCATGGATATCAACCATCCCCTGATCGCTGGCTGCCGTGACGATGACGTACCCGTCCTGGTCGTTCGGCTCCAGTCCGGGCGTCACCTGGGCCAGCGCGCCGAAGAACATAGGAGCCTGGCTTTTCAGACGGATGAAGTAGGGCTGCTTCTTCTTCTTCGGATCGGCCGGATCCTTGACCCATTCAAACCAACCATTGGCTGGCGCGATAGCTCGCCCATTCGGCCAAAGCTGCTTGAAGAACTTCCCGGTGGTGACCGTCTCCACCCGGGCGTTGATCGGGTCGGGCCTTTTGCCCTTCGCCCAGAACGGCGACCATCCCCATCGCACCTTATCAACGCTCAATCCGCCTTCCGCTGGCCGGATGACCTCGACGCGAGTCGTAGGCGCTACGTTGTACCGATCGATAGCCCAAAGGTCGTACCCGTTAATGACCAGTTGCTGCGGGGCCAGCTCCCGCAGGTAGTGGTCCATCGGCTCGTAAATCGAATAGCGTCCGCACATGCTGTCACCCGTCGAAATTTCCTACACAGCAATTGACCATTTGTACAACGCTGAGTTTACTGTATGCACATACAGTAACTTACGTTGAGTTTGCGTCATGAGTGTCACGATCCTTGGCCCGCTGTTGGAAGGGGGCGAAAAGCTCCCGCTGTATTCGTTCCAGATTCCTGCAGGTTTTCCTTCGCCGACAGCCGACCACATCGAAAAACACATCTCCCTGGATGAGCTGTTCGAGATCCGTGCCCCGCACGTCTACTTAGCCAAGATCGAGGGCGAGAGCATGCAAGGCGCCGGGATATTTTGCGGCGACCTGGTCGTCGTCAATCGGAGCCTGACTGCTGAGCACGGCGACATCGTTATCGCTGGGCTCAACTCCGAACCCATCTGCAAGCGCCTGCACATGCGTGACAACACAATCATCCTGCTTTCGGCAAACAGCAAGTACCCGCCGCGCTACGTGATGGAGGGCGACGAGCTGATTATCTGGGGTGTGGTGACCTATAGCGTGCGCGACCATGGCAAACCGTGAACAAGTCTTTGCGCTGATCGACTGCAACAGCTTCTACGCCAGTTGTGAGCGCGTCTTCCGGCCGGACCTGGCGAAGACTCCCATCGTCGTGTTGAGCAACAACGATGGCTGCGTCATTGCGCGCAGCTACGACGCCAAGCCTTTCGTGAAAATGGGTGCGCCGTACTTCCAGATAAAGGATGTACTGCGTCGCAACGGCGTCCAGGTCTTCAGCAGCAATTACGCGCTTTACGGCGACATGAGCGAACGCGTGATGACGATCATTGAATCCATGGTGCCCGCCGTTGAGGTGTACAGCATCGACGAGGCCTTTGCCGACCTCACGGGTATTCGCGGGGACCTGACCGCGTTTGGCCGCACCATCCGCGCAGCGGTCCACAAGTGCACCGGCATTCCGGTGGGCGTCGGCATCGCTCCCACAAAGACCCTGGCCAAGCTCGCCAACCACACCGCCAAACGCCTTCAGGCCCACACCGGTGGCGTCGTGGATATCTGCGATCAGGTCAAGCGTGACTGGGTGCTGCGTAATACTGACGTGAGCGAAGTGTGGGGCGTAGGCCGTCGGATGAAGGTCCACCTTGGAGGCCTGGGCATCAAGACGGCGATGGACCTGGCGAAAGCCGATCCATGGATGCTCCGGCAGAAATTTAGCGTGGTGATCGAGAAGACCGCCCGCGAGCTGGCCGGCACTTCGTGCCTGGAGCTTTCCGAGGCCGATCCGCCGAAGCAGGAGATCTGCAGTAGCCGCATGTTCGGCAAGCGCCTGACGACTATAGAGCCGATCAAGGAGGCGGTGGCTACCTACGTCCACCGGGCGGCGGAAAAGCTGCGAGCGCAGAACTCGTTGTGCAAAAAGATCCGCGTCAGCATACGCACCGGTATGTTCAACCCAGAAGAGGCGAAATACGCGAACGGGGCTCTGGTTGAGCTGCCTTACCCCACCAACGATGTGCGGTTGTTGACGAAGGCGGCGATCGAGGCGGTGGATCGTCTGTTCAGGCCGGGTTTCAAATACAGCAAAGCTGAGATCCTGCTGATGGATCTGCGCCAGCCTGGTGAATTTACGGACGACTTGTTCGGCCAGTCCCAACCGTTGACAGCTGAAAGAGTGATGGGGGTTTTGGATGAGATCAATCAGCGCTGGGGGCGTGGGACGTTGCGGACTGGTAGCGTGCCGTCCAGTCCAGATTGGGGAATGAGACGGGAAATGATGAGTCAGAGTTTTACCACTAGGCTCGACCAGCTCTGGACCGTCAAATCTAACTAGAAAACGCCCTTGAAATATATAGTGAAACTGAATGAGTTCTGATCCATTCTAGGCTCGACGGTTCACATAAGGGAATGAAAATGAGCAAGTTGCCAAAGGGCGGTGTAACTGAGTCTGAACGCGTACTTACGCAATTTTGTCAGAAGTCATTTTTGAAACTGTGGACGTACACAAATCCTTATAAAGATGATGGGAAAGAGTTCTGCGATTCAATAGCGGTGTTTGGAGATCATGTTTTTATTTTTTTTGATAGGCGTAGCGAGCTACCCGTCGCGAACGATAAAGATCCGCTTGTACTATGGAGACGGTGGAAAAAAATGTCATTGATAAACAGATTGCAACCGCGCACGGCGCTGAACGCTATTTGAAATCCGGAAGAATGCTATATCTGGATGGAAAAAAGACCTTGCCGTTTCCGCTGCCGATAAATGTTAAAACGGCTATTTTCCATAAAATTATCGTGGCTCACGGTGCAAAAGAAGCTTGCCTCGATGCCTCTCCCAATAATATATATGGCAGTCTTGCAGTGGCTTATACGAACCTAGACAATGCTGCTGTTCAAGAAGCTGAGCATCCATTTTTTTTAGTGCTGGACAGAAGTGATCCTGTACATGTCTTGGATAGTCATAACTTATCTATAGTTTTAGGTGAGCTAGACACCGTTACTGACCTAGGCAACTACTTAGTTAAGAAGCTGGACGCAATATCACGCTTCCAGCTACTAAGCTATTGCGGCGAAGAAGACCTGCTTGCGAACTATTATCAAAACATCGACGTGACAACTAACGAGCACTTCATTGGAACTTTAGATGGCAAAATAAATGCGGTAATGATTGATCAGGGCGATTGGAAAAATTTTGTAGGATCTCAAACGTACCGGAATACAAAGCAGGCTAATCAAGTTTCTTATGTTTGGGATGAATTGATACAAAGGACCTGTCAGCACTCTCTCGACGGCACAGGTGGCGGCAATGCTGATTTGTTTCGCGGGCCGAGCGCGATTTTTGAAATGGTGAAAGAACCAAGATTCATGCGTAGAGTGATAGCAGAGAAAATCTTTAAGGCTATCGACGAATTTCCTTGCACTGATAAGGCAACCCGCAAAGTCAATCTGCTTCCCTCCTATACAACTACTACAGCTTTTTTGTTTTTACAGTTGCAACTTACAAAGCAAATGGAGCTAAATTCCGACGTGCGAGAGATACGGCGGACGGTTTTGGAAATTGCCTGTGGTTCAGCAAAAAATAAATTTCCCAACTACACAAAAATTGTTGGTATCGGTATGGAGCCCCCAAAGCACTCTAGAACGGTAGCGGAGGACTTCATCTTGATGCCTTGCGAAACGTGGACTTCGGCGATGCGCGAACATTATGAGGACTTAAATAAAGGATTAAATTTTTTGGCTCCCCCGCACTTACCAAAACCGAGTTTACTATCAATGAGTTTGTACCTGTTTCGAGCGCCGCTGTAGAAAAAAATGGAAGAAATGCCCCCTGTCCCTGTGGGTCCCAGAAAAAGTACAAGAAATGCTGCGGTTGATAGGAGTCGCAACCAATTCTCGCGTACGGCGATGCGCTGCTGCATGGCCGTGCTTTGCCGAGAGCCCATCAGCCGTAGAGCTGGACCGTGAAGAACCGTAAGATTAAAGCGATAGCTGCCATGCAACAGTTGAATGATGCCGTTGTAGCTACGCAGCGGACCAGGCAACGCGGAACGAAGTATTCCGGGCGGCAATATCACAAAATACCGGAAGCGAAGCGGATCGAGCCTAGCGTGATTGCAAAGTGATGCTAGTCTCTGCTCCAGGGCTTGAATTTCCAGGTGAAAATAGCCAGGGAGCGGGCTGACAGATCAATACAACATAACAAAATTAAGGTTGCATTCATGGAATTTGACATGGAGCTAACAGATTTTCTGAGGGAATCAGATATAAGCACCGATGAATGGCAGAGGTCAGGAGCAGATTGGGTACAATTGAAATCGATCGCAAGTGATTTCATTAACCAGCGACCTGCTCTAACTAGCGCGGCTGAGCAAATTTCATCTAGAGTCCGAACATTTAAAGGTGTGCATTCTGTCCGCTGGCGGATTAAGGATGTGAATCATCTACTAAAGAAAATTGTTAGAAAAAAACTGGATGTTCCAGTCAAGGATAAGTGGGCAACGATAAGTGTTGATAACTATCTTGATGTCATAACAGATCTTATTGGGGTTCGAGCGCTTCATCTGTTTAAAGATGAATGTGTAGGGATTGATGCCTCGATACGCGAGATCTGGGAGTTGTGTGAGGGTGTTGTAATATATGTTAGGAAGGGAGATGATCCCAATAGCATTATCGTGCAGCAGGGTGGTGAGTCAAAAGTTCATGAGGCCGGCTATAGATCAATTCATTATATTGTTGAAAGCAAACCTGAGAGGAAGCTTTTAAAAGCTGAGATACAGGTGCGGACAATCTTTCAGGAGGGCTGGAGCGAAATAGACCATAGGGTGAAATATCCTGATCATTCGAAGAATGAGCAAATAAAGGTCTTTCTGGATCTGTTCAACGTGCTTGCGGGTAGTGCTGATGATATGGGCTCGTTTGTGAAGAGCCTAACTCACTTCCTGAAGAAAACTGAGGACGAGAAAAACACAGCGATCTTGGAACGCGAGAAAGCGATAAGTGAGCGAGATGTGCTGATGGGTGACATAGCTGATCGCTTGGATGAGCTAGATGCCCTTAAAAAACAAGATGATAAAACTCAAGCTATAATGAAGGAGTTGAAGAAGGACTTGAACAGACTAAAGGCAAGCCAGTATTTGTTGAGTGGTATAGACGCGTTAAGTATATTTAACCCGACTTTGGCAATGAGTGCGCGCGACGTTCAGGCGGCGCAGCAAGCGATGGAAGCATTTAACGCGGTTGGTTCTTTGGCTGAAAATGAAAAGCTAAAAGAAATGCTTGAGATGAAGGCGGATTTTGTAATTCCATCACTAAACCCCCCAAAGCCTAAAAAATAAAAGTTACTTGTGAACTCATCTGGCCGATAGTAGTAGGTGGTGTGGTAATAATGCCTGGATACGGTCGCGTTGAGATTAGGCTCGAGTGGCGGACTTGATTTGGAAGGGCTGAAGCTAAAGCCCTCAGGGGCGACCCAGAGTTCGCCTGCTTTAGCAGGCGCAGTGGCATTAGCCATCATGATGGGCTTTCGATTTAGTTAACGTCTTTCTCTTCTGTTTAACCCCCGCCCAACCCACTCCGCGACCTGCGTAACAACGGCGTTTCCGGCACTGAAAGCCTCCGCAAGGTTGGCCGCATCCAGTCCGAGGCAAAACCCATCATCTTCAGCCGCTCGCTGCCGCTCAGCCATCTGATCCCATCCGTTCGGGTGAGCGACGAAAGTGGTACAGCCCATAGCGATCTGGGAACCGGCTTTGTTTGCCAATAGAGTATTGGCAGCCCAGGCATCCGCGGGCCGAGGCCACTGGATCGAGCGAGACGCTGGAGGTATTGCGTCCACTGACGCGGCGTCAGCCAGGAACTCGAAGGGGGGCATTCGTCGATAACCGGCGACCAGGAATATTCGACGACGTTGCTGGGGGACTCCGAAATATTGAGCATTAAGCACTCGCCAAAATCCCACATACCCGCACTCCGCAAGGGCCCGGACGACTGTCTCAAAGTCTTGGCTATCGTTGACAGCGAGCAGGTTAACGACGTTCTCAAGGACCACCCAGCCAGGTTGTATTTCTTTGAGGATACGTATGACTTCCCAGAACAGACCGCTGCGCTCGCCCCGTAATCCTCGGGAGGCGTGGTTGCCTTCTCGGTTTCCTGCAAGGCTGATGTCCTGGCAGGGGAAACCGGCGGTGAGCACGTCGACGGGGGATAGGTTGTGGGCGCCGCACTGGCGCACGTCTTCAAATTGCTGTGCATGGGGAAATCGGTCGGCAAGCACAGCCCGGTTGATGGGGTTGAGTTCAACTTGCCAGGCGCTGCGGTAGCCCGCGTTTTCAAATCCGACATCAAAGCCTCCTATGCCTGCGAACAGGCTTCCAATAGTGGGTCGCTGCATTCATGAACTCGGTGTTCTGGATGCTCGCGGCACGCTGGGGGAGGCTCTGGGCCTTCGAAGAGACGTTGCCCTCTGGGACAACGGTTCGATAAAAAATGCTGGCTTACGGATTCAGATGCGCTTTTTGGCCGCGTCGTATACTTCGCTGTCACGCCGAGCGCCGACAGCAACGATTAAGACCACAACGGCTTTCCCATCAACACGATAGACAATACGGGTATCGCCAGTACGAATTCGGCGGCAGCCTGCCAGGCTGCCGCTTAAGGGCTTGCCACTTTTGTCTGGTTCACCGTTCGCGATCCGCTGTTCGATGACATCAAGAATCCTGTTTGCCGCTGCGGATCCTAGCTGATCGAAATCGCCTTCGGTATCCGGGTGATAAGTGACTCCCCAAACCATCGAAAATCCTTAGTCTTTCTTGGCGTATCTGGCACGCATATCCGCGTGAGAAATGGCCGTCTGTGGATCGAAATTAGCCAGTCGGTCACGCGCATTCGCCTCAATCCGCAGGTCTTCTAGCTCATCAAGCATTTCTTGATAGGCCTCTACGTTGAGGATGACAGCCGCCGGTTCATTGTCTTTGAACACAACCAAGCGGTCAGTAGCCCGGCTCGATACTTCTTTGAGCTTCGCGCTAAAGCCCCTGACCATCGCGGTAACCGATACGGCTTGTTCAGCTCGTTCAAGCAACGCTGCCATGATTTTTCTCCGAACAAAATATCACAATAAAATGGATCACGTACTAGGATGTGTTTAATAGTGTGTGTTACGTACGTACTTACGTATGCAAAGTATTGCGCAATACGCAGCGCTATACAACCGCCGGTTGTTGCAATTCTGTACCGCTGGTACATATTTTCGGTTCTGTTTTCCCCTCGCATCTGGGACGAGGGGGCGAGCCGATGATGTGGTTAAGCGTCCGGCAACGCGGACATTTGATTTGTAGTTCCTGGAAGCCGCTGGCGGAGGCCAGCTTGCGGCAGCAAAGGCCGCAACGTATGTCCTGCATGTCATCGTCCTTGAGATGTTCGTAATCGTTTTTCCGTGTCCGGGTCATGGCGTCTCTGTTTGCATTCGTCGCCACTCCCTGTCAATCGCTCGCTTGGCCGATTTCTCCGTGGCGTACAACCACCGCAGTCGCTTAGACCTGCTCTGATCTCCGGCCGACACTGTCTTTTCCTTCCCGGACCTCCTGTCGCGGTAGTGAGCAATCACTCCGGTAAAGTCGCCTTTATTCTCTTCAGCCAGATCCTCAACCCTGTCCTCGGGCAGCTTGCTTTCCAGCACCAGGTCGACCGTGTAACCGTTGTCTGCATTGAGGCTGTGCAGCACGTTGCCGCCGTACCAGATGATCGCGTCGATCTCTGGCTTCACACCCTGCAACGTGTAGGTCAATTCGGGAATCAGGTCTGGACGCCCCCGGGCGAGGGTGTAGCTGAGCGTCGCGCTACCACGCTGTAACCGATTGAATTCAGCACGAGCGGCGCGCAGGCCTGAGTGGCGGTCGCTGTAGGTGTGGCGCAGGTCTTTGAGATAGTCGCCACCGCCAGCAATGGCCTCTTGTTTCTTCGCGCTGTTCACGTCGTAGAAATATGCTCGCACCCCGTCATAGCTGTCGCGATCGGCTTCCAGGTAGCGATGTTGGTCGCCGTCGGCGCGGGTGAGGGTGATGTGCGGCAGGGCGGCGCCGCTGGCGGTCTTGCCGCCGCCAGCCGGTAGGCACAGTAAGCAACCGGCCTTGACGGTGACCACTGCGTCGAATTCTTCCCCGATACGACTGATCAGGTTGGCGTCAGATTCGTTGGCCTGGTCCAACTGCAGGATGGGCAACCCGGCCAAGGTGTCGGCAATGGTAGCGGTCAGGCCGTTGCCCAATGCGATATCTCCGAGCACGGCGCCGAGCGTGGTGTTGCTCCAACTGCGCTCGCGCTTGGTTTTGAAACCCTTGCGCAAGTCTGCGGAGCGAGCGCGAATGCTCAGTATGTCCGGCGCGCCGCTGTGTTCGATTTCGTCGACCGTGTAGCTGCCCTTGTCTGCCAGGCCGGTATCACTCCAGCCCAGCCACAGGCGGATGACCGCGCCCTTCGGTGGAATAGTCAGCTGCCCATCATGGTCGCTCAGTGTGATGCTGAGTTGATCGGCCTCGATGCCGCGATTGTCGGTCAGGTCCAGGTTCATCAGGCGCGGGCTGATCAACTGGGCGATGTCCTTGCCATCAACAGTGATGCGATATGCTCGGCGACAGCGTAAGCGGCATCGCGGCGATAGCCTTCGACCAAGCCTTCGAGGTAGCCGGTGACCTTGGACAGCGCCGCGTCGATCACAGCAGCGCCCTCATGATGCTGACGCCCACGCGGGTGGCTGCGCCGAGCAGGTCGATGCGGTCGTCATCGATGCGCTTGAGGCTGAGCGTGAATTCGATGCGTCGTGGCGTGCCGTCCCGGAAGAACAGGGTTTGGGTTTCGTTCAGGCTCTCGATTATCCACAGGCCATAGATCCGACCACTGCCTTCAACCATCGGCCAGGCCTTGCCGGTGTTTGCCATCAAGCGCAGGGCGTCGAGGCTCAGGGTGCTGCCGGCCAACTCCGGCAGGATGATGCCGGGTAGGGTGATGGTGTCGTCGCCGCGCCCGACAAACTGCCGGGCCGGCGCCGCGCCGACGCGAGAATTGCTGGCGTGGCGCCATTCGGTTTGACGTTGCAGCGCCTGATAGGCCGCGGTGGAAAGGCTGAAGACGAACATGCCTAAGGCAAGCATCATGGTCGGTTACTCCAAGTCCGCAAGGCGGCTGCGACGTCGAGCGGCTTGCTCGTGTTGATGCCGTGTCAGCTCGGCACGCACAGTGCGGGCGACCGCATTGGCGTCCATGCCGGGCGTTGTGTGAATGTGAATGGCGTAGGTGTCGTGGCTGTCGATGTGCTGGGCGGGCCGAGGGCTGATCGGTGCGCGATGATCAATCGTCATGGCGTCAACGGACCCCAAGCGTCCGCCGGCCTCGATGAGCCGTTGGCTTAAAACCGTCATGGCACGCACGGGATCGTCGGTGCGCCGTGTTAGGCCCTGGACGAGACCGTCCATGGTGAAGCCGCCCAGCTCGGCAAACACCCGCGAGGGGCTGTGGATGCCAAGGGTCTCCTTGAAGGCATCAATCGTGCGTGTGCCAAGCCGATCGACCACTTCCTTGAGCTTGCCCAAACCGGCGGTCAACCCGTTAACCAGGCCATCAATCATCAGCCCGCCAAAAGCGGTAAAGCGATTGGGTAGATCAACGCCCAGATACCTCAGCACTGCGGCGAAAGCTTGGTAGATCAGCCCAACCGGACTGAAGTCTGCGAGCACTCTCAAAATGCCGCCCAGCCCGCCATCAAAACCGCTTCGGATCTCGTCCCAAGCGCCAAGCAAGTAGGCCGTCACCGCGTCCCAGTGCTGATACAGCATGTAAGCCGCGCCGGCGATGGCAGTAATGGTCAAGCCAATGGGGTTGAGCATCAGAGCCCGTCCGACCACCCACAATCCTTTGGCAAGAAAGGGCAGCACGGTACGGCCCAGGGTTGTCAGCAGGCCAATCAACCCAGGCAAGCGAAAGCCCAGCAGAACCAAGAAATAACGTAGCGCAGCGAAAGGCAGCAGCACGCTTGCCAGGGCCAACATCAAACCACCCGCCGCGACAGCCAGCGCCGCCATGATAGCGACGGCTTTCACCAGCCCGGCCGCGAGCTTTGGATTCTCCTGGGTCCAGCTTTTAATGCTTCGAACAAGCGTCGTCACGGACTGCACCAATTCCCTCAATGGGCCGTTCTGCTGGTCTTGCAGTTCGATGCCCAGGTCTTGCCAGGCACTGCTGAGGGTAACTAGGTCACCCTTGAGATTGTCCGCCATGACCTTGGCCGTACGAGCGGCTTCGCCTCGGCTTTGGCGCAGGCTGGCGATGAGTGTTTGCAGTTGCCCGGTGCCGGCTTGTTCGACCAGTTGGGCCATACCCTTTACCGCCTCTTCGCCCGCGATGGCTTTGAACAGGCCACCTTTTTCGGCAGTGCCCAGGGCGCGGGTTTTGTCGTGGATCTCCTTCAGCAAGTCGGGCAGCGGGCGCAGATTTCCAGCGGTGTCGGCTGTGGTGATGTTCAGCTGGTTCAAAGCCTTCTCTGCACCTTGGGCGGCGCGGCCAAGCGGTTCATGATCGAGCTGAGCGCCGTGCCGCCCATGCTGCCTTGCAAACCCGCATCGCCGAGTTTGCCGGCCATCGCCGCTGCCACTTCCAGTTCCACGCCGTAGGTCTTCGCCATGGGCGCGGCGTATTTCATGGTGTCACCCAGCATCTGCAAAGTGGTATTGGAGCGGGTGAACGTGCCCACCAATACGTCGCCCAAACGATCCATTTCATCGGCGGTTAGCCCCAGCCCGGAAAGGATGTTTGAAGCGATGTCGGCGGTTTGGGCCAGTTCAGTGCCACCGGCTGCCGCGAGATTAAGCATGCCCGGCATCGCGGTCTGGATGGCGTGGGGCTCAAAACCTGCCATGCCAAGGTAGCCCTGTGCATTAGCGGCCTGGCCCGCTGTGAATTGGGTGGCGCCGCCCAGCTGACGCGCCTGGGCGCGCAAGGCTTTGAGTGCGTCGGCCTGCTCGTCGAGTCGAGTGATGGCCTGCACCTGGCTCATGCTGGCGTCGAAGTCGATGCCCGGCGACAGCAACCGTGCCCCTGCATACAAAACCGAACCACCGCCCGCCGTCGCGACAGCCCCCTTGGCGGCCAGCTCGCCAGCGGTGCGTCGAGAGCTGTCCATCGAGCTCTGCGCAGCGTTGAAGCGTCGGCGTTGTTCCGTCAACGCGGCGAGTTGTTTTTGTTGGGCGCTGAGGCTGGCGGTAGTGCTGCCGATCTGGCGCCGTAAATGACGTTCATCGCGGGCCAGGTGTTGGGTGCTGATGCCGGCGGCGGACATTCGGCTTCGCAGTGTCTGGAGCTGTTCGTTTTGTTTTTGATGCTGTTGCTTGAGCGCCTGAGCGGCCCGGACAGCCTTCTGAAAATGCTGGGTCATGGCACGGGTCGGCGCCCCGGTGGCCGCGAACTGCTGGCTAAGTGTTTTGACCTTATCCCGCGCTGCATTGAGCGCCCGTTCGGTGCGCAATGCGGCTTCGCGTTGAGCACGCCAGGCACTGACATCGTGCTGCTGCGCGTTGAACGCCTTAAGTCGGTCGCGGGTTTCTTTCAAGGCGCGAGCGGTGGCGGTGCTGCTTTTGTCGATGGCCTTCAGCGGGCCGCTGGCTTTGTCGATGGCATCGAGCAGCACACGCAGTTTCAAGTCATTCGCCATCGGTGTTACTCCGCACACGGGCGCGCTCGCGCCATTCCATCAGCTCTTGCAGATCCAGCGTGTCCATGTCAGCCGGCGCCCAGTGAAAAACTACAGCCAGGTCGGCCATGGCGTCTTCTACGCAACGAGGCAGGCATCGGGTTTCGCCGCTTTCTGCAATAAAAAACCGGCGATCTTGGCGCCGCAGGTGAACAAGTCGGCCGGGTCCAGGTTGGCGGCTTCCGGGGCGGTGATACTGGGCTGGCTGATGCGCGGCAGGATCTTGAACAGGGTGGCGACGTCCATATTCAACAGGTCCACCAGTTGCACACCGCGCAGTTCACCGGACTGTGGTTTTCGTAAAGTGATGCTCTCAATTATGGTTTTGCCGCGGATGATTGGGGTATCCAGGTGCACGGTGTTGTCGTCCTGGGGCGCCAGGGTTTCGAGGTTGTCGTGTGTGTTCATTACGGGCTCCAGATAGCGGGATAGGTCAGATGCCGATGGCTTTGCGCTGCTTGTCCAGCAGGTCCACGCCACCGACGATTTCGATGAAATTGAGCAGGTCGATTTCGATGATGTCTTCGTTGTCGACAATCAATCGGTAGTAGGTGCAGGTGGTGGTGATGCTGTGTTCGGTGTCTTCACCGGGCTGGGCTTCGCCCATCTCGATGGTCTCGTGACGTCCGCGCATCACCACCTCGACCGCGCTGATGACTTCGGTGTCGTCCTGCTGAAAGGCGCCGGAAAAACGCAACGCGATGCCCGAGGCGTTGACTGCGCCGAACTGCCTGAGAACGATCAGGTCCAGCCCACCGGTTTTCCAAACCAACTGGATACCGTCGTCGGAGAAACCGAGGTCGGCCTTGACCGGGCCGTTCATGCCGCCGCCGCGATAGCCTTCCATCTTGCGGCCGAGCGGCGGCAGGGTGACGGACTTGACCACGCCCAGGTAGCTGTTGGCGTCGTTGAACAGGTTGAGATTTTTGAGTTTGCGAGGCATGGCCATGTCGGGTTCTCCGGTGCGCAGGGGCGGGGTCAGCTATTGATCTTGCTGGCGAAGTCGATCAGGTAGCGGTCGGTGATGCGCTGCCGCAATGTGAGGTCTTCCAGCGGTGGCACGGGCGTGTAGTCGTAGTCCAGGAACAGCTTGCCGGCCTTGAGGGTGTCCTTATCGTTGGCATCGTCCGGATACCAGCATTTGCCGCCGATCAAATAGCCCGCGCCGATCATCTCGCGGAACTTGGCGTTGATCCCTTCGATGAGGTCGCGCACCAGGGATGCATGCAGCGGTTTGTCCACCGCCCACATATGCGCTTCGGCCATCGTGTCGGCGAGGATCTGCGCGGTACGGGTGTAATTCTCAAAAGCGAATAGGGGGTCCGAGCTGGTGGTGCGACTGCCCCAGAAGCGAAAGCCACCCTCGTTGATGAGCGTGGTGACCTCGTGGCTGTTTAGGTAGTTGGCGTCGGTGGCCGGGTTCTGCAGGTCCCAGAACACGTCGGCGCTGATGCCGGTGACGCCATTGACCGGAACGTTGGACAGGGTTTTGTGCCAGCCCACTTCCTGATCGATCTTGGCGCGCAGACCCAAGGCGCGGGCCACCGCCGAGGCGGTCACGGTGGCGTTGGTGAGGGTGTTCCAATTCTGGAATTCGGGCCAGATGACGATCATTTCACGGGTACCGAAATTGGCCCGGTAAGCGACCACGTCTTCCTTGGTTTTGCAGCCCCAAGCGCTGACGTAGGCGAAGCCGCGCAACTGCTGAGCGATGGATACCAGGGCGGTGGCCACCGGCAAGCTGTCGAGGCCTGGCACACCCAGGATGCGCGGCACCATGCCGACGCGGGCTTTGGCGGCGAGCAGGGCTTTCATGCCGGTGTATTTACCTTCGGCGGTGGTGGTACCGATCAGGGCGCTGATGGTCTCTTCTTCGGTGGCGCCTTCCTTCACGCGCACGACAATGGTGTAGGGCCGGGTCTGGTCGGCGATGGCCTGTAGGCTGGACGACAGGGTGCCCGTGGCACCGGCTTTGCCGATGGCGGTTTGAACGTTGGTGAGCAGGACCGGGGTGTCGAAGGGGAAAGCGGCCGCATCGGCGTCGTCGGCCGTGCAGACCATGCCTATGACAGCGGTAGGAATGGAGCGAATGGGGCGGGTGCCGTCGTTGAGTTCGATGACCCGCACGCCATGCAGATAGTCGGTCATGGGGTGCCTGTGCAGTGTTTGAAATGACACTGCACAGGCTGCCGCGCTTGTACCGATCGGGCGAGCCGACGGCCTTGTAGGTAGGGGGGCTACAAGCGTCGGTTAGCCCGTTCGGTCACGGCCCCGTTGCTAACGCGGGTCGGCGATATCCTGCGCCCGATTCGCCAGCAGTTCGCTGACCTCAATCACCTGCTGAATCCCCAGAGCAATATGCTTAGGCGAGAACCCTCAAGATCGAAGGCCAGGTCGCTGATCATGGCGTTGGCAGAGGCTAGGTTTTCGCTGAGGTTGGCGAGCAGGCTTTCGGTGTCGACGCTCTCTACGACTGTAAAGAGCTGACCCGGGGACGGCTTTTTCTTAGGTTTGGCCCGTTTCGGCTTCAAATAATAATTGAGCGCCCGCTCATCGGCTTCGTGGTGTTGTTCTGGATCGAGGCTTGAGCCCGAAGAGGTAGGGTCCGAGTCCGGGGGATTGGGAGTGACCTTGAACATAATTAATACTCTAAGAGGTAGTGGAGCCGCCTTGTTTCGCTGCTAAACGAAAAAGGGTGGCGGCTGTACGCGGGTTAGCAGACCGGACCTCTTAAACCGGCAGACCCGAAGGTCTCCCACGCACAACCGCCATTACATAACGAGCAGGCACGAAAGCCTGCTGGCAAATGTGCAGCATTGTGCGTCAAAAGGTTTTGGGCTGCTAAACCCGATCACTGCTAAGCAGTGACAAGAACTAAGCTACCGCCGCGTACCCTGGCGCACAAGCGGGCGGATTCTGGCTTAGTTGTAGGCAAAGGCGCAAGGCGATGTAGCCTGAGGGCAAGCGTTCGGTGTTACTGGGTATTTGTCTGTAGGCTTTCAGCGTCGGTTTACCAACTGTGGCATTTGGGGCCAGTCAATTGAGTCAGGAAAGCTCGCCTGTGATTCGAGGCGGTTGAGTTCAACGCAGTAGCGCATCCATTCCTCCAGCGAGGCTCTCTCTGCGTCAGTTGCGCTGCCCAATTTCTCGGCATATTCCAGGGGTGCGATACGCAATTGAGCGTCTTGTAACAAACCGTCTCGGCGGATCAGTGCCTGTTCGCTTTTGACGGCCGATTGGGCGGCCTCGTCCAATACCCAAGTGCCGTTTAGCCAGAGATGATGTGCACCTGGCCAAGGCTGGGTCGTTAAGTCTTCAGGTAATTCACCCGGTTCATCCCATTGCATCGATTCGCCGGTATCGATGCGGTAAACGGTGCCGCGCTTATCGACCACTTGCAGAGGAGAACCTTTAGTTAAAACCCAACAATAACCCGCCTGCGCGGCAGGCAACTCTTCAGGCAGGAGAACGGTATCCCCCGGCACGTGTGGGCCGAATCCCGGAATAGACAGGAATGTCATGGGGCCGGATAAGGCCCCGGTCTTATCAAATTTGTATATGAACATAGGGACCTTAAATTACTTTCAAACGGCCGGGGTAGGCGATGTTTCGAGGACGTGTTTCTGCGTCACCTGAATAGTCTATGAAAGGTGGCGAACTCTCTTTTGAAGGAGTGGTATAGAGACTTGCGCTCCCAGCATTAAAATGCTCGGGAATCAACGGAAGTAAAGATCCAGTGCCCCTTCCAAATGAGACGGGATGGGTGTGTTTTCCGAATTCGTCTGATTCCCAAGAGCCCGCCATGCGTCCTGCGACCTTCAAGGGGTACATTCCGGTCTGTTCTGCCGGAGTATCAACCGTGACGATGTCTCCTTTTACTGAAAGGATCGTGGTTCCAAAAAACCAGTCTTCTCCGGTGATTCGCATACCTACAGCCAACAGATGCGAGCGTCGATAAATATTGATGACAGTGCTACCAGCGGTCGTTTCTCCCCGAAACATCGTTTGGTCAACCAAGCGCGACTCATCGAGTATCCTCAGAAACTCCCCCCGTACATCCGGCACTCGGAACGTCGAGACCTTATCGCCGGAAGTCCAACAACCTTCGAAATGAGTTCGGGGGTAGTCATCACGAAGCATGCCGGATTGCCGGGCGTGATCCCACAGCCAGGGCCATTCGCCCCGTTTGAGTAACTGGCCGCTCAACGGCCCATAACCACCGGGGTTGAATAGCGTTGTGGTCTCGAACATGGGGCGTCCCAAAGGTGTGCTGTCGAAACGACCGATCGGCCACCAGCCACCAGCTCCATCACTGCGCAAGTGCCACCAATCACCAGCCCCCATCAATACCAAAAAGGGGTAACCACTAGGATTAAGGTGAGTGTGAAAGTTCAAGCGGTCCTGCCCGGACGCGCTTACCACCAATCGATGAACGCTGTTATCCGTACGCCTCACGATGACGTCACGGGTTCCCAATGCTGGATCAGCGCGAGGAAGATGGACCGTAACAGGCATTGCCTGCGCATCTACCAGCACCACACCCAACTCAGAACTCTTAAGTGCTCTTGAAACTCTCAGATGTGTAAACACATTGATGTTGCGAAGTGACTGGTCTACGTATTGGCGGGTAGCCAGGACCACCGAAGGATCGATCTTGAGCTGAATATTGGTTGTACCGTGGGTGATGATGTGCATCCGCACCACTTGGTTACGGCCTGTGCCCTGTGTCAACAAGGGCTTATAGCTGGGGGGCGCATTTCCAACGGCGCAAAACACACCGTCTTTGTCTTCTAGCGCCAGTTCACGCACCCACCAACCGCCCACGTCAGGGGGCAACACTAATTCAGCGATGAGAACGTTTGGGTCAGTCGGTGAGACACGCAACTGATTAAGCTGGGCGCGATACACCTGATTGATTAACTTCGTTTGTGTGGGGCTCGGTACCGGGTCGGTGCCGTTGGCGTCACCGATCAGCATGTACTTGGGTTCCCAAGGTATGCCGAGGGCATCGCAGTTGGTTTTCTTGGCGGCGCCAAGCGCGGTCAACATGCCGCCGAAGATTGTTTTTTCATCCACCATGGGGAAACACATCCAGTTCGTCGAGGGTGTAGAGGCTCATGCCGGTATATCCATTGATGCTCACGTTGATGTCGGGGTTGCTCCAGGGGTACACGTCGATTTCATCGCCGTCGTAAATCGCTAATCCGGCGAAGGCGTCGAGTGCGGTCTCCAGAATAATGTCGAGCCCGATCAGGTGTCGGGTCAGCGGTTTTGCGTCGTCGATGAGCCACACAAGCTCTCGGTACATCGCTTCGGTGATTCCGGTATCCAGGACACCGACCTTCAGAGCGAAGGTGGCCCGAGGGCCTTCAGGTTCGGTCTGCCACCACTCCACGACGTCCACCAGATACCCCAGCGGTTCTACAACGCGGCGCAGTGACCCGAGGGTGCCCTTGCGCGAGTGGATGTAGTACGCGCTGCGGATGGCAGCGCGCTTGGCGGCTTCGGTCCATTGGCTGTCCCAACGGTCCACGGAAAAAGCCCAGGCCAGATAGGGCAGCACGGGCAGGGGGCATAGGTCGGGGTTGTACAAGGTGCGCAGCGGGATCGGCACACGCTGGATCTGTGCAAGGGCTTGCGCCGCTTGGCGTTCCAGCGGTGTCGAGTTGCTCGGAAGTAGTGGAGTGTCGGCCATCATTCAATGGCCATCGCCAGTTCGACGCCTGTGCAATACGGGGCCTGGTATTTCGTCGCGACAATATCAACCCAATCTTCCAGTACGACCTTGCGAATGCCCTCGACATGCAGTGAGGCGTGAATGATCGACTCCGAGACTTCCAGCCCCAGTCGGCGGCGCTGATGCACGAACCGCAGTAGCCGGGCGTTGGCCGCCGCCAGGCTCAGTTCGCTTTCAGGGCCGGAGGTCGAAGAGAACAGCTTGGCCTTGACCTGATAGTTGATGATCTGGGCGCTTTGCACCGTCAGCCGATCCCCGACAGGGCGGCGGTCGTCGTCGCTCAGGTAGGCCTTGACGGTTGCAAGGAGCGCGGGTGAAGCGGTGCCGTCGCCCTGGTTAGATTGCACTGTGATGACCGCTTCGGCTGGCAACGGACTCTCGGCAGTGGCGTCGGCCACCTGGCCGTCGGCAGAGCGGGCATGAAAGATGTAGCTGTTACGCGGGCCGGCAGTGCTGAGGCCTTCCCAGGCCATTTGAGCCCGCTCCCGCAGGCTGTCGTCGCTTTCCATCAGCAACGGGACCGGCGGCATGGCCGAGGGCTTGGCGGGCTTGATGACCAGGCGCTTGACGTTGAAGTTGCCGGCCAGGTTCTCCAGGTCGCTGCCCTTGGCGAGGGCAAGCATGTTGGCGACGGAAGCCTCATTGACGCGCTGGCGCCACACCACCTCTCGGTAGGCGTTCTCCTGGAGTAGCTTGGTCAGGGGCTCAGACTCCAGCTCAAGCCGTGCAGCGATCTCGGTTTGTTCCTCGACCGGCCAGAGGCTAATGGCGTAGGCCTTGCGCTCGGCGAGGATCTGCTCGTAATCGACCTGCTCCACGACCTCGGGCGCGGGAAGTTGCCCCAGATCAATCGCGACGAATGAGTTCATGCGCTACCCCCCAAGTGAAGAGACACGCTCAGGCTCAGCGGCTCGTTGCTATCGACGATGCTGCCCTCGATGTCCAACGAGGATTGGCCTTGCAGCGTGGCGCCCTGGAACTGCACACGGCTCAGGCTGATACGCGGCTCCCAGCGCATCAGCGCCATGACGGTGGCCGCGTACACCTGCAAGCGGGTGATGTCGTTGAATGGGTGGTCAACCAGCTCGGGCAATAGGCTGCCGTATTCGCGCCGCATGACTCGGGTGCCAATGCGCGTGCTGAGGATGTCGCTCATGGATTGGGCGATGCTTTCGACGGTGGTGAGGGAGGCGCCGGTGTGTCGATTCATTCCGGTTTCCCTGTCTTGCCGCTGCCCGGCATGACGCCGCCGTGCGGGTGGTTCACCAGGCTGATGCCGGCCGCCACTACATCTACCGAGACGGTGACCGTACCGGTGACGTTCTGGTTGCCGGTTTGGGTGTAGTTGCCCTTGTGGGTGATGTTGCCGACGAGGTTGATGCCGCCTGGGCTGATCAGGGTTGTGGTGCCGCCATCGGTGAGGGTGGCGTTGAGGTGGTGGGTGATGCAGTCGTACTCAATCACCGTGCCGTCGCGGTAGTTGATGCGGTGCAGGCCTTCACGGTCGCCGTTGGCGGGGATGTGGTCGCTGAACAGGCCGGTCAGGACGACGCCGTTGGCGAGTTGGCCGGAGGGGCTGAAGAGTAGGACCTGTTCGTTGACGGTCGGAGGGTTCCACTCCCGGTCGGCGCCGGCTCGTAGGGCGATCCAGGGTAGCCAGGCGGTGGTGAGGGTTCCGGTTTTTACTCGTACGCGTGGGGGCTTCATCTGGACGGCGGCGATGGTGCCGTAGCGGATGAGGTTTTCGATTAGGCGGGTGAGGGTGGCTAAGTCGTTCATGGCAATATTTTGATGGCTACCCGCGTACGACGCCTTTAGTAAGGCTTGTACGGATGCGACCTACAAAGGTCTCTGTAATAGGTCGCTCTTAGAACATACAAGCAGATAGACTATGATCACCGGACTGTAGCTGGAGGGGGCGGTTCGGACTCTTAGGGGTGCACAGGGAGAAAAGAAATGGATAAGAGATACCAAGTTTTTGTTAGTTCAACTTATACTGATTTAAAGGAAGAGCGACAAAGTGTTACTCAGACTTTAATGGAAATGGATTGTATTCCCGCTGGTATGGAGTTGTTTCCCGCCACGGATGAAGAACAGTGGGAATTCATTAAGAGAGTAATAGATGATTGTGATTATTATTTATTAATTATTGGTGGGCGTTACGGGAGTATCAGTTCTGAAGGTATAAGTTACACTGAAAAAGAATATGACTATGCAGTAGAGAAAGGGCTCAAAGTAGTGGCTTTGATTCACGGGAGTCCTGGTCAGTTGTCCATGGAGAAATCAGAGCTTTCAATAGAGGCACGTGAAAAGCTGGAGGACTTTCGGAATAAGGCATCCACAGGTAGGCTGGTAAAATTTTGGCAAAGCGGTAGTGAGCTCCCAGGTTTGGTTGCTTTGAGCCTTACCAAAACTATCAGGCTTTTTCCCGCTATAGGTTGGGTTCGAGCAAGCGAAGGATCAAGCGAGGAACTTCTTAAAGAAATAAACCAACTGAGAAAAGAAAATAACAACCTGCTAGACCAGCTATCAAAAGTTAAGGTTGTAAAGGAGGTTGCTTACAATATTTCAAACCTAGCTGGTCTCGAAGATGTTTTCCAGTTGTCTGGGACATGGTTTAGTGGGTCTAGATACGTTAAGTGGGAGGTAAGCCTCACGTGGCGAGAAATTTTCTACTTTATATCCCCTTATCTGGTTAGGTATTATGAGCACAGCGCGGTAAAAGAAATGCTTCGTGATGCTGTGATAAACAAGTATGGCATAAGCTCGCGAATGAATAAGCTGGATGATCAGGTTTTTCAGACTGTGACAATTCAGCTTAAGGCTTTGGGTTTGGTGCAGATTGATAGTCTAGAGTCCACGGACGGAAGGAGCTATCAATATTGGAAACTCACTGCGGAGGGGGAGAAAATAATGGTTGAATTAAGAGCTGTGAGAAAAGATGCATCCGCGCCTCAGGATAATGTCGAGGCTCCGGTTGCTAATTTGAGCTGATTTTGTAGATGTGAATTGCTATTGCGTGAAGTGTGATAGCAATTTATCTCGAATTAAATCTACATCCTTATCGGAAAATCCTAATGCTTCTCTTTGGTAATACGTCACACCAGGTGCCCCACTCTCGGCTCTATCCTTAAGACCGAACTGGTGCACCCTAGCAATTCTTGCAACCCGTCCTGTAAACCCAACGTTGATTGAATTTCCGTCGCCGTTGACCTTCAAAAAGCTCGCCGTGCGCAGTTTCTGAAACATCTGCACCTTTCGCTTCACCCGTCCGTGCTTACCCCGCAGATTACGCTGCTTTCGCGGAACATACTTGCTCCCGTCCGGGTTGCGCTGGGTGATGATTCGCTGTTGCTGGCTGCGCCGCAGGGCCTGGCCGATGCTGCGGGCGAGTTTGTTGCGTGATGCCGGTTCGAGTTGCCCCAGAAGACCGGCCGCCCAATCCTCCAGCATTTCCAATTGGTTGGTCACTTCGGCACGACCCTTTCACTGCCGGTGCGTCGGGCGCCAGGTATCCACGCCGGGTCAAGGAATGCGGCCACCTGCTTAGGTTCGCCAGGATGGTGAATGGTGGTATTTCCGTCTGCGTCCGTCCCCACGACCACACGCTCCGTCAGCGGCAGTGTCAGGCTTAGGTCCACCTTGCTGTTGTCTAGGATGTCGGCCTCGAACTGGATGCCTTGGGTGGACTTGTTCAAGTTTTCGAGCAGATCGGCCTGATTCACTTTTAACCACCCCAGCACCGGCAACATAACGCTGTCGGGATGGCCGGCGAAATCGGTGAGGATCACCTGCAGATCAAAGCTGTACTCGAAGGACAGGCTGGCTGCGGCGGTGCAGCGGATTTTGCCGTTGTCGATGAAGATCAGCAGTCGGTCGGGGTTGTGCTTGAGTTCGCTAATGGTGGCGAGCAGGTGAGCGCGAAGGCTTTTAGGTTTGTTCATCGGATCCAGGCCATGTAAGGGGCTTCAGTCCCATAGGTTCACCATCTGCCGCTGTGGTGCGGCCGTCTGGGCTTCGGGCATTCGCACGGCCAGGCCTTGGGGCAGGATCGGCCCGTAGTCGGCCAGGCCGGGGTTGGCTTCGAGTACCGCCTCGGTCACGCCTGCTGTGCGACCATAGTGATGCCAGCAAAGGGCATCGACGGTATCGTTTTGGTGGGCGCGGACGGTGGCGCTCATCAGATCAGCTCTACGGTGGTGCGGTTGATGCCCAGAAAGTCACGCACCGCCCAACGCAGGTCGCGCCGGTAGTCGTCGATGTTTGGGGTGAGGTCCTCTGCGTTCTGGTTGCCGCTGTTGGTGCTGTCGTAGGAGCGGTAACGCTCACACACCTCGGCGCCGGTCGCGGCTTCGATGGCGCGGCGGTAGAGGTGCACCAGGACAGACACGTCGTTGATCTTTTCGCCGGGAACGTCCGCCAGTTCGGCATGACCAGCGGCCTGCTGGATGGCGCGCCATTCGCTTAGCTCGCGGTTGACGCTGATGGCGGCGGCAACGGCGGCGGTTTCCAAACGTGGCGTGGTGACGCTGGCATCGATTCGCAATTTGGCCCGCAGATCGTTGAGATCAATCGAAGGCCAGAAGGCATCGGTATTGATAAGGCCGCCGCATGACGGTGCCGCCGGCTATAAATCCGCTCATGGAACAGCACTCAAAAATAGGTCGCCGGTGGTCGGGGCTTCACGTTCAGGGGGAGCGGCCTGGCCGATCCGCCCCGAGCCGGCGGGGTGCGTGGGGACGCTCGGTCAGCCGGCAGGGTCGGCGCGTTTGTTAAGCAGGCGTTCGGCCCGCTCCAGATCTTTCTTGCCGCCGCAGGAGTCGTGCAGGGCGATGGCTTTTTTCAGCAGATCCACACCGGCTTGAAGCTGGCCGGGTTGACCTGGGGCCTCTTCGGTGATGCCTTCCAGCGTGGCCCGACCCATGGCGAGAAACAGCTTGGCGCGAGCCTGGTCGGGCATGTCTTCGGCATCGGTGAGTTCGGCGGTGCGATGCAGGGTTGCCAGGTCGAACGGTTCGCCGATCTTCTGGGCCTTGAAGGCTGCCGTGGCAACTTCCTCGGCGACCAGGCAACCCAAGGTGCGGGCGAAGCGATCGGGCATGACCATCCTGTACTTCAGCACGTAGGTCGCGATGTCGAGTCCACCAGTGAAGTCACCGGCATCGAAACGCCAGACCATGACCGTGGTCATCACTTCGTCCTGAGCGCCTTTGCCGCCCTCCAGCACGCCTTGCACGTAGGATTCGTAGCTTGGCAGTAGCAGGCGTTTGAGTTCTGCCTTGCCCTGGTTGGACTGGACCTGTTTCAGGCGCAAGCGGTCCTGCAAGAGCTGATTTAACTGGTGCTCGTAGGCCGTGGCGCCGGCCATGGTTTGGGTGGGGTCTGTGGCTGCCGCTTCGACAGCGGCGGTGACGCGTTCAAAGTGACGGCGGCAGGGGTTGGTCATGTTCGCCGCCTCAGTTCAGGGTGATGTTTTCGGCCAGGGCGGCGCAGCCCAGGTCTTCGATGACATAGCTTTCATTGACCGACTCGAAGTTTTCGATGCGGTCGCGCTTGGCGTTGTCGATGACGGTGCGGCGGCGGGTGCCTTCCTGCCAGTACAGCGACAGGTTGTCGAGGCGGGTGACCATCAGGCCGCTGGCCGGGAAGTGCGGCACACGCACGGCCGGCAGGTTGCCGAGGCGCTTTTGACTGGTGACGATGTCGGCGGCCAACATTTCAGATGGCGCTTGCACTTGGTTGATGATCGGGAAGTATTTGTCGGCCAGCAGTTGGCGACCACAAATCACCACGAGCTCGGTGTCTTCCTGGTACCAGGGTTCGATGAACTCGTTGACCATGCTGACGACCAGGGCGTCGATGTTTGCGAAGTCTTTGTTGGCGCCGATTTCGATTTTACCGCTGCCGTCTTTCACTTCGGTCATGACCCGGGCGGGGTTTTCCTCGCGCATCTTTTGCAGCCAGCCGATGTTCACGTCCTGCAGGAGTTTGTTGATGGTTGGATTGGATGTCGCGGCGCGGCTGATGCCGTTCCAACCGATCATGATGCGGTTGAGGGCCTGGGCCTTGATGATGGCGTCACGAATGCGCGCTTGGAAGTCTTTGAACTTGGCCCACTGGTCCAGCTTCTGGTAGCGAATGCCGGTGTCGAAGTTGGTTTGGGTGCATGTGTACCCTCGATCATCCAGGCCGCTTGGGTCGCGTGCTTCACGGTCTTTGACGGTGGTGTCGGTGGTGCTGGCAATGGTGCCGTCGATGCTAATCCCGATCTTCTCCGCCGACTGTTCCGATACGCCGTAAATATTGATGGCGCTGAGAAAGGCACTGGACTCCTGGATGCGGGTTTCCAGCGTCTGGGCAACGCTCGGGTCTGCGGTGAATTTGGTGGTGACGTCAGCCACGCCATGCAGTTGCGCAAGTTGTTGCAGGTAGGCGTTGAACAGTACTCGGGTGTCGTTACGCATGTTGATCGTCCTTGAAGGTCAGCAGTCGGTCATGACTTGGTTACCGCCGCCGGAGACCTGCGGGCGCGTTTTCTGGTTGGGATCCTGGGTGGTGGACAGCTGGGTTTTCAGCTCGGTCAGTTCGGTGCTGACTTGATCGAGTCGGGTCTTTAGCCCAGCCGAAAATTTCTTTTCAGCGGCGAGTTGGTCGGGAAGATCCTTGACGTGTTCGGCGATGGCTTCGACCGCTTCACCGATCTGGGTGAACTCGTTGTCATCCTTAGTCTGTTTGCCGGTCAGAAGGGTTTGTACCTTGTTGAATAGCTGGGCGCCGATACTCGGCTTCTCTTCGAATTCTTCAAATTTCAGCTCGGTCTCCACCGCCTCGGTGAACATGGAGGTTTGCGAATAGTGACGATCCTGGAATGGGCTGGATTCGGGCTTCTGCGCTGAGAACGCCAGGACATCGGTGCCTAGGCTGGCGGGTGAGTCGGTCACGGCGAGGCCGACGATGTAGGCCTCGCCCGTGTCGGCAAAACTCTCGTCGATTTCGATGGAGGTATAGATTTTCTGCTTGGCCTTGTTCATGGCGATCAAGTCGTTGGTAGGCTCGACCTTCGCGAACAGCGCCAGTTTCTTTTGGCCGTTGACGTCCACCTCTTCGGCTTTCACCGCCAGTACGTCGCCGTAGGCCTTGAAAGGGCTGTCGGGCAGCAGGCTGCGGAAATGCTCCAGCCAGATACGGGCGCCGTAGGTGGACGGGTTGAAGTTCTTGGCGGCCTGTTCCAGCCAACTGCGTTTGATGGTGCGCTTGTCCGAGGTTGCGCCTTCGATGGCGACGCGGAACCAGTTGCTGCGGTACTTCTTCATGCCGGGGATTCTCAGTGCGTTGCAATGAGGGGCATGGTCGGTATGGGCGCGAGCGGCGGCAACGGGGCGGGACTGTAGGCGGGGAGGGTACAAGGGGCGGCGCTATTGAGTCGCCGCGGTGGGCGGCAGCATCTCGGCATGACGACCGCCTTGCTGCCCATCGACCCCCGACGCCAATCCAAGTTTCTGTACTGGATGGGTTGGCGCGTCTGCGAGATTGCCGAGGCGACGGGCGAGAAGGAGAAAACGCTACACAGCTGGAAGGCCCGCGACAAGTGGGACCGGGCTGACAACGTCGAGCGCATCGGCGGGGCCCTGGAAGCGCGCCTGTTGCAGTTGATCCTCAAGGACAACAAGACCGGCGGCGATTTCAAGGAGATCGATCTGCTGCATCGGCAGCTTGAGCGCCAGGCCCGCATTCAGCGTTTCCAGGGTGGTGGTACCGAAACCGACCTCAACCCGAACCTCGCCAAGCGCAACGAAAGCCCGAAGAAAAAATCACCGAAGAACGACATCAGCGAAGACCAGATCGAGCTGCTGCGCGAGGCGTTCATCGACGGTTGCTTCGACTACCAAAAAGACTGGTACCGGGCGGGCAACCAGCGCACCCGCGTCATCCTCAAGAGCCGGCAGATCGGCGCCACGTACTACTTCGCCCGTGAGGCGTTTATCGACGCCCTGGACACCGGTCGCAACCAGATTTTCCTGTCAGCTTCGAAGAACCAGGCCTACCTGTTCCGTGGCTACATCCAGGCCTTCGCCCGGGAAGTCATCGGCGTTGAGCTGACCGGTGACCCGATTGTACTGCCCAACGGCGCCGAGCTGTTTTTCCTCGGGACCAACGCCCGCACCGCCCAGGGCTATCACGGCAACTTCTACTTCGACGAGTTCTTCTGGACGTTCAAGTTCGAGGAATTGAACAAGGTCGCCTCGGGCATGGCGATGCACAAGAAGTGGCGCAAAACCTACTTCTCCACGCCGTCGAGCATGGCGCACGAGGCCTATACCTTCTGGACCGGTGAGCGTTTCAACAAGGGCAAACCTGCCGCGCAGCACACCAAAGTAGATGTGTCCCACGGCGCGCTCCAGCAGGGCCGGTTCTGCGAGGATCGGTTGTGGCGCCAGATCGTCACCATCCTCGACGCCGAGCGCGGCGGGTGTGATCTGTTTGACATCGAAGAGCTGCGCCGGGAGTACAGCCCCGAGGCCTTCGCCAACCTTCTGATGTGCGAGTTCGTTGATGACGGCGCGAGCATCTTCCCGCTGTCGGTGTTGCAGTCCTGCATGGTCGATAGCTGGGTGGAGTGGGCCGAGGACTACAAACCTTTCGCCATGCGCCCGTTCGGCGACCGTCAGGTGTGGGTCGGCTATGACCCGGCCGAGACGGGCGATTGTTCCGGCCTGGTGGTGGTCGCGCCGCCCCTGGTGCCGGGCGGCAAGTTCCGCGTGCTCGAGCGCCACCAATTTCGGGGCATGGACTTCGCCGCCCAGGCCGCCGCCATCAAGGGCGTGTGCGACCGCTACTGGGTGACCTACATCGGTATTGACGTCACTGGCCTGGGCAGCGGCGTGGCCCAGCTGGTGCGCCAGTTCTTCCCAGCTGTGACTACCTTCAGCTACTCGCCCGAGGTGAAAACCCGCCTGGTGCTGAAGGCCTACGACGTGATCCACAAGGGCCGGCTGGAGTTCGACGCCGGCTGGACCGACATGGCCCAGTCGCTCATGGCGATTCGCAAAACCATCACCGCAGGTGGCCGGCAGTTCACCTATACCGCAGGGCGCAACGACAACACCGGCCATGCCGACCTGGCTTGGGCGCTCTTTCATGCATTGCAGAACGAACCGCTCGAAGGGCAGACCGCTGCGAATACCGGGCGAATGGAGATTTTCACATGACTGAACAACTTGCCAGCCAGGTACATTTGCCGGCCTCCATTGGCGCCGCCAGTGCGGGGACCCAGGTGTTCAGCTTTGGGGAGCCGACGCCGGTGCTGGGTGGTCGGGAGGTGTTCGATTATTTGGAATGCTGGTTCAACGGGCGCTGGTATGAGCCGCCGTTGTCGCTTAACGGTCTGGCTCGGTCTGTGGGAGCGAGCGTGCATTTGCATTCGGGATTGATGTTCAAGCGCAACCTGTTGAGCAAGACGTTTATCCCGCATCCGATGCTGTCGCGGGCGGCTTTTGAACAGTTCGCCCTGGACTTCCTGTGCCTGGGCAATGGCTATCTGGAAAAGCGCCGTTCGGTGCTGGGCAGCACCAGGCAATTGGTGCCGTCGTTGGCGAAGTACATGCGGGTAGGGCCGGAGGGGAAGTTCTACCAGGTGCAAGGGTGGAAGAACGAGCACGCCTTTGAGCCGGGGAGCATTTTTCATCTGCGTGAGGCAGATTTGCACCAGGAGATTTATGGGCTGCCGGAGTGGATCAGTGCGTTGCAGTCGGCGCTGTTGAATGAATCGGCGACGTTGTTTCGGCGCAAATATTACGAGAATGGGAGTCATGCGGGATTCATCTTGTACATGACGGATGCGGCGCAGACTGAGGCGGATATTGATGCTTTGCGGAAAGCGTTGAAGGAGTCGAAGGGGCCGGGGAATTTTCGGAATTTGTTTGTGTATTCGCCGACGGGCAAAAAGGATGGGATTCAGCTCATCCCTGTCAGCGAGGTAGCGGCCAAAGATGAGTTCAACTCGATCAAGAATCAGACTCGTGATGACGTGCTGGCGAGCCTGCGGATTCCGCCACAGTTGATGGGTATTGTGCCGCAGAACGCGGGTGGGTTCGGGTCTATCAGGGAGGCGGCGCAGATTTATGCGGCCAATGAGCTGGAGCCCATTCAGACGCGGATGGCGCAACTGAATCACTGGCTAGGGGAGGAGGTCTTGCGTTTTAAGTCCTATGAAACCGGCGGAGGCTTAACCTCCGCAGAATAAGTGAGGTGACAGGGAAAATGCGAAAACAAAACTAGATGTAGCTAGTAACTGATGGGGTTATCTAGGGAGTAAATGATATTGTGGTGGACGTCGTTTATTAAATTTGTATTATCTTCAAATATCGGAACCGCGTATTCTTTAAAATCAGAAAGAGTGCCTATGTTGTTAAGCAGTCCTTGCATTACCCCATTCTGACATCTGCTTACAGCATAGTTCATCACTGAGCTAAATAGTTCAAGCTTTTCTTTGGTGAAATCTACGCTCCGAAAACCTGAGTGTACCGAGTTATTTCTAAAGTCACGGATGTCTTTGACCGTTTCTATAAGTTCCTTTTGCCAGTATTTATACCTGGCGTGATTTTCTAGAGCGTTTCTTACAGAGGAGGAAAGAACCCCTAGCTGCTGACCATTCGGGAAGCCGAGGAATAAGCGAATATAACTCTCGACGCAATTGTCATTTTCGTCTGCTTTTAATAAAGCCTCCAGCGAAAACCATAAAAATATAATTTTCAGCTGCGGATTGGCCTCGTGCTTGCTGTTCCTCGCCCAGTGTAAAGAACGCATGTAGCGATCGCCTAGCTCATTCTCAAGCGAAAGTAAATAATTAGTTATGTCAAACCGTTGTGTATCACCTTGCCCTACTAAAAAAGTAATGGAATGCTGGAATCCAGATTTTTTTATTGGAACAATTTCGCCGGAAGACAAAATCTTTATTAAGCCGATTTTCGATGTCTTTATTGCGGAAACCGCAAATTCAACAGATTTCAAATCGAGAACTTTAAGGAACCTGATGTCGGCGATATGCACAGCTTCAATTTGCGTCTCGCAGTTGACTATCGTAGCAATTCGCGCGCAAATTTTGAATTTTCCATAATCCAAACCAGATTCAGATGCAGACACTTCGAATGCTTCAGTTTCGGCATGGGTATCGGCAGAGTAAGAACGCAGCTCGACATCGCCATAGATTAAAGTGGATGGGAGTGAGATGCTTCTATTATCCAGAACTTTGACGACCAAGAAATTATTCATTTGGACCTCTGGATGATATTCATAAGTTTCGTGATTGCTATTTGTTTGAGCCAGGAGTTGGTTCTCGAAGATAGTGTTAGACGGTTCTTGGCTAAATATCGTGCCAGAGATTCAGCAATGGCGTAACTCTGCCGTTCGAGGCAAATACCAATGATTGTCGAAAGCTGATCAAAATCTAAACGGTGTTCAAGAAGGGCGTCAATTGTAGTCTTGCAAGCAAGAGTGTTGTTGCGCGAATGGTAATAGCGTAGCTGGAACCATAGAATCTCCCTGGCGTCGATGGCTGAACTCACTAAAAGACGGTCGTACTTTACTACCTCTTCATCATCAAAGGTGGCGATCGCAATAGTGTAGCCTAATCGTATGGTTTTACTATGATTAGGTTTTATGTTGCATAATTCTAAGAAGAGGTGTTTGGCCTCAAGCATTCTACCGAGCTTTACTAACTCAGTAATGTAATCTGTAAGGCGTTTAGGGTATTTTTTATTGTTAGTGGCTGTTGCTCTATATTGCTTCTCTGTCTCATCCAAAGCTTGAAACTCCTTCACCGAAGCGATACCCAGTTGCCAATTCTGTCACATCCACGCCGTCCGCCACACCAGCGTGAGTCCACAGGCTCGTCGGTAACGTCCTCAGCAATCATCCATGGGGTTGTCGTTATCTACTCAGTTTCTCATGTTTCTGCGGTTTATAAATTCTCGGAGTCATGCCCCCTCGCTAGGGCGCTGTGGCAGCCTCAACCGCTTGTTTCGTGCCGGTGGACATGGTGCGCGGTGGGCCGCGCCCAAGGGGGCTCAAATGGGACGTTTGAGGAACGCGGTGTTTTTGCTCTTGGCGCGCGCCGTCGTCCCCCCACCTGGCCTCCGGTCTAAATAGGTCTTTTTTTCCGCACACCTGCGGACTGCTCGAAACGAGCCCGGCCGGGGGCCTTCTGACGATTCTGGGAGGTGCAAAAGCCTGCGGATCCCTGCATGTCGAGGGGGTTCGCTCATTGGTCTCGACAGGCGCTTGGTTTGAGGGGAAGGGAGCGGTTCAGAAAAGAGTAATTTCAGTAATCAGAGGGAAGGGATGGCCTGTAGCCCGCGTATTCCGTGGCTCTGCTGATTACAAAGAGGAGTAACAAAGAGGTAACTGAAACAGTAATATGTTTTCAAGTGTTTGATTTTAAAAGGTTTTTATATCTGGTTGAATTACATCAAATAAGAGTAATCAGATTACTTCAATATTACTTAAATGTTACCTTACCCAGTTTGAGAAAAAACCTTTAATTTCAATGGTTTGGTCTGTGTTTTTGAGCGAGGTTACTCATGTTACTCTTTTTTTTGCCCCCCTAAATATTTCGATTCTGCCGGCCTCAGACGTGTAGGCGCGCACGTACGACTGGCATTTGTCGAGTTGATGATTTGCGGTGGACTGGATTGCTGGGGCAATGCTGCGGATTGGAGCGACAGGCACTGCCGCAAGGAACGTTACGCCCTGGCGGCATGGTGAGTTTCGAAGTGGTGGTGGTACGAAAATGGTACGCGAGTTTTCAGGGTTCGCTGAAAGCCACGTATTACGAGGCCTTCAGGATTAGCCTTTCCAATCCATCATCGGGGCAACGCTGAAGCGGCGGGACACGGACTGTTGCGAAGTTTCTTGAAGAGGCATGGGAATCTGGAGGCGGATGCGAAGGGCGCACAGTTTATCAGGTATGGGACGGCAGCGAATGCCGTCGGCCCTGGACCGATGAGCGAGGCAGTCCCTTACCTCACTGCGTCATGCCTATGCTGAAAACAGATTGGCTGCTGAT
The DNA here is from genome assembly GCF_054677635.1 of Pseudomonas sp. H2_D02. Lineage (NCBI taxonomy): Bacteria > Pseudomonadati > Pseudomonadota > Gammaproteobacteria > Pseudomonadales > Pseudomonadaceae > Pseudomonas > Pseudomonas sp. H2_D02. The sequence continues at coordinate 4,886,523 of NZ_CP162816.1, read as the reverse complement.
TTCCACCAGGCTCAGTGCTCCGTCGGAAAAGGAGCAGCCAGTGTCCACATAGACAATGTTGCCGAGGCGCGTGACGGTGGGGACTGATGAATGTCCGACATAGAGTTCGTGGATGCCCTTTATGGGAGTAGGGTCCTGCTGTTCGATCCTGTCCCGGGCATACAAGGCTTCCGCCAAGGCTTGTTGTTGAACCTGCTTTCCGAGTGCCCCGGTAATGGCGTCTTTCGCACCTTGCCAATCATTATCCAGCCCGAAAAACGGCGCTTGGGCATGTACGATTCCAATCGTTTTATTAGCCGATAAGTCGATTTCGATAATGAGTGGAAGTGCTTGAAGGGCTTTTAGAAGTTGGTCTTGGATGGCCGGGTTCAACGCGTAGAGCCAGGCTCCGCCGTTGCGGATGTGCCTGGGTTTGTCTCCGTGGCCGCGGATGCCGTCGATCACCATTTGTTCATGGTTGCCGCGTACCGCGTGAAACCAGGATTTTCCAAGCCAATTCAATACATCTTCGGAGTCGGGGCCGCGATCGATGAGGTCGCCTACGGAAAAAATCCGGTCTATTTCGGTATTGAACTCGAGGTTGTCCAAGGCCTTCGCCAAAAGCTTGAAATGCCCATGTACGTCGCCCACGACAAAGTCTCGGCCTTGCTCGTTTGGGGGAAAGGAGGCAATCCGGTACATACAGAGGGTTTCGGCAGGGTTGGCTGGCACGGAATGTATCACTTAAGCGAGGAAGTGCAGATAACTTATGGTCGGGATTGTATCGGCTGTCCAATGCACTTCTTGAAAACCGTTTCCATAGGCTCGAGTACGCAGTTGTAGGCCGCGATGTTGGCGCTGATCCATTCGTCTTTTTCGATGCCCCACCAACTGATTTCGAAACCGGCGTTCATGATGAGGTGCTCGAACAGGATGCGCTGGGCGCGGCCATTGCCTTCGCGGAAGGGGTGAACGACGTTGATATCGGAATACGCATCCGCCACGGCCACGATCAGTTCTGCTCGGCCCATCCCTTCGAACCAGTTCGCCGCTGCCATCCTGGCAAAGATTTTATTGGCTTCCTTTTCCATGTATTCGGGTTGGCAGAAACGCGTGTCCTGCTTGGCCATGCCGACGGTTCGCAACTGTCCAGCCCATTCGAACAAGTCGGCGAACAAGGCGCGATGGATATTCTGGAGGTAAGCCAGGCTGTAAGGAGGAGGGGTGAATTCGACGTTGCTTGCCGCGATGGCCGAGAGTTGTTGTTCGGCTTCGCCCAGGGTGGGTTCGTCGCGGATATCGAGTTTGTTGCGCAGGACCGTGGAGCCGGGATAACAGTAGGCGTCCTCGCCGACGCCATATTTGTCCGGCATCAGGCTCGGGTCTTGGTGAAGGTTTTCAAGACATCTTCACGGGAAGGCAGCTTGCGTTCGCCGTCCTCGAAAGACACTTTGAAACCTTCCAGGCGCAGGCTGGCCGCGTAGTTGGACCTGCGCGTCCTGGCCGCGTAGGCCTTTTTTGTTTCAAGGCTGACAGTGCCCATGGGGTTGGACCTCGAATCGCGTGAATGACCGGATTATAGCCCATCATGGTGCCGATGAATCCACCAGTCACACTCTGCTCGTTGGTTGGATTGACCAGCGGAGCTTGCATCGCGGTCAATCTCCAAATACTGTGCATGCATACAGTATTTGAGAATCTTCCATGGAGCTTATCGCCAAGCTCGGCATTCTTGCCGACGCCGCCAAATATGACGCGTCCTGTGCCAGCAGTGGTGCTCCCAAGCGCAGTTCGCGTGGTCGGGACGGGCTTGGGGCCACTGACGGCATGGGGATCTGCCATAGCTACACGCCGGATGGGCGCTGTGTATCGCTGCTCAAGGTGTTGTTGACCAATTTCTGCTTGTACGACTGCCAGTACTGCGTCAACCGTCGCTCCAGCAACGTGCCGAGGGCGCGTTTCACACCCGAAGAAGTGGTCCGGCTGACCCTGGATTTCTACCGTCGCAATTGCATCAGCGGTCTGTTCCTGAGCTCCGGCATCATTCGCTCGGCCGACTACACCATGGAGCAACTGGTCCGGGTGGCGCGGTTGCTGCGCGAGGAGCATCACTTTCGAGGCTACATCCATCTCAAGACCATTCCCGACGCGGATCCGCTATTGATCGAAGAGGCAGGGCGGCTGGCGGATCGCCTGAGCGTGAATATCGAATTGTCCTCCGAGGTGAGCCTCAAGCGCCTGGCGCCGGAAAAGCAATTGAAGACGATTCGCCAGGCCATGGGCACCATCCACGACGGTCAACAGGCAGTGGCCGGCGAACCGCGGGCGCCTCGCTTTGCCCCGGCCGGGCAGAGCACCCAGGTGATCGTCGGGGCGGATGCCACCGATGACCACGCCATCCTCAGCAATGCCGAGTCGCTCTATCAAGGCTACGGATTGCGGCGGGTCTATTATTCTGCCTTCAGCCCGATCCCCGAAAGCCCCGCCAGCGTGCCACTCGCCGCGCCACCTTTGCTGCGCGAGCACCGGCTCTACCAAGCCGACTTCCTGATGCGTGGCTACGGCTACAAGGCGGGCGAGCTGTTGACTACGTCCAGCAACCTGGACCTGGACATCGACCCCAAGCTGGCCTGGGCGTTGGCCAATCGCGATGTGTTTCCACTCGACCTTAACCGTGCCGAGCCGGCCTTGCTCGCGCGTATTCCCGGCATCGGCCTTCGTAGCGTGCAACGCCTGGTGGCACTGCGCAGGGAACGGCGGATTCGCTACGACGACCTGGTGCAGTTGCGTTGCGTGTTGGAAAAGGCCCGTCCGTTCATTGTGACCAGCGATTACCGACCCGCTGACGGCCAGGTGCGCAGCGGCTTGCTCCGAGCGCGCTTGCGCGATCCGCAGCGGCCCGTACAAATGGGGTTGTGGGCGTGATTGCATTGGATTGCGACGACGATTTCAGCACCTGGCGTAGTCAGGCCAGAACACTGTTGGGCCACGGAATCGACCCCAGCGACGTAACCTGGGCCCAAGGCCCCATGGCTGACCTGCTTGCAGTGCCGGCGGCATTGCCGCAAGGCCCGGGACCGTTCCAGACACGCGTCCCGGCGGGTCTGTTGGGACAATTGGAACAGGCCAGCCGCTACCAGGGCGAACAACGCTGGAACCTGTTGTACGAAGTGCTCTGGCGTGTCGCCCATGGTGACCGCACCGCTATGCTCGCTGGTGATCGATTGGGCAGCGCGCTGCAACGGCGCATCAAGCAGGTCAGTCGCGAAGCCCATCACCTTCATGCATTCGTGCGTTTCATACCCTTGCCGCCTGCGGTCGCTGAACAACTGCAACTGGACCTGGTGGCTTTCCACCAGCCGGCCCACGACATCCTTGAAAGCGCGAGCGGGCATTTTGCCGAGCGATTGGGCCGACAACGCTGGCTGATCGCAACGCCCCGCGACGGCATTCGTTTCGATGGGCATTCGCTGGACTACCAGCGCCGTTGCCCCGAGCAATGGCAACAATGGGCCCGCCACGCCGAAGACCCCGGCGCGGAATTGTGGCGCACCTATTATCGGCACATCTTCAACCCGGCGAGGCTCAACCCCAGCGCGTTGCGCCAACACATGCCGGGGCGATTCTGGAAGCACTTGCCGGAAGGGGATTTGATTCCGCAGTTGGTGGGGCAGGCGCGGCAGGGGAAGCAGAGGGATGGGCAGGCATTGGAGGTGGGAAGGCAAATCGGTAAGCGAATAGTTGCTGGTGCCGTCGCTAACGAATAGCTAAACAAGCTGCGAACCCAACGCCGGACAGCCTCATCGGAAATTTCCCTCAAACTGCGTCGCTTCCGGCCGACTATCCGCCAATCGCCCCGCACGTTAAATTCCTTCCGTCGCTGCAAATTCAGCGGCAGGGTGTGGAAGCCCTCACGAAACCTAGCCATTGAGCCCATCACGGCAGGAGAAACACCCATGTCCCGCTACATGCCCATCACCGGTATCGAAAACAATTTCCACGCCCTTCTGATCGACACGGAAGCACCTCTGGACGTGCTGCACGACACAGCCGCCTACCGAATCGCCGCTGTCACCCAGTTATTGGAGAACCTCGCGATGCGTTCCGAAATCAGCACCGACGCCGTCGTCCTGCACGACTTCGCGCAGGTATTGGCAATCCCTCTGCGCGACGGTTGTGATTTGCTGGATGTGATCGGACGACGTTTACAGGCACAACTTCTCGCGTCTTGATGCAGTCGGCGACCTTGCCAGGGTCGCCCTTGATGCTGGATAAAACGATGGACCCGTGGCGAGGGAGCTTGCTCCCGCTGGGGCGCGAAGCGGCCCCTAAACCAGCGAATTCGAAATGTCAGACACACCACACCCGCCGATTCACGACTGCTTCGCAGCCGAGCGGGAGCAAGCTCCCTCGCCACGGGTTTGTCGACGTCCTTTAGCGAGCGGCAACGCCCCGATCACGGCTCACCTGTGCAAATCCTAAACAAGTCCTGTGCCGCCCACGCTGTGTTCGGGTGCCGGTCATGGCCCTAGCATTCCCTTCATTCACTCCACGAAAGAAGGAACTGTCCATGCAGCGTTTTACCCGTCGTTTCCTCTCCGCCTGTGTAATCTCAGGCGTTCTCGCCAGCAGCCGGCGCCTCGGCCGAAACTCATCCAACTATCCGCGCCATGTCCGGCGCAGTGCCGGTCAGCCAGTTGCCTGCCGGTAAAACCGCGTTACTGGTGATCGATTTCCAGAACGAATACTTCACCGGTAAGATGCCGATCCCCGACGGCCCGGCAGCGCTGGCCAACGCCCGAAAGCTGATCGAGTTCGCCGATGAACACAAGATGCCCGTCTACCATGTCCGGCACATTGCACCCGCTGGTTCGCCAGTGTTCGCCATCGACGGTGAAACCGTGAAATTCCACCCCGACATGCAGCCCAGGGCCAAGGATCCGGTTTTGCAGAAAACCACCGTCAGCGTGTTTGGCAGTACCGATCTGGACAAGCGTCTTAAAGCCGCGGGTATTGAGAACGTGATCGTCTCCGGTCTCATGACACATGCGTGCGTGGCGGGCGCAGCCCGGGATGCGGCGCCGCTGAGCTATAACGTGTTGGTGGCGGCCGATGCATCGGCCACCCGCGCGATTACCCGGGTCAACGGAGAGTCGACCGACAAGGACGCCTTGCACCAGGCCGCGCTCGCCGAAATCGAGGACACGTTCGGCGATGTGATGAACACCGCCGAAATCATCAAGCTACCGGTGCGCTAACCCCATGAATCAGATGCTCGCCATGCGCGTGTTCCGCTGCGTCGTCGAGGCCCAGGGTTTTACAGCCGCCGCCGAGCGGCTGGGCACCACGCACTCGTCGGTCTCCCGACATTTGCAGCAATTGGAATCCGCGTTGGGCGTGCGTCTGATCAATCGCAATACCCGCCGCATGAGTCTTACGGCGGCGGGGGAAAGGTACTACGCAGCCTGCGTGGATATTCTTGATCGAGTCGATGCCGCGTCCCAAGCTGTCACGCAGGAACGCGAGCGTCCGTCCGGGCTGCTTCGGATCAGCGCGCCGTTGGTGGTCGGTACGCTGGAGCTGGCGCATTGGTTGCCAGCCTTCCAGGCGCAGTACCCAGACATCCAGATTGATTTGTCTTGCTCCGATCCGTTGGTCGATCTGGTGGCCGAGGGATTCGATGTGGCGCTACGCATCTGTGGGCCCCTGGCCGACAGCAGCCTGGTCGCGCGGTTGCTCAGCGTATCGCCGTTGGTGTTGGTCGCGGCGCCGGCCTACGTGTTCAAGCGTGGCTTGCCTCGCAGCGTTGCCGAACTCAACGACCATCGGCTACTCACCTATGGACCGGCTGGCCAATGGACGCTCGCCAATGCGAAGGGGGAATCGATTACCCTGGACTGTCACGGCACGTTTCACACAGACACCATCACTGCCTTGCACGCCTGTGCCTTGGCGGGTGGTGGCATTGCCGCATTTACCCTGGCGACGGTGCAGGATGACCTGCTGGCGGGAAGGTTGGTGCGGATTCTGCCTGAGCACACCCTTGGGGAACGGCACTACTACGCGCTTTATCCTCACGCCCGGCATCTGCCGGCCAAGGTGCGAGTGTTCGTCGATTACATGGCGCAGTACTACCAGGCGATGTCAGGCGGGTGAGCGCAGCGACGCGCCCTCCAGCGTTTTCCAGAGCTTGCGCATCGTTGGATTGCGATTGGCATTCGTGCAGTACGATCGAATCTCCAATCGCGTGCTCCATTGCTCATCGCCGGCCCTGACCAGCAGCCCTCGCGCCAGCTCATCGGCCACTGCGCTTTGTGGCAGCCACGCCACGCCGTAGCCCTCAACCGCCATGCGCATCAGCAGCATGGCCATGTCGGCCTCATAGCAGCGTTCCAGCGCAGTCGGTGTCGGGCCGTTCTTGATGACGATGTCGGCGACGCGACCCAGGAACGTAGTGGCCGTGTAGGCGAGGTACGGCACGGCCTTGCCGGAGCGGCCTGACAATGGGAACAGGGGTTCGCCTTTGCGGTTCGGTGCACAGAGTGGAATGAATGAATCATGACCGAGGGTCAGGCTGCCGAAACGCTCGGCGTCCAACAGGATGGGCGCCAATGGATGGTGATAAACCATCATCAAGTCGCAGCTGCCTTCCTCCAGGGCAATCACGGCGTCATGGATATTGGCGGCAACCACCCGGGCATTGAATTGTTCGTTGTGTTGCTGGAATTGCGCGAGCCACTTGGGCAAGAAAGTCATCGACAGGCTGTGACCCGCAGTGATCTGGATCGAGCGCCCCGGCATCCGCTCCACATCGCGCAGGGCCGAACGCAACCTCAACAGCCCGGCGAGTGCCTCTCTGCTCTCATCGCAAAAAGTGATCCCCGCCGCCGTCAACTGGACCGGATAAGTGCCACGGTCCACCAACTTGACGCCCACCCATTCTTCAAGCGAGCGAATACGTCGCGATAGAGCCGATTGCGTCACGCAGCGGACTTCGGCTGCCCGGGAGAAGTTTTTCCATTCGGCGATCGCCAGGAGGTCGTCCAGCCATTTGAGTTGCATCTAGAAATCCCTCGTCATGAAGGGATCATTCTAGGGTCCAATCCCCCGGCCCGTAGCGCCAAACATATAACTATTCCGAAAATGCATGAGCGTGGCCGGATTACTCATCATGCCGTTCGATGCTCTCCCTAGAATTGTTCTCGTAGCGCTGACGTCTCGCGGCTTCAGGCGAATCAGCGTGACCTGCCAAGTAATAAAAATCCAAGAACTACTTGAGGACAGCACCGTGAAAAAGAACAAGCTCCCGCGTCGAATTGCCATGGGCATCGCCCTGGGCGTGCTGGTGGGTTGGGCGTGTCACCATTTCGCAGGGAGCGAGCAAAGCGCCAAGGAAATCGCTGCATATTTCTCGATGGTCACCGACATTTTCCTGCGCATGATCAAAATGATCATTGCGCCACTGGTGTTCGCGACCTTGGTCGGTGGTATCGCCAGCATGGGCAACTCCCGCTCCGTAGGAAGGATTGGCGCCCGGGCGATGGGGTGGTTCGTGACGGCTTCGATTGTGTCGCTGTTGATTGGCATGGGGTTGGTCAACCTGTTCCAACCTGGCGCCGGATTGAATCTGGAAGTCGCCCAGCATGCGTCCGCAGCCGTGCCCGTCAACACTGGGGATTTCAGTCTCAAGGCGTTTATCGGCCATGTCTTTCCTCGAAGTATTGCCGAGGCAATGGCCAATAACGAGATCCTGCAAATCGTGGTTTTCTCGCTGTTCTTCGGCTTCGCGCTGGCAGGCGTCAAGCGCGCCGGTCACACGCGCATCACCGATTCCATCGAAGAATTGGCGAAGGTGATGTTCAAGATCACCGACTACGTGATGGCCTTTGCACCGATTGGTGTGTTCGCCGCCATCGCTTCGGCCATCACCACCCAGGGCCTGGGCTTGCTGGTGGATTACGGCAAGCTCATCGCCGAGTTCTACTTGGGCATCCTGATCCTCTGGGCGTTGCTGTTCGGTGCTGGATACGTGTTCCTTGGACGTTCGGTTTTTCATTTGGGCAAGCTGATCCGGGAGCCGATCCTGTTGGCCTTTTCCACCGCGAGCAGCGAATCCGCCTATCCGAAAACCATCGAGGCGCTGGAGAAATTTGGCGCGCCCAAACGCGTCTCCAGCTTCGTGCTGCCCCTGGGGTATTCGTTCAACCTCGACGGCTCGATGATGTATCAAGCGTTCGCGATCCTGTTCATTGCCCAGGCCTACAACATTGACCTGAGTTTCACTCAGCAGATGCTGATTCTTCTGACACTGATGATCACCAGCAAGGGCATGGCCGGCGTGGCCCGGGCATCGGTCGTGGTGGTCGCGGCGACGTTGCCGATGTTCAACCTTCCCGAGGCGGGGCTGTTGCTGATCATTGGCATCGACCAATTCCTGGACATGGCGCGTACGGCGACCAATGTGGTGGGTAACAGCATCGCAACGGCCGTTGTGGCCAAGGCCGAGCCATACGAAGAGCACGCCGAGGAAGCCTGCGAACAGCCCGCCGTCCGGTCTCGTGCCGAAGCGGCTCCCGGAACGGTCCCGGTTGTTTGAGGAGAAACGATATGAAGGCCAAGGGCAAGTCGATCCGCAACGTATCTGTCGTCCGCAAGCTGGGCATCGTCGGTGGCCTGGGGTCGCTGGCCGGCGGTGACCTGTTCTACAAACTGGTCAAGTCCAGGGCCGTGATCGAAGACCAGGGCCGCTATCATTTCCTGTTCGAACAGCATCCGTTCAAGGACGTGCTGCTGCCCTTGGACGCAGGCGCGAGCATGACGTCGCGTAAGTTCTACGTGTTCCAGGTGTGCAAGGCCTTCGAGGCGAGCGGCCTGGATGCGGTGATGCTGCCATGCTTCGCCAGCCAGACCTTTCGCGCGGAAATCGAGGCTGAATTAGGTATTGCCGTGCTCGACATGATGGCGGCCCTGAGTGGGCACGTCCGCCGTAGCGTCCCTGTCGGGGCGACGTTGGGTGTGATCGCTTCCGACTTCGTTCGCCATAGCGGTCTGTTCGAAGAGCACTTTGGCAAGGACTACCCGGTTATCTACCCCGACGTCGAAGCGCAATCGAAGGTGATGGAGGCGATGTACGGCCTCGACGGTATCAAGGACGGCCACTTCGATGGCGCGCCGTTCGAGGCGGTCCACCAGGCCTGCCTTTCGCTGCGAGCCCAAGGCGCAACGGTAATCGTCCCCGGCATGACCGAGCTTTCGCTGATCTGTGGGCCTTTGCAGGATCAAAGGCTGAATGTCCTGGACATCAACCAGATCTATGCGGATTTTGCGACGACGGACCCGCAACCCCACCATCGCCCAGCCTTCAAGCTCGGTATCGTCGGCGGTGTCGGGCCCGCCGCCACGGTGGATTTCATGGCCAAGGTGGTCGCCAATACGCCCGCCGACAAGGATCAGGACCACATCAAGCTGGTGGTTGAGCAGAACCCGCAGATCCCTGACCGCACGGCGAACCTGCTGCACAATGAGGCGGACCCGACGATGGCGCTGTACGCCACCTGCAAACGCCTCGAGAGTGCGGGCGCCGACGCCATCGCAATTCCCTGCAACACGGCCCACGCATTTGTCGAGCGCATCCAGGCGCATCTGACGGTGCCGATCGTGAATATGCTGACCGAGACGGTTGAGTGGATCGTGAACGCGTACGGCTCCGGCAAGGCAGTCGGTCTGTTGGCGACGTCCGGCACCTTGCAGAGCCAGGTCTATCACCAGGCGGCCAGCCGCGCCGGGCTGGAAATCGTTACGCCCGGTGTCGACTATCAGGCCATGGTGATGGACGCCATCTACGGGCCGCGAGGCATCAAGGCCGGTTTCACCGAGGGGCTTTGCCGGGAACAGCTATTGCTGGCGGCTGAGCACTTGTGCGAACTGGGGGCACAGGTGTTGATTCTTGGCTGTACGGAGTTGCCGTTGGTGTTGAGGCATTGCGAGGCGTTCGATATCAACGGGCATCAGGTGGCGCTTGTTGACCCCACTCTGATCCTGGCACGCAAGTGTATTGCGCTGGCGGGCCAGGTTGAGGGTTCCTCGACACAATGGAACCGGGCACCGCGAATCAGTCAGCGTTCATGATATTCGCGGGTCTGCGCAACGCCGCGATGTCCCGCTTCGGCGAAGCGCCGAACAGACGGCTGTATTCACGGCTGAATTGCGAAGGGCTTTCATAGCCCACCTGGTAGGCGGCGCTCGCCACGTCCAGGTGCTCGTTGAGCATCAGGCGCTTCGCTTCGTTCAACCGCAGCCACTTCTGGTATTGCAGCGGGCTCATCGCGGTGAGCTGGCGGAAATGATGGTGGAAGGTCGGGGCGCTCATCTGCACGCGCGCCGCGAGGTCGTCCACGCGAACGGGCCCGGTGTAGTTGAGTTTCAGCCAGTCGATGGCCTTGGCGATCCGGTAACCCTGGCTGTCGACGGAGGCAATCTGCCTCAGCCGCGCGGCCTGGTCGCTCATCAACAGTCGATAGTGGATCTCCCGCTGGATCAGCGGGGCCAGCACGGGGATCGCTTCGGGTTCATCCAGCAGCGCCAGCAGACGCACGAACGGCTCGAGGAAATCCGCTGACGCCGTGCCGATACTCGCACCAATCCCCGCGGGGCGCTCGACACTGGGCGCCACGCCACCCTGGGCGACCAGATCGGCGACCATGCGCAAGTCAAGCCGCATGACCAGGCCCAGGCACGGCTGCTCCGGGCTGGCCGCCAGCACTTCGGAGTTCGCGGGCATATCCAGCGACGTCATCAGGAAACGTGTGGTGTCGTACCCGTATGCCTGGCCGCCAATCCACACCTGCTTCATCCCCTGGGCGATGAGGACGATGCTTGGCTCGATCATGCAGGTCATAGGCGGGGCAGGGGCGTCGCGACGGAAAAAGCACAGGCCCGCAATTGACGTTTCAAAGTCACCCGCGCCGGCCGTCCGGGTGGCGATGAGGTTTGCGAGCCGGTCTTGTGGCGATCTGCCTTGGGTGGTCATGTCGATTCTGTCTGGGTTGATAGCTATGGGCAGAACATTAACCCGCCAAGCGAAGCATTGCCTATGCGTAACCGGCGGGTTCACAGGATCGGGCAAGAACTCCAGCGAAATGTTCTACCGACCGTCGATACCCATTCGTGAAAATACCCGTCGGATTCAGTTCATGGCGTCATCGTCGCCGTCGCGAGCAAGCTCGCTCCCACGAGGGCTTCCGAGCGCTCCAGAAATTTCAGGATTGTTATGACCTCTATCTCATCGCTAGAACCACAGGGCAAGCCTGCGTGGGGCGCGGTGCTTGCCATGTCGCTGGCTGCCTTCGCCCTTGTTGCGTCCGAATTCATGCCAGTCAGCTTGCTGACGCCGGTGGCAGCGGACCTCCAGATCACTGAAGGGCAGGCCGGCCAGGGCATCGCCGTCTCGGGTGCCTTTGCCCTGGTGACCAGCCTGCTCATCGCACCGATTGCGGCCCGGATCGAACGCAAGTGGCTGCTCTCGGCACTGACGCTGTTGATGATCTTGTCCGGCACAGTGGCGGCAGTGGCGCCCAGTTACCTGATTTTCATGGTCGGTCGCGCGCTGATCGGCGTTGCGATTGGCGGCTTCTGGTCGCTGTCGGCGGCCACGGCCATGCGGCTGGTGCCGGAAGATAAAGTCCCTCGCGCCCTGGCCATCGTCAACGGTGGCAACGCCCTGGCGACAGTTGTCGCTGCGCCGCTAGGCAGCTTTCTGGGGGCGATTATCGGTTGGCGTGGCGCGTTTTTCTGCATCGTGCCGGTTGCCGCCCTTGCCCTGGGGTGGCTGCTGTTGAGCCTGCCCTCGATGCCGAACCAGGCGAAGCGCGGCGGCGGGAATCCTTTCAAGCTCATGACCCGGGCGCCGGTGGCGTTGGGCATGCTGGCGGTCAGCACGTTCTTCATGGGCCAGTTCATGTTGTTCACTTACCTGCGACCCTTCCTGGAAACCGTGGCGCAGGTGGGCGTCTCGCTGCTATCGCTGATGTTGCTGGCGATTGGTCTGGCGGGTTTGCTGGGCACTTTTCTGATCGGCTCGTTCTTGAAGAACGGCCTGTATCGCACGCTCATTGTCATCCCGCTGTTGATGGCCGCGATCGCCCTCGCGCTGGTGGGGTTCGGCAGCTCCGCGTCGGTCACGGCTGTGCTGCTCGGCCTCTGGGGCCTGGTGGCCACGGCCGCCCCCGTAGGTTGGTGGACTTGGCTGGCCAGAACGTTGCCGGACGATGCCGAGGCCGGGGGCGGTTTGATGGTTGCGATCGTCCAGCTCGCCATCGCCTCGGGGGCCACGGTGGGCGGCGTTCTGTTCGACTTGAGCGGTTATCGCGCGACCTTCGAGACCAGCGCGGCCGTGCTGGTTGTTGCCGCTGTGTTGACGATCCTGGCCGCTCGCGCGGCGGCTCGACAATCCTCGCGGACATCGCGCGCCAGGACATACAGCACGGTGGGTTGAGAAGGACCGTTGGGCGCCTGCGGTTGGTGGCACATTGATATCTTGGTAAGCTCCAGGCTGGTTACCTACCGAGTTGGTTAGTTGTGTCTACTGAAAGAGTCCAGCCCTTGGAGCAAGCCCTCCTGGCAGTCATCGCCGCTGCGGGAAAGATGGGCATCAGTTGCGATGAGTTATGCGCGCATGCGGTCGGCGGGCTCGTGTCGGAGCAGTACTGGACTTGGGCGGACGCCCAACATGCCGAGCGCGCCGCCGATGAGATCGACAATGCCTTGGCGATCCTCATAGACAGGCAAGCAGGGGCGCCGACCAAAAGCGGGCCAGACGCGACATTCGAATCGGCCCCGAACTAAGACGGGCGACTCGTTGAGTCGCCCTCTTGCATTAGAGACCTAAGCCTTCCTCGATGATCGAGAGGAAATCATCTTCATCCAACGTGACGGGTTCGGGCCGTGGTTGTCCGGTTGGCTGCAGATGCCAGCGCGACTCGCCATGTTCGCCCACCGTCCGCAGGATGCAGCGCTCCATGCCTTTCATGTGGATTTCGATGCACCCTTCGGCGCCGGGGGAGAAACGGGCGATCGGATCAAGCGAGATGCGACGGTGATTACCTTCGATGACCAACTGATCAATGGCGTAGTTATACGTCGATCCGCTGGCATGACGCTCGAATACATGGGTGGGGTTACGCCGGATAACCAGGCCCGCCTCACAGACCGGCGCCAGCCAGGTTTCAAGCTGGCGATACAGCTCGTACACCTGGCCAGGCCAATGTTCGATCGCCAGGTCCGCACAATTGTCGGTGTCGGCCGGCGTGCGTTGGGCCTGCCTCAGCTTCGCCGCGAGTTCGTCTGCCTTGCTCATGTCGATTCCCTGTCGTGGTGATGGGTTGAGCTTAGCTGAAGGGGCGGGGTGGTCAGTTGCGCTGGGTCATGGAAGCGAACTTGCAAGTTAATGCTGGGCGCCGGATGACGCATCAACTCGCAGCGGTTTTCTGACGGTGTTGCCCTGGGTCAGTTGTTCAGGCATCTCCGGCAACGAAGCCACATGCACGGCCCGGGACGGCATGGCGAAGCGCACGCCGATCCTGGCGAACTCGTCCATCATGCCCAGGTTGATGGCTTGCTGGATGTCCATGTAGACGTTGTAGCTGGGGTCCAGGACGATGTAGACCGTTTCGAATTCCAGCGTGCTTTCGCCGAAACTGCGAAAGTGCGCGCGGTCGAAACGGGTTTTTTCCTGGGCCTTGATGATCCTTTCGACGATGGCAGGCACTTGGCGAAGCTGTTCGGTCGAGCATTCCTGGGGCAGGGCGAATTCGAAGACGATGCGGCGTTCCTGCAGTCGTTTGTAGTTCTGGATGGTGGTGCTGATCATCCCGGCGTTGGCCATGACGATCTGCTCGCCGCCCAGGCTGCGGATGCGTGTGGTCTTCAGGCCGACATGCTCCACGGTACCGGCCAACGAGCCGACGACAATGAAGTCACCCACTTCGAACGGTTTGTCCACGGCAATCGACAGCGAGGCGAACAGGTCGCCAAGGATGTTCTGTACGGCGAGCGCAACGGCGATGCCGCCGACACCGAGGCTGGCGATGAAGGCGGTGATGTTCACGCCGAGGTTGGAAAGCATGGCCAGCAGCACCACCGCCCAGAGGAACACTTTCGCGCCCCAGAGGCTCAACGTTGCCAGGGCACTTTTCTGATGGATATCGGTGTGGCTGTGCCGGGCAAAATAATGCATCAGCGCCAGGGCGATCGCCCGGTTTGCCCACAATCCCACCTGCAAGGCCGCGACCACGAACCAGAGGCTGCTGACCCGTCCGAGCCAGCGTTCCGGCAGATCCAGCACACCGATGCCTATGAGGATCGAGGCCAGCAGCAACAAGGTGTTGCTGGTGCTGGACAGCACCTCGACGGCGATATGGCTGATGTAGGCGTCGGGCTTCTGCGCCCGGGCGCGCACGTTTTTCAACAGGAAACCGATACCGGCCCTGGCGACGATGAAACTCAGCGTCATCACGCTGAGGGCCAGTAACCAATTGGCGATGGAAATGCCGAGCAGTTGGGTGTCGGTAAAAATTTCGAGGGAGCTTGAATCCATTGGCGGGTCACCTGTGCCATTGCTGTTCAGGTTGTGCCCTGGCCGATTCAGTGCAAAGGCACGGGCCGGGCCATGAACTTTGTTAGTTCATGTGGGGTTGGTGCCGTTCAAATTTATTGCCGGACCGATTGCGAGCCTTTGAGTAAGCAGCGTAGCTTTACCCAAACACTAAGAGGGCCCTCGTCTTGCTCATGACAGCATTGAAAAAAGAACAGCTGGAGCCTTTGCGGGAGGCTCTTGTCCGGGCTCGTCTTCCGGTAAATGACCTGGACTATCCGGGTCGCTGTTTTTTCATGTTTAGCCTGCAAGGCATCGACATGGCATTCGGTGGAATCGAGGGGGAGGGCGCCGATCGGTTGCTGCGCTCTCTGGTTGTGCTGGATGGCCATCGCGGACGAGGCATTGGCGCGACAGTGCTGGCGACGCTTGAGGCGTTTGCAAAACGCGAGGGGGTGGTGCGGCTTCACTTGCTGACGGACACCGCCACAGCCTTTTTTGTGAGGCAGGGATATCGGGTACGGGACCGCTCCCTGGCGCCTGCTTCAATCAGTGCTACGGCTCAATTCCGGACCCTGTGTCCAGCCACGGCGGCTTATCTGAGCAAGCGCCTTGCCTGATGCATCAGGTTTACCGCCAACCCGGCCAGGTCGCCAGGTATCGGGCCTCGGTTGCGTGCGGGAGTTCAGAACTCGAAGGCCGCTTGCGTTAGGGGTGTTACATATTTCAGATGGCCCCCGAGACGGTTTGCTTGTAAAAAATCCTCCGTTGAATGCTGAGATCAAATTGAAATGATCACGGGCCGGACTCTGATTCCAGCCAGTAGCACATCTACCCAAGGAGGGGTTATGAAACAACGTTTTCCTATCATCATGCTGTTCATCCTGTCGCTGGGCTTCATCAGCACAGGCAACGCCCGCGAGCCGCGCGACGCCGGAGTCGAGCCGGTTGCAGGGGTATTCGACTATTACGTACTGTCGCTGTCCTGGTCACCTACCTTCTGCCTTACCCATCAGAACGACTCGCAATGCTCCGGCAAAGGCTACGGTTTTGTCCTGCACGGTCTCTGGCCGCAATATGCCAGGGGTGGCTGGCCACAATCGTGTTCGAGCGAGATGCCCTTGACCGCTGCCGAGCGCGAGAAAGGCTTGACGCTATTTCCTACCCGCAAACTGCTGGAACATGAGTGGTCCAAGCACGGCACCTGCAGCGGCCTCGGTGCCATGGGTTACCTAGACGCTTCCGACCGGGCGCTTGGAGCAGTGAAGATTCCGACGCCATTGCAACCTTTCACTTCCTCTCATTATTTTGAAGCCGATGAAATCATCCGGCTGTTTCGCCAAAGCAATCCTGGTATCGAGGCCGATGGTGTCGCCGTGATTTGCCGTGGTCCGCAGTTATCGGAAGTGCGGGTGTGCATGGACAAGGACTTGGCATTTACCGCCTGTGGCAAAGGCGTCAAGACTCAATGCAGGGCGGGCGAAATCCGAGTCCCCCCGGTTCGCTGAGCGCATTTTCCGACACAGAGGCGGTATGTCCCGCCAAAGGCATGTTCAATGAGCTTTTGAAGGGCATATCGGCCAGAAAATACCGGGGTTTTTGGATCCACTCGGCCATCCATCGACTTCCTCCTAAAGGCAAATTGCCGCCCCCCAAGCGGTACGCTAAGCTCCCGCTTATTGGGGGCTTTTGAGCGATTCGCTCATGTTTTGCCCTCCCCAGGATTTTCGCTTGCCTATCCCCATCCATGATCCGAACCATGCGCCCGGCGGCGCCTTGAAACGCCTGCCGTTGCTCAAGGCTGCGGTGACGTTCATCGCCGCCGTGTGCCTGTGCCTTTGCGCTTTGCTCTATTTTCAATTGGAGCAGTCCCGTCGCCATGACCTGGACTCCGCGCGTGTTGCCTCGGCCAACCTCACCCGGGCCATGGCCCAACAGGCCCAGGACACGTTCGTACAGGCCGACCTCGTGCTGGCCAGCCTGGCGGACTGGATCCAGAACGACGGGTTCGGCCCGTCGACACGACCGCGCCTGCAGCAGACCTTCGCCCGGCGGGTGCAATCGCTGGAGCAGTTGCATGGCCTGTTCCTGTTCGACAAGAACGGCCAGTGGGTCATTACGTCCTTTGCAAGCCTGCACCGGGGCGCGGGGATCGCGGATCGTGATTATTTCAAGTTTCACCAGCAGAACGCCTCGCTGATCGCCCATGTCGGCCCGGCGATCCGGAGTCGACAAAACGGTGATTGGATCATCCCGGTTTCCCGTCGATTGAATGACGCCAAAGGCAATTTCCAGGGCGTGCTGCTGGCTGGCATCAAGATGTCGTATTTCGATCAGTTCTTCAGGAGTTTCAATCTCGACGCCAAAGGCGAAATGGCCCTGGCGCTGTCCGACGGTACGCTGCTGGCGCGGCGGCCGTTCGACGAAGGCCTGATTGGCCAACCGCTGGCCGAGGAGCACATCTATAAGCATGAGCCGTCGAACAGCCGGCTGCCGGCGATGCGATCATTCGCAGCGCACCCGACGGCGTTGTCAGGCTTTATGCGCACCAGCACTTGCAGGCTTATCCACTGGTGGTGACCGCGGCGATGTCCGAGGAGGCGATCCTGGCGGGTTGGTACGACACGGCTTTTCAATCCAGCCTCATCGTTGCCTTGGTGGTGTTGGGTATCTGTTTGTTCGGCTGGGTATTCGTGCGTCAGGTGCGCAACAGCGAGCGGATCGAGGCGGACCTGCGCAAGGCCCAGGAGGCGTTGGAACTGATCGCCACCCACGACAGCCTGACCGGGCTGGCGAACCGACGGTTGTTCGAGCGGGCGCTGGACATCGAATTTGGCCGAGGCGCCCGTCAGCGCAGCCCCTTGAGCCTGATCATGCTCGACATCGATTTTTTCAAGCGCTACAACGACACCTACGGGCACGTTGCCGGCGACCACTGCCTGGCGGAGGTGGCGAGGGTGCTCAAGGGTTGCTGCCACCGCAAGGCCGATCTGGCGGTGCGTTTTGGCGGTGAAGAATTCGCGGTCCTGCTGCCCGATACCAGCCTGCCAGGGGCCATGGCGCTGGCCGAGCAGATCCGTCGCAGCGTCATCGACAAAAACATCATTCATTCGGGTTCTCCCACCGGCTATCTGACGGTGAGCCTGGGCTGTCATGCCTTCGTACCCAGCAGCCTGGATAGCATCGAAGTCTTCATCCAACGAGCTGACGCGGCGCTGTACCAGGCCAAGCACGGCGGGCGGAACCGCGTCGCGGCGCTGTCGATGGAAGATGGACTCTGCGCGTTGGAGCGCTCTGATCGTTGAGATCGGTTGGAATCATCGGCCGCGGACAGCGGTCCATTGCTCAACACTTCCACACATGGTGCGTAGGCCTTTTCGGCAAATCCTGTGGGTTCGTCGATTGGCGCGGGTTGGCTGCTACGGTTAAAAAAACCAAGGGTCAATTGCGGTTCATGTTGTGAAGCTTGCACGGCGAAGCCAGCGCCGAAAGGACAGGAGCAGGTCAATGGATACCACTGCCGATACCCCTTCTGACGTCACCCGACATGCGCCGATTACCCTGCGCCTGGTCATAGGTCTCGGCGTGTTGTTTGTCGCAGGTGTCCTGGTGGCCATCGCCGTGCTGTTCAACATCGCGCAGAAGCTGGACGCGGAGGACGTGGGCAAGACGCATTTCTATATCGAACGCGCCCTCGATAATCGAATCACGGCGTCGAAAAACTACATCACCAGTTACGCCTTCTGGACCACGGCGTATGAGCACCTCAATGGCGAAGTCGATGTGCAGTGGGCCTACGCCGAACAGAACATGGGCAAGACCCTGTTCACCAACGATGAGTATGAGGGTGTGTTTGTGATTGATCGCGAGCGCACCAAGTATGCGGTGGTACGTGGGCAGCATGTCCAGGCCGAGGCGACAGAATATATCGACACGCCATTGGCGGACCTGGTGGATCAGCTCCAGGCACAGGCCGACCTGACGATGCCGCTGATCCGCTACACGTTGTTCGACGGCTGGCCGGCCATTGTCACTGCATCGGTGATCACGCCCAACGACGAACGCCCCCAGGTCGATCGCCGTGGCACGTCGATGTTGCTGTTCGTCGATCAGTTAACGCCGGTCAAGCTGCGCAAGTTGGGCAAGGGCTATGGCCTCACCGACTTGAACCTGGTGAAGGATACGGCGTTGGCTTCCGACCAGCCCGCCGTGCCACTGGACAGCACCGGCTACAGCCTGGTGTCGCGGCTGGAACGGCCGGGCCAGCAACTGCTCTGGTCCCTGCTACCACCATTGGGCGGGGCGTTGCTGATCCTGGCGTTGCTCACCGCCTACTTTTTCGATATGCCATGCGTACGGCTCGCCAGGTGGACGCCGGGTATGACAGCCTCGCAAAGTCGAAACAGGCCCTCGAGGCCAGCGAAGAACGCTTCCGCGCCGTGGCCGAGGCCGCGTCCGACTGGATCTGGGAAGTCGACGGCCATCGGCACATCACCTACCTGTCGGGGCGCTTCAACACGGTCACGGGTTTTTCCGACCAGCAATGGCTGGGGCAGGATATCGAACAGCTCTTGTACTGCGACACCACGCCGATTGCGTTGTGGCTAAGCAAACTGGACGAAGAACAGCACGCCAGCAACTTGCGTTGCTCGTACCGCGACCATTCCGGCCAATTGCGATTCTGTCGAGTGTCGGCGCGGCCCATCCATGACAAGGCCGTCGTAACCGGGTATCGCGGCACCGCCAGTGATATCACCGACGAGGTGGCGGCCCATGCCCAGGTCCAGCACCTGTCGATGCACGATGCCCTGACCGGCCTGCCGAACCGCAACAAATTGGCGCGTCACCTGGATGATGCCTTGGTGGCCAAGGAACATTCCGCGCCGCTGGCGCTGCTGATGGTGGACCTGGACAATTTCAAGCCGATCAACGATTCGCTCGGCCATCCAGCCGGTGATGCGGTCCTGCTGGACGTGGCCCAGCGGCTTCGCGACTGCACCCGTGAGCACGACATGGTGGCGCGCCTGGGCGGTGATGAATTTGTCGTCGTGCTCAGTGGGATGGAAAACACCACTGAGATTGACCGGTTCTGCGAACGGCTGATCGAAAGCCTGCAGCAGCCGATCCACTACGAGACTCACTCGCTGCACATAGGCGCCAGTATCGGCATCGCTGTCAGCCGCCGCCAAGGCTACGTGCCGGGCGAGCTGATCCGCTGCGCCGACATTGCCCTCTACCAGGCCAAGTCCGAGGGCAAGAAGACCTGGTGCTATTTTGCTTCGCACATGAACGATCAGATCCAGCATCGTCGCCAGCTGGAAAACGACCTGCGCCAGGCGGTGAAAAAAAACGAATTCGTCCTGCATTTCCAGCCGCGCTATACGGTCGATGGGCGGGAGATCGTGGCTGTCGAGGCGCTGGTCCGCTGGCAGCACCCAACCCAAGGCTTGCTGGGCCCCGATGCCTTTATTCCATTGGCCGAGCAAACCGACCTGATCGTTCCGCTTTCGCGCTGGGTGTTGCGCGAAGCCTGCGAAACCGCGCTGAGCTGGCCGCGCGCGCTGATGGTGTCGGTCAATCTGTCGCCGGCCCAATTCGAACGCAGCGACGTCGTGGAGGATGTGCGCCAGGTATTGATCGAAACCCATTTCCCGGCCAGTCGCCTGGAGTTGGAAATCACCGAGAACGTCATGCTCAACGATGTGGACGGCGCGCTGCAGGTCATGAACGCGCTCAAGGAACTGGGCGTGCGCTTGAACATGGATGATTTCGGTACCGGGTATTCGTCCCTTGGTTATTTGCGCACCTATCCGTTCGATGGCATCAAGATCGATAAGCGCTTCATCGCCTCGATGAGCAACAGCAGCAATGACCGCGCCGTGGTCCAGGCGATCATCAACCTGGGCAAGGCGATGGGCCTGACCGTGACCGCGGAAGGCGTGGAAACCCTGGCCCAACTGGGTTCGTTGGGCACCGATCAATGTCACGAAGTGCAAGGTTATTTCCTCAGCCGGCCTATCGACAAGCAGGCGTTTGCAGACCTGCTCGAAAGCGGTCGATCGTTGCCGCGAACCGGCTCCTGAGATTTGTTGCAACCTGTGCAGCTTGTCGCCGGTCACAGATAGTGTCTTGGCATATCGAGTTCATGGCCCATGAAAAACCTGCGGATCGCGACCTTCAACATCAACGGCATCCGGGCCCGGCTACCTAATCTGCTGGAGTGGCTGGAGCGGGAGAAACCAGACGTCGTCTGTTTGCAGGAACTCAAGGCGGCGGACAAGGACTTTCCCGCGGCGGAGCTGGAGTCGGTGGGGTATGGATCAATCTGGCATGGCCAGGCCTCATGGAATGGCGTCGCCATCCTGGCCCGCGATGCGCAGCCGCTGGAGAGCCGGCGCGGTTTGCCGGGCTGCGACGATGACAGCCACAGTCGTTACCTTGAAGCGGCGGTGCATGGCGTCCTGGTGGGGTGCCTTTATCTGCCCAACGGCAACCCACAGCCTGGTCCGAAGTTCGAATACAAACTGGCCTGGTTCGAGCGGCTGATCGATTATGCCCAAGGGCTGCAGGCGAGTGACCATCCGGTGGTGCTGGCTGGCGACTACAACGTGGTGCCCACTGACATGGACATCTACAACCCGCGCTCCTGGCTCAAGGATGCGCTGTTGCAGCCAGAAAGCCGCGAATGCTATCAGCGATTGCTGGACCAAGGCTGGACAGACGCATTGCGCCACCTCTACCCCGAGGAGCGGATCTACACCTTCTGGGATTATTTCCGTCAGCACTGGCAGAAGAATTCCGGGCTGCGCATCGACCACCTGTTGCTCAATCCGCTGGCCAGTGCCTACCTGAGCGAGGCGGGCGTGGACGCTTGGGTGAGGAACCAGCCACATCCCAGCGACCATGCCCCGACCTGGATCCGGTTGTCTTCGCGCAAGCGGCGTTGAACCGGGGCCTGGCACCGGGCAGATTGTCCGTGGACGGGAAATGCCTTATACCTGCCCAATCGCAGCGCGCTTATTGAAAGCGCTGCACTCCACAGGAAAGGAAGTCCCCCATGAGCCAACCTCGACTGAGCGATACCGGTCGTTATCTGCGACGCCTGGGCTTCGACTCGGCACCGCCACCCACCCTTGAAACGCTGCGCCAGCTTCAATGGCGCCACACTGCCGAGTTCCCCTTTGAAACGCTCTCGACACTGCTGCGCGAACCCGTGCCGATCGACCTGGAGTCGGTGGAGCGGAAGGTTTTCGAACAGGGGCGCGGCGGCTATTGCTACGAACTCAATCAACTGTTCTTCGCGCTGTTGCAGGCGCTTGGCTTCAATGCCCGCGCGATCACCGGCCGGGTGGTCATGAATGCCCCCGAAGGTGCCTGGACTGCACGGACCCATCGCTTGAGCCTGGTGACAATCGATGATGTTCGCTATATCACCGACGTCGGCTTCGGCGGCATGGTGCCGACTGCGCCGCTGCTGCTGGATAGCCGCGAGATGCAACTGACCCCGCATGAGCCGTATCGAATCGACGTCAACGAGGACGGCTATCTGTTGCGTGCAAAAGTCGCCGATGAATGGCGTCCGATGTACCTGTTCGATCTGCAACGCCAGGAGGAAATCGACTTCACCGTCGGCAATTGGTACGTCTGCTCCCACCCGGAATCACCGTTCATGGGCCGCCTGATGGTCGCTCGCACCGGCGATGGGGTGCGCAAGACCCTGAACGGCAACAGCTATGCGTTGCACCGAATCGGGCATGAAAGCGAGCGTCGCACCATCAACGACGCCGATGAGTTGATCGAGCTGTTGGAGAATGAGTTCAGCCTGCGAGTGCCGCCACTGGCGTCGCTGCGTCCGGCCATCGAGCAGCTATTGGTGTGACGTTTTGATCATTATGGTTTGGAAATTGCAGTCCTGTTGATGCCGCCACTGGCAACAAGTTGTATACAACTCTATGGACATTTGTCCTGAGTTTTGAATACAGTGTGCGCATAACAAAAAACAGGGAACCCCCGAACCATGAAAACGCCCCATGTTTCACTCCCACGGCCCGAGGACGAAAACCTCGGCGTCGGCGCGAATATGGCTTACGGCCTGCAACATGTGTTGACCATGTATGGCGGCATCGTCGCGGTGCCCTTGATCATCGGCCAGGCGGCCGGACTGTCGCTCGGCAGACATCGGTCTGCTCATCGCAGCCTCATTGTTCGCGGGGGGGCTGGCGACCCTGCTGCAAACCCTTGGCCTGCCGTTCTTTGGCTGCCAATTACCACTGGTCCAAGGTGTTTCGTTTTCAGGCGTCGCGACCATGGTTGCGATTGTTGGCACCGGTGGTGAAGGGGGCTTCCAGGCGATCCTTGGCGCGGTCATCGCCGCCTCCTTGATTGGTCTGTTGATCACCCCGGTGTTTTCGCGGATCACCCGGTTCTTCCCGCCACTGGTGACCGGCATCGTCATTACCACTATCGGCCTGACACTGATGCCAGTGGCGGCGCGCTGGGCGATGGGCGGCAATAGCCACGCCCCTGACTTCGGCAGCATGGCCAACATCGGCTTGGCTGCTGTGACGCTGGTACTGGTGTTGTTGTTGAGCAAAATGGGCAGCGCGACTATTTCCCGGCTGTCGATCCTGCTGGCGATGGTCATCGGTACGGTCATTGCGGTGTTCCTGGGCATGGCCGACTTTTCATCGGTCAGCGAAGGCCCGATGTTCGGTTTCCCAACGCCGTTCCACTTTGGCATGCCGACCTTTCATATCGCTGCGATTCTGTCGATGTGCATTGTGATCATGGTGACGCTGGTGGAGACCTCAGCCGACATCCTGGCGGTGGGCGAGATCATCGACACCAAGGTCGACTCCCGGCGGCTGGGCAACGGCTTGCGCGCTGACATGCTGTCGAGCATGATCGCGCCGATCTTCGGCTCGTTCACCCAGAGTGCCTTCGCCCAGAACGTCGGCCTGGTGGCGGTGACCGGTATCAAGAGTCGTTTCGTGGTGGCCACTGGCGGGATTTTCCTGGTGGTGCTCGGGCTGTTGCCGTTCATGGGCCGGGTGATTGCCGCCGTGCCGACGTCGGTACTCGGCGGTGCGGGTATCGTGCTGTTCGGTACCGTTGCGGCCAGCGGTATCCGGACCTTGTCGAAGGTCGATTACCGCAACAACGTCAACCTGATCATCGTCGCCACGTCCATCGGCTTCGGCATGATCCCCATCGCCGCGCCTAACTTCTACGATCATTTCCCAAGCTGGTTCGCAACTATTTTCCATTCCGGCATCAGCTCTTCGGCCATCATGGCAATTGTCCTGAACCTGGCCTTCAACCACCTCACCGCCGGTAATTCCGATCAACAATCGGTGTTCGCCGCTCGGCACCGAGCGGGTCTTGCGGTATCAGGATCTGGCCGCGTTGCGCGAAGGCGACTATTTCAGCGACGGCAAACTGCACGACTGCGATGGCAATGAGATACCGGTGGTGGCGGTGCCTGACCATCTGGCGCCAGAGCATGGCCCGGCGCGTCTGAAAAGCAGCGAGCATGTCTGAATCCTGATAACAGGACTCCTTCATGAAAAAAGCAGCCTGCGGTCATCGACCGCAGGCTGCTTTTTTATTGCCTGATAACTGATTACCAGCGGCCGTAATGACCGCGTGGCGGGCCGTAGTAATAGCCCCGTGGTGGCCCGTAATAAACCGGAGCCGGGCGGTAGTAGATCGGTTGTTCCACGTACACCGGCTGCGGCTGGTAGTAGACCGGTGGGGGTTGCTGCACATAGACCGGTTGCGGTTGCACATACACCGGCTGTTGGACGTACACCGGCCGGTCACGGCTGATGAGCGCGGAGCCGACGATGGCAGAGCCGACGATGGCGCCGAACACTGCGGGCCCCTCCCAACCACCGCGACCATGGGCGGATGCCTGGCCGGTGACCGCGAGTGCCCCCACGAGCAGGGCGATGATGGGGAGTGTGCGTTTCATGGCGATTCCTCGTTCCGGCCCCGGCGCCTGTGGTCTGCAACAGACCCAAGTAGGGGCGCGGGGATACTTGCTATGACAGCGATTTTCCCAGGATTTGCGACGCCGTTGGGTAAATATTGTGTAAGGTCTGTCGCTGATTTTTTTACACAAACGGGCGAGTCGCTGCGCTACGCCCGGTGTCTGATCATCGAATAAACCGGTCAGGACGGCGATTCCGTTTGTCCGAAAAGTGCTCGAGGAGACCCGTATGCAAATGAATCCCAATAAAGACACCCAGTTGTGCATGTCCCTGTCGGGGCGCCCAGGCAATTTCGGCCTGCGTTTCCACAATCATTTGTATGAACAATTAGGGCTGAACTTCTATTACAAGGCGTTCAGCAGCCAGGACCTGCCCGGGGCCGTGGGCGGTATCCGCGCCCTGGGGATTCGTGGATGCGGTGTATCGATGCCGTTCAAGGAGGCTTGCATAGCCTTGGTCGATGAGCTGGATTCTTCCGCTGCGGCGATCCAGTCGATCAACACCATTGTCAATACCAACGGCCATTTGAAGGCGTATAACACCGATTACATCGCCGTCGCCCAACTATTGAAAAGCCATGCCGTGCCCACGGAGTCGACCTTCGCGCTACGGGGCAGTGGTGGCATGGCCAAGGCGGTCGCCAGCGCCTTGCGCGACGGGGGCTACAAAAACGGGCTGATCGTCGCTCGCAACGAAACCACCGGACGCGCCCTGGCCGATTCCCTGGGTTACGACTGGCAAGCCGAACTGGGAGAGCGTCGGCCACAGATGCTGATCAACGTGACGCCGATCGGAATGACCGGGGGCGTGGAGGCGGATCAGCTGGCATTCGAGCCGTCCGCCATTACCGCTGCCGAGACCGTGTTCGATGTCGTGGCGATTCCCTCGGAAACGCCGCTGATCGTGCGCGCCAGGGCGGAAGGCAAGCGGGTCATCACAGGGCTGGAAGTCATCGCGATCCAGGCCCTGGAGCAGTTTGTCCTGTACACCGGCGTGCGGCCCAACCTGGAGCAGTTCGAAAAAGCCGTGGCTTTCGCCCGGGCCGCGTAGCGCTGTTATTCCAACCGCGCCAGCCGTTCCTCCAGCGCCGCGATGCGCGCTTCGAGCTCTTCGATGCGCTCCAGCGACACGCCGCCAGCGGTGTTGCGCTCGGCGGGCTGGTGGCGGGCGGCGAGGATGGCCTCGATGTCCGCCGGATCGCCCATGGCATGCACATAACGGTCTTCACGTTGGCCGGCCTGGCGCGGAACCAATAGCGCCAGGCCGCGGGCAATCAGGCGCTCAAGCTGATGCACGACCTGCTCGGTGTCTTCGAAATCGTGCATGCGGCCGCTGCGGGTCAGCAGTTCATTGACCGTTTGTGGGCCGCGCAGGAACAGCAGGCCCATCAGGATCACTTGGGCTGGCACCAATTCCAGCGCCTTGTCGACCCGGTGCTCCCAGCGGTCGGCGCGGCTGCCCATGACCAATCGGGTAAAGCCGCGGCCTTCCAAGGCGCGCAGGCTCTGGCCGACCTGGCCTGGATTGAGATTGGTCACCGGTTCGCGGCTGGTTTTCTGGTTGCAGGCCAGCACCAGGGCGTTAAGGGTGAAAGGATAGGTCTCGGGATTGGTGGCCTGTTTTTCGATCAGTGCACCGAGAATGCGGATTTCTATGCTGGTGAGCCGTGGTTCGTCGGCCGGGCTTTGTTCTTCGATGCTCATCGCGCGTTCCCTATGCTGTGGAAGCCGCCTAGCGTAATCCTTGCGCAATAAAAGACAAGGTGCGTAACAAGCCGTGGCTATAATCGCCCACGTTCGATGTATTCCCTTCTATCACTCGCATGAGATTGCCATGACACTTTCCCTGTATGCCGCTTCCGTCCCGGTCTTCAAGCAGATGCTCAATGCCCTGAGCGACGTCCTGAACAAGGCCGAGGCCCACGCCACTTCGAAGAACATCGACCCGAACGCTTTCCTGCAGGCCCGCCTGTTCCCTGACATGTTCCCGCTGGTGCGCCAGGTGCAGATCGCCGTGGACTTCGCCAAGGGTGTTTCCGCGCGCCTGGCCGAGGTTGAGGTGCCGAAATATGACGACAGCGAGACCACCTTCGCCGAGCTGCAAGCGTTGATCACCAAGGTGCTGGCCTTCATCGAAGGGATCAAGCCTGAGCAGATCGATGGCAAGGAAGGCATCGAGATCGTGACGCGTCCGGGCACGCCGAAGGAGAAGCGCTTCACTGGCCAGAATTATTTGCTGACCTATGGCCTGCCGCAGTTTTTCTTCCATGTGACGACCGCGTACGCATTGTTGCGTCATAACGGCGTGGAAGTGGGCAAGCGTGATTACATGGGCGCTTTCTAAAGCCACCGCCATGAAAAAGCCCGGAACGGTGCGAGCCGTTCCGGGCTTTTCTTTTTTGCGGGGCTGTACGGTTTACGCAGTACGCTGCGCTCGCTCTTCCTCGCCCAGGCAAGCCGCCGCCGTGAACAAGACATCGGTGGAGGAGTTCAAAGCCGTTTCAGCCGAATCCTGCAGCACACCGATGATGAAGCCCACCGCAACCACCTGCATGGCGATTTCACTGGGGATACCGAACAGGCTGCACGCCAGCGGGATCAGCAACAGCGAACCACCGGCAACGCCGGAAGCACCGCAGGCGCAGATCGCTGCGACGACGCTCAACAGCACGGCCGTTGGCACATCCACCACAATGCCGAGCGTATGCACGGCCGCCAATGTCAGGACCGTGATGGTGATGGCCGCGCCGGCCATGTTGATGGTAGCGCCCAACGGGATGGAAACCGAGTAAGTATCTTCATGCAGGCCAAGACGTTTGCTCAGTTCCAGGTTCACCGGAATGTTCGCCGCCGAGCTGCGGGTGAAGAACGCGGTGATGCCGCTCTCGCGCAGGCAGGTGAACACCAGTGGGTACGGGTTGCGACGCAGTTTCCAGAACACGATGAGCGGATTGACCACCAGCGCCACGAACAGCATGCAGCCGATCAGCACGGTCAACAGGTGCAGGTAGCCGAGCAGGGCGCTGAAACCGGAGGTGGCGAGGGTCGAGGCCACCAGTCCGAAAATCCCCAGCGGGGCGAAGCTGATGACCAGCCGTACGATCACCGTCACGCCGTTGGACAGGTCTTCCAGCACGGTGCGCGTGGTTTGGCCCGCGTGGCGAATGGCGATGCCCATGCCGATGGCCCAGGCCAGGATGCCGATGAAGTTGCCGGTCATTAACGCACGGACCGGGTTATCGACCACGCTGAGCGCCAGGCTTTGCAATACTTCGCTGATGCCGCCTGGCGCCGTGACGGCAACGTCCTGGGTGGCCAGCACCAGGCTGGAGGGGAACAACGTGCTGGCAATGACCGCGACCACTGCCGCGGCAAAAGTACCCAGCAGATACAGGAACAGGATGGGCCGGATGTGGGTTTCCTGGCCGTGCTTGTGGTTGGCGATGGAGGCCATGACGAGTACGAACACCAGGATCGGCGCCACGGCCTTGAGCGCGGATACAAACACCTTGCCGATGAACTCGGTGGATTTCGCCAGATCTGGCGCCAGCCATGCCAGGACAATACCGGCGATCAGGCCGATGATGATTCGCGTGACCAGGCCAGTCTGTTTGAGGCGTTGCAAAAGTGAAGGGGACACAGCAGTCATAACGGCATCTCTGATTTTTTTATGTGCAACGGTCAGCCAATCAGGGCAACAAGCGGGCAGGCCACATCAGCTGGACCGAAAAGAAGGTGGAGCAATTTGCAGGCCGCGGACTTTATCACAGCCCGACGAAAAATCTGACGGACCTGTGACGATCCGTCACCCGCACGTTTAAGCGCATTTTGCCGGAAGGAACATTCTGTTAGGCTTTGTTTTCCTCACCTTTCAATATCTCCAGCGGGCCCTTGGCTAACGCTGGTGTCGTCGTTTTGCTGGAGTCTTGCATGCTGTTGCCCATCTTCCTGTTGTCTGCCGCCGGATTTACGGTGCTGACCACGGAATTCATCATCGTCGGCCTGCTCCCCGCCATTGCCCGCGATCTTCAGGTCAGCATTCCCCAGGCCGGGCTGCTGGTGACCTTGTTTGCGTTTACGGTGGCGGCGTTCGGGCCGTTCCTGACCGCCTGGTTCGCCCGTGTCGAGCGGCGCAAATTGTTCATCAGCGTGCTGGTGATGTTCGGCCTGGCCAACACGTTGGCAGCGCTGGCTCCGAATATCTGGGTGATGGCCGTTGCCCGGTTGATCCCGGCGCTGGGCCTGCCAGTGTTCTGGGCGTTGGCCAGTGAAACGGCGGTGGACATCGTCGGGCCGCAGTTCGCCGGGCGTGCCATCGCCAGGATCGGTTTCGGCATCGTCTGCGCCACCGTGTTCGGCATCCCGGTGGGCACGCTGATCTCCGATGCGTTTGGCTGGCGCAGTGCTTTTGCGATCCTGGCGGTCATCGCGTTTGCCAAGGCGCTGCTGCTGTTCATTTACCTGCCGAAGACGAACCTGCATCAGCATCAGGTGAGCTTTCGCTCGCAATTCAAGATCTTGCGCAGCCCTTTGATGCAAGGGCATGTGCTGCTTTCGATCCTGGTCTTCAGCGGCATGTTCACTGCCTATACCTACCTGGCGGATATTCTTGAACGCCTGGCCGGCTTCGACGGCACGCTCGTGGGCTGGTGCTTGATGGGCTTCGGCGCCGTGGGCTTGCTGGGCAATTCCCTGGGCGGTCGCGCGGTGGACCGGCACCCGTTGATCGCGTCGATGGTGTTCTGCCTGTTCATGATCGGCGGCATGGTGGCACTGGTGCCAAGCATTCATTCGACTCTGGGTCTGGCGGCTGCGATGGGGATTTGGGGGGTGACCCAAGCGGCTTTGTTTCTGGTCAGCCACGTACGGCTGATGAAAGCCGCACCCGAGGCACCGGCGTTCGCGGCGTCGCTGAACATCGCTGGCGCCAACCTGGGCATTGGCCTGGGCGCGATGGTGGGCGGGCGGGTCATTGATACCCTGGGGTTGGGCAATGTCGGTTTCGCGGCGGCCGGATTCATCCTGGTATCGATATTGTTGGCGTTGCTTTTGATGACCTTCAAGCCTCGTGCGGCCTGCGCTTAGACGCTGAACAGCTCGCGGCGCGCACCTTCGGCGATGGCGACGATGCCCGGATGGCTGACCTTGCGCTCCACGGAGATGGCGTAGAAGGACTCGCTCACTGCATCAGTCTGGCCGATGACTTGCACGCCGTATTGCCGCTTGACCTCTTCAGCGATCACGCTGGGGCCGATGAAAATCCCGCTGCCGGATTGACCAAACGCCTGCATCAGCGCGCTGTCGTCGAATTCACCGACGATGCGCGGTTGGATCTGCTGCTCGGCGAACCAGCGTTGCAGGCGGCTGCGGATCACGGTTTCCGGCCCAGGGATCAGCAGCGGGGCGTCATGCAGGCCGTGGGGGAAATCCCGTCCATGACGATCGGCCAGCGCGGCGGTGGCGAAAAAACTGATTCCGCATTCTCCCAGCTTCTGGCTGAAGCCCTTGATATCCAGGTGGCTCGGCATCGGGCTGTCGGAAATCACCAGGTCCAGGCGCTGGATTGCCAGGTCTGCCAACAGCCGTTCGAGCTTGTCTTCGCGACAGGTGATGCGCAGCGGTTCAGTCAGTTCCATGGTCGGCGCCAGCAGCCGATAGACAATCGATTTGGGCACGACATCCGCCACCCCGACCCGAAACAATGTTTGCTGCTCGTTGGGCTGCGCCCGCAGCATCAGTTCCAGTTCGCCGCCCAGTTGGAACATATGCTCGGCATACGGCAATGTCTGGCGGCCGGCCTCGGTCAGTTCCAGTTGGCGTCCGACACGGCGGAACAGCTTGATGTTATAGGTCTGTTCGAACAGCGAAATCTGTCCGCTGATGGTCTGTGGGGTCAGGTTCAGTTGCTCGCAGGCACGCACAATGCTCCCGGTTTTCGCCACCACCCAGAAATAATGCAACTGCCGATAATTGAGCATGACATTGGCCGCTTCGTAAAAACCGAAGTATAACCGCCAAAAATACGAATTTTCCTGAAGTATTTCCGTCTCTAGAATTCCGGGCCATCGGTGAGCCATCTTTTGTGCTCGGTCTATTCTCTGAGAGGCACTGTCCATGATGCATAGAAACCTGGGGCTCGCAGCCTTGCTGTCGTTGTCGTCGGTGGCCCTGGTGGGCTGTGAACAAGCGGAAAAAAGCGCTCAGCAACTTGCCCAGCAATTGAAGGAACAAGCGGTCAAAACGGCCAAGCAGGCCATTGACGATACGCACAAGGCGGCCGAACAAGCCCTCAGCGACGCCACGGGTGGGCTGATCAGTCCCAAGAAAGCGCCTGAAGAAGACGCTGAAGAATCTGAAACCTCCACCAAGACCCTCTAACCCCGTCTAATCGAGTCAGGACTGACCCATGGATTATCTGTTACAACTCGCCGCCAGCCCCACCGCCTGGATTGCCCTTGCAACCCTGGTTGTCATGGAAATCGTGCTCGGCATCGATAACCTGATCTTCATTTCGATTCTGACCAACAAGCTGCCCGAGCAACACCGTGTCAAGGCACGACGGGTAGGCATCGGCATGGCGCTGATCCTGCGCCTGGGCCTGTTGAGCACCATCGCCTTCATCGTGCAGTTGACGGAGCCGGTCATCGAAATCCTCGGCCAGGCGTTTTCATGGAAGGACATGATCCTGATTGCTGGCGGCCTGTTCCTGCTATGGAAAGCCACCACCGAGATTCACCACAGCATGGACCCGGCGCCCAACGACCCCAAGTCGGCCTCGTCTGGCGTTACCCTGGGTTTTGCCGCCGCGATCGGTCAGATCCTGATGCTTGACCTGGTGTTTTCCATCGACAGCATCATTACAGCGGTGGGCATGACCGAGCACCTGCCGATCATGATCATTGCCGTGGTGGTTTCGGTCCTGGTGATGCTGCTGGCGGCCGAGCCGTTGGCGAAGTTCATCAATGACAACCCCACCGTGGTCATGTTGGCCCTGGGCTTCCTGATCATGATCGGCATGACGCTGATCGCCGAAGGTTTCGGTGCCCATGTGCCTAAGGGTTATATCTATGCGGCGATGGCCTTCTCGGCGGCGATCGAGGTGTTGAACATGTTGTCCCGGCGCGCCAGGGAAAAGGCGATGGTCGAGAACAACTGATTCAACGTGAAAAAAGCCGCCCCGGTCCAACGCCGGGGCGGCTTTTTTCATGAGAGGCCGATAAATATCAATGTGCCGCGGCGTGGCCCCTGGCGGGTTTCGAGTTTTGCCGCGCAGGGCTGTGATGGTGACGCCGGGCGATCCGCAACACGCCCCATAACATGGCGGTGGCTACGCTCAACCAGCCGAATATCAGCATCAGAATAGTCGTCGTCAGGCTCATCTGTGCCTCCTTCTGCCCAAGGCCGGGCAATGCACTCATTACAATGGACAGTCTAGTCGCTGAAGTGTTACGAGCAGTCGGTCCGTAGAATCGACCAACGGATCGGTTCGTTCTATTGCGAGGGTGAAACTGTCGTTAATGGCTATACCCAGGCTTGCGGGCGCCTTATGATCGTCCGCCCAAGCCCAAGCCCAAGCCCAAGCCCAAGCCCAAGCCCAAGCCCAAGCCCGGCCCGGATGCCGGGTCTGCTTTAACGAGAGAGTCGTCATGTCGTCGGTCATTTCATCTTTTCGATCACTGGTACTGGCGGCGTCCTGCCTCGTCGCCCTGGTGGGGTGCGCGGGGAGCGTGTCGCCGCAGATCCAGCGCCTGCCCGAACGGGTGGAACTCAACAGCGTGCCGTTCTATAGGGGCGAAATGTATCAGGGCGCCCCGCAGTCGCTGGCGGCGCTGCTGACTTTGCAGGGCACCGTCATCACCCCGGGACTGTTGGAAAAACCTCTGCACTTGCCGGGTGGCGAGCCTCGGTTGCAGCAGAACCTGCAAACCCTGGCGCGAGAGTATGGGCTCGTGGTCTATCCGCTCGACAGCGAGCTTGGCGCGTTGCTTGAACAGGTGGCGGCGGGTTATCCCGTGCTGTTGCGCTACACCGAGGGTTCGGCGTTCTGGTCGGGCCCGCGATACGCCATTCTTGCGGGGTATAACCGACAGAAACGCACCGTGCTGCTGCGCTCCGGGATGAACCGGCGATCGTTGATGAGTTTTAGTGCGTTCGAATCAGCATTCAAGGGCGCAGGGGGTTGGGCGGTGCTGGTCCAGCAACCTACGCAGCTTCCGGCCAATGTCGACTCGCAGCGTTGGCTGAAGGCCGCCGGTGAATTGGCCGGGTCAGGGCAGGAGCAGGCGGCAGCGCGCGCCACCAAGGCATTGGGGAACGCACACTGAAGTGACATCCCCGTTCGTCACCTGTCGGGCACGACCATGCTTGCCTCGGGTTCTTATCGTCAGGGCCTGGAGTTTCCGGGCCATGATTCAAGGAGGCAGCAATGGCACAGTCGAAAACACCTTCGGGGCCGCATTCTTCCGAGCATTCATCCGGCGATGACGATCTGGGGTTCGATCCGGATTCACCGGATCTCGACGATCCTCAAGTCGACCCGATAGGTCCCGCGAAGGCGCCCCGGGATGAGAAGGATCAGGATCCGCCTTCTTCCAGGCCTTATGATCCATTGGGCGATCTGAAGCCCTGAATGTGAATAGCCCCGACGAGTCGGGGCTATTCATTGTGGGCGTATCCGCCTTACTTGGACGCTTCCACCACGCCGCTCTGGCGACTCTTGAGGTTCTTGGCGGCTTTGTATTGCAAGGCGACTGCCGGAACGCTGGCGCTTTTCCCCGTCTCCACCCAGCTGCGGATACGGCTGGCGTCGGCGAAGTGAGTGTATTTGCCGAACGCATCGAGAATGACCAAGGCCATCGGCCGATTCCCCATCTTGGTCAACAGGACAAGGCAATGGCCTGCCTCGTTGGTGAAGCCGGTCTTGGTCAGTTGGATGTCCCAGTTGGCCTTGTGCACCAGATGATCGGTGTTGCGGAAACCGAGACTGTAGACCGGTTTACGGAACGTCACCGTCTTTTCCTTGGTGGTGCTCAGTTCACTCAACAGCGGGTATTTGCGAGCGGCCATCAGGAGTTTTGTCAGGTCGCGGGCGGTCGACACGTTGTGGATAGACAGGCCGGTCGGCTCGACGTAATGGGTGCTGGTCATGCCGAGGGCCTTGGCCTTGGCATTCATTGCCGCGATAAACGCCGCGTAGCCGCCCGGATAGTGATGGGCGAGGCTGGCCGCAGCGCGGTTTTCCGACGACATCAGTGCGATCAACAACGTATCCCGGCGGGACAGTTCGCTGTTGAGCTTGACCCGGGAGAACACGCCTTTCATTTCCGGTGTGTTGGTGATGGTCATGGAAATGTATTCGTCGAGGTTCTGCTTGGCGTCCAGCACGATCAGGCCCGTCATCAACTTGGTCACCGATGCGATCGGCACCACGACGTCCGGATTGCTCGAATAGACCACTTTGTCTGTCTGTAAATCCAAAAGGATGGCGCTGCCGGAGGCGACTTGAAGTTTCGATGTGTCCCGTGGCGCCGCGATGGTTTCCTGCGCATTGACGTTTTGCGTGATGAAGGTGCCTGAGAAAGCGAAAAACAGGCTGAGGATCGAAAGACGAATTTTCACGCGAGTAGACTCGATGGAGTTAAAAAGGCCATTAAACAGCGGCTTGTTGAAAAAACGCCGCATTTTATGAGTATGGGCGAGGACAGCGCTATATGCCCATGCCAGCGGGGCTGAAGAATAAATAAAGTTTAATGGACGGGGATTCTGGCGAGTCGGATCTGAAAAATTTGTAATCCGAGCGCCACGAGCCTGATCAAAGCTCCAGCCCCTGAAAAAAGCTGTGGGAGCGAGCTTGCTCACGATAGGGTCGTGTCCAGTCAACAAGTGTGTTGCCTGGTGCACCGCTATCGCGAGCAAGCTCGCTCCCACAGGTTTGGTTGGGGCTTTTGTCAGCTATGCAGCGTTTCGGCCGCGTACAGCGTGTTCTCCAGCAGGCAGGCCCGGGTCATCGGGCCGACGCCGCCCGGTACCGGGGTGATCCAGCCGGCGCGGGGCAGGGCAGTCTCGTAGACCACGTCACCCACCAGCTTGCCGTCGTCCTGGCGATTGATGCCCACGTCGATGACGATCGCGCCTTCCTTGATCCACTCACCCTTGACCAGGCCTGGCTTGCCCGCCGCCACGACCACCAGGTCGGCACGGCCGACGTGGCCCGCCAGGTCCTTGGTGAAACGGTGGGTCACGGTGACGGTGCAACCGGCCAGCAGCAATTCCATAGCCATCGGACGGCCGACGATATTGGATGCGCCCACGACGACGGCGTCGAGCCCATAAAGATCCACGCCGGTGCTTTCCAACAAGGTCATGATGCCCTTGGGGGTGCAGGGGCGCAGCAGGGGGATGCGTTGGGCGAGGCGGCCTACGTTATAAGGGTGGAAGCCGTCGACGTCTTTGTCCGGGCGGATACGCTCCAGCAGTTTCGAGGCGTCGAGGTGTTCTGGCAGCGGGAGCTGGAGCAGAACGCCGTCGATGTTCGGATCGTCATTGAGACGGTCGATCAGGTCGGCCAGCGCCTGCTGAGTGGTTTCGGAAGGCAGGTCGTAGGCCTGGGAAAGGAAGCCGACCTCTTCACAGTCTTTACGCTTGTGCGAGACATAAACCTGAGAGGCAGGATCGCTGCCGACCAGGATCACCGCCAGGCCGGGCGTGCGCAGACCTTGCTCGCGGCGCTCGGTGACTCGTTGGGCGATCTGCTGGCGCAGGCTGGCGGCGATCGATTTGCCGTCGATAAGTTGTGCAGTCATTGCGCGTGGTTAACCATCGAGAGGGGAAAAAAAGAGAACGCATTCTCGCATGCCGAGGCGTGAGGGCAAAGGCGCTTGGTCTGCAAATTCCCCTAAGCCCTTTAATTAAATGAATTTTTTTCAGAAAAGAGTTGACGACCTATCAGGCCGTCTATAACATTCGTCGCACTTGTCGGGCACAGCCTAGCACTGGTTAAGAAGGTGGAGCGGAGTTGGTTGTTTAAACTCGGCAAAACTGAAAGCACTTAGTTTGTAATCGTCCAAGAATACAGATTAAAAAGGCGCCCGTAGCTCAGCTGGATAGAGCATCCGCCTTCTAAGCGGATGGTCGCAGGTTCGAGTCCTGCCGGGTGCGCCATTAGGCAGCTTTGGCACAAGTAACGCAACAAGGCAATATGGTGGGCGTAGCTCAGTTGGTAGAGCACGGGATTGTGACTCCCGTTGTCGTGGGTTCGATCCCCATCGTCCACCCCATATTCTAGAAAGGCGCCAGATTTAACGGTCTGGCGCCTTTGCTTTAAACAGCTTGAAACGCGGATGTGGTGGAATTGGTAGACACACTGGATTTAGGTTCCAGCGCCGCAAGGTGTGAGAGTTCGAGTCTCTCCGTCCGCACCATACAAGTGGCTATTTAATTAGCAGAGAACGGCGCAGAACCTGAAAAGGGCTGCGCCGTTTTTGTTTTCATGGGTTGTGTGTTCGCGTCTGCGCTGGTTTTCACGCGGACGCGTCGTAGTCGATTCGTCGCAAAAGTGTTTCGCGATGATGCTCGACAGGTTCGCCGGCCTTCCTCTGGAGGCGGCATGCCAGGTTGTTGGAAATGACGCTTCTATATATAGAAGCGCTTTGCAGAGCCTTGGCGATGAGTGACTGTATTTGCAAACCGGGCGGGGCATGACCGATTGTCCCGCTCCTTAATTCGGCGCCTGTTTCCTGCGCGTTTTCAGTAGGGTGACTTCTTGAGTTTGACCTACTAGAATGCATGCCCTTGATTCTGGGGTCGGAAACGCCCGGCCAACGTCTGTGCAACGAGGAATATCCATGCAAGTTTCTGTTGAAAATACTTCTGCTCTTGAGCGCCGCATGAGCATCACCGTGCCAGCTGAGCGTATCGAGACTCAGGTCAACAAGCGTCTGCAGCAGACTGCCCAAAAGGCCAAGATTCCAGGTTTCCGCCCAGGCAAAGTGCCAATGAGCGTGATTCGTCAGCGTTATGAAGCTGATGCGCGCCAGGAAGCCGTGGGCGACGTGATCCAGTCTTCGTTCTACGAAGCTGTGGTCGAGCAGAAGCTGAACCCGGCTGGCGCTCCTTCCGTCGAGCCTAAAGTGCTGGAAAAAGGCAAGGACCTCGAGTTCGTTGCCACGTTCGAAGTGTTCCCTGAGTTCACTGTCGCCGGTTTCGAGTCCATTGCCGTCGAGCGCCTGAGCGCTGACGTGTCGGACGCCGACCTGGACAAGATGCTGGACATCCTGCGCAAGCAG
Organism: Pseudomonas sp. H2_D02; assembly: GCF_054677635.1. Classification (NCBI taxonomy): domain Bacteria; kingdom Pseudomonadati; phylum Pseudomonadota; class Gammaproteobacteria; order Pseudomonadales; family Pseudomonadaceae; genus Pseudomonas; species Pseudomonas sp. H2_D02. Next base: position 4,849,679 of record NZ_CP162816.1, on the reverse strand, counting down.
AACACCCGTTTCGAAGTGGCTGATCGTGCTGCCCAGACCGAAGATCAACTGAACATTGACTTCGTCGGCAAGGTTGACGGTGAAGTGTTCGCTGGCGGCTCCGCCAAGGGCACCCAGCTGGTGCTGGGCTCCGGTCGCATGATCCCAGGTTTCGAAGATGGCCTGGTCGGCGCCAAGGCTGGCGAAGAGCGCGTCCTGAACGTGACCTTCCCAGAGGACTACCAGAACCTGGACCTGGCTGGCAAAGCCGCTGAGTTCACCGTGACCGTCAACAGCGTTTCCGAGCCGAAGCTGCCTGAGCTGAACGAAGAGTTCTTCGCCCAGTTCGGTATCAAGGAAACCGGGCTGGAAGGTTTCCGCGCCGAAGTTCGCAAGAACATGGAGCGTGAGCTGCGCCAGGCCATCAAGTCCAAGGTGAAGAACCAGGTCATGGACGGTCTGCTGGCCTCCAACCCGATCGAAGTGCCAAAGGCCCTTCTGGACAACGAAGTGAACCGTCTGCGCGTGCAGGCCGTCCAGCAGTTCGGTGGCAACATCAAGCCAGACCAACTGCCTGCCGAGCTGTTCGAAGAGCAAGCCAAGCGCCGCGTCGTGCTGGGTCTGATCGTTGCCGAAGTGGTCAAGCAATTCGAACTCAAGCCTGACGAAGCCCGTGTTCGCGAACTGATCCAGGAAATGGCCTCGGCCTACCAGGAACCTGAGCAGGTCGTGTCCTGGTACTACAAGAACGACCAGCAACTGAACGAAGTCCGTTCGGTTGTGCTGGAAGAACAAGTTGTGGATACTGTTCTGCAGAAAGCTAGCGTGACCGACAAAGCGGTCTCTTACGAAGAAGCGGTCAAGCCGGTGGAAGCTCCACAAGCCGATTGATGGTTTCGCGGTAAGAAACACACACCCATAAGCCAGCCTTCGCGCTGGCTTATGCGTATTCAAGACATAACTATTTGGGAGTGACTGCGAGACATGTCCCGCAATTCTTTTTATCAGCAGAGCTCTGACATCCAGGCCGCAGGCGGTCTGGTCCCGATGGTTATCGAGCAGTCCGCCCGTGGCGAACGTGCCTATGACATCTACTCGCGTCTGCTCAAGGAGCGAGTGATTTTTCTGGTGGGCCCGGTTGAGGACTACATGGCCAACCTGATCTGTGCACAACTGCTGTTCCTTGAAGCGGAAAACCCGGACAAGGACATCCATCTCTATATCAACTCGCCGGGCGGTTCGGTGACTGCCGGCATGTCGATCTACGACACCATGCAGTTCATCAAGCCGAACGTCTCGACCACTTGTATCGGCCAGGCGTGCAGCATGGGTGCGTTCTTGCTGACCGCCGGTGCTCAGGGCAAGCGTTACTGCCTGCCTAACTCGCGTGTGATGATTCACCAGCCACTGGGCGGTTTCCAGGGCCAGGCATCGGATATCGAGATCCATGCCAAGGAAATCCTCTTCATTCGCGAGCGCCTCAACACCTTGATGGCCAAGCACAGCGGGCGCACCCTTGAAGAAATCGAGCGCGATACGAACCGCGACAACTTCATGAGCGCCGAAGCCGCACGTGAATATGGCCTGATCGACGAAGTGATCAGCCAGCGCCCCGCTTAATATAAGCCGCTCAAAATGAGGGTGGTCGGCATGTCCGATCACCTGCGGGCTTGAAAAAGCCCGCAATTGCCTTCATCTTGTGTTGCAAGCCTATCGGATTTGGATCGATCGAATGACTGACACCCGCAACGGCGAGGACAACGGCAAACTGCTTTATTGCTCCTTCTGTGGCAAAAGCCAGCATGAAGTACGCAAATTGATTGCCGGCCCCTCGGTCTTCATTTGCGACGAGTGCGTCGACCTGTGCAATGACATCATCCGTGAGGAGGTGCAGGAAGCCCAGGCCGAGAGCAGCGCGCATAAGTTGCCTTCGCCCAAAGAAATCAGCGGCATCCTTGACCAGTATGTAATCGGTCAGGAGCGCGCAAAAAAGGTACTGGCCGTAGCGGTATACAACCACTACAAGCGCCTGAACCAGCGTGACAAGAAGAATGACGAGGTCGAGCTCGGCAAGAGCAACATCCTGCTGATCGGCCCGACAGGCTCGGGTAAGACCCTGCTGGCCGAGACCCTGGCCCGCTTGCTGAACGTTCCGTTCACCATCGCCGACGCAACCACCCTCACCGAGGCGGGTTATGTGGGTGAGGACGTCGAGAACATCATTCAGAAGCTGCTGCAAAAGTGCGATTACGATGTGGAAAAAGCCCAGATGGGTATTGTCTACATCGACGAAATCGACAAGATTTCCCGCAAGTCCGACAACCCGTCGATCACCCGGGACGTTTCCGGTGAAGGCGTGCAGCAGGCCTTGCTGAAGTTGATCGAAGGCACGGTTGCCTCCGTTCCGCCCCAGGGCGGTCGCAAGCATCCGCAGCAGGAGTTCCTGCAGGTCGACACCCGTAACATCCTGTTCATCTGTGGTGGTGCGTTCTCTGGCCTCGAAAAGGTCATCCAGAATCGTTCCACTCGCGGCGGCATCGGCTTCAACGCCGAAGTGCGCAGCAAGGAAGAAGGCAAGAAGGTTGGTGAATCCCTGCGTGAAGTCGAGCCTGACGATTTGGTCAAGTTCGGTCTGATCCCTGAGTTCGTCGGCCGTCTGCCGGTCCTGGCGACATTGGATGAGTTGGATGAAGCGGCGTTGATGCAGATTCTTACCGAGCCGAAGAACGCCCTGACCAAGCAATATGCCAAGCTGTTCGAAATGGAAGGTGTAGACCTGGAATTCCGTTCCGACGCGCTGAAATCCGTCGCCAAGCGTGCCCTGGAGCGTAAAACCGGTGCCCGTGGGTTGCGTTCGATTCTCGAAGGCGTATTGCTGGACACGATGTACGAGATCCCGTCGCAGTCCGACGTCAGCAAGGTCGTCATCGACGAAAGCGTCATAGAAGGCAAGTCCAAGCCACTGTATATCTACGAAAACAGTGAGCCGGCTGCCAAGGCTGCACCGGACGCGTGAGTGTCCCGCAGTTGAAATAAAAGAAGGGGCCTTCGGGCCCCTTTGCTATTAGCGCGTTTTAGACGTGTCTTAGCGCTTGTTTTTTTTGAAGGCTGCCCCCATCTTGGTTTCAAGCTTACTTCCATCTGTTTACGGCCTTATGGCCGCCGTAGAGGCGAAATCATGAAGACAACCATCGAATTGCCTCTCCTGCCATTGCGCGATGTCGTGGTGTATCCGCACATGGTTATCCCGCTGTTCGTGGGGCGCGAGAAGTCCATCGAAGCCCTTGAGGCCGCGATGACGGGTGATAAGCAGATTCTTCTGATCGCTCAGAGAAATCCTGCCGACGACGATCCCGGCGAAGACGCACTTTATCGCGTAGGTACGATTGCAACGGTCCTGCAATTGCTCAAGCTGCCCGACGGCACCGTCAAGGTCCTGGTTGAAGGCGAGCAGCGTGGGGCAGTCGAGCGTTTCAGCGAAGTGGACGGGTATTGCCGTGCCGAGGTCTCGCTGATCGACGAAGTCGATGCGCCGGAGCGTGAATCCGAGGTGTTTGTCCGCAGCCTGCTGTCGCAGTTCGAACAGTACGTGCAATTGGGCAAGAAGGTGCCTGCCGAGGTCCTGTCGTCGCTCAACAGCATCGACGAGCCCGGACGCCTGGTCGACACGATGGCGGCCCACATGGCCCTCAAGATCGAGCAGAAGCAGGAAATTCTTGAAATCATCGATTTGTCGGCCCGTGTCGAACACGTACTGGCCTTGCTCGATGGCGAGATCGACTTGCTGCAGGTCGAGAAGCGCATTCGCGGGCGCGTGAAGAAACAGATGGAGCGCAGCCAGCGCGAGTACTACCTGAACGAGCAGATGAAGGCCATTCAGAAAGAGCTCGGCGACGGCGATGAAGGTCATAACGAAATCGAAGAGCTGAAGAAGCGCATCGATGCCGCCGGCCTGCCAAAGGATGCCCTTGCCAAGGCCCAGGCCGAGCTGAACAAACTCAAGCAGATGTCGCCGATGTCGGCCGAAGCCACCGTGGTGCGTTCCTACATCGACTGGCTGGTCCAGGTGCCGTGGAAGGCCCAGAGCAAGGTTCGCCTGGACCTGGCGCGTGCCGAAGACATCCTGGATGCGGACCACTACGGTCTGGAAGAGGTCAAGGAGCGCATCCTTGAATACCTCGCCGTGCAAAAACGCGTGAAAAAGATTCGTGGCCCGGTGCTGTGCCTGGTTGGGCCTCCGGGGGTCGGTAAAACCTCCCTGGCGGAATCGATTGCCCACGCCACCAACCGCAAGTTCGTTCGGATGGCACTGGGTGGCGTGCGTGACGAGGCTGAAATTCGCGGCCATCGTCGGACGTACATCGGCTCCATGCCAGGAAGATTGATTCAAAAGATGACAAAGGTGGGCGTGCGCAACCCTCTGTTCCTCTTGGATGAAATCGACAAGATGGGCAGCGATATGCGCGGTGATCCGGCATCTGCGTTGCTCGAAGTGCTCGATCCCGAGCAGAATCACAACTTCAACGACCACTATCTGGAAGTTGATTACGACCTGTCGGACGTGATGTTCCTTTGCACCTCCAACTCGATGAATATTCCGCCAGCGTTGCTGGACCGGATGGAGGTGATTCGTCTGCCGGGCTACACCGAAGACGAGAAGATCAACATCGCCGTCAAATACCTTTCGCCGAAGCAGATCCAGGCCAATGGCCTGAAAAAGGGCGAGCTGGAATTCGACGAGGAAGCGATCCGCGACATCATTCGTTACTACACTCGCGAGGCCGGTGTACGTGGCCTGGAGCGTCAGATCGCCAAGGTCTGCCGCAAGGCGGTGAAGGAACATGCTCTGGAGAAACGCTTTGCGGTCAAGGTGACTTCGGACTCGCTGGAGCATTTCCTGGGCGTGCGCAAATTCCGCTACGGCCTGGCGGAGCAGCAGGACCAGATCGGGCAGGTGACCGGCCTGGCGTGGACGCAAGTCGGTGGCGAGCTGTTGACCATCGAAGCCGCCGTCGTACCGGGCAAGGGCCAGTTGATCAAGACCGGCTCCCTGGGGGATGTCATGGTCGAATCGATCACTGCGGCGCTGACGGTTGTTCGCAGCCGTGCTCGTAGCCTGGGCATTCCGCTGGATTTCCATGAAAAGCGCGACACCCATATCCACATGCCTGAAGGTGCGACGCCCAAGGACGGTCCGAGTGCTGGCGTAGGCATGTGCACGGCATTGGTATCGGCGCTGACCAGCATTCCGGTGCGGGCCGATGTGGCCATGACCGGGGAAATCACCCTGCGTGGCCAGGTGCTGGCGATTGGCGGCCTGAAGGAAAAACTGCTGGCGGCTCACCGTGGTGGCATCAAGATCGTGATCATTCCTGAAGAGAATGTTCGTGATCTGAAGGAAATTCCTGACAACATCAAGCAGGATCTTCAGATCAAACCGGTTAAATGGATTGACGAGGTCCTGCAAATTGCGCTGCAATACGCGCCGGAGCCCTTGCCGGATGTGGCTCCGGAGATTGTCGCGAAGGAAGAAAAGCGAGAGTCTGACTCTAAGGAAAGAATTAGCACGCATTAATACGCATTTGCCTGGGGGGCTTCCTTGACAGTTTTTTAGAGCCCTTGTTATAAAGCGGCTCTTAAGTGTCTGCAGGCCATTCAGCACTCGTTTTTGCTTTCACCAAAAAAACTTAGAATCATCTCAAAATAGATATAAGGGGACTTAGAGTGAACAAGTCGGAACTGATTGATGCTATCGCTGCATCCGCTGATATCCCGAAAGCTGCTGCTGGCCGTGCGCTGGACGCTGTAATCGAATCCGTCACTGGCGCTCTCAAGGCTGGCGACTCTGTTGTTCTGGTTGGTTTCGGTACGTTCTCCGTTACCGATCGTCCAGCTCGTGTTGGTCGCAACCCGCAGACCGGCAAGACGCTGCAGATCGCTGCTGCCAAAAAGCCAGGCTTCAAAGCTGGTAAAGCGCTGAAAGAAGCCGTTAACTAAGGTTTCATCGAGTTTATCCGGGTCGGGGTCATGCCTGGCTTGGCAGCGGAGCGGTAATGCGTCCGGTAACATCCGGGCTGTCACGCCAGGGCTCGCGGGTTCGAGCCCGGTCCGCTCCGCCAGTTACGAGAAGGCGCATCCTCGGATGCGCCTTTCTTCTATCCGGATTCTACCCACGCTCCACGGTTGCCTAAATTTGAAGTTCAACCGTTTCTGGGGGACGCATGCTGCAGAATATCAGGGACAATTCACAAGGCTGGATTGCCAAGACCATCATCGGGGTCATCGTCGCATTGATGGCGTTGACCGGTTTCGATGCCATTTTCAAAGCCACCACCAACAGTAACGAAGCGGCCAAGGTCAACGGCGAAAACATCAGCCAGAACGAGCTGAGCCAGGCGGTCGACATGCAACGCCGCCAGCTCATGCAACAGTTGGGCAAGGATTTCGACGCTTCGTTGTTGGACGAAAAAATGCTGCGCGACTCGGCGCTCAAGGGCCTGATCGATCGCAAATTGCTGTTGCAAGGTGCCCATGACGCGAAATTCGCGTTCTCCGAAGCCGCGCTGGACCAAGTGATCCTGCAAACGCCTGAGTTTCAGGTCGACGGCAAGTTCAGCCCCGAGCGTTTCGATCAAGTGATTCGCCAGTTGGGTTATGGTCGCTTGCAATTCCGCCAGATGTTGGCCCAGGAAATGCTGATCGGCCAATTGCGCGCCGGCCTGGCCGGCAGCGGCTTCGTCACCGATGCCCAGGTGCTGGCGTTCGCCCGCCTGGAAAAGCAGACGCGTGACTTCGCCACCCTGACCGTCAAGGCAGATCCATCGGCGGTGAAGTTGACCGACGACGAGGTCAAGGCTTACTACGACCAGCATGCCAAGGAATTCATGACGCCTGACCAGGTTGTCATCGATTACCTTGAATTGAAGAAAGCGTCGTTCTTCGACCAAGTCAGCGTCAACGACGAAGATTTGCAAGCGGCCTATCAGAAAGAGATCGCCAATCTGTCTGAACAACGACGGGCTGCGCATATCCTGATCGAAGTGAACGACAAGGTCACCGAAGCCCAGGCCAAGGCGAAAATCGAGGAAATCCAGGCTCGCCTGGCCAAAGGCGAATCGTTCGAGGCGTTGGCGAAGGAATACTCCCAGGACCCGGGTTCGGCAAACAATGGCGGTGACCTGGGTTATGCCGGGCCAGGTGTCTACGACCCCGAGTTTGAAAAGGCGCTGTACGCCTTGAACAAGGATCAGGTATCGGCGCCGGTGCGAACCGATTTCGGCTTGCACCTGATCAAGCTGCTGGGCGTGGAAGCACCTGAGGTTCCGACCTTTGCGAGCCTGAAGGACAAGCTCACTCGCGAATTGAAGACCCAGCAGGTGGAGCAACGCTTCGTTGAAGCGACCAAGCAATTGGAAGATGCGTCGTTCGAAGCTTCGGACCTCGCCCAACCGGCCCAGGACCTGAAGCTGACCGTGCATACGTCGGCGCCGTTCGGTCGTGAAGGCGGTGAAGGGATTGCGGCCAACCGCGCCGTAGTCACTGCTGCGTTCAGCCCGGAAGTCCTGGAGGAGGGCGCCAACAGCACCGCCATCGAACTGGACCCGGAAACGGTCGTGGTGCTGCGTGCCAAGGAGCACCGCAAGCCTGAGCAAATGCCGCTGGAAAGCGTGGCCGGTCCTATCCGCGCCCAGTTGGCCAAGGAGCACGCCAGCGCGGCAGCCAAGACTCGCGCCGACGAGCTGATCGCCAGCCTGCGTGATGGCAAGGCTGCGTTGGACAAGCCCGTCAATGGCCAAGGCTGGAAAGCCGTCGAAGCGGCTACCCGTGGCCAGGAGGGTGTTGACCCTGCCGTGTTGCAGGCGTTGTTCCGCATGCCCAAGCCTGAGTCGAAGGACAAGCCGACGTTTGCCAGCGTGACCTTGGCTGACGGCAGCGTGACGGTGTTGCGCTTGAACGGCGTAAACGAAGCGGCGGCACCGACCGAGGCAGAAAAAGCCGAGTATCGCCGCTACCTGGCGTCCCGTGTCGGCCAGCAGGACTTCGCGGCTTATCGCAAGCAGTTGGAAAGCCAGGCAGACATCAAGCGTTTCTGATGGTCTGAAGGTTTTGCTTGTCAGGACCCCGGCCGAAAGGTCGGGGTCTTTTTGTATCTGTGTATTGCTACGGATAGGGATGTTTCGTCGATTCGTCGAGTTTTGTCTTTTTCCTGTCGAGAAGCCCCCGTAGACTTGTAAGCCCTTTGAGACATGATTAGCCAAGCTGCCCGGCAGCGTTCTGTTGCACAATACGCGCCGGACTGTTTTCCCCAGGATGTTCAATGTTCAGATCATTTCAAATGCGCACCGTTGGGCTGGCATTGCTGCTGGTCGTCGCTACCGGTTGTTCCTCCAAGAAGGCGGCCATCTACGAGCACGAGAACTTTGATGATTCGGGCACGTTCTCGCGCACTTATCCGGTGACTGATGTGGCGACCTGTGAGGCGGGCCGTCGGGCATTGCTCAGCCAGGGATACATCATCACCAGCAGCGATCCGAAGCTGGTCAGCGGTCACAAGAGTTTCCAGCAGACCGGTGACACCCACATGGAGATCAGTTTCAATCTGGTCTGCGCCGAGGACGGCGGCCCCGGACATCGCGCGACCATATTCGCCAATGCCCTGCAGGACCGTTATGCCCTGAAGAAAATCAATAACTCCGCCAGCCTGGGCGTGGGGGTATTGGGGTCTGTGTCGATGCCGATTGGCTCTTCGGATGATTCGATGGTCAAGGTGGCCAGCGAAACCGTGTCGGCAGCCAAGTTCTACGAGCGTTTCTTTACGTTGGTGGAACTCTTCCTGCCTCCGGAAGCAAAAAAAGCCGTCGAGACCGGCGACAAACCGAAAACCGAGCTAGGCGTTCCCGAGCCCAAGGCCGAACCGGCTGCATTGGCTCCCCCTTCAGCCCCTCAGCCGGCGGCGCTGCAGGCACCCGAACCGACGCCAGCCCCTGCACCTGCGACGCCGGTCGAACCCGCCCCCGCTGTGTCGGAGCCGGTCGCACCACCGGTCGAACCCGCGCCGATTGCCCCCAGCGAGCCCGAGTCCTCTGCACCTTCGTCGACGGAAACCATTACGCCGCCACCGGCCAGTTCCCTGCCGGCGCCGACCGAGCCCATCCAGCCGCTTCCTGCGTCCTGAGTCGATGTAGGGAGGGAGGTAATCCCTTGCTACATCTGCCGGCTTTAAATTCCCGATGCTGTGCTACGTTTAATTCATGAGGCCTCGGCTTCATGTTTTGTTCATAAAGCAGCCTTATGCTGACTCCAGGCCTTCAGGCACTGGTTCAACGAATTGGGAAGGACACGCAATGGATGACTATCAGGAAGAGCTGCTGGAATATCAGGCGTATGAGCTGGATCCGTTGGAGCCCGCCGAAGACGCGACGGAGCTGTAGGTAGGCCAGGTAGCTGCCGCGGTATGCGTCAAAGAGCGACGCTCAAGCGCCCTTGCGACTGCGACGAAACTCTCCCGGCGTCTGGTTGTTCCAGCGCTTGAAAGCACGCTGAAACGCCTCGGCTGAGGCAAACCCGAGCAGGTAGGCGATTTCGCCGAAGGCCAGTTCCGTGTCGCGAATGTACGTCATGGCCAGGTCTCGGCGGGTGTCGTTGAGAATGGCCCTGTATTGCGTACCTTCTTCAGCCAGCTTGCGACGCAACGTCCAGGTCGGCAACTTCAGGCGCATGGCCACTTCTTCGAGATCCGGCTCCCGTCCGCCATTGAGCAACGGTCCCAGCAATTGGATGATGCGCTCACGCAAGCTGCGGGTTCGTGTCAGTTGCTCCAATTCCCGCTCACATAATTGAACCAGATGGTGCCAGGTGCTTGGGCAATGCTGGCGGTTGCGCTGGGCAAGATTGTCCAGGCCCAGGCGCAGTTGGTTCTGTTCGGCGCCGAACTGGATCGGGCACTCGCCTAAAACACGATAGGCCTCCAGGTACTCCGGCTCCTGGAATTCGATTTCGATACGTTCAGCCCGCAGCGGGACGTCGCTTATGCTGGACAGCTGTTGGAGCCAGCCGGCGATGATCGAATCCACGACAAAGCGGTTATAGGCGTTATACGGACTGATGGAATAGAACCGTAGCCAAGCACCTCTGGCATCCTCGTGGAAACTCGATTGCCCACGGTAGTTGGAACCGTACAGGGGTTCGAAGCGGATCATGCAGCGTGCGGCTTCGCGCACGGTAGGTGCTTGCGCCGCGGTGACGCCGGCCAGCCCGGCCTGGCTCAAGCGGCTGAGCTGGCCCATGCGCAGGCCCAGGGCCGGATCCCGGGTCAGTTGGATCGCGGCATGACCCAGGCGCATGTAGCGCGGAATCGACAGGCGAGCCCCGGGTTCGGCCAGGCGCGCCGCATCGAGGCCGTACTGTTCAAGCAGTGGCAGAGGATCCTGCCCATGGCTGGCCACTGCATCAGCGAGGCTGTGGACGAAACCTACGGACAGGTCGCCCAGGCGCATCGGTTGCGGCTTCATGTTCACAGCCACAGGTTGAGCAGGCGTGCGCCACGGGCTTCGCCGTCGGCGAATTGCTGGCCGTCGTGGCTGATGAAACTCTGGCCGGCGCTGCCGCTGTCCCAGAATTGCCCGCGCAAGAACACGCTGACGCCGCCACGCGCCTGGCTGACCGGCAATTGGCTGGTCAATGTCAGGCGTCGCCAGGCCTGGCCTTCGTTCACTTCACCTGGCTTGAGGCTCACTTCGCTCGGGGTGGTCAGGCCTTTATAGCCGTTCCAGGGTTTGTTCCAGGCATCGCGACCGACGACGAAGGCCGGTACGGCGATCAGTTGCGCGCCTTGTTCGTTGAGTTGCCGATAGTGCAGCGGGTACCAACTGTCGGTACCGATCAGCACGCCCAGGCGTCCAGCGGGCGTTTCTATCACATGCGTGGCGTCTGGCTGTTCGGCCTGCAGCACGTCCTGCTGGTCAAAGGCCGGATAGCGTTGACGCTGGGGCTGACCGATGGGGCGGCCGTCGCGGCCGAACACCAGGCTGCTGTTGTACAGGGCGCCGCGCCCGACGGTCAGTTCGCCTTCATTGACGCTGGGCTCGGGCAGGACGATGGAACCGGCCACCAGCGTCACGTTGAATTCCCTGGCGAGCCCGCCGAACAGGATTTGATAGTCGCGGGCCATGGCGCCTGCCTTCATGCGCAGGTACGCATCGTCCAGGCGGTTGTCGCCCTGGGCGCCGGCCAGTGCGCGAAGGAACGCCAACGGGTTGCTGAGCGCCAGCCAATGCATGGCTTGTTTCAGGGTCGGTGCCTGGTACACCTCATCTTTTTCACCGCTGACCATCAACCAGGTGCCGATGTGCTCGGGCAGGACCACGATGGTCTTGTCGTTGAGAAAGCCTTGGTCGCGAGCGGTTTGCAGGTAGGCCGCGAGCTTTCGATGCAGGCGTTCGGGGCTCTGGTAGTCGGTGGGGAATAATTCAGGCTGGATACCCAGCAGGTTGCCTCGATCGGCGGGGGTGCCTTGGTCGACCGCCAGGTTGATCCGCAGATCCGACAGGTAGTGGCCCATCGGGCGGTCTGCTGTCCACGAGGCGTAGGTGATCAGGACGGCCAACAACGCCAGGGAGAACAGCAGGTACAGAAATTTGCGCATGAGAACAGTCGGTCGCCGCGTACAGGATCGTGATTTTTCATCAAGAGTCACTTGGCAGGGTACGGAAAACAATGGATTAGCGAAAGGGTGTCCACCGGACATCGGCCTAGTGACTCTTGGCCTTCCTGATGCGAAGCATGATCAGCAGCATGATCAACAATACCGGCGGCGCCATGCCCAGTAGCGCGTCACGGGCAGACAGATTCGCCCCCAGCGTATGCAGCCCGCTATAGACCAGTTTGAACAGGTTGATCAGGTAGTAGGTGATGGCGATGATGGATAAACCTTCCACGGCACGTTGAATCTTGATTTGTGCGTCAGCGCGGGCGTTGAGGCTGCGCAGGATTTCCGCGTTCTGGTCCTCCATCTCGACCTGTACACGGGCTTGCAGCAGGTCGCCCAGGTTGGCAACGCTCATGGCCAGCTGTTCAAGACGCTGTTCGGTGGCGGCGCAATACCGCACCGTCGGTTTGAAGCGCCGCTCGATGAACACGCCCAATCGCTGACAGTCACCCAGGTGGCTTTCCCGCAACTCGCCCAGGCGTTCGAAGACCAGTTGCGCATAGGCTCGGGTAGCGCTGAACCGGTGGCGATTCTTGACCGTACTGCTGACGACCTGGCGGGACAGTTGGGTGATATCTTCCAGCAAGGCCTTGGCATGCACACCGCTGGCGTTTGCATTGCGCTCGGAAAGCGCCACGAGGGTGCGATCGAATTCATTCAGTTGCGGGTCCAGTGCCTTGGCGGTGCTCAGCGACAACGACGCCATCATGCGATAGGTTTCGATTTCCAACAGCCGCCGGATCATCCGTCCCTGGCGGTAGGCATTGAGTTTTCGATTGATGAACAGCAAGCGATTGGTACCGTCCTCGGTCAGTCGAAAGTCGCTCCAGACCACGGCATCGCCGCCGCCGACGCTGGAGCCGCACGGGTCCTTGAAGCCGTAGCTGGCCAGATCGAGTTCTGCTTCGCCGCGCACCAGCACCTGAACGGCGTTGATGATGTGCTCGCGGTGTTCTTCGATGCCCCGCGCCAGGCACTCGGGCAACGCGGCCCACTGCAGCGCATGGCTGCCCGCCGCTACGACCAGGGTCAGGGTGAAGAATTCGGTGTGGCGCTCCCACTTCAGAGGATGCCCGTCCAGCCGGGTGATGCCCTGTGCGGCCTCGCTCGCCACCGTGTCGGGGCACAACTGCCCGAGCAGCTTTTCGCATCGGACGTTGTCACCCAGCAAGGCCAAGTGAAAGACGTGGGCCGGTTCGTCGAAATACAGTGACGGGCGGGCGTGCAATTCGTTGTGCAGCTCTTTTCGTTGGGGATGCATGCGAGGCGACCGTGTGGTTGGCGTTATTGTTGGGTAGAGCACCTGCCAGCTTCCATAGGACTCGCGCTCTTTGCCGCAAGTCACGACCATCGCCCGACGTCGCTGCGCATTTGGATCATTAACTTGTCAGTTACGGTCATTGAGCGCCTGCACCCCGGCTCTTACGCTGTCGAGCAAGACGATGGAGGCCGAAGAGCTTCCGCATTTCCCGTGATCGCCCGAAGTGGAGTTACCGATGACCGCCCCTCATTACCCGCATTTGCTGGCCCCGCTGGACCTCGGCTTTACCACGTTGCGCAACCGAACCCTGATGGGGTCGATGCACACCGGTCTCGAGGAGAAGCCGGGTGGCTTCGAGCGCATGGCGGCGTATTTCGCCGAGCGCGCCCGCGGCGGCGTGGGCCTGATGGTGACCGGCGGGATCGGGCCTAACGATGAAGGTGGCGTTTATTCCGGCGCGGCCAAGCTGACCACCGAGGAAGAAGCCCTCAAGCACCAGATCGTCACCCGGGCGGTGCATGAAGCCGGTGGCAAGATCTGCATGCAGATTCTTCACGCCGGCCGCTATGCCTATAGCCCCAAGCAGGTGGCACCGAGCGCGATCCAGGCGCCGATCAACCCGTTCAAGCCCAAGGAACTGGACGAAGAGGGGATCGAGAAACAGATCAGCGATTTCGTCACCTGTTCGGTGCTGGCCCAGAAGGCCGAGTACGACGGTGTCGAGATCATGGGCTCGGAAGGCTATTTCATTAACCAGTTCCTTGCGGCCCACACCAACCACCGGACCGACCGCTGGGGCGGCAGCTATGAAAACCGCATGCGCCTGCCGGTGGAAATCGTGCGCCGCGTACGCGAGGCGGTCGGCCCCAATTTCATCATCATCTTCCGCCTGTCGATGCTCGACCTCGTGGAAGGCGGCAGCACTTGGGATGAGATCGTTCAATTGGCCCAGGCCATCGAACAGGCCGGTGCTACGATCATCAACACCGGTATCGGTTGGCACGAGGCGCGGATTCCCACCATCGCCACCAAGGTGCCGCGGGCAGCGTTCAGTAAAGTCACCGCCAAGCTGCGTGGCTCGGTGGGCATTCCGCTGATTACCACCAACCGTATCAACACGCCTGACGTGGCCGAGCGGATCCTGGCGGAAGGCGATGCCGACATGGTGTCCATGGCGCGGCCCTTCCTTGCGGACCCGGAATTCGTCAACAAGGCCGCCGCAGGCCGGGCGGACGAGATCAATACTTGCATCGGCTGCAACCAGGCCTGCCTGGACCATACGTTTGGCGGCAAGCTCACCAGTTGCCTGGTGAATCCGCGGGCGTGCCATGAGACTGAGCTCAATTACCTGCCGGTCACCCAGGTGAAGAAAATCGCCGTGGTCGGCGCCGGTCCTGCCGGGTTGTCCGCGGCTACCGTGGCGGCCGAGCGGGGGCATCAGGTGACTTTGTTCGATGCCGCCAGCGAAATAGGCGGTCAGTTCAATGTCGCCAAGCGTGTGCCGGGCAAGGAAGAGTTCTTTGAAACCCTGCGCTACTTCAAGCGCAAGTTGCAGACCACCCACGTCGAGCTGTGCCTCGATTCCCGCGTCGATGTGGCGCAGTTGGTGGCGGGCGGTTACGACGAAATCATCCTGGCGACCGGCATTGCGCCGCGTGTACCGGCGATCCCGGGTGTGGAACATCCCAAGGTGCTGAGTTATCTGGACGTGATCCTCGAACGCAAGCCGGTTGGCCGCAGTGTCGCGGTGATTGGTGCCGGCGGGATTGGCTTTGACGTGTCGGAATTCCTGGTCCATCAAGGCGTTGCGACCAGTCAGGACCGCGAGGCGTTCTGGAAGGAATGGGGGATCGACACCCACCTCCAGGCGCGTGGCGGTGTCGCCGGGATCAAGGCAGAGCCCCATGCTCCGGCGCGCCAGGTGTTCCTGTTGCAGCGCAAGAAGTCCAAGGTCGGCGATGGCCTGGGCAAGACCACCGGCTGGATTCATCGCACCGGCTTGAAGAACAAGCAGGTGCAGATGCTCAACAGCGTCGAATACCTGAAGATCGACGATGAGGGCCTGCACATTCGCATTGGCGAGACGGGCGAGCCGCAAGTGCTATCGGTGGACAACATCGTCATCTGCGCCGGGCAGGATCCGCTGCGCGAATTGCAGGAAGGCCTGGAAGCGGCTGGGCAGACTGTCCATCTCATCGGCGGTGCCGATGTGGCGGCGGAACTGGACGCCAAGCGTGCCATCGACCAGGGTTCGCGACTCGCGGCGCAGTTGTAAGGCGCGAAGCCTGTAGACGTCTGGATCTCCTCTGGGAGCCTGCTCGCGAAAGGCAGTGTCACAGTCAATGAAGATATTGAGTGTGCTGGCTTCTTCGCGAGCAGGGTCGCTCCCACAGGTTCTATAGGATCAGAGGGGCTATTTCCCTTCTACCGTATTGGCCAGAAAAGCCTCGACCAGCGAGTCGAGCAACGCCTCATCAAAGATCATGCTTCTATGGCGCAACGGCGAATGCACCGAGCATTGCAGCTCACCCCTCAGGCTGTGTTCCATCAGCAGGGCTTCGCAGAATGCCAATTCCTCGGCGGTTTTCTCCGCCCGTGTCCACCAGCAACTGGGCCGTACCCGAATCGGCTTGAAGCTGAACCCCTCAAACGCCTCCAGCAACCGATCATGCACCGAGAACGCCTGGGCGTTCATGACCTCTTCCTTGACGCTCTGCACGATCGACAACAGGTCGCCTCGCCCAGGCTCGATCTGGCCGGCCGCCCACTCATGGAAGGCCTTGACCGAACTGTCCGGTCGCTCCTGTCGATAAGCCGCCGTGCGCTCCGTCAGCGAAGGGAACAGCAGGTCGAAGTATTCAATGGCATCAAGCAGATCCTGGGAGGCGGCATCGTCTTTTCCGTTACCCGCCAAATGCCGATGACGCGGCAAGCCTGAGGGATACAAACGTTCCGGAATGGTGCTGTCCACCAACCCCAGAAAACCAACGGTGTGCCCCTGGCTTTCCAGCATCGCCGCGATGTCGAGCGCGATCGTCCCGCCCAAGGACCAGCCCATCAAGTAATAGGGACCTTGCGGTTGGGCGGCGACGATTTCCTTGCTGTAGTCGGCGATCATCTCGCGCCAGGCCTCGGGGCCTGCATGGGGTTCGCTGAAGCCGCGGTGCATGACGCCGACAGTGCGTGCCCGCTTTTGCAGTTTGCGCGCCAGCGGTTGATAGCAAAACACGATGCCACCGCTGGGGTGCAGGCAAAACAGCTGCGGTGCGCTCGCGGGGGCGTTGTTCAGGGCGACGAGGCACTGCGTCTGCTCACGGTGTTTCTGCGAGATGAACAGCGCCAGCTCGGCGATGCTCGGGTTGGCCAGCAGTTCTTGCAGACGCACGGTGATGTTCAGGTTTGCCTTGATCCTGGCGATCAGCTCGATCGCCAGGATCGAATGCCCGCCCAGTTCAAAGAAGCTGTCGCTGATACCCACGCGTTCGACCTTGAGGGATTGCTGCCAGAGTTGCGCCAAGGCTTCCTCCAACTGCGTACGGGGCGCCACGTAGTTCGTATGCCGGAGCGCGGCATCGGGTTCGGGCAAGGCCTTGCGGTCGAGCTTGCCATTGGCATTGAGCGGCAGGTGATCGATGAACAGCAGATGGCTGGGCACCATGTAGTCCGGCAATTGCGCCTTGAGCGCGGCCAGCAGGTTTTCGCGCAACTCGGCCGTGGTCGGTTGTGTCGGAATGACGTAGGCGACCAATTGCAGGCCACCCGGGCCGTCGTGGGTCAGCACCACACCATCACCCACACCCGGCAGCATTTGCAGGCGCGCCTGGATCTCGCCCAGTTCAATGCGGAAGCCGCGGATCTTGACCTGATGATCCAGGCGCCCGATGTACTCGATGCTGCCGTCGCTGAGGTAGCGGGCCAGGTCCCCGGTGCGGTACAGGCGTCCACCCGGCAGCGGGTCGAACGGGTCGGGAATGAAACGGCTGGCGGTGAGATCGGCGCGCTGGTGATAACCACGGGCCAGGCCGGCTCGGCCGATATACAGCTCACCGACGCAACCCTTGGGCACCGGGTTCAGGTGCGCATCGAGCAGATACCAGGACAGATCGACGATGGGCTCGCCGATGGGGCTGGCGGCCTCGCCGTGCAAGTCCGCCATCGACAGTGGCCGCCAGGTGACATGAACGGTGGTTTCGGTGATGCCATACATGTTGATCAACTGCGGTGACTGGTCACCGAAACGTTCGAACCAAGGGCGCAGGCTCTGCACATCGATCGCTTCGCCACCAAAAATAATCTGGCGCAATTGATGGACGAGGGGCTGCCGAGGTTCGCAGGCAACTCGCAGCAATGACTTGAACGCCGACGGCGTCTGGTTGAGCACCGTGACCTTCTCCTGGCACAGCAGCGCGTAGAAATCCTCGGGCGAACGGCTCACGGCGTGGGGCACGATGACCAACCGAGCACCGTGCAGCAGCGCACCGAAGATCTCCCACACGGAAAAGTCGAAGGCGTAGGAGTGAAACAGGCACCACACGTCCTGCCGGTCGAAACCGAACCACTGTTCGGTGGCCCGAAACAGCCGGCTGACGTTGTGGTGCGCGAGCAGGGCGCCCTTGGGTTTGCCGGTTGAACCAGAGGTGTAGATCACGTATGCCAGATTGTCCGGATCCATGGGCACATCGGGATTGTGCTCAGGCCAGGCGTTATCGGCCTCGTTCGAATCCAGCAACAGGCAGTCGATGCCTGCCGACAACGCCAATGACTCAAACAGGTGGGCCTGGGTCAGGATCTGCCGGACGCCGCTGTCCTGGATCATGTAGGCCAGGCGGTCGGCCGGGTAGGCCGGGTCCAGCGGTACGTAGGCACCACCGGCCTTGAGAATCGCCAGCAGGCCGATGATCATCTGCGGCGTGCGCTCGACGGCGATGCCCACCAGCACGTCGGGGCCAACGCCTTGCTCGATCAGCCGATGGGCCAGTCGGTTGGCGTGGCGGTTGAGGTCGGCATAGCTCATGTGCTGCCCGTCGAACGTCAGGGCGATCGCCTCACCTGTGTGGGCGGCATGGGTTTCGATTATCCGGTGCAGGCAGTTTTCGCTGTGCAGTCGGGTGGGTTGGCGGTTCCAGTCGGTCAGGGTCAGCCGGCGTTCATCGGCGCTCAACAATTGCAGTTCGCCCACAGGGCAGTCGGGCGCCTCGATCAGGCCTCGCAACAGATTCTGCCAATGCTCGGCCATACGCTCGATGGTGGTCGTGCAGTACAGGTCACGGCTGTACTCGAACGTCGCGACTATCTGCTGCTGTGAATAGTCGACGTCCAGCGACACATCGAATTTGGCCTGGCCTTCACCGGTGTCGAGGAATTCCAACGTCAACAGATCCGGGCTTGGCAGCGACGCCGCCTGTGACCCGGTGCGCCAGTTGAACAAGACCTGGAACAGCGGGTTGGCGCCCAATTGATCGAGGATCAATTCCAGCGGGTAATCGGCATGCTCCAGCGCAGCGAGGGATTGCTCGCGAAGTGCCCGTAAGAAATCCAACGCGCTGCGGGTCGAGTCGATCCGCGCCCGATACACCTGGCTGCTGACGAAAAAACCCACCAGATCCTGGCTTTCATGGCTGTTGCGGTTGGCGTTGGGGACGCCGACGGTGAAATCGTCCTGGCGGCTGTAGCGGGACAGCAGCAATTGCCAGGCGCCCAGCGCCACCACGAAGGGCGTCAGCCCCTGGCGTTGGCAAAAAACCTCCAGCGATTGCGCCAACGACGGACCCAGCGATACGTGTACGCGACCGGCCCGGTGTTGCTGGCTCGCGCTGCGCGGGAAATCCTGGGGCAGTTCCAGCGTGGGCAAGTCACGGCCCAGGTACTGGCTCCAGTATTCGCCGCTGCGTCGGCAGGCAGCGCTGTGCAGATAGTCGCCGCGCTGGTGGGTCGCGTAGTCGGCGTATTGCATCGGCAACGGTGGCAACGCAGACCGATCACCCAGCAGTGCCCGGCCATACGCCTGGGTCATGTCGTGCATCAGGATCGTGTTGGACCAGGCATCGGAAACGATGTGATGCATGTTCAGCAGCAGCACATGTTCGGTATGGCTCAATCGGAGCAAGGTCGCCCGCATCAGTGGCGCCTGGGTGAGATCGAACGGTTGCCGGGCGTGTTGCTCGATGTGCTGCGAGAGCGCCGGCTGATCGAGCTCGGTGAGGTCTTCGCGATGCAGGGTCAGGCAGGCGCTGCGCTCGACCACCTGGGTGGCGGCACCGTCGATTTCGATGAACGCGGTGCGCAGGATGTCGTGTCGGTCGATCACCCGATTCAGCGCGTCTTCCAAGGCATCGGCATTCAGTTCGCCGGTCAGGCGCAAGGCCCGGGGCAGGTTGTAGGCCGAGCGGGTCGGATCTCGCTGTTGTTCCAGCCACAGGCGTTGCTGGGCGAAAGACAGGGGCGCGCGGTCCAGCCTGCCGCGGCTGGCCAGGGCGTGCCTGTCGTCGGCGACCTCATCGAGCAGCAGCGCCAGCAGATCATCATCTAGCAGTTCGTTCATGGTGTTCTCGCGGTAAACGGCATTGGCGTCGGGCAGGTTCAGGCGAAGGCTGCCGTGGCCTTTTCACTGACCACCCGGCCGGCCTGCATCCGCACCAGTTGATCGGCGATGTCGAAGTAACGGTCGTCGTGGGAAATCACGATGATGGTTTTGCCCAGGGCCTTCAGCTCCGGCAGCAACTCGGTGTAGAACACCCGCCGGAACACCGGGTCCTGGTCGGCGGCCCATTCGTCGAAGACCAGCACCGGGCGTTCTTCCAGCCAGGCGTTAAGCAGCGCCAAGCGTTTGCGCTGGCCGGTGGAGAGATCGGTGGTGCTGAACGCACCGTCGCGAATGCAGACCTTATGGCCGATCTCCAGGCGATCGAGGTAGCGGTTGGCGTCCCCGGGTACCTGCTGGTCGCCCTGCACCAGTTCATCGAACAGGTAGTAGTCGGCAAAGATCGTGGTGAACAGCTGGCGATAATCGTCACGTCCCGCCGCCGATACCGGCTTGCCGTCCAGGAGGATTTCGCCTCCCTGGGGCGCATAGAGGCCCAGCAGCAATTTGATCAGCGTGGTCTTGCCGCCGCCGTTCTCGCCGACGATGAACACGATGTCGCCTTGGGCGATGGACAGGTTGACCGGTCCGAGGGCGAAGGCCTGGCTGCCGTCGACCGCTGGGAAGGCGTAATGCACGTCACGCAATTCAAGCTGCTGGATCGTCGACTTGGGCACGCTCTTGTCGTTGAGCAGCAGGTGCGGCTCCGGCGAGGAAAACTGCTCGGCCAGTTCCGCAATGCGCTTGAACGCGATGTTGGCGCGGCTGATCACCGGCAGCGTCATGACCAGGTATTCCAGCGGCCCCTTCATGTACAACAACACCAGCACGAAACCGCTGAGCACCGCTTTGTCGGTGCCCAGCCACAGCGATTGCAGGGCCAGGACCAGGCCGATGACCACGAAGAACAGCATCGAGCCGAAGGTCTTGGCGACCACGAAAGTGTTGACCGCACGGATGTTGGTGTCGCAGATCTGCTCGGCGGTGGCTTCGATGCGCTGGCTGAACATGCGTTGGCGGCGTGGGCGGTGGATGCGCAGTTCCTTGGCGCCCGCAGCGATTGCGCTGTAGTGTTTTTGCAGCGCATCTTCAGCCTCGCGGGCCGCTTCGAACCCCCGAATCCCACGGGCCCGCGCCACGTACTGGATAACCGTGCCGATCACCAGCGCCACCAGCAGCAGCGCAAACATCGGCAACGACAGGTAGGCCAGGTAGCCCAGGCAACCGAGGGTGACGGTAAAGGCAATCGCCAGTGGCGCGAAGGAAAACGCGAAGCTGCTGACCGTGTTGACGTCGTGGGTCAGGATCGGGATGAGCCGATGGCTGCGGAAACGCTCGATCTGCTCGATGGGCGCCAGCAAGACTTTCTGGCCGAGGGATTTGCGCAGGCTGGCGATGATGTTCTGGCCGACGTGGTTGGTGCCGATGTCCGACAGGATCGAGGTCAGCAGCGCCGCCACGCACAGGCCGGCGAAGGTCATCAGGACTTGGGGCGTCGGCACGGCATCGGCGTTCAGCGCGTCGTTGATGGTTGCCAGCAGGGCGGTGATGCTCAGCCCGCCGAGCATGCCCAGGAGGATGGAGCCTGCGACAATCAGCCGGAAGGGTTTGAGCAGGATGAACAGCTCGGTGATCACCCCGCGTTTTGGTTGGCTCATGGAGGTTTCCCTGCTAGATGAAAAGGTCGAAGGCCATCGCGGGCTTTCACCGCAAGGGCTGGAGGACAGCGGCACGCCGGTTGGGGCGGGCCCACCTATGGAACGATTGGAGGGGAAGGGGATTTAACGCGGAACCATCTAACCCACATCATTTGTGGCGAGGGGATTTATCCCCGCTGGGCTGCAAAGCAGCCCCCAAGCAGGCAACACCGATCAGTCCGAGATCACGCGGCGATTTCATTGGGGCTGCTTCGCAGCCCAGCGGGGATAAATCCCCTCGCCACAGGGCCACCATGTCCAAAGAGGTATTTGGGTGGACCTGCCGATCTACATATCCCGAGCCACCCGAAACCCCAGCCAGTCACCACGGGCATCGGAAAACACCGCATTGCGGTTGCCCGAACGGGAAAATACCGGCGCTTCGCCCCAGTCGTTGCCACGGATGCGTCGCACCTTGCAGTTGCCCGTCAGCGCGGTGCTGCCGTCGCTTGGCGCATCGGTGTAGTTTTCGTTGAAACAATCGGCCGTCCATTCATAGATGTTGCCGTGCATGTCATACACGCCAAAGGCGTTGGGCGCGAAGCTGCCGGCCGGGGCGGTGAAGTTGTAGCCATCGGCGGCGCCGTAGGTGTTGGCATGTCGGGCGATGCTGTAGTCCTTGCCCTCGTCGAACGGGAAGGGGAACGGGCCGCTACTGCCGCCACGCGCGGCGTATTCGCGCAGGGATTCGCTGACCAATCGGTACGGCTTGCCGGTCTTTTTCGACAGCCACGCCACGTAGGCGTTGGCCTCTTCGAAATTCATGCACACCGCCGGGTGCCGGTCGGTGTACTGCTTGCGCGGGTCGCTGCCCTGATAGTCCGGAACCCCGGCCTGGCACGCGCGTCCGGGGCGCTTGTCGCCATCGGGCATCACGTAGCCGGTATCGCGCAGGTAGGCGAACCATTCACCCTTGAGCACTTGGAAGCGACTGATCGCCAACGGCTTGGCAAACGTCACCGGGTGCATCGGACCCTCGTCGGGCTCGCGGCCGACCTCGTTTTCCGGGGTGCCCATCTGGAAGGTGCCGGTGGGCAGCACGACCATTTCCGGGCAGTCCTTGCAGTCGCGGAACACCTGGCCCGGCTGCGAGGCCTGGGCGCTGGAGGGCAACAGTGCGGTGAGGGCCAATGCCGGAAGCGTCTTCAATAAAAATCGGTTCATCAATTGCTCTCGATCAGTCATCAGAGTGTTTTGCCCAACAGCGCCGTGAAGCGATCGATCTCGGCTTCAGTGTTGAGCAGCCCCAGCGCGGTGCGGACCACCGGCCCGGCATCGCGGTGCACGGCATCGGCGACCACTCGGTTGTGCATCAGGTAGGCGGCGATCTCATCGCTCTTGCGATCCTTGACCCGGAAGAAAGTGAAGCCGGCCGACAGCTCGGGGCTCAGCGGCGTCACCAGCTCGATCTGCGGCAGCGCGAGCAGGTGTTTTTTCAGGTAACTGTTGAGCGCATGAATACGCGCCTGGACCTCGGCCTTGCCCAGTTGCAGGTGCAGCTTGAACGCTTCGTCCGCCGCCCAGCGATGCTCGAAGGCGTGGTAACCGCCCGGGGTCATGGTGGTGGAAAACGTCGTGGCTTCGGAGAAGGTCGGAATGATCGGTGTGACGTACTTGACCTCTTCGCTGCGGCTGCACACCACGCCGGTGCCCCGTGGGCCGAACATCCATTTGTGGGTGTCGGCGATGAAGAAATCGCAATTCATCTCCGGGAAACTCAAATCCTCCACGCCGAAACCGTGCACGCCATCCACCACATAGACGATGCGCTGTTCATCGCTGCGGCCCTGGTTGTGCTGGTCCACCAGGGCGCCGATCTTGCCGATGGGCAACTTCACGCCGCTGCCCGAATGCACCCAGGTCATGCCGAGCACGCGGGTCTCGGGGCGGATGTTGCGGTCGATGGCCGTGAGGATTTCCGCCTCGCTGGCGCCGTGGGCGTTCTCGAACAGCTTGATCTTGCGCACCCGTGTTCCGTCCCGTTGCTTGCGCAGGTCGAGGATGGTGTGGGTGGCGTAATGTTCGTGGGCGGTGGTGAGGATTTCCTGGTCGGGTCGCACATGGACGCCGCCATAGATCATCGACAGGCCTTCGGTGGTGCTGCCGGTGAGGGCGATCTGCTTGGGGTTCGCTTGCAGGTAGCGACCGGCCCAGGTCCGCACGTTTTCTTCGCGCGCTTCGGTGACGCCCAAGTCCCAGTCCATCAACAGCCCGGGGTTTTTATCCAGGGCGGCGCGGTGCCGCTCGATGGCCTCGCGCACCGGGCGCGGGTGGGTGGTGACCAGGAAGTTGGAAAAGTGCAGGTAGTCCGGGTCCTGGTTGAACAGCGAGCGCAGCTGCGCCCATTTGTCCTTGGGCAGCGGTGGCATTGGATCGGCGCTGGCCGTGGCGGGCAGGCTGGCGGGCAATGACAGACCGGCGGCAAGGACCCCGGCTTGCTTGAGAAAGATCCGGCGTTCGTTCATGGCTGGGCGGCCTTCTGCGCCGAGGCAATAGCGGGGCTTGCGGCTTTCTGCACCTGGTCCCAGACCCGCAGGAAGTTGCCGCCCCACAGCTTGGCGATGTCGCCCTCGGAGTAGCCACGGGTCAGCAGCTCGGCGGTGACGTTGCGGATGTCGCCGACGTTCTCCCAGCCCTTCACGCCGCCACCTTCGTTGAAGTCCGAACTGATGCCGACGTGATCGATGCCGATCTTGCGCACGGCATAGTCGATGGCATCGCCCAAATCCTTGAGGCTGGCCTTGGGTTCCTCTTCGAGAATGCCGTAGAGCTGGCCGGCGTATTCGCCGAATTTCTGTTCCGGCCACGCGGCGATGATCGGGTCGCCCGGCATCAGCGCCATCGCCAGATTAGGCAGCGGCGGCAGGTCGAAGCGTTCGCGCAGGGCGTTGAGTCTGTCCTGGGTCTTTTGCGTCAATGGGCGCAGGTATTGGGAGAATCCCACGATCTGCACCACGCCGCCACTGGCCTTGATCAGCTGCATTTCCTTGTCGCTGAGGTTGCGCGGGATGTCCACCATGGCCCGTGGCGCGGAATGGGAGGCCACCAAGGGCGTGCGGCTCAGTTGCGCGACTTGCTCCAGGGCCTGGGTCGACATCTGCGACACATCGATAATCACACCCAGGTCGTTCAGGCGTGTCACCGCTTGCTTGCCGATGTCCGACAGGCCGCCGAGGGCGTCGGGCGAGTCGTTGAAGAATGGCAGCGGGCGCGAGGAGTCGGCCCAGTCGTTGTTGCCGATGTAGCTGAAGCCGAACATGCGCATGCCTCGCGCCGTCCACAGGTCCAGCAGGCTCAGGTCGTGGCCGAGGGGATAGGCGTTGAGCATGCTGATGAAAATCGCGAACTTGCCTTCGCCGTGCAGGCGGCGGAAATCGTCCGGGGTGTAGGCGATGGCGGCCTGGTTGGGAAAGTCCCGGACCATGCCGGTGATGATCTTGTAGCGCACCTCTTGTTGGTTGCGCGCTTCCTCGACGAATCCGGCGGTGGGCTTGTGTGGCGCATTGGGCCCGTTCCACAACTCGGGCCAGCCGAAGATCGTCAATGCGGCACCGGAGAGGTGGCCGCGATTGGCTTTCACCAGGTCGAACTGGCCCTTGCCGTCTTTGTCCGCTTCGTTGCTGAGCGGTGCCAAAATCCAGCGGCACGGTGATGTGGCTGTCGAAGGACAGCAGCCGTTCGTGCAGTTCCCGAGCTTCTTTCATGACCTTGACCGGGTAGCCGGGGTTGTCCCGCCACCAATGATCCCAGGCCGCGAGCCCGCCACCGACAACCAGCGCCAGGGCCAGGGGCACGCCGGTGAAAAGAGCCTTTCTAGAACGTGGTGTTGTCATTGCCGATCTCAGTCTGGTTCGCCTTGGAAGGACAGGCGCGGGGGCCTTTGCTATCTGGGGGGAACGAGTGATCGGGCGGGAAATTTAGGTGTTCTCGAGACCGCCATCGCGAGCAAGCTCGCTCCCACATTTGGAATGCGCTCACCTGTGGGAGCGAGCTTGCTCGCGATGAGGCCCTCACAGTCTCTATAAATTTGTCAGGACGCCCATCGTTCTAGCTTGGATAAAGCCCACCCCAGGGCGAACACAGGTAAGGCAATGACGATTTCTCGACGATGGTTCATGGCAGGCCTGGCGCTGACCGGTGCCGCCGTGCCTGCGGTGTATTACGGGCATCGCGAACTGACCCGGCCGGACCCGACCATCACCCCCGGCGAGGCTTCCTTCGATGTGGCGGACGTCGCCGGACAGCGTCGGGCAAACACGCTGCGGGGCGTCTGGACGATCCGTTTCAGCGGGCGCGATGCCGGCCTCGACGGCTTGCCGAACGACAACCTGGAAGTCTTCCTCGACATCGCCCACAAGGGCCGTGGCCTGGTGGGTTGCGTCGATACCGCCGAACGCCTGCGCGCTGGGGATGAGCCGCGTTATCGAGTGCTGGGCGACCTGGCTGGCAGCGACCCGAAGCAATTGAGCTGGCGCTTGATCGCTGCCAGGCATGACGCGCCGGACTACGAATTCATCATGACCCTCGACGAAGTCTGGGCCGGTTTCGGCAATGCCGGCACGGCGACCCTCAGCGGCCGGGTGTTGCGGTTGGATCGCCCGTTGGCATTGCCGGAACTCGACAATCAATTCGTCGCCGTCAAACAGCGATTCCCCGAAGCCCGGGAACGGACACCGCTGAGCCCGAAGCTGCTGGCCTGGCTGGTGTCGCCCGAGCACCGGCTGTTCCACCAACTCTGGCATGCCTCGCGAGACAAATGGCACACCCTCGACGAAGACAAGCGCGACGCCCTGCGCGGCATCGGCTGGCAACCCGGGCCGCGAGACAACGAGCGTGACGCCCGTGGGCCGCGCAAGGATCGCAACGGCTCGGGGGTGGATTTCTTTTTCATGCACCGGCATATGCTCGGCACCGCGCGTTCTTTCCAACCGCTGCCGTCATGGCCACGTTTCCCATTGCCGCAACCGGAGCTGGAGCGTGATCGCCTGGGCTTTGCCCGGTATTTCGACAACATCGACGGGACTGCACTGCCACCGACCTGGCTGGCCCGTGGCGACGAGCAATACGCCCAGTGGGTCAGCGACATCAAGACCGCCGAGACCTACCACAGCAATTTCCAGGTATGGGAATCCCGTTATCGCGATCTGCGTTATCTATCGAAACTGACCTTGGGCCAGTTCGGTTCGGAAGTGGAATTGGGCCTGCATGACTGGCTGCACATGCGCTGGGCCTCGGTGCCGCGAGATCCTTCCAACGGCCATCCGGTGCCGTTCGCCCGTGATCAGGCCGACTTCGCCCAGCGCTGGTTCGAACCGGAAAACGACTTTCTCGGCGATCCGTTTTCCTCCCATGTGAACCCGGTGTTCTGGGCCTTCCACGGCTGGATCGACGACCGCCTCGAAGACTGGTTCCGTGCCCACGAACGTTTTCATCCTGGCGAAGTGAGCCGGCTCGAAGTCAACGGCGTGCCCTGGTTCGCCCCGGGCCGCTGGGTGGAAATCGCCGACCCGTGGCTGGGCCCGGACACCCAAGGCTGCAGCACCACGCCGGGGTTGCAGGTTGGGCATTCGGTGGAGATGGATCCGGAAACCATGAAACTGGCGTTGCGCATTACGTTTGGCAGCGATGACGACAAGCTGGCGCAACTGTTCCGCCGCGTGCCGCAGAGGCCTTGGTATGCGCGGAATCTCAAGGCCAGGCCGGTGTGAGCCCAGGCTCGAACTGACAGAGCCTGGTGCTGTGCGCAATGACTGCTTTTGTGGCGAGGGAGCTTGCTCCCGCTCGGCCGGGCTGGCGCTCCAGTGCGCAGCGACCGCAAGATTATGGGGCTGCTGCGCCCGAGACGTCGGACCGGCCCAGCGGGAGCAAGCTCCCTCGCCACGGGTATCGCTTGGCTTCAGATATGTCAGCGCGGTGCGGCGATGTCCAGGGCGCGGTTTGCCAGTAGCTCACTCAGCTCGACCATCTGCTGGATGCCCAGGGCAAAACTCCGTGGCGCCCCTTCCAAATCAAAGGCCAGTTCATTGGCCATCACATTGACCGAGGCGAGGGTTTCGCTGAGGTTCGCCAGCAGGCACTCCATGTCCGCGCCTTGGGCCACGGTGAACAACTGGCCCGGCGGTAGCTTTGGTTTTTCAGGTTTGGGATCGAGGTAAAAAGCGAGGGCGCGGTCGGCGGCTTCGTTGAGTTTTTTGGCGTCGTCTTCCGGCGGATTGGGGGTAATTTTGAACATGGTGCAGCTCCTGGTTATTTACAAGGCGCTGCCAGACATCACTTGCAGATGATGGGTGGCAGCTATGCGCGGGTCTGCAAGACCGGGAAACCAGGAACCCGGCAGACCCGAAGGTCTCCCGCACACAGCCGCCATTGAGCGACACGTATCTGTCGATTGGCTTGGGCTATGCGCCTGGTATTTCGTCGGGCTTGCAGACCCGATCACTGATAAGCAGTGACGGGAACAAGTTATCGACACGGGGCCAAGCGCACAAGCCGGCGGATTCTGGCGTAGTTGTAGGCAATGACGCAAGGCGACGTAGCCTTACTCGGGAGTCCTACATGGCCGGATAAACAGAACCGAAGCCGAACATAATTTGTGACCGGGCAAATAACCCGTGGCGAGGGAGCTTGCTCCCGCTGGGCTGCGCAGCGGCCCCCAAAACCAGTCACCCCAAAACAACTGACACACCGAGGTGCTTGCCATTGGGGCTGCTGTGCCCGAGGCGTCGGACCGGCCCAGCGGGAGCAAGCTCCCTCGCCACGATGGTGCTCCTCTTCAGATTTGCGTCGTTCGCCAACCCCCACCCAACGCCTTGTACAACGCCACGCTCGCCTGCACCCGCGCCAGTCGCAATTGCACGTTCATGTCCTGGGCGGCGTACAGCGTGCGTTGGGTTTCGAGCACG
Organism: Pseudomonas sp. H2_D02; assembly: GCF_054677635.1. Taxonomy (NCBI): domain Bacteria; kingdom Pseudomonadati; phylum Pseudomonadota; class Gammaproteobacteria; order Pseudomonadales; family Pseudomonadaceae; genus Pseudomonas; species Pseudomonas sp. H2_D02. The sequence continues at coordinate 4,821,553 of NZ_CP162816.1, read as the reverse complement.
GTGAGCAGATCTTCGGCGCCGGCCTGGTAGCGGCGTTGGGCGATGTCGAAGGCGGTCTGGGCCTGGTCCAGTTCTTCGCGTTGCCATTGCCGTTGCTGGTCCAGGCCGCGGATGCCGTTCAGGGCTTTTTCGACGTCGGCGAAGCCGTTGATGATCGCAGCACGATAGAGCTCCAGCAGTTCCTCCTGGCGTGCGGTTGTCCTGTCTCGTTCGGCCTTGAGGCGACCGTTGTTGAAGATCGGTGCGGCGAGCCCGGCGCTGAGGTTGTAGACGTTGTTGCGCAGCAACTGGTCGGCGATGTCGGCGCCGGTGGCCAGGCTCAGGCCCAGGGTGGCCGAGGGCAGCAAGGCCGCGCGGGCGACGGTGATGTCGGCCTGGGCGGCGGCGAGGCGGGCTTCGGCGGCGGCGATGTCGGGACGGCGCAGCAGCAGGTCGCTGGGCACCCCGGCGTCGATGGCGGGCCAGCGCAATGCGTCGAAGGATTCATTGTCGAGCTTGAGCGACTGCACCGGTACGCCCAACAGTGCCGCGAGGGTGATCAATGCCTCACGGGCCTGTTGCTGCACTTGCGGCAGCCGGCGTTCCTGGGCCGCCACCAGGCTCTTTTGTTGAGACAGTTCCAGTGCCGTGGCGCTGCCAGCGTCGTAGCGGGTTTGCACCAGGTCGAACACATGCCGGGCGTTGGCCAGGTTCAGTTCGGCAATGCGCTGTTGCTCGCGCAGTGACAAGGCTTGGCTATAGCTGTTGGCGACGGCGCTGAGCAGAGTCAGTTCCACAGTCGCCCGATCAAACTGCGTGGCCGACAAAGTGCTCAGCGCACTGTCACGGGCCGCCCGTTTTCCGCCCCAGAAATCCAACTCATAACTGGCGCTGAGATGAGCGTCGTAGTAGTCGATGGTGCGGTTGTTCCGATCCACGTCCAACTGGCTGTAGCCCTTGCCCCGCAGCAGTTCCTGGCGATTGCCGTTGAGCCCGGCGCTGATTTCCGGCAGCAACGGCGCGCCGGCGATCACCGCGCTGGCCTGGGCCTGGCGAACCCGGGCCATGGCGGCAGCGAGGTCGAAGCTGCCCTGGCGTGCTTGTTCGATCAACCGATCGAGTTGCGGGCTGCCGAACTGCGTCCACCATTGCTGGTTATCAACCGCAGCGCTTGGCTTGTCCAGGTTCTGCCACGCCTCGGGCGGTTGAATGCCGTTGTCGGGCGTCGACAAAGGCGTGCCACACGCAACCAGCAACAGGCTGGCGGCCAGGAGGGTCAGGTGCGCTTTCATAAGATGGGGTTCATTCACTGGTGAGGGCCGTGACCGGGTCGAGGCGGGCGGCCTTGCGGGCGGGCATGAAACCGAAGACGACGCCGGTGACCAACGCGCAACCGAAGGCGCCGAACACCGCCAGCCATTCGAAGGCCACGGCGATCTTGCCCAGCAGCAACGCACCGCCCACCAACAGCGCCAGGCCGATACCGGCCAATCCACCAACCACCGAGAGCATCACCGCTTCGGTGAGAAACTGGCGCAGGATGTCGCGCTGGCGGGCGCCGGTGGCCATGCGGATACCGATCTCCCGGGTCCGCTCGCGTACGGTCATGAGCATGATGTTCATCACGCCGATGCCGCCCACCAGCAGCGAAATCGCCGCAATGGCGCCGAGCATCAACGACAGCGTGCCCTGGGTGCGGGCCTCGGCCTGGATCATCGCGGCATTGTTGGTCAGCTCGAAATCCTGCTTGCCGTTGTGCAGCCGCAGCAAGGTGCGGGAGACGGCCTGTTCGGCCTCGTTGACCTTGCCCGCGTCGCGAGCGGCGATCACCACGTATTCGGGATGGCGCGTGCCGAACAGCCGCACGCTGGCGGCGGAGTAGGGCACGGCGATGCGGTTGTCGGCGTCCGAATCACCGGAGCTGGCGCCTTTTTCCGCCAGTACGCCAACGACCTGGAACGGCACGTTTTCGATCAGGATGTAGCGGCCGATCGGGTCGGCGACGTCTTTGAGCAGCTTTTGCCGGACCTTGTGCCCGATCACTGCCACCGCCGCGGCGCTGCGTTCATCGGCGTCGCTGAAATAGGTGCCCTGGGCCACCGGCCAATTGAAGATGATCGGGAAATTCGTGTCGTTGCCGCCCACGTAGCTGGTGTGGTCGAGATTGGCGAAACGCACGCTGGCGTTCTTGCCGTTGACCGGCATGATGCGTTGCACTTCGGGCAGGGCAGCGAGGGCGGCGATGTCCTGTTCGCTGATGATGCCCTTGGTCGCGCGCGGGTTGGGGGCTGTGCCGTTGAGGTAAATGATGTTCGAGCCAAAGGCGCCCATCTGGGCCATGACCTGACGCTTGCTGCCTTCGCCAACGGCCAGCATGACCACCACCGAGGCCACGCCGATGACGATGCCGAGCAGGGTCAGGGCGGTGCGAAAGCGATTGATCCACATCACCCGCCAGGCCGCTTGCACCGCGTCTACCAGTTCGCCTTTCCAGGCGCCGTTGTGTTCGCTGTCGGCGCTCAGGCGCTGGCGCAGGTCCACGGCTTGCAACGCCTTAGCATTGGCCTGTGGTGCGGCGGTGGCGCTGTCGCTGATGATCGACCCGTCGCGGATTTCAATAATGCGCTTGGCCCGGGCCGCGACTTCGCGGTCGTGGGTGATCAGGATCACCACGTGGCCCTGGCTTGCCAGTTCGTCGAGCAAGGCCATGACCTCGATGCCACTCTGGCTGTCGAGGGCGCCGGTGGGCTCGTCGGCGAGGATGATGTGGCCGCCGTTCATCAAGGCCCGGGCAATCGACACCCGTTGCTGCTGCCCGCCGGAGAGTTGATGGGGGCGGTTGCCGGTGCGGCTCGCCAGGCCGAGGCGTTCGAGCAGGGCGCTGGCCCGGGCGTGGCGCTCGGCGGCCGAGGTGCCGGCATAGATGGCCGGCATCTCGACGTTTTCCTGGGCCGTGCCGGACGGGATCAGGTGATAGCCCTGGAACACGAAGCCGAACGCTTCGCGGCGCAGCCAGGCCAGTTCATCGCTGCCCAACCTGGCGACGTCTTCGTCGGCAAAGCGGTACTCGCCGCTGGTAGGGCGGTCGAGGCAGCCGAGAATGTTCATCAAGGTGGATTTGCCGGAGCCGGACGCCCCGACAATCGCCAGGAATTCGCCGGAGTGAATGGACAAGTCGATGCCCCGCAGGACTTCTACCCGAGGGCTGTCGCCGCCGCCGTAGCCCTTGCGAATGTCCCGCAGCTCGATCAGGGGCGTATTCATTCAACCTCCGTTGCCGCTGGCCGGACCAATCAGCACGCGGTCGCCTTCACTCAGGCCGTCGACAATTTGCGTGCGCAGGCGATCGCTGACGCCGGTACGAACGGTGCGTGACTGGACATCGCCGTTGTCGGCGAGCACTCGCACTTGATCGGCGTCTTGCACGGCGGCGATGGGCACGGTCAGCACATCCTTGGCCTGGGCGGCGACAAAAAACACCTGGGCAGTCATGTCGGTCATCAAGGCGCGGTCGGCGTTGTCCACGTCCAGCAACACCGTGTAGAGCACCACCCGTTCGCTGCCGCTGCGGCCACCGGAGGGACTGCCGCCCTGGCTGGCTTCCAGCGGACGCGGCGGCACCGGCAGGATTTGCCGGACAGTGCTGCTCCAGCGCCGGCCGCCGCGCGGCGAGGGTGGTGAAATAGGCGGTCATGCCCGGCTTGACGTGGCCGATGTCGGCTTCCGAAACCTCTGCCCAGACGGTCATCGGCGACAGCCGGGCGATGCGCAGGATCAACGGCGTCTGCTGCTGGGCGTTGAGCGTCTGGCCTTCCCGGGCGCCGATGGCGACCACGGTGCCGCTCATCGGCGCATAAATGCGCGTGTAACCCAGCTCGGCTTCATCGCTGCGCAGGTTGGCCTGGGCCTGGCGGATCTGTGCCTGGAACATGTCTATGCGGGCCTGGGTCGCGCGCACCTCGGCCTGGGCGGTCTGCACGTCTTCTTCGCGGGTGGCGCCGCCGGCCTTGAGTTGCTGCTGGCGACGGAATTTCTGCTGCGCCAGGTCGTGTTGGGCGCGCTGTTCCTGAAGCTGGGCCTTGAGGTTTTCGATGGAAAACCGTCCGGCGTCGAGCCTGGCTTTTTGTGTGGACGGGTCGATTTCAACCAGCAGTTGGCCCTCCGTGACCTCGTCGCCGGCCTCGACGTGAATCTTCTGGATCTGCCCGGACGCCTGGGCGCCCACGTCGACGTAGCGCCGCGGCTGCAAGGTGCCTAGGGCGGTGACGCTGTTTTCGATATCGCCACGGGTGACCGGGGCGGTGGCGACAGGCTCATGGCCCGACCCGACCGCCTGCCACGCGGCGAAGGCCACGGCCGGCAGCAGGGCAAAAGTCAGGAGCCAGGCGGGGCGGGTGAGGCGGGGACGTTTCATGCAGGGTTCCGGCCGGTGATGTCGGGCCCGTCGCACGGAGGGGCGGGACGGGAGGCTGTTCTGGTAGACGAGTGTTCGGGGCGGGAATTTAATGAGTTGAGACTGGGCAGTCCTTGAAACGACACCGATCCCGTGGCGAGGGAGCTTGCTCCCGCTGGGCCGCGAAGCGGCCCCAAGACCTGGGCTCCCGATCTCGAGCATGTGTCGCCTGCCTTGGGCCTGCTGCGCAGGCCAGCGGGAGCAAGCTCCCTCGCCACGAAAGCGGGTTCTGCTGCCCCATCAACTGAACGATTGAGGCCTGATGCAAACCAAAGCTTTAAATCTATATGAGAATTACTATAAATTACGCGATTGAATCTGCCACCATCGTGCCATGCGTTTTCCGGCATGCCGAGGGGCCCAGGGAAAGCTGTCGCAGTCACTGCGCACGGGAGTCATGTTGGAAAACTACTATCGCGAGCTGGTGTGTTTCCTGAACGCCAGGCTAGGCAACCGCCAGGCGGCCGAAGATGTGGTGCATGACGCTTATGTGCGGGTGCTGGAGCGCGCCAGCGATACGCCCATCGAGCAGCCGCGGGCGTTCTTGTATCGCACCGCACTGAACCTGGTGATCGATGGGCATCGGCGCAACACGCTGCGCCAATCCGAATCCCTCGACGTGCTCGACACAGAAGAACGCTTCTTCACCCCGTCGCCCCATACCAGCCTCGACCACGGCCAACGCCTGGACATGCTGCAACGCGCCCTGGGCGAGTTGCCACCGCTGTGCCGCGAAAGCTTCCTGCTGCGCAAGCTCGAAGGCCTGTCCCATTCGCAGATTGCCGAGCGCCTGGGCATTTCCCGCGCGCTGGTGGAAAAACACATCGTCAACGCCATGAAGCATTGCCGCGTTCGCGTACGGCAGTGGGACGCGACCTGATTCACCCGGCGTGAATCCTGCGGCGGTAAATTTTCTGACATCCTCTTCGTTCCTCTCAACAGACGATCTGGCGGCCCGATGCGCGCCGAACAGGTCACCCGGCTTTCGTGCCCTGTTGAGGGGCTTTTCCAGAGGACACTGGACATGACTCAGGCAATTGCAGCGCCCCACGTTCACGACTTGATCGGCATTGGCTTCGGCCCCTCGAACCTGGCGCTGGCCATCGCGCTGCAGGAGCGTGGCCCGGTGCAGGGCGAACTGGACGTGCTGTTCCTCGACAAACAGGCTGACTATCGCTGGCACGGCAACACGCTGGTGACCCAGAGCGAGCTGCAGATTTCCTTCCTCAAGGACCTGGTGACCCTGCGCAACCCCACCAGCCCTTACTCGTTCGTCAATTACCTCAAGCACCATGGCCGCCTGGTGGATTTCATCAACCTCGGGACGTTCTACCCGTGCCGCATGGAGTACAACGACTACCTGCGCTGGGTGGCGGCGCAATTCGCCGGGCAGAGCCGCTACGGCGAGGAAGTGCTGCGCATCGAACCGGTGCTGCATTGCCAGCAGGTCGAAGCCTTGCGGGTGATTTCCCGCACCCGCGAAGGGGAAGAGTGCGTGCGCATCAGCCGTTCAGTGGTGGTCAGTGCCGGTGGCACGCCGCGCATTCCCGAGGCGTTCAAGACGTTCAAGGATGACGCTCGGGTGTTCCATCACTCGCAGTACCTGGAGCGCATGGCAAGCCAACCGTGCACGAGCGGCCAGCCAATGAACGTTGCGATCATCGGCGGCGGGCAGAGCGCGGCGGAAGCGTTCATTGACCTCAACGACAGCTTCCCGTCGGTGCAGGTCGACATGATCCTGCGCGGCTCGGCCCTCAAGCCGGCGGATGACAGCCCGTTCGTCAACGAAGTGTTCTCGCCGGAATTCACCGACCTGGTGTTCCAGCAGCCCCACAGCGAACGTGAGCGCCTGGTCAACGAGTACCACAACACCAATTATTCGGTGGTGGACATCGACCTGATCGAGCGCATCTACGGGATTTTCTATCGTCAGAAAGTCTCGGGCATCGCCCGTCATGGGTTCCGCACCCTGACCACGGTGGAGAAAGCCACCGCGACCAAGGATGGCGTGGAGCTGGCGGTGCGCAACAACGCCACTGGCGAGTTGTCGGTGCGCCGATACGACGCGGTGGTGCTCGCCACCGGCTACGAACGCCAGATGCACCGCACCTTGCTCGAACCGTTGGCGCAGTACCTCGGGGATTTCGAGGTGGATCGCAACTACAAGTTGATCACCGACGAGCGCTGCAAGGCGGCGATCTACATGCAGGGTTTCTGCCAGGCCAGCCACGGGCTGAGCGACACCTTGCTGTCGATCCTGCCGGTGCGCGCCGATGAGATCGCCGGCTCGCTCTATGAGCATGGAAACAATCGCGGGCAGGCTCGGCCGGAGCGCGATTTGCGATTGGCCGCTGTGTGAGCTGCCTGTAGGAGCTGCCGAGTGCAACGAGGCTGCGATCTTTCCCCTGACATTTACATCTCAAGCGAAAGATCAAGATCAAGATCGAAAGATCGCAGGCTTCGCCAGCTCCTACAGAACAATCGCAAGCCCGCCAGGAAATTCCTCAGAAACTTCCTACACTCACCTCACGCTCCTCCTGGTTTTCCGGGAGGTACGTGGACGGTTCACTGTTCCCTCGCATTGGCAGTTTGAACCGATCAGCCGGTCGCTGATGTAGCGTCCGGGCCGATTTCGCCAAGCGAAACCTGATCGAATGATGCTGTTCCTGCGCACAGGCCTGGCGGCGATATGGCTGGGTCTATCAAGTGTGGCGCCCCAGGTGGGCGCGGCACCCGAGTCGCTGCATGTGCTCGGGCGTTCTGCTGTGAACGACTATTCGGTGACCCTGGACGAGGCTGACCGGACCTGGCTGCGACGCAAGGGCACGTTGCTCCTGGGTGCCTCGGCACCGGATTACCCGCCGTTCAGCATCACCGGCAATGGCAGCGATTATGAAGGCCTGACGGCTGACTATGCACAGTTGCTGGGTCAGCTGTTGCACATCGACATACAGGTGCGGCGGTACGCGTCGCGGGATGCATCACTCCAGGCCCTGCATGGCGGGGAAATCGATCTGCTCGGCACCGCCAACGGTTTCGAGGCCGGCGACCCCGCATTGGCGATGTCACGGACGTATGCCGATGACGTGCCGACGCTGGTGACCCGTGTCGACGACAGCGAAGAGCTGCCGGCGGACCTGGCGGGCAAACGGCTGGCCATGCTTTATCACTACTTGCCACCGGAAACGGTCGAAGCTTTTTATCCGGACGCCACGTTGCAGCTGTTCCCCTCGACCTTGAGCGCCATCGGCGCCGTGGCGTTCGGCCAGGCCGACGTTTATCTGGGGGATTCGATCAGCGCCCATTACCTGATCAGCAAGAACTACCTGAACAACGTACAACTGGCGGATTTCTCCCGCATGGAAGTGCAGCCGTTCGCCTTTGCGGTCAGCCGCGAGAACGGGCGCCTGTTGCGCGTCGTCAATGCCGCGCTGCAGGCCATTCCCGTCGGCGAACGCATGGGCATCCTGCGGCGTTGGAGCGCCGGTGGGGCGAGCGTGCCGGGCCGGCAAGCGTTGCATTTCAGCGTCAATGAACAGCGCTGGCTCGATGCTCATCCGCGTATCAACGTAGCCGTCAGCGCGGATTTCCTGCCGTTGACCTTCTTCGATGAGCAAGGCCAATTGCGCGGCATCGGTGCCGATGTGCTGGCCAGGATCAGCTTGCGCACCGGGCTGAAATTCGACATCCAGCGTGGCGACTCGGTGGACGACCTGATCGCCCGGATCGCCACTGGCAAGGCCGATGTCCTGGCTACCGCGATCCCCAGCGCCGAGCTTGAAAATGAACTGCGCTTCACCCGCCCGTACCTGACAAGCCCTTTCGTGCTGGTGGTGCCGGCCAAAGCCTCGGACGCCCTGACCGTGGACCGGATGGCCGGCAAGCGGCTGGCGCTGGTGCGTGGCAACGTGTTGCGTGAGTACCTGTCGGAGCAGTTCCCCGGCGTGCAACGGGTGCCGGCGCAAAACATGGCCGATGCCATGGCCATGGTCGCCGCAGGTCGGGCGGATGGTGCGATCAATTCGCTGATCAGTGCCCGCTACATGATCTCGCGCCAGTACCGCGACACATTGCAAGTCACCAGCACCGTGGGCACGGTGCCCATCCGCGTTGCCTTGGCGACGAGCCGCAACGCGACCGAGCTCTACTCGATCCTGGACAAGGCACTGCTGAGCATTTCCCCAGAGGAAATGGACGAGCTCACCAACCGCTGGCGCAGTGAGGTGGTGATCAACGACAGCTACTGGCTGCGCCATCGCACTGCGATTGTCCAAGGGTTTGCCATCGCCGCGCTGCTCCTGCTGCTGGTGTTGGGCTGGGTTGTCTACCTGCGACGGCTGTTGGAACAGTTGCGCGTGGCCAAGGCCAGCGCCGACGACGCCAACCGGGCCAAGACCACGTTCTTGGCGACGATGAGCCATGAAATCCGCACGCCAATGAACGCCGTGATCGGCATGCTGGAACTGGCCCTGAAAAAAGCCGACCAGGGCGTCATGGACAAGTCGGCCATCGAAGTGGCCTCAGGTGCCGCCCGAGGCATGCTGGACCTGATCGGTGACATCCTCGACATCGCTCGCATCGAATCCGGCAAGCTGTCCCTGGTGCCGACGCGGGCCAATTTGCGGGAACTGATCGAGGCCGTGGCGCGGATGTTTGATGGCCTGGCCCGGGAAAAACAGCTGTCCTTGGATCTGGACCTGGATGCAGCCAGCGACCATGACGTCTTGATCGACCCGCTGCGCTTCAAGCAGATCCTTTCCAACGTACTGAGCAACGCCATCAAGTTCACCGAACAAGGCCAGGTACGCCTGAGCCTTGGAGCTGAGCCGGCTGGGGAGGACAAGCGCCTGGCCATCCGCGTGTTGATCGAAGACACCGGCCCGGGCATTTCGGCGCAAGACCAGCAACGCCTGTTCAGCCCGTTCACCCAGGTCGGCGACCACGCCCAGGGCGCTCGCGGTGGCTCCGGGCTGGGGTTGGTGATCAGCCGCACCCTGTGTGAAATGATGGGCGGCACCCTGGCGTTGAGCAGCGTGCCGGGGCAGGGCACGCAAGTCGAGATCCGGCTGGCGGTGCCGTTGCTGGAGGCGTTGCCCCGCGTGCCCGCAGTCGAGGTTCAGACGCCGCTGGGCCAGGTGCTGAAGATCCTGGTCGTTGATGATCATCCAGCCAATCGTTTGCTGCTGTGCCAGCAGATGAGGTACTTGGGGCACCCGGTGCAGCAGGCTGAAGACGGCGTCCAAGGGCTGCGTGCCTGGCGCGACGGGCAGTTCGACGTGCTCATCACCGACTGCAACATGCCGTTGATGAGCGGTTATGAAATGGCCCGTGCCATCCGCGAAGAGGAGCGGGCCGGGGCTTTGTCGCCGACGGTGATCCTGGGGTTCACGGCCAATGCCCAGCCCGAGGAAACGGCTCGCTGCATCGAGGCAGGCATGGATGACTGCCTGTTCAAACCCATCAGCCTGCAGCAATTGAACGCGCGCCTGGTATTGATCACGCCCCAGCGCGACGCGCCGGCCTCCACGGGCGACTTCGATTTGACCACCCTGGAACAGCTGGCCGGTGGCGACAGGCTGTCGATTCACCCGTTGTTGAAGGAACTGGTCGCCAGCAACGCCATGGACAAGGCGCGATTGCTGGATTTGTCTTCGCGCCATGACGTGTCCGGGTTGGCCGACCTGGCGCATCGGATCAAGGGCGGCGCACGGATTATCCAGGCAGAGCCGCTGGTGGTGGCATGCGACGCGCTGGAAAGCGCTTGTCGCGAGGGTATCAACGCGGCGCTCACCGAATCGGTGGAAGCGGTGTGCCGGGCGATGGAGCACCTCACGGAACGGCTGCACTTTTATATGGCTGGAGAGTCCGCCCCCTCCGGGCCCGTGCGGCGAACCTCTTCAGGCTTCACCCGATCACCGCCAGACCAAGGCGCCCTGAGCCGCAAGTCGGGCGCGGATTTTTCCGTGCTTTATTTGGGAATTGTCCTACAGCGTCCTAAAAAAACCTTCCTCTAGCCTGTCGCGACTTAACGTTTCCGACCCGGTCTACACCTGCCGCGTTGCCATTGGAATGCCTGCCATGCCGAACAAAGCACTACGAATCATGATTGCCGACACGGAGCATTATCATCGGATGAAGCTCGAACGGCTGCTCAATCATCACGGCTATTTCTGCATCGCGCCGGTGGGTAGCCTGGAGGAATTCCTGACGTTGGTGGAATACGGCAGCAAGCCTTTCGACCTGGTCCTGGTCAATGCCGGCCTTGCAAGCGGATCACTGGATCTGACCGGATTCTTGCGCGGCAACCTGCAGGTTCGTCATTCAATGATCTATAACGCCCAGCAGGCGCTCCTGGAATCGGTGCCCCTCGCGCATCCGCCCTCCTTGCAGGTGACCACTGCCGCGTTGCCCGATTCGGCCGTGCTGGAACGCCTGATGACCTTCATTGACCCCGAGGCCAGCGAGTCGGCCCAGCCTTGGCCCCATGCCTGCAGGCGGGGCCAGGGAAGCTGATCGCACCGTTAGTCGGCACTGTCAGGTCTGACAGGTGGCGCGGCCTATCGCTTGTGTAACAGTCCGCTGCAGTTTGAGCATCGGCGTGGTTTGCATTCATTCGGGGAGCTGTCTTGAAGCATGTAATGATCGTGGATGATCACCCTGTCATACGTGGCGCTTTGCGGCTCGTGTGCCAGAACGAAGGGTTTACCAATATCAGTGACGTCAGCGGCGTGGCTGAGGCCAAGGCGCAGATCAAGGAGGCGCGGGCCGACCTGGTGATCCTGGACCTGGTGATGAATGGTTTCGATGGCCTGGACCTGCTGGTCTGGATCCTGATGGAATTTCCCGGCTGCGCGGTGCTGGTGTTCACTTCCCAGGATGCCCAGCATTTCTGCAACCGTTGTATCGCGGCCGGGGCGAGGGGGTTTGTCACCAAGAGAAGCGACCTGAAGGAGCTGATCAAGGCGATTCACGCGTTGAAATCCGGCTATTCCTATTTCCCTCAAATGCCTGTCAGGCTGGATTTTCACCAGCGTGGCGAACAGCAGGCCCTGGAAAGCCTCTCCACCCGTGAGCTGTCCATCCTGCGGATGCTGTCGATGGGCATGCGTGGCAAGGACATCGCCGATGCATTGTTCATCAGTCCGAAAACGGTCAGTACCTACAAGACGCGCCTGTTGGAAAAGCTCGGTCTCACTTCCCTGGTGGGGCTGTCGGAATTTGCCAAGCGCAATCATCTTTAAGGTAAAGCGAGCTTGTTGGCTGTTCTGTAAATAGAACGCTATGGCCGGTTTTTGCAGTCTGGTGCATCAACGGTACGGGTTTTAAGCTGTGTCCATCGAGTCGCAACACCTGATTTGGAGACACAGTTTGAAAAACATCATCGGCCTCTATACCAGCCCGCGGACCCACTGGGTCGGCGACGGCTTTCCGGTCCGCACGTTGTTTTCCTACGACAACCTGGGCAAGCACATCAGTCCGTTCCTGCTGCTGGACCACGCGGCGCCCAGCGAATTTTCCCCTACTTCAGAGCGACGTGGCGTCGGCCAGCATCCCCATCGCGGTTTCGAGACCGTGACCATCGTCTATCAGGGCGAGCTTGAACACCGTGATTCCACCGGCAGCGGCGGCAAGATCGGCCCTGGTGATGTGCAATGGATGACCGCCGCCTCCGGGATCATCCATGAGGAATTCCATTCCGAAACCTTCGCTCGACAAGGCGGGTTCATGGAAATGGTCCAGTTGTGGGTCAACCTGCCGGCCAAGGACAAAATGGCCCCGGCCGGCTACCAGACCCTGCTCAAGAGTGACATCCCCACCATTGCCTTGAAGGATAACGCTGGCAGCCTGCGGCTGATCGCCGGGAGTTTCGAGGGGCATCGGGGCCCGGCGAAGACCTTCACGCCCATCGAGGTCTGGGATATTCGCTTGAATGCCGGCAAGGACCTGACCCTCGATTTGCAAGAGGGCCATAACACGGCGCTGGTGGTGCTGCGAGGTACGGTCCAGGTCAATGGCCGCGAGCGGGTCGAGGCGGGGCAACTGGCCTTGTTCGATCGGGCCGGCGACCAGGTGAATCTGCAAGCCGATAACGACGCCGTGGTGTTGCTGCTCAGCGGCGAGCCCATCGACGAGCCGATTGTCGGCCATGGTCCGTTCGTGATGAACAGCGAGGAGGAGATTCACCAGGCCTTCGAGGATTTTCATTCCGGGCGCTTTGGGCGGATGGATGGCTAGCTAAGCAGGCTCGCTCCCACAAGGAGTCTTGTGGTGATCTCTACAGCGTGTTGATTCTGTGCCAATCTTCACGCCAACGACCCTCCTGGAGCTGTCCCCGATGTTCTCCCTGATCACCGCCCACCCGCTGCTCAGTGCCTTGGCGTTGCTTGTGCTCGATTTGCTGGCGTGGCGGTTCGTCAGTGCCGAACGGATGTACTGGAAGATCGGCGGGCGGCTGGTGATTTTCATGTTGTTCAGCATGCTGCTGTTCAATGAAGGCCTCAACCCCATGCAGACAGCGCAGTGGGTCGATGACGTGCCTCGGCACCTGGCGGCTACCGGCCTGCAGATTGCGTGGTGGCTGTTTGCCGCGCGGACCCTGACCGTGATGATCGGTGCGGTCATGATGCAACGGGTCGGCCATACGGGGCGGCTGTTGCAGGATCTGCTCGGCGCGGTGATCTTCCTGGTCGCGGTCATCGCGGCTTTGGCGTATGTGCTGGACCTGCCGGTCAAGGGCGTGCTGGCAACCTCCGGCGCGATGGCGATCATCGTCGGCCTGGCCTTGCAGAGCACCCTCAGCGACGTGTTTTCCGGCATCGTGCTCAACACCACCAAGCCGTATCAAGTCGATGACTGGATTTCCATCGACGGCACCGAAGGCCGGGTCACCGACATCGACTGGCGTGCCACGCGGTTGCAGACCTCCCAGGGCAGCATGGCGGTGATCCCCAACTCGCTGGCGGCGAAAGCCAAGATCGTCAATTTCAGCCGACCGAGCGATATGCATGGTTTGTCCATCAGCATTCAGGTCAGCCCCCATGCGCGACCGCAAAAGGTGATCGAAGCGCTGGAACGGGCGATGATCGGCTGTCGTGCACTGCTTGCCAGCCCGGCGCCCTGCGTCACGCTCAAGGGCACCAGCAGCGCCGGGGCGGAATATGAAATCAGCGGGTTCGTGGCCTCTATGGGGCAGAAACGCGAGGTGCGCAATCAACTGTTCGACTTGGCGTTTCGGCATCTGCATGCATCGGGCGTGAGCCTGCTATCCACCAGCGAAAGCACTGCGGCCCTGGCGGTGTCGCGGCCCCGTGCGTTGCTGGAAAGCTCGAGCATTTTTTCCACGCTGCGCCCGGACGAAAAAGACACCTTCAGCCAGAACATGACCCTGCAGACGTTTCGCGCCGGCGAGGTGATCCTGGCCGCCGGGGAGGTCAGCGATCATCTGTTCATCATCGAGTCCGGCGTCGTCAGTGTGAGCCTCCTACGTAACGGCCAGCCTCTCGAGGGTGGCCGCATGGGGCCGGGCGAAGTGATCGGCGAAGCCGGGATCGTCGCCGAACAAGCGGCGTTGGCGAATTTCAATGCCAAGACTTTCTGCACGCTTTATCGCATCGAGAACAGCTACCTCAAACCTTGCCTCGAGGCCCGTCGCGACATCGGCGACGCCATGAAAAACCTGTTGGACGTGCGCATCCACCTGGCCCAGAACCTGACCCGCGAACTGCCCAAGCCGGTCGCCAAGAAACGCTTCCTGCAATGGCTGCGCAGCCGAGCGTGACACCCATCGAAAGCACGCCGTGCCCTTGTGGCGAGGGAGCTTGCTCCCGCTGGGTGGCGCAGCCGCCCTGAAACCAGGCCCCTCGGTATATCTGTTAAACCGTGCCAACCGGTTTACGACTGCTACGCAGCCGAGCGGGAGCAAGCTCCCTCGCCACAGAAGCTTGCGTCATTTCCATAGGCGTCTCGGTCTCCATTGGCCACCCGAACTTCCCAACAATTGGCTATTTGTCCCGCGCCAGTGCAGGGCTAACGTAGCGCTACACCCAATTGTTCAGGAGTTCATCATGCAACCGCGTATCGATTTCTATGCCGCCTCCCCTGATGCCTATAAAGCCATGCTGGGCCTGGAGAACGCGGTCTCTAAACTGGGCCTGGAAAAGTCCTTGATCGAATTGGTCAAGCTGCGCTCTTCGCAAATCAATGGCTGCGCGTACTGCATCGACATGCACACCGCCGATGCGCGCAAGGACGGCGAGACCGAGCGGCGTTTATATGCCGTGACCGCCTGGCGCGAGACGCCGTTCTTCACCGGTCGTGAGCGCGCCGCGCTGGCCTGGACCGAAGCCCTGACGCGCCTGAGCGAGACCCACGCGCCCGACGCCGACTACGAACTGCTGAACGAGCACTTCACGCCCAAGGAAATGGTCGACCTGACCGTGGCGATCAACGCCATCAACGGTTGGAACCGGCTGGCGGTGGGCTTCCGGAAAATGCCCGAGGCTTAAGAAGTCAGATCAGTACCTGTGCGAGCTTGCTCGCGATGGCGGTTAGTCAGTTTCAGAAGTGTTGGCTGACCCACCGCTATCGCGAGCAGGCTCGCTCCCACAGTTTTTTCGATGTCAGGGTGCGCGCGACCAGCTGTTAATATGCCGGCCTGTTTTCCAACCGGCCCACAGCCATGCTCCTTCACGCCCTCGACTGGCACCCCCAGCCTCGCCTCGAACCCCTTCACCTGGACTGGCTCGCCGATGCTGGCGTCGAGGTGGCGGTGTTGCGCCTGGACCGGACCGATTCGCTGATCAGTGGCAACAAGTGGTTCAAGCTGCTCCATCATCTGCGTGGCGCCCATGCGTCAGGTGCGGAGGGGATCATCAGCCTTGGCGGCGCCTACTCCAATCACCTGCACGCGTTGGCGGCGGCGGGCCAACGATTCGGTTTCCCGACGGTGGGACTGCTGCGTGGCCATCCTCAGGAAACGCCGACGGTACTCGACTTGAAAGCGTTCGGCATGACGCTGCACTGGTTGGGTTATGAAGGGTATCGAAGGCGCCATGATGCGGATTTCTGGACGCCCTGGCAGGCGCAATATCCGCAGTTGTGGCCGATCCCTGAAGGCGGCTCGGGGTTGCCTGGCGCGCAGGGCTGCATGATCTGGGAGACCAGCGTTCGCGATCAATTGGCGGGTTTGGGGTGGAGCGATTATCACGGTTGGTGGCTGGCGTGCGGCACTGGAACGTCGTTGGCCGGCCTGGTGCTGGCGGAGGCAGGAAGGCGTCCGGTCCATGGCGTCCTGGCGGTCCCCGAAAGCCACGGCGTGAAGCAGCAAGTCGAAGGCATCGTGAAAGAGGCGGGGTTGGGCAATCCGCTTTATGAACTGATTGACGGCAGTCGTGGCGGATTTGCCCGGGTTGACGAAGGGCTCACAGCCTTCATCGAAACCACAGCGCAGATCGAGCTGGAGCCGTTGTATACCGGTAAGGCACTGTTGCTGCTCAAGGCTCGGGTCGAGGCCGGGCAGTTTGCCGTCCGGCACTCGGCTGATCTTTGTCCACACCGGCGGCTTGCAAGGCCGCCGGGGATTCCAGTGACTGTCTTCAGCCGCGCTTGGGCATCATCCGCAGCAACGTGTTATCGCGCACCACATAGTGGTGATACAGCCCCGCCAGCGCATGCAGGCCAATCAACCAATAGCCAATGGTGCCGCCGAGCACATGCCAGCCTTCCACTTGCTTGGCCAACGCCTTGTCCGGTTCGCCAAGCAGTGGCAAATCAAATCCGTAGAACATCACTTGGTGTCCTTCGGCGCTGGTGATCAACCAGCCCAGCAGTGGCATCGCGATCATGAACAGGTACAACGCCCAGTGCATCAGGCGCGCCAGGAATGTTTGCCATGCGGGCGAAGCCGGGAAAATCGCCGGGGCCTTGCCCATGCTGCGAGCAAACAGGCGTAGCCATACCAACACGAACACGGTCAGGCCCAGCATGAAATGCGCTTCCTTGATCAGCGTTCGGCCGCCGCTGCCCTTGGGGAAAATGCCTCGGAACTCAATGCAGGCATAAACCACGGCCAACAGCACCAGCATCAGCCAATGCAAGGTGACCGTGACGGTACTGTAACGGTTTGCGGAATTTTTCCAGGGCATGCGGGTATCTCCAGCCATCAGGGTAAAGCGCTGTCTAGAGCAGCGTTGTGCTTGCACTTTAAGCCCGTTTCGCTGGGTTTGCATGAGCCAGATCAGGTTGCGTCGATGAATTTATGATCCGCTCGCAAAATGCTCTCGCCATGCAGCCGGCGGGAACCCATTTTTCCGGCCAGCTCATGGGCTTTCTCAAGGGGTGATGTCTGGTGGGTTCAAGAGCCACTCGAACAATAAACCCGTATTGTCGTTGCTCGGCGCCAAGGGGCGGGGCGACGTGGGGCCACCATTGCCCGGGCCAGGCTCGAGCAATCCCACGCAAAGGACCGGTCGGTCGGGATCGCCGTCGAGGAAGCTCACCAGCACCTCGCTACCGGCCAGCAACGAAGGGTGATCGCCGGGCGTCAGGCACGACACGGGCAGCGCAATGCCTTCGTCGTCGCGGTTCCAGAGGCTGACCATGACCCGGCCCTGTAGGTCGGATGTCGCGGCCTGGCCAGGCGGACCGAGTACATAGGCGAGGTGATTGCCAGGTACGCATGGCTTGGGATGCACGAGGAGCGGTCGGTACACGGAGGACCAAGGAATCGCGCAGAACTGATTGCGGTAGTCCTTTGCCGCGGGTGGGGTTGGCAGGTTCGTTTCAAGAATCGAAAATTGTCGCCCGCGATGCCGAACCTCGGTAATCAGCCATTGGTCGTTGAACGTCGATACCGGGTGCCCATCGATCCGCGCGATATGACCGCTGCGCAGGGCCGGCGAGAGGGTGTGCCCATGGATCTCTCGTTTTCGGTAGCGCAACCGTTCCAGATGCCGCCGGCCTGCCTGGAAACGGTGAATCCGTGTCGGGTCGTCACGCTTTCTTTCGTGCGCCGCCTCGGATGCGGGGTTCGCGGTGTCGGCCGTTTCGGCCGCTGCACGATCGCGAAATCCGTGGGGCGGACCTGGAGGTATTGAATGGTGGCGTTGATACAACCGCGTAATGGCGCCGACTTTATCCGCCTCCATCAGGAGTTCAACCGCCTGTACGGGAAAGCTCTTCGGATCCTCGGCAAATACCATGACGTGACCCAGGGGGCTGTGTTCGAAGTGGTAATGAATGCCTTCTTCTTCGCATAGCCGCTGCAGCAGCGTCAGGTCGCTTTCCTCGTACTGGATACAAAATGGCCGACACGGGTAATGTCCATTTGGCAGTTCGAAGCGATAGCTGAGGGCGGGAATTGCGTTTTCTTCCAGCAGGCGCTGCAGGATCTGCACAACGGTGAGCCGATGAAAAACTCGACGTCGCAGTCCTTGTTCCAGTTGCTGGATGTACGGCACCAGCGTCAGCCGGTAGCCGACGCGGTGCGCAGCCTCGGCGCTCAGGCTCACGCTGTGCACGATCCCGTGTATGCCGGACTCACCGTCCAGGCGCAGGAAGGCCGCTTGGCCCAACAACGCGTCGGGACTGATCGGCGGCTCCTGGCCAATCAGGTCGAGGTCGAAGCGGTACGGCTGATTGAGGGCTTCCCGGCCGTTGAGCCCCAGGACATGCAGGCGCATGTCGCTTTGCATGATCGTCAGGCTGAAGGGATTTTCCATATCGTTGCGCATTGCCGCCCATATTTTCACGGAGAGAAGTGCGAAGGGTACGAAACCCCAGCGTATGACGCCGTGCCCGAATCGCTATTTCGGAAACGCCCTACAGCATGTAGTGAAAATGTCGATGAAGCGGGAACGATTTTTTGGTCGATCAGCTGGTTGTGGGCGTATAAACTTGCGCCACAGCGCCGGCCGGCAGATGTCTCGGCGCGTCAGACAAGAGAGTGAGTAATGGGCGCACAGTGGAAGGTTAAACACAAAGAAGCGGCTGCCAACGCCAAGGGCAAGATCTTCGGCAAGCTGGTGAAGGAAATCACCATTGCCGCGCGCAACGGCGCCGATGTCGCGACCAACGCGCACTTGCGGCTGGTGGTCGAGCAGGCGAAAAAGGCCTCGATGCCCCGCGAGACCCTGGAACGTGCGATCAAGAAGGGTTCCGGCCAGCTTGGCGAGACCGTGCAATACCATCGTGTCACCTACGAAGGTTTTGCGCCCCATCAGGTGCCGCTGATCGTTGAGTGCGTGACCGACAACATCAACCGTACCGTCGCCGAGATCCGCGTCGCGTTCCGCAAGGGCCAACTTGGCGCTTCGGGCTCGGTGGCCTGGGATTTCAATCACGTCGGCATGATCGAGGCCGCCCCGGACAGCCCGGACGCGGATCCGGAAATGGCCGCCATCGAGGCCGGAGCCCAGGATTTCGAACCCGGCGAGGACGGTGCGACGCTGTTCATCACCGAGCCTGCCGATCTCGACGCCGTACAAAAGGCGTTGCCGGAGCAGGGCTTCACGGTGTTGTCCGCCAAATTGGGCTATCAGCCGAAAAACCCGGTCAGCGGCCTGACCGATGAGCAGATGGCTGAAGTCGAGGCCTTCCTCGAAGGCCTCGACAACCATGACGACGTGCAGGACATGTTTGTCGGCTTGGCGGGTTAAACCCTCGTCCTGACGTAACGCTGTTCACTTAAGGTCGTCCAACCACCTGTGGCGAGGGAGCTTGCTCCCGCTGGGTCGCGAAGCGGCCCCAAAACTGCCGAATGTGGAGCTTTAGATACACCGCATTCGCCGGTTTTACGGCTGCTTCGCAGCCGAGCGGGAGCAAGCTCCCTCGCCACGGTCGTCCAGAAAGTCTTCAATCTCGTCAAACCCGGGCCGCGCCAGCACATCCGGCTGACAGCAGCGCGCCTCCAGGTCTTGCAGTCGTGCAAGGTCCTCGGTACCCAGCGCCGGATCGATCCGCGCAAGCAGTTCTCCCAGCAGAATCCCGAAGGCCCGCACCTCGATGCGTTGCAACGCGCGTGTCTGCCTGTCATCAACCGTGGCATGGAAAGACGCCGCGCCAAAATCCCCCAGCAGGCAATCGCCTTGGTCATTGCAGAGGATATTGTGGCCATACAGATCCCCATGGGTAAGGCCTTGCCGATGCAGATGACCCGCCACACAGGCAATGCCCCGGGCGATGCGCATGGCCACGTCGGCGCCCAGGCGCAGTTCATCGGCATACACGTCGCGCGTACAGGATTCCAGGCTCGGCAACCCGGCCAGGTTGCGGTATTCGGGTCCGATCAAGGCCATCACCAGTCCGGCCTGTTGCTCAGGGTGACCGGCAACCTGGCCCAACACTTCGATCAGGTTTGCATGCTTACCGGCGGTGATGCACGCATGCATCTCATGCAACGGCGAGCCGTCGCTGGTCATCTGGCCTTTGTAGAGCTTGACCGCGACGTTGCGCCCGGCCTGGCCCGGCGGTTGCCACAGTGCTTGATGGATCACGCCCGAAGCGCCTTCGCCCAATGAGGCTTGCAAGCTCAGTTGCGACCAGTCGATCGGCGTCGCGATATGCAGCGCCCGGGCGTCGGCTTCCGCTTCCAGTGGGTTGCCGGCGTAGGCCAGCCAACTGAGCCTTGGCAGTTCCAACAACCACGACGGCAGCTCGGCCAACTGATTGGCGGAAACACGCAGCAATTCGAGGCGATGACACTGGGCCAGGCTCTCCGGCAACGCGCGCAGGCGATTACCGGCCAGCATCAGTTTTTGCAGATGCGGGCGTTGGCCCAGCTCCGCCGGCAGTTGGCTGATGCGGTTATCGGTCAGGATCAGCCAGCGCAGCAGCGGCGGCAACGCCGCACCGGTGACGCGTTCGATTTGGTTGGCCTTGAAGCCGACCATGGTCAATGCGCTGCAACGGCCCAGGCATTCGGGCAGTTCGGTGAAGTGATTATCCGAGCAGAACAGCACCCTCAGGTGGGTCAGGCGGTGCAGATCGTCGGGCAACTTGTCGAGCTGGTTACCGCTCAGGTCGAGGATTTCCAGCGAGTCCGCCAGCTCGAAGATTTCCTGGGGGAACACCGTCAGGTCGCATGACAGCTTCAATCGGGTAATGCCCGATAGCTGGCTGGTTTGGAGTTGGGTGAGGGTGTGCATGGTGGAGGTCGCTGTCATCAAGGGGGCCGAGCGCCATAATGAAACCAGCGCAGGCCCGCATGATAAACAAAAAAGGCAGCGCCAGCGGTCCTAGCGCTCGATGCTGCGGTTCCACCGCGCGTTCCAGGCCGGACGTTGTTCGTTGACCTGATCCCAATCCACCGCAATCGCGGTTTCCAGGTATTTTTTCATTGCTTCCACCTGGCCGCGAGTCTTGTCGGTGGTCGGCGTGTTGGGGTTGGACGGGATCTGGTCGCCTTCTTCCAGGGCGATGGCCTGGGCTTCGGGGGTCAGCAGGAACGCGGCGAGTTTCTGTGCGAGTTCGGGTTCGCTGTTCTGGGCGACGGCGCATTCGGCGACGTTCAGCACCACCGCGCCTTCCTTCGGTTGCGCGTACTCGACCGGCATGCCCTTGAGTTTCAAGGCGGTGACTTGGGTCGGCGTCAGCGGGAACAGCGCCGCTTCATCCGTCTGCAACATTTCGGAGATTTTCGCCGAGCTGGGGATGTACTCCAGCACGTTACGCCCGACCGTGTTCGGCCACGCCTTGAAGCCCGGCTCGACATCGGTTTCGCTGCCGCCCTGGATCCGGTTGAACATCAGGAAACCGTGCAGGCCGAAGGTGGACGAGGCCATGGATTGGAACACCACTTTGTCCTTGAATCGCGGGTCGGCAAGGTCCATCCACGACGTCGGCGTGTTCCAGCCTTTTTCCTTGAACAGCCGCGTGTTGTAGGCCAGCCCGGTGACGCCGAGGCTGACGGCGACGGCCTGGTCCTTGATGCGCCCCTTGGCCGGAATCTGCGCCAGGGGCGCGCTGTCTTGCAGCTTGTCGCACAGCCCCATGGCGATGGCGCGGTACATGATGCCGTCGTCCAGGAACATCACGTGCATCTGCGGGTTGCCCTTGCTGGCCTGGACCTTGGCGAGGATGTCGGCCGAAGTGCCCGGCACGATCACCACCTTGACGTTGTTGGCCTTCTCGAAGGCGGGTAGGACCTTGTCGGCGTACAACCGCTCCATGGTGCCGCCGTTCATGCCCAGGTAAAGCGTCGGCTCGGCCAACGCCTGGGTGACCGGGAGCAGGGCGCCCAGGCAAGCGGAACCCAGCGAGCAGAAACCAAACAGTGCACTGCGTTTGACGTTATTCATTGGCGCGACCTTCCTCTATCAAGCAACGGAGATGGAGTGGAACCGGGTGATGGAAAACGCATCCAGCGGCGTGGACGAAGCCCCGCTGCAGATGATCTCGGTGAGCGCCTGGCCCACCGCCGGGCCGATCTGGAAGCCCGCGCCGGCAAAGCCGAACGCATGCAACAGGCCGGGTTGGGTGCTGCTGGGGCCGATCACCGGCTGGCGATCGGGCAGGTAGCCTTCGGTGCCGCTCCAGGTACGGATCGCCTGGGCGCCCTCCAGGAACGGGTAGAGTTCGACGGCCTGGCGCAGGATCTCGATGACCGCGTTCTGGCCAGGCCGGGCGCGGGCGTCGTCCAGCGCGAAACCCTGACCGCCGCCCAATACGCAATTGCCCCGGGCGACCTGGCGCGCATAGATGCCACCGCCCTCGACGCCGGTGCTGGCGTCCATCACCACCGGCAGCGGCTCGGTCACCAGCATCGCCGGGTGCCCGGCATGCATCGGCACTGCTTCGCCGAACTGCGCGGCAAACCGGCTCGCCCAGGCGCCGGCGCAGTTCAGCAGCCACGGCGCGCGAAATTCGAGGCCGGTTTCGGTGCGCACGACAAAGCGCTGGCCGTCGTGCGTGACCTGGCTGACCGGGCACTGTTCGTGCACCTGCGCGCCGTGCCTGCGAGCCGCCTGGGCAAATGCCGGCGAGACCAGGCGCGGGTTGGCATGACCGTCGTCCGGGCACAGCGAGGCGCCGACCGCGACGCTGCCGACCCAGGGAAAGCGCCTGCGCAATTCGTCGCGATCCAGCAGCTGCAAATCGAGGCCAAAGCCCCGGCTGCTGGCGGCGTAGTCCTGCAAGGAACGCAAGTCATCGAGGCTGCGGGCCAGCTTCAGATGGCCGCTGCGCTGATACTCGCCGTCGATGCCGATCAATTGCGGCAATTGCCCCCAGATCTCATGCGCCCGTTGCGACAGCGGCAGTTGCGACAACGGACGGCCCTGGCGCCGCACGCCGCCGTAATTCACGCCGCTGGAGTGCGAGCCACAGAAGTCCCGTTCCAGCAGCGCCACACGACGCCCGGCCTTGCTCAGGAACAACGCCGCCGAGGCGCCGACGATGCCGCCACCGATGATCACTGCATCGACCTCGATCATGGCTCGACCTCCAGGCCAAACGGCACCGGCTTGACCGGTGCCTGTGCCCGCAAGCGGCCAATTTCCCCGACGGCGCGGTCGCTTTCATGGGCGATGATTTCTGCTGCCGCGGCACCGCACATCCGCCCTTGACAGCGGCCCATGCCGACCCGGCAATGGGCCTTGACCCGGTTGATTTCCCAATGACCTTCCCGGACGACCCGTCGGATATCGCCGACGCTGACTTCTTCGCAGCGGCAAATCATCAGGTCGTCGGGAGCGACGCCGGCCCAGTCCTCGGGGAAGGCAAAGGCGCGCTCCAGGCCCTGGCGGAAATGGCCGATGCGGACGAGGGACTGTTCCAGCTGGGTGCAACGTTGCGGGTCGACTCGGTAGCCGAGGTCTTCGAGCAGCGCCAGGGCCGCTCGCTCACCCGCCATCTCGGCAGCGTCCGCACCCATGATTCCGGCGCCGTCGCCGGCCAGGTAGACCCCGGCTGAACTGCTGCGCCCGGCACTGTCGCGTTGCGGTAGCCAGGCGCGGTTGAGCGGGCTCCAGGCAAATTCGCAGTCCAGCAGATCGGCCAGTTGGGTTTCGCTGCGCAAGCCATGGGCGAAGGCGACCGCATCGCAATCGAGGGTGTGCTCGATTTTTTTGTTGCGCCATTTCAACGACTGCACCCGGCGCTCGCCCTCAATGCGCGCAAGGCTGGCACCTTGATGCACCGGGATTCCATGAGTCGTCAGCCAGGCGCGGTAATAAAGCCCCTTGGCGAGCGTGGCCGGTTGCGTGAGCAGACCGGGCAGGGCGCGGACCTGCGCGCTCAACGGCGAGCTGTCGAGCACGGCGACGACGTTGGCGCCGGCCTTGGCGTATTGGTAGGCGACCAGATAAAGCAGTGGTCCGCTGCCTGCGAACACCACACGTTCACCTACGGCGCAGCCTTGGAACTTCAGGGCGATCTGCGCCGCGCCCAGGCTGTAGACGCCTGGCAAGGTCCAGCCAGGAACAGGCAGGATCCGGTCGGTGGCCCCTGTTGCGACGATCACGCTGGCGTAATCCAGGCGAGCGGCGCGGCCCTCATGCAAGGTATCCAACTGACCGGCTTCGGCGTTCCAGACCAGCGTGTCGGGACGGTAATCGAGCTGCTTGCGCAATTCATCCAGAGTCTGGTGGATGGCGTTGGCCTTGGCTGCTTCGAAGCCATACAGCGTGTCCGCCGGCCGGGTGAAGTTCGCGGGCTGGCGCCGGTAAATCTGTCCGCCACCGCGCGCGGCTTCGTCCAGCAGGACCGGATAGAGGCCATGGGTGACCAGGGTTTGCGCAGCGCGGATACCAGCGGGGCCGGCGCCGATGATGACGATGGGTTTCATGGCAACCTCACCGGCAGCGGATTTTCGCTGCTGTCGAGGCCGCCTTCGCGAGCAAGCTCGCTCCCACATGGGATCTGTTGCGGATGCCGATTGCGCGTGCGCCACAGTTCCCCTGTGGGAGCGAGCTTGCTCGCGATGGGGCCATACCTGTCAAAGCCATTCATACCTGCCGCCCCGGTTCTCGGATGATCTGCTGGCCAGCTTCGAGCATCGTCGAGCAGGCGCGCACGCGGCGGCCGTCGCCCAGGCGGACCCAGCAATCCTGGCACGCGCCCATCAGGCAAAAGCCGGCACGGGGCTCGGCGCTGAAATCGCTGCCGCGCAAGTGTTCGCTGCAGGTCAGGACGGCGGTGAGCACGGTGTCGCCGAGCAATCCGCTGGCGGGTTCGCCGTCGAGCAGGAAGTCCAGGGCCGGGCGGTCGCTTTCGACCAGTCGTTTCAGCAGAGCCATGGCGCCCTCATTGTTTGCCTACCAGGACCCGATCCAGGCCATAGACCCGGTCGAGCAGAATCATGGTCAGCGCGGTGAGCGCAATGACCAGCGCCGACACCGCCGCCATCATCGGGTCGATGGATTCGGTGGCGTAGACGTACATGCGTACCGGCAGGGTTTGCGTGGCCGGCGAGGTGACAAAAATCGACAGCGTGACTTCATCGAAACTGTTGATGAACGCCAGCAGCCAGCCTCCGGCCACGCCGGGCAAAATCATCGGCAAGGTGATCTGCCGGAACAGGGTGAAACGACCGGCTCCCAAGGATTGCGCGGCTTGCTCGGCGCTGCGGTCCAGGCCGATGGCCGAGGCCAGTACCAGTCGCAGCACATACGGCGTGATCACCAACACATGGGCGAAGATCAGCCAACTGAAGTTGCCGTTCACGCCCATCAGCGCGAACAGCCGCAGCAGCGCGACGCCCAGCACGAGGTGCGGAATGATGATCGGCGACAGGAACAGGCCGTTGAAAAAATCCCGGCCAGGAAACTCCAGCCGAGTGATCGCCAGCGCCGCCGGCACCGCGATCAGCGTCGCCAGCGAGGCCGCGCTGAACGCCAGGATCAGGCTGTTGTAGAACGCATCGACAAAATCCGCGCGCTCGAACACGGCACGGAACCAGCGCAGGGAGAATTCCGTCGTGGGCAGGCTCAAGGTGTTTTCCGGCGTGAAGGCGACCAGGCAGACCACCACCAGCGGCGCCAGCATGAACACCACTACCAAGGCATGGAACAACAGGGCGAAAGGACCGTTCCTGGACATGAAGAATTACCCCAATGACTTCTTGTAGCGGCCTTCGATCATGCGGTTCCACGACAGCATGATCAGCAGGTTGAGCAGCAACAGCGCGACGGCAATGGCAGCACCCATGGGCCAGTTGAGTTCCGACAGGTATTGGTCGTAGATCAGCGTGGCGACCATTTTCAAGCGCCGGCCGCCGAGCAGGCCGGGGATGGCGAACGAACTGGCGGCGAGGCCGAACACGATCAGCGTGCCGGACAGCACGCCCGGCATGATCTGTGGCAGCACCACCTTACGGATCACCGTGATCTGGCTCGCACCCAGGGAAAGGGCGGCCTGTTCGGCGGCCGGGTCGAGTTTTTGCAGCGAGGTCCACACCGGAATGATCATGAACGGCAGCATCACATGCACCAGGGCGATGACGACCGCGAACGGCGTATAGAGCAGCTTCATCGGTGAGCCGCCGAGGGCTTGCAGCGTCTGGTTGACCAGGCCGTCGGCGCCGAGCAGCAGGCTCCAGCCGAACGCTCGCACCACCACCGAAATCAGCAACGGCGTGAGGATCAGGATCAGGAAGATCGAACGCCACGGCGCGCCCATCCGACTCAGGATGTAGGCCTCGGGTACGCCGATCACCACGCACAGCAGCGTGGTCAGGGCGCTGATCCAGAAGGTGCGCAGGAAGATTTCATAGAAGTACGGATCGCCCAGCAGGCTGGTGTAGTGCTCGAAGGTGTAGGCGTCGCCGTTGATGCCCGAGCCGTAGTCGAAGACGTTGAACGACAGCACCAGCGTCAGGCCGAGGGGAATCACCAGCAGACCCAGGTACAAGGCCAGGGCCGGGGCCGACATCCAATAGCCTTGGCGGCCACGCTTCATGGCGTCGATCAGCTTCATGCCGACACCTCATCCACGCTCAACACCCGCAGCAGCGCCGGGTCCCAGTCGAGGCCGACGGCAGTGCCTTCGGCCAGCGGCGCCGAACCGTCGTTGCGCCGTACCACGCTGAGTTCACCCAGGTGGGTGGAGACCCCATACAACCACTGGCTGCCGAGGAAGAAACGGTTGGTGATGGTGCCTTGCAGCCGTCCCGAGCCGGGGGCGCACAGGTCGATTTTTTCCGGGCGCAGGCTCAGGGTCAGTTCGCCTTTACCGGCGCTGCTGGCTTGCACGATTCCGGCGCTGTCACGTTCACCGGGCAGCAGGTTGGCCTTGCCGACGAAGCCGGAAATGAACTCGGTGCGCGGGTGCTCGTAAAGGGTGTAGGGCGCGTCGATCTGGGTGATACGGCCGGCCTGCATGACCACGACCCGATCGCTGATCGACAGCGCCTCGGATTGGTCGTGGGTAACCATCAGCGTGGTGATGCCGACTTCGCGCTGGATGCGACGGATTTCGAACTGCATTTCTTCGCGCAGGTTGGCGTCGAGGTTGGACAACGGCTCGTCGAGCAGCAACACCGGCGGTTCGATTACCAGTGCCCGGGCCAACGCGACGCGCTGGCGTTGGCCGCCTGAAAGCTCTCGTGGGTAACGCTCGGCATGCCGATCCAGGCGCACCAGCTTGAGCACGCGGTCGACCCGGGACTGCAGCTCGACGTTGGGCACTTTGCGCATGCGCAAGCCGAAGGCGATGTTGTCCTTGACGGTCATGTGGGGAAACAGCGCGTAACTCTGGAACACCACGCCCAAGCCGCGGCTGGCGGGCTTGGCGTGGGTGATGTCGCGCCCGTCCAGCAGGATGCGGCCGCTGCTGGCTTCGACGAAGCCGGCGATCATTTGCAACGTCGTGGTCTTGCCGCAACCGGACGGCCCCAGCAGCGAGACGAACTCACCTTTCTCCACTGAGAGGTTGGTGGCGACCACGGCGTCCAGGTCGCCATAACGTTTGCTCAAGTCTTCAAGTTGCACGAAAGCCATGACTGCGCTCCACCTGAGATTGTTATGCGTCGCCGCGAGGCGCGCTTTTTTGTATGGGCAGATACGAAAGATGTCGCGGGGTGCGTTGGCGCTCGACTTCAAGTCGGCTGCCGCTGTTGTTCGAATCGCCCCTGTATGGACGCAGAGTAGGACGAAGAATAGGATGGGCTCAATGGACTATTTCACTGAAGCGATGACTATTTTCAGTTTCATTCGGTGAGTAAATAACTGAGTAAAAAATTTTATGCCTGATTCCATTGAGCGGAATATCGAAAAGAACGAAGTGGGGGTTGGCTCGGTCTCCCGGTTGTTTGCCGTGCTGCGCAGCCTGGGCGAGACCGCTGAAGGGGGCGAGCGCGTCACGCAACTGGCCCAGCGTATCGGCCTGTCCCAGCCCACCACGCACCGCTTGCTGCGCAACCTGATGGACGAAGGCATGGTCGAGCAGGATGCGCGCAGCAAACGCTATCGCCTGAGCCTGGATTTCTTCGCCCTGGCCGCTCGCGCTGGCAACACCGGCAACCTGCGGGAACTGGCCAGGCCGGCGATGTTGCGGTTGTCGGCGTCCCTGGGGGATTCGCTATTCTTGCTGGCCCGTTGCGGCTTCGATGCGATCTGCCTGGACCGCAGTGAAGGTCCGTTTCCGATCCGCACCTTCACCGGTGACATCGGCGGTCGAGTGGCCTTGGGCGTGGGGCAGGGCAGCCTGGCGATCCTCGCGTTCCTGCCGGAGGAAGAGCGCGACACGGTGATTCAATACAACTTGCCGCGACTCAAGGATTTCCATCTCTACGATGAAGTCTTCCTGCGCACGGAAGTGGAGAACGTCCGCGCGCTGGGCTATGCCGGGCGCAACACTGGGGTGTTGCAGGGCATGGCCGGGGTGGCGGTGCCCATACTCGATCGTGAAGGACGGGCCGTGGCTGCCCTGAGCGTGGCGACGATCAGCGACCGGCTCGGGCCGGATCGCCTGCCGACCGTGGTGGAAATGCTCAAGCGCGAAGCGGCGGTGATCGGACCGCGGATCAATCCGTTCGACCCGCTGCTGCGCAGGCCTTCGCAGGTGTTCAGGCAGGGATAAATGAAGTCTTCCGGACTTTTGTCACTCTGTGGGAGATCACTTCCAACTGATCCACCGCTATCGTCGGATCGCCGCCCGGAGCAAGCTCGCTCCCACAGGGGATAATGGTGGTTAGAAATCCAGGGTTTGCTTGAGCTTCTGCGCCGTCGGCGTATCACTGGGGATGACCATCGCATAGTTGTACCCAGGCCCGGACCAGTACTCGGCTTGCAGTTCGCCGTCGCGCCGGCTGCCACGGGGCAGCAGGGAATTCCTTGGACCCGGTGGGCGAATATAGAAGCTGATCTTCTGGCCGCTCGGATCCTGATAGACCACCATCGCCGCCGCGCCTTGTTCAGTGCTGAGCAATCGTCCGCTGACCGGCTTGAAGCCCGCCGCCGAAAGGTCCGGCAAACGGTCGGCCTGGGTGAAGTAACGGTCGAGCCAGCCTTGCATGCTGTGTTCGTCGCCCGTCTGGTAATCGGCCGGGAGCACGCCTTGCTGGGCAATCAGCCGGTACGCCTGCAATGCATCAGCCATGGGCGCTGCAGCGCTGAGCAGGGTTATTTGCCGGGCCTGCCAACCGCCCAATCCACCGACACCGACGGCCAGCATCAAGACCGCTGCGCTGGCGAGATGCCGACGCGAACGATGTTTCATGCGTTGTCGGATGACGGTCGGGTCGAGGCTCGGATTAAGCGGTTGCTGCAAGGTTGCGCTCAGGGTTGCGCGCAAATGCTGCGCATCTTGCTGCCAAGCTCGCACACGCTTGGCGACGGCGGGGTGGCTGGCCAGGTAGGTTTCCACCTGGCGCCGGTCGGCCTCGCTCAGTTGGTGATCGACGTAGGCGTGCAGATCGTTGTCACTGGGGGGCATGCTGATCATTTGAGTATCCGCAGGGCAGGGCGGGCGATTTCGCCTTCGCTGAGTTGACGCAACGCCTGGCGCGCGCGGGACAGGCGCGACATCACGGTTCCGGTCGGCACGTCGAGGATGTCGGCGACTTGCTGGTAGCTCAGGCCTTCCACGGAGACCCACAGCAGCAGCGCGCGCTGTTCGGCAGGCAGTTGATCGAAAGCCTGGAGGGACGATTGGGCAATGACGCTGCGCTCGGCGGACGGGTGTGCATCGTCGCGCCCGGTGAAGAATTCCAACATGCGCGCGTACCGCCGGGAACGGCGATGGGCATCGAGAAATTGCCGGTAAAGGATTGAAAACAGCCAGGCCCGCAGATCGCCTTCCGGGCGTTTGTCGTTCCATTTCGACAAGGCCCGTTCCAGGCAGGCCTGAACCAGGTCATCGGCATTGCTGGGATTGCGCGTCAGCGACACGGCAAAACGTCTAAGCCGCGGGATGAGCAGGCGCAACTGGTCGTCGAGTTCGTTCATGGGGGCATGGCTTCGTGGGTCCGTCGCTGCTTGTGACTGGAAAGACGATCCTGGAACGAGATTATTCCAGCGTAGGAAAAATAAATACGACGCGAGGGAATAAACCCATCGTGCTTTCGTCTGACGGATCCTTTCCACAAATGGCCCTGTGCCTCGGAGTCTCCTATGGTTGACCCTTCTCCTGAACGTCGGCCGCCGCTGAGCGCCGCCAGCCTGACATTGCGCCTGACGGGCATTGCCGTCGTCGTTGCGGCGCTGGCCGGAGCATTTGCCTACGTCAACGGCACCCTCGACCCGCATCGCCTGACGCCCAAGGCGTTGGTCAATGTCCTGGAAACAAACAACGGAGTTCATGCGGGTTTCCGGCGCAATCACTCCAAAGGTGTCTGTGTCGCCGGTTACTTTGAAAGCAGCGGCGAGGCGCGCGCCTATTCCAGCGCGCAGGTGTTCAACGATGCGCGGACTCCGGTGGTCGGGCGTTTTGCGCTGCCCAGCGGCAATCCTTACGCACCGGACGGCAGTGTGCCGATCCGAAGCCTGGCATTGCGGTTCACCCAGGCCAATGGGCAGCAATGGCGCACTGGCATGAACAGCATGCCAGTGTTTCCGGTGGGGACGCCCGAGGCGTTCTACCAGTTGCAACAGGCTCAATCGCCAGATCCGACCACGGGCAAGCCGAACCCTGCAGCGGTGCCGGCATTTTTTGCCGCGCATCCCGAGGCGATGCCGTTCCTGCAATGGATCAAGACGGCCAAGCCATCGGCCAGCTACGCCACCGAAACCTACAACGGGATCAATGCGTTCTATCTGGTCAATCCTGCCGGGCAACGCCAGGCCGTGCGCTGGGGTGTGGTGCCGATGAGCCAGGATGCGGCGGACGCGACACCACCCCAAGGCGCCGATTTTCTTGAACAGGACCTGGGCAAACGCCTGGCGGCCGGTCCCTTGCGCTGGCGGCTGGACATCACCTTGGCCAACCCGGGCGATCCGGTCAACAACGCCAGCAAGGCCTGGCCCAGCGACCGCAAGGTGATCAACGCCGGTACCTTGGTATTGGAGAGCACCCAGGCCCAGGACAACGGCGAATGCCGTGACATCAACTACGACCCGCTGATCCTGCCCAGTGGTATCGAAGGCTCCGATGACCCGCTGCTGGCCGCGCGTTCGGCGGCCTATGCCAGTTCTTATCTGCGGCGTAGCAGTGAAGTCAGCCAATTGCCCGCCACCCAGGAGTCTCGCCAATGAACGCGCCTCGACATTTCGCACCGTTGGCTCGGCTGCTGCATTGGCTGATGGCCTTGATGGTCATCGCCATGCTGTTCATCGGCGCAGGCATGGTTGCCTCAGTGTCCGAGCGTCATGAATGGTTGCTCCAACTGCACAAGCCCTTGGGCATTGCGATCCTGCTGCTGGTGATCGTCCGGCTGGTGGTGCGCTTTACCACGCGAACACCGCCATTGCCGGCCGACCTGCCGGGCTGGCAGGCGTTGGCGGCCAAAGCTTCGCACGTCTTGCTGTACGCCTTGATGCTGGTCTTGCCGCTGTTGGGCTGGAGCATGATTTCGGCGGCGGGCGACCCGGTGATGCTCAGCGAATCGCTTCGCCTGCCTTCCATCCTGCCGGCGGATGCCCAGACCTTCGCACTGCTGCGCAAGGCCCATGGCTACCTGGCCTATCTGCTGTTCCTGACCGTGCTGGTGCATCTGGCGGCGGCGCTGTTCCACGGGTGGGTGCGCCGGGATGAGGTGTTGGACAGTATGTTGCGTGGCAAGCGTTGATCCTGCGACCCGTGGCGAGGGAGCTTGCTCCCGCTCGACTCTGTAGGAGCTGACGAGCGAAGCGAGGCTGCGATCTTTGCGCTGCCCATTGATTCCGGAGCGCAGGATCAAGATCAAAGGATCGTCCGAACGCGGCCCGAGGCTTCGCCAGCTCCTACAGAACCACAGGGGGCGGGTGTTTGAGTGACCTCAGCGCAGCTCGTCGACCATCGCCTCAACGGTGCTCAACACATCCTTGCCCAACTGCATCGAGCGTTTGCCGGACCAGCCGGTGCGTGGGTTCGGGTGGTCGTTGTGGTCCTTGAATGGCATTTCCAGGGTCAGGGACAGGCAGTCGTATTTCTGGCCGACGGCGTTGCAGGCGAGGGTCATGTTGGCCTGGCCTGGTTCGTCACGTGTGTAGCCATAGGTCGTCTGGAAGTCCTTGGTCTGGTGTTTGAGGTGGCTGCGAAAACGCTCTTCGAGATCGGCAATCCGTGGCGTGTATCCCGGATTGCCTTCGCAACCGGCGGTGAAGACGTGGGGGATTTCTTCATCGCCGTGAATGTCGAGGAACAGGTCGACGCCATATTTTTCCATCTGCTGTTGTACGAAAAATACCTCGGGGCTGATTTCCGGGTTGGCATTCTGCCAAGCCCGGTTCAGGTCCTGCCCCATCGCGTTCGTGCGCAGATGCCCGTGGAACGCGCCATCCGGATTCATGTTGGGGACCAGGTACAAATCAGCCTTGGCGAGCAAGCGGTTCAGTTGGGCGTCGTCCTGGTGCTGGAGGCGTTCGATGACCCCCTCCATGAACCATTCGGCCATGTGCTCGCCGGGATGCTGCTGCGCAATGATCCAGATCTTTCGGTGTCCCTCGGCACCGCTGCCCTTGCGCAGCAATGGAATGTCACGGCCTTCGACGCTCTTGCCGGTAGCCAACAGTTCGGTACCGGCCTTGTGCTGCGCTTGCTCGATCAGCCAGTCATGACGGCCCCGGCTGTAGGGTTCGAAATAGGCGAACCAGGCGTGAGGCTGTTCGGCTTCCAGATGAAAGCGCAGGGCATCGCCTTCGAATTGCGTAGGAATACGGAACCAGTTGACGTGGTCGTAGGACGCGACTGCCTGATAGCCGGTCCAGGCCTTGTTATAGGAAGACTGGCTGGCGTTGAGCAGGCGAAAGGAATATTCCTGGCCGACGTGCAAGCCGCTGGCCTTGAAGTGGAACCACTGGAAATGCGCGCTGCGGGTGTCAGGCCGAATCTTCAACAGCGATTGCAAGGGGTTGCTGATGTCTACGACTTCAATGTTGCCACTGTCGAAACTGGCGCTGATATCGAAGGAGGATTTAGCCACGGTCACGGTTCCTGCAGAGGATTTTTGTGCCGTTACTTTACACGCAAGGCGGGGTAAATCGGGACGATTTGCATCGATGACAAGAGGGGGCGCCCTCCCTGGACGCTGAAGCAGAGTAGAGTCTCGCTGGCCGATTCTCAAGTGCTGCCTGTCGCGGGTTTGTCAGCGGGATGGCGCAGGGACTTCTGCAGGCGGATGGGCATTTGCTATCATCGCCAACATTGAGATCAACACCCTCCAAAAGACTTCATTAGCCTGAAGCCATAAGCCGAAAATCGGCAAAAAAAAGACCCGGCAAAAAGCCGGGTCAAAAACCGTGATTAGCCTGATGAGGAGATATGCCAGAAGTCCGACCTAAGGTCTCCTGGCCTATCGACCGATCTCGCGATCAGTTGTTGCAATAATAATCATTATCATTTGCAAGTCAAATGATTTTATCGCATCGGTTGGAAAATTTTTTCCCGTGGCCCGCATTCGTGGCTCCATTCTGCGCGCAACGCTTAGCGAGTGGGGTAGCCGTCAAGGGATCGGTCGAGCATGACCTTGACCAGATCAATCATGTGCACGACAGAAAATGCCAGGTCACGGTTCGAACCGTTCAGTCTATTGGCAGATTCGTGGGCAGTGGCCGCAGCGCAGCGCAGCAGGTCGCAAGCATGGACCAAGGCTTCTTCGCCGCTGATGTTACGGTTCACGTCGAAAAAGCGCTGCTCGGCCTGGGCTGTTGCAACACCTGGTTTCAAGTAGTAATCCAAGGCGCGTTGGGCCGCCGGGCAATCCTGAAACGATGGGAATGCCGGGTCCAGGGAAGTGACGGGTTCGTGTTTGTTGGGCGTGTCCATGTGTCGAGTTACTCCGTGTGAGATGAAATCCTGTGCTCCCAGCTTAGTACGCAGCGTAATTGTGACGACAATTTAAATACTACAATTTGTGTTTTGATGGGCGTGGTCATCCACGTATCGTGCCGCTCATGGATAAATGGATAGAGTTGGTCAAGGCCAAGATGAAGGAGCTGCACATCACGCAAGTGGTGCTTGCAGAGCGTTTGGGGATGTCACAGGGCGGTATCGGCCATTGGCTGACCAAGCGCAGACAGCCCAGTCTTGAAGACATGAACCGGGTGCTGAAGGAACTGGGGCTCGAGTTTCTCGAAGTGGCCATGGTGATCCGCGAGCCGGACACCTCCACGGACGAGGGCATGGCCCTGGCGCAGAAGTACAACCCGTACTTCCGCTACCCGATCAGCGAATGGCACGACATCGGCACTGTTCGTGAAGGCGATCTCGCTGACTACGGACCGTCGCGCTATGAGTTGACGGACTACCACGCCCAGGGAGATGCGTTCTGGCTGGTGGTGGTGGGGGATGCGATGACCGCACCGAGCGGGCTCAGTATTCCGGAGGGAATGTCGATCCTGGTTGACCCGGCGATCGAGGCGGTGCCCGGTAAGCTGGTGATCGCCCAGTTGCCTGGCAGCAGCGATGCGACCTTTCGCAAACTGATTGAAGAGAGCGGCCAGCATTACCTGGTTCCGCTCAATCCTACTTACCCGAAAAGCTTGTACACCGAGCAATGCCGAATCATCGGCGTGGTCGTGCAGGCAACCATCAGGTTCTGAAACGGATCGGCCCGGACAACGGGCCGATGCCTATTCTTCCAGCGCCACCAGCACGCTGCCCTCGCTGACCATCTCACCTTCCTGGCAATACAGCGCCGTGACCACGCCGGCCTTGGGCGCACGGATGCTGTGCTCCATTTTCATCGCCTCCAGCACAACGAGTTGTGCACCGGCTTCCACCGTCTGGCCGGCACTTACCAACACCCGCACGATACTGCCGTTCATGGGCGCAACCAGGCTGCCATGAGGGTTGTGACTGGCCTCGGCGGCGGCCAACGGGTCGTATGACTCGACGCGATGCAGATCACCCTGCCATTGCAGGTAGAGGCTGTCGCCCTGGCGAATCACGCGGTGGCCGCGACGCACGCCATTACGCTCTATCACCAGGTGCTCGCCCTTGAGCTCGGCACAAAGGGAGGCACTGTCCAACGTCACCGCGCGGTCCTGACCTTCACAGCTCAGATGCAGGGCGGTTTCCCGTGGCAGTCCGAGGCGCAGCCCACCGGTGTTGCTCCAGGGAGAATTCGCGTCATCGGCGCGGGCGTGCGGCTTGAGGCTCAAGGCGAAGGCCTGGGCGGCCGCGTGCCAGAAGTCGTCATCCAATTCGCCTGGCTCGGGCAGCAGTTGCGCCTGGTAACGTGGAATAAATCCAGTGTCCAGTTCCGCAGCGGCAAACGCCGGGTGACCGACGATGCGCCGAAGGAATCCGATATTGGTCTTCAGACCGCCGATTGCGAACTCGTCGAGCATCGCCAACAGGCGCAAACGGGCCTGCTCGCGGTTCTCGCCCCAGGCGATCAGCTTGCCAAGCATCGGGTCGTAGAAAGACGAAATCTCGTCACCTTCTTCAACGCCGCTGTCGACCCGCCGCCCTTCGCCTGCAGCGGATTCGCGGTACAACGCCAGGCGCCCGGTGGCGGGGAGAAAATCATTGGCCGGGTCTTCGGCATAGAGCCGTACTTCGATGGCATGTCCCCGCAGCGGTACTTGCTCTTGCGTGATGGGCAGCGGCTCGCCGAGGGCGACGCGGATCTGCCAGGCGACCAGGTCCAGTCCGGTGATCGCTTCAGTGACCGGATGCTCGACCTGCAGCCGGGTGTTCATCTCCATGAAGAAAAACTCACCCCGCGCGTCCAGTAAAAACTCTACCGTGCCCGCGCCGACATAGCCGATCGCCTGGGCCGCACGCACCGCGGCTTCGCCCATCGCCTGGCGCAATTGCGGGCTGAGGCCCGGCGCAGGCGCTTCCTCGACGACCTTCTGGTGCCGACGCTGGATCGAACAATCCCGCTCGTTGAGGTACAGGCAGTTGCCATGTTGGTCGGCGAACACCTGGATTTCCACGTGGCGTGGCTTGAGCAGGTATTTCTCCACCAGCATGCGCGCATCGCCGAACGACGATTGCGCCTCACGCTGCGCCGAAGCCAAGGCTTCGGCCAGTTGGCTGACGTCTTCCACGACTTTCATGCCTTTGCCGCCGCCGCCCGCGGTTGCCTTGAGCAACACCGGGTAGCCAATGCGTTCGGCGGCGGCGCGGAAGGTTTCCAGGTCCTGGGCTTCACCGTGGTAGCCGGGCACCAACGGCACGCCAGCGGTTTCCATCAAGGCCTTGGCGGCGGATTTGCTGCCCATGGCGTCGATGGCCGAGGCGGGAGGGCCCAGGAAGATCAGCCCGGCTTTTTCGATGGCCCTGGCGAACCCTGCGTTCTCGGAAAGGAAACCGTAGCCAGGATGAATCGCCTGGGCACCGCTGGCCTGGGCCGCGGCGATCAATTTGTCGATTTGCAGGTAACTGTCGGCGGCCTTGCTGCCGCCCAGGTCGACGCAGATATCGGCTTCCCGACAATGACGCGCGTTACGGTCCGTGGCGCTGTGCACGGCGACAGTGGCCAGGCCCATGGCCTTGGCGGAGCGCATGACACGGCAAGCGATTTCACCGCGGTTGGCCACCAGTAGAGAGGTGAGGGCAGGGGCGCTCATCGACGCGGCTCCTTGTTATGTGACTCGGCTTGCCAGTTCGGCGGCCGCTTTTGCAGGAAAGCCCGCAAGCCCTCCTGGCCTTCGGGGCTGACGCGTATCCGGGCGATGGCGTTCTCGGTGTAGCGCCGCAACGCCGGGGTGAGTGCACCGTTGCCGACCTCACGGAGCAGTTCCTTGCTGGCGCGCATGGCCGCCGGACTGTTGAGCAGCAGATTGTCGATCCAGTGCTGGAGTTGATCGTCCAACGCCTCGGCCGGGTAACTTTCCGACAGCAATCCAATCTCTTTCGCACGTTGTCCGCTGAAACGCTCCGCGGTCAGGGCGTAGCGCCGCGCCGCGCGTTCGCCAATGGCCTGCACCACGAACGGGCTGATCACCGCAGGCGCCAGGCCAATCCGCACTTCCGACAGGCAAAACTGCGCTTCGTCGGCGCCGATGGCCATGTCACAGGCGCTGATCAGGCCCAGTGCACCGCCAAACGCGGCACCTTGGACCACAGCCAATGTAGGAATCTTCAGTTTGGCAAGGTTGTACATCAGCTCCGCCAGTTCCCGGGCGTCGTCGAGGTTGGTGTGGTAGTCGAGCTCGGCGGACTGTTGCATCCAGGCCAGGTCGGCGCCGGCGCTGAAGTGTTTGCCACGGCCACGGAGCAACAGGAAACGCAAGGTCGGATCGCTGCCGACCTCGTCCAGGGCGAGGATCAGCTCGCGGATCATCTCGGCGTTGAACGCGTTGTTCTTTGACTCGCGGCTGAGCCACAACGTGGCAAAGCCGCGTGGGTCAGTGTGCAGTTCGAGGGTGTTGTACTGAGTCATGGGCATTTTCCCGATTACATCCTGAACACGCCGAAGCGGCTCGATTCGATGGGCGCGTTCAGCGACGCGGACAAGGCCAGGCCCAATACGTCGCGGGTCTGCGCCGGGTCGATGACGCCGTCGTCCCACAGCCGCGCGCTGGAATAATAGGGGTGCCCCTGTTCTTCGTACTGGTCGAGAATCGGTTGCTTGATCTCGGCTTCCTGGTTGGCGCTGAACGGCTGTCCGCCGCGTTCGGCCTGTTCGCGCTTGACCTGCACCAACACGCCGGCGGCTTGTTCGGCGCCCATCACGCCGATCCGGGCATTCGGCCACATCCACAGGAACCGTGGATCGTAGGCGCGACCGCACATGCCGTAATTGCCCGCGCCAAAACTGCCTCCGATGATTACGGTGAATTTCGGTACCCGGGCGCAAGCCACGGCGGTCACCAGTTTCGCACCATGCTTGGCGATGCCGCCGGCTTCGTATTTCTGGCCGACCATGAAACCGGTGATGTTTTGCAGGAACAGCAGGGGAATCCCACGCTGGCACGCCAGTTCGATAAAGTGCGCGCCTTTCTGCGCGGCCTCGGCGAACAGGATGCCGTTGTTGGCGAGGATGGCGATCGGGTAACCGTGCAGATGGGCGAAGCCGCACACCAGGGTTGTTCCGAAGAGCGCCTTGAATTCATCGAATACCGAGCCGTCGACGAGGCGTGCGATGACTTCCCGCACATCGAACGGCTGCTTGGCGTCGGCCGAAACCACACCGTACAGTTCGTCGCCCGAGTACAGCGGGGCGATGGGTGCACGCTGCTGCAGCTCGCCGAGTTTGCGCCAGTTGAGGTTGGCGACGCTGCGGCGGGCCAATGCCAGGGCGTGTTCATCGCTGTCGGCGTAATGGTCAGCCACGCCGGAGATCTTGCAGTGCACATCGGCGCCGCCCAGGTCCTCGGCGCTGACCACTTCGCCGGTGGCGGCTTTTACCAACGGCGGGCCGGCGAGGAAGATCGTCGCCTGCTGGCGAACCATGATTGCCTCGTCGGCCATCGCCGGCAGATACGCGCCACCGGCGGTGCAGGAGCCCATGACTACGGCAATCTGCGGAATACCCTGGGCACTCATGTTGGCCTGGTTGAAAAAGATGCGGCCAAAGTGCTCACGGTCGGGAAACACTTCGTCCTGGCGTGGCAGGTTGGCGCCACCGGAATCCACCAGGTAGATACAAGGAAGGCGGTTCTGTTGGGCGATGGCCTGGGCGCGCAGGTGTTTTTTCACGGTCAGCGGATAATACGAGCCGCCTTTGACCGTCGCGTCGTTGGCGACGATCATGCACTCGATACCTTCCACGCGACCGATGCCGACGATCACACCGGCTGCCGGGACGTCTTCTCCATAGACTTCGTAAGCCGCCAGCGGACTGATTTCCAAGAACGGCGAGCCTGGGTCCAGCAAGCGATTGATGCGCTCGCGCGGCAGCAGTTTGCCCCGCGATGTGTGCCGCTCCTGCGCCTTGGGCCCGCCGCCTTGCTGGACATGAGCGAGCAAGGTGCGCAAGGCCTCGACTTGTCCGAGCATCGCATCGCGGTTGGCGATGAACTCCGGTGAGCGAGCGTTGAGCTGAGTATGCAGAGTGGCCATGGTCAGCTCCGTTAGCGGGTTTCGTTGAACAGTTCGCGGCCAATCAACATGCGACGGATCTCACTGGTGCCGGCGCCGATTTCGTACAGCTTGGCGTCACGCAAGAGACGGCCAGCCGGGAATTCATTGATGTAGCCGTTGCCGCCCAGGATCTGTATGGCATCAAGGGCCATTTGCGTGGCGCGCTCGGCGCTGTAGAGGATCACCCCGGCGGCGTCCTTGCGGGTGGTTTCGCCGCGCTCGCACGCCTGCGCCACTGCGTACAGATAGGCGCGACTGGCGTTGAGCTGGGTGTACATGTCGGCGACTTTGCCCTGGATCAGCTGGAATTCGCCGATGCTCTGGCCGAACTGCTTGCGGTCGTGGATGTACGGGACGATCAGGTCCATGCACGCCTGCATGATGCCGGTCGGTCCGCCGGACAAGACCACGCGCTCATAGTCGAGGCCGCTCATCAACACTTTCACGCCGCCGTTGAGCACGCCGAGGATATTTTCCTCAGGCACCTCGACGTCATCGAAAAACAACTCGCAGGTATTGGAGCCGCGCATGCCGAGCTTGTCGAATTTGTTGCTGCGGCTGAAACCTTTCCAATCGCGCTCGACGATGAACGCAGTGATGCCGTGGGCG
Source organism: Pseudomonas sp. H2_D02 (assembly GCF_054677635.1). NCBI lineage: Bacteria > Pseudomonadati > Pseudomonadota > Gammaproteobacteria > Pseudomonadales > Pseudomonadaceae > Pseudomonas > Pseudomonas sp. H2_D02. The sequence goes on along the minus strand of NZ_CP162816.1, from coordinate 4,781,964 downwards.
CCTTTTTCCAGGTCGGTCTTGGCGTAGATCACGTAGGTGTTCGCGTCGGGGCCATTGGTGATCCAAGTCTTGCTGCCGTTGAGCACGTAGTGGTCGCCACGCTTGTCGGCCCGAAGCTTCATCGAGACCACGTCGGAGCCGGCGTTCGGTTCGCTCATGGCGAGGGCGCCGATGTGCTCGCCGCTGATCAGCTTGGGCAAGTACTTGCTCTTCTGCTCATGGGTGCCGTTGCGGTTGATCTGATTGACGCACAGGTTGGAATGGGCGCCGTAGGAGAGGGCGACCGAGGCCGAGCCGCGGCTGATTTCTTCCATGGTGACGACATGGGCCAGATAGCCCAGGCCGGCGCCGCCATATTCTTCGGGGACGGTGATGCCCAGCAGGCCCATGTCACCGAACTTGCGCCACATGTCGGCGGGGAACAGATTGTCGATGTCGATCTGTGCAGCCCGAGGCGCCAGCTCTGCCTTGACGAAGGACTGCACCTGGTCGCGCAACATGTCGATGGTTTCGCCGAGGGCAAAATTCAGGGATGGGTAGCTCATGGGGCACCTTTTGGATTTTTTGTCGGGTGTGGGGAGCGGCGTGGCGGCTCTCACCTTTACGTTAACGTAAGCTTGTGACGAATGGCTGTCAATCGCTCTTTACGTTAACGTCAACTTGGGCGAGAGTAAGGCCGCTCTTGCATGAGATTCACCGATACATCCATTAATAAAAACAAGAGGGCGCGTCATGGATCAACCCGGTTCTCACCCGCAACTCAGCTACACCCGCGGTTCCCAGGCCAAGGCCTTGCTCGCGCAGACCATCGGCCAGGCGTTTGACCAGACTGTCGCCGAATTCCCTGACGGCGAGGCGCTGGTGGTTCGCCACCAGTCGCTGCGCTACAGCTGGCGAGAACTGGCCGAAGCGGTTGATCTGCACGCTCGGGCGTTCCTGGCGCTGGGCTTGCAGGTTGGCGATCGCTTGGGCATCTGGGCGCCGAATTGCGCCGAGTGGTGCATCAGTCAGTTTGCCAGTGCGAAGATCGGCGTGATCCTGGTCAATATCAATCCGGCGTATCGCGCCTCTGAATTGGAGTACGTGCTCAAGCAATCCGGTTGCCAGTGGCTGGTGTGCGCGGGGTCGTTCAAGACCTCGGATTACCACGCCATGTTGCAAGTGTTGGTACCAGAGCTGGCAGAGCAATCGATCGGACAATTGCGAAGCGAGCGCCTGCCGGACCTGCGCGGGGTGATCAGCCTCGATTCGCAGCCGCCTTCGGGATTTTTACCTTGGTCGCAGATGGCTACCCTCGGTGCAGCGGTGTCGCCAGGGCAACTGACTGAACGCCAGGGGAGCCTGCATTTCGATCAGCCGGTAAATATCCAGTACACCTCAGGCACCACCGGATTTCCCAAGGGGGCGACCCTCAGCCATTACAACATCCTCAACAACGGCTACATGGTCGGCGAAAGCCTGGGCCTGAGCGTTGATGATCGGCTGGTGATCCCGGTGCCGTTGTATCACTGCTTCGGTATGGTCATGGGCAACCTGGGGTGCGTGACGCACGCCAGCACCATGATCTACCCCAACGATGCCTTCGACCCCTTGCTGACCCTGCGCACCGTGGCCGAGGAAAAAGCCACGGCGTTGTACGGCGTCCCCACCATGTTCATCGCCATGCTCGACCAGCCACAGCGAGGGGATTTCGACCTGTCCAGCCTGCGCACCGGAATCATGGCGGGGGCCACTTGCCCCATCGAGGTGATGCGGCGGGTCATCAGCGAGATGCACATGGCTGAGGTGCAGATTGCCTACGGCATGACGGAAACCAGCCCGGTGTCGTTGCAGACCGGTCCCACGGATGAGCTGGAATTGCGCGTGACCACCGTCGGGCGGACCCAGCCGCAACTCGAAAGCAAGATCATCGACGCGGCGGGCGATATCGTCCCGCGCGGGACCATCGGCGAACTGTGCACGCGCGGCTATAGCGTGATGCTCGGCTATTGGAACAACCCCAAGGGCACCGCCGATGCCATCGATCCGCAAGGCTGGATGCACACCGGCGACCTCGCGACCATGGACGAGCAGGGCTACGTGCGCATCGTCGGACGTAACAAGGACATGATCATCCGCGGCGGAGAGAATGTTTACCCCCGCGAGCTGGAAGAGTTCTTCTTCACCCACCCCGCGGTGGCCGATGTGCAAGTGATCGGTATTCCGTGCTCGCGTTATGGCGAGGAGATCGTCGCCTGGATCAAATTCCATCCCGGCCACAGCGCCACCGAGCAGGAACTGCAGGCCTGGTGCAAGGAGCGCATCGCCCATTTCAAGACGCCGCGTCATTTCAAGTTCGTCGAAGATTTTCCGATGACGGTCACCGGCAAGATCCAGAAATTCCGCATGCGTGAAATCAGCATGGAAGAACTGCGCGATAACGAAGGCTGAGCAAGATCCCCCGTGGGAGCAGGCTCGCTCCCACACAAAACCAAATCCTGGAAAGCACAAAGGGGAGCCGAAGCTCCCCTTTAATTTTGTCGTCGCGTGCTCTTTTTTTATTATTGAGGGGCGGCCTGTTGTTGTTTTTGGCAGCCGTGGCCCTTTACCGCTGTTTATGGCGATCCCCATCCGGGATCAAGAGCAAACGTATTTTTTTGAGCGCTGATCTGCTTTTTCGCCTGGCGATCCAACCGATTCGGGAGCTACCTGAAGGTAGTTTTATTGTTCTCTGCCCGGTTGCGGGTTGCTCCTGGAAGCACCCTGAAAAGCACATCTTCTCCAAAAAAATCTGTTAGCTGCGTCTCTGCCGTGTTGTTTTTGTTATGTCAGAGTCGTTTCGTCTTGTTTTTATTGGGTTTGTCGCTTTTTTTTATTCTTGTTGTGCAGGAGATATAGCAGGTGCCGTGCCAACTTTAAAAAATCCATATAAATCAATTGGTTGAGTTTTTTGTCGGAAAATCCATCCCGCGAAACCCTGACAAATTGTTTCCGTGTTACTCGTTTCACCCCCGTTACAAACGGGGGCGGTAACACCTCACTGCGCCAGCCGCGCCTTCGCAACGCGCGAACCGGTCGGACGGCCGAGCACGTCACAAATCTGCCGGCCCGCGGCGATGAGCGCGTCCAGGTCGATGCCGGTCTCGATGCCGAGGCCATTGAGCAGGTACAGCACGTCTTCAGTCGCGACGTTACCGCTGGCACCCTTGGCATAAGGACAGCCACCCAGGCCTGCGATGGAACTGTCGAACACGGCGATGCCCTCCAGAAGGCTGGCGTAGACGTTGGCCAGGGCCTGGCCGTAGGTGTCGTGGAAATGTCCCGCAAGTTTGTCCCGAGGCACGTCGGCGCTCACCGCCTCGAACATCCTGCGCGTCGCGCCGGCGGTACCGGTGCCGATGGTGTCGCCCAGGGACACTTCATAGCAGCCCATTGCGTACAGCTCCCGGGCGACCCAGGCCACTTGCTCAGGCTTGACGTCGCCTTCGTAAGGGCAACCCAGCACGCACGATACGTAGCCGCGCACGCTGACACCATTGCGCGTCGCCGCCTCCATGATCGGGGCGAAGCGCTCCAGGCTTTCCTTGATGGTGCAATTGATGTTGCGCTGGGAAAACGCTTCGGACGCGGCGGCGAACACCGCGACCTCTTTCACGCCTGCTGCCAGCGCGTCTTCAAAACCCCTCAGGTTCGGCGCCAAGGCGCCATACGTCACGCCGGGCTTGCGCTGAATCTGCGCGAAGACTTCGGCCGAGCCGGCCATCTGCGGCACCCATTTAGGCGAGACAAAGCTGCCGACTTCGATGTAACCGAGGCCGGCAGCGCTCAGTGCATCTACCAGGCGTACCTTGTCGGCGACGCTGATGGGTTGCGATTCATTCTGCAGGCCATCGCGCGGGCCGACTTCGATCAGGCGTACAAAGGAGGGGAGGGACATGGGGTTGACCTGTAGTAGTGGGGAACACGGCTCCTTTTGTGGGAGCGGGCTTGCTCGCGAAGACGGAGTGTCAGTCGACATCGATATTGACTGTTCGGGCCCCTTCGCGAGCAAGCCCGCTCCCACAATGGAATCGCTTGTTACTGGACGATTTCCTCGCCCTTGATCGTCTGTTCCAGCGCCTGGATGCAGCGTTCCTCGGCGGTGTCCAGCTCCAGCTTCATCTGTTCGATATCCAATAGCTGCTGTTCGAGCTGCTCACGGCGCTCGGCGATTTTCGCCAGCATGCTGTGGAGTTGTTTCTGGTTGCCGCTGCTGGGGTCGTACAGTTCGATCAGCTCGCGGCACTCGGCGAGGGAAAAACCAATGCGCTTGCCACGCAGGATCAGTTTCAGGCTGACCTTGTCCCGCGGTGAGTAGACACGCTCCTGGCCACGGCGCTCCGGGCTCAACAGGCCCTGTTCTTCGTAGAAGCGGATGGCGCGGGTGGTGATATCCAATTCGCGGGCGAGGTCGGAGATGCTGTAGGTCTGGCTGCTCATGGAAGCGCTCGAAACGAAAGAGGTTGGCGCTAAGCTAAAGGCAGGTTGACGTTCACGTCAAGCAATGAACTGTCGACGAAACCTGTGGGAGCGAGCCTGCTCGCGAAAGCGGTAGTCCAGCCAATATGAACAGTGACTGACCCGACGCTATCGCGAGCAGGCTCGCTCCCACATTGGACAGGCTAAACCCTATCGAGCTTCTTCTCATGGGCCGTCACCTGCTGGCATAGCTCGATCATCTGTTCGCGCATCCAGCGGTTGGCCGGGTCCTGGTCGGTGCTTTCATGCCAGTAGAGATGGGTTTCCACCGGCGGCACATCGTTGACGGGCACGTGGACCGCATGCAGATCGTGGCGGCGGGCAAAACGTTCAGGAACCGTCATGACCATGTCGGTCTGCTGCAGCACCTGGGAAGCCATCAAATAATGTTGCGAGCGCAGGGCAATCTTGCGCTGGATGCCTATTTTGCCGAGGGCCAAGTCGACATAACCCAGGCCGTTGCGGCGACTGGAAATATGCACGTGGGTCTGGGCCAGGTAATCGTCAAGACTGAGCTTTTCCTTGCCTGCCAAAGGATGGCCCTTGCGCATGGCACACACGTAACGGTCTTCCAACAACTTGACGTGGCGCACCTGCGGATCGGTGTTGAGCGGCGCATCGACCGCGAAGTCCAGGCGCCCGGCGGCCAGTTCCTTGGTGGTTTCCCGGCGCTTGGACAGGAAACTCTCGATGGCCACGGTCGGCGCCAGTCGGCGCAAGCGCTGGAACAGCGGCGGCAGGATCACGCCTTCGGTGAGGTCGGTCATGCTGATGCGGTAGGTCTTGACGGCTTGCAGCGGATTGAAAATCCGGCTTTCCTGCACCGACACCCGTAGCAGCGACAAGGCGTTACGTACCGGCCCGATAATATTCTGGGCCATCGGCGTGGGCACCATCCCTTGGGCGGTGCGCACGAACAGTGGGTCGTTGAAGGTCTCGCGCAAGCGCGCCAGGGCATTGGACACGGCCGGCTGAGTGATACCGACGATCTGCCCGGCGCGGGTCAGGTTGGCTTCGGTGTAGATGGCATCGAAGACAATGAAAAGGTTGAGGTCGACCTTGCTCAGATTCATGGCGCTGCACTCTTATTCTTGGGCTTGTATGAGGTGCCGGGTGGCGATGCAAATCAGTGAACCATATATCGGTGATGAATGTTAATACACGCCGAGAATAGGTTAGGTAAATTTTCGTAGCTCAACTAGCATCGATTCCATGACCTAAAAACAACCTCTGCCAGAAGGTGCTGCCGATGGATTTTGCCTACTCCCCCAAGGTTCAGGAACTGCGCGAGCGCGTCACGGCGTTCATGGATGCCTACGTCTACCCGGCCGAAGCGGTGTTCGAGCGCCAGGTAGCGGAAGGTGATCGCTGGCAGCCCACGGCCATCATGGAAGAACTCAAGGCCAAGGCAAAAGCCGAGGGCTTGTGGAACCTGTTCCTGCCGGAATCCGAACTGGGCGCCGGCCTGACCAACCTGGAATACGCGCCGTTGGCGGAAATCATGGGACGTTCGTTGCTGGGGCCGGAGCCGTTCAACTGCTCGGCGCCGGACACTGGCAACATGGAAGTCCTCGTGCGCTACGCCAATGAAGAACAGAAGCAACGCTGGCTCGAGCCGCTGCTGCGGGGCGAGATCCGCTCGGCCTTCGCCATGACCGAGCCGGACGTCGCCTCTTCGGACGCCACCAACATGGCCGCCCGCGCCGAGCGTGATGGTGATCAATGGGTGATCAACGGCAAGAAATGGTGGACTTCAGGTGCCTGCGATCCGCGCTGCAAAATCCTGATCTTCATGGGCTTGAGCAACCCCGACGCGCCACGCCATGCCCAACACTCGATGATCCTGGTGCCGGTGGACACCCCCGGGGTAAAAATCGTCCGGCCATTGCCGGTGTTCGGCTACGACGATGCGCCTCACGGTCATGCCGAAGTGCTGTTCGATAACGTGCGGGTGCCGTACGAAAACGTCCTGCTGGGTGAAGGCCGCGGCTTTGAGATTGCCCAGGGGCGCCTGGGCCCGGGGCGGATTCACCATTGCATGCGCTCGATCGGCATGGCGGAACGCGCCTTGGAATTGATGTGCCAGCGCGCCGTCAGCCGCACCGCATTCGGCAAACCGCTTGCACGCCTGGGCGGTAACATCGACAAGATCGCCGATTCGCGGATGGAAATCGACATGGCGCGCCTGCTGACCTTGAAGGCGGCGTACATGATGGACACCGTCGGTAATAAAGTGGCGAAGAGTGAAATTGCCCAGATCAAGGTCGTTGCGCCTAACGTGGCCTTGAAAGTCATCGACCGGGCGATCCAGATCCACGGCGGCGCCGGGGTTTCCAACGATTTCCCGCTGGCCTATATGTATGCCATGCAACGCACCTTGCGCCTGGCCGACGGCCCGGATGAAGTCCACCGCGCTGCTATCGGCAAGTTCGAGATCGGCAAATATGTGCCCAAGGAGATGCTGCGTAGCGGGCGCTGACACTCATTCACGCTGATACCGCCATCGCGAGCAGGAATCGCAAATCCACTGTGGGAGCGAGCCTGCTCGCGATGGCGTCCGCCTGGACAGCGAATCAGCTCATTCCTTGACGCTCATGTATTCCTCGGCCCAACGGATATATTCCTCGGGCTGGGTGTAGGTGTGGGTCAGTTCGGTGGCGCTCAGGTCTGATGCCTGGGTAAAGATCTGACGCTGCTCCCGCAGGCTGTCATAGGTGGCCTTGATCGCGGCGAAATAGGCGCCGTGGCCATCGATCGTGACGCGAACGCCCAGTTCGGCCAGGCGTTTATCATCCCGCAGCAACGGATTGCCATAGGTCACGAGCATCAAGGGGACGTTCAGGTTTTCGCTGATCTGCTCCAAATGCTCGAAGTCTTGCACGCCCACCATGCAGATGCCGTCCGCGCCGGCCCGTTCGTATTGCCGGGTGCGGCTGATGATTTCCTGGACCGGCAGGATCCCGGCGTTGGTGCGGGCAATGATCGCCATTTCCGAATCGACCCGTGCCTCCAATGCCGCGCGGATCTTGCCGACGCCTTCGGCCACGCTGATCAGGTCGGTGGATTTGCGGCCAAACTGGGCTGGCAGCAAGGTGTCTTCGATAGTCAGCGCAGCCACGCCAGCGCGCTCGAGTTCGATGATGGTACGCATCACGTTCAGTGCGTTGCCGTAGCCATGGTCGGCGTCGGCAATGAACGGCAACTGGGCCACGCGGCCAATGCGAGTCGCCTGCTCGGCAAATTCACTGAGGGTGATCAATGCGAAGTCCGGCGCGCCCAATACCTGCAACGACGCCACCGAGCCTCCCAGGATGCCCACTTCGAAACCCAGGTCAGCGGCGATGCGCGCCGACATCGGATCAAACACCGAGGCGGTGTGGTAACAGGTCTTGGAAGCCAGCAGTTGACGAAAATTGCGACGCAAATCTTGATGGGAGAGCCTGGACATATGAGTTCCACCAATGGAATGGAAAGGCTTGAGCAAAAATGTCAACGCCGAAAGATCCAAAGGCTATCACGTGGCAAGCGCAGAGATGATGACGAATGCGTATAGGCGATGCCGTTATGGCATCAGGCCAGAGCCCGTCGGCTGGGAAGCCCGTAACACGCCGCTTACGCTGCAACCGCTCGTTGTCCCTGCCAGGGCAATGTCACGGCGCGTACGGTGTCGCCCGGCTGCACTTGCAGGCGTTTGGCGGTGACGCGGTCGACGAGCAGGCTATGGCCGTGTTGATGGGCGCGGGCGCTGGTGACGCGGCAGTTTTCCAGGCGTCGGTTGTGAATCAGCCAGATCGGGGCCTGTTCGTCCGGTGTACCGATCGCCAGCGTCAGCGGCTGGCTGTCGCGCACGCTACGGATCTTCGACACCGGCGCCTCGACCACCGGGCCGCCGTCGAAAATATCAATGTATCCCTTATGGGCGAAACCCTCGGCACTGAGGATTTTCAAGGCCGGTTCGGTGTTGGGGTGAGCCTTGCCAATCACGGCCTGGGCTTGTTCGGTGAGCAGGCAGGTATACAGCGGCTGACGCGGCATCAATTCGGCGATGAATGATTTGTTACCCATGCCGGACAGCTGATCGGCGTAGCTGAAATCCTTCTGGAAGAAGTGCCTCCCCAGGCTGTCCCAAAAAGGCGAGCGGCCCTGTGCATCGGCGTGGCCGCGCAGTTCGGCAATCAGCTTTTCGCCAAACAGGCTGGGGAACTCGGCGACGAACAACAAGCGCGCCAAGGACAGCAGCCGGCCGTTATGGCCCCGACGCTGCTCGGGCCGCAGGAACAACGAGCAGATTTCCGATTGCCCGGTCATTTCATTGTTGAGGAACAATGTCGGGATCTGCCGCTGGATGCCCAGTTCAGGCGCTGAACTGACCGTCACGCCGACGCGATAGTTGTACCAGGGTTCACGAACCCCGACGGCCCCGGTCAGCGCGCTGATGCCCACCACTTGCCGATCATCGTCCTCGAGCACAAACAGGTAGTCGGCATCAGCCCGTTCGACCTGTCCGGCGAAGGTACGCTGGGCCCAGCGCAGGCGATGCGCCAGGCGCTCCTCGTTGGCCGGCAAGCTGGTGAAGCCCGGGCCGGCGCAGCGGGCCAGGTCCAGTAACGCAGGCAGGTCTGTCAGGGCGACGGGACGGACGATCATGAAGCGGCTCCTTCTTCATGCCCGGCGCGGTGTCGAGGGGCGGCATGCAATTCGATCGATCTCACAGGCTCACCACTCGGATCCGCTCACCCTCGGTGATTCCCAGCGCCACCAGCATGTCAGGGTGCAGTGCCACCGGGCCCTCGCCGCTGACGTCCAGGTCGGCGATGATGGCCCGATAACCCGCGAGGCCATCGTTGCTCACCAGATACCGCCCACGGGCATCGATTACTCGGCTTTCCCGGGTGATGACCGAGCGACTTTGGACGATCGAGCGAATGTTCGTGGTTCGACCGTGCAACGTCGGCCCACCGTCGAAGAGGTCCACATAGCTGTTGGTTTCGAAACCCTCGCGCTCGAGTATGTCGAACGCCTCCTGGCCGTCGGGGTGCACCCGACCGATGCAGGCCTGGGCCGCCTCCGGCAACATCGGCACATAAATCGGATACTGCGGCATTAATTCAGCGAGAAAGGTGCGGCTCTGCAGGCCGCACAGGCGTTCGGCTTCGGTGTAGGGCAGGTCGAAGAAGTGCTGGCCGATGGCGTCCCAGAACGGAGAGCGGCCGTCTTCACTGCTGAAACCGACGATTTCCGTAATGACCGATTCGGCAAAGCGCCGGGGATGAGCGCCAATGAACATCAACCGCGCCCGGGACAGCAACTCCGATTCCGGGGTGCGCACGCGAGTCGCGTCGATGTGGAAACCGCGCAGCAATGTCTGGCCGCTGAGGTCCTGGCACAACGACAGCGCCGGCACGCCGTGGTGGATGTTCAGTTCCCGGGACTCGCTGGAAAATGGTCGGTGGCGAAGGCTGAAGAACGGTTCGGTGCAACCGGTGCTGGCGATGATCTCCGAACAACCCACCAAGTGGCCGGACGCGAGGTTCTGCAAGACAAAGAAATAGTTTTCCCCGCCCGGCGCCTGCACGTCCGCTTCGAACGAGGCACACGAGCCGAGGATTTTCTCCCGCAGGCGATCCGTGTCGTCTGGAAGCGAAGTGACACCCACCAGGCTGTCGCGGGCCAGTTGCTGCAGTTGCGGCAAATCGGATAACTGAACTGGACGTAAGGCCAGCATGGATTGCACTCCTGTTCCAGAGAACCCGATGATCTACACCGGGCTTGACGATCACTGTCGATGTCCACGCGTTGAAGCTGAAAACTGATTGATCACCGTCGCGTCATAGGAGCGGTGCGAGATAGGCGCTCCAAGTCCGTATCGATTCGGGACTGCGCAGCAGGTCATTGCGCACTTCGATCAATACCGAATCGAGGCCGCGTCCGTCGCCGTGTACCGGTACTGTCATGTCACTCAGGGGGCTGACTTTGTAAGGTTGATTACCGGCGGCCCGCAGCGAATGTCGCCCCAACCCTTCGACGATGCGCCGGGCATATTCCCCGGCGTCGCCAAACAGCACCCCGGCCTCGAGGGCACGCGGTTGGCCGTAGAACACCGGTGTGAAACTGTGAATGCCCACTACCCGCACGGTCCGCTTATCCGCCAGGCGCTGGTCGATCAACGCCTTTAACTGATCATGAAATGGATGAAAGAGGCACCGCTGCCGGTATTCGCGCGTAGCGTCGTCCAGGGACTGGTTGCCGGGAATCTGATAAATCTCACTTTGGGCCGGGATGCTGTCGGCGACGTGAAGTGGACGATTCAGGTCGATCAACAGCCGCGAGTAGTTGGCGGACAGCAACGTTGCGCCGAGGGTTTCGGACAGCCGTTCAGCCAGGGCCAGGGCGCCGATATCCCAGGCAATATGTTCCTGGGCGGCCGTTTCATCCAGGCCGAGGTCATTCAGCGCGCTTGGGATGAAGCGGCTGGCGTGTTCGCACACCAGCAGCAACGGATGATCGGAATCTTCCCGCAGCAATCGGAAAGCAGGCTTGGTGTACAGACCCGCCTCAGCACATTCAATGGATTCACGCATAGTGTTTACAAGGCTCGGCAAATGACAGCGTCTGGGTCGAGGCCAATTTCCGGGCGTTAAAGGCGAACCAGGTCCCAGCCAACAGGCCGGGCAAGGCTTCGAGTACAGCCTGATCGCGCGGCGGTCCCATGACCTGGCGTTCCGATGGCGTCAAAACCAGGCATGGATCGGTGATCTGGTCTCTGGAGAGAGGCATCCGTGCTCCTTGCCTGGATGAGTGTCGAATTCTTTCATAACGCTCAAAATAGTATTTGGGCAGCAGGTGCTACGTGTCCAGAGGTTTTTACGTTCCGTTTAAAAAGCCAGAAAGTATCTACAGAAGCCTTGTAGGACAAGGGTTTGGCTGGAGCGTCGTCATATGTCAGGCATAGCCTTTTTCAGTGTCGGAAATTACGCCTTTTTGTCTCGGTTATTTGATTTCATATAAGGTGCTGTACAAGAAAATCAGGGATTGTTCCTGCCATGACTCTTCGCCAAACCGAGTATCCCGCGTGCAAGCCACTCGCCTGACCCTGATGTGCCACGGCCGCACCGCCGCCCAGAAAGCCGCGCGTTTCGGTTTGGATGAACCCTTGGATACCGGCTGGCTGGCGAAGCGCCCTGGCATCGGGCGTGAGTACCGCAACGTCCGCCATCTGCTATGCGGGCCGGAGCTGCGGGCACGTCAGACGGCCGCGCTGCTGGGGGACGAGCCGCAGACGATCCAGGCCCTGGCCGATTGTGATTTTGGCCAGTGGCGCGGATTGTCCGTTGATGAATTGCTCAAGACCGAACCGCAACTGCTTCAAGCCTGGCGCGACGACCCGGATGCCGCACCCCATGGGGGTGAGTCGGTCTCCCGGCTGTGCCGCCGCGTCGGTGATTGGCTGGCAACCCTGGAAAACACACCGGGCCACTACCTGGCAGTGACCCATCCGTTCGTGATTCGCGCCGCGCTGGTGAATGTGCTGGGTTGTCCCATGGCCACGCTCAACCGGATCGACATCGAACCGCTGGGCGTCGTCGACCTGCGCTTCAACGAAGTCTGGCGATTGCGCCTACAGGAGCCAGCGTAAGTGAAGAAATTATCAGTGATAGGCATCGGCGCCGGTGACCCGGATCACCTGACGATGCAGGCGGTGAAGGCCTTGAACCAGGTGGATGTGTTTTTTCTCATGGACAAGGGGCCCGCCAAGGAGATGCTGCTGGATCTGCGCCGCGAAATCTGTCAACGCTACATCATCGGTCGTACCTACCGTTTCGTCGAAGCCTACAGTCCAGAGCGCCAACGCGACGACACGGACTACACAGCGAGCGTCGAAGCATTGAACCGTGCGAAGCAGACCACCTTCGAAAGGTTGATCGATGAAGAGTTATCTGACGGGCAGCATGGCGGTTTCCTGGTGTGGGGCGATCCGTCGTTGTACGACAGCACCTTGCGCATCCTGCAGGCGATCCTCGACGCGGGACGCTGTGCCTTCGAATTCGATGTGATCCCCGGCATCACCAGCGTCCAGGCCCTTGCGGCGAAGCATAAAGTGCCGTTGAACACGATTGGCGGTTCGCTGGAGATCACCACCGGACGTCGGTTGGCGGCGGGGCAGGTGGGCGACGCGGCAAGCGTCGTGGTGATGCTTGATGCCGGGGATGCCTACCAGTGCGTGAGCGATCCCGATACGCGGATCTATTGGGGCGCCTATGTGGGAACGCCAGATGAACGGCTGATCGCCGGGCGGTTGGGCGACGTGGCCGACGATATCGAGCGCACGCGTAAGGCGGCGCGAGAAGAGCATGGCTGGATCATGGACACATACCTGCTGCGCAGGCGTTGATTGCAGATTCGATCCAACCGTGGCGAGGGAGCTTGCTCCCGCTGGGTTGCGCAGCGACCCCGACATCTGACAGTCATACGCTTAATCTTGCGCCTGCTTCGCAGTTGAGCGGGAGCAAGCTCCCTCGCCACAAAGGTATGTTTGGTCCGGGGACATGGTTAACACCTGTTCGGGGACATAGTGGACACTTTTTAATACGACACATTGATCATCTGGAGATGTCGTGTGTCCTGGAAAGAGGTGTCTGCCTTGCAGCTTCGTACTGAGTTCGTCTCCTTAGCCCGCCAAGATGGGGCGAACATAAAAGAACTTTGTCGCCGTTACAGCATTAGCCGAACGACTGGCTACAAGTGGCTCAAACGTTTCGAGGAAAAAGGCGCTGCCGGCTTGATTGACCAGTCCCGACGGCCGCTATCCTCACCTGGAAAAACTACTGCCACTCCTGAAAAACAGATTCTGGAGTTGAACCTGGAACACACTGCCTGGGGGGCCCGGAAGATCAAGCGGTACTTTGAAGAAAAAGGCCATGTCATGCCGGCGCCCAGCACCGTGCACGCCATCCTCAAGCGCAACGATCGAATTGATCCCGCTGCATCTCTGATTAAACCTTTCATTCGGTTCGAGCATCCTCAACCAAACGATCTCTGGCAAATGGACTTCAAAGGCCATGTCGGCATGCGTGCAGGGCGTTGTCATCCATTGACCTTGCTGGATGATCATTCGCGTTTTTCGCTGATAATTGCCGCCTGCGCAAACGAAAAAAGGGAAACGGTGCAAGGCCACTTGGTCAGTGCTTTTCGGCGTTACGGGCTGCCCCGTCGCATGACAATGGACAATGGGCCACCTTGGGGACACGAGGGAGATGCCTACACAGGCCTTGAGCTATGGCTGATGCGCCAAGGTATCGAGGTGTCGCACTCGCGGCCTTATCACCCCCAAACCCAGGGTAAGCTCGAACGTTTTCATCGAAGCCTAAAGGCGGAACTACTCACCGACAGAACACTGATTGACCTCGACGCAGCTCAGCAAACCTTTGACCACTGGCGGGAAGTCTATAACCACCAACGCCCTCACCAAGCGCTGAATCACAACGTTCCGGCCTCCCGGTACCGACAGAGCGAGCTGTGCTATCAAGAGGCGTTACCGGAACTGGAATACGGCGACGATGACGAAGTTCGGACCGTCCAGGCTAACGGAGAACTCAACTGGCGCGGCTGGGAGTTAAAGCTGGGCCGGGCCTTTACAGGTGAGCGTGTGGGCTTGCGCAGGACCTTGGAGGACGGCAAGCACGATGTCTATTGGGGTAGGCATCGTGTTGCACAAATTGACATGAACGTCCGATCCGTAATATTAGGTAAACGGCTTCGTTAACTGTCCACCATGTCTCCGAACATGTGTCCACCATGTCCCCGGACCAAACAAGGTATGGCCTTGGACGCGGCGCATCTTCAGCCCCGGCCAAACCGCTCCCGATACACCGATGGCGCCACGCCTACCACGCTGCGGAACGCTACGCGAAAACTTTCCACCGAACGATAGCCACATAGCTGGGCGATGTTGTCGGTGTTGTCTGCGGTGCTTTCCAACAGTTCCCGGGCCCGGGCCAAGCGTTCATGTTGCAGCCAGGCCTTGGGCGATACACCGCAGGCTTGGGTGAAGCGGCGCAGGAAGGTCCGTTCGCTCATCGCCGCGCGGCTCGCCAGTTCGCGCACGCCCAGCGGTTCGTGGAGATGCTCGCGGGCCCACTGCATGACGCTGGACAAATCACCGCGTGGCGTGCGGCTGACCGGTGAGGGGATGAATTGTGCCTGGCCGCCGGTGCGTTGTGTCGGCATGACCAGCCGACGCGCCACGGCATTGGCGACCTGGGCACCGAAGTCCCGGGCTACCAGGTGCAGGCACGCATCGATGCCCGCGGCGCTGCCAGCGGAAGTAATGAGCTGGCCCGAGTCGACATAGAGCACATCCGGGTCGACCCGAATGGCAGGATAGCCTTGCGCCAGTTCGTCGGTGTAGCGCCAGTGCGTCGTTGCCGCCAAGCCATCGAGCAGTCCAGTGGCCGCCAGGACGAACGCCCCGGAGCAGATCGACAGCAAGCGGGCACCGCGGGCGTGGGCACGGCGCAGGACGAGGAGCAGGGCATCGGAGGGCGGTTCGCTGCGGCTGCGCCAGCCTGGCACGATGATGGTCCGGGCGGTGTCGAGCAGCTCCATGCCGCCATCGGCCAGGACTTGGAAGCCGCCCATGGCGCGCATCGGACCGTCGTCGACGGCGACGATGCGGTGCTCATACCAGGGGAAATCGAACTCGGGCCGGGCCAATCCGAAGATTTCCACGGCGACACCGAATTCGAATGTGCACAAGCCGTCATACGCGAGGATGGCGACCAGGCCGGGAGCAGGCTGCATTTGGCGGAAAATTCCCACAGAGTGTCTTGTGCGCCACTGTAGCGGTTAGCGTCGGGGGGATAAAGTCTGTTCCAGTCTTCATTTGTCCCGGAGTAACCACGCATGACCAGTCTTGTTAGTGAAGTGCCTGCTGCCCCATCCGACCTCGCCCTGCAGCATTTCAGCCGTCGCCTGATGTTCGAAACCGATTGTTCCGATGTGCATGCCAGCCAAGAGGCGGGCACCATCGATTTTGTCCTGGTGGACGTGCGCGGACCGCTGGCTTACGAACGCGGGCATGTGCCAGGGGCGATCAATCTCCCAACCCGGACCCTCACCGCCGAGGCGTTGGCGGCGTACCCCAAGGCCACGCTGTTCGTGGTGTATTGCGCCGGCCCGCATTGCAACGGTGCGAACAAGGCCGCGGTGCGCCTGGCAACGCTGGGTTACCCGGTCAAGGAAATGATCGGCGGGGTCATGGGCTGGCTCGATGAGGGTTTTCGCCTGACCGGTTCCGTCGAGCGCGTGGCGGAAAAGGCGATCAGCTGCGATTGCTGAAAGCTTGCTCCCGCTGGGCCCTGTAGGAGCTGGCGAAGCCTGCGATCTTTTGATCTTTGATCTTTTGAAAAGATCGCAGCCTCGTTTCACTCGGCAGCTCTACGCAGCTCCCAGGCAGTATTTCTATAACTATTTGTCGCTTCGACGTAATTTCCCTCCTGGGTGCATCTCTAGACTCCGGGCCACTTCGGTTTTCATCGACCGAACGCTGTTTCCGATTCTGCCTATAACGATCAATAAATACCTGCGCACTCAGGAGCAAAAATGAAGAAGCTAGCCATGTTCGGTGCCCTCGCACTGTCCGTATTGTCATTCTCGGCCGTGGCCGAAGACGCCAAGCCGATCCGTCTCGGGATCGAGGCGGGTTATCCGCCGTTTTCGATGAAAACCCCTGATGGCAAGTTGGCCGGTTTCGATGTGGACATCGGCGACGCGCTGTGCGCACAGATGAAGGTCAAGTGCACGTGGGTCGAGCAGGAATTCGACGGCCTGATCCCGGCGCTGAAGGTCAAGAAAATCGACGCGATCCTGTCGTCCATGACCATCACCGACGATCGCAAGAAAAACGTCGACTTCACCATCAAGTACTACCACACCCCGGCGCGTTTCGTGATGAAGCAAGGCTCCGACGTCAAGGACCCGCTGACCGAGCTCAAGGGCAAGAAAGTCGGTGTGCTGCGCGCCAGCACCCATGATCGCTTCGCAACCGAGGTGCTGGTGCCAGCGGGGATCGACCTGGTGCGCTACGGCTCCCAGCAGGAGGCCAACCTGGACATGGTTTCCGGTCGCCTCGACGCGACGCTGGCCGACTCCGTCACCCTTGACGAAGGCTTCCTGAAGACCGACGCCGGCAAAGGCTTTGCCTTCGTGGGGCCGACCTATGAAGACGCGAAATACTTCGGCGGCGGCGCCGGTATCGCGGTGCGCAAGGGCGACCAGGCGCTTGCCGAGAAATTCAACGCTGCCATCACCGAAATCCGCGCCAATGGCACGTACAAGAAAGTCCAAGACAAATACTTTGCCTTTGACGTCTACGGGCATTAATCGCTGACGTCACCAGGTGGCCCGCCGCTGACCCGGCCGGCCACCTTTTTCATGGGCGATTGTCTTACCCTGCGCCTGTCGAGAAACCGATATCTGGAGAGCCTATGCAACGCATCGACCATACCTTGCCCTGGAGCCACCTGGGCACGGAACGTTCGCTCAGCGTGTTTCGTTACGGCCACGGCCCGCGCAAGGCGTATATCCAGGCCAGCCTGCACGCCGATGAATTACCCGGCATGCGCACGGCATGGGAATTGAAACAACGCCTCAACACGCTTGAAGCCCAAGGCCTGCTCAAGGGCGTGATCGAACTCGTGCCGGTGGCCAATCCGATCGGCCTGGACCAGCACCTGCAAAGCGCCCACATGGGGCGTTTCGAACTGGGCAGTGGCAAGAACTTCAACCGATCCTTCGTTGAACTCAGTGCCCCGGTGGCGCAGCGCGTCGGTGAACGCCTCGGGGATGACCCGGCCGCGAATATCACCTTGATTCGCCAGACCATGATCGAGGTGCTGGATGATCTCCCGCCGCCCCCGTCTCAGCTCGAAGCCTTGCATCGGCTGTTACTGCGCCACGCTTGCGACGCCGATGTCACCCTGGACCTGCACTGTGATTTCGAGGCTGCGATCCACTTGTACGCCTTGCCGCAACAGTGGCCGCAATGGCGCTCATTGGCCGCGCGGTTGAAGGCTGGCGTGGCGTTGCTGTGTGAAGATTCCGGCGGCAGTTCGTTCGATGAGTCTTGCTCGACGCCGTGGTTGCGCCTGGCGAAGATTTTTCCGCAAGCAGCGATTCCACCGGCCAACCTGGCGACGACGCTGGAACTCGGCAGCATGGGCGACACCCGGGTGGAGCAGGCCCAAGCCAATTGCGAAGCCATCCTCGGGTTCCTGGCGGAACAGGGCTTTATCGGCGGTGACTGGCCGGCCGCGCCGCAAGCGTGCTGCGAAGGTTTTCCATTCGAAGGCACCGAGTACCTGTTCGCGCCGCACCATGGCGTGGTCAGCTTTTTGCGCGAAGCGGGCGAATGGGTGGAGCGGGGCGATCCACTGTTCGAAGTGGTCGATCCGTTGAATGACCGGGTCACCGTTGTTCCTGCCGGCACGTGCGGGGTATTGTTCGCACTGGATCGCGGACGCTACACCCAGCCGGGCATCTGGCAGGCGAAAGTCGCCGGGCGCGAGCCGATTCGGGCGGGGAAATTGATCAACGACTGATGAGTGCGGTCTACCTCATCGCACGGTCGTTGCCGTGCGGCTATCCAATGATGGAGGAAGACTGATGCTCAAAGCGTTCGCCCTGTTTCTGCTGCTGGTATCCGTCGGCGTGCAGGCTCAACCTTCGCTGCATACCGACTTGCCACTCAACTACCTGGCCCGCGCTGACGAAAAGGCCGGGAACCGACCGCTGGTGATTTTCCTGCACGGGTCGGGCAGCAACGAAGAGGACCTGCTCAGGCTTGCGGACGAACTGCCCGAGCACTACAACTACCTATCGGTGCGGGCGCCCAAGGCTATGGAGCCGGGGCACTACCAGTGGTTTGCGAAAAAGGGCGAGGGTGCGTACGACGGTGACACATCCGACCTGAAGGCCAGCGGCCAGATGCTCCTGGAGTTCATCGACAAGGCCCGGGCCAAATACCCGACTGATGCGAGCAACGTCTACCTGGTGGGGTTCAGCCAGGGGGCGATGATGAGCTACGAAGTCGCCTTGCGACACCCCGAAGCCGTTGGCGGTATTGCCGCGATGGGCGGGCGGGTCCTGCCGGTGCTGCGGGCCGAACTGACCCCCGATGAATCGCGGCGGGCGCTCGCGGTGTTCATCGGTCACGGAACAGTGGATCCGATCATTCCCTACCGTGACGGCACCGACGCCGACACATTCCTCAAGACCCTGGCCCTGGAGCCGGAATTCCATGCCTATCCAGGCCTCGGCCACAGCATCAGTGCGCAGGAAGTGAAGGATCTGCGGGCCTGGCTGGAGCGCCTCAATCCCTGATATGCACCCCGGATCCCTGTGGGAGCGGGCTTGCTCGCGAAAGCGGTGGTTCAGCCGGAGTCGATGCTGAATGTGCCGCCGCCTTCGCGAGCAGGCTCGCTCCCACAAAACCGCGGCAAATCATCACTTGCCGCTGGCGATCTGCTTCACCAGCGCTTCATGACCGGCCTGGTCGCTGGCCCTGGAAATGATCTGCACCACGGCCATGCGCGTGCCGGAAGCGCCGATCAACGTGGTATCCAACGTTGGCCCGCCACCCTGCGTGGCCTTGGTATCGAGCTGACGCAGGCCCAGGCCCGTGGTTTTCTGGGTCAGGCTCTGTTCGCCGAGGATCTTGGCATCCGGTAGGGCCTTGGTTTTCTGGACGGCGAAGTTGGCGAAGGTGGTATCCAGGAAGGCGGTGTCGTTGTCCTTCACATTCGCCCCGTCGACCAAGGTGTTTTCGGCCGTGATCACCACCGTTCTGGTGGTGGCATTGCTGTACATCGTACCGGCGGCCCCGGCGGTCCCCTGCGCCACATCCCCGGCGGACAAGGGCGTCGCCGTGAAGCCCTTGGGCAGGCTGAAGCTGAATTTGCCGCCCAACATCGAGATCTTCTGGACGGGCGCTTGCGCCACGGCCTTGGGCTGGGCAGCCAGCGCAGGCAATGCGACGAGGCTGGCGATGGCCGTCAGCAGCAGGGCGGCGGCGTTTTGACTCAGCGATGACATTCAAATGCTCCACGGGTGGTCGTGCTTGAGGACCGATCATCCCATGGTCGTCGCCCCGGACTCCACTGCGCTGATCAAATGCAAGCGCGAACGCACTCCGTGATGGCTAGGGACGCCGGCCGGGGCGGCTCAGTCCGGTTCGACGTCCAGTTGCAGGCTGTCGTCGGCCAGGCGCTCGGTACGCCGGACGATGCCGCTGATGCGCCGGCCTTCGGCGCGGAACACCACGATCTGGGCTTTCGCCAGGTCTTCGGGCAGCGGCGGGCGTACATGCAGGGCAAACCACGGCGGCTCGCCATCGTCGAGACGCTTGACCTCGAATTGGCAGTCGACGCTTTTGGTCTCGCGGCCGAACAGCGTGTCGAGACCGTAATCAAGATGATTGTTTGCGGCGGGTTTTGGGTCCATCGGCAATCTCCTGTGGGGGCTCGGCTATTGTTCAAGTGAGTCTTCCCACGGCGGAAAAATTCCGTCGGATGCGCTGCGAATGATCGCGACTGGCGGTGGACGGTGGGGGTTGCTGGTAGAATCACCCACCTTGACTTACGAGAGGTATGCCCATGAGCGAGCCGATTCGCCTGACCCAGTACAGCCACGGTGCCGGTTGCGGCTGCAAGATTTCGCCCCAGGTGCTGGAAGTGATCCTGGCCGGCAGCGGCGCGCAGAATCTTGACCCCAAGCTTTGGGTGGGCAATGCCTCCCGGGACGATGCGGCGGTCTACGCCATCGACGAGGAGCGCGGGGTGGTCTCGACCACCGACTTCTTCATGCCGATCGTCGACGATCCGTTCGACTTCGGCCGCATCGCCGCCACCAACGCCATCAGCGATATCTACGCCATGGGCGGCGATCCGCTGATGGCGATTGCGATCCTCGGCTGGCCGGTCAACGTCCTGGCCCCGGAAGTCGCCCGGGAGGTGATCCGCGGTGGTCGCTCGGTGTGCGATGAGGCGGGCATTCCCTTGGCGGGTGGGCACTCGATCGATGCGCCAGAGCCGATTTTCGGCCTGGCAGTGACGGGGCTCGTGCAGAAGCGCCATATGAAACGCAACGATACCGCTGTCGCCGGGTGTCGCCTGTACCTGACCAAACCCCTGGGTATCGGCATCCTCACCACGGCGGAAAAGAAAGGCAAGCTGCGCGCCGCCGACGTGGGCCTGGCCCGCGATTGGATGTGCACGCTCAACAAGCCCGGCAGCCGTTTCGGCAAGCTCGACGGCGTGGCCGCGATGACCGATGTCACGGGCTTCGGCTTGCTCGGGCACTTGGTGGAGATGGCCGATGGCAGCCAGCTCACCGCGCGCATCCGTTATGACGCGGTGCCGCGCTTGCCGGGCGTCGAGTATTACCTGGACCTGGGCTGTGTACCGGGCGGCACGTTGCGCAACTATGACAGTTACGCGAGCAAGGTCGGCCGTGTCCAGGAGTTGCACAAGCGCGTGCTGTGCGACCCGCAGACCAGCGGCGGCCTGCTGATTGCCGTCACGCCAGAAGGTGAAGGCGAATTCCTGCAGGTCGCCGCCGAGCTGGGCCTTGCACTGGAACCGATTGGCGAATTGGTCGAGCGACAGACCCACGCGGTCGAGGTGTCTTGATGCCCAACGACATTACCGATTACCGCGATATCTTCCTTAACGATCGTCCGATGATGGATACCCGTGCGCCCGTCGAGTTCGTCAAGGGTGCATTCCCCGGTGTGGTCAACCTGCCGCTGATGACCGACATCGAACGGCAACGGGTTGGCACCTGTTACAAACAGCAAGGACAGCAGGCCGCCATTGTCCTGGGGCATCAGCTGGTCTCCGGTGAAACCAAGGCCCAGCGCATCCAGGCCTGGGCCGACTTCGCCCGGTCTCATCCGGACGGGTTGCTCTATTGCTTCCGTGGCGGCTTGCGCTCGCAAATTGTCCAGCAATGGCTCAAGGACGAAGCCGGTATCGACTACCCCCGTGTCGGCGGCGGCTACAAGGCCATGCGTACCTTTTTGCTCGAAACCGTCGAGCAGGCCGCAACCCAGTGCGACCTGGTCTTGCTGGGTGGCATGACCGGCACGGGCAAGACCGAAGTGCTGGCGCAACTGCCCAATGCGCTTGACCTGGAGGGTTGCGCCAACCATCGCGGTTCGAGCTTTGGCAAGCGTGCCACCGGACAGCCGTCCAACATCGATTTCGAGAACCTGCTGGCAGTGGATGTGCTGAAAAAACGCGCTGCCGGCATCGAGCAGTTCGTGCTGGAAGACGAAAGTCGGATGGTGGGCAGTTGCGCCGTCCCGCTGCCGTTGTACCAGCGCATGCAGCAGGTGCCGATGGTCTGGCTGGAAGACAGCCTTGAGCGGCGGGTCGAGCGAATCCTGCAGGACTACGTGATCAACCTGTGCGCCGAGTTCATCAACGTGCATGGCGACGAAGGTTTCGCTTTGTTTTCCGAGCGACTGCTGTCGAGTCTCGGCAACATTCACAGGCGCCTGGGTGGCGACCGTCATCGGCGATTGATGGACATCATGGAAGCCGCCCTGGGCGAGCAGGCCAGCACGGGTGCCGTCGATTTGCATCGCGGCTGGATCGAAGGCCTGCTGCGCGAATACTACGACCCGATGTACGTGTTCCAGCGGGAGAAGAAGGGCGGGCGGATCGAGTTCGCCGGGGAGCGGCTGGCGGTGTTGGAATATCTGACTGAGCGCGCCGCTCGAGGCGGATGAGGCAGTACTCTTTAGCAAGGGCACCGAAGCATTGTGGGAGCGGGCTTGCTCGCGAATAGGCCCGCATGTTCAACATCATCGCTGACTGTTACGCCGCCTTCGCGAGCAAGCCCGCTCCCACAGTCAGGGTTCGTCGACACATCGAGTTGGCGGTTTAGGTCGGGCACGTCTCCTGCCCGTTATCCAGCCCTTGCTTGTAGCTCTGGCTGGTCAGGCTGGCCTTGCCGTTGTGCCAGGTCAGTGTCAGCACGTACAGCGAATCGAAATCGCTCGACGCCCAGTCATCGGTGATCTTGAGCCGCTTGCCCACCGCTTCGCCCGCGACCTTGTTGATCAGTTCCGGCAAGTAGCCGTGGGACCAGGCGGTATAGATGGTGGCGTTGTGGTATTTGTCATGCAGTAATTCATCGGCCAGGTCGCTGGTGTCGTTGGCCGAATATTCGATGTTCACCGGCAGGCCCAGCTTGATGGCGCTGGGACTGATGGTCATCAGCGGGCGGATGTAGCTGTAGGAATTGTCCAGCTCACCTTCTTCGACATTCCGGGTAGGGTTGGCGGCGAATACGTAGTCGGCCTTGCCGAATTTTTCCGGCAGCAAGGTCGCCAGGTCGATGGCGCGATTGAGCCCTTGGCAATTGAGCTGGCCCAGGCCTCCGGCGGGTTTCTCGGCGTGGCGCAGGAACACCAGGGTCTGCACGCCATCGACTGGCTGGGCGCGGCTCACGCTGGATTCCAGCGACAACACCAGTCCACAGGACACCAGCAGCGTCGGCAGCATCAGCCACGAACGGCTTTTGAGGTAACGGGCGAATTTCTCTGGCTTGATCATTGAATGGCGTCTTCGGTTTCGATTCAGGCTGACAAACCCCGGCACCACGAAGCCTGAGGGCTTGGGTGTTTTCCTTGTCGTTACGCCGCTTCGATTCCTCGGGGCAGTTCTCTGAGTCCCTTTCCGCCCGTTGGTTCGATCCTGGCCGGTGCGCTGTGTTGTAACGGCATCCCGCCAGAGACTGAAGCGAATGTTAGCGACAGGATGTTGCGGATTTAAGAAGGGCGACGGCCAAAAGCCGATCAGCTGATTTATGCTTCAGCTTTCTGACTGATACTTGGAACCCATTTCATGCCCAACCTGACCCCGTTCCCCATCACTCAAAAATGGCCGGCCCAGTACCCTGAGTGGATTCAGCTCTACTCGTTGCCAACCCCCAATGGGGTTAAAGTCTCGATCATGCTCGAAGAGACCGGCCTGCCCTACGAGCCACATAAAGTCGACTTCGGTAACAATGACCAGTTGTCGCCTGAGTTCCTGTCGCTGAACCCCAACAACAAGATCCCGGCGATTCTCGACCCCCATGGGCCGGGGGATCAGCCGCTGGCGTTGTTCGAATCGGGGGCGATCCTGATTTACCTGGCGGACAAGAGCGGTCAACTGCTGGCCCAGGAATCGGCGGCGCGCTACGAAACGATCCAGTGGCTGATGTTCCAGATGGGCGGGATCGGGCCGATGTTCGGGCAGTTGGGGTTCTTCAACAAATTCGCCGGCAAGGATTACGAAGACAAGCGTCCGCGCGACCGTTATGTCGAAGAAAGCAAACGCCTGCTCAAGGTGCTCGACGGCCGACTCCAGGGCCGGGACTGGATCATGGGTGAGCGCTACACCATCGCTGATATCGCCACGTTCCCGTGGGTGCGCAATTTGATCGGGTTCTACGAGGCGGGTGATCTGGTGGGCATCCAGGACTTTCCCAACGTGACACGGGTGCTGGAGCGCTTCCTGGCGCGACCGGCAGTGGCTCGCGGCCTGAAGATTCCAGAATGACGACGACGCGTCGATTCGATTTCAAGCAGCTGGACGTGTTCAGCGAAGCGTCGCTCAAGGGGAATCCGCTGGCGGTGGTGCTGGGGGCCGATGGGATCAGCGAAGAACGCATGGCGACTTTCGCCAACTGGACCAACCTCAGTGAGACCACGTTCGTGCTGGCGCCGCAGCACCCGGAAGCCGATTACCGGGTGCGCATCTTCACCACCTCGACCGAATTGCCGTTTGCCGGGCATCCGACCCTGGGCAGTTGCCACGCGTGGTTGGAAGCCGGGGGCGTGCCGAAAAGGCAGGAAATCGTGCAGGAATGCGGTGTCGGGCTCGTCAGGATTCGCCGCAGCGACTACGGCCTGGCCTTTCTGGCGCCGCCCTTGCTCAAGTCCGGCCCGCTGGAAGTCGACGTGCTGGAGCGAGTGCGCAAGGGGTTGGGGCTTCCAGCCGAGGCGATAGTCGACGCACAGTGGGTCGACAACGGCGCCGGTTGGTTGGCCTTGCTGCTCAAGGACCGCCAACAAGTCTTGACGCTGAAGCCGGATTATTACCAATTGCGTGATCTGGCCGTAGGGGTTGTTGCGCCGTGGGATCCGGTGGTGGATGGCGATGCCGCTCAATTCGAAGTGCGTGGGTTCATCGCCGGCGATGGCATGCCGGAGGATCCCTCCACCGGTAGCCTGAATGCCGGGCTCGCCCAGTGGATGCTGAGCAAGGGCTTGGCGCCCAGCGCCTACGTGGTCAGCCAGGGCGTGACCATGGGGCGGGCCGGGCGGATTCATGTCGAGCGGATCGGCGATGAGGTCTGGATTGGTGGTGCCGTGGTGACCTGCATCAATGGCGTGTTGACGCTCTGAGCGGATTATTGCCTTGCCGGTAACACTCTGTTTTCCCGCCGATGTTTGTGCCCTGGCCGGCCAGGGCATAAGCTTTGCTCCCTGTGATCGAGCCCCATTTTTACCCCAGGAGTCCCATGTCCAGCCACTTCCCCGAAGCACGTCCACGTCGTCTGCGCCGCAACGCAAGCTTGCGCAGCCTGTTCCAGGAAACCGAGTTCACCCTGAACGACCTGGTACTGCCGATCTTCGTCGAAGAAGAAATCGACGATTTCGTGCCGATCAAGAGCATGCCCGGTGTGATGCGTATCCCCGAGTCGAAACTGGCTGGCGAAATCGAGCGCTATGCCCGCGCCGGCATCAAGTCGGTGATGACCTTTGGCGTGTCCCATCATCTGGACAGCGACGGTAGCGACACGTGGAGTGAGCGTGGCCTGGTGTCGCGCATGGCCGGGATCTGCAAGGACGCCGTGCCGGAAATGGTCGTGATGTCCGACACTTGCTTCTGTGAGTACACCGATCATGGCCACTGCGGCGTGCTGCACGGCCATGAAGTGGATAACGACCGGACCCTGATCAACCTGGGCAAGCAGGCCGTGGCGGCAGCGCGTGCCGGTGCCGATGTCATCGCGCCGTCAGCGGCCATGGACGGACAGGTCCAGGCCATTCGCAGGGCCCTGGACGAGGCGGGCTTCAGCCAGACGGCCATCATGGCGTATTCGACCAAATTCGCCTCGGCGCTCTACGGTCCGTTCCGCGAGGCGGGCGGCAGCGCCTTGAAGGGCGACCGCAAGAGCTACCAGATGAACCCGATGAACCGTCGCGAAGCGCTGCGCGAGTCGTTGCTCGACGAGCAGGAAGGCGCCGATGCGCTGATGGTCAAGCCGGCCGGGGCCTATCTCGACATCATCCGCGACATCCGCCAGGCGTCGAACCTGCCGTTGTCGGCCTATCAGGTCAGCGGCGAATACGCGATGATCAAATTTGCCGCCCAGGCGGGCGCCATCGACGAAGCTCGGGTGGTGCGTGAAAGCCTTGGCGCGATCAAGCGGGCAGGGGCGGACCTGATTTTCACTTACTTCGCCATGGACCTGGCGTTGAGCGGGATCTGATCAGGCATTCCACGCAGGGATGGACCGATGTGGGAGCAGGCTTGCTCGCGAAGCGGTATGCCAGTGCAGAAGGTAGTGACTGACACTCCGCATTCGCGAGCAAGCCCGCTCCCACAGGATCTTCCTTGTCATTCATCTGTTTCCCTTCAGTAGCCTCCCTGGGCTTTTGGTCGTATGGTTGCTCCCGAACAATGGATCTGATGGAGCACCATGCAATTCACTCGATTGACGATCAGTCTCGCCGCCTTGCTGGCCCTGGCCGGTTGCGGCACGCGCCAGGCCCAGGAGCCAGAGCGCCAGCCTGCCGAAGTCAAGGCGCAGATCGTTCGGTTATTGCCGGCCAAGACCGCTGACCGAGAAGGCTGGGCCAGCGATATCTACGTCGCCTTTTCGGCTCAACAGATCCCGCCGACCACCCAGAACATTTGTTCGGTACTGGCGGTGACCGAGCAGGAATCGACTTTCCAGGCCGATCCCACCGTACCGGGACTGGGCAAGATTGCCCGGCAGGAAATCGACCGACGCGCGGCGAAGGTTCATGTCCCGGGACTGCTGGTCAGCGCCGCGCTCCAGGTGCGCTCGCCGAATGGCAAAAGCTACAGTGATCGTCTCAGTGCGGCGCGAAGCGAGAAAGAACTCAGCGCGATTTTTGATGATTTCATCAGTATGGTGCCGCTGGGCAAGACGCTGTTCGATGGTTTCAATCCGGTGCACACGGGTGGCCCAATGCAGGTCAGCATCGCATTTGCCCAGGCCAATGCGCGGAATTATCCCTACACGGTGGATGGCTCGATTCGGCGGGAAGTGTTCAGCCGTCGTGGCGGCATGTATTTCGGCGTTGCCCATTTGTTGGGGTATCCGGTGAGCTACACCGAGCCGCTGTACCGGTTCGCCGATTTCAACGCCGGTTGGTACGCCAGTCGCAACGCGGCGTTCCAGCACGCGGTGAGCCGCGCTTCGGGCATCAGCCTGGCCCTGGACGGCGATCTGATCCTGCATGACTCAATCATGCCCGGCAGCACGGAGCTGGCGGTTCGCACGTTGGGCAAGTCGTTGGGGATGCGCAACCCGACCATCCGCGATCAGTTGGAGTTGGGGGACAGCCTGGCGTTCGAGGACAGCAAGCTCTACAAGCGTGTGTTCGAACTGGCTGAAAAGGCCGAGGGCAAGCCGTTGCCTCGGGCGGTGCTGCCGGGGATCGTGCTCAAAAGTCCAAAAATCACTCGCAAGCTGACCACCGCATGGTTCGCCAAGCGCGTGGACGAACGTTACCAGCGGTGCATGGCGCGGGCTTCGGGACGCTAAACCGCTGGCCATGAAAAAGCCCGGCGGATAAGGCCGGGCTCTTGCCGGGGTAATGTTGTTCGCTTGGGGTAAGCGATGAACCTGTGGCGAGGGAGCTTGCTCCCGCTGGGGCGGTCCGACGCTTCGGGCGGCCCCTTTCTTGTGAGCGCTTCGCGCTCAAGCGGGAGCAAGCTCCCTCGCCACGGATTCCATTGACCACTATTCGAGACTGCTTCAGGCACCGCCGACAGGCCACTCATGCACGGTTCTGAGCCAGACGATCGGAACCACCTTCAGCAACGCGGCGTTCCAGCAGACGGTCTGCACCGCCTTCAGCGACGCGGTTTTCGATCAAGCGGTCGGAGCCACCTTCAGCGACGCGGCGTTCCAGCAGACGATCGGCACCGCCTTCAGCAACGCGGCGTTCCAGCAGACGGTCGGAGCCACCTTCAGCGACGCGGTTTTCGATCAAGCGGTCGGAACCACCTTCAGCGACGCGGCGTTCCAGCAGACGGTCGGCACCGCCTTCAGCGACGCGGTTTTCGATCAAGCGGTCGGAGCCACCTTCAGCGACGCGGCGTTCCAGCAGACGATCGGCACCGCCTTCAGCGACGCGGTTTTCGATCAAGCGGTCGGAACCACCTTCAGCAACGCGGCGTTCCAGCAGGCGGTCGGCACCGCCTTCAGCGACGCGGTTTTCGATCAGGCGATCAGAGCCACCTTCGGCAATGACGGGTTGGGAGGAGGCGGCGAATACGTTGGCTGCCAGGACCGAGAAAGCGAAGCTGAGGATGATTTGGCGTTTCATGATGGTGTGCTCCGGGGGGTGTTTGTTTGTGTGGGGCCATTGTTGCGCCGGGCACCGGTCAGGAGAACTTCATTGAAATGATGGTGAACATCGATGGCGGTGATAGCTGCTCGGGCTGTTGTCAATGAGCTTGATGGAACGCTGATGGGGCTGCGGGTTCTACCGGCTGAATCCCTTTGCAGGAGGCACGCATATGTATCAGCTGTTCGGCCACAGTCAGTCGGGTTCTTCTGCCGTGGAAATTGCCCTGTATCTGTGTGGGGTGCCTTACCGCCGGGTCGATACGTATTCGACCGAGGACAATGACGCGGCGAAAGAACTCGAGGCGTTGAATCCGCAGAAGCAGGTTCCGACCCTGCAACTGCCGGACGGCTCGGTCCTGACCGAGGCGGCGGCGATCCTGATCCACCTGGGGTTGTCTTTTCCGGAATCGAAGCTGCTGCCGGAAAACCCGGCCCAGCGCGGGCAGGTCATACGCGGCCTGGTCTATATTGCCGCCAATTGCTACACGCCCATCGGCATTATCGATTTTCCTGAACGCTGGTTGCCGGACGCGGACGAGGCTGTCCGGGAGCAACTGGTGGCAGGCACCAAGCAAAGGCTGTATCGCAATTGGGCATTGTTCGCCGATCAGTTTCCGGCGACACCGTTCCTCAGTGGTGCCAAGCCCGGGGCGCTGGATATCCTGGCGGCGGTGATCACGAAATGGGTCGAGACCCGTGAAGCGATGCTCAGCGCCCGTCCCGAGTTTTATGCCTTGCTCGAGCGCATCGACCGCCACCCCCGTGTCGCGCCGGTGCTTTCGCTCCACTGGCCTGGGTGAATCAAGGGCAGGCGTTGCGCGAGGCCGCTTGCCCGACGAGGTCGACAAACTGCCGGACGTTGTTCTGATGGCCCTTCACCAGGTCGTCGATATTGCCTGCGGCCGGCGTTTGCAAGCTGCTGCGACAGGTCAGGGTGCTGGCGGCGTTGCCAAGGCTGCGCAATCGCCATTGCACGTCCATGCGAGCGTACCGGCCGGGGATCGAGTCGAAGCGCTGCACGTCCACCCGTAGCAACCGCTTCGGCGCGCCGGGATTGCTCAGTTGTTCATCGAGGCTGCTGCGCAGTTCATCCGCCAGGCTTGAGCCCCACCATTCGGTCTCCAGGATCGCCAATCCGCTGTCGCCCTGGCGAATGACCATCTGGGTGCGATCCACCTGGGGCGGCACGCTGAGTTGCTCGATCTGGATATCCACCCCCGCGCGTGCCTGGCCGGCCGGTTGGGCCGGGCTCAGGGTGTGATAGTGAATGGGGTCGCTGCGGCAGGCACCGAGCAGCAGCGCCAGGGCGATCAACGAGCATCTCAGCGTCAGCGGCATCAGGCGTGCTCCAGGGGTCATTCTTTCACCGGGAAGGAAAGGTTTTGCGCCGGGGCGTCTTTCGGACGGCCGCGAAGCAACGATTCGGGGTGGCGGCTCAGGTAGTCGGACAGTTCGCGCAACGACCGCGACATGCGGCCCAGGTCGTCCAGGGTCTGGGTCAGTTGTTCGCGCTGTGGGGAATCCTCCGCCAGGGTCGAATTGGCCGACTGCAAGGTCTTGCTCACGTCCTGCAAGGTACTTTGCACGCCCGGAAGGGTCTTGCTGTTGAATTGCGACAGGCCTTTGCGCAGTTCTACGAGATTGCCGTCCAGATTGCTGGCAATGCTTTCCAGCGGCAGCTTGTTGATACGCTCGATCACCGTCTGCAGTTGTTCCTGCAATTGTTGGAGGCTGCCCGGAATCGTGGGGATCCGCAGGGGGCGGGCGGACGTGTCGAAGGCGACTCTTTCGGCCTTGGGGTAGAAATCCAGCGAAATGTACAACTGCCCGGTCAGCAGGTTGCCGCTGCGGGCCTGGGCACGCAGGCCCCGCTCGACGAAACTGCCGACCAGCCGAGCCGCGGCGGCTTCGTCTTCCGGGTCGTAATCCAGGGATTTGAGCAACTTCTCATGCGCCTTGCCCAGCAATTGGGGGTAGATCACGATGCCGACATTCACGGGGAACGTGCGCTGTTTTTCGTCGAAATCCAGGTTCATGGCCACCACCCGGCCGATCTCGATCCCGAGGAATTCCACCGGGGCCCCGACGCGCAACCCCCGCAATGCCTGGTCGAAGCGCAGCGCCAGGTACTGGGCCTTGCCACTGGGCGGGGCGAGGGCGCTCTGCTGGTCGGCGAACAGCTCGAAATTCTTGTCTTCGGCGGCTGGCGTGTCGTTGGGGCTGTATTCCGGTGCCCTGAAGGCAATGCCACCTACCAGCAAGGCGGACAGGGATTCGGTCTTGACCGCGAAGCCGTTGGCTCCGACGTTCACATCAACCCCGCTGACGTTCCAGAAACGGGTGTTCTCGGTAACGTAGGCGTCGTTTGGCGCATTGATGAATACTTCGATGTTGACGCCCTTGCCGTCGGCATCCAGCGCGTAGGACACCACTTGGCCCACCGGGATCTTGCGCAGGTAGACCGGCGAGCCGATGTCCAGCGAACCAAGGTCCTGTGAGTGCAGGGTGAAGCGCTTGCCCGGTTCGCCGTAGGTGATGGGCGGTGGCGCCTCCAGGCCGGTGAAGGACTTGGCGCGGACTTTCGAATGGCCGGCGTCGGCGCCGATGAAATCCCCCGACAGCAAGGTATCTATCCCGGAAATCCCGCCCGCGCCAATGCGTGGCCTGACCACCCAGAACACCGAGTCTTCGTGGGTGAACGTATCGGCGGTCTTGGCGAGCTTGACCGTGGCGGTGACATTTTTCTGATCCTCGCTCAGTTGCACGTCCGTCACCTGGCCGATCACCACGTTGCGGTATTTGACCGGGGTCTTGTTGGCCGTCAGGCCTTCGCCTGTCTTGAAGGTAATGGTGATGGTCGGGCCTTCCTGCAGCCAGTTATGCACCACCAGGGACACGCCCACCAACACCGCGATGATCGGCACGATCCACACCAGCGAGACCGTCCAGCGACGGCTGGTGACATGCGCGCGGCCCGGTGCGGGTTGTCCGTCAGTGGCTTGCGACTTCATCCATGGTCTCCTCGGAGGGTTGGGTGTCCCAGATCAAGCGTGGGTCGAAACTCATGGCCGACAGCATGGTGAACAGCACCACGAGGCCAAAGAACAGGATCCCCGGTCGCGGTTCGATATCGCTCAACGCCTGGAATTTCACCAGGGCCGCCACCAACGCCACGACCAGCACATCGAGCATCGACCAATAGCCGATGACTTCGACCAGCCGGTACAGCTTCGCGCGCTGGACCTGGGCCCAGGTGCTGCGCCGTTGCACGGTCACCAGCAGCAGCGTCAGCACGACGAACTTGATGCCGGGCACCGCGATGCTGGCGATGAAGATGATCAGAGCGATGTCCCAGGCACCGCTGTGCCAGAACTCGAGGACGCCACTGATGATGGTGCTGTCCGCGCCTTCGCCGAGCATCTGGGTGTTCATGACCGGAAGCAGGTTGGCAGGAATATAAAACACCAGGGCTGCCAGCATATACGCCCAGGTGCGCGTCAGGGTATCGGGTTTGCGCCGGTGCAGGCGGGCATCGCAGCGCGGGCAGGTCTCGGGTTCGTCGGCCATGTCGCACGCCAGGCCGCAACTGTGGCACAGGCACAGGTTCAGATCATCGGCCCGGGGCGGGTTGCCCAGCGGTGCGCCGTTCACAGGCGGTCCCACAGGTCACGGACGTCGCGGCCGGCGATGCGGATCATCAGCAGGCTCAAGGCTCCCAGGGCGAACAGGCCGATGCCTGGCAGCACGTCGAGCAGCCCGGCAAGCTTGATGACCGCGACCAGCGCCCCCAGCAGGCACACTTCCAGCATGCTCCACGGGCGCAGTGTTTCCAGGCTGCGCATACACAGGTTGAACGCCGGAGCCCGGCGGTTTGAATAGGCGTAGCCCAGCACCCAGAGCAAGAGCGCTAATTGGAAGGCGGGGGCGATGATGATCGCGATTGCGGCGACCAGGGCAATGAACGTAATCGGTCCCTGGCTCAGCGCCACGACGGAATCCCACAGCGTTGCGCTGTTGCTCAAGCCCTGGAGCCGGATGCTCATCACCGGATAGACATTGGCAAAGACCCACAGCACCGCCGCGGTGATGGTCAGGGCCAGGCGCTGCTCGATGGTCAGGCCGTCGTACCGCTGGATCACCGCATGGCATTGCACGCACAAGGCTCGTTGATGCGGGCCGAGCTCAATCGGCTCGTACACCGCATCGCAATGTTCACAAATGATCAGTCGGTCGGTGACGGCCATCGGGATGCTCGGGCAGGGACAACTCCTTCAATATAGAAGTGAGTCGCAAATGAGCAACCCGTCCGAGTCGATCATTCGCCGCGAATGTATTGCTCCAGTTGTCTGATCAGGTCCGCCTGCTCGGCAATGGCTTCCTTGACCAGGTCGCCGATTGACAACAGGCCGACCAGCTTGCCGTCCTCCACGACGGGCAAATGTCGCAAATGTTTTTCGGTCATGATGCTCAGGCAGGTTTCGACGTTCTGATGAGGGTCGATGGTGATCACGGGCGAAACCATGATGTCGCTCACTTTCGTGCCCACCGAGGAGCGCCCGTGCAGGACCATTTTGCGCGCATAGTCGCGCTCACTGATGATGCCCAGCACTTCGTCGTTCTTCACCACCAGCAGGGCGCCGACG
The DNA here is from genome assembly GCF_054677635.1 of Pseudomonas sp. H2_D02. Classification (NCBI taxonomy): domain Bacteria; kingdom Pseudomonadati; phylum Pseudomonadota; class Gammaproteobacteria; order Pseudomonadales; family Pseudomonadaceae; genus Pseudomonas; species Pseudomonas sp. H2_D02. The sequence continues at coordinate 4,749,163 of NZ_CP162816.1, read as the reverse complement.
TTTTTCTCGGCCATGCGCATCAGGGCCTGCAAAACCATGTCGTCCGGTGAAATGGTGTGCACTTGCTGGTTCTTCTCGTCTTTTATCCGGAGCAACTGCGCGACGGTTTTCATGGTGAGGCCTCGGGTGTCGTTTTTTGCGGGTGATTAAAGAATCGTAGACCCAACGGCGCAGAGCAAGCGATAAAGCGGCAGTCAGTCGTCCAAAAGCGTCATGGCGGGTGAATTCACTCCTATCTAAAGTCATCCGCCGTTGTGGCGAGGGGATTTATCCCCGCTGGGCTGCGCAGCAGTCCCAAAAATGTCGACACGACATTCATCTAATGCAAGTTGCTGGGGCTGCGGTGCAGCCCAGCGGGGATAAATCCCCTCGCCACGGGTAGAATGCGTGATATCTGAGTTTCGAGGTTTCAGCGGTGAATCTACAGCAGGGCTTCGTCCTGACCCGGCATTGGCGCGACACCCCGGCGGGCACCGAAGTCGAGTTCTGGCTGGCAACCGATGCCGGCCCCCGGCGCGTGCGCCTGCCGGTGCAGCCCTCGGTGGCGTTCGTGCCGCAGGTCCAGCGCGGCCAGGTCGAGGCGTTGTTGCAAGGGGAAAAGGACGTCGAACTGCGTCCCCTGGACCTGCTGGATTTCGAACACCGCCCGGTGCTGGGCCTGTATTGCCGGCAGCATGCGCAACTGATGCGCCTGGACACCACGCTGCGGCGCGCCGGCGTGGAAGTATTCGAAGCCGACATCCGCCCGCCGGAGCGCTACCTGATGGAGCGCTTCATCACCGCCCCGGTCTGGTTCGGCGGCACGCCCTCGGCCGATGGCCTGCTGCTCGATGCCCAGATGAAACCGGCGCCCGAATACCGTCCGCCGCTGCGGCTGGTGTCTCTGGACATCGAGACCACCGCCCAGGGTGAGTTGTATTCCATTGCCCTGGAAGGTTGTGGCGAACGCCAGGTGTACATGCTCGGACCGCCGAATGGCGATGATCGCGAGGTGGATTTCCAGCTGGAATACTGTGAGTCCCGCACGCTGCTGTTGAAGAAGCTCAACGAGTGGTTCGCCCGTTTCGACCCCGACGCAATCATCGGCTGGAACCTGGTGCAGTTCGATTTGCGCGTGCTGCACGAACATGCCCGCCGGCTGGCCGTGCCGCTGCGCCTGGGGCGTGGCGGGGAGGAAATGCAGTGGCGCGAGCACGGCGCGCGCAACAACCATTTTTTCGCTTCGGCGGCGGGGCGGTTGATCATCGACGGGATCGAATCCCTGCGCTCGGCGACCTGGAGTTTCCCGTCGTTCAGCCTGGAAAACGTCGCGCAAACCCTGTTGGGCGAAGGCAAGTCCATCGACAACCCGTACCAGCGCATGGACGAGATCAACCGCATGTTCGCCGAGGACAAGCCGGCCCTGGCCCGCTACAACCTCAAGGACTGCGAGCTGGTGACGCGGATCTTCGCCAAGACCGACCTGCTCGAGTTCCTGTTGGAGCGCGCCAGCGTCACCGGCCTGCCGGCGGATCGTAGCGGGGGCTCGGTGGCGGCGTTCACGCACCTGTACATGCCGCTTATGCATCGCCAGGGTTTTGTCGCGCCGAACCTCGGCCAGCGTCCGCCCGAGGCCAGCCCTGGCGGGTTCGTCATGGATTCCCAGCCGGGGCTCTACGAGTCGGTTCTTGTGCTCGATTACAAGAGCCTGTATCCGTCGATCATCCGCACCTTCCTCATCGACCCGGTGGGACTGATCGAAGGCCTGCGCCATCCGGATGATCACGCGTCGGTGCCAGGCTTTCGCGGGGCGCGGTTCTCCCGTACTCGACATTGCCTGCCGGCCATCGTCGCGCGGGTCGCCGAAGGCCGGGAGACCGCCAAGCGCGAACACAATGCGCCGCTGTCCCAGGCGCTGAAAATCATCATGAACGCGTTTTATGGCGTGCTTGGCTCGAGTGGCTGTCGCTTCTTCGACCCGCGCCTCGCGTCGTCCATCACCCTGCGCGGTCATCAGATCATGCAACGCACCCGGCAGTTGATCGAAGCCCGCGGGCATGTGGTGATCTATGGCGACACCGATTCGACGTTTGTCTGGTTGCGCCGGGCCCATGGCCAGGAGGAGGCGGCGGGCATCGGCCGGGAACTGGTGGCGTACGTCAACCAGTGGTGGCGCGAGCAGGTGCGTGATGAGTTCGGGCTGGAAAGCGCGCTGGAGCTGCAATTCGAAACCCACTTCAAGCGCTTCCTGATGCCAACCATCCGCGGCGCGGAGGAGGGCAGCAAGAAGCGCTACGCCGGCCTGGTGACCCGTGCCGACGGCAGCGACGAGATTATCTACAAGGGCCTGGAAACCGTGCGCACCGACTGGTCGCCGCTGGCCCGGCAGTTCCAGCAGGAGCTGTACGGACGGATCTTTCATCGCCAGCCCTATCAGGACTACGTGCGCGATTATGTGCGCCAGACGCTGGCCGGCACGTTCGATGAACGCCTGGTCTACCGCAAGCGCCTGCGTCGCCCCCTTGACGATTACGAACGCAACGTGCCGCCCCACGTACGGGCCGCGCGGCTCGCCGACGAGTTCAACGAACGCCAGGGCCGTCCACGGCAGTATCAGAACGGCGGCTGGATCAGCTACGTGATCACCGTCGCCGGCCCCGAGCCGCTGGAAACCCGCAGCGCGCCCATCGATTACGACCATTACGTGACCAAGCAGCTACAGCCGGTGGCGGACGCGATCCTGCCGTTTGTGGGGGATGATTTTTCGACGCTGGTTGGGGGGCAGATGGGGTTGTTCTGACGCCGCTGAGTGATGGGCTGGAGGGGGAGGCTCTTGTGGCGAGATAGCTTGCTCTCGCTCGGTTGCGCAGCAGCCGCCTGAAAGCGAGGGCCGCTTCGCACCCCAGCGGGAGCAAGCTCCCTCGCCACGGAGCCTTCGATTCTCCAGGCTAAACCATCGCCAACCGCTGCTTCCCCTGAGGTTGCGGAAACACCAAGTCCAGCGCCGCCAGATCCTGGGGCTCTAGCCGCAGCTCCGCTGCTTCGGCATTCTGGCGCACGTGTTCGGGCTGCACGGCCTTTGGAATGGCGATGACGTTGTCCTGGCGCAACAGCCAGGCCAGGGCAATCTGGGCCGGCGTTGCGTGGTGGCGCTCGGCGATCTGTTGCACGGTGTGATCCTTGAGCAGATGCCCACCCTGGCCGACCGGACAGTAGGCCATGACCGGCATGTGCTGCCGCTGGCTCCAGGGCAGCAGGTCGAATTCGATGCCGCGTTCCTGCAGGTTGTACAGCACCTGGTTGGTGGCGCAGGCCGGCGCGGCCAGTTCCTCCATATCGTCGACGTCAAAGTTCGACACGCCCCAGGACCCGATCTTGCCTTCTTCGCGCAGTCGCTCGAATGCTTCGACGGTTTCTTCCAAGGGGTATTGGCCGCGCCAGTGCAGCAAGTAGAGGTCGATGTAGTCGGTGTCGAGCCGCCGCAGGCTGCGTTCGCAGGCGAGCGGAATACCTTTTCGGCTGGCGTTGTGGGGGTAGACCTTGCTCACCAGGAACACTTGGTCGCGCAGCCCGGTAATCGCTTCGCCAACGACTTTTTCGGCGCCGCCCTCGGCGTACATTTCGGCCGTATCGATCAGGGTCATGCCCAGTTCGATGCCCAGGCGCAGGGCCGCGACTTCCTTCTTGTGATGGGACGGTTCTTCACCCAGGCGCCAAGTGCCCTGGCCGATCACCGGAACGGATACGCCGGCCAATTCCAGAGTTTTCATTCACGTCTCCTGTCGTGCTGGTTGATTAAACCTGTGGCAGCAGGATAGACCAGGTGTTCAGGTTTGATTCGCGCGGGAAAGCAGCCAAGGATGCGCTGCGTCCCGAAAGCGTAACGCAGAGCGTCACAGGAAGCGTTCCCACGCAGAGCGTGGGAACGATCGGTCGATGGGATTATTCCGCCGAGAATTTCAGCACCATGGCCTGGGTGTAGGTCTGGCCCGGATTCAGTCGCGTGGTCGGGAAGTCCGGCTGGTTCGGCGAGTCGGGGAAGTGCTGGGTCTCCAGGGTGAACGCGCCCCAGTGCGGATAGACCTTGCCTTGCTTGCCCTTGACCGTACCGTCGAGGAAGTTGCTGGTGTAGAACTGCACGCCGGGTTCAGTGGTAAAGAGCTGCAGGCGCCGCCCGGACTTCGGATCCTGGACATCGGCGGCGAGCTTGCCCACGTCACCCTTGGCGTCGAGCACCCAGTTGAAATCGAAGCCGCCCTGTTTAGGTTCGGCGAACTTCAACTGCGGATGGTCGGCCTTGATATGGGTGCCGATCGGGGTGGGCTTGGTGAAATCCATCGGCGTACCGGCCACGGGCGCGAGTTCGCCGGTGGGAATGAGCTTGGCGGTCACCGGCGTGTAGCGGGACGCATGCAGGGTGGCGACTTGCTTGAGAATGTCGCCATTGCCCGCACCTGCCAAGTTGAAATAGCTGTGGTTGGTCAGGTTCAGCACGGTCGGTTTGTCGGTGGTGGCCTTGTAATCGATGCGCAGCTCGTTTTGATCGTTGAGGCTGTAGGTGACGTCGGTCTTCAGGTTCCCTGGAAAGCCCATCTCACCGTCCGCCGACACATACGTCAGGGTCACGCCGACCGAATCCTTGCCATTGTGGGGTTCGGCTTTCCATACCCGCTTGTCGAAGCCTTGCGGTCCGCCGTGCAAGGCATTGTCCTTGTCATTCTGCGGCACTTGGTAGCGCTTGCCGTCCAGCTCGAAGGCGCCGCCCGCCAGGCGGTTGCCGAAGCGGCCGATGGTTGCGCCGAAGTAAACGGTGCCGTTCTTCTGGTAGCCCTGCACGTCGTCGAAGCCGAGCACGATGTCGTCGGTCATGCCGTTTTTGTCCGGCACGATCAGCGACTGGAGAATCCCGCCATAGGTGATGACGGTAGCTTCCATGCCGTTGCTGTTGCGCAGCACGTATTTTTCAACGGGCGTGCCGTCATTGGTCTTGCCGAAGGCAGCGCGTTCATTGGTCAGGCCGGCGGCCTGGGAAGACGTGGCAATCATCAGAGAAACTCCGAGGGCCGTGAGCAGATGTCTGGATTCCAGCATGGTGTGACCTTCCTTTCCTGTTGTTTTGTTGTTGTTTTTAACGTGGTCGAGTCCGTTACTTGGTCGGACAGCGATGAAGGTTTTTCTGTTCAGTAGTCTTTCTATTTGAGGGTGGAGAAGGGATTTATAGCTATAAATCGGGAATTATCAATTAAAAAGTAAGACTAATTGATCGATACGAAGCTCGCCCAAGCGTGAGCTTTTGCGTGGGGCGCCGCACTTTTACGGTTTTTGCCGCTCTATCCATGGCCAGAAAGCGGCAACCCCGACCGTTTTCCCCATGTCCAGACCGAGATTCGATGGCCGGTGTTTTAAATTCCGTGATGAGGTCGCCACGTCGCTGCGGCTTGCTGTTAGCAGGGCTGATACTGCTGCTTTGCGGCGGGTGCAGCCATCAGCAAGGCCAGGACATGGTCACGCAATTCAGCAACGCCAGGCCCCAGGAGTTCTTGCAGACCAGCGTCGACCGCATGGCCACCCTCTCGATGCATGACAACCTGCAGAGTCTGTACCTGTTGATGCATAAGCTTTACCTGCGTAACCCCGAAGAGTTGCGCAAGTCAGGCTTTCTCGACGCTCGCACGGCCGTGAAGCAGGTTCGCCAAGCCATCGAACAGCAGCAGCCCTTGCCGACCCTGGGCAACAAAAAAGACCTGGCCGCCCTGAGCTATGCGATGAGCCCGGAGTTCCTCGGCGATCGCGTCGGCGCATTCATCTATGCCATTGGCAGCATGCTGGTGACGGCCCATGGCAACCGCCTCGAGTTCTACATGACCGACACCATCGATCCGCGCTTCGTCAGCAATGCCGCGCGCAATATCGAAAAAGCCACTTGGCTGCTCGGACAGCGCCAAAACAAGGACGGCACGCCGATGCTGTTTTCCAATGAAATTTCGGAGGAGGGCAGCAACCTGAGTTTCGCCGTTGAGTTCGGGAAAATCGTCGCCCGCCTGGACCTGTTGACGCAGATGCTCGATGAGCGCTACCGGCGCATCGGCCTGAACTACGCCCAGAGCCTGTTGTTCCTCAATTTCCTGCCAGTCCAGTAACGGCGCAAGAAATGGAATAAAGATAGATCACATCGATATAGGGGGTTATAAGAAAAATCGCTATGCTCGCGGCCAGATTTTTCATGCGGTTGCGCTGAGACGGGTTTGATGGATTTCGGTAATGTCGGTTTAGTCGTAGCGGGCCTGGTGGTCGGTTTCATCGTTGGGATGACCGGTGTCGGTGGCGGATCGCTGATGACCCCCATTCTGTTGTGGTTTGGTATCAACCCCGCGACGGCGGTGGGCACGGATCTGCTGTACGCGGCCATTACCAAGTCTGGCGGCGTGCTGGTTCATGCCAAGAACCGCAATATCGACTGGGCCATCACCGGTTGGCTGACCTTGGGCAGCGTGCCGGCGGTGGGGCTGACGCTGTGGTTTCTCAACAGCCTGCACAGCTCGCCCGACGCCATGAACGCGGTGATCAAGCAAGCCCTGGGTTTCGTGCTGTTTGCCACTGCCCTTGCGATTCTGTTCAAGAAACGCCTCCTGCAATTCGCCCACGATCGCGCCGGCGGCCACTACAACCCCAGCGGCTCGCGGCTCAACGTACTGACCGTCATCACTGGCCTGGTGCTGGGCACGATGGTCGCTTTGACCTCCATTGGTGCTGGTGCCCTGGGCACTGTCGCGTTGTTCATCCTCTATCCATTCCTGGTCACCAAGCGCCTGGTGGGCACTGAAATCGCCCATGCCGTGCCGCTGACCCTGGTGGCAGGCCTGGGCCATGCGAGCATGGGCAACATGGACTGGCACATCCTGGGCTTCCTGCTGATCGGTTCGTTGCCGGGCATCTACCTGGGCAGCCATTTGTCGGGACGCATTTCCGATGAACTCCTGCGCCCCTGCCTGGCAGTGATGCTGGCGATGATCGGCTTCAAGCTCGCGTTCTGATTTGATCGGAGTCATGCGTCCGTAGCCACAGTCATACCTGTAAACCAGGTACTGATGAGGCCACGATCCATGAACAGCCCAGCCAGAGATCTGCTGCAACGCCTGCGCCGCCGTCGCGCCGAACCGCGCACCGACATCGCCGATATCCTGCGTCATCACGCCGAACCGCTGCCCGCCGAGGATAGCCCGGCCTTTGCCGAGATGTTCGATCGCTTCGCCGATGCCAAGGTCGTGTTGATCGGTGAAGCCAGCCACGGCACCCATGATTTCTATCGCACCCGCGCCGCCATCACCCGGCACCTGATCCAGCACCACGGCTTCGGCATTGTCGCCGTCGAAGCCGACTGGCCCGACGCGGGGCAAATCGACCGCTGTGTTCGCCACCTCGGCCCCTCGGCCTGGAAACAACAGGCTTTCGCACGGTTTCCAAGCTGGATGTGGCGCAACACGGATGTCCAGTCCTTCGTCCGCTGGCTGCGCGATTACAACCTTGGCCAGCCTGACGCCCGGCGCGTGGAGTTTCGCGGCCTGGATGTCTACAGCCTGCGGCACTCCATCGACGAGGTGCTCGGTTACCTCGACCAGGCACATCCTCACTTGGCCCGTGATGCCCGGCACCGTTATGGCTGCCTGACGCCCTGGCATGATGACCCGGCGCTGTATGGTCACTTCACCGAACGCGGCAACCTGGCGACCTGCGAGGATGCGGTGGTCGAGCAGCTCAACACGTTGCTCGCCGAGCGCCTCGACCCGTTGATCAAGGATGATGAAGGCTTTTTCAGCGCTATCCAGAACGCTCGGGTGGTGCGCGCCGCCGAGCAGTACTACCGCGCCATGTATCGCGGCGGCAAGTCCTCCTGGAACCTGCGGGACCGACATATGTTCGACACCTTGCAAAGCCTGCTGGAACATCGCGGGCCCGAGGCGAAAGCGGTGATCTGGGCGCATAACTCCCACATCGGCAATGCCGCCGCGACCCGCATGGGCTGGGAAGGCGAGTTCAACATTGGGCAACTGTGTCGCATGGCGTATGGCCGCGACGCGGTGCTTCTGGGCATGGGCACTGACCGTGGCAGCGTGGCGGCCGCCGATGACTGGGACGCGCCGATGAAAATCAAGCCAGTGGTTCCGGCGTTGGCCGGCAGTTGGGAGCGGGCATTTTTGCAAGCAGGCGTGCGCGCGTCGCTGACCGACTGGCGGACGGCGCCTGACGAAGCACTGCTGGACGCGTTGTCCGAGCCGTTGCTCGAACGCGCCATCGGTGTGATCTACCGTCCTGAAACCGAACGCCAGAGCCATTATTTCGAAGCGGTGCTGGCCGAGCAGTTCGACGCCTGGCTCTGGTTCGAACAGACTGAAGCGGTTACGCCGTTGCCGACGCCGCACACGCGGGAGCATGAAGAGGACACGTTCCCGTTCGGCCTCTGATCGCGCTGTGTCGCGGTTGCGCTATGGGGCCGCTGGCCTAAGCTTCAAGACAGGCCTGCGCGGTAAAGGGCGACTCTCGCGGAACAATCGCCGCCATGTGCAATCAGTACAGCGTAAATATCTAAAGGAGAGGCGCATGCTTATTCGGTCGTTGACCTTCGCTACCTTGCTGGCCTTCGTTGGGCCCCTGTTCGCCGCCGATGGCGACTCACCCTTGGTGGCGGAGGTGGGCAAGGCCCGCCCCTTGATCGTCATCGCGCCCAGCACCGTCGACCCCGCCTGGGTCAGCCTGAAAAAATCCCTGGATGAACCGGCGGGCAAGCAGGGCTTCTCCGAGCGCAACATGGTGCTTTACACCGTACTCAACACCATCGGCCAACGGGATGGCAAAGACCTCGACCCGCAAAGCACCATGGCGCTGATCCGCTCCCTCAAGCTGGGGGCCGGTGCGCAGACCAAGATCATCCTGGTGGGCAAGGACGGGGAGAAGAAGCTGGAGCATTCAGGCGCGATCGAGCTGAAGGAGCTGTTCGACACGGTAGACAAACTGCCCGCGGCTGAAAAAGAAGCGGCAGCGCCAACTCCGCCACCCGCGCCAGAACCCGCGCCATCCAAGGAGACAAAAGGTGCCAAGCCGGGCAAGGCGGCCAAGCCGGCGGCTGCGCCGCAGCCATTGGATGATTGAACTCCAACAGCAGCGATGTTCCTGTGGCGAGGGAGCAAGCTCCCTAGCCACAAAAAGCGGACCTCATTGCTGTTCCAATACCATTAGGATTTTGTGCGCGGCCTTCACCCGCTCTTCATTCGGATAGTTTTTGTTCGCCAACATCACGATCCCCAAATCCTTTCCCGAGACGAACACCGCATACGCGCCGAAGCCGTTGGTAGACCCAGTCTTGTTGACCCAGGCGCCGTCCGGGGCTGGCCGCGGTGGGTCGAGTGGTTCGGCCTTTTGTGGGGTCAGGGCCATTTGCGGCGTGTTACCGGCGAGCAGGCCATCCAGGCTGAACGGAGCGGGGTAATACTCCCAGCCCAACCCCTGGTGCATCCCGCCAACCCGGTAGAAACCGGTGTGTGTGGTGGCAATGGCCTGCTTCAGGTCAGCGTCCAGTTGCTCAGGCCGCAGGTTGGCCTCGACGAAACGAATCAGGTCCGCTGAACTGGTCTTTACCCCATATGCCTCGGAATCCAAGGCGCCAGGTCCGACTCGCACGGGCTTGCCATCCTTCGCATACCCCTGGGCGTATCGGCCCAATTGGTCTTGCGGTACCCGTACGTAACTGTGCTTGAGGCCCAGCCCCGGCATCAGCGTCTGTTCCATCACGTCATCAAACGGTTGGCCCAGGGCGCGCGCCGCCAGATGGCCAAACAGGCCGATGCTGGGGTTGGAATAGAGCCGTTGGGTGCCGGCCCGGTAGAGCGGCTTCCAGGACCTGTAATAGCTGAACATCCGGTCGGCCTGGTCTGCATCGTCGGGAAACTGCAAAGGCAACCCGCCTGCCGTGTAGGTCGCGAGGTCCAGCAGGCGGGTGTCTGCCAGCGCTGCGCCGTTCAGTTCGGGGGCGTAGCGGCCGGCGGGGTCTGACAATTGCAGCTTGCCTCGGGCCTTGGCGTAGGCGCCGAGCGTTGCGGTGAAGGTCTTGCTGATCGAGCCGACTTCGAACAGCGTCTGGTCGGTGACAGGCTTTTTCGTGTCCTTGGAGGCCACGCCGTAATTGAAGAACAGGCGCTGGCCATTATGGGTGATCGCCACCGCCATGCCCGCGATGTCCTGTTGTTTCATCAGCGGCTGGATCACGGCATTGACCGTGTCTTCAATACGATCCTGGGCGAAGCCAGGGGAGGTTCCGAGGACCAGGAAAAAACTCCCGGCGAGTATCGATTTGGCAATATGCATCGTAAAGCGCTCTCGTTGCCTCCTTGAGGGGCGGTCAATCTAGGGCGTTTTTGGCTGCCCGGCAATCCGAAGCCATCGGACCGAGGTGCGTTTGCGAGCCGTCCGACAGGGCGGTGGCAACATTCCTATGAAACGACGGGTGGCCCGAAGCGACCGGACCTCAAGCCAAACCACACAAAGCGGCAGTCGCCGGGTAAACTCGCGGCTCTTTCTGAAGGAGTTCACATGAGTTACTACCAGCCCGGCATTCTCGCCACCCCTGTTCCGCCTCAGGCTCGTCATCTGTTTTTTGCCCTGGAATCGGTCGAGGCGCTGCCGGCTGCGATCGATAAATTGTTGCTGCAGTTGGATGGCCGTGCGGTCGTCGGCTTCGGTGAGTCGCTGGTGCAGGCCTTGGGGGCTCAGGTTGAAGGCTTGCGGGCGTTTCCTGCGTTGGCCGGGGTCGGCGTGGATAACCCGTCGACCCAGCATGCGCTCTGGTGCTGGTTGCATGGTGAGGACCGGGGCGAGTTGATGCACCGCAGTCGCGCCCTCGAAGCGGCGCTGGCACCGGCCCTGCGCCTGGTGCAGATGAACGAAACCTTCCGTCACATGACCGGCCACGACCTGACCGGCTACGAAGATGGCACTGAGAACCCCCACGATGAAGCGGCCGTCGCCGCCGCCCTGGCCCAGGGCGTGGATGGATTGCGCGGTGGTAGCTTCGCCGCGATCCAGCAATGGCAACACGATCTGGACGGATTTGCCGCGATGCAGCCCCACGAGCGCGACAACATCATGGGCCGGCGCCTGAGCGACAACGAAGAAATCGAAGAGGCGCCGGAGTCGGCCCACGTCAAGCGCACCGCCCAGGAGAGCTTCGCCCCGGAAGCCTTCGTCGTGCGGCGTTCGATGCCGTGGATCGAAGGTGATCGCGCTGGCCTGATGTTCCTGGCGTTCGGCTTCTCCCTGGATGCGTTCGAGGTGCAACTGCGCCGCATGAGTGGCCTCGAAGACGGCATTACCGACGGCTTGTACCGCATGAGCCGACCGATCACCGGTGGTTATTACTGGTGCCCACCGCTGCTGGACGGGCGCTTGGACCTGCGCGCACTGGCCCGCTAGGGAGTGCCGCCGCCCCGGTAAGCGGGGCGCGTTGTGCAAATCGTCGGGTCAACGCTATTCTTGGGCCCGACGTGTTTGCGTGGAACGGGAGAGCAAGCGTGGATAAAGTCATCGTCATCACCGGTGGCGGGCGCGGGATCGGGGCAGCCACGGCGCTGCTGGCGGCCGACCTGGGCTATCGAATCTGCATCAATTACCAATCCGATGAAAACGCTGCCCAGGACGTTCTCGAACAGGTCCGGGCCAAGGGCGCGCAAGCCATTGCGGTGCGGGCCGATGTGAGCATCGAGGATGAGGTGGTCGGCCTGTTCAATCGCGTTGACGTCGAATTGGGGCGTGTCACTGCCCTGGTGAACAACGCCGGTACGGTCGCCCACAAGTCCCGCCTCGATGAAATGTCTGAATTCCGCATCCTCAAGATCCTGAAAACCAACGTATTGGGCCCGATCCTGTGTTCCAAGCATGCGGTGCTGCGTATGTCGCCCCGGCATGGCGGGCAGGGTGGCAGCATCGTCAACGTCTCGTCGGTGGCTGCCCGCCTGGGCGCGCCGGCTGGAATACGTCGACTACGCGGCCTCGAAGGGCGCGCTGGATACGTTCACCGTGGGTCTGTCCAAGGAAGTGGCCGGCGAAGGCATTCGCGTCAACGCGGTGCGTCCGGGCTACATCTACACCGATTTCCACGCCCTGAGCGGCGATCCGGACCGGGTCAGCAAGCTGGAGTCGGCGATTCCCATGGCGCGCGGCGGACGCCCGGATGAAGTGGCCGAAGCGATTATCTGGTTGTTGTCGGACAAGGCTTCGTATGCGACGGGGACGTTTGTGGACCTTGGGGGCGGGCGCTGAGAACTGGGCGGTCTGCCCTGGCCTCATCGCGAGCAAGCTCGCTCCCACAGGGGATTGCGTTCCAAATGTGGGAGCGAGCTTGCTCGCGATGACGGTAGTGCTGGCAAACCAAATATTAGAACGACCGAATAATCCGCCCCAACGTCTCCATGGCCTTTTCCGACACCTCGGTCCAAGGCCCGCCATAGTTCAGTCGGATGCAATTCCTGAAGCGCCGGGTCGGTGAAAAGATCGGCCCGGGGGCGATGCTGATGCCTTGGGCCAACGCCATCTGGAACAGCTTCAGCGAGTCAATCTGTTCCGGCAGTTCCAACCAGAGAAAGTAACCCCCGGCCGGCTGGCTGACGCGGGTCTGGGCTGGGAAATACCGGCCGATGGCGGCAAGCATCGCGCTTTGCTGTTCTTCCAGGGCATAGCGCAACTTGCGCAGGTGCCGGTCGTAGCCGCCGTGTTGCAGGTAGTCGGCGATCGCGGCCTGGGCCGGCATCGAGGCGCACAGGGACGTCATGAGCTTGAGCCGTTCGATCTTCTGCGCGTAGCGTCCGGCGGCGACCCAGCCGATGCGATAGCCCGGGGCCAGGCTCTTGGCGAACGAACCGCAATGCATCACCAGTCCTTCGGTATCGAACGCCTTGGCCGGCTTGGGTGCCTGTTGGCCGTAATAGAGTTCGGCGTAGACGTCATCCTCGATCAGCGGCACCTGGTGTCGGCGCAACAACTCGACCAATGCCTGTTTACGGGCTTCGGGCATGGTCGCGCCCATGGGGTTCTGGAAGCTGGTCATGCACCAGCACGCCTTGATCGGATGGCGCGCCAGCGTCTGCTCCAGCACGTCGAGGTCGATACCGTCACGTGGATGCACGGGAATTTCCACGGCCTTGAGTTTCAGTCGCTCCAGTACTTGCAGGCTGGCATAGAACGCGGGTGCTTCGATCGCCACCAAATCGCCCGGCTCGGTCACGGCTTGCAGGCACAGGTTCAAGGCTTCCAGGGCGCCGTTGGTGACCAGCAGCTCCTCCATGGGCAGCATCAGCCCGCCAACCATGTAGCGCAAGGCTATCTGCTCGGCGCAGTTGCGGATTGCCCGGCGACATGTCCGTGACCACCATGCGCGGATCCATTTCACGCGTGGCGCTGGCCAGCGAACGGGACAGTCGTTGCAACGGAAACAGTGTCGGGCTGGGAAAGGCCGAACCGAATGGCACGGTGGCCGGGTCCTTGATCGAGTCGAGCACCGAAAACACCAGTTCGCTGACGTCGACTTCGGTGGACTCATGCACCTGGGTGCTGATGACCGGCTCGCAGAACGGGCTTGGTGCATGATTGTTGACGAAGTAACCGGAACGCGGCCGCGCCCGGATCATGCCGCGTCGCTCGAGCAGGTAATAGGCCTGGAAGACGGTGGATGGGCTGACGCCGTAAGTCTGGCTGGCGAAGCGCACCGACGGCACGCGCTGGCCGGGCCCGAGCATGCCGGAGCGGATCAGTTCAGCGATGTCATCGGCGAATTTTTCGTAGCGTTTCATGGCTGGCCCGGTATTGGATAACGCGTGGTTTGCGCTTTTGACTGTGGAGCGAGGCATCTTAAGGCTTCATCGATTCATCGGTGCTACAAAACGGCTTTTTGCTTCGCTGTAGATATCAGGTTCGTCACTGTCCGCAACCTTGAAGGTCATCTCTTGGGAACCGCTCCGCGGCCGTTCGCTGAGCATCGCCACCGATACCGGTACGTCAATGATTTCTCCTGGCGCCAGGCTCAGTTGCGTCTTGCCCTGCAGGACGAAGCCGTCACCGTCCACCAGGGACAATTGATAGGCTTGGCGTTGCTGGGTCTTGTTGATGATTTTCAGGCTGTAGATGTTCTCGATCTGGCCTTGGCTGTTTTCACGGAACAGGCCACGGTCCTTGCTCACGTCCAGCGACACCATGGGCCGCTGCACCAGCGCCACGGCCAGCGCACCGATCATCACCAGCAGCACGGCGGTATAGCCAATCAGCCGTGGCCGCAAAAGGCGAGTCTTCCCGCCTTGCAGCTGGCGTTCAGAGGTGTATTTGATCAAGCCGCGGGCGTAACCCATCTTGTCCATGATCGAGTCGCAGGCGTCGATGCATGCCGCGCAACCGATGCACTCCATTTGCAAGCCATCGCGGATATCGATGCCGGTGGGGCAGACCTGCACACACATCTGGCAATCGATGCAGTCGCCCAGGCCAATATCGACAGGATTCACCTCGCGTTTGCGCGGCCCGCGAATTTCACCACGGGCTACGTCGTAGGAGATGGTCAAGGTGTCCTTGTCGAACATCACGCTCTGGAATCGCGCATAAGGGCACATGTGCATGCATACCGCTTCACGCAGCCAGCCGGCGTTGAGGTAGGTAGCACCAGTGAAAAAAAGTACCCAGAACAGGCTGACGCCGCCGATTTGCAAGGTGAGCAGTTCCTCGGCCAGCGGACGGATCGGCGTGAAATAGCCCACGAATGTCAGGCCGGTGAGCAGGCTGATGGCGAGCCACAACGTGTGCTTGGCCGAGCGCCGCACTAATTTGTTCAAGCCCCACGGCGCGGCCTGCAGCTTGATCCGCTGGTTGCGTTCACCTTCGGTGATTTTTTCGACCCACATGAAGATCCAGGTCCACGAGCTCTGCGGGCAGGTGTAGCCGCACCACACGCGCCCGGCGAACACGGTGATCGCAAACAGGCCGAAGGCGGCGATGATCAGCAGCGCCGACAGCAGGATGAAGTCCTGGGGCCAGAAGGTCGCGCCAAAGATGTGGAATTTGCTTTCGGAAAGGTCCCAGAGCACCGCTTGGCGATCGCCCCAGTTCAGCCATACCGTGCCGAAGAACAGCAGGAACAGGATGCCGGCTCCGCTGATGCGCAGGGTGCGGAACAGGCCGGTGAAGCTGCGGGTATGGATCAGGTGGTCGGTGGTCCTGGATTTTATCTTCGTCGGTGTGGGATCGAAGGTCTGTATCAACTGGACGGGGATTCTTTCGCTCATGGTCGGTCGCTCATCAGCCGCTATCTGGCCGGGGCACTATGACCATTGAACTGATTGCATAACAGACTCAGGTGGCTTGATAAAAACCGGATCAGATGGTTTGGAGGCCTTGTTCTGCGACAGTTTGAAGCACCTTTGGATAGGCGAACAACCTTGAGGCTTCCGTTCGTAGGCTTGGTCCAGGATCGAGTGAATATCCTTTTTTTTGTAACGGCGGCTGGCGGTTCCGCTCTTACAGCGGGTCACTTTTTTCAGACGCCAAAAAAGTAACCAAAAAGGCTTTGCCCCACCACTCGGCACCTCGCCTAGGCTCGGTGTGCCCTCACTCCGGCCTTGCTCCGTGGGCCCGCCGCGATGGGCCATCCATGGCCCTGCGCGGCTATCCCGGCATCCATGCCGGGATGCCCACTGCGCAATGCCTGCGTTCGGCCAGCGTGGTTAACGGGGCTCTAAGATCAGGATCAGGAGCAAGGTCCAAAGCAAGATCAAGATCCAAAGCAAGAGCAAGAGCGGGGCATCAGCCAGGATTTATTTGGCTGAACCACCGCTTTCGCGAGCAAGCTCGCTCCCACATTGGATTTTCGCCAGCCCTCCAATGTACATACGCCGCAAAACCCTGTGGGAGCGAGCCTGCTCGCGAAAAGGCCGGTACACCCAACATCACCGCAAACTGACACACCGCCTTCGCGAGCAGGCTCGCTCCCACAGGAAAAACGCGATCCACCAGAATCCAGGTCGGCCCTAAGGCCGGAGTGAAGGCATGCCGAGCCTAGGCGAGGCACCGAGTGGTGGGGCAAAAGCGTTTTGGTTACTTTTGACTGGGCCGGCTTCCGGGCTGTCAAAAGTGAGCCGCTGTAAGAGCGGAACCATAAGCCGCCGTGACCGAAGAAACGGATATGCACACTAACCCTAAATCAAGGTCAGATAACCGACCCCCCATCCGTAGCCTTAAGATTCTGCCGCCCATCAGCCGCCCCAGCCACGGTCAGGGCATCGACCTCCGCTTCAGTCAGATAAACCCGCCCGCCATTGAGCTCCACGGCCGACATGGCCTTGTCCGGGTCGGTGATGATGGTCAGCTCGCTGGCCGGGCGCTGTTCCGAACCGTTGGGCGTGTCGAAATGACAGGTCCGGTTGTCGTCGATACGTACAGTCATGGTACTGCTCCTTCCTGTATGCCTGAACGTTAGTCGCCACTCGATCCGCAGGGTTCTTCGTGGCTGATCAGCGGTCGCACGTCTCGCATCGCTTGCGGTCCATCGTTTATCGAGCGAAGAGAGGAAGGTCCATGGAATCGTGGTGGGATGAAGTCTGGGTAACCCTGCAAGCGGAGTTCGCCGACATCACCGATGCCCAGCAAATGACCCGGGTGACGGTGCGCCTGGTGATGGCTGCACTGTTGGGGGGCATCCTGGGGTTCGAGCGTGAGCACAAGGGCAAGGCCGCCGGTGTGCGCACCCATATGCTGGTGGCGCTGGGCGCCGCGCTGTTCGTGCTGGTACCGCAGATGTCCGGGTCCCAGGCTGACGCCATGAGCCGGGTGATACAGGGCGTGGTGGCCGGGATCGGTTTCCTTGGCGCCGGCACCATCTTGAAAAATACCGATGGCGATATGAGCCATGTGAAGGGACTGACTACCGCCGCCGGCCTGTGGATGACCGCCGCCATCGGCGTCGCCGCCGGGCTCGGTCGGGAGGCGACGGCGGTGCTCAGTACGGTGCTGGCGCTGGCGATTTTCAGTGTGATGCCGGTGATTGTCCGGGCGTTGGAGAGGGATGAGAAGCGGTAGCCCGTCCACCAGGCAGGGTACGAATCCTGTGGGAGCGGGCTTGCTCGCGAAGGCGGTATGCCTGTGAAGCAAGTATCGCCTGGCATGGCGCCTTCGCGAGCAAGCTCGCTCCCACAAGTCCAGTGTTGTTCCTGGTCATTGGCGGCTAGGCTCTTTCAAACCCGCTCCGGCGGCGCCTCGCTCGGTGGATCGCCATGGGGCGGCTGAGGATCCAGTGGCGGGTCTTTTTCCGGAATCGGCTCTGGATCGGGGCTGGGTGGCGGCAGGTTGGGGTCGTCGATGTTCGGATCGGGTGTTTCGGCCGGGATAGGGATGTTCATCGGGTCGGGCCTCCTGGACGCAAGTGGCTTGAGTCGTGCTTGTCTGGTTGACCACCGCTTGACGGGTTTGATTCCCCGGCGCCGGCCAGCAAATCGTGCTGAACTTTTGGTCGCCGGTCCGGTTCGGAGCTTAAGTGAGTTTAATCAGGGACCCGTTGGGCCTTTACCGCCACAAGCGCGTCCATGGGGCGTAAAAGGAGCGATGCTTGATGACTGCCGAACACCCGACCGACTTGGAATACAACCCGCATCTGCCGTTGTCCCAGGCTTTGTTGTTGCCGCGTATTGCGATTGAAAACACCATGCCGGTGATCGACGGTGGGCAGTTCGCCGCAAAGGCCCTGGCCGGGCGGGACGTGACGGTGACCAGCAAAGTGTTCGCCGATGGCCACGACAAGTTGGCCGTGCGAATCCGCTGGCGTGCGCTGGAAGACGACATCTGGAACAGCGAGGTCATGACCGAGCTGGGCAACAACGGCTGGCGCGGCCAGTTCACTGTGCCGGCCGTGGGACGCTATGTGTTCTGCATCGAGGCGTGGTTCGACCAGTTCGCCAGCTTCCGCTATGAGCTGGAAAAGAAATACGCTGCCGGGGTGCCCATCAGCCTGGAACTGCAGGAAGGCCGCAATCATGTGCAACAGGCCGCTGAGCGCAGCGACGGCGAATTGAGTGAACAGCTGGCTGCGTTGCACCATGAGCTTTCAAGCCTGCTGCCGCAGGAACAGGTGACCTTGTTCCTCGCGCCGCGCAGCGCCGACCTGATGTCCCTGGCCGATCATCGGCCCTACCTGAGCATCAGCCCGGAATATCCGTTGGACGTGGAGCGCGAACGGGCCGAGTTCGCCAGTTGGTACGAGCTGTTTCCCCGTTCGATCACCGATGATCCCAAGCGCCATGGCACCTTCAACGACGTGCACTCGCGTTTGTCGGTGATCCAGGACATGGGCTTCGACGTGCTGTATTTCCCGCCGATCCATCCGATCGGCCGCAGTTTCCGCAAAGGTCCGAACAATTCCCTGACCGCCGGTCCGGACGATCCGGGCAGCCCTTATGCCATTGGTAGCGAGGAGGGCGGACACGAGGCGATCCATCCACAGTTGGGCACTCGCGAAGATTTTCGTCGCCTGGTAGCTGCAGCCGCCGACCACGGCCTGGAGATCGCCCTCGACTTCGCCATCCAGTGTTCCCAGGACCACCCTTGGCTCAAGCAGCATCCGGGCTGGTTTAGCTGGCGGCCGGACGGCACGATCAAATACGCGGAGAACCCGCCGAAAAAATACCAGGACATCGTCAACGTCGATTTCTACGCCGCCGATGCCATCCCCAGTCTGTGGATGGAGCTGCGGGACATCGTCGTCGGTTGGGTCAACGAAGGGGTGAAGATATTCCGTGTCGATAATCCTCACACCAAGCCGTTGCCGTTCTGGCAGTGGCTGATCGCCGACGTTCGCGCGCAACACCCGGACGTCATCTTCCTCGCGGAGGCGTTCACCACGCCGGCGATGATGGCGCGGCTGGGCAAGGTCGGTTATTCCCAGAGCTACACCTATTTCACCTGGCGCAACACCAAGGCCGAGCTGGCGACGTACTTCACCGAGCTCAACGAATCGCCCTGGCGTGAATGCTATCGGCCGAATTTCTTCGTCAATACGCCGGACATCAACCCGGCGTTCCTCCATGCGTCGGGGCGCGCGGGTTTCCTGATCCGTGCGGCGCTCGCGACCATGGGCTCGGGGCTGTGGGGCATGTATTCCGGTTTTGAACTATGCGAATCGGCGCCGGTGCCGGGCAAGGAGGAGTACCTCGATTCGGAGAAATACGAAATCCGCCCGCGGGATTTCACCGCGCCGGGCAACATCATCGCCGAGATCGCCCAGCTCAATCGCATTCGCCGGCAGAACCCGGCGCTGCATACGCACCTGGGCCTGAAGATCTACAACGCCTGGAACGACAACATCCTGTATTTCGGCAAGCGCACGCCGGACGGCAGCAACTTCATCCTGGTGGCCGTGAGCCTCGATCCGCATAACGTCCAGGAAGCCAATTTCGAATTGCCGCTGTGGGAGATGGGCCTGCCGGACGACGCCCAGACCCAGGGCGAGGATTTGATGAACGGTCACCGCTGGACCTGGTATGGCAAGTATCAGTTCATGCGCATCGACCCGGCGTACCAGCCGTTCGGGATCTGGCGGATCAGCGTCGCGTAAAACAAAAGCGAGTGGATGAAATGCTTTTGTGGCGAGGGGAGCTTGCTGTGGCGAGGGGGGATTTAGCGAAACGTCGCACCGCCCCGCTGGGTTGCGCAGCGACCCTGAATGAAATGCACGGTTTGCCTGTCGAGACGCGTTAAAGCAATTGGGGCTGCTTCGCAGCCCAGCGGGGATAAATCCCCTCGCCACAAACAAAACACTGCGCAACATAAAAGAACAAGCCTGTAACCCGCGGCTTTATAGAATCAGCAGGAGTTGCAAATGGCCAAGAAACCCCGGTCTGCCACGTTCATCAAGGACCCGCTCTGGTACAAGGACGCGGTGATCTATCAGGTCCACGTCAAATCCTATTTCGACTCCAACAACGACGGAATCGGCGATTTCCCTGGCTTGATCGAGAAGCTCGACTACATCGCCGACCTAGGCGTCAACACCATCTGGCTGCTGCCGTTCTATCCTTCACCGCGGCGCGATGACGGCTACGACATCGCCGAATACCGGGGCGTCAGCCCCGACTACGGCACCATGGCCGACGCGCGGCGTTTCATCGCCGAAGCCCACAAGCGCAACCTGCGGGTGATCACTGAGCTGGTCATCAACCACACCTCCGACCAGCACCCCTGGTTCCAGCGCGCGCGCAAGGCCAAGAAAGGCTCCAGTGCGCGGGATTTCTACGTCTGGTCCGATGACGACCACAAATATGACGGCACCCGGATCATCTTCCTCGACACCGAGAAATCCAACTGGACCTGGGACCCAGTGGCCGGCCAGTACTTCTGGCACCGTTTCTATTCCCACCAGCCGGACCTTAATTTTGACAATCCGCAGGTGATCAAGGCCGTGCTCTCGGTGATGCGCTACTGGCTCGACATGGGCATCGATGGCCTGCGCCTGGATGCGATCCCGTACTTGATCGAGCGCGACGGCACCAACAACGAGAACCTGCCCGAGACCCACGACGTCCTCAAGCTGATCCGCGCCGAGATCGACGCCAATTACCCCGACCGCATGCTGCTGGCCGAGGCCAACCAGTGGCCGGAGGATACCCAGCTCTATTTTGGCGACGTCGATGCGCAGGGCCTCAATGGCGACGAGTGCCACATGGCGTTCCACTTCCCGTTGATGCCGCGCATGTACATGGCGCTGGCCCAGGAAGACCGTTTTCCCATCACCGATATCCTGCGCCAGACCCCGGAGATCCCGGCCAATTGCCAATGGGCGATTTTCCTGCGCAACCACGATGAGTTGACCCTGGAAATGGTCACCGACAAAGAGCGCGACTACCTGTGGAATTACTACGCCGCCGACCGTCGGGCGCGGATCAACCTCGGCATTCGTCGACGCCTGGCGCCGCTGATGGAGCGCGACCGCCGCCGTGTGGAGTTGCTCAACAGCCTGTTGCTGTCGATGCCCGGCACGCCGACCTTGTATTACGGCGATGAGATCGGCATGGGCGACAACATCTATCTGGGCGATCGCGATGGCGTGCGCACGCCGATGCAGTGGTCCATCGACCGCAACGGCGGGTTCTCCCGCGCCGACCCGGCCAGCCTGGTGTTGCCACCGATCATGGACCCGCTGTACGGCTACCTGTCGGTCAACGTCGAGACCCAATCCGGCGATCCTCATTCGCTGCTCAACTGGACCCGCCGCATGCTCGCCGTGCGCAAGCAATCCAAGGCTTTTGGCCGGGGCACGTTGAAGATGCTGTCGCCGAGCAACCGGCGGATCCTGGCCTACACCCGCGAATACACCGGCCCGGACGGCAAGCATGAAATCATCCTGTGCGTGGCCAACGTGTCGCGCAGTGCCCAGGCTGCCGAGCTGGACTTGTCGGCCTACGCCGGCATGGTCCCGGTGGAAATGCTTGGCGGCAATGCGTTCCCGCCCATCGGCCAGTTGAATTTCCTCCTGACGCTGGCGCCGTACGGTTTCTACTGGTTCGCCCTGGCGGCGGAAAACCAGATGCCGAGCTGGCATGTGGAGCCGGCGCAGAGCCTGCCGGATTTCACCACGCTGGTCTTGAAAAAGCGCTTGGAAGAACTCCTCGAGGCGCCATCGCGCACCACATTGGAACAGGGCATCCTGCCGAACTGGCTGCAGAACCGCCGCTGGTTTGCCGGCAAGGACAGCGCCATCGAGAAAGTCGACATCGTCTACGGCGTGCGCTTCGGCGATCCGCAACACCCCGTGTTGCTGAGCGAGATAGACGTGACCAGCGCTGGCCAGACCCTGCGCTATCAACTGCCGTTCGGCCTGCTTGCCGAGGATCAGGTCGGCGCCGCGCTGCCCCAGCAATTGGCCTTGTCGCGGGTCCGCCGGGGTCGCCAGGTCGGCTTGATCACCGATGCGTTCACCCTGGAAAATTTCATTCGGGCCGTGCTCCAAGGCATCCAGGCCAACACGGTGCTGCCGTGCGCCGATGGCGAGTTGCGCTTCGAGCCCACCGAGGGCCTGGCGGCGCTGAACCTGGGGGCCGAGCCCGAGGTGCGCTACCTGTCCGCCGAGCAGTCCAACAGTTCGGTGGTGGTGGGCGGCAGCCTGGTGCTCAAGTTGATCCGCAAGGTTGCGTCTGGCGTGCACCCGGAACTGGAGATGAGCGCTTACCTGACCGCGGCAGGCTTCAGCAATATCTCGCCGCTGCTGGGTTCGGTGATCCGCCGCGACGCCCAGGGCGAAGATGCCTTGCTGATGATCGCCCAGGGTTACCTGAGCAATCAGGGCGACGCCTGGGAGTGGACCCAGAACAACCTCGAACGGGCCTTGCGCGACGAGCTGGCGGACGCCATGTCCGAGCAGGAGCAGCACTACAACGCCCTGGGCGAACTGAAGGATTTTGCCGGCATGCTCGGCCAGCGCCTCGGGGAAATGCACCAAGTGCTTGCCCAGCCCGCCGACAATCCGGACTTCGCGCCGCAGCCCACCAGTGCCAAGGAAGCCCAGGCCATCGGCAAGGATGTCGCCGCCCAGGTGGAAAATGCCTTGCGCCTGCTCAAGCAGAACCAGGACCAATTGAACCCTGCGGACCAGGCGATGGTCGCACGCTTGTTGGAACACAGGAAAACCGTGCTGGCCCACGTCCAGGAACTGGCCGGCAAGGCAGTGGGTGGCTTGCGTATCCGGGTTCATGGTGACTTGCACTTGGGGCAGGTGTTGGTGATCAAGGGCGACGCCTACCTGATCGATTTTGAAGGCGAGCCCGCGCGGCCGCTGCATGAGCGACGTGGCAAGCACAGCCCGTACAAGGACGTCAGCGGTGTGCTGCGCTCCTTCGACTACGCGGCGGCGATGGCCGTCCAGTTGCACACCGTCGACAGCACGGCGGATGCCGATGCGGCGCGCAAACGGGTCGCCGACCGCTATCTGATGGAGGCGCGCCAGGCATTTGTCCAGGCGTATCGGCTGGCGGCAGCTAGTCTTGCCCATGAGTGGAAGGATGCTGAAGGCGAAGACGCCGCGCTGGCGTTGTTCGGCCTGGAGAAGGCGGCCTATGAAGTGGCTTATGAAGCCGAGAATCGCCCTGCCTGGCTGCCCGTGCCGTTGCACGGGCTGTACGGGCTATTGAGTGGGCTGCAACCCTTTTCCGATTTAGCCGGACCGATTTAGTGGAGAGAATCATGAGCGTCTCGAACAAGGAATCACAGGGGCAGGCCAAAGAGTCGTTGCTGCCAGCCCCCCACGACATCGACGCGCTGGTGCGCGCCGAACACCACGATCCGTTTTCGATCCTCGGCCCCCATGGAGACGGGGCGGGCGGACAATTCATCCGGGCCTACCTGCCCGGCGCGTTGAGCGTGCATGTGCTCGCCCGTGACAGCGGCGAAGAGCTTGGCGAGTTGCAGATCACCGAAACTCCGGGACTGTTTGTCGGCCATTTCGACCGCGCCCAGCCCTACCTGTTGCGCACGCGGTGGGCCGGCGGCGAACAAGTTGCCGAAGATCCCTACAGCTTCGGTCCGCTGCTCGGGGAAATGGATCTCTACCTGTTTGCGGAAGGTAACCATCGCGACCTCAGCGCCTGCCTCGGTGCGCAATTGAAGACGGTGGATGGCGTCGAGGGCGTGCGTTTTGCGGTCTGGGCGCCGAATGCGCGCCGGGTTTCGGTGGTCGGGGATTTCAACGTCTGGGACGGGCGCCGGCATCCGATGCGCATCCGTTATCCGTCCGGCGTGTGGGAAATATTCATTCCGAGGCTCGGGCCGGGCGAGGGGTATAAATATGAAATCCTCGGCGCCCACGGCATCTTGCCGCTGAAGGCCGACCCGGTGGCCCTGGCCACGCAGATGCCGCCGGATACGGCGTCCAAGGTCGCCTCGCCACTGAAGATCGAATGGCACGATGACGAGTGGATGCAAAGCCGTCGCGAACGCCAGCTACCGGGCGCGCCGCTGTCGATCTACGAACTGCACGCCGGTTCCTGGCAATGCGAGATCGACGAGGCGGGCGAGGTCTCCCGGCAATACAACTGGCATGAACTGGCTGATCGGCTGATCCCCTACGTCAAGGACCTGGGCTTCACGCACATCGAGCTGATGCCCATCATGGAGCACCCGTTCGGTGGCTCATGGGGCTATCAACCGCTGTCGCAATTCGCTCCGACTGCGCGTTTCGGTTCACCCGATGATTTCGCCGCGTTCGTCAACGCCTGTCATAAGGCTGACATTGGCGTGATCCTGGACTGGGTGCCCGCGCACTTTCCGACTGATACCCATGGCCTGGCCCAGTTCGACGGCACCGCGTTGTACGAATACGGTAACCCGCTGGAAGGTTTCCACCAGGATTGGGACACGCTGATCTATAACCTGGGGCGCACCGAAGTCCACGGTTTCATGCTGGCGTCGGCGTTGCACTGGCTCAAGCATTTCCACGTTGACGGCCTGCGGGTGGATGCCGTGGCCTCGATGCTGTATCGCGACTATTCGCGCAAGGCCGGCGAATGGGTGCCTAACCGCCACGGCGGACGGGAGAACCTGGAGGCGATCGATTTCCTGCGGCATCTCAACGATGTGGTCGCGCTGGAAACCCCGGGCGCGCTGGTCATCGCCGAGGAATCCACCGCCTGGCCCGGCGTCAGCCAGAGCACGCAGCAGGGCGGCCTGGGTTTCGCCTACAAGTGGAACATGGGCTGGATGCACGATTCGCTGCATTACATCCAGCAGGATCCGGTGTACCGCGCCCATCACCATAACGAGTTGAGCTTTGGCCTGGTGTACGCCTGGTCCGAGCGGTTTGTCCTACCGATTTCCCATGACGAAGTGGTCCATGGCAAGCGCTCGCTGATCGATAAGATGCCCGGTGACCGCTGGCAGAAATTTGCCAACCTGCGGGCCTATCTGAGTTTCATGTGGGGCCATCCGGGCAAGAAGCTGCTGTTCATGGGCTGTGAGTTCGGCCAATGGCGCGAGTGGAACCATGACCAGCAACTGGATTGGTACCTGCTGCAATATCCCGAGCACCGGGGTGTGCAGAAACTGGTGAGCGATCTCAATCGTTTGTATCGCGAA
This sequence comes from Pseudomonas sp. H2_D02, assembly GCF_054677635.1. NCBI lineage: Bacteria > Pseudomonadati > Pseudomonadota > Gammaproteobacteria > Pseudomonadales > Pseudomonadaceae > Pseudomonas > Pseudomonas sp. H2_D02. The sequence continues at coordinate 4,724,047 of NZ_CP162816.1, read as the reverse complement.
GAGCCGGCGCTGCACGATCAGGATGACGCGCCCCAAGGCTTCCAATGGTTGATTGGCGACGACGCGCTCAACAGCGTCTATGCGTGGTTGCGTTGGAGCAAGGACGGCCGGCCGGTGCTTGTGGTCGCCAACTTCACGCCGGTGCCGCGCGAGGCGTATCGGGTCGGCGTGCCGTTTGGCGGGCGTTGGGTGGAATTGCTCAACAGCGATGCCGACACTTACGCCGGCTCGAATTATGGCAATGGCGGTGGCGCTTCCACTGAGGCGATCCCGAGCCATGGCCAGGCGTTGTCGCTGGAACTGAACCTGCCGCCGTTGGCGGTGCTGATCCTGCGGCCGGAAGGGTAGGCCCAGACTCAGATCCAATGTGGGAGCGAGCTTGCTCGCGATGGCGGTCAGTCGGTCACAAAAGTGCTGACAGACACTCCGCTATCGCGAGCAAGCTCGCTCCCACAGGGTCAAAGTTTTGGTGGTCAGCGAACCAGGCACGGCTGCTTGTTATTGAACTTCCAGCCCGGGATCAGGTACTGCATCGCCACCGAGTCGTCCCGCGCCCCGAGCCCCATGCCTTTGTACAATTCATGAGCCTTGGCCAACTGGTCCATGTCCAGCTCGATCCCCAGCCCAGGTTTCTTCGGCACTTGCACGCAACCGCCCTTGATCTGCAATGGCGCCTTGGTCAACCGTTGGCCGTCCTGCCAGATCCAGTGGGTGTCGATGGCGGTGATGTCGCCCGGTGCGGCGGCCGCGACGTGGGTGAACATCGCCAGGGAGATGTCGAAGTGGTTGTTGGAGTGCGAGCCCCAGGTCAGGCCCCATTCGTTGCACATCTGCGCCACGCGCACCGAACCCTGCATCGTCCAGAAGTGCGGGTCGGCCAGGGGAATGTCCACGGATTGCAGCGTGATCGCATGACCCATTTCGCGCCAATCGGTGGCAATCATGTTGGTAGCGGTCTTGAGGCCCGTGGCGCGCCGGAACTCGGCCATGACCTCGCGGCCCGAATAGCCATTCTCAGCCCCGCAAGGGTCCTCGGCATACGCCAGCACCTTGTGTTGGTCGCGGCACAAGCGAATCGCTTCCTTGAGTGACCAGGCTCCGTTCGGGTCCAGGGTGATACGCGCCTGGGGAAAGCGTTCGGCCAATGCCGTCACGGCTTCGATTTCCTCGTCGCCCTTGAGCACGCCGCCCTTGAGCTTGAAATCCTGAAAACCGTAGTGCGCGTGGGCCGCTTCGGCCAGGCGCACCACTGCGTCGGCATCCAGGGCTTTTTCGTGGCGCACGCGGAACCAGTCGTTATCGGCGTCCGGTTCGCTGCGGTAGGGCAGGTCGGTCTGCTGGCGATCACCGACATAAAACAGATAGCCGAGCATCTTCACTTCGTCGCGTTGCTGGCCTTCGCCGAGCAGGGCGGCGACCGGGACATCCAGGTGCTGGCCGAGCAGGTCCAGCAGCGCCGCTTCCAGGCCGGTGACAGCGTGAATAGTGATGCGCAGATCGAAGGTCTGCAATCCACGGCCACCGGCATCGCGGTCGGCGAAGGCCTGGCGCACGCTGTTGAGAATCTTCTGATAGGTGCCGATGGGGCTGCCGACCACCAGCGAACGGGCGTCTTCCAGCGTCTGGCGAATGCGCTCGCCGCCGGGCACCTCGCCCACGCCGGTGTGCCCGGCGTTGTCCTTGAGGATGACGATGTTGCGGGTGAAGAACGGGCCATGGGCGCCGCTGAGGTTCAGCAGCATGCCATCGTGGCCGGCCACGGGCACGACCTGCATGCTGGTGATGATCGGGGCTTTGTGGGTGTCTGGCGTAGTCATCGTGTATGGGAATCCTTGAGTTATTGTTTTTATACGGGGCATCGCGCAGGCGCTGATGTTGATAGACATCATACAAGTTGATTTTTTTGTCTGACAAGCAGTTTTTGAGCACGATTGGATTGGGTATTGAGGCTTTTTATGCCGTATTAATGGGGGCTTGAGCCGTCACTGAGAAGGTTTTACAAGGTTTCGCCGTTTGACGAAAATGTCTTATTTGCCCCGCTTCAGTCGGTGGATTGCGATCTTTGTTGCGTGTTGTCATACAAGATGGTGGGGTATCGAGGAGCACTTTCAGCGCCGCCAGTGATAGGATCGACGAGCCTGTTTTCAAGGAACCCCGGCACATGCAGCAAGACATTGAAGCGCCCCTGCGCAAGCGCACCCACAACCTGGCCCATGACCTGGTGGCGAAGTTGAGCCAGAGCATTCTGCTCGGGCAGTTGAAGCCGGGGGAAAAGCTGCCGTCCGAAGGCGCCATCGTGCGCGAGCATGGGGTCAGCCGCACGGTGGTGCGCGAGGCGATTTCCAAGTTGCAGGCGTCGGGGCTGGTGGAGACTCGCCACGGCATCGGCACCTTTGTGCTGGAGCCGAATGGCGAGCAGGGGTTGCGGCTCAATGTCGATACCGCGGCGGGCGTCCGGGGCATTCTGGAACTGCGCCTGGGCCTGGAGACCCAGGCGGCCGCATTGGCGGCCCAGCGCCGCAGCGAACAGCAACTGCAGCAGATGCGCCAGGCGCTGGATGACTACCAGCGCCTGCTCAGCAACAACGACAGCTGCGTCGAGGCTGACCGGCGTTTCCACCTGCTGATTGCCGAAGCCACGTCCAACAGCTGTTTTGTCGAGATCATGCAGCACCTGGGCAACGCCATGATTCCTCGCACGAGGGTGAACATGGCCGAGCGCGGCCAGGCGGACCTGGGCAGGCTGGCGCAGTTTGCCAACCTGGAACACGAAGCGATCTTCAACGCCATCAAGCGCCAGGACCCCGACGCCGCCCGCGCGGCCATGTGGCTGCACCTGACCAACAGCCGTGATCGGTTTGGTGCGGGGGGCTGAAGAATTACACAACGCCATGCCATTAAAAAACTTGTGGCGAGGGGATTTATCCCCGCTGGGCTGCGAAGCGGCCCCCAAACTGGCAACTCGGTATGCCAGGACGATCGAACGCATTACTTTAGGACTGCTACGCAGCCCAGCGGGGATAAATCCCCTCGCCACGGGGCCTGGCTGTTCAAGGCTGACGCTGTCGCGAGCAAACTCAAGGCATGAAAAAACCGGCGCAACCAAGGTCGCGCCGGTGGTGGTGCCAGTGGTCGCGCGGATGTCGTGGGTCCACGCGACCACCGTTGTGCCTGTTGTCGGTTACGCGCGTTCCAGCGCGAGGGCCACGCCCTGGCCGCCACCGATGCAGAGTGTCGCGAGGCCTTTCTTGGCGTCGCGCTTGATCATTTCATGCAGCAGCGTCACCAGCACCCGGCAGCCCGAAGCCCCGATCGGGTGGCCCAAGGCGATGGCGCCACCATTGACGTTGACCTTGTCCATATCCCATTCCAGCTCCTTGGCGACGGCCAGGGACTGGGCGGCAAAAGCCTCGTTGGCTTCGATCAGGTCCAGTTGATCCAATGACCAACCGGCCTTGTCCAGGCAGCGGCGAGTGGCCGATACCGGGCCGATGCCCATGATCGCCGGGTCGACACCCGCATTGGCGTAGGCACTGATTTTTGCCAGCACTGGCAAACCCAATGCCTTGGCTTTTTCCGCACTCATCAGGATCACGGCGGCGGCGCCATCATTGAGCGACGAGGCATTGCCCGCGGTGACGCTGCCGTCTTTCTTGAACGCCGGCTTCAGCTTGCCCAGGGATTCGGCGGTGGTACCGGCGCGCGGTTGTTCGTCGGTGGCGAAGGCCACGGGGTCGCCCTTGCGCTGGGGAATCAGGATCGGCGTGATCTCATCGGCAAACCGACCGCCCTCGATCGCGGCAACGGCTTTTTGCTGGGACGCGGCGGCAAAGGCATCCTGCGCCTCGCGGCTGATGCCGTACTTGTCCACCAGGTTTTCGGCGGTGATGCCCATGTGGTAATCGTTGAACGCATCCCACAAGCCGTCGGTGATCATGCTGTCGATCATCTTCGCGTGGCCCATGCGCAGGCCGGTACGAGCGGCTGGCAACACATACGGGGCGAGGCTCATGTTCTCCATGCCGCCGGCGATGATCACGTCGGCGTCGCCACAGCGAATCGCCTGGGCGCCCAGGTGCAACGCCTTGAGGCCCGAGCCGCAGACCTTGTTCAAGGTCAGTGCCGAGCACCGCGTGGGGCAGGCCGGCGAGGATCGACGCCTGGCGCGCCGGGTTCTGCCCGGAGCCTGCGGTCAGCACTTGGCCAAGGATCACTTCATCGACTTGCTCGCCGGCCAGGCCGGTCTGTTCCAGCAGGCGACGAATCACTGCGGCACCGAGTTCCGGCGCGGGAATGGACGCCAGCGAACCCTGGAAACTGCCGATGGCGGTGCGGGTGGCGGCGACAATCACGACTTCTTGCATCGAATCTCTCCTCACTGGGCAGCGAACTGCATTTCAGGGACGTGGTCCGGCACGATCAGTTTGCCGGCGGTCTTGGCGACGATTTCCTCGACGCTGACGCCCGGGGCGCGTTCCTTGAGAATAAAGGCGCCGTCCTGGATTTCCAGGTAGGCCAGGTCGGTCAGCACGCGCTTGATGCAACCGGCGCCGGTCAGCGGCAGGCTGCAACGGGGCAGCAGTTTCGACTCGCCGTCCTTGGACGCGTGGGTCATGGTGACGATGATGTTCTCGGCGCCGGCCACCAGGTCCATCGCGCCGCCCATGCCCTTGACGAGCTTGCCGGGAATCATCCACGAGGCAATGTTGCCTTCGACGTCCACCTCGAACGCACCGAGCACGGTCAGGTCGATATGGCCGCCGCGGATCATCGCGAACGATTCGGCCGAGGAAAAAATCGACGCGCCGATGCGCGCGGTGACGGTCTGCTTGCCGGCGTTGATCATGTCGGCGTCGACTTCGGCTTCGGTGGGAAACGCGCCCATGCCGAGCAGGCCGTTTTCCGATTGCAGCATGACTTCCATGCCTTCGGGAATGTAGTTGGCGACCAGGGTCGGGATGCCGATGCCGAGGTTCACGTAGTAGCCGTCTTGCATTTCGCGGGCGACGCGCTGAGCCATTTGTTCGCGGGAAAGTGCCATGGTGTCATTCCTTCATTCGGGCCGGGGGCAGGGGATCACTTACGGACGGTGCGCTGTTCGATGCGCTTTTCGAACGTGCCGCAAATGACCCGGTCGACGTAGATGCCGGGGGTGTGGATCTGCGTCGGGTCCAACTCGCCGGGCTCGACGATTTCTTCGACTTCCACCACGGTGATCTTGCCCGCCGTGGCGGCCAGGGGATTGAAGTTCTGAGCGGTGTGACGATAGACGACGTTGCCGAAATGGTCGGCTTTCCAGCCTTTGACGATGGCGAAGTCGCCGGTGATGGATTCTTCCATCAGGTACTGGCGGCCATGGAACTCACGCACTTCCTTGCCTTCGGCCACGGGCGTGCCGACGCCGGTGGCGGTGAAAAACGCCGGAATGCCCGCGCCGCCTGCACGCATTTTTTCCGCGAGGGTGCCTTGGGGGGTGAGTACGACTTCGATTTCGCCGCTCAGCAATTGCTTCTCGAAGAGGGCGTTTTCGCCGACGTAGGAGGCGACCACTTTGCGAATCTGCCGGTCCTCCAACAGTACGCCGAGGCCGAAACCGTCAACGCCACAGTTGTTGGAGACCACGGTGAGATCGCGGATGCCCTTGCGCTTGATCTCGGCGATCAGGTTTTCCGGGATACCGCACAAGCCAAAGCCGCCGGCGATGACGGTCATGCCGTCCTTCAAGCCTTCCAGCGCTTCTTCGTAGGAACTCACGCGTTTGTCGAAACCTGCCATAGACACCTCTTTTATTCTTGAGTGGGGTCGCAATGAGATGCAGTGTTGCGCCAAGCCATATATTTGTTAAGTTGATTTTTGCATTGGATTGATTGATAAAACTCAACAATGTCTTACCTGTAGGAGCCACGACATGACCCTCAAGCAAATCCGCGCGTTTCTGGCCGTGGCCCAAAGCCTGAGCTTCGCCGTGGCCTGCGAGCGGCTGCACCTGTCCCAGTCGGCCCTGAGCTTGACGATCAAGGCGCTGGAGGAGGGGCTGGGAGGCCGCCTGTTCAGCCGTAACACACGCAATGTCGCGCTGACACCGGAAGGCGAGTCCCTGCTGCCGCTGGCCCGTCGACTGGTCGCCGATTGGGAAAACGCCGAAGACGAAATGCGCCAGCGCTTCACCTTGCAGCGCGGTCGCGTGACGTTGGCGGCGATGCCGTCGTTCGCCGGCAACCTGCTGCCACCGATCCTCAAGACCTTCCGCGCACGGTTTCCGAATGTCAATGTCACCGTCAACGACGTGATCAACGAGCAGGTGCTGGAAATGGTCCGCGATCGTCATGTGGAGCTGGGCGTGGCGTTCGAGCCGATGCAGGGCTCGTCGCTGGCATTCACGCCGTTGTACCGCGATCGTTTCGTTGCGGTGGTGCCTTTGGATTCACCGCTGGCCCAGCGCGACGCCATTCAGTGGGAGACCTTGCTGGAGCAACCGTTCATCACCTTGCAACGGCCCTCTACCGTGCGGGTCATGCTGGAAGAACATCTGCAGGCCCGAGGCTGGAAGCTGCCGGTGGAGTTCGAGAGCCACCAGTTGGCGACCGTCGGGCGGATGGTTGCCAGCGGCCTCGGCGTGAGCGCGGTGCCGGCCCTGTGCGTTGGCCAGATGCATGAGCTGGGCGCTCGCTGCATCACCCTCAGCGATCCAGTGATAGAACGGGCCATCGGCGTGCTGACCAAGCCGGGCTACGAACTGTCGGCGGCGGCCCAGGCGTTGTTCGATACGTTGAAGGATCAGGACCTTGGTGTGCGGTCGCCATGAGTTCAGGTGCCATGAGTTGTCCCCTGTGGGAGCGAGCTTGCTCGCGATAGCGGTGTATCAGTCAGCGTCTATGTAACTGACCCATTGCTATCGCGAGCAAGCTCGCTCCCACAGTGGAGTGGGGTGCGCTTCAGATCATCAGCGGCAACAGTTCTTCGCACGGTATTCCGATCTTCAGATCCAACAATTCATCAGCCCGGGTCTTGCCCTGGTTGATCGCCAGCAGCGGCTTGCCCCGGTCCTTGATCGCGCGGCACAGGCGAAACGCCGAATAGGCCATCAATGACGAGCCCACCACCAGCAAACCATCCGCTTGCTCGACGGCTTGCATGGCGCACGCCGCGGTGGGTGCCGCGACGTTTTCACCGAAAAAAACCACATCCGGCTTCAGGCGTTCGCCGGCGCAATGCGGGCAACGCGGCACCTGGAAGCGCGCCTCGAACGCCGGATCCAGCAGCGTATCGCCATCGGGGGCCTGCACGGCATCGACACCGCTCAGGTAGGGGTTGTCGGTTTCCATCAATGACTGGATCTGCTGCCGCTCGCTGCGCTGGCCGCAATCGAGGCACAGCACGCGGTGCAGGCTGCCGTGCAGTTCGACGACATGCCGGCTGCCGGCCTGGTCATGCAAGGCGTCGACGTTCTGCGTGATCAGGCCACTGATGCGGTCCTGGTCCTGCAACTCGGCCAGGGCCTGGTGGGCCTGGTTCGGGCGGGCCTGGCGCATGCGTGGCCAGCCCAGCATCGCCCGCGCCCAATAGCGCCGTCGGGCTTCGGGCTGGGCGAGGAACTCCTGGTACATCATCGGCTGCCGGCCCCGTCGCACGCCGTCGTTGTCCCGGTAGTCGGGAATGCCCGATGGGGTGCTGATGCCCGCACCCGTCAGCACCAGGAAGCGACGCCCGGTCATATAGGCCTGAAGTTGGTCGATCGGATCACGGTGTAGATCGTCGGGCATTGGGGTTCTCCGCTGGCCTTGAGTCGTTGAGGGTAGCACCGGGTTGGTCCCACGCCTTTCGTCGCCCTTGCGTGGTGTTTGTTCAAACTTTCCCGGCGCCTGTGAAATCCACCTTATGTGCGGTACTTCAGCGCTCTTGCGCCGCGCTGCGCTAATGAACACGGATAAGGAGAACGCAATGGCAACCCCTAAAGAGAACCTGCTGGATTGGCTCAACGACGCTCACGCCATGGAACAGCAAGCGGAGAAAATGCTCAAGGCCCAGGCCGAGCGCCTCGAGCATTATCCGGTGCTCAAGGCTCGGATCGAACAGCACATCGAAGAGACGCTCGGGCAGCAGAAACTGGTCGAAGGGTGCATCCAGCGGCTGGGCGGCAGCCCGTCGATGCTCAAGGACATGGCCGGCAAGCTGATGGCGTTCGGTCAGGCCATGGGCGGCATGGCGATGAGTGACGAAGTGGTCAAGGGCGCCATGAGTGGCTATGTCTTCGAGAACCTGGAGATCGCTTCCTACACGGTGCTGATCGCGGCGGCGAAAGCGGCCGGCGATGTCGAGACCCAGAAGGCCTGCGAGCAGATCCTGCCCCAGGAAATCGCCATGGCCGATTGGCTGCGCGATCATCTGCCGGAAATTACCCAGGCGTTTCTCGAGCGTTCGGCCAACCCGCATACCGAAGCCAAGCGCTGATGCAAAAGCGCGGCCGCGGGCATCGCGGCCGCGCCAAACCTGCCGTCAAACGCAAAGAGGACAGGCATGAAGCAGACCACCGGTGAGGTAAGAGCCATCAATCGACAGAGTGCGAGAGTGGGTGTCTACGTGGCCGAAGAAGACGGCCACACAGTACTCGAGCTGGGCCCCGCCAACGACGTGGACATCGGCGATGTCATGGAGTGGGACAGCGGCGCGGCCCTCGGCACCCAGACGTATCGCAACCTGACCAAAGGTTGGACCGACGAGGTGTATGTGGCGAAGCATGGCGTTGCGGCAGCGAACCTTGAGGTCCAACTGCTGGTGGGATCCTGATAGTTGCAATGCAGGAGAAGGATCATGAGCGAATTGAAGTGTGGCTGCCCCGGCTGCCACTGCGATGTCGATCCCGATCGGGTGTTCAACCATGACGGCGAGGCTTATTGCAGTCAGGCCTGCGCCGAGCAACACCCCAACGGAGAACCGTGCCCGGCGCCGGATTGCCATTGCGAGCACAGTGGCAAGGTCGGCGAAAGGGATATCACCAACAACCAGCTGGATGAAGCGTTGGAGGAAACGTTCCCGGCCAGCGACCCGATTTCACCGTGAACATCGCTTTATCCGGGCATCGGCGACAGGGTGTCCGGACACCGCAAGCCGGTCAGTGCGGTGGTGCAAGACAACACCGGCAGCCCGCGAGTTTTGGCTTCCTGGAACGGCGCGAGGCCGGGGTGACGAGACCGGTGCATTGGGGTGCCGGCGCCACTCGGCCCTTGGCGGACAGCGTGGAAAGACACGCACTGTTTTTCACTGTATGTAAGAGACAAGTGTGGGAGCGAGCCTGCTCGCGAAAGCAGTTGGAAGTTATCAATATCCTACTGACTGATAACTTGCCTTCGCGAGCAGGCTCGCTCCCACATATTAACCGCCGCTTGGGTGATAGTTAATTTCAATTCATCGCAAGCGCAGCGGTATATAAATAGAGGTCGCTACCGTTCGTCGCCGTTTGAAGAACTTCTTCAAACCTTGAATGCGTCATGTTTTCCGAATAAATACGAGCCAACAGGGTTCGCAAATAGCAACTAACGAGGTGAATGAAATGGCAAATACAGGTAATAACAACCCTGGCAATTTCGCTAACGATCGTGAGAAAGCATCTGAAGCCGGCAAGAAAGGCGGCCAGGCATCGGGCGGCAACTTCGCCAATGATCCGGAACGCGCAGCCGAGGCTGGCCGTAAGGGTGGCCACATGTCCGGTGGCAATTTTGCCAACGATCCGGAACGTGCCGCAGAGGCCGGACGCAAGGGCGGACAAGCCTCGGGTGGCAATTTTGCCAATGACCCTGAACGGGCCTCGGAAGCGGGCCGCAAAGGTGGCCAGGCCTCCGGTGGCAACTTTGCCAATGACCGGGAAAAGGCTTCCGAAGCCGGTAAGAAAGGCGGGGAAAACAGCCACGGCGGCGGTCGTAATTCGTAATGTCCCGTGGTCCGTAGGCCCCATGTCATTTGACATGGGGCCTGTCACGTCGAATGCATGTAAGTGTATATAAAGTCGGGCATGTCATGCCCGGCTTCGCTTGGCTATTCACAACTAAGGCGTGTTTTGGTTATGCAGCGATGCGACGACCATTCGTCTTGCGCCGTGAATAAAAAATAAATTTTATTTCACTAACTTCTTCTGATTGTCATGGGCCTGTCGTCGGCAGGGTTCCCATGAACTGTGTCCTGACCGAGGAGTTCAATCATGTTTATTCACAATAAGCGATTGCAATATACCGTGCGTGTCGCCGAGCCCAATCCAGGCCTCGCAAACCTGTTGCTGGAACAGTTTGGTGGCGCCCAGGGTGAATTGGCGGCCGCATCGCGTTATTTCACCCAGGCCCTGTCCGAAGATGATCCGGGCCGCAAGGATCTGCTGATGGACATCGCCACCGAGGAGCTCAGTCACTTGGAGGTGATCGGCTCGATCATCGTCATGCTGAACAAGGGCGCCAAGGGCAAGATGGCCGAAGGCGTCGAGCAGGAAGGCCAGCTGTATCGCGAGATCAATGGTGCGGGCAACGACTCCCATATCACCAGCGTGCTGTATGGGGCCGGTTCGCCGCTGACCAACTCGGCGGGCGTGCCGTGGACCGCGGCCTACATCGACACGATTGGCGAACCGACCGCAGACATGCGTTCGAACATCGCTGCGGAGGCCCGGGCGAAAATCGTCTATGAGCGGTTGATGAACGTCACCGACGACCCCGGTGTGAAAGAAGCCCTGGGCTTCTTGATGACGCGCGAAATCGCGCACCAGTTGTCGTTCGAGAAAGCCCTGCATGCCATCCAGCCCAACTTCCCCCAAGGCAAATTGCCTGGCATGCCGGAGTTCACTAACGTCTACTTCAACATGTCCCAGGGCGAGCCTTCGGTGCGCGGTCCCTGGAACCAGGGCGATGATTGGGAGTTTGTCGAGAACCCGACGCCGGCATGGTCGATGGCGGCGATGGCCTGGCCAGTGTGCAGTTGAGCGAGAAGGATGAAGCGTTGCTGATGGACATGAAGGCGCGGACGATGTCCAACCCGGAAAGCAACCCCACGACGGGCGCGGACCTAGGCGCGGGGATGCAAAACGAGAAGCTGTGAGGCATCGGCGAGGGGGCCTGGCTCCCTCGCCCGAACATATTGCTTGATCGTTCCTTTGGTTGCGGGTGACGATCAGGCATCGTGCGGTTAAATCAACAAGGACATTCGATGGACCAGCCCACCTCCCGGATCCGATCGCCCTGGCGTACCTGGCTCGATCCCGTGCAAAACAACCTGCTGCTGGGGCTGGCCTTCTGGCTCGGATTGGCGCTGGTCGCCGCACTGCTGCTCTACAGTGGCTACAACGCGCTGGTGGGGGCCAACCGCCAGAACCTGGGTTATGCGGTGCTCGGCGGTACCTCCGGTTTCGCCGCTACGGCATTGGGCGCGGTGATGGCGGTGGTGTTGCGCGATATCTCGTCGCGCACCCAGGACATCATGTTGGGGTTCGCTGCCGGGATGATGCTGGCGGCCAGTTCGTTCTCGTTGATCCTGCCGGGCATCGATGCCGCGCAGGTCATCTGCGGTAACCAGTTGCTCGCCGCCCTTGTCGTGGTCATCGGTTTGGGGCTGGGCGTCCTGCTGATGATCGGTCTCGACCGTTTCGTGCCCCATGAGCATGAGCTGAGTGGCCGACGCGGTCCCGAGGCCAAGCGTATCAACCGGGTCTGGTTGTTTGTCCTGGCGATCACGCTGCACAACCTGCCGGAAGGCATGGCCATCGGCGTCAGTTTCGCCAATGGCGACTTCAAGGTCGGCCTGCCCCTGACCACCGCCATCGCCATCCAGGACATCCCCGAAGGCCTCGCCATTGCCATGGCGTTGCGCGTCACCGGCATCAGTACCTTGCGCGCTGCGTTGATTGCGGTCGGCTCGGGATTGATGGAGCCCCTGGGCGCGGTGATCGGCCTGGGCATGTCCTCTGGCGTGGCCGTGGCTTACCCCATCAGCCTGGGGCTGGCGGCGGGGGCGATGATTTTCGTGGTGTCCCACGAGGTGATTCCGGAAACCCACCGCAACGGCCACGAAACGCCGGCGACCCTGGGGTTGATGATGGGGTTCGCGGTGATGATGTTCCTGGACACGGCGCTGGGTTGAATCACTCGGCCTGCCCTCTGTCCAGGCGTTCGCAGATTTCTTGAACATCCGCAAAACCCTCCGAGTCAGTGATTGAACAGGTGAAGCGCGGCTTCGCCGTTCATTGATCGGAGGATATCCAGATGGCCAGAAAAACCGTGACGGACCTGTTCATTCACGAACTGTCCGATGTCTACAGCGCCGAAAAACAGATCACCCGCGCCTTGCCGCGCATGGCCCGGGCCACCACCAACCCGTTATTGGCGCAGGCCTTCAATGATCACCTTGAAGAAACCCAAGGGCAGATCGAACGCATCGACACCCTGGTGGAAGTGGCAGGCATCAAGCTCAAGCGCATGAAGTGCATCGCCATGGAAGGGCTGGTGGAAGAGTCGAAGGAGTTGATCGAGGAAATAGACAAAGGCGCGGTGCTCGATGCGGGGCTGATCGGCGCGGCGCAAAAAGTCGAGCATTATGAAATCGCCAGCTACGGCACGCTGATCGCCATGGCCAAGCATTTGAACCTGGGCGATGAAGTGGTCGGTTTGCTGCTGGCGACCCTCAAGGAAGAAAAAGCCACCGACGAGAAACTGTCGAAAATTGCCGAGCAGGGTGGCAACCAGGCGGCGACGATGGAATCCTGATGGCGACATAACCGCTTTTGTGGCGAGGGAGCTTGCTCCCGCTGGACTGCGCAGCAGGCCCTAGGTTTTCGGACCTGGCGCGATCATAGGGGCTGCTGCGCACCCCAGCGGGAGCAAGCTCCCTCGCCACGGGTTCGGTGTAGAAAAATTCTTCAAACCACTCCCAACGACCACCCAGCGTCCAGCTTTCAAACTCGTTTGAACTCAGCTCCCGCGCGTCCCGTCATTTGTTCTGAGAGGCACTTGATCGGGCATCGCACAGCGATTGCCTGTTGTTGAGTTTTTCATCACGGAGGCGATGGACAGACATGACTATCCCGGACAATAACCCCGAGCGACAAAGCGACACTTCAGGCCATGGGCGACCAGAAGAGTCGTTGCATAACATCAAGGATGACGTGAACGAAGCCATCGGCAGCGCCCGCGAACGGGCCGATGCGCATTTCGGCCAATACCGCGATACCGCGGCGGACCAGATCGATGCGCTGGCGCGCGGCGCCAAGTCCGCCATGTCGGAACTCGAAGCCAACGACACGCTTGGCGTGTCCCATTACCTGGCGGACATGGCCGATAGCATGAGCGGCCTGGCCAGCAAGCTGCGCAACAAGAGTGCCGAACAGTTGCTGCACGACGGGTCTCGCCTGGCGCGGGAAAATCCTGGCTTGTTCCTCGCCGGCAGCATCGCGGTGGGGTTCGGACTGTCGCGGTTTCTCAAGGCCGGCACCTCGCCGGTTGCCACCGAGGTCGACGACCCCGCCGCCGGGCATTCGACTCCCCTGCCGGCGGGTTCGGCGCCCAGTCGTTCGACCCGGTGCCGGACCCGATCGGTCCTGGCGCCGCCACGAGCAGCGGGCTGGCCACTGGCGTCACCCCGACTTCACCCAGCGTCCAGGACCATCCCAGTGATTTCGCCACCGGTTCGTTGCCGGACTCGGCCAATACCAGAGGAGAATTGTGATGAACCGACCAGACCCAGATATCCAGCGTTCCACCGGGACCTCGGCGCCCGAAAACGATGCTTCGGTCGTGGGGCTGCTTCGGCAACTGACCCACGAAGTCCCCTCGCTGTTTACCAAGGAACTGGCACTGGCCAAGGCGGAGTTCCAGGCCAGCCTCAACACGTTGAAAGCGGGCATCGCCGGGGTCGCTGGTGGCGCGATGGTGCTGATGGCCGGTTTCATCATCCTGCTGATGGCGGTGGTGTACGGCCTGAGCACGATGATGGCGCCGTGGCTGGCCGCGCTGATCGTCGGCGTCGTGGTGATGATCATCGGTTTTGTCATGGTGCAATCCGGCAAGAAACAATTCGAACCGTCCCATTTCAAGCCTGACCGAACGCTCGACGCCTTGAACAAAGATCAGGAAGCCCTGCGGAGGAAAGCCTCATGAAGGATGAATTCAAAACCGAATCGCAAAAGAGCCCGGAGACCATCGAGCGCGAGATCGATGAGCAGCGCGCCCATATCAGCGACATCGTCGATGCCCTGGGCAGCAAATTCACACCGGGGCAGATGCTCGACCAGGCGCTGGGCCTGGTGAAGGGCAATGGCGCGGAATTCTTCGGCAACCTGGGCACGACGGTGCGCAACAACCCGGTGCCGACCGTGCTCACGACGGTTGGCCTGTGTTGGTTGATGCTCGGCCAGAACCACCCGCCCCGGGTCGGTTATCGCGTCGGGCCCGACCAGGACGGCAGCGGTTGGAGCGAGGGGCTTGCGAGTGGCTTGGGCAGTGCTAGGAATCATCTGCACGACACCACCGACTCCTTGCGCGAAGGCTTCCATCACCTCAAGGACAAGGCCTCGCACCTGGCCGATGATTTGAGCGCTGGTGCTCGCCATGCCCGCAGCCGTGCGCACGAAACGGGAGACCGCATGACCCAGGGTTCCCATGACCTGGGCGATCAGTTCAGCCGCTTGCTCAAGGAACAACCGTTGATGATGGCGGCAGCGGGCATCGCCCTTGGGGCGATGCTGGGCGCGGCCTTGCCGAGCACCTCCACCGAGCAACGCGTGATGGGCAAGACCAGCGCCGGGTTGACCGACAAGGCCAGGCAAAAGGCTCGCGAGGGCTATGAAACGGTGCGCGACACGGTGAGCAAGACCACCGAGCATCGAGACGAGCCAACCGTCACGCCGGCCCACGAACGGGCGCACTCCGGTGCAGACTTGTCCGGCGGGCTGGGTACTTCGTAGACGGGCAGGGCGCGGCGCGGGATGGACCTTGCGTCGCGCCTGTCAGTATTGGCAAGTAGCATCGATCGTCGTTCGGTTATTTCATGCGCGGTACACCGTTCCCAAGGAGGCGGCACATGAAACGTCAGGTCCCGTTCACCGGTCATCTGGTCTTCATCGGCTTCGGCTCCATCGCCCGGGCCACCTTGCCCCTGCTACGGGGGCAGGACCACATCGACGTCGAGCAGATCACCGTGATCGCCCCGGTGATCGAGCAAAACATCTGGTTCAAGGAACGGGGCATCCGTTTTGTCCGCAAGGCGCTGACCGAGCACACCTTCGCGCAAGTCCTCGACCGCTTCGTCAAGCCCGGTGATTTCATCGTCAACTTGTCGGTGGAAGTCAGTTCCCTGGCTGTCATCGCCTATGCGTTCGACAAAGGCGCCTTGTATCTGGACACCTGCGTCGAGCCGTGGGCCGGCGGCTACAACGACCCACGGTTGGACTCGTCCCATCGCACCAATTACGCATTGCGCTACCAAGTGCTGGGGTTGCGCAAGAAATTAGGCAGAGGGCCGACAGCGGTGGTCGCCCACGGCGCCAACCCTGGCCTGATCACGCATTTGCTCAAGGCCGGCTTGATGGAACTGGCCTTGCAGCTGGACCATCCACCACCCGAGACCCGTGATGGTGTCGACTGGGCCAGGTTGTGCATGGAACTGGGGATCAAGGTGATTCATTTTGCCGAGCGTGACACCCAGCGATCCCACCGTCCCAAGGAGGACGATGAGTTCGTCAACACCTGGTCGGTGGAAGGTTTCATCAGCGAAGGCAGCCAGCCGGCGGAGCTAGGGTGGGGCAGCCATGAACGTGCGTGGCCGGCGTCCGCCCGACGTCATCGTTTCGGCAGCCGCAACGCAATCTATCTGGAGCGGCCGAGTGCCGAGCGTGCTGGTAAAAACCTGGACACCCCTGGGCGGCCCGTGCCTGGGCCTGATGATCACCCACCATGAAACCGCTTCGACGGCCGATTTGCTGACCGTCAAGGAGCAACGCAAATGGGTCTATCGGCCGACCCTGCATTACGCCTATCACCCTTGCAATGACGCGTTGCTGTCGGTCCACGAACTGATCGGTCGAGGCTGGCAGACGCAAACCCGGCAGCGCATCCTCAACGGTGAGATCGACAGCGGTGGGATCGATGCCCTGGGCGTGTTGTTCATGGGGCATGACTTGAATGCCTACTGGTTCGGCTCGCTGTTGAGCATCGACGAAGCGCGCGCCTTGGTGCCCTTCAACAACGCCACCAGCCTGCAAGTGGCGGCGGGGGTGCTGTCGGGGATCGTCTGGGCGATCGAGCATCCGGATCGCGGCATCGTCGAGCCCGAACAGATGGACCATGAGCGCGTGCTGGAAATCGCCCGGCCATACCTGGGCACGCTGGTGGGCCAGCGCACCGACTGGACACCCAGTGGCGCCAGCCCCAAGCCTACGGTGGAGGGCGCGGCGGAGGACTGGCAATTCGCGCATTTCACGCGGTTCTAACTGCTGCGACCCTCGCCACCGGGCACCGACTCGATTCCAGCGCCTATACTCAAATCCATGAATCCCTTGGTGCCCGGGTGGCGCAATCGTGCTGCGTTCGCTGATGCTGGCCGTGATGCTCGTTCTGGCGGGGTGCGCCACGTCACAGCGCGGCCAGCAAGTCGCCATGGCAGCGATTTCCCAGGATACCTGGCGGCAGGTCGACCAACTTATCCTCGCCGCGTCGAAAAGCGCTACCGAACAGGCCCAGGTTTATGCCCGCGGTTCGATGGAGCATTGGCGGGTGCTGGTGTATGAACGCACCGAGGCTGCATTCATTCCGTGGTTCAGCAGCTACTGGACCCAGGAATGGATGGCCGTGAAGGTCAGTTGGTATTCAGCCAGCGCCAAGGGCGAGACGGACTCCCCGGCCAGGCGCCTGGCGGTGTACCTGCAGGAACAGTATCGCGAGCAAGTGCTGGAGCCGGTGGCGCTGGAAATCGATCCGGAAGCGATCAGGGCAAACGCCACACGTTATTACCTGCAACTGCTCAATCAACAGGTCCAGGTGATTGCCCAGCGCCATCGAGTCCCGGCGCAATTGATGAACCGACGCTTGCATGGCATCCGGGCCATCAACCTCGGCCCGCCAGCGGCGCGCAATGCGTCGTTGTACGAAATGGTCCACACCGAACCGCTCGATACCCTGCCGGCCTATGCGGCGCTGATCGACCATGTCGACAAGGCCGCCGACACCGGTTCAGGTCCGTCGGACGCGGTGATCGCCACGGTGGCGCAACGCACCAGTGAAAAAATCGAAGCGCAATTTGCCACGCGGGGGGCGACCGGCGCGGCGGCGGCCGTGGCCGGGAAAGCGGCTGGGGCGCTGATTTCGGTGGGAGTGGCGGGCATTCGCGCAATGATCCATGAGGGCGAGCGACCGGAAATGGAAGCGCAAATTCGCAAGAGCCTGAGCACCGCGTTTGACGAAGCCTGGTTCAAATCCCTCAAGCATCCCCTCAGCGGGGTGATGGCCGCGGTGTATTACCTGGCAGGGGAAATCGACAGCAACCTGGTGGAAGCGGACCTCGACAATCGGCCGGCGGAGCTGCCTGCAATCGCGCCTTGATGTTCCTAGGGTCTGTATGAAATGTGTTCGCGCGAAAGCCAGACAAGGCGAAACGGGGCGAGGAAGCGGAGTGTACTGGAGTACATGAGCATTCCGAGCGCCGTTTCAACGCAGTATGGGTGAGTGCGGATACATTTCGTACAGAGCCTAGTCAGACCCCAGCGTGACGCGGCAGCCCTTGCGATGGCGGATCTGTTCGTCCGAAGGGCGTTCCTTGATGAATTCGAAGCGCGGTTCGCCTTCGCTGTAGATCACCAGCCACCCCCATTCCAATTCGCTTTCATCCTGCCCGGGCTGGGGCGGCGCGGCCCACCAGGGTTCTTTTTGCATGATCTGGCGCATCGTGTACCTCCTGCCGGTTGATCATTGACTATAGACCGCCGGATTTCGCGACTAGCGCCCGCATCACTTCCTAATGGGGCCGGACGCTGCTTTTGTGGCGAGGGGATTTATCCCCGTTGGGCTGCGAAGCGGCCCCCGCTGTCCAGAGTCTTGCCCGATACACCGAGGTTGCTGGTTTGGGCCGCTTCGCGACCCAGCGGGGATAAATCCCCTCGCCACAGATGTATTTAGGCGATTTCATGAAGCAGTGTGCTCTGATTCGCCTGACCAGCGTCTAGCGTCTGTATCCCCGCACTCGAACGGGGAATGACGGGACCCCTGCGCATGCAAGCACTGTTGAACGAGATCCTCGATGCGGTTCGCCCCCTGATCGGTCAGGGCAAGGTGGCCAACTACATTCCCGCCCTCGGCACCGTGGCGGCCAATCAGTTGGGCATTGCCGTGTACAGCAATGACGGCGAGATGTATTGCGCGGGCGACGCCGCAACGCCGTTCTCGGTGCAGAGTATTTCCAAGGTGTTCAGCCTGGTGCAGGCGATCGAGCATTCCGGCGAGGCCATCTGGGAACGCCTGGGCCATGAGCCGTCCGGCCAGCCCTTCAACTCCCTGGTGCAACTGGAATTCGAGCGCGGTCGGCCGCGTAATCCGTTCATCAACGCTGGCGCGCTGGTGATCTGTGACATCAACCAATCGCGCTTCGCCGCTCCGGCATTGTCGATGCGCGATTTCGTCCGACGGCTGTCGGGCAATCCCCAGGTGATGGTCGACGGCAAGGTCGCCGAGTCGGAATACCAGCACCGGGCACGCAATGCGGCGATGGCCTACCTGATGCAGTCCTTCGGCAACTTCCATAACGATGTGGAAGCGGTGCTGCGCAGCTACTTCAGCCATTGCGCGCTGCGAATGAACTGCATCGACCTGGCCCGGGCGTTCTGTTTCCTCGCCAATGACGGTTTCTGCAAGCACAGCGGCGAGCAGATCCTCAGCGCTCGTCAGACCCAGCAAGTCAACTCCATCATGGCCACCAGCGGGCTGTACGACGAGGCGGGCAACTTCGCCTACCGTGTCGGCCTGCCGGGCAAGAGCGGTGTGGGCGGCGGGATCGTCGCCGTGGTGCCTGGGCAGTTCACGGTCTGCGTCTGGTCGCCGGAGCTCAACGCGGCAGGCAACTCGCTGGCCGGCATGGCGGCGCTGGAATTGCTCAGCCAGCGGATCGGCTGGTCGGTGTTCTAGTTTGCCGTAGCACAAAAAAAGGGCCCGCTCCTGACTCAGGAACGGGCCCTTTTTGTTTGTGGGGTATCAGCAGAGGCGGTCGATGACCCGGACCTCAGACGAGTGCTGAACCGATTGCCAGGCCTGGGTCAGCGTTTGCAGCACGCGGCCCATGAAGTCTTTGTCGGCGGCGGCTTTCTTGCCGACGTAGCCTTGGCCACGACGGTACATCTTCAGCCGGGCACACAAGTCTTGCTGGTGCTTTTCGAATTCGTCTTCCTGGGTGAAAGGCGAGAGGCAGTCCATATGGACCTGGCCGGTCTTGCTAATCCACAGGATATGGCTATCCAGGCTGTCCTTGTGTGCTGCGAACATGCGAGCCAGTTCATCAATAGATGGTTGATTGTTCAGATTCATGTGTAAGCCCCTTGACCATTTGGTTGATCTGTCTGGTGGTTCGCAAAACTTCGCTGTTCGGTAAGTGCCTGCCTGATACCGAAATCAGGCCGTCAGCGTTCGTCCGCTGGACTTCAGCGGGTTCGTGCATCGGTTGTGTAGTGTTAATCGAAGGGCTGCTACGCAAATGCGCTACAACGAGGAGAAACAGCGAAGAATCTTCAGGCCAGTGTCGACTTTAGAGGGTCGAGCCCATGCGTCATGAGGATTGATCGCCAGCGTTTCTCGTCCTTGTCACCGGACGGTCATGCCAGGTCAGCACCTTCAATCTGCCTTGTGGGCAGTCCCTTATCGAAAAAAACAGCTCGGCGGTCAGACGAGCTTGCTCAAACATTTGCCTGTACTCCCGATCGGGGAGACGTCTGCATCATGCAAGGCGAAATCGGAGGCGTCAACGGTTTTGTAGTGATTATTTTTGGTCACTACATATTGTCGGACAAAATGGTTTGGGTATGAAAAAAGGCTGTGGCTGGGTGGCCTGTTCCTTCAATGGGGGATCTCTTTGTGGCGAGGGGATTTATCCCCGCTGGGGTGCGAAGCGCCCCCAAAATAACTGCCACGCACAGTGCGTGCGATCAAGTGCAGGGGGCCGCTTCGCGACCCAGCGGGGATAAATCCCCTCGCCACAGAGGAACTCTCCCGCTCAGGTGGCCTTGGCCTTGCTCGCCTTGCGCGGTGCACCGCCAGCCTTGCGCTTGGCCGGCTTGCGTTTTTTCTTCCATGGCGCCGCCCCGCGCCCGGCGGGGCTGGCGGGGCCATTGATGGTCAGGCTCATGCCTTGGCAGCGGGCCACATGC
Organism: Pseudomonas sp. H2_D02; assembly: GCF_054677635.1. Taxonomy (NCBI): domain Bacteria; kingdom Pseudomonadati; phylum Pseudomonadota; class Gammaproteobacteria; order Pseudomonadales; family Pseudomonadaceae; genus Pseudomonas; species Pseudomonas sp. H2_D02. The sequence continues at coordinate 4,703,673 of NZ_CP162816.1, read as the reverse complement.
TTGCTCATCCAGGCGGCTTGCCGCGTGACGAATTCTTCCAGGCTCATCTCGCCGCTTTGCACCATGTCCAGGGCCTGTTCCCAGATGGCGGTGGTGCCGGGATCGGCGATCGCCCGCGGCACCGCATCGATCAGGCTGAAGGCCGCCGGGGTGGCGGACAGGGCCTTGCCGTTTTTCACCAGGTAGCCACGGTCGAGCAAGCCCTGGATGATCGAGGCCCGGGTCGCTTCGGTGCCGATGCCGGTGGTGTCCTTGAGTTTCTGCTTGAGCAGCGGATCCTCCACCAGCTTGGCGACGTTTTTCATCGCCTTGATCAGGTCGCCTTCGGTGAATGGCTTGGGCGGTTGGGTCCAGAGGTCCTTGGGTTTCACCTCGTCCACCGCGCAATCTTGACCTTCGGCCAGTGCGGGCAGGGTTTGCGGTGCCGGTGCTTCGCGACCTCGTGCGGGCGCCAGGGCTTCGGGCAGGGCGCGTTTCCAGCCGGGTTCGATGATCTGCTTGCCCACGGCCCGCAGGTCTTGGCCGGCGCAATCGAAATCGGCCTGGGTCCGGTCGTATTCATGGTTGGGCAGGAACTGCGCCAGGTAACGCGCGCGAATCAGCGTGTAGACGGCGCGTTGCTTGCCGGCGAGCTTGTCGAGGTTCTTCGCCGCCGCCGTGGGAATGATGCCGTGGTGCGCACTGACCTTGGCGTCGTTCCAGGCCCGGGACTTGCGCTGCGGCTGCAGGTGATCACGCAGCGGGGCGAGCCCCGGGTCGGCCTGGGCGAGGGCGGCCAGGATGGCGGGCGCCTCGCTGTGCTGGCTCAAGGGCAGGAAACCGCAGTCACTGCGCGGATAGGTGATGAGCTTGTAGGTTTCGTAGAGCGATTGGGCGATGTCCAGGGTCTCCTGGGCGCCAAGGCCGAGCTTCTTCGAACAGACTTCCTGCAGGGTGCCCAGATCGAACGGCAACGGTGCCGCCTCGCGCAGGCGTTCGGTGCGCACCTTGACCACCCGGGCGGTGGCGGCGTTGGTCATGGCCTGGGCGGCCTCTCGGGCCAGGGCCTGGTTCAGGCAGCGTTCCTGGTCGTCGCAGGCATCCGGGTCGGCGCGCCACTGGGCGATGAACGCCGTGCCGGCATGGCTCAGTTGGACATCGATGGCCCAGTAGGCGACCGGGACGAAATCGGCGATGCTGCGGTCGCGATCCACCACCAGCCGCAGGGTCGGTGTTTGCACACGGCCCACCGGCAGGACGCCCTGATAGCCGGACTGGCGTCCCAGCAATGTGAACAGGCGACTCATGTTCATGCCGATCAGCCAGTCGGCCCGGGAGCGACCGAGGGCCGAATGGTACAGGTTGAAGGTTTCCGCTCCCGGCTTGAGGGCGGCGAGGGCCTTGCGGATCGACGCTTCGTCCAGGGCCGACAGCCACAATCGTTGGATGGGCCCGCGATAGCGGCAATGCTCCACCAGCTCCCGGGCGATCATTTCGCCCTCGCGGTCGGCATCCGTGGCGATCACCAGTTCCTTGGCTTCACCCAACAGGCGCTTGACCGCCTTGTACTGGCTGGCGGTTTTCGGCTTGACCATCATCTTCCATTGGACCGGCACGATGGGCAGGTCGGCCAGCACCCAGCGCTTGTAGCGGGCGTCGTAGGCGTCGGGCGGGGCAGTTTCCAGCAGATGGCCGATGCACCAGGTGACCGTGACGTTCGCGCCCAGCCAGCAGCCATCGCCGCGCCGGGTGGCGCCCAGCACGGCGGCGATGTCCTTGGCCTGGGACGGTTTTTCACACAGGTACAACCGCATAACGCCTCTTCCTGAGCAGGTTTCATGGGGCGCTAGCATGGTCAGGGATCGGCGCCGGGGCAAGCTTTATCTGTATGGATATACAGATAAAGCGTTGCGCTGCGTTGCTACGGCCCGCAAGGCGCCACGCCCGGCGCTTGCGTGGACAAGCAGAATGAATTAATCGCCAGGGCATCGCTCATAACTTGCAGAGCGGGTGAAACCGCAAGGCAAAGTTAATGGAATCAGGGAGAGTCACTTCATGAATTCGATGCCGAAGGGCAACGGACAGGCGACCACACGTTTGATTCTCGTTGTTGAGGATGACCCGACCATCCTGGAGTTTCTCTGTGAAATCCTGGAGGACGAAGGTTTTGTCGTCGAGCCTCGGGAAAGCGCCGATTCGGCGTTGACCTTTCTTGAGGAAAGCGCCGACTACGTGGACCTGCTACTCACCGACATCACCATGCCCGGGGCAATGGACGGAGCGGACCTGGCGAACCTGACCGGGGATCGCTGGCCGCAGATTCCGCTGCTGATCATGTCCGGCTACGAGACCCCGGAAAGCGCCGGGATCAAGCATCACGCCTCGTTCATCGCCAAGCCGTGGGCGCTGGGGCAGATGCTGGATCTGGTGGAGAGCACGGTGAAAAGCCATTCAGTGCACTGACTCAGGGCGACAGGGCAGGAACCGTCCGCGCAGGTTTGGGTTGCCAAGCGGCGGTTGCTGCGATGACAATGCGATTCATTATCAGTCGCGAATTATTCCATTGTCATGTCCGCCAACGATCTGTTCTTACGCAGTGCCGTCAACGATTTGTATTGCGACCATCACGGCTGGCTTCAAGGCTGGCTGCGCAAGCGCCTTGGTAACACATTCGATGCGGCTGATCTGGCCCAGGATACGTTCGTTCGCGTGATCAAGGCGCGCTCGGCCCTGGATATACGCGAGCCGCGGCCCTATCTGTCGATGATCGCCAAAGGCTTGCTGGTTGATCTTTTTCGCCGCCGCTCCCTTGAGCAATCGTACCTGGATGCGCTGGCCGCCATGCCTGAACGGCAGCAGCCGTCGCTGGAAGAGCAGGCGATTCTGTTCCAGGCCCTCATGGAAATCGATCGACTGCTTCAAGGGCTGGGACCGCGGGTCAAGCAGGTGTTCATCCTGTCGCAATTCAACGGCCTGACGTACCCGCAGATCGCCGAGCGCCTGGGTGTCAGCGTGCGCACGGTCAATAACCATATGGCCAAGGCCATGGAACACTGCTGCCTGATGCAGATCCAGTTGCAGCTTGCATGAGCCTGTCGCCCGAGCAACTACAAGCCATTCGTGCCGCGGCGCAATGGTACGCCCGGCTGCACTCCGGTATCGCGGCGGACGTGGATCGGGCCGGATGGCGGGCCTGGTTGGCCGCGGATCCGCTGCATGATCAGGCGTGGCAACGCATGGCGGCGGTGTCTGAACAAATGGCCAGCGTGCCGGGCGCATTGGCCGCCCCCACCTTGAGCGAACCTCTTGGCCGGTCGCGACGGCAAGTGTTGCGAAGCGCCTTGCTGCTCACGACCACCGGTTGCCTGGGGTGGTGGGGCTGGAGAAGCGAGACCGCGCAGAACTTGCGTTGCGATTACCGGACCGGCATCGGCGAGCGGCGGGCGTACCAATTGGCGGACGGCAGCACCGTACTGCTCAACACCGACACGTCGATCGACGTTCGTTTCGATGGCAAACAACGCGTTATACGGCTGCTGTGGGGCGAGATTATCGTCACGACTGCAGTCGATCCTTCGCAGCGCCCCTTCAAGGTCGTCACAGAGCAAGTCGAAGTGTTGGCCTTGGGAACCCGTTTTATCGTCCGCGCCCAGGCCCAGCATGGCGAGGTGGCAGTGCTTGAAAAGGCCGTCGAGGTCAGTTTGCGCAGTGGCGGACCCGCGATGCGGGTCGATGCCGGCAACCAGCTGGATTTCAGCGACCAGGCGCTGGGCAGGCCAAGGGCCAACGACGTGTCGGTCGGCGCCTGGCAACAAGGCAGCATCATTGCCATCGACCGTCGATTGGATGCCTTGTTGGCAGAGCTGTCGCGCTATCGCGTGGGGATACTGCGTTGCGACCCGGCTATCGGCGATTCGAAAGTTTCAGGCGTTTTTCCCATCGACAATACCGACCTTGCCCTTGCGGCGCTGGAAAGCGGTTTCTCATTGCGGGTGACTCGATACAGCCGGTTCTGGGTTCAGGTGTCACATAGCGGATAGCCCCGATCCCCCCGCATCATTCAATAAAAAATGTTTTGCACTTTTTGTCTGCATCGTTCGGCTCATCCCTCAGTGAATTTCTTGACTGTGGGGAGGGGACGCATGTCTCGCGTGAACGCGCCAGGTCGTCTGGCGATTGCAATGAAAATCGGATTGTTGGCTGTTACGTCCTCCAGTGCCTGGATGGTGCAGGCGAGCACTACTCCAGGAGCTTCGGGCCAGCAACGCTCGGTGCAGGCTTACACTATTGGCGCTGGCACCCTCATGGATGTGTTGACGCGCTTCGCCAGCCAGGCTGGTGTTGCAATCTCGTTCGATGCCGCTCAACTTCAAGGCTTACAGTCGCCAGGCTTGAACGGTTCCTTTGGCGTGGCCGACGGCTTCGCTCGCATCCTGGGCGATAGCGGCCTGCAAGCCGAGCCCCAGGCCAGCGGGACCTATCGGCTTCGGGTTGCGCCTTCTCGCGGTTCGGCCATGGAATTGGGCACCACCACCATCGACGGACAACTGCTCACGGCGACCACCGAAGATAGCGGCTCCTACACCACCGGAGCGGTCACCATCGGCAAAGGCGAACACACGCCGCGCGAGACGCCGCAATCGGTCACGGTGATCACCCGCAAGATGCTCGACGACCAGAACCTGAACACCATCGATCAGGTCATGGAAAAAACGCCCGGCATCACCGTCTACGATTCGACCATGGGCGGCAAGTATTTCTATTCCCGCGGGTTCCGGATGTCGGGCCAATACCAGTACGACGGTGTTCCGCTGGACATGGGCAACAGCTATGTCCAGGCCGACAGCTTCAGCAGTGACATGGCCTATTACGACCGGGTCGAAGTCCTGCGCGGCGCCGCCGGGATGATGAAGGGTTCCGGTGGTACTTCAGGTGGCGTCAATTTCGTTCGCAAGCGCGGCCAGGCCACGCCCCAGACTGAACTCAGCCTCTCGGGTGGCACTTGGGACAACTACCGCGGGCAAGTCGATACAGGCGGCCCCCTGAACGACAGCCGGCACTGTGCGGGGCAGGGCGGTGATCGCCGAGCAGAGCCGGCATTACTTCTACGACGATGCCCAGCGCAAGGATCAGGTCTACTACGGCGCCCTGGACGTTGACCTGACGCCCGACACGACGCTCGGCCTGGGCGTGGCCTATGAGGACGTCGATGCGAGCCCGTGCTGGGGTGGGCTTCCACGCTACCGGGATGGCAGCGATTTGAAACTCAGTCGTTCCACGTGCCTGGACCCGTCGTGGAATACCTGGCGCAGCCAGCGGACCACAGTGTTCGGCGACCTGCGGCATCAGCTCAACGACGACTGGGCCGTGAAGGTCGCGGGGGTCTATACGAAAAATACCCAGGACATCAAATACGCGTTTGCATCAGGCTCGGTGGCACCCGGTTCCTCGACCACCAATCTGCTCGGCAGCATGTACGACTATGATCAGGTCGATTACGGTCTCGACGCCTACCTGGACGGCAAGTTCGACGCCTTCGGCCAGCGTCATGAGCTGATCTTCGGCGTCAATGCCAGTCGTTCGGACAAAGACGACTTCTACTCGGTCGCCTTGTTGCCACAGAAGCAGGATGTGTTCGATCCGGACCGGCACATTCCCGAGCCGGACGACAGCTACTTCATCGAAAACTCGACGCGAGGTGGTCCGGTCAAGACGGTCACCGAGCAGCGCGGCGTGTATTCGACGCTGCGCCTGAAGTTGGCGGACCCGTTGACCTTCGTAGTGGGAAGCCGGGTGAGCTGGTACAGCTCCAAGAGTGACTCGGTATTTCTCACGGGCGGTACGGAACACGCCAGGAGCACCGAGACCGGCCAGGTCACGCCGTTTGCCGGCGTGTTGCTGGACCTCAACGAACACCTGACCGCGTACGCCAGTTACTCGGACATCTTTACGCCCCAAGGCAATTACCGCTCGCAAAGCGGTTCGGCGCTCAAGCCGTTGATGGGCGAGAGTTATGAATTGGGGATCAAGGGCGAATGGTTCGAGGGCCGCTTGAACACCGCTTTCAACCTGTTCCGCACGGTGCAGAAAGACCAGGCCCAGACCGACTACAACTCAAGCTGTGCGTCGTCGGATGGCTACTGCTACGAGAACGCCGGCAAGGTCCGCGCCCAGGGTTTCGAAGCCGAGATCAGCGGTGAGGTTATCGAGCGCCTGCAACTGCTGGCCGGCTACACCTACACCCAGACCAAGACGCTCGACGATATTGACGCCAGCCTCAACGGTGGTTCGTTCAACAGCTACGTGCCGCGCCATGTGCTACGCCTGTGGGGCGACTACGCCCTCGGCGGGGCATTGGAACGGTTCAGTGTCGGCGCCGGGGTCAATGCCCAAAGCGATAACTTCCGCGTATCGCCGGTCAGCGGCGAGAAGATCACCCAGGCCGGTTATGCCGTGTGGAACGGTCGCGTTGGCTACCGCATCGATGACACCTGGTCAGTGGCGCTCAACGGCAACAACCTGTTCGACAAGCGTTACTACACCACCATCGGGACGGAGAGCTTCGGTAACTATTACGGTGAACCCCGCAACTTCACCGCGACGGTAAAGGCACGCTTTTGAAGCCTGTGGCGAGGGACGTTCATTCCCTCGCCACACTCGGGTTCAGTTAGTGTCCAGATCCACGTTCCGCGTTTCCCGCAGGCAGATCATGCCGACCACCAGGCTCACGCCGGTAATCACCACCGGGTACCACAGCCCGTAGAAGATGTCCCCGGTGTAGACCACCAGGGCAAACGATACCGTGGGCAGGAAACCGCCGAACCAGCCATTGCCGATGTGGTAGGGCAGGGACATGGAGGTGTAGCGGATCCGGGTCGGGAACAGCTCGACCATCAGCGCCGCCAGCGGGCCGTAGCACATGGCCGAGATGATGATCAGCGCGACGATGAGGGCGACGATCATCGGCCGATTGATCTGCTGGGCATCGGCTTTTTGCGGGTAGCCCGCCAAGGTCACTGCGCCGCGCAGGGCGGCCTCGTCATAGCCTTCGAGTTTCACGTCGCCGACGTTCACTTGCACCGGGCTGCCGGCTGGTGCGGCGACGCTGCTGTAGGGCAGGCCTTGCTTGACCAAGAAGGTCTTGACCTTGTCGCACGGGCTGTCGAATCGCGCCTTGCCCACCGGATCGAACTGGAAGGTGCAGGTGGCCGGGTCGGCGATCACGCTGATCGGCGCCTGGCGGCTGGCCTGGTCGATGGCCGGGTTGGCGTAGTGGGCGAGGGTCTTGAAGATCGGGAAGTACAGGGCGGTCGCCAGCAGCAGGCCGATCATCAATACCGGTTTGCGCCCGACCTTATCCGACAGCCAACCGAAAAAGATGAAGAACGGTGCGCCGATCACCACGCTGACAATCAGCAGGCTGTTGGCCAGGGCCGGGTCCATCTTGAGGAATTGGGTGAGAAAGAACAGCACGTAGAACTGCGCGGCGTAGAACGTCACCGCTTGCCCGGCGTTGATGCTGAACAGGGCGATCAGCACCACCTTCAGGTTTTCCCATTTGCCGAACGATTCGCGGATCGGTGCCTTGCAGCACTTGCCTTCTTCTTTCATTTTCAGGAAGGCCGGCGACTCGTGCAGGCTCAGGCGAATCCAGGTGGAAATGCCCAGCAGCAGGATCGACAGCAGGAACGGGATGCGCCAGCCCCAGACCTCGAATTGATCGCCGGTGAAGTAGCGGCAACCCAGCACCACTAGCAGCGACAGCAACAGCCCGAGGGTCGCGGTGGACTGAATCCAACTGGTGTGGAAACCGCGCTTGCCGATGGGTGCGTGCTCGGCGACGTAAGTCGCCGCGCCGCCGTATTCGCCGCCCAGGGCCAGTCCCTGGAGCATGCGCAGCACCACCAGGATGATCGGCGCAGCGATACCGATGCTGGCGTAGTTGGGCAGCAGGCCGACGCAGAACGTGGCCAGGCCCATGAGCACGATGGTCGCCAGGAAGGTGTACTTGCGGCCGATCATGTCCCCCAGCCGCCCGAACACCAGCGCACCGAACGGCCGTACGATGAAGCCGGCGGCGAAGGCCATCAGGGCGAAAATGAACGCGGTGGTGTCGTTCACCCCGGCGAAGAACTGTTTGCTGATCACCGCCGCGAGGGCGCCGTAGAGGAAAAAGTCGTACCACTCGAACACCGTCCCGAGGGACGAGGCGAAGATGACTTTCTGGGTTTCCTGGCTGGTGCTCGAGCGCTGCGCGTGGCTTCCAGGGGCTGAACATGTTCAGACATAGCGGTATCCCTCACAGTGATTGTTTTTGTTGTTCCACTGCGACGCCGGGTGAGGCGTCTCCTGATTTGACGCACTTTCCTTGAATCGACTCATGCCCCATGTGGGAGCGAGCTTGCTCGCGATAGCGGTTTGTCTGACGCCTAGGTATTGAGGTGCCGCCGTCATCGCGAGCAAGCTCGCTCCCACAGGGGATCTTTAGTGTTTTTCAGACCGTGGCAGGCTCCTTCTGCGGCGTGGTGATTCGGGTGTCTGTCTCAAGCATCATCCGCGCCGCCTTCTCGGCAATCATCAACGTTGGCGAGCAGGTGTTGCCCGAGGTGATTCGCGGCATGATCGAGGCGTCGGCGATGCGCAGGCCCTTGATGCCGTGCACGCGCAGTTGCGCATCCACCACTGCGTCGCCGTCCTGGCCCATGCGACACGTGCCCACCGGATGGAAAATCGTCGTGCCGATGCGGGCGGCGGCCTGGTGCAGTTCCTCTTCGGTTTGCAGGCTCGCGCCCGGCAGGTATTCCACCGGCTTGAAGGCGCCGAGGGCCGGGGAGGCGACGATCCGTCGGGTCAGGCGGATGGCGTCGGCGGCGACCCGCAGGTCTTCGGGATGGTCCAGGTAATTGGGTTGGATCAGCGGCGCTTCACTCGGATCGGCCGAACGAATGTCCACCCGGCCGCGACTCATCGGGCGCAAATCACACACCGAGGCGGTGAACGCCGGGAAGCTGTGCAACGGTTCGCCGAAACGTTCCAGGGACAACGGTTGCACGTGGTATTCGAGGTTGGCCGAGGTCTGTTCCGGCCCCGAGCGGGCGAACGCGCCGAGTTGGCTGGGGGCCATGGACAGCGGGCCGCTGCGGTCATACAGGTAACGCAGGCCCATGCCCATCTTGCCCCACAGCGTGCCGGCGATCTGGTTCAGGGTGCGGGCGTTTTCCAGTTGATAGATCAGCCGCAGTTGCAGGTGATCCTGCAGATTGCCACCCACGCCCGGCAACTCGTGCGTCACACCGATGCCCAAGCGTTGCAGCAGGCTGCGCGGGCCGATCCCGGAACGCTGCAAGATGCCCGGCGACCCGACGGCGCCAGCACACAGGACGATTTCCTTGCGAGCCTTGAAGCTCATTGTCTTACCTTGCCAGCGTGCGCTGACAGCGTGGGCGCGGTCATCGCGCAACAGCACGCGGTCGACTTCGACCTCGGTCAGCACCGTCAGGTTGGGGCGATTGCGAATCGGCTTGAGGAAGGCCTTGGCCGCGTTCCAGCGTACCCCGGCCTTCTGGTTGACCTGGAAGTAGCCACACCCTTCGTTGTCACCGCCATTGAAATCCTCGACGTTGGGGATGCCGCTCTGTTCGGCGGCGGTGCGGAACGCGTCGAGAATCGGCCATGACAGGCGCTGGCGTTCGACTCGCCATTCGCCGGCCGCGCCGTGGATTTCGGAATCGCCCGCGAAGTGGTTTTCGCTTTGCCTGAACAATGGCAGCACGTCTTTCCAGGCCCAGCCAGGATTGCCTTCGGCGGCCCAGCCGTCGTAGTCCGCGGCCTGGCCGCGCATGTAGATCATGCCGTTGATTGATGAACAACCGCCCAGGACCTTGCCGCGCGGATAGCTCAGGGCGCGTCCTTGCAGGCCCGGTTGGGCTTCGGTCTTGAAGCACCAGTCGGTGCGCGGGTTGCCGATGCAGAACAGGTAGCCGACCGGGATGTGAATCCACGGATAGTTATCGCGCCCGCCGGCTTCGAGCAGCAGCACCCGGTGTTGCGGGTTGGCCGAAAGCCGATTGGCCAGCAAGCACCCGGCAGGGCCGGCACCCACGATCACGTAATCGTATTCATCGACGACAGGTTGCATTCGCGACCTCGTTTATTGTTTTTGTGGCATTCATCCTAGTTGTTAGTTTTCGTCAAAAGAATGTTAGTTTTTGCGCAGCCGCTGTGCGTTTATAAACAGTCCTGCCTTCAGGCCCACCCAAGGATCGCCCCCATGTTCGACTGGAATGACTTGCGTTATTTCCTGGAGCTGCAACGCAGCGGGCGTTTGTTGACGGCTGCACGGCGCCTGAACACCACTCACGCCACGGTGGCGCGGCACATCGAGGCCATCGAGAAAAGCCTCGGCACCGCGCTGTTCGTCCAGCATGCCCAGGGCTACGAGTTGACCCCGGCTGGCGAGACGTTGCTCAAGCATGCCGAAGCCATGGAGAACGTGGCATTGCTGGCCCAGGAGGACATCACCCAATCCAGCGCACCCTTGGGCAAGATCCGCCTGGGGGTGACGGAAGGGCTTGGCATCATGTTCCTGGCCAGTCGCATGGACGGGTTGTTCCAGCGTTATCCGGGGCTGGAGGTGGAACTGGTGGCGGTGCCGCGCTTCGTCAGCATCCTCAACCGCGAGGCGGAAATCAGCATCCACCTCGAACGCCCGGCGGCCGACCTGTTGGTGACGCGCAAGCTCACCGACTACAGCCTGGCGCTCTATGCCAGCCAGGCCTACCTGGATCGCTCGCCGCCCTTGCGCAGCCGCGAGGACTTGGCCCGACACGCCTGGATCGGCTACGTCGACGACCTGTTGTTCAGCCAGGAACTGATGTTTCTCAACAGCTTTTGCCGCAAGCCTCGGGTGGTGTTCCACAGCACCAGCGTGATCGCCCAGCAACAGGCCGCGCGCTCGGGCCTGGGGATCGCTGTGTTGCCGTGCTACATGGCCAGCGGCGACCCGTCGCTGGTGCAGTTGTTGCCGGACGAAACCATCTGCCGCAGCTACTGGATCAGCACCCGCCGCGAACTGCACAAGTCCGTACGGTTGCGCGTGTTGTGGGATTACGTGGTGCAGTTGTGCGAGCGCGAGCAGGGGTTGCTGTTGCCCTGAGCATTGCCCGGTGGCGAGGGTGTCCGCTCAAGTCCGATTTATGGCCCGCAATGACCTCAAGCCGGGACGCCGGGGTGCCTTAGTGTGGAAGCAGCCAGACCCACAATAAGAAAGCGCCGCGAGAGGGCCCTATGCGGTTACCTAGGTTTTCGCTGCACCCTGCCATTTCCATCGTGCTACTCACCCTGTTGGCAGGTTGCGATGACGCACCCACGCCACCCACGTCCACCGCGATCACGGCCATGCCCGGCGATACGGCGCTGGCCCAGGTCTACGACAGCAGTTGCAAGCTCTGTCATGCCAACCCCGCCGCCGGAGCGCCGCTGACCGGCGATACCAATGCCTGGGCCCCGCGCCTGGCACAGGGTACCGAGACTCTGCTCGATCATGCGATCAACGGCTACAACGGCATGCCACCGATGGGGCTGTGCATGCACTGTTCCGAGGAGCAGTTCCTGGCCCTGATTGCCTTCATGTCTGGACAACGATTCCAATAATCCAACAAGGGGTTTTCCGGCATGACCATGGATTACTCGCGACGTCGATTGCTGCAACAGGCCGGCGTTGTCGCGGCCCTCACTGCGCTGGGCAGCCAGGGCGCCCTGGCCGAACTGATGCGCGCCCCGCGATTGATTCCATGGCGCAACTGGTCCGGTGCGCAGAGTTGCCTGCCGGCGGCGCGCCTGGCCCCCAAGGATCTGGATGAACTGGTGCAGGTGGTGCGCCGCGCCGAAGGCCGGATCCGCCCGGTGGGTTCCGGCCATTCCTTCAGCGCCTTGGTGCCCACGGATGGGACTTTGCTCTCCTTGAGTTTTTTCAGCGGCTTGCTGAGTCACGACGCGGCCACCCTGCAGGCCGAATTCGGCGGTGGCACGCCGATGTCGCGCATGGGCACGGCGCTTCAAACCATTGGCCAGGCGCTGCCGAACATGGCCGATGTCGACTACCAGACGCTGGCCGGTGCCATCGCCACCTCGACCCATGGCACGGGCAAGGCGTTCGGTTCCTATTCGTCCCAAGTCGTCGGCCTGCAACTGGTCACGGCCAATGGCGAGGTGCTCGATTGCGATGCCCGGCAGCATCCCGAGGTGCTCAGTGCCGGCCGGGTCTCCCTGGGCGCCTTGGGACTGATAACCCGCGTGCGCCTGCAAAACCGCGCGGCCTATCGATTGCGCGAGCACCAATGGGTGGCGAAAACCGAGGAGTTGCTCGAGGATGTGGACACCAACACCCGGGACAACCAGCATTGGGAAATGCAGGTCGTCACCCATTCCGACTATGCGCTGTCGATCACTCTGAACGAAACCACCGACTCCGCCACGCCGCCGATCAGTCCCGAGGAGGAGGGCGGCAACGAGTTCGTCAGCGTGATTGAAAACCTCGACAAGTACGGCAGCGATTTCCCGGCGACCCGCCGAGCCTTGCTCAACAGCCTGCGCTGGGTGGCCGATTTCGATGACCGGGTCGGCGACTCCCATGACATCTACGCCAACGCCCGCACCGTGCGCTTCAACGAAATGGAATACTCGGTGCCGGCTGACCAGGGCCCAGCATGCCTGCGGGAAATCCTCGCGCTGATCCGCGACAAGAACCTGCGCACCTGGTTTCCCATCGAGTACCGCTACGTGAAGGCCGATGACATTCCCTTGAGCATGTTTGAAGGCCGGGACAGCTGCGCCATCTCCGTTCACCAGCATTACCAGATGGACCACCACAATTTCTTCGCCGCTATCGAACCGATTTTCTGGAGATACCAGGGACGCCCGCACTGGGGCAAGTTGCACTCGCTCAACGCCAGGACGCTTCAGGCGCTGTACCCGCGCTGGGATGAGTTTGCCCGGGTGCGCCAGGCCCTGGACCCGGCCGGCAAGTTTCTCAATGGGCATCTATCGACGATCCTGGGGGTGAGCTGATGGGTTTCAATCGTCGTCGCTTCCTGACGGGAACGCTGGGTGCCGGGGTATTGCTGGTGGGTGTCGGTGCTTGGCTGCGACCGCAGGACCGAGGTGCGCCGTACAGCGAATATTTTCGCCAACTCAACCGTGAGCTCAAGGCCCATGGCCCGATGCGCCCGGTGATGCTCATCGACCTGGATCGACTCGACCACAACATCGACGTGGTGAAGGCCTCCGTGCAACGCGCCGGCAAGCAGTTGAGGCTGGTGGAGAAGTCCTTGCCAGCCCCCGGCCTGCTGAATTACATCGCCCAGCGTGCCGAGACCTGGCGCTTGATGTCGTTCCACCAGCCGTTTCTCAACCATGACGCAGTGCAGTTTCCACAGGCCGACATCCTGCTGGGCAAACCCCTGCCGGTGCGTTCCGCCGAGCTGTTCTACACGCAGCACAAGGTCCTTTCGACCCGGCGCGCCAGTTGCAATGGCTGCTCGACACGCCTGAGCGACTGGAGCAATACCGGGCATTGGCCCAAGCGCTGGGCATTCGCTTGCGGGTCAACCTGGAGCTGGACGTCGGCCTGCACCGGGGCGGGATCGTTGACGAGGCGAGCCTGGACGCGATGCTCAGATTGATCCGCGCCCACCCGGCCCAACTGGAGTTTGCCGGGTTCATGGGTTACGACCCGTTCGTGGGCATGGGCGTGCCGGAGATCGTCGCAACGCCGCAGACACTGCTGGCGCGGGTCATGGCGATCTACCGCGCGCGCGTGGATTTCGTGCGCCTGCGCTATCCCGATCTTTGGCGCCCCGGCCTGACGCTCAACACCGTGCCGGCAGCCCCAGCTACCGCATCCACGAACAGGAAAACCTGAGCACCGAGGTGTCGGTGGGCACGGCCATGCTCAAGCCCAGCCACTACGATTTGCCGTCATTGAGCGAACATTTGCCGGCGGCCTATATCGCCACGCCGGTGTTGAAACGCACCGGGGCGGTGAACATCCCGGCGCTGGACGACACGTCGCGGATTTTTTCCGGGTGGGACGTGAACCAGCGCGAGACCTTTTTCATCTATGGCGGCAACTGGATGGCCGACCTCGAGGCACCGCACGGTTTGCAGGTCAACGACCTGTACGGACGCAGCTCCAATCAGGAAATGGTCAATGGCTCCGCTGCGGTCGGACTGGGGCTGGAGGACCAAGTGTTCCTGCGCCCGACCCAGACCGAATCGGTGTTGCTGCAGTTTGGTGATTTGCTGGCGGTGCGGGCGGGGAGGATTGTCGAGAGCTGGCCGGTTTATAGCTGACGGCTGGGTGGATGAATTGAAATCGCCACCGTTTCAATGTGGGAGCGAGCTTGCTCGCGAAAGCGGTGTGTCAGCTTGCAGAAATATCCGCAGTGCTGCCGCCTTCGCGAGCAAGCTCGCTCCCACAATGGTCATGGGCCGGCCGCTTAAAACGCAAACGGAATACTGATCTTCGCCCAGAGCATCTCGCCTTCGGGGCGGTTCTCCACGTCGAATTCCTTGGCCCAGCGAATCTCGGCGCTGGCGTATTTGAGGAAGGTTACGTGCAGCGCCGGACCGATGGCGAACACCTGGCCGCGCACGCCATCGTCCACGTCCTGCCCGGCGAATTGCACGGTGCGGCCGTACTGTTTGTCGTCGGTGGTCTGTTTCAGGTAGTAGCCGTTGAGGCCCACCGTCACGTTATCGTTCAGCCGGTAGCTGGCGGAATAATCGAAGTGGAAAATCTGCCCCGAGCGGTAATCGGTGTCCTTGTTTTCGCGGTTGAAGCTGTAGGTGGTTTTCATCGACAGCTCGGTGTTGTCCGTGGGCAGCCAGGTGAAGGAAAACAGTGGTTTGTAGGTGTAGAAATTATTGCTGGTGTTGGCCAGTCGATCGGCATCGTATTCACCGGTCGGCACGGTGATTTCCACCGCGGCGGCCAGTGTCAGGTGCTTGCCCATGTCCCAGAGGATGATGGGCGAAATGGTCGTGTCGCCCATGCTTTCGCGCGTATCACTCAGGCCGAATGCGGCGACCTCCTGCTTGAGCCAGGGCTGCGCGACGTAGATGCCCAGTCGCCCGCCGGCCACTCGCAGCGGGCTCAGGTAGTCGATGCGCGGGATCACCGCCGTGGATTCGATTTCGACGCCCGGCACTTCGCCGCCCAGTGAGCTGATGTTGAATTTTCGGGCCTTGTAGTGGTTGTAGTAGAGGTTGAACGCAACCATGTGGTCCGGAAGGCTATCGACCTCCAGCGGCAGCACATAGAAGCCATCGGTGCCGGTGCCGATGTTGTCGACGCCGGACTCGGTGGCCAGGGCCGGCAAGGCGTTGGCGCAAGCCAGGCCCAAGGTCAATTGCAAGGTGAATCGCGTGCGGATCGGGTTCATGGAGGGGCTCGTTATTATTGTTGGAAACGCACCAAGGGTCCGAGCCATAGAAATAAGCCGTTCGCCGCCGCCAGGGCAGGGTATTGGCGGCCATTCAGGGGACTTGCGCGGCCAGATTCCGGTCCCCCTCTATTCACCGGGTCATGCTAACGTCTAGAAACAGACTGTTACACAGTGTTCTCCTGTCCGCCTTGGAATCCGCCCATGCAGATGAAAGTCATCGATCCCACGTTCGAGCTGGCGCTGGTATCGCCGTTTCTGCTGCAGACCCTTGCCGATGTGGTGGCGGACAAGGGGTTCGACGCGGCGATCCTGTGTCGAGGCCTGGGGTTCGGCCTCGATGACCTGCAAGACCCGACCCATCGCATTTCCCATCGCCAGGCCGTGGTCATGATCCAGCGGGCGCTCAAGTTGTTACCCGACCAGGGGCTGGGGTTGTGGGTCGGCGACCGCAACGTGCTGGGCACCCTGGGTTTGCTGGGACACGTATTGTCACTGTGCGAGACCTTGCGCGACGTCTTCGCCCTGGGAGTGCGCTACCAGCGCACTACCGGCGGCATCGCGCAGATCAGCGCCGAAGAAGCCGGCGACCGGATCACGGTCGAGGCGACGTGCCAACTGCCCTTTGCCGACGTGCAGGTGTTTGCGGTCGAAGAATTCTTCGCCAGTGTGTTGGTCTATGGCCGGGCGCTGGCGGCGTCCGACTTCAAGCCACAGGCAGTGGAATTCATGCACGCCGCGCCTTCCTATGCGGGCGAGTACCAGCGGATCTTCGGGTCGGTCGTGCGCTTTGGCTGCCGGCAGAACCGCATGCTGATCGATGCTGGCTGGCTGGAGGTGCGCCTGCCCAACCATCATCCGCTGGCCCTGCGCCAGGCACTGGCCTTGCTGGAGCAGGAGGCCAGCGAAGTCCACCAGAAAATCGACCTGATCCAGGCCGTGGAGCGGGCGATTGCCCGGGACCTGGGCCGTGGCAGCCATATCGATAAAATTGCCAGCGACCTGAACATGAGCAGCCGTACCTTGCGCTCGGCGCCTGACCGAGCACAACCTGACCTTCGAAGCGTTGCTCGAACAAGTTCGTCGTGGCCGGACCTTGAACCTGCTGGCCAATCCCGAGCTGTCCATTGAGCGCATCACCGAGGAAGTCGGCTACAGCGATGTGCGCAGTTTCCGCCGGGCGTTCCGACGCTGGACCGGCATGAGCCCGAGCGCGTTTCGCAATGAGAGCGCCGACGCTCGGCTCTAAGGTTATGTCCAAACAGTATTTCTCAAGTCTTACGGGCTTTCCCTAAGATCACGTCGTAACTCGTTATGACAAGTGAAGGAAGCCATGCCCGACAACGTTCTTTCCCTCGACAGCGTGCCGCTGCACACCCAACTGCGCGACGTGCTGCGTGCACGCATCCTCGACGGTGAATACCCCCAGGGCAGCCAGATGCCGTCGGAAAGCGAGCTCGGCGCGTTGTTCCGCGTCAGCCGCATCACCGTTCGCCAAGCCTTGGGCGACCTGCAAAAGGAAGGGCTGATCTTCAAGATCCATGGCAAAGGCACCTTCGTCGCCAAGCCCAAGACCTTCCAGAACGTCAGCACCCTCCAGGGTCTGGCCGAGTCCATGACCGGGCGCGGTTTCGAGGTGATCAACCGCCTGCGCAGCTTCAAGTTCATGGCGGCGGACAAGTCAGTGGCCGAGCGCCTGAAACTGGCGGAAGGGGACGTGGTGGCGCAGATCAAGCGGGTGCGGCTGATCAACCGCGAGCCGGTGTCCCTGGAGATCACCTACCTGCCCAAGGCGCTCGGCGAGCGCCTTGAGAAAGCCGACCTGGTCACCCGCGATATTTTCTTGATCCTGGAAAACGATTGCGGCCTGGCCCTCGGTCATGCGGACCTGGCCATCGATGCGGTGCTGGCCGACAGCGACCTGTGCCAGGCCCTGGAGATCGAGGCCGGATCGCCGGTCATGCGCATCGAGCGCCTGACCCACGGCGCCGATGGGCAACCACTGGATTTCGAATACCTCTACTACCGCGGCGATGCCTTCCAGTACCGCTTGCGGATCGACCGGCAGAAAGGGACGCAGGCATGACCCAAAGCTCAAGAAGCATCCTCGAACAGGAATACGACATCGTCGTCATCGGCGGCGGCACCGCCGGGCCCATGGCCGCGATCAAGGCCAAGGAACGCAACCGCGACTTGCGCGTGTTGTTGGTGGACAAGGCCAACGTCAAGCGCAGTGGCGCCATCAGCATGGGCATGGACGGGCTCAACAACGCGATCATCCCGGGGCACTCGACGCCTGAGCAATACACCAAGGAAATCACTATTGCCAACGACGGCATCGTCAACCAGGCCGCGGTGTACGCCTACGCGACCCACAGCTTCGAAACGATCGAGCAATTGGACCGTTGGGGCGTGAAGTTCGAGAAGGACGAAACCGGCGACTACGCGGTGAAAAAGGTTCACCACATGGGCGCCTACGTGCTGCCGATGCCGGAAGGGCACGACATCAAGAAAGTCTTGTACCGGCAGTTGAAACGGGCGCGGGTGAGCATCACCAATCGGTTGGTCTGCACCCGGTTGCTGACCGACGAAGAGGGGGCGGTGAACGGGGTGATGGGCTTCGATTGCCGCACCGCCGACTTTCATGTGATCAAGGCCAAGGCGGTCATTCTCTGCTGCGGCGCGGCGGGACGCTTGGGGCTGCCGGCCTCAGGCTACCTGATGGGCACCTATGAAAACCCGACCAATGCAGGCGATGGCTACGCCATGGCGTATCACGCTCGGCGCCGAGCTGGCGAACCTGGAATGCTTCCAGATCAACCCGCTGATCAAGGATTACAACGGCCCGGCGTGCGCCTATGTCACCGGCCCCCTCGGCGGCTATACCGCCAACAACAAGGGCGAGCGTTTCATCGAGTGCGACTACTGGAGCGGGCAAATGATGTGGGAGTTCCACCAGGAACTCGAAGGTGGCAACGGTCCGGTGTTCCTCAAGCTCGATCACCTGGCCGAGGAAACCATCCAGAACATCGAAGAGATCCTGCACAGCAATGAGCGGCCCAGCCGCGGGCAGTTCCACGCCAACCGTGGCACCGACTACCGCACGCAGATGGTCGAGATGCACATCTCCGAAATCGGTTTTTGCAGCGGTCATTCGGCCTCGGGCGTTTGGGTCAACGAGCGGGCGGAAACCTCGGTCAAGGGCCTGTACTCGGCGGGCGACATGGCGGCGGTGCCGCACAACTACATGCTCGGTGCTTTCACCTATGGCTGGTTTGCCGGCAACAACGCCGCCGATTTTGTGGCAGGCAAGGATTTCTCGGCGCTGGATGCCGGGCAGATCGAGCGGGAGAGGGCGCGTGTCTACGCGCCGCTTGAGCGCGAGCATGGCCTGCCGCCGGCCCAGGTGGAATACAAGCTGCGCCGCTTCGTCAACGATTACCTGCAACCGCCGAAGGTCACGAAAAAAATGCAGATCGGCCTGCAACGCTTCAGCGATATCCAGCGCGACCTGGACCAGATCAAGGCCCATAACGCCCATGAATTGATGCGCGCCATGGAAGTCAGCGTGATCCGCGACTGCGCCGAAATGGCCGCCCGGGCCTCGTTGTTTCGCGCGGAAAGCCGTTGGGGGCTGTACCACTATCGAGTCGATCACCCACGGCGCAACGACAGCGACTGGTTCTGCCATTGCCATTTGAAGAAAGGCGAGGACGGCACGATGACCTCGTTCAAGAAAGCCGTCGAGCCCTACATCATCGCCCTCGATGCCGACGAGCTGCAGGCCTACGACCGGCTGCGGGTCGGCGCCGACGCGGCGTGAACCCATCACCCAAAGAGAACGCCCATGGCCTATCAACCCCAGGAAATCTTCTTTCGCTCCAATGCCCCCGTCACCGTGGACGAGGACAAATGCATCGCCCACAAGGGCTGCACGGTGTGCGTCGACGTATGCCCCATGGACCTGCTGGCGATCAACCCGGCAACCCAGAAGGCCTACATGGCGTTCGATGAATGCTGGTATTGCATGCCCTGTGAAAAGGACTGCCCGACGGGGGCGGTGAAAGTCGAGATTCCGTACCTGTTGCGTTGACGCCTTCGCGAGCAGGCTCGCTCCCACAGGGGATCGAAGCCAGCCGCGATTATTCTGCACACCCATAAACCTGTGGGAGCCGAGCTTGCTCCGGGCGGCGTTCCGACGATGGGGCCACCACAGACACAAAAAAAGCCATCCGGCCACACCGGACGCTAATCCCAGCACACCCCTCGTTTCCCACCGCGCCTGATCGTGGCGGAGACGAAAAACCTATAAATGATTCGAGGGGACATACCCATGTTATTGCGTGCAGCACTGGCCGGTCTGGCACTGGCTTCATTGACCCTGCCTGCCCAGGCAGACACCATCCGCATCGCCATCGGCACCCAGGACACCACCATCAACTGCGCCGCAGGCGGGTTGCTGATCCGGGAGCTGGGGCTGTTGGACAAGTACTTGCCCCACGATGGCGCGTACAAGGATGCCCACTACGACATCCAGTGGAAAAACTTCACCAGCGGCGCACCACTGACCAACGAGATGGTCGCCGAGCAAACTGGACTTCGGCGCCATGGCCGATTTCCCGGGTGCTTTCAACGGCGTGGCGTTCGAGACCGCCGGCAAGCACAGCCTGTTCATCAGCGTGCTGTCGGGCAGCACCCAGGGCAGCGGCAACGGCATCGTCGTGCCCAGTGCCTCGGGCGTACAGTCCCTGGCCGAGCTCAAGGGCAAGACGATTTCCGTGCCATTCGCTTCCACCGCCCATGGCATGTTGCTGCGCGCCGTCGCGGCCCAAGGCTGGGATCCGCTCAAGGATGTGAACATCATCGCCCAGCCACCGGAGGTCGCCGGCTCGGCGTTGCAGGCCGGCAAGATCGACGCCCATGCCGACTTCGTACCCTTCGCCGAACTGTTCCCCAGCCGTGGCTTCGCCCGCAAGATCTATGACGGCGCCCAGGCCAAGACGCCGACATTCCATGGCGCGCTGGTGGACCAGGCCTATGCCAGGAAGTATCCGGAAATCGTCGTTGCCTACTTGCGTGCAACCATCGAAGCCAATCAGTTGCTGGCCGCCGAGCCGGAGAAGTACAGCGAGTTGATCGCCAAGGTCACCGGCGTGGATGCCGAGGTCAATTATCTGTTCCACGGGCCGCTGGGCGTGCAGACCCGCGACCTGACCTGGAAACCGGAATACCGCCAGGCCGTCGGCACCGCCATCGACACCCTCAAGCTGCTGAAGAAGGCCGATCAGGGGCTGGACCTCAACACATTCATCGATGACCAGTACATCCGCGCCGCCTTCAAGGCATCGAACCTCGATTACACCGCGCAACTGGGCAACTACGCCCAGACGTCCCTCGGCACGCCCGACGCCTTGACCGGCCAGGCCATCACCGATGCCCGCCATGTGGCCGAGATCTGGGTGCGCGGCGAGCCGAAAGTGCGTCATTACGCCTCGGCGCAGTCAGCCTTCAGCGCACTGGCAAGCCTCAAGCAGGAAGGCAAGGGCATCCGCGCCGTCTACGCCCAGGCCAGCGACAGCGGGATCAAGCTGTTGGCCGAGCAGGCGTGGTTTGCCAGTGATGGCAAGGGCCAGCTCAGCGCGTTCCTGTTGAAAGGGCAGGCCGAGCAGTTTGCCACGGCCCAGGGCGGCAAGGTCCTGGACTTCACCGAGGCGACGACCCAGTCGGTTGCTGCCCGCTGACTTGCAAATAACCTGTGGGAGCGAGCTTGCTCGCGATGGCGGTGTGTCAGTCATATCAACTTCAACTGATCTGACGCCATCGCGAGCAAGCTCGCTCCCACAAGGATTCCACTCCGGAGGAAGATTTGTGTACCCATCATCCAAACGCTGGCTCCTGCGAGCCGCTTCCTTGCTGCTCTGCCTGCTGTTCTGGCAACTCGCCGCCGCCGGCCACTGGGACCTTGGCCTGGTGACCTTCGCCAACGTCCCGACCCCACTGGCGGTGGTCCAGGCCGCACTTGGCCTGGGCGAGTCGGGCAATCTCGTGCGGCATCTGGGCAGCAGCCTGGGCCGGGTCTTCGCCGGGTATGGCGCTGCGCTGTTGATTGGCGTGGCGCTGGGCCTGGCCATCGGTCGGTCACGCTGGGCCGAAGATCTGTTGCTGCCACCGCTTGAAGTGCTGCGGCCGATCCCGGCGGTGGCCTGGATTCCGTTGGCGATCCTGATGTTTCCCTCGTCGGAGTTGTCGATGGTCTTCATCACCTTCACCGGCGCGCTGTTCCCGATCCTGCTCAACACCGTGCACGGCGTCGAAGGGGTGGACCGGCGATTGATCGCCTCGGCGAAAAGCCTCGGCGCCGGACGCCAGGCCATCCTGCTGGAAGTGATTCTGCCGGGGGCCGCGCCGAGCATCATCACCGGCCTCGCCATCGGCATGGGCACTTCCTGGTTCTGCCTGGTGACGGCGGAAATGATCGCTGGCCAGTACGGCATCGGTTACTACACCTGGGCGTCCTACACCGTGCAGAACTACCCGGACATCGTGGTCGGCATGTTGCTGATCGGCGTGCTGGGCATGGGTAGCAGTTTGTTGATCAAGCGCCTGGGCGGGCTGTCCACGCCTTGGCATCGACCCGGAGGAAAAGCCTGATGAGTGCGATGCAAGCGCTGGAAGGACGGATCGACATCCGCCAGTTGTCCATTGTTCTGGGCCAGGGAGCCCAGGCCTTCGAAGCGGTGCAGGGGCTCGATTGCCAGATCGAGGCGGGCCAGTTCGTCTGCATCCTGGGGCCGTCCGGTTGCGGCAAATCCACCTTGCTCGGCGCCCTCGCCGGGCACCTGCAACCGAGCACGGGCACGTTGAAGGTGGACGCGGTGCCGGTCGTTGGCCCGTCGCCCCAGCGCGGCATGGTATTCCAGCAACACACCTTGTTTCCGTGGCGCAGCGTGCGCGACAACGTCGCCTTCGGCCTGAAGATGCGTGGCCTGGGCAAGCTCGAACGGCACCGGGCTGCCGACGAAATCCTCGCCCTGGTGGGCCTGGAGGGGTTTGCCGGGCACTGGCCCGATCAGCTCTCCGGCGGCATGCAGCAGCGGGTGGAGATTGCCCGGGTGCTGGTCAACCGTCCGCGCCTGTTGCTGATGGATGAACCCTTTGGCGCGCTGGATGCCCTGACGCGCTTGAACATGCAGGAGCTGCTGCTGGACATCTGGACGCGGATTCGCACCACCGTGGTGTTCGTCACCCACGACATCGACGAAGCGCTGTTCCTGGCCGATCGCTTGCTGGTGATGAGCCCGCGCCCGGGTCGGATCATCGAGGACCTGCGCCTGGACTTTCCCCGTCCACGGACGACTGAGTTGGTCACCCGCCCTCAATTCGCCCGATTGAAGCGCCACTGCCTCGAACTGCTGCGTCATGAAGACGGCCAGCAACTGCCACGCCTCAATCCCCTTGGGCTGCCTCCTGAAACCTCCTTGCCGCGATTTGCCCTATGACCTCTCTATTTGAAAACACCGACAACGACGACATCCTTGCCCTGCAACCGCGCCTGACCGACGACGACGCCGGCGTGCGCCGTATCGCGCTGATCGAACTGGCCGACCTCGAAGAGCCCGAAGGCCTGCTGTGGCTGGTGGATCGCCTGGCACATGACCCCAGCGCCGAGGTGCGGGCCGAAGCCGCGAGATTGCTCGAAGCCTGGGAGGACGCGCCGGTGGTCACGGCCTTGTGCGAGGCCTTGACCGATCCATCCTCGACCGTGCAAGCCGCGGCTGCCCAGAGCCTGAGCCTGCTCAAGAGCGAGGCGGCAGGAAGGGTGATCCTGCCTTGGACGGCGCATGTGGATGCCAGCGTGCGCATCGCCGCATTCCGGGCCTTGCGCGAGTTGCGTCTGGGGGGCGCCGCGCCAGCCGCGCTCGCCGCGCTGGCTGACCCCGAGGCCGGCGTGCGTCGCGAGGCGGTTGGCGTGCTCGGCTGGCTCAAGCACCTCGACGCCTTGCCGGCCCTGGCGCGGCTGGCCAGTGATGATCCGGAGAGCGAAGTGCGCCGTGCGGCCACCGGTGCCCTCGGCCTGGCCTCGGATGCTCAAGTCTTGCCGAGCGCTGCGCCAGGCCTTGCGGGACCCGGCCTGGACGGTGCGCGAAGAAGCCGCCACCACACTGGGCAAGGTCGGCCACACCGATGCCGGCCCGGCCCTGATCGAGGCGCTGGCAGATGATTATTGGCAAGTGCGTCTGCGGGCGACTCGTAGCCTGGGTCGCTTGCGTTACGCCCCGGCACTGGCGGCCTTGATCGAGACCCTGGCTCATCGCATCAGTAACTTGCGCAAGGAGGCGGCCCTGGCTTTGGGCGAGTTGAACGATCCTGATGCGATCCCGGCGTTGCAGGCCGCCCAGGAGGATGGCGATCCGGAGGTACGCAAGGCTGTGCGGATTGCCTTGGGCCAATTGCAATGAGCCCGTTGGCGATTGGTAATTCACAACAGAAGGGGCTGTTGCGGCTGAGTTGGCCTGATGGGCGTGAGCAACAACTGGAGCATGCCGAACTGCGTCGTCGATGCCCCTGTTCGCGGTGCCGGGCGTTTCGCCTGCAAGGAATGGCGGTCCAGGTGGATTCGCGGGTTCGGGTGATTGAGGTCAATAGCCAGGGCTATGGGGTGCAGTTGGTCTTCAGTGATGGGCATGAGCGGGGGATTTTTCCCTGGGCTTATCTGGCGGGGTTGTAGCTTTGTGCCCATCCCTTGTGGGAGCGAGCTTGCTCGCGATGACGTCAGTACATTCAACCTTTTTGCAAGCTGATCCACCGCCATCGCGAGCAAGCTCGCTCCCACAGGGATACGCTGGTTACTTGAGCAATCGGTGAACCCGTGGCGAGGGAGCTTGCTCCCGCTGGGCTGCGTCAGCAGCCCCAAAATCATTCAACACGGTTAATTTGGTTTTGCGCAGTCAACCCGTGAACTGACTGGCGGCGCTTGTCAGAAAAACCATGGAAGAGTACAAATGTACTCCATGACGACTCTCACTCCCCGCCGCACCGCCATCCTGACCTTCATCCGCGAACGCATCGCCGAGCAGGGCCAGTCTCCCAGCCTCGCTGAAATCAGCGAGGCGTTTGGTTTCGCCTCTCGCAGCGTGGCGCGCAAGCATGTGCTGGCGTTGACCGAAGCCGGCTTCATCGAGGTCAATCCGCACCAGGCCCGGGGCATTCGGCTGTTGAACCAGCCGCCGCGTCCCGAGTTGCTGGACGTGCCGGTGCTGGGACGGGTGGCCGCCGGGCTGCCGATCGGGGCTGATGCCGAAGTCCACAGCCGTCTGTTGCTGGACCCGGCGATTTTCACCAAGGCGCCGGATTACCTGCTGCGCGTCCAAGGCGATTCGATGATCGAGGACGGCATCCTCGACGGCGATCTGGTGGGCGTACAACGCACGCCCCAGGCCGCCAACGGACAGATCGTCGTGGCGCGCCTGGACGGTGAAGTGACCATCAAGCGTTTCGAGCGAGTCGGCGAGCGCGTACGCCTGTTGCCCCGCAACCCGGCCTATCAGCCAATCATCGTCGAAGCCGACCAGGACCTGGCGATAGAAGGTGTGTTCTGTGGCCTGGTGAGGCAAGGCTGATGGGCGCCGTCGTTGCGTTGGACACGCTGTTCAATGGCGGCCAGGTCTGGAAGGGCCGGCCTGCGCCACCGGCCGCCAGCCCGCAGCCTACTGGCCATGCGATGCTGGACGCGGCATTGCCCAGCGGCGGTTGGCCGGAAGCGGCGTTGACGGAAATCCTCATCGGCGCGCCGGGCGTGGGTGAGTTGCAACTGGTGTGGCCGACCCTGGCGCGGTTGTCCGCGGCGGGGGAGCGGATCGTGTTGGTGGCGCCGCCGTTCGTGCCCTATCCCCAGGCCTGGCGAAATGCAGGGGGTGGACTTGCGCCAGTTGTCGATCATCCAGGCCGATCCACGGGAGGCCTTGTGGGCCACCGAGCAATGCCTGCGTTCGGGCAGTTGCGGCGCGGTGTTGTGCTGGCCGCGCCAGGCGGACGACCGGGCCTTGCGCCGTTTGCAGGTCGCCGCGGAGACCGGCCAGACCCTGGCGTTCGCCTGGCGCTCGATTCAGGAAGCCATCAACCCGTCCCCGGCTGCCTTGCGCATTGCCATCGATGCCCGGCCTGCGCAATTGCGGGTGCTCAAGACCCGCGGCGGACTGGCCCGTTCGGCGCCGATCGCTTTTCCCACGCTCACAGGGCATTGAGGTTGCGATGCGCTGGGTCTGTATTTTATTCCCGCAATTGGCGCTGGACGCCGCGCTGCGCCAGCGCCCCGATCCCGACGAGCCCCTGGCGCTGCTGACCGGCCCGGCCCAGCGGCGGGTGCTGCAAGCGGTCAACGAACCGGCCCGCGCCTTGGGCCTGCGCCCCGGCCAGACCATGACCGCCGCCCAGGCCTTGAGCAAAGGGTTCGCCACGACCGAGTACGACGCGACGCAGATCAACTATTGGCAACAGTTCCTCGCGGCCTGGGCCTACCGCTTCAGTTCCCAGGTCAGCGTGCATTACCCGCGCACGGTGGTGTTCGAGATCGAATCGAGCCTGGGACTGTTCGGGCCCTGGCCAGTGTTCGAGGCGCGGTTGCGGGCCGAACTGACTGAACTGGGCTTTCGCCATCGCATCGTCGCCGCCCCCAACCCCGTGGCAGCGCGGACACTGGCCAATGCCTACGACGCCCTGGTGGTGCCCGATAACGAGACCTTGCAAGCGTACCTGGGGCACATGCCAGTGGACCGGATCGGCCTGGCGCCTGAGGTTGCCACGGCGTTGTCACGCATGGGCCTGCGCCAGCTCAGCCAAGTCCAGGCCTTGCCCCGGCACACTTTGGCGCGGCGCTTCGAAGCCGACATGCTCAAGCACCTCGACGCGCTGGTGGGCAGCCGTACCCTGGCGCTGTCGTTCTACCTGCCGCCGGACCGTTTCGATGTGCGCATCGAACTCAATTACGACGTGCAATCCCACCAGGCCTTGCTGTTTCCGCTGCGCCGATTGACCGGTGATCTGTCGGCTTACTTGTGTGGGCGTGACAGCGGCGTGCAGCGTTTTGATTTGCACCTGGAGCACGCCGGCTTGCCGGACACGGTCATCAAGGTCGGCCTGCTCAGCGCCGAGCGGGATGCTTCGATGCTGTTCGAGCTGGCCCGTGGCCGTCTCGAGCAGGTGCAGGTCGAGGCGCCCGTGCGCGGCTTTCGCTTGTGTGCCAAAGACCTGCCGAGCTTCGTGCCCCAGCGCCTGGAGTTGTTCGATGAACGTCCGCAGCAGTCCTTGCCCTGGGAACAGCTACGCGAACGGTTGCGGGCGCGCCTCGGCGACGAAGCCGTGCAAGGGTTGGGGTTTGGCGACGATCATCGACCCGAATGCGCGTGGCAGATGAAACCCCAGCCGCAACCACAGATGTGTCCGCTGCGCGATGATATCCAGCGTCCCGGCTGGCTGCTCGGCGAACCCCAGGTTTTGCCCGAAGGCCAGGCGCGAATCCTCATGGGCCCGGAGCGCATCGAGTCCGGCTGGTGGGATGGGGCCGACGTGCGCCGCGACTACTACCTGATCGAAACCCGCGCCGGCCAACGCGGCTGGGCCTATCGACCGGTGGGCGAGGGCGGGCCGTTGTGGCTGCAAGGCTGGTTCGCATGAACATCGAATACGCCGAGCTGCATTGCCTGTCGAACTTCAGTTTCCAGCGCGGTGCCTCCAGCGCCCTGGAACTCTGTCGTCGTGCCAAACTGCAGGGCTATCGGGCCCTGGCGATCACCGATGAATGCACCCTGGCCGGCATCGTCCGGGCCTGGCAGGCGGCCAGGGAGCTGGAGCTGCAACTGATCGTCGGCAGCGAAATCCAGGTCGAGGACGGTCCGAAGCTGGTGCTGTTGGTGGAAAACCTTGAGGGTTATCAAGCCTTGTGCGGACTGATCACCCGTGCCCGGCGCCGTAGCGAGAAGGGCCGATATCGCATCGTCCGGGAAGACTTCGACAAGCCGCTGCCAGGACTACTCGCGCTGTGGGTGCCCGATGGCAAGGAGCCCGAGGCGCAAGGGCGCTGGCTCCAACAGGTATTCAACGCGCGCCTGTGGCTGGCCGTGCAGTTGCATTGCGGGCAGGACGATCGGCGGCGGCTGGCGGACTTGCTCGCATTGGCCGAACGCCTGGGCCTTCCGGCCGTCGCCACGGGGGATGTGCACATGCATGTGCGGGGACGTCGCGCCTTGCAAGACACCATGACCGCCATCCGCCACCACGTCACCGTCGCCGAAGCCGGCCTGCGCCTGCACCCCAACGGCGAACGCCATTTGCGCAGCCTTGAGGCCCTGGCTGGTCTCTATCCTCGCGCCTTGCTCGATGAAACCGTGGAAATCGCCCGGCGCTGCACGTTCGACCTCGGCCAGCTGCGCTATGAATACCCGCGCGAGCTGGTGCCTGAGGGCCATGATCCGACGTCCTGGTTGCGGGAACTGACCGAGCGCGGCATGCGCGAGCGGTGGAAGGGCGGTGTGAAGGAGAAGGTGCGGACGCAGATCGAAAGCGAGTTGGCGCTGATTGCCGAGCTGGGCTACGACAGTTATTTCCTCACCGTGCAAGACATCGTCAGCTTCGCCCGCGGCCGCCACATTCTCTGCCAGGGCCGGGGTTCGGCCGCCAATTCGGCGGTGTGCTACGCCTTGGGCATCACCGAAATCGACCCGGCCCGGACGGACATGCTGTTCGAACGCTTCCTGTCCCGCGAGCGCAATGAGCCGCCGGACATCGACGTCGATTTCGAACACGAGCGTCGCGAAGAAGTCCTGCAGTACGTGTTCCAGCGCTACGGCCGGCATCGCGCGGCATTGACGGCGGTGGTCAGCAGCTACCACGGCGCCGGGGCGGTGCGTGACGTGGCCAAGGCCTTGGGCCTGCCGCCGGACCAGGTCAATGCACTGGCCGATTGCTGCGGGCGCTGGAGCGATGAAGCGCCGCCGCTGGAGCGCCTGCGCGAAGGCGGTTTCGACCCCGAAAGCCCGGTGCTGCGCCGGGTGTTGAGCCTGACCCAGCAACTGATCGGTTTTCCCCGGCACCTGTCCCAGCACCCTGGCGGCTTCGTGATTTCCCAGCAACCCCTGGACACCCTGGTGCCGGTGGAAAACGCCGCGATGGCCGAGCGCACCATCATCCAGTGGGACAAGGACGACCTCGATGCGGTCGGGCTGCTCAAGGTGGACATCCTGGCGCTGGGCATGCTCAGCGCGATCCGCCGTTGTTTCGACCTGGTCGCGCATTACCGGGGCGTGCGGCATACCCTGGCGTCGTTGCCCAAGGACGATCGCGCGACATTCGAGATGATCAGCCGCGCCGACACCATCGGCGTGTTCCAGATCGAATCCCGTGCGCAGATGGCGATGTTGCCCCGCCTCAAGCCCAAGGATTACTACGACCTGGTGATCGAAGTGGCCATCGTGCGGCCGGGCCCGATCCAGGGCGGGATGGTGCATCCGTACCTGCGGCGGCGCAATGAGGAAGAGGAGATCACTTACCCATCGCCGGAATTGAAAGAAGTGCTGGGCCGGACTTTGGGGATTCCGTTGTTCCAGGAACAGGTGATGCAGATTGCCATTGTCGCGGCGGACTACACGCCTGGCGAAGCGGATCAATTGCGTCGCTCCATGGCCGCCTGGAAACGTCACGGCGGGCTTGAGCCACATCGCGAGCGCCTGGCAGAAGGCATGAAGAACAACGGTTACACGCCCGAATTCGCCGCGCAGATCTTCGAACAGATCAAGGGCTTCGGCAATTACGGCTTTCCTGAGTCCCACGCCGCCAGTTTCGCCTTGCTGACCTACGCCAGCAGTTGGCTCAAATGCCACGAGCCGGCGGCGTTCGCCTGCGCCCTGATCAACAGCTGGCCCATGGGTTTCTACAGCCCGGACCAGATCCTCCAGGACGCCCGCCGGCATCAGTTGCAGATCCGTCCGGTGGACGTGCGGGCCAGCGACTGGGAATGCAGCCTGGAACCGCTGGAAGGCCGGCAACCGGCGATTCGCATGGGCTTGCGCCTGATCAAGGGGTTTCGCGAGGACGATGCCCGGCGTATCGAGGCGGCACGCAGGCAGCGGTCTTTCAGCGATGTAGCCGACCTGGGCGAGCGGGCGCGACTCGACGCCAGGGCCATGGAGCAATTGGCCGACGCCGATGCCTTGCGCGGCCTGGCCGGCGATCGCCATCGCGCCCGCTGGGAAATCGCTGGCGTGGAAAAACAACTGGGCTTGTTCGCGGGCCTGCCCAGCCAGGAAGAACCCACCGTAGCCTTGCCGACACCCACGGTGGGAGAAAACCTGTTTGCCGACTACGCCACCGTGGGCACGACATTGGGGCCCCATCCGTTGGCGTTGCTGCGCTCCGAATTGCGCGCCCGACGCTGCCGCAGCTCGCGGGAATTGCAAACCGTCGAACATGGCCGCAACGTCAGCGTCGCCGGGCTGGTCACCGGCCGCCAGCGCCCGGGCACGGCCAGCGGCGTGACCTTTGTCACCCTGGAAGACGAATTCGGCAACCTCAACGTGGTGGTCTGGCGCGACTTGGCCGAACGCCAGCGCAAGGTCCTGGTGGGCTCGCAATTGCTCAGGGTGGATGGGCGCTGGGAGAGTGTCGGCGAAGTCCGCCATCTCATCGCCGGACGCCTGAGCGATTTGAGCGAATTGCTGACGGGCATCCATGTGCGCAGCCGGGATTTCCGCTAGACCTGTGGTTGAAATCTGTGGCGAGGGGATTTATCCCCGCTGGGCTGCGCAGCAGACCCATTAAGACGTATAGCTAACTAGCTGACACCTCTACGGTGCTTGGTTTGGGGGCGCTTCGCACCCCAGCGGGGATAAATCCCCTCGCCACAAAGGGTTGGCGTCGTCAGTCTGCATGAAACCAATTGCCAACCTCGTGCTCGAAGCACTAGCACAAGGGACTTGTGGTATGCCGATTCCCTGCTGGTAGTTTGAGGTGAGAGTCGTCCCATGAAGTTCTTATCCCAGAGTAACGGGTGTCCCGGTTGGGACGGAGAAATGGCCCGGCGCATCCGGGCGCACGATTGGAGTCGCACCGAACTGGGTGCGATCGAGCACTGGTCTGCCAGCCTGCGCAGCGCGGTCCAGGTGATGCTGGCGTCGCCCTTGCCAATGGTCATGTTGTGGGGGCGCCAGGGCTTCATGATCTACAACGACGCCTACGCCGAATTTGCCGGTGGTCGCCATCCGTACCTGCTGGGGCGTGCGGTGGAAATGGGATGGCCGGAAGTGGCCGAGTTCAATCGCCATGTATTGGACGTGTGCCTCGCCGGCGGCACCTTGTCCTACCGCAGCAAGGAACTGGTGCTGCTGCGCGACGGCAAGCCCGAAGACGTCTGGATGGACCTCTACTACAGCCCCGTGCCCGACGATGACCAATCGCCGGCCGGCGTGTTGGCGATCGTGGTGGAAACCACCGAGCTGGTGCTGAGCGAGCGGGCCCGGCAAGAGGCCGAGCGCAGCTATCGCGCGGTCAATGAGCGCATCCAGTTGGCGCTTTCGGCGGGGCCGTTGCTAGGGTCGTTTGTCTGGGACATCGAGGCCGATCGGCTGTCTGGCGACGAGCGTTTCGCCCGTACCTTTGGCTGTCCGCCCGAGTGCCCGCTGGAGGCACTGCCCATCGACATCGCTCGCCAGCGCATCCATCCCGACGACATCGACGACGTCGAGCAACGGGTCGACCTGACCCTGCGCACGGGCGTTCCCTACACCGCTGAATACCGTTTGCGTCGTGGCGAGGGCGATTACCTTTGGGTGCTGGCCAGCGGTCGATGCGAGTTCGATGCATTGGGCAAGCCCCTGCGTTTTCCCGGCGTGCTGATCGACATCAACGAGCGCAAGACCGCCGAAGCGTCGCTGCTCAAGTTCACCCGCGACCTGGAGCAGCGCGTCGATAATGAGGTCCAGGCGCGCTTGGCGGCTGAAGAACAGTTGCGCCAATCGCAGAAACTCGAAGCCATCGGCGGGCTCACTGGCGGCGTCGCCCATGACTTCAACAACCTGCTCCAAGTGATTGCCGGCAACCTGCATTTGCTGGCTCGCCACGAGCCTGACAATCCCAATGTGCAACGGCGGGTCGGCGCGTCCATCGAAGCGGTGGAGCGGGGCGCCAAGCTGTCATCGCAGTTGCTGGCTTTCGCTCGTCGCCAGCCGCTGTCGCCGGCGGTGTACAACCCGCGACGCATCTACGATGGCCTGGGCGAATTGCTGCAACGGGCGCTGGGGGAAACCATCCGGATCGAGGTGTCGTTGCCCCCGGAGCCGTGGTGCATCCATGTCGATCGCAACCAGTTGGAAAACGCCCTGCTGAATTTGGCGATCAACGCGCGCGATGCCATGGGGGGCGAAGGCGTCATCAGCATGGTCGGGGAAAATATTGCCCTTGACGAGTCGTCCTGCGTTGGCAAAGGTGTCGTGGCCGGTGATTACGTACGGTTGTCGGTGAACGATCGTGGCGCCGCGCATGGCGCCTGAAGTGTTGAACCAGGTGTTCGAACCGTTCTTTACCACCAAGACCGATGGCCAGGGCACCGGGCTCGGATTGAGCATGGTGTTCGGGTTCGTCAAGCAGAGTGGCGGGCATATCGAGATTACCAGTCACCCGGGGGAAGGCACGCAAGTGCATATGTATTTCCCCCGCAGCCATAAGCCTGAATCCCCGGAACAGGCGCACCCTCGCACGCTCCAGCCCGGCCTGGAGGAAACGATCCTGGTGGTCGAGGACAACGATGACGTGCGCGCGGCGTCGGTGGATTTGCTGGAGCAGTTCGGTTATCGAACCCTGACCGCCGCCAACGGTGACGAGGCCATGAAGTTGTTGCTCGACGGCGTCTCGGTGGACCTGATCTTCACCGATGTGGTCATGCCCGGCCTGATCAAGAGCTCTGACCTGGCGGCCTGGGCCAAGGTGCAGACCCCGCCGGTGCCGGTCCTTTTCACGTCGGGACATACCCGCGACATCATTTCGCGTAACCACCAGTTGAGCCCCGATACGCATTTGTTGAGCAAGCCGTACAGCCCGGATGCGCTGGCGCGGATGGTCAGCTCAGTGCTGGAAGAATGAGCCCGACGCGGCAAAAGAATGGAACCCAAGTCGTCGTCCGGCCTTCGAATAATCAGGGCCGATCACTATTCGGCCTTGTCATGAACGAGGTGTCTAATGAGCGACTCTGCAAATACTCAGCAACAAGGCCAGACGCAAACCCCGTCCTCGCGTAACGATCCGGCTGTCGATCCTCAAGTGGCGAATAACCAGCCTGCCAATTCGGCTGAGACACACGAGGCTCACAGTGCTGCCCGTGAGGTCGATCAGAAGAAACATCATCAGGACAATGACAACACCTACAGCCCGGGTTTCAAGCCGGAACCGGATCGGCCTGGACCGGGTGACAAGACGGATGCCGATATCGACACTGCCGACAGCTGATCAACAAAAAAAGCCCGACTCGAGAGTCGGGCTTTCTTATTCGATAGGGCGTTATTTACTGGGGTGGGCCGCTTAAAGCTTCTTGGCCATCTCCAGGTGATGCTGCAAGTCCGGCAGCATTTTCTGGGCAAACGCTTTCAGCTCGGTATTGCCAGGTTTCTTGTCGTCAGTAACCGTTTCGGCTTCTTTCTTGAACAGGGCGACGGTTTCTTCGTGAGCCATCACCTGGTTATTCGCATAGGCCGGATCGAAGGACTCGTCGCGCACGTCGAGAATCTTGGCCTTGGCTTTCTTCATCAACGTGGTGTCGTCCGGTACCTCGATGTCATGTTTCTTCGCCAGCGCCTTCAGCTCTTCGTTGGCCTTGGTGTGGTCGGCAATCATCTTGTTGGCGAACTCCTTGATGTCCGCCGATTGGCTTTTCTGCAGGGCCAGCTTGCCTGTTTCGATTTCCGCAATACCGCCGGCCGCCGCGTTGTCGACGAAGTCGTTGGAGGTCGCGGCCCATGCCATGCCCATGCTGCTACTCAGGGCAACAGCCAGGCCGAGTTGACGCAGGGTAAATCTGTCCATAGGTAAGTCTCCACACAGGTTGTACAGGTGTTTCTCTGGGTACTGATCAATGGAGGGGAAAGCGCGGGGGAAGGTTTGATCGAAGCGCGTCGTGGCACGACGAACGGTCACCGCTGGTCGGATTGGCGGTCGACAGAACCCGACCGGCAAGGCCATGCTGATGACAGGCAGTGCCCCGAAAAGCACGTGCCACCGAACTCACGAAGGAGGTGCTCCATGCCGGTGTCCCATGATCTTTGCCAGGATCTGAAGTGCACAGAAGAAGACATCCTGAAAAAGCGCCGGGAGGACGAGAGTCTCGACGCGCTGATCAAACAATACGCCAGGCTTGATGCCGAGGTGGTGAAGGCCGAGAAACCACCTGTGGTTCTTGCTGATGTGGCCCTGGAGACGCTCAAGAAGGAGCGGCTGCAGATCAAGGACCAGATCGCCGCGCTGATGCAAAAGTAGCGATGACGATAATCCGCTAAGCGCTTTTTGTGGCGAGGGAGCTTGCTCCCGCTGGGCCGCGAAGCGGCCCCATCCCATCCATCAGCCCAGCGGATCCCAGCGCTGGGACCAATCGCTGCCGGTCTTGACGATCTCTCGCAACACCTCGAACGCCTGCTGCAACGCCGCCGAATCCCGGTCCCTGGAATACACCAGGTAGGTCGGGTAATTGAATTCCGGCGCCTTGGGCACTCGCTCCAGAATGCCGCTGTCCAGGTAGCTCTGCACGACCCGCGTGCGGAAATAGCCGCTGCCTCCGTTCTCCAGGATGTATTGCAGCGCCAGGGGCCCGAGATTGAAGGTTACGGCGGCCTTGGCCTTGTCCGGCAGCGCCGTGTCGTGCTGGCGGCGGAAGTCGGCGCTCCAATCGATGTACACGTAGGGTTCGGGGCAAGCGGCCAGGCGCACCAGGATCAGTTTTTCTTCCAGCAACTGCTCGACCTGCAGCCTCGGCCAATATTCGGGCTGATACACCACGGCCGCATCCAGCAGCCCCAATTCCAATTGCTGTAGCAGTTTTTCACCGTCGCGGATGTCCATGCGCAAGGCATGGCCGGGGATCTTCTGGCGCAGCTCGCCGGCCCAGGCGAGCATCAAGGGATTGCACAAGCTGACCTCGCCGCCGAGATGCAAGACGTTGCGATAGCCCTCGGGCAATGGCAAGTCACGGCGGGCGGCCTCCCAGGTCTGCACGAGCTGGTTGGCGTAGACGACGAAGGCTTCGCCATCGGCAGTCAATCGTGCGCCGGCCCGGTTGCGCACGAACAGTGCGCAGCCAAGCTGGCTTTCGAGCTTCTGTACCCGAGCGGTGATCGCCGTCTGGGTGACGTGCAGCTTTTCCGCCGCAGCGGCGAGGCTGCCGTGGCGGACGATTTCAAGGAAGGTACGGGCGAGGTCGATGTCCATGTTCAGGCCGAGGCGGGTGATGCGGGCATTGTAAGAGTTTCAGGCGAGAAACAAAAAATCCCGCCACGAGGGCGGGATTTGATTACAGCCAGGGCGCGACCCGATCTCAGGACGGGAAGAGCTCGGACAGTTTCATCGCCAGCATCATGTCGCCTTCAGCGCGCAGCTTGCCGCCCATGAACGCTTGCATGCCGTCGGTGCTGCCGTCGACGATGCCTTGCAGGGTTTCGCCGTCCATCACCAGGGTCACCTGGGCGTCCGGGTTTTCACCCTCCTGCAGTTCACAGGTGCTGTCCTTGACGATCAGCGAGAAATTTTTGGTTTCATCGATACGGAAACCGAATACCAGGTCCAGGCCGGCAGCGGCGGCTGGGTTGAACTTGGCTTTCATGGCTTGTACGGCGTCGGCTACGGAGGTCATGGTTTCGATCCTTATTTGGGTGGTACAGCAAGGGTCTACAGTAATCCGGACTCAGCGAAAGGTGATGAGGTCCGGGGCCTTCAGCAGTTGCAGGTGGGCATGGCTGTTGAAGGAAGCCAGGGCCACCTCGCGGCCCCTGAATTTCAGGTGGTTGAGCGAGGTGTTGACGATTTGCCAGTTCAGTTCGAAGGCCTGTTTGGCGGGCATCTGGGTAATCAGGTGGAGCAGGGCGGTGATGGTTCCGCCGGAGGTGAATACGGCGATCTTGTGGGACTTGTCGGCGTTGTCGAGGATCCGGTGCAGGCCGGCCTGGACCCGCTCGACGAAGCCCAGCCAGCTTTCCAGCCCGGGCGGATCATAGCGGCCACTGAGCCAGCGCTCGACGATTAGCGCAAAGATGCGTTGGAATTCGGCGCGGTTCTGCGCAGCGTTGCGCAAGATGTCGAGGGCTTCGGGCTCCTGGGGCAGCATGTCCGGCAGCAAGGCGCGGATCACCGCGTCAGCATCGAATTCGTTGAAGGCAGCGTCGATTTCCAGCTCGGGAATCGGCAGGCCGGCGCCAGCCATCTGGCTCAGCGCGCCGGTGGCGGTGTCCTGCTGGCGACGCAGGTCACCCGAGAGGCAGCGATCGAACACGACACCCAGCTCCGCCAGGTGGCTGCCGAGCACTTGCGCCTGGCGTATGCCATTGGGCGAAAGGACATCGTAGTCGTCCGCACCGAAGGAGGCTTGGCCATGTCGAATCAGATAAATGCTGCCCACGTCCGCGTCATCCCGGTACGTTGAAGGTTTGGCGAGGTTATGAGGATGGCGTTGGCCTGTCAATGAAAAAACATACGCTTGTTTGAAATGACCGTTACAGCCCGTCCTGTCTCAGCCGCGTTACGGTAACGGCGGGTTTCATGGCTGGCAGCGGGGCAAGCGCATGGGTATGCTGGCAGCGTTACGCGCCTGCGTTCAGTGGCGCATTGCATTTAAGGAGTCGCTGTGGAGTTTTTTGTCGAGTACGCCGGTTTCCTGGCCAAGACGGTGACGCTGGTGATCGCCATTCTGGTGGTCATGGCCAGTTTTGCTGCGCTGCGCAGCAAGGGGCGGCGCAGGTCGGCCGGGCAGTTGCAGGTCAGCAAGCTCAACGATTTCTATAAAGGGTTGCGCGAGCGCCTGGAGCAGACATTGCTGGACAAGGACCAGCTCAAGGCCCTGCGCAAGCGCGAAGGCAAGGCTGAAAAAGCCGGGAAGAAACAGAAAGACAAGCCGGCGGCCAAGCCCCGGGTGTTCGTGCTGGATTTCGACGGTGACATCAAGGCCTCCGCCACCGAAAGCCTGCGCCATGAAATCACTGCGCTGCTGACCCTGGCGACCCCGAAGGACGAAGTGGTCCTGCGCCTGGAAAGCGGTGGCGGCATGGTCCACAGCTACGGCCTGGCCTCGTCGCAACTGGCGCGGATCCGCCAGGCCGGCGTGCCGTTGACGGTGTGCATCGACAAGGTGGCGGCCAGCGGCGGCTACATGATGGCGTGCATCGGCGAGAAAATCATCAGCGCTCCGTTCGCCGTCCTGGGTTCCATCGGCGTCGTGGCCCAGTTGCCCAACGTCAATCGCTTGCTGAAGAAGCACGACATCGATTTCGAAGTCCTGACGGCCGGTGAGTACAAGCGAACGCTGACGGTGTTTGGCGAGAACACCGAGAAGGGCCGGGAGAAGTTCCAGGAAGATCTGGACATTACCCATGCGCTGTTCAAGAACTTCGTGTCCAACTACCGCCCGCAACTGGCGATCGACGAAGTGGCCACCGGTGAGGTCTGGCTCGGTGTCGCCGCGCTGGAAAAACGCCTGGTGGACGAGCTCAAGACCAGCGATGAATACCTGGCCGAACGGGCCAAGGGCGCCGAGCTCTATCACCTGCACTACGCCGAACGCAAAAGCCTGCAAGAGCGCATCGGCATGGCGGCCAGCGGTTCGGTGGATCGGGTGTTGCTCAGCTGGTGGAGTCGGTTGACCCAGCAGCGGTTTTGGTAATTCGAGGGCCCACCTTGTGGACTAATGGCTCCAGGTTCACTGCCATCCCCTGTGGGAGCGCGCTTGCTCGCGATTGCGATGGCTCAGCTTGTATCGATGTCGAATGTACCGACGCCATCGCGAGCAAGCTCGCTCCCACAGTGGATCTGAGGTTGAACGAGACAAAAAAAGCCCTGGACCGGTCACCCGGTCCAGGGCTTTTTCATGCATCAGGTTTCAGCGACGACGAAACAGCGGCAGCGGCTCGTCAGTGGCGGCCTGATAAGTCACCGAGAAATCCTTGAGGCTTTCAAGGGCTTCATACGGGTCTTTGTCGGCACGCAGGGCAAAGGCGTCGAAGCCGCAACGGCGCATGTAGAACAGTTGGTCGCGCAGCACGTCGCCAATGGCACGCAGTTCACCCTTGAAGCCATAGCGCTCACGCAACAGGCGAGCGTTGGAGTAGCTGCGCCCATCGGTGAAGGCCGGGAAGTTCAGGGCGATGACCTGCAACTGGTTGGCGTCGTCACCGATTTCTTCCGCTTCCTCGTCGGCGTCCAGCCACACACCCAGGCCGCCGTCGCGGGCCTTGAGGGCGTGGGCGTGATCGCGCCACAGGGCCAGGGGCACGATCAGGTCGTCGCAGTTGGAAATGCCATCGAGCGTCGCGTCCTTGGGCAACAGGTGCCAGGTTTCGTCGATGACTTCGTTGTTCTTAATGATTCGCTGCATAGACGCGTTCCTTGAAGAGGTCGATGCCGATACGTTGATAAGTGTCGATGAAACGTTCGTCTTCGGTACGTTGTTCGATGTACACGTCGATCAGCTTCTCGATCACATCCGGCATGTCATCCTGGGCAAACGACGGGCCAAGGATCTTGCCCAGGCTGGCGTCGCGGCTGCCGCTGCCGCCGAGGGAGACCTGGTAGAACTCTTCGCCTTTCTTGTCCACGCCCAGGATGCCGATGTGGCCAACGTGGTGGTGACCACAGGCGTTCATGCAGCCGGAAATGTTCAGGTCCAGCTCGCCGATGTCGAACAGGTAGTCCAAGTCGTCGAAGCGGCGCTGGATCGATTCGGCGATCGGGATCGACTTGGCGTTCGCCAGCGAGCAGAAATCACCGCCCGGGCAGCAGATCATGTCGGTCAGCAGGCCGATGTTCGGGGTGGCGAAACCTTGTTCGCGCAACTCGCCCCACAGGGTGAACAACTGGCTCTGTTCAACGTCCGCCAGGATGATGTTCTGCTCGTGGGACGTGCGCAGTTGGCCGAAGCTGTAGCGCTCGGCCAGGTCGGCGACGGCGTCCAGTTGCTTGTCGGTGATGTCGCCGGGCGCAACGCCGGTCGGTTTCAGCGACAGGGTCACCGCGACATAGCCGGGCTTCTTGTGGGCCAGGGTGTTGCGGGTGCGCCAGCGGGCGAAACCCGGGTGTTCCTTGTCGAGGGCAGCCAGTTCGGCGTCCTGGTTGTCCAAGGCTTTATAGGCTGGGTCGACGAAGTGCTTGGCGACGCGATGCACTTCGGCTTCGGTCAGGGTGGTCTGGCCGCCGCGCAGGTGGACCATTTCGGCCTCGACCTTCTCGGCGAACACTTCAGGCGTGAGCGCCTTGACCAGGATCTTGATCCGCGCCTTGTATTTGTTGTCGCGACGGCCATAGCGGTTGTACACCCGCAGGATGGCGTCGAGGTAGCTCAGCAGGTCTTGCCACGGCAAGAACTCGTTGATGAACGCGCCGACCACAGGGGTACGTCCCAGGCCGCCACCCACCAGCACACGGAAGCCCAGCTCGCCGGCGGCGTTGTAGACCGCTTCCAGGCCGATGTCATGGACTTCGATGGCCGCGCGGTCCGAACTCGAGCCGTTGATGGCGATCTTGAACTTGCGTGGCAGGTAGGCGAATTCCGGGTGGAACGTGGTCCACTGGCGAACGATTTCGCACCACGGACGTGGGTCGATCAACTCATCGGCCGCGACGCCGGCGAACTGGTCGGTGGTGACGTTGCGCAGGCAGTTGCCGCTGGTCTGGATCGCGTGCATCTGCACGGTGGCCAGTTCGGCCAGGATCTCAGGTACATCTTCCAGGGCCGGCCAGTTGTACTGGACGTTCTGCCGGGTACTGATGTGGGCGTAGCCCTTGTCATAGTCGCGGGCAATCTGGGCCAGCTTGCGCACCTGGCGCGAGGTCAGTTGGCCATAGGGCACCGCCACGCGCAGCATCGGCGCGAAGCGTTGGATATACAGGCCATTCTGCAAGCGCAGAGGGCGGAATTCTTCTTCGCTCAGCTCGCCTGCCAGATAGCGTCGGGTCTGATCACGGAACTGCTTGACGCGGTCCTCGATGATCCGCTGATCGTACTCGTCATATACGTACATATAAGTCTCGTTCTCAGGCTTGGGCCGATCAGAAACAGCTGCAGGTTGGCTCGCTGAAATCGGGTTCTGCCTCGGCAATTCTGCGCGCACGGCCGCGCACTCCTAGGGGAGCCGGTGCAAGATACCTGTTTTGAGTTATGCGCAAAAGTGATGTTTGAGTATATGTAAAGAACCAAATCGACTAATGAGATTGATTATTGCCTAACCCACATTTGTCGTGCGGGCAATCATCGTCTTAACTGTGGTCGAGTCCCTATGCAATCACCTACAAAACCGACAAGAGGCGATGCAATGAGCAATCCGACCAAAGCAAGGAAAAGCGACAGTACCGTTGATGCCTGGGCCATTTTGTTCTTGATTATCCTGGTGGTGGGCACGGCGGTGTTCTGGGTCAGTCATCAATAATTTTCCATCAGACACATGAGCAGCAACTGTGGGAGCGGGCTTGCTCGCGAAAGCGGTGTGTCAGTCAACATAGACAGTGACTGAACCACCGCTTTCGCGAGCAAGCCCGCTCCCACAGGGGCATGTGTTGTTCTGAAGGGCGTTATAGCCCCGCCAGATGCACCACCAGCTTGACGATGCCAAACAGCGTCAAGGCGAAGATCACCGTGAACACGATCCCCAATATCACGAAGTGGCTCGGCTTGCCGTGGGTGAAATCCCGGGCGCGGTTCTTGCCGCTCTGCACGCCGAAGGCCGCAGCCAGCACGCTGTGCATCATCTGCAGCAGGGTTGGCGGTTTGTTGTCGATTGGATCGTCCATAAAACCCTCGATGAAAGTCGGATCTCTCCAAGCATAGTCAAACCGCGCCTTGTGGATGAATTCGATCGCTCTGGTCATTCGTTACACAATTTTCATCGACTTATAATTATGTACCGCTGATGGGGTTCGCCAAGCTGGTCTGCTGTCGCTTCATTCAAAGGAGCGATGTATGCCACCCAATCCCACGCAGAACCCGGAAACAACACGATCAAAACCGCAGGCCACGGAAAGTCTGCATGCAGACTTTCTGGAAGCGGCCATGCCTGCATGGCTCATCGAGGCTACGACGCAACGCAGGCAGGCGATAAAGCAAGCCGGAACGCAAATGCCGGCCTGGTATGCGAACGCTTCGCCAGAGCAGCGCAAGGTCGTGGATGCCTGTTTCAAGCAAAGTGTCGCAGCGCAGAATCGATTGGACAAAACCCTGTCGGCATTCCTGGACATTGATACATTTGCCAGGCCGCTGTTGATCCAGGCACTAAAGGATCGGTTCAAGATAGAAGTGGACGTCGACAAGACGTTGCTGCACCTGATACGGCCGTTGGAAATATCCGTGATCAAGGTGGAAATTTCTTCGTTCACAGTGTTCAGGTTGCCCCTGCTGCAAGTTGCGCTGCATAACTTCGAAAGCTGGGAATGCGAGCATGACGCCAATCATGCAACGTCAGGATTTGTTGTAGAGACGCACACGCCTGGTACTTACGCGCCCGTGGCGTTGAATGTGTCGGTGGGTCAATTCCTCACGCTGTGCCGCACCTTGGATATCGGTGCGAAATACCAAGCCTACCTCAAGTCTTTTTTCTACCCGGCTGATGCGACGACCGAAACGACGTTTCGCCAGCACTTCATTGCCAGTCAGAAAGCTGCGATAAGGGCTGCAGCCGAGCAAGCGCTGTTGGCAAAGGATATAGAGCCGAGGGATCACGCAATGATTCTGTCGGTCATCAACGGCGAATATGCCCCCCGGATAGGTGGGAAGCCAGTCTGGTTCGAAGACATGACCCTGATGGGGTTCAGACTGGTGGGCTGTGTCGCGTTCACGATTTGTGAAATGCATCGCTACAGCAATGAAGTGATCCTCTATGTGCCCCATGACCCTGAGCATCCGCTGAAGCGTTACGACGTCAACCAACTGAAAGCGCGCTTCAAGCAATTGCTCACCACGCCGGATACCGGGCAATCGCAAAACATTGCGCCTACACCGTATCAGCGCTTTTTCAGTCGATTCGTGCCCTACGGCAAACAACCTTATTACTTCAGCCAATTTGTCCAGGAAGCGGGCGGTTTACCAAGCGTCCAGTTGCCTGCGCCATGGATGGGCATTTTCGAACCCTTCATACCCCCTTCGTTGATGATCCGCCTCCCGGCTATCCCTCCCGATCGTTCAAAGGCAAAGCGCGAACCGGATCCCTACGTCGCCCCTTCGACGACACCGCAGCAAGGCCGGACGTTGTGGGCCGATAATCTGGATCCGTGGCAGTACCTCTATGAGCGACACCGTGAAAAAGTGCTGGCCGATGCGCGCAGTCATGCGGTCCCCACGGAGGATGTCGACGCCAAGACGAGGCAAGAGAAACTCGCCAACCTACTGCAAATAGGGCTCTCGGCCGTAAATATGTTGTCCATGTTCGTTCCGGTATTGGGCGAGGTCATGATGGTGGTCATGGCGGGACAGCTATTGTACGAAACCCTTGAAGGTGCGATCGAGTGGGGTGAGGGTGACAAACGGGCCGCCAAGACCCATTTGATAGATGTCGCAGAAAACCTGGCGTTGATGGGCGTGATGGCCGGTGTGGGTGCCGGGGTCGGCAAGCTGGCCGCCATCAAGCCTGAACCGGTGATCGAGCACCTTGAGCCTGTGACGTTGCCCAGTGGCGAAACCCGCCTGTGGAAGCCGGACCTGAGCCGTTATGAAAGCAGTGTAACGCTCCCCGATACGAGCACTCCGAACGCACTGGGACAATACGAAGTCGGTGGGACGACCTGCATCCGCCTGGGCGGAAAGGTTTACGAGCAGCTTTTCGATGCGTCGATACACAAATGGCGTATCAAGCATCCGACAGACAATTCAGCGTATCAACCCATCCTCCTGCATAACGGCACCGGAGCCTGGCGGCATTCGCTGGAGCGGCCAATGACCTGGAATCGCTTGACGCTGCTCAGGCGCATCGGCCATGAGACCGCAGCGTTTTCGGATGACGTGCTGCTCAGGCTCGCCGACGTCAGCGGCGTCAGCGACAACACGCTGCGTAAAATGCACATGGACAACTCGATGCCGCCTCCTGAGCTGAGGGATGCAATGCGCCTGTTCAAGGCGGACGCCGATGCCGCCCAGGTGATTGACCAGATGCAAGGCACAGCAAGTTTGAGAGAGCTGACCCGGCAGCAGGTTTTCGAAAGGATCTATAAGGGCGAGGAACCTGCGGACGGTCGTATCAGGATTTTGCAGCGGGAGTGCCCTGGCCTTAGCGAGGCTGCCGCCCAAGAGGTCATCGCCCACGGAAGCGCTGCCGATCTCGCCCGCTTTGACGCAAGGCGCCGCGCGCCGTTGAACATGCTCGAAGAGGCGCGCTGGTATGCCCGACAAGGACGCCAGGTTCGGGCATATGCGGGGTTGCGCAGCGAGAATGTGGCATCGGCCGACAGCCGGCGCCTGGCATTGCATGCCCTGGAAAGATTGTCGGCATGGCCGGATACGCTGCGTCTGGAAGTGCGCGAGGGAAGCGGCGCCGGAGCATTGCTTGACAGTATCGGCGACAAGCATGCGCCGCGGAAAACAACCTTGGTCAAAAACGGACCTCACTATCAAGCGCTCGATGAGCGTGGGAAAGTCGTCGATAGCGTGCCCCGGCAGGGCGACGATTTCTACCGTTCGATCCTGTACGCGTTGCCTGATGATGTGCTTTCAGCGCTGGGGCTGGCGAAGAATCAAGACGCCCAGTTGCAACGCAGGATCATCGATTACGCAGACCTGCATCGCAAGGATATGCCACAGCTGCTTGAGCCCCGCGCCAGACGTTTCAAGCCACCCGTTCGAGTGAGCGCGACGCTCAAGGGGTATTACGCGAGCGGTCGAGGCAAGGGGATGCATCCTTCCATTCAGGCGCGGGTGGAGGCGCTTTATCCCAGCGAGCAGCAAGCCGAGGCGTTCATCAGGCAGCAACGGGGCAAGTCAGAGCGGCAAGTCTATTCGGAGTTGCAAACGCGCCAGCGTGAATGGGAGTCGCTCGATGGCACGCTTCAACAATGGCTGGACGAGACACCGGGCAGCCCGACCGATGCTCACAAATTCAGGTTTGCCCAAGCGCTCAGGGATAGCTGGCGCCATCGTCCGTTAGCGGAAGAGTCCCCCGAAGGCACGCGGCTGTTGCTTTCCTGTCAGGTGCCGCTGCCCTCGATAACCGCCAACTTTGGCCATGTGCGTGAACTGTCGGTGGTTGGCGGCGGGCTGACGGACATCAATGCGGACCCCTTCCTGACGCTTTTTCCCGGGCTCACGAAGTTGTCGATCGGTGTCAGAGAGGCCGGCTTCATCGATCTGTTCCTTGGACAACAACCGTTGACCACCTTGCCGCACGCGGTGAGTCAAATGCCGGGACTTACCGACCTGCGTTTCTCCACCACAGCTTTCGCCCTGGACAGGAGTTTTGCGTCAAGGCTCACTGCGCTGACTTCACTGGAGGCTTTGCACATCGAATATTCGGGTTTCGATCGGGTCGTGTTGCATGATCTTGACCTTACCCCGTTGG
The DNA here is from genome assembly GCF_054677635.1 of Pseudomonas sp. H2_D02. Taxonomy (NCBI): domain Bacteria; kingdom Pseudomonadati; phylum Pseudomonadota; class Gammaproteobacteria; order Pseudomonadales; family Pseudomonadaceae; genus Pseudomonas; species Pseudomonas sp. H2_D02. Next base: position 4,659,485 of record NZ_CP162816.1, on the reverse strand, counting down.
ACCGTTTGCGTACGTTGAAAATCGACGCGCCGCAGGTTCTGTCGCGATGGCCGGAATACGTGCAGCGTCTTCCGAACCTCGAACGCCTGGACCTGGCGCGCACATCGATACGTACACTGCCTGACGCGATATTCCAAGGGCACGAAAAGCTGTGGGCCGGGTTGTCGCTGAATTGGTCGGCGCTGGCGCCTGAGGCGTTCGGGCGTGCCTACCGATACGTCAGCGGCTACTCAGGTGAGCTCGGCCATTTGGTTGACTTGAGCGAGATGGTGGATGGGTACTGCCGCGGACAATTGCGCATGATTGTCGGGGAGCCCGATCTTGTCGGGCGCCTGCCCGCGCGATTCGACAGTGCTTCATACACCCCGCAGGAGCGATTTACCGCGTTAGAAGCCATCAGGGCGGAGCACGATGGCATCTTTGCGCAGTTTTTCGAGCCGGAGGCACTGGAACAGTTGCCTTATTCCACGCTTGCGCCCTCAGGAGTGAAGGCAGGGTCCTTGCTTCGCGCGTTGCGAGACAGCTGGCGCGGCGCTGTTCGCCAGCGCCTTGGTTTGCCGACGGCTGAGGTCTCCACCTTCCAACTGCTCCCCTCCGGATCAAGTCTTCCAGGTAAAAAAATGACATCGCTCCCGGCGTTGCCAGCCGGCAGTTTTTCCCATGTGCATACGTTGCGCCTGGGATCGTTGGAGGTTTCAACCGAGCAAGCGCGCAGCTTTTTCAGGGCATTCAGTGGTACGCAAACGCTGGAGATCGGCAACAGCGGTTTCGCCGAATTGCCTTTCGCCGCCGAACATTTGCCAGCGTTGACGCAACTCGACCTGCGCAATAACAAGCTCATCGTCAATCCCATTGTCCAGGCGCAATTCAACGGCTTGACGCGGCTTGAACAACTGAATCTGGCCAATAACCCGCTCGAGACCCTGGATGTTACTGCCTTGACCCAGCTTCGGGCCTTGAACCTCAAAGCCACCCAATTGCGGGCTTGGCCAGCTGGCGCCGAAAACCTGCAGCAACTGTCCTGGCTCGACCTGCGGGAAAACCGGCTTCGATCACTTCCGCCATCCGTACTGTCCAATGATGACCTCATCCTGAAAACCAACTGGGCCGATAACCCCTTCAGCCCTGAAGGCGAGGCAGCCTTGAGCGCGGCCTATCAGCGAGTCGAAGATGCAAGAGGACTCCTCCACGGGGCATTGGCTCGATTTGCCAAAGAACCTGTACCGGATCAGTTCCCGCCGACGGAAACAGCCTGGTCGACGACACGCCTTCTATTAAGGCTTCCCGAGGAATCGGCAATCGTCGAGGGGGATGCCGGACGCACGCTTCGCCTGCAGCGGCTGGATCCGTTCTTGACGCAGGAACAGGCAGCCCGGAAGCTCGGGCAATGGCGTGAAAACGGGATGACCGAGACGCAAATCGACGACCAGCTCAACCAGTGGCATCAGGGGTGTGTCTCGCTGACTCGTCGACTGAATAATTGGCTCTTTATCCGAGACGCACAAGTCACCAGGGGCACCGTGTCCGCGCAAAGCCGCGCGCTCGCGGCGAACAGCATTCGTAAGGTTTGGCAAGAAAGACTGATACGCCACGATGGAGCAGGGCAAACGCTCAGTCTGCATGGTCTGCAGTTGGGTGACTTGCCTGAGCTGACGGTGCCGTTTCCTGGCGTGACAACGCTGGAGCTTCCGGGCGTCCTGTTGACTGAACAAGGTTCCAACGGTTTCTTGGCGGCTTTTCCCAATTTGGGGCGGTTGGACCTGGGCGGCAATGGATTGACCGCCGTTCCGGAGGCTGCCTTGGAAATGGCGCACCTGGAGCACCTGGATTTCGGCGATAACAATTTGCCGCCGGCAGCGGCTTACCCGTTATTGACCAACGGTCGCCTGCGTTCGCTCAACCTTTCCCTCAATAGACTGGTAACGTTCGATCCTCCCGATTTTGGCCAGATCCAAGTGCTGGATCTCAGCAATAACGAGATAGAGAACTGGCCCAGCCATTTGTTGGATGCGCAAGAACTAGGGGCCCTGAACCTGAGCGGTAACGAGCTTACGGATCTTCCGGCCGGGTTGCTGGATGGCAACCACGAGAGACTCGTGGACGGAATGGACCTAACCGAAAACGAAGAGCTGTCACTCGACACGTTCTATGAACTCAGGGATTACCTCGAGTCGGGTGACATTGAAGAAGTGATGGGCTTTTCTCGAAGCGATATTGATAGCTTTATCGACATGTCAGAGTCGCCGCAAGGCGACACTTCCGATGTTGATGACGACTCCGATGGCGGCGCGGGCGGTAATATCCGTAACGATAACCACGCCGCTGTCGCTCCGGTCGAACCGCTCTTCAATCCTTCGGGCGACGCATCGGTCGAGGCCCTCGCACCCTGGCTGGTGGGGGCGAACAGTGAACAGGTCACGACTCGGAAAAGGATCTGGACGCAGTTGGCCGAAGAAAACGACCATGAACGTTTCTTCCAACTGCTTGCGCTGTTGTCAGACACGTTCGATTTCAAATTCAACCGAGCAGAACTGACGCGACGGGTATGGAACGTCATGGAGGCAGCCAGCGAAAACAGCGAGTTGCGGCAGTTGTTGTTTCGTGAAGCCGAAACCCACGGTACGTGCATCGATGGCCGCATCCTGACGTTCAGCGAGCTGGAAGTGCGTGTGTTTGTCTTTCAGGCTTTGCGCGACATTCCGCTGGATCGTCCGATGCTCAAGGGCCAGGCGTTGCTGCGCTTGTCGCGGCAGTTGTTCCGGCTGGAGCGGGTCGAGACGTTGGCCGAAGCGGCAGGTCAAGGCAGGGATCGGGCGGAAGTGCGCCTGCGATACCGCATTGGCCTGACGAGTGGGTGGGGCGATGGCATCGATTTGCCTGGGCAGCCTACGCATATGGCTTTCGGCGCACCGATCACGGGAGAACTGGCGGCGCGCACGCGTCACTCGATTCTTGAGGCAGAGCGCAGCGATGCGCTATTGGTGAGCATGACAACGCGTGATTACTGGACGACCTACCTACAGGAGCGGCATCCGGAACTCATGAGTGATATCACCGATGCGGTCGCCAATAGGCGCCATGAGCTTTTGGATGAATTGGAGGACCGCAGGGCCGAGGGCACGGTCGATACGGAGCAATACAACCTGCAACTCACTGCGCAGGGCAGAGCGATCGATGCCTTGCGCACTCAGAAACTGGTGGAACTGACGCGAACAGAGGTGAGTGACTTGCAGAACGTCGCCGCTGGGACGGAGCCATCCGGTAATCAGTCGCCTCAACCAGGGCCGTCACGCCGCAACTGATCCATCGCTGCGGACTGCGAATGCCGACCTGTCGATGCCCGCTTCGTCGACAGGTCGGTTCGCGTTTTTTTCGTTCAGTTGTCGTAACCCAGGTTCGGCGCCAACCAACGCTCCGTCACGCTGAGATCCTGCCCTTTGCGCGCGGTATAACTTTGCACCTGATCCTTGTCGATCTTGCCCACGGCAAAATACTGCGCCTGGGGATGGGCGAAGTACCAGCCGCTGACCGCCGCTGCCGGGAACATGGCGTAGTGCTCGGTAAGGAACACGCCGCTGCGCCCGGCTTTCATTTCACTGGCCTCGGGATCGAGCAGACGGAACAGGGTGGCTTTCTCGGTGTGATCCGGGCAGGCCGGGTAGCCGGGGGCAGGGCGGATGCCGGTGTACTGCTCCTTGATCAGCGCGTCGTTGTCCAAGCTTTCGTCCTTGGCGTAGCCCCAGTGTTCCTTGCGCACCTGCTGGTGCAGCCATTCGGCGCAGGCTTCGGCCAAGCGGTCGGCCAAGGCCTTCACCATGATCGAGTTGTAGTCGTCGCCGGCTTCTTGATACGCCTTGGCGACTTCTTCGGCGCCGATGCCGGCGGTGGTGATGAAGCCGCCGACGTAATCGGTGATGCCACTGTCCTTCGGCGCGACGAAGTCGGCCAGGGAGAAGTTCGGCTTGCCGTCGGTCTTGATGATCTGCTGGCGCAGGTGATGCAGGCGTGCCAGTGGCTTGCCGTCGTCGCCATAGACTTCCAGGTCGTCGTCATGCACCTGGTTGGCCGGCCAGAAGCCAAACACGGCGCGGGCGCTGATAAGCTTTTCGTCGATCAGCTTGCGCAGCATCGCCCGGGCGTCGGCGTACAGCGCGGTGGCCGCTTCGCCGACCACTTCGTCGGTGAGGATGCGCGGGTATTTGCCGGCCAGGTCCCAGGAAATGAAGAACGGTGTCCAGTCGATGTATTCGGCGAGGACGTTCAAGTCGATGTCGTCCAGCACCCGTGCGCCAGTGAAGGTCGGCTTGACCGGCTGGTAGCTGCTCCAGTCGAACTGCGGCTTCTTCGCCACGGCCGCCGGGTAGCTCAGGCGTTCGGTGCGGGCGCTGCGGTTCGAAGTGCGCTCGCGCACCTCGATGTAGTCCTGGCGGGTTTTCTCGACGAACGCCGGCTTCAGCTCCTTGGACAGCAACTGGGTCGCCACGCCCACGGCGCGGGAGGCGTCGGTGACGTAGATCACCGCGTCGTTGCTGTACTTGGGCTCGATCTTCACCGCCGTATGGGCCTTGGAGGTCGTAGCACCGCCGATCATCAACGGCAGGTGGAAGTCCTGGCGCTGCATCTCCCGCGCCACGTGCACCATCTCGTCCAGGGACGGGGTGATCAGGCCGGACAGGCCGATGATGTCGCACTTCTGTTCCTTGGCCACCTGGAGGATTTTCTCCGTTCGGCACCATCACACCCAAGTCGACGATGTCATAGCCGTTGCAACCGAGCACTACGCCGACGATGTTCTTGCCGATGTCATGCACGTCGCCCTTGACCGTGGCCATGAGGATCTTGCCCTTGGCTTCCGGCTTGTCGCCTTTTTCCGCCTCGATGAACGGGATCAGGTGCGCCACCGCCTGCTTCATCACGCGGGCGGACTTGACCACTTGCGGCAGGAACATCTTGCCGGCGCCAAACAGGTCGCCAACGATGTTCATGCCGGCCATCAGCGGGCCTTCGATGACCTCGATCGGACGGGTGAACGACAGCCGCGATTCCTCGGTGTCCTCGACGATGTGGGTGGTGATGCCCTTGACCAGCGCGTGCTCCAGGCGCTTGTTCACTTCCCAGCCACGCCATTCCTCGGTTTCCGCTTCCTTGACGCTGCCGTCGCCCTTGTATTTGTCGGCGATGGCGAGCAGGGCGTCGGTGCCCTCGGGGGTGCGGTTGAGGATCACGTCTTCCACCGCGTCGCGCAGTTCCACCGGGATCTGGTCGTAGATTTCCAGTTGGCCGGCGTTGACGATGCCCATGGTCAGGCCTGCGCGGATCGCGTACAGCAGGAACACCGAGTGGATCGCCTCGCGCACCGGGTTGTTGCCGCGGAACGAGAACGACACGTTGGACACGCCGCCGGAGGTCAGCGCGTAGGGCAGTTCGTCGCGGATGTAGGCGCAGGCATTGATGAAATCCACGGCATAGTTGTTGTGCTCTTCAATACCTGTGGCGACGGCGAAGATGTTCGGGTCGAAGATGATGTCTTCCGGCGGGAAGCCGACTTCGTTGACCAGGATGTCGTAGGAGCGCTTGCAGATTTCCTTCTTGCGCGCCTCGGTGTCGGCCTGGCCAGCTTCGTCGAACGCCATCACCACCACGGCGGCGCCGTAGCGCTTGCACAGCTTGGCGTGGTGGATGAACTGCTCGACGCCTTCCTTCATGCTGATGGAGTTGACGATGCCCTTGCCCTGGATGCACTTGAGGCCGGCTTCGATCACTTCCCACTTGGAGGAGTCGATCATGATCGGCACCCGGGAAATGTCCGGTTCGCCGGCAATCAGATTGAGGAAGGTCACCATGGCCTTCTTCGAATCGAGCATGCCCTCGTCCATGTTGATGTCGATCACCTGGGCGCCGGCCTCGACTTGTTGCAGGGCGACTTCCAGGGCTTCGGTGTAGTTGTCCTCGCGGATCAGCCGGGCGAACTTGGCGGAACCGGTGATGTTGGTCCGCTCGCCGACGTTGACGAACAGCGAGCTGCGATCGATGGTGAACGGTTCCAGGCCTGACAGGCGGCACGCCCGTGGGATTTCCGGAATCTGCCGCGGCGCATAGCCGGCCACGGCCTTGGCGATGGCCTCGATGTGCGCCGGGGTGGTGCCGCAGCAGCCGCCGACGATGTTCAGGAAACCGCTCTGGGCGAATTCTTCGATGACCTTGGCGGTGTCCACCGGCAATTCATCGTATTCACCGAATTCGTTGGGCAGGCCGGCGTTGGGGTGGGCCGATACGTGGGTGCTGGCCTTGTTCGAGAGTTCTTCCAGGTACGGACGCAATTCGCTGGCGCCGAGGGCGCAGTTCAAGCCGACCGAGATCGGCTTGGCGTGGGCCACCGAGTTCCAGAAGGCTTCGGTGGTCTGGCCTGAGAGGGTGCGGCCGGAGGCGTCGGTGATGGTGCCGGAAATCATGATCGGCAGCTCGACGCCCAGTTCTTCGTAGACGCCTTGCACGGCAAAAATCGCGGCCTTGGCGTTCAGCGTATCGAAGATGGTCTCGATCAGGATCAGGTCGGCGCCGCCTTCGATCAGGCCTTTGGTGGCTTCGGTGTAGTTCTCCACCAGCTCATCGAAGGTCACGTTGCGGTAGCCGGGATTGTTCACGTCCGGTGACAGCGAGCAGGTGCGGCTGGTCGGGCCGAGCACGCCGGCGACGAAGCGCGGCTTGTCCGGGGTTTCCAGGGTCTTGGCGTCGGCCACTTTGCGGGCCAGGCGTGCGCCTTCCAGGTTCAGCTCGTAGGCCAGGCCCTGCATGCCGTAGTCGGCCTGGGACACCTGGGTGGCGTTGAAAGTGTTGGTTTCGAGGATGTCGGCGCCGGCATCCAGGTAGGCCTTCTCAATGGCACCGATCACGTCGGGGCGAGTCAGCACGAGCAAATCGTTGTTGCCCTTGACGTCGCTCGGCCAGTCGGCGAAGCGTTTGCCGCGATAGTCCTGTTCTTCCAGCTTATAGCTCTGGATCATCGTGCCCATGCCGCCGTCGAGGATCAGGATGCGTTCCTTGAGGGCTTGCTGGAGAAGATAGAGGCGAGCGCTGCGATCGGACATAGGACTACCTGGAAATAAAGACCATTACGAAGGCTGGAATGATAGCAAACCTGTGCAGGATTTGAGCATGGTGGGCTTTTGCATGAATGTCGCTCATGTTTGCAAGGCGATGCTGGCCCGGTAGAATCGCCGGATTATCTCTTAGGGACCGAGACATGCCGTACCGCGTCTTATTCGGCAGTCTGTTGCTGCTGTTGTCTTTTACTGCAGCCGCCGGGAATCCCACTCCCGCGATTTCCTACACCCGCGACATCCAGCCGATCTTCACGGAAAAGTGCGTGGCCTGCCATGCCTGCTACGACTCCGCCTGCCAGTTGAACCTTGGCAGTGGCGAGGGCGCGCTTCGGGGCGCGAGCAAAGTGCCGGTCTACGACGGCGAGCGCCGCCAGGCCGCCGACCCGACCCGCTTGTTCTATGACGCCTCCGGCCAGCGAGCCTGGCAGCGCAAGGGTTTTTATTCGGTGATCGATGCCCAGGGCAGCCAGGCCGCATTGATGGCTCGCATGCTGGAGCTCGGACACCGCACGCCCTTGCAGCCCAACGCCAAATTGCCGGAAGACATCGTGCTGGGCTTGAGTCGCGACAACAGTTGCCCGATGCCGGAGCAATTCAACGAATATGCGGCCACTCACCCCAAGGAAGGCATGCCCCTGGCGGTCACTGGCCTGACCGACCAGCAGTACCAGACGCTCCAGCGCTGGCTGGCCGCGGGTGCCCCCATCGACCAGCAGGCCTTGGCGCCAAGCGCCGCCGAAGCCTTGCAAGTGGTGCAGTGGGAAAACCTGCTCAACGCGCCCGGCGCGCGGGAAAGCCTGGTGGGGCGCTGGCTGTTCGAGCACTGGTTCCTGGCGCATATCTATTTCAAGGGCGGCGAGCCGGGACATTTCTTCCAGTGGGTGCGTTCGCGCACGCCCACTGGCCAGCCGATCGACCTGATCAATACCCGCCGTCCCAACGACGACCCCGGCACCCGCATTTATTACCGGCTCTGGCCGGTGCAAGGGGTGATCGTGCATAAGACCCACATCACCTACGGCTTGAGCGCGGCGAAAATGGCGCGGATCAAGAGCCTGTTCTACAGCGGCAACTGGCAGGTCAGCGCATTGCCGGGTTATGGGCCGGAGCGCCGGGCCAACCCGTTTTCCACGTTCGAAGCGATCCCGGCCCAGGCCCGCTACCAGTTCATGCTCGATAACGCCGAGTATTTCGTGCGTACCTTTATTCGCGGTCCCGTGTGCCGTGGCCAGATCGCCACGGACGTGATCCGAGATAACTTCTGGGCGCTGTTCCAGGCCCCCGAGCACGACCTCTACATCACCGACCCGAACTATCGCGGCCAGGCCACGCCGCTGTTGGCGATGCCGGGGCAGAACGATGACGTAGGCAGCGTCGTCAGCCTGTGGCTCGACTACCGGGACAAGCGCAACGAATACGAAGCCCTGCGCCGCGACAGTTACGCCGAGCTGCTCGGCGCCGAGCTGGTCGACGCTGTGGGCGGGCAATGACAATGCGCTGTTGAGCATCTTCCGGCATTTCGACAGTGCTTCGGTGACCAAAGGGTTGATAGGGGAGGTGCCGCAGACGATGTGGCTGTTCGACTTCCCGCTGCTGGAGCGCACCTATTATCAATTGGCGGTGAATTTCGACGTGTTCGGCAACGTCTCCCACCAGGCCCAGACCCGGTTGTATTTCGACCTGATCCGCAACGGCGCGGAGCAGAATTTCCTGCGGCTGATGCCGGCCGATTCCCGCGAGGGTTACCTCGACGACTGGTACCAGGCCGGCGGCAAATTCAAGATGTGGCTCGATTACGAGGCCATCGACGACGACAAGCCGACGGCGCTCAAGCTCGACGAGAAAGATCCCAAAGGCGACTTTGCCCAGCAGTTGCTGGCCCGCTACGGTGAGCTGAACGCCCGTCCCGATCCGATCAACCGCTGCGAAGGCGCCTACTGTTCGCGGCCGAACATCGACCCGGCGCTGCAAAACGCCGAGCAGGCGTTAAGTCGCTTGGTGTCGCGCCCGGCGGCGGGCCTCAGGGTCATCGACCAATTGCCGGAAGCGACGATGCTGCGCGTCGAAACCGCTGGCGGTCGCCGTGAGGTCTACAGCCTGCTGCGCAACCGTGCCCACAGCAACGTGGCGTTCCTGCTCGGCGAAGAAAGCCGTTACCAGCCGGGGCTGGACACGCTGACGGTCTACCCGGGCGTGCTCGGCAGCTATCCGAATTTCATTTTCAACATCCCCGCCGGGCAGGTGCCGGTGTTCGTCGATGCCATGGAAAGCGCGCCGGATGCGGCGGCGTTCGAGCGGATTGTCGAGCGCTGGGGGATTCGGCGCAGTCACCCGCAGTTCTGGCAGTATTTCCACGACTTGAGCCGATACATTCAAGAGACCGACCCCATGGAAGCGGGCGTGCTGGACATGAATCGCTACCAGAATCTCTGAATAAGTACTCGACGGCGTGCCCTTGCGCCGTCGGCTGCTTTCCTGACAAAAATACTAGGACTTTGTCCGGCGCGATGATTGGCGTAAACTGCTCGGCAAGCCTGCGAGGAGTTTCCATGACCGCCATTACCATTACCGATGCCGCCCACGATTACCTGGCCGACCTGCTGTCCAAGCAGAACACCCCAGGTATCGGGATCCGCATCTTCATCACCCAGCCCGGCACCCAGTATGCTGAAACTTGCATCGCCTACTGCAAGCCGGGGGAAGAAAAACCCGAAGACACCGCGCTGGGGCTCAAGAGCTTCACCGCGTACATCGACTCGTTCAGCGAAGCTTTCCTGGACGATGCGGTGGTCGACTATGCCACTGACCGCATGGGCGGCCAGCTGACCATCAAGGCGCCGAACGCGAAAGTGCCGATGGTCAACGCCGACAGCCCGGTCAACGAGCGCATCAACTATTACCTGCAAACCGAGATCAACCCGGGGCTGGCCAGCCACGGCGGCCAGGTATCGCTGATCGACGTGGTGGAAGATGGCATCGCCGTGCTCCAGTTCGGCGGCGGCTGCCAGGGCTGCGGCCAGGCCGACGTGACTTTGAAGGAAGGCATCGAGCGCACCTTGCTCGAGCGCATTCCGGAACTCAAGGGCGTGCGCGACGTGACCGACCACACGCAGAAAGAAAACGCCTACTACTGATAGGTGTTCGCTGCGCGCAAAACACTGTGGCGAGGGAGCTTGCTCCCGCTCGATTGCGTAGCAATCGCAAGGCAACCCGCACGTCTTCCGTGATGGACGCGTGAGTCGCCTGGGGACCGCTTCGCGGTCCAGCGGGAGCAAGCTCCCTCGCCACAACAGCCTCTGCGATTCCTGTGGGAGCGGGTTTACCCGCGAAGGGGCCAGCCCATCCGACATCATTACTGGCTGATCCACCGCCTTCGTCGGATCGCCGCCCGGAGCAGGCTCGCTCCCACAAGGGATCCGGGTGTGCCGACAGGTCAGGGCCTGTAGAGATGCGCATGCCCGGCGCGGTACAGCGATGATTCGCTGAATACATCATTGCCCAATACCCTTCCCACCAGGATCAATGCCGTACGCCTGAAGCCCTTGGCCTGTACCTTCCCGGCGATGTCCTCCAGCGTCCCCACCACCCAATCCTGATCCGGCCACGTCGCCCGGTGAATCACCGCAATCGGACAATCCGCGCCGTAGTGGGGCAGTAGCTCGTCGACTATTTTTTCCAGGTGGTTGACCCCCAAGTGGATCGCCATGGTCGCCCCGTGTTGCGCCAGGCTGGCCAGCTCTTCTCCCGTGGGCATGGCGGTTTTGTCCGCGTAACGGGTCAGGATCACGCTCTGGGACACGTCGGGCAAGGTCAACTCGGCACCGAGCAGGGCGGCGCAGGCTGACGTGGCGGTTACGCCGGGGATGATTTCGAAAGGAATGTCCAGTTCGCGCAGACAGCGGATCTGCTCGCCGATGGCGCCGTAAAGGCTTGGGTCGCCGGAATGCACACGGGCCACGTCGTGCCCCTTGAGATGGGCGTCTTTGATCAGCTCGATAATCTGTTCCAGATGCAGCTCGGCACTGTTGATCACTTGTTCGGCGCAGTGGCCGTCCAGCACGGCTGCCGGAACGAGGGATCCTGCATAGATAATCACGGCGCAACTGCGAATCAGCCGCTGACCCTTGACGGTGATCAGTTCCGGATCGCCGGGGCCGGCACCGATGAAGAAGACGGTCATGACCGGTTTCCTGTTGAGTGGGGGTGCATGAGCAGCGCTCATGATTCCAGCGGCGATTATCGAGTGTTACGAAGCCGTCGCCAATGCCAGCGTGGCTTGTGCAGCCTTCTGGCGGGTAACCAGTAAACTCGCGGGGGAAGAACCCCATCGATCGGCCAGCGCGAGGGCGGCGCTTTCGGCGACGCCGTGGCAGCCCGTACGCTCAAAGGCAATCTCGGACAGATGACTGAGCCGTGCTTGATAGCCTGCCAGCTCCTCGGCAGTGAAACACGTCAGCGGCAGTGACAATTGCGCCGCCAGTTCCAACAGCCCAGGTTCGTCACGCTTGAGCTCGATGCTGGCCAACGCCCGTACCTGATCAAGCGTGATGCCGTGGGCCTGCAAAGTCTGGTCAAGCAGCGCCCGCAATACACTGGCCGGGCAACCGCGCTGGCAGCCGAGGCCGACCACCAGGATCGGCCTGCCGTTCATGCGTCGTGGTGGGCCTGGGCGCTCCGGCGAAACAGCCAGGCGCTGATCAGGCCCAAGGCCAGCCAGAATGCAACATTGGTCAATTGCGAGGCGAGCTTGAACTCACTTTCCAGCGCCTCGGGAGCCAGCATCGAATGCACTTCGGGCTGGGGCGCGCCGATTACATGAGGCGTCACCAGGATGGCGAGGCCCAGCAACTTCAACAGCCAATGCCGACCGAATGCAATCAGTGCGATGCCCACTGCCGTGGACGCCGCCGTGCCGATCCACCACATTTGCCGCTGGGCCAGATCCGCCGCTGCCGTGCCGGGTAATTCCGGTGGCAGGCCGAGAGTCGGCGCCAGCACGAAAGTCGCATAACCGGCCAGTCCCCAAAGCAAGCCCTGGGACGTCCGCGTCGGTGCACGCAAGGTGTACAGGCCCGCCAGCATCAGCGCAAAACCCACCGCGACCACCAGATTGCCGCCCGTCGTGGACAGTACACGCTGCCAGCCGTCTTCCGGTTCCCAGGCTTCGGCGTCATGGCTATGTGCAGCCCCAGCGGCATGTTCATGGACCTCGGTCGCCGGGGCCTTCTCGAAAGTCTCCGCCTGGAGAATCAGCGGCGACACCCAGAAACTTTGCAGCAGAGTCAGCAGCAGGGCGGCCAGTAGCCCGCTGAAACCAGCGGTTTGCGCGATACGCTTGATCATGTCGGCAGCACTCAGTGGCACGGGAACGCGGCGCTGTGCCGTGTGTCATGGGCTGCGTTGTGCACTGCTTCGATGTGGGAGAAACCGGCGAAATAGACCAGGCCCGCGCCGAGGATCGAGGCGAGGACCGCCGCGCTCAGGCGCTGGCTCAGGGTAACGGTGCTGCTGGTGGAGCGGGCGGTGCTGCTGATGGTCGACATGGCGCTTCCCTCTGGTCTGTCAGCGGGCGGATCGAGCGCAATGAAAACCCGGGCAAAGGCTCGCCGGGATTCGAACAGCGCCCGCCCACCGCGGGTTTGTTGAAAATGAGTCATGGGCCGGTCTCCGGGCTCACGAGGGACAGGGCTTGAGCCGTGCCTGCAAGCGTCACCTTCCCATGCGCATGCACAGTGGATTCGACGCTTCACTCGCTTACCGTTGCGGGGGCAGCACCGGACTGACGTGGCCTTGAAGTAAAGCACACGATTCACCGGTTTCCCGTTTCACCCTGTGAAGGGCACCCAAACTGGCGCACAGGAGACCATGGGCGAGGGCGGGGCGTCAATTGAACACTCCGGGAATATATTTCATCGTCCTCCTGCAAAAAGCCTCAAGCCCAGCCGATAACCCGGTAGGCGTACACATAATTATCCCAATCGATACGCTCAGCGGCATGGACGCTCGACCCACCACCGAGGTCTTCCCATGTCCCTACGTAGCTTGAATATCGCCCCCCGAGCCTTTCTCGGCTTTGCCGTCATTGCGCTATTGGTCGTTGTGCTCGGCGTGTTCGCCGCCAATCGCATGTCCGTCATTCGCCAGGCGTCGGTGGACATGGAGCAGACCCAGTTACCCGCCGTCGGTCACCTGGCCAATGTCCTTGAAAACGTGCTGCGCATGCGCATTCTTTCATTTCGCATCCTGGTCAACCGCGACCCCGCCAGCCTCAGCGAGGCCGAGACCCGCATCGGCGTGCTGGTGGAAAAACTCAACAAGGCGAATGCAGCCTATGCAGCGCTGCCCGCCGAGCCAGATGAAGCTGAGCTGTATAAAGTCTTTTCGAAAACCCTGGAAAACTACCTCCAGGCCCAGAAGGAAATGCTGGATCTATCCCGACAAGACAAGGCCGACGCGTTGCGCAGCCTCATCAACACACGGATCAAGGAAGGCACTGACCAGATGGGCGAGCAACTCAACAAGCTCATTGCAATGAGCGTGGCGGAGGGGCATGAAGCGTCGGACCAGGCCGGCGCCTATTACAACAGCGCCATCACTGGCATTCTCGTCGTCTCGATCATCGCCGCGCTGGCCACCGTGCTGCTGGCCCTGCTGCTGACCCGCAGCATCGTCACGCCCCTGAATCGGGCCCTCGAAGCAGCACGGACCATTGCCGGAGGCAATCTGGTCACCGTTATCACCGACGAGGGCAAGGACGAACCCGCCCGGTTACTCCAGGCCCTCGGCGCGATGCAGGGCAGCCTGCGCCAGACCATCGAGCAGATCGCCGGCTCCGCCACCCAGCTGGGCGCCGCCGCCGAAGAGCTGAGCGCCGTCACCCAGGAATCTTCCCGGGGTTTGCAACAGCAGCACAATGAGATCGAGCAAGCGGCCACCGCCGTCAATGAGATGACCGCCGCCGTCGAAGAAGTCGCCCGCAACGCCGTGTCGACTTCCGAAGCGTCGAACCAGTCGACCCAGGCCGCCCAGGAGGGGCGCACACGGGTAGTGGAAACCGTCGACGCGATCCAGACCATGACCCACGACGTGCAAGCCACCGCCTCGATGATTGAAGGCTTGGCAATCCAGGGCCGCGACATTGGCAAGGTGCTGGACGTGATCCGCGCCATCGCCGAACAGACCAACCTGCTGGCCCTCAACGCCGCCATCGAAGCCGCCCGCGCCGGCGAGGCCGGGCGGGGTTTCGCGGTGGTGGCCGATGAAGTCCGCGCCTTGGCCCATCGCACTGCGCAATCAACCCAGGAAATCGAAAAAATGGTTGCCGGCATCCAGAACGGCACCGGCCAGGCCGTGCAGTCGATGCAGCAAAGCAACCAGCGCACCCAAAGCACCTTGGAACTGGCCCGGGCCGCCGGCGTGGCGCTGGAGCAGATCACTCAGTCGATCCACCAGATCAACGAGCGCAACCTGGTCATCGCCAGTGCGTCTGAAGAACAGGCCCAGGTCTCGCGAGAAGTGGACCGCAACCTGATGAACATCCGCGACCTGGCCACCCAGTCGGCCAGCGGCGCGCAACAGACCAGCGACGCCACCCATGAGCTGTCGCGCCTGGCGGTGGGGTTGAATGCGGCGGTGGCGCGTTTCGTGATTTGATATAGGGTTGAGGCTGGACACCGCGCTCACAGGAGATTCCATGCGCTTTTCAGCCTTGACCCAACGCATCACCGGTGACGGCGCTGCCGCCTGGGACATTCACGACCGGGCGCTGGCCATGCGCGAGGAGGGCAGGGAAGTCCTGTTGCTCTCGGTGGGCGATCCGGATTTCGACACCCCGCCCGCTATTGTCGAGGCTGCCGTCGCCAGCCTGCGGGCGGGCGATACGCACTATTCGGATACGCGGGGCCTGCACTCGTTGCGCGCAAGCATCGCCCGACGGCATCAACAGCGCTGCGGCCAACCGGTCGGCGCCGAGCACGTCACGGTGCTGCCCGGTGCCCAATGCGCGGTCTATGCCGTCGCGCAATGCTTGCTCGACCCTGGCGATGAAGTGATCGTCGCCGAGCCGATGTACGTCACCTACGAAGCGGTATTCGGCGCGTGCGGAGCGAAAGTGGTTCCGGTGGCGGTGACGCCGGAAAACGGCTTCCGCGTCCAGCCGAACGACGTCGCCCGGCTGATTACCCCACGCACCCGCGCCATGCTCCTCAACAGCCCGAACAACCCCTCCGGCGCCAGCCTGGCGCTGCCGACCTGGCAAGCACTCGCGCACCTGTGCATCGACCATGACCTCTGGCTGATCAGCGACGAGGTCTACAGCGACTTGCTGTACGAAGGTGAGCACATCAGCCCGGCGGGCCTGTCGAGAATGGCCGAGCGCACCGTGACCATCAACAGCCTGTCCAAGTCCCACGCCATGACCGGCTGGCGCATCGGCTGGGCGATCGGTCCCGAACCCCTGGCTGAACATCTATCCAACCTGTCGCTGTGCATGCTGTTTGGTTTGCCGGATTTCGTCCAGCGTGCCGCTCAGGTTGCGCTGGAGCGGGATTTGCCTGAAGTGGCGCGGATGCGCGAGGAATATCGCCAACGTCGGGATCTGGTATGCGAGGCGCTTGCGAAGTGTCCGGGGCTCAAACCTGTACGACCCGATGGCGGCATGTTCGTAATGGTCGACGTATGCGAGACCGGCCTGGCGGCCCAGGCGTTTGCCGAGCGGCTGCTGGACGGGTACGCCGTGTCGGTGTTGGCGGGGGAGGCGTTTGGGCCGAGTGCGGCGGGGCATATTCGGATTGGGTTGGTGGTCGATCAGGTGAAGCTGGCGGAGGCGTCGCCGGCGGATTGCCTCGTGTGCCGTTCAGTCCTTACAAGTGCGCTGAAGTTCTACAACGGTCTACACACACACACACCAGCGTAGCGTATTCAAAAAGAGCGCCCGATCCAGAAAGAGCGATGTTCGCGTGCAAGGCGCGTTCATTTACAGAATTGAAATATTGCCGTTCGCTGCCTGTTAAAACGACGGACGGTATCCGCACCTGTCAACTCTGACAGTATTCAATCGATTGGATAGAGAGTCGAATAGGTTCACTTGCGTTCTGTTGTGTAGACCCGGAATGCACTACGCATCATCAGCGCGGCGCAAATAACCTCAATGTCGCGAGTTTGGAGTGGAAAGTGAGCGAATCGAAAGAGAACAAAGACTCAGGTGAAAGAGAAGGGCCTTTGATGCGCAAACGAGGTCCAATATTGGCTGAGCTGAAGAAATTATCGATTCCCTTGATTATTGAAGACAGTGACCCAGAAGGGCTGCTTCCCACAGGGTCACAAAATCAACCGTTGCCTGTCTATGTGCCTGAGCGATGGCCCGAATATGCGATTGCGGGTGAAGAAGACATTATCGAACTTTATTGGGAGCGTCCCATTAATAGGACGGGCGCGCCCGTTCAAACACTCCCCGTGAAAGGCCCCATTACAGAGGATATGTTTCCCCTTCCTCTTGCCGTACCGAGGAACTTGCTCCAGCCCGATGGGCGTTTCGAAATATGGTACGAAGTTGTCATAGAGGGTGCTGGTAATGGGGCGCCTTCTGAACATCGCTTTGTGACAGTGGATACCGAACCGCCCAGTTACGATAAACAACTTGAGGTGTTGCTGTTTCCCAGTAACTTGCCTGGGAACATCATTACCGAAGAGTATCTTCTGAACAACAATGACAAGGTCGAGTTTCGCCTTCCGTCGCCCACTTATACCGGCGCGGCGGACGGCGATGTGCTTGAGTTGTTCTGGTCGCAAACGAACCCGCCCACCGAGACGTTTGTCACACCAAAAACGGTTCTTCAGGCGGAGATTGATGCCGGAGACATTCGTGTGGATTTGATGGGCGACGACATTCGTGCGCCGAACCAAAATGGAACCTTCCATGCTTTTTATAAAATTCGGGACCGTGCCGGAAACGAAACGCTGACCTATTCGAAGCCAGCCACCGGCACCGTTTCACTCATACCTTGGCCTGGCCGACTTCCGCCACCCACTGTGCCGCTGCATGACGATGACAACCTCGTACACCGGGCCGATGCGCGAGCGCAAGTGCAGGCAGTCGTTGAAAATATTCCCCCTCCATTGCTACCCAGTGACCAGATAGAACTCGTTTGGGACGGTATTCGGCTGCCCCGGCGCAACGCTGTTCTTCCGTTGAACATACCGGTGCCATGGATTTTTTTGATCGCCAATGGACCAGGCCCCTCGGTCGTCAAGGTGGGCTACAACTTCATTCGTGGTGGTAGTTCGCGTGCTTCGGAAGAAGCTGATATCAGCATCAATTTCACGGTTGCCGGTCAGGACCATCCCAATGCACCGGCGTTGCTCAACCCGCTTTTACCGCTCATTGATATTGTGGGTGGTTCGGGCGTGCCCAATGTGTTGTTGCCCGGTGACAGGACCTCTCCGGTCATTCCGAAGCTAAAACTTTATCAGGCGCCGAGTCCCGGAGAGATGCTCGAGCTCTACTGGGGGCAATACAGCGGGGCCGTCGCCACCTATACCGTGCGGGCCGGCGATGTCGAAGGCGCGGAAGTTTTGTTCTCCGCCGTATCTTGGGATGTGATTGATACGGAGCCTAACAACGCGAGATTGCCGGTGTACTACACAACCAGCAACGGCGTTAACGAACAGCAATCCGAAAATACTTATGTGCGCGTTCAGGTCACTACCATTGATGATTTGCCAGCGCCGGTTTTTGAGGATGCGGATGGTTTTGGTTATATCGGTTGTGAAGATAAACCATGGGAAGGGATTCGGGTTCGCATAAAATTCGACAGTGGTCATTTTGCAGCAAGCGACGAAGTCAGGGTGTTTTGGCAAGGTTATCGAGCATTCAATTCTGCCGATCCTATTGACGAAACTTATGGTGAATTTCCAGAAGAGATAAGACCTGAGCATATTCGTGACGGGTTTATCGATGTCTGGATCTTGCCCTTTGATCCGCACATAAAACCGGTGTCGAGAGGATCGTGGGGCACTTATTACACACTGAGCAAAACGGACGGACAATTTGGCACTTCTCCGGCACCGGAGAATTTGAAGATTGTTGAAACCGTTTCGGAGGAACAGTGTGCTGCCTCAAGACATGAGGGCTGAAGGACTGAAGACTGTTTGATGTCGGGCTCGCTGGGAAGTAATAAGTTGTAAGTGTTTGTCTGTTCATGGGTGTGTCTAACTGATATCTACCGGAGCTGAGAAGATGAATGACCAGAAGAAATTTGTATTGACCTCCGCGCAGGCTCGTCAGGCCTACACGACTTGGTATTTACAGGAGAGGGCCGACCAACTAGCTGATCCCTTGGATCCGATAATTGTTCCGAACTACTTTCCAGCATTTCCCGAATACAAAAACTATGTGCCTCGGGCACTGCAGGAGACTGATCTTGATCTAGAGGTCCCTGAATGGCCAGAGCAAGCCGAACTGGGCGAGACAGATACGCTCAGGATCTTCGTCAGGCGCAAAGGGAGCTCCGATTGGGGTGTTCCTACGGATATGCATCCGATCCCCGGGCCATTTCAACCTGGTGACTTTCCCTATCCGACCACTGTGAGTGCTTCGGCTTTTGCAGAGGAAGGGACGTACGAGTTGAAATACAGTGTAGAAATCCCCTCGGGGAGCACCACAGATTCTGATATAGCGGAATTCGTTATCGATAAGACTCCGCCAAATGACAATCAATCTTCTACCCTCCCGTTGGAATTTAGAGACCAGGTCGCTAAAGACGACGGGTTGACAAAGGCATACCTAGATAGTGTCAGTAGTACAGGCGTGCCGCTAATCGTACCTCCTTACGCAGGCGAACGTAACCAGGACGAGATTGAGGTTTACGCCCTGTTAAAAGAAGACCTTGTTTCGTTCAAAGTCTTTGATGAGGAGATTCCTAACGACCGGACAATCTTTATTCCGACTATATATTTCACGGGGAAAGACGATGGTCAGCTTGCTTTCGAATTTAAACTAAAAGATATTGTGGGTAATGTCGGCCCAGAATCGGTACCGCTTGAAACTCATTTACTGCTCCTTCCCCTTCCTGTTGGGCCGTTCCGTCCTCTGAGGGTGCCATTGGCTGAAGATGCCAAGACATTGATTGATTTGGCCGACGTTAAAGCAGGCGTCCGGGCATTGGTACCGCGCTATACGAATCACGGAAAGAACGATCGTATTTACCTGACGTGGGGCGCCTATAAGGCCAGTACTCCCTACAGAGTTGGAGATAATCCAACAGACCCAATGATCATTGATGTAAGCGATTCTGAACTGATCGAACCGGATTATGGTAGCACTACGGGAGAAAAGCCGACGGCAGTGACTTATCAGATCCAGCGAGGCCCACACAGGTATGATGCTGACAGCCCGCTGGATATCAATGTCGATCTATCTCAGCTTATCAAGCCAGGTATTCTGCCGGCGGTGCTTGTCCGAGGCGGTGGCACAGCGCCAGAAAATAATAAGCTGGTGGAAAGCGACAAAGGGCTGCCTGCAACGGCGACTATTTCGGTACCCATGGGGCTTGTCGGTGTTGACTGGGCGAGACTGTACTGGGGAGATCTACCCGATTTCGTAGCTGAAGTAACTCCCGTGCCGGCCCCAGGTAATCCTCTCGTGTTCAATGTGCCTTGGAGTGAGATCGAGAAGGTACCGGGCGTGCTGATTGATGTGTGGTACGAAGTGGGCGTAGTCGGCGATAACAACCCTACCCCTTCTCCTCCTACGGAGGTGAATGTAGAGGAAGCCGTACCTATCAGACTGGCCGAGCCGGAATTCCCTGATGCTCAGTTTGTAGGTGGCACCACATGGTGGATCAACTGTTCGTCTTGGATCGGTCCAGACGCTAACTTGCGGTTGCATATTCCACCGAATCCAAGGCTGTCGGCGGGCCAGTCAATGGCCATTACGGTACAAGGATATGATGTGTTTCCACCTGTCCTGGGCAATGAAGTGGGAACGGCTTGGACAACGACGATTTCTTCACTGAGCCAATCACAAGTAGATGACGGCTTTATTGAGTTGGTTGGGCCCAGGGCCAATTATTTTGACGATTTCCTAGGACGCAGGGGGGCATTGAAGGTTGACTATTCGGTGGTAGTCGGCACGTCGACATTGTCAGGCACGTTTTCGATACGTGCCGCTTCGGTGGATGCTGCAGGTCTGTGCCCGATAAATCCTTGATATTCCTTGGTCCCGATAAAGGTGAAGAGGCGTAAAGGAAAAATTTTTTTCCTTTACGTTGTTATTTCTCCAAGAGATCGGAAAATTCTATTGGTGTAAGTTTATGGGATTTTTCTAGGTGCTATTTGGGATTTTTCCTACATGCTATGCGTGGTTCTTTGAGTATCCTGCGGCCGCCTTGCACTTTGATTGCGGCTGAGTCGTGAGGAAGTGCACCTTCACTCTTACTTCAGGTTCATCACTATGCATTCCTCGAATTCCGCACGATCACTTTTGTCCGGTATAGCGCCGGTGTCTTGTTGCCTTATCTGGTCGATGCTGGTCAGCACATCGGTGCAGGCCGACTTAGTAGAAAATGGTCAGGTCAGGGACGTTGTCCCTAGTACCCCTAGTGATCGCTACGAAGTCATAACAGGTTCCACGCTCAATGTGAACGGCGCCAACGTAATGGATATTATTTCAAACAGCTCCGCTGTTAATGTCCGCCCTCGTAGTACGACGCAGCAAATATGGGCAAGTAACGGTTCGCGAGTGGCGCTGGATGGTGCCACGGTGACTGCCACGGGCGCAGGACTCATCGCTGGCGTGCAACTGGAAGCCAGTGAAGCAACGATCAATAACAGCACGGTGACCAATGACTACGGGATTGGCCTGCATTTGCTGCAAAGCCTCGGCGTGGGGTCGTCGGCGACGGTAACTGCCGGTAGCGTTATCAAAGGGCTGGAAGGTGGAGCCTTTGCTTCGGCGTTAAGTACTCTGAAAGTCCACAACTCTCACATCGAAGGTACGGGGGTCGATAGCTACGGCGTCAGATTGTTCAGTGCCGATGCGGAGTTTATCGGCAGCACGATTATCGGCGGTCTGAATGGACTCGATCTGCGAGGCAATCGGCCACTTCCGCGTGAAGGCAAGGTATTGCTCGATGGTACGACCGTTGAGGGCAAAAACGGTGCCGCTATTCGTGTCTCGGCTGCTTGGCGCCGCATCGACGGTGATCAATATCGAACTGACCAATGGTTCGAATCTCATCGCAGGCAACGGCAATTTGCTGGAGGTGGTTGGCGGTTCCACAGCGAACATGGGTGTGAGCAATAGCGGCGGTGTCGTGCTGAAAGGCAACATTGATGTATCCGAAAACAGCACCGCTAATCTGCGTTTCGATCAAGCCCGAATGGAAGGTGACTTTATTGTCGAATCCGGAAGCACCGGTACCCTGGGGCTCGCTAACGGTTCGTTCTTCAAAGGGAATCTGGTCGGCGTTTCCGGCGTCACGATCAATAGCGGTTCCGAATGGGAAATGGCTGGTGACAATACGGTTGGCACCTTGTCCATGAACGCGGGAACGGTGGCCTTCGGCGGTGCTGGGAAGTTCTATCAGTTGAACGTGGGCACCCTGACGGGCGACGGAACCTTCAAGATGGATGTCGACTGGGCCACCAATCAACACGATGTGCTCAATGTCACCGGCGTTGCCAGCGGCGATCACTCTTTGCTGGTGGCTGGCTCCGGCGTCGATCCGGCGTCTGCAGAAGCGCTGACCCTGGTGAAAACGGCGGCGGGCGACGCTACCTTTGGCTTGGTCGGCGATCAGGTGGATGTCGGGACCTACTCTTACAAATTGGTTTCCACCGCGAATGGTTCAGGGGGGACTGATTGGTTCCTCGATCCCGAGACGGCGACGGTCAGCCCTGGTACCCGCACGGTCATGGCCCTATTCAATACTGCCCCAACAGTTTGGTTGGGCGAGCTGACCAGTTTGCGCAGTCGCATGGGCGAGTTGCGTTTCAACGGAGGAAAGTCGGGCGCATGGGGCCGTACCTATGGCAACAAATACAGCGTGGACGCGGCCTCCGGTACTGGCTACAAGCAAACTCAGCAGGGCTTTTCCCTGGGAGCCGATGCGCCGTTGCCCATGGGTGACGGACAATGGCTTATCGGTGCGATGGCGGGCCACAGCAACTCCGACCTGGATTTGAGCCGCGGCAGTTCAGGCACCGTGAAAAGCTACTACCTTGGGGCTTATACCACTTGGCTGGACGCGGACACGGGCTACTACTTCGACGGTGTACTCAAGCTCAACCGTTTCCATAACGAGGCAAAAGTCTCCATGAGTGACGGTGCCCGTGCCAAGGGTTCCTACAACACTGCAGGTCTGGGCGGCTCGGTTGAGTTCGGACGGCATATCAAGCTGGACAACAACTACTTCATCGAACCCTATACTCAATTCTCGACGGTGGTGATCCAGGGCCAGGATTATGGGCTAAACAACGGCATGCAGGCCGAAGGCGATCGTACTCGTTCTTTCCTGGGCAAGGTCGGCATGACGGGTGGGCGTAATTTTATGCTGGACGACGGCACCGTGCTGCAGCCCTATGTCCGGGTGGCGATGGCGCATGAGTTCGCCAACAACAACGAAGTGCAAGTTAATAACAATGTGTTCAATAACGACCTTTCCGGATCGCGCGGCGAGCTCGGAGCCGGTATAGCGGCGCAGCTCAGCGAGCGCTTGCAACTGCATGCCGATTTCGACTATGCCAATGGCAAGCATATCGAAATGCCGTTCGGCGCGAATGTGGGGCTGCGCTATAACTGGTAAGCGCTGGAGCCCCTTAGACATAACCCAAAGAACCCTGCCGCAGTGCAGGGTTCTTTCGATTGAAGCGGCTCACCTCACCTCCCGATACCCAGGCCTGTGCCGATCGGGTTCAGATCCCATAGTCCCCACGTAGCACCATTGGGCATGGTCAGCGCATACATGTACACCGGAGGGAATGGATTCTTGACACTGCCGGACCAGGTGTAGGCTCCCCCCCAAGGCCAGCGGCCCCGGTAGGCGGCGCTGATTGCATTCAACGTACCGAGATCCGGGACGCTCAAACCGCGTGAAGCGGCTACGCTGCGAATCGTCTGGTAATGCCCGCCTCCAAGGTTATGGCATAGCCAGACGCCCGTAACCGTAACGGTGTAACTTTTGGATTGTGGTGGCGTGGCCGAATCGGTCGCGGTGATGGTTGTGCTGCCATTACGACGCACGGTTACGAGCCCGGCCCCGTCAACCGCCGCGACGGCTGGATTACTGGAACTATACCGATGGGATCCTACGCCTCCGGTGGCAGCATGACGTACCGATGTCTGCAGCGCCGAAGTTGGGCAGCGCGGCGCTCCCGGCGAGTATGTAAGCTGCTCCACTCAATGTGACGGGGCTCTGGTTGAAGTTCAACGCTGGCGTTGGTGCAACGACCGTGAAAGTTCTCGGCGACGAAATGGGGACGTTGTCACCGTACAGCGCTTTGGCGGTCAGGCTGTAGCCTCTGGGAGTCACAGCCAGTTCTGCCAGGGTCCAGATACCTAGGCCATCAGCCCGGATTTCGGGAGCTGTCGTCGTGGTACCCAGTATCTGGACGATTTGATAAGCGCTGCCGCTCCCCCTCAACGTCACCTTGTTATCTGTCGTACTGCCGCCGTTGTTGAGTTCGCCGCGGGAGTCCCGAACGCTGGTGATCGTCGGGTTGACAACTGGCGTCACGGTGAATGACCGCGGCGCGGACGGCGGAACGCCCTCGCCATAAAGTGCCTCAGCCACAACACTGTATCGCTGGAGAGCCAACGTGCTGAACGTGAGGGTCCAGCCACCGCTGTCGTCGGTCGGCACCTGCGGTGGGGGAACTGAAATACCCGTGATTCTCACATTCTGCCGGGCATTGGCCTGGCCCTTGATCGTGACCTGTCGGTGAGTGGTGTAGCCGTCGTGGGCAATTTCACGCCAGGCGTCCTTGAGGCTGGTAATGGTCGGGGCATTGGCGGCCTCCACGGAAAACGTGCGCGGTGATGAGATGAAACCGCTGCCATCCAGCGCGTGGACGGTAAGCCGGTACGATTTCACGCTCAGCGAGGACATGTCGTGCGACCAAGCCCCTCCGATACTCACCGGCAGAATCGCCACGGGAACGGTACCTTCGTAGAGTTGCACACTGGAGTCGGGGGTTGCCGTGCCGTTCAGTCTCACACGGGTGTCGAGCGTGTTCTCTCCTTCTCCTACTTCGCCCCACGAGTCCTTGACGCTGGTAATCTCCGGCATAACCCAGTCATGACGACTCTTGAACGTATAGCGGGTCAGAGGGAAGGCAAGCGCGTAAAACTCATCGGTTTCGGTGCTGAAGCCCACCTTGCATACGACCGTCAGCGGTGTGTTGTGGCCAAGCCGTTCCAGCTCGGTTCGCAGCACAACTTCGCTCAGGCCATTCGCGGCCTCATTGGCCGTCAGCTCATGGCCGTCCAACAACGGAATAGGAAAAAGCATTCCAGTCTCGGAATGTCCTTCTAGCCGCAACCAGATGCGTTGTTTGGCGGCAATGAATGGCCATCTTCCAACGGTGACGTTGGCGTTGCCGGTAAAGGTTGCCAGGTTCAGTACTGAGGTGGTGTTGTTTGCCTGGGGCATCCATGGTTTGGGCAGCTGGTTGTCCGGATCCTGAAAGGCCAGTACTTTCAGCGCCAGGGTTTCGGAGGGAAATACGAAGCCTTTATGCGTCACCTCATAACCGAGCATCACGTTACGGTTGATATTGGCGCCGACCACCGAGGCCGGGACGGTGAACAGAACACTGCCGTTGGCACTGCCGGGCAACTCCAGATCATCGGATGTACCCGCCCCGGGGGTGCCCAGCCAATTCAAATGAATCCTGTGTGGCTCATCCATGCTCTCGTATCGCACCTCTACCGTGGCGCTAAGCGAGTGCATTGATTGGATCGAGCTCATCTGCGGGCGAGGCTTCGATCACCATGGGTTCCGGGAGGTCGCCCAACAGGTCGCCGATGACCAGCTCAAGCAAGCCCGAATAGCGATACCGACCGGTGAGTTTCTCCAGGACAACATAGCGAATCCGGACGATGTTGTTGATGTTCGGTTCGATGTACTTGCGCAGGATCGTAAAATCCAGCTGTTTGCCGGCGCTGGCTTGGGATATCGGTACCCAATCGCTGGTGCTGCCATCTCCAGGGTTGCCATGCCAGTAGTAGGTGAGAATGTCGTCTTTTGCGGTGCCGAGGTATCCGATACGCAACGTCACGCTGCCGGTATGAATGTACGGATCCAATTTATTCTCGGGCGCTTCAACGACCATGGGCGCGGGGATTTCAGCACGGATGACTTGGATTTTGGCGTCGAGGAAGTCGGACTCCCGGACGTCGTACACGACGGCATTGTCGTTGGAGACCCAGTAACTTAGCCTCAGGCTGCCTCCTGTCAGCACCGCGATGTGTTCACCGAGGACGAACATCACGATGTCTGTGTCCTCTTCATTGTCGCTGACGATGTGCTCTTCTTCATGCAGGTAGGGGCCTGCGTTGTTGGCCTTTTCACCCAGCCAGACCAGTTTGAGATGGTCGCCCCCCTTCATGCCCGGATAAGCATGGATGATCACTGTGGCGAAGGGCTGGTCCGGTTCGAGTGTGTCCCCAATCAGTTCGATAAGTGTCGGCGCGGGTAGAGCGGAGACCTGCCCCTCGACGTTTGCGAAGGCATGTTTGGATGACAGAGGAGGATCACCGTTGGCTTTTTCCAGGATATAGAACGCATCGCCAGACCCGCCCGCCAGGGCACGGATTTCAGCGTTGGGAATCTCGAATGCATAGACTGCGGGCAGGTTGTCGATGACTTTGGATTGACGGTTCTCCAATGGTAGGCCGACCACTGGAGTTCCGATCCAGGTCATATTCAACGTGTCGTTCAGAGCAAAGTCGGGTGCGCGCGCGATAACCTGGATCGTCACGGGCTGTTTGCCCAGCGTCGGCAAATCGATGACACCGCTGGATGCTTCCTTGATGATGGGCTCGGACAGTCGAGCAGCTCCGGCGTCTACTTGTACGTAAGTGCGCGAGGAGTATTTTTCGGCATAGTTCCAGACCAGATCGAACACCATGTAATGGACCAGCAGTCGGGCACTGTCTCCGGCGGCGAGGATGGTTTGTTGGTCGATCCTGATGAAGATCGAATCGGTCGTACTCGCCTCCTGCGGGGTGATCTCGCGGTATACAAAAGCGCTACCCCAGGCCAGCTGGATGGTGTCGTGGGCCGCACGACCGGGATAATGCCGGATCTCAAGGTCGAAGCCGTTCTTGGCGGAACCGGCGTCTACCCCATTATCGATCACATCCTGAGGGGGCAGCGGAGCCTTTAGTTCTGAATGACCTGGGTTGTGAGGTTCTCTGTCTTTGCCGCCGGGGCGATCCAGCTTGACTCGCAAACGCCAGGGTGTCGACTCGTCGCTGGGCCCGGTTTCACCTACGGGCGTCAACTTGAAGTGAAAGTTCTCGCCCCAGGTGGGGGTGATTTTTTCGTGTGGCAATGACAAGAACAGGCGCTTGTTGAGCCCTCCCTTTTCAACAGTCCCCTGAGCGATTATTTCATCGTTCAGGTAGACATCGATCTTGTCGCCTTCCTTCTGCTCGTTCCAAGGGTCGATGATGCAGAGTGCGTCCTTGGGAGGGTCTTCGGTCTGGGGGGGGCGAGCGAGGTCGAAGACAATGCTGCGGTTGATTCCGTAATCAGCATCGATGACGGGACTGGTCCAACCTGCAATGAACAGCCCCCTGAGCTGCAGCGGTGCTGGGGAAAGGGGCAGGGGAGGAAGTAGGCAGGGCATGAACCGGGTCATGGGAAACGTCCAGTTGTGATGTGGGTGTGCTCTAATTTAGTAGCCGTGGAAAGGTGTGCCTACTGTCAACTCTGACAGTAGGCACACCCCGATTTCCGGCATTGAATAACCCCAGACCTCATCCAACTGGGACCCTGCCATGGCCATTACCGACAACAACCCTCTCGAGTATGACGAGCTGGAGATCCCCGACGGCGGCCCGGCGCATCCGCCGGCTCCAGCCGACAGCGTCGGCATCAACATTGCCGCCGCCAGGCTGGTCTTTCCCCACGACGGGCTACGGCTGCTGCTACCGCCTTGGGACAACATGGGGCGGGGAGACTCCTTCAGGATCAAGTTGAACAACATCCCCGTGTTGCCGGGCTCCATTGATGAAGAGACGGAGGTGGGCCAGTGGATTGAGCGGTATATCCCGGTAGGTGGGCTGGTCGATGGCGACTTTGACCTAAGCTACGACGTGAAAATACTGGGGGAACCCGGCTACACGCCTTCAGCGGTGACGAAGGTCCACGTCAAGATCGAATTTGCCCCACCCGGTGGCCAGGATCAGGACGGTGATACGCCCGGTCACTCGGAACTGAGACTGACAATCCCGCCCGAGTTCCTGCCCCCCGGCGCGGTGGATCAGGAAGCCGCCAGGCTAGGTGTCCCGGTGACCATCGAGCCTTACCCGATCATGGCCGAAGGGGACCGGATCAAGATGTCCTGGGGCGGTGAAATTATTTGGAAAACGGTAGGGCCGGAACATTTTCCGCCACAGAACCAGCCCTTGGTCATCACTGTCGATGAGGAGACCATTCTCAACGGCAAAGACTCCGATGACAGTGGCTTGCCGGTGGTCTTTGAAGTCTATGACCGGGTGGACAACAAGTCTGAAGACTTTAGCGCCGAGGTGCGGGTGATCGTGGACACCGGCAATTCGCGCCTGGATGCACCGTTGATCGAGGAGGTGTTCAACCTGGAGCTGGACGTGGACCAGCTTGGCGAGGCGGACCTGACCTTTCAGGTGATCGCGGTAGGTAGTCACTTCAAGGTGGACGATGAAGTCGAGATGAGTTTGACGGGCACAACGGCAGAGGGGGAAAAGATCGAAGAAGTCATCTTTGCGCGGGAAAAAATTCTCAGCGTCCCGAATGTCCTCATGTTCAAACGCCCCAGCGCCGAGGTACGACAGCTGGCCGGCGGCCCTCATGCGGCGTTTTTCTACCGCCTGATCAAGGCGGATGGTAGTGATGACCTGTTCTCCAAGATATTCTCCCCGCGGATCGTGGGCAGGGCCAATCCCCTGGCGGCGCCGATTCCCCTGGACGAGATCGCCGGCACACTCGATCCACAACTGTCCAGTACCACCATTGAGATTCCGCTGGATCCAGCTATGGAAGAGGGCAATGCGATTGAATTGATCTGGAACGGCACCAAGGCGAACGGCACTTCCTATAAACCTGATCTCCCACTGCACCCGATCACCGCGAACGAGGCGGAGGGCCGCGTACCGATCGAGATCGTCGTGGCTGGCGAACACCTTACTGCCATCGAGGAGGGCACGCTCGATCTGTATTACAAGCTGCTGCGCGATGCGGTGAGCCGGGAAGTTATCGAGGAAGAATCGCTGCACACCGACCTGCTGAGCATCGGTGAGCCCCGGGCCGAATTGCCGCTGCCGGTGGTCGAGGGCGAAAGCGGAGGCGTACTGGATCCTGCGGACAAGCCGGACGGTACGCGCTTGATCGTTCTCAAATACAGCGGGCAAACGGCCGGCGACCGGGTGCATATGTTGTGGTGGGGGTCGAACACCGGACGGTACCGGGATTCGATTCCGGTCACCGGATCTACCGAGAACCAAAACATCCCGTTCACCATCAGGGCCGCGTTGATCGAGGACAATCGCGATGGCACGGTACGGGCGATGTATTGGGTCAAACGGGCGGGGGGCGGGACTTCTGCCTCTGAGATATTGAATATCAGCATCGGCGTGCAGGCGATACCGACCCTCGATAACGTCAAGGATGCCAATGGCGTGGAGATCCCGGAAGGCACCAGCGCCGTCACGACCAGCGTTTCGGTGAACGGAACGGCGAGCAAGGGGCGTGATGTCGAGATTTATGATGGCAGTGGGGCCAGTGCCGTATTGAAAGGCACCAGAACAGCCGATCCCGTAACCGGGGTCTGGTCGCTCGCGGACATTGCGGTTGCTGATGGAGGGCATCGCTTTTATGCCAAGGCGCTTTACAACACCGGTGGGACACCCAATTCCAACGTCCGGTTATTCACGGCGATAGCGGCCATGACGCCGACGATTGCCTCGGTGAAGGATCCGCAGAACACCGAGATCCCCCATAACAGCACGACCACCGCGACGACCGTCACCCTCAGCGGCAAGGCTGTGAACAGCCAGCGAGTCGAGATCTTCGACGGCGCCACCTCGAAGGGCACCGCACCGGTCAGCGCCAATGGGGACTGGAGCAAAGAGGTCGCGGGGCTCAGCTTGGCGGCCCACAGTTTCACGGCCAAGGGCCTTTATGGCAGCAATCCCGTCTCGGAGGCTCGCACGCTAACTGTGTGGGACTTGACCACCTTTGACGGACGTGATTGGAACAACTGGCAAATAGACCCTACGGCAGAGGGGGAGTTTAATGTTAGATCGGAAAATAATAATTTTTACTTGGATTTTGTCACTCCTCGTTCCTCCGTTGCGCGCTACGTCTTGCTGAAACTTATTTCTGGTCTTGAAGTGGGCGCGACGTATGAATTTTCGCTCGATAGTGTGGCACTACAGACTTTTGCAAATAAACCGGAGATAAACTTAATGAGCCCGCAAGGTCTTTCGGCGGCTGGTGAACTTACTAATGTCTGGAAAAACATAGCTGGCTCTTTTTTGGCAACGTCCAGAGAAATGCGACTGGGAATTGTTTTTTGGCCGTTCGGAGATCCTCCTCATACTCATAGTGGCTTTAAGTTGGATAACATCCTGATAAAGCAAATACAAAAGAACGATGCTGTGGAATCGAATTAGCAGGTAAATAGGGGACGCATCTATTTTCAATGCGGCGTTTTGTGGAGCTGGTGTGAGCCGTGATTGCAACGGATCAATGGGGCGAAGGCGTCAGCTCCTTCACCCTTGGGCAATTGCCGCATCTTGTGATCTCACCGAACCTTGAACCGGCTAGGTAGATACGCCCCTTTGTCAGATAGCCTGTTCAACATATCATTCCCGACAGTAACCGTAATGACCGCCCCGCTGCTAATGGAACGCTATGCATAAGAGGAGCAACGCCATGGCCGCGGATAAGCGCGTTGATGAAAATCTGATCGTCAACGGTACATTTGAGATGAGACGACCCTGGAGGGGGGCGCTTACCGAGTCAGTCCAGCAGTTTCAGGCGCCCGCTTCGATAATGCCGGCCGCCTCTCGCAAATGGCCATCTTACGAGGCGCCGGGATCGTCAAGGTCACTTTGAGCAGTTAGCACCTGTCAACCTTGACAGTAGGCACCCCCCGATTTCCGGCATTGAATAACCCAGACCTCATCCAACTGGGACCCTGCCATGGACACTGCCGACAACACCCCCCTGCAGCTTCAAGAGCTGACCATCCCTGACGGCGGACCCGCGTATCCGCCGGCTCCCGTAGGCAGCGTCGGCATCAACATTGCCGCCGCCAGGCTGGTCTTTCCCCACGACGGGTTACGGCTGGTTCTACCGCCTTGGCCTAACATGGGCCGGGGTGATGCCTTCAGGATCAAACTGGGCACTATTCCAGTGGTGACGGGCTCCATCAATGAAGACGCTGAGGTGGACGAGCCGGTTGTACGGCACATCGCGGTAGGCGGATTGGTCGACGGCGACTTTGACCTGAGCTACGACGTGAAAATAGTGGGGGCCTCCAACTACGAGCCTTCGGAGGTGACGAAGATCCACGTCAAGGTCGAGTTTGCCCCACCCGGTGGCCAGGATCAGGACGGTGATACGCCCGGTCACTCGGAACTGAGACTGACAATCCCGCCCGAGTTCCTGCCCCCCGGCGCGGTGGATCAGGAAGCCGCCAGGCTAGGTGTCCCGGTGACCATCGAGCCTTACCCGATCATGGCCGAAGGGGACCGGATCAAGATGTCTTGGGGCGGTGAAATTATTTGGAAAACGGTAGGGCCGGAACATTTTCCGCCACAGAACCAGCCCTTGGTCATCACTGTCGATGAGGAGACCATTCTCAAGGCCGGGGACACCGACACCAACGGCTTGGCGGTGGTCTTTGAAGTCTATGACCGGGTGGACAACAAATCCGAAGACTTTAGCACCGAGGTACGGGTGATCGTGGACACCGGCAACTCGCGCCTGGATGCACCGTTGATCGAGGAGGTGTTCAACCTGGAGCTAGACGTGGACCAGCTTGGCGAGGCGGACCTGACCTTTCAGGTGATCGCGGTAGGTAGTCACTTCAAGGTGGACGATGAGGTCGAGATGAGTTTGACGGGCACAACGGCAGAGGGGGAAAAGATCGAAGAAGTCATCTTTGCACGGGAAAAAATTCTCAGCGTCCCGAATGTCCTCATGTTCAAACGCCCCAGCGCCGAGGTACGACAGCTGGCCGGCGGCCCTCATGCGGCATTTTTCTACCGGCTGATCAAGGCGGATGGTAGTGATGACCTGTTCTCCAAGATATTCTCCCCGCGGATCGTGGGCAGGGCCAATCCCCTGGCAGCGCCGATTCCCCTGGACGAGATCGCCGGCACACTCGATCCACAACTGCCCAGCACGACCATTGAGATCCCGCTGGACCCGGCCATGCAAGAGGGCAATGCCATTGCGCTGATCTGGAACGGCATCACCGGGACCGGCAGCACTTATACACCTGACCTGACACTGCATCCGCTCAGCAAGAACGAAGCGGAGGGCAGTGTGCCGATTGAAATCGTCGTGGCCGGTGAGCACCTCACCGCCATTGAGGGAGGCACGCTCGATCTGTATTACAAGCTGCTGCGCGATGCGGTGAGCCGGGAAGTCATCGAGGAAGAATCGCTGCACGCCGACCTGCTGAGCATCGGTGAGCCCCAGGCTGAATTGCCGCTGCCGGTGGTCGAGGGCGAAAGCGGCGGCGTACTGGATCCTGCGGACAAGCCGGACGGTACGCGCTTGATCGTTCTCAAATACAGCGGGCAAGCGGCCGGCGACCGGGTGCATATGTTGTGGTGGGGGGCGAACACCGGACGGTACCGGGACTCGATTCCGGTCACCGGATCTACCGAGAACCAAAACATCCCGTTCACCATCAGGGCCGCGTTGATCGAGGGCAACCGCGATGGCACGGTACGGGCGATGTATTGGGTCAAACGGGCGGGGGGCGGGACTTCTGCCTCTGAGATATTAACGATAAAAATTGGCGCGGCCGTGAATCTGACTGCGCCCAGCGTCAAGCAGGCCAGCGGCGCTACGCCCAATCAGCAGTTGAATCCGGTGGCGGCCAAGGATGCGTTGACTGTGGTGATTCCCGATTATGGTATTCAACCCGGCGATAAGGTCAGCGTGACTTGGGCCGGCACTGCCGGGGCCGGTTCCCATACCACCCCGGTACAGGCATTGCCCGGCAGCCGGGAAATTCCGCTCCCAGTGTCGGTGCTCGCCTTCAACCTGGACAGATCGGTCACGGTTACCTACACCGTGACCCGTGACGGCAGCGAAGGGCCGGCGTCAGCCCCGCTGACGCTGAATGTGCAGGCGATGCCCGCGACGAGTTTGGCAATGCCGCTGATCCCCCAGGCGGCACAGGGCGGCCTCGGCCGCGAACTGGACCTGACCAGCTTCATGCGGCAACGCGCGCGTGACCTGCGCGCCCTGGCCGCTGATCGCGGCCGGCCAGCGTGTGTGGCTGCGCGCCGAGGGCATCGACCAGAACGGCGCCTCTTACGTCATCACGCTCTATACCGCCTCGGCAGTGAATTCCTCCGAAGTGAGCGCCGGGCTGGTCACGGACCTGCCGCGCAGCGAGCTGCTCAAGCTGCGCGATGGCTCCGAGCTGAAGGTCATCCTGCAGGTGACCTTCGACCGCAGCTCGGCCCAAGCCAATGCCGTGGACTTCCCGCTTCGGACCTATACCGTCAAGGCCATGCCGGCGACGGCGCCGACTATTGCCTGGGTAAAGGGCCAGCCAAGCAATACTGAGATTCCTCCCAATGGCACCACGAGAGATACCAGCGTGACATTGAGCGGTACTGCCTCGGCCGGGTTGGAGATTGAATTGTTTGACGGAGCTACGTCCAAGGGACGGTTTACGGCGATCGGTGGGATCTGGACCAGCACGGCTATTCCCGTAGCACTCGGGCTGCACACCTTCAAAGCTGAGGCTCTGTATGTGGGCAATCCGTCCTCGACCGCGCGCAGCTTTACCGTGTCGCGGTTACGCATTGATAACTCGAATATGACGCTAGACCTTTTGCATTATTACAAAGCACCCTGGCCACGGAGGCAGGCCGAAATTTTCGACGAGGTTACACGTTTGCCTAGCGATGGAATACTTCCTTACACCTACTCCACCAGTAATTCTACTATTGCATCAGTCAGTTCCACCGGGAAGGTTCGAGGGCTAAGAAACGGGACCACAACAATAACGGTTAGGGATGCAGCTGGGCTGACGGCATCATATCAGGCGTTGGTAAGCCGCAAGTATGAAATCATTGTCCACGGCGGCCCTTTTAATGCGCTTCAGGCCTACAACTGGTTAGTCAGTCAGAAATTCGAGTACGACGCGGAATATGAGTACCCCTACCATGATATTGCCAACAACTTTATAGTCCCATCAAGCTGGACATCCCAATGGTTGGGCTCATCGGCAACACGGGCAACTTATTATCGTTTTCTAGAGATTCATCTTAAGAGGACGAATGCCACTATTTACCCGTACAGTAGCAACATAACTCAGGCACTGGGCCTTCGATCGTGATGCATTTGCCTTGCGTCAGTATTTAATGATGCAACAACTATTAAGTTAGTGATGGCTGCAAAGGGCTTTGCAGTTGTCGAGAGGGCTGAAGTATGAAGAAGATTGAGCAAATTTCGACATGGGTCGTTTTTTTGAAAAGTGCTGACGGCTCGATAGCCGGAAAACATCTGGTTATTTAAGAATGTCCCCAGCGCCCTGGAACGGCTAAACATCGGTTCGCAGTCCCGAAAAATAATGTTAATTCGATAAAACATCATTTTTCGGGCCGCACAGTCTTACTCAAGAAAAGGGCGCAAGAAAGGCAAAAAGAGGAAGCATTTATTATCCGCTTGGCGAACGGTTTGGAAGGAGGATAACAGAGTAGCGGCGCGCCCCTGACAGGCAGGTGGAAGGACGGTCCCGAGGGTGTGCCTACTGTCAACTCTGACAGTAGGCACACCCAGTTTTCTGGCATTGAATAACCCCAGACCTCATCCAACTGGGACCCTGCCATGGACACTGCCGACAACACCCCCCGGACCCTTCCTGAACCGTTGGTCATTGGGAACACAACGACCATGTCAAGGGCGCGAACAATCGGGCGCAGTTTGAAAACGGCGGGAGACTTTTCCAATCGGTGGTGGTGAAAACTGCTGCGCCTGTCCGCGTGAGTTTTGACATCGCCAATTATTACGGATCAGGGCAGGTAGCGATTGCTGAATACAATCTCGCCTATTCATTCGATTCCGCGGGACATTTCAGTGTTGGTTTTGTCGCGCCGGAGGGCTCTGGTGCCAGTGAGATTACCCTGAGCTTCACTTCTATCGGTGGCGCTTTTGATCTGGATAATGCTGAGCTGTGGGCTTGCCCCGATGAGGGTGGGCGCGGTGGACGAACCTCTATTGCGATCTTACCTGCCGACAAAGTTTGACTGTCCACCGTTAGGGTTTTGTAGGCTGTGTGTGAAATTGTGTAAGGGGTTTGGTCGGCGACGGGCGAGGGCGTATATCCTTGGCGGCTTGAGATTTCTGCGCCTGGATATCGCCATCGCGAGCAAGCTCGCTCCCACAGTGGGTCTGTGCCATACAGAAGACTTGTGGGAAGAGGCTTGTTCGCGATGAGGCCTAGCCCAGCACCACAGCATTTGTCTGGACCCACCCATGCCCAACATCCTCCTCGTCGAAGACGACGCCGCCCTCTGTGAACTGATCGCCAGCTACCTGGAGCGCAACGGCTATCACGTCAGCGTGCTCAACCGTGGCGACCACGTCCGTGAACGTGCGCGGGCGAATCCGCCGGACCTGGTGATCCTCGACCTGATGCTGCCGGGGCTGGACGGCCTGCAGGTCTGCCGCTTGCTACGCGCCGATTCGGCGACCCTGCCGATCCTGATGCTCACCGCCCGGGACGACAGCCACGATCAGGTGCTGGGCCTGGAGATGGGCGCCGATGACTACGTCACCAAGCCCTGCGAGCCACGGGTGCTTCTCGCTCGGGTGCGCACGTTGTTGCGGCGCAGCAGCCTGACCGAGCCGCAGACGGTCAACGATCGCATCGTCATGGGCAACCTGTGCATCGACCTGTCCGAACGCACGGTGACCTGGCGCGGCCAGCCGGTGGAATTGTCCAGTGGCGAATACAACTTGCTGGTGGTGCTGGCACGGCATTCCGGCGAAGTGCTGAGTCGCGACCAGATCCTGCAACGCCTGCGCGGCATCGAATTCAACGGCACCGACCGTTCGGTGGACGTGGCGATTTCCAAGTTGCGGCGCAAGTTCGACGACAACGCCGGCGAAGCGCGCAAGATCAAGACCGTATGGGGCAAGGGCTATCTGTTCAGCCGTTCCGAGTGGGAATGCTGATCGATGTGGAAGCTGCTGATTCGACTCTACCTGGTCACCATCGTTTCCTACAGCGCGGCGATCTACCTGATGCCGGAATTGGTGATCCGCCTGTTCCAGGAGCGCTTCCAGGCCTACAACCTCGACTATTCCCGAGGCCTGCAAACCCTGATCGTCAAGCAGTTCCGCGCCGTGCCCAGCGCGCAATGGCCGGCGCTGGCTGCGCAGATGGACAAGGAATTCGAGCCGTTGCGCATCGAGCTGGCAGCCACCGAGGACACCGGTTTCACTGCGATCGAGCAGGCGCGCCTAAAGCGTGGAGAAAACGTGGTGCGCATCGGCGATTGGGGCTGGCGCACCCTGGCGGCGGCGCCTTTGGACGAACGCACGGCGGTGAAGATGGTCGTGCCGCCGGATCCGGCGGACGTCAGTTGGCTGTATTGGAGCATCAACGTGTTGATCGGCGCGACGATGCTTGCCTGCCTGCTGCTCTGGCTGCGGCCGCACTGGCGTGACTTGGAACGCCTCAAGCGCACCGCCGAGCGTTTCGGCAAGGGACATTTAAGCGAGCGTACGCAGATCGCGCCGAGTTCCAACATCGGCAGCCTGGCCCATGTATTCGATACGATGGCCGGCGACATCGAGAACCTGCTCAACCAGCAGCGGGACTTGCTCAATGCCGTGTCACATGAACTGCGCACACCGCTGACTCGGCTCGATTTCGGCCTGGCCCTGGCGTTGTCGGAGGACATGCCAACGGCCAGCCGCGAGCGTCTGCAAGGGTTGGTGGCGCACATTCGTGAACTGGACGAGTTGGTGCTGGAGTTGTTGTCCTATAGCCGCCTGCAAAATCCCGAGCGTTTGCCGGAGCGGGTCGAAGTGCCGTTGGACGAGTTCATCGACAGCATCCTCGGCAGCCTCGATGAAGACCTGGCCGCGCCGGAGGTGGTGATCGACGTGCTGCTGCACGGGGCGCTGGAGCGTTTTGTGCTGGACCCGCGCCTGACCGCCCGCGCTTTGCAGAACCTGCTGCGCAATGCCATGCGTTATTGCGAGAAACGCATCCAGGTCGGGGTGCTGGTCAGCGAGCAAGGCTGTGAAATCTGGGTCGACGATGACGGCATCGGCATCCCCGACAGCGAGCGCGAGCGTGTCTTCGAACCATTCTACCGCCTGGACCGCAGCCGCGACCGCGCCACCGGCGGCTTCGGCCTCGGCCTGGCGATCAGCCGCCGCGCCCTGCAAGCCCAGGGCGGCACGCTGACGGTCGAGAATTCGCCGCTAGGCGGGGCACGTTTCCGGCTGTGGCTGCCCACACCGTCTTGAGGCCAGTGCAGTCTCTGTGGTGAGGGGATTTATCCCCGCTGGGCTGCGCAGCAGCCCTGAATCAATGAATTCAATCTTCCTGGCACACCGAGTTGTCTGGTTTGGGGCCGCTACGCAGCCCAACGGGGATAAAATCCCCTCGCCACAAGGGAAATGCTGTCCACTTAAGGTATCGACATTCCCGTGGCGAGGGAGCTTGCTCCCGCTGGGCCACGAAGTGGCCCCAAACAGTCATCCAAACAACCCCGCCGCGATGTTGATCGAGAACCCCAGAATCGCCGTGTTGAACACGAACCCGATCAACGATTGCGCCAAGACAATCTTGCGCAACTGGCGCGTGGCAACCCCCACGTCCGACGTCTGCACCGCCACGCCGATGGTGAACGAGAAATACAGAAAGTCCCAATAGTTGGGTGTGGTCAGCCCCTCGGCAAAACGCAGGGCCGGTTCCTTGCCGTCCCAGGTGTAATACAACCTTGCGTAGTGCACGCTGAAGATCACCCCGATCAGCAGCCATGAGCCGATAACGGTCAACGCGGTGACGCCGTAGTGCAGAAGTTTGCCAGCGGTTGCCAGGTCGCGGCTGCCGGCGAGTTCAAAGGTGATGGTCGCCAGGCTGGCCAGCGCCGCGATGCAGACCATCAGCAACACCAATCCGGCGTTTTCGTCCTCCATTTCGGCGATGCGCTTCACGTCCGGCGCCTTGGCCCGCACCGTCAGCCAGAACATCAGCACCAGGTAGGTCCAGACCCCGGCGTTCCAGCCGATCAGGATCTTGCCGATGACCGAATCCGCCGGAATCAACAGGCCCGCTGCCAGGCCGGTGACCGTGGCCAAGGAGAGACGCGGATGAGTGCGGGTGAGGCGCGGCATGGGGGCTCACTGTGGCGTGGAAATGCTCGGAGTATGAATCATCCGTTGGTTATGTCACTGGATTGAATCAGCCGTACGCCGGCCTCCTGCATGCGTCGGATGGCCGCGTCCATTGAACCGTCGATATCGATGCCCCGGCAAGCGTCGAGCACGACGATTGCGTTGAAACCGGCCATTCGTGCATCAAGGGCCGAATACATCACGCAGAAATCCAGGGCCAGCCCGACCATGTACACCGTGTCGATGCCGCGCTCCTTGAAGTAGCCGGTCAGGCCGGTCGGGGTCTGGCGGTCGGCTTCCATGAAGGCCGAGTAGCTGTCGATGGCCGGGTTGCAGCCTTTGCGGATGATCAGTTGGGCATGAGGCAAGTCCAGGTCGGGGTGCAGGGCGGCGCCCTGGGTATCCTGGACGCAGTGTTCGGGCCAGAGCTTTTGTTCGCCGTAGGGCAACTGGATAAGGTCGAAGGGTTGTTTGCCTTCGTGGCTGGAGGCGAACGAGGCATGCCCGGCGGGGTGCCAGTCCTGGGCGCAGACAACGTTCAGGAACGAGCGGCCGAGTCGGTTGACCAGCGGCACGATTTCGTCGCCGCCCGGCACCGCCAGTTGGCCGCCGGGGATGAAGTCGTTCTGGATGTCGATCACGACTAAAGCGGTGGTTGTGGCTTTGGTATCCATAGGGGTCATGCCGGCTGCTCCTGGTAAATGTCTGTGGAGATTAGCCGAACCTGCACGGGCTCAGGTTCTTCTTTACGGCGGCTATCGCCTTCGCGAGCAGGCTCGCTCCTACAAAAAGGCCCGCAGGCAGAGAGGAGTGTCTTTCGTCGAAAATATTCTCAGGATGATGGCTTTTTGATGTGTGGTCAGTGCACTCTCGTACCGATTGTGTACAATCGTCCACTTTCAACCGGGCATGGACGCAGTACGGCCTTCAGGTCACGAGAAAAATCCATGCTCATCGGCAGTTATTCCCCCGCCCTTGTTTCGATTTCTTTATTTGTTGCAATCCTCGCTTCGTTTACCGCCCTGGACCTGACCGGGCGTATCGCCACGGCCCAGGGCCGGGCCAAGCATTACTGGATGGCCGGTGGTGCGCTGGCGATGGGCGTGGGCATCTGGTCGATGCATTTCATCGGCATGCTCGCTTTCACCTTGCCGGTGGAGCTTGGCTACGATGTGGCGATCACCGCGCTGTCGCTATTGATCGCCATTCTGTCCAGCGGCTTTGCCTTGTGGTTGGTCAGCCAGCCGCAACTGCGAGCCTGGCAACTGGCGTTCGGCGCGTTGGTGATGGGCACCGGCATCAGTGCCATGCATTACACCGGCATGGCTGCGTTGCGGATGCAGCCGGGTATCGACTATGACCCGACGTTGTTCGGGGCTTCGTTGCTGATTGCTGTCGTGGCCTGTGCGGCGGCGCTGTGGATCGCTTTTCGCCTGCGTCGGAACACCCCTCATGTTCGGCTGGCTCGCGCTGGCGCCGCGGTGGTGATGGGTGCTGCCATCGTCGGCATGCACTACACCGGCATGGCTGCGGCGCAGTTCAGCGAGGGCAGTTTCTGCGGTTCCCTCGATGGCTTGAGCGGCAAGGGGCTCGACAATCTGGTGCTGATCACCACCCTGGCGGTGCTGGCGATTGCCTTGCTGACTTCCATCCTCGACGCCCGCCTGGAAGCTCGCACGGCGGAGCTGGCCAGGTCGCTGACCCAGGCCAATCGGGAACTGACCCAATTGGCCTTGCACGACCCCCTGACCGGATTGCCCAACCGCGTATTGCTGGCGGATCGCATCGGCCAGGCCATGCACCGAGTGCAGGAGCAGGGCGGTTGTTTCGCCTTGATGTTCATCGACCTGGACGGCTTCAAGCCGGTCAACGACGCCTTTGGCCATCACATGGGCGATCTGTTGCTGCGGGACGTGGCCCTGCGCTTGCGTGAAGATTTGCGCAACCAAGACACCCTCGCGCGTATTGGCGGCGATGAATTCGTCCTGCTGGTGCAGTTGGCTGATCCTGACGATGCCCTGCGTCTGGCTGCGCGGCAGGTCGGGCTGATCGGCCAGGCGTTCCGTGTCGCCGACCATGACTTGCAGATTTCCGCCAGCGTCGGCATTTCGCTGTACCCCGGTAACGGCCAGAGCGCCGATGAATTGCTGATGAATGCCGACGCGGCGATGTACCACGCCAAGGGCGCCGGCAAGAACGGCTACAGCTTTTTCGACGCCTCGATGAACAGCAACGCCCGCAAGCAATTGCAACTGCTGCAAGACTTGCGCATCGCCGTTGAGCAGCGGCAATTCAGCCTGCATTACCAACCCAAGTTCGACGCCGCCAACGGCCGTCCGGTGGGCGCCGAGGCGCTGTTGCGCTGGACTCATCCGACCCAGGGCCTGTTGATGCCCGATACCTTTATCGATCTGGCGGAAAAAACCGGGCTGATCATCCCCATCGGCGAATGGGTGCTCAACGAAGCCTGCCGGCAGATGCGCGAATGGTACGTGCTGGGCTACACCGACTGGCGCATCGCAGTGAATCTCTCGGCGTTGCAGTTCTGCCATGCAGGCCTGGTGCAGAGCGTCGCCAAGGCGCTGGAGACGCACCATCTGCCGCCAAAC
The DNA here is from genome assembly GCF_054677635.1 of Pseudomonas sp. H2_D02. NCBI lineage: Bacteria > Pseudomonadati > Pseudomonadota > Gammaproteobacteria > Pseudomonadales > Pseudomonadaceae > Pseudomonas > Pseudomonas sp. H2_D02. The sequence continues at coordinate 4,618,958 of NZ_CP162816.1, read as the reverse complement.
AGCCTGACCCTGGAAATCACCGAGACCACTGCCATGAGCGACGCGGACGCGAGCATGACGGTGTTGCAGCAGTTGTCGGACATGGGCGTGGACTTGTCCATCGACGACTTTGGCACCGGCTATTCGAGCCTGATGTACCTCAAGCGCCTGCCGGCCAATGAGCTGAAGATTGATCGCGGTTTCGTCCGCGACCTGGAGCACGACAGCGACGACGCGGCTATCGTCTCGGCCATCGTCGCCCTTGGCCAGGCCCTGGGCCTGCGGATCGTCGCCGAAGGGGTGGAGACCGATGTGCAGCAGGACTTCCTGACCCAGTTGGGCTGCGACTCACTGCAAGGTTATCTGCTGGGGCATCCGCAGCCGGCCGAGCACTTCCTCAAGAACATCCGCCAATTCCCGCGCGTGGCAATCGCCTGAGGCGACTGCTCAGGAAACGATGTCGAATGCGGTGCTGCCCAGCCGCTCGCCATTGATCAGCACATGCACCGCATGCCGGCCCTCATAGTGCTCGGCGCGTGGTCAGCTCGCGGATGTGCTGGGAGCGGCTGAGGTTGGCGGACGCCAGGGCGGGCAGGTCGAAGGTCTTGAGCTTGAACACCTTGGCCGACGTGCCGCCGGATGCCTTCACGTAGTCGATGGCGTAGTCGATCACCAGACGCTGGTTCTCGGGACACGTCGATTGCACTTTGAACGACAGCGTGACCTGCTCCCCCAGGCGAATCACCGTGCAGCAGCACCTGCAGATCCAAGACCTCGACCTGAGCCTTGCCACCCGCTCCGATCACGGCCAGCGCCCGAGGATTGCCTTGCTTGATCAGGCTGCGCAGGGCATGCCGGGCGATCCAGGCGGTATGGCGCTGCTGGAGCGGCCAGCCTTCGATCCGGTCGAGGACCCATTCGGGATGCTGCTTGGTCACGTCGTTCAGGTGGTTGGCGACGGATTTGCGTACGTACAGGCTGTCGTCGGCCTTGAGCGTTTCGAGGATCGCGGCGGCAAGTTCCGGGTTGGCCTGGATCGGTTCCAGGTGGAACGACCAGGGCAGGCGCGGGCGGCTGCCTTCGCTGGCGAGGCGGCGGACATGCTCGTTGGTGTCCAGTGCCCAGTCGTGCATCACCGCTAGCGTGCGCGCCAGGTCATCGCGCAGGAAATGCCGTACGGCGAATTCTGCTGAGCCGAATCGGGTGAAGTATTTGAGGGCGTCCATGGAGGACTCGAACGCATGTCGACCGTACGACGCTACGTAGTGCGGCAGGAACATGCTGACGAACATGCTGTTCAGCCGCGGAGCCAGTGCCCGCAGGATCTCCAGTGAAGCTTCGTAATCCAGCGCCAGGACCGCATGCAGGCACTCGCTGACCCGCGCCATGCGCTGCATCACCGACAACTCCGCGAGCCCGTCGTTGGCCATGTCCAGGAACGCCTTGGCGTCGAAGGCCGGGTACACCGCGCGCAGTTCGGTGGCGATGTGTTCGAGGCGGGTGCTGTTGAAGATTTCCTTGAGGGCTGGGGAAGAGGTGGTGGTGCTCATGTTGGGTCCGTCCGGCGGGTGTTGGGCCAAGGCTCGCCACTATGCCATGCCCGGCACAACCTGTGGCGAGGGAGCCCGCCGCGTCTCGACGCTGCGCTGTCGCGCGGTGAACTAGGTCATGTGGCGAGGGGATTTATCCCCGTTGGGCTGCGCAGCAGCCCTAAAGCAGTGAACTCAATCTTCCTGGCACACCGAGTTGCTTGGCTTGGAGCTGCTGCGCAGCCCAGCGGGGATAAATCCCCTCGCCACAAAAGGGGGGGGCCAGCTTCCAGGTACCACAGTAAACGGAATGATTCGCCGCCGCCGAAGTCCCAGACTCAGTACCTTGAATTAATTGGAGCTCTTCTATGCGCAAACCCACCCTCATCGCCAGCCTGGTCCTGATCGCCGGCCTCGGAGCCTTTGGGCCTGTCGCGCAAGCCGTCGAGAAGACCGGCGATGCCCTGGAACATTCGCCGAGCAATGGCCGCCGGTTGGTGGAAAACGACCGGGTACCGGCGGACTATCAGCGTGCGGACAGGGCCATGAAGGACTGGAAACAGAAAAAACTCGAACAGCCGACAAGCGAGCAGCAATGGGTGCAGATCGACGATAAATACCTGCTGATCGAAACCGTGTCCGGCGCCATCGTCAAGATTGTCCCTGCGACACGCTAAAGCACTTCGCCTTTATCCCACAGATGAACCAAGTCGCCAGGTGCCCGGTCCTCGGGCACCTGTAGCACCATCTCGTCGTCCTGGTCGTTGGACCGGTAACGCACCTCGATCTGGAAATAACGCTGGTCGCCCCGGCCGGGCGTGGAGGAGGTGAGTGGCAGGCACCCCTCCAGCACCGAACATATGCGCGTGCGTTGGTCGAGGTCGCACTGGGCGAACTCGATTTCCCGAGGTCGGGTCAAGGCGTGGATGGCTGCCACGCCACCCTGGCGCGACAGTTTCACCACCGCTTTGTCATCAAGGTCTGGAAGGGTTTTCATCCGTTCTCCTCGTTCAGGTCGACGCCCACCTGCGTCCAGCCGTCCTGCACCGCCTTGACTTCCCGGGCGCCGAAGCGTTGGCGGGCGTGCTCGACGGTCAGGCCGGCGAACGCACTGAAGGACGCGTCGTTGGCCAGTTGCCTGTCGCACAAGGTGTCATACCAGATTCGCCCGGCCTTTTCCCAGGCGAATCCGCCGAGCGCGGTTGCCACCAGATAAAAGGCCCGGTTGGGAATGCCGGAATTGATGTGCACACCGCCATTGTCTTCGCGGGTGATGACGAATTGGCGCATGTGTGCCGGCTGGGGATCCTTGCCCAGCAGCGGGTCATCGTAGGCTGTGCCGGGGTTGGACATGCTGCGCAGGCCGTCACCGTTGATCTTGTCAGTGAGCAAGTCGGCGCCGATCAGCCAGTCGGCCTGCTCGACGGTCTGGCCCAATACGAATTGCTTGACCAGCACGCCGAACACATCGGAAATCGACTCGTTCAACGCGCCTGACTGGTTGGCATAGATCAAGCCGGCTTCGCTCTCGGTGACGCCGTGGGCCAACTCGTGGGCCACCACGTCCAGGGAGCGGGTGAAGCGCTGGAAGATTTCGCCATCGCCGTCGCCAAAAACCATCTGGGCCCCATTCCAGAAGGCGTTCTCGTAGCCTTGGCCGTAATGCACGCTGCCGACCAGGGCAAAGCCTTTGTTGTCGATGGAGTCACGCTCCAGCACTCGCCAGAAAAAATCATAGGTGGCGCCGAGGGCGTCGTAGGCTTCGTCTACCGCTGGGTCACCGCTGGCCGGCTGGCCTTCCAGGCGTACTGGTTGGCCCGGCAGCTCCATGGTGTTTTGCGCATCATGCACGCTGCGTTGGGGATGGCCAGCCTTGCCGGGCTTGGGCAATTGGGCGGCTACGGGTGGATGAATGGGTGGGCCAGGGTTGTGGCGCAGGTTGTTCACGTGGGTCAGGGTGCCGAGGGCGCTGGAACGCTGCTGCTCGGAGCCATGGGCGATGATGCGGTTGAGAATGTAAGGCGGGATGAAACCGTGGAGGGGGCGAGAGTCGATCATCAGAAAATCCTTATCTGAAATGCAGGGTCGATACCCATGTGAACCGAAGTGACCGTTGCGGTTCCCTTTGCCGCAAAAGGTTGCCTGTCACGCAAATATCTGCGAAAACCCCGCGCCTGGATCACACGGGAAAGAAGCCATGATTGAAGAATTGCAAATCATCGACCTGGAAGAGGGCGACGGCAAAAGCGTAGTCAAAGGCGCGCTGATTACCACCCAATACCGCGGCACCCTCGAAGACGGCACGGAGTTCGATTCATCCTACAGCCGCGGCAAGCCGTTCCAATGCGTGATCGGCACGGGCCGCGTCATCAAGGGCTGGGACCTCGGGCTCATGGGCATGAAGGTCGGCGGCAAGCGCAAACTGTGGGTCGCCGGCGCACCTGGCCTATGGCGAACGATCCATGGGTGCCCACATCAAGCCCAACGCCGACCTCATCTTTGAAATCGAATTGCTGGAAGTCCTGACGCGGGACGATTGATAGCGTTTTTGTTGATTACCGATCGCTGAACAGCGGGATGCGTCCATTGGCGGAGGGGCGGTAGCGCCAGGTCAACTGGTCCAGGCCCGGCTCGCGTTCCAGAATGGCATCTAACGTCGCATGGGCGATGGTCATCGCCAAGGCCTGGCCTGGGCATTCGTGGCGGCCACTGCCAAAGCTGAAGCTGCGCCGATTCGGCCGATCCAACAGGAGGGCGTCCGGTTGCGGATTGAGCTGCGGGTCGCGATTGGCCGAGGCCAGCAGCACCAGGATCACGTCGCCCTGCTGCAGGGCAGTGCCGAGAATTTCGCAAGGGGCGGCGATGAAGCGCCGGGTGTTCTGCACTGCCGGGTCGAAACGTTGGACTTCAGCCAATAACGGGCTGATTTGCGTGGGATCATCCCGTAGCTCGCGTTGTAGCGCTGTATCACGGATCAACGCCAACAACGCGTTGCCGATCAGGCCGGCCGTGGCTTCATGGGTTTGCGAAAGCAAGCCGATCAGGTTGGCGATCCGACTGTCCGCGTCGCCCGCTTCGAAGCCTCGGCAGATGCCGTTCAACAACTGGCTGTCTTGCACAACGATCCGCTCCTGGAAAAGCTTCGCCAGTTGTTCGCTGGCCCGGTGCGCAGCTTCCAGTTGCGGGGCTTGGCTCAGGGGCGACAGGCAGGCGACGAAATCCCCCGTGAGTTCGCTGATCAGGTGGCTGTCCGTCGGATTGAAGCCCAGCAGTTGTGCCACCACGCTGACCGGGCCGATGAACTGCGCCTGATGCACGCCTTCGGCACCCTGCCTGAGCCAGCGCGCCTTGACCAACGCCTCGACCTGGTGGGGATCGATGTCTTGCAACCCCGGCGCAATCGCCGCCCTCGGGCAGCGTTGTCGTTCACCTTCGTTCATCCGCATCAGGTGCCCGAATACCTGGCCCGCGGGACCCTTGGCAATCGCTTGCGGCACCGGTTCGTGGGCGGGGCGCACATGGCAGTCGGGGTGATGCAAGACGGCGCACACGGCTTCGGCCCTGCTGGCTACCCAGAGGTTAAGGTGTGGGTCGAAGTGCAGTCCGCCGCTGGCGCGAAGGGTCGCGTAGTAGGGGTACGGATCGGCGTGTGTCGCGGCGGTGATCGGGTCCATGATGGGCTGCCTCGTTCATGCGGGAGAAGTGCTGCTACTATCTTCAGTCGACGCATGGCTTGATTCGTCCGGGAGCGAAATATGAACGCAGAGCAACACGATGTAGGCGTGTCCCAGGTGGCCGCGGCGATTGCCGAACCGGCCCGGACCCGAATGCTCTGCGCACTGATGGACGGCCACGCCCGCACCAGCACGGAGTTGGCGAGCATCGCCGACGTCAGCGCGTCCACCGCCAGCGCCCACCTGGCGAAGCTCAAGGAGTTGGCCCTGGTGCGCTTGCATGTGCAGGGCCGTCATCGTTACTACAGCCTCGCCGATAAGCGTGTGGCAGAAGCCCTTGAAGCGTTGATGGTGATCGGCCAGAACGCCGCGCCGGCGTTCACCTCGCGCACGCCGGATCGCCTGCAATTCGCTCGCACTTGCTACGACCACATGGCCGGTACCCTGGCGGTGCGGCTGCATGATCGCTTGCTCGAAGCCGGGTGGCTGCTCGATGTAGAAGGGCAGGGTTATCGGCTGAGTGAAACGGGTGAGGCGCTGTTTGCAGGCTTGGGGATTGACGTGCAGGCATTGGCGGCCCAACGGCGGCGGTTTGCCTGCCCCTGCCTGGACTGGAGCATGCGCCGGCCGCACCTGGGTGGTGCCTTGGGGGCGGCGTTGCTGCAAGTGGCGATCAAGCGCAAATGGGTGGTCCAGGACCTGGACAGCCGTGCGCTGGGGGTGACGGCCGCTGGACAGCGGGAAATGGTGGCGCGCTTTGGGATCAGTCCCGAGACGGAGGTTGAATCCACTGGCGCTTTCGCGAGTAGGCTCGCTCCCACAGTGGATCTGCGCTGAACGGAGAACCGTTGCTCACCGAAATTCCCTGTGGGAGCGGGCTTGCCCGCGAAGGGGCCGTCGCATCCAACATCCATGCAAGCTGAGCCACCGCCTTCGCGAGCAAGCTCGCTCCCACAATGGATTTGCGGTGAATACAGGCGTCATGAACACCTGAAATCCCTGTGGGAGCGGGCTTGCTCGCGAAGGGGCCATTCCATGCAACTGACCCACCGCCATTGCCACATCATCCAGCCATATGCCTGCGCCGATATTCATCCGGCGTGGTGCCCATCATTTTGCGGAACATGCTGATGAATGCCGAGGCGCTGCTGTAGCCCAGGTCCAGGCCGATGGTTTCCACGCTCTGGCCGCGTTCGAGCAGGGCCAGGGCCTCGATGACTTTTAGGCGCTGGCGCCATTCCACCAGGGACATGCCCAGGTCTCGCTGGGCCCGGCGCATCAGTGTGCGCTCGGTGGTGTTGGCGGCGCGGGCCAGTTGCGGCAACGAGCGCGGGTCGCTGGGGTTCGCCTCCAGGGCCCGCAGTACAGGGCCCAACAGCGGATCATCCGAAGAGGGCAGGTAACTGCCGACGTGGGGCGCCCGGGCCAGCTTGTCCACCAGCACCTGCAACAAGCGCTGCTGTTCGGGCGTCTGTGGCTGGCTCGGCGGGTCGCTGCGCAGCTCTTCCAGCAACGCGCGGATCAGCGGACTCAAGGTCAGCGCACAAGGTACGGCCGGCAACGCGCCGCACAGTTCGGCCGCCAGGTACAACGAACAATGGCAGGCTTCATGCCGATTGAACCCCACGTGTTCCATGTCCGGCGGCAGCCAGATGCCGTACTGCGGTGGCGCCAGGTAATGGTGCTGGGCGATCTCGATTTCCATCACACCGCTGTAGGAGTAGACGAACTCACCCCAGGCATGCCGGTGCCGGGGGTACGTGGCATGGGCCGGCATGCAGGCGCTGCGGAAGAAAATCGGCGAGGGCAGGGCCGCGTCGAACGGAGGAATCTTCAGGTGTTGGGCTGGAGGCTGCATATCGACCGCAATGGCGGATTACCGGGATGGCTTGTCGGGTAATCACTATATCCAGCAAAGGTGTCAGGCAGACAATCCTTTCATCTCTTTTCTGCCCGAGGACCTTTTCCATGACCACCCGCCGCGCCCTGGATGGCCAGGTCATTGCCCTGATGACCGGACTCTGTGCCATCTGGGGGTTCCAGCAAGTCGCGATCAAGGCCGGCGCCGTCGACATGGCGCCGATGCTGCAATTGGGCGTGCGCTCGGCCATCGCCGCGGTACTGGTCTGGCTGTTAGTGCTGGCGCGCGGTGAACGCCTGTCCCTGGCCGACGGCAGTTGGCGCCCAGGCCTGTTGGTGGGGTTGTTGTTTGCCCTGGAGTTCGTGATGGTGGGCGAAGGCCTGCGCCATACGACGGCATCGCACATGGTGATTTTCCTCTACACCGCACCCATGTTCGCCGCCCTCGGCTTGCACTGGAAACTGCCGAGCGAGCGTCTCAAGCCGGCGCAATGGCTGGGCATCGCGGTTGCCTTCGGTGGGATCGTGGTGGCCTTCAGTGGCGGCTCGGGTGCGGCGAACGGCAGCTCATTGCTCGGCGATGGCATGGGCTTGCTGGCCGGCGCGCTGTGGGGCGCAACCACGGTGACGGTGCGTTGTTCGCGGCTCACGGACCTGCCGGCCAGCCAGACGCTGCTTTATCAGTTGGTGGGTGCCGGGGTGCTGTTGATCGGCATGTCGGCAGCGCTGGGGCAAACGACGATCAACCCCACGCCACAACTCATTGCCAGCATGACGTTCCAAGTGTTGCTGGTGTCCTTCGCCAGCTTCCTGATCTGGTTCTCCCTGCTGCGCCGCTACCTGGCATCGCAATTGGGCGTGCTGTCGTTCATGACGCCGCTGTTCGGCATCGGTTTTGGTGTCTGGTTGCTGGATGAGCCGCTGGAGCCGAATTTTATCGTTGGCGCGGCTTTGGTATTGAGTGGGATCTTGCTGGTCAGCGGTTATGGATGGTTTCGCCAGCGTTGGGGGCGATGGCCGGTTTTGCGGCGAGGGTAACTGAACGAAGGTGTAAAAAAGCCCACCCCTGAAGCAGGGGTGGGCTTTTTACTGAGGTCGCGCAATCTCTGTGGCGAGGGGATTTATCCCCGCTCGAGTGCGAAGCGCTCGCAAGGTTTTTGTGGCTCACCCAAGTACTTGGGGGTTGCTTCGCAACCCAGCGGGGATAAATCCCCTCGCCACAAAAAAGCCCTCAAGTGCCTAGGGGGCCTGGATCAAACCTTGACGATCCAACCTGCTGGCGCTTCCACGTCGCCGGTCTGCACGCCGGTCAACTCTTTGTAGAGCTTCTGGGTGATCGGGCCGACCTCGGTTTCGCTGTGGAACACGTGCAGCTTGTCCTTGTAGCTGATGCCGCCGATCGGCGTGATCACCGCAGCGGTACCGCAGGCGCCGGCTTCCTTGAAATCCGTCAGCTTGTCGATGAACACGTCGCCTTCGATCACTTCCAGGCCCAGGCGCGATTTCGCCAGTTCGATCAGCGACAGGCGGGTGATGCCTGGCAGGACCGACGGGGAGTTGGGGGTGATGAATTTGTCATCGTGGGTGATGCCGAAGAAGTTGGCCGAACCGACTTCCTCGATTTTCGAATGGGTCAGCGGATCCAGGTAGATGCAATCGGCGAAGCTGGCTTTCTTGGCCTGGGAGCCGGGCATCAGGCTGGCGGCATAGTTGCCACCGACCTTGGCCGCACCGGTGCCTTGCGGGGCGGCGCGGTCGAAGCTGGAGATCAGGAAATTGTGCGGAGTCAGGCCACCCTTGAAGTAGGCGCCGACCGGAATGCAGAAGATCGAGAAGATGAACTCGGGTGCGGTGCGCACGCCGATGTTGTCACCCACGCCGATCACGAACGGACGCAGGTACAGCGCGCCGCCAGTGCCATACGGCGGGATGAAGCGCTCGTTGGCGCGGACCACTTGCTTGCAGGCTTCGACGAACTGCTCGGTGTCGACGTGCGGCATCAGCAGGCGGGCGCAGCTGCGCTGCATGCGGGCGGCATTCTGGTCCGGGCGGAACAGGTTGATCGAACCGTCCTTGCAACGATAGGCCTTCAGGCCTTCGAAGCACTGCTGACCGTAGTGCAGGGCAGTGGAGCCCTCGCTGATGTGCAGCACGTTGTCTTCGGTCAGGGTGCCTGTGTCCCAGGCGCCATCGCGCCAGTGCGACAGGTAGCGCTTGTCGGTCTTGATGTAGTCAAAGCCCAGTTTGTCCCAATTGATGCTCTCGTTACCCATGACACCCTCTATTTCCTGACAACCGTCGAAACGGTTCAAGGCTTCTGACGTTTTGAATGGGGACAACAATACTTCATTCCGGGGGTGTTTCGCAGCTTGTGGCGAGGGGATTTATCCCCGCTGGGCTGCGAAGCGGCCCCATTAGCTCAGATATCTGACGCCTGGCGCTGACAGGTTTGGGGTTGCTGCGCAACCCAGCGGGGATAAATCCCCTCGCCACAGGGGGAGTCACCCACAGCTGTCACAGATGCAACGCATGCCCCAGCGCTCGCAACGCCGCTTCCTGCACCGCTTCACCCAGCGTCGGATGAGCGTGGACAGTGCCGGCGATGTCTTCCAGGCGCGCACCCATTTCCAGGGATTGGCCAAATGCGGTGGACAACTCCGAGACCCCCACGCCAACTGCTTGCCAACCGACGATCAGGTGATTGTCCCGGCGCGCCACGACGCGGACGAAACCGCTTTTCGATTCCAGGGTCATGGCCCGGCCATTGGCGGCGAACGGGAAGCTCGAGACGATGCAGTCCAGGCCGGCAGCCTTGGCCTCGTCCGGCGTCTTGCCGACCACGACCACTTCCGGATCGGTGAAGCACACCGCCGCGATGGCGGTCGGGTTGAACTCGCGATGCTCACCGGCGATCAGCTCGGCGACCATCTCGCCCTGGGCCATGGCCCGGTGAGCGAGCATCGGTTCGCCGCTCAGGTCGCCGATGGCCCAGACATTGCGCATGCTGGTCTGGCAACGGTTGTCGATTTTCACCGCCGAACCGTTCATCGCCAAATCCAGTGCCTCCAGGTTCCAGCCCTGGGTGTTGGGTTTGCGCCCGACCGCCACCAGCACCCGGTCGGTGCCCAGGTTCAGCGTGTCGCCATTGGGATCGCGCACTTGCAGAGTGCCGGCCTGGGTGTCGAAACCTTCGACGCTGTGCTTGAGATACAGCTTCACGCCCAATTGCTTGAGCGCTTCATGCACCGGTTGGGTCAGCTCACCGTCGTAGGCCGGCAGGATCCGCTCCTGGGCCTCGACCACACTGACCTCGGCGCCGAGCTTGCGATAGGCAATGCCCAGCTCCAGGCCGATGTAGCCACCGCCGACCACCACCAGATGCTTGGGCACCGAGGTAGGCGCGAGGGCTTCGGTGGACGAGATGATCGGCCCACCTATCGGCAGCATCGGCAGATTGACGCTTTTCGAGCCGGTGGCCAGCAGCAGGTGTTCGCACTGGATGCGCGTGTCGCCGACCTCGACGGTCTTGCCATCGATGACCTTGGCCCAGCCATGAATAACCTGGACTTTGTGCTTCTTCAGCAACGCCGCGACGCCGGTGGTCAGGCGATCGACGATGCCGTCCTTCCATTCCACGCTCTTGCCAATGTCCAGGGTTGGCGCGGACACGTTGATACCCAAGGCCGAGCCCTGGCTGTGGTGGCGCGTCTGGTGGAACTGCTCGGCCACATGGATCAACGCCTTGGACGGTATGCAGCCGATGTTCAGGCAAGTACCGCCCAACGCCTGGCCTTCCACCAGGATCGTCTCGATGCCCAGTTGGCCGGCGCGGATTGCCGCCACATAACCACCCGGGCCGCCGCCGATGATCAGTAGTTTGGTATTCAAAGTCTGCATCACTTACTCCACAAACAGGGTGGCGGGTTGTTCGAGCAAGCCACGCAGGGCCTGGATGAATTGCGCCGCGTCCATGCCGTCGACCACCCGGTGATCGAAGGAGCTGGAAAGGTTCATCATCTTGCGGATCACGATCTGGCCCTTGATCACAACAGGCCGCTCGACGATCTTGTTCACGCCGACGATCGCCACTTCCGGCAGGTTCAGCACCGGCGTGCTGACGATGCCGCCCAGCGCACCGAGGCTGGTCAGGGTGATGGTCGAGCCAGACAGCTCATCGCGACTGGCCTTGCCATTGCGTGCGGCCGTGGCCAGGCGCGAGATTTCCGCCGCACTGTCCCACAGGCTGCGAGCCTCGGCGTGACGCACCACCGGCACCATCAGGCCGACATCGCTTTGGGTGGCGACGCCAACATGCACCGCGCCGCTGCGGTGGATGACCTGGGCCTCGTCGTCATAGCGTGAATTCATCTGCGGGAAATCACGCAAGGCCACGACCAACGCGCGGACCAGGAACGGCAGCAAGGTCAGCTTGCCGCGACTGCCGCCGTGTTTTTCATTCAGGTGAACCCGCAGTTCTTCCAGGGCCGTGACGTCGATTTCCTCGACGTAGCTGAAGTGGGCGGCGCGCTGGGTCGCTTCCTGCATGCGCTGGGCGATCTTGCGACGCATGCCGATCACCGGGATCTGCTGCTCGTCGTGGCGTTCGGCATAACCCGAGCCGCCCTTGGCCTGTGGCGACGAACCCTGGGCCAGATAGGCTTCCAAGTCCTCATGCAGGATTCGCCCGGCGGGGCCGCTGCCCTGGACCAGGCGCAGTTGGATGCCCAGGTCCAATGCATGTTTGCGCACGGCCGGCGAGGCCAATGGGCGCTCTTCAGGGTCGCGGGCCACCGGAGCTTGCGGGGCGCAGCGTGGCGCGGCGGTTTTTTCCACCATCGGTTCAGGCGTGGCCACTGGCGCTGGCTTTGGCGCCGGCACAGCCGCCGCAGCGGGAGCCGATTGCGCCGACTCCTTCAAATTGCCCGCACCTTCCACCTCAATGCGGATCAGCTCGCTGCCCACCGCCATGACTTCACCCGGCTCGCCACCCAGCGCGATGACCCGGCCATGCACCGGCGAGGGGATGTCCACCATCGCCTTGTCGGTCATCACGTCGGCCAACACCTGGTCCTCGACCACCATGTCGCCAACCTTGACATGCCACACCGACAGTTCAACTTCCGCGATGCCTTCGCCGATGTCCGGCATCTTGATAACGTGCGTGCCCATTCAGACCTCCATGACCCGTTTCAACGCCGCGCCCACACGGGACGGCCCTGGGAAATACGCCCACTCCTGCGCGTGCGGGTAGGGGGTGTCCCAACCGGTGACACGCTCGATGGGCGCTTCCAGGTGGTGGAAGCAGTGTTCTTGCACCAACGACACCAACTCGGCGCCGAAACCGCAGGTGCGGGTGGCTTCGTGGACGACCACGCAGCGGCCGGTTTTCTTCACGGATTTGACGATGGTCTCCAGGTCCAGCGGCCAGAGGCTGCGCAGGTCGATGACTTCGGCGTCGATGCCGGTTTCTTCGGCGGCCACTTGCGATACGTAGACCGTGGTGCCGTAGGTGAGGATGGTCACGTCCTTGCCCGGACGGGTGATGGCGGCGACGTCCAGCGGCACGGTGTAGTAGCCGTCCGGCACTTGCGCTTGCGGATGCTTGGACCACGGCGTTACCGGACGGTCGTGGTGGCCGTCGAACGGGCCGTTATACAGGCGCTTGGGTTCGAGGAAGATCACCGGGTCATCGTTTTCGATGGAGGCGATCAGCAGGCCCTTGGCGTCGTAGGGGTTGGACGGCATGACGGTGCGAAGGCCACAGACTTGGGTAAACATCGCCTCGATGCTCTGGCTGTGGGTCTGGCCGCCATAGATGCCGCCGCCGCACGGCATGCGCAAGGTCATCGGCGCGGTGAATTCGCCGGCCGAGCGATAGCGCAGGCGCGCCGCTTCGGAAATGATCTGGTCCGACGCCGGGTAGACATAGTCGGCGAACTGAATCTCGGCCACCGGCCGCAGCCCATAGGCGCCCATGCCCACCGCCACGCCGACGATGCCGCTTTCGGAAATCGGCGCGTCGAAGACCCGCGAGGTGCCGTACTTGTTCTGCAGGCCTTCGGTGCAGCGGAACACGCCGCCGAAATAGCCCACGTCCTGGCCGAACACCACGACGTTGTTGTCGCGCTCGAGCATCACGTCCATGGCCGAGCGCAGGGCCTGGATCATGGTCATGGTGGTAGTGGTCATGGCGGTGTCCAACGCAATATTGTTGTTGTGATCGTTCATGTCAGATCCCCAACTGCTGACGCTGGCGCTTCAAGTGCTCCGGCATCTCTTTGTAGACGTCTTCGAACATGGTCGCGGCGCTTGGAATCTGTCCGTCGGCGAGGGTGCCGTACTGCTCGGCTTCCTTCTGCGCGGCGATCACCTCGGCTTCGAGTTCGGCGGTGACGGCGGCGTGTTCCTCTTCGGACCACTGGCCGATCTTCACCATGTGCTGCTTGAGGCGGGCAATCGGATCGCCCAGGGGGAAGTGGCTCCAGTCGTCGGCGGGGCGATATTTGGACGGATCGTCCGAGGTGGAGTGCGGGCCGGCGCGGTAGGTGACCCATTCGATCAGCGCCGGGCCGAGGTTGCGACGGGCGCGTTCGGCGGCCCAGCGCGAGGCGGCGTAGACCGCCATGAAATCGTTGCCGTCCACGCGCAGGGAGGCGATGCCGCAACCGACGCCGCGTCCGGCGAAGGTCGTGGCTTCACCGCCGGCAATGGCCTGGAAGGTGGAAATCGCCCATTGGTTGTTGACCACGTTGAGGATCACCGGCGCGCGATAAACGTGGGCGAAGGTGAGGGCGGTATGGAAGTCCGATTCGGCGGTGGCGCCGTCACCGATCCAGGCCGAGGCAATCTTGGTATCGCCCTTGATCGCGGAGGCCATGCCCCAGCCCACGCCCTGGATGAATTGCGTGGCGAGGTTGCCGGAAATGGTAAAGAAACCAGCATCCTTGACCGAATACATGATAGGCAACTGCCGGCCCTTGAGCGGATCGCGCTCGTTGGACAGCAGTTGGCAGATCAGGTCCACCAGCGGCACCTCGCGGGCCATCAGGATGCTTTGCTGGCGGTAGGTGGGGAAGCACATGTCGTCGATGTTCAGGGCCAGGGCCTGGGCGCTGCCGATGGCTTCTTCGCCAAGGCTTTGCATGTAGAACGACATTTTTTTCTGACGTTGGGCGACGACCATGCGGTTGTCGTAGATGCGCGTCTTGAGCATGGCACGCATGCCCTTGCGCAGGATCTCGACGGGAATGTCGGCGGCCCAGTCGCCCAAGGCGTTGCCCTGGTCATCGAGCACGCGGATCAGGCTGCGGGCCAGGTCGGCGGTGTCGGCGGGTTCGACGTCGATGGGTGGTTTGCGCACCGTGCCGGCATCGGACAGATGCAGGTAGGAAAAGTCGGTCTTGCAGCCGGGACGGCCCGAGGGTTCGGGGACGTGCAGGCGTAGCGGTTCGTACGCTGGGTTCATGGCTTTCTACGCTCGATCTTGTGAATTTCTTGTAGTGGGCGCGCTAGCTGACGAATTTCCCTGGGTAGGTGGGAAATTGTCCTACAACAATCATAGGCTCGACGAAGAAGAATATTTTTCTCTGTTGGCTTGCTGTTCAGATCATTTGCAGATAAAAAATCTGCACAACGATAAAAAACAGGATTATTTGTCTCATGCGTAAATTGGATCGCACCGACATCGGCATTCTGAACAGCCTTCAGGAAAACGCCCGCATCACCAACGCCGATCTCGCCCGTTCGGTCAATCTATCGCCGACGCCGTGCTTCAACCGCGTCCGCGCGATGGAGGAGTTGGGGGTGATCCGTGAGCAGGTCACGCTGCTGGATGCCGACCTGCTGGGGCTGCACGTCAACGTGTTTATCCATGTCAGCCTGGAGAAGCAGGTGGAAGAGGCGTTGCAGCATTTCGAAGAGGCTATTTCCGACCGGCCGGAGGTGATGGAGTGCTACCTGATGGCGGGCGATCCGGATTATTTGATTCGCGTGCTGGTGCCGACGATCCAGTCGCTGGAGCGGTTCATGATGGACTTCCTGACCAAGGTCCCGGGCGTGGCGAACATTCGCTCCAGCTTTGCCCTCAAGCAGGTGCGCTACAAGACCGCGCTGCCGTTGCCGGCGAATGGGTTGACGCTGGGGACCTGAGTCACCCCACATTGGATATGGGGTGATCTTAGAGCTGGTTGATCGGAATCTTCAGGTAAGTCACGCCATTGCCCTCGGCCGGCGGCAAGTGTCCCGCTCGCACATTCACTTGGATCGTCGGCAACAGCAGCGTCGGCATCCCCAGGGTCTTGTCGCGCTGGGTCCGCATGGCCACGAACTCGGCTTCATCAATGCCATCGCGCACATGGATATTGCGCTGGCGCTGCTCACCCACCGTACTCATACACTGGGGCTCGCGTCCCTCCGGCGGATAGTCGTGGCACACGTACAGCCGCACGCCGGCAGGGAACGCCAGCAGCTTGCGGATCGAGGCGTAGAGCTGGTGGGCATTGCCGCCGGGGAAGTCACAGCGAGCGGTGCCCACGTCGGGCATGAACAGCGTGTCGCCCACCAGAATCACATCGCCATCGATCAAGTAGGCCATGTCCGCCGGGGTGTGGCCAGGCATGTGCAGTGCGGTGGCCTTGAGGTTGCCGATCAGGAAGGACTCGTCGGCCGCGAACAGATGGTCGAATTGCGAACCGTCGATGGCGAATTGCGGCTCCAGGTTGAACAGGGTCTTGAATACGTTCTGCACCTGGCCGATGGATTCGCCGATGGCGATTTTGCCGCCCAGTTCCCGGCGCAGGTAAGGCGCGGCGGAGAGATGATCGGCATGGGCGTGGGTTTCCAGCAGCCATTGCACCGTCAGTTGATGTTCGCGCACAAAAGCGATCACTCGATCCGCCTGTGCGGTGCCGCTGCGGCCCGAGGCCGGGTCGTAGTCGAGCACCGGGTCGACCACCGCGCATTGCCCGCCATCATGCTCATAAACCACGTAGGTGTAGGTCTTTGAAGCGGGATCGAGAAAGCTTTGAATCTGCGCGGGCATGACGGCGGACCTGTACGGGAAGAAGCGGTTGCTACGCTTGGGGTTTACAACATATGGTCCGCAGCTTAGTGAGGGCCAAGGCGTCCTGCAAATGCGATCGCACCTGCCAACAGGTGTGCGCGGCTTGAGAGAACCTGAATGTTACTGGCGAGTTTTTTTGGCGTGGTCATGGGCCTGGTCCTTGGCCTGACGGGCGCGGGCGGCGGGATTCTGGCCGTCGCCGGCGTTGGTGTTGGGCCTGGGCTGGAGCATGACCCAGGCTGCTCCGGTGGCTTTGTTCGCGGTGGGCAGCGCGGCGGCGGTCGGCGCCATCGATGGGCTGCGCCATGGCCTGGTGCGTTATCGGGCGGCTTTATTGATTGCCTTGCTAGGCGCTGTGTTCTCGCCGGTGGGCATCTATTTTGCCTACCAGCTTCCGGAAAAAATCCTGATGATTCTGTTCAGCCTGCTGATGGTGCTGGTGGCGGCGCGCATGCTGCGTCGGGAAACCGCGCAGCCCGGTCCCAGCGATCATGGTGCCGCCAGTTGGGGCCAGAAGAATTGTATGCTCGATCGCCAGACTGGTCGCTTGGCCTGGACCGCTCGCTGCACCGCCACGCTGTCGGCATTGGGCGCGGTGACGGGCATGGTTTCGGGCTTGCTGGGCGTGGGCGGGGGGTTCCTGATCGTGCCGGCGTTCAAGCAACTCACCGACGTGCAGATGCGCGGGATCGTCGCCACTTCCTTGATGGTCATCAGCCTGATTTCGTTGATTGGCGTGGTCGGCGCGTTTCATGCCGGGGTGAGCATCGACCGGGTAGGGGTGGCGTTCATTGCGGCGAGCATCGTCGGGATGATCCTGGGGCGACGCTTTTCCGCAAAGGTGCTCGGCGCGAGCGTTGCAGGTGGGGTTTGCCGGGGTGTGCCTGGGGGTGGCGGTGTTCATGCTGGTGCGGGCGTAGCGATCTGGTCAGAGCTTTTGTGGCGAGGGGGATCTATCCCCGCTCGGCTGCGAAGCAGACGCCAGGCTTGATAATGGATGGGCCTGCTTCGCAGGCCAGCGGGGATAAATCCCCTCGCCACAAGGGATCGTGTGCCACCTAGAGCGCTCGACACTGCATCGAAAACCCCAACGCCATCGACTGCCCTTGCTCCAGCAAACGCAACCCCGGCCGTCCTGGCAGGTGATGGGCATTGACCGGGTGGCTGACCGGTTCGATGCAGAAGAAGTCCAGGCCCACGGGGCAGTACAGCAAGAAGTAATCGCTGCCACTGGCGCGGCATTCCAGTTCGTAGCCCAAGTCAGGCTGCTGCATCAGGCACTGGCCATCCCAGCCACCGAAGCCGTTGTCGACGAGGGTGTCCGGCAACAGTCGCGCGTGTTGGAAATCCCAGTCCGAGGGAACGTCCTTCAGCTCCGTCGGTAGTTTCGAGGCGTCGCACATCCAGACCTCGCTCGCGCGGGTTTGCAGGCGCGTACCGGCAGTGCGCGGAAAATACGGATGCAGCCCCAACCCATGCCAGGCAGCCTGTTCGGCCATGTGTGTGACGTGCAATGCCATCTGCAATTGGCCGCCGCTCAACCGGATCCGCAGGCTGGCGCAATAGGCGAACGGGGTTTGGCTGTCGAGTTGCAGCAAGACTTCCTGGGCACTCTGTTCGGCCACTTGCCACGGTTGCTGCCAGGCGCTGCCATGGATTGGAAACGGATCGTTGGGGCTGTTGGCTTCCAGGGCGAGCCAGCCGTCCGGGCAATCGAAACCGCCTTGGGCGATGCGGTTCGACCAGGGGATCAGCGGGAAGCAACCGAGTTTGCCCGGCAAACCGTTTTCTACAGCGTTCGGCGCGGGCGGGCGCAACAAGGGGGCGCCGTTGCTGCGCAAGGTCCATTCAACGAGGCTGGCGCCCAGGTGCGGGGCCAGGGTGAGGCGGGTCAGTTCGTCTTCGAGGTGGAGGAGAGGTGGTGTCATGGCGGCGTCTGATAGGTTGGCAAAGCTGGAGGGGAATACGCCCAAGTGTGGCGAGGGGATT
This sequence comes from Pseudomonas sp. H2_D02, assembly GCF_054677635.1. Lineage (NCBI taxonomy): Bacteria > Pseudomonadati > Pseudomonadota > Gammaproteobacteria > Pseudomonadales > Pseudomonadaceae > Pseudomonas > Pseudomonas sp. H2_D02. Next base: position 4,600,866 of record NZ_CP162816.1, on the reverse strand, counting down.
TATCCCCGCTGGGCTGCGAAGCAGCCCTAAAGGCTCCAATCTCGGTGTATCAGACAAATCGAGATGGCTGGTTTTGGGGCCGCTGCGCAGCCCAGCGGGGATAAATCCCCTCGCCACAAGGGGACCTATTGTTTTCTGTTACAACACCAAATGCGGCAGCCACAGCGAAATGGCAGGCACGTAGGTCACCAGCAGCAGGACCACGAACAGCATGGCGTAGAACGGCAGCAGGGCCTTGACGGTGCTTTCGATGCTGACCTTGCCGATGGCGGAACCGACGAACAGCACCGCGCCCACCGGAGGCGTGATCAGGCCGATACCCAGGTTCACCAGCATGATCATGCCGAACTGCACTGGGTCCACACCGATACCGACGATGACTGGCATCAGGATCGGCGTGAGGATCAGGATCAGCGGCGCCATGTCCATCACGGTGCCCAGCAGCAGCAACATGACGTTGATGCACATCAGGATCACGTAGCGGTTGTCCGACAGCGTCAGGAATGCAGTGGTGATCTTCGCCGGGATTTCCATCAGCGTCATGATGTAGCCGAAGCTGGCGGCGAAGCCGATCAGGATCATCACGATGGAGATGGTGCGCACCGTGCGGTGCATCAGTTTCGGCAACTCACTCCATTTGTAGTCGCGATAGATGCACATGGTCACGAAGAACGCCCACACCACGGCAATCGCGGCCGATTCGGTGGCGGTAAACACACCCGAGAGGATGCCGCCCAGGATGATGAACAAGGTCATCATGCCCCACATGGCTTCCTTGCAGATCTTCAGCGCTTCCTTGAGCGGAATCACTTCGCCCTTGGGGTAATTGCGCTTTTTCGCGAAGACCAGGCACAGCGCCATCAGGCAGAGGTTCATCATGACGCCGGGGACGATGCCGGCCATGAACAGCGAACCAATGGAGACGGTGCCGCCGGCAGCGAGCGAGTACAGCACGGCGTTATGGCTTGGCGGCGTCAGCAGCGCTTGTACCGAACCACTGACGGTGACGGCGGTGGCGTAATCACGCGGGTAACCGCGACGTGTCATTTCCGGAATCAGCACCGAACCGACCGAGGCAGTGTCGGCCACCGAGGAACCGGAGATCGCGCCGAAGAAACTCGACGCCACGAGGTTGACCAAGGACAGGCCACCACGGACGAAACCGACCAGCACGCTGGCGAAGGCTACCAGCCGGCGGGACATGCCGCCCTCGGCCATGATCGCGCCGGCCAGGACGAAGAACGGAATGGCCAGCAGAGAGAATTTGTTCACCCCGCCCGCCACCTGGATCATCATTGCCTGGAACGGGATATCGATCCACCACGCCCCGATCAAGGCGGCGGCGCCCAATGCGTAGGCGACCGGCATGCCGATCAGGATCAACAGCAAAAAACTGCCCAGCAGAATCAGAGCGTCCATTAAGCGGCACCTTCGTTTTCTTCAACCAGGTCGAACTGCACGACCCGACGCTGGCTTTGATCACCCAGCAAGAGTTTTTCCAAGACAAAAATCAGCGTCAGGAAGCCACCGACCGGGATCGGCATGTACGTGATGCCGACGCGCAGGGTAGGGATGGCGCTTATGAATTGGTTCCAGGTGGTCATGCACAGCTTGGCCCCCCAGACGGTCATGAATATGCACACCGCCGCCATCAATAACTGGGTGATAATCGACGCCGCGGTTCGCCATTCAGATGGCAAACGGCTGGTGACCATGTCCACGGCCATGTGCGATCCGGAACGGTAGCTGGAGGCAGCACCGATGAAGGTAAACACCATCATCAGCAGGATGGCGGTGGGCTCCGGCCAGCTGGCGCCCGAGCCCAATACGTAGCGGGCAAACACACCCCAGGGAATCATCAGGGAAACTGCCAGGACAGACAGGCCGGCGACCCAGATGCAAGTCATGTAAATCGTGTCGTTGATACGCAGCAGCAAATTCTTCATCGGGTTCCACCGTAACTGGGCGCGCCTTCAACCGCAGGCGCGCCCAGCCGTTTCATGAGTACAGATTGAGAGGCCTTACTGGACAGCTTCGATGCGCTTGATCAGGTCGGCGTACGGCGCACCGTATTTGGCCCGAACTGGCGCGGTGGCGTCGTAGAAGGGCTTCTTGTCGACCGTGATGAACTCGACGCCGGCAGCCTTGAGTTTTTCTTCACTGGCGGCGGACTTCTTGTCCCACAGATCCCGTTCTTCAGCCTGGGCCGCCTTGGCGGCTTTTTTCACCATGTCCTGCTGTTCCGGCGTGAGCTTGTTCCAAGTGATTTTCGACATCACGATCGGCTCGGGCAGGATCAGGTGGCCGGTCAGGCTGTAGTACTTGGCGTTCTGGTAGTGGTTGTGTTCGAGCAGGGTCGGCGGGTTGTTTTCCGCGCCGTCGATCACGCCGGTCTGCAGGGCGCTGAAGATTTCGCCGGTGTCCATGGCGATGCCGTTGGCGCCCATGGCGTTCATCATCTCGATGAACATCGGGTTGCCTTGGACACGGATTTTCATGCCCTTCAGATCTTCGAGCTTGCGCACGGGATTCTTGGTATAGATGTTGCGCGTACCACCGTCCATCCACGCCAGGGCCACCAGGCCGAACTCCGAGTTGGTGATCCGGTCGAGGATCGCATCGCCGACTTCACCGTCGATGACAGCGCGCATGTGCGCCTGGTCGCGGAAGATGAATGGCATGTTGAACACGTTCACGTCAGGCACCACAGGGCCGACGATGCCCAGGCTGACGCGGGACATCTGGATCGCGCCAGCTTGCATCTGCTCGATGACTTCTTTTTCAGAACCCAGTACGCCGCCCGGGAAGTACTTGAACTTCAGTTCGCCCTTGCTCTCTGCTTCGAGAGCTTTACCCATGGATTCCTCCGCGACTACGGTTGGGTAGCCCTTGGGGTGGATGTCGGCGATCTTGATATCGAGGGCGTGAGCCGCCTGGGCCAGGAAGGCCAGGGGCAGGGCTGCGATCAGAAGCGTGCGTTTGAAATTCATGGTCAATCTCCAGTGTTGTTGTTTTTTTATTGGCTCATCCAGTAAAGCGGTGCAGCAGATCAGTTCGCGGAGTGTTTCCGTCCTCCGAAAGCAGGTTCGGCCAGGCCCTTGACGCCGGGGTTCAGCGCGAACACGCCACCGGCCAGGGATTGCGGATCGTTGTCGTCACCCGGACGAATCGAGGTCACGAAAAGGGTGTCCAGCTGGCTGCCGCCAAAGGCGCACATGGTCGGTTTTTTCACCGGTACTTCCAGGGAGCGGTCGAGACGTCCGTCCGGGGTGAAACGGTGAATCAGCCCGGCGTCGTTGGCGCAGATCCAATAGCAACCGTCGGCGTCCACCGCCGCGCCGTCCGGGCGACCGGCCAGGGGCATCATGTCGACGAACAGCCGCCGGTTGGACGGGGTGCCGCTGTCGATGTCGTAGTCGAAGGCCCAGATCTGCTGGATCAACGGGTGCGAATCAGAGAGGTACATCGTCCGTCCGTCCGGGCTGAAGCCCAGGCCGTTGGGCACGATGAAACCGCTCAGTTGCGCCTCGACCGGGCTGCGTTGCCCGGCTTCATGACGGTACATCCGGCCTTCGTCGGCGTTGGCGCCCATGTTCAGCACCATGCTGCCGGCCCAGAAACGGCCCTGGCGATCGCAGCGGCCATCGTTGAGGCGCATGTCGGCGCGGCTGTGTTCGACGCTGGCGCAGAGTTCACTGTCCAGGCTGCCGTCGTCATGGGGGTGCAGGCGGAAGAAACCGCTCTCCATGCCCGCGACCCAACCGCCGTCCTGGTGACGGGCGATACAGGCGAGCATTTCGGGCGCTTCCCAGCCCTGGATTTTCCCGCTGCTGGCATTCCAGCGTTGCAGGCCGCCGCTGGGGATGTTCACCCAATACAGGGCGTTTTCCTCGGGGACCCACACCGGGCTTTCCCCGACGGCGTTGCGTGCATCGACAATCAATTCGGCTTGCATGGCGATTCCTTGGTTGGTTCGTATCCCATGAACAACAGGCGAATCAGTCGTCGAACGGGCCGGCCGCCACAAAGGCGCCACCCTGGTAGATCATGGCCGGGTCATCGGCGGCCGGCATTGGCTGCGCCTCGACCTTGGCGCGGAAGATTTCCGACGTGTCCTTGGGCTTGTAGCCCAGGTGCGCGGCGTGGCTGTTGTCCCACCAGACATCACGGTTGGCGGAGACGCCGTAGACGATGGTGTGGCCGACTTTCGGGGTGTAGAGCGAGCATTCGATCAGTTGAGTGAGATCGTCGAAGCTCAGCCAGGTGCTCATCATCCGGCGGTTCTGCGGTTCAGGGAACGACGAACCGATGCGGATGCTCACGGTCTCGATGCCGTAGCGATCGAAATAGAAATTGGCGACGTCTTCGCCGTAGGACTTGGACAGGCCGTAGTTGCCATCCGGACGACGAAGGCAATGGGCGTCGAGGGTTTCGTCCTGTTTGTAGAAACCGATGACGTGGTTGGAGCTGGCGAAGATCACGCGTTTGACGCCGTGCTTGCGCGCGGCTTCGTAGATGTGGAACACGCCGCTGATGTTGGGCCCGAGAATTTCTTCGAATGGACGTTCAACCGATACCCCGCCGAAATGCAGGATGGCATCGACACCTTCCACCAGTTGATGCACGGCCTGCTTATCAGCCAGGTCGCACGGCACCACTTCCTCGCTTTCGTCGATGGCCGGCGCCATGTTCGCGATGTCCGACAGGCGAATGTGACGGGCATAAGGCTTGAGGCGTTCGCGCAAGACTTTGCCAAGGCCGCCGAGCGGCGCCGGTCAAGAGCAGGCGATTGAAGGGGTGGCGAATCTGTGTCGTGGTCATGGCATTACCTGAGCAAACAGTGAGAGGTACAGTTGTTATAAGTTGTCGTACGACCGAGAGGGAATATCCTTATCCTTCCGCTACCTTGTCAACGTTTGATCGACGAACCGCTCTAGGTCGGCATCCTTGCCGGGCTCGCCATGGCGCTGGCAGGCGCACATGGCAAGGGTTCCATGGGGTGTTACAGGAGCGAGATCGGATAGCTGATGAAGATGCGGTTCTCGTCGAATTCGTTGGTGCTGAAGTCGCGACGAATCGATGCGTTACGCCATTTCACGTTGAGACTTTTCAACGCACCGCTCTGCACGGTGTAGGCCAGTTCGGTTTCACGGCCCCATTCCTTGCCGTCATCGACGGTGGCGGTGTGCACGTTGTCACCGCTGATGTAGCGGTTCATCAGGGTCAGGCCCGGCACGCCGACAGCAGCGAAGTTGAAGTCATGGCGCACTTGCCAGGATTTTTCCTTGGCGTTGTCGTAGCTGGAGTTGTAGCTATCGTTCGCCAGGGTGCCGCCGCTGGTGCCGTTGACGCGCATCCAGGCATCATCGCCGCCGACTTTCTGCAGGCCGACGTAGAAGGTGTTGCCGCCGTATTTGGCGGAAAGCATGGCGAACGCGGTTTTGTTGTCGAGGTCGCCGGCCAGCGCGCTGCCGTCTTCCTTGCCGGTGAAGTAACCAAGGTTGGCGCCCAGGGTCCAGTCGCCGATCGGCTGGCTGTGGGTCAGGTTGAAATACTGCTGCTGGTAGATGTCGGACAGTTCCGCGTACCAGACGCCGACCTGGGTGCGTTTTTCGTTGAAGGCGTATTCACCGCCGCCGAAGTTGAAACGGTCGGAGGTGAAGGCACCACGGCCGTTCATCGACATGTCTTCCATGCTCGCGTCGTTGCGCGGGCTGTTGGCCCGGAACTGGCCGCCGTAGAGGCTCAGGCCGTTGATTTCGGTCGAAGTGACCTGGCCGCCACGGAAAGTCTGGGGCAGGGAACGACCGTCGTCGGAGCGCAGGATCGGCAGCACCGGCATCCACTCGCCGACCTTCAGTTCGGTCTTCGAGACCTTGGCCTTCAGGGCGACGCCCAGGCGACCGAAGTCATCGGCGGGGCGGCCATCGTCGTGCACCGGCAACAACTGGGTGCCCGTCGTGCCTCGACCACCGTCGAGCTTGATCGAGTAGGTCCCCAGCACGTCCACGCCGAAACCGACCACGCCTTGGGTGAAGCCGGACTTCGCGTCGAGGATGAAGCTCTGGGTCCATTCTTCGGCTTTGCCTTGGGCGGCGTTGTCGTTGGTGAAGTTGCGGTTGAAGTAGGCGTTGCGCAGGTTCAGCGTGGCCTTGGCATCATCGACGAAGCCTGCGGCACTGGCCGTCAACGGCAGGAATGCCGCCAGGCTGGTGCAGCCGAGCAAGGTCAATACAGGTGTGGAACGGAGAAGGGTACGGCGGCTGGAACGGGTATTGGACGGAAAACGGGCACGTGTGCTCACTCTGGCGCTCCTACTTTTTGTTGTTTTTATTTGTCATACGTCGTCGTACAACATGCCGGAGATTATTTGTTGGTCGCTGTCCGTTGTCAACTGGCCATTATCGGAATTATCCAAGTCGAGAGTGCTTCAAAATGAGGCGTATCAAAGGTTATCGGTCTGCGGAATCCAGACCGGAGGCCGTTGCGCCGCGCCATTCGCGTGTTGGCAAATGGCGGGGCGCAGGGCTAGGTTGTGCGATGACCGGTCTAAGACATTAGTCGAATGGTTGGGATGGACAATGTCCTTCGTGGCGAGGGAGCTTGCTCCCGCTGGATTTTGTAGGAACTATGCAGCCGAGCGGGAGCAAGCTCCCTGGCCACGAATCCCCTCGGTGTTCTTTCTATAGTAGGCGGATGCTAGTCTTGGCCAACGCTGTTGCCAGGGAGCCCTCATGGGCAATCACAAGATCGAGATTCGTCGCAGTAACGTCGAAAAAATTCTGTTGGCCGCCGAGAAGGTCTTCGCCGAAAAGGGCTTCGGCAGTACCGCCATGGCGGACATCGCCGCTGAAGCGCAATTGCCACGGTCCAATCTGCACTACTACTTCAGCACCAAGAACGAGTTGTACAGCGCCGTGCTGTTCGACCTGCTGGACGTCTGGAAGCAGGACGCCTTGTGCTTCGAGATGTTCGACGACCCACGTGTCGTGCTCAGCAGCTATATCCGCGCCAAGATGAACCACTCCCGCAGCCGGCCCCATGGCTCGAAGATCTGGGCCAACGAAGTGATCCACGGTGCGCCGGCCCTGGGGCAAGCGCTGGATGCGAGCCTCTACGACTGGGCCAAGATGAAGGAAGCGAAGATCCGCCAGTGGGTGGAAGACAAACGCATCCTGCCGGTGGAACCGTCCAGCCTGCTTTACATGATCTGGGCCTCGACCCAGCACTACGCCGACTTCGACCATCAGATCAACATCCTCAACGACCACCAGCCGCTGTCCGACATGCAATTCGAACGGGCGGTGCAGACGGTCACCAGCGTGATCTTGCGGGGGATAGGGTTGCAGCCTTGAGGGCTTTGTCATTGACTGTCGAGCGGGGTCAACCTCAACCACGGAGGCTCTCGATATGGACCTGGCCGAGCAATACCGCAACTACATCGCCTGCCTGAACGCTCGTCGCTGGCAGGACCTGGGCAGCTTCGTCGACGACAACGTGCAATACAACGGCAAACCGGTGGGGCTGGCAGGCTATCGGGCGATGCTGGAAAACGATGTGAGCACCATCACCGACTTGCGTTTCAATATCGATTTGTTGGTCGTCGAACCGCCGAATGTCGCGAGTCGCTTGCTGTTCGATTGCTCGCCCCGAGGACGATTCCTGGGACTGGAGACCCACGGCCGGCGGATTCGATTTTTCGAGAACGTGTTTTATACCTTCGAGGGCGGAAAAATCGTTCGGGTGTGGTCGGTGATCGACAAGGCAGCGGTGGAGGCTGCGCTGCAACGCGAAGGCCCTTGCGAAGAAGGGCCTTGAGCGAAAACCGTTTGGGAGCGAGCCTGCTCGCGAAGGCGGTGTGGCCATCAGCGAATGTGTAAATGGTTCGGTTGCTTTCGCGAGCAGGCTCGCTCCCATAGTGATGGCTTCAGCTATCGAGCTTTTATTCCTTGAGGAACGTCAGCAGGTCCTGGTTGAGGCGATCCTTGTGCGTCTCGGTCAGGCCGTGCGGCGCGCCAGGGTAGACGATCAATCGAGCGCCCTTGATCAAGGCTGCCGAGGCCCGGCCCGCGGCGTCGATGGGCACGATCTGGTCGTCGTCGCCGTGAATCACCAGCGTCGGCACGTCGAACTTCTTCAGGTCGCCGCGGAAGTCGGTCGCCGAGAACGCCGCGATCGAGTCATAGGTGTTCTTGGCGCCGCCCTGCATGCCTTGCGCCCAGAACGACTGGATCAAGCCCTGGGACGGCTTGGCGCCCTTGCGGTTGTAGCCGTAGAACGGGCCGGAGGCGATGTCCAGGTACAGTTGCGAACGGTTTTCCTCAGAGGCTTTGCGCAATCCGTCGAACACCGCAATCGGCAAGCCGCCAGGGTTGGTGTCGGTCTTGAGCATCAACGGCGGGACCGAGGACACCAGCACGGCTTTCTTGACCCGGCTGGTGCCGTGGCGACCGATATAGCGAGCCACTTCGCCGCCCCCTGTCGAGAAACCGACCAAGGTCACGTCCTTCAGGTCCAGCGCCTCGATGACCGCCGCCAGGTCGTCGGCGTAGTGATCCATGTCGTTGCCTTCCCACGGCTGGCTGGAACGGCCATGACCGCGACGGTCGTGGGCAATGACGCGATAGCCCTTGGCGGCGAGGAACATCATCTGTCCTTCCCAGCTGTCGGAGTCCAGCGGCCAGCCGTGGCTGAAGGTGACGACCTGACCGTTGCGCGGGCCCCAATCCTTGTAATAGAGCTGCACGCCATCCTTGGTGGTGATGTAGCTGGCGGACTGCACAACGCTGCCGACCGCGGTGGCGCTGGCGCCGGCCTGGACGGGGGTAGCGGCTTCTGCGCCGAGGGTGGCCAAGGCCAGGATGGCGACAGCGAAGGTGCGGTTGAATGTGTTCATCGTTTCTCTCTCCATAAGGGACGGTTTGATCTGTCGGGATCGTTGTCGATCGCGTTGGTGGGCAGATTAGAGAGAGCGAAGCGCAACGAGAACGGCGCTGGCATCGATAACAACTATAGGGATATCGGATACCAGCGTTTTTGATCGTGGCGAAGCTTGCCCCCGTTCGGCCCTGTAGGAGCTGGCGAAGCCTGCGATCTTTGTAGATCTTTCGCTTGAGCAATCAACCAAACGACGGCATAGGCCCCAGCGAGTTGAGGATCCAGGTGACCGCAGCGACGGCAACGAGCACCGCTGCCAGCAAACCGATGAACAGCCACTTGACGACTTTCAGCCACTTCGGCGGACCGGCGCTCGGGGCGAAGGTTTCCACCGCGTGACTCATGGCTTCGGCGCAAAAGGGGCACTCGCCGTTGTCCTCGAGAATCAGGGTGCCGCAGTGATCACAATTCTTCATGTCGTACCAAGGCTCGGAAACGTTTGTCCAGCGGCGAACCGTCGCCGCACCTGATGCTCAGTATTTATAGACGATGCCCAGCCTGCCCATGATTTCCATGGCATTGACCAGGCCCAAGCCGTTCATGGGCAGGCAGGCAAACGCCTGGCACTCGTCGAAATGCGTGCCGATGGCCAGCAGCTTCAAATCGTGGGTTTCCAGTCGCGCATTGAAATACTGCAGCAGCGCCCGTTCCCAATCGTTGGCGCGATTGACCGCGTCCACGGTTTTGCTGTCAGGCGTGGGGACTTTGATGCCCAGTTCCCGCAGCGGGGCGAGGGCATTGATGGCGTGGACGCCTGACAGCGCCCACTCCTTCCATTCGAACTCAGCCAACCGATGGGCGTCGGCCAGTGCCGATCGCAGTTGCGTCCAGGCCCAGTCCCACTGACCGTTGGGGGCGGGCATGTTTTCGATCAGCGCTTGGGCAAGCGCCTCGTCGAACAGGCAATCGAACAGGTCTGCCAGCGTGTCGGCCGGATCCGGTCCAGGCCCCTGATCCTGGGTGTCCAGGTCATGGCTCAAACGCTGCCAAAGACTGGCCAGTTCCGTCCAGTCGTCTTCATCCATGTCGTCATCGATCACCTGCGCCTTATGGCCGCGGTGGTAGTTGTCCAGCCGCGTCTTGTGAACCTGGACAGCGCCCTCGGCGACGCTCACTTCGTAGCTGCTGTGGTCCAGGTAGCTGGTCTGGAAGACGATGCGGTCAGCAAAGAGGTCATGCACGAGGCTTTCCTCGGCATCGAAATAAGCCGCGCCTTCGAGCGTGCCGTGGGCGGTGATGATGCGTTGCAGCGGCAGGGGATCGATGGCGTTCAGGGGCATTTATTTCACGCTCTGTACATGCATGTCGATGGAAGTCCCGTCGTGCTTGTCGGTACTGGCGTGGTAGAAGAACCCGTAGTCGACCAAATAGTAATAATGATTGGCGGGAAGGAGTCTTTTACTCGGAAGCTGTTCCTGGCAACTCATGGCCTTGGCCTGGCCGCTCAGGGCCGGGTTCAGTTGCTTGGCCGGCAATTCGCGGTCGATGCGACAGTCGAAGACTCTCGGCTCCGTACCCAAAGTACCGATGAGGCTGCTGGTGTTACTGCCTTGTCGGGTGTAACCCAGTTCGCTGCCGACCGGCATGTGTCGCCAATCGCCACGAAAGCTCAAGCTGTCGATGACCACGGTATTTCTCGACATCGTGGCCTGTTCCACGCCGGAAAGCATCAACAGGCCACGCCAGGTGATCTTGCGACCGTTGAGGTGTTCGCTTTTGTGAATGAAGCGCAACTGACGGGTGTCCGGGTCAGTGGACAGAAAGTATTCGGTACGTTCCGGCCTGCTTTCCTTGGGGAAGTTGACGGTGCCGGCCAGTTCCACGTAGGTCAGCGTCTTGATCGGCGCGGGCATGTCGAGTTGCTCGATGGTTTTCAAGACGTCCGGGTTGATGACCGGGTTACCATCGGCCCTCATCGGTACGGTGCGGAACTTGAACGTCGGCGTATTGACAGGTTTTGTCTGCGTTTGTTGGCTGGCGCAAGCGGCCAATGCCAGGAAGGTGATACCAAGGATAAGACGTTGCACGGGTGACTCCGATAAGTCCATTTTGAGGGAGGCTGGCAGGTCGTTGACGATCTATCGCAGGCGAGTTACTGCTCAGTGGAAACGGTCAAGTCCGGATCGGCTTCAGCCGCCATCTTCAATCGATCCGCTTTGCTGATGTACTTGTCCTTGCTCTTGGGGGCCAGTTTGGCGCTGGCCTTCTTTGCGTTGGCCTTGAGCAGCTGGTTGATTTTTTTGCGGCGGTTCATGTCGTTCCACTTGGGTTTGAGAGGCAGACGCGATTTAACGCTCGGTTGCCGGCATTTTCAAGAAACGCTGTTCATGATCCGCATTCGGCAGCAGGCAAACGTCGTATTTGCCAAACAGTCGATAACGATTCAGCGCAATGTGATCGTAGACCCAGTCTCGAAGTGCGCGCGGCAAGAGGCGCAATACATTCACCGCGTGCCAGCGACCGGGCAATTGCGAAACCACTTCGAAAAACGCGTCCGAGCGCTCCCACAGTTGCTGGTCGCGGATCACCGCCATGGTATCGAACTGGTCCACTGGCAAACCCGCCCATGCGAGCAAGGCCTGGCCTTCAGGCGATTGCACCGCCGCCAGCCGCACCCGTCGCTGCCGATCATGGCGTATCAGGAACTTCGCCCAGCCGTTGCAAAGCTTGCACACGCCGTCGAACAGGACCACCGTTTCGCCTGGCTTGAGCAGCGGCGCGGGGGAAGGTCGGGTTCTTGAGGCTGGCATACGAGTGGTCCTGGGACTTGGTTAGGTTGGGATCATACAGACTGTCAGGGTGTGTTTGCCTTCTGAAGGCTACCGCCGTGGGCAATTTGAGTGCGGGAGACAGGAAGCGAGTAACTGCTGTGTTACGTTCTGTATCATTGTCTGATGGTATTCCGCATGCCAGAAAATCGCACCCTCTTCCATACCGCTCTAATCTGCCGCTTTCCAATCCCTTCAGCTCATTTGGCCGATTTTTTGCAGTCCTCAAGTAGCGATTCCCTTGAGACTCACCCCAATGATCCGGCCCTCGTCACGCTTTGATAACGCCCATGGTCGCCACCTGTTCCCTGCAGGTGGTTCGGCTCGCGCGTTGCCAAGTGGCGCCATGAAGGTCTTTCTTCGTCGGTCCGTCTCGCCATCTCCCGTTGTTCTCCAACGACTTCCGGCTTGCGTTGCCGCCAAGCAGAACGGTTTCTGGCAAATAGTCAGCTGACCCTTTCCCGTGCGTTTGACGCGTCCTGTGCCATGCCTGCTCCAGCGGGCGTGCCGCCTGTCTTTATCCGCTGAGCCGTTGGCAAGCTGTTGTTGCGCTTGCCGGGGAAGCTGCACCCGGAAGAACGTTGATGAACACTGAAACCGCAATCCTGCTGGTCGATCTACAAAAAGAAGATCAATTCGCGCTCCCGCGATTTGAGCAAGTGATCAAGAACGCCGCATCGGTCATCGATGCCGCTCGTAGCCTGAACATTCCGTTGTTCTACACGCGGCATATCAATGATGCCCATGGCCGCGACTTGATGCTGGGTGAGCCCGTCGATGAACTGGGCCGGCCCACCACCTATCTGGCGGGCACCGCCGCTGTGGAGATTCTCGATGAGCTTGCGCCCCAGGCGGGCGATGTCGTGATCGACAAGCATCGCTACAGCGCTTTCCATGGCACTCGGCTGGCCCAGATGCTCGGCCGCAGGGGCATCAAGCACTTGGTGGTCATGGGCGTGCTGACCGATGTGTGCGTCATGACCAGCGTGTTCGACGCGTATCAGCGCGACTTCCAAGTCACTGTCGTGGCCGACGCCTGCACGGCGACCACCGCTGCCGCCCACTACTCGTCGTTGCTGATTCTTTCCAACTGGATCTACGGGCTGGAGATTTTCTCTGCGCAGCAGTTGCTGCGACGTTGGCAAAACCAGCCAGCGGTCTCGCTCCGCACCGCGACGCCCGACCATCTCGCCTTCCTGCCAGAAGCGTTCGTAGAAGCCATCGAGCATCTCGAAAGCCGTCTCGTCAACGATCGCTAATCGGAGAGAACAATCATGAAAGTTGAAAACAGAAGCATTGATTTCATCCCCGAAGACGAACGCTATGGCGAGCCTCGCTCGTTGTTCTTCGTATGGTTTGGCGCCAACGCCAACATCACCACGGTCGCCGTCGGCGTATTGCCGATCAGCCTGGGCCTCAATCTGTTCTGGAGCGTGCTCTCGATCCTTGTCGGTTCCATGATCGGCGCGGTCTTCATGGCCTCGCATTCCGCGCAAGGGCCGCGGTTGGGCATTCCGCAGATGATCCAGAGTCGCGCGCAATTCGGGGTGTTTGGCGCCATTGTCCCGCTGTTGTTCGTGATGTTGATCTACCTGGGCTTTTTCGTCAGCAACACGCTGTTGGCGGCCCAGGCCGTTGCGACGGCAAGCCCGTTCAGCAACGAAGTGAACATCATCCTGCTCGGCGTGGTGTGCTTCCTGGTGGCCTTGGTCGGCTACCGGTTCATCCATCGTTTCCAGAAGATCCTTTCGCTGGTGTCCATCGCGGTCTTCGGTTTCGCCACCGTCCTGTCCCTTGCGTTGCCCATCGAACCCGGACAGTGGACACCGCAAGGGTTCAGCCTGGTGAGTTTCCTGGCCTCGGTGAGCATTTCGGTGACTTGGCAACTGTCCTATGCGCCTTACGTTGCCGATTACTCGCGTTACCTACCAACCCGCACGTCCACCCGCCAGGTGTTTTGGTACAGTTATTTGGGAACGGTCATCGGCGGCAGCTGGATGATGGTGCTGGGCGCAATGCTGGCCAAGGGCGTGGCCGGGTTCTCGGATAATGTTGGCTTGAACCTGGTCGGGCTCATGGGGGGAGGGACGTTGTTGATGTTCGGCTTCGTGCTGTACGGGCAGGTCGCGATCAACGTGTTCAACCTGTACGGCGCGTTCATGTCGACCGTGACGGTGGTCGAGCCCTATGCGCAACTCAAGGTCACGCCGCTTGTACGCGCGGGGTTCATGTTGGTCATCTGCGCCGCCGCGACCGGTTTGTGCACGCTGGCCCAGAATGACTTTTTGCAGTTCTTCCTGAACTTCATTTTCTTCATGAGCTACTTCCTGATCCCGTGGACGGCGATCAACCTCGTGGACTACTACGCCTTGCGCAAAGGTGTCTATCGGATCGCGGACATCTTCGAACCGGACGGTATCTATGGTCGGGTGAACTGGATCGCGGTCAGTGTATTCCTGATCACCATCGTGCTTGAAATCCCGTTCATGAGTACCTCGTTGTACACCGGTCCGGTTGCCAGTGCCTTGCAAGGGATCGATCTTGCCTGGGTCGTCGGCTTGCTGATTCCCGCCGGTGCCTATTACGGCTTGATGAGCCGCTATAGATGCGCAGTGACAGCGCCTGTCGAGACTTGACGGCGAGCGATGATGCCTGGGGAGTCGAACGGATCGATCGCCCAAGGCAGCATCAGCGTACCCGACTGCGACTCTGCACCGACAGGTCCAGGGCTTTCTGCATGTCCAGCCGCGCCGAGCGGCCCACGTCCTTGTCGTTGAGCTGGTAATTGCGCTCCGACGGCAGGATGGGCGCGGTGAGGTCTTCGCCGTCCATTCGTTCGAAATCATGGTTGTCGCCGATGGTCATGGCGCTGCGCCGCAGGAGCATGCGCAGCTGTTCTGGCTGAAGTTCTGGATTGATCGACAGCATCGCCGCCAGCAGGCCCGTGACCATCGGCGTGGCGTAGGACGTGCCGCAATGCACCGCACCGTCCTCGCTCGGCATTGACCGTAGAGGCGTGGGTGCAGGCGGCCGCGGTGATGTCGACGCGCATGTCGATGTTCGAGGAGCTGCGCTTGACCGCGTAGCCGGGGTCGTCGACGGCGACTCCGGCCCGTTCGTTGCGCTGGTGCCCGCCGACCACCAGCAATTGCTCGGTGATGAACGAGGAGGGCAGGCGGTATTCGTCGGTGCCCGAAAAGGAGGAGCCGTTGTCGCGCGGAGTTCACCACCACCACGTCGGGATGTTCCTTGCGCAGCCACAGGAAAAATTCCTCCAGCAATTCTTCGTAGCCGCCCATGGCGATGCCCGAACGCAGCAGCGAATCCACGTCATCGCCTTTGACATCTTTCGCCCCCACGCGGTGAATGCCCCAGCTCCAATTGAGCACGCGCACGCCGTCCTCGACGAGGTTCACCGAAGCGGCGATGTTGGCGGTGATCCCCGCATCGGAATTGCGCTCGACGATCACCTCGAAGCCACCGCTGGCCTTGTCCAGGCCCCGGAGAAAACCGCTGTTGCCGCCATCGTTCCAGCGCGCCGCGAGGATCCCGGCCACGGTCGTGCCGTGGTTGTCCGGCTTGTCCGCATCGCGGGCGTAGACGCAGGTGCGCGGCACCGAGCAGGGGCCGAGGTAATCGGCAAAATCCGCCGTGTCGAAATCCACGTCGCGCTCGATCAGGCCGATGCGCACCGGTTGCGGTCGGATCGGCGACTGCTGTCCGGGGATGCGCCGCTGGTAGTAATGCACCGCGTCGAGAAAGCGATTCGCCGCCCACTCATCCGAGTCCTGGGCCGGTTTTTTCGGCTCGTCAGGCTGGGCGGGCGCTTGCTCGGCCTCTTCCGCCCCTGACTCCTCGATCACCACCGCATCGACGCTGGTCTCGCTGCCCAGGCGCAGCACCAACGCATCGCGATGCACCAGATCCTTGGCCGGCAGGCGCAGCTGATACACGTTCAGCGGCGCTATACTGCCGACCACCTTCGCGCCATATTTGCCGGCAAGCCGCTCAGCCTCCTGGCGGCCATCGTGACTTTCCTCGATCAGCACGCTGACCAGATCCACATAGGTGGTCAGGCCGTCCATGTTCTTCGCCACCTCGTTCGGCCCAGCGGCGAGCACGTGGCTGTTGCCCATGGTTAGCCAAACGGCATTGCTCAGGCGTGGGCCGTCGGCCAGCCAGAGCGGACCGCTGTGGTAATCGGCGCTGTCCAGGCGCAAGCGCAGGCTTTGTCCTTCACGCTGGATGCTGTGGGCAGGAATCGTTTTCTCGCCCAGTTGCAGTTGTGGCGTTGCGTCACCCAGCCCACGTGCGGTCAGGCACCATTCCTGACGCTGGCGTTCGAGCAAGTCGCCGCAGCGCTTCAGGCCTTCCAGGCGCAACGGTTCTTGCGCGGAGGCGGTCGTGCTGGCTGTCCAGATCAGGAATGAGGCGAGGGCGACGGATCGTAAGCGCATGGGTGGAGTTCTTTGCTGGGGTTTGCTGTTCCGACCGCTGCGTCGATGGCTTCGTTCAGGCGTCCCTATCGAGCGTCATCGAAATGGAACAACCGAACCCGCACCGCAATCCGATTCATGAGCGTTTGAGGAACAGGGGAGTCCCATGTCTCGTCCACCCATGATCGGAATCATCGCCTGCTCAGGCAAGATCGGCCCGCACACCGTCCAGCTCAGCAACGACAAATACGCCCAGGCGGTCGCCACCGCCGCAGAAGCGCTGCCGGTGATCCTGCCGGTGTTCCCGGCGCTGATCGATCCTGCCCACGTCATTGCCGGCCTGGACGGGCTGCTGTTCACCGGATCGCCGTCCAATATCGAACCCCATCACTACGGTGGTCCACCCAGCCCGCCGGGCACCGAGCACGACCCGGCCCGGGACAACCTGGCGCTGCCGCTCTGGCGCGCCGCGGTCGAAGCGGGCCTGCCGGTGCTCGGTATCTGCCGTGGGTTCCAGGAAATGAACGTCGCCTTCGGCGGCTCGCTCCATCAACAGCTCGACGGCCCTGGCGCCGAACATGAACCGCCGAGCAACGAACCCGTCCAGGAACAATACGCCCGCAACCATGCCCTGACGGTGCGGCCGGGCGGCGTGTTGGCGCGGCTGGGGCTCAAGGACGTCATCGAAGTCAACTCCGTCCACGGCCAGGGCATTGCGCGGGTGGGGCAGGGCTTGCGCGTCGAGGCCGTGGCGGAGGATGGGTTGGTGGAGGGCCTTTCGGTGGAGGGCAGCCGGGCCTTTGCGCTGGGGGTGCAATGGCATCCGGAGTGGGAGGTGATGGAGAACGCGGATTATCGAGCGATTTTTCGGGCGTTTGGGCAGGCGTGCAGAGAGCGGGCGGGTTACGCCGGATCGTGACAACAGACGCAGAGCTTGTTGCCTTCAGGGTCCCGAAAGTAGGCCCCGTAATAATCCGGGTGATATTCAGGGCGCAGGCCTGGAGGACCTTCGCAGCGGCCGCCCAGGGTCAGCGCCAGGGCATGAGTGTTACGCACGACCTGTCTATCGGAGGCCAGCAGGGCGATCATTTGCCCGTTTCCCGCCATCGCCGGTTCGCCGTCATAGGGTTTGCCAAGTACAAAAAGAGGACGTGGGTTGTCAGGGTGCATCCAGCCCGCCCATGGGCGTTCAAGGTCTTTGAACTTGAGTTCAAGGCCGAGCGCTTGCATGACCTCTTGATAAAACGCAAACGCTCGCTGGAAATCGTTCGCGCCGATGCACACATGTGAAATCATCTTTTCATCCTGGAAAGGGGAAGGCCTGTTTCCACCATAGCAGCGTCTCCTCAAGGATTGGCCTTCATCCGTCCTTCGATCGCCATGCGCAAACAACCCCAGGCGATCACGCCGATGACCAGCAGCTCGGCGATACCGATAAGCACGTGGAATGAAAAGGTCATCGGCTGCTCCGCCCAATAGAAGGTTGTCGGGCGGGAAATGCCAATGCGCAGTCGTCCGGTAAACAGCGAGGGCACCAACGTGATGATGCGGGTCAGCTCGAACACAGCCAGGAACGCGCCAATCAGCGCGAGCAGGGCGCGTGCGGGTGTGCCCAGTTGCTCAGTCGTCTCCGCCGAAGGCGTCGGCGCCTTTGCTTTGCGCTGCCTGGCGATTTTCGCCGGGGTCGGAGCAGGCCGGTAGGCGGCCTTCGCAACGGGTGCCGAACCCACCGTTACCTCGCTGGGCATTGGTATTTGCAGGTAGTCGCTTATCTCACGCAGCCATAGGTCGGTGCGTTTGCTTCCCGGTACGATCGGAACGTTGCTGCTCGTCAGGCGATGGGTGATGCCATCTCGCATCACCAGCCACAGTTGAGTGGCGGCTGGCTTGGCCTCCGGGTGGCGGCGCAGTTCGAAGTGTTTGGCGGCGTCGATCCTGAACACCGAATGCACCCGCTCACGGCGTCCGAAAAAGTTCTGGGTGCGGCGCTTGCCTTCGCCGTCGAGACGCGACAACAGCAAGGTCTCGCGGGTGCCGGTGTAAACCAGCAGCGCCAGGCCCAGGGCGGGAATCAGCAGCAGCCCGAGCACGAGCAGGAGCGAGGACAGCGGATCCATGCCTGCTGGCGAGGAGCCCGCCTCCATGATTGCTAGCACGGCCGCCCCAGGAAAGATCAAGGCCATCGCGCTTGCCAGCAATACGAATCCGCTCTGCACCCAATTGATCGAGTGGATGTGCAGGTCATCGCGCGCGGTGCGCTCGAATTGATATCCGATCAGCATGCAGGGCTCCTGATGCGCCGCTTGGAGAACGCCGAAGGGCTGCGCAAAGCCGCAGGCGACGATCGTGTTCCGGGCAGCGGAGAATACCTCATGCGGAGGATCACGTAGAACATTGGGTGTGGGTAGGCAACGTCGCCACAGCTATCCTGCAAAGGAGTACATCGGCTCAAAACCGACGCGTTGGTGACACCCGAAAAAGCCTCACGTGGACATCGCTTTCTGGTAGGCGTTGATCAGGTTGTATCTACCTAGTTTTTGGATGACCAGGGACTCGGCGCCGGTCTTCAGGCCAGTCATTGTCTGAAAGATATAGCCCGTGACAGGCGCTTTGTCGTTTATCAACGCATCCAGGATCTTCTCGACCAGCGTGCTCTTTGCATATTGGTCAGCTGTGGAGGAGCTGGCAAGTCTGTAGTCGTCGCTAAATAGTCCAATCAGGCACCTGAATATCCACATGGGCGACATTTGCTGTCCATAGAGCGTGTTTGTAAGTTTAGCTCCCAGGCTGCCTTTTGATTCTATTATCAAATACTCTTCGACGGCCCCGCTTGACATGTTTCTACGGATCCAGATCTGATCTATTCCGTTGGTCCTTCCTGAGGCGGCTTTGCCAATTTTCATCTGGTAGTCCTGACCCTGAATAGTCAGCAGGTATTTGGTTGCGGCGTACTCGCCGCGGGCTTCTGCAGTGCCCGCATCATTCAAATTATTAAGATGCGTTCTAACACGCCTGGCTGAGTAGATATCATGGTGAACGAATCTCTCCCATCCAGGCTGGCTCGCGCCGAAGGAACCAAAAACCCAGGATTTGACATTTCGCATAAGGTCAAAGTTGGCGCGGTTGCGGTCGACGATTTCGTTAAATCGTCGATTGAATTCAGCGGGTGGAATCTGGCGCATGTCCCGTGAGGTAAAACCCTGTTGGGCTTCCTCTTTGTTCTCCATGAACCACTGAACCCTTTCTGCAAGCCAGTAATCCTGGATATTGAATACAACCGCTGCCGAGACCGCTTTATTGATATGTTTGGGGCCCGTGTGTCTGGCGTCTCTCCTGATAGCTTGCTTGATTTGTTCTTCGTCGGTTGAGTCCAGAAGAATCAGCTGGGTTGCAAGATGGGTGGAGCCGATATTGGCCCCATATCTGTTCTGGTACTGATTGACCACATGGTCATCGATCTGGTTATTGGATTTGACGATGGCGATTGAGCCGACGGAGGTATAGGGGTAGGCCTGGGCAGACAGGGCAAGCTGATCCCCCCCGCGTGCATCGAAGTGCAAGATTTCTGTGCTCTCAACTGTTGCGATAGGGTTGCAGTACCTGAGTATCTTGTCGTTGAGCGCGTCCATGGAGTCATAGCTTGTCAGCTTGTTCATGTTCGTTTTCATCCTCTGAAATGAACGTCCGATGGCTCCAAAATAGTTCATGGTCGTGTTCCATGCCAGAAAGGTTCAACTGGGCTCAATTGTCACGTCGAGTTTGGCCCTACATCGGTCGATGAAAACGGAGCGACCGGTTCAGGAAACGTCCTACATCGCCACTCACATCCCCTGCGTTAGCGTCCGTCCTGGATTTTCAGGATGAGATTCGCGACTTGTGACCACACGCCCAAAAGACCTGCCCAAGGTTCGTAATCCACGTTCCGGCGAAGGGCACAACATCTCCTATCGGGACATGACGTCCAGCGAGCTGGCGGACTACGAAACCCTCCAGCGCGGCCATGAAGCCATGCTCGCCCGACAGGCTGCCTATGAAAACGAACGTTGGGCCACGGTGGAGAAAAAGCCTCTCGTCATCACCGGCTCCGTGTTTGCCAAGAGCTGCAAACTGCCCAACGGAATCATCGACTACAGCAACCCCAACGGCTTCGTACCGCCGGACCTGGTCAAACAGTACGGCGATCTGACGTGGCTCGGCGGCCGAAGCGCCGACGCTTCGGGAAGCGTTCCCCTCAAGCAAATCGGCTCAAGCGCAATACCCGTCGCCTTGGGCCGACTCGCACTGGGAGGTTCCGCTGTGCCGGCGGCTGGCGCCGCTACTGGCACGGTCGGCGCGGCGTTGTTGACCGGCATCGTCGCCTTGCTCTGGCCCTCCAACCTGGGCGACAGCGCTCTTTACAGCGAAGAGCAGCTACGCCACCTCAAACAAGCCCGCACCCGCATGCGCCTGAGTATCGAGCAGCAGGCCGACGGCAGTATCAAGGGCTACGGCTTCTACACCGGCCAGAACCGTGGCTGGGAAATGGTCGACGTCGTCCACCTCACTCCTCGCGGCGACCAATACATCGCCGACCTGGGCGACGGCATCGAACTGATCTGGACCCCAGCCTCCGATCCCTCCGACACCCTTGGCATCCCTGCGTTGGATGCCGCGCCCCAAACGCCACACATCTGGATCTACCCACCGACGCCGGTGGCGGACAGCATCATCGTCAACCCGATTTATCCGCCAGAGTACAAGGATTTCGTCCTTGTGTTTCCGGCGGATTCGGGGGTTCGGCCGGTTTATGTGGTTTTGAGCACGGCTCACCTCAAGTATTTCCCAAAACCGGACTTTCCAACGGCGTTCCCAAGTGCAAAATGGGCCCCGCCCAAGACTCGCATGAAAGGCGGAGGACTGCGTCCACGCTGGAAGGATAAAAACAATATTTATGAATGGGATTTTCAACATGGCGCAGTAGAAAAATACGACAAGCGAGGGAAACATCTGGGTGAGTTCAACCACATTACAGATGTCCAGACGAAACCAGCCAACCCAACGAGGTGGATTGAACCATGAACCACAAAATAATGGGCATCATTGACGGGGATGACTTCGCTTCTTACGAAACAGCGCTCATCATTGATGGCCGAGAACTGGCAACAATAATGAACTGGACTGGACAGGAGGAGCAACTATACGACTATGAACTGACTGCTTCTCAAATTAATGAGTTGGAAGCCGCCTGCTCGATAATACTGCCAAGAAACCTAGTACTTTATCTCACTACCAGCGGGAACCAGCCTGGGGGAAAATCATAAAAATCGGAGGGGTGAGAAAGTTTGCGACCCGATTACCGGCAAGCGAACCAAACCCGCCTGGCCTGCAACGAAGGTAAAAAATCAAGCCCGCCGTTGAAATTTTTGACAGCCCTAAAGGTAGAAATGTTTATAAGTGGGGCTCTAGGTATGGAAGTGGAGTTGTATCGTGCAAGCGATGGAAGCCACTTAGGTGCATTCAGCCATGAGACAGGGATTCAAGTAGGACCGATCCGAAAAAATCGTAACATCAAAAAATATCTGTGAGGGTTCGATGGGTTTGAAAATCAGATTGGATTGGTATGACAAGAGAACCGAGTTGGGTGAAGGAAAGGAATATTCGAGGGATATGGGCGACGATATGTCAGCAATTACCGCGCTGGGGTTGGGGAGCGAGCCAAGGATATACGACGGAGGTTTTGATGTGCTCGAAGAATGGATCCCGCTTCTTCAACCCCTCTTCAATCACTCAATCGCTCCTGAGCAGTTTGATTACCAGATCTCATTTCGTTACCGAGCAGCGTGGTAGCAGCGGGGCAGCTCGTCCTTTCGAAGGGTATTTTTCTGGCAGTGGGGTGCCGTGTCTTACTTCTCAATAACGGGTTTTTATCCCGACGACAGAAATGACGATTCATTGCAGTTTGAAATGGACATAAAAAATGCTGAGCAGAATGAAATGCTCGCCCAAATAACCGAGGGGAAATCGTTCGGCGAAGTCGGCCCTGGAGAGCTAGAAATAACAAACGCGCAGCTAAGGGATATAGGACGGGTACTGGGGGTGGAGTTCCCCGTGGGATTGGAGTACTACATCGGAAGTTGTATCGATGCCTGAGAAAAGCACCAAAAAGGAATCGTATGGGTCTCAAATTGCGACTCGAGTGGTATGGCAAACGAACAGAGTCTTTCGAGGGGGAGGAGTATTCAGAGGATTTGGGTGACGACGGCGCTGTTGTCGAGGCTTTAGGTCTTCCAATCGAGAATAATATTAATAACGGAGGCTTCAATGTCGTCTTGGAATGGGTGGCGATCTTGCAACCCCATTTTCAACACTCAATTGATTGGGGTGGCTATGGCTATCAGATAGCCTTCGACTATCGAGACAGTTGGTGATCCCCGCGTAAGGTTTTTCAAAGGTATTTTCAAGCAATAGCGCTTGGATCATGCCTGCCTGCCGCAAAAGGCGCAGTCCTGAAACAGATCCGAACTGTTTCAGGACCAGAAAGAATCCGCCCTTAACTAGAAACTGTACTTGGCCGTCAACATCATATTCCGCGGATTGCCATACGCATCCCCCCCATAACTCGCAGAGTTGGCGATAGTCGAGTAGTAGCGGCGGTCAAAGATGTTGTTGGCGTTGACCTGCAAGTCCAGGTTCTGGTTGACCCTGTACCCGGCCATCAGATCCGTGACGGCATAGCTGCCCTGTTCGAGGCGGTACTTGCTGCCGTTGGCCAGCGGAATGTCGTTGTACATCCGGCTCTGCCAGGAGACGTTGCCGCCAACGCGCAGTTTTTCCAGCGGGCCTTGGAAGCGATAGTTGGTGGTCAGCTTGAAAAGATGTTCCGGCGTGTCAGTGTCGAACTGCTTGTTTACATTCTGTGGATTGGCGGCGTCCTTGATGGTGTGGGTTCGCGCGTAGGTATAACCACCGCCGACCTGCCAGTTTTCGGTCAATGCGCCTTGCACTTCGAAGTCGATCCCCTGGCTGCGAATCTTGCCTGAGGCCTCGTTGCAGGTTGTCTGCGGACAGTTGGGCACGACCACCTCTACTGCGCGGTTTTCCTGGTCGATCCGGAACAGCGCAACGCTCGCATTCAGCGCGCCATCAAAGTACTCGCCCTTGATCCCGACTTCATAATTTTTACCTACGATCGGCTTGACCGGGGACCCGGACCTATCCTTTGCGCTCTGCGGCGTGAAGATGTCGCTGTAGCTGACGTAGACCGAATACTGGTCGTCCAGGTCGTAGATCAAGCCGGCGTAACGGGTGACGTTTCGAGTGACCTTGTAGTCGCCCTCGCCATCATGGTTATCGTAGTCGTACCAGTCCAGGCGTCCGCCGAGGATCAGCTTCAGCGGGTCGGCCAGGCTCAGGCGTGTGGTGAGGTAGACGCCGTCCTGGGTGGTTACCTCGCGCTGGTTGTTCGTATGGACGAAGTTCGGTTTCCCGGCGTTGATCGGCCAGTTGGTGTCGTAAGGGTTGTAGCTGTGGGTGGTGTCGTCGTAGATGCGCTTGCTCGCGCCCACAACCAGTTCATGGGTGCGTCCGAATACCTCGAAAGGGCCGCTGGCAAAGGCGTCAACGCCGGCCTGGTTTTCGTCATGAGCGGCCTGGTAAACCGTGCGGGCCAGCGTGTTGTTGACCCAGCGCGATTGGTAAGAGCCGGAGAACAGGGCGTTCTGTTCTGAGTAGTTTGCGTTGAGTTGGAGGCTCCAGTCATTGGCCAAGCGATGTCGTACTTCGGCAAATACTGTGTTGATCTCCTGGTCCTTGTTCTCCCAATCCGTTCCCGGGTTGTAAGAGCGCGGCAGGTCGAGGTGATGACCGTCCTGGCCGATCATCGAGGAACCCCAGAAGTAATTGGTCTTGTCCTTCTGATGGGAGAAACCCAGGGTCAAGGTGGTGTCTTCGCTCAGGTCTGCTTCGGTGACCGCATAGAACAGGCCGTGATTTTCCTCGACATCATCGATAAAACTGTTGGCGTCGCGGTATGAGGTCACGACCCGGCCACGCAGGGTGCCGCTGTCGTTGAGCGGGCTGGACGCATCGACCTCTCCACCGTAATCGTCCCAGCTGCCGGCGGTACCGGTCAGGGTGAGTTTCTGTTCGGCCAGTGGGCGCTTGCGGACCATGTTGATCGCGGCTGACGGGTTGCCTGCCCCGGTCACCAGGCCTGTGGCACCGCGCACGATCTCGACCCGATCAAACATTGCCAGGTTGGGCTGGGCACCGACCGAAACGCCGTTGTAGCCGGTCGGGATCCCGTCATACATCAGGTTATCGATTTCGAACCCGCGCGCCTTGTAGGTCTGCCGGCCAGGGCCGCTGGAAAAATCCAGGAACAACCCGGGCGTCGCCTTGACCACGTCGTTGATGCTGGTCATCGCCTGGTCATCCATACGCTGACGCGTGATGACCGTAACGGCTTGCGGGGTTTCACGCATGGTCAGCGGGAGCTTGGTTGCCGTCGACATCGAACCGGTTGTATAGGATTCGGTGCCTTCCGTTGTACTCCAGAGTTGGTTGCTCGTGACTTCGGTCGCGCCCAGTTCCAGCGTGGCCGGTGGGGTGTTCTGGGCGGCGGCGCTGTTGTCATCGGCGTAGGCGGGAGCCAGGGAAGCCATGCAGATCGCCATGGCCAGGAGATTACGGGTAGGGGTGAAATAACGCGGGGTGGTGGTGCAAGTCGACATGAGTCGGTCCTGAGATGCTAATGATTGTGAGAACGATTAGCATTCAAGTGTCTCAGGATTTTTCTGAACGATAAAGCCTGCGTTGGCTGGAATTGCCGACGTAGAGCTGTGCGCTGCGAATCCTCTATCATGAGCCGACGTTCATGCTCCGTGTTTTTTCACACAACTCCCCGGAACCGTATACATGAGAGATCTGCCGCCAACCGCCACATTGCGGGCCTTTGAAGTCGCCAGCCGGCACCCGACGTTCACTGCGGCTGCGGATGAATTGCACGTCACCCAAAGCGCGATCAGTCATCAGCTCAAGCATCTCGAGGCGCTTTGGGGATTGCAGTTGTTCGAGCGTGGCAAGTCATTGAGCCTGACGGCGGCGGGGGCTGCGCTGGCGCCCATCGTGCGGGAGTTCATCATGAGCCTGGAGGCGACGTTGAGCGATTTGCGCGAGCAGAAAGGCCGGGTCCGACTCAGCGTCAGCACCACGTATTCCTTCGCGCTGAAGTGGTTGCTGCCACGCTTGCCAATGCTCTCTCGCCAGCATCCCGAGCTGTTGGTCTCGCTGGACACCACGGACAAGGTCATCCACTTTTCCAACGGCCAGGCCGATGTCGCGATCCGGCTCGGCAAGGGCATCTATCCTGGCCTGTATTCGGAGTTCCTGTTTGGCGAGCAGGTGTTTCCGGTGGCCAGCCCCGATCTGCTGCAACGCTTCGGCACGCCCTACGGCCCTGCCGATTTGTTGCATTTCCCGCTGCTGACCCGGGATGGCGCCGAGCTGGTGCCGAAGTGGGAGGCCTGGTTCCAACAGGTCGGGCTGGCGTTCTTGCCGATCAAGGAAAGCGTGCGGTTTGGTGACACCAACATGACGGTCGAAGCCGCGCTGCTGGGCCAAGGCGTCGCGTTGGTGCGCAGCGGGCATGTTGAAAACGAAATCAGCGACGGCCGTCTGGTGCGGTTGTTCGATGTGCCGTTCCCATCGCCGCTTGCTTACTACTTCGTGTGTCCCAAGGGCATCGAATCGCAGCCGCACATCGTCAGCTTTCGCCAATGGCTGATCAGCGAAGCGCTGAAAGTCCAACGAATCTATGGGTGAGGTATGAAGGCCTGCTCATGCCGCAATGAGCAGACTTCGCTGTAGTCCACGCCATTGGCTGCCTAGAATGGCGACCATGCCTACCCATATCGTCTTCCTGGTTCTTTTTGCCGCACTACTGCATGCCAGTTGGAACGCATTGCTGCGTGGCGGTGCTGATCGGCTGTGGTCGATGACGGTAATGTGCATTGCCATCGCCGTCACCTGTGTCGTCGCCGCAGCGTTCATGGTGCCGCCAGCGGTTGAAAGTTGGGGCTATGCGCTGCTTTCGGCGTTGCTGCATGTCGGCTACAACCTGTTCCTGGTGCGCAGCTACCGGGTCGGCGACCTCGGGCAGATCTATCCGATTTCCCGAGGCTCATCCCCGGCGCTGATCACCCTGGGGGCCGCCATTTTTGCTGGCGAGACCATCACCCCCGGCGAGATGCTGGGGATTGCGCTGGTATCGGGCGGTATTATCTCGCTGGCCTTCAAGGGCCGCAGCCTGTCGGTTCCCAGCTTGCCCTACGCGCTGGGAACCGGTTGCTTCATCGCGGCCTACAGCGTCGTCGACGGCATGGGTGCCCGGCTCTCCGGCGCTCCGCTTTCCTACACGGTGTGGATGTGCGCCTTATGGGGCGTGCTGATGCCGGCCGTTTACATCGGCCTGCGCGACGCCCGCAGCTTGTTTTCGCTGCGCCCCGGAATATTCTCCGCGTTGGCCGGCGGACTGGTCTCGTTGCTCGCCTATGGCATCGTCATCTACGCCATGAACGAAGCGCCGTTGGGCGCGGTATCGGCACTGCGCGAAACCAGCGTGCTGTTCGCGTTGCTGATTGGCTACGCATTCCTCGGCGAGGCACTCACCGCGCGCCGGATCCTGGCGTGCGCAGTGATCGCCAGCGGCACCCTCATCATTGGCTAGGAGGTATTTCAATGGATAACGTCTCGCCCGCACCGCTGATCCTGATAACCGGTGGAAGTCGCGGGGTGGGCGCCGCCACCGCCCGGCTCGCCGCCGCAAAAGGCTACGACGTCGCGATCAGCTACGTCGCCAACGAACCCGCGGCACTGGCCGTGGTGGCGGATGTGCAGGCGCTGGGATGCCAGGCGTTGGCCGTGCGGGCCGACAGCGCGGACCCCGGGCAGGTCGATGAATTGTTCAAGGCCATCGACCGGGCGTTCGGGCGGATCGACGTACTGGTCAACAATGCCGGGGTGCTGTCCACCCAGTCACGCCTGGAGGACCTCGGCTTCGAACGCATGCAGCGCATCTTCGCGGTCAACTCCATCGGTCCGATCCTCTGCGCCCAGCAAGCGGTGAAGCGCATGGCCTACCGGCACAACGGCCCGGGCGGCGTGGTGATCAACATCTCTTCAGCCTCGGCGCGCCTTGGCAGTCCCCACGAATACGTCGACTACGCCGCCTCCAAAGGCGCCCTGGAGACGTTCACCATCGGGTTCGCCAAAGAGGTGGCCCGGGAAGGCATCCGCGTCAACTGCATTCGCCCCGGGCACATCTACACCGACATGCACGCCAGCGGCGGCGAGCCGGGGCGGGTCGATCGCGTCAAGGACTCGATTCCCATGGGCCGGGGCGGCCAGCCGGAGGAGGTGGCGCGGGCGATTCTGTGGCTGGCGAGCGCGGAGGCGTCGTTCGTGACCGGGACCTTCCTGGATGTGACCGGGGGGAAAGTGAGCCGTCGCCGTTCGCTGGGAATCGACACCTCGCTGGTCGCTTGAAACGGCTTGCCGGCCGCCTCCGCGATCACGGGCGAACCCGCGATCCGGGAAGCGGCATGACCCAGGGATCAGGGTTTGAGCACCACTTTCACGCAGCCGTCTTTCTTGTCCCGGAAGGTGTTGTACATGTCCGGTCCGTCTTCAAGGCTCACGGTGTGGGTGATGACGAAGCTCGGGTCGATCTGCCCTTCCTGGATGCGCTTGAGCAGGTCGTCGGTCCAGCGATTCACGTGGGTCTGCCCCATCTTGAAAGTCAGGCCCTTGTTCATGGCGGCGCCGAATGGAATCTTGTCGATCAAGCCGCCATACACCCCGGGAATGGACAGCGTCCCGGCGGGGCGGCAGACGTACATTATTTCCCGCAGCACGTGGGGGCGGTCGGATTCCAGCATCACCGCTTGCTTGACCCGATCATAGATGGAGTCGAAGGAACGGGTCGCATGGGACTCCATGCCCACCGCGTCGATGCACTTCTCGGGCCCCTTGCCAGCCGTCAACTCGGCCAGGCGGTCCAGCACGCTTTCTTCATCGAAGTTGATGGTGATGGCGCCACCGGCCTTCGCCATCGCCAGGCGCTCGGGCACGTTGTCGATGCACACCACTTGCCTGGCCCCGAGGATCACCGCGCTGCGCACCGTGAACTGGCCGACCGGGCCGGCGCCCCAGATGGCCACGGTGTCGGTTGGCTGGATATCGCATTGCACGGCGGCCTGCCAGCCGGTGGGGAAGATGTCCCCAAGAAACAACACTTGCTCATCGGTAAGCCCCTCGGGAATCACCACCGGCGTGAAGTCGGCATAAGGCACGCGCACGTATTCGGCTTGCCCGCCGGGGTAGCCGCCGGTGAGGTGGGTATAGCCAAACAGACCCGCCGTGGTGTGACCGAAGGCCTTGGCCGCCAAGTCCTTGTTGCGGTTACTGCGCTCGCATACAGAGAAGTTACCCCTGCCGGCACTGATCGCATTCACCACAACAAATCGTAAAGGGCACCACGACGCGATCGCCGATCTTCAACTTCTTGTTGGCCGAGCCCACTTCCACCACTTCACCCATGAACTCATGGCCCATGATGTCGCCATGCTTCATGCCGGGCATGAAACCGTCATACAGGTGCAGGTCCGAGCCGCAAATGGCGCACGACGTCACCTTGATAATCGCGTCTCGCGGGTCTTCTATCGTGGGGTCGGGGAGATGGTCATCACAACGGATGTCTTTCTTTCCATGCCAGCGTAGCGCTTTCACTTGGGTATACCTCCTAGGTGGGGACGGTACGGTCGCTACGATCAGGCTCGTTGCGGACCTCCTGACATTTTCGGTTGGAGGAGGGGGGAGTAGTTCAAAGTAATGGTTGGGGAGAGCGGGGGGAGGCGATGGGCGGTTGGGGGACGGGTAGTCACCGAAACACCAGAAACGGCTTACTGGATTTCGTGCGTATTCATCCGCCACCTACACTCCACCTGTTTGACTGACCGCTACCTTCCTTGGAAATCGCGCAATAAGGATTACGCACATGGATGTTGGATTGGCTCATGCAATCGAGGCCGCTGAAGGCGAGTATTTGTGTTCCCGCGTTGAGAGCTTGTTACGGATAAGTGGAAATCCTTTCGGTGCCCGCGTGTTTTTCAACGAAGCTTTTCCCTGCTTTCAAGTGAAAGCATCAGCCAGCCCGATGTTCAATCGCATCTACGGCGACAGTACCGACAGCCCCCAACAACTGTTGAGCTTGCTCATGGAATCAGCGGAATATTCGACCGTAACGCCTCTTATCGGGAAGACCTCGACGTTGAAGCAGTACGTTTTTGTGGGAGAGAGGCGATTAGAACGCCTGAAGGGGTGGACGCACCTGCAACTCGCGTGCGCCATCAAGGACGTGGTCTTGAGCCCCCACTCGTTTGAGGTCGAGGAGGCCACCTTACACACGCTTCCTGAGTTCGCAGCTGTGCATGCGAGCGGATTTCATACCAAGCCAGAGCATCGTCAGTTAAGTCAGGCCTCTTTTGCAGGGCTACTGTCAAATGATCGTCTGAAAATCTACGTCCTTAAAGCTGATGGAGATGTAGTTGCAGGAGCGTTGATGTACCTGGCCAGCAATGGGGTTGCCTACCTCGGGACGGCTGCCACCCGAAAAGATGCACGAGGCTTGGGCTACCATGGAGCCCTGATATCTCACCGGATAGAGCAAGCGAAGAAGCACGGGAGTTTGGTGGTCGCCGCAACGGCGCTTCCCAGCTCGCAAAGTCGCCGTAACTTGCAGCGCATGGGGCTGGCGGTATCTCACGTTCAAGCGCTTTATCGCTTGACGGATCGTTGAGGTATGCCAGTGCAGGAGCGTCTGCTTTTGGCCGATTCTGTTGAAAAAGTAGCTCCCCTATCTGACCTGCGGCAAAATTGCTTCATTGGCCGGTGGGGGATCACAGAGCATGATGGGACAGTTATCGAGTGGGCAGGAGCGGCTGTTTTACTCGTTCAACCTTGAAGATCACATCCCAGCCAATCATCTTCTGCGCAGCATTGATCAGTGTCTCGATCTGAGTGACCTGCGCCATTACCTCGCCGATTTCTATAGTCCGATTGGGCGTCCGTCGATTGATCCCGAACTGATGATCCGCATGCTGATCGTCGGCTACTGTCTATGGCATCCGCTCCGAACGACGGTTGTGCGAAGAGGCCCATTTGAACCTGGCGTATCGCTGGTTCTGCCGGTTGAGCCTTGAAGATGAAGTGCCCAACCACTCGACCTTTTCCAAAAACCGACACGGCCGTTTTCGGGACAGCGATCTGTTTCGCTGGCTGTTCAATGAAGTGCTGCGTCGTTGCATGGACGCCGGCCTGGTCAAGGGCGAAGGCTTTGCCGTGGACGCCAGCATCATCAAAGCGGATGCCAGCCGGCAGCGCGGTGTACCGGGTGATGAACCGGTCAACTGGAGCGATCCGGCCCTGAGCACCCGCGCCGTGCGTGAGTATCTTGAGGCACTCGATGAAGAGGCTCTGGCCGAAACGCTACCGAAGCGCCTGTCGCTGATCCTCAAGCCCGCTGGACCGCAGCTCCAGGCGGCCCAGCGTTCTACGCTTACTCCACGAATTATCTGATCGATACCGAGCACGGCGTGATCATGGATGTGGAACCCACACCGGCTCATCGAACCGCAGAAGTCGAGAGCACCAAGACGATGATCGATCGGGTCGAAGCGCAGTTCGACATTAAGCCGGAACGCCTCATTGGCGACACCGCTTACGGTACTGCGCCGATGCTGGCCTGGATGGTGGAGGAAAAAGACATCGAGCCGTATGTGCCGGTGTGGGACAAAACCGAGCGCAAGAACGACAGTTTTTCGAGTAACGATTTCCACTGGAATGAAGAGGCTGAGGAATACCGCTGCCCAGCCGGCAACGTATTACGCAGCGAATGGCGAGCCTTCAAGAACGAGCGTTCGCACGTCACCAAAGCCAACACCATCATCTTCCGATCCCGGCAGACCGACTGCGCTACGTGTCCGATGAAAGCCAAGTGCTGCCCGAACACTGCGTTCCGCAAGATCGCTCGCAGCGTCCATGAAGCCGCTCGCGATGTGGCTCGGCGCATTGCAGCAACGCCGGCATATCAGCGCTCTCGCCACGAACGTAAAAAGGTCGAAATGTTGTTTGCCCACCTCAAGCGCATCCTGAAATTGGATCGCCTGCGGCTACGTGGCATGAGTGGCGCGACGGATGAATTCACGCTGGCCGCTGCGGTGCAGAACCTGCGACGGCTGGCCAAATTTTCATCTCAAGGGCCACCAGTCGCGGGATAGGTGCGCCTGCACCAAGCAAAAAACCTCAAATTAACCCAATAACAGAGCAGCAAAGGTCACCGAAGGGCCGAAACACCACTCTATGTGGTGAGTAGGTTCTCCGGTGGTGGTCGTGCCTGAGTTCAGGCCATTTGAAAATCCGACTTTTTCAACAGAATCGGCCGCTTTCTGCCCTTGATACTCCTAGGATCCAAAGCGCAGAAAACGTCCAGAGAATCCATTCCAGCCGGTCATTTGGGCCAAAAAAACGGGCGTCTCCAACGCCCGTTCCCTCATCAACCCTCTGCCTTCTCCTGAAGCCGCCGTCCGATGACCTCCAACAAATCACACCCATCCCGCAAGGGGATGACCAACAACTGCGCAAAGTCCGATAACACAACCGTATCGCTACCAAGCTCAGCTCGAAACGCAATATTTTCCAGAACCTGTGTCACAACGCGGATACGGTAATCAGCCGTAGCATGCAGAACATCAAGCGGTGCCTGACTATCAATCAACAGCGAAGCCGGTGAGCAGTCGATGCCGGTGATGGGGATGTATCTTTCCATGGGATTGCTCCGATCAGATTAATGGACTGATCCGATACTTAGGTCGCCAAACCTGACCGCCCTTCAAGGCGACGCAACGACTATAGTTTTCAGCCCGAACCTCGAACAGGTATCCGATTCCGAGAATTGCGTAGGAATCGTCATCACTCACTCCCAACGAACCCCCAACACAATCCCCTGCGCCTTGAACCCTTCAAGCGCCGCCACCCCCATTGGCATGATTTCCCGCACCGTCACCCCAGCCATCTCAGCCAACGCAACCAGATGCTCCCGCCCTCTGCGCCGATGCTCCATCAGCGATACCAACAACCCATAAGCCAGCGGCGCAAGGCGTGAAAAAGTCACCTGCCCAGCGCGGCGCTGTAGCAGGACCAACGTCGAAGCCGCAGGTTTTTCACGCGGTTGATAATCCGGCCCAATGTCGCACACCGGCCATTCATAGGCATGCGCTTGCACGAGTTCCGACACCACGGGCGTTCCCTCGATCAGGTCGCCGGAGGGGTTGTGCGACGGTTCCACCGCGTCGCTCAGCAGCAGGGCGCTTTCGCTCCATTCGTGTTGGGCGAGTTCGGGCAGCCAGGGCGGGAGGTCGTCCAGGTCGGTGTGTTGTTCCAGGTAAGTGACGAACTCGCCGGCCAGTTTTGTGAACAGCGGCGTCTGGCAGCGGTAGTTGGCGTAGAAGTCGTGGACCAGCCATCGCCAGTCGGCGGGCGGCAGGGTTTGCTGGATGACCGGGAAGCTGGCGGCCAGCAGTGATTCGATGCTGCCGATGAACAGTTGGCGGTAGATGGCCAGGCGGCGGGCTTCGAGCCCGGGCGGTGGCGATTGGAGGGGGTTGCGCACGTAGCTGGCCATGCAGTTGAGTTGTTCAAGCAGTTGATCAGGCATGGCGGGCCTCCGGGATTACCGGACAAGCGCGTTGTTGGAGCTGTTTGATCTGCCCGACTTCGGCGAGCAGTTCCGACAAGGGCGGGAAGTTGAAGTCGCGCTCCAGCAGCGTCGGTACGGGTCCGAATCGTTGGTAGGTCTGGTGCAGCAGCGTCCAGACGTCTGGCTTGACGGCGGCGCCATGTGTGTCGATTTTCAGGTCGTCGGCTTCGTCGTAATGGCCGGCAACGTGCAGGTAGGTGACGCGTTGCGCAGGGAGGGCTGCCAGGAACTTCTCGGCGTCGTAACGGTGATTGATGGCATTGACGTAGAGGTTGTTGACGTCCAGCAGCAGGTCGCAGTCGGCTTCCACGAGCACCGCGTTGATAAAGTCGATTTCGCTCATGGCCTGGAAGGGCGCGGCGTAGTAGGAGATGTTTTCCACGGCGATGCGTTGGCCCAGCTCGTTCTGGGCCTGGCGTATGCGGGCGGCGACGTGGTGGACGGCTTCTTCGGTGAAGGGGATCGGCAAGAGGTCGTAGAGGTGACCGCTGTCGGAGCAGTAGCTCAGGTGTTCGCTGTAGATCGCCACGGCGTAGCGATCGAGAAATCGACGTGTGCCCCGCAGCAGGTCGAGGTCGAGGGATTGGGGGCCGCCGAGGGACAGCGACAGCCCATGGCAGGTGATGTGGTGCCGTGCGGCCAGTCGGTCCAGTTGTTCGGCGTAGACGCCGCCGACGCCGATCCAGTTGTCCGGGGCGCATTCGAGAAAATCCACGGCGCCCGGGGCCATCTCCAGCAGGTCGCCAAGCAGGGCGCGGCGCAGGCCGAGCCCGGCGCCGATGGGGGAAGTGAAGGTATTCATCGCGGTTCTCCAGGGATGACCAAACCCTCCCGGCGTGCATGTCCGGGAGGGTCGGAGCGAAGGCGGTTATTCCTTGGCTTGGCTCATGCGGGTGAACAGCTCTGTTGGCACTTTCTTGCCGTTGGCCGTGTATTGGCCGGTGCGGTATTTGTAGGTTTCGGCCTCGGACAGGTAGCCGTCGTGGTTGCTGTCCATCTTTTCGAACTCGGCTTGCTGGGTCGGCGCGACGCTGAGGAATTCCTTCAGCGAGACGCGATCGTCATCGTCGGTGTCAGTGCGAGCGAAGGAGGCGTCGCCACATTTGCCTTCGCCGCACTTGCCTTCGGCAGCAGTGACTTTCTTGCTCGATTCGGCGGCACCGCATTTGCCTTCACCGCATTTGCCTTCAGAGTTCTTTTCCGCCGAGGCCAATTGATACCCCTGGGGCAGTGCTTCCACGGCGAAAGCGGACTGGGCCAGGCTCAAGCCGCCGGACAAAGCCAGGGCGGCGAGGGCGAGGCGAGCGGAGTTCGAGTTTTTTGTACGGGTCATGAATTTTCTCCAGATAAGAGCTGTGTGGCCCCTGGCAAACGTTGCGCGGGGCGTGTGCCGTGGCGGCGTCACGTTGCTTGCCCGGTGCTCGGCACGTCGGGTCGAAGCAAGGCGGGACTGCCTGTTCGGACGGGGCCATTTGGCGCTTGTCGTGTATCTGGGATGTGTCATGCCGCGGTGTGTTTGTATTGCTGTGTGTCGCGGATACAGAGCCCTGCAGAAGGGCGGCGCTCAGGTCAGATCATGCAAGTCCTTGCCCAGCGCCGGCCGAGTGTCCAGTCGGAAAACGCCACTTTCAATCCACCTCGCTTGGGGCTACAGGCCATCGGGCCCACTTGGTAATGAGGTGCGACGATGAAGCGAGAGGTGATTCAGAAGAACGAGGGCTGCTGCGCAACCTAGCGGGAGCAAGCTCCCTCGCCACGGGATGGGTGTGTTGCTGACAGCAAAAGTTTGGCAGCCAGTCACTGGCCGAAGAATGGCTCAGCAAGCCCTGCAAATACTTGGACGGTCATGTGCCCTTGGAGCTGATCGACAATTCGATGGGCTTTCAGGTGGTAACGAATTACCTGAGCCGCATCGCGCATGGGGTTTATCAATGAGCCTCTGACTTCGTGTGTATTCACTTCTTGACCGAATAATCCGCACCCCACATCCGCACAGCACTGACCGCCTCGTTCATGCCTTCGAAAACAAATTTCTGCCGCACGGCGATTTTCGGTGGGATGGTGACTTCGTCGGGGTTGTCCAGGCCGGTGAGGCGGTTGGCGTAGCCTGCCTGGTCGATGGCGAGCAGGGCGCCTGTCTGGCCGAGGTTGATCAGGCGCAGTTGGGTATCGGTGCTGTTCTTGAAGCCGAGGGTGATGGTGACGCTTTCTTCGCTGGGCTCGAGCTTCAACACCTCGACGGTGATGCGGTCTTTCATCTGCTCGCCGGAGGAGATGATCGCAGCGCCGTCGGTGCCCTGGACCGACTCACGGCCATCGAGCACGCCTTCGCTCACGCCGCCCAACAGGTTCTTGCCGGCGGTGATGAAGGTCGAGACGGCGGATTTGGTCGAGTCCTTGATGACGCTTTCCGCCGGCTCGCCTTCGGCCAGGCACAGTGAGCTGATCAGGAGGCTGGAGACGAAGAGGGTGGCGCGTGACGGCAGAAGGGTCATACCTGGGGTCCTTGAAAGTGGCTTGCAGCATGCCCGTCAAATGGGCGTGCGGCATGATAGCGGTGATCATGGCGCACTTGTCCATTACTGGTTTCGCCGTTTGCCGGCTTTTTGCACTGATCCGCATTTTTCGCTTACAGGTGCGTCTGTAATGGTCTCAGTTCACACGCCACAATTCGGCCGTGCCGCAATGACTCTATTGGGAGAAAACTCATGGCGAAGATGGCGATTTTTCTGGGTGGTTTCCTGGCGTTGACGTTGCTGATTGGTGTGCTGGCGACGATCTCGCCTGTTTAAGGGGTTTTTCTGTGGCGAGGGGATTTAGCGAAACGTCGCACCGCCCCGCTGGGGCGCGAAGCGGCCCTGAAAGTTCTTGGGGCCGCTTCGCAGCCCAGCGGGGCGGTGCGACGTTTCGCTGAATCCCCTCGCCACAACAGCTTTCACTCAAAGAAGAATGCGTCGATCAGCGATGCAAGATCACCTGCGCAATCTCCAGCAGCGGCATCACCCGTTGCGCGGCGTTGAGCTTGATCGCTTCCTTGGGCATGCCAAACACCACGCAACTGGCTTCGTCCTGGGCGACGGTGGCGCTGCCGGCGTCGAGCATTTCCTTCAGGCCGCGGGCGCCGTCGTCGCCCATGCCGGTCATGATGATGCCCGTGGCGTTACGGCCGGCGAACTTGGCGACCGAGCGGAACAGCACATCCACTGAAGGGCGATGGCGATTGACCAGCGGGCCGTCCACCACCTGCACGTGATAGAACGCGCCGCTGCGGGTCACCATCATGTGTTTGCCGCCCGGGGCAATGAGCGCCAGGCCAGGGTGGATGCGGTCGTTGTTCTTCGCTTCGCGCACTTCGATCTGGCACAGGCTGTTGAGCCGGGCGGCAAAGGACGCGGTGAATTTTTCCGGCATGTGCTGGACGATGACGATGCCCGGACACACGCGTGGCAGGGCAGTCAGCACCGCTTCGAGCGCCTGGGTGCCGCCGGTGGACGTGCCCATGGCGACGATGCGCTCGGTGGTCTGGGCCATGGCGTGGCCGTTGGCGGCAGGCAACATGGCGTCGGCGGTGAGTTTGGTCGCGGGCGTCAGCGGGGCCGCCGGGGCAGTGCGTTTGCCCAGGTTGCGCACATTGACCTGGGCGGCGGCGCGGATGGCCGAGACCAGTTCCGGTGCCGAGTCCAACAGGAAGTTCTTCAAGCCGCTGGTGGGCTTGGTGATGATCTCCACCGCGCCGGCGGCCATGGCTTGCAGGGTGGTTTCCGCGCCCTTGGGCGTCAGCGACGAGCAGATCACCACCGGGGTCGGCCGTTCGCTCATGATTTTTTTCAGGAACGTGATGCCATCCATACGCGGCATCTCTACGTCCAGCACGATTACGTCGGGCCATTCCTTCGCCAGTTTGTCCATGGCGAAAATCGGGTCGGACGCGGCGCCGATGACATTGATGTCCGGGGTGTCACTGAGTATGGCCATCAACACCTGGCGGACCACGGCGGAGTCATCCACCAGCAATACGTTAATTTTTTTGCCTGACATGGTTAATGCAGGGTCCTTATTGGTTGGTGCCTGACCCAGACGTCGCCGGTGCAAAGGTCAAAAATGATACTGCGGTGGCCGGTGCTGCCCATGTCCTGGGCGATCAGGTCCAGGCGATAGAGGGCCGCCATTTCCAGTGCCGCGTTGACGTTCAACCGCGCCACGTCGCCGTAGGGCACATGGCGTTGCAATTCGGGAAACATCTCGCCGCCACCGAACAGCTTGAGTTGATATTCCTCAGGCTCGGTGTGATGGGCCCGCGCCTTGCGGACGAACAGCTCGATGGCCTCATCGGCGTACAGCCCGTTCAGCGCCGTGGAACAACGCACGCGGCTGGGCAACATGAAGTGGCACATGCCGCCGATCTTGCGTTCTGGATGCCAGAGCGTAATCGCCACGCAAGAGCCGAGGATCGTGCGCAGCCGGGTCGGGCAGGTCGCAAAGCGAAACTCTCCCGGCCCCAGGTAGACCTCGGCGACTTGCTTGATCGCGGCGCTCATGGCTTGCGATAAATCGAAGGGGCCACCAGCTTCAACGCGTCGGAAACACCGTTGAGGCTCTCCGAATGGCTGACGATGAAATACCCGCCGCGCTTGAGCCGCGGGAGGAGCCGGGCGACCACTTTGCTTTTTGTGGGCTGGTCGAAATAGATCATCACGTTGCGCAGGAAAATCACGTCGAACTCCCCCAGCTCCGGAAGGGTGTCGTTGAGGTTGACCTGGATGAAGTTGACCCGGTTGCGCAACGCCCGGTCGATCAGCAAGGTGCCCTGCTGGCTGCCGGTGCCCTTGAGGCAATATTTCACCAGCAGCGAATGGGGCAGGTTGCGGGCGCGCTCCATCGGGTAATGCCCCGAACGGGCTTTTGCCAACACTTGCGTGCTGATGTCGGAACCGATGACCTCCCAAGGCGTGGTGCCCAGGCTTTCGGCCAGGGTCATGGCGAGGCTATAGGGTTCCTCGCCCGACGAACTGGCCGCACTCCACAGGCGAAAGGTCTTGCCCGGCGTCGCGTGGGGCAGCACGTGATCGCGAAGGAAGTCAAAGTGCTTGGGTTCGCGGAAGAAATAGGTCTCGTTGGTCGTAAGCAGGTCCAGCGCCACTTGCAATTCGTCGCTGCGCTGGCCGCTCATGATCAGCTTGAAATACTCGCCGTAGCTGTCCAGCTCGTAGTGCTTGAGGCGCTTGAACAAACGCCCGGCCACCAGGGCTTTCTTAGCCGGCGACAGGTTGATGCCAGCCGCCTGGTACAACCAGGATTGGAACTGGCCGAACTCCCGGTCGGTGAGCGCCATCGAATTCACCGTGCGTTCCCTGCAAGTGTCTGTGCTCATGAGTCTGGCGCTTCCAACGCGGCGGGGCTGGCCTGGGCGAGTTCGGACATCTCATCGATGGACAGCACCCGGTCCACTTCCAGGACGATGACGAACTTGCCATCGACCTTGGCCATGCCACTGATGAAGTCGGCGCGGATCTTCGCGCCGAAACTCGGTGGCGGCTCGATCTGCGAAGCCGGGATTTCCAGCACCGCCGACACCGTGTCCACCAGCAGGCCAATGTCCTGGGCCAGCCCATCGGCACTGGCGGCCTCGATGATCACCACGCAACTGCGACGGCTGATGGTGGAGTTCGGCCGGCCGAAACGGGCCGACAGATCCACCACCGGCACGACCGCGCCGCGCAGGTTGATCACCCCGCGGACGAAGGCCGGCATCATCGGCACGACGGTGAGATTGCCGTATTCGATGATTTCCTTGATGCACAGGATGCCGATGGCGAACATCTCCGTGCCGAGCATGAACGTCAGGTACTGCGCTTCTTCCTCGACCGCGCTGGCGGTCTGACGTGTGGTCGCGATGGCGCCCATTGCCTTTCTCCTTTAAGCAAGCCTGTGGAACCGGGCCGTCAGAACCGGGTGAATTCCGATTCGTCCGGTGCGCTGGCCATGTTGTAGGCAAACGCCTTGGGCATCACCGGTGCCGGTGCCCGGCCCGGTTTACGGCTGGACGGGCCAGGGGTGTTATCGACCCGAGCGGCCTGGACGGCAGATTTCGGCGGCGTGTCCAAGGTGAAGAAGCTCATGGCCTGCTGCAGTTGTTCGGCCTGGCTGCTCATCTCCTCGGCGGTGGCGGCCAGTTCTTCGCTGCTGGAGGCGTTCTGCTGGGTCACTTGGTTGAGCTGGGTCATGGCGGTGTTGATCTGCGCCACGCCAGCAGCCTGTTCTTCGGACGCGGCGCTGATTTCCTGGACCAGGTCCGAGGTCTTGTTGATGGACGGAACCATCTCGTTGAGCAGGTTGCCGGCCTTCTCGGCCATGTCGACGCTGCTGGACGACAGCTCGCCGATTTCCTGTGCCGCGACCTGGCTACGCTCGGCCAGTTTGCGGACTTCGGCGGCGACCACCGCGAAGCCTTTGCCGTGTTCGCCGGCGCGGGCTGCTTCGATGGCGGCGTTGAGCGCCAGCAGGTTGGTCTGGTAGGCGATGTCGTCGATGATGCTGATGCGCTGGGCGATTTTCTTCATCGCCACCACGGTCTGCTGCACCGATTCGCCACCGTCGGTGGCTTCCTTGGCGGCCTTGCTGGCCATGCCGTCGGTGACCTTGGCGTTCTCGGTGTTCTGGTTGATGCTGGCGCTCATCTGCTCGATGGACGCGCTGGTTTCCTCGACGCTGGCCGCCTGTTCGCTGGTGGCTTGGCTCATCGACTGCGCGGTGGCGCTGACTTCTTCGGAAGCGCTGGCGAGGTTGTCCGCTGCGTTGCGCACTTCACCGATGATGTGCGACAGCTTGCCGACCATGTTCTGCATGGCGTTGAGCACCATGCCGGTTTCGTCTTTCGAGCCACCTTCGATCTTCGCGTTCAGGTTGCCTTCGGCCAGTTGTTCGGCAACGACGGCGGCTTGTTTCAGCGGACGGGAAATGATGCGCGAGATGAACAGCGCCAGGCCCAGGCCCACCAGCAAAGCAACAGCCAGCACGGCGATGATTGACAGGCGCGCGTTCTCATACAGCTTGGTGCCGTGCGCACTGGCGACGTCAGCGCCGGCCGCGTTGAGCTCGACAAGCTTTTGCAAGTCGCCGGTCACCAGGTCGAACTGACGCTTGGACTCGCCCTTGAGCAGTGCCATGGCTTGCTCTGCCTGGTTTTGCCGCGACAGTGCGAAGAGGTCTTTGCTGGTGACCAGATAAGCAGCCCAATCATTGCGAGTGGTTTCGAATAGCTGGCGGTCCTCGGCGCTGGAGAGCAATTTTTCATAAGTGCCCAGACGGGTCTCGAAAGCCTTCTTGGCTTCGTCGGCTTCTTGTTCCAGGGTTACGCGTTCCTGCTCGGAGTCCGCGGCGATGTGGCGGTTTTCCTTGAGGCGATAGCTCGCGGCAAAGAAACGCATGCCCGAGGCCGCGCGCATGGACGGCATCCAGTTTTCACGAATGTCCAGAGCGGTGCCGTTCACCTGGCCCAACTGGATGATCGAGAACACGCCCATGACGGCGGTCAGCGCCAACACCACAAGGAAGGAAGTGATCAGTTTGGTGGCGATTCTAAGGTCGTAGAACCATTTCATTGGGGAATACCTCTCCATGGAGTGTTGAAGCGTCAGCGAGCGTTGGCTTGTTGTAATGGGGTCGAGTTGTAGCGGTTTTCTATCTGTGCGATCTGGGTGAGCAGGGCCGGGACGTCGAGGATCAACGCCACGGCGCCGCTGCCCAGGATGGTCGAGCCGCTGATGCCGCGCAGCGCGCCGAACAGCTTGCCCAAGGGTTTGATCACGGTCTGGAATTCACCCAGCAGGTCATCCACCACCAGCCCTGCCTTGAGCTCGGCGTAGCGCACCACCACCACGTTCTGCCGGCGCGAGGCCGGGCCTTCGTGGTGGAAGTGATCGCGCAGGTACACCAGCGGGAGCACTTCGCCCCGCAGGTCGAGGTAGCCTTGTTCGCGACTGGCGATGCCATCGTCTTCGCTCAACTCGATGCATTCCTGGACCATGTCCAGGGGAATGACATAGGTGGACTGGCCGATGCCGACCAGGAAGCCATTGATGATTGCCAGGGTCAGCGGCAAGCGGATGCGCACCACGGTGCCCTTGCCCGGCTGGCTGTCCAGGTCGACCGTGCCGCGCAGCAGCGTGATGTTGCGCTTGACCACGTCCATGCCGACGCCACGCCCGGAAAGGTTGGTGACGGCCTGGGCGGTGGAGAAGCCCGGTTCGAAGATCAGGTTGTAGATTTCCTGGTCGGTCAGGTTCGCACCCTGGGCGATCAGGCCACGTTCGTGGGCTTTTTCCAGGATGCGGTCGCGGTTCAGGCCGGCGCCGTCGTCGGCGATTTCCAGCACGATGCTGCCCGAGTCGTGGTAGGCGTTGAGGTGCAGATGCCCCTTGGCCGGCTTGCCTGCCGCCTGCCGCGCCTCGGCGGTTTCGATGCCGTGGTCCATGGCGTTGCGCAGCAGGTGCATCAGCGGGTCGCCGATCTTTTCCACCACGGTCTTGTCCAGCTCGGTTTCCGCGCCGCTGATGATCAGGTCGATGTCCTTGCCCAGTTCCTGGCTGACATCGCGCACCACCCGGCGAAAGCGGTTGAAGGTTTCGCCGATGGGGATCATGCGCAGGCGCAAGGCACCGTCGAGAATCTCTTCCACCAGGCCGGACACCGATGAGGTGGCTTCCTGCAACGGGTCGTTCTGGCAGGTGCGGGCCAGCAGGCTGGCACCGGCGCTGGCGATGACCAGCTCACCCACGAGGTTGATCAGTTCGTCGAGTTTGTCGGCATTGACCCGGACGTAGGCACCGTCCTTGGCTTTGTTTTCATTGGTGACGGCCTGTCTGTCAGGCGCGACCTGGGCGGGCATGCGCGGGGTCTTGCGTTGGTCCGGCATCAGCTCGCCCGTGGTGACCACGGCGGTGCCTTCGTCGCTCGCCGGCTGGGACGTCGCGACCAGGCCGGTATTCGCCTGGGCTTCGACGTCCTGGGCGGCGACGATTTCGATCACGCAGTCT
Source organism: Pseudomonas sp. H2_D02 (assembly GCF_054677635.1). Lineage (NCBI taxonomy): Bacteria > Pseudomonadati > Pseudomonadota > Gammaproteobacteria > Pseudomonadales > Pseudomonadaceae > Pseudomonas > Pseudomonas sp. H2_D02. The sequence goes on along the minus strand of NZ_CP162816.1, from coordinate 4,558,898 downwards.
TCCCGCACGAAATCGAAGACTTCGTTGATCGCGGTGTATCCGGCGGCGGAGCGAAACGCGATGTCGAAGCCCAGGTAGCAGGACTCGGCATCCCAGGCCTCGACAGCCGGCAGCGCCTCTGTGAGCGTGGAGATCTCGACGATTTCACCCAGGGTTTGCAAGTAGCGCAGGAACGACAAAGGGTCCATGCCGTTGCGGAATACGTCCTGGCCGAAGCGCAGGGAAATGTGCCAGAGGCTAGCTTCGGATGTATCGGTCGGCTCGGCTTCTGCTTTGCGGGCCGGTTCGGCTGCGGTCGGCGGCGCCTGGTATTCCTGCAGGATCTGGCACAGTTCCATTTCCCGCGCCAGGGCAGGGGGCTGCAAGGTCGAGCCCTGGTTGGCGACCACGTCGATCAGCTCGAGCATGTGATCGCCGGACTTGAGCAGCACCGCGATCAAGCCCGGGTCTACCTCGACGCTGCCCTCGCGCAGGCGATCGAGGACGTCTTCGACGATGTGGGTAAAACTGACGATCGGCTCCAGGCCGAACAGTCCGGCCGAGCCCTTGATCGTGTGGGCCGCCCGGAAAATCGCGCCGATGGCGTCATCATCGCCGGGGTCGTTTTCCAATTGCAGCAGCGACTCTTCCATCGCCTGCAGTTGTTCCCGAGCCTCGACGATGAAGGTCTGTTGTGCCTGATCGAGATTGATGCTCACGCTCATGTCCTTTGTCGTGTTCGACGTGTTGCGGTGGGGCTAGGTCTTGACCCTAGGCAACCAGGTTGCACAGGGCCAGTGTTTCCGTGACGGCTTTGCTTTGATCGGTCACTGTCAGTTGGGTGCCGGCCTTGGGTGCCTCGCGCTGAATCATCAGCAGCAGTTGCAGGCCGGCGCCATCCATCTCGGTGATTTGCGACAGGTCCAGCGCCATCGCGGGCGTGGCCCCCAGCCGCGGCAGCAATTGCGCGGCCAGGTCGGCGGCGGTGTAGATCGTCAGCTCGCCGTCGATCTGCACCTGCGCCGTGTCATCTTCTATTTCGTACAGCAGCGGCATTGAAGCCTCCGGCCATCAGGGAAGAATCAGCTTGGACACCGCCGCCAACATCTGCGCCGGCTGGAATGGCTTGACCACCCAGGCCTTGGCGCCCGCGGCCTGGCCTTCTTGCTTCTTCGATTCCTGGGATTCGGTGGTGAGCATGATGATCGGCGTGAACTTGTAGCTCGCGAGCTTCTTGACCTCCTTGACGAAGGTGATGCCGTCCATGTTCGGCATGTTCACGTCGCTGATGATCAGGTGCACTTTCTGGCCGTTGAGCTTGCCCAATGCATCCTTGCCATCGCTGGCCTCGATCACGTCGTAGCCGGCACTTTTCAACGCGATGCCGACCACCTGCCGAACGCTCGCGGAGTCGTCGACAACCAATACACTTTTCGCCATGGGGGGCTCCTAGAAGAAGGTTATTTCCTGTGAAGTCTGTTGCGCCGCCGAGTCGCCGTGGTGATTGCGGCGCTGCTCGTCGGTGGCATAGGTGGTTTCCATGCGCGCCAGCCATTGGCGGGCGTCGATGGAAGCGGCCTGTTCGGGCGACTGGCTGGCCTGCTGCAGGTGCACATGCAGGTCCTCGATGTTGTCGCGCACGTGGCTTAGGATCTGGCTGACCCGATCCTGGAATTGCAGGTTGACCAGCACGTCGGTGAGTTCGTCGCGAATGCCGAAACTCTCTCGTTGCAACATGTCGGCCGAATCGGCGAGGCGCCCGGTGACGCTCTGGAAGCGTTCGAGTACACGCTGGATGCTGCCTTCGGACACGGCCACGGATTGACTGTCCTGGTCGGCACCACTGGAGGCTGCGTGGACCAATTGGGTGATGGCGGTGTTGATGACATCGACCTTGGCCGACATTTGTTGACCGGTCTCGCTGGACTTGCTCGACAGGGCGCGCACGGCGTCGGCCACCACCGCAAAGCCACGTCCGGCTTCGCCTGCGCGAGCGGCTTCGATGGCAGCGTTGAGGGCCAACAGGTTGGTCTGGGCGGCAATCGCCGCGACGTCGGCGGCCATGGTCCGCAGCTCGCCGGTATAGGCCGTCAGGTTGCGCACCTGTGCGAGGGTTTCATCACGACTGGCCTGGGTGGCCTTGAGCGAATCGATGACCTTGACCAGTTCGCCTTCACTCTGCGCCAACACCTGGACGGCACCGCCACTGCTGCTGCCGGCCAACTCGCCAGCGGCCAGTTGCGAGGCTTGCACGGTCTCTTCGAGGCGCGAGGAAATGCCGGTGAAACGGCTGGTCAACGAAACGATCGCGGTTTCAGTCTGCTGGCGCGAGCTTTCGACTTGCTTGGCCCAGATCGGCATGGCACCGAGCATCACTTCGTTGAGTTGCGCGGTCCCGTTATTGCTGGCCTGGCTGGCCTGCAATTCATGGCTGGCGATGGCGGCAGCGATGGCCTTGTTGGATTGAAGGCGTTGCGACCGCGCGCCGAAGATCCCGGCGCCCACGCCAAGGATCAGCAGCACGACGCTCAAACCGATGTTCTGCGCGCTCGCGCCATTCAATACCAGCACGCCGACGCATGCGACAGCGGCCACGATGACGGCCGGCCAGAGCACGCGAGGCTGGGATTTGGCGAAGGATTGGTCGTGGGAATACGACGTCATGGTTCGGTCCTTGAACAGTGTTGCGGACAGGTGTTTGCGAATAACTGGTTATCTGCAAAACCGACTTGGCCTTGAGGACCAGTCGTCCGATTCCGTTAAAAAAGATGGCACATTGATATCTCAGAATAGACGAGATCGGCGAAATGTCGAGGTGGCCCGACCTACGGAAAACCCGTGGCGAGGGAGCTTGCTCCCGCTGGACTGCGCAGCAGTCCCAACCACCGGTCTGATTTCCCGGCGATGCCAATTCAAAAAGGGGGCCGCTTCGCGACCCAGCGGGAGCAAGCTCCCTCGCCACAAAAGCGGACATCTTCCGAAACATAACGAAAGGATTGAGCTAAATTACCCCGCATCAGATTTCGAACCTGCCATCGAGCCCTCATGCCCACCCAGCCTCTCTGGAAAACCTACCTGCTGTTCCTGGCCCCCATGGTCGTGTCCAATTTCCTGCAATCAATGTCCGGTACGCTCAACAGCATCTATATCGGCCAGATGCTCGGCACCCAGGCCTTGGCAGCGGTGTCGGGGATGTTTCCCATCGTGTTTTTCTTCATCGCGTTGGTGATTGGCCTGGGTGCCGGGGCAGGGGTGCTGATCGGGCAGGCGTACGGCGCCGGTGAAACCGGGACGGTGAAGGCGATTGCCGGTTCGACGCTGTTGCTAGGGGCGATCATCGGGTTGGTCGCGGCGGTGCTGGGCAGTGTCTTTGCCCGCGAAGGCCTGCAGGGGCTCGGGACGCCGGCCGATGTGCTGGATGACGCGGTGTCCTATGCGCGGGTGATGATGTGGATTTTGCCGATGCTGCTGGTGTTCGTACTGTTCACCCAGCTGTTGCGCGGTGTCAGCGATACCATTTCGCCGCTGCTGGCGTTGCTCGTCTCCACCAGCGTCGGGATGATACTGACGCCGGTGCTGATCCGTGGCTGGCTGGGGTTCCCGCCGATGGGCATCCAGAGCGCGGCGCTGGCGGGGCTGGTGGGCACCGCGTCGGCGATGGCGATGCTGGCGTGGCGCCTGAACCGCCGGGCGCATGCCCTGGCACCGGATCGGGCGTTGTTCGCGGCGATGCGCCTGGACCGGGACATCCTCGGCAAAGTGCTGCGCATCGGCCTGCCCACCGGTTTGCAGATGGTGGTGATCTCGTTGTCGGAGCTGGTCATCCTCGCCCTGGTCAATCGCCACGGCTCCCAGGCCACGGCGGCCTACGGCGCGGTGACGCAGATCGTCAACTACGTGCAGTTCCCGGCGTTGTCGATCGCCATCACCGCTTCGATCCTCGGTGCCCAGGCCATCGGGGCCGGGCGCCTGGAACGCCTGGGACCGATCCTGCGCACCGGGCTGTTGATCAATGTCTGGCTGACCGGTGGGCTGGTGCTGCTGGGGTATCTGTTGTCCCACTGGTTGTTGGGGCTGTTCATCACTGACCCGGCAGCGCGAGTCCAGGCCGAGCATCTGCTGCACATCATGCTCTGGAGCCTTCTGGTGTTCGGCTTCCAGGCGATCGTCGGCGGCATCATGCGCGCCAGCGGCACGGTGCTGGTGCCGGTGGCGATCTCGATCTTCTGCATCATCGGCGTGCAAGTGCCGGTCGCCTACCTGTTTGACGCCCACTTCGGCCTGCAAGGGGTGTGGATGGCGTTTCCGGTGGCGTACCTGAGCATGCTGTTGCTGCAGACGCTGTATTACAAACGGGTCTGGCAGCATCAGCGGATCGAGCGGTTGGTGTAGACCACTGCCAGGCGAAACGATGCAGAACTCTGTGTGGGAGCGGGCTTGCTCGCGAAGACGGCAGTCCATTCGCCATTGATGCAAGCTGACCCACCGCCTTCGCGAGCAAGCCCGCTCCCACAGTACAGTGGCCACCATTTCATCCCAGTACGAGGATCACGATGTCCGTAGAACGCACCTCCATCGCCTACCGCGCCTTCCTCTTCGACATGGACGGCACGCTGCTCAATTCGGTCGCCGCCACCGAGCGGATCTGGACCCGCTGGGCCATCCGCCATGGCCTGGACGTGGCGAAGTTCCTGCCTACCATCCACGGCGTGCGCGCCGTCGACACGGTCGCCCGCCAGAACTTGCCCGGTGTGGATGTCCAGTCCGAGGCCGCGCAGCTCACCGTTGAAGAAATCGAAGACGTGGAAGGCGTGGTCGAGGTGCCCGGGGCGGTGGCATTTCTCAGGAGCCTGCCGCCAACGCAATGGGCTATCGTCACGTCTGCGCCGATGGCCTTGGCTTTACGCCGGATGGAAGCCGCCGGGATCCCGCGCCCAGAGGTGATGGTGACTGCCGAAGACGTGAGCGCCGGTAAGCCGAATCCAGGGTGCTATCTGTTGGCCGCGCAACGCTTGCAGGTCGCCCCGCAGGAATGCCTGGTGTTCGAGGACGCCGACGCCGGGATCAAGGCCGGCGAGGCGGCGGACATGGACGTAATGGTGGTGACCGCCACGCATACCCACCCGGTGGTGACGTTGCATGGGCAGATCGAGGATTACCGTGGGCTGAGCATTGCGGTAGACGACAACGGATTGATGCACCTTCCAGACCACCGCTAACCCCTGTGGGAGCGGGCTTGCTCGCGAAAGCGTCGTGTCAGCCACATCAGTCATGGCTGAACCACCGCCTTCGCGAGCAAGCCCGCTCCCACATGTCTACCTCAGCGATTTCGGGATCAGGTCACTACGCGATAGCACGGCACATACGCCGCGCCGCCCGGCAGTTTCATCCGATGCTGGGCGACGAAGGCCTGGAGCAGGCGATCCAGCGGCTCCATGATCGCGGCGTCGCCGTGGATTTCGTACGGGCCGTGTTCTTCGATCAGGCGGATGCCCTTGTCCTTCACGTTCCCCGCCACGATCCCCGAGAACGCCCGGCGCAGGTTCGCGGCCAATTCGTGGGCTGGCAATTCGCGGCTCAGGCCCAGGCTGGCCATGTTGGCGTGGGTTGGGTCGAACGGACGCTGGAAACCTTCGTCGATTTTCAGCAGCCAGTTGAAGTGGAACGCGTCGTTGCGCTCGCGGCGGAACTGCTTCACTTCTTTCAACCCCTGGGTCATCTGCCGCGCCACTTCGGCCGGGTCGTCAATGATGATCTGGTAATGCTTTTGCGCGGCCTCGCCCAAGGTCGCACCGACGAATGCGTGCAGTTGCTCGAAATACGGCGTGGCGCTTTTAGGCCCGGTGAGGATCACCGGGAAGGGCAGGTCCTGGTTGGCCGGGTGCATGAGAATGCCCAGCAAGTAGAGGAACTCTTCCGCCGTACCGGCGCCGCCCGGGAAGATGATGATGCCGTGGCCGACGCGCACGAAGGCTTCCAGGCGCTTCTCGATGTCCGGCAGGATCACCAGTTCATTGACGATCGGGTTCGGCGCTTCGGCGGCGATGATGCCCGGCTCGGTCAGGCCCAGGTAGCGACCGCCGTGGATGCGCTGCTTGGCGTGGGCGATGGTGGCGCCTTTCATCGGGCCCTTCATCACGCCCGGGCCGCAGCCGGTGCAGATGTCCAGGCTGCGCAGGCCCAGTTCGTGGCCGACTTTCTTGGTGTATTTGTATTCTTCGGTGTTGATCGAGTGACCGCCCCAGCACACGACGATTTTCGGTTCCACGCCCGGGCGCAGGGTGCGAGCGTTGCGCAGCAGGTGGAAGACGTAGTCGCTGATGCCCTGGGATGAGCTCAGGTCGATGCGCTGGCTGTCCAGTTCGTTCTCGGTATAGACGATGTCGCGCAGGGCGCTGAACAGCATCTCGCGGGTGCTGGCGATCATTTCGCCGTCGACGAATGCGTCGGCCGGCGCGTTCAGCAGTTCCAGGCGCACGCCACGGTCCTGCTGGTGAATGCGGATCTCGAAATCCTTGTAGGCTTCCAGGATGGTCTTGGCGTTATCGACATGGGCGCCGGTATTGAGAATGGCCAGGGCGCACTGGCGGAAAAGATCGTAGATGCTGCCGGAACCGGCTTCGCTCAGTTGCTGCACTTCGCGCTGGGACAGGGTTTCCAGGCTGCCCTTCGGGCTTACCGAAGCGTTGATTACATGTCTTTGAGTCATTCAGCTTTCCTTGAAAACGATGCCGCTCGCACGACGGCGGCATCTTGAAAAAAACATCCACGCAGGAAGATCGCACGATCCTTGCGGTATCGCCATGGACTTTGATCCGGGTCCTTCGGATCGCTTGCCACTTAAAATGAGCCCCAGCATAGCTAAATCGACCGGGCAGGCGATAATGCGCGACTCTTTTCACGCCACACAAGGAAATTGCGACGCGATGTTCGAGATCAAACCGTGGGACGCCGCCGACTACCGGCAACAGACCCGTCGCAGCACGCTCATCCTGGCCGTGGTGTTTCTCGCGCTGGCGATGCTGTTATCGAGCTTGGCAGTGATGGCGTTCAGTACGCCTGGAGGGGACAATTTTCGCTTCAATGTAGGTGGCGTATTTGCTGCCGTGCTGGTGATGGTCGGGCTGATGCGCGGGTATTTCTGGTCGCAGCCGTGGATGAGTGCGGCGGTGTACGGCTGGCAGCTCAAGCGCAGCCTGATGAGCATCACCAACGTGATGCATCAAGTGAAGGCCGGCGCGCAGGCCCGGGACCCGGCGGCGATGAAACTGTTGCGTTTCTATCACTTGGGCTTGGCCCAGATGCACCTGCTGGATGCCAATTCCAGCGACCACGCCTCGCTGGTTCGCGAGGCCGATGAGCATCTGGAGAAATTGCAGGCGCAAGGCCTGGACCCTGATCAATCACGCTTGGACCCGGCCTGGATCGACACTGTGAAGCAGGCCTACAACGCGCGGCCGTAGCGGCCGCTCGTCGGTTCCCTTAGGGAAAAATCAAACCCCGGCCAGCGGACGCCTTTCTCATGAACAGTCATGGAAAGGAGAGTCGAGATGCCTGGAAAGATTGTTCATGGAACCTGGGCCATGCTCTATGCGGCAACGGTGGGCCTGGCGGGCTGCGCGGGCGGCAACAGCCATTCACCGGTGGATGCGCCAGGGGCTGCGAAAAGCCCGACCACCGCGACCCTGGAAGCGGGGGCCGGGATCATGCAGAACAAACCCCCGTTGCAGGCGTTGGATACCTACCTCGATGGCTTTCATTTCTATAACGGGCGAATGTCCGGGCAAATGGAGGCGCACCACTACTGCACGGCGCTGAACGAAGAAGTCTTCCAGTGCGCCATCTTCGACGCCAACACCGCCAAGGCCAAATTGATGGGGGTGGAGTACATCGTCAGCAAGCGTCTGTTCGAAGGCTTGCCCGCCGCCGAGAAGCAGCTGTGGCACAGCCATGTGCATGAAGTGAAGTCGGGTCAACTGGTCGCGCCGGGCATACCCGAAGTCGCGGAGACTCGCTTGATGAAAAATCTGGTCGGCACCTACGGCAAGACCTGGCACACCTGGCACACCGAGCAGGGCAATGCGCTGCCCTATGGCGTCCCGCAATTGATGATGGGCTTTACGGCCGATGGCCAGATCGATTCGCAGCTGGTGCGCGAGCGCGACGGGCGGATGGGCATCGACAGCGAAGCGAAGAAACGTGCCCGCGAATCCATTGAGGCGCCGGCAATCGATCCTGGCGCGGATGCGTGGCAGAAAGGCAAGATTTGGCAGATCAAGGATCCGACGGGGCATGCTCATTAAAGAAAGTGATCTTGAAGAAAGCTTTCTGTGGCGAGGGGATTTATCCCCGCTGGGTTGCGAAGCGACCCCAAATAATAAACGAATCAGATATCAAGTTTGTCGCCCGGGGGGCTGCTTCGCAGCCCAGCGGGGATAAATCCCCTCGCCACAAGTGCAGCGACAGCAAAAGATAGGTGCGTTTGGAAGTTAGGTGGGGCGATCGGCATCCGTTACGGCTGTTTGAAATGCCCCGGAACATCATGTTCCGTTTCGTTTGGCCTGGTTCTTTTCTGAACTTGAACGTCACTGATCTTGACACTCTTAAGTTCAGTGAAGGTCACCCTCAAGAGCGCTTCGGCTTCTTCGGTGGTCAGCGTCTCGGTGTCCGTTGCGAGTACCCGGCTATCGGGTTGGCCGTCGGCGATAAAGCTGATGATGAATCGATCGTGGCTCATTCATGACCTCGACAGGTTAAGCGCCAGGACGCAGCAAAGCTGCGCCCCAACGATTCTCCGGGTTACGACTTCCGGCCACCGCCGTGGCTACGTTCGCCACCTTTGCGGCCAGCTTCAGAAGCTTTTTCCCGGTCGTTTGCGAAATTGCCGCCGGAAGCATGTCCGCCTTTCTTGCCGGCTTCGGATGCTTTCTCACGGTCGTTTGCGAAGTTACCTGGGTTTTTGTTTCCGCTATTAGCCATTTCGAGAATCCTCATTTTGGTTAAGCGAGTAAAACGTGCCTCGCAGTACTGTGAAAGAAAACTGCGAAGGGAAGTTTAAAAAAAACGTTTCGCTGGCGACGAACGGCATTGGTTTGTAAAAGTGTATGGAAAAAGTTATACAGCCGTTTCGCTTGAACTTATACAACATGGATTTTGTTAATAAACAAAACGGCGTCAAATCGAATTTATTCATTGCCAGGGGGACGGTTTCAGTCCTCGCCGCCGCTCACTTTCCAATGCTTGGCCTCGGGTGGGAACACCACTTGTTCAACCCGATGCGCGATGCCGAAGGCCAGGGAATTCTCCGCCGGGATCACTCGTTCTTCGGCGCACAGGCATTTGAAGATATCCAGTTGCGTGGCAGCGCCGGCCGTTTCCTTGACGTAGATTTCCACGTACCGCGCCACGTCGTTGTCGAGGCTGGACAGGTATTCGCGCAAGCGCGAGTGGTCCACGGATTTCTGGCCGAAATACCAATTCATCGGGTGGATCAGGAAGCGCGAATGCGGGGTCGTGGTGCGGTCGCTGGCGGCCAGGTACATGACGATGCCCATCGACTCGATGTTGCCGGCGTTCACGGCGCGCACCGGCACGGGGAGGGACTTGATGAAGGTGTAGAGGGTGAACCCGAAGTTGGTGCTACCGCCGACCGTAGAGAGGTTGAGCATCAGCGAGTCAGCGCCTTTTTCAATGGCTTCCAGGCAATTGTCGCGGAAGCGTTCGGTGGTTCCCTGATCGATCTGGCAATGGAAATGGACGATGTGTTCGGACATCTGAAACTCCTCTCGACGTCACGCGTTGACGAGTCTGCGGATCAGCGGCTCTGTACAGTTGGGAGTCCACCGGCTGTCGGATGTTCCACTTCCGTAACACGTTATCGAGTCCGGCTACGAATCGATCGTTTCGCTCAACAGGCTTCGACGGCGTGGGCCATGCGTTCCAGGAACATCGTCAGCGCCGCTTCCTGCGCACTGAGGCCCTTGCGCACCCGAGGCTTGGGCAGTTCATGCAGGACGCCGCCCATGAAGCCTTCCAGTACGGCGGGATGGATGTAGCATTTGCGACAGACGGCTGGCGTGTTGCCCAACTGGCAGGCGACTTGCCGGACCATCTCGGCGACGTGTCGCTTGGCCTCGGTTTCGGTTTCCCATTGCAATGTGCGCAGTCCCTCCAAGGCTGCTGCGCTGCCTGCCCAGGTGCGGTAGTCCTTGGCGGTGAAATCGGCGCCGGTGAGCGTCTTGAGGTAGGCGTTGACGTCCGATGAGGTGACGGCGTGGCGCTCGCCGCTCTCGTCCAGGTACTGGAAGAGATTCTGTCCGGGCATTTCCTGGCAGCGCCGGATGATTCGCGCCAGGCGTCGGTCTTTCACGGTGATCTGATGTTCGATGCCGCTCTTGCCACGGAACTGGAACGCGATGGCACTGCCGTTGACTGCGACGTGCTTATTGCGCAGCGTGGTCAGGCCGTAGGAACGATTATCCCGGGCGTATTGGGTGTTGCCGACGCGGATCAGAGTCACGTCGAGCAAGGTGATGACCGTCGCCATGACTTTGTCGCGACTGAAGCCCGGGGTGGCGAGAATGTCTTCCAGGCGCTTGCGCAAGCGGGGCAGGGTGCGGCCGAACTCCAGCATGCGTGAATACTTGTCGGCATCGCGCACTTCGCGCCAGCGTGGATGATAACGGTATTGCTTGCGGCCACGGGCATCGCGGCCGGTGGCCTGGAGATGGCCGCGGGGGTCGGTGCAGATCCAGACATCGGTGTAGGCCGGCGGAACGGCCAGGGCATTGATGCGCTGGATTTCGGCTGCGTCGGTGATGCGCTCGCCCGATGGATCGAAATAACAGAACTTGCCCCGCAGTTTCCTGCGGGTGATGCCCGGCGCCGTGTCGTCGACGTAATGCAAGTCGGCCGGGAGCGCATCGGACATTGGGGTATCGGGCATGGTGGATCCTTGGCGATGAATTCGGATGGCCTGTGAATTCATTGACCGCTGGCCGTTGCGGTCGTGCCGAGATTCTCATATCACCCGATTCAACCCTGTGGGAGCGAGCTTGCTCGCGATAGCGGTGGATCAGCTTGCTCAGAAGCTGAATGTGCCGACGTCATCGCGAGCAAGCTCGCTCCCACAGGGGAAATCTTCTGTGAACGGCTACGCCAACACCGCCACCGCCTTGATCTGCGCCCACAGCACTTGCCCTGGGTGCAGCTTCAACTGGTCGCGGGAATACCGGGTGATCCGCGCCAGCAGCGGGGTGCCGGCAGCGTCCAGGCGGATCAGCACGTGGGCCGCGTTGTCGCCGGCCAGTTCGCTGACCACCGTCACTGGCAGGCGATTGAGGATGCTGGTCTGCGCATCGTTTGCCAGGCTCAGGCTGACGTCCCGGGCCTGTACCTTGATGCGCAGCGGCAGTCCGTCAGCCAGGGGCGTGTGGGTCACGCGCATGCGGAGCTGGCTGTCGGGCAGCGTCAGGGTGAGCAACTGATACTGCGTGTCATAGCCGGCGACCTTGCCCTGGATCACCACGCCTGCGTCATCGCCCAGGGCCAGTGGCAGGTCGAGCCGGGCCAGGGTCTCGCCGATCGGCCCGCTGGCCAAGGCCCGCCCGGCATCCAGCAACACGATGTGATCGGCCAGGCGCGCCACTTCATCCTGGGAATGGCTGACGTACAGCACCGGGATGTCCAGTTCATCGTGGAGTCGTTGCAGGTACGGCAGGATCTCGTTCTTGCGTCGCGTATCGAGGGCCGCCAGCGGTTCATCCATCAGCAGCAAGCGTGGGCTGGTCAGCAAGGCGCGGGCGATGCCGACGCGCTGGCGTTCGCCGCCGGAAAGGTTGTGCGGCTGCCTGTCGAGCAAGTGGCCGATGCCCAGCAGTTCCGTCGCTTGGGTCATGTCCACGCGCCGTTGCGCCGTGGCGACGCGCTTGAGGCCGAACAGCAAGTTACCGCGCACCGACAGGTGATCGAACAGGCTCGCCTCCTGGAAAACGTACCCCAGCGCTCGCTGGTGGGGCGGCACGAAAATCCCGCGCTCGCTGTCCTGCCACACCTCGCCATTGACCTCGACGAAGCCCCGCGCAGGCCGGTCCAGCCCGGCGATGCAGCGCAGGCAGGTGGTTTTGCCGGAGCCGGATTCGCCGTACAGCGCGGTCACGCCCCGGCCAGGCAATTGCACGTCCAAGTCCAGGGAAAACGGGCCGTGGTCGAGTCGAAATCGTGCCTGGATCATCGATCAGCTCCAGCCGGCGCGGGTTCGGCGGCTGGAATACAACGCCAGCAACACCAGGAAGGAAAACACCAGCATCGCCGCCGCCAGCCAGTGGGCCTGGCTGTATTCAAGGGCTTCGACATGGTCGTAGATCTGCACCGACACCACCCGGGTTTTCTCCGGGATGTTCCCGCCGATCATCAGCACCACGCCAAATTCGCCGACCGTGTGGGCGAAGCCGAGGATCGTCGCCGTGATGAAGCCGGGGCGCGCCAAGGGCAGGATGACGCTGAAGAAGGTGTCCCACGGCCCGGCTCGCAGGGTGGCGGCGACTTCCAGGGGCCGGCTGCCAATGGCGGAAAAGGCGTTTTGCAACGGCTGCACCACAAACGGCATGGAATAGATCACTGAGCCAATCACCAGCCCGCTGAAGCTGAAGGTGAGGGTGCCCAGGCCGAGGGCCTGGGTGAACTGGCCGATCCAGCCGTTCGGCCCCAATGCCAGCAACAGATAGAAGCCGATCACGGTCGGCGGCAGCACCAATGGCAGGGCGACCACTGCACCCACGGGCCCGCGCAGCCAGGATCGGGTGCGCGACAGCCACAACGCGATAGGCGTGCCGATCAGCAGCAGGATCACCGTGGTCAGTGACGCCAGTTTCAGGGTCAACCCGATGGCGGAATAGTCGGCGCCGGTCAGCATTTAGCGTTGATAACCGTAGGCTTGGATGATAGCGGCGGCTTTCGGCCCCTTGAGGTAGTCCATCAATGCCTTCGCGGCAGGGTTGTCCCGGCCCTTGCCGAGGATCACGGCGTCCTGCTTGATCGGGTCGTGCAGTTCGGCAGGGACAATCCACGCGGAACCGCTCGCCAGCTTGCCGTCCTTGAACACCTGGGACAAGGCCACGAAACCGAGCTCGGCATTGCCGGTGGAAACGAACTGGTAGGCCTGGGTGATGTTCTGGCCTTCGACGATCTTGCCCTTGACCTGATTGGCGAGCCCCATCTTATCCAACACCTGGGTGGCGGCGAGGCCATAGGGCGCGGCTTTCGGGTTAGCGATGGACAGGTGTTGGAACGCGTTGTCCCGCAGGACCTGGCCCTTGGCGTCGACGTAATTGTCCTTGGCTGACCACAACGCAAGCGTGCCAATGGCGTAGGTGAAGCGCGAGCCTTTCACGGTATCGCCTTCGCTTTCCAGTTTGGCCGGGGTGGTGTCGTCGGCGGCCAGGAACACTTCGAACGGCGCGCCGTTCTTGATCTGGGTGTAGAACTGCCCGGTCGCGCCGTATGCGGCAATCAGTTTGTGTCCGGTGTCCTTCTCGAAATCGGCGGCGATGGCCTGGATCGGGGCGGTGAAATTGGACGCGACCGCGACTTGCACCTCTTCGGCGTGGGCAGCGTTGACACAAAAGCAGGCTGCCAGCAGCAGCGGGGCGAAATGGACTGGGCGCATGGACAGGGTTCCGTGGGGGCGGGTTCGCTATATAGCGGAATATATAGCGAATGGCTGGCAAACGGAACGTGGCATTTTGTCAGAAGTCAGCGGTGGCAGGGCTGCCGTCATCGCGAGCAAACTCGCTCCCACAGGATTTCGGGATGAATGCATGATTGATATTCACACTGAACCCCTGTGGGAGCGAGCTTGCTCGCGATAGCGTCCGGTCAAGCGCCGGGGACTGTCAGGCTTGCGCTCAGCCCTTGAATCGAGCCAGCGCCTCCTCGGCCAGACGCCGCGTCAACTCGCCGCTCGGCAACTCGCGCCCCAGCGGAAACGCCTGGCCGGCCCAGAGATTGGAGAAGTCAGCTTCATCTTTGGCGCGCAAGGGCATCAACGCGCCGCCCGCCAGGGGGAATGCCGGGGCGAGCGGGCTCATCGGGCCGACTTCGCGCATCACTCGGTTGACGATCCCTCGGGCCGGGCGACCCGTGAACAGATTGGTGACCGCGGTCTGGCTTTCCTTGGCCGTGCGCAACGCCCGGTGATGGGACGCGCTGATCTTCGCCTCGGGCGTGAACAGATAGGCGCTGCCCAGCTGTACCGCCGACGCGCCCAGGGCGAACGCGGCGACGATTCCCCGCGCATCGCCGATACCGCCGGTTGCGATCACCGGCACCTTCACCGCGTCCACGACCTGCGGCAGCAAGGCGAACAGGCCCACCTGGGTGTTGAGGTCGTCACTGAGGAACATCCCGCGATGACCGCCGGCTTCATAGCCCATGGCGATGATCGCGTCGCAGCCGTGTTGTTCGAGCCAGATGGCTTCCTCGACAGTGGTGGCCGACGAGAGGATTTTCGCGCCGGTGGCCTTGACCCGATCCAGCAACGACTTTTCCGGCAGGCCGAAGTGGAAGCTGACCACCTTGGGTCGCAACTCTTCCAGCACGCGGCAGGCTGCGTCGTCGAATGGCGTGCGATTGGACACCGGCGTTGGCGCGTCAAAATCGGCGCCAAGCTCTTCGTAATAAGGCTTGAGTCGTTGCTTCCAGGTCTCGGCCCTTTGCTCATCAAAGACTGGCGGTTGGTGGCTGAAAAAATTCACGCTGAACGGCTTGTCGGTCTGTTCGGCAATGTCCGTCAGGGCCTGGCGCAATTGCTCTACATCGAGCATCGCGGCAGGCATCGAACCCATCCCACCGGCATTGGACGTGGCGACCACCATGGCCGGACCGGTCACCCCGGCCAGCGGACCCTGGATGATCGGATGCTCGATGCCGAGCAGGTCGAGAATGCGGGTGTCTGGCCACTGACTCATGTCCGGTGTCTCCGACGGCAGAAGGAAATGCTGTTTTTAGCAGGAGTGACCCGGCCAGGGCCAGTCGAGTTTTTCAATCGATGCCCGGGTTGATCCCGACGCAAGGATCGGTACCATGCGGACTTCAACTATCAAGGAGCCCGACCCATGGACGTGAAACTCAGGACCGTCGAACCCTTCACGGTCGCCGGATTGCAGGTACGCACCCGCAACGCCGACGAGCAGCAGGGCGACGCGGCGAAGATCGGCCCGATGTGGCAGCAGTTCTTCACCGAAGGGGTGTTCGACCGGATCCCGGCGCGTCAGTCGGAGTCGTTCGTCTATGGGGTGTATTCCGACTACGAGTCCGATGCGACTGGCTATTTCAACGTGACGGCGGGTGTGCAGGTCGATGCCACGAGCGCAGGCTACCCCGCCGTGGATATCGAGGGCGGGGATTACCTGGTGTTCACCGCCAAGGGTGAGATGCCCGGCTGCGTGATCCAGGCCTGGGGGCTGATCTGGGCGTACTTCGCCGACAACCCACAGGCCGTGCGTCGGTTCACCACCGATTTCGAGGTGTATAACGCGCCCGATTCGGTCGCGATCTATATCGGCGTTCAATCCTCCGGCGAGCGCTCCAGCGCCAACAGCTGACGTTTGCGCTCAACGCCCCAGCGGTAGCCGGACAGGTTGCCGTCGCTGCGCACCACCCGATGGCAGGGGATCGCCACGGCGAGGCTGTTGGCACCGCAGGCCTGGGCCACCGCGCGCACCGCTTTGGGCAAGCCGATGCGCTGGGCGATCTCGGCGTAGCTGGCGGTGCTGCCCGGTGGAATCTCCCGCAGAGCCTGCCAGACCCGCTCCTGGAACGCCGTGCCGCGCAGGTCCAACGGCAAATCCAGGCCCAAGGCCGGCGCTTCGATAAACCCCACCACCTGGGCGATCAGTTGCTCGAATTCCCGGTCGGCGCCGATGAGGTTGGCACGGCGGAATTTGTCCTGCAGGTCGCGCACCAGCGCGTCCGGATCATCCCCCAGCAGGATCGCGCATACGCCACGCTCGCTTTGCGCCACCAGGATCGCCCCGAGGGAGCACTGGCCGACGGCGAAGCAAATGTCAGTGTTTTGTCCGGCGGCGCGGTAATCGGCGGGTTTCATGCCCAGGACTTTGTCGGCGGCTTCATAGAAGCGGCTGTTGGAATTGAAGCCGGCGTCATACAGCGCTTCGGTCACCGATCCGGCGTCTGCCAGGCGTTCGCGCACCTTGCGTGAGCGATGGGCTGCGGCGTAGGCCTTGGGTGTCAGGCCGGTGATGGATTTGAAGACTCGATGGAAGTGGAAGGGGCTCAGGCCCGCAGTCCTGGCGAGGTCATTCAGCCCAGGCAGTTCCTCGGCCGCCTCGATCTGCCGGCAGGCGGCCGCGACCCGGGCCGCTTGTTGCGCGGCAATCTGGGTCTGGTCCCTTGCCAGGCGCTTGCTGGGACGGTAGCCGGCGGCCTGGGCCTGTTCCGGCGTGTCGAAGAATTCGACGTTGCGCGGGTTCGGCAGGCGCGACAGGCTGCTGGGGTGGCAATAGATGCCAGTGGTCTTCACGCCGTAGACAAATGTGCCGTCGGCGCGTGGATCCCGGGCGAGCACGGCGGCCCAGCGTGGGTCCTGATCAGGGGAGCGGTTGTTGGAAGTGTTGTTCATGGTCGTTATTCCATTGGCCCGTTTTGCCTAGAGTAAGGAGCCATGCTTGTGACGACACTCCGGGTCTTGCGGTTGAATTCTGCGCTTTTAACCGGCCATGCGGAACGTCAGATTGATCCGTTGGGCGCCCAGGCGCGGATGCTCTCCGGGCTTGAGCGGCAGCACGCCGTGGTAGCGTAACCGGTCCACGCCACCCCAGACCACAATGTCGCCATGGAACAACGGGATGCGCTGGCTTTTGTCGCTGCGCTCGAATCCGCCGAACTGGAAGACGGCTGGCAGGCCCAGGGAGAGCGAGACGACGGGGGCCGTCAGGGAACGTTCGTTCTTGTCCTGGTGCAGCGACATGCGTGCGCCAGGCACGTAGCGGTTGATCAGGCAGGCGTCCGGCTCGAAATGCTCGAACCTTGCCTCACGGGCGGCGGCCAGGGCCAGTTCGCGAAATACTTGCGGCATGTCGGGCCAGGGGTGGCCGGTCTGCGGGTCGTGGGCGGTATAGCGGTAGCCGCTGCGGTCAGTGGTCCAGCCGAGCGCGCCACAACTGGTCAACGCCACCGACATGGTGAAACCGCCGGGCGTGACCATCTGCCGGAACGGTGCTGCCTGCAAGACGCTTTCCAGGGCCGGCAGCAGGCGCTCGAGCCAAGGCAGGGCAAACCCGCGCAGTACAAAGGACTGTCGGCCGATCTGCTCGATCTGGCCTGGGAGAGTGGGCGCCTGGTCGGCGAACAGGTCGAAGGTGATGGGCGTGTCGTCATTGCGCATCATGAAAAATGATCCCGAGTGTATGCCGGCTGCCCGCTGTGTACGTGGCTGACGCCATGGCGCAAGTTGACTCGATAATAACCTCGAACGCCTTTGACCGGCCGCTGATGTACGGCGAACACTACGGCGTCGCCTTGTTTCAAGTCGATGACCTGGGGGCGCGACTGCATACGCGGGCGCTGCTCGGTGAGGACGAACTCGCCCCCGGTGAAGTCCTCGCCGGGTTCCGACAGCAGGATCGCCACCTGCAGCGGGAATACGTGCTCGCCATACAGGTCCTGGTGCAGGCAGTTGTAGTCCTGAGGCCCGTATTGCAGCAGCAATGGAGTGGGGCGTTGTTGACCGGCGGCGTGGCAGCGTTGGATGAAATCGGTGTGTTGCTCGGGAAATCGCGCTTCCAGCCCCATGCATTCATTCCAGCGATTGGCCAGCGGTACCAGCTTCGGATACAGCGACTGACGCAATTGCTGGATCACTTCAGGCAGCGGATAAGCAAAATACTGATACTCGCCGCGCCCGAATCCATGGCGCGCCATTATTACCCGTGAACGGAAAAGCCCGGAGTCCGCATACAAACTACTCAACTGCCGGCATTGCGTTGCTTGGCAGCAGGTTGCGAATGATCGCGCAGCCGTCCAGGTCGAGGCTTGCCGCCAGGGTGGGCCAGTCGAGGTCGGCGAGGTGTTGGGTCAGGGAGGGCGTAGGGGACATGATTGCAATCCTGTTGGAAGGACTGGTCAGTCTGAAGAATGCTGCGGTGCAGGCACCCCGTTTCTTGCTTATTTGAGAGCTCTTGTGGCGAGGGGATTTATCCCCGCTCGGCTGCGCAGCAGTCGTAAGCTTGCATCCACGGTTCACCTGCTGCAATGAAGTAGCAAGTTTTGGGGCTGCTGCGCAGCCCAGCGGGGATAAATCCCCTCGCCACGGATGCATGGCTGCGTCTTACAGCGCCTTGCTGACCTTGAGCTCGGTGATCTCGTCGTCCGTCTCGCCATGCAGCTTTTTCAGCGCGGCAATGGCTTCTTCCTCAGTGCCGGTTTGCAACTGCGCGAACTCGAAGCGGCGTTCGCCGTTGAGCTTGTACTTGATCACGTATTTGGTCGTCGGGGTCACGGTTTTCCTGTCCTTTGCGGTAGGGAGGCTCAGCTGAGTTTCGAGCTGGAGCGCCGGATGATCTTGATCTTGTGGGTCAGGGTCGGCTTGCGGGTGACGCTGATGGCGCGACGGCTGACGGTGTCGATGGTAATGTTCCAGAAACCGGTGCTGGGCGCGGTGATCCTGGCCGGGAACGTGTCGAACGCGCCGCCATGGTAAGTGTGCCGGCCACCGTTCTTGAAGCTGCGGAAATTGGCGTCGTTCATCAAGCGGATGTTGCACATTTGGGAGCATTCGATGACGACGATGTCGTCCTCGTTGAGGTGCTCGCGCTGATGGATGAATTTCATGGGTGCCTCCAGAAGGGCATTTCTTGCAATCGACACGGCAAGGTGGGCAAATAATGGCGCGCAGTTTACCAGCACCACGGTGCAATAACCGACCCCTGTCCTGGGTGAAACTTATTTATTGCCGGTAGGCGAATAAAAAAAACCAGGGCGCCGGAGAAAAACGGCGTTTGCATTGTCGGAGGGTCTTTATCGGAGGATTGATATGAAGCGCAGCGTGTGGGTAATGGCCTTGGCCCTGGGTGGATGTGCATCGGTATCGGACATCAACCAGACGCCACCCACCATGAGCGTCATCTCCGGTAAGAAACCTCATGAATACGCCAATTGCGTTGCCGACAAGCTGCTCAAGACCCGTGGCCCGCTGCAGATGGAGCCGCACAAGAACGGCGTCCGGGTGATCGTGCCAGGCCGATTGTCGACGCTGCCCGCGGCGGTGTTCGACATTGACGAGCGTTCCAGTGGCAGCAGCATCAAGTTGCACGAAAGCATGTCCAACGTGCCGGTGCGTCCGGGAGACGTGCAGGAAGCGGCCAACGCGTGCATCTCCGGTTGAGCGCGTCCCGGGCCTGACGAACGGGCCGGGCATCGGTTAAACTGCATCCTTCGAAAAAATGCCGCCACGGTCACGTTGGCGGCATTGTCATTTATGGAGTTCAGTCGATGAAACGCGAGCAGGTCCGCGAGCGCCATGCAGAAGGACTTATCTGCGCCACCCATGTGATACAGAATCCCGCGAGCCCCGGGGAATGGATCGTCTTCTTCAAGAAAAGCGCCGGACGCAGTTTCTTTCTCGTGGATGACCAGGACGAAGTCGAATCCTTCGGCCGGCTCGATGACCTGATCGAGACCTTGCGGGGCCTGGGGATCAAGTTCGCCGAGATTCATATCTAGCTTATTTGCAGACGACCACGACACTGCGGCTGGTGAAGTTCCCGACGTCGACGCCCAAGGTTTTCTCGCTGTCCTTGGCCTGTGGCGTGCCATCGGTGCCGACGATGCGGTAGCCGGTGCCGAGCGCATGAGGCGTCCGCTTTCTCATAGCAGGTTGCCCAGGAGTTGGCTTCGCCCGAACAGTCGATGGACAGGCCTTGCTCGCCGTTATCCAGGTAGGTTTTTTCCGCCGAGGCACAACCTGCCAGGGCCAGGACTGCGGACAGCGCCAGGAGTGTCTTCATGGGGAGAGTCATCGAGAAGGGAAGGATGGCGCGAGATTATAGCGAATAGCCATTCCGGTACAGCTAAACCAATGGCCCCTTCGAGCACCCAGGCGTCGAAGGGGCTGGCCGATTATTTCTTGCGGCGATTATTGCGCGCAGGCGCCTGTTCGCGTTCCCGGGGCGCCGGTGCAGAGCGCTCGTCCTGGAAGACCGCGGCGACTTCCACCGCCATCGTCTTGCTGGGCAAGGGGCCGGCCACCTGCTCGCCATGGTAGTTGATAATCCACCATTGGCCGTCCTTGTCCTGGCTGACCGAATAACCGTTTGCGTTCTGTGTTGCCGACATCTAGCTGCCTCGTTGGCGGGATCAAGGCGGCCATGATACGCCAAATACCCGCAAACAGCGCTGATGGGCGTACAGTGGGGACCGCTGGAACCATCGAAGCGAAAGGCGATTGAACTATCCGCCGGTTTATTTCTCTATGATGGCATCGGTTGGCCAGTGCAGGCATTGTAAGCCGCCTGCCGGCTGATTAGACTGCGCCGAAACTTGTACACACCGCCTTTTCAAGGACTTATATGATCAAGAAATGCTTGTTCCCAGCAGCCGGTTACGGTACTCGCTTCCTGCCAGCGACTAAAGCCATGCCCAAAGAAATGCTGCCGGTGGTGAACAAGCCACTGATCCAGTACGGCGTCGAAGAAGCCCTCGATGCAGGCCTGACGGAAATTTCCATCGTCACCGGCCGTGGCAAGCGCGCCCTGGAAGACCATTTCGACATCAGCTACGAGCTGGAAAACCAGATCAAGGGCACCGACAAGGAAAAATACCTGGTCGGCATTCGCAAGTTGCTGGACGAGTGCTCGTTCTCCTACACCCGCCAGACCGAAATGAAAGGCCTGGGCCACGCGATCCTCACCGGCCGCCCGTTGATCGGTGACGAACCGTTCGCCGTGGTCCTCGCGGACGACTTGTGCGTGAACCTGGAAGGCGACGGCGTACTGACCCAGATGGTCAAGCTGTACAAGCAGTTCCGCTGCTCCATCGTGGCGATCCAGGAAGTGGATCCGCAGGAAACCAACAAGTACGGTGTGATTGCTGGCGAAATGATCCGCGACGACATCTACCGCGTCCACAGCATGGTTGAAAAACCAAAGCCTGAAGATGCACCGTCGAACCTGGCGATCATCGGTCGCTACATCCTGACCCCGGACATCTTCGACCTGATCGAACAGACCGAGCCAGGCAAGGGCGGTGAAATCCAGATCACCGACGCCCTGATGAAACAGGCCCAGAACGGCTGCGTCATGGCCTACAAGTTCAAGGGCAAGCGTTTCGACTGCGGTGGCGCCGAAGGTTATATCGACGCGACCAACTTCTGCTTCGAGAACTTCTACAAGACCGGCAAGGCTTACTGATAAGCCTGCGTCGCGCTTGAAAAAAACGCCCCGACTGGTTCGGGGCGTTTTTTTTGCGCGCGAATAAGCAGGCGCGAAAATCGTCCGTGGCGAGGGAGCTTGCTCCCGCTGGGCGCGAAGCCCCCCTCTGGCCTCAAAGGCTGCCGACCATTTGCGGCTGCTTCGCAGCCGAGCGGGAGCAAGCTCCCTCGCCACAAAGGCAAGCTGCAAAAAATGCCGTTTGGCTTTTCAGGTTTTACCCCCATAACCATCTGAACGCTGCCCCAGGTGAAAGCAGCAGGTATGCTGACAACCTGCCGAAGGAGATAGATGATGGCCTACGATTTTGATCTGTATGTGATTGGCGCCGGTTCCGGTGGTGTGCGGGCGGCGCGGTTTGCCGCGGGGTTTGGTGCAAAAGTGGGCGTGGCGGAAAGCCGCTACCTGGGCGGTACGTGCGTGAACGTCGGTTGCGTGCCGAAAAAACTGCTGGTCTACGGAGCGCATTACGCCGAGGACTTCGAACAAGCGTCGGCCTACGGCTGGACGGCGGGCGAGGCGAGTTTCGACTGGGCGACGCTGATTGCCAACAAGGATCGCGAGATCAATCGCCTCAACGGCATCTACCGCAATCTGCTGGGCAACAGTGGCGTCACGCTGCATGAAGGCCACGCCCGGATCACCGGCCCTCACGAAGTCGAGATCAACGGCGAGCGCCATACCGCCGAGCACATCATGATCGCCACGGGTGGCTGGCCGGTGATCCCGGATATTCCAGGGCGCGAGCACGCCATCAGTTCCAACGAGGCGTTTTTCCTGAAGACGCTGCCCAAACGCATGCTGGTGGTGGGCGGCGGCTACATCGCGGTGGAATTCGCCGGGATCTTCCACGGCATGGGCGCGCAAACGTCCTTGCTCTATCGCGGCGACCTGTTCCTGCGTGGCTTCGACGGCGCAGTGCGCAAGCATCTGGCCGAGGAGTTGCAGCGTCGTGGCCTGGACTTGCAGTTCAACGCGGACATCCAGCGCATCGACAAAGAAGCCGACGGCAGCCTGAAGGTGACACTCAAGGACGGTCGGACGCTATCCACCGATTGCGTGTTCTACGCCACTGGCCGGCGGCCGATGCTGGACAACCTCGGCCTGGAGAACACCGGCGTGACGCTGGACGAAAAAGGCTTTGTCCAGGTCAACGAAAAATACGAGACCGCCGAGCCGTCGATCCTGGCCATAGGCGACGTGATCGGCCGCGTGCAGCTCACGCCTGTCGCGTTGGCTGAAGGCATGGCGGTGGCGCGACGCCTGTTCAAGCCCGAGCAGTATCGCCTGGTGGATTACCGGATGATCCCCACCGCCGTGTTCAGCCTGCCGAACATCGGCACGGTTGGCCTGACGGAAGAGCAGGCCCGGGAGGAGGGCCATGAGGTGCAGATTTTCGAAAGCCGTTTCCGGCCGATGAAGCTGACCCTCACCGAGTGCCAGGAACGCACGCTGATGAAGCTGGTGGTCGATGCCAAGTCCGACAAAGTGCTGGGTTGCCACATGGTCGGGCCGGACGCAGGGGAAATTGTCCAGGGCCTGGCGATTGCCCTGAAGGCCGGCGCGACCAAGCGTGACTTCGACGAGACCATCGGCGTACACCCGACCGCTGCCGAAGAATTCGTCACCATGCGTACGCCCACTGCCTGATCTCCTCCCCAGAACAAGGCTGCGATCCCTTTGATCCAGCCTTGTGAACTGTTTGGCAACCGCTGCGATCAACCGATCGCCGCCTTCCGCAGCTTCCACAGATTTCTTCTATCTATATGGATTCCTGATAGCCAAAACCAATCATTCGCATGAGGTTTGGCAATGAGCCAATAGCGGAATGAATGGCTAAGATTCACCCCATCAACTTTTCAACCCCTGACGGAGAGTCAACGATGCCTATCATCAACAGCCAAGTTAAACCGTTCAAAGCTACCGCTTTCAAAAACGGCGCATTCGTCGAAGTGTCGGATGCTGACCTGAAAGGCAAGTGGTCTGTCGTGTTCTTCTACCCGGCTGACTTCACCTTCGTTTGCCCAACCGAGCTGGAAGACCTGGCCGACAACTACGCCGAATTCCAGAAACTGGGCGTCGAGATCTACAGCGTGTCCACCGACACTCACTTTGCCCACGCTGCCTGGCACAACACTTCGCCAGCCATCGGCAAGATCCAGTACACCATGATCGGCGACCCGACCCTGGCAATCTCCCGCAACTTCGACGTGCTGATCGAAGAAGCAGGCCTGGCTGACCGCGGTACTTTCGTGATCAACCCAGAAGGCCAGATCAAGATCGTTGAAATCAACGACGGCGGTGTAGGCCGCGACGCTTCCGAGCTGCTGCGCAAGATCAAGGCTGCTCAGTACGTTGCCGCTCACCCAGGCGAAGTCTGCCCAGCCAAGTGGAAAGAAGGCGAGGCCACCCTGGCTCCGTCCCTGGACCTGGTCGGCAAGATCTAAGTCCGTGAGTCATCCGAGGGCGATCCGCTCTTGATCAGGTAAGCCGCTTCGCCCCAAAAAACGCCCGGGCGAGATTCGCTCGGGCGTTGTTTTTTCTGAAATTCAAACATGGAAATCGCCCGTATGTTGGACGCCAATCTTAAAGCTCAGTTGAAGTCATACCTGGAACGGGTCACCCAGCCGATCGAGATCGTTGCATCCCTCGACGACGGTGCGAAATCCCAGGAAATGCTCGCGTTACTCAAAGACGTTGCCAGTCTTTCCAATCAGATTACCTTGCTCGACAACGGCACCGATGCGCGCAAGCCATCGTTCTCGTTGAACCGCCCCGGAGCCGATATCAGCCTGCGTTTTGCCGGCATTCCCATGGGCCACGAATTCACTTCGCTGGTGCTGGCCCTGCTGCAAGTCGGTGGCCACCCTTCGAAGGCCAGTGTCGAAGTGATCGAACAGATCCGCTCGCTCAAGGGCGAGTTCAACTTCGAGACGTATTTCTCGCTGTCGTGCCAGAACTGCCCGGACGTGGTCCAGGCGCTGAACCTGATGGCCGTGCTGAACCCGAACATCAAGCACGTCGCCATCGACGGCGCGCTGTTCCAGGCCGAAGTCGATGAACGCCAGATCATGGCCGTGCCAAGCATCTACTTGAACGGTGTGAACTTCGGCCAGGGCCGCATGGGCCTGGAAGAAATCCTCGCCAAGATCGACACCAGCGGCATCGAGCGCCAAGCCGAGAAGATCAGCGCCAAGGATGCCTTTGACGTGTTGGTGGTTGGCGGTGGCCCGGCCGGTGCCTCGGCGGCGATCTACGCAGCGCGTAAAGGCATCCGCACCGGTGTGGCGGCCGAGCGTTTCGGCGGCCAGGTGCTCGACACCATGGCCATCGAGAACTTCATCTCGGTCCAGGAAACCGAAGGCCCGAAACTGGCCGTTGCCCTGGAAGAACACGTCAAGCAGTACGACGTGGACATCATGAACCTGCAACGCGCCGACGCCTTGGTGCCTGGCACGGACGGCGGGCTACATGAAGTCAGGTTCGCCAGCGGCGCAAGCCTCAAGGCCAAGACCGTGATCCTGGCGACCGGCGCCCGCTGGCGCGAAATGAACGTGCCGGGTGAGCAACAATATCGCAACAAAGGCGTGGCTTACTGCCCGCACTGCGACGGTCCACTGTTCAAGGGCAAGCGCGTTGCGGTAATCGGTGGCGGCAACTCCGGCGTTGAAGCGGCCATCGACTTGGCCGGTATCGTGTCCCATGTGACCCTGCTGGAGTTCGACGTGCAATTGCGTGCCGACGCAGTGTTGCAGCGCAAACTGCACAGCCTGCCGAACGTGACGGTGATCACCAACGCCCAGACCACTGAAGTAACCGGCGATGGGCAGAAGGTCAACGGCCTGCGCTACAAGGATCGTCCGAGCGGTGAATTGCGCGACGTGGCGCTGGAAGGGATCTTCGTGCAGATCGGCCTATTGCCTAACACCGATTGGCTCAAGGGCACCGTCGAGTTGTCACCGCGTGGCGAGATCATCGTCGATGCCCGTGGCGAAACCTCGATCCCGGGTGTGTTCGCTGCAGGGGACGTGACCACCGTGCCGTACAAGCAGATCGTGATCGCCGTGGGCGAGGGCGCCAAGGCTTCGTTGAGCGCTTTCGATCACCTGATCCGCACGTCCGCGCCGGCCTGATCGCCAGTCGCTGAAACAACAAAACCCCATGGGCCTTGGCTCATGGGGTTTTTTATTTCGAATTACGCATTCTCCTGTGGGAGCGAGCTTGCTCGCGATAGCTGCAGCACATTCAGTATTGATGTGCCAGACAGACCGCTATCGCGAGCAAGCTCGCTCCCACAAGGGGGCTGATGTGGTTATAGAACTTGTAACGGCGCAGGCTGGATGATCTCGACCCAGTAGCCATCCGGGTCCTTGATGAACGCCAGGCTTTTCATGCGGCCATCGTTCAGGCGTTTCTGGAAGTCACAGCCCAGCGCTTCGAAGCGTTCGCAGGCGGCGACGACGTCCGGCACCGAGATGCAGATGTGGCCAAAACCGCGCGGGTCGGTGTTGCCGTTGTGGTAGGTAAATGCCGGGTCGTTTTCGGTGCCATGATTGTGGGTCAGTTCGAGAATACCGGGGATCGACTTCATCCACTCGGTGCGCGCCGCCGCGTCCGCCGGGATCTGGTTTTTGTCCACCAGCGCCAGGAAATACAGGCTGAATTCGGCTTCAGGGAAATCACGTTTTTCCACCAGGGAAAAACCCAGCACGCGGGTATAGAAGTCCAAGGATTTGGTAATGTCCTTGACCCGCAGCATGGTGTGGTTGAAGACGAACTTGGCCGTGGCGGTGTCAGGTTGGGCGGTGACGCCAGGAAAAGAGTTGAGTGCTTGCAGGCTCATGGGCCCTCCGGAAAATAAGTGGGGCAAACGGCGTCGCAACTTGGGCGCGACGATCCTGGGCTTGCGCTGGACGGCTTCCTTGCAGGTGTGTCCATGATACGCAAGGGGCATGGCATCGCCAAACATCGCTATTGCCTGGTGATGCCACGCCCATCAGACTTCAGGATTCGCCCTGGAGTGCGTGCAATGTTTCGATCGTTCCTTCCGCTGTCTTTTTTACTGTTCGCCGTCGTGGCGAGTGTCGATGCCGGAGCGGCCGAACCGCAGGTAATCTGGCCCCAGGGCTGGAAAGTCGAGTCGTTGTCTGCCGATGCGCTCGGCACCGGGCACCCACCGGCAGCGTGCGACCAAGAGCGACCTTTCAGGTAATGCCTTGATGGTCATGGAACTGACTGTAACGCCTGTAGCGGCGGATCATCAGCCGAACTTGCAAGGCGTGTTGCTGGAAATGCGAAAGTCCCTGCAAAAGGATTTTTTCCAGGGCGGCTATCAAAGCGTCTGCAATAAGATTCACCCTTCCATGTTGGGCGGCGTAACGGCATTGGAAACCACTTGCACGATCACGCAGAACGGGCGTCATGTATTGTCACAAACGTTGGTCGTAGCACTAAGCGAGGGCAGCGCCTACGTGCTGTCCTATGCTGGGCAGGCGCAGGTGTATGTTGAAAGCCAGGACGAAATACAGTCAGTACGAAATAGCCTGAAACTATAAGGCCTCGGTGTACTACTCTGGAATTACTTCCAAAGTTCAGCCATAAAAAAGCCCTGAATGTATTCAGGGCTTTTTCCACTAGTGTTGACTGTCAGCCACGCAGCCACGAATCGACCGTGCTTGCGCCGTACTTTTCCTTCCAGGCTTTCAGGCCGCGATGGTTGCCGCCCTTGGTTTCGATGAGTTCGCCGGTGTGTGGGTTCTGGTAAACCTTGACGACCCTGGCCCGGCGGGTCTTTGGGGTCTTGGCGGAGAGGCTGCCCGACTTGGACGGGTTCGGCTCGAGGATCGCGATAATGTCACGCAGGCCTTTGCCGTAGGTTTTCATCAGCCCCTGGAGCTTCTCTTCGAATTCGATTTCTTTCTTGAGCCCGGCGTCATTCTTCAGTGCCTCCAGCTGTGCGAGCTGTTCCTGAAGGGCCTTCTCGGCTTTGCGAAATTCAGCGAGTCTGGACAATATCAATACTCCAATAGAAATAAATGGCTGATACCAACCGCAAACAAAGCTATAAGCCAAGCGCTTTGTAGCGACTCGGTGACTAATGACTCTCCTGCTATCTGGTACAGGCAGAAAAAATTGTAGTAGTTAAACCGAAAAGTGTAAATCGTAACTTTTTCGTTATGTAACAACAGTAGACGTTCTAGCGAGAGCGCGCTTTCATCGTCAAGCGCTTGGCGGCGGAAAATGGCCACTAACGGTACTCGCTGTCGCAATAAATTTTTTCTCCTGATCGCACATATCAATAGACAGCACTCTATAAAGTTCACGCGTCGGGCTGCGGAAAGTCACTCTCACTCAGTAGGTTATTTAAGATTCGAGCTTGCTGTCACCCAAGCGAACGCCGCATCAGACCGGGTGCAACGCCTGGGCCAGTTCAATAAATGCAAGGGTTGCGGGAGAGGCCTGGCGGCGATCCAGCACGGCCATGCCGATCTGGCGTGGAATCCGTGGTGACAAGGCTCGTTTGGCGATACGTGGATCATCGAGGGGCGGCAACGAGCCTTCGGACACCACGCTTACCGCGTCGCCACGACTGACGATATCGAGCGTGCTGAGCAACTGCGAGCAGCGATAACGTACGTTCGGTGTGAGCCGAGCGGCATTGAACAGGCGCCAGACCAGTTCCGACGAGCCGGCCTCGGTGAGTATGAAAGGGTCGTTGCACAGCTCGCCGAGCTTGAGATTGGCCTGGGCGGCGAGGGGGTGAGCGGCGGGGAGCAGAGCGACCATTTGGTCCTCCATCAACGCGAATGTATCGAAGCGCTCTTCAGGCAAGACCACGAAGCCGACGTCGACTCGCCGTTCATCCAGCCACTGTAGAACCTGCCGGTCCGGCCCCTCGTCGACGTGCACCTCGATCCCCGGGTGCAAGGCACGGAAGCGCTCCAGGATGGACGGCAGCAACTTCATTGACGACGTCGGACCGAACGAGCCGATGCGCAACGTGCCGCGGCGCATCCCTCGGGCGTCGGCGGCTTCCTGGCGCAAGGTGTTCGCCAACCCGAGCATGGCCCGGGCCCGCAACAGCAACTGCTGGCCGATGTCGCTCGGCTCGACGAGGGACTGATGACGTCGGAACAATTCGACGCCCAATTCCTGTTCGAGGGTTTTGATGGCGTGTGACACCGCTGACTGGCCGATGCCCAGGCGTGTCGCGGCTGCCGTGAACCCGCGCAGCTCTGCGACCAGCGAGAAGATTTCGAGTTGGGTGAGTGTCATGAGGAAAGGCTCATTTTACGATGACCAGACATGAGTAGAACAATACGGCATCCCAGCAATACAGAAAACCGTGGCGAGGGAGCTTGCTCCCGCTGGACCGCGCAGCGGGCCCATCGCTGGTAAATGAAAGGACTGCTTCGCAGCCCAGCGCGAGCAAGCTCCCTCGCCACAGGTAATTCGTCCTATTCAACGTGGTGAAACCATGAAAACCCTCGAACAAACCGTCCCAATCCCTTCAGACCTTCCGGTCTATCTAAAGCTCGCCATGGTCACGATGATCTGGGGCGGGACTTTCGTGGCCGGGCGGATCCTCTCCGATGCCCTGGCGCCCCTGTTCGCGGCCAGCCTGCGGTTCCTGCTGGCGAGTGGCGCGCTGTTGGTGTTTCTCGGCCTGGCCGGCATTCCCCTGGCCAGGCCCAGCCTGAAGCAGGGCGTGCAACTGGCGGTGCTGGGATTCTTCGGTATCTTCTTCTACAACCTGTGCTTCTTTTATGGCTTGCAGTACATCAACGCATCACGGGCCTCGCTGATAGTGGCATTGAATCCGGCCGTGATCGGGTTGGCCTCCTGGTGGCTGTTCAAGGAGCGGTTGGGGCGCTTGAAAATCATCGGCATCGCGCTGTGTATCGGCGGGGCGGGGCTGGTGATCGTCAGTCGTGATCCGTCCTTGCTGCAGGCAACGGGGCAGGGCTGGACCGGCGACTTGCTGATTTTCGGCTGCGTGCTGGGATGGGGCATTTATTCGCTGTTCTCCCGAAGCCTCAACGAAAGCCTTGGCCCGTTGCAGACGGTCACCTGGTCGATCCTGTTGGGCACGCTGATGTTGTGGGCTGCCTGTGCGACGGTGGGTGAGGTTCGCTTGGAGGCGTTGACCGCGCTGGACATCAGGCAATGGCTGAGCCTGCTATACCTCGGCGTGCTGGGCTCGGCCCTGGCCTACATCGCCTGGTATGACGGTATTCGCCGGATTGGCGCAACCCGTTCCGGCGTGTTCATCGCACTCAATCCGCTGACGGCGGTGTTGCTGGGGGCGTTGTTGCTGGACGAACGGCTCACGGCCCTGATGTGCGTCGGCGGCGGCGTGATTCTGGCGGGCATTTTCCTCTGCAACAAACCCCTTGCACGGTCGGCGCAAAAGGCGATTTGATACAGAAGGCGGACAAATCCAGTTACGCTGTGTAGAATCGATTTACGCATACAAGAATAACGTCTTCTGGCAGCAGAAGCCTCGCCCGCAAGAGCCTTGGGTCGACAATGAAGATACTTGGGTTTCAACTGATCTATGGCGATTTCCTCGCCCGCAGCGTTCGTGGCATCTCCTGCGCGCCGCCCCGTGCCCTCAGCATCACTGGCAACTAACGTTTCCTGTTAATTGATAAGCATGATGAGGCGCCGACATGGCAGATCTATACGAAAACCCGATGGGCCTGATGGGCTTTGAATTCATCGAATTCGCGTCCCCTACGCCCAACACCCTGGAGCCGATCTTCGAGATCATGGGCTTCACCAAAGTGGCCACCCACCGGTCCAAGGATGTGCACCTGTATCGCCAGGGCGCGATCAACCTGATCCTCAACAACGAACCCCATAGCGTCGCTTCGTATTTCGCGGCCGAGCACGGCCCGTCGGTGTGCGGCATGGCGTTCCGGGTCAAGGACTCGCAAAAAGCCTACAAGCGCGCCCTGGAGCTTGGCGCCCAGCCGATCCATATCGAAACCGGCCCGATGGAGCTGAACCTGCCTGCCATCAAAGGTATCGGCGGCGCGCCGCTGTACCTGATCGACCGTTTTGGCGAAGGCAGTTCGATCTATGACATCGACTTCGTGTTCCTCGAAGGCGTCGACCGCAACCCGGTGGGCGCGGGCCTGAAAATCATCGATCACCTGACCCACAACGTGTATCGCGGGCGCATGGCCTACTGGGCGAACTTCTACGAGAAGCTGTTCAACTTCCGCGAGATCCGTTACTTCGACATCAAGGGCGAATACACCGGCCTGACGTCCAAGGCGATGACCGCTCCGGACGGCATGATTCGCATCCCGTTGAACGAAGAATCGTCCAAGGGCGCCGGCCAGATCGAAGAGTTCCTGATGCAGTTCAACGGCGAGGGCATCCAGCATGTGGCGTTCCTCACCGACGACCTGATCAAGACCTGGGACCAGTTGAAGAAAATCGGCATGCGCTTCATGACCGCGCCGCCGGACACCTACTACGAAATGCTCGAAGGTCGCCTGCCGAACCACGGTGAACCTGTCGGTGAGCTGCAATCGCGTGGCATTTTGCTGGACGGTGCGTCCGAGCAAGGCGATAAGCGCCTGCTGCTGCAGATATTTTCGGAAACCCTGATGGGCCCGGTGTTCTTCGAGTTCATCCAGCGCAAGGGCGACGACGGCTTCGGCGAGGGCAACTTCAAGGCCCTGTTCGAGTCGATCGAGCGCGACCAGGTGCGTCGTGGTGTGCTCGCTACCGAGTAACCGCTGAAACAATAAAAAGCCCGCCCGGCAGTGATGCCGGGCGGGCTTTTTATTGTCAATACACAACCCTTTGTGGGAGCGAGCTTGCTCGCGATAGCGGTATATCAGCCGGCAAAGATGTTGGCTGACACTCCGCTATCGCGAGCAAGCTCGCTCCCACAGGGGGGCAGACGGTGACCTTAAGTCCTGCGCCGCTGCCTCACCAAGTGCTTGAACCCTTCGAACACCAGTACCGCCACGGCCATCCAGATGGGGATGTAGGTCAGCCATTCTTCGGCCTTGATACTTTCTCCCAGCAACAGCGCAACGCCCAGCAGCAACACGGGTTCTACATAGCTCAACAACCCGAACAGGCTGAACGGCAGCAGTCGACTGGCGACGATATAGGACACCAGCGCCGACGCACTGATGACACCGAGAATCGGGATCAACAGCGACAGCCACGGGTACTGATCGAAGACGCCGAAGCCCTGTTCACCGCTCTGCACGAACCAGAGCGCCAATGGCAGCATCAATGTCATGTCCAGCCAGAGCCCGCCCAGGTTGTCGGTACGCAGGCGTTTGCGCAGGATGAAATAGATGGGATAGCCCACCACCACCAATAACGTCGCCCAGGAAAAACCACCCACCTGGTAGAGCTCGTTGAGCACGCCCAGGGTGGCGAAAAACACCGCGACCTTTTGCAAGCGGGAGAGGCGCTCGCCATAGACGATACGTCCGGTCAGGACCATCGATAACGGCAGCAGGAAATAGCCCAGCGACACGTCCAGGCTGTAGCCGTTGAGCGGCGCCCACATGAACAGCCACAACTGCGCGCCCATCAGTGCCGATGACGCCATTGCACCCAGCAGCAAGCGCGGCGTGGCGACCAGGCGTGCGACAAGATCCGAGACGAGTTTCCATTCGCGGGCGATCAACATGAACGCGGTCATGCACGGCATCGTCAGCAACATGCGCCAGCCGAAAATCTCCAGGCCGGTCAGTGGCGTGAGCAGTGAGGTGTAGTAATACATGACGGCGAACAGGGCGGATGCCGAGACCGATAGAGCGATGCCTTTGGACACTGATGCCCCTTGTTATTGGATGAGCCTGAGTCTCCGTGGCGAGGGCGCAAGCTCCCTCGCCACGGTGGTATCTGTGTAGGTTACGACGTACGCGGCACGCGTCCTGGCACGAAGTGGCCGACATCATTGAACCCCGGCGTCGAGGCATGCCCCGGCGTCACCAGCGAATCGATGAACGCTTCATCTTCCGCCGTGATCTTCACCGCCTGCGCCTTGGTGTACGAATCCCATTGCTCCTCGGTGCGCGGCCCGACGATGGCCGAGGTCACGGCATTGTTGTTCAGTACCCAGGCGATGGCGAACTCGACGATGCCTACGCCCCGGCCCTGGGTGTATTCCAGGATCTGCTGGGCAATGCGCAAGGACTCGACCCGCCATTCGGTTTCCAGGATGCGCTTGTCCTGGCGACCGGCGCGGCTGTTGGCGTCTGGTGCCACGTCTGGCGCGTATTTGCCGCTGAGCACGCCTCGGGCCAAGGGGCTGAACGGCACCACGCCAAGGCCGTAGTTCTGCGCGGCGGTGATCTGCTCGGTTTCCGCCTGGCGGTTGACGATGTTGTACAGCGGTTGGCTGATCACCGGGCGGTCGATGCCCATGCTGTCGGCAATTCGGATCACCTCGGCGATGCGCCAGCCGCGGTAGTTCGACAGGCCCCAATAGCGGATCTTGCCCTGGCGGATCAAATCGCCGATCGCTGACACGGTGACGTGCAGCGGGGTGTTGTGGTCTTCGCGGTGCAGGTAATAGATGTCCAGGTAATCGGTGCCCAGGCGCGTCAGGCTGGCCTCGATGCCATTGAACAGATGCTTGCGGCTCAGGCCGCTGCGGTTGGGCACACCGTCCGGCGGGCCGAAACCGACCTTGGTGGCGAGCACCCACTCGTGGCGACGACTGGCAATCGCTTCGCCGACGATTTCTTCGGAGCGACCGCCGGTGTAGACGTCCGCCGTGTCGATGAAATTGATGCCCTGGTCCCAGGCCTTGTCGATGATCCGCAGCGAATCCTCGGTGCTGGTCTGTTCGCCGAACATCATCGTGCCCAGGGTCAACGTCGAGACTTGCAACCCGGAATGGCCTAGCGTGCGGTAGCTCATGACAAGATCCTTTTATCCATGGGAAAGGCTCAATCAAATACCAGAACCGCCGCGTGGATCCAACCGTTTTCTCAAACACCCCCAATCAACTGTGGGAGCGAGCTTGCTCGCGATAGCGTCAGGTCAGCCAACATCTGTATCGACTGGTTCACCGCCATCGCGAGCAAGCTCGCTCCCACAGGGTAAGAGGTGGGTCAGGCCCGCAGGGTGCGAGTCATGCGCAACGCCAGCAGGCTGCCGCAGACGATCACGCCGGCCAGCAGGTACAACGCCGCGTCGGTCGAGCCGGTGGCGTCCTTGACCCAGCCCACCAGGTACGGGCTGAGGAAGCCGGCCATCTGGCCCATGGAGTTGATCAACGCCAAACCACCCGCCGCCGCGCCTGCGCTGAGCAGGGCGGTGGGCACCGGCCAGAACATCGGCAGGCCGGTGAGGGCGCCCATGGTGGCGATGGACAGGCCGAGGATGGCGATGGCCGGCGTAGTGGCGAAGTTCACCGCGATCAGCAACCCCACCGCGCCCATCAGCATCGGCACCACCAGGTGCCAGCGGCGCTCCTTGTGCAGGTCCGCCGAACGGCCCACCAGCAACATGAACACCGCCGCCAGCAAATAGGGGATCGCACTCAGCCAGCCGATCACCAGGTTATCGCTGAAGCCGAGGTTCTTGATGATCGACGGCAGCCAGAAGTTGATCGCGTATACGCCGCTCTGGATGCAGAAGTACACCAGGCCAAACGCCCAGATCGCCGGGTTCTTGAACACCGCCGCCAGTGAGTCGGTGCTGGTTTTCGGTTTGTTGGCCTGGTCTTCGGCGTGGTCGGCGGTGAGCACGGCACGTTCATGATCGGTCAGCCAGGTGGCCTTGGCGAAGGTGTCGCTGAGCAGGAAGAACGCCAGCGCGCCGAGGATCACCGTCGGGATGCCTTGCAGCAGGAACATCCACTGCCAGCCGGCTAGGCCACCTTGCCCGGCGGCGAAGTGGTTGAGGATCCAGCCGGAAAACGGGCTGCCAAGCAGGCCGGACACCGGGATGGCCGACATGAACAGCGCCATGATGCGGCCACGGCGGAACGTCGGGAACCACTGCGAGAGGTACAGCACGACGCCAGGGAAGAACCCGGCTTCGGCCGCGCCGGTGAACAGCCGCAAGGCGTAGAACTGGGTCGGCGTGGTCACGAACAACAGGCAGGTCGACAGCGTGCCCCAGGTGATCATCATCAGCGCGATCCAGCGCCGAGGGCCGAACTTGGTCAAGGCCAGGTTGCTCGGCACGCCGCACAGGACGTAGCCGATGAAGAAAATCCCGGCGCCGAGACCGTATACGGTTTCGCTGAATTTCAACGCGTCGAGCATCTGCAACTTGGCGAAGCCAACGTTCACCCGGTCGAGGTAATTGAACAGGTAGCAGATGAAGATGAACGGGATCAAGCGCAGGGTGATGCGCTTGTAGACGGTATTTTTTTCGTCGTGGGTAGCCAGGAGGGCTGTTGCGCTCTGGGACATGGCGGGTCTCTCTTTATTATGATTTTGGCGTGCCAAGGGGTAACGTTGACCGCCCCTTGAGTCTCGGCCAGCCCAAGGTCCCGTGTCTTTGTGCCGGAGCACAGGGTTTGCAGGCCGACCCTGTGCGCCTGACCAATCACGCGGGCGCTGCACCTCAAAAACAACAATCACGCCGCTTGCAAGGAACACCGCCCATGTTCGAACTCGATCACGACCTGGCGCAGGACATCGTCGACCGGGCGATGGCGATCCTGCCCTATAACGTCAACGTCATGGACAACCAGGGCCTGATCCTCGGCAGCGGCGAGCGCGAGCGCATCAATACCCGCCACGAGGGCGCGCAACTGGTCCTGGCCAACGGCCGGGTCGTGGAAATCGACGAACACACCGCCGTGCACCTCAAGGGCGTGCAGCCGGGGATCAACCTGCCGTTGATGCTCGACCAGCGGCTGATCGGCGTGCTGGGCATCACCGGCGAACCCGCACAATTGCGCACCTACGCCGAACTGGTGCGCATGACCGCGGAAATGCTGCTCGGCCAGCGCAACCAGCAGGCCGAGCAGCAATGGCGCCGCCAGCGTTGCGATGATTTGCTGGCGTTGCTGCTGGGCGATGCTGGGGATTCGCCACGGTTGCTCGACGAGGCGCAGCAGATGGGCCTCAAGCCGCAGCTGTCACGGGTGCCGTATCTGTTTGAACTGGGCCTGGAGCATGGCCCCGGGCAAACCGTGGAATCGTTGAGCGCTTGGTTGATGTCGCGCTACCCGGACAGTTGGTGCCTGACTCCGTCCAAATCCTCATTGCTCTGGTGCCGGCCGGTCACGGCTTCGGTGGAGAACGAGCGCCTGCTGGGCAAGCTCGACGGCTTGGGCTGGAATATTCTTCGAATCGCTGTGGGTGGGCAGGCCGAAGGCTTGGCGGGCCTGCGCCGTTGCTACCGGCGGGTGGCGGATTTGCTGGCGTATGGGCGCGATGTCCTGCCGCAGTCACGCTTGTTGATCCTCAATCGCTATCGTCTGCCGGTGATGCTCTGGCGGCATCGCAGCGACGATGCGCTGGACGAGCTGCTGACCCCGTTGCGCAAAGTCATCGCCAAGGACAGCAACGGCCAACTGCTGGCTACACTGCGAAGCTGGTGCGAACACGACGGCCAGAGCCAGGCCTGCGCCGACGCCCTGGGCATCCACCGCAACAGCCTGCGCTATCGCATGGAGCGCATCGCCGAACTCAGCGGCGTCGACCCGCTCAGGCTGGATGGGATGTTGGCGTTGTACCTGGGCGTCCAGTTGTTGCCACAGACCGTCGATACCCCCACATAACCTATGTGGGGTGCAATTGACTCATAACCCCGTGGCGAGGGAGCTTGCTCTCGCTGGGTCGCGCAGCGGCCCCAAAAAAGCGGCCGCTACGCAGCCGAGCGGGAGCAAGCTCCCTCGCCACAGATGCGCTGGCCACACGCTATGCGACCCAGCCTTTGTGAATTTGACCAATAATGCTCCAAGATTTTTGTGCGGCGGACCGGCGTCACGGTTACGGTCAGCTGGCAGCATGCTGTGCATCGGAACCGGAGAACAAAAATGAAAATAATCATCGCCCCCGACTCGTTCAAGGACAGTCTCAGCGCCCAGGGCGTGGCGGACGCCGTCGCGCAAGGGTTGGCCCAGGTCTGGCCGGATGCGCAGTTGATCAAGTGCCCAATGGCTGACGGCGGCGAGGGAACGGTGGAGGCGGTGCTTGCGGCCTGCAACGGCCAGTGGCGTGAAAACCGGGTCCGTGGCCCGCTGGGAGCCGCCGTCGAGGCCCGTTGGGGCTGGCTGCCGCAAAGCCGCACGGCAATCATCGAGATGGCTGAGGCCAGCGGCTTGCAATTGGTGCCACCGGGGCAGCGCGATGCTTGTTCCAGCAGCACCTTTGGCACCGGCGAACTGATCCGCGCCGCCCTGGATGAAGGCGCTAGCCGGGTCATTCTGGCAATAGGCGGCAGCGCCACCAACGACGGCGGCGCCGGGGCGATGCAGGCCTTGGGCGTGGCGTTGCTCGACGACCAGGGCCAGACGCTGCCGCCCGGCGGCCTGGCCCTCGGCAAACTGGCGCACATCGACCTGAGCCAATTGGACCCGCGTCTGGCCGGCGTGTGTTTCGAAATCGCCGCTGACGTCGACAACCCGCTCTGCGGCCCCCATGGCGCTTCAGCCGTGTTCGGCCCGCAGAAAGGCGCCTCCGGCGAACAGGTGCAGCAACTTGACCGGGCGCTGGCGCACTTCGCCGGACACTGTGCCCAGGTGCTTGACCGTGACGTTCGCGACGAACCCGGCAGCGGCGCCGCCGGCGGCCTGGGCTTTGCCGCCAAGGCTTTCCTCAAGGCGCAGTTTCGCACCGGTGTGGAAGTCGTCGCGCAATTGACCGGCCTGGCCGATGCCATCAGCGGTGCCGACCTGGTGATCACCGGCGAAGGCCGTTTCGACGCCCAGGCGCTGCGCGGCAAGACCCCGTTTGGCGTGGCCCGCATCGCCCAGCGCCACGGCGTGCCGGTGCTGGTCGTCGCCGGCACGCTGGGGGAGGGCTACGAAGCGCTCTATGAGCACGGCATCGATGCCGCGTTTGCCCTGGCGAACGGGCCGATGACGCTGCAAGAGGCCTGCACCGATGCGCCGCGCCTGCTGGCCGAGCGGGCCCGGGACATCGCGCGGCTCTGGCGGGTGGCGGCCCGCTGAATTCGCCCGCGCGGTAGTCGCCAGGACGCATCAGGCATCGCAGATTGCCTTCGGACATTGACCCGCCCGCACTCCCTGCGTAGCCTTGCGCCTTCGAGGTTCTTCGGCATGTGCCGAAGCTAAGAAGGGAACGCGGTCCAAGCCGCGGCTGCCCCCGCAACTGTGAACGGTGCCGTTTCTGCAAGGCCACTGTGCATGCCCTGTTACAACGGGCGCACGGGAAGGCGCAGCAAATTGTCAGCCCAGGCTTTGGATAAAAGCCTGCCTGGCCCGCCGTCAGCCAGGAGACCTGCCTCGACAACAGATTCTCACTACAACCGGGCGGGGTGATCCGGTGGCGAAATCTTCCGCGCACGCCCGTGCCTGCGGTTGTCGTCCCGTTTGCCCGCCACCTTGCCAAAGGGCATCCGATGAAAACACTGGCCAAACTCCCCGTCACCATCGTCACCGGTTTCCTCGGCTCGGGTAAGACCACCTTGCTGCGGCACATGCTCGACAACGCCCAGGGCCGGCGCATCGCGGTCATCGTCAATGAATTCGGCGAACTGGGCATCGACGGCGAGATCCTCAAGCAGTGCTCCATCGGTTGCACCGAAGAAGAAGCCAACGGCCGCGTCTATGAACTGGCCAACGGCTGCCTGTGCTGCACGGTGCAGGAAGAGTTCTTCCCGGTGATGCGCGAACTGGTGGCCCGTCGCGGCGACCTCGACCACATCCTCATCGAAACCTCCGGCCTGGCCTTGCCCAAGCCGCTGGTCCAGGCCTTCCAATGGCCTGAAATCCGCAGCGCCTGCACCGTCGATGCGGTCATCACCGTGGTGGACAGCCCGGCCGTCGCCGCCGGCACCTTCGCCGCGTTCCCGGATAAGGTCGATGCCCAGCGCAAGCTGGACCCGAACCTCGACCATGAATCGCCGCTGCACGAGCTGTTCGCCGATCAACTGGCGAGCGCCGACCTGGTGATCCTCAACAAAGCCGACCTGATCAACCCCGAGGACCTGGCAAAAGTGCGCCTGGAAGTCGCCGAAGAACTGCCGCCAGCGGTCAAGGTCATCGAAGCCAGCAGTGGTCGCCTGCCGCTGGACGTTCTGATCGGCTTGGGCGCGGGCTCCGAAGAACACATCGACAGCCGCCACAGCCATCACGACCACCACCATGACGGCGATGACGACGATCACGATCACGATCACGATGCCTTCGATTCGATTTCCATCGAACTGCCCCAGGCTGACGAAAGCCTGCTGCTGGACGCGTTGACGCAACTGGTGGTCCAGCACGACGTGCTGCGGGTCAAGGGTTTCGCAGCCATCCCGAACAAGCCGATGCGCCTGCTGATCCAAGGCGTCGGCACGCGCTTCGACAAGCACTTCGACCGCCAGTGGGGCGCCGACGAAGCGCGGGTCACGCGGCTGGTATTGATCGGCCAGGACCTGGACGCCGGGCTGCTCGAAGCGCAGTTGCGCGCTGCCCTCAGCGCCTGAGCCATGCACCTGCTCAGGACCCAGCCCGGCGGTTTCGTGTCGGATGACAACATCGCCGACCTCGGGCAAACCCCTGCCGAGCTGGTGATCCTGTGCAGCGGCGATTCCAGCCTGGCACTGCTGGCCGAAGCGGCGCGGCAGTTGCCGGACGACTACCCGCAGTTCCGCCTCGCCAACCCGATGCAGGTGCAGAACCACGCGTCGGTGGACCTGTATTTCGAAGACGTGCTGCAACACGCCAAGGTCATCTTGCTGTCGCTGCACGGCGGCATCGGCTATTGGCGCTACGGCATCGAGCGGCTGATGGAACTGGCCGGACGCGGTGTGCAATTGATCCTGGTGCCGGGGGACGACCGCCCGGACCCGGAGCTCAGCGACTTGAGCAACGTGCCTGTCGAAGATCGCGACCGGCTCTGGCAATTTCTCCGCCAGGGCGGGCTGGACAACGCGCTCAACCTGTTCCGTCATCTCGGCAGCCAATGGTTTGGCCGCGATTATTCGTGGGGCGAGCCCCAGCCCCTGGCGCGCACGGCGATCTATCATCCGGAAAAAAACAACGCGACCCTGAACGACTGGCAAGCCAATTGGCAGGCCGGCGAACCGGTGGCGGCGCTGTTGTTTTATCGCTCGCACCTGCAAGCCGCGAACACCGCGTTCATCGATGTGTTCTGCCAGCGCCTGCAAGCGGCGGGGCTCAATCCGTTGCCGATCGCGGTGGCGAGCCTCAAGGAACCCGCCTGTCTGGCCCAGGTAGAAGACTGGCTGGACGAGGTAGCGGCGGGGGTGATTCTCAATACCACCGGCTTCGCGCAATCCAGTCCGGAAGCACCGCACCTGCGGCCGTTTCGTCGCGATATCCCGGTGATCCAGGCGATCTGCGCCCAGGACAACGAACCCGGCTGGCGCGCCAGCGAACAAGGCCTGGGCCCGCGGGACCTGGCGATGCACATCGCCTTGCCGGAACTGGACGGACGCATCATCAGCCGGCCCATCAGCTTCAAGGACCTGGCCTGGCGCAGCGAGCGCAGCCAAAGCGACGTGGTGTGCTACCGGGCGGTGCCCGAGCGCATGGATTTTGTCGCCGGACTGGCCCGGCGCTGGACCACCTTGGCGCGCCTGCCCAACAGCGAAAAACGGGTGGCGCTGATCCTCGCCAACTACCCGACCCGGGACGGGCGCATCGGCAACGGCGTCGGCCTGGACACGCCGGCGGCGGCGCTGAATATCCTGCGGGCGATGCAGGCCGAAGGGTATCCACTGCCCGCCGCGTTGCCGGCCAGCGGCACCGCGTTGATCCAGCAGTTGCTCGGCGGCGTCACTAACGACCTGGACAGCCTCGACCTGCGGCCTTGCCATCAAAGCCTGGCCCTGGACGCGTACCAGGCCATGTTCGACGCGCTGCCCGAGGCCAATCGCCAAGCGGTGCTGGCGCGTTGGGGCGCGCCCGAGCAGGACCCGATGTTCCGCGACGGCCGCCTGATGGTCGCCGGCTTGCGCCTGGGCCTGACGTTCGTTGGCATCCAGCCGGCGCGGGGTTACCAGGTCGATCCGAGCGCGGTGTACCACGACCCGGACCTGGTGCCGCCCCATGGCTACCTGGCGTTCTATTTCTGGTTGCGCCACGCCTACGGCACCCACGCCGTGATCCACGTCGGCAAGCACGGCAACCTCGAATGGCTGCCGGGCAAAGGCGTCGGGCTTTCGGAGAGCTGTTGGCCGGACGTGCTGCTGGGACCGCTGCCGAACATCTATCCATTCATCGTCAACGACCCGGGCGAGGGCGCCCAGGCCAAGCGCCGCACCCAGGCGGTGATCATCGACCACCTGATGCCACCGCTGACCCGCGCTGAAACCTACGGGCCGCTGCGTAACCTGGAGTTGCTCGCCGACGAATACTACGAGGCGCAGCTGCTCGATCCGCGCCGCGCCAGGGAGCTGCAACGGGACATCCTCGCCCTGGTGCGCGAGACCCACATCGACCGCGAGTTGCAACTTGACGCCGCCCTCGACAGCGACGCCGATGCGGCGATCTGGCTGCCGCGCCTGGACACCTACCTGTGCGACTTGAAGGAATCGCAGATCCGCGACGGCTTGCACATCTTTGGCGAGTCGCCCGGCGGACGGCTGCGCATCGACACCTTGCTGGCGTTGTTGCGCATTCCCCGGGGCGACGGCAAGGGCGCCCAGTCGAGCCTGCTTCGCGCGCTGGCGAAGGCGTTCGGGCTGGGTTTCGATCCGCTCGATTGTGCCTTGGCCGAACCTTGGACCGGCGAGCGTCCCGAGGCTTTGCGCGACATCAGCGACGAGCCTTGGCGCACCGTCGGCGATAGCCGCGAGCGCCTGGAATTGTTCGCCGGACGGTTGATCGCACAAGCCTTGGACGGCGAGATCGGGCAGCTCGACGCGCCGGGTTGGGAGACGGTGCACGGCATCATCGACCACCTGCGCGC
Source organism: Pseudomonas sp. H2_D02 (assembly GCF_054677635.1). NCBI lineage: Bacteria > Pseudomonadati > Pseudomonadota > Gammaproteobacteria > Pseudomonadales > Pseudomonadaceae > Pseudomonas > Pseudomonas sp. H2_D02. The sequence goes on along the minus strand of NZ_CP162816.1, from coordinate 4,517,419 downwards.
CGTCGTCGCGCCGCGCCTGGACGCCTGTGGCCCGGCGGAAATGCGCGGCTTGCTCGATGCCCTGGGCGGGCGTTTCGTACCGGCCGGCCCCAGTGGCGCGCCGAGTCGCGGACGCCTGGATGTGCTGCCTACCGGGCGCAACTTCTTCTCCGTCGATGTGCGCAACCTGCCCACCACCACGGCGTGGCGCATCGGTTTCCAATCGGCGAACCTGATTCTCGAGCGGCACCTGCAAGACCACGGCGATCACCTGCGCCAGCTCGGCTTGTCCGTGTGGGGCACCGCCACCATGCGCACCGGTGGCGACGACATTGCCCAGGCGATGGCGCTGATGGGCGTGCGTCCGGTGTGGGCCACGGGCAGCCAGCGGGTCGATGATTTCGAGATCCTGCCGTTGAGCCTGCTGGACCGGCCTCGGGTGGATGTGACGCTGCGGGTCTCCGGTTTTTTTCGGGACGCCTTTGCCAACCTGATCCGCTTGTTCGATGCGGCGGTGCAGGCCGTCGCGGCCCTGGATGAACCTGACGACCTGAACCCGCTGGCGGCCAAGGTCCGCGCCGAGCGGGAAGCCCTGCTGCAATCGGGCTTGCTCCCGGAAGACGCGGCGCGCCAGGCTGGCTGGCGGATCTTCGGCGCCAAGCCCGGCGCCTATGGCGCGGGTGTGCAGGGGGCGATCGACGGTCGGCTCTGGCAGAGCCGTGAAGACCTCGCCGAGGTCTACCTCAATTGGGGCGGCTACGCGTATGGCGCGAGTGACGAAGGCACCGCGGCGAGGGCGCAATTCTCCCGGCGCCTGAGCCAGGTGCAAGCGGTGCTGCAGAACCAGGACAACCGAGAGCACGACCTGCTCGACTCCAACGATTACTATCAGTTCCAGGGTGGCATGCTCGCTGCCGTGGAAACCCTCAGTGGCGAAGCCGCCGCCAGTTATCACGGCGATCACAGCCAGCCGGACCTGCCGAAGATCCGCACGTTGAAGGAAGAACTCAACCGCGTCATTCGTTCACGCGCGGCCAATCCAAAGTGGATCGACGGGGTCAAGCGCCACGGCTACAAAGGCGCATTCGAACTGGCGGCGACGGTGGACAACCTGTTCGCCTTCGACGCCACCACGCAGCTGATCGACGACCACCAGTACGCCTTGCTGGCCGATGCCTATCTCCTCGATCCGCATACCCGGGATTTCGTCCGCCAGCACAACCCCGACGCGCTGCGGGACATGACCGAGCGAATGCTCGAAGCGCAGCAGCGCGGGATGTGGCAGGAACCGGGGGATTATCGCGAGGCGCTGGAAAACCTGCTGCTGGACATTGAAGAAGATGGCTGACTTATCGATGAATGACGGGCTCTTGTGGCGAGGGAGCTTGCTCCCGCTCGGCTGCGAAGCAGTCGTCATCCAGAACAACAGCGTGACCTCAGGTTCTCGGGGCCGCTGCGCCCGAGGCGTCGGACCGACCCAGCGGGAGCAAGCTCCCTCGCCACAGGGGACCTCCTTACATGCATGAGATACCTCATATGACCGACACCCCACATTTCCCCCTCGCCGCCGTGGTCGGCGCCGATGCGCTGAAATTGGCCCTGTGCCTGGCGGCGATCGATCCGAAGATCGGCGGCGTGCTGATCGAAGGCCCGCGCGGGATGGCCAAGTCCACCCTGGCCCGGGGCCTGGCGGATTTGTTGGCCAGCGGCCAATTCGTGACCTTGCCCCTGGGCGCCACCGAAGAACGGCTGGTCGGCACCCTCGACCTGGGCGCGGCGTTGGGGGAAGGGCGCGCGCAGTTTTCCCCCGGTGTGCTAGCCAAGGCCGACGGCGGCGTGTTGTATGTCGATGAAGTGAACCTGCTGCCGGATCATCTGGTGGACCTGCTGCTCGATGTCGCCGCCAGCGGCACCAACCTGATCGAGCGCGATGGCATCTCCCATCGGCATCCGGCGCGTTTCGTGTTGATCGGCACGATGAACCCGGAAGAAGGCGAGCTGCGTCCGCAACTGCTCGACCGCTTCGGTCTCAACGTGGCCCTGGACGGCCATACCGCCCCGGCCGAGCGCGGGCAGATCATCCGTCGGCGGCTGGATTTCGACAGCGATCCGGCGGCATTTTGCGCCGAGTGGGAGCCTGCCCAGCAACGGTTGCGTGAGCGCTGCGAACAGGCCCGCGCAGGCTTGGCCCCGATCCCCTTGGATGACACGGCGCTGGGGCAGATCACCGAGCGTTGTTTTGCCGCCGGGGTCGATGGGTTGCGCGCCGACCTGGTCTGGCTGCGGGCTGCCCGTGCCCATGCCGCGTGGCGTGGCGCGCAAGCCATCGCTGCTGAAGACATCGACGTGGTTGCCGAGTTTGCCCTGCGTCATCGCCGCCGCGATCACACCGCACCGGCTCCGGCGCCAACCCAGGCACCATCGTCGACCCCGAATGAAACCAGCCAGCCCAGCGAAGGCCAGGGCCAATGGGGCGACCTGCCGCCTCGGGCATTGCCGACCGGCGCCCGGCGTGATGTGCCGAGCTGGCCAAAAAAGCCCTAGGCATTCGTCCCCGTTCGCCGGCGGGGGCGAATGCCAGACCCCGCGCCGGGCGACTCGACCAGGGCCGCCAGGGACGGAGCAAAGCGGCGACCGCTGGCCTGGTGGACTGGCCGGGTTCCTTGCTCAATGGACGTCCGCGCATGCTGGCCGACTTGCGTTTCAAATGGCGGCAGCGTTCGGCCCATGAGCTGTGGCTGGTGATCGTCGATGCGTCGGCCTCGACCCGTCGCCATCGGGCCTTGAGTGACGGCAAGGGCCTGCTCGCGCAACTGTTCGACGACGCCTACCGGCAACGCGCGCGGCTAGCGTTGTTGACCGCCAGCGGCGCCGCACCGACCTGGCAAGTGCAGGGGCTCAAGGCCTCCACCGGCCTGGGGCACTGGCTCGACGCGCTGGGCGCCGGCGGCGGCACGCCGTTGCTGGCGGCGATCGGCGAGGCGCAGCGCTGGCTGGCCGCCCGGCGCAAGCGCTTCCCGGCGGAGCGACAGCGAGTGCTGTTGATGACCGATGGCCGAGTGAAGGAAGGGCACTCCCTGCCGCCCCTCGATTGCCCCAGCCTGCTGATCGACATCGAGCGCGGCCCGATTCGCCTGGGCCGGGCGCGGCAATTGGCGGGGCAGTTGGGGGCTGAGTATCGGCATATCGATGAAGGCACTTGAAATGTGCTGTGGCTGTCTGGGCCCTATCGCGAGCAAGCTCGCTCCCACATGGGTTTCGCTGTGAGCACATAACTGCTGAACACCCCAGCTCCCTGTGGGAGCGAGCTTGCTCGCGATGGCATCACCGCGGTTTCAATGCTCTGCCCACCCAACCCGCATCACTGCTCTATGCTCAAGCAACCCTCAAAGGAATGAACCCATGCGCGTACTCGTCACCAATCCCCAGGACGATTTCCGGGTCAAGGCCTACGCCGGCACCAACGGGGTGCTGCTCGCCATGGACCTCGCCGAACCCCGGCGCAAGGGGCTGTTGGGCTTTGCCATCGAGAAGCAGGCGGGCGACAAGCCCTGGCTGTTCCTGTTCAACAGCCTGACCTTTCCCGACAAGGCCCACACCTTTCCCCAATTCCACGCCACGCCCAGCGACAAGGCACCGTTGCAGAAATTTCGCTGGGCCGATTACGCCGTCAATCCCGGCGTGACGATCCATTACCGCGTGCACCTGGCCTACGGCAGCCCCGATGCGCCGCAACTGGGCGAAGCCCTGGAAGTGAGCGTCACCAGCGACGACGGTCAACCGGCCAGCCAGCGGGTCATGTTCAATCGCGCGGTGGCGGCCAGCCAGGCGTTCCAGCGCAAGTTTCCGGAAGTGGATGCGCTGATCAGCGCCAATAAAAAGTTGTCCATCGAGGAATGGCCCGACGCGCCACGTCGCTGGCTGGAAAACGGCTTGCTGGGGCGCTTGATCGGCTTCATCGACCGGGCCCTGGATGCCAACTGGGCGCTGGACGTGGCCATCTATGAATACGAACTGCCGGTGATCGTCGCTGCGGTGAGCGCCGCCCATGCACGCGGCGCGCAGGTCAGGGTGCTGTACCACGCCGAGCCGGATGACGACACGACACTGCGCAACGAAGCCAGCCTGGAAAACCTTCCGGCTGCCAACAAACGTGGGCGGGTCACACACAATATCTTTCACGACAAGTTCATCGTCCTGAGCCGGGTCGAAGCAAACGGCACGTTGACGCCCGAGGCGGTGCTGTGCGGCAGCACCAATTTCACCGCCAATGGTGTTTATCGCCAGGCCAACGTCATCCATGTGCTGGACGATACACGGATCAGCGACAGCTACCGCCAGGTGTTCGAGCAGATCTGGCACGCGCCCGAGGACGTCGACGCCACCCGCGACTGGTTGACCCAATACAATCCCATGAGCGCCGATGACAAACTGTTCGCCGGATTTTCGCCCCGCAACGGGCGAGGTGATCTCGATCGCTTCGTCGACATCATCAGGTCCGCGCGCAAGGACCTGCTGTTCGTCACGGCATTTGCCTTGCCGGACACGATTCTCGATGCCTTGCTCGGCCAGCCGAATGACGATGTGCTGCGCTACGGCCTGCAGAACTCTGCCAGCCGCATCACCGGTTTCCATGCCGATCGCACCGCGGAGTTCGCCGCCACCGCGTTACTCAATACCGGCCTGGAAGGTTGGCTCCGGGAAAACATGAAGGGCCAGAAGGGCAACCTGCTGGTGCACACCAAGGCGGTGGTCACCGACTTCACCAGTGATGCCCCGACGATCATCAGTGGCAGCCATAACCTGAGCGCCGCGGCCAGCAGCGGCAACGACGAAAACTACCTGATCATCCAGGGCGACACCGACCTGGCCGACCGCTACGGGCTGGAACTGCTGCGCTTCTACGAGCACTACCGGTTCCGCTACTTTGCGAAAAAACTCGCCCTCAAGCAGGTCAAGCCCTTGGCGCCGAACGACAGCTGGACCGATGACTACTACCGCGACGGCGATCTGCGGATGTTGTCCCGGCTGAGGTTCAGCGCCCGTTAAGGGATTCAAGGCGCGACGTGGTAGGGGTTGCGCGGATCGTGGTTCCAATCCAGGAACGGCTTGCCGGTATCCACCGTCACCATCTCGATGCAATCCTGCACCGGACAGGTGATCTGGCAGAGGTTGCAGCCCACGCATTCTTCATCGATCACCTCGTAGGCATGGGTGCCGTCCGCCAACTTGAGGCTGGCGATGGCCTGGTGCGAGGTGTCTTCACAGGCGATGTGACAGCGCCCGCAACCAATGCAGGCGTGCGGGTCGATTTTCGCGATGACCTGGTAGTTGATGTCGAGGTACTTCCAATCGGTGGTGTTGCCCACCGCGCGACCGGAGAAGGCTTGCAGGTTGGCGTGACCGTGTTCGTCCATCCAGCGCGACAGGCCGTCCTTCATCTCCTCGACGATGCGAAAGCCATGCAGCATCGCCGCCGTGCAGACCTGCACCGCGCCGCTGCCCAAGGCGATGAACTCCGCCGCGTCGCGCCAACTGCCGATGCCACCGATGCCGCAGATCGGCAGGCCCTGGGTCTGCGGGTCACGGGCGATTTCCGCGACCATGTTCAGCGCAATCGGCTTGACCGCCGAGCCGCAGTAACCGCCGTGGGTGCTCTGGCTGCCAACGATGGGCAGGGCGACCATGCGGTCCAGGTCGACGCTGGTGATGGAGTTGATGGTGTTGATCAGCGACACCGCGTCGGCCCCGCCGCGATGGGCGGCCCGGGCGGCGACGCGGATATCGGTGATGTTCGGCGTGAGCTTGACGATCACCGGCAGCGAGCAATAGGTCTTGCACCAGCGCGTCACCTGCTCGACGTACTCTGGCACTTGGCCCACCGCCGCACCCATGCCCCGTTCCGGCATGCCGTGGGGGCAACCGAAGTTCAGCTCGATGCCATCGGCGCCTGTGGCTTCCACCAGGGGCAGGATGTTCTTCCAGGACTCCTCGACGCACGGCACCATCAGCGACACGATCAGCGCCCGATCAGGCCAGTCCTTCTTTACCTGGGTGATTTCCCGCAGGTTGATCTCCAGCGAACGGTCGGTGATCAGCTCGATGTTATTGATGCCCAGCACCTCGCGATTGGCACCGTAGTGAGCCGAGTAGCGCGAGGACACGTTCACCGCCGCCGGATCCTCCCCCAGGGTTTTCCAGACCACGCCACCCCAGCCCGCCTCGAAGGCACGCACGACGTTGTACGCCTTGTCGGTGGGCGGCGCGGAGGCCAGCCAGAACGGATTGGGCGCTTTGATGCCGGCGAAGACAATCGACAGATCGGCCATTACGCAGCCTCCACATTGAGCATGAGATGAGCATTGATTGCCTCGGCGGCGAGCTTGCCGTGCTGCACGGCCTGCACGGTGAGGTCCTGGTCGAGGCTGGTGCAATCACCGCCGGCATAGACACCGGGGATGCTGGTGCGCAGGTGTTCGTCCACCAGGATGCGTCCGTCCTGGCGCTTGAGCTCCCGAGCCAGCGGGTCCACCAGCGCGTCGTCGTCGAAGGCTTGGCCGATGGCTTTGAAGATGGCATCGGCGGGCAGGTCGAAGGTCTCGCTGCCGATCACCAGCCGACCGCTCTCCAGATGAGTCCGGGAGAAACGCATGCCGCGCACCACGCCGCTGTCGTCCAGCAGTACTTGCTGCGGCTGGGCCCAGGTCAGCAGGCGGACCTGATTGGCCTTGGCGATGTCCTGTTCGTGCCCGGTGGCGCCCATGTCCTCCAGGCCGCGTCGGTACACCAGGCTGACGTCGCGGGCACCGAGGCGGGCCATTTGCACGGCCATGTCGATGGCGGTGTTGCCAGCACCGAGCACGATGCAACGGTCGGCCAGCGGCAACTGGCTGAGGTCGTCAGCCTGGCGCAACTCGCGAATGTACTCGGTGGCGGCCAGCATCCCTGACGCTTGTTCGTCGCTCAGGCCCAGCTGTTTGCTGGCAGCCAGGCCGAGGCCGAGGAACACCGCGTCGAATTGCTGGTGCAGGTCGCTCAGGCTGAGGTTGTCGCCGAGCTTCTGGCCGTGACGGATCTCGATGCCGCCGATTTCCAGCAAGAAGTCCAATTCACGTTGCGCGTAGTCGTCCACCAGTTTGTACTTGGCGATGCCGTATTCGTTGAGGCCGCCGGCCTTGTCCCGGGCTTCGAAAATCACCACGTCATGGCCGTGCATCGCGCTGCGGTGCGCGCAGGACAGCCCGGCGGGACCTGCCCCGACCACCGCGATGCGTTTGCCGCTGGCGGCGGCGCGTTTGAACGGGTGTTCGCTGAAGTGGGCATTGTCGACGGCGTAGCGTTGCAACAGGCCGATCAGCACGGGCGCGCATTCCTGGGCGTTGTTGCGCACGCAGGCTTGCTGGCACAGCACCTCGGTGGGGCAGACCCGGGCGCAACTGCCGCCGAGGATGTTCGCCGAGAGAATCCGCTGGGCCGCACCCTGGACGTTGTCCTGGTGAATGTTGCGAATGAACGATGGAATATCGATCTCGCTAGGGCAAGCGTTCACGCAAGGCGCGTCGTAGCAGTACAGGCAGCGGGACGCCTCCAGGTGGGCCTGGCGCGCATTGAGGGGCGGCGCCAGGTCACTGAAGCGGGCGGCGAGGGTGGTCGGGTCTTCCTGGGAATGGGGGAGATGGCTCAAGGGCTGGATCATGGAATCGGGCCTCACGGTGTTTGAGGTGCTGCCTCTGGTGGGCAGTGGTTTTTTCGTTGCCTGGGCTGACGCTTTCGCGAGCAAGCTCGCTCCCACAGGGGGCTCTGCTGTGCACATGGTTTTTGCATTCACCCAAAATCCAGTGTGGGAGCGAGCCTGCTCGCGAAGGCCGAAGGCCTCGATTTCAGCGTTTCACAGCAGTCGGCTTATTCAACTCAGCCCGCTTGCTCAGCAAATCGAACACCGCCGGATACGCCGGTCGTTCGATATAGCGCCCGTCCCCGCGTTCGGCCCGCAGGTCGCCGTCGGCCCAGACCAGCCGACCCTGGCTGATGGTGTGGCTGGGTACGCCGCGCACGGTCTTGCCTTCGAAGATGTTGAAGTCCACTTGCTGGTGGTGGGTCTTGGCGGAAATCGTCCGGCTGCCCTGGGGATCCCAGAGCACCAGGTCAGCGTCGGCACCGACGCGGATCGCGCCTTTGCGTGGGTAGAGGTTGAAGATCTTCGCGGTGTTGGTGGAGGTCAGGGCAACGAAGTCGTGCATCGACAATTTGCCGCTGTTGACCCCTTCGTCCCAGAGCACGGCCATGCGGTCTTCGATACCAGCGGTGCCGTTGGGGATCTTGCTGAAGTCATCGCGGCCGGCGGCTTTCTGTTCCGCGCAGAAACAGCAGTGGTCGGTGGCGGTCGTGTGCAGGTTGCCGGATTGCAGACCATGCCAGAGCGCTTCTTGGTGCCCGCGCGGACGGAAAGGCGGGCTCATCACATAACCGGCGGCGGTCTGCCAGTCGGGATCGCGATAGACACTGTCGTCCAGCAGCAGATGCCCTGCCAATACTTCACCGTAGACCGGCTGGCCCTTGCCGCGGGCGTAAGTGATTTCGTCCAGCGCTTCTTTCGTCGAGACGTGTACCAGGTACAGCGGCGTGCCGAGGGTCTCGGCGATACGGATGGCCCGGCTGGCGGCTTCGCCTTCCACCTGGGAAGGGCGCGACAGCGGGTGGGCTTCCGGCCCGGTAATGCCTTGGGCCAGCAGCTTGCGTTGCAGGTGATAGACCAGCTCGCCGTTCTCTGCATGCACGGTGGGCACCGCGCCCAGTTCCAGGCAGCGTTCGAAGCTCGCCACCAAGGTGTCGTCGGCGGCCATGATCGCGTTCTTGTAGGCCATGAAATGCTTGAAGCTGTTGACGCCGTGATGGCTGACCAGCTCGCCCATTTCCTCGCGAACCTGTTCGCTCCACCAGGTGATCGCTACATGGAAGCCGTAGTCGCTGGCGCTTTTTTCGGCCCAGCCCCGCCATTGATGAAAGGCTTCCATCAGCGATTGCTGGGGGTTGGGAATCACGAAGTCGATGATCGAAGTGGTGCCTCCGGCAAGCCCCGCCGCCGTGCCGCTGAAGAAGTCCTCGCTGGCGACCGTGCCCATGAAGGGCAGTTGCATATGGGTGTGGGGATCGATGCCGCCTGGCATCAGGTATTGACCGCTGCCGTCGAGCACTTCGGTCGCGGCCGGAACATCGAGGTTTTCACCAATGGCCTTGATCACGCCGTCGGCGCAGAACACATCGGCGCGATAACTTTCATCATGGGTAATAACGGTGGCGCCACGGATCAACAGAGACATTCCGAGTTCCTCGCAGGGCATGACCGACTGTTGCCGGCTCTTTATGTTTTATCCATTACGGTAGGTTAGTCGCGCAGTGTTTTAATCTTGTCACGACTGTCAGGATTAGACGCTAGCTTGAGTTATTGAAATGAGCAAGATTATTTTTTATAAGCTTATTCGTTTTATAACCTATTGAATTTAAAGTATTAACTATTCAAATCACCAAATTGGTGAGCATGCTCACCAATTTGACGCACTTGACAGGATCGCTATTTGAGCGAGATTTATCATGGTAAATCAGCCGCTTGAAAGCGCTTGTAGTGCGGTCTAGACACTTCGCGTGGATCAACGGCGCACCACTTTGAATCTCCCACTCGACAGGACGCGGAGGTCATCTAGCCTGAACATCGATGATCAGAGAGTGGAGCAGGACGACAAGTTGACCTTAAAGCGTTGAAGATCAAATGGTTGAAAGGAATATATCGATTACCCCGTCAGTTATTCAGATCATTCGGCACGGTTATTGAGTGTTGTCGTGGTCTGGCGAGGTGATTGGCAGTACGTGTGCAAGTACTCCAGCCATCGCCCGTCGATGAGCAAAAATAATGAAAACAGTGGAGCGGACATGACCAGATCAACAGTGACCGAGCGCGACGGATTATTCGAACTCGAAGCCGGCAGCGACGTCCTCGACAGCCCCCGTTACAACCACGACATCGCACCCACCAAGGTGCACGAGCGAACCTGGAACAAATGGCACATCACCGCACTGTGGGTCGGCATGGCGATCTGCGTGCCGACCTATACCTTGGGCGGCGTGCTCACGGCCTATTTCGGCTTGACGGTGGGCGAGGCGCTGCTGGCGATCCTGTTCGCCAACATCATCGTGTTGATCCCGCTGACCTTGAACGCCTTTGCCGGGACCAAGTACGGCATCCCGTTCCCGGTGCTGCTGCGCTCGTCCTTCGGCGTCATCGGTTCCAACGTGCCGTGCCTGATCCGCGCCCTGGTCGCCTGTGGCTGGTTTGGTATCCAGACGATGTTCGGCGGGCTGGCGATCCACCTGTTTCTCGGTTCGGTGTTCGAGGGCTGGAAGAGCCTCGGCGGTACCGGCGAAGTGATCGGCTTCATGGTGTTCTGGGTCATCAACCTGTGGGTGGTGCTGCGCGGCGCCGAGTCGATCAAGTGGCTGGAAACCTTGTCTGCGCCGCTGCTGGTTCTGGTGGGGGCCGGGCTCCTGGTCTGGGCGTTGCCCAATGTGTCGCTGACCGAGCTGATGGCGGTCCCGGCCAAGCGACCCGAAGGCGCTGGCGTGACTGGCTATTTTCTCGCCGGGTTGACGGCGATGGTCGGTTTCTGGGCCACCTTGTCCTTGAACATCCCGGACTTCAGCCGTTATGCCAAGAGTCAGAAGGACCAGATCGTCGGGCAGATCATCGGCTTGCCGTTGACCATGTTCCTGTTCGCCTCCCTCGGCGTGGTCATGACCGCCGCCTCGGAAAAACTGGTGGGCGTGACCGTCTCCGACCCGGTGTCTTTGATCGGGCACATCCAGAGCCCGATGTGGGTGGCGTTGGCCATGGTGCTGATCATTGTCGCCACGCTCTCGACCAACACCGCGGCCAACATCGTCTCGCCGACCAATGACTTCCAGAACCTGGCGCCGAAACTGATCGGCCGTACGAAGGCCGTGCTGCTCACCGGCCTGGTGGGGCTGGCGCTGATGGGTCACGAATTGCTGAAAAAACTCGGCTGGATCGTTTCCGACGTCAGCCTGGAGTCAGTTTATTCGAATTGGCTGCTGGGCTATTCGAGCCTGCTGGGGCCGATCGCCGGGATCATGGTGGTGGATTATTTCCTGATCAAGCGACAGCAGTTGGACCTGGCCGGCTTGTACCGCGACGACATCTACCCGGCCTGGAACTGGAACGGTTTCATCGCCTTTGGCGTACCGGTGGCGCTGACGCTGCTGTCCCTGGGCAGCAATGCGTTCAGTTGGTTCTACAGCTACGGCTGGTTCACCGGCTCGGCGCTGGGCGGAGTGATTTATTACGGGTTGTGCAGTATGCGAGCGAGCCCGTCCGTTGCTAAAACAGCGGTGTGAAGGAGGGCCTCTTCGCGAGCAGGCTCGCTCCCACATTGGATTGGGGTGGATGAAAAATTTGTGTGCGCAGCACATCCCTGTGGGAGCGAGCTTGCTCGCGATGGCGGCCTCAAGTACACCGAAAACATGCCAGAAAAAATGGAGATCCCCATGAACGCAGCCACCGACGTCCTGCAATCCACCCACCAGCACATCAACCGCGACCGCCTCTGGCAATCACTCATGGACCTGGCCCAGCTCGGCGCCACGGTCAAGGGCGGTGTGTGCCGGCTGGCCCTGACCGACCTCGATCGCCAGGCCCGCGACTTGTTCGTGCAATGGACCGAAGCGGCAGGGTGTACGGTCAGCATCGATGCGGTAGGCAATATCTTCGCCCGGCGCCCGGGGCGCAATCCGAACCTGCCGCCAGTGATGACCGGCAGCCACATCGACACCCAGCCTACCGGTGGCAAGTTCGACGGCTGCTTCGGCGTATTGTCCGGGCTGGAGGTGCTGCGCACCCTCAACGACTTGGGCATCGAGACCGAGGCACCCTTGGAAGTGGTGGTCTGGACCAACGAAGAAGGCTCGCGCTTCGCCCCGTGCATGATGGGCTCCGGGGTCTTCGCCGAGAAATTCACCCTCGAAGAAACCCTCGCCAAGACCGACGCCGAAGGCATCACGGTGGGCCAGGCGTTGAACGCCATCGGTTACGCCGGCTCCCGGCAAGTGAGTGGTCATCCGGTGGGCGCGTATTTCGAGGCCCACATCGAGCAGGGGCCGATCCTCGAAGACGAGGGCAAGACCATCGGCGTGGTGATGGGCGCCCTCGGGCAGAAATGGTTCGACCTGACCCTGCGCGGCGTCGAGGCCCACGCCGGCCCCACGCCGATGCACCTGCGCAAGGACGCCCTGGTGGGCGCCTCGATCATCGTCGGTGCCGTCAACCGCGCCGCCCTCGGTCATCAACCCCACGCCTGCGGCACGGTCGGTTGCCTGCAAGCCTATCCGGGGTCGCGCAATGTCATTCCTGGCGAGGTGCGCATGACCCTGGACTTCCGTCACCTGGAACCGGCGCGCCTGGATTCGATGATCGCCGAGGTCAAGCAAGTGATCGAAGACACGTGTCGGCAGCACGGCCTGACCTTCGATTTGAAACCCACGGCAGACTTCCCGCCGCTGTATTTCGATCCGGGCTGCGTCGAGGCGGTGCGCGGCGCTGCACAAGGGCTAGGAATGTCGCACCTGGACATTGTCAGCGGCGCCGGCCATGACGCGATTTTCCTCGCGGAACTGGGCCCCGCCGGCATGATCTTCGTGCCCTGCGAAGGCGGCATCAGCCACAACGAAATCGAAAACGCCGCCCCCGACGACCTCGCCGCCGGCTGCGCCGTGCTGCTGCGCGCCATGCTGGCCGCCTCCCAGGCGATCGCCGAGGGGCGCATGGCGGCTTGAGGCTGGCGCACTATCCCAGAGCCATGTGGTCGTAACCTTCAACGCATCCATGCCTGAACGTGACGACCCATGGAGACCCAATGAATCAGGATGTCCCGAACACCGACACCAATCGCCGCCAGTTGCTGCAGATCATCGCCGGGCTGTCCGACGGCGTCATACTCGTCGAGGTCGACCAGACCATTGCCTGGGCCAACGAGGCTGCGCTGACCATGCACGGTGTCCAGGAACTGAGGGAACTGGGCACCAATGCCAAGGAATATGCCCGGCGTTTCAACTTGCGCTATCGCAATAATCATCCGCTGCCTGAAGAAAACTATCCCATCGCCCGCGTGGCCCGTGGTGATGAGTTCAGTGACGTGCTGGTGGAAGTCACGCCAGTGGCCGATCCCGATCGAACCTGGGTGCACCGCATCCGCAGCATGGTCCTGGCCGACCGCGCTGCCGGCGAGCCGGAATACCTGGTGCTGATTCTCAGCGATGCGACCGAGTGGGCCAGCGCCGAGCAGCGTTTCGAGAGAACCTTCGCCGCCAACCCGGCGCCCGCGGTGATCTGCCGTCTCAGCGACTTGCGCTACATCAAGGTCAACCCCGGCTTCCTGGAAATGACCGGCTACAGCCGCGAGCAGGTGATCGGCCGTTCGGTGTACGAATTGGATGTGCTGGAGGCCGCCGAGAAGCGTGATCTCGCCATTGAACGCCTCAGCCAGGGCGCAACCATTCCGCAAATGCAGGCCGAAATGCGCTTGCCGGACGGTACGAACAAGCAGGTGATCGTCGCCGGACAGCCGCTGGACCTGCACGATGAAGACTGCATGCTGTTCTCGTTCATGGACATGGAGCCGCGGCGCAAGGCCGAGACCGCGCTGCGCCAGAGCGAGGAGCGCTTCGCCAAGTCATTCCGCCTGTCCCCGGTGCCGACCTTGATTTGCAGCGGCGAGTTGCAACTGTTGGAAATCAACGAAGCCTTCCTCCAGGCGACCGGTTACGCCAGCGAGGAACTGCTGGGCAAGACCGTGGACGAAATCGGCTTCCTGGACAAGGAGGCGAGCGCTGCGTTGTTTGCCCGGCTCGAGAAAGCCGCCGCCGTGTCCAGCGTCGATGTCAAGGTACACAAGAAAGGCGGCGAGCAGATCGATTGCGAAGTGGCCGCCGATACCGTGGCAATCCAGGACAAACCCTGCTATTTGCTGGTGCTGATGAACATCACCGAACGCAAGCGCTCGGAGCTGGAGTTGGTGGCGGCCATCGAGGAAGTGATGAAGGACGCCTCGTGGTTCAGCCGGACCCTGATCGAAAAACTGGCGAATGTGAAAAGCATCAACGCGCAATCACCCTCGACGTCGTTCACCGAACTGACGGCCCGGGAGCGTGATGTATTGGGGCTGATTTGCGAAGGCCTGGCCGACAAGGAAATTGCCGCGCGCTTGAAATTGGCCCCCAACACCGTGCGCAATCATGTGGCGACGCTGTATTCGAAACTGGACGTTCACAGCCGCAGCGAAGCGATCGTCTGGGCCCGGGAGCGAGGTCTTTTCGGGAACGAATGGCGGATGAAGGCACCATGATAGCTAGTGCATATGCACCTGGCATTCTGGTGCAAATTCGGGTTCTACCCAGGCGGTTACGTCCCTAGGCTGGTGGGGTGCGACATTTGTTGTAGGTGTCGCGTCCCCACGAAACAGTCAAGGAATACGTCACGATGTGCAGCAAACCCTTCAAAAGTGAGATCGACAGGACGTCTGCGGGAGCCAGGAGGCCGGAACGATTTTCCGGCCATTTGCGACTTCGAAGCTGAGGTGCGACCCATGACTCACCTGGCTCCGTTACGCGCCCGTCTCGAAAACAGTTTTGCGCCGCTGTCCTGCGACTGCAGCCTCAATGGCGACGGCACGCTCACCATTCGTTTGTATCACCAGGAAAGCGGCGAGGTCGACCTGGTGGTCAGCGGCATGAGCGTCGACAGCATCCGCTCTGAAGAAAGTCTGGAAAAGCTGGTCGATGAGTTGCGCTATGAGCTGCATAACACACCGTTGCATCGCAGTGATCCTGCCTGACTCCAAGGTCGACGGGAGTTAGTTGTGGCGAGGGGATTTATCCCCGCTCGAGTGCGAAGCGCTCGCCATTTGCTAGCGTTGCATCGATACGGGGCCTGCTGCGCAGCCCAGCGGGGCGGTGCGACGTTTCACTAAATCCCCTCGCCACAGGAAAGCAGTTCTCCAAGCAGATCAACGTTCTTACAACAACGTCGCCCGACAATCGAGCACCAACCGCGCGCCCCCCGACTCGCTGCGATCCACCTCCAGCGTAAACCCGTGCAGGCTGACAATCGCGGCGACGATCGACAGGCCGAGGCCGAATCCGCCGTGTTGGCTGCTGCCCTCGGCGCGATAGAAGCGTCGAAACACCGCCTTGCGTTCGGCCTCGGGGATGCCGGGGCCGGAGTCGAGCACTTCGATGCGGGTGCTGTCGCCCTGGTCCACGCCCCGCAGGATCACTTCGCCGCCCGGCGGGGTGAATTTGATCGAGTTGCTCAGCAGATTCGACACCGCTTCGAACAGCAGTGCCCGGTCGCCGTTGAGCAGGGGTAGGGCGTCGGGCACTTCCAGGGTGAAGACTAGCTCGCGCTCTTCCGCCAAGGGCAGATAGAAATCATGCAATTCCTGCAGTAGCTGCAACGGATCGAGGCGCACGAAACCTGAGCGGCGCTGCTGGTCCTCCAGTTCCGAAATCCTCAACAGGCCACGAAACCGCGCCATCAGCGTATCGGTCTCGGCGATCACCTGATCCATCTGCAACGCTTCGGGGGAGCCGTCGGCGGCTTCCTGCTGGATGCGATAGAGCTGGGCGCGCAGGCGGGTGAGCGGGGTGCGTAAATCGTGGGCGATGTTGTCGCACACGCCCTTGACCTCGTTCATCAGCCGTTCGATGCGGTCGAGCATGGCATTGACGATCGCTGCCAGCATGTCCAGTTCATCGCGCCGACTCGACAGCGGCAGGCGATGGGTCAGGTCGCCGGCGACGATGGCTTCGGCACTGGCCTGCAGTTTGCGAATGCGTTGCAACGGTCGACGGCGCAACAGGTGCCAGCCAGCGATGCCTGGCAGGATCGTCAGCGAGACGCCCCAGAACAGCGCGTGCAGGATGATGCGCGTGACGGCGAACAGCGAACCGTTGTCCCGGGCCAGTACCAGCCAGCGGCCGTCCTGGGTCCGGGACGCCACGGCATCGCAACTGTCGGAAGGCACGTCCGGATCGTCGGAATCCACGCAGCCGCCGAGCATGTGGATCTTGCCGTCGAGCGGCAGGTCGGCGGGGATTCGCTGGATCGGCCCGCTCAGGT
This sequence comes from Pseudomonas sp. H2_D02, assembly GCF_054677635.1. Taxonomy (NCBI): domain Bacteria; kingdom Pseudomonadati; phylum Pseudomonadota; class Gammaproteobacteria; order Pseudomonadales; family Pseudomonadaceae; genus Pseudomonas; species Pseudomonas sp. H2_D02. The sequence goes on along the minus strand of NZ_CP162816.1, from coordinate 4,501,257 downwards.
GACGCAGTTGCGGGTCGAACAGGCCATAGGCGTCGACGCCGCGTTCGTCCAGGGTCAGGCTGGCCATCAGCGCGTCTTCCAACTGATCGCCGTGGATGCGCGCGAACAAATGCTGGCGCTGCATCAGGGAGTGCTTGGCGAGGCTGTCGAGGTAGCCGAATACCTCGTAGTACATCACCCCCATCAGGATCGCGCTCCAGAGCACGAACAGCGAACTGTACAGCGCCAGCAGGCGGCTGCTGGAGGAGCGCCAGCCCTTAGCGGGGTTCAGCAATGACATAGCCGGAACCCCGTACCGTGCGAATCAGCGGTTCCAGGCCCGGCGGGTCGATTTTCTTGCGCAGGCGGCCGATGTGGACGTCGATCAGGTTGGTGCCGGGGTCGAAGTGATAACCCCAGACTTCCTCGAAAATCATCATGCGCGAGAGGATCTGCCCGCTGTTGCGCATCAGGAATTCCAGCAGTTTGTATTCGGTGGGCAGCAGGCTCAGCAACTGCCCGTTGCGGCTGGCTTCGCGGCTGATCAGGTTGAGCTCCAGGTCCGCTACCCGCAAGGCGGTTTCCGGTTCACGGGCGCCGTTGTTGCGTCGCAGCAGCACTTCGACCCGGGCGGCCATTTCGTCGGTGGCGAACGGTTTGGTCAGGTAATCGTCGCCGCCTGCCCGTAGACCACGGACCCGCTCATCGACATCGGAGAGGGCGCTGATCATCAGGATCGGCGTGGCGACGCCCATGCTTCGCAGTTGTGTGACGATCACCAAGCCGTCGAGCTCGGGCAGCATGCGGTCCAGGGTAATCAGGTCGTAGTCGCCGCTGACGGCACGTTCCAGGCCCTCGCGGCCGTTGTCGACCCAGTCGACATCCAGGCCGTTGCGGGTCAGTTCGGCGACGATCTCACGGGCGGTCACGGCGTCGTCTTCGATGGTCAGGATGCGGTTCATGGGCAGTACCGTGTGGGGAAGTTGGAGCGACTGCGCAGCATTTTGCCAAAGAATACCTGTCGGCTTTCTGAAAAAAAGTTCATCAGGCGCCAGCCTGCGCATTCAGTGGCCTGGATCAATACTTCGTCACAAATATTCCCTAACATCATTGCCCTGCGCACCATCATGCTGCGCCCGCTGCCCTGTTCTGGCGCGCTGTCGCCGATGGGCATTGACGCAAGGCAAAGAGTGGCGTGCCGCAAGGAGCCGGGACCGACTGAACTTTCAAGGAAGAGCTGCATGATGCAACCTCAAGACCTCATACACCGACCATTTGATATCCAACCCCTGGAACAGGCCGACATGACCGTGCACCTGGACGGCCAGGCTGTCAACGCCGCCCAGGGCGAAACCGTGCTCACGGTCATCCAGGCGCTGGGCCAGCGCCAGGTCGCGCGCAACGATCATGACCAGATCAGCGGTGCCTATTGCGGCATGGGCGTGTGCCAATGCTGCCTGGTCAAGATCGACGGTCGCCACAAGCGCCGCGCCTGCCAGACCCTGGTGCGACCCGGCATGCACATCGAGACCCGGACCAACCGCATTGCCGAAACGGAGGCGCCATGAACCACGATCCGGTGATTGTCGGCGGCGGCCCGGCAGGTATGGCGGCGGCCATTGAGCTGGCCGCCCATGGCGTGCGCTGCAGCTTGCTCGAAGAGGCGCCGCGCCTGGGTGGGGTGGTGTATCGCGGGCCTTTGCGCGACGGGGTACGCCTGGATTACCTGGGGCCGCGCTACAGCGAAGCCCTGGAAAAACTCCACGGTGAATTCCAGCACCATGCCGGCCTGATCGACGTGCGACTGGGCAGCCGGGTCATCGGCGCCGAAGGGTTCCGGGCCCTGATGCTGCTGGATGCCGACGAGCGCTTGCGCGAGGTCGCCTACTCCCAACTGATCCTCGCGGCCGGTTGCCATGAACGCAGCGTGCCGTTTCCTGGCTGGACGTTGCCGGGTGTGATGATGCTTGGTGGCTTGCAATTGCAGATCAAGAGCGGCGTGGTCAGGCCACCAAGCCCGGTGGTGATTGCCGGTACGGGGCCGCTGCTGCCATTGGTGGCCTGCCAGCTACATGCCTCGGGCGTCACCGTGGCGGGCGTCTACGAGGCCTGTGCGTTTGGCCGGATCGCCAAGGAAAGCCTGGCGTTGCTGAACAAGCCGCAGCTGTTCCTCGATGGCCTGGGCATGCTCGCGTACCTCAAGCGGCATCGCATTCCGGTGCGTTATGGCTGGGGCGTGGTGCGAGCCGAGGGCGAGGGTGAGTTGAGCGGCGTGACCGTCGCGCCGTATTCCGCCGATTGGGCGCCGGACCTTGAACGCGCCGAACAGTTGCCGGCCCAGACGCTGGCGGTTGGCTACGGGTTCATCCCGCGCACCCAGTTGAGCCAGCAGATGGGCCTGGAACATGGCTTCAGCGAAGACGGTTATTTGCGTGCGATGTCCGATGCCTGGCAACGCAGCAGCGAGGCGCATATCCACCTGGCGGGCGACATGGGCGGGATTCGCGGAGGTGAAGCCGCCATGTTGAGCGGGCGTATTGCCGCGCTGTCAGTGCTGATGCAACGCAATGTCCTGGATGAGCCGGCAGCCCTGGAGCGGCGTGGGCGCTATCAGGCCCGACTGGAGCGGATCATTCGCTTTCGCGCCGCCGTCGATCGCTATACCCGGCGCGGGGCGGGCCAGACTGCGCTGCCCACTGCCGAGACGGTGATCTGCCGCTGCGAGCATGCCACCCGTGCCGACATCGACCGAGCCCTGGAGCAGGGTGTGCAGGACATGGCCAGCCTGAAAATGCGCACCCGCGTCAGCATGGGTGATTGCCAGGGGCGCATGTGCGTCGGTTACTGCAGCGACCGGTTGCGCGAGGCCACCGGACGCGCCGATGTGGGCTGGTTGCGGCCGCGGTTTCCGATCGATCCGATTCCATTTTCAGCCTTTCAGAATGTCGGCACGGAGGCCGCTTCCCATGACTAAGCACTATGACGTGGTGATTGCCGGCGGCGGCGTGATTGGCGCTTCCTGTGCCTATCAGCTGTCCAAACGCAGCCATTTGAAGATCGCCCTGATCGACGCCAAGCGTCCCGGCAACGCTACCCGTGCGTCGGCGGGCGGCTTGTGGGCCATCGGCGAGTCAGTGGGCCTGGGCTGCGGGGTGATTTTCTTCCGCATGATGTCGGCCAATCGCAAGCGCCAGGCCCAGGGCGCCGCCGTGGCAGTGGATGCGAGTACGCCGCACATCCTGCCCGACTCGTTTTTCCAGTTCGCCTTGCAGTCCAACGCGATGTACCCGCAACTGCATCGCGAGTTGCTTGAGCGCCACGGCATGGATTTCAAGTTCGAAGAGACCGGGCTGAAGTTCGTGATCTATGACGATGAGGACCGCTTGTACGCCGAGCACATCGCCGCCTCCATTCCCCATCTGGCCGATCAGGTGCGTTGGCTCGACCAGGCGGCCTTGCGCGAGGCAGAGCCAAATGTGAGCCATGAGGCCCTCGGCGCTCTGGAGTTTCTCTGCGATCACCAGGTCAGCCCGTTCCGCCTCGCCGACGCCTACACCGAGGGCGCGCGGCAGAACGGCGTCGACCTGTACTTCAACACCCACGTGACTGAAGTCTTGCGCAGCGGCACGCGGGTGACCGGCGTGCAAACCGCCGAAGCCGGAACGTTCAATTGCCGGATTCTGATCAATGCCGCCGGCGCCTGGGCGGCGGACCTCAGCGAGCAGGCCACGGGCGTGCGGATTCCGGTCAAGCCGGTCAAGGGCCAGATCCTGTTGACCGAACGCATGCCCAAGATCCTCAACGGCTGCCTGACCACCAGCGATTGTTATGTGGCGCAGAAAGACAACGGCGAAATCCTGATTGGCAGCACCACGGAGGACAAGGGGTTCGACGTGACCACCACTTACCCGGAGATCGAAGGGCTGGTGCAAGGCGCGATGCGTTGTATTCCGCAACTGGCCGACATCAATCTCAAACGCACCTGGGCCGGCCTGCGTCCCGGCTCACCCGACGAGCTGCCGATCCTAGGGCCGATGCGCGGCGTGGAGGGCTACCTCAACGCCTGCGGACATTTCCGCACCGGCATCCTCACCTCGGCCATTACCGGGGTGTTACTGGATAAACTGGTCAATGATGAGCCGTTGCCGCTGGACATCACGCCGTTCCTCGCGGATCGGTTCGAGGTGGCGCCGATTGCAGAACCAAGGGAAATGGAACCGGTCTGAGCAAATCCTGTGATCAACCGGTCCCCTGTGGGAGCGAGCTTGCTCCGGGCGGCGATCCGACGATAGCGTCCGTTCAGCCAATATCAATGGTGATTGATACGCCGCCATCGCGAGCAAGCTCGCTCCCACACCGTTCTCGGCTGTCCGCGGAATTTCGTTCGCCAAAGAAGCTGTGGGAGCGAGCTTGCTCGCGAAGGCGTCATATCAGTCGGCATCCATGGTGACTGATGCACCGCTTTCGCGAGCAGGCTCGCTCCCACACGGGAATGTATCCAGCCGGTTATTCCACCGGTGTGCTGAGGAACGCTTCCAGTTCTTCGGCGTAGGCGGTGAATGCGCTGATCTGCGGGAAGGCTTTGCCTTCGACCTGGTCCGCGACCAGGAGGTTGGTGAAGGTCCAAGCCACGGCGACGGTAATGCCGGCCTGGTCGATGGAGCCATCGGTGGGCAATGGCTGTTTTGCCAGCGCTTGCTCCAACCCGCCGTATGCCGCCAGCAGTTGGCCGGAGATCCGCTCGAGCCACGGACCGTGCTGGATTTCCGCCGGCCGCAGGGTACGTTCGTAGTAGATCTGCACCGACTTCTCGCACGCCGCCAACGCCAATCCGATCAGTTGCAACGAGCGCAGCCGTTGTTCCGGACCGTTCGGCATCAGGCTGCGCGTTGGCCCGGCCAGGGCCTCCAAGTAATCGATGATCAAGGTGGAATCCATCAACACCGAGCCATCATCCAAGACCAGGGTCGGTGCCTTGACCACCGGGTTGATGCTCTGGAAGTGCTCGAATTGCCTGAACACCGACACCGATTCGTGTTCCAGGGCGATCCCCAGGCGTTTGGCGGAAATGGCGACGCGGCGTACATAGGGCGAGTCCAGCATGCCGATCAGTTTCATGGCTTCTCCTTCAGCGGTTTTCAGCTCGGGCATCAATCCTCGAAGCCGACCTGTTCATGGATTTCATCAACCTTGAGTTCAAGGCGGTAGGCCACGGCGATGAACAACGCCTGGCACAGGCACAACGTCGCACTCAACGAGCGGAACGCGAATGAGCTGCCTTCGTTGACCAGCAGCACCGCGTTGGCCCGCTTGGCCAGCGGCGACAGGTTGCTGTCGGTGATGATCAGCGTCTTGGCCTGGTGATGCTGGGCAATGCGCAGGCAATGCTGGGTTTCCTTGCCGTAGGGCGTGAAGCTGATGGCGATGACCAGGTCATTGGCCCGCACGCTGCGCATCTGCTCGCGATAACTGCCGCCCAGGCCGGACACCAGGTGAATGCGCTTGTTGGTGTGTTGCAGGTTGTAGACCAGGTAGTCGGCCACCGCGAATGAACGCCGCACGCCGACCACATAGATATTGTCGGCATTGACCACCAGGTCCACGGCTTTTTCGAACGCCTCGTCGTCCAGTTCCAGCCCCAGGCGCTCGATACCTGACAGGGTCGCGTTGACGCATTCACGGGCCAGGTCGCCGGCGCTGGCCTTCTGCGATTTGTTGGCGATCATGCTGCGGATGCGCTGCTGGTAGTTCTGCACCGGCGTGGTCTTGTGGGTATAGGCCTCGCGGAACAAGGCCTGCATTTCGCTGAACCCGCTGAAGCCGAAGCGCTGGGAGAACCGTACGATGGCCGAAGGGTGGACTTCGCATTCCCGGGCGATGTCGCTGATCCGATCCACCATGATCCGGTCGCTTTGCTGGCTCATGTAGCTGGCGATGCGCTTGAGCTGGCGCGGCAGGCTTTCGTATTCCTCGGTGATCAGTTGCAGCAGACGCTCGGCGTTGATCGGTGGGCTGGGGAGGGCGGCTTCGGACGCACTCTCGGACGGCGCCGGCAGATCGGGGCGGGTCATAGGAAATCCTTCTGGCTTGTTCTTATAGGGCAGCCCGCGGAAACGGGCCGCCCTCGACAATAGGTTGGCTGGTCGCAGTCTACAGCGTAGGCGCCGGGAAAATCATGGTTGAGCGAAGTTGTCGCGCCTGCTGAAACGATGCACTGCGTCTGGCCCGGTTGAGCAGTAGCATATTGGAAAAAATATTCCACGATAAAAATTTATGGAAAAAATATTGATTATTGGCGCTGGCTCGTTTTAGTCTGCATCCACCAAAGCGCTGATGTCGGTTCCGACGACCAGCGCAGGCTGATAAAAATAACAGGAGCCAGCATGGGCCAGACTCGTTTTGCCAGTGGGCGTCAATTGGATGTGATCTGCCTGGGACGCCTGGGCGTCGATCTTTACGCGCAGCAAGTCGGCGCGCGCCTGGAAGATGTTTCAAGCTTCGCCAAATACCTGGGCGGATCATCGGCCAACATCGCCTTCGGCACGGCTCGCCTGGGCCTCCGGTCGGCGATGCTGAGCCGGGTCGGCGACGATCACATGGGGCGCTTCCTGGTGGAGTCCCTGGCGCGCGAAGGGTGTGACGTCAGCGGGATCAAGGTCGATCCTGAGCGACTCACCGCCATGGTCCTGCTGGGCATCAAGGATCGCGAGACCTTTCCCCTGGTGTTCTACCGGGAAAACTGCGCCGACATGGCGCTGCGGGCCGAAGACATCGACGAAGCCTTCATCGCCTCCAGCAAGGCGCTGCTGATCACCGGCACCCATTTCTCCACCGAAGGCGTCTACAACGCGAGCGTCCAGGCGCTCGACCATGCGCGAAAACACAACGTCAAGTGCGTCCTCGACATCGATTACCGCCCGGTCCTCTGGGGCCTGGTAGGCAAGGCCGATGGCGAAACCCGTTTCGTCGCCGATCGTAAAGTCAGCCAGCACGTGCAAGGGATCCTGCCGCGTTTCGACCTGATCGTCGGCACCGAAGAAGAATTCCTGATTGCCGGTGGCAGCGAAGATCTATTGAGCGCACTGCGGACGGTGCGCTCGCTGACGACCGCAACCCTCGTGGTCAAGCTCGGCCCGCAAGGGTGCACGGTGATCCACGGTGATATCCCAAGCCGATTGGAGGACGGTGCGCTTTATCCAGGCGTGCGGGTTGAAGTCCTGAATGTGTTGGGCGCAGGCGATGCGTTCATGTCGGGTTTCCTCGCCGGTTGGCTGGAAGACGCCAGTGATGAGCGCTGCTGCCAATTGGCCAACGCCTGTGGCGGCCTGGTGGTGTCGCGCCATGCGTGCGCCCCGGCGATGCCGACCCGGGCCGAGCTCGATTATCTGTTCAAGAGCCCGGTGCCCATTACCCGCCCGGACCAGGATGCCGTGTTGCAACGGCTGCATCAGGTCAGCGTGCCGCGCAAGGCTTGGAAACAGCTGTTCATCTTTGCCTTCGATCATCGCTGGCAGTTGGTGGAGCTGGCGCAGAAGGGCGGTCGTGAGCTGAGCAGCATCGGCGAGCTCAAGCAACTGTTCATCCAGGCGGTGGAGCGGGTCGAAGCCGACCTGCAACGCCAGGGCATCGACGCCGATGTCGGGCTGCTGGCCGATCAGCGTTTCGGCCAGGATTCGCTCAACGCGGCCACCGGACGTGGCTGGTGGGTGGCGCGGCCCGTGGAGGTGCAGGGCTCGCGACCGCTGGCGTTCGAGCATGGGCGCTCCATCGGCAGCAACCTGATCGCCTGGCCGCAGGAACAGATCATCAAATGCCTGGTGCAATTTCACCCCGACGACGAGCCGCTGCTGCGCCTGGAACAGGAGGCGCAGTTGATGGGCTTGTATAAGGCGTCCCAGGCCAGTGGTCATGAGTTGCTGCTGGAAGTCATCCCGCCGAAGGATCATCCATCGGCCCATCCGGACGTGCTTTATCGCGGCCTCAAGCGCCTCTACAACCTCGGAATTTTCCCGGCGTGGTGGAAGATCGAAGCGCAGACAGCCGAAGACTGGAAGCAGCTCGACGAGTTGATCCAGCAACGCGACCCGTACTGCCGTGGCGTGGTGCTGCTGGGCCTCAACGCCCCGGCCTCCGCGTTGGCCGAGGGCTTCCGCCAGGCCAGCCAAAGCACCACCTGCCGCGGGTTTGCCGTGGGCCGGACGATCTTCCAGGAACCGAGCCGGGCCTGGTTGGCCGGGGAAATCGATGATGAAACGTTGATCCGGGACGTGCAGGGGCGGTTTGTGGAGTTGATCGAGGCGTGGCGTGCTGCACGGGCCTGAAGGGTGTTGTGCCGGCTTTTGTGGCGAGGGGATTTATCCCCGCTGGGCTGCGAAGCGGCCCCAAAACCGGCAACTCGGTGTGTCAGGCAACTTGCATTAAGTCTTTAAGGGGCCGCTTCGCGACCCAGCGGGGATAAATCCCCTCGCCACAATAAGTATTCCAAACGATTTTCGTTATTCAGTTTGAAAAACAATAAAAGGTGCAGCCATGCCCGCAATCCGAATTGGCATCAACCCGATTTCCTGGAGCAACGACGACCTGCCATCCCTCGGCGGCGAGACGCCCTTGAGCACGGCGTTGAGCGAAGGCAAGGAAATCGGCTACGAAGGTTTCGAGCTCAATGGCAAGTTTCCCAAGGACGCCAAGGGCGTCGGCGACGTGCTGCGCCCGTATGACCTGGCGCTGGTGTCCGGCTGGTACTCCAGTCGCCTGGCGCGGCGTTCGGCCGCCGAGGAGATCGACGCCATCGCCAGTCATGTCGAGCTGTTGGCGCAGAACGGCGCGACGGTGCTGGTCTATGGCGAGGTGGCGGACTCGATCCAGGGCCAGCGCATCCCGCTGATCGAACGCCCGCGCTTCCACACTGACGAAGCCTGGCAAGCCTACGCCGACAAGGTCACCGAACTGGCGCGCTTCACGCTGTCCCAAGGCGTGCGCCTGGCGTATCACCACCACATGGGCGCCTACGTCGAGTCGCCATCGGACATCGACAAGTTGATGGCCCTGACCGGCAGCGAAGTGGGCCTGTTGTTCGACTCGGGCCACTGCTACATGGGCGGCGGCGAGCCGTTGCAAGTCCTGCGCAAGCACATCGAGCGCATCTGCCACGTGCATTTCAAGGACGTGCGCAAACCGGTGGTGCAGTTGGCACGCAACAACCTCTGGAGTTTCCCCGACTGCATCATCAACGGCACCTTCACCGTGCCGGGGGACGGCGACATCGATTTCGCCGCGTTGCTCGACGTCCTGCTCGCCGCCGATTACCACGGCTGGCTCGTGGTGGAAGCCGAGCAGGATCCGGCGGTAGCGCCGAGCTATGTCTACGCCAAGAAGGGCTACGACACCTTGCGTGCCCTGCTGCAAGAGAGGATGCCGGCATGAGCCTGTTGATCAAGAGCAATCCCAGCGGCCAAAAGCTGGTCGAACTGCCCCATGGCGCGTTGGAGTACGTGGGGTTCGCCGCCTACCGCCTGAGCCTCGGCGAAACCCTTCCGGTGATGGCCGGTGATAAGGAATTGTGCGTGGTCCTGCTCAGCGGACGCATAGACCTCAAGGGCGAGGCGCCAGGGCAGGGAGCCTTCAATTGGGACAACCTCGGTGATCGCCAATCGGTGTTCGAGGACAAATCACCCTTCGCGGCGTATCTCCCGCCCGGCAGCCAGGCCCAAGTCACCGCCCTGAACGATGTGCAGGTGGCGGTGTGCGCCGCGCCGGGGGCTGCCCAGCATACTTATGGTCCACGGCTGATCCGTCCGGACAGCATGAAACGCAGCGTGCGCGGCAAGGGCGCCAATACCCGCTACGTCTGCGACATCCTGCCCGACAGCGAGCCGGCCCATTCGCTGCTGGTGGTGGAAGTGCGCACGCCGTCCGGCCATTCGTCCAGCTACCCGCCGCACAAGCACGACACCGACGACCTGCCTCACCAGAGTTTTCTCGAAGAAACCTATTACCACCAGGTCAACCCGTCCCAGGGCTTCGTGTTCCAGCGGGTCTACACCGACGACCGCAGCATCGACCAGGCCATGGCCGTGGAGAACAGTGACCTGGTGGTGGTACCCAAGGGTTATCACCCGGTCAGCGTGCCCTATGGGTACGAGTCGTATTACCTGAATGTCATGGCCGGTCCGAAGCGGGTCTGGCAGTTCCATAACGACCCGCAGCACAGCTGGCTGCTCGACCTCTGAATTCCAATATTCCAACGGAGAACCAGGACAATGAGCGACACCCCGGTAATAGGCCATTACATCAACGGCCAAGTGCAGGACAGCGAAACCGCGCGCTCCAGCAACGTCTTCAACCCGGCCACCGGCGCGGTGCAGGCGCGGGTGGCCCTGGCCGAGCCGAGTACCGTCGACGCGGCGGTGGCCTCGGCGCTGGCGGCGTTCCCGGCCTGGTCCGAACAGTCGTCGTTGCGCCGTTCGCGGGTGATGTTCAAGTTCAAGGAACTGCTCGACCGCCATCACGACGAACTGGCGCAGATCATCAGCCGTGAACATGGCAAGGTGCTGTCCGACGCCCACGGTGAAGTCACTCGCGGCATCGAGATCGTCGAGTACGCCTGCGGTGCACCCAACCTGCTCAAGACCGATTTCAGTGACAACATCGGCGGCGGTATCGACAACTGGAACCTGCGCCAGCCGCTGGGTGTGTGCGCCGGCGTCACGCCGTTCAACTTCCCGGTGATGGTGCCGCTGTGGATGATTCCGCTGGCATTGGTTGCCGGCAATTGCTTCATCCTCAAACCTTCGGAGCGCGACCCGTCCGCCAGCCTGCTGATGGCTCGCTTGCTGACCGAAGCCGGCTTGCCGGACGGCGTATTCAACGTCGTCCAAGGCGACAAGGCGGCAGTGGATGCGCTGTTGCAGCACCCGGATATCGAGGCGATTTCCTTTGTCGGCTCTACGCCCATCGCCGAGTACATCCACCAGCAGGGCACCGCGCATGGCAAGCGCGTGCAGGCCCTGGGCGGGGCCAAGAACCACATGATCGTCATGCCCGACGCCGACCTCGACCAGGCGGCGGACGCCTTGATCGGCGCGGCCTACGGCTCGGCCGGCGAGCGCTGCATGGCGATTTCCATTGCCGTGGCGGTGGGCGATGTCGGCGATGAGTTGATCGCTCGGCTGCTGCCGCGTATCGACCAGTTGAAGGTCGGCAATGGCCAGCAGCCCGGCACCGACATGGGGCCGCTGGTCACCGCCGAGCACAAGGCCAAGGTGGAAGGTTTTATCGACGCCGGTGTGGCCGAGGGCGCTCGGCTGATCGTCGACGGTCGGGGTTTCAAGGTGCCGGGGGCCGAGCAAGGATTTTTCGTCGGCGCGACGCTGTTCGACCGGGTCACCGTCGAGATGAGCATCTATAAGCAAGAGATCTTTGGCCCGGTGCTGGGCATCGTTCGTGTACCGGATTTCGCCACCGCGGTGGCGCTGATCAACGCCCATGAGTTCGGCAACGGCGTGTCGTGCTTCACCCGTGACGGCGGCATCGCCCGGGCGTTCGCGCGCAGCATCAAGGTCGGCATGGTGGGCATCAACGTGCCGATCCCGGTGCCGATGGCCTGGCATTCCTTTGGCGGCTGGAAGCGTTCGCTGTTCGGCGACCACCATGCCTATGGCGAGGAAGGCCTGCGTTTCTACAGTCGCTACAAGAGCGTGATGCAACGCTGGCCCGACAGCATCGCCAAGGGCCCAGAATTCAGTATGCCCACTGCCCAATAAACTCATCTCATGAATGCCGGAGGGAGAACAACAATGAACCAGCCCCTGCGTTTTGCCTTGAACCGAATGGTTGCCCCACGCCTGTCACTGCCTGCTTTCATCGACTTGGCGCTGGCGTTGAAAACCGATGCCATCGAGATTCGCAATGATCTGAAAGGTGTCGAGATCGAAGACGGCATGCCCCCGGCCCGCGTCCGCGAGTTGTGCGAGGCACGCGACATCAAGGTGCTGTCGATCAACGCCCTGTACCCGTTCGATGTATGGAACGAAGAGCGTCGCGCCCAGGCTGTGCGCCTGGCCGACTATGCCCGTGAGTGCGGTGCCGAAGGGCTGGTGATGTGCCCGCTCAACGACCGCGCGGACCCACGCAGCGAGGCCGAACGTGCGTCGGGGCTGCGCACGGCCCTTAATGAACTGGCACCGATCCTGCGCGCCTTCGGCATCTACGGTTTCATCGAGCCTTTGGGTTTCGAGGAGTGCTCGCTGCGGCGCAAACGCACGGCGGTGGAAGCGATCAAGGCCATTGGCGGGCTGGACGTGTTCCGCCTGGTGCATGACACCTTCCACCATCATCTGGCCGGCGAGCAGGAATTCTTCCCTGAACTGACCGGGCTGGTGCACATCTCCGGGGTCGAGGATGCCAAGGCACCCTTGGCGACGATTCGTGACGGCCACCGGGTGCTGGTGGGCGAGGGCGATATTCTCGGCAATGCCGGGCAGATCGAGGCGCTGCTCCGCGGCGGCTATGACGGTTACCTGTCCTTCGAGCCGTTTGCCGAAAGCGTTCATGAGTTGGCCGATATTCGCCAGGCGTTGGGGGCGAGCATGAATCACTTGCAAAGCTCCCGGGCCTGACACGATTTGCTGAACGATGGAGCCTCCCCTGTGGGAGCGAGCTTGCTCGCGATAGCGGTATGTCAGGCGACATTAATGTTGGATGTATGGTCGCCTTCGCGAGCAAGCTCGCTCCCACAGTTGACCGAGTTGCGTTTGAAAAAGGTGCAAGCATGACCACAACACGACTGACCATGGCCCAGGCCCTGGTGAAATTCCTCGATAACCAGTACGTCGAGGTCGATGGCGTCCAGAGCAAGTTTATCGCCGGGGTGTTTACCATTTTCGGCCACGGCAACGTGCTGGGCCTGGGCCAGGCGCTGGAGCAGGACAGCGGCGACCTGGTGGTCCATCAGGGCCGCAACGAGCAGGGTATGGCCCATGCCGCCATCGGCTTTGCCAAGCAGCACCTGCGGCGCAAGATCTACGCCTGTACTTCGTCGGTCGGTCCCGGCGCGGCGAACATGCTGACCGCTGCCGCCACCGCGACGGCCAATCGCATCCCGCTGCTGCTGTTGCCGGGCGATGTCTACGCCAGTCGCCAGCCGGACCCGGTGCTGCAACAGATCGAGCAATTCCATGACCTGAGCATCAGCACCAACGATGCGTTCAAGGCCGTGAGCAAATACTGGGATCGCATCAACCGCCCCGAGCAATTGATGACCGCCGCGATCCATGCCATGCGCGTACTGACCGACCCGGCCGAAACCGGCGCGGTGACCCTGGCGCTGCCCCAGGACGTGCAGGCCGAAGCTTATGATTACCCGGATTACTTCCTGCAGAAACGCGTGCACCGCATCGACCGCCGCCCGGCCACCGAAGCGATGCTCGGCGACGCGTTGGCGCTGTTCAAGGGCAAGCGCAAGCCGCTGATAATCTGCGGCGGCGGCGTGAAATACTCCGGGGCCAACGCGGCATTGCAAGCCTTCGCCGAGCGCTTCGACATTCCTTTTGCCGAAACCCAGGCGGGGAAAAGCGCCATCGTCTCCAGCCATCCGCTGAACGTGGGCGGCGTCGGCGAGACCGGTTGCCTGGCGGCGAACCTGCTGGCCAAGAAGGCGGACCTGATCATCGGCATCGGCACCCGCTACAGCGATTTCACCACCGCATCGAAATGGCTGTTCCAGCACCCCGAAGTGCAGTTCCTGAACCTCAACATCAGCCCGTGCGACGCGCTGAAACTCGACGGCGTGCAACTGCTGGCCGACGCCCGTGCAGGCCTGGAGGCGCTGGCCGGCAAACTGGGGGACTACCGTGCCGAATGGGGCGGGCAGATCGCCGACGCCAAGGCCCAGCTCGACGCGGAAGTAGACCGGATCTACCAGGCGGATTTCCAGACCCAGGATTTCGTCCCGGAAATCAACGATCACATGGACCCGGCGGTGTTTCGCGAATTCATCGAGCTCACCGGCTCCTGCCTGACCCAGAGCCGCGTGCTGGGCACGCTCAACCAAACCTTGGCGGACGACGCCATCATCGTCGCTGCCGCCGAGCAGCCTGCCTGGCGATTTGCAACGCAGCTGGCGGAGCAAGGGCGTGAACACCTACCACGTCGAATATGCCTATTCGTGCATGGGCTACGAGGTGAATGCGGCGTTGGGCGTGAAGCTCGCCGAGCCGGACAAAGAGGTCTACGCGCTGGTAGGCGACGGTTCCTACATGATGCTGCATTCGGAACTGGCGACCTCGATCCAGGAGCGCCGCAAGATCAACGTGGTGCTGCTGGATAACATGACCTTCGGCTGCATCAACAATCTGCAAATGGAACACGGCATGGACAGCTTCGGCACCGAGTTCCGCTTCCGCAACCCCGAGACTGGCAAGCTCGACGGCGGCTTCGTGCCGGTGGACTTCGCCATGAGCGCGGCGGCCTACGGCTGCCAGACCTACAAGGTCAAGACGCTGGACGAGTTGCACGCCGCCCTGGCCGATGCCCGGCGCCAGACGGTCTCGACGCTGATCGACATCAAGGTCCTGCCCAAGACCATGATCCACAAATACCTGTCGTGGTGGCGGGTCGGCGTGGCGCAAGTCTCCACCAGCGCCCGCACCGATGCCGTCGCCAAGACCCTCAACGAACGACTGGCCAAGGCCCGTCAATACTGATTGCGCCAACACCTACATTAAGGAGTTCCACATGTCTTTGAAGCTGGGCGTCATCGGCACCGGGGCCATCGGCCAGGACCATATCCGTCGTTGCAGCCAGACCTTGCTCAACAGCCAGGTGGTGGCGGTGACCGACATCAACCTTGCCCAGGCGGCGAAAGTGGTGGCCGACCTGAAACTGACCGCCGAGGTGTATCCGGACGGTCACGCGCTGATCAAGGCGCCGGACGTCGAGGCGATCCTTGTCACGTCCTGGGGACCGAGCCATGAAGAATTCGTGTTGGCGGCCATTGCGGCAGGCAAGCCGGTGTTCTGCGAAAAACCCCTGGCGGTCACGGCCGAAGGCTGCCGCAAGATCGTCGAAGCCGAAGTGGCCCACGGCAAGCGCCTGGTGCAGGTCGGTTTCATGCGGCCATATGATGAAGGTTATCGAGCGCTCAAATCGGTGATCGACAGCGGCCAGATCGGCGAACCGCTGATGCTGCATTGCGCCCACCGCAACCCGAGCGTGGGCGAAAACTACAAGACCGACATGGCGATCACCGACACCCTGATCCACGAGCTGGACGTGCTGCGCTGGCTGCTGGCCGATGACTATGTGTCGGTGCAGGTGGTGTTCCCGCGCAAGAGCAGCAAGGCCTTGGCTCACCTGCGCGATCCGCAGATCGTCCTGCTGGAAACTGCCAAGGGCACGCGGATCGACGTCGAGGTGTTCGTCAATTGCCAGTACGGTTACGACATCCAATGCGAAGTGGTGGGGGAGACCGGCATCGCCAAGCTGCCGGAACCGTCCCAGGTGCAACTGCGCAGCGGCGCCAAGTTGTCCAATGCGATCCTGATGGATTGGAAGGATCGCTTCATCGCCGCTTATGACGTCGAGTTGCAGGCGTTCATCGACGGCGTGCGCGCCGGGCAAGTGGGCGGGCCGTCGGCGTGGGATGGTTTTGCGGCGGCGGTGGCGGCGGATGCCTGCATCGAAGCGCAGCAGAGTGGGCAGATCGTCAAGGTCGACCTGCCGGAGCGGCCACGCTTTTACGGCTGACCACATTCCCTCTGTGGGAGCGGGCTTGCTCCGGGCGGCGATCCGACGAAGACGGCGGCACATCCAACATGGATGTCGACTGACACTACGCCTTCGCGAGCAAGCCCGCTCCCACAAGGGGCCTGCGTTATTTCCAGATAAGGAGCCTTCATGCGAATCGGACTAGTCGGCTATGGCAAGGGTGGGCGGTTCTTTCATGCGCCACTCATCAGCAGTCTGCCCGGCGCTACGTTCGTCGGCGTGGTGACCCGCTCCGCCGAGCGGCGCCAGCAATTGGCAACCGACCACCCCGGCGTCCAGGCCTTCGACAGCCTGGCGCAACTGGTGGCGGCCGGCGTCGATGCGGTGGTGGTGTCAACGCCGCTGGAGGCCCGTCCGGCCGTGGTGATGGAAGCCATCGAGCACGGCGTGGCGGTGGTCAGCGACAAGCCTTTTGCCCTTGACTCCGCCCAGGCCGAAGCGATGGTGCTGGCCGCCGAACGCCGCAACGTGCCGTTGAGCGTGTACCAGAACCGTCGCTGGGATTCGGATTTCCTGACCGTGCGCAAATTGCTCGCGTCCGGCGCCCTGGGTCAGGTCATTCGCTTTGAGTCCAGCGTAGAGCGTTACTCGCCGACCTCGGTGGGCAAAGGCAGCGGCGGGGGATTCCTGCGTGACCTGGGCAGCCATCTGGTGGACCAGGCGCTGCAGTTGTTCGGGCCGGTGATACGGGTTTATGCCGAGCTGGATTATCGACAGCCGGGCCAGGCGTTCGATAACGGTTTCTTCCTTTCACTGACCCATGCCGGTGGCGTCATTTCCCACTTGAGCGGTAATTGCGTGCAAAACGCTCCACGCCCACGTTTCCGGGTCAGCGGCAGCGAAGGCTGCTATACCGTCGAAGGCCTCGACGGGCAGGAAGCCTTGGCATTGGCGGGGCGGAGCCCAGCCACCGAAGGCGAACGCTGGGGCGCCGAGGAGCACCGGCGCTGGGGTTGGTTCGAGCACGGTGCCGAGCGCGAACGTGTGGCCTCGGAGCGCGGTTGCTGGCTGGAGTTCTATCAGCGCCTCCAGGCCGCGTTGCAGGGCGACGGCCCTCTGCCGGTGGCGGCCCGCGATGCCTTGGCCACGACGCGTATCCTGGACGCTGCCAGGCAAAGTGCGGAGCAAGGCGAGGTGGTGTGTTTATCAGCGCCTGTAGGACATGGAACAAAAAACGAATAAAATTCTAAAATGAGTTGATATGGAAAATATTTTCCAATAAAGTCGATTCCAGGTTACCGACAACTCTGTCCGCGTTTATCCAGGCCTGCCCTGGATGGACGAAGGACGAAACAAAAACAAGAAACACAGCCAGGTACCGTCGATGAAAACCTTCAACCGCTCTGCGTTTCACTTGCCACCGTCCTTGCGCCTGTCCGCAATTCTTCCCTTGTTTGAATCCCTGTGCATCCAGCGCAAGGGCGCCGTGGTGTGCTGCATGCCCGGCGCCCCGATCGTGCGTTTGCCGCGTTCCTGAAGTCCGTCACGCCTTATCCATAAAACAAACAAAAAAGTGGAGAAAGAACGTTCATGAACACCAAGACTCGCATTGCCTCGCTGGCCCTGTCATTGATGTTCGCCAGCGGCGCTGCCCTGGCGGACCTGAAGATCGGCGTCAGCATGTCTCAGTTCGATGACACCTGGTTGACCTACCTGCGCGAATCCATGGACAAGAAGGCCAAGTCCCTGCCGGACGGCGTCACGCTGCAGTTCGAAGACGCGCGCAGCGACGTGGTCAAGCAACTGAGCCAGGTGGAAAGCTTCATCAGCCAGAAGGTCGACGCGCTCATCGTCAACCCGGTGGACACCGCCGCGACCCAGCGCATCACCAAGGCCGCCGTGGCCGCCGGTATCCCGCTGGTGTACGTCAACCGCCGTCCGGACGATCCGAAGCTGCCGCAAGGCGTGGTCACCGTGGCCTCGGATGACCTGGAGGCCGGGCGCATGCAGATGCAATACCTGGCCGACAAGATGGGCGGCAAGGGCGACATCGTGATCCTGCTGGGCGATTTGGCGAACAACTCCACCACCAACCGCACCAAGGGCGTCAAGGAAATCCTCGCCAAATACCCGGGCATCAAGATCGAACAGGAACAGACCGGCACCTGGTCCCGGGACAAGGGCATGACCCTGGTCAACGACTGGCTGACCCAAGGCCGTGAATTCAACGCGGTGGTGTCCAACAACGACGAGATGGCCATCGGCGCCGCCATGGCCCTCAAGCAAGCGGGCACCAAGAAGGGCAGCGTGTTGATTGCCGGGGTCGACGGCACGCCGGACGGCTTGAACGCCATCAAGAAAGGCGACATGGCGGTCTCGGTGTTCCAGGACGCCAAGGGCCAGGCCGATGGCTCCATCGACACGGCGGTCAAAATGGCCAAGGGCGAGAAAATGGAATCCGTCGTGGTGCCGTATCGCCTGATCACGCCGGAGAACGTCGACCAGTTCAAGTGACGCTGCGCCTGGCCCACCACAACAATAAGCAGGCAAGGTCGCCGCGCCGATCTTGCCGAGGGAGTACCTGACCATGTTCGCATCTGCGACTGCTTCGAGCGCCCCGGCGGCAACGTTCCGGCCGGACGTATTACCCGACGAACCGTACCTGTTGGAGGTCGTCAACGTCAGCAAGGGCTTTCCCGGCGTGGTGGCGTTGTCCGACGTGCAATTGCGGGTGCGTCCCGGCTCGGTGCTGGCCCTGATGGGCGAAAACGGCGCAGGCAAATCCACCTTGATGAAGATCATCGCCGGCATCTACCAGCCCGACGCCGGCGAGCTGCGCCTGCGCGGCAAGCCTGTCACCTTCGATACGCCCCTGGCGGCGTTGCAGGCCGGGATTGCGATGATCCACCAGGAACTGAACCTGATGCCGCACATGAGCATCGCCGAGAACATCTGGATCGGCCGTGAACAGCTCAACGGCCTGCACATGGTCGACCACGGTGAAATGCATCGCTGCACCGCCCGGTTGCTGGAGCGCTTGCGCATCAAGCTCGACCCGGAGGAGCAGGTGGGCAACCTGAGCATCGCCGAGCGGCAGATGGTGGAGATCGCCAAGGCGGTCTCGTACGACTCCGACATCCTGATCATGGACGAGCCGACCTCGGCCATCACCGAGACCGAAGTCGCCCACCTGTTCTCGATCATCGCCGACCTCAAGGCCCAGGGTAAGGGCATCATCTACATCACCCACAAAATGAACGAGGTGTTCGCTATCGCCGATGAAGTGGCGGTGTTTCGCGACGGCGCCTACATCGGCCTGCAACGGGCCGACAGCATGGACGGCGACAGTCTGATTTCGATGATGGTCGGACGCGAACTGAGCCAGTTGTTCCCGGTGCGGGACAAGCCCATCGGTGACTTGGTCCTGTCGGTGCGTGACCTGAGCCTGGACGGCATTTTCAAAGACGTGTCGTTCGACCTGCATGCCGGGGAAATCCTTGGCATCGCCGGGCTGATGGGCTCGGGGCGGACCAATGTCGCCGAAGCGATCTTTGGCGTGACCCCGAGTACCGGTGGCGAGATCCTGCTGGACGGCCAGTCGGTGCGCATCACCGACCCGCACATGGCGATCGAGAAGGGCTTCGCGCTGTTGACCGAGGACCGCAAGCTCAGTGGCCTGTTCCCGTGCCTGTCGGTGCTGGAGAACATGGAAATGGCCGTGCTGCCCCATTACGTCGGCAACGGCTTCATCCAGCAGAAAGCCCTGCGGGCGCTGTGCGAAGACATGTGCAAGAAGCTGCGGGTCAAGACGCCTTCCCTGGAGCAGTGCATCGACACCTTGTCCGGCGGCAACCAGCAGAAGGCCTTGCTGGCGCGCTGGTTGATGACCAACCCGCGCATCCTGATCCTCGACGAGCCGACCCGCGGCATCGACGTCGGCGCCAAGGCCGAGATCTACCGGCTCATTGCCTACCTCGCCAGTGAAGGCATGGCGGTGATCATGATTTCTTCGGAGTTGCCGGAAGTGCTGGGTATGAGCGACCGCGTCATGGTCATGCACGAAGGCGACCTGATGGGCACCCTCGACCGCAGCGAAGCCACCCAGGAACGCGTCATGCAACTGGCGTCGGGCCTGTCCTGATGGCCGTCAGTCCAGATAAAAAAGGTAAATGGCTATGAACGCAATATTGGAAAACAAACCCGCGGCCGCACCGGCCAGGACGCGTCGGCGGTTGCCGACGGAACTGAGCATCTTCCTGGTGCTGATTGGCATCGGCCTGGTGTTCGAGCTGTTCGGCTGGATCATGCGCGACCAGAGCTTCCTGATGAACTCCCAGCGCCTGGTGCTGATGATCCTGCAGGTGTCGATCATCGGCTTGCTGGCCATTGGCGTGACCCAGGTGATCATTACCACCGGCATCGACCTGTCATCGGGCTCGGTGCTGGCCCTGTCGGCGATGATCGCCGCCAGCCTGGCCCAGACCTCCGATTTCGCCCGGGCGGTGTTCCCCTCCCTGACTGACCTGCCCGTGTGGATCCCGGTGGTGGCGGGGCTCGGCGTAGGGCTGCTGGCGGGGGCGATCAACGGCAGTATCATTGCCGTGACCGGCATCCCGCCGTTCATTGCCACCCTCGGCATGATGGTCTCGGCTCGTGGCCTGGCGCGCTACTACACCGAAGGCCAGCCGGTGAGCATGTTGTCCGATTCGTACACGGCCATCGGCCATGGCGCGATGCCGGTGATCATCTTCCTGGTGGTGGCGGTGATCTTCCACATTGCCCTGCGCTACACCAAGTACGGCAAGTACACCTATGCCATTGGCGGTAACATGCAGGCGGCGCGAACGTCGGGCATCAACGTCAAGCGTCACCTGGTGATTGTCTACAGCATCGCCGGGCTGCTGGCGGGGCTGGCCGGTGTGGTGGCATCAGCGCGGGCGGCGACCGGGCAGGCGGGCATGGGCATGTCGTATGAGCTGGACGCGATTGCCGCGGCGGTGATCGGCGGCACCAGCCTCGCCGGTGGGGTGGGGCGCATCACCGGGACGGTGATTGGCGCGTTGATCCTCGGGGTCATGGCCAGCGGCTTCACCTTCGTCGGTGTCGATGCGTACATCCAAGACATCATCAAAGGCTTGATTATCGTGGTCGCGGTGGTGATCGATCAGTACCGTAACAAGCGCAAGCTAAAACGTTAACGCCCGCTTGATGCGACAAAGCGCCACGCCTGACCCGCGTGGCGCTGCCATTTGTCTTCTTAGTACAGCCATTGCAGCGAATTTCTTGTTATAAACGCACTTCGACGGCTGGCAGAGGCCCGTTAAACGGCATTTGAAGCACTTGTCGGACATTTTCCCCATGTTTTCGGTTGCTGACGCCCCAACTCGGCCTTAGACTGCCGCCCCTCGTAAATTGAGTGCCGGGTGGCGCTTGGAATAGACGGCGCCTTTCCGATGAGCGTGGCCGCTTGATGCGGGACGCTCCATAATTCGCCTTAATGCACGTTTTTTTATAGAGAAATCAATGACAAAGGAAAAGTTGCTGGCCATGCCGACGGATGACTACATGAATGCCGAGCAACTGGCTTACTTCACCAAGCTGTTGCAGAACATGAAAGTCGAAACCCACGAGCGCATCGAACAGAACCGAATCGCCATTGAAAGCCTGGACAGCCCGGCCGACCCGGCGGACGCTGCTTCCGTAGAAGAAGAGCGAACCTGGCTGGTCAACGCCATCGATCGCGACCAACGCATGCTGCCGCAACTGGAGCAGGCCCTGGACCGCATCAACGATGAAAGCTTCGGCTGGTGCGATGACAGCGGCGAGCCTATCGGCCTCAAGCGCCTGCTGATCAGCCCGACCACCAAATATTGCATCGAAGCTCAAGAACGCCACGAGCAGATCGACAAGCACCAACGTCAGGCCTGATCCCCGTTTCTGGAAAAGATCGCAGCCCTTCATCCGAAGCTGCGATCTTTTTGCTTTCTGATCTTCACGCTTCTTGATCTGTAGCCGAAAACACGACTAATGGACCATGGATAATGGCTCGGTAGTGGCGTTTAATGCTGGCATAACAACGAGAAATGTGGGTGACGAAAAATGGCGACAGACGGATCTCTGGCGGCGACAGCGTCGGCCTCGGTGCCTGTGGCGCGCGGTACGGCGCGCTGGCTGGCGCCGACGTTGCAAAGCCTGGCGCTGGTTGTGTTGCTGTGCGGCGTGACGTTGGGCGGGTGGCCGTTGTACCTGGGCCTGCCCCTGGCAATGCTCATTGTCTGGTTGCCACGCCTGCGCTCGCGCCTGGCCAATGTGCTCGGCACAAGCGGCAAACGACAGCCTGGCCGAGCTGACCCGCGACCTCTCCTATACCACCAGCCATAACGCGCTGTCCGCAGCTGGCGTGGCCTATTCCGTCAAGCAGTTGGCCGGCAAGGTCCAGTCGCAACTGGGTGCCGCCGCGCAGATCGTCAGCAATGCCGAATCGATGATCGCCACCGAACAGGCCACCTCGCAGCTCAGCCAACAGGCCTTGGGGGCGGCCAGCGAGGCTCATCGCAGCAGCGTGGCCGGGCGCAGCGAACTGGTGGAATCCATCAGTCGCATGCATCAGCTCAGCCAGCGCGCCAATGAAAGTCGTGAACTGATCGAAGCGCTGAGCGTGCGCAGCGATGAAATCCAGCGCGTGAGCCTGGTCATCCAGTCGATTGCCAGCCAGACCAATCTGCTGGCCCTCAACGCCGCCATCGAGGCAGCGCGGGCCGGTGAACATGGTCGTGGCTTCGCGGTGGTGGCCGATGAGGTGCGCGGCCTGGCCGGGCGCACCGCCGCGGCGACCGGCGAGGTCGGCGTGATGGTGGCGGACATCCAGCAGCGCACCGCGCAAGTCGTCGAGCAGATCCGTCAGTTGGCCGGCGACCTGGACAGCGGCGTGCAGCAAGTCGAGCACACGGGCCAGCACCTGGAGAATATCGCTCGCTTGGCGGCTGGCGTCGAAACCCAGGTCAGCGCCATCGCCCAAGGTACCGACACCAATCGCGAGCAACTGGACAGCCTGTTCCATGCCATCGAGCAGATGCGGGGTGACCTGGCCATCAGCGACCAGCAGACCCAGCGCCTGGCCGAAGCGGCCGTGCAGATGGAGGGCCAGGCCGAAACCATCAGCGAGCGCCTGGCCGAGGTGGGCCTGGACGATTATCACCAACGGGTTTATGACTTGGCCCGGGAAGGGGCTAGCCGGATTGCCGCGCAATTCGAGGCGGACATCGACCAGGGCCGCATCAGCCTGGACGATCTGTTCGACCGAAACTACCAACCCATCCCCAATACCCATCCAGCCAAGTTCCAGACGCGTTTCGACCGCTACACCGACCAGGTGCTGCCGGCGATCCAGGAACCGTTGCTGGCACGACATGAAGGATTGGTGTTTGCGATTGCCTGCACCCAGCAAGGCTACGTGCCGACCCACAACAACGCGTTCTGCCAGCCGCTGACGGGCGATCCCCAGGTGGACACGCTGAGCAACCGCACCAAACGCAAGTTCTCCGACCGCACGGGGATTCGCTGTGGCAGTCACCAGCAGCCAGTGCTGCTGCAAACCTACACCCGGGACACCGGTGAGTTGATGCATGACCTGTCGGTGCCGATCATGCTCAAGGGGCGTCATTGGGGTGGGTTGCGGTTGGGCTACAAGCCCGAGAAGCCGCGCTGAGCCTGATCACCGGCAATATGATTAACCTGTGGCGAGGGGATTTATCCCCGCTGGGGTGCGCAGCGCCCCTCATAGCTATCGCTGCGCTACGTCAGGGGGCTGCATACCGGTTTTTCGAGGGGTTGCTCTGCAGCCCAGCGGGGATAAATCCCCTCGCCACAAAAACTTAACTGTCGTTGGCTCATGTAGGGGTTATTTCCCGTCGTGCAGACGCACGTTCAACTGATCCACCAATACCGCCTCTTCGCCGTCAGCAAGCAGCCACTCCCGAAGCAGGTCTTGTTGCTGATCTGACCAGAAGGGCGCATCGACCAGCTTGGTATTCGGGTCCAGCGGGTGCGCCATGATGAAATCGTCGATGGCTGTGCCGTCCGAGGGCAGGCCGAGTTGGTCAAACAGGGTTTTGAGCTCGTGGGATGGTTGTTCCATTTTGTAGGACTCCTCTGGACTGCCGCCGTCATGGCGCCTCGGTTGCTTCCTTCTATCTGAGGCAAGCAGTCGTCAGGAGTTCGATCGGTTTCAAGCTTTCAGCGCACCTTCGTCGATGGCGCGCTTGAGGGCCTTCGCCGCTTCCCTGGCTGCCTGGGCGGCAACTTCAGGAGTCTTGAACCAGCGATCCTTTTCCACCTGGTGACAGGTGATGGCGGTCAACGGTGGTTTGGCGCGCATGACAATCACCGCCTGGAATTCGCCTTCGACCTCTCTGGCCTCGCCTCGAATAAAAAAATCACCGATATCAAGTTCCGTCACGTCGCGCTTCCCTTCTTCTTCTGCGAAGACCGCCAATGAGCGGCGGTCTTTTTTGGGCAGCCAGTATGGCAGCACTTGTCGTGGCACGGCTGAGTTAAGTCATGGACGGCTGATAAATGAGCTCAAGCGCGCTGTTCGAGGCTTCTGGCCAGATGGCAGGCTTCGTTGTGATCGGCGCGGAAACCTCTTACACGTCCAGTCGATGTTTCTTCGATGTGAAAAAAACACCTGCCGGCAAGGACAACCCTGTAACGCGGCTGGACCAACGCAATGGGCAGATAATCGCCATCGTCAGCAGCCCCACGGGCTTGGGCAATACTGGGGGTAACAGGGCGGATCAGGGTAGTGGAAGTTGCCATGCGAATTCCTTTTCTATGGTTTACCGACGAATTGCCGGTTATTTCGAGTAGTCTGCGCGCCATCGGCTGCTCTAGAATCGACTACACCGTGGGGGCGGCTGTGCTATCTAAAGCAATTTTTTTTGGCCTCGATGTCAGAAAAAAGCTTTTTTAAGTGAGAAATTTCCCTAAAGTTAGTAGTCCCACCTTTTCCGATGGTCACAGTGGCGTTTTCCTTCAGCCTCTGGTGACCGCCGGGAAAGACAGCGAGAGCGACAATCCTTTAGTCTTTTCTCGCCCCGGGCCTGGGCGCGCCGTTCACTTCGAATTCAACTACCGGTCATTGCGACCGTGCGGGTTCTCGTGGTCCATCCTCCAAGGGTGGCCGTATAAAGATGGGGATGTTTCCTTGGCAGTAAGTAATCTCGACATGCATGCGTTATTTGTACTGGGTGATCTGCGGGCAAAGCTGGTTAAGCTATTCCAGTCACGTTTTGTCTACATCACCGAGCAGACCGCCGAAGGCATCTATGTTGCCGAAATCGATACTGAGTCGGCATTGGTGGTTGATGACAAGCCGCGGCTCGAACTCAAGGTTGGTGATCATTTCCGCGCGGCAGTGTTGCCAAGTCGCGAGGGCGGCAAGTTTGAAATCAGGTTTCGTGAAATCAAATTGACTGTTTATGGCCTTGGCGATTATGCCTTCGTCACGACGGCCGACGGCCACGCCATCCTCTTCAAGGAAGGCCACAGCGTGGTCACCGTATTTGCCGCCAATGAACAATTGCAGGAAGGCTTGACCAAGACCCTGAAAGCGGTCACCGCCAAGGCTGCCAAATGGCGCAAAGGTGAACTTGTGACATTCAAGGCCAGTGAGTAACAAGTGACCGTTGGTATAAGAAATGATGAATCGGGTTGATTGGCCTTCGCCCTTTCCCTGTTCGTGACAGTTTTAAAGGCTCTTGCCGGAACCTTGGCTACAGTCAATTGACTGAACTATTCAGAGGCTTGCGTCTGGTTCGCCAGTCCGTTCGGTTTATTGCTGTGTTCGGCATGAGGTATCAAGCATGAAGCGAGTTCGACAGTGGTTGGCTGCCTGGGCCACCCTCGGTGTGTTGGTTTCACCCCTTCCGACGTCTGCTGCATCGGCGCCGATCCATTTCGCCGACCTGAACTGGGAAAGCGGCAGCCTGATCACCGATATGCTGCGAATCATTGTTGAAAAAGGCTACGGTCTATCGACCGACACGCTGCCGGGGACGACCATCACTCTGGAAACCGCCCTGGCCAACAACGACATCCAAGTGATCGGTGAAGAATGGGCCGGTCGCAGTCCGGTGTGGGTCAAGGCCGAGGCCGAGGGCAAAGTGGTTGCCCTGGGCGATACCGTCAAAGGCGCGACCGAAGGCTGGTGGGTGCCGGAATACGTCATCAAGGGCGATCCGGCCAAGGGCATCAAGCCCCTGGCGCCGGACTTGCGCAGCGTCGAGGACCTGGCGCGCTACAAGCACGTATTCAAGGACCCGGAAAGTCCCGACAAGGGCCGCTTTCTCAACAGCCCCATCGGCTGGACGTCCGAGGTGGTCAATAAACAGAAGCTCAAGGCCTACGGCCTTTCCGACAGCTACGTGAATTTCCGCAGCGGTTCCGGCGCCGCGCTCGACGCGGAAATCACCTCTTCGATCCGCCGTGGCAAGCCCATCCTGTTTTACTACTGGTCCCCCACGCCGTTGCTCGGGCGATTCAAGCTGGTGCAACTGCAAGAACCGCCGTTCGATGCCGAGGCCTGGAAAACCCTGACCGATGCCGATAACCCCAATCCGAAACCGACCCGGTCCCTGGCGTCGAAGCTGTCGATTGGTGTGTCCGCGCCGTTCCAGCAGCAACACCCGGACATCGCCGAGTTTTTCAGCAAGGTCGACCTGCCCATCGAGCCGCTGAACAAGGCCCTGGCCGACATGAGCGAGAACCGCACGCCGTCTCGCGAGGCCGCCGAGGCATTCCTCAAGGCCCATCCTCAGGTCTGGCAGGCCTGGGTCCCCAAGGAAGTCGCCGACAAGGTTTCCGCCGGGCTGTAGCGAGCTCCTGCGCCAGTCCGTTGAACAGTTGATCCTGGGCAAGTCGTTATTCGCTGGAAACTGGCAATCTTTGCCGGTCCAGCGAAATGCCAAATTCGAGCTAGGATGAATGTTCAACCTTTTTCAGGAGGCTGGCGAATGACGCTTTTATTGGCTCGGTCGCTGGTCGCAGTCTTTGCGACCATCAGCTTGATTCATTTGTATTGGGCGCTGGGGGGCCGCTGGGCTGCTTCAGCGGTCGTGCCGCAGGTTGCGGTGAAGCAGGGCGGTACGCTGCAACCGGCTTTCAACCCATCGGGTTGGCTGACGCTGTTGGTGGCCCTCGCGCTGTTGATGATCGCGGTGCTGGTGTGCCTGCGGGTCGGGCTGATCGCACCGCCCGTGACCCACCGCGCCTTGCAATGGCTGATCAGCGCAATTGCCTTGCTGATGTTCGCCCGCGCCATCGGCGAGTCGAACCTGGTGGGCTTCTTCAAGGAGGTCAAGGATTCGACGTTTGCCCGGCTCGATACTTGGGTGTACTCGCCGTTATGCGTCGTGTTGGGGGCAGGGTTGCTGGCGGTGGCGTGGGCTTGAGCGCGTGCAGATAATCGCAAGTCCCGTGGCGAGGGAGCAAGCTCCCTCGCCACAAATGCTGTACTGGCTCGAGATGTTTGTCAGTCGGTACGGCGGCTGCTCACCTCCGCCGGCACATCATCTCCCGCCATGCGCTTGCGAAACAACGCCGCCCGGGCCAGCAGCAGGGTGGTCACCGGTACGGTGATGGACAGCAGGATCGGTATCAGCCAGGCATGCAGCACCGGCCCGGACTTGAGCGCCGAAAAGTAGATGATCGAGGCTAGCGCCACGCACCAGGTGCCCAGTGTCGAAGCCAGGGCGGGCGGGTGCATGCGCTGGAAGTAGTCCTTCAAGCGCACCAGTCCGATGGCGCCGACCAGGGCGAGCAGGCTGCCGGACACCAGCAGGATCGCCACCGGGATTTGCACCCACATCGACAATTCCCCGTTCATTCGATCACCTCGCCACGCAACAGGAACTTGGCCAGCGCGAACGAGCCGACGAAGCCGAACAGGGCGATCAACAACGCCGCCTCGAAATAGGTATCGCTGGCATAACGAATCCCCAGCACCAGCATCATCAGCATGGCGATGATGTACAGATAGTCCAGGGCCAGGACCCGATCCTGTGCCGAAGGGCCCTTGAACAGGCGCACCAGGGTCAGGACCATGGTCAGCGAGAACAGGAACAGGCTCAGCAGGATCGCGTTGGACAGCAGCGGGCTCATTCGAAAATCTCCATCAACGGGCGCTCATAGGTGGCCTTGAAGTGCGCGATGAACGCCGCCTCGTCCTCCAGATCGAACACATGCATCAGCAAGAGGCTGCGATCGAGCGCCAACTCCGACCAGACCGTCCCGGGAATCACCGTGGCGATCATCGCGAGCGCCGCCAGGCCGTTGGCATCGTGCAGGTCCAGCGGCACTTTGATGAACCGTGAGCGAGGCGGGCGGCGTCCTGCGTTGATTACGCCCCAGGCAACCGCCAGGTTGGAAGCCAGTACGTCGCGGCCCACCAGCAGGAACAGCCGCAGCATGACCCACGGTCGACGGATACGGATGGGGCGCGGTCGCAGCGGTCGCATCATCAATGGTGCGAGGAAACCCAGCGCCGCGCCCAGCAACAGATGGCCGGCGCTGAGGGACAGGTTCAACAACAGCCAGAGCAACCACAACGCCAGGGACAGCCAGGGTGCGGGAAACAGGCGCTTCATGGCTGCACCGCCTGCAATGGCGCGCTGGCTGGCGGGTTGGGGACGGCGCGGGTAGCCAGCACCGCCATCACATAGTGTTCAGGCGCGTTCAACGCATCGGCGGCGGATTGGGTGTAGCGCAGCAACGGCTCGGCCTTGAAACTCAACACGATGCCCAGGCCCAGCAGCGCGATGATCGGCACGCATTCGAAAGGTCGCAGCAGTGGCGAAGGCCGCTCTTGCGGCGTCCAGAAGCGCTGGATGCCCAAGCGCGAGAAAGCGATCAGCGAAGCAAATCCGGAAAGAATCAGCAATGCCAGCAGGCCCCACGCCTGATTGGACACCGGCACATCACCGCTCGCCCCAAGCCCTCCGGGATTGAGCAGCGCGCTGAGCAGGCTCAGTTTGCCGATGAAACCCGACAGCGGCGGCATGCCGATAATCAGCAGCGCACAAGCGATGAAGCTCAGGCCCAAGAACGCCATGGTCCAGGGAATCACCTGGCCGACCACGGCTTTCTGCTCGTCATCGAGGTTGCTGCCCTTGGGTGGCTGCAGCGACTCAAGCGGTCGCGGCAGGCTATCGAGGTCATCTTCAAGCGCCAAGTCATTGGCCGAGCGCGATCGCTCGATCAACTCGGCCAGCAGGAACAGTGCGCACAGCGCCAGGGTCGAGCTCACCAGATAGAACAGCGCCGCGCCCACCAGGTTGGGTTGGGCGAAGCCGATGGCCGACAAGAGGATGCCGGCCGAGACCAGGATGCTCAGGCTGGCCATGCGCTCCAGGCGCTGGGCCGCGAGAATCGCAATCGCCGCGCAGGTGATCGTCGCGATGCCGCCGTAGACCAGCCAATCGGCACCAAAATACGCCGAGGCGCCGGCCTGCCCGGAGAACAGCAAGGTCCACAGACGCAGGATCGTGTAGACACCGACCTTGGTCATGATCGCAAACAACGCCGCCACCGGTGCACTGGCCGCGCTGTAGGCCGGCACCAGCCAGAAATTCAGCGGCCACATGCCGGCCTTGGCCAGGAACGCCACGGCCAGGATCGCCGCCCCGGCGTGCAGCAGGCCCCGGTCGGCTTCCGGCACCAGCGGGATTTTCAGCGCCAGGTCCGCCATGTTCAGCGTGCCGGTGACGCCGTAGATCAGGGCCGCGCCAATCAGGAACAGCGACGAAGCCAGCAAATTGATCGAGATGTAATGCAGCCCCGACGAGACCCGTGCCCGGCCCGAGCCGTGCAGCATCAGGCCATAGGACGCCGCCAGCAGCACCTCGAAGAACACGAACAGGTTGAACAGGTCCGCCGTCAGGAACGCCCCGTACAGGCCCATCAATTGAATCTGGAACAGCGCGTGAAAACTCGCCCCGGCCCGGTCCCAGCGGGCCATGGCGAACAGCAGGGCGCAGGCGCCGATGATGCCGGTCAGCACCAGCATCAGGGCTGAGAGACGATCGACCACCAGCACGATGCCGAACGGCGCCTGCCAGTTACCCGGCAAGTAGACGCCGATGGAGGCGGGCAAGGGCTGGTCCTGGGTCCAGGCCAGCAACAGCACGGCGATGCCCAGGCCCAACAGCGTGGAAAACAGATTGATCCGCGCCTTGAGCGGTCGATGTTTCTCGCCGAGCATCAGCATCAACGCGGCGGTCAGCAACGGAAGCAGGATGGGCGCGGCGATCAAGTGAGGTGTCAACATCATTCCCTGGGCTCCCGGCCGTCCACGTGGTCGGTGCCGGTCAGTCCCCGGGACGCGAGCAATACGACGAGGAACAGCGCGGTCATGGCGAAGCTGATCACGATGGCGGTCAGCACCAGCGCTTGGGGCAGCGGATCGGTGTAGTGCAGCAGGTTCTGCGGTACGCCGTCCTTGATGATCGGCTCCTTGCCGATGAACAGGCTGCCCATGCTGAAAATGAACAGGTTGACGCCGTAGGACAACAGGCACAGGCCCATCACCACCTGGAACGTCCGTGGGCGCAGCACCAGCCAGACACCGGAGGCGGCCAGCACGCCAATTGCAATCGCGATG
The DNA here is from genome assembly GCF_054677635.1 of Pseudomonas sp. H2_D02. Lineage (NCBI taxonomy): Bacteria > Pseudomonadati > Pseudomonadota > Gammaproteobacteria > Pseudomonadales > Pseudomonadaceae > Pseudomonas > Pseudomonas sp. H2_D02. The sequence continues at coordinate 4,470,917 of NZ_CP162816.1, read as the reverse complement.
ACTTCTTCCATCAGGCGTTGGCTCCTTTGAGCGGGGCTACGGGCCTGGCGTGCAGGCCCGGTTTATGGGCTCGCACCGATTGGTGGGCCAGGGCGGTGAGAATCAACAGTGTGGAACCGACCACCACGGCGTAGACGCCAATGTCGAAGAACAGCGCGCTCGCCAAGTGAATATCACCCAGCAACGGCAGTTCGAAATGCCAGGTGTGCGTGGTCAGGAACGGATAACCCACCGCCATCGCCCCCAGGCCCGTGGCAGTGGCGAAAAACAGCCCGGTGCCCATCCAGCGCAGTGGTCGCAGGCTCATCTGGGCCTCGACCCATTGGGTGCCGGCGACCATGTATTGCAGGATGAACGCCACCGACATCACCAGGCCGGCGACGAAGCCACCGCCGGGTTGGTTGTGGCCGCGCATGAACAGGTAGAACGACACCACCAGGGCGATCGGCAGCAGCAGGCGCACCAGCACCGACGGCACCATCATGAAGCCCAGCGCGGTGTCGCTGGCGTGGCGCGGGTTGACCAGGTCGGTGACCACGTCCGGCGCCAGCAGGCGCTGTTGCGCCGGGAGTTGCATGCTTTCCTTGGGCGGTCGAAAACGCCGCAGCAGGGCGAACACCGCCAGGGCCACCGCCACCAGCACGGTGATTTCCCCGAGCGTGTCGAAGCCACGGAAGTCCACCAGCATGACATTCACCACGTTGCTGCCGCCGCCTTCGGGCAGGGCCCGGCTCAGGTAGAACGATGAAATGTCGTTGGGCGTCTGGCGCGTCAGCATCGCATAGGACAACAGCGCCATGCCGCCACCCACCGCGACGGACAGCAACAAGTCCCGCAGGCGCCGGACCCGCGCCCGGCGTTCGCTGTTGGGCAGGGGAGACACGTCCTCGATTCGCCGTGGCAGCCAGCGCAGGCCCAAGAGGATCAGTACCGTGGTGACCACTTCCACCACCAATTGAGTCAAGGCCAGGTCCGGAGCCGAGAACCAGACGAAGGTCACGCACGTCATCAAGCCGCAGACACTGACCATCGTCAGCGCCGCGAGACGGTGATACTTGGCCTGCCAAGCGGCACCCAGGGCGCAGCCAATCGCCAGCACCCACAGGACGACGAACACCACGGAACCGGGGATTTTCGGCCGATCGCCCCAGACCAGCGTGCTGTTCATCATCGGAATCAGCCCGGCCAATACCGCCGCCAATACCAGCCAGAACAACTGGGCTTGCAGGCGCCGCGTGCTGATCTTGCGTTCCAGGCGCCGACCCTGGCGCATCATCAACACCAGGCAGCGCTCGAACAAGCGCTTGCCGCTGAGGCGACCGATCAACGGCGGATGCTTGATGCGGCCTTGCTTGAATTGTTTGCGCAGCAACAGGTACAGGACGATGCCGCCGGACATTGCCACCAGGCTCATGATCATCGGCGCGTTCAGGCCATGCCAGATTGCGAGGCTGTACTCGGGCAGCGGGCCGCCCACCACCGGCAGTGCGGCGGCGGCCAGCAACGAGCCCACCACCTGGGCAGGAAAGATGCCCACCAGCAGGCACGTGAACACCAGCAGTTCCACTGGCGCGCGCATCCAGCGTGGCGGTTCGTGGGGTGTCAGGGGCAGGTCGGTGGCGGTCGGACCGAAGAACACATCCACGGTGAAGCGCAGGGAGTAGGCGACGCTGAAGGTCCCGGCGATGGTGGCGATGATCGGCAGCGCCAGCTCGACCCAGGCCGTGGCGGAAATGAACACGGTCTCGGCGAAGAACATTTCCTTGGAAAGGAAGCCATTGAGCAGCGGCACCCCGGCCATCGCCGCGCTGGCAACCATCGCCAGGGTGGCGGTGAACGGGATCAGCCGCACCAGGCCGCTGAGCTTGCGGATGTCCCGGGTGCCACTCTCATGGTCGATGATGCCGGCGGCCATGAACAGCGAAGCCTTGAAGGTGGCGTGATTGAGGATATGAAACACCGCCGCCACCGCCGCCAGTGGACTGTTCAGACCGAGCAGCAAGGTGATCAACCCGAGGTGGCTGATGGTCGAATAGGCGAGGAGGCCCTTGAGGTCGTTCTGGAACATCGCGCAATAAGCGCCCAGCACCAGGGTGCACGCGCTTGGCGCCGCCGACGACGTAGAACCATTCTTCACTGCCCGACAGAGACGGCCACAACCGCGCAAGCAGGAAGACTCCGGCCTTGACCATGGTCGCCGAGTGCAGGTATGCCGACACGGGCGTGGGTGCGGCCATGGCGTGGGGCAGCCAGAAATGAAAAGGGAACTGGGCGCTTTTGCTCAGCGCACCGATCAGGATCAGCGGCAGCAGGATGGGGTAGAGGGCGTGGTCACGGATCAGGTTGCCGGCGGCCAGGACCTTGTCCAGGTCATAGCTGCCCACCACATGGCCGAGCAGCATCACCCCGGCCAACAGGCACAGCCCGCCGGCGCCGGTCACCATCAAGGCCATATAGGCACCGCGTCGAGCGTCAGCGCGGTGATGCCAATAGCCGATCAGCAAGAATGAAAACAGGCTGGTCAGCTCCCAGAAAAACACTATCTGGATCAGGTTGCCGGAAATCACCAGGCCGAGCATGGCGCCCATGAACGCCAGGAAAAACGCGAAGAAACGCGGCACCGGATCGTCCGGCGACATGTAGTAGCGAGCGTACAACGACACCAGCGTGCCGATGCCCAGCACCAACAGCGAAAACAGCCAGGCGAAGCCGTCCAGGCGCAGCACGAAATCCAGGCCCAGGCTCGGCAGCCAGTCATAGTGCTCGCGAATCACGCCGCCGTCGGCGATCTGCGGGTACCACAAGGCCACCTGTATCGTGCCGAACAGGGCCACGAGGCCGGCCAGCAGGGATTCGGCGTTACGGGCGTTATGCGGCAACAGCGCCGCGACACAGCTGCCGATGAAGGGCAAAAGCAATAGAACTATCAGTGACATAGGTTTCTATTCGGCAAAGGTTGTCCGGGATCATACGTGGCGTATTCCCGATCACCAACCGCGAGGGTGTCGCAGAATCCTACAAGTTAGATGGATTTTTCCTGTTTAGGGTTGTTTCGGTCAGTGGCGGGCTGTGGGGATTGGTCGCGGATATCGAAGCGCTCTTAGCCCAAAAACGGAATCCGGGTGCGGTACCTATGTACCGCACCCGGGCATCGCTCCATCGCCATGCTGCGCCATACAGAAAAGGAGAACTGTATGGCAAAGGAAACATCAGGAGATGGATCGGACGGCTCTGTCGTCATCCGGCCGGGACGTCCTTCATCGGGCGGCGGTTCCGGGGGCGGCTATGGCGGCGGCTTCGGGGGAAACCGCGTCGGCGCGACAGGCGGCCCAAGGCGTTCAGCCAAGGGGATGGCAAAGAGGCGGCAAGCGACGCTCAAACGCCAGGCCGAAGCAGCGAAAGCCGCTGCGAAAGCCAAGGCCGACGCTGCAAACGCCAAGGCCGCTGCGGCCGCGAAGGCTAAAGAGCAGGCGCGTCAACAGGCGTTGGCAACCATGGTGCAGCGCCACACCACCACCCGGGCCGAGGTGGATCGAAACTTCGCGAGCAAACGGTCACAACTCGACGCCGCGCTGCAAAAGGAAATCTCAGCCGCAAAACGACCGCCCGCCTCGAACTCAACCGAGCGCTGGCTGCTTTACACCATTACCAAGGAAAAAAATGAGATTGACGGGCTGATCGCCCGCAAGTCCCAAGAATTCAACGCGAAGAATCTCGCCGCCCGTGTCTTTGACGGACAGGATCCGCTGTCCCGTTCGGTCGATGACTACCGCGCGCGACTGGATCAATTCGGTGCCGCGCTGGATGACGGTCACCGACTCTGGGAACAGGCTTACGTCGCAGGCCAAGAAGCTCGGTTGCTTTCCGAGCAAATCAAGGCCTTGAGCGAAAAATCCAACGCCCTGGCCAGGCACCATGCCGAGCAAACTGTCGTTTGGCGTGAACGGGACGCGGTCAGTGAACGCCAGCGGCAATACGCTGAGCAACGGGCGGAGCGCATCCGCTTCAAGCAGCAAGTTGACGAAAGCACTCGATACCAGCGTTTCAAGCAAGCGCATACCCTGAGCGTGCCCACCTCAGCCCTGGCCGCAGGTGGGATGGTCCTGACTCGCGAGACGGTTTTCGTTGCCCAGCAAGCCGCAGCGATACTGGAGAAATCCATCGAGGCCGGCGTCGCGGAACTCATGGCCTATGGACGGATCCTGGCCCGCACGGGACCGGTCTTCATCACGGCCATGGTTTATTCGCCGGTGCTGGGCGACGCTGAACTGACACCGGAACAGCGCAGGCGCCTCTTTCAAGGAGTTGGGATACCCGCGCAGGCCTTGGGCCTTGCAGACGACCAGGCGTTGCAGCGCGCGGCCGATGCCGGTGGCTCGGTTGAAGTGGCCTACAGGCTCAAGCCTGAAACCACGGCGCAAGGTACCGCTATCCATGCCGCCAGCGTTGGCGAGGGCATTGGCGCGCGGGTGCCGGTCATCAACGCCGTGCTCGACCCGTTGACCGGTCTGTACAACGCTGAAGTGCCCGGCTTCCCGACACGCCACTTGCAATTCACTGCCGACACGGTTGCGCAGGTTGCCCCCGCGAGCCCGCCTGGGGTGACTTTGCCGGCGCCCCAGGTACAAACCCTGCCCGTGGGCGTGGACCTGCGCATCCAGGACTGCATCGTCTGCGTGCCTGGCATGCCGCCGACCTACTTCTCTTTCGCTGCGCCACCGTTGGGCTCGGGGATCGTCACCGGCACTGGCAAACCGGCAGCGAACGATTGGTGGAACGGTGCTAGCCAGGCACAAGGCGCGGCCATCCCCGAGCCCATCGGCCACTCGATGCGGGCGCAGGAGATCAAGTCGTTCAGCGCCTTCGACCAGGCGTTATGGCGCACGCTCGCCGAGCATCCGACGCGGTGGGCAAACACAGACGAGATCAACCAGAAACGCATCGAACGCGGCTTTGCGCCCTATGCGCCGAAAAGCACATGGGTGGGTGAGCGTCGCGAATTCGAACTGCGTTACCAGGAGCGGGCGGAGCTGGGCGAAAACCCATTCAACCTCGACCGCATCAGCGTTACCACGCCCAACAGCCTGCATGGCAGGCCGGGCATCGTCCCGGCGGTCATCCCCTGGCCGGCGCCTCCCATCGGCCACGGTACCCGAACGCCTTTGGTTCCGCCGGGCATCGAACAGCTTGGCCCGACCACTCTGCCGGTCACGCCACCGCTTCCGCAGGAATATCCCGGCAAACCCGTAGTCCCCGTCCTACCGGAAAACGAGACGTTTCCGGCTGTTGATCCGGTGCAGGCCGGTGCGAGTATTCCGGGGTACCCGGGGGATATGGAGTTGCCCTCGCCGGATGCGCTGTTTTATGACCGGCGGGATGACCCCGGGATGGCCCTCGGTTTTGGGCAGCCAGTTTCAGGCATTTGGTTGGGGGAGGCGGCGAGAACGACTGGGGCGGCGATTCCTGATCGGATTGCGGATCAGTTGAGGGGGAGGGCGTTTGCGAATTTCCATCGGTTCAGGGAGGCGTTTTGGAGGGCGGTGGCAGTGGATGTTGAGCTGGGTGAGCAATTTACCGGCATCAATTTGGATAGGATGCGAAATGGCCAGTCACCATACGCTATAAAAAAGGAACAAGTAGGAGGGCGAAAGGTATTTGAGCTCCATCATGAGATTGAAATTTCAAAAGGTGGGGATGTATATAATGTGGACAACATCCGTGTACTTACGCCCAGGCGCCACATCCAGCACCATAGGGAGGGTTAAGAGTAATGATCTTTAAAAAAGCGCTGGAAGATTATACCGAGAGGGAATTTTTATCCTTCCTCGGAGAGCTGTTTCATCATACGAGTGGTCTTAAAGGGGAGGAGCTGGGGAGATATCTGGACAAGCTAGTTGATCATTTCGAACTTATTACGGAACACCCCGACGGCTCAGATGTTCTCTTCTACCCAAAGGAAGGCCAGGAAGACAGCCCTGCCGGCATCTTGAAAGAAGTCAAGGAATGGCGAGCCCGCAATAACAAACCTGGTTTCAAACCAGAGTAAGTCAGCCGTGGAACGCACCTGCTCAATCCCCCCGCGAGTAGGTGCGTCATCAAGGGCGCATGCTTAAAAAAGGAAAAACCAAAGATGGAACTTAAACCCAAACTCCAGGATTACTCCGAGTCCGAGTTTCAAACGTTTGTCGAAAAAATATGGAACGCCGACATGCGCAAGGAAACGCACGATCAACTAATCAATCATTTTGACCGTATCGTAGGTCATCCCAAGGGCGCGGATCTGCTTTTTTATCCGCAGGACACGACGAACCGCAACTCCCCGGCAGGCGTTGTCCATGAGGTTAAACACTGGCACCACGAGAAAAACATCATTGCGTTCAAGGGCGGAGCGCTTCCCGCGCCGGTCAAGCCTGCGCCCACGTTGAGCCATGTTGGACGCGCCACGGCGAGAGCCACGCAAGAACTTGCCAAGGCGCGGCGGATAGCTGGGGAAATTGCCGCTGCGGAGCAGAAGATAGAATCGGCCTTCACGCTGCTTGGGAGCGCCATCCGGTCGCTGGCGGAGCAGAGTCCGAACGCGACGCTGGGCCCTATGGAGAAAGACATTCGTCATATCGAGCACGCTCAACATGAGCTGCTCATGGCCGTACGTACATTTGAGCGCGATAAGATGACCGTTGAATTCGCCAAGAATTGGGCCCAGCAGAATCTCGCCCACAACCAGGCGGATAAGACCATCTGGCAAGCCAATTTGCAGCAGGCCATCGCCAACCACAGTCATTATGTCGCACGTTTGGCGCTTATCTCCCAGCGTCATGCTGAACTACATCTCAAGGCCGAAACCGCGCTGGATAACGCTTGGGAGCACTTGGTGCGTTCGCGGGCAGCGGATCTTGGCGCCGTTTTATTTCGTGTGCCCGCAGCCGACAATCTGGAATGCCCGAAACTATTGGTCAGTAACGCGCAGCCTTTGGTCCCCCTCCAGCGAACGGCCCTGCAAAAGGCGCTCCGTTCCGCAGTCGCCGAGTTCAATTGGTCGTTGAGTGACGGAGCGCCGGAACATTCAGGGCAATACGCCGGCGTGCTGAGCTTCAGGTTCGCCAGCCGAGCGAAGGCCGTGCGTTTTGGCTTCTGCGTTGCGTTGACCGAACTTGCTCTGATCGATCCCGATTGGCAGGTACTTGCCGCCCAGCATGGCAACGTGGAGTTACCGCTGCGGATGAGTACCACGACGGCTGCCGTGAAACATGGCAGCCTGTCGTATGGGCTAAAAGAGATACGCGAGCTTTTTGAGGTCTATATCACGCCCAGTGCCGGAGGGGTGCCTGCGAAGGTTCGTGTCAGGCCCGCAGTTTGGCAAGAAGGCGAGAGGGCCTATCGATTCACGAGCGATGGCCCGCAGCCTTCCGTTATTGAGTGGACAGAACTACATGATGGCCTGGAAGCGTCGGTGGCGCCAAAGCCGGATAGGCTCGATTCCACTGGTTTTGCCCGCTCGTCACCGGTGCCGGAATTGGCCTTGTTCGACTCCGCCGAGGAGGTGCGATTCGATGACTATGTCGTGGTGTTCCCGCCGGATTCCGGCCTGGAGCCGGTCTATGTGCTGTTCAATGACCATCGGGATGGTCCGGGTGTCGTGAGCGGAGAAGGGCACGCGGAGGCTGACGACTGGCAAACGCAGGCCTTGAGCAGCCAGGGCGCTTCGGTCCCTGCATCGGTCGCCGACCTGTTGCGCGGGCAAGTCTTCGAGCGTTTCGATCTGTTCAAGCGTGCATTCTGGAAGGCCGTTGCGGCCGTGCCGGCGTTGAACGCCCAATTCAATATCGACAACAGGGCGTTGCTCCTCAGCGGTTTGGCGCCCCGCAGTGAGTTGCCTGAAGACAACCGTGCGCTGCGCATTCTGCACCGCGTCGACGTCACACAGGGCGGTGGCGTCTACGATCTCGATAACCTGATTATTCGATATTGAAACCCGGTGGCTTGGGCATGAGCGGCTCAGCCCTCGCGCTCAAGCCCCTCATCCGTCTCGACAACACCTTTGTTCCGAGTCTTCAACTCGCTGACAATCACCGCCGCCACAATCAAGCCTGCCCCGAGCAACGCAATCGCCGGCAACCGCTCGCCCGCCAGCCGCCCCGCGATACCGGCCCACACCGGTTCGCCGGCATAGATCAGCGTGGCGCGGGTCGGCGAGACGCTTTTCTGTGCCCAGTTCATCGCCACCTGGATCGCTGCGCTGGCGGCGCCCAGGCCTACAGCGCTGACCAGCAGCAGCCAGGAGAAGCTCGGGATCACTTCCTGGGTCGGCACCACCATCAGGAAGGCCAGCACCGCTGTGCTTGCCAGTTGCACCACCGTCACCCGGCGTACGTCGACCTGGCCGGCGTAGGTACTGATCAGAATGATTTCGGCGGCGATTGCGATGGCGCTGATCAGCGTGGCGATTTCACCGGAACTGAAATTCAGGGATGCACCGGCAGGGCCCGACAACAACATGAGCCCCGTGAACGCCAGCATGATGCCGATGCTTGGCATCAACCCTGGCCGCCGGCCCAGCACCAGCCATTGCAGCAACGGCACGAACGGCACGTAAAGCGCGGTGATGAACGCCGATTGGCTGCTGGGGATGGTTTGCAGGCCAACCGTCTGCAGGCCGTAGCCGAGCATGATCGCGACGCCAATGAAACATCCAGCCTTGAGTTCGAACAGCGTCAGCGCGCGAAGATGCCGCCAGGAGAACAACGCGACAAACGCGGCCGCCGCGGCAAAGCGCAGGCCGACGAAAAACATCGGCCCGCTGACCGTCATGGCGTGCTGCACCAACAGGAAAGTCCCGCCCCAGATCATGGTAATCAGCACCAGCACGCATTCGGCCTTGCTGAACCTTGGGAGACGGGAGGATGCTTGCGGGGAGTTCAACGATGCCATGACCTTGCGCGCTACTTGAGGCGGACGCACAATGCGCCCGAAGTTGGGCAGTATAATGCGCAACCCAGCCATGTGAGCAATATAGTGCACAAAGAATCCGGCCAACGGGCCTCCGTCCTGCAACATGTCAGCCAAAACGTCCGTCGTCTGCGGCATGCGGCCGAACTCAGCCAGACGGCGCTGGCCGAACTGTCGGGAGTCAGCCGACGGATGCTGGTGGCCATCGAGGCCGGCGAAAAGAACGTCAGCTTGACGACGCTGGACCGGGTTGCCGAAGCCTTGGATGTGGCTTTCAGCGATTTGATCCAGGCCCCCGAAGCCCGCGATCCGAGCCGAATCAACGAACTGGTCTGGGCCGGTGTGATCCCGGGCAGCAAAGCTGTGTTGCTCGCCAAGGCCACCGCCAGCCGTGAGGTAGAACTCTGGGAATGGCGGCTGGAGCCGGGCGAGCATTACCATTCCGAGTGCGACGCAGATGGATGGAGCGAACAGCTTTATGTATTCGAAGGCTGCCTGACGTTGCTGCTGGGCAGCGAGGAGCGCCGCATAGGCGTCGGTGAGTTCTTCATGTTTGCCAGCAACCAGCCCCATGCCTATCGCAACGATGGTCCGGTGGCGGCGCGGTTTGTGCGCAATGTGGTGATCTAAGTTCCCATTGCATGTACCTGTCAGATCTGACAGTAGCTGCTTGTGGACAGGTTTTTTATTATCAAAAGCCGATCAATACACCGAAATTCTTACGATGGAAACCAAAGACGGGGTGGCGTTTGCGCAGGTAGATCCAATGTTTCTACCGCCTCGAATAAAGCGAGCCTTGAACGGATGCGTGCCTTGCGATCTTCTCGACGACTGCAAGGTTATCGCACCCATTCCAGGGACCGCCGAGCCGGGGGATAGAATCAACTTTCATCTCTATACACCCTTGGGCGAGTTCTTCAGCTCGCCAATGGTCATCACTCAGGACTTGCTGGAGGAGAGGGAGGTGTGTTGGCACATGCTTTGTTGGGACTACTCCTTGGCGCCAGGAAGTTGGGTACGGTTGAAGTACGTGGTTCAGATCCAAAACAATGATCTGTACGACTCTCCGTTGCGGGAATATGCCGTTGTGACTTGAAAGTCCAACGCGCAGGTTATCCCTCCGTCATCGGCTGCTGGCCGAGTTATAAACAGCTGTCACTCGTTTGCTACCAAAGAACGCTTCCGGAGCATCAGGCGATGGCAGTAAGGTAGCGTCTCGTCGTTTCGTTGCTTGGCGCCCCTGGTCCCATGAGACGCGAACGATAACCGACCTGGGTGCAGGCTGTTTTCACGGCGGAAGCGTTCGATGACTGAAGTGCCAACCTCGATTTCCCGTTCCGCCGATGTCTTGATCATCGGCGGTGGCTTGAGTGGTGCCATGCTCGCTGCGCAATTGCTGCGCTTGCCGGGCCGGCGCGAAGTGCTGATTGTCGAGCCGCGTAGCGAGTTGGGCCGGGGCGAGGCGTACAGTGCCGTGGAACTGGGCCATACCTTGAATGGAAACGCGGCCCGCATGAGTGTCGACCCGGACAACGCCGATGACTTGACCCAATGGCTCACCGCGTTCATCAAGGCCGGAGGCTGGCCCGAGTCGGATCAGCAACACGTGCCCATCAGCGAGTTGTTCCCGCCCCGTGGAATATTCGGCCTCTACGCACAACAACGGTTGGCCGAGGCTCGTGCGCTTGGCGCGCGTAATGGTTCGGTGGCGGAGCACGTGCGCGCAGAGGCCGTCGATTTGCAGGTCATCGATGATGCCGTACGAGTGACACTCGGCGATGGACAAGTCCTGCAGGGACGCTTTGCCGTGCTCGCCACCGGCATGTTTCCGGCGGCGCGAACCCCACAAACTGAATCGAGCGGCTTGAACGCGGCGGCGCTGGATCCCTGGGATGTAGCCGCCATGCGCCAGCTCGATCCGCAGTCCACGATGTTGATCATCGGCTCGGGGCTGACCATGGTCGATGCCGTGGTGTCTTTGGAACAGGCTGGGCATCGCGGGCCGATCGAAGTGTTTTCCCGCCACGGCCTGCTGCCCCATGTGCGCCGCCAACCACCGGCCTGGGTGGATTTCCTCGCCGAAGATCACACCCTGCGTTCGCCACGCCAGTTGATGCGAGCCCTGCGTGAGCAATGCCGCCAGGCCCAAGCCCAGGGCATCGATTGGCAGGCGCCGCTGGACACGGTGCGCGCCCATATCGGGCGTTTGTGGAATCAGGCCAGCGATGTACAGCGCCGGCAGTTCGTGCGGCATGTGCGGCCGTGGTGGGAGAGTCATCATCATCGCTCGCCGCCGTTGAGCGCGGAACTGGTGGCGCGTTTGCATGGGGAAGGGCGGCTGCGGATTCAGGCGGCTTCGTACAAGGGGCTTGTATCGTCTGGCGAAGGGTCGATGGCAATCAACATTCGCCGACGGGGCGAGGCTGGACTGGAAGTGGTGCAGGGCGCCGCGTTGATCAACTCCAGCGGCATTGAATATGACTGGCGTCGGGTTGCCCGGCCATTGCCGCAGCAGTTGTTGGCGCGGGGGCTGATCCGACCGGGGCCGTTGGCACTGGGTATCGCCGCGCGCGCTGATGGCGCGGTGCTGGATATCCAGGGCGAGCCGGCCGACCGCTTGTTCGCCATGGGCCCGCCATTGCGGGGGATGTGGTGGGAGAGCACGGCGGTGACTGATGTGGCGAGCCAGGCCAAGGCGTTGGCGGCACGGTTGGCTGAACTCCAAGCCCAGCGTTGAAGCAATACACATCCTGTGGCGAGGGGATTTATCCCCGCTGGGGTGCGAAGCGCCCCTAAGACCTGACGCCTCGGTGTGTCAGGTATATTTCAGGGCCGCTCCGCGGCCCAACGGGGATAAATCCCCTCGCCACAAAAGCAGGTCAGCAGCGGGCCGTGACTATTCGCTCACCCTCACCCAACGCTCCTCCCGCGCCGCCACCCGAATCGCCGCCGCCAGCCGCTCCACTTCCCAGGCCTCTTCGAAGTCCGTCCCGCTGGCGCCTTCGCCGGCGAGCGCCATGATCAGTTCCTGCACTTCCAATGTCTTCAATTCGTTGTAGCCCAACTGGTGCCCGGCGGCTGGGCTGAACGCGGCATAGCCGGGCAGATCCGGGCCGGCCAGCAAACGCTGGAAGCCGGGCTGGCCGGCGCGGCAGACGCGCAGTTCGTTCAGTCGTTCCTGATCGAACGCCAGGGTGCCGAGGGTGCCGCTGATCTCGAAACTCAGGTGATTCTTGTAGCCATGCTTGAGCCAACTGCTGCTCACCGTGCCCCGGGCACCGTTGGCGAAACGCAGCAGCGCGTGGACCTGGTCATCGACCGCAATGGCGCGTTGTTCGGCATTGCCTACGCTGGCAGGGCGTTGGTTGTGCACGGTCTGGCTGTCGGCGCACACCGCTTCGACATCGCCCAACAAGTGCCGGGCCATGGCCAGCAAGTGGCTGCCCAGGTCCGCCAGTGCGCCGGCCGGCATGGCTCGCTTCGCAACGCCATGACCACGGTGAGGTCGGTTCGGCCATGAAATCTTCGCTGAATTCGCCCTGGAAACTGATGATCCGCCCCAGTTCGCCGCGTTGGATCATGTCACGCGCCAACTGGATGATCGGGTTGTGCTGGTAGTTGTAACCGACCCGTGTTACCACGCCAGCAGCCTTGGCTGCCTGGCGCATCTGCTCGGCCTGTTCCAGGGAGACCGCCAGGGGCTTTTCGCAGTACACCGGTTTGCCCGCCGCTAGCGCGGCCATGGCCATCGGGAAATGCAGGTGGTTGGGGGTGGTGATGGCGACCAGATGAACCTTCGGGTCGTCGATCAGCCGTTGCCAGTCGCTGTGGGCCGTTTCGAATCCCCAGCTCTGGGCGCACTGGCGGGCACGCTGCGGATCGGCGTCGGCCAAGGCCGCGAGCGTCAGGTTCAGGGGAAGGTCGAACACCGCCTTGGCATTATGGAACGCCAAGGCATGGGCGCGGCCCATGAAGCCGGTGCCAATCAGACCGATGCCGAGTTCACGCATGAGAAGAGCCCTTTGAGTTTTTATTGTCAGAAGGGCTCTTTATGGAATAAATATTCTCTAATTGCAAATATTGGAATAAATATTCAATGTGCGAGCATTGAAGATCCCCTGTGGGAGCGAGCTTGCTCGCGATAGCGCTGCATCAGTTACACAAGTGCTGACTGATGCAGCGCTATCGCGAGCAAGCTCGCTCCCACAGGGTCTTTCACAGGGCTCACTGTCAGGAAAGGAACCCACCATCCACATTCAACGCCACGCCCGTGGTGTAGCTCGACGCATCGCTGGCCAGGTACAGCACCGCGCCGGCCATTTCGCTCGGGTCGGCCACGCGCTTGAGGGGGATTTGCGCCAGGGCGGTCTTCAGGATGGCGTCGTTCTTCACCAGCGCCGAGGCGAACTTGGTGTCGGTCAGGCCCGGCAACAGGGCGTTGCAACGGATGCCGAACTGCGCGCACTCCTTGGCGAAGACCTTGGTCATGTTGATCACCGCGGCCTTGGTCACCGAGTAGATGCCCTGGAAGATGCCCGGCGAGATGCCGTTGATCGACGCCACGTTGATGATGCTGCCGCCGCCGTTCTCGCGCATCAGCTTGCCGGCTTCCACCGACATGAAGAAGTAACCGCGGATGTTCACGTCGACGGTTTTCTGGAACGCACCCAGGTCGGTGTCCAGCACGTTGCAGAACTGCGGGTTGGTGGCGGCGTTGTTCACGAGGATGTCCAGGCGCCCGAACTGCTCGCGGATACCGGCGAACACTTGGCTGATCTGTTCCATCTCGCCGATGTGGCAGGCGATGGCGGTGGCCTTGCCGCCAGCGGCGATGATCGCATCGGCGACGTGCTGGCAACCGTCGAGCTTGCGGCTCGAAACGATCACGTGGGCGCCTTGCTGGGCCAGCAGTTTGGCGATGGCTTCGCCGATGCCACGGCTGGCGCCGGAAACGAAAGCGATTTTACCGTCGAGGTCGAACAACTGGGTCTTGGACATGCTGTTTCCTTGTTATAGGTGCGCTCAGAGCGTGGATTTGCTGATGACCTGCAGGCTCATCTGCTCCAGCAGTTTGTTCATCTGAACGAACTGCGCGAAGCGTTTGTCCTGGGTCTGGCCATGGAAGAAGCGGTAGTAGATCTGTTGGACAATACCGGCCAGGCGGAACAGTCCGTAGGTGTAGTAGAAGTCGAAGTTGTCGATGCGGATTCCGGCGCGCTCGGCGTAGTAATCGACGAATTCGCGGCGGGTCAGCATGCCCGGCGCGTGGCTTGGCTGACGGCGCATCAGTTGCACCGGTGCCGGGTCGTTGGCCTCGATCCAGTAGGCCAGGCTGTTGCCCAGGTCCATCAGCGGATCGCCGAGGGTGGTCAGTTCCCAATCCAGCACACCGATGATCTGCATCGGGTTGTCCGGGTCGAGGATGACATTGTCGAAGCGGTAGTCGTTGTGGACGATGCTTGATGTCGGATGATCGGCGGGCATTTTGTCGTTGAGCCAGGCCTTGACCGCCTCCCACTTGGGCGCATCGGGGGTCAGGGCTTTTTCGTAGCGCTCGCTCCAGCCACGGATCTGCCGCGCCACGTAGCCTTCGGGCTTGCCCAGGTCAGCCAGGCCACAGGCGTTGTAGTCGACGCGGTGCAGCTCGACGAGCCGGTCGATGAAGCTCTTGCACAGTGCTTCGGTGCGGGCGGCGTCGAAGCCCAGTTCCGGCGGCAGCTCGGCGCGCAGGATGATGCCCTTGACCCGTTCCATCACGTAGAACTCGGCGCCCATCACCGACTCGTCGGTGCAGTGCACGTAGGCTTTGGGGCAGTACGGGAAACCTTCGCGCAGTTGATTGAGGATGCGGAACTCACGGCCCATGTCGTGGGCCGACTTGGCCTTGTGGCCGAACGGTGGCCGGCGCAGGACGAACTCCTGCTCGCGGTATTCCAGCAGGTACGTCAGGTTCGACGCGCCACCGGGAAACTGGCTGATCACCGGCGTACCGGTCAAGCCAGGAATGTGGGCCTTGAGGTACGGGTCGATCAGGTTGGCATCGAGTTCTTCACCGTCGCGCACGTGGGTGGACTGATCAGTCACTGCCATGCTTATCCCTTCTGCTTATTTTGGAGGCCATCGATCATTGGCTAATCTAATGGCGCGTGGGAGGCGTCACAAGCACGCCGGGGTCTTATAGGTTAGCGTGTTGCTGGATAATCAGCGGGCTTGATGCATCGCGCCGTGCGCGTCGGGTAGGGGCGAGCTAAGGTTTTGGAGTCTGTCGCTTTCAAAGGAGCAACCGCGATGGGATGCCCGCAAGTCTGTGGCACCGCGACCTTGCAATGCAGCTTCGGCGCAGCCCCGGCGGTGCTCAATGTGCTCCCGGTCAATCGCCTGCTGACCGGCGGAATGCCGGCGGCGAATATCATGGATCACATACCCTTGGTGAACGTCACCACGTTCGGTATGTGCCAGAGCTTGGCGAACCCGACCGTGGCCGCCGCCACCGCGGCGGCACTCGGCGTGCTGACCCCCATGCCCTGCATCCCGGCCACCGCGGCCCCATGGATCCCCGGCGGCGCCCCGACCCTGTTGCTCGGCAACATGCCGGCCATCGATGCCAACAGCACCTTGATGTGTACCTGGGCCGGGGTGATCAAGATCGTCGTGCCAGGGCAGGTGCAGATGCTCATCCCCTGATCGGCAATCTTGCAGGCATTGCACCGCCCCCTGTGGGAGCGAGCTTGCTCGCGATAGTGGTGGGTCAGTGGGTGGTGATGTTGGATGTGTTGGCGTCATCGCGAGCAAGCTCGCTCCCACAGGGGGAGAGGCAAGACAATCGTTATGCCTGCGCCGGATCATTCCAGCGCCTGAACCACCAGCGCACCCGGGAGATCGGCTTGCCCCCGGCATCCAATGGCCGGCCGTCTTCGGCATAGGCCTGGGCCGGTTCCAGCAGTTGGCCGTTGAGGTAACGGGCTTCTACTGCCGGGCTGCCGTTGGGGTGCAGGCGCCGATAATGACCGTCACGCACGCCGTCGCGATAGAACTCGGCCTCGGCCAGTTGCCCGTCTGGAAAGTAGTTGCTCGCCTCACCGTGCAACAACCCACGGCGGTACGTGGCCTGGCGTTGCAAGCCGCCCTCGGCCGCATGGAAGCTCGCCACGCCGTGCAGTTTGCCCTTCACGAACGGCAATACGGCCGAGACCTTGCCATTGGGGTGATACAACGTGCTGGTGCCTTCCAGTTCACCCTGGCTGTAGTTGAGTGTCGCTTGCGGGCGCTGTGCTTCTTCAATTTGCAACGGGCCGTCGAGCTTGCCATCGATCAGTTGCCCCTTCAGTTGGCTGTCGTCACGTTCCACGTCCAGTTTCTTCGAGGCCATGGCCGCGCTTCCTCAGTTGACCTTCACCAGGCCGCCCTTGATGGTCAGCATGCCGCCACCGTCCACGGTCTGTTCGGCGGCGGCCTTGTTCACCAGGCTGATGCCGGCGTCGTTGGTCAGGGTGGTGCCGGCCTTGTTTTCCAAGGATGTCCCCGCCTGGTTGCTCAAGGCGGTGCCGGCCTTCTGGCTGATGGACGTGCTGGCCTGGGCGGCCAGGTCCGCGCCGCTCTTGATGGCGAAGCTGCCGCCGCTTTGCAGGGTGAGGGTGCCGCTGACCTTGATGGTCAGGTTGCCATCCACCGTCAGGCTGTAATTGCCGGTGACCTTGTGATCGTAGTTGCCGCCAGTGCTGTGGGTCTGGTCCGAGCCCACGGTCACGGTGCGGGTGTCCTTCACGTCGAGGCTGTCGCTGCCGGTCTGGATGGTCACGCTGCGCTTGCCTTTCTCCAGCGTGACGGTTTCGTCGCCGTCCTTCACCGTGCGAGTTCGGGCGTTCTGCACCGTGAGGGTTTCATCGTGGCCGACGGTGGCGGTGGTGTCGTTGAGCACGTTGATGTTGAAGTCCTTTTGCGCCTGGAGAAACACCTCTTCGGCGTCCTTCTTGTCTTCAAACCGCAGCTCGTTGAAACCGCCACCGCCCTTGGACGAGTTCGTCTTGATCCCGGACTGGGTCTGGTTCGCTGGGAGCGCGTAGGGCAGGGCATTGTCGCCGTTGTAGACGCAACCGGTGACCAAGGGGCGGTCCGGGTCGCCGTCGATGAAGGTGACGATGACTTCCTGGCCGATACGCGGTACGAATTGCATGCCAAAGCCCTTGCCACTCCAGGGCAGGACCACGCGCACCCAGCAGGAGGAGGCCTCGTCGTTCTTGCCGGTGCGATCCCAGGGGAACTGCAATTTGATCCGGCCATATTCGTCTGTCCAGATTTCTTCGCCGGCCTTGCCCACCACCAGCGCCGTCTGGGTGTGCATGCGCGGTTTGGGCGTGATGCGAGCCGGTCGGTAGGCGGTGGCCTTGGGGATCGCTTCGAAGCGGTTGCGGTAGCTGTCGTGGCTGGCCTCATGGCTGACCGCCGTCACCAGCCAATCGATATTCAACGTCGCATCTTCATGACCGGCGAGGGTGAACCAATAGCCCGGCACCAGCCAGCGACAATCGCTTTCGCCGACGAAGCGTTTCTCTTGGCTGCGCAGGCCGTCCACCCGCTGTTTGGTCAACGCGTCGCCCTGGGCCTTGGCGGTATAGCTGCCCGGATGTTCGTACATCGAACTCGGCCCGGCCACGGCTTCGGCCTGGCTGAAGAGCGATGTTGTCGGCGTGGTGAACTCATAATCGGTGGCCTGGTAAACCCCGGCCACCGCTTGCAGGCAGACCTGGCCTGAGCGGATGCCGTGCAGCTCGCGTTCCCCCAGTTTCTGCCCGAGATAATTCACCGTCGGCCCATTGGGGATGGGCGCGAAGGCGTCGTTGCTGTCGGCCAGGACCAGGGTGTGCTTGCCGTCTTCATGGCTGAAGAACCAGAAAATCCCGTCCTCTTCCAGCAGGCGCGACACGAAGGCCAGGTCGGTTTCGCCGTATTGCACGCAGTACTCACGGGGTGCGTAGCTGCCGGTGAGCTTGAGCTGGAAGTCCGTGAAGCCGTGGGCCTTGAAAATCGTGGTGACGATGTCCGACGTGGCGAGGTTCTGGAACACCCGATTGTTGCTGGCCAGGCTCAACCACCAGAGCCATGGACGCAGCAGGAGTTGATATCGCTCGGCGGTGGCGTCGGCTGGCAGTTGGCGGATCTCGGCTACCAGCCAATCCAGCGGGCGCAGCAAGGCGTCCTTGTGCAACGTGGTGGTCACATGGCTGGCGACAGCCGTGGTGAGGTCAAGCGAGGCGCCGTCGTTGAGACCGTTGAGGATGTGCGAGCCCAGCGCGTTGAGGCGCTCTTCGCCGGACAATGAGTCAGGGTAGAGCGCCGACAGCGAGCTGGCGGTGAGGGATAGGGTGGTGTTGATGTCGACGGTACGGGGCATGGAGCAGCCTCAAGGCATAGACTAGATTCCTGGCTAGACGATATTTAACTAACCAAACCAGAGCTTTCCCGACTTCCCATGAAAAAAACTATTGATGGCCTGTGGCTTTTTTTCTTTTAATTTGTCTATTTCCGCTGCGGCATTACGAACTAGGCGCGCGTCATTTTTGTATGCTGGCCCCCACCGATGAGCCGGCGCGCTAGCTTTGGCATCAGTCTGTATGGAACCGGTAAACCACTTCGTGATGACTGTCTCGTTTTCTCCGCTGGCGGCGTTGAACTGTTCCTTGGTCTGCAGCCATTCCCGATTTCTATAACGGTGAAATAGATAATTGGAAACAAAATGCCCTGGAATCGGCTGTTCGGTCCTGGGATGTCTCCCGAACAAGTAATCACTGATGACTTGCGGCGCCCGGTAGCTTTGCGATTCGAGGGTTTCATCGTTAATGAACTTCTCGGTGGCATATCCATTCAAGTCAGTTGGAAAGCAATCCGCCAGCCATTGCCAGAGAAACAGGGACGGCTTACCCGGTTTATCGCTTTGCGAAGGTGCTCGATAATCGGCGGTGTAGCTATACAGGCGTGGGATCTCCGCCACTGTGCCCAATAGACCGTTGGCAATGGCCAGCCATTGCAGGCTGTGGGTATGTTCGCCATGTCGGCCATCCATACTGTCTTTCCAGAACAGACTGGCGCGTAGCAGTTGGCCAAGGAAACGATCGCCCCCAATCAGGCGCACGGCGATGGGCAGCCCTCGCTCCGAGGTATCGTTACGTAAACCTTCGTGGTACTGAAATCCATACTGGGCGGCGACCAGCCCCATTGCCCGGGTAAACTTGTTCGGCGTCATCGGGGTTAGTCTTCGATAATGCTCCCAGATCTTTGCAGAGACCTCGGTCAGACTGGTTTGGAAATGAAGGTCATTGCAAAGGAAAGCCGCGATATGTGAGTAGGCAGTATAGAAAAGAGCATCATCCAGCGGCGCCGGAGCCGTTTTACGCTCGCCGTTTGCGAATTTGGTAAAGCGAAAGTTGTTGGCTCTTAAACTGACTTCGGCTTCTGCCGCGTTAGCAAATACTGTGTTGGCCATCATGCGTTCCCTCTATGCCCTTTGGGTTATTTGCAAACCGTTTTTTGTCGATCCTTACTCCAACACCCACTCCGCCAACTTCCCCGTCACCTGCGTCATCAGCACGTTCTCGACATCCCGCGCCCCGGCGGCGCTGCACTTGGCCAATACCGCCTTGACGATCCCGGCGTCGAACTCGAACTGCTTGCCCGTCGCGGCCTTGTAGCGCCCGCGCAATTTCTCCAGCTTCGCCAGCACGATCCCTTCCAGCGTCGCTTCATCCAGCGGCCGGTACGCCACCACCGTCATCCGCGCCAAAAACGCCGGACGGAACGCTTGCAGCAACACCTTGTGCAACGCTTCGTTGAAGGCATCGCTGCCCAACTGCGCGACCGGCGTATCCAGCAGCAGTTCGGCACCGACGTTGCTGGTGGCGAGCATCACCGTGTTCTTGAAGTCCACCACCAGGCCGGTGCCGTCTTCCATCAGGCCTTTGTCGAAAACGTTGTAGAAGGCTTCGAGCACGTCCGGGTGGGCCTTTTCGATTTCATCCAGTAGCACCACGGAATAGGGCTTGCGCCGCACCGCTTCGGTGAGCACGCCGCCGCTGCCATAGCCGACGTAGCCGGGCGGGGCGCCCTTGAGTTGGCTGACGGTGTGGGCTTCCTGGTACTCCGAGAGGTTGATGCTGATCAGGTTGCGTTCACCGCCGTACAAGGCATCGGCCAGGGCGTAGGCGGTTTCGGTCTTGCCCACGCCGGTGGGACCCACCAACAAAAACACGCCGACCGGTTTCTGCGGGTCGGTGAGGCCGGCGCGGTAGGCTTGCAGGCGTTGGGCGATGGTGTTCAGCGCGGTGCCCTGGCCCATGACTCGCTGGCCCATGCGTTGGCCGAGGGTGCGCACGGCGTGGGCTTCGTCGGCGAGCATCTTGCCGACCGGGATGCCGGTCCAGCCGGCGATCACCGCGGCGACGGTCTTGCTGTCCACCTGTTCGGGCACCAGCGGGTCGTCCTGGCGAATGGCATCGAGGCCGGCCTCCAGGCGCAGCAGTTCGGCGGCCAGGTGGTCGATTCGGTTATCAATCTCGGTGTCGGCTTTTTCACTGTCGGCGCGCTCGCTCAAGGCGAGCAGTTCGCGGCGGGTGTCGAGCAGTTCGCGCACGGCCTCGCGTTCTTCGCCCCAACGGGTTTCCAGTTCGCGGATGGCCTGCACGTTGCTGGCCGACTCGCCCTCCAGCAGGGTGATGCGCTCGCGATGGTCCAGTCCGGTGGCCTGTTCCCGGCGCAGGCGTTCGACTTCATCCTTGAGGCTGTTCTGCCGATGGCGCAGGCTTTCCAGCGGCGGCGGTACGTCGTGCTGGCCGAGGGCGACCCGGGCGCAGGCGGTGTCCAGCACGCTGATGGCTTTGTCCGGCAACTGGCGCCCGGAGATATAGCGGTGGGACAGCTTCACTGCCTCATGGATGGCTGCGTCCAGCACCTGCACGCCGTGGTGCTGTTCCAGTTTGCTCGCCACGCCACGGAGCATTTCAACGGCGGTGAGCTCGTCCGGCTCTTCGACCTGGACCAACTGGAAGCGGCGGGCCAGGGCCGGGTCTTTCTCGAAGTACTTCTTGTACTCCAGCCAGGTTGTGGCGGCCAGGGTGCGCAACTCGCCCCGGGCCAAGGCTGGCTTGAGCAAATTGGCCGCGTCGCTGCCACCCTCGGCACCGCCCGCGCCAATCAGCGTATGGGCTTCGTCGATGAACAGGATGATCGGTTTTTCCGCGCTGCGGACCGCATCGATCACGCCCTTGAGGCGCTGTTCGAACTCGCCCTTGACGCCCGCGCCGGCTTGCAACAGGCCGAGGTCGAGGACCCGCAACGTGACTTCCTGCAACGACGGCGGCACATCCCCGGCAGCGATGCGCAGGGCCAGGCCCTCCACCACGGCGGTCTTGCCGACACCCGGCGCGCCCACCAGGATCGGGTTGTTCTGCCGACGTCGGAGCAGGATGTCGATGCATTGGCGGATCTCGCCGTCGCGGCCGACGATGGGGTCGATGCGCCCGGCCAGGGCGTCGGCGGTCAGGTCCTGGGTGTACTGGTCCAGGACCGGGTCCTGTTTCTGGGGAGGCTCGCCGGGTTTGGCCGGGCGCATGCCAGCGACATGCTCACGGGAGCTTTCGGTCCATTCCAATAGGTGGGTGCGCAGGGCATCGCGGGGGATGCGCAGCAGGGACGAGGCGCTGTTGAGCAGCAGGCTGCGGCGCTCATCACGGTCCAGCAGTGCCAGCAGTAAAAGCCCGGAGCGGATGCTGTCCAGGCCCAACACGCTGGCCTGGACCACGGCATCTTCCAACAGGCCGATGGTTTGCGCCGACAGGGCAGGCGTGCGGGTGCTGCCGGATTTGAACAAGTCCAGCGCCTTGTTGGTTTCCGCCGCCACCGCATCACGTTCAAGACCGAAGCGCGGCAACAGGCAGGCGAAGTCACCGCCTTCGATGTCCAGCAATTCCAACAGCAGGTGTTCGATTTCCACGTAGTGGTGGCTGCGTTGCAGGCAACGTTGCGCGGCCCTTTCCAGGGCTCGGCGATTGTCCGGGTTGAGGCGTCCGATCAGGCTGGCCAGTTCCATTTCAGGCAATCTCCAGCTGACGAAGGCGGGTTTCGATGCGTTGCATGGCCAGGCTCGGCTGGCGTTGCAGGCCGCCGTTCCAGTTCAACCGTGGCGCTGCCTGGCGGCCCAGTTGCAGCGGCCCGGCACCACGGACCAGCAGCACCAGGGTGCAATCCAGGTCAGGGCCGAAATACAGCGCATAAAGGCTGGCGAGCAGCGGATGGGTTTCGCCGTTGGGCAGCAAGCCGTTGGCCTGGGTCGCGCTCAGCGGCCCCAGCGTCAGGCGCACGCCGGCATGTTCGTCCCAGACCCGGATGCCGGCCACTGCGTCGCGGCCCAGGCGCAGGTTGCGTCCGCCCGGTTGCAAGCGGCTGCGGCTGGCCAGCGGAATTTCACGCCAACCACCTTCATAGGCGTTCAGCTCGACGGGCAAGCCGAACTGTTCACGGACAATCGCCGCAAACCCTGCCAGGGAACGCCGACCGTCGCCATACAGCGCGGTGCAGGCCAGCACGGCCGAGTCGGGGGCTGCCTGGCGTTCCTGCATGGCCTTGGGCAGCAGGCCGGTCAAGGCGCGCATTTGCGCCTGTACGGCGGACGCGCCTGGGGTCGTGAACCCCAGGGCGATGCGGTGTTTGCGCATCACTTTGTAGAGCAGGCTGAGCAGGCGGTGCTGGAACAGGTCGAGGAATTCCGCCGGGGCATGATCCTTCGCCCGTGCCCGTTGTTGCAGCCATTCCTGGTAGGCGTAGGGCAACGGGCCGTCGGGGCCGCCGAGGCCGAAGATCGGCGTGGCCAGGGTTGGCGGCAGGCCGGGTTCCTGGCTCAGACTCTCGACTTCACTGGCGGCGAACAGCGGCGTCAACGGCCCGCGCAGACGCAAGGCTTCGGCGTGCGGCGCGGTGCCGCTGCCCAGGGGCTCGGCCTGGGGATGTTCACGTTCGAGCAACAGCAAGGCCTGGAGCCATTCGAAGCGTTGCGGGTCGCGCCGCAGTCGCTCGCTCAGGTTCAGAGCACCAGGGGTTTGCCGGCTTGGGGTTGCCATGTCTTCACCTCCTTGTCGGACTGGACCAGCACGGTGCGCACGAAGCGATTGGCGGTGGCGTAAAGGGAAAAGAACTGCGCCAGCACCCCGGAAAACAGCACCGCGCTGCTGCCGACGAAGTGTTGCGGATCCAGTTGCAGGCGCACCTCCAGGCCGTTGCGCCAGCCGCGCCAGGCGTCTTCGCCGACGTGGGCGATGACCCGCTCGCAACTCAGCCCCGATACCCCTTCGATCTGGCGATGGGCGCTGGCCTCGTCCCGCAGGTTGTGCAATTGAAGAATCTCCCGCAGTGCGTCCAGTGCCTGGGGGCCTTCAACCAGTGACAGATGATTGAGGGTCAGTTGCGACACCAGCCGCCAGCGCGATTCACCGTCCAGGCGCGGCAGGCTTTGCGGGCTGGGTGGGTTGCGCAGGCGCGCCCAGGCCACCGGCCCCGGACGCTCGAAACCCAGCGGGGTGCCGGCCGGCAGGCTCTGGGCCAGGTGGCGATTGGTGCACAGCAGTTCGGCGGTGAGGCTGTAGTCGCGGGTTTCGGCCAGCGGGTCGAACTGGGTGTCCACCAGGCTGACCATCAAGTCGGTGCCCAATCGGTTCGGGCTCATGCCACTGACCCGTCGTGCATGCCAATAGCAGGTTTGGTCGCTGCCATGCTGGCTGCCGTAATAGGCCGGCACTTTGCGCACGCCCTGGCTGGACATGGCGCGCATGCCACGGATGCTGTGGATCTCGACGCTGTTTTCCCGATGACTGTCGGCCACCAGCCGGTACTCGCTGCGAGTGCCATCCGGGCGCAGCGGCTCGGAAGTCCTGGGAAACAGGTTGATCACGGGCGTGCAGCCCAGGGCGATGTCGCTGGCCTGGAGTGGCAGGCGGCTGGTGGGAGGGCGGTCGAAAACGATGTACAGGTACAACGACGGGCCGTCGCTGGTGGCACCGGCCAGTGGCAGGTCGAAGAAGCCGAATTTATCCGGGAAGGCAAAGTACTCGGCCAGCAGACGCATGCCAGGATGCACGCCGTCTTCATCCGGCAGCAAGACCTGGTCACTGGCGAAGCCGACGATCTGTGGCAAGCCTGTCAGCGACTCCGGCGCGCTGCCCGGCGCACCAGCCAGGACCTCGATGGCGTGCGCGCCCAGCAAATCGCACAGCCCGGCGTTGATGATCGGTGACGCTGCCAGGTGTACCCGCAGCGAGTCGATTCCCAGTGTCGACCACTGGCTTTCGCCCAGGCACCGCAGCTCCAGGCGCAAGGCCGAGCGGCCCCGGACCACTCCGGTCAGCGCCTGGGTTTCGTCGCTGCCCAGCAGCAATGCCTCGCTGATTTCCACCGGCCACAAATGCACGGCGGCGGTGGTCCGAAAATGAATGCTCTGGCCTTTGTCCGTCGTGACGAACAACGGCGTGTCGCGGGGCAGGGGGTAGCCCTCGTTCAAATTGCCTTTGCTGGGGTCGGGCTCGAACTGCACGATGGCGCACGACGGCAGGGGTCGCATGGCCAACGGATAAAGCTGTTCGAGCAGGGCATCACTGAATTCGGCGTAGTCGTCGTCCAGCCGGCGTTGCAAGCGTGCAGCCAACAGGGCGAAACCCTCCAGCAGGCGCTCGACATGCGGATCGGGGCATTCGCCGGGGGACAACTCCAGGCGCCGGGCGACCTTGGGGTAGCGCTCGGCGAACAGGCTCCCGGCATGCCGCAACCAGGTCAGTTCGCGTTGGTAATAGTCCAACAGTTGCGGGTCAATCGAGTCGCTCATGGCGCACCTCAAGGCCGTCGTCAGGCGTGCTCGATGACAAAGGCCACGGGCCAGGCATGCAGGTCGCCCCGCAGCTCGCCCAGCAGCCGTATGCACAGTTGCTTCGGATGGCCCGGCACCGGGCAGACCTCGACCTCGCCCAGGCGCAGGCGCGGTTCGAAGTGGGTGATGGCCTGGCGGATCTCCCGGGTCAGTTGGCGACGGTCATCGCTGCGCTGCTGTTGCAGCGCGGTCCAGTCGGCGATGCCGTAGTCGAGGATGCTCGGTGGCTCGGTCAGCGCCCGTGGGCCGCGGCGGGTATTGAACAGGCGCGACAGTTCGGCATGCACCGAGTCTTGCAATGCCTGCCGGTCGAACGCCCGCCCGCTGTCGTCCGCCAGGCTGGCCAGGCGTTCGAACAGGGGCGGGCGCAGCCCGAAGCCTGCCATGGGCGCGGCTCCTTACTTGGTCATTTTGTTGGCGGCCAGGTCCCAGGTCGTGCCTGCCGTGCCTTCCTTGGTGCCGTCGTCTTTTTGCGCGGTGAGCTCCCATTTGATCTTGGTGAAGTTCAGCGACAGGGTTTCCACCGGTTTGCCACCGGTGCCGCCGCTGACACTGACGTTGGACAGCACGACGTTGGTCAGGGTGTAGATGATGAACGGCATGAGTTTGCCGCTGCCCTCGGCGGCGTTGCGGCCGACGGTGACGACGGCTTGCGGGATCGGCTTGCCGGCGCAGCAATACTCATTGAGCGACGGGGTGGAGCTGTCGACGAATTTGGTCAGGGTGAATTCGCCGATGTGCGGCCGGCCAGAGGTACGCTCCGAGTTGCTGACGTCGTTGGTGACCTGCATGGCCACGTTATGGCTGTAGGACATGACCTCGATCTTGTCCGTGAAACCCTCCAGCAGGCTGTCGCCCTTGATGTCGCCGCCGAGGTCGAGAATGATTGCATCCATTGTGTGGAACTCCTGAATTCGAGTGGGTTGTTCAACGCAAAACCTGTGGCGAGGGGATTTATCCCCGTTGGGGCGCGAAGCGGCCCTAAACCTGACAACCCGGTGTGTCAGGCAGATTGAGTTGACCGCTTAGGGGGCTGCTGCGCAGCCCAACGGGGATAAATTCCCTCGCCACAACGAGCGTTCTCGCCACAGGTTTTATTGGTCAGGCAGCGACGGGCGGCGGCAGCGTCGCCACCAAACGGATCGAGGCAGTCAACTCCTCCAGTTGGAAGTGCGGCCGCAAGAACACAGTGGCCTTGTAGGCGCCTGGCTTGCCCGCCACCTCCGTCACGTCCACCCGGGCTTCGCGCAACGGGTACTGCGCCTTGATCTCTTGCGGCGCGTTGTCGTTGATCAGCACGTAGTCGGCGATCCAGTTGTTGAGGTACGTCTGCACATTGTCGCGGGTCATGAAACTGCCGACCTTGTCGCGCATGATCACCTTCAGGTAATGGGCGAAACGCGAGGCCGCCAGCACGTACGGCAACATCGCCGAGATTCGCGCATTGGCGTTGGCCTCGTTGGTGTTGTAGAGCTTGGCCTTGTTGGTGGTCTGGCCGCCGAAGAACACCGCCACGTCGCTGTTTTTCTTGTGGCACAGGGAGATGAAGCCCAGGTCGTTGAGTTCCTTTTCACGACGGTCGGTGATCGCCACTTCGGTCGGGCATTTGAGCGACAGATCCCCGGAACTGGTGCGGAAGGTATGGGCCGGCAGGCCTTCGACCGCGCCACCGCCCTCGGCTCCGCGAATGGCCGCGCACCAGCCATATTTTGCGAAGGCTTCGGTGATGCGTTGCGCCAGGGTCCAGGCAGCGTTGCCCCACAGGTATTTGCTGTGGTCGGTGCCGTTGACGTCCTCGACGTAGTTGATGCCCTCCACCGGCAGCGTGTCCGGGCCGTATGGCAGGCGCAGCAGGAAGTGCGGCAGCACCAGGGACACGTAGCGCGAGTCTTCACTTTCACGGAAGGCGCGCCACTTGATCAGCTCCTGGCTTTCGAAGATTTTCGACAGGTCTCGGGGGATCGCCAGTTCGGTGAAGCTGGTCATGTCGAACAAACGTGGGCTGGCGGCGGCAATGAACGGCGCGTGCGCGGCGGCGGCGACGTTCGAGAGTTTTTCCAACAGGCCGATGTCCTGCGGGTGCCGGCCGAAGGTGTAGTCGCCCACCAGCAAGCTGAACGGGTGCCCGCCGAAGGTGCCGTATTCTTCTTCGTAGATTTTCTTGAACAAGGCGCTCTGGTCGAATTCGACGGCTTTTTCCAAGTCGTTCTGCAGTTCTTTCTGGGTGACGTTGAGCAGGCGCAATTTAAGGCGGGTGCTG
This sequence comes from Pseudomonas sp. H2_D02, assembly GCF_054677635.1. Lineage (NCBI taxonomy): Bacteria > Pseudomonadati > Pseudomonadota > Gammaproteobacteria > Pseudomonadales > Pseudomonadaceae > Pseudomonas > Pseudomonas sp. H2_D02. Next base: position 4,443,810 of record NZ_CP162816.1, on the reverse strand, counting down.
GTTTCGGTGTTCCGCACCAGCAGGTGCAGGCCGCGCCAGGAGGCTTCGAGTTTCTGCAGGTCGGGGTGGTGCAGGACTTCGTTGAGTTGGGCGCTGATCAACTCGTCGATCTGACTGATGCGGTCGTTGATCATGGCCACGGTGTCTTTGTCGATGGCCATGCCTTCGTCGAGGACCTGGGTGGCGAATTCGGCCAGCATGTCGCGGGCGTAGTCTTGCTGGCTGTCGTCGTGGGCCATGCGGCCTTCGGCGATGATCTTGTCCAACAGGGACAGGGTCTGGGTCGTGCTCTCGCTGGTTTGAGCGCTGGATGAAGCAGGCATGGCTTTATCTCCCTTGAATGAGGCGCGCGATCAGGCCTGTGGTTCGGCCGGGGCAGGGTCATCGTTGGCGGCGACGGTCGGCAGCTCTTGCGGTACGTCCTGGGGCCGGGCCGACTTGATCTCCTGCAGGCCTTCGGTGTTGGCGATCACGTCACGCAGCAGCTTGTCCAGGTCATCGTTGCCGTCGAGCTTGGTCAGCAAGTCCCGCAGGCGCTGCCGCGCTTCGAACAAGCGGCGCAACGGCGTGACTTGCTCGACGACCTTGACCGGGTCGAAGTCGTCGATGTGACGGAAGTTGAGTTCGATGTTGAGCTTGCTGTCGTCGCCGCTGAGGGTGTTGTTCACCTGGAGCGTGGCGCGGGGGGAGATGGAGGCGAGCACCTCGTTGAAATTATCCCGATCAATCTCGGTGAAGCGCCGCTCGTTGAGCTTGGGCAGCGGCTCCAAGGGCTTGCCCGAGAGGTCGGCCAGAATGCCGACGACCAGTGGCAGTTCTTTTTTCTCGATAGCGTTGCCGATTTCCACGTCGTAGGTGATCTGGACGCGGGGAGGACGGACTCTGTCGAGCTTGTGCTGGGTACTTTCTGCCATGGCGGCCGACTCCGATGCAGGTGTGGAAGCAATGCATCGGGAGTCCCGCTCATCGCATTCCCTTGCTGATCCGCAGGTTGCAAATGGACGGCAGAAAACCTGTCATTCCCTTGACGAACCTGGTCCATTCGACTGTGTGGGTCGAACTATCCAAGACGCTAGAACAGGTCTATAAAAATGCAAGCAAAAACAATTTTTGACCGCTGAGAAAAGGAAGATTCATTTTGCGTGCGTTTTTTTATGGATTTTTTTTCAGCCTGGCGCTCACCGGTTGTTCGTTGTTCGCCCCCAGCGTCGACCTCGACAGCCTGACCCTGGACGTCGCGCCTCGGGCCAACGACGACACGCCGATCGCCGTGGATTTCATCGCGGTGAACGACCCGGACCTGCTCAAGCAGCTGTCGGGCATCACCGCCAGCCAGTGGTTTGCCGAGCGCGAACAATTCCAGCGCGACTATCGCCAGCTCCTGTCGGTGTGGGGGCTGGAGCTGGTCCCGGGGCAATTCATCGACCGCCAACCCTTCCCGCTGGAGGGCCGGCGCGCCGCTGGACTTTTTGGTCTTCGCCAGCTATAACACTCCGGGAGCCCACCGGCTTCGGCTGGACGATCAGCACGAGGCCTGGCTGAAGTTCGACAGCCGCGAGATGACCCTCGTGAATGACGACCGGCACAAGCAGCCTTGAGTGACCGCGGGCCGCCTCGCGCGGCGATTTGGGATGTCGAAGGGAGTCGTATGAGCCTGTTACCTGACGCGGTGTGCTGGCACGAGGGCATGCAACTGTTGCCCCAGCATTTTCAGTTGCAAGGGCTGCGCGCCGAGGCACTCGCCGCGCATTTTGCCGGGGCTTGTAACCCTTGGTTCTGGGGCGTCAGCCAGTTGGAAGTCGATCCTTCGGCCCTGAGTGCCGGCCAGGTACGCCTGCTGCAATTGCAAGGCACCTTGCCGGACGGCTTGCCGGTCAATCTGCAAGCCGGTATCGGGCCAATGCTGGAACTGGACGTCAGCGAGGCGATCGACAAGACCGATGACGCCACGGTGACCGTGTACCTCGCGGTGAGCCCGCTATGGCGCGCCGGGCAATTACTACCGCTCAAGGGGCGCTTGCAATCGGTGGTCGGCGAGGCTTTGCCAGACCTCACCAGCGGCGAATTCCCCGAATCGATCACGGTTTGGCGCCCCAACCCGAGGCTGTGCACGCAACTGAGCAAGGCTGATTCGATCTGCCTGCCATTACTGCGTATCCGCAAGGAGGGCGGCGGTTTCTGGCGCGTGCCGTATACGCCGCCAACGCCGATCCTGCTGCCGGAGTCGGCCCTTGGTCGGCGGGTGGCCGGGGTGTGCGCGAGGGCCAGGGAAAAGTGCATGTTCCTCGCCGGTCGCTTGCGTCAGGCCCAGGCGGCTGGCAACCAGGACGATGCCATGGAGATCCGTCGGCAGTTGACGGCCCTGTGGGCGCGCTTGCCGGAGGTCGAAGGCATGTTGAATACCCGGGTGGCGACGCCCCAGGCGCTCTACGGTTTGTTGCTGGGGCTGGCGGGGAGCTGGTCGGCGCTGGATCCGCTGGCGGGCGTCCCGGCTTTCGCGCCGTTGGATTTTGTCGAGTTGCAGCGCGGCTACGAGCCGCTGCTCGACTGGCTGGAAACCACCCTGGAACTGGTCCGCGCCGGTTACCGAAGCCTGGCGTTCGAGCGCAACGAGCAGGTCTTCTCGATCCAGTTGCCTGACGACCAGCCGAATCAACGCCTGGTGATCGGTTTGCGCATGCCCAACGGCGCCGGCGAACAAGCGGCGGCCGAATGGTTGCGCGGCGCGATCATCGCGTCGGCGCCCCACATTGCGCTGCTGAGCCGCCAACGCATGAGCGGTTTGCCGCACCAGGCCATGAGCCGCAACGAGCAGGTGGCCTACAGCGTCGGTGACGACACCCGTTTGTTTGTAGTGGCCGCGAGCGGGCAATGGTTCGACGGCCAACTGCCGCTGCACATCGTGGCGCCGGCTTCGGCCCAGGCCAGCAGTCCGTGGCAAGTGGTGTTGTTCGTGGCGCAAGCCAGTGAAAGTGCCTGATCGCAAAAGGGGAGCTGTATGCCTGACGGAAGTGGCGGGGTGATTCGGAGTCTGCACGAGGCGCCGCTGAGCAGCGCGTTTCGTCAAGCCTGGTTGAAGTGGTCCCAGGAGTGGCAAGACCTGCCCAAGGACAGTGATCCGGCTATCGTGCTCAATCGGGTCGTGGAGTTTTCCGGTCGCGGTGCCCAGCGTCTCTGGCGGGTGGCCTACGCCACCGTCGGCGATGCCGCTTCCGAGCAGGTCAAGGCGCTGGTCTATGCCTTCGTCGCGCTGGTGGACGAGACGTTGCTGTTCTGCACCTGGCCCGGCCAACTGGCTTGGCAGCAGCATCCCCTCGAATCACGCATGTACGCCAGCCGCCAGGCCGGCGAGCGCTTGCCCGCAGCGATCAAGAAACTGCTGGATGAGCAGATGCCCGGTACTCGGGACCTGGCGAATGTCTACCTGCAATGCCTGATCCTGGGATTCCAAGGACGCTTGCGCGGCGAGCCTGGCCAGGTCCAGCACGAAAAATGGCGCGTGGCGTTGTTCACCTTTGCCTGGCAGCACGAACCCGATTACGTCGATGTCAGCCAGCGCCTGGCGATGTCCGCGGCGGCGACGCCCGCGCGGATGCCAGCGCAGCAATCCTTGCCGGACGGCTTTCGCCTGGGGTTGGCGATCGTGGCGATGGTGCTGTTGTTGACTGGCTTGGGGCAGGTCCTCTGGCGTGACATCCGCCTGGAGCTCGAACCGGTGTTGCAATTGAACGAGTCGTCAGTCCAGGAGCAGGATTCATGAACACCCTGAGCATCGTCGCCTTGGTGCTGCTCGCCATTGTCGGGGTGCTGGTGATCGCGGCAGCGGTCTGGTGGTTGCGAACCCAGGGCGGGGCGGCGATTCGCAATTTCTACGGCGCGGTGCGCCAAATGGAGCAGGAGCAGGGCACCCGCGACCGCTATCAGACGCCTTGGTTGATGATGCTCGGCAACGAAACCGACGGTGCCCAGCTGTGCAGCCAATGGCGTTTGCAACCCACGGACAAGGCGGGCTGGTTCGGGCGCTGGTTTTGCGATGCCGAAGGCGCCGTACTGGTGGTGCCCCAGGCGTTGTTCCTGCCCGATGAAGGCATGAACCGGCAACGGGGCAATTGGTGGCGACTGCTGGGCCTGCTGTTGCGGCTGCGCAGCAAGCGGCCGTTGGACGGAGTGATCTGGACAGTACCGTTCAGCAAGCTCGATGACATCGAGCACACCACTGAGCTGAGCCTCAAGGTCCGGCGGGTTTTTATTGACCTGCTGCAACGGTTTGGCCTCAGCCTGCCGGTGTACGTGGTGATCACCGGGATGGAAGAGTTGCCCGGGTTCCAGGAATTGGTCGGCGCGCTGCCTGCCAAGGCGCGAGAGTCGATGCTGGGCTGGTCGTCGCCTTACTTGCCGGATGCGGCGTGGCAGTCGCACTGGAGTGACCAGGCGTTGGATGAGATCAACGCCGCGCTGGCCCAATCGATCATCGAGATCGGCGCGCTGTCGGGGCAACTGAGCACCGATCTCTATGGCCTGCCGGAACGCTTCGAAGGCTTGCGACGAGCCTTGCAGATCTTGTTGGAGCCGGTATTCCAGGGCAACGCCCAAGGCGAAGCGCCGCGATTTCGCGGCGTGTACTTCACCGCCAGTCAGGCACCGGCCATCAGCGGCGACAGTTTGACCGCCCATCACAATGGTCAGCGGCAAACGGTGTTCGCCCGGCAATTGTGGTCGCGACGTCTGATAGCCGAACGCGGCCTGGCCCAGCCGGTGCCTCGCTTGCTGCGCGTGCGCCAACGCGGGCATCGGCTGGCCGGAGCGGTGGCGTTGGTGGTGGGCCTGGTCTGGCTCGGGAGCATGCTCTGGGTCTGGCGCGATTCGGTGGAAAACGCCGAGGGACTGTCGCGGTTGGTCCTCAGCGCCCACAAGAACCACATCGTCGTCGACCCGGACCAGCCGCAACTGGAACCGACCCGGCATAACGTGCAGAACTACTGGAACGTCTTGGAAAAAGCCCCGCGCTGGCGTTATGTCTCGGTCGTCTTCCCCACATCCTGGTTTTCCTCCGTGGACACGCAGCTGGAGGATGGCTTGCGCCTGACCGCCCGGCACCATTGGATATTACCGCTGCGAGACTTGCTCAATTCCGACCTGGAACAGCTCAAGTCCATCCGCAACACCGAGCGGCGGGGCAACGTCGAGAACGACGACCCGGCGCAGTGGCAAAGCTACCTGAAGGCCAAGGCGCTGGTGGATCTGGCGGCACGCCTCGAGCAGCACAACCAGATGTTCAGCCAAGTGGTGAACGACCCCAAGGCGCCGCTGGACGAACTGGTGCAGTTGAGCAACGCCGCGTTGTCCTTGGGCCTCAACACCGGGACTTTGAGTCGCCCACAGTTTTACAACCGGGTCCTGTTCGATGCGCGTAACAGTGATTTGCAAGGGCTGGACCTGAACGCCGCGCGCCCGGTGATCGCCGATAATTTCACCGGCCTGATGCAACGTTGGCTGGACCATTACTTCCTGGCGGACAACTTCGTTCGCCAGGCCGGTTATCTCAAGTTGCACCTGCAACGACTGGAGGCCGGCAGCGGCAATTCATTGAGTGAACTGGAAGACCTGACGGCGCTGATCGATGACCTGCAGACGCTGGTTAGCCTGACCAACTCCGCCTGGGGCCGGGGCAAGGGCCAGGACCTGGTGCCCGGCTACACCCAGATGCTGGACAAGGTCAGCCACAGCACTTTGCTTGGCCCGGACATCACACAGGACCTGGAGAGCCAGGCGGCGAAGCTGCAGCAGAACTTTCGCGACCAGTGGATCGTCCAGACCGGTTCCCGGGACAATCTATTGGTGCAACAGGGCAGCGGCCTGCTGACGTTGCAGGATCACGTCACGGCCCTGGACGGTGCGGTGCAAGCGCTGTTCAAGCGCGATTTCGTGGCGTTGGCGATGCAGAAGGATCCGTCGACCGGCAATCCGGATTCAATCGGCCGGGGCGATGGCAGTGATGATTTCAGCGTCGCCCTGAATTATTTCGCCAGCTACAAAAGCTATGCCAGCGAAGAGCTGTCGCGGATTCCGCCGGATTACCGTGACGCGCTGATGCAGGCCGCCGAAAACGCTGCGGCGCGGGCCATGTGGTTGAGCCTGGACGAAAATGACCAGCCGCTGCCCGGCACCGGCTTCAATGTGCAAACGACCCAGGCGGTTGCACTGCAAAAAGCCTTCATGGATGTGAACCGGGGCGACCTGGCGATACGTTTCCAGCGCCTGCTCAATCGCCGCGCATTGGCGCAGATCAACAGTGGCCTGGCCGAAATCGATGCCCAGCCGTTATTCAGCCAGCGCGCCGATATCGAGCGTTGGGACGGTTCGAAGAACTTCGGCTTGCAGCTGTATGGCGCCAACGATCCACAGGAACTGAAGCTGAACCTGAACCAGCAATTCAGCGCCATGCTGCAGATCGCCGAACAGCGCATGCCTGCCCTGGAATGGCTGATCGTCCAGCAGGACGACCTGTCCGCCTTGGAGCATGACCAGGTGGCGCGGTTCATGGCCCTCAACGACGAACTGCTCAAGTACAAGAATCAGAACCCGGCCAGCTCGGCTGCCCAGTTGGAGCAATTGGTAAGTCGGGATTTCAATGCGATGGACATCGCGTCCTGTGCGCAGATCTTGCAGACCTCCAGCCTGTCCGGTGGGCGCGGCGACCTGGCTCGGCGCGCCGTCGCGTTGCAGCAGGGTGCGCTGCAGCGTTGCTTGTACCTGCAACAGAACCAGGCGGCAATGGCCTGGAATGACCTGGCCAATTATTTCAATCAGTACTTGGCGGGACGCTTTCCGTTTTCCCAGGACGTGCGGGCCAGCGATGCCGACCCGGCGCGGGTGCAGCACCTGTTGGAATTGATCGAGACGCGCGTGCCCCTGGCCCAGGCCGGGCTGACGCTGAGCCAGACGCCCGAGCGCTTGGCGGCCGCGGATTTCCTCAACCGCTTGAAGCAGGCCGGTGTCTGGCTCGGGCCGCTGTTCGTGCGGGACAAGAGCGGCATCCTGGGCGTGGAGATGGACGTGCGCTGGCGTACCGATCGCGATGAGGAGCGTGGCGCCGACCAAGTGATCGCCTGGAGCCTGGACGCCGGCAACCAGCAGATCAACTACCCCGGTGAAGGCCAGCAGAACCTGCGCTGGATGGTCGGCCAGCCCGTGCGCCTGACCTTGCGCTGGGCCCGCAACGGTTACCAGCGTCCGGCCAACGACCCGTTGCAACCGAACCTGGTGGTGCGCGACCTTGAAGCCGGCTGGGAATACCAGGGGCCGTGGTCATTGTTGCGCCTGATGCGTTCGCTGGTGTCGGCCCAACGCCAGCCGAATGTCGACTACACCGATTTCCCCCTGGCCCTGCAACTGCCGGTGACCGCCCAGACCCAGGCACGCACGGCGCAACAGACCTTGATGTTCGTGCGCTTGTCGTTGATGAGCCAGGGTTCCAAATTGCCGCTGTCGATCCCGCCGCTGCCGACACAGGCGCCTCGTTCACCTTTCCTCGCGCCTGCGTCGAGGCCTGCCATTGCCACCCGTGAGGAGGGCCTGTGAGTTTGCCGATAACCCCGTTGCCCGAATTGGTCAGCCAACTGCTCGAACCGATCAGCGCCGAGTCGCCCTGTGGCCAGGATCTGCGTTACGAAACGGAGTACGACCAGCTACGCGAACTGCGCCGGGAAGACGACACCAGCCTACCCACCGGCGTGTGGCAGTCTTCAATCAAGCGCGCGCTCTGGCCGGACCTGGAGCGGCTCGCGACCACGTTGCTGCTTGAGCGCAGCAAGGACCTGATGATCAGCGCCTGGCTGGGGGAGGCCTGGCTGCACCTGGCCGGATTGGACGGCTTGCCGGGCAGCCTGGCGCTGGTGGCGGGGCTGTGCGAACGCTATCCGGAACAGCTGCATCCCCTTGCCGAGGACGGCGATCAGTCGTGGCGGGTGATTCCGCTGGAATGGCTGGCCCGTCGCTACAGCGAAGTGTTGCTGACGCGGGTGCCTTGGCTTGATGGCCGCGATCCGACCTTCGCCGGTTTCAGCCTGGACGATTGGCAGCGCCTGCAGCGCCAGCAAGTGCAGGGCAACGACAGCAAGAACGCCAAGGCCTCGGCGGAGGCGGCGCGCAACGAACAAAAGAAACTCAGCGAACTGATTCGCGGCACGCCCTTGTCTTTCTGGTTGCATCGCCAGGGCAGCCTGATGTTGAGCCTGCAGCATCTGCAACGACTCGAAGCCTGGAGCGACGCGTACCTGGGCAACCTGGCCCCGGGCTACAAATCCTTGCAGGACGTGATGCAAGCCATGTTGGCATTGGTAGAGGAGTTCATCGCGATGCATCCACAGCAACCCGCTGTCGCGCCCGCGCAAACGTCCGCGGTGGCAGCGACGCCAATGTCCCAGCCGACGGCGGCACCTGCCCAGGTCTTCCTGGAACCGGCCAATCGGGAAGAGGCCTATCGACAACTGTTGGTCATCGCCGGTTATCTGGCGCGCACCGAACCCCACAGTCCCGTGCCCTATCTGATCCGGCGCGGTGTGGAGTGGGGCAACAAACCGCTGAGCGAACTGCTGGGTGAACTGATCAGCGCCGATGCCGAGTCCCGACGGCTGTGGACATTACTCGGGGTGCTTTAATGCTGTGCGTCGGGCAGCTCCACCGGCGTCAGTACCGGTTTGCCGGAAAAGAACGCGTTCAGGTTATCGCCGACCAGCTCTACCATGGCGCGTGTCGCTTCCGGCGACAGCCCGGCCACGTGAGGTGTCAACACGACGTTGGGCAAATGCTTGAGGGCGTCGGGTACTTCGGGCTCATGGTCGAATACGTCCAGCGCAGCCCCGGCAATTCGCCGATGTTCAAGGGCGCTGATCAGGTCGGCGGTGGCGACCACGCTGCCCCGGGCGATATTCACCAGGAAGCCGTTGGGTCCCAGCGCATCGAGGGCCTGTTTGTTGATCAGTTGCCGGGTATCCAGGCCGCCAGGCGTCGCAACGATCAAGAAATCGGAAACCCGCGCCAGTTCCGTGGGCGTGGCGCAGAAGGTGTAGGGCACGTCGGTGCGCACCCGGCGATTGTGGTAGCTGACGTTCATGTCGAAACCGAGGGCGGCCCGCTTGGCAATCGCCATGCCCACGGCGCCGAGTCCCAGCACGCCCAGGTGCTTGCCGGCGAGGGAAGGGCGCGTGCTTCGCGGCCATTCGCCCCGGCGCAGGGCTGCATCGGATCGAGGCACATCGCGCACCAATGCCAGCAACAACGCCATGGCATGGTCGGCCACCGACGAGGCGTTGACCCCGGCACCGTTGGTGACGACGATGCCTCGGTCGCTGGCGGCTTGCAGGTCCACTTGTTCATAACCGGCGCCGATCACGCAGATGATCTTGAGGTTGGGCAGGGCCGCCATTTCTTCAGACGTCAAACCCAGCGGGCCACGGGTCAGGACCGCGCTGAATCGGTCGCCGTGTTCGAAGATCGCTGCCTTGCGTTCGGCGGGCGTGGGCGCCAACTCCAGGTGATAGCCCTGGCGCTCGAGGATCGGCAGGTATTCGTTGACGGTTTCAACCAGTACCAGAACGGTTGCGGTCATGCTGGGCTCCTGTGGGCGATTTTTTGATCATCAGGTATTCAACCTGATTGTAGGAGCCGAAGGGAGGGGTAGCTTGGGCTTTTTAGGGGTATTTTGAGATCGGTTGTTCTTGGGTTGCTGAACAGAATAAGCAAGAGACGCTGTAGCGTTTGCTGGCTTGTTTGTTGTGGGGGCGCTTGCGGCGCCCCCACAACTACCTGGCAACTACCCAGGCTTGTGGTTATCCAGTACTCGATTGACCGCTAACTCCCCTAACATGATGACCCGCTGCAGCACCAGCATCGTCTGGCGTCGTGGGCCGTCCGTGATGTCGGCGAGTTCGCTGATCAGCACATTGGCGGATGCCAGGTTTTCGCACGCCTCAACGAGCAACGTTTCGTCATCCACCGCTGGGTCGATGGTGAAGATCGAGCCGGGTTTGTAGGGCCGTATCTGCGTTTTCGGCTTCCCGGGGTTGAGGTAGAACTTGAGCGCGCGGTCTGCCGCCTCTTTCAGTTTCTCGGGGTCGAAAGCGTCGTCGTAGAGTACCGAATAGATATCCGGGGGGTTGGGCGTTACTTTGAACATAATTGACCATTCCTACATTGGGGCTGCAACCGTTCTCGACTAAAAGAAGGGTGGCGGCTGTACGCAGGTTAGTCGACCGGTAGGAATTGGCAAAAACCCGGCGCGCCCGAGGACGCCCTGCGCACAACCACCATTTAGTGCAGGCATGTAAATGACCTGACCGAACGGTGCTCGAGCACCTTACCAAACCTAGATGGGCGACTAAACCCGACCACTGATGAGCAGTGGCAGGTGAACGATAGAGGCCGGGGGCAAAGCGCACAAGCCAGCGGATTCTGAAGCATGCGTAAGTAAGGACGCAAGGTTTCGTAGCCTTTAGCGCGTATTTTGGAATGTATTTAAACGTGTCTGTGCGAGGCATGTTTACAACAATTAAACAGGTCGAGTTTCTTCGTAATTGGCGTGGGTTCGTATTGTTGAAAATACAATGCTTTATGGTAATGCAGTTCACTCAAGAAAAACGACGGCCCCGTGGCGAGGGAGCTTGCTCCCGCTCAGCTGCGAAGCAGCCGTAAATCCGGCGAATGCGGTATATCCAAAGCCTGCACCGCAAAACCACTCCTCAGCTAAGCCTTTGCTTCTGCTCGCTAATCCCGGACAATCGCGCCCCTGTTTCGGCCAGGGCGCTGCCTGTCGGGGTTTTCCGACTCGTCCCGGCCGGGTACATGTGACCGGAAAGCGGAGATCCGACCGGATGAATGATCAGGCCAACAGCGTCGAAGAGCGCTTTGAAACGACAGCCCCAGCCACCCTCAGCCAATGGAGTCGCCACGACACGACGTGGATGCTGGGCCTGTTTGGTACCGCCATTGGCGCTGGCACGCTGTTTTTACCGATCAATGCTGGCCTTGGCGGTTTCTGGCCGCTGCTGATCCTGGCGGTGCTGGCATTTCCCATGACGTTCTATGCGCACCGGGGCCTGACCCGTTTCGTGCTGTCCGGTCGCGAAGGGGCGGACATCACCGAGGTGGTGGGGGAGCATTTCGGTATCAAGGCTGGCGCGCTGATCACCCTGTTGTACTTCTTTGCGATCTTCCCGATCCTGTTGATCTACAGCGTGGCGCTGACCAATACGGTGGGCAGCTTCCTGGAACATCAGTTGCATTTGCAGCCGCCTCCTCGGGTTGTGTTGTCGTTGATGCTTATCCTCGGCTTGTTGGCCGTGGTCCGTTGCGGCGAGCAGGCGATCGTCAAGGCCATGAGCCTGATGGTTTATCCGTTTATCGTGGCGCTGCTGTTCCTCGCGGTATTCCTCGTGCCCCATTGGAACGGCGGCATCCTGAGCACCGCGTCGACGCTGCCGCAGCCTTCGGCGTTGCTGCATACCTTGTGGCTGGCGATTCCGGTGATGGTGTTCTCGTTCAACCATTCGCCGATCATTTCGGCGTTTGCGGTGGATCAGAAACGGCGCTACGGCAACAATGCCGAAGAGCGCAGCTCACAAATCCTGTCGCGTGCCCATGTGCTGATGGTGGTGATGGTGCTGTTCTTCGTGTTCAGTTGCGTGCTGACCCTGTCCCCGGCACAACTGGCCGAGGCCAAGGCGCAGAACCTGTCGATCCTGTCGTACCTGGCCAACCACTTCAGCAACCCGACCATCGCCTTTGCCGCGCCGTTGATCGCGTTTGTTGCCATCTCCAAGTCGTTCCTCGGGCACTACATCGGCGCCAGCGAAGGTCTCAAGGGCCTGATCGTCAAGAGCGGCCGCCGTCCGGCGCCGAAAACCCTCGATCGCCTGACGGCGGCGTTCATGCTGGTGGTGTGCTGGGTCGTCGCCACTCTTAACCCGAGCATACTGGGGATGATCGAAACCCTGGGCGGCCCGGTGATCGCGGCTATCCTGTTCCTGATGCCGATGTACGCCATTCGCAAGGTCCCGGCCATGGCCCGCTATCGAGGCCAGGCGTCGAATGTCTTTGTGGTGTTGGTGGGGTTGGTGGCGATCACTGCGTTGGTCTATTCCCTCCTGGCCTGACCTGCGTTTTTGTGGGTGTTTATGGCATTGCGTCCGGCATAAACCCTGTGGGAGCGAGCTTGCTCGCGAAAGCGGTGGGTCAGTCGGCAGGGATGTTGGCTGTGCCGCCGCCATCGCGAGCAAGCTCGCTCCCACATTGGTTTTGGGGTGTTCTCAAAATTTGTGTTCATGCTCAATCCCTGTGGGGAGCGAGCCTGCTCGCGAAAGCGGTCGTTCAGTTGGAAGAGATGTTGGCCGGGCGACCGCATTCGCGAGCAGGCTCGCTCCCACAGTTTCATCCGGCATAAAAAAACGCCGCCCCTCGCAAGAAGGGCGGCGTTTTTAGTTGGGCGTCTTAAGCGTTAGGCTTGGACGACCGGGATGTTGGCGTTTGCAGCCGCTTCACGGAACTCGGCGATCTGGTCGAAGCTCAGGTAGCGGTACACGTCCGCTGCCATGCTATCGATCTTGCCGGCGTATTCCATGTACTCCTCGACGGTCGGCAGGCGACCCAGGATGGACGCTACGGATGCCAGTTCGGCCGAAGCCAGGTAGACATTCGCGCCGTCACCCAGACGGTTCGGGAAGTTACGAGTCGAAGTCGAGACCACGGTGGAGTTCGGCTCGACGCGTGCCTGGTTACCCATGCACAGCGAGCAGCCGGGCATTTCCATCCGTGCACCGGCCTTGCCGTAGATGCCGTAGTAGCCTTCTTCGGTCAGTTGGTGAGCGTCCATCTTGGTCGGCGGCGACAGCCACAGACGGGTTGGCAGCTGACCCTTGACCTGATCCAGCAGTTTACCGGCGGCGCGGAAGTGACCGATGTTGGTCATGCACGAGCCGATGAACACTTCGTCGATCTTCTCGCCAGCAACGCTGGACAGCAGGCGGGCGTCGTCCGGGTCGTTCGGCGCGCAGAGCACAGGCTCGCTGATGTCGGCCAGGTCGATCTCGATGACTTCGGCGTATTCGGCGTCGGCATCGGCTTCCATCAGTTGCGGATCGGCGATCCAGGCTTCCATCGCTTGGGCGCGACGTTCCAGGGTACGTGCATCGCCGTAGCCTTCGCCGATCATCCAGCGCAGCAGGGTGATGTTCGACTGCAGGTACTCGGTGATCGACTCTTTCGACAGCTTGATGGTGCAACCGGCAGCCGAACGTTCGGCCGAGGCGTCGGACAGTTCGAACGCCTGTTCCAGGGTCAAGCCTTCCAGGCCTTCGATTTCCAGGATGCGGCCGGAGAAGGCGTTCTTCTTGCCCTTCTTCTCGACGGTCAGCAGACCGTTCTGGATCGCGAAGTACGGAATGGCATGAACCAGGTCACGCAGGGTGATGCCAGGTTTCATCTTGCCTTTGAAGCGCACCAGGATCGATTCCGGCATGTCCAGCGGCATGACGCCGGTGGCAGCGGCGAACGCGACCAGGCCGGAACCGGCCGGGAACGAGATGCCCATCGGGAAACGGGTGTGCGAGTCACCACCGGTACCCACGGTGTCTGGCAGCAGCATGCGGTTCAGCCACGAGTGGATGATGCCGTCGCCCGGACGCAGGGAAACGCCGCCGCGGGTCATGATGAAGTCAGGCAGGGTGTGGTGGGTGGTCACGTCGATCGGCTTCGGATAGGCCGCGGTGTGGCAGAAGGACTGCATCACCAGGTCAGCCGAGAAGCCCAGGCACGCCAGGTCTTTCAGTTCGTCACGGGTCATTGGACCGGTGGTGTCCTGGGAGCCTACGGTGGTCATTTTCGGTTCGCAGTAGGTGCCAGGACGAACGCCTTGGCCTTCTGCCAGGCCGCAAGCCTTGCCGACCATTTTCTGCGCCAGGGTGAAACCCTTGGTGCTTTCGGCTGGCGCTTCAGGCTTCTTGAACAGGTCGAACGGTGGCAGGCCCAGTTCGGCGCGAGCCTTCTCGGTCAGGCCACGACCGATGATCAGCGGAATACGGCCGCCAGCGCGGACTTCGTCCAACAGCACCGGGGTCTTCATTTCGAAGGTGGTGATGACTTCGTCGGTACCGTGCTTGCAGACCTTGCCAGCGTGCGGGTACAGGTCGATCACGTCGCCCATGTTCATGTTCGACACGTCGAACTCGATCGGCAGTGCGCCGGCATCTTCCATGGTGTTGTAGAAGATCGGGGCGATCTTGCTGCCGAAGCAGAAACCGCCAGCGCGCTTGTTCGGCACGTACGGGATATCGTCGCCGAAGAACCACAACACCGAGTTGGTGGCCGATTTACGCGAGGAACCGGTACCAACCACGTCACCGACGTAGGCGATCGGGAAGCCTTGGCCGCGCATTTCTTCGATCTGCTTCATCGGGCCGGTCTTGCCTTGCTCGTCCGGAACGATGCCGTCACGGGCCATTTTCAGCATGGCGAGGGCGTGCAGCGGGATGTCAGGACGCGACCAGGCATCCGGGGCAGGGGACAGGTCGTCGGTGTTGGTTTCGCCGGTGACCTTGAACACGCGCAGGCTGATCTTGTCGGCCAGTACCGGGCGCTTCTTGAACCACTCGCCGTCAGCCCAGGATTGCAGCACGGCCTTGGCGTGGACGTTACCGTTCTTGGCTTTTTCAGCCACGTCGTGGAAGGCATCGAACATCAGCAGGGTGTGCTTGAGTTCTTCGGCGGCGACTGGCGCCAGCTCGGCGTCGTCCAGCAGCTCGACCAGGGTCACGATGTTGTAGCCGCCCTGCATGGTGCCGAGCAGTTCGACGGCGCGCTTCTTGTCCAGCAGAGGGGATTGGGCCTGGCCCTTGGCCAGGGCGGACAGGAAGCCGGCCTTGACGTAGGCGGCTTCGTCGACTCCAGGCGGAACGCGATTGGTGATCAGGTCAACGAGGAAAGCTTCTTCGCCAGCCGGAGGATTCTTCAGCAGCTCGATCAGGCCTGCGGTTTGTTCGGCGTTAAGCGGCTGGGGAACGATACCCAGTGCTGCGCGCTCTTCGATATGTTTGCGGTAGGCTTCAAGCACAGTTATTACCCTCATCAGTGGTCCCAAATGGGTGTCCGGGACGCTCATCCAGAAACTCACGGCATTCATGCGCGCAGGGGGCTTTTTGAGCCGCCGCGCCAGGATGGCCGGAGTTCCTCACAGAAGCTGCTTTCAAAGTTTTACGCCTGCAGAACGGGAGCTGATGAGGGTTGGCGTTGGGCTTTCCCCGCTGGAAAGACCCTTCGCCAACACCGCTCTGAAGGAACGACTGTGCTCGTGACGCTTTGAAAACAGCTTCTAACGGACATTGGCGCCTTAAAAGGCTGGCTGATTCTACGGGAAAAAAAAAATTAAAGGTAAGTTGGGCTTCCAGGTTTGAGGGGTGATCAATCTTAGACAAAGGGCTAACATGCCCGCCTGTCCTGTTTTTGCGTGTGCGTTGCCTTATGCCCAACCAGCTCATCAAGACGCCCTGCGTCGGCCTCTGTTCCACTGTCTATGGTGACCTGGTGTGCCGTGGCTGCAAGCGGTTCCACCATGAAGTGATTCACTGGAACGGCTACAACGAGGACGAAAAACGCGCGGTATGGATGCGGCTCGAGCAACTGCTGGTGCAGGTGATGGTGGCGAAGCTGGAGGTTTTCGACCCGGCGCTGCTGCGCCAGCAACTGGAAGCGCGCAAGATCCGCTTCGTGCCGCACCAGTCCGAATATTGCTGGGCCTACCAGTTGATCGCCCGTGGTGCGCGGGTGATCAACAATCTGGAAGCCTACGGCATGGTGCTGCTGCCCGAATTCCGCGATTGGGAGCTGCCGGACCTGCGCGATGCCATTGATCGGGAATTTTTCCTGCTGTCCGAAGCGCATTACCAGCGCTATATCGCGCCGGGGTTCCTTAAGGATGCGATCGGCGGCTGAAAAGATCGCAGCCTTCGGCAGCTCCTACAAGGACCGCGCCATACTGTAGGAGCTGGCGAAGCCTGCGATCTTTTGATCTTCAATTCTTGACCGCCAGTTCTACCAGGTGATCCTCGACCTCCTGCGGCTTGAGCACCAGCACGTCGCTTTCCAGCGCATCGAGCACGGCTTCGGCGGTGTTGCCAATCAACACGCCTGACAAACCGGAGCGCGCCACGGTGCCGATCACCGTGACCGCGGCCTGGAGCTTGTGGGCCATGTAGGGAATCAACACGTCCGCCGGGCCTTCCTGAATGTGCAGGTGCTGGTCGTCAATGTCGAATTCGGCCTGGAACGCCCGGCACTGTTCGCGATAACGAGCCTCGATGGTTTCCTTGAGCTGGAAGGTCGGGTCGGCCGACGAGAGCATGGGTGACGGGTGGGCGCTGATGACATGCAGGTGCGCCTTCGCCAGGAGGGCGATGTCATAGCCATGGTCGATGATGGTCGAGTGCAGGTGCCGGTGCTCGCCATCGGCATTGCCGACGTCGACAGCGGCGAGGATGACCCTGTCTTTCCAGGAGCCGGTGGTCTTGACCAGCAGCACCGGGGTCGGGCAATGGCGCAGCAGTTTCCAGTCCGCCGGGGTCAGCAGGGCTTTTTTCAATGGGCTGTCGGGGAAATGTTGCTTGATGACCAGGCCACAGCCCTCAGCCTGCTGCACGTCGATGATGGTTTCGTGGAGGCTGTCGTTCCAGGCCTGCTCGGTGGTCACGCTGTAGCCGTCGGACAGCAGCGCGCTCTTGAGCACACCGAGCAGGCCCGCGTGGTCATGGTGCTTGTCGCACACCAGTAAGTGCAGGTGGGCTTGGGTCACCCCGGCGATCAGTTTGGCGCGCTTGAGCGCCAGGCTTTCCGAATGTTCGGGTTCGATGACCACCAGGATGCTGCGAATGGCTTGCATGATCGGCGTCTCCAGCAATAAAGAGGCATGGCGTTGCTCAACTATAGTTGCTGTGGATGGCCCGTCGACTTGATGCATATCAACGGCGGTGGCTGGTGGTCTGGAGGCAGGCCGGTATAATCGGCGCCCTTTGCTCGACTACCTTTTCCCGTGAGCCCCATGATCCTTCCCGAAATCCACGAATTCCTTGGCTGCCGCACGCCCGATGCCTGGGTCCAGGCTGCGCTGGCCGATCAGGAAACCTTGCTGATCGATCACAAGAACTGCGAGTTCAAGGCCGCCAGCACTGCCCTGAGCCTGATCGCCAAGTACCATTCCCACGTTGATTTGATCAACATGATGTCGCGCCTGGCCCGGGAAGAACTGGTGCATCACGAACAGGTCATGCGCCTGATGAAGAAGCGCAAGGTCGGCCTGCGCCAGCTTTCCGCCGGGCGCTACGCCTCGGGCTTGCGTAAAGTGGTGCGCAGCCACGAACCGGTGAAACTGGTGGACACCCTGGTGGTCGGCGCTTTCATCGAAGCCCGCAGCTGCGAGCGTTTCGAGGCGTTGGTGCCGCATCTGGACGAGGAGCTCGGCAAGTTCTACTTCGGCCTGTTGAAAAGCGAGGCCCGGCATTTCCAGGGTTACTTGAAGCTGGCCTATCAGTACGGCGACGCCAAGGACATCGCCCAGGTGATCGACAAGGTGCGCGCCGCCGAGCGGGAGCTGATCGAGTCGCCGGACGTGGAATTCCGGTTCCACAGTGGGGTGCCGGCCTAACGGCTCAAACCCAACCGCTCATGCCATTGGGCAATCGACTCTTCGGGATACACCTCGAACTGTTGGTCGCCCGGATGCGCCTCGACCTCAACCCAAGGGGCCTTGGAGCCCAGCATCAGATGAGTGTGCTCCGGCGGTACCGGCAACGGCGTGTCGATGGCTGAGGCAAATGGATGAATCAGCTCCGGCCATTCCGGGCTGAACAGCCACAGCCCCGAGCCGCATAACGAGCAAAAGTGTCGTTCGGCGCTGCTGCGGTGGGCGCGTTTATCGCCTTCATCCTTCAGTCGCGCGTGATAGACCGTGATGTGCTTGCGGCCTTGCACCTTCAGGCTCTTCGCGTCGCCCCCCAGGTTGATCGCAAAACCGCCGCCGCCCTGGGTCTTGCGGCAGATCGAGCAGTAGCAGCGCTGATAAGGGTAGGGATGGCGGCTGTCCAGGCTGAATGACACGGCGCCGCAGTGGCAGGATCCTTCAAGGTGCATGGGGGAACCTCCGGTCAGGGATGGAATACTCTGGACAACCTCGATGGGGCGATGTTCTGAATTTCTGATTGATGTGCCGACGCTTTCGCGAGCAGGCTCGCTCCCACAGGGAATCGTGTGTTTTCCCGATTCAATGTGGGAGCGAGCCTGCTCGCGAAGAGGCCGGTACAGCCAGCATCACTTCGGCACTCGCCACAAATACCAAGCTGCCGCCGTACGATAAGGGCTCCAGGCCTGGCCGATAGCGATCATCTGTCGGCGGTTTGGCTGAGCCTCCAGTCCCTTGAGCCGCCGATACCCCTCGCGAACCCCAAAGTCATCCGCCGGCAGCACATCGGGCCGCTCCAGGCTATAGATCAAGAGCATCTCCACGGTCCAGCGCCCGACGCCGCGCAAGCTGACCAGGCGTTCGATCAGCGCTTCGTCGTCCATGTCTCGCGCCGTGGCGTAATCGGGAGCGACGCCGTCCAGTGTCGCCTGGGCGATGCCTTGGAGGGTTGTGATCTTGCTGGCGGAAAATCCGCAACCGCGCAGTTGCGCCACGTCTGTCGCCAGGATCTGCTCGGGGCGGGGAAACGCCTGCGCCGGGAACAACGCCCGGAGACGACCGAGGATCGCATCGCCTGCCTTGGCATGCAGTTGCTGGTAGGCGATCGCCCTGACCAGGGCTTCGTAGGGATCACGGTCCGGCTTGGGCAGCAGCAGGCACGGGCCAATCGCCTCGACATGCCGTCGCCAGTCTTCGTCGAGATTCGCCAGGAAGACACTGGCGTCGTGGTAGGACGCAGGCATCCGGTGATGGTCCTCCGGAACGTTCAAAACGCCAGCGGCAGTGAAACCTGCTCCTTGGCTTTTTCCAGGCGCAACAGAAAAGCCTTGCGTGGCTGGCCGCCACCGTAGCCGGTCAGCGAGCCGTCGGCGCCAATCACCCGGTGGCAGGGGATGACGATGGCCAGGCGATTCTGCCCGTTGGCCAGGCCCACGGCGCGGCTGGCGCCAGGGCTGCCCAGGGCGGAGGCGACGGCGCCGTAGCTGCGGGTCTCGCCGTAGGGGATCTTCTGCAGCTCGGCCCAGACCCGGACCGCGAAGGCACTGCCGGGCATGTGCAGCGGGACGTTGAACACCGTGAGTTTGCCGGCGAAATACTTCGCCAGTTCGGTTTCGATCTGTTGCAGATGAGCGTTGTGCCCCGGTGCGACCGTGTAGCCGTAGCGTTGCTGCAGTTCCTCCAGCTCTTTGGTCAGGGCCGGGCGGTCGAGAAATTCCAACAGCACCAGGCCTCGGCGCTCGGCCATTGCCAGCATTGGTCCCAGCGGCGTGGTCAGGCGAGTGAACAACAAGGGTTCACTCAGGCCGGCCCGGCCAGGCGTGATATGGAAGGATTTCACGAAGGCATCACGAAAACCGCTCAGGGATTCATAGCCGGAATCGAACGCCGCGTTGTCGATCGACGCGCCGTCCTTGATGCCGCCCAAGGCAATGCCCAGGCGCCGGGTGCGCAGGTAGGCGTGAAACGTCATGCCGAAATGCTGCTTGAACCAGCGGCGCAATGTCAGCGGTTCGATGCCTTGTTCCAGTAGCAGGGCGTCGGTCCAGCGCAGGTCGGGTTCGGCGTCCACGGCCTTGAGCAGCGCCAGGATCCAGTCCGGCGCAATGGCCGCGGCGTCCAGCGGCTTGCAGCGCAGGCAGGCTCGATAACCGGCGGACATGGCTTCGTCGGCGTGGGCAAAGAATTCCACGTTCTCCGGTTTCGGCTTGCGCGCGGTGCAACTGGGGCGACAGAAGATGCCGGTGGTCTTGACCGCAGTGAAAAACACCCCCTCATAGGCGGTGTCTCGTTCGAGCATGGCGCGGACCATCTCGGCGTGGGGCGGGAGCAGCGAGTCATGTAGGTTCATGTGGCAGAGCATAGAACCGCGTCCGGGACGACTCCACCGAAAAATCGACAGGGAATTTTTCGGGGGGACGATCGGACGATGGCTTTGCCAGGACGCCGGCCATTTCCAGCGTATTCAATACTTCCAGAACACCGGCGTGAACAGCACCAGCACCGTCAGGATTTCCAGGCGTCCCAGGAGCATGCCGATGGTCAGCAGCCATTTTGCCGAATCGGGCAAGGTCGAGAAGTTGCCGGCTGGCCCGATGATGTTGCCCAAGCCCGGGCCCACGTTGCACACGGCAGTGGCTGCGCCGGTCAAGGCGGTCGTCCAGTCCAGGCCGATCAGCGCGAGGCCCAGGGCAATGGCGCCGATCGTAATGGTGAAGAAGAACGAAAAGGTCAGCAGCGAGCGAACGATTTCCTCGTCGATGGGGTGGTTGTTGTATTTCTTCTGGATCACCGCCCGGGGGTGGATCAGTTGCTTCAAGCTGCCCATCAGCAGGACCTTGGCGACCTGAAAGCGAAAAATCTTCAGGCCCCCGGCCGTAGACCCTGAACAACCGCCGACGAAGGTCAGGTAAAAGAACAGCAACAGGGCGAAACTGCCCCACAGCGTGTAGTCACCCAAGGCCACGCCGGTGGTGGTGACGACAGACGTGACGTTGACCGCCACGATACGGACCGCGCCCCACCACCCGTAATCGCTGTTCAGGCTCAGCCAGGTACCGACCACGAGCCAGGTGACCACCAGGAACCCGATGAAGCCCCTGACTTGCTGATCCTTGAGCAAGGCGCGCCGGTGGCCTCGCAGCGTCGCTACGTACAGCGTGAAGGGCAGCGAGCCGGCCATCATGACGACCACCGACACCCAATGAACCGCCGGTTGCGGCCAGTGCGCCAGCGAAGCATCGGAGGTGGAGAAGCCGCCGGTGGAAATCAACGACATCGCATGGTTGATCGCTTCGAAGGGCGTCATGCCGGCCAGCCACAGCGCCAGGGTCGAGAGGGCGGTCAAGCCGACGTAGATCCACAGGATGTAGTTGGCCGCGACGTGAGAGCGCGGCGTGACTTTCTCCGACCAGTCCGATGATTCGGTCTGGAACAGCCGCATGCCGCCGACCCGCAGCAACGGCAGGACCGCCACGGCCATGCCGATAAAACCGATTCCGCCGAGCCAGTGCAACATCGAGCGCCAGATCAACAGGCCCGGAGACGCTGTATCCAGCCCGGTCAGGATGGTCGAGCCCGTGGTGGTGATGCCCGACATGGTCTCGAAGAAGGCATCGGTGTAGCTGATGTGCTGGATGAACACCATGGGCAGGGCGGCGAACGCGCAGACGAACACCCAACTGGCAGTGGTCAGCAGGTACATTTCCCGGGGGCGCATCTGGGCATGTTCCGGACGGCCACGGGCGACCAGTGCGATGCCGCAGACGAAGGTGATCAGGCTCGACCAGAGAAACGCCGACAAGTCGTCGTTGCGGTCGTAGAACATCAGCGTGAACAGCGGAATCGCCATGCTGATCGCGAGGGTGATCAGGAAAATACCAAGGATGAAACCGATAAGACGCAGAACCGCAATTGACATGAGAAACGCCTGATCCAATGAGCCGCACAGTATCGATTTTGGTGAATCGACTACCGCGTAAAGTTTGCGTAAAAAAATGAGCGGTGGCGCTCTATGACAAGGCAGTTTTCTTCAATACCTGCGAAGCAGGCCCGTTTACCGTCGGGGCCTCTTTCCTGAACTGAAGAAGATTATGTGATGAGCTTGATATTTTCCATGGCAACCTTCGCGCTGGTGGCTTCCATTACCCCGGGGCCGGTCAATATCGTGGCCCTCAGCGCCGGGGCCCGCTACGGGTTTCGCGCCACCTTGCGTCATGTCGCTGGTGCGACCCTGGGGTTTGTCCTGCTGCTGGTCTTGATGGGGTTGGGGTTGCACGAGGTGTTGCAGCGCTGGCCGGGGCTGACCCGCGTGGTGCAACTGGCGGGCGTGGCATTCTTGTTGTACATGGCCTGGAAACTGGCGATGGACAACGGCGCACTGGGGGACCGGGACGAGGGGCGCGCGCCGTCGATGTTCCATGGCGCGCTGATGCAATGGCTCAACCCCAAGGCCTGGCTGGCCTGCGTCGCGGGGATGGGCGCTTTTGTGGCCGATGGCGAGGCATCGCTGGTGTGGCAGTTTGCGGCGATTTACCTGGTGATCTGTTACCTGTCCGTGGGCTGCTGGGCGTACGCCTAACAGCTTCCTGCGTACTTGGCTGGGGAATCCGGCGACCATGCGTCTGTTCAATCGGGCGATGGCGGCGTTGCTGGTGGCGAGTGCGGTGTATCTGTTGTTGCCTTGAGCGACCCATCCTTGCGGTTGAAACGCTGTTGTGGCGAGGGGATTTATCCCCGCTGGGATGCGCAGCATCCCTTTGAAAAGCTGATTCCGGTTTCTATTGGTCTAACCACAGCTTCATAGGGGCCGCTGCGCAGCCCAGCGGGGATACATCCCCTCGCCACGATTCCTACCGCAGGCATCAGCCGCGATACTGCCCGGGCGTCGCCGCCAGGTGTTGCTTGAAGGCGCGCTGGAAATGCGCCTGATCGGCAAACCCACTCTCCAGCGCCACGTCGGCGATCAACTTGCCCTCGCGCAATTGGCGTCGGGCGAACTGGATCCGCCGGTTGATCAGGAAGGCATGGGGCGTCATGCCGTAGTGACGTTTGAACGCCCGGCTCAAATAGGATGGGGAAAGCTGGGCGAAGGCGCAGATGTCTTCAAGCTTGAGGGCTTCGGTGCAATGATCATGAATGAACTGCGCGGCCCGCATCAGCGCCGGATGACTGCCCCGATCCGGGCGTCCCGCCGGGTTGAGCCGATGCTGCAGGTCAGTGAAAAACGCCATGGCGGCGCCTGTCTTGTCATCGGCATCGATCTGCTCGTCCACCAATACTTCGTAAAGTGCGCACAGGCCGGAATAAAGCACGACGTCCCGGCTGTGCGTCGTGTCGAATGCCTGGAAATCCAACGTCGGATCAAAGCCGATCCGCCGTTGCAGGTCCCTCAGCCACTGCGTGTCGACATACAGCATCACGTAGGACCAGGGCTGATCGTTGATCGGATTGCAGGCGTGGACATCGCCCGGGTTCATCAGCACCACCGTGCCGCCCTGGACCTGGAAACGCGACTGCTCGTGCAGATAGGTACTGCGCCCAGCGGTGATTGCGCCGATGGAAAAATGGTCATGGGCGTGGCGCGAATAACAGACCTTGCGGCCATCGGCGATGGATCGGGCTTCGATAAAGGGCAGCGCCGCGTCGCGCCAGAAGCGTGGGGCGGCGTCGTGGTTGGCAGGCTTCATCGATGTGTGTCCTGTTTTTTTTGGGCTGCTTGAGTGTATTCGCCTGTGCCGCAAAATGCCCGTTCGAGTTCGGCACGGGCCTGGACTAGAATGCAAGGACTCTCGCCAACGGAGTTTCCGATGCTTGCGCCCGGCAAACCTGACAACGAAGCCGTCCGGCTGAAAAACCTGCAATCGCTGAAGTTGCTCGATACCGCCCCCGAGGAGCGGTTTGACCGCCTCACCCGTCTCGCCCGACGCCTGTTCAACGTGCCTTTTGCCCTGGTTTCACTGGTGGATGCCAACCGGCAATGGTTCAAGTCCAGCGCCGGCCTGGATGCCAGTGAAACCCCGAGAGAGATATCGTTCTGCGGGCACGCCATTCTGCAAGACGAGCTCCTGGAGATTTGCGACGCGGAGCAGGATGAGCGGTTTCATGACAACCCGCTGGTTACCGACCAGCCCGGCATCCGCTTTTATGCCGGACACCCGTTGGGCCTGGGCGATGGCAGCAAGATGGGCACCTTGTGCCTGCTGGACACCAAGCCGCGCAAGCTCAATGACGAAGAGCGCGAGCTGCTGCGGGATCTGGCGAGCATGGCCGAGCAGGAATTGATCGCCGTGCAGATGGCCAGCATGGATGAACTGACGCTGTTGTCGAATCGGCGCGGCTTCAAGACGTTGGCCCAGCATGCGCTGAACGTTTGCGATCGGCTTTCACGGCCGGCCACGCTGCTGTTTTTTGATCTCAATGACTTCAAGCCCATCAACGACCGCTTCGGGCATGCCGAGGGCGACTGCGCGCTGAAGACCTTTGCCGATGTGCTGCGTATCGCCTTCCGCGAAAGTGACGTGATCGGCCGTCTGGGCGGTGATGAGTTCGTGGCGTTGCTTACTGGCTCCTCCCATGTCGAGACGACTGCGATCATGGCGCGGCTCGGGGAAATTCTCGACGAGCGCAACGCGACTTTGAAGCGCGGCTACGACATCGGTTTCAGCGTTGGCCAGATCGAATACGACCCCGAGCGGCATGCATCGATCGACAGCCTGCTGGCGGAGGCGGATGCGGCGATGTACCGGCAGAAGCAGGCACAGCGCCGATAGCCCTGGCCACAGTACCCTGTGGGAGCGAGCTTGCTCGCGAAAGCGGTGGGTCAGTTGGCGCTCATCACCATTGGCTGATCCGCCGCAATCGCGAGCAAGCCCGCTCCCACAAGTATTGTGCAGGGCAAAAAAACGCCGCTTGTCCTTTCCTGGGCAAGCGGCGTTTTTCTGCAACCTGAAGATCAATTATAGGCGCTAAATCCAAGGGGGCATTTGCAACGGAAATCTTGACTCATTTCAAAGACCGCAACGTAGGACGGCGAGTTTTGCGCAACGTGCCAATTTGATAATAGGTGCAACGCTATAAATATGTACCGCACGATGGGCACGGGGAATATGCAAGATGGGTTTTGCATCCCGTAATGCTGAGTCACAACCGCAGCGTTACACCTATTTGACTTGATTAGGTGTCCCCATGAACAACGAACTTCCCCTGACATATGTTTATCCCGAAACATATGGTACGTCCCGCGGAAGCGGAGGAGGTCTCCCATCTCCCGCTCCAATGGCGATGATTGGAAAAATGATCCAAGAGCGCAACGTGGCTTACGAACGAGGTCATTGGCCGCAAATGCTCGGGCGTCACCTTGAAGCCATGCGTAATAATCGACCCATCCGTTATGGGTTGGATGGCTTCATCATAGGTGATTTGAAGGTTGCACACGGAGCAGATCTGCTAATGCTAAAAAAATCCCAAGCTTGATACCGCTAACGCTTGGAAACTTGGAATAAAAGAAGGAGCCAAAATAAAAAATACTGAACAACTGGCAGTCGAACAGGAATTTTCTGGAGGTGTTTTTACACCTTTCAGGGCTATCGGTCATTGGCTGCTGGGGAAGGGCAAACCTGTCAGCGTTCGACTCGACAGAACTGGGATCAGCCCAGCGCCGAAAAAAATTCCTGACTTGATGGCGATTATCAACACGGCTGGAATTGGCGTAACCACTGTTAATCTAAGGGTTCCCTACTCCACAGCTCAGGACTCGAACATCGCGAGAATATATCTTGGAAATATCACGCTTCAAATTACCGGTGAGGTAATCCGCAATACATCGGGTAGTCTGAAATTTGCCGGTACCGCCAAGGCATTTTCGGATCGCTATGACGCCAATGCCAGCAACCATCGTGCGATATTTGACGAGGGCGCGACCAGCGCGCTGCGTCAAGTGGGACGCGTGGCCCGAGCACAGGATTATGAGATACGGATTACGGGTGAGCTCCCCATCAATTTTTCAAGGTAACCCACTATGATTCGCAGAGAGAAGAGGTTGGTAGCGGCTGTTATTAGCATTCTGGCAGCCTGTGCAATGCTGTTTTTCTTTCCGTCAGACGGTGTGGTGGAGAATCGTGGAGATCTCAATGACACCTATGGGTTGCCCCCTGTTTCGATCTATTTGGTCGTATTGATCATACTGGCCGTGACATCAGTGGCTCTGACGGGATTAGGTAGTATTGCGCGTAAGCTTCTCAAGCACGGCTCGTTCAGACTGCATATAGGTCTGTATGTATTTTCCAATGCTCCGTTTGTTTTAACGTCCCTTCTAGGGATGTTGGTTTCAGTGGCCTATATGTATGACAGCATTTCGGGAGTACTGGCGGCGTTATTGTTTCTACTCTCTTTCGTCGGGGTGTTGTTAGCCATTCCACACAAGGCAAACTAAAAACGCCGCTTGTCCTTCCCAGGGCAAGCGGCGTTTTTGTTGAATCGCGAAGATTACTCTTCGATATTACCCATGGCGGTGGTGTTGAAGCCGCCGTCCACGTACATGATTTCACCGCTGATGCCCGACGCGAGGTCCGAGCACAGGAAGGCGCCGGCGTTGCCGACTTCTTCGATGGTGACGTTGCGACGCAGCGGGGTTTGCGCTTCGTTGGCGGCCAGCATCTTGCGGAAGTTCTTGATGCCGGAGGCGGCGAGGGTGCGGATCGGGCCAGCCGATACGCAGTTTACGCGGGTGCCATCCGGGCCCAGGGAGCCGGCCAAGTAGCGAACGCCGGCTTCCAGGGAAGCCTTGGCCATGCCCATGACGTTGTAGTTCGGCATGGTGCGCTCGGCGCCCAGGTACGACAGGGTCAGCAGGCTGCCGTTGCGGCCTTTCATCATTTCGCGACCGGCCTTGGCCAGGGCCACGAAGCTGTAGGCGCTGATGTCGTGGGCGATGCGGAAGCCTTCACGGGTGGTGGCTTCGGTGAAGTCGCCGTCCAACTGGTCGCCCGGGGCGAAGCCGACGGAGTGCACGATGCAGTCCAGGCCGTCCCACTTCTTGCTCAGTTCTTCGAAGACCTTGGCGATTTCTTCATCGCTGGCCACGTCGCACGGGAAGCACAGCTCAGGGCTCGAACCCCAGCCTTGCGCGAACTCTTCGACACGACCCTTGAGTTTGTCGTTCTGATAAGTGAAGGCAAGCTCAGCGCCCTCGCGATGCATGGCGGCGGCGATGCCGGATGCGATGGACAGCTTGCTGGCGACACCGACGATCAGTACGCGCTTACCGGCGAGAAAACCCATGTGTTGCTCCTCTTTCAGGTTATTCGGCAGTTGTTGGGGCCAGGAAGGCGGCCTCCAGCAACTGCTGTGTATAGGGGTGTTGCGGCGCGGCGAATATGCTGCGCGCATCACCTTGTTCGACCACTTGGCCATGCTTGACCACCATCAGCTGGTGGCTCAGCGCTTTGACGACAGCCAGGTCATGGCTGATAAACAGGTACGTCAGGTTGTACTTGGTTTGCAGCGACCGCAACAGCTCCACCACTTGGCGTTGCACGGTACGGTCCAGGGCCGACGTCGGTTCATCCAGCAGAATCAACGCCGGCTTGAGCACCAGGGCCCGGGCAATGGCAATACGCTGCCGTTGCCCTCCGGAAAATTCATGGGGGTAGCGGTTCCGGGTTTCCGGGTCCAGGCCTACCTCCTTCAATGCCGCGATTATCGCTTGTTCCTGTTCGTCCGCGGTGCCGATCTTGTGGATCCGCAGGCCTTCGCCGACGATCTGGCTCACACACATCCGTGGGCTCAGGCTACCGAACGGGTCCTGAAACACCACTTGCATTTCCCGGCGCAGCGGCCGGACCTGCTGTTGCGTCAGGCTGTCCAGATCCTTGCCTTCGAAGCGGATCCCACCCTGGCTGCCGATCAACCGCAGAATCGCCAGGCCCAACGTGGACTTGCCGGAACCGCTTTCGCCAACGATGCCCAGGGTCTGGCCCTGGGGCAGGTTGAAGCGGATGCCGTCCACGGCCTTGATGTAATCGACCGTGCGCTTGAACAGGCCTTTCTTGATCGGAAACCAGACTTTCAAGTCCTCGACCTGCAACAGCGGCGGGCCGACGACGTTGTCCGCCGGGTTGCCGCTGGGCTCGGCGGCCAGCAATTCCCGAGTGTACGGATGTTGCGGCGCGCGGAACAACTCTGTGCACGATGCCTGTTCGACGATGCAACCGCGCTGCATGACACATACACGATGCGCAATTCTTCGCACCAGGTTCAAATCGTGGCTGATCAGCAGCAGCGACATGCCCAGCCGCGCCTGCAAATCCTTGAGCAGATCGAGGATTTTCAGCTGCACGGTGACGTCCAGTGCCGTGGTCGGTTCGTCGGCGATCAACAGTTCCGGCTCGTTGGCCAGGGCCATGGCGATCATCACCCGTTGCCGCTGGCCACCGGACAGCTCATGGGGCAGGGCCTTGAGGCGCTTGTGAGGTTCGGGAATCCCGACCAGTTCCAACAGTTCCAGCGTCCGCCGAGTGGCGACTTTGCCGGTCAGGCCCTTGTGGATGCCGAGCACCTCATTGATCTGTTTTTCAATGGAGTGCAGCGGATTAAGGGAGGTCATCGGTTCCTGGAAAATCATCGCGATCCGGTTGCCGCGGATGTGGCGGATGGTTTTTTCCTTCAGGCCCAACATGTTCTGGCCGGCATACTGGATGGTCCCGGTGGGGTGGTGGGCCAGCGGGTAGGGCAGCAAACGCAGGATCGAGTGGGCCGTCACGGACTTGCCGGAGCCGCTTTCGCCCACCAGGGCCAGGGTTTCGCCGCGCTTGATGTCGAAACTGACGCCCTCGACCACCCGCTGGCGGCGTTCGCCGACGATGAATTCCACCGCCAGGTCGCGCACTTCGATCAGATTGTCCTGGTTCATATCACTTCCTCGGATCGAAGGCATCGCGAGCGGACTCGCCGATGAACACCAGCAGGCTCAGCATGACCGCCAGCACGGCGAACGCGCTGATGCCCAGCCACGGCGCCTGGAGGTTGGACTTGCCCTGGGCCACCAGCTCGCCCAGGGAGGGCGCGCCCGTCGGCAGGCCGAAGCCGAGGAAATCCAGGGCGGTGAGGGTGCCGATGGCGCCGGTGAGGATGAACGGCATGAACGTCATGGTCGAGACCATGGCGTTGGGCAGGATGTGGCGGAACATGATCGCACCGTTCTGCATGCCCAGCGCCCGTGCGGCGCGCACGTATTCCAGGTTGCGCCCGCGCAGGAACTCGGCGCGGACCACGTCCACCAGGCTCATCCAGGAAAACAGCAGCATGATGCCCAGCAGCCACCAGAAATTGGGCTGGACGAAACTGGCGAGGATGATCAGCAGGTACAGCACCGGCAAGCCGGACCAGATCTCCAGGAAACGCTGGCCGGCCAGGTCCACCCAGCCGCCATAGAAACCCTGCAGGGCCCCGGCGATCACGCCGATGATCGAGCTGAGTATCGTCAACGTCAGCGCGAACAGCACCGAGATACGAAAGCCATAGATGACTCGCGCCAGCACATCGCGGCCCTGGTCGTCGGTGCCGAGCCAGTTCACCGAGGAGGGCGGCGCCGGGGCCGGGACTTTCAAGTCGTAGTTGATGCTCTGGTAGCTGAACGGAATCGGCGCCCACACCACCCAGGCATCCTTGGCAGCGAGCAACTCACGAATGTACGGGCTCTTGTAGTTGGCCTCCAGCGGGAACTCACCGCCGAAGGTGGTCTCGGGGTAGCGCTTGAGGGCCGGGAAGTACCAGCCGCCGTCGTAATGCACCACCAGCGGCTTGTCGTTGGCGATCAACTCGGCGCCCAGGCTCAGCCCGAACAGGATCAGGAACAGCCACAGCGACCACCAGCCACGCTTGTTGGCCTTGAACAGTTCGAAACGGCGGCGATTGAGTGGGGACAGGTTCATCTCAATGCTCCCGGCTTTCGAAGTCGATGCGCGGATCGACAAGGGTGTAGGTCAGGTCGCCGATCAGCTTCACCACCAGCCCCAGCAGGGTGAAGATGAACAGGGTGCCGAACACCACCGGGTAGTCGCGGTTGATGGCCGCTTCGAAACTCATCAGGCCCAGGCCGTCGAGGGAGAAGATCACTTCCACCAGCAGGGAACCGGTGAAGAAGATCCCGATGAAAGCCGACGGGAAACCGGCGATCACCAGCAGCATGGCGTTGCGGAAGACATGGCCGTAAAGGACTCGATGACGGGTCAGGCCCTTGGCCTTGGCGGTGACCACGTATTGCTTGTTGATTTCGTCGAGGAAGCTGTTCTTGGTCAGCAGGGTCATGGTCGCGAAGTTACCGATCACCAGGGCGGTCACGGGCAAGGCCAGGTGCCAGAAGTAATCGAGGATCTTGCCGCCCATGCTCAATTCGTCGAAGTTGTTGGAGGTCAGCCCGCGCAACGGGAACCAGTCAAAATAACTGCCGCCGGCAAACACCACGATCAGCAGGATGGCGAACAGAAACGACGGTATCGCGTAGCCGACGATGATTGCCGAACTGGTCCATACGTCGAAATGACTGCCGTGCCGCGTGGCCTTGGCGATGCCCAGGGGGATCGACACCAGGTACATGATCAGCGTGCTCCACAACCCGAGGGAGATGGACACCGGCATCTTTTCCTTGATCAGGTCGATGACCTTGGCGTCGCGGAAGAAACTGTCGCCAAAGTCCAGGTGGGCGTAGTTCTTGATCATGATCCACAGGCGTTCGGGGGCCGACTTGTCGAAGCCGTACATGTGCTCGATTTCCTTGACCAGCGCCGGGTCCAGGCCCTGGGCACCGCGGTACGAGGAGCCGGCCACCGCCACTTCGGCACCGCCGCCGGCAATGCGGCTGGTGGCGCCTTCGAAGCCCTCGAGCTTGGCGATCATCTGTTCCACCGGCCCGCCGGGCGCGGCCTGGATGATCACGAAGTTGATCAACAGAATGCCGAACAGGGTCGGGATGATCAGCAACAGTCGCCGAAAAATGTAAGCCAGCATTTCGTTACTCCACGCTCGCAGGGGCGGCGATTTGCTGCTCGATGACCTGCTTCTCTACTTCATCGGCCGGCTTGACCTCCGGCTTGACCCACCAGGTGGTCGTGCCGATGTCATAGGTCGGCGTGATTTTCGGATGACCAATGTGGTTCCAGTAGGCGACGCGCCACGTCTTGATGTGCCAGTTGGGAATCACGTAGTAGCCCCACTGCAGCACCCGGTCGAGTGCCCGGGCGTTCGCCACCAGGCTCTTGCGCGAGTCGGCGTTGATCAACTGTTCCACCAATTGGTCGACGGCTGGGTCTTTCAGGCCCATGGTGTTGCGGCTGCCTGGCTTGTCGGCCGCGGCAGACATCCAGAATTCGCGCTGTTCATTACCCGGCGAACTGGATTGCGGAAAGCTGCCCACCACCAGGTCGAAATCCCGGGAGCGTACACGGTTGATGTACTGGGATACATCGACGCGGCGGATCACCAGTTCGATGCCCAAGTCACTCAGGTTGCGCTTGAACGGCAGCAAGACCCGCTCGAAGTCGGTTTGAGCCAGCAAAAATTCGAGCACCACCGGTTTGCCTTGGGCATCGACCATCTTGTCGTCGACGATGCGCCAGCCGGCTTCTTGCAGCAGTTGATAGGCCTTGCGCTGTTGGTCGCGGATCATACCGCTGCCGTCGCAGATCGGAGCCTGGAAGGCTTCAGTGAACACCTGCTCGGGAATCTTGCCGCGCAGGGGTTCGAGAATCTTCAGTTCATCTTCGCCAGGCAGGCCGGTGGCGGCCATCTCAGAATTTTCGAAATAACTGCGGGTGCGGGCGTAGGCACCGTTGAACAGTTGCTTGTTGGTCCATTCGAAGTCAAACAGCAGGCTCAGGGCCTTGCGCACTCGTATGTCCTGGAAGACCGGCCGGCGCAGGTTGTAAATAAAACCCTGCATGCCGGTAGGATTGCCGTTGGGGATCTGTTCCTTGATCAGCCGGCCTTCGGTCACGGCCGGGATGTTGTAGGCGTTGGCCCAGTTCTTGGCAGTCATTTCCAGCCAGTAATCGAACTGCCCGGCTTTCAACGCCTCGACTGCCACGGTGTTGTCGCGGTAGTAGTCGGTGACCAGCACATCGAAATTGTAGAAGCCGCGATTGACCGGCAAGTCCTTGCCCCAGTAATCCTTGACCCGCTCGTAGCGGATCGAGCGTCCGGCCTTCACTTCGGCGACCTTGTACGGGCCGCTGCCCAGGGGGATTTCCAGGTTGCCCTTGCTGAAGTCGCGGCTGGCCCACCAATGCTTGGGCAATACCGGCAATTGGCCGAGGATCAACGGCAATTCCCGATTGTTGGTGTGCTTGAACTTGAACAGCACCTTGAATGGGTCTTCGGCGATGACTTCGGCGACGTCGTTGTAATAGCCACGGAACATCGGCGCGCCGTCCTTGGTCAACGTCTGGAAGCTGAACACCACGTCTTCGGCACGCATCGGATGGCCGTCGTTGAAGCGGGCTTCGGGGCGCAGGTAGAAACGTACCCAAGCGTTATCCGGGGCTTTCTCGATTTTTTCGGCGACCAGGCCATATTCAGTGAAGGGTTCGTCCAGGCCCTGCTTGGCCAGGGTGTCGTAGATCAGGCCGATGTCATCGGCCGGCACGCCTTTGCTGATGAACGGATTGAGGCTGTCGAAGCCGCCAAAGCCGCCCTGGCGGAACACGCCGCCCTTGGGTGCGTCCGGGTTGACGTAGTCGAAATGCTTGAAGTTGGCCGGGTACTTGGGAGGCTCGTTGTACAAGGTCACGGCGTGCTGCGGCGCGGCACAGGCCAACCCGGCGAATAGCAGGCTGCTGGCCTGCAGGAGCAGGGCGCGTAAAGGCTTCATTGATCTTTCTCCGAAGATTTCAGCCACCAGGCGCTCAAGCCCAAGGTATAGGGCGGCGTGGTGACGAAGGCGAACCGGTTGCGGTACGCCAGGCGATGATAATTGATATACCAGTTGGGAATGCAGTAATGCTGCCAGAGCAGCACGCGATCCAGGGCCTTGCCCGCCGCGACTTGTTCATCGCGGGTCTGGGCGGCGAGAAGCTTTTCCAGCAGGTGATCGACGACGGGGTTGGCGATGCCCGCATAGTTCTTGCTGCCCTTGATCCCGACCTGGCTGGAGTGAAAATACTGCCACTGCTCGAGGCCCGGGCTGAGCGTCTGGTTCAGGGTCAGCAGGATCATGTCGAAATCGAACTGGTCCAGGCGCTGCTTGTACTGGGCCCGATCCACCGTGCGCAGCCGGGCCTGGATGCCGACGCTGGCGAGGTTCTCGACGTAGGGTTGCAGGATGCGCTCCAGGTTCGGGTTCACCAGCAGGATCTCGAAGCGCAGGGGCTGGCCGTCGGCGTTCAGCAGGCGTTGGCCGTCGAGGGTCCATCCGGCCTCCTTCAGCAGGCCGAGGGCCTTGCGCAAGGTTTCCCGGGGAATACCGCGTCCGTCCGTCTGGGGCAGGCTGAACGGTTCGGTCAGCAAACGCAGCGGCAGCTGTTCGCGATACGGCTTGAGCAGCAGCCATTCGTGACCCACGGGCAGGCCGGTGGCGGAGAACTCGCTGTTGGGGTAGTAGCTGAGGGTACGCTTGTAGGCGCCACTGAACAGGGTGCGGTTGGTCCACTCGAAATCGAACATCAGCCCCAGCGCTTCGCGCACCTTGACCTCGGCGAAGGTGTTGCGCCGGGTGTTCATGAACAGGCCTTGGGTCTGGGTCGGAATCTGATGGGGAATCTGCGCCTTGATCACCTCGCCACGGTCCACCGCCGGGAAGTTGTAGCCGTTGGCCCAGTTCTTGGCCTGGTGCTCGATGTAGATGTCGAATTCGCCGGCCTTGAAGGCTTCGAAGGCGACGTCGCTGTCGCGGTAGAACTCGACTTCCATTCGATCGAAATTGTACTTGCCGCGATTGACCGGCAGATCCTTGCCCCAGTAATCCTTGACCCGCTCGAACACCAACTGGCGGCCTGGCTGCACTTTGGTGATGCGGTAAGGGCCACTGCCCAGGGGCGGATCGAAGGTGGTGGCCTTGAAATCGCGGTCTTTCCAGTAGTGCTGCGGCAACACCGGCAGTTCGCCCAGGCGCAGGATCAGCAGCGGATTGCCCGAGCGCTTGAACACAAAACGGATTTTCAGTGGGCTGAGGACGTCGACTCGCAGCACTTCCTGGAGATTGGTCCGGTATTGCGGATGGCCGTCCTTGAGCAGCGTCCGGTAGGAGAACGCCACGTCATAGGCGGTGATCGGCACACCGTCGTGAAAGCGCGCCTCGGGCCGCAGGTTGAACACCACCCAACTGCGGTCCTCGCTGTACTCCACGGATTGGGCGATCAGGCCGTAGCTTGACGTCGGTTCGTCACCGGATGGCGCGTACTGGCCGGTGCCGACCATCAACGGTTCGTTCAGCTCGTTGATGCCGTATTGCAGGAAGTTCGGCGTGGAAACCGGGCTGCTGCCCTTGAAGGTGTAGGGATTGAGGGTGTCGAAGGTGCCGAACGCCATGATCCGCAAGGTGCCGCCCTTGGGCGCTTGCGGGTTGACCCAGTCGAAGTGGGTGAACCTGGCCGGGTACTTGAGCGTGCCGAACTGCGCATAGCCATGGCTTTCGCTGATGGTGGCGCCGGCGGGGGAGCTCAAGGCCAGGCTGATCAGGAGCAGGAGGAGGGGACGTATCAAGTCTGGGATCCGATCCAGGCGGCTTGGGCTGTTATGGGCTGTACAGTAACAGCTTGTATCGGCAGGAAAAAGGCGGTGGGGCTTCTGTAGGCAGTGATACCTACTGGGCAGAAGGCAGTTGTGGCGAGGGGATTTAGCGAAACGTCGCACCGCCCCGCTGGGGCGCGAAGCGCCCCTAAAACCTGACAACCCGGTGTATCAGATAGATCCAGGGGGCTGCTTCGCAGCCCAGCGGGGATAAATCCCCTCGCCACAACAAGCCCCTTGCTACAAGAACCCCGGTGTCAGTGAGGGGAATAGACCGTCAGCATCTGCCCAGGCTTGAGTGCCTTGCCCATGCTGGGATTCCAGCGTTTGAGGTGCTGCATTTCGACGTTGAAGCGCTTGGCGACGACATACAGCGAGTCACCCTGCTTGACCTTGTATTGGGTCTGCTTCTTTTGTTCCTTGCCCTTGGCGGCCACGACGGTGTTGATGCGCTTGCCGCCGGCCTTGGTGGCCTTGACGTCCTGCATCACCAGGGTCTGCCCAACCTTGAGCTTGTTGCCGCTGAGCTTGTTCCAGCGTTGCAGGTCCTTGGTCTCGACGTTGTTGGCCTTGGCGATCTGGGCCAGGTTGTCGCCGCGCTTGACGCGGTAGGTGCGCCTTGCGCCTTCCACTTCGCTGTCATCGGCGGTCTCGAAGACCGGCTTGAGCGAGCGTGGACTGATCAATTCTTCCGGGCGCATGGTCGACAGGCTGGCTGTCAGCAGTTGCGCCTTGGAGGTCGGGACGAGCAGGTGCTGCGGGCCGTCGATGGTGGTGCGTTGCTTGAAGGCCGGGTTGAGCTGGAACAGCTCGTCTTCGTCGATGTTGGCGACTGCCGCGACCTTTGACAGGTCCATGCGCTGGTTGATCTCGACGACCTGGAAGTAGGGTTCGTTGGCGATCGGGTTGAGGTTCACGCCATACGCATCGGGGGCCATCACGACCTGGGACAGCGCCAGCAGCTTGGGCACGTAGGCCTGGGTTTCGCTGGGCAGCGGCAGGTTCCAGTAGTCGGTGGGCAGGCCAAGCTTCTCGTTGCGTTCGATGGCCCGGCTGACCGTGCCTTCGCCTGCATTGTAGGCCGCCAGCGCGAGCAACCAGTCGCCGTTGAACATGTCGTGCAGGCGCGTCAGGTAGTCCATGGCGGCCGTAGTGGACGCGGTGATATCGCGGCGCCCATCGTAGAAGCGGGTCTGGCGCAGGTTGAAATAACGGCCGGTGGACGGGATGAATTGCCACAGGCCCACCGCGTTGGCCCGTGAGTAGGCCATGGGGTTGTAGGCGCTTTCGATTACTGGCAGCAGCGCCAGCTCCAGCGGCATGTTGCGTTCTTCGAGACGCTCAACGATGTAATGGATGTACAGGCTGCCGCGCTCGCCGGCGTTTTCCAGGAAGGACGGGTTGCTGGCAAACCACAGGCGCTGCTGCTCGATGCGCGGGTTGACGCCGGCGGTTTCCTGGAGCTGGAAGCCCTGGCGCATGCGCTCCCAGACGTCCTGGGGCACCTGGGGGGTGGGCTTTTCCGTGAGCCATACGGGCTTCTGCTTGGCCCGCGCGGCGACATTCGGCTTATGCGCAGCATCGGTCTGCGGCATCTGGCCGCTGCTCTGACAGCCCGCCAGCGTGGCGGACACAGCCACCGCGATGGCTTGAGCCAAGCGGGTCAATGTGTCTGACTGGACGGACCTACGGATAGATGACGACATTGGCTGGAAGTAAGTTCCGGGCAAAAATGTCGGCCGATTCTAGGAAGCGCACCCCAACAGGTCAACCATTCAGAATTTTTGTATCAATCGATAGCTGCCTTAGAACTTATCTTTCCAGGCCCTCAAGGCTGCAAAAACCTCACTCGGCGTCTGGTTTCGCTGGCCGTTCCGTTCGTCTGCTTTTTGTTTAACGGATGTTTCAGCCGTGCGCAAAAATGGATTGGTGAGTTTTTCCAGCGCCAGGGTCGAAGGTAGGGTCATGACGCCCTGGTTGCGTTGCTCGACGACTTTTTCCAGGCGGGCGGCGACGTCCGGATTGCCCGGCTCGACTGCGGCGGCAAACTTCAGGTTGCTCAGGGTATATTCATGGGTGCAATAGACGAGGGTGTCCTCAGGCAGCGCGGCGAGCCGGCTCAGGGAATGGTGCATTTGCTCGGGCGTGCCCTCGAAGAGCCGGCCGCAGCCGGCGGCGAACAACGTGTCGCCGCAGAACAGCAGGCCGCGGTGGTAATAGGCGATATGGCCCAGCGTGTGCCCTGGCACGGCATGGACATCGAAGTCCAGGCCGAGCACAGTGATCTTCGCGTTGTCGCCCAGGGCGATGTCCCGCGCCGGGATGTTTTCGCTGGCCGGGCCGTAGACCGTGGTGTTCGTTGCGCTTTTCAGCGATTCGACACCGCCGACATGATCATGATGGTGGTGGGTGACCAGGATGTCGCTCAGGGTCCATCCGGGATGGGCGTCGAGCCAGGCCCGTACGGGCGCGGCATCGCCGGGATCGACCACGGCGCAGCGTTGGGTCGAGTGGTCCTGTAACAACCAGATGTAGTTATCGGTAAACGCGGGCAGGGCACTGATCTGTATCATCGTGGAATTCGCCAAGCTTGAAACAAAGGCGCATCTTAGAACTTCCTGGCGCGTTGGAGAATGCAATGACCGATGAAGCGTTCGCTCAGGCTGATCCTGACTGGCTGGCATTGATCAGCTCCGCCCGTGAATGGCTGTCCGGCCCTGTCGGGCAATTTTTGCTGGAAGAAGAGCGGCGCATGCTCGAAGACGAGCTGGGCCGGTTCTTTGGTGGCTACCTGGTGCATTACGGCCCTTCGGCGCAAACGCCGCCGTCGGCACCGCAGGTCCAGCGCAATGTGCGCCTGGGCGCGCCGTTGCCCGGCGTGGAGATCGTCTGCGAGGAGCAGGCCTGGCCGCTGAGCGAGCATGCCGCCGACGTGGTGGTCATGCAGCATGGCCTGGATTTCTGCCTGTCGCCCCATGGCTTGCTGCGAGAAGCCGCCAGCAGCGTGCGCCCCGGCGGGCATCTGTTGATCCTCGGCATCAATCCCTGGAGCAGTTGGGGGCTGCGCCACGTGTTCGCCAGCGACGCGTTGCGCCAGGCCCGTTGCATCTCGGCCTCGCGGGTCGGTGACTGGCTCAACCTGCTGGGCTTTGCGCTGGAGAAACGCCGCTTCGGGTGCTATCGTCCGCCGCTTGCGTCACCCAAGTGGCAGGCCCGCCTGGCCGGCTGGGAGCGCAGGGCCGGTGGCTGGCAGCTGTCCGGCGGCGGTTTTTATCTGTTGGTGGCGCGCAAGATCGCAGTCGGGTTGCGCCCGGTGCGCCAGGCGCGACGCGAGCCGATGGGCAAGCTGATTCCCCTGCCAATGGCCAAGGTCAATCGCCGCCACATCGAGCCGTGACCCTTTTCCGCTGGTTCTGGCCTGCATCCGGTTGCGAGTGCTGAACGCGCCCCGGCCGGCAGGTCTTTGTATTTTTTCTGGATAGATTGGCATGAGCGATAGCGTAGAACTCTTCACCGATGGCGCCTGCAAGGGCAACCCTGGTCCGGGCGGCTGGGGGGCCTTGCTGGTGTGCAAAGGCGTTGAAAAGGAGCTCTGGGGCGGCGAAGCCAACACCACCAACAACCGTATGGAGCTGATGGGCGCCATCCGGGGCCTCGAAGAGCTCAAGCGTCCCTGCGATGTGCTGCTGGTGACCGACTCGCAATACGTGATGAAAGGCATCAACGAGTGGATGGCCAACTGGAAGAAACGCGGCTGGAAGACGGCGGCGAAGGAACCGGTAAAAAACGCCGACCTGTGGAAACTGCTGGACGAGCAGGTCAATCGCCACAACGTCACCTGGAAATGGGTGCGCGGACATATCGGCCATCACGGCAACGAGCGGGCTGACCAGTTGGCCAACCGTGGGGTGGATGAGGTGCGGGGCTACAAGCAGGCTTGATCCGGTCTTCTCAGTCTGGTCTGGATTAAACTGTGGCGAGGGGATTTATCCCCGCTGGGGCGCGAAGCGGCCCTAAAACTTGAAAACTCGGTGTATCAGATAGATCAGGGGGCCGCTTCGCAGCCCAGCGGGGATAAATCCCCTCGCCACAAAAGCAGTCTCCGGCTAATCCTTCGCGTGGGCGTGTTAAGATCCGCGCTTTTGCAAGACTGCCCGTTGAGAGCTGAACACTGATGGCCAACAGATCTGTAGTACTGGATACCGAAACCACCGGCATGCCGGTGACCGACGGTCACCGGATTATCGAAATCGGCTGTGTCGAGTTGATCGGTCGGCGCCTGACCGGTCGCCATTTCCACGTTTACCTCCAACCGGACCGCGAAAGCGATGAGGGCGCCATCGGCGTCCACGGCATCACCAACGAATTCCTGGTGGGCAAGCCGCGTTTCGCCGAAGTGGCCGATGAGTTCTTCGAGTTCATCCAGGGCGCGCAGCTGATCATCCACAACGCGGCGTTCGACGTCGGGTTCATCAATAACGAATTCGCCCTGATGGGCCAGCATGACCGGGCCGATATCACCCGGCATTGCACCATCCTCGACACGCTGATGATGGCCCGGGAACGGCACCCGGGGCAGCGCAACAGCCTCGATGCCTTGTGCAAGCGCTACGGCGTCGACAACTCCGGTCGTGAATTGCACGGCGCCTTGCTCGACTCCGAGATCCTCGCCGACGTCTACCTGACCATGACCGGCGGCCAGACCAGCCTGTCCCTGGCGGGCAACGCCTCGGACGGCAACGGTACCGGTGAAGGCTCGGGCAACCAAGCCACGGAAATCCGTCGCCTGCCGGCGGACCGCAAGCCCGCCCGGATCATCCGCGCCAGCGAAAACGACCTGGCCGAACATGCCGCACGTCTGGAAGCCATCGCCAAATCGGCCGGCGCCCCGGCATTGTGGACGCAGCTGGTCGAGGCGCAGGCTACGGCGAATTGATCCAATCCCTGTGGGAGCGAGCTTGCTCGCGATAGCGGTATTTCATTCAAGGTGAATACTGGCTGGGCTGTCGCCATCGCGAGCAAGCTCGCTCCCACAAGGGTTAGTCATCGTGCATTTTCTCGCCACAATCACCAGTTGCTTCTAACCTGAAGTAAAGGCAGGCCATGGATATCCGCTTGATGCGTATAGATTCGAGAGGCAAGGGCAATGGATGGCATTTCGCTGTTGGTTGCCTCAAGGAATGAGGACCTTCCCCAGTATGCAACCCGTCATGAATCCCAAGCACCCTGGCTTGTCGGTCCGCGTTGCCGATGACGGATTCGCCGCCTATATCTGGGGCAGCGATTTCAGTTTCGACGTCAGTGCCTATGGCACGGCGCAGATCGGTCGCCCGGTAAGCCAGTGGCCGGTGACGCCCATCGTTCCGTATCGCAAGTGCTATGGCATTGATCCGGAAGAGTTCGGCAGCTTCCGCAATGCCCCGGAAAGTGAAATCTTCATGGCCTATCTGGACGACCAGCCCGTGGGGCATCTGGTGGTCAGTACCAATTGGAACGGTTACGCCCACATCGACGAGTTGGCGGTGCATGCCCCGGCTCGCCGGCATGGCGTGGCGAAGGCATTGCTGGACGTGGCGCTGTTCTGGAGTCGCAAGAAAAAACTCCCGGGGATCATGTTGGAAACGCAGAACAACAACCTCGGTGCCTGCCGGCTCTACGAACGTTGCGGCTATGTGCTGGGTGGCATCGATCACCTGCGCTATCGCGGCATCGATCGGCACACCGCAGAGGTGGCGTTGTTCTGGTACCGGTTGTTCGACGACCCACTGGGCATGACGATCAGTGGCTCAGCAACGCCTCGGCTTGTTCCTTGATCCGCTCCAGCAACGACTGGATCGTGGTCGATGGTTCTGCGCCGTTCAGGCTCAACGCGTAGAGACAGATGGGCACGGCCGGTGACACCGGGCAGATGTCCAGCCCGCTGCCCTTGGCCCCCGAGGCGGTGAACGGATCGACGATGGCGAGGCCTTCGCCGGCCTCGACCATCGCCCGCATCATCTGGTGCGTCTGCACGCGGATCTGGATCACCGGCGCGGGGCGCAGTGCTGCGAGTTTATGGTCGAAGGCCGGGCTCAAGGGGTCGTGGCCTTCGAGACCGACCAGCGACTGGCCCGCCAGGTCCTGAAGCGAAATGTATTTTTGCCGCGGTTGCAGCCAGCCGTGGGGCGCCAGCAATTGCAGTTTGCCTTGGGCGATCATCTGGCACTGGATGTCGGGGTGTTCGGGGTCGTGCAGGCTCAGGCCCAAGTCACTTTCGCGCAGCAACAGATGCTTGACGATGTCGCGGGTCGGCTGGCTGAGGAGCGTGCAAGGCGCGTCTGGATGTCGCCGGCGCAAGGCGGCGATGCTCAGGGGCACTAGTTGTTGGGCCAATGGCGGCGTGCAAATGATGCGAAGGGGCGGCGCCTGGTAGTGTTTCAGGCTACTGGCCAGCCGTTGTATCGGTTCGAGGGTGTCGTACAGCTGCGTGATGCCATCGCGCAACGCCAGGGTTTCGCGAGTCGCCTGCAATCGTCCGCGCACGCTGGCGAACAGCATGAAGCCGAGCTGGGCTTCGGCATCGCGCAGGATCGACTCGACCTCGACTACCGGCAATTGCAGCCATTCGGCGGCTGTGCCCAGGTGGCCAGTCTGCAGCAGCGCCTGGATCACTTCGATGTGGCGTAAACGCATGCAAGAAGTCCGTATTAGGCAGGTAAGCCATTGAGTGGCTGAATCCTAACCCAATTGCGGGTGCGACTTCTGCTCATGCAGGCAGTTATAACGCGATCTGCGGTTCAACTTGGGCCTGAGGCTGCAGCGCTGATTCTGGCTCGCGGATCAGTTGGACGCCGGACTGCACCAGGCGGAAAGTGTCCTCATCCAGCTTGTCGACGCGGTCGCCAATGGCCAGCTTATAGGTGATGACATCCTTGCCACTGCCGTCCTGGGACGGGTCTGATTCTTGGAATTCATGCACCGAATAGACGCGGCCTTCGGCGTCTCGTGCATGAAATTGTCCGACAAGTACTGCTGCCATTGCTTAGAACCTCTGGAAATAGATCACTCGATTTGCGGTTCTGTAGACCTTGGTCGAGTGCGGTAAGTTTTCCTACAAGAAAAAAATAGTCGGTGTGGCGGGTTTTCGACGTTCCACTGGTCCAATTGTCGTGCCGATCATCTATAACTACAGGCTTCCTTTGAGCCGACAGTCGAGAAACCTCCCATGAGTCATGTCTATACAGTCGCCGTTTTAGTGGGCAGCCTGCGCAAGGCGTCGATCAACCGCAAGATAGCCCTTGCACTGGCTGAACTCGCGCCGGCCCATCTGAAACTGGAAATCGTCGAGATTGGCGAGTTGCCCCTCTATAACGAAGACCTCGACGTCACGCCTCCGGCGGCGTACACCGCGTTTCGCCAGAAGGTGGGGGCGGCCGATGCGTTGCTGTTCGTGACCCCGGAATACAACCGCTCGGTCCCGGCGCCCCTGAAAAACGCCATCGACGTCGGCTCGCGCCCCTACGGCCAGAGCTGCCTGAGCGGCAAACCGGGCGCGGTGATCAGTGCGTCGCCGGGTGCCATAGGAGGTTTCGGCGCCAATCATCACCTGCGCCAATCCCTGGTATTTCTCGATGTGCCCTGCATGCAGCAACCGGAAGCCTACCTGAGCGGCGCGGGCACGGCGTTCGACGAGGCGGGCAACCTGTCGGATTCGGTCAGGCCGTTTTTGCAGAAATTCATCGATGCCTATGGCAAGTGGGTCGAGCAACACAAGAAAGTCTGATAGCACCGCAAACCCCGTGGCGAGGGAGCTTGCTCCCGCTGGACTGCACCGCAGGCCCAAGTTTTCTGCTGTAACGCAGATTTTGGGGCCGCTTCGCGACCCAGCGGGAGCAAGCTCCCTCGCCACAATGTATTGCGCCCTGTCTTTAACGTTCTCTCTCCAGGTTGTTTGAATGCTCGTCGCGTCATTGATTTTCCTGCTGACCATCACGCTGGTGATCTGGCAGCCCAAAGGCTTGGGTGTCGGTTGGAGCGCCACCCTCGGCGCGTTGTTGGCCTTGCTCAGTGGGGTGGTGCAGGTCGGTGACATTGCAGTGGTCTGGCAGATCATCTGGAACGCCACCGGTACGTTCGTCGCGCTGATCATCATCAGCCTGTTGCTGGACGAGGCCGGTTTCTTCGCTTGGGCGGCCCTGCATGTGGCGCGTTGGGGGCGGGGCAATGGACGCAAGCTGTTCGCTTTCATGGTGTTGCTTGGTGCGCTGGTGTCGGCGCTGTTCGCCAACGACGGGG
Organism: Pseudomonas sp. H2_D02; assembly: GCF_054677635.1. NCBI lineage: Bacteria > Pseudomonadati > Pseudomonadota > Gammaproteobacteria > Pseudomonadales > Pseudomonadaceae > Pseudomonas > Pseudomonas sp. H2_D02. The sequence goes on along the minus strand of NZ_CP162816.1, from coordinate 4,401,098 downwards.
CGGCGCTGATCCTGACGCCCATCGTGATTTCGATGCTGCTGGCCCTGCGGTTTTCGCCCGCGTCGACCCTGGCATTCGTGATGGGCGCCGGTTTCATCGCCGACACCGCCAGCCTGCCACTGGTGGTGTCGAACCTGGTGAACATCGTCTCGGCGGATTTCTTCGGCATTGGTTTCAACCGCTATGCGTCGGTCATGGTGCCGGTGAACCTGGTCAGCGTGGCGGCCAGCCTGGCGATCCTGCTGTGGGTGTTCCGTCGCGATATCCCAAGCGATTACGACCCACATCAACTGGACGATCCGGCGACCGCGATCCACGACAAGGCGACGTTTTATGCCGGCTGGGCCGTGTTGGTGATCCTGCTGCTGGGCTGCTTCGCCTTGGAGCCGTTGGGGATTCCCATCAGTGCGATTTCCGCGGTTTGCGCTGCGTTGCTCCTGGCCGTGGCGGCAAGTGGCCACAAGATTTCCACGCGCAAGGCGATGAAAGAAGCCCCTTGGCAAATTGTGATTTTTTCCCTGGGTATGTACTTGGTGGTCTATGGCCTGCGCAACGCGGGCCTGACGGGCTACCTGGCCCATTGGCTTGACGGTTTCGCAGGTTATGGCGTGTGGGGCGCGGCCATGGGCACGGGGCTCCTGACCGCGCTGCTGTCGTCGGTGATGAACAACTTGCCGACGGTGCTGGTCGGCGCCTTGTCCATCGACGCCAGCCAGGCTACCGGCGTGGTCAAGGAGGCGATGGTCTATGCCAACGTCATTGGCAGTGACCTGGGCCCGAAAATCACCCCGATCGGCAGCCTGGCAACCTTGTTGTGGCTACACGTGCTGGCGCGCAAGGATATCCGCATCGGCTGGGGCTATTACTTCAAGGTGGGGATTGTGTTGACGGTGCCGGTGTTGCTGGTGACGTTGGCGGCGCTGGCCGTGCGGTTGTCGCTCTAGACCGTAGCGACCCCTTCGCGAGCAAGCCCGCTCCCACAGGGAAATGCATTCCCCTGTGGGAGCGGGCTTGCTCGCGAAGGCGGCCGTCCATGCGCCGCAAAAAATTAGCCATTACCCGGCACATCCGGCCAAAGGTCCGCCACCAGGAATGCCCGCTCGGCTTCTTCCCATTCGCCCTCGGCATTCTCGGTCAGACGCACCATCAATTGCGCCGGTGCCATCGGGTCGAGGGCGGTTCGCCAGGCGTCCAGTTGCGCCTCGGTCCACACCTGCTCCGCAGGGTAATGGGCCGGCGCGAGCCAGGCGGCGCGGGGCAGGGGGTTGCCAGTGCCCAGGCGGTCGCTGGGCGACGAATCCGGACCAGTCGCGCTGGTGCAGCCAACGGCCGCGCAAATGCCTGGGGTGCGCGCCGCTCGGTGGTTCGGCCTCGCCCGGCCACGGGTAAAGCAGGTATCCACCGAGCCAAAGGTGCGAGCGAAACGATTCGATGCCCAGCGCCGCCAAGGCCTCGCGGCTCTCTGGGCGTGCGGAAATCGGCAATTGGTGCTCATGCAGGTGCGCCAATTTACGGTCCAGGCGATCATGGCAGCCGGGGCCGAGCCATTGCGCAGTGTCGAGCCCGTTGCCTTGCTGCGGGCCCAGGTACAGCTTGATCGCCAGCTCCAGGTGATGAACACCTTCGCCGTCACGCAGCAGCAAATCCAACTCCCCCAGCGTATGACCCTCGCGACGAATCGGCAGGTTCGCCGCGATCCACTCGATGCCCGGTGCGTGCTGCACGGCAAATTGCCACAACCTTTCGTAATACAGGCCCAGGCGCCGTGTCCGGCCCTGGGACAGGCATTGCAGCAGCGGGTAGCTGTCGCGGTCCAGTTGGCGCAGCCAGTGTTCCAGCCGGTGCGGCTGCTGCACCCAGTCGCTGCCCGCCAGGGGATGACGCTGGGGCCAAGGGGTGTCGATGAGCATCGGCGGCGCGATGATCACCCACGCCAAGTCCCGCACTTCGGGATGGCGCAGGCGGCGGGGCAGGTCGAGTAATTCAGGGAACAGGATCATCTTGCGAGCATAGCCGTTGCGCTGGAGGCTTAAAGAATTTTGTCTATGGAGCGCTTTCGCCCATAATCGGGTTTTTCGCCCGTCGCAGACCCTCGCAGGAGCCCCATGGAGCAATTTCGCAATATCGGCATCATCGGTCGCTTGGGCAGTTCACAGGTGCTGGACACCGTTCGCCGTCTCAAGCGCTTCCTCCTGGAGCGGCATCTGCATGTGATCCTCGAAGACACCATCGCCGAAGTGCTGCCCGGTCACGGCCTGCAAACGTCTTCGCGCAAGATGCTCGGCGAAGTCTGTGACATGGTCATCGTCGTCGGTGGCGACGGCAGCCTGCTGGGCGCCGCCCGGGCGCTGGCGCGGCACAATATCCCGGTGCTGGGGATCAACCGCGGCAGCCTGGGGTTCCTCACCGATATCCGCCCTGATGAGCTGGAGGTCAAGGTCGCCGAAGTGCTGGACGGCCACTACCTGGTGGAAAACCGCTTCCTGCTGCAAGCCGAGGTCCGTCGTCACGCCGAGGCCATCGGCCAGGGCGATGCCCTCAACGACGTAGTGCTGCACCCTGGCAAGTCCACGCGGATGATCGAATTCGAGTTGTACATCGACGGCCAGTTCGTCTGCAGCCAGAAGGCCGACGGCCTTATCGTCGCCACACCGACCGGTTCCACCGCATACGCGCTGTCGGCCGGCGGCCCGATCATGCATCCCAAGCTCGACGCTATTGTGATTGTGCCCATGTACCCCCATACCTTGTCTGGGCGACCCATCGTGGTCGATGGCAACAGCGAGCTGAAAATCGTCGTGTCCAAGGATATGCAGATCTACCCGCAAGTGTCGTGTGACGGCCAGAACCATTTCACCTGCGCGCCGGGTGACACCATCACCGTCAGCAAGAAAGCCCAGAAGCTGCGCCTGATCCATCCGCTGGATCACAACTACTACGAAGTCTGCCGGACCAAGCTCGGCTGGGGCAGTCGTCTGGGGGGTGGAGGCGACTGATGCTCGATCCCGCGCGCAGTTACGACCTGATCGGCGACGTGCACGGATGCGCCTTGACCCTGGAACACCTGCTGGACCGACTCGGTTACCACAAGCAGGGTGGGGTCTGGCGGCATCCGTCGCGCATGGCCGTGTTCCTGGGAGATATCATCGACCGTGGCCCGCGGATTCGCGAGGCGCTGCACATCGTCCATGACATGGTCGAGGCGGGCCAGGCGCTGTGCATCATGGGCAACCACGAATTCAACGCCCTGGGTTGGAGCACGCCGGCATTGCCGGGCAGTGGCCAGCGCTACGTGCGCGAACACACGCCGCGCCATGCCCGCCTGCTTAACGAGACCCTGACCCAATTCGAACAGCACCCTGGCGACTGGCAGGATTTCCTCAAGTGGTTCTATGAGCTGCCGTTGTTTGTCGATGCCGGCCGTTTCCGCGTGGTTCACGCCTGCTGGGACTCGGGCCTGATCGAGCCCTTGCGCGGCCTGTTCCCGGATGGCTGCATCGACGAGCATTTCCTCCAGGCGTCGGCCGAGTCGGGCAGTTTCGCCTGTACCGTGTTCGACCGTCTGTTGCGTGGCACCGACATGCGTCTGCCCCACGGCATGACCCTGACGGGCGGCGACGGCCTGACGCGGGCGTTCTTCCGCACCAAGTTCTGGGAAGACAACCCGCAGACCTACGGCGACATCGTCTTCCAACCCGATGCGTTGCCAGAGCCGGTGGCGCGCACGCCATTGACCCCGGACGAGAAAAACAACCTGCTGCGCTACGGCGTCGATGAGCCGATGCTGTTCGTCGGGCATTACTGGCGCAGCGGCAAGCCCGCGCCGATCCGCCCGAACCTGGCGTGCCTGGACTACAGCGCGGTGCTCTACGGCAAATTGGTCGCCTACCGCCTCGACCAGGAAACCCGCCTCGATCCGCACAAGTTCGTCTGGGTCAACGTCGAGCGACCGGAGGTGGTGCGATGAGTGCCGTCGCCGTCCTGCGCTTGCCCCTGGGCGTGGACCTGAGTGGTTTCGTCAAGTTGCTGCAACGCATGCAAGTGCCCCATCGGGTCAGCGAAGAGGCCGGTGAGCAGGTGCTGTGGGTCCCGGATGAAATCAGCGAGGACGTGCGTTCGTTGTACGAGCGTTTTCCCGCTGGCGACCCCGACCAACAGCTGGAACTTCCGGACCTGGGCGGCACGTCCCGGCGCCCCGGGTTCGTCGCGCAGCTGACCCGCAGCCCGGTGACGGCCCTGGTGCTGTTGCTGAGCCTGATCGTCAGCGCCGTCACGCTGCTGGGGGAGAATCTCGAAACCTTGCGCTGGTTGACCTTCCTGGAGTTTCGCGTGGTTGGCGACTACATCCAGTTCACGCCGTTGGCCGATAGCCTGGCGGCGGGGCAGTGGTGGCGCCTGGTGACGCCGATGCTGATTCACTTCGGCTTCCTGCACATCGCCATGAACGGCATGTGGTATTGGGAGCTGGGGCGGCGGATCGAAGCGCGCCAGGGCGGCATCAACCTGTTGGGGCTGACGCTGCTGTTCAGCCTGGTCTCCAATTTCAGCCAGTACTTTTTCAGCGGCCCGACGCTGTTCGGCGGCTTGTCGGGTGTCTTGTACGGCCTGCTGGGGCATTGCTGGATCTACCAACTGCTCGCGCCGAACCCGGCGTATCGCTTGCCCCGTGGGGTGTTAGTGATGATGCTGGTGTGGTTGCTGCTATGCCTGTCCGGCCTGGTCTCGTTGATCGGTTTTGGTGAGATCGCCAACGCGGCCCACGTCGGCGGGCTGCTCGTCGGCTGCTTCACCGGGCTGTTGGGCGGGCTCTTCGCTCGCCGTAAAATGGCCCTCTGACTGGCGCCTGTGTCTATTTGAGAATGCGCGATTGCGCGGAGAACCCATGTCTTCCTTCAATGAAATGATCCAGAACATCACCCCCGACATCTACCGCAGCCTGAAGCTGGCCGTGGAAATCGGTAAATGGGCCGATGGCAATAAGCTCACCGCCGAGCAGCGCGAGCTATCCCTGCAGGCGATGATCGCCTGGGAAATCCAGAACTTGCCCGAAGAAGAGCGCACCGGTTACATGGGGCCCCAGGAATGCCAGTCGAAAGCCACCGAAGTGCCGAATATCCTGTTCAAGTCGGACGCCATCCATTGATCGAGATCGGCCGCGGTGCAATCAGCAAGATGTCGGCACGCCTGGACGGGCCGACCGTTCAATACGCCTTTCGCCTGGGCGATGTCGAGGTGCCGGTCAATCCGTTGATCGGCAGCACGATTCGCCTGGAATACCTCGGTGCGATCCATTGCACCCATTGCGGGCGCCGGACCAAGACCAGCTTCAGCCAGGGTTATTGCTACCCGTGCATGACCAAGCTGGCCCAGTGTGACCTGTGCATCATGAGCCCCGAACGTTGCCATTTCGACGCCGGTACTTGTCGAGATCCGGCCTGGGGCGAGCAGTTCTGCATGACCGACCACGTGGTCTACCTGGCCAATTCTTCGGGCGTGAAGGTCGGCATCACCCGCGCCACGCAACTGCCGACCCGCTGGCTCGACCAGGGCGCGAGCCAGGCCCTGCCGATCCTGCGGGTTGCGACCCGCCAGCAGTCGGGCTTCGTCGAAGACCTGTTTCGCTGCCAGGTGGCCGACAAGACCAACTGGCGAGCCTTGCTCAAGGGCGACGCGGCGGCGGTGGACCTGCCCGCCATCCGCAATTCACTTTTTGAAAGCTGCGCCCAGGGCTTGCAGGGGCTTCAGGAACGATTCGGCTTGCAGGCGATCCAGACCATAGCGGACGTCGAACCGATCGAGATCCGTTATCCGGTGCAGCAGTATCCGGCCAAGATCGTCAGCTTCAACCTGGACAAGAACCCGATCGCCGAAGGCACGCTGCTGGGAGTCAAGGGCCAGTACCTGATTTTCGACACTGGCGTGATCAATATTCGTAAATACACGGCTTACCAGCTCGCCGTGCATCAGTAGAAGGATTCGACCCATGCGCACCGAACAACCGAAGATGATCTACCTGAAGGACTATCAGGCCCCCGAGTACCTGATCGACGAGACGCACCTGACCTTCGAGTTGTTCGAGGACCACAGCCTGGTCCATGCGCAACTGGTGATGCGCCGCAACCCCGAGCGCGGTGCCGGTTTGCCGCCGCTGGTGCTCGACGGCCAACACCTGGAGTTGCTGTCGATCAAGCTCGACGACGCCGACCTGGGGCAGGGTGACTATCAACTGGATGACAGCCACCTGAGCTTGCAGCCCAAGACCCAGGCTTTCACCGTCGACACCACCGTGCGCATTCATCCGGAAACCAACACCGCCCTGGAAGGCCTGTACAAGTCCGGCAGCATGTTCTGCACCCAGTGCGAGGCCGAAGGTTTTCGCAAGATCACCTATTACCTCGACCGTCCGGACGTGATGAGCAAGTTCACCACCACCTTGGTGGCCGAGCAGCACAGCTATCCGGTGCTGCTGTCCAACGGCAACCCGATTGCCAGCGGCCCCGGCGAAGACGGTCGGCACTGGGCGACCTGGGAAGACCCGTTCAAGAAACCCGCCTACCTGTTTGCGCTAGTGGCCGGTGACCTGTGGTGCGTCGAAGACACCTTCACCACCATGACCGAACGCACCGTGGCGCTGCGCATCTACGTCGAGCCGGAAAATATCGACAAGTGCCAGCACGCCATGACCAGCCTGAAGAAGTCGATGCGCTGGGACGAAGAGGTGTATGGGCGCGAGTACGACCTGGACATCTTCATGATTGTCGCGGTCAACGACTTCAACATGGGCGCCATGGAGAACAAGGGCCTCAATATCTTCAACTCCAGCGCTGTGCTGGCCCGTGCCGAGACCGCCACCGACGCCGCGCACCAGCGGGTCGAGGCGATCGTTGCCCACGAATACTTCCATAACTGGTCCGGCAACCGCGTGACCTGCCGCGACTGGTTCCAGTTGTCGCTCAAGGAAGGTTTCACGGTGTTCCGCGACGCCGGTTTCTCGGCGGACATGAACTCGGCCACCGTCAAGCGCATCCAGGATGTGGCGTACCTGCGCACCCACCAGTTTGCCGAAGACGCCGGCCCGATGGCCCACCCGGTGCGCCCGGACAGCTTCATCGAGATCTCCAACTTCTACACCCTGACCGTGTACGAAAAGGGCTCGGAAGTGGTCGGCATGATCCACACCCTGTTGGGCGCCGATGGCTTCCGCAAGGGCAGCGACCTGTACTTCGAGCGCCACGACGGCCAGGCCGTGACCTGCGACGATTTCATCAGGGCCATGGAAGACGCCAACGGGGTCGACCTGAGCCAATTCAAGCGCTGGTACAGCCAGGCCGGTACGCCACGGCTGGCGGTCAGCGAGACTTACGACGCCGCAGCCAAGACCTACAGCCTGACCTTCCGCCAGAGCTGCCCGCCAACGCCGGACAAGGCGGAAAAACTGCCGTTCGTGATTCCGGTCGAGTTGGGCTTGCTGGCCAGCAATGGCGCCGAGATGCCCCTGCGCCTGAGCGGCGAAGCGGCGGCCAGCGGCACAACCCGCGTGATCTCGGTGACCGAAGCCGAGCAGACCTTCACCTTCGTCGATGTCGCTGAAAAGCCTCTGCCTTCCTTGCTGCGTGGTTTCTCGGCGCCGGTGAAGCTGAGCTTCCCGTACGACCGCGACCAACTGATGTTCCTGATGCAGCACGACAGCGACGGCTTCAACCGCTGGGATGCCGGCCAGCAATTGTCGGTGCAGGTGTTGCAGGAACTGATCGGCCAGCATCAGCAGGGCGAGAGCCTGGTGCTCGACCCGCGACTGGTCAGCGCGTTGCGCACGGTGTTGTCGGACGATTCCCTGGATCAGGCGATGGTCGCCGAAATGCTCTCGCTGCCAAGCGAAGCCTACCTCACCGAAATCAGCGAAGTGGCGGATGTCGAGGCGATCCACACCGCCCGCGAATTCGCTCGCCAGCAACTGGCCGACAGCCTGTTCGAAGCCTTGTGGTTGCGCTACGAAGCCAATCGCGACCTGTCCCGGCGCACGCCATACGTGGCCGAGGCCGAGCATTTCGCCCGTCGCGCGTTGCAGAACATCGCGCTGTCGTACCTGATGCTGACCGACAAGCCGGAAGTGCTGAGCGCGACGCTTGAGCAGTTCGACACCGCCGACAACATGACCGAGCGCCTCACGGCGCTGGCGGTGCTGGTCAACTCGCCGTTCGAGACCGAGAAGGCCAAGGCGCTGGAAGTGTTTGCGGAAAACTTCAAGGGCAACCCGCTGGTCATGGACCAGTGGTTCAGCGTCCAGGCGGGCAGCCCGTTACCGGGTGGGCTGGCGCGGGTCAAGGCCTTGATGGAACACCCAGCGTTCAATATCAAGAACCCGAACAAGGTGCGGGCGCTGATCGGCGCGTTTGCCGGGCAGAACCTGATCAACTTCCACGCCGCCGACGGCTCGGGCTACCGCTTCCTGGCGGACCTGGTCATCCAGCTCAATGGCTTCAACCCACAGATCGCCTCGCGGCAACTGGCGCCGCTGACCCGCTGGCGCAAATACGACAGCGCCCGCCAGGCGCTGATGAAGGCCGAGCTGGAACGCATCCTGGCGTCCGGCGCGCTTTCCGCCGATGTGTTCGAGGTGGTGAGCAAGAGCCTGGCTTGACCGGGATTCGCATTGCCTTTTGTGGCGAGGGAGCTTGCTCCCGCTGGCCTGCGAAGCAGGCCCGATCCTGATTTCACTTTCGCTGCAAATAGCGGGTGGACCAAGGTCAGGGAGTCCTTCGGCCTCCAGCGGGAGCAAGCTCCCTCGCCACATCCATCACCCTCGCGAATGTCTTCTGATTCACCCTTGGCCGATATCCTACCCGGTTAACAAAAGATAACGTGGCGTCGATTGTCAGACCTTTCGAAAGCCCGATAGGATAGGTTCCGCTTGCCAAGTGGCTCTAGATTGCAGGTTTCAGGGCTATGTTCCGAGACAGGCAACGTACCAGGCCATAACAATAATAATGGGGGTAAGGTCTATGAATGAGCCTGTCATGGCTGCGGGCCGCTGCCGGCCGCCGATGCTGCGCCGTGTGGCGTTGCTGGCCTCGGCGCTCTCGCTGCTGGGCTCTGTCGTGTTGTCGGCACCGGTGCTCGCGGTGGCGGCGTCGACGTCCGATGTCATCTATTCCGTCGAATCGGCCAAGGCCAGCAAGACCCTGATGCTCGATGTGGTGCAGGCCGGCCAGCGCCTGGTGGCGGTCGGCGACCGTGGGCATATTGTCTATTCCGATGACCAGGGCATGTCCTGGACCCAGGCCAAGGTGCCGACCCGCCAGTTGCTCACTGCCGTGTTTTTCGTCGATGACAAGCACGGCTGGGCCGTGGGGCACGACGCGCAGATCCTTGCCAGCGAAGACGGTGGCAGCACCTGGATCAAGCAATTTGAAGACCTGCCCCGTGAAGCGCCGTTGCTGGACATCTGGTTCCAGGACGCCAGCCATGGCTTCGCCGTGGGTGCCTATGGCGCACTGTACGAGACCACCGACGGCGGCAAGCACTGGGACGACGCCAGCGACCGCCTCGACAATGAAGACCAATACCACCTCAATGCCATCGCCGCCGTGAAGGATGCCGGGCTGTTCGTCGTCGGCGAGGCCGGCAGCATGTTCCGCTCCGCCGACTGGGGGCAGACCTGGGAAAAACTCCAGGGGCCGTATGAAGGCTCGCTGTTTGGCGTCATCGGCACCGCCCAGCCTTCGACGCTGTTGGCCTATGGCCTGCGCGGCAATCTTTACCGTTCCGTCGATTTCGGCACGACGTGGGAGCAGGTCGAGCTCAAGGCGGCTCGTGGCGCGCTGGAGTTCGGATTGTCGGGCGCGACGCTGTTGGCGGACGGCTCGATCGTGATCGTCGGCAATGGTGGCAGCGTGATCCGCAGCACCGACGACGGCGTGACGTTCAGTGTGTTCAACCGCCCCGACCGTATTTCCGTAGCAGCCGTCACGGCGGCGGGCAACGGCAACCTGATCCTGGCGGGACAGGGCGGCGTTCGCGCCACCACGTCCACTGGCGCCGAACTGAGCAAATGAGCCGGGCCTGTCAGACGGGCACAATAACAACAAGGCGGACCCCATGAGCAGTCATCACCAAGACAAGGCGACGTTCCTCGAACGCCTGATTTTCAACAACCGCCCGGCAGTGATCGTCATTTGCCTGCTGGTCAGCATTTTCCTGTTCTGGCAGGCCACGCTGATCCGGCCGTCCACCAGCTTCGAAAAAATGATCCCCCTCGAGCACCCTTTCATCGAGAAAATGCTCGAACACCGCAACGACCTGGCGAACCTGGGCAACACGGTGCGCATCTCCGTGGAAGCCACTGACGGCGACATCTTCTCCAAGGATTACATGGAGACCCTGCGCCAGATCCACGATGAAGTCTTCTATATTCCGGGTGTCGACCGTTCCGGGCTCAAGTCGCTGTGGAGCCCGAGCGTGCGCTGGACCGAGGTGACGGAGGAGGGCTTTGCCGGCGGCGAGGTGATTCCCCAGAGCTACGATGGCTCGGCCGACAGCCTCGACCTGCTGCGCAACAACGTGCTCAAGTCCGGCCAGGTCGGGCGCCTGGTGGCCAACGATTTCAAATCGAGCATCGTCGACATTCCGCTGCTGGAGTCCTACCCGGACCCGCAAGACCAAGGCAAGTTGCTCGCCCTGGACTACCGCAAGTTCTCCCATGAGCTTGAAGACAAGATCCGCAACAAGTTCGAAGCCCAGAACCCCAATGTGCAGATTCACATCGTCGGTTTCGCCAAGAAAGTCGGCGACCTGATCGATGGCCTGGTCATGGTGGTGATGTTCTTCGGCGTGGCCTTCGTGATTACGCTGATCCTGCTGTACTGGTTCACGAACTGCATGCGCAGCACCGTCGCCGTGTTGAGCACCACCCTGGTGGCGGTGGTCTGGCAATTGGGGCTGATGCACGCGGCGGGGTTTGGCCTGGACCCTTACTCGATGCTGGTGCCGTTCCTGATCTTTGCCATCGGCATCTCCCATGGCGTGCAGAAAATCAACGGCATCGCCTTGCAATCCAGCGAGGCGGACAACGCCCTGACCGCAGCGCGACGCACCTTCCGCCAGTTGTTCCTGCCGGGCATGATCGCGATCCTGGCCGATGCCGTCGGTTTCATCACCCTCTTGATCATCGACATCGGCGTGATTCGCGAACTCGCCATCGGCGCCTCCATCGGCGTGGCGGTCATCGTGTTCACCAACCTGATCCTGCTGCCGGTGGCGATTTCCTACGTCGGCATCAGCAAGCGCGCCGTCGAGCGCAGCAAGAAAGACGCGACCCGCGAGCACCCGTTCTGGCGCACGCTGTCGAACTTCGCCAGCGCCAAGGTCGCACCGGTATCGATTGCCCTGGCCGTGCTCGCGTTTGGCGGTGGCCTCTGGTACAGCCAGAACCTGAAGATCGGCGACCTCGACCAGGGCGCGCCGGAGCTGCGTCCGGATTCGCGCTACAACCAGGACAACAATTTCATCATCAGCAATTACTCCACCAGCTCTGACGTACTGGTGGTGATGGTCAAGACCAAGGCCGAAGGCTGCTCGCGCTATGAAGCCATGGCGCCGATCGATGAACTGATGTGGAAGATGCAGAACACCGAAGGCGTGCAGTCGGCGATTTCCCTGGTGACCGTGTCCAAGCAAATGATCAAGGGCATGAACGAGGGCAACCTGAAATGGGAAACCCTGTCGCGCAACCCTGATGTGCTCAACAGCTCCATTGCCCGGGCCGATGGCCTGTACAACAACAGCTGTTCCCTGGCGCCGGTGCTGGTGTTCCTCAACGATCACAAGGCCGAAACCCTGGACCGCGCAGTGAAGGCGGTGCAGGACTTTGCCAAGGACAACAACCGCGATGGCCTGGAGTTCATCCTGGCTGCCGGCAATGCGGGCATCGAGGCCGCCACCAACGAAGTGATCAAGGAATCGGAATTGACCATTCTGGTCCTGGTTTATATCTGCGTGGCGACCATGTGCATGATCACTTTCCGTTCCTGGGCAGCGACGCTGTGCATCGTGCTGCCGCTCGTGTTGACGTCGGTGCTGGGCAACGCGCTGATGGCGTTCATGGGCATCGGGGTGAAGGTCGCGACCCTGCCGGTGGTTGCGCTGGGGGTGGGGATTGGCGTGGACTATGGCATTTACATCTACAGTCGCCTGGAAAGCTTCCTGCGCGCCGGCTTGCCGTTGCAGGAAGCGTATTACCAGACGCTGAAATCCACGGGCAAAGCGGTGTTGTTCACCGGCCTGTGCCTGGCGATTGGCGTGTGCACCTGGATCTTCTCGGCCATCAAGTTCCAGGCTGACATGGGCCTGATGCTGACGTTCATGCTGCTGTGGAACATGTTCGGCGCGCTGTGGCTGCTGCCGGCACTGGCGCGGTTCCTGATCAAGCCTGAGAAGCTGGCGGGGCAGAAGGGCAATTCGTTGTTTGCCCATTGATCGAGGATAGAACCGGCATAGCGAGCGCTGGTGGAAAACCCATGTGGGAGCGAGCTTGCTCGCGATAGCGGCGTGACAGTCAATGAAAGTGTTGAATGTCTGTCCGCCATCGCGAGCAAGCTCGCTCCCACAGGTTTTATGTGCAGGCGATCACGGTGCCAACGGTAGGAACCTGCTTTGCGCCAGCGGTCTGCCAAGCTGCCCGCGATGCACGTTCACTACCGCATACGGGCTGTCAGCCTTGGCAAGCAGCGAATGGTAGTGTTCCCGGCGTTGTTCCTTGATCTTGAGATGCGCGACGCTGTAATCGGTTTTCGGCGTGTCGGCCTTCTCATAATGAAAATGGGCGTACCAGAGGGGAAAACCGTTGCGGTCGTTGATGGCGTATTCCTGCAGGAAATCCTGGCGGGTTCCTTTCAACGCCTTGCGTTCGCCAAGTTTGGCGACCTGTATCAGGTTCTTTTCGAAGAGATACCGAAGGTTGCCGTCGGTGGGTGGCAGTAGCAGGCTCAATTCGGTGCGCAGGGCAGCGCCCCTGGCGGTCAGTTTGGAAATGGCATTGGCCAATTGCTGGCCCAGCGTCTCATCCGCCGCTGTGCGAGGTGTTGTCGAGGCCGTGAAGGCCCGGTCAAGCTCATCGGAGAGCGCACGGAAGCGACTGGCTTCGTTGTTCATGATCTCCTCGATTTCTTGAGGATGACGGCAGAGTTTCTTGTAGCCTTCGGCATGTTGCAGGCGTTTTTCCAACTGACCCAGTAGTTTTCGCGCGTCGCCCTTGATCGCACCGACAGGTCTGGTCCTGGGCGCGGGTACCGGGGTTGGCTGGCGGATGTCAACGGGATCCCAGACGTCGTCGTGACGTGAATAGGTGGACAGTACTTGGTTGTCGACTTCGGAACGCAGTTCAACGACTTCTATTCCCAAGGTTGTACCCGCCGGCTTCAGGTCGCCGATCAGAACGCCATTCTTGCGAGTCTTGATCACCTTTTTCTTGAAACGCTCATGGGACGCTTCAGGACGTTTGGGCGGACTTACGTGTGGCGTTGGCTCGGGCTTGATCTCTGCGGCCAGTTTTTGGGACGCGTCCTGATACAGGCCATCGAGCAGTTTCAGCAGCCTGTCGAAGTAGGACTCGTTGAGGTCGTCAAAATAGAGGGCCTTCATGCCGTGCAATGCGTCCAGGGCCTCGCCATAGTGCTCCGTCAAGCTTTCCAGCACCTGGAATTGCTCCGTTGCGGACAGCTGGTATTGCTTGAAGTCGGAATGGGAGCGAATCTGTTCACCCAAGGGTTTGATGATGCGATAGAGGCTATCGGGCAGGTCAGTCTCGGGATGTTTGATGGCCAGCAATGGAAGAATCGCCAACTGCATGGCTTTGGTGGACGTTGAGCTTCTTTCGTTCAACGGGCGGTCGCGGGTCAAGCGATCGAACGCCTGGGCGCCCACGGAGTCCAGGTTCAGCAACTCCTCCAGATACTTGTCCTTGAGCTCCAGCCAGTGGATTGCAAGATCATTGGCTTCGCATGTTGCTTGAAGAAACGCCAGGTAGCCCTTCATGTCCGAAGCTGCAGCTTTTTCGGCCTGCTTTCCCATGAATTGGGGATTGGCGCGATTGAGGGCCCTCCCGTCCATTTCGACCATCAAGAAGGCCTTGCGCGCATTGTTGATGACGTTTTCCATCAGATTGCGGATATCCGCGGAGGGCAGGTCGATATTCAGCCTTTTACGTTCGGGCACGCTGTCCAGCAGCCCCACGTACTTGTCGATCTGTTCTTTGAGCAGGTCATGGAATATCTTTCGTTTGGACGCGCGTTGTTCCTCGGTGTAGGCGCTTCCTTCTTCCATTCTCGTCATGACGTTCTGGGCGATGTCCTGGGCCCTCTGTTGTTCGGCCTCCTGCGCCATGACGGTCATCAAATCGTTGAGCAGTTCGTCTTTCCTTTGGGCGTTGAGGCGCCTTTGCTCGGTGACGCGCTTGGGCATTCCGCCTCGCAAACGCAGCCGCAAATCCACGGACCAGTTGCCTCGATCGTCCGATTGCAGCAACGGTCCCATTTGCGGTGGACTTTGTGGGTCGACAATCATCACGCTGCCGTCCGCTTCCGGTGTCACTCGATAGAGGCGTTCTTCGACGAGCGCATGCCATCCGTGATCGATTACATACAGGCCGGTGAGCGGGCCGTAGTTGATCGGTACGGGCAGCCTGGCGGGGCGCGGGACTTGCTTGCTATATAGGCGGATGCGCTGCTCGGACGTCAGGCGATGGCGGGCGCTGGCGAAGCTGAAATCGAAGTTCGAGCCTGGACCCTCCGCCCCAGGCAGGGCGATGGGGGCTTCGAGGACTTCGGGAGAGGCGGGCGCAGGCCATTGCTCGGCAACAATGCGCTTGGCGGGGGGTTGCATCGCCTGGTTCTTCGTTTCAGCGGACACGAGGGGACGGGAAGGCGCGCGGATGGCGTGGAATTGGCTCACCAGCATGGCCAGATTAACCAGAAAATCGACGGCGGCCTGTTCCCTGGTGGCTGGGTCTTCGCTGTTCAAGGCGGGGATATCCTGGCTCGCACTGGCCATCAGGCTCCACAGCCAGACGCTGGCCATCGCCGGGCCGCGCAGCAGGGGAAACAGCAGTGTATTGAACAGCAGGCTGCCACCCTTCAGGAGCACTGCCCAGCGGCTTTCGCTGTTGGAGACAGAGTTTCGGTCGGCCTGGCTGATGAGGGCCCGGGCATTGCAACCGTAGAGATATTCCATCAGTTTGCCGTTGCGCAGGTATTGCAGCAGTTCATCTTCATTACTGTCGATGGCGAGCGTGGCCGGGGCGGGTCTTTCGGGCACGCTGAATTCGTCGCCCTGGAAGAAATGAACAATGTGTGGCTCCGCGAAGCCACCGTTGGCATACACCGGGCGTGCGGTATCGGACATCCAGGTCAACACGCTGCCCTGCAAATCCCCGGCGCTGGCAATGGCCTGCAGCATTGCCTGGCGCGTCGCAAACTCCAGCAACGAGGGGGCGTACAAAGGGCGATACAGCAGATGCGGACCGGTTTGAACGTCTTGCGCCTCGACAATGAACATATTGGTCACGACGTCGGGCCTGGCCTGAGGCTTGCGCAGGAAGGCCAGGTGACGAATGACCACGGCACGCCCGTCGATCTGCCGACTCTCGGCGTCGGGCTGAAGAACCGCCTCTATCAGGCGCAGCCCTTGGCGGGTCATGCCGTTTTTGTTGTCGAGCATCTGTTGCAGCGCCTCGAGCGGCAACTGTGCCGGGATCTGTTCGGCAAACATCCGCTGGTAGTCCTGCGCTTGAGGTGAGTCGCTCAACAGTTCGTCTTGCAGGTAGCGAGGGTAAGTCGTGCCGATATCGACCTGCTCGACAAGCCCGCCTCGGCGGGTAATGAGGTCGGGCGTCAACCATGCGGGCAGCGTCCGGCCTTGGCGATGGCTGAGCTTGAGATTTCCACTGGGGCGAGCGACGAGATTGTCGATGGCCAATCGAGTCAGGCTCATGGTCCTTTTTTCGCTGATGCCAGCGGTCCCGGGAAACCCGGCCGAGACGGTGAAGATCAGTTCCACATCGTCGGGTTGAAAATGACTTGGGAGAGCCTTGGTCGGACTGCTGTCGTTGATTTTCTCCATTCGCGCAAGCAGTGCGTCGGCTGTGAAAGTCTTGATGTCGCGGAAATGGGTTCGGTCCTGGTCGCGTTTCTTCACGCTGGCCAGCGCCAGGCTGTAGCGCTGGAATTTCGTTCGGTCGGCGAGGGAGGCCTTCTTCAACCACTCGGGCAAC
The DNA here is from genome assembly GCF_054677635.1 of Pseudomonas sp. H2_D02. Lineage (NCBI taxonomy): Bacteria > Pseudomonadati > Pseudomonadota > Gammaproteobacteria > Pseudomonadales > Pseudomonadaceae > Pseudomonas > Pseudomonas sp. H2_D02. Next base: position 4,384,834 of record NZ_CP162816.1, on the reverse strand, counting down.
AGCGGTTCAAGTTGTGTCGATGCTTGAGGCGCGAGACGTGGGACATCGCCTAAATAGCGGGTTGGGTCGCTCAGCTCGTCATAGAGAGCCTCGAGGTTCGGCAGGCCGATCCGGGCGGGCAGCTTTACCGTCTGCAGATCAGTCAGTTGTTGCTCCAATATCATGGCCGCCTGGATATCGAAGGCGTCGCCGCTGATCTCGTGGCGTTGGCAGGTAACGGTGTCGACGATGTAATGCTTGGCAATCTGCGCGCGCCAATGGCTGTCGAAAGCCTGGATCGACTCGAAGGACTGCACGGTGCTGCCGGGCTTGGAAAGCAAAATGACCAGCCCGTCGCGGGTGTAATGAAGCATCAGGATTCCACTGCTGGGCAGCACGGTGCGGGTGACGCCCTGGGTGATGATGCTCTCCAGATGGTAGACATAGACGGGTGACGCATTTTGCTTGAAGCGTTGGTCACGGTCTGGCCAGCGGACGACCTGATCCAGGGCCCCGCGTTCCGGCTCACTCAGTCCAGCCTGTTGCAACCCCCGGACATGCAGCATGTTCTTCAGGGTGTCGCTGAGCCATTGCCAGCGGCTGATACGGCTGCCGGATTCGCCTTGGGGCGCACGGTCAATGTCGGTATTCCAATAACGGATCAGGGCATCTGCCAGGCCGATGGGTACCGTCCAAGGCAGCTCTGATAAACAGTCTTCGATGACTTTTATGTCCAGGCGCGCATCGTTCGCCTGCAGCCGACGTGGGGCGTCGTCGCTGAGATAGCAATCGTAACTTCCCTGCGAACTGAAATCGATGGGCGTGCCGAGGGCGAGGTAATCAAGCACCCGGGGCATGAAGGGTTGAAAGTGCCAGGTACGTGCGTTCATATCCGGAGACGCGAGTTGGGTCTTGGACAGATCGATGTTCAACGTCGGGTACTTGGTTTTGATGGCTTGTTCGAGCAAGCGTTGCGCGACCTGCTCGAAGGTCGGGCGCTCGGCGAATGGCTGGCTGACGTTTTGCGCAAGGGCGGACGGGCCACCAGTTGGGGAAGGCGAGGTCATAAAAATCCTTTTCCTGGACTATGGTCGTCGGGATGACGACGAATCCAGTGTCGGGATTTCGATCCTCTGCGTGCGGTATATAGGTACTACCCCGTAGGGCATGCGTTGTGTCAGGCGCGGTCGGGATCGCTGCCCAGCACCACATTCAAAGCGCTGCGGGCATCGTCCAGTTGCACCAGCGTGGCATGGCGGGCGCCGAGGGCGTCGCGGTTCTCGATGGCGGTGAGGATCGCCTTGTGCCGCGGCATCGCCAGCTCATGCAGGTTGGGCCGCTGGTTGGAGTGCTTGAGGGCTTCGGCGATCGCCACGGACAACATATTGCAGAGGTTGGCGAGCAGGTCGTTGTGGGTGGCGTCGGCGATGCGGCTGTGGAAATCCAGGTCCGGTTGCAGCAGGGCTTCGGGGGTCGGGGCCGCCTCCATGCGCTGGTAGGCTTCGTTGATCGCGGCGATGTCTTCATCGGTGGCGAACTGGGCGGCGAGGGCAGCCGCCGCCGGTTCGATGATGCTGCGCACGCTGGTGAGCAGGCCGAAAAATTCGTTCTGCGGGCTGCTCTGCATCAGCCAGTGCAGCACGTCCGGATCGAGCATGTGCCATTCCCGCCGGGCCTTGACCACCGTGCCCACGCGAGGACGCGAATAAACCAGGCCCTTGGCGACCAGCACCCGCGTGGCTTCGCGCAACACCGGGCGACTGACCGCGTACTCTTCGCACAACAAGGCTTCGGCGGGCAGTTTGTCGTCCGGCTTGAAGCGCCCGGAGACGATCTGCATGCCCAGTTCCTGGACGATGCGCGCATGCATGCTTTTGCGGTCTGAGGGTTTGCGGTAATCCATGGGACGCGGCGCGATCCTGTAGGCGAGGGGAGGTGCTGCGCATGATAGCAGGCGCGGCGATGGCGGGTCGCTAGTGCGAGTTTTCGGATAGATGCAGATCCCTTGTGGGAGCGAGCTTGCTCGCGATAACGGTGGGTCAGTCAGCAATGATCCGGCTGATCCGACGCCATCGCGAGCAAGCTCGCTCCCACAGGGAGGTGACGGGGTCAGTGAGAGTGACGCGGCACCTCGGCGCCGCGGCAGCCCACCAGGAAGTCGAAGTCGCAACCCTGGTCCGCTTGCAGCACATGGTCGATGTACAACTGGCGATAGCCGCCCACCAACAACTGTTGCGGTGGCGCGAGGTCGGCCAGGCGCGCGGCGAGTTCGGCGTCCGGGATGTCCAGGTGCAGGCGGCCGCTGGCGCAGTCGAGTTCGATCCAGTCGCCTTCTTTCACGGCGGCCAAAGGTCCGCCGGCCGCGGCTTCCGGTGCCACGTGCAGGACCACGGTGCCGTAGGCGGTGCCGCTCATGCGTGCATCGGAAATACGCACCATGTCCGTCACGCCCTGGGCCAGCAGCTTGGCCGGCAAGCCCATGTTGCCGACTTCGGCCATGCCTGGATAACCTTTCGGGCCGCAGTTTTTCATCACCAGGATCGAGTCGGCGTCGACATCGAGTTCCGGGTCGTTGATCCGTGCCTTGTACTCGTCGAAGTTCTCGAACACCACGGCACGGCCACGATGCTGCATCAACTCCGGCGTGGCGGCGGAAGGCTTGAGCACCGCGCCGAGTGGCGCCAGGTTGCCGCGCAATACGCAGATGCCGCCGTCGGCGCGGATCGGGTTGTCCAAGGTGCGGATGACTTCGTCCTGGCCGTAGATCGGTGCGTCCTTGGTGTTTTCGCCGAGGCTCTTGCCGTTGACCGTCAGTGCGTTCGGGTGCGGGATCAGGTTCGCTTCGCCGAGACGACGGAGCACGGCGGGCAGGCCACCGGCATAGTAGAACTCTTCCATCAGGAAGCGCCCGGACGGCTGCAAGTCGACAATAGTCGGCATGCCGCGGCCGATGCGGGTCCAGTCGTCGAGGTCCAGTTGCACGCCGATGCGTCCGGCGATGGCCTTGAGGTGGATCACCGCGTTGGTCGAACCGCCAATGGCGGCGTTGACGCGGATGGCGTTTTCGAAGGCTTCCTTGGTCAGGATCTTCGACAGCTTCAGGTCTTCACGGACCATTTCCACGGCACGCATGCCGGACATGTGGGCGAGCACATAACGACGGGCGTCCACGGCCGGAATCGCGGCGTTGTGGGGCAGGGAGGTGCCGAGGGCTTCGGCCATGCACGCCATGGTCGACGCCGTGCCCATGGTGTTGCAGGTGCCGGCCGAGCGGGACATGCCGCCTTCGGCCGCGAGGAAATCGTCGATGGTGATGGTGCCGGCCTTGACCTGTTCGCTCAACTGCCACACCACGGTGCCCGAGCCGATGTCCTGGCCCTTGTGCTTGCCGTTGAGCATCGGCCCGCCGGTGACGACGATGGCTGGCACGTCGCAGCTGGCGGCGCCCATCAGCAAGGCCGGGGTGGTCTTGTCGCAACCGGTGAGCAGCACTACGCCGTCGATCGGATTGCCGCGAATCGCCTCTTCCACGTCCATGCTCGCCAGGTTGCGCGTCAGCATGGCGGTGGGGCGCAGGTTCGATTCGCCGTTGGAGAACACCGGGAATTCCACCGGGAAGCCCCCGGCCTCGATCACGCCGCGCTTGACGTGTTCGGCGATCTGCCGGAAGTGCGCGTTGCACGGCGTCAGCTCCGACCAGGTGTTGCAGATACCGATGATCGGCTTGCCGTGGAACTGATGGTCGGCAATGCCCTGATTTTTCATCCAGCTGCGGTACATGAAGCCGTTCTTGTCGGCAGTGCCAAACCATTGGGCCGAGCGCAGGGAGGGTTTCTTATCAGACATGATCGATTCTCTTATTGTATGACTATATTGTTCGGGATGAAGCGTAACATAAGCGCAATTTGCGCGGTTTGGAAGTGTTGTTGGGTAAATAGTATTACTATATAGTCCGATTCAACGGAGGGGTTGTCCTGGCGGTCATTCGCGAGAGAAATCCCCCGAGGTTCTATAACAACAACAATCGGAGACCGGTCCCATGAGCCAGGAATTGCGGCTTATTCGTCGCATCACCCTCAAACTGATTCCCTTCCTGATCCTGCTGTACCTGATCGCCTACGTGGACCGCTCTGCGGTGGGCTTTGCCAAGCTGCACATGGGCGCCGACATCGGCATCGGCGACGCCGCCTACGGCTTGGGCGCGGGGCTGTTTTTCATTGGTTACTTCCTGCTAGAGATCCCCAGCAACCTGATGCTGGAACGCTTCGGCGCGCGGCGCTGGTTCGCCCGGATCATGATCACCTGGGGCGCCATCACCATCGGCATGGCATTCGTGCAGGGGCCCCACAGTTTCTACGTCATGCGCTTCTTGCTGGGCGCGGCCGAAGCCGGGTTCTTCCCGGGCGTGCTGTACTACATCACCCAATGGTTCCCGGTGCGCCATCGCGGCAAGATCCTCGGCCTGTTCATTCTTTCCCAACCCATCGCGATGATGATCACCGGCCCGGTGTCCGGTGGCTTGCTGGGCATGGACGGCATCCTTGGCCTGCACGGCTGGCAGTGGCTGTTCATCGTCATCGGCCTGCCGGCGGTGCTGTTGACCTGGCCGGTGCTGCGCTACCTGCCGGATGGCCCGCAACAAGTGAAATGGATGGACCAGGCCGAGAAGGACTGGCTGACCGGCGAGTTGCAGAAAGACTTGCAGGAATACGGCCAGACCCGCCACGGCAATCCGCTGCATGCGCTGAAGGACAAACGTGTGTTGCTGCTGGCGCTGTTCTATCTGCCCGTGACGTTGAGCATCTACGGGCTGGGCCTGTGGTTGCCGACGCTGATCAAGCAGTTCGGTGGCAGCGACCTGGTGACCGGTTTTGTCTCTTCGGTGCCGTATATCTTCGGCATCATCGGCCTGCTGATCATTCCGCGCAGCTCCGACCGCTTGAATGACCGCTACGGTCACTTGGCCGTGTTGTACGTGCTCGGTGCCATCGGCCTGTTCCTCAGCGCCTGGCTGTCGGTGCCGGTGTTGCAACTGGCGGCGCTGTGCCTGGTGGCGTTCGCGCTGTTTTCCTGCACGGCGGTGTTCTGGACCTTGCCAGGGCGGTTCTTTGCTGGTGCGAGTGCGGCGGCGGGCATTGCGCTGATCAACTCGGTGGGCAACCTCGGTGGCTACATCGGGCCGTTCGTGATCGGTGCGCTGAAGGAATACACCGGCAACCTGGCCTCGGGGCTGTATTTCCTGTCGTGTGTGATGGTGTTCGGCCTGGTGTTGACTGGCGTGGTCTATCGCCTGCTGGAGCGCAAGCATGTGCTGCCGCACGGACCAGTTCGCGGCAAGTGCCCGGGGGGCGACGCGTACCTGAACTTATTGCAATTGTGAAGGAGAGCTTTTGTGGCGAGGGGATTTATCCCCGCTGGGCTGCGCAGCAGCCCTAAAGCAGCGAACTCAATCTTCATGGCACACCGAGTTGCCTGGTTTGGGAGCTGCTGCGCACCTCAGCGGGGATAAATCCCCTCGCCACAAAAGCCTGCTACGCCTATTCATGTTTTTGTTTACAGGGAGAAAACCCATGCGTTTAGTTCAGTTCGAATTGAGTCACGGCGAGCGCCGCGTCGGTGTCGTTGATGGCGATCAAGTGCGCGAAGTACAGGGCGCCAACACGGTGCGTGAGCTGGCGCTGGCCGCTATCGAAGCGGGCGTGAAGCTTGAGCAGCAGGTGAACGGTTTGGGCCTTGGAGCGAGCCATGACTACGCTCAGTTGCTCGGCGAGCTGCGCATCCTGCCGCCGTTGGACCACCCGGACCCGGCGCACCTGTTGGTCAGCGGCACCGGCCTGACTCACCTCGGCAGCGCCTCGGCCCGGGACAAGATGCACCAGCAGGCCGGCGACGAAGCGACGATGACCGACACCATGCGCATCTTCAAGTGGGGCGTCGAGGGTGGCAAGCCACAGGCCGGGCAGGCCGGCGTGCAACCGGAATGGTTCTACAAGGGTGACGGCAGCATCGTGGTCCGCCCGGGCCATCCGTTCCCGCTGCCACCGTTTGCCGAAGACGCTGGCGAAGAGCCGGAGATCAGCGGCCTGTACGTCATCGGCCACGACGGCAAGCCGTATCGGCTGGGCTTTGCGGTAGGCAACGAATTCTCCGACCACGTCATGGAACGCAAGAATTACCTGTACCTGGCCCATTCGAAACTGCGCAGTTGCAGTTTTGGTCCGGAACTTCGCGTGGGTGAACTGCCTCAACATCTGTCCGGGACCAGTCGTATCCTGCGCAACGGCGAAGTGCTGTGGCAGAACGAATTCCTCAGCGGCGAGGCGAACATGTGCCACAGCCTCGAAAACCTGGAATTCCACCATTTCAAGTACAGTCAGTTCCTGCGTCCGGGGGACGTACACGTTCACTTCTTCGGCACCGCGACGCTGTCGTTCGCCGACGGCATCCGCACCCAGCCGGGGGATGTATTCGAGATCAGCCAGGCCGAGTTCGGCGCGCCGCTGGTCAATGGCATTGCCCCGGTGGACGCGGTATTCAATCCGGGTACTATCGGCACACTTTGAGAGGAGACTTGCGATGAACCAGATCCTTGGCCACAACTACATCGGCGGGGCGCGCAGCGCGGCCGGCCAGACTCGCCTGCAGAGCGTCGACGCCAGCACCGGCGAGGCATTGCCCCATGATTTCGTCCAGGCCACGGCACAAGAAGTCGACGCCGCCGCCAAGGCCGCTGCGGCGGCTTATCCGACGTATCGCAGCCTGAGTGCGGCGCGTCGGGCCGAGTTCCTCGACGCCATCGCCGATGAACTGGACGCCCTGGGCGATGAGTTCGTCGCCGTGGTCTGCCGCGAAACCGCCTTGCCAGCCGCCCGGATCCAGGGCGAGCGCGGTCGCACCAGCGGGCAGATGCGCCTGTTTGCCAAGGTCCTGCGTCGTGGCGACTTCTACGGCGCGCGCATCGACCGCGCCTTGCCGGAGCGCACGCCGCTGCCGCGCCCGGACCTGCGTCAATACCGCATCGGCCTCGGCCCGGTGGCGGTGTTCGGTGCGAGCAACTTCCCGCTGGCATTTTCCACTGCCGGCGGTGATACCGCCGCCGCGTTGGCCGCCGGTTGCCCGGTAGTCTTCAAGGCCCACAGCGGCCACATGGCAACCGCCGAGCACGTGGCCGATGCGATCATCCGCGCGGCAGAGAAAACTTCGATGCCTGCGGGTGTGTTCAACATGATCTACGGCGGTGGCGTCGGCGAATGGCTGGTCAAGCATCCGGCGATCCAGGCCGTCGGTTTTACCGGCTCCCTCAAGGGCGGGCGCGCCCTGTGCGATATGGCCGCCGCGCGGCCCCAGCCGATCCCAGTGTTTGCCGAAATGTCGAGCATCAACCCGGTGATCGTTTTGCCACAGGCCTTGAAGAACCGTGCCGAGAGCGTTGCCCGTGACCTGACCGCTTCGGTGGTGCAGGGTTGCGGTCAGTTCTGCACCAACCCAGGCCTGGTGATTGGCATTCGCTCGCCGGAGTTCACCGCTTTCACCCAGCAGGTGGCTACGCTGATCGGCGACCAGGCGCCGCAGACCATGCTCAACGCCGGTACGCTGCAAAGCTACGGCAAGGGTTTGCAGAAACTCCTGGCTCACCCAGGCATCGAGCGTCTGGCCGGTCGCGACCAACAGGGCAATCAAGCCCAGCCGCAATTGTTCAAGGCTGATGCCAGCCTGCTGATCAACGGCGACGAGGCCTTGCAGGAAGAAGTCTTCGGCCCGACCACGGTGTTCGTCGAAGTGGCGGACCAGGCGCAACTGACTGCTGCCCTGAACGGCCTGCACGGCCAACTCACCGCGACGATGATTGGCGATCCGGCGGACTTCGAACAGTTCGGCGAATTGACACCGTTGTTGGAACAGAAAGTCGGTCGTATCTTGCTCAACGGTTACCCAACCGGCGTCGAGGTGTGTGATTCGATGGTCCATGGCGGCCCTTATCCAGCGACGTCCGATGCCCGTGGTACCTCGGTGGGCACGCTGGCGATCGATCGCTTCCTGCGTCCGGTGTGCTTCCAGAACTACCCGGACAATCTGTTGCCGGAACCGCTGAAGAACGCCAACCCGCTGGGGATCCTGCGGTTGGTGGATGGGGTGCCGGGGCGCGAGGCGCTTTGAGAGTCAGGCAGTTCCATTGAGGTTGATGGACTGCCGTCATCGCGAGCAAGCTCGCTCCCACAGGGGATTTTTTGTGAATGCAAAAGTTGTGTTCGCGGAAGATCCAATTGTGGGAGCGAGCTTGCTCGCGATGGCGATCTTCCAATCGAAAGTGCCTTCGAACCTTATGGCCCAAGCCCCACTCTGACATTGGGTTATCATGCTGGCTTTCCCAATGACCGACTGATCGCCATGACTGCCCTGACCGACACCCTGCTGCAAGCCCTCGAACACTGCGACATGCTGATCATCGATGGGCTGCACGCATTCGATTTCTCCCTCGACGAGCAGGACCAATTGCACGTCGAGTGCATGAACGGTCGCACCCTCGAACACTGGCGTTTCACGCCGACGCAGATGCAGGCCGCGACCTTCGACAAAGCCCTGAAGCATTGGATCATCACCAGCGATTCGGGCGACCACCACCTGGAATGCGTGGAAGCGACCAGCGGCCACGACGATGAGGACTCCGATCATGAAGATGCGTAGTTTCTGGCCCTTGTTGATGGCCGGCAGTGTGGGCGCCATGGGCGTCCAGGCCGACACCAGCGATCGTCATCAATTGCTGGTGGGTTCCTACACCGCCGGGCAGAGCCAGGGCATCTACCGATTGCAATTCGACAGCCGCACCGGCCAGCTCGATGCCAATCCGTTGCAGGTGATCAAGACCGACAACCCCTCCTGGCTGACCCTATCCAAGGACCTGACGCGGCTGTTCGTCGTCAACGAAAACGGGCCGGGCCAGAAGGACCCGGTGGGCAAGGTCAGCAGCTATGCCATCGATCCGAAGACCCATGAGCTGAGCCTGATCAACCAGGTGCAGTCCCTGGGCAACGAGCCGACCCATTCCAGCTTGAGCCTGGACGGCCAGCATTTGCTGGTGAGTAATTATTCCGTCCTGGAGAACCCGGGCGGCACTTTAGTGGTGCTGCCGGTGGGCGTGGACGGCAAGCTGGCGCCGGTGGTGCAAGCGGGCGGCCATCAGCCGAGTCGGGTCAATTCCGAGCGGCAGAAGTCCGGCCATGTGCATTCGGCGGTGCCTTCGCCCGATGGCAAGTATGTGTTCGCCAATGACTTGGGGGCGGACAAGGTGTTTGTCTACCGCTACGACCCCAAGGCCAACCCCGAAATGCCGCTGACGCCAGCCGAACCGCCGTTCGTGCAGTTGCCGCCGGGTAGCGGGCCGCGTCACCTGTTGTTCAGTGGCGACGGCAAGCACGCCTGGCTGACGATGGAAATGACCGCCCAGGTCGCCGTATTCGATTACCAGGACGGTCGCCTGACCCAGCGCCAGTTGGTCAATCTGGCCGACGGAAAACCCCAGTCGGGTAAAGCGGCGGCAGCGTTGCATGCCTCCCGGGATGGCAAGTTTCTCTATGTCAGCAATCGTGGCACCACCAATGAGCTCCTGGTGTTCGCCATCGACCCGACTGCTGGCACGCTGAAGGAGCTGCAACGGCGCTCCGTCGAGGGTGATCACCCCCGGGAGTTCAGCCTCGATCCGAGCGAAAAATTCATCCTGGTCGCCAATCAGAAGAGCAACCAGATCGTGGTCATCGAGCGCGATCCAAAGACCGGCCTGCTGGGCAAGACCGTCCAGAAGTTGCCGATGGATGCGCCGAGCGATTTGAAATTCCTCGTTCGTCAATAACGCCAAGGCCCCGATTCTCGGGGCCTTCGCCGTTGTATCAACGCGGCTGATAGTCGCTAGTATTACAAAGCATTTCAAGGCGAGACGCCTCGACGCGTAAGTTTGCTTCACGGCCCCACCGGGCAAATCAGCCAACTGAATCCGAGGACTACCGCCATGAACCTGAATCTCTTCTCCGTTATCGCTGCTTCCGCCATCTCCGCCACCGTGGCATTGCCGGCCAGTGCCAGCGTCGAAATCAGCAACAAGCAAAACCGCACCCAGAGCTACACCGAGAAATACCTGCAACAGAGCGCCAACTTCTACGCGGCGCTGGACCACAAGACTCAACACTGAATCACGCTGACCACTGAAGCCTGCGATCTTTTCATCTCCCCATGCAGTTCCAGGGAGAGACAAGATCGCAGGCTTCGTGCGTTTGGGAGGAAAATCCCGTTGTGATATCACATGGCCATGTGTTTAAATTTGACGCTAGTTAATTGACTCCTTTGCGCTAAGGATCGACACCATGGCGATGCGTCTGGCAGTGATGTTGCTGTTCCTTTATTCCACCCCGATTGTCTCGGCCGCCCAGCCCGTTCCCGGCGAACTGGAAGTGGCTCGGGAGCGGTTGTTGAGCTTGCTGAGCGACTGAAGGGGACTTTCTATCAATCAATAAAACTGATGGTGACTATGCATACTAGTCGCTACTCATAACGGTTTATTTGATTGATCCTGTGGGCATTCAAACATGCCCACGGAGAACCCCATGGCCAGCGCAATCCTGTCTTCTGCCAAACACGGCGCCTATATAGCCATTGGTTTCTATGTGGCGTTGGTGCTGCTGGTCAGTGTTGGAGCCCAGTATGAGGGTATCGTTGAGACCTCCCTGCAGGCTTCCACCCTTGGTCATCATCCAGTCTCCGCTGTCGCTGTTGAACAGGGCGCAGTGAAAGGAGCCGCTGGGGCATGAGCAGGTGCAAATTCTGGGTGATCGCCTTCCTGGCATTCATCACCAATGGTTTTTCCTTACTCGGAATGGGGCAGGCGTCGGCGGGGTCGTTGGCGCGGACGATCGAGTGCAACCACAACATCGCCCATAACATCCTCACCGCCCGGGCATTGGGCGTGTTGGTGGGGAATCCGCCGGTCAAGCCAAGGGTGGCGGTGTTTGGGCCGTTTCAAATTGATTGCGCCAGAGTGCGCATGTGCAGCGCCGAGGCTTGAACAGGTTGTCGAGCTGTGTGGCGAGGGACCTTGCTCCCGCTGGCCTGCGCAGCAGGCCCATTCGGGCTATATCCAAAGCGTCTGCTGCGCAGCCGAGCGGGAGCAAGCTCCCTCGCCACAAAAGCACGCGCGCTGGATCAATATCTATTTGGCCATGATCGCCACGAACAGCTCGGAATCGAGCAAACCCTCCAGCCAGTCCTGTAGCCGAGGGTAGGGCGCCTGGGCAAACCACTGGCGATCGACATGGGCAAACTGGCGCACGAACGGCAGTACTGCGACGTCCGCCAGGCTCAGGTGCGCCGCCACCAGGAACGGTCGCGCTTGCAGCCGTTCTTCCAGCTTGCGCAGAAACGCTTCGCCTTCACTTCGATAGTGTTCCATCGGCTGTTCGGGATGACGTTCCGGGTATTTGTAGCGGTTAAGGTGAAGCTTGAATACCTGGTCGTTTTCCTCGATCAGCTCCGCCGTAAGCCGCTGGCCCTCGGGGTCGTCCGCCAGCCTCCAATCCTGCGGATCACGCTGGTCGAGTGCCCAGCGCATGATCTCAAGACTTTCATCGATGACTCGCCCGTCGACGTGCAACACCGGCACCGTACCCTTGCTCGACAGCGCTAGCATTTCGGCTGGCTTGGCCTTGAGGCTGACTTCGACGATGTCCAGCGCGATAGCGCTGTAGCGCAACGCCATCCGAGCGCGCATGGCGTAGGGGCAGCGGCGGAAGGAATACAGCGTGGCTTGGCTCATTTCACCTCCACCGTGCTCAACCCGTTGCCCTGGCGGCGCACCTGAATCTGCACCGGGATCCGCTCGTGCATTTCCTGCACGTGGGAGATAACCGCGACCTTGCGGCCCTGGGCCTGCAAGCCATCGAGGGCGTCCATCGCCAGTTGCAGCGACTCGGGGTCGAGGCTGCCGAAACCTTCGTCGATGAACAGCGACTCGATTCTCAGCGTGCTGGACGCCATCGACGCCAGGCCCAGCGCCAGGGCGAGGGAAACGAGGAAGGTTTCGCCGCCGGACAACGAATGCACCGAGCGCAGTTCGTCACCCATTTCGGTGTCCATCACCAGCAGCCCGAGCATGCTGCCGCCGCGCTTGAGGCGGTAGCGGCGAACCAATTGCCGCAACTGGGCGTTGGCGTGGTGCACCAGCAAATCGAGGTTGTACGCCTGGGCCAGTTTGCGGAAGCGGTCGCCGGTGGCTGAGCCGATCAGCGCATCCAGGCGTGCCCAGCGCTGGTACTCGGTGTAGGCCTGCTCGATCTGCTGGGCGAGGGCCTGGTTGGCGTTCTGTCGACGCTGGTCCTCGGCTTGCTCGGCGCGCAAGTCCGCACACTGTTGTTCACTGGCGGTAAATTGCTCATGCAGCGTGGCGAGGGCATCAGCCAACTGTTCGGCCGGCAGGTTGCCGTTGTCTTGCGCCTGGTGGTTGTGCAGGCGCAGCTCCCGTTCGGTGAGCAGTACGCGGGCCTGCTCGATGGCTTTTTCGCTGTTGAGCAGGCGTTGTCGCAACTGCGCCACTTGTTGCTCGTCAAGGCTGAGCAGGGCGTCGAGCGCCGCGTCGTCCAGTTCCGAGTGAGAGGCGCGCCATTGGGCGATGCCCGCGGCCAACGTTTGCTGTTCGGCCTCCAGCGCCTGGGCCTGTTCCTGCCGGGCCTTGAGTTCGGCCGCCAGTTGCACGAGGTTGTTACGCAGGTCCTGCAACTGTTGATTGGCGCTGGCCTCGGCCTGACGAGCCTGTTCCAGCGCCACGTCGAGCTGCTGCTGCCATTGTTCGGCGCTGGAGTGTTCGCCCAGCAGTTGTGTGAGTTTTTCCTGGCAGGCCTGTTGCTGTTCGGCCAGGGCATTGAACTGCTGCTGTGCCGATTCCAATTGCTGCACGCGGAGCTGCTGGCGATCCTGCTCTTTCTCCAAGGCTTGCTGGCGCTGAAGTTGCTCGGCGAGTTCTTCGCGTTGCTGTTCCAATTGCGCGAGGCGCTGGCTGATCCGTTGGTCAAGTGCCATGAACGTGGCGGCCGGTTCGCTGCGCAGGGCCTGCAAGGTGTCGGCCGGCAACAGTGCGCTGAAGTGCTCGAGCTCCTCGTCCAGGCGCTGGCGATCCCGGGCCATTTCCTGTTGCTGGTTGCTCAGGTGCTGCGACGCTTGTTGGTTGGCTGTCTCTGCATCGCGCAGTTGCTGGGTCAGCCGCGCGGCGTCCTGTTGCAGGGTGAGCAGGGCGGCCTGGCGTTGTTCGTCCTGGCTGATGCGCAGCTGCAGTTGGCTGGTTTGCTGGGCCAGCCAGGCGTCGCGCTTGGGCGAATCCTGGGCCAACATCTGCGCCGACAGCGGGTGGGCTTCAAGGCTTGGCGCCAGGCCCTGATGCTGGGTGGCGAGTTGTTCCTGCTGTTGCTTGAATTCCTTGAGCTGGGCGATGACGCCGCTGTACTGCGCCCTGAGATCGATGACTTTTTCGTTGAGCAGGTCCACCGCTTTGCGGGCGTTGGCCTGTTCGCTTTCATCGAAGCGACCGAGGCTCTGCAGCAGTGCTTCGGGTTGATGGTAAGGATGTTCGACGCTGCCGCACACCGGGCAGGGCTGGTTGTCTTGCAGTTGTTCGCGCAGTTGCTCGACGCTTTCGCTGCGAGCCAGGCGCTGGCGCTCCAGCAGTTCGCGGGTCACGGTCAGGGTCTGCTCGGCGATCGTCAGCTCGGCCTTGGCTTCGCCGCCTTCGCGCACCAGTCGGTCGCGTTCCTGCAAGGCGCGCTGCTGGCGTTGCTCAAGTTCCGCGCGGCGTTTGTCCAGTTCCTGTTGGCTGGCCCACAACCGAGCCAGTTCCTCGACAGCGCGCAGTTGCTTGCGGTTGTCCTGCAAGAGGTTGCCGAGCAACTGGATCTGTTCGGCCACCGCCTGCGGTTCGGCGTCGGCCTCCTTGTAGAGCACTTCTAGGTCTTGGCGACGGGTTGCCAGGTCCTCGGCGGCACGCGCCGCATTGTGTTCCAGCAGCGTCAGTTCGTCCTGGCCCTTGTTCAGCCGATTGCCGATCAGCATCAATTGTTGAAGGCGATCGCGATAGGCACCCCAGGCATCGCTCAGTGGTGCGAGCCCGGTGCTTTGTTCCAGTTCTGCGGCGATCCGTTGCAGGCGTTCGCCCACCTGTCGCTGCTGTTCCAGTAGGGAGTCGAGGGTACGCTGGCCGTCGGTGCAAGCCAGTTGGGCCTGTTGCAGCTGCTCGGCGCGCTGGCCGGCTTCCTGGTTCAGGCGAGCGAGGCTGCTTTGTTCATCGAACGCCTGGCGCAGCAGGGGCGCGTTGTCGGTGCTCTGCTGGCGGGCCGCGACCAGTGCCAGTTGCGCCACGCCCAGGCCTTTTTCCAATTCGCCCTGTTGTTCATGCAACTCGACTTGCTGCTGGGTCAGCTGCTGGATCTTGATCGCCAGTGGCTCGAACTGCCGGGCCAGTTCCGCCTGCCGGATGAACTGATGCCGCTGCGGCGCCAGTTGTTCCAGGCGGACCAGCTTCAGGCGTTCATCGGCCTGCGCTTCCCAATCGGCTTGGGCTTGTTGCAGTTGCTCGGCGGCGCTGGCCTGTTCGTCCTGTAACTGGCGCAGGTCCTTCAACCAGGTTTGTTGCTGCTCCAGTTGCTTGAGCTGCGCCTGTTGGGTCTTGAGTGCTTGCTGGGCCTGGTTCACGCGCTCGTCCAGGTCGGCGCGGGCCTCGGGAGCCAGGGGCGTGACGCCGCTGGCCTGGTCCTGCAGTTGCTTGTGGGTTTCCTTGGCCTGCTTGGCCTTGTCGAAGGCGCGGCGGCCGAGGCGGGTATACAGGGCGGTGTCGGTGAGTTTTTCCAGCAGTTCGCTGCGGTCGTTGTCATCGGCCTTGAGAAACGCACTGAACTCGCTCTGTGCCAGCAGCACGGCGCGGGTGAACTGTTCGAAATTCAGGCCGAGGGCGGCTTCAAGTTGAGCCTTGTATTCGCCTTTCTGGCTGGCCAATAGCTGGTCGTTGTCCAGATCCCGCAGGCTCTGGCGGCTGGCCTGCAGCTTGCCGGCGGCTTTTTCCCGGGCGCGATTGGCCTCCCAGCGGGCCCGGTAGCGGCGACCGTCGATGCCGCGAAAATCCACTTCGGCATAACCGTCGCCGGTGCCACGGCGTAACAGCGTGCGCGGATCGCCCGTGGCGATTTCACCGTCGGCGTCCGGCACCTTGGCGTCCCGCCCGGTGTTGTTCAGGCGCGGCACCGCGCCGAACAACGCCAGGCACAAGGCATCCAGCAGCGTGCTCTTGCCCGCGCCCGTGGGGCCGGTGATGGCGAACAGGCCGGCGCTGGCCAGCGGCTCGGCGGTGAAATCGATTTCAAATGGCCCAGCCAGGGACGCAAGGTTCTTGAGGCGGATGGCGAGGATCTTCATGGCTGTTCGATCTCCATCTGAACATCCTGCAAGAGCACGGCGAAATCCTTCAGTGTCTGTTCGTCCACTTCACTGCCGTAGGTGTCCTGCCAGGCGCGGCTGAACAAATCCTGCGGGCTGAGCTGATCCAGTTCGATCAATGCGGCGCCTTCCTCGGCGCCTGCGGTGGCGCCGCTGCCGGCGTACTCGGCGGCGATTCGCACCAGCCGCACGGCTTTGCCTTGCAGGGCCGTTTCCACTTGCTGACGCAGGTCGGGTTGCGGCTCGTCGAGGCGCACCCGCACCTCCAGCCAGGGTTGGCGCTGGACATCGGCCAGCAGGTCAATATCGGGCAGGTCCTTGAGTTGCACCAGGACATCGGCCAGGGGCGCCGGGCCCAGGCGTTGCAGGTTGACGGCGCGGGGGATCAGCCGTGGCTCGACGTTCAGCAGTTTCTCGCCGTCCAGGGTGATGTCGAGGATCTGGTGCTGATAGCCGATTTCCGAGAACGACAGCGGGATGGGCGAGCCGCTGTAGCGAATGCGCGTTTCCCTATTGACCTTCTGTGGCTTGTGCAAGTGACCGAGGGCGACATACGTGATGCTCGGGCCGAACAGGCTGGCGGGCAGGGCTTCGGCATTGCCGATGATCAGGCTGCGCTCGGAGTCCTCCGACACCGAGCCACCCGCCATGTGCGCATGGCTGATGGCGATCAGTGCCTGGCCTTTCTTGCGCTTGGCATTGGCGGCGGCAATCAGCCATTCATGGACCTGGCCGATGCCCCGCAAGTAATCGTCCCCCAGTTGTGCGCCCGTGACCTCGGCCGGTCGCAGGAACGGCAGGGCCAGGCACCAGGCCCGGACCTTGCCCTTGGCGTCGGGCAACGGCAGCAACAGGCGCTCGACGTCCAGTTGTCCATCGTCCAGCCACAGGACGCGGCCCAGGGCATGGGTGCGCAAGCGGCGCATCAATGGCGCGGGCAGTTCGATCCGAGAGCCGGAATCATGATTGCCGGCGATCATGACGATGGTCAGGTTGGCGTTTTGTTCGTGGGCACTGACGATGAAGTCGTACAGTCGCTCCTGGGCTTTGACGGGCGGGTTGACCGTGTCGAAGATATCGCCGGCAATCAGCAGCACGTCGGGTTTTTCGCTGGCCAGCTGACGCAGCAGCCAGTCAAGGAAACAGGCGTGCTCGAAGTCGCGATCCTGGCCGTGGAGGTTTTGCCCCAGATGCCAGTCGGAGGTGTGAAACAGACGCAAGGCAGACTCCAGAAACAGACGGTGGCCGCGGGAAGAGAGGCGGCGCAAAAATGCAGAGTTTACTGGGAAACGCAGGGGAGGGGCTGCTCAACTTTGTCGAATGGACCGGCGCGGCTCTTGTGGCGAGGGGATTTAGCGAAACGTCGCACCGCCCCGCTGGGTTGCGAAGCAGCCCCAATAGCAGCGACTCAATCTATCTGGCACTCCGAGTTGCCTGGCTTGGGAGTGCTGCGCACTCCAGCGGGGATAAATCCCCTCGCCACATGAAGCCGCTGCTACACCGGCTATTTGGGATAAAGCGGCGGCAAGCTCGAATCACTGGCGCCGTCCAGCGTTCCTTCAAGCGGCGGAATGGTGCGGATGGCCCGCCACAAATCCTCGCCTTGCCAGTGCTGGCCGGTCTCGCTGTAGAGGGCGCCGTTCAAGCCGTCGAGGGCGTCGGACAACGGCACGAAACGCGCGGCCATGTCCGCGAGGGTCTCCGGCTGCTGCCGGGCCCAGGCGTCCAGTGCCTGGCGAGTGGCGTGCGGGTCGTTGGCCAGGCAGGCCCGCTTGAGGTCGTCCAGCAACGTGCGCGGGCTAGGCCCGGCCTGGGTCGAGCGCAGCACCGCCGGTTGCCAGCGGGCCCGCCACCACAGGCCGAAACCGAGCAGTGTGGTACAGGCGAGGATGAGCGTGCTCAATTGCCAGTACCACAGCGCCTCGCTGTCAACGGTCGTGACGATCTGGGTCGTGCCCGCCGGGGTGTCGACCATCAGGCTCGGGTTGTTCGCCACTTGCAGGGTCCGCGCGGGCAGGCTGGTGCGGTCCAGGTGATCTTCCAGGGTGTTCCACCAGACCACTTCCACCGGCGGCAGCTCGATGGTGCCGCTGCGGTTGGGCACCAGGGCTTCGCGGTCTTCACGGCTGCCCACCAGGCCACGTTCGCTGCTGCGGCTGCTGAGCACCGGTTGGTCGGGGTAACGCCGCAGGCCGTTGATTTCAGTCGCTGGCAGCGGCGGCAACTGGGCGCTGGTCAAGCCTTCGGCTTCCAGGGTCAGGCTGCGGGTCAACGAGTCGCCGACCTGGCTATGGGTCGGTTCCGGGCTCCAGCTTTCGCTCAAGGAAAGGCTGCGGGCCGGAAGCCAGGGGAGGTCGGCCGGGTAGCTGGCGGGCTTTGGCTTGACGGTCAGCATCAGTTGCGTGGAACTCACACGCATCAGCTGGCCGGGCTTGGCCCCCTGCGATGCGGTACCCTGGGCCACCGGCTCGACCAGGGTGGCGCTGAAGGTCTGGGCCGGGATCGCCAGTTCGCCGCTGCGTTGCGGGTAGATGCCATAACGCAGTTCGATCACGCCGTGGCGCACGTCGTTGATGACTTTTTCATAGGTGCGGGATTCGCCCAGTTGCTCGGTGCGAGCATCCGGGATATGGAGCGGTGTCAGGCTGCTGTCGTCGTACAGCGACACCGAATGGTAGATGCGCAAGGTCAGGATCGCCTGGGCCTGTACGTACACTTCGGCCTGGTCGAGGCTGGCCTCGATGAACACCGGTTCGAGGGTGCCGGAGGCGTTGCGGGTTTCGCTCTCGATCACCTGCAATGTGATCGGCTGGCTGGTCACTTCGCCCAATTGCAGGGCGGGAATGACCACGGTGCCGCTCTGGCGCGGCAGCAGCGTCACGATCCAGCGCGTGGTGGCGCGATTCTCGCCGTCGAGGGTGGTCAATTGGTTGACCTGGCGGGTGCCCCGGACATCGAACAGCGCCTGCAGCGGGCTCAGGTCGGGTTTGCCGAACAGCGTGGCATCGTTGGATTCCAGCGTCAGCTCGACGGTCTCCCCGGAGTTCAACCGGCTGCGATCCACGCTGGCAGTCAACTGCGCGGCTTGGGCCCCGGCGGTCCAGAGCAGCAAGGCGAGGAGGTAGGCGGTGAAGCGGGTCATGGGTGTTTTCCCTGGGCCTGATGGCTTTGCTGTTCATACCAGAATTTTCGTCGAAGCAGTTCGCCCGGGTTGTCCGGGATCTGGCGCAGCCATTGTTCCAGCGCCTGGCGTTGTTCTTCTTCGTTGCGTTGACCCGTGGCCGGGCGAAGCGGCGGGGTGGTGGTCTGCTCGTCGGGCAATTCGCTGCCCGGCACATCCTGGGCAACGGGCGGAGGATCCTCGGTCGGCTGGGCGTCGTCCGGGGTGGCGGTCGCTTCGGAGGAGGGATGGCCCTGCTCGGACGATTGGCTCGGCCTGTCGGTCTCCTGTGGTTCCTCGCTGGGGGGCGGTTCCGGGGTTTCGGCAGGTTTGGGTGGGGCCGCTGGCGGAGCTTGTTCTTGCAGCAAGCTTTCCACCAGGGCCTTGTTGGTCTGCGCCGGACGCAGGTCCGGTTGCAGTTCCAGGGCCTGCTCATAGGCGTCGATCGCGGCGTCCAGCTCGCCGCTGCGGGCCAGGGCGTTACCGCGATTGTAATGGGCGCGGGCGTCGTTGCCTTCGGCAAAGCGCTGGGCGGCTTCGCTGTACCGGCCGGCTTCGTACAGGGCGACCCCCTGCCATTGGCTGTCCTCGAAATGCGCGGCGGCCTCGGCCGGGCGCTTTTGCTTGAGCAGGTGTTGGCCCTGTTGGTCCGGGCGCAACCATAAATCCTCGAACTCGAAGGCATGGCCGGTCTGGGGCAATGCCAACAGCAATGGCAGGCAGAAAAGCCAACCGCGCCGCCCGGCGCACGCTGCCAGCAGCAACAACGGCAACAGCAGCCAATAACCCTGGTCGGCCCAGGTGTCCAGGCGTAGTTTCTGGCCATCGCTGCGCAGGTGTCGCGGTCCCTCCAGCAGGCCCAGGCCGCGCAGGTCCCGGTCGTCCAGGCGTGCCGGACGGTAGCGGCCGTCCAGCTCACTGACGAAGGACTTGAGGCCCGGGCTGTCCAGGCGCGGAACCAGGATCGCGCCCTTTTCATCCTTCAGGTAACTGCCGTCATCCTGGGCCACTGGTGCGCCTTCCCGGGTACCGATGCCGAGCATCAGCAGGCGTGTGGCGGAGCCGTCCAGAACCTGGCGAATGCCTTGCCGTTCCTCCTCGTTCAGGGAGGAACCGATCAGCAGGATTCGTCCGTGGCCAAGCCCGGCCTGGTCCAGCAGCGTCATGGCCTTGTTGACGGCCAGGTCGGCGCGGTGGCCGGCTTGGGGCATGATCGACGGTTTCAGGGCTTCGAGCAGGTTGGCGCTGGTGGCGAGGTCGTCCGACAGCGGGACCAGGGTGTGCGCACTGCCTGAGTAGACGACGATCGCGGTCTGCGCGTCGCTGCGGCTATGCAGCACGTCCAGCAGTTTGCGCCGCGCCTGTTCCAGGCGCGTGGGCGGGACGTCGGTGGCGAGCATCTCCGGGGTCAGCTCGAGGATGACCACCAGCGGATCGGCAGGTTTCTGGCTGGTCTGTTCGACGCGCGTCCAACTGGGGCCCAGCAACGCCAGCACCATCAGCAGCCAGCC
Organism: Pseudomonas sp. H2_D02; assembly: GCF_054677635.1. Lineage (NCBI taxonomy): Bacteria > Pseudomonadati > Pseudomonadota > Gammaproteobacteria > Pseudomonadales > Pseudomonadaceae > Pseudomonas > Pseudomonas sp. H2_D02. Next base: position 4,364,725 of record NZ_CP162816.1, on the reverse strand, counting down.
CAGCCCGAGGGCAATCCAGGGCAGCTTGCTTTCACGGCCGCTGCCGCCGCTGAGCAGCACTGCGTGAAACGCCGGAGGCAGGATCATCTGCCAGCGGCCCACGCGTTTCTGACGGTGCCACAATTGCCAAAGCAGCCAGCCCAGCAAGGGCAGCAGCAGGATGAAACCGGGGCGCAGCCAATGCGGCCAGAGCGCGATCATCGGCGCCTCCGCAACCGCAGGCGCTTGAGCCGCTGCCGCCATTCGGACGGTTGCGACGGCTGGAACAAGGGCTGGGTGAACAGGCGCTGCAACGGGTTATCCGGCCAGCGTTCCCGGGCCACCAGCAACAGGCTCAGCAGCAGCGCGATCGCCAGCGGCCAATGATAGAGCGCCTGGGCCGGACGGGCCTGGGTCGGTTGTTGGGTCACCGGCTCGAGTCGGTCGAGGGTGGTCTTGATCGTCAGCAACTGCTCACCGTCCTGGGCACGGAAATACTGGCCGCCGGTGACCTGGGCGATTTCCCTGAGGGTCGCTTCGTCGAGATCCAGGCTCGGGTTGACTCCCAAAAAGCCCGCCGTGCCGCTTTGCTCCGGATCGGCGCCTACGCCGATCGTGTAGATTTTCACGCTTTCATCGGCGGCCAGCCGGGCGGCAGTCAGGGGATCGATTTCACCGCCGTTGTTGGCGCCATCCGTGACCAGGATCAGCACGCGGCTCTGGGCCGGACGCTGGCGCAGGCGTTTGAGCGCCAGGCCGATGGCATCGCCGATGGCGGTGTTCTTGCCGGCGATGCCGACGCGCGCCTCATCGAGCCAGCGCCGCACGGTATGACGGTCGAAGGTCAACGGTGCCTGCAGATACGCCTGGCTGCCAAACAGGATCAGGCCGACCCGGTCGCCTTCGCGGCTTTCCAGAAAGTCCCCGAGCATGCGCTGGACCAGCCCCAGGCGGCTGATGTCTTCTTCCTTCCACTGCATGTCAGGAAAATCCATGGACCCGGAAACGTCCACGGCGACCAGCAAGTCGCGGCCGCTTGCGGCAATCGGCAACGGCTCGCCCAGCCACTGCGGACGGGCGGCAGCGATCAACAGCAGCAGCCAGAGCAGGATGAAGGGTGCCTGTTGGCGCCAGGTGGGCAGGTTGGCCCGGGCGCGACGCCCCACGAGTCCTTCGAGGTCTTCCAGGAAACTGACCTTGAGTGCCGGCTCGCCGCTGTCCGCCGCCGGCAATACCAGGCGCATCAGCCAGGGCAACGGCAACAGGACAAAGATCCACGGCCAGGCGAATTCAAACATGTTTGCGAATCCATATCTCGACGGCTTGGGTCAGGCCGGCGATGGCTTTGTCATCGAGCTTGCATTCGGGCTTGTAGGCGCCTTCAACCAGGATCATCCAGCGAGTCAGGCCGGCGGCCGGGCAGCGGTTGTCCAGGAACGCCAGCCACTTGCGCCCGTTGAGGGTGTGGCTCTGGCTGTAAGGATAATGGTTACGGCACAAACGCTTGAGCAGCCCGTTGAGTTGCTGCAGCCAGGCGCCGGCCGGCGCGCCGTCGTAGGGCTTGGGCAGCAGGGCGAGCTCGGCCAACGCCGCCAGGCGGACCGGGTCCAGCGGCTGTTCGGCGCGGGCGGTGTTGCGCTTGACCGGAATGAACCGGCGCAACTGCCAGGCACCCACGCCCAGCAGAGGCAGCAATACCAGCAATAGCCACCAGCCCGGCGCGGGCGGCCAGAATCCGATGGGCGGCGGGGCCATGAGCGGTTGCAACTGGTCGAGGCTGCTCATCGGGTTTTCCCCGGCCGCTTGGGGTTCAGGTATTCGCGCAGCTGTTCGACCATGTCGCCCTGGGTGCTCAAGGGCAGCATCAGGATCCGCAGCTTCTGGGCCAGCATCTCCCAGCGCTCCAGCCGTGCCTCGGCCTGGGCGCGGTAGGTCTGGCGCAACTCGACGTTCAAGGTGTCGAGCTCCAGCTGTTCGCCGCGCTGGGCAAAACGCAGCAATCCGGCGGCGGGCAGGGCGTGGTCCAATGGGTCGGACAATGGCAACAGCAACAGGTCGCAATGGCGCGACAGCAAACTCAGTTGTTGTTCCGCGCTGTCGGACAAGGCGCGCTCGTCGCAAATCACGATCGCCAGGCTGCCAGGGCGCAGCACCTCCCGGGCGCGGCGCAAGGCCACGCCAAACGAGTCGCGGTCCGACTCGCCGTCGGTGTGCAGCGATTGATTGACGCGCACCAGGCGGTTGAGCAACTGCAGCAGGCTTTGTTTGCTGCGCCGTGGCTTGACTTCGTAGTGGGTGTTATTGCCGAACACCAAACCGCCAACCCGGTCGTTGTGCCCCAGCGCGGCCCAGCCGATAAGGCTCGCGGCCTGGGCGGCGAGCACCGACTTGAAGATCAGCCCGGAACCGAAGAACAGGCGATGGCTCTGCTCGATCATGATGAAGATCGGCCGCTCGCGCTCTTCGTGGAACAGTTTCGTGTGAGGTTCCTGGGTCCGTGCGGTGACGCGCCAGTCGATGGTGCGCACATCGTCGCCGGCCTGGTAGATCCGCACCTGGTCGAAATCCACCCCGCGCCCGCGCAGCTTGGAATGGTGCAGGCCGATCAGCGGGCTGCGCTGGCCGGGCGTGGAAAACAACTGCACTTCGCGCACGCGATGGCGCATCTCGATCAGCTCCGAAAGGCTGACGCGGATGCCCGGGACGGGCGCGAGTGGGTTATTCATGATGGATACTCAAGCGACGGCGACGACGTCGAGAATCCGCTGCACGACCCGGTCCTGGTCAATGCCGGCGGCTTCGGCTTCGAACGACAGGATGATGCGATGGCGCAGTACGTCGAACAGCACGGCCTGGATGTCTTCCGGGCTGACGAAGTCGCGCCCGGCCAGCCAGGCGTGGGCGCGGGCGCAGCGATCCAGGGCAATCGAGCCCCGCGGGCTGGCGCCATAGGCAATCCACTCGGCCATCTCCGGATCGAACTTGGCCGGGTTGCGAGTGGCCATGATCAGTTGCACCAGGTACTCCTCCACGGCGTCGGCCATGTACAACCCGAGGATTTCCTTGCGCGCGGCAAAAATCGCCTGCTGGCTGACACGACGCTCGGGCTTGGTTTCACCATTCAGCGCTTCACCCCGGGCCTGCTGCAGGATACGGCGCTCCACCGCGGCGTCCGGGAAGCCAATCTTCACGTGCATCAGGAACCGGTCGAGTTGGGCTTCGGGCAATGGATACGTGCCTTCCTGCTCGATCGGGTTCTGCGTGGCCATCACCAGGAACAGCGGCGACAGTTCATAAGTGCTGCGCCCGACGCTGACCTGCCGCTCGGCCATGGCTTCGAGCAAGGCCGACTGGACCTTGGCCGGTGCCCGGTTGATTTCGTCCGCCAGCACCAGGTTGTGGAAAATCGGCCCCTGCTGGAACACGAAACTGCCGGTTTCCGGACGATAGATCTCGGTGCCGGTGATGTCGGCAGGCAATAGGTCGGGTGTGAACTGAATGCGATGGAACTGCGCTTCGATCCCTTCGGCCAGCTCCTTGATCGCCTTGGTCTTGGCCAGGCCCGGCGCACCTTCCACCAACATATGCCCGTCGGCGAGCAGGGCGATGAGCAGGCGCTCGATGAGTTTTTCCTGGCCGAGAATCTGCGTAGAAAGAAAGGTTCGCAGCGCCAGCAGCGCTTCACGATGTTCCATCGATGACTGTTCCTGGAAAGGGTGGCCCCGGCGTTCGGATAACGCCGGGGCTGGGGGCGTTACTTTAATGCATGGCAGGGGGTGGCGACTAACGGGATTTTGATGGGGGTGCGGATTTGTGATCGGCTTGGATCTGTGGAAGCGGGCTTGCTCGCGAAGGCGGTGTGTCCATCGACGAAAATGTTGCCTGACACTACGCCTTCGCGAGCAAGCCCGTTCCCACAGGAGATGAGTGGCGGAACCAGGATCCAGGCACGCCGCAGTCCCACTGTGGGAGCGAGCCTGCTCGCGATGGCAATCGGGCGGGGCCGAGTGACTCAGCCTTTCCAAACCCCCGGATTGACCAGGTTCGCTGGCCTTTCACCCGCCAACGCCGCCAGCAGGTTCTCCACCGCACAACGCGCCATTGCCTCCCGGGTCTCGTGGGTAGCCGAGCCCATGTGCGGCGTCGCCACTACGTTATCCATCTGCAACAGTGGCGAATCCGGGTCCAGAGGCTCGTGCTCGAAAACGTCCAGCCCGGCGCCACGGATCTGCCCGTGGCGCAAGGCGTCGATCATTGCCGTTTCGTCCACGACCTTGCCCCGGGAGATATTGATGAAGATGCTTTCAGGGCGCATCTGGGCGAACGCGCGTGCATCGATCAGGCCTTCGGTCTCGGCGGTCAAGGGCAAGGTCAGGCATATGAAATCCGCTTGTTGCAACAGCGTGTCGAGGTCGCAATAGCGCGCCCCGAAACGCTGCTCCACTGGAGGCTTGGGCGAATGACTGTGATAGAGCACCGGCATGCCGAAGCCGAAGTGTCCGCGTTGGGCCAAGGCTTCGCCGATGCGGCCCATGCCGACGATGCCCAGGGTCTTGCCATGGACGTCGCTACCGAAATGCCGCGGGCCGATGCTTTGTTGCCACCCGCCTGCACGAACCAGGTTGGCCAGTTCCACCACGCGTCGCGCCGTTGCCAGGATCAAGGCGAACCCGGTGTCGGCGGTGGTTTCGGTCAGCACATCCGGCGTATTGGTGAGCAGGATCCGGCGTTCGGTCAGGTAATCGATATCGTAATTGTCGACGCCGACCGAAACGCTGGCGATGGCCTCGAGATTCGGCGCCAGATCAAGCAACGACGCATCCAGCTTCAGGCTTGCGCCCAATAAGGCGTGGGCGCTGGGCAGGGCGTCGCGCAGTTGCGCCAGGCCCGGGGCGTCGAGGCGTTCGATGAGGGTGACTTGGGCCTGGGCCTGCAGGCGATCCATCAGTTGCGCTGAGAGTTTCTTGTACAACACCACGTGCTTTTTCATGGGATTTCTCGATTCAGGAACGGGCAGGCGCCGGGTGCGGCGTCACGGTTTTGGACACGACCCGGTCGCTGGCGCCGGGCTTGAGGGCGAGGGTCAGTACCACCGACAGCAGCAAGGCGCCGCTCATCAACAAGAAGGACATGCCGGTGGAGCCAGTGGAGCCGTTGAGGTAGCCCACCAGGTACGAGCCGCCGAACGAACCCAGTGCGCCCATGCTGTTGATCAGGGCCATGGCGCCACCGGCGACGTTGGCCGGGAGGATCTCCGGAACGATGGCGAAAAACGGACCGTAGGGTGCATACATGCAGGCTCCGGCGATCACTAGCAAGGCATAGGACCACCAGAAATGCTCAGCCCCGAGCAGGTAGGAGGCGTAGAACGCGATGGATGCGACCAGCAGCGGTGGCCAGACAAAGCGCTTGCGTTTCTGCACCTTGTCCGACGCCCAGGACACGATCAGCATGGCCACCACCGCCGCCAGATAAGGCAGCGATGACAGCCACCCGGCTTCGACCATGCTCATCTTCAAGCCGGCCTTGAGGATCGACGGCAACCAGAGCACAAACCCATAGACGCCGATGCTCCAGCAGAAGAATTGCAGGGCAAGGATGATCACTTTGGGTGAGCGAAAGGCCTCGGCGTAGTTCTTCACCGCCTTGATGCCCACCTGCTCGGCGGCCAGGGCGCTTTCCAAGTCTTGTTTTTCCTGTTCGCTGAGCCACTTGGCCTGGGCCGGGCGATCATCGGCCAGGCGCCACCAGACGAAGGCCCAGAGCACCGCCGGCAGGCCTTCAATGATGAACATCCAACGCCAGTCGAATTGCTGCACCAGATAGCCCGAGACCACCGACATCCACAGCATGGTCACCGGGTTGCCGAGGATCAGGAAGGTGTTGGCGCGCGAGCGTTCGGCCCGGGTGAACCAATGGCACAAATAGACCAGCATCGCCGGCATGACGGCGGCTTCCACCACGCCGAGCATGAAGCGGATCACGATCAGCCAATACGCGTTGGAGACCACGCCGGTGAGGGTCGCCAGCGAGCCCCAGAGGATCAGGCTGACGAAGATCAGCTTCTTCACGCTGTGCTTCTGCGCGTAGATCGCCCCGGGTACCTGGAAGAAAAAGTAGCCGAGGAAAAACAGCGCGCCGAGCAGCGATGACAGCCCTGGGGTAATCATCAGGTCCTCGGCCATGCCCGACGCGGCGGCAAAGCCATAGTTGGCCCGGTCGAGGTAGGCCAGGCTGTAGGTGATGAACACGATGGGCATGATGTACCACCAGCGGCGGGTGGCGAGGTTGAGCGTTTGCATGTCGTTGACTCCTGAGCTTGTTGTTTTTGTTCAGCAGGTGCGTTTTGCGGTGGCTTCATTCGCGAGCAGGCTCGCTCCCACAGGGTTTAGCGTTGGCCCGTGTGGGAGCGAGCCTGCTCGCGAATAGCGGTTTCAAATTCAGTCGACAGTTCATCGCGCGTCGGCAGTCCTTCCATGTCCCCACGGCTCTGCACCGCGCGGCTGCCGATCCAGTTCGCGCGGCGGACCGCCTCGGTGATGTCGCGGCCTTCGAGCAGTGCGCTGATCAGGCCGACGGCGAAGCCATCTCCGGCGCCCACGGTGTCCACTACCCGGGCCACCGGCACGCCGGCAATGAATCCCTGGTCGAGCGCGGTGCGGTAATAAGCACCGTCCGGGCCGAGCTTGATCACCACGGCTTCGGCGCCCAGGTCCAGGTAGAACGCGGCGATGTCGGCAGGGTCGTCAAAACCGGTCAGCAACCGACCTTCGCCGAGGCCCGGCAAGACCCAGTGGGCGAGGGCGGCGTGGCGATTGATCTCGCGGATCATCGTCGCTTCGTTCGACCACAGGCTCGGGCGCAGGTTGGGGTCGAACGACAGGCTGCGGCCGGCCTCGCGCATGCGGGTCATCAATTCGAAGGACATCGCCCGTGCAGTCACCGACAGCGCTGGCACGATGCCGGTGGCATGCAAGTGACGGGCGGCGAGCAAGGACGGTGCGATAGAATCAACGGACAAGTGACTGGCGGCTGAACCACGCCGGAAATATTCGACCTGCGGATCGCTGCCATCGTCGGTGCGGGACTTGAGCTGGAAGCCGGTGGGGTGCGCCGGATCGACGGCCACGTGGCGACAATCCAGGCCTTCCTTTTCCAGCGTCTGCACCACGAAGCGTCCCAGGGAGTCGGCGCCGACCCGGCTGAGCCAGGCCACTTGGAAACCCAGTCGCGACAAGCCGATGGCCACGTTACTGTCGGCCCCGGCGATGCGTTTGTGAAACTGGTTGACGGCGGCCAGGTCGCCGGTTTCGTCGGCCACCAGCATCGCCATGGTTTCACCGAACGACAATACATCGAAGTCAGACATGGGCGGTCTCCCGGCGCGATTGCCCGAGGCGGGACAGGATGGCGACATGTTCGGCAGTCAGTTGCAGCAGGTCGTCGCCCTGCAACGGGTATTCGGCGGCACGCATCACGCCGACCGGCATGTGCTTGAGCAATTGTTCCCACAGGTGCAGGTCGGCCTGGCCGGGCGGAACGGCAACGAGCTTGCCATCGGGACGCCGGGCCACCGCCTTGCAATGCACGTAGGCGACATGCCGCCCGAGTTGCCGGGCCGCCACCGTGGCTGATTGGTCCTGCCATTGCCAGTTGCCGATGTCGAAGGTCATGGCGATGGGCAGCGCGTGTGCTTCGACCGCGGCGAAGAAGCGTTGCAGCGGTTCGATTCGTCCGCCCTGCAGGGTCTGGTCGTTTTCCACGAGCAGTTGCACCGGGCTTGTCGCAAGGATGTCCGCCAAGGCCGACAAGTCGTGGGAGTCGCTGAAGTGACCGAGGGAAACCTTCAGCCATGCCGAACCGAACGCCTCGCCACGTTGCAGGGCGGTCGCGAGGGCGGGATTGGGCCTGGGCTGGCCGGGGAGCCAGAGTTCCAGAGGCGAGGAGTAGATGCTTTGCAATCCATGGGCGCGAGCGCCAGCGGCCAATTCGGCGGGTTGTTCGAAGGTCAGCAACTCTTCGCGCCATTCGATGCGCGAGGCGCCAGCGGCGGCCAGCAGGTCGATGAAGCTGCCTTGGCCGCGTTGGCGCACCAGGTCGGCGCCGTAGCTGGAGAGGCTGATGGAAACGGCTGGTTTGTTCATTGTTGTTGTACCTCTGAAACCGGTTTCAGTTTTGGTCAAAAAAATTAGGCGGTGTGCTGGAGGGCCTCATCGCGAGCAAGCTCGCTCCCACAAGGGACTTTCAGTGTTGCGCGGACCTGTGGGAGCGAGCTTGCTCGCGATAGGGCCCTCACCATCACCGAACATTCCCAAGCGTCGACCCACGCTCAATCAACCGCGCGGCGAAATCGAGGGTCTGAACCGGCCCGTTGTCACCCCGCAAACGCTTGAGCAAGCATTCGAAAGCGCTGGCGCCGATTTCCGCGGTGGGCTGGGCCAGGGCGGTGATGCCGCTGCCCACCAGTGGGTACCAGTCCAGGTCGTCGAGGGCGATCAGGCCGATGTCGTCGAACAAGTGGCAACCGAGTTCGCGCAATACCTGGGTGGCCGTCAGGGCGGCGATGCCGTTGGCGCAGAACAGCGCCTTGGGGCCACGGTCCGGCTTGGCGAGAAACGTCTTGATGCGCGGTAGCAGCTGATCGCAGGTTTCCACCACAGCGCCCGCCAGGGCAGGGCGCCGTTCGATGCTGGCCTTGAAACTCTCGACCCGCTCGATCCGCGAACTGGTGCCATCGAACGGTTCGGTCACCAGCAGCAAATCGCGATAGCCACGCTGTTCGAGGTGATCGAGGGCCATCTCGACGGCGGCCGGGTTGTCCAGCCCGACCAGATCGGTTTCGAGCCGATCGACCTTGCGATCCACCAGCACCATCGGCATCTCGCTGCGCAATTCGAACAGTTCGTCGCGGTGATGGCCCAGGGTGTTCACGATCAGCCCTTCGATGTTGTAGGCGCGCAGGAGGGCCAGGTGCTGGCGTTCCTGTTCGTCGTCGCGGTCGGTGTTGCACACCACCAGGCTGTAGCCGTGACGACGGCAGGCGGTTTCCACGCCATGCATCACGGCAATCGAATAGGGGTTGCGGATATCGGCCACCAGCATGCCGATCAGGCGCGTGCGCCCGCGCTTGAGGCCACGGGCCATCTGGTTTGGCCGATAGCCCAGCTCGCTGATCGCCTGCTCGATGCGCCGGGCGATGGCTTCGGAGAGCAGGGCGCGGTCCTCGCCGATGAAACGCGAGACGCTGGCCTTGGAGACCCCGGCGCGTTCGGCGACATCGAGCATGGTCACGCGGCTGCGCTGGGCGGCGGAGAAAGAATTCACGGATTGAGACCTGTTTTTTGGATTTATTGAGGTTCTGAAACCGGTTTCAGGAAACACCAGAATTCGTTCGGTCGTCAAGGGCGATGTATCAGGTACGACCGACGGTGCTTCGCTTCACTTGGGCAGCGGCGACGATCCAGTCAGGCCTTCAGCAGAACCGCGCCAGCCAGGCGATTTGCAGCGCGCCAGGCCGTGTGGTTAGCTGCCTGCCTTTCCCAGCCCTTAGACTACCGAAGCCACCATGAACATTACCCAGCCTCGTTTGAGATTGCTGTCGATACTGAGTGTGGCCCTGCTGGTGGTGGGCTGTGCCGCCTACTACGTGTTTAGCCACAGCGGTGTGCCGGCCGATGAAGGTTTCGGTGCCGGAGAGCTGAACGAAGGTGGCATCGAGGACATTGGCGCCCTGGCACCGCCAGAGGTGGAGAAGCGTCTTAATTACTTGATCCAGGACACCGGCGAAACCCTCCGGTCTTTGGCGCGTGTCAGTGAAGCGCAACTGAGCCTGGCTGTCGAAACGACCGAGACGGGTGATGGGCAGCCGTTGCAATACGAGTCGCTGTTTGTCCCGTTCACCAGCGCGCAACTGAAGGCTGCGTTGGCCTCGGTCCAGGGCCTGCGTTTTACCCAGAGGTTGTATGCCGATGGCTCGGAAGTGAGGCTCGATACCGAGAGTCTCGATTCGCTCTGGAAACGCGCCGCCACGCCGGATGAGCCAACTGCCGAGCAGTACCTGCCGCAGCGCCTGCGTTTTCGCGATGGCAGCGAGCAAACCTTCGCCGATCTCAAGGCGCCGCCCAAGGTCGAGTCCGACGACACGTTTGCCTCCGATGATGCTTTCGAACTTTCGGTGAACAAACCGCTGGCGAGTGTAGGGCTGACGGTCGTTTACCGCAGCTATCCGGCATTCAGGAAAGTGGTGCTGGACAAGGATCATCCGAACGTGACCCTGGACGACGGCCAGTCCTTCCGGCTTACAGCCCTGGGTAATGGCAGCGCGTCGGTGCGCCTGAGTACGCCGAAAATGTCGACCCTTGTGGTGCAAGGGCTGGACGACGCGGGCAGGGCGCTCTACAGCAACGGTCACAATTCCTGGGCGTTTCCGTCCGATGGCGATATCGCGGCGTTGCACGACTATTACAACGCGCTGCTGCAGACCAAAGGCGACCTCAAGCAACTCAAGACCAGCCAGGCGGTGCAACAGCAATTGGAACGCCTGGGCGAGGCGCTGGCCGCGCAGGCGGGGCCGTTGAAAAACACCGAGCTTGACTATCAATTCGAGGCCACCCCGCAGCGCATCGTCATCCATGTACTTGATCCGATGGAGGACAACACCATTGCGTTCACCCAGGTCGACAACGTCCTGGCAGGACAAACGCGTTACATCGCCCTGGACCGGAGCGCCGAGCGCTATGGCTTCATTGATCAGGCCGGGCAGTGGCTGATCAAGCCCCGTTGGGTGCAAGTGCAAGACAGCCTGATGGCTGATGCCTACACCTTGTTCTCCGAGGAGAAATCCAGCGACCCAGAGTCCGGTGGACGGGCGTTGCGCAGCCAGTTCGCCTATTTCCCCGCCGGTAGCAACAAGCTCGTGGACCTGCCGTTTGAATACATCACCGAAGCCTTGAGCAACGGCCTGTTGTTGGTCGAGCGTGAAACCAATGGCCCTTATGGGCTCTACGATGCCAGGAATCATCGCTTCGTATTGCCGATGAAATTCGTCAACCCTACCGTGACCGACAACGTGTTCATCGCCCGTCTCGGCACACGAACCGATCTCATGGAAGGCCTGTACGGTGCCTACAGCCTGGACGGCAAAATCATCCTGCCGACGCAGTTCTCCGGCATCGAGCACAGCGAGGGGCTGCTATATGCCAGCTCCGCCGACCGGAGTCGCCAGGACGTTTTCGATCTGGCGGGTAAACGGATCAATCCGCAAGGCTACAACGTGATCGGTCGGTTTGTGGGCCAGCAACCGTTGCTGGTGCAGGACACCAAAAGCAGCAAATTCGCCTTTATCGATCGCCAGGGCGAGCGACTAGCCATCAAGTTGCCGTATGACGAGGTGGAGCCGTTTTCCAACGGCATGGCGGTGGTGGGACGTGATGGCAGCTACGGTGCCATCGACTTGGCGGGCCGGTTGCAAGTGCCACTGGATTACCAGCAGATCAACGCGTTCCAGACCCGTTACGCAGCGGCCATCCGTGCGGGTGGGGGGACCTCGTTGGTCTTGATCAGTCAGGACAGCAAGGTGATCAAGGAACTGGGGTCGTACACCAGTATGAAAGTACCGGAGAACAGCAATGACGCCCGTTATTACGTGAGGGATCCGAATAACAGTGACGAATACCTGGTCTATGACGCCGATGGCAATTTCGTGCAGAACGACTGATAACGGGTGATGCGTGGCCTCACCAAAGTTGTGTTAGCTACATGCAATCTTGGGCAATGCCCTAACCCTGTGGCGAGGGGATTTATCCCCGCTGGCTGCGGAGCAGCCCAAGACCAGCCACCTCGGTGTGCCAGGCTGATGGTGTTCAGCCTTTTTGGGGCTGCTGCGCAGCCCAGCGGGGATAAATCCCCTCGCCACAAAGGATTCAGAGCTGGCTGATGTAGGTGCCCGTGCCCTTGAGGATGTTCTGCAAGGTCAGTTCCACTTCCGCCACGTCCGTCACGTCGGGGTTGTAGGTGATTTCCAGCACATCGTCACCGTTGAGCGCATCGGCATCCGCCGCGGCGATCTCTATTTTCAGCAGGGTCGGGCCTAGGGTCACCTTGACGCCGTCCAGCGTCGAGGGCTCGCCATCCAGCGTGATCTCCAGCTCGTCTTCGTCCGGGTAGCGGCTCATCAGGAACATGTCGCCCTGAGCGCTATGGCAGCAGAGCATGGCCATGTTGTCTTCTTCGTCGTCGCACGGGTTGGCGATCAGCAGGTCGGTGGTCATTTTCATGGATGGCTCCTGGCTCCGATGAGCCTTGCACGGGCAAAAACGCGATTCTGCCAGCCCCGACGATTTTCTGCTGGATTACCACCGCAGGGTGCCGTTTGGCCCTGGGACTGCTAGGGTTGTTCGATGCATGGCGAGCAGGGAGCTAGCCGATGACCGAATATGTCGCAGCGCTGCAAGCAGGCAGGTTGTCGCACTCGTTAAGCTGCGCAACGGATGTGCACCTGCAAAGGGCATCGCGGAGTGTTTTTTGCAGGTGGTCATTACTTTGAAATTACCTGCAAAAAGGATGTGACCTGCGGGTCCCGTCCAGCTTCACCCACCTGTCATCCTGTTTCCTCTGCCCGAGAATCAGGAACGGGATGGCCGACGGCCCCGAAAGGGGTTGCACGCGACGCTACCATCAATAACAAGCCCAAGCGGAGTACCACAGATGGCGTTCTTCACCGCAGCCAGCAAAGCCGACTTCCAGCATCAACTGCAAGCGGCACTGGCGCAGCACATCAGTGAACAGGCACTGCCACAAGTGGCGCTGTTCGCTGAACAATTCTTCGGCATCATTTCCCTCGATGAACTCACCCAGCGCCGGTTGTCCGACCTCGCCGGCTGCACCCTGTCTGCCTGGCGCCTGCTTGAGCGCTTTGACCACGCGCAACCGCAGGTGCGTGTCTACAACCCCGATTACGAGCGCCACGGCTGGCAGTCGACCCACACCGCCGTCGAAGTGCTGCACCACGACCTGCCGTTCCTGGTGGATTCGGTCCGCACCGAGCTGAACCGTCGCGGCTACAGCATCCATACCCTGCAAACCACCGTCCTGAGCGTGCGTCGCGGCAGCAAGGGCGAGTTGCTGGAAATCCTGCCGAAGGGCACCCAGGGCGACGACGTGCTGCAAGAGTCGTTGATGTACCTGGAAATCGACCGCTGCGCCAACGCCGCCGAACTCAACGTCCTGAGCAAGGAACTTGAGCAAGTGCTGGGCGAAGTGCGCGTCGCCGTCGCCGACTTCGAGCCGATGAAAGCCAAGGTCCAGGAAATCCTCGCGAGCCTGGACAACAGCGCCTACGCCACCGACGCTGACGAAAAAGCCGAAATCAAGAGCTTCCTGGAATGGCTGGTGGGCAACCACTTCACCTTCCTCGGCTATGAAGAGTTCGTGGTTCGCGATGAAGCCGATGGCGGCCACATCGAATACGACCCCGAATCGTTCCTCGGCCTGACCAAACTACTGCGCGCCGGCCTGACCGCCGAAGACCTGCGCATCGAAGACTACGCCGTCAATTACCTGCGCGAACCGACCGTGTTGTCGTTCGCCAAGGCCGCGCACCCGAGCCGCGTGCACCGTCCGGCCTACCCGGACTACGTGTCGATCCGCGAGATCGACGCCGACGGCAAGGTCATCAAGGAATGCCGCTTCATGGGCCTGTACACCTCCTCGGTGTATGGCGAGAGCGTGCGGGTCATCCCGTACATCCGTCGCAAGGTCGCGGAAATCGAGCGTCGTTCGGGCTTCCAGGCCAAGGCGCACCTGGGCAAGGAGCTGGCCCAGGTGGTCGAAGTCCTGCCTCGCGACGACTTGTTCCAGACCCCGGTGGACGAGCTGTTCAGCACCGTCATGTCGATCGTGCAGATCCAGGAACGCAACAAGATCCGCGTGTTCCTGCGCAAGGACCCGTACGGCCGTTTCTGCTACTGCCTGGCCTACGTGCCGCGCGATATCTATTCCACCGAAGTGCGCCAGAAGATCCAGCAGGTGCTGATGGAGCGCCTGAAGGCGTCGGATTGCGAGTTCTGGACGTTCTTCTCCGAGTCCGTGCTGGCCCGCGTACAACTGATCCTGCGGGTGGATCCGAAGAACCGCATCGACATCGACCCGCTGCTGCTGGAAAAAGAAGTGGTGCAGGCCTGCCGCAGCTGGAAGGACGACTACGCCAGCCTGGTCGTCGAGAGCTTCGGCGAAGCCCAGGGCACCAACGTGCTGTCGGACTTCCCGAAAGGCTTCCCGGCCGGCTACCGCGAGCGCTTCGCCGCGCACTCGGCCGTGGTGGACATGCAACACCTGCTGAGCCTGAGTGAAACCAACCCGCTGGTGATGAGCTTCTACCAACCGTTGGGCCAGGTCTCCGGCCAGCGTGAGCTGCACTGCAAGCTGTATCACGCCGACACGCCGCTGGCGCTGTCCGACGTGCTGCCGATCCTGGAAAACCTCGGCCTGCGCGTGCTGGGCGAGTTCCCGTACCGCCTGCGCCACACCAATGGCCGCGAGTTCTGGATTCATGATTTCGCGTTCACCGCCGCCGAAGGCCTGGACCTCGACATCCAGCAACTCAACGACACCTTGCAGGACGCGTTCGTCCACATCGTGCGTGGCGATGCCGAGAACGATGCGTTCAACCGCCTGGTGCTGACCGCCGGCCTGCCGTGGCGCGACGTGGCTCTGTTGCGTGCCTACGCCCGTTACCTGAAGCAGATCCGCCTGGGCTTCGACCTCGGCTACATCGCCAGCACCCTGAACAACCACACCGACATCGCTCGCGAACTGACCCGGTTGTTCAAGACCCGCTTCTACCTGGCGCGCAAGTTGACCGGCGATGACCTGGAAGACAAGCAACTGCGCCTGGAGCAAGCGATCCTCTCGGCCCTCGACGAAGTGCAGGTACTCAACGAAGACCGCATCCTGCGTCGCTACCTTGACCTGATCAAGGCGACCCTGCGGACCAACTTCTACCAGACCGACGCCAACGGCCAGAACAAGGCGTACTTCAGCTTCAAGTTCAACCCGCACCTGATCCCGGAACTGCCGAAGCCGGTGCCCAAGTTCGAGATCTTCGTCTACTCGCCACGCGTCGAAGGCGTGCACCTGCGCTTCGGCAACGTTGCCCGTGGCGGCCTGCGCTGGTCCGACCGTGAAGAAGACTACCGCACCGAAGTGCTCGGCCTGGTAAAAGCCCAGCAAGTGAAGAACTCGGTGATCGTGCCGGTGGGTGCCAAGGGCGGTTTCCTGCCGCGTCGCCTGCCATTGGGCGGCAGCCGGGACGAGATCGCGGCCGAGGGCATCGCCTGCTATCGCATCTTCATCTCGGGCCTGTTGGACATCACCGACAACCTGAAGGACGGCGCGCTGGTGCCGCCGGCCAACGTCGTTCGTCATGATGACGATGACCCGTACCTGGTGGTGGCGGCGGACAAGGGCACCGCGACTTTCTCCGACATCGCCAACGGCATCGCCATCGACTACGGCTTCTGGCTGGGCGATGCGTTTGCCTCCGGCGGTTCGGCCGGTTACGACCACAAGAAAATGGGCATCACCGCCAAGGGCGCGTGGGTTGGCGTGCAGCGTCACTTCCGTGAGCGCGGCATCAATGTCCAGGAAGACAGCATCACCGTGGTGGGCGTCGGCGACATGGCCGGCGACGTGTTCGGCAACGGCTTGTTGATGTCCGACAAGCTGCAACTGGTCGCGGCCTTCAACCACCTGCACATCTTCATCGACCCGAACCCGGAACCGGCCAGCAGCTTCGCCGAGCGCAAGCGTCTGTTCGACCTGCCGCGTTCGGCCTGGACCGACTACGACACCAGCATCATGTCCGAAGGCGGCGGTATCTTCTCGCGCAGCGCGAAAAGCATCGCCATCTCGCCACAGATGAAAGAACGCTTCGACATCAAGGCCGACAAACTGACCCCGACCGAACTGCTCAACGCCTTGCTCAAGGCGCCAGTGGACCTGTTGTGGAACGGCGGTATCGGTACCTACGTCAAGGCCAGCACCGAAAGCCATGCCGATGTCGGCGACAAGGCCAACGATGCGCTGCGCGTGAACGGCAACGAACTGCGCTGCAAGGTCGTGGGCGAGGGCGGTAACCTGGGCATGACCCAACTGGGTCGCGTCGAGTTCGGCCTCAACGGCGGCGGCTCCAACACCGACTTCATCGACAACGCCGGTGGCGTGGACTGCTCCGACCACGAAGTGAACATCAAGATCCTGCTCAACGAAGTGGTGCAGGCCGGCGACATGACCGACAAGCAGCGCAACCAGTTGCTGGCGAGCATGACCGACGAAGTCGGTGGCCTGGTGTTGGGCAACAACTACAAGCAGACCCAGGCCCTGTCCCTGGCGGCCCGTCGCGCGTTTGTGCGGATCGCCGAATACAAGCGCCTGATGAACGATCTGGAAGCCCGTGGCAAGCTGGACCGTGCCATCGAGTTCCTGCCGACCGAAGAGCAACTGGCCGAACGTGTCGCGGCGGGCCATGGCCTGACCCGTGCCGAACTGTCGGTGTTGATCTCCTACAGCAAGATCGACCTCAAGGAAGCGCTGCTCAATTCCCTGGTGCCGGACGACGATTACCTGACCCGCGACATGGAGACGGCTTTCCCGCCAACCCTGGTAAGCAAGTTCTCCGAGGCCATGCGTCGCCATCGCCTGAAGCGCGAGATTGTCAGCACCCAGATCGCCAACGACCTGGTCAACCACATGGGCATCACCTTCGTCCAGCGGTTGAAAGAGTCGACCGGCATGAGCCCGGCGAACGTGGCCGGTGCTTATGTGATCGTTCGGGACATCTTCCATCTCCCGCACTGGTTCCGTCAGATTGAAGCCCTGGACCACCAGGTTTCCGCCGACGTGCAACTGGAGCTGATGGACGAGCTGATGCGCCTGGGCCGTCGCGCCACGCGCTGGTTCCTGCGCAGCCGCCGCAACGAGCAGAACGCTGCCCGTGACGTCGCTCATTTCGGTCCGCACCTGGCAGCGTTGGGCCTCAAGCTCGACGAACTGCTGGAAGGCCCGACCCGCGAAGGCTGGCAGACCCGCTACCAGGCCTATGTGGCGGCCGGTGTGCCGGAATTGCTCGCGCGCATGGTTGCCGGCACTACGCACCTGTACACCTTGTTGCCGATCATCGAGGCGTCCGACGTTACCGGCCAGAACGCCGCCGATGTGGCCAAGGCCTACTTCGCAGTGGGTAGCGCCCTGGACATCACCTGGTACTTGCAACAGATCAGTGCCTTGCCGGTTGAAAACAACTGGCAGGCCCTGGCCCGTGAAGCGTTCCGCGATGACATTGACTGGCAGCAACGGGCGATCACCATCTCGGTCCTGCAGGAAGGCGACGGTAGCCAGGACGTGGAAACCCGTCTGGCGCTGTGGCTTGAGCAGCATCACGAAATGGTCGAGCGCTGGCGCGCCATGTTGGTGGACATCCGTGCCGCCAGCGGCACCGACTACGCCATGTACGCGGTTGCCAACCGCGAACTGCTGGACCTGGCGTTGAGTGGTCAGGCGGTCGTGACGGCCAACTGATCCACCGTTGAATGAAAAAACCCCGCATTGAGAGATGCGGGGTTTTTTTATGGGTGATGTTTCAGCCCATGAAGGCCAGAAAGCTCTTGTGGTGAGGGGATTTATCCCCGCTGGGCTGCGCAGCAGACCCAAATCAGGCAACTCGGTGGGCCTGTAAGACAGAGGCCAAGGCTTTAGGGCTGCTGCGCAGCCCAGCGGGGATAAATCCCCTCGCCACAGAAAACCGCTATCACACAGGGCTGCGTTCACGCAGCTCCTGCAACCGGTCAGCCCCACCTTCAGCTATGCGATTCTGGATCAGCCGATCAGAGCCACCCTCGGCTACGCGATTCTGGATCAGTCGATCGGATCCACCCTCGGCTACGCGATTCTGGATCAGTCGATCGGAGCCACCTTCGGCTACGCGATTCTGGATCAGTCGATCGGAGCCACCTTCGGCTACGCGATTCTGGATCAGTCGATCGGAGCCGCCTTCGGCCACGCGATTCTCGATCAATCGATCAGAGCCGCCTTCGGCCAGTTGATGTGCAGCCTGTTCGTAAGACGACGGTGCGCTTTCGGCCGCGGCGATGTTCGACAGGGCGGCGCCGCCGACCAAGGTCAGGGCGATAGCCAGGGACGAGAGTTTCGGGAAATTGATCATGGTGGTTCTCCTTGCGCTTGATTGAGTGGACCGTGGCAGCGCAGGTGCTGCTGTCCGGTGAGTGCAGTTAAACGCGCAGGTGTATCGAGGATGTGTGCCTGCAAGGCGTGAAATCAGCGAATTCGTATCAATCGGCTGCTTCTACACAGAGCGATACAAAACGCCTTGAAAAATTTCCCGGCCGACCGGAAGGCTGCAGGGCTCCCTGTAGCGATGACCGATAATCGCACGCTAGTTCCGCCTGGATCGGCCATCCGGTCTTGCAAGGTTATTGACCGAATTAACTGGGTAGTACATTTTAGCGGTCACCCAGCCTTGCCATGCCCAGGCGAGGCCATAATAAAAACAGAGGATCCCCTCATGCGTGCCCGTCAACCGAACTTGCCCTCATTGCATACCTCCCGTTCCGGAGCCTCCCGGGATATTCCAGCGTCGATCCGATAGCGCTCGCCCTGTCGCGCCGGCTGCAGGCCGGTGTCTGGTTCAACCTGTGAGGTGTTCAAGATGACAAAAGTCGTCGATCTGTATTTCAAGCTGCTCAAGTTGCTGATCGTGCTGTGCATGGTCGTGATGATCGTGCTGGTGTTCGGCAACGTCGTGTTGCGCTATGCCTTCAACTCCGGCATCAGCGTGTCGGAGGAGCTGTCGCGCTGGTTCTTCGTCTGGATGATCTTTCTCGGTGCCCTGGTGGCGCTCAAGGACCGCGCGCACCTGGGCATGAACAGCCTGGTCAAGCGCTTGCCGCCGGCAGGCAAGCGAGTTTGCCTGGTCATCGGGCACTTGCTGATGCTCTACATCTGCGGGTTGATCGTCATCGGCAGTTGGCAGCAGGCGGTCATCAACCTCAACGTGGTCGCGCCGGCTTCAGGCCTTTCGATGGCGCTGTTCTACGCCGCCGGGCTGGTGTTCGGTGTCAGCGCGACGGCCATCCTGATGTACGAACTGTACTTGGCGTTGTTCGGCAAACTGCGGGATGAAGAGTCGTTGTCGGTCGAGGAAAGCGAAGCCGCGAGCATCACCCCTGACAATCTGAAGAGTACCCGCCCATGACACTGGCTATTTTCCTCGGGTCGCTGCTGGGCAGCATGGCGCTGGGCATCCCGATTGCCTTTGCCTTGCTGGTGGTCAGCGTCGCGTTGATGTTTTACCTGGACCTGTTCGACGCCCAGATCATCGCGCAAAACCTGCTCAATGGCGCTGACAGCTTTCCCCTGATGGCGGTGCCGTTCTTCATGCTGGCCGGCGAAGTGATGAATGTCGGCGGACTGTCCAAGCGCATCGTCAACATTGCCATGGCGTTGGTGGGGCATAAGCGCGGCGGGCTGGGTTACGTCGCGATCATCGCCTCCTGCCTGCTGGCGTCGCTTTCCGGTTCGGCCGTGGCCGATGCGGCAGCGCTGGCGGCGCTGCTGGTGCCGATGATGGTCCTGGCGGGGCACAACCGTGGGCGCTCGGCCGGGTTGATCGCCGCCGGCAGCACCATTGCACCTGTGATTCCGCCAAGCATCGGTTTCATCGTGTTCGGCGTGGCGTCCGGCGTGTCGATTTCCAAGCTGTTCCTGGCCGGTATCGTGCCTGGGTTGATGCTCGGCGTCGGGCTTGCCGCCGCCTGGTGGTTCATCTCCCGCCGTGAAAACGTCGAGACGCCACCCAAGCGTTCCCGTGCCGAAGTGCTGCGTACGCTGCTCGACGGCAGTTGGGCGATGGGCTTGCCACTGATCATCATCCTGGGCCTCAAGTTCGGCATTTTCACGCCCACGGAGGCGGCAGTGGTCGCGGCGGTCTATTCGCTGTTCGTGTCGCTGGTGATCTACCGGGAAATGAAGGTCAGCCAGCTCTACGAAGTGATCCTGTCTTCGGCCAAGACCACGTCGGTGGTGATGCTATTGGTGGCGGCGGCCATGGTTTCATCGTGGCTGGTCACGATCGCCGACCTGCCGGGCCAGCTGGCGGACCTGCTTGCGCCGTTCATGGACAACCAGACGCTCCTGCTGCTGGTGATGATGGCGCTGATCATCCTGGTCGGCACGGTGATGGACATGACCCCGACCATCCTCATCCTGACGCCGGTGTTGATGCCCGCGGTGATCCAGGCGGGGATCGACCCGGTGTACTTCGGCGTGCTGTTCCTGATCAACACTGCGATCGGCTTGATCACGCCGCCCGTGGGCACGGTGCTCAACGTGGTCTGCAGCGTGGCAAAGCTGGACTTCGAGGAAATCGTCCGCGGGGTCTGGCCGTTCATGATTGCGCAGTTTGTGGTGCTGTTGCTGTTGGTCCTGTTTCCGCAACTGGTCATGGGGCCGTTGAAATTCTTCACCGGATGACACCGGTGCTCGCTGGCTCGACCTTTAAAAACAATAATGATCGGAGAGTGACATGGGAAAACTGATGAAAACCTTGCTGGCCGGGGCTTGTGCGACGGGCTTGCTGTTGACCGGTGTAGCCAGCCACGCGGACGAGATCCGTGAGCGGACCTTGCGATTCGCCTTCCAGAACGTCAAGGAACACCCCCAGGGCCAGGGCGCGCAGAAGTTCGCCGACCTGCTCGGCGAAAAGAGCGGCGGCAAGATCAAGGTCCGCCTGTTCCCCGGTGGAACCCTGGGCGGCGACGTGCAAACGGTGTCGGCATTGCAGGGCGGGACCTTGGACATCACCGTGCTCAACTCCGGCATCCTGGCCGCCCAGGCACCGGATTACGCCATGCTCGATTTCCCTTTCCTGTTCAACAACGTCGAGGAGGCCCATGCGGTCATCGATGGGCCGGTCGGGCAGAAACTGGCGGCGCAACTGGACAGCAAGGGGTTGGTTGGGCTGGGTTACTGGGACCTGGGGTTTCGTAACCTGACCAACAGCAAGCACCCGGTGACCAAGCTCGAAGACCTGCAGGGCTTGAAGTTGCGTGTCATCCAGTCGCCGATCTACCTGGAGACGTTCACGGCCCTGGGTGCGAACCCGGTGCCGATGGCGTTTCCCGAGGTCTACACGGGTCTTGAGCAGCACACCATCGACGGCCAGGAAAACCCTTACACGGTGATTGAAGGCAACAAGTTCTACGAGGTGCAGAAGTATCTTTCCGTCACCGGCCACATCTTCAACCCGCAGTCGCTGATCATCAGCCAGAAAACCTGGAACCGCCTCAACGATGACGAAAAGGCGATGATTCGTGCCGCCGCAGCCGAAGCGCAGACCTACCAGCGTGAAGTCACCGCAGCGAGCATGGACAAGGCCAAGGCCACGTTGGCCGGTGCGATGACTGTCAATGAAATCACCCCGGCCGAGAAAGACCGTTTCCGCGAGCGCGTGCAGCCGGTGATCGACAAGTTCGCCAAATCGTTGGATGGCGACCTGGTGAAGATGATGTATGACGAGATCGCCAAGGTGCGGGCGGGGCAGTGAGACGAATGGGTCATCCCTGAACAGACCCAATCCTGTGGGAGCGAGCTTGCTCGCGATGGCGTCAGGTCAGTCACATCAGTTTTGACTGATATACCGCTATCGCGAGCAAGCTCGCTCCCACAGGTTTTGTGTTTGTGAATGCGGTTATTGGGCAGCCGGCACCGCCAGCCACTGCCCAATCACCTTCTGGTAGCTGCCATTGGCCTTGCTCAGGTGCAGCCACTGGTCGACGTACATTTTCCAGGTGTTGTCGTCACGGGGCAGCAGGTAGGCTTTCTCGCCATATTGCAGGTAGTGCGTCGGGTTGACGGCGCACAGGCCGGGCTTGAGTTTCTGCTGGTAGAGCGCTTCCGAGGCGTCGGTGATCATGACGTCGGCGCGTTTCTCCAACAGCTCCTGGAAGATCGTCACGTTGTCATGGAAGGCCAACTGGCCCTTGGGCAGGAACGCCCGCACGAAGGCTTCGTTGGTGCCGCCGGCCGGCTCGACGAGGCGTACCGAAGGCTGGTTCAGCTGCTCGATGGTCTGGTAGCGCGACTGATCTTCGCAACGCACCAGCGGGATCTTGCCGTCGACGTCCAGGGTGTTGCTGAAATAGGCCTTCTTCTGGCGTTCCAGGGTGACCGAAATCCCGCCCATGCCGACGTCGCATTTGCCGGCCAGCATGTCTGGCATCAGGGTTTTCCAGGTGGTCTGGATCCACTGCACCTTGACGCCCAGGCTGGTGGCGAGTGAGCGGGCCATGTCGATGTCGATGCCTTCGTATTCCCCCGATTCGGCCTTGTAGGTGTAGGGCTTGTAGTCGCCCGTCGTGCACACCCGCAATTCACCCTGCTCAAGGATTCGATCCAGATGTGACGGGGCAGGCTCGGCCAATGCACTGCCGCAGAGCGCCAGCAGGCCACAGAACGTCATCGTGCTTGTTATGGTTTTCATAAGGATGGGACGTCTCGCAAGGGAAGGGGACAAGACGACGGAGTGTAGTAAAACTGCCGGCGGGCTGTCACCGGAACGCCGAGGCGAATGATCAGCCTGAGGGGGTATCGAGCGCCCGCAGGTTTTCCAGGTAGGCGCAGAACATATCGGCCATGGCAGCGGCATACGCCTGGACTTCTTGCCGCGTGCGGGGCGTTGCCGAAAACCGTTTCCCCACGGAGCTGAGGGTCGCGATGATCAGCTCCCCGGCCAGGGCGCGGGTCTGCACGCCGGCATCCGGCAGCACCTGCTGCATGAACGCGTCCACCGATGCCTGCACCGAACTGCGCGCCGCCTGGTGCTCAGGCGCATCCCGATAAAGCGGCGCGGCGTCGTTGAGTGCGACGCGGATCTGGGCTTCGTCGCACTCGGATTGGATGAAGGCTTGCACAAGGGTTCGCAGCCGCTCCAGGGGCGGCTTGGCAGGATCTTCCAGGATGTCTCGCAACATATCGCTGGTCTGTCGCCATTCATCGCTTTGCAGCCGGAACAGGATCGCGGCCTTGTTCGGAAAGTACTGATACACCGACCCGACGCTCACGCCCGCCCGCTCGGCAACACGGGCCACGGTGAAACGTGGGGCGCCCTGCGTCGCCAAAACCTGAACAGCTGCCTCCAGGACCGCCGCCACGAGCTCGGTGGACCGAGCCTGTTTCGGTTGTTTGCGGGAGGAAATCTGCGGGCTTGGGCGTTCGGACATGACGGCAATCACCGGGAAAAAGGAATGCGAATAGGAAATGCGACGGATTATTCGTATCTTGAATGCGACTAATTGATCGCATTCTAGTCGGCTGCAGGAGCAGCGTTCAACTTCGCATCGCGTCCCTTTCCGTAGGTAAGGTTTATGACTCAAGAGACCGTTCATCACGGCGCCGCTCCGGCGCCTCAGACAACTGTCGAGGCCAATCCGGTCCTCAAGTTGTTATCGCTCACGTTGACCGTGTTCATCGGTTTTCTCACCATTGGCCTGCAACTGCCGGTCTTGCCGCTTCACCTGCACGACACGCTGGGGATGGGCACATTGGTGATTGGCCTGGTGGTCGGTGCGCAGTTCGCCGCGGCGCTGTTGTCGCGGGCCTGGGCCGGCAATTTTGCCGACATGCGCGGCGGCAAGCGCGCGGTCATGGCCGGGCTGGTGACGGCGGCGGTTTCCGCGCTGGTGTACCTGCTGTCCCTGGCATTCGTGGCCACGCCGGTGTTGTCGGTCTGGCTGTTGTTGGTGGGCCGCGTGTTGCTGGCGGTTGGCGAAAGCCTTGTGGTCACCGGCGCGTTGGGGTGGGGCATCGGCCTGGTGGGACCGCAGCACGCTGGCAAGGTCATGGCCTGGAATGGCATCGCCATGTATGGCGCCTATGCATTGGGCGCTCCGCTTGGCGTGGCGCTCAATTCGGGCTGGGGATTCATGGGCATCGTTGTGGCGTCGATGTTCATCCCGCTGCTGGCCTTGGCGGTTGTCGCCAGTGTCCGCGCCGTTGCCCCCACGGCGACCCGGCGGACACCGTTCTACACGATGCTCGGCGCCGTGTGGGTGCCCGGCATGGGCCTGGCGTTTTGCAGCGTCGGCTTCGGTGTTGTCACAGCGTTCATTGCCCTGTTGTTCGCGGCCAGGGATTGGGGCAATGCGTCGCTGGCCTTCACGGCGTTCGGCCTGGCCTTCATCGGTGCGCGGCTGCTGTTCGGGCATCTCCCGGACAGGATCGGCGGTGCCCGTGTCGCGCTGGTCTGCGTGGTGATCGAGGCCGTGGGGCTGTTGCTGATCTGGGACGCCGATACGGCATTCGTCGCCTATGTCGGCGCGGCGTTTACCGGCTTCGGTTATTCCCTGGCATTCCCCGGTTTCGGTGTCGAAGCGGTGCGGCGTGCTCCGCCGCAGTCACGCGGCCTGGCCATGGGCGCCTATGTTGCATTCCTGGATATTTCCCTGGGTATCACCAGCCCGCTGGCCGGTGTGTTGGCCAGTGGTTGGGGCATCGAAGCGGTTTACCTGGGCGCTGCCGTTGCCGTCGCCTTATCGTTCGGGGTGGCCTTGATGCTGCTCGGAAGCCGGGAAATGCAAGTTCAATACAAATCCTGAGCCTTGTTCAGGTTATAGAAGACTTTCGATCGCTTTTTCAGACAGGAGCGTTGCTCATGCATGTATTCGTTACCGGTGCCACGGGCTGGGTTGGATCGGCCGTGGTGCGAGATCTGCTCGGCGCCGGGCATCAGGTCAGCGGCCTGGCCCGTTGCCAGGAAAAGGCTGCCGCGCTGGCCGCCACCGGCGCAAAGGTGGTTCGAGGAACGTTGGATGACTTGGATGTTCTGCACAACGCAGCCTCGGCGGCGGATGCGGTGATTCACACCGCGTTCAATCATGATTTTTCACGGTTTGCCGAAAATGCCGAGCAAGACCGCCGCGCGATCCTGGCATTGGGCGGCGCGTTGCAAGGCTCCGAGCGGCCTTTATTGGTGACCTCGGGCTTGTTCGGATTGACCCGGGGCGCCAGCGAGCTGGAAGTGGTCAGCCCGGCCTCGCCCCGCAAGTCGGAAGCCACGGCGAGGGACCTGGCCGAGCGCGGCGTGCGGGTGGCAACAGTCCGGCTGGCGCCCTCGGTTCATGGGGCCGGCGACCACGGGTTCGTACCGATCCTGATTCGCCTGGCCCGGGAGAAGGGCGTATCGGCTTACCCCGGCGACGGCAACCATTGCTGGTCGGGCGTGCATCGGCTGGATGCGGCACGGGTCTATCGGCTGGCGCTGGAGCAGGGCGTCACTCAGTCGGTCTACCACGCCGTGGCCGACGAAGCGGTGCCGTTCAAGGACATCGCCCAGGCAATAGGACGTGGCTTGGGTGTGCCGGTCGAATCCCGCGAGCGCGAGCATTTCGGCTGGTTCGCGCACATGGCGAGCGCGAACATGGCGGTGTCCAGCGAGTACACCCGTGGCTTGTTGGATTGGATGCCGGGCGGGCCGGGGTTGTTGACGGATCTTGAAAACCCTGGCTATTACGCTGCATGAATAACCGTGGCGAGGGAGCTTGCTCCCGCTGGGTTGCGCAGCGACTCCAATATTTTACGGTCGCTACGCGACCGAGCGGGAGCAAGCTCCCTCGCCACAAGGGGATCAGCGGGGAATGATCCCGTGATCGATCGCGTATTTCGCCAGGGCCGCAGGCTTGTCGATGTTGAGCTTGCGGCGGATGCTCAGGCGGTGGGTCTCGACGGTGCGTACGCTGATGTCCAGCTCCCGGGCCATTTCCTTGTTGTTGAGCCCCTGGACCATCTTCGCCAGCACCTGGCTCTCGCGTGGCGTCAGCTCGCTGTCGGTGCTCGGGTCGGTGGCCAGGCGCTGGGCAATCTCGGCGCTGTAGAAAGTGCCGCCGCCGATGATGGCCTCGATGGCGGCGATGATTTCCTTCGACGGCGAGTTCTTCAGGACGTAGCCGCTGGCACCGGCGCGCACGGATTCGCTGACGTATTCATGATTGTCGTACATGCTCAGGATCAGGATCTTCAGGCCAGGGTATTGCTTGCCCAACTGCCGGGTCAGCTCGAGGCCGTTCATGTCCTTGAGGCCGATGTCCATCAGCAGCAAGTCCGGTTGGCAACGCCCGACCATTTCGATCGCCTGCACGCCGTTCTCCGCTTCGCCGACCACGTCCAGCCGGGGCATGACGGACAGCAGGGCGCGGATGCCATCGCGGACCAGGGCGTGATCATCGACCAACGCGACGCGTATGGCGGGGGGCAGGTTCATCGGCAGGTGCTCTTGGTGGTGTAGGCGCGCATCAGCTTTCCGTGGCCGGCATGGTCATGGGCAGCAGGATATCCAGTTCGCTTCGTCCCGGCACCGATGTCATCTCCAGCCGCCCGCCAAAATGCTCGACCCGTTCGCGGATATTACGCAGGCCGATGCCGGCATGGCCACGTTCGACCTGCGGGACGTTGAAGCCCATGCCGTCATCCACCACGGTCAGGCGCAAGGACTGGCCCGAGCCGAACAGGGTGATGGCGACACGTTTCGCCCCGGCATGCCGCTCGATGTTGGTCAGCGCTTCCTGGGCGATGCGGAACAGCGAGACCGGTGCGCCGTTTTCCAGGCGACAGTCGAATTCGTTGCTTCGGTAAGACACTTCCAGGCCGCTGCGCTGCTCGAATTCAGCCGCGAGCTGGCCGATGGCGGCGGGCAGGCCCAGGGTGTCGAGCAGTGAGGACCGCAGATCATGGGAGATGCTACGGATTTCGCCGATGGCTTCGCCCAGCCGGTCCGTGGCGTTCTTCAGGATGCCCAGGCCATTTTCCTGGCCGTTCTCGATGACATGGCTGGCGAGTTCGAACTGGAACTTGATCGACACCAGCAATTGGCTGATGCCGTCGTGCAGTTCGCGGGACACCCGTGAGCGTTCTTCCTCTTGAAGGCTGACGATGCGCTGGTTCAGGCGCTGCAGTTTCTTGTCAGCCAGGCGATGTTCGCTGACGTTGAGAGTGATGCCGCCGGCAAACACCAGCAGCACCGCTATCAGGGCGACGGCGGCGATGGCTTGCATGGTGGTGTGGATGCCTTGGGCCACTTCGTCGCGGGCCTGTTGGGTGGCGCGTTCGACGTCTTCCAGGTAGATCCCGGTGCCCAGCATCCAGCCCCAGCGATCCAGCATCACGACGTAGGCCAACTTTTCGGTCACCTGGCCGGAGGAGGGTTTGTTCCAGGCATAACGCTGGAAGCCTTCGCCGGATTCGGCGCTCTTGATCAACGCCTGGATGACTGGCAGGCCGTGGGGATCCTTCATGTCCCAAAGGTATTGCCCCACCAGTTCCGACTGCCGGGCATGCATCAGGCTGCGGCCTTGACGGTCGTAGACGAAGAAATAACCGTTGATGCCAAAACTGAGCTTGCGCAGCTCTTCCAGCACTTGCTGCTGCGCCCGCGCGTCGCCCTTGCCGTCGTCATACAGCGGGGCGATCAGGCTTTGCGCCATTTCCACGTAGTTCTTCAGCTCGGCGCGCTTGCTCGCCAGGATACTGTCTTCGATCAGTTGCGCCTGCTGGTCACCCAGCTGGCGGTTGAGCGAGATGACCAAGGCGCCGATGACAGCAATCGCCAGGACCAACGGCAGGATCCCCAAGGCGACGATCTTGTGTTTGAGCAGCATCTGTACTCCTGTCCGGACTCGGCGGGGAGGTGGATGGCGGGCATCATATGCCAAACCTGTGTGCGCTCAACAATCCTACCGGATATGGGGCTCAAAACTGTGGGAGCGAGCTTGCTCGCGATAGCGGCGTTTCAGTCAATGAAGTGTTGGCTGAAGATCCGCCATCGCGAGCAGGCTCGCTCCCACAGGGGGATTTAGCGAGTCCGCAAATCCCGAGCCCACCCCAAAACAACTGTGGGAGCGAGCTTGCTCGCGAAGGCGGTGGGTCAGACAGATCATCATTAACTGACACTCCGCTTTCGCGAGCAGGCTCGCTCCCACAAGGGAATCGGGGTTCTACGTAGTACTACGGATTTATTTATTGACGGCATGCAGGGATATTGGGCCGGCTCCGAATAGCCGGGGCACACTATAAAAACAATCGCCGCAATCCACTGGATATCGGCAGGAGACACGCAATGACAACCCGTCTGGTTAAACACCTCGCCTGGTTTGCCGTGGCTGTTCTGGGAGCCTGTGCGCTGAGCGTCGTGGCCCTGCGCCGCGGAGAGCCGATCAACGCCCTCTGGATCGTCGTCGCGGCAGTCGCCATCTACTTGGTCGCCTACCGCTACTACAGCCTCTTCATCGCCAACAACGTGATGCAACTCGATGCGCGCCGGGCCACGCCTGCCGTGCTCAACAACGATGGCCTGGACTACGTCCCGACCAACAAACACATTCTTTTCGGCCACCACTTCGCGGCCATTGCCGGCGCGGGGCCGCTGGTCGGGCCGGTGCTGGCGGCGCAGATGGGCTACCTGCCCGGCACGCTCTGGCTGATCGCCGGCGTGGTGCTGGCCGGTGCGGTGCAGGACTTCATGGTCCTGTTCCTCTCCACCCGGCGCAACGGGCGCTCCCTGGGCGACATGGTGCGCGAGGAAATGGGCCGCATTCCCGGCACCATCGCGCTGTTCGGCTGCTTCCTGATCATGATCATCATCCTCGCAGTGCTGGCGCTGATCGTGGTCAAGGCCCTGGCCGAGAGCCCGTGGGGGATCTTCACGGTGATGGCGACCATCCCAATCGCGATGTTCATGGGCATCTACATGCGCTACATCCGCCCGGGCCGCATCGGTGAAATCTCGGTCATCGGCGTGCTGTTGCTGCTGGGTTCGATCTGGCTGGGCGGGCAAATCGCCGCCGACCCGGTCTGGGCCAAGGCCTTCACCTTCACCGGGATCCAGATCACCTGGATGCTGATCGGCTACGGTTTTGTCGCGGCGGTGCTGCCGGTGTGGCTGATCCTCGCGCCACGGGACTACCTGTCGACCTTCCTGAAGATCGGCACCATCGTCGCCCTGGCGATCGGCATCCTGGTGACCATGCCCGAGCTGAAAATGCCGGCGCTGACCCAGTTCACCGACGGCACCGGGCCGGTGTGGAAGGGCGGCCTGTTCCCGTTCCTGTTCATCACCATCGCCTGTGGCGCGGTCTCGGGCTTCCACGCGCTGATCTCCTCGGGCACCACGCCCAAGCTGCTGGATAACGAAACCAACGCTCGCTACATCGGTTACGGCGGCATGCTGATGGAATCCTTCGTGGCCATCATGGCGATGGTTGCTGCCTCGGTGATCGAACCGGGCGTGTACTTCGCCATGAACAGCCCGGCGGCGATCGTCGGCGGTGACGTGGTGGCCGTGGCCCAGACCGTCAGCAGCTGGGGTTTCGCAATCACCCCCGACGCGCTGCAAGCGGTGGCCAAGGACATCGGCGAGACCACCGTGCTGGCCCGTGCCGGCGGTGCGCCGACCCTGGCGGTCGGGATCGCGCAGATCCTGCACTCGGTGCTGCCGGGTGAAAACACCATGGCGTTCTGGTACCACTTCGCGATCCTGTTCGAAGCGCTGTTCATCCTCACCGCGGTGGACGCCGGCACCCGTGCCGGGCGCTTCATGCTCCAGGACCTGCTCGGCTCGTTCGTGCCTTCGCTCAAGCGCACCGAATCCTGGCCCGCCAACCTGATCGCCACCGCCGGCTGCGTCGCGCTGTGGGGCTACTTGCTGTACCAGGGCGTGATCGACCCGCTGGGCGGCATCAACACCTTGTGGCCGCTGTTCGGCATCTCCAACCAGATGCTGGCCGGTATCGCGCTGATGCTCGCCACCGTGGTGCTGATCAAGATGAAGCGCCAGCGCTACGTCTGGGTCACGCTGCTGCCGGCGAGCTGGCTGCTGATCTGCACCACCACCGCGGGCCTGATCAAGCTGTTCGACGCCAACCCGGCGATCGGCTTCCTGGCCCTGGCGCGCAAATACAACGATGCCCTGGCCGCCGGCCAGATCCTGGCCCCGGCCAAGAGCATCGAGCAGATGCAGCACGTGGTGTTCAACGCCTACACCAACGCAACGCTGACGGTGTTGTTCCTGTTCGTGGTCTTCAGCATCCTGTTCTACGCGCTCAAGGTCGGCATCGCCGCCTGGGGCACGAAAGAACGCACGGACAAAGAAGCGCCATTCCAGGCCCTGCCGGACGCTTGATCGAGGATTGCAACGATGTTCAATGACTTGAGTCGCCTCGGTAAATACCTCGGTCAGGCCGCCCGCCTGATGGTCGGCATGCCCGACTACGACAACTACGTCGAGCACATGCAAACCAAGCACCCGGACAAGCCGATGATGGACTACGAGGCGTTCTTCCGCGAACGCCAGGAGGCCCGTTACGGCGGCAAGGGTGGGCCGAAGTGCTGTTGAACTGAGTCTATCCCACAGTTGTTTTGGGCTGGTCTCAAGATTTGTGTACACCACCGTTCCCCTGTGGGAGCGAGCTTGCTCGCGAAAGCGGAGTGTCAGTCAACGATGATTCGGCTGACCTGACGCCATCGCGAGCAAGCCCGCTCTCACAGTTGTTTTTGGGTGGTTTCGAGATTTGCGTGCACACCGATTCCCCCCACAGTTGGTTTGGGTTGGCCTCAGGATTTGCGTACACCACAAATTCCTTGTGGTGAGGGAGCAAGCTCCGTCGCCACAGGGCCGTTGTCTGGCTTGATTCCGGTGTTGATCAATCGGCCAACAACACCGCCGCATCGAAGCCTACCCGCAGGTTGCCCCAGTGACGACCGCCGAAGAAGAACGGCACGTCGATCTCGGTCATGATTTCGCCGGTGTCGCGCAGGTAGGTCTGCAGCAGGAAGCGCTGGACGTTGCCCGCCGCGCGCAGGCCGATCGGGTCGTTGAAGATCCGCTTGTTGCGGCACACCGGGAGGTCGACGGCGCGGTCGCCGGTCGGTGGCTTGGAGACCCAGCTGTTGTTGACCGGGCAATAACCCTTCGTATCGACAATGAACGAGACCTTGCCGCCCGGCGTGCTGCGGGTGAGCTTGTCGCATTCTTCCTGACAGACCCGGGCAAAGCGCTCGGTGTAGCTGGTCATGTACTGCTTGGGATCGGTGCCCTGAATCAGTTGGTAATTCTGGTCGAACAGGTTGACGCCCTCGTCCTGCAACGCCTGCAGATGAAGCTGCAGCGTGTCGCGGCATTCGCTGGCGCGGGTGATGGCGGCGTCCAGCTTGCCGTGGCCGAGCACGAAGCGGCCCAGCAGCGTCTGGACCTTCTCGGCCACGCCGGACAGGTCGCGGGTGGCGGTGGCCGATTGCTGCATGCGCTGGTCGATCGACTGGCTGTCGGCGTGGATCTGCGTGACGCGTTCGTTGATGCCGGTGTTGGTGTCGGCGAATTGCTGGATGTGATCGGCAATGTCGGCCAGCTTGCCGTTGGTGGATTCGAAGTCGACGATCATGCTTTCGAAATGACCGGACGCGCGCTCCACGACTTTCTGGGTTTCCCGGGCGCTGTGGCTGATCTGAGTGGTCTGCTCGTGGGTCGAGCTGACTTCCTGGAGCATGGCGTCGATGTTGCGCGAGATGTCGTCGGTGGCCCGGCTGACGTTCTGCGCCAGGGTGCGCACTTCATCGGCCACCACCGCAAAGCCCCGGCCACTTTCCCCGGCACGCGCGGCTTCGATGGCTGCGTTGAGCGCCAAGAGGTTGGTCTGGGCGGAAATCTGCTGGATCAGGCCGACGATCGACTTGATGCTCGAGGAGCGCTGGTTGAGGGCGTCCACCAGCCCGGCGAACTCGCCGAGGCTGCTGGAAATCTCGCTGATGTTGCCGGTCACTTCCAGCAGCTCGGCGTAGGAATCGCGGGCCATGCTCAGGTTCTGCGCGGTGGTGCCGGAGATGCCTTGGGTCTGGCGCGACACCTCTTCGATACGGCCCACGGCGGTATTGCTCTGCTCCATCACTTCCTTGGCGAAACGCGCCTGGTGGGTCGCGCTGTCGCTGGAGTCGCTGATGTTCTTCAACGAGCGGGCCGACTCGACGGCAATGTGCACCGTCAACGCCTGGACGTTGCTGATGATCTCGCGCTGCTTGGCCAGGAAGCGGTTGCAGGTCGCGGCCAGCGTGCGGATTTCATCGTGGGTGACCAGCGGCAGGTCCTTGGACAAGTCGCCCTCGCCATTGGCGATCTCTTCCAGGGCCTTGGTCATGGCGGTGACGGGGCGCACGATGAGGTGGCGGAAATACCAGACCATGAAACTGATCATGCCCAGCGTCAGGACCGTACCGAAGAGCAGGGCATGGGTGAGGCTGTCGAGCCGGCCTTCGATTTGCGCCAGCAGCGCCGCGTCCAGCTGGGCCGCGCGCAGCTGCAGGAGGATATCGGCGCGGGCGCTGAGGGCCACCCAATACAACAGCCCACTGACGGCGACCAACAGGAAAAGGCTTGAAAGCTTTTTGGTGAGGGTATCGAAAAACTGCATCTCGATAGACTCGTACAAGGCCTTTAACGTCTGCATGCCGCTGCTCCTGCGAAAAAATCACTTAATGGAATACATTCGACCGCTCACGGCAAAGCTTTAGGGCAGTGGGGCGATTTGATATCACTTTGGCAATAAATCCTGTGGGAGCGAGCTTGCTCGCGATAGCGGCGGCACGTTCCACATCAATGAAACCGATCTACCGCCATCGCGAGCAAGCTCGCTCCCACAAAGGATCACGCCGATAATCATTTGATGCAAAAGATTTACTGGGAATGATTCTCAAAGTATATTCGCTCTCATTCACAACCCCTCCTTGAGTGCAGCGTCTTGAATCGTTCCACCCCTCTCGCTTACCGCAACGCCCTCGTCAAATGTGTTTTACCCGCGCTGTCCTGCTGTTTCATGGCAAGCCCCTTGAGGGCACAGGACACTCTCGAGCTGCCCACTACGGATGTGCAAGGCGGCCGGATCATTCAGGACGAAGGCTACACGGCATCGCAAGCCAGCACGGCGAGCAAGAGCGATGTACCGATCAAGGAAGAGGCGCAATCGATCAACGTGGTGACCCAGCAGACCCTGGCGGACTATCAGGTGCGCTCGCTGGAAGACGCGATGAAGTTCGTCAGCGGTGTCAGCCAGGGCAACACCCTGGGCGGCTCGCGGGACTCGCTGGTCAAGCGCGGCTTCGGCACCAACGATGACGGCTCGATCCTGCGCGACGGCGTGCGTTCCAACCTGGGCCACAACTTCAGCGCCACCACCGAGCGGGTCGAAGTGCTCAAGGGCCCTGCCTCGATGTTGTACGGCGCCCTGGAGCCCGGCGGACTGGTCAACGTCATCAGCAAGAAGCCCGAGTACACCCAGAGCACCACGCTGAGCGGTTCCGCCTACAGCGAAGGCGGCGGCACCATGGCCGTGGACACCACTGGCCCCTTGGGCGACACCGGCCTGGCCTATCGCCTGATCGCCGAGCGCGGTCATGAAGATTACTGGCGCAACTACGGCGTCAACGAGAGCACGCTGGTGGCGCCATCGCTGGCGTGGAACGGTGAGCGGGCTTCGTTGAACCTGAGTTATGAGTACAACGAATATTCCAATCCGTTTGACCGGGGGACGATGTTCACCAATGGGCATCCGGCCGATATCGATTACGACAAGCGCCTGGACGAGCCTTGGGCCAAGAGCGTCGGTATTCGTGAGACGGCGACTGCGCGGTTCGAGTACGAGCTGACGGACGCGTGGAAGACGCGGGTGACTTATGGTTGGAACAATGACCGGTACAGTCTTTCGATTGCCCAGCCGCGCCTGTCGAATGGTGTCCTGCAGCGCGCCGCCAACGGTGCGCATTATGACGATGAAACCCGCTACGCCAGTTGGGACTTCATTGGCAATCAAGAACTGTTAGGCCAGCGTCATGATCTGTTGGTGGGCGTCGACAACCAGGTTTCAGACCAGTTTCGGGGCAAGACTTACCGTGGCGCTAACCAAGCAGGCTTCGATCCTGCGGCTCCGGTGTACGGTGGCCTGGATAAGCCCAGCGTCATCAGCCCAACCCAGAGCAACCTGAGCAACAAGCTGACCTCCAGTTCGGTGTATCTGAAGGACAACTGGCACCTGGACGATCGCTGGATCCTGGTGTTTGGCGGTCGTTATCAGCATTACGATCAATACACGACGCAGGGACTTGTCCCGGCCAAGCCAGTTCGCGACGATAATGGTGACGCCTTCGTCCCATTCCTCGGCCTGGTCTACAAAGCCACGGAAGAACTGTCGCTGTATGGCAACTACAGCCGGTCATTCAAACCTAACGATGTGGTCGATAAGAACAGTCGTACCTTCCAGCCAGAGGAGGGCCGCAGCTACGAGATCGGTGCCAAGTACGATCCGCTGCCGGGCTTGAACATCAACCTCGCGTTGTTCGATATCGTGAAAAAGAACGTGGTCACGACCGTTGATAATGTCTCCGAGGCTGCGGGCAAAGTCGGCTCCCAAGGCCTGGAGTTGGACATCACCGGTCGCCTCGCCGAGCGTTGGGACCTTATCGGCACCTACGCCTACACCCACACCGAAATTCTCGATGACCCGAAGAACGAAGGTCACCGCCTGCCCGACGCCCCCAAGCACACCGCCAGCCTGTACCTGAGCCACCACCTGAACGTCCCGGCCGAATTCGGCGCCTGGCACGCCGGTGCCGGTGCCCGTTATGTCGGCGAGCGTGCGGCTAACGCGGCGAACGATTTCTGGATGAGCAGCTACACCGTTGCCGACGCTTTCCTGCGCTGGGAATCGCCAGTGTTCGGACACAAGACGTCGTTGCAGTTGAACGTCGACAACCTGTTCGACAAGCAGTATTACCCGTCGTCCACGGGCAGCGAGTTGATGGTCAACGTCGGCGAGCCGCGTACCGCCAAGCTGAGTGCCAGCGTGACGTTCTGATCACGGCGCTCCAATAAAAATGCCCGGACAGCAATGTCCGGGCATTTTTGTTTCTGGCTTCAGGCCGCCTTCGCGAGCAAGCTCGCTCCCACAGTTATTTTGGGGGGGTATCAAGATTTGGGTACGCCACCGATCCCCTGTGGGAGTGAGCTTGCTCGCGAAAGCGGAGTGTCAGTTAACGATGATTTGACTGACTCGACACCATCGCGGGCAAGCCCGTTCCCACAGGGTCAGCGAAACGCCGGCGACGACCTGCTGGATAAACAGCTCCAGGGACTTCTTCTTCTCGGCATGGGACAGGCTGTTGTCGCACCAGAAGCTGAACTCGTCCACGCCCAGTTCCTGGTAATACTTGATCCGCTCGATGATCTGCTGAGGGGTGCCGATCATGGTGTTCTTGCGGATGTTTTCCAGTTGGAATTCCGGACGCTCGGCGAACTTCTCTTCCGGGCTCGGCGCCAGGAAGCCGTTGACCGGTACCTGCTTGTTGCCGAACCAGGCATCGAAGGTGCGGTAGAACTTGGAAATCGCCTGGGCACCGACTTTCCAACCTTCGGGATCGTCCACGGCGTGTACGTGGGTGTGGCGCAGTACCATCAGTTGCGGGCGCGGCACGTCAGGGTTGTTGTCCAGGGCGGCCTGGAATTTGTTCTTCAGGTCGAGGACTTCCTCGTCGCCCTTCATCAACGGCGTGACCATCACGTTGCAGCCGTTGGCGACGGCGAAGTTATGGGAGTCGGGATCGCGGGCGGCGATCCACATCGGTGGATGGGGCTTGCGGATTGGCTTCGGCACGCTGGTGGAGGTGGGGAATTTCCAGATCTCGCCGTCGTGGGCGTAATCACCCTGCCACAGCGCACGCACCACCGGGACCATTTCCCGCAAGGCCTGGCCGCCGGAGGAGGCGGGCATGCCGCCGGCCATGCGGTCGAACTCCACCTGGTAGGCGCCCCGGGCCAGGCCGACTTCCATGCGGCCGTTGCTGATCACGTCCAGCAACGCGCATTCGCCCGCCACCCGCAGCGGGTGCCAGAACGGCGCGATGATGGTGCCGGCGCCGAGGTGGATGGTGGTGGTCTTGCCGGCCAGGTACGCCAGCAGTGGCATCGGGCTTGGCGAAATGGTGTATTCCATGGCGTGGTGTTCGCCGATCCACACGGTGCTGAAACCACCGGCCTCGGCCATCAGGGTCAGCTCGCTCAGGTCTTCGAACAACTGGCGATGGCTGACGCTTTCGTCCCAGCGCTCCATGTGTACGAACAAAGAAAATTTCATGGCGCTTTCTCTTCTTGTCTTGTTGACGATCGGTTCAGGCGAGGACGGGCAGGGCGCCCATCTTGCCGTGGCAATAAACCAGGGGGCCCGGTGTGTGTTGCGGCACGATCAGGTTCTTCACCGCGCCGACCATGATGGCGTGGTCGCCGCCTTCGTATTCGCGCCACAGTTCGCATTCGATGATGGCGGTGGCGTTGCCCAGCAGCGGGTTGCCCCGTTCGCTCAGGGTCCAGTCGATGCCTTGGGCCTTGTCCTTGCCTTTGCGGGCGAAGGCATAGGCTTCGTTCTGCTGGCCGCCGGACAGCAGGTGGATGGCGAAGCGCTTGTTCTTGATCAGCACCGGGTAGGAATCGGAGCTGTAGTTGGGGCAGAACAGCACCAGGGCCGGTTCCATCGACAACGAGCTGAAGGCGCTGGCGGTCAGGCCGACGATTTGTCCGTCATCGTCGAGGGTGGTGATCACCGTCACACCGGACGGGAACGAGCCCATGACTTGTTTGTAAACGTTGGCATCGATCATTTTCGCAATCCTCGCCCGCAGGCGGTTATGACCCAGTGTTCTTCAGTGAGCGCCGACGGCCTTGTTCAGGTCGCTCTCGGCCCATTGGGTGTAGACGCAAGCATCGGCGGTGGCCCAGCGCACGCGCACCGGGTCGCCGGCCTTGAGCGGCATGCCGGCGGCGGACAGCGCCTTGACGGTCATCGCGGTGCCGCCGGAGGTCACTACGCTGCAGGTCTGGCTTTCGCCGAGGAACAGCACTTCCACGACCTTGGCCGCGACTTCGTTCCAGCCGGCCGGCAGGGTGTCCTGGCTGGCTTGTTCGACGCTCAAGGCCAAGGCTTTTTCCGGGCGCACCATCAGCAACACGTCCTGGTCGGCTTGCAGGCCGGCGGTCAGGCGGATCGACAGCGACTGGCCTTCGAAGGTCGCCGCGGCATTGCCCTGGGCCTTGAGCTTGAGGAAGTTGGAGTTGCCCAGGAACGAGGCGACAAAGGCATTTGGCGGGTTCTGGTAGAGGTCATAGCCGCTGCCCAGGCCGACAATCTTGCCGTGGCTGAAAATCGCGATGCGCTGGGACAGGCGCATGGCTTCTTCCTGGTCATGGGTGACGTAGACGATGGTGATGCCCAGGCGCCGATGCAGTTGGCGCAACTCGTCTTGCAAGTCTTCGCGGAGCTTTTTATCCAGGGCGCCGAGGGGTTCGTCCATCAACAGGATGCGTGGCTCGTAGACCAGCGCCCGGGCAATCGCCACGCGTTGCTGCTGGCCGCCAGACAGCTGCGACGGACGGCGATGGGCGAACTGTTCCAACTGAACCAGCTTGAGCATTGCATCGACGCGGCGATCACGTTCAGCCGCCGCCAGTTTGCGGATCGCCAGGGGAAAGGCGATGTTGTCGCGCACAGACAGGTGTGGGAACAGCGAATAGCGCTGGAACACCATGCCGATGTCGCGCTTGTGCGGCGGCACGTTGACCAGGGATTTGCCGTCCACCAGGATCTCGCCGCTGCTGGGGGTTTCGAACCCGGCCAGCATCGACAGGGTGGTGCTCTTGCCCGAGCCGCTGGAGCCGAGGAAGGTCAGGAACTCGCCGTCCTGGATTTCCAGGGAAATATCGTCCACGGCAGCAAAGTCGCCGTAGTGCTTGTTCAGGTTGCGCAGGCTGACCAGGGTCTTGTTGTTCTGTTGTGCGGGGTCTTTGACGGCACTCATCGTGTTCTCCTAGGCGCTCAGGCGCTGATTTCATTGCGCCGGCCGCAGGGCGGCGGCGATCACCATCACCAACACCGAGAGGCCGATCAGCAGCGTCGAAGCGACGGCGATCACAGGCGTCAGGTCCTGGCGCAGGGTGGTCCACATTTTTACGGGCAGGGTTTGCAGGGTCGGGCTGGCCATCATCACGCTCAGCACCACCTCGTCCCACGACACCAGGAACGCGAACAGCGCCCCGGCGACCATGCCCGGGCGAATCGCCGGGAACGTCACCTTGAACACCGCTTGCAGGCGCGAAGCACCGCAGATCACCGCCGCGTCCTCAATGGATTGGTCGAACAGCTTGAGCGAGTTGATGATCGAGATAATGGTGAACGGCAGCGCGACGATCACATGGCTGACCACGAAGGCAAACATCGTCCCGGTGTAGCCGAGCTTGAGGAACAGCGCGTACACCGCCACCGCGATGATCACCAGCGGTACGATCATCGGCAGGGTGAACAGGCCGTAGAGCATTTCCCGGCCGGGGAAACGCCCGCGCACCAGGGCAAACGCAGTAGGCAGGCCGAGGGCGACAGCGCAGACGGTGGTCAGCACCGCGACCTTGAGGCTGGTCAGCGCGGCGCTCATCCAGTCCGGGTTGGAAAAGAACTGGCCGTACCATTTGAACGTCCAGCCCGGTGGCGGGAACACCAGCCACTGGGAGGAGCCGAACGACAGCAGCACGATGAACACGATCGGCAACAGCAGGAACAATGCGATCACGCCCGTGGTGAAATAGAGGCCGAACCGCATGCGCCGGCTCATGGCATTGGGAGTCAGGAGCATGGCGGCTTACCTCGCGTTGCTGGCGCCGACCGGGGATTCCGGCTGGAGCTTCAGGTAGAAGTAGAACAACACCAGGGTGATCGCCACCAACAAGGCTGCGCCGGCACTGGCCAGGCCCCAATTGAGGAACGATTGCACCTGCTGGATGATGAATTCCGGCAGCATCATGTTCTGCGCGCCGCCCAGCAGCGCCGGAGTCACGTAGTAACCGAGGGACATCACGAAGACCATCAGCCCGCCCGAGAACAGCCCTGGCCGGCACAGCGGCAGGAACACCCGGAAGAAGTTGGTCCAGGGGCTGGCGCCGCAGATGGAGCCGGCCTGCAGGATCATCGGGTCGATGGCTTGCATGGTCGCCTGCAACGGCAGGACGATGAACGGGATCATGATGTAACTCATGCCGATCACCACGCCGGTGAGGTTGTGCACCATTTCCAGCGGCTGATCGATGACACCCAGCGCCATCAACGCCTTGTTCACCACGCCCGAGGCTTGCAGCAGCACCAGCCAGGAGTAGGTGCGGGCCAGCAGGCTGGTCCACATCGACAGCAGCACGATGTTCAGCATCCAGCGGCCCCAGCCACGGGGCACCAGGGTGATCGCCCAGGCCAGCGGGAAGCCCAGCAAGAGGCTGAACAGCGTCACCAGCCCGGCCACCGAAAAGGTGTTGAACAACACCCGGGCGTAGGCCGAGTTGGCGAACAATTGCTCGTAGTTGCCCAGGCCCGGCACCGGCTCCAGCACCCCGCGCAGCAGCAGGCCGATCAGCGGCGCCAGGAAAAACAGACCGAGGAACAGCAGGGCGGGGAGCAGGTTGCCCGCACCCCGCCAGCGTTGTGCCAGGGAGGGCGTCTGTTTCGACGTCACGGTCGCGGCGCTTGCCGAACCGGCAGCGCCGGTGGCGCTCCCGGTGCGAGGGGTTGCCGCTGCCGTCATTTTCATTTGACCAGCCATTCGTTCCACCGTGTCGCAATGTCCTGACCGTTCTTGGCCCAGTACGCAAAATCAAGCGTGATCTGATCCTTGGCGTAGGCGGTCGGCAAGTTGGGGGCGAGCACCGAATCCAGGCGTGCGATGCTGTCGACGTTGACCGGCGCGTAGGCGGTCAGGTTGGAGAAATCGGCCTGGCCCTTGGCGCTGCTGGCGTTGGCCAGGAACTTCATGGCGGCAGCCTTGTTTTTCGAGCCTTTTGGAATGACCAGGATGTCGGCCATGACCAGGTTCTGTTTCCAGCTTACGCCAACCGGCGCGCCGTCTTGTTGCAGGGCGTAGATACGACCGTTCCAGAACTGGCCGATGCTGGCTTCGCCGGACGCGAGCAACTGCTGGGACTGGGCGCCGCCGCCCCACCAGACGATGTCTTTCTTGATGGTGTCGAGCTTCTTGAAGGCGCGGTCCAGGTCCAGCGGATAGAGCTTGTCCTGGGTCACGCCGTCGGCCAACAGGGCCAGTTCCAGCACGCCAGGGCTTGGCCATTTGTAGAGGGCGCGCTTGCCGGGGTAGGTCTTGGTGTCGAACAGCGCGGACCAGTCCTGGGGCTTGCCCGAACCGAGCTTGCCTTCGTTGTAGCCGAGCACGAACGAGAAGTAGAAGGAGCCGACGCCGTGGTCGGAGACGAAGCGCGGGTCGATCTTGTCGCGCTGCACGACCGAGAAGTCGAGGGGTTCGAGCAGGCCTTCGGCGGCGGCGCGCAGGGCGAAGTCGGCTTCGACGTCGACCACGTCCCACTGCACGTTGCCACTTTCGACCATGGCCTTGAGCTTGCCGTAGTCGGTCGGGCCGTCCTGGACCACGGTGATGCCGCTGGCCTTGCTGAACGGATCGGCCCAGGCCTGTTTCTGCGCGTCCTGGGTGCTGCCACCCCAACTGACGAAGTTGACGCTTTCAGCGGCCATCGTCGCCTGGCTGGTGACACTCAGCAGGCCGGCAAAAAGAATTGCGGCTGCACTTTTCTTCAACACCATTTTCACGCCCTCATTGTTGTGTTTATTGAGTGGGCTTCTGTTCGCCCACCTATCGGGAGCTTGGGGTCAATCGGTCTTGCCAATGACCGTGCCATGGGATGGCTGGAGCGTTCGGTCTATGGAATATCATATTATGGTATTCCAAACTTTCTGCAAGCATTTTGCCGTACCGGCTATCTGTCTGGAGCGGATTTTTTCTATGTTCATGAACCCCTGTGGGAGCGAGCTTGCTCGCGATTGCGGTGTGTCAGTCGCCATTGATGTCGACAGATCCATTGCCATCGCGAGCAAGCTCGCTCCCACAGGGATTTTTGTTCGGCCTTGGGTTATCCCGCGAACGGAATACTCTCCACCACCTCCAGGTCATACCCGGTCAACCCCGCGTACTTGAGCGGCGGGCCCAGGTGCCGCAGTTTCCCGACGCCCAGGTCCTGCAGGATCTGCGCGCCCGTGCCTACTTCAGAATAGATGCGCGATTGGGAACGGCTGAACTGACGGGGCGGTTGGGTGAGCTGCGGCACACGCTCAAGCAGGGCCTGGGACGACTCGTGATTCGCCAGCACCACCACCACGCCACGGCCTTCTTCGGCGACCCGTTGCAGCGCCGCCCAGAGCGTCCAGTTGGAAGGGCCGTTGTACTCGGCGCCTACCAGGTCGCGCAGCGGGTCGATCACGTGCACGCGCACCAGGGTCGGTTCCTCCCGGCGAATGTCGCCCATGACCATCGCCATGTGCACGCCGCCTTCGATGCGATCTTCAAAGGTGAACAGGCGGAAGGTGCCGTGCACCGTCGGCAGTTCCCGTTCGCCGATGCGCACCACGGTGTGCTCTGTGCTCAGGCGGTAGTGAATCAGGTCGGCGATCGTGCCGATCTTGATGCCGTGCTTGCGAGCGAAGATCTCCAGGTCCGGCCGACGGGCCATGGTGCCGTCGTCGTTCATCACTTCGACGATTACCGAGGCCGGTGTGAAACCCGCCAGGCGCGCCAGGTCGCAGCCTGCTTCGGTGTGCCCGGCGCGGGTGAGCACGCCGCCTTCCTTGGCCCGCAGCGGGAAGATGTGCCCCGGCTGCACAATGTCGTTGGGCCCGGCATCGGTGGCCACGGCGGCGGCAACGGTGCGTGCCCGGTCGGCGGCGGAAATGCCGGTGGTCACGCCGATGGCGGCCTCGATGGACACGGTGAACGCTGTGCTGAACACGCTGCCGTTGCTCGGCACCATCTGCTCGAGACCCAGGCGCTGGCAATGCTCGTCGGTCAGGGTCAGGCAAATCAAACCGCGCGCTTCCCGGGCCATGAAGCTGATCGCCTGGGCATTGCAGCAGTCGGCAGCCAGCAGCAGGTCGCCTTCGTTTTCCCGATCTTCGTCATCCACCAGCAACACCATCTTGCCCAGGCGGTAGTCTTCGATGATTTCCTGAATGCTGTTAAAGGCCATGTCGGGCTCTCTTTGTTTGATGGGCTTGCTGGAACGTTAATGTGGTATACCATAATACAAAACAAACCGAGAGGTCACTATGAAGGCGTACTGGATTGCTCATGTGGATGTCACCGACCCCGATCAATACAGCCAATACACCCAGCGGGCGCCGCAGCGGCGTTTGCCTTGTATGGCGGGC
This sequence comes from Pseudomonas sp. H2_D02, assembly GCF_054677635.1. Classification (NCBI taxonomy): domain Bacteria; kingdom Pseudomonadati; phylum Pseudomonadota; class Gammaproteobacteria; order Pseudomonadales; family Pseudomonadaceae; genus Pseudomonas; species Pseudomonas sp. H2_D02. Next base: position 4,322,393 of record NZ_CP162816.1, on the reverse strand, counting down.
GAATGCTGGCCCGGGGCGGGCGCAGTGAGGCGATGGAGGGCAGGGCCACGCCGCAGCGCAGCGTGGTGATCGAATTCGATTCCTATGAACAGGCGCTGGCCTGCTATCACTCGCAGCAGTATCAGGACGCGAAGAAACACCGTGAAGGTGTGGCGCGGGCCGAAGTGATTATCGTCGAGGGCGTGGCGCCCTGAGGTGTGTCAGCGGATGAAGTGGATCTTGCCGCTGTCGTCGTTGCCCATGTAGATGCCATAGACCCCGGCCTGGCGCTCCTCGATATAACGTTCGAGGATCTGCCGGATGGCCGGGTAATAGATGCTGTCCCACGGAATGTCTTCCGGGGCGAAGAACTGGCAGGCGAGGGTTTCCGGGCCGAACTCGCCGGTGATCTCCAGCGCGATGGCGCGGAAGATGATGTACACCTCGCTGATTTTCGGCACGCTGAAAATCGAGTAGGGCGAGACGATTTCGGCGCGTACGCCGGTTTCTTCCCAGACTTCGCGCAGCGCCGCCTGCTCGGTGGTCTCGTTGCCTTCCATGAAGCCGGCCGGCAATGTCCAGGTGCCAGGACGCGGCGGGATGGCGCGTTGGCACAACAGGTATTTACCGTCCTGCTCGATGATGCAGCCGGCAATGATCTTCGGGTTGACGTAATGGATGTAGCCGCAGCCGCCGCACATCAGCCGCTCATGGGTATCGCCCGCTGGCAGGCGCTGACTCAAATCAGCGCCGCCGCACTTTGGACAAAAGCTCGGGCTGAACATGATCAGCGTCCTATGCGAGGTTCTTTGAGCGCGATGGGCGCGGTGATTTCCGGGATGTCGCCGGTTTCTTCCTGCTTGCGCTTGAGGTATTCCAGCGCGACCTTGGCAGCGGCGCGCACGTGGTCGACGCAGGCCTGGTGGGCCGCCAGTGGGTCGCCGCTCTTGATCGCCTCGACCATGCGCTCCATTTCCTGGTTGCTGCTGCCGCGACGGTTTTCCTGGGACACCGACGTGGCCCGCAGGTAGCTGATGCGCGCCTGCAACTGGCGCAGCTGGGTGGCGGCGACATGGTTGCCGGAGCCTTCGAGCAGCACGTCGTAGAAGCCCTGGACCGAATCCAGTACCTGTTGCAGTTCGCCGTCCTTGAGGGCCTTGCGGTTTTCTTCCAGGGCCTTTTCCAGCGCCTTGATGTCCTTGGCCTTGGCCCGCAGGGTGAACAGCTGGACGATCAGGCCTTCGAGCACGCAACGCAGCTCATAGATGTCGCCGGCATCGGCCAGGGTGATGATCGCCACGCGTGGGCCCTTGGCATCGGCGAATTCGACGAGCCCTTCGGACTCAAGGTGACGCAGGGCTTCGCGCACCGACGTGCGGCTCACGCCCAGGCGATCGCACAGGTCGCGCTCGACCAGGCGATCACCCGGCAGCAGCTGGAAGTTCATGATGGCGCTTCGCAATTTATCCAGCACAATCTCGCGCAGGGTGACGGGGTTGCGATTGACCTTGAAGCTGTCGTCGAGTGGCAGGCGTTTCATGGGGTCCGCTCTGTAATGTGGCTGTCCATGCAAAACGGGCAAACATCCATGCTCGTTCAGTTCAGACAGCCGAGGGTTGACTGGAGGCCTCGGCGTCGGCTTCGGCGAAGGCTTCGCGGGCAAGCCGGAAACTGTCTACGGCAGCGGGAACGCCACAATAAATGCCGACCTGAAGCAGAATTTCGCGTATTTGCTCACGACTCAGGCCGTTACGCAAGGCGCCGCGCACATGCAGCTTGAGTTCGTGCGGGCGATTGAGCGCCGAGATCATCGCCAGGTTGATCATGCTGCGCTCCTTGAGGGACAAACCCTCGCGACCCCAGACATGGCCCCAGCAATACTCGGTGACCATTTCCTGCAGCGGCCGGGTGAAGTCATCGGCGTTTTCGAGGGAACGGTTGACGTAGGCCTCGCCCAATACCTGGGTGCGAATCTTCAGCCCTTGTTGGTATTTTTCGTTGCTCATCGCGGCGTGCTCCCAAAATCGTCAAGGCCACCCATCAAGGTGTATTTGAGCTCGAGGTAATCGTCGATGCCGTATTTGGAGCCTTCACGGCCCAGGCCGGAAGACTTGATGCCACCGAACGGCGCGACCTCGGTGGAAATCAACCCTTCGTTGATGCCGACCATTCCGTATTCCAAGGCTTCGCTCATGCGCCAGGCGCGGCCCAGGTCGCGGGTGTAGCAGTAGGCGGCGAGGCCGAACTCGGTATCGTTGGCCATCTGCACCGCCTCGGCCTCGGTGTCGAAGCGAAAGACCGCCGCCAAGGGGCCGAAGGTTTCTTCCCGGGCAACTTTCATTTGCGCGGTGACGCCGGCCAGGACGGTGGGCTGGAAGAAGCCATGGCCCAAGGCGTGTCGTTCACCGCCGCAGAGCAATCGGGCGCCATGGGCGAGGGCGTCCTGCACATGGTCCTCGACTTTGGCCACGGCGCGTTCGTTGATCAGCGGGCCCTGGTTGACGCCTTGCTGGAAGCCGCTGCCCACGTTCAACTGAGCCACGCGCTGGGCCAGGCGCGCAACAAACGCATCGTGAATACCGGCCTGGACCAGGAAGCGATTGACGCAGACGCAGGTCTGCCCGGCATTGCGGAACTTGGCGATCAGCGCGCCTTCCACGGCTCGCTCCAGGTCGGCGTCGTCGAACACAATGAACGGCGCGTTTCCGCCCAGTTCCAACGAGACTTTTTTCAGCGTTGGCGCGCACTGCGCCATCAGCAATTTGCCGATGGCGGTAGAGCCGGTGAAGGATAGCTTGCGCACCAGCGGGTTGGCGGTCAGCTCGCCACCAATGGCAATCGCATCGCCGGTGATGACGTTGAAGATGCCGGCCGGAATGCCGGCCTGTTCTGCCAGGGCGGCCATCGCCAATGCCGAGAACGGCGTTTCCGGCGCGGGCTTGACGATGCACGGGCAACCGGCGGCCAACGCCGGGCCAGCCTTGCGGGTGATCATCGCCGCCGGGAAATTCCACGGGGTGATGGCCGCCACCACGCCGATCGGCTCCTTGGTCACTACGATGCGTGCATCGCTTTTGTGGCTGGGGATGGTGTCGCCGTAGAGGCGCTTGGCTTCTTCGGCGAACCACTCGATGAAACTCGCCGCGTAGAGGATTTCGCCCTTGGCTTCCGCCAGCGGCTTGCCTTGCTCGAGGGTGAGGATTTCGGCCAGTGCATCGGCGTTTTCGATCATCAAGCCGTGCCAGCGCTTGAGGATCTGGCTGCGCTCTTTGGCGGTCAGTGCGCGCCAGGCTGGCCAGGCTTTGTTGGCGGCTTCGATGGATTGGCGGGCGTGTGCGGCGCCGAGGTTCGGCACCTGGCCGATTTTTTCGCCGCTGGCCGGGTTGTAGATGTCTTGATGGGCGCCGTCGGGCGCCTCCAGCCATTGGCCGTCGATGTAGGCTTGTTGGCGGAACAGTTGCGAGGCTGCTGGGCTCATGCCGGCTCCTAGAAAATGTGATGGACCCATGTGGGAGCGGGCTTGCTCGCGAATGCGGTGGATCAGTCGATACCTTTGTATCTGAAACACCGCATTCGCGAGCAAGCCCGCTCCCACAGGGTTTTGTGTTGATGTCAAGCCAGTGTGGGCAGCGGCCCGAGCTTGCCTTTGTGATAGATCATCGGCGTGACCGGTTGCTCGGGCAGGATCAGGTTCTTCACCGCGCCGACAATGATCGCGTGATCACCGCCGTCGTATTCACGCCACAGTTCGCACTCGATGATCGCCGTGGCTTTGCCCAGCAACGGGTTGCCCAGGTCGCTCAGGTGCCAGTCGATGCCCTTGGCCTTGTCCTTGCCTTTCCCGGCGAAGGCATAGGCTTCGGCGGTCTGGTCGGCGGACAGCAAATGGATCGCGAATTGCTTGCTGTCGCGCAACACCGGGTAGGTGTCGGAGGCGTAGTTGGGGCAGAACAGTACCAGCGCCGGGTCGATGGACAACGCGCTGAAGGCGCTGGCAGTGATGCCAACGATATTGCCGTCCGGGTCCAGCGTCGTCACCACCGTGACGCCGGACGGGAAGGAGCTCATGACTTCTTTGTAGATGCCGGGTTCGATCATTTCTCAGGACTCCTAGCGCATCACGAACGGGTCAGGCATGGGGGCCTGGGAAAGGTTGATCCACACCGTTTTCAGCTCGGTATAGGCCAGCACCGAATCGATGCCGCTTTCGCGTCCGTAGCCGCTGTTCTTGAACCCGCCGATGGGCGCCATGGCCGACACCGCGCGGTAAGTGTTGACCCAGATGATCCCGGATCGCACGTCTCGGGCGAGGCGATGGGCGCGGCCCAGGTCGCGGGTCCAGATGCCGGCGGCGAGGCCGAACTGCGAGTCGTTGGCGATCGCCAGGGCTTCGGCTTCGTCCTTGAAACGAATCACCGAGGCCACCGGGCCGAAGACTTCTTCCTGCATGATCTTCATGGAGTTGCGGTCGCATTCGAACAGGGTCGGTTCGTAGAACCAGCCTTCGCCCAGATGCGCCGGACGCTTGCCACCCAGGCGCAGGCGCGCGCCTTCGGCGATGGCGTCGGCCACCAGGCCTTCGACCACGGCCAACTGCTGCGCGGTGGCCATGGGGCCCATTTCGCTGGTGTCTTCCTGGGGGCTGCCGATGCGGATGCGCTGGGCGCGTTCCACCAATCGCGAGACGAATTCGTCGTAGATCTCGTCCTGCACCAGCAGTCGCGAGCCGGAGACGCAGCTCTGGCCAGAGGCAGCGTAGATCCCGGCAATCGCACCGTTGATGGCGCTGTCGAGGTCGGCGTCGGCGAAGATGATGTTGGGGGATTTGCCGCCCAGCTCCAGCGACAACTTGGCGAAGTTCTCGGCGCTGCTGCGCACCACGTGGCGGGCCGTGGCGGCGCCGCCGGTGAAGGCAATCTTGCGCACCAGCGGATGACGGGTGAGGGCGGCACCGGTGCTCGGGCCGTAGCCGGTGATCACGTTGACCACGCCCGGCGGAATCCCGGCTTCCAGGGCCAGGCGGGCCAGTTCCAGGATCGTCGCCGAGGCGTGCTCGGACGGCTTGATCACGATGGTGTTGCCGGCCGCGAGCGCCGGGGCCAGCTTGATGGCGGTGAGGTACAGCGGGCTGTTCCACGGAATGATCGCCGCAACCACACCCATGGCTTCGTGCACGGTATAGGCGAACAGGTCCGGCTTGTCGAGGGGCAGGGTGCCGCCTTCGAGCTTGTCGGCCAGGCCTGCGGTGTAATGGAAAAACTCCGGCAGGTAACCGACCTGGCCGCGTGTCTCACGGATCAGCTTGCCGTTGTCGCGGCTTTCGAGCTGGGCCAGTTGTTCCTTGTTTTCGGCGATCAGGTCACCGAGGCGGCGCAGCAGTTTGCCGCGGGCGGTGGCGGTCAGCCCGCGCCAGGCTGGGCTGTCGAAAGCGGTTTGGGCGGCGTTTACGGCGCGATCGACATCGGCTTCGCCAGCATCGGGCAACTCGGCCCAGGGTTGGGCGAGCGCCGGGTTCAGGCTCTGGAAGGTCTTGCCGGACAGCGCATCGACCCATTCACCGCCGATACACATCGAAAAGCGTGTGAGTGTCATGCAACGATCCCCTTTATTGAATTTTGTCGGGTGCTGGCCGTGTCGAGGAATTCCAGCAACAACTGGTTGACCAGGCGCGGCGACTCTACCGGCATCATATGCCGCTGTTCGGCGAGCACGGCAACTGTCGCGCCGGGAATTCGCTCGGCCAGTTGCCGGGCCATTTGCGGGGTGGAACCAGGGTCCAATTCACCGGTGGCGATCAGGGTCGGCACCTGGATACTGCCCAGGTCGTCGGCGCGGTACATGTCCTGGGTGGCGAACAGTTCATAGGTGGTCAGGTAGCCCTGGGGGTCGTTCTGGGCCAGGGTCTGGCGCAGCGCGGCAATCTGCGCCGGGTTCGCGGCCTGGTACTCACGGCTGAACCACCGCGACAGGGCGGCCTCGGCGTTGGCGTCCGGGCCGTGTTCGGCGGCTTGCGCGGTACGGGCAATGACCCCGGCACGCTGTTCGGCGCTGCGGTTGAACACACTGTTGAGCACCACCAGGCCGTGCAGGCGCTGCGGGTAATGCAAGGCGAACGCACGCGCTACCAGGCCGCCCATCGAAAAACCGATGACCGTGGCCTGGGGCAATTGCAGATGATCCAGCAGTTCCAGCAACTGGTCGGCGTAGCCGAGCAGGTCGGTGCCGGTGGCGGGACGCGGGCTGGCGCCATGGCCGAGCATGTCATAGGCGATGACGCGGTAATTCGTGGCCAGGCCAACGATTTGGCCGCCCCACATTTCTTTGTTCAGGCCCACGCCGTGGATCAAGACCACGGGCTGGCCTTGGCCGGTTGCCAGGTAACTGGTGCCGGCCGGGGTGAGTTCAGCGGTGAGCCGAATCATGGAGCGCTCCTGCATGCCTTTTTTATTGTGGTTGCTTCGGCTGGATCACTGCGCCTTTTCGGCCGCCAGTTCTTCCAGGTCGATGTAGCGGTTGCCGATGCGTGGATGCAGGCGACCACCGTCGGCGCAGCCCAGCACCACGACGATTTCGTCGGCGCGCGGGGCGTCTTCGATCTGCATTTCCAGGGTGATGTAATGCGAGCGCAGGCCTTCGTCGTCCTTGTGCATCATCGGGATCTGGATCGAAGTGCCGGGGCCGCCGCGCTTGTTGGTGAAGCTCAGGTAGCTCTTGGCCTTGACCGCTTCGCGGTAGTGATTGCCGAAGCGCAGGGTATGGATCACAGCCGAAGCGTGCTCGATTTCACCGTCGGCGCCGACGACCGCAGCCTTGCCATAGGCTTCGATTTTTTCCGCACCGCCGATGATGCCCACCAGGCGCTCGACCATCAGCGCACCGAGGTCGGAGCAATGGGCGCGGATTTCCGGTTTCAGGTCTTCGACGAAACCACGGCCCAGCCAAGGGTTCTTCATGACCACCGCCAGCCCGACCATGGTCACCGGCTTGTCGGTGGCCTTGCCGCCTTCGATGAAGGTTTCTTCGACATAGCTGACGATCTTGCGAATTTCGAAACTCATGAGCTGCTCCGTGGGAGGTGAGAAGTGTCTGTGCGTATGATGGTATACCATAATACTGTTCGTGCAAGCGTCCGCTTTGAATTTGTTCGAAGGGAGGCGACGGAAGGCTGGGGTTCGAGGAGATAGGGCTCTTGTGGCGAGGGGATAAATCCCCTCGCCACAAGAAATTCGCAGCTACAGTGAATGGGTATTAATTTCCCCTTTTCGGGGCGTTCGGCCTCGACTTCCCGTTTGTCTGCACCGATTCGACCCGTTTGCAGTGTCGACGCCTGAAATCGGGATAAGCGTTTCAGCCTGGAAATTCTTTTCCGTCGCAAAATCGAAAATAAATTTCGCTTTTTCGCCGTTTCGCGCCGGTTTTTCCAGCATCGCCTCGATCGGCCGCACTTAGGCACAGCCCTTGCTACGGCTCCACGACAACCCAACGAACAGGAGATTCGATACGTAGATAAAAGGGGGCGCACGTCATTCGGACGCAAAGGCCTGAATCAGAGACCCATGCCTGACGAGGTACTCGAAGAACCAGGGCTCACAAACTAGGCAAGGCTGCATTGGTGGAATGACGACGTAATAAGAAATGCCGTGTACGACACGGCTTGGAGTTGGCTATGCCCCACGCTTTTTTCAATGAAATGTATGACGCCAAGGGTGACTGCCGCCCGCATTACCAAGCTTTCTCGCGCTGGCTGGCGGACACGCCGCTGGAGTTGCTGGAGCAACGCCGCCGCGAAGCCGACCTGCTGTTCCATCGGGCCGGCATCACCTTCACTCTATATGGGGACGAGCAGGGCACCGAGCGCTTGATTCCGTTCGACATCATCCCCCGCAGCATCAAGGCCAGCGAATGGCAAATCGTCGAACGTGGCTGCATCCAGCGGGTCCAGGCCCTGAACATGTTCCTGGCTGACATCTACCACGGCCAGCGCATTCTCAAGGAAGGCATCATTCCGGCTGAGCAAGTGCTCGCCAACGAGGGTTATCAAATTGCAATGCAGGGCCTGGACCTGCACCGAGGCATCTACGCTCACATCGCTGGCGTTGATCTGGTTCGTGACGGCGATGGCAGCTACTACGTGCTGGAAGACAACCTGCGCACGCCCAGTGGCGTGAGCTACATGCTCGAAGACCGCAAGATGATGATGCGCCTGTTCCCCGAGCTCTTCGCTGCCCAGCGCGTGGCGCCCATCGATCATTATCCGAACCTGCTGCTCGATACCCTCAAGAGCTCCAGCCCGCTGGACAACCCGACTGCCGTGGTCCTGACGCCGGGGCGTTTCAACAGCGCCTATTTCGAGCATGCATTCCTGGCTCGGGAAATGGGCGTGGAACTGGTGGAGGGCGCGGATCTGTTCGTGCGCGACGACCACGTCTATATGCGCACCACCGCCGGGCCCAAGCAGGTGGACGTGATCTACCGTCGCCTGGACGATGCCTACCTCGATCCGTTGTCCTTCAACCCCGACTCCATGCTCGGCGTGCCCGGGCTGATCGCGGTCTACCGTGCAGGCAATGTGGTGCTGGCAAACGCCGTCGGCACGGGCGTGGCGGATGACAAGTCGATCTACCCCTACGTCGACGAGATGATTCGGTTCTACCTGACCGAAGAACCGATCCTGAAGAACGTGCCGACCTGGCAGTGTCGCAAACCCCAGGACCTGTCCCACGTGTTGGCGAACCTGCCGGACCTGGTGGTCAAGGAAACCCAAGGCTCCGGCGGCTACGGCATGCTGGTCGGGCCGGCTGCCACCAAGGCGGAGATCGAAGATTTCCGCGCGCGCCTCAAGGCTCGCCCCGAGGCCTACATCGCCCAGCCGACCTTGAGCCTGTCCACGTGCCCGACCTTTGTTGAAAGCGGCATCGCCCCTCGTCACATCGACTTGCGTCCCTTCGTGCTGTCCGGCAAGGAGACTCGCCTGGTGCCCGGCGGCCTGACCCGCGTGGCGCTGCGCGAAGGCTCGCTGGTGGTGAATTCGTCCCAGGGCGGCGGCACCAAAGACACTTGGGTAGTGGAGGACTAAGACATGCTTTCAAGAACCGCTTCGGACCTCTATTGGATGTCCCGCTACCTGGAGCGCGCCGAGAACCTGGCGCGCATGCTCGAAGTCAGTTATTCGCTGTCGCTGATGCCCCAGGCCGGGCGCGGCGACGGCCAGGCCGAGTTGGCGATGTCGCTGCTGGCGGCCGGTACGCTGGATGACTACAACGCCCGCTATGACGCGCTCAACACCGAACGCATGCTGCACTTTTTCGCCCTGGATGAAACCAACCCCGGCAGCATCTATAGCTGTCTGCGGGCGGCGCGGACCAACGCCCATGCCGTGCGCGGGCGCATCACCGCCGACATGTGGGAGAACATCAACGCCACTTGGCTGGAAATGCGCAACATTGCCAGCAACGGCCTCGGCCGCTATGGCATCAGTCATTTCTGCGAGTGGGTGAAGGAGCGCTCGCACCTGTTCCGTGGCGCGACGTCGGGCACGATCATGCGCAACGATGCCTACTGTTTCATTCGCCTGGGCACCTTCATCGAGCGCGCCGACAACACCTTGCGCCTGCTGGACGCGCGCTACGAAATGTTCGGCGAGGAATCGGAGGAGGTCAGCGACAATTCGGCGCGCGGCTACTACCAATGGAGTGCCTTGCTGCGGGCATTGTCGTCGTTCGAGGCGTTCAACGAGATCTACCGTAATGCGCCGAATGCCGAGCAGGTGTCGGAGATGTTGCTGCTGCGGGCCGACGTGCCGCGCTCGCTGCACGCCTGCATCGAGGAGCTTGACCATATCCTCGCCAGCCTGCCGGGCAACAACGGCAGACCCGCTCAACGCCTGGCCGCCGAGCTGAATGCACGGCTGCGGTATTCCGGGATCGACGAGATCCTTGCGTCGGGCCTGCACCAATGGTTGACCGAACTCATCGGCCAGATCCGTCATTTGGGCCAGACCGTCCATGAGTCCTACCTGGAGGTGGTATGAAACTGTCCATACGCCACGACACCACCTACAGCTATGCCGATGAAGTCTGCACCAGCATCCAGTTCCTGCGCCTGACGCCCCGGGACACCCCACGCCAGCGCATCCTGCAATGGCACCTGGAACTGCCGCGCCTGGTGCGCAGCCAGCTCGATCCGTACGGCAATATCCTCCACGTCATGACCATGGACGAGCCCCACGGCGCGCTGATATTGACGGCCTATGGCGAGGTGCAGATCAACCAGACGGTGGAGATGGAGCCCGATGACCAGTCACCGCTGCCGTTCCTGCGCACCAGCCGACTTTCCCTGGCGGATGACAATCTCAGCGCCTTCGCCATGGAACAATGTGGAGACCGGCGAGATCGATCGGCGCTGGGCAACTTGATGAACGGCCTCGCCGACCGCATGCCCTACAGTCCCGGCGCGACGGCCGTCAGCAGCACGGCCGCCGAGGCGTTTGCCGGTGGCGCCGGGGTCTGCCAGGACCATGCCCATGCGTTCGTGGCCTGCGCCCGTAGTTTGGGCGTGCCGGCGCGGTATGTGTCCGGCTACCTGTGCACCGAGGACGAGAATCATTTGGCTAGTCATGCCTGGGCCGAGGCTTGGCTGGATGACGGTTGGTACAGCTTCGACGTGACCAATCGCTTGGTTCGTCCTGACCGCCATTTGAAGTTGGCGATTGGCCTTGATTATCTCGACGCCTGTCCGGTACGTGGAATGCGCCGAGGTGGCGGGGCAGAGCAGATGCAGGCGCGGGTGCAGGTGAGCTCGATGGTGCAGGTGCAGCATCAGTGATCTGACTATTGAAGCCCAAGGCCTTTTCGCGAGCAGGCTCGCTCCCACAATGGATGAGTTGTACCCAAACCCCTGTGGGAGCGGGCTTGCCCGCGAAGGCGGTCTTATAGCCGACCTGACTCTTCCCGTTGTGCGCCGATCCAATTGTGGGAGCGAGCCTGCTCGCGAAGGCGGCCGATGGAATACCGCTATCACAAGCTCGCCTGTGCAACGACCACCGGTTTATAGTGGCCGGCCATGTCGCGTCTCCAGGAAGGAGCCCAATGTCCGAATCCTCGATCACCCTTGCACGTTTTACTGAAGCCCATATCCCCGGCGTCACCGCGCTCTACAACGACCCTGCCGTTACCCGCCAGGTATTGCAGATGCCTTTTCAGTCCGCGGAGGTCTGGCGTCAACGTCTGTCAACAAATGACGAGCGCCAGTTGAAACTGGTGGCCCTTTACCAGGGCGAGGTCATCGGCAATCTTGGCCTGGAGCAGTTTTCTCGCGTTCGTCGCGCTCACTGCGCCAACCTCGGCATGGGTGTCGCGGTGGCTTGGCAGGGCAAGGGCGTGGGGTCGATGCTGCTGGCCGCGGCGCTGGACGTGGCGGACAACTGGATGAACCTGCGGCGGGTCGAGTTGACGGTGTATGCCGACAACGAAGCGGCCATCGGCTTGTACCGCAAGTTCGGTTTCGAAACCGAAGGCCTGCTGCGCGACTATGCCGTGCGTGACGGGCGCTGGGTCGATACGCTGGCGATGGCGCGGCTGCGCTGAACAGGCAAAACTCCGCACATTGGCTATACCTGTAGTTCCGCCCCCGTCAGGTGTGGCCTACAGGAGTAGCACCATGAATCTTGCGTCCATGATCGGCACCGTTTGCATCGCTTCACTCGCATTGATGGGCTGCGCCAGCAAAGTCACCCAGCCGAACGAGTATTCCGGCTTCCTGGGAGACTACAGCCGCCTAAAGGAAGAGAAATCACCGTCGGGAGCCGAGGTGATGCGTTGGGTCGATCCGAAGATCGATCTGGCCAAGTACTCCAGGGTGTATATCGAGCCGACACAGCTCTACCCCAAGCCACAACCGACCGTGAAGATTCCCGCCGCCACGTTGGCCGGTATTACCAGCTACTACGACCAAGCTCTCAAGCGAGAGGCGGGCAAATCCTTGCCCCTGGCGACCAGTCCCGGACCTGGCGTATTGGTGGTGCGGGCGGCTATCACTGCAGTAAGCAGCAAGACCGAAGGGCTGAAGCCTTATGAAGTGATTCCGATTGCCTTGGTGGCCGCCGCGGTCAGTACGGCCAGCGGCATTCGCGACCAGGAAACCACCCTGGGCACCGAAGCGGTTTTTCTCGACGGTGGTAATAATGCAGTGATCGCCCAGGTGGTGCGCAAGGGCACGGGTAAGCCGCTGTCGAACGACTCCCAGGTGATGAAGCCCGACGACTTCAAAAGCGTCATCGATGGCTGGGCGTCGGACTTGCATCAGTCCTACCTGCGTCTCAAGGCGAAATAGCGCCGTTGTAGGAATCGTCACTTTTTTCGTGCAGCCATAGGTCGGAGCACCATTTCATGGTTAACTCCGGCCTCACCATTTTTCAAACCTGTCAGAAGGAATCCGTTCATGGCTCAAGTCACCCTCAAAGGCAACCCGGTCCAAGTCAACGGCCAACTGCCACAAGCCGGTTCCAAGGCGCCAGCCTTTTCCCTGGTTGCCGGCAATCTGTCGGACGTTTCCCTGAAGGACTTCGCTGAGCAAGCGCAAGGTGCTGAACATTTTCCCAAGCGTCGACACGCCGACCTGCGCCACTTCAGTGCGCAAGTTCAACGCCCAGGCCAACGACCTGGATAACACCGTGGTGCTGTGCATTTCCGCCGACCTGCCATTTGCCCAGGCCCGTTTCTGTGGCGCCGAAGGCCTGGAAAACGTACAGAACCTGTCCACCCTGCGCGGTGCCGAGTTCATCGAGAACTACGGCGTTGCCATTGCCGACGGCCCGCTCAAAGGCCTGACCGCTCGCGCCGTGGTGGTGCTGGACGAAAACGACACCGTGCTGCACAGCGAGCTGGTCAAGGAAATCGCTGAAGAGCCGAACTACGAGGCGGCACTCGCAGCGCTGAAATAACCAGTCTGAAATAAAGTATTTATTACAATTGTTAACGGCCTGGCCTGTCCAGGCCGTTTTCATTTGTGTTTCAAAGCCTTAGCCGAGTACGCGAAAGGTAAGCCCAAGGTAAATTGCCGGTAAAGGCGCTTTGCTAAAACCTCGACAGTGCTTATCGTTCAGCCTCCCGTAAAAGAAGCCCACGCGCCCAATGGTTGACCATTCAATGCAATCCTCTGTTTCCCGCAAATCCCGTCGCTGGTTGTTCGGCCTGTTCGTGGTATTGGTCGTCGCGTTGCTCGCCTGGAAATTCTGGCCCGCCAGCACCGACTCGAAAAATGCGGCAGGACAGAAGGGCGCGGCCGGACACATGGGGCGCTCGGGCGGCATGCGGCCGGGCTTCGGCGGTGCGACGGGGCCGATTCCGGTTCGGGTGGCACCAGCGGTCGCCGGGGATTTCCCGCTGTATTACAAGGCGCTGGGCACGGTCACGGCGCTCAACACCATCAACGTGCGCAGCCGCGTGGGCGGTGAGTTGGTGAAAATCGCGTTCGAAGAAGGGCAGATGGTCAAGGCCGGGGACCTGCTGGCCGAGATCGATCCTCGCCCGTACCAGAACGCCTTGCTCCAGGCCGAAGGCACCTTGCTGCAAAACCAGGCCCAGTTGAAGAACGCCCAGGTCGACCTGGAGCGCTATCGTGGTTTGTACGCCGAAGACAGCATTGCCAAGCAGACCCTCGACACCGCCGCTGCACTGGTGGGCCAGTACCAGGGCACGGTCAAGACCAACCAGGCGGCGGTCAACGACGCCAAGCTCAACCTGGAATTCACCAAGATCCGTGCGCCGATTTCCGGGCGTGTGGGCCTGCGGCAACTCGACCTTGGCAACCTGGTGGCAGCCAACGACACCACGGCCCTGGCCGTCATCACCCAGACCCAGCCCATCAGCGTGGTCTTCACATTGCCGGAGAACAACCTCGAAACCGTGCTCACCCGCTACCGCAGCGGGGCGAAGCTGCCGGTCGAGGCTTGGGACCGTGGCGATGTGAAGCTCCAGGCCAGCGGCGTGCTGCAAAGCCTGGACAACCAGATCGACGTCACCACCGGCACCTTGAAATTCAAGGCCCGCTACGAGAACCGCGACCAGTCGCTGTTCCCCAATCAGTTCGTCAACGTGCGCCTGCTGGCCGATACCCTGAAAGGCGTGGTGCTCGCGCCGACGGCCGCCATTCAATTCGGTACCAACGGCACGTTTGTCTATGCCTTGGACGGCGACAAGAAGGTCACGATCAAACAGCTCAAGATCGGCGCCAGCGATGGCGAGCATACGGTGGTCACCGAAGGGTTGGCCGCGCGGCGACCGGGTGGTGCTCGAAGGCACCGACCGCCTGAAGGAAGGCAGCGAAGTGGAAGTGGTCAACGACAGCCAGGAAGTGCCGACTACGCCGACCGAGCACCTGCAAGGCAAGAGCGCCGCGGCCCCGACTGAGCCGGCAGTAGCCGACAAGGCGAAAAAGGGCGGCGCATGAATCTCTCGCGGCTGTTCATCCTTCGCCCGGTCGCCACCACCCTGAGCATGCTGGCCATTGTCCTGGCCGGCCTGATCGCCTATCGGTTGCTGCCGGTGTCGGCATTGCCCCAGGTCGATTATCCGACCATCCGCGTCATGACCCTGTACCCGGGCGCCAGCCCCGACGTGATGACCAGCGCCGTGACCGCGCCGCTGGAGCGCCAGTTCGGGCAGATGCCGGGCTTGACGCAGATGGCCTCCACCAGTTCCGGTGGCGCATCGGTGATTACCCTGCGGTTCAACCTGGACATCAACATGGATGTCGCCGAGCAGCAGGTGCAAGCCGCGATCAACGCGGCGACCAACCTGTTGCCCGACGATTTGCCGGCGCCGCCGGTGTACAACAAGGTCAACCCTGCCGACACCCCGGTGCTGACCCTGGCAATTACCTCCAAGACCATGCTGCTGCCCAAGCTCAATGATTTGGTGGACACGCGCATGGCGCAGAAAATCGCCCAGATCAGCGGCGTCGGCATGGTGACGATTGCCGGTGGCCAGCGCCAGGCGGTGCGGATCAAGGTCAACCCGGAAGCCCTGGCATCCGCCGGCTTGAACCTGGCGGACGTGCGCAGCTTGATCAGCGCGTCCAACGTCAACCAGCCCAAGGGCAACTTCGACGGCCCGACGCGGGTCTCGATGCTCGATGCCAACGACCAGTTGACGTCGCCCAAGGACTACGCCGAGTTGATCCTGGCCTATGCCAACGGCGCGCCGCTGCGACTCAAGGACGTGGCAGAGATCGTCGATGGCGCCGAAAACGAGCGCCTCGCCGCCTGGGCCAACGAGAACCAGGCCGTCCTGCTGAACATCCAGCGCCAGCCCGGCGCCAACGTCATCGAGGTGGTTGACCGGATCAAGGCCCTGTTGCCCAGCATCACCGACAACCTGCCGGCCGGCCTCGACGTGACCGTGCTGACCGACCGCACCCAGACCATCCGTGCTTCTGTCACCGACGTCCAGCATGAGCTGCTGATCGCCATCGCCTTGGTGGTCATGGTGACGTTCCTGTTCCTGCGCCGGGTCAGCGCCACGATCATTCCCTCCGTGGCCGTGCCGTTGTCGCTGATCGGTACGTTCGGCGTGATGTACCTGGCCGGTTTCTCGATCAACAACCTGACCCTGATGGCCCTGACCATCGCCACCGGCTTCGTGGTGGACGACGCCATCGTCATGCTGGAAAACATCGCCCGTTTCATCGAGGAGGGCGACAGCCCGATGCAGGCGGCGCTCAAGGGCGCGAAGCAGATCGGCTTCACCTTGATTTCCCTGACGCTTTCGCTGATCGCCGTGCTGATCCCGCTGCTGTTCATGGCCGATGTGGTCGGGCGCCTGTTCCGCGAATTCGCCATCACCTTGGCGGTGGCGATCCTGATCTCGCTGGTGGTGTCCCTGACGCTGACGCCGATGATGTGCGCGCGCTTGCTCAAGCGCGAGCCGAAGGAAGAGGAGCAGGGCCGTTTCTACCGGGCCAGCGGTGCCTGGATCGACTGGTTGATCGCCGGTTACGGGCGCAAGTTGCAGTGGGTGCTCAAGCACCAACCACTGACCCTGCTGGTAGCAGTAGGCAGCCTGGTGCTGACGGTGGTGTTGTACCTGGCCGTGCCCAAGGGCTTTTTTCCGGTGCAGGACACCGGCGTGATCCAGGGGATTTCCGAGGCGCCGCAGGCGATTTCGTTTGCGGCGATGGGCGAGCGCCAGCAGCAGTTGGCCAAGGTGATCCTCGCCGACCCGGCGGTGGAGAGCCTGTCCTCCTACATCGGTGTAGACGGCGACAACGCGACGCTCAACAGCGGCCGCTTGCTGATCAACCTCAAGCCCCACCGCGAGCGGGACGACAGCGCCAGCGAAATCATCGCCCGCTTGCAACCGCAGTTGGACCGGCTGGTGGGGATCCGCCTGTTCATGCAGCCGGTACAGGACCTGACCATCGAAGACCGGGTCAGCCGTACCCAGTACCAATTCAGCCTGTCGTCGCCGGACGCCGAGTTGCTCAGCCTCTGGAGCGGCCGCCTGGTCGAAGCCCTGGCCCAGCAGCCGGAGCTCACCGACGTCGCCAGCGACTTGCAGGACAAGGGCTTGCAGGTTTACCTGGTGATTGACCGTGACGCCGCCTCGCGGCTGGGCGTGTCGGTGTCGAACATCACCGATGCGCTCTACGACGCCTTCGGCCAGCGACAGATTTCCACCATCTACACCCAGGCCAGCCAGTACCGCGTGGTGCTTCAAGCCCAGGCGGGGGAGAAAATCGGCCCGCAGGCACTGGACCAGATCCACGTCAAGACCACCGACGGCGGGCAAGTCCGCCTGTCGAGCCTGGCACGGGTGGAGGAGCGCCAGGCGCAACTGGCGATTGCCCACATCGGCCAGTTCCCGGCGGTGATGATGTCGTTCAACCTGGCGCCAGGCGTGGCCCTCGGGCACGCCGTCGATCTCATTGAAAAGGTGCAGAAGGACATCGGCATGCCCGTCGGCGTGCAGACCGAGTTCCAGGGCGCGGCGCAGGCATTCCAGGCGTCGCTGTCGAGCACCTTGCTGCTGATCCTGGCGGCGGTGGTGACCATGTACATCGTGCTGGGCGTGTTGTACGAGAGCTACATCCATCCGATCACGATTCTTTCCACCTTGCCCTCGGCGGCCATCGGCGCCTTGCTCGCGCTGATCCTCAGCGGCAATGATTTGGGCATGATTGCGATCATCGGCATCATCCTGCTGATCGGCATCGTGAAGAAGAACGCGATCATGATGATCGACTTCGCCCTCGACGCCGAGCGTAACCAGGGCATGGACCCGCAGACCGCCATCTATCAGGCCGCGCTGTTGCGCTTCCGACCTATCCTGATGACGACCCTCGCGGCCCTGTTCGGCGCCGTGCCGCTGATGCTCGCCACCGGCTCCGGCGCCGAATTGCGCCAACCGCTGGGCCTGGTGATGGTGGGCGGCTTGCTGGTGAGCCAGGTGCTGACGCTGTTCACCACGCCAGTGATCTACCTGTACTTCGACCGCCTGGGGCGCCGGTTTGCCAGGCCTGATGCGGATGAGGTGCGGGTATGACGCATTCCCTGAACCACAAGGAGCTTTTGTGGCGAGGGGATTTATCCCCGCTGGGCTGCGCAGCGGCCCTTTTTGTGAGCGCTGCGCACTCAAGCGGGGATAAATCCCCTCGCCACGAAGAACCAGCCATTTCTCGCGGACAGTCGCCTGGCGTCTGGAGCCGCTGCGAATGAACCTCTCCGGCCCCTTCATCCGCCGTCCCGTGGCGACCATGCTGCTGAGCTTCGCCATCATGTTGCTCGGCGGCGTGTGCTTTGGCTTGCTGCCGGTTTCGCCGCTGCCGCAGATGGATTTCCCGGTGATCGTGGTCCAGGCCAACTTGCCGGGAGCCAGCCCCGAGGTGATGGCTTCCACGGTGGCGACGCCACTGGAGCGCTCGTTCGGCGCCATCGCCGGGGTCAACACCATGAGCAGCCGTTCGAGCCAGGGCTCGACTCGCGTCATCCTGCAATTCGACCTGGACCGCGACATCAACGGCGCCGCCCGGGAGGTGCAGGCGGCCATCAACGCCTCGCGCAACTTGCTGCCCAGCGGCATGCGCAGCATGCCGACCTACAAGAAGGTCAACCCGTCCCAGGCACCCGTCATGGTGCTTTCGCTGACCTCCGATGTGCTGGAAAAGGGCCAACTCTATGACCTGGCCTCGACGATCCTGTCCCAGAGCCTCTCCCAGGTGGCGGGTGTCGGTGAGGTGCAGATTGGCGGCAGCTCCCTGCCGGCGGTGCGCATCGAGCTGGAGCCGCAATTGCTCAACCAGTACGGCGTGGCGCTGGATGACGTCCGCACGGCGATAGCCAATAGCAATGTGCGCCGGCCCAAGGGTTCGGTCGAAGACGACAAGCGCATGTGGCAAGTCCAGGCCAACGATCAACTCGAAAAGGCCAAGGACTACGAGACGCTGGTCATCCGTTACCAGGATGGCTCGGTGTTGCGGCTCAAGGACGTGGCAAAGGTCAGCGACGGCGTCGAGGACCGCTACAACAGCGGCTTCTTCAACAATGACGCCGCTGTGCTGCTGGTCATCAACCGCCAGGCCGGCGCGAACATCATCGAGACCGTCAACGAGATCAAGAGTCAACTGCCGGCCCTGCAAGCGGTGCTGCCCGCCAGCGTCAAGCTGAACCTGGCCATGGACCGCTCGCCGGTGATCAAGGCCACCCTGCACGAAGCGGAAATGACCCTGTTGATCGCCGTCGCCCTGGTGGTGCTGGTGGTGTTCCTGTTCCTGGGCAATTTCCGTGCGTCGCTGATCCCGACCCTGGCAGTGCCGGTGTCGTTGGTGGGCACGTTCGCGGTGATGTACCTGTACGGTTTTTCCCTGAACAACCTGTCACTGATGGCGTTGATCCTCGCCACCGGGCTGGTGGTGGACGACGCCATCGTGGTGCTGGAAAACATTTCCCGGCACATCGACGAAGGCGTGCCGCCGATGAAAGCCGCCTACCTCGGCGCCGAGGAGGTGGGCTTCACCCTGTTGTCGATGAACGCCTCGCTGGTGGCGGTGTTCCTGTCGATCCTGTTCATGGGCGGGATCATCGAAAGCCTGTTCCGCGAGTTTTCCATCACCCTGGCGGCTGCCATCGTCGTCTCGCTGGTGGTGTCCCTGACGCTCACGCCGATGCTCTGCGCGCGGTGGCTCAAGCCTCATGTGCCGGGCCAGGAAAACCGTTTGCAGCGCTGGAGCCATCACGTCAATGAACGCATGGTCAGGGGTTACGCCCGGAGCCTCGACTGGGTGCTGCGTCATCGGCGCCTGACCTTGCTCAGCCTGTTGGTGACCGTCGGTGTGAACATTGCCTTGTACGTGGTCGTGCCGAAGACGTTCATGCCGCAGCAGGACACCGGCCAATTGATCGGCTTCGTTCGCGGTGACGACGGGCTGTCGTTCAACGTGATGCAGCCGAAAATGGAAATCTTCCGGCGCGCAGTGCTCAAGGATGAAGCGGTGCAGAGCGTGGCGGGTTTCATCGGCGGCAACAACGGCACCAATAATGCCTTCATGCTGGTGCGCCTCAAGCCGATCAAGGAGCGGGCGATGTCCGCGCAGAAGGTCATCGAGCGCCTGCGCAAGGAAATGCCCAAGGTGCCCGGTGCCCAATTGATGCTGATGGCCGACCAGGACCTGCAGTTCGGCGGCGGCCGCGAGCAGACCACCTCGCAGTATTCCTACATCCTGCAGAGCGCCGACTTGGCGTCCCTGCGCGAGTGGTACCCCAAGCTCGTGGCTGCCTTCAGGGCCTTGCCGGAGCTGACCGCCATCGACGCCCGTGACGGTGGCGGGGCGCAGCAAGTGACGCTGATCGTCGACCGGGACCAGGCCAAGCGCCTAGGCATCGACATGGACATGGTCACGGCGGTGTTGAACAACGCCTACAGCCAGCGGCAGATCTCGACGATCTACGACAGCCTCAACCAATACCAGGTGGTGATGGAGGTCAATCCGAAGTACGCCCAGGACCCCAACACACTTGAACAGGTCCAGGTCATCACCGCAGACGGCGCGCGGGTCCCGCTGTCGGCGATTGCCCACTATGAAAACAGCCTCGAAGACGACCGGGTCAGCCATGAGGGGCAGTTCGCGTCCGAGAGCATCGCCTTCGACATGGCCGAAGGCGTCACGGTGGAGCAGGGCTCGGCCGCCATCGAGCGCGCGATCGCCAAGCTTGGCATGCCCGAGGATGTCATCGCGAAAATGGCCGGTACAGCCGATGCGTTCGCCGCCACCCAGAAAAGCCAGCCGTTCATGATCCTCGGGGCGTTGCTGGCGGTGTACCTGGTGCTGGGTGTGCTGTACGAAAGCTACATCCACCCACTGACCATCCTGTCGACCTTGCCCTCGGCCGGGGTGGGCGCGTTGCTGTCGATCTACGTGCTGGGCAGCGAGTTCAGCCTGATCTCGTTGCTGGGGCTGTTCCTGTTGATCGGCGTGGTGAAGAAAAACGCCATCCTGATGATCGACCTCGCCCTGCAATTGGAACGCGCTGGCCAGACGCCGCTCGAGTCAATCCGCAGCGCGTGCCTGTTGCGGCTGCGGCCGATCCTGATGACCACGCTGGCGGCGATCCTCGGCGCCTTGCCGCTGTTGCTCGGCGGCGCCGAAGGCTCGGAAATGCGCCAGCCACTGGGCCTGACCATCATCGGCGGGCTGGTGTTCAGCCAGGTCCTGACGCTTTACACCACCCCCGTGGTCTACCTCTACCTCGACAACCTGCGCCATCGATTCAACCGCTGGCGTGGGGTGCGCACTGATGCTGCCCTGGAAACTCCGCTATGACCGATCGTTCGTTTTTCAACCTTGTCGCACCGCTGGCAACCGCCCGTGGCTCGCGAGTATTGAGCCTGGCGCTGTGCGTGGCGCTGCTCAGTGCCTGCGCGATCGGTCCGGATTACCAACGTCCCGCGGCCGCTGCGCCGGTGCAATACAAGGAGGCCCAGGGCTGGCGTCAGGCCAACCCCAGCGACGCCCTGGCCCGTGGCGCCTGGTGGGAGCTATACGCTGACACTCGCCTCAACGAACTGGTGGAAAAACTCAACGGTTCCAACCAGACCGTGGCCCAGGCCGAAGCCCAGTACCGTCAGGCCCAGGCCTTGGCGCGCAGTGCTCGCGGGGCATTCTTTCCAACGGTCGATCTTACGGTCGGCAAGACCCGTTCCAGCCAGGGCACCGGCAGCAGCAGTTCGAGCCTGAGCAGTTCCTCCAGCGGCATTCGCGACACTTACAACGCCCAAGCTGGCGTGAGCTGGGAAGCCGACGTCTGGGGCAAGTTGCGCCGCACCCTGGAAGCCGACGAAGCCAGCGCGCAGGCCAGCTTTGCCGACCTGGCCGCGATGCGTTTGAGCCAGCAATCGGAGCTGGTGCAGAACTACCTGCAGTTGCGGGTGATCGATCAGCAGAAGCGTTTGTTGCAGACCACCGTCGACAACTATCAGCGCTCGCTGAAAATGACTGAAAACCAGTACCGCGCCGGGGTGTCCGGCAAGGACGCGGTGGCCCAGGCGCAGAATCAGCTCAAGACCACCCAGGGCGACCTGATCGACCTGATCTGGCAGCGGGCGCAGTTCGAGAACGCTATCGCCGTGCTGATCGGCCTGCCGCCCGCCGAGTTCAGCCTGGCCGAAACCCAGGACATCCCGGCACTGCCGCAAGTGCCAGTGGCACTGCCGTCGCAATTACTCGAACGGCGCCCGGACATCGCTTCGGCGGAGCGCTCGGTCATGGCGGCCAACGCCAACATCGGCGTGGCGAAGGCCGCTTACTACCCGGACCTGACCCTGAGCCTGAGCGGCGGCTACAGCAGCAGTACCTACGATAACTGGGTAAGTGTGCCGAACCGCTTCTGGTCGGTCGGCCCGCAACTGGCGATGACGTTGTTCGACGGCGGCCAGCGCTCGGCGGAGGTGGACCGCAGCGTCGCGGCCTACGACCAGACCGTCGCCACCTATCGCCAGACCGTGCTCGACGGCTTTCGTGAAGTCGAGAACTACATGATCCAGCTCAAGGTGCTCGAAGACGAAGCCCGCGTGCGCCAGGAAGCCCTCGACGCCGCCCGCGAGTCCCTGCGCCTGACGCAGAACCAGTACAGGGCAGGGCTGATCGGCTACCTCGACGTGGTGACCGTCCAGGCCACCGCCCTGAGCAACGAGCGCAGCGTGCTGAGCCTGCAACAGAGTCGGTTGATTGCGAGTGTGCAGTTGATTGCGGCGCTGGGCGGGGGTTGGGATGGGCAGTTGGAGGCGGAGGGTAGGTAACAATTGCGCCAAGCTTTTGTGGCGAGGGGATTTATCCCCGCTGGGCTGCGCAGCAGCCCTCAGAATTGCTGACTCGGTGTGTCAATCAAATTGCATCCGGTTTTTGGGCTGCTTCGCAGCCCAGCGGGGATAAATCCCCTCGCCACAGAGATCTCCTGAACATCCCGCGCAAAGTCCCGCTTTTGGCCGATGCACTGCCTACGTCCAATCGTAATCGCTTGGTATAGTTCAGGCCTCTTTCCAGCCGGTAAAAGGATACTGCCATGTCGCAATACCAAGCGTTCAACGTCGAACTTGCAGACAACATCGCCCATGTGCAGATCAATCGACCGGACAAGATCAACGCCATGAACGCGGCGTTCTGGAGCGAGATCGTCGATATCTTCCAATGGATCGACGATACCGACGAAGTGCGGGTGGTGGTCTTGAGCGGCGCCGGCAAGCATTTCTCTTCAGGCATCGACCTGATGATGCTGGCCGGCGTGGCCAATGAACTGGGCAAGGATGTGGGCCGTAACGCCCGCGTGCTGCGGCGCAAGATCCTGCAGCTGCAAGCCTCGTTCAATGCCGTGGACAACTGCCGCAAGCCGGTACTCGCGGCGGTCCAAGGCTATTGCCTGGGCGGCGCCATCGACCTGATTTCCGCCTGTGACATGCGCTACGCCGCCGAGGACGCGCAGTTCTCCATCAAGGAAATCGACATCGGCATGGCGGCCGATGTTGGCACATTGCAACGCTTGCCCCGGATCATCGGGGACGGCATGCTGCGTGAACTCGCTTATACGGGGCGCACCTTCGGTGCCGACGAAGCGCGCAGCATTGGCCTGGTCAATCGTGTCTATGGTGACACAGCCAGCCTGCTCGACGGCGTCATGGGCATTGCCCGGGAAATCGCCGCCAAGTCGCCGATCGCCGTCACCGGCACCAAGGAAATGATCAGCTACATGCGCGACCACCGCATCGACGACGGGCTGGAATACGTCGCCACGTGGAACGCCGCCATGTTGCAATCCAATGACCTGCGCGTGGCCATGGCCGCCCATATGAGCAAACAGAAACCCGAATTTCTGGACTGACCGATCATGATTTCACGCTGGACCACCGCAGTACTCGATACAGATAAACCCGGCGGCTGGGCCGTGGCCCGCAGCCCGGAAGGTTTCCTGTACGACGACAACGGCGCGCTGTTTCCTCGCGACTGGCTCAAGCGCCAGGACTTGTCGATCCTTGCCGAGCACGGCATCGGCCATCTCGATGGCGAGCCGGTCCACTTGCTGGAACTGCACAGCGCCTTGGACATTCCCGGCTGCAACTGGAAAGGCCTGCGGGCCTTCATGCTCGAAGATGACCACACGCTGTTCAAGGTGTTGGGTTATGCCGCGCAGATCGGCACCTGGGCCCGGGAGCATCGCTTTTGCGGCAGCTGCGGCCAGCGCATGAGCCAGGTGCCGCGAGAGCGGGCGATGTATTGCCAGGCATGCGACTTGCGGCATTACCCACGGATCTCGCCGAGCATGATCGTGCTGATCACTCGTGGCGACGAAGTCTTGTTGGCCCGTTCCCCCCGGTTTGTCACAGGTGTCTACAGCACCTTGGCGGGCTTTGCCGAGCCGGGTGAGTCGGCGGAGGATTGCCTTGTTCGCGAGGTCCGCGAGGAAGTCAGCATCGACGTGAAAAACATCCAGTACGTGGGCAGCCAGTGCTGGCCGTTTCCCCATTCGATGATGCTGGGCTTCCACGCCGAATACGCCAGCGGCGAGATCGTGCCCCAGGAGGACGAAATCGAGGACGCGCAATGGTTCAACATCCATGACCTGCCGCCATTGCCGGCATCGCGCTCGATTGCCCGCTACCTGATCGATCTCTATGTGGCCCGCCGCCTAGGCCATGCTGAACCAGTGTTGCCAGGCTAGGCGCACGGTCAGGGCCAGTACCACGGTGATGAACACCGGCCGGATGAACTTCGCGCCGCCGCTGATGGCGGTGCGCGCGCCGAAGAATGCGCCGACCATCACCGACAGGCCCATGCTCAGCCCGATGATCCAATCCACCTGACCCGAGAAGATGAACACCGACAGCGCCGCGATGTTGCTGACGAAGTTCATGCTGCGGGCCACGCCGCTGGCCTTGACCAGGTCGATGGGATAGAGCAGCAGGCTGCTGACGGTCCAGAACGCGCCCGTGCCCGGGCCGGCCACGCCGTCATAGAAACCGAGGGTGAAGCCTTGCGGCGACTGCCAGGTCTTCTTGATCGGTGCGTTGCTGTCCAGCGGCGCCTTGGGCGTGCCGCCGAACAGCAAGTACAGGCCGCAGGCAAAGACAATCACCGGCAGCATCTTGTTCAGCCACTCGGCGGGCAGGTAATGGGCGACGACGGCGCCGGCCAAGGCACCGACCAGCGTGCCGACGAGGGCGTGGGTCCACTGCCGCGGATGAAATAGCTTGCGCCTGTAGAACGTGAAGCTGGCCGTGGCCGAACCAAAAGTCGAGCTGAGCTTGTTGGTGCCCAGCACCAGGTGCGGCGGCAAGCCAGCGGTCAGCAGGGCAGGCGTGGTAAGCAGGCCACCCCCTCCAGCGATAGCGTCGATGAAGCCGGCGATGAACGCGACTACGGCCAGGATAGCGAGAGTGGAGAGGTCAACGCTGAGTTCAAAAGGCATGGAATGGGCTTATTCGGCAGGGCGCAGAAGGGCTGCGGGAAAGGCCGGTATGTTACCGATAATGGCGCTGGGCCGCGACTCTCCGGTGAGATGCCGCTAACTCCGTGGCGAGGGAGCTTGCTCCCGCTGGGCTCTGTGTAGGAGCTGCCGAGCGAAGCGAGGCTGCGATCTTTTGATCTTTCACACGGGGTACCGCCATCCGCAAAAGATCGCAGCCCTGCGGGAACAAGCTCTCTCCATGGGGCCGATCCTCACTCCGGCCGAAAAACTGCTCGCAAACAATCCTGGCGTTTTTCCTTGAACATTGCGTAACCCTCCACCGATTGTTCCAGGCCCATGGGGTGAGTCAGGAGATAGGAGGGGTCCAGTTCGCCCTTCTGGATGTGCTCGAACAGCCGCTTCACATAACGCTGCCCCGGTTGCTGGCCGGAGCGCAGGGTCAGTGCCTTGTTGACGATCGCCCCCATCGGGAATTTGTCCAGCAAGCCGCCATACACCCCGACCACCGACACTGTCCCACCCTTGCGGCAGGCGCGGATTGACTGGCGCAGCACCGTTCCGCGCTCGGTGTGCAGGCGCAGCATCTGTTTGGTCTTGTCGTAGAAGTAATCGACTTCGGTGCCGTGGGCTTCCATGCCGACGCAATCGATGCAGCGATCCGGACCTCGGCCGCCGGTCAGTTCCAGCAGGGCGGCGTGTATGTCCGTGGTCTCGTAGTTCAGGGCGATGGCGCCGGCCTTTTCCTCGGCCAGGCGCAAGCGATCGGGGAAGCGGTCGATGGCGATTACCCGTTCGGCGCCCAACAGATAGGCGCTGGACATCGCCATCAACCCAACCCCGCCACACCCCCAGACCGCGACCGTATCGCCGGGCTGGATGTCCGCGTTATCGGCTGCGAAAAAGCCCGTGGGCACCGCGTCGGAGACGAACACGGCCTGTTCGTCGCTGACGCCCTCTGGAATGGTGAACAGGTTGACGTCGGCGAAAGGTACCCGGATATAAGTGGCGTGGCTGCCGGCATAACCGCCGAATGCATGGCTGTAGCCGATGATGCCGCAAGCCGGCTGGCCGTAGGCAATGTCCGTTGCGGTGGGGTTTGGATTGGAGTTGTCGCAGCAGGAGAAGTCCGAGCGTTGACAGTGCTCGCATTCGCCACAGCCGACAATCGACACCGTGACGACCCGGTCGCCTTTCTTGATTTGCGTGACAGCCGAGCCGGTTTCCACCACTTCGCCCATGAATTCGTGCCCGATGATGTCGCCGGCCTGCATGGTCGGCACGTAGCCGCCCAACAGATGCAAATCCGAGCCGCACACCGAGGACAGGATCACCCGCACGATGGCATCGCGGGGGTTGAGAATGGACGGATCGTCGACGGTCTCGACTTGTAGCTTGTTGGGGCCTTGCCAAGTCAGTGCGCGCATCAGACGGTACCTCCATTGAGTTCGGATTTGTCAGTGGGTGAGTCATTGGCCGGTGCTCGCGTCGCGCTGGAGGCCGGATGTACGAAGAGGAAATCCTTCGTCTGCGGATCGCGCATCTTGTTGGTGCTGATTTCGCCCGTTTCCAACTGCTGTTTTATGCTGCGCAACACGTTCAACAGGGCTTTATCGGAGAACCGCGAGATGGCGGCGGCGAGTGCATAGCCGGCCGCGCCGAGGGGCGTCTCGCATGCCACGATGACTTTGACCTGCGTACCACGACCGGCCGGCGCATCGCTGAAATGCATCTGGATGTCGTGCTTGAAGCGTCTGTCCGGGCCGGCGATCCAATGCAGCTTGCGGCCTTCCTTGGGCTCGCACTGTTCGAGGTCACAATGCAGCGTCTTGTCCATCGGGCCATGGGCGACCCAGCGATAGGTCCGTTCGCCGGTCTGCTCGATGGTGTCGATCCACGGCATCAGCGCGCCAAGATTGGCCGGATCGCTGCAGAACGCATACACCGCCTCCCTGGGCTTGCCAATCGTGATACTGCGGGAAATCACCTTGCTGCCGTCCCAATCGCGATCCTGCTCGAACGTCTGCTCGAAGGGGCTGTGGGTCATGGCCCGCTTGATCCTGCAGGTGCCGGAATAGGCGCGCCAGGTGGCGCACGCACCCAGCAGCAATTGCGGCAAGCCCTTGAGTCCTCCCTGGCGAAGACCGTTGGCAATCAGCAATGAGCCGGCCGCCAGCGACACCAGTCGCTCCGGCGTGCCGAGATTAGGGTGGGAAGGCGTGGGTACCGGAGCTCGGCTCGCCACCAGTTTTGGGCGTTCAGTCATGATGGTTCTCCTTACTGATCCAGGGACGACATAAGGGATGAACCAAGGTAAAAGGCGGTTGTTCCGTTGGGGTCGGTGGTTTGCCGATGAGCTGGACAGGGGACTGGTTTTGGCTTGTTGCGTTGCCAGGAAAAACAGCCATCAGGTTGATTGCCAGGCAAATTTTTTTGAAATCAAGGGGTTGTCAGCCTAGGCAAATGAGTACATAATTGCGCCCATCGAATGCATCGAGGCGTAAAAAACTTCAATGTTTTCAAGGAGATAGCTCGCTATTGGCGGCTGTATCCGGATAAGTTCCTATCCGTCTGATGTGGTTTCATCGCATTGGGCGTATTGAGGCCGAATAGCAAAATGGTTATGCAGTGGATTGCAAATCCACCTACGCCGGTTCGATTCCGACTTCGGCCTCCACTTTTAAAAAGCTCTGTAGATCCATGATCTACAGAGCTTTTTTATTTGCGGAGCAATGAAAGGTTTTGTCTTGAAAAGGGCAATGGCGACCTTGCTTCACCGGGGATGGATGTATATATTTCCCCCTCTGTTGTACCCGCCGCGAGCCTGTCAGATACTATTTGCCAGTTTCATGCGGCTTTACCGCGCTACCGCCCGAATGGCGAAACTGGTAGACGCATGGGACTTAAAATCCCCCGCTCGTAAGGGCGTGCCGGTTCGATTCCGGCTTCGGGCACCATCCAAAATCAAGGGTTTGCGGGCGAAAGCTGATGCAAACCCTTGTTTGTTTTAGGTCCGCAATTTTGGCGATGGTCCGCAATGACTGAAGGTGCTTTGCGACGTCTATAGCCTGCGCCGAAACGCCTCAAGTATTTCCCGCATTCCTTTTTTCATCTGCAGCTGGGCGATGGCCTCCAGCGGATGCCACACGCAGTCGCTGATTTCGTTCTGTGGCCTGGCCGCTGTCGAGTCGTTGACCGAAGCTTCGAACACATGATGCTCGGTGCTGCCTTCACTGAACTGCATCAGGTAAAGCAGGTTTTCGGCGCTCAGCCCGGTTTCTTCCGCCAGCTCCCTGAGCGCGGCGTCGGCATGGGTCTCGCCGCGCTCGACCGTGCCACCGGGCAGGGCCCAGCGACGCTTGGGTTTACGCACCAGCAGGATGTGGCGATCTTCTTCACAGATGACGGTCGCTCGAATTTTCATGCCTCGCCCAACCTCGACTGTCATTAAATTGCAATATTACTGCAATATTTGAGCCTTGCCCGATTCAAGTGTTCAACAAAGATTTTGTTACCCCATGACCGTAGGAACGCGGCCCATGGGAAAAGGCTGCGTTTATTTCGCGAACGGTTCGGGGGGACGGGGAGGAAAGGCTGCGCCAATGACCGATCATCGCCAAAAATGAATCAGCGCCGAAAAAACGCATCAATGTTGGGTGGACTGGCCGGCCCCGTCGTGGGGGAGCGAGGAGAGATGACCACCGTTGAAGATTTCAAAGTCAAATCCCATGAGCTCTTGGTCGAGCTCGATGCAGCGACGTCAGAAATGATGGCGCTGATCTGTATCCATCAAATGTCCGGGACCGCCTGGGATGAGGCGGTTCGGCGTCAACACGAGGCCTATGAGCAATGGGTCGACTACCTGAACGAGCGCTTGTAGCTGCACGATCGTCACCGCAATCAGCAGGGCAGATTCTTTGAACGGACCTACGGCGGCCATGCCTAATCCATAGACTGACAAGAGGATTAAGGCCATGTCTGAACTAGCCAGTTATTTCTGGATTGCCGTCGCGGTGTTGCTGTTGCTTGTGGATCTTTGGGCACTCGTCAGCGTCTTTCGGAGCGACAAGGCGGCAGGCACCAAGGCAGGCTGGGCACTGCTTCTGATCATCTTGCCTGTAGTGGGCTTGATCATCTGGGGAGTGGCCGGGCCGCGAGGTGTCAAGAATCCGCCTTCATCGCCGGAGCACAGCAAGGGCTGACGCAGGCGAAGCGAGCCACCCGGTCAGCGGTTTTTCCATTGGCCGCCGGTGGTCTCGCAATCCTTCCGGGCTTGCTGGAGCTTTTGCGCGTCGTAGTAATACCAGGTGACCTGCGCGTTGTCCGGGATATTCGCCGAACCGGCGCTTGGGTCCTTGCTGGTGGAGTGTGGGTTGGCCAGGGCTTCTTGGGTCAACCTGGCTTGGCAGGTGGCCACATAGCCCTCGGCGCAACGCTCGACGGGTTTCTTTTCGGTGCTCAACGTACCCTTGCTTTCGTTGCTGCACGACCAGCCAATGGCTTGCGAAGGCACGCCCTTGTACTCGTAACAACTACGGGTTTCGATTTCCGGGACTGCCTGGCTTTGGGATCGGCTAACGACCTCACACCCTTGCGCCATGACGGTGGCGGGGCAGGCGCAGGCGATGAGCAGCAGGACTCTGGCATTCATGGTGGTTCTCCCTTTTGACGGCTGTTGCATCGATACCTATCAATATCGAGGGGCAAAGGAATGCCGTTGTTCCATCGGGTTTCAACCGGTGGAGTTCAGGGGGAACCGGTGTGGCGCATCAGCGAAACTTGGGCAGTGGGCGTTCCGCAGGCCTGAGGGAAGACAAGGCGCTCTGGATCGAAGGGGCATCTTTTTCGATGTCATTGAGTCGGTCGCGGATGCGCACTGCGGCGGGGTGTCCGCCCTGGTGGTCGACCCAGTCGGCGATTTCCTTGCAGGCTGCTGTCAGTCGCGCCTGGCGCGATTCCAGTAAGGTGAGCAGGGTGGTGATGGACTCTTTTTCGGACATGTCACACCTCCATTCAAGTTTGAAAAAAGGGCAGCACGACGCCCGTCGGTAATGACGGCTCATGCTGAAGTTAAGCGTAGTTGAGTTATTTGCGGTCTGTCGAAGAATCCGGCGCACGACTGGACAGTCGGTGCGCCGGGAACCTTATTTGATTCAGCCAGACTCCTTGATCCAGGATGGCGCGACGGAGGCTCGCCAGCGCACATCGGTAATGCCATATTTCTCTGCCATGGGTTTGGAAACCCGCTTGACCTTCTCCCTGCCGAATTTGGGTATGCGCCCAACACCCGCGTCGCAACTGGCCCAATGCCAAGCTTCGGAGTTATTCATCACTTCCGCGCGAATGATGAAAGACTTGGGCTCGCCATGGAGCATGTAGTCGATGATGTAAAGCGATGGACCGCCCATAAATCCTCCCTAATTGATCCTATACGGATGGATACGGAGGCGTTCGGAAAATTCCATCGGATTTCCAGACGGTCAAGGCCGGGGGTGACAGAAAGGCGTCGCGCGTTGCAGAACAACCGTGCTCACGGTGTGGAACCAAACCCGGGTAACCTTCTCCAAGGTGAGCTTGAAAGCACCGGTGCCAGGGATCTAAGGCGACGCAATGTGGCACTGAATAAAGGCAAGACATGAAAAACATCGCCTGGGCGCTGATCGTGGCGCTTCTCGCCAGTGGCCTGTCGGGTTGCATCGGCCCGCCCATCGAACTGACCGCGCAGACCGAACAACGCTTGCGTGCGCAACCTCCCATCCGTTTCCTGCTGACATTCGATGACGGCCCCAGCGCATCATCCTTATGGAACCCGAGCGACGAGGTCCTGGATGCCTTGGCGCAGAACCCGGTCCAGCCTGGGATCAAGGCGGTATTTTTTGTCCAGACGCGAGGGCCGCGAGCCGGCGGCAGTGAAATTGGCCGCTCGATCATGAGCCGTGAGCACTTTGAAGGGCATGTCCTTGGCTTTCATACGGCCACCCATTGGCACACCAACCATCGGTTCCTCGATCCTGACGAGTTGGAGCAGTCCCTCGATAACGGCGAAGGCGATATCGCTGCGGTCACGGGCGCGCCGCCCAGCCTGGTGCGGCCGCCGTTCTGGAGTTACGACAAACGCACCTTCGCCGCCTACCAACGTCATGGAATGCACGTACTGCTGACAGACCTGAGCGCCAACGACGGCAAGGTCTGGGGCATCACCCTGAGTCCGCGACGACGGATGAACCTGACGCGCCAGCTCTCGGAAGTACGCGAGCGTATCGCTGACGGACAGTTGCCTGTGGTCGATGGGGTGATTCCAGTCGTCGTGACCTTCCATGATCTCAACCGGTACACCGCTCGTCACACTCGGGAATACCTGGAGATTCTGCTCGACAGCGCCAGGCTCACCGGCTTGAAAACCGATGCCAAACCCTTTTACGACGACCAGCGGATGCTGGAACGGGCGGCCATGGCCCGCACGGTCAGGGACACGTCCCAACCGGTGCATTTGCCTGGTTTATGGGACTGGCTGTGGGATTCGGATTCCCATTGAGGCGTTTGAGCGCTTCCTGCTTGAGCGTGAATTGCGACGCTCGGTAGGCCGACCTGTGTCAACCGGTAGTAAGGTAGGCAACGCAACCCCGTTTTCCCAAGGAGGTTAGGTCTATGAGTACTGCAATGTTGACGAAAATGCACATCAATGGCTATGACGTGCTCAGCGTAAACAGCGGCCCCTGGAAGGTGTGCACCCAGGCTGACCGGCTGGGTTCCTTTGCTACGCGCGAAGAGGCGCTGGCCTATGCCGCCGCGTTGCCGACCAGGAGGCCACGTCGCGTGCGCCCTGGGAACATCCAGTAGCCAGGTGCAACGGCTGCACGGCGAGCATCAATGCCCGCCGCGCAGCCTAGCTGTTCAAGCGTCCGCCAATTCCAGCGGAATTTCGAGCGTAAACAGGGCGCCTTGCCCTGGCCCATCACTGTGGACGTAGAGGCGGCCATCCATTTCCACGGCGGCCAACGCACAGCTATGCAACCCGAACCCATGGCCGTCCTTGCGGGTGGTGAAGCCGTGATTGAAGATCCGGGCCTGGTTCTCCGGCGCGATGCCTTCGCCGCGATCCCTGACGCTGATGTGCAATGTCGTCGGGTCGACGATGCGGATACCCAGTGTCATTTCCCGTGGATGATCGACATGAGACATGGCGAACTTGGCGTTGCTGATCAGGTTGATCAGGATCAGCAGCAAGCGGTGTTTATCGCCCATGATCAGCGGGCTGTCCTGATAATCCTTGATCACCGTGACATGGTGTCGACTCAGCGCGCCCGAGTTCATGCGTAGCGCATCTTCGAACAAGTCGCTGACCTTCAGCGGTTCGATCAGCCGGGCAGCACCGGCATAGGTTTGTTGTGTCGTGACGATTTCCTTGATGTGGTCGATGCTCTTGGTCAGCTGCGCCAGCTCTTCAATAAGTTGCACTTGCTCGTTGGCAATGGAATCCACCAGCTCATTGAAATAGCGAGGCAACAACTTGCCTTTTTCGTCCTCGGTGATGAACTGGCCCAGGTCGGTGGCATGTTCATTCATCATCCTGACGGCTTTCCCCAAGCCCTGCGTCTTACTGTTCTTCAACTTGCGCGTCACCAGCTCCGCTGAAATATTCACGCTATTGAGGACGTTGCCGACGTTGTGCAACACGTTGGTGGCGATCTCGGCCATGCCTGCCATGCGCGCCGCGTCCACCAACTCCCGCTCGGCCTCCTTCAGCTCGCGGGTTCGCTCTTGCACGCGCTCTTCCAGCCGGTCGTTGGCGGTTTGAAGTTCATGGTTGATCTGATTGATGACTGAATAGCTGCGCACCAGCCGTACGGCCAGGTAGATCATCAGAAGCGCCATCAGGCTGGCGCACACGGCGAGGTACATATGGTATTGGCGGTCTGCCGCGGCCGTCCGGCGCTGGGTTTCGTTCAGCAGTTCATTGATGCTGTCCAGCTCCTGGGCCACCGGGATCACGCTGATGCGGTCCAGCAGGTCGTTGACCAGCGGCTGTTCCTGGATGACGGTGTTGGCGTGCTGTGTCAGGGAGACAAAAACGGGCCGGTAGGAGGCGGGCATTTGCTCAATCGCACGTTCGAGTTCGCTTAATTGAGCCTGCACCTCCCTCGCTTTATCCGACGTCACGTAAAGCGCGTATTCCGAGGTGGTCAGAGCCAGGTCGAGCACACTGGAGGCAATGGTCAGGCGAGTTGCGTCGCTGCCGGACTTCTTCTCCTGCAGCAAGGTTTGAATCTCATCCTCGACGGTTGGGAGTTCATCCAGGGATTTGCGCAGGTTGGCGTTGTGTTGTTCGAACTGCTCTACCAGCAGGTGCTTGTTCTGGACGGCTTCTACATAACCCTGCCGGCGTGATGCCCAAAGCGATGCCAAGGGGCCCGAATTGTTAAGCCGTTCCAATTGCTCCCAACGACTTTGTGCTTCAGGCGGTGGGGCCAGGGACAGGTTGTTGTTGACGCCGATCTTCTTCCTGAGAATTTTCACATTCCAGTTGGCGTCGGCCTGTTTGAGCTGGCGGATGAAATCGCGCGATTCGAAATAGGTCGATGAATCGTACGTATACGACTTGATCAAAAAGAATATCAATGCCGAGAAAACAACCAGCGCCGCGGCCAACAGGGCGGGCCATTTGTATTTCCTGATAAGAATGGTCACGTGTTTCTCCTGTCCAGGACAGCTGCCGAAGAAGGTGCCGGGTGGGGGAGTGAAAAGCGGTTATTGGTACGAAGAGCGGAGGGAGGAGTATTGCGCAAGCGTTGCGTTGGTTTTTTGCCTGGGTACACGTTGAGCTCCCTGCTAACGGTAAACGTCTGGTCGTCAGTGAGCAAAGTGTAGCGTCAACCAACGAGGGGGCGATGTTTGTTCGGCTGCGTTGCGCAGGCTGGGTAGGAGGCGCGGCCAGAATTGACCGCGCCGATGCAACTTATTTCAGATCGATAAAAGGCAGTGCGCTGTTTGGCAGCATGGTGGTCGGCAATTCGCCGTTCCAGCGCTCGGCCTTGGTCAGCTCCACCAGGTTCTGGTTGCTGGCCAGCGCCTGGGCACGAGCCTTGATCGCCTCGGCTTCAGCCTTGCCGCGAAGCTCGGTGGCCAGGGCGTCCGCCTTGGCCTGGGCCACTTGCGAATCGGCCTCCGCCTGGGCCTGGGTCACGCGAATCTGGGCCTGGACCTGTTCCGTTGCGAGTTGTTGCTCGCGAGTCTTCACCTGGACTTCCGCTGCCATGCGCGCTTCGATGGCTTTTTCATAGGCGTCGCTGAAATCGATGTTTTCAACCTGGACGCTGTCGATGATCACCGGCCCGGTAATCGTCGATTTGATCGCAGCGGAAATATCATTGACCAACTGTACCCGGTTCTGCACAGCGGCGACGGCGTTGAACTTGCCGAACACGTTCTCCACCTGTGTCGGCACCTGCCGGCTGATCATCCGGTCGCGAATACCTTCCAGGTCCTTGAACTGGGTGTAGACCTTCGCCACATCGGAAGGCGCAATGTGCCAAGACACGGACACCTTGAGCTCGGCTGACTGCTGATCCTTGCTGTAGGCCTGCAGATCGTCGTACGACGTGACCTGGCTCTGGGTACTGATCAGGCGGACCGATTCGATAAAGGGCGTCTTGAACGACAGCCCCGGCTCAACCACCCCGACCAGCGCGCCGTTACGCAGGAGCACGCCGCGCTCGGTTTCATCAACCGTGTACCAACTGCCAAAGAAGACACACAACAGGGCCACGCCGATAATGGCTGCGCCGATCGAACCGATGGTTTTACTGGTCACTTTACTTTCCTTGAGTGGTTTAGGAGATGGCATGCACTGTTTCCTTTGTGAAGACCGTCACTGTTTTTTCAAACGCCAGACACGAAAAAGCCCTGACAAGTCAGGGCTTTAACATTCAAATATGGCGGAGGCGATGGGATTCGAACTCATGGACCTGTTACAGTCGACGGTTTTCAAGACCGTTGCCTTAAACCACTCGGCCACACCTCCGTATTGCGTTGCGGGCGCCATAATACCCGAATGAAACACACTGTCAAACTCTCTACGTAGCTTGTTACAGAGCGTCTGTTATGATCCTTGCCACTGAATGTTTCAAAACCGGAGGAGTGTCGCCATGCGCGAACAGGATTACGCAGTGAACAACAGCGTGCAGGCTGAGCAGCTAGAAGTTAGCCGCGTCCTGCGCAACACTTATGGCCTGTTGGCACTCACGCTCGCTTTCAGCGGTGTGATGGCCTACGTCGCACAACAGATGCGTGTCGGTTACCCGAACATCTTCGTTGTGCTGATCGGTTTCTACGGCCTTTTCTTCCTCACCAACAAGCTTCGTGATTCGGCCTGGGGCCTGGTTTCGGCTTTCGCCCTGACCGGTTTCATGGGCTTCCTGCTCGGCCCGATCCTCAATCGCTACCTGCAAATGCAGGGCGGCGCCGAAGTGGTCAGCTCGGCGTTCGCCATGACCGCCCTGGTGTTTGGCGGCCTGTCGGCCTACGTGCTGATCTCCCGCAAGGACATGAGCTTCCTGAGCGGTTTCATCACTGCTGGTTTCTTCGTGTTGCTGGGTGCGGTAGTGGCCAGCTTCTTCTTCCAGATCAGCGGCCTGCAACTGGCGATCAGCGCCGGCTTCGTGCTGTTCTCGTCGGTCTGCATCCTTTACCAGACCAGCGCGATCATTCATGGCGGCGAGCGTAACTACATCATGGCGACCATCAGCCTGTATGTATCGATCTACAACCTGTTTGTCAGCTTGCTGCAGTTGTTCGGGTTGATGGGGCGTGAGGACTGATATTGCCAGAATGCCTGGTGAGCTGTTGATTTGAGAGACGGCGCTTTTCCGAAAGGAGGGCGCCGTTTTTTTTGGTGTGGTGGTTTGTGTGCATATCCGTTTCTTCGGTATCGGCTGCTGGCGGTTCCGCTC
This sequence comes from Pseudomonas sp. H2_D02, assembly GCF_054677635.1. NCBI lineage: Bacteria > Pseudomonadati > Pseudomonadota > Gammaproteobacteria > Pseudomonadales > Pseudomonadaceae > Pseudomonas > Pseudomonas sp. H2_D02. The sequence goes on along the minus strand of NZ_CP162816.1, from coordinate 4,286,519 downwards.
TTACAGCGGGTCACTTTTTTCAGACGCCAAAAAAGTAACCAAAAAGGCTTTGCCCCACCACTCGGCACCTCGCCTAGGCTCGGTGTTCCCTCACTCCGGCCTTGCTCCGTGGGCCTGCCGCGATGGGCCATCCATGGCCCTGCGCGGCTATCCCGGCATCCATGCCGGGATGCCCATTCCACAAGGCCTGCGTTCGGCCAGCGTGGTTTAACGGGGCGCAAAGATCAAGATCAAGATCAAAATCAAAGTCGAAAGCAGAGCAAGAACTGGGGCATCTCCACCTGTGGCTGCGCCACTGCTATCCGAGCAAGCTCCACACTGGATTTTCATTAGCCACAACACTGACATGGACCAAAGAACCCTGTGGGAGCGAGCTTGCTCGCGAAGAGGCCAGTACATCCAACATCATCATTGGCTGTTACATCGCCTTCGCGAGCAAGCTCGCTCCCACAGGGGAACCAGGTCGGCCACCACCAACGAAGCTCACTCCATCGGCGGCAATCGCCGCTTCACCGGCGTCTTCTTGACAATTGCCGTATTGGTCTCCGCAAGCACATTCAACTTGTCCAGCAACACATCCAACTGTTCCATCGATCGTACATGCAGCCGTGCGATGAAACAGTCCTCGCCCGTCACCTTGTCGCACTCGGTAAATTCACCGATGGCCTGGATCTGTCGCTCCACCTCCTGCAACTGCCCCGCCAGCGGACGAATCCGCACGATGGCCTGTAGCTGATAACCAAAACACTTCGGATCGACCTCAACCGTGTAGCCCCTGAGCACGCCACGTTCTTCGAGTCGTCGCAGGCGCTCGGCTACGCTGGGGGACGACAGGCCGCTCAGGTTCGCCAAGGCCTTGAGCGAACGCCGGGAGTCTTCCATCAAGGCGCTGATGAGGATTTGATCGATGTCGTCAGTCATTTCGGCTCCGTTAGGCAAATACGTGAAGCTGCCTTGATAAAAAAGGTGGAAAGCCAGTTTAGCCTTTTCCAAGCCATGGAGAAGCGGCCCGGTGGATGGGCATACTGTGCTCACTTGACGAAGGAGCCCGAAGATGGACAAGACCTTACGCCGCGGTTCGCTCGAAATGACCGCCGCCATGCTGATTTCCGGAACCATAGGCTGGTTCGTGCTGGTCTCGGGCCAGCCTGTGCTGGATGTGGTGTTCTGGCGTTGCGTGTTTGGCGCCGAGCACGCTGCTGTTGATTTGCGCGGGCCTTGGCTTCTTGCGCCGGGACATTCTGACACGCACGACTTTCCTGCTGGCGGTGCTCAGCGGCGTGGCAATCGTCGGTAACTGGGTGTTGTTGTTCGCTTCCTATTCCCGCGCTTCGATTGCTATCGGTACGGCGGTGTACAACGTCCAGCCATTCATGTTGGTGGGGCTGGCGGCATTGTTCCTGGGGGAGAAAATCACGGCGCAGAAGCTGTTCTGGCTGGCGGTTTCGTTTCTCGGGATGCTGGCGATCGTCAGCGCCCATGGCGAACAAGGGCAGGGGGGCGGGAATTATCTGGTGGGTATTGCCTTGGCGCTTGGGGCGGCACTGTTGTACGCCGTTGCGGCGCTGATCATCAAGCGCCTGACGGGCACGCCACCGCATTTGATCGCGCTGATCCAGGTGAGCACCGGGGTATTGCTGCTGGCGCCATGGGCGAATTTCTCGGCGCTACCACAGCAGCCAGAGGCCTGGGCCAGCCTGGTGGCTTTGGGCATGATTCACACGGGCGTGATGTACGTGCTGTTGTACAGCGCGATCCAACGGTTGCCGACTGCCGTGACGGGCGCGCTGTCCTTTATCTACCCGATCGCGGCGATCTTCGTCGACTGGTTCGCCTTCGGCCATCGTCTCGAACCGCTGCAATGGCTGGGCGTGGCGGCGATCCTGCTGGCGGCTGCCGGCATGCAGCAGGGCTGGGGCCTCAAGTGGCGCCGCGCAGCCCTGTCCTGAACAACGGAGGCGGGTCAGAAGATGTAATCGGTGGTCAGGAAGTTTGAATCCCGTTCCCGGATGATGTCGCTGATCAATGCCTTGTTGTTCTCTTGGAACTTGGTCGCCACCAATGTGCGGATCGAAAAGGTGCGCAGGGCATCGTGCACCGACAACGTGCCTTCGGCGGAGTTTTTCCGGCCATTGAACGGGAAGGTGTCGGGGCCGCGCTGGCACTGGGCGTTGATGTTGATGCGCCCGACCTGGTTGGCAAAGGTGTCCACCAGCTTGCCGACTTCGGCCGGGTTGGTGCCGAAGATGCTCAGTTGCTGGCCGAAGTCCGACTCCAGTACGTAGTCGACCACGGTGTTGAGGTCGCGGTACGGCACGATGGGCACCACCGGGCCGAACTGTTCTTCGTGATAGACCCGCATCGCCGTGTTCACCGGGTAGAGCACGGCCGGATAGAAGAACGAAGCCCTGGATTCTCCGCCGTGCTGGTTCATGACACCCGCGCCTTTGGCGATCGCATCGGCCACCAGCGAATGCAAATAATCGACCTTGCCGGCTTCCGGCAAGGGTGTCAGGGCCACGCCATCTTCCCAAGGCATCCCGGGTTTCAAAGCGGCAAGCTTGGCATTGAATTTCTCGATGAATGCCGGGGCGACGTCTTCGTGAACAAACAGAATCTTCAGTGCCGTGCAGCGTTGGCCGTTGAATGACAGTGAACCGGTCAGCGCCTCGCTGACGGCGTTATCCAGGTCGACATCACGCAGCACCAGGCCGGGATTTTTTGCATCCAGCCCAAGGGCGGCACGCAGGCGATGTGGGCGCGGATGAAGTTTCTTGAGGTCGCTGGCGGCTTTGTTGGTGCCGATGAACGCGAAGATGTCGATCTTGCCACTGGCCATCAGCGCGCTGACGGTTTCTCGCCCACTGCCGTAGATCACATTGATGACCCCGGCCGGAAAGCTGTCGCGGAAGGCTTCCAGCAACGGACGGATCAGCAGCACGCCAAGCTTGGCCGGCTTGAATACCACGGTGTTGCCCATGATCAGCGCGGGAATCAGCGTGGTAAAGGTTTCGTTCAGTGGATAGTTGTAAGGGCCCATGCACAGGGCAACGCCCAGGGGGACGCGTCGGATCTGTCCAAGGGTGTCCTGTTCCAGTTCGAAGCGGCTGGAGCGACGGTCCAGTTCCTTTAGGGCATTGATGGTGTCGACGATGTAGTCGCAGGTACGGTCGAATTCCTTCTGGGAGTCCTTGAGGTTCTTGCCGATCTCCCACATCAGTAGCTTGACCACGGCTTCACGTTGTTCGCGCATGCGCGCCAGGAAGGTTTCGACATGACGGATGCGTTCGGCGACGCGCATCGTCGGCCATGTGCCTTGGCCGCGATCATAGGCCCGGACGGCGGCGTCGAGCGCGGTGAGTGCTGTCTCGGCATCCAGCAGCGGTGTGCTGCCGAGGATGACCTGCTCATCGCCACCGGGGCTTGCCAGGTAAACCGGGCTGCGCACGGTGGCCAGGGGACCTTGCCAGGTTCTCAGTACGCCGTCGACCAGGTATTCCCGTTGTTCGACTGGGTCACCGAGACGGTAGGCCGGCGGAATATCGGTGGCGCTGGGGAATAGATCGGAAAGTAGGTTGGCTGTGGTCATATCGTTACTCCATCAATGAAATGAGCCATGGGCTGACAGTCTGCAGCGCTTTTAGCGTTATACGCCTTAATGGAGGTGTTTTCGAAGCGGCAAGGGGCGGGCGGCCGGGCTGCCTGCTCCCTCGCAGGGAATGCATCGAAGAGAAAGGCGGACGTTTACCAACGCATCCGCACGCCCAGGCTGGCGATGACGCCGTTGAGGTCGTTGTCATCGACGTCACTGCTGTAGTCGGCGCTGACATACAGGCTTACCACCGGCGTCACCCGGGCGACCAGGCCCAAGCCCACTTCAACGGTGGAAGATTTGCGGCTGCTGCTGATCTTGTCGACCTTGTCCAGGGTCAGGGTGTCGGCGCTCTGGACCGTGTGCCAGAGGTTCGTGCGCACGTAGGGCTCGACGCCCAGGCCGTTGACTTGATAGTTGCCTTTGAGCCGGGCGCCGACGCGACCGCTCCAGGTGCTCAATTCATTGCTGTCACTCTTTTCACTGGAGGGCGTATCCAGGCTGACGCGTTGATTGATCAACTGTGCCTGGGGCTCGACCACCCAGTTGTCACTGATGCCGATGGGAAATCCACCTTCAACCGACAGTGTGACGGCACTGCCCTCGGTGGCTTGGCGCAGGCCCTGTTCATTCAGGCTGAAGCCATTGACCCGTCCACCGCTTGCGCTCAGGTCGACGTGCCAGCCGGCGGGTCCGGTCAGGCTCCAATAAGCGCCAAGGTTTTCACCCTTCAGACTCAGGGAATCCTGGCCCGGCTCGGCCAGCGCAGGGGGCACGAGCATCCCGCTGCTATTGGCTGTGAGCTGGCTCTGGCCACTGATCAGACCCATGCGTTGGGTGTGGCCGCTGACGTTTCGCAAGGTGAACAGCGCGGGGCTTTTGCCAGGGACGGGGTCATTGCTCGCCTGGCTGCCGGTGGGCGTCCGGCCATACCAGGGGGCTGTGAGGGGATCTTCCAGTTCGGCCTGAACTTGCATCGACGAGCACAGCAACAAGGAAGTCGAGACGGTGCAGAAGGTGGTTTTGAATTCCTGTGGGCGGGGGGACGTTTTCATGGGGGTCTGCCTTGCAATTGCATGCATTTCTCGCTTAGGGCGTCTCTCCTACCCCGAATGAGGGGCGACCGAATGGGATGAGGCAAACCTCTGGCGGCCCGCGATGGCGGGTTCCAGAGGCCTGCCCCTGACTGTGTTCCGGGGGTAGTACGTTGTAGTCAAGAGGACCGTTGCGGTCACGTCAAGAAATTGGCCGACAAATGGCAGAGTGAAATCACCTAGCGCTAACCCAATGATTTTACGGTTATAAAATCGACCTATTCTGGGCGTCAAATCCTCGTCGTTTCGCCTCACCAACTAATCCGCACACCAACATTCCCAGCCACGCTGCGTTGTTGGTTGCTGTCCAGATTGTTGCTGTAGTCCACACCCGCATAGGCACTGACCGAGGTTGCCAGGCTAACGATAACGCCAACGCCCAGATCCGCCGTGGAGGCCCGCTGTTCGGTCTCGATGCGTTGGGCACCGTCGAAAGTTACCGTATCGGTGCCTGAAAAGGTGTGCCAGATGTTCGCCCGCAGATAAGGTTCGACGGGTATGTCGCTGACTCGATAAGAGCCTTTGAGTCGCGCGCCGAAGCGTGCGGTCCAGGTGCTGTCGGAATCGAACTTGACCTTGGAAATCCCGTCGTCCTGCGTGCCCAGGGTGATTTTCTGATGAATGATCTGGGCCTGGGGCTCAAGGACCCAGCCACGTGAAACCGCAAACGGATAGCCAGACTCCGCCGACAGGGTCAAGGCATGCCCGCGATTATCGATTTTTAGCCCGCGTTCGGAGCGGTTATCGCCATTCAAGCGAGTGCCCATCACCACCGCATCGAGATAGCCGCCGGATGGATCGATCAACGTCCAGTAGAGCCCGTAGCTGTCGCCGTCGAGTTCGACCTTGCCGGCGCGTCGACCTTTGAAGCCGAGGTTGAAGCCGTCGACGTTGCCGTTCAACTCCGTATGCCCGACAAAAAAGCCGATGCGCTGGGTCTGGCCGTCGGAGGTCGGCGCAGCGTATAGGTCATTACCCACCTGAAAGCCCTTGATGGAGCCATCGAAGCGCGGTGTCACCGTGCCGGCCCAGGTCTGGTCGAGGTCCTTTCCATAGGCTCGGCCCCAACCTGCGCCAAACGTGCCAGTTTCCGTCAGCAGGCGTTGATCGCCCTGGCGATCGTGGAACGTGCCCAGGGCCATCAGGGTCAGTTGCGCCGCCGCCGGAGGCAATACCGACCAGGTCGGTACTTCCGGGCGATACAGCGGAATCGGCGCGGCGCCTGGTACGGCGACTGGCAAGGGCGGCAGCCTTGGGCTGGGCGCGGCCACCGGGCCGGCCACTACCGTTGAGCGCAGGTACCAATTGTTGGCGTTGCCGGTCACGCCACCCTTGAACAGGCGGTAATCGAACGCCCCCGCCGAGACCGATTGCGCCAAGGAGAAGGCACCGCTGTCGCTGACGGCACCACCCTGGGCCTGGACGAGCTCGATGCCGTCCTGGGCGGTCAAGGCACCGGAGCCCCCCAGGTTCGTGACGGTAATGGCCGTGCTGCCGGTGAGCATGCCACCGTTGACGATCAGTTTGTCGCTCGGTGAGTCATCGGCCCCTAGCACTGTTTGCAGGCGCAACTGACCGCCGTTGCCTGCGTAATTGCCTTGCACGGTGAGGGTATCGTTGGTGCGGGTGTTACCGCTGGCAAGATCAATTGTCCCGGCGTTGTCGAGTGTGGTCATCTGCCCAGCAGAGAACGGCGCGATGATGCCTTGAGTCGCTGTCAGCACGCTGCTGCTGTCGATTTCAACCACCCCCGTGCCCGTCGTGCTGTCGCCCAGAACAAGCGTATCGCCCAGGTCCAGGCGCGAGCCCTGGGAAAGCTTGATGGTTTCAAAGTTGACATAGCGGGCGCCCATGCTTGAAGTGGTGCCCTCCAGCGCAAGGGCGTCCTGGCCCAACCCGCCGTCTACCCGTGGCGTAACCATCAACGCTGCCTCATCGAGGGTGCGCAACGAGGCTGTGTCATTACCGGCGCCCATCAAAACGGCCGAGTGGATCAGGCCGCCGCTCCACTCCAATCGGTCATTGCCAAGGCTGGTGCGAACTTCACCCACGATCTCACCACCGCTCACGCTGATGCTGTCGTTGCCATCGCTGACACTGATGTTGCCCCCGATGCGTCCTCCCGACACGATGATGGTGTCCTGACCAAAACCCGTCACCAAATTGCCAATGATATTCCCGCCCGACATGTCAAAGACGTTGTCATCCAGCTTCATGTTCACTCGCCCGATGGTGCCACCGGTCATCTTGGCAACGTCGCCGTCTTCGAAGGCATCGACGATAGTGCCGCCCGTCATCAGGAACCTGTCGATGCCATCGCCCTGTGACAGGGACAGAATTCGGCCGCCGTTCATTTCGAACGCGTCTTCTTCTGAACCTTGCTCGACGTCACCGTCGATCACGCCGTTGGCATTGATCAGAACGCGGTCGTTTCCGGCGTCGAAGGTAACGTCGCCCTGGATAAGGCCGCTGCCTGAGACGGTCAGGTCGTTGTTACCCGACAGGTCAGTCAGGGCTGCGGCGGCGGGTGCGCTGTCGCAAACATAGGTGTCGTCGCCTGCCGTGGGTACCAGCGTGCAAGCCGCCATGGTGGATGAGACGGGCAGCAGGAGCGGAGCTGCCACCCACAAGACATTCAACAAGCGATTGAAATGCCGATCGCGCCGACTCATGTGCTATCCCTCTGCATGGGCATCCATGGCATGCCTGTTTCAGCATGGGTTGCACGACAGATGGCACACAGGGCCCGGCAACGCTCGCTGTATGCAAAGCACGCTAACAACGAACGAAGAGGGTCGCTACTGTCAGATCTTACAGGTGGATGCGCTCAGGCCTGGCCGCTACAGATGGACTTCCACCGACAGTGGAAGATGATCGCTCAGGTGCGTCCAAGGTTTGTTGCCAAGTATTTGCGGGGCGTGGCTGGTGGCGTTGCGCAGGTATATCCGGTCCAGGCGCAGCAGGGGGAATCGGGCCGGGTAGGTCCGGGCGGGGCGACCGTGGTGCTGTTCGAAGGCCTCATGCAGGTATTGGCGACGGGCGAGGGTGACGTTGCCGCGCAATTGCCAGTCGTTGAAATCGCCAGCGATGATGACCGGAGCGTCTTCCGGCAGGGAGTCGAGGAGCCTGCAGAGCAACTTGAGTTGTAATTGGCGATGACTCTCCAGCAGGCTCAGGTGCACGCAGATGCCGTGGACTTCGGCGTGGCCCGGTACGTCCAGCACACAATGCAGAAGCCCACGCCGCTCGGGGCCTGTGATCGACACGTCGAGGTTGCGAAACTGGCGGATCGGGTACTTGGAAAGCAGTGCATTGCCATGGTGGCCGTCCGGGTATACCGCGTTCCGGCCGTAGGCAAAGTCGCTCCACATGCTGTCGGCCAGGAATTCGTATTGGGATGTCTGGGGCCAATTGTCATAACGCGTGGCATGACGATCATGTTCGCCCAGCACCTCCTGCAGGAACACCAGGTCAGCGCCCGTGCTGCGCACCGCTTCGCGCAGCTCGGGCAGGATGAAGCGGCGGTTCAGGGCAGTGAAGCCCTTGTGTGTATTCACCGTCAGAACACGCAGTCGATGAATCGCCGCGGGCGCTCCCAGCGGTACTGATTCTTCGGCCCGCCAGTCGGGATCGCGAGTCACGTTCACTCCTGAATCAGACGTCTCTGTTCATGCGACTGACGGCGGCTGCGGCAGTTCCGGAATTCTTGATGGGCAGGGTTTTGTGAACGATAAAAAACCAGGTGGGCGCGAGCTTGCTCGGGCCCACAGGTCCTGGGGATTAGATAAAGACGATTTCATAGGGCATGCCCATGCGGTCGAGGATGACCCGCGGCACGAGCGGTGCGATGCCGTTGGCGGGCTCGCCGTTCAGTTGGCTGGTGTAGGCATGCATGGCGTGACGTTTGCGTGCGGTGGTCCAGACGTCCAGGCGTAACTTGCGCGCTCGGTGCCAAGGAATCTTGTTCTGCTCGCGGACGGGCCAATGCCAGGCCCATACGGGCAGCTCATTGAAGGCCGCGCCGATATTGTCGGCGGCCTGGGCTCCGGCGCGGCCGACCGTCTCGTGGTCGCTGTCGCCATCCATGCGCCAGGTGCTGAATACCACGTCGCCGGGTCGCAGGTGATGACGGATGAATGCGCTCAGTTGCGCTTCATGTTCAGCCAGGCCTTTCTCCGGAAAACCGCCGCGCACCCACTGCAGCCCGTGGGACGGTACGCCCAGGCGGTGCAGGGCATCCACGCTTTCCTGGGGATGCGGGCGAAATGTGCGCAGTCGTTCATCGGACCATAATGGCGAGCCGGGAGGGCTTGGGAGGCCGTCGGTGACCGAGATCAACAGCATGGGTTGGCCCAGGTTGCTCAGCAATTGGAGCAGGCCGCCGCAGGCACCGACCTCATCGCCGGGGTGCGGAGCCAGGATGACCGCGCGGGCGCCTGATGGGATCAAGGTCTGGGTACTGATGATGGGAATGTCGGCCAGTTGCGGCGAGCTGTTCCATATCTGCGGGTGCTGCCGGCCTTGCGAGTGAGAGGCTGGTTTCATCGGAGTACGTCCTTGTCGTGTTCAATCGTGCAGTCACACAGTGGGCCGGCCGCCCATTGTTGCCCGTAAGGGCCTGACTGTGATTTGCGCTGATCCGAGTCCTGGATCTTCGCGCAGGGAAAGTATTGACCATGCTGACGGATTCGTCGCGTCGGAATGTGTATCTGAACTGCATTTTTTGCGTTCGAACTGCGCTGCATTGCGACAGAAATCGCGTCCTTGCGGTTTCCGCCGTCTTGTCGCCGTGTATCGCCTGCGCTTAGTCCTCTTCTTCGCGTTGCAATTCGAACAACAATAGCGAACGTCCGGTCACTGAATATTCGCAATCAAATTCAAAACGCTCCTGGCCGCGCACCAAGGGTTGGTTGGTGTCCACCATGCAGGTCCAGAAACTGCCTTCAGGTACCTCCGGCAGGCGGAAATTGACGATGTCATGGTGCGCATTGACCACCAGCAGCAACGTGGCGTCGCCCCCTTTGCGGCGGATGCCGGTTTCCTGGGCGCGTCCGTCCATCAGCATGCCCAGGCAGCGACCGTGGCTGTCCTGCCATTGCTCGATGGTCATCTCGCTGCCATCCGGGGCCAGCCAGGTGACGTCCTTGACGCCGATGTCCTCGTTGTAGTTGCCCACGAGAAAGCGTCCGCGCCGCAGGATCGGATAGGTCAGGCGCAGCTTGATCAAGCGCTTGACGAACTTGAGCAGCGCCTCGCCATCCTGGCTAAGGTCCCAGTTGACCCAGCCGATCTCGCTGTCCTGGCAGTAAGCGTTGTTGTTGCCATGCTGGGTGCGGGCGAATTCGTCCCCGGCGACAATCATCGGTGTGCCTTGGGCCAGCAGCAAGGTCGAGAAGAAATTGCGCATCTGCCGATGGCGCAGGGCGTTGATCTGCGGATCGTCCGTCGGACCCTCCACGCCGTGGTTCCAAGACAGGTTGTTGTTGCTGCCGTCCTGATTGTTCTCGTCGTTGGCTTCGTTGTGTTTATCGTTGTAGGACACCAGGTCATGCAACGTGAAGCCATCGTGGGCGGTCACGAAGTTCACCGAGGCGTATGGCCGGCGCCCACGCTGGTTGAACATCTCGCCCGAAGCAGTCATGCGGCTGGCGAAGTCGGCAAGTTGGCCGTCGTCGCCTTTCCAGAAGGCGCGCACGGTGTCGCGGAATTTGTCGTTCCACTCGACCCAGCCCGGCGGGAAACGTCCGACCTGATAGCCGCCAGGACCGCAATCCCAAGGCTCGGCGATCATTTTCACCTGGCGCAGCACGGGGTCCTGTCGACAGGCAACGAGGAAACTGTGGCGCTCGTCGAAGCCGTCATGGTAACGGCCGAGGATGGTTGCCAGGTCGAAGCGGAAACCGTCTACATGCATTTCCGTGGCCCAATAGCGCAGGGAGTCGGTGACCATCTGCAACACGCAGGGGTGGCTCAGGTCCAGCGTGTTGCCGGTGCCGGAGTCGTTGATGTAATAGCGTTTGTCGTCGGGCATCAGCCGGTAGTACGAGGCATTGTCGATGCCGCGCATGGACAGGGTCGGGCCCTGTTCATTGCCCTCGGCGGTGTGGTTGTAGACCACGTCGAGAATGACTTCGAGGTTGGCCTCGTGCATGTGCGCGACCAGCTCCTTGAACTCGGCGATCTTGCCGCTGGCCAGGTAACGCGGGTCCGGGGCAAAGAAGGCAATGCTGTTGTAGCCCCAATAGTTGGTCATGCCTTTGTGCAGCAGGTGCTGGTCGTTGACGAAGGCGTGGATGGGCAACAGCTCCACCGAGGAAACGCCCAGCTTGCGAATGTGTTCGAGCACATCGTCGACCATCAGGCCGGCGAACGTGCCTCGCAAGTTCTCCGGCACCGAAGGGTGGCGCATGGTGAAGCCGCGCACGTGGGTTTCATACAGGATGGTCTTGTCCCACGGCACGGTGACCCGGTGATCATGGCCCCAAGTATGGGCCGGGTCGATGACCTTGCACTTGGGCACGAACGGGGCGCTGTCGCGCTCATCGAAGCTGAGGTCGCCGTCCGGGTGGCCGATGGTGTAGCCGAACAGCGCTTCAGACCACTTCAGCTCGCCAACCAATTGTTTGGCATAGGGGTCGATCAGCAACTTGTTGGGATTGAAGCGATGGCCATTCTCTGGGTCATAAGGGCCATAGACCCGATAACCGTAGATAAGCCCGGGATGCGCGTCTGGCAGATACCCGTGGTAGATCTCATCGGTGTATTCCGGCAGTTCGATACGCTCGAGCTCGACTTCGCCGGCGTCGTCGAAAATACACAGTTCGACCTTTGTGGCGTTGGCTGAGAACAACGCGAAATTGACCCCCAGGCCATCCCAGGTCGCGCCGAGCGGAAACGGCAGCCCTTCACGAATCCGCGAGGCCTCGATAACGGGCGGCGGCGTGGTTTTCTTTGGACGGGTCATAGTTGCTCCTGCAAAAGACAGATTCGGTAATGCGGTGCACGTGGGGCAGGGTGGTGCCCGATGCTTGTGGCGAGGAGACGAATCCCCAGGCCACAGGCGAGCCCCTTCGTTGAAAGAAGGACAGGATTGAAAACGATGAGTTCGGAGGATCAGACCGCTGGTGGTTTGCGCGCCGCTCGTGGCTTTTTCGCTGGGGCCTTGTCAGCAGGCGGGACCACCGCAGCGGTTGCTGCGGAAGGTTTCGCAGCAGGTTTGGCCTTGGGCGTCGTGCTTTTCGTGGCGGCCTTGGCAGCGGGGCTCTTGGCCGCGGCGGGCTTGGCGCCATCCGTTTTGCTGGCGGCGGTCTTGCTCGCAGCCTTGGGCGGTTTGCTCGGTGCCAGGGCTTCGGCTTCCGCCAGTTTGCGCGCCATCTCCCAGTGACGCTTTTCCTGCCCGGCGGGCTTACCCTCGGACTCCCAGATCTGGTAGGCAAATTCACGAATGCGTTTATCGTCGGTACTCATCGCAGTGCTCCTGACTTGACTCAAGATTGGATAAAGACATTGACCGGGAAATCCCCCAGCGCGGCGCTGACCATCAGCTCCCTTTGGGGTGTGACTGTTGCGCTTGCAAAAAGTCCCTTCAGTTTTTCGTCCTCGGCGGCAAACGGTAACGACACGCGGGTATCGCCCCAGTCCGATGCAGTGACCTGGGGCAGGGCACTGTTTTCCAGCAGGCTGGCCGTGTGAATCGGTACCACCACGATTGCCCGTTGCTGCTTGTGCTCGCGCATGAAGGCCAGTACTCGCCCGTCGTGTTCGCCTAGCACCGACAGCGGCTGGTAGCTGCCCTGGCGGAACAGTTGCGAGTACTCGGACCGCAGGGCCAGCGTGCGCGCGATCAGCGCCTGCTTGATCCGACCGTCACGCCAGTCGCGCAGCAGCGCCACGGGTGAACTGTCGGCCTGCATCGCCTCGCGGCGGGCCGGGAAATCCACCGGGCGACGGTTGTCGGGATCCACCAGGCTGAAGTCCCAGAACTCGTTGCCCTGGTACAGGTCCGGCACGCCGGGCACGGTCATGCGCAGCAAAGTTTGCGCCAGACTGTTGAGGGCGCCTGCCGGAGCAATGGCCTGGACGGCTTCGGCGATGGCGCAACGCAACGGCAGGCCTTCATCGCACAGCAATAGCCGTTCAAGGAACATCTGGGTGGCTTGCTCGTAGGCGTCGTTGACCGCCGCCCAACTGCTTTGCAGCTTGGCCTCGCGTAGCGCCTTGCGTTGCCACTGCCACAGGCGTTCGGCGTAGTCGCCCAGGGCTTTCTGATCCTGCAGGTCGAGGTCCAGGGGCCAACTGCCGAGCAGCGCCTGGTAGAGGATCAGTTCATCGCCGGCCGACGGCGCCGCGGGGTCGCTGTGCAGCGACGGCGAGAGGATGCGCCATTGCTCCACGCACGTGGTGTACCAGTCCGGACGTTCGCTGATCACCGCCAGCCGGGCACGGGTGTCCTCGCCGCGCTTGTGGTCGTGGGTGGCGGTGGTGATCAGGTTGTCGGGGAAATGCTTGAGCCGTTCGATGCAGGCGTCGTGGAATTCCTGCGCCGGCGCGCTGAACCGTTCGGTGTTGTAGCCCACGTCGTTGCGTGACAGCAGCACCGCCGAGCGATAGAGCGCGGTGTCCTCGACCGCCTTGGCGGCGGCTGGCGAGGTCAGTTGCTGGAAGCGCACGCAGGCATGCCGCAGGCGTTTACGCTGGCTTCCCCTCGGGCGTTGGCGCCAAGGCATGCCGCCGAGCCAGTTGGCCAGGCAATCGAGTACGGGCCAGTCGGCTTCGCTGAGGGTTTGCCGGGCGCCTTCAAGAGCCTTCTGGAAAAATACCTCGTCCTCGGCGGAGCGACCCAAGGGGCTGATATAGGTGCGATACACCGGGAAGTGCACGATCAATTCCTGCAACGCCCGGCGAATCGCGCCGAGGGTCAGGTCGCGGGTCATCACGTCGTCCCGGGCGACTTGCAACAAGGCCTGGGCAACGCTCTCGAAATCCCCGGCCAGGGAACCGTTGAGAATCTGCTGGCGGGCCAGGCGGGCTTCATCGATGAAATGCGCGGGCCGTTCGCTGTTTCGGCTCCAGAATTCGGCGAGACGTTCGGCTCCGGCCGGGTCATGCTGCAGCAGCGAAATCTGGTTCATGAACTCATAACCGGTGCTGCCGTCGACCTTCCAGTCGCGGCGCAGCGTTTCGTCATCGCCGAGGATCTTCTCGACGAAAATCGGCAGGTGCCGCGAGGGCGAAAGCGAGTCGACGCGACGGCGCAGCTTGCGGCAGTAACCGCGAGGGTCGGCCAGGCCATCGATGTGATCAATCCGCAGGCCGTCCACAAGTCCCTCGGCGATCAGCTCGAAGATTTTCGTGTGGGTCGCCTCGAACACCGCCGGGCGTTCGACCCGCAGGCCACCCAGTTCATTGACATCGAAAAAGCGCCGCCAGTTGATGTCATCCGCCGCCGTGCGCCAACTGGCGAGGCGGTAGCTCTGGCGTTCCAGTAGCTGATGTAGGCGTTCGAAGCCGTCGGACTCCAGCGAATCATAACCGCGCAGGTTGTCTTCGATCGCGCCAAGCATGCCCGGCTGGGAAGCCAGGTCTCGCAGCTCCTGTTGCAGGGGCTGGGCCAGGGAATGGGCGTCGGTCTGGTAGTTCAGCGTGGTGAAACGCTCGGCCAGCGCCCTGAGCGAGTCGACCTGTTCCGGTGGCAGATTGTCCGAGGGTTTGAGCAGCTCGCCGTACTGCATCGGGCAAATGGGAAAGCGGTGTTCATAGTGCTCGACGAAGAAGCTGCCTTGACCGGCGTCGAAGCGCAGTTTCAGGGTGCCTTCCTGCAAGGCCACGCCGTAGTCGCTCCCAAGGAAAGGCAACAGCAACTGGCCTTCCATCAGCGGGTCGGGTGAATGCCACTGGATGTCGAAGAATTCGCCATAAGGGCTCAGGCGCCCCCATTCCAGCAGGTCGAGCCACCAAGGGTTGTCATTGCCGCCAACGGCCATGTGATTGGACACGATGTCGAGGATCAGGCCCATCCGATGCTCGCGTAAGGTGGCCACCAGGCGCCTGAGCGCAGCCTCGCCACCGAGTTCCGGGTTGACCTGGGTCGGATCGACCACGTCGTACCCGTGCATGGACCCGGCGCGGGCTTTGAGCAGCGGCGAAGCATAGAGATGGCTGATGCCCAGGGAAGCGAAGTACGGCACCTGGGCGATGGCATCGTCCAGGGTGAAGCCTTTATGAAATTGCAGGCGCAAGGTCGCCCGCAGCGGTTGAATCAATGTCTGGTTCATCGGTCACGCTCGTTCGCCTGAAGTCTCGCGCAGGCGAGTATTTCCAGACGCCGCGCGGCGTCCGGGTCGTCCAGCAGCGCCCGGCTGTCCAAAGCCAGGCGCCGCCGCCAGTTGGGGTGGGTGTCGGTGGTGCCGGGCAGGTTGGCCTGTTCTTCGACGCCCAGGGCATCTTCGAGCGGCAGCAACACCAGTGGCGCACGGGTATGCCCGAGGAAACGCACGCTGGCGTCCAGCACCTGGTCGGTTTCGCGATGTTCCTCGCGAAAATTCTGCGGATCCTGGTTCAGCGCGTTGCGCAGCCCGTCGCGTTCACGCTCGCGGTGCTCGGCGCCAATCCATCTCGGTGTGGGAATCGATCAAGTCCAGCCGGGCGTTCCAATCGATGTCATGGCCGTGCCACCAGCCATTGAGCGTGGGCAGATCATGGGTGCTGGTGGTCGCGAGGGCGTTGTCCGGCCAATCGAGGATGGGCTTGAAATGGGTATTGTCCTGTTCGAACAACAGCACGCGCATGCCCAGGATGGAGCGAGCGATGAGCTTGTCCCGCAGGCCGTCGGGCACGGTGCCAAGGTCCTCGCCCAGCACGATGGCCTGGTGACGATGGGACTCCAGGGCCAACAGGCGCAGTAGGTCATCGATGGGGTAATAGAGGTAGGCGCCGTCGGTGGGGGGCGCGTCGTTGGGGATCACCCACAACCGTTGCAGGCCCATGATGTGGTCGATGCGCAAGCCACCCGCGTGAGCAAAATTGGCCCGCAACATCTCGATGAACGCGCGGAAACCATTGCGTACCAGCCCTTCGGGGGAGAAGGCCGAAATGCCCCAGCCCTGGCCCGAGCGATTGAGGATGTCGGGCGGTGCGCCGACGGTGAGCGACGCGAGCAATTCATCTTGCCGGCTCCAGGCCTGGCTGCCGCCACCGTCGGCGCCCACCGCCAGGTCGGCGATCAGGCCGACACCCATGCCACTGGATTTGGCCGCGCTCTGGGCGCGTTCCAGGCAGCGGGCAATCAGCCATTGGCAGAAGGCGTAGAAGCCGATTTCATCGGCGTTTTCCTCGGCGAAACGGGCGATTGCGGCGCTGCGCGGATCGCGCCATTCTGCGGGCCATCGGCGCCAGTCGAGGCTTTCGCCCCGGGCGGCGCGCTCGGCCTGCAGGGCTTCGAAGCGGCAATGGTTTTCCAGGGCTTCGCCACTGCTGTGGCGAAAGCTGCTGAAATCCTCGTGCAGCGGATGCTCGCCCTGGCTGAAACCGTCGTATAGCGCACGAAGAATCCGTTGCTTGGCCTCGGCGGCCACCGGCCAATCGATCAGTGGCTGTTGCTCAAGATTCTGCAGTTGATTGGCCAGGCCCGTGGCGTCGATGGCGGTGCGCAGTGCACGCTCGCCCAGGATGGTGCCCGGCGCGGCGTACAGGCTGTTGAGGAACAGTCGGCTGGACGGTGAATAGGGGCTGTAGCGTCCGGTGTCGCTGCTGAACATCGCATGCATCGGGCTGATGGCCAGCGCGTCGGCACCCCGTTCGCCGGCCACTCGCGCCAACTCTTCCAAGGCCTGGGTGTCGCCGAAGCCGCCATCACCCGGGCGGCGCAGCGAATACAGCTGGGCACTCAGGCCCCAGGCCCGAGGTGTCGGGTCATCGACCGCATCCGCCACGCTGTAGCAGCGAGCCGGGGCCACGGCCAAGGTGAAGTGCTGGCCCTGGATGCTGACATGCTGGTAACCCACCGGCACGATCCCCGGCAAGGCAGCAGCGGCATCGAGTTTCGAATTCAGTGTCGCGCCGTCCTCAAGCTGGATTTCGCAAGGTGTGCCGGGCTCGAAATAGCGGCTCAAATCGACATTGACCCCGACATCCGCCGTGATCAGCGGGGGCAGGCGATGGTTCTGTTGATCTTCCTGCAACTGCAGCAGGCTGGCATCGATTTCCTGGGCGCTGCCAGCGGGATGACCCAGGCCGGTCAGGACCGAGCGCAACACGGCCGGTGATACTTTCTGGGCTCGGCCATTGGCATCGATCCAGTCCACCGCCAGGCCCGCTCGGCCGGCGAGGATTTCCAGTTGCGCATCGCTCATAGGCGCTCTCCAGTAATTGTGGGCAAGGTGGCCGCTTGCGTCAGACTGACCAGCGCGCTATGGGGTGTGAGAACCCCCTGTTGCAACAGACCCATGGCCTGCGGTGGATGTTCGAAAAGAATCTGTGCCTCGTGAGGTGCGCTGTGTTCGACGGCTTGGTCACTGAGGTTCAGGTCGATACGCAGCACACTGCCGTCGCCCAGTTGCCAGCGTGCGCTCACCGCGCCATGACCCAGCACCTCGGCACCCAAGGCATGGGCAGCGGGCAGGCGCGGGACGATTTGCTCACGGCGAATTTTCAGCAATTGGCGATAAAGCGCTTCGCAGGCCAGTTGCTCCGGCTGGTGTGCTTCAAGGGTTGGTCGAGAGGCCTCGAAGGTGCTGGCCGCATTCGGATCAGGGATTCGCGCACGCTTTTCGGGATCGGCAAAGGCGCTGAAAGCCTTGAACTCGTTGCGTCGGCCTTCGCGCACCAGCTCCGCCAGTTCACCGTGGTGGCTGGTGAAGAACAGGAAGGGTTGGTCGGCGATGACTTCATCGCCCATGAACATCAACGGAATCATCGGCGACAGCAGCAACAACGCCGTCGCCGCTTGCAGGGCCTGTGGCGCGGCCAGTTGATGCAAGCGCTCACCGAGGGCACGGTTGCCGATCTGGTCGTGGTTCTGCAGGAACAGCACGAACGCGCTCGGCGGCAGGTGGCCACTGGGTTCGCCACGGGATTCGCCATGGCGGTTGGTATGGCCCTGGAACACGAAGCCCTGGCTCAGGCAGCGCGCGAGTTTTTCCGTCGGTTGCTCGGCGTAGTCGGCGTAGTAGGCGTCGGTCTCGCCCGTGAGCAGGACGTGCAGGGCGTTATGCCCGTCATCGTTCCATTGGGCGTCATAGCCCTGTTCCAGCAGGCTGGCCTGGTTGTGTTCGTTCTCGACGGTCAACCAGACATGCCGCGTCGGGTCCACCTGCTGACGCACCTGGGCGGCCAGTTCCTGCAGGAAATCGGGGTCCTCGATGGCGTGCACGGCGTCCAGGCGCAGGCCGTCGAAACGGTATTCCAGCAGCCACATCAGGGCATTGTCGATGAAGAAGTCGCGGACCTCGCGGCGCCGGAAGTCGATCGCCGCGCCCCAGGGCGTGTGCTTGTCTTCGCGAAAGAACCCCTTGGCGTAGCGATGCAGATAATTGCCGTCGGGGCCAAAGTGGTTGTAGACCACGTCGAGGATGACGGCCAACCCATGGCCGTGGGCGCTGTCGATCAGGTGCTTGAGCTGGTCCGGCGTGCCGTAGGAGGCTTGCGGGGCGTAGGGCAGTACACCGTCGTAGCCCCAATTGCGATCGCCGGGAAACTGCGCCAGCGGCATCAGTTCGATGGCCGTCACGCCAAGCCCGGCCAGGCGAGCGAGTTGTTGCTCGACGCCTTCGAAACCGCCGAGGGCGCCGACGTGCAGTTCGTAGATGACGGCATCGTACCAGGGGCGACCGCACCAACTGGTGTGGCGCCATTGATAAGCATGGGGGTCGACCACCACGCTGTGGCGGTCGATATCACCGTCCTGGGACCGGGACGCGGGGTCAGGCACTTCCAGTTCCCCGTCGATGTTGTAGCGGTAGCGAGTCGCCGGCGGCGCAACGGGCCTGGATCATGAACCAGCCATTGGCCTGGGGCAGCATCGGTATGGATTCTCCAGTGTCGAGTTCGACACTGACGTAAAACGCATCAGGGGCCCACAGGGCGAAACGGGTGTGCTCTGGATCAAGCAAGACCGCGCCGTGGGTCCGGGTTTCAGGCATCCTTGACGGCATCGGTTACCTCATTGTCTAGCCGATTTTCCCAATGATTTAGCGACCAGTTGTTCATAGAGTTCGGCGTAGGGTTCTACGGCCTTGCTCCAGTTGAAGGGGGCCGACATCGCGCGGCAGCGCATGGCATTGAGCAGTTCGGGGAATTCGAAAACCTTGAACGCGCGGCTCAAGGCCTGCTTGTAGCTCTCCACGGTCGACTCATCGAACAGGAAACCAGTGATGCCGTCCTCGATGGTGTCCGCCAACCCGCCGGTGTTGCGTGCAACGGGCAGCGAGCCGAAGCGTTGGGCGTACATCTGGCTCAGGCCGCAGGGCTCGTAGCGCGAAGGCATCAGCAGGAAATCGCTGTCGGCGAACATCCGCCGCGCGTCGGTCTCGTTGAAGCCGATACGCACGCCGATGCGCCCGGGGAAGCGCAGCGCCAGTTCGCGCATGGCCTGTTCTTCTTCCGGCTCGCCACGACCGATGATCGCGATCTGCCCACCGGACTCGACGATGAACTCGGCCACGGCCTCGGTCAGGTCCAGGCCTTTCTGATAGACCAGGCGCGACACCACGGCAAACAGCGGGCCGGTGGAATCCTCCAGGCCGAACAGATCGCGCACATGAGCGGCGTTGGCGGCCTTGCCATCCCAATCGCCTATGGAAAACTGGCGCAGCAAGTGGGAGTCGGTGGCCGAATCCCAGCTTTCATCGATGCCGTTGGGGATGCCGCTGAGCAGGCCTTGTTGAGTCTTGGAAGCAAGGAACCCGTCGAGGCCGCAGCCGAACGCCGGGGTAGTGATTTCCTGGGCGTAGGTGGCGCTGACGGTGGTGATGTGGCTGGAATAGGCCATGCCGGCCTTGAGGAACGACAGCTTGCCGTAGAACTCCATGCCCTCCTGTTGCAGAGCATGTTCCGGGATACCCAATTCAGGGCAGGACGCGAGGCTGACCACGCCCTGGTACGCCAGGTTGTGGATGGTGAACAGGGTCGGGGTGCGTTGGCCGCGCCAGTGCATATAGGCCGGCGCGAGCCCTGCTGGCCAATCATGGGCGTGGACCAGGTCGGGGCACCAGTGGATCTGCGCCAGGTTGGCGGCGATGTCGGCGGCGGCCAGGCCCAGGCGGGCGAAGCGGATGTGGTTGTCAGGCCAGTCGCGACCGTTGTTGGCGCCGTAAGGAGAACCTTCGCGAGCGTAGAGTTCGGGACAGATCAGTACGTAGATCACCAAGCCGTCGGCCATGTCCATGCGACCGATCTTGCAAGGAGGAAGCGCTGCGTGGCCACCCAGTTCGCCGATGATATGAATAGGATTGCCGCTGTTCATGACTTGCGGGTAGCCGGGGATCAATATCCGCACGTCGTGCAGACCGGCCATGGCGCGGGGCAGCGCGGAGGAGACGTCACCCAGGCCGCCGGTCTTGACCAGGTCGGCGATTTCCGACGTCACGAACAGGATTTTCTTGCGATTGGGATTCTGTCGAACGACAGGTAGCAGTGCCTTGCCTCCGGTGGCCAACACCGGTGCCGTCGGCGATTCGGCCGCCGGCGGTAGTTGAGAACGGACTTGCTGTGGTTCCAAGGCAGCACTGATCATAAATAACTCCTATTTCTCGATCTGTTTCCGGCAAGCGCCAGAGCTGTTGTTTCATTGGCCGAATCCTGCGGCCAGGCGCACGAGCGCTACGCAAGGAGAGCAAAGCGCTGCCCAATGCGGCGAAGCGAATCAGGTGAGGGGGCCGTTGCAAGGAATGCTCCAGCCGTTGTTGCCCTTCCTCTAACCTGACCTGTCGCCGTTGCGAAAAGTTTCGACTTTTTTTCCTCCGGATGACCGGTCGGTTTTCCCCTCGGTTCGGCAGTCTAGGTCAGAAGCTAGAGCGGTGCGGTTCGCTTCGTCGAATTGTCGGACAATCACGCGAACTGTCGGCAATGTCTTACACGACGTAGGGGAATTCGAGCCGACGAAATGCAGCTTGTTTGAAACAGTCGGGGTGTATGGAAGGGCGATGGTTCAATCGCGTGCGCGGTTCAGCGGCGCTGCGCACCATTAAGGGGCGGGCGGCATGGAGGCGTTTTGATGGCTTTCAGGACGAGCGCTTGCATGCCCCCTTGTGGGAGCGAGCTTGCTCGCGATAGCGGTGTGTCAGGTCATGGTTGTGCGACTGGTCCACCGCTATCGCGAGCAAGCTCGCTCCCACAGGGTACTAGCGGATTTTCAGATTGTGGGGGTCAACACCCGAATCGGCTTGCCGGCTGCCCAGGCCTGCAAATCCTCGATCATCTGGCCATAGAACTGCTGGTAATTCTGTCGGCTGACATAACCCACGTGGGGTGTCGCCAGAACATTGTCCAGGGTCCGAAACGGGTGACCGGATGGCAGCGGTTCCTCGGCGAAGACGTCCAGGGCCGCACCGGCCAGACGCTTGTGCTCAAGTGCCTCGACCAGCGCAGCTTCATCGACGATCGGCCCGCGAGCGGTATTGACCAGCAGCGCCTCAGGCTTCATCCAGCCCAGCGCCTGGGCATCCACCAGACCTCGGGTGCGGTCGCTGAGCACCAAGTGGATCGAAAGAATATCGGCCTGCTCGAACAGCGCCTGTTTGTCGACATAGGTCACGCCGGCCGCGGCGGCTCGTTCGGCGGTCAGGTTCTCACTCCAGGCGATTACCCGCATGCCGAACACCTGGCCGAACTGCGCCACGCGCGTGCCGATGCTGCCGAGGCCAAGGATCGCCAGGGTCTTGCCATGCAGATCGCCGCCCAGGCCCTGCTGCCACAGCCCGGCACGCAACGCGTTGGCTTCCGGGACCAGGTTGCGCGTCAGGGCCATGACCAGCGCCCAGGTCAGTTCGGGCGCGGCGTGCTTGTAGCTGTCGGTCCCGCAGACCTGGATTCCCAACGCCGTGGCAGCCTTGAGATCGAGCGCAGCGTTGCGCATACCGCCGGTCAGCAACAGCTTGAGGTTGGGCAGGCGACGCAGCAGTGCTTCATCGAAACGGGTCCGTTCGCGCATCACACAAATGACATCGAAGCCTTGCAGGCGCGAGACGAGAGTGTCTTGATCGGCGGGGTAATCGTGGAGAAAAGTTACCTGGCCAATGCTGTCCAGTGGCGACCAGTCCACCATGTCTTGCGCCACGCCTTGCCAATCATCGATGACCGCTATTTGCACCGCCATGGAACACCTCGTCAGGGAATGGGTTTGTCCAGCCAGCCGAGCAGGGCCTTGTGGAACCGATCCGGCTCTTCCATCTGGGGCGCGTGCCCCAAGTTGGGGAACTCCACCAGCGTTGACCGAGGGATCAATTGCGCGACCTGCTTGCCGAGCACCTCGTAGTGGCCAAGCTTGGCTTTTACGGCCGGCGGGGCAATGTCACTGCCGATTGCCGTGGTGTCGGATGTGCCGATCAGCAGCAGCGTTGGCGCCTTGAGGTTCTTGAATTCGTAATAGACCGGCTGGGTGAAGATCATGTCGTAGATCAGCGCCGAGTTCCAGGCGACTTGCGTGTGCCCCGGTCCCTTGTTGAGCCCAGCGAGCATGTCTACCCAACGGTCGAACTCCGGCTTCCAGCGTCCGCCGTAGTAGGTGTTGCGTTCGTAGGTGCGAATGCCCTCGGCGTTGAGTTTCAACTCGCGTTCATACCATTGGTCCACGGTGCGGTAGGGCACGCCGAGGGCTTTCCAGTCTTCAAGGCCGATCGGGTTGACCATCGCCAGGCGCTCGACCTGGTCGGGGAACTGCAAGGCGTAGCGGGTGGCGAGCATGCCGCCGGTGGAGTGGCCGACAACGATCGTCTTCTGCACGCCAAGCGCCTTGAGCAGGGTGTTGGTGTTGGTCGCCAACTGCTGGAAACTGTACTGATAATGGTCCGGTTTGCTGGAGGTGCAGAAGCCGATCTGGTCCGGGGCGATGACCCGGTAACCGGCCTCGCTGAGGGCCTTGATCGAGTCGCCCCAGGTGGCGGCGCAGAAGTTCTTGCCATGCATCAGCACGACGCTGCGCCCGTTGGCCTTGCCTTGGGCAGGCACGTCCATATAGCCCATCTGCAACGGTTTGCCTTGGGACTGGAGGGAAAAATGCTTGAGCGTGTAGGGATACTCGAAACCTTCGAGCTGCGGCCCATAGGCGGGGCCTTCGGGTGGCGTCTCGGCCTGGGCGAACATCGGCAGGGCAGCGAGCAAGAACAGGCTGGGCAGCCAGCGGGTGGTCAAACGCGGCATGATCAATCTCCTTGAGGCACCCGGCCGATCCTGGAACGGCTCGATTATGGCGACATTAATCACAGGCAACCGAACCGCTGGAACGTTCAACCCATCCAGCCCAGGGTCGCGAGCACGAGCACGCCATAACGCAGGCCCTTGGCGAGGGTGACGATCAACAGGAAGCGTCGCCATGGCTCACCCATCACGCCCGCCACCAGTGTCAGGGGATCGCCAATGATCGGCAGCCAACTGAGCAACAGGGACCAGTACCCGTAGCGTTGATAATGCCGACGCGCCTTGTCCAGGTGGGAAGGGCTGACGGGAAACCAGCGGCGATCCTTGAACTGTTCGAGGCGGGTCCCCAGCCACCAGTTCATCAGCGAACCCAGGACATTGCCCAAGGTCGCGATCCCCATCAGCAGCCAGGCTGCTTGACGCTCGCTGAGCACCAGGCCGACCAACAGCGCTTCCGATTGCAGCGGCAGCAGGGTCGCTGCGCCAAACGCGGTCAGGAAAAGCCCGACATAAACGCCAGCCATCAGTGGGCTGGATAATCCGCCACGACGGTTTGCGTGCCGTCCTTCTTCTGCCCGATCACTTGATAGGCATCGCCCATGCCATCCATTTCCATGCCCGGCGAGCCCATCGGCATGCCCGGCGCGGCCACGCCCAGCAAGTCATCGCGCTTGCTCATCGCCAGCACCTGATCGGCCGGCACGTGGCCCTCGACGAATTTGCCGTTGATCTCGGCGGTGTGGCAGGAGCGCAGGTTCGGCGCCACGCCCAGGCGCTGCTTGACCGAACTCATGTCGGCCTCGACATGGTCGTTGACCTTGAAACCGTTGGCTTGCAGATGGGAGATCCATTTCTTGCAGCAGCCGCAATTGGCGTCGCGGTGCACGTCGATGGTGACGGGTTCGGCGGCCTGGGCCAGGGTGGAGATAAAAACGGCGCTCAGGGCGAGCAGGTGCAGGGGATTGGCCATGGGGAACGGTCTCTTGGCGACGAAGTTTGGAAGGATAACAGACTAGCGGCGAGCGCCTGACGGTAGGCTGAGGGACGGATTACAGAATTGTCAGGTTGGAGACGGAACAGAACCCTGCGGGAGCGAGCTTGCTCGCGATAGCCGTCGAACATCCAACATTGATGTAGGCTGATCCGATGCTTTCGCGAGCAAGCTCGCTCCCACAAAAAGGTTGGGGTGAACTCGGGATGCGTGTCCAACCCCAGGAGGGTGTGGGGACGCTCTAGCGAACCTTGAACCGCCCCATAATCGCATTCACCCGACCATTGGCCTCCAGCAACTGCCGGGTATTGCGCTCACTGGCCAAGCCGCTTTCCACCAGTTCTTCCACCATGTGTCGAATCTGCACCATGCTCCGGTTGATCTCCTCGGTCACCGCACTTTGTTGCTCGGCGGCGGTGGCGATCTGCGTGCTGAGGCTGTTGATCTGGCTGACCGAGCCGGCCATTTCGTCCAGGCCCGAGTTCACCCGGGACGTGGCGTCGGCGGCCGATTGGCAACTGGCCTGGGTATTTTCCATGGCCGACACGGAGGAGCTGACGCCCTGGGTCAGGCGGGTCAGCATTTCGTTGATTTCCGAGGTGCTGGCCTGGGTGCGGGCGGCGAGGGCGCGGACTTCGTCGGCGACCACCGCGAAGCCACGGCCCTGTTCGCCGGCCCGGGCGGCTTCGATGGCGGCGTTGAGGGCCAGCAGGTTGGTCTGCCCGGCAATCGCCCCGATCACGCCGAGGATCTCGGTGATGCGTTGTGCATCCTGCTGCATGTTCTCGACTTTGCGCGTGGCGCTGGCGACTTCATCGATCAGCGCCACGACGCTGTTGGACGCTTCGCCAACCACGACGCGAGAACGATCGGCATGCTCGTTGGCCCGCTGGGTGAACGCTGCCGTCTCCGCCGCGTTTTGCGCGACGCTTTCAGCCGTGGAGCTCATCTCGGTGATCGCTGTCACGGTCTGGTCGGTTTCCGAAGCATGACGCATGAGGATTTCGCTGGTGTGGGCCGAAGTCTGCTGCAGTTTGTCCAGGCTCGAGGCCATGGCGCCAGTAGCCTGGGTGACTTCGCCGATCATGTCTTGCAGATAGGCGATGAACTTGTTGACCGAGTGACCGATGGCGCCCAGTTCGTCTTCGGCGCGGATGGTGATGCGGCGGGTCAGGTCGGCGTCGCCGGTGGACAGCGCATCGATGTTGCCCTTGAGGATCTTCATGCGGTGGGTCAATTGGCGGATCGCATACAGTTGCATCAGCACCAGCAGGATCACCATGGGAATCTGCAGCAGGCTCAGCGTGTTCAATACGTCATCACGCTGGGCGGTGATCAGGCGGGTCGGCAACGCGGTAGCGAGAAACCAGGGCGAGCCTTCGATGGGCCGCATGAAGAACGTGCTGGCTTCGCCCTTGTTGTCGAATTCGACGCGCTGCAGTTGGTCACGGTTGGCCAGGCCAGCCTTGACCTGGGCCGCAAACGGTGAGGTCGCCGCCAGCTCGCTGATGTTCTTGAGCACGATCGGGCCGCTGATCCGCGAGCTGTTGCTGATGATCTTGCCGTCGCCTTCGACGATCAGCATTTCGGCGCTGAGTTCAGCTTCCTTGCGGGCAATCAGGTCGTTGAAGAAACCCAAGGTCACGTCAATGGTGGAGACGCCATAAGGCGCGCCGTTCTTCTGGATCGCCATTGCACAGTTGGTGCGTGGCTCGGCACTGGCGTCGTCCTTATAGGCGGCGGCCCAGGCGCATTTGCCAGGCGGTGTAGCCATGCCGCCCTTGTGCCAGGGTTGCTCGTAATAGTTTGGCGCGGCGTCGCTGTTCCAGAACGTGTTGACGATCAGCTTGCCGGAGGCGTCGCGATGCCAGAAGGTGCTGAACTTGCTGCGGCCTTCCGCACGCTGGTTGGGCAACGGCCAGATCCCGCCGCCAAACACTTTCAGTTCGCCGTATTGATCCACCAGGCCTGGCAACACCTTGTCGATGGCGTCGCTGTCGAGCAATGGAATGGTCTGGGTGATGCTGCGTTGTTGGGCTTGGACTTTGTTCAGTTCGCCCTGGATCTGCTCGGCGACCTCGGCAATGCGGTTCAACGCCACTTGCTCCTCGGTGTGGCGCAGCTTGGGTGCGACCAGGTAGCTGATGCCAACAACGGTGAGGATGGACAACACCAGGATGAACAGAACCAGGAACAGCGTGTAGCGGGCCTGAATGGTGCGCAATGAGGGCATGGGGTGTTCCTTGCACGAGGGCGTCTTTCGGAAACAGATGGGATGAGCGTTCCAATTTGTGTCGGCTTCCTTGCGAGGAGCTTGAGCGCAACGGACCCCTTTTCGTCAGGCGGCCGAGCTGGCCTGCGTGGCTTTCCAGGCTTGGGCGCTGGTCTGCCATTCATCGTGAAGTCGTTGCATCGAGCTTGATTGCAGATCGAGCCCGCGCGGTTGCACGACCCGGTGGAACAGGGCCTGCCAACCTTGCGCGGTGTCGATTGGCATGATCCCGGTGAAGAAGAACCCGGCGGCCATCAGCAGGCGATGGTCCGTGGCAAAATGCCGACCGAGGCCGAGCCGCACCGACAATGGCCAATGGACCGGCAGGCGTTGCAGATGCCCGACGAGGCAGGCGTCCACGCGTTCTGCCACGATGTCGACGCGGCCGGGCAGATGGCTGATCCGCAACGGTTGGATCCCGGCGGATCCCTCGTCGAGGCGAGTCCCGAACCGTGATGCCAGTGGGCCCATTAGCCATTGGCAGGGTGCGGGCCACTGGAGCTGCGGCAGCGGTCGAAGGCCGCTGCTGATCAGTTGGCAGCCGATCACAATGGTTTCGGCTTTATCCTTGGCGAACGGCGAGGGCACGAAATCGGGTAGCAGGCCGACGTCATCAAATCCCAGCCGCTGGGATAATCGTTGGCTGAAGGGATGGCTCGTGACCTGTTTGATCGATAGCCTGGCAAGCCCGTGCGCCCGGGCGCCGTCCAGCAGTTGCTGCCCCAGCCGTGAGGCAATTTGTCTGCCCAGCAGGTCGGGGTCCACCGCAACCAGCGCCAGTTCCGCGTCCAGACTGGCTTTGGCGTGGCGGCACAATGCGGCATGACCGACCACGCGGTCCCCCGTCACGGCGACCAGCGAATGCCAGCGCTCCTGCAAATTATGTTGGCAAATGATCTGTGGCATGTAGACGTCAGGGGAGACGTAGTGATCGCCGTATACCCGGCGGAACAGCTCGCAAGTGCTGACACTGTCCGCTGGCTGGAACGGTCGGATGAGCAGATTGTTCATACTGCGTCCCCCGTTGCCTTCGGACCGTACACCCGGCGATCGATGATCGACAGATGCTTGCCGGAACGGGGATGGCGGTCCAGCGCCTTCGTGTCGCAGATCTGCACGTCGACATGGAGTCGTTCGAGGCCTGGATATTGCTCGATCAGCGCGGCTTTCAGTGCATGCGATCGAGCCTGGCCTGCGTTCGCCTGTGCGTCGGCTACCCACTTGAATAACAAGCGGTCATTGCCCTGTGTGTGCTCGATGATCAGTTGCCATTGCGAACCACCGGCCACGCGCCGCGTGATGTCGCTGATCTCCTCGGGAAACAGCGACAGCACGCCAACACGGACGCGACGGCTTTCTGCGCTGCGTCCCTGGAGGGCGAACTTGCGCTGCGGGGCGCCGGCAGGTTCGCACCAGCTGGCGCGGTCTCCCACCGGATATTTGATGATGGGCATCAGGGTTCGGGTGAGGTTCGTCACCACCAGGTTCCCCGTTTGACCGCACCCCTCGATCACGTTGCCACTCAGGTCGTCGATAATTTCCACGCGTGTGTGTTGGTCGAACACCCGGTGCTCGCCCAAGCCGCAATCAGGCGTGCTGGCGCCCACCAGGCCGGCGTCAACGCTGGCGTAGCCGATGGACGCGAAGCGCGCGTTCGGGAGGACGCGCTTCAATGTCGGCATTTGGCTCTCGAAGAGATTCTCGCCACCAAACAGGACGGTGGTGATCTGCGGCAACACGCGGCCTTGCGCGATGAGGTGGCTGGCGAAGGCGAGCAAGTGCGCAGGAACGCCCACGAGCACGTTGATGCGGTGCGCGGCGATGGCATCGGCCAGCACGTCGAGTTCCACCGAGCCGGTGAAAGGAAATTCGGTGATCCCGACGTCGACGCTGCACAGGGCACCGTGGATAAACAAGAAGCTGGCGTAGAGGTCTCCCGAAAAAAACAGATTGGCGATGCGATCCCCCGCAGCCAGTTGGGCAGAACAGGCTCTGGCCAAAACAATCGAGCATCAATTGCCATTCTGCGTGGGTATACACCGACAGCTTGCCTTGGCTGGTCGTACCCCCGGTCTTGAAAACCAGTGCGTCCTTCACGTGATCGGTCAGCACTGGCCAGCTATCCAGATCGTCACTGCCTTTCCAATATTCGCCGAGATTGACGACCGGCAATTGGTTGAATCCACAACCCTGCGTGGGTAGGTGACGCAGTTGAGCGTTATAGAACGCCGAATGCGTGCGGATATGGTCGAGCCATTGCTCGTAGGGTAAAGACGCGCTCATCAGGATTTTCTCAAGGCTTTAAGGTCGGCTTATTGATTGGCGGGCGAGATCGACTGGTGGGGCATTCTGCTGTCGATCACCAGCGGGACTTTGCCGCTGTGTTTGTTGCGTTCGAAATGTTCGAGCGGGCAGTGCTGGACATCCAGGACGAGCAGCGTGGCATTGACTGACGTGCGTAGCGGTGCGATTGCCAACACGTTGCGTCGCACCGTGACGGGGTCGCCATCGGTACGAATCAGCAGTCGCTCGCAACCGCTGCTTTCATGGTCGAGCACGATCTGGACGGCTGCTTGCGCCCGTTCGGCCAGTTCGCCGGTATTGATGAACTCCGTGGCAATGCGTATCAGGCGGCCGTGGCGTTCATGCAGCTCGAATCTCGGCGACTCCAGGCCACACGAGCAGGGGCCGGGCACCCAGCGTCCAAGATCGCCAACCTCATATCGCTGCAGCGGACGCGCCTGGCGTATGCGGGAGCTGAACAGCAGGCGACCGGTTTCCCCCGGACCGACGGGCGCATCCTGTTCTACATGGACGATCTCCAGGGACTGGATGCAGTCCATGAGATGGAACACGCCGTCATTGCTGTCGATGCAGGCATGGCCGAGCGGGCCTGCGTCCACGGTGCCGTAGATCGCCGAACGAATGCAGGTGACGCCGCATTGCTGGAGCAACGTGCGGCTCTCTTGCCCCAGGTGCTCGCCACCCAACATAACTTTCCGAACGCCGCCGTAGCCTTGGAGTGCCGCACGCTGGGAAGAGAACAATCGCTGCAAGGTGCTTGGCATGCCGACCAGCGTGTTGATACGGTGAGCGACGATCAGCGCTGCGATTTCTTCGAAGTTATCGTCCGGTGGCGCACTCATGGGGTAATGCACGACGTTCATCTGTTCCAGGATCTTGCTGAAACTGAGGAATCCGCCGTACAGGCTGCCGCCGTAGAACAGGTTCATGACCCGATCCTGTGCCGGGTCAAGGCCCGCCGCGCGCAGCCCGTCGGCGGCGGCGCGCATATGGCGATCGAAATCGCGGTAGGTGTAGGGCGACAGCACAGGGGCGCCGCTGCTGCCGCCCGAGCGGAAGAACAGTTGCGCTTCAGGGGCCGGGGGCAGGGCGAGGAACGCGGCCTTGTCCATGATCGGCGTGCCGGCGCCTGGCGATAAAGCCGCCGCAGGCGCATCCAGCGTGACACGGTGACTCGCAGCATGGGCTTCAAGGCCGACCGATACCCGACGACTCAATCGCTGCAATCCATAGACCCCGTCGTGGGGCTCGCCGTCATAGCCCTGCTGGATCTCGGTCGTGGAGGTGATACGGGATACGCTCGGCGCTTATCAGGCGGCGCGCCAACGCAGGCGCTCGCCCTGGCTCACAGACGAGGGCGCAACTCTGCAGCACATTGCGCCATGGCAGCAGGGCTTCAGCGAGCATCGCTTCGGGCACTGGCCTTAGCAGCAATGTTCGAAACAGCGGAGAGGGTTGCAGGTCGCGATGGTGTTCCCAGAGGATGCGCCAGCCGTCACCGGCCCAGACCTGACCGGTTTCGTTCGCGAAGCTGTAATCCAGGCGGGCCAGTGCCGTTCGGGTGGTGATTTCGCACGCTTCTGCGGCGGTGGCTTCCAGAATGGGCCAGTGCCCGGTCCGGCGTGCGAAGGCATCTGCCAGGGCGCAGCCCAATGCCTGTAGCTGCGCAGGCTCATCGCTGTCTACCAACAGCCATTGCGGGCTGGAACAGGCTTGTTGATCGAGGCGGCAGACTTCATCAACCAGGGCATCCAGGGTCTGTGCGGTGGCAGCGAACGGCGTGATGTAGGCGAAGCTGATCCGGTGACCCCAGTCAATCCAGCGGCAGCCACTTGGCATCTGTTCGCGCAGCGCCTTCAGGGCTGTTTCACCGCCCCATGCGCTGACGCCCTGGGCCAGTGCGAAGATACGGCCGACCTCCCGGGAGGGGACGGGCAACACCGCCAGGTAGTCTCGCAATCGCCCGCTCGCATCGCACCCGACGAATGCTGCCAGCAGCCGCGCCGTAAGGTCGCCATCACGGGTGCTGGGGCGCAACCAGTTCACGTTGCCCGCCAACAGGCCTTCCAGCGCTGCGCAGAAGCCCAGCAACGGTGAGTTGCTCGGCGTCACGTGCACCACCAGGCCGAGGGGCTGCCAACTTTCGAAGGAGCCGTCGCTGTAGTCGATTCGCCGCAGCGAGCGGCTGTCGGCGCCCAGCTCTCGCTCCAGTTTGAGCTCCAGCGCGGGCCGCCCGCAGAAGGCAACCAGGGCCTGGCGCTGATCCTCGTCGAGCAGTGGCCCTGCGGCTGCCGTGGGCAGCCATTGAACGAACGCCGCTGCACAGCCCAGCACCTCTTCGCTGCGAGGCGGGGCTTCCAGCAGGGCGGGGAGTTGGGCTTGCAAGCGCTCGAGCGCGGCGTCGAATGTCAGCTCGGCAGTCAACCGACCGTTGATGAGGTACATATCAGTTTTCCTTGATCATTTCGGCAGCGGCCATCGCGCAGCTTCGGCTCGCACGGGTGCCGGCCCGGCCATGCAGTTCGAACCACTGGGTTTGCAGGCCACACTCGCAGTTGGCCGGGTGCAGGGTCGCCAGATCGCTCATCACCACGGCGTGGGCGGGACTTGACGAGATGTAGGGCGAGACGAACGACAGCAGCCCTGGCTCGCCAAACGGCTGGACGCTGAAATCCGAAGGGTGACGCACGAAGACTTTCGAATAGACCGGCACGTGGAATCGATGGCGGGCGCATTCGATATAGGGCACCGCGTGTTCGACTGCACCGTAACCGTCGCGGCAGCGTTGGGGCTCGATACCCAATTGGCGGGTAATGCGTGCATAGACCAGCTGACGAGGAATTTCCTCGGCTGCCTGTTTTTTCCAGCCGCCGCCCAGGAAGACCAGCGAGCCGGGCGCGAGCCTGAGGTCCTGCATGCCGGTTTCACGCATACGCTCAAGGACATGCCAGAGCAGCGCCGGGAAGCCGAAGATCCGCACCGGCAATCCTTCCTCGGCGAAGGATTGCAGGGCGCTGATAACGCCGAACACGTCGAATTCATGACCTTTTCCGGTGCGTCGTAACGCGTAGGCAACGCGGTTGGCCGGGGCGAATCGGCACAGGAACTGGTCGGTATACGCGGTGCCGAGCCGATTGGCCGCTTCGGGCTCATGACTGAACAGCAGGTAATTGCATGGCGCGTCCGGCGTGGACCAGTCGTAATGTTCGAAGATGTTGGCGACCATGCCTTGGGCCGCGGCCATGCTGCGCTCGTCATAGCGCATGCGACTTTTCTGGCCGCTGGTGCCCGAGGATGTCAGCTCCAGTGCGCCTTCGGCGGTGGGGCTGAGCAGCATCCTCTGTTTGAAGTAGCTGGCGTAGATCGGTGGCAGGCGCGACCAGTCGGCCAGGTGTTCGAGGTCATCGACCGAAAGCCCGTTGGCGTTGAGCCAGTGTTCATAGCCAGGTGTGTGATGGCTGTGGAAGAGGCTGATTTCCGCCATGGCTTTGTCGAACAGGCCCACGGGAACCGAATCGAGGGCATACGGGTGGGGCAATGCACACAGGGCATCTGCGTGTGGAAAATGAATCATCGGGTATTCCTCTGGAGCAGCGAATTCAGACTTGGGCGGTTGGCCGCGAGGCGAAGAGGCGCAAGGCAAGCAGGCAGCCAAGACCGGCGATGCCGACCATCAGCGCGAAGGATTCCAGGCTCGCTCCGGCGCCCAGCAGGGCCAGCAGCGAGCCCGTCGCGCTCATGACCGCGATGGAAATCATCCCGACCATGGCCGATACCAGGCCTTTGCTGTCGTCGCTGGCGAACAGGGCCAGCCGATACAGCGCGGCATTGCCCATGCCGAGCCCGATGGCGTACAGCGACAGGCCACCGACCAACACGGGCAGCGAAAGGGTGAATGGGCTGGCGACGATCATCGCGATCAGACCGGCACAGAAGGGCCACAGGCTGTAATGGAGCACCTGGCGCACACCGACCCGGTCCACCAGCGCATTGAGGATGAAATTACCGAGGATGACCGCCGAGAAAACCGGAACCTGCCAGATTCCGTACGCCAATGGAGACAAGCCCTGGCCCTGGATCAGCAGCAGGGGCGACAGACCGATCCAGGCAATCAGCGGCAAGCTCATCAGCCCCAGTGCGACGCTGGCCGACATGAACCCCACATGGCCGAGCAGGGCGCCGTATCGCCGGACCAGCGAACGCAAGTCGAACGCTTCGACACTGGAGGCTCGAGCATGGGCGGGCACCCCATGGATCGTCCGAGGCATGAACCACCACAGGGCCAGCCAGCTCACCAGCCCGAGCCCGGCCAGCAACATGAACAGTTCGCGCCAGGACAACCATTGCAACAGCAGCCCGCCTGCCAAGGGCCCAAGCAGGGGCGAGAGCAGGGCGAGATTGCCGAGCAACGCCATGACTTTCACGGCAGCGGATTCAGGGAATATTTCCTGGATGGCGGGATAGCTGACTGCAATCACGAAGCCCAGGCCCATTCCCTGGATCAGGCGAAGCCCATTGAAGCCGTGCATGCTGCTGACCTGGGTGATCGCAGCGCACGCCAGCACGAAGCCGGCGCAACCGACGAGCATGTAGGGGCGTCGTCCCTGGCGATCCGACTGGGGGCCGATCAACCACGGCAACAGGACGCCGCCCAGCAGATATAGATTGAAGGCGTAGGGAATCTGGTCCGGGGACGCATCGAGGTCCTGGGTGACCATGAGCATCGCCGGCATGACCAGGTCGCTGGCCATGTAAGTGAGGCATTCGAACAGGGCGATCGCCAGGCAGAAGCCTGCCACGCGAAGGGGTGAAAGAGTGCTTGGCTGAGTTTGCATGGGTTCCCAACGTTGGTTTCAAAAAAGAAGAAATCACTTCTTTTTCGAGAGTACGTTGGCGATATGCACGGTCGGAAGACGCCTTTGCCTTTGTTGGCAGGGGAAAGTGCGCTTGTGTTTGTAGGAGGCGTCCTTCAGAGGAAGATTACGCAGCGAGATGGTAAATATTCAGGTGGCCGATGAAGCCGTTGATGATTTCCCGCTACCGCAGTCGCGCGTGTTACTCGGGCGGCGGTACCATAGGGCGCTGCATCGCCCCGTGACACTGGCAAGACGGTGTCTTGAAAACGGGTGAAAGGCAGAACGAATTACTTCAGGAAGCTGGCAAATGACTCATTCGCAACGTTTGAAATACTCGATTCTGGTGGTTGTCGTCGTCCTGGCGATCATGCTCGGACTGTCCTGGATGCAAGGCAAGGGCATGATCAGCGAGCAGCTGTTTCAATACATCGCCATTGCCGTGGCAGTCATCGTCGTGGTGATCAACGGCGTGATGCGGCGCAAGGTCAAGTCCTGAGCGCCGCTCATTCCCTGGCGCTGAGCCGGGCCACGGCCTGGTGATGCAAGCTGTAGCTTTTATCGAGATTGAGCGTGACCACGCCCTCGCTGCACAGGCGCTTCAGGACTTCGCGCACGCTCAGGAAGGACAAGGGAATGTCCAACCCCAACAACTGGCTGTGAACACCTCGCACACCCAGTCGACGGTTTTCATCGGCGGCCTTGAGCAAGGCGTCGATGACCTTCAGGCGAATCAGGCTCGTCCTGAGTCCGTAGCTCTTGAGCAGGCGCTTGATCTGCTCGTTGCTGCCTCGCTCCGCTGACCCGAAGACGCCATTGGACGCGGTCGGCGTGACACGGGACGAACCTGGCTTACCCTCCCTGGGTACTTGCGCGTTATGCATGTAAAAGACTCCATACCAGCCTGTCAGAAAAGATCGGATGCTCTCCTGTAATAGGACGAACGAGAGCGGCCAATCATGAGGGGGATGATGTGAAAAAATTGCCTGGACACGCTCAATTCCCTGTAGAGGCGGGTCGCCGGGCCGTTAATTTTTTTTCATCCGGTTCGTTCTCAAGGAAGGTGCTTTTTGCGTTCAAGCACGTCGCCGTTGTATTTCAGGCCAGGCCACCGGTTTCTACGGCCCTGGTTCTTGAGCGCTTTTTATCAGGAGTGAATGTGGGAATGTCCGGGCAGTTATCGAGGTTTTGTCTCGCCGGTGCCTTGCTGGGGATGACCCTGGGCTTGAGTACCGTCGTCAGCGCACGAGGCGAGGCCGGGCAGGCCACTGCCGAAATTCGTCGCACCAGTTTTGGCGTGCCGCATATTCGCGCCCAGGATGAGCGGGGGTTGGGGTACGGCATCGGGTATGCGTATGCGCAGGACAACCTGTGCCTGCTGGCCAACGAGATCGTGACGGTCAATGGGCAGCGCTCGCGCTATTTCGGCCCGGAGCAGGTGACTGTCGAGCAGCGGGGAAACCGTGCCAGCGATCTGTTCTTCACCTGGCTCAATACGCCACAAGCGGTGTCCGGTTTCTGGCAGGCCCAGACGCCCCAGGTCCAGCAACTGGTCGAAGGTTACGCCGCCGGCTACAACCGTGCGCTGGCCGAACGCAAGGCGAAAGGCCTGCCGGAACAATGTGCAAGCGAGTGGGTTCGGCCGATCACCGCGCTGGATCTCGTCAAGCTGACCCGGCGCCTGCTGGTGGAGGGCGGCGTCGGCCAGTTCGCCGAGGCCTTGGCCGGCGCGCAGCCGCCCAAGGCCACCGCGCAGGCGGCCGTTTCGACGTCCGGCTTCGCGGTTGCGGCGGCACACCAACAACGCTTTGCCCTGGAGCGCGGCAGTAACGCCCTGGCGATCGGCAGCGAACGGTCATTCAACGGGCGTGGCATGTTGTTGGCGAACCCGCACTTCCCTTGGGTGGGAGGCATGCGGTTCTATCAGATGCACCTGACGATACCGGGCAAGCTGGACGTCATGGGGGCAGCGTTGCCGGGCCTGCCGATGATCAACATCGGGTTCAGCCAGCACCTGGCCTGGACCCATACCGTCGACACGTCCAAGCATTTCACGCTGTACCGCCTGCAACTGGATCCCAAGGATCCGACCCACTATCTGCTGGACGGCAAGTCCGTGCCGATGAGCCAACAGACGGTCACGGTGGACGCCAGGCAAGCCGATGGGCAGGTCAAGCCGGTTTCCCGGGTGGTCTACGGTTCGCAGTTCGGGCCGATCGTGCAATGGCCCGGGAAGTTGGATTGGGACAACCGGTTCGCCTACAGCCTGCGCGATGCCAACCTGGAAAACGACCGGGTGCTGGCGCAGTGGTACGCGATGAACCGCGCCGTCACGCTCAAGGACCTGCAGGATTCGGTCCAGCGGATCCAGGGCATCCCCTGGGTCAACACCCTGGCGGTGGACGATCAGGGACAAAGTCTGTACATGAATGTGTCCGTGGTGCCGAACGTCGACGCCAATAAACTCGCCCGCTGCAGCGATCCCAGGGCTGGACAGAAACTGATTGTACTGGATGGCTCGCGCAGCGAATGTGCCTGGGACGTGGACAGCAGGCACTGCCCAGAAGGGCATCTTCGCAGCGGATAAACTTCCGCAATTGCTGCGTCGCGACTATGTGCAAAATTCCAACGATTCGGCGTGGCTGGTCAACCCCGCGCAGCCCTTGTCCGGCTATTCGCCAGTCGTCAGCCAGCAAGACCTGCCGCTGGGGCTGCGGGCGCGTTTTGCCCTGGACAGCCTGGCGCAATTGGCCAAGGCGGGACCGGTCACAGCGAGTGACCTGCAGCGTCTGGTCATGGACGATCAGGTATACCTGGCCGATCAGGTCATGCCAGACCTGCTGGCTTTTTGCGCCGCCGACCTGGGGCCCGACGCGCTGCCTTTGACCGAGGTGTGCACTCGCCTGAAACGCTGGGATCGCACCGCGAGCCTGGACACCGGCGTGGGTTTCGTTCATTTCCAACAGATCATGCAGGCGTTGCAGCCGGTGCCTGGCCTTTGGCGCGTGGCGTTCGACCCGAAGGATCCACAACATACCCCGCGTGGCCTGGCAGTCGAGCGGCCCTCCGTTGCCGAGGCGTTGCGTCAGGCCATGCGCGCATCGCTGGAATCGGTGAAAAAAGCCGGACTTCCGGCTGACAGCCGATGGCAGGATGTTCAGGTCGCCAGCCGTGCTGACCGTCGCATCCCCATTCATGGCGGACCGGGCGAGTTGGGCATCTACAATGCGATCCAGAGCGTGCCGGGTGCGAACGGTAAGCGGGAGGTGGTCAGCGGCACCAGTTATCTGCAAGTGGTGACGTTTGATGGCAACGGTCCCAAGGCCCAGGGATTGCTGGCATTCTCGCTTTCCAGCGATCCTTCATCGCCTTATTCGGTGGATCAGACCCAGGCATTTTCAAAGCGACAGTTGAGTGCGTTGCCGTTCACCGAGCAGCAGATCAAGGCCGATCCGCATTATCAGGCAGTGACCATTCGAGAGGATGAGCCAGTGAGCAGGGTCGTGACGCACTAATTGCGGGCCATGAACAAAAGCCGCGACCCGAAGGGGCCGCGGCTTTTCAGTTTTTGCTCGGTCGGGGGCCGATAGCGTTCAGCACCAGGTTGCCGTCCTTGTTCTGGGTCAGATAGACCGGCAACACCTTGGGCAGCGATGGCACGAGGTTCTTCACCTCGTTGAGGTTGTAGATCCCGCCGATGCGCAGGGTGCCGGTGGTGTTGTCGGCCAGCATGACCGGATGATCGAGGTAGCGGTTGATCAGCGGCAACGCGTCGGACAAGGCCAGGTTGTCGAGGACCAGTTTGCCATTGCGCCACGCCAGCGAGTTATCGTCGGCGGAAACCTCACGGACCTGCGGCTGGTAGTCGCCAGCCTTGTAGCTCGCCTGCATGCCGGGCGACAGTTGCGCCCCGTTGGCATTGGAGGCCTTGTTGCTGGTCACCCACACCGAACCTTCCAGCAGCGTGACCTTGACCTGATCCTGATACAACCAAACGTTGAAACGAGTACCGGTCACGCGCACCTGGCCCTGGCCTGCCCGAACGATAAACGGATGCTGCTTGTCGTGGCTCACGTCAAAAAAAGCTTCGCCCTTTTTCAGCGTCACGCGACGTTCATGCTTGTAATTGGCAAACACCAGTTCACTGCCCAGGTTGAGTTCCACCTGGCTGCCATCGTCCAGCGTGACCTGCCGTCCGGTCGCGCCCGCCTCGAATCGTTGATAGGTGTTCGGCACCCAGCCCAGGTTCCAACCGGTGAAAGCGGCCAAGGGCACGCCCAGCGCGAGCACCGTGGCGGCGACGGCCAGTTGGCTCCAACGCGTGCGAGGGCGACGGTTCGAAGCAGCAGGCGCAGGCTCGACGCGCGGCAGGTGTTCAGCCGTGCCCCAGATGTCCAGCATGGCTTCGTATTCGAAAGCGTGCAGGGGATCAGCGTCGTGCCAATGCTTGAACGCCAGCCGTTCGGCATCCGTGCAGTCGTCAGCATGCAAACGCATGCACCAATGCGCGGCCGCATCGGTGATGGCGTCGTATTCGGCTTCCGAGAGTGTACGTTCGGTCATTGACGATTCCTGGTTTGCCGCATTCTAACCCTCGGGAGCCATTGTCGAGAACAGCGATGATGGCGTTTGCGCAGTAACTGCCCGTTTTTTCTCATGTTTGAAAGGTATGCGCATTCGCTCCTGCATCGGACAGTCGCATAAGCGTCGTGAAAAAAAGATCAATGTGGAGGGCTCGGATCGAGTTGGCGTCCCAACTCGCAGATCAGCAGCGTAATGGAATCGGCGTTGCGCAGGATGACGTCGATACGTTTGTCTGCAGAAGTCGGGTCGAGGAAGGCATCCCGTGCCGCGTCCATGTTCCGGGTACCGGTCGTTTTCAGGACCTCCCTGGCGACCTCCTTGTGTCCAGGCAACTGATCAATGCTTTTGTAGGTGTTGGTTGTCTCATCCCAGTCGGTGAACAACTTGGATTTTGGCGTAGCCAGCGAAAGACCTTCCTCCTGCAACTCTTTTTGCTCGTCGTATTTCTTCTGTCCGAGGTGGCTTACCGTCGAGATCAAATCCAGAAAGGGATTCATGGTGTCCAGGTAGATGATATCGATCGTGTGCGTAAGCAGATGGGACATCTCGTGAATAATGACCGCTCCTTGACCATGGGCGTCAACATCGAAGGGCTGTGGTACGGCGGATCTATACCAACCCAGTTCCATGTGGAAAAAGAATTGGGTGAGATAAATCCTTTTGGCGCCCGAGCCGTCGAACACAAAGGCTGTGGCCCTATCCTCCAGATATTTTAAATGGCCGACTACAAAGCGCTCCCCATTCTGTTTTCCCCAAGTGGGGTTGGCCAATGCCCGGCATATCGGTGAAATTGCTTTTTCTATTTTGCCGAGAAGCTTGGCGTCGACGCTGTTTACCCCGAACATGGTGGTCAGATAGGTATCCATCCGCGAGCCTGGAAGAACCAGTCGCTTCAGACGCTCAAGGTTATGGAGGGCATTGGATGTATAGAACCTTGCTGTTTCCAATGCTTGCATAATCATCTTGGCGCGGCTTGGGTACTTCCTCTGTATTTCAGCCATTCCCCTGGCTTCGATATTCAGTTCTCCCTTGGCTCTCAAGTCGCTGTAGACGACGGACAGTTTCGACGCAGCCTTGCCAAAGTGGATGGTCTGGCGCTCGGTATCGATTACCCAGGTCTTACCGTCAGAGGAGCGCTTGAGCAATGGTCCCTGGGACTCACCGCGAACGATGCGCCAGGTTTGGTTGTATTTGGCGACCTGATAGACTTTGCCGGCGAGGGGGACATAAAGTCTGCTGGTTGCCAGTGACCTGAAGGTGCCATCCACAGCGTTTTTCTTCAGGTTCGCGAGGCTTATGTTGGTGGCTTCGAACACCTGCAGATCGGTGCGATTCGCTGAGGTGCTCGCGATATCTTTCCAGGCCGACGATGCCGGGTTACTGGTGCTGGGCTCGATGGGGTCCAGAAGGCCAAACGTATCGTCGCGATTCAAGAAACCCAATGACACCATCTCTGCCGCGCCGGCAATAAAGTCGTACAGGCCCGCTTTATAGTCATGTTCTTGCAAGGCTTCGGATGAGGCCTTGAAATCTTCGTAACTCTCCCGAAGCGTTTCCAGGAAGTTGAGTTTGGCAGGCAAGTCTTTTCTTATCAGCTTTGCGCCAGAACTGAGCAGGTGCACGACCGTCGACCAGTCGAACGAGCCATTGTCCTGGTTTTGTGAGGTGAACAAGTTCGAGATCAGCTTCGCGTTATCGCTGTAGATTTCGTCAAGCGTATTAGTGTTGATCGGATTCGAAGCCAGGGTGATTTCCGATGTTTGCCCCAGGGTAGCGGCAAAAAGATTCTTGAAGGTGGCTTGCTGCGCCTCGGGCAGGCGGCGAATCAGCAGGTTCTGCAGCAAACCGGGCTGATTGAAGGCCGCGACGACACTCGCCTCATCCTTGAACTCGGTGAGCTGATGACCTTCGTAGTAGGGGGAGTAAAGGATATGGGAGCCGGTTGGCGCGGTGCTTGAACTGATCAAATAAAGCCCCAATGCCTTCACCGCCGTGGCTCCCTGGGTCGTGATCAATTCCAGGGGCCGAATAAGCGCTTGGGTGCCTTTTACCGCCCGGCGCGCGATCGCGTCCGGCATGTCAAGTACTTGGCGGACAAGGTCGAAGGCTGCCGGGGACAGGTATTGTTGTAGATACCTCGCATGGGCATATTGAAGCAGTTGCCAAGGTAACTGCTGGGCAAAGCGTCGACTGTTGGGCTGGACGTTCCCCGCGTCGCCAGTGAGTACCCGGCTAACGCTTGTTTTATAGGTGGTAGAAATATCCAGCGATGACAGAAGAGCCCTGACGGCTGCCTCGTTAAAACCGTCCGGCAGTTTCTCGGTCGATGTTGACGAAACCGTGAAGTCTTTTTCGGTCACCTCTTTGTGTTGCAGCGCAAAATCCGTCAAGGAGCAGGCTGGCCCGACAATCGCAAGCCTTGGCGTGATTTGAATGGTCTCCGGGTTCAGTTTTTTTCCCGGGAAGCGCGCGTCCATTAACGTCTTTAGTCTTTTCTGCACATAACTGCGCAGAGACTCAATGCCGTCCAGGTAGTCCTTGCCTTCAGCGGTGCTGTTCCTGTATTGCTCGAGTATTTCGATATGCAGGCGTTGCTCTTCAAGGGGGGCCGTGCCCAGCCAGGCGGGAAGCTTCTGCTGCCGCTCGTATGCCCTGGCAATGGACAGGGCGCGTTTCAGATTGGTGGGTGCCCCATTCTTCAAGAGCGCTTTAAGACCGTCGTTTAACTCCGACGGTGTCAGTTCGCTGTTCCCGATCTTCAATGTGCTGAGATAACCATATTCAGCCACCAAGTGGCTAATGAACGAGTTCATTCGATTCAGAAGTACATTACCGGTGACCAGTTCAAAGTCTTCAAGCTGGTAATGTCGATGGGGCTTGCGTTCGGCTGGCTTCAAATTGACAAGCAAGCCAAAACGCCTCTGGGAGTCGAGCAGTTGCCGATTCAATTGTTGTGTAGCGACCTCGACCGAGCTGAAAGCCTGCAGTCCGTCAGCGGGTGTCCAGAGAATCGCCATGCCCGAATGAGGTGTGTCCAGTCCTCCTCGTTCGGTCAATAGGAAGCAATTGGCGAGCGACTGGAAAACAGTCACATCGTTTGATTTGCAGGACAGTCTCAACGAATAGACGTCGGGTCGAAATCCCCGGACTCCTTTGCGGTCCTCGCGCTGCGGATAATCATTGTCGAACTCAAAAACCGTTTCGATCAGTTCATTTACAATCGATGGCAGGGTTGCATTGGACGCTCTAAGTTCGGCTTCTGCACGGATGCCAAATGAAAAGGCACTGGTGAGTTTCGTACGCAGTTTGTCGAGCTCAACACTCAGATCAGTCACCTTGGTGATGGGCATCCGAGTGAGAAGCTCGTCGACGCCGCTTTCGATCTCCTCATACGTCGTCGCCTTTCGTTGCATTTGGTCGGCCATGTACGTTGAAGGCCGCAGTTTTCCGTAGAACGTAGGTTGGGTGCCCCAATGTCCGGTGACTGTCTGCTTCAGCAGGTCTTTATGGATAAAGGCGCGTATGTCGAGCGCTTTATCAACGAGCGCATGGATATCCACTTCGGCCTGGCGGGACATTTCCAGCGCATATCGCAGGTTCACACGCTGCTTATCAATGATTGTG
The DNA here is from genome assembly GCF_054677635.1 of Pseudomonas sp. H2_D02. Taxonomy (NCBI): domain Bacteria; kingdom Pseudomonadati; phylum Pseudomonadota; class Gammaproteobacteria; order Pseudomonadales; family Pseudomonadaceae; genus Pseudomonas; species Pseudomonas sp. H2_D02. The sequence continues at coordinate 4,244,854 of NZ_CP162816.1, read as the reverse complement.
TTGGCCAGGGACTCGGCGACCGGCAAGTTTATGGGCTTGCCTGAAATCTGCGGCTGGTCAAATTGCAGGAACCGGTTGCGCTCATCCAGGCTCAGGAGTTCATAGATCGCATTTTTTTGCTCGTCGGTATCAAACAGCGTCTCTTTAAAGTCGAGATAACTGTTTACTTTCAATAGGCCTTGGTGAGGCGTAACCAGATAGTTTTCCTTGCCGCTGATCTTCAAGCTGCCGGCCAGTTCCACGTAGTTCGGTTCATATTCCCAAAGACGTACTGTTTCGATGGACAGCAGAGGTTCATCCCGGCGAGACGGCCTCAGCAGCCGAAGCAATTCCCCGCTTTGCGCGTCGGTCAGGCCCTCTTTGTCCCGTTCGACGAAAATAGTAGCCAACAGGCGGTCATGAATGACCTGGGAAAGAAACTTACGGCGAGTGATGTAGAGCGGGCCGAGGGCATCCCAGAACTCAGTGATGCAGTCGGTCAGTTTCGGAATGAGTTTCGTAGCCGTTTCCCGGATTTTGGTTTCCCACGCTTGCGCGGTGTAGCTGGAGGCAGGGGAGCCGGGATGAGTCAGATCAATATCGTGCCCGGCAGGCCATCCTCGGTTGTGAAAATAGACCAGTACAGCATCGCTCAGCGCAATGCTCTCGGTGACCTTGACCGGTTTCACCGCTTGCGGTTGATCGGTCTTCGTAAGCGCAATACGAATCTGCCTGGGGTCAAGGTTCGGCAGGACTTCCTTGAGCGCCTGGTCCACCATCGAGACAAGCGAGGGCAGTGCGATCAGCTCTTTCACCATGGACGAGGCATTAAGGTCCTGGGCATCTTCGATGGATTCGATTTGGGTTTTGAAGATATCGCCATCAATGGTTCTTCGGCTCTGCTGGATAGCGATCGCGCCATTCAATTCGCTGCGTTGGACCATCGACAGGAGACTGAACAGCTTGTCGCGCTCCAAGGGCTTTCTCAGTACTTGGGCAATGTTGTCCTCGAGTGATTTGGGGGCGTCGAACCTTTTGATTCCATCCCAAGGCGTATACAGAAAAGCGGGGTCGCCTTGCGAACCGTCGTCTTGTGCAGGCCTGCGCAGGGCGAAGCAGCCGGCCAGCGGAATGGGCGGTTTTGAGTCGCCTGCCAATAGAATCGTTTCGGCGATCATCTGCGGCGTTTGGGCTTGGCGCAGCGTGTGGCTGGACAGGGATGCATTTTGCAGCCAGTCGAGCTCTGCCTGCGTCAATCCATGGCCTGCCTTCAAGTCTTGCAGGTATCTGGCGGCCAGTACCTCGGGGAACAGGAGTGGCGTGGTTTCTGTACTCATCGTCGCTTCTCGGTCGTGGCGTCGCAGGGCGGCGCCCAGGTCTATGAAGCGGCCAGACTAGGGAGCGATGAATGAGCAGAGGCGGTACATAGTTACCGCACGTAGGGTTGGGAGGCCTGTCAGCCTCGTGGGGTTTCGAAGGACTTCTACAACGGTTGACAGCGCGCTCGTGCAGCGGTGTTTAATCACCTGGTCTTTCTCTTGCGCTGTTGCTACCTCCAATAAATCCATCAGGAGCTTCAGATGTCCGCGCTACCCGATCATGCCGGTTCTTGCACTTTATCCTTCGACGCTTTGGCGGGTCTGCTGGAGCTGGTTTTCAAACGCCATGGCACCTCGGCCGATGTCGCCCGCACCCTGGCCCTGAACTGTGCCGCCGCCGAGCGTGACGGTGCCCACAGCCATGGCGTGTTCCGCATACCCGGCTATGTCTCGACGCTGAACAGCGGTTGGGTCGATGGCCAGGCGGTGCCGGTGGTCGAAGACGTCGCCTCCGGGTTCGTCCGGGTGGACGCCTGCAACGGTTTTGCCCAGCCCGCCCTGGAAGCTGCCCGGCCGCTGCTGGTGGAAAAAGCCCGCAGCGCCGGGATTGCAGTGCTGGCGATACGCAACTCCCATCACTTCGCGGCGCTGTGGCCGGATGTCGAGCCGTTTGCCTATGAGGGACTGGTGGCGCTGAGCGTGGTCAACAGCATGACCTGCGTGGTGCCCCATGGCGCGGACCGCCCGCTGTTCGGCACCAACCCCATCGCCTTCGCCGCGCCACGCGCCGGAGGCGAGCCGATCGTCTTCGACCTGGCCACCAGCGCCATCGCCCACGGTGATGTACAGATCGCCGCGCGCAAAGGCGAGCGTTTGCCACCCGGCATGGGTGTCGACAGCCTTGGCCAGCCGACCTGTGACCCGAAGGCAATCCTGGAGGGTGGCGCGCTCCTGCCGTTTGGCGGGCACAAGGGCTCGGCGCTGTCGATGATGGTCGAGTTGCTGGCAGCGGCGTTGACCGGCGGGAATTTCTCTTTCGAGTTCGATTGGCACAATCACCCGGGCGCCAAGACGCCATGGACTGGGCAACTGCTGATCGTGATCGACCCAAGCAAGGCCGCCGGGCAAGGTTTCGCCGAGCGTAGCCAGGAACTGGTCAGGCAGATGCACGGTGTGGGATTGCGCCGCTTGCCAGGTGATCGTCGGCACCGTGAGCGCAGCAAATCCAATGAGCAGGGGATCACGCTGGACGAGCAGACGCTGGCGCAGTTGCGCGAATTGGCCGGACTGTAAACCGCAAACGATTGTTTTTGTGGCGAGAGAGTACGCTCCCTCGCCATGGACCGGCGCTCAGCGACGCCCGAGCAACAACCCCACCACCAGCCCGAAGCCTGCGGAAATCGCGACGGTCTGCCACGGATGGCCGCCTATGTAGACTTCCGTCGCATCCACCATCGGTCGCGTGCGCTCCCGAGCGCTGGCGACTGCGTCCAGGGCCTGTTGCAGCTTCTGGGCGATCTGGCCGCGCAGGTCCTCGGCATCTTCACCCACCAGGGCGGCACTGCTCTTGAGTAACTTCTCCGACTCCTCGATCAACGCTTTCAGTTCGCTGAAGGCTTGATCCTTGATTTGCTCTCCGTTCGGTTGCGCGACGCTTCTACGAGCCATTGAGGTACTCCTTGAGGATGATGGCAGTGAACAGTGGAGTGTTGCGCTTGCTTGAAAGTTGCAGCATTGGGCGTGCGTCATGCTGGCGCAGTTAAAATCGTGGTTAAGACGTTTCCGCTCAAGGTGTAAGATGGCGCCTATTTACGCAACAGGTAATCCCCCATGAGTTTCAATCTGGCTGACAAGTCCCTGGCCGAGCGTGCGGCGCTGGAGGACGAAAAATCCCGGCTCTTCGAGTTGTGGCAAAACAACCTGGGCAAGGCCAAGGGCGACGCTGCCCGGTTGTTTGGCGAGCGTTCCAAGCGCAAGGGCAAATGGGCCGAATGGGTGCGTGCGGAATTGGACGGCATGTCGCCTCCGGAGTACGCCAACATGGTGCGCAGCGAGGTCAACCGGCTGATGGCCGCCAATAAATAAACATTCAAGCGAAGGTGGCGACGATCGCTTCGCGCACTTTGCTGGCGGCCGGGTCCATCGGCGTGTGGGTTCGCCATCCCAGTTCGATGGGGTAGCGGGGCAAGGCGAGCGGGCAGGGCAGCAATGCCAGGCCGCTGAGGGCCGCAATGGCCTTGGCGGCATGGCCCGGGATCGTCGCCACGGCCTGGCTGCCCTTGAGCAGGAACGGCAGCGCCGCGAAGTGCGTGGTCGAGGCACAGACACGCCGACGCAGGCCGAGCCCGGCCAGCCCCTCGTCGGTGATGCCGATGAAACCTCCAGACGACACCAACAGGTGCTCACGCGCTACGAAGGCGTCCAGGCTCAGGCCCTGCTCACCTTCCTCGAGGCTGGCCGGATCCACCAGGCAGGCGTAGTCGCCTTCTCCCAAGACCTGGCGACTGAGCAGCCGTTCGGTAAACCCCCCCGCCGTGATTGCCAGGTCGAGGCTGCGCTCCATCAAGGCGCGCCCGACGATCTGGCTGTGGGTCTGGCGAAAAATCAAGCGCAGGCCCGGCGCTCGCCGCGCCACTTCCTCGATCAGGCGCCGCCCATGGGCGATCTCGAAATCATCGGATAACCCGACAATGACCGAGCGGCCCTCATAGTGGCTGGCGCCCGGATCGACCATCGCCAGGCTTTGCCGGCATTTGTCCAGCGCATCGCTGATCACCGGCTTCAACTGATTGGCCCGCAGCGTCGGGGCCAGGCCGCGGCCCGTGCGCACGAACAGTTGATCGTCGTACAGCCCTCGAAGCCTGCGCAGCGCGGCGCTGATAGCCGACTGAGTCACGCCCAGGCGCAGGGCCGCGCGGCTGGCGCTGGATTCGTCGTGCAACGCTTCGAAGGTTTTCAGCAGGTTCAGGTCTACGTCGGCGATATTCATTTGGTTCATATCTTTTAGCAGCATGCTGGGCTTTATTCATGATCCGTCGACACTGGAGAATCGGCAACACCTGAAATCACGGAGTTCAAGACCATGCCTAAATCCATCGTCGCTGCCTTGCAGATCGGCTCGTTGCCGGGGGGCAAAGCCGAAACATTGGCGCAGATTCTTTCCTACGAAGAGGCCATTTCTGAAGCTGGCGCTCGTTTGGTGGTGATGCCCGAGGCGCTGTTGGGCGGCTATCCCAAGGGCGAGGGTTTCGGAACCCAGTTGGGTTATCGGTTGCCGGAAGGGCGCGAGGCGTTTGGGCGCTACTTCGCCAACGCCATCGACGTGCCGGGCGTCGAGACGGAGGCGTTGGCCGGCTTGTCGGCGCGCACCGGGGCCAGTCTGGTGCTGGGTGTCATTGAGCGTGCTGGCAATACCTTGTACTGCACCGCGCTGTATTTCGAACCGGACGCAGGCCTGGTGGCCAAGCACCGCAAGTTGATGCCCACCGGCACTGAGCGACTGATCTGGGGCAAGGGCGACGGCTCGACGTTGCCGGTGATCGACAGCCAGGTCGGGCGCGTAGGTGCGGCGGTGTGCTGGGAGAACATGATGCCGCTGCTGCGCACGGCCATGTACGCCAAAGGCGTGGACGTCTGGTGTGCGCCGACGGTGGATGAACGGGAGATGTGGCAGGTGAGCATGCGTCATATCGCCCACGAAGGACGGTGTTTCGTGGTCAGTGCCTGCCAGGTCCAGGCGTCGCCACAGGCGTTGGGCATCGACGTGGCGAACTGGCCGGCGGAGCGGCCCCTGATCGCGGGCGGCAGCGTGATTGTCGGGCCGATGGGGGATGTGCTGGCCGGACCGTTGAAGGGCACTGCGGGGTTGTTGACCGCTGAAGTCGATACCGACGAGCTGGTGCGGGCGCGCTATGACTATGACGTGGTTGGCCATTACGCCCGACCGGATGTATTCGAGTTGGTGGTGGATGAGCGCGCCAAGCCAGGCGTGCGTTTTACCGGTTGATCACCAGGTGGCCGTGGATCCGGGCAAGTCGAGGGTTCCGCGGTCGACGAAGCGCATCGTGCCAAACAGTCCGCCAGCGAGTTTGCCCTTGAGTACATAAGGCAGGTTGTCGAGGCTTTGGGTCTGGCTCAGGCCCAGTGTCTGGCGCAATACCGAGAAAGCCGAAATGCTCACCGGTACGCTCAGGATGCCTTCGGAAAAACGCGGGATCGAGCCGGTCTGGTCGCTGACGCCTGTCGCCAATGTATGACCGTTGACCTCCAGGTCCAGCGCTACGCCGTTGTAGTCGATGGTGGTCTCGTTGGGGTTCTGCAGGCGCAGCTTCACCGCAAAGCGCAGCTCCAGGCCCTGGCTGGGCAATGGTTCGATGCCGACCACGTTGATATTCAATGGGTCCCGATGCTGGAAGAGGGCGCAGGCGTTCAGGCCGAGTACCGCCAGGATGAGAGACAAACCGAGGATTTTGCGCATGGAGACTTTCTCATCGGGACTGTGGGGCACAACAATAACACTGGGTGGAACCATCATCCGTGGCGGAGTACCGTCCTCCTGACAGTTTCTGACACCAGCCTCTGCTAATCTGCTGCGAATTTCCTTCGGATCTTTTTCTATCGTGTCGCGAACCACTCGGCTGCTCACGTTGCTGCAAGTCCTGCGGGGCAAGCGATGCCCGGTCACCGCCGCGACATTGGCGACCGAGTTGAAGGTGTCCGAGCGCACGCTGTATCGCGATATCGCCGAACTCACGGCGATGGGCGCGCCGATCCAGGGCGAGGCGGGCATCGGCTATGTGTTGCGCAGCGGGCTGTTCCTGCCACCCTTGATGTTCACCGCCGATGAAATCGAAGCCATCGTGCTGGGCTTGCGCTACGTCGACCAGCGCGGCGATGAGGTGCTGGGCAAGGCCGCCGCCGACGCCTTGGCGAAGGTCGATGCCGTGCTGGCGCCCGGTTTGCGGGACGCCTTGCATAACCCGACGGTACTGCCGGGCCCCCCGGGTTATGGCTACCCCCAGAACATCGTCGACCTGAACGTCTACCGCCAAGCCATTCGCACTCAGGCCAAGCTGCATATCGATTACGCCGACGTGAACAAGAACCCGAGCCAACGCTTGATCTGGCCCCTGGCCCTGGGATTTTTCAACGAGGCCCGGGTGGTGGTGGCCTGGTGTGAGTTGCGCGGTGCCTATCGGACCTTTCGCACCGACCGGATTGCTGCCGCGACGGCCCAGGGTGAGCGTTATCCGGGCCGGCGCAGTGACTTGTTGCGAGCCTGGTTTGCACTGATGAACCTGGATGAAGCGGGGCGTTTCACTCCTGACAAAAACTGACATGACACTGTTTTAGCATGGCTGCGGATCGATACAACAAGGAGCCCTGACATGTCCAACCCCGTCTCTTCCCTTGCTCCGGCCATTGCCGGTTATATCGCCGCGGCCAACGCCCGCGACAGCTCGGCGGCGACGCGTTTCTTTGCCGAGAATGCCAACGTTTTCGATGAGGGCCACCACCGGGTCGGTACCCAGGCCATCGCCCAATGGATGGAGGACACCGCGCGACGTTACCAGCCGCGGGTCGAAGTCCTCGACGTTCAGCAGCGCACCGGGAGGGTGCTGGTCCACAACCTGATCTCGGGAACCTTCCCCGGCAGTCCGCTGGAGTTACGCTACACGTTCCGGCTCGATGAGCAGGGCAAGATCAGCCGGTTGGATATTTCTGTATGAGAAGTAGGAGCGAAGCTGTGGCGAGGGAGCTTGCTCCCGCTGGGCTGCGCAGCAGTCCCAAAAAATCTTGCGGTCGCTGCGCAACCGAGCGGGAGCAAGCTCCCTCGCCACAAGGTTTGGGGTGAACCATAGGCAGTGAAACGCTCACCGGGTTGCGCTGCATGGCATACTCCGCACCTTCGCCTTCCGGACCTGGGTCGCATGATTTCCAAATCCCCCTTGAGCGCTTGGCAACATGCCATCGAACATCACGGTTTCGTCCAGGATGAAGCCCAGGAGCTGGCCATCATGGCCTTGGAGCAGTGTCACAAGGCATTGCACGAAGGCCGCAAGTCGATCAAGGGTGTGTATCTCTGGGGCCCGGTAGGGCGCGGCAAGACCTGGCTCATGGATCGCTTCTACGAAAGCCTCGAGGTTCCAGCCCGTCGCCAACACTTCCACCATTTCATGGCCTGGGTCCACCAGCGCTCATTCCAGCTCACCGGCACGCCTGACCCGTTGCAGGCCTTGGCCCGCGAGTTGAGTCGCGAGGTGCGAGTGCTGTGTTTCGACGAACTGTTCGTCACCGACATCGGCGACGCCATCATCCTGGGTCGTCTCTTCCAGGTGATGTTCGAGTTGGGCATGGTCGTGGTCAGCACGTCCAACCTGCCGCCCGACGAGCTCTACGCCAATGGCCACAATCGTGAGCGGTTCCTGCCGACCATTGCCGCGATCAAGCAGTACATGCAGGTCGTTCCCGTGAATGGCTGGCAGGACCATCGCCAGCATCCGGGTGTCTTGCAACAGCGCTATTGGCTGCGCGATCCCGGCCTGGTCGATCCATTGGCGGATGTGTTTGCTAGGTTGAGCGCGGGGCAGGCGTCGAGCAGCGCGCCGGTCGAGGTGGGCCATCGCCTGGTCGTGCCGGTGCAGGCCAGCGACACGGTGCTGTGGAGTCGTTACCCGGACCTGTGCGAACAGCCGTTTTCGGCGGTGGATTTCATGGCGCTGTGCGACCGTTTCAAGGCGATCCTGCTCAGTGACGTGCCCAACCTGAGCGCCGAGCAGCGCGAAGGGCGCATTGCCCGTGGCACCGAAGACGGGATCGAGCGGGTCGAGGCCGGTGATCGCGAACTGCCGCAGTTGTCGGTTCACGACGACGGCGTGCGGCGGTTCATCGCCCTGGTCGACGAATGTTATGACCGCAAGGTGCCGTTGTACCTGTCGGCCGAGGTGCCGATGGACCAGTTGTACACCGAGGGCTATCTGCAATTCCCGTTTCGCCGTACCCTCAGTCGCCTCCAGGAAATGCAATTGCAACGTTTCGGTCAGTTCGCCTGACCTGAACCCTGTCGGCGACCACGCCGCCGGCCTTATCGAAACGAGATGGAACAATCATGGAAGAAGCCAAGGACATCCTTGTACTCCAAGCCAGCTACACCAATCCGGTCCACGCGGAAGCGATCTGTCATGTGCTCAACGGCTATGCCGAGGACCCGATGGGGGGAGGTCATTCGCTGCCGGCCGAGGTGCTTGCGCACTTGCCTGAAGAACTGGCCAAGCGCGCCCATGCCTTTAGCGTACTGGCGTTCGTCAATGGCGAACCGGCGGGGTTGATCAACTGCTTCGAGGGTTTTTCCACCTTTGCCTGCCGGCCTTTGGTGAATGTCCATGACGTTGCCGTGATGCCGGCGTTTCGCGGGCTGGGCCTGAGTCAGAAGATGCTGCGCAAAGTCGAAGACATCGCTCGCCAGCGCGGATGCTGCAAGATCACCCTGGAGGTGCTGGAAGGCAATGCCGTGGCCCAGGCCAGTTACGCCAAGTTCGGATTTGCCCCCGGCATGTTCGAGCCGGCCCACGGCCTCATGCAGTTCTGGATCAAACCCCTGTAACAGCGGGCTTCAACCAGCTCCGATTATTTCTGTACGACCTGTCCCGCTGGCCCCGTGGGTTTCATGAGGCTGAAGTCGATCAAGGCCTTGTGCTGGTTCTGGTACGGATTGCCGATCAACAGTGGCCTGGCCTTGAACGCATCGCTGACCAGGCTTTTGCTGCGGTCCAGTTCGTCGAAGCTCAAGCCGGCCATGTCCGCCCAGGTATGGATCAGGTGCGAGCTGCTGTAGGGGCGTCCCAAGTCGTCGGCGAGGTTCCAGTCATGGGCTTCGCGCCATTTCGGCGAGGCCCAGGCCATGAATGGAATGGTATACATCGGCGCCGTTGGCTTGCCCTCGTTGCGCCCCAGGGTCTTATGCCCCGGCGAATCAAATACGTCTTCGCCGTGATCCGACAGGTACAGCAGGAAACCGTTGGGGTCGGTCTTGGCATAGTCCTTGATGAGGCTGGACACCACGAAGTCGTTGTACAGCACCGCGTTATCGTAGCTGTTGTAGGTCGGGACCTGGTCGTCACGCACGCCTGCCGGTACGCCTTGGCGATCGGTGAACTTGTCGAAGGTCGGCGGATAACGGTACTGATAGCTCATGTGCGTGCCGAGCAGGTGCACCACGATCAGCTTGCGCGGCGCGGTATCGGCCAATGCCTTGTTGAACGGTTCGATCACGTCGCCATCGTACTGGGCGGCATTCTGGTTGCGGTTGTTGTTCAAGTACACCTGCTCGTCGGCCTGTTGGGAGAAGGTCGTCAGCATGGTGTTGCGCTTGGTCATGGTCTGCTGGTTGGTGATCCAGAAGGTCTTGTAGCCGGCCTGTTTCATCATGCTCACCAGCGACGGCGTGCTCAGGTAGAGGTCCGGGTTTTCTTCGTCGGCGAAGGTCAACACCTGCTGCAGCGCTTCGATGGTGTACGGGCGCGGGGTGATGACATTGTCGAACACCGCGAGCTGGTCCTTGAGCTTGTCCAGTTCCGGCGTGGTTTCCCTCGGGTAGCCGTAGAGGCTCATGCGCTGGCGGTTGGTGGATTCACCGATGACCAGCACCAGCGTTGCGGGCTGGTTGGCCATGGTGTCCTTGAGGTTGCTCAGGGGCGCGATGGTGCTGGCGCTGTGAAGCATGCCTTGCATGTTCTCCAGCTGTTCAGTGTAGCGACGGTACGCCACGAGCATCTGCCACGGCACTGCCGGCTCGATGCGATCCTCGAATTTCTCCAGGCCGCGGGCGAGAGTGCCGGTGCGCAGGGTCTGCTTGATCAATGGATAACCCACCACGGCGACCATGATCACGGCGGCGGCGACCATGGCCTGGCCTCGCGGCAGATAAACCGGGCGCAAACGGGTCCAGAGGAAATAGCCCACCAATGTGTGGGCGAGGAATGCCGGCACCATCCACCAGGCAAAATACTGGGTCATGTATTCGCCCGCTTCGGCCACGTTCGATTCGAACATGATGAAGATGACGCTTTGGGAAAATTCCTGCTGATAAATGAAGAAATAGCCCAGGCTGGCCATGGAGCACGCCCACAGCACTACGCCGATCAGTGCGGCGAGCAGGCGAGTGCGGGTAGGGAAGAGCAGCATCGGCGCCAGCCACAGGGCACTCATCACGAAGGCCTGGCGAAAGCCGGTGAAGCCGGAGGTGTCGCTCAGCAGGATGAGTAATTGGGTGATGCCGGAAAAATACCAGAAGAATAGAAACAGCCAGCCGAGCCCGGCCCAGTCGAAACCTTTCGCAGTCGTTTTGCTGCGTTTGAACACACTCATCAAGCGCTCCAGCCCTCATCGACGAAGCTTCTGGCACCGGATTGGTGCTCATGGCATTCGACGAAATAATTCAGTGCGCGGGAGTATTAAGGGGAGGATGTGAAAACTTTGTGAGTTTTTTGGTTACGAATTGCTTGTGGCGAGGAGCTTTTTGAAGTGACACCGGCTTGCCCGGTGTCACTTCAACTGCCTTGCCTCCGTGACAGGTGGGTTCAGCGAGCCAAAGCCTGGCCCTGGTAGGGAAGCTGTGCGTGTTGCAACTGCAAGCGCAACTGCGTCACTTCATCAAGCAGCAGATCACGCTCTTCTTTCAGCAGGCGTAATTCGTCGCGACGAATGGTCACGTAAAGGGTTTGGGGAGGACGTGCGGTAACGACTGGGCCCATTGCTCACCTCGCAAATGGCGTACATCAACTAGAGAGATGTCGCCAGTTTTTTTGGTCGACACCTCTTTATCGGCGCCGATTCTGAATACTTTTGCTCGTGAATGGAACTTTTTTATTTTTCATGGTCGCCGTGTCTTCGGCCGGTTTTTGAACGTTATCCTTTGTGATCGGGCGATTTACCCGGAAACTATGCCGCAATGCTCTGGACTAACCTCCACAAGTCGTTTGAGCTAAACCTTTGACACACCTTTATTTGTAGTAGGGAGCATCAGCACATGCAACTCGGGATCATTGGACTGGGCCGCATGGGCGGCAATATTGCGCGGCGCCTGATGCTCAATGGGCACATCACCGTCGTGTATGACCGCAATGCCGCTTTCGTCGAAAACCTGAGCCAGGAAGGCGCAACGGGCGTCGCGGACCTGCCAGCGTTGGTCGCCGGCCTGGAGACGCCACGGGCCGTCTGGGTCATGTTGCCAGCCGGCGCGCCTACGGAAGACACCATCAACGCGTTGAGCGCGCTGCTCGAGCCGGGCGACGTGATCATTGACGGCGGGAACACGTATTACAAGGACGACATCCGACGGGCCCAGGCCCTGTCGGAAAAAGGCCTGAGCTACATCGACGTCGGTACGTCCGGGGGCGTCTGGGGGCTTGAGCGCGGCTACTGCATGATGATCGGCGGGGATGCCGATGTTGTCCGGCGCCTGGATCCGTTGTTTGCCAGCCTGGCGCCGGGCATGGGCGATATCCCACGCACCCGCGACCGCAAGTCCGACGACGATCGCGCCGAGCGCGGCTACATCCATGCCGGTCCGGCCGGTGCCGGGCATTTTGTGAAGATGATCCACAACGGCATCGAATACGGCATGATGCAGGCCTTCGCCGAAGGCTTCGATATCCTCAAGACCAAGTCCAGCGAAAGCCTGCCGCCCGAGCAGCGTTTCGACCTGAACGTCGCCGATATCGCTGAAGTCTGGCGACGCGGCAGCGTGGTTTCGTCCTGGCTGCTGGACCTGACCGCGGATGCGCTTGCCAGCGATCCGAAGCTGGATGGTTTCTCCGGCGAAGTTGCCGACAGCGGCGAAGGGCGCTGGACCATCGAGGCGGCCATCGAACAAGCGGTGCCGGTGCCAGTGCTGTCCAGTTCGCTGTTCGCGCGGTTCCGCTCCCGTCAGCAGGCTACGTATGGCGACAAGATGTTGTCGGCCATGCGCTTCGGCTTCGGTGGCCACGTGGAGACGCCGAAAAAATGACGTCGATCGGCAGGAAATCCAAGGCAGAACCCGCGCCACCGACCACGCTGTTCCTGTTCGGTGCCCATGGAGATCTGGTCAAGCGCTTGCTCATGCCGGCCCTTTACCACCTCAGTCGCGACGGACTGCTGGGAGATGGCCTGCAGATCATCGGTGTCGATCACAACGCTATCAGCGATGTGGATTTTGCAAAAAAACTCGAGGATTTCATCCGTAACGAGGCGCAGGTCAAGGGCGGCGATCCTGATCGGGCGCTCGATCCCGCGCTGTGGGCCAAATTGGCCCAGGGCATCGGTTACGTTCAGGGTGATTTTCTCGACGACAGTACCTATGAAACGCTGGCGGCGAAAATCGCCGCCAGCGGCACCGGCAACGCGGTCTTCTACCTGGCGACCGCGCCACGCTTTTTCAGTGAAGTGGTTCGCCGCCTTGGCGCGGCCGGGCTGCTTCAGGAGCAGGATGACGCCTTCCGCCGCGTGGTGATCGAGAAGCCGTTCGGCTCCGACCTGCAAACCGCCGAGGCGCTCAACGCCTGCCTGCTCAAGGTGATGAGCGAGAAACAGATCTATCGGATCGACCATTACCTGGGCAAGGAGACGGTGCAGAACATTCTGGTCAGCCGTTTCTCCAACAGCCTGTTCGAGGCGTTCTGGAACAATCACTACATCGACCACGTGCAGATTACCGCCGCCGAAACCGTTGGCGTGGAAACCCGCGGCAGCTTTTATGAGCACACCGGCGCCCTGCGGGACATGGTGCCCAACCACTTGTTCCAGCTGCTGGCGATGGTGGCGATGGAACCACCGGCGGCGTTTGGCGCTGACGCGGTGCGTGGCGAGAAGGCCAAGGTGGTCGGGGCGATCCGCCCCTGGTCGGTGGAGCAGGCCCGCGCCAATTCGGTTCGTGGCCAGTACACGGCGGGGGAAGTCGGCGGCAACGCGGTCAAAGGCTACCGCGAAGAGACCAACGTCGCAGCCGACAGCAGCACCGAGACCTACGTCGCCCTCAAGGTCATGATCGACAACTGGCGGTGGGTCGGCGTGCCGTTCTACCTGCGCACCGGCAAGCGCATGAGCGTGCGCGACACGGAAATCGTCATCTGCTTCAAGCCGGCGCCTTACGCGCAGTTTCGCGACACCGAAGTCGACGAATTGCAACCTACGTACCTGAGAATCCAGATCCAGCCCAACGAAGGCATGTGGTTCGACCTGCTGGCCAAGCGGCCCGGGCCGGCCCTCGACATGGCCAACATTGAATTGGGCTTTGCCTATAAGGATTTCTTCGAAATGCAGCCGTCAACGGGTTACGAAACCCTGATCTACGATTGCCTGACGGGCGACCAGACATTGTTCCAGCGTGCCGACAACATCGAAAACGGCTGGCGCGCGGTGCAGCCGTTCCTCGATGCCTGGCGGGAAGACGCAACGGTCCAGCCGTACCAGGCCGGTGAGGATGGCCCGGCGGCCGCCGACGAATTGCTGACTCGCGATGGTCGCGTCTGGCATGGCCTCGGATGAGTGACCAGGTGAAACGCCCCATCCGCTTTTTGCTCAGTGACATGGACGGTACGTTGCTGCTGCCCGATCACAGTCTCAACCAGCGCACCATCCAAGCCGTTCGTTCGTTGCGCGAGGCTGGCGTGCTGTTCAGCCTTGCCACCGGGCGTCCCCCACGAGCCATGTTGCAGCAGATCGAAGCCCTGGGTGTCGACCTGCCCACGGCGGCGTTCAACGGCGGCACGCTGGTGCACCCGGACGGGACCTTCCTGGCTGTTCACTACTTACCGCCCGAGGCGGCACTGACCACGTTGGCGCTGTACGCCGATCAGCCCGGCATCGAAGTGTGGGTGTTTGCCGACGGCGACTGGCTGGTGCGCGACGCCAACGGTCCGATGGTGCCGGTTGAAACCCGCGGCCTGGGGTATCCGCCGGTGGAAGTGGAGAGTTTCGAGCCTTACCTTGAGCGCATCGACAAGATCGTTGCGACCAGCGCCAACACGGATCTGCTGGTGGAACTTGAGGCGCGCCTGCATCCGCTGCTCAAGGGCCAGGCCCAGGTGTCGCGTTCGCAACCGATCTACCTGGATGTAACGGCGATGAAGGCGAACAAGGGCGAGGCACTGTCGACCCTGGCGGAGTTCCTGGGCGTGCCGCTGGAGCAGACCGCCGCCATGGGGGACGGTGGCAACGATCCGGCGATGTTCCATCGCGCGGGACTGTCGATTGCAATGGGACAGGCGGAAGAGGCGATCAAGCGCCAGGCGGATGTCGTTACCGCAGCCAACACCGAGGACGGTGCGGCATTGGCGATCGAGCGGTACATCTTGCCCCGCTAGATAATCCTACATACTTGCTCCCGCTCGGTTGCGAAGCGACCGCAAAAAAGGGGGCCGCTGCGCCCGAGGCGTCGGACCGGCCCAGCGGGAGCAAGCTTCCTCGCCACAAAGTCATGTCCATTCGGTCATGGCGTTACAGCCAGTAAGTCACCGCATACCAACCCAGGCCACCCATCACCACGGTATAAGGCATCGCCATCCAGACCATGCGGCCATAGGACAGGCGAACCAGCGGGGCAATGGCCGACGTCAGCAGGAACAGGAAAGCCGCCTGGCCGTTGGGCGTGGCGACGCTGGGCAGGTTGGTGCCGGTGTTGATGGCGACCGCCAGGGTCTCGAAGTGTTCCTGGGTCATGTTGCCGGCGACAAAGGCTTGCTTCACTTCGGTGATATAGATCGTCGCGACGAAGACGTTATCGCTGATGGCCGACAACAGGCCGTTGGCGATGAACAGCATGCCAGGTTGCTGGTCGGCCGGCAGGGCCAATACCCATTGGATCAATGGCGAGAACAGGTGTTGGTCGTGAATGACCGCGACCACCGCGAAGAACACCACCAGCAACGCTGTAAAGGGCATGGCGTCCTTGAACGCGCTACCGAGCCGGTGCTCGTCGGTGATACCGGTGAATGCGGTGATCAGCACGATCACTGTCAGGCCGATCAGCCCGACTTCGGCCAGGTGCAGGGCCAGGGCCACGATCAGGATCAGCGCGGCGATACCCTGGACGATGAGGGCAGCACGCTGGCGTGCGGTGCGCTCACGGTTGTCTTCCTCGGCATAATCGGCCAATACCGCCCGGACATTATCTGGCAGCAGCGTGCCGTAGCCGAACCAGCGCAGTTTCTCCAGCGCCACGCAGGTCACCAGCCCGGCGACGAGCACGGGTAGCGACACTGGCGCGACCTTGATGAAGAAGTCGACGAAGTGCCAGCCCATTTCATGGCCGATCAGCAGGTTCTGCGGCTCGCCCACCAAGGTGCATACGCCGCCCAACGCGGTGCCCACGGCGCCATGCATCAGCAGGCTGCGCAGGAAGGCCCGGAACTGTTCCAGGTCCTGATGGTGCAATGATGGCAGGTCATGGTCTTCATCGACGCTGCTGTCCTGGCGCGGGTCATTGCCCGAGGCCACGCGGTGGTACACCGCATAGAAACCCACCGCGGCGCTGATAATCACCGCCGTCACGGTCAGCGCATCGAGGAATGCCGACAGGAACGCCGAGAGGAAGCAGAACATCAAGGCCAATACCGCCTTGGACCGCACACCCAACAGCAGGCGCGAGAACAGGAACAGCAGCAGGTCCTTCATGAAGTAGATACCGGCCACCATGAACATCAACAACAGGATGACCGGGAAGTTGTGGACCAGTTCGTCGTATAGCGCTTTTGGCGTGGTCATGCCCAGCGCCACGGCTTGCAGGACCAACAGCCCGCCAGGCATCAGCGGGTAGCATTTCAAGGCCATGGCCAGCGTGAAAATGAACTCCAGGACCAGCATCCAACCGGCGACGACCGGGCCCAGCGTAAAGAACGCCAGCGCATTGAGAATCAGGAAAACGATGACGCACGCTTTGTACCAGCGTGGAGAATGCCCCAGGAAGTTGTGCGCAAAAGCTTGAGCCATTTGACCGGACATTGGCTGCTCCTTTTAATTAGAAGCGCGCAACTTGCCGTAAGCCATGAGGAATATCAAGCGTAGGACTTGTTACCGCTAGCCGAAAGGATCGGAAATCAGGCGCTGTACCGCGTCAACACGGCCCTGGAGGTGCCTTGTAACGAATGTCCACCCACCAGTATTTTTCCGTCGGCCTGCACGGCCACGGCCGTCGCGGTATCGAGGCTGTAGCCCAGTCGAGTGCGCAGCCAACCCTGGCCCTGGCCGAACGCCGGATCAAGATTACCGTCCGGCAGGTGTCGAGCCAGAATGAAATCGGCCTCGATGCCGCCGATGGTTGCGCCGGCCGTCACGATTTTTCCATCTGCCTGCATCTGCGCGGCCGTCCACTGGCTGGCATGGTTGCCGATTGCCAGGAGGCGGCATTGGCCGTCGTGGTTGTCCGGCGTCGGCTGGCCGTCCTTGGGAATGCACGCTGACAGACAATGCATGGGGTCGCGACTGCCGCCAAAAGCATGCAGATCGCCGACGGCGTTTTGCACGACCTGGCTGACCATCACGCTGCGCCCCTGGGCCGTGAAGGACAGGAAACCGCCGTCGCCGAAGCGCTCGTCGAGTTGGCCGCAGGCGTCGTAGCGAGCCATCAGGCCGCGCTGGGGCCAATCGATGGCTCCGCCTACGACGATGTGGCCGTCGGCCTGCAGGGCCAGGCAGCTCAGCCAGCTGTTTTTCAGCAGTCGCCGAACCATCACGAAACCACGATGGTTGAACGAGTCATCCAGTGAGCCGTCCGGCAATAATCGAATCAACACGCCAACGTGATCGGACGTCTGGAAGTGATGGTTGGCCAGGATGAATATCCTGCCATCGGCTTGCACGCGCATGTCACAGGCTTCGACCCCAGGTACGCCAGGCGGTAGCCAAGGATCGCGCATGCCCTGGGACAGGTTGCCGCAAAGTCGCACGACTTGTCGCCCGGCATCGCCAAAACCATGGACGGCGTGACCGTGGGGATCGAACAGCGCCAGGGCAGGGAGGGTATTGTCGGCGCTTTCGTAATGCAGGCCGGATAGCAGGATATTGCCGTCGGGCAGCTCGGTGACCTTGCCTGCGGTGGCTTCGCAACGCGGTGCAAACGCGTCGACCACGTAGCCGTTGATGCCAAAGTCCCTGTCGATCATGCCGTTCGGGGTAAGCCGGGCAAGACCGAAGCGACTGCCCTGGGCGGTCATGACCCGCGCCGCCAATAGAATGCGGCCGGCATGGTCAACGGCCAATCCGGTGGTGAGCGTCGAGGTATTCCCTGGAAAACGAACCCAGGCTTTACCGCCGTCGGCAAAGCCTGTGTCGAGGTGCCCGGCCTGAGCCCGGCGTATCGGGAGTGCAAATGCGGATTGAACGGGCATGCGTGGCTCTCCTTGCGCATCGACCGGCCTGGATAATGAGGCGGCGTTTGCATGAGAGCAATATTCAATCCTTGAAACAGACAGTGCACAACTGTCAGGTTCTACAGGCACGAAGACTATTCGTGCCTAAACAATGGCTTTGCAATCCAATGCCAAGCCGGCAAATAAACAACCGGCTTGTCAGGGCATTATTCAGGCATGGACCAGGATTGCAGTTTGTAGCCTTCCTGGCTCAATTCGGCACGGGCCTGTTTCAACAGGTCGGCCAGTTGAGCAGGATCGGTATAAGCGCTGCTGGGAATCTGAGTCCGGCCAATATGCGTATTGGTGCGGTCGATGACGGTCAGGCTAAGTTCGCCGTTACCGTCTTGTGGGGCCCAGGCCACGCATTGGAAAGGACGGAATGCGCGGTCGGCAATCAAAAGAGCTTCGTTGATACGGAGCGGGGCGTTCATGGCGTTATCTCTCAAGGGTGCCCAATCAAATGATGTGCCGTCGGTTGGGCGGACCGTGCGGCGGGTTACTTGTACTGATGTCCCGAACCCGGGAGCAGGTCACACAATTGATGAATAAATTTCGATTTTCTTTCAGACCCGGCTTTTGGCCTTTTGTTTGAAAGGGTGGTGAAAGATTCCAGGTTCCAAGAACTAACGAAACGCTGCCTTATAACCGCTTCACGATCTTCTTGATAACTAATCGATACAAGCAAGTGTCAACTTCTTGCTACTGTTACATGCAGGTTCGCCAAACGCCTGTTTCTAATCATATTTCCTTATTTTTGGCGCCAAGGATCAGTCATGATCGAAGCCAGTGCGTTGCGTCGTTTGCTCGTGGTCGATCCTTGCGATGATTGTCATCGCCTGATGCCGGGGCTGCGTGCCATCGGCTGGAATGTCGACAGTTGTTCCCTGGAGCACGCCAGCGACCGAAGCTGCGACGTTGGCCTCTTGCGGTTGCAGCCTTTTCATCTGGAGCGCCCCGAAGCGGTCAAGGAATTGATCAGCCGCAGCGGCGCGGAATGGATCGCCGTGCTGAACCAGGAAGTGCTGCGCCTGAAAAACGTCGGCGATTTCGTCTGTGAATGGTTTTTTGACTTCCACACGTTGCCCTTCGATGTTTCCCGGGTCCAAGTGACGTTGGGCCGAGCCTTTGGCATGGCGCGGCTGAGGGGGCAGGGCTCGGTTCACATCGACCAGCCGGAACATGAATTGCTGGGTGACAGCAAACCGATCCGCGAGCTGCGCAAACTGTTGAGCAAACTGGCGCCCGCCGAGTCACCGGTGCTGATCCGTGGCGAGAGCGGTACCGGCAAGGAATTGGTGGCGCGCACCCTGCATTGCCAATCGCAACGGCGCAACAAGCCATTTATCGCGATCAATTGCGGCGCGATCCCCGAGCATCTGATCCAGTCCGAGCTGTTCGGCCATGAGAAGGGGGCCTTTACCGGCGCCCACCAACGCAAGATCGGACGGATCGAAGCGGCCCACGGCGGCACGTTGTTCCTCGACGAAATCGGCGACCTGCCGCTGGAGCTGCAGGCCAACCTGCTGCGGTTCCTCCAGGAAAAACACATCGAGCGCGTGGGTGGCAGCCAGCCGATTGCGGTTGATGTGCGAGTGCTCGCCGCAACCCATGTGGACCTGGAAGCGGCGATCGAACACAAGCGTTTTCGCGAAGACCTTTATTACCGCTTGAACGTCTTGCAGGTGGTGATGGCTCCGTTGCGAGAGCGTCACGGGGATTTGTCGATGCTGGCCAGTCACTTCGCGCATTTCTATAGCCATGAAACGGGCCGGCGGCCGCGCAGCTTCAGTGAAGACGCCTTGGTGGCGATGGGGATGCATGACTGGCCCGGTAATGTCCGCGAACTGGCCAACCGCGTTCGTCGCGGCTTGGTGCTGGCGGAGGGGCGGCAGATCGAAGCCCGGGATCTTGGCCTGGCGAGCCACCAGGGCGTCGCCGCACCGATGGGCACCCTGGAAGACTACAAGACCCGCGCCGAGCGCCAGGCCCTGAGCGATGTACTCAACCGCCACAGCGACAACCTGAGTGTCGCCGCCCGGGTGCTGGGCGTGTCGCGGCCGACCTTCTATCGGTTGTTGCACAAGCATCAGATTCGCTGATTCAACGCGGCGCAAAACCTGTGGGAGCGAGCTTGCTCGCGATGGCGGCCTGCCAGTCAACATCAAAGTTAGCTGAGAGGACCTCATCGCGAGCAAGCTCGCTCCCACAAGGGAGGGGCATCAGAAGTAATACGGGAATTTCAGGCTAAACGTGAAATCCGGCGCATCGTCCGTCAGCCCGATGGACAGGTTGGGCACGATGGTCAGGTTGTCGCTGGCAGCCAGCGTCATGCCGATGTTGAAGTAGCCGGCATTGGCATCGCTGGAGACCACCGATTCCCAGTCCCCGCCGTCCTGCTTGAGCTTGCTTTTCTTCTGGACCAGATCGGACACCGAGAACGACATGCTCATCTTTTCGTTCAAGGCAAAGGCGATACCCGCGCCGATCTGGAAGCTGTCGCCGATCCGCACCTTACCCGGTACCTTCTGGTTGACCGTGGAACTGATGTCGTCAAACGACTCCTCGAAGTTGTGGGTGTAGGACAGGCTGCCGAACAGCACCGCCGGATCGTAGGTCTTGACCAGCGAAATCCCCGGCGTGATCGACCAGACGCCGTTGCCAGTAGGCAGGTCCTCCGGCACGAACAAGTTGGTGTTGGCCTGGGATTGGCGCAGCTTGATGCCGAACGGGTCCTTGCCGGTGGGCGCCTTGACGCGCAGGGTCACGACAGCGTCCGGGCTGCTGACCGATTCGTCCATGAACTTGTAGGCGATGCCGAAATTGACGTCGCCGATGGTCGGGTCGCGGGTCACGGTTTCTTCGCTGGTGACCCCGGCCGCGCCTTGGTTGGCGCCGCCGGATTGATAGGTGGACTCGCGATAGACCACCGGCACGTTGAGGTCGAACTGCCAGCGATTGTCAAAGTTGTAGCGACCGGTGAGGTCCAAGGTCCAGGTGTCGGCCTTGATCCGATCCAGGTTGATGTTGCCGAGGAAAATCGAATCCAGGGCCAGGAAACCGTTGAGGATCAGTTGCCGCGTGTCGTAGCGCGAATAGGTCACGCCGGTTTCGAAGCTGAATTTGCCGCCGCCGAAAAAGCCGCTGGCCTCGTCATACAGGTTGGAAACGCTTTGCGCCGGTTGCGAATCGTCGGCCAGGGATTGCCCGTAGCCGCTGCCTCCCGCCGTTGCCCCGCCATTGCCGGCGACACCCTGGTTGCCTTTCAGGTCGGCCGGCGATTTGGCCAGGCGCTT
Source organism: Pseudomonas sp. H2_D02 (assembly GCF_054677635.1). Classification (NCBI taxonomy): domain Bacteria; kingdom Pseudomonadati; phylum Pseudomonadota; class Gammaproteobacteria; order Pseudomonadales; family Pseudomonadaceae; genus Pseudomonas; species Pseudomonas sp. H2_D02. Next base: position 4,223,875 of record NZ_CP162816.1, on the reverse strand, counting down.
GGGTTGTGGGGCGGCGGGTTGATCTTCTACCTGGCGGACGCGCTGTTCGAGTACCGCCAGGGCTTTTTGCTGGACCTCGTAACGTTGCTTGAGCTCGAGAAGTTCCTGCTTCAGGGCCTCGATGTCGGCATCCGGTGCTGCTTGCAGCAAGGTCGCCGGGAACAACGTGCTTAAACACATCACAGCGCGCAACGATACGGATCGATACATGAAATATGCCGTCCCTATATGCCCAATGATCGGAGATCAGCGTAGATCAATATCCGAGATTTCGAAGACCGCGCAGTTGCGTCAGGTTGCAGTCCAAGGCCCCGGCGCTGGGGCCGTTGTTGTTCAGCACCACGTTGAGCTGGGTCATGTTGTTGACCAGGTTGCTGTTGCCCAGCAGGCGGGTGTTCTGCAACAAGCCACCCTGGGCCACCTGTTGCAAGGTGCTGCCCTGGTTGTGGCTGGCCTGGATCGCCATTTGCACGCCGCTGCCGGTGGCGGTGACCGCGACGCTGCCGGCGGCGTTGCTGCCGCTGATGGTCTGGCCCTTGGTCAGCAATTGGCCTTGGGATGGCGCCAGGGCAGGTGCCTGGCTGCTTTCCTTCACATTGATGCTGACGTTGTTGTAGGCGCTGTTGCCATCGCCCGCGGCTCGCACGCTCTGGGTCACGCCTTGGCCTGAGCCAAGGCCGGCACCGCCGGTAATCGTGCCGCTGCCCTGTTCCGGGGTGCTGCCGTTACCGGTTTGCTTGATGGTCGAGACGTAGAACTGCGGTTTGACCGTTGTGGACTGGATCTGCATGGAACTGGACGCGCCGATCACGTCGCCACTGGCATTGCGCCAGGTGCTGCTCATGACGATGCCAAAGCTGATGACCCTTCCGGGCATGACGTAGCGACCGCGCAGCTCGGCGAGCTCCTGGTCCTTGACTTCGATGGGTTTGAAACCGGCGTGGGCGAGACCCGACGTCGTTGCGGCCAGGCAGGCCAGCGTGAGCCAGTATGAGCGTTTCATGTGTTGCTCCCGGAGCATCCTGCTCCTTTTGTATTTTATTGGCAGTTGTACGGCGCTTAGAAAAAGTCGCTCTGGATGAAGCCGAAATCCATCAATTCCGCGTCCTTGACCGGGTTGAACCCGTCCAGTTTGTTTCGTGCCGTCAGCGGTTGCGGCGGGCTGCGCAAGGCGTTGGTCTTGTCGTAACCGGGGCCGACGATGGCAAAGACGATGCCGTTCCAGCCTTTGGCGAACTCATCATGGGCGTAGCGCTTGTGCCCGAGCACCGGGTCGGCGACGTAGACCCATTGCCTGTCGGCCCGCTGCAAGACCACAAAGTGCTTGTAGCCGCGGATTTCCATCAGGACCACAACCGGGATCGTCACCGCTTCGAGTTTTTCCGACGGTATCCGATACCCACGGGCGCGCATGCCGATGGTTTCCACGTAGCGCTTCATGTCCAGCATGGAAAAGCCCTGGGTGCGGACCAGGTCCTGGTCGGCGTTGACCAGCATGCCCTTGATGACGTGCTCTTCATCGACGTCAAGCCAATAGGCCTGGCGCAACACAGTGGCCAGCGCGGCGGCGCCGCAACTGAAATCGGTTTTCTGTTCGACGATGTCGCTGAACTTGCGCTCGCGCACGCTTTGCACGGGTTTGTAGATGAGCATGCCGCCAGGCAGGGCGGCAACGGGCATCTGCGCGGCTTCGGTCGCGCAGGCAAAGCAAATGAACAGGCAAAGGGCAGTCGCACGCATGATCGATACGCCTGATGGACATCCGGGAAAAAAGCCCCTTTTTCCAGCAGCACCCTTCATCTAAAGCATTGAAATGAGTCCGTGGCGAGGGAGCTTGCTCCCGCTGGGCTGCGGAGCGGCTCCAAGATTTTGCGGTTGCTGCGCAACCGAGCGGGAGCAAGCTCCCTCGCCACAAGATTCATCCAAACCCTAGGGGAACAGCATTACTGTTGCCGGGGCTTCGTTTCATGCGCGTCTACATGCAAGCCTTGCAGCCGGCCGCAATCGACAGCGAGTTGCTTTGCTGGTTGCCCACGCCCGCCGACACGTTGGCGCCGCCGTTACCGGAGAAGCCGTTCATGGAGTTGGTCATGGTGGCGTTGTTGTAGACAGGGTTTTTCCAACCGTCGCGAGTCAACACTTGCTGGGTATTGCTACCGGCCAGTTCGAACGTGCCTGCGACGGAGATCTTGTCGCCATCATGGCCGCCGCCGTAGCCACCTTTGTCACCCCAGCCACCTTCTTCTTTGATGGTGCCTTTGGCCTTGAAGGAGCCCGAAGCTTCGTAGGTGTTGGTAAGGGTGTCGGTCTTGTAGTTCTTCACGCCTTTATTGTCCACGACGAGACCAGTGGAGGACTGGTCAGCCGAAGCCGAGGCCTGGGCGACACGGCCACCCGACACGGCAATGGCCAGGTTGTTTTTCTGCTGGTTGAAGTTGCCGGCGGTCACGTTGATACCGATGTTGCCGGAGCCGTTGTTGCCCGCGCTGGTCAGCGAGGCGTTGTTTTGCGTGGAGTTGTTGTTCACATGGTTGTTGTTATTGACTTGCGTGGCGCTGGAAGCGGCGACAGCCGAACCGAAGATGAAGCTCTCGTCGGCGGTGGCCAGTGCGGCGGCGTTGTCTTGCTGGTTCCCGTCGCCAGCGGCGATGTTGGCGCCCATGTTGCCGTTGCTGCCGTTGAGCGAGTCAGTGGCTTCGGCGGTATTGCGGGTCGCCTGGTTGGTCACTACGTTGCCGTCGCTGTTCTGCTCATCCAGCACCGTGGCCCCAGCGCCAGGCACTGATGGAGAGCAATTGTTCCAGCGTCGGCCCTTTGGGACCATGGTTGCCATGGCCATTGCCATGACCGTTGTTGTCGTTTCCTCCAGCCTGTGCAGCCATTGCCATGACAGCGGCGAGAGCGAAAACCAATGGTTTGAGCGCCATTGTAGGTTTCATGGTGTTTCTCCTTGCGTGTCGTTGGTTAAGTGTTGGTACTTTCTTATGTACTGCGCTTATGTGCTGCGCCGGGTCAGTCAGCGACCCGGATGCTCAGGGTGTTAGCCATGCGGTTCCCCACCCCGGCACTCTGGTTCACCTGGATCACCCCTCGGCTGCCGGTGAAGGCCTGGTCGCTGGTAGCGACCTGGCGACTGCCGGTTGGGGTGTCAGTTGTTCCGGAGTTCGGTACCAGCGCCACGTTCTGCTGGGAAAGGGCGCTGTCATCCATGCTCTGCGGGCGGGCACTGATGCCCACGCGCATGACATTGGCCATCTGGTTATTGGCGCCGGCGGACTGGTTGACGCCCAGCACACCGTTACCGTTGGTGAATGAGCTGCCGCCGATGCGCGCGCTGGCGTTCAGCGCCGGGCTGGCCGGTGTGTCGAGGCGTTGGCGCACGACGGTGGTCGCCTGGGCGTTGGTGCCGATGGCGATCGCGCGGGTGTTGGTCTGCTGGGTCTGGTCGCCAGCCGCCTGGTTGAGGTTGAAGTTGCCGGTGTAGCGGCTGCCGGAATTCTGCAGGTCGGCGTGGCTGCTCACTGCCACGCCTGGATCGGCGAGTGCGGCGGATGAGCCGAGCAGGGCGATCATGAGCCAGGTCGGGTTCATCTCACTGGCCTCCCGCCAGCCGACCCAATGGGGCCAGGCCGGAACTCAGCGAGCGGTTGATCGTGCCGGAAATCGCGCCGCCGCTACCGCCGCCGTGGCCGGCACCCATGCCGGGCATGCCGTTGGGGTTGGTCACGACGTTGAGGCCTTGGACGCCGGTGTTCGGGTTGACCGTGTTACGGATCGTCGAGCCGCTGGCCACGCTGGCGAATTCGCCGTCGCTCAGCTCGGTGCTGGCGGTCGCCTGGTTGATCCGATCGGACGGATTGGCATTGACGGTGGTCGGGTAGGGGTCTTTGCCGCCATTTCGACCGATATGAACGGGTTGCACGTCACGGTTGAGTACGATGACGCCGTTGCCCTCGGCCTGCGCCGACACACTGAGCGTCGCGCTGGCGGCGCAGCCGATCAACAACAGACAGATCAACCTTCCGTTGAATGTCCCCATGACATCGATTCCTTCTTCACTGGACGCTGGCCCTAGTCAGCGTTGCGAAGAGGAAGAGCAGGTGTTGTGCCGTGTTTTGAAAAGTCTTTGGATTCAACCGTTTGCAAGTAATGGCAAATGTCTGGCGCGCAACCTGTTTCATTCCTGAGACTGGGTTTGCGGCCCACGACACGCCGCCCGCCGTCGTATGGCTCTGGATCCAGGCTTGGGAAGAGGGTGTTTCAGTGACTTGACAGTCAGGCCGGCGATGACGTGAAGCGGCGTTGGATCCGGCTTTGGCGGGTGCTTGCTGTTTCAGCGATGTAACAACTCAAGCCTGGAGTAGCCGGGAAACGGCCGCAAACACCTGCTCGCGACGTTGGGCCCAATCACCTTCGATCTTGACGAAAGGTTGCCGCTGGCGAACCAACCAGCCTTCGATGGCTTCGAAAAAAGCCACGCGTTCGGCTAGTGCTGGCTGACAACGCAAGCCGTCACCGACCCATTCGACCTGCTCGGGACTGAGCAACAGGTGCAAGTCGTAATGACGCGCCAGCAAGGCCGGTTCGAGCCAGCTCGGGCAGTCGCCGAACAAGGTCTGGCTCCAGAGGATATTGCTCAGCAGGTGAGTGTCGAGAATCAGCAGCGCCGGCTGCCGGGCGCGGGCCGCGTCTTCCCGGGCCAGTTGCCCTGTGGCGATGTCGGTGATGTCGGCCAGGCAGGTGTCGCGCTGGGTCTGTTCCATGAAATCGCGCACGTATTCATCCACTCGCAGGCCGCCAAAGTGGGCCTGCAATTGCGCCGCCAGCCAGCTCTTGCCACTGGACTCCGGGCCGGTCAGCACCACCACCTTCATACGCGCAACGCCGGGTCGGCGCGCCATTCCCGCCAGCCTTGCACTGCCAGCAGGGTAAACAGTGCATAGAGCGCGGCGGTCAGGTACAGGCCTTTGTAGATGAACAAACCCACGAAAATCACATCCAGGACGATCCACAACGGCCAGCATTGCACGCGTTTCTGTGCCATCCACCACTGGGCAACCAGACTGAACCCGGTGAGCGCGGCGTCGAGCCAGGGTTGCGCGGCGTCGGTCCAATGGGCCATTGCCGCGCCCAGCGCCAGGCTGCCAGCCGCACCGATGGCCAGGCCGAGCACCACCGACGGGCCTTCCAGGCGCGTCACCTGTCGCCCGTCGTGGTTGCGCCCGGCGCGGGTCCACTGCCACCAGCCATATAGCTGCAGGACGGCGTAGACGACCTGCAGCAACATGTCGGAATACAACTTCACGTCGAAGAAAATCCAGGTGTAAAGCAGCACCATGACCAGGCCGATCGGCCAGCACCAGGGGTTCTGCTTGACGGTCAGCCAGACAGCGATCACGCCGAGGGCTGCGGCAAACAGTTCAAGCCCGGACATGGCGGTTCCTTGGAGGAGTTGAGGAGGGCGGGGATTGTAAACGCTACGGGGCGCGGAGCTCCAATCTCTGTGCTGGATGAGGACCTCAAGTGGAAACCAAGCTGAAAGACCAACGCTAAACCTGTGGGAGCGAGCAAGCCCGCTCCCACAAAAGCCTTCTAGACCCGGAATTGCTTGAGCAAGCCGTTCAGCTGTTCGCTGAGGTCCTTCAGGCGCGCGCTGGCCAGACTCGATTGCTCGGCAGCCACGGCGGTGCTGTGGGAGAGCCCGGCGGCCTGGGTGACGTTCTGGTTGATGTCTTCCACCACGTGGGCCTGCTGCAGGGTGGCGCTGGCGATGGAGGCGTTCAGGCTGTTGAGGTTGCGCAGCGCCTGGCCGATGGCATTGAGGCTGGCGCCTGCAAGTCCGGCCTGCTCGATGGTCAGTTGCGAAGCGCGGCTGCTGTCGCTGATGACCTTCACCGCCGCTTCGGAGTGGTTTTGCAGGCGTTCGATCATGGCCTGGATTTCGGCGGTGGATTTTTGCGTGCGCTGGGCCAGCAGGCGCACTTCATCGGCCACCACGGCAAAGCCGCGACCCTGTTCGCCAGCACGGGCGGCTTCGATCGCCGCGTTGAGCGCCAGCAGGTTGGTCTGCTCGGCGATAGAGCGGATCACTTCGAGCACGCTGCCAATCTGGGTGCTTTCACTGGCCAGGGTGCGGATCACCTCCACGGCCTGGTCGATGGTCTGGGACAGCCGGTCGATCTGTTGCAGGCTGCCGTCGATATTGACCTGGCCTTGCTGGGCCTGGGACTCGGCGTCGCGCATCTCGCTGGCCGCGTGTTCGGCGTTTTTCGCCACGTCCTGCACGCCGTAGGTCACTTCGTTGATGGCGGTTGCCACCAGCTCCATTTGCTGCGATTGCTGCTGGCTGCGCTGCTGGGCCTGGGCGGCGTCGTTGCCCAATTCGCTGGACGATTGCCCCAATGCGCTGGCCGAGACCTGCAACTGGCCGACGACTTGCCGCAGTTTCGCGGTGAACGCGTTGAAGTGCCGCGCCAATTGGGTGACTTCATCCTGGCCATGGGTATCGAGGGTTCGAGTCAGGTCGCTTTCGCCACTGGCGATGTTGGCCATGGCGTTTACGGTCTCCTGCAGAGGGCGGACGATGCTGCGTACGATCAGGGTCAACAACAGGCCCATCAGCAAAGTGATCACCAGGCCGACGAGCGAGGCCTTGATCAGTTGGGCCTGGAACTCGGCCTGGACGTCATCTATGTAGACGCCGGAACCGATGATCCAGCCCCAGGGTTCGAACAGCTGGACATAGGAGGTCTTGCCCACCGGCGCCTCGGCGCCCGGTTTCGGCCAGAGGTAGTTGATCATGCCGGCGCCCTTGGCCTTGGCGATGGCGACCATTTCATTGAACAGCGCATACCCGTTGGGGTCGCGGATGGCCGAGAGGTTCTGGCCTTCGAGCTTCGGGTTGGCCGGGTGCATGACCATGACCGGCGTCAGGTCGTTGATCCAGAAATAATCCGTCTGGTTGTAGCGCAGGCCGCGAACGGCGCTGAGGGCCTGCTTTTGCGCGGCCTCGCGGGTCAGGGTGCCGGCGGTTTCCAGGCCATGGTAGTAGGTGAGCACGCCGCTGGCGGTCTGCACCACGTGCTGGGTTTTCTGGACCTTGGCCTGATACAGATCGCTGTGGATCTGTTTGAGCATCAACGCGCCGAGCGTGAACAACATCACGACCGCCACGATCAGGATGAGCCACAAGCGTCGGCTGATCGATACACTGCGCAAGCTATTCATTCGCTGTCACTCCGGTTCTTATTCTTGTCATTAACGACGGCCGGCACTTTAACGTTCGGCGGCCCTGCTGAATTGACCTGGGTCATGACGCGGCAGCGTTATCAGGGCTTGTCTGATAGGATTTCGGCCCCGCAGCGCAAAACCTGAGTCGGTTCTGCTTTTTCATTGGTTTTTTTTGCAAGGTCGCGGTTATCGTGCAGCCGCTACGTGCACCTGCATGACGTTTAAATAGTGATGAGGCCTGAACAGACAGGCGTTTTTGGGGGAAGAATGGATTTGTGGACGGCCTTTTCGGCATTGATTCTTGGCGTGGTTGAGGGGCTGACGGAGTTCCTGCCGATTTCCAGCACGGGGCACCAGATCGTCGTTGCCGACCTGCTCGAGTTCGGGGGCGAGCGTTCGATGGCTTTCAACATCATCATCCAGCTCGGCGCGATCCTCGCGGTGGTCTGGGAGTTTCGGCGCAAGATCTTCGATGTGGTGCTGGGCCTGCCGACGCAACCCGGTGCCCGTCGGTTTACCGCCAACCTGCTGATTGCCTTCTTTCCGGCGGTGATCTTGGGCGTGCTGCTCGCCGACTGGATCCACCATTACTTGTTCAACCCGATTACCGTCGCGACCGCGCTGGTGCTGGGTGGGTTCGTGATGCTCTGGGCCGAACGGCGCCAGCATCAGGTCCACGCCGAAACCGTGGATGACATGACGTGGAAGGATGCCCTGAAAGTCGGCCTGGCCCAGTGCATCGCGATGATTCCCGGCACCTCCCGCTCCGGGGCAACCATCATCGGCGGCCTGTTGTTCGGCTTGTCGCGCAAGACCGCCACCGAGTTCTCGTTCTTCCTGGCGATGCCGACCATGGTCGGTGCGGCAGTCTACTCGGGCTACAAATACCGCGAACTGTTCGTTCCGGCGGATTTCCCGGTGTTTGCCATTGGCTTCATCACCGCGTTCATCTTCGCCATGATCGCCGTCAAAGGCTTGTTGCGGTTTATCGCCAGCCACAGCTATGCGGTATTTGCCTGGTATCGGATCGCGTTTGGCCTGTTGATCCTGGCGACCTGGCAGTTTGGCTGGGTGGACTGGTCAGCGGCCAAGCCATGACCGAATCGGCCAGGCGCGCCGCGCATAAAACCGGCGGAGCCGTGCAGAACCTGCGGTTCAAATTGGCAGTTTTCGCGCTGCTGTGCGCGTTGCCGTTGACGGGGTCGCTTTTGCTCGGGCTGCAAGGCGAGTCCTGGGTGCCGATGGTCGCCTATGGCAGCGTCAGCCTGGTGGCATTCCTGCTCTACTGGAGCGACAAGCGCAAGGCGCGGGCGGACGCCTGGCGCACGCCGGAAAACGTATTGCACGCCGTCGAACTGGCCGGCGGCTGGCCCGGCGCGTTGCTGGCGCAACAGGTGTTTCGCCACAAGACCCGCAAGGTGTCGTTCCAGGTGGTGTTCTGGTTCATCGTGCTGTTGCACCAGGGATTCTGGGTCGACCAGTTGTTCCTGGGCGGGCATCTGTTGGCGTTGTTCTAGCCGCCACGCATCCCTTGTGGGAGCGAGCTTGCTCGCGATTGCGGTCTTCAATCCAATATTGATACTGGTTGGGCTGACCTCATCGCGAGCAAGCTCGCTCCCACAGTAGGTCGGTTGTACCCGCCAGCCACCGCTACAGCAACAACCCAACCTGCGTCCGCTTCGGCAATTTGCTCACCACCAGTTGATGGGAGCGCTGCAGCAACCCGCGCAACTCATCATCGCCCAGCGGGTAGGGCACGTTCATGATGATCCACTGCGCCCGGGCCAGATAAGGCGCCGGATGGATGCCTGGCCGGTCGCAATGACCGAGGAACAGGTCCTTGTCGACCTTGAACGCCAACGAATCGCTGCGCAGCCCCTGCAGGGCGAACATCTTGTTTCCGGCGATGGAAAACACCCGCACGCCACCCCATTTGTAATCCTCCCTGGCCCCTGGCAAGCCCAGGCAAAACTGTGCGACATCCTCTTCGCTCAAACTCATATCGTTTTGTCTCCACATTGTTCGAACGCCGCCACCAGGTGATCGATCCAGGCGCGCACCGCCGGCAGCATACCGCGCCGGTGAGGATAAACCGCCTGCAACCAGCCATCGGGCGATGACCAGCCGGGCAGCAGCTCCACCAACCTGCCATCCTGCAGTTCTTCTTCGCAATACATGCTGGGCAGCAACGTGAAGCCCAGGCCGGCGAGGGCGCAGGCGCGGCGCACGATGAAATCGTCGATGCCCAGGCGCGCTTCCAGGGCTAGATCGACATTTTGCCCCGTGCTGTCGAGCAGGCGCAGATGGACCAGCCGATCGGCCTCCAGCGCGCCCAACACCGGCAGTTGCCTCAGGTCGTCCGGGGTTTCGATCCGCCGTCCCTGGGTGAAGGCCGGGCTGGCGACCATCATCAGCCTGGCCTGGCGCAAGCGTCGCGTCATCAGCAACGGGTCTTCGTCGCCAAGATCGCGCACGCGCAAGGCCACGTCGATGCCTTCGCCGATCAAATCCACCCGCCGGTTCAGCAGGGTCATCTCCAATTGCACCTGGGGATACTTCGCCAGGAAGGTTTCGATGATCGACGGCAAGAACTGATGCGCCAGCCCCACGGGGCTCGACACCCGCAACCGCCCGCGGGGTTCGCTGGACATGCTCGCCACTGCCTCGTCGGCCATTTCCGCTTCGAGCAACATCGCCTGGCAATGGCGCAGGTAGCGTTCGCCGACGGCGGTGAGCTTCAACTGGCGTGTCGTGCGTTGCAGCAGGCGGGCACCGAGGCGTTCCTCCAACTCTGCGATGCGCCGCGACAGCCGGGACTTCGGGATACCCAGCAAGCGCCCGGCAGCCGCGAAGCCATCGGCTTCGACCACCTTGGCAAAGTAATACAGATCGTTGAGGTCTTGCATGTTCGGGCTCGATTGTCCTGTCAGTGGAACGAACTATCGCATTATTGCTGACTTATCGACCATTGGTTTCATCGATAGGATTGTTCTCAATTGATCGCCCAGCCGCGATCCTCACTTGGAGAGCACTCACATGAAACTGTTGCACATCGATTCGAGCATCCTCGGCGACAATTCCGCTTCGCGCCAATTGAGCCGTGAGCTGGTTCAAGCGTGGATAGCCGCCGAGCCGGACATTTCCGTCACCTACCGTGACCTGGCCGCCGACGCCATCAGCCACTTCTCCTCCCAGACTCTGGTTGCCGCTGGCACCAGCGCCGAGCTGCGTGACGCCGCCCTCAAGCACGAAGCCGAGCTCAGTGAGTCGACCATGGCCGAGTTCCTCGCGGCAGACGCCGTGGTGATCGCAGCGCCGATGTACAACTTCAGCATCCCAACGCAGCTCAAGGCCTGGATCGACCGCATCGCTGTCGCGGGCAAGACGTTCCGCTACACCGAAGCCGGTCCTGAAGGCCTGTGTGGTGGCAAGAAGCTGCTGATTGTTTCCACCTCCGGCGGCTTGCACGCCGGCCAGCCGAGTGGCATCGGCCATGAGGAATACCTCAAGCTGGTCTTCGGTTTCCTCGGCATCACCGACATCGAATTCGTCCGCGCCGAGGGCCTGGCCTACGGTGATGACATGCGCGCCAAAGCGATGCATGAGGCCCAGTTGCAGATTGGCCAGCAGTTCGCCGCTGCGTAAGGCTTGTGTAAAAGCCCCAAGCATTACGGGCAACCTTCGCAAAACCCTGTATTCTCGTCGTCATTGGATGGCCGGGATGCAGGGTTTTCCTGCATTTGGCGTCGGTTTCTGGCGCAGGTTATGCACGGCCAATGTGCGAGCAGCGGGGCCTTCCCGCGCGCTGGTGAAGGTGGAAGATTCAAATGAAACGTCTTGGTGCAGCGTTGCTGCTTTGTCTGGCTACCAGTCTCGGTTCGGTGCACGCCGCGCCGGCGCCGCATCCGCATTGGAGCGCCGGTTTTCATGAGCTGAGCTTCCTCGATCCGCTGGATCAACAGCCGATGCACGCCATCGCGTTTTACCCCTCGACTGCCCGGGAGCAATCCAGCTCGCTGGGGGGCTATCAGATCGACGCGGCGCCGGAGGCCCAGATCGCCATCGGGCGGTTTCCGCTGTTGATGCTGTCCCACGGCAACACGGGCACGCCGCTGGCCCTGCATGACCTGGCCACGTCACTGGCTCGCAAGGGGTTCGTCGTGGTGGCGGTGATTCATCCCGGTGACAACGCCCAGGATCACAGCCGGCTCGGTACCTTGAGCAACTTGTACGGTCGGCCGATCCAGATTTCCGAGGCGATCACCGCGACATTGAATGACCCGATGCTTTCTCCCTTCGTGAATGCCGGCCAAGTCGGCGTCATCGGCTATTCGGCGGGTGGCGAAACCGCCTTGATCCTGTCCGGCGCCACGCCAGACCTCAATCGCCTGCGCCGCTACTGCCAGGAACGACCGGACGACCGCGACGCGTGCAATACCCAAGGTGAACTGGTTGCCGATCGGGATGACCTGTCCCCGGTGGCGGATCCCCGGGTTCGTGCATTGCTGCTGATGGCGCCGCTGAGCTTGAAGTTCGGGCGTCACACCCTGGCGGATGTGCATGTGCCTGTGCTGTTGTATAGCGGTGACGGCGACAAGCTGGTGGCGTTTGACAAGAATGCCGCCGCGCTGGCTCGCAAGCTCCCCACGGCGCCGGATTTCAAGACCTTGGCCGGGGCAGGGCACTTCGTATTCCTGGCGCCCTGCACCGACGAGCAGATCGCGGCCATGCCGGCGCTGTGCACCGATGCCGATGGCGTCGACCGCAAGGACATCCATCGCACCATGATCACCGAAGCCACTCGCTTTTTCAGCGACGCCCTCGGCAAGCCGACGCGTGCCGGCTTGAGGACGGCAGATCAATAATCGGCTTTTTCGGCCCGACGCCTCAGCAACAAGGCCAGTCCCAGGCCGACGACCGAAAGCAGTGCCGCAAAAAAGAAAATCGCGGGGTACCCCAGGTTCGACGCCACCGCGCCCATCAGTGGTCCGGCAATCGCCAATGCCAAGTCGAAAAACACCGCGTAGGCGCTCAATCCGGCGCCCCGGCTGCTGTTGGGCACCTGCTTGATGGCCTCCACCCCCAGCGCCGGATAGACCAGCGACAGCCCGAAACCCGCCAGTCCCGCGCCGATCAAGGCGAACGCGGTGGACGGCGCCAGCCACAGCAACACCAAGCCCAGGGTTTCGATACTCATGCAGACAATCGCCGAGCTGAAACCACCGAAGCGGGCGATGCTGGAAATGAACAACAGCCGCGACAGGATGAAGCAAATGCCGAAGACCGTCAGGCACCACGCCGCGCCGGTCCAGCCGCGGCTGACATAGAACAGCGTAATGAAGGTGGTGAGCGTGCCGTAGCCGATCGAGGCCAGGCACAGGCTCGTGCCGAACGGTGAGATGCGCCCGAACACCGCCCAGAACGGCAGGCGCTCGCCGCGCACGACCGGCACCGAGGGTTTGTTGCGAATCAGCAGCAGCGCCATGCCGGCCAACAATGACAAGGCGATGCCCAGGCTGGCGAAGCCGAGGCTGCCGACCATCACCACCCCCAGCGGCGCACCGATGGCGATGGCCCCGTAGGAAGCGATGCCGTTCCAGGAAATCGACCGGGCCGTGTGCTCCACGCCGACCTGGCCCATGCACCAACTGATCGTCCCGACGCCGATCAGGCCCTGGGCTACCCCGAGCAACAGACGACCGGCGATCAGGATCAACAGGCTTGGCAGTGCGAAATCCTGCAGCAGTGTCGAGATCAATGTCAGCACGCCGCTGAGCAGAATCCCCAGCAAGCCATAGACGATGGCCCGCTTGGTGCCGACGCTGTCCGACAACCGCCCGGCCATGGGCCGGCTGAGCAGGGTGGCGAGGTACTGGGAACCGATGGTCAGCCCGGCGATGACCGCACTGAAGCCCAATTGCTCGTGGACATACCCGGGCAACACCGCAATCGGCAGGCCGATGCAGAGGAAGGCAATGAAGGTGTAGAAAACGATGGAGACGATCTGCAAGGTGATCGACAAGGAACTGGGAGCGGGCTGGGCTGTTGGCATGGGACTCGTTCGCGGGCAGCGGCAGGAGTGTTTCATCATGGCGTGTGACGGGAAGAAAAGGAAGCTGGCTAACGGTTTGCTTGTGTCATGGCCCTCGCCACAGGGGTATCCATGGATTCTGTGCTGTAGGAATGAAAAAGCCCCGTCACATGGACGGGGCTTTCACTTGCAGCTCGAAGCTTACAACTCGCGGCTGCTCTTAGAACATCACACCCTGGCTGCGCAGGTAGTCGTCATAGGTGCCGCTGAAGTCGACCACGCCGTCGGCGCTCAGCTCGATGATGCGGGTTGCCAGGGACGACACGAACTCGCGGTCGTGGCTGACGAAGATCAGCGTGCCCGGGTAGTTCTCCAGCGCCAGGTTCAGCGCTTCGATGGATTCCATGTCCAAGTGGTTGGTCGGTTCGTCCATTACCAGCACGTTCGGCTTTTGCAGGATCAGCTTGCCGAACAGCATGCGGCCCTGTTCACCACCGGAGATGACCTTGACCGACTTGAGGATCTCGTCGTTGGAAAACAGCATGCGGCCCAAGGTGCCCCGGATGATCTGTTCGCCCTGCGTCCACTGGCCCATCCAGTCGAACAGGCTGACGTCGTCTTCGAAGTCGTGGGCGTGGTCCTGGGCGTAGTAACCCAGCTCCGCGCTTTCGGTCCACTTGACCGAGCCAGCGTCCGGCGTCAGTTCGCCCATCAAGGTGCGCAGCAGGGTGGTCTTGCCGATGCCGTTCGGGCCGATGATTGCCACGCGCTCGCCGGCTTCGACGGTGAAGCTGAAGTTCTTGAACAGGGTCTTGCCGTCGAAGCCCTTGGACATGCGCTCGATGGTCACGGCCTGGCGGTGCAGCTTCTTAGTCTGTTCGAAGCGGATGAACGGGCTGACGCGGCTCGATGGCTTGACCTCGGCCAGCTGGATCTTGTCGATCTGCTTGGCGCGGGAGGTGGCCTGCTTGGCTTTCGAGGCGTTGGCCGAGAAGCGGCTGACGAACGTCTGCAGTTCGGCAATCTGGGCTTTCTTCTTGGCGTTGTCCGACAGCAGTTGCTCGCGGGACTGGGTGGCCGCGATCATGTACTCGTCGTAGTTGCCCGGGAACAGGCGCAGCTCACCGTAGTCCAGGTCGGCCATGTGGGTGCAGACGCTGTTCAGGAAGTGCCGGTCGTGGGAAATGATGATCATGGTGCTGTTACGCGCCGTGAGGATGTTTTCCAGCCAACGGATGGTGTTGATGTCCAGGTGGTTGGTCGGTTCGTCGAGCAACAGCACTTCCGGATTGGAGAACAAGGCCTGGGCGAGCAACACACGCAGCTTCCAGCCTGGCGCGACTTCGGTCATCGGACCGAAATGCTGTTCCAGGGGAATGCCCAGGCCCAGCAGCAGCTCACCGGCGCGGGATTCGGCGGTATAGCCGTCCATCTCGGCGAACTCGGTTTCCAGCTCGGCCACGGCCATGCCGTCTTCTTCGGTCATTTCCGGCAGCGAATAGATGCGGTCGCGCTCGGCCTTGACCTTCCACAGCTCTTCATGGCCCATGATCACGGTGTCGATCACGGTGAATTGCTCGTAGGCGAACTGGTCCTGGCGCAATTTACCCAGCCGTACGTTCGGCTCCAGCATCACCTGGCCGCCGGACGGTTCGAGGTCACCGCCGAGGATTTTCATGAAGGTCGACTTGCCGCAACCGTTGGCGCCGATCAGGCCGTAGCGGTTACCCGCGCCAAACTTGACAGAGACGTTTTCGAACAGTGGCTTGGCGCCAAACTGCATCGTGATGTTAGCTGTAGAGATCAAAGGTTTATCCTGCGGAACATTCAGAGTAGCTAAGGGTGCGGCAGTACCTGTTCAGTACCTGTTTGCGCCGATCCGCACCGCGCTAGAGGCTTCGCGGTCGCAAGCGCAAGGGTCCATCCGGCATAAGAGGACAGCAGCATACGGAGCGCCTGGCCCGAGTGCATATGCGCCGAAGTCGGGACTCCCGGCATCGGCCAAAGGGGGCGCGTGATATTTGGCGGCGATTGTACTGATCTGGGCGCGTTAACGATAGGGTGTTGCCCTGGCTAGACAGTTTTTCACAACTGAGGGATAACTTCAGGTTACAAACTGTGGCTAAAATGCCATCTCACTCGACGCCTCTCCCTTGCCGCTTGGCTGGCCTGGAGAAGTAGCCTCTTCACTTCTGGACCCAACCGATTCCGTGAAGCTCATCATCGTTGCGATCTATCTCCTCTCCATTGGCTATGTGCATCTGCGCGGACGCGTGCGGCACAAGCTCGGCCGTCAACTGAGCGACCACTCGTCCTTCCTCGCGCCGATCAATTGCCTGCTGTACTTGTGTTCCAAATGGCCGAACAAGCCGTTTTTGAATCCCGAGCAATTCCCGGACTTGAGCCCGCTGCAGGCGCATTGGGAAGAAATCCGCGCCGAAGGCCAGAGCCTGCTGCAGGCGGGGGCGATCAAGCGTTCCGACCAATATGACGATGTGGGTTTCAACTCGTTCTTCAAGACCGGCTGGAAGCGCTTCTACCTCAAGTGGTACGGCGACAGCCATCCGTCGGCCATGAAGCTGTGCCCGCGCACGACCGAACTGGTACAAGGCATCGGATCGATCAAGGCGGCGATGTTCGCCGAATTGCCGTCCGGCTCGAAACTGGTGCGCCATCGCGATCCGTATGCCGGGTCCTATCGCTACCACCTCGGCCTGCAGACGCCCAACGATGCCGGGTGCTACATCAATGTCGACGGCGAGACCTATCACTGGCGTGATGGCGAAGCGGTGGTGTTCGACGAGACGTTCATTCACTACGCCGAAAACACCACGCCGCAGAACCGCATCATCTTGTTCTGCGACGTGGAGCGGCCGATGAAATACCGTTGGGCCACGGCGTTCAACCGCTGGTTTAGCCGCACCGTCATGGCCGCCGCCGGCGCGCCGAATGATGCCGGCGACAAGACTGGCGGCCTGAACCGGGCATTTTCCCGGCTGTACAAGATTCGCCTGCAAGGCAAGGCGCTGAAGAAACGCAATCGCAAGCTGTATTACTTGCAGAAATGGGCGTTCTTTGGCGCGCTGCTGGCGATTTTCGTCTGGATCTGACGGATTCAGGGTTTTTCAGCCTCCAGCTGGTCCCACATCCTGGCGGTGATCCGCTGGCGATGGCTATAGCCTTCCCACGGATCGGCGCCCAGGCCCTTGGCCCGTTCCAGTGCAGTCTGGATATCCCATTGCTGGGCATTGCGCAGGTCTGCGAGCTCATCCCGGGCGATCGGCACCGACACCGGTAGCCCGGGCCTTGCGCGCACCGAATACGCGGCCACTGTACTGGCGCCGCGGGCGTTGCGCAGGTAGTCGACGAACACCTTGCCCACGCGGTTTTTCGGCCCCATGGTCGCGGTGATTCGTTGTGGCATCTGCCGGGTCAGGAATTGCGATATGGCCTTGGCGAAGGCCTTGGTGGTGTCCCATCCCTCGCTGCGGGCCAGCGGCACGATGATGTGCATGCCTTTGCCACCGCTGGTCTTGAGAAATCCTTGCAAACCCAGCTCGTCGAGGACCGACAAGGTCATGCGCGTCGCCTCCAGCATGGCGCTCCAGGGCAGTGACGGATCCGGGTCCAGGTCCAGGACAAACAGATCGGGCGCTTCGATCCGGTCATGGGTCGCCGTCCAGGTGTGCAACTCCACCGCGCCCATCTGCGCCGCGCCGACCAGGGCGTGGATACTGTCGATTTCCATCAGCGGCGCATGGCCCGGGTCCAGGCGCGGATCCAGCTGTTTGATATGGGGGATTTCCAGGCGATCGGCATGTTTCTGGAAGAACAGCTCCTCGCCAATTCCTTCTGGTGCTCGCACCAGCGCAACCGGTCGCAACTTGAGGTGCGGCAGGATCCACGGAGCGATCTCCAGGTAATATTGCGCCAGCTCGGCTTTCTGCACGCCACTGACGCTATCGACCACGCGGTCGGGGTGGGTGATGACCACACCGTCGACTTTGGCGGTGTCGCCCTTGGTACGTCGCTTGGATTTGGGCGCCGCAGCTTTTATCGGCATGGGTTGCTCGCGGACCACGCGATTGGCCTGGCTGTCACCCGGCAGATCGAGGAACACCGCCTGGCGTATCAGGCCGTCGCCGGCCCACTCGGCGAATTCGACCTCGCACACCTGCGTCGGCTCGACCCAGTGCACACCGCGCCCCTGTGCGCCTTTGAGCGGCTGGTCCAGTGGTGAGGTCTGGCGTTCCTGGGCGCACAGTTGTTCATGCAGTTGCTTGAGCTGGGCCTGGCTGAAACCCGTGCCAACCCGGCCGGCATACGCCAGCCCCGACGGCCCGTTGACCGCCAGCAACAGCGCACCGAAACCGTTGCGCTTGCCCTGCGGGCGTGTGAACCCGACGATGACGAAGCATTGGCGCAGTCGACACTTGAGCTTGACCCAATCGGAGTTGCGTCCCGAGACATACGGGCTGCCCAGGCGTTTGCCGACCACGCTGTCGAGCGAGAGGGCTGAAGCGCTTTCGAAGATGTCATGTTGGCTGGCGGAAAACGCTTCGGAAAACCGCAGGCGCTTGCTGGCGTTGTTCTTCAACGCATTTTTCAGCGCGGCGCGGCGTTCTTCCAAAGGTTTTTCACGCAGATCGACACCGTTGAGAAATGGCGCGTCGAAGAGGAAGTACACCATGTCGACGCTACGACCGATCTCGAAGGCCTGGCGCAGGGCGGGGAAGTCGGAATGACCGGTGTCGTCGAGCAGGACCAGTTCGCCATCGAGCCAGCTGTCGCCCAGGTCCAGCTGCGTCAGGGCCTCGGCATGCAGCTTGAGGCGGTCGGTCCAGTCCGTGTGGTGGCGGTTGAACAGCCGGACCTCACCTTTTTCGATGCGCGCCAGAAGCCGATAACCGTGAAATTGCACTT
This sequence comes from Pseudomonas sp. H2_D02, assembly GCF_054677635.1. Taxonomy (NCBI): domain Bacteria; kingdom Pseudomonadati; phylum Pseudomonadota; class Gammaproteobacteria; order Pseudomonadales; family Pseudomonadaceae; genus Pseudomonas; species Pseudomonas sp. H2_D02. Next base: position 4,205,691 of record NZ_CP162816.1, on the reverse strand, counting down.
CATAGCGCCATTCCCCGGCGGGTGGTTGTTCCACCGGCGTGGCCAGCTGCGGTGACAGGCGCTCCGGGAGCTGGCTCGTGGCTGCCTGCTTACCCCGTCGGGCGCGGCTGCGAGTCGTTGTGGCGTCCGCTTCCACGGCGGACAGACGGGCAGATTCACTCTCGGCCTTGGCCATGACAGATTCCCTTGTGTGACAGGCGCCCGGGGTTCAGCCCCGGGAGGCCTTGGTGGCTTTTTTAGCTGGAGCGGATTTGCGTGTTTTCGTCGATTTTGCCGCGGGTTTTTCGGCGGACTTGTCGGGCGCCTTGCCTTTGCCTCCCAGGCTGCGCTTGAGCAGCTCGGTAAGGTCGATGACGTCGGCGGTCTTGCGTTGTTCTTCGCCGGGGTCGGTTTCCACTGCTTCGAGCCGGCCTTCGGTGGCCTTTTTCTCCACCAGTTCCATGATCTTTTCCTGGAAGCTGTCGCGATATTCCTGCGGCTCCCAGTCGCCACTCATGTCTTCCACCAGGCGCTTGGCCATGTCCAGCTCGCCCTTGGCCAGCGTCGGGCTGGTGACTTCGTCGCCCAGTTCCAGGACGTCGAGCTCGCGCACCTCGGCGGGCCAGCGCAGCATCACCAGCACCAGGGCCGATTCCAGCGGCATGAGCGCCGCCAGGTGCTGGCGGGTATGCAACACTACATTTGCCAGGGCGACCTTGTTGGTCTTGAGCAGCGTCTCGCGCAGCAGCGCATAGACCTTGCCGCCACGCTTGTCAGGCGCCAGGAAGTAAGGTTTGTCGATGTTCTGCAGGGGAATTTTTTCGCTGTCGACGAAAGAGAAAATGTCGATGGTCTGGGTGGACTTGGGGTGGGCGGCGCGAATTTCCTCCTCGCTGATCAACACATACTGGCCTTTCTGGTATTCGACGCCCTTGACGATGTCGTCCTTGGTCACTTCCTTGCCCGTGGTCTTGTTGACGCGCTTATAGCCCACCGGGTCCATGGTGCGTTTGTCCAACCAGTCGAAATCCACCCCTTGGGAGGCCGTGGCCGACACCAGCGCCACGGGGATGTGGACCAGTCCGAAACTGATTGCGCCTTTCCAGATTGCCCGTGCCATGGTGCAGATTTCCTTACCGGTGAATGGTCTCTCTGGTGACACTGGGAGATTTGGAAAAGTTTCCATCCGGCGCCGGTTGGCTGCGGTTGGCGCCTGGGTTTGTCCAAAATCCGAGACGCTTGGTTACATCTTCGTCCGGACATTTCGCCTGACAACAGCGAACCTGCGGCGTAGCGTGCTTTCGATATATCGGTGCCGTATCCGTGAATCCGGGAGGTGTCCCATGAACAGGCTGATGTTCGCCATCGCAGGGTTATTGATAAGTACCGCCGTCCAGGCAACTACGCCTGGTCACGGTCCCGTGCTCCTGGCGCAGAACTTGCCGGGCAACAACAATCCCTACAACAGCCCGATTCGCCGGGCCAATCCCAACAGCATGCAGGGCACCCAGCCCAACGTGCCGACGCTACGTGACAACCCGACCGTGCCCGTTCCTCGGCCACCCACCTTGGAAAATGGCGGCATCGGCAATGGCTATCCGCGCTCCGGCCCGCCACCGGGCTCGCCGCGCCCCACCCTCGAATCACCGACGCCGCCCAGGAACCCGAACAATGGCAATCGCTGAGGCGCCGTCTGATCTACCCATCACCACAGAAGGAAGCGTGCATGTTGCGTAAAACCCTGATGACCACCCTTTGTGCAAGCGCTGTACTGGCCTTCGCCACAGCGGCTTCGGCCGCGCCGGTCCAGACATTCAAGAGTGAGGAAGGCACCGTCGAGGTCACCACCGTTGTCAGGGGGCTGGAACATCCCTGGTCGGTTGCGTTCCTGCCGGAGCAACAGGGCATGCTGGTAACGGAGCGCCCCGGCAACCTGCGTTGGGTTAGCGCCGAAGGGAAGTTGTCCGCGCCGTTGAGCGGCGTTCCCGAGGTCTGGGCCAAGGGGCAGGGCGGTTTGCTGGACGTGGTGCTGTCGCCGGACTTCAAGCAGGACCGCACGGTGTATTTGTCCTATGCCGAGGCCGGTGAGGACGGCAAGGCCGGCACTGCCGTTGGCCGGGGGCAGTTATCCAAGGACCTGAAGCGCCTGGACAACTTCGACGTGATCTTCCGCCAGCAACCCAAGCTTTCGACGGGCAACCACTTCGGTTCCCGCCTGGTATTCGACCGCGACGGCTACCTCTTCATCACCCTGGGGGAAAACAACGACCGGCCGACCGCCCAGGACCTGGACAAGCTGCAGGGCAAGATCGCGCGGATCTACCCCGACGGCAAGGTGCCGGACGACAACCCCTTCGTCGGCCAGAAAAATGTCCGCCCGGAGATCTGGTCGTACGGCTTGCGCAACCCTCAGGGCGCTGCGCTCAACCCGTGGAACGGAACGCTCTGGGAAAACGAGCATGGGCCCAAGGGCGGCGACGAGCTGAACATCATCGAACGCGGCAAGAACTATGGCTGGCCGCTGGCGACCCACGGCGACAACTATTCCGGCGCGCCGATTCCCGAGGCCCAGGGCAAGACCGTCGAAGGCACCGTCGGGCCGCACCATGTCTGGCAGGTGTCGCCGGGGCTCAGCGGCATGGCGTTCTACGACAGTGATCGATTCAAGCCTTGGCAACGCAATGCGTTCATCGGTGCGTTGGTGTCGCAGGACCTGATTCGGCTGGAGTTCGATGGCGACAAGGTCGTCCACCAAGAGCGCCTGCTGGGCGGGCTCAAGGAACGTATCCGCGATGTCCGCCAGGGACCGGATGGCTTCCTCTATGTGTTGACCGATGAGGACGATGGCGCCCTTTACAAAGTCGGCTTGAAATGATCGCGATGCGATGAAGCCTCCTTTGTGGCGAGGGGATTCATCCCCGCTGGGCTGCGTAGCAGCCCTAAGCACTGAATTCAAACTCAACTCGCACTCCGAGTTGCCTGGTTTGGGTCTGCTGCGCAGCCCAACGGGGATGAATCCCCTCGCCACAGATTGCAGCGACTTAATTTCCGTTGACTTACCGTTCCCTCGCGGCTAGTTTCCAGCCATGACTTCCACCGTACTGCGCAGCCAGCCAAGCATTATTACCGCCATTCCTTATTTGGCGGGCTAGCTCACGAGTGCACCCAACCCGCCCTAGAGGCGGGTTTTTTCTTTCTGTCTCCTGGGCCTGATCCGAACCAGGAGACCACTATGACCCCCACCAGCGCCGAGCAAACCCTGCTGGAGCACTACGTCAAGAAGATACTCGCCGCTCCGGTCTACGAACTGGCGATCCCCACGCCATTGCAGGCAGCCCCGGCGTTGTCCCAAGCCTTGGGCAACCGGATCCTGCTCAAGCGGGAAGACCTGCAGCCAACGTTCTCCTTCAAGATTCGCGGGGCCTACAACAAGCTGGTGCAACTGACGCCAGAACAGCGTGCCCGAGGCGTTATCACCGCGTCGGCGGGCAATCATGCCCAGGGCGTGGCGTTGGCCGCACGGGAATTGGGCATCTCGGCCAGCATCGTCATGCCCCGGACCACACCGCAACTGAAGGTATCGGGCGTGCGCAGTCGAGGCGCCGAAGCGTTGCTGCACGGAGAGAGCTTCCCGTTCGCCCTGGCGTTTGCGTTGGACTTGGCTCGACAGACCGGGCGTGAGTTCGTCTCGCCGTTTGACGATCCGGACGTCATCGCCGGCCAGGGAACCGTCGCGATGGAGATCCTGCGCCAGCATCCAGGCCAGTTGGACGCCGTTTTCGTACCGGTGGGCGGCGGCGGGCTGATCGCGGGAGTGGCGGCGTATATCAAATATCTGCATCCGGAAATCCGCATCATCGGCGTCGAATCCGAACATTCCGCCTGCCTCCAGGCGGCGATGGCAGCCGGTATGCGGGTGACGCTGCCGAGCGTGGGCACCTTCGCCGATGGCGTGGCGGTGGCGCAGATCGGCGAACATGGCTTCGATATCTGTCGTTTCTGTGTCGATGAGGTCATGACGGTCAGCGATGACGAGCTTTGCGCGGCGATCAGGGACATCTATGACGACACCCGCTCGATCACCGAGCCATCAGGCGCGTTGGCGGTGGCGGGGATCAAGCAATACGTGGCGCAAAGCGCAGCGTCAGGCGAGACGCTGGTGGGTATCAACTCGGGCGCCAACATCAATTTCGACACGCTGCGCCACGTGGTGGAGCGTGCTGGCGTGGCGGTTTCTTGAGAATGTGCCGGGGCATCGTGATTTTTTTGAAGCAGGCGACGAACGCACAGGTGTGCAATCGAAATAGTGGCTAGTCTGAGCAATCAGGCAGGCCGGGCCAGTTGCACTTTGCATGGATAAAACGCCGCTTGCGTGCAAATTGCATGACCGTCTCGCTTGATGTTTTTGCTAAGTAATTGATTTGCAACAGTGTCGATGTATCGAGGTAAGGGCATATTTTTTGCGAGTTGATTCGAGAGTTCGAATAACGAGCTTTAACAACACAACAACGCCAAGATGAACGAACGGCACGGCATTCGTAGTCCTGTCCGCAGGGAAGAATCGGACGAAAATTCCGCCGTCGTGAACATAAGTTGGCTGCCTCAACAGGAGAGAGTTGCCATGTTTTTATCTGCCCTCGAAATGCGAAACATCATTGAAAGCAGCTTGCTGCCCAAGCGCTCGCAATGCACGTTGTCCCCGGATCTTTCCATGACGATCAAGATTTACGACGATCACGAAACCGACCGCGTAGCGCTGATCAAAAGTGATATCGATGCCACCAAGCTGACAGGCTGCCGGGCCATCAACGATCTGATTGCCGAGCTGCGTACAGAGCTGGACCATGGCAATAGTGGCGGCAACTACTTCCAGCAACAGCACCGGATGAGCGGTCGTTAATTACGTTCTTTCCTGAACCTGACGCCGGGATCGATGAGTTCGAGCCCAGCGTCCGGTTTCGATCCGCTTAGTTCAATTGTTCACGATAGGGCAGGTCAGGCCCATTCCTCCCACACGTCAACGCCGCGGCGCCCATGGCGAACGCCAGCATGCTGTCGATGTGTTCCCGTTCCAGCGAATTCACTGCTTCCACTGAATCCAGATTGTGCTCCGTGAGCCAGGCGATCAACGCCGCCTGGAAGGTATCTCCCGCGCCCACCGTATCGGCGATGGTCACTGGGCAGGCGGGCAGGGACCATACGCCATGCTGACGGCTGAACGCTGTCGCGCCCTGGCCGCCACGGGTCAGGAACACCAACTGGCAACGATGCTCCAGCCATCCATCGATCACCTCCAGCGGGTCCCGGTCGGGATACAGCAGGTTCAGGTCTTCGTCACTGACTTTGATCAGGTCGACGTAGCGCACCAACGTCGCGATCCGCGAGCGCCACAGCTCGATATCCGGTTGCGGGTTGAGCCGCACGTTGGGGTCCAGGCTGATCAGGCGCTTGCCGCTTTCCCGTTGCACGAGCGCCAGCAGCGTGTCGGCCACCGGTTGCACTACCAGGGAAAACGAGCCGACATGCAGGCCGCGCACCTCGGGACCTAGCGCCGGCAGATGTGCCAGGCTCAGTTGTCGGTCGGCGCAGCCTTCGCCACGAAAGCTGTAGTGCGGCGAACCATTGGCCCCGACGGCGACCATGGCCAAGGTCGTTGGCGCGTCGAAATCGTGGGCAAATTGTGTGTTGACGCCTTCATTGACGAGCACTTGCTGCAAGCGACGCCCCAGATAGTCCGTGGAAAGCCCGGTAAATAGCGCCGACTCGACCCCCAGCCGACGCAACCCCACCGCCACGTTGAACGGCGAGCCACCCGCGATCGCCTTGTAATTCACTTGCGACGCTGGCGCTCCAGCATCGTTTGCGCTGAAAAAATCAAACAGCGCCTCACCACACACCAAATACATAATTGCCTGCTCTCAAAGGGTTGCGACGTGTTGCCGGTAACGTTCGTAGGCGTGTTGCGACGCCGTGACATGTTCGGTGACGGGCCGGGTTTCGCTGGCCGGATCGAGCTTGACGCAGCGCTGGCACAACTCAGCCAGGGATTCTTGTGCATTGCCATGACACCACGCTGCCTGGATCGCGCCGCCGAGGGCGGCGGCCTCGCTCTGCTCGGTGCAGATGACCGTGGTGTCCATGATGTCGGCGACGATCTGCCGCCATACCGCACTCTTCGAGCCGCCGCCGATCAGGCGGATGCTCTCGGCCTTGAGCCCGTTGGCGCGTAGCAGGTCGAGGCCATAGCGCAGGCCGAAGGTCGTGCCTTCGACGACTGCGCGGCACAGATTGGCCCGAGTCAGGTTGGTGGTCGTCAGGCCGAGGAGGCTGCCGGTGGCATGGGGCAGGGCGGGGACGCGCTCGCCATTGAGGAATGGCAGCATGCAGACGCCCTCGGCGCCGATCGGTGCCTGGGTCACCAGGGTGTTGAAGCTATCGATATCCAATTCCAGCAGCTCGCGCACGGCCCCGGTGGCATTGGTCAGGTTCATGGTGCAGATCAGCGGCAACCAGCCGCCGCTCGAAGAACAGAACGTTGCCACCGACGCTTGCGGGCTGACGGTGGGATCCGCTGCATAGGCATACACGGTGCCGGAGGAGCCGAGGCTCATGGTGATGACGCCGGGCTGGATGTTGCCGGTGCCGATGGCGCCCATCATGTTGTCACCGCCACCGCTGGACACCACGGCTTCGGGGTTGAGGCCCAGGTGCGCGGCGATTTCGGGCAGGATCCTGCCGACGGGCTGGTGAGCCTCGATCAGTTCGGGCAGCGCCGATTGCAGCCGGCCGCTGGGGTCGATATGCCGTAGCAGTTCCATGTCCCATTGGCGGGTGCGCACGTTGAAATAGCCGGTGCCCGAGGCGTCGCCGTATTCGCTGCAATGGCGGCCGGTGAGCCAGTAATTGAGGTAATCGTGGGGCAACAGGACGCTGGCGATACGGTCGAAAATTTGCGGATGCTGCTCTTGGGTCCACAGCAGTTTGGACACGGTGTAGCCGGGCGCGATGACCACGCCGAGGCGTTCAAGGGCGCCGCCTTCGCCGCCGAGGTGCGCCAACAGACGGTCGTTTTCCGCCGTGGTCTCGGTGTCGCACCACAACTTGGCCGGGCGCAGCACCTCGCCTTGGTCATCCAGCAGCACCAGCCCGTGCTGTTGGCCGGACACCCCGATGCCAAGGATCGCGTTTCCATCGACCCCGGCGGCATTCAAGGCCTGATGAGTCGCCTGGGTGAAAGCGTCGAGCCACTGCTGGGTGTCCTGTTCACGGCGACCGTTGGCACCGCTGATCATGCTGTGGCCAGCGGCGCCCTGGCCGAGTACCTCGCCGCTGATCGCATCGAGGATCAGCGCCTTGGTGCCTTGGGTGCCGCAGTCGATACCCAGGAACAATTGTTGGTTTGCCATGGAAATCCTCGGGTCAAAAGAGCAAAACACAGAACCTGCGGTTAACGGCTTTACCTGTGGCGAGGGAGCAAGCTCCCTCGCCACAAAAGCGGATCGTACCTAGCCTTGGTCAGCCAGCACTCGCTCAAGCGTTCTCGTCACCCCATGCTCGCGCAAGCTGTTGCAGCACCACTCGAAGGCTGCCACGAATTCGGGTGAACGGGGAATCGCCGTGCCAAAAATTTCTTCCACGTCCAGCATCCGCTGGGTCACCAGCACATCGTCGGCCACCAACGCCTGGCAGAACGCCGCCCGTGGGTCGGGGATCGAATAGGTTGTGCCATTTTCATCCACGCCCTTCAGGTACACGGCCCAGGCCGCGACGACCAGTGCGGCACGGCGGGTCTCGCCCCCGTCGGCAATCAGCCGATTGATCGTCGGTACGGTGAATTTCGGGAATTTCGACGAACCGTCCGAACAGACCCGTTCCAGCTGGTCGGCGATGGCCTGGTTCGAGAAGCGCTCCACCAGGGTGTCCTTGTATTCCGTCAGGTCGATGCCGGGCACGGGCGCCAGTTGCGGCGTCACATCCAGGTCCATGTAGGCGCGGATATAGCGCACGAACAGCGGGTCATTCATGGTTTCGTGGACGAAGCGATAGCCCTTGAGGAAGCCCAGGTAGGTCAGGGCGAGGTGGCTGCCGTTGAGCAGCTTGATCTTCATCTCTTCATAGGGCGATACGTCGTCGGTGAACTGCACGCCGACTTTCTCCCAGGCCGGGCGACCGTTGACGAACTTGTCTTCCAATACCCACTGCACGAACGGTTCGCAGACCACCGGCCAAGCGTCATCGACGCCGTGCTCGTCATGCAATTGCAGACGATGGGCGCTGCTGGTCATCGGGGTGATGCGATCGACCATGGCGTTGGGAAAACCCACGTTCTGGCCGATCCATTGCCCCAGATCGGGGTCGCGCAACGCGGCAAAGGCGAGCAGTGCCTTGCGCGCGACGGCGCCGTTGTGGGGCAGGTTGTCGCAAGACATCAGGGTGAACGCCGGGATGCCCGCCGCGCGACGCTTGGCCAGGGCGGCGCAAAGAAAGCCGAACACGGTTTTCGGTTCGTCGGGGTGGCTCAGGTCGTGCTGGATCTGCGGCAGATGGGCCATGAACTCGCCGTTGCTGTCGTCGATGCAATAGCCACCCTCGGTGATGGTCAGCGAGACGATGCGAATCTGCGGGTCGGCCAGTTTGTCGATCAGCGCCTGGGCGCCGTCTTCGGCCAGCAGCATGTCGGTGATGGCGCCGATCACGCGGACTTCGGTGTCGTCGGTGTCGCCCAATTCATACAGGGTGAACAGGTAGTCCTGGCCGGCCAGGTCATCCCGGGCGCGGCGATCTTCGGCGCGCAGGCCTACGCCGCAAATGGCCCAGTCGAGACCTTCTCCAGTGTTCATCAGCGCATCGGTGTAGTACGCCTGGTGCGCCCGGTGGAAACCGCCGACGCCGATGTGGGCGATGCCTTGGCGACGGTCGCCCAGGTTGTAGGCGGGCAGGACGACCTCGGCGTTGAGGTTGTGCAGGTTCTGTCGGTTGAGTTTCATCGCAAAAAATCTCGGCAATCAGGCGGCGGCGCGCAGCGCGCGGGAAACCGCAACGCCCTCGGCATCGAATAAGTGGCAGTGTTCGGCGTCCAGGTGCAGGTCCAGTTGCTCGCCGAAACGGCTCGCCAGGTCGCCACGCACCCGCATGGTCAAGGCTTCGCCGGACGCGGTGACGACGTGGCAGAAGGTGTCGCTGCCCAGGCGCTCGCTGACATCGGCGGTGACGCGTAGCGTGCAGTCGCCCGGCTGGGCCAGGTTCAGGTGTTCAGGGCGGATGCCGAGGGTCACGGCACCGCCAACGCTCAGGTTGGCGCCACTGCGCGGCAGGTTGATGCGCGTGCCGGCATCCAGCAGCACTTCACAACCCTGGCTGTCCAGAGCAGTGACCTTGCCTTTGAGAAAACCCATCTTCGGCGTGCCGAGGAACCCGGCGACGAACAGATTGGCGGGCTGGTGGTACAGCTCCAGCGGCGAGCCGACCTGTTCGATGCGCCCGCCGTTGAGCACCACTACCTTGTCGGCCAGGGTCATGGCTTCGACCTGGTCGTGGGTCACGTAGATCATCGTCGCTTGCAGTTCCTTGTGCAGGCGCGCCAGTTCCAGGCGCATCTGCACCCGCAGGGCGGCGTCGAGGTTGGACAACGGCTCGTCGAACAGGAAAATCTTCGGATTGCGCACGATGGCCCGGCCGATCGCCACGCGCTGGCGCTGACCACCTGACAGTTGCTTGGGCTTGCGCTCCAGCATCGGCCCCAGTTCGAGGATGCGCGCCGCTTCGTTGACCTTCTTCTCGACGTCGGCCTTGGGCACGCCGGCCAGATCGAGGGCGAAGGACATGTTCTTGCGCACGCTCATGTGCGGGTACAAGGCGTAGGTCTGGAACACCATCGCCAGGTCGCGCTTGGCCGGGCTGACTTCGGTGATGTCGCGGCCGTCCAGTTCGATGGTGCCGTCGCTGACCTCTTCCAGGCCGGCAATCAGCCGCAGCAACGTGGACTTGCCGCAGCCCGATGGGCCGACAAAGACCACGAATTCACGGTCGTTCACCTCAAGGTCGATGCCCTTGATGATGGAAAATCCTTCGAAGCCTTTTTGCAGATTCTTGATTTTCAGGTTGGCCATGATGATGGGCCTCCACTTCTGATAATGGTATAGGGCGCGTTACTTCACCGCGCCGAAGGACAAACCGCGCACCAGCTGTTTCTGGCTGATCCAGCCGAAAATCAGGATCGGCGCGCAGGCCAGGGTCGAGACGGCGGACAACTTGGCCCAGAACAAACCCTCGGGGCTGGAATATGAGGCGATCAACGCCGTCAGCGGCGCGGCCTTGGAGGAGGTGAGGTTCAGCGACCAGAACGCCTCGTTCCAGCACAGGATCAGCGAAAGCAACACGGTGGAGGCCAGGCCGCCCTTGGCAATCGGCAGCAGCACGCGGACCATTTCCTGCCACAGGGTGGCACCGTCCAGGCGCGCAGCTTCGAGGATGTCGCGCGGGATGTCCTTGAAGTAGGTGTAAATCATCCAGACCACGATCGGCAGGTTGATCAGCGTGTAGATGATGATCAGCGCAATCCGGGTGTCCAGCAGGCCAAACTGCTTGGCGAGCAAGTAGATCGGCATCAGCACGCCCACCGGTGGCAGCATCTTGGTGGAGAGCATCCACAGCAGGGTGCCTTTGGTGCGCTGGGTTTCATAGAACGCCATGGAGTAGGCCGCTGCGGCACCGCGATCAGCAGGCAAAGGGCGGTGGCGCTGAAGGAAATCACCACCGAGTTCCAGGCGAAGCTGAAGTAGTTGCTGCGCTCGTTGATGTGCAGGTAGTTCTCCAGCGTCGGCGCGAAAATGAACTGCGGCGGCGTGGCGAAGGCGTCGATTTCGGTCTTGAAACTGGTCAGCACCATCCAGAAGATCGGAAAGAAGATCACGATCGCGATGGCCCAAGCCAGCGTGCCCAACAGCAGGCTTTGCAGGCGACGGGATTGTTGAAGAGTCATGGCGACGGCCTCAATGCTTGTCGGTGAGGTTTTTGCCGATCATCCGGACCAGGATGATGGCAGCGATGTTGGCGATCACCACGGCGATCAGGCCACCGGCCGACGCCATGCCGACGTCGAACTGCACCAGCGCCTGGTTGTAGATCAAGTAGGCGAGGTTAGTGGAGGCGTAGCCGGGGCCGCCGTTGGTGGTGGTGAAGATTTCGGCGAACACCGACAGCAGGAAAATGGTCTCGATCATCACCACCACGGCAATCGGGCGGGCCAGGTGCGGCAGGGTCAGGTGCCAGAAAATCGCTATGGGGCCGGCACCGTCGAGGCGGGCGGCTTCTTTCTGTTCCTGGTCGAGAGACTGCATGGCGGTCATCAGGATCAGGATCGCGAACGGCAGCCATTGCCACGACACGATGATAATGATCGACAGCAGCGGGTAATGGGCCAGCCAGTCCACCGGCTGCGCACCGAAGAGCTTCCACACCGAGGCGAGGATCCCGGAGACCGGATGGAAAATCAGGTTTTTCCAGATCAGCGCGCCGACGGTTGGCATGATGAAGAACGGCGAGATCAGCAGCACACGGACGATGCCGCGACCGAAGAATTCACTGGCTTCCAGCAGCGCGCTGATCAGTACGCCGAGGACGATGCTGATCAACAGCACGCTGCCCACCAGCAGCAATGTATTGGTGGCGCCGGGCATGAACCCCGAGTCGGTCAGGAAATAAGTGAAGTTCTCCAGCCCGACGAATTCGTTTTCGCCGGGATAGAGCAGGTTGTAGCGGATCATCGAGAAATAGACGGTCATGCCCAGCGGCACGATCATCCACAGCAGCAACAAGGCGACCGAAGGGCTGACCAGGAACCAGCCGGGGTTGGCCAGGCGGATCTTGCGGGCTGGCGGGGCTATTTCGATGGGGGCTTTGACTGTCGTTGTTGAAGTATTCATGGCATTGAACCGATTTAGACAGGCCTACGAAAATCCACTGTGGGAGCGAGCTTGCTCCCGATGGCGGAGCGTCAGGCAACAAAAATGTTGATTGTGCCGAACTCATCGCGAGCAAGCTCGCTCCCACATAAAGGCGAAAAGCGGATTACTTGGGATACCCAGCGCGCTTCATCTCGCGTTCAGTGGTGGACTGCGCGGCGGTCAAGGCCTGGTCCACGGTCTGCTGGCCGGTCAGCGCGCCCGAGAAGAATTTGCCCACCTGGGTGCCGATGGCCTGGAACTCGGGGATGGTCACCAACTGGATGCCGATGTAGGGCACGGGCTTGAGGGTCGGGGCTTTCGGGTCAGCAACTTTCAACGATTCCAGCGTCACCTTGGCAAACGGTGCGGCCTTCATGTATTCGTCGCTGTAGGTCGAGGTGCGGGTACCCGGTGGGACGTTGGCAATGCCGTCGGTCTTGGCGACCAACTGACCGTACTCCTTGGACGTTGCCCAAGTGGTGAAGACCTTGGCCGCATCCTTGGCTTTGGAGCTGGTCGGAATCGCCAGGGACCAGGAGTACATCCACGAGGTGCCCTTGTCGGTTTTCTCGTGGGGCGCGAAGGTGAACCCAACGTGATCGGCCACCTTGCTCTGGGTCTTGTCGGTCACGAACGAACCGGCGACGCTGGCATCGACCCAGACCGCGCACTTGCCGCTGTTGAACAGCGCCAAGTTCTCGTTGAAACCGTTGCTGGACGCGCCCGGCGGGCCGGATTTCTTCATGTTGTCGACGTAGAAGTTCAGCGCATCCTTCCACTCGGGTCCATTGAACTGCGGCTGCCACTTCTCATCGAACCAGCGCGCACCAAAGCCGTTGGCGAGGGTGGTGATCAGCGCCATGTTCTCGCCCCAACCGGCCTTGCCCCGCAGGCACAGGCCATATTGTTCCTTGGATTTGTCGGTGAGTTTTTCCGCGAACTCGCCAATCTGGGTCCAGGTCGGGTGTTCGGGCATGGTCAGCCCGGCATCCTTGAACAGGTCCGTGCGGTAATAGGTGATCGAACTCTCGGCATAGAACGGCAGGGCGTACAGCGAGCCCTTGACCGACAAACCATCGCGCACGGAAGGGAAGACGTCCTCCAGGTCGTAGGAAGCCGGCAGGTCTTTCATGGGTTCCAACCAGCCCTTGGCGCCCCAGAGTGCAGCTTCGTACATGCCAATGGTCAGCACGTCGAATTGCCCGCCCTGGGTGGCGATGTCGGTGGTCAGGCGCTGGCGCAGGACGTTTTCTTCGAGCACCACCCAGTTCAGCTTGATGTCCGGGTGCTCGGCCTCGAAGGTCTTCGAGAGCTTTTGCATGCGGATCATGTCGCTGTTGTTGACGGTGGCAATGGTCAGGGTTTGTGCGCCGAAACTGACGCTGCTGAGGGTCATGCAGGTGGAGACAAGCAGAGCTTTTACCGAAGGTTTCATCGCGCACTCCTTTTCCGCGCCCACGGGCTGCAGAAGGACAGTTATTGTTTTTGTGTCTTCCGGATGAGTGGAAGAATGTGCGCTGATTACAGCCCTCAATGAACGGTGTGACAAATCATCCGTCACACTTTTACTGATACTTTTTTGCACTGCTGGGCTGATGGGATTCATTTGTGGCGAGGGGATTTATCCCCGCTGGGGCGCGAAGCGGCCCCCGAGTCCTGTCTGATACAACGCACTGGCAGACATACATGGGGCTGCTGCGCAGCCCAGCGGGGCGGTGCGACGTTTCGCTAAATCCCCTCGCCACGGGAGCTGTCCCAGGGTGTTCAGCCCTGGTTCTGCTCGGTCAACCGTTGCACCGCCAGCCGCCGGTAATGAGAAGGGGTCATGCCCTTGAGTTGCTGGAAGCGCCGGTTGAAATTGGAAATATTGTTGAAACCCGATTCAAAGCACACGTCCGTCACCGGTTTGTCGCCATCGGCCAGCAGCTCGCAGGATTTGCTGATGCGCAGGCGATTGACGAACTCGATGAAGCAGCGCCCGGTGGCTTGCTTGAAAACCCGGCTGAAATAGGTGGGTTTCATGCCCAGGTGCTCGGCCACTTCCTCCAGGGGCAATTCGCGGGCGTAGTGGGCGAAAATGTAATCCACCGCGCGGTTGGTACGGTCAATGCTGTGCTCGTCCGCCGCCTGCGTGGAGGTGGCGCCTGAAAGCAATTGGTAGTCGTCGCAGCTCGCCAGCAATTCCATGAGGATGAAAAAATAGCCCAGTCGGCTCATGCCCTGGGAATCGGCAATGCGCTGCATAAGTATCATCGCCTGGCGGACTGTGCGCTTGCAGCGGAACTCGATGCCGTATTGAGCCCGTTCCAGCAGCGGCGCCAGGGTCTTGAGTTCGGCAAATACCTGGTTGCCGCTTTCGAACAGCTCATCGGTGAAATTCACCAGCATGTCACGCTTGGGCACCACTTCATCCTCCTCCACCTGGCTGATCCAGTTGTGGGGCAGGTTGGGGCCGGTGAGGAACAGCGACTGCGGGGAAAAGTTGCCGATGTAATCGCCGATGAAGACCTTGCCCGAACTCGCGACGATCAGGTGCAGCTCGTATTCCTTGTGGAAATGCCAGCGTACCAGCGGGCAGGGGAAACCGTGCTGGCGGTAGATGATGGACAGGCCGTTATGATCGTCCATCAACTCGTAGGAAGGGTCGGTGACTCTGGCTGTGCGGGTCATGTGCCTGGCGCTTTTGTTGTTATCGCCGCTGGATAATGCCCCCTTCGCCGTCCGGGTTCCAGCCCTGGCGAACGAAGGCTGGCTCAGCTGTTGCGGTTCTTTTCCTCGATCCATTGGGACATGTACTGGGTGCTCTTGTGCTGATGGTGGCGCAGCATGCTGCCGAGGAAGTTGTCCCGGCGGCGTCGTGCCAGGTCGGCGCGGCAGGCGTTGAGGCTGTCGATCAGCGCAGGAGCGTGGACCTGCCGACGGAAACGCTCCGCCAGCAAGGCCAGCCCCGCCTCTTGGGCATGGGCCCAGCGGGCCGGGTCGGTATACAACTGCACGGCGGCGTTGGCGATGTCCTCGGCGCTCTGTGCGATCTCACCGGGCCAGGGCATTGCGCCATGCATGGCTTCGGCGCCGATGGGCGTGGTGACGCTGGGTGTGCCGCAGAGCATGGCTTCGATCAGCTTGCCCTTGATGCCGGCGCCGAAACGCAGCGGCGCCAGGCAGATACGCGCCGCGGACATGACCTGCAAGGCATCCTCGGCCCAGTTCATGATATGAAAGCCCTGGGTCGGGTTGTGCAGCGCTGCGGCCTTGGGCGGCGTGTAGGCGCCGTAGAGATGCAGCTGGGCGCCGGGCAACCGTTGGCGAATCAATGGCCACACTGCGTTTTTCATCCAGAGCACGGCGTCCCAGTTCGGTGCGTGGCGGAAATTGCCGATGCTGAGGAAATGCGCCCGATCATCGAAGGGCACGAACGGTTCGGTGGGCAGGTCCAGCATCAACGGACACCAGAGCAGCAACTCGCGGGGCACCTTGAAGTGTTCAACCAGCAAATCGATCTCGAATTCGGAAACCATCAGGTTCAAGTCGCAACGCAACAGGGCGGCGATCTCACGCTTGGCCATGTCAGTGTCGGCCATCAGCTCGAACTCCTCGCGCAGGGCCGGGGCGAACAGATCGCGGAAATCCTGGCAGGCCTCGTCGACTTTCAAGCGATCCTTCAGGCGCTGATGCCGGGCATGACGCAGGCTCTGCAAGTCCGATGTTTCCAGCACTCGCAGGGCGTCGGGGCAGTGTTTTTCCACCCGCCAGCCAAACTGTTCTTCCATCATGAACTGATCGAACAGGACGATATCTGGCGCCAGCTCGTTGATGAAAGCGTCGAAACTGCTGTTGTTGAGCTCGATCGGTACTTCCCGGATGCCCAGGCCGATCAGGTCGGCGCGGTTTTCACCGGGCTTGGCGGGGCTGCTGAAGGTGATGTCCCAGCCTTGTCCGACAAAGGCTTCCAGCAGTTGCATGACATGCCCACCCGCCGCCGATGAGCGTGGCTCGGGCCAGACATAGCCGATAACCAGGACTTTGGTGGTGGGGTGAGGCATGGCGGGTAATCCTTGGAGCGTTTCAGGCGCAGTCGGCGCGCGGGGCGCCGATAGTGACCAAGAATGCGCCTGGGCTCAAGAAAGAATCCTTTTGACCTTGTCGCGCAATTGATCAATGGAGAACGGTTTGCCAATCACGTTCATGCCTTCCGGCACGTCGATGCTTTCGGCGTAGCCGCTGGCGAACAGGATAGGAAGGCCGGGGCGTACGCTGCGTGCTTCTTTGGCGAGTTCGCGACCGTCCATGATCGGCATGTTGACGTCGGTCATCATCAGGTCGATGGAGCGGTCCGTATCTTTCAACAGCGCCAGCGCCTTTTCGCAACCTTCTGCCTCCAACACCTTGTATTCCAGCTCTTCCAGAACATCGACAATCAACATGCGCACGATGCTGTCGTCTTCGACTACCAGAATGGTGGGAGGGGTGACAGGAGCGGGGACGGACATAATAGACTTCTCGGAAGATGGAATCGGGAGGGCGTGGCAAAGAACCGGCCGTATGCATGAGTAAGTCGCGAGGCGGCACAAGTTCCCGAACTTGTACAAGAAAGGATCTATAGTACAAGAGCTGACAAGGATAGTCGCATCCTTGAGACCCAGGCGAACGGCCCGGGGATTTGCGTCCTGGACTTGTCGGAAGTGTGGATCCAACCCGTGTTTTTGGGCAAACTCCACGGTTTTCAACTATTCACCAGGGCCATTTCCAATGCCTCTTTCGTCTTCGGTCGACGAGCACAGTTTTCGCAAGCTCCTGAGCCGCAATATCAGCCTGCCCCTGGGCATGGGCGCCCTCAGCGCCGTGTTTTTCATTGCGTTGATCACGTACCTGCTGTCGGTGATCCAGTGGGTCGGGCACACCGATCGGGTCCTCAACAACGTCAACGACGCCATGAAGCTGAGCGTGGACCTTGAAACCGGCATGCGCGGCTATTTGTTGAGCGGCGACGAGCACTTTCTCGATCCCTACGAGGTGGCCAAGCCGCGCATCGCGGTGGCACTGGATACATTGTTGGAACTGACAGCCGACAATCCCGTGCAGACTGACCGTCTGCACAAGATCCAGGCGCTCCAGGTGGAATGGGGCAACTACGCCCAGAGCATGATCGATCTGCAACGCAGCAGCGGTGATTACCGGGGCGCTGTAAAGGCCGGACGCGGCAAGCGATTGACCGACGAGATACGCAAGACCTTCGAGGACGTCGTCGAAACCGAACAGCAACTGCGCGCCCAGCGCAACGAGCAAGTGCGCACCACGACGGTCTGGAGTATCTCGCTGTACTTGCTGTTTGTCGTGGCCGTCAGTGGGCTATTGGCCTACGTTGGTCGCCGGGACCTGTTGAACCTGTCGCGCAGCTATAGCGCGACCCTCCAGGTCCAGCAGCAGAGCGCCGCCCACCTGGAAAAACAAGCGTGGCTGCGCAACGGGCAGACTCAGTTGGCCGAGCAGGTCCTGGGGCAACTGACCCTGAACCTGCTCGGCCGCAACATCCTGCAGTTCTGCGCGCAATACCTGGACACCGTGGTCGCGGCACTTTATGCGCGAGAAGAAAACGGCGTCCTCCGGCGCGTCGCTACCTACGGCATGTCCCGGGAGGATGACGAGCAGCAACAGGTCATCATCGACGGCGAAGGCATCGTCGGACAGGCCGTGCGGCAAGGCCGCGTCATTCGTCTTGATGATGTCCCGGGCGACTACCTGAAAGTCAGTTCCGGGCTCGGCAAGGGGCGACCCAACTGCGTGCTGGTGGTGCCGACCCGTGACGACGACCGGATCAATGGTGTCGTCGAGTTGGGCTTCCTGCGACCCTTGACCGAGCGGGACATCGAATTGCTGGAGCTGGTGGCCGGCAACATTGGCACCTCCATCGAAGCGGCTCGTTATCGCCAGCGCCTGCAAGAAGTATTGGCCGAGACCCAGCAGTTGAACGAAGAGCTGCAAGTGCAGCAGGAAGAGCTCAAGACCGCGAACGAGGAATTGGAAGAGCAGTCGCGCATCCTCAAGGAATCCCAGGCGCACCTGGAAGCCCAGCAACAGGAGTTGGAACAGACCAACGAGCAGTTGGCCGAACAGCGCGACGCCATGGATCAGAAGAACAGCGAGCTGAACCTGGCCCAGATCCAGTTGCAGGAGCGCGCCGAAGAGCTGCAGCGTTCGAGCAAGTACAAGTCCGAGTTCCTGGCCAACATGTCCCATGAACTGCGCACCCCGCTGAACAGCTCGTTGATCTTGTCCAAGTTGCTGGCGGAAAACCCCCACAAGAACCTCAGCGAAGAGCAGGTCAAGTTCGCTGAGTCGATCTACTCCGCCGACAATGACCTGCTGAATCTGATCAACGACATTCTCGATATCTCCAAGGTCGAGGCCGGAAAGCTGGAGGTGCGCCCGGAAAACACCGGCGTTGCGCGCCTGGTGGAAGGGCTGCGCGATCTGTTCACGCCGTTGGCGAGGGAGAAAGGCCTGGACTTCGACGTGCAGGTGCAGCCCGATGCGCCGGCGATGCTGTACACCGATCGCCAGCGCCTGGAACAGGTGCTCAAGAACCTATTGTCGAATGCGGTGAAGTTCACCGAACACGGCTCTGTCCGGCTCAACGTGGCGGGCCAGCCGGGTGGCGGCATCGCGTTCATGGTCCGCGACTCGGGGATTGGTATCGCCGCCGACCAGCAGCAGAGCATCTTCGAGGCGTTCCGCCAGGCCGACGGCACCACCAATCGCCGTTACGGCGGCACGGGGCTGGGGCTGTCGATTTCCCGGGACCTGGCGACGTTGCTGGGCGGTTCCATCTCGGTGACCAGCGCGCCAGGGCAGGGCAGTGAGTTCACGCTGGCAATGCCTGGGCGCTACGTTGAACCCGGGGACAACCCTATCGCGCCGATGACGTTCAGCCCGCTCGGCAGCGTCGCCGACACCGGTCCAGGCGCCCGCACCCGCGCCGGCGCCGTTGGTCGCCGAGGTGGAGGCGCCTGTCCCGCAATTCGCTGATGACCGCGAAAAGGCGCCTTTCGACAGCCGTTGCATCCTGGTCATCGAAGACGAGCCCAAGTTTGCCCGGATCCTGTTCGACCTGGCCCACGAGCTCGGCTATCAATGCCTGGTGGCCCACGGTGCCGACGAAGGGTTTGACCTGGCCTCACGGCTCAGCCCCGACGCGATCCTGCTGGACATGCGCCTGCCGGACCATTCCGGGCTGACGGTGCTGCAACGCCTCAAGGAACAGGCTGCCACCCGGCACATCCCTGTGCATGTCATTTCCGTCGAGGACCGCGTCGAAGCCGCAATGCACATGGGCGCCATCGGTTACGCGGTCAAGCCGACCACCCGCGAGGAGCTCAAGGACGTGTTCGCGCGCCTGGAGGCCAAGCTGACCCAGAAGGTCAAGCGGGTGCTGCTGGTGGAAGACGATGACCTGCAGCGCGACAGCATTACTCGCCTGATCGGCGACGAAGACATCGAGATCACCGCCGTCGGCCTCGCCCAGCAAGCCCTGGATCTGCTGCGCGACAACGTCTATGACTGCATGATCATCGACCTCAAGCTGCCAGACATGCTCGGTAACGATCTGCTCAAGCGCATGTCCAGCGAAGAGATCTGTTCGTTCCCGCCCGTGATCGTCTACACCGGGCGCAACCTGACGCGCGATGAAGAAGCCGAGCTGCGCAAGTATTCGCGCTCGATCATCATCAAGGGCGCACGTTCGCCGGAGCGCCTGCTGGACGAAGTGACACTCTTTCTGCACAAAGTCGAATCCAGGCTGTCACATGAACGGCAGCGGATGCTTCAGACTGCCCGCAGCCGCGACAAGGTTTTCGAAGGCCGCAAGGTGCTGTTGGTGGATGACGATGTGCGCAACATCTTTGCCCTGACCAGCGCCCTGGAGGCGAAAGGCGCGATCGTGGTCATCGGTCGTAACGGCTACGAGGCGATCGAACGCCTGAATGAAGTCGAGGACATCGACCTGGTGCTGATGGACGTGATGATGCCCGAGATGGATGGCTTTGAAGCCACCACGCTGATCCGCAAGGACCCGCGCTGGCAGAAACTGCCCATCATCGCGGTGACGGCCAAGGCCATGAAAGATGACCAGGAGCGGTGCCTGGCGGCCGGCTCCAACGATTACCTGGCCAAGCCGATCGACCTGGATCGCCTGTTTTCACTGATTCGCGTGTGGTTGCCGAATATGGAAAGAATTTAGTGGAACGTAACACTGACATTGAACTTCGTCTGTTGATCGAAGCGATCTACCTGAAGTACAGCTACGACTTCCGTGATTACTCCGGCGCTTCCATCAAGCGCCGGGTCCTGCATGCGTTGAGCCAGTTCGATTGCAAGACCATCTCGGCGCTGCAGGAGCGGGTGCTGCATGATCCGGGGGCCTTCATGCAATTGCTGCAATTGCTGACGATCCCCGTCAGCGAGATGTTCCGCGACCCCTCGCATTTCCTGGCGATCCGCGAGGAAGTGGTGCCGCTGCTCAAGACCTATCCCTCGATCAAGATCTGGATCGCCGGCTGCAGCACCGGGGAAGAGGTCTACTCCATGGCGATCCTGCTGCGCGAGGAGGGGCTGCTGGAGCGCACGCTCATCTACGCGACGGACATCAATCCGCGGTCGTTGGAAAAGGCCAAGCAAGGCATTTTCTCCTTGGAAAACGTCAGGGCCTACACGCAAAACTATCAGCGGGCGGGAGGCCGGCAGTCATTTGCCGATTACTACACCGCCGCCTACGATTACGCCATGTTCGATAAAACCTTGTGCCAGAACGTGACGTTTGCCGACCACAGCCTGGCGACCGATAGCGTTTTCTCGGAAACACAGTTAATTTCCTGTCGTAACGTATTGATATATTTCAATAAAAAACTGCAAGATCGTGCCTTCGGCTTGTTCCACGAATCCCTCTGCCATCGTGGTTTCCTGGTGTTGGGCAGCAAGGAAACACTGGATTTTTCGGTGTTTGGCAAGCAATTCGAACCGTTGGTCAAACAGGAACGGATCTATCGCAAGTTATGAAATCAATGACGGACAGGCCCAGGCCCGTGATCGAGGCCATTGTCGTCGGCGCGTCTGCCGCACGGCGTCGAAGCGCTGCTGAAAGTGTTCAGCCGATTGCGCCCAGGATTCAGCTTGCCGATCCTGGTGGTGTTGCATCTGCCGGACGAGCGTCATAGCCAACTGGCCCAAGTATTCGGTCATCGCCTCGCGGTACCGGTGGAGGAAGCCCGGGACAAACAGGACATCGTGCCCGGAACCTTATACGTTGCGACGCCCGGTTATCATCTGTCGATCGAGGCTGACCGTAGCCTGTCCTTGAGCCTGGAAGAACCGGTGCACCACTCTCGCCCCTCCATTGATGTGTTGTTCGAGTCGGCCGCCGATGTCTATGGCGGTCATTTGCTGGCAGTCGTGCTGACCGGTGCCAATAGCGATGGTGCACGGGGCCTGGCCAAGGTCAAGGCGCTGGGTGGCATCACGGTTGTCCAGGACCCGGAGGAGGCGCAGGTCCCAACCATGCCCGAAGCGGCACTTACCTTGCACGAGCCCGACCACATCCTCACTTTGCAGGGCATCGGCCAATTGCTGGCCGGCCTGGAATGAATCACATGCCAAGAGATATTCAAGCCAAACTGCTGATCGTCGATGATCTGCCTGAGAATCTGTTGGCCCTGGAAGCGTTGATCAAACGCGACGACCGTCAGGTCTATAAAGCGTTGTCGGCGGACGAAGCATTGTCCCTGCTGTTGCAACATGATTTTGCCCTGGCAATCATCGACGTACAGATGCCGGGCATGAACGGTTTCGAACTGGCCGAGCTGATGCGCGGCACGGAAAAGACCCGCAGTATCCCGATCATCTTCGTCAGCGCCGCCGGCCGCGAGCGCAACTACGCCTTCACTGGCTACGAGAATGGCGCGGTAGATTTCCTGCACAAGCCACTGGACAACCATGCGGTCAAAAGCAAGGTCAACGTATTCGTCGAGCTTTATCGCCAGCGCAAGGCGATGAAGGAGCAGGTGATTGCCCTCGAGCAGAGCCGTCGGGAGCAGGAGCAGTTGCTTCAGCAACTGCAAGCCACCCGCAGCGAGCTCGAACAGGCGGTGCGCATGCGTGACGACTTCATGTCGATCGTCGCCCATGAGGTGCGTACGCCGCTCAACGGGCTGATCCTGGAAACGCAGTTGCGCAAGATGCACCTGGCCCGGGACAACGCCGCGGCGTTCACGCTGGACAAGGTGAAGGCGATGGTCGAGCGTGACGAGCGCCAGATCAAGAGCCTGATCCGCTTGATCGAAGACATGCTGGACGTGTCGCGGATTCGCACCGGCAAACTGTCCATCCGTCCGACTCGCTTCAACTTGACGGCGCTGGTGCAGAACCTGCTGCATAACTTCCAGCCGCAGATCGCCGCCGCCGAATGCACGGTGACCTGTACCGCCGAATCATCGGTGGAAGGGCATTGGGATGAGTTTCGCATCGAGCAGGTGGTTTCGAACCTTTTGACCAACGCGTTGCGCTATGGCAGCAAGAGTCCGATCGAGGTGCGGGTCTACCAGACGCCCGATCATGCCTGCGTCGAAGTCCAGGACCATGGCATCGGCATCAGCGAAGAGAACCAGGCGCGCATTTTCCAGCAATTCGAACGGGTGTCATCCAAGGCTGCCGCGACGGGCCTGGGGTTGGGGCTGTTCATCTCCGAGCAGATCGTCACCGCCCACGGCGGTATCATCACGGTCAATAGTCGCCTCAACGAAGGGGCGTTATTCCGCGTTTGTCTGCCTTTTCAGAAAACTGGCGAACGGACGCAACCTCTGAGCGACCCCAAGGTCGTATCAGCAGCTATTGATCCAACAAAGGCTTCTCATGAGTGAAGATGCGCAAGACGTTGTACTGATCGTCGAGGATGACCCATCGATCCTGATGGTGCTGTCGGCCTACTTGTCCGGCGAGGGTTATCGGGTGTTGCAAGCCGAAAACGGTGAGCAGGCGTTCGAGATCCTGGCGAGCAAGCCTCATCTGGACATGATGATCACTGACTTCCGCTTGCCCGGTGGCATTTCCGGGGTGCAGATTGCTGAGCCTGCGGTGAGGTTGCGTCCGGACTTGAAGGTTATTTTCATCAGTGGTTATGCGCAGGAAGTGCGTGAGACTGACAGTCCGATTACGCGCAAGGCGCCGATTTTGGACAAGCCGTTTGATTTGGATGTGTTGCAGGGCATTATGCAGGGGATGTTGTCTTAGTTCTTTTGGTGCGGGTTGCGTATAGCCATTTCTGCGGTAACAGCTGATTGAGTACATATCCGTTTCTGCGGTAACGGCCGCTGGCGGTTCCGCCCTTACGGCGGGTCACTTTTTTCAGACGCCAAAAAAGTAACCAAAAAGGCTTTGCCCCACCACTCGGTGCCTCGCCTAGGCTCGGCATGCCCTCACTCCGGCCTTGCTCCGTGGGCCCGCCGCGATGGGCCATCCATGGCCCTGCGCGGCTATCCCGGCATCCATGCCGGGATGCCCACTCCACAAGGCCTGCGTTCGGCCAGCGTGGTTTTACGGGGCGCCAAGATCAAGATCAAGATCAAGATCAAGATCAAGATCAAGATCAAGATCAAGATCAAGATCAAGATCAAAAGCAAAGCAAGTCCGCTTCCACACTGGATTTCCAGCAGCCACAGCACTGATGTGGACCAGATTCCCTGTGGGAGCGAGCTTGCTCGCGAAGAGGCCAGCACATCCAACATCATTATCGACTGTTCCATCGCCTTCGCGAGCAGGCTCGCTCCCACAGGGGGGGACGCGATCATCAAAGAGCCCGGCCGGCCTCAAACCTTGATCATCTCCCGCACCTTCGCCGTCAGCAGATCAAACGTAAACGGCTTGGTGATCATCTGCATGCCCGAATCCAGGAAGCCACCGCGCACCGCCGCGTGTTCAGCGTAACCGGTGATGAACAGCACCTTGAGATCGGGGCGGATCTGGCGGCCGATTTCCGCCAGTTGCCGGCCATTCATGCCAGGCAAGCCCACGTCGCTGATCAGCAGGTCGATGCGCTGGCTAGACTGCAGGATCGGCATCGCGCCGTTGGCATCGCCGGCTTCGACGAAGGCGTAGCCCAACTCGCTCAGCACCGCGCTGACCAGGACACGCACCGCCGGATCGTCTTCGACGATCAGCACGGTTTCGCCATCTTGCGCATAAGGCGCCTGTTGGGCGTGGACCAGCGGTTCGTCTATCTCTTCGCCAATGAAGCGCGGCAAGTAGAGATTCACGGTCGTGCCTTTACCGACCTCGCTGTCGATGGTCACGTGGCCGCGTGACTGTTTGCTGAAACCATAGATCATCGACAGCCCCAGCCCGGTGCCCTGGCCGATGGGTTTGGTGGTGAAGAACGGGTCGAATGCACGATTGATCACCGCTTCGGGCATGCCGCAACCGGTGTCCTGCACGCTCAGCACGACGTAGTCACCGGGCTCCAGGTTGGTATAGGCGTCGGTGAAGCCGGTGTCCAGGTATTGATTGAAGGTCTGCACCACCAGTTTGCCGCCGTCGGGCATGGCGTCGCGGGCGTTGAGGACCAGGTTGAGCAGGGCGCTTTCCAGTTGGTTGGGGTCGGCTTCGGCGATCCAGAGTTGTTCGTCCAGGCGCATTTCCAGGCCGATGCTCTCATTGAGGCTGCGTTGCAGCAGCTCGCCCATGGACAGCACCAGGGTATTCATCTGCACGGCCTTGGAGTCCAGCGATTGCCGCCGGGAGAATGCCAGCAGTCGGTGGGTCAGGCCGGCCGCCCGATTCGCCGACGTCACGCCCAGGTCGATCAGGCTGTCGAGGTCTTCGGTGCGACCGCGGGCCAGGCGTCGGCGCAGCAGTTCGAGACTGCCGATGATGCCGGTGAGCATGTTGTTGAAGTCATGGGCGATGCCGCCGGTGAGCTGGCCGACCGCTTCCATTTTCTGCGATTGGCGCAAGGCTTCCTCGTTGTGACGCAATTGGGCGGTGCGCTCCTCGACTTGCTGCTCAAGGGTTTCAAGGGTGTTCTGCAGGCGCAGCTCACTGTTGCTGAGGTCGATCAGGCGGTCCCGTGCGTCATATTGCCTTCGACGCCCGCGCAAGGCCGTGGTGACCAGGCTGACCAGCGTCACCGGGTGGAAGGGCCGTTCCAGGAACGTCACGTTGCCCAACTGGGTGCCGATGCGTGCCACCGGGTTTTGCTCCGGTCCGCCATGATGCGTCAGCAGGACGATGGGCAGATCGGACCAGGCCGGTTGCTGTTCGATGTACTGGAACAGGGTTTCCAGGTCCGGCCCGACCAGGGCCTCCGAGGAAATCACCAGCAGGCCTGCGCCGTGCTCCAATTCCTCACACAAATGCCCCAAGTGACTGCAGACAAGGCCGCTGAAACCGGCTTCCTTGAGAATCATCAGGGCAATCTGGCTGTCCCGTCCCAGCGGCGCGAGAATCAGCGCCCGCTCGAACAAGGGTTCGGCCGACGTCACTGGGAATCATCCTCGAGCAGCGGATTATCCGCTCCCATATAAGTCGGTACTCCACGCAATACACCCTGGAATGCTTCCAGCGGCTCGCCAATGGTCATCCCCAGCTTGCTGATGCGGTATTCACGAATCGTCGATTCATGGCTGCCGGTCCGTTTCTTGATGATGGAAACCGCTCGGCGAACCTTGCCCAGCGCCTCGAAGTAGCGCAACAGGATGACGGTGTCGGCCAGGTAGGTGATATCCACCGGCGCCTGCATGTCGCCTACCAACCCGTGCTGCGCAACCGTCATGAACGTCGCCGCGCCCTTGCGGTTCAGGTAAAGCAGCAGCTCATGCATGTGCAGGACCAGGGCGTTTTCTTCCGGCATGGCGGCCTGGTAGCCGTTGATGCTGTCGATGACGACGGTCTTGATGTTCGCGTCATTGACGCAACGCCGTACCCGATGGGAGAACTCACCGGGAGACAGCTCGGCGGCGTCGACTTGCTCGATCAGCAAGTTGCCGGTCTTTTGCAGCTCCAGCAGGTCGATGCCGATATTCTTCATCCGCTCGAACAGCAAACCCAGCTCTTCATCGAAAATGAACAGCGCGGCTTTTTCGCCGCGATGTACTGCCGCCGCCGCGAAGATAAGGGAAATCAATGATTTGCCGGTACCGGCCGGGCCCAGGATCAGCGTGCTTGAGCCGGTCTCGATACCGCCACCCAAGAGGGCGTCCATTTCCGCGATGCCGCTGGAGAGTTGTTGGCGAACGTATTGGCCTCGATGTTCGGCGGCCACCAGGCGAGGGAAGACATGCACGCCGTCGCCCATGATCGTGAAGTCATGGTAGCCGCCCCGGTATTTCTGCCCGCGGTATTTCACCACCCGGAGTCGGCGTCGTTCGGCACCGTAGTTCGGGGTCAGTTCTTCGAGGCGGATGACACCGTGAGCCACGCTGTGCACGGTCTTGTCGAGGGACTCGGTGGTCAGGTCATCGAGCAGGAGCACGGTAGCGTCGTAGCGCACGAAGTAATGCTTGATCGCGAGGATCTGTCGGCGATAGCGCAGGGAGCTTTGCGCCAGGAGACGGATCTCCGAGAGGCTGTCCAGCACGACTCGAGTCGGCTTGAATCGCTCGACCACTTCGAAGATCTGCCGGGTCGCTTCTCCCAGCTCCAGGTCCGAGGAGTACAGCAGGCTTTGCTGGTGTTCGGCGTTGAGCAGGCTCTCGGGTGGGGTCAGCTCGAAAATGTGGATATTTTCATCCAACGTCCAACCGTGGGAGGCTGCGCCCTGGCGCAATTCACGCTCGGTTTCCGACAGCGTGATGTACAACGAGCGCTCGCCGGCTTCGGCGCCGGCCAGCAGGAAGTGCAACGCGACCGTGGTCTTGCCAGTGCCCGGTTCTCCCTCAAGGAGGAACACGTGGCCTCGGGACAAACCACCGGAAAGAACATCGTCCAGTCCTTCGATACCGGTGGCGGCTTTTGCGCTGATCAACTCGTTAGATGTAGTCAAAAATAACCCTCTCATGACTAGGGAAGTGGGCAGCAGGCGGGGGAGCGCCTGAAATGAAACTGCCTGAACACTTGACCTTTGACAGTGATGGCGGTTCCGCTTTCTTTGACAGAACGTGTACTGCTGCACAACTTTCCGAGCGCGCTTCCTTGGCTATAAACCCTGCTGTATCGCCGGGTCATCAGGGTTCAATTGTTCCAGCTGGGCCAACAGGACCTGGACGTGCTGCAACTGACCGGTTTCCTTCCAATAATTGATCAGCAACACCCGCGCGTTGCGGTCGGCGGGGTTGCGCTGGACGATTTCCTGCAGTTGTTTCTGCGCGGCTTCCACTTCCTGCTCGGCGTGCAGGGTGGTCGCCAAGTCGTAGCGATATTGCCTGTTGTCAGGTTCCAGTTCCACGGCCTTCGCCAAGCCTAGCACTGCATATTCACTCTGGCCGTGCTGCAGCAGCCACATCCCCAGCGCATGTTGCAGGTAAGCCGATGCGGGTTGGGTTTGCAACTCCCGGGCGAGCAATCGACGTGCAGCTTCCCCCTGGCCTTGTTTGTCCAGCACGTCGACCTGCATGACCAGCGCCGGCAGGTTGCCCGGTTGTAACTTCAGCACCTGTTCCAGCGCCTGCTGGGCTTTTTTCAGCTCGGCGTTGTGCGCATACAGCCGG
The DNA here is from genome assembly GCF_054677635.1 of Pseudomonas sp. H2_D02. Taxonomy (NCBI): domain Bacteria; kingdom Pseudomonadati; phylum Pseudomonadota; class Gammaproteobacteria; order Pseudomonadales; family Pseudomonadaceae; genus Pseudomonas; species Pseudomonas sp. H2_D02. The sequence continues at coordinate 4,178,081 of NZ_CP162816.1, read as the reverse complement.
GCGAGCTGATAGAGGGATTCGGGGGAGGGTGGATCGTCGTTCAATACCTGCTTCCAAGTATCGACGGCGATCTGCATCGCCCCGAAATACAGGCCCAGTTCGTCGGGCGACAGGCCCAGCAATGCGTTCACGGCGGCGAATCGGACGTCCGGCTCGTTGTCATCCAGGAGCGGGCCTAGCAACAGGCTGCGCTGGGCGTTTGGCACCAGTCCGACGATGCTGCCGATGGCCGCGCGGCGCACGTCCGGCGATTCGCTTTGCAGATCCGCCTGGGCCAGTTTCAACGCCTGGGGGCTTGGGTAGTTGGACAGTTCCGCGTGCAGCCGGACACGGCGCTTGGGCGACAAGTCCGGCCGTCCCAATTGCTGATACAACATTCGCGCGGCACCAGGCTGGCCATTGCGGGCGTGTTCCAGGGCTTCGCTGTAGCCGCGCTTGATGGCCTCGGGGATCTGCGGTGTGGTGCTGCGCAGCCATATCGCGACGAGACCGATCGCCAATACAACGGCAAGACTGAAAAGCACATAGCGGCGAGACGAAGGCATGCAGGTAATCCATAACCAGAAGCGCGAAATGTCGCAAGCTTCGGTCAGGCGGCGGCTTGAGTCAAACCTTGTAACAGCAGTCATGAACCTGTGGGAGCGAGCTTGCTCGCGATGGCGTCGGATCAGTGAGGTAGATATTGACTGACACACTGCTATCGCGAGCAAGCTCGCTCCCACAAAGGGCGTTTCCACAGCGGGCCTTGGGCGATAAACAAAAAAAGCCCCGCGTCCGAATGAGACGCGGGGCAAACATTTGGCTGGTTGCGGCCAACCAAAGGAGCTCGGTTGGGAAGGGGGTTATCAGTTGCTGGCGACGGTTTCCGGTTGCCAGCCGCCGCCCAGGGCCTTGTAGATCGCGACGATGCCGCGATACAGGTCCACTTCGGCCTGGGCCTGGCTGTCTTCGGCGGCCAGGCGTTCACGTTGGGCGTCGAGCAGCACGAGGAAGTCCTCGGTGCCTTCGCGGTAGCGAATCTCGGCCAGGTCTGCGGCGGCGCGGCTCGATTCGCTCTGGCGGATCAGCGAGATCAAGCGTTGCTGACGTTTGCCGTAATCGCTGAAGGCGTTTTCCGATTCTTCCAGGGCCAGCAGCACTTGCTGTTCATAGTTCGCCAGGGCGCCATCCGCTTCGGCGTTGGCACCGCGCAAGCGAGCCCGCACGCTGCCCAGGTCGAAAGCGGCCCAGGTGATGCTCGGGCCCAGCGCCCAGGCATTGGCCGCCGAAGAGCCGATCTGCGAGCCGCGTCCGGCGGTAAAACCGAGGAAACCGCTCAGGCTGACCCGCGGGAACAGGTCGGCCTTGGCCACGCCGATGCGCGCCGTGGCCGCAGCCAGTTGACGCTCGGCACTGAGGATGTCGGGACGGCGTTGCAACAATTGTCCCGGATCGCCAATGGGCAGAGCCTTGGCAATGGCCGGCAGCTGTCTAGGGCTCAAATCCACCGTCAACTTGTCCGGGCGCTCGCCCAGCAAGGTCGCGATGCGGTTGCGTTGACGGGCCTGTTCGGCCTGCAATTGCGGCACGCTGGCTTCCACCGCGGCCAGGCGGGCATCGGCGCGCACCACGTCGAGCTGATCGCCGACGCCGGCTTCGCGCAGGCTTTCGGTGATCTTGCGCGACTCCTGCTGGTTCTGCAGGTTCGCCAGGGCGATTTTCTCCCGCAGTTGCGCGCCGCGCAGTTGGCCGTAGGCGTCCACCAGCTCGGCGATCATGGTCACCTGCAGTTGGTAGAGATCGGCCTCGGCGGCTTGCTGGTCGGCATCGGTCGCTTCCAGGTTGCGCCGGATGCGTCCGAACAAGTCCAGTTCCCAGGCCATGTCCAGGCCCAGGTCGTAACGCTCGGAGTTGACCCGGTCGTCCGTCTGGCCCATCGGGTTCTGGCCTTTGCCGATGTTGCTGCTGGCGCGGCTGGTAATGGTCGGCATGACGTCGTTGCTGGCGTCGTCGCGAATCGCCCGGGCGGCCCGCAGACGGGCGAAGGCCACGCGCAACTCGCGGTTGCCTTCCAGCGAACGGGTCACCAGCGCATTGAGGGTCGGGTCGTCGAATTGCTGCCACCAGACGCCTTCGAAGCGGGCGCGGTCGAAGTTCTTCTGGCCGGCGGCGCCGTCGGTAGCGGTGGTGACGTTCGCCGCCTCCGTTTGTGGCGCCTTGTAGTCCGGGCCCACGGCACAGGCGCTTAACGCCAACACCAGCAAGCTCGGCAGGAACGCTTTCACACTCATTGTTGCGCCTCCAGTTTCAAGGCACGGGCCGCCTTGCGGGCCTCGCTGCGCTCGACGAAGTTACGGATCAAGACGTAGAACACTGGGGTGAGCAGCAGGCCGAAGAAGGTTACGCCAAGCATCCCGGAGAACACCGCGACACCCATGGCATGGCGCATTTCGGCACCGGCGCCGCTGGAGAACACCAAGGGCACCACGCCCATGATGAAGGCGAACGACGTCATCAGGATCGGCCGCAGACGCAGGCGGCAAGCTTCCAATACGGCTGCCAGCGGGTTCAGGCCTTCAAGCTGCTTGTCCTTGGCGAACTCGACGATGAGGATCGCGTTCTTGCAGGCAAGTCCCACCAGTACGATCAAGCCGATCTGGGTAAAGATGTTGTTGTCGCCACCGGACAGAATCACCCCGGTGATCGCCGACAACAGGGTCATCGGCACGATCAGAATCACCGCCAACGGCAGGCTCCAGCTTTCGTATTGCGCCGCGAGCACCAGGAACGCCAGCAATACGCAGAGCGGGAACACGAACAGCGCGGTGTTGCCCGAGAGAATCTGCTGGTAGGTCAGGTCGGTCCACTCATAGGTCATGCCGTTGGGCAGTTCGTCCTTGAGCAGTTTCTCGATGGCTTTCTCGGCCTGGCCGGAGCTGTAGCCCGGGGCGGCGGCACCGTTGATTTCAGCGGTGATGAAGCCGTTGTAGTGCATCACGCGGTCCGGGCCCGAGGTGTCGCTGACCTTGATGAAGGTCGCCAGCGGGATCATCTCGCCACGGTTGTTGCGCACCTTGAGCTGGCCGATCTGGTCCGATTCGAGACGGAACTGCTGCTCGGCCTGGACGTTGACCTGGTAGGTACGGCCAAAGCGGTTGAAGTCGTTGGCATACAGCGAACCCAGGTAAATCTGCAGGGTGTCGAAGATGTCGCTGACGGCCACGCCGTGGGTCTTGGCTTTTTCACGGTCGATGGCGGCATCGACCTGCGGCACGTTCACGGTGTAGCTGGTGAACAAACCGGCCAGTTCCGGCACGCTGCGGCTCTTGGTGATGATGTTCATGGTTTCTTTGTACAGCTCGTCGTAGCCCAGGTTGCCCCGGTCTTCGATTTGCAGGCGGAAACCACCGATCGTGCCCAGTCCTTGTACCGGCGGCGGCGGGAAGATCGCCATGTAGGCTTCCTGGATTTCCGAATATTTGCCGTTCAACGCACCGGCGATGGCGCCGGCCGACATGCTCGGGTCCTTGCGCTCGTCAAAGGGCTTGAGGGTGACGAACACGATGCCGGCGTTCGGGCTGTTGGTGAAACCGTTGATCGACAGGCCCGGGAAGGCCACCGCGCTTTCAACACCCGGTTGCTTGAGGGCCAGGTCCGACATGCGCTTGATCACGTCTTCGGTGCGGTCCAGGCTCGCGGCGTCCGGCAGTTGGGCGAAGGCCACCAGGTACTGCTTGTCCTGGCCGGGCACGAAGCCGGTCGGCGTGGTGGAGAAACCGAAGAAGGTCAGCACCATCAGGCCAGCGTAGAGCACCAGGGCGATGCCGCTGCTGCGGATCACCCGAGCGACCGTGCCCACGTAGCCATGGCTGGCACGTTCGAAGAAACGGTTGAACGGACGGAACAGCCAGCCACCAAAAATCTTGTCCAGGAACTTGGAGAAACGGTCCTTGGGCGCGTCATGGCCTTTGAGCAACACCGCGGCCAGGGCCGGCGACAGGGTCAGGGAATTGACTGCCGAGATCACCGTGGAGATGGCAATGGTCAGGGCGAACTGTTTATAGAACTGACCCGTCAGGCCACTGATGAACGCCGCCGGAACGAAGACCGCGCACAGCACCAGGGCGGTGGCGATGATCGGGCCGGTCACTTCGCCCATGGCGCGCTTGGTCGCCTCCACGGGGGTGAGTCCCAATTCGATATTTCGCTCGACGTTCTCCACCACCACGATGGCGTCGTCCACCACGATACCGATCGCCAGTACCAGGCCGAACAGCGACAAGGCGTTCAATGAGAAGCCGAACAAGTGCATGACCGCGAATGTACCGATCAGCGACACCGGTACGGCGACCAGCGGGATGATCGAGGCGCGCCAGGTCTGCAGGAACAGGATGACCACCAGCACGACGAGGATCAGCGCTTCGAACAGGGTGTGGACCACCGCTTCGATGGAGCCACGAACGAAGATCGTCGGGTCATAGACGATGCTGTAGTCCATGCCGGCCGGGAAGCCTTTCTTCAGCTCGTCCATTTTCGCGCGCACATCGTTGGAAATCTGGATGGCGTTGGAGCCTGGACGCTGGAAGATCGGGATTGCCACTGCCGGCTGATTATCGAGCAGCGAGCGCAGGGCGTATTGGCTGGAGCCCAGCTCTACCCGTGCGATGTCCTTCAGGCGGGTGATTTCACCGTTGGCGCCGGAACGAATGATGATGTTCTCGAACTCTTCTTCGTTTACCAGGCGACCCTGGGTGTTGACCGACAGCTGGAACGCCGTGGCGTTAGGGGCTGGCGGCGCACCCAGGGCACCGGCGGCAACCTGGCGGTTCTGCTCGCGGATCGCCGTGACCACGTCGGTGGCGGTCAGGTTGCGCGAAGCGGTCTTGTTCGGATCAAGCCAGACCCGCAGGGAGTAATCGCCCATGCCGAACAGCTGCACGTCACCCACGCCACCCAGGCGCGCCAGCTCATCCTTGATATTGAGCAAGGCGTAGTTGGACAGGTAGAGCATGTCGTAGCGTTTGTCCGGCGAGGTCAAGTGCACGACCATGGTCAGGTCGGGCGATGCCTTGTCCACCGTGATACCGATGCGGGTCACTTCCTCCGGCAACTTGGGCTCGGTGCGGGTGACGCGGTTCTGCACTTGCACCTGGGCGTTGTCCAGGTCGGTGCCCAGGGCAAAGGTGATGGTCAGGGTGATCTTGCCGTCAGCAGTCGACTGCGAGGACATGTACAGCATGTTCTCGACGCCGGTGATGGCTTGTTCCAGGGGCGCGGCAACGGTTTCGCCGATGACCTTGGGGTTGGCGCCCGGGAAGTTGGCGCGCACGACCACGGTCGGCGGCACGACTTCCGGGTATTCGCTGATCGGCAACTGGAACAGCGAAATGGCGCCGGCGATCAGGATCAACAGCGAGAGCACCGCTGCGAAGATCGGCCGCGAAATGAAGAACTGGGAAAATTTCATCTTGGATTCAGTCCCTTAACCGCGTGGGGACGCAGAGGCCAGTTTGCCTGCCGAGCTGGACGCTGCCTTGGACGGCGCGACTTGTGGCAGGTTGCTGGCTTCGAGCGCTTTACGTTGTTGTGCCAGGGCGGCGAGGGTTTGCTCGCTGGCCATCGGCACGGTTTCAGGCGTGACCGGCGAACCCGGACGGGCCCGTTGCAGCCCCTTGACGATGATGGTGTCGTCCTTGTTCAAGCCGTTGCGAACGATGCGCAGGCCTTCGATCTTCGGACCCAGCTCGACGGCGCGGTAGGCAGGCTTGTTCTCGGCGTCCATCACCAGGACGAATTTCTTGCCCAAGTCGGTGCCCACGGCTTCGTCGTTGATCAGCACGGCGGAATAGGTGCCGCTGCCCACCAGTTTCAACCGAGCGTAGAGGCCAGGGGTGTAGGCGCCGTCCTTGTTGTCGAACACCGCGCGACCACGGATGGTGCCGGTTTGCGGGTTGACCTGGTTGTCGACGAAGTTCATCTGGCCCAGGTGCGGGTTGCCCTCTTCGTTGGACAGGCCCATGTAGACCGGCGTGGCCTGGCCGCGCTGGCCCTGGCGGGCGAGTTGGGTGTACTTGAGGAACACGCGTTCGTCGGCGTCGAAATAGGCGTAGACCTTGTCGGTGGACACCACGCTGGTCAGCGGCGTGACATCGGCGGTCACCAGGTTGCCAGCGGTGATTTCCGCCCGGCTGACACGACCGTTGATGGGCGAGGTGACCCGGGTAAAGCTCAGGTTCAGCTTGGCCAGGTCCAACTGCGCCTGGATGCCCGCCACGGCAGCGCGGGCTTCCTGGGCGGAGGTGGTGCGCGAATCCGCCAATTCAGCGGAAATCGCATTGCTCAAGCGCAGGCGTTCGCCACGCTGGGCTTCGTTCTCGCTGCGAGTCGCGGTGGCGCGGGCCTGGGCCAGTTGGGCTTCGAGACGACGCACTTCAGCCTGGAAGGGGCGAGGGTCGATCTGGAACAGCAGGTCGCCTTTCTTGACCAGCGCGCCTTCGGTGAAGGCGACTTCATCGATCTGCCCCGAGACACGTGGGCGAATCTCGACGGTTTCCGGTGCTTCGAGGCGCCCGGTGAACTCATCCCATTCGTTGACGGGCTGCTCCAGTACCTTGGCCACACTGACTTTGGCCGCCGGCATGGAAGCTGCCGTTTCGGGGGTCTTGCCGCAAGCGCTGATCACCAGCACCGCCAACAGTGCGAGGGGAAAGCGCAATTTAGAAAGTGAATGTTCCATGGATAGCATCCGCCAAGTGTATTGAGATGGGCGGATGATGCGTGTCGAGGCGCAGAGGAACGAATCGAATGAAACAAAGGTAACTATCATTCGGAATGATATAAGCCATCGATGAGCCCTCTAGTCCGGGGCTTTCGTTAGTAGGCTATCAATTTGGCTGATGTCTCGTCAGGTTGGCCTTGTCATTTGTCACGGCAAGTAAATGTCATGGATTCGCTTGATTTCGCCTTCTTTGCGAAGGGCCTCCACGGCCCCCCGCAAGTCTTCGACGATTTTGGGCGAGCACTGCCGTGAACAGGCGAGGTAAAGCTCGGCGCTGCTGCCAACCGAACTCATCAGCAATTTGCGCTTGGACACTTTCGGCCAGATATAGCGGCTCTCGGGAACACCGTTGAACCAGGCATCGATACGCCCCATCAGCAGCAGTTGAGCGGGATTGTCGCCAATGGCCAGGGGGTAGATCTGCTCATCGCTGAAGCCCTCGGCACGCAGGATATCCTCTTGCGCGCTGCCGAGGCCGACCCCGATCTTGCGGTAGGTTTCTCTCGCTTGGGCGAAGCTGTTCACTCGCCGGTCAAGGCTGAAGAAGGCACGCTCCATGGGCATGATCGAAGCGATCCAGGTGAAACGATCCTCACGGGAGGGAATGCGCGAAAGAGGGGTGATCAGGTAGTCATGTTCCTCGCTGACGTGCTTTTGCGCCCGGGCCCAGGGCAATACATGGATTTTGACCGCGTAGCCGGCCTTGGCCATGGCCGCCACGGCAACATCGCCAGCAATCCCGTGGCCCCTGGGGTCGTCGACGAATGTCAGCGGAGGCGCATCGGGGATATGCAGCTCCAGCTCCAACGGCTCACCGCCCGCATGAGTCATGACCAACAGCGGCATCAATAGACAAAGCCCGCATAGCGCTTTGATGGGCAGATTCGAAACGCGCTTGCTTGGGGTCATGATGGGGACTTCAGGCATTGAAAAATAATGTGCCCATTCTACGGGGCGGCGCCGTAAACAGGTGCTTCAGGCCTATGTTATGTGATGCAGCACACCCAAAAGTGGTTCGCCGCGTTCGTTTCGTCCGGACACGTCATCTGTTACGTCGGCCTGACTGCGTGTCTATGAAAGGTATAGATCATTTGGGCGACAAAAGCCTGGGCCTTTGTGATCGGTCTTTCAAAATGGAGACCTCGAAGAATGTTTAAAGTCGCGTTGTTCCTAATCTCGCGTCTGTAATTCTTTTCCTACATAAGTTTTTTGTTGGAGTATTGCGCGTTCATTTCGCGTTCATTTCGCGTTTTTTGTAAGTTTTTTCTGTAGGGCCCCGTCCGCCTTTTTGTGAGCCTATTCCTTTTTATTCAAAGGGGTGGATTTAAGCTATCCGGCGTTGTATTTCGTCGCTACATTAAGACGGCGAAAAGCGTGAATGCAGGATGCGGGATGCAGGGTGAAGAGCAACGAAGATGTTCAATCATTGCCTGCCAACATTTCAAAGGAGCAAGTATGGCATCGTACAGTTTTCAAAATGAAGTGCCCAAAAGCAGGGTCAATATCAAACTCGATCTACACACTGGGGGCGCACAGAAAAAAGTTGAATTGCCGCTGAAGCTGATGGTGATGGGGGACTACAGTAACGGCAAGGAGCAGCGCCCGTTATCGGAGAGGGGGAAGGTCAATATCGATAAACACAACGTCGACAACGTCCTTGAGGAATTCTCCCCCCGCCTGGCATTCGCTGCGCGCAACACGCTGACGGGTGATGGGGCGGATATGTCGGTTGAACTGAGTTTTCAACGGATGAAGGATTTTGAGCCGGAGCAAGTGGCCCGCCAGATTCCGCAGTTACGGGCGCTGTTGGCCATGCGCAACCTGTTACGCGACCTTAAGTCGAACCTGCTGGACAACATGACCTTCCGTCACGAATTGGAGCGCATCCTCCAGGATGAAGCCCTCAGTGATGAACTCCGAACTGAGCTGGCGGCATTGGCGCCAAAAGAAGTCCGCTAATTCATTTCGCCGGCAGGCCATAAGAGTAACTATATATGTCTACTGAAAGTTCTAACGTGCAATCGCGCGGCGCTACAGTGTTGGCTGAAGATAAGGGCGTTTATGCGGCGCTGTTCAGCAAGATAAATTTGAACCCTGTCGCTGAGCTGGGAAGTATCGAAACTTTCCAGCACGCCGAGGCGTTGTCCGAGGCATCGGTTGATGAACGGGTCACTGCCGCTGTCAGTGTGTTCCTGAAGTTGCTCAAGGAATCACCGCAGAAAGTGGAGCGATTGGACAAAGTGCTCCTCGACGAGCATATCGCTTCGCTGGACACGCAGATCAGTCGTCAACTCGATGCGGTCATGCATCACCCGGACTTCCAACGCGTCGAATCAACCTGGCGCGGCGTCAAGTCCTTGATCGACCAGACGGATTTTCGCCAGAACGTGCGCATCGAATTGCTGGATATCAGCAAGACTGACCTGGTGCGGGATTTTGAAGACGCCCCCGAAATCGCCCAGAGCGGTTTGTACCTGCACACCTACACCCGCGAATACGACACGCCAGGCGGGGAGCCAATCGCGGCCGCCATTTCCAATTACGAATTCGATCGCAGCCCGCAGGACATTGCCTTGCTGCGCAATATTTCGAAAGTGGCCGCGGCGGCGCACATGCCCTTTATCGGTTCGGTGGGGCCGGCATTCTTTGGCAAGCAATCCATGGAGGAGGTGGCCGCCATCAAGGACATCGGCAATTACTTCGATCGAGCCGAGTACATCAAGTGGAAGGCCTTCCGTGACAGTGACGATGCGCGTTACGTCGGCCTGACCATGCCGCGGGTCCTGGGGCGCCTGCCCTATGGGCCGGATACGATTCCCGTGCGCAGCTTCAACTACGTCGAAAGCGTCAAGGGCCCTGATCACGACAAGTATTTGTGGACCAACGCGTCCTTCGCGTTTGCCGCCAACATGGTCAAAAGCTTTATCGCCAATGGTTGGTGCGTGCAGATTCGTGGGCCTCAGTCGGGGGGCGCGGTCACGGACCTGCCGATCCACTTGTATGACCTGGGTACCGGCAACCAGGTCAAGATTCCTTCGGAGGTGATGATCCCGGAAACCCGCGAGTTCGAATTCGCCAATCTCGGCTTCATTCCCCTGTCGTATTACAAGAACCGCGACTACGCCTGTTTCTTCTCCGCCAGTTCAGCCCAGAAGCCTGCGTTGTACGACACGCCGGATGCCACCGCCAACAGCCGCATCAATGCGCGCCTGCCCTATATCTTCCTGCTCTCGCGCATTGCCCATTACCTGAAATTGATCCAGCGCGAAAACATCGGGACCACCAAGGACCGTCGCTTGCTGGAGTTGGAACTCAATAAATGGATCGGCGGGCTGGTGACCGAAATGACCGATCCCGGCGATGCCCTGCAGGCCTCGCACCCCCTGCGTGATGCCAAGGTGACGGTGGAAGACATCGAGGACAACCCCGGTTTCTTCCGGGTCAAGTTGTACGCCGTGCCGCATTTTCAGGTGGAGGGCATGGACGTCAACCTGTCGCTGGTTTCGCAAATGCCCAAGGCGAAAGCCTGACTTAATCCCGAGGAAACGACGCCATGAAAATCGATCGTCCCTTGTGGACGTCCGGCACCCTATTGTCTGCGCAACAGTTTCAGCAACAAGCGCGCTGGGAAGCGTGGGTCAACGAGCAGCTCGCCAGCCTGGCCTTGGCCCACCCTTGGGGCGTGAAGGCTGTTGAGTTCGACACCGATGCATTGCGCCTGGGCAAGCTCAAGGCTACCCGCCTGAGCGTGCGCATGGCCGACGGCAGCCTGCTCGACAGTGAACGGGTGGATCGCCTGCCGCCGGGGCTGGAGTTGTCGCGGTTGATGAGCGACGACGCCGGGCAGGCGCTCGTGCTGCTGGCCTTGCCCTTGGAACAGGCCAACGGCAACAACTGCCTGATGCAGGAGGGCCGGGCTGACCGGCCAACCCGCTATCGCCAGGACTGGCGGCCGGTCCAGGATCTGTATGCAGACGAAGTCCAGTCGATCGCCGTGCTGGAACACGCGCTGACGCTGCGCCTGGATACGGACGACAACGGCGACTACCTGACCTGTCCCATCGCGCGCCTGGTGCGTGAAGGGCAGGGCAGGTGGAGTCTTGATCCGACCTATGTGCCGCCGCTGCTCAGTTTTGCCGCGCATCCGGGGCTGCTGGTCCAACTGGACAATCTGTTGACGCAGTTGTCCGCCAAGCGACAGCGCCTCATGGGCATGCGTCGGGAAAGCAACCAGCGCATGGCCGATTTCGCCGTCGCCGATGTGTCGTTGTTCTGGTTGCTCAATGCCTTGAACACCTACCAGCCGGTTCTGGCCGATCTCAAGGCATATCCGCAACGCCACCCCGAGCAGGTCTATCTGGAGCTGGCCAAGCTGGCCGGCAGCCTGCTGACGTTTTCGCTGGAACACGACATCGACAAGATTCCAGCCTATCGCCATGAACACCTGGAAACGGTGTTCCCGCCGCTGATGCGCTGTATCGCTACGTTGCTGGAAGCGAGCCTGCCGTCGCGCGTCATCGCCCTGGCGCTGGAGCACAGCGCCAATCGCTGGCAAGTGACGCTCAACGATGCTCGGCTTCGTGAGCCCGACGGGGCTGACTTCTACCTGTCGGTGCGCTGCCAGTTACCGGCGGCACAGCTTCAGGATCAGTTTCCTCGCCTATGCAAAATCGGCGCGCCGCAGCGGATGTCGACGAACTGATCAACGCGGCGCTCGATGGCGTCCCGCTGAAACCCCTCAACCATGTGCCGGCGGCCATCCCGCTGCGCCTGGAAAACCAATACTTCGCCCTCGACCTTGGCCATCCCAAGGGGCAAGCCATGCTGACTTCGGGGACTTTCGCTTGCTACGTGCCCAGCACCTTGTCGCAAGTCCAACTTGAACTGTTTGCGGTGCTACGCACATGACTCTGAATTTCTCGAAAAAACCAGGCGCACTGACGACGGATATCGACGCCTTGCTCCAGGACAGCTATCTGCTGGTGGTCCAGCTACGCCAGGGCCTGTCGGTGCCAGACACCAAGGCCCTGCAACAACTTTGCCTGAACCAGGTCGAGCAGGTCCGGGAGCAGCTTGAACAGATCGCCATGGACCCGCGCGACATCGAGCACATCAACCACGCCCAATGCGCACTGCTGGATGAGGCGGTGCTCCTCTGTACCAAGGGCGAGGTACGGACTGAATGGACCTGTGAACCGCTGCAGGCCAAGTTGTTCAACCGGCATCAGGCCGGTGAGTCCCTCTACGAGGAGATTCGCCTGGTGTTGCGCGAATTGTCACCGGATCCGCGGGTGCTGACGGTGTTTCATCGAGTCCTGATGCTGGGTTTCAAAGGTCGTTACGCGGACCTTGCCGACCCTGGGCGCGAGCAAATATTGGAGGCCCTTGAAGCACGGGTCACCTCGCTGAAAATCAGCGCAAACCTGGTGACCCGAAAGGGCGGTCGCCTGGCCCGGTACCGATCCCCCTGGATGCACGGCATGGCGGTGGCGCTACTGCTCGCCGGCGCCTGGTGGACGATGGACCGCTGGCTGACCGGCGTGGTTGCTTCCCTCATGCCCGGCCAGGCGTGAGGCGCCTTATGACAATCCAGTTGCAACGAGTCCTTTGGCTATGGGCCGGGATCCTTGTCCTGGCATTGCTGCTCATGCTCCCGCTTGCCACATGGATACGCGTGGTCGTCATGCTGGGCATGGTGAGTGTTACGGCGGTGGGTTGGGTCGTGGCCAACCGGCGTGTCGCGCGTTTGCGTGAATCGGTGAAACTCGCCGCCAACGTGTCCGTGCCCCCAGCCTCGTTTCGTCGGCCTGTGGTGCTGGTCTGCGGCGATGGCCTGGACGGTTTGTTCGGCAGTATCCCCGAACTGGAGTTGGTCGTACGGGTGACCCATCAAGGTTGCTATGTACGTGTACCAGGGCTCGATCAGCTCCCCAATGTGACCGAGAGCATCCTGGCGTTGCGTCCGGGATGGGGCGCTCAGCTCAGCGTCATGTTCATCATCAACCCCGCGGCACACAGCGATGAAGCTGAACTGGCGGGGCGGATACGGACGTTTCGTCATCAAGTCACGCTGGCGGGTCAGGGGACGTCAATGCCGCTGACGATGGTGAGCTATTTCCATGCACCGCGGGGCGAGGCTCCGTGGTTCTGTTGGACGGGTGGCCAGCCGAGTCCTCGCGTTCTTGATGCCGGAGCCAGCGTCGACCTGGCCTATTGGCTCCGGCAGCCCACCGACTCAGCCTTGCGGGCGATGCGGATGCAGGTCGGCGTGCAGTTGAACAACGCAGTGCAATGGCTGCACGAGAGTGTGCTGCCGCACTTCAATGCACGTGCCGTCGGTGCTGATCGAGGCTCGGCGGTGTGCTGGGTCATCAGGCCGGTACCCGCATCGACTGGGGGTGTGGAAGGGAATCTGTGGGAGCAGCGGCTACGCGACAAGGTGGCGCTGGTCGACCCCAGGCGAGCCATCACGAAGGCGGTGTTGCCGTTTCCGGATCCTGTGCTGAGCCTGATTCCATTGCGTGCCCAGCGTACGTCTCGACAGCACGCCAGCATCCTTGCGATGTGGATGTTCGGAATCGCTGGCGCGGTCGCCCTGGTCAATTCGGCATGGCAGAACACCTTGCTGGTGCGTCAAGTGACTGATGACCTGCGTCGTTATGCGCCGCTCCTGGCGGTGGAGTCGCAACTGCAACGAACCTCCCATCGGCGTCAGGAAGCCGAGGCCGTCCTCGGTGAAGCCGCGCATCGCCTGGACACCTATCACCGACATGGCGAGCCCCTGTCGTTGGGCCTGGGGCTGTATCGCGGTGCCCCTCTGCGTGAGCCGTTGCTGGCGGTTCTTTCCCATCGCCGGACGTCGTCCGGGCCCATGGCTTTGCCGGCTTCCCAGCCGGTAAGACTGGACAGCTTGTCGCTGTTCAGTCCGGGCAGCGCGCGGCTCAAGCCGGACTCCACCAAGGTGCTGATCAATGCGCTGGTCGGGATCAAGGCCCAGCCCGGCTGGTTGATCGTCATCGCCGGGCACACCGATGCCACGGGCGATGCCGCGCAGAACCTGCGGTTGTCCCGCGAGCGTGCTGCCGCCGTGCATGAATGGATGCTGCAGGTGGGCGGCATTCCCGACAGCTGTTTTGCCGTGCAGGGGTTCGGCGCCAGCCAACCGATTGCCGGCAATGATACCGAGGCGGGGCGCGCAGCCAACCGTCGCGTCGATATCCGTCTGGTACCTGAGGTGGGCGCTTGCGTATTCCCCACGACAGGGCCGGACAGTCACCCCCCGTCGCATCCCGCGACGATCTATGAAAAGGAGCTTCACATGGCAATTCCCGTTTACCTCTGGCTGCAAGATGACGGCGGCGCAGAGATCAAGGGTTCGGTGGATGTGCAAAAGCGCGAGGGCAGCATTGAAGTCATCGCCCAGGACCACAGCCTGTACATCCCGACCGACAACAGCACCGGCAAGCTGACGGGCGCGCGGGTTCACACGCCGTTCCTGTTTTCCAAGGAAATCGACGCTTCCAGTCCCTACCTCTACAAGGCCGTGACGACCGGCCAGACCCTCAAGAGCGCCGAGTTCAAGTGGTACCGCATCGATGATGCCGGGCAGGAAGTCGAGTATTTCATCACCAAGCTGGAGAACGTCAAGGTGGTGAAAGTCGCGCCAAAAATGCACGACGTCAAGGACCCGACCAAAGAGAAACACAACCACCTGGAACAGATTGAGTTGCGCTACGAGAAGGTCACCTGGACCTACAAGGACGGCAACATCATCCATTCCGATTCCTGGAGCGAGCGCCAAAGCGCCTGACGCGCGGGCATCGACAGGCCGCCTGCGCCTGTCGATTGCCGGTGTGCTGGGTTGAGCGTCCGTTCGCGGGCGCTCAGCCAAGCACATCCGTTTTTCGCCCATCGCTGCCCGATCACTACCGAAACCCGCACAAGGATGCCACCCATGGTACAGAGCCCCACGCGTCTGCTTCGCCGTCTGAATCCCTATTGCGCCCAAGCCCTGAGCGACGCGGCGTCGCTGTGCCAGAGCCGGGCCCATGCGCACATCACCATCGAGCATTGGCTGCTCAAGCTGCTGGGGCAGGGCGAGGGCGACCTGACCGTCATCGCGCGCCGTCACGAATTGGACCTGGAGGCGCTTTGGTGTGGCTTGCTCAGCCACCTCGATAACCTGCCGCGCAGCGTCCAGGCCAAGCCGCAGCTATCGGAGCCGTTGCAACAGTTGATCAAGAATGCCTGGCTGCGCGCCTCGCTGGATGATGACAACGAGCGGCTGCGTTCCGCCCATCTGCTGGGGGCGTTGATGGACGCGCCCGGCCTGCTGGCCTGTGAAGCGGCCTGGCCCTTGCTCAGCCTTGGCGAGCCGCAGTTGCAGCGGTTGTCCGGGTTGCTGGATCACATCTCCGAAGAGCGTCCCGATGCGCAAGCGCTCGTCGTCGGGACGGACGGGGCGTTGAGCGAGTCTGCCGCCGACGCTACCGCGATGCCCGACGCACGGCGGGCGCTGTTGGACAGATTCACCCAGGACCTCACCGCCCGGGCCGGGGAAGGGCAGATCGATCCGGTGTTCGGTCGCGATGATGAAATACGCCAGGTCATCGACATCTTGAGTCGCCGACGCAAGAACAATCCGATCCTGGTGGGCGAGCCCGGCGTGGGCAAAACCGCGCTGGTCGAAGGGCTGGCGCTGCGCATCGCCCAAGGCGACGTGCCTGACAGCCTCAAGTCGGTCAGCGTGCGGGCGTTGGACTTGGGCTTGTTGCAGGCCGGTGCCGGGGTCAAAGGTGAGTTCGAACAGCGCCTCAAGAGCGTGATCGATGCGGTGCAGCACTCTGAAACCCCGATCCTGCTGTTTATCGATGAAGCCCATACGCTGATCGGCGCCGAGCAACCAGGCGGGGGGCGCGGATGCGGCAAACCTGCTCAAGCCCGCCTTGGCCCGTGGCGAGTTGCGCACCATCGCCGCCACCACCTGGAGTGAATACAAGCAATACTTCGAACGAGATGCGGCATTGGAGCGACGCTTCCAGCAGGTCAAGGTCGACGAGCCGGATGACGCCAATGCCTGCCTGATGTTGCGCGGGCTCAAGGCCCGGTATGCCAGCCACCACGGTGTGCACATCCAGGATGCGGCGGTGCAGGCTGCCGTCAGCCTGTCGCGGCGCTACCTCACGGGACGCCAGTTGCCGGACAAAGCCGTCGACCTGCTGGACACTGCCTGCGCACGGGTGCGCATGAGTGTCGATTGCGAACCCCAGGCGCTGGTCCGGATCAAGGCGCGACAAGTCGCCCTCGAACTGGAGCGCCAGGCCCTGGACGCGGACCAAGGCCTGGGCGGTAGCGTCGACACCGAACGGCTGATGCAAATCGCTGCGCAACACGCCGAGCTGGAACACGCTCGGGTCGAGCTGGAGTGTCAATACAGCCAAGTGCTTAAGTTGTCCCAACAGCTGCTCGACGCTCGCGAGGCCGAGCCCATGCAACGGGCCGAGTGCGCGCGGTTGCAGCGGCAACTGGATGCAATCCAGGGCAGGCAACCTTTGTTGTTCCTCGACGTCGATGCCCGCAGCGTGGCTGAAGTCATCGCTGATTGGACCGGTGTGCCCCTGGGCAGCCTGCTCAAGGATGAACAAACCAACCTGCTGGAGCTGGAACAACAATTGGCCGAGCGCGTCATTGGCCAAGCCCCGGCACTCAATGCGCTGGCCCAGCGCCTGCGGGCGGCGAAGACAGGGCTCACCGATGACAAGGGGCCCCTGGGCGTCTTCCTGTTGGTGGGCACCAGCGGCGTCGGCAAGACCGAAACCGCCCTGGCCCTGGCCGACAGCCTGTTCGGCGGGGAAAAAGCGCTCATCACGCTCAACCTTTCCGAATATCAGGAAGCCCACACTGTCAGTCAGCTCAAAGGCTCGCCGCCCGGTTACGTGGGGTATGGGCAGGGCGGTGTGCTGACCGAAGCCGTGCGCCAACGGCCTTACAGCGTCGTGCTGCTCGACGAGGTGGAAAAAGCCCACCACGACGTGCTCAACCTGTTCTACCAGGTGTTCGATCGCGGTTTCATGCGTGACGGGGAAGGGCGCGAGATCGACTTTCGCAACACCGTCATCCTCATGACCTCCAACCTGGGCAGCGACGCACTGCAAGCCTGTCTGCAGGGGCAACCCGACGCACCGGACAGCACGCTGCATGAACTCATGCGGCCGATCCTGCGCGAACACTTCCAGCCGGCCCTGCTGGCACGCTTCCAGACGCTCATCTATCGCCCGCTGCACGTCGACGCCCTGCAATGCATCGTCGCCATCAAGCTCGACCAGGTGGCCAAGCGTTTGCAGCGCCACTACGGCTTGGCCTGTGACATCGATGACGCCCTGAGCGAGGCCTTGGTTGCGGCTTGCCTGCTGCCCGACACCGGGGCGCGCAACATCGACAGCCTGCTCAACGAACAGATCCTGCCGGTGCTGAGCCAACAATTGCTGCAACGTCGGGCCGCGCAGTTGCGCACACGCGGGGTGCACCTGGGTTATTGCCAGGAGGAGGGGATTACCCTGCGCTTCGTCGATGGCGCAGACGCCGCCGAGACTGTCGTCAAGGAGCCTGCGCAATGAACATGCCCATGCCGACCTTCTTCGACCACAGCCGCCACACCCTGCGAATCTCGGGCCTCGACGCTCACCTCGACGTCCTGGCCTTCACCGGCGAGGAGCACCTGAGTCGTCCCTACCTCTACCGCATCGAATTCACCTGCACCGAGCGCGACCTGGCGGCCACCGACGTGCTCAACCGGTGGGGTTATTTCAACCTGTACGCCGTGCCGCCACCGCCGACGCCCAAGGGTTTCACGCCGCCGGTCATCAAGCCGTTGCGCGCCTTTCATGGGGTGATCTCAGGCTTCAAGCGCCTGTCCGGCTCCAACGACGAAGCCCGCTATGAAATCACCTTGCAACCGCGTTTCGCGCGGCTTGGGCGCGGCAAACAGTTTCGCATCTACCAGCAGCAGTCGGTGCCCGAGATCGTCGAGCACATCCTGCGCACGCGCCACGATTTTCGTGGCGAGGAGTTCTATTTCAACCTGGTGCGCCAGTACCCCCGGCGCGAACAGGTCATGCAATACGACGAGAGCGACCTGGCCTTCGTCGAGCGCCTGCTGGCCGAGGTCGGCATCTGGTACCGCGTCACCAGCGACGATCGCCTGAACATCGACGTGGTGGAATTTCACGACGACCAGCGGCACTACCAGCGCGGCGTCACGTTGCCGTGCCGCCCGCCGTCGGGCTTGTCCGCCGATGGGCAGGATGCCGTCTGGAACCTGCAGACCGCCCACCGGATGGTCGAGCAAAGCATCAGCTTTCGCGCCTACCATCACCGCGAGGCCCACGCCTTCCTGGACGGCGAAGTCGACCACACCCGAGGCGCCAAGGGCACCTACGGCGAGGCCTATCACTACGGCGAACCCTACACGGTGCTGGGCGAGCGCTACGCCCTGGACGAGGACCTGCAAAGCGAAAGCGGTTTCTTCTACGCCCGCCTGCGCCACGAGCTCTACCTCAACGACCAAACCCGCCTCAGCGGCACCACCAGCAGCGCCATCCTGGCCCCGGCGCAGCGCCTCGACATCACCGGCGGCCCGCCGAAGGCCTTCGAGTCCGGCGCGGTGATCGTCAGCCTGCGCACCGAAGCGGCCCGCGACCGCAGCTTCGTCGCCCACTTCCAAGCCATTCCCTACTCGGAAACCGTGTGCTTTCGCCCCGCGCTGCTGCCCAAGCCGCGCATGAGCGGCACCATCCCCGCCCGCGTCAGCCACCCGGTCGTCAACCCGCCGTACGCCGACCTCGACTTCGAAGGCCGCTACAAAGTGCGCTTCCTGTTCGACCGCGACACCTGGCAACCCGGCCGCGAAAGCGCCTGGCTGCGCCTGGCCCGACCCTACGGCGGCGACACCCACGGCCTGCACCTCCCGCTGCAGGCCGGCACCGAAGTGGCGATCGCCTTCGAACACGGCGACCCCGACCGCCCCTACATCGCCCACGCCCTGCACGATGACCGCCACCCCGACCCGGTCACCGCCCGCAACGAACGCCGCAACGTCCTGCGCACCCCGACCAACAACAAACTGCGCCTGGACGACACCCGCGGCCAGGAGCACATCAAGCTCAGCACCGAACACAGCGGCAAGAGCCAGTTGAACCTGGGGCATCTGGTGGACGCCGCGCGCAAGAAACGTGGGGAAGGGTTTGAGTTGCGCACCGATGGCTGGGGGGCGATTCGGGGTGGCAGGGGGGTGTTTATCAGTGCGGATGAGCAGCCCCGCGCCCAAGGCCAGGTGCTCGATATGAGCGAGGCGACAGGTCGCTTGCAACAGGCCGCCGATCAGTTGGAAAGCCTTTCCAATGACGCGCAGGCGAGTCGGGCCGACCCCGCCGACGTGCAGGCGCAACTGGCCTTGCTCAGGCAAGACCTCGAACAGCTCAAGACTTCCGTCCTGCTGCTCAGCGCTCCGCAAGGCATCGCGCTGACCAGCGGCAAGCACCTGCAACTCGCTGCGCAACACAACCTGATGCTCAACGCGGGCGGCCAAGCCGACCTCAGCGTGGTCAAGCGCCTTTTTGTCGGCGTGGGCCAAGGGCTGAGCCTGTTCGTGCGCAAGCTGGGGCTCAAGTTGATTGCCAACCAGGGGCCGGTGATCGTGCAAGCGCAGAACGACAAGCTGGAACTGATGGCGCGTCATGGGCTGGACATCAGCAGCACCGAGGACGAGATCCGCATCGTCGCGAAAAAGAAAATCACCCTTAACGCAGGCGGCAGCTACATCACCCTGGATGAGGGCCTCATCGAGTCGGGGACGCTGGGGGATTTTGTCGTCAGGTCAGCGAATTTCGAATATGTGCAAGGCGCTGCCAGCATGAAGGCCGCACACCCGGACTACCCGCAGCGCTTGTTCAAACAACCGCTGCGCCTGCGCCTACCGCAAACGCCCAATGCATCGGGTCAAGGTTGGGCGGGCATGCCTTACACACTCAAGGCCGATGGCATACCGGTCCAGCAAGGCGTACTCGATGGCAGTGGGCAACTCATGATCGACCATCAAGTCGTCACCCGTGGCTACCGACTGACGTTGGTCAACGGCGTGAGCTACCAATTGCCGGTGCCCACCGAGTACCGCAACGCCGAGCAGGCGCACTTGGCCAATAGTGGTCTGCATAACCACCCCGTACAGACCAATGCCGAAGTGACTGTGCCCTCTGCGCACACGGACCACCGTGCGCTATACGCCGTCCTGACGAATGACCCCAACCATAACAAGGAAGAGACAGAGCAATGATGCAACCCGACATCGTGGTACCCATTTGCTTAAAGTACACCAACGAAGCCGTCTGCACCCCGCCCTGGTACGTCCACAACACTGAATACCATCCGGTGATCGCCAGCTATCAAGCGCTGGTCAATGGCGAGGAAACCTTCACCGCCGTGCACCAGGCCATTGCCCAGGCCCAAAAGAGCATCGACATCATCTGCTGGGGCTTCCAGCCGTCGATGTATTTCATCCGCGACGGCATGGCGCCGAGCATTGGCGAACTGCTCATGGCCAAGGCCCGGGAAGGCGTCGAGGTACGGTTGCTGGGCTGGGAAATGCCGTTCAATACCGCCGGCTTTGGCGGTGAGGCCAATTTGCCCGGCAAGGGCTCGATCCGCCTCATGGACCGGGTGATGCAACGCACCACCGAAGAACAATACGCCTTTGATCGCCAATGGTTTGCGACGTGCGCAGTCGCGGACCACGAGGCCGCGCAACGCACCGCCAGCGGACTGCCAGTGTTTGTCAGTCGCGGCTTCAACCTGGATGAAAGGGGGGAGATCGCCCATTGGGTGAAATACGCGAGCCTCGACAGCGAAATCAGCACCAAGATGCGCCAAACGCTGAGATGGACGGCCACCCACCACCAGAAAAGCGTGCTGGTCGACTATGAGTTACCGGACTGCGCGGTCGGTTTCATCATGGGCCACAACATGCTCGACGAGTACTGGGACACGGACAAGCATTCGGCACTGAACCGAAGCCAGGACAGCAAACCCGCCCCCAACCGTGGCCCACGCGGCGATACGCCGCGCCAGGACATTTCCTGCCGGCTCAGCGGGCCGATCCTGGAACACCTGCATCACAACTTCGCCGCTGCCTGGCGCAAGGAAACCGGCGAAGACCTGCTCGCCTCGCGCCAATCCATGAAGGTCGGGCCGCAACTGCGCACCCACGGCATGCCGCAAATGGCGCAGATCCTGCGCACCCAACCCCAGGCGGGCAAGCGCGACATCGAGCGGCTCTACATGCAAGCCGTCAACAACGCGACGCAGTTCATCTACATCGAAAACCAGTATTTCCGCTGGCCACCGCTGGCCGAGTTCATCAAGTCGGTCGCCGCCACCCAGACCCAGGGCGGGCGCGATCCCGGCCTGCACGGCGCATTGCACCTGTTCGTGATCACCAACGCCACCGACGATGGCATCGGCGCCGGCACCGTGAACACCCAGCGCATGCTCGAAAGCCTCGGGCGCGCCAACACCATCCCCGGCGTTACCAAGCTGCGGCGCATTCAAAAAATGGAAAAGGAATTCCCGCCCATGCCCCGCGCCGACCCGAAGGACCGTATCGGCCAAATGGAACAGGCCCAATGGAAGGCCGAGCTCGAACGCAAAAAACAGGAGATCCTCGACAGCACCGTTGTGCCCGAGGAAATACCCGGCTTGAAGGTGCACATATGCTCCCTGGTCGCCCCCGATTCACCGGCGGGCAAACCCTGGATGCCGGTGTACATCCACTCCAAGTTGATGATCATCAACGACGTATTCACCACCCATGGCTCGGCCAACATCAACACCCGGAGCATGCAGGTGGATAGCGAGCTGAACATTGCCCATGAATGGGAGAGCGTGACCCAGAAGTTGCGGCGGCGGTTGTGGGATCTGCATACGGATAAGAAGGGGGCGCAGGATGATGCGGGGGAAGCGTTTAAGGCTTGGCAGGAGATCATCGATAGAAACAAAAAACTTCAAACAGATAAGCGAGACGGGACGCCTTACGCCCCCTTAGTCGAGTTTTATTACGACAAAGCCATCTTGAAGGACCTCGATTGATGCGCCGGACTCTTGTGCTGTCCTGCCTGTTGCTGGTCGCTTGTGGCACCGGCGGCAGTTTTAATTTCCCAAAGAAGGACCCTTCCGTGAAGCCTTTAACCGAGATCAAGGCCAAGCTGGCCTTTACCTGCAAACACGAAACGATCCCTGCACCGTCCGCCGAGAGTGATGTGCTGTTCCAATACGCGCGCTGGTTGCAAAAGAACAACCAGCTCAAGCAGGACAAAACCGCTGACCTAGAGATTGAGCGGCTGTATCGCATCGCCGCCGAGAACGGCCATTACAAGGCCAATATCAATTTGCAGAACGGTGCTATGCGCGGTCGTTTCGAGCTGAGTGGCGCCCAACACTTGCGCATGAGCCAAATCTTGATCGACGCAGGTGTGGCGACCGGTTACTACTTCGTCGGGATTTTTCTGCAACAGGGCTCCGCGGGCCTGCATGAGGATGCTGACATGTCTTTACGTTACTTCCGTAAAGCAGCCGATGAGGGCAACGCCCAGGCTCAATATCTTGTTGGCGACAAGTTGGCACCCAGCGACATTGCGCCGGACCTCGCCCGGCAGATGCGCCGCTGTGCCGCCAAACAAGGCCAAGGAAGGGCAGCCTCCATGGAGTCAATCTACCTGCAAGATGAGGGGAAATATGATGAAGCGTTGGAAGTTTTGCAGTTAGGCGTTGCCGCAGGTGACGAAAGCGCGGCGGGCCGTCTATGGGAGGCATTTCGCACCCCTTCCAACATTAATGAGATGTACTACCTCGGCCAACAAGAAGACCTCGAACGCGCCGAACGCTACAAAACCATCTGGCGAATCCTGGCAAACTACTCCTACGCCAACCCCACCGTCCCCGAAATCAACGAAATCCTCCCCCTGCCACCCGCCAAGCTGCCTGAATGGGACGGCAAACTCCAATGGCTCGAAGCCCGCCTGGCCAATGTCCCACCGCAGAAGCCCAGCGAAGCGCTGATCAGCGAGCTGGCCGAGGCCAAAGGTCTCGAACCCGCCACCGGCAAACCCACGCCGAGCTCACCTGCGTTCATCACGATCCCCCAACCCGCACCGACCTGCCACAGCGGCCAGGCCTGCCCGCATACCGGCTACTGGATCGCCGGCGCTTACGACGTCATCCGTCGCTTCGAACAGGGCGAGATCCTGCCAACGCTAAACGTACGTAAGTGGGAGAGCCGTTTCCTGCTCCCGGATCGGGTGACGGTTGGCCCAGAAAAGGTTGAGTGGATGTTCCATGGATGATCTGCGGTTTTTGCGTAACAGGCATGCGGCATGGAAGGCCATCCACCGACCGTGCTGTGTCGAGCTTTATTACGAAAGCCACATTCCTCAAGGACTTCAAATGATGCGCTGGATCCTCCTGCTGCCCTGCCTGCTGCTCGTCGCTTGCAGCAACAGTGGCACTTTTAATGTCACCAAGAAGGACCCTTCCGTGAAGCCTTTAACCGAGATCGAAGCCAAGCTGGCCTTCACCTGCAAACACGAAACGATCCCAGCCCCCTCCGCCGAAAGCGATGTGCTGTTTCAATACGCGCGCTGGTTGCAAAAGAACAACCAGCTCAAGCAGGACAAAACCGTTGATCTAGAGATTGAGCGGCTGTATCGCATCGCCGCCGAGAACGGCCATTACAAAGCCAATATCAATCTGCAGAACGGTGCCATGCGTGGTCGTTTCGAGCTCAGTGGGGCCCAGCACTTGCGTATGAGCCAAATCTTGATCGACGCAGGTGTGGCGACGGGTTACTACTTTGTCGGAATTTTCCTGCAACAGGGCTCGGCGGGTCTGCATCAGGACCCGGAGATGTCGTTGCGCTACTTCCGCAAAGCAGCCGATGAGGGCAACGCCCAGGCTCAGTATCTTGTTGGAGACAAGTTGGCACCCAGCGACATTGCGCCGGACGTCGCCCGGCAGATGCGCCGCTGTGCCGCCGAGCAGGGCAGTGGCAAGGCAGCAGTCATTCTGGGTATCTACCTTAAAGACGAGGGCCGGTACCAAGAGGCGCTTGAAATACTCCAGATGGGGATCGCCGCGGGGGACGAAAGTGCTGCGGGCCGTTTGGAGGACGCATTTCGCGGACCTCTAGCCTCCAATCAGCTGGACTACCTCGGCCAACAAGAAGACCTCGAACGCGCCGAGCGCTACAAAGCAATCTGGCGAATCCTGGCGAGGTATTCCTACGCCAACCCCACCGTTCCCGAAATCAACGAAATTCTCCCCCTGCCACCCGCCGAGCTGCCCGAGTGGGACGGCAAGCTGCAATGGCTCGAAGCCCGCCTGGCCAACGTCCCACCGCAAAAACCCAGCGAAGCGCTGATCAGCGAGCTGGCCGAGGCCAAAGGTCTCGAACCCGCCACCGGCAAACCCACGCCGAGCTCACCTGCGTTCATCACGATCCCCCAACCCGCACCGACCTGCCACAGCGGCCAGGCCTGCCCGCATACCGGTTATTGGATCGCCGGCGCGTACGACGTCATCCGTCGCTTCGAACAGGGCGAGATCCTGCCAACGCTAAACGTACGTAAGTGGGGGAGCCGTTTCCTGCTCCCGGATCGGGTGACGGTTGGCCCAGAAAAGGTTGAGTGGATGTTCCATGGATGATCTGCGGTTTTTGCGTAACAGACATGCGGCATGGAAGGCCATCCACCGACCGTGCTGTGTCGAGCTTTATTACGAAAGCCACATTCCACAAGGAATTCAAATGATGCGCTGGATCCTCCTGCTGCCCTGCCTGCTGCTCGTCGCTTGCAGCAACAGTGGCACTTTTAACGTCACCAAGAAGGACCCTTTCGTGGAGCCTTTAACCGAGTTCGAGGCCAAGCTGGCCTTCACCTGCCAACACGAAACGATCCCAGCCCCCTCCGCTAAGAGCGACGTGCTGTTTCAGTACGCGCGCTGGTTGCAAAAGAACAACCAGCTAAAACAGGACAAAACCATTGATCTAGAGATCGAGCGGCTGTATCGCATCGCCTCAGAGAACGGCCATTTCAAAGCCAATATCAATCTGCAAAACGGCGCCATGCGCGGTCGTTTCGAACTCAGTGGCGCCCAGCACTTGCGCATGAGCCAAATCTTGATCGACGCAGGTGTAGCAACGGGTTACTACTTCGTCGGGATTTTCCTGCAACAAGGCTCGGCGGGTCTGCATGAAGACGCTGACATGTCTTTACGTTACTTCCGTAAAGCAGCCGATGAGGGCAACGCTCAGGCCCAGTACCTCGTAGGGGAAAAACTCGAGGCCATTGATGCCGCGCCGGAAATAGCGATACAAATGTATCGTTGCGCCGCCGAGCAAGGTCATGGTAAGGCCGCTGTTACGCTGGGCGTTTATCTTAAACACAAGGGGGAGTATCAACAGGCGCTTGAGGTATTTCAGAAGGGTGTCGTCGCAGGTCACGAAAGCGCTGCCGGGCGTTTGGAGGACGCATTTCGCGGACCTCTTCCTTCCAATCAGCTGGACTACCTCGGCCAACTGGAAGACCTCGAACGCGCCGAACGCTACGAAACAATCTGGCGAATCCTGGCGAACTACTCCTACGCCAACCCCACCGTCCCCGAAATCAACGAAATCCTCCCCCTGCCACCCGCCAAGCTGCCTGAATGGGACGGCAAACTCCAATGGCTCGAAGCCCGCCTGGCCAACGTCCCACCGCAGAAACCCAGCGAGGCGCTGATCCGCGAACTGGCTGAGGCCAAGGGTCTCGAACCCGCCACCGGCAAACCCACAGCCGATTCACCCGCCTTCATCAGGGCCGAGCAACCCTCGACAACCTGTCAAAGCGGCCAGGCCTGCCCGCAAATCGGCTACTGGATCGTCGCCGGGAACGCCGTCATCCGCCGCTTCGAAGAGGGCGAGACCCTGCCGACGCTGAACGTGCGTCACCGCGAGCACCGTTTCCTGCTCCCTGACCGGGTGACAGTCGGCCCAGAAAAGGTGGGTTGGATATTTTATGGATGACTTAGCAAACGCTGTTTGTGGTTGAGACCCAAAAAGGCATCAGTCAACTGGACTGTGCCGAACTCTGCCCATGGACGGGCTTTTTTGAACAAGGAAAGCGACATGAAAAACATCATCCGAATCGGCGACAAAACAACCGGAGGCGGTACCGTCCAATCAGGCTCAACCGTCATGAAATTCGGCGGCGTCGGGGTCGCTCGGGAAGGCGATCCAGTGGACTGCCCGATTCCAGGTCACGGCCGGACGGTCATCGCCGAAGGTCACCCTACATTTAAAGACAATGGTGTGCCGATGGCTTTTGACGGTCATCGTTGCGCCTGTGGTTGTGCGCTGATTTCGTCGATGCCTGGCGCGGGGGCACGTTGATCATGCCGGTCCGAATGGATGACGTCCCGGCCTTGGCGCCCAGGCCTGCGCGCCCCCGCGCCTGGCGGTGGCTCGGGTTATTGGCGTTTTGTTTGCTGCTAGGTGCTGGGGGCATGGTGTCGTTCGCCCCTGAAGCGTTACATCAGAGGCCTGAGGTTTTCTGGAGCCTGACCTTGGGTGTGCCCTTGCTGGGGTGGTGTGCCCTGGGGGGCGGGCGGGCGTTGCTGTATCTCGGCGAACGAGCGGTGGCCGATGGCTGGGATCAGGCACGCGAAGAGGATTTGATCCAGAAAACCCGTCAGGGACGTCGCTTTCTACGGGTGCTGAATGTCGACCTGCACACCGCCCTGCGCGTCCCAGGCGAAGAACCAGCGGTGCAACTGGAGGCTTTGCAGAGCGGCATCAAGGTGCAGAGGGTGCAACCTTCGAGGCTCGCCTCGTCGTCATGCCACAGCCGTCTACCGGGCGATGCGGTTGAAGAGCTCGAACCGGTGTTGCTGCATACGTTGCAACAGTTGCTTGGCGAGCTGGCCCCCACCTTGGCGCAACTGCCTGCCCATACACCGTTGGCGTTGTTGTTGGAGGGCGATAGCGGCTTGTCGGGCCCAGCGTGGGATCGGACATGGGCGCAGGCATGGCAAGCGTCCGCCATCCGCCAGGTGCCGGTCTCCCTCGAAGGCGATGGTTTGCATGTGTTGGACCATTGGCTCGACCAGCGCTTTGATGAGCGGACCGTGTTGCTGGTCATCGCGTTTCAATTAGCGCCGCGACAACCGGAAGGCACGGCGGAAGTGGTGGCCGGTTTGCTCCTGGGCAACCCCCTGGCGCAAACGATCTTGGCGCCGATCGCGTTTCTTCATCGCCCGGAACAGGAGCGGCAACCTTGTTCCGACGCATTGCGCGATGCCGCAACGCAGGCGCTTGCCTGGGTACCGTTGGAGGCTGAGTCGATCCAGCATGTCTGGCGAGCAGGTGTGAATGCACAACGTCATGCAGCCCTGACCAGCGTTTCAACCCAACTAGCGATACCGATGGAGCATGAACAAGGACTTCGTGATTTGGACGCGGTGCTGGGGAATCCTGGCAAAGCCTCGCCATGGCTGGCGATTGTCGCGGCGACGCAAGCCATTCAGGTGGGCGCGGGGGCGCAGTTCATTTTTAGCGGCAATGGTTGCGCTGACTCCAGGCTTTGGAACATGGCGTTGACGCCTGCGCCTTCATTATCGGAATAGGACATTCGAATGCAGATGCGAAGTTTTATAGTCGTGTGGGCGGTGGCCAGCGGTCTGTTGCTGATCAACGCGATCATGGGCGCCATGGTGTGGCGTTACCCCCAATGGCTGGGCATTCAGGCTGGCAGCGACCATCAGGCACTCTGGTTGCTGGGCATATCCGCAATGGCCCTGCTATCGGTGTTGTTCCTGGGCGTTTTCCATTTTCTAGGCAATGTGATGGGACGTTCGGCTTATCGAACGTATCAGACGGACAATGGCCCGACTGTCGATAAGGTCGAACCCCACTCGGTAAACGAAGAAGCATCGAGCGGATTGCGCGAGCACCTACGCTTCCAATACGGCCCCCTCTGGCGCCACAAAGTCCGTCTCCTGCTCATCGTCGGCGAACCCACCGAAATCACCGCCATCGCCCCGCATCTGGCGAAGAAGAAATGGCTCGAAGGCCAGCGCACTGTGCTGCTCTGGGGCGGCAGCCTCCAAGAGAACCTGGCAAACCCATTGCTGGATCATTGGCTTGGCTTACGCCGCTGGCGCGCTTTGGACGGAGTGGTCTGGGCACTGACCCCAGAGCAAAGCGCCGATGCAGTGCCGCTGGCCAAGGGCATGCGCCATTTGCAGGGGCTGGCTCGTCGGATGCGGCGGCAGGTGCCGTTGCACCTGTGGCAGGTGTGTGAGGCGACGTGGTCGCAGGAAGGTCGCGAGCGTCAGCCGGTGGGTTGTCTGCTGCCGGCCAAGGTCACGCCGGCGACGCTGGAGGATTGTCTGCAGGAATTGGTCGAGCCTTTGCGTCACCAGGGCATCGTGCAGATGAAGGTCAAGAAGCAGCTGCACCACGATTTTCTGCTGCGCCTGTCGCGGGATTTGCAGGCCGATGGCATTGCCCGTTGGCGCCAGGCGCTGGCGCCGTCGTTGAGTGGGTTCAATCCAGGGGTGAGGCTGCGTGGGCTGTGGTTCAGCCAGCCGCTGCGCGAGATCCGGAGCGCTGAAGATGAGCATTTCTGGTGGCCGGATCCGGTGTGGCAGGGCGTGCAGCGCGACAAGGCGGTCGGCGCGCGACTGGGCTGGGGCGCGCCGCGGGTCGCTTACGCCCTGTTCCTGGGGTTGGCCGTGGTGTGGGGCGTGGGAATGACGCTGTCTTTTATGAGCAATCGGGCGCAGATCGTTCAGGTGCAGGCGGTGTTGGCGGGGCTGGACGCGTCGTCGCGGGCCGATGAGCAATTGCTCGCCTTCAACGAGCTGGTCCACGTGCTGGCGCGCCTGGATCACCGTGCCGTGGCCGGTGCGCCATGGCATCAACGCTTTGGCTTGAACCGCAATCCCGTCCTGCTTGAAATGCTCTGGCCGCGTTACGTCGAGGCCAATCATCGCCTGGTGCGCGACCCGGCGGCGGCGCGCTTGCGCGAGCAATTGCAGGCGTTGGTCAAGCTGGCGCCGGGCAGTGCCGAGCGGGTCGAGCGCTCGGCGGTTGCCTACGATCAGCTCAAGGCGTACCTGATGATGGCGCGCCCGGAAAAAGCCGAGGCGGAGCTTCTGGTCAAGACGCTCGCCCATGTCGAACCCACCCGGGAAGAGGTTGCCCCCGCGCTCTGGCGAACGCTGGCGCCCGGCTTCTGGCAGTTCTACGCCGAGCAATTGCCAGCGCACCCCGACTGGCGCATCGAGGCCGACCCTCGGCTGGTGGCGCAGGTACGCCAGGCCTTGCTCGATCAACTGGGCCAGCGCAACGCCGAAGCCAGCCTGTATCAACAGGTCCTGGACGACGTGGGCCAGCATTATTCGGCCCTGGGCCTGGCGCAGATGGTTGGCGACACCGAGGCCGCCGGGCTGTTTTCCAGCAAGGCCAGCGTGCCGGGGGTGTTCACGCGCCAGGCCTGGGAGGGCCAGGTGCGCCAGGCCATCGACGACATCGCGCAGGCGCGGCGTGAGGAAATCGATTGGGTGCTCAGCGACAAACCCGGCGAGGTCGATCCCCGGTTGACGCCGGACGAGCTGAAGGCGCGCCTGACCGAACGCTATTTCCAGGACTACGCCAGCGCCTGGCTCGGGTTTCTCAACAGCCTGCGCGCCCGCCAACCGAAAAACCTGGAGGGGGTGATCGAGCAACTGACGCTGATGAGCGACGTGCGTCAGTCGCCGCTGATCGCGTTGATCAATACCCTGGCCTATCAAGGCCAGGCCGGCAGCCGCGCGCCGGCCTTGGGCGACTCGCTGATGAAGTCCGCGCACAAGCTGATCGGGCCGGACAAGGCGCCGGTGATCGATCAACTCGTGGAATTGCCCGGTGGACCGCTGGACGCCACCTTCGGACCGTTGTTGACCCTGATGGGCAAGGGCGCCGAAGACCGAAACGCCAGCGACCATCTGAGCCTGCAGGCCTACCTCACCCAAGTGACCCGCGTGCGCCTGAAGCTGCAACAGATCAGCACCGCCACCGACCCCATGGAAATGACCCAGGCGCTGGCGCAGACGGTGTTCCAGGGTCGCGGCATCGACCTGACCGACACCCAGTCCTACGGCCGATTGATGGCCGCCAGCCTCGGCGCGCAATGGGCCGGCGTTGGCGAGACGCTGTTCGTCCAGCCGCTGGATCAGGCCTGGCAGCGAGTGCTGCAACCGTCGGCGGCGGGCCTCAACAGCCAGTGGCAGCGCTCGATCGTCGAGCATTGGAACGCGGCCTTCGCCGGACGCTATCCGTTTGCCGCGACGGCCAGCGATGCGTCACTGCCGATGCTGGGGCAGATGATCCGCGCCGACACGGGGCGCATCGAGCGCTTCCTGCACAGCCAGTTGAGCGGCGTGCTGCGCAAGGAAGGCAACCGCTGGGTGGCCGATCCGCGTCATGGCCGTGGCTTGCGGGTCAATCCGCAGTTCCTGACGGCAATCAACCAACTCGGCGACTTGGCCGACGTGCTCTTCACCGACGGCGGCCTGGGCCTGAGTTTCGAGCTGAGCGGCAAAGGCGTGCGCGATGTGGTGCAGACCACCTTCATCCTCAACGGTGAAAAACACGAGTACTTCAACCAGAAGGAACGCTGGCAGCGCTTCGGCTGGCCGGGGCGCAGCGACTATCCCGGGGTCAGCCTGACCTGGACCAGCGTCCACACCGGCGAGCGGTTGTTCGCCGACTACGCCGGCACCTGGGGGCTGATCCGCTTGCTGGAACAGGCCAGGTTCACGCCACTGGACGATGGCGACAGCCGCTACCGCATGGTGCTCAAGGCCCCCGATGGCCTGGGCCTGACCTGGCACCTGCGCACCGAGCTCGATGCCGGGCCGATGACGCTGCTGAAGTTGCGCGGGTTCAAGTTGCCGGGGCGGATATTCCTCGCTGACGGCGGGGCAGAGGCGTCCCATGCGCGCAAAGAGGTTTTCGAATGAGCCTGCAAAGCTTGATCACCCGTTGCCTCGGAAAGCGCGACGCGGTGGCCGTTGCCCGTGAACAGGCCGCACGTTGGCAGCCCTGGTTGCAACCGATCAGCGAGGCGTCACCCGTCGGCGACGACCCTGGCTATGACGATGACTTCCAGCGTATGCGCGAAGAGGTCGACAAGTTGTCCGGTGCCGATGCCGAGCGAGTAGCCCAGCTGGCTGAAAAGCTGCTGACCCGGACCTGCAAGGATCTGCGCGTGGTCACCTATTACGTGTGGGCGCGCTTGCACCGGGACGGTGAGGCGGGGCTGGCCGACGGTCTGTGCCTGCTGGCGGCTTTGGTGGAGCGGTTCGCTGACAGCGTACTGCTCGGCGCGCGCCACCAGTCGCAAGGTGGCGCTGCAATGGCTGGCCGGCGCCAAGGTGCTGGACACCCTGTCGCTGTACCCGGAGGTGGTCAAGGCCGAGGCCGAGCGCACTGCCGCAGCGTTGGCCTGGCTGGAGCAGGGGCTGGAGGCTTGGCCGGAAGATCAACGTCCTTGCCTTGGCGCGCTGCATGCCGCGCTGTCTGCCCGCCTGGCTCAATCCGGCGGTGTGGAGGCGGTGGTGCCGCAGAATGCGGCCAGCCAGGAATCGAATGCCCAGGCAGGCACGCCGACCGTTCCAGCGATCAAGTCCGGTCGGGATCTGTTGGACCATGGCCGGGCCTTGGCCGGTTATTTGCGCGATCAACCCCACGGCTGGCTGGCAGGCCATCGACTGATGAAAAGCCTGCGTTGGGACACGGTGCATCAGGCGCCGCCCGAGGACGCCGACGGCAATACCCGGCTGACGCCGCCGAGGGCGGATTATCGGGCGCAGCTCAAGCGTTTGTACCTGCAACAGGCTTGGCGGCAGTTGCTTGATCAGGTCGAGCGGATCTATGCCGAGGGCGTGAACCATTTCTGGTTGGACTTGCAGTGGTACGCGTACCAGGCCTTGAGTAAACAACCTGCGCCACAGGATGGTTGGGCGGACGTCGTTCAGCGTGACTTGGGCATGTTCCTCGAGCGGTTGCCGGGGATCGAGCTGCTGCGCTGGAGCGACGGCACGCCCTTCGCCGATGAGGCCACCCGTGAATGGATCGCCCAACACGTCAGCGGCAATGGCCCTGGGCAATGGCTGCCGGCTCCATCGTCGACGCATGGCATCGGCGATGCCGACATCTTGTCGTGGGAGGGTGAAGCCTTGGCGCAGGCCGACAGGGAAGGGGTCGAGCCCGCACTGGCCTGGCTGGCGGCGCGTCCGGACATTCAGGGTGGGCGGCAACGTTGGCTGTTGCGTCTGCTGATGGCGCGGGTCGCCGAACAGTTCGGCAAGACCGATCTGGCGATCCACCTGCTGGGGGAGCTGGACGCCGCCGTTCAACACCACGATCTGCGCGGGTGGGAGCCCGAGCTGTATTTCGAAGTCAAGGCTCGTCTGCTCAAGCTGCTGCGCCTCAAAGCCCAACGCAATGACACCGACAAACCCGCCCTGGCTCGACGCATGGAAACCTTGCTGGCGGCGCTCGTAGCCATCGATCCGGTACGTGCCGCCGTGCTGTGCGGCTGACCCTCATTGATCAGGATGCTTTATGAACATGGACAATCTGACACTGCGCTATTTCGACGCCGAAATGCGCTACCTGCGCGAGGCCGGCAAGGAATTCGCCGAGGCGTTCCCGGACCGTGCGGCGCTTCTCAACCTGGACAAGCCGGGGGCGCAGGACCCCTATGTGGAGCGACTGTTCGAGGGCTTTGCGTTCCTGATGGGGCGCCTGCGGGAAAAGCTCGACGATGATCTGCCGGAGCTGACCGAAGGCCTGGTGAGCCTGTTGTGGCCGCATTATTTGCGGACCATTCCGTCGCTGTCGATCATCGAGCTGGTGCCCGATCTTGCCCAGATCAAACGCAGCGAACGGATCGCCCGGGGGTTCGAGATCCTCTCGCAACCCATCGGGCCGCAGCGCACCTGCTGCCGCTATACCACCACGCAAGACGTGACGTTGCAGCCGCTGGCGTTGGCGTCGGTGGCGCGTGACCACGAACCGGATGGTCGCTCGCTGCTGCGCTTGCGCTTTGCCCGCAGCGAATCCGTTCCCTGGGCAGAGATCGACCTGAGTCGCCTGCCGTTGTACTTGAATGCCGATGCACCGCTGGCCAGCGCGCTGCACCAAGCCCTGACCTTGAACCGGCAGGCTATGTACGTGCGCGTCGCGGAGCAGCCTGGCCGCACGCCTTTGGATGGTTACTTCGCGGCCAAGGGCTTTGCCGACGAGGATCGGCTGTGGCCCAAGGGCGACAGCGCCTTCAGTGGTTATCAGTTGCTGCTGGAATATTTCACGTTCCGGGAAAAATTCATGTTCGTCACCCTCTGCGGCTTGGATCAACTGGTGATTGAACCCAGTGCGCCCTGGTTCGACCTCGAAGTGGTACTGCGTGAACCCTGGCCCCATGCTTTTGACCTGAGCGCCGAACACATCCGCCTGCACGCGGTGCCGGTGATCAATCTGTTTGTGCTGGAGGCCGATCCGCTGGAGCTGGACCCTTTGCAAACCGATTACCTGCTGCGTCCGATGCGCTTGCAGGACGGCCATCTGGAAATCTATTCGGTGGACGAGGTCACC
Organism: Pseudomonas sp. H2_D02; assembly: GCF_054677635.1. Taxonomy (NCBI): domain Bacteria; kingdom Pseudomonadati; phylum Pseudomonadota; class Gammaproteobacteria; order Pseudomonadales; family Pseudomonadaceae; genus Pseudomonas; species Pseudomonas sp. H2_D02. Next base: position 4,144,602 of record NZ_CP162816.1, on the reverse strand, counting down.
GCCTCAAAGGAAGAACAGCGCCTGGACTACGTGCCGTTCAGCAGCTTTCGCCACAAGGGCGGCATGCTGCGTGACGAAGCGCCGGAACGTTATTTCCATACTCGCTTGAAGCGCGCCGCCAATGGCTTGCACGACACCTGGTTGATCCTCGGTGGCGAAGGTTTCGACGAGGATCGGCTGCTGCGGCCCGATAAACGCTTGTCGCTGCGACTGACCGGCACCCACGGCCAACTGCCGCGCAAAGCGTTGCAGAGCACGGTGCTCGATACGGCGGTGCAGCTCACCCAGTTCGGCCTGCGGGTGCGCAACCTGTGTGCCCCGACGTTGCCCTGCTATCCGCCAAATCGCGACCGTTTTCATTGGCGCATCCTCAGCCACCTGGGCTCGAATTTCCTGCCGATGCTCGACAGTGCCGAGGTGTTGCGCGGGACGTTGGCGTTGTACGACTGGACGGGCAGCGAGCTGAACCGGCGTCGGCTGGCGGCGATCGTCGAGGTAAGTCATCACCTGGTCCAGCGCTTCGAAAAGGGCTTCCTGCTGCGTGGGGTGGATATCGAAATCACCCTGGACACCAACGGATTCGCGGGGGAGGGCGATATCAGTCTGTTCGGCGAGATGCTCAACCGCTTCTTTGCGCTCTACGCGGACGTCCATCTTTACACCCAGCTCACGCTGGTCCTTCAACCTACTGGAGCGTGCCTGCGATGGAGCGAGAATCACAGCCAGCGTATTCCCGGTTGAACACCGGCGGTTTGCTGAGCACAGTGCAGGAGCGGGTGGCCGAGGCCAGCCTGTACCGTTTTTGCCAGTTGCTGGAACAAGCGCTGCCCGGAAATCCTCTGCTGGGTAGCACCGCGCGTCCGGCGGACGATCCGGTGCGTTTTCGGCCCGATCCCGGCATGGGCTTCCCAGCCGGCGAGCTGAAAGCGATCGAACTCGATCCGGAGAATCCGGGGCGTCCGGCGACCGTACGCACTCGTGTGCTGGGGTTATACGGCGTCGACTCGCCGTTGCCGACTGCGTTCCTCGATGACATCGCCCAACGCCGGGAAGGGCATGAGGCGCTGGAGGCCTTCCTCGACATTTTCAATCACCGGATATTTACCCAGTTCTACCGGATCTGGCGCAAGTATTCCTACCCGGCCACGTTCGCAGCAGGCGGCACCGATGCGACGTCGCAATGCCTGCTGGGCCTGATCGGGCTGGGCATTCCCGGAAGCACGCGACGGGTCGCGACGCCCATTTCGCGTTTCCTTGCGTTGCTCGGCGTCATGCGCCTGCCGACCCGCAACGCCGAAGGCATCGAGGCGTTGGTCAAGCTGCTGGCGCGCAAGACCCAGGCGCGAATCAGCCCGCACTGGCCGCAGAAAATTCCTTTGGCGCATCCGGCCAGCCTTTGCCCGTCCCGTCCGGTCACCTTGTCCGAAGGCACGCCGCTGGGCAATGTCGGGCGGGACGTCAACAGCCAGTTGCACCTGATGCTTTGCACCGATGACGCGAAGGAGGCCAACGACTGGTTGCCTGGCGGAGCGCTGCACAGCGACTTGCTGGTACTGCTGCGGGTGTACCTGGGATGGCGTTGCAGCGCGACGCTGCAATTGACGGTCGCGCTGAGCAGCCTGCCGACCCCGGTCCTGGGCAATCCCCGGATTCGATTGGGCATGACCGGTGTGCTGGGCTTGGGCACAGACACCTGGCGGGCGAAAGAACACGAAACCCTCACGATCAATCTGGGCCGTTATCAAGGCCTCTCGATCCATTCTCGGAACAGGGAAACACAGCATGTCTCGTACCCTTTTTAATCTATCGATACTGGCAGTGATCGCCACTGCACTGGACGGGTGTGGGTTGACCCAGACCGTCACACAAGGCACTGCGTCCGCCGCCGAGACGATTTTCCATAAGCAAGTGAAGACCCTGCACCTGGACTTCAACGCGCGCACGGCCCTCAACACCGACGTTGCGGACATGAATGCGCTGTCGTTGCCAACCCTGGTCCGCGTGTACCAATTGCGCGATGGCAAAGCGCTGGACCGGGCGACTTACGAGGGGCTGGTGAGGGGTGACGAGCGGCTGCTCGACGGCGCATTGCTGGACAGGCGAGCCGTGGTGGTGAAACCCGGAGCAGGGGCACAGTTGAGCGTGCCGATGAATCCGCAGGCGAGAGTCGTCGCGCTGGTGGGCTTGTTTCGCAATCCCGATGCTCAACCCGACACCTGGCGCCTGCTGCTGACACGCGATGACCTGGACCCGGATCGGGCACGGCTCATCGAGATGGGAGACAACCAACTGACCTTGCGTCCCTTGGCGAAGGAATAAGCCATGACCGAGCCCAACCCCTCGCTCTACGAAATGTTGCTGCAAAACTTCGACGGAGAACTGGATGTGCATCGCGTCAGCGAGCAGGACCAGCACACGCTGTCGGTCCTGGACAACCTCCAACGCATCCTCAATTGCCGGGCGGGCGCACTCAGTCATTTGCCGGACTACGGACTGCCGGATATGGGCACGGTTCTGCAGGGGTTGCCAGCAACGGCGCATACCTTGATGAAGACCATGACCGACACCTTGCTCAAATACGAACCACGGTTGACGGAGCTCGCCATCGAACTGTTACCCCAGGTGCTGCCGGGGCATCTGGAATGTGCGCTGGACGTGCAGTTGAAAGGCGGGCGGCGGGTGAGTTTCGGGACCACCGTGGGGCCGGAGGGCAAAGTCCTTGTGCGTCACCTGACGCGGCAGAACTACTTTTCGACGCCTGGAATGGATCACCCAAGGGGCGGGCGATGAGCGCGTTGTTCGAGGTGCATGTTCGACTCGGCGGCGATCCGCGCGGTTATGCTGAGTTCGTCGCCCTGCGCGGTGAATTGGCGAAGCTGGGCCATAGCGCCTGTCCCGACGTGGATTGGCAGAAAGTGGAGCAGTTGTGCCTTGTGCTACTGCAATTGAACGGGGCAGAACTGCAGACCGTGTGCTTTTATGCGCTGGCGCGGGGGCAGCGTCACGGTTTGGATGGCATGGTCGAAGGCATGAGATTGCTCAAGACTCTCTGTGGCCAATGGTCCAGTCTTTGGCCGGCGTCGGTCTCCGTTCGCCTGGAGATGCTCGGGTGGTTGTTTGCCCAACTGCAAACGCTGCTGCGCAGCTGGGCGCTGTCGACCAACAACCTGCGCGCATTGCTTGAGTTGGATAATGCGCTTACCGACCTCAGTGAACGGTTGCCCTGCCAGGCGCCCGTACCGTTGACCACGCTGCAGGCCCTGCGACTGCAGGTCACGCACCTCATCCAGCGCTTGGAACGGAGCGACTTCGGCACCGAAACGGCATTGCTCCCCGTCCGGGTGGCGGAACCGGCATTGATGATGCCGATCGTGCTCGTGCCGCCGCCCGATACGACAAGCGGCAAACGACGATTGTTGCCATGGCTGTGCACCGCGGCGCTTCTGCTTGCCGTCGCCGCTGGGGTTGCCGGGTGGTGGAAGGGCGCGCAGACGGACGTCGCCTGGCCCGATCCGGTGCGCCTGGACAGCCTGTCGCTGTTCGACGCCGGCGAGCGCGGAGCTCAAGCCTAGCTCGACCTCTGTCCTGGTCAAGGCCCTGGTCGACATCAAGGCCCAGCCAGGCTGGTTGATCATCATTGCCGGGCATACCGATGCCACAGGTTCATCTGAGCAGAATCTCCGGCTCTCCCATGCCCGGGCGTCCGCGGTACGCGACTGGATGCAGAGCGTGGGCAGCATTCCCGCCGATTGTTTTGCCGTGCAGGGCTTTGCCGCCCATCAACCCATCGCAGGAAACGATACCGAGGCCGGGCGAATCGCCAATCGACGTGTCGACATCAGCCTGGTGCCGCAAGCAGGAGCTTGTGAGCTTCCAGCAAACCGCAGGCCAGAGAGGCTCCTTTGAAATTCCTCCTTAAGAACCGCAAGGATGTGCCGATACAGCGCGGTAGATCCGATTGTGCGGGCACTGCAGTAGTGTCCAAGAAAAGATATTCCAGGCGTTTGCGCGCCTGTGCCCTTTTGATTTTTTCCAGGTTTGACCCTAATCGGACCTCAGGGAATGAACCATGCCAGCCCACTCCAGGACCGAGTTGGAGGATGCCCTTGCCGCGTGCAAAAGCAGCTTTCTTTCCGTTGCCTTCTTCAGTTTTTTCGTCAACCTGCTGATGCTGGTTCCCTCGTTCTACATGCTGCAGGTCTATGACCGTGCGGTCGCCAGCGCCAGCCTGTCGACCTTGTTGATGTTGACGCTGATCATGTTGCTCCTGTTGACCACGATGGGCGGACTGGAGTGGGTTCGGTCGCGGATCATGGTGCGGATCAGCACGCGCCTGGATACGTTGCTGGGCCAGCGCCTGTTCGACGCGAGTTTCAAGCAGGCGCTGACAAGCTGCGGCATGAACGCCACGGCCCAGCCCCTGAGCGATTTGAACGCGTTGCGCCAGTTCCTGACCGGCAACGGCCTCTTTGCGTTTTTCGACACGCCCTGGATTCCGATCTACCTGGCCGTCATGTTCATGTTCCATCCCTGGTACGGCTGGATGGGGCTGTTGAGCGCGGTGCTGTTGGGTACGCTGGCCTACGTCAATGAAAAACTCACCCAGGCACCGCTGCATGCGGCCAACCGCGAGCAGATGGCGGCTACCGCTTTCACCAACAAGAGCTTGCGCAACGCCGAGGTGGTTGAATCCATGGGCATGCTTGCCAGCTTGCGTCAGCGCTGGAGCGAGCAGACCCACACCGTTCTTTCCCTGCAGAGCCTCGCCAGTGACCGCGCCACGACGGTCGCGACCGTCTCCAGGACGTTCCGCCAGGTCGTCCAGTCGCTGGTGCTGGGCTTGGGTGCGTACCTGACGATCAATCACGAGATTTCGTCTGGGCTGATGATCGCCGGCTCCATTCTGCTGGGGCGAGCCCTGGCGCCCATCGATCAATTGATCGGCGTCTGGAAAGGCTTCCTGGGCGCACGATCGCAATATGCAAGGCTGCACCATTTGCTGGCAACGATCGCCGCCGAACCTGAGCGCATGTCCTTGCTTGGCACCCGAGGGCGCGATCCGGGTGGAAGGCCTTTCGGTTGGCGCGCCCAACCAGCGCAAACCGATTATCCGGAGCCTGACGTTCGAGGTGCCGGCAGGTTCCGTGGTGGGCATCATTGGTCCGAGCGGCGCGGGCAAGTCGACGCTGGCCAGGGCATTGCTCGGCATCTGGCCAAGCCTGGCGGGTACGGTGCGCCTGGACGGTGCGGACATCAGCCAATGGCGGCGGGACGAACTTGGCCCCTACATCGGTTACCTGCCGCAGGACATCGAGTTGTTCGAAGGCACAATCAGCCAGAACATTTCACGCTTCGGTCCGGTGGACGCACCAGCCGTGGTCGCTGCCGCGCGCATGGCCGGGGTGCATGAACTGGTTCTGCAATTGCCTGATGGCTACGACACCTTGATCGGGGCCAATGGCGGTGGCCTGTCCGGCGGCCAGCGCCAACGCATCGGCCTGGCCCGCGCGCTGTACGGCGAACCGCGCCTCGTATTGCTCGATGAACCGAACTCCAACCTGGACGATGCGGGCGAAAAGATGCTCGCCGAGGCGCTGCAAAAACTCAGGCAGAGCCGCGCCACGGTGTTTGTCATCACTCATCGGTCCGGCGTGCTGGCGCAGGTCGACAAACTGCTGGTCCTCAATCAGGGCGAACTGAGCCTGTTCGGGCCGCGCGACAAGGTCCTGGCGCGACTGCAGGCTGCCACGCCCGCGGCGCACCCGGCCGCCGCCATTGAATCGTAGGAAGCGGATGAGCCATTCGATGCAACAAATCAAGCCATCATCCGCCCCTGTCACCGGGTTTTCCATTGACGACAAACCGATACGGCGCATCGGCTATCTCATGTTGCTGGTGACATTCGGCCTGTTTGGCGGCTGGGCCACCCTGGCGCCGCTTGACAGCGCGGCACTGGCGCCGGGCGTGGTCACCGTCAAGAGCTACCGCAAGACCGTGCAGCACCTGGAAGGCGGCATCGTGCGCGAGCTGCGCGTGCATGACGGCGACCTGGTGAAGGCCGGTGATGTGCTGCTGGTGCTCGACAACACCCAGGCGCGCTCTGAAATGGAAGCGATGCGCAGCCAGTTGATCGCAGCGCTCGAGCTCGAAGCCCGACTGGTGGCCGAGCGTGATGGCTTGCCCGAGCCGCTGCCCGTCCCCGCCCTGGACCTCGCTGATGCTCGGGTGCGCGAGGCGCGCGACAGCGAAGCACGGATCTTCCAGACCCGGCGGACCTCCTTGCTCGGGGAAATCGCGTTGCAGGAGAAGTCCATCGGGCAAATCGAGGAACAGATTCGTGGCTACAGAGCGGTCGTCGCCAGCAAGCAAATGCTCGCGGCTTCCTATCAAGAAGAAATTGTCGATTTACGCGCGTTGTTGTCCGAAGGCTACGTGGACAAGCAGCGTTTGCGCGAGCAGGAGCGCAGCCTGGCCCGGCTGCAGGCCGAAATTGCGGAAAGCCAGTCCGCCAGCGCGCGGGCCAGGGTCCAGGCCGACGAAGCGCAGTTGAAGATCTTGCAGCTGAAAAAGACCTTTGCCAGTGAAGTCGCGGGTTTGCTGGGCGATGCCCGGACCAAGGTCTACGAACTGCGCGAGCGGTTGGCCACCCTGCAGGATCGCGATCAGCGCACCGATATCCTCGCGCCGGAATCCGGAAAGGTCATGGGCTTGACCGTGCATACCCTGGGCGCGGTGGTCAGCCCCGGGACGGCGCTGCTCGACATTGTCCCGGCCAACGAGGAGCTGATCGTCGAGGCCCAGGTTTCGCCAATGGACATTGACCGCATCGCGCCGGGCAAGCTGGCTGGCATCCGCTTCAGTGCGTTCAAAAGCAGTACCACGCCGGTCATCGAGGGCCAATTGGTACAGGTGTCTGCCGATCGGCTGGTCAACAAGGACACTGCAACCCCGTATTACCTGGCACGCGTGGCCTTGACCGATAAGGGGAGGCAGGCATTGGGCGGTCTTACCCTGGTGCCCGGGATGCCCGTCGAGGTGTTGATCAATACGGGGTCGCGAACGTTGTTGGAATACCTGATGCAGCCGGCCAGCAATGCATTTGCCCGTTCGTTGATCGAGGATTGATATGAAATCTCTGGTCGCGCTGTGGTTGGTCGCCCTGTCGTTTGGCGCCCTTGCGGACAATGGGCAGGTGTCTACCTATGTCGATCTCTGGCAGTTGCATCAAGAGGCGCAGGGCGCCGATCCGCGTGTCCTGCGGGCGCAGGCCTTGACTCGCAGTGGCGAAGGCAACGAGCGTGCGGCCTTCGGTCAATTGTTGCCGCAGCTCAATGCCAGCGGCAGCGTCAACCGCAGCCGGCGCGACGATGAGCTGAGCCGTATCCAGTACAACGGCAAGCGCATGGCGGTGATGCTCAACCAGGTCATCTACGACCCGCAGGTCTGGCGCAGTTATCAGCGCTACGTGGAGCTGGCGCGCCAGAGCGAATTTGAGTCCGATGACACGCGAGTGCAGGCCAGCGTTGACCTGTCCGAGCGCTATTTCGCCGTGCTTGCCGCCGAGGACGAATTGGCCCTGGTGCGCAGCGAGCTGGGCGCGACCGAGCGCAATCTCAAGCGCGTCAACGCCCTGTATGCGCGGCAGATGGCAATGGTGACCGACACGCTGGACCTGGAGGCGCGTGTGGATGCGCTCAAGGCTGACGAGATCGAAGCCGTCAACAAGGTCGAGGTCAGCCGCGAAGCCATTTCCGAATTGGTGGGGCGCGAGGTTCGCGAGCCGTTCAAGCGCATCGCCGAGAGTCCGGCGTTCAGTCTGCCGGCCCAAGCGCAGGATTACTGGGTGCAGACGGCGCTGGACAGCAACCCGGCGCTGCACGCTCGCGAACACAGCATTCGCGCCGCCGAAGCCGCCATCGGAGAAGCCAAGGCTGGCCATCTGCCCAAGCTGGGCCTGAACCTGATGGCGCAACGCAGCGACATCGGCTACGAAGGTGCGCTGGCGCCTCGTTCGGACAATCTGGTCGCGTCCCTGGACTTGCAGATGCCGCTCTACAGTGGCGGCACCACCCGCGCCCGGGTGTCGACTTCCGAGAGCGACAAGGAGGCCGCGCAACAAGAACTCGAGGCGTTACGGCGCCAAGTCATCAAGGAGACTCGCACGGCCTACCTGGGCATGACCGCCGAGCTAAGCCGTATCAAGGCGACGCATCGCGCGCTCGAATCGGCCGAGAAGTCGCGACTCGCCACGGAGAAGGCCTTTTCCTATGGCGTCAAGAATGCCGTGGACGTACTGGACAGCATCAAGGAGGAGTTTCGCGCGCGGCGTGATTTCTATCAGTCGCAGTACCGCTTCGTGACCAGCCTGCTTGTCCTGCATCGTTGGAGTGGCAGGTTGGGGGAGGGTGATATACGCAAGGCCAACGACTGGCTGGCTACCCCCGGTTCATCGGATGTGCGGTAGAAAAAATGATGGCCAAGTAATATTATTGGCGCCATTTTTCAGGCAATATTAACGACTTGTAGCGGCCGCATCCGGGAAGGGCCGCAGATCGCTCATAGGAAGCTTGTATGCCCAGTCCCCTTGGTTACTCCTCCGTTTCGTCTGCGAAATTGACCACTAACGTGCAGGTCAACAGCCTGCTATACGGCACTTATTGGACCGGTAGCGCGACCACGGGCACGTCGTTGACGTACAGCTTCCTATCGATGAACTCTTATTTCGCCAGGGATTACAGCGGGGATCAGGAATTCCGGTCCAGTTATTTCCTCACCTCGGCGCAACAGAACAGCATTACTAGCGCGCTCGGCACTTGGAGTTCGGTTTCCAATATCAAGTTTACGAAAGTCAATGACTCAGTCACCAACGCTGGTGACTTGCGGTTTGGCGGCTACATGGACATGCCCGATGGCTTTGCCGCCTGGGGCTATTTCCCTTCCAAGACCCCCAGTGGCGGCGACGTATGGATCGGTCCGGTCACCAACGACCCGAATCCCGTCAAGGGCACGTACGACTACATGACGTTCATGCACGAGATCGGCCACGCGCTGGGTCTCAAGCACCCGTTCTCGCCAAGTGCTACGAACAGCACCGTGTTGTCCTCTCAGTTCGATGACGTCCGTTACACGATCATGAGCTACAACAACAACTATTCGTATGAGCCCACCACACCGATGTTGCTGGACATCGCTGCCATCCAAAGCCTGTATGGCGCGAACAAGCAGTGGCAGGTCGGCAACAACAGCTATAGCTGGGCGGCCGATCAATCGGTTTTCGAGACTATCTGGGACGCCGACGGTGTTGACACCATCGATGCGAGCAACCAGGCGCAAGCTGTGCGTATCAACCTCAATGAAGGCCAGTTCAGCAAGATCGGCGCGACTTTCCAGAATCTCACTACCCAGACTGACTTCAACGAAGGGCTGGCGATTGCCTACGGTACCAAGATCGAAAACGCGATTGGCTCGGCCAACGACGATACGCTTATCGGCAACGCGTTGGACAACGTACTGAACGGTCGCGCTGGCGCAGACGTCATGATCGGTGGGTCAGGCAACGACACTTATGTCGTCGACAATATCAATGACGTCATCCAAGAAACCAGTGCGCTGAACAGCGGAGTCGACACTGTCCAGGCTTCCAGCAGTTACGTCCTGAGTGCCAATATCGAGACGTTGATCCTGACTGGCTTCGGCAACATCAACGGCACCGGCAACGCACTGAACAACCGCATCACCGGAACGCTTGGCGCCAACGTCCTGGACGGCGGCGCTGGCATCGACACGCTGGTCGGCGGCACCGGCAACGACACCTACGTGGTCGACAACCTCAAGGACGTGATCAGCGAAACCAGCACCCTGGCCAGCGAAATCGATACGGTGCGCGCCTCCTTGACCTGGAGCCTGGGCGCCAACCTGGAAAACCTCACGCTCACCGGCACCGCCAACCTCAACGGCAGCGGTAACGCGTTGAACAACGTGCTGACCGGCAACGCTGGCAACAACCTACTGGACGGCCTCGCCGGGCGCGACACCTTGGTCGGTGGCGCCGGTAACGACACGTATACCCTCGACAACGCGGGTGACAGCGTTGTCGAACTCGCGGACGAAGGCATCGATCTGGTCCGGACAGCGGTCAGCCATACCTTGTCCGCCAACGTCGAGAATGCAGTGTTGCTCGGCGTCGCCGCGCTCAACCTCACCGGCAACGCATCAAATAACAGCCTGATCGGCAACGCCGCCGCCAACGTGCTCAACGGCCTGGACGGTGCGGATACCCTCGACGGCGGCGTCGGTATCGACACCCTCATCGGTGGCACTGGCAACGACACCTACGTAGTCGACAACCTCAAGGACGTCATCAACGAAACCAGCACCTCGGCCTTGGAAATCGACAGCGTCCGCTCCTCGGTGAGCTGGACCCTGGGCAACAATCTGGAAAACCTCACGCTGACCGGTGTGGCCGCGATCAACGGCAGCGGCAACGCGCTGGACAACGTGCTGATCGGCAACGCCGCCGCCAACGTGCTCAACGGCCTGGGCGGCGCGGATAGCCTGGACGGTGGTGCCGACAACGATACTTACTACGTCGACAACCTCGGCGACACGGTGATCGAGCGCGGCGCGGCGCTGACTGAGATTGACAGCGTTGTTTCGTCCATCAGCTATGCGCTGGGCGCCAACCTCGAAAACCTGACACTCAGCGGTGCCGGCAGCATCAACGCTACCGGTAACGCGCTGAACAACCGCATCACCGGCAACGCTGGCGCCAACATCCTCGACGGTGGCCTCGGCATCGACACGCTGGTCGGCGGCACCGGTAACGACACCTACGTGGTCGACAACCTCAAGGACGTCGTCAGCGAAACCAGCACCCTGGCCGCTGAAGTCGACAGCGTACGGGCCTCGGTCAACTGGGTGCTGGGCGCCAACCTGGAAAACCTCACGCTGACCGGCAGCGCCAACCTCAACGGCAGCGGCAACGCGTTGAACAACGTGCTGACCGGCAACGACGGAAACAACCTGCTGGACGGCCTCGCCGGGCGCGATACCTTGGTCGGTGGCGCGGGTAACGACACGTATACCCTCGACAACGCGGGTGACAGCGTCGTAGAGCTTGCGGATGAAGGCATCGACCTGGTCCGGACAGCGGTCAGCCATACCTTGTCCGCCAACGTCGAGAATGCAGTGTTGCTCGGCGCCGCCGCGCTCAACCTCACCGGCAACGCATCAAATAACAGCCTGATCGGCAACGCCGCGGCGAACGTGCTCAATGGCATGGACGGTGCGGATACCCTCGACGGCGGCGCCGGTATCGACACCCTCATCGGTGGCACCGGCAACGACACCTACGTGGTCGACAACCTCAAGGACGTCATCAGCGAAACCAGCACCTCGGCTTCCGAAATCGACAGCGTTCGCTCCTCGGTGAGCTGGACCCTGGGCAGCAATCTGGAAAATCTCACGCTGACCGGCGCTGCCGCGATCAACGGCAGCGGCAACGCGCTGGACAATGTGCTGATCGGCAATGCCGCCGCCAACGTGCTTAACGGCCTGGGCGGCGCAGATAGCCTGGACGGTGGCGCCGGCAACGACACTTACTACGTCGACAACCTCGGCGACACGGTGATCGAGCGCGGCACGGCGCTGACCGAGATCGACAGCGTCGTTTCGTCCATCAGCTACGTGCTGGGTGCCAACCTCGAAAACCTGACACTCAGCGGCGCCGGCAGCATCAACGCTACCGGTAACGCGCTGAACAACCGCATCACCGGCAACGCTGGCGCCAACGTCCTCGACGGTGGCCTCGGCATTGACACGCTGGTCGGCGGCACCGGCAACGACACCTACGTGGTCGACAACCTCAAGGACGTGATCAGCGAAACCAGCACCCTGGCCGGTGAAGTCGACAGCATACGGGCCTCGGTCAACTGGGTGCTGGGCGCCAACCTGGAAAACCTCACGCTGACCGGCAGCGCCAACCTCAACGGCAGCGGCAACGCGTTGAACAACGTGCTGACCGGCAACGACGGAAACAACCTGCTGGACGGCCTCGCCGGGCGCGATACCTTGGTCGGTGGCGCGGGTAACGACACGTATACCCTCGACAACGCGGGTGACAGCGTCGTAGAGCTTGCGGATGAAGGCATCGACCTGGTCCGGACAGCGGTCAGCCATACCTTGTCCGCCAACGTCGAGAATGCAGTGTTGCTCGGCGTCGCCGCGCTCAACCTCACCGGCAACGCATCAAATAACAGCCTGATCGGCAACGCCGCCGCCAACGTACTCAACGGCATGGACGGTGCGGATACCCTCGACGGCGGCGCCGGCGATCGACACCCTCATTGGTGGCACGGGCAACGACACCTACGTGGTCGACAACCTCAAGGATGTGATCAGCGAAACCAGCACCTCGGCCAGCGAAATCGACAGCGTGCGTTCCTCGGTGAGCTGGACCCTGGGCAACAACCTGGAAAACCTCACGTTGACCGGCGTTGCCGCGATCAACGGCAGCGGCAACGCGCTGGACAACGTGTTGATCGGCAATGCCGCCGCCAACGTGCTCAACGGTGGCGCAGGCAACGATCGTCTCGATGGCGGTGCTGGCAACGACACTCTGATTGGCGGGGCGGGGACCGACACCCTGACGGGCGGCGTCGGAGCTGATCGTTTCGTTTTCAGTTCGTTGAGTGAGTTGGGCAAGGACGGGGCGGGCGACGTCATCCTCGATTTCAGCCGCCTGCAAGGCGACAAGATCGATCTGTCGAAACTGGATGCCAATGCGCTGACGCCACTGTTCAACAAGTTCAGCTTTGTCGATGCAGGGGATTTCACTGGCGCGGGGCAGTTGCGCTTCGTTGATCATGTGCTCTACGGCAACGTCAACGATGATCTGGGCGCGGACTTCGAAATCCAGTTGGTTGGTGTCAATACCTTCAACGCCAACGATCTGGTCGCCTGAAAACAAGTTCGGGGCTCGGTGAAAACACACCCGGGCCCCGAACATTCCCTTCGGGATTCGGATCAGAACAGTTGGGTGAACAACCAGTAAAGGCTGCCGGACAACAGGATGGCGGCTGGCAGCGTGAGCACCCAGGCCATCAGCAGGTTGCGGATCGTGCGCATCTGCAGGCCACCGCCGTTGGCGACCATCGTGCCGGCCACGCCCGAGGACAGCACATGGGTGGTGGACACCGGCAGGCCGAACACGTCGGCAGCGCCAATGGTCAGCATCGCGACCGTTTCAGCCGAGGCGCCTTGGGCGTAGGTGAGGTGCGACTTGCCGATTTTCTCTCCCACCGTCACCACGATGCGTTTCCAGCCGACCATGGTGCCCAGGCCAAGGGCGATGGCCACGGCGATCTTCACCCATAGCGGAATGAACCGCGTCGAATTGTCGATCTGCTGCTTGAACAGTTGCAGCTTGTCCCGGGTGTCGGCATCAAAGTCGCCGACCTTGTTCTTGTCCATCAGGCGAATGGTTTCGCTGGTCAGGTACATGTCGTTGCGCACGTTGCCCACGGCTTCGACGGGCACCTTCGCCAGCGAGCCGTAGCCTTTGACCTCGGCACCGATGCTGCCGGTCATCGCGGCAAGGGCCGGCACCAGTTGTGGCGTGGCCTGCTTGCTGCTGACGTAGGCAGACAGGATAGGGCGCGGGTCGGCCGGCGCCGGCGAGGGCGAGTGCTTGACCAGGGCTTGTTGCGTGACTTCAGCCACCGCGGCGAATTGAAGTGCCTGGTCGGCAGGCATCGTGCGGTTGAGTGCATACGCCATCGGCAGGGTGCCCACCAGGATCAGCATGATCAGGCCCATGCCTTTCTGGCCGTCGTTGGAACCGTGGGCGAACGAAACACCGGTGCACGTCAGGATCAGCAGGCCGCGAATCCACCAAGGTGGCGGTGTGTTGCCTTCAGGTGCCTTGTACAGCGCGCGATTCTTGACGAAAGCCCGCAGCGCCAGCAACAGCAACGCGGCGCAGCCGAAGCCTACCAGCGGTGACAAAAGCAGCGCGTAGCCGATCTTGGTCGCCTGGGCCCAGTCCACGCCGCTGGTGCCATCGCGACCGTGCATCAGCGCATTGGCGACGCCGACGCCGATGATCGAACCAATCAGCGTGTGGGAAGACGAGGCCGGCAGGCCCAGCCACCAGGTGCCGAGGTTCCAGAGGATCGCGGCGATCAGCAACGCGAAGATCATGGCGAAACCGGCGGAGGAACCGACCTGCAGGATCAGCTCCACCGGCAGCAAGGCGATGATGCCGAAAGCCACCGCGCCACTGGACAGCAACACCCCAAGGAAATTGAAGAAACCCGACCAGGCCACCGCGAAATTGGGGGCCATGGAGTTGGTATAGATAACCGTGGCCACGGCGTTGGCGGTGTCGTGGAAACCGTTGACGAACTCAAAGCCCAGCGCGATCAGCAGCGCGACACCCAGCAGCAGGAACGGTGTCCACGTGGTCACCACGGTGCCGAGCTCGTTCATGTCGTGCATCAAGCTGTAGGCAGTGAACAAAAGGCCGATGCCCAGCACCGCGAAAAAAATCGCCAGGGTCATCATGCTCGGTTTGCGATCCAGCTGCGGTCTCGAAGGGGAGGCGACCGAGCCCGACAGGTTGGAAGCCAGGGTAGGCGTTGTCATGGTGGGAAACTCGCGAAATAGGAGGCATTCCCGATCCTAGTCGCACTTTGTTACAAAGCGGTGATGGTGGTAATTCCGGGATTGTTTCATCGGTGAAACGTTTTTTTGCTGATGATCGCAGCAAGTTCAGTAACGGTTCCGGTGAAGCCTGTCGGACAGACTACGGTTCTGGCGAACAAAGCATGGCGTGATCAATTAGATGTCGATCAAAATCAAAACTGTTGACGTTTATGATTATGCTCATCATCATAGATTTGCCCGACACGCTTCGATGCCGGCCCCGACCCTGCTGCCCGAGGAAAACTTCATGACAATCCACAAACCCGTAGCATTGGTAACAGGCGCTTCGTCCGGTATCGGAGAGGCCATCGCCGTCAAGCTCGTTGCGGCGGGCTACAAGGTCTATGGCACCAGCCGCAGAGGCGTCCAGTCGGATCAACGGCCGTTTGCCATGCTGGCGCTGGACGTGACCGAGGATGCCTCTGTCGAGCACGCTGTGCAGGAGTTGTTGCAGTTGGAGGGCCGTATCGATCTGCTGGTCAACAATGCCGGTTTCGGGCTCGCGCCTGCGGCGGCGGAAGAGAGCTCCATCGAGCAGGCCAAGGCGGTTTTCGATACCAATTTCATGGGCGTTGTCCGGATGACTCGCGCTGTTGTGCCCCACATGCGGCGCCAGGGCAGCGGTCGCATCATCAACATCGGTTCGATCCTCGGCGTCGTGGCCGTGCCTTATGTGGCGCTCTACGTCGCGAGCAAACATGCGGTAGATGGCTATTCTCAAGCCCTGGACCACGAACTGCGCACCCATGGCATCCGGGTCACTGTGATCGAACCCGGCTATACCCGGACCTCGTTCGAAAGCAACAGCCTGGAGGCTGACGCCAAGCTGGACCTGTACGAAGATATTCGCGTAAAGGTCACCAAAGTCGTCAACCAGGCGATGGCGACCGCCGAAAGCGCAGATGTGGTGGCTCACGTGGTGCTCAAGGCGGCGCGGGCCGAGCGTCCCAAGCTGCGCTATACCGCTGGCAAGGCGGCGGCGCAGTTGCAATGGATGCGTCGCTTCGCCCCGGCTGGCGTTCTGGATACGGGTATCCGCAAAGCCATGCAGCTTGCGTGAGTCTGCCCCGTCCAGCCGCTTGCCCGTAGTCCCAATCCTTCAATCGAACAGGAAACATGACAATGACTTTCAAGGCGCTGCTCACCACTAAAGCCGACGATGTGATTTCCACCCGCCTGGTCGATTTCAAGGATGAGGACCTGATGGCCGGCGACGTTACCGTGGCGATCGAGTACTCGACGGTGAATTACAAGGACGCCATGGCCCTCAGCGGGCGTTCGCCGGTCATCCGCCAGTTCCCGTTGATTCCGGGCATCGACTTCGCCGACATCGTCGAAACGTCGAGCCACGCCGGTTTCCAAACTGGTGATCGGGTGCTGGTCAATGGCTGGGGGCTGAGCCAGACCCACCACGGTGGCTTTGCCCAGAAGGCGCGGGTGAGTGGCGACTGGCTGGTGAAAATCCCGGAGGCGTTTTCAACCCAACAAGCCATGGCCATCGGCACCGCCGGCTACACGGCGATGCTCAGCGTCCTGGCGCTGGAACACGGCGGCCTGACACCCGAGCGTGGCGATATCCTGGTGACCGGTGCCAATGGCGGCGCCGGCTCGGTGGCGATCGCGTTGTTGTCCGGCCTGGGTTATCGGGTGATCGCCTCGACCGGACGGCAGGAAGAGGCCGATTACCTGCGCGACTTAGGTGCGGCCGAAATCATCGATCGCCGCACCTTGTCAGAGCCCGGCGCGCCGATTGCGAAGGAGCGTTGGGCGGGTGTCATCGACTCGGTCGGCAGCCATACCTTGGCCAATGCCTTGGCCCAGACCCAGTACCGCGGGGTTGTCGCTGCCTTCGGCCTGGCCCAGGGCGCGGACCTGCCCGGCTCGGTGCTGCCGTTTATCCTGCGCAACGTGACCCTGGCGGGTATCGACTCGGTAAACGCTCCGCAAGCTGCGCGCTTGCAGGCCTGGTCGCGACTGGCCCGGGATCTTGATGTCAACAAGCTTGCCCGCACCACCCAGGTGATTGGCTTGGCCGAGGTTCCGGCAGTGGCTGCCCGGGTGTTGCAAGGGCAGGTTCGCGGGCGCACGGTCGTCGACGTGAACGCATGAACACTCGATAAGGAGGCATTCCATGACGGTGCCAAGGCCCCTGGTCGTCACAGCATGCGGCGTAAGACGTCGCTGCGAGGGTCACGGTCGAAGAACCGGTGCTTGAGGGCGCCGGCGATGTGCACCAGGACCAGGCCGAGCAGGGTATAGGCGAGTACCTTGTGCAGCCACTGGAAGACCACGAACCAATCGTCATTCTTGCCAAGAAGCTCCGGAAGGTTCACGCCAAAAAAGAACACCCCATCGCTCATCGTGTAGGTGCTCGACATCGAATAGCCCATCAACGGCACGATCACCAGCAGGGCATACAGGGTGCGGTGCGCCAGCCTTGATGAAACTCTCTCATACCGCGCCAATGTCTCCGGCGGTTGCGGCAGCCTGGGCGTGCTTATGCGCAGGGCGATCTGGATCAGGACCACCAGGAACACCAACACCCCAAAGGATTTGTGCCACGGGTAGTACAGCTCATATTTGCTTGCCACTTCGTCATTCAGCCCGGTCATGTGCCAGCCGGCCCAGAGGAGGCCTGCGACGAGCAAGGCGCGCACCCAGTGCAAAATACGCAGGGACGTCGGATACCGATCAATTATTGTTTGATTTGCCGGACTCATCGCAGTCTCTCCAAGGATCATCAACGCATCGAAATGCACCTCGAACGGTCCCTGCCAGCTCGCATTGCAGGGCCGTTCGGTCAGTGCGGGTTTTGTTCTCAGCCGGGCAGCAACACGGTGATGACCTTCTCTTCGGTGTAGGCCTGTGCGCCGCTGAACCCACCTTCACGCCCGATGCCGCTGGACTTGACGCCGCCCCAAGGCAGGTTGGCGTCCAGTGGGCTCCAGCAATTGACGCCGACGGCACCGGCCTTCACCGCGGCGGCCACGCGATGGGCTCGCACCAGGTCGGCCGTCCAGATCGTGGCCGCCAGGCCGTAAGTGGAGTCGTTGGCCAGCGCGATGGCCTCTTCTTCGCTGTCGAACGTGATCACCGTGCCTACGGGGCCGAAGATCTCGTCCCGGGCGATCGCCATGTCATTGCGGGCATTGGCGAAAATCGTCGGCTGGACGAACCAGCCCTGGCCAGCATTCGATACGCCGCCCGCCAATAGCGAGGCGCCTTGTTCGATGCCCAGTTGGATGTAGCGGTTGACGCGGTCGAATTGCGCCTTCTTGGCCACCGGGCCCATCTGGACGCCAGGCTGGCGTGGGTCGCCGACCTTGACTGCGCGCGCGGCGTCGGCGAGCGCGGCGGCGAAGCGTTCGGCGATGCCGCGCTGGACCAGGATGCGCGAGCCGGCCGCGCAGATTTGTCCCTGATTGGCGAACAGGCCGAGGGAGCAACCGAAGAGCGCGTCGTCGAAGGAGGCATCGTCGAAGACAATCTGCGGACTCTTGCCGCCCAGCTCCAATGCCACGCGCTTGAACAACACACCGGCGGTGCGCTGGATCTCGCGCCCGGCCTCGGGGCTGCCGGTGAAGCTGATC
This sequence comes from Pseudomonas sp. H2_D02, assembly GCF_054677635.1. Lineage (NCBI taxonomy): Bacteria > Pseudomonadati > Pseudomonadota > Gammaproteobacteria > Pseudomonadales > Pseudomonadaceae > Pseudomonas > Pseudomonas sp. H2_D02. Next base: position 4,126,309 of record NZ_CP162816.1, on the reverse strand, counting down.
TTGGCCACGTGCGGGTGCTCGCACAGGGCGCGGCCGACCTCGTCGCCGTAGCCGGTGACGACGTTGATGACACCGTCGGGGAAGCCCGCTTGCTGAGCCAGCGCCGCCAGGTGCAGGGCTGATTGTGGCGTTTCTTCCGACGGCTTGACGACCACCGTGCAGCCCGCCGCCAACAACGCGGCGAGCTTCCAGACGGTGATCATCAGTGGTGAGTTCCAGGGAACGATGGCACCGACCACACCCACCGGTTCCCGCACCGTGTAGGACAGGGTCTTGGTGCCGAAATAGCCACCAGTGGGAATGGTGCGCCCTTCGAGCTGATTCGCCCAGCCGGCGGCGGCACGCAGGTTGGCGATCGCGTTGGGGATGTCCAGCCGGCGTGGTTCGACCGGTGAACGGCCGATGGCGTTGGCGTCCAGGTCGGCCAGCAATTCGGTGTCGCGCTCGACCAGGTCCGCCAGTTTCGACAGCAGCCGACCGCGCTGGGCTCCGTCGAGTTGGCGCCAGGCGCCATGCTCAAGTTGCTGGCGTGCCGCGCTCACGGCGCGGTCCACATCCTCGGCGGTGCCGCGGGCGGTGCTGCCGTAAGTCTGTTCTGTCACCGGATCGACGAGCGCGATGCGACGACCGTCCGAAGCTTCGAAGGTCGTGCCTTCGATGAAGTGATTGAAATGCTGGGTCATTTTTGCGATCCGTAATGAGGTGAGATGGACACTCAAGCCTTCAAGGAGGCCAGGGCATCGCCAAAAATGTCCAAGGCCTTGAAGAACAGCGAACGAGGGATCGTCAGCGAGGGCATGACCCGCATCACGTTGCTGTAGCGACCGCAGGGAATCATCAGCACGCCGTGGTTCAGCAAGTAGCCCATGATCTGGCCGATCTTCGCCGGCGCCAGTGGCGCCTTGGTGATTGGGTCCTCCACCAGCTCGATTCCGATCATCAGGCCGCGACCGCGCACTTCGCCGATGAGGGGGCTGTCGAAGCCACGGATGCGCTCCTGGGCTTCGAGCCCGAGGGTGTGAGCACGGTTGAGCAGATCGAGTTCTGGATCCTGGAGAATGCTGATGTTGGTCAGGGCCACAGCGGCGGACAGCGAGTTGGCGGCAAAGGTGTTGGGCACCGATCCATCGGGAATCGCGGCCGCCAGGTCCGAGCGCATGATCAGGCCGGCCATGGGCAGGTCGCTGCCGATGCCTTTGCCGAAGGTGAGCATGTCGGGCTTCACGCCTGAGTGCTCGACCGCCCACATCTTGCCGGTGCGCCCGGCGCCGGACTGCACTTCGTCGACGATCAGCAACGCACCGCTGCGGTCGCAGGCCTGGCGCAACAACTGCAGGAACTCCGGTGAGGGAGGCACGTAGCCGCCTTCGCCCTGTACCGGTTCCACGATCACGGCGGCTACATCATCGGCGGCGGTGTAGGGCGTGTTGAGCAGGTAGTCCACGTATTCGCCGGCAATCTGCTCGGCGCTTTTGTGCGTGGTGTCGAACGGGAAACGATAGGCATAAGGGTAGGGCGCATGAATGACGCCACCCATCTGGGCACCGTAGCCCTTGCGGTAGGCCGTGCCCGTGGTCAGCGCGCCCGATGCGTTCCAGACGCCGTGGTAGCCGCCATGGAAAGCGATGATCTGATGGCGTCCGGTGATGCGCTTGGCGAACTTGATCGCGGCTTCCAGGGCATCGCTGCCGCTTTGCGTGAAGAAGGTGATGCAGTCGCCGCGCAGTCCGTCGGGCGCGATCTCGGCGATCTTGGCGGCCAGTTCGGTGCGCCGGGTGCTGTTGACTTCCAGGGCGTGCATCAACACTTCGGACTGTTCACGGATGGCCTGCACGACCTTCGGGTGGCAGCGGCCTACGCTGCTGACGCCCACGCCAGCGGACAAATCGATGTAGGTATTGCCATCCGGGTCCTTGAAAGTTGCGCCAAAGGCACGGTCCATGGCGACGGGCATGCGTGCGCCGCCGCGCGCCATCGACTCGGTACGCGCCGACAATGCCAGGGCCTCGGTGGTCTTGGGGCCGGGGATGGTGGAAATGATCCGCGGGGCGTCCGCGAAATGTAGGGATTCAAGTTTGGCTTCACTCATGACGGTCTCTCAGGATGTCGATTTTCAGTGTCTCGATCATCCCCGCCGCCTGTTCGCAGCCGTTAGCCCGAATCGGCACATTGCCAGCGTCGTTGGAGCACTAAAGTGAGCGGTGTACTTTTCAAGCCGCGTCGCCATTGACGCCTGATCCCTGTCGCGAGGGAGCTTGCTCCCGCTCGGTGGCGCAGCCGCCGCAAAAGTGAGCGATGCCGTGTGTTGGCGGCGTCGTTTGGGACTGCTCCGCAGCCCAGTTGGAGCAAGCTCCCTCGCCACAGGGATCGGTTGCGACAGGAACCTGTTGGTAGCAGTCTTGGTGCATTCACAGAGAAGGCTGTAGCGATCAAACAAGATTTGCTGAATTCTCTTATTGTGAGAATATCGGCCAGGAAGGCGCTCAAACAACAAGAACATTGGCCGAGGCGTTCGTCACCATGAAGCATCTCAACATCAGCCGGTTCCATGACATTCATGTTCATGCCGCCACCGTCCAGGAATGGAGCCAGGACTACAACCAGTTGACCGCCGGCTCGGCCGAGAGCTCGCTCATCCAGTTGACGACGGCGCGTTGCCATGTTTTTCGCGAGCAGATCAACCAGCGCGTCGTGCAGCACGGCGTGGCCCCACGGGGCAAGATGTGTTTTGCCGTGCCCATCACCGTCCCGGGTTCGGTCCGGATGCAGGGAAGGGAAGTGGACGACAGCAGCCTGTTCTTTCTCCACGGGGGCGAGGAGTTCATGTTCCATATGCCGATGGGCATGGAGCTGCTGGCCATTACGTTCGAGCGCGAGCTGTTCGAACAAGCGTTGGCGCAAACCGAATCGGCCAAGGACATCGGCCAGTTGCTGCGGCAACCGGTGATCAGGGTGTCGACCCAGCGCTACGCAGGTGCTCGCCGTCGAATGCTGGCGGCATTTTCCCAGGCGCTGTTGAGCGAAGAAGATGACGTTGCCCAGGACCGGGAATTGCAGCTGGAACAGACCATGCTCGGCGAGTTGCTGCAACTGATGACCGACCCCGCTTGCGACAAACAGCAGCGCACGCCAAGTTCCACACGCAGTTACATCGTCGAAAAGTGCCATCGCTTGGCGACCGCGCAGCTGAACAACGTGCCCAGCGTCGATGAGTTGTGCCAGCGTCTCCAGGTAAGCCGGCGCACCGTGCAGAACAGCTTTCGCGCGGTCGCCGAGACGACGCCGATCAATTACCTGCGCTCCGTCAGGCTCAATGGCGTACGCCGGACGTTGATGTCGACCCGGGCGTCCCATCTATCGATCGGAGATGTCGCCGCCCAGTGGGGCTTCTTTCACCTGAGTCATTTTGCGGCCGAGTACCAGGCCCTGTTCGCAGAGTTGCCATCCCATACCGCCCGCGCCGCCATTGCCGATTACGCGCGTGCCGATTTGGGTTAGTGAGGCATCGAGGGAGAGGCATAGGATCGAATCCGGCGTGCGACACCCACGATAATGCGATCCCGCCGTGGCCCGCGCCGATCCTGCAGCGAATACCTCATCCCATAAGGTCAACAAGACATGAGCGTACCTCTCCCGGTCAACAGCTCCACCGAGCTCAAGCGTGGCGCCCTGGGTGTCGGCTTCATCATCTTTTTCGTGGTCTCGGCGGCGAGCCCGTTGAGCGTCATTGCCGGCGGCTTTCCCATCGGCATCATGCTCGGCAACGGCGCGGGTACGCCGGCACTGCTGATCCTGGCCTTGTTGGTGTTACTGGCGTTTTCGGTGGGCTACACCACCCTGGCCCGGCATCTCACCCACGCGGGCGGTTTCTATGCCTTTACCTCCGTGGGGCTGGGCGGAATGGCCGGTGGCGCGGCGGGGGTGCTGGCGATGTTTGCCTACAACATCCTCCAGGTCGGCTTGTACGGTATGTTCGGCGGTGTCGTCAGCGGCACGATGCAAAATGCGTTTGGCCTGCTGTTGCCCTGGTGGGCATACTCGCTGATGGCCATGGCCAGCGTCGCGATCCTCGGCTACCGCAAGATCGATCTGTCTGCCCGGGTGCTGTCAGTCATCGTCATTGCTGAATACCTGGCAATCCTGGTCCTGGATTTCGCCATCCTGAAGTCCGGGGGCGACAGCGGCATCAACCTGGATGCATTCGATCGCAGCCATGTGTTCAGTGGCACACCGTCCATTGGCTTGTTGTTCTGCTTCGCGGCGTTCATCGGTTTCGAAGCCACCACCATCTACGGCGAGGAGGCGAAGAATCCCCAGCGAACCATTCCGATTGCCACTTACTGCTCGGTGTTGCTGATCGGCGGCTTCTACGCGCTGTCGGTCTGGTCGATGGTGGTGGGCGTAGGCGCGGACAAGATTGTCGCCACGCTCCAGGCCTTGCAGGACCCGACGACATTTATCTATGGCATGTCCGACCACTTCGTCGGCCCCGGGTTGACCCAGGTCATTCGTGTGCTGTTCATGGTCAGTATCTATGCCGGATTGCTCGCCTTTCATAACGCCGCAGCCCGTTACTTCTTCGCCATTGGCCGCGATGGGTTGCTGCCGAGCCGGTTGGGCACCACCCACCGTATCCACCAGAGCCCCCACATGGGCTCGGCGTTGCAAAGCTTGATCTCCGCCGTGGTCGTGCTGGTTTTCGCCGCGATGGACGCAGATCCGATCCTGCAACTGTTCGCCTGGCTGTCCAACCTGGCGACGCTGTGCGTGATCCTGCTGATGGGGCTCACCTCCGCCGCGGTCGTGGTTTTCTCCCAGCGTCATCCGGAGCTCAAGTTGGGGCTCTGGCGAGGAGGCCTCTTTCCCGGTTTTTCATGCCTGGTGTTGTTGGCGGTGCTGGTGATCGCCGTGGTGCACTTCGATGTGCTGACGGGTGCCAGCAAGGCGCTGTCCTACAGTCTTTGCGCCATCATCCCGGCTGCCTTACTGGTGGGCGTGTTCCTGGCGGCTCGCCTGCGGGAGGCGGCGCCGCAGCGGTACCTGGCATTGGGTTGCCACAAGCTGTAACGGCTCCGATGATCCGCAAGCAAAATTAATGAACATTTTCAGCACCGGGATATCGACTCTGTAACTGAACATTTCCGTCCAGGCATTCGGCCCTCACGTTTCGTTGGGCCGCTGTCACGGCGGTCGGTCGGCCAATGGGGGCGAGTTTCCATGAGCGTCAATAACCAGTGCTGCGTCGAGTACAACGGTCGGACCTTGAGGGGTAAAGCAGACCAGCCGCTGATCGATTTCCTGGCCGAGCAGGGCATCGACCTGCCTCGCGTCTGCTATCACCGCGCCCTCGGGCTGATCCAGACCTGCGATGTCAGTTGGATCGAACACGATGGTGAGATGGTTCGTGGCTGCACGTGGGGGTTCTGGGTGTTTCGCGGTAAGGTCAAGGCTGAGTTACCGCGGGAGTAGTCAGTTGATTTTGGCTTGAGGTCCAGCATGTTGAGAGCGTTCAGCAGCCCCCGGATGGTGGCTGCCGTTGATGATGAGCTCTTTTTCAGGGCTTGGTCTTGCCGAGTTGCTTGCCCGTCTCAGTGACGATAGCTTGGAGACCCAGCTCGTTAATCTTCTTCCAGTCGCTGTCTGTGGCCAATTGCATGCTGTCACGAGTGTTGGTTGTCACTTCCAGCGGCACGGTGCCCGGCGCTTCGATTTTCAGATGGGCTTTGTTGTTCACGGCCACGGTGAACGCGCCAGGAGAGAACCACGACCAGTATTCAATGATGTGCACATTGACCGGTGTAGCGCTCGGCGTTGGCGTGGTCACGATTTGATAGCCAGCCTGCTGATAAGCTGTGGCCACAGCATTCCCTACCAGTTGTGACACGGTCCGCCCGGAAGGAAGCACCACATCACCAAGCCCTTTACCAAAACCGTTGCGTTTGCGACCGATGGCTCGCTCGGTGACGCTGGTGTCGTTTACTTCATCGTTTTTCAGCGAAGGAATATCAGCGCTGCGTGGCTTGATTTCGAATACCCGTTCATCCAATGCATTGATGTAAATCTGCTGGCCTTGGCCTGAAGCGGCCACTTGCGGTACCGGGCCGGTTACATCCACCTCGGAACGGTTGGTCACGCATCCTGCGAGTGAAGCGAGAACGATAACGGCGGCGGTGGTTTTGAAATACGACATGAATGCTCCTTTGCGGTGGGGTCTTCCTTGGGCCCTGGCCGTTTTCGGGCGCCAGGGCATAAGAGTCTTGCGGTTTGCGAGATGGTTGAGCGCGCGGCGCTACAGGCTATCAGGGTCGCCAAAAAACATCTGAATCCGCGAACGCAACCAGCGTTCGCCCGGATCGTTGTCCTGTGACCCGCGCCAGGCCATGTGCAGTTCGAAGCTGCGCACCGGGATCGGCGGGTCTTCGGCACGTACGCCGCCGCGCGGCGGTCAGTGCGTCGGCGGTGTAGTCGGGCACGATGGCTATGATGTCGGTGCCTGATAACAGTGTGCTCAATCCGTTGAACTGCGGCACGGCCAATACCACATGGCGCTTGCGGTCGAGTTTTTCCAGCTCTTCATCGATGAACCCGCTCAAGTCACCTGCGAAGGACACCAGGGCGTGGGGGCGGGCGCAGAATTCATCCAGGGTCAGCCGTCCCGGCGCGGTATCGGCCCGCAGCACTTTGGGCATGCTGCGCCGCAGGACCTTGCGCTTGGCGTTGGCCGGCAGGTCTTCGGTGTAGCTGACGCCAATGGAGATCTCGCCGGACGCCAGCAAGCCCGGCATCAGGATGTAATTGACCCGGCGCACCACCAGCACGATGCCTGGCGCTTCGGCCCGCAGCCGCTTGAGCAGCATCGGCAGCAGGGCGAACTCGGCATCGTCCGACAGACCGATGCGAAACACCGAGGTGCTGGTGGCCGGGTCGAATTCCGCCGCCCGGCTGACCGCCGTTGAAATCGAATCCAGGGCCGGAGAGAGCAGGGCGAAGATCTCGACCGCCCGAGCCGTGGGTTCCATGCTGCGCCCGGTGCGCACGAACAGAGGATCATCGAACAGGCTGCGCAGGCGCGACAGCGCGGCACTGATGGCCGGCTGGCCGAGGAACAGTTTCTCGGCGGCGCGGGTCACGCTGCGTTCATGCATCAATGTTTCGAACACGATCAACAGGTTCAGGTCGACACGACGCAGGTCATTACGATTCATCTGGGGTCCTGGCAGATTCGGCAAGCTTGACGTGGACGGCCATATGGGAACAATGGCCGGCATGAATCTTACGGGGAAAGGCTGGTACTCTGCATCGGGTAAATGCATTTTCTTCAGGATAAGGCTTACAGGACTGGTTCGGTTTTCTTGCTGCGGAATCAATGACAGGCATGTCGACTATTAATAGCCACTGATGGTCTTGGGTACAAAGCCCGGATAGAGTTCATGGCATTAGAGGTTACTTTGACCAGGTTTGCGATGTCCCGCACGATCCGTTTTCACAAGTTTGGTGGTGCCGAGGTGCTCAAATGCGAAGAGCATGCGGCGGCTCTTCCTGCGCCAGGAGAAGTGCAGGTCCGTGTCGAAGCGATCGGCATCAGCTGGTATGACACCCTTTGGCGCCAGAACCTGGCGTCTTCCCAGGCCCGCCTGCCATCAGGGCTGGGACATGAAATGGCCGGCGTGGTAACTGCCGTCGGCGAGGGTGTCGACGATCTGGCCGTGGGCGACAAAGTCGCCAGCTTCCCCGCCGAGAGCCCGAACGATTACCCGGTGTATGGCGAAGTCATCGTATTGCCGCGCACCGCCCTGACCCGTTATCCCGACGTGCTCAGCCCGATCGAAGCCGCCGTGCATTACACGCCGCTGCTGATCGCCTATTTCGCCTACATGGACCTGGCCAGGGTCAAGCCTGGGCAATTTGCCCTGGTGACCGACGCCAGCCATTGCGCCGGCCCATCCTTCGTACAGTTGGGCAAAGCCTTGGGTGTGCGGGTGATCGCAGCCACCAAGACGGCCGACGAGCGTGAATACCTGCTGTCGCTGGGCGCTGAAAAGGTCATTGTCACCGAAGAGCAGGACTTGCTGATGCAGATCAACAAGCTCACTGACAGCCGTGGCGTCGATGTTGTGTTCGACGGCCTTGGCGGGCCGCAGATGTCGCTGCTCGGCGATGTGTTGGCGCCCCGTGGCAGTCTGGTGCTGTATGGCCTGCAAGGCGGCAACCAGACGCCATTCCCGGCCTGTGCGGCGTTCCAGAAGAACATCCAGTTCTTCGTGCACTGCATCGGCAACTTCACTGGCAAGCCGGAACTGGGCATTGTCCAGGACCAGGTGGCGTTGCAACGCGCGTTGCGCGACATCAATCAACTGACCGCCGACCGCGTGCTGTTGCCGCTCAAGACTCGGGTGTTCCCGTTCTCCGAGTTCGTCGAGGCTCATCGCTACATGGGTGAATGCCCTTGCCGTGAGCGCGTTGCCCTTCAGATCGTCGATCCCGCCTGATCTGTCCCCTTGCGCAAGAGTCATTGTCTACGGCTCTTGCGCGGTCTCCGGCCGAATCGGCCCTGTATTCTCTCTGTCATCGCGTCCGCTTGACGCCGAGCGTAGCTACGCCTGGACGCGCGATGTCGAGGCTGCTGCCCAATCGCCCAGGATCAACGACCCGCAAACCCAACTGAACTGGTTTTTGCCGTCAATCTGTATCTTCTAATCATTATTTAAGTCTTGATAATTGAGCGCTTGTTTCTATCAAGGAAGAAATCATGGTGCGATATAAATATCTAAAGTTCATTCCTGTTAGTGCATGGTCTGGCCGCATTTGCATGCTTTAAACCTATCTATCAACATTTGGAGGGCATGACCCGGCGCATGCGGAGTTGCGGCTAGGTTTGTTCTTTATTTTATGTATCCATTGTCTGTGGGACGCTGTAAGAAATTTCCTAGGACGCATTCTTGAATGCGGCGATGCTCAATGAAATAAGGGGAGCAAGGAGAAGTGTGTCAAGCAGGTAGGACGACTTTTACATGTGTGACAAATAATTACCAGAGGCAAGGTGTGAGCGGACTGCTAATACTGTTTGCAATAACAAAGTCTTTCATCCAGGCCAACCCGCCCTGCAATCAAGTCGGTGCGGGTGTGGCGCCGATAATCGAATTTCCAGGTAGATGGCTATGAGTGCAATTCATGAGCAGGCAATGACCTACGTATACCAACAGATGTTGCAACGCTTGCTGGATTTCTATTCCCGCGCGGAACGCACCGCAATACAGCTTTTGGTTCAGCGTCTGATCGTGGCAGCTGGCGGCGCTGAGCGAGTTGGCGATTATCGAGTGCTGATGGTCCAGAATGGCAGTCGGGAAAGCTTCTACGTCCTGACGGCCTTGCGGGCGGCGCAGTTGACCATCGCGGGCCGGTATCCAGCGACGTTCGGCCTGCGCGTCGTGACTCCCCGTATGGGCGATATCTCACAAGCCACCCTGGAAAATATTCATCACTGCTACAGCGCGCTGTTCGTCTACGACGACCCTCGCGTGGAGCTGTTGATGGCCGACAACCGTGAAGTGACCTCCTTCAATCATCGGAAGCCGTTATCGACGGCAGCGCGAGATGCCAACCGTACGGACTTGTTGATGTTCGGCCATCTTCGCTCGCCTGATAGCCTCTTGGGCCTGGGGGATGAGGGCTACCTGGCGATGGCGGAGTTCTACAGGAACATGGCGCGCTGGGGAACGGGAGTGGATTCGTGGGTCAGCAGCGACACGCCACGGCAGCAGAAGCAGTTCATGGCCGGGCTTCAGCGTGCGTCCAGGAGGTTCGGCCTGGTCATTGAACCGGGCGGTGGTTTCGATGGCCTCTTTGCACAACTCGATGCCATGGGGGGCGAGCTTTTCCGACAGTTCTACGGCCAGGAAAACATCGAGCCATGGCGTCCCGAAGGACGTTTCGAGGCGTGTCGACGGTTGGGGCGCGTCAGCATCGATGATCTGATCGTCGATCGGCTGGAAGAGAGCAGTTGGGCGTTGTTCGGCGAGTTCCTGGGAGTGCGACCCGATGGGCTCATCGCACCGACGCTGGATCATGAATACCTCAGCCCGTACCTGTCGGCTCATTTGTATGGCCTGCAAGCCTGTTACCTGCAAGGACGCAGCTATGAGCATGGGTATGGTGACTACGTCCAGCGCACGATCATGCTCATGCATCGCAAGCAATTGCCCATGCATGTCTGCCAGCAGGTCCAGGAACTGTTCGGTTCGCCTTCGGTCATGCCTGAGCGCCGCGCCCAGGCCGCCGCCGAAGCACAGGAAACCCTGGGGCTTAGCGAAACGCAATTGGTGTGCATGTTGTATGCGCCCTTTATTGAAAACGGCGCGGGCCTGGAAAATTACCTGCGTTGTTGCCATCCCGACATGCTGTTCGCCCTGCCGGAGCTGCGCAACGCCATAGAGGATGGGCCCGCCACTGAGGAGGCGAAGCAATGGTTGTACGAGATCAGCGGCCTGTCCGTCGCCTTGCTCAACAAGGTATACCAGTCCCCCATTGCTGTGTCGGAGCAGCCAATCGTGACTGTGTCCGCCCGCCGGTCTGTGCCTGAGGCGCCCGACTCGAGCGAGGACGAGCAAGGCGCCCATGAACTGTACGAACGCTGGGCGCGCTGAGGAAGGAGGCTTGAGGGATTTCGTTTTCAGCACCGAGGCAGGACCGGCAGTGGCACGTTTCATTGGGCTTGCCTCATGAAGGGAAGTCGTGAACCCGATTTTGCCTACCAGGCGGTCTACAGGTACCTGACAAACCTGATCAATGAACTGGGCGCTGATCCTCGGGTGCGCTTGCCGTCGTTGCGCCAATTGGCCGAGCGATTGAGCGTGTCCATATCCACCATCCAGTACGCCTATTCCTTGCTGGAAAAGGAAGGGCGAGTGTATTCGATCGCCAAATCCGGCTATTACGCACTGCCAGCGCCTTCTGCGACCGCCCTGGGCGACGGTGGCGACTTGCTCGAAACCTTTTACGTCAATGCCCGTCGGCCAGGCATGCTGATGCTGGGTGCTGATGAGCCGGCGTCATTGCAGTCGCTGGACAGTCCGCTCCTGTTGCTTGAGCGCGAGTTGTTGCGCCAGTACCCGCGTGCATCCCAGATGCCCTCGCAACCCTGGGGCGAGCAGGAGCTGCGCATGGCGCTGGCGGCTCGCTACACCTCTTCGCCCGCCCGATGCTGGAGCGCCGATGACGTCTATATAGGCGCTGACCTGCGCGGGGTGTTGGAAATCCTGATTGCCGTGCTGACGTTGAAAGGTGCGACTGTCCTGGTTGAGTCGCCCTGTGACTGGACTGTCTTGCGTTTGCTCCAGGCGGCCGACATCCAGGTTGTCGAGCTGCCCTTGATGGCGGACAGGGACGTTGATGTCGAACAACTGGAACAGTTGCTGGCGAGCGAAACGGTACGGCTGGTGGTGCTGTCTTCGGTCCTGAGCATGCCCATGGGCACGGTGAAAAGTGAAGCCAACCGTCGAGAGGTGGCGCGTCTGTTGGAGCAGTGCGGTACCTGGGTGCTGGAGAACGACAGTTACACCGATCTGGTATTCGAGCCAGGGAGCCCTCCGTTCCGGGATTTGGTCGATCCGGACAGGCTGATTGTCTACTCCACGTTTGAAAAGACCATTGGTCCCGAGGCGCCCTATGGTTATGTGCTGTCGCGGCAACTGACACTGGTGTTGCAACGGCAATTCCTTTTGCGTGCGTTTCGTCTGTCGCCGATCCGCCAGAAAGCGATCGCGCGCTTGTATGGCAACGGTCGGATCGACCAGCACCTGCTGGTGCTGCGGCGCCTGCTGCGGGAAAACGCTGCTTCGACAATACAATTGATGCGTGATCGGCTGGGCGACTGCCTGCAATGGGTCGAGCCCGAAGGTGGCGCAACGGTGTGGGCTCGATCATCGCGACAGGCAGATATGCGTGGGGTATTCCAGCGATTGCTTGGCAGGCGCATTGTCATCGCCCCGGGGGAGTTGTTCAGCATTCAGGGCCTCTACAGCCAGCATTTGCGCCTGACTCACGCATTCCAGGGAGCGGATGATCCGGACGCCGCGTTCTATGCGTTGGCCGAAGCATTGAGGCATGAGCAATCATGATCGCAGGGTTATGGATCGAACCCGTCGCGTCATGGTCGAACTGTCAGTAAACTGCACCCATTCGAGCCACTCCATTCCGAGGTTTTGCATGACAGTCAGTCCATTTGCGGGCAAGCCGGCACCGGCAGAGTTGTTGATCGATATCCCGCGACTGGTGACGGCCTATTACACCGGCCGGCCCGATGCCTCGGTTGCGACCCAGCGCGTGGCTTTCGGTACTTCAGGGCATCGAGGCAGTTCCTTCGAGTTGGGCTTCAACGAGTGGCACGTGCTCGCCATCAGCCAGGCAATCTGCCTGTACCGTGAAGCCCATGGCATCAACGGGCCATTGTTCGTGGGTATCGACACCCATGCACTCTCCACGCCTGCCGGCGCCAGCGCATTGGAAGTGCTGGCCGCCAATGGCGTGACCGTGATGATCGCCGAAGGTGACGAGTACACCCCCACGCCAGCGGTTTCCCATGCCATCCTGTGCTACAACCGCGGCCGCACCACTGGCCTGGCCGACGGCATCGTCATCACGCCGTCCCATAATCCACCGCAGAGCGGCGGCTACAAGTACAACCCCACCAATGGTGGCCCGGCAGATACCCATATCACCAAGTGGATCGAAGCCAAGGCCAACGAGTTGCTGGCCAACCAATTGGCGGGTGTCAAGCGCATCAGCTACGAGCAGGCGCTCAAGGCCGAGACCACCCACCGCCACGATTTCCTCAATACCTACGTCGCCGACCTGGTCAATGTCATTGATTTCGATGCCATCCGCGAAGCCGGCTTGCGCCTGGGCGTAGATCCATTGGGCGGAGCAGGGGTGCGCTATTGGCCTGCGATCGCCGAGCACTATCGCCTGGATCTGGAAGTGGTCAATACACAAGTGGATTCGACGTTCCGCTTCATGACCGTCGACTGGGACGGGCAGATCCGCATGGACCCGTCGTCCAGCCACGCCATGCAAGGGTTGATCGGCCTGAAAGAACGTTTCGACGTGGCCTTTGCCTGCGACCCGGATCACGACCGTCACGGCATCGTGACGCCAAGCGGCGGCCTGTTGGCGCCGAACAATTACCTAGCGGTGTCCATCGATTACTTGTTCCAGAATCGTCCCCAGTGGCGGGCTGACGCCGCAGTCGGCAAGACGGTGGTCAGTAGCGGCCTGATCGATCGGGTTGCCAAGCGCCTTGGCCGACGCCTGTATGAGGTGCCGGTGGGCTTCAAATGGTTCGCTGATGGGCTGTTCGATGGCTCCCTTGGCTTCGGCGGCGAAGAAAGTGCCGGGGCTTCGTTCCTGCGCAAGGACGGCGGGGTGTGGAGTACCGACAAGGACGGCCTGATCCCGGCATTGTTGGCTGCTGAGATGACGGCTCGCACCGGTCGTGATCCAAGCCAGGCCTACCGCGCCCTGACGGATGAATTGGGTGAACCGTTCTCGGTGCGTGTCGATGCCAAGGCGAGTCCTCAACAGAAGGCGCTGCTGAGCAAGCTATCGCCGGATCAGGTCCAGTCCACCGAATTGGCGGGCGAGACAATCCAGAGCATCCTCAGCCATGCGCCAGGCAATGAGCAGGCTATCGGCGGATTGAAAGTCATGACCGAGAATGGCTGGTTTGCGGCGCGTCCGTCCGGTACCGAGGACATTTACAAAATCTACGCCGAAAGCTTCATTAGCGACGATCACCTGAAACAATTGGTGGTTGAAGCCCAGGCATTGGTGGACGGTGCCATTTCCGGGCAGTAACTGAGCGTCGTATCGCGAGCAAAGCCCGCTCCCACGCAGCAATGCATATCCTTGTGGGAGCGGGCTTGCTCGCGAACGCGTCTCCACGAAGCGCCGCGATACCAACCTGCCATACTACTTTCACTTCATCGCCTAAATCCCTGAGATAAAAGCTTTTGGCTGGAAACCGGTAGCAAATCCAGACACCATAGTCGCCATGGTTCTGAACACCGGAGTCCCCAGCGTGTCGCTACACAATCCCGATCTTCCCCCTGATCTCCTGCCCTTGGCCCAGATGTCCTGGTTCAAACGCCTGGCTGCGCGTTTTTTCGGTCATGGCCTGACGCGCCTGCGCGCCCAACACCGCGCATCGTGGCTGCACGGGCAGGCCGACGGATTTCGCAGCGGTCATACCGCCGGTTTTGACTATGGCTACAAGGAAGGCAGGGCCGAGGGGCTCGAAGCGGGGCGTCAGGTCCTGTTGATCCGCGACTCCCGTGGTACCGAGCACCCGGCCCCGCAAGTCGATGACCTGCTGTTTGACGATTGGCGATTGCCGCTGACCACCGAGCTGAAGAAACGCATCAAGGCGGATGTGGCGCGACTGCTACCGGCCCATGCGCAGCCCAGCAGCGGCCAATGGAAGATGATTTTCAGCGACACGCCGGCCACTTCGGTGGTGGCGGGCGCAGGTGCGGGCAAGTCAACGACCCTGGTGCTGCGTATTGTGTTGCTGTCGCAATACCTGGGGTTCGAACTGGATTCAATGACCGTGGTGACGTTCACCCGGGAATCGCGAAAGGACTTTGTCCAGAAACTCATCGAAACGTTTGCCCTGTGGGGGCGCGCGGTCAGCCAGAAGGAAGCCCGGGATCTGGTGCGCACCTTCCACTCGCGTATCTTGCCCATGGTCCGCAGCCTGCCGGGATTCGAGCGGCTCCAGGCCTTCGAGACCTTGAGCCACCGCGCCGGAGCGGATGAGGATGACGCCCAGGGCAACCCGTTCGACTTGCGCATCAACGATGCCCAGCGCCAGCAGCTCAATGCCTGTTATTACAACCTCTATCAGCGTGACGAGCGTTTCCGCGAGTTGATCCAGCCGCTTTCCCGTCATGCCCTGCAGCTCAAGGAGCTGGAGCGCGACCACCCGGATGTGCAGAAGCGTGTGGCCGTGACGGAATTGGCCGCCCAGCGCGATGAAGCACTCTGCGACGCAATCGAAGACCTGTGGTTCCGGGCGGGGGCTTGGCCGATTAAAGGTATTGAACCGAAACGCCAGGTATTTGAAATCAACGGGGCGAGATTTCATTGCCATGGCTACATCAAATCCCTTGATACCTGGGTGATGCTGGGATTCGATCCACGGGAGAACCCGCAGCTCAGCCGTCCCGGTGCCAAGCTGAGTGTGCGTGCGGAATGGGCCGTAAAGCGCACCTTGTTTCAAGCTTTCTGTCGTAAGCCACTGATTTGGATTGATAAGTATGAAGACTCAAAACGCCTGTTGTCCGCCGTGGCTGGGGATGTCAGTGCGGGTCCCGGGTTCGACTACAAGGTCAAGGGCGAGCTGACGTCGGCCCCTTTGCTGGACTGTTTTGTCGCAGCGGCGGGGTTTATCGAAAATCTTGGCCTGGATGTACCTGAAGCCGTGGGCAGGATGTGTTTCTCAAGCAATGACCCGGATCGTTATTTCTTCGAGGCGTTGAGTCGTTTCTGGCGTGCGTTCGAAGATCATCTGCTGGATCAATCGCCTCCGGTCATGACCTATAACCGGATGTTTGCGTTGTTCAGCGAACACTCCCCGGAAAACTTCAAGCTGCTTGATGACGCCCTGTTGAGGCCGTTGTCGCATTTGATGATCGACGAATTCCAGGACGTTTCGCCCCAGATCGTGTCTTGGCTGAGGGCGAGCCTGCGTGAAGTGCGCAGGCGTGGCGCTGCCCTGCATACCGGGCGCGGCGCCCAGCGTTCTTCCTTGTTGTGCGTGGGTGATGACTGGCAGTCGATCTATGGCTGGCGCGGCAGCTCGCCGAGTTTTTTCATGGATTTCAACAAGCAGTTCCCGTCACCGGCCCACACTCGGGTGATGCTCACCGACAACTACCGCAGTCACCAGCACATCATTGACGCGGCTGAGCACATCGTACGCGGAGCGGCAGCCGTCCCCGGCAAGAAAGGCAAGGCCAGCGGCACGCCTCGTTCGCCAAGCCCGGTGACGGTGTTGGACAGGGACGATGAAGGCTTGGGGCGGCGGCTCGATGAACACTACCGCAACGGCGATTCTATCTTGATGCTGTATCGAAAAAGTAGCGATAAGTTACTGATAGATAAGCATATTAATTCGATAGTTAATGTGGATTCTAGCTTGCCCTATCCGCAACGCCGCCTCAGGCAAATGACTTATCACAGCGCCAAGGGGCTTCAAGCAGATGCGGTATTCCTGCTGGGGGATTGCCAGCACCTGACCAGTTCACCCTACAAGAATCAGGTCTACCGGATGGCCGGGTTGGGACAGGACGGTGACGCCGAACCCTATGATGCTGCGCAAAAGGATGAAATCCTGCGCCTGGCGTATGTAGGCATCACCCGGGCGGTTCAGCATTGCTATTGGTACGTCGACGGCCAGGATAGCCAGGCCGCCAATGCACCCAAGGCGTCGGACCGGATCGGGGTAGGCAAGCCGTTTTTCAACGATCGTCGCCGTGCTCGCGGCTGACGCGCTGGCGACCGTTCGGTGATCCACAAAAAAGCCCACATGAAAATGTGGGCTTTTTTTGTCAGGAGGCAAATCGTCGCAAGCCAACCGGCGGCACAAAGGCTTCAAGCTCGGCTTCCACCGCTTCGATGATTCGCTCCACGTCGGGGGCATTCATCACTGTCGCGCAGGGGATGCCGGCGATTGCGATCATGGTTTCGCCGCTGGCACGGTCAAACAGCCGGGCGACCATACTGCCTGGCGCGTCCATGCTGGCCTCGAAACCCATGGGATGGAAATGCCAGCGCATCAACTGGCAGGCGTTGGGGAACGTAACCTTGCTGAAAGATCCTTTATTCATCTGTAGCCCGCCTTCTTCATCAAGCGCTTCCGTTTGCTCATGTCAGGAAGGAAGAGCCCTCATGGCTCTACCAGTGAGAACTAAAAATAGCACCTGAAAATGAACGCCACGTGGATTTTTTCAGTCCGTTTGGCGATTGGTTCATTTTATTTGATCTGCATCATGACCTAAGTACAAATGCTCAGAGTGCCATCATGGTCGTCCTGCAGTGTCCTGAAGAGTAGCCAATGGCTCTGGCTCGCGGTATTCGAAGGCGATGAAGCCTGCCAGCACCACCAGGGAAAGGGCGACGATGAAGGTGACGTGCAGCCCGTCGGCAACAGCCTCGGGAGTGGCGGAGGGAGTACCGTTGGTCGGCAACATGGCCGCGAAGACCGCGCCGAGCACCGCTGCGCCACTGAAGAAGCCGAGGTTGCGCGATAAATTGAGCAATCCGGCAATCACGCCGCGTTGGTTGGCGGGGATCTCGGCCATGACCGCCGCATTGTTTGCTGTCTGGAACATCGCGTAGCCCAAGGTCGTTACCATGATCGCCGTGACGTAACCGGCGATGCCAAGCGTCGGGGGAACCAGCGACAGCAGCAGGCAACCGCTCGCCATGGTCGCCAGCCCCAGGAGCCGCATGGGACGCACCCCGAACCGATCGGCGAGGCGCCCAGCAGGCATGCCGGCGAGGGCGGCGACGCATGGCCCGACGGCCAGTACCAGGCCGACAATGGCCGACGGGAGCCCCAGCGCGATCGACAAGTAGAATGGCCCCACGAGCAAGGTCGCCATCATGACCGTTGCCACCAGCGCGCTCGTCGCCAGGCCCGATACCAGCAAGCGATCGCTGAACATCGTCAGCGGGATCAGCGGCGATGGGCGCCGATGCTGCGTCCGGACGAACAATCCACCGCTCAGAATGGCCGCCGCCAGCAAGCTGATATTCAGCCCACCAAAATGCCCGCCACCCAAGGTCATGGCCAAGGCGTAGGCGCCAAGGGCCGTCGCGAGCAAAAGCGTGCCCGTGATGTCGAAACGTACCTTCTCGGCGTTGGCGGCTTGCCCGGCGGGCAGGGACCGCCAGGCCAGCAGCAAGGTCAGCAGTCCGAGCGGTACGTTGACCAAGAACAACGCCTGCCAGCCAAACCCGGTCATCAATACGCCGCCCAGGAAAGGGCCTAGTGCGGTGCCTACCGCGGACAGCGTGGCGAGCAGCCCCATGGCGCTGCCCGCCCTGGTCTTATCGACCGTTTCGCCGACCAGGGCCAGCGTCAGCGTCATCATGATGGCGGCCCCCAGCCCTTGCAGTGCCCGGGCGGCGATCAACAGGCCCAGCGACGGCGCGAGGCCGCACAAGGCTGACGCTAGCGTAAACAGCGCGATTCCCGCCAGTAACAGCTTGCGTCGGCCAATCAGGTCGCCCAGGCGTCCGAGACTGACGATCAGTGTGGTGATCGCCAGGAGATAGGCCAGCACCACCCATTGAACGTGCTGGAATGAGGCATCAAACGCTTGGGCCAACACAGGCAATCCCACGGCGGTGACGCTGGCCCCCAGCGACGCCAATAACGTTGACAGCGCCAGGCTGGCCAAGGCCCGGCGCGCGGGAGCAAGCGGTTGAGGGCCGCTCGCGGGTGACAGGCTTGGTTTCATATTGGCTGGTTTCATCATGTTTCCTCGCAATCCGGTTCGCCTATAAAGCGCTGCGAGAACGGTACGCGGTGGCATAACATGGCGGAAGACGCACGAGTTGCATGTTATAGCTGCATGAAACGCTATCCATCCTATCCAAGGGCCCGATGATGTCCGCTACCGATCTCAACTTGCTTGTCACGCTGGACGCGCTCTTGTCTGAAGGCAGTGTGGCCGGTGCCGCCCGGCGGCTGCAGCTCAGCCCTTCGGCCATGAGCCGGGCCTTGGCGCGGTTGCGCCAGGCCATTGGTGATCCATTGCTGGTGCGGGCGGGGCGCGGTCTGGTTCCGACCCCGCGAGCGATCGAGTTGCGTGAGCAAGTCAGCCAATTGGTGCAGGGCGCTCAGGCCGCGCTACGTCCGGTGCAGGCCACGGACTTGCGGAGGGTGAATCGAACCTTCACGTTGCGCACCCGGCAAGGCTTCGTGGAAAACTTCGCGATCGAGCTAATCGAGCGGATTGCCCGGCAGGCCCCGGGAATAAGGCTGCGGTTTGTCGAAAAGACCGACAGGGACAGCACGGCGCTGCGCGAGGGCAACGTGGATCTGGAGACCGCCGTTGTAGACGAAGACACCAGTCCGGAGCTGCTGACGCAAGGGTTGTTCGGTGACCGTATCGTTGGCGTCGTGCGAGCAGGGCATCCCCTGAGCAGGATCGAAGTAAGCGCCGCTGATTATGCGGCGGGCGAGCACATTGGCATTTCCCTGCGTGGCTTGGAGCACGGCTCCATCGACCAGGCCCTTGGCGCCTTGGGTTTGTCCCGAAACCTCATCACCACCGTGCCGGGCTTTTCCACCGCGCTGGGGCTGGCGCGGTCCAGTGACATGATCGCCAGCGTGCCGGAACGCTACAGCACCCGTTTGCGCCTTGGCATGCACACGTTCGCATTGCCGTTCGTGCTCCCCGGGTTTACGGTAGCCATGCTCTGGCATCCGCGCATGGACGCCGACCCTGTACACCGCTGGATAAGGAGCTGCCTGCGAGAAGTGTGCGCGGGCACGATCGAACCGTTGTGAAAGGAGATGTGCAGGTGACTAAAAAAAACACGATCGCAGCACTGATAGGCTTGCTGGCTTGCGCCAGCGCGATGGCGGAACTACCGGATCAGTCCATTCTCAGCCGCTACGGCATTGCCTCGGATCAATTGCCGGCCGGACAGGTTGATAAATCCGTTGAGACGCCTTCCGGAAAGTCATATTTCAAGGTGCCCCCAGTAGGATCATGGGGCGCAGTGATCCCGAGCGATGCAATGAAGCCGCCCATGACCGGAAATATAAGCATCGACCAATCAGCCCAGCAGGACCATGAGCGCTGCTGGCGCACGCAGAACCAGGCACTGCGTCGAAACGGCGGCTGGGGAGGATGGGCAGGATGCCCGAGCATGAGTATCGAGCCGGAGATCAGTACCGGTTTTACCCGGTGAACCCCAGGCCAGCCCTCTCGTCGAGAGGGTGCGGAGTCCATCAGTCTCCCTTGCGTATGGTGGCCACTTCGTCGGCGCGGACCCGGACTTTCTTGCCCGAAATGTCTTCGAACTCGTAGAAGCCATCGGCGGTACGGGTATTGGGCGTGTCCTCGGTCAAATACTGGGTACCGTTCTGCAGCGTCACCACGGTGGGTGTCGCACAGCCGGCCAAAGCCAGGAACGCGATGGCAGCCAGGGGCAGGCCCAGAAACCTGATGTTCATAATCCATAACCTCTTGATCAGAAGGGCGTGGCCGGTCTGATTCGACCGGGCCATCACTGAGTTAACCGCCATTTGTCCCGCTTGCCGTAGGAAAGTTCATCGCCGCTTGAGGGATTTCACCTTTAATAGTAGGAGACCGCTCATCTTTTGCAGTTGCCTGGGGTCTCGGTAACTGATATCTGTACGCATAACCAGTATCCAGCTTTTGTGGCCCCGCTCCCGTGACAGCCAACCCCCTCGACGATCCCTTCTATTACCTGAACAACTTCCAACGCGTACTCGCCTGGCTGAGCCAGCGTTACGGTGATGTGCTCAGCGTTGAAGAACAGCAATTCATCGATGCTTTCGCGGCCCTGCCGCGTTCGTCCCAAGGCCTGTTGGTGCGGTTGGTGATGCGTAAGGGCCTGCATTTTCGCCACAGCAAGCTTCACTACGCGGAGATCGGCGAGATCAGCGCCGCCGTAGCGCCGTTGTTGGCGCTGGGTTGGGTCGAGGAGCACGCCAATCTGAGCCTGGTCGAGCTGTTCGATGTGCTGCTCAAGCCGGAAATCCTCCTGTGCCTGGGGCACTTGATCGAGCAGCCCAAGGCAAGAAAGACCGAGTGGTTGCTGGCCCTGGCCGATTGCTTCAGCGAACCCCAGCCATTTCGCGACTGGTGCCCACAGCTTGAAGAACGGCTGTTCAGTATCACGGTCATGGACCTGTGCGATCGTCTGCGACTGATGTTTTTTGGCAACCTCTACCAGGATTGGTCGGAGTTCGTGCTGGCGGACCTGGGCATCTTTACCTATGAAACCGTCGAGTTCAGCGCTGAATCCCGGGGGTTGCGCAGCCGCGAGGACATCGATGCCTGCCTGTTCCTGCATGAATGCCAGCAACGCTTCGAAGCCGGCGAACCGCTCGAAACGATCGCCGATCACGTCAGCGCGTTGGTCTTGGACAATCCTTGGCTGGAGCGACGCCGAGGCAAATTGCTGTTCCAGATGGGCCAGCATGGCGAGCGCATCGGCGATTTTGCCTTGGCGTTGTGTATTTATCGCGACTGCACTTATCCCGGCGCGCGGCTGCGGATGATTCGTGTGCTGGAGCGCATTGGCGAATACACGCTGGCCCTCGAATTGGCCGAGACGGCGGTGCAATCGCCGCAAAGCGCGGCGGAGTGCCAGGCCTTGCTGCGGATCGTGCCCCGGCTGCGGCGCAAGCTGGGTGGCCCGCCGGTGCCGCGAGCCGTCGCCCGGGAAGTGGAACGGTTGGATCTGCAGTTGCCTCGCGTCGATCCCATGTTGTCGGTGGAATATTGCGTCCAGGCCCACCTGCATGAAGAAGCCGCTCCGGTGCATTACGTCGAGAACAGCCTGGTCAATTCGCTGTTCGGCCTGCTGTGCTGGCCGGCGATTTTCGCGCCGCTGCCGGGGGCTTTTTCCATCCGTTCCAGCGCGGGCCGGTGGACCTGCTCAACGAAGATTTCCATGAGCGCCGCGCCGAGCTGTTCGCGGTGTGCTTCGCCGAGTTGGATGACGGTCGCTACCGGGACACCATCCGCCGTCGTTACGTGCAAAAGTGGGGCGTACAGTCACCGTTCGTATTCTGGGGCTCGCTGTCCGAGGCGCTGCTGGATCAGGCCCTCGACTGCCTCCCGGCGGAACACCTCAAGCACTGGTTCAACCGCCTGTTGCTGGACATCAAGGCCAACCGCGCCGGCATGCCCGACCTGATCCAGTTCTGGCCGCAGCACAAGACCTATCGCATGATCGAAGTCAAAGGCCCCGGCGATCGCTTGCAGGACAACCAACTGCGCTGGCTGGAGTTTTGCCATGAGCACCGGATGCCCGTCGCCGTCTGTTACGTGCAATGGGCGGAGCAGGGTGCATGACCGAGGTGCCGAGCTACAGCATTGCCGTGCGGGCGTTGTGTGAGTTCACCGCCAAGGTCGGCGACCTGGATTTGCGCTTCACGCCGTCTCCCACCGCGCTGGAGGGGATTGTCGGCCACCGCACCGTGGCCTCGCGGCGCAGCGAGGGCTATCAGGCCGAGGTGAGCCTCGAAGGCATTTACCACACCTTGCGGGTCAAGGGCCGGGCAGACGGCTACGATCCTGGGCGTAATTGCCTCGAAGAGGTCAAGACCTACCGGGGCGACCTGGGCAAGCAACCGGACAACCATCGCCAGTTGCATTGGGCCCAGGCGAAGATCTACGGCTGGCTGATGTGCCAGAAATTGCAGTTGTCACAGATTGACGTCGCATTGGTGTATTTCGACATCGTCAGTGAAAAGGAAACCTGCCTGACCCACAGCTTCGAAGCATCGCAGCTCCAGGTATTCTTCGAGCAGCAGTGCGCCCTGTTCCTGGCCTGGGCCGAACAGGAATTGCACCATCGCCAGGCGCGCAACCGCGGCGCCCAGGCTCTGGCCTTTCCCCATGCCGGCTTCAGGCCCGGGCAACGGCACTTGGCCGAGTCGGTGTTCAAGGCCGTCAGTACCGGTCGTTGCCTGATGGCCCAGGCGCCGACCGGGATCGGCAAGACCGTTGGCACGCTGTTCCCGATGCTCAAGGCTTTGGCGCCCCAGCGACTGGACAAGGTGTTCTTTCTCACGGCGAAAACCCCAGGACGCAAATTGGCCCTGGACGCGGCCCGGCTGATTACGGACAGCGCCCCGGCCATGCCGTTGCGGGTATTGGAAATGATCGCCCGGGACAAGGCCTGCGAGCATCCGGACAAAGCCTGCCATGGCGAATCGTGCCCGTTGGCCCGTGGTTTTTATGATCGCCTGCCACAGGCCCGTGCGGCGGCGAGCCAGGTAACGCTGCTGGATCAGGCCGCCTTGCGCGACATTGCGCTGGATCACGACATCTGCCCGTACTACCTGAGCCAGGAAATGGCCCGTTGGGCCGACGTGGTGGTGGCTGACTACAACTATTACTTCGACTTCAGTGCCTTGCTCTTCGGGCTCGCCCAGGCCAATGGCTGGACCGTCGCCACCTTGGTGGACGAAGCCCACAACCTGGTGGAGCGCGGACGGCAGATGTACAGCGCGACCCTCGACCAGGCCGCGTTGACGGCGCTGTTGAAGACGGCTCCCGAGCCGCTGAAGAAAGCCCTGCAAAAGGTCAATCGCCAGTGGAACGCTCTTCATGCGCCACAGGTTGCCGCTTACCAGGCCTATGAAAAACCGCCGGACAAATTGCTCCAGGCATTGGGAGCCTGCACGACCGCTATCGGTGATTACCTCAACGACCATCCGCAGGGCTTGGATAGCGGCCTGCAAGCCTTCTATTTCGACGCCTTGCAGTTCGGCCGGGTCGCCGAGTCGTTCGATGAGCACTTCCTGTTCGACATCCACAAGCGCGAATCCGCGCGCCAACGCAGCTTCTCCGCGCTGTGCCTGCGCAACGTGGTGCCGGCTGGTTTCCTGCGGCCCCGGTTCACCGCGTCGCGCAGCAGTGTGCTGTTTTCCGCGACCCTGAGCCCCCGACGCTACTACGCCGACATGTTGGGTACGCCAGCGGACACGGTGTGGATCGATGTCGAATCGCCGTTCCAGGCCGAACAGCTGGATGTCCAGGTGATCAGCCGGATTTCCACCCGGTTTGCCCATCGCCAGGCCTCCCTCGAACCGATCGTCACGTTGATGGCCCGCCAGTTTGACGAGCGTCCCGGTAATTACCTGGCGTTCTTCAGCAGCTTCGATTACCTGCAGCAGGTGGCGGGATTGTTTGCCGAGCGATTCCCGCACATTGCCACCTGGAGCCAATCGCGTGGCATGGGGGAAGCGCCCCGGCAAGCGTTTGTCGACCGGTTCATGGAGCACAGCCAGGGCATCGGCTTTGCGGTGCTGGGCGGTGCGTTCGGCGAAGGGATCGACCTGCCGGGCTCGCGCCTCATCGGCGCATTCATCGCGACCCTGGGGCTGGCGCAGTTCAACCCGGTCAACGAACAGATCAAGCAGCGCATGGCGGCCATTTTTGGCGATGGCTACGATTACACCTACTTGTATCCCGGCCTGCAGAAAGTCGTGCAGGCGGCTGGCCGCGTCATTCGCACCCAGCAGGATCGCGGGGTGGTGATGCTGATCGATGACCGGTTCGCAGAGACCAAGGTGCAGCGTTTGCTGCCGCTGTGGTGGTCAGTCAGGCCAGAACAACGCCCCCCAACCTGCGAGCTTGCTCGCGAAAGCGGTGGGTCAGCTGCAGTGATGTTGGATGTGCGGACGCCTTCGCGAGCAAGCTCGCTCCCACAGGTTTTGCGGTACACATGAATTTTGTGCCTGCTGAAGATCCATTGTGGGAGCGAACTTGCTCGCGAAAGCAGAGGGTCAGTTTGCAGTGATGTTGGATGTGCGGACGCCTTCGCGAGCAAGCTCGCTCCCACAGGTTTTGCGGTACACATGAATTTTGTGCCTGCTGAAGATCCATTGTGGGAGCGAGCTTGCTCGCGAAAGCAGAGGGTCAGTTTGCGTGATGTTGAATGTGCCGACGCCTTCGCGAGCAGGCTCGCTCCCACAGGTTTTGCGGTACACATGAATTTTGTGCCTGCTGAAGATCCATTGTGGGAGCGAGCTTGCTCGCGAAAGCAGAGGGTCAGTTTGCAGTGATGTTGAATGTGCTGACGCCTTCGCGAGCAGGCTCGCTCCCACAAGGATTTCCATTACCCCACGTAAATCAGGTTTTTCCTGACGCGACACTTGTTCCATACTCCACGCAAATTCCCTCGGATGCCTCGGCCGACATGCTTGAGAACGACCCCAAGACCCTCCGCATCAACGAAGAACAGCGCTTTCGCCTGTTGATCGACGCGGTGGTCGACTATGCCATCTACATGACCGATCCGTCGGGGATCATCACCAGTTGGAACTCCGGCGCCCGGCGCTTCAAGGGCTACGAAGAGTCGGAAATCCTGGGGCAGCATTTTTCGCGCTTCTACACCGAGCAGGACCGTGCCGACGGCCTTCCGCAGCGGGCACTGGACACGGCAGTGCGCGAAGGGCGCTTTGAAGGCGAAGGCTGGCGCGTGCGCAAGGACGGCACATTGTTCTGGTCCCACGTGGTGATCGATCCGATCATCGACAGCCAGAGCGGCACATTGCTCGGCTTCGCCAAGATCACCCGCGACCTGACCGATCGCAAGATGGCCGAGGAAACCCTAAAGCAAAGCGAACAACAGTTTCGTCTGCTGGTGCAGAGCGTCACCGACTATGCCATCTACATGCTTGACCCTGACGGCCGCGTGACCAACTGGAACCAAGGCGCGCAGCGCATCAAGGGATATCTGCCGGCCCAGGCCATCGGCCAGCATTTCTCGATGTTCTATACCCCCGAGGACCGCGAAGCGGGTGAGCCGCAGCGCGCCCTGAGTGTCGCCGCCACCGTGGGGCGTTTCGAAAAGAGGGGGTGGCGGGTGCGTAAGGATGGCACGCGGTTCATGGCCCATGTGGTCATCGATGCGATCCGCAGCGACACCGGCACCTTGCTCGGATTTGCCAAGATCACCCGCGATATCACCGACGCCACGAAGGCCCAAGAGGCACTGGAGCAAGCCCGCGAGGCCCTGTTCCAATCGCAGAAACTACAGGCCATCGGACAACTCACCGGGGGCATTGCCCATGACTTCAATAACCTGTTGACGGTGATCCTCGGCAACCTGGAAATCGTCCGCAAGCGCATGCCCAACGAGCCGAAGCTCGCCCAGTTGCTGGACAACGCCACCCAGGGCGCGCTGCGGGGTGTTTCGCTGACCCAGCGCATGCTGGCCTTTGCCCGTGCGGCAGAAACTGACCTCCGAGCCGGTGGAATTGGTCGCGCTGGTGCAGGGCATCAGTGGCTTGCTGCAAAGCTCACTCGGGCCGTCGATCCATATCCAGGCCCAATTTGCCGAGGCCTTGTCGCCGGTGCTGGCCGACGTCAACCAGTTGGAACTGGCGATCCTCAACCTGGCGACAAACGCCCGGGACGCCATGCCGCAAGGCGGTCGAATACTGATCCAGGCGCAGGAACGGTTGGGAGAGGAGGTCGGAGCACCGGACAGGCCGCTGGCGCCTGGACGCTATGTCTGCCTGGCGATCACCGACGAAGGCGAGGGGATGGATGAGGCGACACTGGCCTTGGCCGTCGATCCGTTTTTTACCACCAAGGGCGTCGGCAAGGGCACCGGCCTGGGGCTGTCCATGGTCCACGGCCTGGCCGAGCAGTTGGGCGGTCGGCTGCTGCTCAAGAGCGAAAAAGGCGTCGGTACCACCGCTGAGCTGTGGCTGCCGGTCGCTGGCGACGCGGTAGCGGACAAGCCTCCGACCATCGAAACCGCGGCCCCGCCGGTCAATGGGCTGAGGGTGTTGATCGTGGATGATGACAGCCTGGTCCTGACCAGTACTCGGTTGCTCATTGAAGACCTCGGCCACCAAGTTCTCTGCGCGTCATCGGGCGCCCAGGCGTTGGAGCTGTACGAGCGCAACCAGGATTTCGACCTGGTGATTACGGACATGGCCATGCCACAGATGGACGGGGCGCAACTGGCGAAGCTGCTGCGCGACCGTCAGCCGACCCTGCCGATCATCCTGGCTACCGGGTACGCCGAACGGCTGGAGGGCTTCGCCACGCAACTGCCACGGTTGATCAAGCCGTTCAAGCAAATTGATCTGGTGCAGGTCATCGGGCAGACGATGAAATAAGTGTCCATCAGCGGCTACTGGGTGTTTTTCCTGAACCCGCGCAAGTTCATCGCGCACAGGCAGAACTGCAGGACGATCAATGCGTAGGCGTTTGTGTGCAGGCCCCAGATCACCCAGAGGATGTTGCTGACGATAAAACAACTGAACCCCGCCACTCGTCGACGGGGCTGGCGCGAGCCGATCAGCCAGGCGGCCAGCACCGTGACGGCCATCGCTGGCCATTGAACCCATCCCAGATAATCCACGCTTTTTTCCTCTTGCCTTTGATGCTCTACAGACCTTGGCGATGGCGTGAAATGCGTTTTTTTTAGCGCTTTCAGAACGGACCCAGTTTGAGCGGGTATTGAATGACGATGTACACCCTGTCGATGTCATCGCCGGCCTGGGCGCTGTTGGCGCGGTGGGTGACGTGGGAGAGCTGCAGCGACAGGTCCTTGGCCGGGCCTGACGGCACGATGTAGCGCAGATCGAGGTCGCGTTCCCAATGGCGACCGCCGTCACCCTGTTGCGGGCTGAAGGTTGCGGAATAGGCGCCGCCTTGGGGGGCATGGCTGCCATCGATACCGCTTCCCCTCACGTAGCGGGCCATGAAATTCAGGCCGGGGATGCCTAGGGCGCCCAGATCGAAGTCGTAGCGCGCTTGCCAGGAGCGTTCGCCCGGGCCGTTGAAATCGGCATACTTGATCGAGTTGGCGAGGTAGATGGAGTCGCCGCCGACGAAATCGAAAGGCGTGTCGCCGTGGACTTTCTGATAGGCCAGGGTGAACGCCTGGGCGTCGAGCCGGTATTTGCCGGAGAGGCTGAAAGCGGTGTTGTCGATGCTGCCTGCACTGGCCTGACCATGGTCGCGGGTGTAATACAGGTTGCCGTCCAGGAACAGGTCGCCAACCGTCGAATGCAGGTTGCCGTAGTACTGGCGCCAGGTGTCGCTCAGTTCCGAGGCATAGAGCGCGCCGCCCACCGTGCTGCCGCTGAACAGATCGGCGCCGATGAAATCGATGCTGGCGTGGCGGGTGGTCGCCCCGTAGCCGGAAAAATCGCCCCTGGCGGTGGACGCGTCCTGATTCTTGAACGCACTGAAATGGCCGGCCTGCAAATCGACCTCATCGAATTCCCGACTGGTGAGCAGCGCGCCGCTGGCGTATTCCGGTTGCAGGCGTTTGTCCGCTGTATCGAATACCGGTGTCGCCACGGTCATTTCACCGAGTGCCAGGGTGGTGCGCGATACCTTGAGTTTCAGCGCGCCGCCCGCACTGGAATATTCATCCTCGCTGCGACCGTCGTCGTCCAGCGGCAACAACCCGGTGCCGGCATGGCCCTTGCCACCGTCCAGCTTCAAACCCAGGAAACCATGGACGTCGACGCCTACGCCGACGGTGCCCGGCGTGAAGCCCGACTCGAATGTGGCGATGAATCCCTGGGCCCATTCCTGCTTGTAGTTCTTGCCCGACGGGCTCGGGGAGCGGTAGTCGTTATTGAGGTAGAAGTTACGGCTGAGGATCTCTAGCGATGCCCCGTCCAGGAATCCCGGCGCGGTTTGTGCGGCAATCGCCGGGGCATGCCCGGCGAGCAAGGCGAGGAGCAGGAGCGGCTTCGAAGCGGTTGTCGTTTGCCTGGCTGCGCAGGTGTTTTTTGAGGCGGGCGGCATGCGTGCTTTCCGTGTGAAAGAATTGAAGAGTCGGACTAGGCGGGCTGCGCGCGTAGCACCCGCGACCGCCAGGCAAACGGACTGATGCCTTCGCTGTCGGTGAAGATGTGGCAGAAATGCGCCTGGTCGCAAAAGCCGCATTCCTGACTGATTTGCGTCAGGGTCAGGTCGCTGGTCTGCATCAGGTGCTTGGCCCGGATGATGCGCTGGGCACGGATCCAGGCTTGTGGGGACTGCCCGGTGCTGCACTTGAACGCCCTGGAAAAATGGCTGCGGGACAGGGCGCAGGCCTCGGCCAGCCGGGCAATTTCCAAGGTGTCGCTCAGGCCGTCCAGGATCATCGCCTTGACCCGTTTTTCTCGCCAGGGCGAGAGGCCACCCGTGGTGGTCCGGCGTGCGGGACTGATGGGGGCGCTGTCGGCGACGAGCGATGCATGGGCCATGAGATGAATTCCGTGTCCACGGGAGACGTGCAGGCGTACCGCACGATCGGGTATGCGCCTCCCGCTTCAAAAAAGTCTGAACGAAGAGGCATTCTTGGTGAGGTCACGTGGACGTGCGAGTTAAACGTTGTTAATTGCGTTTCACCTCAGCGTCGCCGGGCCGCAAGTCAGCACATGGCTGCAATTTCCCAGGGGCAGGCGCGTGCATGATCGGCACCGTCTGGCTGCTGGAAGGGTGGCCGTTTGCTGACTTGGTCAAGGTGAATGATGAAACGATCTCTGGTACGCACATTACGCGGGGCAGGCCTGGCATTGGCACTGGCGTCCGACGTCGCCATGGCCCAGGCGCCGCTCCAAGGCACCCAGGTGCCCGGCTACTACCGGTTGGCGGTGGGCGATTACGAAGTGACGGCGCTGTTCGACGGCTATAACGATCTGTCGCCCAAGCTGCTCCAGGGGATGACCCAGGATCAGGTCCGCGCGTTGCTGGCCCGCCGCTCGATTGAAACGCCCGGCGTACAGACCGCGTTTAACGCGTTCCTGGTCAATACCGGCAAGCAATTGATCCTGGTGGACACCGGCGCCGGCCAATGCATCGGCGCCACCGCCGGGATGCTCTCGGCCAACATGCGTGCCGCTGGCTATCGCCCGGAGCAGGTCGACGCCATCCTGCTGACCCATTTGCACCTGGACCACGTCTGTGGCCTGGTGGATGACAAGCAACAACCGATATTCGCCAACGCCACGGTCTACACGGCTAAGGCCGAAGCCGACTACTGGCTCGATCCACAAGCGCTGGCCAAGGCGCCCGCCGGTGCCCGCGAGTTCTTCAAGATCGCCCAGGATTCCACCGCGCCCTACGTCGCGGCCGGTCGCTTCAAGACGTTCGCCAATGGTCAGGCACCGGTGCCTGGCGTCGATGTCCAGCTCGAGGCCGGGCATACCCCGGGCAGTACCACTTATCGCTTCACGTCCAATGGCCAGAGCATCCTGTTCATGGGGGACCTGGTGCATAACCTGGCGGTGCAGTTCGAACACCCCGAGGTATCGATTCGTTTCGACGTCGACAATCAGCAGGCGATCAAGAGCCGCGCCAAGGTGTTCAAGGACGCGGCGACCAGCAAGACCTGGGTCGCGGCGGCGCATCTGCCGTTTCCGGGCGTGGGCCACATCACCGCGGTCGACAAGCATTTCCAATGGGTGCCCGTCGAATACGGGCCTTACCAGCGGGCGGCAAAGGTGCCGATGATCGAATAAGCATTTGATTTGCGACAGCGGTCACACGATCAACGGGCCTGACGGCACTCCAGAAAGCGGGGCCCGTGCCGACTCAGAGGGTATTGCCTATAGTTTCTGCTTCACAGGGACGCCCGCTGCCGCGACGGAACATGATCATGACCCCACCTTCATCCTCTCCAACCTTCCGGTCCCTTGGTTGCGCTGAATGCCGCGACCATGAGGCGCTGGGGTTCGATTTCACCATGGCATTCCAGCCCATCTTCAATGTCCGCACGCGGTCCGCGTTTGCCTATGAGGCGCTGGTCCGGGGCGTGAACGGCGAATCGGCAGCCCACATCCTCGGGCTTGTGAACGACAGCAACCGTTACCGATTCGACCAGGCGTGCCGTGTGAAAGCGATCGAAGAGGCCGCGCGGCTGGGGATCCTGGACATTCCCGATTGCCTGCTCAGCATCAATTTCCTGCCCAACGCCGTGTATCGGGCCGAGACCTGCATACGGGCGACGTTGGAGGCGGCGCGTCAAAGCAATTTCCCGTCGAACCGGCTCATGTTCGAAGTCACGGAAGGCGAACGGGTCGATGATCCCGACCATCTCAAATCGATTTTCCAGGAGTACGAACGCCAGGGTTTTACCACCGCCATCGACGATTTCGGTTCCGGCTACTCCGGGCTGAACCTGCTGGCACTGTTCCAACCCCAAGTGCTGAAGATCGACATGGCGTTGACCCGAGGCATCGACCAGGACCCGGTCAAACGGGCCATCGTCGATGGGATCCTCCTGGTCGCCAATCGGTTGGGGATTACCGTCATCGCCGAGGGCGTCGAGACGCCGGAAGAAAGCGCCGCGCTGCTGGCGCTGGGCATCGAGCTGATGCAGGGGTTTCTGTATGCGCGGCCAGAGATCGGTCGGCTGGCGGTGGGGCGGTTCGAATAAGCGTGCGTTCGTCCCCGTAGGAGCTGCCGAGCGAAGCGAGGCTGCGATCTTTGGATCAAAAGATCGTCCGAACGCGGCCCGAGGCTTCGCCAGCTCCTACAGGGTATGTTTCAAGGTCGGGATTGTGCTGACGGTGCTGGCGACAACGGCGGCGTCCGCGGCGGAGTCATCCGTTTCGATCCCAGCGACTCGAAGGCCGAAGCCAGTTGCAACAGTTTCGAGTCGTCATAGGCCCGGCCGGCGAACGTCAAGCCGACGGGCATGCCGATGTCCGCCATGACGCCCATCGGCACGGTGACGGTGGGCACGCCCAGGTGGCGGATGGCGAGGTTGCCATTGGCGACCCAGACCCCGTTGCTCCAGGCGATGTCGGCGGACGCTGGGTTGACGTCCGCATCCGCTGGCCCGACATCCGCCACGGTGGGGAAGATCACCGCATCCAGGCCCAGCCGTGCCATCCAATCCTCCAGATCGATCCGGCGGGTCTCTTCGAGGCCGCGCAAGCCCTCGGGCAGGGTGGGGATCTGGTCCCACGGCGTGATGCCGCGCTGGGCCATCTTCACGTACTCGTCCATGCCGGCGGCCAGGTCGTCCTCGCGGTTGGGCAGGGTGCCGGGGTCGTGGGGGAAAATCAGCGGTCCGTCGACGTCCGCCAGGCGATTGAGTTTCGGATCGCCGTTGGCCCGCAGGAAGTCATCGAACGCCCAGGCCGACAGGTCCCACAACTCATGGTGCAGGAATTCCTTGGACACCAGGCCACGGGTGAACACGGTCGGCGCGCCGGGACGGTCGCCCTCGCAGTTGGACACCAGCGGGAAATCCACCTCGATCACTTCGGCGCCTCGGGCCTCCAGGGCCTTGCGTGCGGCTTCCCACAGGGCAATCACCGAGGGGCGCGTGATGATGCGCTGCCCCGTCGGGCCACCGATGCCAGGTTTCTCAGCGGTGCCCGCCTCGGGATCGGCATTGATGTACATGCGCGGAACGCCCAGGCGCACGCCCGCCAGCGTTTCCGGTTTGGCGGCAAGGCTTGGATAGGAGGCGGGACGAACCGAATCGACGGGAGGAATCGGCACCCAGGGTTGCAGGCGCCACAGGTCGCCTCGGGTCTCAGGGTCGTTTGCCACCACCACGTCCAGCACTTCGAGCAGGTCGGCCATGGTCCTGGCGTAGGGCACGACCACGTCCATGGTCGGTGTCAGCGGCCAGTTGCCACGCACCGAGATCACCCCGCGCGACGGCGTGTAGGCACACAAGCCATTGTTCGAGGCCGGGCCGCGTCCGCTGGACCAGGTTTCTTCAGCCAGGCCGAAGGCGGCGAAGCTGGCGGCGGTGGCGGTGCCCGCACCGTTCGAAGAGCCCGAGGCGAAAGGCGCCGTGAGGTAGGCGGCGTTGTAGGGGCTTTCGGCCCGGCCATACACGCCACGCTGCATGCCGCCGTTCGCCATGGGCGGCATGTTGGTCTTGCCCAGGCAGATGGCCCCGGCGGCGCGCAGCCGCTCGATGGTGAAGGCGTCGCGATAGGCGATCAGGTCCTTGAAGGCCGGGCTGCCGGAGGCGGCGGTCAGGCCCTTCACCAGGTAACTGTCCTTGGCCGTGTAGGGAATGCCGTCGAGTGGACCCAAGGTCTGGCCCGCGGCGCGACGGGCATCGGAGGCCTTGGCTTCTTCCAGTGCAGCGGGGTTGCGAACCACCACGGCGTTGAGCGCGGTGGGCGTTTCGGGGCCGTCGTAGGCATCGATCCTGGCCAGGTAGGCCTGGACCAACTCGACCGCCGTGGTCTGGCCGGATTCGAGCGCAGCCCGGAGTTGGGCGATGGAGACTTCGGTGATTTCAATCATGCTGTGACCGCTGCGGCTGGTGAATGACGTGAGGCGAGGCTCGGTTCGAACGGAGTTCTGTTGGCTTCACGTCTTTCGAAATGGATTCTGACATCGGGTGGAGACTGTACTACGAGCGTGACTTGAGGGCACAGCCATTCACAAGATTAACGGTTATCCGTGGCGAGGGGATTTATCCCCGTTGGGCTGCACAGCAGCCCTTCAAGCAGTTTTTCTGAGGCATCAGGCTGTCACCATCAGGGCCGCAGCCCAGCGGGGATAAATCCCCTCGCCACGAGGTTATGCGCCGGTAAAGATGCTCGACAAAAAGCGGGTCTTTCGCTCGTATGCGGAAAACCCTATATTCGCGCCACCCTCTATGAGCCCCTACCATGACTATCAAAATCGGCATCAACGGTTTCGGCCGCATCGGGCGCCTTGCCCTGCGTGCGGCCTGGGGCTGGCCTGAGTTCGAATTCGTGCAGATCAATGATCCGGCGGGCGACGCGGCGACCCACGCCCATCTGCTCAACTTCGATTCGGTGCACGGTCGCTGGCACCGTCAGGCCGACGCCGAGGGCGACAAGCTGGTCATCGACGGCCAGCGGATCAACGTCACCGCCAACAAGGCGATCACCGACACCGACTGGTCGGGTTGCGACGTGGTGATCGAGGCCAGCGGCAAGATGAAAACCGTCGCGGTGCTCCAGGCTTATCTGGACCAAGGCGTGAAGCGCGTGGTGGTCAGCGCCCCGGTGAAAGAGCCGGGCGCGTTGAACATCGTCATGGGCGTCAACCACCAACTGTTCAAGCCAGAACAGCATCGCATCGTCACTGCCGCTTCGTGCACCACCAATTGCCTGGCGCCCGTGGTGAAGGTGATCCACGAAAAACTCGGTATTCGCCACGGCTCGATCACCACCATTCATGACCTGACCAATACCCAGAGCATTCTTGACCAGCCGCACAAGGACCTGCGCCGCGCCCGGGCCTCGGGCATGAGCCTGATTCCCACCAGCACCGGCTCGGCCACCGCCATCGCCGAGATCTTCCCGGAGCTGCGCGGACGCCTCAACGGCCATGCCGTGCGCGTGCCGTTGGCCAATGCGTCGCTGACCGATTGCGTTTTCGAGGTCGAGCGCGCCACCACGGTCGAGGAAGTGAACCGCTTGCTCAAGGACGCCGCTGAAGGCGAGCTCAAGGGCATTCTCGGTTTCGAAGAGCGACCACTGGTGTCCATCGACTACCGCACCGATCCGCGTTCCTCGATCATCGATGCGCTGTCGACCCTGGTCATCAACGGCACCCAGGTCAAACTCTATGCCTGGTACGACAACGAATGGGGCTACGCCAACCGTACCGTCGAACTGGCCCGGATGGTCGGCCTGGCGGGCTGAGGAGGGGCGATGAAAGTCTTGTCGGCCCTTGCGCCAGAAGTGCGGCAGTACTTGCTCGTCACGGGCAATTACTGGGCGTTCACCTTGACCGACGGCGCCCTGCGCATGCTGGTCGTGCTGCACTTCCACGCGTTGGGCTACAGCCCTTTGCAGATTGCCGCGCTGTTCCTGTTCTACGAGTTCTTTGGCGTGATCACCAACCTGCTGGGCGGCTACCTGGGCGCACGACTGGGCCTGAACCGGACGATGAACATCGGTTTGGGCCTGCAGGTTGCAGCGCTGCTGATGCTGACGGTGCCTTCCGCGCTCCTGACCATCGCCTGGGTGATGAGCGCCCAGGCATTGTCCGGCATCGCCAAGGACCTGAACAAGATGAGCGCCAAGAGCTCGATCAAGCTGTTGGTGCCGGATGGGCAGCAGGGCACGCTTTATCGATGGATCGCGATCCTCACCGGCTCGAAGAACGCGCTCAAGGGCGTTGGTTTCTTCCTCGGCGGAGCGCTGCTCGCCGTGCTCGGTTTCCAAGGGGCGTTGCTGGCGATGGCGGCGGTGCTGGCGCTGATCTGGGCCGGTAGCCTGATCCTGCTGAAAAAAGACCTGGGCAGGGCGAAAGCCAAGCCGAAGTTTCGCGACATCCTTTCCAAAAGTCGGGCGATCAACGTGCTGTCAGCGGCGCGGATGTTCCTGTTCGGCGCCCGGGACGTGTGGTTCGTGGTGGCCTTGCCGGTTTACCTGAGCAGTGTCTTTGGCTGGGATTTCTGGACAGTCGGCGGTTTTCTCGCCACCTGGGTCATCGGCTACGGCATCGTGCAGTCCCTGGCGCCGAACCTCACTGGAAAGAAGCGCGGGCAAGTGCCGGATGGACGCGCCGCTTGCCTCTGGGCGCTTGCGCTGGCGGGTCTCCCGGCAATCATTGCGCTGGGGCTGTCTCATCAAGCGGTGCTGTTGGGCGGGCTCATGGTCTTTGGTGCGCTGTTCGCGGTGAATTCGTCGCTGCACAGCTATTTGATCGTGGCGTATGCCAAGGAAGACGGTGTGTCGCTGGACGTGGGTTTCTACTACATGTCCAACGCCCTCGGTCGGTTGGCCGGGACGGTGCTGTCCGGCTGGGTGTACCAGGCGCACGGATTGGGGGCGTGCCTGTGGCTGTCGAGTGCATTCGTGGTGGTGGCCGCCCTGGTTTCCCTCGCATTGCCTCGGCATGGGCAGCCCACGACGGTCAATCCTTGATGCCCTTCAGACTCCGTTAAGAAACGGGCTCGATACTCCTCCCCATCAGCCTTGGGGAGAACGTCGGCTCATGCCCGATTTCGATTGGAACATCCACTTGCCACTGGCCTTCGGCGACGCCGGCCAAGGGCTCCGCCATTTGCACAGGGGCCTGCCGGCGACACCCTCGGCGCGGCGAATTCGAAACTTTTATCCAGCAGCGTTTCCGCCAGGTCCATGGCGCCGACATTCGGCACTTCCTGCCGGAGCTGTTCGGGCTCGATGACCCCAGTGGAGCGCTCTGTGCCGTGGCGGGCGTACGCCGCGCCGCGCAAGGGGCGCTGTTCCTGGAGCGCTACCTGGACGAGCCCATCGAACCCTTGATCAGCGCCGCGGCCGACCGCCCGGTGGACCGTGCCGGCATCGTCGAGGTGGGCAACCTGGCCGCCAGCGACACCGGCAGCGCTCGGTTGAGCATCATCGCGATCACTTATCTGCTGGCCATGGGCGGCCTGGAGTGGGTCGCGTTCACCGGCAACATCGGCCTGGTCAACAGCTTCCATCGCCTCGGCCTCAAGCCCGTGACCTTATGTTCGGCCGATCCGCAGCGCCTCGGCGAGGAGCGTCACCTCTGGGGCCGCTACTACGACAGCCAACCGTGGCTCCATGTTGGCAATATTCGCGCCGGCTTCATCCATCTGCGCAACACCGGCCTGTTCAATCGCCTGGGACTGCCAACCCATCTTGGGGAAACCTGCCATGTCGCCTGAAATGGAGCGCTTCAAGAACACGTTGCGCGGCCATGCGCAGCGGCGGGGGCATGCGATCGCGTTGTGGGGCGATGGTTCGCAGCTCGACTACGCGACGCTTTACGCTGAAGTGGTCTACCGCCAGCAACGTCTGCGCGAGGAAAACGCCCAGGTCGTCGCCCTGGCCCTGGACAATGGCATCGAAGCGATCCTCTGGGACCTTGCGGCGCTGTTCGAAGGGCTGACCTGCGTGATCCTGCCCGGGTTTTTCAGCCAGGCGCAGCGGCGTCACTGCCTGGAGCAGAGCCAGGCTGAACGGGTGCTCGCCGAGCCCGGGTTCGATGTCGAGTTGCGAGCTGCCGGCTACCGGCACAGCGGCGAATTCTGGCGCCGGACGTTCGACGGCCCAGGTCGCATGCCGGCGGGCACCGCCAAGTTGACGTTCACCTCCGGCACCACCGGCACGCCGAAAGGAGTGTGCCTGAGCGCCGAAAATTTGTTGCGCGTGGCGCGGGAACTGGAGCAGGCCAGCCAACCGGTCGAGGCCAGGCATCACTTGGCGTTGCTGCCCCTGGCCATCCTGCTGGAAAACCTCGGCTGTTACGCGGCGTTGTATGCCGGTGCAATGGTGAGCCTGCCAAGCCAGAAGACACTCGGCATCCAGGGTGCCAGCGGGGTCGAGCCGGCGCGGCTGTTGAGTTGTCTGGCGGAACGGCGTGCGCAGAGCCTGATCCTGGTCCCGCAATTGTTATTGCTGCTGGTCACGGCTGCCGAGCAGAAGATGTTCAACCCTCATGTGCTGCGGTTTGCCGCCGTGGGCGGTGCGCGGGTGTCCCACGATCTGCTGCAAAGGGCCCAGCGTCTCGGCTTGCCGGTCTATGAAGGTTATGGACTGTCGGAATGCGCCTCGGTGGTGTGCCTGAATCGACCACAGGCCCATCGCGCCGGCAGCGTCGGCCAGCCGTTGCCCCATGTGCAGGTGCGCCTGGCCGAGGACGGCGAAGTCCTGATCAAGGGTTCGACCCTGCTCGGTTACTTGGATGAGCCGCCGCGCACCAGCCAGTGGTGGCCCAGCGGCGACCTGGGCGAATTCGACGAGGACGGGTTTCTTTACCTGCGCGGCCGCAAGAAGCATCAGTTCGTCACCAGTTTCGGGCGCAACGTCAATCCCGAATGGGTTGAAGCCGAACTCACCCAGGGCGGCGACATCGCCCAGGCCTTCGTTTATGGCGAAGCCATGCCCCACAACCATGCGCTGCTCTGGCCCAACCGTGCCGACTGCTCCGACCAGGCGCTTGCGCTGGCTGTGGCCAAGGCCAATGACACGCTGCCCGATTACGCCCGGGTCCATCGCTGGACGCGCCTGGACCAACCTTTCAGCGCCGCCAATGGCCTGCTCACCGCCAACGGCCGTCCGCGCCGCGAGGCCATTGTCGAGCAGTACCGAGCGCTGCTCACCGACCCCGTTCAGTCCGAGGAATCCTGATCATGAGTTTTTTCGACACCCTGCAAGAAGCCACCCGCCAGGAACGCCAGACGCTGTTCAACCTGCCGATCATCCGTGACGCCCTGGAGGGCCAGGTCAGCCTGGGGAGCTACCGCAGCTTCCTGATCCAGGCTTATTACCACGTCCGTCATACCGTGCCGTTGATGATGGCGTGCGGAGCGCGCCTGCCCACGCACCTGGAATGGCTGCGCAAGGCTGTCTGCGAGTACATCGAGGAAGAATACGGCCACGAGCAATGGGTGCTGGATGACATCGCCGCGTGCGGTGGCGACAAGGACGCGGTGCGCAACGGCCAGCCGTCGCTGCCCATCGAATTGATGGTCAGCTACCTCTATGACCTGATCGCCCGAGGCAACCCGGTTGGCCTGTTCGGCATGGTCAACGTGCTCGAAGGCACCAGCATTGCCCTGGCGACGCATGCCGCCGACAGCATCCGCCAGCGCCTGGAACTGCCCGCGACGGCGTTCAGCTACCTCAGTTCCCACGGTTCGCTGGACATCGAGCACATGCAGACCTACCGCGCCTTGATGAACAGGCTGGACGATCCGGCGGATCAGGCGGCGGTGGTTCACGCCTCCAAAGTGGTGTACCGCTTGTACACCGATATGTTCCGGGGCCTGCCTCACCATGGGGAGTCTGAACATGCGCCTGTGTGATGCACGTGTGGTGCTGACCGGGGCCAGTGGCGGGATCGGCCTGGCGATCGCCACTGCCCTGTGCGCCAGTGGTGCGCGGGTGCTGGCCGTGGCCAGGCACAACGAAGCCTTGCTGCCGCTGATCGAGCGCTACCCCCGGCACTTGTGCTGGATCGGCGCCGACCTGACTTTCCTGGCCGATCGACGCAAGGTGCTGGCCGCCGCCGAAGCCATCGGCGGCATCAACCTGTTGATCAATGCCGCCGGCGTGAATCACTTCGCCATGCTCGAACAACTCGACGACAGTGAGATCACTGCCATGCTGGCGGTGAACATCAGCGCGCCGATCTGCCTGACCAAGCTGCTGCTCCCGCTGCTCAAGCAAGCGGACAGCGCCATGGTCGTCAATGTCGGCTCGACCTACGGCTCCATCGGTTATCCCGGCTACGCCAGTTATTGCGCCAGCAAGTTTGCCTTGCGCGGGTTTTCCGAAGCCTTGCGCCGGGAGTTGGCCGATACCCGTGTCGGCGTGCTCTACGTGGCGCCACGGGCCACCCGCACCTCGATGAACAGCCCGGCGGCCGACGCGCTCAATCGTGCGCTCAAGGCCAATGTCGACGACCCGCAAACCGTTGCGTCCGCGGTGATCCACGCGATTATCGGCGACCGTCGCGAGCTCTATCTGGGCTGGCCCGAACGCTTCTTCGTCGGCCTCAACAGCCTGCTGCCCAACCTGGTGGACCGTGGCCTGCGCAAGCAACTGCCGCTGGTTCGCCGCCTCAGTCACAAACCCGAGAACGAGCACCTCAAGCCATGAAAAAAATCCTCGCTTGCCTGTTGATCAGCGCCTTGAGCCAAAGTGTCTGGGCGCTGGAAGCGGCTGACCAGCAACGCCTCAGTGACATCCAGCAGCGCTGGGCGCACATCCAATACGAGTTGCCCGAAGGCCAGCGCGCCGAAGCGTTCGAACAACTCGCCACCCAGGCGTCGGCATTCACACAGCAACGCCAATCCGTGGCCGAGGCGTGGATCTGGTCTGGCATCGTCAACAGCAGTTGGGCCGGCGCCAAGGGTGGTATCGGTGCTCTTGGCAAGGTCAAGGACGCCAAGGGCGACCTGGAAAAAGCCTTGGCCCTCGATCCCAAGGCACTGCAAGGTTCCGCTTACACCAGCCTCGGCGCACTTTACGACCGAGTACCGGGCTGGCCCCTGGGCTTCGGTGATTCGGACAAGGCCGAGCAAATGCTCAAGCAGGCTTTGCAACTCAACCCCAACGGCATCGACAGCCTGTACTTCTGGGGCGATCACCTCTACCGTCAGAAGCGCTACAGCGAAGCCAAGGTGGCGCTTGAAAAAGCCTTGCAGGCCGCGCCGAGGCCAGGCCGGGAAACAGCCGATGCCGGGCGCCGCAAGGAAATCGACGCTTTACTGGTGGATGTGAACAAACGGCTGAACTGACGGGAGCGTGCGTTGCGTTTATTACTGATCGAAGACGACGTGGCCTTGGGCGAAGGCATCCGCCAGGCGCTGGTACGCGAGGGCTATACCGTCGATTGGGTGCAGGACGGCGGCAGCGCATTGCATTCACTGCTCAGCGAAGCCTTTGACCTGGCGGTACTTGATCTCGGCCTGCCGCGGATGGACGGGCTGCAAGTACTGCGGCGCTTGCGCGACAGCGGCTCCAACCTGCCGGTGCTGATCCTCACGGCGCGCGACGCCACCGAAGACCGCATCGCCGGGCTGGATGCCGGCGCCGACGATTACCTGGTCAAGCCTTTCGACCTGGCGGAACTCAAGGCCCGGCTCAGGGCCTTGTTGCGCCGCAGTGCCGGACGCGCCCAGGCGTTGATCGAACATGCCGGCATCAGCCTCAACCCGGTGACCCAGCAAGTCAGTTACCAAGGCAAGCCGGTGGCGCTGACGCCCAAGGAATATCAACTGCTCCATGAGCTGCTCTCGCCGCCGGGCCGGGTCATGACCCGTGACCATCTGATGCAACTGCTCTACGGCTGGAGCGAGGAAGCCGAAAGCAACACCCTGGAAGTGCACATCCATCACCTGCGCAAGAAATTCTCCACCGACTTGATCCGCACCCTCCGGGGTGTCGGTTATCTGGTGGAGGAGCGCCGATGAGCTCGATCCGGCGGCGTACCCTCACGCTGATTCTCGGCCTGTTGTTCCTTGGGCTATTGATCATCACTGTCTTCAACCTGCATGACAGCAATCATGAAATCGCCGAGGTCTACGATGCCCAGTTGGCGCAGAACGCCCGGCTGCTGCAAGGCGTCATGCGCATGCCGATGGCGAGCCAGGAACACGCGCAGTTGTACCAGGCGTTCAATTCAGCCCTGGGACAGGCGGCGCCCAGGGTCGATGGGCATCCCTACGAAAGCAAGATCGCTTTCCAGGTCTGGAATGCCCAGGGTTCGGTGCTGGTCCATACCTCCAGCGCACCGTCGTTCACCTCACCTCCGGGTGCCCCCGGTTTCAGCGAGGTCGTGGACCAGAAGAACCGCCGGTGGCGGGCATTCGTCCTCGACGACACGCAATACGGCTTGAAGATCTGGGTCGGTGAACGCGACGACGTGCGTGCCGACCTGGTCGATCGGATCGTGCGTCACACGGTTGTGCCCAACCTGATCGGCAGCGTGATTCTGGCCGCGGTGATCTGGCTGGCGATCGGCTGGGGCCTCAAGCCGTTGGTGGACATGGCGGCCAAGCTGCGCGCCCGGCATCCGGGCTCCCTGGAACCTTTGCAGTTGATGCCACTGCCGACGGAGCTTGAACCCATGCAAGCAGCACTCAATCGGGTATTGGCGCAGATCCAAGAGGTCATGGGTCGTGAGCGGCGTTTCATCGCTGATGCTGCCCATGAGATGCGCACGCCCTTGGCCGTGCTTCGCGTGCATGCGCAGAACCTGATGGAGGCGGGGAGCGAGCAAAGCCGTCGCGAGTCCTTGGAACATCTGGTCGCCGGTGTCGATCGCACCACGCGCCTGGTCAACCAACTGCTCACCATGGCGCGGCTTGAACCGCAGGCGACTGCCGATGCGGCGGTTCCCATCGATCTGCCGGCCACGGTGCGTGAGAGCCTGGTGCAGATGACGCCGTGGTTATTGAGCAAAGGGCTCGAGCCGGTGCTGGACATCAGCGATAACGTCGGTCCTGTTCGTATCGATCCGGTGGCCATCGATATCGCCTTGAACAACCTGGTGACCAATGCCGCGAATTTTTCGCCCGCGAACGGCACGATTACCGTGCGATTGGTCAAGAAGGGCGACCATTACGAGCTGTCCGTTGAAGATCAAGGGCCGGGCATCGACGAGGCCGAGCGTGAACGGCTGTTCGAACGGTTCTACAGCCGTGGCAATGACCAGGGCGCGGGGTTGGGCCTGACCATCGTGCGCACGATCGCCGATCGCCTGGGCGGTCAGGTCCGTTTGAAAAATCGCCCCGAAGGCGGGTTGTCCGCGACGCTGGAGATAGGTCGCTGTTGAGCGCGAAGCAGCCTATCTGCGATTCAGCTCCGTTGGCCCCCGGCGATTTTCCTGCGCGTTGAACACCAGCATCCCGGCCAGCATCGCCACCATGAACACCAGGACTTGCCAATGCCCGGTCAGCAGAATGGCGACAGCCGGGCCAGGACAGATACCGGCGATGCCCCAGCCGATGCCGAACACCAGGCTCCCGCCAATCAGCCGCCGGTCCAATTCGCGCTTGGCCGGTAGTTGCATCGGGTTGCCCAGCACGGAATGAGTGCGTTTGCGCGCCCACGCCAACGGGGCAATGGCGGTGCCAATCGCGCCGATCATCACCAGCGCCAGGGATGGATCCCAGGTGCCGGCAAGGTCCAGGAAACCCAACACTTTTTTCGGGTTGGCCATGCCCGCCAGGAGCAGGCCGAGGCCGAAGAGCAGGCCGGCGATGAGTGCCGTCAGTTTGCGCATGTTCAAAATCCCATCAGGTGGCGCAGGACAAACACAGTCGCAAAACCGCTGAGCATGAAACACGCCGTGGCAACCAACGAGCGCGGTGAAAGGCGTGACAGGCCGCAGACGCCGTGGCCGCTGGTACAGCCCGAACCGTAACGGGTACCGACACCCACCAACAGGCCCGCGACAGCGAGGCCGAACCCTCCACTCTGGAATTCGATCGGCGGCAACGTCGCAAACATCCCCCACAACAGCGGCGCGACGAGCAAGCCCAGCAGAAACAGGGCCTTTTCCCCAAGCCCCTCGCCGCCACGCTGCAGAAGGCTGCCGAGCAGGCCGCTGATGCCGGCGATCCGGCCGTTGGCGACCACGAACAGGCTGGCAGCCAGGCCGATCAACATACCGCCGGCCAGGGATGACCATGGCGTGAAGTTGAGCCAATCAAGATCCATCACCGTCCTCCGGCAACCACTAATCGTTTGCAAGCTGCCTGATGGCCGGCCCGTAAAGCAAGCGGCAAATGCTCAGCGAGGGGAAAAGCACGGCGGTCAGGGGCGAGGGCGGCGAATCGGGACGCGTTCATGGCTCATTTTCCTTGCTGGGGCAGGAAATGGTGGCTATCGGGCCTGCTGCTTATCGGCGGCGTTCCCAGGCGGTCGGAACCGTTGCTCCGCCGACCTTCGTGGCGCTCTCAATCAGTCTGCTGCGGCGCAATCACCCACAGGCTGCACGGCATCTTGTACAGCAGGCTTTCCAAGGTGCTGCCGATCAGTTTGTCCAGGCCGCTATGGCGCACGCGTCCCATGACGATGACGTCGATGTCATGGGCTCCGGCGTAACTGGCGAGCACCCTTGCCGGATCGCCCATGATCATGCGTCGTTGTTCCGGGGCGATGCCGTTGCGTTCAGCCAAGGCGTCGAACGCCTCGCCCTGGGACTCGTAGAGCTGTCGGGCCAGCGTGGATGAGAAGAAGGTCGAGCCGCTGCCAAAGCCGTATTCGGAGGCAGTGATGGAGGAAAGATCGTAGGCGTAGATGACTTCCAGTTCCGCATCGCAGCTCGCCGCCAGTTTGTTGGCTTCACCCAGGATCCGGTCATTGAGGCCTTGGTAGCGGCCGTCGCGATGGAACGGGTCGATGGCCGCGAGGATCTTGCGCGGGCGCGCGTGGGCCACTTTGTTGACGAAGTGCAATGGCACGTTGCACTCGCGCAACAAGTGCACGTCCAGCGGCGTGAACATCAGGCGCGAGAACCAGGATTCGGGATCCACCGTCTTGATCAGCGCCTCCATCGGCGTTTCCTTTAGGTGCACCAGGATTTCCTGCAGGGGACGCTCGACCCACGTCACTTCAGTCGTGACCTGAATGCCGAGCTTGCGCAAGGGCCTGGCTTTCTCTTCCAGCCAGTCGCGATGGCGCTCGATGTAGCCCAGGCGCATCTGTTCCAGCGCCTGCTCATTCACCAGCCCGGCCGTGGCCAGGCCTTCCAGATAATCAAAAGCAACGATGTGCAACGCGGCGCCTTCGGCCTGGGCAAGGGCGGCGGCCCGGTCAAACGCGGGGTTGTGTTCCATCAGTGGCGAAACCACCAGCATCAAGCGAGATTGCATGGACATGACATACCTCCTGGGCAAGGACCTGCCGGCGCGGTACGACGTCCGCGCGGGCATTGACTTGGTATCGATCATGGGCGCGCTGAGCCTTGGTGACTTGACTTGCGTCAAACACTCTTGAAAGCGCCGATCGACCTCGATGTCGAATGCGCCACAGCGAAACATTGATCATGGTCAATCCGCCCGGTTCAATCGGGCGCAGGCTGATGCTTGCTCCTCAAATCCAAGCTCACCCGTGATGAGAGGTTGGTCATGATTATTCGGCTCGAAGAGCAGCAGCCAGGAACGCGCTGCCTGGTGCATTTGGATGACTGGTGCGTGGACTTCAAGAACGTTGATGACGCGCTGTTGTTTACCAGGACGTTGCAGGCTCGAATCGACGCCCCCCATGTCTGGCCACAAGGCATGGTCACGCGCATGAATGGCGCACATATAGTGCAAGCGGCGCCCCTGCGAACGCCTGCTCACGTGTCGCCGTAGCACCACGGCCATGACCGAAGCCCTGGGCTTTGTCAACGCCGGCGCGGCGCTGGGAATCGGCCTGTTGGTGGGCCTTGAGCGGGAGCGGCGCAAGGGGGAAGGGGACAGGCGCGATTCTGCCGGCCTGCGCACGTTTGCGATTACCTCGCTATTGGGGTACGCCACGATCCGGGCCGGTGGCCCTTTATTATTGGGGTTCGTCGCGCTGGCGTTGGGCGCACTGGTCACCCTGGCGTATTGGAAAAACCTCGACAAGG
The DNA here is from genome assembly GCF_054677635.1 of Pseudomonas sp. H2_D02. Lineage (NCBI taxonomy): Bacteria > Pseudomonadati > Pseudomonadota > Gammaproteobacteria > Pseudomonadales > Pseudomonadaceae > Pseudomonas > Pseudomonas sp. H2_D02. The sequence goes on along the minus strand of NZ_CP162816.1, from coordinate 4,081,535 downwards.
ATCCTGGCATCACCAGCGAGGTGGCGTTGTTTGCGGTGTTGGTGTTGGGCGCCCTGTGCGTCAGCGCTCCGGCCTTGGCCACCGCGATAGGCGTAGTGATGTCGGGGCTGCTGGCCAGCCGCCAAGTGCTGCATCACTTTGCTCGCAGCCAATTGACCGCTGTTGAGTTGCGCGATGGCCTGATGCTGTTGATCGCCGCTTTGGTCATATTGCCGCTTGCCCCGGATCGTTACCTGGGGCCTTACAACGCCATCAACCTTCGCACCCTGTGCTCCCTGACGGTCATGTTGATGGCGGTGGGCGCCCTGGGGCACGTTGCGGTTCGCACCCTTGGCACTCGCTATGGCTACGCTCTAGGCGCCATTGCGTCGGGGTTTGCCTCCGCGACGATGACCGTCGCGGCCATGGGGCACCTCGCCGCGAAGGAACCGGCCAATGTGAAAATGCTGAGCGCGGCCGCCCTGTTGGCCAACGTGGCGACCCTTGCGCAAATCGCGTTAATCGTTGGAGCGGTGGAACCTGGCTTGCTGCGTTGGATAGGTTGGCCGCTGCTGTGCGGGTTGCTGACGGTGTCGGTCTATGCCGGCGCGCTGTTGTTTGCTCGACCCAGCGTGCGGGTCGAGGAGGCGATCCAGCACGGCGGGGCCTTCAGCCTGAAACTGGCGTTGACGGTGGTCGTGGCGATGACCTCACTCACCGTTCTGTCGTCGGCAATGCTCGACGAATTCGGGCGGGTTGGCATGATCGTGACTGCCACTTTCAGCGGGTTGGCCGACGCCCATGCGTCTGCGGCTTCCATAGCTTCCCTGGCCAAGTCCGGGCTATTGCCCTTCGATGACGCCGCCATGCCGCTCTTGATGGCAATGAGCAGCAACTCCGTGAGCAAATGCCTGGTTGCCTGGCTCAGCGGTGGAAGGCGGTTTGCCGGGTATGTGATTCCTGGCCAGGTATTGATGACGCTGGCGATCTGGGCGGGGCTACTACTGCCGAACCTGCCACGCTGAATGATGACCGAATGGCCGCTGGCGTTGATCATCGAGGATGCGTAGCCGGAGCCGGCGATGAAACGGGTCTTCTTCACTCCGCAGCGGGCGTCTTACAGCGGCTGGGCGATCAAGCCGCAGGCGTGGCGGTAAACCCTTGCGCGGGACCGCGATGCGGCACCCGCGCAATGTCGCGGCTAAATATAAAGACGATGGATGACCTGTCGAGTGTCGTCGGGGTCGCTGCGGGTTTCGAACCCCAGGCTGTGGGCCAGGTCCCGCATGGGGGCGTTGCTGGCGGCATCGATGGAATACATCTGGCGATAGCCATTTTTTCGAGCTGCGGCGATCAGATGCTCCATCAACAATGTCCCCAATCCTAAATGCTGCCAGTGATCGGCAACGGTCACGGCGCACTCGCATTCATGTTCAGAGGTGGCGCAGTAGCGACTGACGCCGATTTCGATCAATTGGCCATTGTCATGGACTAAGGCAACGTAGGCCAGTCGCGTCTTGCAATCGACGTCCATCAAATGATCGAGCAGGGCTGCTCCGGGTTCGTTGATTTGTGCCAGGAAACGCATGTGCCGCGACTCGGGCGAGAGGCGCTTGATGAAGTCATATTCGCGCTGGCGATCCTCTTCCCGCAGCGGCCTGATCAGCACGTGCCGGCCGTCTTTCAGCGCCTGGATCCAGTGCTTGCCACTGATGCTGGCATACAGCGCGGCGGCGCGTTCGTTGTGGTCCTTGACTGTGAGCATGGAGGCCTCCATCGGGTATGAGCGTACGGTTCGGCAAACCTACGCATTCATCTCTGTTCTACGCCTTTGGCGGCAATCGATTCTGATCTGGATCAGTCCCTGCGTAGCCGTCCGTTGATTGCGCTGTAGTTGATTCAGATCAAACTGCAGGGGGCATCGCCGGGCGCACGCTGCAAAGGGAGTCGCAGATGAATTGAACAAACCGGTGGAGGTGTGCGATGGGCCAGTACCAGCGTCTGCTATTGATCGTCGAGCCCGATTTGCATCCCTCCGCAGCCATGCGCAGGGCCTGCGCCCTGGCCCGTGCCAGCGGGGCGGTGTTGCGCCTGTGCGTGTTTGTCCAACCGCCGCCTCGCACACATCTGTGGGGCGCAAAAAACGACGAGGTGACCATCCAGGGATATTTGCATCGTTATCGGCGCTGGATGGTGGAGGAAGCGACAATGCTCAGGGAGGAGGGGTTGCAAGTGGATACCGAGGTGGTCTGGACCACGCACCCGCTGCTCGACATTCTTCGCCATGTCGAGCAGTTCAAACCCGACCTGTTGATCAAGGACGTGACCTTCGAACCTTTGCTCAAGCGTGTCTTCATCACACCGCTCGATTGTCATCTGCTGCGCGAATGCACGGTACCGGTGCTGCTGGTCAACCAGGCGGAGCATGGCTTGCCACGTCGGGTGGTGGCCGCGGTTGACCCCTCGGATCCTCATGCCAGTGCCTTGAACGAACGAATCGTGCAAACCGCCTCCATGCTGGCCGCACAATGTGACGCCGCGTTGCATCTGTTGTATGCCTGCGACCTGTCGCCTGCAGTCAATGGCGATACCGCGTTGTTGGCTGGCGCCTGGGATGACGAGTTTGCCGATGATTTGCGTGAGTCATTGCACATGGCGTTTATCAACCTGGCCGAGCGCTGTGGCGTGCCGGCCGAGCGTCGACATTTCATCCTTGGCCTGCCGGTGCCAGTTATCCATGAGTTCGTCGACGAGATCGAGGCTGACGTGATGGTGATGGGAACCGCGCACCGCGTCGGCCTGGAGCGGTTGATTGGCAGCACCACGGAGCGGGCGCTCTATGCATTGCCGGGCAGTCTTTTGGCGGTCAGGGGATAAACCCCAGGCCATGGCGGTCGTTCCCTAATCCCGGCATCGAGCGCCAATATGTGGCGTTCGAGTCCGGACCTGGAGATTTCATCATGAGCCAGTACCAACGCTTGTTGTTGATCCTCAACCCGGCGCAACGACACTCCGCCGCGCTTCATCACGCCGCCGCCCTGGCGGCAGCCAGCGAGGCACACTTGCACATCACTGCATTGATTCCTTCGCTGGATATCTTGTCTTTGCTTGAGGAGGGGCATCGTGAAACTGCGCGGCAGCAATATTTCCAGGACCAAAGTGATTGGCTGGAGGGAGAGGCCGACAAAATGCGCCGTCGAGGCCTGGGCGTCACCACGGAGATGGCATGGGTGGACGACATGCGCGAGCAGGTTCTGGAACATGTCGTACGTTTCCAGCCGGACTTGCTGATCAAGCAGGTCCAGCATGAATCCCTGCTCAAGCGCGCGTTCTTCACGCCGCTGGATTGGCATCTGCTACGCGAGTGCCCCATTGCGTTGTACATGGTCGGCGCAGCCGGTCACGCCTTGCCGCGCAAGGTGGTCGCGGCGGTAGACCCCTCCAGTGCGTTTGCACAGAACAGCGGGCTCAACGACCGGGTCATTCGCCAGGCTCTGGGCTTGGCGCTGCAATGTGACGCCGAGTTGCATCTGGTTTACGCCGCTGAGGTGTCCTCGGTCTACCTGAGCGATGTGGGCGGCGGCGGCCTGGCGCTGTCGCAGCTCAGCAAGGAATTGCGGCGAAGACTGGAGAAAACCTTACTCGAACTGGCCAACCTGTTCGGCGTGCCTGCCGAACGCCGGCACTTTCTACTGGGGCACCCGGTGTCGGCGCTCAGCGAGTTTGCCTTGGAGCATGACGTTGATGTGATTGTCATGGGCAGATCCCAGCACAAAGATTCGTTTGGGCTGTTGGGCAGCACGACAGAACACATCCTGTACCAGGCGCAGTGCAGTGTCCTGGCGGTCTGAGGAAACGGCCCTGGCGCAAACGATACGAGGTACCGCGACACCGTGGAGATCTGAGCGAGCGCCTTGCCGCGCTGGCCACATGTCTTGGGGTGGGCTGAAGGTGAGGTAAATCGCAGGTCACGCAAAAACAGGCATCACAGCTCGGCATTACGATTACAACCGGCAACCTTATGCTTGAGGCCGGGCAAATCCAGGATCGTGACATTGCGCCCATGGATGTCCACCAGTTCTTCCTGGCGCAGGTGGGCGATGCACCGACAGATGGTTTCCAGGCGCAGGCCCAGGTAGGAGCCGATGGCCTCGCGGCTCATGCGCAGGACAAATTCCCGGGAGGAATAGCCGCGCATGTTGAGCCGTTGCGACAGGTTCAGCAGGAACGCCGCCAGGCGCTCGTCGGCATTCATGTTGCCGAGCATCAGCAACATGCTGTGGTCGCGCACGATTTCCCGGCTCAGGAGTTTGTTCAGGTTGTGCTGCAACGAGGGCAAGTCATGGGCGAGTTTTTCCAAGAGGTTGAAATGCAACGGGCAGACCTCGCTATCCTCCAACGCAATGGCGTTACAGGCGTAGTGATCGGTGCTGATGGCGTCCAGTCCGAGCATTTCGCCTGGCATCTGGAAGCCGGTAACTTGCTCGCGACCGTCCACTGACAGGACGCTGGTCTTGAAGAAGCCCAATCTCACCGCATACAACGAGCGCAATGGATCGTCGGTGCGATACAACGCTACTCCCTTCTTGACCTTCACCCGCTGCGCGATGAGGGTGTCGAGGCGTTCGACCTCACCGCCGGTCAGGCCAATAGGCAGGCACAGTTCAAGCACGCTGCAGTTCGAGCAAGCGGCCTTGAGGGCCTGCGCCTGTAGAAGTCGCGGTTCGATCTCGGCCATGGCGAAGCTCCTTTGGTTGGGGCAAGCATAGAAGAGCAACGCAGCCGTGCTTGTTTTTCTCAATTCAGGCGACACCCATTGTCGACAGCCACAGCGCAGCTATCCAGGATGGGGCACCTGGGGTGGCTATTCTCCAGCCGCCCTTGGCCGCGACATTGGCGCAAGCGTCGCGACAGCGCCGTTTATCACCTCAACCACCCCCACATTCTTGACAATCGTCGAAGCGAGGCAAATACTCGCCGCCAATATTCATATAGATGACTATATAAAAAGGCCAAAATCTTATGAACCCACTGCCCAGCGATACCCGCCTGCCGCTCTACCAACGTTTGCGCGACCAGTTGGCCGAGCAGATCGCCAACAATCGTTGGCGCCCGGGAGAGGCGATTCCCACTGAGGCGGCGCTTTCAGCCGAATACGGGCTGTCCACCGGGACGGTGCGCAAGGCGATCGACGCGTTGGTTGCCGAGGGCATCCTGGAGCGCCAGCAAGGGCGCGGTACGTTCATTCGCCGGCCGCAGTTCCAATCGTCACTGTTCCGTTTCTTCCGTTTTCAATCCGCCTCCGGTGAACGCCGGGTTCCGGAGAGCCGGATCTTGTCGGTAGAACCTGTGGCCGCGCCGTCGGCGGTGGCCCAGGCGTTGGGGCTGCCGGTGGACGCGCCGGTGATCCGCATTGTCCGGCTGCGTCTGCTGGAGGTGGAGCCGGTGTTGGCCGAGGAGATCTGGCTGCCGCGCACTCGGTTCCAGGCGCTCCTGGAGATCGACCTGAACCAGAAAGGCCCGCTGCTTTATCCGATCTATGAAGAAACCTGCGGGCAGGTCGTGGCCTACGCGCAGGAAACGCTCACCGCCGAGTCGGTCAACGAGGTGTACGCCCGTTTGTTGCAGGTCCCGGTGAACAGCCCGGTGGTAGTGATCGAGCGCCTGGCGCGGGACTACGCCGGCAACCCGCTGGAGTGGCGCCGCTCACGCGGGCATGCCGAGCATTTCCGCTACAGCGTCGAGATCCGCTGACCTTGGCGGGCTAGCGGATCCTGCGGCGACCAGTCGGTCGTCGCTGGCCTTGTCGTTTTGTTGTTCCTGACTGGCCTTGCAGCGGCACGGTACGCGCTCGGCTGCCTTTCGTTCCATTTATAAGGATAAAAATCATGTTCAGCTGGTATCGCCAAATCACTTCGCGGGAGCGTAAAACGTTTTGGGCGTGTTTCGGCGGATGGTCGCTCGACGCGCTGGAAGTCCAGATGTTCGGCCTGGCGATACCGGCGCTGATTGCCGCGTTCGCCTTGTCCAAGGGCGATGCCGGATTGATCAGCGGCGTCACGCTGGTCACCTCGGCCCTGGGCGGTTGGGTCGGCGGCACGTTGTCCGATCGTTACGGTCGGGTGCGCACGCTGCAATGGATGATCTTGTGGTTTTCCTTCTTCACCTTCCTGTCGGCGTTCGTCACCGGTTTCCACTCGTTGTTGATCGTCAAGGCCTTGCAGGGCTTCGGCATCGGTGGCGAGTGGGCCGCGCGGCGCGGTGTTGATGGCCGAGACCATCAACCCGAAATACCGCGGCAAGGTCATGGGCACGGTCCAGAGTGCCTGGGCGGTGGGCTGGGGACTGGCGGTCGGGGTCTTTACGCTGATCTATTCTTTCGTACCGCAGGATATGGCCTGGCGGGTGATGTTCATCGTCGGCCTGCTGCCGTCGTTCCTGATCATCTGGGTACGCCGCAACGTCGAGGAGCCGGACAGCTTCCAGCGCCTGCAAAAGGAACAGGCCATCCCGCAGAGTTTCTTTAAGTCCCTGGCCGGCATCTTTCGTCCCGAGTTGATTCGCGTCACGTTGTTCGGTGGATTGCTCGGGCTGGGCGCCCACGGTGGCTATCACGCGGTGATGACTTGGCTGCCGACCTTCCTCAAGACCGAGCGCAATCTGTCGGTGCTTAACTCGGGTGGCTACCTGGCGGTGATCATCTTTGCCTTCTGGTGCGGTTGCGTGGTCAGTGGCTTGTTGATCGATCGCATCGGCCGACGCAAGAACATCTTGCTCTTCGCGTTGTGCTGCGTGATCACCGTGCAGTGCTACGTGTTCATGCCGCTGAGCAATACCCAGATGCTCTTCCTGGGCTTTCCGCTGGGCTTCTTCGCGGCGGGTATCCCGGCGAGTCTCGGGGCGTTCTTCAATGAGCTGTACCCGGCGGACGTACGCGGTGCCGGCGTCGGTTTCTGCTACAACTTCGGCCGGGTGCTGTCGGCAGTGTTCCCGTTCCTGGTCGGCCACATGAGCGACTCGATGTCCCTGGGCTCGGCCATTGGCATCGACGCCGGCATTGCCTACGGCGTGGCGGTGCTTGCGGCGTTGTGCCTACCGGAAACCCGAGGCCGGAGCCTGGAAGCCACTGCGCCTGCGGCGTCCGACCCGGCACCCGGCGGCGAGCGCGCCCGGGCCTGATTATTTCTCATTTACGCCAGATGAAGACTCATGGTTGATCTCACCAAGACGCCGGTTACCGGCATCGATTGCCACGCTCATGTGTTCTGCCGGGAGCTGGAGTGGGCGACGGTGCGGCGCTACACACCGGACTACGACGCCACGCTCGGGCAGTACCTGGACCACTTGCAAACCCACGGCCTCAGCCACGGCGTGTTGGTGCAGCCGAGCTTTCTCGGCACGGATAACCGCTACCTGCTGGCCGCCCTACGACAAGCGCCGGAGCAGTTGCGCGGGGTTGTGGTGGTGGAGCCGGGTATCGGCCGCGCTACGCTGGAGCACATGGCCCGGCTGGGGGTGGTCGGCGTTCGCTTGAACCTGATGGGCAAGGCCTTGCCCGATTTTCGCGAAGCCGCCTGGAAGGAATTGCTTGGCCATCTCGCGATATTGGGCTGGCACGTGGAATTGCATGCCCCGGTGGCGGAGCTGCCAAGCTTGATTCGTCAGTTGATTCCGTTTGGCGTGCAGGTGGTCATCGACCATTTCGGTCGCCCGGATGCGCGTCTGGGCATCGATCAACCTGGTTTTGCCGAGTTGTTGGCGCTGGGGCTCGGCGGACACGTATGGGTGAAAGTCTCGGGCATTTATCGGCTGGCGGGGACGGACCGGCGGAACCTGGAATTTGCCCGCGCCGCACTGGCCTTGCTTGAGCAGAATTTCGGCCGCCAGCGTCTGGTATGGGGCAGTGACTGGCCCCATACACAACATGAGGCCAGCGTCGGCTTCGATACCGTGATGCAACAGTTGCGGGCGTTGGAGTGTGCGGGTCCGCTCATGCGTGCGCTGATGGTCGAAACACCGCGTGCATTGTTCGGGTTCTGATGCCAGCGGAGGTGCCGTCGAATTTTCCTGAACTCGCGGGTTGGATAGGGATCTAGAATCCATTGCAGCTGCATGAAAAAATCCGCGCCATAGGCGTATGAAAGGATTTATCCGGGCCGGGATCGCGCCTCGGGTTTTGACCGCAAGCGCTGTGTAGCAGGCATCCAGCCAGGCGGATTGAGGATCAGTAATGTCGAATATTGAAGCGTTTCCCCTGGAGACGCGCACGCCGAGCGAGTACGAAAGTCTCGTGTCCATGGGGGCCAACGCGCTCGATGCGATTCCTGGCGCAGTGTATCTCTGCGACCGCCAGGGCTGGCTGGTCCGCTACAACAGCGAGGCAGCAACCCTGTGGGGACGCACGCCAATAGTGGGTGAGGGCGGCGACCGGTTTTGCGGTTCCTATCGTCTCTACCTGCCCGACGGTACGCCGCTGGCGTTCGAAGATTGCCCGATGGCCTCGGCACTTGAAGACGGCGCGGCGACGCGTAACCAGGAAGTGCTCATCGAGCGTCCGGACGGAACGCGGATCGTGGCACTGGTCAACATCCGCGCCTTGAAAGATGGTCATGGAATCATTCAAGGGGCAATCAACTGTTTCCAGGACGTCTCGGCGCACCACGCCCTGGAGCAAGAGCTGCGGCGCAAGAATGCCGACCTGGAAGACTTCTTCGAAAACAGCGCCGTCGGCCTGCACATCGTCAGTGGCGACGGCATCATCCTGCGTGCCAACAAGGCCGAATTGGCCCTGCTGGGGTATTCGGCGGACGAATACATTGGCCGGCCCATCGCTGATTTTCATGTCGATGAGCCGGTGATTGGCGACATCCTGGGCAAATTGAGCAGTGGCGAGTGCCTGGAAAGTTATCCCGCGCGATTGAAGGCCAAGGACGGTTCGATCAAGTACGTCACCATCACCTCCAATGGCCGGTTCGAGGACGGCAAGCTGTTCAATACGCGCTGCTTCACGGTTGACATGACCTGTGTCCACCTGGCCGAGGCGGCGCGCCAGGAGAGCGATGATCGGTTGTCCGCGACGTACGAAGCGGCAACGATTGGCATCGCCGAGGCGGGGGCGGACGGCCGACTGCTGCGCGTGAATGACGCCCTCTGCAACATGCTCGGTCGCTCCCGCGAAGAACTGCTGGACATGACGTTCCTGGACTACACCCACACCGACAGCCACGACCAGGACGCGGCCTTGTATGCGCGCCAGGTGGCGGGCGAGCTGGACCACTATGTGCTGCGCAAGCGCGCCTTCAAGCCTGATGGCGAGACTGTCTACCTGGACATCCACAGCTCCTCCGTGCGGGATACGCATGGCGGATTCCGCTATGGCGTGCGGGTACTCCAGGACGTCACGCTGGCGCGGCGGATGGAAAACCAGGTCCGTGAAAGCGAACGGCACATGCGCAATCTGCTCGAGGCATTGCCGCGCGGCGGTCTACACCACCGACGCCCAAGGACGCATCACTTTTTTCAACCGGGCGGCTATCGAGTTGTCGGGGCGCACGCCTCAATTGGGCGACCTGTGGTGCGTGACCTGGAAATTGTTCAACACCGACGGAAGCTTCCTGCCCCACGACCAATGCCCGATGGCCGTCGCCCTGAAGGAAAACCGACCGATACGCGGGGTCGAGGCCATCGCGGAGCGTCCCGACGGCAGTCGCGTGCCGTTCACACCATACCCGACGCCGCTGCACGATGCCGAGGGCAACCTGGTGGGCGCGATCAACATGTTGGTGGACATCACCGAGCGCAAGCAGGCCGAAGACCGGCAGAAAACCCTGATCGACGAGCTCAACCATCGGGTCAAGAACACCCTCGCCACCGTGCAATCCCTGGCGGCCCAAACCTCACGCAACGCGGAAAGCGCCAAGGAGGGCTACAACCGCTTCGAGGCACGCCTGCTCGCCTTGTCGCGCGCCCACGATCTCCTGACGAGGCGGCATTGGGGACAGACGCCCCTGGCGTCGCTGGCCCAGGAAGTACTGCTGCCGATATTCGGCGCCGAGCCCGGCCGTGTCACGATCGAAGGCGATGCCATTGATGTCGATACCCGCGTAGCGCTCAGCCTCACGATGACCCTCAACGAACTGGCAATCAACGCCCTCAAGTACGGCGCGATGTCCGTCGAGACAGGCAGGCTTTCGGTGAATTGGAACGTCCAGGCGCAATCGAACGGAAACTTGTTGACCTTGGATTGGCGTGAGCAGGGCGGGCCCCCGGTGTCACCGCCGGAACGCGAAGGGCTGGGATCGCGTTTGATGAAGCGCTGCATCGAGCGCGACCTGAGTGGGATATTCGTGCTGACCTATGCCCCAGAGGGCGTTCTCTGTCGCTTCTCGTTCATGGTCACTGAGCATTCGGCATGACCCTTTTTGCAGGTATCAGGGTCCTGCTAGTGGAGGACGAAGGCACGGTCGCGATGTTGATCGAGGAAATGCTTGAGGACCTGGGATGCACAGTGGTGGCGTCCGTGCCACGGCTCGCCCTGGCACGGGAGAAGGCGGGTACGGCGCAAGTCGACCTGGCGATCCTAGACGTCAATCTCGCCGGGGAACGAGTCTTCCCGGTGGCTGAAATCCTGCGTGGGCGTGGGGTTCCGTTCCTGTTCAGCACCGGATACGGCGCGAGCGGCCTGCCCGAGGAGTTTGCGCAAAGTCCGGTTTTGCACAAGCCGTTTTCAGAAAACGAATTACAGCTGAAGATAGCGCTGACATTAAACAAACAAGCACGGTCCAAGGAGCAACCATGAGTTTGAACGGCCAATACGATTCGCAGAATATCTTCGCGATGATTCTTCGCGGTGAAGCACCCGCCTACAAGATTTACGAGGACGCCGATGTATTGGCCTTCCTGGATATTTTCCCTCAGTCGCGCGGCCATGTGCTGGTGATTCCCAAGGCATCCCAGGCTCGCAACATCCTCGAAGTGGAACCCGCGGTTCTCGGCACGTTGATGTCAGCCGTGCAGCGCCTGACCCGCGTCATCGTTGACGAATTGCAGCCGGACGGTGTGCAGATCGCTCAGTTCAACGGCGCACCGGCCGGGCAGACGGTCTATCACATCCATGTGCACATCATTCCGCGCTGGGAAGGCGAGGCGCCTGGCGCCCACGGGCAGGGGAAGGCCGATCCGCAGGAGCTTGAGGCGTTGCAGGCGCGGTTGGTGGAGCGTGTTCGTTCGGCGGGCTGAGGCCGTAGCGCTTGTCTGGTTTGGACGCTAACATCCGCGCTGACCTCCCAACACCGCGGACCCCACTCGATGAAATTGCGCCTGCTCACAGCTGCCTTGTTTTTCGCCTGCACCCTGGCCCACGCCGCCGAGCCGAAAATCCCCAAAGCCCTGGAACAGCAGGTCGGGCACTTGGTGGCGCTGCTCAAGGACAGCTATGCCACCGGCTACCCCGAAGCGACGCTGGTGCAGACCCTGGACACCGGTGAGGACAGCCAGGTCACGCTCGCGGTCTTTACCCTCGAGGGTTTCGGGATGGGTAACAACTACAGCCAGTACCTGGCGGTCTTCAATCCCGAGGAGAACGAAGAAGGCGTGCCGCATTACAGTCTGTTGGACGTGATGCGCATCGGCGGTGACAGCTGGCGGGCGATCGATAAGCTGGACGCCAAGCTGGTCAGCGACCCGGCGGGTGAGCAGACCTTGATCGACATCCCCGTGATGGAAAATACCGACGACGATGCGCCGAATTTCCCCAGCAGGGCGGCGGTCATCCACCTTTCCCTGGATGGCTCACCCTCCCTGCGGTTGATGGAGATCAAATAAGGCGATGTCGTGATGCCGCTATTGCAGCGGAACATACACATCGGTTTGCCATTGATCCTGTGGCGTCTCCGGATAGACGCTCAGGTAGCGGAAGAACAGCGGCTGGTCCCGCAGCTCTTCGCCGCTCGCGGGAAGCCAGTCGCGGTAGATCGGGTAGACCGTTTCGCCGATGTGATCCGGTGACCCCGCGTGGCGAACCACGACATAGCGGCCGCCAGGTATGACGAGCGGCTGGACGCCGAACTCGTTCGGCGCCACTTCCTCGTCAATCTCACCACAGATCGCGAAGCGGAAGGCCTGTGGCGGTGTCGTATCGGGATTGCCGTAAGGGATGCCGAACGTGCGGCTTGTTGCCACCGGCGATTGTCCGCTGCGCACGCGCCACTCGATGAACTGGCGCACGCTTTCATTGACGAGCCCCGGAGGTCCGCGGTGCTCAAGCGTCGCTACCTTGATTTCAGGGCATTCAACGATTCGAACCTGCATGAGGATATTCCTTGAGAAATGGGGGATGGCAAACACCGTATTCCAGACCTGCCAGTTCGGGTTCTTCCTGAACACACTCGGCGCCATGCCGAACGCTCGTCCGAACGCCCGGCTAAAGGCTTCGGGACTTTGAAAGCCTGCATCCAGTGTCGCGTCCAATACCGAGCAATCTGCGTTTGCAATCAGGCGATGTGCCGCGCGTCGCAGCCGCATCAGTTGCACATAACGTGAAACGGGTACGCCCGTGAACGCCGTAAACTGCCGATGGAAGTGAAACACCGAGAAGTTCGCCACATCACTCAGCGCCTTTACCGACAGATCCCCTTCGAGATGGGTATCGATGTAGGCCAGGACGGCGGCGAAGCGTTTTGTGTAAGCGAAATCGCTCGGTTGTTCAGGCACGGGTAAAGGCTCTTGGAGGTGCGGTCGGCGTAGAGTCTTCGATTGGCCATGGGCCTGCCTAGCCGCGTTTGCTCAAAAGAGCGTAGCTCGGCCGTCGAGATTGGGGGCGTTCGCCAACGAGCGTCAATGACGATCAGCGGTTATACGAATTTATGTAGTTTTGATATGAGTCCTATGCCATTGGCACGGTTTATCGATCAATGCTGCGTGGGTAGTTTGTTCTCGACGATATCCATCGAGAGGCAACCCAATGAAGGCAAGCACCTTGTATTTCGCGTTATGCGCGGCGGCGCCTTTGCCGACGCCGCCGGCCAGGAAGGCGCCGGCGGGTCGCGCACGTCACAGCAGATCAGCCGAGCGGGCAGCCAGGCCTCGGCCGCAGGGCCTGAGGATTATTTCACCGGTCGCGTGCGGGTTGATCCGTTGTTTCCTGCCACAGGCGAAATCAATGCCTCCGCGGCCTACGTCAGCTTTGAACCTGGCGCGCGCTCGGCCTGGCATACACATCCCGCCGGCCAGCGATTGGTGGTGGTATCCGGCATTGGCCTGACGCAGGAGTGGGGCAAACCGGTGCAGCAGATTCGCCCGGGAGACGTGATTGTCTGTCCGCCGGGCGTCAAGCATTGGCACGGCGCTGCGCCAGACAGCGCCATGACCCACCTGGCCGTGACCGGCACGGTGGATGGCAAGAATGTGCAATGGATGGAAAAAGTCAGCGAAGAGCAATACGAAACCGGCGCAACACCGACGCCGCCGACCGCGCCGGATAACGTGACGGTTTCACAAACCCTGTCGGCCAAGCAGCAAGCCATCCCGGTGATTGCCGCCGCCATGGCGACGAGCAACATGCCGGCGCTCAATACCGCATTGAATCAAGGGCTGGATGCGGGCCTGACCGTCAGCGAGGCCAAGGAAATCCTGGTGCAGCTCTACGCCTACAGTGGTTTTCCCCGCAGTCTCAACGCGCTGGGTGAACTGATGAAAGTCGTGGAGGCGCGCAAGCAACGTGGCGTGCAGGACGAGCCGGGGCGTGAACCCGCTGGCCCGATTCCCACCGCCGACGCATTGCTGGCGGCAGGCAAGGCCAATCAGACGCGCATTGCCGGCGCCCCCGTCCAGGGGCCGTTGTTCGACTTCGTTCCGGTCATCAACCAATACCTGCAGACGCATTTGTTTGGCGATATTTTCGAACGCGACAATCTGGATTGGCAAAGCCGTGAGCTGGCGACGGTCGCCGCGCTGGCGGTTACCCCAGGCGTGGAGTCACAACTGCGCTCGCACATGGCCGCCAGCCTGCGAGTCGGCCTGAGCGCGGCGCAATTGCGGCAAGTGATCCAGTTATTGGAGGAGCAGGGCGACGCCGCTGCGGCCAAGCGTGCTGCTCAAGCGTTGGACGCCAGTCAGTCCTCGTAGCGCAAGGCGTCGCGCAACAGCGTGAAGGCCGGCGAATTCTGGCGGCGGCTGGGGTAATAGAGGTGATAGCCGGAAAACGGCTCGCACCAATCCTCCAGCACGCGGATCAACCGGCCTTGCGCCACGGCGTCCTCTACCAGATCCTCAGGCATGAACGCCAGGCCCAATCCCTGGATCGCGGCCTCCAGGCGCATGGCAATCGTGTTGAATACCAGTTGGCCCTCCACCCGCACTTGCACTTCCTGAGCGTTTTTCTCGAATTCCCAGACGTAGAGGCCGCCATGAGTCGGCATGCGCAGGTTGATGCAATTGTGGGCCGTAAGGTCATTGGGACTCCGAGGCACGGCGTGCCGGGCGAAATACGCCGGGGAGCCCACGACTGCCATGCGCATGTCCGGGCCGATGCGCAGGGCGATCATGTCCTTGGCGACCTGGGGACCCAGCCGCACCCCGGCGTCGAAACCCTCTGCGACGATATCCGTAAAGCCGTAGTCAACGATGATTTCGATATTGAGGTCGGGATTGTCGGGTAACAGCTTGGCGAGAACGGGCTGCAAAACAGTGATTGCCGAGTGCTCGCCCGTGGTGATGCGCAACTTGCCGGCCGGCTTGTCGCGAAACTCACTGAGCATCGCCATCTCCTGGTCGATCTCCTCAAGCCTCGGCGCGACCACCTGCAATAGTCGTTCGCCCGCTTCGGTCGGCGCGACACTGCGCGTGGTCCGCGACAACAACCTGACCCCCAGCCGCTCCTCCAACTGACGCATCGCCCGGCTCAGCGCTGGTTGCGACATGCCGAGCTTGGCGGCGGCGCGGGTGAAGCTGCGCTCCCGGGCGACGACGGAGAAGATGGCGAGTTGGTCGTAGCGTTCTGTGGTCATTGATCCGCCTCGGGTATGAGCAGGCAGGGATTATGAACAGGAACGACTGGAATGACCCAGCCCCGAATCATCGAAAAGTCAGGGTTACGCACATCCAATATGCACGCGGTACCGGATACACCGGTCAAACCGGTCTTCCGGGTTTTCGTAAGCTTCCAACTTTTCCAGAAAACCCGTGCGCTCAAGAACGGCCAAGTCCTCGAGCGTCCAGTCAAAAGGAAAGTCGCCGGAGAACGTCTTGCCTTGATGTTCAACCCAATGATCGACGGGGAAGGGCAGGTAGCCGAGCCATTCGGATTGATAGGTTATTTCGTCCGAGCCGCCTGCGACCACAACAGCGCGGATCTGTTTTTTGAGGACGGCAACACGTTCATCCATGGCTTTTTTGATCTCGGTTGACGCTCGATATCACTTCAGGTTGTTTTGAAAGAAACTCGTCAACTTGTCAAACGGAATCAGATCGACCCGATCATAAAGATCAACATGCCCAGCCCCAGGAATGATTACCAGTTCCTTGGGCTGGCCGGCGAGCTTGTAGGCCTCTTCGCTGAACTCCCTGGAGTGCGCATTGGCGCCGGCGATGAACAGCATGGGGTGAGGCGAAATGGTCTCGATGTCGTTGAGTGGATAGAAGTTCATGAACTTGATGTTGCTGGTCAGCGTCGGGTGCGTGGTCAGGTCTTTCGACGAGCTGGCCGGCGTGAACTCGCCGCGCGGGGTGCGGTAGAAGTCGTAGAACTCCCGTTGGATCGGGTGGGTATTTTCATCCAGCTCATGCACCGTACCGCTGGTGTACAGAGTTTCGCCGCCGGCGAACTCGACATTACGCTGCTGTGTCGCTTGAGCGATGACGGCCCGGCGTTGATCGAGCGTCTGGGAAT
This sequence comes from Pseudomonas sp. H2_D02, assembly GCF_054677635.1. Classification (NCBI taxonomy): domain Bacteria; kingdom Pseudomonadati; phylum Pseudomonadota; class Gammaproteobacteria; order Pseudomonadales; family Pseudomonadaceae; genus Pseudomonas; species Pseudomonas sp. H2_D02. Next base: position 4,065,670 of record NZ_CP162816.1, on the reverse strand, counting down.
GCTTCAACCCGTTGCGATTGACGCCGCCCATGTCATACATGCTCACGGTGGCGATGGCTTTCATGCGCGGGTCGATCTTCGCGGCGCTGATGACGAAGCTGCCGCTGCCACAAATACCGATGGCACCAATGCGCTCCTTGTCGACGAAGGGCTGGGCGCTGAGAAAGTCCACCGCCGCGCTGAAGTCCTCGGCGTAGATATCCGGCGAGACCGCATTGCGCGGCTGGCCCGCGCTTTCGCCCCAGAATGAAAGATCCAGGGAGAGGGCCACGAAGCCTTTTTCCGCCATCTTCGTCGCATATAGATTCGCGCTCTGTTCCTTCACAGCGCCCATTGGATGGCCCACGACAATCGCCGGATTGCTTTTCTTGCCATTGAGGTTCTTCGGAATGAACAGGTTTCCCGCGACGTTCATTTGATACTGGTTCTTGAAGTTGACCTTTTGCACGGTGACTTCGTCGCTGGTGTAGAAGTTGTCTGCGCCGTTGGACATATCGGCTCCTATTGCTGAAAGGGAACTGAACAGAAGGGTTAATAAAACGATGATCTTTTTCATGGGGAATCCTGTCGGTGCGGAGTAATCAGTTCTGGGAAAACGTCACCTGCACGTCTCGCCGGCCCAACGCTTGCGCCAGTCTTGCGGCATCGCCTATATGGCCCAGGCGGGTGTAGGCGTAGGTTGAGTCGAAGGTCGTGTAGAAAATGACCAGGGTGTCGGTGCTGTACAGCATCAGGTCGCCGTTGTGGATCGTTCCCGGCTTGCTCGCTTGGGCGGGGAGCGCCTGGGGGAGGGAGGCGTATTTCTCGTTGCGGTTGAGATCACTCATCTCCAACGTCAGCGGTAATAACGTGACAAATGCACGGGTGGCCGCGTTGTCAGCCAAGGAAATGGCAAAGCGTTGTTCGCCCACGGTCATCCACATCTCAGGTTGCTCCGTTATCGAAGGTGCCGAGGCGGCACCGGAAATTGTCCCGTAGCTGCCAAGCATCAACGCTGACGCCAGCAAACCCAGCCAGACCGGTCTCATCGCGATGCCCCGAATTCGTTTCTGTTCATGGGAACAATGGTGACGCGCGGGCACTTGCGCGACTAGCTAATGAATGCTTAAAGAGGCTATAAGCACAGCTAATCAATAGCCTTTGAAGCGTTTCGCCATGGTCAGAAGAAATCTCAACGATCTACTGTCTTTCGTGACGGTGGCGCGCGAAGGCAGTTTCACCCGTGCCGCCAATGCGCTGGGCGTCACGCAATCGGCGCTGAGCCAGGCCATCAACGGCCTGGAATCGCGCTTGCAAATCAGGCTGCTGACGCGGACCACCCGCAGCGTTTCGCCAACCCTCGCCGGCGAACGCTTGCTTCAGGCCATCGGCAATCGCTTCGACGAGATAGAGGCCGAACTGGACAGGCTCACGGAGCTGCGCGACAAGCCCGCCGGCACCGTGCGCATCACCTGCGGCGATCATGTCCTGCGCACGACCTTGCTGCCGAAACTGACCGGGATGCTGCACGAATACCCGGACATCAACGTCGAGTTTGATGTCAGCTACGGCTTTCGCGACATCGTCGCGGACCGTTTTGATGCTGGGGTGCGTTTGGGCGACACCATCGACAAGGACATGGTGGCGGTGCCGATCGGCCCACCCTTGCGGATGGCCGCGGTGGCTTCGCCAGCGTACTTCGCCAGCCGCGCCATCCCCGGGCATCCTCGCGACCTGATGAACCATCGCTGCATCAACCAGCGCATGCCGACCTCCGGCGGGCTTTATGTCTGGGATTTCGAGCAGCGAGGCAAGCAAGTGAACGTACGCGTGGACGGCCAGCTCATCTTCAACACGTCGACGCACATCGTGCAGGCGGCAGTGGCCGGGCTGGGCATTGCCTACCTGCCGGAAGAAGAATTTGAACCGTATCTTCAGGACGGCCGATTGGTGCGGGTGTTGGAAGCGTGGTGCCCGCCATTCTCAGGCTACTATTTGTACTATCCGAGCCGGCGCCAACCGTCACCTGCGTTTACACTGGTTGCCAATGCGTTGCGCAAGGACATCCAGGGGGATGCCTCGAAACCTTTGCCTGCTGGCCCATAAGGCTAAAAAGCACCAGTCGTCGTTTTCAGGATACGTTTAGTCGTCCATATGCAATCGCCAGTCCCCGGGAGTGGCAAGCTGTGAAGATGCCCCGGACCAAGTGCGCCAAAGACACCTGGCCGGAGAGCGAGAATGGCGATCGGAATGCCACGCTACCGTGACGTGGGCCGGACGCCGCCGCCAAGACTCCGAACGACCAGCGCCACGCGGCGTTGTCGTTCGAGATGCCGAGGTACGTTTATGCCTGATGAGACGCTTCACCTGCCTCTGATCCACAGCGTGCTGGCGCGCGAGAAGGACACCCCCGGTGCCTTGTTGCCGATCCTCCATGCCATCCAGGAAGGTTGCGGGTACGTTCCCGACGCCGCCGTCCCTGAAATCGCCCATGCCCTCAACCTCAGCCAGGCTGAAGTGCGCGGTGTGATCAGCTTCTACCACGACTTTCGCACCACGCCACCGGCGCGCCACACCCTGCGCCTGTGCCGGGCCGAGTCGTGCCAGAGCATGGGGGCCGAGGGCCTGGCGGCGCAGTTGCGCGAACAGCTTTCGCTGGACGATCACGGCACCAGCGCCGACGGGGCCATCAGTCTGCGACCGGTCTATTGCCTCGGCGCCTGTGTCTGCTCGCCGGCCCTGGAACTGGATGGGGAACTGCACGCGCGGTTGACCCCGGAACGCCTGCGCCAGTTGGTGAATGGTTGCCTGGAGGACGGTCCATGCTGACCCTCTGCATTCCCCCGTGATTCAGTGGCCCGTGCCGTCGGTGCGGACAAGGTGGCCGATGCGCTGGTCCGCGAGGCCGAGCGGCGTCAGTTGCCGCTGGAGGTGTTGCGCACCAGTTCCCGTGGGCTTTATTGGCTGGAACCGTTGGTGGAGCTGGAGACGCCTGAAGGGCGCTTGGGTTTTGGCCCGGTCACGGCCCAGGACGTACCGGGCCTGCTCGATGCGCTGGCGAGTGATCCTGGCAGCCATCCATCGGCATTGGGATTGGTTGAGCACATTCCTTACCTCAAGAGCCAACAACGCCTGTTGTTTGCCCGTGCCGGCATCACCCAGCCGTTGTCCCTCGATGACTACCGCGCCCAAGGCGGCTTCCTCGGCCTGGCCCGGGCGATCCAGACGGAGGGCGCCGAGGTGGTTGCCCAAGTGTTGGATTCCGGCCTGCGTGGCCGGGGCGGGGCGGCGTTCCCGGCGGGCATCAAGTGGCGCACCGTGCGCGACGCCCCGGGACCGCAGAAATACGTGGTCTGCAATGCCGACGAAGGCGACTCCGGCACCTTTGCCGACCGCATGCTGATGGAAGGCGACCCGTTCCTGCTGATCGAAGGCATGATCATCGCCGGTATCGCCGTGGGCGCGACGATGGGCTACATCTACGTGCGTTCGGAATACCCGGACGCCGTCAGCACCCTGAACCAAGCACTGCGCATTGCCCGCGAGGCCGGTTACCTGGGCGTGGATGTGGGGGGCAGTGGCCGCGCCTTCGAACTTGAAGTCCGGGTCGGCGCCGGTGCCTACATCTGTGGCGAGGAAACCGCGCTGCTCGAATCCCTCGAAGGCAAGCGCGGCACGGTGCGCGCCAAGCCGCCGCTGCCGCGCGTTGCAAGGACTGTTTGGTTTGCCGACGCTGGTGCATAACGTGGTGACGCTGGCCTCGGTGCCGGTGATCCTGGAGAAAGGCGCGCAGTTCTATCGTGACTTTGGCATGGGCCGTTCCCTGGGCACCATGCCGTTCCAATTGGCCGGCAACGTGCGTCGTGGCGGCCTGGTGGAGCGGGCGTTCGGCCTGAGCCTGCGCGAATTGGTGGAAGAGTACGGCGGCGGCACCGCCAGCGGTCGTCCGCTGAAGGCGGCGCAAGTCGGCGGGCCGTTGGGCGCCTGGGTGCCGCGCGGCGCAGTTCGATACGCCGCTGGACTACGAAGCGTTCGCCGCCATGGGTGCGATGCTCGGCCACGGTGGCGTGGTGGTCGCCGATGACAGCCTGGACATGGCCAAGATGGCCCGGTTCGCCTTGCAGTTCTGCGCCGAGGAATCCTGCGGCAAATGCACGCCGTGCCGTATCGGTTCGACCCGTGGCGTCGAGGTGGTGGATCGCCTGCTCGCCAGCACCGATGCCAATGCCCGCCAGGAACAGGCGTTGTTGCTGCATGACCTTTGCGACACGCTGCAATACGGCTCGCTCTGTGCCCTCGGTGGGATGACGTCCTACCCCGTCGCCAGCGCCCTCAAGCATTTCCCCGCCGACTTCGGTCTGGCGACTACGGAGGCCGACCAATGATCACCATCTTCGATCCAGCCAGCGACATCGACCTGGGCACCCCGGCCCGCGAAAGCGACGTGCAGGTCAGCCTGACCATCGACGGGCGTGAAATCAGCGTTCCCTCCGGCACCTCGGTGATGCGCGCGGCGGCCTTGCTCGGCACGACCATTCCCAAACTGTGCGCCACCGACAGCATGGAAGCCTTCGGCTCCTGCCGCATGTGCCTGGTGGAGATCGACGGCATGCGCGGCTATCCAGCCTCCTGCACGACGCCGGTGACCGCGGGCATGGTGGTGCGCACGCAAACGTCCAAGCTCGCCACGCTGCGGCGCAACGTGATGGAGCTGTACATTTCCGACCACCCGCTGGACTGCCTGACGTGCCCGGCCAACGGCAACTGCGAATTGCAGACCGTGGCGGGGCAGGTGGGCTTGCGCGAGGTGCGTTACGGCTACGAAGGCGCCAATCACCTCGCCGAAGCCAAGGACGTGTCCAACCCGTATTTCGATTACGACCCGAGCAAGTGCATCGTCTGCAGTCGCTGCGTACGCGCCTGCGAGGAAATCCAGGGCACCTTCGCCCTGACCATCAGCGGGCGCGGCTTCGATTCCCGGGTGGAAGCGGCCGGCGGCGAGAACTTCCTCGATTCCGAATGCGTGTCTTGTGGCGCCTGCGTCCAGGCCTGCCCGACGGCCACGCTGATCGACAAAAGCGTCGTGGAAATCGGCCAGCCGGAGCGCAGCGTCATCACCACCTGCGCCTATTGCGGCGTGGGTTGCTCGTTCCGCGCCGAGATGAAAGGTGAACAGCTGGTGCGCATGGTCCCGGACAAGAACGGCCAGGCCAACCACGGCCACTCCTGCGTCAAGGGCCGCTTCGCCTGGGGCTACGCGACGCACCCGGATCGCATCACCAAGCCGATGATCCGCAAGCACATCAACGACCCGTGGCAGGAAGTCAGCTGGGACGAGGCGGTCACCTACGCCGCCAGTGAACTGCGGCGCATCCAGTTCAAGTACGGGCGCGACTCCATTGGCGGCATCACCTCCAGCCGCTGCACCAACGAAGAAACCTATCTGGTGCAGAAACTGGTGCGCACGGCGTTCGGCAACAACAACGTCGACACCTGTGCCCGGGTCTGCCATTCGCCGACCGGCTATGGCCTCAAGCAAACCTTGGGTGAATCCGCCGGTACCCAGAATTTCGATTCGGTGATGAAAGCCGACGTCATCCTGGTGATGGGCGCCAACCCCACCGACGCGCACCCGGTGTTCGGTTCGCAACTCAAGCGCCGCCTGCGCCAGGGCGCGCGGTTGATCGTCATCGACCCACGGCGCATCGACCTGGTGGATTCGCCCCACGCCCGCGCCGAACTGCACTTGCAACTGCGTCCGGGCACCAACGTGGCGATGCTCAACGCGTTGGCCCATGTGATCGTTACTGAAGGCCTTGTTGACGAGCCTTTCGTCAAGGCGCGTTGCGAGGCGACGGACTTTGCCCGCTGGCGCGATTTTGTCAGCCTGCCGGAAAACTCGCCCGAGGAACTCGGCCCGGTCTGCGGCGTGCCTGCCGAACAGATCCGCACCGCCGCGCGGGTCTACGCCACGGGTGGCAACGCGGCCATCTACTATGGCCTCGGCGTCACCGAGCACAGCCAGGGCAGCACCTCGGTGATGGGTATCGCCAACCTCGCCATGGCCACCGGCAATATTGGTCGCGAAGGCGTCGGCGTGAACCCGTTGCGGGGGCAGAACAACGTCCAGGGCTCCTGCGACATGGGCTCGTTCCCCCACGAACTGCCCGGCTACCGGCACATCTCCAATGAAGCGGTCCGCGCCCAGTTCGAGCAGGCCTGGAACGTGACCCTGCAACCCGACCCCGGCCTGCGCATCCCGAACATGTTCGAGGCGGCGCTGGACGGCACCTTCAAGGCGCTTTACTGCCAAGGCGAGGACATCGCCCAGAGTGATCCGAACACCCAGCACGTGACCGCTGCACTGTCCGCGTTGGAATGCGTGATCGTCCAGGACATCTTCCTCAACGAAACGGCCAAGTTCGCCCACGTGTTCCTGCCGGGCAGCTCGTTCCTGGAGAAGGACGGCACCTTCACCAACGCCGAACGCCGCATCTCCCGCGTGCGCAAGGTGATGGACCCGTTGGCCGGCAAGGCCGACTGGGAAGCCACCATCGCCCTGGCCGAGGCCTTGGGCTACAAGATGGATTACCGCCATCCTTCGGAAATCATGGATGAAATCGCCCGTTTGACGCCGACCTTCAGCCGCGTCAGTTACGCCGAACTGGAGCGCCACGGCAGCCTGCAATGGCCGTGCAACGACGCCGCGCCGGACGGCACGCCGACCATGCACATCGACGAGTTCGTGCGCGGCAAAGGGCGCTTCATGCTCACCGGCTATGTGCCCACCGAAGAGAAGGTCAACAGCCGTTATCCGCTGTTGCTGACCACCGGGCGCATCCTCAGCCAGTACAACGTCGGCGCCCAGACCCGGCGCACCGACAACGTCGCCTGGCATGAGGAAGATCGCCTGGAAATCCATCCGACCGACGCCGAGAACCGCGGGATTGTCGACGAAGACTGGGTCGGCATCGGCAGCCGCGCCGGGCAGACCGTGCTGCGGGCCAAGGTGACCGAGCGGGTGGCGCCGGGCGTGGTCTACACCACGTTCCACTTCCCCGAATCGGGGGCCAACGTGATCACCACCGACAACTCCGACTGGGCCACCAACTGCCCGGAATACAAGGTGACGGCGGTGGAAATCGTGCGGGTCAGCCAGCCTTCGGAATGGCAGAAGCGTTACCAGGCCTTCAGCGATGAACAAAGTCGTCTGCTCAAGGAACGTCGCCATGCCGAAAAAGCCGAGGTGCGCCGATGAGCTCGCAGAACCTGATCAAGATGGCCAACGAGATCGCCCGGTACTTCGCCACCGAGCCTGACCAGGCGCTGGCGGTGAATGGAATCCGCCAGCACATCAAGAACTTCTGGACGCCGGGCATGCGCCGGGACCTGGGGGCGTGGCAGGAAAAACATCCGGATGCGGTGCTGCATCCGTTGGTGTTGGCGGCGTTGAAAGAGCCGGAGGGAGCCACTTAAGCAAAACTATCTGTGCCCCTGTGCCCCTGTGCCCCTGTGCCCTTGTGGCGAGGGGATTTATCCCCGCTCGGCTGCGCAGCAGTCGTAACCAGTCAGCACGGTTCATTAGATGCAACGCGGTGCCTGGTATGGGGTTGCTGCGCAACCCAGCGGGGCGGTGCGACGTTTCGCTAAATCCCCTCGCCACAGTATTATGAGATGGCTCAGGTCTGGGGCTGCTGCGCCGTCCAGTGTTTCATCTCTTCAGCAATAAAATGATTCACCAGGTCGCTGTACATTTTCTCGATGGCATCCGGGCTCAATCCCTCGGCCTCGGCCCATTCCCGCCGAGTCGTCAACATTGCCTTGAAGCGCTCCGGTGCACGTACCGACGTGGCCGATGTCTTGAACTTCGACGCCGCGAGCACGTACTGAAAGCGTTTGCCCAGCAGCTTGATGACGTCTCGGTCGAGGGTATCTATTTCCTGGCGGATTTCTTCCATGCCGGTGCATTGCGCAGGGGATAGCTGGTTTTTTACTTCCATTTAGGTTTATTCCATTTGTGGTAGATGGTCTATTTGCTGTGGCAGCTTACTCGGGATATTGGCTCTACAGTCGGCCTGGATGTTTTTGGGTTTGGCGTAACCGACCTGATTCTTACGGTCATACTCCGATCCATTGTGGGAGCGAGCCTGCTCGCGAAAGCGGTGGGTCAGCTTGCATCTGCATTCGCTGTGCCGCCGTCATCGCGAGCAAGCTCGCTCCCACAGTGCTGTTAGCCTTCTAGGCCGCGTTGTTCGATGACGCCGAATACGTCCGTCGCGTCTTGCACGAGGATCCGGGCAACGTTGGTCAGGGTGTTGATGTCGCTGGTGGAGGAGTCGCGCAGGCTGGAGCAGGCTACGAGGGTCAGGAAATCGAGCGTGGCGTGCAGGCGTTCGCTGACGCAGGCGTGAAGTTCGGGCAGTGGGGCTTGAGTGTCGATCAGCAGGACGGGCTGGGTCGTAGCGGTTTGGGTCAGAGGGGTGTAGCGGGGTAACTGTTGATTAGCTGTCATGAGATTACTTCCTTCAATAAAAGAAATGCCCCCTTTTCGCTGCGAAACAAATGGGTGGCAGTTGCGCGCAGGTTCGCAGACCGAGGAAGGAAAACTCGGCAGACCCGAAAGTCTCCCGCGCGCAACCGCCATAAAATGAAAGCGGGCAAGTTTGCCTGAATTTCACTCGACGGTGCATTTCCTTTGTGATCGGGCTGCGAAACCCAGTCACTGACGAAAGCCAGCGACGCCCCAACTATAGAAGTCGATCCCACCCCCCACAACCGACTTGTAGGACGCCCCCGATCCCCCGTGGCGAGGGAGCTTGCTCCCGCTCGGAGGCGCAGCCGCCGCAAAACCGGGCTATGCGGTGTACCTGGACAAATGGAATCGCTGATTTGGGGCCGCTTCGCAGCCCAGCGGGAGCAAGCTCCCTCGCCACGGGTCGTCATTTCCTACGAGATTTTCGGACCGCAAAATCGCGCCACATATCCTGTCATCCAAGACGCTTCACATCTCGGTGATGCTGACCGACAATGCCCGCTCTGCTCCGGGGTAGTTCAGCGGTAGAACACCTGGCTCTTAACCGGGTGGGCGCTGGTTCGAATCCAGCCCCCGGACCCATTATTCGCAGGGTCATCAGCACGTATGCTCACGGACGACACCGAATCTGACGGAACACAGGGCATCGGCGTGGGCTATGCGGCCTTCCAATTGTCCAAGGCACTCGTCGCCCAAAGCGCCGATCCCGAGCCAGAAGCCCAGGCCAAAGTGGCTCAGCGGATCGCCCGTTGGCAGCAGGTATTGGCGCATGCCGCGCAAGGGACTCTGCGGTACGGCGCCCGGATGCCGATAGCCAATATTCCTGTCTGGGTGACGCTGGAAGTTGCCACGGGCGGATTTGCCACGGGGCAGCTGCTGGCCGGTGGTGAGCTGAATGAGCACGAGCAAGCGCTGGCTGCATCGATCCCGGGTATCCGTTCCGGCTTCGAACGTCTGGACCTCAATGCGTGGTATCTGACGGATGAAGGGCTCGACGTATTGCGGAGCTATCTGGCGACGGGCAATTACCGTGTCGACGTTCCGGAGGAGTCGGCCCTGCTGGGCGTTGCGTGGCTGCTGGACCACCGTCAAGTGGATGAAGCCTGGGCACTCATCGAGACCATCACCCCGTTCTTCGATCGGCTGCGCTTCTTTCCATCGCCTTGTGCAAAACCGCAATCTTCTTCGGCGCAAGTCCATGTCTTCAATGTCGGTGATATTCGCCAGCGGCTCTTGAAGTTGCGGGCTCAGCCACGACTGGCGGTCCAGAAGCAGGTGATCGAAATCTGCCTGCCACTGTACGACGCCGCTGTCTCCCATTTCCTTTTGACTTACCAGGACGAGTGGCCGTGCAGGGTTTATCCCGAGGGCTGGCGCGAACGGGCCGCTTCGCTTTGCACGCGTTTCTATGCGTTCCGCGATGCCGAAGGGCACACCATTGGCCCTTCTAAACCACGCCTCTCGGAACTGTTCGCACTGCTCGAACAGTGCTCTGGCGATCCAAGCTCGCTGACAGGCCGGCAAGTCGGCCGGATTCGTCAGATCGTTGGAGATTTCGTGCGCAAGCATGGTCTGCCCGACTCCAGCGTTCATCGTGAGTACCGGTCAAGACAGTGCGAGGATGTAGCCGCGCCGGGGCATCACGTGCTCGCCAAGGCGGTTGCCAAGCGAATGGAGCGTTATCCGGCCGATGACGGCGTATCGGACCTGACGCCCTTGCTTGAGCCGATCACCGCAGAGGAGGCAGCCGTATTCGCCCTTGCCGACGGGGCTGACCTTCCGAAGTCGATTCGCCAGCGCGTGGAGCGCTGCGGTAGCGGTACGATTGCCGAACTGATCGAACGCGGCTTGATTACGTCGGGCGACACCGTCGCGCGGGTATTGCTCGGCGATGACCGCTGACATACGTAGCGCCGGGTTTCCCGACCCGATACTGGGCAATCTCTATGCGGCGACTTATCGTGCTTTTCGTGCGGCGCCGCTCGTTGTTATTGGTCGATCTTCAAAGCCAGGTCAGGCTGGACGAGTTGCCCTGGGTGGCGCTCATGGAAGGCCAGCGCCAACGTCATTCGCTCGACGCGGACATCGCTCGCCAGGCGCTTATCGAGGCATCAGCGCTGACGCTGACTGCCTTTCCCCAGGCGATCCTGCCCAACAAGCTGCTCAAGGAGCTGCGTACCCTCGCCGAAACAGCGGGGCTGGACGTTCCATTCGTGGACGAAGTCGCTTCGGACATCTTCATGGGCGAGTTTTCCAACAAATTCATCGACGCCGCCAGGCGGGCGGGCAGGGCGCTGACCGGTACCCTGTACGCCCGTTACTACGATATCGATACCCCTATGCTGGCGACGCTTCCCGACAAACCCAAGTCGAGATCGAGCCAACCCTTCTGGCGACGTTCGTCAGCAAGCACCGACGCCTTGACGACCTTGTGCGCGCGGCGTGCAAACGCAGAGCTGGGTACCTGGCGTCCCGCAACCAACGGCACCATCATCGAACAGCAGCAGATTTTGACTACGCAGAATCTCTCGATGCTGTTCTGCGAACTTGATCTGAAAACGTTGTTGTATCCGCGCTTGAACGCACTCGCCCAGGCCTGTTTCGAATGGATCTGCAGACGCCAGCAGATGCGTATCGAGCACTATCACGGGCGCTTGATCATGCTCAAGAACACGGCGTATGCCTGGCGCCAGATGATTTTTTACCTGTCGATGCTCGACGAATCCGAAAGGGAGTCGGCTATCGAAGGCATCGAAGCGCATTTCGTTAGCCAGCCGGCGGCTTTTCAGGAGAAGTTTCGACCTGTGATGGTTGGGCTGCGCCTTGCAGCAGCGGGACGTCGCTTGCCGCAACAGAATCGAACCATCGAAGGTGCACGCGTTTTCCTGGGGTGGACAACTGAGTCGCATTGGTTGCGATAAGACGTGCGCTGACGAAGGGCAAGCCGGCTGAAGATTGCCCTGCTCATCGCAAGGCACTAGGTGCTTAACGGTAGTCCCGGAAAAACCCCCGAATATCCTCCGCCAACAACTCAGGCTGCTCCAACGCCGCAAAATGACCGCCCCGGGGCATCTGCGTCCAGCGCTGGACGTTGTAGCCACGCTCCACCCAACTGCGTGGCGGCAGCGGCAGCTCCTTGGGAAACAGCGCGACCCCCAACGGCGGCTTTATTCGCTCACCGCTGGCAAGCACCAGAGGTCGGCGGCTGCCTTCAACGTAGGGGCGAAACGACGAGCCAATGCAGTTGGTCAGCCAGTAGAGCGTCACATTGGTCAGCAACCACTCGCGGTCGATGGGGGCGCTCGGATCGCACCACGACAAAATCTTCTCGCCCATCCAGGCGAGCAATCCCGCAGGTGAGTCATTCAAGCCCACGGCCAGGCTTTGCGGCTTGGTGCGCTGGATGTGCGCATAGGCACCTTCGGCTTCGCTGAAGGCCGCAGCGCGTTGCTGAAACGCGGTTTCTTCTTCGGTCAAAGGTGGGTCGGTTTCGCCCAGGGGCGGGCGGTAGGCGCCGGGGATGTAGTTGAGGTGGATGCCGGTCAGGCGCTCGGGAAAGCGCACGCCCAACCAACTGGTGACCGCCGCGCCCACATCGCCACCCTGGGCACCGAACTGCTCATAACCGAGCCCGGCCATCAGCTCGCGCCACAAACCGGCCACTTCATAAGGCCCGCAACCGGTTTGCTTGAACGGCGCGGAAAAGGTGTAGCCCGGCAAGGACGGCACCACTACGTCAAAGGCATCGGCCGGGTCGCCGCCATGGCTGGCGGGGTCCGTCAGCAGTTCGATGATGCGCTGCATCTCGATGAACGAGCCGGGCCAGCCATGGGTGAGCACCAGCGGCATGGGATTGGGCCCGATCCCGCGCTGGTGGACGAAATGAATCTCTTGCTCGCCCAGGGTGGCGAGGAACTGTGGCAGGCGATTGAGTGCTGCTTCCTGAGCGCGCCAGTCGAAGGTTGTCGACCAGTGGGTGATGAGGTCGCGCAGCACGTCCGCGTCCATGCCTTCGTTCCAGCCCACGCTGGCCAAGGGCTGCGGCAACCGGGTGTTTCGCAGGCGATCTTTCAAGTCAGCGAGCATGCTTTCAGGCGTGTCGATGACAAAAGGTCTGGCGAACATGTTTTCCTCCAAACAGCCGGATCAGGAACCGAAGCGTGCTTTCTGCCGGGTCCAGGCCAGTTTTATGGCTTCGATGTTCGGCACGAACCTGGACATATGCCGAACTCCCACTACCGGTACCTTGCGGTCGTTGATGGTGGCGGTAAACCCGTACGTGGCGCGGTAGGACGAAGAATCGATATGGTCGAGCGGTGCTTCGTTCCCGAATGCTTCCCACAGAATCCGCGCGGCCGACGGGCTGCCCAGGCCATTGCTGTAGGCGATGATCAGCTCAGGCTCGGCGAGGGGTACGGTTACGCGCTGGAAGAAATCCATGGATTTTCGAGTCAACGATTCAAGGCTGGCCGCAGAGGACTGGCGCGCCACTTTCTGGATGGCCGCGGCGTCGGCGGAGCAAAGCAGCAAGGCGTTGGTGTAGATCGTGTCGCGCCAGTCGAAGCCCAGGTCGGCAGGCAGTTGTGTCAGGCGCCGGGCCAGGGTTTTGGTGCCCCAGCCACCTTCCAATCCATGGGCGACGTTGGAAAAGGACGGTTGGTCATAGCCGGCGTGGATGGCTCCCGCGTTGGTGTGAATGGCGTCGGCGAGTGAGCCGTTGAAGCCGACCATGATCAATCGTTTGCGACTCGCTGGCGCGGCAATCAGCTCGAAGGCGCAGTCAAAGGGGCGGGCCGGGAAGTCGCCGATATCCAGCTCTTCCAGTGCCGCAAGAATCAAATCGCGGGTTTTCAGCGGCATGTTGCATCCGTTCGTGGCTCGTAATGGTCGGGGGCGGGCCAAGGCAGGCGACTGCAGTCGTTTTTGTCTTGGCCCGCTGGCAGGCCGATTCAGGCGCCTAGGGTAGGCGATTTGAACAGGCACCGGCAATTGGCCACGCCCCGTTCAACGCTGTTTCGACCCCCCACCAATCTGCCAGACATACGGCGGTTCCGTCCCATTGATCTCCCAATCCCCAATGATGCGTTCCTTGTAGATCAGCGGATTATGGGACGCCGCGGTGCGGGCGTTGCGCCAGTGGCGGTCGAGGGCTTTGCCGGTGCTGGTGGCGGATGCGCCGAGGGCGTTGAACAGGTCGCTGGTGGCGCGCAGCGTCAGGTCGGCGACCACCACTTGGGCCTGGGCCGATTCGAGTTCGGCGAGGATGTTGGCGGTGTGCTCGGCTTCGGTGTCCTGGCCGAAGCGACGTTCATAGGCTCGCTGCGAGGCGCTGGCGGCGCGCAGGGTCGTGGCTTCGGCGGCGTAGACCTGGGCTGATGCCTTGCCGATCACTTGCTGTACTTGGACGTCCTGGCTCACTTCGCTGGCGTTGCCGGTGCTGAACACGCGGGTGCGTTGGCGCACGTGTTCGCTGAAGTCCTGGACGGCGGCGCGGCCGGCGCCCGTCTGCACGGCGAGCAGGACCAGTTGATAGAACGCGGTCTGGTATTTGAAACGGGTGGAAAAATCGATGAGGTTTTCAGCCTCCACCACGGCATTCTCGAACACCGATGTGCCGCTGCCGGTGGTGCGCTGGCCGAAACCGTCCCAGTCATCGCTTTGCTTGACACCCGGTTGGTGGACATTGACGGCGGCGATCACATCGGCACCGTTGTCGTCGCGTTGGGCATAGAGGTCGATCCAGTCGGCGAAGATGCTGCCGGTGCTGTAGTACTTGGTGCCGTTGGCCACCCATTGCCCGCCCTGGCGGGATACGCGAGTGATGACCTGGCCGAGTTTCACCGCGCCGATTTCGGTCCAGGCGTTGCCCACCAGGTCACCGTCGACGAAGCGCTTGAACCAGACGTCTTGCGGGCTGCTGGCGTGGGCATTGAGACGATCCTCGACAAAGGCGAAGTGGCCGCGCAGGGCCTGGGGCAGGTTGGAGTCGGCCTCGGCCAGTTCGATCAGCAGGTGCAACAGCTGCGGCAACGAAGCCCCGGCGCCGCCGAATTCGACCGGAATCCGCACGGCACCGAAGCCCGCTTCCTTCAACCATTTCACCTGTTCGAACGGCAGGCTGCGTGATTGTTCACGCTCCAGGGCGCCGGCCTGGATGCGCGCGAAAATCGGCCGGAACCGCTCGGCCAGGGTTTCATAGTCGGTGCCGGTGGAAAGGACTGGTGGCAAGTGTTGTTGCTGTGCGGTCATGGCGGTGTTCCTTCTGATGGCGAGGGGACGGGCGGGGTGAAAACCTGCCGTTGGCGACAACCTTTGCACGCTCCATGCCCGGCGCTTGAAGCCAACGAAAACGGGGCGTTCGCCGGGTTTCCCAGCACAAAGGCTGTCGTCCGGCGGACAATCTGTTGGGTGACTGTGTGTCAGGCAACAATGCGTATTTCCAGCAGCGGCACGCCGGGTGTTGGCTGTGCAACAGCGATCCAACAGCCTGCCTGTCGCACGACAGCCATGAAAATCAGAAAACTGACTAAACTGTTGAAAATAAAGGATAAATATAAGTGGCACGGTTGCTGCTCTAGCCGTTGTACAGAGGCGACGACGCCTATATCTCAACGAGCTGGGAGTACACGCAATGAGCCAGGACACGATCAAGTTTGCCTACTGGGTGCCTAACGTCAGCGGCGGACTGGTGGTCAGCAAGATCCCGCAGCGCACCGACTGGGGCATTGACTACAACCGCAAGCTGGCGCAGATCGCCGAGGACGCCGGTTTTGACTATGCCCTGACCCAGATCCGTTTCACTGCCGGTTACGGCGCCGAATACCAGCACGAATCGGTGGCGTTCAGTCACGCGCTGCTGGCGTCCACCACGCGCCTCAAAGTCATCGCGGCGGTATTGCCGGGGCCGTGGACGCCTTCGGTGCTGGCCAAGCAGATCGCAACCATCGACCAGCTCACCGGCGGGCGCGTGGCGATCAACGTGGTGTCCGGCTGGTTCAAGGGCGAATTCACCGCCATTGGCGAACCCTGGCTGGAGCACGACGAACGTTATCGCCGCTCCGAGGAATTCATCACCACGCTCAAGGGCATCTGGACCACCGACAACTACACCTTTCGCGGTGATTTCTATCGTTTCAACGGCTACACCCTCAAGCCCAAACCGTTGCAACAGCATCCGGAGATTTTCCAGGGTGGCAGTTCCCGCGCCGCGCGGGACATGGCCGCCCGAGTCTCGGACTGGTACTTCACCAATGGCAACACGGTGGAAGGGGTCAAGGCTCAGGTCGATGACCTGCGGGCCAAGGCGGCGGCGAACAATCACACGGTCAAGGTCGGGGTGAATGCTTTCATCATTGCCCGCGACACCGAGGAAGAAGCCCGCGCGGTGCTGGCCCAGATCATCGACCAGGCCGACCCCGAAGCCGTCAACGCGTTTGGCGACGCCGCCAAGCAGGCCGGCAAGGCCAGCCCGGAAGGCGAGGGCAACTGGGCCAAGTCCAGCTTCGAAGACCTGGTGCAGTATAACGATGGCTTCAAGACCAACCTGATCGGCACGCCCCGGCAAATCGCCGAGCGCATCGTGGCGTTGAAAGCCGTGGGTGTGGATCTGGTGCTTGCCGCGTTCCTGCACTTCCAGGAGGAAGTGGAGTATTTCGGCCAACGAGTCCTGCCGCTGGTGCGTGAGTTGGAGAAGGGCAAGGTGCAGGCTAAAGCGGCGGCGGTGGCCTAGCGAAGAAACAGGAGGTTCCGTGGCGAGGGAGCTTGCTCCCGCTGGGTCGGTCCGACATCTCGGGCGCAGCTGCCCGGACCTTCACGGCGGAGTATCAGGGGGCTCAATCAGCTTCATTGGGGGCGCTGCGCACCCCAGCGGGAGCAAGCTCCCTCGCCACGGGTGAGCGTTGGCTCAGGTTGAAAGGTTCACCACCCGACCATCCCGCGTGCTCAGCGCGCCGCGGCGTTTGTTGACCACCAACTCACCGATCCGAATCAGCAGGCTGCGGGTGACGTTTCGGCTCAGGCCCAGCAAGCTGGCGGTGTGGACCTGGTTGCAACTGGCGTAGCGGTAGGCGGTGCGCAGCAGGGCGGCTTCGACCTTTTCATGGACATCGCCTTGCGCTTGCTCGAGCAATTGCACAAAGGCTTTTTCCAGCAATGCTTCCGCCGTTTGCGGCGCGCTGTCCTGTGATAGATCCTGGCGCTCGATGCGAAAGTTGGACAGGTGGAGATCCTGCACGCCGATCACTGGGTTGCGGCAGATCAGCAGCGTGTGATGGATGACGTTCTCCAGTTCGCGAATATTCCCCGGCCAGGAATAATCGAGCAATTTGCGCTGGGCCTGGGCATCCAGAGTGACCTCGCCATGACCCAGCCTGCGGCTGTATTCGGCAATGAAATGACGGATCAGCGGCAGGATGTCGCCGGGCCGTTCGCGCAAGGGCTTGAGCACCAGGCTCACCACATTCAAGCGGTAATACAGGTCCTCGCGAAAGTGCCCGGCGTTGATGGCTCTTTCCAATTGCACGTTGGTGGCCGCCAGCACCCGCACGTTGATCTTGATGCTCTTGCGCGAGCCCAGGCGGACGACTTCGCGCTCTTGTAGAACGCGCAGCAACTTGACCTGGATCGGCAGCGGCAAGTCACCGATTTCATCCAGGAACAGCGTGCCGCCATCGGCCTCTTCGAACCACCCGGCCTTGGCCGTCAATGCGCCGGTGAACGCGCCTTTCTCATGGCCGAACAGCTCGGCTTCCACCAGCGTCTCGGAAAACGCCCCGCAGTTCACTGCCACGAACGGCTTGTCGCGCCGAGCGCTGAGGCTATGGACGTGGCGCGCGACCAACTCCTTGCCGGTGCCGGTCTGGCCGATAATCAATACGCTGGCGTCGCTGGGGGCCACCTGTTGCAAATGGGCCAAGAGTGCCTGGGAGTTGGGGTCTGCGAAAACCTGGGCCGTGGCGCGAATCGAAGTGGCCAGACCGGGGGACGGGGGAAGGGTTAGAAGCTGCATGGCGAAGGCCCGTAAATGAGTGCGTGATGAGGTGACAACCAGCGTTTCTTGCTGGCATTACCGTGCGAAGCCATTGGGCTTGATGGCTAATCTATATGATCTAAAAACGGCAATAAAAATAACTTTAAGCTATATGCTTAAGTCGGGAGGTCCCGTCAAAACCACAATTAGTGGACCCACCGCACTCCAGCTCCAATCACTCACCCACACGAATACGCGGGGTAACGGACATCCCAACGCGCAACCTCGTCGCATCGGGCTGGTCAGGATCGATGTGGATACGCACGGGCAGGCGCTGGACAATCTTGGTGAAGTTGCCGGTGGCGTTATGCGGCGCTACGGCTGAATAGCTGACGCCGCTGGCCGGCCCCAGGCTTTGTACCGTGCCCCGCAGCACCTTGCCCGGCAACGCATCCACTTCGATTTCCACGGTTTGTCCAGCCTCCACGCGATCCAGTTGCGTTTCGCGAAAGTTCGCCGTGATGTAGACGGCGTCGAGCGGGACGATTGCCAGCAAGGGTTTTCCCGCATTGACGAACGCACCGACCCGTACCGATTTCTGCCCGATCGTACCGCTGATCGGTGCCGTAATCCGAGTGTAGGAAAGCTTCAGTTCCGCGATGGCTTGGGTGGCCTCGGCATGGGCGAGGGTCGCCCTGGCTTTTTCCAGGTCGGCCTTGAGCACATCCACTTGTTGCCGGGCGGCCTGTAGTCCCGCCTCGCTTTTGTCCCGGCGAGCCCGTTGGATGCTCAGTTGCGCTTCGGCCTGTTGCCGCGCCTGCACGGTGCCTGAGCCGTCATCGGCCAGGTTGCGATATCGCGTCTGGTTGACAGCCGCCAGCTTGAGCGCGGCTTCGTCTGCGGCAAGTGCCGCTTGTGCCTGGCGAATGGCGGTGGCCTGTCGGGCCAGGTACGCTTGCAGGCTCGCGATGCCGGCGCGGGCACTGGCGACTTGGGCTTTCGCCGCGTTAACGGCTGCGACGAAATCACGATCATCGATGGTCGCCAGCAGGTCGCCTTTGTTCACCGGCTGGTTATCTTCGATCAACACCGAATGCACCGTACCTGACACCTGCGGCGCTACCGTAGTGAAATCAGCATGGACATAGGCATCGTCAGTGGACTGGACTGCGGCGGCGGATTCGGGGCGATTGAGGACGACAGCCCCGCTGACCGCGATGGCGAGCAACATTGCACTGATGAGCTTGGCTTTTTTTGGTAATGCCATGATGGGTCACCCGTTTGAGGACGAAGGGGGCGAGTTGGCCTGGATGACAGGAGCGGGGATGAAGGTCATGCGCAGCACCAGCGGAATCAGCAGCAGGGCCAGCAGGCCAAGCGCGCGGTAGGCATCGGCGATCGACAGCACTAATGATTCCCCGCCGATGACGATCATCAGCTGTTGCGGATCGGGCGCGGACGGCAAGGCGCCGCCCACCATGGCCGCATGGTCCAGCAACATCTCCGAGTGAAAACGTCCGCGCAAGACCATCAGTTGTCCAACCACGGCAGCGCCGGCCAGTGATCCGAAGGCGCGCACTGTATTGATGGTGCCGGAGAAAAAAGGCCCTTCGGCAGGCTGCACCACGCTGGTGATCAGGAACAGCATCGACACCACGGCCATGGGTTGCCCCAAGGCTTGCAGCGTTTGCGCCATGACGAATTGGTCGCGGTTCCAGTCGCTGGTTAGCTGCGCGCCACACAGGCACGCCAAGGCGATCAGGCACAACCCGGCGGCAAAGACCAGCCGCGCATCGACCCACTTCTGGTACAGCAGCAGCGCCACCAGGGGCCCGAGGATCAACTGCGGCAACGCGACGATCAGGCCGATGGAGGCCATCTGGAACGGCCGGTAATCTTGCAGCGTGGCCAGATAACTGGCGGGCAACAGTGAGCTGGACATCAGCACCACCAGCAGGAAGAAAAACAAGGTACAGCCCAGCCCCAGGTTGCGACGCCCCAGGATCTGCAATTTGATGAAGGGCGCGGGGTGATGCCACTCGGTCAGCAAGTAGATCGCCAGCAATGCCAGGCCGGCCACCAGCGAAGCAGTCACCAGCGGCGAATTGAACCAGTCCAGGCGTATGCCTTGGTCCAGCGCGATGGTGATGAGGCCGAAGGCCGGCACCGCGCAGGCCATGCCCAGCCAGTTGGCTCGACCGAAGCGCTGGGGTTGGATGGGTTCCTTGGGCAATCCCCAGCCGATCAATGCCGCAGCGATACAAGCGAGGGGGATGATTTGCCAATAAACCCAGCGCCAATCTTGCAGGCTGTCGGTCCAGTGACCGGCCAGCCAGATGGACAGGTTGGGGGCGAAGGTGGCGGTCATTGCATACAGTGCCAGCCCATATAGCCGTATCGGCGGCGGCAGGAATTTCAGCGCCGCCATCATCAGCAAGGGAATCGTCGTGCCGCTGGCGAGGCCTTGGACAAAGCGCAATGCCAAAAGCAGGTCCAGGTCCCGAATGAAAGGCAACATCGCCGCCAGCGCGGTGCACGTGCCCAATACCCACAGTTCGAGACGGCGGACCGAAAGCGTAATGGCAAACCAGGCCGCAAAAGGCATGGCAATCAACTCTCCGGCGCTGTATGCCGTGGTGAGCCAGGACGCATCGTCCAGGCCGAAGCCCAACGCGCCCCGCACGTCCGCCAGGGCCAATGCACCGACGCGGATGTTCAATCCCGCCATCATTGCCGCCAGGAAAATCCCCAGCAGCCCCACCAGCGGCCGTTTCGAGCCCTCGGCGCGGGGCGCTTCGCTGATAGCGATGGCCGTGGCTCGCAAGGCCACGCTGTTCATCGAGCCTGCTCCGGATCCCAACCGCCGCCCAGGGACTTATAAAGATTGACCACGGTCAGGGTGGCATTGGTTGCACTGGTATTGAGGCGGGTCTGGCTGGCGAGCAGGTTGAGTTGCGCGGTGAGGACGCTGAGATAGTCGGCGGCGCCTTGTTGATAGCCGCGTTCTGCCGCGCCCAGGGCCTCTTTGTTCTGTTGATACGAAACCAGCAGCTCGTCGTGCTGGCGGCGTTGGGCAGCCCAGGCATCCAGGGCGTTGTCGACTTCGTGCCAGGCTTGCAAGACGGTTTGCCGATAAGCGAGGGCCGCGTTTTTTTGCCGCGATTCGTTCAGGGCCAGGCGCTGCATCAGGCGTCCACCCTGGAAGATGGGCAGGTAGACCGTTGGCCCGACGGAAAACATCCGCGAGTCCCAACTGGCGAGGTCGCCACTGTCGAAAGCCTCCACACCGATACGTCCTTTCAGGCCGATACGCGGATAGAAATCAGCCTTCGCCACGCCGATGGCCGCTGTGGCCGCGTGGAGTTGTGCTTCGGCGCGCAGGATGTCGGGGCGCCGTTGGGCCAGTTCAGACGCCACGCCGAGGGGAATGCGAGCGGGCAGCGACGGCAGGGGCATGGCCTGGCGCAGTTGGGCATCGAGGGCACGCGGTTGCTCGCCCATAAGCAGGGCGAGGGCGTTCATCTGCGCATTGCGACGCTGGGCCAGCTCGGGAAGCATGGCCTTGACCGTCGCCAACTGCGCGCGGGCCGATGAGGTTTCGAAGCGTGTCGCCACGCCATTACGCTCGCGACTTTCAGCCAGGGCCAGGGTGCGTTCGGCAACCACTTGGTTTTGGCGGGCGATGTCCAGTTGCGCCTGGGTGCCGCGCAACTGGAGATAAGTGCGTGCCACTTCGGCGGCCAGCGCCACCCTGGCGGCTTCACGGTCGTACACAGAGGCCACGACCATCGCCTGGGCGCCTTCGCGCGAGCGCCGGGCGCGGCCCCATAGGTCGATTTCCCAGCTGGCGTCGAAACCCAACTGCCAAAAATTACTGGGGTCGGTGGGAGCGCCCAGCGCTGCGAATTTGCCATGCTCGCTCAGCGCCTCCCGGGCGTAGCTGGCGTTGGCGCCGACAGTGGGCAACAACTGCGACGCGGCGATGCCCAGCCGTGCGCGGCTTTGCTCGATGCGTTCGGCGGCCAGTTGCAAGTCAAGGTTTCCCTTCAGCGTCCGCGCCAGCAACTCGGTGAGCAGGGCGTCGTTGAACAGCTGCCACCATTGCATGGGCACAGCGGCGGTGGAGGCACGAGGGTCGCCGCTGTGTTCTTGGCGAGGCGTCAGTTGCGCGGCGTTCAGCTCGTCTTCAGGCCGGGTGAAATCCGGGCCCACCATGCAACCCGCCAGGCATGCAGCGCCGAGCGCCGCAGTGATGACGCTCAAGCGTGCACAGAGGCGTTGAGGTAAATCGTCGAAGCCCGACATAGCCAGATCCCCGCAATGTTTCGGCGTCGCCCGAAGAGCGTCCGCCATGGGGTCGATAGATTCATGCATGACGATTCGCTCGCCATGGATCGATGTTATCGACGGGCTGCTCCGGCCACACGCCTACATCGGTTCAGCGAAACCATACGTTGAATGGAGAAAGGTATACGCAGGTATGTCGTAGGCAGCGGACAGCGCCGCCGGTCAGTGCGATTGGCGCAGGGCGACGTCGATACAGGCCAGCAGGTTGTTGCCGTCGCAAGGTTTTGGCAGACAGGCAACCAACCCCGGAACATTTGCGGCCAGTTGCGGGTAGGCGGTAATGAACAGCGTGGGGATGCGCCAGCCTTGTTCAAGCAGATGTTGATGCAACTCGATGCCACTCATGCCCGGCATCTGTATGTCGCATACCAGGCAATGTGTTTGCGCGGGCGCTTTCGAAACAAGGAATTCCATGGCGCCGCAATAGGTGCGCACTTCGTAACCGCTGGATCGCAACAGGCTATTGAGCGCGGTGCGAACCGATTCATCGTCATCGACGACTGCAATCGTCGCTTTGTCGCGCATGGGAGTGTCTGGCATGAGGATCGCTCGTAATGGAGCCTGTCTTTACTTCACCATACGCGGTCCGGGCATGTGCAAAAGTATACTTGCGTATATCCCGCTAAGACCAAAGATGCGGAGCCGGATACCTGGATAGTAATGATCGTGGCGCAGTTTCAAATAGACTGGCGCCGCATCGTCGACTGGCCTGGCCATCCCAACCTCCGTACCGGTTATCTGCGCGCCCGGATTTATTCTGCAAAGAAATTGGGAAGGAAACTGGCGAGACGCTAATCTGGACGATGGCAATACAACCCGTCCCGGAACCCGACATTGCGTTCATCGCCGGGCTGCCGGCGCAGCCATGGAAAACGCGGCCAAGCGGCAGCAACGGCAATTGCGACATGACACTGGACGCCAGCTCGACGGCAAATGCGACAGAAACTCCTTTTGCTCCAGTGCCGATGGAAACCCGCATGCAAACACAATGGGACGATGGCGAGCGTATCTTCTGCCGGGAACGACGCCTAGGTGCCGACGGCGATAACCCTGTCCTGGTGGTGCGGCCTGCCAACCGGCAACCGCGCCCCGACTGCCTTGAGCGTCTCGCCCACGAATTCAGCCTGAGGGATGAGCTGGACGCCTCGTGGTGCGTACACCCCCTGGACTGGATAAGTGAAGGCCCTCAGGTGCAACTGGTGCTCAGCGATCCGGGCGGCTTGCCCCTGGTGCAATTGCTGACCTCGCCCCTGGAGACAACCCGGTTCTTGCAGCTCGCGGTGAGCATTGCCATGGCGCTGGGCAAGCTGCATGAGCGAGGCCTGGTTCATAAGGACATCAAACCCAGCCATATCCTGGTGGATTGCGACGACGGCCAGGCTCGGCTCACCGGGTTCGGCATGACGTCGCGTTTGCCGCGCGAGCGCCAGGCCCCCGAGACGCTTGCCGGGACGTTGGCCTACATGGCGCCCGAACAGACTGGCAGGATGAATCGCTCGATCGACTCGCGCAGCGATCTCTATTCCTTCGGCGTCACGCTCTACCAGATGCTGACCGGCTCGCTGCCGTTCACGGCCTCCGACCCGATCGAATGGGTGCATTGCCATATCGCCAAGAGGCCCTTGGCGCCCCGCGAGCGCATCGAAACCATTCCCGACATGCTTTCTCGCGTCATCATGAAGCTGCTCGCCAAGACCGCCGAGGAGCGCTACCAGACGGCCGCAAGTGTGGAGCACGACCTGCGCCAATGCCTGGCGCATTGGCAGCAATGGCGGCGCATCGAGGCTTTTGCGTTGGGCGAGCAAGGTAGCTCGGACCGCCTGTTGATCCCGGAAAAACTCTATGGGCGCGAGCCCGAGGTCCAAGCCTTGGTTGGTGCGTTCAATCGGGTCGTTGAAACTGGCGCGCCCGAACTGGTATTGGTGACCGGCTATTCCGGGATCGGTAAATCTTCAGTGGTCAACGAGTTGCACAAGGTGCTCGTGCCGCCAAGGGGGTTGTTCGCCCGTGGCAAGTTCGATCAGTACCGGCGCGATATTCCCTATTCGACGCTGATACAGGCGTTCCAGAGCCTGGTGCGCACGCTGTTGGGCAAGAGTGATGCCGAGTTGGCCGGTTGGCGCGAGGCACTGCGCCAGGCCCTGGACCCCAACGCTCGGCTGATGACGGACCTGATTCCCGAACTGAGGCTGATCATCGGCGAGCCGCCTGCCGTGCAGGCACTCGATCCCCAGCAAGAGCAGCGGCGCTTCCTGCTGGTGTTCCGGCGTTTCATCGGTGTCTTCGCCCGCCGCGAGCATCCTCTTGCGCTATTTCTCGACGACTTGCAATGGCTCGACGCGGCGACGCTCGACCTGCTGGACGACCTGCTGACCAGCGATGACGTGCGTTATCTGCTGCTGGTCGGTGCCTACCGCAGCAATGAAGTGGATTCGACGCATCCGCTGGCGGGCAAACTCAAGACGTTGCGCAGCGTCGGCGCCAAGGTCAGCGAAATCATGCTCTCACCGCTCGCCAAGGCGCATATCGAGCAATTGATCGCCGAGGCGCTCCATGACCAGCCTGATCGCATCGAGCCGCTGGCGCAGCTGGTGCTCGACAAGACTGCGGGCAATCCGTTTTTCGTGATCCAGTTTTTGCAGGCCCTCGCCGACGAGCAATTGCTGGCCTTCGATCATGGCCGCCAGCACTGGTGGTGGGACCCGGACCGGATCCACGCCAAGGGGTACACCGACAACATCGTCGACTTGATGAGCGGCAAGCTCGCGCGCCTGCCTACCCAGACGCAGCAGGCCTTGCAGCTGCTTGCGTGCATGGGGAATGTCTGCGGGATGAACGCGCTGGCGATTATCCTCGAGGTCCCCAGGGCGCAAATCCGGACGGTCCTCTGGGAGGCGATTCGCCAGGAGTTGGTGGAACGCCGTGACGGTGCGTACGGGTTTGTCCACGACCGTATCCATGAAGCGGCCTACTCGATGATCCCCCTGGGGTCACGCGCCTCGACTCACTTGAAAATCGGCCGGATGTTGGTTCGGCGGATTCCTCCCCAGCATCGCGACGAGGTGATATTCGACATCGTGGGCCAACTCAACCTCGGCGCCGAATTGCTCATCGACCAGGCCGAGCGAGAGGAACTGGCCGCCCTCAACCTGCTCGCGGGTCAGCGGGCCAAGGCGTCGACGGCTTATGCGTCGGCGCTCAATTACTTGGCCATCGGGGCCGAGCTGCTGGCCGATGACAGCTGGACGCATCGGCACGGTTTGAATTTCGCGTTGGAACTGAACAGGGCCGAATGTGAGTTCCTGACCGGCCAGCTCGCCACGGCCGACGAGCGGCTGACGGCACTGTCGGACCGTGCCGTGACGGTGAGCGAGCGGGCCAGCGTCGCTTGCCTGTTGATGGATGTCTACCTGCTGATGGATCGCAGCGACGGCGCGGTGGCGGTGTGTCTCGCGTATCTGCGGCATGTCGGCATCAACTGGGCCGCCCAGCCGAGTGACGAGGCCGTGCGCCAGGAATACGACCGCATCGCGACATTGCTTGGTGACCGGGCCATTGAGGACTTGATCGACGTGCCCTTGATGGAAGATGCGACCGCGTTGGAGACGGTCAATGCGCTGAGCAAGCTCTTCGCCCCCGCCCTGCAAAGTGACGCGAACCTGGCGGATCTGTTGATCTGCAAGGCGATTACCTTGAGCCTGGAACGCGGCAACTGCGATGCGTCCTGTGTGCTCTATGCCAATCTGTATAGGGTCGCGGGCCGGCGGTTCGGTGATCATGAGGTGGGGTTTCGCTTCGGGCAACTGGGCTGTGACCTCGTCGAGCGCCGTGGCATGACTCGATTCGAGGCCAGTACGTACCTGTGTTTCTCCTGCTTTGCCGTGCGCTGGATGAGACCCGTCGGACAATGCCGCGACCTGCTGCGTCGTTCGTTTGCGGCGGCAAATCGGATCGGAGACTTGCCGTATGGTGCCTATGCGGGCAACAACCTCACCGCAGACCTGCTCTTCGCCGGCGAACCGTTGCCCAAGGTCCAAGATGAGGCCGAGCGTGGCCTGGCCTATGCGAGAAAGGTGCGTTTCGGGCTGGTGACGGATTTCATCGTCACGCAATTGCTGCTGATCCGGATGTTTCGCGGCCAGACGTCGATCTTCGGCCGCCTGGAGGACGACGAATTGGACGAGGCCACCACTGAATCCCATCTGTCCAGCAGCCCGGACCTGGTCCTGGCTGAATGCCTGTACTGGGTTCGCAAGCTACAGGCCCGTTGTATGGCCGACGAGCCTGAAGCGGCCTTGGTCGCCGCCGAAAAAGCGCAGCGATTGCTCTGGGTTTGCCAATCGTTCTTCGAGGAAGCTGAATATTACTTTTTTCAGCCCTGGCTCATGCTGCCGTTTTTGAGAAAACCCCCGCGGATGAACGCAAGGCGCATCTGGGCGCAATCAGGGAAGGGCATCGGCAGCTCCAGGCCTGGGCGCAGCAGTGCCCAGACAACTTTGCGAGCCGCGCCGCACTGGTGGGTGCCGAGATTGCCCGCATCGAAGGCCGGCCAATCGATGCCGAGCTGCTTTACGAACAGGCCATGGACGCCGCGCGGGAAAGCGGCTTCGTTCATGTCGAGGCGCTTGCCAACGAACTCGCTTCACGTTTCTACGCCGCCCGTGGCCTCGAAAGAATAGCCCGGATGTACATGCAGGACGCCTGTTACGGCTATCTGCGTTGGGGAGCCGATGGCAAGGTTCGGCAGCTCGAAGCCCAATATCCATGGCTGCGGGAAAAAGAGCCCGCACCTGGCCCCGCGACCACAATGGCGACGCCGGTGGAGCACCTGGACATCGCGACCGTGCTCAAGGTCTCCCAGGCCGTGTCGGGTGAAATTGTCCTGGAGAAGTTGATCGATCGGGTGATGGCCACGGCCATCGAGCAGGCCGGCGCCGAGCGCGGCCTGTTGATCCTGTCCACTGGCGAGGGACATCGGATCGCGGCGCAAGCGACGACCGGCGGGAGCACGACGCAACTGCGTGACGCACCGGTCAACTCGACGCTGTTGCCGGAGTCGATTCTTTACCATGTGCTGCGAACCCAGGAGAGCGTGTTTCTGGACGACGCCATGGCTCCGGCAGGCGCTGCTTTTGCCGCCGATCCGTACTTTCGCCAACGTCCCGTGCGTTCGATCCTGTGCCTCCCGCTGATCAACCAGGCTACGCTGGTGGGCGTGCTCTATCTGGAAAACAGCCTTGCCGCCCACGTATTCAGTCCGAATCGGCTTGCCATCCTGAATCTGGTGGCGTCGCGCGCGGCCATCTCCCTTGAAAACGCTCGGCTGTACCGTGAGGTGGCCGAACGGGAGGCGAAAATCCGTCGTCTGGTCGAGGCCAACATCATTGGAATTCTCGTCTGGAATGCCGAGGGCGACATCATCGAGGCCAATGATGCATTCCTGCGCATGGTGGGGTACGAGCGGGAAGATCTTGCGTCGGGCTGCCTGCGCTGGAGAGACTTGACGGTACCGGAGCATCGAGAACTGAGCGAGCGTTCGTTGGCTCAGGCCTTGCGCACGGGGCAAGCCTCTCCGTACGAGAAAGAGTATTTCAGGAAGGACGGCAGCCGGCTGCCGGTGATCGTCGGCCTGGCCATGTTCGAAGCCAGCAGCCGGGAAGGCGTGGCGTTTGTGCTGGACCTGACCGAGCGTCGGCAGGCGGAGGAGAAAATCCGCGAAAGCGAGCGTCGTTATCGTGAGGTGCAGACCGAATTGGCCCATGCAAACCGGGTCGCGACCATGGGCCAGTTGGTCGCCTCGATTGCCCATGAGGTCAATCAGCCGATTGCCGCGACCATCCTAAACGCCGACGCCGCGCTGCGTTGGCTCAACGCCCAGCCGCCGGAAATCGAGGAAGTCCGGCAGATCCTCGGTCATCTGGTTTTCGACGCCAATCGAGCCGCCGATGTGCTGGGGCGAATCCGCGAGCACATCCGCAAGGCGCCCCCGCAGAAAGGGCCGCTGGATATCAACGCGGCGATCGAGGAAATGGTCGAGTTCACCCGCAGCCAGATCATCAAGAACGGTGCCTCGATACACGCCCAACTGGCCGGCGCACTGCCTTGCGTGAACGGGGATCGCGTGGAACTGCAACAGGTGCTGCTCAACCTGATCATGAACGCATTGGAGGCCATGAGCGGCGTCGATGAAGGCGAACGGCACTTGTCGATCAGCACCGGGCTGGACGATGCCGGTTGCGTGCGGGTGAGCGTCAGCGATACGGGGCCGGGTTTTGCCTCGGGGTGCGCGGAGCAAGTGTTCGCATCGTTCTACACCACCAAGGCTTCAGGGCTTGGGCTGGGTTTATCCATTTGTCGATCGATCATCGAAGCCCATGGCGGCTGTTTACAGGCAGCCGCCAATCAGCCTCGCGGGGCCGTGGTCGAATTTTCGCTGCCCATCGCACGCTAGGCTCTGTACGAAATGTATCCGCACTCACCCATACTGCGTTGAAACGGGGCTCGGAATGCTCATGTACTCCAGTACACTCCGCTTCCTCGCCCCGTTTCGCCTTGTCTGGCTTTCGCGCGAACACATTTCGTACGGACCCTAATACCAAGGTTTACAGGGCGCATATCAATCGATCAGTGCGCCAATCCCAGGTACAAATGATCTCCGCCAACCCGAGCGATACAGTGATTGCCATGGGTTGCGGAGTATCTGGCAATGAAACTGACAGGCATCGCGGCGGATGAATTTTCGTCACTTCGTTCAATAGTGCTTATCTGCCTGGCGTTGGTCACCGCCAACGTCTCCTATCGCGTGACCGAGCCTGCGCAGGCGGGCGTGGCCCCGGAACCCCTCCACGGCACCAAAAGGCCAGGAGCGCTGGCAGTTGAGTCGTTGAAGCGGGTCGATATCGAGGCCCTGGACGAAGTGCCCGTCGGGGCGCATTTGATCAGTCCGCGCCGGTTCTATATCCATCATGGGATTTACCTGGGCGCTGGTGCCGTTGCCCATTATTCGGGATTCAGCGGCGCGCTTGAAGCGGGCCCCATCGAAGTGACCGACCTGGAACATTTCGCCAGTGGCAGGCCCGTGTGGATCGTCGAGCAACCCGCCCGTTATCCGGCCAATGAGGTTGCCCATCGGGCCCGTTCGAGACTGGGTGAAAACCGCTACAGTCTCTTTGCCAACAACTGCGAACACTTCTGCAGCTGGTGCCTGACCGGGGAGAGCTACAGTGCTCAGGTCCGTGCGTACTGGCAGCGCCCGCGCGAATTCCTGGCAACGATTACCGTGCTGAACGCTCACTTCGTTGCTTGAGGGTCACGGCACATCAGGTCCACTTCGGCGTCGGAGGCGCTGTGCTAGGCTTTTTCAATCCACCACCCTAGAGGATCGTGCATGAACGGCAATTCGAAAACTCATTCGCCGGGCAGCGAAGGTCCCGTTGTGTTCGTCCTGGACGACGACGCCTCCATACGATGTGCATTGAGCAACCTCCTGCGCTCTGTCGGCATGCGCGTCGAGACCTTTGCGTCCACCGCCGAGTTTCTCCAATGGCCCAAGCCTGACTGCGCCAGTTGCCTGGTGCTCGATGTCCGATTGCAGGGCAGCAGCGGACTGGATTTCCAGCGCCAGTTGGCGGCATCGAATATCAGGATTCCCATCATCTTTATCACCGGTCACGGCGACATTGAAATGTCCGTCAAGGCGATGAAAGCCGGTGCCATGGATTTCCTGGCCAAACCTTTTCGCGAACAGGACTTGCTGGACGCCGTCTCAGCGGCACTCCAGGCCGACGTCAAGCGAAGGGAAGTAGAGCAGCAACTTTCAGGCCTGCACGCCCGTTACCAGACACTGACGGCCCGCGAGAAAGAAGTCATGGCCCTGGCGGCCAAGGGACTGATGAACAAGCAGATCGCCGGGCAGATGAACCTGAGCGAGATCACCGTGAAAATCCATCGCGCCCACGCCATGAAAAAAATGCATGCCAAGTCGTTCGCCGACTTGGTGCGAATGGCTGAAACCCTCGGCGCAGAGCCTGCTTGACGGGCCAAACGCCATTACTCGTTGGCGAAATCAGGCAAAAAGGCGGCGCTCACAGGTAACTGACTCGGGCGTGTAGGCGGGTAACGTGGCTCAACGGTTTACCGCAGAGCCAACTTCACGAGGGATTGGATCAGACATCCAGGGTGTGCCGCTTTCAGGAGGAGCGAAAACCAACCAGCACCGACAGTCCCTCGATACGCCTCACTGTCGATAAGAGAACAACAATGACCAGCCCGACCTTCAAGGATTCGAACGGCCACCTGGCGCAGGGCTTCAAGCCTCGTCACGTCACCATGCTTTCAATTGCCGGGATTATCGGCGCAGGCCTGTTTGTCGGATCGGGCCATGCCATCGCCGCCGCAGGCCCCGCCGTGATGCTGGCGTATCTTTTTTCCGGCCTGCTGGTGGTGCTCGTCATGCGCATGCTCGGCGAGATGGCGGTGGCGCGGCCGGATACCGGCTCCTTTTCCACCTACGCCGACCAGGCGATCGGGCGCTGGGCCGGCTTCACCATCGGTTGGCTGTATTGGTGGTTCTGGGTACTGGTGATTCCCATCGAGGCACTGGCCGCCGGTCATGTGCTGAACCAATGGTTTCCCTCCGTCGATGCGTGGCTGTTCGCTTCGGTGTCGATCATCGCCTTGGCGGTGACGAACCTGTTCAGCGTCTCCAAATACGGTGAATTCGAGTTCTGGTTCGCCATGGCCAAGGTGGTGGCGATCATCGGTTTCATCTCCCTGGGCTTCGCGGTCTTGATGGGCTGGATTCCCGAGCGCGAGGCCAGCGGCTTGAGTCGCTTGATGGACGAATATGGCGGCTTCGCGCCCAATGGCTTGTCTGCCGTGGTCGGAGCCTTCATCACCATCATGTTCAGCTTCATCGGCACGGAAGCGGTGACCATTGCTGCCGCCGAATCCAGCAACCCCGCGCAGAACATTGCCAAGGCCACCCGCTCGGTGATCTGGCGTATCGGCGTTTTCTACCTGCTGTCGATCTTCGTGGTTATTTCCGTGGTGCCGTGGAACGATCCGCAGTTGGCGTCGGTGGGTTCCTATCAAAGGGCCTTGGAACTGATGAACATTCCCCATGCCAAGTTCATGGTAGACGTGGTGGTGCTGATCGCCGTGGCCAGTTGCATGAACTCCTCGATCTACATCGCCTCGCGCATGCTCTATTCCCTGGGCCGGCGAGGCGATGCGCCGAAGGCGGCGGAAGTGACCTCGGCCGCTGGGGTACCCAGGGCCGCAGTGATTGCCAGTACGGTGTTGGGGTTGGGCATCACCGTGTTCAGCTATTTCATGCCGGCCGGGTTGTTCCAGTTCCTGCTCGCCAGCTCCGGCGCCATCGCGCTGCTGGTGTACCTGGCGATCGCCGTGTCGCAGTTGCGCATGCGCCGCAAGCTGGTCCGGCAAGGCGTCGAGCTGGGCTTTCGCATGTGGTTGTTCCCGTGGCTCACCTGGGCGGTGATCGTGTTCATCTGCGCGGCCCTGGCGGTGATGATGGTGACGCCCGAGCACCGCAGCGAGGTGAGCACCACCCTTGGCCTGGCCTTGGTCATTTCCTTTATCGGCCTGGTGACGTCGCGGCAATCGGCGCAGCCTGAAGAAGCGGTGTCCCTGGGTTAGCACTACAAACCTGTGGGAGCGAGCTTGCTCGCGATAGCGGTGTGGCAGTCAAATCCCAGCCACTGACCCGACGCCATCGTCGGATCGCCGCCCGGAGCAAGCTCGCTCCCACAGGGAATCTCCGTTTCAACCCCGCCGTGGCGAGGGTGCTTGCTCCCGCTTTGCATGGCCCCCGAAAATCCCTCATCCGCCTCTGGCACTTACCCCAGGCTGCGTTGTCAGTAGTTGGCGCCCGTACGGGTGGAGTTCGCCACAGATGGCGACAATGTCAGCAGGATGACGCTCTTTTTTGACGCCTTCGGGCGAATGACTCGCATGGATTGCATCGGGACGGTTATTTCTTTTGCGGGTTGACACTCTATGGGTTTGCTCCTTGATCCACGGCACGACATCGACGCCGCATTGTTGAGCTATCGCCGGGTGTTCTGGTCCCTGGCGTTGTTCAGTGGCGTGATCAATCTGCTGGTGCTGGTGCCGTCGCTCTACATGATGCAGGTCTACGACCGGGTCCTCACCAGTCGCAACGAAACCACGCTGTTCATGCTGACCTTGATCGCCCTCGGGCTGTTCATGTTCAGTGCGCTGATCGAGTGGGTGCGCGGCGAGGTGATGATCCGCATGAGCGCCGGGTTGGACGACGCCTTGGGCGAGCGGATCTTCGACGCGGCGTTTGCCCGCAGCCTGCGCGAGCACAACGCCAACCCGGCGCAAGTGCTCACCGACCTTGCCACCTTGCGACAACTGATCACCGGCCAGGGCCTGATCGCCTTGCTCGATGCGCCGTGGCTGCCGATCTTCCTGCTGGTGGCGTTCATCTTCCACCCGTGGTTCGGCGTGCTGACCCTGGTGCTCGCGTTGACGCTGATCGGCCTGGCGCTGTGGGGCGAACTGGCGACCCGAGGGCGCCTGGGGGAGGCCAACCGGCTGGGGGTGCAGTCGTCGATCTACGTCAACAGCACGCTGCAGAACGCCGAAGTCATCCAGGCCCTGGGCATGCTCGGGCCGCTACGCCAGCGTTGGAGCCTGTTGCAACAACGCATCATCGCGGCGCAGGCCCACGCCAGCGATCGCGGTGCGCGCATCACCTCGGCGACGCGGTTCGTGCGGATTTCCGGGCAATCCCTGGCCTTGGGATTGGGCGCGCTCCTGGTGCTCGAAGGGCAGTTGTCGGCGGGGATGATGATCGCCATGTCGTTGCTGTTGGGGCGTGCCCTGGCGCCGGTGGAAATCGCCATCGGCTCGTGGAAGCAATTCAACAGCGGCCGCCAGAGCTACCAGCGCCTGAGCCAACTGTTGGCGCAACACCCCCGTGATCGCTTGCGCATGCCGCTGCCGCCGCCGACCGGCGCGCTGCGCCTGGAGCAAGTGTATGTGGGGCCGCCCGGGGCTTCGCAGCCGATTTTGCGGGGCATCAATTTCAGCCTGGGCAAGGGCGAAGTGCTCGCGGTGGTCGGCCCCAGTGCCAGCGGCAAGTCGACCTTGGCTCGCGCGTTGGTGGGCGTGTGGCCGGCCATCGGTGGATCGGTGCGCCTGGACGATGCCGAGATCAGCCAGTGGTCCCATGATGCGCTGGGGCCGTACCTCGGCTATCTGCCCCAGGACATCGAGCTGTTCGATGGCAGCGTCGCCGACAACATCGCCCGTTTCGGCGAGCAGGACGCCGACAAGATCATCGCCGCCAGCCGCCACGCGGGCATCCACGAAATGATCCTGCGATTCCCCAAGGGTTACGACACGCCGCTGGGGCCTGGTGGACTTGGCCTGTCCGGCGGCCAGAAGCAACGCCTGGGCCTGGCCCGCGCGCTGTATGGCAGCCCGTCGCTGATCGTACTCGACGAACCCAACTCCAATCTGGATGAAGCCGGCGAACTGGCGCTGGTGCAGGCCATCGGCGTGCTCAAGGCTGCCGGCAGCACCGTGGTGTTGATCACCCATCGGCCCAACGTGCTGGCTGTGGTCGATCATATCCTGGTGTTGAAGGACGGCACTCAACAAGCGTTTGGCCCTCGGGACCGGGTGCTCAAGGCGCTGATGCCGGGACCGAGGCCGGCGGCTGTGCGGGAGGCAAGCAAGGATGCGTGATTTGAAATCGGCCGCACCGGCCCAAGGTGAGCATGGCCTGAGTGTGCTCAGCAGCAACACGTTGCCCAGCGCCAGCACTGATGCGGGTGGGGCGGCGCGCTACGGCGTGGTGTTCCTCGCCCTGGCCCTTGGCGGCTTTCTGCTTTGGGCGTGCCTGGCACCGCTCGACCAGGGCGTGGTGGGCAGCGGCACCGTAGTGGTGGCGGGTGAACGCAAGGCCGTGCAGTCGCTGGTTGGTGGGGTCGTGGAAAAACTGCTGGTCAGTGACGGTGACCGCGTCAGTCAAGGGCAATTGTTGGTGCAGCTCAACACGGTGCAGGCGCAATCGCAGCTGGACGTGACCCTCGGCAAGCTGCTCAACGATCGCAGCATCGAGGCGCGGTTGATGGCCGAGCGTTTGGGCGCCGATGACATCCAGTGGCCGCAGCAATTGCTGGAGCGCGCTGACGAGCCCCGCGTCAAGGCGGCCATGGCCCTCCAGAGCCAACTGTTCCTGACCCGTCGCGCCGAGCTCGGCAGTCGCTTGCAGATCATCGAGCATGAAATCGGCGCCTTGCAGCAGCAGTTGCAGGGCTATGAAGGCGTCAAGCGCAACTACGATGCGCAGATGCGGTTCCAGCAGCAGGAACTCGTCGGCCTGCGTGACCTGGCCCGGGAGGGCTACGTGCCGCGCAACAAGCTCTTCGAGGCCGAGCGCAATGCGGCGCAACTGGCCGGGCAGATCGCCTCGGGTGTCGGTGATGTCGGCCGCACGCGCCAGGCCATCAATGAAAGTCGGCTCAAGGCCTTGCAGGCGCAGCAGGAGTTCCGGCGTGATGCTGAAACCCAGCTCAGCGAGGTGTCGGCCGAGGCCGCGGGGTATGCCGATCAGATCCGAGCCTTGCAGTTCGAAGTCGACAATGGCGCGATCCGCGCGCCCGTGGCGGGGCAGGTCATGGACTTGGCCATCCACACGGTGGGCGGTGTTGCCCAGGCCGGACAGACCTTGATGCAGGTAGTGCCACTGGACGCGCCGATGGCGATCACCGCGCGTTTCGAGCCGCTGATGGCCAACAAACTGCGCCCCGGTTTGCCGGTGCATGTGCATTTCACCGCGCTGCAACGGGTGGACACGCCGACCGTGACCGGCACGGTCACCACCGTGTCGGCGGATCAGTTGATCGACCAGCAGACGCACCAGCCGTACTTCTCCGCCAAGGTCGAGATTCCCGCCGAGACCGTTGTCTCGCTGCAGGACGCCGGGCTGCTGGTGCGTCCGGGGATGCTCGCCGACGTCACCGTGGTGACGGGTGAACGGACCTTGATGAATTACCTGATGAAACCGTTGCGCGAACGCTTGCTGGCTGCCTTCAAAGAGGAATGAGCATGACCGACCGTTGCCGTTACGGCGTCCGTGTGCTGTTGAGCTTGTGCACCAGTTGGGCGGTGATCGGCCCGGCCTGGGCGGCCGAGGGTGGGCTGAGCCTGACGGCCGCCTACGACGCTTCGCGCCTCAACGATCCGACCTTGCAAACCGCGACCCATGCCTTCGACGCGTCGCGCCAGGAAGAGGCGATTGGTCGGGGTGGGCTTTATCCGCAGGTGTCGTTGTCGTCGCGCTATGGGTATGGGGGGCGTACCGATGGCGGTGACGACCGCAGCTATGTCAACAGCAACGACTACCAGGCGAACAGCGTGACGCTGGCGGCGCAGCAACCGCTCTATGACAAGGGGCGCTGGGCGGCCTATCAAGAAGGCAAGGCGCGGGGCGCGCTGGGCAGCCAGCAGTTCGACGTGGCCGGCCAGGCCTTGTTCGATCGGGTCGCCAAGGGCTATTTCGATGTCGCCCGTGCCGAGAACGAACTCAAGCTGATCGCCCAGCAAAAAGCCGCGATCCGTGGCTTGGTCGTCCAGAGCAAAAAACTCTATGAGGGCGGCCAAGGGGCGATCACCGACATCGACGAAGCCCAGGCCCGGCTCGATCTGGTGGAGGCCCAGGAAACCGAAGCCCAGGCCCGTCGCGTGGCGGCGTTGCGGGCGCTGTCCGGGCGGGCGAGCGTGCCCATCGACGACATCCAGCCGATGCGCGAAGAGTTGCCCGCCGGCACGCCTATCCCGCCGGAGCAGGATTTGCCGTACTGGACGGCGATCGCCCGTGAAGCCAGCCCTGAATTGGCGGCGCGGTTGGCGGCCGTGAAAGTCGCCGAGGCCCAGGCCGACAGCCAGCGCGCCGGGCACTATCCGACGCTGTCGCTGACCACGCAGTTGACCCGCCGGGAAACCCGCCAGTACCAGGAACTCGATCCGCGCCAGGACTCGTACTACGTTGGGGTGCAGCTGGACATTCCGCTGTATCGCGGCGGCGCGGTGCGCGCTTCGGTGGCCAAGGCCGAGGCGCAACTGGCCGGCGCCCAGTCCGACTACGACGTGCAGCGTCAGCAATTGGCCGAGTCCATCGAGACCGATTACCTGGGCGTGGTGGCGGGGTTCGCCAAGAGCAAGGCCATGCAACGGGCGGTGGAGTCCAACCAGCGGGCGCTGACCTCTACCGAAAAGGGTTTCCAGGGCGGCGTGCGTTCGACCGTCGACATCCTCGATGCCCAGCAACGACTCTTCCAGGCCCGCCGGGATTTGCTCAGCACCAAGCTGGACATGCTGCAAAGCTACGTGAGCCTGCACACCCACACGGGCCAGATGAACCGCGCGGTGCTGGAACAGGTGCAAAGTTTGTTCTGAAATCTTGGCCGATGGTGCAATGCCCTTGTGGCGAGGGGATTTAGCGAAGCGTCGCACCGCCCCGCTGGGCTGCGAAGCAGCCCCCAAACCAATCACTGCGGTGTGTCAGGTTAGTCCCGACTGGCCTTTTTGGGTCTGCTGCGCAGCCCAGCGGGAGCAAGCTCCCTCGCCACGACAGCATCGGTGTATCAGTTACAAGTGGCAGAACAGGCTTTTTGTGGCGAGGGGATTTAGCGAAGCGTCGCACCGCCCCGCTGGGCTGCGAAGCGGCCCCCAAGCCAAGCACTGCGGTGTGTCAGGTTAGTCCCGACTGGCCTTTTTTGGGTCTGCTGCGCAGCCCAGCGGGAGCCAGCTCCCTCGCCACAGATTGCGGGCGGCATGACCCACCGTGGCGAGGGAGCTTGCTCCCGCTGGCTGCGAAGCAGCCTCAAAAGCTCAATCAGGCAGTGAAGTCGCTGGCATGCAGCTCCTTGACGCCCACCAGGGCGAGTTCGAACTCGGCGGTGGCGTCGGCGTTGGTACTGCCGTAGAGGATGCCGTCGACAAACCGCAACTGGCCAGTGGCGTTGGTGGTGTCGAAGGCGTTGCTGCCGATGAAGGTGAACGCATCGTGGGTGGCGGTCAGCGGGTTGGCGTCCAGGCCGGTGAGGTCCAGCTTGTCCAGCTCGGTGGTCTTGAACCCGTTGATCACGTCCCGTGCCGCCCCGACGCCCATGTCCGACAGCGCGCCAAACGCATACGTATCGGCGCCCGTGCCCCCCGTGAGGTTATCGGTGCCCGCGCCGCCAATCAGCCGGTCATCGCCCGAGCCGCCCACCAAGGTGTCGTTGCCCGCGCCACCGTTGAGGATGTTCCCGGCGCTGTTACCCGACAGCGTGTCAGCGTAGGCACTGCCGGTCAGGTTCTCGATGAACTTCAAGGTGTCCAGCCCCGAACCCCCCGTGTTTTGCTGGGCGGAGGTTGATAGATTCACGGTCACCCCAGCCAGGGCCCGCTCGAACGACACCGTGTCGTTGCCATCGCGTCCGTCGAGGATGTTGTCGCCGGCACCGGCGAACAGCGTGTTGTCCAGTGCGTTACCGGTCCCGTTGGCGGCGCTGGCGCTGTCGATGTACAGGTTCTCGACGTTGTTGCCCAAGGTGTAGGCCGCCAGGCTGCTGTGGACGCTGTCCTTGCCGCCGGACACCGGATTGCTGCTGGTCTCGATCACCGTATCGCTGGCGTTGTCGACGTAGTACGTGTCGTTACCATCGCCACCGCTCATGCTGTCGGCCCCCGCAGCGCCATCGAGCACGTTGTTGGCAACGTTGCCGGTGATGAAGTTGCGCCGCTCGTTGCCGGTGCCGTCGATGTCCGATACGCCGGTCAGCACCAGGTTTTCCAGGTTGGCGCCAAGGGTCCAACTCACCGACGCCTGCACCGTATCGATCTGCGAGGTCGAAGTGTTGGTTTCCACCACGCTGTCGAACGCGTTGTCGACGATGTAGATGTCGTTGCCATCGCCACCGGTCAAGGTGTCGGCGCCCAAGTCACCGTCCAGCGTGTCGTTACCGGCGCTGCCCACCAGCGTATCGTCCTGGTCGGTACCGAAGATTTTCCCACCCTCGTTCTGCGCGCCGTCGAAAATGTCCTGCACGCTATTGTTGTCGTTAGGGTTGCCTTGGAAACCGAGGTCATCGGCGATGTAGTCCGCCAGGCGCTGGCCGACGATTTCCGCCGACTCTTCGTGCAAGTGCCAGACGTCATCGGGATACACCAGCGGGTCGACTTCATAGCGCAAGGGCAGGTCGGTGTAGTCCACGGCCAACTTGACGTCGGCGCGCTCGGCGGCGATGGCTTCCTGGGTGGCGCGGACATAGCCGACACCGTCGACGATGGCGGCGATCTTGTCTTCGGCATAACCACGGGCACGTGCCGCGTCCTGCTCGTAGTGACCGGTCTCCATCATGTACACGGTGAAATTGCCAAACTGGGCGTGCAGGTAATCGAAAACCTTCAACGTCGCCGCCTTATAGGCCGCCGCAGCCGCTGCCTTGTCCGTGGCCCGGGCGATTTCCTGGGCGGCTTCCTCGCCCTGGCCCCAGATGATGCCCATGGTCACGTTGTCGATGGCCTTCAGTTCGGTGAGTTGGTCGCGCAGCAACGTCACGGCCCGCAATAACGCTGGCCCGGGTTGATTGGTGTCGGTCAGCCACCAGCACAACTTCAGCTCCTCGGCGCCCAAGGTCGACAAGCCGTTGACCGTGCTGCCACCCACCGCGATGTCGATCCCGTTGCCGTCGGCATCGGTGAACTGGCTGCGCACGTCATAGGTGGTGTACTTGTCCAGGTCGTTGACCAGCATCGAGGTGCCGGATTGATCGTCGTCTTCGGTCATGCGCAGCAGGCGTGCGTTGGATTGGCCGAGTGTCGGCAGATAGAGAATGTCCTGCTGGGCGCGTTCGCCGAAGACGAAATCACTGGCGGTGAGGGTGTTTAGGTAGTTGCCGCTCAGCGCGATCTCGAAGCGATTGCCATCGGCGTCGGCCTCGCTCGATTTGACGTAGGTCTTGTCGCCGGCGGCGTTCAGGGTCATGTAGAGCGTGCCGTTGCTGCCATCGCCAAGGCCGGTGAAGCCCAGCGCGGACACGTCGATCTTGTCCACGCCGACGGTGAAGTCGTAGATCGTGTCCGTGGCCGTGACGCCTCCGGTGTCGTAGTCGCGGTAGCTGTCGGACAGGTTGCTGTAGCGGAACGTGTCGGCGCCGTCGCCGCCATACAGCGAGTCGCGCCCGGCGCCGCCGTCGATGATGTCCGCCCCCGTGCCGGCCTTGATGGTGTCGCTGCCGCCCAGGCCGAGGATCAAATCGGCGCCGGCCGTGCCGTTGAGGGTTTCGGCATTGGCGGTGCCGGTGATGGTGTTGGCGGGGGAGTCGGCCACGGTCAGGGCGAAACTGTCACTCACCGATGCGCCCGAAGGGTCGGTGGCCTTGACCAGCACGTCGTAGTTGCCAGCGGCGGTGTTGGTTGGGGTGCCGCTGAAGGTCAGGTTGGTGGCGTTGAATGTCAGCCACGAGGGCAGGGCGCTGCCGTTGGCGAGGGTCGCGGTGTAGGTCAGTACATCCTGGTTGGCGTCGCTGAAGCTGTTGCTCGCCACGGTGTATTTGAACGGCGTGCTTTCACTGGCGTTCTGGTCCAGCAGCGGGATGACCACCACCGGCGCCACGTTGGTCGGGGTGTTCTGGTCGGCGAAAACGAAGTGATTGGCCGTCAGGCTGCTGACGAAGTTGCCCGCCATCGAGATTTCGAAGCGGTTGCCGTTGGCATCGACCGTGAGGTCCTTGAGGTAGGTGCGGTTGGTCGACGAACTGTACGTGACCTGCAAAGTGCCGTTGAGCCCGTTGCCCAGGCCCGTATAGCCCAGGGCCGCGACGTCGATTTTGTCGGCGGCCACGTCGAAATCGAGGATCTGGTCGCTGGCGCTGGTGGAACCGGTGCGGTAGCTGTCGAGCTTGGAGGTGTAGCGGAACACGTCGGCGCCCGCGCCGCCGGTGAGTTTGTCGACGCCGGTGCCGCCCACCAGGATGTCGTTGCCGAGCGGCGCCGTTGAGCGTGTCGTTGTAGGCGCCACCGAAGAGCTGCTCGTTGGCCGTGGTGCCGGTCAAGGTGTCGTTGTTCGGCGTGCCGTTGATGATCACGGAAGTGGGTACGTCCTGCACGGCCAGGGTAAAGCTGTCGCTGACCGTCGCGTTGCTGCCATCGGTCGCGGTGACCTGGATCGAGTAGGTGCCCGACGCGGTGTCCGGTGGGGTGCCACTGAACGTGCGCGTGGCGGCGTTGAACGTCAGCCAGCTGGGCAGGGCGCTGCCATCGGCCAGCTTGGCGGTGTAGCTGAGGCTGTCGTTATCCGGGTCGGTGAAGGCGGTGGCCGGCACCACGTAGCTGAAGGGGGTCTTCTCGGTAGCGTTCTGGTCCAGCAGCGGCGTTGCCACCACCGGGGCCTGGTTGACCGGTGAAGACGTGGCGAAGACGAAGTTGGCGTTGGTCAGTTTGTCGAGGTAGTTGCCGTCCAGCGCCACCTCGAAGCGGTTGCCATTGGCATCCGCTTCCAGCGACTTGATGTAGGTCTTGGTGCCGGCGCTGTTGAGCACCAGGTAGACGGTGTTGTTCTTGCCGTCGCCCAGGCCGGTGAAGCCCATGGCGGAAAGGTCGATCTTGTCGGCGGCGATGTCGAAGTCGGTGATCAGGTCACCGAGGTTGGCGCCGCCGGTGTTGTAGTTGCGGTAGCTGTCCAGGCGGTTGGAGAACACGAAGGTATCGGCCCCGGCGCCGCCCGTGAGGGTGTCCATGCCGGCGCCGCCGTCGAGCTTGTCGTCGCCCGCGCCACCGCTGAGGCTGTCATTGCCCGCCAGGCCGAGCAGGGTGTCGGCCGCGTCGCTGCCCAGCAACGAATCGCTGCCGGCGGTGCCGGTGATGACCCGGTTGAAGATGAAGTTGCTGGCCGTCAGGGTGCTTGCCAGGTTGCCCGACAGAATCAGCTCGAAGCGATTGCCGCTGGCATCGGCGTCGAAGTCCTTGATGTAGGTGCGATCGTTGCTGGCGCTGTAGCTTATTTGCAGGGTGCCGCCACGGCCATTGCCCAGGCCGGTGAAGCCGAGGCCGGCGAGGTCGATCTTGTCCTGCGTCACGTCGAAGTCGGTGATGGTATCGTCGAAACTGGTCGTGGCGTTGCGATAACTGTCGGACTGGTTGGCGAAGCGGAACGTATCGGCACCAGTTCCGCCGGTCAGTTTGTCGACCCCCGCGCCGCCCACCAGGACATCGGCCCCGGCTGCGGCATTGATGGTGTCGTTGCCGGCCGCGCCGTAGAAGATTTCGCTGGCGCTGGTGCCGGTGAGAATGTCGTTGCCCGCCGTGCCTTGCACGGTGGTCATCGGCACCGTGGCGCTGACGTAGCTGCCGTCACCGTAGACCAGCGTCGCGCCCTTGCTGGTGTGGCTGATGGTGTTGGCGATGATCGCGTTGCGATCGGTGCCGTCTTCATTGCGCTCGGCGACGCCGTAGGTGGACAGGTTGCTGCCGCTGATCACGTTGCCCTGGATCAGGTTGTCGCTGCCGTTGAAGTACTTGCCGGACACGCCGAGGGTGTCGTCGTAGGACTGGATGATGATCTCCGGCACCGCGCTGCCCAGGGCGTTGTTGTTGAGCGTGTTGTCGATGATGTCGACGTGGTTGCTGCCGTAGATGCGGATGCCGGCGCTGGTGTTGTCGTGGATGTCGACGCCGGTGACGGTCACTTCACTGGACAGCTTGATCAGCACGCCTTCGGCGCCGTTGCCGTACACCTCGCCACCGGTGATGGTGATGTTGCTGGGCGAGGGGATGTCCTCGCTGCCGCGCTGCACCACGATGCCGTTGCCACCGTTGCCGTAGGCAACGTTATTGGTCAGGGTGAAATCGTGGGTGCTGGTGACGACGTTGAAACCGTGGCGGTCGTTGTCGTAGGCGACGTTGTTTTCGAAGGTGCTGTCGCTGAGGAAGTCGGCGACGAAACCATCGAGGCCGTTGCCGTGGGAGACGCTGTTCTTGATGACCATGTTGACGGTCTGCTCGTGGGGGTCGAAACCGTACCCGGAGCAATCCTTGATCTCGACGCTGTCGAGGGTGACGTTGGAGTCGTAGCCTTCTTCACCGGGGATGTAGCCGTTGAACCAGCCATCCACCTTGCCGGTGGTGGCGTCGCGGTTGCCGTCGATGGTGAGGTTGCTGACACCGAAATCGTGGGTTTCCTCGCCATAGGCCGAACGGATGATGCCGGTGATCTTGGTGTCGGAGCCGTCGGCCAGCTTGACCGTGGTGTCGCCCATGCCGTCGCCGTACAGGTAGACGTTGCTCTTGAGCATCAAGCAGCCATCGGACGGTTCCTCGCCCCCCGAAACGATGTAGGTGCCGGTGGGCATGTAGACCTGCCCACCGCCCGCGGCTGCCGCCGCATCGATCGCACTTTGAATGGCCGCCGTGTCGTCAGTAACGCCATCTCCTTTGGCGCCAAAATCTTG
The DNA here is from genome assembly GCF_054677635.1 of Pseudomonas sp. H2_D02. NCBI lineage: Bacteria > Pseudomonadati > Pseudomonadota > Gammaproteobacteria > Pseudomonadales > Pseudomonadaceae > Pseudomonas > Pseudomonas sp. H2_D02. The sequence continues at coordinate 4,023,348 of NZ_CP162816.1, read as the reverse complement.
TACGTTGAAAATCATGGACTTATCTCCGTATCAGGCTAAAAACCTCGTTGGATGCCAATATTCCATCGGCGACCACGGTGTTATGACCCAACGGAGTGAAAAAGTTGTGACCGCGCATCGGGGAAGTGTCAAAAAACTGATAAACGGTTGCGCGGAATTTCAGGTGTGTAACATTTCCTTGACGCTTTTTCGGACTAAACATCGAACCCTGTGGGAGCGGGCTTGCTCGCGAAGACGGTATGTCAGCCACATCGATGTCGCTTGAACTGCCGCTTTCGCGAGCAAGCCCGCTCCCACACGAGGTACTCCGGTGGCGTGGCCTTTCCTTGATTGGCATCAACCCCACCACAACGCCTGCGCGATACCCTCGAATCAACCATTCGCCCCGCCGAAAAAGGGCTGCCATGACTTATCCGCTGTTTCTCACCCTGCACCTGTTCGCCGCGCTGATCTTCATCGGCACGGTGTTTTTCGAGGTGTTGTTCCTGGAAAACATCCGCAAGCAGTTGCCCAACAAAGTGATGGTGCTGCTGGAGCAGGGCATCAGCCGGCGTGCCCGGCAGTTGATGCCGTGGGTGTTGCTGGTGTTGTTTGGCGCGGGCATCGCCATGGTCTGGCTGCGTTATCGGCCGGTGCTGGCGGCGCCGCTGCAATCGTCGTTCGGTGTGTTGCTGGGGCTCAAGATCCTGCTCGCAGCCAGCGTATTGGGGCATTTTCTCTGGGCCATGTGGTTGTTTCGAAGCGGTCGCATGAATGCGCGCTACGTCCAGTTCATTCATACCAGCGTGTTCCTGCACATGGTCGCGATCGTGCTGCTGGCCAAGGGCATGTTCTACCTGAGCTGGTAGTCGCTGCGGGACGCTTGATACAGGTCAAGGCGCCCACACGGGATAAGCCCGACACTGTTGCCGTGCGAGCCACTCGGAGATTGTCATGTTCGACCTGTTCCATTCCCCCGGTGACCGTCCCTTGGGGCGACCCCCTGCGGTGGCGGACTTCGATTGTCCGGTCGGTACACGCAAGTTCCACGGCGGCATCGGCTCGCTCGACTTGCTCAGGGGCTTGCGCGCCAGCCGGCAGAAACGCCGTCCGCTGTCGCTGACGGTGCACCTGCCATCGCGCTTGCGGCTGGCCTCCTGCTCACCCCTGGCCAGCGTGTGCCAGTGCGGCGAAATCGACGGCTACCTGCAACGCCTGACCTACGAACTGGGCCTGGTCGCCTGCCACCTCGGCAGCGGGCGACGGGTCGAGCAGTTTTGCCTGACCGGCGGAACCCCGGTGATTACCCATCTGCAACGGTTGATGAGCGACCTGCGCAAACGCTTCGATTTCTGCGAAAGCGGCGACCACAGCATCGAGGTCGACCTGCACCATACCGACTGGTCGACCATGGGCCTGATCCGCGACCAAGGCTTCACCCATGTCAGCATCGGCGTGCCCGACATCGGTGTCGACAGCGAGCTGTCGGTCGATTGCTACCAGAACCCGGCGCCGATCCATTCGCTGATCGATGCGGCGCGGACCTTTGGTTTTCGCTCCATCAACATTGACCTAGGCTACGGCCACGCTTGGCAGACGCCCCGGAGTTTCGCCCAGAAACTGGCGACCTTGATCGAGCTGGAGCCGGATCGCCTGCACGTTTTCGATTATGCCCGCGCGCCTTATCGCTATCGTTCGAAGAACGCCGGAGGCGCCGGGGCCTTTTGCAGCGAGGCCGACAAAGACGCCATGCGTCGCGCTTGCTGCGAACAGCTGGTCGCGGCGGGTTATCACTACATCGGCCTGGGTCAGTTTGTCCGGGCTGACGACGACCTGGCCGTGGCCCAGGAGCACGGCCGACTGCATCGCAACTGCCAGGGATTTACCCGGCATGGTTGCTGTGACCACGTCGGCCTCGGCTTGGCGGCCATCACCCAGATCGAACAGCTTTATGTGCAGAACACCGATGACCTGCTGCGGTACTGCCAGCAGCTCGACGCCGGGCAGCTGCCGGTGTGTCGTGGTTGGCGCTGCGAGGCGCAGGACCAGATCCGAGCGACCGTCACCGAACAGTTGTCCTGCGACCTGGAGCTGGATATTCCCGCCGTCGAGTCGCGTTTCGGCCTGGTGTTTCGCGAACATTTCGCGGTCATCTGGCCACAGTTGGAGCAGTTGCACGCTCAGGGATTGATCGAGCTGTCGAGCCGTTTCATCGGCATCCTGCCCGCCGGGCGCCTGAGCGTGGACGCGATCTGCAACCTGTTCGACCCCGCACCGGATAACGCAGGCCATCACTCTTTTGAGAAGTTGAACCCTTCATGAACGCTGCCTCCGCTTTCAATCGCGCCCTGGTCGAAAAATACGATCGCCCAGGGCCGCGCTACACGTCGTATCCCACCGCGCCGCAGTTTCACCCGGCGTTCGCCATGGACGAATATCGCCAGGCCGCCCAGCGCAGCAACCAGGCCCCGGTGCCCAAGCCGCTGTCGGTATACATCCACATCCCGTTCTGCCAGAGCCTTTGTTATTACTGCGCCTGCAACAAGATCATCACCCGCAAGACCCACCGCGCCGCCGAGTACCTGACCTACCTCAAGCGCGAAATTGCCTTGCAGGCCACCTTGTTCGACCGCTCCCGCAAGTTGACCCAACTGCACCTGGGCGGCGGCACACCCACCTACCTGACCCATGAGCAACTGGCTGACCTGATGGACTGCCTGCACCAGTCGTTCGACATGGATGACAGCGACGCCCACGAATTCTCCATCGAGGTGGATCCGCGCACGATCGATGCCGAGCAAATCCAGGGGCTGCGCCGGCTGGGGTTCAATCGCCTGAGCTTCGGTATCCAGGATTTCGACGCGCAGGTGCAAGCCGCCGTCAATCGCATACAAAGCGAAGCGCAAGTCGCCGAACTGGTGGCGGCCGCGCGGCGGGCACGGTTCAAGTCGGTCAGCGTCGATCTGATCTATGGCCTGCCGTTGCAGACCATCGCCAGTTTCGACGTCACCCTGGACAAGATCATCGCCCTGCGTCCCGACCGGATCGCGGCGTACAGCTACGCGCACCTGCCGCAGCGGGTGAGGGCGCAACGGATGATCCGCCCCGAGGACATGCCGCCACCGGAGCGCAAGCTGGAGTTGTTGGAACTGACCATCAATCGCCTGACCGAGGCCGGCTACGTGTACATCGGCATGGACCACTTCGCGCTGCCGGACGACGAACTGGTGCGCGCCCGTGCCGAGGGTACGTTGCAACGTAATTTCCAGGGCTATTCCACCCACGCCGATTGCGATTTGATCGGCCTGGGCGTGTCCTCGATCGGCAAGGTCGGTGACAGCTACAACCAGAACGTCAAGGAGCTTTCCCAGTATTACGCGCGCCTGGACCAGGGCTTGTTGCCGGTCCAGCGCGGTTACCGCCTGAGCGATGATGACCGCTTGCGCCGCGAAGTGATCAGCGAGCTGATGTGCCACGGCCAGATCGATTTCGGCCGGATCGAGGCCGCCCACGGCATTCGTTTTGCCGATTACTTCGGCGAGGCGCTGGATAAGCTTCAGGAACTGGTGGGTGATGGGCTGCTGGACATTCGTGCCGACTCGCTGGTGTTGCTGCCCCAAGGGCAACTGATGATGCGTAACGTGGCGATGGCCTTCGACGCGTACCTGGCGGGGGAACAGACGGTGCAGTATTCGCGTACGGTTTGAAGCGATGTGACAGGTCCGCTTTTTGTGGCGAGGGAGCTTGCTCCCGCTGGGGCGGTCCGACGCCTCGGGCGCAGCAGCCCCAAAACCAGCCACCGCGGTGTGTCATTTGGATCGCGGCCAACTTCCTTGGGGCTACTTCGTAGCCCAGCGGGAGCAAGCTCCCTCGCCACAGGGTTCTGTTTCTTCAATAAAGATTGTTCAGTTCAACGCTTTTTTCAGAAACGGTGCCGTACGGCTCTCCTTGCAAGCTGCCACCACCTGCGGCACACCGCTCACCACGACCTTCCCACCCTGCGTCCCAGCCCCCGGGCCGATGTCGATGACCCAGTCGCTCTGCGCCACCACCCGCATGTCATGTTCCACCACGACCACGGTATGGCCTTCGTCCACCAGGCGATTCAGTTGCACCAGCAAACGATCGACGTCCTGGGGATGCAGGCCGTTGGTGGGCTCGTCCAGCACGTACAGCGTCGCGCCCCGGGCCTTGCGTTGCAGTTCCGTCGCCAGCTTGATCCGCTGGGCCTCGCCGCCGGACAGTTCGGTGGCCGGTTGGCCGAGGCGCAGGTAGCCCAGGCCGATGTCCTGCAGCACCTGTAGCGAACGCCGGGCTGCCGCTTGTTCGGCGAAGACTTCCATGGCCTGGTTCACTGTCAGTTGCAGCACCTGGGCGATGTCCAGGCCTTCCCAACGCACTTCCAGGGTCTGCGGGTTGTAGCGGGCGCCGTGGCAGGTCGGGCAGGGGGCATAGACGCTGGGCATGAACAGCAACTCCACACTGACGAAGCCTTCGCCTTCGCAGGTTTCGCAACGGCCCTTGGCGACGTTGAAGGAAAATCGCCCGGCGTCGTATCCCAAGGCCTGGGCCTGTTCGGTTGCGGCGAAGAGCTTGCGCACGTGGTCGAACAGTCCGGTGTAGGTGGCGAGGTTGGAGCGCGGCGTGCGGCCGATGGGTTTCTGGTCGACCTGGACCAGGCGTTTTATCCGTTCGAGCCCGGCGGTGACTTGGCCACCGCTGGCCTGCACCGGTTCGTCTTCCAGGCTTTGTTCTTCGGCCTCGACGCTGGCGCTGGGCTGGCCCAGGTGCGCGCCAACCAGATCCAGCAAGGCCTGGCTGACCAGGCTCGATTTGCCCGAGCCGGAAATGCCGGTCACCGCCGTGAAGCAGCCCAGGGGAAACGCCGCGCTCAGGTTATCGAGGTTGTTGCGGGTGATGCCTTCCAGGCGCAGCCAATCCTCGGGTTTGCGTGGGGTTCGCGCGGTGACCTGTTCTTCGGCAAACAGGTAGGCGCGGGTCTTGGACTCGGCCACTTGCCCCAGGCCTTCGGGCGGACCGCTGTAGAGAATCTTGCCACCTTGCTCGCCCGCGTCGGGGCCGACATCGATGAGCCAGTCGGCGCGGCGCAAGGTGTCCAGGTCGTGCTCGACCACGAACACCGAATTGCCCGCCGCCTTCAGGCGTTGCAGGGCGCCGAAGAGGGCTTCGCTGTCGGCCGGGTGCAAACCGGCGGAGGGTTCGTCCAGCACGTAGATCACGCCGAACAGCTGGGAATTGAGCTGGGTCGCCAGGCGCAGGCGTTGCAGTTCGCCGGAGGACAGTGTCGGCGTGCTGCGCTCCAGGGCCAGGTAGCCGAGGCCGAGGTCGATCAGCGTGACGATGCGTTCGAGCAGTTCGGCGGCAATGCGCTGGGCGGCCAGGCGTTTTTCCAGGGACAGGTTGGGCGTGTGGCGCGCGTCAGGCCCTGCCGGCGTGCGGGTTGTCGCCCCTGGCTGCGCGTTGCTCGCGGGCTTCGCGGGTCTGGCGGTGGGTGAGCACATCGCCCGGCTCTTCGGGTTGCTCCAGATAGTCGGGCGCAGCGACGGCCTTGAGCACTTCGGCCAATTCCAGCAACGACAGGTTGGACAACTCGGCGATGTCCAGCCCGGCGAAGGTAACGGTCAGCGCCTCGCGCCTGAGGCGCTTGCCGTCGCAGGCGGGGCAGGGGCTGGCGCGCATGTATTGGGCCACGCGCTTGCGCATCTGCGCGCTTTGCGAATGCATGAAAGTGTGCAGCAGGTAGCGCCGGGCGCCGCTGAAGGTGCCTTGGTAGCTGGGTTCGAGCTTGCGCTTGAGGGCTTCGCGGGTCTGGGCCGGGGTGAGCCCGGCGTACACCGGGACAGTGGGAGTCTCTTCGGTGAAGAGGATCCAGTCGCGTTGTTTCTTCGGCAGGTCGCGCCAGGGAATGTCGACGTCATAGCCAAGGGTCACCAGGATGTCCCGCAGGTTCTGGCCTTGCCACGCCATGGGCCAGGCGGCCACGGCGCGTTCGCGGATGGTCAGCGAAGGGTCGGGCACCATGGTGGCTTCGGTCACTTCGTGGACTCGGCCCAAACCATGGCACGCTGGGCAGGCGCCCTGGGGCGTGTTGGGCGAGAAGTCCTCGGCATAGAGCATCGGCTGGTCCGCCGGGTAACTGCCGGCGCGGGAGTAGAGCATGCGGATCAGGCTCGACAACGTGGTGACGCTGCCCACCGAGGACCGCGCGCTCGGCGTGCCGCGTTGCTGCTGCAAGGCGACCGCGGGTGGCAGGCCTTCGATGCTGTCCACGTCGGGCACGCCCACCTGGTCAATCAGCCGCCGCGCGTAAGGCGCGACCGACTCGAAGTAGCGACGCTGGGCTTCGGCGTAGAGGGTGGAGAAAGCCAGCGAGGATTTGCCGGAGCCCGACACGCCGGTGAACACCACCAGGGCATCGCGAGGGATGTCGACATCGACGTTCTTGAGATTGTGTTCGCGGGCGCCACGCACCCGGACGAAACCGGTGCCAGCGGTAGGAGCGGGGGGCGGAGCGTGAGTGCATCAAGGATTCCTTATGGGGTCGGTGCATTACAGCGGTGGGGAGCGGACTGCATCACAACGCTGACCATTATGCGACCGGGTTCGACCGCTTGCGTGCGAAAAGAATTCCCGCCGTCTGCGCCGAACCGCTTTCGTGGCGAGGGAGCTTGCTCCCGCTGGGGCCCTGTAGGAGCTGCCGAGCGAAGCGAGGCTGCGATCTTTCCGAGGACACTTGAATCTCAAGCGAAAGATCAAAAGATCAAAAGATCAAAAGATCAAAAGATCGCAGGCTTCGCCAGCTCCTACAGTGTCCTGCGGGAGCAAGCTCCCTCGCCACGGGGATTGGGGTGGCTGGAAAAACGGGTTATCAACGCCGAGTTGATTTCAATCAAGGGCCGAGGGCAGGGGCGAGCCGCAGAATGGTCGCCAAGATCCTGTCTTCAAGCCCTGGCGCTCATGACCCGTCCCTTAGCGATGCTGCACCCATCCCGTTCCTGGTTTCCCGGGCTGTTCCTTCTACTGCTGATACTTGCCTAGCATTGCCCAGGCCAAGGACTACGGTGAAATCGAGCAACAACGCATCCATCACGTCCTGGGCCAGGTCGATTCGACTTCCGAACCCGAAGGCCCTTTCAAGGTTCGCAAGCTCTCCGCCGCCGGCAAGGTCGTAGGCTACGTGTTCCAAAGCCTGGATGTGGTGAACATCCCGGCCTATTCAGGCAAACCGATAAACGTCCAGGTGGTCCTCGATCCCGCCGGTGTGATCCTCGACGCCTACGTGCTGGAACACCACGAACCGATCCTGCTGATCGGCATCGCCGAAGAAAAACTCCACGCCTTCAGCGCACGCTACAGTGGCATCAAGGTCAACCAGCGCGTGGTGGTGGGGCATTCCAGCGACCCGAATGCGGTGACGGTCGATGCGATCGCCGGCGCCACCGTGACGGCCATGGTGGTCAACGAAGTCATCATGCGCGCCGCCCACGACGTCGCCGTGTCCCTGGGCCTGGTCAAGGGCGATGCCGGATTGGCCGTGGCGCCGGCCCGCGTGCGGGACGATTTCTACCAGCCCGCCGATTGGACCACCCTGGTGGGCAACGGCGCGGTGCGGCGCCTGCACCTGACCCGTGGCCAGGTCGACGCCTCGTTCAAAGGCACCGAAGCCGAACACGTCGAAACCGCCAGTGGCGAGCAGGTGAACGACACCTTCATCGACCTCTACGTCACCCACCTCAACCCACCCACCATCGGCCGCAATCTGCTGGGCGAGACGCAGTACCGCACGCTGATGGCCGAGCTCAAGCCAGGCGAGCAGGCGATCGCGGTGATGGGCAGCGGCCGCTATTCGTTCAAGGGCTCGGGCTACGTGCGCGGGGGGATTTTCGACCGGGTGCAATTGCGCCAGTCCGGCGACACCATCAGTTTCCGCGACCTGGATTTCCAACGCCTGGATGACGTCGCTGCCGCCGACATGCCGGACTTCGACGAGATGGCGATCTTCATCATTCGCGCCGCCCACCGTTTCGACCCCGGCGCGCCGTGGAGCCTGGAACTGCTGGTGCGGCGCCAGACCGGGCCGGTCAGCGGTACCTTCAGCAGTTTCGAACTCGGCTACCAACTGCCCGAGCCTTATCTGGAGCGGCCATTGCCGACGGCCGAGCAACTGGCGGCGGCCGAAGAGGCCAGCCGGCCGATGTGGCTGACCCTCTGGTACCAGAAAAGCGTCGAGATCAGCGTGCTCGGCGCGGCGTTGCTGGTGTTGACGGCGATCCTGTTTTTCCAGGACTCCTTGGCCCGGCGTCCAACGCTGCTGCATTGGGTGCGTCGCGGTTACCTGGTGTTCACCGTGGTGTTCCTCGGCGGCGTCGCGCTGGCGCAGTTGTCGGTGGTCAACGTACTGACCTTCGTCCACGCGCTGTTCGAAGGTTTCCGCTGGGAACTGTTCCTCACCGATCCGCTGATCTTCATCCTCTGGGTGTTCACCGCCGCCAGCATCCTGCTCTGGGGACGCGGGGTGTTCTGCGGCTGGCTGTGCCCCTTCGGCGCGTTGCAGGAACTGATCAACGAGCTGGCGCGCAAGCTCAAGGTGCCGCAATACGAGCTGCCGTTCGCCGTTCATGAGCGCCTGTGGGCAATCAAGTACATCATTTTGCTGGTGCTGTTCGGCGTCTCGCTGGAGTCGATGGCCACCGCCGAGCGACTGGCCGAAGTGGAGCCGTTCAAGACCGCCATTACCCTCAAGTTCAATCGCCAGTGGTGGTTCGTCGCCTACGCGGCGGGGCTGCTGCTGATCAACCTGTTCACCCGCAAAGTCTATTGCCGCTACGTCTGCCCACTCGGCGCCGCGCTGGCGATGCCAACCCGGCTGCGCCTGTTCGATTGGCTCAAGCGCCGCAAGGAGTGCGGCAACCCGTGCCAACTGTGCGCCAAGGAATGCGAGATCCAGGCGATCCACCCCGACGGCCGGATCAACGCCAACGAATGCCACTACTGCCTCGACTGCCAGATGACCTGGCACAACGAAAACAAATGCCCGCCCTTGATCAACAAGCGCAAGAAACGTGGCAAGGCAAACCCGGCCGACCCGCAACGAATCCCGGTGGTGCAGGTGGAGCCGACGCCTTGAAAGGCGCGCAAGACCTGGCCTCGACCCTTTCATTCTTCACGGAGCACACACAGCATGAGCGATAAAAAAATCCCGACGCCTGACGCAGTGGAAGAGCCCAGGGGCGTCAGCCGGCGGACATTCCTCGGCACTGGCGCGGTCACTGGCGCCGTGTTGGCGGGCGCCACCGCACTGGGGGCCGGAACATTCACCCGCGAATCCTGGGCGGCAGCGGCCAAGGAGGCCAAGTCGAAGATCCACGTCGGCCCCGGCGAGCTCGACGAATACTACGGTTTCTGGAGCGGCGGCCACCAAGGCGAGGTGAGGGTGCTCGGCGTGCCATCGATGCGCGAGCTGATGCGCATCCCGGTGTTCAACGTCGATTCGGCGACCGGCTGGGGCCTGACCAACGAGAGCAAGCACATTCTCGGCGACAGCGCCAAGTACCAGAACGGCGATTGCCATCACCCGCACATCTCCATGACTGACGGCAAGTACGACGGCAAATACCTGTTCATCAACGACAAGGCCAACTCGCGGGTCGCGCGCATTCGCCTCGACATCATGAAGTGCGACAAGATCCTTACCGTGCCCAACGTGCAAGCGATCCACGGCCTGCGCCTGCAAAAGGTGCCGTACACCAAGTACGTGTTCGCCAACGCCGAGTTCGTCATTCCGCACCCTAACGACGGTCACACCTTCGACCTGCAGGACAAGAACAGCTTCACGATGTTCAACGCCATCGATGCCGAGAAAATGGAGATGGCCTTCCAGGTCATCGTCGACGGCAACCTGGATAACTCGGACGCCGACTACACCGGCAAATACGCCGCCAGCACCTGCTATAACTCGGAGAAGGCCTACGACCTGGGCGGCATGATGCGCAACGAGCGCGACTGGGTCGTGGTGTTCAACATCCCGCGCATCGAGGCGGCGATCAAGGCCGGCAAGTTCATCAACCTGGACGGTTCCAAAGTGCCGGTGGTGGACGGCCGTAAAGTCGATGGCAAGGACAGCGAGTTCACCCGCTACATCCCCGTGCCGAAGAACCCCCACGGTCTCAACACTTCGCCTGACGGCAAATACTTCATCGCCAACGGCAAGCTCTCGCCGACCGTCTCGATGATCGCCATCGACCGCCTGGATGACTTGTTCAACGACCGCTACAAAGACCCGCGCGAAGTCATTGTCGCCGAGCCGGAACTTGGCCTGGGGCCGCTGCACACGACCTTCGACGGACGCGGCAATGCCTATACCACGCTGTTCATCGACAGCCAGGTGGTGAAATGGAACATGGACGAGGCCATCCGCGCCTACAAGGGCGAGAAGGTCAATTACATCAAGCAGAAACTCGACGTGCAGTACCAGCCCGGGCACAACCATGCGTCCCTGACCGAAACCAGTGATGCCGACGGCAAGTGGCTGGTGGTGCTGTGCAAGTTCTCCAAGGACCGCTTCCTGCCCACCGGCCCGCTGCACCCTGAGAACGACCAACTGATCGACATCTCCGGCGACGAAATGAAACTGGTCCACGACGGCCCGGCCTTCGCCGAGCCCCACGACTGCATCCTCGCGCGGCGCGACCAGATCAAGACCCAGAAGATCTGGAACCGCAACGACCCGTTCTTCGCCGAAACCGTGGCCCGGGCGAAGAAGGACGGCATCAACCTGGAGACTGACAACAAGGTCATCCGCGACGGCAACAAGGTGCGGGTCTACATGACCTCCATGGCGCCGGCCTACGGCCTGACGGAGTTCACCGTCAAACAGGGCAACGAGGTGACGGTGACGATCACCAACATCGACCAGATCGAGGACGTGTCCCACGGTTTTGTCATGACCAACCACGGCGCGAGCATGGAGATCAGCCCCCAGCAAACCTCTTCCATCACCTTCATGGCCGACAAGCCAGGCCTGCATTGGTACTACTGCAGCTGGTTCTGCCATGCGCTGCACATGGAAATGGTCGGGCGCATGCTGGTTGAAAAAGCCTGAGTCATTCATCGAGGAGGCAGGTGCAATGACCGGGAACATGTCGCATGCAAACGCTCATCGAACGGTCATTGCGCTGATGTTCTGTCTGTTGTCGGGCGGCGCGTCCAGCGCGCCGCAGTCGATCATGGACTTGCCATTGCAGGCCGAGGGCGACCAGCAATGGCGCCTGCCGGCCGGTGAGTACCGTGGCGCGTTCAGCATTGATCAACCCATGACGCTCACGTGCGCGCCGGACGCGGTTTTCCAGGGGCAGGGCGAGGGCAACGGCCTGGTCATCCGGGCACCGAACGTCCAGGTCCAAGGCTGCACCTTCCTGGACTGGGGCCATGACCTGACGGCCATGAACGCCGCCGTGTTCATCCAGCCTGCAGGGCAAGGCGCGGTGGTGCGGGCGAACCGCATGCAGGGCCAGGGCTTCGGCATCTGGGTCGATGGCACGCGGGACGTCAGCCTCATCGACAACCGCATCCAGGGCGACCCGGGCCTGCGCTCCCAGGACCGTGGCAATGGCATTCACCTGTACGCGGTGCATGGCGCGCGGGTCATCGGCAACCAGATCCGCGACACCCGTGACGGCATCTACATCGACACCTCCAACGGCAACCTGCTGCAGGGCAACACCCTGGAGGATTTGCGCTACGGCGTGCACTACATGTTCGCCAACGACAACCAACTGCTGGGCAACACCACTCGGCGCACCCGCACCGGTTACGCGCTGATGCAAAGCCGTCAACTGACGGTGATCGGCAACCGCTCCGAACAGGACCAGAACTACGGGATCCTGATGAACTACATCACCTATTCGACCTTGCGCGACAACTTCGTCACGGATGTGCGCGACGGGTCCACCGGCGACACCATGATCACCGGCGCCGAAGGCAAGGCGCTGTTTATCTACAACTCGCTGTTCAACCGCATCGAAGGCAATCATTTCGAGCGCAGCGCCGTGGGCATCCACCTCACCGCCGGCTCGGAGGACAACCGCATCGCCGGCAATGCCTTCGTCCATAACCAGCGCCAGGTCAAATACGTCGCCACCCGGTTGCAGGAATGGTCGGCGGACGGGCGCGGCAATTACTGGAGCGACTACCTGGGCTGGGACCGCAACAGCGACGGCGTTGGTGATGTCGCCTATGAACCCAACGATAACGTTGATCGGCTGCTGTGGTTGTATCCGCAGGTGCGCTTGCTGATGAACAGCCCGGGCGTCGAACTGCTGCGCTGGGTGCAGCGGGCCTTCCCGGTGATGAAATCCCCCGGCGTGATGGACAGCCATCCGCTGATGCAAGCGCCCATTCAACCCTTTCCACGCAACGTTGCCCAGGAGGACGCGTCTTGAACGTCGTCGAAATCGAAGGCGTCAGCCAGCGTTATGGCGACGTCGCCGTGCTGCACGGGCTTGACTTGACCCTGGCCCAAGGCGAAGTGCTCGGCCTGTTCGGGCACAACGGCGCGGGCAAGACCACCACCATGAAGCTGATTCTCGGTTTGCTGCAGGCCAGCTCGGGGCAGGTGCGGGTCTTCGGCCGCGGGCCCAGCGACCCGGACGTGCGGCGCATGCTCGGCTACCTGCCGGAGAACGTCATGTTCTATCCGCAGTTGAGCGGGTTGGAAACCTTGCAGCATTTCGCCCGGCTCAAGGGCGCGGCGCCTGAGCAGGTCGAGCGATTGCTTGAGGAGGTGGGGCTGGCGGGCGCAGCGAAACGGCGGGTGCGCACCTATTCCAAAGGCATGCGCCAGCGCCTCGGCCTGGCCCAGGCCTTGCTCGGCCAACCGCGCCTGCTGCTGTTGGATGAACCGACCGTGGGCCTGGACCCCATCGCCACCCAGGACCTTTATCAGTTGCTCGATCGCCTGCGCTGGCAGGGCACCAGCATCATTCTTTGCTCCCATGTCTTGCCGGGTGTGGAGGCACACATCAACCGCGCCGCGATTCTCACCCGGGGGCGGCTGCTGGCCCTGGGCAGCCTGGCGCAATTGCGCGAGGACGCGGAGCTGCCGACGCTGATCCGCGCGTCGGGCCTGTCCCGGGCCGACTGGCTGCGCCAGCACTGGCGCAGCGAAGGGCACGTCACCCAGGGCTGGGGCGCTGAAGGTGTGCAAGTGTCCGCGCCGGACGGCAGCAAGTTGGTGTTGCTGCGCCAGTTGCTGGCCCAGGACGACCCGACGGACGTGGAGATCAAGCCTCCCTCGCTGGAAGATTTGTACCGCCACTACATGACCCGCGCAGCGACCGAGGAGGCCGGCCAATGAACCCGATCTGGAACATGGCCCGCAAGGAACTCAGCGACGGCCTGCGCAACCGGTGGCTGTTGGCGATCAGCTTGTTGTTCGCGGTGCTGGCGATCGGCATCGCCTGGCTCGGTGCGGCGGCGTCCGGCCAATTGGGCTTCACCTCGGTGCCGGCGACGGTGGCCAGCCTCGCCAGCCTGGCGACGTTCCTGATGCCGCTGATTGCCTTGCTGCTGGCCTACGACGCGATTGTCGGCGAGGACGAAAGCGGCACGTTGTTGCTGTTGCTGACGTATCCGCTGGGCCGCGGGCAGCTGTTGTTGGGCAAGTTTGTCGGCCATGGGCTGATCCTGGCCCTGGCGACCCTGATTGGCTTTGGCTGCGCGATGCTGGCCATTGCCGTGCTGGTGAATGACGTGGAGCTGAGCCTGCTGCTCTGGGCCTTCGGTCGCTTCATGCTGTCCAGCACGCTGCTCGGTTGGGTGTTCCTCGGGTTGGCCTATGTGCTGAGTTGCCTGTCGGCGGAAAAATCCACCGCGGCGGGGCTGGCGCTGGGCGTGTGGTTTTTCTTCGTGCTGGTGTTCGACCTGGCGCTGCTGGCGTTGCTGGTGCTGAGCGAGGGCCGGTTCAGTCCGGAGCTGTTGCCTTGGCTGTTGCTGTTGAACCCGACTGATGTGTATCGACTGATCAATGTGTCGGGGTTCGACGCCGCTTCCAGTGGGGCCGGCGTGTTGACGCTGGGCAGCGATTTGCCGGTTTCAGCGCCGCTGCTGTGGCTGTGCCTGGGGTTGTGGTTGGGGGTGCCGTTGTGGCTGGCCTATCGGTTGTTCAATCGCCGATGCCCATGAGTTTCTGGTCTTGATGAGGAAGGATGTGATGAACAGGGTTTATTTCAAGGTGAGCCGTGTCCTGGCCGGGGTTCTGGTGTGCCTGGCGCTGGTGGCTTGCGACAAGGCTCAATCGCCGCCGGCTGCCCAGGCGGGACTGGCTTTTCATCCTGGGGATGAATGCCATGTGTGTGGCATGGTCATCACCGATTTCCCCGGGCCCAAGGGCGCGGCGGTCGGTGCCGAGCGGGACGAAGAAGTTCTGCTCTCCGGCGGAAATGCTTGGCTGGTGGCTGCAACCGGAAAACCACCGCGCCGACGTGAAGCTGTATGTCCACGACATGGGCCGCAGCCATTGGGACGCACCGGACGACGCCCACCTGATCGACGCCCGCACCGCCTACTTCGTGATCGGCTCCGGACTCAAGGGCGCCATGGGCGTGGTCCTGGCCTCCTTCTCCGACCCCGAGGCGGCACAAAAACTCGCCCACGATACCGGCGGCAAAGTCCTGCGTTTGGAGGACATCGACCAGAAGCTGCTGGGGCAGGCCGGGGCGATGTCATCGATGAGTCATTGACCGCTTTGGGGGATCAAATCCTCCCGCCACAAATGCTTCGATTGGCTTGGAACACAAGACCGACACCGATCCCGTGGCGAGGGAGCTTGCTCCCGCTGGGCTGCGCAGCAGCCCTTGGAACAGTTAGCGAGGTGGGTCAGGTTGATTGCGTTGGGCCTTTTTGGGGTCGCTACGCAACCCAGCGGGGATGAATCCCCTCGCCACAGGTATTCCAATCGCTTTGCAGTACACAGGCTGACACCGATCCCGTGGCGAGGGGGCTTGCTCCCGCTGGGCTGCGCAGCAGACCTTGGAACAGTCACCGAGGTGGGTCAGGTTAATTGGGCTTGGCCTTTTTGGGGTCGCTGCGCAACCCAGCGGGAGCAAGCTCCCTCGCCACGGGGATTGGGTGGCTGGAAGAAAGGGTTATCAACGCAGCCCTTGTGGCGAGGGGATTCAGCGAAACGTCGCACCGCCCCGCTGGGCTGCGCAGCAGCCCCCCGCAATGCCAGGTCAGTGCGAGGTCCCCTCGGCAAACTCGATCTTGTTGCCCACGTTGTATTTGCCCGACGGTTTGTTCATCGGCAGGCGTTTGATCTCCTTCAGGGTGTTGCTGTCGTAGACAATCAACGCACCATCGGTATCCCAGATGCTCAGCAGCAGGTAGCGGCCGTCGCGGGTGAATTCGACGTGGGCGGCGGTTTTCCCGGGCATCGGGCGCAGGGTGTGGGCGATTTCCAGGGTCTGCTTGTCGATCAGGTGGATGGCATCGTTGTCGGGGCCGAAAAACACATCGGTCCAGGCATAGCGGGAATTGACATGGCTGCGCAGGAAGAAGCCCGGCCCGAGGGTGGGGATCTGCTTGATGACTTTCCAGGTGTTGAAGTCGATCACCGAAATCAGCCCCTTGCTGATATTGGGCGTGGCGAACACCCAATGCCCATTGCGTTTCCAATAGGTCCCCGAGCCCAGGTGCGGCATGCCCGGCAGCGCGATATCCGTGACGATCCGTCCGGTGTCGAGGTTGATCACTTGCCCGCCCTGGGCCTTGCGCGAGGTGGCGAGTAGCTGCCGATAGTCGGGCGAGAAGGAAAAGTCATCCAGGTAATCCTCGGCCTCGATGCGCCTCGGCACAAAGTCCGGGTTCGGACCGGTGGACAGCTCCCAGACTTCCTTCACGTCCTTCAGCGCGACGATGAAGCTGTCCCGCGGCGGCGCCGTATAGACCGCGCTGACCCGCGATGCCTGGCCGTCCAGCCCGACCGTTGCAACGGTCTTGACCAGCGACAGGTCACGGGCATCCAGCACCACAAGATTGCCCGGCAAGGTATTGCCCACCAGCACCCAGCGACCGTCCTTGCTCACCGCCAGGTTACGGGTATTGAGCCCGGCGCGGACTTCGGCGATGAGCTTGAGGTTGTGCAGGTCGTACAGGCTGATCCAGCCGTCCCGTGACGCGAAGTAGACGAAACGGCCGTCCGGGGAGAATTTCGGGCCGCCGTGCAGGGCGAAATGCGAAGCGAAACGCGCCAGCACCTCGAAGCGATCGCCGTCGACGATATCGACATGGTGATCGCCGGCCTCCACCACCACGAACAGGTTCAGCGGGTCGGCGTTGTGCCGAGGTTTGTCCGGCAGGGTGGCGAGATCCGCCAGCAGGCGATGACTGCGGCGAGTGTCGTCTTCGTTCCAGGTCGGCTCGACGGCGGGTGGGCGCTGGAGATAGTCGGTCAGCCCATCGATCTGCGCGGCATCCAGCACGGTGCCAAACGCTGCCATCTGACTGGCGGGGCGGCCGTTTTCGATGACCTGGCGGATTTCGGCGGGCTTGATCCGGCTCAGGCTTTGCGGCAACAGCGCCGGCCCGGCTGCGCCGATGCGATTGACGCCGTGGCATTGCTGGCAGTGCTGCTGATAGTTGCGCTCGGCCTGGTCCAGGTCCGGCCCTTTGACGTCCGCACCGTGGGCCACGCTGATCCACAGCACTGGAGTGAACCACCAGCCCTTCATGACGCCACCTTCGAGGCGAAGGGTTGAGCCCGTGGCGTCGGATGAATACGCGCCGGATGCTGCACCGACTGCTGGGCAAACAGGCCGACGACCTTGCCGATCACGGTCAATGTGGGCAGCCCGTCGAGGCAGGCCTGGGCCATGTCCGGCAACGCCCCAAGCGTGCCGCGCAGCACCTGTTGGTCAGGGCGCGTGCCGTTGCTGATCAACGCCGCCGGGGTGTCTGCCGAGAGCCCGGCCGCTATCAATCGCTCGGCAATGGTGCGCAGGTTCGACAAGCCCATGTAGAACACCAGCGTCTGGCTGTCATCGGCCAGGCTGCGCCACGGCAAGTCCAGCTCACCGTCGCGCTGCAAATGACCGGTGATGAACCGGCAGGAATTGACCAGGTCGCGATGGGTCAGTGGAATGCCGGCATAGGCCGAGCAGCCGGCCGCGGCAGTGATGCCGGGCACCACCTGGCAGTCGATGCCGCGAGACAACAGGTACTCCAGCTCTTCAGCGCCACGGCCAAAGATGAACGGGTCGCCGCCCTTGAGCCGGACGACTCGCTGGCCCTGGTCCGCCAGATCGGCCAGCAGTTGGTTGATCTGCGGTTGGGGCAGGCTGTGACAACCGGCGGCCTTGCCGACGTAATGGCGGGCGCAAGCCAGTGGGATCAGGCTGAGCAACTGCGGGCTGATCAAGCGGTCGTAGACCACCGCGTCGGCTTGCATCAGCAGGCTCCAGGCTCGCAAGGTCAACAGGCCCGGATCACCGGGACCGGCGCCGACCAGGGCGACTTCCCCAGGCCGGAAGGACGATTGCAGGGCAGCGGGCAAAACGATGGGGGCAGGCATGGGACTTCCTTGGTTCTTCATCAGGTTCGCCGTCGGGCTATCGGGCTATATCGGGCTCAGCGCCACGCTGGGAATCGCGTGCACGCCGATTTCTTCATCGCTCAGGTGGCAACCGGGGTCTTGGCCCCACAGGTCGCCGTCGGCCCAGGCGCGGGTGCGGGTGTTGCCGTTGCAGATCGCCAGCCAGCGGCATTGGCCGCAGCGTCCGCCGACGGCGCGCGGGTGCTCGCGCAGTTTTAGGAGAAGCGGCTCGGGGCGCTCCAGCCAGAGGGTCTTGAACGGTGTCTGGCGGACATTGCCCACCGAGTGCTGCCACCAATACGTGTCGGGATGGACCTCGCCGGTGTTGTCGATGTTGGCGATGCCGGCGCCCGAGGCATTGCCGCCCCAGGCCCGCAGCATTTGCTCCAGCGCGGCGGAGTGTTGAGGCAGGCGCCGGGCGGCCCATTGCAGCAGCAGGATCGCGTCGGCGTCGTTGTTGCCGCTGACAAAGTCACTGTCGCGCCCCTGTTCGACGTCCGCCCAGGCGCGCTCGAAAATCAATTCCATCGCCTCGCGGCTCATCTGCTGGTGGGCGTCGAGCTTGCGGCTGCGCTTGCCGCGACCGCTGTAGTTGAGATGGGACAGGTAGAACTTCTGCACATCGTATTCGTTCATCAGTTCCAGCAGGGTGGGCAACTGCAAATGGTTCTGCTGCGTCAGCGTCGTGCGTAAACCCACCCGAATCCCGCGCGCGCGACAGAGCCGGATCGCCGCCATGGAACTGGCGAAACTGCCCTTGAGTTGCCGGAATTCATCGTGGGTCGCTTCCAGTCCATCGATGCTGATGCCCACGTAATCGAAGTTCGCCGCCGCGATCTGTTCAATGTTAGTGGCGTCGATCAGCGTGCCGTTGGTGGACAGGGCGACGAAGAACCCTTGGGCGCGGGCATAGGCGCTGAGCTGGAACAGGTCCTCGCGCAGCAACGGTTCGCCGCCGGACAGGATCAGCACCCGGACCCCGGCGTCGTGCAGGTCGTCGATCACTTGCAGGGCTTCGACGGTGTTCAACTCATCGCGAAACACGCTGTCGGCGGAGGTTGCGTAGCAATGCTTGCAGGTCAGGTTGCAGCGCCTGAGCAGGTTCCAGATCACCACCGGCGCGCGGCGACTGGCGGGGGGCGCGACGCGTGGAGCGGGGCATTGCCCGGCCAGGGCGCGCAGGTAATGGCTGATCCTCAACATAAAACGCTCCTTCGGTTGGCGTGCAGGCTCAGCGCGCGGCCGGCGTCAGGCGCAGGCCGGTTTTCTTCAGGATCCGGCTGCTCACCAGCATGTCGTCGGCGGCGCAGGCATCTCCCAGCAGATAGCGCAGGTGCTCGCGGTAGCTGTCGATTTCCTCGCGGCTGCGCCCGTGGACCATGGCGAACAGGTTGTAGCGCCAGCCGGGGCGGCGCGGTCGGCGGTAGCAGTGGCTGACGAAGGGCTGCGCGCCCAACAGCGCGCCGAGGCGTGGCATGTCGGCGTCGGCGACATCCCAGACGGTCATGCCGTTGTGGCGGTAGCCGAGGCGATAGTGGTTGGGCACGGCGGCGATGCGGCGGATCGCGCCTTCGGCCTCCAGGCGCTTGAGCAGGTTGAGGGTGGACTCGACGCTCAGGCCCAGTTGTTCGGCGAGCCAACTCCAGGGATCTTCCAGCAACGGCAGGCCGGCCTGGGTCAGTTCGACCAGGCGCAGTGCCAGCGGGGTTTCTTCCGGGCTCAGTGGGTGTTGCCGCAGCGAATCAAACCGGGAAATACAAGCCGACATGGTAGGTCTCCTCCTTGGGCAGGTTCAGCGGCACCAGGTCGGTCAGCTGCTCGATGCGCAGCAGGGTGTCGGTGATCGCCTGTTCGCTGGGGCAGGCGAGCACGAACCACATGTTCCAGGCGTGCTCGCGGCGGTAGTTGTGGGCCACTTCGGGCATATCGGCGAGCAGCTCGGCGATGCTGTCGAAACGCGCTTCAGGCACCGACAGGGCGGCGAGGGTGAACGCGCCGCCGAGGCGATCGATGTCGAACATCGGGCCGAAACGGGTCAGCACGCCTTCATTGAGCAGCTCATGCAGGCGGTCGAGCAGCTCGGCGCTGTTGCTGTCCAGTTCGCGGGCCAGGTGCTTCCAGGGATGGCGCACCAGGGGCAAGCCCAGTTGCAGCCGATTGATCAGGCGGCGGTCGAGGTCATCCATCGATCGAGGCTCCGGCCGGTGCGGCGAAACGTCCGCCGCATTGCTTGAACAGGTGCGTGCTGAACAACAGTTGGTGCGGCAGGTCATCCAGCAGATGTTCCTGGAGCAACGCCTGGACCTGGGCCTCGACGCGGTCGCGCTGGCGCCCGTGGATCATGCAGAACAGGTTGTATTGCCACTGCGGCAGGCGTCGTGGCCGTTGGTAGCAAAGGTTGATGCCCGGGGCTTGGCCAAGGCGTCGCCCGACTTCATCGACCAAGGCGTCGGGCACGTCCAGCACCAGCATGGCGTTGGCGGAGAACCCCAAGGCCCGATGGTTGACCACCAGGCCGACGCGGCGGAACAAGCCTTGTTCGTGCCATAACCGCATCTGATCGAGCACCTGCGCTTCACAGGCCTCGATCTGTTCGGCCAAGGCCTGGAAGGGGCGCGGGGTCAGGGGCAGGCCGGTTTCCAGCAGGCGGCGCAGCGCCAGGGATTGTGCCTCGCTGAGGGTGATGTTCATGGGGCGGTCTCCAGGGCAAAGCCCAGGTCGATGCGGTAGGCGGTGAGCATGGGTAGGTCCAGCGGTGTGAGGCCGGTGTCCTGCTCCAGTTCCTGGAGGATGATGTCCAGGTGGGCGCGGTCGGGGCCGGTCAGTACGAACCAGAGGTTGTAGCGATGCTCCCGTGCGTAGTTGTGATTGACTTCGGGGTACTGGCTGACGCGCGCCGCCACCTGGTGCAGGCGCTCCGGCGGCACGGCGAGGGCGGCGAGGGTGCTGGCGCCAGCCCGGCTGTGCTCGAACACCGGTCCGACGCGCGACAATGTCCCCGCCAGTTGCAGGTGCTGGAGGCAGTCGATGACCTGGGCATCGCTACAGCCCAGGGTTTCGGCCATGGCCTTGAAGGGTTCGGCACACAGCGGCAGGCCGTGTTGGAAGCGGTCGATCAAGCGGCGGGCGAGAGGGCTGGGTGTCATGGTCAATACCCTGGCTTGTGGGCGCGGCTGCTGAAGAAAATGCCGCTGGGGCTCAGCGACGGCAGCGTGCCGATCCGTTCCAGTCGATAGGGGTCCCAGACTTGCACTTCACCGCCATCCCGGACCGACAGCCACAACTGGTCGCCGCGGGCGGTGAACTCCATGTGCAATACCGCCGGCCCGGGGCGCAGGTCGGCGACGATGGCGTGGGTCTGGGTGTCGATGACCTGGACGCGGTCGTTGTCCGGGTAGGCGAAGTTGACCCAGAGCTGGCGTCCGTCCGGCCGCGCGGTGACGAACACCGGTTGCCCGGCGACGGCGATGGCATCGACCTGTTGCCAGGTCGTGGCGTTCATCACCAACACCTGATGGTGACCGACGGCGGGCAAGAAGGCCTGTTGGTCGGCCACGGCCCAGCCTTCCAGGTGCGGCATCTTGTACACCGGCAACCGGGCCTCGCCGCGTCCGTAATGCCCGAGCACGCGCTTGACGCCGTGCTCCGGATGCCAGAGATCAAGTTGCGCCATGCCGTCTTCGCCGAAGAGCCCGGCCATGTAGTAACGCCCGTCCGGGGTGATCAGCGCGTCGTAGGGTTGCTGGCCGATGCCGGTGAAACGCTCGATGCGTGGCGTGGGGCCGTCGCTGAAATCAGCGGTCCAGATCTCGCCGGTGTCGAACAGGCTGAACACGAAACGCTGACCCGGCGCGTCCACCAGGCCCACCACCCGGGAGCGTTTGCCGGCGTCCGGAAGCGGCGTGGCCGGGATGTCGGCGAGCTGTTCCAGGGTCCGGGCATCGAACACCTTCACGCCACCCGGTTCGTAGTTGGACACGGCGATCAGCTTGCCGTCCTGGCTGATCGCCCCACCGATGCTGTTGCCGCCCTGGAGGATGCGGCGGTCGATGCGGGCGGTCAGCAGGTCGACTTTGCTCAGGCCACCGTCGCGACCGAACACGTAGGCGTAGCGCTGGTCCCGGGAGAACACCACCGAGGCATGGGAAAGATCGCCAAGGCCTTCGACGCGGGCGAGCAGGGTGTGGCTGTCGCTTTCGATGATTTGCAGGCTGCCGTTGGCGCGTTCCACCACCACGCCCAGGTCGCCGGTGCCGCGCAGGGTGGGCTGGGCGCAACCGGCGAGCAGGATTGCAGCGGTGGCAATGGACAGAAGGGAACGGATCATCGGGCGGGTTTTCCTTGAATAAGCCGGTCCACCAGCCAGCGAATGTCGTCGGGGCCGAGCAGTGGCGCCCAGCCGGGCATGGCGCTTCCGGGGCGGCCCAGGGTGACGGTGGCGATGAGGCTGTCGCGGGATTTTCCCGCCAGGGCTTCACGGGTCAGCGGCGGGCCGAGGCCGCCGGTCAGGCGCAGGCCGTGGCAGGCGCCACAGTCCTGGTCCAGAAGATGTTGGAGTTGGGCCTGGCGCGGCGGGTCGGGAGCGGCCAGCGCGCAGGCGGGGATAAGCAGGAGGAGGGCGGTGATCGAGGGGGTGAAGCTGTGTCGTTCCATGACGTCCTCCGATATTGAATTTTTGCATGTCCCCTGTGGCGAGGGGATTTATCCCCGCTGGGGTGCGAAGCAGCCCCAGAAAAGCAGAACCTATCTGCCTGACACACCGCGCTGTCAGGTTTCAGGGCTGCTTCGCACCCCAGCGGGGATAAATCCCCTCGCCACAAGTGATTTGCGCCTTGTAAGTTATTTAAGGGTCAGAACCCAAGCCGCCAGCGTCTTGGCCTCTTCTTCCGTCACCGGGTTGGCCGGCATCGGCATCGGTCCCCAGTTGCCTTGGGTGCCTTCCTTGATGTGCTTGGCCAATACGTCCTGGGCTCCGGCAACACCGGCGTTTTTTGCCGCGACGTCCTTGAGCGCCGGGCCTACCACCTTGGTGTCGATGGAGTGGCAGGCCGCACACGGCTTGCTCTTGAACAGTGTCGGGCCATCATCGGCCAGGGCCGGCAGGCTATAGGCGGCGGTCAAGGCCAGTGCGATCAGAATAGGCTTCATGGTTTTTCCTCTTATTGATGGGGCTCAATAGATGTCGTGTTGGGTGTTGTAGACGTTGAATTTCCCGGTCGGGGTGATCAGGCGCTTGTCCTTGATCACGTTCTTGAGCTTGAGGGTCTTGTCGTCGATCACTACCAGCGCCGACTCGTCTTCCTGGCCGCTCCAGACCGAGAACCAGACTTCATCGCCGGCCTTGTTGTATTCCGGTTGCACCACGCGCAACGCGCCTTTCTTGATACCGGCGTATTCAGCGATTGGCAGCACGGTGTAGCCGGCGTCGAGCTTGTCGATGTTGAACACCGCCACCGATTGGCTGAGCTTGGCGTCCGGGCTGAGGGTGGTGTCGACGTACAGGTGACGGGACTGCGGGTGGGTCTTGATGAACAGCGAACCGCCGCCCTGGCCCTGCAGCGAACCCACCTGTTTCCAGGCGTATTGCGGGTGCTTGACCGGGTCGGTGCCGATCAGCGAAACCCCGGCGTCGCCCAAGTGGCTGGTGGCCCAGACCGGTCCGTAGAGCGGATGGTTGAAGTTGGCGCCGCGTCCCGGGTGCGGGGTCTTGCCGACGTCCACGAGGGCGGTGAGCTTGCGTTCCTTGGAGTCGATCACCGCGACTTTGTTGGAGTTGTTGGCGGCCGTCATGAAGTAGCGATGGCTGCTGTCCCAACCGCCGTCGTGCAGGAACGGCGCGGCGTCGATGCTGGTGATGGTGAGGTTCTTGATGTCCTGGTAGTTGACCAGCATCACCTTGCCGGTTTCCTTGACGTTGACGATGAACTCCGGCCATTCGTGGGAGGCGATGATTGCCGCGACGCGGGGTTCGGGGTGGTATTGCTGGGTGTCGACGGTCATGCCCCGGGTCGAGACGATCTGCTTGGGCTCCAGGGTCTCGCCGTCCATGATCGTGAACTGCGGCGGCCAGTACGAACCGGCAATCGTGTATTTG
Organism: Pseudomonas sp. H2_D02; assembly: GCF_054677635.1. NCBI lineage: Bacteria > Pseudomonadati > Pseudomonadota > Gammaproteobacteria > Pseudomonadales > Pseudomonadaceae > Pseudomonas > Pseudomonas sp. H2_D02. The sequence continues at coordinate 3,999,667 of NZ_CP162816.1, read as the reverse complement.
TCTTCGTAGCCCTTGAACTTGGAGGTTTCCACCGAGCGGGCCTCGATGCCCACCTTGATTTCCGCGACCTTGGTCGGCTCTTTCGGCCACAGGTCGATCATGTCGATCTTGGCGTCCCGGCCGATGACCAGTAGATAACGCCCGGAGGCTGAAATGCGCGAGATGTGCACCGCGTAACCGGTGTCGATCAGCTTGACGATCTTCTTGGTGTCGCCGTCGATCAGGGCGATCTTGCCGTCGTCGCGCAGGGTCACCGAGAACAGGTTTTGCAGGTTGAGGTTGTTGAGTTGCTTGGTGGGTCGGTCCTCGGGCTTGACCAGGACTTTCCAGGTCTTGAGGGTTTCGGCCATGCCCCATTCCGGTGGTGTCGGCGGGGTGTGCTGGATGAACTTGGCCATCACCGTGATCTGGTCCTTGGTCAGGGCGTTGGAAGTGCCCCAGTTCGGCATGCCGGCGGCGGAGCCATAGGTGATCAGCGCCTCCAGGTAGGCCTGGCCACGTGCCTGGGTGATGTCGGGCGTCAGGGGCTTGCCGGTGGCGCCCTTGCGCAGCACGCCGTGGCAGCCGGCGCAGCGTTGGAAGTAGATTTCCTTGGCCGCGTCGAAGTCGGCCTGGCTCAGGTCCGGCGCGCCGTCGGTCTTGACCATGCGCGGGCTGTCCTGCGAGGTGGCCTGCGCAGGGGGTTGGTCGGCGAAGACGTAAGGGGAGGCCAGCACTGTACACAGCGCCGTGACCCTCATCGCCCACGATTTTTTGTGGCTGATCAGCATTCCATTTCTCCTCAGGCATGACCCGCGCTGCCCCCGTAAATGTCGTCCGGCGCGCAGATTCTTGGTGCGCTGCAAGGCTATGCCGGGGGAGATGGTTAACCGCTTGACGGCGATCAAGTTTGCCGGCCGCAAGCCTTGCCAGGTTGTCGCAGGGCCTCGTAGTTTGAGTGGCAATCCGCTGTCTGATCAGGCCATCCCATGAACGCAATCCATACCGCGCACCACCCCGACGAACCCTTCTATCAAGCCCAGGACAACGAACAGGCGTTGTTCGAACAGGCCTGGCGCCACGGCATGCCGGTGCTGATCAAGGGGCCGACGGGCTGCGGCAAGACCCGTTTTGTCCAGCACATGGCCCATCGCCTGAAATTGCCGCTGTACACCGTCGCCTGCCACGACGACCTCAGCGCCGCCGACCTGGTCGGCCGTCACCTGATCGGCGCCCAGGGCACCTGGTGGCAGGACGGACCGTTGACCCGGGCGGTTCGCGAGGGCGGCATCTGTTACCTGGACGAAGTGGTCGAGGCGCGCCAGGACACGGCGGTGGTGCTGCACCCGTTGGCGGACGATCGTCGGCAGCTGTACCTGGAGCGCACCGGCGAAGTGTTGCAGGCGCCGTCTTCGTTCATGCTGGTGGTGTCGTATAACCCCGGCTACCAGAACCTGCTGAAGGGCATGAAGCCGAGCACGCGCCAGCGTTTCGTGGCCATGCGCTTCGGCTACCCGACGGTGCCCGACGAAGAGCGCATTGTTGCCCGCGAGGCTGGCGTCGACATGGCCTTGGCCGCCCAGGTGGTGCGCTTGGGGCAGGCGCTGCGCCGGCTCGATCAGCACGACCTGGAGGAGGTCGCGTCCACCCGTCTGCTGATCTTCGCGGCCCGCATGATCGGCGCCGGGATGGACCCGCGCCAAGCTTGCCTGGCGTGCCTGGCCGAACCGTTGAGCGATGATCCGCAAACCGTGGCCGCGCTAATGGATGTGGTCGATGTCCATTTCGGCTGAGAGCGTTGGAATGTCCCGGCGGTTGCCTGGCGACCTGGCGATGTGGTTCTTCATCCTCGCCGAGCTGACGGTGTTCGCGCTGCTGATCCTCGCGTTCACCGTCGCCCAGGCGCTGCACCCCCAGATGTTCAGCGAAGGCCGCCAGTTGCTGGACCGCTCCACGGGCCTGGCGATGACCCTCAGCCTGCTGACCGCCGGGCTGTTCGCCGCCCTGGCCCTGGAGCAGGCCCGGCAAGACCGACCGCGTCGAGCCGCGCTGTTGCTGTGTGGCGGGTTGCTGCTCGCCTGTGGCTACGTGGGGATCAAGCTCGGCGAGTACGCCCACCTGCTGGCGAATGGCCTCGGCATGGAGCACAACACCTTCTTCACCTTGTACTGGATCCTCACCGCGTTCCATTTCCTCCACGTACTGCTGGGCATGGTCATCCTCGCATGGCTGGCCGAGGGCTGCCGCCGCATGCGGCGCTACGGAGCACGACAACACAGCGGGTTGGAATCCGGCGTGCTGTATTGGCACATGGTGGATCTGGTCTGGGTGCTGCTGTTCCCGGTGGTCTACATCCTCGATTGAGTGGAGGTGCCCATGTCGACGTCCCGTGTCCTGATCATCTGCTGGGCCATGCTGGCCGTGCTCAGCACCGGCACCGTTGCCTTGGCCCAGTTCGCTGCCAACGGGCTGGCGACCATCGCCATCCTGGCAGTCGCCGTGACCAAGGCCTGGCTGATCGCCGATGGCTTCATGGAACTGCGCCATGCGCCGCGGTTGTGGCGGCGGTTGGTGTTGAGCTGGGGGGTGGTGCTGGCGGTGGGGGTTTCGTTTGGGGTTTGAGTCCCTGCGCAACTTCCGGTGGGACGGTTGCTGACAGCCAGCTGGGGCAGGAGTCATCCATGGAACATCCACTCAACCTTTTCTGGGCCAACTGTCACCCGATCCGGGAGCAGGAAACGGCTCTCCCACTTGCGTACGTTTAGCGTTGGCAGGATCTCGCCCTGTTCGAAGCGACGGATGACGTCGTACGCGCCGGCGATCCAATAGCCGGTATGTGGGCAGGCCTGGCCGCTGTGGCAGGTCGGTGCGGGCTGGGGGATCGTGATGAATGCAGGTGAGCTCGGCGTGGGTTTGCCGGTGGCGGGTTCGAGACCCTTGGCCTCGGCCAGTTCGCTGATCAACGCTTCGCTGGGTTTTTGCGGTGGGACGTTGGCCAGGCGGGCTTCGAGCCATTGGAGTTTGCCGTCCCATTCAGGCAGCTTGGCGGGTGGCAGGGGGAGGATTTCGTTGATTTCGGGGACGGTGGGATTGGCGTAGGAGTAGTTCGCCAGGATTCGCCAGATAGTTTTATAGCGTTCGACGCGTTCGAGGTCTTCTTGTTGGCCGAGGTAGTGCAAACGATTATCTGGTTTGGGGCCACTGAAGCTTTTATACAAAAAGGAAGCCGAGGCGCTGTCACCAGCAGCCACTCCCAATTGAAATGCCTCAATCGCCTGTTGGTACTGGTCCTTGTTTTTAAGGTTTATACCTAAGGCCTGCGCTGCCTTGCCATTGCCCTGTTCTGCCGCGCAGCGTCGCATCTGCCGGGCAACGTCCGGCGCAATGTCGCTGGGTGCCAACTTATCGCCAACAAGATACTGAGCCTGAGCGTTACCCTCATCGGCTGCTTTGCGGAAGTAACGTAAAGACATGTCAGCGTCTTCATGCAGGCCCGCCGAGCCTTGTTGCAGGAAGATCCCGACGAAGTAATAACCCGTCGCTACGTCTGCTTCGATTAATTGTTGGCTCATACGCAAGTGCTGGGCGCCACTGAGCTCGAAACGACCGCGCATTGCACCGTTCTGCAGATTGATATTGGCTTTGAAATGGCCGTTCTCTGAGGCGATGCGATACAGCCGCTCGATCTCTAGATCTACGGTTTTGTCCTGCTTGAGCTGGTTGTTCTTTTGCAACCAGCGCGCGTACTGAAACAGCACATCGCTCTCGGCGGAGGGGGCTGGGATCGTTTCGTGTTTGCAGGTGAAGGCCAGCTTGGCCTCAATTTCGGTTAAAGGCTTCACGGAAGGGTCCTTCTTGGGAAAATTAAACTTGTCACTGGTGCCGCAAGCAGCCAGTAAAAGGCAGGGCAGGAGGAGGAATCGCCGCATCAATCGAAGTCCTTCAAGACGGCTTTTTCGTAATAGAACTCAACAAGTGAGGCCTCGGGCCCCCCATTTTCTTTATCTTTCTGAAGGTCTTTGTTGTTATTGATAATCTCCTGCCAAGCATCAAACGCCTCCCCCGCATCATCCTGCGACCCCCGCTTATCCGTATGCAGATCCCACAACCGCCGCCGCAACGCCTGGGTCACGCTCATCCACTCATGGGCAATGTTCAGCTCGCTGTCCACCTGCATGCTGCGGGTGTTGATGTTGGCCGAGCCATGGGTGGTGAACACGTCGTTGATGATCATCAGCTTGGAGTGGATGTACACCGGCATCCAGGGTTTGCCCGGTGAATCGGGGGCGACCAGGGAGCATATGTGCACCTTCAAGCCGGGTATTTCCTCGGGCACAACGGTGCTGTCGAGGATCTCTTGTTTTTTGCGTTCGAGATCGGCCTTCCATTTGGCCTGTTCCAATTGGCCGATACGATCATTCGGGTCGGCGCGGGGCATGGGCGGGAATTCCTTTTCCATTTTTTGAATGCGCCGCAGCTTGGTAACGCCGGGAATGGTGTTGGCCCGTCCGAGGCTTTCGAGCATGCGTTGTGTGTTCACGGTGCCTGCACCGATGCCGTCGTCGGTGGCGTTGGTGATCACGAACAGATGTAACGCGCCGTGCAGGCCGGGATCGCGCCCGCCCTGGGTCTGGGTAGCGGCGACCGACTTGATGAATTCGGCCAGCGGTGGCCAGCGGAAATACTGGTTTTCGATGTAGATGAACTGCGTCGCGTTGTTGACGGCTTGCATGTAGAGCCGCTCGATGTCGCGCTTGCCCGCCTGGGGTTGGGTGCGCAGGATCTGCGCCATTTGCGGCATGCCGTGGGTGCGCAGTTGCGGCCCGACCTTCATGGATTGGCGCGAGGCGAGCAGGTCTTCGCCGGTTTCCTTGCGCCAGGCAGCGGCGAAGTTGTGATGCAGGTGTTCCAGGATCGGCCCGCTGAGCTGGCAGGAAATGTCCTGGCGCGGCGTATCGCCGCGTGGGCCACGGTTGGGGGCGGGTTTGCTGTCCTGGCTTCGGTTCAGTGCCGAATGCTTGTCCGTGTCCCAGTACTCGTCGAGCATGTTGTGGCCCATGATGAAACCGACCGCGCAGTCCGGTAACTCATAGTCGACCAGCACGCTTTTCTGGTGGTGGGTGGCCGTCCACCTCAGCGTTTGGCGCATCTTGGTGCTGATTTCGCTGTCGAGGCTCGCGTATTTCACCCAATGGGCGATCTCACCCCTTTCATCGAGGTTGAACCCGCGACTGACAAACACCGGCAGTCCGCTGGCGGTGCGTTGCGCGGCCTTGTCGTCGGCGACCGCGCACGTCGCAAACCATTGGCGATCGAAGGCGTATTGTTCTTCGGTGGTGCGTTGCATCACCCGGTCCATGAGGCGGATCGAGCCCTTGCCGGGCAAATTGGCCTCACCGCCAAAGCCGGCGGTATTGAACGGCATTTCCCAGCCCAGCAACCGTACCTCGACGCCTTCACGGGCCTTGGCCATGAGCAGTTCGCCAATGCTCGGCGCCATGCCGTCGCGGATGAAATACATCGACGGCTGGAAGCCCCAGCAGATGATGTCGATGCTCTTCTTGGCCTGGGCAATGGCCTGGTGCACGGCGGTGAAGGTTTCCTGGCCATTGACCAGCGCTTGATAGCTGGCGATCACCGGATGGTATTCAGTGTTGTGGACGTACCACGGCGGGGTGCAGACGGCTTCGTTGGTGTACTTTAAGCAAATGGGTACCACGATCTCTGGCAAATTCATGGGTGAGTTTCTTCCTTTTTATTCGAGACCGTCATCAGGGCGGTAGGGCGCCTGAACTCGGGTGCACGGATTAGTCCTTAAGTCAGAAGCGAGCCTGCCCCACCCCAACGCCTTACTCCACCAACACCACCTCGCTTTTACAATTTTGGGAAATTTCCGAAGGATCCATCACTCCACGCTGTAGGCCACAAACCCTCCAAGCCCATTCCCGCCAACAACAACCCACCAAAACCATCGGAGATTCTTGATCGCCATCAAGCGGTTCCGGACCCCTCGCTTTCTAGAATGGGCACGCCAAGCAATGAGGAAGTGACCATGTCAGATACCTTCACCAAAGGCATGGCCAGGAATATTTACTTCGGGGGAAGCATTTTCTTCTTCCTGATATTCCTGGCCCTGACCTACCACACGGAACAGACCTTTCCGGAGCGCAGCAACCAGGCGCAGTTGACGGAGTCGGTGATACGCGGCAAGGGCGTCTGGGAGCGCAACAACTGCATCGGCTGCCACACGCTGCTGGGCGAGGGCGCGTATTTCGCGCCGGAGCTGGGCAACGTGGTGAACCGGCGCGGGGGCGAGGAGGCGTTCAAGCCGTTTCTCCAGGCGTGGATGAAGATGCAACCGCTGAACGTCCCCGGTCGTCGGGCCATGCCGCAGTTCAACCTGAGCGAGCAGGAGGTCGACGACATCGCCGAGTTCCTCAAGTGGAGTTCGAAGATCAACACCAATGGCTGGCCGCCAAACAAGGAGGGCTGAGAGATGAGCATGGCTAATCCGCATCTGAAATTCGCCTCGCAGGCCGTCGCCAAACCTTATTTCGTGTTTGCCCTGATGCTGTTCCTCGGGCAGGTGCTGTTCGGTTTGATCATGGGTTTGCAATACGTGGTCGGCGACTTCCTGTTCCCGCTGATTCCTTTCAACGTGGCCCGCATGGTCCACACCAACCTGCTGATCGTCTGGCTGCTGTTCGGCTTCATGGGCGCGGCGTATTACCTGATACCAGAGGAGGCCGATCGCGAACTGCACAGCCCGAAACTGGCGCTGCTGCTGTTCTGGGTGTTCGCCGCTGCCGGCGTGGCGACGATCCTGGGCTACCTCTCGGTGCCTTATGCGACGCTGGCGAAGTTCACCGGCAACGACCTGCTGCCGACCATGGGCCGCGAGTTCCTGGAACAACCGACAATCACCAAGATGGGCATCGTGGTGGTGTGCCTGGGCTTTCTCTACAACATCGGCATGACCATGCTCAAGGGTCGCAAGACCACCGTCAGCATGGTGATGATGACCGGGCTGATCGGCCTGGCGGTGTTCTTCCTGTTCTCCTTCTACAACCCGGAAAACCTCGCCCGCGACAAGTATTACTGGTGGTGGGTGGTGCATCTTTGGGTGGAAGGCGTGTGGGAATTGATCATGGGCTCTATGCTCGCCTTCGTCCTGATCAAGATCACCGGCGTGGACCGGGAAGTGGTGGAGAAGTGGCTGTACGTGATCATCGCCATGGCGCTGATCACAGGGATCATCGGCACCGGCCACCACTTCTTCTGGATCGGCGCGCCCGAGGTCTGGTTGTGGGTCGGCTCGATCTTCTCGGCGATGGAACCGCTGCCGTTCCTGGCGATGGTGGTGTTCGCCTTCAGCATGGTGAAAAACCGTCGCCGGCATCACCCGAACCGTGCCGCTACGTTGTGGGCCAAGGGCACCACGGTCACCGCGTTCTTCGGCGCTGGCGTCTGGGGTTTCCTCCACACCTTGGCGCCAGTCAACTACTACACCCACGGTTCGCAACTGACCGCGGCCCACGGTCACCTGGCCTTCTACGGCGCCTATGCAATGATCGTGATGACGCTGATCAGCTACGCCATGCCACGCTTGCGCGGCTTGGGTGAAGCGGCGGACGAGCGTTCCCAGCGGCTGGAGATCTGGGGCTTCTGGCTGATGACCTTGTCGATGGTGATGATCACCTTGTTCCTCACCGCAGCCGGTGTCGTGCAAGTGTGGCTGCAACGCTGGATGACGGATGGCAGTGCCTTGCCGTTCATGGCGACGATGGATCATTTGAAGCCGCTGTTCTGGGCGCGACTGGTCAGCGGCCTTGGGTTCCTGGCCGGGTTGCTGTGCTACCTGCTGAGCTTCCGCCAGCGTGGTCGCGCGGCGCTGCGGGCGCCGGCGGCGGTGGTGGCTTCGTGAGAAGGCACCACTGAATTCATGGCGAGAGAGTTTTTGTGGCGAGGGGATTTATCCCCGCTGGGGCGCGAAGCGGCCCCCTACATTCTGTCTGAAACACCGCAGTAGCAGACATTTCTGGGGCTGCTTCGCCGCCCAGCGGGGATAAATCCCCTCGCCACAATGGGTTCCGCTTAAGAGGAAATAACCATGGCATTCACCCTGGAGCTGGAAGAGTGGGTCGGCAGCGTCTGGCACCGTTTCATCACCCGCCGGGCCAGTGCCGATTTTCCCGAGGCACGGGTCGAGTTGGTTCCGCGGCAACGCTCGCTGCAGGTGCTGTTTCGCGCCACGGGCGGTGCCCGGCACCTGGGCGTCGAAGCGGTCAGCGACCGGGATTTACTGCTGCGACGCAACCTGTTGCAGCAGATCGCCGGCACCTGCAAGCAAGTGCCGCTGGCCTGGTGCGATGGCGACAACCTGCGGCTGCCGGCGAGCCTGGCGGCGTTTCCCGATGTCGGGCTCAACGAAGAACTGTATCGCTGGCTGGCGTTGCTGGCCGCGCAGTCTGGACCGATGCGGCATTGGGGGCGGGACAACCAGCGCTGGACCCTGGCGGTGTTGAAACGCTACCCAGCGCTGCGCCCTCGTTACCGGCGATTGGTGGAGGCGCACCTGTCCTTGCGCCCTGATCCGGATTCATTGAATCCCGCCGAAGCCGCCCTGGAGCGCGCGTTGTGCCAAGCCTTGCGCGAGCCGGGCAGTGTCGAGCATTTCCCCCGTAGCGAGCGGGCGGCCTGGCCGTTGCCGTTGTGGCTCTATCCACCGCAACATCTGGCCAATCCGCAATCCGCCGACCTCGAAGAATCCGAGCAATATTTGGCGACGCCGCCCGGCGAACAGCAGGGCGGTCGCAAGCGCGCCGAACGCATTGACGACACCACCCGCGACGGTGGCCTGCTGATCGTGCGCCTGGAAAACCTGTTTAGCTGGACCGAGCACGTCGACCTCGATCGATGGTCGGACGACAGCGAAGACCCGGACGCCGCCCGCGTCGCTGAAGACCTCGATCAACTGACCCTTTCCCGCACGCGCTTGCGCAAGGGCGGCGGCTTGAAACTGCACCTGGACTTGCCACCGGCGGATGTCGATGACGTGCCGCTCGGCGAAGGCATCCTGTTGCCGGAATGGGACTATCGCAAGCAGCGCCTGCAGGACGATTTCGTCAGCGTGCAAAGCTTCATCCCGCGCGACTGTGAACCCCAGCCATTGCCCTCACGCCTGCGAGGCCCGGCCCAGCGCCTGCGTCGCCAGTTCGAACATCTGCGCAACGATCGCCAATGGTTGCGCCAGCAGACCCAGGGCTGCGAACTGGATCTGCAGGCCTGGCTGGATTTCCACGTCGAACGCCAGCACGGTCATTCCAGCGAGCGCGGGCTGTTCATGGATCAGCGCCAGACTCGCCGCGACCTGGCCTGCCTGTTATTAGCCGACCTGTCGATGTCCACCGACGCCCACCTCAATGACGAGCACCGGGTCATCGATGTGATCCGCGACAGCCTGTTGCTGTTCGGTGAAACCTTGTCGGTACTGGGGGATGATTTTGCCTTGTACGGGTTTTCCTCCTTGCGCCGGCAGAACGTGCGGATGCATGAACTCAAGGCCTTCAACCAGCGCTACGACGACCAGACCCGCGGCCGGATCCAGGGCCTCAAGCCCGGTTATTACACGCGCATGGGCGCGGCGATCCGCCAGGCTACCCAGCGCATGGCGGGATGCAAGCGGCGGCGCAAGCTGTTGCTGTTGATCAGTGACGGCAAGCCCAATGACCTGGACCTCTACGAAGGTCGCTACGGTGTCGAGGACACGCGCCAGGCGGTGCTGGAGGCCCGACGCCAGGGGCTGACGCCGTTCTGCATCACCATCGACCGGGAAGCGGGGGATTATCTGCCGTACATGTTTGGCGCCAACGGCTACACGCTGATTCGCCAGCCCGAGCAACTGCCGCTGCGGTTGCCGCAGTTGTATCGGCAGTTGACTCAGGATTGAGGATTCAGGCGATGCTGCGCGGCAACCAGAAGAACATGACGATGCAGAAGATCGTCAAGCCGACGCAGAACCAGGTGAAGCGCCGCAGCCGGCGCTCACCGGCCAGCGCCGCTTCGACCGGCAGGGGCATGCCGCATTGGCGGCACTCGGTTTGGCTGATGGCATTGGCGTGTTGGCAGTACAGGCAAGTGGGCTGCGCGATCATTCGAACTGCTCCAGGCGCGGGCGGTCGAGAATGGCGATCTGGCGACCGTCCTGGGTGATGATCTTTTCATCGATCAGGCGGCGGATGATCCGCGAGAACGTTTCCGGTTGGATCGACAGGTGCCCGGCGATCAACTGCTTGGCCATGGGCAATTCGAACTGGCTGTCGACGGTTTGCAGGCGCACCAGTTGCGTCAGCAGGTAGCGCACCACGCGGTGGGTGGCGTTCTTCAGCGACAGGGTTTCGATCTCGTTGACCCGCTGGTGCAAACGTACGCAGAGCTTGCCGAGCAGGGCGAAGGTCAGCCGGCTATTGCTTTGCAGCAGGCGCATGTACGTGGCGTTGGACAGCCGATACAGCTGCGTCGGGCCCACGGCTTCGGCGGAGGCGACGTAGTTGGGCGTGTCCATCAGCATCATGGCTTCGGCGAAGGTCTGGCGCTCGCCAATCACCTCGAAGACTTTTTCCTGGCCGTCCGGGGTCAACCGGAAGATTTTCACCGCCCCGGAGATCACGAAGTAGAACGCTTGCGCCGGTTCACCCTGGCGAAACAGCGGATCGCCCTTGTCGATGTTGAGCAGTTGGCTGTGGCTCATCAATTCGTCGAGCTGTTCCTCGTTCAGTGGCTCGAACAGGTGATGGCTGCGCAGAATCTGGTGATGGACGCGGTGGAGCACCATGGCGTGGATCCTTGTGATAGCAAAGAAGTGATCGGGGTCAGACCAGGCTCAGGGACAGGCCGCTGGCAAGCGCCACGACGCAGGAGAGCACGACGAACCAGGTGAGCGGCAGGACGACGGATTTCATGGATAACCCCGGAAGTAGAAGCTGATGCCGTGCTTGAGCAAGAGCTGGGCCATTCCTGGGGGCTTTGATTCATGGGACGTTGGGGCTGGGCAGGGTAGAAATGACCCCAGGCTTGAAGGGTAGAAATCACCATGACGGGGTTGAAATGACCACTCCCTGTGGGAGCGAGCTTGCTCGCGATAGCGTACTAACATCCAACATCGGCGCCGACTGATCCATCGTCATCGCGAGCAAGCTCGCTCCCACAGGTTTCCCGATCAAGTTGCGAATGGGTTCGGCAAGCCCTTTGCAAGCTTCTGGCCGAGGCATGCGGTTGCCGATGCGCCGGCTTGATCTGAGACAAGGCTCGTGCGCGTCGATAACCGATCATTCGAACCTGGTTTTATCGCACCTCGCGGGCGTTCCGGCGGGGGCTGAGGAGTGGTGTATGCAAGTGCTTGATCGTCGCAAGGCCATGGCGATTCCACCGCTGTGGCGCCTGGCGTTCCGGCCGTTCTTCCTGGGCGGCTGCGTGCTCGCGCTGCTGGTGGTGCCGCTGTGGCTGGCGGTGTTCAGCGGGCGGCTGTCGGCCTGGCAGCCGGCCGGTGGTTGGTTGGCATGGCACCGTCATGAATTGCTGTTCGGTTTCGGCCTGGCGATCATCGCCGGGTTCCTGCTGACAGCGGTGCAAACCTGGACGGGTACGCCGGGGCTCAGCGGCAAGCGGTTGGCAGCGCTGGCGTTGGTGTGGCTGGGGGCGCGACTGGCCTGGTTGGTTGATGCACCGCTGCCCTTGCTGGCGGTCCTGGAGCTGGCTTTCGCCTTGGGTGTCGCCGCGTTGATGGGTCTGACGTTGTGGCGTGTGCGGCAGAAACGCAATTACCCGATCGTGCTGGTCTTGCTGCTGCTGGCTGCCGCTGACGGCTTGTCGGTGTACGGCCTGATCCAGCACAACGAAAGTTTGCAGCGCCAGAGCGTGCTCACCGGCTTGTGGCTGGTGGCGGCGATGATGGGGCTGATTGGCGGACGTGTGATTCCGTTCTTCACCCAGCGTGGCCTCGGTCGTGTGGAAGGTGTGGCGCCCTGGCCGTGGCTCGATCGCTTGTTGCTGGCGGGTTCCGCACTGGTGGCGCTGCTGTATGCCTTCGGTCCGGCGCTGGCGGCCAACGTCTGGGTCGGCCTGTTGTTCGCCGCGTTGGCGGTGGGCCACGGGATTCGGCTGGTGCGTTGGCATGACCGGGACCTGTGGCGGGTGCCGCTGCTGTGGTCGCTGCACCTGGCCTACGCCTGGCTGGCGGTGGCGTGCCTGGGCATGGCGCTGTGGCACGTCGGCGTGCCGGTGAACCCGAGCCTGGCGGTGCACAGCCTGACCATCGGCGCCATGGCCGGGTTGATCCTGGCGATGATCGCCCGTGTCAGCCTGGGCCATACCGGGCGCCCCCTCGAACCACCGGCGGGCATGACCCTTGCGTTCATCCTGTTGAACCTGGCGTGCCTGAGCCGCGTGCTGCTGGTGCTGCTGTTGCCGTTCGCCGCGCTATGGCTGGCGGGAGTGTGCTGGACCTTGGCGTTTGGCCTGTACGCCTGGCGCTATGGGCCGATGCTGCTCAAGAGCCGGGTGGATGGGCATCCGGGATGAGCCGACTGCGGGGAGGGAATCGATAAATGTATGGGGTCTTGCTGATCACCCACCTGTTGGCGGCCATCGCCTTCATCGGCACGCTGTTCTTCGAGGTGTTCATCTGGCATGCCGCCCGTCGGCCTTTGTCGCAGGCGGTCAGGGAGGGCGTAGATCAGGCGATTGCCCAACGCTCAAGGCACGTACTTCACGGCGTGGTGCTGGTGCTCTATGGCGCCGGCATCGCCCTGGCCTGGCAGCATCGCGGCGCATTGAGCCAGCCGTTGAGCAACAGCTTCGGGCTGTTGCTGAGCTTGAAGATCCTGTTGGCCCTGAGCATCGTCGGGCATTACGTCTGGCTGGCGTACTGGCTCAAGAGCGGCCGGCTGACACCGAGCCGGGCGTGTTGGCTGCGGCGCAGTATCCTGGGGCATATGGTGTTGATCGTGGTGTTGGCGAAGGCGATGTTCTATTGGCAGTTTTAAAACTGAAGAAAACACCGCCGAACCCTGTGGGAGCGAGCTTGCTCGCGATAGCGGTGGATCAGTCACTTCAAGGCTGGCTGACCTGACGCTATCGCGAGCAAGCTCGCTCCCACAGGGGTAATGCAGGGGCTGAAAAATCAGTGGGCAGGCTTCATCGCATTGACGAACAACACGTTGTTTTCCAGGTGGATGTGCTGCATCAGGTCATCGCGAAACTCCACCAGTCCACGGTACAGGGCGCGCCAGGTGTTGCAGGCGTCGGCGGGCGGGGTGATCTGGTCGGTCAGGGCGAGCAGGGTTTCCAGTGCTTCACCATGTTGGTCGTGTTCATAGCGCAGCACCTGGATCGGCGCCGAGGCGCGTTCGCCCAGGCCGCGTTGCAGCATCGGGAATAGCACTTGTTCTTCCTTGAGCATGTGGCCTTCGAGTTCCTGGTACATGTCCTGCAGATGATCGGCCAGGCCGTTGGGGCAACTGGCACGTGCGCCATGGACGGTTTCGACGCGCCGGGCCAGGCGAATGAGTTCCGGCAGTTGTTCGCGATGGCGGGCGTGGTAGCGTTCGAGGATGTGGCTGATCAACAGCGCCTGGGGTTCATCGCGCCAGTCATGGCCGCGTTCGCCAGCGGCTTGCAAAGTGCGCAGGGCATCGGCGATCAGCAGCGGGTTCAGGCCCTTGCTCAGCGCCGCTTCGCGCAAGGATTTTTGCCCGCCACAGCAGAAATCGAGGCTGTAATGATGGAAGGTACGGGTAGCACCGGGAATGTCGCAGGCCAGTTGGCCGAGGCTTTGTTCCAGCAGGTCGAGGCTCATCATGTTTCCTTGGGTTGAATCCCGGGAGGGACAGATGACCGCTCACGTTGCAGCCGACGTGCCAGATTCAACCCGTTGAAAATAAAGCAATAAGTTTTTGGCAGGGTGATTGTCACCCTGACAGTGAAGGGTCAAACGAACCCTGGAGGGTCATCACTACCATGCTGCGTGAAAGCCTGGCCGCCGACCTGATCGTCGAGCTGCCCAATGCGGTGCGATTGCAGCGCCTGGTGCAGACCCTGCGCGAATACTTCAACAGCGGCGCCGTCGGTTTGCTGCGCCTGGACGAGGACAGCCTCCGGCCGGTGGCGACCGTTGGCCTGGTCCACGAAGCACTGGGCCGGCGATTCGTGATCGCCCAGCACCCGCGCCTGGCAGCAATCATGGCATCGCGCGAGCCGACCTGGTTCGAGCCGGACAGTCGTTTGCCGGACCCGTATGACGGCTTGCTCGTTCATCATGTCGGCGAGCCGCTGCCGGTGCACGACTGCATGGGCGTGAGCCTGTACGTGGAAGGTCAGCTCTGGGGCGCGATCACCCTGGATGCGTTGCACGCCGGGACGTTCGACAGTCGCGCCCGGGAAGAGCTCAAGCGCTGCACCTTGCAGATCGAGGCGGCGGTGCGCGTCACCCGGTTGGAGCAGGAGAACCGTAGCCTGCGGGCGTCGCGCAGTGACCCGGCGGACCTGCGCCTGCCGACTGAAGAGGGCGAAATCCTTGGCCGCAGCGAAGGACTGCAGCAATTGCTCAACGAACTGGACGTACTCGCCGACTCGGAACTGCCGGTGTTGCTGCTGGGCGAAACCGGCGTGGGCAAGGAATTGTTCGCCCGGCGGCTGCACCGCCTCTCGCGGCGCGGGCATAAGCCGTTGGTGCAGGTCAACTGCGCGGCACTGCCTGAATCCCTGGCCGAAAGCGAGTTGTTTGGCCACGTCAAAGGCGCGTTTTCCGGCGCCACCACCGACCGCGCCGGGCGCTTCGACGCGGCCAATGGCGGCACGTTGTTTCTCGATGAGGTCGGCGAGTTGCCGTTGAGCGTGCAGGCCAAGTTGCTGCGCACTTTGCAGAACGGCGAGATACAGCGCCTGGGAGCGGACAAGCCGCTGCACGTTGACGTGCGGATCATCGCCGCGACCAACCGGCACTTGCCCGACAGCATTCGCGACGGGCTGTTTCGCGCCGACCTGTATCACCGGTTGTCGGTCTACCCGGTGCCGATCCCGCCGCTGCGCGAACGCGGCCACGATGTGCTGATGCTGGCCGGGCACTTTCTCGAATTGAATCGCACGCGACTGGGCTTGCGCGGGCTGCGCCTGTCGCCGGCGGCCGAACAGGCGTTGCTGGCGTACAGTTGGCCGGGGAACGTGCGGGAGCTGGAGCACGTCATCAGTCGCGCGGCGCTGAAAGCGTTGAGCCGTGGCGCCAATCGCGGGGTGATCATGACCCTCGAACCGCAAGTGCTGGATCTGGACGTCAGCGCCAGCGCTGCCGCCATCGATACGCCAGAGGAAAGGGTGGACGCACCGTTACGGCCCCTGAGCGTCACGGTGGACGAATGCCAGCGCCAGGCGATCTTCAGGGCCTTGGAGCGTTGTGGGCAGAATTGGGCGGGGGCGGCGCGGTTGTTGGAGATTGATCCGAGCAATTTGCATAAGTTGGCGCGGCGGTTGGGGCTTAAGTAGGGACGGAACACCGAGGCGGCTGCATCGCGAGCAAGCTCGCTCCCACAGGGCACTTGTGTCCACCGCAGTTCAACTGTGGGAGCGAGCTTGCTCGCGATGGCGCCCTGAAACCCACCACAGGCCCAGGCATTGACAACGATCAAGGCCACCCATCCCAGCCGACTCCACACTGGCCCAAACCCAAGTGGAGATCACCGTCATGCCCCTTTCCCTGGCCAACATGCGCCGCCAATACACCCGCGATGGGCTGGACGAAGCCCAGTCGCCCGACGATCCCTTGGCGCTGTTTGATGTCTGGATGCAACAGGCTCGCGAGACCGAAAGTCCACCCGTGGAAGCCAATGCAATGGCCCTCGCGACAGTGGACGAGCAGGGTCGGCCACACTGCCGGGTGTTGCTGCTCAAGGGTTTCAGCGCAGACGGCTTTTCGTTCTTCGGCAACTATGAGAGTGGCAAGGGGCGCGACCTGACGACCAATCCCTGGGCGGCCATGACGTTCTTCTGGCCGGCCCTGGAGCGACAGGTGCGCATCGAAGGTCCGGTTCACAAACTCGATCCGGCACTGTCGGATGCCTACTTCCATTCCCGTTCCGTCGCCAGCCGTCTCGGCGCCTGGGCTTCGCCGCAAAGCCGTCCGCTGACGAACCGGGCGGCGCTGGAGGCCTTGCTGACGGACACCGAACAACGTTTCGCCGATCAACCGGTGCCACGTCCCGAGCATTGGGGCGGTTATTGCCTGCGGCCCGAGCGGGTCGAGTTCTGGCAGGGGCGCGCCGATCGTCTGCATGACCGTCTGGATTTCCGGCTGCACGACGGTGTTTGGCAGCGCAGCCGCCTGGCGCCTTGAATGAATGCCTTGTAGGAGCTCCTACGCAGCTCGGCCAAGGGAGGTACCTCCATGGAGGAATAGGCCCGGCATTGATTGCAGTTCAGGCTGGGCCATCTTTTCCGACAGGACGGCTGGCCATGGCCCATCTGACCCAACGCGTTTTCCAACCGCTGAACATTGCGGTACTGACCATCAGCGATACCCGCACCTTCGAAACCGATTCATCAGGCCAGACCCTGGCCGACCTGCTGCAAAGCGCCGGTCATAACCTGATCGACCGGGCGCTGGTGAAGGACGACATCTACCAGATCCGCGCACAAGTCTCGCAGTGGATCGCCGACCCCAAAGTACAGGTGGTGCTGATGACCGGCGGCACCGGTTTCACCGCGCGTGACAACACGCCCCAAGCGGTGGCGCCGCTGCTCGACAAGCAGGTCGATGGCTTCGGCGAATTGTTCCGCCAGGTGTCGCTGGCGGAGATCGGCATGTCCACCCTGCAATCACGGGCGTTGGCCGGCATGAGCAACGGCGTGCTGGTGGTGTGCTTGCCGGGTTCGCCAGGCGCTTGCCGGACCGGCTGGGAGAAAATTCTCGTCGGGCAACTGGACGGGCGCACCGGGCCGTGCAATTTCACCCCGCACCTCAAGCCCCAGGAAGGCATCGCACCAACAGCCTGCGAGACACGCCCATGAGCGGCAAGGTGTGTGACAGCGGGGTATTGACGCCTGTGGATGAGGCGATCCGGCATCTGCTGGACCAGGCGCCGCCGCCTCCGCCGGTGCAACGAGTTGCCCTGGATCAGGCCCTGGCGCGGGTGCTGGCCGTTGATGTCCTGTGCCCGATGAACCTGCCGGCCTGGGACAACAGCGCCATGGACGGCTACGCCTTGCGCGCCGAGGACCTGCCCATTGCGGGCGGTTACCTGGCGCTGGCCGGGCGGATCGCCGCGGGTGACGGGCCGGGCGAGCCGCTGTCGGCGGGCCGGGTCGTGCGCATTTTTACCGGTGCGCCGTTGCCGCCGGGCGCCGACACGGTCGTGCCGCAAGAAAGCTGCCGGGTCGAGGGCGAGCGGGTCTGGCTGCCATCGGTCAATCGCGGCGACCACGTTCGCAAGGAAGGCGAAGAGCTGCGGCGGGGCGATCGATTGCTCGGTGCCGGCACGCGGCTGCGGGCCCAGGAACTGGGATTGCTCGCCGGTGCCGGGATCGATCGGGTGGAGGTCTTTCGTCCGTTGCAGGTGGGTTTGCTCAGCAGCGGCGATGAGCTGCGCGAGCCGGGCGAGCCGTTGGCGCCGGGGCAGATCTACAACAGCAATCGCCACAGCCTCGCCGCGTTGTTGCGTGGCTGGGGCCTGGAAGTCCATGACTTCGGCGTCATGCCCGACCAGCTATTGGCCAGTCGCCAAGCGTTGCGCCTGGCCGCGGCCGAATGCGATGTGCTGATCACCTCGGGCGGTGTCTCGGTGGGTGAGGAGGATCACCTCAAGCACGCCATCGAAGCCTTGGGCAGCATCGATCTCTGGCGCCTGGCGATCCAGCCCGGCAAGCCCCTGGCGTTCGGTGACGTGGAGGGCAAGCCGTGGATTGGCCTGCCGGGCAATCCTTCGGCGGCGCTGATTACCGCGTTGATCGTCGTGCGGCCATTCCTGTTCCGGGCCCAGGGCATGCGGGATGTATTGCCTACGCCGTTGTTGGTGCCGGCATGGGGTTCGACTGGTTGAAGCGCAATCGCCGTCGGCAATACCTGCGGGCTCGATTGGTCGCGGGCGTTGACGGGCATCTGTGCGTTGAACTGCACCCACAGCAAAGCTCGGCGATGCTGACGGCGGCCTGTTGGGCCGATGGCCTGGCGGTGGTGGAGCGTGATGCTCAAGTGCACAAGCACGATCCAGTGATGTACCTGCCATTCGCGAGCCTGATGCATTGATGGCAATTGACTGCCGTCAAGGTCGCCGCCGGTTGGCTGGCTAGACTGGCGGCGCCCTTAGTTTCCTCACGAGGATGCCCCATGCAACTGGTTTGCCCGGCAGGGAATCTGCCAGCCCTCAAAGCGGCGGTGCGCCAAGGCGCCGATGCCGTTTATGTCGGCTTTCGCGATGACACCAATGCCCGGCACTTCGCCGGGCTGAACATGGACGACAAACAGTTCGACGCAGCGGTCGCCCATATCCGCCAGCACCAACGCAAACTCTACGTGGCGGTCAATACATATCCGCAACCCAAGGGCTGGGAGCGCTGGCAGCGTGCGGTGGATCGCGCCGCCGATTTCGGCGTGGATGCGTTGATCGCCGCCGATCCCGGCGTGCTCAGCTACGCCAGCCAGCGCCATCCTCGCTTGGCGCTGCACCTTTCGGTACAAGGCTCGGCCACCCACGCGGCGGCGCTGGCGTTCTACGCGCAGCGCTATGACATTCGTCGCGCCGTGCTGCCGCGCGTGCTGTCCCTGGCCCAGGTCCGGCAGGTGGCGGCGGGCAGCCCGGTGCCGATCGAGGTCTTCGGTTTCGGCAGCCTGTGCATCATGGCCGAGGGCCGTTGCCACTTGTCTTCATACATCACTGGCGAATCGCCGAACCTGTGCGGCGTCTGCTCGCCAGCCAAGGCGGTGCGCTGGAGCGAGGACGCCGATGGGTTGAGCGCCCGCCTGAGCGAAGTGCTGATCGACCGCTACACCCCGGAAGAACCGGCCGGCTATCCGACATTGTGCAAAGGCCGCTTCCTGGTGGGCGGCAAGCGCTTCCACGCCCTGGAAGAACCCACCAGCCTCGACACCCTCGACCTGCTGCCGGAACTGGCGGCCATCGGCGTCGAAGCGGTGAAGATCGAAGGCCGCCAGCGCAGCCCGGCCTACGTCGAGCAAGTGACCCGGGTCTGGCGCGCCGCGCTGGATGCCCATCAGGTCGCGCCGCAACGCTTCCGCGTGCGGGAAGAATGGCGCCAGGTGCTGGCCGGTCTGTCCGAAGGCAGCCAGACCACCCTGGGCGCGTACCATCGATCATGGCAATGAGGGAGGCCTGATGAAACTCAGCCTGGGACCGGTCCTGTTCTATTGGGACAAAGCGCAATTGGGAAATTTCTACGCAGAGATGTCGGCCTTGCCGCTGGACGTGATCTACCTGGGGGAAACCGTCTGCTCGAAACGCCGGGCCTTCTCGCTGGATCAATGGTTGGGCCTGGGGCGTGAGCTGCAGGCGTGCAGCCAGGCGCAGATCGTGTTGTCGAGCCTGACGCTGATCGAGGCGGCCTCGGAGCTGTCTTCGCTGCGCCGCTTGTGTGACAACGGCGACGTGTTGGTGGAAGCCAATGACATGGGCGCCGTGCAGTTCATGGCCGAACGGAAACTGCCTTTCGTGGGCGGTCCGGCGCTGAACCTGTACAACGGCCACGCCCTGGGGCAACTGCTCGACAGCGGCATGATTCGTTGGGTGCCGCCGGTCGAGTGCTCGGCGGCGCTGATCGCCGATGTGCTGGAACAAGTGCGGGACATGGACCGTGATCTGCCAGAAGTGGAAATCTTCGCCTACGGTCATTTGCCCTTGGCCTACTCGGCGCGCTGCTTTACCGCCCGCGCCGAAAACCGGCCCAAGGACGACTGCCAATTCTGTTGCATCAACTACCCCGACGGCCTGGCATTGAGCAGCCAGGAAGGGCAGCAATTGTTCACCCTCAACGGCATCCAGACGATGTCGGGCGAGGTGACGAACCTGCTCGCCGATTACCCCGCGCTGGCCGCCTGCGGCGCCGACATGCTGCGCCTCAGCCCGCGCGCCCAAGGCATGACCGACGTGGTCACGGCCTTCGACAAGGTCCGCCAGGGCGAGGCACCACCGCTGTTCGTGGACGGTTGCAATGGTTATTGGCACGGCCACGCCGGCATGTTGAAAGTAGAGGAGGCGGGCCTGTGCTGAGTCCGAAGAAGTGGGTGCTCAAAGGAGCCGATCGCTTGCTGCCGCTGGTGAGCAAGGTGCCGTTCGTGGTGCAGCGTCTGGCCTTGCAACAGGCGCTCAACCGCTGCCTGGCCGAGCCGCTGCGCGAGGGCGGGTTCGAGGTACTGCGCGATCGTTGGTTATGTCTGCGGGTGCTTGATCTGAAGTTGTGCTGGTACCTGACCCTCGGCCGCGACGGCCTGCGCATCGCCGAACGGGCCGAGGCGCAGGTGTCCATCCGCGGCAACTGGCGGGAGTTCCTGTTGCTGGCCAGTCGTCAGGAAGACCCGGACACGTTGTTCTTTCGGCGGCGGTTGGTGATCGAGGGAGATACCGAGTTGGGGCTGGCGTTGAAGAATTTGATCGATAGCCTTGATCCGGACGTCTTGCCGCCGTGGTTGTGGCGCAATCTGGAGCGGGCGGGGAAGGGGTTGGCGACCGCGTAATGAAAGATTCTGACGCGCTTCCCTTGGTGTATTCGTGTTCCGGTTGTTCGAACGTGGCGCAACTGGCCAACACTGTTGCGCTGCGCCTGGACCGTGCGGGCCTGGCGGAGATGTCATGCATTGTCGGGGTGGGCGGGCAGGTGCCGCCGCTGGTCAACAAGGCGCGTTCGGGGCGGCGGATCGTTGCGTTGGACGGGTGTCCGTTGCAGTGCGTGCAGGCTTGTCTGCGATTGCAGGGTTTGACGGCGGATGTGCATGTGATCCTCAGCCAGCTGGGGTTGCGCAAGCGGTTTGGGGTCGATTGCGGTGAGTCGGAGATGGAGCTGGTGTTTTCGCAGGTGGTTGCGTTGATGGATATGGGGTAGGTATGCGCCCCGACTCTTTGATAATCGCCGGTTCCTAGTCAGCATCTTCATTGACGGTCATGCCGCCTTCGCGAGCAAGCCCGCTCCCACACGGGATCTTCAGCGGCCACAAACTCCATGCACGCCACCGCCCCACTGTGGGAGCGAGCTTGCTCGCGAAGAGGCCTGTACATTCGATATCTTCATTGACTGTTATACCGCCTTCGCGAGCAGGCTCGCTCCCACACGGGATCTTCAGCGGCCAAACTCGATGCACGCCACCGCCCCACTGTGGGAGCGAGCTTGCTCGCGAAGAGGCCTGTACATTCGATATCTTCATTGACTGTTGCACCGCCTTCGCGAGCAAGCTCGCTCCCACAGGGGAACTCGGTCCGCCTCACGACTACTGCTGGTAGGCCTCCAAGTCATCCTCGGACAAGATACGAATCTGCCGTCGCTCCATGGCAATCAACCCCCCATCCACCAACCGATGAAGAATCCGCGAAAACGTCTCCGGCTGGATCCCCAGTTTGGAAGCCACCAACCGCTTCGACACCTGCAACACCACCTGACCATCACGCGGATCCCTTTCCTGCAAAAGAAAATTGATGACCCGCCGACTGGCACTGGCCAAGGTCAGGTTATCGATGTCCTTGAGCCGCTGATGCAAATGGATGCTCATGCTTGCCAGGATGGCCAGGCAGACCTTGGGTTGGTCTTCCAGGGCCTTGCGGTAATGGGTGCCCTCGATACTCACCAGCACGCTGTCCTTGATCGCCGACGCGCTGACCGGGTAGCAGCGGGCCTGGCTGAAGAGTAGGGCTTCGGCGAAGGTCTGTCCGGGCTGGATGATTTCCACCAGGTTTTCCTGGCCCTCGCCGGTGACCCGGAACAGTTTGATCTGGCCGCTGACCAGCAGGAAAAACCGCTTGGCCGGATCGCCCTGGTGCATCAGCGTGCTGTTGCAGGGCAGTCGCTTGAGCACGGCGAGGTTGCACACGTCTTCGAAGACCCGCTCCGGCAATTGGCTGAACAGGTGATGACGTCGCAACAGTAGAACGATGGAAGGGTGGGTCAGCATGGCGTACCTCCGCGTGCCGTTATGGTAGAGCCCAACTCGCAGTCGGCCTATGCCTCGGCAGGCTTACCTCGGAAGAGGGATGGGAGGCGGTCGATCCAGTTTTCACTACTGGCGCAAATCTGTGGCGAGGGGATTTATCCCCGTTGGGCTGCACAGCAGCCCTGGCAGTGGACTCAATCTTCCAGGCACACCGAGTTGTCTGGTTTGGGGGCCGCTTCGCAGCCCAGCGGGGATAAATCCCCTCGCCACGGGATATGTGTTGGGGGCCAAAATGATTAGCCCGCCCCGCGCAAATGCTCCATCGCCCAAACCGCCGCTTCGACCCGGGAACGCAAGCCGAGCTTGTGCAGCAGGTTCTTCACGTGCACCTTCACCGTGCCTTCGGTAATGCCGAGCTTGTGGCCGATGACCTTGTTGCTGAAGCCCCCGGCAATCGTCCTCAAAACCTGGCGCTCACGTTCGGTCAGTTCCACGTCGGCCTGGCGTGGCGGCGAGCGCAGGGCCTGGGCCATGACGCGGGTCAGGCCGGGGCTGATCACCAGCGCGCCGTTGAGGGCGTCGCGGATGTATTGGATCAGCAACTCGGGTTCCATGTCCTTGAGCAAATAACCGTTGGCATCCAGGCGCAGGGCGTCGCGGATGTCGTCCTCGGCGTCGGACACGGTGAACAGCAGGACCTTGCCGGTGTAGTCCATCGCCCGCAGGCGGCGCAGGGTCTCGATGCCGTTCATCTGCGGCATGTTGTTGTCCAGCAGCACCAGGTCAGGCTTGAGCGGTTCGATCAGCGCGAGGGCTTCTTCGCCATGGCTGGCTTCGCCGACGATGTGCAGATCGTCTTCGAGTTCGAGCATCTGGCGGATCCCGCGACGCATCATCGGATGGTCGTCGACCAGCAGCAGGGTGTGGCGCAAAGGGGCGTTCATGTTGCGATGCCTTCGGAGTGATGGCCCAGGAATTCCGGTTGGAAGCGCACCTGGAGACGGGTGCCCTGGGGCGTTCGAGAGAGTATGTCGAGTTGGCCGCGCAGGCTGCGGGCGCGTTCGTTCATGATGTTCAGGCCGTGGTGTTCGCGCTGGTCCACTTCGCCGCTGAAGCCCCGGCCATCGTCTTCGATGGACAGGCGCACGGTCTCGCCTTCCTGGCGCAATTCGAGCCAGGCGTTCTCGGCATGGGCATGACGCAGGCAGTTGGACAGGGCTTCGCGGGTGATCTGCAGGATGTGGATCTGCTCGCTGGCCGACAGCTCGAAGGCCAGGGTGTCGATGAACAGGTGCACATGGAAATCGCCGCGGTTGGAGAACTCCTCGGCAGTGTCCTTGAGTTCCTGCACCAGCCCGTCGTCGCGGATCTGCAAACGGAAGGTGGTGAGCAATTCGCGCAGTTGGCGATAAGCGTTGTTGAGGCCCTCACGCAGTTCGCCGGTGACGTTTTCCAGGGTCTGCACCGATTCGCCGCGACGCATCAACGTCTGCATGCGGCTGACTTGCAGCTTCATGTACGACAAGGCCTGGGCCAGGGAGTCGTGCAGCTCCCGAGCAATGATGGTGCGCTCGTCGAGCAGCAGCAGGCGATGGTCCTGTTCGCGCTGGCGCTTGAGGGACAACGTTGTCCCGATCAAATTCGCCAAGGCCTGGATCAAGGCGATTTCCCAAGGCTGCGCAGCGTGGCCGTCGACGAAATGCGCCTTGAGTTCACCCAGCTCGGTGCCCTGGTTGCTGATGCTGAAAGCCTGCGGGCGCGCCGCGTTGTGTTTGTGGCAACTGGCGCAATCGCTGGTGGCGCAGACTTGGCGACTGGCGGCACCATGCAGGGCCAGCAGGTGCCGGGCCGGCGCTTGTAGCTGTCCTTGCAGGCACAGCGTCAGGCGCAGGCCGGGCAGGCGCTGTTGGAAGCGCCGGATCAACTCATCCAGACCTTCGGCATTGGCCTGGCGTGTCGCCAGGCTGCGGCTGCTCTGGTAGAGCAATTCAAGGGCGGCGTTGGCCTGTTGCAAGTTCAGGGTCTTTTGCTGCACCTGGGCTTCGAGGGTGCGGTGGGACTCCTCGATGGTCTCGGCCATGGTGTTGAAACTGGTCGCCAACTGGCCCAGCTCATCCTCGGACTGGTGATTGACCCGCACCTGGAATTCGCCACGGCGAAAACGCTGGGTGGCGTCCACCAGTTCTTGCAGCGGCATGACCACGCCGTACTGCAATTCATACAGGCCGATCAGCAGGATGATCATGGTGCTGAACAACGCGATGCCCTGGATCGCCTGTTGCCAGCCTTGTTTGTGTTCGCTCTGGCGCTGCAACAGGGTGACGAACTGGTCCAGTTGCTCGACGAAGGAGCTGGCGCTCGCTTGGAAAAACGTCGAGTCGCCGCGCTCGATGGCGGGGCGCAAGGTCTGGTTCCAGCGCTGCATGAGGTCGCGATAGCTCTTGTGCAGCGAGGTTTCCGGTCCGTCTTCCAGCACCACGCGCAGGGCCGGGCTGTCGAGGCGTTGCTGCAAGCTGTCGACGATCGCGGGGATGTCATCGGCGTCGCCGGCCGCGAGTTTCCAGCTCAGGTGATAGGTCTCCATGCGCACGGAGCCGGCGGTGTTGATGGCCGCCGCGTCGCCCTGGCTGAACCAGGCGATCAGTCCGGCGCTCAAGGAACTTGCCAGCGCGAGGATGGCGATGAGGATCACCGCCAGCCCGGCGCGAGCGGGCAGGGAGCTGCGCAGCCAACGCATCATGGACGCTGGCTCCTGGAGAAAATCGGTAGACCGAGCATCAAGCGCGCCCTGGGTCGTGGGGTGTTGCAGCCGATCCTGGGCGCACTACCTCTAAAGAGTTGTCGGCCGTTCCGTTTCCATAAAAGCCTTGGCCGACTTGCTCAAGACATTGATAAACAAAGGGTTCTATCGATATCAGGATCTACCTCCTTGGAGGTAGACGGGCCAAGCATAGGCCAATGCCCCCTTGGCGCTCGTTGATCCAGGTCAAGTTTTCGCGGGGTAGGCATCACTAGTCTGCGCTCAACGAATTGACTGGGGTGCAGCGTAATGCGAGCGCAAGTGCAACAAGGGCTGGTACTAGGGATGAGTACCCTGGCCTTCACCGTGTGCTTCATGGTCTGGATGATGTTTGCCGTGCTCGGCGTTCCGATCAAGGAACTGCTGGCCCTCAACGAAACACAATTCGGCCTGTTGGCCGCCACGCCGGTGCTCACCGGTTCACTGGTGCGCTTGCCCCTGGGCCTGCTCACCGACCGCTTCGGCGGACGCATCGTGTTCTTCCTGCTGATGTTGTCCTGCGTGTTGCCGCTCTATTTGATCACCCTGGCCACGGCTTACTGGCAGTTCCTGGTGCTGGGCCTGTTCGTCGGCCTGGCCGGCGGCTCGTTTTCGGTGGGCATTGCCTACGTCGCCAAGTGGTTCGACAAACACAACCAGGGTTTTGCCATGGGCGTGTTTGGCGCAGGCAACGCCGGTGCCGCGGTGACCAAGTTCCTCGCGCCGGCCTTGATCGCGGTGGGTACATGGCACCTGGTGCCGAAGGTGTTCAGCGCGATCCTGTTCATCACGGCACTGCTGTTCTGGTTTCTCACTGCCGAGAAAAAAGAACACCGCAGTGCCGACGGCGCCACGCTGCGTGAGCAACTCAAGTCGCTGAAAGATCCTGCGGTGTGGCGCTACTGCCAGTACTACTCGATCGTCTTCGGCGGCTACGTGGCCCTGGCGTTGTGGATGACTAAGTACTACGTGCAGGAATACGGTTTCAGCCTGCAAAGCGCGGCGCTGCTGGCGGCGTGTTTCTCCCTGCCGGGCGGCGTGCTGCGGGCCGTCGGCGGCTGGATGTCCGACCGTTGGGGCGCCCAGAGCGTGACTTGGTGGGTGCTTTGGGTGAGCTGGATCTGCCTGTTCCTGCTGTCCTACCCGCAAACCCAACTGCAAGTGCAGACCGTCAACGGCATCGTCGATTTCCACATCGGCCTCAACGCCACGCTCTTCACCGTGCTGCTGTTCGTGATGGGCATCGCCTTCGCGTTCGGCAAGGCCTCGGTCTTCAAATACATCGCCAATGACTACCCGCAGAACATGGGCGCGGTGTCCGGCATCGTCGGCCTGGCCGGCGGCCTGGGTGGTTTCGTGCTGCCGATCATGTTTGGCGCCCTGGTGGACCTCACCGGCGTGCGCTCGTCCTGCTTCATGTTGCTCTACGGCGTGGTCTGGGTCTCGTTGATCTGGATGTACCTCAGCGAGGTGCGCAAGCGCCCGCTGCTGGGTAAACAACCGCCGGCCAGCCCATCCCCGTTTTCCAGCATTGCCCAAGGAGAAGAACATGTCCGTTCTGCAAACGCCTGAAAAAGGCCCGGTCATTCATGACTGGCGCCCGGAAGACCCAGCCTTCTGGGGCCGCAGCGGCAAGCAGACCGCCCGGCGCAACCTGTGGATTTCCATCCCGGCGCTGTTGTTGGCCTTCGCCGTGTGGATGGTCTGGAGCACGGTGATCGTGCGCTTGAACGCCATCGGCTTCAGCTTCAGCACCGACCAGTTGTTCTGGCTGGCGGCATTGCCGGGGCTGTCCGGCGCGACCTTGCGCATTTTCTACTCGTTCATGGTGCCGATCTTCGGCGGCCGGCGCTGGACGGCCCTGAGCACCGCATCCCTGTTGATCCCGGCACTGTGGATGGGCTTCGCCGTACAGGATTCGTCCACGCCCTACAGCGTGTTCGTGCTGATCGCACTGCTGTGCGGTTTCGGCGGCGGCAACTTTGCCTCAAGCATGTCCAACATCAGCTTCTTCTACCCGAAATCCCAGCAAGGCACCGCCCTGGGCCTGAACGCCGGGCTGGGCAACCTCGGCGTGTCGGTGATGCAGTTCTGCGTGCCGCTGGTGATTTCCTTCGGTGTGTTCGGCTTCATGGGCGGCCAGCCGCAGGTGTTGGCCGACGGCAGCTCGCTGTGGCTGCAGAACGCCGGTTTCATCTGGGTGCCGTTCATCCTCGCCGTGACCCTGATCGCCTGGTTCGGCATGAACGATTTGTCCAGCGCCCGGGCTTCGTTCAGCGAACAGGCGGTGATTTTCAAGCGCAAGCACAACTGGCTGATGTGCTGGCTGTACCTGGCGACCTTCGGTTCGTTCATCGGTTTCTCCGCCGCGTTCCCGCTGCTGATCAAGACCTCGTTTCCTGAGGTGATCGCGTTGAAATTCGCCTTCCTCGGCCCGCTGGTGGGCGCCTTGGTGCGGCCGCTGGGCGGCTGGCTGGCGGACAAGCTCGGTGGCGCGAAAGTGACCCTGTGGAACTTCGTGCTGATGATCCTGATGGTTTTCGGTGTCCTGCACTTTCTGCCAAAAGGCGGCGAGGGCGGCAGCTTCTACGGCTTCCTGGGCATGTTCATGTTGCTGTTCATCACCACCGGCGTGGGCAACGGTTCGACGTTCCGCATGATCCCGGTGATCTTCCGCACCCTGCATGAGAAAGCCGCCCTCGGCAAAAAGCCCGAACAGCGCGAGCAAGCCCTGAAGAATGCCGGCAAGGAATCCGCGGCGGTGCTGGGTTTCAGCTCGGCCATGGGCGCCTTCGGAGCCTTCTTCATCCCCAAATCCTTCGGCACTTCGATGGCCCTGACCGGCGGTCCGGAGATGGCCTTCTACATGTTCGTCGGCTTCTACCTGAGCTGCATCGTGGTGACCTGGTGGTGGTACGCCCGCAAAGGCGCGGCGACTCCCTGCTAGACGAATTCAACTATTGCGTGGGCGGGGCGCAGACCCCGCGGAGCAAGCCTGAGAGGAAGACACTGTGAGTCATTTACTGGATCAACTGCGGTTCTTCAACCGCAAGCAAGGCGAGTTTTCAGACGGCCATGGCGAGACCCGCAAGGAGTCCCGGGACTGGGAGAACGTCTACCGTTCGCGCTGGCAGTACGACAAGATCGTGCGTTCCACCCACGGGGTGAACTGCACCGGTTCGTGCTCGTGGAAAATCTACGTCAAGAACGGCCTGATCACCTGGGAAACCCAGCAGACCGACTACCCGCGCACCCGCAACGACTTGCCCAACCACGAGCCACGCGGCTGCCCCCGTGGCGCGAGCTATAGCTGGTACATCTACAGCGCCAACCGGCTCAAGTACCCGAAGATTCGCAAGCCATTGCTCAAGCTGTGGCGCGAAGCCCGGCAGACCCTGCCGCCTGTCGAGGCGTGGGCGAGCATTGTCGAGGACAAGGCCAAGGCCGACTCGTACAAGAGCAAGCGCGGCATGGGTGGCTTCATCCGTTCCAACTGGGAAGAAGTCAACGAGATCATCGCCGCCGCCAACGTCTACACCATCAAGGAACACGGCCCGGACCGCGTGGTCGGCTTCTCGCCGATCCCGGCCATGTCGATGGTCAGCTACGCCGCCGGCTCGCGCTACCTGTCGCTGATCGGTGGCGTGTGCCTGAGCTTCTATGACTGGTATTGCGACTTGCCGCCAGCCTCGCCGATGGTCTGGGGCGAGCAGACCGACGTGCCGGAATCGGCCGACTGGTACAACTCCAACTACATCATTGCCTGGGGCTCCAACGTCCCGCAGACCCGTACCCCCGACGCCCACTTCTTCACCGAGGTGCGCTACAAGGGCACCAAGACCGTGGCGATCACCCCCGACTATTCGGAAGTCGCCAAGCTCACCGACCTGTGGCTCAACCCCAAGCAGGGCACTGACGCCGCGCTGGCCCAGGCCTTCAACCATGTGATCTTCAAAGAATTCCACCTGGACAAGCCGAGCGCCTATTTCACCGACTACGCCAAGCGCTACACCGACCTGCCGGTGCTGGTGATGCTCAAGCCGATGCTCGGCACGGCACCGGGCGCGGGTTACCAGCCGGACCGTTTCCTGCGGGCCAGCGACCTGACCGACAACCTCGGCCAGGACAACAACCCGGAATGGAAAACCATCGCCCTGGACGCCAACGGCGAACTGGTTTCGCCTCAGGGCTCCATCGGTTATCGCTGGGGCGAGAAGGGCAAGTGGAACATCCTGCCCCGTGAAGGCGGCGAAGGCCGCGACATCGACCTCAAGCTGAGCCTGATCGGCGGCGACGTCGCCGAGGTGGCGTTCCCGTATTTCGCTGGCGAGTCCCAGGAATACTTCCAGCACGTGGCCGGCGATGCGGTGCAATACCGTCGTGTGCCGGTGCACAGCGTGGTGCTGGCCGACGGCAGCGTGGCGAAAGTCGCCACCGTATTCGACCTGTCGGCGGCCAACCTGGCGATCGACCGTGGCCTGGGCGGCGCCAACGTTGCCAAGGACTATGACGACGCCTCGGTGCCCGGTACCCCGGCCTGGCAGGAGCAGATCACCGGTGTCAGCCGCGAGAAGGCGATCCAGATCGCCCGCGAATTCGCCGACAACGCCGACAAGACCCGTGGACGCTCGATGATCATCGTCGGTGCGGCGATGAACCACTGGTACCACATGGACATGAACTACCGTGGGCTGATCAACATGCTCATGCTCTGCGGTTGCGTCGGCCAGACCGGTGGCGGCTGGGCCCACTATGTCGGCCAGGAAAAACTCCGTCCGCAATGCGGCTGGCTGCCCCTGGCCTTCGGCCTGGACTGGAACCGTCCGCCACGGCAGATGAACGGCACCAGCTTCTTCTACGGCCACAGTTCGCAATGGCGCCACGAGAAGATGAGCATGCACGACGTGCTCTCGCCCCTGGCCGACAAGTCGCAGTTCCCCGACCACGCCCTGGACTACAACATCCGCGCCGAACGCGCCGGTTGGTTGCCCAGCGCGCCACAGCTCAACACCAACCCGCTGCACATCTGCCGTGATGCCGCCGCCGCTGGTCTTGATCCGAAGGAGTACGTGGTCAAGTCGCTGCAGGACGGTTCCCTGCGCTTTGCCTGCGAACAGCCGGACAGCCCGGTGAACTTCCCGCGCAACATGTTCATCTGGCGTTCCAACCTGCTCGGGTCATCGGGCAAGGGCCACGAGTACATGCTCAAGTACCTGCTGGGCACCAAGAATGGCGTGATGAACGAAGACATCGGCCATGGCACCGAGTGCAAGCCCACCGAAGCCGAGTGGGTCGACGAGGGCGCCATTGGCAAGCTCGACCTGGTGACCACCCTGGACTTCCGCATGTCCTCGACCTGCGTGTATTCCGACATCGTCTTGCCGACCGCGACCTGGTACGAAAAAGACGACATGAACACCTCGGACATGCACCCGTTCATTCACCCGCTGTCCGCGGCCATCGACCCGGCGTGGGAGTCGCGTTCGGACTGGGAAATCTACAAAGGCATCGCCAAGGCGTTTTCGGCCATGTCGGTCGGCCACCTCGGCGTGGAGAAAGACTTGGTCACCGTGCCGTTGATGCATGACAGCGTCGGCGAACTGGCCCAGCCATTTGGCGGCACCGACTGGAAGAGCGCCGGCGTGGCGCCGCAACCGGGCAAGAACGCGCCGAACCTGCAAGTGGTCGAGCGTGACTACCCGAACATTTACAAGCAGTTCACCTCCCTCGGCCCGATGCTGGAAAAACTCGGCAACGGCGGCAAGGGCATCAACTGGAACACCGACACCGAAGTGAAATTCCTCGGTGAGCTGAACCACAAGGAAGCCGAGGCGGGCATCAGCCAAGGCCGGCCAAAAATCGACAGCGCCATCGACGCCGCCGAAGTGATTCTGTCCCTCGCACCGGAAACCAACGGCCATGTCGCGGTGAAAGCCTGGGCGGCGCTGTCGGAATTCACCGGCATCGACCACAGCCACCTGGCGGTTTCCAAGGAGCACGAGGCGATTCGCTTCCGCGACATCCAGGCCCAGCCACGCAAGATCATCTCCAGCCCGACCTGGTCCGGCCTGGAAGACGATCACGTGAGCTACAACGCCGGCTACACCAACGTCCATGAGTCGATCCCATGGCGCACCATCACCGGGCGCCAGCAGTTCTACCAGGATCACCCGTGGATGCAGGCGTTCGGCGAGCAACTGATGAGTTATCGGCCGCCGGTCAACACCCGCACCATCGAAGGCGTGAAAGGCAAGCGCAGTAACGGCGAGACCGAGATCGTCCTGAACTGGATCACCCCACACCAGAAATGGGGCATCCACAGCACCTACAGCGACAACCTGCTGATGCTGACCTTGAGCCGTGGCGGACCGATTGTCTGGCTCTCGGAAATCGACGCCCAGCGCGCCGGGATCGAGGACAACGACTGGATCGAATGCTTCAACGCCAACGGCGCGCTGACCGCCCGGGCGGTGGTCAGCCAGCGGGTCAAGGAAGGCATGGTGATGATGTACCACGCCCAGGAACGGATCGTGAACGTGCCGGGTTCGGAAACCACCAAGACCCGCGGCGGCCACCACAACTCGGTGACCCGCGTGGTGCTCAAGCCCACCCACATGATTGGCGGCTACGCCCAACAGGCCTACGGCTTCAACTATTACGGCACGGTCGGTTGCAACCGCGACGAATTCGTCGTGGTGCGCAAGATGGTCAAGGTCGATTGGCTCGACGGTTCCAGTGGCGATGATCTGCCGCGTCCACTGCCGACTGATATCGAGGAGAACTGAGATGAAGATTCGCTCACAAATCGGCATGGTCCTGAACCTGGACAAATGCATCGGCTGCCACACCTGCTCGATTACCTGCAAGAACGTCTGGACCAGCCGCGAAGGCATGGAATACGCCTGGTTCAACAACGTCGAATCCAAGCCGGGCATCGGCTATCCCAAGGAGTGGGAAAACCAGGACAAGTGGAAGGGCGGCTGGGTCCGCAACGCCGACGGCTCGATCAACCCGCGCATCGGCGGCAAGTTCCGGGTGTTGGCGAACATCTTCGCCAACCCCGACCTGCCGAGCCTGGACGATTACTACGAACCGTTTGACTTCGACTACCAGCACCTGCACACCGCACCGCTGGGCGAGCACCAGCCCACTGCGCGGCCACGTTCGGTGGTGTCCGGCAAGCGCATGGAGAAGATCGAGTGGGGCCCGAACTGGGAAGAAATCCTCGGCACCGAATTCGCCAAGCGGCGCAAGGACAAGAACTTCGACAAGATCCAGGCGGACATCTACGGCGAGTACGAAAACACCTTCATGATGTACCTGCCGCGCCTGTGCGAGCACTGCCTGAACCCGGCGTGCGCGGCGTCGTGCCCGAGCGGGGCGATCTACAAGCGCGAGGAGGACGGCATCGTCCTGATCGACCAGGAAAAATGCCGCGGCTGGCGCATGTGCATCAGCGGTTGCCCGTACAAGAAAATCTACTTCAACTGGAAAAGCGGCAAGTCGGAAAAATGCATCTTCTGCTACCCGCGCATCGAAGCCGGGATGCCGACCGTTTGCGCCGAGACCTGCGTGGGCCGGATCCGTTACCTCGGCGTGCTGCTGTATGACGCCGACCGCATCAGCGAAGTGGCAAGCACCGCCAACGAGCAGGACCTGTACGAGAAACAACTGGAGATCTTCCTCGACCCGAACGACCCGGCGGTGATTCGCCAGGCCCTGGCCGATGGCGTGCCGCAGTCGGTGATCGATTCGGCGCAGCGTTCGCCGGTCTACAAGATGGCCGTGGATTGGAAACTCGCACTGCCGCTGCACCCGGAATACCGCACCTTGCCGATGGTCTGGTACGTGCCGCCACTGTCGCCGATCCAGAACGCAGCCGCCGCCGGCACCGTGGGCATGAACGGGGTGATCCCGGACGTCGACAGCCTGCGCATCCCGCTGCGTTACCTGGCGAACATGCTCACCGCCGGCGATGAGAAACCGGTCAAGCATGCCCTCAAGCGTCTGCTGGCGATGCGCGCTTACAAGCGTTCGGAACAGGTGGATGGCGTACAAGACCTGCAAGTGCTCGCCGACGTTGGCCTGAGCGTGAACCAGGTGGAAGAGATGTACCGCTACCTGGCGATTGCCAACTACGAAGACCGTTTCGTCGTGCCAAGCGCCCACCGCGAAGATGCCATGAGCGACGCATTTGCCGAGCGCTCCGGCTGTGGCTTCAGCTTCGGCAGCGGTTGCAGTGGCAGCTCGGACACCAACATGTTCGGTGGCAAGAAGGCCAACCGCCGTGACGTGATCAAAACCGTCCAGTTGTGGGAGGAATGAGCATGCGCATTCTCAAAGTGATTTCGTTGCTGCTCGACTACCCGACCGAAAACCTGGTGGCCGGACGCGACGAGCTGGAGCAGGCGATCGTGCAGGCGCGGGAAATCAGCCCCGCCCAGCGCGCCGGGTTGTTCGAGCTACTGGAGTTGATCTGCGGCCAGGACCTGATGGACGGCCAGGAGCACTACGGCGCGCTGTTCGGCCGCGGTCGTTCGTTGTCGCTGTTGTTGTTCGAACACGTCCATGGTGAGTCCCGCGACCGGGGCCAGGCTATGGTCGACATGATGGCCCAGTACGAAGAAGCCGGGTTTGCCATCGGCATCAAGGAGCTGCCCGACTACATCCCGTTGTACCTGGAGTTCCTCTCCACCCGCGAAGACTTGGAGGCCCGCGAGGGCCTGGCCGATGTCGCGCACCTGCTGGCCTTGCTCGCGGCGCGCCTGGAAGAGCGGGAAAGCGCCTACGCCAGTTGTTTCCGGGCCTTGTTGCAAATCGCCGGGGCCGAACCCCAGGCGGCGGTGGCCGAGATGCTCGAACAAGTGAAGGCCGAGCATAGGGATGACTCCCTCGAAGCCCTGGACAAAGTCTGGGAAGAAGAGGCGGTGGATTTCATGAAGGCCGAGCAACAAGACCGTTGCAGCTCGATGCCGAGCGCGCCGGGCCGGGCCCGGGAAGAAAGTGCAGTGCCGCTGCACTGGGTGGATTTTCAGCATGAAGGGCTGGCCGCCGCGCCGGCCGGGGAGGTGGGCAATGTCTAAATGGGATCTGTTGTTGTTCGGGGTCTATCCGTATGTCGCCCTGGCGATCTGCCTGATCGGCAGTTGGGCGCGGTTCGACCTGTCCCAGTACACCTGGAAGGCCGGTTCGAGCCAGATGCTCAATAAGCGCGGCATGCGCGTGGCGAGCAACCTGTTCCATGTCGGCGTGCTGTTCGTGCTGGCCGGGCACTTCGTCGGGCTGCTGACGCCTTCGGCGGTTTATCACCACTTCCTGAGCACCGAGAACAAGCAGTTGCTGGCGATGGTTTCCGGCGGTTTCTTCGGTGTGCTCGGCCTGATCGGTTTGCTGATGCTGCTCAACCGGCGCCTGACCGACCCTCGGGTGCGCGCCACCTCCAATGTGTCGGACATCCTCGTACTGGTGGTGCTGCTGGTGCAACTGGTGTTGGGGCTGATGACCATCGTCGCGTCCACCGCCCATATGGACGGTTCGGTGATGGTGATGCTGGCGGACTGGGCACAGAACACCGTGCTGTTGCGTCCGGTTGAAGCCGCGACCTCGATGGCGCCGGTGGGGCTGGTCTACAAGCTTCACGTGCTGTTGGGCCTGACCCTGTTCGTGTTGTTCCCGTTCACCCGCCTGGTGCACATCGTCAGCGCGCCGGTCTGGTACCTGGGGCGTCGTTATCAAATCGTTCGGCAGAAGTTCTGAGGAGAAGATCATGGCGAGTGGATGCGGATGTGGTGGCGGTAGTGGTGGTGGCGGTTGCGGTTCCTCGGCTAAAACCGCGCCGACAGTCGATATCGAACCGGTGGGGGCGGTGGCGTTCGAGCCGGCCCAGGCCGAGCAGGCAGTGGCGGATGAAGCGCCACAGTTGATCGCCAGCAGTGAGCAGGAGTGGCCGATCATCAGCGTCAACGGGGTGTCGATCGCCCCGCAGGCGATGGCCCAGGAACTGCAATATCACCCGGCCGAAAGCCGTGAGGAGGCGGTCTACCAGGCCGCCCGTGCCTTGGTGATTCGCGAATTGCTCCAGCAACGCATCGCCGAGCTTGGCCTGGCGTTGCAGGTCGGCGCCGGTGAAAACGAAGAGGAAGCGGCGACGCGGTTGCTGTTGGAGCGCGAAGTGCAGGTGCCACAGTGCGACGAGGCGACCTGCCTGCATTACTACGACAGCAACCGTGCACGCTTTCACAGCGCGCCGTTGCTGGCGGTGCGGCACATCCTGCTCGAATGCGCGCCGGACGATGCCGAGGCCCGCAGCCTGGCCCACGTCCAGGCCGAGTTGCTGCTGGAACGGCTCGATCAGTTCCCCGGCAGCTTCGCCGAGTTGGCGCTGAAGTATTCGGCGTGTCCGTCCAAGGAGCAGGGCGGTTCGCTGGGGCAGATCAGCAAGGGCCAGACCGTGCCGGAACTGGAGCGCCAGTTGTTCACCCTGCCGGCGGGCCTGGCGAGCAAACCGCTGGAAAGCCGTTATGGCTGGCACGTGATCAGCATCGACCAGCGCATCGACGGCCAGCCGTTGCCGTACGAGGCGGTGGCGACGGCGATTCGCACCCAGTTGCAGCAGGGCGTGTGGCAAAAAGCGCTGGTGCAGTACCTGCAAACCCTGATCGGTGCGGCGGATATTCGCGGCATTCATCTTCAGGGCGCCGACTCGCCGCTGGTGCAGTGAATAGCGGCTCAACCGGGAGGTACGCATGAACGCGGTGTTGCAGGATGGATTTGGGCGCCAGATCGATTATTTGCGGATGTCGGTGACCGATCGTTGTGATTTTCGCTGTGTGTATTGCATGGCGAAAAACATGACCTTCCTGCCGCGCCAGCAAGTCTTGACCCTGGAAGAGTTGCAGCGCCTGGCGCGGTTGTTCGTCGGCCTGGGGGTGAAGAAGATTCGCCTCACCGGCGGCGAGCCGCTGATCCGGCCGGGCATCGTCGGGCTGTGTCGTGACATCGCGGCATTGCCCGGCCTGCGGGAGCTGGTGATGACCAGCAACGGCTCGCAGCTCGGACGTTTGGCCCGGCCGCTGGTGGATGCTGGCGTCAAGCGGATGAACATCAGCCTCGACAGCCTCGACGGCGAGCGTTTCCGGGCCATCACCCGCAACGGCGATCTGGATCGGGTGCTGGCCGGCATCGAGGCGGCAACCGGCGCGGGATTCGAGCGGATCAAACTCAACTGTGTGGTGATGAAGGGGCGCAACTTCGATGAGGTGCCGGCGTTGGTGCAGTACGCCATCGACCGGCGCATCGACATCAGTTTCATCGAAGAGATGCCCCTCGGCGACGTGGGGCGGTCCCGGGGTGAGTCGTTCTGTTCCAGCGATGACGTCCGGGCCGAGATCGCCCGTCATCATCGCCTGCTCGACAGTGCCGAGAGCAGCGGCGGACCGGCGCGCTATGTGCGCCTGGAACGCCACCCGGATACACGGATCGGTTTCATCTCGCCCAACACCCACAACTTCTGCGCCAGTTGCAATCGGGTGCGCATGACGGTCGAAGGGCGCCTGTTGCTGTGCCTGGGGCAGGAGGATTCTCTCGACCTTCGGGGTTTGCTGCGGCGTTATCCGCTGGATGATGAGCCGATCGTTCAGTCGATCAAACGGGCATTGAAAGGCAAGCCGTTGCAGCATGACTTCAGCCCTGGCGGGGAAGTGCAGATCGTGCGGTTCATGAACATGAGCGGTGGCTGAGGATGGCGGCTTTTGTGGCGAGGGGATTTATCCCCGCTGGGGCGCGTAGCGGCCCTAAATGCAGTCAATCCAGTGTGTCAGGCAGGTTAAAGTTGACTGCTTAGGGGCTGCTGCGCAGCCCAGCGGGGATAAATCCCCTCGCCACGGTTTTCGGTGTTCACGAAAGAGCTTTCCGAGCTGTGGTCCTTCTTGACATCAGTCAATTTCAAGCAATCCCTTCAGACGTATCCTCCACTGCATATTGTGTATTAATGATTAAAAACACCTATATGTAGTGTCTGGAGCGAAAATGCAGAGCACGTTGATCTCAGTAGGGTGTAACCGCTTGCACAAGCGCGATGGCAGTGTGGTCGCCTTTGACGCGGACAAGATCCGCCAGGCGTTGATCGCCGCCGGCAAGGCCACCGGTGAATACGCCGAAGCCGAGGCCGAAGGCTTGCTTGAGGCAGTCTTGGCGAGGTTGGAAGGGCAGACACGCTTGAACGTCGAGCAGATCCAGGACCGCGTCGAGCGCGTGCTGATGGACGCCGGGTATTTCCTGTCCATGCGCGCCTACATCGTCTACCGCGAGCAGCACGGACGCCTGCGCCGGGATCGCCGCACGCTGGTGGAAGTCGCCACGTCGATGAACGAATACCTCGATCGCGAAGACTGGCGCGTGCAGGCCAACGCCAACCAGGGTTATTCCCTGGGCGGGTTGATCCTCAACGTGTCGGGCAAGGTCACCGCCAACTACTGGCTGGACGAGGTCTACAGCCAAGCCATCGGCGAGGCGCACCGCGAGGCGGATTTGCATATCCACGATCTGGACATGCTCGCCGGCTACTGCGCCGGCTGGTCCCTGCGCACCTTGCTGCACGAAGGCCTCAACGGCGTACCCGGGCGGGTCGAGGCCGGGCCGCCCAAGCATTTGAGCAGCGCCCTGGGGCAGATGGTGAATTTCCTCGGCACCCTGCAAAACGAATGGGCCGGCGCCCAGGCGTTCAGTTCGTTCGACACCTACCTGGCGCCTTATGTGCGCAAGGACAACCTCAGCTACGACGACATCCGTCAGTCGCTGCAGGAATTCATCTACAACCTCAACGTACCGTCGCGCTGGGGCACGCAAACGCCGTTCACCAACCTCACCTTCGACTGGGTCTGCCCACAGGACCTGCGGGAACAGATCCCGGTGATCGGCGGCGAAGAAATGCCGTTCGCCTACGGTGACCTGCAAGCGGAAATGGAGTTGATCAACCGCGCCTACATCGAGGTGATGCAGGCTGGCGACGCGAAGGGCAGGGTGTTCACCTTCCCGATCCCGACCTACAACATCACCCATGATTTCCCCTGGGACAGCGAGAACGCCGACCGCCTGTTCGAGATGACGGCCCGCTATGGCCTGCCGTATTTCCAGAACTTCCTCAATTCGGACATGCAACCCAACCAGGTGCGGTCGATGTGCTGCCGCTTGCAACTGGACGTGCGCGAGCTGCTCAAGCGCGGCGGTGGCTTGTTCGGCTCCGCGGAACAGACCGGTTCCCTTGGCGTGGTGACGATCAACTGCGCGCGCCTGGGCTACCTGTACAAAGGCAACACCAGCGGGCTGCTGCAACGCATCGATACCCTGATGGAACTGGCGAAGGAGAGCCTGGAGGTCAAGCGCAAGGTCATCCAGCATCACATGGATGCCGGTTTGTACCCGTATACCAAGCGTTACCTCGGCACCTTGCGCAATCACTTTTCCACCATCGGCGTGAACGGCCTGCACGAAATGCTGCGCAATTTCACTGATGACCAGGAGGGCCTGCACACCGAACAGGGCCGGGCCTTCGCGCTGAAACTACTGGACCACGTGCGCGCCACATTGCTGCGTTTCCAAGAGGAAACCGGCCACCTCTACAACCTCGAAGCCACGCCCGCCGAAGGCACCACATATCGCTTCGCCAAGGAAGACCTCAAGCGCTATCCCGACATCCTTCAGGCCGGCAGCCCGGCCGCGCCTTACTACACCAACTCGTCGCAGTTGCCGGTGGGCTTCACCGAGGATCCGTTCGAAGCCCTGGAGCTGCAAGACGAGCTGCAATGCAAGTACACCGGCGGCACCGTGTTGCACCTGTACATGGCCGAGCAGATTTCCTCGACCCAGGCCTGCAAGCAACTGGTGCGCAAGGCGCTGGGGCGTTTCCGCCTGCCGTACCTGACCATCACGCCGACCTTCTCCATCTGCCCGGTGCACGGCTACCTGGCCGGCGAACACGAGTTCTGCCCGAAATGCGACGAGGCCTTGCTGTTGCAACAACAGCACCAAGGCACCGTTCACTGAATCCATCGACCGCAAGGAGCTTTATCCATGAGCGCAGTACAAACGATTCCACAGGCACAGCGTCAACGTTGCGAAGTCTGGACCCGAGTCATGGGCTATCACCGCCCGGTGGCGGCCTTCAACCCGGGCAAGCAATCCGAACACCGCGAGCGGGTGCACTTCACCGAACGCGCGGCCGGGCGTCCATGAGTCGAGTGCTACGGGTTGGGGGCATGGTGCCCCTGACCACCCTCGATTATCCCGGCCAACTGGCCTGCGTCCTGTTCTGCCAGGGTTGTGCCTGGCGTTGTCGTTATTGCCATAACCCGCAACTGATCCCGCCACGCGGCAGCGAGGAAGTGGAGTGGTGTCGGGTGCTGGCGTTCCTCCAACGTCGCCAGGATCTGCTCGACGCCGTGGTGTTCAGCGGCGGCGAGCCGACCTTGCAGGACGGCCTGGCTGCGGCCATGGACGAGGTGCGGCAGATGGGTTTTCGCATCGGCCTGCACAGCGCCGGTATCAAGCCAGCGGCTTTCGCCAAGGTGGTCGGACAGGCCGATTGGGTCGGCTTCGACATCAAGGCCTTGCCCGAGGACGCCCTGGACGTGACCCGGGTCGAAGGCAGCGGCGCGGCGAACTGGCGCAGCCTCGACCATCTGCTGGACAGCGGCGTGGACTATGAATGCCGGACCACCGTGCATTGGCACCTGTTCGACCCCGACCGACTGCTGGCCCTGGCCCGCCGCTTGAGCGAGCGGGGCGTCAGTCGTTTTGCCGTGCAGTTGGTACGCACCGCGCGGATGCTCGACCCCCACCTTTCCAGCGTTTCGGCACACGCCTTGCAGCCCGAGCTGTGGGCCGCCCTGCGCGAGTTGTTTCCCTCGTTCGTTCTACGCAGTTGAGCGACAGCGGGAATCCATCATCGACAGCGGCCCGGGATGTCCGGGCCACACTTTTTCCAATGGTTTTCAAATGCGCTGCCAGTCGGCAGGTAGTTGAACAGGGAGCATTTGACATGACCAGAATCACCACTGCCCAACGTATCGTGATCGGCTTTGCCATCGCGCCACTGGCGTTGATCGCCCTGGCACTGTACGCCTTGAACGACTTGGCGATGCTGCGTGACCAGGCGGTGCAGATCGTCCGGCAGGATTGGCCGAAGATCGATCCGATCATGGTCATCGCCACGGGCGTGCGCGACAACGCCAGGAACACTCGGGATCTGCTGATCGACAAGAACAACACCCAGGTCCAGCAATCCATCGACACCACCCGCCAGCGCATCACCCAGGCTTTTGCGACGCTGGAGCCGCTGTTCGACCAACCCGAAGGCAAGGCCGCCTACGCCGAGTTGAAGAAGCGCCGCGAGGCCTACGTGGCCGCGTTCGTCCAGGTGCAGGCGCTGATCCGCCAGGGCGCGACGGACGAGGCGATGACGCAGCTCAAGCAGGGCGTGATCCCGGCGGAGCTTGAGGTGTACAAGAGCCTTGAAGTGATGATGGCGATGCAAGGCAGGATTTTTGGCGAGCGCGAACAACTGGCCCAGGCGCGCTATAGCGAGGCGCGACGCAACATGCTCGCGTTGGTGCTGGCCTGCCTGGCCGTGGTGAGCACCGTCGCGCTGCTGGTGACGCGCAGCGTGACCCGTCCGCTCGGCGGCGAACCCAATGATGCGGCGCGGGTGCTGAGCCACATCGCCCGTGGCGACCTGACGATCCGGGTGCCGGTGGGTATCGGGGCGAACGACAGCGTCATGGGCAGCATGCACGATATGCAGCAGAGCCTGAATACGATGGTCCGGCAGATTGCGGCGTCGGTGGATCGGGTCGCCAGTTCGTCCGAGGAGTTGAGCGCGGTGAGCAGCCAGACCAACAGCACCTTGCAGTTGCAAGGCCAGGAAATCGAACAGGCCGCGGCGGCGGTGAACCAGATGACCGCGGCGGTGGATGAAGTGGCGCGCAACGCCGTGAGCACCAGCGAAGCCTCGCGACTCTCCGAGCAGACCGCCCAGCGCGGCAGGGAGCAGGTCCAGGAAACCGTGGCGTCGATCCATGCCTTGGCCGACGGCGTGAGCGACACTTCGGGACGAATCCAGCAACTGGCGGGACGCGTCCAGGACATCAGCTCGGTGCTGGACGTCATCCGTGGCATTGCCGAACAGACCAACCTGCTGGCGCTCAACGCGGCCATCGAAGCGGCCCGGGCCGGGGATGCCGGACGCGGGTTCGCGGTGGTGGCCGACGAGGTGCGGGCCCTGGCCCATCGCACCCAGGACTCGACCCGGGAAATCGAAGACATGATCGGCAACATCCGCCAGGACAGCGAGCAGGCCGTCAGCGCCATGCAAGGCAACAGCGAACGGGTGCGGACCACGCTGCAAGTGGCCCAGCGCTCGGGCGAGGCACTGGATGAAATCGCCCGCTCGATCTCGCAGATCAACGAGCGCAACCTGATGATCGCCAGCGCCACGGAACAACAGGCGCTGGTGGCCCGCGAGGTGGACCGCAACCTGGTGGGCATCCGCAACCTCTCCGAGCAGGTGCTGCTCGGTGCGCGTCATACCGACACGGCGGGCCAGGATTTGGCGCAGATGGCCGGGTCGCTGCATGAGACGGTGGCGCGGTTCAAGGTGTAGCCCTTGTAGCACCGGGCTTGTGTGAGAGCGAGCTTGTGTGGGAGCGGGCTTGCTCGCGAAAGCGGTGGGTCAGTTTGCACATGTTTTGAATGTGCCGACGCCTTCGCGAGCAAGCTCGCTCCCACATTGGATTTGTGTTTGAGCCTGGACATGGTGGACGCCGCAAATCCGTGTGGGAGCGGGCTTGCTCGCGAAAGCGGTGGGTCAGTTTGCACATGTTTTGAATGTGCCGACGCCTTCGCGAGCAAGCTCGCTCCCACATTGGATTTGTGTTTGAGCCTGGACATGGTGGACGCCGCAAATCCGTGTGGGAGCGAGCTTGCTCGCGAAAGCGGTGGGTCAGTTTGCACATGTTTTGAATGTGCCGACGCCTTCGCGAGCAAGCTCGCTCCCACATTGGCTTTGTGTTTGAGCCTGGAAATGGTGGACGCCGCAAATCCCTGTGGGAGCGAGCTTGCTCGCGAAGGCGGTGGGTCAGTTTGCATCGGAGTTGGATGTGCCGACGCCTTCGCGAGCAAGCCCGCTCCCACAGGGGACGTTGGTGGCTTCGTGTTACCACCCCCAGAACTGCAACCACCAACCGTATCCCACCAAGCCGCTCGCCATGACCAGACAGGTCATGGCGGGCATCCGCTGGATCGGCCCGGCGCCGTCGCGGCCGAGCACTTTCCAGCCCAGCAGCAAGCTCCAGCCGATGGCCGCGACCAGTAGCATCGCCCGGGCTGGCTGAACCCATTCCAGCAACAACCCTTCGTAGCGCAACAGCTTCACCGTGGTGGCCGACAGGCCGAGGAACAACCCTGCACCGCCGAGGGGCACCAGGGTGATGGCCAAGGGCCAATACTGTGCAGCATCACCCGAGAGTCGGGCCGCCAGGCGCATCAGTAGCATCAACGCAGTGCCCATCAGCAACGCACTCATGCCCAGATAGGCGACGATGCAAAAACCGTCCAGCCAACTGAAACTGTCGTTGAGCCGCGGATAGTGCGTCAGCAACCACCACGGCGCGTTGTCCATCAACGGCCAGGTCACGTCGTGCGACACCAGCCATTGGGCCAACCCCTGTTTCAAGGCGATGAACCAAGGGCTGACGGTCCACTGGAACGCGCCCATCGCCAGGCCAATGACCCCGAAGAACAGCAAGCGCACATCCCAAGGCGAGACCGTGGTTGGGGTGGCCTGGAGGATTTCCTGATTGCTGGAGCGGGCGATCAGCCGCACCGCGTCGCGCTGGCCGCTGCAACGGCCACAGGCATGGCAATCGGCGGCGCCGCGCATCCGGCGGATGTCGAGCAAAGGCGCGCAGTTGGGCGGCGGGCGGCGCGGCGCCGGGTTTTCCAGCCAGCGTTTTTCATCCACGTGGAAGTGCACGGGTGCGAGGCGGGCGAGCAGGGCAAAGACGCCGCTGACCGGGCACAGGTAACGGCACCACACCCGTTTGCCACGGGCGAACAGCAATCCCACGACGACCGCCGCGACGGTCGAGCCACCGAGGATCAGCAGCGCCGCCTGGGCATAGTCATAGACGCTGATCAACTGGCCGTAGAGCGTGGTCAGGCAGAACGCCAGGGTCGGCCAACCGGCCCAGCGCAATCCCCGTGGCACGCCGAGGCCACGGCCGTATCGGCTGGCCCATTCGCTCAAGGCGCCTTCGGGACACAGCACGCCACACCAGAGCCGGCCGAACAGGACGATAGACAGCAACACGAATGGCCACCAGATCCCCCAGAACAGGAACTGCGCCAACAACGTCAAGTTGTCCAGGAGATGCGCCTGGCTGTCCGGCAACGGCAACATCGCCGGGAGAACCAACAGCACGGCGTAGAACAGCACCACCGCCCATTGCACGGTGCGGATGGTCGCGCCATGGCGGCGCATGCCGTCGCCGAGGCGCTGCAGCGCCGGGTTCAGGTCGGGCATGGCAGGTTTTCCACCTTGCTGCGTGGCCGCAGCCAACCGGCGACGGCCAGCCAATAACCGAGCCACACCAGCAACGTCAGCAGGCTGGGGCTGGCGCGATAACCGGTGAAGTCGGCGAGAAAAGCGCCCAAGCCATGGCCGTCGTCCAGCACGGCGCTGCTGTCCCACAGCGCATCGCCGATGGCGCGATACACCGCCTCCGGCCAATCCATCGCCAACAGTTGCCCGCCGATCCGCTCGACACCGCTGACCAGAAGCGCCGAGCCCAACAGCAGCAGGATCGCTTCGCTGATGGCGAAGAAGCGCGGCCACGAGATGAATCGGCGGCTGCCGTGGAGCAGGGAAACGGTCAGCAGCGACAAGACCAATCCGGCCACCGCGCCGACCGCGAACAACCCCAGTGAAGGACCTTCCAGCCGGGCGCCGGCTGCCGTAGAGAAAGACCACGGTTTCGCTGCCTTCGCGGCTGACGGCAAGCAACGCCAGCACCAGCAGCCCCATCCCACCCTGGCGCCCCAGGCGTTGGTCGGCCTGACGCGTGAGGTCATGCTTGAGCGTGCCGGCGTTGCGATGCATCCAGCCGACCATTTGCACGATCAGCAGACTGGCGACCAGCGCCAACGACGCCTGGAACCACTCGTTGGCGCCGCCGCTCATGGCTTCGCCGGCCAACAGGATCAAACCGGCCAGCACGCCCGACAGCAACAGGCCGAGGGCCGCGCCACTCCAAACGTAGCGCAGCAGTCGGTCGGCCTGCTGCTGGCGGCTCACCCAGGCCTGGAGAATGCCGATCACCAGCAAGGCCTCGACGCTTTCGCGCCAGACAATGAACATCGATTGCGTCATTCGAACCTCTCCTGAGGATTAGCGGGCGAGAATGCTGCCCTCGGGTAACTGCGGGTTGAATTCATCGAAGAACGGGTAACGGCCGGGGCGCAGCGGGTGGATCACCACGAAGCTGGTCACGCCGGGGGACAGGACCTTCTCGACCCGTAGCGGCGTGCTTTCGAATTCCGCCGGGCCTTGGCCGATGTTCTTCAGCACGATCTTGAAACGCTGGCCGGCCGGCACTTCAAGCTGCGGCGGGGTGAACTGCCCGTCGCGCATGCTCAGCTCGTAAGTGAGCAGTTCGGCCTCGGCGATCGATGGCAGCGACAGGCCGGCCAGCATCAGCCAGATGAATCGGCAACTCATCTTCAGTACCCGCCTTTTTTTCCGATCCCGGCGTAGACGAATTCGTAACGCAGCTCACAGCGCTCGAACCACGGCGCCACGCCGGTTTCCTTGTCGGTGTGACGGCCGAGGGATGCGTGGCCAGCCGGCG
This sequence comes from Pseudomonas sp. H2_D02, assembly GCF_054677635.1. NCBI lineage: Bacteria > Pseudomonadati > Pseudomonadota > Gammaproteobacteria > Pseudomonadales > Pseudomonadaceae > Pseudomonas > Pseudomonas sp. H2_D02. The sequence continues at coordinate 3,954,870 of NZ_CP162816.1, read as the reverse complement.
GCAGTACGGTGAAGGTCAGTTGGTATTTGCCGGGGCCGAGCAGCTTCACGTTATCGCCGTAGTGCGGTCCGTCGTTGGCGACCATGGCGTGGAAATCGCCCTTGAGCTCGGTGTCGTTGCCTTGTTTCTTCAACTGGAACGAGACGTTGAGATAGGGCACGAAGCTGCCTTCCTGGAAGCCCTGCTGGTTGTCCGCCGTGGCGCGAATGTCGGCCTCCAGGTGCACATCGGAATCGGCGGTGGCGCGCATCATGCCGGCGGGGGCCATTTCGATCGGTTGCAGGTACACCGCGCCGACTTCAAGCCCGGGGCACAGTTGCGGTTCGCCGATGGGGTATTCCTTGGCCTGGGCCAGCGGTGCGAGACACAACAGGGCGAGGGACAGGGGAGCGAGTGTGCGCATGATGACTTCCTGGTTGGCTAAGTGATGGCGCCGAGTCTAGGAAGCTTCGCTGCGAATAATAATGATTCTTGTCAATTTTCAGCGTGATTTTCCCCGGATCGCTGTTCTTGACCGGAATCAAGGGACGCCGCGCGGCGCCAGGGTAGGGTGGGGTACATCCATCCGGCATGCGGGGTCGTCATGGCAAAGCCCTTTCCCATCAGTCCCAAACATCCCGAGCGCATTTGTTGGGGGTGCGACCGTTACTGCGCGTCGACCGCGCTGGCGTGCGGCAACGGCGCCGACCGCACGATGCACCCGGCGGAGATGATCGGCGAGGATTGGTACCTGCACGGGGATTGGGGGATAGACGTGGTGGATGTGACGGACAAGGCCGTGGAAGAAACCGCCGTCCCTCTGAAGGGATGAAAATAACCCTGTGGCGAGGGAGCTTGCTCCCGCTGGGCCGGTCCGACGCTTCGGGCGAAGCAGACCTGAAGATCTTGCGGTCGCTACGCAACCGAGCGGGAGCAAGCTCCCTCGCCACGGGGATCACGCCGTTTCTTAGAGCTTCGGCAACTGCCCGATCCGCCCCATCATTTCGGTCACGACCTGCAGGTCCAGCAGGAACTGCTCCACGGTCTTGAACTCGTTGTCGTTGTGACCGGTGTACTTCACATCGGGCATGGCCAGGCCGAATTGCACGCCGTTGGGCAAGTCATGGACCGACGTGGCGCCAGCGGAGGTGCCGAACTTATGCTCCATGCCCAGGTTCTCGGTGGCCACGGCCAGCAGCGCCTTGACCCATTCGCCTTCGGGGTTGCGGTACATCGGTTCGTCGATAGAGTTATCGAAGGCCACCGCGACCTTGGACTTCTTGGCCCAGGCGGAAAGCTTGTCGTTGATCTCCGTTTTCAGCGTCTCGGTCGGCTTGCCCACGGGCACCCGCAGGTTCACGGCCAGCTTGAAAGTCTTGTCATCCATCCCGACGTAGGTCAGCGAGGCGGTCAGCGGGCCCATGAATGCGTCGGAGAAGCCGATGCCCAGTTTCTTGCCCAGGTAATCCAGGCCCCAATTGTCAGTGGCATAGCGGGCGGAGTCGGTGATGTGGTTGTGCTTGAGCGCGACCTTGCCGTCGAGGCCGTTGATGAACACCAGCATCCTGGCCACCGGGTTGACGCCTGACTCAGGCTCGGAGGAGTGGGCGGAAACGCCAGTGAAGGTCAGCTTGACCGTCTTGCCGTCCACCTCGCTTTTTACCTCAAAGTCGCCGCCATTGGCCTTGGCGTAGTCGGTGCCGGCCTTGCGCAGGCTGGCGGCCAGTTCGGCGGGCTTGTCGGTGGCGAATGTCGCGACTGAAGTCGATGGGATCTGGTTGGTCGCCATGCCGCCGGTCAGCCCGGTGATCTCGGCGCCTTTGCCCTGGCCCGCGCGACGTGGGAAATTGGCCATGACCGTGCCGTAGCCTTTCTCGGCGATCACCACCGGGTAGCTGCCATCCAGCGCCAGGTTGTAATTGGGCGTCGGGTTGCGCTCGAAATAATAGGGGATGGCATCGCCGGTGGTTTCTTCGGTGGTATCGACCAGCAGCTTGAAGTTACGCGCCAGCGGCAGTTTTTCTTCCTTGATGATCTTCATGGCGTAGAGCGCCACGACGATGCCGTTCTTGTCGTCCTCGGTGCCGCGACCGTACATGCGATCGCCCACCAGGGTGACCTTGAACGGATCAAGCTTGGTGCCGTCCTTGAGCACCCAGTTTTCCGGCGTCACCGGCACCACGTCGGCATGGGCGTGAATGCCCACGACTTCGTCGCCGCTGCCTTCGAGGGAAATCTCATAGACGCGGTTGTCGATGTTGCGGATGTTCAGGTTGAAGTCGTTGGCCAGGCTCTTGATCTTGTCGGCGATCTTCAGGAACTCCGGGTTTTCATGCTGGGCCACGCCGTCCTTGCGATAGGTCGGGATTTCCACCAACTGGCGCAAGGTCTCGGTGGCGGCCTTGCCGTACTTCACCCGGGCGTAGAGACCCAGCAGCCGATGGATCTCGTTCTGTTGCTCGGCGGACAGGGTTTTGTTGTCTTGGAAAGCGCTGATAGCGGGGCTGAGGTTGGCGGACTTGGCCAGGTCACTCTTGGCGACGCTTGCCAGGAACTGGCGGAAATCGCTGACCGAGGTATCGGTGAATGCTTTGACGAAGTCCGCGCTTTGTTGCGCAGTGATGTTGGCATTGGCCGATAACGGCAGGGAGGAGAGGGTGGACAGGACGAGGGTGGCGATAGCAAGACGCTTGAACGGGAAGTTCATGGTGGCAGGCATTCCTTTGCAGGGAAAAGTGTCGTTTGATGAAACAATCACTTACAACCTAGCATCATGAACGCGGATTGGGGGAGACCCTTGAACGGAATATGTCGCCCGTAAAAGCGCAAACGGCGCAGAAATGAAAAATCCCTGCGCCGCGTCTGATCCAACTTTTCCGGCGGCTGGAATATCGCCTTCGCGAGCAAGCCCGCTCCCACAAAAGATCAGCAGAGGCGGCTGAGTAGCAGCACTTACTGTGGGAGCGGGCTTGCTCGCGAAGACGTCGGTCCATTCAACCGAGAGGTAACTGACCCGCCGATCAATGCGTCCCGCGCGGAATCGTCTTGAGCAAATCTTCCGGGCTGATATGCCCCACCACCGGCTGCGCGGTGCTGCCCGGCAGCGGCAGGTCGAGGATGTGCCCCTTGATCTTGCCGACCACGTGCATCTCGCAGGGCTTGCAGTCGAACTTCAGCGTCAGCACTTCATCACCGTGAATCAACTGCATCGGCGCAACCTTGGTGCGCACGCCGGTGACGCCCTTGGCCTGCTTGGGGCAGAGGTTGAACGAGAAGCGCAGGCAGTGCTTGGTGATCATCACCGGCACTTCGCCGGTTTCCTCGTGGGCTTCGAACGCCGCGTCGATCAGCTTGACGCCGTGGCGGTGGTAGAAGTCCCGGGCCTTCTGGTTGTAGACGTTGGCCAGGAATGACAGGTGCGATTCCGGGTACACCGGCGGCGGCGTGGTCTCGGCCTTGCGCCCGCCCCGTGGGTGCGCCGCGACGCGTGCCGTGGTCAGGGCTTCGATCACCTCGCGGCGCAGCGCCTTGAGCTGGGAGTTGGGAATGAAAAACGCCTGGGGCGCGTCCAGCTTGATCGACGTGGCGTGATACTCGGTGGTGCCCAGTTGGCCGAGCAGGTCCTGCAATTGTTCCAGGGCTTGCTCCGGCTTGTTCGCCAGGCCGAAGGGACCGTCGAGGGCCACGCTGGCGCTGATGCCTTCTTCGCTGGTGGCGGTCAGCGCCAGGCGCTCTTCACGCAACTGTGCGACCCAGGCCAGGCCCACACGGCGCTCGGCGGAGGTCTTGAGCAGCGCTTGCTGCCAGTTGTGATCGAGGTTGCGGCTCAGCGGATGATTGGGGCGCAACTGGTACATGCCGGCCGGCATTTCGTTGGGCTCGACGCGGTAGCGGTAGCGCTTCTGGCCTTCGTCATCGAGGAACTCGCCCTTGGGTTCGGCGATATTGGCCCGGAAACCCACCACTTCGCGCTTGACCAGCACGTTGAGACCGTCGCCGTTGGACAGCGGGTCAGAGGTCACCACTTGCAGGTCACGCTTGCCGACTTTCTCCACCACGCCCACCGGTACGCCGGTGAACGTCGGCGAATCGAAGGCGCCGATGTCGATCTTGCGCTCGCTGACGAAATAGTCAGTGCTGCCACGGTGAAAGGTCTTGTCCGGGTCCGGCACGAAGAAATGCGCGATCCGGCCACTGGAGGCGCGGGCCAGGTCGGGGCGGTCTTCGAGGACATCGTCCAGGCGCTGACGATAGTAGGCAGTGATGTTCTTTACATAGGCCGCATCCTTGTAGCGGCCCTCGATCTTGAACGAGCGTACGCCAGCCTCCACCAGGGCGCGGATGTTGGCGCTCTGGTTGTTGTCTTTCATCGACAGCAGGTGTTTCTCGTAGGCGACCACCCGGCCCTGGTCATCTTTGAGGGTATAGGGCAGGCGGCAGGCCTGGGAGCAATCGCCACGGTTGGCGCTGCGGCCGTTTTGCGCGTGGGAAATGTTGCACTGCCCGGAAAACGCCACGCACAGCGCGCCGTGGATGAAGAACTCGATGGCCGCGTCGGTCTCGTCGGCGATGGCGCGGATTTCCTGCAGGTTCAGTTCACGGGCCAATACCAGTTGCGAGAAACCGGCCTGGTCGAGGAATTTCGCCCGGGCGAGGGTACGAATGTCGGTCTGGGTGCTGGCGTGCAGCTCGATCGGCGGGATGTCCAGTTCCATCACGCCCAGGTCCTGGACGATCAGGGCATCGACGCCAGCATCGTAGAGCTGGTGGATCAACTGGCGGGCCGGCTCCAGTTCGTTGTCGTGCAGGATCGTGTTGATCGTGGTGAACACCCGGGCGTGGTAGCGGTGGGCGAACTCCACCAACTGGGCGATATCGCTCACCTCGTTGCAGGCGTTGTGACGCGCGCCGAAACTCGGGCCACCGATGTACACGGCATCGGCGCCATGCAGGATGGCCTCGCGGGCGATGGTCACGTCGCGGGCGGGGCTGAGCAATTCCAGATGATGTTTAGGCAAGGACATGTTTTTTTAGTCAGGCTGGTCACGGTCGAAGCGCGCATTGTAGCCGCCAGGCGCCGGATCGGCACCTGCGCAACCCGACATTGGGTGATATGAGGCGATATGCGGTTGATCGCCGCGTCAGGGCCGGGAAGCACCGGCACTGCACCAGCGGTTTCGCCCGGTGTTCTTCGCCAGGTACAAAAACGCGTCTGCGGCCTTGATCAGCATGGCCGGGGTCGCGTCCTCGTTGCTTGGCTGGCAGGTGGTGATGCTAGGCGCTGATGGTCACGATCCCCAAGGGATGATCGCCATGCTCGATGTTCAAGGCCCGGACGGCTTCGAGGATTTGCTGCGCGACCTTGGCGGCGCCAGGGCTGTCCGTGTTGGGCAGCAACACGGTGAACTCCTCGCCGCCGTAGCGGACCGCCAGGTCACCCGGTCGCTTGATCGTCTGCCCGATCGCGCCAGCAATGGCCCGCAGGCAGTCGTCACCGGCGGCGTGGCCGTAGCGGTCGTTGAAGCGCTTGAAGTAATCGACGTCGAGCATGATCAGGGCCAGGGACGAACCCTGGCGCTTGGCCAGGCGCAGCTCATCGGCCAGGGCAATGTCCAGCCGCCGGCGGTTGCCCAGCCCGGTCAGGCTGTCGGTCAGCGCCATGTCGCGCATGGCCTGGTGGGCGCTGCGGATCTGCTTTTCCATGGTCATGCGATAGCGCAACTGGCTCAGCACGATGAGGCCGAAAGCCACCAGCACCGAGATCAGGAACACCAGCACCAGGCTGGTCTTGAGCAGGTCGCGACGCCAGGGGCCGATGATTGAATCCCGGGACAGGCCGGCTTCCACCACCAACGGGTAGGTGGTCAGGGCGCGGTAGCCGTAGAGGCGCTCGGTGTCGTCGACGACGGCCCTGGCTTCGGCGATGCCTTGGTTGGAGGTGGGCAAATGCTCCCGGAAAATCACGCTGTTGACCAGGCTCTTGCCGATCACCGAGGCGACGAAAGGCCGGCGCACCAGGATCGTTCCACTGCGTGTCGCCAGGACCAGCGCGCCCTTGTCGTCGATCTTGAAATCACCGTAGTAATCGACGAAATAGCTGACCTTGACGGTCCCGAGCAGCACGCCCGCGAACGAACCGTCGGGGTTGTTCAGGCGCCTGGAGACGGGAATGATCAAATCGTTGGTGGAGCGGCTGTTGATCACCTCGCCGATGCGTACGCCCCGGTCGTCGTGGGTGCGGTGGTACTGGAAATAGTCGCGGTCGGCGTTGTTCGCCGTTTCCGGGATCACCTCCTTGTCCGTCGCCAGCCATTGGCCATCCGGGCCATAGATGAACAGCCCGTGCAACTGCGGCATGATCGCGGCCTGTTGCACCAGCAGCCTATGGATGCGCGGGATGTCCATGTTTTGCAGACCATCGCCTTCCACGCGTTCGGCGAGGGCGGCGGTCACCACGTCGACTTGTCGGATGGTGTCTTCGGCGTGTTGGGCGGTTGCCCGTGCCAGGTTGGTGACCGAATCGCGCGCAGAGGCAAAGGCCGCGCGATAATCACGCCATGTTCGCCAGCCTTCGACAGCCAGGAAGGCGATGATGACCACGAGCATGAAACTGACGGTCAACCGAAACGCCGCCCCGGCTCGCACAGCCTGCTGGGAGAAGGCTTCATCGGGGCTTTCGATTTTTGGCTCTGGCTGCTTGCGTCCGAGCATTCACATATCCTTTCCACGACAGGTTCGCGCCTTTCAGCGCGGAGCCTATCCTATTCGATTTCAGCACGTTAGCTAACTGCGACGAGATAGATATAGCCCACGACACACGCCGCAGGAGGAAGGTTCATGAAAGTTGGCGTCATTTCCGATACCCACGGCCTGCTGCGCCCCGAAGCGCTTGCGGCGCTGCAAGGCTGCGAGCGGATCATTCATGCCGGTGATATAGGCAGCCCGCAGATTCTGGAGGCATTGTCCACCATCGCCGAGCTGCATGTGGTGCGGGGAAACAATGACTTGGCGGCTGATTGGGCAGGGCACATCGCCGATTGCCTGCAGTTCGACCTTGGCGGATGGCAAGTGCTGTTGGTCCATGACATCGCCGACGTGCCGACACCGCTCGACCCAGGCGTGAGGCTGGTGATCACCGGCCATTCTCACAAACCGCTGATCGAATGGCGCGGCGAGCGGCTCTATCTCAACCCTGGCAGCGCCGGCCGGCGGCGGTTCAAGCTGCCGGTGACGCTGGCGCTGCTGGAGATCAGCGAACAGGCGATCGAACCACGGATCGTGCCGTTGCTGCCGTGACGGGCACGGTTTACCTGAAGTACTTGTCGACGTAGGCCTGGATTTCCTGGCGCATGAAGCGCCCGGATTCATCTGCGCGTTCCTCCCAGCCGAACACGCACGCGGTGACGATGCCATCGAAGCCGGTCTTGGCCAGCTCGCCAAAGAACAGGTCCCAGTCGATCTCGCCCTGGTGCATGTCCATGTGCTGGTGCACCGTCACTTTGGCGCCGGGCGGGTTGACGATGTAGCGCAGGCCGGACGAGGCCTTGTGGTTGTAGGTGTCGGCGATGTGCACGTGGGCAATCATCGGCCCGGCTTCGGCGATCATGGCTTTCATGTCGTCGCCGAAGTAGAAGGTGTGGGGCGTGCAGTAGAGGAACTTGACGTTGTCCGAGCCAATGGTCTTGAGCATGTCCAGGGCCGGGTGCAGCGTCTCGCACCAGTCCTCCGGATGGGGCTCGACGTTGAGCGTGACGCCTTCGGATTCGAGGATCGGCACCAATTCCTCCATCGAACGCCACCAGGCCGCTTCGCTCGACTCATGGCTGTGCACGCCGCCACAGCAACTGACCTTATGCCCGCGATCCGGCGACGGTCCGCGGCCGAATTCCGAGTTCATCGTGGTGCAGCCCATCTCCACGGCGACCTGGATCGCTTCCTTCCAATAGTTCACCGCAGCCCGGCGCTCGTCCTCGTGCGGGCTGGCCCAGCGGTACATGGGTAGCAGCGAAGCCAGTTGCAAATCGTGGTCGCGCAGGGCCTTCTTGAATTCGGCGATGCGTTCCTTGTGGGCCCGCGGGCGAACCCACCACGGCAGGAAATCTTCCCGTGGCGACAGCTCGAGGTATTCGTAGCCGAGCTCGGCGGTCTTGCGGCAGAGGTCCGGCAGGCTCAGGTGGCGGTGCATGTAGGGATCGAGGGCGATTTTCATTGTTGTTCTCCTTGGGGAACGTTCATGACCGTGGCGAGGGAGCTTGCTCCCGCTGGACTGCGCAGCAGTCCCAAAAAGGGGCCGCTTCGCGCCCCAGCGGGAGCAAGCTCCCTCGCCACAGGAATTCTCTGGCAGCGGGTTAGTAGGCGATCCAGGTTGAATCGTTATTAGCCGATTCCACGCAACGCTCGACCCAGCGCACGCCGTCCACGCCGGCTGTCGATATCGGGATAACGCAGCGCGGCCAGCGTCTCGGTGTCGCCACGGTTGGCAGCGTCCATGGCGAGGGCGAAGCGGCGATAAAGATTGGACCAGCCTTCGAACAGCCCTTCGGGGTGGCCGCCACCGATGCGATCGTCTTGCAGCGCGTCGGGATGCAAGTAGCCCATGCCGCGCTCGAGGGTTTGCGCGGGTTGGCCCTGGATTTCGAAACTCAGCTGGTTCGGGCGTTCGTCCCACCATTCCAGGCTCGCCCGGGACCCGATCACGCGGATCTTCTGGCCGTGCATCGAGCCGGCGTTCACCGCGCTGGACCAGACCATGCCCATCGCGCCGCTTTCGTATTCCATCAAGGTGTAGGCGTTGTCCTCCAGCGGGGCGCGGCTGGCGACGAAGCTTTGCCGGCTGCACATCAGGCGCTTGATTCGGAACTCGGGCAGCATGACTTTGGACAGGTACAGCGGATGCGTGCCCACGTCGCCCAACACATAGCTGGGCCCTGCCTGGCGCGGGTCGACGCGCCATTGCGTCGCCTGGTTCTGCGCCTCTACCGGTGCGCTATGGAAACCGTGGGCGAACTGCATGTGCACCATGCGAATCTCCCCCAGCTCGTGGGCGACGATCATCGCCCGCGCCTGCTCGATCAACTGGTGCCCGGCATAGCCGTAGGTGAGGCCGACGATGCGGCCCTTGGATTTCGCCAGGTCCCGCAGCGCCTCGGCCTCGTCGAGGGTGAAGCACAGCGGTTTTTCGCAGACCACATGCAAGCCGGCTTCAAGGGCCGCGCGAGTAATGGCGTAGTGAGTGCCGTTGGGGGTGGCGATCGACACCGCCTCGATGCCGTCGGGCCGCTGCGCTTCCAGCTCGAACAGGCTCAGGTAGTCCGGATAACAGCGCGCCGGGTCGATCCCCAGCCGTTGGCCGAAGGCCCGGCCACGCTCGGGGTCGATGTCCAGCGCGGCGGCAACCAGTTCGAAGTTGCGGTCGCGCAGGGCGGCCGAGCGGTGGATGTAGCCAATCTGGCTGTGTTCGCCGCCGCCGACCATGGCCCAGCGGAGGGGGCGTGCAAGGATGTTGCTGCCATTGATCATGAGGACTCCTTTTCCTTTAAAAACCGATGCGGGATAGATAGGCGCGGCTGGCCGCCACGTCTTCCAGGCTGCTGGCGGCATTGCGCGGGTCGCGTTCCTGTTCGACGGTGATGCAGCCTTGGTAACCGAGCTCATGTAGGAGGCGATGCAACGCCGGGTAATCGATGACGCCACGCCCGATCGGGCACATCACGCCCCGGGCGCAGGCTGCGAAGAAGCGGATGCGTTCGTTCAACACCTGGTCGAAGACCGCCGGGTCGATGTCCTTGAAGTGCAGGTAATCCACGCGATGAGCGTAGGTACGCAGCGATGCGAGGGGGTCCATGCCTGCGTAATAGAGGTGCCCGGTGTCCAGGCACAATCCGGCGACGTCGTGGGGAATGTCATCCACCAGCCGCGCCAGCTCATCGGCGAATTCGATGTGGCCGCCCGCGTGAGGATGGATGACGGCACGGATGCCGTAGGCGTGCCAGGCGACGTCGGCGATGGCGCGGATATGCGCCATCATGGCGTTCCAGCGCGCGTCGTCCAGGCGAGGCGCGCGATCCGAATGGCCGGCCGCGTAGTCGCGTTCTTCGTGGCCCCAGTCGATGATCACCAGGTAGGGGCCGCCGAAGCGTTGGCCGGGTTGTGGTTCGATGGGCGGCAACTGTTTGAGCAATCCGCAAATGGCGTGGGCCTGGCGCAGCAACTCCGGCAGGTTGGCCGGACTTACCAAGTCATCGAAAATCGTCCCCGCGACGATGTGAAGGCCGTGCTCCGACAGCGCTGGGCTGAGGGTCTCGGCCTCCAGCGGCAGATAGCCGCAAGGCCCCAACTCGATGCCGCGATAACCGGCCTCGGCGGCTTCGCCCAACACCCGTTGCCACGGCGGCAGGAACGGGTTCTTGATGTCATCGACGCCCCAGCAGCAGGGCGCCGTGCAGATGTGAATCGCCATGGAAGCACTCCGGCGGTGTTGTTGTTTTTGTCTTGCCCTGATGCTATTGCCTCGGCGGGGAGCGGGCCATGGGGTGATGGCTTAATGTGGCAAAACCCCTCATGATGCCGGAAAGAGGTGTCAAGACATGTCAAAGCAACCCCGCCGAAAACTACGACCGACCATGGCCGACGTCGCCCGGGAAGCCGGCGTGAGCCTGTCGACCGTCGACCGAGTTCTGAACCTGCGCGCCGATGTCCGCGCCGACACCGCCCAGCGCATCGCCGCGGCGGCCGGGCGCTTGGGTTTTCATGCCAAGGCCGTGATCGAGCAACGGGTGCTCAACGACCGTCCCACCTTGCGCTTGGGCTTCCTGTTGCAGAAAAGCGGGGTGCCGTTCTACCAAGGGCTGGCCCACGCCCTGTCAAACGCCGCCGCCACCTGCGCGCGAGCGCGCATTCGGGTGGTCATCGGTTACCTGGACGACCTCGACCCCGTCAACGTGGCGCAACGCATCCTGGCCCTGCGCGACCAGGTGGACGGCCTCGGCGTGGTGGCGGTCGATCACCCCAGGGTGCGCGAGGCGGTGGCCCAATTGCGTGAGACAGGCATATCGGTGGTAGCGTTGCTGTCGGAATTGTCGAGCAGCTGCCGGCACCGGCTACGCCGGCCTCGACAACCGCCTCACAGGCCGTACGGCTGGCTGGTTCATCAGCCGCCTCGCCAGGCAGCCCGGTCCAGCGGCGGTCATGCTCAGCAGCCAGCGTTTCCAGTGCCAGGAATTGTGCGAACTGAGCTTTCGCAGCTACCTGGCGGAGCAGTCCGGTGAATGGGAACTGCTCGCCTCGCGCCTGACCCTGGAAGACGATGAATTCGCTTATGGCAATACGCTCGACCTGCTCACGGCAGAACCCGACCTGGCGGGGCTCTATGTGGCTGGCGGCGGCATCGCCGGGGTGTTGCGCGCCCTGCGTAGCCTTCAGGAACAACAGCTTCGCCTGCCCGTGGTGGTGTGCCATGACCTCACGCCGCTGACCCGCGACGCGTTGAAGACCGGGTTGGTCCAGGCAGTACTTTCCCATCCGGTGATCGCCTTGGCGGAAGAGGCCGTCGATGCCTTGGTCGAGGCTGCGACGGCCACGTTGGCAGGGCCGGTGGCGAGGCGGGTGGTGCCGCTGCAGGTTGATGTACCGGAAAGCGTCTAGGGAAAATCCCAAGGTATTTGCCTACAAAAAAGCTGTACAAAACTATGATGTTGTACAAATATCGGTTTGCCTTCGCAAACCGGTTGCTTGCCCATGCCCAGATCCTTAGCCGCCCGCCACCGCTTGATAAGTGCCATGAGCCTTGCGCTGGCGCTGTACGCCAGTGATGCCTTGGCGGATTGGCGCGAGGCCTTGCCCGGAGCGGATCTGATCGGCGAGGCAGATTTTCGCTGGTACGGGTTCGCCGTCTACCGGGCGCGGCTCTGGAGCACCGTGTCCAAGCCGAGCCTGGACACGCCTTTTGCCCTTGAACTCGATTATCGGCGCCGCATCAGCAAGCAGGACCTGGTCGAAACCAGCCTTGAGGAAATGCAACGCGTCACCGGCACGGTGCAGGATGCCGGGCGCCTGGAAGCCTGGGCGGCGCAGATGCGCGGTGCCTTTGTCGATGTGCAACCCGGCACTCGCATCACCGGCGTGTACCTGCCCGGCCAAGGCAGTCGCTTTTATGTCGATGGACGCCTTTCCCGCGAGATTGCCGACACGCTGTTCTCCCGATGTTTTTTCTCGATCTGGCTCGATCCGCGCACGCGTCATCCCGAGTTGCGCCAACGATTGCTGGGGCTCGATACGTCAAACGCAAAAAGGAGCACGCCATGATCCGTCTGCTGGCCATCTTGTTGCTGGTGATGGGCCTGACCAGTTGCGGCAATGTCAACGTAGGCCGCTATGCCGACCAGCAACCGCAACTCGATCTGGAGCGTTTCTTCAGCAAACCCGTCAAGGCCTGGGGCATCTATCAGAAGCGCTCGGGCGAAGTGATCAAGCGTTTCGAAGTGGATATTTCCAGCCGCCGCGAGGGCGATCGACTGATACTCGACGAGCGTTTTCTCTACAGCGATGGAAGCCGGCAGCGTAGGGTCTGGACATTGACGCCAACCGGCCCGGGCCTTTGGAGTGGTCGCGCCGACGATGTAATTGGCGAGGCGTTAGGGGAGGTGGCGGGCAATGCGCTGCGCTGGCGCTATCGACTGAACCTGCAAGTGGACGATTCCACTTACGAGGTGACGTTTGACGACTGGATGTACCTGATGGACGAGGACACGCTGATCAACCGCTCCAGCATGAGCAAGGCCGGCATCGAACTGGGACAAGTGACGCTGTTCTTCCGTCGCCAGGCGGGGGACATGCCATGACTTTGAAAGAACTGCTCCAACTGGCCGTCGAGGGTCGGATCGTCGAGTTGGAATTGCTCTCACTGGAAGGCGGAATCTACCTTCTACGTGTCCGATTGGACCGGGAAGTGCTCACGTTGCTTGACGAGTCGGGACATTCGTTTCGAGTTCGCTCCACCACGCATCTGCGGGAGCTGTTGCGCGATGTGCCGCGCCTGCCCTGTACGCTGATTCAACAGGTTGTCCATGATGAAATGTGCGGCCAGCGTGAAGGGCTGATCGAGCCGCTGCGCCTGCCGCTTTTCCTGGATGAGCCTTGGTAGACAGGCCGATGCCGTGGCTATTGGGCGTCGGCCAGGCGTACGGCCAGCGGCAGCCCTATCGCCCATAGCGGCGCCAGCACCAGCGCGGTGCCGAGCATCCCCAGCGGCAGTGAAACACCCGCCAGTGGTGCGCCCGCGCAGTAGGCGAGGGGGGCCGCCGACTGCGCCCGCGAGGGCGCCAAGCCACAGCTTTTTTCCAGCCCATGCCAGGCTGTGGCGCAGCCCGCTGGCAAAAACCAGCCAGAGCAGCGCCAGCCACAGCGGCAACGGGCTTTCAGCGAATTCGAACAGGCCCAAGATCCCCAGGCTTCCATCCAGCAACATACCGCTCACACCGACACGCAGCATCGCCCGACGCTCGGCCTTCGGGTCGGGGCACAACAGTAGGTGAGCGAGCAATCCAACCACCACGGCAGCAAGCCATGCCGGCTGGTGCGCACCCAGTACACACGCCCACCAGCCCAATTGCAGCCAGAGCGCATTGGCAATCAGCGCGGTGCGACTGATCATGCTTGACGCTGTTCCAGCAAGGGCGCGGGGCGGGCCCCGGGGGCGGCGAACAGCAGTTGCGCGACGCCAATGGCCCGCTCCTGGAACCCGCCCTCGCAATAGCACAGGTAAAACTCCCAAAGGCGCTGGAACGTCTCGTCATAACCCAACGCCAGCAGGGCCTGGCGCGACTGCCGGAAGTTGTCGTGCCAGTGGCGCAGGGTGCGGGCGTAATGCGCGCCAAAATCTTCCAGGTGCAGCAAGTTGAGCGGGGTCTGGGCACTGGCGGTCTTGAGCAGCATCGACAGGGACGGAAGCGCCCCACCAGGAAAGATGTGCCGCTGGATGAAATCCACCGAGCGCCGGGCCTGGTCGTAGCGTTGGTCGCGAATGGTGATGGCCTGGATCAGCATCAGGCCGTCGTCCTTGAGCAGCGCGGCGCAGCGGCGGAAATACTCGGGCAGGTAGCGATGGCCGACCGCTTCGATCATCTCGATGGACACCAATTTATCGAAGCGTCCCTCCAGGTCGCGGTAATCCTGGCACAGCACTTCGATGCGTTGTTGCAGGCCCAGCGCCGCGACACGTTGACAGGTATGCGCGTACTGCTCTTGGGAAAGTGTCGTGGTGGTGACTTTGCAGCCGTAATGGGTCGCCGCATGGATGGCCAGGCTGCCCCAACCGGTGCCGATCTCCAGCAGATGGTCGCCGGGTCGCAGATCAAGCTTCTGGCAGATGCGCTCGAGCTTGTTGACCTGGGCCTGTTCGAGGCTTTGTTCGGCATGTTCGAACATGGCCGCCGAATACATCATCGTTGGATCTAGCAAGCGTTCGAACAGCTCGTTGCCCAGGTCGTAATGGGCCATGATGTTGCGCCGCGAGCCTTTGCGACTGTTGCGATTGAGCCAGTGCAAGCCGCGCAGCAAAGGCCGGCCCAGGCGTGCCAGGCCGCTGTCCATGGCATCGAGCACGTCAAGATTGGCGACGAACAGGCGAGTGACGGCGGTGAGGTCGTTGCTGCGCCAGTAGCCGTGGATATACGCCTCGCCGGCACCGATCGAACCATTGCCGACGACCATGCCCCAGACGGCACCGTCCAGTATCTCGGCCTCGGCCACCAAAGGGCTGGACACGTCGCCAAAGCTCAACGGCTCGCCATCCAGCATGAGGCGCAGGTGGCCGTGACGCAGGCGACGCAGTTGTGCGAACACGGCCTGTTTGAACAGGCCGCCGCTCAACGGACAGCCGCCGCTGGCCTTAGTGACGCTCAGGGTGGGTTCGGACATGGTCTGGATCCTTATGGGCGGTTTGGCCGACAGTCAGGCTGCCATCGCTGGCCTGATGATCGTGCAAGGGAGTGCGTTTGAAGAGCAGGCGCAGGGCCTGCCAATAGATGGCGCTCACGGTGCGCAAGCTCATCCACGGAAACGCCAGCACGTAGCGACGCAGTGCTGGCGCGTCGAGAGGGCGACGTTGCAATGCGAGGTCGGCCTCGAACACCTTTTGGCCGGCGCGCCAGTTTTCCATGTGCACGCGGATGTGCGAGCCCTGGATCAGGAAGCGCATGCGGTAGTCCATGTCCCGTGGCAGGAACGGTGAAACATGGAACGCCTTGGCGACCTGGAACAGGCGCGGCTCGCCGAGGGTTACCGGCAGCACGTAATGGTGGCGCTCACGCCAGGGTGTGTTACGCACTTCACAGAGAATTGCCGCCAGGCGCCCGGCAGTGTCATGGCAGAAGAAGAAACTCACCGGATTGAATGACAGGCCCCAACTGCGTGGTTGGGTCAACAGATGGATTGCGCCTTGAGGAACGGAGCCCAGCGCTTGCCCTACGACTTCCCGCACCGCTTGAACCAGCGGGATGCCCGCTTGGGTAAGGGTCGGCAGGTAGTCACGCTCACGCCAGCACAGCGGCGCCACACGCCATGGCCGCAGTAAACGTGACAGTCTCAGCAGGCTCGCTTGTTCGGCGAGATCGAGGTAAAACATGCCGATCGGATACCGGAACGCGTGGACGCGCGGCGTATGGCGCCGATGATCGATCCAGCCGTGACACAGGCTGCTGTTCAAAGCACTTCTCCGAAATGCTCCGCCACGGCGAGCGCGCTGACGACGCCGTCTTCATGGAAGCCATTGGCCCAGTAGGCGCCGCAGAAATAGCTGTGCTGCTGTCCTTGCAGGTCATTTTGCCGAGCCTGGGCGGCGATCCCGGCGAGGCTGTATTGCGGGTGGGCGTAGTCGAAGCGGGCGAGGACCTTGGCCGGGTCCACCGACGCGCTTTGGTTCAGGCTCACGCAGAACGTCACCGGCGCATCGAACCCCTGGAGAATGTTCATGTTGTAGGTCAATGCGGCAGGTGCCTGTGGCGGACCGCCCAGACGGTAGTTCCAGCTCGCCCAGGCGTTCTGGCGCCGTGGCAATAATCGAGTGTCGGTGTGCAGCAGCACCTCGTTGTGGGCGTAGGCCAGGGCACCGAGCACATCGACTTCATCGACGCTTGGGGTTTCGAGCAGCGCCAGGGCCTGGTCGCTGTGGCAGGCGAATACCACCTTGTCGAATCGCTCCGGGCCACGATGGCTGTGCACGGTCACGCCGTCGGCGTCGCGGCTGACCCGCTGCACCGGACAGTCGAGATGGATGCGTTGGCGAAAGCGGGCGCACAACGGCTCGATGTAGGCGCGGGAACCGCCTTCGAGCACTCGCCATTGCGGACGCTGGTTAACCGACAGCAGGCCGTGGTTGTGGCAGAAACGCACGAAAAATTGCAGCGGGAACGCCAGCATTCCGGCCGGCGACATCGACCAGATCGCCGAGCCCATCGGCACGATGTAATGGTCGATGAAGCGTTGGCCGTAGCGCCGGTCGTGCAGGTAATCACCCAGTCGAGTGGCGCTATCGATACGCTGCGCCTTGAGGTCCGCAGTCGCCTCGCGGTTGAACCTGAGAATATCCAGCAGCATGCCCCAGAAGCCTGGAGACAACAGGTTGCGCCGCATGGGCGAACAGACTGCCCAGGCTGTGCCCTTTGTATTCCTGGCCGGACGCTGGGTCATGCACCGAGAAACTCATTTCCGTCGGGCGCGACGCCACGCCCAACTGGTCCAGCAAGCGGATGAAGTTCGGGTAGGTCCAGTCGTTGTAAACAATGAAACCGGTGTCCACGCCGTAGCGTCGGCCCTGCCAATCGACATCCACGGTATGGGTATGGCCGCCGATCCGGTTGTCAGCTTCGAACACCGTAATCTGATGCTGGCGGGCCAACAGGTAGGCGCACGTCAGTCCCGAGATACCGCTGCCGATGATTGCGATGCGCATGGTTCAAGTCCTTTCCGCGTTACGTGAAAGACGACGGCCAAGCGCAAGGCGCCAGCGCGCAGGCAGGTGCCCGAGCAACCGCATGACAAAAATGAAGGCCCACGGAAACGCGATATCCAGCGGGCGCGCGCCCAGGCGTCGCGCGATGTGCTGCGCGGCCCGTTGTGCCGACCAGATCTGGGGCATCGGGAAGTCATTGCGCCGGGTCAGGGGCGTATCGACAAAACCGGGGCTCACCAGGGTGACGTCGATGCCTTCGGCAGCCAGGTCGATGCGCAATGACTCGAGCAGGTAACGCAACGCGGCCTTGGATGCGCCGTAGGCACCGGCCCGGGGCAGGGCCAGCCAGGTCACCGCGCTGCACACGGCGACCAGATGCGGCGCTTGGCCTCGGCGCAACAGGGGCAAGACCGCTTCCAGGCAATGGCAGGTGCCGAGCAGGTTGGTGTCGAGTACGCGCTCCACCAGGCGTGTGTCGAACTGCCCCGGTTCCAGGTATTCGCAGGTGCCAGCGTTGAGAATCACCTGATCGAGGGCGGCCCATTCGACGTCGATGCGCTGGATAATGCAGGACACCTGCGCGGGATCGCTGAGGTCCCCCGGCAGCACCAATACCTGGTTTGGATAGCGTTCAGCCAAGGCTTGCAGTGGGCCGATTTGCCGCGCGCTCAATGCCAGGTGATGACCCTGTCCAAGCAGCACCGCGGCCAGCTCGGCGCCGATTCCGCTGCTGGCACCGGTCAGCCAGATGCGGCTCATGCCAGCCTCCGCTTGAGCCAGCGAATGAGCGGCCCGAAGAGAGGCAAGTGCTCGTAGAGCAGGGCGCCGGCATGTCGAAGAAATCCCGATGCAGATAGACCCGATCGTTCCAGCGCAAGTAGCTGCAGCCTGCCAATTCGATCGGTGCACCGCCGTTCAGGCGCGGGTGACGAAAGCGCAGCGTCCAGCGCAGGTAGCCCTCGCCGGTGGCGGTTTCATCGTAGCCATGAAAGTCGTAATGCACGTCGCGGACGTTGGCGTAGAGCTGGGCGAAGTAATCGCGCAAGGCCGGCAGCCCTTCTACCCGGTGCAATGGGTCTTGGAAGAGCACATCGTCGCTGTAGAGCCTGTCGAGTTCGGCCAGACGGCTGGCGTCCAGTTCGGCGAACGCGTGGGCGAAACCCTTGAGAAAGGCAGACATGTCAGGCTCCGAAAGTTGTACATGGTGGTATTCCTGTACAAGTATTCGGAGCGTACTGCATGAGTTGTACGAGATAAAGTGTTTTGTATAAGTATTTCGCAGTTCTGTACAACGTAAGGTGGCGAGCAATGGAGCGCTTCCATGCGCCCCGCTGTGTGCCTGCCTTTATTGCGTGGGCAGGCTCGGATAATCCGTATAACCCGCTTCTTCGCCCTGATAGAACGTGGCTGGATCTGCCGCATTCAACGCCTCACCCAACCTGAAACGCTCCACCAGGTCCGGATTCGCCAGGAACGGTGTGCCAAACGCCACCAAGTCCGCCGAGCCCTGGCTGATCGCCATGCCCGCACGTTCAGCGCTGTAGCCGCCGTTGGCGATGTACGGGCCGCCAAAGCGCCGCTTGAGTTCGACGAAATCGAACGGGCCTTCGCCCAATTCGACAATGTGCAGGTACGCCAGGCCATAGCGGCTGAGCATCCGGGCCGTGTAGTCGAAAGTTGCCTGGGGATGACTGTCGCTCATCGAGAAATAGCTGAAGATCGGCGACATGCGAACGCCAACGCGGCTGGCGCCGAAGACTTCGATCACCGACTCGACCACTTCCTTGAGAAAGCGCGCGCGGTTTTCGATCGAGCCACCGTAGGCATCGGTGCGCTGGTTGGTGCCGTCACGCAGGAACTGGTCGATCAGGTAGCCGTTGGCGCCGTGGATTTCCACGCCGTCGAAACCGGCGAGCTTGGCGTTGAGGGCGGCCTGGCGGAAATCGTCGATCACCCCAGGGATTTCATCCAGCGCCAATGCCCGTGGCAGTTCATAGGGCTTGAGGCCTTCGGCGGTATAGATTTCACCGTCGGCCTTGATCGCCGACGGGGCCACGGGCAGGGCGCCGTCAGCCTGGACCAGGGAGTGGGACAACCGGCCCACGTGCCAGAGTTGCAAGTAGATTTGCCCACCTTGGGCGTGAACAGCGTCGGTCACCTGTTTCCAGCCGGCGACTTGCTGGCTGGTGAAAATCCCGGGGGTGCGCAGATAACCCTTGCCTTGGGCCGAAACCTGCGAGCCTTCGGTAACAATGAGCCCGGCGCTGGCCCGCTGGCTGTAGTACTCGGCCATGAGCGGCGTCGCGACATCGCCGTCGCCTGCGCGGCTGCGGGTCATGGGCGCCATGACCATGCGGTTTTTCAAGGACAGCGTGCCGACTTGGACGCGGGAAAGCAGAAGATCAAGACCGATGTGGCTCATGAGGCACCTTTGATTATCAGGATTGAAAAGGGGTATCGAGGGACGGCTAGGCCAGCCGCCCTTGTTGTTTCAACTGGGCGCCGATGCGGCGGATTTCGCTTTCGCCCTGTTCCAGTGCGGCCTCGCTGGTGTGGACTGAGTAGTGACCCATCACCAGGTCGTGGGGATGCTTGACCGCCGAACCGAGCACGAAGGAGGTCGCGCCCCGGGCAACGATGTCGATGGCTGCGGCGGAGTCCTGGAAGATCACCATTTCCCCAGCAGTGATATTTGCGTCCGCGTCGAGGCTGCCGCTGTTGACGGCCAGCCACGCAACGTCGTGTCCGGCCGGCGGTGTGTAGCGCCAGCGCTCCTTGTCCTTGAGCTGCACGGCCAGGTAGTTCATGCCGGCGGGCGCGGCAACGCTGCTGCGCGCGGCGCCGTATTGGCCAAGCAGGACCAGCGCCGGACCTTCCCGAGGAATCTCGGAGGGCGCGAGATAAACGCTGTGGGCCGGGGCATTCTCCTGGGCCGGCGGCAACGCTACCCAGAGCTGGAAACCGCGTATGGCGGAGCCGCCAACGGGCCGGGCGTCATGCCAGACGCCGTCACCGGCTTGCATCCACTCCATGCCGCCACTCGGTAGCGTGCCGGATTTGCCGGTGGTGTCCTCATAGGCCACTTCGCCCTCGATCATGTAGGTCAGTGTTGCGATCCCGGAATGAGGGTGCATGCCGAAGCCGCGTGGCATGCCCTTGGCGTTTAATTCGAACAGGTCGAGAAACACGAAAGGTTTGCACAGTTGGCCGAGATCGCCGGGGCTCATGAGCCGAGTGATAGGCCCATGGCTGTTGCCGCGGGTACGGTGGACGATGGCGCGCTGTGGCGTCGCGACGATGCTGTTCATGAAAGACCTCGGAGTTCTGAAGCACGTTGGCGTCGATGGGGAAAGCGTAAGCCGCTTCCAATGGCTTGATTAGCCGATACAATCGGATTGAACTCATCCAGAAAACGAAGGAATGCCGATGCTGGACCTGAACGACGTGGCGCTTTTTGTCCAAGTGGTGCGCAGCGGCAGTTTTGCCGAAGCGGCCAGGCGGCTGGGCATGCCTTCGAACACCGTCAGCCGGCGCGTCCAGCAGCTGGAAGCGCAGTTGGGGACGCGGTTGCTGCAACGGTCGACGCGCAAGCTCACGTTGACCCATGTGGGCGAGGGGTTCTATGAGCGTTGCGTGGGCGCGGTAGACGGCTTGATGGATGCGGGCCAGGCACTGATGCACGGCAGTGACGAACCAGCCGGCCTGGTGCGGATCGCCGCGATGGCGGATTTCTTCGACTTCTTCCCGATGGAATGGATTGCGGACTTCCTCGCCGCGCATCCGCGGGTGCAACTCGATTTCGTGCTCAGCGATGCCCGTGTCGACTTGATTGCCGATCGCATTGATGTCGCGTTTCGAGGCGGTGTGCTGCAGGACTCGGGGTACGTGGGTCGGCAACTGCTGAGCAATGCCAGCGACGGCATGGTCGCCAGCCCGGCCTACATCGCTGCGTGGGGCATGCCGACGTCGCTGGATGACCTGGCTCGGCACTACAGCGTGAATTTTCCCCATCCCAGTGGGCTGAGCCAGTGGCAGCTCATCGGTCCGGATGGCCATGAAGTGGAAGTGCAGATACCCAGCCGCTTCAACGCCAATACCGCCCAGGCATTGCGCAAGGCAGCGGTAGCGGGCCTGGGCATCGCCGTGCTTCCGTCGGCGCTGAGCGCCATGGACCTCGAAGCCGGCCGGCTGGTGCGCGTGCTGCCGCAGTACCAACGAAGCGGTTTCGGCCTGAACGTGCTTTACCCCAGCCGACGGCAACTGCCCTTGGCGGTCTCGGCATTCATCGGGTTGGTGATGGAGACACTCGAGCTCAAGGCGTTCCCGGCCCGGCCGGGCTGAACGCACCTTTTCGGTACTTCTTGACCTTGGATTGCCCTCGGTTGGCGCAACGCCGGACCGAGCAGTTTTTTCCTTCCCAGCCGCAATAAAAAGCCTCGTTTCGCAAATTCCTGCCTGCCAACACAATCGCCTCGACAGCTCATTTCGATAGCTGCAATCGCAGAACAACAAGAAAAGATACCCGAGGCGGCACCGCGCCGACCTGAGCCAAGCCCACTGCCGGAAGTGCCCAGACATGCCCGTTGAAACCCTACGCATCGATACGCTTGTAATAGGCGCCGGCCAGGCCGGCGTCGCCATGAGTGAACATTTGAGCCGCCAAGGCGTGCCGCACCTGGTGGTCGAGCGCAACCGCATCGCCGAGGCCTGGCGCACGGCGCGCTGGGATTCGCTGGTCGCCAACGGCCCGGCCTGGCATGACCGATTTCCCGGGCTCGAATTCGCCGGCCTGGATCCCGATGCCTTTGCCTCCAAGGACCAGGTGGCCGAGTACTTCGAAGCCTATGCCCGCAAATTCAATGCGCCGATTCGCACCGGGGTGGAGGTGCGCAAGGTCGAGCGCACTGTCGGTCGCCCGGGTTTCACCGTTGATACGTCGGACGGCCTGATCGAAGCCACCAATGTGGTAGTCGCCACCGGGCCCTTCCAACGCCCCGTCATCCCGCCCATCGCGCCTGAAATGGCAACGGTCACCCAGATTCATTCCGCGCAATACCGCAACCCCGCGCAGTTGGCCGAAGGCGCCGTGCTGGTGGTCGGCGCGGGGTCGTCGGGGGTGCAGATCGCCGATGAACTGCAGCGCGCCGGCGAGGCAGGTCTATCTCTCTGTCGGCGCTCACGATCGTCCGCCACGGGCCTATCGCAACCGGGATTTCTGCTGGTGGCTGGGGGTGTTGGGCGAGTGGGATGCCGAAGCCGTCAAGCCGGGCAAGGAGCACGTGACCATCGCCGTGAGCGGGGCGCGGGGCGGCCATACCGTGGATTTTCGTCGGCTGGCCCACGAAGGCATCACGCTGGTGGGCCTGACGCGGGCCTTCAACGGCAGCGTGGTGAGTTTCGAGTCCAACCTTGCCGAGAACATCGCCCGTGGCGATGAGAACTACCTGGCCTTGCTCGACGCTGCCGATGCCTATATCGAGCGCAATGGCCTGGACCTGCCGCCCGAACCCGAGGCGCGCCGGTTGTTGCCCGACCCTGCATGCATGACCCATCCGATCCAGGAGCTGGACCTGGCCGAGTCGGGCGTCACGACCATCATCTGGGCCACCGGGTATTCGGTGGATTACAGCTGGCTGAACGTCGATGTGTTGAAAGCCGACGGCAAGCCTCGCCATCAGCGCGGCGTCAGTAGCGAGCCGGGCCTCTATTTCGTCGGCCTGCCATGGCTGTCGCGGCGCGGCTCGGCGTTCATCTGGGGCGTGTGGCACGACGCCCGGCACATCACCGACCACATCGTCAAACAACGCACGTACTTCGACTACCGCGATGCATCCCAACGCGATTCGCAACCTTTGAAAACCAGCCTGACGGGAGTTCGTTGATGCCTACTCATACTCGCATCCGCATGTTCAACACCAAGGACACCTACCCGAACCAGACCCTGGACAACGACCTCTGCCAGGCCGTGCGCGCGGGCAATACCGTGTACGTCCGTGGACAGGTCGGCACCGATTTCGACGGCCAGTTGGTCGGCCTCGGCGACCCGCGTGCCCAGGCCGAGCAGGCCATGCGCAACGTCAAGCAATTGCTGGAAGAAGCCGGCAGCGACCTGAGCCACATCGTCAAGACCACCACCTACCTGATCGACCCGCGTTACCGCGAGCCGGTGTACCAGGAGGTCGGCAAATGGCTCAAGGGCGTGTTCCCGATTTCCACCGGGCTGGTGGTCAGCGCCCTCGGCCAGCCGCAGTGGCTGATGGAAATCGATGTGATCGCGGTCATCCCCGAATAAGGAGTACGACATGACGTTTTCCATCGTCGGACGCTGCGCCGAAACCGGCCAGTTGGGCATCGCCATCAGCTCTTCGAGCATTGCCGTCGGCGCCCGTTGCCCGTGGCTGCGGGCCGGGGTGGGCGCGGTGTCGAGCCAGAACATCACATTGCCTGCGCTGGGGCCGCAGATCCTCGACGAATTGGCGGCCGGTTCGAGGGCGCAGGAGGCGCTGGACCGTGCCCTGGCGCGTAACGGCTACAGCGAGTATCGCCAGGTCGCCGTGGTGGATGCCCAGGGGCGCACGGCGGTTTTCAGTGGTCGCCACGCCTTGGGTGTCAACGGCGTCGTGGTCGGTGAGCAGTGTGTGGCGGCCGGCAATCTGCTAGCGGGCGATGGGGTCATCGCCGCCATGGTCGCGGCATTCGAGCAGGGCGAGGGCAGTCTTGCGTCCCGGCTGTTGGGCGCATTGCAGGCGGGACAGGCCGCCGGTGGCGAAGCCGGAGCGGTGCATTCGGCGGCGTTGTCAGTGGTGGATGACCTGACCTGGCCAATCGTCGATCTGCGGGTGGATTGGGCGGAGGAAAACCCCATCGGCGAACTGGAGAAGCTCTGGCTCGCCTATCAGCCGCAGTTGCAGGACTACCTGACCCGCGCCCTTGATCCAACCCAGGCGCCCAGCTATGGAGTGCCGGGCGATGAGTGAGCTGCGCAGCCGCGCGCTGCTCGCCGAACTGGTGGGCTTTGCCACGGTCAGCCGCGATTCGAACCTGGCACTGATCGAGTTCGTCCGCGATTACCTGCTAGGGCTGGGCGTGAGCAGCGAGCTGATCTACAACGCCGAGCGCACCAAGGCCAACCTGTTGGCGAGTATCGGCCCGTCGGTGCCGGGTGGCGTGGTGCTGTCCGGGCATACCGATGTGGTGCCGGTGGATGGGCAAGCCTGGACGGTCGAGCCGTTCCGGTTGAGCGAGCGGGACGGCAAGTTGTTCGGGCGCGGTACGGCGGACATGAAAGGCTACCTGGCTTGCGTGCTCGCGGCGGTGCCGACTTTTCTCGCCAGCCCGCTGCGGCGTCCGGTGCACCTGGCCTTTTCCTATGACGAAGAAGTCGGTTGCCTGGGTGTGCGCAGTCTGCTGGAAATCCTGCCGCAACGGGTTCCGCAACCGGCCTTGTGCCTGATCGGCGAACCCACCGAGTTGCAACCGGTGCTGGGCCACAAGGGCAAATTGGCGATGCGTTGCCATGTCAAGGGCGCGCCTTGCCATTCCGCCTACGCGCCCTACGGGGTCAATGCCATCGAGCAGGCGGCGCGCCTGATCGGCCAGCTGGGTGAGATCGGCGCCGAGCTGGCCGAGCCTTCGCAGCACGACGTGCGTTTCGACCCGGCCTATTCGACGGTGCAGGTCGGCGTGATCCAGGGCGGCACGGCACTGAACATCGTCCCCGCCGATTGCCGCTTCGACTTCGAGGTACGCGCCTTGCCGGATTTCGCCCCGCAGCGGGTGATGGAGAAATTGCAGGACTACGCCGAACAGGCGCTGCTGCCAAGGATGCGGGCGGTTCACGCCGACACCGCGATCCGTTTCGAGCCTTTGTCGGCCTATCCCGGCCTGGCGACCTCGGCGGACAGCGAAGCCGCGCGCCTGGTTGCCCGACTCTGTGGCAGCGATGCCTTCGGCACCGTGGCGTTTGGCACCGAAGGCGGGCTGTTCCACCAGGCCGGCATCCCGTCGGTGGTCTGCGGTCCCGGCAGCATGGACCAGGGTCACAAACCCGACGAGTACGTGAGTGTCGAGCAAATGGCCGCCTGCGATCGGTTGATGGATCGCCTGGCGATTCACCTGAGCGAGCCCGATGGACGGGACCCAGGATGAACAGTTTTGTAATCGCTGTAGACCACGCCGCCCGCGCCTACGGTCACTTTTGAGTCCCGTCGCCGACTCGTGCGGGCGAGCCGGCATTTTCGAGGAACCGCTTCATGTCCAGATCCTTGCGTTGCAACATTGCGTGTGCCCTGGCGTTGCTGAGCACCAGCGTCCTGGCCGCGCCACAAAGCCTGACCGTGATTTCATTCGGCGGCGCCACCAAGTTGGCCCAGGACAAGGCCTACTTCCAACCCTTCAACGCCAGCGGTGCGGGAAACATCGTGGCCGGCGAATACAACGGCGAGCTGTCGAAAATCAAGGCGATGGTCGCGGCCGGGCACACCAGTTGGGACGTGGTCGAGGTGGAAAGTCCCGAGCTGCTGCGCGGTTGTGAAGAAGGCTTGTTCGAAAGACTCGACCCGACGGTCATCGGCAAACCCGGGGATTTCGTGCCGGGAGCGCTCACCGAGTGCGGCGTGGCGACGTACGTCTGGTCGATGGTCCTGGCGTATGACCAGAGCAAACTTGCGAAGGCGCCGACGTCCTGGGCGGATTTCTGGAACGTGAAGGCGTACCCGGGCAAGCGCGGTTTGCGCAAGGGCGCCAAGTACACCCTGGAAATCGCCTTGCTGGCGGATGGCGTCAAGACCGAGGACGTGTACAAGGTCTTGAACACACCGGAGGGCGTCACACGGGCATTTGCCAAGCTGGACCAGATCAAGCCGAACATCCAGTGGTGGGAGGCAGGCGCCCAGCCGGCGCAATGGCTGGTGGCCGGGGACGTGGCGATGAGTGCCGCCTACAACGGTCGCATCGCCTCGGCGCAGAAGGAAGGCATGAAACTGAGCATCGTCTGGCCGCAAAGCCTGTATGACCCGGAGTATTGGGCGGTGGTCAAAGGCACGCCTAACAAGGCCCTGGCCGAAAAGTTCATCGCCTTTGCCAGCCAGCCGCAGACGCAGAAAGTTTTCTCGGAGAACATCCCGTACGGACCGGTGCATCGCCAGACGCTGGGCCTGTTGCCCGCTGAAGTCCGTGAGCAACTGCCCACCGCCGAGGCCAACCTGGCGCAGGCGCAAGCCGTAGACGCGGAGTTCTGGGTCGATCATGGCGAGGAGCTGGAGCAGCGTTTCAACGCCTGGGCGGCTCGCTAGCTACTAAACAGCACGATAACCACTGTGGCGAGGGGATTTAGCGAAACGTCGCACCGCCCCGCTGGACTGCGAAGCGGTCCCAAAAAAGCGGTCGCGACTTATCTGATATGCCGTGAGCGCAGATCAAGGGTCTGCTGCGCAGCCCAGCGGGGATAAATCCCCTCGCCACAGAAAACATAGCGTCTTCAAGTACAGCGGAGTGACTCGCCTACGCCAACCACTCCTTGAACTGCTCCTTGCAATAATCCACGAACAACTGCGCCGGCTTGGTCAGGTGCGCGCGCTTGAGCCAACCGGCCACCAGTGCCGAACCCGTCACGTCCTCGGCGATACTCACGCATACCACGTGCTGTCCGTCGTAGGTGCAGGTCGATTGCGGGCGGGTCACCAGCACGGCGAAGCCAAATCCCTGGCCGACCATGCCGCGCACCATCTCGATGGAAGGCGAGCTGAAGACGATGTTTGGCGTGAGGCCCAGCTCCTCGAAAATGCTGACGAAATAGGTACGGCTGGGCTGGACGTCCAGCAGGATCATCGGTTCAAGCACCAGGTCGCGCAGCGATACCTGCGATTGATTGGCGAAGCGGTGATCCGTGCGGCAGCAATGCATAAGGCCGTTGCGGCGCCGTCAGCGCTTCGGTTTCGATCGTGCTGTCGAGGTCGTGCTCATAAAAAATCGCCAGGTCGAAACGCCCACCGGTCAGGCCCTGGACCAGCTCCTGCTGCTCGCCGTCCTGCACGCGGATCTCCACGCCGGGAAAGCGCTCGCGAAAACCCGCGATCAGCCGTGGCAGGTAGAGCGGGGCGACGGTTTCGAAGCAACCGATGTCGATCTGTCCACTGACCACGTCGTTGTCGGCCAATGCGTTCTGCTCGAACTCCCGGGCCATGCGCAACAGCTCCTGGGCCTTGCGATAGAAACGCGCACCGGCCGGGGTCAGCGAGACGCCCTGGGCGTGATGGCGGATCAACAATTGCACGCCGAAACTGTCTTCCAGGCCCTTGACCGCCGTGGCAATCGACGGCTGGGCGATGTACAGCTTGCGGGAGGCTTCGGCGACGCTGCCACATTCCACGGTGGTGACGAAATACTTCAACTGACGCAGGGAATAGGACGCCACGGCACACCTCGATCCGGATGGTTTCGCCTACCTTACCGTGAGCCGCCGGTGCGGGGCGACGGGGGTTGCAACGGATTTTGCTGGGCAGTGGCGATATCCAGGCTGGCTTGTCGAGCGGGCAGAAAAAACGCCCGCCGAAAAATCCTTGGCAGGCGTCTGGGAAAAACCGGCACAGAAGGAGGGACTGGCCGGAGTAGGGCGCGTCTGGATATGAGGATCAGGCCACCGGGATGGAGGGGTCAGCCGCCGCCAAGGCGGTTGCGCGGTCGGCGGCGGGCGGATAGATCCACACCGAGTTGATCTGGTGCTTGAGCTCCTTGGCTTCCTGGCCGAGCAACTTCACTTGGCGGTCCCAGCCTTCGGTGTACACCGCGCCCCATGCGCCGAGATCCAGGCACGTCACGTACTTGGGTTGGCTGTAGGTCATCGGCGCGACGCCGAGCAGGTCGGCGGCAACGTTGTTGCCCGCGTAGCGGCCCAGGGCGATGGCGTGCTGGCAAGACATGACCGCGTAATTGCCGAGGTCGTCGGTCGCGGCATAGGCCACGTCGCCGGTGGCGTAGACGTCGTTTTGTCCCAGGACTTTCAGATGCCCGTCGACATGCAATCGGCCCTGGCGATCGTGGGTTCCAGGTATTTGTTCGGTCAGTGGGCTTGCGCGAAAACCGACCGTCCAGATCACGGTCCTGGATTCGATGCGCTGGCCGTCCGATAGGGTGACACCGCTGGCATCCACCGATTCGACCGAGGCATTGAGGATCCACTCGATACCCAGCTGATCGGAGGCTTCGATGATCGAAGGGCTGATCCCTTCGCCCAGCGCGGCACCGATTGACGGTCCACGGTCGACGACGATCACGCGGATGTTGGCATCGCTGCCGAGAACGGCGCGCAGGCGGGCGGGCATTTCGGTGGCGGTTTCGATCCCGGTGAAGCCACCGCCGGCCACCACCACGGTGTTGCGAGCGGGGCTGTCGGGCAGGGTTGCGAGGGATTTGAGATGGGCTTCCAGGCGCGCAGCCTGTTCGATCTCATCGACGTCGAACGCGTGTTCCAGCATGCCTTCCAGCTCCGGGCGCATCAGCTTGCTGCCCGCCGCGAGTACCAGCCGGTCGTAGCTTTGCGTGGCGAGGCTGCCGAAAACGTCGCGGTAGCCGACTTGTTTGCGGTTTACGTCGATGCTTTCGGCGACACCGTGGATGAAGTTCACGCCGACCGCATCGAACAACTCGCCCAAGGGCGCCATCATGGTATGGACGTCGGGCTCATAGAAACGCGGGCGGATGCGCAACTCCGCCTGGGGCGCCAGGACGCTGATCTGTACATCGTTGCGATCATGCTGGTCGAGCAGGCGAGCGGCGCTGAGTGCGCTCCATACCCCGCCAAAACCGGCGCCGACGATCAAGATGTGCTGTTTCATGATGTGCTCCCAAAGACGAAATCGATACGTTGAATTGTTTGTTTCAGCGTGACCGTGTGGCGAACGAGCGGAAGGGCTTGGCCTGGCGTTTGGAATCGCCAGGCGTATTCAGCTTCGGTTCGCTGTGGGAGATGGTAGGTGGTGGAGAGAGGCGGGGCACTTCTACATAGGGTCAGTGCGGGCATGCGTGGGTGTGAGGGGACTATACGAAGGTATGGACGAAGGTATGGAAAAACCCCATCAACCCCCACCAAACAGATCCCGGGAATCCAACAGCCGCCAGGCAATTTCAGGCCGCTTCTCCAGCCCTCGCCGAATCGCAGCCGGAATCGACTGGCGAATCTTGCGGCACAGCCCTGGCTGCTCCTGAAATTCAATGGCAATACCGCGCATGGTGCGAACCTCGTTATGACCCGGCTCGATCGTCACCCGCACGCCCAGGTTCTCGAACAGCCGCTGCTGCAACCGTTCGAGCTCGTCCAGGCTCTGGATATTCTCCAATCGCTCAAGCAGGCGCTTCTCCTCCTGGCGATTCAGGCAAAGGATGCGCAAATCGCTGCCAGGCGTTTGCAGCAATGCATCACGCCCGCAATCACACACGCCAGGCGGGCAGGGGGGACGGATCGGAATCGACGCGGTCATGGGCTCCACGAGATCTGCGACACAGCAAAACCGCCTTTTGGCGTAGGGGCGACCCAGGCAATGTGATGCCTGGCGGCGCGTCGGTCAACCCTTCGAACGGGCCGCCTGTCCGCGCGCTGCGCAAGGCCCGCTCGTCAGTTTCGCCAGGATCCGATCAAATTTTTCAGCGCCAGCCGTGTTCAAGAAGACAAACACGTCGCGGCCCGCTTCGTCAGCAGGTCGCACCTGGAAAAGGAGACTCCCTTCGATGCAATCCAATCCGTCCACCTTACCGCTGCTGGAAGAGCTGCTGATGGCCCGCGGGCCCGGCGGGCAGGAGCACGAAGTGCGCGATATCTGCCTGCGGGAGCTGGAGCCGCACTGCGACGAAACCTGGGTCGATCCGGCCGGCAATGTCATCGGCCTGATCAAGGGAAACCTGTCAGGCGCTGAAACGAATTCGCCGGTCCGGATCATGGCGCACCTGGACGAAATCGCCATGCTGGTCAAGCGTATCGAGCCCGACGGCACGTTGCGGGTGGTCTCACTGGGCGGCGCCAATCCGATCAACTTCGGGGTGTGCCCGGTGGACATTCTCGGTGACCGGGACTTCATCCCCGGTGTGTTGTCATTCGGATCGATGCACAGCACTGGTGAAACCCATCAGGGGGCGGATGTGCTGTCGGGGAACGTCAATTGGGGCGATGTGCATGTGATCACCCGATGCTCCGGTGAACAGTTGCAAACCCATGGCGTACGCCCCGGCACGCGAGTGGTCTTGAGCCAGCACTGGCGGCGCCCGTTTCGGGTCGGCGATGCCATCGCCGCGCATTTCCTCGATGACCGCGCGCCCATGGTCGCCAGCCTCCAGGCCGCCACGTTATTGGGCAGCCGCCGCGAGGCGCTCACGCACGACGTGTATTTCGTGTTCACCACGCAAGAAGAGGAATCCAATCGCCGGCGCGCTCTACGCCGCCAGCCACCTGCCAGGGGATGCGACGGTTGCCGTTGAGGTCGGCCCCGTGGTCGCGGAATACGCCACCCGCCTGGGCGTCGATCCGATCATCAACACCGGCGATAAAAACGGCTGCTACCACCGTGGGATCGTCGACCAGTTGTACCAGGCCGGCAAGCGCTGCGGGCTGACGCCACAATTCGCGCTGCTGGCGGATTTCGCCAGCGATGCCAGTGCGATCATGAGCAGTGGGGTGTCGGCCCAAGGCGGCTGCATTGCGATCCCGACGGAAAATACCCACGGTTACGAACTGATCGTGGACGGAAGTATCGAGGCCTGCGCTGGAACGTTGCTGGAGTTTTTGCTGAATCGAACCAAAGACTGACAAAAAACAGTGTGGGAGCGAGCTTGCTCCGGGCGGCGTTCCGACGATGGCGGCCGGCCAGTCAACAGAGGTGTCGACTGCCAGCTCATCGCGAGCAAGCTCGCTCCCACAGGTTGGGGTCAGTCCAGGTTTGGGTATTACAGCCCCAGATCGGAAAGCCCCGGGTGATCGTCTGGCCGACGGCCCAGCGGCCAGTGGAATTTACGTTCGCTTTCCTTGATCGGCATGTCGTTGATGCAGGCGTAGCGGTTGGACATCAGCCCCTCGTTGTTGAACTCCCAATTCTCATTGCCATAGGAACGGAACCAGTTGCCCGAATCGTCGTGCCATTCATAGGCGTAACGCACGGCAATGCGGTTGTCGGTGAAGGCCCAGAGTTCCTTGATCAGCCGGTAATCCAGTTCCTTGGCCCACTTGCGAGTCAGGAAAGCCTTGGCTTCTTCCCGGCTATGGGCGAATTCGGCGCGGTTGCGCCATTGGGTATCGAGGGTATAGGCCAGCGAAACTTTCTGCGGATCGCGAGAGTTCCAGCCGTCTTCGGCCAGGCGAACTTTCTCGATGGCTGTTTCACGGGTGAACGGCGGCAGCGGTGGACGAACTTCGGCAGAGGACGACATGGCAAATCTCCAGATGATGAGTGCATAAATAACAGGCGGTCTTGCAGGTACGCGTGTTGCTTATTCAATGGCCAGCAGGGTCTTCAATACGTCTTGGGCCTGATCGGCAGCGTCGTGATCGCCCATGACCAGCGCGAGGGTGATGGCGCCGTCGATCAGAATGAGCACCTGCCGAGCCAGCTGCTCCGGCCGCTCGATGCCTTGCTCGACACACAGGCCGGTCACGTAGTCGAGCAACTTCTGCTTGTGCATTTTCGCCACTTGGCGAACCGGATCCCGGGGGTCGCCGGTTTCGCCGCTGGTATTGATGAACGCACAGCCGCGGAAGCCTTCGCTCTCGAACCAGCCCTTGAGCACAGGGAACAGGTTGAGCAGCCGTGCGAGCGGGGTCGGCGCCTTGTCCACTTCGCCGCTGAACCATTGCATCCAGCGTTCGTCCCGGCGCTTGAGCGCAGCAACGACCAGATCGTCCTTGTTGGCGAAGTAGCGATAGATACTTTTCCTGGAGACGCCGGCGGTTTTCACCAGGAGATCCATGCCGGTGGCAGCGATGCCACTTTTGTAGATCAGTTTTTCGGCGACATCGAGGATGATGTCTCGTGTTTCACTGCTATTGATTTCGTTCATGGGCCTAAAAGTAGAATGATCGTTCTCCTTGGTCAAATGTTTTTTTTCATCGGGCGGGGGAGGCCCAAAGCCGTCCATCATGGTGTAAGCTCGTCGGTTCTTCGGATTTGACCTTTTGCGAGCCCTATGCCGTCGCTTTTCAAACGCTCCCTGCTGCCCAAGCTGCGCAGCTTTGCACTGACCGCCGATGCCGTGACCATCCTTGATGGCGCCGCCGAGTTCCGCCGTTGCCTGCTGGAGAAAATCGCCCAGGCCACCCAGCGCATCTACATCGTCGCCCTGTACCTGCAACAGGATGAGGCCGGCCAGGAAATCCTCGATGCCCTGCATGCCGCCAAGACCGCGCGTCCTGAGCTGGAGGTGGTCGTGGTGGTGGATTGGCTGCGCGCCCAGCGCGGATTGATCGGGGCCAAGAAGCAGCCCGGCAACTCGGCGTGGTATCAGGAACAGACGCGCACCCATGCCAGCGAAGTGCCGATCTACGGCGTGCCGGTGCAGACCCGCGAGCTGTTCGGCGTGTTGCACTTGAAAGGCTTTGTGATCGACGACTGCGTGCTCTACAGCGGCGCCAGCCTGAACAACGTCTACCTGCACAAATTCGATAAATACCGCTACGACCGTTATCACCTGCTACAGAACACCGCGCTGGCCGATTCGATGCATCACTTGGTGCAGCACGGCCTGGTTGCCTCCCGGGCGGTGCATCGCCTCGACTTGCCGAACCTGCCCAGCACCCGCAGTTTGCGCAAGGACATCGGCGACCTGCGCAGTCGCCTCAAATATGCGGCCTACGACACCACGGCTGGCAGCCTCGATAAAAGTGGCCTGTCGGTCAGTCCGCTGCTGGGCGTCGGCAAGAACAACCCGTTGAGTCGAGTGATCGGTGAACTGATTGCCAGCAGCCGCCAGCAACTGACCATCTGCACGCCTTACTTCAACCTGCCGCTGGCGGTGACCCGGGAAATCAACCGGGCCCTGGCCCGCGGGGTGCGGATCGACATTATCGTCGGCGACAAGACCGCCAACGATTTCTACATTCCGCCAAGCGAGCCGTTCAAGATCATTGCCGCATTGCCGTATCTGTACGAGATCAGCCTGCGGCGCTTCGCCAAGCGGCACCAGCGCTACATCGACAGCGGCCAGTTGAACCTGCACCTGTGGCGCGACGGCGACAACACCTACCACCTCAAGGGCATGTGGGTCGACGAGCGCTACACCTTGCTGACCGGCAACAACCTGAACCCCAGGGCGTTTCGCCTGGACCTGGAAAACGCCCTGTTGCTGGACGACCCCAAGGGCGAACTGCTGGCGTCGCGCCAGGCCGAGCTTGAAAAGATCTATCGCCACACCCACCGCATCGAACGCTACCTGGACCTGGAAACCCTGCCGGACTATCCGGCGGCGGTGGGCAAGTTCCTCAAGCGCGTCAGCCGGGTGCGGATAGAGCGACTGCTTTATCGGATCCTGTGAACACCCGTGCCATGGCGGAAAAAGACACCATCTCCATCCAGTTGGTGCGTGAGGCGCTGTTGCAAAGCTGCGCGCCAGGAGCCGCGACGGATGAAGTCCTGGAAAAGGTCGGCATAGCCCCGGCCTTGCTCGATGATCCCCAGGCCCGGGTGCCGGCCCATGCCTATGCACGGCTCTGGCGCCTGCTGGCCCGGCGCCGCGATGACGAGTTCTTCGGCATGGACCCGCGCAAGCTCAAGTCCGGCAGCCTGGCGTTTCTTTGCCAGTGCGCCATGGCCCAACCGACGTTGGCTACGGGTTTGACCGCAGGACTGGGTTTCCTGTCGCTGATGCTGGAACATCTGCCAGCCCAGTGGGCTCGCCAGCAGAGCCTGGCGGAAATCGTCCTGCTCGAAGAAGGCCAGGCGCCGCGTCGGGCATTTACCTATTTCACCTATTGGATGATTGTCCACGGCGTGGCCTGCTGGCTGGCCGGACGGCGCATCCCGATCCTGTCGGTCGAGTTGCGTTGCCCGGCGCCGGATTTCTGCGACGACTACCGCGTCATGTTCTCCCAGAACCTGCGCTTCGACCGACCTCGTACGCGGATGATTTTCTCCGCCGAATGCCTGGACCAGCCTATCCGGCGAAGCCCCGAAGAACTCAAGCGCTTCCTGGCCCAGGCGCCGACGAACATCCTGGTCAAGTACCGCGATCCACAAAGCCTCTCCAGCCGCATCCGGCATGATCTGCGCCAATTGCCCGCTGAGCAGTGGCCGGAAACCGAGGCACTGGCCCAGCAACTGTGTGTTTCAGCGTCGACCCTGCGTCGCCGGCTGGCGGAGGAGGGACAGACCTACCAGGGCCTGAAGGACAGCGTACGCAAGGAGCTGGCCATCACATGGTTGGCCGAGCCGTCCATCAGCTTCGTGGAGATTGCCTCGCGCCTGGGGTTCGCCGATGCCAGCTCGTTCTACAAGGCGTTTCGCAAGTGGTCCGGGTCCAATCCAGGGCATTACCGCAGCCTGATTCTCAACGATCCTCACTGATCCCCCTGGATAGGCGCAGGGAGTTTTTGTGGGAGCGAGCTTGCTCGCGATAGCGATTTAACAATCGACAATTGTGCCGTCTGACCCACCGCCTTCGCGAGCAGGCTCCCACATAGGTTTTCCCACATAGGTTTCACTGGGCAAACCGGCACGCTCATAAAACCGTCATCTATTTTTGCTACAAGGCTCTGCAGCGCCCGGAAAAGCCGGGCCATCAGCCAGGGTAACGTAAGCAAGTGACCGTTTTGGGTAGCGTATGAAGGTGTTGGTCACGGGTGCTGCGGGGTTCATCGGGTTTCATGTGGCCAAGCGGCTGTGCAGCGATGGCCATGAAGTGATCGGCATCGACAATCTCAACGACTACTACAGCGTCGAGTTGAAACAGGCGCGCCTCGCGCAGTTGGCGCAATGCAGCAACTTCCGCTTCCAACGGCTGGACGTGGCGGACAAGGCGGCCCTGACGGAGGTCTTCGCGCAGAACGCCTTTGGATACGTCATCCATCTCGCGGCCCAGGCGGGCGTTCGTTATTCCATCGACAATCCCGACCTGTATGCGCAAAGCAACCTTGTGGGTTTTCTCAACGTCCTGGAGGCCTGCCGAGCCCATCGGCCGGCGCACCTGGTCTACGCGTCGAGCAGCTCGGTCTATGGCTTGAGCGAACGCCTGCCCTACGCCACGACCGACCCGGTCGACCAGCCGGTTTCCTTTTATGCGGCGACCAAGCGCGCCAACGAGCTGATGGCCCACGCCTACTCGCATCTCTACGGCATTCCCACCACCGGCCTGCGCTTTTTTACCGTGTACGGGCCATGGGGGCGACCGGACATGGCGCCATTCAAGTTCACCGACGCCATCCTCAAGGGCCGTCCCCTCGATGTCTACAACGATGGCGCGATGTCACGAGACTTCACGTATATCGACGACATCGTCGAGGGCCTGGTGCGCTTGCTGCCGCTGCCGCCAACCGATGAGGCTGGCGTGCCCAACAAGGTCTACAACATTGGTTTCGGCGGGCCGGTGAAACTTCTGCAGTTCATCGAGTGCATCGAAGAGGCCTTGGGCATGCGCGCGGTCAAGCATTTCCTGCCGTTGCAGTCCGGCGACGTGGTCGATACCTGGGCTGACACCCGTGAACTCGAGGAGCGCATTGATTTTCGGCCGCAGGTACCGGTGCCGGTTGGCGTGCAGGCATTCGTCGATTGGTACCGTGACTATTACCGTGTCTAACCCTCTCATCCCCTCGTAATTTTGTTGGAGCGTCATGCACGAGACTCCTTATGTGTCGGTCCTGATTCCGGCCAAGAACGAAGCTGGCAACCTGATTCCCTTGTTGGATGAAGTGCGTACGGCGCTGGTCAACGAGGCCTTTGAGGTCATCGTGGTCGACGATGGCAGCACCGACGCCACCGCGGCCGAGCTGCGTGCGCTGCAACGCGGCGGCTATCCGCAACTGCGGGTGCTCAGCCATGCCCGTTCCCTCGGCCAAAGCACCTCGATTTTCCACGCCGCCGAGGTGGCGCGCGGGCATTGGTTGGCGACCCTGGATGGCGACGGTCAGAACGACCCGGCAGACTTGCCGAAGATGCTTGACCTGGTCCGTGGATCGGAAGGCGCGCCCGGGGGTGTGAAGTTGGTGGCCGGGCATCGCGTCAACCGCCGGGACACGGCGAGCAAGCGCTGGGCGTCGCGATTCGCCAACAAACTGCGGGCCAGCCTGCTCAAGGACCAGACGCCGGACACTGGATGCGGCATTAAGCTGATCGAGCGCCAGGCATTCCTGCGGCTGCCGTATTTCGATCACATGCACCGTTTCATTCCGGCGCTGATTCGTCGTCACAACGGCCGGATGCTGGTCCAGCCGGTCAACCATCGTGAGCGCGGCGCCGGTGTCTCCAACTACGGCAACCTCGATCGCGCCCTGGTGGGCATCCTTGATCTGTTCGGTGTGTGGTG
The DNA here is from genome assembly GCF_054677635.1 of Pseudomonas sp. H2_D02. Classification (NCBI taxonomy): domain Bacteria; kingdom Pseudomonadati; phylum Pseudomonadota; class Gammaproteobacteria; order Pseudomonadales; family Pseudomonadaceae; genus Pseudomonas; species Pseudomonas sp. H2_D02. The sequence goes on along the minus strand of NZ_CP162816.1, from coordinate 3,918,452 downwards.
GCTGATAAAGCGCACCCGCCTGGACACCCACGCACAAGAAACCGAGGTTTGACATGGGCAGAGAATCGTTGTGGCTTGCGGTCGGCTTCGGGGGACAACTGGCATTTACCGGCCGTTTCGCCCTGCAATGGCTGTACAGCGAGTACAAGAAGCGCAGCGTGATTCCCGTGGGCTTCTGGTACCTGAGTATCATTGGCAGCGCGTTATTGCTGGCCTATGCGATCTACCGCCAGGACCCGGTTTTCATTGTCGGCCAATCGTTCGGCTTTATCGTTTACTTGCGCAATCTGCAGTTGATTGCCAAGCATCACGAGCGGGAAAACCGCGAAGTGGCAGGGAAGGGCTGAGACGGTGAGGATACGACTGTCCAGCTCGCGATTCGAATGCCTGGCGTGGACGGCGCTGGCCTTGATCATGGTCGGTGCCGGCCTGGGCTGGCGCCAACCGATGAATGTCGACGAGGAGCGTTTCCTCGGTGTCGCCCTCGAAATGCTGCAAAACGGCTCGTGGTTCATTCCCCATCGCGCCGGCGAAATCTACGCCGACAAGCCGCCGCTGTTCATGTGGGCGGTGGCGTTGTTCGTGCAGTTGACCCATCTGCCCAAAGTCGCGCTGTATCTGCCTGCGCTGCTGGCCGGCGCAGTCACCACGGCGTGCCTGTATGACCTGGGCCGGCGCCTGTGGGGACGGCGCGTGGGAAGCATCGCCGCGCTGTTGTTCCTGGCGACTTACCAGACCTACAGCATTCTGCGCACGGGGCAGATCGATGGGTTTCTTGCGCTCTGGACCATCCTGGGCATCTATGGTTTGTGCCGACACCTGTTGCTCGGCCCGGCCTGGGGCTGGTACTACGCGGCCTGCGCGGCGATGGGGTTTGGGATTATCAGCAAGGGCGTGGGGTTTCTGCCGGCTGTTGATGCTGATTCCCTACGCGTATGCGCTGCGCAAGGGTTGGAAGGGCGTAGTGCCGATGCCCGGCAAAGCGTTGGCCTGGTGGCTGGGGCTGGTCGTTGCGTTGGCGGCCATCGCGGTATGGCTCGGGCCGTTGCTGGTGATCGTCGGGCAGGGCAGCCCTGACAGCCTGGCGTATGTCCAGGAGATCTTGTTCAAACAGACGGCGGGACGTTATGCCAACGCCTGGGAGCACCGAGAACCGTTCTGGTATTTCATCGTCCAGGTGATCCCGAAATACTGGTTGCCGCTGTTTTTCATGCTCCCCTGGCTGGTGCCGGCGTGGCGCAAGCATCTCATCAAGCAGGACGGCCGGGTGCTGGTGCTGCTCGGTTGGGTGATCCTGGTCCTGCTGTTTTTCAGCCTGAGCAGCGGCAAGCGCAAGTTGTATATCTTTCCGGCGTTGCCGGGCTTGATCCTCTTGGTTGCACCGCTGGTGCCGTGGATGCTCCGTCGCTGGTTTGGCAAGCGGCCGAGGGGCAGGGTGGTGTTCGCCGCCTTGACCTCGGTGTGGCTGTGCGCTTGGTTCGTGCGCGGTTTCATTGAACCTTACAAGGAAGGCGTCAACCCCCATGAGACCTTGATGCGTGATGTGGCGCGACTGACGGGCAACAGTGAATTGGTGCTGGTGGGCTGGCGGGAAGGCCACTGGTTGTTCGCGCAACAGCCCATCGTGCATTTCGGTTTTCATACCGGCGATGCCCTGGAACAGTCCGCTTCCTGGCTGCGCAGCCATCCGCAGGCGTTTGCCTTGGTGCCGGAACGTAACCTGGCGCGTTGTTACGACCCACAAAAGGCCCGCCGGGTCGGCGATACCTCACGGGCCAAGTGGTTCCTGGTGGGGGCCGATGCGGACAACCAGCGCTGCCAACCCCCGGCGCCGGAAAAGGCCTATTCCTTTGCCTGGAAACAGCCCCTGTAGCGGCAGTAATACTCCTCACTTAAGAAAAACGATGGCCCCGTGGCGAGGGGATTTATCCCCGCTGGGCTGCGCAGCAGCCCCAACAGCAACGACCTCGATCTTACTGGCACACCGGGTTGTCTGGTTGGGGGCCGCTTCGCAGCCCAACGGGGCGGTGCGACGTTTCGCTAAATCCCCTCGCCACAGGTGTTTAAGCAGGCTTGCTGTGGCTGCCAGCCATTGCGGGAGCGAGCCCACTCGCGATGAGGCCACTCCTGGCAACACCGACTTAAGTCCATGGCCAAACCAGTCAAGCAACTTGATGGCTTTGACCATTGCCCCCCACGCCCTTCGGCGCGAGTATTTGCCTGCTATTCACGGTTCCCCCACCCAATAAAAAGTACAGAGGGATTCTGGTCATGCGCGATTATTCGTCCGCCACGTCGCAGTTCGATTACCTGAACACCGTCAATGCCGCGTTGCACGGCTCGCTCGAGGCACTCAACGCCTGTGTTGAATGTTGCGACCGGCACGCGCTGCCTGGCCGCATCGCTTTGTTCTGGGAGGGCCGTGACGGCAGCGACGCGACTTGGACTTACCGTGACCTGCAAGACAACGCCGCGCGCTTCGCCAATTTCCTCCGCGCCCAAGGCGTCGGCAAAGGCGACAAGGTTGCTGGCCTGTTACCGCGCAACGCCGAATTGCTGATCGTGGTGCTCGCCACCTGGCGCATCGGCGCCGTGTACCAGCCGCTGTTCACCGCGTTCGGTCCCAAGGCCATCGAACACCGCCTCGGCAGCTCCGGCGCGCGGATCGTGGTCACTGACGCGGTCAACCGTCCCAAGCTCAACGAAGTCACCGGTTGCCCCACCGTCGTCACCGTCGGCGGTGCAAAGGGCGAGGGCATCGTCCGCGGCGATTACAGTTTCTGGGCCGAGGTCGCCAACCAGTCCGACGAGTGCGAACCCCTGATGCTGACGGGCGAGGATCCGTTCCTGCTGATGTTCACCTCCGGTACCACCGGACCGGCCAAGGCGTTGTCGGTGCCGCTCAAGGCGATCGTGGCGTTCCAGAGCTACATGCGCGACGCGGTGGACCTGCGGCCGGAAGACGCGTTCTGGAACGTCGCCGACCCGGGCTGGGCCTACGGCATCTATTTCGGCGTGACCGGCCCGTTGGCGCTGGGACACCCGATTACCTTCTACGACGGCCCGTTCACCCTGGACAGTACCTGCCGCGTCATCAACAAGTACGGCATCACCAACCTGGCGGGTTCGCCCACGGCCTATCGCCTGCTGATCGCCGACGGCGAGCAGTTCGCCCGGTCGATCAAGGGTAAGCTGCGCATCGTCAGCAGCGCCGGTGAGCCGCTGAACCCGGAAGTGATCCGCTGGTTCGCCGACAACCTGGACGTGGTGATCCACGACCATTACGGCCAGACCGAACTGGGCATGGTGCTGTGCAATCATCATGGCCTCGACCACCCGGTGCACCAGGGTGCGGCGGGTTTTGCCTCGCCAGGCCACCGCATCGTGGTGCTCGATGAAAACCACCAGGAGCTGGGCGTCGGCCAGCCGGGCATTCTTGCCGTCGACCGCAGCCAGTCACCGATGTGCTGGTTCGCCGGCTACGAAGGGGGCCCGACCAAGGCCTTCGTCGGCGATTATTACCTGAGCGGCGACACCGTCGAGTTCAACCCCGACGGCAGCATCAGCTTCGTCGGGCGCAGCGATGACGTGATCACCACGTCCGGCTACCGGGTTGGCCCGTTCGATGTGGAAAGTGCGCTGATCGAGCACCCGGCCGTGGTCGAGGCCGCCGTGGTCGGCAAGCCCGATCCGGAACGTACCGAGCTGGTAAAAGCCTTCGTGGTGCTCAGCGCCCAATACCGCGCCGCGCCCGAGCTGGCCGAAGAGCTGCGTCAGCATGTGCGCAAGCGCCTCGCCGCCCATGCCTATCCCCGCGAAATCGAATTTGTCAGCGACTTGCCGAAAACCCCGAGCGGCAAGTTGCAGCGCTTTATCTTGCGCAACCAGGAAATCGCCAAGGCCCAAGAAGCCGCGGCGCAGAACGTTTCAGCTTGAATCCAAGGAAACCATGATGCAGATCGACAACAAGATATTCCTCGTCAGCGGTGGCGCTTCCGGCCTCGGCGCGGCCACCGGTGAAATGCTGGTCAAGGCCGGGGCCAAGGTGATGCTGCTGGACGTCAACGCCGACGCCGTGGCTGCCCAGGCGCAGAAGCTGGGCTGCCAGAGCGTGGTCGCGGACATCAGCAACGAAGCCGCCGCCGAAGCGGCGGTCAAGGCCACGGTCGATGCGTTGGGTGGCCTCAATGGCCTGGTGAATTGCGCTGGCATCGTGCGCGGCGAGAAGATCCTCGGCAAGAACGGTCCCCACGCCCTCGCCAGTTTCAGCCAGGTGATCAACGTCAACCTGATTGGCAGTTTCAACCTGCTGCGCCTGGCCGCGGCGGCCATTGCCGAAACCGAAGCCAACGCCGATGGCGAGCGCGGCGTGATCATCAACACCGCGTCGGTGGCGGCCTTCGACGGCCAGATCGGCCAGGCAGCCTATTCCGCGTCCAAGGGTGCTATCGCCAGCCTGACCCTGCCAGCCGCTCGTGAACTGGCACGTTTCGGCATCCGCGTGATGACCATCGCCCCCGGTATTTTCGAAACCCCGATGATGGCTGGCATGACCCCGGAAGTGCGCGATTCCCTGGCTGCCGGCGTGCCGTTCCCGCCGCGCCTGGGCAAACCCGCCGAGTACGCGGCGCTGGTCCGGCATATCATTGAAAACAGCATGCTCAACGGCGAGGTGATCCGTCTCGACGGCGCCTTGCGCATGGCCGCCAAATAGGAGGATTAGTCATGTCCCACGATCCGATTGTCATCGTCAGCGCCGTCCGCACCCCGATGGGCGGTTTCCAGGGCGAACTGAAAAGCCTCACCGCGCCGCAGCTGGGTTCCGCGGCCATCAAGGCCGCCGTGGAACGGGCCGGCATTGCCCCCGATGCGGTTGAAGAGGTGTTGTTCGGCTGTGTGCTCGCCGCCGGACAAGGCCAGGCGCCGGCACGGCAGGCAGCGCTCGGCGCCGGGCTGGACAAATCGACCCGCTGCACGACGCTGAACAAGATGTGCGGCTCGGGCATGGAAGCGGCGATCCTCGCCCATGACATGCTCGTCGCCGGCAGCGCCGATGTGGTGGTGGCGGGCGGCATGGAAAGCATGTCCAACGCCCCGTATCTGTTGGACCGCGCCCGCGCTGGCTTGCGCATGGGCCACGGCAAGGTGCTCGACCACATGTTCCTCGACGGCCTTGAAGACGCCTATGACAAGGGCCGCCTGATGGGCACCTTTGCCGAGGACTGCGCCGAGGCCAACGGCTACAGCCGTGAAGCCCAGGATGCCTTCGCCATTGCCTCCACCACCCGCGCCCAGCAAGCAATCAAGGACGGCAGTTTCGATGCTGAAATCGTCCCGTTGCAGGTGATGGTCGGCAAGGAACAGGTCACCGTGCGTCACGACGAGCAGCCGCCCAAGGCGCGGATCGACAAGATCCCCACGCTCAAGCCAGCCTTTCGCGACGGCGGTACGGTGACGGCGGCCAATGCCAGTTCGATTTCCGATGGTGCCGCGGCCCTGGTGCTGATGCGCCAGAGCCAGGCGCAACAGCGCGGTTTGAAACCCTTGGCGGTGATTCATGGCCACGCAGCGTTCGCTGACGCCCCGGGCCTGTTTCCCACGGCACCGATTGGCGCGGTCAAGAAATTGATGAGCAAGACCGGCTGGTCCCTGGACGAGGTCGATCTGTTCGAAGTCAACGAAGCCTTCGCCGTGGTGGGCGTGGTGACCATGGACAAGCTGGAAATCCCCCACGACAAGGTCAACGTCCACGGCGGCGCCTGCGCACTGGGGCACCCGATTGGTGCGTCCGGCGCGCGGATCCTGGTGACGCTGCTGTCGGCCTTGCGCCAGAAGGGCCTGAAGCGCGGCGTCGCGGCGATCTGCATCGGCGGCGGCGAAGCCACGGCCATGGCCGTTGAATGCCTGTACTAAGGAATCACCATGCTCCCGACTGAAGAACAGACCCAAATCCGCGACATGGCCCGGCAGTTCGCCCAGGAGCGTTTGAAACCGTTCTCGGCTGAATGGGACCGCGAGCACCGTTTCCCCAAGGAGGCCATCGGTGAAATGGCCGAGCTGGGCTTTTTCGGCATGTTGGTGCCGGAACAATGGGGCGGTTGCGACACCGGTTACCTGGCCTACGCGATGACGCTGGAAGAAATCGCCGCCGGCGACGGGGCGTGCTCGACCATCATGAGCGTGCACAACTCGGTGGGCTGCGTGCCGATCCTCAAGTTCGGCACTGATGAGCAGAAAGCCAGGTTCCTCACGCCCCTGGCCAGCGGCGCGATGCTCGGCGCCTTTGCCCTGACCGAACCCCAGGCCGGCTCCGACGCCAGCAGCCTGAAGACGCGGGCGCGGTTGGAGGGCGACCATTACGCGCTCAATGGCAGCAAGCAGTTCATTACCTCCGGGCAGAACGCCGGGGTCGTTATCGTGTTCGCGGTCACTGATCCTGGCGCCGGCAAGCGCGGCATCAGCGCGTTCATCGTGCCCACCGATTCGCCGGGCTACAGCGTGGCACGGGTCGAAGACAAGCTCGGCCAGCACGCCTCCGACACCTGCCAGATCCTCTTCGAGGATTTGAAAGTGCCCGTGGCCAATCGTCTCGGAGAAGAAGGCGAGGGCTACAAGATCGCCCTGGCGAATCTCGAAGGCGGGCGGGTTGGCATCGCGGCGCAGTCGGTGGGCATGGCCCGCGCGGCGTTCGAAGCGGCGCGCGACTATGCCCGCGAGCGCCAGAGCTTCGGCAAACCGATCATCGAGCACCAGGCCGTGGCGTTCCGCCTGGCGGACATGGCGACGCAGATCGCCGTGGCACGGCAGATGGTTCATCATGCCGCCGCGCTGCGCGATGCCGGCCAGCCCGCGCTGGTGGAAGCGTCCATGGCCAAGCTGTTCGCCTCGGAGATGGCCGAGAAGGTCTGCTCCATGGCGCTGCAAACCCTGGGGGGCTACGGTTATCTCAACGATTTCCCGCTGGAGCGCATCTACCGCGACGTGCGGGTCTGCCAGATCTACGAAGGCACCAGCGACATTCAACGCATGGTTATTTCGCGCAATCTTTGAACAGGAGTCCTGCATGACTTACGAAACGATTTTATTGGAGATCAAGGACCGCGTCGGCCTGATCACGCTGAACCGTCCCGAGGCGCTGAACGCCCTCAATGCCCAGATCGTCAGCGAGCTGAACCAGGCGCTGGACCGCCTGGAAGCGGACCCGAAGATCGGTTGCATCGTGCTGACCGGCTCGAAAAAAGCCTTCGCCGCTCGGCGCCGACATCAAGGAAATGGCTGAGCTGACTTACCCGCAAATCTATCTGGATGATCTGTTCAGCGACAGCGACCGCGTTGCCAACCGCCGCAAACCGATCATCGCGGCGGTGAACGGTTTTGCCTTGGGCGGTGGCTGCGAGCTGGCCTTGATGTGCGATTTCATCCTGGCCGGTGACAACGCCAAGTTCGGCCAGCCGGAAATCAACCTCGGCGTACTGCCGGGCATGGGCGGCACCCAACGCCTGACCCGCGCGGTGGGCAAGGCCAAGGCCATGGAAATGTGCCTGACCGGGCGCTTCATCGATGCGGTGGAAGCCGAGCGTTGCGGCATTGTCGCGCGCATCGTGCCGCATGGATGAGCTGCTGGATGAAGCACTGAAAACGGCGGCGTTGATTGCTTCCAAATCCGTGCCCATCAGCATGATGATCAAGGAAAGCGTCAACCGTGCCTTTGAAGTCAGCCTGTCCGAAGGCGTGCGCTTCGAACGTCGGGTGTTCCACGCCGCGTTCGCCACGCACGACCAGAAGGAAGGCATGGCCGCGTTCGTCGCCAAGCGTGCCGCGGAATTCCAAGACAAGTAGCGCAACTGGCGCCCGCGAAGGCGGGGGGTACATTCGGCGTGGATGTGACAGACCCACCGCTTTCGCGAGCAAGCTCGCTCCCACAGTTGACCTGAGGTGTACGCGATACTGTGTACACCACCAAACCCTGTGGGAGCGGGCTTGCCCGCGAAGGCGGCGGTACATTCGGCATGGATGTGACAGACCCACTGCTTTCGCGAGCAGGCTCGCTCCCACGGTGGATATGAGGTGCGCGCGATATCCGTGTATGCCTCAAAAAACCTGTGGGAGCGAGCCTGCTCGCGAAGCTTTACACCAGGTAGTGCTTCAACTCCCGGGCAATCACCATCCGCTGAATCTCGCTCGACCCCTCATAGATCTGGGTAATCCGCGCATCCCGGTAGTAGCGCTCCACCGGATAATCCTCCAGATACCCATAACCCCCATGGATCTGTATCGCCGACGAGCAGACTTTCTCGGCCATTTCCGAAGCGAACAGCTTGGCTTGCGAGGCTTCCGACAGGCACGGCTTGCCGGCGCTGCGCAGGCGCGCGGCGTGGAGGATCAGCAGGCGGGTGGCGTTCAGGCGGGTGTGCATGTCGGCCAGCAGGTTGGCGATGCTCTGGTGCTCGATGATCGGCTTGTCGAACTGCACCCGATCGCGGGCGTAGGCCAGGGCCGCTTCGAACGCCGCGCGGGCGATGCCCAGGGCTTGGGCGGCGATGCCGATGCGACCGCCTTCCAGGTTGGACAGGGCGATGGCCAGGCCTTTGCCACGGGCGCCGAGCAGATTGGCCTCGGGCACGGTGCAGTTGCTCAGCGTCACCGCGCAGGTATCTGACGCGCGGATGCCCATCTTGTGTTCGGAGCGGTCAACGTTGAACCCCGGCGTGTCCGTCGGCACCAGGAATGCCGAAATGCCTTTCTTCCCAAGGTCTGGGTCCGTCACGGCAAAGACAATCGCCAGTTTCGCCCGCTTGCCATTGCTGACGAACTGCTTGGCGCCGTTGATCACCCACTGACCATCGCGCAGTTCGGCGCGGGTGCGCAGGTTGTGCGCTTCCGAGCCAGCCTGGGGTTCGGTCAGGCAGAAACAGCCAATCGCCTGGCCGCTGGCCAGGTCCGCCAACCAGGTCTGTTTCTGTTCATCGGTGCCGAAATTGAGGACCGGCCCGCAACCCACCGAGTTGTGGATACTCATCAACGCCCCGGTGGCGCCGTCGCCCGCGGAGATTTCTTCCACGGCGAGGGCATAGGCGACGTAATCGACATAGGTGCCGCCCCATTCCTCGGGCACCACCATGCCCAGCAGGCCCAATTCGCCCATTTTGGCCACCAGAGCGTCATCGATCCAGCCAGCCTTTTCCCAGGCTTGGGCATGGGGGGCGATTTCACCGCGGGCGAAGTCACGGGCCATGTCGCGGATCATCACTTGTTCTTCGGTCAGCTCAAGGTCTTGCATGTTCAATTCCCGTGGTAGTCGAAGCCGTCGAAGAAACTCGCGACCTGTGCGGCGTCCAGCGCCTCCAGGGTCGGTGGGTTCCATCGTGGGTTCTTGTCTTTATCGATCAGCAAGGCGCGCACGCCTTCGATCAGGTCGCCGCGCGCGAACCATTGGCGGTCCAGGTGCAGCTCCAGGGCAAAGCAGTCTTCCAGGCTCAGGTGCCGGCCACGACGCAACATCTCCAGAGTCACCGCCATCGCCAGGGGCGAGCGGGTCTCCAGGAGTTCGGCGGTTTTCAGCGCCCACTCATGGCTGTTCGCGACGGTGACCTGGCGCATCTGCTCGACCATGCTGGGAGCGTCGGGCAGCGCAAAGAAATGATCGATGGCCGGCCGCAGGTCGGCCAAGGGTGGGGCAGGGAGCTGTTGCACAGCGATTTTTGCCAGCAGGCTTTGCAAGTCCTTGAGTGCCGTGTCGCGCCATTCCAGCCGATCGAGACGCTCATCCAGCTGGGTGAGCTTGCGGCTGTCGAGGTACCAGTCGGCCAATCCGCAATACAGCGCGTCGGCGGCACGAATATGCACGCCGCTGACACCGAGGTAGATACCCAGCTCGCCGGGAATGCGCGGCAGGAAATAGCTGCCGCCCACATCGGGGAAGTAGCCGATGGCGACTTCGGGCATGCCCAGGCGGCTGCGTTCGGTCACGATCCGCAGGTCGGCGCCTTGCGCCAGGCCCATGCCACCGCCCAGCACGAAGCCGTCCATCAGGGCCAGGATCGGTTTACGGTAGTGGTGGATCGTCAGGTCGAGGGCGTATTCCTCGACGAAGAAATCTTCATGCAGGGTATCGCCCTGCTTGTGGCTGTCGTACAGCGAACGGATATCGCCGCCGGCCGCAGAACGCCTTGTCACCAGCGCCGCGCAGGACCACGGCGCGGATCTGCGGATCGTGGGCCCAGGCATCGAGTTGCTGCTGCATGCTGCGCACCATGCCCAGGGTGAGGGCATTGAGGCCGGCGGGGCGGTTCAGGGTCAAGTGGCCAATATGGTTGCGGACGTCGACCAGCACCTCGTAAGGCGCGGTTTCGACGCGGTCCGCAGCTTGGGATGAAACCTGAGCTGTCATCGCTAACTCCCTGCTTTTATTGTTCTTTATAAATAATGTCGCGCGTACCCGGTCGGGATCGTAACAGTGCAAATTTGCATTGCACAACCGGGATACGTGCAGGTCCTGTCTGCATATTTATAGCAGCCACAGGCTCAACCGCGACCCGACAGTACCTCCGTGATGCTGCGGCGCTTGGCATGACGCTCGCTGGCGTGGATCAATTGCTCCAAGTCTTCGGGGGTTACGTCGAAGAATGCTTCCATTTCCTCAAGTGCCGACTTCAAGTCCTCAGCGGTGATGGCTTGGCGATCAACGGGGGGATGGTCGGCCGGTATCACCGCCACCGGCTCGCTGGCGCGCTTGGGATAGCGCACGCGCGTCAGGTTGTTGTAGGCCAGTGCAAAGACGAGCAGGCCAGAGCCGGCCAGCATCGCCGCCGCCACTGCCTGCCAGTCCAAGGCAATGATCGACGGATCGGCCAGCACCAGCGTTGCGGCCAGGGCTCCCGCTGGCGGATGCAGGCAACGCAGCCAGCACATCAATATCAGCGCCATGCCCGCCGCCAGGCAGGCGCTTTCCAGCGTGCGGCCCAGCACATGGGCCACTAACAAGGCGAGGACCGAGGCACACAGGTAACCGCCGAAAATCGACCAGGGCTGGGCGAGGGCGCCCGATGACACCGCAAACAGCAGCACAGCCGAGGCGCCGAGCGGGCCGATCAGGTGCTGCGCCACCTCAAGGCCGAACACCTGGCCACAGAGCCAGACACTGAACAAGGTGCCGAAGGACATGCCGATGGCGGCACGGCTCCATTCGGTAGGACGGGTATTGATAGCCGCGGGGAACCAGCGAGAAAACATTCAGCAAACATCCAAAAAACGAACAAAAAAAGGGGCTTACGGGGTAAATCCCAGAAAGCCCTTTAAGTGTTCCAACAGTTGGGGGAGGAACGGTGCACAGTGTGCCGTCCGCCCCCTTGGGTTACAAATTCATATTAATGCTGGTTGAGTGCATTAATTTTGAAGTAACGAATCAGGCGCTTTTGGAAACTTCAAGCCACGCCTGCTGTGCAATCGGCAAATTGCAGGATTGCCCGCGCCCCATCGGGAAGTAGATAAACCCCTTGTCCGCCATGCGATCCGGGTCGTACAGGTTGCGACCATCGAAAATCACCGGGGCCTTGAGCCGTTGCTGGATCAACTGGAAGTCCGGGGCCTTGAACGGCTGCCATTCGGTGCAGATGATCAGGGCGTCGGCCCCCGGCAAGACCGATTCCGGGGTGCCCATGAGCATCAGTTTCGGCTCGTCGGGGTAGAGCAACTGGGTTTGCTGCATCGCCTCGGGGTCGAACGCGCGAACACTCGCCCCGGCCGCCCACAGCGATTCCAGGAGCGTGCGGCTCGGTGCGTCGCGCATGTCGTCGGTGTTGGGCTTGAAGGCCAGGCCCCACAACGCGAAGGTCTTGCCCCGCAGATCGCCTTTGTAGAACGCCTTGATGCGCTCGAACAGCTTGTGTTTTTGGCGCAGGTTGATGGTTTCCACGGCTTGCAGCAGGTCGCTGGAGCAATGGGCTTGTTCGGCCGTGTGGATCAAGGCGCGCATGTCCTTGGGGAAGCACGAGCCTCCATAGCCGCACCCTGGATAAATGAAGTGGTAGCCGATCCGTGAGTCAGCGCCGATGCCCAGGCGCACGGACTCGATGTCGGCCCCCAGGTGCTCCGCCAGTTCGGCAATCTGGTTGATGAAGCTGATCTTGGTGGCGAGCATGCCGTTGGCGGCGTATTTGGTCAGTTCCGCACTGCGCAGGTCCATGAACAGGACCCGATCGTGGTTGCGGTTGAACGGGGCGTACAGGTCGCGCATGGTCTCGCGCACTTCATCGCGCTCGCAGCCGATGACGATGCGATCCGGGCGACGACAATCGGCGACCGCCGAGCCTTCCTTGAGAAATTCGGGATTGGAGACGATATCGAACTGCAACAGGCGCCCAGCCTTGAGCAGGCATTTCTCGATATGCGCCCGCAGGATATCGCCGGTGCCCACCGGCACGGTGGATTTTTCCACGACGATCAGCGGTTGCTCGCGGTAGCGGGCCACCGCCTCGCCAACGGCCAGCACCTGGCGCAGGTCCGCAGAACCGTCGTCCCTCGACGGCGTACCGACCGCAATGAACAACACCTGGCCATGCTGTACGGCAAGTTGATCATCGCTGGTGAAATGCAGGCGCCCGGCCTCCAGCCCCTCGCGCACCAGCGCTGCCAGGCCAGGTTCGAAAATACTTACCAGGCCTTGGCGCAGGTTGGCGACCTTGTGTTCGTCAATGTCCATGCACACCACGTCATGGCCAACCTCAGCCATTACTGCGGCTTGCACCAATCCAACGTAACCACTGCCGAACACACTGATTTTCATGGCGGGACTCCCTGGATCATCCTGAGCGGTTGGCACAGCCAGCAGTTCGCCGCAGTGCGCTCGCCCCAGAATAAGTCGGGGATGTTTCAGTTCACTGACAGTCCGGCGAAGCGCTCAGGCCTGGCTCGGCACCAGGCGGTACTCCGCCGGGAGTTGCGCGACGTAGTCGTCGACCACTTCCCGGGTCAGGCTGACGATGTCTTCGACGCGCTCCATGCCCGCGCCGGTCCGCCAACTGGCGACGATGTCCATGACCGAGGGTAGCGGCACGCCGTCCACCAGGACCAGCGAACCCTGGTTCAGTTCACCCACCACCAGCGCCGCAGGCATGGCGCCGATGCCAAAGCCATCGCGAACCAGGCGAGTGATGGCTGACGCCGAGTTCACGCAGTTGATACGCGGCGAGACGAGGTTGGCCGAATGCAACATGTTGAGCAGATCCTGATGCGGCCGGGAATTGCGCGAAAAGGTCACGATACGTTCCTGCGACAGGTCCTCCAGGGAGGCGTAGTGGCGATCATAGGCAGAGCCGGTACGCGCCACCCAATGCATCGGATAACGGGTCAGCAAGGTGTTGCGCACGCTGTCCAGGCGCAGGATGTCGGTCTGGAAAATGATGTCCTGGTAGCCCTTCTCCAGTTGCGAGCACAGGTTGCTCGCGGTGTCGGCGGTGAGCTCGATTTCCAGCGCCGGGTAACGCTCCATCAGCCGTGTCACCAACGGGCTGAGCCATGTATGGATGACGGTGTCCATCGCACCGATCCGAATCCGGCCGCGCACCTGGCGCGGATCCTTGATCACCGCTTTCATGCTCTGCATGGTGTCCATAATCCGCTCGGCATACTCCAGCACGCGCTGGCCTTCGGCGGTCAGCGACACACCTTTGGAGTCACGCACGAACAGGCGCACGCCCATTTCGTCCTCCAGGGCCGCGATCCGGCTGGAAATCGACGCCTGGGTGGTGAAGAGCTTTTCCGCCGTCAGCCGGAAGCTCTTCAGGCGTGCGACCCAGACAAACGTTTCCAGAAACTTGATGTTCACGTCGGCGGTTCCTCGAAACTGAAGGATAGGGCGTTGGGCTTCCTGAAGGCAGATCAGCCCACTGAGATGTATTGGACCACGTCTTCAAGCGGCGTTGAATCCGGCGCCGTACCCACGGCGGCGTCCGCGTTGCTCCATGGATACTCCAGGTGCGAGACCCAGGCCATCACCGCTCGGCAACTCTTCTGCCGGCAAGGTTTTCATGTGCTCGATGGTAATGACCAGTCCCTCCGCCAAGGAGGACGAGGAGCTGAACCGCCAGTCATATCGCCCGCAGCCGACGCGGACCTCGCCACTGTGCTTGTCCGACATCGCGACCAGCCATTTGCACTGGAATGTCTCGATGTTGTCGGCAGGCGGTGCCTCCAGGCAGAACGTGTAGACGTTTTCGAACGTCTGGTTGAAACGGCTGACCAGGACGTCACCGATCGCGCGACGGCCTTCGACGTGATCCGGGAATGAAATGGAACCGGTGTGAACCACCATGTCGAGGGTCGCCCCAGCGGTGAAGGCCTGGTCTAGCAGGTGCGGACGGTTGCCATCCTTGGCGTGGATGTAGTGCTCGATCGATCGTTGCGCAGTGGTCATCAGTTTCAATCCGTTAAAAGGTCTACAGGGCGCTGTTCAGGAGATCCGTCACCAGCATGCAGCCGGGGGCGTGAGTGATACACAGCGGCGGACGAGAAGCCTGGACCACGGATTGGGGCGTTACGCCGCAAGCCCAGAAGACCGGTATCTCATCCGCCTCGATCGGCACCGCGTCACCGTAGTCCGGCCGGTCGAGGGCGTGGATGCCGATCAACGCAGGATCGCCGATGTGCACCGGCGCGCCGTGGACGTTGGGCATGCGCCCGGTGATCTGGATCGCCTGGATCGCAGCAGCGGCTTTCATTGGCCGCATGGTCACGACCATTTTGCCAGACAAGCGCGCGGTAGGACGCGTGTCGATGTTAGTGCGGAACATGGCGACGTTACGGCCCAGGTCAATGTGCCGCAGGCGTATGCCGGCCTCCAGCAGCGGTTGTTCGAAGGAAAAGGAACAGCCGAGGGCGAACGCAACCAGGTTGTCCTGCCACAGGTGCTCGATGTCCAGCGGCTCTTCGCTCAACTCGCCGTGGCGGTAGACACGATAGCGCGGCACCTCATGGCGGATATCGATGGGCGCGCCCAGGTTGCGCAGGAACGGGTCGCCGGGTTCGCTCACGTCCAGCACCGGGCAGGCCTGGCGATTGAGTGTGCAGTAGCGCAGGAATTCGTCGCCCCAGTCACCCGGCAGGATCACGATATTGGCTTGCACCCGCCCTTGGCCCAGGCCGCTGGTGTGGCCGTGGTATCGACCCGCCGCGATGTTCTGGCGCAACGCTTGCGGTGAACAGGGCTGCAGTTGTTCGAATGACAGGGCTGATGAACTCATCGCGGGGTCTCCGTAGGTTTTTATTAGAGATCCCTTTGTAGAAAACCCGGACGACGGCGTCCAACAAGGAAAATTGCTACCCCCTGACAAGTAAAAGTTATTCGACCGTCGACAGGCCCGCCGCCGCCACCATGCGCTGGGGCCCGACGTCCGTGGCGTATTGGCAGACGACCTGGCGGCTCATGTGCACGATGCTCTCGATCAGCTCCAGACCCACGCCCGCACGCCATGACGCGACGACATCGAGCTGGGGCAGGGGCGCGCCGGGCTCCAGCTGGATCAATTCGCCACGGGCCAGGGGCTTGGCCACCAGCGCCGCCGGTAAAGCGCCAATGCCGAAGCCGTCGCGTATCAGTCGGGTCATCGCCGACACCGAGTTGACGCAACTGACCCTCGGCGTAGCGACGCCATGGGCGTACAGCAGGTTAAGTACGTCCTGGTGCGGCCGCGATTGCTTGACGAAGGTGATGATGCGTTCATTCGCCATGTCGGCCAGCGAGGCGTAGGGCCGGGCATAGATCGATTGGCTGGCGGCGATCCAGTGCATCGGGTAATGCCCCAGTTCGAGGTTGCGCACGCTTTCGTGGCGGACCAGGTCAGTCTGGAAGGCGATGTCCAGATAGCCTTTCTGCAACTGCTCGCAAAGATTGCGCGCCGCGTCGGCGGTGATTTCGATCTCCACGGCGGGAAACGCCTGCATCAGCATGGACATCAACGGACTGAGCCAAGTGTGGATCACCGTGTCCATCACGCCGATGCGCACCAGGCCTTGCTGCGGGGTGCTTTTGTCCAATGACTGTTTGAGCGCACGCTGGACTTCGAGCATTTGTTCGGCGTATTCGAGCACTTTCGTGCCTTCCGGCGTCAACGACACCCCGCGTGAATCACGCACGAACAGGCGCAGGCCCAACTCGTCCTCCAGCGACGCGATCCGACTGGAAATCGCTGCCTGGGTGCTGAACATCTTTTCGGCGGTCAGGCTGAAGCTTTGCAGCCGGGCGACCCAGACGAAGGTTTCGAGGAACTTGAGGTTCATGGTGGTTCTCTTGGCGTTTGTCGTTCTTATGGTTGCAATTGTTACTCCAGGTCGGGCCCGGATGCGCATCAAATTTTCTTATGCCCGAGGGCGCCTTTTTTCCGTTTGACCCTTGCCTGCGCCACTGCGAAGAATCTGCCCCCAACAATAAGCGAGGCGCGCACGCCGTCCCCGAAGGGATCGCTCGCGTCCATAAAAAGGAGCACGCCATGCCCCGTTTCACTGACACCCGCTGGAGCCGTTCACCGATCGGTCCCTTGCTCGGCCTGGGCCTGATCGGTGCGCCGATGGCCCACGCCGATTTCATCGCCGACAGCAAGGCCAGCCTGGAAGCCCGCAACTTTTATTTCAACCGCGACTTCAGGCAAGAAGGTGCCCGGGACAAGGCCGAGGAATGGGCGCAGGGCTTCCTGCTGCGCATGGAGTCGGGGTACACCGCCGGCACCGTGGGGTTCGGTCTGGACGCCTTGGCGATGGCCGGTTTCAAACTGGACTCCGGCGGTGGCACGGCGGGCACGAACCTGCTGCCGGCATGGATTTGTCCGGCGGTTCCCAGGACCGCTACGGTGAAGTCGGTCTGACCGCGAAGATGCGCATGTCCAACAACACCCTGAAAGTCGGCACCTTGCAGATCAAGGATCCGGTGGTGAATTCCAACGATACGCGCCTGTTGCCGAGCACCTTCAAGGGCGGGCTGTTGAACGTGCAGGAAATCGACCGTTTGAAACTCACCGCCGGGCAGCTCACCCAGATCAATCTTGTCGATTCCACCGACTACCAGGACATGACCGCCAACCGCATTGGCGGCACAAGCGACAAGTTCCAGTTCACCGGCGCGGACTACCAGTTCCTGCCCAATCTCACGGCGCAATACCGTTACGGCAAACTGGAGGATATCTATCAGCAGAACTACCTGGGTTTCGTCCATACCCTGGACCTGGGCGCCGGCCAGTCATTGAAGAGTGATGTGCGTTATTCCCGCAGCACCGAGGACGGCAGTTTCCGCAAGATCGACAACCAGGCATTCGGCGCGCTGTTCACCTACAGCCTAGGCGGCCATGCACTGGGCCTGGGGTATCAGCGCATGAGCGGCGACGATCCGTTTCCCTACATCTCCCGCAGCGATCCGTACCTGGTCAACTTCGTGCAGATCGGCGACTTCGCCAACATCGAGGAACGCTCGTGGCAAGCTCGCTACGACTACAACTTTGCCGCCCTCGGTGTGCCGGGCCTGACCTTCATGACTCGCTACATCAGCGGCGATAACGTGCAGCGCAGCGCGCCAGGAGAGGGACAGGAATGGGAACGCAACACCGACGTCGCCTACGTGATCCAGGACGGCACTTTCAAGGGGCTGGGGTTCAAGTGGCGCAATGCGACGGTGCGCTCGAACTTCGGCAATGACCTGGATGAGAACCGGCTGATCGTCAGCTATACGATGGCGTTGTGGTGACGGCCCGCCTGGAGCGTCAGGCCTTGACCCAGCGCTGACGACTCCAACTGCTCAAGGTATCGACGGTGAAGACCAGCAGCAACATCGCCAGGATCACCGTGCTGCCCTGGGCCTCCTGGAACAGACTGAGGCTGACGTAGAGCATCTGGCCCAGGCCGCTCGGCTGCCGACGAAGCCCAGCACGCTGGCCATGCGGATGTTGTTCTCCCAGCGGTACAAGGTGTAGGCCAGCAGTTGCGGCATCAGGTTGGGCAGCGTGCCGTAGCAAAACGCCCACAGCGCGCTGCCGCCTTGCAGGCGAATGGCGTCGGCGGGTTGTGGCGGGGTGTTTTCCAGCGCTTCGGCAAACAGCCGGCCGAGCACGCCGACGGTGTGCAGGGCCAACGCCAGTGTCCCGGCGTTGGGACCGAGCCCGGCGGCAAACACCATCAACGCCGCCCATACCAGTTCGGGCACCGCGCGCAAGGCGTTCAAGACCAGTCGAGACGCGCTTCGCAATGGCCAGCCAAGTCGCCCGGCGGCCGGCAGCGCCAACGCCAGGCCCAGTACCGCCGCGAGCAGCGTGCCGAGGGCGGACATGGCGACGGTTTCCAGCATGCCGTGACCGATCGCTTTCAGATAGGCAGGGCTCAGGTCGGGCGTGAGAAAACGCTGCGCATAAGCGCTCATTTGCTTGAGGTTCGAGTGGTCACCGAGCGCGGCCAGGTCGATACCCAGATAGACAAACGAGGCAACTACCGCCGCGCCGAGGCCCAGCAGCATAAGCACGTTGAGCAGGCGATTCATGCCAGCCTCCAGCGCAACAGGCGGCTGAGCTGGTCGGCGAGCAGCACCAGCACCAGGAAGGTCAGCAACAGGCTGGCGACTTCACCGCCCGCGAACATGCGCAACGAGAGGTCCATCTGCTGGCCGAGGCCGCCGGCACCGACGAAGCCCATCACCACCGAGGCGCGAATGGCGCATTCCCAGCGGTACACGGTGTACGACAGCAGTTCGGCCACGACATTGGGCAGGATCCCGTAGCAGAACGCCGCAAGCCGACCGCTGCCGGCTTGCATCAGCGCGTGCGCCGGACGCTGGTCGACCGACTCGAAGATTTCCGCGTAGACCTTGCCCAGCATGCCGCTGTAGGTAATGGCGATGGCCAATACACCGGCGGTGGGGCCAAGGCCGACGGCCCGGACGAAGAGCAAGGCCCAGACGATCTCCGGCACGCTGCGCAGGAAGATGAGCAGGCCACGGACCGGCCAACGCAGCCACTGGCCCCAAAGGCCGGGCCTGCCGGCGCGGTAGGCGGCCGACAACGATAACGCACGACTGGCGAGCAGGCTCGCGGGAACCGCCAATAGCAGTGCCAGGGCCATGCCGGCCGTGGCGATGGCGATTGTCTGCAACGTGGCCTGCAGCAGCAATTCGATGAACGCTTCGTCATGGGCCGGCGGCCAGAATGCCGCGACGAACCGACCTATTTCGCTCTGGCTGTCGCTGGCCAGCAATACGCTGAGGTCCAACTCGCTGAAATGAATGCCCGGCCACAGCAGGGCGACGGCCAAAAGGCCGAGGAGCAGGCGAGGGCGGGCAGCAGGGTCCCGGACGTCGTGCTTCAGCATCGCGGAATCTGCACGCTCGAAGGGGGCGGAGGGTTCGAGATGGACGCCAATTGCTCGTTGGCATAAAGCGCGTCAAGCCGCTTGCGGTCGACGGCTTCGGTGGGCAAATCGAAAAGGATCTGGCCGTCACGCAAGCCGATGATCCGCGAGAAATGCGCCAGCGCCAGTTCCACCGCGTGCAAGCTGGTGACCAGGGTCACGGCGTGTTCCCGGGCATGCTGGCAGAGCACCGAAAGCGTGTGTTCGGCCAGGACCGGGTCCATCGCCGACACTGGCTCATCCGCCAGCAACACTTCGGGTGCCTGGTATAGCACCCGGGCGATGCCGACGCGTTGCAGTTGGCCGCCGGACAGTTGCTGGCATTGGGCGAAGAGCTTGTCGCCCAGGTCCAAGCGGGCCAACGCCGCCCGCGCCCCCGGGATGTCCAGCGGATGCAGCAGGTTGAGCAGACTCTTGCCCATGCCCCATTGGCCCAGTTTGCCGGCCAACACCGCCGTGACCACCCGTTGGCGCGGCGGCAGCGGCGGCGCTTGATGAATCAGGCCAATGCGTGCGCGCAGGCGTTGGCGCTGGCCGGCCGACAGGTGCCAGGCGCGCTCGCCCAACACCTGGACTTCACCGTTTCCCGGCCGCAGGGCGGTCGCCAGCACATTGAGCAGGCTGGATTTACCCGCGCCGGACGGGCCGATGATAGCGACCTGTTCACCCGCCTCGATGTGCAAGTCCACGCCCCGCAGCGCCTGGGCGCCGTTGGCGTGGGTGACGCTGGCCTGGGTCAAACGCAATGTCATTTCAGCAGTTCGGCGGCGCGAGCGGCTTCTTCGATGCCCTTATAATTCTCGGGCTTGGTTTCGATGAAGCGGCTGGCGGCTTGCAGGTCGAGGATTTCCTTGTCTTTCGGATTCGCCGGGTCGAGCGCCAGGAACGCTGCCTTGAGCTTGGCCGCCAGCGCCGGGTCGAGGGTGCCGCGCACGGTCCAGTTGTAGTCGAAATATGCCGGGGTGGTGGCGAACACCTTGACCTTGCTGGTGTCGACTTTGCCGGCGGCCACGAGTTTTTCCCAGACGCTGGCGTTGAGCACGCCGGCATCGACCTTGCCCGCCTGGACCCAGGCCGCGGTCGCGTCATGGGCACCCGAGTAGCCGACGCGGCTGAAGTAGGTTTCCGGCTTGATGCCGTCCTTGAGCATGAAGTAGCGCGGCATCAGGCTGCCCGAGGTGGATGAGATCGAGCCGAAGGCAAAGCTCTTGCCCTTGAGGTCGGCCAAGGATTTCACGGCGGGGTCGGCGGTGATGAATTTACTGGTGAATTGAGCGTCCTGTTCGCGTTGTACCAGCGGAATGGCGTTGCCGGTCTTCAGGCGAGCCTGGACGAAGGTGAAGCCGCCCAGCCAGGCCAGGTCGATCCGGTCGGTGGCCAGCGCCTCGACCACGGCGGGGTAGTCGCTCACCGGGACGAACTCGACTTTCATGCCGATCTGCTGTTCCAGATAAGCCCCCAGTGGCTTGAACTTGCGCAGCAGTTCGGTCGGCGCCTCGTCAGGGATCGCGCTGACTTTCAGGGTGTCGGCGGCCTGCGCCAGGACAGCGCTCACGGTCAGGGTGAAACCGACGGCCAGTGCCAGGGTACGCTTGAGCATGAAAATCTCCGGTGCTTGGAAGCATGAATGTTCAAGCGCCGGGCATTCTTGCCGGGCGCGTTGTGAGGGTAGACGAATGGCGGCGATTTTGATCGTTTCCGGTGATCAGGTAAATCTTTATAGTCGCTTGCCCTTATCCTCTTTCTGGAGCATCCACGACATGCTCAGCGCCGAGCTGAAGTCTTTCCATATGGTCGCCCGCCTGGCCAGCGTCACCCAGGCGGCCAAGAAGCTCGGGTTGAGCCAGCCGACGGTGACCACGCAGATTCGCAATCTGGAGGCCCAGTACGGCGTCGAACTGTTCTTTCGCGGCGGTCGCCGCCTGACCCTCAGCGACGAAGGCGCGCAGTTGCTGCCGATGGTGCAGAAGCTGTTGCAGCAGGAAGCCGACATCGAGTTTTTCCTGCGCAACAGCGGCCAGGTGCAAGGCACGCTGCGAATCGGCGCCACGGCCCCGTACTACGTGCTCGATATCATCAAGGGCTTTCGCGAGCAGTTTCCCCTGTGCGAAGTGACCCTGGAAATCGGCAACTCGCTGCAGGTCATCGAGGCGCTGGAAGAGTACCGCGTGGACCTGGCCGCGTCCTCGCAATTGGTGGAAGATTCTCGCCTGACCCGATTGGTATTGGGCCACGACCCTCTCGTCGTGGCGGTGCACCGCAGCCACCCGTTGGCGAGCCATGATCGCGTGGCGCCCGGCGCATTGGCCGGGCACTGCCTGCTGATGCGTGAAAAGGGCTCGACCACCCGCACGCTCACCACAACGCTGCTGCGAGAGGCTGGCGTTGCGATTGGGCCACTGTTGGAAATTGGCAGCCGTGAGTCGATTCGCGAAGCGGTCCTGCGCAACATCGGCATCAGCGTCATCGCCCGTCATGAGGTGCCGGAGAACCCGCAGCTCAAAGTGGTGGAACTGGAGGGCGCGCCATTGATCGCCGAGTACCTCTATTGCCTGAAGGAACGCCGCCAGGCTCGGCTGCCTTCGGCGTTCCTTGGCCTGGCATGGGAAACGGCCGAGTCCTGAGCCGGCTACGCAAATTTGCCGATGGCACTATCGGCAGCTTTTAGCCAACTGCAATCAAGCCTTCGTACTGCCTGCCTACCATGACCCTCGTCGAGCTGACCGCTCATCGAGGTAACGTCATGACCAGAACACACTCCGTAGACATGCAGATACGCGACATCCATAAAAGCTTCGGTGCCTTCAAGGCCCTGGACGGGGTATCGCTGGACATTGCCGCCGGTGAGCTGGTGTGCCTGCTCGGGCCGTCCGGCTGTGGCAAGACCACCTTGCTGCGCTGCATCGCCGGCCTGGAGCGGCAGGATCGCGGCTCGCTCATGATCGGCGCGCGGGATGTCTCCCGCCTGGCGCCGCAAGCGCGGGACTACGGCATCCTGTTCCAGTCCTACGCGCTGTTTCCCAACCTCACGGTGGAGCAGAACGTCGGTTACGGGTTGGCGGGTAATAGCCGCGAGACCATTCGCGGCCGGGTCAATGAGATGCTTGATCTCGTCGGGCTGTGTGGCAGCGAGAAAAAGTACCCCGGCCAGCTTTCCGGCGGCCAGCAGCAACGGGTCGCCCTGGCCCGTGCCTTGGCCCCGGCGCCCTCGCTGTTGCTGCTCGACGAACCGATGTCGGCCCTCGATGCGCGGGTGCGTGAGCATTTGTGCACGGAGCTGCGTGGGCTGCAAAAGCGCCTGGGCATCACCACGTTGATGGTCACTCACAACCAGGACGAGGCGATGCTGATGGCTGATCGCATCGCGGTGATCAACCAAGGGCGCGTCGAACAGTTTGCCAGCGCGCAACAGATCTACCGCGCGCCGGCTGACGGCTTTCGTCGCCGATTTCATCGGCCAGGGCAACTGGCTGCCGTTCGAGCGCGGCCAGGATGGGCAGGTGCGGGTTGGCGAACTGAACCTCACCCTGGGCGGCAATGATATTGGACCGCGCGGACGCCTGTTCTGCCGTCCGGAAGCCGTCCGGGTCAATCCGACCACTCCGGAACACAACCTGTTCGATGCGCAACTGCGGGAGCTGACTTTCCTCGGCAATCGCTGCCGGCTGAGCTTCGAACTCGATGCGCTGCCAGGCCATGGTTTGTTGGCTGAGCTGGAGCCGCACGCCATGCCGCCGTTGACCGGCGCCCACCTGAAAGTCGCGCTGCCGCCCCAGTGCCTGCAGGTGTTCGCTTGATATGGATGTCACGATGACCCTCAAGCCCACCGTGTTCCAGCCACGCCAGGTGGCCGGTGATTTCGCCGATCGCCTGTTCATTCGCGGCGGTCAATGGTTGCTGCTCATTTTGCTGGTCGTGGCGGTCCTGCTGCCGCTGCTCGCCATGTTGTGGCGTGCCGTCAGCGGTGATGCGAGCCAGGGCGGGGGCGTGCACGCCGCACTGACATTGTTTGCCAGCGCGAACTTCCGCTGGTTGCTGGGCAACAGCCTGACGGTTTCTCTGACCGTGGCGATGATCGTGGTGCCGCTGGCCTACGCGTTCGCTTATGCGTTGCAGCGCACCTACATCATCGCCAAGCCGCTATGGCGGGGGATTTCGCTGCTGCCGCTGCTGGCACCTTCGATGCTGCCGGGAATCGCGCTGATCTACCTGTTTGGCAACCAGGGCCTGCTGCGCGGCTTCATGACGGAAAACATCTATGGCTTCTGGGGCATCGTCCTCGGGCAGGCGATCTACACCTTTCCCCACGCATTGATGGTGCTGATGTCGGCGCTGGCCCTGGCGGACGCCCGGCTGTTCGATGCGGCCTCAAGCATGGGCGCATCGCCTTGGCGGGCATTTCGCAGCATTACCTGGCCCGGTAGCCGGCAGGGTGTGTTTGCCGCGTTCTGCCTGGTGTTCACCTTGTGCATCACCGATTTCGGCGTGCCGGTCACGGTGGGCGGTGACTACCAGGTGCTGGCGCTGGAAGCCTACAAGGCCGTCGTGGGGCAACAGCAATTCGGGCGCGGGGCGTTGATCGGCCTGGTTTTGCTGGTGCCGGCCTTGCTCAGTTTTGCGGTGGACGTGTGGCTGCGCCGCAGTCAACGCGACGCCATGGGCGGCCGCGCCCAGGTCTATCACCCGCGGCCATCAGCGGGACGGGATGCGGCTTTCCTGGGCATGACGGCAATGGTCTGTTGCGTATTGCTCGGGGTGTTCGGCATGGCGGTGTACGCGTCGCTGGTGCAGTTCTGGCCCTACGATTTGTCCTTGTCGCTGGATAACTATGGGTTTTCCGACCTGCCCGGCGGCTGGCTGGCCTATCGCAACAGCCTGTTACTGGCCGCCTGCAGCGCCGTGTTCGGCAGCTTGCTGATCTTCACCGGCGCCTACCTGATCGAGAAAACCCGGCAGAGCGCTCTGACCCGAATCCTGCGGCTGCTCAGTTTTGTGCCCATGGCGGTCCCCGGCCTGGTCCTGGGCCTTGGGTACGTGTTCTTTTTCAATCTGCCGGGCAATCCACTCGGCAATCTGTACGGCAGCCTGGCGCTGTTGGTGGTGTGCACCGTCGCTCACTTCCTGACGACGGCGCACATGACGGCCAGCGCGGCCCTGCGCCAGCTCGACGACGAATTCGAGGCTGCCGCGCTGGCGCTCAAAGTGCCGTTGGCGCGGCATTTTCTGCGGGTCACGCTGCCCATGTGCCTGCCGGCCTTGCTCGACATTGTCCGCTATCTGTTCGTCTCGGCGATGACCACGGTCTCGGCGGCGATTTTCCTGTACAGCCCGGACAGCGTGCTGGCCGCGGTGGCGGTCCTGAACATGGACGACGCCGGCAACGTAGGCGGGGCCGCCGCGATGTCGACCTTGATCCTGCTGACCTCGGCCAGTGTCTCGCTGCTGCTTGCGACGTTCTCCCGGCGCCTGCTGCGTCGCTCCCAGGCCTGGCGTCAGCCGGCGCCGGGTCTTTGAAAACCTGTTGGAGATTCTGATGCACTACCAAACGCCAACCCGCCTGCAAGCCGCCATCCTCGATTGGGCGGGCACCGTGGTGGACTTCGGTTCGTTCGCCCCGACGCGGATCTTCGTCGAAGCCTTCGCCAGTTTCGACATCGAGCTGAGCCTGGAGGAGGCTCGTGGCCCGATGGGCATGGGCAAGTGGGATCACATCCGTGCCCTGTGTGATCAACCCGCCGTGGCGGAAAGATTTGTCCGCCGGTTCGGGCGTACGCCGAGCGACGACGACGTGACCGCGATCTACCAACGCTTCATGCCGCTGCAAATCGCCAAGGTCGCCGAGCACTCGGACCTGATCCCCGGTGCGCTGGAAAGCATCGCCGCACTGCGCCAACGAGGCCTCAAGATTGGCAGCTGTTCCGGTTATCCCCGGCAGGTCATGGACAAGGTCGTCGAATTGGCCGCGACCAAGGGCTACAGCCCCGACCATGTGGTGGCCACCGATGACGTGCCCAAGGGCCGGCCGAGCCCGGCGCAGGCCTTGGCCAACGTCATCGCCCTGGGCCTGGACGATGTGGCCGGCTGCGTGAAGGTCGATGACACCGAGCCCGGCATCCTCGAAGGCCGCCGGGCCGGGATGTGGACCGTGGCGCTGCGTTTTTCCGGCAATTTCCTTGGGCTTGACTGGGCACAATTCCAGGCCCTGCCAGCCCGGCAGTTGGCCGCCGAGCGTACGCGCATCGATGGACTGTTCGCCGCGAGCCGCCCGCATTACCTGATCGACACGATCGCCGAGTTGCCCGCCGTGATCGATGACATCAACGCGCGACTGGCCCGCGGCATGTTGCCGTCCCATACCTGAAAGCCCCACTGACCGATACGGAGCCGTACCATGTCCAAACGCACTGCCTTGGCCGCCGGCCTGCTGGCCGCCTGTGTTTTTCAAGCCCAGGCGAATACCGAACTGACGGTTTACACGGCCCTCGAAGTCGAACAGCTCAAGGCCTACAAACAAGCCTTTGAGCAGAAGAATCCAGGCATCGAAATCAAATGGGTGCGCGATTCGACCGGCATCGTCACCGCCAAGCTGCTGGCGGAAAAGGATCGCCCACAAGCCGACGTGGTCTGGGGCCTTGCCGGTTCCAGCCTGGCCATCCTCAAGCAGCAAGGTCTGCTGGACGCCTACAGCCCGGCGAACCTGGGCCAGATTGCAGCAAACTACCGTGACGCCGACACGCCGCCAAGCTGGGTCGGCATGGACGTCTGGGCCGCGTCCATCTGCTTCAACACGGTGGAAGCGCAGAAGCTCGGGTTGCCGAAACCCACCCGTTGGGAAGACCTCGCCAACCCGGTGTACCAAGGCAAGATCGTGATGCCCAACCCCGCGTCGTCGGGCACCGGTTACCTGGATGTCAGCGCCTGGCTGCAGACATTCGGCGAAGCCAAGGGCTGGGCCTACATGGACAAGTTGCACGCCAACATCGGCCAATACACCCACTCCGGTTCCAAGCCCTGCAAATTGGCGGCTTCCGGTGAGTTCCCCATCGGTATTTCGTTCGAATACCCAGCCATTCAGCTCAAGCGCAAGGGCGCGCCACTGGACATCGTGCTGCCCACCGAAGGCCTGGGTTGGGAAATCGAAGCCACCGCCGTGATCAAGGGCACGCCACACCTGGAGGCGGCGAGGAAACTGGCCGATTTTTCCGCCAGCCGCGAGGCCATGGATCTGTACAAAGCCAACTTCGCTGTCCTGGCACAACCGGGCATCGCCGAGCGCTTGCCGGAGTTGCCAGCGGACTATGAGCAGCGGCTGATCCGCAACGACTTCAACTGGGCGTCGGAAAACCGCGACAACATCTTGGCCGAGTGGCGCAAGCGCTACGACGGCAAGTCCGAGCCTGTCGCCAAGTAACTCGGCTGTTCCAAAGCCCGAGGTGTCGAGCGGGCCTCACCTGGTCATTGAAAATTCAAGGAGTCTCCATGTCTGAGCACGACTGCGACCTGCTGGTCGTCGGTGCGGGTATTCTCGGCCTGGCCCATGCCTGGGCCGGTGCCAAGCGCGGCCTCAAGGTCAAGGTGTTCGAGCGTAGCCACACACCCCTGGGTGCCTCGATCCGCAACTTCGGCCAAGCGTTGGTCGGTGGCCAGGCGCCGGGCATCATGCTTGACCTGGCACGCCAGGCAAACGGTTTGTGGAAGACGCTAGGGCAGGCCGCCGGCTTGCATTTGCATCAGCAAGGCTCGTTGCTGTTCGCCCGCACGGAAGCCGAGGAGGTGTTGCTCGAAGCGTTCGTGAACGGGCGCGGCGCGAGTTTGGGTTATCGCACCGAGCTGCTGCGCGGCGATGCGCTGGAGGCCCTGTATGACGGCCGGTTTGCCCATCATCGTGCCGCGTTGCTAGGCCTTGATGACCAACAGCTGTATTCCCGCGAGGCGCTACCGCAGATCGTCGAGTATCTGGCCCGGGCACTGGGCGTCGAGTTCCATTTCTCGACGCTGGTACGCGATGTCGAGACCCACCGTGCCGTCACCAGCGCCGGTCGGTTTACCGCCAGGCACATCGTCGTGTGCTCGGGCCATGACTACCAGACGCTGCTGGCCGAGCCACTCGCCGCGCTGCGACCGCAGGTGTGCGGCCTGCAAATGCTGCGTGTACGCCCGCGTCAGCCGCTTGCCCTGCGGCATGCGCTGCTGACAGGGCTGAGTTGTGTGCATTACGGCGCCTTTGCCGACCTGCCCGAAGCGGATGCCATCCGCGCGCAGATCCGCAGCCAACAACCGGAACTGGAAGCCCATGGCATCCATTTGCTCATCAGCCCGACACCCTACGGTGACCTGATCATTGGCGATTCCCATGTCTACGGCAGCGATATCTCGCCGTTCAACGCCGAACAGGTGGATCGGATCCTGATCGATTTGGCGCAGGACACCTTGGGCGGCGAAGTCGACGTGCTGGAGCGCTGGCAGGGTGTCTATGGTGCGCGTGGGCCGGGGCCGTTCAGCGTGCTTGATGCGGCGGACGGCGTCACCGCGGTGGTGATGCATACCGGGCTGGGCATGAGCGTCGGCCTGGCGCTTGGCGAGCGTACCGTCGCCGCACTGTTGGGGGAAGCCGGGCCGATCGTCCCGAAGCGCAGCACGGCGGCTTGACTGGCGGACGCCCAAGGCAGGTGCCGCAGTGAAGGCTGAGGGGAGGGCAGGGCTGCCAGCTTTACGTCATCGCCGTTACACTACGGCCCCTCCCTTACGCCAGGAAAACGCGGGATGCGTGCTTTATTCAAGGCAGTGCTGTTCTTTGTGCTTCCTGCAGCCCAGGCCATGGCCGAGCCGCTGTCGTTTTCGTTCAGCGCCGGCAGCGGAGCCTACCTCGTTGAAGTGCTGTTCCCCCAGCCACCCGAAGATCGAAAGCAACTGGCTCCGGCGGTCATCACCGTGCGCAACCCGGCCACGCAAGACGTCCTGCAGCAATTGCAGACCCAGGCCGGCAATATTCCCCTGGACCGCGATGGCAAGGACAACGGCTGGATGCTCGGTCGTTTCAGCCTGGTGTACTTCGATGATTTCAACTTTGATGGCCGTCTGGACCTGGCGATTCGCAACGGCGACGATCCTGAAGTGGCCTATAAAGGAAACTACGATGTCTATCTGCAAGATCCGCAGAGCAGCCAGTGGGTCCTCAACCGGGCGTTGACGAACCTGGCGAAGGAAAGCAATGGCGGGATGTTTGCGGTCATCCCGAATGAAAATCTGTTTTCCCAAACCGACCGCGACGGCCATTGGACGCGTACGTGTCGATGGAGAATGCAGGGTGACGAATTGGTCCGCCTGCATTGCGACACCGAGGACAACATCCAGCCGACCGAATACGACGATACCTCCAGCATGCCGCGCGGTTACACCCGGCGCACCGTCGGCGACTGGCGGGACGGCCAGTGGCACGAACAATCGACCCTGGACGGGCCGGACAAAGAGGATCCGCAGTTGTTTGCCTAGCAGCCTGCAAGACCATGTCCCACTGGAAATCTGGTACCAGAAGCAGGGCGCGGTGGTCATTGGAGAAGTGCGCTACCTCAAGGCAGCCGGCACCGAGTCAGTCAGGCTGGTGGGGGCTCGGGAAGACGAGGGAGACGACGAATTCGTCAACCTCTATGAATATGCCCATGACGGCCGGCGGATCGGTGAATGGCGCATCGCCCGGGAACAGGTCGAACCTTACCCGTACATAGGCACCCGGACCCGCGTCGACAAGAACGATAACCGCCCGCAGAGAGTTGTGTTGCACGAGGATGAGCGCGAGTCGGATGACGACAAGACCGGCGATGTCGAGTCGGATCAACGCAGCGGCCATTACCAGATGCGCCAGGACTCGATGGGCCGCGACGGTGATCTGGACCTGAAGATCCTGCCGGATCGCAACGCCGATGGGAAAGAAATGGCTGAATTCACGGTTACCGTGAAGGGCATCGTGACCGAACACCAGATTGTAACGATGGAAACCGAAAACCTCATTGTCGTGTCGCAAGCGCAAACAACCGGCAAGAATGGGCCGTACCACATTCAACTGGTGAAGAATTTCGCGATCATCAACCACAACTGGCCGCTGGATAGTCAGGACATGCTGTCGGGCATGTACCTGAAACAACCACCTGCTGGCGAAAACGGCGCCTTGCCGAGGTAAGGCGCCGGTCTGTCTATCAGAGCCAGTAACGCAGGCCGAGCATCACCGATTGGGACTCGTACTCGGTGCTCACATCGCCCTGGGGCAAGCGCTCGATGTCACCGAAATGCGCTTCGCGCGTCTTCAGGCACCGGTAATCCACCGACATGGACCAGTGCTCGGTGAACTCGTACCCGACGCCGGCACCCAGTTGGTAAGCCGAAACCGTGTCACGATGGGTACCGCCGAATTCGACACCGCCGGCCTCCAGGCCACTCACCGTGAGGGTGGCATAGCCGAGGCCGCCACCGACGTAGGGTGTGAATCGGTCGAACGGCGCCGGCAGGTTCAACACGTCGTACCAGAGATTGGCCATCAAGGTCGTGGCTTTCTCTTCGCCTTTGCCGTCGATGCTCCCGCCGCCCTCATAGACCCGGTTGTTGAACTGGGTCAGCGTGTTCTTGCGATAGCCCAGTTCAATCTCCGGCCTCAGCCCTACAGGGAAGCGCCAGCCCAAGGCCAGGCCAGTGGCGTAGCCGGATTCGGTGGGTTGGTTGAACTCCATCTCGACGAAATCCAGATCGTTTTGAGTCAGGTCCTGCTCAGCGACCCAGTTCGCGCCGCCCATCAGACTGGCGTAAGGGCCCAGCGTGTCGGCGAAGCTGCACGCCGGGACGATGAGGCCGATGCCGATCATGCTCAGCGCCAGGTATTGGGTGTTTTTCAGTAGGTTCATGCTCGGTCCAAATGTGCCGTTATCAAAAAAAATGCCGTAGCTCGCGCTCGGGACATGACGTCCCGAGGCGGTCATACCAGGTGCAGGTGCGTTTCAGATTTCTCGCCATCGGGGATGCAGGCGACATCCGCCCGCAGCTCAGCCAAAGCCTTCAGGTTGTTCAAGGCCGTGGTCATCGCCACGGTCAATGCCTTGCGCATCAGCCCTCGGTACAGAAGGCTCAAGGGGCCGGAGATTTTCGCGCTATGGATAACCTGGGTTTCATTGGGCGAGAGCCTGCGCAGCCGATGATCGAATTCGAGGTTTATCCAAAGCAGTTTCGCGCTGTTGCGATAGCTTTCCTGAGGCTCCACCGCCTCCAGTTTCAAGGGCATTTTCAGGCCATTGTTCAGGACGCATTTGCCCTGCGTCCCGGCTAGGAACGGGCCATTGAGCTCACAGTGGCGGACGTCGGTGTCCCACAGTGGCGATTCTGGAAAGTTGCTCCAGATCTTCCATATGACCGGCGGTGGTGACCGGACTATGACTTTTACGGTGACATCGTTCATGGGATTACCTTGGCTGTTGGGGCACGGTCGTGCTCGAAGTGGACTTCGAGCCACGCTTCAGGCGGCAGGCGCGGCTTGGCTCAGCACTTGCGCGGTGATATTTGCCTGGCCGATTTTTTCGCCCCGGTTGAACAGATCGATGTGGATGCGGTTGGTCTTGAAGGACTGCAACTGCGCTTCCATGCCGGCTTGCGGCGCCAGCGAAAGCGGGCTGTTGCGGGGGATGGGCCGGTCCAGGCTGAAACTCAGGGCCAACAGGTTCATGGGCACATTGAGGGGGATCTGCAGATGGCCGTGGGCAATCTGCATGTAGCACTGGCGCGCGATCTCGAGGAAATACACCATCGAAAAATGCGCGGGGTCGCCCTCGTGGAAGAAGTGCCCCTCGGGCAGCTTGACGGTGTCGACGCTCAAGCCTTGGGCCACCGAGCTCATCTCACTGACAATCACGTTCTCTTCCCTGGCCTTGTGCAGGAACGCCTTGTTGCCACACCGGCGGGCGGTGAACTCGCCGTGCGGTGCGGTTTCGAAGGCCGAGTTGTAGGCCATTCCCAGCACGCACGTGCACATCAGTTTCCCGCCCTGCATGACCTTTGCCTGGAAGACATGAGCGTCCTGATCTTGCTCTACGTGCAGGTCGATCAGGCCTTCCTTCTGCACGTATTGCTGGAACTTGATGCCCAGCGTCTTGACGTAGGCGACGCGGCCATTGAGCGGAGGCATGGCCTGCTCGATCAATTGCATCACGCCTTCGAGCAGGAGAATGCCGGGCACATGATCCAGCGGGTGGTCGAAGAAATAAGGGTGTGCCTCGTTCACCAGCAATTGTGCGCGCAGCGAACGCGGGGTCCGTTGCACGTGGCTGATCACTGTGTTTTCGGGACGACGAGGCCATTGCGTGGGCCGCTGGGCCGCTGGGCCCTGGTGCAGGGCGAAAAGCCCTTCCATCGCGCGGACACGAACGCGCAACCCGGCCAGGACCGTGCTCGTCAGCAGGTCGCTGAGCTGCAATACGTCGACGCCGTCGTGTTGCGGTTCCCGGACGATTTGGCCGGGGCGCGCAGGTGCGGCGAGCGGTTGCAGCGAACGCGGCGCCTCATGGGCGAAACGCAGGCTGAACGGATGCTTGAGGGGAGGGGCGAGGTCGGCCGGCAGCGGTTTCCAGTCCCGGAGCTTTTCGGTGAACAGCCACATGATCGGCGTGCCGCCTTCGCGAACCTCGATCACCGTGTGCGCCGAGGCATTCAACATCACCGCCAGCAAGGTCTCGATGCCGCTGGCTTCCGCCAGGAAACCGGTTATTTCTCGCAGCGGTCCCTTGGCCTGGGCCGTTTCCGGTTGCAATTCGCAGACCTCGACGTGCGGGTACTGGTCGCGTTTTTTGCCTGTCAACTGGCACGCTTCGTCCAATGACGTCGCGGCATGGGCGAGGACCGCCGCACGAATCACCAGCAGCGGCGTATCACCGGAATCAGGCTGATAGGGACGCAGGGCGACCACGCCGAGCCCTTCGCCTTGTACCGCTGTACTGCGCAGGGCGCGATCGATCTCGATTTCACCGCTGATAAACCGCCCGGCGCCCAGCAGCAGGGTTGAAATGCCTTGGTTGAACCATTGCCGGGAAGCCAACAGCGTCTGCCAGAACAGACCTGGGGTGCCGGCCAGCGTCTGGTGGAAACCCTTGAAGTCGAAAATCTGCGCCGGGTAGCCGGAGAGCATGTTCGGCAGCATGGTCGCCACGTCCGTCACCTCCACGCCTGGCGGGGTGCCTTGGCTTCGGGCGTAGAAATGCTCGGCGCTGCTGTAGGCATTGTTGAACCGTTCGCCGCCCATGTTGCAGCACATCACCATGGCGGTGTCGGCGGAGCCCGCCACGCCGGGCAGACGCCGCAGCAGGTGGTTGACCCGGTCGGTGACCAGCAGCTTGAACGGGTCGACATGGGCCAGGGGCTTGGGGCCCATGCCGAAACCGGCGATGTCGATGAGCGGGTCCTGGGCGAGGAACTTCCCGGATAACGGCCGACTCAGGTCGCCGCTGTAATCGACGAAGCGACCGTAAGGAAACAGCACGGCGGGCGCGGCTGGCTGGTCGAGCTGCTGTTGAAATGACTGCAGTGAATCGCACCCGCTGAACGCAGCTTCAGCCTCGACCACGGCGAGATCGAGTTTCAACACGCCCGGGACTGCCCGGGCGGCGGGCGCGTGCCCGTGGTCGATGTATTCATCCACCACCAGGTGCGCGTTGGCGCCGCCAAAGCCGAAACTGGAAATCCCGATCCGGATGGCCGATTGGCGATCAGCCAGGGACTGCGGTTGCCGTGTGGCAAGTTGCAGGCAGGTTTCGTCGACTTTTGCGCTGGGGCGGTAGTCAGGCTGGGGCGGGACGCTCCGGTGACGCAGGATCATCAGCGCCTTGGCGAGCGAGGCACCTCCCGCGGCGGCCAGCGGATGGCCGATGACGGACTTGATCGAGCCGATGGTCAATTTTTCGCCGGTGTTGCGATGGGCGGCGAAGAAACTGTCCAGGGAGGCCAACTCGGTCGCATCACCCAACGGGGTGCCGGTGCCGTGGGTCTCGATATAGTCGACGCTGCCTGGGTCCAGGTCGCTGTAGGCGCGCTCATAGGCACAATATTGAGCCTGTTTGCCCGGCGCGAACACCGAGCCTTCGGCGCCGTCGGCGGACAAGCCCAGCGCCCGCAGGACCCCCAGCGGCTGCCGCCGGGCGGCCAATGCCTGGGAAACTGGCTCGACCAGGAATGCCGCTGCACATTCCCCGGGCACGATGCCGTCGGCGTCCTGACCGAACGCCTGCATGCTGGCCCGGGCGGAAAATGCTGTCAGTTGCGAGAAGCCAAGGAACAGCGCGGGCGGCAGGACCGTGTTCAAGGCCATCACGATCGCGTTATCCGCCTGGCCGCTGCTGAGCAACGCCTTGGCCATGTCGATCGCATAGGGGAAGGAACTGCAGGCGGTATCCACGGACAACACCGGCCCGCCCAAGGCGAAAGCGCTGGCCAGTGCGGCCACTTGTTCGCCCGGGGTGAAACCGACAGGCGCGCCGGAGCTGTTCGCGGTTCCTGTCGCGAAATAACTTTCGTCGCACCATGAAGTGGCGACCACCAGCGCCGTGCGCTTGGTATCCAGCACCGAGCCTTGGGCCGCCAGTTGAGTGAGCAGCGTCTGAAGGACTTTCTTGCCGATCGCCACCTGCCGGCCATCGTGACGCGAGGGAATCGATGCATCGTCGGTCAGGCAAAAGGCACTGTCCAGGTAGGTGCGGTCCTTCTCGCCAGCCTTGGCCGAAAATATCGCGCTTTTATCCAGCTCCCAACGTGCCGGCATGGCCTGGATGGGTGCTATCCCGCCTTGGACGAGCACATTCCACAGGGCATCCGTCGAAGGCGCTCCCGGGAATTCGCCAGCCATCGCGCTGAAGCACAAGTCACCCTCTGTCGTTACCGCGCCACTCATTGCTATCTCCTGATTCACTAAAGCTGGGTCACCTGTCGGTCACCCGGTTTCCATTCCATGTGTTGGCAGCGCCTGCCAGCGGGCTTCAGCCCATTCTTTCCAAGAGCGACAGCGCGTCCTGTGGCGTGCGGCGCGACATCAGTGCTTCGCCGGCTGAACTCACTGTCGGGGCAGCGTTGGGCCATCGACTGGCAAAGCGCCTCCCGATCAAAACCGTTGAGCCCCAACTGGGCAAAGGGCGTCTCGACATCCAGCGCCGATGGCGCGTCCGCGACCAGTGGCGAGAGGGCGCCGAGCAACACCTCGCCGATCTGCGTCGATGCTTCTACGGTGTGGGTTGCAGGCTCATCAGCAGCGCTGCGTGGCGCGTCATTGGCAAGGGTATCTTCGATGAGCGCAATGGTTTGCTGCGCACATTTGGCGTTGGCCAACTCGCTGCTCCGGGCCTTGAGCTGTGGCCACAAGGCGACCACCGACTCGAGGAAATCCAGCTGCACCAGAGAATCCATTCCCAGGCTTTCATAGCTTTGTTGGCGATCGAGCTGATCGACGGTGAAACCGGTAATGCCGGCCAGTTGGTCCAGGACCCAGGCTTGGACGTCCATTGCCGGCGCCTGCGGGTTGGCCTCAAGCCTGGCGAGCAAGGCTGTCGGTGTCGGCGCATCGAAAAGCTGCGAAGTGAGGTCTTTCTTTTCCGGGAAGTGCTGGGCCAACGACTCGAAGATATCGACCAAGCCCAGCGAGTCGATGCCCAGGCTTTCAAAGCTCTGGTCGAAATCGATCTGCTCGCTTTTGAAACCCGTGACCGTGCTTATTTCCGTACGCAGCCATTGCGCATAGGTGAGTGCAGGCAGTTGTTCGGCGACCGGCGCCGCGGCCAGCACCGATGGCTGCGAGATAACCGGCTCGAGTGCAGCGACGCTGTCCTTGGCAGG
Source organism: Pseudomonas sp. H2_D02 (assembly GCF_054677635.1). Taxonomy (NCBI): domain Bacteria; kingdom Pseudomonadati; phylum Pseudomonadota; class Gammaproteobacteria; order Pseudomonadales; family Pseudomonadaceae; genus Pseudomonas; species Pseudomonas sp. H2_D02. Next base: position 3,883,226 of record NZ_CP162816.1, on the reverse strand, counting down.
CGCTTGGACACCGTGGGCGTAGACGCCCTCGAGCACCTGCTGGTGAGCGTTGAAGTAATGCGCGGTGACGGTTTCGGCCTGCTCCAGCAGGCGCATCAGGATGGATTCCTTTGCGATGTTGGATTCGCAAAGGGAATCGATGATTTTTTCGGACAGTGAAAAATAGCTGTGGGCTATTTTCCCGTTGGACACGATGAACTCCTGCACAACGTCGTTGAGCTGCAAGCGCATAAGGTTCTCCTTAACCATAAGTGAGTCGGTATATTCAGTCATCAAGGCATGGCCCAGGGCTGGGCCATGAGAATCAGCAGGGCAGATCGGCAGTCACGACTTGAAGTGGGAGCTCCACCGCATCGATTTCGGAAAAAGCTGTCTTCCCGGCGCCCTTGAGCAACCCGGACCGCACGCTCAAGTAAGTCATCAGCGTTATTGCATCGGCGCCCTGGAAGGCGATGTAGCCATCGGGCCGGACCAGCATCAACGTGCCTTCCTTGGCGTGATAGCGCTTGTGCAGGCGCCAGTCAGGGTCCAGCAGGGTAGATTGCTCCGCGGGCAACCCGACACTGCTCAGGGCATCGACCACGCAGTAGGCCTTGATCGCCGGGTAGTCGCGCTCCACCGAGGCGGCCAGCGAGTAATGACTTGGCAACAGCGGCGAGAATTGATCCGCCGCGCTGAAGATCAGCAGGGTGAAGGTTCCCTGGAACAGATCGATCAGGCGTTTGGGTGGCATGCCCTGGTGTTGCCACAGCTCGACATCTGGCGCCAGTTGTCCCGAACGAGGGGCGGGGGCTTGGAACGGGGTTTTCTTGCCTTTTCTGGCCCAGCTGCTGCGCTGCTTTTTGGTCAGCGATTCCTGGATGTATTCGCTCTTGCCATAGTGGTATTGATGGCCGGAAATCATCGACGGCAGCTTGCGCTGGATCTTTTGGCGATTGCTCAGCAACGGCAGGACGTTGTCTCGTAACCAGACCAGGGCACGATGCCTGACGGTAATCAGCCCGGTGAGGCGATGCGCGGTGTTTTCCACTTCGAGGGCAACCGGGTAGCGTTCGTCGTTGTAGCTTTCCAACAGCGACGGATCGGCGAGGCCCTGATCGACATAGGCCATTTTCCACGCCAGGTTATAGGCTTCGGAAATGCCCAGGTTCATCCACTGGCCACCGATCGGGCTGCCGATATGCGCGGAGTCACCCACCAGGAAGATCGAGCCTTGCTGCAACGATTGCACTCGGCGATGCTGGAACGAGGCAATGGTGGTCGAGGAGATATTGGACAGGGTCATCTTCTGCCCGCGTCCTTCGCACAGCCGTTGGAAATTCTCCAGGGTCAGCGGCGGGCGCTCGCCTTCCGGCGGCAGGTTGTAGGGCATCTCGATAAAGAGGCGATAACGCGATTGATCGCTGATCGGCGCGACCGCGACATACCCATCTTGCGCGCCAAGGAAAAACGCGCCTTCATCCTTGCTGCCTGACCACTCGATGTCGGCGTCGGCGAGCATGAAGAAACGGTCGTAGGAGGAGCCCTCGAACGTCATGTCCAGGCGTTTTCGAATGTTGCTGCGGGCGCCGTCACAGGCCACTGCCCAGCGACTGGTAACGGATTCTTCGCTGCCGTCGGCACGACGCAGTGCCATGTGCACGGCGCCTGGCTGGTTTTCGATGTCGACCAGTTCGGTGTTCCATTCCACATCCGCGCCGAGCAGGTTCAAACGCTCCAGCAGGATCTTTTCAGTCTGCGGCTGCGGCAAGCTGAGGAGGAGGGGATAGGTGGCGTCCAGGTAGGAAAAATTGTAGTTCAGCACCCGCTTCGCATTGGACTGGACCGAAAACTGGTTGATGGTAAAACCGTCGGCCAGCGCTTGCTCGGCGATGCCGAGGTCGCGGAAAATTTCCAGCGTCCTGGAATGAATCGCCATCGCCTTGGTCGCGGTCGAGGGGCCGGCGTTTTTTTCAATGATGCGAAAAGCCACGCCCCATTGCTTCAGCATGATTGCCAGGGACAGGCCAATGGGGCCGGCACCGACGATCATCACCGTCGCAGCGTTGCCCGGCTGTTTGAAATGCTTGGGGGCCAAAGTGCTCAGAGTGTTCATCGATCAGTACCAGTTTCTGTAGAAGGGAGAGTTGGCAATGCCGAGCAGCGCGTCGTCCCCGGACGAATCGCCGTAGGCGTAGATGTAGAAGTCATCGAGGTTGCTCAAGCAGTCCCGGAGCCGCGCCACTTTTTCCCGGTCGACACAATTGGTGCCGGAGATTCCACCCGTCAGCTTGTTCTTGGCCGTCGCCAACCGGGTCCCGCATACGTGGTCGAAACCCACCGCCTGGCCCCACGGGATCAGGTAGTTCTCTGGCGAATTGCTGACCAGCGCCGTCACGTGCCCCATGGACTGGTGCCATTGCAGCCGGCGCAACGCTTGCGGCCTCAGCCAGAGTGGCAATTGCTCGGTGATGAAGAACCTGGCGTGTTCGCGCTCTTGCTCTACCGTCAGGCCGCCCAGGTAACAGGCGATAAAGGCCAGACGCGCCTGCATCAACGGCGTAATGCCCAGGATGACGCTGAGCATCTTTGGCAACAGGGGAATGATCCTGAGCCAGAACGCCCGGGTTCCGACGATGAAGCGCATGTAGCGCCAGAACGTGTGCCTGTCGGTCAACGTGCCGTCGAAATCGAAAACGGCCAATACCGGTCGTGTGCTGTCAGCGTGCATGAAGCGCTTCCTTGAGAGGGACAATCTCTATGATTTTTGGCAATTTGAAGCCGGAGAGGTAACGCGAGAGCAGGGTGGTCACGCTGTTCTGGCTCAACTCACCGTCGCCTTCCACTGACAAGTGCAAGACATTCACTTCCTTGTGGTCCGGGACGATGTAGGCCCTGGCACGCACCGCATCGGGGTGCTTCAGGGCGACGGATTCGATTTCCGCCAGATCGACCATCTGCGCTTTGATTTTCGAGATGCGCAGGCGCTGGCAATAGAAAAAGACATGGCCTTCTTCATCTCGCCAGACCAGGTCGCCGGTGTGCAGCCAGCCGTCCCGGAAAAATCGCGCATTGATCTCTGGCGCAGCGTCATAGCCCGAGATGACCATCGACCCGCGTATCAGCAGCTCGCCGATACGCCCCGCGACGACATCCTGGCCTTGCGCGTCGACCACCCGCAGTTCGACGCCACTTATCGGCCGTCCCATGGCGCCGCGATGAACCTCGCCGACAGAACTCTGGACAATCACCGGCATGCTTTCGGTCAGCCCGTAGCCTTGCAGTACAGCCGCGCATCCCAACAACTTGCCGAGCTTCTCGCCTTCATCGGCTGGTAGATGACTGCCGCCGGAATACATCATCAATTGAGGATGCAGGGGCAAACGCGGGCCTTTGCGCTTGGCGAGTCGCGAATTGAAATAACGAATAACGTCGGGCACCAGGCAGGCAAAGGTGACCTGGTGTTCGGACAACACTTGCGCCAAGTCCCGATTGAGCAGGGTGTTGGTCATCAGCAACGTGGCGCCGATGCTCAGCGGGAACACCATCATCACCGACAATCCGAAGATGGCGTAAAGCGGCAGCGTCACCAGGTGGACCGACCCCACGCCTTGGGGATGAAACTGTTCATGCAGGCCATCGCTTGACTGCGTCAGGTCGAGGTAGCGATGACAGACCGCCAGCGGCTTACCGATGCCACGGTAGGTGAACTGCATCGAGACAATCGGGTTATCGTCTGGTAGCGACAGAGGCTGGGCCTGGCGTGACAGCGTCGCTTCAACCGTGGCGTTTTCAGGCGGCTCGTCGCCATTGCCCACGATCAAGGCGTGGGTCGGCTGGAATATGTCCTGGTGTTGCTCAAACAGCGTGCCAGTCGTGACGATCAGCGATGGCTTGGAAATGCCCAGGACATTACCCAGCTCGAATGCCGTCAGTTTGTAGTTGAGAATCACCGGGACAGCGCCATGGCCAATTACTGCCAGGTAATAGGCGATGAAATCCACGCCGTTGGGCAGCACAAAGGCTACTTTCTCCCCGGGCGATACGTTCAGGGCGTGGAGAAAACCATTGCATTCTTCAGCCCTGATTCGCAGGTCCCGGTATGTGACGGTTTCTTCTGCATCCAAGTCCCGGATAGCGATGTGCTCGGGATACGAATGGGAAAAACCGACGAAACGATGCAGAAAACCTTCTTTATGGGTAAGGCTTTTCATTCACCAACCTCTCAATCCTTGAAGTCATGGTTAGATAAAAAGTACTGCAGAGGCAGGCTACTGTTTGAATGGGTTCAATTAACGTGCAGGTAATTGTTTTTCCGATACCACTCCAACGTATCGGTCAGCGTTTCCGTGACGGGACGGAATGCACATTTCAATTCGCTTGAACTTTTGCTGTGACTGAAGTGCGTTCTTCCTTGCTCTTGCTCTATAAGCTTGACCGTGGAGGTACTGATCAGCACAGGCTTTTTCGTGATGCGGTAATAACATTCATAGACGAAGGCGATGAGCCGTAGCATGAACAACGGGACAGGGCGCTCAGGTGCTTGTACGCCGCTGACACTGGACAGCGCCCGGAAGATACTTTTCATGTCCATATGATTGCCGATGGCCAGATAACGCTCACCCGATCTGCCGCGGGTAATCGCCGCGATTTGATGTTCCGCCACGTCCCGGGCATCCACCACCGAAAAGCTGCCTGGAAGAACACCTGGTAACTTCTGTCCGACAAAATCCAGCAGGAACTGACCTGACGAGGTGGGGCCAATGTCGCCAGGGCCGAACATCCAGCCGGGCAACACCATTGCGACAAACATGTCCGGGTGCAACGACAGGAACTCCCGAACCTTCTGCTCGGACAGGATCTTGCTCAGGTAGTAATCGTCAGCTTCCGATTCATCACGTGACATGGTTTCGTCGATCACCTCGTCCCTGTCGCCCTTCAGGACCGCGATGGACGAAGTGTGGACGGCACGGCGAATCCCAGCGGCATAAGCGGCCTGTAACAAGCGCTCGGTGCCGGTCACATTGGTGTCATATAACTTTTGCCAATGTTTTCCGCCCTTGTAACTATCGCGAAAGTACGCGGCGGTATGAAACAAAGCGTCGCAGCCTTCCAGCGCATGGCTAAACGCGCCAACATTGAGCATATCGCCTTCAACCAACTCAACAGGCAGCGCACCGAATTGCTTCCTGGCTTTTTCAACGGAGCGTACAAGGGCCTTGACCTTGATGTTTCGTTTCAAAAGCGCATGGACGACATTATTTCCGAGCAGGCCTGTAGCGCCTGTAACAAAGGCATATTCCATTAAAATCCAGCTCCTTTGAGGTACCTGTCCGAGCACGGTTGGCGCTGAACAGGTGTCGGACAATCCAACGGCGCAAGTAAAAACCATTCGGTATCTGGAAATCAAGCGGTATTTAGCGAAAAGACCAAAGACGAGGTGTCTAGCTCGGGCCTGAGACGGCAAGTCTCAGTGTATTCGTCATGCGGGTGACGCCATTTTTCAGGCACTCCAGCGATTTTTCACGCTGGGCGGGAAGGGTGTGTCACAGCGCCTGCCCCTGGAATCCGGCCGAAAATTGTCTTCCTGCGAAGGTCTGTTACAGCCTGGAATGCGTCGTCATTAGATGCCACTTCCAAAACTTTAAATGCAAACAGCCAAGGTGGGTGGTAAGGTAGAAAACACCTGTTTTGCTAGCTGAATCGTTGATTCGTTTCATCTAGTTACAAATATATACATCGGGCCAAAGGAGCCGAGGGCGTGATCAAGAAGAGATTGGGGCGAGAGGAAAGTCAGCAAGTAACAAGAGACAAGTTATTCGACACTGCTACGGATCTGATGATCAAGAAAGGCTTTCATGCCGCCAGCGTGAATACAATTTCCGAAGAGGCCGGCTATTCAAAAGGTGCATTCTTTTCAAACTTCTCAAGCAAGTCGGAACTGCTGCTTCAACTTACCCAGCGCTTCAAGAGAGTCGAGATAGATCGCTTGGGCAGCACCTTGGCGGCGGGCTACACGGCAGAGCAACTGACTCAGGGCCTGAATGCTTACATCGACACGCTTAAAAACAATACCAACTGCGCCATCCTTGACGCCGAAATGCAGTTGATCGCTTTGCGTGATGAAGAATTCGCAAAGCATTACTACGATCTGCATGAAGAAAACAGCGAGGCGCTAGGAAGACTGATCACGATCATCTTCAATCACGCCGGCAAGAAGCCTCCGTTGGCATACGCAGCACTGGCGCGAACTTTCACTGCATTGTCGGAAGGCTTGATCCTGCAGGGGCATAAAGATCCGGCTGCGGAAATCAAGCTGGTGCTCAATTCACTGATTCAAACGGCGGAGCCGTTGTAGACGTGAGACTTGGCCAGATAGACGACCATCAAAATTCAGATTCCAGGGCGAAGACGCTGTTCTGCAGGATGTCATTACGGCAGGAAAGGAACCCACCAAAGTCCGCGCCTTGAAAGCTGCCGTGAGCATGCTGAAAAGCAGCCTGTCAGGGTACCCAATCCTAAACATGAATGTGCGCATAATGTATATTATGTTAAACAGGATGTTTATGTGCTTGCACTACCTATGAGCGAATGTACTGCGTTGCGCCAGATCCCAGTTGCTTAACGCACACTGAGGCAGGACCAAACCTGCCCCAGCACGCAAAAACTATTTAATCACCACCGGATTGACCGGTGATCCGGTAGCGCGATGGACTTTCAACGGCGCGGCCACATAGAGAAATGTGTACTGCCCGTCTTCGGCACAATTTTCAGCCAGCTTTTCCAAGTCGCAAATCTCCGTAAAGGCGATACCCAGATTGCGCATCAATGCACAGTGCAGAGGCAGTGCCACACCTGATACCGGGTCGGTCGTGACTTCGTTGGCGATGGTATCGGTGACAAGGTTTGGAATTTCCTTGTCGTGGAACCATCGGACAAGTTCCTCCGAATACGTAAGACCTGGCTCACAGAACCCATCATAAAACGCCTCGCCTTGCTCATAGAAAGCCTGGAGGAAGTTGGTTCTGATAATCAGGATGTCATGAGGCTCGATCGTGTGGCCCTGAGCTTCTGCGCATGCCTCGAGATCTAGATGGGTAAATGTTTCGCCTTTATCCAGCATGCGTTTGCCACGATGCCTTGCCATGTCCAGCAATACGGCGCGTCCGACGACTCCTCGTTCGCCGATAGGTGCAACACTGGCCTTGTCGAGACCTCCCACCGTTGTTCGCGCGTCGTAGCCGTTCCATATTTTTCCGCCGTACCAGAGGTGGCCAAGCGCATCATATTGCGTGGATCCTTGCAGGAATGCGTCGATCTTGTCATCGGCGTAGTGCAAACCGCCGGGGTAGCAAGGGCCATGATTATCGTCCCAACTCGACTCGTCGAGAATCATGGTGCGTTCTGCCGGCTGTACGGCCTGGCCAGACCGGATCGCCAGCAGGATTCCCGATCATGCGCTGCAAGGTAAATACATTTCCCTTCTTGATGTGCGCAACTCCGCGCAGGACTTCTTGCGCGGTCAGGTAATTCAGCGAGCCAACTTCGTCTTCCGCTCCCCATCTGCCCCAGTTTGAAGGCGCGTCCTTTAATAGTTCATCCATTGTGGGAACTGCAGTGGTCATGGCGTTTTCCTTTTTTTATTTCCGTGATTATCAAAGCGCACGACAAATGCGCCTTGCGTCCATACCGTTCAGCGCATACAAACCCGATCAATCAGCCATAGCCTCCCCCACTACCCGCTTGTTCACCATAACCGGCTCCACATCCTTGCCCGGCTTTCCATCCACCGACTTCAAGTCCTTGGCAAACGTCCCATCCACCTCCCACTTGAAGAAATTCTTGCCATAAATCAGCAAGCACAACACAACGCCAATCCCGAATGCCCAGCTCGCGCCTTTGATCGCCAGTACCGCTCCAATCACGCCGGCGATACCCAGGTCGCGCTGGCTACGCGCTTCAAGGATGCCCAAACGCACGCTCACGTAACCCTGGATCAGCAGCGTCAGCGACAGGGCTACACCGAGGATCGGCTGCACCAACGTCACGACCGGCAACAGCAACAGACCGCTGTTGGTCCCCCAACGGAACGACCCGACTCCGCCGATGATCGACTTCATCGCCTTCGGCCCGCCTTTAAATCGCTCGATCACCACCACCAGCATCGCCGCCCATTTCGGGCCGCACATCGCGACGTCCGGGCCGAAGATGCTCATGAACGCATTGCGTGCGCCGAAGATCAGGTGGGCGCGGTCGGCGTTGTAGTCGACGACTTCGTCGGTGCGGACGGTTTCAGCTTCGTCGAGCAATGATTTCGCGCTGAGGACATCGCCGAAAACGATGATGTAGGCCGCGAGCATGGTCGGCAGCGCGGAGATGAACATGGAGAGCGGCGGCATACCCAGGCCAAATACCGTGTAGTTGTTCCACAGGCCAGCGAAATCCGGTTGGCTGATGCCCCACTGGAGGGTTGGCCAGGGCGCTTCACCGAACAATGGGGCAATCACCACGGCCAGCAGCACGATCGGCAAGATGCCGAGCTTGGCGAAGTTCCACCAGAAACGGTTGCGTTGCTTGAGCTCGTTGAAGTGCTGGGAAAAGATCAAATAGAAGGCAATACCGACCGCAATGGAAATGGTCCAGGGCAGCACATTGAACTTGCCGCCGACCTGGAATACGGCGATCACCGCGCTCAAGCCAGCGCCGACGATGATCCCCGATTTGATCGCCGAGGGCACATACTCCACCACCTTCTTCGCCATGCCGGTCGCCCCCAGGGCGATTGAAAAAATCCCCAGCATCAACTGGAAGGCAATCAAGGCATGGACACGCTCCGGGCCCATCGGAAACTGCGCGCAGTACGCCATCAACAGCGGCACCGCTGGGGTGATCCAGCCAGGTACGGTCGGGTCGCCGAGCAAATGGTGCGCGAGGTACAGCAAGCCGTTGAGCATCACGACGGCGAGCGCAACCTCAAAAGGCATCCCGAGCAGTTCGGTCATCAGCGGAATCGCCGCCAGGTCCACGGCGCACATGAGCAAGCCTTGGAAATAGTCTGGAAGCTCGATCTTGTAGTGGATAAACGGTAGCCGGACCTTGAAAGGACCGAGCGGGATGTACGGGCTTTCGCTCCGTTGCGCAGGAGTGTCGGACATTCGGTTCACCTGTTTTATTGGATTTGTAATGGCGGGCACACGCTCCGGCAGCACCGGAGTCGTGAGTGACAAAGATCAATAGGCAGCGCGATAGATCTTCTCGATATCGGCGGCGGTCAGCTTGCGCGGGTTGTTGCGCATCAGGCGGTCGATCTTGCTGGCCTCGTCGGCCATCGCGGGGATAGCGTCTTCGGGCACGTTGAAACTGCGCAGGCCAGAGGGGATATCCACGGCGGCACATAGGTCGGCCATGGCCCTGACAGCCTGGTCTGCCGCATCCTTGTCGCTCAGGTTCGCAACGCGCACGCCCATGGCTTCGGCGATGTCGCGAAAACGCTCGACGCAGGCAGTCTTGTTCCACGCCATCACATACGGCAGCAGCAAGGCGTTGCTGACGCCGTGGGCGATGTTGAACCGCCCGCCCAGCGGGTACGCCAGCGCATGCACCGCCCCTACCCCCGCGTTGCCGAACGCCATGCCGGCCATCAGGCTGGCGGTGGCCATGTCTTCCCGAGCCTGCAGGTTGGTTGGGTTGGCATAGGCCTTCGGCAGCGCCTTGGTGATCAGCCTGATCGCGCCCAGGGCGATGGCATCGGTGATTGGCGAAGCGTTTACCGAAATATACGACTCGACCGCATGCACAAGTGCGTCGACACCACTGGCCGCCGTCACGCTGCGCGGACAAGTCAATGTCATGGCCGGGCTGACCAAGGCAACGTCGGGCAACAGGTAGTCGCTGACGATGCCTTTCTTCAGCTGCGCTTGCTTGTCGGAAAAAATCGCCACGTTGGTGACTTCCGAGCCTGTGCCGGCAGTCGTCGGGATGGCAATCAACGCAGGGCCTTTGCGTTTCACCAGATCAACACCGAACAGTTCGCTCAGCGGACCTGCATGCCCGGCAAACGCCACGACGCCCTTGGCGATATCGATGGCGCTACCGCCACCCACGGCGATCAATCCATCGTGGCCGCCCTCACGATAAGCACGGGTGCAGTCTTCGACGATGGCTACTTCAGGCTCCGGCTTGACCTGGTCGAAAATGCCGTAGCGGCGGTCGCCGAGTTGCGCGAGCGCGAGATCAACGGTGCCGGAATTCACCAGGATGACGTCTGTGACGATCAGTGGATTCTTGACCTCCAGGCGCGTCAGTTCCGCGCAAAGCTGCTCGATTGCGCCAGGTCCGGTGATCAATTTGTTAGCGATTTTGAAAGCAGAGATATTCATCGGGCTCGTCCAGTTGATGTTGTTTTATTGGAAGACGTGCCACAGGAGATAGCGAAAGGCGTGCCAATGCCCACAAGGCCCTTATTGCACGGGGCCTTGCGCGATTTTCACGCGAGCAGGAGGGTTTTTACGGATCAATGCCGATTAGTTTTCTGATCGATTTGGCTGGGTCTGATCAGGATCCTAATCAGACTGTTCCCAGCGTTTCATCTTCTGCACCACGGTGGCCTGGCTCACCCCCAACGCCTTGGCCGCAAGGCGCGTGGTCTTGTGGGTCAGCAGCGCGGCACGAATCGCACTGCGCTCGGCATTTTCCAGTACCTTGCGCAGCGGCAGGCCAGTCTCACGGGTGTTGGGTGGATTGAGGTCGAGGAGCTCTTCCGGCATATCAAGCGCCTCGACGGTCCCGGTCTGATTGGTCACCACCAGCCGCTCGACCAGGTTGATCAACTCGCGGATGTTGCCAGGCCAGTCGTAGTCGCACATCAGGTCGAGGGCCTCGAGACTCCATTGGACCTGGCGTTCATAACGGGTGTTGAACCGGTCGAGGTAGTAATGCAGCAGCGGCGCAATCTCCTCCCGACGTTCGCGCAGTGCCGGAATGTGGATCGGCACCACGTTGAGCCGGTAATACAGGTCAGCCCGAAAACGCCCCTGCGCCACCTGCTGCTTGAGGTCGTGGTGGGTGGCGCTGATGATGCGCACATCGACTTCCTTCAGCTCCAGGCCACCCACCGGAATGAAGCGGTTTTCTTCGATCACCTTGAGCAGCTTGACCTGCACCGGCAACGGCAAGTCCCCGATTTCGTCGAGAAACAGCGTGCCGTGATGCGCCAGCTCCAGCAGGCCACGCTTGCCTTTGGGGCCGGCGCCGGTGAACGCTCCGGGCACATAGCCAAACAGCTCGGCTTCGATCAGGTTTTCCGGCAGTGCGCCGCAGTTGAGCGCGAGAAAGGGTTCGCTGGCTCGGGGGCTGGCGTTATGGATGAACTGCGCAACGAGGGTCTTGCCGACACCGGTTTCACCTTGGAGCAACACCTTGACCGAGCTGCTGGCAACCTGGCGAGCCAGCGAGAGGACGCGGCCGGACACCTCCTGATCGGCCATCAGCGGCGAACGCAGGAGATTGTCTCGTTGGCCGGCGTGGAGCTTCGCGGTGCTGTTGCGCAGTTGCTTGAGCTGTTGCAGCTCATCGCGCTCATGCTTCATGCGCAGCAGCTCTGTCATGTCGCGCACGGTACTGACCACGTATGAAATCCGCTTGCCAGCATCGAGAATCGGCGTGGCGCTGACGAGCAGCTTCTTGCCCTGGCTCAGGCTCTGCATCACCGACACCGGCCGACCACCCTGCAATACCCGCAAGGTAGCCGATTGCGAAATGACGCCCTCCTTCACCAGCTCTCGCATGGATCGGCCGATGAGATCCGCGCCGCTGAGCCCGGTCAGGCGCTCATAGGCCTGATTGACCTTCAGCGTCTTGCCGTCGCCATCGGTGATGTAGACGCCGTCATGCAAAGCGTTGAGCAGCTCTTCGAAACTGGCGTCGTTGACATTCACCGGGGACGTTCCTTCCAGGGGGTGTGACCGTCAAGTGTAAACGTAGAGCCGCGGTTTGAGGCGACACAAACGATTGGCGCTGATTCAACGGGCTGGCTGGAAACCGTCTAGCGAGGATGAGGCCCAACAGCGATGCTGGCCTGATTACCAGATTCGGTCAGCCGCACATCAACATCGATGAACTGCTGGATGACAGCGGCATTCGTTCGGATGTGATTGCTCAGGCGCACCGTGGTGAGTTGGCCCGCACCGGCAATTGCCATCGGCAGCATCAGTTGATCCGCCAAGTGATTGCCTACCGCTGAGTTCGATTGAGCCCACGCTTTGAATTCGTCGATCGCCTCGTCAGCCACCTGCTCCGCACGCAGGCGTTCTTGCCCGATGCTGCTGAACACCTCGGTTGTCCCTGCCTTCATGGCGATGATCGATACGACATTGCCTGGCCCCGCCTGCTCCCCCAGCTCGGTAACGGACAGATCGTGCCGCTCCAGCCCGAGCCTTGCCGCGAGCCGATCAAGCTCCCGGTTGCCAATCGAGGCAGGAAGCGCCGAAACCAGCGCTCCGGCCGAAACGATAGTCACGGGTTCCCTCTCACCGCACAACGCCAGCGGGTGAAGGGCCGAAGGTCGTACGGTGGCTTCCGCCACGCCGCCTCCGCCGGGCACGAATCCATGCTTGACCAGCGTCAGTTCTACCTGCGCCCCCATGCGTTGGATCAAGGGCAGCCACGCCTTCTGGATGAAATCGAAGGGCGGCGCGGCTGGATTATGCGTCCCCCCACTGATCCGGACTGTACTGGGGCCATCCGCTTGCAAGAGCGCAGGCAGCAAGGTCTGCAACACCAGCATCGTGCTGCCGGCGGTCCCGATTGCAAATGAATAGTCCCCTGCCCTTACGCTCCCGGGCCGGAATTCAATGGCTGTCGAGTTGAGTTCCGCCCCGAGGATCCTGGCGCCACAAATTTCAGCCGCAGCCTGCACCGCGGTCAGGTGCTGGCGCAACAATCCGGGACGGGAGCGCTTGCCGCGTATCCCCGTTATCCGGAACGGTCGACCGGTAATGATGGAAAGGCTGAGGGCGGTACGGAGCACCTGCCCTCCTCCGTGGGTGCCGTCTATCAGAGTCAGATCCTGGCTCATCGATCAGCCCTTCACGCAGACGACTTGGCGCAAGGTATGGACGACTTCCACCAGGTCGCGCTGGGCCTCCATGACCGCGTCGATGTCTTTGTAAGCCATCGGGATTTCGTCGATGACGGCTTCATCCTTGCGGCACTCGACATGGGCGGTCGCCCGAACCTGGTCCTCGACGGTGAACACCTCTTTCGCCTTGGTACGGCTCATCACTCGGCCGGCACCATGCGAGCAACTGCAGAACGCCTCTTCATTCCCCAGTCCACGCACAATGAAACTCTTGGCGCCCATCGACCCCGGAATAATCCCCATCTGCCCCTTCTGCGCGGAGACGGCGCCTTTGCGCGTAAGGAGGATGTCCTCACCGAAATAGGTGCCCCGCTCCACATAGTTATGGTGGCAGTCGACGGCGACCAGCCGGGACTCGAAAGGCTTGGTGATGATCGACCGCACGGCGTCGAGCACCGCAAGCATCATGACCGCGCGGTTCTGCTTGGCGAAGTCCTGGGCCCATTCAACCGCCTCGACGTAGTCATCGAAGCTGGACGTGCCTTCGCGCAGGTAGGCCAGGTCCCGGTCAGGCAAGTTGACCATGTGCTTGCGCATTTCCTCGCGGGCCTTCTCGATGAAGTAGGTGCCGATCATGTTCCCTACGCCACGGGAACCGGTGTGAAGCATCACCCAGACATGGTCGGCTTCGTCCAGGCAGACCTCGACGAAATGGTTGCCGGTGCCCAACGTCCCGAGGTGTTTGCGGTTGTTGGTCTTTTTCAGGCGCGGGTGCTTGTCGGTGATGAGGTCGAACCGGCCTTCGAGCGCCGACCAGGCCTGGTCGACGATTTGCGGCGTGGTTTCCCAGGCTCCCTTGTCACGGCCGTTGCGCCCGGAAGTGCGTCCATGCGGAACAGCTTTTTCAATGGCCGTACGCAGGCCAAACAGGTTATCGGGAAGGTCGGCGGCGCGAAGCGAAGTGCGCACTGCCGACATTCCGCACCCGAGGTCGACCCCGACGGCTGCGGGAATCACCGCACCCTTGGTCGGGATCACGCTGCCGATCGTCGAGCCTTTCCCCAAATGAACATCGGGCATGACTGCCATGTGCTTGAACACGAACGGCATCTGCGCAGTGTTCATCAGCTGTTGCTTGGCCTCCGGCTCGACCGGGACACCACGGGTCCACATCTTGATCGGCTTACCGTTTTCGACTTCAAGCAATTGATAGGTTTGGGTGGTCATTGTTTCGCTCCTGTTTTTTGTGTGGGAACTCCATAGCGAGCGGCATGCCAATTTGATCGTTGGCGGATCATAAATTATTTATGTTATTGATTTATAAATGATTATTGAAACTCTGAAAGCGTTCTTCGCTCCGTTGCTATGCGATGGGTCGATAAAATATCTATACTTTTCTATCGAAACATATCTTTCAGGATAGATCGCAATGCGCGCCAAAAAGACAGTCGCCATCGGAATTCTAGGATCGAAGCTCGACCGTGTGGGAAAAGGTTCGCAGCGCTGGAACAAATGGCGCCCCACCCTCTCGCTGTGCCAACAGCCCGACCTGCTGATCGATCGGCTTGAACTGATTCACGGGGAAGCACGCTGGGATACCGATCTTGCCCTGAAAGTCGCGGCGGATATCGCCCAGGTATCGCCTGAAACCGAGGTTCGCCTGCACCCCATGGCGCTGCAAAATCCCTGGGATTTCGAGGAGGTGTATGCCTCGCTGCATGACTTCGCGGCGGGCTATCCGTTTGACACCGCCGGCGAGGATTACCTTGTCCACATCACCACGGGTACCCACGTCCAGCAGATCGTCTGGTTCCTGCTGGCCGAGTCCCGCCACATCCCCGCCAAACTGATACAGACCCAACCCAGTGGCGCGCGGGAGGACGATTCTGCCCCGGCAGGCAGACATGTCGTCACCGATCTCGACCTGCAGCGCTACGACCAGATCGCCAAGCGATTCCAGGCTGAACGCCTGCAAGGCACGGAGTTGCTCAAGTCAGGCATTGCGACACGCAACTCGGCTTTCAACCGGACCATCGAGCAGATTGAACGGGTCGCCGCTCGATCCCGGGCTCCCATCCTGATCAGCGGCCCCACGGGGGCGGGAAAATCGTTTCTGGCGCGGCAGATCTACGAACTCAAGCGTGGTCGCCACCAGGTCGATGGCACGTTCGTCGAGGTCAACTGCGCCACCTTGCGCGGCGATACCGCGATGTCGACATTGTTTGGCCATACCAAAGGTGCGTTCACCGGCGCGCAACAGGCGCGAGAAGGGTTGTTGCGCTCGGCACACAGGGGCGTGTTGTTCCTCGACGAGATCGGCGAGCTGCCGCTCGATGAACAAGCGATGCTCCTGAAAGCGATCGAGGAAAAAAGATTCTTGCCGATGGGCTCCGATAAAGAAGTCGAGTCTGACTTCACCTTGATCGCCGGTACCAATCGAGACCTGCAGGCGCGTGTCATCGAAGGCCGGTTCCGCGAAGATTTACTCGCCAGGATCAACATCTGGACATTCGTCCTGCCTGGCCTGGCCAACCGCAGCGAGGACATCGAACCTAACATCGATTTCGAGCTACAGCGATATGCCAGGGACAACGGTCACAGGGTTCGCTTCAGTGCCGAAGCCCGACGCCGATATTTGTCGTTCGCCACGAGTAGGGATGCGAACTGGTCCGGAAACTTCAGGCAGCTCTCAGCGTCAATCACGCGCATGGCGACCCTGGCGGATAGCGGCCGCATCGACATGGCGCTTGTGGAGGATGAGTTGGAGCGACTGCGCCAGGACTGGCGATTGCCGGCAACCTCCGATCCATTGTCCGAGCACTTGGCTAACGCCGGACTTGAGATCGACCTGTTCGATCGCCTGCAACTGGAGTCGGTCTTGAGGGTGTGTCGCACAGCGGCAAGCCAGGCGGACGCCGGGCGCAAGCTCTTCGCCCATAGCCGGACAGCCAAGGCATCGCCTAACGATTCCGATCGAATCCGAAAATTCCTGGCTCGATTCAATATCACCTGGAGCCAGGTTCACGCGCTTTCAGGGCCGCGTCGTTGAGCTATGCCGATGCCCTTCTTAGTTCTCCATCGAATAACAAAGAGTTGCGTACAACAAACAATCAAACCGTCACTTTCAAATCCACGCCCAGTGCCTCGGCAAATGCCTTGACCAAGGGGCTGCGCACGATGTTATGGCGCAGGATCAGACTGAACGGCGTGACAATGTTGATCAGGTCCGGACGAACGGCGCGAAACTCTCCCCGCGCCACCATCGGCGCGGCGTAATGCTGGGGCAGGAAGCCCAGGAAACGGCCCGTCTTGATCAGCAGCGCAACGGCTTCCACCTGGGTGGCCGACGCGGAAAAGCTGTCGTAGCGGGCGAATTTCAATTTGTCGCGATGAACCGCATAGCGATGGTTGATGCACTCGTGTTCCTTGAGCACATCTTCGCCCATGTCCGCATCCGCCATGGAAAACAGCGGGTGATCGACGGCGCAATAAACCTCCGAGCGCTCTTCATAAAGTGCGTAATAGTCGAATTCTTCGCGCTTTTGATAAATCGGCACGATTCCCGCTACCAACCGTCCCTCGACGACACCTCTTTCAACTTCATCAAGTTGCGTGGCCTGAAGTTGAAACCTGACCTTGGGCGATTGTTCATTGATCTGTCTAAGCGCAGCAACTAACGGAGAGTTTGAATCCGAGATCGTGTTGTCAATAACGCCTATACCCAGGTCGCCGACAAGTTCGTTTTGCGCGGAACTAAGTCGGTCGCGAAAGTTGTCGACCGAGGCAAACAAATCGATTGACGCCTGATACACCAGGCGTCCTTCTTCCGTCAGGTGAAACCCCTCTCGCCCCCGTGTGCAAAGGCGCATTCCGATGCGGATTTCCAGGTCGGAAATCTGTTTGCTGATGGCTGCCAGCCCCACATTCAGCTCATTCTGCGCGGCGCTGAAGCCGCCCGCCTCGACCACGGCCTTGAAGACTTTGAGCAGTTTGAAGTCCAGCCCGCTGAGGGCCAGTGGCGCCCGTTGCGGCGCCTTCGGCGGCGGGTTTCCGGAATTGGAAAGTGGGGTTTCCATAATGCTTATTTACCTCTGGCGCCCTATTCAACAACCTGTGCCCAACAACAAAAACACGCTGGCCTAATAATAATGATCACAGAAAACCAGGCTTGGCAACTGCCAATAAATCCCGAGGATCAGCGCCAAACCGCTGATCTGGAAACATCAAAAGCTGACACTTCGATCAGCTCTCGCACTGATGCAACTGCCCCCTTGAAAACTGCTCTGGCCTGACTTCGCTCGCCGATTTTTGTGGCGGCGTCATGGCCTGGAGTACCCGTTTCAGTTCGCGTTACCGACGAGGAAAACAACAATGTCCCAAACCACCGACCGTCTCTGGGGTGCCCGTTTCAAAAGCGGACCTTCCGAAGCCTTGGCGGCCCTGTCCCGTTGTCCTGAACGTTACTTCCGGCTCACCCCGTACGACCTCGCCGGGTCCAAGGCCCATGCCCGGGAATTGCAGCGCGCCGGACTGCTTGGCGAGCAGGAAACCCTGACGATGCTCGACGCGCTGGAGCGTATCGGCGCGGATTACCGCGCCGGCAGCATTGCCCCGACCCTGGATGACGAAGACGTCCATACCTTCATCGAGCGGCTGCTGACCGAGCGCCTGGGTGCCCTGGGTGGCAAGCTGCGGGCCGGTCGTTCGCGCAACGACCAGACCGCCAACGACCTGCGGCTGTTCCTGCGTGACCATGTGCGCACCCTGGCCGTAGAGGTGCTGGGCCTGCAGCAGGCGCTGGTGGATCAGGCCGAGCAGCATGTCGAGAGCATCTGCCCCGGATTTACTCACCTGCAGCAAGCACAACCGATCGTGTTTGCCCATCACTTGCTCGCCCATGCCCAATCGATGCTGCGCGACGTGCAGCGCCTGGTGGACTGGGACGCGCGCACGTCACTGTCCCCGCTGGGTGCGGCGGCCATGGCGGGCTCGGCAATCGCTCGCTTACCTCAGCAGTCGGCAAAGGAAATGGGTTACAGCGGTGTCTGCGAGAACTCCATCGACGCCGTGGCCAGCCGAGATCACGTCGCCGAGTTCCTGTTCATCGCCAGTATGCTCGGCATCAACATCTCACGCCTCGCCGAGGAGTTCTGCCTGTGGTCGTCGCGGCAGTTTCGCTGGGTTGAACTGGACGATGCCTACGCGACCGGCAGTTCGATCATGCCGCAGAAAAAGAACCCGGACATCGCCGAACTGGCGCGGGGCAAGGCGGGCCGGCTGATCGGCAACCTGACCGGGTTGTTGTCCACGCTCAAATCGTTGCCGCTGTCCTATAACCGCGACTTGAGCGAAGACAAGCACGGCGTGCTCGACAGCGTCGACACCCTGCTGCTGGTGCTGCCGGCCATGGCCGGGATGGTTGCGACGATGAAGGTCAACGTCGAGGAACTGCGACGCCAGGCGCCGCTGGGCTTTACCCTCGCCACCGAAGTCGCCGACTGGCTGGCGGTGCGCGGCGTGCCGTTCAAGGAGGCCCATGAAATCACTGGGGCACTGGTCCAGGCGTGCGAGAAACACGGCATCGAATTGTGGGACGCCTCCGCGGCGCTGCTGGCGGAAATCGACCCGCGGCTCACCCCGGAAGTCCGCGAAAGCCTGACCCTCGAGGCCGCCATCGCTGCGCGCAGCGGCTGGGGAGGCACTGCGCCGCAACAGGTGCGTGAACAGATCAGCCGCCTGAAAACCGCCCTCGCCGCCCAGCAGCGATGGACCGAGGACTATCAAGGATTTCGTCTTTGAACCAGCGCCACTAAACCTGTGGGAGCGAGCTTGCTCGCGATTACGGTTTCACTTTCAACATCAACTTGGCTGATCCGCCGCTATCGCGAGCAAGCTCGCTCCCACAGTGATGGCGGCGAAACCAAGTACGGAGAACCAACATGAGCCAGACACAGGCAGAACGACTCCAGGCGGAGCGCAAGCTGGCGGAAAACCAGTTCGACATCACCCAGTACGACCACGTGCCCCGACGCTACTACGGGCGGATTTTCTTCGCCACGGTGATCGTCATCGCACTCATCGGCCTGGTGCGTGCCTTCGCCGAGGGCAAGATCGAGTGGTCCTACATAGGTCAGTTCCTGACCTCCCAGGCGATCATGTGGGGCTTGCTCAATACCATCGTCATGGCGGTGCTGGCGATGGCGCTGGGTATCGTGTTCGGCGTGATCACCGCGATCATGCGCATGTCGGCCAACCCCATCCTGCGTTACGTGGCGTTGACCTATACCTGGCTGTTTCGCGGCACCCCACTGATCCTGCAACTGCTGTTGTGGTTCAACCTGGCGCTGATCTTCCCCACCATCGGCATCCCCGGCCTGTTCGAGATGGACACCGTGAGCCTGATGACGCCGTTCGTGGCTGCGCTGTTTGGCTTGAGCATCAACCAGGGCGCCTACACCGCCGAAGTGGTGCGCGCCGGCCTGCTCTCGGTGGACACCGGGCAATACGAAGCCGCCAAGTCCATCGGCATGCCGCGCCTGCAAGCGCTGCGCCGGATCATCCTGCCCCAGGCCATGCGCATCATCATCCCGCCGGTGGGCAACGAGTTCATCAGCATGGTCAAGATGACCTCGCTGGCGAGCGTCATCCAGTACTCGGAACTGCTCTACAACGCCCAGAACATCTACTACGCCAACGCCCGCGTGATGGAGCTGCTGATCGTCGCCGGGATCTGGTACCTGGCCACCGTCACCGTCCTGTCCTTTGGCCAAAGCCGCCTGGAGCGTCGTTTCGCCCGCGGCGCCGGCAAGCGTTCTTGAGGAGCCCCACATGAGAAGCATCGTCAAGGCCGTGGGCCTGAACAAATATTACGACCAGTTCCACGCGCTGAAGGACATCGACATCGAAGTCGAGCAAGGCGAAGTGTTGTGCATCATCGGCCCCTCCGGTTCGGGCAAGAGCACCTTGCTGCGCTGCGTCAACCAGCTGGAAAAAATCGACAAGGGCGGCTTGTGGGTCGACGGCGAACTGGTGGGTTACCGGATCGTCGGCAACAAGCTGCACGAACTCAACGAAACGCAAGTGGCCCGCCAGCGCCTGTCCACCGGCATGGTGTTCCAGCGTTTCAACCTGTTCCCGCACATGACCGTGCTACAGAACATCATCGAAGGGCCGTGCCAGGTGCTCAAGCGCTCCCCGAAAGAGGCGAATGAAGAAGCCCTGGAATTGCTCGCCCGCGTCGGCCTGGCCGACAAGCGCAACAGCTACCCGATCGAACTGTCGGGCGGCCAGCAGCAACGCGTTGCCATTGCCCGCGCGCTGGCCATGCGGCCCAAGCTGATGCTGTTCGATGAACCCACTTCGGCACTCGACCCGGAACTGGTCGGTGAGGTGCTGTCGGTGATGCGCGATCTTGCGCAGACCGGCATGACCATGATCGTCGTCACCCATGAACTGGGCTTCGCCCGCGAGGTTTCCAACCGCATGGTGTTCATGGACGAAGGACAGATCGTGGAGGCTGGAAGCCCCGAAGAAATACTAATAAGTCCGCAAAACCCTCGCACCCAGAGCTTCATTTCTGCCGTTCGAACCTAAGCGCCGGTTGGCGCTCACAACACTCATAAGAGAACGACCATGAAGAACTTCATCATTCCCGCAGTACTCGCAAGCGTCATGGCCTCAGGCTTCGCCTTCGCGGCCGAATTGCCGGCCAGCATCAAGGCCAAGGGCGAGATCGTCGTAGCGATCATGCCGAACTACCCGCCGATGGACTTCAAGGACCCGGCCACCAACACCCTCACCGGCTTTGACTACGACCTGGGCAATGCCCTGGCGGAGCGCCTGGGCGTGAAGATCAAATGGCAGGAAACCGGCTTCGAACAGATGATCAACGCCCTGACGACCGACCGCGTGGACATGGTGCTGTCGGGCATGACCGACACCGCCGAGCGTCAGGCCAGCGTGACCTTCATCGATTATTTCACCAGCGGCCCGCAGTTCTACACCTTGCAGAAAAACAAGGACACCAACGAGATCGTCGACCTGTGCGGCAAGAAAGTCGGTACCAGCCGCCGCACCAACTTCCCGGCGGAAATCGCCGCGTGGAGCAAGGCCAACTGTGAAGCCGCCGACAAGCCCGCGATCAATGTGATCGGCACCGAAGGCTCGGCCGATGCCCGTGCGCAACTGCGCCAGAGCCGCATCGACGCGGCCATGCAAGGCAGCGAAACCCTGCCGTACCTCAAGACCCAGGAAAAGGACATGTACAAGACCGTGGGCCTGCCAATCTCCGAGCAGTACAGCGGGATGGGCGTGAGCAAGAAGAAACCTGAGCTCAGCGAGGCAGTGAAGGTTGCGCTGCAAAGCATGATCGATGACGGCAGCTACCAGGTGATTCTCAAGAAGTGGGACTTGGAGCTGGGTGCGATCAAGACGGTGACGATCAACGCCGGGAAGTGATAGCGCAGGCAACCTGAATCCAATGTGGGAGCGAGCTTGCTCGCGAAAGCGGTGTATCAGCCGGCGCAGATGTTGAATGTGCCGGCTTCATCGCGAGCAAGCTCGCTCCCACAGGGATGGGTTGTGTATTTGAAAGATTATTGGAGCACTACAGATGTCCTCCTCAACCCAACCCACCTGGCCTGACAACTACAAAGCCTGCCTCGCCCTGGCCTTCGATCTCGATGGCCCGACCGGCGATGCCATGCTAAACGGCTCGATCTGGCGCAAGCCCGAATACTTCGGCTTCGGTGGCTACGGCCCTTACCGGGCACTGCCACGCTTGCTCGATCTGCTGGATGAGTTCCGTATCCCGACGACATTCTTCGTCCCGGCCTGGGTCGTGGAGAACTGGCCTAAACAGTGCCAGGCGATCGTCGAGCGCGGCCATGAGGTGGCTTATCACGGCTACAAGCACGAATCGTTCTACGCCCTGACGCTGGAACAGCAAAAGGACGTGATGAAGATCTCCCGCGAGGTGTTCTGGCAGCACTTGAACATCCGCGCCGAAGGCTTCCGTACGCCGTCCGGCGACTGGCGCGCCGAAACCCCGGCCATGTTGGTCGAGGCCGGTGTGACCTACTCCAGCAGCATGCGCGGCGATGACCGGCCGTACCTGGTGAACGTGCCGGGGTTCGATAGGCCGCTGGTGGAAATCCCCGGCCGCTGGGAAATGGACGACTACGCCTCCCTGGCCTACACCCGCGCGCCGAACTTCCCTTCCGGGCTGGATCGCACGGCGAGTTACGCGCTGACCCTGGATAACTGGTGCCGCGAATACGACGGCGCCATGGACGAAGGCTTATGCCTGACCACCCTCTTCCACCCCAAGATTACCGGCAAGCCGGGCCGCATCCTGCTGCTGGAAAAACTCTTCGAACACATGCGCACCCGCGATGACGTGTGGTTCGCCACCTGCCGTGACGTCGCCCAGTGGTGGCTCAAGGAGCATCATCATGGCTGATTCGCCAATCTGGCCGAACGGCCATCGCTGCGCCGTGGTATTGACCGTGGATTACAACGACATCCACGGCATTCTCACGCAGGCCCCGGAAGTCGCCGGACGTGACAAGACCCTGTCAGTGTGGCGCTACGGCACCCAACGCGGCGTCGAGCGGTTGCTCGACCTGTTCCAGGAACTCGGCGTCCCCAGCAGTTGGTTCGTTCCCGGTATCGTTGCCGAGGAAAACCCCGGGCACATCCAGGCGATCCTGGCCGACGGCCATGAAGTCGCCTGCGCCGGCTATCGCCATCAGGACTACGACACACTGGACCTGGCGGCGCAAAGCGACGACATCGCCAAGGGCTGCGAAACCCTGGCCAGGCTGACCGGCCAACGCCCGGTCGGCTTTCGAATCCCGGCGGGCAATGGCGCGCCGGGGTTCATCGAGGCCTTGAAAGACCAGGGCATTCGCTGGTCCTCGTCGTGGCGCGGCGATGACTTGCCATTCGCCCACCCGACTGCACCTGGCGTGATCGAGGTGCCGCTGCATTATGAGCTCGAAGACGAGCCCTACTTCGCCTTCAACCTGAGCCCGGCGGTGCCACCCGCACAATCGCGGATCGCCTCCTACAGCCACACCTTGGGCAACCTGCAGATGGACTTCGCCGGGTTCCACCGGTTTGGCCTTTGCTACGTGCTCCGCCTGCACCCGGAAATCATCGCCACGCCAGGACGGATAGGCGTGCTGCGTGAATTGATCAAGGGCATCCAACAACACGATGACGTGTGGATCGCCACGGGCGCCGAGGTCGCGCAGTGGTGGGCAGCAACCGCAGCGCCGGTGGCCGAGGACCATCCGGCGTCGGTCTATGAGCGGCATTATCGGGGCGATGTTTCAGGGGGCTATCTTTCATGAGCGAACGCTTGCTACGCCTGGCGCAATTCTGCGTGGACCTGCGATCCGAAGACTTACCACCTGCGTTGGTGACACAAGCCAAGCGGCACATCCTTGATACCTTCGGCGCTGCGCTGGCCGGCGCCGACAGCGGTGTCGCCGAACAGGCCCGCAAGGTCTTCGTCGGTGAAGCAGGAAAAGTCCCGGTCTGGGGCACTGGCGTGAAGGTTTGCGCGTCCCAGGCGGCGATGCTCAACGGCGTCGCCGCCCATGCCCTGGAGCTGGACGACACTGGTGGTTGCGATCACTCCGGTGCGGTCGTCCTGCCAGCAGTGATGGCAGCAATGACACTGCTTTCCCAGCCTGTAAGTGGTCGCGAATTCATCAATGCCGTAGTGATCGGCTACGAAGTGGGCCGTCGGGTGCTCGAAGCCTGCGGCGGTTATTCCGCCCACAACGGCGCCGGTTGGCATTCCACCGCAACCTGCGGCGTATTCGGGGCAGCCGCCGCCTGCGCACGCATCCTCGGCCTGGATGTGCGCCAGACCTCTGCGGCCCTGGGCATTGCCGGCAGTTTCAGCGGCGGCTTGTGGGCGTTCATCCATGACGGCTCGCAAAGCAAGAAACTGCACAGCGGACGTGCCGCGGAAGGAGGCCTGCTGGCGGCGCGATTTGCCCGGCAAGGCATCACCGGCCCGACGCAATTGTTCGACGACGTCTGGGGTGGTTTCCTGAAAACCCTGGCTCCGGCAACGTCATCGCCTGAAGCGCTGGATGCAGGTCTCGGTGTGGTCTGGAAGCTCGCCCGCTGCTCGATCAAACCCTACGCGTCGTGCCGAGGCACGCATTCGGCCATCGACGCCCTGGGCCTGCTGCTGGGTCAATTGAACGTACGACTCGACCAGATTGAAGACATACACGTTTCGCTGAGCGGATTTCTGCACGACATGTGTGGCGGCCGAGATGTCACTACCCTTGCCGTGCGCGCAAATGAGCCTGCCGTATGCCTTGGCCGCGCGACTGGTGCAAGGGCATTGCCGGTTGCAGGCCTACGACGACCTGCAACGCAACGATCCATGCATGGGCCAATGGATGTCGCGCATCCACCTTGAAGTTGACCCGCTACTGTCCGAGGATGGCGAGCCGCTGGTCACGCTGCGGACCGTGGACGGTCGGCAGGCGAGCCTGTGCGTAGACGTGCCATTGGGTGCGCCAGGCAATCCACTGGGTGATGGGGTCCTGGAGGAGAAGTTTCTCGACCTGGCGACGCGGGTGATGCCACCGGCGCAGGCGGCTGGACTGATGGAACAACTGCGCTGCATTGAACAGCTGGAATCCGTTCGCACACTGGAACGGTGGCTGGCTTGATCACTCTGGCTCCGGTTCGCGGATCATCGCGGCGCACGCCAACATCTGAATAAGGACATTTGCATCACCGTGGCCACTTACTCGCTCGTTATTCGACGCTTGATGATCGTGTCACTGACCATCGTCGTCAGCCGCGCCATTACCAGCCCTTTGCTCACGCTGTTCTTGAGCAACAAGTTGGGCCTGGACCAACAGGACGTCGGCTTGCTGCTCGGCATCGCGGTGTTCACCGCCACCCTGTTGGCCCTCTACGGCGGCTACATCATCGACCGCCTGGAAAAGCGCCGGTTGCTGATCCTGGCGATGCTCTCCAGCGCCATCGGCTTCGTCCTGCTGACTTTTGCCGAAAACCTCTACCTGACCACCCTGACCGTCGTTATCACCGAGACGGCGTCCGCGCTGTTCCTGATCGGCTCCAAAGCGATCCTCAGCGAAAACCTGCCCATCGGCCAGCGCGCCAAGGCGTTTTCCCTGCGCTACACCCTGACCAACATTGGCTACGCCACCGGTCCCATGCTCGGTGTGGTGATTGCCGGTGTCTATCCGATTGCGCCGTTCCTGATTGCCGGAGGCATCGCATTTGCGAGCATCTTCCTGATGACCGGCATCCCCAGCGACACAGCATCAAAACCGGCCCTGGCGCCACCGCCCAGTTTCCTCAAGACATTGAAGACCCTGAAAAACGACCGCACCCTGATCATGTTCACCGGCGGCTGCCTGCTCAGCACCGTCGTACACGGCCGCTTCACCCTCTATCTGTCGCAGTACCTGCTGGTAACCCACGATTCCAAACGCGCGCTGCAAATCATGGCCGCCCTACTCGCCTGCAACGCCATCACGGTCATCCTGCTGCAATACCAGATCGGCCGGTTCCTCGACCGCGAAAAGCTGCGCCACTGGATCGCCGCAGGCACCGGCCTGTTCATCCTGGGCCTGGTCGGCTTCAGCCTGGCGGACGACATGCTGACCTGGTGCGTGGCCATGTTCATCTTCACCCTCGGTGAGATGATCATCTACCCGGCCGAATTCCTGTTCGTCGACACGCTGGCCCCGGAAGAACTGCGCGGCAGCTACTACGGCGCGCAAAACCTCGCAGCCCTCGGTGGCGCCCTGAGCCCGGTGATCTGCGGCTATCTGCTGCTGCACACCCCGGCCCCGACCATGTTCTATGCCCTGAGCGCATTGACCGCCATGGGTGGGCTGCTGTGTTACCTGAGCGGTCGTCGGGTGGCGGTTGTGCAGAAGTGATGTGCTGGCCAGGTAAACGGGGCTAGCGCCCTCACCTACTCCACCGCCTCAACCACACCCTGATCCTCACCCAGGAACCCGCCGCTCTGATGATGCCAAAGCCGCGCATACGTACCATTCTTGCCGAGCAATTCGGCGTGGGTGCCCTGCTCGATGATCCGCCCTTCATCCATGACGATGAGCTTGTCCATGGCCGCGATCGTCGACAAGCGATGGGCAATGGCGATCACGGTCTTGCCCTTCATCATTTCATCGAGGCTTTCCTGGATTGCCACTTCGACTTCTGAATCCAGTGCGCTGGTGGCTTCGTCCAGCAGCAGGATCGGGGCATTCTTGAGCATCACCCGGGCGATGGCGATGCGTTGGCGCTGGCCGCCGGAAAGCTTGATGCCACGTTCACCGACGAGGGTGTCGTAGCCGGAGTGGCCTTGCTTGTCGCTCAGTTGATTGATGAATCCATCGGCCTGGGCACTGGCTGCGGCACTGCGGATTTGTTCGTCCGTCGCGTCAGGTCGGCCATAGGCGATGTTGTCACGGATGGACCGGTGCAGCAGCGATGTGTCCTGGGTGACCATGCCGATGGCGCTACGCAGGCTGTCCTGGGTGATATGGGCAATGTTCTGCCCGTCGATCCGGATCTCGCCGCTGTCCACGTCGTAGAAGCGTAGCAGCAGGTTGATCAGCGTTGATTTTCCGGCACCGGAGCGTCCCACCAGGCCGATTTTTTCGCCCGGGCGAATGCTCAGGCTCAATCCATCGAGGACCTGGCGTTCGCCGTTGTAGTTGAAGCTCACGTTGTCGAAGGTCACCGCGCCACCGGTGGTGACCAGCACGCCGGCGTCTGGTTTATCTTGCACCTTGGGGCCACGGGTGAGGGTCGCCATGCCATCCTGCACGGTGCCGATGTTCTCGAACAGCGAGGTCATTTGCCACATGATCCAGTGCGACATGCCATTGATGCGCAACGCCATGGCCGTAATCGCCGCGACAGCGCCAGTGCCCACTTCGCCTTGATGCCACAGCCACAGGGCATAACCGCCTGAGCCCATGATCAACGCGACCACCAATGCCTGATTGACGATCTCGAACTGGCTGACCAGGCGCATCTGGCGAAAACCGGTCTGCTTGAAATCCTCCATGGCGGCGCGGGCGAAATGGGCTTCGCGCTTGGAATGGGAGAATAGCTTCACCGTGGTGATGTTGGTGTAGGCGTCGGAGATACGCCCGGTCATCGACGACCGCGCATTGGCCTGTTCCTGCCCGACTTTCTCCAGGCGCGGCACGAAGTAGCGCATGGCAACACCGAACAAGACCACCCAGGCAATGAAAGGCAGCATCAACTTCAAATCAAAGCCGCCAGCCAACGCGATGATTGCGATGAAGTAAACGCCGATCCCGGGAATGATCTCGATGAGGGTGAACAGCACCTCGCGCACCGACAGCGCCGTCTGCATCACTTTGGTGGTGACCCGGCCGGAGAACTCGTCGGAGAAGAACGAAAGGCTTTGTCGCAGCATCAGCCGATGAAAATCCCAGCGCAGCCGCAACGGCAGGTTGATCGCCAAGACCTGGTGCTGAACCATCGTGCGCAACGCGACCAGGCCAATGCTGGTGACCAGCATGATGCCGATCCCCCACAACACCCGGCTTTCCTGCCCGGCCGCATCGCCACCTGACTGCCAGGTGGAAAGCAGGTCCACCACTTGCCCGAGGAAAGAAAACAGCCAGGCTTCGTAGATCGACACACCGGCGCTGAGCAGCGCGAACGCCAGGATGTAACCGCGAGCGCCCCGGGTGCAGGCCCACAGGAACCGGGCCAGACCGTCGGGTGGCGGTGGGACTTCGTCGGGCGGGAAAGGGTCGAGCCGTTGTTCGAATGCGTGAAGCATGGTGATCTCCAAAACGATCTGACAGGGAGATTCTGGCATTTAACGATGGATTTGAGGACTTTCGAGGGGCCATCAGCTTATGTGCCTAGGTCATCCGTCCTATAGGCAGTTTCCAGGAATGACTGCTATAACCAATTCCACATGCCATCTGCACGTAAAAGGAGTTTTGCGTGCGCGCCTTGAATGATTCGAGACTGATAGGGAGATCACCTCTGTGGTGGATGTTCTTCGATTTGATCAAAACGCCACGTTCCTGCACGCCGCCCACCTCACTACCGAGCCGTTGCGACCGGGCACCGGGCCCATTGCAGTGATCCGCGCATCTTGGAAGCCGTGATGGCAATCACCCAGAACAATCGTCTGGTCCAGGTCGACAGTCCCCTCGGCGCGGACACCCTGTTGTTGCAAGGCATGGATGGCAGTGAAGAGCTGGGGCGGTTGTTCCACTACGAATTGGACCTCACCTCGGAAAACCGCGCGATCCAGTTCGACCAGTTGCTCGGCAAGCCGATGGGCCTGACCCTCGAGCTATACGACGGCGGCAAACGCTACTTCCACGGCATCGTCAGCAATTGTCGGCAGTTGACGGGGCACGGCCAATTCGCCGGTTACCGCGTCAGCCTGCGTCCTTGGTTCTGGCTGCTCACGCGCACCTCCGATTGCCGGATTTTCCAGAACAAGACCGTGCCGGACATCATCAAGCAAGTGTTCCGTGACCTCGGTTTCTCGGACTTCGAAGACAGCCTGAGCGGTAGCTACCGCGAGTGGGAATACTGCGTGCAGTACCGCGAGACCAGCTTCGACTTCGTCAGCCGGCTGATGGAGCAGGAAGGCATTTATTACTACTTTCGCCATGAGAAGGCCCGTCATGTGCTGGTCCTGGCCGATGCCTACGGCGCGCACTCCACGGCGGCGGACTATGCCTCGGTGCCCTTCTACCCGCCCGATCGGCAGATGCGCGAGCGCGATCATTTTTATGATTGGCAAATGGCCCGGGAGGTGCAGCCTGGTTCGCTGGCGCTGAACGACTACGACTTTTTGCGCCCCCGCGCCAGCCTCGAGGTGCGTTCCAGTGTGCCGCGCAATCACACTAACGGCGAGTACCCGCTCTATGACTATCCCGGTGAATACGTCCAAAGCAACGACGGCGACCACTACGCGCGTACCCGTATCGAAGCCATTCACAGCCAGTTCGAGCGCGTGCAGTTGCGCGGTCGCGCCCGCGGGCTGGGCTGCGGCCATTTGTTCACGCTGACCGGCTACGACCGCGCGGACCAGAACCGCGAATACCTGGTGGTCATCGCCCGCTATCAGATCCGCCAGGAGGCCTATGAAAGCGGCCAACCGGACCTGGCCGAACAGTTCGTCAGCGAACTGGACTGCATGGATGCCAGCCAGGTCTTCCGTCCCCTGCCCCTCACACCCATGCCCATCGTTCGCGGCCCCCAGACTGCCGTGGTGGTCGGACCCGGTGGGGAGGAAATCTGGACCGACCAATACGGCCGGGTCAAAGTGCATTTCCATTGGGACCGCCATGACCAGTCCAACGAAAACAGCTCCTGCTGGATTCGCGTATCCCAGGCCTGGGCCGGCAAGAATTGGGGTTCGGTGCAGATTCCGAGGATCGGCCAGGAAGTCATCGTCAGCTTCCTCGAAGGGGATCCGGACCGGCCGATCATCACCGGCCGCGTCTATAACGCCGAGCAGACGGTGCCCTACAAGTTGCCGGCCAATGCCACCCAGAGCGGGGTGAAAAGCCGCTCAAGCAAGGACGGCACCCAGGCCAACTTCAATGAAATCCGCATGGAAGACAAGAAAGGTGCGGAGCAACTGTTCATCCATGCCGAGAAGAACCAGGACATCGAGGTCGAGAACGACGAGACCCACTGGGTCGGGCATGACCGCAGCAAAACCATCGACAATGACGAGACCGTACGCGTCAAACACGACCGCACGGAAAGGGTCGACAACAACGAAACGATTTCCATCGGCGTCGACCGTACCGAGGACGTCGGCAATGACGAGAAGATCACCATAGGCGCCAATCGCACCGAGCGCGTTGGCAACAACGAGACCATCACCATCGGTGCGGACCGCACGGAAAAGGTCGGCGCCAACGAGAAAATCAGCATCGCCAGCAATCGCACGGAAGACGTCGGTGGCAACGAGACCATCGGCATCTCTGGCAACCGCAACGAGACGGTCCAGGGCAACGAAGGAATCGAGATCAATGGCAACCAGGGCACGCGGATCGGCCAGAACGAATCCCGGGACGTCGCGCAAAACCGCAGCACCGGCATCAAGCAGAACGACAGCCTGGACGTGGGCAAGCATTTCTCCCTCAACGCCGGCGACTCGATCAGCCTGACCACGGGCGCGGCCAGCATCACCCTGAAAAAAGACGGCAGCATTGTGATCAGCGGCAAGAACATCACCATCGACGGCTCCGGTGCCATCAACATCAAGGCCAACAAGAACGTGGTCGTCAAAGGCCAGAAGATCCTGCAGAACTAGCCACGGAGTGGGCGTCATGAGCGTTGAATATCATTTTCCGCAATCCTCCACTGCCCCTTCGGTGCGCGTCGACGGCGTGGTGATTGGCGTGCTGCTGGATGTGCCCACGGCACAGGCCCCGGTGGTTGCTTTCCCCGGCTGCCCCGCCGATGCGGGCCTCGTCGCGCGCACTACCACGCCGCTGACGCGGGAGGACATTGGTGTCCAGGTCGCCTTGATGTTCGAGGCCGGCGACCTTGCCCGGCCGCTGGTGATCGGTCGCATCCAGCGCTTGCCGGATACTGCGGTGCCCGCCGTGGCCCACCTGGACGGCGAGCGCCTGGAGTTCTGTGCGGAGCGGGAAATCATCCTGCGCTGTGGCAAGGCCAGCATCACCCTGACCCGTGCGGGCAAGGTGATCATCCGCGGCACCTACCTCTCCAGTCGCTCCAGCGGGGTCAACCGCATCAAGGGCGGTTCGGTGCAGATCAACTAGACAGGTAGTCGCGCGATGGAACTGCTCAACGCCAGCCAACTGCAAGTCGCCTATACCCTGGGCATGGCACCTGACGGCCGCGAATCCTTGGTCGTCGTGGCCAAGGGCACGTTCGATCTGCCGCTGGATGGCCGCGCCGCGAACCTCGCAGACATTCAGCAACCCTTGCTGATGGCTGACACCTTTCTCGGCGAGCCGGGCCTCAGCGCCCCACGCCAGGAAATGGACTTCGCCCCGTTCAAGCCATTCTGCGATGTGCTGGTGTGTGGCAAAGCCTATGCGCCGGGTGGACGGCCCGTGACCCAGTTGACGGCAGGCCTTCGTGTCGGCCGGGTCGGCAAAGCCTTTTCGGTGTTGGGTCCACGGCAATGGCAGCCGGGATTGATGGGCCTGTCGCCCGGTGAACCCCTGGCTTTTACGGAGCAGGACATCACCTACGCCCAAGCCTTCGGTGGCTCCCGCACCCTCGCGAACATGCCCGAAATGCGTGATTGCCATCCGCAGAACCCGAGCGGTTGCGGTTGGTACCCAGGCGGCACCGATGACATCGACATAGTCGGCAGGCCAATGCCCAACACCGAGGAGCTGGGCAAGCCCATCGACTCGCCGTCCGGCGACTTCCACCCGATGGCCCTCGGTCCCATTGGCCGCAGTTGGCCACAACGCGCCCGTTTTGCAGGCACCTATGACGATGCGTGGTTGGCCGACAGCTTTCCGTTCTTGCCAACGGATTTCGATAACCGTTACTTCCAGGCCGCGCCTATCGATCAGCAAACCGATTACTTGCGCGGCGGCGAAGAGGTGCTGTTGCTGAACCTGACCCCGCAGGAACGAACAAGTTTTCGCATTCCCCAGATGGACGTGCCGGTGACCTTTTTCCGCAAGGAAGGCCTTCATGAAACGGTGCCGGCGCTGATCGACACCCTGCTGATCGACACCGATGCCCGCCAAGTGCAGTTGACCTGGCGCATCGCCCGTCCGCTGCGGCGCAACATCTTTGAGATTGCCCAAGTGCTCGTCGGCACCATGCCCAAGGCCTGGTGGCGTGCTCGTGGACTCGGCAAGGATTACTACCCGTCGCTCGATGTCCTGGTCAAAGCCAAACGGGCTGCCGAGGACGCGCACTGATGGCCGCCCTGTGCATCATCGGCTCGGGGATGGTCAGTGCCGTCGGCCTAAGCGCTCCGGCGAGCTGCGCGGCAATTCGCTGTGCCATCGACCACTTTCAGGAAACCCGTTTCATCGACCGCGCCGGCGAGTGGATCATCGGCGCCAGCGTGCCGTTGGAACAACCCTGGCGCGGCCGCACGAAGCTGATCAAGATGGCCGCGCTCGCCATCGCCGAGGCGTTACAAAGCCTTCCTGGGATTTCGCCGGAAAAGATTCCGCTGTTGCTGGGCGTGGCTGAAGCCGAGCGTCCCGGACGACTGAACGGCCTCGACATGGCGCTCTTGCATGACATCGAGGCTGAGCTGGGCCTGCGTTTTCATCCCGACTCCATCATTATTCCGAGGGGCCGGGTCAGTGCGGCCGTGGCCCTGCTCAATGCGCGGACGTTGATCTACCAGGACGGTCATCGCCACGTGCTGGTCGCTGGCGTCGATTCGCTGCTTTGCGGCCCTACCCTGGCCGCCTTCGAGCAACGCGAACGCTTGCTCACCAGCGAAAACTCCAACGGTTTCATCCCCGGCGAAGGCGCCGCAGCGGTGGTGCTGGCCGCCCCCATCGCCGCAGAAGCGCCGCAACTGACCTGCATCGGCCTGGGTTTCGGTGTGGAACCGGCCACGGTGGAATCCGAAGACCTGCCATTGCGTGCCGAAGGCCTGACCCAAGCCGTGCGCGTGGCATTGGGTGAAGCCGGTTGCGGGCTCGAACAGATGGATTACCGCCTGACGGACATTTCCGGCGAACAGTATTACTTCAAGGAGGCGTCGCTGGCCCTGAGCCGCAGCCTGCGGGTGCGCAAGGAATTCTTCCATCTCTGGCACCCGGCCGACTGCATCGGCGAGGTGGGCGCTGCCATCGGCCCGGCGATGCTTGCCGTGGCGCTGGCCGCCAGTCGCAAGGGTTATGGCGAAGGGCCGAACATCTTCTGCCACCTTGGCAACGACGCCGGCGAACGCGCCGCCGCGCTGCTCAGCTACCGGATCGTGAGGGCTGCCTGATGGCCAACGAAGTGTTTGCCAACAACATGGAGGTTTCCTGCAAGGCGGCGGACGGCAAATCCATCGCCTGTTTTCCAGACGTGTGCTTCACCCCGCCCCAGGCGCCGCCCACCCCGCTGGGCGTGCCCATTCCCTACCCCAACACGGGCATGGCCAAGGACACGACCAAAGGCACCCGAACGGTGAAGATCACTGGCAAGGAAGTGATGCTCAAGGACAAGAGCTACTTCAAGACCAGCTATGGCGACGAGGCTGGGAACGCGCCCAAAAAAGGTATCGTCACCAGCAGGAACAAGGGCAAGGTGTATTTCACCTCTTGGTCGATGGATGTGAAGTACGAGGGCAAGAACGTCGTCCGACACATGGACCTGACCACCCATAACCACGCATCCCAACCCGGCAATACAGTGCCTTGGCCTTATTCGGACAGAATGGAAATCGCCGAGGGCCTGGCGCAATGCGAGGGGGAAAGGAAACGGCTGAAAAAGGCATGCGACACCGATAAGAAAGTGGTCTGCCCGGATACCAAAACGCTGAAAGACGCACTCAAGACGCGTAATACCGCCAAGAAGAAAGCGGGCGATGGATTTTCGGACGATCCTGCGTACATGGCCGCCCATACCGGCGTTCTGAAGGAGTATTCCTCGTTGGCCAAGACCATCAACGCCGATCGTTGCCAAAAGGCCCTGCGCTGTTTTCTCGCCCCGTACAAGCCCAACAGATGTTGCCCGGGACAAACCGGAGATCACCTGATCGATTCGGCGTCCTTTACCGACGGCCCGGCCTTCGCGGGCCAGCCCAGGAACCAGCACCCGACAAAAGCAGGCTGGAGCAAATACGAAACCGACAAGGCGCCGGTCATGTGCGTGGAGGGCCCGAACCAGACCACTGCCACCCATGGCCAGATGCATACCCGGCGTGGAGTGGTTGCCCTGAGATCGGCCGACGCGAAAGGCGAATGGCCAAGGGCCAAGGCCACGAAGACAGGGGCCTTGGCGGCCAGGAAAACCTTTCCAGACTCCAAGTGTTCCCAGAAATGCCTGGAAGCCCAGTTGAACAACTACCACGACCAGGCGAAGAGCCCGGGCAAGGAGAAACCGATCAATGCACGGGCCTCCATGACCAGTAACCAACACGAACGAGACAAAGCCATCAGCGAGATGTGCCCAAGCGATAACAATAGCGATAGCGGTCGCTAATCCTATTAGGAAACCAAAAAATGGACGCACTAGACCGACGATTCAGTGGACTCAGCATTGGCACCGGAGTCGTTCGATATTCGGATCTCAGCTATCTGATTACCACCAATGACCTTTCAATCAGCGAAGGCTACACGGGGTCGATTCTGTACACGCTTGACCGTGGAACCTGGTATTCCGGCACAGTGCCTTGGCTTGCCTGTTCCGGAACGGTCTGCCACGTGCCGGCCGAGCGGTACCTGGCGCTCGGCACGGACGGCTCGGTGCGAGCCAGCGGTGGAGGCGCAGTCAAGGAAGAACCGCCCATTGCCAATTGCGGAGTCGACCCGACAAAACGCGGCCCCCTTCGCGAAATCCGCGGCATCGCCAAAGGTCGCGCCTACGCCGTAGGCACCTGCCGCCAAGCCTACGTGCGCGACGGCGAAGACCAATGGCGATGCATCGACCAGAGCGCCCAGGTGGGCGACACCCCCATCACCGACACCAGCTTCGAATCCATCGATGGCTTCAGCGAGCAGGAAATCTATACCGTCGGCTGGGAAGGCGAAATCTGGAAATATGACGGTGCCGTCTTCACCCAGCAGAACAGCCCGACCAACCTGGCGCTCTATAAGGTGCGCTGCGCGCCGGACGGTTTTGCCTATGCTTGCGGCCAGCTCGGGACCTTGCTGCGTGGTCGCAATGATCAATGGGAAGTGATCGAGCACGACAGCACCCGGGAGGATCTCTGGGGCATGGAATATTTCCAGGGCCAGCTGTATGTGTCTTCCACCCATTTCGTCTACCGACTGGAGGGCGACACGCTCAAGCCCGTCGATTTTGGCGATGACGCGCCGGGCACCTGTTACCACCTGAGCGCAGCCGACGGGATCATGTGGTCCATCGGGCCGAAGGACGTCATGGAGTTCGATGGTTCGAACTGGACGCGGTGCCTGCAAATTGACTGATCAGGCGAAATCTCCCTTCCGGATCGAAGGCCAATGACCACGCTGCCCGTTGTGCTCGACCTGCACGTTGAGGAAGCGGGTTTCCTGGCGGTCCTGCGCGACTACGCACTGCGCGCGCCCCACTACGACCTGGATGAACTGGGCGCATTGGAAGAGCGTATCGAAGCGCATCTCGATGGCCTGCGTATCGCCGGGTCAGCCGGCCTGGAAGCCCTTCTGGAGCAGCTCGGCCCGCACACCGTCGGCGAAATGTTCGCCAGCGTGGTGCTGGCCTTCGAGGCGGCCGATGCAAAAGCGCTGTCGCGGCTCAGCGAGCATTTGCGAAGCGCCGCGGAAACAGAGCGCGGCTATCTGATGGCCTTGGGCTGGCTTGACTGGGCGCGCATAGAGCCCTGGATCGACCGCATGCTTGCGGCGCCCGAACCGCTTTTTCGCCGTCTCGGCCTGGCGGCGTGTGGCATGCACCGCCACGACCCCGGTGCCGTCCTGCTGGCCGGACTGTCCGATGTTGATCCCAGCGTACTTGCACGTGCCGCCCGCACCGCCGGTGAGCTGCGCCGGCATGACCTGTCACAGGCCTTGCAAGTCCACCGAACGCATATGCACCCTGCCACCCGCTTCTGGGCCAACTGGGCAACGGCGCAAATGGGTGATCAGCAAGCCCTCGAACCGCTGCGACTGTTCGCCGAGCAACCAGGCGAGTTTCAATACCGCGCGGCCTGCGTGCTGCTGGCCTGGCAGGCGCGCGAACCGAGCATCGCCTGGATACGCCAGTGGGTACAGGATCCCCGGCAGCGGCGCATCGGCATCCAGGCCCTTGGACTGTTGGGCGATCCGGTCAGCGTGCCGTGGTTGATCCAACAAATGGCCGATGCGCCTTGTGCACGTGTCGCTGGCGAAGCCTTCAGCCTGATCACCGGAGCCGACCTGGCCCTGCTCGATCTGGAGCTACACGTCTTGCCGGATTTCGATGCGGGCCCGAACGATAACCCCGAAGATCCGCATGTCCTCATGGATCCCGATGAGAACCTGCCTTGGCCAAACCCTCAGTCTGTCGATGCCTGGTGGCAGGCCAATGGCGGAAATTTCCAAGTGGGGACTCGCTACATCTTGGGACTGGCCCAGAACGAATGCAGTTTTATGCAAGCGCTGGTCCGTGGCCAGCAACGTCAACGCATCGCCGCCGCCTGCGGTCTCGCGCGGTTCCGGCCGGGCGAGGCGGTGTTCCCAACCAGTGCGCCGGCCTGGCAACAAAAGCGGCTGTTGGAAATGACGGAAAGCCCAGATAACTGGCTTCGTTCGCATCTCATGAACCCAAGCGCCACATAAACTCAAAGCTTCGAATCGTGCTCGGAGCGCTTACATCACCGGCAATCTACGCATCTCTCCGCCCTCTCCCCGCAAACGCTCAAGATACGCTTCGGCATCCAGCAGTTGATAGGGAAAGTAGAGCCCAGGCGGGGTTGCAGGCTGGCCGTCCAACCCGAGCAGGCGCTCAAGGTTCATGGCGACGCAGAGACCAGTCAGCGGCGCAGTGCCTGCCGGGTGGACGACGGCATGACGGGTGCGCAGCGAGTTGCCTCGAAGATCCTCGCCAGCGAGTTCGATGATGATCTCGGTGGACATGGGTCGTCCTTGGCGCCTGCTGGAGCTCACCCCGATGCCAATGTTGAACTGGACATTCGGTGCACCCGTCGCAGCCGCCAGGCCGACGACGTCAATGGAAGAAAAACCCGTGGCTTCGATTGCCGTGCCGTCCAGCGCATGGAAGCGCGTCTTGGCGTCCTCCCCTTCGCGCCAGACAAATGATTCCGCCGCGCCTGGTCAGCGCGGCGGGGAGCATTTTGTTCAGGTGTTCGAAATCGCTGGCAACGGTCGGGCCGCCCGTGTCCTGCTCATCGACCAGCGCATTGATCCGGATATCGTCGATCCGGCCAAACTCACGGGCAACGCTGAACGTCGACACCGTCGTTGCGCCGACCATCCACTCATAACCGAGGACAATCGGCGATGCGCCTGGCGCATGCATGTACATGGCGATCTCCGGAGCGATCTCGAAAACGCCGGAAGATATGCTCAGGTGCGGCACCCCGCGCTGCTGCGCAAAGCGCAATCCAGCGAGAGCGTGGTCCATGTAGAAGACCACCACCGCGCTGACCGCGCGATCGCCGAGGCCCAGGTCGTCGGCACCGGCGTCGATCGCCACGGCCTGCGCCCCGCCCAGTTGCTCCGCGACCCGTTGGGCCTTCGCAAGGTCACGTCCGCCAATCAACAACGGTACATCTGGATGAGCGGCGCGCAGCGCCCGGGCAGTATGGTGGCCGATAGCGCCAGAACCGCCCATGAACAGGATAGGATCG
The DNA here is from genome assembly GCF_054677635.1 of Pseudomonas sp. H2_D02. Lineage (NCBI taxonomy): Bacteria > Pseudomonadati > Pseudomonadota > Gammaproteobacteria > Pseudomonadales > Pseudomonadaceae > Pseudomonas > Pseudomonas sp. H2_D02. Next base: position 3,845,670 of record NZ_CP162816.1, on the reverse strand, counting down.
AGTGACATCATCTGTCCTCCTTGCTTTTGGGGTTTAACCTACCTTTGGTAACTTAGCACAGCATCATCGGGCTACCTACCCCTGCATTGATACCGCGCGTCGTCGAGCCGATGCCGACCCCGCTTCAATCCCCGACCTGATTCTGTCAGTGTGTGTGGCGTGCGCCGCTTCGCCTCGTCACAGGATGTTTCCATGCGAAAGGATTACTTGGCTTTTTTCATCTCGCTGTTTCTATCGAGGCTGGCGGACCAGATCCTGTTGTTCATCGTGCCGCTGGTAGTGTTCCAGACCACCAACAGCGCTTCATGGGCCGGGTTGGCGTTCTTCGTCGAATCACTGCCGCGCTTTCTCGCTTTCCCAATGTGCGGCGCCCTGTGCGACAAGTATTCGCCGATCAGGATCCTGCATATCAGCCAGGTCTATCGGGCGCTGCTTTGTCTGTTGGCGATGGCGCTCTACGGCGTTTTTGGCGGCATTGCCTGGGTCGTGGTGCTTTCAGCCGTCTGTGGCGTGCTGACCACCCAAGGCATCATGGCCCGCGAAGTGCTGATGCCGTATGTCTTCCGGCATTACAGCTACACCAAGACCTTGTCCTATTCACAAATTGCCGACCAGACCGGACTGGTGCTCGGCCCATTGGTGGCGGCATTGTTGTTGGATATCTGGGCATGGCACTGGGTGGTGCTGTGGGTCGCCGCGCTATTCCTGCTCGCCGACCTGGGCATGGGGGTATGGCAACGACTCAGCCGGGTAAGGCTGGAAGTATACGAGCAGCACCAGGACATCTGGCTACAGCCCCTGCGGATCGCCTTCGGGCATATCCGCAACCTGGCGGAACTGAAAAAGATCATCGCGCTGGCGGTGGGCGTCAACCTGATTGTCGGCGTCACCTTGGCCACTTCGGCCGCCATGGTGATCGGCGAGTACGGTGCCGGCAAGGACCACTACGCCGGCTTGCAGGCGGCTGGCGCCGCAACCACGATCTTTATCCTGTTGCTCCTCGCGCGAGTAACCCTGCCCCTGCGGGTCTTAGGGGGAATTGGCTATTCGATGATCGCTGCAGGCGGGGTGATCAGTGCCCTGAGTCCAAACCTGTCGGGCTATGTCCTGGGCTTCCTGTTGATCGTCGGTTTCGACAAGATGTTCAACGTCTACATGCGCACCATTCGCCAACGGGTCATTCCGCCCCAGGACTTCGGCAAGACCGTCGGGGTGATCACGTTGCTCAACAACCTGTCACAGCCACTGGCCGGTTTGCTGGTGGCCCTGCTGGCGGCGCCATTGGGGACGCAGCAGGTCATCCTGGTCCTGGCTGGACTGACAGTCCTTCTGGGAGTGGCCGCCCTGTGGTGGTCTGCGAACGTGGACCGCTTCATACCTGCCGAGCAAGCAGGTCGAGCGTCCGCCGATCTGGCTCGCCCGAATAAAACCGATCGAGCGCCTGTTGATACAGGGGAGATCCCGACTGGGCGCTGATAAACAGCGTAAGACAGGAGCGAAACTTCAAATCATCGGGTGAGCCAAATATCCGCTCGGCGCTGGTCCCGCTGTGCTGCAAGACCGTCATCACGGTCTCCTCCAGTCGGGGTCCGAGCACATCGTGTTGCAGGTATGCGCGAGCCTCGGCAAGGCCGGAAATCCCGAAGAGGCTGGCCATTTCGGAACGACCGAGCCCTTGCAGTTGCGGAAAGATGAACCACATCCAGTGACTCGTCTTCCGCCCGGCGCGCAGTTCGTCCATGACGCGACTGAATACCGGACGCTGCGCCTCGACGAAGCGCGCCAGGTTGAAAGGGTCTTGCATGATCGATCCTCCCCCGTCGTTGAGCGCGCTGGCAAAGGGCGAACCGGCTGGCCGCCCCACAAAGTCGCCTCAAGCGCTCAGTTCCTGCTTCAGCCGCTTGAGCAGCGCCTTGGCCGCCGCTTCCGACGAGGCAGGGTTCTGGCCGGTGATCAGGTGACCATCCTCGACGACGTAACTGCCCCAGTCCGCGCCTTTGGAATATTCGCCGCCTTTGGCCTTGAGCATGTCCTCCACCAGGAACGGCACCACTTGCGTCAGGCCCACCGCCTCTTCCTCGGAGTTGGTGAAGCCGGTGACTTTCTTGCCTTTCACCACGGGCTGGCCATCGGGTGCGTTGACGTTCTTGAACACTCCCGGCGCGTGACAGACGGCGGCGATGGGTTTGTTCGCGGCATAAAAAGCTTCGATAAGCGTCTTGGAGTCGGTGTCCTCGGCCAAGTCCCAAAGGGGGCCATGGCCGCCCGGATAGAACACGGTATCGAAGTCATAGGGATCAACCTCGCCCAACGGCACCGTGCTTGCCAATGCGGCTTGAGCCTGGGTATCCATGGCAAAGCGGCGCGTTGCGTCGGTCTGGGCACTCTCCTCGTCGCTCTTGGGGTCCAGTGGTGGCTGCCCGCCCTTTGGAGACGCAAGCGTGACCGTCGCCTTGGCGTCGACAAACACGTAGTACGGAGCGGCGAACTCTTCCAGCCAGAACCCCGTCTTCTTGCCGGTGTCGCCCAACTGATCGTGGGATGTAAGCACCATTAGAATCTTCATGTGAACTTGTCCTCCGAGCGGGAATGGGCGACGTGCGCTCGCCCTGCATTAGGGTTTGTACGAAAAGTCGCCGAGCGGCGATCAGGCAAGGCGAAAACAGGCGAGGAAGCGGAGTTGACTGGTTGTCAATGAGCATTCCGAGCCTGTTTTCAACGCAGCATGATCGTCGCGCAGGCACTTTTCGTACAAAGCCTAGTGTCAGAGGCTGCGCTGGTCCATACGTTCAAATGAGCGTAGCGAGCGTGAGGAAAATCGTTCAGATGACGTTCTTCACGCTCTTGCCGAAATAGCCGCCAGGCGTAGCTCCCTTGAAGCGGCATAATCCGCCTGTCGTCCGAGTTGCCAACCCAGGTATCCCCACAACAACGCGCAGCACGCCCCCACCATCGCCGCCACGCCTGCACCTTGGCCGATCTGATCGAGCAGGCTCTTGGCCCAGCCACTCACGGCATCGCCGGCGCGATAGACCACGGTGTCGATGAAGTTCTTGGCTTTGTATTTGCTCTCGGCATCCAGGGGCGCAAATAACATTTCCCTGCCGGGCCGGACAAACGCGTACTCGCCGATTCGTCGCACGATCATCAAGGTTGCAAGCAGCGCAAAGCCCGGCGCCAGGGCGAGGCCCAGGAAACCGACGCACATGAGCAACGGCACGACCGCCAGCAAAGCACGCACGCCCAACCTCGGCGCGATACGACCGGTGATGAACAATTGGGACAGCAATGCGCCGGCCTGCACGATGATATCGAGGGTGCTGAAGATACGAACCTGCGATGCCCGGTCCGGGTAGTGCTCGGCTACCAGGCGCGCCTGCTCGAAATAGAGAAACGTGCTGACCGTCGCCAGCAGCACCACGAAGCCGGCGATTCCCACCAGATAAGGCGATCTGAACACCGCGACCATCCCGCTGAACGGATTGCCGGCCAGTGGCTGCCGCGGGTTTTGCGTGGGTGCTGCACCAGGTCGCCCCGCCCCGCCCTGTCCGCGCCAGCTCATCAAGGTCCGTTTCAACACCAGCGTGGCACCGAGCAACACAGCCGCGAGCAGCATCAAGCCTGACGCTCCCACCGCGTTGATCAACAGCGCGCTCAGCGCGGGCCCCAGCAGGCCGCCGACGCTGGCGCCGCACGGCGATGAATGCAAACAGGCGCTTGGCCTGCTCACTGTCGAACACATCCGCCATCAAGCTCCACGCCACCGAAACGACGAACAGGTTGTAAACCGATATCCAGACGTAAAACACCCGGGCGAGCCAGACACTGTCTGGAAGGAACTGGAAAAACTCGACGAACATCAGCAGATTGATGCCAAAGAAGCCATACACCCAATCGATCAGGCGCAGCCGCGGCACTCGGGAACTGAGCCAGGCGAATAACGGAACGGCTGCCAGCATCACCAGGAAAGTCGCGGTGAATAGCCATTGCAGGTTTTCCACGCCCGCCGCAATGCCCATCGACTCACGGATCGGGCGCAGCATGAAGTAACCGGTAAACAGGCAAAGAAACAGCAGGAAGCCACACAGCGCCGGACGCAGTTCACCGTCATGGGCGTTAAGGGCAAGGCTCAGCCGCTGTACGAACGTCATCGTACTCATGGGAACTCCAGAAAGAAGGCTACGGGACGGGCGCGAGGCCGATGCCCGCGCCCTGGATAGGATCAGCGATAGGTAACGCCGGTCAGGCGCTCGGAGGTCGCCCAGAGTCGTTCGGCATCCGCTTCGTTGGTCGCGGCCGGTGGCGTCTTGGCGAACCCCAGCGGACCGCGTTTTTCGTCATCGCCGGTCGGCCCGTAATAGGCGCCGCCAACGGCCTGCTCGGCAGTCGCCGCATACAAGGTGGGCAGCGCGCCTTGAGCCGCAGAGTGGTATGCATCGCGATCCTTCGCCCAGCGCTGGCCGAACTCGCTGTTGACGCCCGGGCCCCGGGCGATCAGTTCAGTGACGGCCACGCCAGGATGCGCGGCGATGCTGCGGATCCCCCACTTCTGTTCGTCACTGCGCCGTTGCAACGCGAACGACCACTGCAAGATGGCCAGTTTCGACTGGGCGTAGGCGGCATAAGGGTCGTATTTCTGCTCGGACTGCAGGTCGTCGAAATTCACTGCGCCGCGCGTGGCCGCGATGCTGGAAAGGCTCACCACCCGGGCATCGTCGCTTTGCCGCAGGAGCGGAACCAGCAGGCCGGTCAGCGCGAAATGTCCGAGGTAGTTGGTTGCCAGCTGAAGCTCGAAGCCATCGGCGGAGGTGCCTCGCTCAGGCGGCGCCATGATGGCTGCATTGTTGATCAACACGTCCAGGCGCGGCAGCCGCTGGTTGAGACGCTCGGCCAGGCCGCGCACCGAAGACAGGTTGGCCAGGTCCACGGACTCGAACTGCAACTTGGCGTCGGGTACGGCCTCGCGGATACGCTTGATGGCGTCCGCACCCCGCTCCGGGTTGCGCGCCGCGATGATGACCTCGGCCCCCGCCCGCGCAAGTGCCAGGGCGTCCTCATAGCCCATACCGCTGGTGCCGCCGGTTACCAGGGCAATCCGGCCCTTCTGTGAAGGCATGTCGTGGGTCGACCAGTCGGGTTTGGGCACCGCCCGGTCCGATGCTTCGGTGCTCATCGCACTGAGGAGTGCGACGCCGGCCGTCAACGTTCGGGTCCGCCTCATGAGCTGGCTGATGGTGTATAGAAAGCCGCCTGCGGGGGTGATTGCTCTGTTCCACATGATTTGAGTTCCTTGGTTGGATGGCAAACTGGTGCGACCGGGCTTACTGAATGGCGCAGGCGTCTGTCTGTTGAAGGAAGGTGACGTGACGAATCTGCCCGTGCGTGTCGACGTAAGTCATCGTTGCTTGCCCGACTTCGCATACGGTTGATTTCGGCTCATCGATACGAACCGCCTGCGCAATGTCCAGCGGCATACCGTATTCATAGGCCGGAGCCTGGGTCTGTTCCTTGGCAAACAGAGGCGAACCGCTCAACGTGATCACTGCCAGCAGGCTGGCGACCGAAAAGTTTTGAATATTCATGGTGTACTCCACTGTCCTGACCGGGATGGTGGTTGCACTCTAGGAGGGGGACGCTGACGTCAAGGTGACGGGTGACTGACAGGAACATGTCAAACGCGAGCGCGATGGCCAAGTGTTGGAGCGAGCTCGCTCGCGATGGTGGAATTCCAGTTGAGGAAGATGTTGGATGTGCCGGCGTCTTCGCGAGCAAGCTCGCTCCCACAGGGGGTTGTGGCGGGCATGGGTTGCAGGTTCGCTGGAGAACCAGTGTGGGAGCGGGCTTGCTCGCGAAAGCGGTGGCTCTGTCACATCAATGCCGAATGTGCCGGCGTCTTCGCGAGCAAGCTCGCTCCCACAGGGGGTTGTGGCGGGCATGGGTTTCAGGTTCGCTGGAGATCCACTGTGGGAGCGGGCTTGCTCGCGAAAGCGGCGGTCCGGCCAGCGGAGACGCTGAGTTGATTAACGCGCTGGCTGGCTCGTCAGAGAGAACCCGAAGGTGTTGACCCCGTCCTTGCTATGGGCGAACACCCGCCCGCCGTGCATGGAGGCTACCGCCCGCACGATGGAAAGCCCCAGGCCATGATGTGCGTCACTCCTGGCCCTCGCGGCATCGGCTCGGTAGAAACGCTCGAACAGACGTTCCAGATGCACATTTTCAATGGGCTCACCGGCATTGGAGACGCTGACCTCGGCCTGCATGCCATGGCTGACCAGGCTCACCGTGATCGTGCTGGTCGGCACCGCGTATCGCGCCGCGTTCTGGATCAGATTGGCCAGGGATCGGTGGAACAGGCGTCGGTCAATACGCACCCGCATGTCGCCTTGGATCACCACGTTCAGCTGCTTGTCGTGCAAGACCGGTTCCAGGTATTCCACGGTCTTCGACGCCTCCTCGCAGAGCGAAACGTCGCTGAGTTCAGTGGCCCGCTGCCCGCTTTCCGCGCCCGCCAGGAACAGCATGTCATTGACAATGGTGCCCATCCGTTCCAGCTCTTCAAGGTTCGATTGCAGCAAGTCCTGAAGCTCATTCACGTCTCGTCCGTGGGCCAGCGCGACCTGGGTCTGGCCGATCAGGTTGGTCAAGGGCGTGCGCAGTTCATGGGCAACATTGGCGTTGAACCCTTCGAGCTGGCACCAGGCGGCTTCCTGGCGCGCCAGGGCACCGTTGAACGACACCGCCAGCTCCTGCAATTCCCCAGGCAGCGCCTCGGTGTCCAAGCGTTGTTTCGAATCCCCCGGCGGCAGGCTGTTGGCCTGGCGGCTCAAGCGCCGGACGGGTGCCAGGCCAAAACGCGCGATCCAATAGCCCAGCAGTGCGACCAGCACTACGCCTAGCGCCGACGTGAGGATCAATGTCCTGGTGAAATGATCCAGGGTCTTCATGAACGGCGTTGAGTCGAGCCCCACGATAAAACGCAACTCCGGACGGCTGCCCATGGCGGCAATGGTCTCGACCAGCAGGACCATCGGGCGGTCCCGGCCAGGTATCGTGACGCTGGAAAATCCATCCGGGCGCGTCGACCAGTCCCGGCCATCCGGCATCGCACCGCCATAGCTGTACGTCGGATTGTCCACCAGGACCCAATAGCGCACCCGCTCGTCGGCGGGCGTCAGGCCGTCGAGCTTCTGCCGCAGCCCCACCCAGAATTCCGGAGAATCATATTTCGCCAGCACCGGGTCGAGAACCGAGTGGCGCAGGGTCAGCTCGTTCTGCATCTGGTCTTCGAGCGATTGCTTCAAGGAACAGCGCAACAACGTCGCGCAGACGGCGGTGATGAGCATGACCGCGAGGGCAAACATCAGGGCGAGCCGCTTGGAGATCGAGCTTTTCATCACAGCGCACCGACTTGCCTGTCACTTGCTTCGCGGCTCTCCAGCACATAACCCATCCCCCGGACGGTATGCAGCAATTTGCGCGGATACGGTGCGTCAACCTTGGCGCGCACACGCTTGATCGCCACTTCGACCACGTTGGCGTCGCTGTCGAAATTCATGTCCCAGACCTGCTCGGCAATCATCAATTTGGAAAGAATCTCGCCCTGGTGCCGGGCCAGCAGGCTCAACAGACAGAACTCCTTGGCCGTCAGGTCCAACCGCAACCCGGCACGGGTGACCTTGCGAGCCTGCAGGTCGACCTCCAGGTCGTCGATGCGCAGGTGCGTGGGATCGACCGCGTCATCGGCGCGCCGCCGGATCAATGCCTGGACGCGCGCGACCAGTTCGGCAAAGGAAAAGGGCTTGGCCAGGTAGTCATCGGCGCCCTCTCGCAACCCTCGGACGCGATCATCCACCGTGCCCCTTGCCGACAACATGATGACCGGGGTCTTCTTGCGCAGACGCAGCCCCTGCAACACGCCGTAGCCGTCCTTGCCCGGCAACATGACATCCAGGATCACCACGTCGTATTCCATTTCCAACGCACAGTGCAGGCCATCGATGCCATTCGTCGCGACATCGACAATGTAGCCGAGCTCGCTCAAGCCACGGTGAACATAGGAGGAGGTTTTTTCTTCGTCCTCGACAATGAGCAAGCGCATCGGGTATCTCCTCTCCGGAGGCGGGGCAACCTAAAGAGTCTAGACAGCGAAGGTGTCCGGAGACTGACCGCTGCCTGACATTCTTGTCAGAAATCGTTTCCGAGATGCCATACTGGCCGGCGGCTCTTGTCACCCGCAGCCTTGCTCCGTAGCCCTCACGAAAACAACTGGGAAATGCCATGCCAGACACAACCGGAAAGAACCCCGTGGCTCTGATCAGCGGGGTTGGCAGCGAGATGGGAATCGGTATGGCGATCGCACGGAGGCTGGGCGCCGCCGGTGCCAGGCTGATCGTCACCGCCAGCAGCGCGCGCATTGTGCAACGTGTCGAAGAGCTGCGGGGCGAAGGTTTTGAAGTCGAAGGACGGGCCCTTGACCTCACCGATGAACGACAAGTGCGTGAGTTCGGCCTGTGGGCCGAGTCAGTGTGGGGGCGCATCGATGTGCTGGTGAACAACGCGGGCATGGCCATGCAAGGCAGCCCGGAGTCGTTTGCCGAAGTGGCCACTTTGGACCTGGAAACGTGGAACCTGTCCCTGGCACGAAACGTCACGACAGCGTTCCTACTGACCCGTGCCGTCCTGCCCGGCATGCAGACGCGCAATTACGGACGCATCGTCAATATCAGCTCCACCACCGGCACGCGGTGCAGCAACCCCGGCGAGGCCGCCTATAGCGCCGCGAAGGCGGCCATGGTCGGCATGAGCATGGGCCTGGCGCTGGAAGTGGCCCGCCAGGGAATCACGGTCAACTGCGTCGCGCCCGGCTGGATCGCTACCGGCTCGACCACCGCCGAAGAAGCCCATGCAGCGGGCTACACGCCAATGGGCCGGGCGGGACGCCCCGAAGAAGTCGCCGCCTTGGTGGCTTTCCTGGCATCCGCTGAGTCCAGCTACATCACCGGTGAGGTCATGGTGGTGGATGGCGGAAACTGCCTGGTGGAGAACAAGGCGCCCGGGCGCTGATTCACAAGCGAATCAGTGGCGCAATAGCCTGCGCAGCGGCACCCCGTCCTTGAGCACCGGGGATTTGATGACGATGTAACTGAAGTACTTGGAAATACCGATGTTCTTGTCCAGCAGCCCTTCGATCACTTCCTGATAGTGTTGGATGCTGCATGTCATGAAACGCACCAGGTAATCGTAGCCACCGCTGATCAAATGGCACTCAAGTACCTCGTCGACCAGGCGAATGTTGGATTCAAACTTGGCGAAGTCTTCGCGTTTATGGTCGCTGAGGGTGATTTCGGTGAAGACCGTCACCGAATCGGTGATCTTGGCCAGGTTCAGGTGCGCTCTGTACCCGGAAATGTAGCCGGCCGACTCAAGGCGCTTGACCCGCTGCAGGCAAGGGCTGGAGGACAGCCCCACGGCATCGGCAAGGCTGACGTTGGTCATTCGACCGTCCTTCTGAAGTTCGACAAGGATACTGATATCAATTCGGTCTAGTTTGATTAAACCTTCCATCGGGTACCCCATTATTGCCGTTCAGTGACAGTGGTTTTAGCAAATTCAACGTCGCAAAGATAGCTGATGCTGGGCCACCAGATCCGCCATGCTGGTGATGTGGAAATCGGCGGATTGTTCTTCGGTGGGTTGTTCCGGGCCACGGCGGATCAGGCATAACCCCGCCGACTTCTGTAAGCGCTCGGAGGCCTTGGACACCTGCATGATGTGCTCAGGCTGGAGCGTGTTCGCCAGCAGCCAGGCTTCGTCTTCCAACGGATTGATGGCCCGTGAATGCAGGTCCTCGGGGGGAATGCCCAAACGCTCGCAGAGGCTGTCACGGTCTTCGGTGTCGCGGTCGCAATACACCAGCAGTCGATAGAATTTGCGCAGGTACAACATGGCACCGGGTGCGTCTTCGAACAGCGACCAGGTACTGGCCGAACGGGCAAAACTCATGCCCTCCTCCCAGTTGGCCTTGAGCCCCAGGCGCTCGGCCAACTGACGGTGGGCAAAGCACAACAGGCCACTGAAACCCAGCTCGGAAAAACGCGGATAGAGCCCGCGCACCGCCGCGTCGAACTCTGCCAGCACCGCTTCCCTGGCAAGCGCGCCTGGGTGGCTTTCGAGCAAAGGTTGCAAGGCCGTCCAGATACCGGAGTCCCGATCGACCAGGACTTCGTCGCAATCAATCAGCAGCGCGCGATAATCAGTCAGGTGCATGTGTGTCGCCTCCCGTGATGCATCCATGTGCTCCAAAGGCCTTCGGTCGGCGCAGCGCCGACCGAGACCTGGAATCAACCCAACGCCCGTGACAATGCGGCTTCAAGTATGACCAGGGCTTCGTCGATCTGATTTTCTTCAGTGACCAGGGGCGCAAGGAAACGCAGCACATTCCGGTACACCCCGCATTTGATCACCAACAACCCGCCTACCCTGGCCTGATCGATCAGTTGTTGGGTGAGTTCGGCATCAGGACTGCGCGCTTCATCGTCCTTGATCAATTCGATGGCCAACATGAAACCGGTACCGCGCACGTCACCGATACGTGGGTAACGTGCCTGCAAGCGCAGCAGGCCCTGGCGCAAACGCTCGGCCAATAGCTGGCCGCGCTCGAGCAACCGGTCCTGCTCGTAAGTGTCGATCACCGCCAACGCGGCCGCACACGCCAGGGCGTTACCGCCATAGGTGCCACCCAGGCCACCGGGCAACGGCGCATCCATGATCTGCGCACGTCCCACGACGCCTGATATCGGCAAGCCGCCGCACGAGGCTCTTGGCGACGGTCACCAGGTCCGGCTGGATCCCGGCATGCTGGAAACCGAACCAGGTGCCGGTGCGGCCGAAACCGGTCTGGATTTCGTCGAGAATGAGCACGATGCCAAGTTGCTCGGTCAGGCGGCGCAGCGCCTGGAGAAATTCCGGCGGCGCGGAAAGGAAGCCGCCATCACCCTGCACCGGCTCGATGATGATCGCCGCGACCCGATCCGGGGCGACTTGGGTCGCCAGCAATTCGTTAAGGGCCTGCAAAGCCATCTCGCTGGTGAAACCGCGATAGGCGTTCGGGTACGGCGTATGAAACACCTCCGGAGCGAGAGGCCCGAAGTTCTGCTTGTACGGTTGGCTCATGCCGGTCAGCGTCGTGCCGAGCAAGGTACGCCCATGAAATCCGCCACGGAACGCAATCACCGCTGGCCGATTGGTGTGGGCGCGAGCGATCTTCACCGCGTTCTCCACCGCCTCGGCGCCAGACGTGAACAGCGCCGCCTTATAGGCGTCCTGGCCACCGACCAATGCGCACAGGCGTTTCACCAAGTCGAGATAGGGTTTGTAGGCCACCACCTGGAAACAAGCATGGCTGACCTTTTGCAATTGGGCTTGCACTGCGGCGACCACGTTCGGGTGATTGTGGCCGATGTTCAAGACGCCGATGCCGCCGACGAAGTCCAGATAACGCTTGCCGTCCACATCCCAGACCTCTGCGCCCTGAGCCCGGTCGATGACCAGCGGATGCGCGGTGACCAATCCCCTGGGCACGAATTGATCACGTTGACGAAGCAAGTTCGGGGTTTCTTCGACTTTACTGTTCATGGCATCTCCCACAGTGAACCAGGCAACCGGGAAACGGCTGCGATGTGTCCCACAGGTTAAGCGTTCGACGCAATTGTCTAAGCCGAACTTGGCCCCTGGGAAATTCGGATCGACTGTTTTCACCCCGCTAAACAGCAGATTCCATCAGCCGGCTCCAGCCCCATGGAATCTGCCGATAAAAGCCTTCAACACCGCAGTGGCAGGCAGTTTTGCCGGCGCTTTCGAAACATCCTGCTTTGCCACTCGGGCATGCTGGAGGTTCCCGATCCAGTGTGAGAAGTCATCCATGGCCCTGCTTTATAAAGCCGACCCGGTACGCGGTGAACAATGGAAACGTCTATTCGCCGAGCACGCTCCGGACATCGAATGGCGTGCCTGGCCCGACATCGGCGATCCTCGTGATATTCGCTATCTGGCCGCCTGGCAGGCGCCGGACGACCTCGAAACCCTGTTGCCGAACCTGGAGGTGTTGTTCGCGCTCTCGGCCGGGGTCGACCAGCTCGACCTCGACCAATTGCCTGCTTCCCTGCCAGTGGTACGTCTACTTGATCCGGGCATCACCCAAGGCATGTGCGAATACGCCAGTTTCGCCGTCCTCGGGCTGCACCGGGATATGCTCCGCTATCGCCAGCAACAGGTGGCCCGGTGCTGGCAGGCTCATCTGCTGCAGCCGGCCGCCAAGCGCCGGGTCGGTGTGATGGGGCTCGGCACGCAAGCCAGACAGATTCTCTCGACTTTGCAGACCTTTGGTTTTGCCTTGTCAGGCTGGGCACGCAGCGAGCATCACATTGCCGGGGTGGACTGCTTTGCCGGTGCCGAACAGCTTCCGGATTTCCTCGGCCAATGCGACATCCTGCTATGCGTCTTGCCATTGACCGAGCAGACCAAAGGGATTCTCGACCGTCAGTTGTTCCAGAATCTGCCGAAGGGCGCCGCTCTGGTCAACATGGGCCGGGGCGGACACCTGGTGGAAGCGGACCTGCTTGAAGCGCTTGCCAGCGGCCAGCTCAGTGCGGCGGTGCTCGATGTGTTGCAACAGGAGCCAGCGGCGCCGGATCACCCTTTCTGGGAACACCCGCAAATCTTGCTGACGCCGCATATCGCGGCGATGACCCAACCTGAAAGTGCCTTTGGCGTATTGCTGGACAATATCCGTCGGCATCAACGCAATGAATCGATGCTCGGCGAGGTTGATCGCAAGCGCTGTTATTGATCGGGTTTTGCCTTTATGCCCGACGCAAGATTGCTGGAATTAGTTGCTGTGCGTGCTACGGATTTGAGCAATAACTGCGGCCATGGAAGACGCCACTCATGCAATCTGCCGAATCACTGCCGGCCCCTTGCCAGGCCAATTGGCAGGTGAGATACACACACTTTCAGCAGCGAAATCCCACCGGTTTCGGCCCTGTCCACGGAGCTAAGTCATGCCTAACTCGCAACGCCCCGCGTATATCTTTCGTCCCATGACCGGCGCCGACCTGGAATCGGCACACGCCTTGTCCGTGCAATTGAAATGGCCCCACCGCCTGGAAGACTGGGCCATGCTGCAACGCGTCTCGCAGGGTTTCGTCGCGCAGGACGACGACCGCCTGATCGGTACCGCGTTCACCTGTGCGCAAGGTGAATACGCCACGATCGGCCTGGTGATCGTCAGTGACGAATACCAGGGCCAAGGCATAGGTCGCAGGCTCATGGAACTGGCACTCGAGGCATGCGGATCGAAAATCCCGATGCTCAACGCGACGCTGGCCGGTGCACCCCTTTATGCCAGCCAGGGCTTCGTTGACTTTGGGCATATCCAACAGCATCAGGGCCACGTACTTGTCCCCGCCGTTCCTGCCCTGCCAACTGACGAACGCTGCCGCGAATTGACCAACGCCGATCAACGCCAGCAAATCGAACTGGCCAACGCGGGAAGCGGCTTGGACAGGCGCGCCGTGCTCAACGATCTGTTCGACAGTACCGAGCACGCCGTCGGTATCGAGCGCGATGGCCAACTACGCGCCTTCGCCCTCCTGCGCTCTTTCGGTCGTGGGCGTTATATCGGCCCGGTCGTCGCGGAAAATCCACAACAGGCCAAGCATTTGATTGCGGTGCTGTTGGCCCGGGCACCGGACGCTTTCCTGCGCATGGACATCCCCTCCGACTGCGGGCTGGGGCCCTGGCTTGAAGAAGCCGGACTGAAGCAAGTCGACACCGTCGCGCAAATGGCCCGTGGTACCCCGCCGCAGGCCAGTGGCGGCGTCCATCAGTTTGCCCTGGTGACCCAGGCCATCGGCTGACCTCCCCCTTCATCGTTATTACCCTCGGAGATACCGCATCATGCTAGAGCCCACCGCAGTGCTGCTGGCCCACGCCGACGGCCGCCCGGCCTCGACCGCGTTCACTTCCGGTTCATTGGGCGCCAACGATCCTTTCGACCGGCGCATTGCCTATGTCGCGGCGGATGACATCGCTGCCGGCGTGGTCCACGCGAGTGGCGAGTTCAGCGTCGATGAATATCCCTACAGCGAAACGATCGTGGTGCACGCAGGACAGGTCACCCTGCGGAGTCAGGAACAGACGCTCCGACTCAATCCGGGAGACAGCGCCGTGATTGCCCGTGGCACGTCGATCCGGATCGAGGCACAACCGGATTCTCTCTGGGCTTTCTGCGCCGATATCCAGCCTGTCGAAGTGGGCAATATCGGGCTGGCGTTCCTTGCGCCACAAACCTTGCTCTCGCCTTCGACGCCTCCGAGTGAAGAGATCCTGCTGGGGCCGACACCGCAATGCCGTTCGAACAATCTGTTTATCGAAGAAGCGACGAACCTGCGCATCGGCATCTGGGACTCGACGCCCTACACCCGCCGGGCGAGGCCGCATGCGATGCATGAGCTGATGCATTTGACCGAGGGCAACATCGTTCTTCAACTGGCGGATGGCACGGGGTTGGCGGTGGGGACTGGGGATACGGTGTTTGTGCCCCGGGGGGCTCCTTGCGCCTGGAGGAGCGGGGTTTATGTGCGCAAGGTTTATGTTTGCAAGTAGCGTTTCCGCTCTTTGTCATGGGGGAGCGAGCCAGCTCGCGAAGGCGGCATGTCAGTCGATGAAGATGCTTCATGTACCGGCCTCTTCGCGAGCAAGCTCGCTCCCACAGGGGGCTGTGGTGTACATGATTTTTGTAGCTGCTGACGATCCAATGTGGGAGCGAGCTTGCTCGCGAAAGCGGTGGTTCAGCCAAATAAATCCTGGCTGATGCCCCGCTCTTGCTCTTGCTCTTGCTCTTGCTCTTGCTCTTGCTCTTGCTCTTGCTCTTGCTCTTGCTCTTGCTTTGGATCTTGATCTTGATCTTGATCTTGATCTCAGCGCCCCGTTAAACCACGCTGGCCGAACGCAGGTCTTGCGCAGTGGGCATCCCGGCATGGATGCCGGGATAGCCGCGCCGGGCCATGGATGGCCCATCGCGGCGGGCCCACGGAGCAAGGCCGGAGTGAGGGCACACCGAGCCTAGGCGAGGTGCCGAGTGGTGGGGCAAAGCGCTTTTGCTTACTTTTGGCGCTTTTCCAAAAGTGAGCCGCTGTAAGAGCGGAACCGCCAGCCGCCGTTACAAAAATAACGGATATACACGCCATCCATCCCAAAAATTACCCCCGAACCCACCGCCCCCACCAACTCACCTCAAGCTTTTTTGCAAACACCTCCCGCGGCAACAACCACCAAGCCAACGCCGGCAACAGAATCAAAGCCCCCAGCATATTCACCAAAAACATGAACGCCAGCAGAATCCCCATGTCAGCCTGGAACCTGATCGGCGAAAACGCCCAGGTCGACACCGCCACAGCCAACGTCATACCCGTCAACAACACCACTTTCCCCGTGAACAGCAGCGCCTGGTAATACGCCTGGGCCAAGGTATCGCCGTGCGCGCATCCGAGCCAGGATCACACTCAATACATACAACGCATAATCGACGCCAATGCCCACGCCCAGCGCGATCACCGGCAGCGTCGCCACTTTCACCCCCATGCCCAGCCCCACCATCAGCGCCTCGCACAGGATCGAAGTGAGCATCAGCGGCAACATCGCACAAAGGGTTGCGCGCCAGCTGCGGAAGGTCAGCAGACACAACAGACTGACCGCACCGTAGACCCAGAACAGCATCTCGCGCATGGACTTCTTCACGACGATATTGGTCGCCGCTTCGATCCCCGCGCTACCGGCCGCCAGCATGAACTTGACCTCCGGCACCCGGTGCTCGGCGATAAATTGCTCACTGGCCTCCACCACCCGGCTCAAGGTGTCGGCCTTGTGATCGGCCAGGTAGACGTACAGCGACAGCATCGAACAACCCTGGTTGAACAGCTCTCGCGGCGCGCGGGTTTGCACGGCCCCCAGGGCGCCGTCATTGGGGATCAGTTCATACCATTTGAAGTTGCCCTCGTTATAGCCCGCCGTGGCGATCTTGCTCAGCGCCGCCATCGAAGTGGTCGATTCCACTCCGGGCAATTGCTCCAATCGCCAGGCCAGCGCATCGACCGCCGACAGGCTGGCGTAACGGGTGCATTGATCCTCCGGGGTCTTGATCATGACCACGAAGATGTCCGAGCTGGCCGCATAGTTCTGCGTCATGAACAGCGCATCGCGGTTGTAGCGCGAGTCGGCACGCAGCTCCGGCGCGCCGGGATCCAGGTCGCCGATCTTCAGGTGCAGGCTCACGGCAAAACCAAACGCGGCCAGCAGCAAGCCCGTCAACATGGCGCCAACGGCCCAGCGCCGTTGGGTGAACAGATCGAGCGCACGCCACAGTGGATGCTTGATCTGCGCCTGCTGTTCGGTGGTTTCCGCACTCAGGCTGCGTTGCGCCGCCGCCGGGCTGACGCCGATGTAGCTGAGCAGGATCGGCAGCAGGATCAGGTTGGTGAAGATCAGCACCGCTACGCCGAGGCTGGCAGTGATCGCCAGGTCCTGGATCACCCGGATGTTGATCAGCAGCAGCACCGCAAAGCCCACCGCATCGCAGAGCAAGGCGGTAATGCCGGCGGCGAACAATCGGCGGAAGGTATAGCGCGCGGCGACCACCCGGTGGGTGCCACGGCCGATGTCCTGCATGATGCCGTTCATCTTCTGCGCGCCATGGCTCATGCCGATGGCGAACACCAGGAACGGCACCAGTGCAGAATATGGGTCCAGCTCATAACCGAGCAAGGCCAGCAGACCCAATTGCCAAAGCACGGCGGCCAGCGAACAGATCACCACCACCAAGGTACTGCGCGCGCAACGTGTGTAGCCGAACAGCACCAGTACCGTCACCAGTACCGCCACCACGAAGAACAACAGGACTTGGGTCATCCCTTCGATCAGGTCGCCGACGATCTTGGTAAACCCGGTGATATGAATCCGCAGGTCAGCGGTCTGATACTTGTCTCGCAACACCTCCAGTTGCCGGGAAAACTCGCCATAGTCCAGCGCCTTGCCGGTCTGTGGATTGATCTCCAGCAACGGCACGAAGATCACACTGGACTTGAAGTTGCCGGCGACCAATTGACCCACTTCCCCGGAGCGGGCCACGTTGGTCCGCACTTGTTCAAGGCTGGTCGCCGACCCATCGTAGTCATCGGGAATCACCGTGCCGCCGTCCAGCCCCTCTTCCGTCACGGCGGTCCAGCGCGTGGTCGGCGTCCACAGTGATTTCATGTAGGGCCGATCCACACCCGGCAGCAGGTAGAGTTCGTCGTTGAGCTTGGCCAAGGTGTCGAGGTAGTCCTTGGTGAAGATGCTCCCCTCCCTGACTTCCACAGCGATGCGCAGCGAGTTGCCCAGGCCGCTCAGCTCACTGCGATTCTCGAGGAAATTGGCAACGTAGGGGTGCTCGGTGGGAATGGTCTTCTCATAACTGGCGTTGATACCGATGCGCGTGGCTTGCCAACCGAGCACCAGCGTCACCAACAGGCACAGGAGGACCACCAGCGGTCGATGGTTGAAGATCGCCCGCTCGGCGAAGTTGCCCGACGCCCGGTCGAAGTCTTCCTGGCGGCCGATCACGGTTTGGGTTTTGTCGTCTTTCAAGGTTGACTCCTGTTGCGCGAGCCGTGGCTCGATAGCGCTACACCGTGAAGTTTCAAGGTTTGCCGGACGCCCGCGAGTCCTGGTCAGCGGCCACGCCGCTCAAGCCGACGCTGGCCAGGCTGCCGTCGACCGCCTGTTGCACGGCAGCGACAGTGCCACCGCTACGAACCTGGCGTTTGTCAAAACTGCGGCCCTGGTCATGACTGAAGAGCAGCTCGCCACTCTGGCTGGCCAACAACAGGCTGCCATCGCGCAGTTCCACGGCAGTCGCCAGAGTCGATTCGAGACCAGTATCAAGACGTCGCCAGCTGTTGCCACGGTCATCGGAGCGCCAGGCATTTCCCCGCAGGCCGTAGGCAATCAAGGCCCCATCACGCGTCGCGAGCAGGCCGAAAAAGCTGCCCTCGTAAGGGGAATTCAGCGCCTGGAATGACTGTCCGGCATTGGTCGAACGCAACAGCAAGCCGCGCTCTCCCACCAGCAACAGATCGTTGCCCAGGGCGCGGATGCCATACAGGTTCAACCCTTGGGGATTGTCGACATGTTGCATCCACGGTTGCCAGCTTCGCCCGCCGTCGTCGGTGCGGTAGATTTGGTTGTAGGCACCTACCACGTAGCCGTGCAGGCGGTCGCTGAAGTACAGGTCCAGGAACGGTTTATCCGGTCCGTCCTCGAGCATGTGCCGGGCCTGGGCCAGGTCGCCGGCGCCGCCCGGTTGATTGGCGTCGCGCTCGGCAACGTGCACCGCCAGCGCGATGGCGCGCTCACCGTCGAGTTGTTTTTGCCAGGTTTCACCGCCGTCCTGGGTATGCAGCACCACCCCCAGGTGACCGACCGCCCAGCCCTGCTCGGCATCGACGAATTGCACCGCCGTCAGGCTGACGCTGACCGGCACCTGGGCCTGGCGCCAACTGACGCCAGCGTCATCCGAAAGCAGCACGATCCCACGCTCGCCGACCGCCACCAGGCGTTCGCCGGCCCGGGCCAGCCCGAGCAATACCGCGCGCTGGGCCTTGGCCGTCGGTATCGCCGGTTGCTGCAGCACGGTCAATGTCGTGGCCTGCGCGACCCAGGGCCCGCTCGCCAACAGGCACAACGCCAAGGCGCAAACGCTCCGTAGCGGACCGCGCCACGCAAAGATTCTTTCAACGCTCATGTCTTTATCTCGCCTGGAAAATCACAAGCGGCCGCGGCGCATTTGCCGCGACACGGCCGCCACAGGTTCAGCGCATGTTTTCGTTGGCCATGGCGTCCGGCGTGAAATACGACGCAGAAGGCTTGGCGACTTTCTGGTACTGAACCGCCAAGTCGTTGCTCGATGAGTTGAGGAAATAGGCCCCGGTGTCGAGGTTGTAGCTGCCCCACATGACCTGTGCGGTCAGGGCCGGCAGGTCTGGCGCCAGCAGCGTCAACGAATACATCTGCCGACCGAGTTTGCCTTGGGCGTCATAACCGTCGGCCATCAGGATCTGCCAGGAGTCTTCGTCGACGTAGTAGGTGCGGCGCGGCACGACATGGCGCTTGCCGGATTTGAGCGTGGCCTCGACCACCCAGACCCGATGTTTCTCCCAGCGCACCAGATCCGGGTTGAGGAAATTCACCCTGACCAGATCGTCGCTCTTGGCCAGTGCGGCGCGGTTATTGTTGTAAGGGACGATCAGCTCTTTCTTGCCCACCAGCTTGAGGTCGTAGCGATCGGTCGGCCCGAACAGCATGAACGCTTCGTCGAACAGGCCGACGCCAGAGGTCACGAAGTCCGGCGTGTCATAGGCAATGTTCGGCGCCCGGCGAACCCGGCGCTGGCCGACCAGGTACTGCCAGGCCGCACGGTTGGCCGGGTCCAGGTCCCAATGGGTCATCAGGCCTTCGCCGGCCTTGGACGACGGCAACTCGGTGAACAGCTTGCCCAGCAGGTACTTGCCCGAATAGTTTTCCGGGCTGCCGCCTTCGACGTAGTAGGGAAACTGGTACGTGTATTGGGCCCGGGTCGCCTGGACTTTCTTGCCACCAGCGGTCATCAGCCAGGTATCGAACGGCGAGCTGATGGTGTCACCGCCCTGCCAGGACAAGCGGTAGTTCCACAACACTTGCGCACCGTTTTCCGGGATCGGGAATGGAATGCCACCGTAGGCGTTGGAGACTTTTTCGCTGTCCACGTCCAGCGTGGCGCGGGTGGCGTTCTTGCCGGTGTTGTCATAGACCCATTGCGGCGCGGCCGCCGACCGATGGGTCGGGTACACGTCGAGGCGATAGTCCGGGTATTTCTTCAGCAACAACTTGGTGCCTTCGGCCAGTTCGCCTGCGTACTGTTCGATGTTCGAGGCCTTGATCGCGTACAGCGGTTTTTCCCCGGCGAATGGGTCCGGTCGTTTGTCTCCCGGTTTATAGCCGGGCGCAACCTGGGTGTAGCCGCCCTGCCAGGCCGGAATGCTGCCATCGGCATTGGCGGCACGCTCGGCGCCGAAGGGGGTCAAGTCGGTTTTCAGGCGCGCGGCCTGATCAGGCGCCACCGCCGCCTGAGCCAGGCCCGTGCTGGCCAGCGCCAGGGTCAGGGTCAGGAGGCAGGTGTTCAGGAATGTTGTGTTCTGCATGGCGAATCCACCTTATTAGAATGAGGTTTTCACGTAGAGCGAGACGAAGTCGCGGTCGGCCAACGACTGTCCGTAACTGAAATTGCCGTCCTCGCGCAGCCCGGCTTTCGGTGCGCCAAAGAAATTCACGTAGTTGAGGCCGACATCCCAGCGTTGCAGGTAGGTGGCCTTGAGCCCGACGCTCCAGTCGCCGGAGTGGGTATTGCCGAAGCCGGACTTGTTGACCGCCGATGAGCGTCCATCGAGCACAATCCCCATCCCGATCGGTACGGTCAGGTCGATCCCGTCGATGATCTGGAAGTAAGCCGGTTCCATCAGGACGCGGAGCGCCGTGGCATCGCGGGTGGTGTTGGAATCCAGCGCGGCCGCGTTTTCAGTCACGCTCAAGGTGCGGTTCCACGCCAGTTCAGCCAGGGCCGAGCCGCCGTCCCAGAACGCGGTGGGCGACAGCAGGTAAATCGCCGACAGGTTGGCGTGAGCGGTCTTGCCCCTGGCAAACAACGCGTTGTCGCCACCATCGGCTTCGACGCCGGGAGCCACCACTTGCAGGTTGCTCACCAGCGGCGCGTTCCAGCGCACCGAGGTTTCACCGGCGAAGTTGAACGGGCCGTAGGCCGTGGAGAAGCTCATGCCAGCGGTCTTGATGTCTTCGGCATAGACCTGGCGATAGGACCCCAGGATCGGCAATCCGCTGGCCGCCGCTGCCGGGCCGTCCAAATAGGCGTACAAGCCGATTGGCGCTTTGTCATGGTACTGGGCCGCGTAGAAACCCAGTTCCAATTCAGTGCCGCTCGGTTTGAAGCGGATCTGCATACCGCCCTGCCCCGAGTTACGCGGTTTCAGGTCGCCGCCATTTACCGTGTCGTTGCCGAACACTTCGCGCAGCGGACCACTGCCGTAACCGATGGGATCGGCATCGCTCAGGTAGCTGCTTGGCGCCGGGCAGGTTGGAACGTTCCCACTCGAACTGATAGTAGGCGCCCACCGACAGCTGCGGATTGATCTGCAACTGCCCGGAGATCTGATTGACCGGCCGCAGGATTTCCTTGAATTGTGTGCCCGGCACGCTGAGCAACTTGACCACATCGGTCGGCCCCTGGGCATTGGCGATGCCGTTGCCGCCGTAGAACAGGCTTTCGCCATAGATCAGGCTGTGTCGGCCCAGGCGCGCGACGCCTTGGGAGTCTTCGCCCAGATCGCCACGCAAGAACACGAAGGCGTCGAGGATTTCCGCGTCGCGACCATGAAGCTTGCGGGTTTCGCTGAGGAAATGCGGTTGTTCGCGACTGTCGGTGTCCTGGTTGTAGATGTCGTCGTACCAGGCCGCGCCGCTCACCCGCAGCCCGTAGTTTTGCCGGCTGAGGTCCATTTCGGAAAACAGGTCCAGGCGGTTGGAGACCAGGCCACTGCTGAAATTCTTGTCGCCCTGGCTCTGGATCGACGGGTACAGGCCGTTGGCGGTGGGCGCGTTGGTTAGGCGACTGTCCTGCCCATGCAGGCGCCAGGCCTGGCTGTACTTGATGGTGTTGTCCCAACGCAGTTTCCAGTCGGAATCGCCCAGGTCCATTTGCATGGCCTCGACCCTTTCGACCATCACACCGGCGCTGCATAACGCCAGGAACAGGGCGCACTGCTTGAAACCAAGGCAATCTTTGACGTTATCCATGGAGGCTTCTCATTATTGTTATTTTCGGATAGCGGCTTACGCCGCGTGCTACGGATAAGCCCTTCAGACGTAGGTGGATGCCAATCCTCCATCGACCGGCAAGTTGACGCCGTTGATCCAGCGCGATTCGTCGGCACACAGGAAGGCGATCACCGCCGCCACCTCATCGGCGTAGGCAGGACGTTTCATGCGATGGGCATCGGCCTGGGTCCGGGCCTCGCCAAGCATGCTCACGAAGTCATCGAGAATGGGGGTGAAGACCGGGCCTGGCGCGACACTGTTCATGCGCACCGAATGTTCGAGGAACCAGGGCTGGGCCTGCACATAGGTCCAGACAATCAAGGCTTCCTTGAAGTACTGGTAACAGGTCTGGTCCGGCACCGGATGCTCGGCCAGCCAGGCTTGCCCGGCGGCGAAACCTTCGAGGCGTGCCAGCGCCTTGTGCTGTTCCAGGCGCAATGGCCATTCGGCACCCAGGATCGAGGCGATGTTGACGATGCTGCCGCCCGCGTTGATGCGCGGCAGCAACGCTTGGCTCAAGTGACGCAAGCCGAGGTAGTTGACCCGCGCCAACAGTTGCGGATCGGCGGTGCCCGGCACCCCGGCGATGTTGCACAGGCTGTCGAACCGCGCGGGTAGCTGCGGCAGCAGCCTGTCGATGTGCTCGGCGCTGCTCAGATCGCCCTGCACAAAACCGTCCAGGGTCATGTGCGGCGCCTTGAGGTCGAGGCCGATCACCTGGGCGCCCTGGGCTCGCAGCAGGCTCGCCGTGGCGGCGCCGATGCCCGACGAGACGCCGGTCACCAGCACAATCTTGTTGTCGAGTTTCATGTTGAGTCCTCTTGTTATTGTTGTCTGCTCGCAGGGCCTTCAGCTCATCCGCCCCGATACAACCGGCTTGTCAGAACGGGTAGATTGGCGCCTTGTCCTTGACCGTCACCCACTGCCATTGGGTGTACTCATCCCAATCCGCCGGACCGCCCACATTGCCGCCATTGCCCGAGGCGCCGCGCCCGCCGAACGGGTTGATGCACTCATCGGCGACGGTCTGGTCATTGATGTGCAGCAGTCCGCACTGCAAGCGCTCACCGATCGCCATGGCCCGGCCCACCGACGGTGAAATGACCGCCGCCGCCAAGCCGTACTCGGTGCGATTGGCCAATTCGATGGCTTCGTCATCGGTGGCGAAGCTGACCACCGTTGCCACAGGCCCGAACACCTCCTCGTCGAAGGCCCGCATGCCGGGCTTCACGCCGCTGAGCACGGTGGCCTGATAAAACAGCCGATCGTGATTGCCACCGGTTTCCAGCCGCGCCCCGGCGCGCACGCTGTCGCTGACGATGTCATGGACCCGTTGCAACTGGCGTTGATTGATCAGCGGTCCCAATGCTGCTTCGCCCTGGGCGGCGTTGCCGACGGTCAAGGCCTGGGCCTTTTCCACGAGCTTGCGGGTCAGCTCTGCAGCGATGGACTCATGGGCGAGGATCAAGCCGGTGGCCATGCAAATCTGGCCTTGGTGCAGCCAGGCGCCCCAGGCCGCGTTACGGGCCGCAAGGTCGAGGTCGGCGTCTTCCAGAATGATCAGCGGGTTCTTGCCGCCCAGCTCCAGCGCGACTTTCTTCAGGTTGCGCCCGGCCACTTCAGCGACCTTGCGACCGGCACCGGTGGAACCGGTAAACGCGATCATGCGCACGTTGGGATCACGACACAGCGCCTCACCGGCGTCCGCCGCCCCGGGCAACACCTGCAGCAAGCCTTTGGGCAAGCCTGCGGCTTCGAACAACCGGGCAATGAGAAAACCGCCACTCACCGGGGTCTGCGGGTCCGGCTTGAGCACCACCGCGTTGCCCGCCGCCAGGGCCGGCGCGACAGAACGCATGGACAGCACCAGGGGAAAGTTGAAGGGCGAAATCACCCCGACCACGCCATGGGGCTGGCGACGCGCATAAGACAAGCGCCCGGCTTCGCTGGGCAGCACCACCCCGTGGGCCTGGGACAACATGCCCGCCGCCTGATGCAGCAACACAATCGCTTCGCGGACCTCATGCTGGCCCTTGAACAGCGCCGCGCCGGTTTCCCGGGCGACGTACAGCGCCAGTTCGTCAAAGGCCTGCTCGGCCACGTCGGCGGCCTTGCGGAAGATCGCCGCGCGTTGCCGCGGGCCCAGTGCCGCCCATGCCGGTTGGGCCAAGGCAGCATCGCGACTGGCCTTGGCTATGTCGGCGGTGTCGGCGGTGGCGCTGTACATCAGCCGCTCACCGGTGGCCGGTTCGATGATTGAACGCATAGGGCCCGACGCCTTCACCCAATCACCGTTGAAGACACATTCCGACTCGATCACCTGGGACAGCAGTTGGCTTTTGGATGCAGACATTTAAAACTCCCGGCTCTTTGTTGTTGTCATCGTTTGCCGCACCTGGAAGGCATCGAGGCAAACGCCGTACGGGTGCCTGAGCAAGCGCTGTGCCGGTTTGTGCCAGGGCGCTGGATAAACCTGGCGCAAGGCTCTGGCCTGGGGCTCTCCGCCTGATGCGGCGCGGATGGGTCATTCGCCAGCCTGGCCGTTGGCCAGCCATCGCTTGTTCATTTGATAAAGTTATGCTTAATAACTATCTCGCCAGGTGATCATTTCGATCACCCCGCCATCAGGGGCATAACAATGAACAATCCCCACTGTCCGCTGCCGGATCACCGCTTCGCCGCCGAACCGTTTCGCCCCCGAGGCGACAGCAACTCGCTGGACGACAGCAGCTCACCCACCCCGGCGGAGTTGGCGGACTGCCTGTTCTTTTCTCCTGACGACGGGCGCATCTGGCTCAACGACCAGCGCATGTTGCTGCTGCACAGCTCGTCGTTCGGCGCCTTGCGCCGGGAAATCATCGGGCGCCAGGGGCTGGAGCAGGCGCGCGGCATGCTCACTCGCACGGGCTACACCTCTGGCGCGCGGGACGCCCGGCTGATTCGCGAGCGCTGGCCACGGGCCGATGCCGCCGCCGTGTTTCGCGCCGCGCACGCACCTGCATACGCTGGAAGGCATGACCAAGGTAGAACCCCTGCACTTCAAGTTCGATGCGGACTCGGGGTTCTATGAAGGCGAGTTTCTCTGGCACCACTCCTGCGAGGCCGACGAGCATGTCGCCGCCTTCGGCACCGGGCAGGATCCGGTGTGTTGGACTGAGTTGGGCTATGCCATCGGTTTCGTCAGTGGCTTGTTTGGGCAACTGGTGATCTTTCGCGAAGTGGAATGCCGGGGCATGGGGCATGAGCGCTGCCGGGTCGTTGGCAAGACCGCCGAGCAATGGGGCGACATCGAGCGCGACCTGAGTTACCTCAACGCGTCGCAACCGGCGGTGGCCCTGGAGCCGGGCGCACGGACCGAGGGTGTCGCCAGCAGCGTCCCGCTGCCGGACAGCGAACAGCCCTTGATCGGCGCGAGTGCGACATTCAATGCCGCGACCCAGGCCCTGCAGCGAGTGGCCCTGACCCCCGCCACCGTCCTGGTCAGCGGCGAGTCCGGGGTAGGCAAGGAAATGTTCGCGCGCCAACTGCACCAACTGAGCCGGCGCCGCGACGGTCCGTTCATCGCACTCAACTGTGCGGCCATCCCGGACAACCTGATCGAAGCCGAACTGTTCGGCGTCGAGCGCGGTGCCTACACCGGGGCCACCCATTCTCGTCCCGGTCGGTTCGAGCGGGCCAACGGCGGCACGTTGTTCCTCGATGAGATCACCTGCCTGAGCCTGGCTGGCCAAGGCAAGCTGCTGCGCGCATTGCAAGAACGGGAAATCGAGCGAGTCGGCGGTGGACATGGGATCAAGGTCGATGTGCGGGTCGTCGCGGCGACCAACATCGACATGCGCAAAGCCGTGGCGCAGGGTGATTTTCGTGAAGACCTGTTCTACCGGCTCAACGTCTACCCCATCGCCCTGCCGCCCTTGCGCGATCGCCGCGATGATGTCCCTCTGCTGATCAATGCCTTTCTCAAGCGATTTTGCCTGGAATATGGCCGTACCCCCGTGGGCCTGACCATGCGCGCCTTGAAGATGCTGCTGCGCTATGACTTCCCCGGCAACGTGCGGGAATTGCAGAACCTTATCGAGCGAGGCTTGATTGCCAGCGAAGAAGGCCAGGCCATCGACCTGGTTCACCTGTTTCGCGATGAGCGACTGCCCGTGGACGCGTATTCGGTCGATGGCAACGGCGGGCTCTCGCCATCGGCCAAGGCAGCGAGCGATGGCACGACCGGAACATCGCTGCTGCAGTCCCTACGCCAATCGGGAGCGGATTTCAGCATTGATGGCCTGGAATCACGCCTGATCAACGAAGCCTTGCAGATGAGCGACGGCAACCTCGCCGCGGCTGCTCGGTCGCTGGGGCTGAGCCGGGCGCAGTTCGCCTATCGGTTGAAAAAGCATCAGCTCGTGAGCGATGAATGAGCCAAGTCCAGGCATGTGGCGAGGGCGCTTGCTCCCTCGCCACGGATTTTGTTGAGGCTCAGTCCGTCGTGCCCGCCGCCATGACGCTACGGCGATAGTCGCTGGGCGTCTGGTTCGTTTCGATGCGGAAGTGCCGATTGAAGTTGGACAGGTTGTTGTAGCCGACTTCAAAACAGATGTCAGTCACGGCCATTTCACTGTGGGACAGCAATCGACAGGCACGCTGGACGCGGAGCTTGCGCATCAGGTCGATGAATCCGTGACCGGTGATGCGTTTGAAAAATCGTGAGAAGCCAGGTTCGCTCATGCCCAGTTGCCGGGCGATCACCGACACTCGAAGGTCGCCGGTGAGCTCGGCTTGCAGGTATTCGAAGGCTTTCTGGATGCGCGCCGAGCTGCGGGCATCCAGGGCAGGCGCATAGCACGGGCTTGCCAGGCATTGGACCTCGCGCTCGCTGGCGCGGCCAAGGGTATCGAGCAGTTCGAAAAACAATGCCAGGCGCGCCAGCCCCTGGGCCGGTCCGATCGCTTCGAGCAGGTACGCCGCCTGGCGCGCTGTGTCGCCGCTGAAGGCCAGCCCTCGCCGGGCGCGCTCGAATAACCTGTGCAGATCACCCAGTTCCGGCAGCGTCTGACGCATCGACATCAGCGTGGCACCGTCGAACTGCAACACCACGTCGCGCCCAGCCAGGCACTCGCCCGGCGCCAGGTCCCCCATCCAGTCGTGGGGCAAATCCGGACCGATCATTGCCACATGACCGGGGCCGAAGGGCCCGATGTAGTCACCTGCCAGGAGCCTGCCGCTGCCGTGGCGAATCAAGTGGATCTCGAATTCCGGGTGATGGTTCCAGCGCGCCATCGCGTAGGGATAGTCATGCTCGTACCAGCGAAAGCTGTGTTCGGGCTCGGGCAGGATGACTTCCAGTTCGGCCGGTCGCTGGTCGTACAGGAGCGTTCGGTGATCAGGCATGTCGCGCCTCTTTATCGTTATAGGCGGCACCTTACGTCGATCGCACAGCGGTACGCCAGCCTTGAACCGACCGGCCACTGATACTTTTTTAACAGTGCCCGCCGAGGTTAAAAAAGTACCTGCAGTTGATCCTTTTCGCATTTGTCGGCCTTTGACGGCGCTGATGTAATCGGCTTGCCATGGACGGCTGGCAGGTCGGTCCTGCCTCCATGGCTTTACAACAATAATAATCCTGCGCCCAGGCGCAGCTCTGGAGAAACCCATGAAAATGCTGCGCAAGGCGCTCGTCATGTCCGCGGGGCTGTCCTTCGCCCTGGCCGGCCACGCCGCCGAAACCATCACCATCGCCACCGTCAACAATGCCGACATGATTCGCATGCAAAGGCTTTCGAAAGCATTCGAGGCCGAGCATCCGGACATCAAGCTGAATTGGGTGGTGCTCGAAGAAAATGTCCTGCGCCAACGCCTGACCACCGATATCGCCACCCAGGGCGGGCAATTCGACGTATTGACCATCGGCACCTACGAAACCCCGCTATGGGGCGCCAAGCAATGGCTCGAACCGATGACCAACCTGCCCGCCGCCTATGACCTGGAAGACATATTTCCTTCGGTGCGCCAGGGGCTTTCAGTCAACGGCACCCTTTACGCCCTGCCCTTTTACGGCGAAAGCACCGTTACCTACTACCGCACCGATCTCTTCAAGCAGGCCGGGCTCAGCATGCCCGGGCACCCCACGTGGGGCCAGCTTGGCGAATACGCGGCCAAGCTTCATCAGCCCGACAAGGATCAGTACGGCCTGTGCCTTCGCGGCAAGGCCGGCTGGGGCGAGAACATCGCCTTGCTCAGTACCCTGGCCAACACGTTCGGGGCTCGTTGGTTCGATGAGCAGTGGAAGCCGCAATTCGATAGCCCGGAATGGAAGGCCGCCGCGAGCTTTTACGTCGATACGCTAAAGAAATATGGACCGCCGGGGCTGACCAGCAATGGTTTCAACGAAACCCTGGCGTTGTTCAACAGCGGCAAGTGCGCCATTTGGGTCGATGCAAGCGTCGCCGGCTCGTTCATCACCGACACCAGCCAGAGCAAGGTGGCCGACCGCGTCGGCTTCGCCGCGGCTCCTACGCAAGTGACAGACAAAGGCGCGTCCTGGCTGTACGCATGGTCGCTGGCAATTCCAACCAGCTCCCGCCATAAGGACGCCGCCAAGTCTTTCGTCACTTGGGCCACCTCCAAAGACTACGTGCAATTGGTTGCCAAAGAGGATGGCATCAGCAACGTGCCACCCGGCACTCGTACCTCCACGTACAACGACGCCTACCTGAACGCCGCGCCCTTTGCGCGAATCACGCTGCAAATGATGCAGAAAGCCGACCCGGCGCACCCCACGGCCAAGCCAGTGCCTTACGTGGGCATCCAGTACGTGACCATTCCCGAGTTCCAGGCCATTGGTACATCGGTTGGCAAGCTGTTTACCGCCGCGCTCACTGGCCAGATATCCGTGGAACAAGCCCTGGCGTCGGCGCAATCGAGCACCGAACGGGAAATGAAACGGGCCGGATACCCAAAGAAATAATGGCATGGCCATTCCCGTGGTGAGGGAGCTTGCTCCCTCACCACAACGGTTCACAGACACACATTTTTTTATTCAGGACAGGATCTCCCCCATGAAACGACTGCAAGGAAAAAGCGCGCTGGTCACCGGTGCTGCCCGTGGCATTGGCAAGGCGTTCGCCCAGGCCTATGTCGATGAAGGCGCCACTGTGGCGATCGCCGATATCGACCTGGATCGGGCCCGGGAGACTGCCGCTGAATTGGGCGACAGCGCCTATGCCGTCAGGATGGACGTGACCGATCAGGCATCAATCGACCAGGCCATCGATTCCGTCGTGGCCCGGGCAGGCAAGTTGGACATCTTGATCAACAATGCGGCGCTGTTCGACCTGGCGCCCATCGTCGAGATCACCCGGGAGAGCTACGAGCGGCTGTTCTCCATCAACGTCGCCGGCGCACTGTTCACGCTGCAAGCCGCCGCCCGCCAGATGATCCGCCAGGGCCACGGCGGCCGGATCATCAACATGGCGAGCCAGGCCGGCCGCCGTGGCGAGGCCCTGGTGGCGGTCTACTGTGCCTCCAAGGCTGCCGTGATCAGCGTGACCCAATCCGCCGGGCTGGATTTGATCAAGCATCGGATCAATGTCAACGCCATTGCGCCAGGGGTGGTGGACGGTGAGCACTGGGACGGCGTCGACGCAATGTTCGCCCGTCATGAAAACCTGCCCTTGGGCGAAAAGAAGCGTCAGGTCGGGCAACAGGTGCCTTATGGCCGGATGGGCACCGCGCAGGATCTGGTTGGCATGGCGATTTTCCTGGCTTCGGCCGACAGCGAATATGTGGTAGCCCAGACCTATAACGTCGACGGCGGTAACTGGATGAGCTGACGATCCTGAAGTTTTATGGCCTTGAGACGACGAAAATGGACCTATTCGCCTGAAAATTGATCCCACTACTTGAGGATCATCCCGAACGGTACCCAACGGTGCCGTTCCAAGGGATTTCAAGAGAGCGTGAATACCGTTGCCCCAGCCGGGCAAAAATTGCGCATCATAGGCGCCGTCCGCTCAAGGGAGATTTACATGCGTGCCATTTTTTCCGTCATGCGTCTTGCCGCGCTGTCGCTGGGACTGGCCTTTGCCGCCAATGCCGCAGCCACCGAAGAGACGCAACTGGTCGAGTCCATCAATCTTTACCGCAGCCAATCCCAAAGCTGCGCGGGCCAGGCTTCCCTGGAGCTGCCGCCGCTGGCAATGGATTCACGGTTGATCCTGTCGGCCAATGGCATCGGCGATTTGCAGCAAGCGTTGGCGCGGGCGGCCTATCCGATGGTCAACGTGCAGGCCATCAGCCTGTCCGGTCCTCGGGACGCCCAGGCTGCGATGAAGGCTGTACAGGAAAGTTTTTGCCAAGTCGTGCTGGACCCGCAGTTCGTGGACATCGGCGTGAGTCGACTGGACCGGGAATGGCGCATCGTGCTGGCTCGCCCACTGTTGTCGGCGCGCCTCGGGGATTGGCAGGCCGAAGGCCAGAAACTGCTCAAGCTGATCAATAGCGCCCGCGCGCAGCCACGCCGCTGCGGCACCGAAGCGTTCGCCGCCACGACACCGCTGGCCTGGAACGCCGATCTGGCCCTGGCTGCGGTGAATCACACCCGCGCCATGGCCAACAACAATTTCTTCGACCACAAGGACCGCGATGGGCGCATGCCGGGCGATCGCGCCGAACTGGCCGGTTACCTGGCGCAGGTCATCGGCGAAAACATCGCCGCCGGGCAGGACACGGCGTTGAAGGTGGTGGACGGCTGGCTGGCGAGCCCGGGGCACTGCGCCAACTTGATGAATCCGCAATTTCGCGAGTTGGGGGCCGGGTATGCGATGGACCCGAAGAGCGATGCGGGGATTTATTGGACGGCGATGTTTGGTACTCAGTAGTTATGTTGACCGTGCTTTCGCCATCGCGAGCAAGCTCGCTCCCACAAAGGGATGCCGCAATCAGTGTGGGAGCGAGCTTGCTCGCGATGGCAGCGCATCGGGTCTTACTCCTGCCGCAATACCCGCCGCACATGCCCCATGAACTGGCTTAACGACGGTGACGGGGCCACCGGCTTGCGCTGCAGCAAGCCAATCGAGCGTTTTGCCGGTTGATCAATGGCAGTGACCGCGCACTGCTCACCGATGTTGAACACCGCCGTGCAACTGGCCGGCAACAAGGAAAACCCCAGCCCCTCGCGGACCAGCGCCGTGGCCGTGCTCAGGTGCGCCACTTCCCAGGCGGGGAACGGATCGACATTCAAATAACGCAACGCCGCGTCGGCCAACGGCCGGATGCTGGTGTCCGGCGTCAGGGCGATATAGGGCTGCTGTTTCCAGTCGCGGTGATGATCCTTGTGGCTGAGCAGGACCAGGTTGTCATCCAGCAGGCGCTCGAAGCTCAAGCCAGACAAGTCGTCCGGCAACGAACTGATGCCGGCGTCCACCTCGCCGCGCTGCACCCAACCCATGATTTCCCCGGCGCGACCATCCAGAAGATGCACCTTCACGCCTGGGTGCTCACGCTGGAACGAGGCGATAACCACCGGCAGGAATGAAGCGGCAGCGGTCGGCAGCGCCGCCAGCCGGAGCGTGCCACGGCTCAAGCTGAGAGTGTCGCGGGCATCGCGCACGGCGTCGTCCATGTCCCGCAGCATGCGCCGGGCCTGGGGCAGGAAATGCTCACCGGCGGGCGTCAACTCGACGCTGCGGGTGTTACGCGCGAGCAACTGCAAACCCATGCTCTCTTCCAGTTTGCGGATGCTGTAGCTCAGCGCCGGCTGGGACAGGTGCAGTTGCTCGGCCGTGCGGGTAAAACTGGAGGTTTCAGCGATCAGGATGAAGGCGCGAAGCTGGCGGAAGGAGACGTTCATGGCCCACTCATAAAATTAATGGATCAATTGATTCTACCTTTAAAATTCACAGAACAATCCAGCGTCTCCACTATAGGGCCACCCTTCAGTGGAAAACGGACATGACAAAAACAATTCTCGTCGGGTGTGGCGCCGGTTTCGCCAATGACCGGCCTGACGCCGCCCTGCGCCTGGCCCAGGACCTGGCACAACGCAGCGGCCAACGCTACATCATGCTGGAGCTGTTGGCGGAACGGACCCTGGCCGAGGCGCAATTGCGCAAGCGTCTCGACCCGCAGGCCGGTTATTCCGCCCGATTGTTCGATTTTCTCGAGCCCATGCTGGACCTGTGCATCGAAGCCGGCATCCCGATCATCACCAACGGCGGCGCCGCCAATCCTAGGGCTGCCGCCCAGCGATTGCGCCACGCCCTGGCGGGTCGTTTCCCTGGGCTGAAGATCGCTTGCGTGCTGGGTGACGACCTCTTGGACGAAACACCTGCGCGCTACGCACGATGGCTGTCGTCCGATCCGCAGGAACAGCCTGTATCCGTAAACGTCTACACCGGCGCCGACGGTATCGTCCAGGCGTTGACCGACGGTGCCGGCATCGTCCTGTGCGGCCGTGTCGCCGACCCCTCGCTGGCCGTCGGTGCGATCCGCCACGGGTTGGGTTGGAAAGCCGACGATTGGCAGAAAATCGCGGTAGCGACGGCGGCTGGACACTTGCTGGAGTGCTGTACCCAGGTCACCGGTGGCTATTTTGCCCACCCCGGCATGAAAGACATTCCAGACCCGGCGAATCTCGGTTGTCCGATTGCCGAGATCCACGAGGACGGCCGCTTGATCATCGGCAAGACCCGCGACAGCGGCGGCCGGGTCAGCGAGCAGACTGTGAAGGAGCAGCTTCTTTACGAAGTCCACGACCCACGACGCTACCTGACGCCGGACGTTGTACTGGACCTTGGCGAAGCCCGCGTGCAGGACCTGGGCGAAGACCGTGTCGAGATCAACGGCCTGCTCGGCCATCCGCGCCCCGAGACCCTGAAAGGCTTGGCAGGCGTGCGCGGCCTGTGGTTTGGCGAGGCGGAAATATCTTATGCCGGCCCCGGCGCCTTGGCGCGTGCGGCCTTGGCGCGAGAAATTCTGCTGGAACGTTTCGACCGATTGGCGCCAGGCCTGCAGCCCTGGATCGATATTTCCGGCGTCGCCAGCCTGTTCAACGACCAGGGCGGTCGCTATCTGCAACAGCAACTCGCCCAGGCCCCGGCCCTGGAGGATGTGCGCGTACGCATCGGCCTGACCCACAGCGACCGACCGCTGGTAGAAACGCTGTTGGTCGAAGTGGAGTCGCTCTACACCAACGGACCGGCAGGCGGCGGTGGCGTGCGACGACATCTCGTCGAGGCCGTCACCACGCGAAGTTTCCTGCTGCCGCGCGATGAAATCCACACGACTCTGGAGTGGTACTGATGAACCTCGTTACCCTCGCCGATTTCGCTCACGCCCGTGCTGGCGACAAAGGCAACATCCTCAGCATCGCGGTGTTTCCCCACGACGCGGCCCACTACGCCTGGTTGCTACAGACGTTGACCTGCGAGCGGGTCGCCGAGCAATTCGCGACGCGACAACCCTCCAGGGTGCACCGCTATGAACTGCCGAACCTGAACGCGCTGAACTTCGTCCTCGAGGATGCCCTGGAGGGCGGCGTGAACCGCAGTTGCGGCCTGGACCGCCACGGCAAGAGCCTGAGTTACCTGCTGTTGGCCTTGCGCCTGCCCGGCCCGACGGACTGACCGAATCCAGTGCCTGCGAACCATCCGACAACAATAAAAAGAGAGGCTGCAACATGATTACAACCCTGGGTTTCCTGATGATGCTCGCCGTCATCGGCTTGATATTGCTGCGCCGGATCAGCCCGGTGGTGGCGTTCACCACCCTCCCCGTGATCGTCTGCCTGCTCGCCGGCTTCAATCTTGGGCAGATCGGCGAGTTCATAAAGGCCGGCCTGATCACCGTGGCCCCGACCGCCGCGCTGTTCCTGTTTGCCATCTTGTTCTTCGGCATCATGCGTGACCGGGGATTGTTCGATCCGCTGGTCAACCTGCTGATCCGCAGCACCGGCGGCAAGCCGCTGGCCGTGGCGTTGGTGACGGTTTTGGTGACGTCCGTGGTGCATCTCGACGGCGTTGGCGCCGCCACGTTCCTGCTGACTATCCCGGCGCTGCTGCCCTTGTACAAACGCCTGAACATGAGCCCGGCAATGTTGCTGTGCCTGGTGGGTACCACGGCCGGCGTCATCAACATGGTGCCTTGGGGCGGCACGACCGCCCGCGCCGCCGCCGTGTCAGGCCTGGATGCCACCGCGCTGTGGCTGGGCTTGCTGCCGGTGCAGATGGTGGGCCTGGCGTGCATGCTCGGGGTGGCGACGGTATTGGGCTTGCGCGCCCAGCGTCGCCAACCGATGTCGCTGGGGGCGGCCGCGACGTGTGATGTAGACGACCTGCAAACCCAAGGCCGCGAGTTCACGCTCTCTCCCCGGGAACTGCGCTACTGGCTGAACGTGGCCCTGACCGGCGGCATCCTGGTGTGCCTGTTCACCGGCATTTTCCCTTTGTATGCGTGTTTCATGGTCGGACTGGGCATCGCCCTGCCCTTGAACTTCCCATCCCTGGACGCCCAGGCCGAACGCCTCAAGGCCCACGCGTCCGATGCGCTGCAGATGGTCCTGGTGATGATGGCCGCCGCGGTGCTGCTGGGCGTGCTGTCCGGCGCGAAGATGTCCGACGGCATGGCGTTGGCGCTGATCAATATCCTGCCTGCCGGCTCTGCCCAATACCTGCACGTGATCGTCGGTTTCTTCGGTGTGCCCCTGGGCATGATCTTTTCGCCAGACGCCTATTACTTCGCGCTCCTGCCGGTGATCAAGGACGTGGCCGCTGCGGCAGGCGTTCCCCTCGAAGCCGTGGCACGGGCCATGTTGATCGGCGAGAACACCGGATTCTCCATCAGCCCGGTGGTGCCCAGTGTGTACCTGGCCCTGGCGCTGTCCGGCGTGGAACTGCGCAAGCACATGGCCTATACGTTTTTCTGGGCCTGGGGCGTCAGTCTGGTGATGCTCGTTTTCGCCGTGGCAACGGGTGCGGTACAAGTCTGAGCGTCAAGGGTGGGCCTGGAAGATCAACGACCGATGCACCCCCGAGCCAGCCCTCACCCCATCGCCAACGGCCAGCGCGACCGAGCCGAACGGCATCGCTGCGTCGCCACAGGCAAACACCCCGGGAACGCTGGTCTCCCGGGTCATCGGGTCGGTCTGGATGAACGCCCCGAGCGGGCCTTCTTCAAAGTTGCAACCCAGGGACGCGGCGAGTGAACTGGCAACGCGGGTACGCGGCAAGACAAACAGGCCATCAATGGCGATCACCCGCCCGTCCACCAACACCACGTTGGCCCGTTCGCCTTCAATACGTTCGACGCGTTCCGGCACCAGGGTTACACCACGTTGCGCCAGGCTTTGCCGTTGCTCAAGGTCGGGCTCGAATACGCCATTGGTGAAAAAAGTGGTCGGCCCCCAGTCGGGCAGCATCAGGGCATGGTGCAACGACATCGGCGACGTCGCCAGCACACCGATCGGTCCCTGCTCCAACTCATAGCCGTGGCAGTACGGACAATGAAAGACACTTTTCCCCCAGCGCTCCGTCAGCCCTGGCACATCGGGCAATTCATCGATCACGCCGGTGGCGAGCAACAGGCGTTTGGCACTGTAGCGTTGCCCGTGGGCAGTCTCCATGACGAATCCGTCTGCGTCCCGGACGGCGTGGATCGCGCTATCCGACGCCCATTCCACGGTTGGATAATCCATGAGCTGGGCGCGGGCGTCGTTGACAATGTCACCTGGAGCGCGACCGTCCTGTCCGAGAAACCCATGGGAAGTCGCGGCAAACCGGTTGCGACGCTGACCGGCGTCGATCACCAGCACTTTTTGGCGGGCGCGGGCCAACTGAAGACCTGCGGACAGGCCGGCGTAGCTGCCGCCAGCGATGATGATGTCGTGTTCCATGGGGACGATCTCCTGTTTTGGGATTTTCTCGAAACATCGTATGTTTCTTGAAAAGTGCCTGTCAACAGTCTCGTAACTTTTGCGATTACAGGCGATACTCGGCGCAGATTTCCTTCGGACCCGCCCATGAGAAACGACACCCGCCTATCGCGCATGCTGCACGTCCTGATTCATATGGATCGCCATCAGCAATCGGCCACCTCCGACACCCTCGCCCAAATGCTGGGCACCAACCCGGTGGTGGTGCGCCGAACCATGGCGTTGCTCAAGGAACAGGGTTACGTCACTTCGGAAAAAGGCCATCGCGGTGGCTGGAGCCTGGCTAAACCGTTGGCCGAGATGACGCTGCTGGACATTCATCAGGCGTTGGGCAGCACGTCGATCTTTGCCATCGGCCTGTCCACCGATCATCCGCAATGCCTGGTGGAACAGGCGGTGAATGCGGCGCTGACTGATGCGTTCGATGAGGCCCAGGCGTTGTTGCTCAAGCGTCTGGGCAGCATTACGTTGGCGCAGTTGGCGGAAGACTTTGATGCGCGGTTTCGGGGTGAGCCCAAGGCCGAGCCTCACCTCTAATCCCTGTGGGAGCGGGCTTGCCCGCGAAGGCTTTGGCACATCCAACATTATCTATTCAGGTGAATCGCATTCGCGAGCAGGCTCGCTCCCACAGGGGGGTAGTCCGGGGCACAAAAAAACGCCGCTCATTTTGAGCGGCGTTTTTGTACCTGACCGGATAGCGTCCGGTTTACAGCGCCATGTCAGCCGCTGGATTGGCTTCCCGAGCAGCAGCCGGCTTGGCCGGGGCTACAGGGGCCACTGCCTTGCCGATGGCCGGTGGTGGGTCCAGTTGCAGGACTTCGCTGGTGTAGGCCCATTCCTGCGCGACACGCTCAGGGCTGTCATTCAGCTTAGTGCCGTAGCTCGGTACGATCTGGCGCAGTTTTTCCTGCCAGGCCGGGGTGGCTACCTTGTCCTTGAAGACCTTCTCAAGCACCGTCAGCATGATCGGTGCGGCAGTCGAAGCGCCTGGGGAAGCACCCAGCAGGCCAGCGATGCTGCCGTCCTGGGAAGCGACGACTTCGGTGCCGAGTTTCAGCACGCCGCCCTTCTCTTCGTCACGCTTGATGATCTGCACACGCTGGCCGGCTTGCCACAGGCGCCAGTCTTCCTGCTTGGCGTCCGGGAAGTACTCCTTCAGCGCGTTGAAGCGGTCTTCGTCCGACAGCATCAGTTGGCCGGCCAGGTATTCCACCAGCGGGTACTGTTCGATACCGACCTTGGTCATCGGCCACACGTTGTGGGTCGTGGTGCTGGTCAGCAGGTCAAAGTACGAACCGTTCTTCAGGAACTTGGTGGAGAACGTGGCGAACGGGCCAAACAGGATCACGCGCTTGCCGTCCAGCACGCGAGTGTCCAGGTGTGGAACCGACATCGGCGGTGCACCCACCGAAGCCTTGCCGTAGGCCTTCGCCAGGTGCATCTGGGCAACGGTCGGGTTTTCGGTCACCAGGAACGAACCACCCACCGGGAAGCCGGCGTATTCACGGGCTTCCGGAATGTCCGACTTCTGCAGCAGGTGCAGCGCGCCGCCACCGGCACCGATGAAGACGAACTTGGCATCGGTCTCGGTTTCGGTACCGTCTTTCAAGTTCTTGTACGAAACGCGCCAGGAGCCGTCTTCGTTGCGGGTGATGTCTTCCACTTCGCTGGACAGCTTGAGGGAGAAGTTCGGCTTGGATTGCAGGTAAGCCGCGAACTGGCGTGTGATTTCGCCGAAGTTCACGTCGGTACCCAGCGGGCTCCAGGTCGCCGCGACTTTCTGGCTCGGGTCACGCCCTTGCATCATCAGCGGAACCCACTTGCTGATCTGCGCCGGGTCTTCGGAGTACTGCATGCCGGCGAACAGCGGGCTGGCCTGGAGTGCGTCGTAGCGCTTCTTCAGGAACGCGATGTTGTCGTCGCCCCACAGGAAACTCATGTGTGGCGTGGAGTTGATGAACGAGCGCGGGTTCTTCAGCACGCCGTTCTTGACCTGCCAGGACCAGAACTGACGGGAGATCTGGAACGCTTCGTTGATCTCGATCGCCTTGGAGATATCGACCTTGCCGTTCTTGTCTTCCGGCGTGTAGTTCAGCTCGGCCAGTGCGGAGTGACCGGTACCGGCGTTGTTCCAGCCGTTGGAGCTTTCTTCGGCAACACCGTCCAGGCGCTCGACCATTTCCATGGTCCAGCCCGGCTCCAGCTCATTGAGCCAGACACCGAGGGTCGAACTCATGATGCCGCCACCGATGAGCAAGACATCGACTTTTTTCGGCTCGGCGGCGTGCGTGGTCGCAAGACCCATCGCCATCGCCAGGCCTAGCAGCGCCGTGTGTGTTTTCTTCAACATGTGTGTATCCCTAGGATAAAACGCCATTCCGTCCCACAGTCCCGTTCAAGAATAGACCTCGCCCAATGCCAGGTCGGCGGACGGGTATCGAATGGACTGGAGGAAGGACCTACAGGGGCCGAGCGAATCGGCCTCGCATTTATGTCTCTCCGGCGCTGACTTCTTGTAGGTCTTGGCTTCAGCTGGGTGAGGGACACTGCAAAACGGTCTAGATCGGGCCTGCCGTGGCCGTGCCCGATTGTCGCAGCGGGGGGAGTTTACAGAATGAACCAAACAGACCGAAGCGCATTTTTGCATTCCTGACAAAAACGCCGACAAAAGAACCTTGGGAGCGAGCCTGCTCGCGAAGGCGGCGTGTCAGCCGGATCTCATCGGTTGACCTGACATCTTCGCGAGCAGGCTCGCTCCCACAGAGGGCTATGCAAGGCTTGGCTAGCCGAGCAACTGGCTCAACACTGCCCGCAACTTGCCTGGTTTGACCGGTTTGTTCAGCAGCGGCGCGTTCAGTTTGCGCAGGGCGCGGCGGCACTGGTCGCTGCGGTCGGCGGTGATGATCACGGCGGGGATTGCCTGCTGGAAATGCTCGCGCAGATGCCTGACCACTTCGCAGCCGACCACCCCATGATCGAGGTGGAAATCCGCCAGAACCAACTCCGGGGCGCGGCCTTGCAGGGCGTCGAAGGCGGCCGCTTCATCGGTGGCGGTCAATACCTCGCAGCCCCACTGCTCCAGCAACGCCGCCATGCTTTGCAGGATGCTCACTTCGTTGTCGATGACCAGCAGCCGGCGTCCCGGCAGCGGATTACCGGCCACTGCCTGCACCGGAACCTGGGACATGGGCAGCGGCCGTTCGGCGGACAGCGGCACGTTGATGCTGAACACCGAACCGCGTCCAGGCCGGGAGCGCACCTGCACCCGATAGCCGAGGATATGGGCGATGCGTTCGACGATCGCCAGCCCCAGGCCGACGCCCTTGCGATCCGCCGCCCGTCCCACGTCCAGTTGATTGAATTCGAGGAAAATCGACTCCAGGCAATCGGCGGCGATGCCGCGTCCCGTATCCCAGACTTCCAGGCTCAGGTGCCCTCCCCGCCGCCGCGCCGCCAGGAGAATGCCGCCCTGGTCAGTATAACGACAGGCATTGCTCAACAGATTGCGCAGGATGCGGGTCATCAGCCGCAGGTCGGTCAGCACCGCTTCGTCGCCGAACCGCACGCGCAGTTCCAGGCCAGCGGCACCGGCCACCGACTGGAATTCGGACACCAGCGGCGCCAACAACTCATCCAACCGATAAGGCGCGAGGTCTGGCTTGACGGCGGCCTGATCCAACCGGGAAATATCCAGCAGGTCGGCGAGCAGGTCTTCAGCGCCTTCGAGCGCCTGGTGCGTGCGCTCCACCAGCACGTGCTCGGCATTGGGCAGTTGTCGCTCGCGCAAGGTCGCGATCAGCAACCGCGCGGCGTTGAGGGGTTGCAACAGGTCATGGCTGGCGGCGGCCAGGTACTTATCCTTGCTGCGGTTGGCCGCTTGGGCTGCGTCCCGGGCATCGCGCAACTGTTGCTCGACCAGTTTGCGCTGGGCGATCTGCTGCTGCAGGTTGTGGTTGGCCTCCAGCAGCGCATCGGTGCGCTCGGCCACCCGCTGTTCCAGTTGATCGTTGAGCTGTTGCAAGCGTTGCCGGGCCTGCTCCAGCTCATCGAGACGCGCCGCCAGTTCCGGATAGTGACTCTTGCGTGTCGAGTGGTTGCCCAGCCCCAGCAATCCGGCCAGGGCTTTTTGCTGCTCGTCAGAGGGCTTCGCCATAGACGACCTCGACATCCCGCTGGCTCGACTCCCGAGGGTTGGTAAGAATGCACGGGTCATGCATCGCATGTTGCGACAGGAACGGAATGTCCGAGGTACTCACACCGTGCAGCCCCAGGGTCTCGTGGAAACCGATGGTGCGCTTGAGGGCGATCAGGTGCTCCACCAGCCGGGTGCGGATCTGCCGATGGTTGAGCCCACGGCAATCGATGCCAAGGGTCTCGGCGATCACTTTGAAGCGGTCCGGCGCCGAGGTGTAGTTGAACGCTACCACGTGTTCCACCAGCACCGCGTTGCACAAGCCGTGAGGCAGGTCGAGAAAACCGCCCAGGCTGTGGGACATGGCGTGCACCGCACCGAGGATCGCGTTGGAGAACGCAAGCCCGGCCTGCATGCTGCCGAGCATGATCTTTTCCCGCAGGGCGACGTCCGCCGGATTGGCAATCATCTGCACCAGGTTGTTGTTGATCAGGCGCATCGCTTCCAGCGCGTGGGGATCGGTCAACGGTCCGTGGCCGGTGGAGACGAACGCCTCGATCGCATGCACCAACGCATCGATGCCGGTACAGGCCGACAGGAACGGGTCCATGCTCAAGGTCGTTTCCGGGTCGATCAACGACACGTCCGGCACGGCTGCCTTGCTGACGATGGAAAACTTCATGCGCTCTTGCTGGTTGGAGATGATGACGAACTGCGACACATCGGCAGAAGTGCCGGCCGTGGTGGGAATCAGGATCAGCGGCGGACTGGGCACATGCAGCGTGTCCACGCCTTCGAATTCAAGGATGTTGCGGCCATGGGCGACCACGATCCCGATCGCCTTGCCGCAGTCCATGGGGCTGCCGCCGCCAACCGCGACGATCACGTCGCAATGGTTCTCGCGGTAGGTTTCGGCACCGAGCATGACTTCCTCGACCCGAGGATTGGGCGAGACGTCGCTGTAGATGCAGTAGTCGATGCCCTGGGCTTGCAGGCTGGTCTCGACGTCGCCGACCCAACCGGCGGCGATCACCCCGGGATCGGTGACCACCAGCACCTTGCGGGCGCCGAAAGTCTTGGCGTAGTTGCCAACGTTGTGCCGACAGCCGGCACCGAACATGATTTCAGGGGAAACGAACTTGCGCAGGGGGCTGAGGCTCATCTTTTCAGTTGCGGGGCTCATGGGTAAGCCTGTTGTTATTGTCGAGGGATACGTTGAGCCTAAAGCATCCCGCCGTTAATGCAATCCGACCAATGGGTAGCCCGGCCTGAACGCTTCAAGCCGGGCCAGGCACTCATCGGTTGGCGAAGTACATCGTCACTTCAAAGCCAATACGCAGGTCGGTGTACGCGGGTTTAGTCCACATGGGTCTTTCCTCTTCTTGTACCGGGCGATTCCGGCAGGTTCATTAATGCACGGGGCGGTCAGGGCCCGAATGCTACTTTCGAAGCGGTGGGTGGGGTGCGTTGGTATTACAGGAACAGCGAGACTCCGTGGCGAGGGCTTGCTCCCTCGCCACAGGAGTCACTCGGCGAGTGCTTCGGGGGTCAGAAGAACCCCAACGGATTGACGTCATAGCTCACCAAGAGGTTCTTGGTCTGCTGGTAATGGTCGAGCATCATCTTGTGGGTTTCGCGACCGACGCCGGATTTCTTGTAGCCGCCGAACGCGGCATGCGCCGGGTAAAGGTGGTAGCAGTTGGTCCACACGCGTCCGGCCTTGATCGCCCGACCCATGCGGTAGGCGCGGTTGATGTCGCGGGTCCAGAGGCCGGCGCCGAGGCCGAACTCGGTGTCGTTGGCGATCGCCAGGGCTTCCGCTTCGTCCTTGAAGGTGGTCACGCCCACCACCGGGCCGAAGATTTCTTCCTGGAAGACGCGCATCTTGTTATGGCCCTTGAGCAGCGTCGGTTGGATGTAATAGCCGCTGGACAGATCGCCCTCAAGACGTTCGGCCGCGCCACCGGTCAGCAGCTCGGCACCCTCTTCCCGGGCGATGTCCAGGTACGAAAGGATCTTGTCGTATTGCTGCTGGGACGCCTGGGCGCCGACCATGGTCTCGGTGTCCAGTGGGTTGCCACGCTTGATCTTGGCGATTTTCTTCATGACCTCGGCCATGAACGGTGCGTAGATCGATTCCTGCACCAAGGCGCGAGATGGGCACGTGCAGACTTCGCCCTGGTTGAAGAACGCCAGTACCAAGCCTTCGGCAGCCTTCTCGATGAACGCCGGCTCGGCTTGCATGATGTCTTCGAAGAAGATGTTCGGCGACTTGCCGCCCAGCTCCACCGTGGACGGGATGATGTTCTCAGCGGCGCACTTCATGATGTGCGAACCGACCGGAGTCGAGCCGGTGAAGGCGATCTTGGCGATGCGCTTGCTGGTGGCCAGGGCTTCGCCGGCTTCGCGGCCAAAGCCGTGGACAATGTTCAACACGCCGGCTGGCAGCAGGTCGGCGATCAGTTCGATGAATACGGTAATCGACAGCGGCGTCTGCTCCGCCGGCTTGAGCACGATGCAGTTGCCGGCGGCCAGGGCCGGGGCGAGTTTCCAGGCGGCCATCAGCAGCGGGAAGTTCCACGGGATGATCTGGCCGACCACGCCCAGCGGCTCGTGGAAATGATAGGCGGTGGTCAACTCGTTGATTTCGGCAGCGCCGCCCTCTTGGGCGCGGATGCAACCGGCGAAATAGCGGAAATGGTCAGCCGACAGAGGCACGTCGGCATTCAGGGTTTCACGCACGGCCTTGCCGTTGTCCCACGTCTCGCTGACGGCGAGGATTTCCAGGTTCTGCTCGATGCGGTCAGCGATTTTCAGCAGCACCAGGGAACGATCCTGAACGGAGGTCTTGCCCCACGCATCGGCGGCGGCATGGGCCGCATCCAGAGCTTTGTCGATATCGGCTGCGCTGGAGCGCGGGAATTCGCCGATGACTTCGCCGTTGACCGGCGACGTGTTGGTGAAGTATTCGCCGTTGACCGGCGCGACGAACTCGCCGCCGATGAAATTGCCATAGCGCGGCTTGAAGGAAACGACGGCGCCTGGGGTTCCGGGTTGTGCGTAGATCATGATGGGCCTCTGCCTGGTCGATGCCTGTCGCGGGACAGGCGATAGGCCGATGGTAGAGAGCCCCGTGCGGTGGACGAATGCGTCATTGGCAGGGGGCTCTCTCGTTATTTGGTCGTAGGTTTGAATTTTCAGGACACGAAGAGCGGGAACGAGCGCTGCCTTTAGTGGCGAGGGGATTTATCCCCGCTGGGCTGCGAAGCGGCCCCAGAATCTCTGCGAGCGCTACGCACTCGAGCGGGGATAAATCCCCTCGCCACAAAAGCAGCACCCCGCTCAATGACAACTCAGCGCTTGGCCACAAGCTCCTTCGGCAACTTGAAGGTCCAGAGCATGCCGCCCTGGTTGAAGTCCTTCACGCGCTTGGCCACCTCGCCGCCCCACAGCGGCACCGCACCACCCCAGCCGGACACCACCGAGACGTACTGCTCGCCGTCCATTTCCCAGGTAATCGGCGAGCCGAGCACGCCGGAGCCGGTCTGGAATTCCCAGACCTTTTCCCCGGTCTTGGCGTTGAAGGCTTGCAGGAAACCTTCAGGCGTACCGGTGAACACCAGGTTGCCCTTGGTGGTCAGCACCCCGCCCCACAGCGGCGCGAAGTTCTTGTGGCGCCAGACTTCCTTGCCGGTCTTGGGGTCGATGGCCCGCAATACGCCGATGTAATCCTCGTTCAGCGGCTTGATGGTGAAACCGGCGCCGAGGAACGCCGCGCCTTTCTTGTAGGCGATGCCTTCGTTCCAGATGTCCATGCCCCATTCATTGGATGGCACATAGAACAGGCCGGTGTCCTGGTTGTAGGCCATCGGCATCCAGTTTTTCGCACCGAGGAACGCCGGCGCCACGAACACCGAACTGCCCTTGGCTTCGCTGCCCGGCGCGCCCGGACGGCTGGCCTCGTTGTAGATTGGTCGGCCATCCTTGTCCAGGCCGGTGGCCCAGGTGATCTTGTCGACGAACGGGAAGCCGCGGATGAACTTGCCGTTGGTGCGATCAAGCACGTAGAAGAAGCCGTTACGGTCGGCGGTCGCCGCGGCCTTGATGTCCTTGCCGCCTTCCTTGTAGTTGAACGAGATCAGTTCGTTGACGCCGTCATAGTCCCAGCCGTCGTGGGGCGTGCTCTGGAAGTGCCACTTGATGCTGCCGTCGTCCGGGTTCAGGGCCAGGCGCGACGAGGAATAGAGGTTGTCGCCAGGGCGCAGGTGGGAGTTCCAGGGCGCCGGGTTGCCGGTGCCGAACAGCAACAGGTTTGTTTCCGGGTCGTAGTAGCCGCCCAGCCAAGGCGCGGCACCGCCAGTTTTCCAGAGGTCACCCGGCCAGGTCTTGCCCGCCTCGCCGCCGGAAATACCGTTTTCCACGGCCTTGCCGTCCTTGTAGACGTAGCCCATGTGGCCTTCCACGGTCGGCCGGGTCCACAGCAGTTCACCGT
The DNA here is from genome assembly GCF_054677635.1 of Pseudomonas sp. H2_D02. Taxonomy (NCBI): domain Bacteria; kingdom Pseudomonadati; phylum Pseudomonadota; class Gammaproteobacteria; order Pseudomonadales; family Pseudomonadaceae; genus Pseudomonas; species Pseudomonas sp. H2_D02. Next base: position 3,801,165 of record NZ_CP162816.1, on the reverse strand, counting down.
TTTTCGGGTCGAACGCACTGATCTGGCCGACCACGCCGAACTCGCCACCCGCCACGCCCGTGATGAGCTTGCCGTTCACCACGAGCGGCGCGGCACTGATGGAATAGCCTTCCTTGTGGTCGGCGACTTTCTTGCTCCACACCACTTTGCCGGTGTCCTTGTTCAAGGCCACCAACTTGGCGTCGAGGGTGCCGAAGAACACCAGGTCGCCATACAGCGCCACGCCCCGGTTGATCACGTCGCAGCACGGGCGGATGTCATCGGGCAGGCGCGCGTCGTATTGCCAGAGTTTCTTGCCGGTGCGCGCATCCACCGCGAACACCCGCGAATAGGACCCGGTGAGGTACATCACCCCGTCCTTGATCATCGGCTGGGCCTGCTGGCCGCGCTGCTTTTCGCCGCCGAAGGAGAACGCCCAGACCGGACGCAGGTCCTTGACGTTATTCACGTTGAGGGTGTCGAGCGGGCTATAGCGCTGGCCCTGGACCCCCAGGCCGTTGGTGACGATCTGTTGCGGGTTCTTCGGGTCCTGGAGAATTTCCTGGTCGGTCACGGCGGCCAACGCCGAGCCGGACAGCAGCATGGCACTGAGCAGCAGGTTCACGGCGAAGGGCTGGCGACGTGCGGGATGAATCATGGCGGCTACCTCTGCGGTTATTGTTATACCCGGGAAATTTTCCCGGTCTGCCACAGATTCTTGGCCCCGACGGCGCCGCCAACAATTGCCCGCTGTGTTGAGTTTTCTAGTTCCTTGGTACACATGAGGATCAGCACACCCTGTGGCGAGGGGATTTATCCCCGCTGGGGCGCGAAGCGGCCCTAAAACCTGACAGCTCGGTATGCCAGACAGATCCAAGGGGCCGCTTCGCAGCCCAGCGGGGATAAATCCCCTCGCCACTGGGGTATGTGCTCAGTCAGGGTCGTGGGTGTCCACCCGCGCCATTCCCACCCGCTCATAACGCGGATAAAGATGACTGACACTGCGAATCAGCTCATACCGGCTCAGGCTGATCCCGGCGAAGCGCTCGGGAATGGGGCTGCGGATCATCTCGGCCATGTCGTCGCCCCGGGCCGCGCCGTCGCGCATCAGTTGGTCGAGCCAGCCCAGGTAGTCGCGCATCTGCGAGAAAGGCCGGGCATCGCTGGCCACCGGGCCGTGGCCGGGGACGACTTGCTTCCAGGGCAGCGCCTGGAGCGTGTCGAGGTCCTTGAGCCAGACATCCAGGCCAGGGCTGTTCGGGGTGGTCAAGGCCCGTTCGTAAAACACCAGGTCGCCGGCAAACAGCACGCCGGTGGTTTCATCGAGGATCGCCAGGTCCGCGCCGGTGTGCCCGGCCAACGCCAGCAGGCGCAGTGAATGATCGCCGACCTTCAGCGTCCCGGGGCTCAGCGCCTGGGTCGGCAACACCACCTCGGTGCCGCGCATCCAGTCGCCTACCAGCCGGTACATGTTTTCCGCCAGCGCATCGCCCTGCTGTCGCAGCAGGTCGGTGGTGCCGGGCAACGCGCCGATGGGTACGTCGCTGAAGGCCTGGTTGCCCAGCACGTGATCGGGATGATGATGAGTCAGCAGCACCTGGATCACCGGTTTGCCAGTCGTCGCGGCTATGGCCTGGCGCAGCGCCTCGCCATAGCGCCTGGACGGTCCGGTGTCGATGACCACCACACCCGCCTCGGTGACGATGAACCCGGTGTTGACGATGTTGCCACCGTTGGCCTTGGCGAAATTATCCGTGCTGCCTTCCAGCAACCAGGTGCCCTCGGCGATCTGCCGCGGCTTGAGGGAATAATCGGTGGCGGACCACGCCGGCAGGCACAGCCCAAGACAGATCAGCAACAACCAGCGCATGGTGCGCTCCTTTGATCAGGGAATGGCCGCCTCGAACTGGTTGCCGCTGTTGTCGCGCAGCACCAGGCGGGTCTGGCCCGGGCCTTGGATATCGAAGCCCAGGTTGGGGTTTTCGCTGACCGCCGGGAACAGCTCCAGGCGCGCCAGCAGCTTGCCGTCGGCGTCCAACAGTTGCGCCTGGTTGAGGAAGAACTCCGGGATGCCGCTCACCAGGCCGTTGTCCATGGGATGGGCGATCTGCAAGCGCAGGCGATTGGAATCCCCACGCGGGTAACGCCCGCCCAACACTTCGCCCAAGTGTTCTTCCCATCCCGGTTGGGTGCGCACCACGCTGGGCGCGGTGCAACCGCCACCCGCCGCATCGATCAGGGTCGAGCCAACGTGCCACAGGCCGTCGCGGGTCTGCACGGCAGCACGCAACGGCGTCGCTTGCTCGATGCGAATACGGATCGACAGCCACGGCAGCACCCGCTCCGAAGGCTGGAAATCAACGATTCTTGGCAGCGGGTTGAGCTCGGCCCAGGCCAGCACCCGCACGACGTCGCCCGTGAAGGCCCGCGCATCGATTTCCAGCGGCACCTGGCGGGCGTCTTCGGCAAAGGGCGGCGCCAGCACCCGCACCCGCTCGTCGAACACGAACGGCGCATCCGCCAGCAACTGTTTGTGATAGAAGGCCCACATCACCGACGGCACCGGGTCCTTTCCCGGCTCGATCGCGCTCGCCATCAACGGCAGGCAACCCAACAGCAGGCCGAACGCTCGCCAATTCATCCCGCGCTCCTATTGGTACATCTCGGGTACTTCGTAGCGCAGGCCATAGTGGGCATACACCGTCTTGAGAGTGCCATCGCGAATCAAACCTTCCAGTGCCTCTTCCACCGCGTAGGCCAACTGACGGTTGCTTTCATGCACCGCCATGCCGATCTCCCAGCGCTGCTTGCCCATGTTCGGGTAGGCGTTTTCAGCGAGGGCCAACTGCGGGTCGGCCGCCTGATGCACTTGCCAGTCGATCTCCCCGCGCATCGCCATGACCGCGTCGACTTCGCCGGCCTGCATGGCCCCGAAGGCTTTGGCGACGGTGGGGTAATGGCGGGTCTTGGCGCTCAGCATGCCGTTGAACACCGAGGTCAGGTAGAACGAGGGCACGCTGTCGACTTCGACGCCGATGGGGTGCTGCTGGAACACCGCGACGCTGCCCACCGACTCCAGTCGGCGACGGTCATACGCCACCTGCCAGCATTCCTGTTGATACGGCCCGAACATCACCACCTGGGCGTTTTCCAGCTCACCGATGTCGTTGCGCCGTTGCACATAGTCGTGATCGTACGGCACGCGCATCATCAGGTCGGCCAATTGCCGGTCGTGCAATGGACTGCTGCGCCAGATGTAGTCACGCAGGTCATCGTCGAGCTTCTCGCCGGGCGGCGCCCAGATCAGTTTCAGCCGCACGCCCATGGCCTTGGCCAGGGCCTGTGCCAATTCCACATCGACGCCCCGGGGCTGGCCCTGGTCTTCGAAACTGTAGGGAGCGAAATCCTTGTAGACCGCGACCTTCAATTCGCCGTCGGCGATCATCTGGTCATAGCTGCGCACCTGCGCCTGCACCGCCGGGCCCCACAGCAACAGGCCGCACATCACCCACGCGAACAAGCGCATGGCAATCACTCCTCGACGTGCACGCTGTCCAGATAAGTCCGCACCGCCCACAGCGCTTCCTGGCTCAGGTAATCGGCCATCTTCGGCATGTAGACGCGACCGTCGCGCACCGCGCCGTGGCGCACGCGCTCGACAAACCATTCATCGCCGGCTTCGGCGGCGTCGAGCATGCGCAGGTCCGGTGCGATCCCGCCGGACTTGGCTTCCAGGCCATGGCAGGCCGCGCAGTTCTGGTTGTAGGCCGAAGCGCCGATTTCCACGGCCTTGTCCCGCTCCGGAGAGTTGCGATAAGGGTTCTGTGCGACCCAACCGTCGGCGTCCACCGGCAGGTTGGCGTCCTTGATGGGCGTCAGCCCTTTGGTTTCCACTGCCTGGGGCACTACGTTGCCATGGGCCCATGCAGAGCCAGCGCCGGTCAGCCCCATCAGCAATGCGGTAGCGATGATGGCGTTGCGTTTTGTTGTCATTGTTATGCCCTCGAAATTGCACGCAAGACCTCTTTGCAGAGGCCGTGCCGTCATCTTAGGAACCGCGTGCCTACAGCCGAATGCTGCTTTGGTGGTCGCGGTCTAGTTCCTTGGTAGCAGGTCGTCCGACGCAAGTCGCAAAGACAGGCGGCCTGGGAAGTCTTCCCGGCAAGGGCGGGACTTTTTCCGTATCGGACGAGGCGTGCGAGCCCCGACCCTAGTCAGGCCAAAACCTCACTGGGAAATCCCACCATGACAATAAAAACCCGCCCCGCCCTCTCCTCCCTGGCCGTTGCCTTGCTGCTTGCCGGTGGCCTGTCCCTGGGCACCCAGGCGCACGCCGCCGTGACCTGGGAAGACATCGCCAATGATCACCTGACCACCCAGGACGTGCTGCAATACGGCATGGGGACCAACGCCCAACGCTGGAGCCCGCTGGCCCAGGTCAACGACAAGAACGTGTTCAAGCTGACCCCGGCCTGGTCCTATTCTTTCGGCGACGAGAAGCAACGCGGCCAGGAATCCCAGGCCATCGTCAGCGACGGCGTGGTGTACGTCACCGGCTCGTATTCGCGGGTGTTCGCGCTGGATGCCAAGACCGGCAAGCGCCTGTGGACCTACAACCACCGCCTGCCGGACAACATCCGCCCGTGCTGCGACGTGGTCAACCGCGGCGCGGCCATCTATGGCGACAAGATCTACTTCGGCACCTTGGATGCCCGCGTCGTCGCCTTGGACAAGAACACCGGCAAGGTGGTGTGGAACAAGAAGTTCGGCGACCACGCCGGCGGCTACACCATGACCGGCGCCCCGGTGCTGATCAAGGACAAGACCAGCGGCAAGGTCCTGCTGATCCACGGCAGTTCCGGCGATGAGTTCGGCGTGGTTGGGCAACTGTTCGCCCGTGATCCGGACACTGGCGAAGAAGTCTGGATGCGCCCGTTTGTCGAAGGCCACATGGGCCGCCTCAACGGCAAGGACAGCACCCCGACCGGCGACGTGAAGGCGCCGTCCTGGCCTGACGACAAGACCACCGAGACCGGCAAGGTCGAAGCCTGGAGCCACGGCGGTGGCGCACCTTGGCAGAGCGCCAGTTTCGATGCCGAGACCAACACCATCATCGTCGGCGCGGGCAACCCCGGCCCTTGGAACACCTGGGCGCGCACGGCCAAGGACGGCAATCCGCATGACTACGACAGCCTCTACACCTCCGGCCAGGTGGGTGTCGATCCAAGCACCGGTGAAGTGAAATGGTTCTACCAGCACACGCCGAACGACGCCTGGGACTTCTCCGGCAACAACGAGCTGGTGCTGTTCGACTACAAGGACAAGGACGGCAAGGTGGTCAAGGCCACCGCCCACGCCGACCGCAACGGCTTCTTCTATGTGGTGGATCGCAATAACGGCAAGTTGCAGAACGCCTTCCCCTTCGTCGACAACATCACCTGGGCCAGCCACATCGACCTGAAGACCGGTCGGCCGGTGGAAAATCCCGGCCAGCGCCCAGCCAAGCCGCTGCCGGGAGAAACCAAGGGCAAGCCGGTGGAAGTCTCGCCGCCGTTCCTCGGCGGCAAGAACTGGAACCCCATGGCCTACAGCCAGGACACCGGCCTGTTCTACGTACCGGGCAACCAATGGAAAGAGGAGTACTGGACCGAGGAAGTCAGCTATAAAAAAGGCTCCGCCTACCTGGGCATGGGTTTCCGGATCAAGCGCATGTATGACGATCACGTCGGCAGCCTGCGAGCCATGAATCCCACCACCGGCAAGGTGGTGTGGGAGCACAAGGAGCCGCTGCCGCTGTGGGCCGGCGTGCTGGCAACCAAGGGCAACCTGGTGTTCACCGGCACCGGCGACGGTTTCTTCAAGGCCTTCGATGCGAAAACCGGCAAGGAGCTGTGGAAGTTCCAGACCGGCAGCGGCATCGTCTCCCCGCCCATCACCTGGGAGCAGGACGGCGAGCAGTACATCGGCGTGACCGTCGGCTACGGCGGCGCCGTGCCGTTGTGGGGCGGCGACATGGCCGAACTGACCAAGCCCGTGGCCCAGGGTGGTTCGTTCTGGGTGTTCAAGATTCCGAGTTGGGATAAGGCCACGGCGCAGAAATAACCCTGACCCACCTGGGCCCCAACCCACACCACCACCCCATGTGGGAGCGAGCTTGCTCGCGATAGCGCAATGTCAGTCAACATCAATGCCGGCTGGACCACCGCCATCGCGAGCAAGCTCGCTCCCACAGTTAACACCGAGTTCCTGCCATGAAATTTTTGCCATTACTGCTTCTGTTCATCGGCGCCGTTGCCCATGCCGATGACCCCGACACCGCTCTGACAATCAACGGCTGCACCATCGCCGAATCCAGCCAATGCCCCGGCGCCAACCTGCGGGGCGCCAAGCTCGCCAACCAGGACCTGCGCAAGATGAACCTCGCCGGCGCAGACCTGCGCGATGCCGACCTGCGCCACGCGCGGCTGGACCTGGCCAATCTCGAGAAAGCGCAGCTACAGGGCGCCAATCTCAATCGAGCCAGCCTGCAACAAAGCAATCTGCGCCTGGCGGACTTCAGCGGTGCCACGCTGAAGGCTATCCAGGGCTGGGGCCTGTTTGCCCAGGGTGCGCAGTTCCAGCAGGCCGACCTGACGGCGGCCTATCTTCAGTTCGCGCGGTTGTCCGGCGCCCGACTGCACGACGCCAACCTGCAGGCCGCCGACCTGGAAATGGCCTGGCTGAGCAAGGCCGACCTCAAGGGCGCTGATCTGCGCGATGCCAATCTGCAAGAGGTCAAGCTGGGTGAAAGTAATCTGGAGCAGGCCAACCTGATGGGCTCGCGGCAGCACTATGGGAATTTCCAGGATGCGAATATGCAGGGGTGTGTCGGGTGCCCGACTTCTTGGGAGCGCTGAACGCCCCGTGGCGAGGGGATTTATCCCCGCTGGGCTGCGAAGCAGCCCTAAAACCCGACAACTCGGTATGCCAGGTAGATCTAGGGGCCGCTTCGCGCCCCAGCGGGGATAAATCCCCTCGCCACAATTATCTTCATCGCCTGCTTTCACCCCGCCACCCGCACCACCCCCATATCAATCCCCAGATGCACCAACTCAGCATGGGAACTGACCTGCAACTTGCTCTTGAGCAACGTCAGGTGGTTGGAAACGGTCTTGGCGCTGATGCACAGCCGTTCGGCAATGGTTCGCGCGGGGGTGCCCTTGGCGAGCATGACGAAAATCTCCAGCTCGCGTTGGGTCATCGATTGCAGGCGCGGATCGCTGTCGTGGCGGGTGGTCGCGCAAGCCAATTGCGTCGCCAGGGCCTGTTCGATATAGGCATGACCGGCCAACACCCGCCGCACCGCTTCCACCAATACTTGCGGTGCCGAATTCTTCGTCAGGTAACCTGCCGCGCCGGCCTCCAGCGCCTGGCGAACCAATGGCAATTCATCGTGCATGCTGAAAAACAACACCCGCAGTTGCGGCAGGCGCTGCCGCAGGCGCCGGGTGGTTTCCAGCCCGCTGATGCCCGGCAGCCCGAAGTCCATGATCACCAGGTTCGGTACCTGCTCCTGCACCTGGCTCAACGCCTCTTCACCCGAAGCGGCTTCGCGAACCTGCAGCTCCGGCATCATTGCTCGCAACAGGCTGGCGTAGCCTTGCCGGACCACGGCGTGGTCATCCACCAACAAAATGTTCATGACGCCTCCAGGGGAATGTTCAAGTCCAGCGCCCAACCCGCGCCGGGCCGGCTCATGACCCGCAGCTCACCGCCGAGGCTGCGGGCCCGTTCGGCCATCGAATGCAAGCCCACGCCGGCCCGGGCGGGCTGCTGGGCACCGCAACCGTTATCGCGCACCCATAGCCGCAGGCGACCGGCGCGGTGCTGCATGCGGATGCGTACCTGGCTGGCGTCGGCATGCCGGGCGATGTTGGTCAGCGCCTCCTGCAACAGGCGGTACAGGTGGGCTTTGTCCGGCCCGGCCAATGCCGGTAGCGCGCCATCGACCCGCAACTGACAGGCGATGCCGTGGTTGTCCTGCCATTGCCGGGCCAACAGCTCGATGGCCTCGCCCAGCGGCAGATGCTGGAGCACGACGGGGTACAAATCGTTGACCAAGGCGCGAAAACCTTGCTGCAAATGATCGCAGTGTTCTTCCAGTTCGCTGGCGGTCTGCTCCAGCGCAGGCGGCTGGTGGATCACCAGCCGCAGCAGGCAGGCCCGCGCTCGAATGCCTGCCACGTACTGGCCCAAATCGTCGTGCAGGGTTTGCGCGAGGGACCTGCGCTCCTGCTCTTGCACAGCCAGCAATGCCTGGGTCAGCCGAGCATTGTCCGCCCGGGTCTGGGCCAGGGCGGCAGTCATCCGATTGAAATGCTCCGCCAACCGCTGGGCCTCCGAAATGCCTGCTGCCCGCAGGTTCACCTGCAGATCCCCGGCGGACACCTGATGCAGCGCCTGCAGCAATTCGTCCAGCAAGCGCATGCCCCGGCGCACCGCCCAACGAATCGCCAGCAAGCTGAGCAGCAAGGCCATCGCGCAAACGCCGAGCAGTTGCACCAGGGAATCGAGGATCTCATCCACTTCATCCACGGGGTCAACGGCGATCCAGGCCCGACGTCCGTCCTGCAATTCAACGACCTGGGCGGCAGGACCATCGGCCAACAGTCGACGCCCCAACCAAGCGTTCAAGCCAGGCTCTTGCGCTGGCGAATTTTCCCCGGGTGCCGACCAGCGCACCCGTACATGACGCAGGCTGCCAGTCAGCCTCGATTGGAGGCTGGCCGGGTCGCGCTGGGCGGTCTCGCGCAGGTAATGCACCACCGACTCGGCCGATTGCAGTTCCCGTCGCACATCCGCCGTGGCCTGGTGCAACAGCAGGGTTGCACAGGCCAGGGTGACCAGGGCGAAGAACGCCGTGACCCAGAGGTTGATTCGCCAGAGGGCTGACATGGCTAGTGCTCCGCCCCCTGACTCACGCCGATCCCCCGTGGGAGCGAGCTTGCTCGCGATAGCGGTGGGTCAGCCGGCCTCAATATTGAATGTGCCGCCATCATCGCGAGCAAGCTCGCTCCCACAGGGGTCGGGGCACGCCAATCCACTCCGATCAAACTCAGGATCAGTAACAACGGCAACAGCAGCGTCTTGAAAACTCGCATGCCTGTCCGCTCCCTGATGAATGACGATACAGGGCATCCTAAAACCCCGGCGCCTGGGGCGAGCTACTACCTTGGTACTGCCCCGGCGGTACTTTCTGCATATTTCCCCGGGACCACGGCCTTCCTATGCTGGCGCTACCTGCAATGGAGGACGTCATGCGCCGGCTTGTCAGTTACGCCCTGGTTTACCTGTTGGCTGCGGCGACCGCCCAGGCAGGCGACGCCGTGCCGTTGCAGGTGCGCATCGGCTACCTCGGCTACCGGCCCGACCCTGGCCCGCTGTTGTCCAACGTCATCGCCGAACCCTCCGATGCCGGGCTGCGCGGCGCCGAACTGGCGATCATCGACAGCAACAGCACCGGACGATTTCTCAAGCACGACTACCGCCTCGAAAGTGCCAACGTCGACAGCCCCCAGGCATTGCTGGAGGCCGCCCGTGCCCAGCATGCGCAAGGCCTGCGTCTGTTCGTGGTGAATGCGCCGGGCGAAAGCCTGCGCCAGCTCAGTGCCGCCCTCCCCGACAGCCTGCTTTTCAACGCTGGCAGCCCTGATGACAGCCTGCGCACCACCGAATGCCCGGGCAACGTCTTGCACACCCTGCCCGACCGCTCGACCCTCGCCGATGCCCTGATCCAATTCAGTGTCGTGCGCAAATGGCAGCGGGCCTTGCTGATCGTCGGCCAGACACCCGAAGACCAGGCCTACGCCGCCGCATTGCGCCGGGCCATGAAGCGCTTCGGCATGAAGATCGTCGCCGAGAAGGCCTGGCAGTTCGACAACGACCAGCGCCGCAGCGCCCAGGCCGACATGCCGCTGTTCACCCAGACCGCGGAATACGACGTGGTGCTGGTGGCCGACGAGCGCGGCGACTTCGGCGAATACGTGCCCTACCAGACCTGGTATCCGCGCCCGGTGGCCGGCACCCAAGGGCTGACGCCCACCGGTTGGCACAAGACGGTCGAGACCTACGGCGCGGCGCAACTGCAAAAACGCTTCGAAGCCTTGGCCGGGCGCTGGATGAACGACCGCGACTTCGCCGCCTGGATCGCCGTGCGCAGCATCGCCGCCGCCGTCAGCAAGTTGCGCCAGGACGACCCGTTCGCGATTCGCCAACTGGCCCTCGGCGATCAGTTGCCGCTGGATGGATTCAAGGGCCGCAAGCTCAGCTATCGCCCCTGGAACGGCCAGTTGCGCCAACCGATTCCCCTGGTTCAGCCGCGAGCCTTGGTCAGCACCTCGCCCCAGGACGGTTTCCTGCATCCGTCCAACGAAATGGACAGCCTGGGCTTCGACCAACCCGAAGTGAGCTGTCGCTACCCCTGATCGATAACAACAATAAGGAAAACGCCATGCGCCGCCCCCTGCTCAACCCGGCTCTGCTTTGCCAAGCCCTCGCCCTGGGCGCCTCGCTGCTCCTTGCCGGTCCCGCTGCGGCCAGCATTGCCTGGGTCTCCAATGAAAAAGACAACAGCCTCAGCCTGATCGATCTGCAGAGCCTTGAAGTCGTCGAAACCTTGCCGGTCGGCCAACGCCCCCGGGGCCTGTTGCTGTCCCATGACAACCGCCTGTTGTACATCTGCGCCAGCGATTCGGACCGGGTCCAGGTGATGGACGTCGCCACCCGCAAGATCATCAAGGAGCTGCCGTCCGGCAAGGACCCGGAACAATTCGCCCTGCACCCCAACGATCGCTGGCTCTATGTTTCCAACGAAGACGATGCCCTGGTCACGGTGATCGACACCCAGACCTCCGAAGTGCTGGGCCAGATTGGCGTGGGCGTCGAGCCCGAAGGCATGGCCGTCAGCCCCGACGGCAAGTGGGCGGTCAACACCAGCGAGACCACCAACATGCTGCACTGGATCGACACCAGCACCCAAACGTTGGCGGACAACACCTTGGTCGATCAACGGCCGCGCTTCGTCGAGTTCAATCGCGACGGCACGCAGCTCTGGGCCTCGGCGGAAATCGGCGGCACCTTGACTATCCTCGACGTTGCCACGCGCCAAGTCCTGAAAACCCTGACCTTCCAGATCAAGGGCGTGCATCCGGACAAGGTACAACCGGTGGGCATCAAGCTCAGCGCCGACGGCAAGCTGGCGTTCGTCGCCCTGGGCCCGGCCAACCATGTCGCGGTGATCGACGCGAAGACCTTCGAAGTGCTGGATTACCTGTTGGTGGGCCGGCGCGTCTGGCAACTGGCGTTCACCCCGGACCAGAAGCAATTGCTGGCGACCAATGGCGTCAGCGGCGATGTCTCGGTCATCGACGTCCAGAGCCGCAAGGTGCTCAAGTCGGTGAAAGTCGGACGCTATCCCTGGGGCGTGGTGGTGACGCCATGAACGCCTTGGAGGTCAGCGACCTGGGCTTCGCCTACGGCGCCCGGGAGGCCTTGCGCCAGATCCATTTCAGCGTGCCCGCCGGACACTTCGCCGCGCTCCTCGGGCCCAACGGCGCGGGGAAGTCGACGCTGATAGCCCTGCTGACGCGCCTGTATGACGTGCAGCGCGGCGAGATCCGGGTCGGCGGCCATTCGCTGCGCACGTCACCGCGCCAGGCCTTGCGCCAGCTGGGCGTAGTGTTCCAGCAAAGCACGCTGGACCTGGACCTGAGCGTCGAACAGAACCTGCGCTATCACCTCGCGCTGCACGGTGTGTCACGCCGCCAGGGCTGCGCGCGGGTCGACGCCGAGCTGGCCCGCCAACAATTGACGGAACGGCGCCACGAGCGCGTGCGCAACCTCAACGGCGGGCATCGGCGCCGGGTGGAAATCGCCCGCGCCCTGCTCCACGAGCCGCGCCTGTTGTTGCTGGACGAGCCGAGCGTCGGCCTTGATCCCGCCAGCCGCCAGGCCCTGGGGCAGCATATTCGCCAGTTGTGCAACGAACACGGCATCAGCGTGCTCTGGACCACTCACTTGCTCGACGAAGTGCAGCCCAGCGATGACCTGCTGATCGTGCATCAGGGCCGGCTCGTCGCCAGCGGTCGGGCCGAGGACGTGAGCGAGGAACACGGCGGCAGCCTCGGCTCGGCGTTCCATCGTTTGACCGCCTCGGGAGTCGCCGCATGAATGCTTATTGGCAATGTTTCAGTGGCATCGTGATGCGCGAATGGCTGCGCTTCGTCTTGCAGCGCACGCGGTTGCTCAGTGCACTGGTGCGACCGTTGTTGTGGCTGCTGGTGTTTGCCGCCGGCTTTCGGGCGGCGCTGGGCATCGCCATCATCGCGCCCTACGACACCTACATCCCCTACGAGGTATACATCGTGCCGGGGCTGGCCTGCATGATCCTGCTGTTCAATGGCATGCAGGGTTCGCTGTCGATGGTGTACGACCGGGAAATGGGCAGCATGCGCGTGTTGCTGACCAGCCCCCTGCCCCGGGCCTTTCTACTGGCGAGCAAGTTGCTCGCGACCTCGCTGATTTCCTTGTTGCAGGTCTACGCCTTCCTCGCCATTGCCTGGCTCTACGGCGTCCAGCCTCCGGCGATGGGCCTGCTGCTGGTATTGCCGGCCCTGTTGTTGGTGGCGCTGATGCTCAGCGCCCTGGGCCTGTTGTTGTCCAATGCGATCCGGCAACTGGAGAATTTCGCCGGGGTGATGAATTTCGTCATCTTCCCGATGTTTTTCCTGTCTTCGGCGCTGTATCCGCTGTGGAAAATGCTCGAGGCCAGCCCGTGGTTGTACTGGTTGTGCGCGGTGAACCCCTTCACCCATGGCGTGGAACTGGTGCGGTTCGCCTTGTACGGGCAATTCAACCTGCTGGCGATGACCGTGTGTGTGGGGTTGACGCTGGTGTTCGCGCTGCTGGCGGTGTGGACGTTCAATCCGCAGCATGCGGCGTTGCGCAAGGCTAGCTGAACGGTCCAGCACACAGGGCCCCTGTGGGAGCGAGCTTGCTCGCGATAGCGGTGGACCAGACACATCAATGCTGACTGAACCACCGCTATCGCGAGCAAGCTCGCTCCCACACGGCAATGTGCGGGTCTTCAGGCCGGAAATTACTACTTTAGTACCGGTTTTCCTGTCTATGGTCGCATTCACAAGACCTCGACCCTGGCATGTAATGGGCGCATAACAAAAAGGATAAATCCCATGCCCCGTTTGCTGGCGATCGTCTTGCTGGGCCTGGCGCTGAATGTCGCTCAGGCCGACACCGCGCTGTTTTCCCCACAGGGTTATCGCATTACCCAATACCGCAGCCCGACGCCCGCCTCCGCCGACGGCGCGCAAACCCTCGACACCGAATCCTTGCAGCGCCTGCTCGGGCAAACACCCGCCCCGGTGTTGATCGACGTCTACCGACGTCCCTGGGTCCAGGGGCGTTTCATCGACACCGAGCCCCACGCCAACCTTCCCGGCAGCCTGTGGCTGGCCAACACGGGCGATGGCGAACTGGATGCAACCTGGCAGGACTACTTCAGTTTCCACCTGCGCAAGGCCACCGCCGGACGCATGGATCAACCACTGGTCTTTTACTGCCGCTCCGATTGCTGGTTGAGCTGGAACGCGGTAAAACGCGCCGCGACCATGGGCTATAAACATTTGTACTGGTACCGCGACGGCCTCGACGCCTGGGAGGCGGCCAACCTGCCCCTGCAAGCCGCCCGCCCCGAACCTTTTCCCTGATGTGAGCGACCTGCGTGCAACTGCCCCAACACGACAATAACGAGGTGAATGGCCATGTATAAAATCCTGATAGCCGACGATCACCCACTGTTTCGCGAAGCCATCCACAACGTCATCAGCGACGGTTTTGCCGGCAGCGAGGTGATGGAAACCGCCGACCTGGACAGCGCCCTGGCGCTGACCCGCGAACACGACGACCTGGACCTGATCCTGCTGGACCTGAACATGCCCGGCATGCACGGCCTCAATGGCCTGATCAACCTGCGCAACGAGGCGCCGACCATCCCGGTGGTGATCGTTTCCGCCGAGCAGGACAAGCAGATCGTCCTGCAGGCCATTACCTATGGCGCGGTGGGCTTCATCACCAAGTCTTCGCCGCGCTCACAAATGACCGACGCCATCGAGCAGATCCTCAATGGCAACGTGTACCTGCCGCCTGACATCATCCGCACCCAGAAGAGCCCGACGGGCCGGCGCCTGAACGAAACCCCGGCGTTCCCGCCCGAACTGCTCCAGGCCCTGACGCGCAAGCAATTGCTGGTGCTCGAACGCATGACCAAGGGCGAATCGAACAAGCAGATCGCCTACACGCTGGACATCGCCGAAACCACGGTCAAGGCCCACGTCTCGGCGATCCTGCGCAAGCTCAACGTGCATAACCGGGTGCAGGCGATTCTCAGTGCGGGGGATATCGATTTCGGGGCGTACTTGCGCCGGTAGCTGGCTACCCGCGCTCCGTGGCGAAAAGAGATCAACTGTGGCGAGGGGATTTATCCCCGCTGGGCTGCGAAGCAGCCCCCTGGATCTTTCTGTGGAACCGAGTAATCCGGAATTAGGGCCGCTTCGCGCCCCAGCGGGGATGAATCCCCTCGCCACAAAAGCGGTTCGACTCATCGGCTGGTTGTTTGGCCCAGCAAGTGACTCATCGCAATCTTCAACTTCATTGGCCGTACCGGCTTGTGCATCAGCGTGTGGCCAAGCTCGCGGATCTGCTGCTTGAGTTCGTTGCTGTAATTGGCCGTGATCATCATCGCGGGAATCGGTGAGGTTCGGCAGGCGTTGATCCGCGCCACGGCATCGACGCCGTTCTGGTCGTGATCCAGGTGGTAGTCGGCAATCAACAGGTCCGCGTCGGCACGATAATCGTCCACCTGCCGCGCGAGGTCCTGTTCCGACAATGCCGTCACCACCCGGCAGCCCCAACCTTCCAGCAAAGTGCGCATGCCGGCGCAGATCGCCGCGTCGTTGTCCAGTACCCAGATCCGCGCCCCACGCAGGCGTTCGAGCATCGGCTCGCTCATGTCCAGGCACGGCAGTGGCTTGGGCGCGGTGGCGCTGAGGGGGACTTCGATGGCGAATACCGAGCCTTTGCCCGGCCATGAACGAACCTGGATGCGATGCCCGAGGATCCCGGCGATCTTCTCGACAATCGCCAACCCCAGGCCCAAGCCACGATCCTGGTCCGGACGCTGGACGTCACCGCGCTTGAACTCTTGGAAAATCTCCTCCAGGCGATCCTGGGCGATGCCGATGCCGGAGTCCCAGACTTCGATCGACACACGATTGCCGTGGCGCCGGCATCCCAACAGTACTCGCCCGTTCGGGGTGTAGCGCAGCGCGTTGCTCAGCAGGTTGCGCAGGATCCGCGCCAACAGTTGGATATCGCTGCGCACCAGCACCGAGCAAGGTATGAATCGCAACTCCAGACCCTCGCTGCGAGCCACTTGGCGATATTCGGCTGCCAGGTTGTCGAGCAATTCGCACAACGCGAACGGCGCTACATCGGCCTTGATCACACCGGCATCGAGCTTGGAAATATCCACCAGCGTGCCCAACAGATTTTCCACGTCCTGCAGGGAATTGCTGACGTTGCGCACCAGTTGCGCGTTCGCCACCGGCTCGCGGCGTTCGAGCAAGGCGCTGGTGAACAGCCGCGCCGCGTTCAATGGTTGCAACAGGTCATGGCTGACCGCCGCGAGGAATTTGGTTTTCGACAGGTTGGCCCGCTCGGCTTCACGCTTGGCTTCGCGCAGGCGCAGTTCCACCCGGCTGCGCTCGTCGATTTCCCGTAGCAACTGGTCGTTGAGGGTGGTCAGTTCTGCGGTGCGCTCCTGCACCCGCTGTTCCAGGTTCTGATAAGCCTGGTGCAACGCCTCGGCGGTGCGACGGCGCTCGGTGATGTCGCGGATCAGCACAAAGATGCCCACCACCTCGCCGTTGGCCAGCCGGTTGGGCACGTAGGAGCGCAGCATGTAGCGCTCCTGGTTGTTGATGTTGGTCTCGGCGAATTCGAAGGTCACACTCTCGCCAGCCAACGCCCGGGCCACGTAGGCCTCCAGGCGCTGGTAATGCTGTTCGCTGTGGGCTTCGCGCAGGCTCTGGCCGAGCATCACGCCGCGGGGCCAGCAATACCACTGCTCGTAGACCTTGTTGGTGAATTCATAGACCAGATCGGCATTGAGGTAGGCGATCAGCGCCGAGCACGTGGTCGGTGATCAGGCGGATCCAGCGCTCGCTCTCGCTCAACGCCTCGGCGTGCTGGTAACGCTCGGTGATGTCGGTGAAGGTGTTGACGTAGCCACCGGTGGGCAGCGGATGGGTGCGGATCTCCAGGACGCGGCCATCAGAGAGGCGCTGCTCGCATTCCTGGATCAGCCGGCCATTGCCGTCGCGACTGGCCGGCGTCAGCAGTTGCAATTCACTGTCGCCGATCACCTCGTTGAACGGTCGATGGGCCGCCACCGGCGCCAGGCCGCTGAGCTCCAGGAAGCGCCGGTTCCACAGCTCCAGGACGCCTTGGGCGTTGACCATCGCCACGCCCTGGGACAGGTTGTCCACGGCGCGTTGCAACAGATGGGATTTCTGCGCGACGGCCTGTTCGCGGCGCACGGTTTCGCTGAGTTTGACGTCGGTGATGTCGGTGAACAGGATCACACGCCCGCCTTCCTGGGTCGGCCGTTCGCTGACCTGCAGCCAGCGCCCGTTCTGCAAGCGATACAGCACCGGCTCGTCTGGCTGGCCGCGGGTTTCTTCGCTGAACAAACCATTGGCGGTCATCAACCGCTTGACCTCGCCAAGGCGCATCCCCGCAATGATCCGCACGCGGCTGTGGGCCCAGAACGCCTTGAAACGGCTGTTGAACAGAACGATGCGTTGCTGCTCGTCGAACAGCACGAATGCATCGGAAATGCTTTCGATCGCATCGATCAGGTGCCGATGGGCCGTTTCCGCCCGCAACCGTGCTTCGCCGAGCAAATGATTGCCGGCCTTGAGCTCGGCCATGGCCTGGTTCAACGCATCGGTACGTTCACGCACCTGCTCGGCCAGCACCACCGAATGCTGGAACGCGGCATACGGGTCGCTGCCGCGGGTCACGCCGGATTCCACCCGTTCGATCAGTGCGTCGTTGATGCGCCGCAGTTTGTGGTTTTCATGCTGCAGGGCGGCGAGCTGCGCCTGCAGCTCAGCGATGGCCGGGGACGCGATGGCGGGCAATGGCAACTCCGGTGAACGTCTGGTTGATGTGCATGCCATTGAACTGTTCTCCATAGGTGTTGAACCCCATCACCCGATGTTCACGCAAAAATTGGCCGATCTGCTCCAGGCCGTCGCGCCCTTCCAACTCCAGGCGCCGCAGGAAACAGTCGCAGCCGATGGTCAGCAACAGATCGCCGAGGCGCGCCTGCAAGCCGTCGAACAGGTCTTGCAGGTTGTGCAGCAACGGCCCCGGATCCATGGCGGTCAGGACGATGCCGTTCTCCACCGCACAATAAAAACTCAGGCTCAGGTCCGGATGGACCTGCTGGATCGCTCGGACGTAGTACTGGTCGTTGATCCGCACCGCCAAGGGGTGCGCGGCGAATACCCGATAGTCCAGGGCACTCACCGGGACGCCGATGTGCCGCGCGTATTCCTCCGCGGCAGGCTCGGCGTTGAGTTCGTAGACCCGCCGCGAGGCGCTGTCGGCGCCGGTCACCACCAGTTTCTCTTGCCGGGGCAGGATGTGGTGGGTGGTGAACACCTCGAATTCCAGCCAGGTATTGATCAGCACTACCACCGCTGCGCCGCTGTGGAACTGGCCTTCAAAGTAAACGTGGGTGTGGGTCAGGTAGTTGTCATCGCCGGCCGAACCGCCGAAATGCGGGATGTCCCCCAGGGCGGCGCTCAAGGCTGCCAGCACCATTTCCTCACGGCTGGACAGGCCGTCCAGCAGGGTCAAGGCGAAACTGTGACCCTTGATTGGCGCCAAGGCGTTGCTGCGACAACCGCTCGCCAGCCGCTCGACCATCTGCTGGGCGTCGATCAGGCTGAAGTGCTCCATCTCGCCGATCAGTTCGGCGGCGATGGAGAAATGCCGGTGGTCGAAACCCACCGCCGTCACGCAATTGCGGCCGTAGCCTTGCGGGGTGATTTCCCCGGCGCTGGTGCAGCCCACCAGGCGAATCCCGCCAAAGCTCCGGGCCAACGCCTGGGCGAGGTCTGGCAAATGGTATTCGGCGGAACAGAAAAACAGCACGAACCCCAGGTACGGGTGCAACAACTGTCGCGCCAGTTCCTGGGCCACTTGTTCGACGTCCGTTGCCTGGGACATGGCGCTGACCACACCCTCGCTCTGGGCCTGCTGCATCTGCGCCTCCGACGGTGCGTGATAGAGCCTTGAGTGTACGAATCCGCGCCCTGCCCACGAATGCTACTTGGGTAGCGGGTGGGCACTTCCATGGGAGGAGAACCGTGACGGCCCCGGCCGCGATGCGCACGGTCGGGGCCGCCACGAAAACCTAAGACATGTTCGAGACCGCTTTTGTGGCGAGGGGATTTATCCCCGCTGGGCTGCGCAGCAGCCCCCGGACCTTTGTGTGGAACCGAGTAATCAGGGATTAGGGCCGCTTCGCGCCCCAGCGGGGCGGTGCGACGTTTCGCTAAATCCCCTCGCCACAGGGGTCATTGCAACCCGATCGATCGGATTACCAGGTCAACACCGCCCCCACCGCAAAGGTGTCGGTGTCTTCGTTCTGCGCGCTGGTGTCATGGCCATCGATTTCGAACTGGTTGTATTCGGCCACGAGCTTGAGGTTGTCGTTGATGTCATGGAACAACGCGATACCGCGTGTCTCGTAATCGGCGCCGCTGCCGACCACGCCGTTGCCGTCGTCCTCGGTCTTGCCGTAGGACAACGCCAAACGATTTTTGCCCAGTTTGTAGGAGCCCTGCAGCAGGTAGCCCTTGCTGTCGACATTGCGCAAGGTGGCTTCGCCGGCATTGTTGGTGAAGAACGGGTTGATGCCCTTGGCCTGGAACCCCGAGCCGGTGAGCGACAGCCCGCCCATCTTCGCCTGCACCCCATAACCCAGGCCTTTGGACGTCACCGACTCGACGTTGGAATCGGTGTTGTCGGAGGTCTGGTAGCTGCCGTTGAGCCAGCTGTAGATCTTCGCCCCGGCCAAGTCGAATTGGTAAGTGATCTCGCTCTCGGTGCGTGGGTTTTCCTGATAGGCCTTGCCGGTGGCGCTGCTGTCGTTGGTGTCCACCGGGTCCATGATACCCACCGCCACGCGCAGCCCTTCCATCACCGGGGTGCGATAGGTGATCTGTGACGTCGGGAACGGGTACGGATAACCGCTGCCGATATTGCCGAACGACACGCCGCCACCGTCCACCAGGCCCAGGGTGTCGCTGACCTGGCCGTAACCGGCGAGCAGCTCGTCAAGCAGGATGTTGGAACGGGCGAACAGGCCAAAGTCCTTGCCGATCAGCACCTCGCCCCACTCCGGGTTGGCGACGGTGCCGTAGAACTGCCGCACATCGATGGCGGTGTCGGTGCCGTTGGTTTCACTGTCGTTGATGGTCACCCAGAACGAGGCACGGGCGCCGAGCTTCAGGTCATCGACCTGCTTGCCCATGTTGAAGCCCAGGTAGTTGGGCAAGAAACCCATCTTGACCCGTGCCTGACGCCGGTCGAACTGATCCCCGGCGCGGTCCACGTCGCTGTTGACGTAGAAGGCGTTGATGTAGCCGTCGGTGGAAAAGGTCGTCTGGTCCTTGTCGTACAGCATGATTTCGGCGTGGGCCCAGGGCATCGAGCCGAGGGTCGAGAGGCCGGCGATGACCGCAGGCAAAAAACGCAGGCAGGTATTTTTATTGTTGTGCATGGCGCGCTCCGCAACAGGGGACGGGATGTCGGAGGCGATTATCGAAAGGCGCCAGGGCGCGTCATACGCTGCCTTGGGGGTGATTGGCGGCTGCTTTGGCAGCGCAGGCCCGGCGCGGCAGTTTTGGCGTAAGACCCCGATGCCGCCGGGCGCGGTACTTTGGGTGTGGGCCGGTGGGTGGGTTGGGGATGGTGCTGAGTATGACCAACTTGTGGCGAGGGGATTTAGCGAAACGTCGCACCGCCCCGCTGGGGCGCGAAGCGGCCCTAAAACCTGACAACTCGGTACATCAGGACAATCCAAGGGGCTGCTGCGCAGCCCAGCGGGGATAAATCCCCTCGCCACAACGGCCCCTCGCCTTCGGATCAGAACCTCGGCTTGACTGTCTTCCAATCCGGCCGATAGCGCCGCATCTGCCGCACGTCATCACGCTGGCGAATGCCGCAACTGAGGAACTGCTCATGCAGCTTGCCCAGTTGATCCCGGTCCAATTCCAGGCCAAGGCCCGGCGCCCGGGTGATCTTCACGCAGCCGTCGACAAATGGCAGCTTGCCACCCTTGATCACCTCTTCATCCGGTTCCTGCCACGGGTAATGGGTGTCGCAGGCGTAATCCAGGTTCGGCACCGATGCCGCCACGTGCGCCATGGCCATGAGGCTGATGCCCAGGTGCGAATTGGAGTGCATCGATACGCCGAGGCCAAAGGTGTCGCACATTTTCGCCAGCACCTGGGTGTCCCGCAGCCCGCCCCAATAATGATGGTCGGCCAGGACAATCTGCACGCTGTCCTGGGCCACGCTGCGGCGGAACTCGTCGAAATCGGTGACCACCATGTTGGTCGCCAGCGGCAGCCCCGTACGCTTGTGCAGCTCGGCCATGCCCTCCAGCCCAGGTGTCGGGTCTTCGTAGTACTGCAAGTCGTCCCCCAGCAACTCGGCCATGCGGATTGACGTCTCCAGCGACCAGTTGCCATTGGGGTCGATGCGCAGCGGCAGCCCGGGGAACGCCTGTTTCAGCGCCTTGATGCAAGCGACTTCATGCTCCGGCTCCAGGGCGCCGGCCTTGAGCTTGATGCTCTTGAACCCGTACTCCTCGATCATCCGCCGCGCCTGGGCGACGATCTGCTGCTCGTTCAGCGCTTCCCCCCAACTGTCCGCCGGGTACGGCGAATCGATGTGCTCGGCGTACTTGAAAAACAGATAGGCACTGAACGGCACCTCATCGCGAATCGCACCGCCCAGCAGATCCACCAGCGGCACGTTCAGGTAATGCGCTTGCAGGTCCAGGCAGGCCACCTCGAACGCCGAATAGGCATTACTGACGGCTTTACTCGCATGGGAGCCCGGCGCCAATTCCGCCCCGGCAACGCTGGCCGGTTTATGGGCCGCAACGGTGGCCTGGACGATGGCCCGCAATTGGTTGAGGTTGAACGGATCCATGCCGATCAATTGGTTCTGGACCTGCTGCTGGATCGCCAGGGCCGGCGCATCGCCGTAGCTCTCGCCGAGGCCGATGTAGCCGTTGTCGCTTTCAATCTCGATGATCGAGCGCAGCGCAAAGGGTTCATGGATGCCACTGGCGTTGAGCAACGGTGGGTCGCGAAAGGCAATGGGGGTCACGGTGACGCGTTTGATTTTCATGCACGGGCTCCGGAAGGTCTCCACGCCGATGATGGACGCCGCCGATTGTTCCCGTCTAATCTAACTTGGCACTTGATTGATACCGGAATTGAATCAATGTTTGAATTGGCCCAACTGCGTTGCTTCACCACCGTAGCGACGGAACTCAACTTCCGCCGCGCCGCCGAACGCCTGAACATGACCCAGCCACCCTTGAGCCGGCAGATCCAATTGCTGGAGCATCACTTGGGTGTCGAACTGTTCACCCGCAGCACCCGCAGCGTCGCCCTTACTGCCGCCGGGCGGGCGTTTTTCATCGAGGCGCAGAACCTGCTGCAACAGGCGCAGCAGGCCGCCGTGGCCGCCAAGCGCTTTGCCCAGGGCGATATCGGCTCCGTCACCATCAGCTTCGTCGGCAGCGCGGTGTATGAATTCCTGCCCAAGGTCATCGCCGAGGCGCGGCTCAAGCAACCGCAGGTAAAGATTGTCCTGTCGGAGATGAATACCTACCAGCAACACGAAGCCCTGCGCGCCCGGCGCATCGACCTGGGCGTCGTCCGCTCGCCCCTGCTGGAAACCGGCTACGCCACCGAATGCCTGGTGCGCGAACCGTTTGTCCTGGCGGTGCCTGCCGGTCATCCACTGGCCGACGCCGAGACCGTCAGCGTGCAGGACCTGGATGGACAGCCGTTCCTGATGTACTCCCATTCCGCCTACCCACCTTTCAACGAACTGCTCACCGGCATGCTCCGCTCGGCCCGGGTCGCCCCGCAGTTCGTGCAATGGCTCGGCTCCTCGCTGACCATCCTGGCGCTGGTCAACGCCGGCATGGGCCTGGCGCTGGTGCCGCGTTGCGCAACCAGCGTTGTGTTCCGGCAGGTGGTGTTTCGTGAGATCGATTTGGGTGAAGGGGTGCAGAGCGAGTTGCACCTGGTGTGGCGGGAGGACAATGACAATCCGGCGTTTACGATGTTGCTGGAGGGGATTCGCGGGGCGGTTCGGGAAGGAATGTGAAAGCGGAGCCAGGTGCTTGCGCTACCGGCTGACTCCGCACCAGGTCCATGGACTCGAAATGAAGCTCAAGCCTTGTGGTGAAGCGCATCGGCCATGGTTTCAATCTCCTGTCGCATCCACAGCTTCTGCAACCAATCGGAGGGAATAGCCTGTATTCCATAAAAAGCCCCGGCCAACTGCCCGACGATGGCTGCGGTGGTATCCGCGTCATCGCCCAGGTTCGCAGCTGCCAGCACTGCCTCAGCGAAACTGTCCGTGTGGTAAAAGCACCACAACGCCGCTTCCAGGGAAGCGACCGAGTAGCCAGTGCCTGACACTTCACTGCGAGCCTTTCCCCGATACGTCCCTTGAGCGAGCGCAATCACCTTGGCCTCGGTCAGATGTTCGGACGACACTCGCAACACATCCGTCTTTGAATCACCGCTCAATGCGTTGCCGATGACGTCCGCCAGCACTTGGCAACACTCCACCGCCTCTGCCGCCCCATGAGTGGTACGCGAACTCAGCGCGGCGAATTCGCGGATACGGTTGCGATCCGGATAAAAGAACAGCACAACCGGTGCCAGGCGCATGAGCGAGCCATTACCAGCCGTTTGAGGATCGGTGTTGCCCGCGAATGGGTCGCGATAGGACTGATAGTGCTCCAGTGCGTCGCGAACGGTCATGCCGATGTCAAAGCACGCGCCCGTCGAACTCAGGTAACCCCAATGCCACCAGTTGAGGTATCGCCCCATCTGGTCAGCCGCATCAAAACCACGCTTTTGCAGCAGACTTTCCGCCAGACACAGCGCCATGGAGGTGTCATCGGTCCATTGGCCAGGCTGGAGATTGAAAGGACCGCCACCGACCATGTCGGTTACCGGTGGAAAGGTATTTCGTGGCTTGAACTCAACAGTCGTGCCAACGGCGTCGCCACATGCCAAGCCCAGCAGGCATCCGCGATAGCGGTCTGAAAGTGTCGGGGCCATTCTGATTCCTTCCGTTTCGATTTTGTCCGCGTCCAAACAGCGCACAGTCGGCGGAATGATAACGGCTGGGCGCGTTCAGGAAACCTGGTCGCAATCTTCTCTATCAAATTTGTGCCCCGCTTCCACTTGGCTATTCCCGCGCATCACTACAAGTTGTACGATGACCGACGAGCCTAGGTGCTCGAACTCCTGATACTTACAAAAACAAGGAAAGACCCATGAAAAAAGCATCATTGCTGATCGGTTTCGTTTGCCTGTTCAGCGGCTACGTAGCCGCCGCGCCCGCATCGGCTGAGAAGGAAGTGGCCGAAGCTGTCGACCACCTGACCCAGGCCATGCTGCACAAGGACATCCCCCAGCTCCAGGCCTTGGCCGCCGAGAACCTGACCTACGGCCACTCCAGCGGCAACATCCAGGACAAGAAAGCCTTCATCAACGACATCGAGACCGGCAAGAGCGCATTCAAGACCCTTGAAATGCAGAACCAGAAAATCACCGTCTCAGGCGACGTAGCCATGGTTCGCAACCACTTCTCCGCCCAGGCGCTCAAGGGCACCGAGGTGGTCCCGACCGAAATCGAGAACTTCCAGATCTGGCAGAAGCAGAAGAATGGCAAGTGGCTGCTGATTGGTCGGCAGGCGTTTCGGTTTTGACCTGAGAATCTCCATGGGCACTCAGCTGACGTGAGGTCGCTGGGATTCATTGTGGCGAGGGGATTTAGCGAAACGTCGCACCGCCCCGCTGGGCTGCGCAGCAGCCCTGGAAATGACAGCTCGATATGCCGGATGAACGCATAGCTGCTGTTAGGGCCGCTTCGCAGCCCAGCGGGGATAAATCCCCTCGCCACAGATTTGAATCAGTCAATCCGCCGCCCACTGTTGCCGATGTTCCAACAGGAAATCCACAAACGCCCGCACCCGCTGCGGCACGTACCGGCCGTGGGGATATAGCAATGTGAACGGCCGCGAGCGCCCTGCGAACGGCGCGAGCACTTCCACTAGTCGCCCGTCCGCCAATTCCTGTTCGACGATAAATCGGTAGGTCTGGAACAGCCCAGCGCCATGCTTGGCCAGCGTCACCCCGCCCAGCACATCGTCGGAGCAGCAATACCCGCCCTGCCCGAACACTTCCTTCTCCTTGCCCTCGACATTGAACAACCAGGAAATCCGACGACCACTGCTGGGCAGTTCGAACTGGATGCACTCGTGCAGGTCCAGGTCTTCCAGCGTTTGCGGTGTGCCGACCCTGCGCAGGTAATCCGGGGACGCGACCACCGCCAGCTTCGCGTCTTCCAGCAACCGGGCAATCATCGAGGAATCCGGCTGGGCCCGCACCCGTATCGCCAAGTCATAGCCCTCAGCAACGAAATCGATATTACGGTTGCTCAGGTGAACGTCCACGCTGACCTGCGGATAAAGCGCGCGAAATGCTGGCAGCAACGGCAGGATCCGGTGATGGCCGTAGGTGGTGGGCACACTGATGCGCAGTTGCCCGGACGGCACCGATTGCGCGCCCATGACTTCCTGCTGCGCTTCGACCAGTTGCGTCAGCGCCTGGCGACATTGCTCGAAAAAGGTCCGGCCGGCATCGGTCAGGCGAATGCTGCGGGTGGTGCGCACGAAAAGCCGCGACCCCAGGCGTTCCTCCAAGCGAAAGATCGAACGGCTGACCGCTGCCGGAGTGACACCCGCTACCTGGGCCGCCGCCGTGAAACTGCCCGCCTCGGCCGCCAGGCAGAACAGTTCGATACTGCCTAACTGCAAGTCTTCAAAGTGACGCTTCATGATTCATTACACCGCGTATTAACTGAAGATTCCCGATGCCTGTTTATCAGGCCGTGGCGTATAAATACAGTGGCCCTCGATTGCGCGGAGTCTTTCCTGCGCACATTTCGTCAACTGGAGTGCAACATGCCTTTCGTCAATGTTCGTATCACCCGCGACGGCGTCACCCGCGAGCAGAAAGCCCAAGTCATTTCCGAAATCACCGAAACCCTGCAACGCGTGCTGGGCAAGGACCCGCACCTGACCCATATCGTGATCGAGGAAGTCGACACGGATAACTGGGGGTATGCGGGCATGACGACGACGGAGTACCGAAGTAAACCCAAGGAGTGACACTTCGCCTTGCCGAGCCCGGTCCGAATGACCGGGCTTTTTTCTGCCTGCCAACCTGCGGCCTCTGTGGGAGCGAGCTTGCTCGCGATAGCGGCAGGTCAGCCGGCTCACATATGGCTGATTAAATGCCATCGCGAGCAAGCTCGCTCCCACAAGGAGTTGTGTGGATTCGATGGATTGATTACACCAAGTATCAACTCAAGTACCAGAACCCCCATTTATCAAACCCAGGCGCATCAATAACCTGATCACAACCAACGCCCAGACAGGCGCAGCGGTTCCAACTCAACGTGATCAGGAGTCAACATTATGAGCAATCAGAAAACCGTCATCATCACCGGCGCTTCCAGCGGCATCGGCCTTGGCCTGGTCAAGGCGTTCCTGGCCCGCGGCTACAACGTGGTGGGCAATGCCCGCTCCCAGTCCGGCCTGGACGATGCAGCTGGCCAGCTCGGTCATCCGGCGAGCTTCGTCGGCGTGGCCGGTGACATTGCCGATCCGGCGACGTCGACCGCCCTTGTCGGCAAAGCCATCGAGGCGTTCGGCGCGGTGGATGGGCTGGTCAACAACGCCGGTTTCTTCCTGCCCAAACCCTTCGTCGAATACAGCCCCCAGGACCTGGAATCGCTGCTCGACACCAACCTCAAGGGCCTCGTCTACGCCAGCCAGGCCGCTGCCGCGCACATGATCAGCCGCCAACAGGGATTCATCATCAACATCTCCGCCTCGGTGGCCCTGCAACCGAACATCCAGGTGCCGGCAGCGCTGCCCGTGCTGATCAAGGGCGGCGTCAACCAGATGACCCGCGCCCTGGCGCTGGAATTGTCGCCCCATAACATCAAGGTCAACGCCGTGGCGCCCGGCATCATCGACACGCCGATGCATGACCCGGCACACCGGGACTTCCTCAACAACCTGGCACCTGCCGGCCGGGTGGGCACCATCGACGAGATCGCCGAAGCCGTGTTGTACCTGGCGGGTGCCGATTTCACGACTGGGGCGATCCTGCCGGTGGACGGCGGCATGAGCACCGGCAAGTGGTAAAAAACAAAACCCCGAAGGCAGGACCTTCGGGGTTTTTCATGCAGCCTTGAATCTACAGCGTGTAGGAGATGCCTGCCTGCACCGTCCGCGGAGCGCCCGGGTAGGCGTAGACGCCACCAAACGCGCCCTCTTCGTAATCGGCGTCGAACAGGTTCTTCAGGTCGAGGTTGAGGCGGATGCGCTCGTTGACCTTGTAGTAACCGAGCAGGTCGACGACGGTGTAGTCGTCCATGGTGAAGGTCGTCGCCGCCGTGTTGCCAGCCCGCTCATCGACATATTTCGCACCGAGTCCCACGCCTAGCCCTTTCAAACCGCCATCCTGGAACTCATAGACGTTCAACAGGCTGAAGCTGTTCCTCGGCACGTTGAGCAAGCGAGTGCCGGTGGGGATGTTGACGTCCTTGGTCACTTCGGCGTCCACATAGGCGTAGCCACCGATGACGCGCCACTCCGGCGTCAGGTTGCCCGCCACGTTCAAGTCGAAACCACGGCTGCGCACTTCGCCAGCGGCGACGTTGAAGGTCGAGTCCAGCGGATCGGGTGTCAGCACGTTGCGTTTTTCGATCTGGTACACCGCCGCATCGACGCTCAGCTGACGATCCAGGGCTTCCCACTTGACGCCCATTTCGTAGGACTTGCCTTCTTCCGGCTTGAATCCACCCCCCTCGCGGCGGGCGCCGTTATTGGGTTTGAACGAGCGGGCGGTGTTGGCGTAGACGGCCACCGTGTCGGTCAGGTCGTAGATCACGCCCAGGCGCGGGGTGACCGCGTTGTCGGTGACTTCCCAGTTCCGGCTGCCGGGGCGTGCCTGAGGCACAAAACTTTCATACTCATGCTCGAACCGCTCGAAACGCGCACCGGCCAGCACCTTCAAACGCTCGGTCAGCGCCACCTGGTCCTGGACGAATACACCGAAGGTCTTGAGATTTTCCTCGTCATCGGTCGGCGTGCGGGTCAACGCCG
This sequence comes from Pseudomonas sp. H2_D02, assembly GCF_054677635.1. NCBI lineage: Bacteria > Pseudomonadati > Pseudomonadota > Gammaproteobacteria > Pseudomonadales > Pseudomonadaceae > Pseudomonas > Pseudomonas sp. H2_D02. The sequence continues at coordinate 3,773,549 of NZ_CP162816.1, read as the reverse complement.
GGCGCGGCTGGCCATACACCGGATCGAAGATGTCGATCGGATAGGCGCCGGTGCCGGCGGCGGAGCGTCGGATGATCGACTTGTAGTCGTAGTCTTCGTACTCGACCCCGGTCAGCAGGGTGTGCTCGAACCCACCCGTGGAAAAATGCCCGGTGAGGTTGAGCTGGGTATCACGGTCGGTCCATTCCAGCTTGCGGTAGTTGAAGTTGCGGCCCAGGGTGCGCCCGTCGGCGGCGATGCCGTTGCCCTCCACCGCGTTGCCCTGCAAGGTGCCGTCTAGCCACTGGGTGCCACCGGCCAGGGTCCAGTCGTCGTTGAGCATGTGCTCGAAACGCACCTGCAGCATGTTGTTGTCGTTGTGCAGCTTGCCGGCGTCTTTTTCACCGAAGAACGTATCGCGGGACGCGGTGCCGCGCTGGCCGGCGTAATGCGTCAGCCCACGGTCCAGCGGCGCATTGTTGCGCATGAAGTCGCCTTCGAACGTCAGGCGCGTGGTGTCGTTGACCTGCCAACTGAGCACGGGAGCGACGCCATAACGCTCGGTCTCGACGTGATCGCGGAACGTATCGCCGCCCTCGCCCACCACATTCAGGCGATACGCCAGGCGGCCTTCTTCATCCAGCGGACCCGACGTATCCAGGGTGCCGCGGCGCATGCCCTGGTCGCTGACCTGGCTGCCCAAGGTCACCGTGCGTTCGGCCAACGGTTGCTTGGACACCACGTTGAACGTGCCGCCCGGGTCGCCACGGCCATAAAGCATGGTCGCCGGGCCACGCAGCACTTCCAGGCGCTCGATGGTGTTGGCATCGGGCATGTTCGGGTAACCCCGGTTGATCGGGAAACCGTTGCGGTAGAACTCACCCGTGGTAAAGCCGCGCACGGTAAACGTGGTCAGGCCCTGGCCGCCGAAATTGTTACCCCGGCCGACGCCGCCGGCGTAATCGAGAGCGTCTTGCAGGCGCGTGGCGCTGAGGTCTTCGACGACGTCGCGGGACACGACCGAAATCGACTGCGGGGTTTCATGGATCGCGGTGTCGGTACGCGTGGCGCTGGCCGAACGGGTCGCGTGATAGCCCTTCACGGGGCCCTGTGCAGTTTCGAAGTCCGAGCTGCCGACGATGTCGGTGGCCTGCAACTCCAGTGGCGCCCTGGCCGCCGTGCCGGGTTCTTCTGCCCAAGTGGAAATGGAATAAGCCTGGAGCACACACAATGAAACGAGTATCCGACGCATCGACACACAATCCTGACGAAAGAACGCCGGCCCCCGGGGCCGGCAAGAATGTGTCGCGAAAGATACAGTAACTCATTTCTATTTGATATCTATTCCCATTAGCACCGCCGTTCCAACTGTGGACTCTTGGCCGATCTGCCTGAAAAATGCCTGGGCCCGCACGTCCTGGGTAAACGCGACGTTGAGCCGCAGCCAGTCACACGCCTGCCCTTCCGGCAGGAATGTGGAACCCTGGGACAGTTGGATCTGCAACTGCTCGGCAATTTGCCGCACCCGTTCGGCCGGCACATGCCGGGGCCGGGCCCAGACGAAGAGTCCTCCACTCGGCTCGGCAAACACCTCCCAGTGAGCCGGATCAAGCAGGCGCAACGTGCTCGCCATCTGCTTGTTCAAGCGCACGCGCAAGCGCTGGAGCAGCTTGCGGTAGGCACCGTTGGCCAGCAGCGTCGCCACGACGTTTTCCGCCAGCAATGAACAGCCGATGCCGGTCACCATCTTGACTTCAGCCAGGCGCTTGATGACTTCGGGCTGCGCGACCACGTAGCCGATGCGCAACGAGCTGGACAAGGTCTTGGAAAAACTCGCCAGGTAGATCACCCGGTCCAAGGCGTCGAGGGATGCCAGGCGCGACGTCGGGCCGTTCTGGAAATCGGCGTAGATGTCATCCTCGATGAGCCGGAAGTCATGCAGCGTCGCCAGTTGCAACAGGCGATAGGCAACGCTGGGGGCGAGGCTGGTGCCGGTGGGGTTCTGGTACATGCTGTTGATGAAGAAATAGGCCGGTTTGTGTACGCCGAGCAAGCGTTCCAGGCTGGCGATATCAGGGCCTTGTGCGGTCCTGGGCACCGCCAGGGTCTTGACCCCGTGCAGCTTCAGCAGGTTGAACAGGTTGTAGTAACCGGGGCTTTCCACCAGCACCAGGTCGCCAGGCTTGAGGAGCGTGCGTACCAACAGGTCCAGGCCGTGGCTCGCGCCCTGGGTGGTGAGGATCTGCAGCGGGTCGACGTGAATGTCGATCAGGCCCAGGCGCTTCTGGATGTGCAGGCGCAGGTGAGCCGAACCCAGCGGCGTGCTGTAGTTGAACAGTGCCTGATTGTCGCTGCGCACCACTTGGCGGATCGCCTGGCCCAGGTCGGTGTCGTCGCGCCATGCGTCCGGCAACCAGCCACACCCCAGCTTGAGGTGCGTCGATTCGTTATCGAACAACCGCCAGCCTACCGCGTCGTCGATGTCCGGCGCCGAAGCCACGGGCATCTGCTGGGCCACGAAAAATCCCGAACCATGCCGGGACTCCAAGACGCCGCTGGCGACCAATTGGTCGTAGGCCTTGATCACGCTCGACAGGCTCAAGCCGTTTTCAGTCGCCAGTTGGCGGATCGACGGCATGCGGGCACCCGGGCGGATGCCATGGGTGTTTATCCACTCCGTCAGACTGGCAACCAGTTGCCGGACCAACGAACCCGTGGCGTTGCGATCGATGTTCAGGTCCATGGCGCGGGCTCTCGGCTAAGTGTTTTCGAATTTTCGGCGAACAGTTAACCATAAAAGCCCCGCGTCTGTTCCTTGTTTGCTCTCGGCCCCACCGGGATAGTCCATCCAGACTCCACACCCTCAAGGAACCCCTCTTGGACATACAGCAACGACACTCATGGGGATTGGCGTTCGGTCTTTGCCTGATCACCCTTGCCGTCAATCTCCAGGCGCCGCTGTATACCACCTATGCGCAGCTTTCCGGTTACGGCGCGGGCGCCACCGCAGTGGCATTTTCCGGTTATGTATTGGGCGTGTTGCCCGTGCTGCTGGCGTTCGGCGGACTGGCCGACCGGGTGGGCCGCAAACCCTTGATCGTGACGGCGCTCTGCCTGTCGATGCTGGCGACGTTGATCACGGTGATCTGGCCGAACCTGATCGCACTGGGCGTGGCGCGCCTGATGATGGGCATCGGCACCGGCTTGGCTTCGGCGACGTCCACCGCCTACATGGTGGAACTGATGCCGACATGCGATGCCAGGTCACCGGCCAACCGGGTCACGGCCAGCACCTCCCTGGGTTTCGGCCTGGGCGCGGCGTTGACCAGCCTCTTCCTGTTCCTCCACCACAGCGTCACGCCGGGCAGTTTCTGGTTGCAGTTGGCGTTGGCTGCCCTGGCGATCATCGTGGTTGCGCGACTGCCGGACCCCGCCCCCAGAATCAAGCACGCAGCGATGTTGCGCCTGCCGTTGTTCCCGGCCGGCAGCCTGCCCTACAGTTTTTCCATGCTGCTGGCCTGGGCGACTTCCGGGCTGGTGATCGCCATCCTGCCATCGGTGCTTGCCGCCCATGACTTGCAACGCTGGTCCGGCCTGTCGACCTTTACCGTCATCAGTTGTGGGCTGATCTTCCAGCCTTGGGTGAAACGCATGCAACCGGCCAGGGCCACGGGATTGGGGTTGTTGGTCTTGCCATTGAGCTACGCGCTGCTTGCCTGGGGCGCGAGCCAGGGTTCGCTGGCCGCCGTGTTGCTCGGTGCGCTGGGCGCCAGCAGTGCGTGCTACGGCTTTTTGTACCTGGGTGGATTGTCGGCGATCACCGCCATGGCCGGTGCGCAAAAAGCCCGGGTCAGCGCGGGATTCTTCCTGTTTGCCTATGTCGGGTTCAGTATCCCGGTCGTGGTGACCGGGTGGCTGGTCGACCGTTTCGGCGCTGACGTGGCGCTCGCGGTGTTTGGCCTGGCACTGCTGGCAGGCGCAACGATCACCGGGCTGCGCATCGTCCGGACAGAGGCCTTTGTCGCCCAACCTTCCCCCAGCTGACAAAGTACCTTGTGGCGAGGGGATTTATCCCCGCTGGGGCTGCGGAGCGGCCCCCAACCAGACAACTCCATATGCCAATAAGGCTGAGGTCGGTGCTTTTGGGGCTGCTGCGCAGCCCAGCGGGGATAAATCCCCTCGCCACAACGGCATGTCACTCGACATCGCGATAGCCGGGTCGTATACCATATCCCCATCTCAGCCAAACGACCGCCGCCGTGACCTTATCCAAGTTCAACCTGCCCGACCTGGGCAACACCCCGTCCACTTCGGAAATCATCACCCGTCACCTGCGCGACGCCATCGTGGCCGGGCATTTCGCCGAGGACGAGCCGATTCGCCAGGATGACATCGCCCGCCAGTTCAACGTCAGCAAGATCCCTGTGCGCGAAGCGCTCAAGCGCCTGGAAGCCGAGGGCTTGGTGATGTTCCAGCGCAATCGCGGGGCGATGGTCACGCGGATTTCCGAGGCGGAACTGGCGCAGATGTTCGAGGTGCGGATGCTGCTGGAGGACAAGGTATTGCGCTTGGCGATTCCCAACATGACCGAAGCCACCTTCGCCCGTGCCGAAAGCATCTGCCAGGAGTTCATCGGCGAGGACGACGTCGGTCGCTGGGCCGAGCTGAACTGGCAATTGCACGCCTGTCTCTATGAGCCCGCGCAACGGCCGTTCATGGTGAGCCTGATCCGCTCGGTCCACGACAAGCTCGAGCGTTACCTGCGTATGCAGATGAGCCTGTCCGCCGGCAAGGAGCGCGCCGACCATGAACACCGCGAGATTCTCGACGCCTGCCGCGCCAGGGATGTGGAGCGCGCGGTGAAATTGCTGGACGAACACATTGCCGGCGTCTGCAAGACCCTGTTCGAGTATTTGCCGTCGAGCCGGTGATTTCTTGGGACTGTGCTGATTTCGTCATCACCGACGGATAAATCCATCAAGCCGCCGGCCCCGGCGCGCGCCACGCTTGTGTCCACTTATCTGAATGGACGTGGCGCCATGAAACGTATCACCGTGATCGACTCCCACACCGGCGGCGAACCGACCCGACTGGTGACCGATGGCTTTCCCGACCTGGGCCAGGGCAGCATGGCCGAGCGCAGGCAGCGCCTGGCCGAGCAGCACGACGCCTGGCGCACCGCGTGCGTGTTGGAACCCCGCGGCAGCGATGTGCTGGTGGGCGCGTTGCTGTGCGAACCGGTGGATCCGGCCGCCTGTGCCGGCGTGATTTTCTTCAACAACAGCGGCTACCTGGGCATGTGCGGCCACGGCACCATCGGCCTGGTCGCCTCGTTGGCCCATCTGGGCCGGATCGGCCCCGGCGTGCACAGCATCGAGACGCCGGTGGGCACGGTGCAAGCGACATTGCATGAGGATCGCTCGGTCAGCGTGCGCAACGTGCCTTCCTATCGCTATCGCAAGGCCCTGCGCCTCGAAGTGCCGGGCATCGAGCCGGTGACCGGCGATGTGGCGTGGGGCGGCAATTGGTTCTTCCTGATCGCCGATCATGGCCAGCGTGTGGCGGGCGACAACCTCGACGCACTCACCGCCTACACCTTCGCCGTGCAACAGGCCTTGGAACAACAGGGTTTTCGCGGCGAGGATGGCGGGCTGATCGATCATATCGAGCTGTTCGCCGACGATCCCCAGGCCGACAGCCGCAATTTCGTGCTCTGCCCTGGCAAGGCCTACGACCGTTCTCCCTGCGGCACCGGCACCAGCGCCAAACTGGCGTGCCTGGCGGCCGACGGTAAACTGCAACCCGGACAGATCTGGCGCCAGGCCAGTGTCATCGGCAGCGAATTCGAAGGGTCGTACGAGCGTTCGGGCGAGCGCATCGTGCCGACCATTCGCGGCCGGGCCTACATCAGCGCTGAAAGCACATTGATTATCGAGCCGGACGATCCCTTCGCCTGGGGCATCCGTCCGTGAGCGAAGGCCATGTCGCAGACGTGATCGTCATTGGCGCCGGTATCATCGGCGCGGCCTGCGCCCGCAGCCTGGCTCAGCGCGGTTTGCAGGTGCTGGTGCTGGACGCTGGCTGGCACGGTGCAACGGCGGCCGGCATGGGCCACCTGCTGGTGCTTGATGACAACCCGGCGGAGCTGGCCTTGAGTCAATATTCCCTGCGACGCTGGCGAGAGTTGGCGCCTGCGCTGCCCGATGCCTGTGCCTGGCGCAACAACGGCACTTTATGGCTGGCGGCCAATGCCGAGGAAATGGCCGTCGCCCACAGCAAATACCTGAACCTGATGGCCCATGGCGAGGCCTGTGAACTGATTGGCCGCGCCACCTTGCAGCAGCGCGAACCGGAACTGCGGGCGGGCCTGGAAGGGGGGCTGCTGATCAAGGGCGACGGCATTCTCTACGCCCCCGCCGCCGCCCGCTGGATGCTCGATCACGTCAATATCAGCCAGCAACGCGCCGAGGCCAGCGAAGTGGACGGCCGCCGCGTGCGCCTCGCCGACGGGCGTTGGCTCAGCGCCGAAGCCGTCGTGCTTGCCAACGGCATCCAGGCCACCGAGCTGTGCCCGGAACTGCCGATCGAGCCCAAGAAGGGCCATCTGTTGATCACCGATCGCTACCCCGCCACCGTCACGCACACCCTGGTTGAGCTGGGTTATGTCACCAGTGCCCACAACGCCAGCGGGCCGTCGGTGGCATGCAACATCCAACCGCGCCCGACCGGACAACTGTTCATCGGCGCTTCGCGGCAGTTCGGCAGCGTCGATCCAGCGGTGGAAGGCTGGATGCTGGCGAAGATGCTCAAGCGCGCCGTGGACTACATGCCTGGCCTGGCGCACCTCAACGGCATCCGCGCCTGGACCGGTTTTCGCGCGGCGAGCCCCGACGGCTTGCCGCTGGTGGGGCAACACCCGCAGCGCAAAGGCCTGTGGCTTGCGGTGGGCCATGAAGGGCTCGGCGTCACGACCGCACCGGCCACCGCTGACCTGCTGGTTGCCCAGCTCTTCAATGAAACGGCACCGCTGGCCGCGCAACCTTACCTGCCGCAGCGCTTCTTGGGAGAACCGGCCCATGCCTGAAGCCCTGCATATATCCCCTGTGGCGAGGGAGCTTGCTCCCGCTGGTCTGCGCAGCAGACCCAAAACAGGGCCGCTTCGCGCCCCAGCGGGAGCAAGCTCCCTCGCCACGGGATCGGTGCATCTTCTTGAGATCCGCTTGGCCAGGGAGTATCAGCCCCATGCCTGACGTATTCCTGGATGGCCGCCAGCTCTCGGTGGCCGATGGCACCACCGTTGCAGCCGCGTTAGCGTTGGGCGCCGACGGTTGCAGCCGCACCTCGGTCAGCGGCCAACGCAGGGCTCCGCTGTGCGGCATGGGTATCTGCCAGGAATGCCGGGTGATGATCGACGGCCGCCTCCGCCTGGCCTGCCAGACCTTGTGCCGCGACGGCATGCACGTGGACACCCGACCATGACCGAATTTGCCGGCATCCTTATTATCGGCGCCGGGCCCGCCGGCATGGCTGCGGCCCTGGCCGCAGCCAGCAGCGGCGCACGCATCGTGCTGCTGGACGACAATCCGAACCCTGGCGGACAGATCTGGCGCGATGGACCCCACGCCCACTTGCCGGCCGAGGCGCGACACATGCGAGAGCGCTTGCGCGCCTGCGCCAACGTGCACTGCCACGCAGAGACCCGGGTCATTGCGATCGCCGGCGACAAGACCTTGCTGGTGGAAAATGCCGAGCAGGGTTGGCTGATCGCTTATGACCGCCTGATCCTGTGCACCGGTGCCCGGGAATTGCTGCTGCCCTTCCCCGGCTGGACGCTGCCCGGTGTAACCGGTGCCGGCGGCTTGCAAGCACTGATCAAGGGCGGCCTGCCGGTGAGCAACGAGCGACTGGTGATTGTCGGCAGCGGTCCACTGTTGTTGGCGAGCGCAGCCACGGCAAGACGTCACGGGGCCCAAGTGCTGCGGATCGCCGAGCAGGCCAGCCGCACCGCAGTTGCCGGATTCGCTGCGCAACTGCCCCGCTGGCCGGGCAAGTTATGGCAATCCTTCGGCCTGCTCGATGCTCACTACCGCACCGGCAGCCATGTGCTGGAAGCCTTGGGAGGGGACAAGCTCGAAGGCGTGCGTCTGCTGCAACAAGGCAAGACGGTGGAGTTGGCCTGCGACCGTTTGGCCTGTGGGTTCGGGCTGATCCCCAATACCCAGCTGGGTCAGGCGCTGGGGTGCGCGCTCGACGGACAGGCGCTTGCGGTTGATGAACGCCAGGCCACCACGCGGGACGACCATTACGCCGCTGGCGAATGCACCGGTTTTGGCGGCAGTGAACTGGCCTTGGTTGAAGGCGCCATTGCTGGTCATGCCGCCGTGGGGAATACCGCTGCAGCCGAGCGCCTTTGGCCTGGCCGTGCGCGATGGCAGGGTTTCGCGCGGGCATTGAACAAGGCCTTCGCCCTGGACGGCCGTTTGAAAAGCATGGCGCGGAGCGATACGTTGGTCTGTCGCTGTGAGGATGTTCCTTACGGCGCCTTGGCCGGCCACGGAAACTGGCGTGAAGCCAAACTGGCCAGCCGCTGCGGCATGGGCGCCTGCCAGGGCCGGGTGTGCGGCGCCGCCCTGCAATACCTGCTCGGCTGGACACCACCCACACCCCGCCCGCCCTTCAGCCCGGCGCGAATCGAAACCTTGCTGAACCTGGAAGAAACCCCGCCGGCTTGAATCCACAGAGGCTTTTCTGTGGGAGCGGGCTTGCTCGCGAAAGCGTCGGCACATCCAGCATCGATGCAAGCTGACCCACCACTTTCGCGAGCAGGCTCGCTCCCACAGGGATTTGAGGCGGACTTTTGAACTTTGCAGGCATCGCAGACCCCATGTGGGAGCGAGCTTGCTCGCGAATGCGTCGGCACATCTGGCATTGATGCAAGCTGACCCACCACTTTCGCGAGCAGGCTCGCTCCCACAGGGATTTGAGGCGGACTTTTGAACTTTGCAGGCACCGCAGACCCCATGTGGGAGCGAGCTTGCTCGCGATGGCGGCGTGACAGACAGCACATTTTCGACTGACACTGCGCCATCGCTCCCACACAAAAGACGACGCCGGCCATGCACCCCTCGCTCACCTCCCTCGCCCCCTGCGACATGGACACCCTGCTACGCAGCCTGCAAGCCATCGCGCCGTTGCTCGATACCCTCTCCGACACCGTGTTTTTCATCAAGGACAACCAAGCCCGCTACGCCTTCGTCAACCAGACCCTCGCCCGGCGTTGCGGCTTCAAGCACTGCGGTGACCTTGTGGGCCTCACCGCCGAGCAGGTATTCCCCGAACGCTTCGGCCCGCTGTACACCGAACAGGATCGACGCGTGCTCGCCAGCGGACGGGAGCTGGCCGATCAGCTCGAATTGCACCTTTATTACGGCAACCAGCCGGTGTGGTGCCTGACCCACAAGCTCGCCTTGCGCGAGCCATCGGGCCGGATCGTTGGCCTGGCCGGGATCTCCCGTGATTTGCAATCGCCACAAGCCAGCCATCCAGCCTTCCAGAAACTGGCGGCGGTGGATGCGCATATCAAGCTGCACTTCGCCCGTCCCATCAGCCTGGCGGAACTCACCGCCATTGCCGGCTTGTCGGTGGCGCAATTGGAGCGGCACTGCAAGCGCATCTTCCAACTCACACCCCGCCAGATGATTCACAAGGCGCGCCTGGAGGAAGCCTCGCGACTGTTACTGGAGCAGGATTTACCCATCACCGAAATTGCCCTGCGCTGCGGCTACACCGATCACAGTGCGTTTAGCCGCCAGTTCCGCGCGCTGACGAGCCTTTCCCCCAGCCAGTACCGAGAAAACCAGCGCTGACGTTGTTCCTTTACAGGGCAGCCTCCCACTCACTGCTCCCATCTGTAACACCGTCATTCAGCCCCGCTCGCCTGGCACCACGGGCGCAGTTCCAACAATCGCCCAAATATCAAAGCCTTACCTGAAACCGAGCTTGCAACATAAAACAGGCACGTCGATTGCTTATCTAATATCGTATACGAAATCCTCAATACGATATCTCACCGCATTTATTCGACAGCGAGGCCTTTATGAAAAACCGTGCATTAGCCGCAGCCCTCAGCGTTGTCCTCTTTCCCCTGATTGCCCTTCCCGCCCATGCCGACAAGCTCGACGACATCATCGGCTCGGGCAAGCTGCGTTGCGCCGTCACACTGGATTTTCCGCCCATGGGCTTTCGTGATGAAAGCAACAAGCCGGCGGGGTTCGACGTCGACTATTGCAACGACCTGGCGAAAATCCTTGGCGTAGACGCCGAAGTGGTGGAAACACCGTTCTCCGACCGCATCCCCGCGCTGCTTTCCGGCCGCGCCGATGTCATCGTTGCCTCCACGTCCGACACCCTGGAGCGGGCCAAGACCGTCGGCCTGACCGTGCCCTACTTCGCCTTCCAGATGGTGGTATTGACCCGCGACGACACCGGCATCAACAGCTACGCCGACCTCAAGGGCAAGAAACTCGGCAACACCAGCAGCACCTACGAAGCGATCGCCCTGGAGAAGGACCAGAAGAGTTGGGGCAGCGGCAGTTTCCGTGCCTACCAATCCCAGAACGACACACTGCTGGCCGTGGCCCAAGGGCACATCGATGCCACCGTGGTCACCAACACCGTCGCCGCCGCCACCATCAAGTCGGGCAAATACAAGGGGCTGAAAATCGCCGGTAATGCACCTTACGTCATCGACTACGTGTCCCTCGGCGCCAAGCGCAGCGAGTATGGCCTCATCAACTACCTCAACCTGTTCGTCAACCAGCAAGTGCGCACCGGTCGGTACAACGAGCTGTTCGTCAAATGGGTCGGCACGGAAATCCCACCGGCCAACCTCACCGTGCCGCAGGTCTACTACTGAGGAGCGCGGTATGCCAAGCACGCCTATCTGCTTGCAAGGTCGTAGCCTGGTGGAGGGTGCCGCCCAGGGCACCCTGCTGTTCGCCGACGTTGGCCTGAGCTTTTGGGGCGGAGTCGATCCGGCCTCGGGCGAAGTCATCGATCGCCATCACCCCCTCAGCGGCCAGCGCCTTTCGGGTCGGGTGTTGGCGATTCCCAGCGGACGCGGTTCCTGCACCGGCAGCAGCGTGCTGATGGAGCTCATCAGCAACGGCCATGCGCCCGCCGCCCTGGTGCTGGCCGAGGCCGATGAAATCCTTGTTCTAGGCGTGCTGGTGGCCGAGGTGATTTTCCAACGCTCGCTGCCAGTGTTGTGCATCGGCCGCGAGGCATTCGAGGGCTTGCGAGGTCAAGGATTCGCGCGCATCGAGGGAAGCTGCCTGACGTTGTCCGGGCGCCGGCCCAACGATCAATGGTACGCGGCGGATATCCCCTCGCAACCGCTCGCACCCTCCACCGTCCGTCTGAACGAACGGGACCAGGCGTTGCTGGACGGTGCGTACGGCAAGGCTGCAAAAGTGGCAATGGGAATCGTCCTGCGCATGGCCGAGATTCAGGGCGCCGATGAACTGCTGGACATCACCCAGGCGCACATCGACGGCTGCATCTATACCGGCCCGGCCAGCCTGCGGTTTGCCGAACAGTTGGTGCAGTGGGGGGCGAAAGTGAGCGTGCCCACGACACTCAATTCGATTTCCGTGGACCAACGTCGCTGGCGCGAATTGGGTGTCGACCCGGCATTGGGCGAACCCGCCAGCGCCCTGGGCGACGCTTATATGGCCATGGGCGCGCAGTTGAGCTTCACCTGCGCGCCCTACCTGCTGGACACCGCACCCACCGTCGGCGAGCAGATCGTCTGGGCCGAATCCAACGCAGTGGTCTACGCCAACAGCGTGCTAGGTGCCCGAACGCAGAAGTACCCGGATTTTCTCGACATCTGCATCGCCCTGTGTGGCCGCGCGCCGTTGGCCGGTTGTCATCTCGATGATCAGCGCAAGGCCGGGCTGATCGTCAAAGTCCCCAGGCTCGATTCAATGGATGACAGCTTCTACCCGCTGCTGGGCTATCACATCGGCAGCCTGACGGGCCGACGCATCCCGCTGATCCAGGGGCTGGAAAACACCACGCCCAACCTCGACGACCTGAAGGCTTTTGGCGCGGCGTTCGCCACCACCAGCGCGGCGCCGCTGTTCCACATCGCCGGGGTGACGCCGGAGGCCATGGACCCGGCCGCGGTGCTGGATCGCGACGCCGTGTTACCCACGGAAACCGTCGACATGGCGGGATTGCTCGCCAGCTGGCGCGAGCTCAACAGCGCCCGGCACAGGCACGTGGACGTGGTGTCCCTGGGCAATCCGCACTTTTCCCTCAGTGAATTCGCCGCCTTGGCAGGATTGTGTGCGGGACGGATCAAACACCCCGACGTGGTCCTCGCGATCACCTGCGGCCGGGCCGTGCTGGAGCAGGCGTGCCAGGCCGGGTACCTGGAGGCGATCCAGGCCTTCGGCGCAACGCTGGTTACCGACACCTGCTGGTGCATGCTGGGCGAGCCGGTGATCCCGCCGGCCGCTACCACCTTGATGACCAACTCCGGCAAATACGCGCACTACGCACCAGGCCTGGTGGGACGTGGCGTGCATTTTGCCAGTTTGGCCGAATGCGTCGAGGCCGCCTGCACCGCCACGGCCAGCGGCGAGCCACCGCAATGGCTGCAACCCTCCGCGGCCAAGGGGAACCCGAGCCATGTTTGACTACACGTTCCAATGGCGCCCGGCGCTACGCGCCCTGCCCGATATGCTCGCTGCGGCGCCTGGGTCACTTTCGAGACCGCCGCGTTGTCGATGATCTTCGGCGTGCTGATCGCCCTGGTCCTGACGGTGATGCGCCAGGCACGTCATCCGCTGCTACGCGGTGTCGGCAACGGCTGGGTATCGATCGCCCGTAACACGCCATCGTTGTTCCAGATCTACATCCTCTACTTCGGCCTCGGCTCCCTCGGGCTGCACGTCAGTTCATGGTTCGCCCTGCTGGCCGGCATTACCTTCAACAACGCCGGCTACCTGGCGGAGAACTTTCGCGGCGGCCTCAAGGCCGTGCCGGGCACGCAGATGCGCGCCGCTCGCTCCTTGGGCATGAGCGCGTTCCAGGCCTACCGGATGATCATCGTCCCGCAACTGCTGCGCATCGTTTTCTACCCGCTGACCAACCAGATGGTCTGGGCGGTGCTGATGACGTCCCTCGGCGTGGTGGTCGGCCTGAACAACGACCTCACCGGGGTGACGCAGGAATACAACGTCAAGACATTCCGCACCTTCGAATATTTCGCCCTCGCGGCGGTGCTCTATTACCTGATCGCCAAGCTGATCGTCGGGCTGGCCCGACTGTTGTCCTGGCGCTTGTTTCGTTATTGAGGAGGGCTGGTCATGTTTTCTACAAGCCTTACCGTCAACGACCTGTTGTATCTGCTCGAAGGTGCCTGGGTCACGGTGCAGTTGACCGCCTGGTCGATCCTGCTCGGCACCCTCGCCGGCTTGCTGTTCGGCCTGTTGCGGGCGCTGTTGCCCCGGGCGAGCCTGCCGCTCGCGTGGGTGTTGGATGCGTTTCGCAGCGTGCCGCTGCTGATCCAGTTCGTGCTGTTCAACTCCCTGAAGAGCATCGTCGGCCTGGACCTCAGTGCCTTTGCCGTCGGTTGCATCGTGCTCGGCGTCTACGCCGCCGCGTATTTCACCGAGATCGTCCGGGGTGGCGTGCTGGCGGTGCCGCTGAGCACCCGGCGGGCCAGCCGGTCATTGGGACTGAGCTATTTGCAGGACCTGCGTTTCATCGTCCTGCCGATTGCCACCCGCGTTGCCTTTCCCGGTTGGCTGAACCTGGTCCTCGGGGTGATGAAAGACACCGCGCTGGTGATGTGGATCGGCATCGTCGAGCTGCTGCGGGCTTCGCAAACCATCGTCACGCGTATTCAGGAACCCCTGCTGGTGCTGTGCATCGCGGGCCTCATCTACTACGTCATGAGCCTGGTGGTCGCCCGCCTCGGCGCTAGCCTGGAAAGAAGGTGGCAGGAAAATGATTGAGATCGAAAACGTGCATAAATCCTTCGGCAACCTCGAAGTGGTCAAGGGCGTCAGCCTGACGGTGGACAAGGGCGAGGTCGTGTCGATCATCGGTGGCTCCGGTTCCGGTAAATCGACCCTGCTGATGTGCATCAACGGCCTGGAGCCGATCCAGAAAGGCAGCATCCGCGTAGACGGCGTGGAGGTCCACGACAGCGCCACCGACCTCAACCGGCTGCGGCAGAAAATCGGCATCGTCTTCCAGCAATGGAACGCCTTCCCCCACCTGACCGTGCTGGAAAACGTCATGCTGGCGCCGCGCAAGGTGCTGGGCAAGAGCAAGCAGGACGCCGAGGCGCTGGCGGTCAGGCAGCTCGAGCACGTGGGCCTCGGGGACAAGCTCAAGGCCTTCCCCGGCAAGCTCTCCGGCGGACAGCAGCAGCGCATGGCCATCGCCCGGGCGCTGGCGATGTCGCCGGACTACATGCTGTTCGACGAAGCCACCTCGGCCCTCGATCCGCAACTGGTCGGCGAAGTGCTCGACACCATGCGCATGCTCGCCGAAGACGGCATGACCATGGTCCTGGTGACCCACGAGATCCGCTTCGCCCGGGACGTGTCCGACCGGGTGGCGTTCTTCTGCAATGGGCGGGTCCATGAGATCGGGCCGCCGGACCAAGTGATTGGCAATCCGGTGCAGCCGGAGACGGCGGTGTTCCTTAAATCGGTGAAATAGCCGATGGCCTCATCGCGAGCAAGCTCGCTCCCACACTGTTTCGTGTGCACCACAAAACCCTTTGTGGGAGCGAGCTTGCTCCGGGCGGCGATCCGACGATGAGGCCCAACCAGACAACACAAGGATTTGACCCATGCGCTCATCCAGAATCATCCACATAGTCAGCTGCCACGCCGAAGGCGAAGTCGGCGATGTCATCGTCGGCGGCGTCGCCCCGCCACCCGGTGATACGGTCTGGGACCAGTCCCGCTGGATCGCCCAGGACCAGACCCTGCGCAACTTCGTCCTCAACGAACCCCGGGGCGGGGTGTTCCGTCACGTCAACCTGCTGGTGCCGGCCAAGGACCCGCGGGCACAGATGGCCTGGATCATCATGGAGCCCGCCGACACCCCACCGATGTCCGGCTCCAACTCGCTGTGCGTCGCCACCGTGCTGCTGGACAGCGGCATCCTGCCGATGACCGAACCGCAGACGCGATTGGTCCTGGAGGCACCGGGCGGCTTGATCGAAGCCGTGGCCGACTGCCGCGACGGCAAGGTGCAACGGGTCGAGATCAAGAACGTCCCGTCGTTTGCCGACCGCCTCGATGCCTGGATCGAAGTCGAGGGCCTGGGCTCGCTGCAAGTGGACACCGCCTATGGTGGCGACAGTTTTGTCATCGTCGACGCCCAGCGCCTGGGCTTTGCCATTCGCCCTGACGAAGCCGCCGACCTGGTGGCCTTGGGACTGAAAATCACCCGGGCCGCCAACGAACAACTGGGCTTCGTTCATCCGCTGAATCCCGACTGGTCGCACATCTCGTTCTGCCAGGTCGCCGCGCCCATTGTCCGGGAGAACGGCATCGCCACCGGGGCCAACGCTGTCGTCATCCAGCCCGGCAAGATCGACCGTTCCCCCACTGGCACCGGTTGCTCGGCACGCATGGCGGTACTGCACGCCAAGGGCCTGATGCAGGTGGGCGAGCGTTTTGTCGGCCGCTCGATCATTGGCTCCGAATTCCACTGCCGGATCGACTCACTGACCGACGTGGCCGGCCGCCCGGCGATCTACCCGTGCATCGCCGGGCGAGCGTGGATCACCGGCACGCACCAATTGCTGCTCGACCCGGCCGATCCATGGCCCCAGGGCTATCGGCTCTCGGATACCTGGCCCGGCGCATGACTTTTACCCACAACCCTCCGTGGCGAGGGGATTTATCCCCGCTGGGCTGCGCAGCAGCCCCCTGGCCCTGACTGACACACCTAATTGCCTATACCGGGGCCGCTTCGCGCCCCAACGGGGCGATGTGACGTTTCGCTAAATCCCCTCGCCACAAACCAAAAGGAGACACCCATGAGCAAACGCATCAACTGGAGCGGCGTATTCCCCGCCGTCACTACCCAATTCAACGATGACTTTTCCATCAACCTGGAAAAAACCCACCAAGTCATTTCCAACGTCATTCGCGATGGCGTGTCGGGCCTGGTGGTCTGCGGCTCGGTGGGGGAAAACACCTCCCTGAGCGCCGAGGAAAAAATCGCCGTGACCGAAGTCGCGGTGGACGCCTCCCGGGGCCGGGTGCCGGTGATCTGCGGCGTGGCCGAGTTCACCAGTGTGCAAGCCGCCAAGGTTGCCAACGCCGTGCGCAAGGTCGGTGTCGACGGCGTGATGCTGATGCCGGCGCTGGTCTACGGCTCCAAGCCGTTCGAGACCGCCGAGCATTTCCGCTACGTCGCCCGGCATGCCGACGTGCCGCTGATGGTCTACAACAACCCGCCGATCTACAAGAACGACGTCACCCCGGACATTCTCATCTCGCTGGCCGACTGCGATAACGTGGTGTGTTTCAAGGATTCGTCCGGCGACACCCGCCGATTTATCGACGTGCGCAATGAAGTCGGCGATCGCTTCGTGCTGTTCGCCGGTCTTGACGATGTGGTGCTCGAAAGCCTGGCCGTGGGCGCCGAAGGTTGGGTGTCTGGCATGTCCAACGTGTTCCCCAAGGAAGGTGAAACCATCTTCCGCCTGGCCCACGCCGGACGTTTCGCCGAAGCCATGCCGATCTACGAATGGCTGATGCCAATCCTGCACCTCGACGCCCGCGCCGACCTGGTGCAGTGCATCAAGCTGTGCGAAGCCATCGCCGGCCGCGGCAGCGCCCTCACCCGCCCACCGCGCCTGGCCCTGCCGGAAGAAGACCGGGTGTATGTGGAGCAGATCATGGCCAAGGCGCTGGCCAACCGGCCGATGCTGCCGGATGTGGGGCTTTAAGCTCGGGCGCAGAGGTTCGGGCATGTAAGAAATCCTGTGGAAGCGAGCTTGCTCGCGATAGCGGTTGTCCAGCTTGCATCCCTATTGGATGTCCCGACGCTATCGCGAGCAAGCTCGCTCCCACATGGGGTTGTGGTGCAAACGCGGGACCAACCGACCAGCAACACGGCGCCATCGCCAGTCTTTGCTACGCTTCCCCCGGCGAAACGACGCGCACGGGAGGCGTCCCATGAATTATTTCCTGGCCCAGGCCCTGAACAACCAATGGGCCAACCACAGGCTGCTGGACGCCTGCGCGCAGTTGAATACGGTGGAATACGAGGCCTACCGCACCAGTTTCTTTCCCTCCATCCAGGCCACGTTGTGCCATATCCTCGAAGTCGACCGTTATTACCTCACCGCCCTGGAAGGTGACGTGGCGGGTCAGGAACAGGATTTTTCCGCGACGCTCGCATTCGCCCAACTCAGGGAAAGCCAGGACCGCACCGACCGGCAGCTGGCGACATTCTGCGAAAACCTGAGGCACGAGGACCTCGCCCGTGCCGTTGATCTGCTGCGCGCCGACGGCCGGGTTCGCGAACGGATCGACCGTTTGCTGCTGCACCTGTTCGAGCACCAGATCCATCACCGCGGCCAGGTCCACACCATGCTCAGCGCCACCCACATCGACCCGCCGCAGCTCGACGAGTTTTTTCTCGATTGCGATCGAGCGTTTCGTCGACAAGAGGAAGCGCTGCTGCAGCTGGATGAAACCCGCGTCTGGCGGGACTATCGAGCCGACTGAAAAAACGAAAAAATGCGATGGTCGCTGCCGACCATCGCCAAATCGCCCACCTCAGGCGCTCTCAGATCCGTGCGGGTGACACGATGATCTTCACGTTGTGTTCCTTGTTGTTCACCAACTCCTCGAAGCCCTGCCCGACGATCTCTTCCAACTGGATACGCCCGGTCACCAGCGGCGAGATGTCCAGGCGTCCATCAGCGATGAAGGCAATCACGTCGGCGAACTCACCGTTGTAGGCCAGCGCGCCAAGCACTTGCTTCTCGGTGGAAACCAGCTCGAAGAAGTTGAATTCGCTGGGCTCTTCGAAGATGCCCACCAACACGCATTTGCCGGCCTTGCGGATTAGGTCGATGGCGAACTTGGCGGTGTGCTTGTTGCCGATGCACTCGAAGCTGACATCGGCGCCCAGACCACCGGTCAGGCGCCGAACCTCAGCCAGGGCGTCACATTCATTCGGATCGAGCACATGGCTGGCCCCGACTTCCAGGGCCTTGGCCTTGCGTGCGCCGGACATCTCCAGAGCAATGACCTGGGCCGCGCCGGCCGCCTTGGCGCACATGATCGTGCACAGGCCGATGGTCCCGGCCCCCACCACGACGACGTTCTGGCCCAACAGGCTGCCCGCTTTTTTCACCGCGTGCATGCCCACCGCCAGCGGTTCGATCAACGCGCCAGCCTCGGCGGGAAAATTGGCTGGCAGTTTGTAGAGCAAATTCGCCGGGACGTTGACCAACTCGGCGAACGCGCCGTTGTTCATCAGCCCGGTAAAGGCCAGGTTCTCGCAAATGTTGTAGAGCCCATGGGTGCAGTAATAGCAGGTGCCGCAATGTTGACAGGCATCGGCGGCCACCGGCTCGCCGACGCTGAAGCCTTCGACGCCCTCGCCCAGCTCGACGATTTCGCCGCAGAACTCATGGCCGAGGATGCACTGGCCCTTGATCCCGGTCAGCGGGTGTGGCGCCTCCACCGGGATGAACACCGGCCCGGCCACGTATTCGTGCAGGTCGGAGCCGCAGATGCCGCACCATTGCACGCGGATCTGCACCCAACCGGCGGGCGGCGATACCGGCAGCGGCACGTCTTCGACGCGGATGTCGTTGCGGCCGTGCCAGACGGCGGCGCGCATGCTGCGGGTCGGCTTGATTGAAACGTTCATAGCGTTGCCTCCAGATATTTTTGTAGGGCGACGGTTCAATCGCCGCCCGCTGGGTCAGTGGTGTCCGATGAATTCAAGGATCAATCGATTGACCTGCTCGGCCGCTTCCATCTGCACCATGTGGCCCTGGCCAGGCAGCACTTCGACCTGGGCACTCAACCCTTCGGCGTGGGCCGCCGGGATGATCGCGTCGTCGCTACCCCAGATGACCAGCGTCGGGACGTGACCGGCCTGCACGACTTCGCGCAGGTCCGCCTGCTGGCGGCCGTCCTTGAACAGGCTCCCTGCCAGTTGGCGCAGGGCCGCGTCCACGCCTTCCAGGCGCTTGTACTTGAGCATGTCGTCGAGCATTTGCCGGTTGACCAGCTCGGCATTCGAGAACAGTTGCACCAGCTGCGGCTTGAGCGCATTGCGGTTGGCCGCGTCGACGAAACCTTGCAAGTAGCTGCCGTTGATCTCCGCACCGAGGCCGGCGCTGCCAATCAAAGTCAGGGAGCGGAACCGTTGCGGCATCAAGCGCGCGGCATTCAGCGACACCGCCCCGCCCATGGAATGCCCCACCACATGAGCCGTGTTGACGTCCAGGTGATCGAGCAACGCCAGCACCACGCCGCTCAGCTCGTCCAGGTCGCCGCGCTGCAGGGCCTTCGACGATTCGCCATGGCCCGGCAGGTCCAGGGCAATCACCCGACGCCCGGCGGCCAGCGCTTCGTGGTTGAACAGCCAGTTGTTCAGGTCACCGCCAAAACCGTGCACCAGCACCAGCGGCGTACCGCCCTCGCCGCGCTCGAAATAGCGGATCACCCGGCCGTCCACCTCGACTTTCTGTGGTTTCGGGCCACTGTCCTCATCAGCCGCGTCGCCGGGCACGAAGCTGGATTGGAACTGCTCGATGACCGCGTCGATCTCGGCATCGCTGGCCTCGCCTTCGACGACGATGCCGAGCAAGGCGCCAACCGCCAGGGTTTCATCCTGGCGAGCCACTTGCCGGCGCAACACACCGGAAAACGGCGCCTCGACGCTGCTGGAGATCTTGTCGGTCTCGACGTCCATCACCTCATCACCCTTGGTGATGGCCTGGCCCTCCTCCTTGAGCCAGGCATCGACCCGGCCCTCGGTCATCGACAAGCCCCACTTGGGCATGGTCAGGGTAAAAATCTGGCTCATCAGCGCTTGCTCCACTCGATCACGTTGAGCACGGCTTGTTCGATTTTGGCCGCGTCAGGGATGTACAGGTCTTCCAGGGAATCGGAGAACGGCACCGGCGTGTGCGGCGCGGTCACCATTTCGATCGGTGCCTTGAGCGCGCCGAAGGCTTTTTGCGCCACCAGCGCCGAGATGTCGGTGGCCATGGAACAGCGCGGGTTGGCCTCGTCGATCACCACCAGGCGTCCGGTCTTCTCGACACTTTCCAGGATGCTGTCCTCGTCCAGCGGACTGGTGGTGCGCAGGTCGATGACTTCACAATCGATGCCACGTCCGGCCAGGTTGCGCGCCGCATCCATCGCCGTATTGACCAGTCGCCCGTAGGACACCAGGGTCACGTCCTTGCCATCGCGCAGGAAGTTGGCCTCGCCGAACGGCACGGTGTAGAGCTCTTCCGGCACCTCGCCCTGCATGCTGTAGAGCAATTTGTGCTCGCAGAAGATCACCGGGTCGTTGTCGCGGATCGCCTGGATCAACAGGCCCTTGGCGTCGTAGGGCGATGACGGGCAGACCACTTTCAAGCCCGGGATATGCGTCCACAACGAGGTGAGCATTTGTGAATGCTGGGCCGCGGCGCGCAGGCCGGCGCCGACCATGGTGCGGATGACCAGGGGCGTGGAGGCCTTGCCGCCGAACATGTAGCGGAATTTCGCCGCCTGGTTGAGGATCTGGTCCAGGCAGCAGCCGGCGAAGTCGACGAACATCAGTTCGCACACTGGCCGCACGCCGCAGGTGGCGGCGCCGACCGCTGCGCCGACATAACCGATTTCCGACAACGGCGTGTCCAGCACGCGCCCCGGGAATTGATCGTAAAGTCCCTTGGTGACGCCGAGCACGCCGCCCCAGGCATCGTTCTCACCGGGTGCGCCAGCGCCACCGGCCACGTCTTCGCCCATGATGAACACGCTGGAGTCGCGACGCATTTCCTGGGCCAGGGCTTCGTTGATTGCCTGCTGATAGCTGATTTTTCTCGCCATGATGGGATTCTCTCTTGTTGTTTTATAGGGGCGTTCAGGGGTAGCTGACGTAGACATCGGTCAGCAGGTCGGACGCCGCCGGCTTGGGATCGGACTTGGCCTTGTACACGGCGTTTTCAATCAGCATCTCCACTTCCTTGTCGATCTGGTCCAGCTGCTCGACCGTGAGCAGCCCGGCCCGGGTGGTACGGTCGCGGAACTGCATCAGGCAGTCCTGGTTTTCGCGGAAATGCTTGACCTCGTCGGGTGCGCGATACGTCTGGGCGTCGCCCTCGAAATGGCCGTAGTAACGGGTCAGCTTGACCTCGATCAGTGACGGTCCTTCCCCGGCACGGGCGCGTTCGACGGCAGCCCCGGCGGCTTCATGGACGGCGAAGAAGTCGAAGCCATCGACGGTTACGCCGGGCATGCCGAAGCCGGCGGCGCGGTCGGCGATGTGGTCGCAGGCCACCGACCAATTGGAGGCAGTGGCCTCTGCGTAACCATTGTTTTCGGCGATGAACAGGCACGGCAGGTTCCACACCGAGGCCATGTTCATGGCTTCGAACACCGCGCCCTCGTTGGAGCCGCCGTCGCCGAAAAACACCACGGCGACGCTGTCGGTGCCCTTGAGCCGCGCCGCGAGGGCTGCGCCGACCACTAGTGGCGCACCGGCGCCGACGATGCCGTTGGCGCCGAGCATGCCTTTCTCGAAATCGGCGATGTGCATCGAGCCGCCCTTGCCTTGGCAGACCCCGGTTTTCTTGCCGTAGATCTCGGCCATCATCCCGTACACATCCACGCCCTTGGCGATGCAATGACCGTGGCCACGGTGGTTGGAGGCGATGCAATCGTCGTCCCCGAGGTGCGCCATGACGCCGGCGGCCGAGGCTTCTTCGCCGGCATACAAGTGGACGAAACCAGGGATTTCGCCTGTGGCGAACTCCACGTGCAGGCGCTCTTCGAAGGCGCGGATGGTGCGCATGACCTGATAGGCGTGCAGCAATTGATCATGGGTGAGCGATGTCGACATTTTTATTCTCCAGGCGTGTCTTCTTGAAGGTTCAAGGGGTGTTGCGGGTGCTCGCGGCCAATGGCCAACAAGCGTTGTTGCGCGGCGTAGGTGAGCACCGCGTTGACGTCGATGCTCAGCGGGCCGCCGGCATCGAGGGTGACCGTGAGCCGGTCATGGGCGTTGAATTCGATTTCCCGCTCGCCATCCAGGGCCAACGTGCCGGCGGACAGCGACAGACCGTGGGCGACGCCGGGTTCCAAAGGACCGGCGGCGAGCACGCCGCAGCCTTGCAGCAAGCCTGGTGCGAGCGGCACCAGCAGCGCCTCGGGAGAGTGCGGGTCCAGGCGCATCCAGGCACCGCCTGGCGCCTGGCGTGACACCGGGAACCACAAGCCGCACAGGGCCGACAAACCGATGGATTGCGGTTCGGCGAAGGTCACGAAGACTTCGGCGAGGTCCTGGGCCCGACTGATCGCCCGGGCACCGACGAAACGCAGCGGCGACACGGCAACGTCCACCAGGGCCACTTCACGCAAGCCACGTGCGGCATCGCAGACCAGCAAGCGCTTGTTGCGGCGCAAACCGATTTCGTCCGGGATGCGGCCGCAGGCGTACAACCCGCCGGCCAGCCCGGCACTGGTGGCTTCGCGTAGCTCGGGGAAGGCATTGTTGGTGCCGGTGGAAAGGGTCAAGAGAGGAATGTCGCCGACTTCGGCGGCGACCGCCTTGTGGGTGCCGTCGCCGCCGAGCACGGCGATCAACGCCACCTCGCGCTCGGCCATCAGCCGGGCGGCGCGGCGGGTGTCTTCGACGGTCTGGCGCAGGGTCAGGTCGAGAAACTCCAGGGCCGGCCAGTGGCTGCTGCGGGCCTGGCGGCTGTGGCTGTTCTTCAGCACAGCGGCGGCCATGCCGATCATGTCGGTGGGCATCAGCACCTGTTCGATGCCGGTGGCGCCGAACGCGGCCAACAGGCGCTGGATCACCGAGACCTTGTCGGTGCTGGAAAACAATCCGGCATTGGCGGTCAGGCGCCGCACGTCACGACCCGACGCAGGGTTGGCAATGATGCCGACGGTGAGCGGACGGCGGCTCATGGCGCCACCGTGGCGGGAACGATCAACGGGCTTGGCGGGCAAGTCATAGGCACCTCTTTTTATTATTGGAAGCCCAACGGGATGGGTCCAAGGCCTAGAGCAAGGCCGGTGCCAATTACCGGA
This sequence comes from Pseudomonas sp. H2_D02, assembly GCF_054677635.1. NCBI lineage: Bacteria > Pseudomonadati > Pseudomonadota > Gammaproteobacteria > Pseudomonadales > Pseudomonadaceae > Pseudomonas > Pseudomonas sp. H2_D02. The sequence continues at coordinate 3,750,243 of NZ_CP162816.1, read as the reverse complement.
AAGTCGACGCAAAGCCGCGAGTCAGAGCGCTCGCCGCGGTCCATTGGAAGCCTTGCCCACGAGCCCGGTGAGACGCCACATGCCAGCCTGCACGACGAAACCGCGAGACGCTGAGACGTCGCGTCTCACTTCCAGGCCTGCGCTCCGCCGGGCTTGTCTGCGCCCGGCGATCAGCGCTTAATGTGCCGACAACGACAAGAAGCTGAACCGGAGGCCCCTATGCTTTCCGCTCACTCCCGGGCGCATGTGGATTGCGTCAGCCGCGTGCTGAAGAACGCCGCCCGACTGCCGCAATTGCCGGTGCCGGATCTGATCCTCGACTCCTGGCGCCGGTCCATGGAGCAACATCACCTGGACCCCGGCTCGCTGCAGGGCCCGCGGATCCTGTCCCACGACGTGCTCAAGCAGTGCCGCGAGCGTTCGGAACTGTTTCTCAATATCGCCAGCGACGAAGTGGCGCGCCTGCATGGCCGGGTGCGCGACGCCGACTATTGCGTGCTGCTGACCGATGCCCAGGGCCAGACCATCGACTACCGGGTGGAAACCACCCTTCGCAATGACTGCCGCAAGGCCGGGCTCTACCTGGGCACGTGCTGGTCGGAAGGCGAAGAAGGCACTTGCGGCGTTGCGGCGGTGCTCACGGCCAAGACGGCGGTGACGGTGCACAAGCGCGATCACTTCCGCGCGGCATTCATTGGCCTGACCTGCTCCGCCGCGCCGGTCTTCGATCCACAAGGGGAATTGCTCGGGGTGCTGGACGTCTCGGCGGTGCGTTCGCCGGATGATCGCCGCTCCCAGCACCTGATCCGGCAAATGGTGGTGCAGAGCGCCCGGGAAATCGAACAGGCATTTTTCATGAGCAGCGCCCAGGGTTACTGGGTGCTTCGGGCCCATCGCAACGCCGGGTACGTCGACAGCCAGCCGGATTTCCTGCTGGCCTGGGACGACGATGGCTGCCTGCAAGCCCTGAACCCGGCGGCGCGCCAGTTCTTGATGCAGCGTTACGGCCAGTTGCCTCAGCACATCAGCCAGATCTTCGACGCCCAATTGCTGCACCGCGCCCGTGACGAAAGCCTCTATCCGCTCGATGTCGATTTGCATGGGCGCTTGAGCGCGCCACGGCGCCGGGCCACGCCTCGCCAGCGCGCCGCGATGACGCCGACCGAACTCGATCCACGCCTCGCCGACAGCCTGACCCTGGCGGTGCGGGTCAAGGATCGCAACCTGCCGGTGCTGATCCAGGGCGAGACCGGTTCCGGCAAGGAAGTCTTTGCCCGCCAGTTGCACCAGGGCAGCCAGCGCCGCGACCGGCCTTTCGTGGCCTTGAACTGCGCGGCCATACCGGAAAGCCTGATCGAGAGCGAGTTGTTCGGTTATGTGGCCGGTGCCTTTACCGGCGCTTCGGCCAAGGGTATGCAGGGCCTGTTGCAGCAGGCCGATGGCGGCACGCTGTTCCTCGACGAAATCGGTGACATGCCCCTGGCCTTGCAAACCCGCCTGTTGCGAGTACTCGCCGAAGGCGAAGTGGCGCCGTTGGGGGCCTCACGGCGCAAGGCCGTGGACATCCAGGTGATCTGCGCGACCCACCGCGACCTGGAAACCCTGGTGGCCGCCGGCGAGTTTCGCGAGGACCTGTACTTCCGCCTCGGCGGCGCCCGTTTCCAACTGCCACCCCTGCGCGAACGCACCGACCGATTGGCGTTGATCAATCGCATTCTGGAAGAAGAGTCAGCACTGTGCGGCGGTGCGGTGCACCTGAGCGGCACGGCGCTGGAATGCCTGCTGGGTTATCACTGGCCGGGCAATGTCCGCCAGTTGCGGCATGTGCTGCGCTATGCCTGCGCGGTCTGCGAGGCCAGCGTCATCCAGCTCAGCCACTTGCCCGAGTCATTGCACAGCGCGACTACCGTCGATCATGGGCCGGAGCCCAGCGCCAGTCCTGAACGCCAGGCGTTGCTGGACGCCCTGGTGCGCCATCGCTGGAAACCCACCCCGGCGGCGCGAGCCCTGGGCATTTCCCGGGCAACACTGTATCGACGGGTGCATCAGCATGGCATCGAAATGCCCGGCCGGAGTCCGGGCTGAAGGCTTATCGTCGCGCCAGCTCATGGCGCACGCATTGCTCGTAGTAGGTCTGCTTGACCGCCACCGGCTTTAGCCGCGAAGTGCTGTTGTAGGTCTGTTCGGTAATGCCCAGGGCGGTCATGCGCATCCAGGGCCGCGGAAACTTGCGCACCTGCAACTTCTTGCGTGCCCCGTACAGGCTGACCCCGGACAGCTTCGACGCCTGGGCGCCCGCCGCAATGTCCGAACCCCAGCGACACACCGACTGCTGGTTGGCCGTCAGCGCCCTGGCTTGGGCTTCAAGCGAAACGGCGGCCATGAGCATGGCCGCCGCGATCCAGATAGAAACACGCATAGGTTTGTCGTCCAACTTTCTGAAATGAAAGGAGTTTGACGCCAGTATTAGGAGCAAGGGGCCAGCATTTCCATGCCATTCATCAGCTCATGCGCTTATCTAGAAACGCTTTCACATATATGCATTAACATCATGAAAATTAAGAGTTTCATACAGTCGGTAGGAGCTGGCGAAGCCTGCGATCTTTTGATCTTTCGCTTGGGACTCAAGTGTCTGGAGAAAGATCGCAGCCTCGTTTCACGCCATCTTTTGTGGCGAGGGGATTTAGCGAAACGTCGCACCGCCCCGCTGGGCTGCGCCGCAGCCCCTGGATCCATGGATACACCGAGTTGTCAGGTTTAGGGCCGCTTCGCGACCCAGCGGGGATAAATCCCCTCGCCACAGCAAGCTCCCCTCGCCACGGGATCATTGGGCGGATTTTGCTTCTTGCAGCAATTGCTGGATCACCTGCTCCTGCTCGCCATACCGCCCTTCGCCAAAATGGCTGTAGCGCACTTGCCCCTTGGCATCGACGAAGTAATGGGCCGGCCAGTACTGGTTGTTGAAAGCGCGCCAGATTGCATATTGGTTGTCGATGGCCACCGGGTACTGGATGTCCAACTTGCGCACCTGCTCGCGCACGTTGTCGATGATCTTCTCGTAGCCGTATTCCGGGGTGTGGACGCCGATGACCACCAGACCGTCCTTCGCGTATTTCTTCGCCCACTCGTTCACATACGGCAGCGTGTGCTGGCAGTTGATGCAGTCGTAGGTCCAGAAATCCACCAGCACCACCTTGCCCCGCAACGACTCGCTGCTCAGCGGCGGCGAGTTGAGCCATTGCACCGCGCCGTCCAGCGCAGGCATGGCGCCTTGGGATTCGAGCGTTGGCATAGTGCTCGCGCCGGCCTTGCTCACTACATAGTCGATGGCCTTGGGCACGTTCTCCAGCAGGCTTTTTTCCAGGCTGGCCGACTGTTGCGACGACGTCGCGGCCAGTAACCGGTCATCCGCCCCGGTGCCAATTGCCACGGCGGCCAGCAACACCAGCGCCCCGGTGGCGCGGCGCAGCCAGGCGGTGATCGGCAGCGAGAGTTTCAATCGACCGACCAAGCCGCGGCCGGCGAGGATCAAGGTTCCCAGTGACAAGGCACTGCCCAGGCCGTAGGCGAGCAACAAAAGGCTGGTCTGGGCGCTGGCGCCTTGCAGCATCGCCCCGGTCAGGATCACGCCAAGGACAGGGCCGGCGCACGGCGCCCAGAGCAATCCGGTGGCGACGCCGATCAACACCGACGCCACAGGCCCACTCATCCGCCCGGCGCCGAGCATCAAGACGATTGCCCAGGCTGACCAGCGGCCGCGCCAACCAAGTGCCCACCCGGCTGAACATCAGCGACAAGGCAAACAGCACCATCACCACCAGGGCGACTTGTCGTCCGGCAACGCTGGCACGCAGCACCCATTCGCTGCTGACCACAGCCAGGCTGGACACGGCGGCGAAGGTCAATACCATGCCTCCCAGCGTCAACAACACCGAGCTGCGCGATTGATTGGCCCGGGCGAACAGGAACGGCACCACGGGAAGAATACAAGGGCTGAGGATCGTCAGGATCCCGCCGAGAAATGCGATCAGAAGCATGGCAACACCTCAAATTAAAGGCTGGCGGAGAACCCGTGGCGAGGGAGCTTGCTCCCGCTGGGCGCGGAGCGCCCCCTTCGTATCTGCCTGACACACCGAATGGTCAGTGCTTTCTTGGAGCCGCTCCGCGACCTAGCGGGAGCAAGCTCCCTCGCCACGAGAAAAGGTCAATTCTGGTTGCTGCAGTTATCTGAAAACTTGCGGTAGTCCAGCTCCTGTTCATGCCCCGCCGAATCCAGGTAGGTCATGCGGGCATTCACTACGCCACAGGCCGGTTGCGGGTCTTCGCTCAGGGACAGCACTTTGCGTACATCCAGGTGGGTGCCATAGCTGTAGGTGTGCGGCTGGACGGTGCTTTCGGCCCGGGCCGACAGGGTGCAGACGTTCAGTGCGGCGAACAGGCAGGCGGCGTAGATGGCTTTGGTGTTCATGGCGGTGTCCTCGATTCAATGGATGTTTGTTCAGAGGCAGGTCGTGTTGCCTCGATGGATGCCATTGAATGCCGCCCAGGTATCACGCCTGTATCGAACCGAGTGGCTTTTTGCATCGCTGTGTATCCGCCGCGCGCCAGATACACTGCAATACAAACCGTCCCAGGCCAGGCCGGCTGCTGGCTGTAGACTCACCCACAACAAAACGCCAAGGGGCAGAACACCATGGATCATGTCGATCATGTGTTAATCGTGGATGACGATCGCGAGATCAGGGAACTGGTAGGCAACTACCTGAAAAAGAACGGCCTGCGCACCACCGTCGTGGCGGATGGCCGGCAAATGCGTGCATTCCTGGACACCACTCCGGTGGACCTGATCGTGCTGGACATCATGATGCCCGGCGACGATGGCCTGGTGTTGTGCCGCGAATTGCGCGCCGGCAAGCACAAGGCCACGCCGGTCTTGATGCTGACCGCTCGCAACGACGAGACCGACCGCATCATCGGCCTGGAAATGGGCGCCGACGATTACCTGGTCAAGCCCTTCGCCGCCCGCGAATTGCTGGCCCGGATCAACGCCGTGCTGCGGCGCACGCGCATGTTGCCGCCCAACCTGGTGGTTACCGAGAGCGGGCGCCTGCTGGCGTTTGGCCGCTGGCGGCTGGATACCACGGCCCGGCACCTGCTGGACAGCGATGGAACCATGGTGGCCTTGAGCGGCGCCGAGTACCGGTTGTTGCGGGTATTCCTCGACCATCCGCAGCGGGTGCTCAACCGCGACCAGTTGCTGAACCTGACCCAGGGCCGCGACGCCGACCTGTTCGACCGCTCCATCGACTTGCTGGTGAGTCGCCTGCGCCAGCGCCTGTTGGACGATGCTCGCGAGCCGGCGTACATCAAGACCGTGCGCAGCGAAGGTTATGTGTTCTCGCTGCCGGTGGAGATCCTCGAGGCCTCGGTATGAGTTTGCCCCTGCGTTGGCCGCGCACCCTCGCCTCGCGCCTGTCGCTGATCTTCCTGATCGGCCTGGTCCTGGCCCAGGGTTTGTCGTTCGGCGTCCAGTACTACGAACGCTACGAAAGCGCCAAGAACACCATGCTCGGCAACCTGGAGACCGACGTCTCGACATCGGTGGCGATCCTTGATCGCCTGCCTGCCGCGGAACGCCCCGCGTGGCTGCCAAAGCTTGCGCGGCGCAACTACGGCTACGTGCTCGACGAAGGCCAGCCTGGCGTGCCGATGCTTCCCGACAACGCGCCGATATCGGTCAGTTCGCTCCAGGAAGCCTTGGGCGAATCCTATGCGCTGACCTTCAACCAGATCCCAGGCCCAAAGATGCACTACCAGGCGCACCTGCGCCTGAAGGACGGCAACCCGCTGACCATCGACGTGCGTCCTGCCATGGCGCCGCTTTCACCTTGGCTGCCGATGGTCTTGCTCGGGCAACTGGCGCTGTTGATCGGCTGCACCTGGCTGGCCGTGCGCATCGCCGTCAGCCCCCTCACCCGACTGGCGCAGGCGGTGGAAACCCTCGACCCCAACGCACATGGCGTACGCCTGGACGAAAAAGGCCCGACCGAAGTGGTGCACGCGGCCAAGGCCTTCAATGCCATGCAGGACCGCATCGCCGCCTATCTGAAGGAGCGCATGCACCTGTTGGCCGCGATTTCCCATGATTTACAGACGCCCATCACCCGCATGAAGCTGCGGGCCGAGTTCATGGACGATGGAATAGAAAAAGACAAGCTCTACAGCGACCTGGGCGAAATGGAGCATCTGGTGCGTGAAGGCGTGGCCTACGCCCGCAGTATCCACGGTGCCACCGAAGCCAGTTGCCGGATCAGCTTGGATGCGTTCCTTGACAGCCTGGTGTTCGACTATCAGGACACCGGGCAGGATGTGCAATTGTCTGGCAAGAACGCCGCCGTCATCGACACCCGTCCCCATGCGTTGCGTCGGGTGCTGGTCAACCTGGTGGACAACGCCTTGAAGTTTGGTGGCGCAGCGCAGATCCAGGTCCAGCCCGCCGCCAACGGGCAATTGGCGATCCAGGTATTGGACCGAGGCCCCGGCATCAGCGAGCCGGAACTGGCCGAAGTGCTCAAGCCGTTCTACCGGGTGGAGAGCTCGCGCAACCGGGAAACCGGCGGCACGGGCCTGGGCCTGGCGATCGCCCAGCAACTGGCGAACGCCATGGGTGGGTCGCTGACCTTGAGCAATCGCGAGGGTGGCGGGTTGTGCGCTGAGTTGCGCTTGGGTTGCGATACGTCCGCCTGAAGCCCACCGAATCCCTTGTGGGAGCGAGCTTGCTCGCGATAGCGGTGGGTCAGACAACATCAATCGACTGACCTGACGCTATCGCGAGCAAGCTCGCTCCCACAGGGTCTTGTGCAAAGGCTCGGTATCGGGTTTGTATATCAGTGTGTCAACCGCCACAGCGCATACACAAACTTGCACACCGCCCCCTTCCGGACACACCCTGCTTACACCCACTTGAAAGACTCCTCCTATCCCCGGCCACCACGATGCCGGGCCATCCAAGGAGCTTTCCCATGCCTAACGCCACCGCAACGCCGCCTGCTTTCCGTTACCAGGGCTGGTCGCTGTTCAGCCTGCTTGCCGCCCTGGTGCTGCTGATGACCGTAATGATCCTGATCATCAACCCCGACCTGACCGAAGGCGTGCGCAGCGCCATCCGCGCCACTGCCCGTTCATCCTTCGCCCTGTTCCTGCTGGCTTTCACGGCCTCGGCGTTTGCCGTGCTGGTGCCCTCGCCCCTGAGCAAATCCCTGGTGCGCGAGCGGCGCTTCATCGGGTTGGCCTTTGCCTTTTCCCATCTGATCCATGCGGTGCTCATCTACTGGTACGGCCAACTCAACACCGAGTTCTGGCCCGGGCGCACTGCCCTGGGCAACGTGCCCGGCACCGTGGGTTATGTATTTGTCCTGCTACTGGCCCTGACCTCGTTCAAAAGCACTACGCGGCTGATCGGCGCCACGGCCTGGAAGCGCCTGCACACGACCGGCATGTGGGTATTGGCGGCGATCTTTGCCTACTCGAACTTCAAGCGTATTCCAATGAGTGACTGGTACGTGCTGCCGTTCGGCCTGATCTGCGCCGCCACCGCAATCCGCCTGATGGGCAAGCTGGCCCAGGCCAACAAACGCCAATCCCTGCAACGCGCGGCCTGAGCGAAGGAGAACGATCATGTACACGACTGTCTCGAAAACCTTGAACAGCCTGCACCTCAACCTCGATCACGCCGGCTCGTGGCTCGCACCGCTGGGGCTGCGCCTGTTGCTGGCCTGGGAGTTCTTCGAATCCGGCCTGGAAAAATGGAACGGCGAGAACTGGTTCGCCGAGATCCAGTCGGCCTTTCCCTTCCCGTTCAACCATGTGCCGGCCAGTTGGAACTGGGAACTGTCGATGTGGGCGGAACTGATCTGCGCCATCGCCCTGTTGATCGGCCTGGGCACGCGCGCCTCGGCGCTGGTGTTGATGGTCGTTACCGTGGTCGCCACCGCAGCCGTGCATTGGCCGGCGGACTGGTCGAGCCTGAGCGAGCTGGCCCAAGGGTACGCGATCACCAACAAGGGTTATGGCAACTTCAAGTTGCCGTTGATTTACCTGGTCGCATTGCTGCCGTTGCTGTTGCAGGGTGCCGGCCAGTTGAGCGTGGATGCGCTGCTCAAGTCGCTGCTCTGGACAAAAAAATCGAAACCTTGAAGGACTCGCGTCGGTCCAGTCCTGTATGAGCCAACGCGCTGCGTATCGCTGTCATGGCGGTCGCAGCGCATCAAGACAGCCCATCAGGACGAGGAACAGACATGAGCATGACCGTCGGTGATTTTCTGGTTGAGCGCCTTTATGAATGGGGCGTACGTCGCATCTACGGCTATCCGGGCGACGGCATCAACGGTGTATTCGGGGCCTTGAATCGGGCCAAGGGCAAGATCCGGTTCATCCAGGCCCGTCACGAAGAAATGGCCGCGTTCATGGCCTGCGCCCATGCCAAGTTCACCGGCGAGCTGGGAGTGTGTATCGCGACGTCTGGCCCTGGGGCGTCGCACCTGATCACCGGCCTGTATGACGCACGCATGGACCACATGCCCGTCCTCGCAATCAGCGGCCAGCAGGCGCGCAACGCGTTGGGTGGGCATTACCAGCAGGAATTGGACCTGGTGAGCCTGTTCAAGGACGTTGCCGGCGCGTTCGTCCAGCAAGCCAGCGCCCCAGCCCAGGTCCGCCACCTGCTCGACCGCGCGGTACGCACGGCGGTGGGCGAGCGCCGAGTCACTGCGCTGATCCTGCCCAACGATCTCCAGGACCTGGAATACACGCCGCCGCCCCACAAGCACGGCACGCTGCACTCAGGCGTCGGCTACCGCAAACCCAAGGTCGTGCCCTACGAGGAAGACCTGCGCCGGGCCGCCGACGTGCTCAATGCCGGCAAGAAAGTCGCCATCCTGGTGGGTGCCGGGGCCCTGCACGCCACGGACGAGGTGATTGCCATCGCCGAAAAACTCGGCGCCGGCGTCGCCAAGGCCTTGCTCGGCAAAGCCGTGGTGCCCGACGAATTGCCCTGGGTCACCGGCTCCATCGGCCTGCTGGGCACCGAGCCCAGCGACAACCTCATGGCCGGTTGCGACACCCTGCTGATGATCGGCTCCGGCTTCCCCTATGCCGAATTCCTGCCCGGCGAGGGCCAGGCGCGTGGTGTGCAGATCGACCTACAGCCCGACATGCTCAGCCTGCGCTACCCCATGGAGGTCAATCTGCAAGGCGACAGCGCCGACACCCTGCGGGCCTTGCTGCCGTTGATCGAAGAAAAGACCGACCGCGCCTGGCGCAAGAAAATCGAAGGCTGGCGGGCGGACTGGGACAAGACCCTGGAAAAACGCGCCCTGGTGTCGGCCAAGCCGATCAATCCGCAACGCGTCACCTACGAGCTGTCCCCCCGACTGCCGGACCGCGCCATCATCACCAGCGACTCCGGTTCGTGCGCCAACTGGTATGCGCGGGACGTCCAGATCCGTCGCGGCATGATGTGCTCGCTTTCCGGCGGACTCGCCTCCATGGGCGCCGCCGTGCCCTACGCCATCGCCGCCAAGTTCTGCCACCCGGATCGTCCGGTCATCGCGCTGGTGGGCGATGGCGCGATGCAAATGAACAACATGGCCGAGCTGATCACCGTCGCCAAGTATTGGCGCACCTGGACCAACACCACCTGGATCTGCGCGGTATTCAACAACCAGGACCTGAACCAGGTGACCTGGGAACAGCGGGTCATGGAAGGCGACCCGAAATTCGAGGCGTCCCAGGACATTCCCGACGTGCCGTATCATCTCTTCGCCGAGTCCATTGGCTTGAAGGGCATCCTCGTCGATCAGGAAAGCGACGTGGCTGGCGCCTGGGAACAGGCCTTCGCCGCCGAACGCCCGGTGCTGATCGAGTTCCGCACCGACCCCGACGTGCCACCCTTGCCGCCGCATATCAAGTTGGAACAGGCGAAGAAATTTGCCTCCACCCTGCTCCATGGCGATCCGAACGAGGGTGGCATTGTCGTCGAGACGGCCAAGCAGGTGCTCGGCGCGTTGCTGCCGGGCCATCGCAAGGACAAAGAGTGATCATGCAGACCCGAGCGAGCCGTTATGAGCTGATATTGCTGGGAAGCTTCATCGCCCTGTGGGCGTGGCTGGCCATCGCCCCGATGAAACGCAGCGACTGGCTGGCGGAGAACCTGCTGGTCGTCGCGCTGCTGGTGGTTCTGGTGGCGGTCCATCGCCGGTTCAGCTTCTCCCGGCTGTCCGCCTCGCTGGTGTTCGTGTTCCTCTGCATCCACGAGGTCGGTGCCCACTACACCTACGCCAAAGTCCCTTACAACGAATGGTGGCAGGCCCTGACCGGCGGCCCGGCGCTGGACCAACTCCTGGGTTTCCAGCGCAACCAGTTCGACCGGCTGGTGCACTTCAGCTATGGCCTGCTGCTGGCCTACCCGGTGCGCGAGGCGCTGTTGCGGGTCATCCCCGCCCGGGGATTCACCGGTTACTTCCTGGCCTGGAACCTGATCCTGTCGTCCTCGGCCATTTATGAGCTGATCGAATGGATCGGCGGCGCCTACATGGGCGGCGATACCGCCAAGGCATTCGTCGGCGCACAACAAGACCCGTGGGATTCGCAAAAGGACATGGCCCTGGCGGCATTGGCAGCGGGCGTGGCGTTGGTTGCAGCCGCCGGGGTCAATTATTTCCAACAGCGGGACTTTGCCTTGGAATGGGCCCGGCGCGGCAAAGCCAGCACATGAGGGTGATCGCCGGCAAAAAAATGGTGCAACTGGTCAGCAAATTTCTACTTTTATTAAGCTAATCAGACAGTCAGCCGATACAAGGTGAGTGCGGGGTATCTCGCGTTCAGCTGATGGCTTGTTTTTATGATTGAAGATGCTGGCAATGGCTCCACGGTGGCTTCCGGCGAGCGACCAACCCGAAGTTTCACCCGCCGCACCTTTCCGGCCATCATGCTGTTGCTGTTCATCATGTCTGCGCTGGCCATCGCGGTGCTGCTCAACATCACCCAGACCCAGGACGAACAGGCCCGTGAACAGAGCCTGTTCTTTGCCCAGCGGGCCATCGACGGCATGCGTACCGGCATCGGCCGCGACCTGAGCGATTACTCGAAATGGAGCGACGCCTACCGCCACCTGCACGTGGAAGTCGATAAAGACTGGGCCTATGACCAGGAAAACGTCGGCAGCAGCGTGTTCTCGCTTTATGGCTACCAGGCGGTGTTCGTCATTTCCCCTGCTGGCAAGACGGTTTACTCGGTGATCAATGGCGAAATGAGCGAAGTGGCCGCCGACACCTGGCTCACCGGCGACTTGCGGGCAATCGCCAAGAAGGCCAGGGCCGCGGAAAATCGTGACGAGGTGATCGTCGAACTGCTGCATCACGAGGACGCGCCGGCCTTCGTCGCCGTCTCGGCGATTACCACCGGCACCGACAATAGCGTGCGCGAGATTCCCGGCCCGTCCAGCCTGATGCTGTTTGTCAAAGTCCTCGACGCCGGTGCGCTGCAGAACCTGTCCCGGGACTTCGCCCTGCCCGGTGCGCATATCGCCCACACGCCCGGCCCGAAAGACACCGCCCAGGTATTGCTCGACAGCCTGACACGCGAAGCCTTGGCCTGGCACCCTGCTACCCCCGGCAAGGATTTGCGCAAGGTCCTGCTGCCCTTGCTCGGATTGGCATTGTTGGTCCTCGCGATCATGGCCCTGGCGGTGTTGCGCCATGCGCTGATCATGCTCCGCGCCCAGGAGCGCCAGTACGTCAGTCTCCTGGCCCATCGCAAAGCGCTGGAACGCAGCGAAGAACGTTTCCGGGACATTGCCGAGGTATCGTCCGACTGGCTGTGGGAAGTCGACTCGAACGGAACATTGACCTATTTGTCCGAGCGCTTCGAACAGGTCACCGGGTTCAGCCCCTCCGAGTGGCTGGGCAAACCGCTGCACAGGCTGTTGCACCCTCACAACGGCTCGATCTCGATTGCCCATTGGCTGCTCGGCGGCGCCAACAGTGCATGCGCTACGCCGCTCCTGTGCGAATACACCGCCCGCAACCAACGCATACGCACCTGCAAGCTTTCAGTACGAGCCATCGAGGCCGGCGCGCAGGGCTTTCGCGGCACCGCCACCGATATCACCGAAGAGCTGCGGGCGCTGGCGCAGATCAAGCACCTCTCCCTGCACGACCCCCTCACCGGCCTGGCCAACCGCAACCGCTTGTTCGATTGCCTCAGCGAGCACCTGGACCAAGCGCACGGAACGCCGCTGGCGGTCCTGAACCTGGACATGGATAGATTCAAGCCGGTCAACGACTCCCTCGGCCATGCCGTGGGCGACAAGGTGCTGAAGGAAGTTGCCCATATCCTCCAGCAGAACGTGCGCGGCACTGACCTGGTGGCCCGCCTCGGTGGCGATGAATTTGTCATCGTCATGCCCAACCCGGGTGGCGCGAGCGATCTCGACCAACTGTGCGGGCGCCTGATCGAATGCATGCAGCGCCCGATGCACCTGGACGGCAATACGCTGTACCTGGGCATGAGTATCGGCGTCGCCTGGTCGCACCCCGCTGAACAGCGTGCCGAAGAGCTGTTGCGCCAGGCAGACATCGCCTTGTACGCGGCCAAGGCCGCCGGTCGCAATACCTGGCGCGTCTACGAAGAAGCCATGGGCAACGTGGCCCGCGACCGCCGACGCTATGAGCAGCAATTGCGCGATGCAATGCAACAAGACCAGCTTGAATTGCGCTACCTGCCGCGTTTCGACGTGAATGCCGAACAGTTGCATGGCTTCGAAGCCCAGGCCTTCTGGCACCATCCCGAGCGAGGTGAGCTGGGTGGCATTGATTTCATTCCGGTCGCCGAAGCGTCCGGTCAACTGGAAGAACTTGGCAGTTGGATGTTGATCCACGCCTGCGAAGAGGCAACGACCTGGCCCAACGCCCTGAACGTGTCCGTCGCGGTATCGCCGCGCTGGTTCAGCAGCAGTTTCCTCTTCAACCAGGTGCACAAAGCCCTGGAAACGAGCGGCCTGCCTGCCCAGCGCCTGACGCTGGAAGTGGCCGAAGGGGTGCTGCTGACCGATCACAAGACCCTTGCCAATACGTTGCATGCGCTCAAGGCCTTGGGTGTGCGGATCAATATCGACAAGTTCGGTACCAATATTGCGTCTCTGCGGGAAGTCCTTGACCAGCCGTTCGACGGCATTCGCTTTGATCGCAATATCCTTGCACAGTTGGGCCTGGAGCATGATCAGGAGGGTGTGCTGGCGATGATTCGGTTGAGCCGTAGCGTCGGGCTGATGGTGACGGCCGAGGGTATCGAGAATGCGCTGCAGTTCAGTCAATTGCGCAGTGTGGCGTGTGATCAGGTGCAAGGGCCGTACTTCGGCGCGGCGTTGGCTCGCTCGGAAATGGCTTCGTTCTTTACCACGCCGCGGTGGCTTTAGCCCTCATTGCTTTTTTGTGGGAGCGGGCTTGCTCGCGATGGCGGTCTGATTGGGTACATATCCATTTCTGCGGTCACGGCCACTATTGGTTTCGCCCTTACGGCGAGTCACTTTCGAAAGGCGCGAAAGTAACCAAAGCGCCTCTGCCCCACCACTCGGTGCCTCGCCTAGGCTCGGCATGCCTGAACGAAGGCCTTGCTCCGTGGGCCGCCGCGATGGGCCATCCATGGCCCCTGCGCGGCTACCTCGGCATCCATGCCGAGGTGCCCACTGCGCAAGGCCTGCGTTCAGCCATCGTGGTTAACGGGGCGCTGAAATCCACGTCCACCGCGAGGCGGCCTTAGGGCCGACCTGTCTCTTGTTGATAGCGTTTTTCCTGTGGGAGCGAGCCTGCTCGCGAAGACGTTGGCACATTTAACAGAGATGCAAGCTGCCCCACCGCTATCGCGAGCAAGCTCGCTCCCACAGGGGATCGGCGGTGGACGCAGATCTTATAAACGACCGAAACCTCTGTGGGAGCGAGCCTGCTCGCGAAGACGGCCTGATGGCCGATTGGTTTTGTGGGAATGGTCGGACAAGTTTTGCGATTGACGCAGACTTTTCCGACGAGTCCTGGCGGTTGCCGGGTGGGAAGCGCTGTCGTTAAGCTTTTCCCGTCGCTGCAAATTCAGCGGCCGGGCTTGGAAACCCGCTTGAGTAAACCATGCTCAGCGATCTTGCCTTCGATCTGGAAGGCTCGCGCCGAGCACTTTGCCTTGGGTGTCCAGCAAATGATCGAGCTCAGTGAGATGCTGGCAAACCGAGCGTTGGATATCGTTGAGTTGCGATAGCTGTCGCCATCCATTGTGGGAGCGGGCTTGCTCGCGAAGAGGCCGGTACATCCAACATTCTCATCGACTGTGCCATCGCCTTCGCGAGCAAGCCCGCTCCCACTGGAGGAACGCGGTCGGACGAGAACCAGGTCGGCCCGAAGGCCGCCTCGTGGCGGACGTTGATCTCGGCGCCCCGTTAACCACGATGGCCGGAGTGAGGGCATGCCGAGCCTAGGCGAGGCACCGAGTGGTGGGGCAGGAGCGTTTTGGTTACTTTTGACTGGGCCGGCTTCCGGGCTGTTCAAAAGTGACCCGCTGTAAGAGCGGAACCATTAGCGGCCGTTACCGCAGAAATGGATATGTACTCGACAGCAACATCCAGGTCGGCTGCCAGGCCGCCTCATAAGCCCCCTACCCCCCCGGACTCTGCCGAAAACTCACCGCCAACCGATTCCAGCTATTGATAGTGCTGATCGCCATAGTCAGGTCCACCAGTTCCTCTTCACTAAAACTGCCACAGGCCAACGTATAGACGTCATCCGGCACCTGGCTCTCAGCCAACAGCGTGACGGCTTCAGTCCAGGCCAGCGCGGCCCGTTCGCGCTCGCTGAAAAAGCCACTGTCGCGCCACACCGCCACCGCAAACAGACGCCGCTCCGTCTCGCCCTGGCGGCGCGCATCCACCGAGTGCATGTCGGTACAAAAGGCGCAGCCGTTGAGTTGCGAGGCGCGGATCCTGATCAGGTTCAGCAATGCCGGCTCGATGCTCAGGCGACTGGTCAGCGCCTCCAGACCGATCATCGCCCGCATCGCCCCCGGGGATGCGCTGTAGTAATCGAGACGCGGGCTCATGGCGGGCTCCGTAGTGGTTGATAAATCCACGGTAAAACCTTGAGGCCACCCGCGACAGATCCAATCCGTCGATAAACGCCCACGCAACTTCTCTGCTCCGGCGCATTGCGGGTAATCTTGCGGCCTCGGCCCTTGCCGCAATCGATCATCCCAGGAGCCCGCAGGTATGGAACTTCATGTCGTCATCAACGGCCGCAAGGACCTGACGGGCCAGTTGTATCGACAATTGCGCAGCGCCATCGAAAGCGGTCGACTGGCCGCCTGGCACGCAACTGCCGCCCAGTCGCCTGCTGGCCGAGCAGTTGGGCATATCGCGCAAGACCGTTTCCGACACCTACGCGCAACTGACCTACGAAAACCTCCTCACCGGCGTCATCGGCAAGGGCACCTATGTCAATGCGCGCCCGGCCAGCATCGTGCGCAAGCAAAGCCATCGCGAGCTCGCCGGCGCCGATGTGGTCGAGACCTGGCGCAACATGCCGGACTTGCTGCGCCATCCTCCACCCGAGAGCGCGCTGCGCTATGACTTCATCGGCGGCGCGACCGGCAAGGGCCAGTTTCCGCTGGATGACTGGCGTCGCTGCACCGCCCATGCCCTGCGCCAGATCGCCAATGCCAAGGGTTTCTACAGCCAGCCCGAGGGCTTGCCGGCTGCTGCGCAACGCCATCGCCCGGCACATCGCGTTTTCCCGCGGGGTCAACTGCCAGGACGACGACGTGGTGGTGTGCAACGGGGCGCAACAGGCCCTTGATCTGATTTCCCGGGTACTGACCCGCCCCGGCAGCCTGGTCGCCATGGAAGACCCCGGCTATCCGCCGGCACGCCTGCTGTTCGGTTCCCATGGCGCGACGGTGGCCGGAGTGCCGGTGGATGAGCAAGGCATGTGCGTCGACTTGATTCCGGACGGCACACGGCTGATCTACGTGACGCCGTCACATCAGTTCCCCTTGGGCATGCCCATGAGCCAGCCCCGGCGCGAGGCCCTGCTGGCGCGAGCCTATGAACTCGGGGCGATCATTATCGAAGACGACTATGACAGTGAGTTCCGCTATGAAGGCCGACCCGCCGACTCGTTGCAGAGCATGGACGAGCGCGGGATCGTGGCGTACGTAGGGACCTTTTCCAAGACCTTGCTGCCGGAACTGCGCCTCGGCTACGCGATCCTGCCACCGGCGATTCTCGAGGCGGTGATCCTGGCCAAGCGCCTTACCGACCAGCACACCTCCACCCTGCCCCAATGGGCGCTGGCGAAATTCATTGCCGAGGGCTGCCTGCTCAAGCACATCCGCCGCTGCCACGCGCTGTATGCCGGCCGGCGCGAGCGAATCCTGGCGCGCATGGGCGATGACCTGTCACCCTGGTTCGAGGCCGTGCCCACCACGGCGGGTTTCCATATGGCTGTGCTGTGCAAGGTACCGTTCGACCTGCCTTTGGTGATCGAATTGGCGAAGAAAGCCGAAGTCGGGCTCTACAGCCTCGACGGCTTCTTTAACGAGGCGCCGGTGCGTCCAGGCCTGATCCTGGGTTTTGGCGCCATTGAACTGCTCGACATCGATATCGCCCTGGACCGTCTGCGAGACATCCTGCAGCAGGTTGCCTGACCGATTGGACTGGGCGTTTATCCGCCCATTGGCTGTTTTAGCCTTGTCCCGTCGGGCCTATCCTGCTTGGGTGTGATCAGATCCCGTTCGACTTGATTCAGGAGCCAGGACAATGTCTCGCCAAGTGATCAACACCGTTCAAGTGCAGGCCGCCGCCGGGCGCTCGGAAGAGCTGGGCCGGCAGTTGCAGCAAATCGTCGAAACCCTGCGAGCCTTGCCAGGCTGCGACGCCTACATGGTCGACCGCTGCCCTGAAGACAATGAGCGCTGGAACGTCAGCGCCCGCTGGCGATCGGAAGCGGACATGCAGGCCCACTTCAACTGCCCCGAAGTGCAGGGCTTCATCAGCTTGCTGGAAAGCCGCCTGGCTCGAAGCGTGGACTTCAACAGCTTTCCGGTGATGTGAGTGAGCTCTTCTTTTGCGTGGCGAGGGAGCTTGCTCCCTCGCCACGGTGGTCTACCCATCTTTCAAAAAATTGGACGTTTGTCCCCGGTACCTTGGGGCTTAGGGTGAAGGCGAACTCACTCCACGCCACAAAGGTCCCCCCCATGAAAACCCTCTACCTGATCGCCGCCCTGAGCCTGCTTCCCATTGCCCCGCTCTACGCCCACGAAACCGGGCCGTCGGAGAAGGTCCAGGTGCTGCAAGAGAAGCTGCTGAAAAACCTGCCCGGCAAAAAGGCCATGATGCTGACCGTCGATTATGCGCCGGGCCAGTCGTCCATCGCCCACAAGCACGACGGCACCGCAATGGCCTACGTGCTCGAAGGCGCTATCACATCCCAGGTCAAGGGCGAACCCGCGATCACCTACAAGGCTGGCGAGTTCTGGTACGAAGCCGCCGGTTCCGAGCACCTGGTGTCGAAGAACGCCAGCGCCACCCAACCGGCCAAGCTGCTGGTGTTCATGGTGATGGGCGAGGATGAAGCGGTGTTGATTCCGCTCAAGAACTGACCTTCTTTAGTGGGCTCACAGCAGCAGATTTGTGGGAGCGGGCTTGCTCGCGAAAGCGGACGGTCAGTCAAAAACGATGCTGAACCTAATGACGCCTTCGCGAGCAAGCTCGCTCCCACAGGAGGTGAGCTGCGCGCTTTAGCTGCGGCGGGCATTGACCGCAGGTACCCGCTCCCGCCAAGGCTGGGCCCTTTCCAGTTGGGCGGCCAGGGCGAGCAAGGTGCTTTCCTCGCCGAACCGGCCAGCGAAATGCGCCCCCACCGGCAGGCCGTTGGCGCTCCAGGCCAGCGGTACGGACATCGCCGGTTGCCCGCTGGCATTGAACAGCGCGGTGAATGGCGAATAACTGTGGACGCGCTCGATGAGCTGTTCGAGGCTCATGCAAACGTCGTGCACCTCCAACTCACCAATTAGCACTGGCTCCCGAGTCAGGACCGGGCTGAGGATTACATCGTAGTCCTGCATGAACATCGCGAACCGGCGACCCAAGGCATGGATCCATTCCACGGCGCCGGCATACTGCGCGCCACTGACGTTGCCCTTGTCCCGCAGGATGATCCGGGTGCGCACTTCCAGTTCCTCCGCCTGCACCGCAGCCCCACGCATCTGGCCCAGCACATCGACGTAATGCCGCGTGCTGGCGCCAATGATGGTGAAGACCTGGTCGAGAAATTCCGGCAACGCCACCGGCAGGTTCACCGGCTCGACGCGGTGCCCCAGGCTTTCACACAAGCGGGCGGCCTCGCCCACTGCCTGCAAGCTTGGCGCCGACGTGGCCCAGGGGGCTGACGTGCTCGACCAGGGCGATGCGCAGCGGCTTCGGATCACGCTGCACGGCCGTCACATACGCCAGCGCCTGGACCGGCGCGGCATAGGGCGCGCCCAAGTCGATCCCGGCGGTAGCGTCCAGCAGCGCGGCGCTGTCGCGCACCGACAGGGTGATGGCGTGGGGCGTGCCCATACCGGCCCAACCCTCGCCAATCATCGGGCCCGACGGCAGCAGTCCACGGCTGGGCTTGAACCCGAACACGCCACAACACGACGCTGGCACCCGCAACGAACCGCCGCCATCGTTGCCATGGGCGAACGGCACCACCCTGGCCGCCACCAGCGCGGCCGCACCACCGCTGGAACCGCCGGCGCTGCGCTCGGTATTCCACGGGTTGCGCGTAGCGCCAAAACGCACGGACTCGGTGGAATAGGAGGTGCCGAACTCCGGCGACGTGCTGGTGCCCATCACCTGGCAGCCGGCCCGCCTCAACCGCGTGACCAATTCCGATTCAAAATCCGCGCGACAGTCCCCCAGCGAACGGGAACCATTGGTCATCGCCGCGCCCTGGACCGGCGAAAACAGATCCTTGATCAACGTTGGCACGCCAGCGAACAACCCTTGCCCGGCCTCAGGCGAACGCGCCGCCTCCCGTGCCGAATCGTACAGCCGCTCCGCCACTGCATTGAGTTGTGGTTCAACCCGTTCCAGGCGTTCGATGGCGGTCTCCAGCAATTCGCCCGGCTGGACCTCACCGCGCCTGACCCACTCGGCCAGCCCGGTCGCATCTTCTATGTCCATCAATGAGTGAATGTCTTGCAGGCTCATGTTTCAGTTTCCTTGCTTCAGGACGATTGACGAGATTGGGCGATGCGCGCCTGGCCATTACCCCGCGCGCGCAAACCGACAGCCACCCACAGCAGCGCAGCGGCAAGACCGGCGAAGGCCAGCCATTGGATCGATTGACGCAAGTCACCGGCATAGGCACCGACGAACGCCACCACCAACGGACTGATGAACTGGCCGATATAGAGGAACGAGGTGAACCCACCCAGGCCACGCCCACGGGTGCGGGCGGTCAGGGCATTCATGACGGGCGCAATCACGTTGGGCACCAGCAGCCCGGCTCCCAAGCCTTGGATGAACACCGCCAGCAGCACGGCGTTGTAGCTTTGCGCTCGCACCAACAGGCAGAGACCGAGCCCCATCAGTGCCAACAACAGCGCATTGCAACCGGCGATCCCGAAGCGCCGACGCAACAACGGCCAGCTCAAGGAACCGCCAAGGGTTGCCAGCAGGCTCAAGCCCGCCGACAGTCCGATCATTGTGCTGGACGTCACGCCCAGGCCGACCAGCAGCGTCGGCGCCTGGATCGGCATCACAAACGTCAGGACCATGCCCCACACGATCATCAGGTAGCCCACCAGCAATTGCAGAACCGCGACCTTGGTCGGCGCTGAATCGTCAGCCTGCGGCTCAGTGACCTGCCGCCTCGTCACGGGCGGTTCCCAGAGAATTTTCAGCATGGCGGGCACCAACAGCAACGGCAGCAGATACAGGAGAAACGGCGAGCGCCAGGAGTGTTCCCCCAGTGCCCCGCCGACGACAAAAAACAGCGCCCCGACCAGACCGATCGTCACCACCTGCCGGTTGACGTAGCGCAAGCGTTCCTCGCCGTGCCAATAGTCGGCAATCAACGTGGCGCAACAGGTCATCACCGCCGCCTCGGCACAGCCAAACAGCAACCGCGCGATGACAATGCCGTGCAGGTTGTCGAGCAGCGCGGGCAACGCGCCGAGCAGGGCGTAGAGCAACGTGGCGATCACCAGCAGTGCCTTGCGCCCGATCCGGTCGGCCAACCAGCCGGCAAGCGGCGCGCAAAGGGCAATCGCCAACGCCGGCCCGGTGATCGCCAACGGCACCAGCAGATCGGCGCGAGGCTCAAGGGGGCCGAACTCGGCGCCCAACCGGGGAAGAATGGGCGTGACCATCACCGAACCCATGATCGTCAGGCTGCTGCCCAGCATCAGCACCCACCCTTCACGCCGGCCAACCGCCTGGCGCGGCGCAGCCGTTGAAACGGAACTTGATTGCTTCATGGCGAGCCCCTTAGAAACTGTGGGAAATGCGCAACGCGGTGGTGTAGCCTTCGGCGCGGTTTCGCGCATCGAACTCCTTGTACACATGCAGCCAGACCGGCGGCATGCCCGGCTTGAAGTAGCCCACCGCAGGACCTGCCGCCATCACCCGTGCCCGATTGCCCGCCTCCAGGCCCGGGGCATCGTCGTCGGTGAACTGGCGGTAGTAGTAGCCGCCCACACCCAGCGTCCAGGGGCCGACATGCTGGCCCACGGCAAATTCGTGGCGGTACTCGACGCCGTTCTTGTAGTCGGTCGCGTGGTTGCGCGTGTTGACGTCGACTTCGAAACTGGAAGACACCTCGAAGCCCGTGTCAGAGAGATAGGTCGCGTTGAGAATCGGCGAGAAGGTCCAATGATTGAGACCCGGCGAGATCAGCCGATCCTCGTCGTAATCACCGGTCGCCGCCTGGATCTGCAACTGGGCGTTGACGAACAGGTTCGGCGACAGCGTCCACTGCAGGATCACCGGCAATACTTGAATGTCCGCCAGGCGAAACGGATCGGCCTCCAGGTCCAGCGGCCCCACCGGAGTCTGTACCCGCACCGAAGCATCCATCTTGAAGAACGGCACCACCGCGCCATAGCCGTACTTGGCGCCAAGCACGGTGTAATCGGTCATGTGCAGGTAGGCGGCGGCGATGGACAGCACGTCGAGGGAGAGATTGTTGTCCCGCGAGCGGCCGTGGCGATCCTTTTGCACATTGGCCGAATAGAACGCCGTGCGCAGCCCGACTGTCCCGAAGGGTGTGGCGGGCGGCATCATGCCGGCTGCCGAAATCGTAGACCCCGATCGCGGTGGTCGGCGCGCCGTTTTCGGTGCCGTTGGCCACGGCGCTGGCGCCGATCAGTCCCAAGGCGAACCACGCAAGGCGCTGCTGATTGTTGTTTTTTTTCTGATTCATCGAATGCCCCATCCCATCTGTGTGGTGTTGGGGTCATCCTAGGGAGCGGGTGCGCCAGCCGTTATCCGTTTTCAGCACAGATGCGTGCGACGCAGGGTTTGCGAAGGGGTTTCGCCAAACAGGGTGCGATAGTCACTGGCGAATCGGCTCAGGTGCCAGAAGCCCCAGCGCGTCGCCACTTCTTGCACGCCTTGGGTGCCGAGGCGCAGTTCGCGGCGCACGGCATTGAGGCGCAGCGCACGCAAATAGGCCACCGGGTTGATGCCGAGGGTTTCCTGGAAGCAATACTGCAATTTGCGGCGGCTGGCACCGATGTGGTTGCACAGGTCCAGGATCGACAGCGGCTCGTCGACATGGGCCAGGGCATATTCCCGAGCCCGGTCGACCATGCGCTTGCGGGCCGTCGGGGGCAGCGGCGGTGCCTCGTCCGGCGCCACCAGTTCGAGGAAATGCAGCATCACCGTGTCGCGCAGGCCACGACGGATCGACTCGTGGCCCAACAATGACGCACGTCCCTGCCCGCCCCCTTCCAGCTCATCGAACAAGGCGGCCAGTTCAGCCGGCAAGGTTGAATCGCCGAGACGGTAACACTTGGGAAGATCGGTAATTCGAAAGGCGCTGCCCTGGCGTTCCAGCAGGTGCTCCAACGCCTGCTCTTCGACCGCGACACCGAGCAGGTCCAGATGCTGCGGCGTACGCAGGTCCGGCAGGTTCCGGCCGCACGCGACCATCAGGCTGGGCTCGACAATCGGGTGTCCGGAACAGAACACCGGGCCGTCGGCGCTCAGCGGCACGCTGAAAGTGATCGCACCCTCCCACGCCATGCCACGCTTGGTCATGGCCTGGTTAGAGCGGTCGCGCACCAACTGCATCCACTCCGAGCGAAACTCGATCAGTTCGCCCTCGAAGTGTCCCGGCGTCAACTGGTCGTAGCTGACTTGCCATCCGCCCATGTTCCGCGCGTGTTCGTCGATGTCACCGGTGCGAAACCGATTGATCGGCTGCGTCGGCAGTGCATCCGCCATATCGTCGTTCATTAACCCGACCTTCGAGATTTCCAGGGTTCATGATCGAAGATCAGGCAAGTTCCATTCCGCCCGGCAGGCCGCTTGCTCGATTGTGCCGAAAACGGCTAATCAACTGCCGGCGCCGCCGTGGGCCTCTTCGAAGAAATAGTCCTTCCAGCTGCCGGCCTTGTTTTTCAGCACACCCAATTCCTGCAGCTTCTCGGCATAGATGTAGGTGCGTTGCGGCACGACGGTAAAGTCGATTTCCGGGTCGTTGACGATGCTCTCCACCAGGGGCAGCGGCAGCTTGGATTGCTCGACCCGGATGTAGGTCTGGGCGGCAGCGGCTTTATCAGTCTTGATGAGGGTTTGTGCTTCGACAAGCGCGTCATAGAACGCCTTGTAGGTCTTCGGATTTTCGTCGTGGAATTTTTCCGTGGTGTAGAGCACGTTGAACGTCGCCGGCCCGCCGAGCACGTCATAGGAACTGAGGACTTTGTGCACGTTGGGGCTCTGCAGCGCCTGGTACTGGAACGGCGGGCTGGAAAAGTGCGAATTGATTTCCGACTGGCCCGCGATCAGCGCGGCCGTGGCGTCCGGATGCGGGAGGCTGACCGAGATGTCGTCGAATTTCTTGTAGTGGTCGTTGCCGAATGCCTTGGCCGTCTCGATCTGCAACGTGCGCGACTGGAACCCGACCCCGGCTGCCGAGCACCGCGATCCGGTCCTTGTCGGTGAAGTCCTTGAGCGTCTTGATCGCCGGGTTGTTGGTCAGCAGGTAGTTGGGCATCGAGCCCAGCGAGGCGATGGCCTTGACGTTCTGCTTGCCCCGGGTCCGATCCCAGATCGTCAGCATCGGCGGCACCCCCGCCGACACCACGTCGAGGGCGCCGGTGAGCAGGGCCTCGTTCATCGCGGTCGCACCGGAAATGCTGTTCCAGTCCACCTTGATCTCTATGCCCTGGGCCTTGCCTTGTTTCTCGATGAGCTGCTGGTCGCGCACGACGTCGAGGATCAAATAACCGATGCCGAATTGCTGGGCGATGCTGATCTTGCCTTCCGCGTGGGCCAAGGGCCCCGTCAGCAAGCTTGCCGCCAAGGAAACAAGTAATACGGGACGCTTGAACACCATGACCGGGGCCTCTTGAGAATGAAGTCTGGCGCCAACTCTAAAGCTATAAAAAACAATATTTAAATACCTATATAGCATATGCATATCACTCGCAGATGCAGTGCGACCAACTTGACAATAGGCAGGCAGAGGATTAATCAGCCAGAGGCACCCGGCGCTGCGATGCGCACCGCCTCCCTTCTATTGCGCCAGAACCGAGCCGACGCGACCATGAACGAAATGACCCATGACATTCGCATCGCCGCCGAGCCGATGTCCCAACCTCGCGCGCTGGTCTTCCTCGCTTATCCGCAGATGGGACTGCTCGACCTGACTGGCGCCCAGACGGTTTTCTGGGCGGCCACCAAAGCCATGGCTGAACGCGGCCTGCCTGGTTATCGAATGCACACCGCGAGCCTGGACGGCGGGCTGATGCCCACCGCCGAAGGCCTGGTCGTTGCCACCTCTTCCCTGCGCGAGTTCGACGACGTCAGCGTCGACACGCTGATCGTGCCGGGCGCCCCGGACATCCGTCAGGCAATGATTGATTGTGTCGAGCTGGTGGACTGGCTGCGCGCCGCCTCGACCAAGGCCCGGCGCACGGCATCGGTGTGCAGCGGGACTTTCCTCATGGCCCAGGCCGGTTTGCTGGATGGTCGCCGCGCCGCCACGCACTGGGCCATGTGCGAGATGCTCAAGAGCGGCTTCCCGTTGATCGAAGTCGACCTCGACGCCATTTTCATCCAGCAGGACAAAGTCTGGACCTCGGCGGGCGTCAGCGCTGGCATCGACATGGCCCTGGCGCTGGTCGAAGCCGACTGCGGCCGCGACGTTGCGCTGCAAGTGGCGCGGGAACTGGTGGTGTTTCTCAAGCGACCTGGTGGGCAAGCGCAGTTCAGCCAGTTGTTGTTGGCGCAGACCCAGGACAGCGCCGGGTTCGATGAATTGCACGGGTGGCTCGCCGATCACCTGGACGAGGCCGACCTGACCATCGAGCGACTGGCTCGCCAGGCGCGCATGAGCCCGCGCAACTTTGCCCGGGTCTACAAGCGCCAGACCGGAAGAACCCCAGCCAAGGCCATCGAGATGTTCCGCCTGGAAGCCGCGCGAAGAATGCTGGAGGACTCCGAGCGCAACATCGACCAGATCGCCCGTACCTGCGGCTTTGGTGATGAAGAACGGATGCGCCATACGTTCCAGCGCCACCTGTCGATTTCACCCCGCGAGTACCGCAACCGTTTTTCCCGTTGAGGCGGACGGCGCCGTCCCTTCACGCCACGCGTCGTGCTTGAGGGCGTGAGTCGGACACCTCGGCAAGAAACGCGCAGCACCGGGAGCGCAACCAACGCTCCCCCGGATCATTATGGGAAGTGCCGCGCCAGACCATCGTCAGCTCACGTTCTGGCAGCTGAAATGGCGCCGCCTCCGCCCGCAAGCCCGTCGCCATCGCCATGGCCCGGGCGACATAGTCCGGCACGATGGCGATCATGTCGCTGCCGGCCAGCAACCTCGGCAACGCGCTGAACTGTGGCACCGTCAGTACCACCCGCCGATGCCGACCCGCCAGGCTCAACGCCCGGTCCGAATCATCGATCACGTGCCCCATGGACGAAACCACCGCGTGGGGCCGGCGGCAGAACTCATCCAAGGACAATTCGCCGGGAAGCGAATCGGCCCGCAACAGCATGGGCCGGATCGGTCGCAAAGCCTTGCGCCGGGCGTTGGCCGGCAGTTCCAGGGTGTGGCTGATCCCGACGGTGATCTCGCCGCACGCCAGCAACTGGCACATCTGCCATTGATCGGCGCGGCGCACCACCAGCGTCGTGCCGGGCGCTTCGATACGCAGGCGGTGCAACAGGTCTGGGAGCAAGGCGTATTCGACGTCATCGGACAGGCCAATGTGGAACGTGGCGTCGCTAGTGGCGGGGTCGAACGCCTGGCAGCGACTCAACGCGGCGGCGATTCCGTCCAGCGCCGGGGACAGGTTGGAAAAGATTTCCTCTGCCCGCGAGGTCGGCTCCATGACCCGGCCCGCGCGGATGAACAGGGGGTCATCGAACATCAGGCGCAAACGCGCCAGGGCGGCACTGATGGTCGGTTGACCGAGGAACAGTTTCTCGCTGACTCGGGTGACGTTTCGCTCGTGCATCATGGTTTCGAAGACAACCAGCAGATTGATGTCAGCACGACGCAGGTCATTTCTGTTCATCATGGTAGCCATTCCAGGCACAAGGCCAATGATTCAAGGAAAGTCGCACCCGGGACGTCTTGCAGGGCCGACGGCGGCAGAGTGCTTGAAGGTTACGCCAGGGCCCAGCGCGCGTCTGTTGTACCGGAGGACGCCCCACCCACGCTTTGGGTCGAGTCATCGATACCTGGGTATGTGGGGATGACTGCCAGGGTTGGCAGGATTTCAGGGTTTTATGTCCTACCCCAGGCCGAGGGCAACTTTTAAGATCAGGACCGATGCCCTGTTTCCTCCGTCGCCGGGGGTTGGATCAGCCAAAAAAAGGCCTGCAGCGTGCCCACACCCGCCATGATGTTCAAGAACGTCTACCAAAGCCTGCGGCACAACCCTTGCCCGAAGACGTCGACGCCCTCGATGGGCATCAGCACCCACCCGCTGGTCAATGCCCTGGGCTGGGCCGTCGGCCTGGTGGTGGCCTGCGGGATTGTCATCATCAACTCCGAAACCCATTCCGACCTGGCGCCGACGCTGCTCTACATCACCTTGCTGCTGATGGCGGCGAATCTTTTTTCCATCAACCTGGTGATCACTGTCGCCCTGATGTGCATGTTCCTGCTGACGGCGATGTTCCTGTACAACGGCGGCTATCACCGCTGGGACTCAACCACGGGTTTCTTTCGCTGCCTGACGGCCCTGTCGGCCATCGCGTTCCTGGCACTGCGCAGCAAGCAGGCCTCGGACAGCCTGCGGCATCACCAGGCGTACCTGATCGAGGCCCAGGCCCAACTGGCCCACGCCACCCGGTTGACCTCCCTGGGCGAAATGGCCGCCTCCATCGCCCATGAAGTGAACCAGCCGCTGACGGCCATCACCAGCAGCGGCGAGGCCTGTCGCCGCTGGCTGGAACGCCCGGTTCCCGACCTCAAGGAAGCCCTCGACTCGCTGGACCGGATCGTCGCCAACGCCCGCCGTGCCAGCGAGGTCATCAATCGTACCCGGGCGATGGCCCGCAAATGCGACCCCCTGCGCCGGCCCGAGTGCCTGGAGCCGATCGTCAGGGAATCGCTGGACCTGGTGCGCCACCAGTTGGCCCAGCACAAAGTCAGCGTGAAGCTGGAACTCGCGACGACGCCCAGCCACGTCAGCGTCGACCGGGTGCAGTTGCAGCAGGTGATCATCAACCTGATCAGCAATGCGTGCCACGCCATGGAGACGGTCCAGGTGCGGGAGCGGATCCTTTTGTGCGCACCTGGACCCAAGGGCGCGAGGTGCTGCTGGAGGTGGTGGACCAAGGCATTGGCATCACCGCCGAGGCGCTGCCGTCATTGTTCAATCCCTTTTTCACCACCAAGGCAAACGGCTTGGGCATCGGCCTGTCCATCTGCCGCTCCATCAT
The DNA here is from genome assembly GCF_054677635.1 of Pseudomonas sp. H2_D02. Taxonomy (NCBI): domain Bacteria; kingdom Pseudomonadati; phylum Pseudomonadota; class Gammaproteobacteria; order Pseudomonadales; family Pseudomonadaceae; genus Pseudomonas; species Pseudomonas sp. H2_D02. The sequence continues at coordinate 3,723,035 of NZ_CP162816.1, read as the reverse complement.
CGACTTCCATGACGGCAGGATCTGGGCCACCAGCGAGGCAGGCCGAGGCACTTCCTTCAGGTTTTCGCTGCCATTGATTTCCAACGCCTGACTTGTCACGGAAGCCGCCCATGAACCCAAGCCACGCCACTCACCCTGCCCCCGCGCATGACCCCATCGTCTACGTGGTCGATGACGATGCCTCGCTGCGCGACGCCCTTCGAAGCCTGCTGCGTTCCATTGGCCTGCGTGTCGAGCTGTTCGACTCGGTGGCGGAGTTCATGGGCCATCCGCGTCTCGACACGCCCAGTTGCCTGTTGCTCGACGTGCGCCTGCGCGGCACCAGCGGGCTGGATTTCCAGCAACAGTTGGCGAGCGCCGACATTCATTTGCCGATCGTATTCATGACCGGCTATGGCGACATCGCCATGACGGTACGGGCGATGAAGGCCGGCGCGGTGGATTTCCTGACCAAGCCGTTTCGCGAACAGGACCTGATCGATGCGGTGTCCCTCGCCCACCAGCGTGACCGGCTGCGCCGGGAAACCGAGCGCAACCAGCAAGCGCTCCATGAACGCCACGCCACCCTCACCGCCCGGGAACGCCAGGTGATGCAACTGGCCGCGTCGGGGCTGATGAACAAGCAGATCGCCGGGCAGATCGGCTTGAGCGAGATCACCGTCAAGATCCACCGTGGCCAGGCCATGCGCAAAATGGGCGCGCGTTCATTTGCCGACCTGGTGCGCATGGCCCAGGCCCTGGAACCTGTCGGCGACCGTTGAACGTTCATACCCACGTATACTAGCCGCGGCTTTTGGACAGCGTATCGTGCAGTGACTAGGTCGCCTTCATGGCCACCTGACATTACTGCCAGGTTTCGAAATGTCCGACACCGCAATTGTTTCAGTTATCGATGACGATGAATCGGTTCGAGTTGCATTGGATGGTTTGCTGCGCTCCCACGGTTATCACGTCAAGACTTACCCCAGCGCCGTGGATTTCTTGTCTTCGGCTGGATTTGAAAATACGGCGTGCTTGCTGTCGGACATTCAAATGCCGGGGATGACCGGAATCCAACTGTGCGATGAACTCTGTGCCCGCGGCATCGAGATTCCGCTTATCTTCATCACGGGTTTGCCCGCTGTGCCGCCGCTGGCCAGGCCGGGTTCCTGCGGTCCGGTGGCGGTGTTTCCGAAGCCGTTCGATTGTGGGGAGTTGATGGCTTGTATTGAATCGGTAATGCAAGGGTTGGCGTGAGGACTGCCTTTGTGGGAGCGAGCTTGCTCGCGAAGAGGCCGGCACATCCAACATCTCTATCGGCTGTAAAACCGCCATCGCGAGCAAGCTCGCTCCCACATTTGGATTTTTTGTAGCCAAAGCAGTGATGTACACAACAGCCCTATGTGGGAGCGGGCTTGCTCGCGAAGAGGCCAGTGCGTGCAACTAAAAATCCACGGTAGCCGAAACCAGATAAGTCCGAGGCGTCGCCAAGGTCAGCCCCGGTTCACTGTCATCCGAAGCCCCCGCCGAACTCCAATATCGCTTGTCCGCAACGTTCTCGATATTCGCCCGCAAGGTGATCTTCTTCTCATCCACCTTGAAGGCATACCGCGCCCCAACGTCGAAACGCTCCCAGGAATCGATCTCCTTGGTATTGGATGGGTCCAGGTACTGCGAACTGGAATAGATCCCTCGGCTGGTCAATGTCAGCCCCTGCACCGTCGGCACATCCCACTCCGCGCCGAGGTTGACGTTGTATTCCGGCGTCGCCGGCGCCCGGTTGCCGTCGAAGGCGGGGTTGGTGGTGTCGGTCAGTTCGCTGTCGATGTACATCACGCCGCCAAGCAGTCGCACGCCTTTGAGCGGTTCACCGAATACGCTCAGTTCCACGCCGGTGTTCTCACGCTTGCCGTTCGGGCCGAAGTCATTGGTCGTGGCGTCCGTGGCATAGGCCGGCTGTTTGATGCGAAACACCGCGGCGGTGACGGCGAGCGCGCCGGCATCGTACTTGGCGCCGACTTCGACCTGGCGGCTGATGAACGGCGGGAAGATCTCGTCACGGTTATCGGCAGACGTCGGCGCGATCTTGCCCTGGCTCAGGCCTTCCATGTAATTGGCATAAAGGGACAATCTGTCGGTCGCCTTGAACAGGATCCCACCCGACGGCGAGACCTTTTCTTCGTCATAGGCCGTGCGGCCTTTGATGCCATCGGACCAGTCGTCCACCTCCACGCGCTGCCAGCGGGCGCCGAGGGTCAGCAGCAGGCGGTCATCGAAGAAACCCAGGGTGTCAGACAGCGCGACGCCGCTGAAGTGGTTCTCGGTATAGACCTTCGGATCGGGACGTGTGGGGACGTTTGGCGTCGGTGTCTGCACCGGGTTGTACAGGTTGCTTCGGCCATTGGCGTAACGGGCGCCGCCGTTTTCGAAATCCATGTAGAAATAGCTGGCGGCCAGGTTGAGCTCATGGCTCACCGGCCCGGTGTGGAACCAGTTGCGCACGCCAGTGTTGGCGGTGCGGACATTCTCATCGCGGGTAAAGTCGCGAGGCGACACGGTGAAGTCGCCAGCGGCGTTGCTGACCAACACGTTGTGCCGCAGGAAATCATGATTGCTTTTTCGGGCTCCCGCGCCGCCGTAGAGCATGACGGAATCGTTGACGTCGAACTCGGCATTCACCGCGCCGAAGGTGTCTTCGGTACGCGCCTTGGTCCAGTGCTGGGCGTAGTTGCGACGCACGTCGCTGGCGTGGGGAATCTGCGCCGCGGCCGCCACCTGGACGCGCTCCTGGGGCGCATCGGTATCACGTTCGGTGTGGCCGATGTCGGTCGAAAGGCGCAAGCGCTCACCACGGAAATCCAGGCCCAGCACCGCCATCTCGCGATCGACGCTTTGATGATCCCAGTCGGTATCGCCGGACTGTTTCACCCCGTTGAAACGGACACCGAACTGGTTGTCCTCGCCGAAACGACGACCAACGTCCACGGCAGCGCCGGGTTGGCTGTCAGAGGCGTAGCTGCCCGTGATAGAGGTGATCGGCTGGTCGGTGGCGCGCTTGGGCACCACGTTGATCCCGCCGCCGACGCTGCCACGCGGCGAGATTCCGTTGATGAGCTGGGTCGGCCCCTTGAGGATGTCGACGCGATCGGCCATTTCCATGTCGATCGTGTAGGTCGGCAAGATGCCGTAGAGGCCGTTGTAGGCGACGTCGCTGTTGAAGAGGCTCAACCCACGGATGGTGAATTGTTCATAGCGGCCACCCGCCGGGTTGGTGGCGCGCACCGAAGGATCGCTGGCGACCAAGTCGCCCAAGGTCCGGGCCTGCAAGTTCTTCACCGTCTCGCCGGTGTAGGTGGTCATGCTGAACGGCGTTTCCATGAAGTCCCGCGAACCGAGCAACCCCTGTGAACCACGACGGGCGACCTGACCGCCGCGCGTAGGGTTCGTCGCTCGCCGAACCGCTGGTGCCGAGAATCGAGGTAGGAGCCAGTTGCAGGCTGCTGCCTTCGGGCGCCGGGACCAGGATGTAGGCCTGCTCCCCGACGGCCTGCAATTGCAGGCCAGAACCTTGCAGCAACCGCGCAAAGCCCTCCTGCACGGCAAAATCGCCAGCAAGCCCGGCGCTGTCGCGACCGCTGACCAGGGCTGGATCCACCGACAGGTTGACCCCCGCCAACCCGGCGAAACGAGTCAAAGCAGCACCGAGGCTGCCGGCCGGCACCTGATAGCTGCGCCGGGCGCTTTCTTCTGCCTGGCTGGGCGAGATGAATAACGGACTGGTACTCAGGCTCAGCAGCAAGCCCAGCTTCAACAAGGGATGGCCCAACAGCGGACGCCAGCCAGCAACGGCCGGGCGCAAGTGCAAAGGTGTGACTGCGGACATGGGAGAACGCTCTCGTTTTCTGTTCAGTTGCCAGGAATGACAAGCGAGACAAAAAAAGGGGACAGGCTTCAGGCGATGTTTTTTCGCCGCATCAAGGTGACCCAGTAGCGGGTGCGCATCTGCACCTCCAGGGGCAGGCTGGCCGAAAGCAACGCGAGAATGCGATCGGTGTTGTCCAGGCGGAAGCTGCCGGTGACACGAAGCGATTCCAGGGTTTCGTCCCAGCGCAACACGCCCGGACGATAACGGTCCAGTTCACGGAGGAAATCCCCAAGGGGCTGGTCTTGCGCCACGAGCAAACCCTCACGCCAACCCAACTGTGCGACGTCGAACCTGTCGACTGGCCCCGCGCCAGAGGCTTGCAGGTCGATTTGCTGCCCCGCTTCCAGCGTCACCGCTGGGCCGCGTAACGGTTGTAGCAATACCGAGCCGCTGAGCACCGAGGCATGACAGCTGCGCTCATCCAGGCGGATACACGCTTCGCTTCGATCGATCGTGATGACGCCGTACGGCCCTTGCACCGCCAAAGGCGTGGTTCCGCTGACCCTGAGGGAAATCTCTCCGCGCACCAGCACCAGGCGACGGGCCTTGAGGTCCAGGTCCACGGCGCTGTCGGTGTTCAACTGCAAGCTGCTGCCATCGGCCAAGGTCCAACGGCGTTGCTCACCGGTGGCGGTGTGCAGGTCGGCGCGCCAGACGTCCAGTGGCAATTCGCGGCCCAACAGCCAGGCCGTTGGCACCAGGGCGGCGACGCCCAGTGCGCGCTTGAGCACGGCGCGGCGGGCCAGCGCCGGACGATCAAGGGTGGCCATGCCCAACGAAGGCGGCACCCCGGCGAATCGCTGGCGCAGTTGCTGGGCTTTCTGCCACGCGGCCTCGTGCTCCGCGTTGCTGTCGCGCCAGCGTTGCAGCGCGACGTGGTCGACGCCCTCCTCGCCGGATTCGATCATCGCCAGCCACCGGGCTGCCGCACGGGCCACTTCGCGGGCCTCGGGCGTCGGCGCCTGGCGAGTCAAAGGTCCACCAGCAGGCAATGCTCATAAGCCTGGGCCATGTAGCGCTTGACGGTGCGCTCGGACACCTGCAGGCGCTCGGCGATGTCCCGGTAGCCCAGCCCTTCGAGCTGGCTCCACAGGAATGCCCTGCGCACCAGCGGCGGCAGGCCGTCGAGCAGTTCATCCAGGGCGTGCAGGGTTTCGAGCAGCAGCCAACGTTGTTCCGGCGACGGTGCACAGGCTTCAGGCAGGTTCGCCAACGCGTCGAGATAGGCTTGTTCCAGGTTGCGGCGGGTATAGAAGTTGCTCAACAGCCGCTTCCCCACCGTCAGCAGGTACGCGCGCGGCTCTTGCAGGTCGGCCAATGGCTGGGCACTGGACAACACACGCAGGAACGTATCCTGGCGCAGGTCGGCGGCATCCCAGGCGTTTCCCATGCGACGCCGCAGCCAACCTTCGAGCCATCCGCCGTGATCGCGGTATAACGCATGCAGGGCGTGCTCCGCCGGCTTTGCTGCATCAAGCATGTGAGGAAGCCCTGGACTAGAATGTCGTGAATGAGACTGATTCTAATTAATATCCGCGGGCTATTCCAAGGCTTTAATACGGGAATGTATGAAACCGGCGCCCTGGATCACCAGGGCGCCGCCGATCTCAATGGCTGGCGTGGAGTGTCTTCGGCACTTCAGGCATGGCCGACGAGTGATGGTTGATGATCTTCCATTGCCCGTCGAGTCGCTCGTAGAGGAAGGTGTAGCGCGCCTGGACTTCGCGCTTGGTACCGTCCGCCTGGGTCAGGGTGAAGGTATAGACTCCGCTGTCCATCGCAGCGTCCGGCCCAAGGTGACGGATTTCCCGGTAATTGATCACGCCCACCGGCTTGCCGGTCAGGAAGTGCGCAAAGTAATCCTGGATCTGCTCAGGTGTGCTGCGCACCTTGTTGGACACAGTCGGTTGCAATATCGCGTCCGGCGCGTAGAGCGCTGTCACGGCACTGGCGCTGCCGGTTTGCAGTGCCGCGTTCCAACGGTCGAACAACCCGGCAATCTCCCGGTCGGTTTGCTTCTGCGGTTGCTCGGCGACGGTGCGGTATACGAACGGCACTGTTTCCACGGCCTGGACAAATGGCGCGGCCAGCAGGAAAAAAGCGGCGATGGCACAGGTTTTCATTTTCATCGTTGTGGTCCTTTGGGTTTCAATGGCCACACTTTGCCGATTCACCCGGCGCTCGCCATCGGCCAACCGGTGCTGATCGCCTATGCCATTCGGCAGATAGGCTGAGTGCCGATCGCAAGGTCTAATGACGCCATCCGAACCAGGCCACTTCCCGTCCATGCTGGAGTTTCTCATGCAAAGCCCACCCCACGACCCCGGCAGTGCCCTGGCGATCCGTAGCCAATACCGCCAGTCGCAAAGTCGCGCGGCACGCCTGGGCCTGTTGTTGGGCACCGGCCATGAGTTGACCCGCCTGCCATTGGTGCAGATGCGCCAGCGGGCGGTGCAGCGAGCGTGCGCATTCGTCGCCATGGACCATGGCCTGTTGCTGGAGTGGACGCCGGAATCCACGCTGCAAACCGTTGCCAGCCACGGTAGTGCCGAGGGGCTCGGCCTGCTCGCGAACCTGGCGCAGCCCTCGGCGCCCGAACCGCAATGGTTGGACTGCCCCGGCAAAGCCCTGGCGCAGGTCTTGCGCGTGCCGTTGCGAGGGGCCGACGGCATCGTGTTTGGTGCCCTGCTGCTGGGCAACAGCGTGCCCTTGGGCGCCCCCGACAACGAAGACATCGAATCCCTGCAATTGCTCGCGACGCTGCTGGCGGCACACCTGGAGAACAGCCGCCTGCTCCAGGCGCTGCAAGCCCGGGAGCGGACGATGTCCGAGCTGGTCCATCGACTGTTCAGCGCCCAGGAAGACGAACGCAAGCGCGTGGCGTATGACCTTCATGACGGCCTGGCGCAGAACCTCGCCGGGCTGCACCAGCGTCTGCAAGGCTTCGCCGGGCGCTGCCCGCCAATGCCGTCGGCGCTGGACAACGAGCTCCAGGCCATCCTCGACCTGGCCCAGCGCTGCGTCGGCGAGAGTCGGCAATTGATTGGCGGCCTTCGCCCCCATGTGCTGGACGATTTCGGCTTGTACAGCGCCATCGACAAGGAAGCCGATCGCCTGCGCGAGGCCGGGCTAATGGTGGACTGGGCCGAGCACAATGCCGTGCGACTGCCGGCAAACATTGAGATCGCCCTGTTCCGCATCGCCCAGGAAGGCATCAACAACATCCTCAAGCATGCCCGAGCCCGGCAGGTATGCCTGGGCTTGGCGGTGCATGACAGGCGGGCCACGTTGCGGGTCGAGGACGATGGCCGTGGCTTTGCCCTCGAACTGCCCATCGAAAGCCGTGGCTCCAGCCACCTGGGCCTGGCGGCGATGCAGGAACGCGCCAGCCTGCTCGGTGGCCATCTGGACTGTCGCAGCGAACCCGATGGCGGCACTCGTTTGTCGGCCAGCGTGCCGCTGCCCACCCAAGGAGCACATTCATGAACCGTCCCCTGCGCCTGCTATTGGCCGATGATCACGAAGTCACCCGCACCGGTTTCATTTCCATGCTGGCCGGCATCGAGGGGTTCGAAGTGGTCGGCCAGGCCTGCGACGGCCAGGAGGCACTCGACCTGTGCGAGCGGTTGCAACCGGACATCGCCATCCTCGATATTCGCATGCCGGTGCTCAACGGCCTCGGTGCGGCGCGCATCCTCAAGCAACGCCAGCCACAGATCAAAGTGATCGTCTTCACCATGGACGACAGCCCCGACCACCTCGAGGCCGCCATCGCAGCGGGAGCCGTCGGCTATTTGCTCAAGGATGCCAGCCGTGCAGAGATGCTCGATGCGCTGAAACGGGTCGCCCAGGGCGAGGAGGCCCTGAACAGCGCAGTCAGCGCCCGCCTCTTGCGGCGCATGGCCGAGCGCGGCGCCAGCGGTGCGCCACAGGTCCAGGCCCTGACGACACGGGAGCGACAAGTGCTCGGCCTGGTCGCCAGTGGGTTCAGCAACCGTGAGATTGGTGAAAAACTCGGCATCGCCCCCGGCACTGCGAAAGCCCACGTGGAGCGGGTCATCGGCAAGCTTGGCGCCGCCGACCGGACCCAGGCCGCGGTACGCGGTGTCGCCCTTGGGCTGGTCGCGCAGCCTTCCGGACAATGGCCATGAGGTTTCTCGCCGCCCGCCGTTGGGCCAACCTGCCCTTGCGCGGCAAGGCCTTGGTGGTGATCTCCCTGCCGCTGGTGGTCTTGCTGCTGTCCCTGGTGCTGATCTACATCACCGAGCGCCAGACCGCCCGCGCCGAAGAAGATGTACGACGGGTGCTGCTGGTACAGGGCGACATCCAGGCAGTGCACACCTTGCTGGCCGAAGCGGCCGCCAGCGTGCGTGGCTATCTGCTGACCCGCCGCGAAGATTTCCTGCCCGGCTATGAACAGGCCACGCCCAAGATCCAGGCCGCGCTGCAACGCCTGGACCACAATATCCGCGACGCCAGGATGCGCGAGCACCTCAAGACCATCACGCCGCTGATCGCCGAGAAACTCAAGGGGCTGGTTGCCCTGCGCACGGGCAAGGGCGATGACACCGCAACCATCACCGCGATCCTGATCGAAAACAAACAGGTCCTCGACGTGTTGCGCGAACAGATCAGCGCCATGCGCATACGCGAGGACGCCCTGCTTGCCGAACGCAGCGCCGCTGCCTCGGCCACGCGCATGCGCCTGCTGTTCGCAACCCTGCTGGCCGCGGTGTGCGGACTGTTTGGCGCCATCGTCGCGGTGCTGTTCCTGTCTAAGGGCATCGTTGCCCGGGTCCAGAAGGTACAAGGCAATGCCCAGCGCCTGGCGTTGGGCCAACCGCTGCTGCCACAACCGCCGGAGCGGGATGAAATCGGCCAACTGGGTACCCGCCTGGTGGAGGCCGGGCAGTTGCTCGCCGAGCGCGAGCGCGCCTTGCGCGATAACGAAGAACGCCTGCGGCTGATCATCGACGGCGTGAAGGACTATGGGATTTTCGCCCTGGACGCCCAGGGCCACGTCATCACGTGGAATGTCGGCGCCGAACGGATCAAGGGCTATACCGAGCAGGAAGTACTCGGCCGGCATTTCTCGCTGTTCTACCTGGCCGAAGAATGCCCGGCGCACCCGGACATGGCGTTACTCGAGGCCACCCGCGACGGCCATTACATGGAAGAAGGCTGGCGATGCCGCAAGGACGGCAGTCGCTTCTGGGCCAGCGTGGTGATCACCGCGCAATACGACAGCACCGGCGCCCTGCGCGGCTTCTCGAAAATCACCCGCGACATTACCGACCGGCGTGCCGCCGAGATCGCCCTGCGCACGGCCCGTGAAGAAGCCGAGAGCGCCAGTCGCGCCAAGAGTGAATTCCTGTCGCGCATGAGCCATGAACTGCGCACGCCGTTGAATTCCATCCTGGGTTTCGCGCAACTGCTGGACATGGATTCCGTTGCCGGCCAGCGTCCCCACGTCAGTCATATCCTGCGGGCCGGCCAGCATTTGCTGGCGTTGATCAACGAAGTGCTCGACATCGCCCGGATCGAAGCGGGCCGCTTGCCGCTGAACATCGAACCGATCGGATTGCCGGCGGTGCTGCACGAGGCGTTGACCCTGGTGTCGCCAATGGCCGCCGACGCCGGCATCCACCTGGCCGAGCTCCCCTTGCTGCCCGACGGCAGCGGCGTGCTTGCCGACCGCCAGCGCCTGGTCCAGGTGCTGCTGAACTTATTGTCCAACGCCATCAAGTACAACCAACCGGGCGGCGAGGTGCGCATCGAGGTCCTCATCGAAGCCCCCCAGGTCAGCATCGCCATCAGCGACACCGGGCAAGGCATCGCCCCCGAGCTGTTGGACCAGCTGTTCAAGCCATTCGAACGCCTCGGCGCCGATCCCCAGGTCGAAGGCACCGGACTCGGACTCTCCCTGAGCAAGAGCCTGCTGGAGATGATGCAAGGCAGCCTGCAAGTGCGCAGCGATCCGGGACAAGGCTGCTGCTTCACCCTGCAACTGCCCTGCGCCCATGTGTCCGGCTCTCAACTGCCACCCATGGTTGCGCTGGAAGTGGCGCGACCGCGTACCGAATTCGATGGCAAGGTGTTGTGCATCGAAGACAACCTGTCGAGCCTGGCCCTGATCGAAACCTTGATGCAGCGCCGTCCGGGGATCCAGTTGTTGTCGAGCATGCAAGGCCAGATGGGCCTCGACCTGGCTCGCCAGCACACGCCGCAGTTGATCTTGCTGGACGTGACATTGCCTGACCTGGATGGCCTGGAAGTGCTGCGCCGCCTGCGCCAATCCTCGACCACCGCGTCGACGCCGGTGCTGATGATCACCGCCGACGCCAGCGACCTGACCCACCGCGCCTTGCACGATGCGGGGGCGACGGCGATCCTGACCAAACCCATTCATATCCAGGCCTTCCTCGGCCATCTCGAACGCTATCTACCGGAGTCCGCATGAATCGCGATTTGCGCATCCTGATCATTGACGATCAGCGCCCCAACCTGGACCTGATGGAGCAGTTGCTGGCCCGTGAGGGGCTGCACAATGTGCTGAGCAGCACCGAGCCGTTGCGCACCCTCGACCTGTTCAACAGTTTCGAGCCGGACCTGGTTATCCTCGACTTGCATATGCCCGCATTCGACGGCTTCGCCGTGCTGGAGCAACTCAACCGGCGGATCCCGGCCAATGACTATTTGCCGATCCTGGTACTGACCGCCGACGCCACCCGCGACACTCGCTTGCGCGCGTTGGCGCTGGGCGCGCGGGACTTCATCAGCAAACCCCTCGATGCGCTGGAAACCATGCTGCGCGTGTGGAACCTGCTGGAAACCCGGGCGCTTTATAAATCGTTGCGCACCTTGGTCCCCGCCCAACAAATCGAATTGCTGCGTCAGCACCGGCCCACCACCGAGGCCCACCAGACTATTTGATTCGGTAGTGAAACGTATTCCTGACCGCCGGCACCGGGACCGCCCTGCCATCAACGATCCGCGGCTGGTATCGGAATGTCTGGGCGGCCGCCAGGGACGGTCGGATGAACAATGGGTGACAGCCATCGAGCACCCTCGGGTTTTCGATCTTCCCTTCCGGCGTCACGCTGTATTCCACGGTGCAATCACCTTCCAACCCTTTGTCCAGTGCCCGTTGCGGATAGTCCGGGGCCTCTTTGCTCAGGGGCAGATAGCTGCGGCTGTCGGCGGCCAGGCGCGCCTGTTCGGCACGACGTTGCTGGGCGAGCGCTTCGGCCTGTTGGGCCTGGCGTTGTTGCTCGACAGCCTGTTGCCGGGCAGTCTGCTGCTCGGCTTCGTGCCGACGACGTTCGCTTTCCTGGCGCTGCCGTTGCTCATCGGCCTGTTGCTCGCGCTTGCGTTCCTCGACCCGCTTGCGAGCTACAGCTGCCTGCTCCAGCTTCTTTGCCTGGAGCTGCGGATCAGGCGTTGTCTCGACCGGCTTGGGACGTGGCGCTTCGACCGGTGGCGCAGGCGCTTCGATTGATGGCGGCGCGGCAACTGCCACGGGCGCGGGCGCCTCAGGAATCGGCGCCGGTGGCAGGATAACCAGTTGCGTACGCAACACCCGAGGCGCCTCCACTAGCGGTTTCTCCACTGTCCAACCCGCCGCCAGCATGACGACAACGGCGGCGTGCAACGCCACGGCACCGCCTGCCGCCAAGCCGTTTCTCCAAAAACCGTCACGCTCCAGCGCGGGCCAACCCGTGGACGAACCGTGCATGATCATCGCCGTCATCGTTCAGCCTCGGTCACCAGTCCCAGGTTGCTTACCCCGCCTTGCTGCAGGGCCGCCATGGCGGCGACGACCCGGGCGTAATCGGCGTGGCCATCGGCCCGGATATAGACCTGGGTATCGTTGTGCTCGGCCACGACCTGCGCCACCTTCATGCGCAGTTGCTCCAGGTCCACCGCGCTGTCGGTCTGCTGGTGGGTGTCCAGCTCACCGCCGAGGTTCCAGTAGTAACCGCCCTCGGCTTTCACCGACAACGTCAGGATCCGCTGGCGGCTGTCGTTGGCCAAGGCTTCGCTGGCAACCTTGGGCAGCTCGATCTTCACACCTTGGGTCAGCATCGGCGCGGTGACCATGAAGATCACCAGCAACACCAGCATGACATCGATGTAAGGCACCACATTCATTTCGGCCTTGGGCCCGTGCTTGCGTTGCGGCTTGACTAACATCTGCCCTCTCCCTTCACGCGGCCGTCGCCAGGTTTACCGAGGCGCCGTGCAACTTGTGGTGCAAGCGCGCCTGCAATTCGTTGCCGAAGGCGTAATAACGGGTCAGCAGCGTCTGCCCGCGCGCAGCCAGTCGGTTATACGCAACCACCGCCGGAATCGCGGCAAACAGGCCGATGGCCGTGGCGATCAAGGCTTCGGCGATGCCCGGCGCCACGGTGGAAAGGCTGGCCTGTTGCACCTGGGACAATCCCAGGAAGGCATTCATGATTCCCCAGACGGTACCGAACAGGCCGATGTAAGGGCTGACCGAGCCGACGGTGGCGAGAAACTGCAGGCCCTTTTCCAGCTGGATCTCCTGTTCGCTGATCGCCACGTGCAGCGAGCGTTCGACGCCTTCGAGCACCACGGCAGGGCTGCCCGAAGGCAGGCTCAACTGGGTGAACGCTTTGTAACCAGCGTGGAAAACCGGCAACACGCCGCCGTCCTCCGCTCGGGCCTGGGCCGTTTCGCGGTACAGCGGCAGCAGATCGGCACTGCTGCGAAAGCGCTGGAGGAAACCGTTGAATTGGCGCTCGCTGCGCTGCAGCACGCTGCTGCGCTGGATGATCAGGTACCAGCTCAGCAACGAAGCCAATAACAATGTGAGCATGACCGCCTTGACCAGCAGGCTCGCGTCGCTGATCAAGCCCCAGATCGTCATGTGTTCCAGTGTGGCTTGCATGGGTTGAACTCCTATCGGGCTGCTATTGCATGAAATGTTCGTGACCGGTTGATGACGGCGCCGCTCAAGGCAGGCCTAGCGCTTTCGCCACGTCGGCCCAAGGCACGAACTTGAAGTTCTGGGCTTGCTCAGGCATGCGCTTGCGCCCGTCCTGGACCACCAGCAGGCCTCGGCTCCAAGCCCCCCCGAGGTTGGCCGAAACCACCTCCAGGCCGTCGGTTTCCGAAGCACCGTCGATTCGCGCCGCGGCGTTCAACCCGACCCTGAAGGTTCCACGCACGGCATAGGGCGGCTGGGCATCGAGCACCACGTAGCTGTCGTTGCCCTGGCTGGAGATCACCAGGTAGTCGTGGCCGGCGCTTTGGTACAAGGCGATGCCTTCGACGTCAGCGTGCAGTTGCGCGCCGACCTTGATCACGCTGCCCAGGGTTGCCGGTTGGTCGGCACGGGCATCCATTGTCCAGACGCCGACGTCTTCCTCGCCGAGAAACAACCGTTGGCGCAGGTCGTCGGCCACGCAGCCTTCGGGTTGGCTGTCGACGCTGAACTGGCGCACCAACTCGCCCTTGATCGAGCCATCCGCAGCGTGCAAGCGGTATTGCAGGTATTGCCCATCCTTGCCATTGGCGAAGGCATACAGCTCGCCGCTTTCGGGCTGGAACAGGCAGATCCCGTAGATTTCCTTGAGCGGCGTCGGGACTTCGCCAGCTTCACGCAACTCACCGCTGGCGCGATCGATGCTGAACAGGCTCAGGCTGTTGCGGTCACGGTTGCTGGCGACGGCCAGGTCGACAGTCTGCGAGCCCAACTTGAAGCCGCTGCGCACATCGACATTGTTGAGGCGACCCACCGGCAGCTCTTGCAACAACTTGCCTTGCAGGTCGTAAGCCAACAGGCCTTGCTTCTTGTTGGTGCCCAGCACTCGACTCAGGGCGGGTGTGGTCGGGTGGACCCAGATCGCCGGGTCATCCGCCGCATCACCTTGGCGGGCGACCGGCTCGCTCTGGGCGATGGCGGCCACGTTGGGCAACCTCGGTGCCAATGGCACCGGGGTGGGCTGCCAATCGATGTCGCCTTGGTAGAGGCGGCCATTGTCATCGTCACGCAGCAACAGCTCGACGCCACGTTTCGTCATCCGCACCGCGAGGCTTTCCGGCTCTTTCAGGCCCAGTAGCGGAAGACCGGCCTTGGAGACCCATGCCTGGCCTTGCTGCTGATACACATTCAACTGCGCCGCTTGCGGGTCCAACCCGAGCATGCCCCCGGGCAGCGCGGCCATGGCACCGGCCACTTGGCGGATATCACCGAACGGTGCCCGCATCGCCACGGGCGCCCGCACGGACTCGGCCTCGGAGGACGCCGGATAAGCCCACCATCCCACCCGCTCTTCATTGACGAACAATTGGTTGGCGTCGTCCTGTACCTGGCACGTCGTGGCATCCGGCGGCAACGGCAGGCCACGCACCCGTTGCGCGGGCTCGCTGAGCTGCTCGCCATGGCCCACCAGCCACTGCTCGCCCCGGCCTTCTTCACCCACCAGGAACACGAACAGATTGCTCGCCTCGTCGCGGTACAGGCACAGGCCGTTCACCGGAAAATCCCGCGCTGGCAGATAAAGCGGTGTGCCCCACTGGCGCTTCTGCGGATCAAGGCTGACCAGCAGCGCTTGCTGGCGGTCGCTGTCGAGGCTGGTCACCAGCACGTTTGCGCCAAGGGCGCGGGTATCCAGGCTATCGAACGCGCCGTTGAAGCGGCTCAGTTCACGCCCTTGGTCATCGAGCAGCAACAACCCATCGCGTCCGGCCAACAACCGCCCGGTGGCGGCCTCGCCAGGCAGGAACGCCACCGCGTTCGCCGACAGGTCCTGGGCCCAGGGTTGCAGCTTCAGGCTTGGAGCGGCCTGTGCGTGGCTGGTCATCAGGCAGGCGATCAACGCCAGCAGGTAATGCTTGGGTAAAGACAGCTTTGTATTCAACGGAAAAATCCTTGTCATGGAGCCAAACTTGAACGGCTCCCTCGCCACAGCGGATGGGGGTCTATTCAAAAATGGGTAAACGTCAGCCCCAGCTTGTAGGTCGGTCCGTATTCCTCGTACTGGCCGTTGTAGGAACGGTGGCCGGTGTAGACGAAATACGGCTCGTCAGTGAGGTTCTGGGCTTCCAGGCTGACTTGAAGATTCTTGGTCAGCGAATAGCGGGCACTGAAATCGACGAAGGTCTGGGCATCGACATACAGGTCATGGTCGCGGTCGCTGATGGAGGCCAGCTCATACAGGTAGGCCGATTTGTAGTTGGCAGAGAGGCGCAGGCTGAGTTTGTCGTTTTCCCAACCCAGCATCAGGTTGCCGACCGTGTCCGACTGGTTTGGCAGGTCGATGCTGCGCTTGCGCTGGGTGCCGCTGGCCTGGTCGAACCCTTCGATTTGCGCATCGGATCGACTGAACGTCGCGTTGCCGCCCAGCAGCAGGCCGTTCCATGGCGCTGGCAGCCAATCGAATTTTTGCGAGTAAGCCAGTTCCAGGCCATAGAGCTTGGCGCTGTCGCCGTTGGCGAAACTGTGGGCTTCGGCGAAATCGGTCCAGGCGCCAGTGCCGGCCAGGTCGGTGTTGTAGACGAAGTTCTGGATGTCCTTGTAGAACACGAACGCCGAGACGGTGCCGGCGCGGCCCATGAAGTGTTCGATGCCCAGGTCCAGGTTGCTCGATTCCAGCGGCTTGAGGTCCGGGTTGCCGAAGGTGGCCTCGTCATCGTCGATGACAAAGCCCGGCGCCAATTGGCCGAAGGTTGGCCGTACCACGGACTTGGTCCAGGCCGCGCGCACCTGGGTGTTCTTGTCCAGCTGATACCGCGCGTGCAGGCCTGGCAGCCAATGGTGATATCGGCGGCGGGTATCGGTGTCGGTAAAGACCCCGTCGGTGACGCCGGTGCCCTTGGCCTCGAACTCGGTGCCCTCGTAGCGCATGCCGGCGATGAAGCGCCAATCGTCAACATCGACGGTGTTCATCAGGTAGGCGGCGTTGATGTCTTCGCTCATCTTGAAGTCGTTGACCCGCGACTCCTGCTCATCGAAGAAAGCATCGCGATCGAGACCTCCCAGCAGTTGCTTGATCGCGTCGGCGCTGATACCCGGACCGAACCGGCCGAGGCGGTAATCCACGGTGCCCTTTTGGAACTGGCCAAGATTGAGTTGCTCGTCGGTGAAGCCCAGGTCATCGAAATCCTCGTAGACCCAGGCGTCGAGATCGTTGTCCTTGTCGCGCCGGCTGACCTTGCCGCCGAACTTCACCTGGGACGCGTAGCCTTTCAAGTCATAATCGCGGGCCAGATCCAGGCGCAGGTTCTTCTCGGTGTCGGTGGTTTTCTGTTGCTCCCACTCCACCTTGTCGAGGCTGAGTTTGTTGGGATCGTAGAAGCCTGGGCCAACGATCGGCCGCGGCTTGTCGCTGTCGTAGAAACCGCCGTCAAAGCCATCGATGCCCTTGAACGTTGCGCCGGCAATATGGCCGGGGCTGTCCTCGCTGGACTCGCTGTAGCCGGCCTGGCCACTCAAGGTCCAGAGACCGAACAGGCGCTCGCCGCCGAGGACATAGGATTGGATTTCCTGGGTCTCTTCACGCTGCTTGAGCTTGCGTTCGCCCTCGGCAGGCCCGATTTCGCCCGGTGCCTGCGGGTTGTCGAAGGCAATGCTGGCGGCGTTGCGGGTTTCGGTGTCTTTGTAGCGGCTGTAGAGCGTGCGCAGGTAATAGCTGCTGAAATCGTCGGGCTTGTAGTCGAAATTCAGCCCGCCACCGGCGCGCTCGCGGCGGATGTCGTAGTCGCGCTGTTCGAACTCTTCGAGCCGTGAGCCTTGCTCGAAATCCCAGGCACCGCCGGTTTCGACGTTGTCCGAACCGAAGTCACGCTTCTGCCAGCTCAGCGCGGCAGCGACGCCGAAGTTGTCGATGCCGTCGCCCAGGCTGAAACGATCGCTGATGGCGCCGGAAAATTTCGGGCTGGTCTGGGCGGTGTTCTTGTCATAGCTGGCTTCGCTGCTGCCGGTGTAGAACAGGCCATCATGGTCGAAAGCCGAGAGGCTCTTGACGTCCACCGTGCCACCCAGGGAGTTGGCGTCCATGTCCGGCGTCAGGGTCTTGATCACCGACAGCGACTGCACCAGCTCCGAGGGCAGCACGTCGAGGGCGACCGCGCGACGCTCGCTCTCCGGGGCCGGCACCAGCGTGCCATTGATGGTCACGCTGTTGAGGTCCGGCCCCAGCCCACGCACGCTGACGAAGCGACCTTCGCCCTGGTCGCGTTCGACGCTGATGCCCGGCAGGCGCTGCACCGCTTCGGCGACGTTCTCATCCGGCAACTGCGCCACGCCGTCGGCATGCACCACGCTCTTGATGCTGTCGGCGCTGCGTTGCTCCTTGAGGGCCTGGTCGATACTGGCGGCCTGGCCGACCACCTCGACGTGCTCGGTGGCCGATGGCTCGGCAGCGCTCAATCGCTCGCTGGCCACGGCCATGGCCAAGGCGGTAAACGTAAAACCGACGAGCCCGGCGGTGCTGGTGCGGTGCTGCATGGTGGTCCTCCCCCAGGAATCCGAATATCCGCCAGGCAACGGCCCGGCAACTGGGAGGGCACGCTAGGGGTGGGGAATGACGGTTCTGTGACAGGGCTTGGCTGGAGGGGCTGCAATCAGCTTATTTAGGGGGGCTGGCGAGCCTGAATGAGCTGAAATGACCTACTGGAACCGCGCTCGGAAACTCCGTGGCGAGGGAGCTTGCTCCCGCTGGGGTGCGCAGCGCCCCCAAAACCAAGCACCACGGTCCTGGCAGACCATCTGCGCCTGCTGCGCAGTCGAGCGGGAGCAAGCTCCCTCGCCACGGGGCGGTGTTGCCGCAAAAAATCCGAATAACCGATGAGCTGATTCGACCTCCCCCACCCCATCACCCACCGTCACCGCCCTGTCACATTCATCTGCTGTGCTGGGCCGCATTCCGCTTCTGGCAAAGGATTCCAGCCCATGTTTTCCACGCTACGCCCGCATCGCCTCAAACTCGCCCTGCTACTGCTGGCGGCGAACCTCGGGCTGATCCTGCATCTGGCCAACGGTTCGATCAAACCCGTGGAGCAATGGATCTGGCTGGACATTCTCGGCGAGGGTGGCTCGGCGCTGCTGGCGCTGGTGTGGCTGGGCCTGGTCCTGAAAAGCCGCCCCGCCGGGCGGGTGACCAACTACCTGGTCCTGGGCCTGGGCTGCATTTTCTTTTCCTGGTGGATCGACAGCCTCGACGAGTTCATCCATCTGCCCGACACCATCACCTGGGATCATTGGCTCGAATCAGGACCGATGCCGGTGGGCATGATCCTGCTGACGCTGGGCATTTACCATTGGCACCGCGAGCAACTGGCGATCAACGGGCAGATGGAGAAGCGCGAGCGGCTGTTTCGCGAGCACCGTCTGTTCGACAAACTCACGCCTTTGGGCGGCGCGGACTTTCTCAAGCATGAACTGACCGCCAGCCTGGAGGACAGCCGGCGCCGGCAGCAGCCCCTGTCGCTGTTGGCCCTGGACCTCGACAACTTCTCCGCGATCAACCAGCGTTTCGGTCACAGCGAAGGCGACGCCGTGTTGCAAGCCGTCAGCCAACTGCTGGTGATGAACCTGCGGCGCCAGGACCTGGTATGCCGCCTCGCCGGTGACCGCTTCGTCGTGCTGCTGCCCGACACGGGTGAAAGTCAGGGCCTGCGCCAGGCCAAGGAGCTGGAACAGGCGGTTCGCAGCCTCGCCCACAAGACCCGGCAACACGGCGAGCGCTTGCAACTGGCGGCCAGCACGGCGGTGGTGATGGCGTTCGACGAAACCCCTGAAGCCTTGCTCAAACGCCTGAACCTGACGCTGGCCCAAACCCGGCACACGCTGGCGAAAAGCGCCTGAGGCTGGCCGATGACACTCAAGACCCATTGGTACGAATCCGACAGCCGCTTCATTGCGGGGCACTATCAACCGGCGACGCTGATCGACCTGGCGCTGTCGCGGGACATCGACAGTCATCGCCTGCTGCGCGGCACCGGCCTGTTCCACGACGATATCCTCGCAGGCCGAAGCCGCATCAGCCCGCAACAGTTTCTCGGCCTGATCGATAACAGCCGACGGCTGCTGGATGCCAACGACAGCAGCTTCCTGTTCGGCCAGCGACTCTTGCCCGGCCACTACGGACCGGCCAGCCATGCCCTGCGTCACGCCCAGAATCTGCATCAGGCGCTGGACACACTGCTCGACTATCAACTGCTGCTCAGCCCGTTGGCCGCACCTCGTTTGTTGCTGGACGAGCATTACGCTTACATCCACTGGCTGGACAGCTGCGGCGCCGATGAGCAGTGGCGCTTCGTGCTTGAAGCCAGCATGACGTCGATGGTCGCGATGAGTGCCTGGCTCAGCGGTGAACGCCTGCCCTGGCAATGCAATTTTCGCCACGACGAACCGCGTTACGTCGAACAATATTGGGTGCACCTGGGCGAGAACAGCCAGTTCAATCGACCGCTGGATATGATGCGCCTGCCCCGTCATTGCCTGGCCCAACCCTGGCCCAACACCTCGGCGACCGCTGGCCAAGTCGCGCGGATCGAAGCCCGGGAGCAGGTCGACCAATTGGGTTTCGCGTCGAGCTTCCTAGACTGCCTCTACGACTATCTGCATGCCCACGTACAGCAAACGCCAAGCCTGGAACAGACCGCACAAGCCTTCGCCATGAGCCCGGCGACGCTCAAGCGCAAGTTGCACAAGCACCACACCGGGTTCCAGCAACAGGTGGACCGGGTGCACACGCACGTGGCGCTGTACCTGTATCAGATCAAGGGGTTCAGCAACGAGGAAGTGGCGCAGTACCTGAGCTTCAACGATACGGCGAACTTCCGCCGGGCATTCAAGCGCTGGACCGGCAGTACGCCGAAGCTGATCCGGCAGTTGCTGGCGTTGGGATAGGAGCAGGCGACCCTCTGGGGGCGATGGGTGTCTGTGGCGAGGAAGCTTGCTCCCGCTGGACCGGTCCGACACCTCGGGTGCAGCAAGCCCGAGATCCTGCGGCCGCTACGCAGCCGAGCGGGAGCAAGCTCCCTCGCCACAAGAGCACTGTTGGAGCCTATGCAGACTCAATGCCCGCGAATGTAATGCTCCAACTGCCGGATCAGGTCCGCTTGCTCGACGAGTGATTCCTTCACCAGATCGCCAATGGACAGCAGTCCGATCAACTCGCCGTTATCCAGCACCGGCAGGTGTCGCAAGTGGCTGTCGGTCATGACTTCCATGCAGCGGTCGATGCTTTGCTGGCTGTCGGCGGTGATCACCGGTGTGCTCATGATGGTGCGCACCGTAGTGCCCACGGATGAGCGGCCCTTGAGCACCATTTTGCGCGCGTAATCCCGCTCGCTGAATACCCCCACCACTTGCCCGCCTTCGATGACCGGCAATGCGCCGACGTTTTTCTCGGCCATGATCTGCAACGCTTCGAGCACGGTCTGCTCCGGTGCGATGCTGTGGACCTGCTGGTTCTGCACGCTCTTGAGTCTTACCAGTTGGGCGGCGGTTTTCATTGTTAATCCCCAGGTTGCGAATAAAACAATAATTCAAGCGAAACCATTCCTATGGCGAGGGGATTGATCCCTGCTCGGTTGCGTAGCGACCGTAAGAATTTGGGGCCGCTGCGCAGCCCAGCGGGGATAAATCCCCTCGCCACAAATGGGTAAGCCAATCAGTCTTCGCCAATCTCCACCACATCACCGTTGAGCCGCACCGGCCACACCCGCAGGCGCTGCTCGGGGTATTCCAGGCAATGGCCGTCTTCCAGGCGGAAATGCTGTTTGTACATCGGCGAGGCAATCACCAGTTCGCCCTTGATGTTGCCCAGCAATCCACGACCGATGACGTTGGCGCCGGACTTCGGGTCGCGGTTGTCGACGGCGTACAACGGCTTGTCCGCATGTTCCGGCAGGTACAGCAGCGCCACTTGGTTGCCGTCATGCCAGGCGACCACGCCGGAGTTCGGTACCAGGTCCTCGCGGCTGCACAGGGCGCGCCATTGCTGGGGTTCTTGAGCGATACGAACGACGTTTGACTGGCTCATCAGAGCACCTCCTCGGTGACGGGAATCAGGTGAAGTTCGCCGGCATGCACCGGCCGGCGCTGGCCGCGCTCGCGGACGAAATGAACGTCCGGATCGCCGCGCTTGTCGTTGACGAAGGTCCGGAAGCGCTTGAGTTTTTCCGGGTCCTTCAAGGCGTTGGCCCACTCGCATTCGTAGCGGTCGACCACCAACTGCATCTGCGCTTCGAGCTCGGCACCCAGGCCCAGGCTGTCGTGGATGATCACGTCCTTGAGGTAGTCCAGGCCACCTTCCAGGCTTTCACGCCAGACCGAGGTGCGTTGCAGCTTGTCGGCGGTGCGGATGTAGAACATCAGGAAGCGGTCGATGTAGCGGATCAGCGTCGCGTCGTCCAGGTCGGTGGCGAACAGCTCGGCGTGGCGCGGACGCATGCCGCCGTTGCCGGCCACATAGAGATTCCAGCCTTTTTCGGTGGCGATGACGCCGACGTCCTTGCTCTGGGCTTCGGCGCATTCACGGGTGCAACCGGACACGGCGAACTTGAGCTTGTGCGGCGAGCGCAGGCCTTTGTAGCGGTCCTCGATGGTCAGGGCCATTTGCACGCTGTCCTGCACGCCGTAGCGGCACCAGGTGCTGCCCACGCAGGACTTCACCGTGCGCGTCGACTTGCCGTAGGCGTGGCCGGTTTCGAAGCCGGCTTCGATCAGTTCGGCCCAGATGTCCGGCAACTGGTGCAACTGCGCGCCGAACAAGTCGATGCGCTGGCCGCCGGTGATCTTGGTGTAGAGGTCGTATTTCTTCGCGACGACGCCGATGGCGATCAGTTTGTCAGCGGTGATTTCCCCACCGGCAATGCGTGGTACCACCGAGTAGGTACCGTTCTTCTGCATGTTCGCCATGAAGGTGTCGTTGGTGTCCTGCAATGGCACCAGGTGCGGATCCATGATCGGCTGGTTCCAGCACGACGCCAGGATCGAACCCACCGCCGGCTTGCACAGGTCGCAACCGGTGTGGCCGCGACCGTGTTTGGCCAACAGCTCTTCGAAACTGATGATCCCTTCCACTCGCACCAGCGCATACAGCTCCTGGCGGGTGTAGGCGAAATGTTCACACAGGCTCTTATCGACGCTGACGCCACGGGCGATCAGTTCGTGCTCAAAGACTTGCTTGACGAGGGCCGCACAACCGCCGCAGCCGGTGCCGGCCTTGGTGTCGCACTTGAGCTGGCCGAGATCGGTGCAGCCGCCGTCGATGGCCGAGCAGATCGAGCCCTTGGTGACGTTGTGGCACGAGCAGATGGTCGCGGCTTCAGGCAACGCCGCCGGGCCGAGTGTCGGGGCGCCTTCGGAGGACGGCAGGATCAGGCTGGCGGCATCCTTGGGCAAGGCGATGCCGTTCTGCATGTACTGCAAGAGCGTGTCGTAGTAGCTGTTGTCGCCGACCAGTACGGCGCCAATCACGCGCTTGCCGTCAGCATCGACCACCAGGCGCCGGTAGCTGGCGCTGGTTCCGTCGATGAACTGGAAGCTGCGCGAACCCGGCGTATGGCCGTGCGCGTCGCCGATGGAGCCGACATCGACGCCCAGCAGCTTGAGCTTGGTGGACATGTCCGCGCCGGTGAAGGCCTCGCCGGCTTCGCCACAAAGGCGCGCGGCGACGTTGCGGGCCATCTGGTAGCCCGGCGCGACCAGCCCGAAGATGCTGCCATTCCACGCCGCGCATTCACCGATGGCGTAGATGTCCGGGTCGCTGCTCTGGCAATGATCGTCGATCACCACGCCACCGCGCGGGCCGATTTGCAGCTCGCATTGGCGGGCCAGGGCGTCCTGGGCGCGGATACCGGCGGAAAACACGATCAGGTCGGTTTCGAGGAAATCGTCGCTGCCGAAGTTCATCCGATAGCGGTATTGCTCACCCGTGCTGATGGATTGGGTGCCCTTGGACAAATGCACGCCGACGCCGAGTTTCTCGATGCGCGCCTTGAGGGCCAGCCCGCCCTGCTCGTCCAGTTGCACCGGCATCAGCCGTGGGGCGAATTCGACGACGTGGGCTTCCAGGCCAAGGGTTTTCAAGGCGTTGGCCGCCTCCAGGCCCAGCAGGCCGCCACCGACCACCACGCCACGACGGGCATTGCTGGCGGCGTTACGGATGGCGTCGAGGTCTTCGAGCGTACGGTAGACCAGGCAGGAATCGCCTTCGGCGCCCTGGATCGGTGGCACGAACGGGTAAGAACCGGTGGCGAGCACCAGCTTGTCGTAGCGGATGCGTTCCCCGGCGGTGACCACTTCGTGCGCCTGACGGTCGATTTCCAGTACCGGCACGCCCAGGTGCAGCGTGACGCCAGGGGTCTGGTACAACGAGGCTTCGCCCAAGGCCAGCGATTCGGCGTCCCGGCCGGAAAAATACTCGGACAGGTGCACGCGGTCGTAGGCACGCATCGGCTCTTCGCTGAAGACATGCACGCGGTAATGGTTGAGGGCGCCGCGCTCGATCAGTTGCTCGACGCAGTGGTGGCCGACCATGCCATTGCCGATCACGATCAGCGTTTGCAGCTTGTTCAGGGAAGCAACGTTGGAATTCATAAAAGCACCCGACAAAAGCCCATCACGGTTTTTTGAAAGCAAAAAAAAGACGCCTGAAACCTTGCGGTTCCAGGCGTCTTTGCCTGTTCTGTGCGGTATCGATCCGGCGACTGCGCCCTGATCTACCGTTATCCCCCGGCCTGCTGGCACTCGATCTTCGTTGACCGACGGGGCTGCCCACTCGATTGTGTTCACGGTGGACCTGGACAACGTCTTGCAGCGAGCGTGCCAAACCTTGCTTGACCAGCCGCGACAACCTCATGGGCATCCCACAATCCCCTGTGGGAGCGGGCTTGCCCGCGAAGAGGCCCGCCCTGCCACCTCAAGCTGACCGGCGCCAGCTACCGTTTCACTAGCACCACCCTCTGCCTTGCGATGGTGCGGCAACCCACCTGCGGCTTCATAAAAGTGCACCCCTTCAAACCCGTCGGCAAAAATCCTGAACCATCGCCAACCCCGATTTTCACAATAAGTGAGGAGCCCGTCCGGTCGCCGCACAAGCGACTCACGACGCCCGGAAAGTGGCTTGTTGTCCACCCCGAAACGAAGGAGATTCAACGATGAAAATCAATGAAATCATGAGTCGGGAAGTCCGCACGATCTCGCCTGATACCCCACTGCGCGAAGTCGCGCTGATCATGCGCCAGGCCGATATCGGCGCGCTGGTGATCAATCAGGACGACCGCATGGCCGGGATGGTGACCGACCGCGACTTGGTGGTTCGAGCCATGGCCGAAGGCATGAACATGGACACCCCGGTCAGTCGGATCATGAGCGATGAGGTGCGCTATTGCTTCGATGACGAAGAGATCGACCACGTCGCCAAGAACATGGCCCAGATCGAAAAACGCCGCCTGCCGGTGGTGAACCGTGACAAGCGCCTGGTGGGCATGGTCTCGCTGGCCAACGTCGCCAGTTGCAACGCCGATAAAGTCAGCGCCAACCTGCTGCGCGGCGTCGCGCGCCCCCACTGACCCTTGGAAGGAGCTGCGGAGCAAGCACAATGGATGAGCGAAACCCACCTGTGGTGGTGATCTGTGGTTCCACCGCCGGCGTCGGGCGCGCCACCGCACACCGATTCGCTGCCGCGGGCTACCGGGTCGGGCTGCTGGCCCGGGGTGAGCAGGCCCTGGCGGCGACGGAAGACGAACTCAAACAACTGGGCGCGAAATGCCTGGGGATCAGCGTCGATGTCGCCGACGCCGAAGCGGTACTCGATGCAGCTCAACGAATGGAACGGGAACTGGGACCGGTCGGCGTGTGGGTCAACTGCGCGATGGTCACGGTGTTTTCGCCCATCCGCCAGTTGAATGCCGAGGAAGTCCGCAGGGTGACCGAGGTGACTTACTTGGGTACCGTCCACGGCACCCTCGCGGCGCTGGACCTCATGGGCCGACGCAATCGTGGGGTGATTATCCAGGTCGGTTCGGCGCTGGCCTATCGCGCCATTCCGTTGCAGGCGGCCTATTGCGGGGCCAAGTTCGCGGTGCGAGGCTTCACTGATTCCTTGCGCTGCGAACTGCTTCACGAGCACAGCGATATCAGGGTCTGCATGGTGCAACTGCCTGCAATCAACACACCGCAGTTCGATTGGGCGCGCAACAAGTTGGGCAAGCGTGTGCAACCCGTGCCGCCGATTCATGACCCGGACGTGGCCGCCCGGGCAATATTCAGCGTGGTCAAGCGTACGCCCAGGGAATTGTGGCTGGGTGCGGCCTCGCTCAAGGCCATCGTCGGCACTTGCCTGATGCCGGGACTGCTCGATCGTTTGCTGGCCCGTAACGCCTATTCAGGACAGATGACCAACGAGGATGACGACCATCAGCGCCCGGATAACCTGTTAGAACCGCAGGAGCCCTTGCATCGTACCCGTGGGCGGTTCAGCGGCCGCTCACGGGACTCCGCGTTGGCCCTGAGTTCGACCCAGGTATCGGCGCTGCTGCTCGCCACCGGCGGTTTGCTGGCAGTCGTGCTGCTATTGTTTTGAGCGGCGGAACCACCGATAACCGTATCCGTGCAAGGTCAGGCCCGATTGTTTCCTGGTCGGGTACGGACTGTCGGACAACACTTCCTCGAAACCCTCCAGGTCCATTTCCCGCAACCGCACCGTGACCGCGTCCTTGCCGAGGTTCGCCAGCATGATCGAGGTGGCCTCGCAGACATGGGCGATGGCGAACACTGCTGGATGGTCGACCGTCAGCAGTTGTGCCTTGCCGTCGCCAACTTCCTTCAGGTCCGCGCGGGCCCGCAACAATTGACGTGCCCGGTGCAACAACGATTCGGGGTCTTTCAGTTGGCCTGCAACATTCAAATGCGTGTAGGCAAACCGTCCTTCATCGATCACCGGGACGGTCGGGCGTCGGGCCGAGGAAAATCCGCCGTTGGCCTGGTCATTCCATTGCATGGGCGTGCGCACCGACAGACGCTCCGGGCGGGACAGGTCGTCGCCCATTCCAATTTCTTCGCCGTAGCGCACGATCGGCGTGCCGGGCAGCGACAGCAACAACGCCTGGGCCAATGCCTGGCGACGCACGTCACCGTCGAGCATTGGCGCCAGGCGTCGGCGAATACCTCGGCCATACAAGCGCATGTCCGGCTCCGGAGCGAAGGCCTGCATCACCTCTTCGCGCTCCTGCTCGCTCAGGCGCTCCAGGTCGAGCTCGTCATGGTTGCGCAGCCACACCGCGTAATTCGCGCCGTCCGGTGGTGCGGGCCGCCGGGTGATCGCCCGTTGCAGGGGTTCGGCTTCGCCGCGGGCCAGGGCCAGGAACAGGTGATTGTTGACCCAGAAATCCAGCACCAGGCCCAGGCGCTCCCCGGTGCCGAAATAATGGCTGTAGCGCTCCGGCTCGACGTCCACTTCGCCCATTAGCACCCCTTCGGGATTGATCTCGGTCATGCACTTGAACAACCGATCCAGCACCCAGACACCCTGCTCTTCATCGCCACCTCCGGCCTGTTCCACCAGATGGGAAGCGGCATCGAGGCGAAAGCCGGCGATACCGAGTTCGAGCCAGTGGACCATGACCCGCTCGATCTCCTCGACGACCCGCGGGTTCGCCAGGTTCAGGTCCGGTTCGTGGCGATAGAACAGATGCCGATAGTACTGCCCTGCCTGCTCGTCCCACTGCCAGATGCTGTCTTCCACCGAGGGAAAGATTGGCTGGTTGCCGTCGTCCACCGGCGTGTCGGACCACAGGTAGTAATCCCGGTAGACGCTGCCCTTGTCCCGTCGTGCCCGGAGGAACCAGGGATGCTGGTCGCTGGTGTGCTGCACGACCAGTTCAAGGATCACGCGGATGCCACGTTCACCGGCCTGCACGATCAACTGGCGCAAATCCTCTTCGCTGCCAAAGCGCGGGTCCAGCGCCATGAAATCGCTGACGTCATAGCCGGCGTCCTTGAACGGTGACCGATACAACGGCATCAGCCAGAGCGCACCGACGCCCAACGCTTGCAGGTAATCGAGTTGCCTGATGATGCCCTTCAAGTCGCCACGGCCGTCGCCGTTGCTGTCGTAGAACAAGGAAGGATCGATTTGATAGATCAAGGTATTGCGGTGCCAGTTGGCTTTCATCGGTCACTCCTTATCGACACAGGACCAATGCCTGCTCGGCGGCCAGTCGACCGCTGAACGGCTGGCCTTCATCCACCCCGTCGCTGGCGACTTCCACGCGCCAGGGGTCGGCCAGGGGAAACGTCTGCTCATGGTCGGCAAAGTTGATGCAGACCAGGCGCTCGTCGCCCTCGCAACGGCGACGATAAGCCAGCACTTGCGGATGCGACGGCAGTTCTTCCCAGCCGCCCAGGCGCAGCGCCAGGCTGTTGCGTCGGCAGGCCAGCAAGCGGCGGTAGAGCGCCAGCACCGAATCGTCGGCACGTTCTTGCGCCTCAACGGACAGTGCGCCTGCATCGGGTGCAAAAGGCAGCCAAGGCGCCTGTCCCGACCAGCCGTGAGGCGCTTGCTGGGTCCAAGGCAGCGGTGCTCGGCTGCCATCGCGTCCACCGGGATCGACGCGGGTCTGGGCGGTCACTTGGGTATCTTCCAATCCCAGTTCTTCGCCCTGATAGATGAATGGCGTGCCGCGCAGCGTCAGCAACATCACCGCCGCCGCCCGGGCCCGGCGCAATGAGCCGCCGTAGCGACTGCGATGACGACTGTTGTCATGATTGGACAGCACCCAGGTGGGCCAGGCCTGCAAGGGGCCGAGGTCGTTTTCCACTTCGCGGATGCACATGCGAAACACCACCGGATCCCAGGGCGCGTCCAGCGGCGGGAAGTTGAAGGACATGTGCAGCTCGTCACTGGCGCCGTAGTAGGCCGCCACCTGCGCCGTGGAGCGGATGTTCACTTCGCCGATCAGCACCCGCTCGCCGGGGTAGCTGTCCACCAGGCGCCGCAGCCCGCGCAGCACTTCATGGCTGTAGGGCTGGTCATTGATCTTGACCATGGTTTCGCCGGCCATGCAGCGCGGGTCGTCGGCGAAGCTCTGGTCCTTGCCGACGCAATGCACCACGTCGACGCGAAACCCATCGACGCCGCGCTCGAGCCAGAAGCGCAACACCTGATGCATGGCGGCGACGACTTCGGGGTTGTGCCAGTTGAGATCCGGTTGTTGCGGCAGGAAGAAATGCAGGTAGTACTGCTGGCTGGTCTCGTCCCAGGTCCAGGCGCTGCCGCCGTCGATCGAGGCCCGCCAATTGTTGGGTTCGTCCCGCCAGATGTACCAGTCGCGCTTGGGGTTGTCGCGGCGGGAACGCGATTCGATGAACCATGGATGTTGGTCGGAGGTGTGGTTGGGCACGAAGTCGAGCAGCACCTTCAAGCCGCGTTCGTGGGCCTGGGCAATCAATGCATCCAGGTCCGCGAGGTTGCCGAACAGCGGGTCGACGTCGATGTAGTCGCAGATATCGTAGCCCGCGTCGCACATCGGCGAGCGGTAGACAGGCGACAACCACAACGCATCGATGCGCAGCCGTTGCAGATGGTCCAGGCGTGCAGTCAATCCGGGGAGATCGCCAATGCCATCGCCGTTGGCATCGGCAAAAGAGCGAGGATAAACCTGGTAGATCACAGCGTTCTTCCACCAGGGCGAATGGAAGGAGTTGGGCATGTCGCCTCCTCTGATCGCAGTGTTTGGTGGGCAAGACCGCGGCCCCGCCTGATGCCCCTGTTATCAGGGGACATCAGTTAAGAACCGGAAAAGGCGCCTGGGGTTCGTTTTTTTTGATGGGGGTGAGTCAGCGGGAGATTGGTTGGATGTGCCGCCGCCTTCGTCGGATCGCCGCCCGGAGCAAGCTCGCTCCCACAGGTCGTGCAAACGACACGAACCCTTGTGGGAGCGAGCTTGCTCGCGAAGACGGTGGGTCAGCTTGAGGAGGTTCCAGCAGCCCGCTCGACCATCGCAACGATGGTCACGAACAACTCCTGCTTGGCCTCGTCCGCGCTGATGTCCCCATTGGCCGCCGCATCGGACAACGCCTCCGCCGCCCCCAGCATCGCCCGCAGGCTCGCTTGGGAAAGACGCCCGTTCCCGGCGAACGGCTCCAGTACCGACCGGCATTTATCCAGGAAGATCCTTTCGTATTCCCGCTTGATGAGCTCCAGCTCCGGTGAACTGCTCAGGGCTGCGCTGACGCCGGGAATTTCCCTACCCTGAAGCAGCACGCACTCGACGAAGGCATCGGCAATCACCTGCGAACGACTTTCCAGAATGGGCTCGCTGGCCTCGAGCGCTGCGTCCATCAGCGCCGTCTGGCGCGCATCGAAATCCTGGTACAGCGCAGCTAAAAGCCCTGATCGAGTGACGAAATGATCGTAGACGATCGGCTTGGTCACGCCAGCCTGTTCCGCGAGCCGGGCGAGCGTCAGTGCTTCGCTGCCCTCCTCGCGCACCAGCCGCCAGGCGACATCCAACAATTGCCGTTGGCGATCCGCGCGGGCCAGGCGTCGACGGGGCGCCGGGGAAGACGATGAATTTTCTTCGGTGCTTGACATGCTAACTTTACCAACCGTAACTTACTGTTCGTAACTTAACCAAGCATACTCGCTTGACGTTGTGTGATGCCAGAAGGAGATTCGCTATGCACGCGCTTATCGTTGTTGCCCACCATGACCCCCGCTCCCTGACCCATGCGCTGGCCCAGGCCATCGGCGACGGGATCGTCCAGGCCAACCGCGCCAATACCTTCGAGATTGCCGACCTGGCCGCCGAAGGTTTCGATCCACGCTTTGGCCTCGCCGACCATGCCGTCCACCGCCGCGAGGCCATGCCACCCGCGGATGTGCTGGCTGAACAAGCGAGAATCGACCGGGCCGACGCGCTCGTGCTGGTTTACCCGATCTACTGGTGGTCGATGCCAGCGCTGCTCAAGGGTTGGATTGATCGAGTGTTTTCCAATGGTTGGGCATTTGATTACAAGCTCGCCGAGTCGTTTACCCAGAAGCTCCAGCGATTGCAGGTCCATCTCGTAGCGCTCGGAGGGGCCGATGCCGACAGTTTCCAACGTCATGGCTACGACCAGGCGATGATCACGCAGATCGACCACGGCATTTTCGATTACTGCGGTGCGCGGGTGATGAGTTCCGAACGCTTGCTGGAATCGGAATCCCTCGATCCGAAAGCCCATTTGCAAGCCGCGCTTGCCCTCGGCCAGCGGCTGTTTCCGAGGGTCGAAGAAATCTCGCACGCGCAGGTCGACGCTGAGTGCGCCTGATCAGAGTGCACGCTGGCCAGCCGTGGACAACGCGACATCCCGTTGATAGATATCCGGGATGTACACGGCCTGCCCCTGGCTGTCCGCCTGCACCGTCCAGTAACCCAGCAGGATCGGCAGGGGCTTGGCCAGCCTGAATTCATGAGTCAGCTCGCTGGCCAGCAACGTATCGGTCCGGGTGCGCTCGGCAGGGGTCACCAACAGGTCCCGCAGGTGCATGACTTGTTCGATGCGCACGCAGCCCGAACTGAACGCCCGTGGGGCCTTGCTGAACAGTGCCTGGCTGGGTGTGTCATGCAGGTACACCGAGAACGGATTGGGAAAGCGGACCACCAATTTTCCGAGCGGGTTTTTCGCACCGGCATCCTGGCGCAGCATCAGGTCGCCAGGATGTTCCCAATCGATATTTTCCACCGCCAGCGGCAAGCCATCCCGATCGAGCACCTTGAGGTTATGCCGGGCGAGAAACTCCGGGTCGCGGCGAATCTCGGGCAGTTTGTCTTCACGCATGATCGTCGGCGGGATGGTCCACGTGGGGTTGAGCGTCAGGCGGGTGATGCGCGATTTGATCAAGGGTGTCTGGCGTTCGGCACGCCCCACCTGGGTGCGGGTTTGCCACACGGGCGCGCCGCCCTGGTAGACCGTCAGTTGCGCCGCCGCCACGTTGACCAGCACGCTGTCGGGCTCCAGGTCCTGGGCCAGCCAACGCATGCGCTCCAGGTTGATGCGCAACTGCTCGCGGCGCATGGCCGGGCTAATATTCAGTTCGGTGACGGTCCAGGGCCCGACGACTCCATCGGCTTGCAGCGAATGATGAAGCTGGAAGCTCTTCATCGCCTCCACGAGGCTCGGGCTGTAATGCTCGTCGGCGTCGAGTGGCGGCACGCTGAGGTAGCCTTCGTTGAACAGGCGCCGGGCCAGCACGGGTACGCGGGCGTCGTGCTTGTCCGGTTGCAACAAGGGGCCGCTGGGCACCGATTGCCAGTCCGCCAGGGGCTGCTGTCGTTGTCTTGCGTAAAGTTCGCGCAAGTCGCGATAAAGCGCCAGGCTCGGCCGCGCCAACTCGAAAGCCTGCGCCGGGTCTTGCAGGCCCGCCACGGCGAAATGCAACACCATGGCCTGCCGGTCCGGCAACTGGGGATTGGCTTTCCAGATCGGCTCCAGGCGATTCTGTGGCAGATGGCCGAAACGCAAGTCATGCAGGGCTTGCAGGTAGCGTTGGCTGATGGCGATGTCGGTACAGGCCACGTTGGTGTAACGGCCCTCGTCCGGCAGGTTGTAACGGGCCGGATCGATTCCGTCATCGGCCAGTTGCTGTAGCTGGACCTGCAACGCCTGCAACCGCCCGTCGTCCGTCCAGATCGCCTGGCCTGCGTTTTGCTGGTAAAGCGCCTGCAGGCTCATCACCGTCGGAAAGTCGACGCCACCGGCCAATTCGGGGCAATTGACCGACAGTTGCGCCAGTGTGGTTTGCGCCTGGGCCGGATCGCCGTCCTCGGCCGTAGCGACCAATGGCGCAACGAGCAATAAAAGGCTCAGGTAACATGCGGACTTTTTGAACAACTGCTTTACTCCAATCCATGGCCGTCTCGTTGACGGTGAATTTTGCGACAGGTACGACCCGCCATCATGCAGACAAACAAAACCGGACGGGATGCCGCAAACGAACGCCACCGCAAGCTGCCTTCACCTGTATCGGCCTTCTTGCGCCGATTCTGCCTGGTCGTGACCGGCCTTGGCATCCTGTGCAGCCCGGTGCTGGCCGAAAAACTCAACGCCCAGCCGCTTTACAACAGCCTCGCCCACGCCGCGCCGGAACTCAATCCCCAAGCGCTGAAAAGTGCCCTGAGTGCGATGCAGTGCGCAGTTGCCAACGGTGCTCGACAGGCTCGCCATCTGGCGGTGATCGACTATTCGCAACCTTCGACGGCTCGGCGCTTGTGGATCTTCGACCTGCGCCAGAAAAAGCTGGTCCTGCGTGATCTCGTGGCCCACGGGCAGAAATCCGGGGAAAACTTCGCCACCCAGTTTTCCAACCGACTGGGCAGCTATCAATCGAGCCTGGGGCTGTTCCGCACCCAGGAAAGCTACCAGGGCACCCACGGCTACTCGCTGCGCATGGATGGCCTGGAACCCGGATTCAATGACCAGGCGCGCGACCGGGCGATCGTCATCCACGCCGCTGATTACGTGAACCCGCTCTGGAGCGTGCGCCAGGGGCGCATCGGCCGCAGCCAGGGCTGTCCCGCCGTGCGTCCGCAAGTGGCGCGCCAAGTGATAGACAAGCTCAAGGGCGGGCAATTCATGTTTTCCTGGTACCCGGACCCGGCGTGGCTCAAGCGCTCGCCCTATCTCAATTGCCAGCCGCAGCAGGTGGCGAGCATCCTCGCGACCAGCGGGGGCTAGCAGCCCTTTGTGGCGAGTGAGCAAGCTCCCTCGCCACAGGGATTGCAGTGCATGGGTTCGTGGTTAAAATGCCGGCCTTTCGAGTCGCTGGCGTTTTTATCTGATGAACCCTCAAGCCCTTCAAACATTGCAGAGCCATTTGCTGACGGCGCTGGAATCGGCGCCCGACGAAACCCGTCGCCTGTTCCATGGCCGCGGACGCTGCTGGCCGGGGCTGGAACAGATCACCGTCGACTGGCTGCAAGGCGTCGTGTTGGTCTCGCTGTTCAAGGAACCCGATCCAGCGCAACTGGAGGACCTGTTCGCCATGCTGCGCACCCTCGCCGCCTCGCCCGCCTGGCAACACAGCGGTGCCCACACCCTCGCGGTGCAACATCGGTACCTGCCCGACAGCCTGACCCAATGGTTGGTGGGCGAACCGATCGATGAATGGACCCTGACCGAAGGCGGCCTGCGTTATCGGATCGACCTGGGCAAGAAGCAGAACAACGGCCTTTTTCTCGATATGCGCCATGGCCGCGACTGGGTGCGCGCCCACGCCCAAGGCAAGCGTGTGCTCAACCTGTTCGCCTATACCTGCGGTTTCTCGGTGGCGGCCATCGCCGGCGGTGCCCGCCACGTGGTCAACCTGGACATGTCCCGCGCAGCCCTGAGCCGTGGTCGCGACAATCATCGCCTGAACGGCCATGACCTGGGCCAAGTGAGCTTTCTGGGGCACGACCTGTTCAAATCCTGGGGCAAGGTGATCAACAGCGGGCCCTATGACCTGGTCATCATCGACCCGCCCACGTTCCAGAAAGGCAGCTTCCTGCTGACCAAGGATTATCAGCGGGTGCTGCGTCGCTTACCGGAGCTGCTGACCGCCGCAGGTACGGTCCTGGCGTGTAGCAACGACCCGGCGACCGGTCCTGACTTCCTCATCGACGGCGTCATGCGTGAAGCGCCCGGCCTGATATTCGAAGAGCGACTGCCAAATCCTCCGGAATTTCCAGATACAGACCCTGCCTGTGGCTTGAAGGCCATGGTGTTCAAGCGTAAGGACCCGGCCATCGACTGAAAACTGTGTCGGGATTACACATTTCCACTATTTGATGGATCTTGCTCGCGACTAGACTGTTTCACGTTGTCTGCAGCGTGAACCGGTCCGGTTGCACCTGCGGCAACCTCGAACCCGGACTGTCAAGGATTGAAGAACCATGTCGCAATCACATCCCTCTGACCCGCGCCAGCGCTGGCGCGCACTGATCGTCTTGTGCCTGGGCGTGCTGATGATCGTGCTCGACGGTACGGTGGTGAACGTCGCCCTGCCCTCGATCAAGGACAACCTGCAATTCAACGACACCGACCTGGCCTGGGTCGTCAATGCCTACTTACTGACCTTTGGCGGCTTCCTGCTGCTCGGCGGTCGCCTCGGCGACCTCTATGGCCACCGCCGGCTGTTTACCCTGGGATTGGCGGCGTTCACCCTCGCGTCGCTGGCCTGCGGACTGGCGCCATCACAGTCATGGTTGATCACTGCCCGTGCGGTTCAAGGCCTCGGCGGTGCGGTGGTCACGGCGGTGGCCTTGTCGTTGATCATGGACTTGTTCACGGAGCCCGGTGAACGCGCGCGGGCGATGGGCGTGTACAGTTTCGTCTGTGCTGCGGGCGGCAGTATTGGTGTGCTGTTGGGTGGTTTGCTGACCGATCTGCTGAGTTGGCATTGGATCTTCCTGGTCAACCTGCCTGTCGGCCTGATCGTCCTGGCCCTGTCTCTCAAGTTGTTGCCCGCCGTGCGTACCGAAGGCAACGGACAACTGGATGTTGCTCGGCGCGGTGACCGCCACCCTGTCGTTGATGATCGCCGTGTACGCCGTGGTCAACGGCAATGAGCGGGGCTGGACCTCCCTCCACACGCTGGGCCTGTTGGCAGCCTCGGCCTTGTTGATGCTGGGCTTCATCCTGCTCGAACGCCGGATTGCGCATCCCTTGATCCCGATGAGCCTGTTTCGCCTGCATAACCTGCGCACCGCCAATCTGCTCGCCGTGCTCTGGGCCGCGTCGATGTTCGCCTGGTTTTTCCTGTCGGCGCTCTACCTGCAATTGGTGCTGGGCTATACGCCGATGCAAGTGGGATTGGCGTTCCTGCCAGCCAACGTGATCATGGCGATTTTTTCCCTGGGTCTGTCCGCGCGGCTGGTGATGCGCTACGGCACACGAACGCCGTTGGCGGCAGGCCTACTGCTCGCCGCCATCGGCCTGGCACTGTTCGCACGGGCACCGCTGGACGGCCAGTTCGTCGGCGATGTTCTGCCGGGCATGTTGCTGCTGGGGTTGGGCGCGGGGATGGCGTTCAATCCGATGTTGCTCGCGGCGATGAGCGACGTGGAACCCAAGGATTCCGGCCTGGCATCAGGCGTCGTCAATACATCGTTCATGATGGGCGGCTCCGTGGGCCTGGCGGTGCTGGCAAGCATTGCCGCGTACCGGACCAAGACGGCCGCGTCCGATCTCGCGCCGCTGGTTGCGCTCAACGACGGGTATCAGATGGCGTTTTTGATCGGCGCAGCGTTCGCGCTGACCGCAGCCGTACTGGCGGGCCTGCTGCTGCGAAGCACCACGACGGGACAGCAGGCGAAGGTCGACGCAGGTCATGGCGCAGGCGAGGCATTCGTCGATGCAGGCTTGATAACGGCTGTTCATGGCACTCTCCTTTTTTGAAGGTCGATTCAAACAATGCATACCGCCTGTTCAGGCAGGTATAAGCGTGCGACTCGGCCCATGAACCGGGGGTTTCAAAAGAAAAATTACATTTTCGTCAGCTGGACCGGCCTGCCGGTCTTCCTGCATCCCGGATCAGACCACCAGCGTCAACCACGCCGACACCAGCAGCAACACCGCCATGACGCGGTTGAACCGCCCCATCGCCACGGCGGAACGGCAGAACCTCGCGGCGCCGCGCCCCAGGTAGGCCCAGGCCGTCATGCAAGGAATGGATATCGCAAAGAACGCCAGGGACAGCCAGAGCACGCGTACGGTACGGTCCGCCTCGGCGCCGGCGAATACGCTGACCACCGCCAACGCCATCATCCAGGTCTTCGGGTTCACCAGTTGCAACCCGGCGGCACCCGCCAGGCCCAGCCGGGGGCCTTCCACCGGTTTGTCGGGGTCAATGGCCTCGGCGGGCGCGCTGAAAATCTGCCAGGCCATCCAGCTCAGCCAGGCGATGCCGGCCCAGGACAACACTGTCTGGATCGTCGCGTGCCGGGCCAGCACGTCCCCAAGCCGGTGCCGACCACCAATACCAGCAACGCAGCGGCAGCACAGGCGCCGAGGATGATCGGCCAGGTGGTCGTCAGGCCAAAGCGAGAACTGTGGCTCAACACCAGGATATTGGTCGGGCCCGGGGTGATGGAGGCGACAAAGGCAAACAAGGCAAACGGCAGCAACTGGTCCATGGAGCAATTTCTCGGTGGATGATCGTAGGGTTGATCATCCCGATGCCGACGTGGTCAGTCTGGAACAATTGAGCAGCGCTTGCGGTAGTCCGCCGGGCTCATGCGATAGGCGCGCTGGAACCAGCGGCCCAAGTGACTCTGGTCGGCGAAGCCGAGCATTGCCGCCACCGCCACGGCGCTTTCACCACGAGCCAGCAACCGCCGCGCCCGCGCCAGGCGCAACTGGATCAGGTAGGCATGGGGCGCCAGGCCGAAAGCGGCCTTGAATGCGCGGCTCAGGCGAAAACGATCGACACCGGTGGCCCGCGCCAGGTCGTCGAGGCCGATGTCTTCGCTCAGGTGGCTATGCAGATAGTCGCGGGCCTGCTGCGCAACCAACGGCAGGCGCGGGTCGGGATTGATCCGTGCGCGCCAGTGCAAGTGTTGGGTAAGGTTCGCCAGCAGCGTGTCGAGGGCGGTCTGGCGGACGATCAGGATGTCTTGCTCGTGCAGGCTCTGGAAAGCCGTGGCGGTGGCGCTCGCCAGACGCGCGTCATCATTCAGGGTGGCGGCAAAGCCCAGCTGGGCATTGTCCGGCGCTTCATCGAACAAGGAGCGCAGCTCGCGCTCGAGCCAGTGCGGTTCGAGGTACAACGTGCGGTAGGTGAAACCGTGTTCGTGGGGTGCGTTTCCGTCATGCAGTTCGCCGGGTTCGAGCAGGAACACTTTGCCCGGTGTGCTGTTGTGTTGCTGCCTTCGGCAATGGAACTGTTGCACGCCCTGCTCCGTCACGCCCACCAGGTAGGCATCGTGCCAATGCGGATCGTAGGCATGCCCCTCGAAATGCGCGCGCACGGTCTCGATGCCGGACGTGGCGTCCTGCTTGAGATCGATCCAGTTGCGCGCGGTCATGGGCTGTCTCGTTTATGTATCGGCTGGCTGAGATTAAACGACTTGGATGGGCTGGTCTGGAAGATTTGTGCAGTTTCACTCCGGCATTGTGTTCGCTCCCACAATGGATTGAGGTGCAGCCCCTCCTAGCCTTCAAGCATCCGGCGTAATTACCGGCAACACGGTCTCCACGGCCAACCGTGCCAGTTCCGCATCCTCTTCGGCCTTCACCCCGGAAACCCCGATGGCACCAATGCACTCGCCATCGTGGCGGATGGTCACGCCACCTTCGAGCATGCCTTGCAAGTGCGGGGCGCTCAGGAAAGCCAGGCGGCCGCCGTTGATCATGTCTTCGAAGGCCTTGCTGTCACGCCGGCCCATGGCGGCGGTGCGGGCTTTTTCGGTGGCGATGTAGGCCGATAAGGGCGAGGCACCGTCCAGGCGCAGCAGCCCCAAGGGATGCCCGCCATCGTCTACCACGCAGACCGATACGGCCCATTGGCGCTGGTGAGCCAGCTCCTTCGCCGCCACCAGCAACTGAGCAACATCCTGCTCGGTGAGTACCGCTTTGGTTTTCATGAATCACTCCGTGCTGTGCGATGAGTCCCGCCGACTAACGCCCGCGGGATCCAGGTCATTGCGATGATTATTCGCCGTAGATATCGAAATCGAAATATTTCTGGCGAATCCGGTCATAGGTGCCATTGGCGCGGATGGTTGCCAGGGCCTGGTTGAAACGGCTCGCCAGCGGATCGTTCTTGCGCACCGCAATGCCAATGCCCGTGCCGAAGTATTGTTCTTCGACGAAATTCGGGCCAACAAATTCAAAATCCTTGCCTTCCGGGCGCTTGAGCAAGCTTTCGTCGATCACCACCGAGCTGGCCATCGTCGCGTCCAGGCGGCCGCCCAGCAGGTCGAGGAAGATTTCGTTCTGCGAACCATAGCGGATTACTTCGGCGCCCGCCGGGGCAAATTTTTCGGTGACGTAACGATCAAAGTTGGTCGCCCGCTGCACGCCGATCCGCTTGCCCTTGAGCTGCGAGGGAATCTCGCTGATGCCGCTGCCCTTGCGAAACACCAGGCGGGCCGGGATGCGGTAGTAACGGTTGGTGAAGTCGACCGATTTCATGCGCTCCGGCGTGATCGACATGGAAGAAATCACCGCGTCGACCTTCTTCACCTTGAGTGCCGGGATCAAGCCGTCGAACTCCTGTTCTATCCAGTCGCAGCGTACCTTCATTTCGGCGCACAGGGCCTGGCCGATGTCGTAGTCAAAACCGACGATGGTGTTGTCCGGGGTTTTCGAGGCGAACGGTGGATAGGCCGCTTCGATGCCGATGCGCAACGAGTTTTCCGCGGCGTTCAGGTTGGCGCCGAACGCCAGCAACGAGACGAGGCCCAGCTTGAGTGCAATGCGTTTGATGTTCATTCATTAGCTCCGGATGCGGTGTTATTGAGTTCGGACGCTCGGCGAAAAGTCGTCCGTTATGGCAGCAGCAACGTGAACAAGCGCGGGCGACGGCTCTGGTGGTCGTCTTGCCCGGTAACGGCATAACAGCGGTCCGGCGTGCTACACCGCTGCGGTGACGATGAGTTCGAGCAGGATCTGCGGGTCATCGAAGGCCACTTGCGCGGTGGCCCGCGCGGGGGTGTTCGCAGCGTCGACCCAGTCGCTCCACAGCGCGTTCATCGCGGCGAAATCGCCGCCCATGTCCTTCATCCAGATCTGCACGCTGAGCAGGCGACGTTTGTCCGTGCCCGACGCGGCGAGCAATTCATCGACCCGTTGCAGCACTTGGCGGGTCTGGCCCTGAATGTCCTGGCTGCAGTCAGCAGCGACGATGCCGCTGAGCCAGGCCACGCCGTTGTGCACGACGCTGCGGCTCAGGCGCGGGTTGCTTTCGATACGTTGGATGGTCATGACAGTTCCTCCAGTGAGTGGCTTTCGCCGGCCAGTTGAGCCAGCGTGATCGGTTTGAGGGGCGGACGAATGCGGTAGTAGCCCACCTCGGCGGGCGGCACGCGACGATGAGCGGCGATGATCTGGGTGACACTCAAGCCGCACTGGCGGCCCTGGCACGGGCCCATGCCGCAACGGCCGAAGGCCTTGGTCTGGTTGGGTCCCAAACAGCCGAGGTCGACATAACGGCGGATATCGCCGGCGCTGACTTCTTCACAGCGACACACCATCACGTCATCGGCCGGCACGCAGCTCCGTGCCGGGGGACGATAAAGTGCGTCGATCAAAGGGCGCGCGGCGCGGGCGCGACCCAAGGCTTTTTGAATCAGGAGCGTTCGGTTGCGCTGCCCGGCAATGGCAGAGGCGACGAGACGCCCTTCGAGCTGCGCAACCTGCGCACCACCGATGGCGCCGCCGTCACCGGCGATATAAATGCCCGCGGCGCTGGTTTCGCCGACGCCATTACGGCGCGGGGCCCAGCACAGCTGCGACTCGCTCCAGTCATGCTCCAGGCGCAGTGACCGGCTGATCTGCGTATGAGGGACCACGCCCTGGTGCAATAAAATCAGTTCGGCGGACACTTGGTGATGCTGCCCGCCACTGACGAAGCTCAAGGCGTTGGCGCGATCATTACCCTCGATGCGCAGGTTACCGGCACCGCGAAAATGGCGGATGCCGGCACGCTTCAGTTCAACCAGCAGCCCCGCGCCCTTGAGCAAGTCGCGCCAACCTCGCATCGCACCTGGAATGGTGCGCCAGGCCTTGAGCAGATCACGTCCCTGGCTGGTATCGACGAGCGCCTCGACAGCAATTCCCGCCCGCAAGTACTGCACCGCCAGCAAATACAACAACGGACCGCAGCCCGCCAGGACCACAGGTCCCGCCGGGACCATGGCCGCGCTCTTGAGCAAAATTTGCCCCGCGCCAGCGGTCATGACGCCGGGCAAGGTCCAGCCGGGGATCGGCATGGGACGTTCGAAGGCGCCCGTGGCGATCAGCAGATGGCGCCCTTGCAGGATTCGCGCACGGCCTTCGACCAAGTAGTGAACCTCACGCTGCGGCGTGACTTGCCAGATCGCCGCGTTGGGCACGTAGCGGGCTCCGCATTGGCTGAACTCGGCCGCCAACTTCGCTCCGGCGCTGTAATCGGCGCCCAGCACCGCACGGCTGCCGGCATCGGCTTGAAGTACCTGGCGATAGATCTGCCCGCCGGGGCTGGCCTGCTCATCCAGCACCGCCACCGACAATCCATGGGCCCGCGCCTCGAGCGCCGCGCTCATGCCGGCCGGTCCGGCACCGATGATGATCAGGTCGATCGCGACATTACTCATCGCTCACCTCCCCAGCCGGCACCAAGGCTGCGGCGCCGCATTGCCGACGCACGCGCATGCCCGCACGCACGGGCACCAGGCAGGATTGGACGTTGGCCTGGCCATCCACCTGCACCAGGCATTCGAAGCACACGCCCATCATGCAATACGGTGCGGCGGGCCTGCCGCTGATCGCGCTTTCGCGGGTGTGACGGATACCGCTGGCGAACAAGGCCGCCGCCAGGGACACCTTGTCCGGCACGCTCAACGGCTGGCCTTCGAATTCGATCGATACGTTCTGCTGCGCGACGGCCAAAGACCGGAAAAGGCTGTCAGCCGACATGGTGCATCTCCATGGATGAATTGAAGCGGTGCAGGCCGAACGGCTTCACGGCGGGGTCATCGAATTCACCGGCCATCCAAGGGGCCAGGCGCAGGGCATGAACGGCGGCCAACGTCACGCCGCTGTGGCAACTGACCACCGACAGCCCCGGGCAGCCCTGGGACATTTCGTAGATCGGAAACCCGTCGACACTCATCACCCGCAATGCGCCCCAGGCCCGCACCAAATGCACGTCACCCAGCAGCGGAAAACACTGCACGGCGCGCCTGGCGATAGCGGCCATGACCTGGCTACCGGTGCCATCGTCGAAACCGGCCGATTCATGGGAATCGCCCAACTGCACCGTGCCTTCGTCGGTCTGGCGAACATAGGTGGTGGGGTAATGCAGGAAGGGCTTGAGGCGTTCGGTCACCAGGATCTGTCCGCGATTCGGCTGCACAGGCACATCCAATCCAACCTGCTCACCCAACGCGCGATTGCCAAGGCCGGCGGCCAGGACCACCTGGCGGGCCGACCAACGCTGATCGCCTGTCCTTAATTGGAAACCCGTGTCATTCGGTTCGATGGCGTCGACGTGGTAGCCGTTGATCAATCTGACACCACGCGACTTGCACGCCGCGTAGAGCGAACGCAACAGTTTCAGCGGGTTCACATGGCCGTCCATGGGCGAGAAGCAACCGCCCACCACGTCGGGCCCGATGCCCGGCAGGCGGCCGCGCAGTTGCGCCGAGTCCAGCAGCTCGTAGGGGTAGTCACCGTCAAGGGCCTCGCGCAGCCAGCCCAGGCGCGCGGCTTCCTCGGCCATTTCCGAGTCGCTCAGGCACAGCTGGAAACCGCCCTGCTGGCGCAGATGGATATCGATCCCGGTATCGGCTTGCAACGCTGCCGCGAAGCGTGGCCACAACGCCACCGATTCGCGGGTCCATTGCGCATAAGGGCTCATGCCGTAGCCCTTGCCCTGAACCCAAAGCAGGCCGAAGTTGCCCCGGGCGGCGCGGATTGCGTCGTCGCCCTCGTCGAGCACGCTTACCTGGCGTCCGAGCAAGGCCAGGCCATAAGCGATGGACATACCCACCAGGCCACCGCCTACGATGATCACATCAGTTTTTTGCATGGCTGCCCTGCGCTGTATTTAGCCGCTGCGTTTCATTAGAAAACGTTGATTTTTCGGCCTTGTGAATCGTCGAGGGAAATCCTAGGACGCTGCCAAGCTCATGAAAAATGCTTTATTTTGGATAGCTCATGTCTTTTTGTTATGGATAGGTAAACCTATGAACCTTCGCCAGCTGGAAGCCTTTCGTGCAGTGATCCTGGGGCAGACGGTGACCCGCGCCGCCGAAATGCTGCACATCTCCCAGCCCGCCGCGACCCGGCTGATCGCCAGCTTGGAGGAAGACATCGGTTTCAGCCTGTTCGACCGCATCAAGGGGCGCCTGCAACCCACCGCCGAAGCCATGACGCTGTATCAGGAAGTGCAGCGTTCGCTGCTGGGCGTCGAGCGGATCGCGCGCACCGCCCAGGACATCCGCAATTTGAAGCGTGGTTCGTTGCACATCGCCTGCGCACCGGCCATGGGCTTGTCGTTCCTGCCCCGGGCTATCGCCGCGTTCATGGCCGAGCATGACCAGGTGCAGATCACCCTGATGGTGCAGTCATCGCGAGAAGTGGTGGACCTGGTGGTGGGCCAACGCTGTGACCTGGGCTTGATCGTCCTGCCCAACACCTACCCGAGCCCCCGCGCCGAAAGACTGCTTGCGACGCGGATGCTCTGCGCCCTGCCCGCCGGCCATCGCCTGGCGGAGCGCACGACGATCGTCCCGGAAGACCTGCAAGGCGAGCCATTCATTTCCTACCCGCAATCCATTGGCTCTCGCCAGCACATCGACGCAATCTTTGCCGCCCATGGCGTGGAACGTGAACTGCGGCTGGAAACGCAGCTCTCCCAGCCCATGTGCACCTTCGTCGAACAAGGCCTCGGCGTTGCTTTGGTGGACGCGATCAGCGCGGTTGAATACCGGGGCAATGGCATCCTCTTCCGCGCCTTCGAACCGGCGATTGAAATGGACTTCAGCATGCTGTTGCCGATCCAGGGACCACTGTCGAAATTGCAGGCGAGCTTCTTGGCGCACATGCAGCGATTCATCGAGGCGCAGGTGCCGGTGGCGTACCGCTTTTAGGTGGTCCAATGGATCCATTGAGAGCAACCAATCATCAGAAGACCCGCCAAAATCGTTGACAAGTAAATTAGTTAAGAGAGTTAATGGATCCACAGATAAAAACAAAACCAGCCTGGAGATCCGCTCATGTACCCCAAGAACACCTGGTACGTCGCCTGCACGCCTGATGAAATTGAGGAGAAGCCGCTGGGGCGGCAGATCTGTGGCGAGAAAATGGTTTTCTACCCAGGGCACGAAGGCAAAGTCGCGGCGGTCGAGGACTTCTGCCCGCACCGTGGTGCCCCGCTCTCGCTGGGTTATGTCGAAAACGGCAACCTGGTGTGTGGCTATCATGGCTTGGTGATGGGGGGTGACGGCAGGACTGTCGAGATGCCCGGCCAGCGGGTACGCGGTTTTCCCTGCAACAAGACTTTTGCGGTGCAGGAGCGCCATGGATTTATCTGGGTCTGGCCGGGTGAGCAGGCACTGGCCGACCCGGCGCTGATCCCGCATCTGGAATGGGCGGAAAGTGACGAATGGGCGTACGGCGGCGGCCTGTTCCACATTCACTGCGACTATCGCCTGATGATCGACAACCTGATGGACCTGACCCACGAAACCTACGTGCACGCGTCAAGCATCGGGCAAAAGGAAATCGATGAGGCGCCGCCAGTGACCACCGTCGAAGGCGACGAAGTGGTCACTGCCCGGCACATGGAAAACATCATGGCCCCGCCGTTCTGGCGCATGGCGCTGCGCGGCAACAACCTCGCCGATGATGTGCCGGTGGACCGCTGGCAAATCTGCCGCTTCACCCCGCCCAGCCATGTGCTGATCGAAGTCGGTGTGGCCCATGCCGCTAGCAAAGGCGGTTATCACGCGGCGCCGCAGTTCAAGGCGTCGAGCATCGTGGTGGATTTCATCACCCCGGAAACCGAGACGTCCATCTGGTACTTCTGGGGCATGGCCCGGCATTTCCAGCCCCAGGACGAAGCGCTGACCGCCAGCATTCGCGAAGGCCAGGGCAAGATCTTCAGCGAAGACCTGGAAATGCTCGAACGCCAGCAGCGCAACTTGCTGGACCATCCGCAACGCAACCTGCTCAAGCTCAACATTGACGCCGGTGGCGTGCAATCGCGCCGGGTGCTGGAACGCTGGATCGCCCGGGAGCGGGAGCAAGAAGCGGCCCTGATCGCCAGCACGCGCCAGCCGCAACACGCGGAGCAACGGCCATGATCGAAGTCCAAGTCGCG
This sequence comes from Pseudomonas sp. H2_D02, assembly GCF_054677635.1. Classification (NCBI taxonomy): domain Bacteria; kingdom Pseudomonadati; phylum Pseudomonadota; class Gammaproteobacteria; order Pseudomonadales; family Pseudomonadaceae; genus Pseudomonas; species Pseudomonas sp. H2_D02. The sequence continues at coordinate 3,679,097 of NZ_CP162816.1, read as the reverse complement.
GCGCGGCACGACGAAGCCCTGGACATCTGCAGCTACGAGCTGACACCTGTCGACGGCCAGGCACTCCCGGCCTTTACCGCTGCGGCGCCCATATCGATGTGCATTTGCCCGATGGGCTGATCCGTCAATATTCATTGTGCAATCACCCCGAGGAGCGGCATCGCTACCTCATCGGCGTGCTCAAGGATCCCGCGTCACGGGGCGGCTCGCGCAGCCTGCATGAGCAGATCCGGCCGGGCATGCGCCTGCTCATCAGCGAACCGCGCAACCTGTTCACCCTCGCCGCCGAGGCGCGGCGCAGCCTGTTGTTCGCCGGCGGGATCGGCATCACGCCGATCCTGTGCATGGCCGAGCACCTGGCCCAGAGCGGTGCCGCATTTGCCCTGCATTATTGCGCCCGGTCCAGGGATCGCGCCGCTTTCGTCGAACGCTTGCAGCAATCGCCTTATGCCGACCGGGTTTTCCTGCACTTCGATGAAGACCCCGCCACGGCGCTGGATGCCGCTCGGGTCCTGGCGTCGCCCAGTGACGACCTGCACCTCTACGTGTGTGGCCCCGGCGGCTTCATGCAGCACATTCTCGACACCGCCAAGACCCAAGGCTGGCGGGAACCCAACCTGCATCGGGAATACTTCGCCGCCGCCCCGACCGACACCAGCGCCGATGGCCGATTTTCGGTGAAACTTGCACGCAGCGGCCAGGTTTTCGAGATACCGCCGGACAGGAGCGTGGTCCAGGTGTTGGAAAGTCATGGCGTCGAAATCCCGATCTCGTGCGAGCAAGGCGTCTGCGGCACCTGCCTGACCCGAGTGCTGGAAGGCGTGCCGGAGCATCGGGACATGTTCCTCACTGAAGCCGAGCAAGCCTGCAACGACCAGTTCACGCCGTGCTGTTCAAGGTCCAGGACGCCGTTGTTGGTGTTGGATCTCTGAGTCCGCAGCCCTCTACAAAACCCTGTGGGAGCGAGCTTGCTCGCGATAGCGGTGTGTCAGCAACGTCTTTATTGCTGAACCTCCGGCCATCGCGAGCAAGCTCGCTCCCACAGATATTTGCGCCTCTAGTCAGGCCGCAGGATCACCTTCATCCGCTCATCCGCCAGCGTCGAGCCAAACACCTCGGCATAACGCAGGGTGGCGTTGGCATGCTCGCGCATGATCGCCTCGGCACGGGCGCCCTGGCGATTGACCAGCGCGTCGAACACCGAGTGATGCTGCATGTGGGCGTAGTTGAAACGACGGTACTCGCCGGCCATGTTCTGGCGATCGACCGCCAGGGCGGTGACGGAGGCGAATGGCAGGTGGTCGTTGCGCGCCAGGGCGTCGGCGATGGCCGGGTTGTGGCTGCCTTCGACGATCACTTGGTGAAAGCGCATATTGAGGTCGTGATAGACCTCCAGGTCCTCTTCGGTCACATGGCCTTTGGCGAACAGTTCGTCGCCTTGCACAAGGCACAGTTCGAGCGCGCGCCGAGCCTCGTCGGATAAACCGCGTTCGGCCGTCTGGCGGGCGGCTAACCCTTCAAGCACCCCACGCACCTCCACCGCTCCGGCAATCTCCTCGGCGCTGACAGAGCGCACCTGGAAACCACGCCCGCCAAAACGCACCAGCAGCCCTTCCTGCTCCAAGGTACGAAACGCCATGCGCACCGGCATGCGCGAGACGCCGAACAATTGCGCCGTGGGGATTTCCATCAAGCGCTCCCCCGCCGCCAGTTCGCCTGAAGCGATCATTCGACGCAATGCAACCAGCACCGTTTGGCCGGGCTTACTCATTCAGGTGATATCCAGAGAAGAGAGAGCCGCCATAGTAAAAGGCCTGGAACGGGGTGTCACGGCGCTATATGAATCAGCAGAGGCACCTGTGGGAGCGGGCTTGCTCGCGAAAACGGTGTGTCAGTGAACATGGAAACGACTGAACCACCGCATTCGCGAGCAAGCCCGCTCCCACAAAAAGCGCTTTCAGCCGGTGGTGCTCGAGCGCGCAAGACGGTGGGGTCTTCTCCCCGATACAGCGCCTCGACCTTGGCCGCGCGCCATTGCAACACGGCGCGCTGGTTGATCGAGCCTTTGTCGGTGATTTCACCACGGTCGATGGAGGCCGGCTCGTCGAGCAGTGCGATCCACTCCACACGACTGGCGTTGCCATTGGCATCGCGGTTCAGGCGCTGCAACCAATCGGCAAACCATTGGCGCACCGGCGGGCTTGCCAGGACCTCGGCGTCGCTGGCGTCCGCGGCCAGGCCCGCGAGACGACGGCAGTCGTGCAGGCGCGGGAACACCAGCGCACCGAGGTGCGGGCGATCCGGCGCCGTCACCACCAGGTCCTGGACATACGGCGTGCCTTCGAGCACCGCGCGGTTGCGCAACGGCCCGACGCTGACGAACACGCCGGAGGACAGTTTGAAATCCTCGGCGATGCGCCCGTCGAACATCAGCCCCAGTTGGGGGTTGGCGGAATCGGCGAGCTTGATGGCATCGCCCGAGCAGTAGAAGCCGGCGTCGTCGAACACTTCGGCGGTCTGCTGCGGCGAACGCCAGTAGCCGGGCATGATGTGCGGTCCGCGAAAGCGTCCTTCGAACTTGCCATCCACCGGCACCAGCCGCACTTCGCAACCGGGCGCCGGCAGACCGATGTAGCCAGCCATGGACAGCGGCCCCGTGGTGAAGGTGCAGGACGGCGATGCTTCAGTCATGCCCAGGCCGGCCATCATGCGGATCCGTTCGCCGCAATGTTGCTCGGCGACTTTGTCGAGTCGATCCCAGGTGCTTTGGGAAAGGCCCGCCGCGGCGAAGAAGAACAGGCTGATGCGCTTGAAAAAGCGTTCGCGCAACTCGGCGTCCTGTTCCAGGGCGCTTACCAATTCTTCCCAGCCCTTGGGCACAGTCAGGTAGGCCGTCGGGGAAATTTCCTTGAGGTTGCGCAAGGTCTCAGCGAACCCCTGGACGGTGGGCTTGCCATCGTCCAGATAAAACGTGCCGCCGTTGTACAGCACGATGCCGACGTTGTGGCTGCCGCCAAAGGTATGGTTCCACGGCAACCAGTCCACCAGCACCGGCGGTTCTTCGCCGAACACCGGGAAGGTTTGCAGCAACATCTGTTGATTGGCGCAGAGCATGCGCTGGGTGGTGATCACCGCTTTTGGCAGCTTGGTGGAACCGGAGGTGAAGAGGAATTTGGCGATGCTGTCCGGCCCCGTGGCGGCGAAGGCTCGCTCAGCCTCGACACCACGCGGTTGCGCGAGCAGGCTGGCGAAACTTGTCCTGGTCCGGCCGGGTACGTCTCCACGCACCGTGACCAGGGGAACATCCGCCGGTAACACGGCGTTGATTGCGCGCTCGAACGGCGCGGCGTCGCTGACGAACACCAGCCCCGGCTGCAACAGCTCGCAGACATGCCGCAGCTTGGCGAAATCCTGAGACAGCAGCGAATAAGCCGGCGACACCGGGCAATAGGGAATCCCTGCGTACATCGCGCCCAAGGCCATCTGCAAATGCTCGATGTCGTTGCCCGACAGCAGCGCCAAGGGTTTTTCCGCCGATAAACCATAGGCCAACAAGCCTTGGGCGATGGCCCGCACGCTGTCGAGCATCTCGGCATAACTGACGTGACGCCAGTCGCCCTTGTGTTCCCGGGCAGCGATAAAAGTCTGGTTCGGCCGTACCTCGGCCCAGTGCACCAGGCGATCGAGCAAACGCTGCGGCAACGGCGCCAAGGGTTCGAGGGAACGCATGTGCAGGACGCCCTGCTCTTCCTTCACTTCTACGGCGGGGTGACCAATCGACACCTGGCGATAGCGCACAGGCTCGGGCCGGGAGGATGATCTGAACTCGGAACTCACGGTGCATCTCCTCCATCAAGGCACGCTCGGGTCGCGCGAAGCGAGCGGAACGTGGCAGCACCTGGCTGCGGCCTTGTCATTGTTATGTCTGGCCTGCATCGGGCGATGGCTTTCGCGGCACACCGCCGGCAATGCGACGGATTTTCAGATCGGGTAATGCCGCGGACCGTTCTGCAACGTCACCCAGCGCAACTGGGTGAAATGCTCGATGGACGCCTTGCCGCCGAAGCTGCCGTAACCGCTGGACTTGACGCCGCCGAAGGGCATTTGCGCTTCGTCGTGTACGGTCGGGCCGTTGATGTGGCAGATGCCCGATTCCACACGCTGCGCCAATGCCAGCGCACGCCCGGTGTCGTGACTGAAGATCGCCGCCGACAAACCGAACTCCGAATCATTGGCCAGGCGCAGCAGCTCTTCGTCACCCTCGCCGCGCAGCAGCACCGCCACCGGTCCGAAGGATTCTTCGCGATACAGGCGCATGTCCGGCGTGACACCGTCGAGCAAGGTCGGCTGCAAGATGCTGCCGTCCAACTGGCCGCCCGCGACCAACTTCGCGCCTTTGGCCAGCGCATCGTCGATCAGGCCCTTGATGCGCTGGCCGGCACTGGCGTCCACCAGCGAACCCAGCACCGAATCACTGGCACCTGGATCCCCTGCGCGCAAGGTGGCGATCTTCGTCGTGAGGCGTTCGATAAAAGCGTCGGCAATGCTCGCATCGACGATCAAGCGCTCGGTGGACATGCAGATCTGGCCCTGGTTGAAATACGCCCCGAACGCTGCGGCTTGCACCGCCGCATCCAGATCGGCATCGTCCAGCACCAGCAGCGGCGCCTTGCCGCCCAGCTCCAGCAATGCCGGCTTGAGGTGACGGGCCGACAATTCGCCGACGATGCGACCGACGTGGGTCGAGCCGGTGAAATTGACCCGTCGCACCGCCGGGTTGGCAATCAGGCGTTCGACGATGGCGGGTGCATCCGCCGGCGCGTTGCAGATGACGTTGACGACGCCGTCACCGAGGCCGGCGTCCTGCAATACCTGACCGATCAAACGGTGCACCGCCGGGCTGATTTCCGAGGCCTTGAGCACCACCGTGTTGCCGCACGCCAGCGGCATGGCGATGGCGCGGGTGGCGAGGATCACCGGAGCGTTCCATGGCGCGATTCCCAGCACCACGCCGCACGGCTGACGCAAGGCCATGGCGAAACTGCCGGGCACATCCGAGGGAATGACTTCGCCATTGATTTGAGTGGTCATGGAGGCGGCTTCGCGCAGCATGTTCGCGGCCAGGTGCACATTGAAGCCATACCAGTTGGCCATGGCACCGGTCTCGCCGGCGGCGGCGATGAACTCGCCGCTGCGGGCCTGCAATTGCTCGGCCGCGCGCAGCAAGCGCGTGCGACGTTCGTTGGGCGCCAACGCGGCCCAGGCAGGGAAAGCAGCTTGTGCGGCAGCCACGGCGGCGTCGGCGTCTTCCAATGTGGCGGCAGCGACGCGAGACACCACATCACCGGTCACCGGATTGCGGCGCTCGAAGGTCCGACCGTCACGGGCCGGGCACGATTGGCCGCCGATCAACAGGGGCACGTCCAGCATGGTGATTCCTCTTTATTGTCTTTATCGGAATGCATTCACAGTAGCGCCGGGAGCCGTGGGCGAACAGCTCCGAGGCGCCTTGTTATCTCAACGCTTGTAGGTTTGCAGGCCCGGCTTGATGCTCTTGTCGTCGAGGAACTGCTTCATCCCCTGCTCGCGTCCGCCTTCGGTGTCGAGCAGGCGCGACTGATCCAGCTTGGCGTAGAGGTAATCCTCGTTCTGCTCCCACGTCAGTTCGCGGCAACGCTTGAAGCCATGCTTGGCGGCACGCAGGACCACCGGGTTTTTCTCCAGCAGGTTGCGCGCCAGCTCGACGGTGACTTCACGCAGTTGCGCCAGGGGCACGCTTTCGTTGACCAGGCCCATCTCGGCGGCTTTTTGCCCGCCGAAGGTCTTGCCGGTCATGATGTAGTACAGCGATTGGCGATGGCCCACGGTGTCGGCCATGGCTTTGCTGACCAGGTTGCCGGGTGGGATGCCCCAGTTGATTTCCGAGAGGCCAAAGGTGGCTTCGTCGGCGCAGATCGCCAGGTCGCACGCCACCAGAGGGCTGAAACCACCACCGAAACACCAGCCATTGACCATGGCGATGGTCGGCTTGGCGTACATGCGCAGCAGCTTCCACTGCCATTGCGAGGCTTCGCGGCGGATTTTTTCCTGGAGGATTTCCGGCCCGGCATCCACTTCGCGGAAGTATTCCTTGAGGTCCATGCCGGCGGTCCAGGCTTCACCGGCGCCAGTAAGCACCAGCACGCCAGCGGCGGGATCCTGTTCCAGGGTTTCCAGCACATCGACCATCTCGCGGTTGAGGGTCGGGCTCATGGCGTTGCGTTTTTCCGGGCGATTGAGGATGACCCAGGCGATGCCGTCGTCGATCTCGACCTTGACCGTTGTCCAGCGACCTTCGTAGTTGCTCATGGCGCGTGCTCTCTTGTTCTTGGTTGAAGATGATCAAAAACTAAACCTGAATATTAGTTATGTCAATTAACTATTAATCGATTTATCTTTGTTTTTTCTGCAGCTGGATTGGCGCACTGAACGACAAATATGTGAACGACCGTAGCCATCGCCCGACAACCTCGGCAAACTGGATAGCGTTGTTAACCACTGACTTTGAGGATGCACCTTTCGATGGCCAAGTCTTCCAAGCTCGCCGACCCCGCCGCCGAGGCTCCGCTCGACGCCAGCGACACGCAGGCATCGATGGATTCCGCCCTGGACGAGCTGATCGGCTACGCCTTGCGTCGCGCCCAGTTGAAGCTGTTCCAGAACCTGATCGGCCGTCTCGCGGTCCACGATCTGCGGCCCGCGCAATTTTCAGCCCTGGCGATCATCGACCAGAACCCGGGCCTGATGCAGGCAGACCTGGCCAAGGCGCTCGCCATCGAGCCGCCACAGGTGGTGCCGTTGTTGAACAAACTGGAAAGCCGGGCCTTGGCCGTGCGGGTGCGCTGCAAGCCGGACAAGCGCTCCTACGGGATTTTCCTGAGCAAGACCGGCGAGACACTGCTCAAGGACCTCAAGCAGATCGCCACGGAGAGTGATCTCGATTCCACTGCCGCGCTTTCCGCAGCAGAGCGCGAGGAGCTGCTGCGGTTGTTGAAGAAGGTTTATCAATAGAAGACACCGCTCCCCCGTGGCGAGGGAGCTTGCTCCCGCTGGGTTGCGCAGCGACCCCTTTTAATCTGCTGTCTCGATACTCCAGATTGACCGAGGCGTCTGCGCAAGGGTCTGCTGTGCCCGAAGCGTCGGACCGGCCCAGCGGGAGCAAGCTCCCTCGCCACACAAGCTCTTTCACACGGAGCCAATCACCAAATCGGCACGCTATACGTCACCAGAAACCGCGTCTGGTTTTCATCGCGAAACGCCGCCGTGCCGGGGAAATCGTTGCGATAGATCGATTTGCGCGCCAGCAGGCCGACGTTTTTCAGCGGACCGCTCTGGATCACGTAGCCAAGCTCCATCTGGAATTCTCGCTCCTTGCGATCCTCGGCGTTGAGGGCCGCGAGCTCGATGTGATCGCCACGCACGTAGCGCAACCGGGTTCGCAGGCCTGGCACGCCCACGGCGGCGAAGTCGTAGTCGTGGATCGCTTGCCAGGTGCGTTCCTTGGCGTTGAGGAAGTCCGAACTCATGGTCATTTCGCTCAAGCCCATCAGCTCGGTGCCAGACACGTACGGCGTCGCGGTGTCGCCGCTGGCATGCATGTAGCCCAGGCTCACGCGATGGCCGCCCAGGCGATACCCCACCAGCGCCGATACGTTGCGATTGTCCACCTTGCCAGCCTTGGCGGCGCCATCGTCGTCGCTGAAAAAGCTGCGCAGGTCGGTGGTCAGCACGCCGTCGCCCAGCGGCAGGTTGTGCAGCAATGCGAAGGTGTCCTGTTGGTACAGGTCAGCCACCTCGGCGTGGTAGACGCGCAGGCTGAGGTCCTTGTTGACCTGGTAATCGCCCCCCACGTACGCCATATGGGACGTGGTCGCCGCGCCGTTGAAACGACGATTGGGCGACGCGATGGTCATGGGCTGGTAATCGGTGGAGTCGCGCCGGGCGATGCGGTCGATATAGCCGGTGTTCAGTGTCAGGCCATCGAAGTCCTTGGAGCTGAGCGTCGTCCCGCGAAACGTCTGCGGCAGCAACCGTGAGGGGCTGGCGAAAGCGAACGGCAAAAAGATCGACACGTCGCCGGTCTTTACGGTCGTCTGGGCGAAGCGCAGTTTTCCAGTCAGGCCCAGGCGCGAATACTCGTCTGCCGCGCGCTTATCGCTGGCGGACACCGGCAGCAGCTCAGTGCCGCTGCGATCCGGCGATGAGTCGAGCTTGATGCCGAGCAATCCCCGCGCATCGAGACCAAATCCGACCGCGCCCGGGGTGAACCCCGACTCCATGTTCATGAAGATGCCCTGGGCCAATTCCCGGGCCGCCGTCTTGGCGCCGTCGTCCTTGTAGTCGCGGTCCAGGTAGTAATTGCGCAAGGTCAACGTGCCATGGCTGTCGTCGACGAAGCCTTCGGCCCACGACGCGGCGGAACACAGGCTCAGACCGGCCAGGGCGAGCAGGTGAATGATCGGTGAAACGGCGGGCACGTGGGCGTACCGGATAACGTTCGGCATGTTCGATGTCCATTTTTTGTTGTTGTTTTTCTATCGAGGCGGGCGCCGGATGGCAGCCCCGCGGACAAAGAATGGAAATGATCGAGGCGCCTCGTCAATTGAGAATGTCCGATAATCGAACGTTAATATCTTTAACCAGTTTTACAAAGGACATGCTCTTTCCAAGCAAGCCTTTGATTTGCCGGGTGATCTGCGTCTGTTTTCCAGTCAGCACAGGACGATTCATTTTTTAGTTAGCTTTGTTATCTTAATCGCACCTGCTGGTTGCTTTGCGCCACAGTCCTGACAAAAACAATAAGAGGATTCGCCATGAACCATTCGCCGCGCCGGGCGACGTTGACCATCGCCTTGTGTTTCATCGTCGCGTTGATCGAGGGGTTCGACCTCCAGTCAGCCGGCACCGCTGCCGCCGGCTTGCGGCAGACGTTCAGCCTCGACCCGAAAATGATGGGATGGGTGTTCAGCGCGGGCATCATCGGGTTGCTGCCGGGTGCATTCTTCGGCGGCTGGATCGCCGACCGAATCGGTCGCAAGAAAATCCTGATCGCCGCCGTCCTGCTGTTCGGCGTGTTTTCCCTCAGCACTGCTTATGTCGAACAATTTTCCAGCCTGCTCGTGGTGCGCTTCATGACCGGACTTGGGCTGGGCGCCGCCCTGCCCAACCTCATCGCGTTATGCGCCGAAGCGGTAGGCGAACAGCGGCGCGGCACGGCCATCAGCGTGATGTACGCCGGTGTTCCCCTGGGCGGCGCACTGGCGGCAGTGGTCGCGATGACGTTTGGCGAGCATTGGCAGATGACCTTTTTCATCGGTGGCCTGGCGCCCTTGCTCGTGGTGCCGCTGATGCTGTTGTGGCTGCCGGAGTCGAGCGCGTTCAAGCAGGTCCGGCACGTCAGTGGCGAAGCCCGCAGCTCCGTCGGCCAAGCGTTGTTTGGCGAAGGTCGAGGCATGACCACGCTGGGTCTCTGGTTGAGCTATTTCTTCACCCTGACGGTGATGTACATGTTGCTCAACTGGCTGCCCTCGTTGCTCTTGGAACAAGGCTTCAGCAAACCACAGGCCGGCCTGGTGCAGATGTTGTTCAACATCGGCGGAACTCTCGGCTCGCTGCTCGGCGGCCTGCTGCTGGACCGTTGCAACGCCATCAAGGTCGTGCTCTTCGTTTACGCCGGGCTGTTGAGCGCCCTGGCCGGGGTCGGGGTGTCAGTCGGCATCGTGCCGATGGGCATTGCCGGGTTCGCCGCCGGGCTGTTCGTCATGGCCGCACAGCTGGTCCTCTACGCGTTGGCGCCACCCTCCTACCCCACGGCCGTCCGTGCCACAGGTGTCGGAGCCGCAGTGGCCATCGGACGCCTGGGCTCGGTGGCCGGGCCGCTGGCCGCCGGCCAGATCCTCGCGGCCGGGGCCGGTACCAGCACCGTATTGCTGGCGACCTCACCGGGACTGATAATTGCGACGCTGGCCATCCTCGGCGTGATCCGCAACGCGGGCGGAACACGGGTCAGCACGGTGAACTCGGCGGCGGAGCACTCCTGAAAACAGGAACAGCGGGATACACCGTGCTACCGCCTTCGCGAGCAAGCCCGCTCCCACATTGGATTTGTGGCGGTCACAAGAAGCACATACACCGCAAAACCCTGTGGGAGCGAGCCTGCTCGCGAAGAGGCCGGTACTTTCAGCATCTCCATCGACTGTCATGCCGCCTTCGCGAGCAGGCTCGCTCCCACATTGGATTTTCGGCGGTCACAAGATGCGCATACGTCGCAAAACCCTGTGGGAGCGAGCTTGCTCGCGAAGAGGCCGGTACTTTCAGCATCTCCATCGACTGTCATGCCGCCTTCGCGAGCAGGCTCGCTCCCACATTGGATTTTCGGCGGTCACAAGATGCGCATACGTCGCAAAACCCTGTGGGAGCGAGCCTGCTCGCGAAGAGGCCGGTACTTTCAGCATCTCCATCGACTGTCATGCCGCCTTCGCGAGCAGGCTCGCTCCCACAATGGATTTTCGGCGGTCACAAGATGCACATACACCGCAAAACCCTGTGGGAGCGAGCTTGCTCGCGAAGAGGCCGGTACTTTCAGCATCTTCATCGACTGTCACACCGCCTTCGCGAGCAGGCTCGCTCCCACAATGGATTTTCGGCGGTCACAAGATGCACATACACCGCAAAACCCTGTGGGAGCGAGCTTGCTCGCGAAGAGGCCGGTACTTTCAGCATCTTCATCGACTGTCACACCGCCTTCGCGAGCAAGCCCGCTCCCACATTGGATTTGTGGCGGTCACAAGATGCGCATACGCCGCAAAATCCTGTGGGAGCGAGCTTGCTCGCGAAGAGGCCGGCACTTCCAGCATGTCCATCGACCGTGACACCGCTTTCGCGAGCAGGCTCGCTCCCACTCAGATTTGCGGCGGTCACAAGATGCGCATACGCCGCAAACTTACAGGGGCAATGCGCCCCGCTCAAAGCGCCAAAGCAATAGCCTCCCCAACCTCCTGGGTCGAACCCCGGCCGCCGAGATCAGGCGTAATCGGCCCCTCGGCAATCACCCGTTCAATGGCCCTGAGAATCCCGTCATGCGCCGCACGATAGCGCTCATCACCATTGCCCAGGAAATCCAGCATCAAGGCCCCGGACCAGATCATCGCGATCGGGTTGGCAATGTTACGTCCATAGATATCCGGCGCCGAACCATGCACCGGTTCGAACAGCGAGGGATAGCGGCGCTCCGGGTCAAGGTTGGCCGAAGGCGCGATACCGATGGTGCCCGCGCAGGCCGGCCCGAGGTCGGACAGGATGTCGCCAAACAGGTTCGACGCCACGACCACGTCGAAACGATCCGGTTGGAGCACGAAGCGCGCACAGAGAATATCGATGTGTTGCTTGTCCCAGGTGACGTCCGGGTACTGCTGCGCCATGAGTGCCGTACGTTCGTCCCAGTACGGCATGCTGATGGAAATGCCGTTGGACTTGGTCGCCGCCGTCAGGCGTTTGCGTGGTCGGGCCTGGGCAAGATCGAAGGCGAACTTGAGGATCCGGTCCACGCCGCGTCGCGTGAACACCGACTCCTGCAGCACGAATTCATGTGCGGTGCCCTCGAACATCTTGCCGCCGACCGAGGAGTATTCGCCCTCGGTGTTCTCACGAATCACCACGAAATCGATGTCCCCGGGTTCGCGTCCGGCCAACGGGCACGGCACGCCGGGAAACAACCGTACGGGGCGGATGTTGACGTATTGGTCGAAATCCCGACGAAACTTCAGCAGCGAGCCCCACAGCGAAATGTAGTCCGGGACCTTGTCCGGCCAACCCACGGCACCGAAGTAGATCGCGTCGAAGTCCTTGAGCTGCTCGAACCAGTCGGAGGGCATCATCTGCCCATGTTCCAGGTAGTAGTCGCAGTGGGCCCAGTCGAGCACTTCGATGCTCAAATCCAATTGCCATTTTTTCGCCGCCTGCTCCAGCACCCGCAGGCCCTCCGGCAAGACTTCCTTGCCAATGCCATCGCCGGCAATCGCGGCGATCCTGAATGACTTGCTCATCAACCCAATCTCCTCTGTCCAAACGGTGAAGGGATCACAGCCCACCGATGTGGAAGGCTTTGACTTCAAGGTATTCGTCCAGGCCGTACTTGCTGCCCTCGCGGCCCACGCCTGACTGCTTGATACCGCCAAAGGGGGCAACGTCCATGGAGATTAGCCCGGTATTGAGGCCGATCATGCCGAACTCCAGTGCCTCGCCGAACCGCCATGAGCGGCGCAAGTCCTGGGTAAAGAAATAGGCACCCAGGCCATAAGGCGTTGCGTTGGCCAGGGCCAGCGCCTCTTCTTCCGTGCTGAAACGCATCAATGGCGCGACCGGACCGAAGGTTTCTTCATTGGCAAGCAACATCCCCGCGTGCGCCTCGCCGAGCACCGTTGGCTGGACGAACTGGCTTTCGCCATCGGGGATGCCGCCGCAGAGCAGGCGCGCGCCCTGGCTCAACGCCTCATCGATATGCCGGGCAACCTTGCTGACCGCCGCCGCGTTGATCAGCGGGCCCACGTTCACCTCGGCATCCAGGCCATCGCCGACCTTCAGCTTGCCGACCTCCTCCACCAGGCGCCGGGCGAAGCGATCGTAGATGCCGTCCTGCACGAGGATCCGGTTGGCACAGACGCACGTCTGCCCCGCGTTGCGGAATTTGCTCAGCATGACGCCGGCCACGGCCTGCTCCAGGTCAGCGTCGTCGAACACGATGAACGGAGCGTTCCCCCCCAGTTCCAGGCTCAGGCGCTTGATGTGTTCGGCACTTTGGCGCATCAGCAGCCGACCGACCGCAGTGGAGCCGGTGAACGAGATCTTGCGCACCGTCGGGTTGCCGGTCAGCTCTTCGCCAATGCCGGCGGGCATGCCGGTCACGACATTGAAGACCCCGGCCGGAATGCCGACCCGTTCAGCCAATACCGCCAGCGCCAAGGCCGACAGTGGTGTCAGGTCCGAAGGCTTGACCACAATTGTGCAACCGGCGGCCAGGGCCGGCGCGCACTTGCGGGTGATCATCGCGTTGGGGAAATTCCATGGGGTGATCGCGGCACAGACACCGACCGGTTGCTTGAGCGTCAATAACCGACGATCACCGCTCGGGGCTTGCATGGTTTCGCCGTAGACCCGTCGCGCTTCTTCGGCGAACCATTTGACGAAGCTGGCGCCGTAGCGGATCTCGCCCATGGCCTCGGTCAGCGGCTTGCCCTGCTCACAGGTCAGGATCAGCGCCAGGTCGTCGAGGTTATCGAGCATCGCCTGATACCACCGGTCGAGCAACGCCGCTCGCTCCACCGCCGGGCGCGCCCGCCAGGCCGGCCAGGCACGGTCGGCGGCCTCGACGGCGCGCCGGGTTTCGCTGGCGTGTATCGCCGGTACCCGAGCGAGTACCTCGCCGGTGGCCGGGTTGATGACGTCCAAGGTAGCGGCGCTGTCGGCACCGACCCACTGGCCGTCGATGTAAGCGAGTTCCACCAGCAGGCTGGGGTCTTTCAGGCGATTCTTGAGCATGGCGTGGAGTCCTGTTTTGAGACAGTCTCCAGTCTATTGAGTCGTCCTGGACGAGGATGCTGAAAACGCCGGTCCTACAGCCGTGAATGCTGAATTTCAGCCTTCGACGGCACGCTTTACCGCGACACTACTGAACCCGCATCGAACCCAACAACCCTTGCAGAAAACGTTCGCCCGCGTCCATCTGGCTGACCTCGACGAACTCGTCAGGCTTGTGCGCCTGTTCTATCGAACCGGGGCCACAGACCACCACCGGTACGTCCAGGCGTTGCTTGAACAACCCGCCCTCGGTGCCGAACGAGACTTTGGCGGTGCCGGTGTCCGGGGCGGCAAAGTTTTTCAGGAAACGCACGGCTTCGACGCTCGGGTGGGTGTCGAGGCCCGGATAGACGTTCAAGGTCTCGATTTCGATGCCAGCCACGCTGGAAAGCTTCTTGGCTTCGCGCACGATCAAATCCGCTCGCTCGGTCATTTGCTCCAGGAACCGGTCGAGGTTGTCCGCCGGCAAGTTACGCACTTCGAAATCCAGGGTGCACAGGTTTGGCACGATGTTCAGCGCCTTGCCGCCGACAATCTGCCCGACATGCACGGTGCTGTAGGGCACGTCGTAGTCGGTATCCTGGGCGCCCTGCTCCTGCAACTGTTGCTGGCTCAGGCGCAGCGCGGCGATGAAATCGCAGGCCACGTGGATCGCATTGACCGAGCGCGGTGCGAGGGAGGAATGCGCTTCCAGGCCGCGACAGTAGGTGCGGTAAGAGCCCTTGCCCTTGTGCCCGAGCACGAATTGCATTTGGGTCGGCTCGCCGATCACGCACAGGAACGGCCGGACCGGTGCCAGGTGCAACACATCCAGCAGGCGCCGCACCCCGACGCAACCGATCTCTTCGTCATGGGACAGCGCCAATTGCAATGGCCGGCTCAAGGGCTCATCCGTGGCGTCGAGCATGGCGTCGATGGCCAGCGCGATGAAACCCTTCATGTCGCAACTGCCACGCCCATAAATCCGCCCGTCCCGCACCGTCGCCTCAAACGCCGGGACAGTCCAGGCCTGCCCCGCCACTGGCACCACATCGGTATGACCGGACAGCAGGATGCCCGGCACATCCCGTGGTCCGGCGCTGGCAAACAGATTGGCTTTCTTGCCCGTCTCATCCTTGACGATGAGCGACTCGATGCCCTGGGTCAGCAACAGGTCACGTACATACTCGATCAAGGCCATGTTCGACTCCGAGGAGACGGTGTCGAAGGCCATCAGCCGTTTCAGAATTTCCAATACCCTGGGTTTCATGCGTACGCCGCTACGGTCAGAGGGTTCGATTGCTGGGTTTTTATCAGTTCGGCGCTGTCATGGTGGCAGAGAATTTCACTGCCGCTCGGCGATGGTCCGCCGCTCTGGCGCGACACAATTGCAGAGGCCATCCACCCGCACCGGGCAGCGGCTGAGGAAGGTGCACAAGCCAGGCACATTGGCTCGGGGCCCTAGGGTCGGCAATGTCTGGCACGTCGTTGCCCCGCAGCTTTCCAGCCAGCCCTGACGCAGTTCCGGCACGGAATGGATCAACAGGTCGGTGTAGGGATGGAACGGTGCTTGTGCGTAGGCGTCGCGGGTCCCGGCCTGGATCTTGTGGCCGCTGTACATCACCACGATGTCGTCACACAGGGCCCGGACGGTGGAAATGTCGTGACTGATGAACAGATAGGACACCCCGAGTTGCTGGCGCAGGTCGCGCAGCAGTTCCAGGATCGCCGCTCCGACCACCGTGTCCAGCGCCGAAGTCACCTCGTCGCAGAGAATCAGGTCCGGCTTGGCCGCCAAGGCCCGGGCCAGGTTGACCCGTTGTTTCTGCCCGCCGGACAGCTCGTTCGGCCGCCGGTCGGCCATCGTGCGCGGCAAACGTACCAGGTCCAGCAGCTCACCGATACGCTCGCGCAACGCCGTGCCCTTGAGGCCGAAATACATCTTCAACGGACGACTCAGGAGGGTGCTGACGCTGTGCATCGGGTTGAGCGCGGTGTCGGCATTCTGGAAAACCATTTGAATGCGTCGGAACTGCTCGTGAGTGCGTGACGACAGGCTGCCACCCAAGGGTTGACCATCGAAGGTCAAGCCGCCAAGGGCCGGTGTCAACAGCCCCGCCACCACTCGGGCCAAGGTCGATTTGCCAGAGCCCGACTCGCCAATCACGCCGATGGCCTGGCCTCGGCGGATCGTCAGGTCGATGTCTTCCAGCACGCGAATGGCGGGCATGCCCTGGGCATTTTTGTTGCCGTAGCCGGCGGTCAGTCCCTGGATGGTCAGCAACGGTGTTTCTTGCGCGATGTCGGCCGGTGGACGAATCGTCGTGTCCGGGCGCGCCGCCGCCAGCAAGCTGCGGGTGTATTCGTGGGACGGCCCTTGCAGCAAAGGTGCCGTAGCGCTGTGTTCGAAGATTTCACCGCCGTTGAGTACGACAATCTGGTCAGCCATCTGTGCCACGACCGCCAGGTCGTGGGACACATAGACCGCCGTCGCCCCGCGCTCATGGACCACTCGCTTGAAGGCCCGCAGCACATCGATCTGCGTTGTTACGTCCAGCGCCGTGGTCGGTTCATCGAGCACCACCAGCAACGGATCGCTGATCAATGCCATGGCCGCCATCACCCGCTGCAGTTGCCCGCCGGACACCTGGTGCGGATAGCGTTGGCCGATGCGATCCGGGTCCGGCAGGGCCAGGTCGCGGAACAGTTCGACTGCCTTGGTTTCAAGCTCGGCCCGGCTGCCCAGGCCGTGGATCAATGCGCCCTCCACCACTTGATCAATGAGTTTTTTCGCCGGATTGAACGCCGCTGCGGCGCTCTGGGCGATGTACGACACCCGGTTGCCCCGCAGCTTCTGCAATTGGCTGTTGTTCAGCGCCAGCATGTCATGCTCACCGACGTGCACGCTGCCGCCGGCCAACCGGCAACCGCGTCGGGCATACCCGAGCAGCGCCAGAGCAATGGTGGTCTTGCCGGAGCCGGATTCACCGATCAACGCCAGCACTTCACCCTTTTCCAGGGAAAAGCTGACGCCCTTGACGATATCGACTTCTCCACGCTCGCCACAGGCCACGACTCGCAAGCCCTCGACTCGAATCAATTCGCTCATCTCAATGGCCTCCCGTACGTCGATTGCGCCGCGACGACACCCGGTCGATGAACAGATTCACGCCGATGGTCAGGGTGCCAATCGCCAGGGCCGGAATCACGATGGCCGGCGCGCCCTGATTGAGGCCACCGATGTTTTCGCGCACCAGGGAGCCAAGGTCGGCGTCCGGCGGTTGCACGCCCAGCCCGAGGAAACTCATGCCGCTGAGCAGCAGCACGATGAAACCGAAGCGCAGACCCAGGTCCGCCAGCACCGGGTTGAGGATGTTCGGCAGGATTTCCACGCAGGCGATGTACAGTCGGCGCTCGCCCCGGGTGCGGGCGACTTGCACGTATTCCAGGGCTTCGATATTCACCGCCATGCTACGGGCGATGCGAAAGGCGCCGGGGGTATAGCTCAGCACCGCCGTACAGATCAGCAATGTGACCGAGGAACCGAAAGCCGAAACCATGATCAACGCGAGCATCTTGCTCGGGATCGAAATGAACGCGTCCATCAGCCGGCTGATCAGCTCATCCAACCACTTTGGCGACACCACCGACAGCAAGGCCAGGCTCGTGCCCAACGTGCTGGACAGCACCGCGGCTACCAGCGCGAGGCCGACGGTAAAGCGTGCGCCGACGAGAATCCGGCTGAGCATGTCACGGCCCAGGTAATCGGTGCCGAACGGGTACGCGGCGCTGAAGCTGTCGAAGACATTGTCAGAGACCACCTCACCCACCGGGTGCGGCGCCAGCCACGGGCCGAATATCGCCACCAACAGCCAGATCGCACACATCGCGGCGCCGGCCAGGCCCAGCCAGGACGCGCCATGGGGGTCTTTGCCCAACCCCAGCGCTGCGGCCGCAGGCGGGGATTTCACAATGAGATTGTTCATTGGTTTCTCAGCCTCGGATTGGAAAGAATCGCGCACAGGTCGGCAATCAGCACCAACGCCAGGTAAGCGGTACAGAACAACATCGTGCAGCCCTGGACCAGGGCCATGTCGCGGTTGGTCACGGCGTCGACCATCAGGCTGGCGATACCGGGGTAGTTGAAGATCGTTTCGACGATCACCACCCCGCCCAGCAGGTAGGACAGGCTCAGGGCGATGGCATTGGCGATGGGCCCGATGGCATTGGGCAAGGCATGGCGAAGCACGATGCGGACATTGCTCACGCCTTTGAGCCGGGCCATCTCCACATAGGGGCTGTCGAGCTGATCGATGACCGCCGCCCGGGTCATGCGCGACATCTGCGCGACAATCACGCAGCACAGCGTCATCACCGGCAAGGCGTAGGTGCGCATGAATTGCCAGGGTGAGGTGATGTCACTGGCGTAGGACAACGCCGACAGCCAACCCAGGTTTACCGCGAATATCAGCACCGCCAGGGTGGCCACCAGAAATTCCGGCACCGCTACCATGGTCAGGGTGAAAAAACTCAGGAAACTGTCGATGCGCCCGCCCCGGCCCATGGCCGAGCCGATACCCAGGGTCAACGCCACCGGCACCGAAACCAATGCCGTGGCCGCCGCGAGCATCAAGGTGTTGGGGACCCGGCCGGCCATCAGATCGACGACCGGCATGGCATTGGAAATCGACATCCCCAGGTCACCGCTGAGCAGGCTCGTCAGCCAGTGCAGGTAACGCAACACACCGGGCTGGTCGAGACCCATTTTCGCCCGCAGCGCGGCGACTTGTTCCGGTGTCGCGAACTGGCCCAGGGACTGTTGCGCCGCGTCGCCCGGCAGCACCGCCGTGATGGCGAACACCACCATGGACACAATCAGCAAGGTCAGGACCGCCGCCCCCAGGCGTCGGCCAATCAACCACAGTGTGTTGCTATTCATCACCCGTCCCTCATGCAATGCAGCGCGAACCCGACGGTCATCAGGCGTCCAGCCAGACTTGCTCGGCGAACATGTAGCCCATGAAACCGCCCAACGGGTTGGCGCCATAGCCTTTGACACGCTGGTCGGCGCCGTCGATGTTGCTGATGAACACCGGCACGCCAATCCCGCTGTGTTCATGCACCAGGGCTTGCATGTCGCCATACATCTTGCCGCGCTTGGCCTCGTCGGTTTCCCCTCGCGCCTGTACCAGCAGTTGGTCGAACTGCTCGTTTTTCCAGGCCGATTCGTTCCACGGGGCCGTCGACTGGAAGAACTGCGAGAAGATCATGTCGGCATTCGGACGCGGGTTGATGTTGCCGAAGCTCAGCGGGTGCTTGGCCCAATGGTTGGACCAGTAGCCATCGCTGGGCAGCCGGTTGACGTCGAGCTTGAGCCCGGCCTCCTTGGCCGATTGCTGCAGCAACACCGCGACATCCACCGAACCGGTCGCGGCGGGTGAGCACATCAACGGCATGCTGATGCTTTCCATGCCGGCCTTCTTGAGCAGGAACTTGGCCTTTTCCGGATCGTAGGCCCGTTGTGGCAACTCCGCGTTATAGAAACGCGCACCGGGTGCGATGGGATGGTCGTTGCCGACCCGGGCGTAGCCACGGAAGATCGCCGACTTGATCTGCTCACGGTCCAGCAACAGCTTCATGGCCTGGGTGAATTCCGGGCTTTGGCCCGGCATCTGGTCCTGCCGGATGATCAGGTCGGTGTAGTTGCCCGACGGCGAATCGATGACCCGGTGCTTGGCGCTGGCCTTGATGCGTGTGGTCGAGCGTGGGTTGACCTCGTTGACGATGTGCACGTCGCCCGACAACAGCGCGTTGATCCGCGACGATTCGTCGGCGATGCCGATGAATTCGATCTCGTCCAGGTACGGCAAGCCGGGTTTCCAATAATTGGCATTGCGCGCCCCCACAGAACGCACGCCGGGCTTGAATTCCTTGACCTTGAACGGCCCGGTGCCAATGCCCTGGCTGAAATCGCTGGTGCCCTCGGGCACGATCAGCATGTGCGAGACGGCCAGCACCGACGGCAGTTCAGCGTTGGGGCCGCTCAACTGTATCTGCACTTCGTGGGTGCCAACGGCTTTCACATCGGCGAACTGCGACGCCAGCGGCAGGACCTTGGAACCGGTGATCGGGTCCTTGTGACGCAACAACGAGAACACCACGTCGGCAGCGGTCAGTGCCTTGCCATTGTGGAAGGTCACTTCCTTGCGCAGGCTGATCACCCAGAGGGTGGCGTCAGTGGTTTCGATACGCTCGGCCAGCTCCAGTTGCGGAACCATGTGGCTGTCGAAACGCGTCAGCCCGTTATAGAACATGTAATGGCGCACATAGTCGGTGGACGACGATCCTTTGGCCGGGTCCAGGGTGTCGGCGGTGGAACTGGTCGAACCGGCGACGCGGATCCGCCCGCCCGGCTTGCCTTTGCCAGGGCTTGCGGCCTCGTCATCGGCGAACAGCTTGCCGGCGGTGCCGAACAGGCTGCCGGCACCGGCCACCGCTACCCCGGCCAATCCGAGCATCTGCAACGCATTGCGGCGTGACATGCCGCGATTGAGCCCTTCGAAAATGCGCAGACTTTCCGTACCTGTTACCAACTGGGTGTCGATACTGTTTTTCTTGTCAGTCATGTCAGTTCTACCTTTCGGAAGTGATAAGGCTCGATGGCTCGCGATTAACGCAACGTTGTGAAACGTGATGCGTCCCCCATTAACTCAATGCAAATAGTCTTGAAGCCGGTAATACGCCCCCACGAACGGCAGGAACCAAGGCTTGCCGAAATGCCCGGGGATGGCCGGCCAATCGAGCTCGCGCCAAGGATTGGCCTCGAGGTTGCCAGCCATGACGTCGGCCATGACCTGGCCCATGTGCACCGACATCTGCACGCCATGGCCGCTGTAGCCCATGGAGTGATAAACCCCGCCGTGCTGGCCGGCCCGGGGCAACCGATCGGAAGTCATGTCCACCAACCCGCCCCAGCAATAATCGACTTTTACCTGGGCCAGTTGCGGGAACATCTGCACCATTGCGGCATGCAGAACCTTGCCGCTCTTGGCGTCGGACACGCTGTCCGACATGGCAAACCGCGCACGCCCGCCAAACAGCAGGCGGTTGTCCGGCGTCAGGCGAAAGTAATTTCCGATCATGCGGCTGGTGACATACGAGCGATGGGCCGGCAGCAGGCGGTCGACCAAGGCCTGGGGCAACACCTCGGTGGCGATCACGAAACTGCCCACCGGCACGATCCTGCGCCGATACCAGCCCAACCCGCCTTGCTGGCAGGTGCCGGTGGCCAGCAGGATTTGCGTGGCCTGCAGCGAACCCTTGGTGGTGTTGACCCGATAACCGCCCGCACTGGCTTTCCAGTCCGTAACGGACACGCCCTGGAAAATCAACGCGCCGTGACGCGCGGCGGCCTCGGCCAACCCGACCCCGAAGCGCCCTACATGCATTTGCACGCCATTACGCTGCAGCAAGCCGCCATGGAATTGGGCCGAGTCGACTTCAGCACGGGTCTCCTGGGCGGATAACAACTCGACCTCGGCATCGACCTCGCGGCGAATCAAGTCGCACGTGCGCGCCAGGCCTTCGTAATGCATCGGCTTGGCGGCCAGCTTGAGCTTGCCATTGCGCTTGAGATCACAGGCGATCCGCTCCTGCTCAACCAGCGAGACAACGCTCTGTACCGCGCTTTCATAAGCCTGGTAATAAGCGCGCGCCTTATCGGCGCCAAGGCTGGCACTGAGGGCCGCGTAGTCCTGGGCAACGCCGGTGTTGCACTGGCCGCCATTGCGCCCCGACGCCTCGCCAATCACCCGCCCGCCTTCCAGCACCGCCACGCTGGCACCCTTCAAGGCCAGGGCCCGGGCCGCCGCCAGGCCGGTGAAACCACCACCGACGATGACCACGTCGACCTGTCCGGGCAACGCGCCGAGCTGGGCACCGGTGAACGCCGGTGCGGTATCGAGCCAATAGGACTCACTGCCCATGTCAAAACCCCTTTAGCCTTGAAGAGAGCTCAGAAACTCAGAGACCGACCAGCCCGGCCAATCCGCCGATGTCCGGGATCTGGTGGTAACCAAAGGCCGCGTTCGCCGGGTGTTCATGACCACGGGCCACGAAGGCTTTGTGCTTGATTTTCATGTCGTGGGCCGACATCAGGTCGTAGCGGAAGCTCGAAGACACGTGCAGGACGTCCTCCGGCCCGCAGCCGAGGTTATCGAGCATGTACTCGAAGGCGGCCAGGCGTGGCTTGTAGGCTTGGGCTTGCTGGGCGGTGAAGACTTTATGGAAAGGCGCACCGAGCTTGTCGACGTTGGACATGATCTGCTCGTCCATCGCGTTGGAGAAAATCACCAGGGGAATCTTGTCGGCGATTTTCGACAGGCCGGCCGGCACGTCGGCATGCGGGCCCCAGGTCGGTACGGCATCGTAGTAGAGCTGGCCTTCGCCTTTGTATTCGACGCCCCAGCGTTTGCAGACTCGCGCCAGGGCTGTCTTGAGAATCTCATCATAGGGCCGCCAGTCACCCATCACCTGGTCCAGGCGATACGCCGAGAAATCCTTGACGAACTGCTCCATTTGCTCGGCAGGGACCCGGTCGGCGAACAGCTCGCGCGTCATGGTGCCCATCTGGAAATTGGTCAACGTGCCGTAACAGTCAAAGGTAATGAACTTGGGGCGAAGGAAGCTCATGAGTGCAGTCCTGAGTGATGGTGGAGGTCATGAGGGGCAAGCGATTGCACCGTTCTGGAGGTGGGGGTGCGACGCTGCATCACGGATTTATTACAGCATCATGAGACCGCGCATATACCGTTAAAAGTATAGGTCGCTTGGCACAAACCACCGTTTTTCGGGGCCCGCTCAGCAGACTGTGCGGGATGCGCCATGCCTGGGCATCCGGGCCTTTTTCAAGGCGTCCGGGGCCATTTATGGTGCGCGCAAAGCCTCTTGAACCGCGGCGTGCGGCAGAATCTGCGCCGGCACAACGAGAACGGGCGCAGCCCCTGCGGGTGCGCCCGTTTGTTGTCTTGCCAGTGAGATTTCCGCGTCTCTAGAACTCCGCGACCTTGCCCCAGGACGAAGACTGGAAACGGTCCGGATGATAGGGTCGTGGGTCAACCAGGGGGGCCATGCCCGTGACGATATCGGCGATCAGATGACCCGCGCCCGGGCCGATGCCAAAACCGTGGCCACTGAAGCCCGCCGCCAGCACCAGGCCCGGGAGCTCCGCCATTTCACCGATCCCCGGGACACCGTCAGGCGTGCTGTCGACATAACCGGCCCAGGCTCCGGTGATCGATGAGGCCTTCAGCATCGGCACCAGGTCGATCGCACGTTTGTACGTCAATTCAACCACCCGGGCATCTGCCTTGGGATCCAGGATCCGCATTCTCTCCATCGGGGTGGGCTGGTCCAGGCGCCAATGACCCAGGCCTTCGTGTCCCGCCTGGAACCCTTGCAAGCCACCGGGCGCCAGCTTGCGCCAGCGGCGCTGGAACATCGGCAGGAACTGCGGGGCGAAACGCAGCAGTTGCGGCGTCGGGTCAACCCGCCCCCTGCCACTGATTGCCAGGGTGAAGCCGCCATCCGAGCGCCGGGTCATGGAAATGTCGGCGGTGTGCAGCGCATCCGGGATCTCCGGGGCGCCCTTGGACACCGCCATTACGGTCTGGCGAATGGTCGCCTGGGGAAAACGAATGCCGTACTGCCGGCAGAACGACGAGGCCCACGCGCCGCCCGCGAGAACAGCAAGAGGGGTGCGAATGGTGCCCTTCTCGGTCACGACGGCGGACAGCCGTCCGCCCTCGGTCTCGAGGCCACGCGCCGCGCACCCTTGATGCACCGTGCCACCCAGCTTGATGATTGCCCGCGCCACCGCCGGTGCCGCGCGGGACGGGTCAGCGGTGCCGTCGGTCGGTGAAAACACCCCGCCCCTCCAGGGTTTGCCCGTCACTCGACCGTGTTGAGCAGCCTGTTCCGCCGTCAACATATGGGTTTTGACATTCACGGTCCGGGCGAACTCACCCCATTGCGCCCAGCCGTCCAGCTCCTTCTCACTGTTGCTCAAGTAGAGCAAACCACAGCGCTTGAAGCCGGTGTCCTCGCCGGAGTCCGCTGCGAACTGCTCCCACAGGTCCAGGCTCTTGGTCGACAGCGGCAACTCACGGGCGTCTCGATTCTGTTGGCGGCACCAGCCCCAGTTTCGACTCGATTGCTCGGCACCGATCCAGCCTTTTTCCACCAGGGCGACTTTCATGCCGCGCTTGGCCAGGTAATAGGCGGTAAAGGTCCCGATGATGCCGCCGCCAATCACGACCACATCAGCGTGCGTCGGCAGCTCGGAACTCGTCTCTACGGAAGTTAACGGTGCAGGCATTTGTCAGGATGTCCATTGAGGGCCGGGAAGTAAAAAGCACATCTTCTTCATGGCTTTATTACAACACTTGGAAACCGTGCATAAACCGTTAAAAGCATAGGCTGCCTGGTACAAACCACCGTTTTACGAGACCTGTTCAGCAGACTTTGCGGGACGCCACGAACGCGGGCATCGGTGTGCTTGAAATCGACGAGTTGCTCGTTGGAATACAAAATCCACTCGACAATGGGCCGTCAAAGCCCCGATGGGGCATTTGAGAACAATGCCCCGTGGCGAGGGAGCAAGCTCCCTCGCCACGGGTCCATCATGGTTCTCAAGTGAACAGCATCATCTACCAAAGCGCCACGTCATAGGTCACGTAGATCCGGTTGCTGTCGCGCCCCCGGGAAAAATCGGAGCGATAGACATAGTTGCGCAGTTTCACGCCCAGGCCTTTGAACGTGCCTTGCTGCACGACATAGGCGATTTCGGCATCACGCTCCCACTCCTTCACGGTGCTGTTGGACTTGCCGTCGTTGCCGCTGAGGTAACGGCTGGTCAATGTCAGGCCCGGCATGCCAAGGCGAGCGAAGTCGTAGCCGTAACCGAGCATCCAGGTCTTTTCGTCTTCCTCGATGAACTTGCCGATCCCGACGTTGCTGAAGGAATACACGGTGGCGCCGCTGATGTAGGGCAGCCCCGCTTCGCCGCTGAGTTTCTGGTAGCCCGCGCTGAACGTGTGGCCGGTCACGGCGTACGACAACAGGCCATTGAGCATCTCGTTGTCGACTTTACCGCCGTAGGCCGAGCCGGAATCGGCGCTGTTGAAATAGCGCAGGTCGCTGGTGAGCACGCCGGGGCCCAGCGGCAAATCGTGTTGGATCCCGGCGAAGTGCTGCCGGTAGAAGTTCTCCAGTTCGCCATGGAAATAGCTCAAGCGCAGGTTCTTTGTCAGCTTGTAGTCGCCACCGGCGTAGCTGAAATCGCCTGACTGGTCGCCACCATAACCGTCGGGCACGATCGGCATGCTGTCGCTGGAGTCCCGTAGCTTGAAACGCTCCACGTGCCCGCCCGTCAGCGTGAGGTTGTCGATGTCATTGCTACTGATCTGGGTCCCTTGATAGGTCTGGGGCAACAACCGCGCATCGTTGTAGATCAGCACCGGAGTTTTTGGCAGCAAGGTGCCGTATTTGACCGTGGTCTTGGCCAGTCGGGCCTTGGCGGTCATGCCCGCGCTGGCAAATTCGTCGGCGGCACGGCCGTCATCGTGAACCGGTAGCAGACCAGTGCCGCTGCGGCCACGCCCGGAGTCGAGCTTGACCCCGAGCAGGCCCAATGCATCGACCCCGAAGCCGACAGTGCCTGGCGTAAAACCCGATTGGTAGTCGAGCAGGAAGCCCTGGGCCCATTCGGTGCGTTCGCTTTTGGCGGTCCTCGCCGCCCGTGGGCTCATGCCGTGCTCATCACGAAAATTCTCGTTGAAGTACACGTTGCGCAGTTGCAGCTTGAGCTTGCTGTCATCAATGAAACCTTCGGCGCTGGCCGTGGCGAGGGGCAATAGCCCAAGGATCGGAAACAAAGCCCCGCGGGTAAGCAAAGTGTTCATGTCTGGCTACTCATTGTTTTTATTGGGTGCAGGCCAGCCCGCACCCGCGTGCGGAGGGTGCGTCAGGCGATCAGGCAACGTGATGTCGGGTGAATCAGGAGAACAGCGTCAGCGCCCCGGTCAGCAAGGCCAGCGCGGTAATCACCAAGGAGGTGAGCACGGCCCATTGGATGGTGGCTTTCTGGAAGTCACCGAGGTCGCGGTCGACCATGCCCACCAGCAACAAGGTCGAAGCCACCAGCGGGCTCATCAGGTGCACCGGTTGGCCGAGGATGGACGCCCGGGCGATTTCGACCGGATGGATCCCATAGGCGGCAGCGGCGTTTGCGAGGATCGGCACGACCCCGAAGTAGTAGGCGTCGTTGGACAATACGAACGTCAGCGGCATGCTGGTGATTGCCACCACCAGGGGGAACAGATGGCCCCAGGAAGGCGGAATCCAGTCGACCAGGGTTTGCGCCAGGGCGTCGACCATTTTCGTCCCGGAAAATATCCCGGCGAAAATCCCCGCCGCGAATACCAGCAGCACGACGGTCATGGCGTTGCCCGAATGGGCGAGGATGCGCTCCTTCTGGATGTCCAGTTGGGGATAATTGATGACCAGCGCCAGCACGAAGCCGATCAGGAACAGGATTGCCGAGTGCATTATCCCCATCACCAGCGCGACCATCACCGCGACCACCAGCAGCAGGTTGACGTAGGCCAGTTTCGGACGCTTGTGCGGGGTGTCTTCGAGGATCGCCTTGATATAGCAATCACCGCCACCGCTTTGCAGTTGGATATTGCCGATGCGCTTGCGCTCGGCACGGCCCAGTAGGAACGCCGTGAACACCACCCACATCGCGCCACCGATCATGGTCGGCAGCAACGGCACGAAGTACTCGCCGGCATCCAGGCCCAGTGCCGCGATGGCGCGGGTCGCCGGGCCACCCCAAGGCGTCATGCCGCTCATGATGCTCAGCGACAACATCGCCACGGTCGCCAGGATCATCGGGTTCATGCCGATGCGCTTGTACAAAGGCAACATCGCCGCGCAGGTGATCATGTAGGTGGTCGTGCCGTCACCGTCCAGTGCCACCAGCAGCGACAACAGGGCCGTGCCCACGGCGATTTTCATCGGATCGCCATTGACCCGCTTGAGGATCTTGCGGATCAGCGGGTCGAACAGGCCGGCGTCGATCATCAGGCCGAAAAACAGGATCGCGAACAGCAGCAACGCGGCCGATGGTGCGACCATCTTCAGGCCGTCCAGCATCATCTTGCCGGTGGTGCCGCCAAAACCACCCATCACCGCGAAGATGATCGGCACGATCGTCAGAGCAACGATCGGCGACAGCCGTTTGGTCATTATCAGGAAGGTGAAGACCACCACCATGGCCAAGCCAAGTAAAGCGAGCATATGTCAGATCTCTTGTTGTTATTGAGTAGCTGATGCAATGACAAGGACTGCCTGGGTTATCCGGCCAGGCGCTGGGAAACCGTGGCGTAGACGAAACCTGAAAAGAGCCTGCGAGCGGTACGGACCACCGAGGCGCGGATGGTCTCACCCTTTTCGCCGGTGTAGGACAACACCACATCGATACCACCGCTGGGGTGCTCGATGCGCACCCGCTGCAAACGCGGCTCTCTGGCGCCACCGATGAGATTGGCCGCGACGCTGCCGTCGGTCACGCAGGCGGTCGCCAAGCCGATGGAGCCGGTGATCGCCAAGGCGCGATGACAGTTGTGCGGCATGAAGTAGCGCACCTGGATCGTCCCGCCGCACTTTGGCGCCGACACCAGCACCGGCTTGGGAATCACCTTGTCGCTGACATCGCCCAGGCCCATGGCGAGCCCGGCTTTGAGTCGCAGGGATTCCAGGCGCTGCAAAAACGCCTTGTCCGCGTCCAGCTCTGCGGGGCTTTCGTCACCGCGCTTGCCCAACTGGCTCGCCTCGACGATCAGCATCGGCATGGCCATGTCGATACAGGTCACCGGGATGCCGTCGATCAGGTCCAGGGATTGCCCGGTGGGAAAGAGCTTGCCCGTCTTGCTGCCCGCCGCATCAAGGAAGGTCAGTTGCACCGGAGCAGCCGTGCCCGGCACGCCGTCGATGGCGGTGTCGCCTTCGTAGCTGACCTTGCCTTCCGGCGTCTGGACCTCGGCATTGACGAACGTTCCGGTATTGAGGTTGCGGATCCGCACACGGGTCAGGTCGCCCGTTGCCTTGACCAAGCCTTGCTCGATGGCAAACGGGCCGACGGCGCACAGCATGTTGCCGCAATTGGGTGCGGTATCGACCCGACGCTGGGAAACCATGACCTGGACGAACAGGTAGTCAACGTCGGCATCGGCGTGCAGCGACGGGCTGACAATCGCCACTTTGCTGGTCTGTGGGCTGCCGCCGCCGATGCCGTCGATTTCTAGCTCATGGCCCGAGCCCATCAGATTCAGCAGCAACTCGTCACGTTCAGGGATCGCTGTCGGCAAATCCCACGCAAGAAACACCGGACCTTTGGAAGTGCCGCCGCGCATGAGTACACAAGGAATTCGTTGCATGAACAGTAACTCTTGTTGATCAATCTGGATAATTGATGTTCAGGACACAAGAGTGGCAGGGTTTAAAAAGTGATTCCAATGCAAAGATCGGAGCTATTATTGCGTTTCACAAAAGAATTATCTTAGGATCCGACGCCAGTCAATCCGCCCATCCCACCGAGAGAAAACATGGAATACGAGCTCCAGGACATCCGATCTTTCGTGAAAATCGCTGAACTTGGCAGCTTCCACGAGGCGGCCGATGCGCTGCACCTGTCGCAACCCGCCTTGAGCCGACGGATGAAAAAACTCGAAGAGGGATTAGGCACCGCCCTGCTCGACCGCACGACACGAAAGGTCAGCCTCACCAGCGTCGGGCGTGATTTCCTGCCCAAGGCGCGGCGCCTGCTGGACGACTTCGACGATTCGATCCTCAACATCCGCGAACTGGCGGAGCGGCAGATCGGCCGCGTGACCTTGGCCTGCATCCCCACGGCGGCGTTCTACTTCTTGCCTTCGGTGATCCGGCTCTATAACGAGCGCTATCCGAAGATCCGCATCCGTCTGCTGGATCTCAGCGCCAACGAAGGATTGGAAGCCGTGCTACGCGGCGAAGCCGATTTCGGTATCAACATGATGAGCGGCCAACACCCGGACATCGAGTTCGTGCCCTTGGTCAACGAACCCTTTGTGCTGGCTTGCCGCCGGGACCATGAACTCGCAGCGCGCAGTGCCGTGACCTGGTCGGAACTCAGCGATTATCGGTTGATCGGGGTTGGACGCCTGAGCGGCAACCGGATGCTGCTCGATCACGCCCTGTCCGGCCTGAGCTGGCGCCCGCAGTGGTTCTACGAAGTGCAGCACCTGTCCACCTCGCTGGGGTTGGTCGAGGCCGGCCTCGGCGTGTCGGCGATGCCCAGCCTGGCAATGCCCGCCGAGGACCATCCCACGTTGGTCAGCGTGCCGCTGATCGAGCCGGTGGTGAACCGATCCCTTGGCCTGGTCTATCGACGGGGTGCATCGCTGTCTCCCGCGGCGGAGAAGTTTGTTTCGATTCTGTTGGAGCAGTGGCCGCAGTAGGAGCGGCAAGAACAGGACGTACAACGATGGCAACGCCTGCAATCGGGATAGCTGAGCGCTGTTCAGGAACAGTTCAGCCATACCATCACGCTATAGTGAACCGCCCTTTCCCCGGATGCGCATCCCGGATGCCGGATCGCGTCGCTCGATCGAATGTATGAACCTACCAGTCAGGAGACCCCATGAAGCTCAGCCACCTGTTTTATGCATGCGCGTTATCAGCCACCCTGGCGATTGGCAGTGAGGCATCGGCGCAAACCCTGCCTCCCACGGCTGTGGTCCGTATCGCGCAGCTGGAAATCGATCCGACTCAACTGGAGCGCTATACCGAGATCGTCAAGGAGGAGATGGAGATCTCCGCACGGGTGGAGCCTGGCGTGCTCGCTATTTATTCGGTGGCGGATAAAGACCATCCGCATCAACTCCATTTCTTCGAAATCTATGCAGATGAGCAGGCTTACCAGTCCCACATCATGTCTGCTCATTTCAAGCGTTACGTCGAGCAAACGCAATCGATGATCCGCTCGCGTCGGCTGATCGAGACGATGCCGGTCCAACTGAGTTCGAAATAAAACCGTCGGGGCAGCTTTGCTGCGCAGCAAAATCGCCGGGCCCGGACGAACGCCCAGGCCCAGCCAACACTCAATAATCCCAAGACCCCGCCACCCAGCGAAACGCATCCCCGTTGACCGCCACCCGGCCCACGGAAGGAAACGAAAGGTGAGTGGCCACGAACAGCTCGCCGCTCGCCGCGGCTTCTTGCATCAGCCGTACACGAACGCGCACCGCTTCTTCAGGGTCGTGCTCGAAGCCGTTCTGCCAATCGGGATGGTCGAAGGCCACCGGGAACAGGGCATCGCCGGCAAACGTCAGTTTTTCATTGCCGGACGTCACATGCACCACGCTGTGCCCCGGCGTATGCCCGCCCGTGCGCTTGACCACCACGCCCGGCGCCACTTCATATTCCTGCTCGAAGGTGTGCAGTTTGTCGTGGTACGCCTCCATGAATTGCTGCGCGGTGGTGTGCAACACTTCCGGTATTGGCGAAGGCATGACAGTGCGTGAGAAATCGGGGTTGGCCCAGAACTCGACTTCGGTCGCACACACATGAATCTTCACATCCGGCCGCAGACGGCTCTTCACCTCATCGACCAGCAGCCCGCCTATGTGGTCCATGTGCATATGGGTGATGACCACGTCGGTGATGGAGGAAAGCTCGATGCCGGCCGCTTCCAGTCGCTTGGGAAACAGGCCGGCGCGGGGGAAGCCGGGAAACTGGCCACCCAGGCCGGCGTCGACCAAAAGGGTCTGCTCGCCGCTGCGCACCACCAGCACGTTCAGCGCCCAATCGAATGCGTCGGGGCCGAGGTACATATCCTTGAACCACGCGGCGCGGGCGGCCGGGTCGACGTTGGTGGACATGGTCGAGGTCGGCAGCGGCAGCACGCCATCGCTGACCACCAGCACATCGATGTCGCCGACCTTGAGTGCGTAGCGCGACGGAACCAGTTCTTCGGTCGCGGATACCCCTTGGATCGCTTGTTTTTGCGCGGTGTCTTGCTGATGCATCGTCATGATCGCTCTCCTGTCATGAATGGGGCGAACCGTCTTTCCTGTGCCAGAACAACGGTTCACCTGGAGAACGAGTGTGCGGCGTGGCGTGGCGCGCTCGATACCATACGAGGGTATGCCGCGCCCACATCTTGGCGTGATCGTTTCAAACGAACGGTGGGTGATTTGCAAGATTGGGCAATCATCGGACCGGATCGTGCAAGCTATCGTCCCCAATGCTTCCTATAGTAATCGGTGCCCAACCATCTGGAGCTGGTCCGACTATGAGCGCCCTCAATATCAATGGCCGTGAGCACACGGTTGACGTAGACCCTGGCACCCCGATCCTGTGGGCCCTGCGCGACACGCTGGGCATGACCGGCACCAAGTTCGGCTGCGGCGCGGCCTTGTGCGGCGCCTGCACCGTTCACCTGGATGGCCAGGCCATCCGGTCCTGCGTGACGCCGGTCGCGGCGGCGATTGGCAAGAAGATCACCACCATCGAAGCAGCCACCGATGGCAGCGACCCGGTGGGCAGCGCCGTCCACGAAGCCTGGGTCAAGCACGATGTCGCGCAGTGCGGTTACTGCCAGAGCGGCCAGATCATGAGCGCCACCGCATTCCTCAAGGCCCAGCCCAAGGGCAAGCAGCCGACCCCGGCCGAGATCGACTCGGCCATGGCCGGCAATATCTGCCGCTGCGGCACCTATGCCCGAATCCGCGCCGCGGTGGCTGATGCCGCCAAAGCCCTCGCCTGACAGGGACTTCGCCATGCTCAACGAGATTTTTCCAACCGAACTTCCGCGCGCCTTGCAGCACCTGCTTGAGCGCGATGATGCGGACGGTCCAGCGACCCTGCCCCGCCGCAGCTTCCTCAAAATCGTCGGCATCGGCGGCCTGGCCTTGGGTGCGTTTCCTCACCTGGCCCTTGGGCAGCAAGCCAATGGCGCGGGCGAAGGTCCCCTCAAGCCGACCCAACAACCTTCGGCCTTCGTGCAGATCGCGCCGAGCGGCGAAGTGACGGTGACGATCAATCGCCTGGAGTTCGGCCAAGGTGTGCAGACCGGCCTGCCAATGATCCTCGCCGAAGAACTCGACGCCGACTGGAGCCTGGTGCGCACGCGCAACGGCAGCAACGACGCGGCCTACATGGACCCGGCCTTTGGCATCCACCTCACCGGCGGTTCCAATTCGATCAAGAACAGTTACACCCAATACCGCGAACTGGGCGCCCGCGCCCGGTCGATGCTGCTGGCCGCGGCGGCGGCGCGCTGGAACGTCGACGCCGCCAGCCTGACCACGCAAAACGGCACGGTGTTGGGCCCGGGCGGCCGCAAGGCGACCTACGGCGAGTTGGCCGAAGCCGCCATGGCGATGCCCGTGCCGGAGAAGGTCACGCTCAAGGATCCCAAGGATTTTCGCATCATCGGCCAGGCCACCAACCGCCTCGACGCCAAGGCCAAG
Organism: Pseudomonas sp. H2_D02; assembly: GCF_054677635.1. Classification (NCBI taxonomy): domain Bacteria; kingdom Pseudomonadati; phylum Pseudomonadota; class Gammaproteobacteria; order Pseudomonadales; family Pseudomonadaceae; genus Pseudomonas; species Pseudomonas sp. H2_D02. The sequence goes on along the minus strand of NZ_CP162816.1, from coordinate 3,646,932 downwards.
AGCAGCGGCCAGCAGGATTTCGGCATCGACGTGCATTTGCCGGGGCAACTCACCGCAGTGGTCGCCCGGCCGCCGGTGTTCGGCGCCCGCATCGCCTCCCTGGACGACAGCGCCGCACGCACCACCAAAGGCGTAAAAGCCGTGCTGCGCGTGCCGCTTGATGGCGGTGCCGAAGGTGTCGCGGTGATCGCCGACGGTTACTGGCAGGCGAAGCTGGGTCGTGACGCGCTGAAAGTCGAATGGGACGCGGCCAAGGTCGAAAAAGTCGACACGGAAAAACAACTGGCCCAGTACCGCGAGCTGGCTGGCCAATCCGGCCCGCTGCACTTCGATGCCGATATGAAGCCCCTGGCCTCCGCGCCGCACCAGTTGGAGGCCGAGTTCGTATTCCCTTATCTGGCCCATGCGCCCATGGAACCGCTGAACTGCACCGTCCAACTGTCCGAGGGCCGTGCCCAATTATGGGTGGGCACACAGTTCCCCGGCGGCGATGGCGCGGCGGCGGCCAAGGTGTTGAACCTCAAGCCCGAGCAAGTCCAGGTGAATGTGCAGACAGCGGGCGGTGGTTTTGGCCGACGCGGCGTGCCCACCAATGATTTTGTCGTGCAGGCCTGCGAAGTCGCCAAGGCCGCCCGCGCCGCCGGGCTCGATGCGCCCATCCGCACCCTGTGGAGCCGGGAAGACGACATCAAGGGCGGCTATTACCGGCCCATGCACCTGCACCGCGCGCGCATCGGCTTCGACGACAGCGGCAAGGTGTTGGCCTGGGACCACGCCCTGGTCGGCCAATCCATCCTCACCGGCACCCTGTTCGCCGGGCAGATGAAAAACGGCATCGACCCCACCGCCACGGAGGGCATGCGCGATCCGTATCCATTGCCGATGCGATTGACCGTGCATCATCCGAAGCTCAACGTGCCCGTGCTCTGGTGGCGCAGCGTCGGCTCGACCCATACCGCTTTCGTGATGGAAACCCTGATCGACGAAATCGCCCGCACGACGAAGCAGGATCCAGTGGCCTACCGGATGAAGCTGTTTGGCGAGCAGAGCCCGCGCCATCGTGACGCGCTGCAACTGGCGGTGGACAAGAGCGGCTACGGCAAGCGCCAACTACCCGCCGGCCAAGCCTGGGGCGTGGCGGTACATGAGTCGTTCAGCTCGGTGGTGGCCTACGTGGTCGAGGCGTCGGTGCAGGATGGCCGTCCGGTGCTCCACAACGTTACGGCGGGCGTGCATTGCAATCTGGCGGTCAACCCGCGCAGCGTCGAAGCCCAGGTACAGGGCGCCGCGCTGATGGGGTTGTCAATGTGCCTGCCTGGTGGCGCGGTGACGTTGAAGGACGGCGTCGTGCAACAAAGCAACTTTGCCGACTTCAGCGTGCCGCGCATCACCGACATGCCGCAGATCGCCGTGCACATCGTCCCCAGCGCCGAGCCGCCGACCGGCATGGGCGAACCCGGCCTGCCGGCCTTGGCGCCGGCGTTTGCCAATGCCATTGCCAGCCTGACGGGCAAGCCACTGCGGCAGTTGCCGTTCAGCCTGGCTTGATTGGAAGTGGATGCCAAACCCGTGGTGAGGGAGCTTGCTCCCGTTGGGTCGCGAAGCGGCCCCAAACCAGCCACCGCTGGGTGTCAGGCTGATCCCAGCTAGCCTTGTGGGGTCTACTGCGCAGCCCAGCGGGAGCAAGCTCCCTCGCCACGGGGACACCGCTTGTCAGCTATTGCGGCGACTTCACAGATGGTCTGCGTCAATCACAGCCTGGGCGAAGGCCTGCGGTGCCTCTTGCGGCAGGTTATGACCCACGCCACCGTCGATCAGTCGATATTGGTATTTACCGGTGAAGCGCTTGGCATAGGCTTCTGCCGGTGGATGCGGCGCACCATTGGCGTCGCCCTCAAGCGTGATCGTCGGCACGGCGATGGACGGAAAGGTCGCGAGTTTCTTTTCGAGCCCTGCGTATTTGGCCTCGCCCTTCAGCAGCCCCAGGCGCCAACGATAGTTGTAGATCGAGACAGCCACGTGATCGGGGTTCTGCAAGGCCGCGGCGCTTCGATCGAAGGTCGCGTCGTCAAAGCTCCACTTCGGCGAGGCCAGTTTCCAGATCAGCTTGGCGAAGTCATGGGTGTTCTTCTCGTAGCCCAGGCGACCACGCTCTGTCGCGAAGTAGAACTGATACCACCATTGCAACTCGGCGGCCGGCGGCAGCGGAGCCTTGCCAGCCTCCTGGCTGCCGATCAGGTAGCCACTCACCGCAACCAGCGCTTTCACACGCTCCGGCCACAATGCTGCGACGATGTCGGCGGTTCGCGCGCCCCAGTCATAGCCGCCGAGCACGGCTTGCTTGATGTTCAGTGCGTCCATGAAATCGATCAGGTCACTGGCCAGCGCCGATGGCTGGCCGTTGCGCAGGGTCTTGCCCGACAGGAAGCGTGTATCGCCGTAGCCCCGGGCATAGGGGATCAGCACGCGATAGCCCTTCTCGGCCAACGCCGGCGCCACATCCGCATAACTGTGAATGTCGTAAGGCCAGCCGTGCAGCAAGATCACCACCGGCCCGTCGGCGGGACCGACTTCAGCGTAGGCCACGTCCAACAGGCCAGCCTTGACATGCTTCAACGGCCCGAACGAAGTGTGGCTGCCCGGGATGATCGTGCCGACAGTGGTGGCGGGAACATCGGCCGCATTTGCCTGGAACGATGCCAATCCCAACGCGCCCAGTTGCAGCAGCGCGCATGCGAGGACGGTGGGTGCAAACCGGCGACGGTGGCGCTGTAGGTTTTCTGGCTTCGACAAAGTGGTGTACATGGTAGATCTCCTTGAAGGCCGACGCCTCAGTTGTCCTGGCCGCAATCCTGGGCAATCGCGCTGTAGTCCAGCGCCCGGATCGCGCCGGTGGAGTCCAGGTAGGTCATGCGCGATTCGACGACGCCACAACCCGACCCCGCCCCTTGCTTGACCGACAGCACCTTGGCGATGTCCAGGTGATCGCCGTACATGTAAGCCTGCGGCTTGACGGTGTCCTGGGCGTTGGCTGCCACGGCGCCGAGACTGAGGATGGCGAACAAGGAAGCGATGCTGAGGTGCTTGAAGTTCATGGCGGTGTCTCCGACGTTTGAGTGAGTACCTGGGACGGCGTGTGCTGTCTCAATGGGGCTCATTTGACGCCGGTGAGGTATCTCGGGTGTGTCGCCGATGGGCTTGGAGGAATCGTTTCGTGTCTACAAAGGCTCTGGATACACAGCGATACATTTGCCTCGGGAGGACTTCGATCTTTTCCTGCGGGAAGTTTGCTTTATCATGGCGACCACCCTTCCCCGACCTGATGGAACCACCATGACTTTCGATTTCGACCTGGTGTTCGAGCGCCACGGCACCGGTAGCACCAAGTGGAGCCGCTACCCGGCCGAGGTATTGCCGATGTGGGTGGCCGACATGGATTTCGCCGCGCCACCGGTGGTCGTCGATGCGCTGCGCAAGCGCCTGGAGCATCCGATGCTCGGCTACAGCGTGGCCCAGGACAACCTTCGCGCCGCCATCGTCGCCGACCTCTGGAGCAAATACGCCTGGCGCGTCGAGCCCCAGCAGGTCCTCTTCCTGCCAGGGGTCGAGCCGGGCTTCAACATGGCCTTGCATGCGCTGGTGGAACCGCAGCAGAACGTCGTGGTGCAGGTACCCAACTATCCGCCGCTGCGCAACGCCCCGGGGAACTGGGGCCTGAAGAAGGTGGAGCTGCCGTTCAACCCGCTCAACGGCGAATTCCACACGGACCTGACCGGGCTGACAGCTGCGTTGCACGGCGGCGGCGCACTGTTGCTGAGCAACCCGCACAACCCGCTGGGCAAGGTGTTCGGCCACAGCGAATTGAAGGCAGTTGCAGACATCTGTGTCGAGCAGGACGCCTGGATCATCTCGGATGAAATCCATGCCGAGCTGTGCTTCGACGGTCGCAAGCACATCCCCACCGCCACCCTTGGCGCAGAGATTGCCGAACGCACCATCACGCTGATGTCCGCCAGCAAGGCTTACAACATCGCCGGCCTGAAGACCTCCTTTGCCATCATCCAGAACGCCAAGCTGCGGGAACGGGTCAACGCGGCCAGGGCCGGCATGGTCGACAGCGTCAACGCCCTCGGCCTCGAGGCCACCCGTGCGGCCTACAGCGAAGCGGGTCCGTGGCTGGAAGCCTTGAAGGACTATCTGCAAGCCAACCGCGATTACCTGGTCGAAGCCGTGAAGACCCGTCTGCCGGGCATCACCATGACCGTGCCCCAAGGCACCTACCTGGCGTGGCTGGATTGCTCCGGGTTGGGGCTGGACGACCCGCAGGGTTTCTTCCTCAAGGAAGCCAAGGTCGGCTTGAGTGCCGGGTTGGATTTCGGCGACGACGCGGGGCAGTTCGTGCGGTTGAACTTCGGCTGCCCCCGGGCGTTGCTGGAGGAAGGGATTGCGCGGATGGAGCGCAGCCTGAAATCCCGAGCCTGACCGAATCTCTTGTGGCGAGGGGATTTATCCCCGCTCGGTTGCGCAGCGACCGCAAAAAACAGGGCCGCTGCGCGACCCAGCGGGGATAAATCCCCTCGCCACAAAGGCACCAATCTCAGACCATGCTGGTGTCAGTCATGCATATCCGGCGTATGCACAAAGCACAACTTGTTCCCCTCCGGATCCCGGCAATAGGCGCCGTAATAATCCTTTGAATATTGCGGCCTCAGGCCCGGTGCGCCTTCGTCGAAACCGCCCAGGTCGAGCGCTGTCTTCCAGGCGTCGCGCACGGCTTGCTGTGACTCAGCAGCAAAGCTGACTTGCATGCCATTGCCCCACGTCGCCGGCAGCCCATTGATCGGCACCTGGACGAACACTTGCGGCCAATGCTTGCCAGGCTGATGCCAGCCCTCCCCGGGTGGCCCCGAATCATCCTCGCTCTCCATGCGCACCAAGCCCAGGCAGCCGAGCACGGCATCATAGAATGCGACCATTTTCGGCAGGTCCCGCGCGCCAATCTGTATGTGACTGAACATGCTGTTTCTCCTGTTGAATCTTTCCTGACATTTGAATAGACGGCCTTACCCACGTTCACCCGGACGTAGGGTCAGTCGACGAACCGCTGCCGGTCACGCTCATCGACCGACGGGATAATCCAACCGAACTCTGCTGGAAAGCCCGAAGTCCACCCTCCATCGCAACCACTCGACATGGAGAACGACAATGGCCAACTACCCCACCCCACCCTTCCCCAAGCAACAACAACCCGTACCTGGCAGCCAGCAGAAGATGGAGCCTTACCCAGACTGCGGCGAACAAAGCTACAAGGGCTCCGGACGCCTGGCGAACAAGATAGCGCTGATCACCGGCGCCGACAGCGGCATCGGGCGCGCCGTGGCGATTGCCTTCGCCCGCGAAGGCGCGGACGTGGCCGTTTCCTACTTGAACGAACATGAAGACGCCAAGGAAACCGCGCGCTGGGTCGAGCAGGCTGGCCGCCAATGCCTGTTGCTGCCGGGCGACCTCGCCGACAAGGCGCAATGCCGCAAGGTCGTCGATGAAACCGTGGCGCGCTTCGGGCGTATCGACGTGCTCGTCAATAACGCCGCGTTCCAGATGACCCATGAGAGCCTGGAAGAAATCCCCGACGAGGAATGGGTCCGCACGTTCGATATCAACATCACCGCGATGTTCAGGATCTGCCAGGCCGCGGTGCCGCACATGAAGGCCGGCGGCTCGATCATCAACACCACCTCGGTCAACTCCGACATGCCCAAGCCGACGTTGCTGGCGTATGCCACGACCAAGGGCGCCATCGCCAACTTCACCTGCGGCCTGGCGCAGATGCTCGGGCCCAAGGGCATCCGCGTGAACAGCGTTGCGCCGGGGCCGATCTGGACGCCGCTGATCGTCGCCACCATGCCCGAGGAAGAAGTGCAGAATTTTGGGTCCCAGACGCCGCTGGGCCGTCCCGGCCAGCCGGTGGAAGTGGCGCCGATCTTCGTGCTGCTGGCGTCGGATGAGTCCAGTTACATCTCTGGCTCGCGATATGCGGTGACGGGGGGCAAGCCGATCCTGTAAGCACACGCACATCCCCGTGGCGAGGGAGCTTGCTCCCGCTCGGTTGCGCAGCGACCGCAAGATGTTGGGGCCGCTGCACACCCCAGCGGGAGCAAGCTCCCTCGCCACAGAAGCGTCCTTCGGATCACTCTTGGCAATCACCGAAATCTTCCCGTTACGCTCGATAATCGCAAACTTGATCTGGTCCAGGGTCTCGATGCCCTGGCTGGAGCGGGCCGCTTCCATGATGTCTGCCTCGATCAGCCGGGCATGGCGCATGCGCCCCTCCAAGATGCGCCCGTCCTCGACGATGATGGTCGGGCCGCCGTCTATCAGCCGGGACACCCAATCGGAGCGCAGCTTGAGCAACGAAAACCCGACGTCGATGGCAATCAGCGTGACGATGACCATGAACGAGTTGGTCATCGAAAAGTCATCCCCCAGCAACGCCTGCTGGGTCGCCTCGCCGATAATCATCAACAGCACAAAGTCGAAGGTGGTGATCTCAGCCAGAGAACGACGCCCGCGATCCTGAACAGCACCATCAATACCGCGTACATCGCGGCGGCGCGCAATACCGAATCCATACGTCACCTAAGGAAAGATGAATTGATTGAACGTCACCACCGCGCCATGGGACGTGGCGATGCGGGTTTGATAGGTGCCAAGGCCTTCGCCGAGCAACGACAGGTGCAGGTTGGCCTGCCCCTCGCCATCCGCCTGCAGCCAGATTTTCATGCCCGGTCCTGCGGCCGCCGAGCGCATGGGCTGCGGTTGCACGCTCTGCACGTCGAACCCTTCCAGCCAGTCACCCCCGAGTTCCACCTCCAGCACGGCGCCAGGCGCGCCCTTCAGGCGAATGATCATCGGGTTGGTCGAGCCGTTGCGGTGGAATTTTTCGTACTCGACACCAATGCTGCCGTCGGCGCTGTGCATTTCGCGGCTACTCAGCGGGCCACGGGAAAACAACCCGAGCAGGGTCAGGATCACCAGCAGCACCAACACGTACCAACCCACCCGTTCGAAACGCCAGACCTTGTGCTGGAACGCCATGTCCTCGCGCACCGGGAACTCGCGGCTACGGTGGTCATCCTGGTCGTCCTGGTCGTATTCGTCGGTCATGACGGTCCTCCCTATCGACGATCGCCCGTCAAAGCCCGCTGGTGATAGCCCGGTATCTGTTGCAAGGCGTACTCACTGGAGAGACGTTGTACCTGGGAACGATCGCCGAAGAACCGCTCCCGGCGACTGAACAGCGCGCGTTGCCCGTCCACTTCGAACGCCCAGGCAAAACACACCGTGCCGGCGGGAATACCGTCCTTGTCGTCCGGCCCGAGCAGGCCGGTGGTGGCGACCGCGACGTTGGCGTTGGCGTCGCGCAGGGCGCCGAGGGCCATTTCCTCGGCGACTTCACGGCTGGTCAGGTTGAAGGTGTCGATGGTTCGTGGCTTGACCCCGAGCAGGCGTTGCTTGGCTTCTGGGGAATACACCACATAGCCGCTTTCGATCAGCGAACCGCTGCCCGGCACTTCGGCCAACAGCGTGACGATCAGCCCCGCAGTGCAGGACTCGGCGGTGGTCAGGCGCAAGTCATGTTCGCGCATGTACTCGATCAGGGAATGGGCAACAGTCATGGCATACAGTCCTTCATGGATGCTGATGGGTTGACCCCCGCCGTTTCGAATCATTCCCTTTATCGCTCCGTCGCCCGGACCGGCCAAATAAATGAAACCCCTGGCCAATCCTGTACCTCATAACCGTATGAGCCTCATGCAGAGGCTGTCCTGATCAGGAGGTCGTCATGTCCGTGCTTTTCGTCAAACTGTTCACCCATCCCGAATTCGCCTGGGGGGACATCCGCGAGCAAGAGCAGGCTCATCCACACCATTACCTGGCGCATCTGCTGTTGCTCGCGTTGATCCCGGCGGTGTGCCTGTTCATCGGCACCACCTGGACCGGTTGGAGCCTGGCCGAGAACGAAACCGTGCGACTCAGCCACGCCAGCGCGCTACAGCTATGCGTGCTGCTGTACGTGACCATCGTGGTCGGCGTGTCGCTGATGGGGTTGTTCATCCGCTGGATGTCGCGCACCTTCGAGGCCCGACCGACGGTCAACCAGTGCATCGGTTTCGCCGCGTACACCGCGACCCCGTATTTCCTGGCCGGAATCTTCGGCGTGTATCCGAGCCGCTGGCTGGCGGTGGCGGTCCTGCTGGCCGCTTCAGTCTATTCGACGTTCCTGCTGTTCGTCGGCTTGCCCAAGTTCATGGGCTTGAAGAAGGAACAGGGCCTGCTGTATTCGGCCAGCGTCTGGGGCGTGGGTTTGCTGGTGCTGGTGACGATCCTGGTGGAAATGATCCTGCTGTGGTTCAACTATCTGCAGCCGGAATACCTGCGGGTTCCGGTAGGCTGAATGGCTTTTGAAGGTACACAATGTGGGTGGCGGCGGCGTAGCGAAGCGTGAGTTTTCGCAATCTTCGCGTAACCCGACTATCCTGCGACTTTTTGTATCCCGAATCGAGTCGGCAGCGCTGGACCGCCCCGCCGCCCTTAAGGCCAAATTTATATGCCATCTTCAAGCAAACGCTCTCCCAACGTGCCACAGCGACGAGAGCTGAGCCCCAGCAGCCTGGATTTCGCCGTGGTCGGAATCGGTGCTTCCGCGGGTGGGCTACAGGCCATCAAGCAGTTTTTCGAACACATGCCCAAGGACAACGGCATGGCGTTCGTGATCGTTTTGCACCTCTCCCCGGATCATCAGAGCATCGCCGACAAGATCATCCAGGAATCCACCAAGATGCCTGTGTTGCAGGTGACCGAGGCGGTGCCGATCGAGAAGAACCATGTCTATGTGATTTCCCCGGCCCATCAGTTGTCGATGAACGACGGCTACCTGAAGGTTTCCCCGGCCGAGCCGCGCCAGGGCGGGCACGTGGCGATCGACCTGTTCTTTCGGGACCTGGCCGATGTGCACAAGGACCGGGCATTTTGCCTGGTACTGTCAGGCACCGGCTCGGACGGCGCCGTGGGCCTGTCGCGCATTAAGGAACAAGGCGGCGTGACCATCGCCCAGTCGCCCCAGGACGCCGAGTTCGATGGCATGCCCCAAGCCGCCATCGACACCCAAATGGTCGACCTGGTCCTCCCTGTCGTCGAGATGCCGCAAAAGCTCTTGGAGCTCTGGCGCAACTCCCAGGCCATCCGCCTGCCGACCGCCAACGATCCGGAGATCCATACCCAACCGCCGGCCTCCGAGCGTGAGGCGATCGCCGCCGAGCAATCGCTGCATGATGTTCTGGTGCTGCTGCGCGCCGACACCGGCCATGACTTCAAGCATTACAAGCGCGCCACCGTGCTGCGGCGCATCGAACGGCGCATGCAAGTCACCACCCAACCGGACCTGGGCGCCTACTACAGCTACCTGCAGAATCATCCGGAAGAAACCAAGGCGCTGCTCGGCGACCTGCTGATCGGCGTGACCAACTTCTTCCGTGATCGCGAGGCCTTCGAAGCCCTTGAGCGTGACGTCCTGCCCAACCTGCTCAAGCCGGTGGAACCGGGCAGCGTGCCGCCGGAGGAGATCCGCGTCTGGTCAGCCGGTTGCTCGACCGGCGAAGAGGCCTACACCCTGGCCATGTTGCTCAGCGACCAGCTGCAACACGACGCCAGCAGCGCCAAATTGCAGATATTCGCCACCGATATCGATGAACGGGCGATTACCGTGGGTCGCGGCGGCGCCTATCCGGAAGCGATCATCACCGACGTCCCCCCTACCCGCCTGCGCCAGTACTTCTTGAAGGAAGGCGCCAGTTTCAGGGTTCGCAAGGAAATCCGCGAACGCGTGCTGTTCGCCAAGCACAGCCTGCTGTCGGACCCACCTTTCTCGCAGATTGACCTGATCGTCTGCCGCAACCTGCTGATCTACCTCGACCGCGAGGTGCAGCGGGAAATCCTGCAAATGTTCCACTTTGCCCTGCGTCCTGGCGGTTATTTGTTCCTCGGTTCCTCGGAATCGGCGGATGCGTGCCATGAGCTATTCAGCCCGGTGGACAAGCGCAACCGGATCTTCCGGGCCAAGTACGGCACTGCCAGCAGCCGCCGCACCCCGACCATGCCCCGTGGCGGCTACGTGCGCAGCACCTCGTCCCTGGTCCCCGCCCAGGTCCCGGTGCCGCGCAAGGTGTCGTTTGCCGATATCCACCTGCGCGCCATCGAACAGGCCGCGCCACCCAGCATCATCGTCGACAGCAATGGCGACATCCTGCACATGATCGAAAGTGCCAGGCGTTTCCTGCGCCATGTCGGCGGCGAGATGTCGCGCAACCTGCTCACGCTGATCAATCCGCAACTGCGCCTGGAAATCCGCACCGCGTTGTTCCAGGTCAACCAGAACGGCCAGCCGGTCAAGTCGCGACAGGTCAACATGGAGCGCGATGGGCGACGTTTCCTGGTGGACCTGCTGGTCCAGCCGTATCGCGACGAATTGTCCGATGGCGAGTTCGTGCTCGTGGTGTTCGAAGAGGAAGAAGTCGACCCCAGCCAACAGGTCGGCACCATCACCAGCCAGACCGAAAACCAGGTCCTGGCCAATCTGGAGCGCGAGCTGCAGCGGACCAAGTTGCACCTGCAAGACACCATCGAGCAGGCCGAGGTCTCCAGCGAGGAGCTCAAGGCCTCCAACGAAGAAATGCAGGCCATCAACGAGGAACTGCGCTCCGCCACCGAAGAACTGGAGACCAGCAAGGAAGAGCTACAGTCGATCAACGAAGAACTGCTGACGGTCAATTACGAGCTCAAGACCAAGGTTGAAGAAACCGACAAGATCAACGACTACCTGACCAACCTGATCGCTTCCACCGACATCGCCACGGTGTTCATCGATCGCAGCATGCGCATCAAATGGTTCACGCCTCGGGCCACGGAGATCTTCAGCATGCTTCCGGTGGACACCGGGCGTTCGTTGCTGGACATCACCCATCGCCTGGACTACCCCGACATGGCGGCGGACGCGACCCAGGTGTTCGAATCCCTGAACATGATCGAGCGCGAAGTCAGCAGCAGCGATGCTCGCTGGTACATCGCCCGGCTGCTGCCGTACCGCTCCAGCGAGGACCATATCGACGGCACGGTGCTGACCTTCATCGACATCACCAAGCGTCGAGCCGCCGAAGAAGAGCTGCGCTTGGGCGAGGAGCGCATGCGCCTGGTGGCGGAAAGCACCCGCGACTACGCGATCATCCTGCTGGACGAGCACGGCGTGATCACCAGTTGGAACACCGGGGCGGAGCTGATCTTCGGTCATAGCAAGAGCGAAGCCGAAGGCAGTTACTACGACTTCGTGTTCACGCCGGAGGACCGTGCCACCGGCGTCCCCGAAACGGAATTGAGCACCGCTCGGGCCAACGGCCGTTGCGAAGACGAGCGCTGGCACCAGCGCAAGGACGGCAGCCGCTTCTTCTGCAGCGGCGAGGTCACGCTGCTCAGCGGCGACTATTTGCAGGGCTACGTGAAGATCGCCCGTGACCTCACCGGCCACAAGCGCCTGCATGAGGAACAGACCCAACGGCTGATGGAAACCCAGAACTCCAGCCATTTGAAGGATGAGTTCTTCGCGGTCATGTCCCACGAGCTCAAGCACCCGTTGAACCTGATCCAGCTCAATGCCGAGCTGCTGCGGCGCCTGCCGGTGACCAAGACCGTCACCGCGGCAGCCCGGGCCGTGAACACCATTTGCGACGCGGTCACCAGCCAGGCGCGCATCATCGACGACCTGCTGGACGTGGCCCGTGTCCGCACCGGCAAGCTCAAGCTCAAGCGCCAGCCGGTCGATCTGGCTCGCGTGCTGCAAGACATCTACACCGTGGTGATCAACGACAATCACCCGAACAAAGTCACCCTTGAGCTGCCTGAGGGCTCCAGCGGCGAGCTGGTCGTCAATGCCGACCCGACCCGGCTGGAGCAGATCATCTGGAACCTGGTGAACAACGCGCTGAAGTTCACCCCCAACGGCGGCCGGGTGCAACTGGTCGCCAGCCATGACGACCATATGGCTCGCCTGGACGTAAAGGACTCTGGCGTGGGTATCGCGGCGGAGCACCTGAACGAAGTGTTCGACCTGTTCGGCCAGGCCGAGACCCAGCACGCCACCCACCAGCGCGAAGGCCTGGGGATCGGCCTGTCACTGGTCCGGCAATTGACCGAAGCCCACGGCGGCAGCGTCGAAGTCAAGTCCGAAGGGCTGGGCAAAGGCTGCACCTTCACCATTCGCCTGCCCTTGAGCAATGCCGCGATCGAACCTAAACCGCAGTCTTGCGACGAACAGTCCGGGCGCCTGGGCGGTTTAACGATCCTGCTGGTGGATGACTCGCCCGACGTGCTCGACACCCTCAAGCTGCTGCTGGAGATGGAAGACGCCATCGTGGTTGCCTTCGATCAGCCGTTGGAGGCGTTGGAAGCCGCCAAGGATGGCCGTTTCGACGTGGTGATTTCCGACCTCGGGATGCCGGTGATGAACGGCCATGAACTGATGCAGGCCCTGCGCAAGCTGCCCCATATCAAGCACATCCCGGCCATCGCCCTGACCGGCTACGGCGCGTCCACCGACCTGAATAAATCCCAGCAATCGGGCTTCGACCAGCACATCGGCAAGCCGGTGTCCTATGACGAGTTGATTGAAACGATCGAGCAGTTGCGGCGTTCGCAGGTTTATTAAAACCAGGGCCTGACCGCTAACTTGTGGCACGAGATTCATTTGTGGCGAGGGGATTTATCGAAACGTCGCACCGCCCCGCTGGGCTGCGCAGCAGCCCCTGGTTGTTTGTCAGACACAGCGAGGTGTCAGGTCTTAGGGCCGCTTCGCGCCCCAACGGGGATAAATCCCCTCGCCACAGTGATCCCCTCGCCACAATCGTTCGATCTGCCATGTGGTTCCACCTGTCACAAAAGGGGTCCGCTCAAGCTACTTGACAGTCTTCTTCATCCCAATCCGCCGCCGCATGTCGGCGGTGATGCTCTGGCGGGTCTTGCGCAAGTCCGCCCAAGGCTCATGCCCCACCTCCGCCAGCCGCTCATGGACGTTGTGCACGTTCCACAGGTTGGCGCCCTTGAGCTCGGCCACTTCTTCGCGGTAGATCGGCACCGACACCGGCAACCCCTCGCGGGTACGGGCGGCGTAAGCGCAAATGGTGGTGGCGCCCAGGCCGTTGCGCAGGTAATCGATGAAGATCCGCCCTACGCGGTTCTTCGGCCCCGACACCGCCGAGAAACGATCAGGCAACAGCTTGGCGATGTGGCTGACGATGGCGTGGCTGAAACCCTTCACCTCGTCCCAGCCCAACTTGCGGGTAATCGGCACGACAATGTGAATGCCCTTGCCGCCGCTGGTCTTCAGGAAGGCCTTCAGGCCCAGTTCATCCAGCACCGACAAGGTCAGTTGCGTGGCTTCCACCATGCTTTTCCAAGGCAGTGCCGGGTCCGGGTCAAGGTCCAGGACGAAGCGATCAGGCTTGTCCAGGTCCACGGAAGTGCCGTTCCAGGTGTGCAGCTCCACGGTGCTCATCTGCACCGCGCCAATCAGCGCCTCGGCGTTGTTGATGATCATGATGGGTTGCCCGGTCAGGTCCTTGTCCAGGCTGGTGATGCCGGGAATGGCCAGGCGTTCGGGGTTCTTCTGGAAGAACAACTCCCCTGCAATGCCATCCGGCGCCCTGACCAGCGCCACAGGACGGTCGGCCAGTTCCGGCAGGATGAAATCGGCAACGCTGGCGTAGTATTCGGCCAGTTGCATTTTTGTCGTGCCGCTGCTCGCGTCGATGACCCGATCCGGATGGGTGATGCGGACCTTGCCGTCCAACGTTGGCGACTGCGCAGCCTTGGGCTTGGCTTTGGCTTTGGCTTTCGCCTTGGCCGGCGCCGCTTCGTCCTCGTCCTTGGCCGCGGTCTTCTTCATGGTTTTCGGCAATTCCTGGGTGATCGCCTTGGCCGGCTTGTCGTTGCGCAAGCCATGGAACACGGCATGGCGTACCGAGCCTTCCTTGGTCATTTCGGCAAACGCCACTTCCGCCAACAACTCCGGCTTGAGCCAGTGCACGCCCTTGGCGTCGTAGCCGGTGGGCGGATTGACCACGGCGGCTTTTTTCGTTTCCAGGGGCAACAGCTGCTGATAGATGCTCTTGAGCGTGGTTTCGTTGAAACCGGTGCCGACCTTGCCGGCATAACGCAACTCGCCGCTGTCGACGTCATGCAGGCCCAGCAACAAGGCACCGAACGCGCTGCGGGCGCCCTTCGGGTCACTGAAGCCAACCACGACGAATTCCTGGCGATTCTTGCACTTGAGCTTGATCCAGTCGCTGCTGCGCCGGGACACATAGGCGCTGCCCTGGCGCTTGCCGATCAGCCCCTCCATGCGCATCTGGCAGGCGCTGTTGAGCAGCGCTTCGGGGGTCTCTTCGAAAGAGTCCGAGAAGCGCAGCAAGGGGTCTTCATTGGGTTCGAGGACGGCGGCCAACGCGGCCCGGCGTTCCTCCACCGGCACTTTGCGCAGGTCCATGCCATTGAGGTACGGCAGGTCGAACAGGTAATACGCAATCTTGCCGCTGCTGCCGGCGTCGAAGGCGTTTTGCAGGGCCTGGAAATCCGGCACGCCTTGCTCGTTGGCGACGACCATCTCGCCGTCGAGCCAGGCCGATTCCAACCCCAGCGCCGCCAGGGCCTCGGCCTGTTTCGGCAGCTTATGCGTCCAATCGTGGCCGTTGCGGGTGATCAAGCGCACGTCGCCGTTGTCGATGCGCGCCATGACCCGGTAGCCGTCGAACTTGATCTCGTAGAGCCAGTCGCCGTCGGGGGCGCTTTCCACCAGGGTCGCCAGTTCCGGCTTGAGGGTTTCGGGGATCGGAGCGGCGACGGCGCCGCTGAGGGTGGTCTTCCCGGTTTTTTTCGTCGACTTCGGCTTGGCAGGTTCTTCCGGCTGCTTGACGGGTTTTGCAGCAGCGGCCTTGCCTCGACGCTTGGGCACGATGGTGCTGTCGCTGAGCACGCTGTCAGGCTCGGCTGCCACCACGTCGTACTCGCTTTCCGGCCGGGCCGCCTCGTCCTGATGCTTGATCAGGAACCATTGCTCCTGCTTGCCCGGCATATGGGTGCGCACCAGGTTCCACAGGCCCGCGAGCTTTTCCCCGCGCAACTCGAACTTGAGCCGGCCCTTTTCGTAGGCTTCGTGCACATCGCCCTGGGGAATCCACACGCCCCGGTCCCAGACGATGACGTCGCCGGCCGCCATAATGCCCCTCGGGAATGCTGCCCTCGAAGGTCGCGTAGTCCAGCGGATGGTCCTCGACGTGGACCGCCAGGCGCTTGACCTTCGGGTCCAGGGACGGCCCCTTGGGCACCGCCCAGCTCTTCAGCGCACCGTCCAGCTCCAGGCGGAAATCGTAATGCAACCGCGTGGCATCGTGCTTCTGGATGCAGTATTGCAAGGCGTGGGCGGTTTTCGTCGATTTGCGCGAGCGCTTCGCCGCCGGCTCCGGGGTGGCGGCGAAATCGCGCATGCGGTTGTAATCGTCGAGGTTCTTGCTGGTCATGGGCCACCTGCTACTTGCGCCAGGGTCGGATCGGCGACGGGCATTCCGGCGGTTTCCGACAGCAGTTGATCGACCACCCGGCCCAGCGCCTCTTCAGTCGTATCGCCCAGCAGCAACCCCTGTTCATAGAGCACCACTTGTCGATCAGCACTGGTGCCCTGCTGGATGATTCGGCGCGCTTGCTTGAACACGTCCTGCACACCCAGCGCCGTCGCGGTTTCGCCGAAGGTCTGCTCGGCGAGGTTCAGCCACTCGCCAATGAGCATCGGTTGATCCTGGCCCTCGACGATAAACTCCGCGAGGATCCCGTGACGCTTGGCCCGGTAGCGGTTTTCCTTGAGGATCCAGTGGGACATCAGGCTGTAGTTGGCGCCGGGTTTGGGTTGGGCGATAGCATGGGCAATCATCAGCCGAAACAGCGAAACGAGGCACAACACGTCTTCGATCCGAGGGCAGGCATCACAGATGCGCAGTTCCAGGGTCGGATAACGCGACGACGGCCGCAGCACCCACCAGCAATCGCTGGGTTGGCGGATCGAGCCGGTGCGCGTGAGCATGTTGACGTAGCCCTCGAACGTCGGCTCGTCCTCGAAGAATTCCGGCACGCCCATGCGCGGCCACTCATCGCAGGCCACTTGGCGATAACTGCTGAAGCCGCTGTAGGCGCCGTTCCAGAATGGCGAAGACGCACTCAGCGCCAACAGCATCGGCAGCCAGGGCAACACCTCGTTCATTACCTTGACCCGATCATGATCCGCTCGGCACTTCCACGTGCACATGCAGGCCCGACAGTACGCTGCGCCGCGCCACACGCTGGTAATCGTCAAACAGTTGCTGGAAGTGCAGCTCGTCGGTGGGTTGCAAGCCGACGGTCGCCATGGGATGCGACCCTGCACTCAACAAGCCAAGGCCATGGGGCGCCAGCCGCTGGGTCAGGCCGCCGCGTACCTGGGCCAGGTAATCGGCGGCCTCGGCCAGGCTGCGGAAGATGGGCGAAGCCATTTCCACCTGGCTCTGGAACATTTCATGGGCGAAATGCTTGCCCAGCTCCTCCCGACAGGCCGCAACCGCTGCCGCGGGCGGCTGCTCGGGCATGCGGCGGGTTTGCAGGTCGGTGATGAAATATTCCTCTTCAATGCCGAACTTCAGACGCCTGTTCATCGATGTTCCCTCCGATACCCGCACCCGTGCGGGTGACAACCAACGCCACCACGGCGATCCTTTCAACGTCCTGATAACCCGGCGTCAGCAGCTCCTCGCCGAATACGTCCGGGTCCAATTCCCTGTAGGTCCAGGCAAACTCCGCCGAATCGCGCCACGCACCCAAGGCTTCGAGGAACGGGTCGCGACCATCGACCATCGCCACGCCGGTGTAGAGCACCAGCGAGCCGCCAGGCGTCAGCCGGGGCAACGCCTGCTCGACGATCCGCAGCGACAACCCGGCGCCCAGCGTTCCGCCGCCATGGCGATACGCGCGCTCGGCGGGGTCGGCCATGTACGGCGGGTTGGCGACGATCAGGTCGAAATCGCCCTCGACGTCCCGGAGCACATCGCTGCGGGCGATCTCGACGTTGGCAACCTCGGCCAGCGCGGCGTTGACGGCACACAGGCGCAACGCCAAGGGGTTGATGTCGACCGCCAGGACCTGGGCCTCGCGGCGGGCACGGGCGATGATCATCGCCTCGACGCCGGCGACCGCAGCCGATGTCCACGGCGCGATGCACGGCGGTGAAGTTCTGTTGCAAATGGGTATGGATCAGATGGGCGAAACGGTAGCTGTCGGGGCCGAAGAACACCGCGTCATTGGCCTGGGTCGGGAACTGCGAATGGGCGAACAGCATGCCGTCCAGGCTCGACCAGCGTACGCGGCTGCGCAGCAGGCCATCGCGTTCTTCCAACACTTCGGCTTCCTGCAATTGGCGCTGCTCGTCGGCGGAAATCAGCCCCGGTGCGAAGGGCCGGGACCAGCCGAAGACATCCCGCAGGGTCTTCGAGCGTTCGTTGCCGGGCCGTTGGTTGACCCGTTCATGGGTCAACGGCGTCGGCGTGATAAAACGGTAGCCGTCGGCGTGCAGGCGGCGACCCAGTTGCAGCAGCGCCAGGTCGGGTTCGGACAGGCGATCTTCCTGATTCATGCAGGGCTCCTAACGAAGGGCGGACTTGAGTTCGATGAACCGACGGGTCGCGAACAACCCGGCCGGATGGCTGTGGCAACGGGCCGAAAGCCAGGGCATCAGCATCTGCATTTGCTCACGGGGGGCCTTGCCCCGCAGCGTCTGCTGCAGGTTCAACACATCCGGGTCTTGGGCCGGTGCCGGCGACTCATGCACCCCGCCGTGGGGACGGCGGGCGCCGGGGCGACCGCGTTGATCCAGCCAGTCACCCGCAATCCAATCGTGCAGCAACTGCTTTTCATACGGGCTGAAGACGCCGAACATGGCCGCGCCCGCGCCTTCGATCAGGGTCCAGAAGCGGCTGTTCTGCGGGTCTTCGTGGCGCTTGATCCATCCCTTGTTCTGCATGGCGTTCAAAAAACCCTCCAGTTGCCCCGGCTCCGCCAGCCATTGGTTGACGGTCTTGCCTTCGAACTTGCAGTAGTCGGAATGCATGTGCTGGCCGAACGGGCGCTTGCGTTCCAGCATGTCGAGCACTTCACGCTCCAGGTCAAACGATTCGATGATCGCCCGGCTGCCCTGCCCCAGGTCGTTGAGGCGATAGCCCAAGGTGACGCGCTGCCAGAACGATTCACGCCCCGCCTCCATCGGCATCAATTGCAGCAGCGATTGCACGGCCTTGTGGGCGTGACCGGTGCTGGCGTTGTCGATGGTCACGTGCAGCGTGAAGTAATAGGGATCGATGTCGAGTTCGCTCAGCTCATAGGCGCTGATCAGCAGATGCAGCGGCAGTTGCTCGTAACCGAGGTTGTAGCCGATGACTTCGGGCAAGTATTCGTCGCCGGCGATAGCCCAGGGCCAATTGAACCGCGCCTTGCAGATAGCGCTCGTCCTCGATGTCGGGCATATCCTGCAAGCCGTGTTCGGCCAACAGCTTGCGGTAGAGCACGACATGGTTCTGGGCGGGAACGCCATCCCCAAGCTCTTCCAGATAGGTGCACAGCAACCCTTCGAAGCGATGGTCATGCCAGTGCTGGAGCACGCCATACAGCCAGGCGCCGTCCACCAGTTTGGTTGGCGCCACGGCCTGGAGAAAATACAAGGCATGGGCCCTGCCACTGAAGAACTCCCGGGGGCCACCGCTCTTGCGCCGTTCCAGGTAGTCGGCGTATTGCCGGGCCACTCCGGCGCTGTGCTGCTCGACCCAGGCCAGCAATGCCGCGGGGTCGTCGGGGATTTCCTGGGGCAATGCGCTCGCCTCTTCAAGGCAAGGTTGCAGGAAGGCTTGGGCGCCAGCTTGCTTGTCAGCATCGTCAGGCCCTTGTAGCAGTCGTTCGTAGCATTGGCGCACATTGCCGGCAGTGGTCATCGGTTGCGCAATGGCAGGCCGGGATTGAAGGGGTGTCAGCGCAGTCATAAGGGCCTCTCGGGTTCTCGGCAGGACGCTGAATCAGCACGTCTCTTCCATTGCAGAGCCTTGCGAACGGCAAAAAATTCCCCTGGACCGAAAAGCGGTCGGATAAACGGGACGCAGGCGATTTGCGGCGGAACCCTCGCTTCGCCGTGGCCCTCGAATGAAGCAAGCCCGTCCAGGTGAAGCACCGTTATCCAAGGAGCAACCATGATCTTCACAGTGTGGGTAGCCGTGCTCGGTGCGGTCTTGCTGACCTTGGCCCTGACCTCCTCCTACCTGCGCTGGATGCCCGTGACCACTTCGGCGGTTTGCCTGGCGCTGGGGGTTGCCATCGGCCCGGCGGGGCTTGGACTGCTGAGGCTGGGCGTCGATGACTCTTCGGTGTGGATGGAGCACCTGACGGAAGTCGCCGTGGTGTTTTCGCTATTCGTCAGCGGGCTCAAGCTGCGTTTACCGTTGAAGAACCGCAGTTGGCGAGTGGCGTATGGGCTCGCCGGGCCGGTGATGATCCTGACGATTGCCGGGCTCTGCCTGGCGTTGCATTACCTGTTTGGGCTCGGTTGGGGGGTGTCGTTGCTGATCGGCGCGATGCTGGCACCCACCGATCCGGTGCTGGCGGCGTTGGTGCAGGTCAACGATGCCCGGGATGATGACCGGGTGCGCTTCGGCCTGTCCGGGGAAGCCGGGTTGAACGATGGCACGGCGTTTCCCTTCGTCATCCTGGGCTTGCTCATGTTGCGCGAGGACGGCAGCGGATTTCTCGGTGAGTGGGCGTTGCGCAACGTGCTTTGGGCGGTGCCGGTGGGCTTGCTGATCGGCTATTGGCTGGGCCGTGGCATCGGCAAGCTGACCTTGTCGATGCGCATCAAGAACGCCGACAGCACGCTGTCCCCCAACGACTACCTGGCCCTGGCCTTGATCGCCCTGGCCTATGTCGCGGCGGAATCGGTCCAGGGCTACGGTTTTCTCTCGGTTTTCGCCGCGGGCCTGGGGCTACGACAGGCAGAGGTCCAGTCCACCGATGAAAACGCGCCGCCCGCCGAGCACCTGGTGCAGCCGGTGGTCGGCCACGAAGCCGTCGATCCCGAGCAGGCAGTGCACGGCGACACCCAGGCCTTGGATGAAGGCCAACTGGCGGCCGGCGTGATGATGGGCGACATGCTGGCGTTCGGCAGTCTGGTGGAGCGTTCGATGGAAGTGTTCCTGGTGACGCTTCTGGGGGTGGTCCTGGCGAATCATTGGGACTGGCGGGCCCTGGCGATTGGCGCCTTGCTTTTCGCGGTGATTCGCCCGCTGAGTGTGTTGGCGATGCCATGGGGAAGACTGCTGGACCACCCGCAACGGCTGTTGATCGGCTGGTTTGGCATACGCGGCATCGGCAGCCTGTTTTACCTGTTCTATGCCCTGAACCATGACCTGCAGCCCGGCGTGGCACAACTGTGTATCGACCTGACCCTGTCAGTGGTGGCCCTGAGTATCCTGGTCCACGGGGTGAGCACCCAACCTGCGCTGGCCTGGTATGAGCGCCAGCAAAAGCGAGGCTCAGCGATCAACCACCGGGATCGCTGACCTGGATAAACACCGAGTAGACCCCGAGCAACACCCAGAACGCCGCAAAAATCCACGGTGTGCGCACCGAAAACAACAGCGACTTGCGATACCCCTTGTGAGTGGACTCCCGCTCGCTGAACAGCGGCGATTCATCGTACGCCAGGCCCATCAGCGGTTCACTGCGCAGCAATTCGCTTTGCTTGAAATGCCAGTGGTCGATGATTTCGTAGGCCGCGCGAATGCCCGGCCAGGCATTGAGCGAGCTCAGGAACCCGAGCAGCGCCAGGAACGGCGGCACGATCAGCGTAAAGAGCTTGCCCCATTCGGGGTTCAGGTTGGCCATGCACGAAGCGAACGCGATCACCAGGAAGGATTGGGCAGCCAGGTAGGCGTCGGTCCGATTGGCGAGGATGCTGGTTTCGTACTGGATTTCCCGGCGATAGAAATCCAGCCGTTCCTTGGGGGATCCGAAGAGCTTGGCCTTGTGTTCGGTCAGTTCTTCTTCCGGGGTTTGCTGGGTAAGGATTCTGGGCATTGCGCAGCGGGGGCCTTGGGTTTGAATGGATGCATTTGGAACGGGCTATGGGGGGGTAAGTTCAAACCGATGGACCGGAGGTGGTCGCCACAGAAGTTCGTTTCCAATGTGTGCTCACCGGCCCCTGTGGGAGCGGGCTTGCCCGCGAAGAGGCCGGTACATCCAGCATTTTCATCGACGGGAACACCGCCTTCGCGAGCAAGCCCGCTCCCACAGGCGAAATGCGGTGCCCTCACCAGAACCAGGTTCAAGCTCACGGCTTGCGAGTCACCCGCCACACGGTATTCGCCAAGTCATCGGCAATGATCAGCGCACCACGCGGATCCACCGTCACCCCCACCGGCCGGCCACGGGTCTTGCCATCGGAGCCGCGGAAGCCCGTCGCGAAATCGACCGGCTCACCCGAAGGCCGACCGTTGCTGAACGGCACGAAGATCACCTTGTAGCCCACCGGCTGGTCACGGTTCCAACTGCCGTGCTCGCCAACGAATGCGCCTTCGGCGAATTTCTCGCCCATGGCCGCAATGGAAAAATCGACACCCAGGGCGGCGACATGGGAGCCCAGGCTGTAATCGGGCTTGACCGCAGCGGCGACTTTTTGCGGATCCTGCGGCTGCGCCCGTGGATCGACGTTCTGCCCCCAATAGCTGTACGGCCAGCCGTAGAACGCGCCTTCGCGCACCGAAGTCAGGTAGTCCGGCACCAGGTCCGGCCCCAGTTCGTCCCGTTCGTTGACCACCGCCCACAACTGCCCGGACCCAGGCTCGATTTTCAACGCCGTCGGGTTGCGCAGACCAGTCGCATAAGGCCGATGGGCGCCGGTTTCGGCGTCGATCTGCCAGACCATCGCCCGGTCGATCTCGACTTCCATGCCGCGCTCGGTGATGTTGCTGTTCGAGCCGATACCGACATACAGCGAGCGTCCGTCAGGGCTGACGGCCAGCGATTTGGTCCAGTGATGGTTGATCGCCGATGGCAAGTCGGTGACTTTGACGGGCGCCCCGCTCGCCTTGGTCTGGCCGTCCTGATAATCGAAGCGAACCAGCGCGTCCTGGTTCGCCACGTACAACTTGCCGTTCGCAAATGCCAGGCCGTAGGGCGCGTTGAGGTTTTCGGCGAAGACCGTCTTCAGTTCGTAAGTGCCGTCGCCATCGGCGTCGCGCAACAGTGTCAGGCGGTTGCCGCCCTTGACCTGGGTGTTGCCCTTGGCCTTGATGACGCTGGCGATCACGTCCTTGGGCTTGAGCTTCGCCGCGTTACCACCACGGCCCTCGGCCACCAGGATATCGCCATTGGGCAAGACAAGTGTCTGGCGCGGGATCTTCAGGTCGGTGGCGATGGCGGTAATTTCGTAGCCCTGGGGCACGGTTGGCTTCTGGTCCCCCCAAGCCACCGGCTCGGCAATTTTCATGCTGGGCAAGAGGCTACGCTGAGGCTCCGGCAACTTCGGGTCCGGGCCGCGTGCTTGGGTGGCGTCCCCTTCACCTCCGCAGGCGCTCAGCAAGAGTGCCATGCTCACGGCCGTCAATGCGATGCGAGGCTTCATTGTTCACCTCCCGAACGCAGGCTGGTCAGTCCGACCCAGGCCGCCACGCAGGCCAGCAGGGTCACCACGACGGACAGCGCCAGACCCTGGGGCATCACGGCCCAGGCATCCTTGGCGTGCTCGAAGGCGTTGATCAGCCCCAGCACCCACGTGGCGAGCAATAGCAGGAAATACCCTACCGGACGCCCGGCCTTGCGCTCCGCGCGGATCAGGTTGACCAGCGCGAACAACAACGCCAGCCCACAGAACAGCAGCCCGCTCGGCAATCAGCCAGGAGGCAAAGTTGCTCCATTGGATCTGGTAGGTCTTGTAGTAGGCGATATCGCTGAGCAGGCCGCCGAGAAACAGCGGAACCGTGCCGGCAAGCAGGACCGCATGCAGCGGCCCTGGCGTGCTTCGGTAGTAAGGATGGGCGGTAACGGTCATGACAGCTCCTTTTCGTCCACGTTGATACGCTAGAAAAAGGATCGTGCCGTGACCGCGTTAGTTCCGATATTTTCACCCGCAGGGGGACCTGCTACCCGAACTGCTCCGGGGCCGCCACACCCAGAAGCTTGAGCTCGGCGGAGGCATCCTCGCCGGAAGCAAAGATGAAGTTATTGTCGCTCAGTTGCGAAGCCACATTGCCCTCCAGGGTGATCTCGAATCGCCGTCCTTCTTCATCGGCGTTGTAGCTTTTCAGGTAGGTCCGCTGGCCGTCTTCGCTGACCACCGCTCGCAGCGATGTGTAGTAACCGCTCCAGAGCTCGGTGAAGCCCAACGCGGACACATCGATCTTGTCGGTGAGCGGATTGAAGTCAGTGATCCGATCCTGGAAGTTGCCGTCGGCCGTGCGAAAGCTGTCCGCCAGGGCGTCGTAGCGAAAGACATCCGAACCTTCGCCGCCCGTGAGCACATCACGTCCCTGGCCGCCTTCGATGACATCGTGCCCATTGCCGCCCGAAACGACATCGTTGCCCGCCCCGGCGATGATCCGGTCGCCGACCACCGAGCCCACCAAGCGATCGGCCGATTCCGTGCCCTGGATCAGGTGCGGCGCAAAGATCACGTTGGTCTCATTGAGGGCCTGGGTCAGGTCGCCGTCCAAGGCCAGTTCGAAACGATGCCCCTGCCAGTCCGGTTCGAAGCTTTTCAGATAGGTTCGCGTCTCGGCCTCGTTGACTTGCACCGCCAGGGTTCCGTCCAATCCATTGCCGAACCCGCTGAACCCCAGCGACGTCAAATCGATGCGATCCAGGTTGGCGTCGAAGTCGGCAATGCGATCACTCACGACTTGGCCGTCGATGCGATAGCTGTCGCCGATCGTGTTGATCCGAAAGACATCGGCACCGGCGCCGCCCTCCAGCACGTCCCGTTGCCCCGCGCCGTCAAGCAGGTCGTCACCGTCGTGGCCGCTGAGTCGTTCCGGGACATAAGTGCCTGACAGGACATCATCGCCCTGCCCCCCGTCGATACGCGGCAACATGCCCTCAAGTGCACCGAAGGTGGTGTCGAGCGTGCCGTCGGGGTTAAGCCGGATGAGGCTGAAATCAAAGTTGCCGTAATACGTGCTCTGTCCCGCCACGAGGATTTTTCCGTCCTCCAGCACGGCAATGTCCCGCACCGAATCCCGGTCGCCGGCCAGGTCGAACACCGCGACGCCAGCATCGCCAAAGCTTGTGTCCAGGGTCCCGTCGTGATTCAGCCTGATGATTTTGAAGTCAAACCCCGTACCGTCTGACTGGACGCTACCCGCCACCAGGATCTTGCCGTCGGCCTGGACACGGATCGAATCAGCCAGGCCCGCGACCGAAATGTCTGCGGTGCCGTCCGTGCCGAAACTGCTGTCCGGACTACCGTCGGCATTCAATCGCGCCACCACGAAGTTACCGTTGTAACCCGGCACGAGGATTTTCCCGTCCGCTTGCAGCGTGAGGCCAAAACCTTCCGGTGCCGTGAGATCGGGCACGGTGAAATTCACTGAATCGCCGCCATTGAAACCCGTGTCGAGCGTGCCATCGGCGTTGAGTCGATTGACCGAAAACAGCCTCTCGTAGGAGTCGTAATTGGAAACGAGGATCTTCCCATTCGGTTGCACAGTCGCGCTCGGCTGAAATCTCCCCATGCCGCCGGCGCCGAGGCAGTGCCGTTGACGCCGAAGCTTTGATCCACCGAACCGTCGAGGTTCAGGCGAACCATGGCGACGGTGGATGAAGGTGTTTGCGGATAAACCATCAGAAACTTGCCGTCCGGCTGGACGGTCGCACTGTAGCCTTCCCCCGGGTAGACATCGCGGGCAAGCAGTGTCTTGCCGTCGTCGCTGAAAGAGGTATCGAGCGTGCCGTCGGCGTTGAGCCGAATCAGCGAAGCCCTATAGCCTTCGTATTCCTGGTCCGGGTTGTTCACCCCGGTCATCCCGGCCAGCCAGATCTTGCCATCCGGGGCCACGGCTATCCCCGCCGTGTTGTTGTAGCCATCCAGGTCCACGAAGGATTTCCCGGTACCGGCGCGCGCGGCCGATCCCGTGTCGATGTATGAGTGGTTCATGCTGGACCTCGCCATGACGAAGGAAACTCCAAAAAATCGGGCACCTTCTAAAATAGCCCGTCAGGCCGGGTTCGCCAGCTTTGGATCCAGTCACCTAAGCCGAGCGGCTCCCTAGACCCTCACCATCAAGGTGCCTTGGGCATCCGCCGCGCCATGCAGCAACTCGATGACCCAGTCGATGAACACCCGCACCCTGGGCGACAACTGTCGATGGGGCGGATAAACCATCGAAATCGGCCAGGACGGCACGGGATGGTCGCTCAGCACTTGCACCAATCGCCCTTCGGCCAACTGCCGCTGGACGTGGTAACGCGGCGCCTGGATCAAGCCGAAGCCCGCTTCACATGCCGCCACATAGGCATCGGCATTGTTGAGGATCAGATCTCCCGGCAGCTGCATCTCGCGAACCCGCCCCGCCACCTCGAATTCGAACGGGAAGAACCGCCCATTGCCGGACGCAAAGGCGATCGCGCTATGGGCCGACAGTTCTTCCAACCGTCGGGGCGTGCCCGAGCGAGCCAGATAGCCGGGGCTGGCACACGTCACTTGGTGCAACCGTACGACCGGTCGCGCCACCAGTGCCTGATCCGTGATATTCCCGGCGCGGATGGCGCAATCGACGCCCTCGCGTTGCAGGTGCACTTGCCGGTCGTGGAAACCGATGTCCAGTTGGAGCTGCGGATAACGTCGATAGAAATCCGGCAGGTTCGGCACGATCCAGGTGCAACCGAAGGCGATGGGCATGTCCACGCGCAACGTGCCACGGGGTTGGCTGCGTTGCGCCGAAAGCGAGGTTTCGAGGTCGTCCAGTTCATCCAGCAACTGGCCGCAGCGCTGGTAATAGGCTTCGCCATCGAGGGTGGCGCGCACTTGCCGTGTGGTGCGCTGCAACAGTTGCACGCCCAAGTGGCTTTCCAATTGCTGGATCAACAGGCTGACGGTGGCGCGAGGCAGCCCCAGGTCGTCGGCCGCCTTGCCAAACCCGCCCAGCTCGACGATGCGCCGGAACACCTGCATTGCCTGTAATCGGTCCATCGATGCCTTCCACTGTTTAGAAATTACGAATAGTTAAACCAAAAATCGCGGGTTTATCCAGAAACTCCCTTGCTTGAGACTGCGCTGGTCGTTCAATCCAAGGAGTCAAATCATCATGATCACCCGCCAACTCGGCCATCAGGGCCCACACGTCAGCGCGATCGGCCTGGGCTGCATGGGCATGTCGGATTTCTACACCACCGGTACCGACGAGCGAGAATCGATCGCCACCCTCCGCCGCGCCGTGGAGCTGGGCGTGACGCTGTTCGACACGGCAGACATGTACGGACCGCACACCAACGAAGAACTGCTCGGACGGGCCCTGCGCGGTAAACGTGAAGGGATCTATCTGGCGAGCAAGTTCGGCCTGGTGCGCAGCGACGATCCCCATGCTCGGGGCGTCAACGGTCACCCCGAGTACGTCCGCCAATCCATCGAAGGCAGCCTCAAGCGCCTCGGCACCGATTACCTCGATCTGTACTACCAGCACCGCATCGACCCGCAGGTGCCGGTGGAGGAAACGGTCGGCGCCATGGCCGAGCTGGTCAAGGCCGGCAAGGTCCGCCACATCGGCATCTCGGAGGCCAGCGCCGAGACCATCCAGCGAGCCCACGCCGTGCATCCTTTGGCGGCGGTGCAAAGCGAATACTCGTTGTGGTCCAGGGAGCCGGAACACAACGGCGTGCTCGAAACCTGCCGGCGGCTGGGGATCGCTTTTGTCGCCTACAGCCCTTTGGGGCGCGGCTTCTTGACTGGCGAGCTGAAAACCCCCGAGGACTTTGCCGCTGACGATTATCGGCGCTTCAACCCGCGTTTCCAGGCCGATAACTTCTATCGCAACCTCGAGCTGGTCGAACGCGTCCGGGCCATGGCCGAGCAGAAGCAAATCAGCGCCGCGCAACTGGCTCTGGGTTGGGTGCTGGCCCAGGGAAGCAATGTCATCCCGATCCCGGGCACCAAGCAGCGTCGGTACCTGGAAAGCAACGTCGCCGCCGCCAGCGTTTTCCTGAGCGACGATGACTTGAACCAGTTGGACGCCATTTTCGGCCCTGAAGGCGCCGTGGCCGGCGAGCGCTACAGTGCCGAGGTGATGACCTTGCTCGACGGCTGATCAACGCTGGCCTGCAGGAACTTCCCCTGTGGCGAGGGGATTTATCCCCGCTGGGTTGCGAAGCGGCCCTAAAACAGTGAACTCAATCTTGCTGGCACACCGAGTTGCTTGGTTTGGGGGCTGCCGCGCAGCCCAGCGGGGCGGGGCGACGTTTCGCTAAATCCCCTCGCCACGGACGAAGCTCATTGCGCGACAGCACAGCGTCGAAGCCCCGGCGGGGACTCCTCGCCAAAGGCTGCTTAGCTACATCGAGTTCATCCCGCAGCACTAACGAGAGCCAGATCCCGATACGACTCATTCTTGCTTACTGAGAATCCTCTGCTATGACTTAACCGGTCACTTCAAGTCTGTGAGGCAAGGGAATGTCAGCCGCCAAGAAAATGAGCGTGGGGCAGCTGACCATGCTGACCGCCGTCAACATGCTGGGATCGGGCATTGTCCTGTTGCCCACCAAACTCGCCGAAGTCGGCGGTATCTCGATCCTGTCCTGGCTCATCACCGCCACGGGCTCGCTGGCACTGGCCTATGCGTTCGCCCGCTGCGGCATGCTCAGTCGCAAAACCGGCGGCATGGGCGGCTACGCCGAATACACCTTCGGCAAGTCCGGCAACTACATCACCAACTACACCTATGGCCTTTCGCTGCTGATTGCCAACGTGGCGATCAGCATCACTGCCGTCGGTTATATCCAGACGCTCTTTGGAATAAAGCTCGACTCGGTCCAGGTTGGCCTGGCCACCATCGCGCTGTTGTGGCTGACAACCTTCGCCAATTTCGGTGGCGCACGCATTACCGGCAAGATCGGCGCCGTCACCGTATGGGGCGTGATTGCCCCGGTAGTGCTGGTCTCGACCGTCGGTTGGTTCTGGTTCGACAGCAGCGTCTACGCGGCCGGGTGGAACCCCCACGACAAGACCTGGTACGAAGCGGCCGGCGCGTCGGTGGCGATCACCCTCTGGGCGTTCCTCGGGCTGGAGTCGGCGTGCGCGAACGGTGACGCGGTGGAAAATCCCGAGAAGAACGTGCCGATCGCCGTCCTGGGCGGGACGCTCGGCGCTGCGGTGATCTACATCGTTTCGACCAACGTCATCAGCCGGCATCGTCGACAACGCCGAGCTGGTCTCCTCCACCGCACCGTTCGGCCTGGTGTTCGCCAAGATGTTCACGCCCCTGGTGGGCAACATCGTCATGGGCCTGATGGTGCTGGCGTGCGTCGGCTCACTCCTGGGCTGGCAATTCACCGTCGCCCAGGTTTTCAAGAGTTCGGCGGACACCGGCTACTTCCTGCCGATCTTCGCCAAGGCCAACAAGCACGGTGTGCCGATCATCAGCATGTTGATCCTGCTGGCGATGCAGACCGCGATGGCGCTGCTGACCATCAGCCCCGACCTCGCCAAGCAGTTCGACACCCTGGTCAACCTCGCCGTGGTCACCAACCTGGTGCCGTACATTCTTTCCATGGCGACGCTGGTGACCTTGCAGAAGGTTTCCAATGTGCCGGCGAACAAGGCCCTGGTCACCAACATCGTCGCGGGCATTGCCGCGGCCTACAGCTACCTGGCGCTCTACAGCTCGGGCGAACAAGCGTTGATGCTCGGCGGCGTCGCGGTCATCGTCGGCTACACGCTATTCGGCTACGTCAACACCCGCCTGATTCGCCTGGAAGCCATGAACAACAGCGTACCGACCCAGACCGTCGCGGCGCAGCACATCGTTGGCGAGGCGATTCCCGTCAACCACTTGAAGCCGGCTAACCTGGAGGCACTGCCATGACGGAACATCGAAATCTATTGGGCATGCTGGCCTTGCTCGTTTCCAACGCACCCGACAAGCGCAGCGTATTCGGCCGGGCCCTGCTCCAGTTGATCAGCGACGTGGAAGAACGCGCCGTCAACGTGCTGACCTCGGAAACCCTGAGCGACGCCAAGTCGATCCTCAGTTCCGACCCGGCGATCCAGTGCGTGTTGATCAGTTGGGAAATGGACACCAGCGACGACCACCGTGAATGCATCGACCTGCTCACGACGCTGCGCGAGCGCAACACCCGTGTGCCGGTGTTCCTGATCAGCGATCGCAGCACCGCATCCAACGTGCCGCTGATCGTCATGCAGCACGCCGACGACTTCATCTGGCTGCCCGAAGACACCAGCCGCTTCCTGAGCGGACGGATCCTTGCGGCCATCGAGCGCTATCGCCAGGCGGTGTTGCCGCCGATGTTCGGCGCCCTGCTGAAATTCGCCCGCAACTACGAGTATTCGTGGCATACACCAGGCCACGCCGGCGGCACGGCGTTCCTGAAAAGCACCGCTGGCCGGGCATTCTATGAATTCTTCGGGGAAAACCTGCTGCGCTCGGACCTGTCGATCTCCGTCGGCGAGCTGGGTTCGCTGCTCGACCACAGTGGCCCCATCGGCCAGGGCGAGCGTTATGCCGCCAAGGTGTTTGGCGCCCATCGCACCTACTACGTGACCAACGGCTCGTCGATGTCCAACCGGGTCATCCTGATGGCCAGCGTGACGCGGGACCAGATTGCCTTGTGCGATCGCAACTGCCACAAGTCCGCCGAACATGCGATGACGCTGTCCGGGGCGATTCCGACCTACCTGGTGCCGACCCGCAACCGCTACGGCATCATCGGCCCGATCCTGCCGCAGACCCTGAGCGCCGAAGGCGTGAAGGCGGCCATCGCGAGCAATCCGCTGGTCAGGAGCCACATCGACCCGACGCCGGTGCACGCGATCATCACCAACTCCACTTATGACGGCCTGACCTACAACGTGACGCGCGTCGAGGAGCTGCTGGGCGAAAGCGTCGATCGGCTGCATTTCGACGAAGCCTGGTACGGCTACGCGCGGTTCAATCCGCTGTACAAGGATCGCTTTGCCATGCACGGCAGCCCGGACGATCACGACCCGTCGAAACCGACCGTGTTCGCCACCCAGTCCACCCATAAATTGCTGGCCGCGCTGTCCCAGGCTTCGATGATTCATGTGCGCAACGGCCGCAACGCAATTCCCCATGGGCGCTTCAACGAGTCGTTCATGATGCACGCCTCGACCTCACCGAACTACGCGATCATGGCCTCGTGCGATGTCAGCTCGGCGATGATGGAGGCACCCAGCGGGCAGATCCTCACCAGCGAATCGATCGAGGAAGCCGTCGCCTTCCGCCAGGTCATTTCCCACATGCAGAGCGAGATGCACAGCCAGGACGATTGGTTCTTCTCCTGCTGGCAGCCGCCATCGATCAGGGTGGATGGACAGGCGATGCCGTTTCACAAGGTCGACCCGGCCCGGCTGAGGACCGACCCGAGCTGCTGGGTGCTGCACCCCAATGAAATCTGGCACGGCTTCGGTGACATCGAAGACGGCTATTGCATGCTTGACCCGATCAAGGTCTCGATCCTCACCCCCGGGATGGGCGACGACGGCAACCTGCTGGATTTCGGTATTCCTGCGTACGTACTCAGCGCCTACCTGGGCACCCAGGGCATCGTGGTGGAAAAAACCACGGACTTCACCATCCTGTTCCTGTTTTCCATCGGCATCACCAAAGGCAAATGGGGCACGTTGGTCAACGCCCTGCTCGACTTCAAGCGTGACTACGATGCCAACCTGGAACTGGAGCTGTGCCTGCCCGACCTGTTGAGCGCCAACCAACAGCGTTACGCGGGGATGGGCCTCAAGGACCTGGCCGAAGAAATCTTCACCGCCATG
This sequence comes from Pseudomonas sp. H2_D02, assembly GCF_054677635.1. Taxonomy (NCBI): domain Bacteria; kingdom Pseudomonadati; phylum Pseudomonadota; class Gammaproteobacteria; order Pseudomonadales; family Pseudomonadaceae; genus Pseudomonas; species Pseudomonas sp. H2_D02. The sequence goes on along the minus strand of NZ_CP162816.1, from coordinate 3,615,764 downwards.
AAGAAAATCAAGACCACCGCGGCGATGACCAAGGCGTTCGGTACGCTGCCCAAGGCACAGTTCAGCCCGGTGCAGGCGTACGAAAAACTGGTCAGGAACGACGTCGAACTGGTGGCACTGGACGAGGCTGCCGGGAGGATCGCGGCAACGGGTGTCGTGCCGTATCCGCCGGGGATTCCCCTGTTGATGCCAGGCGAAAACGCCGGCCCCCTGGACGGGCCAGTGCTGAACTACCTCAAGGCGCTGGAGACTTTCGACCGGTCATTCCCGGGGTTCACCCATGACACCCACGGGATCGAGAACGATTCGGGCACCTATCGGATGCTGGTGCTGAAACAAGGTTCGACGCAACAGTGAGGTCAATCCCGCCGGCCTAGGCCAGCAGTTCGGTGATCCACCGGACCTGCCGGGCAATCTCCTGCGTCTTCTCCTCGGGCACGGCTTGCTGCGCCCGGGCAAAACTCGCCAAGGTCTTCTGCTTCAGGCGCAGCATGCGTTGCCACTTCGCCAGGAATACCGGGCTGCGGGCTTGCAGTTGCAACGGACCGAAGTACAGCTCCTCGGCGCTGTACTTCACGGGCCCGTCGCGCTCGGCAACGATGATTTCGTAGTAGAAGCGGTTCTCCCGCAGCACGTCCTCATGCAGGATGCGGTAGCCGTTGTCCATCAACCACTGGCGCAGCGGTTGTTCGCCGCCGTTGGGCTGCAGGATCAGGCGTTCCCGACCACTGAGGCGAGCCTTGCCGACGGCGAGGATGTCGCGAATCGTCTCGCCGCCCATGCCGCACAGACTGATCGCCGTAATCCCATCGGCCGGCTCGATCGCCGCCAGGCCGTTGGCCATGCGCACGGTAACCCGCTCCTCCAGGCCGCTTTCACGCACGGTGCGCTCGGCCGAACGGAACGGCGTCAACGCCACCTCCCCGGCCACCGCCGCCGTGATCACGCCACGCTTGATAAGCGCCACCGGCAAGTAGCCATGGTCCGAGCCGATATCGGCCAGGCGCGCCCCTGTCGGCACCAGCTCCGCCACACGCTCCAGGCGCATGGACAATGTCTGTTCGTTCAAACGTCCCATCCCTCTTTCATCATCTTGGGGCTTTTGCCCTGGCGAGGTTTCACACTGTATCGGCGACAGACGCAATCAAGCCCCGGAACCACCGCTGCGCCGGATGGGTGTCGCTGCGCCTGTGCCAGATCAGGTCGAATTGCATGTGCGGCAGCACAACGGGCGGAGCAAACATCACCAACTTGCTGCTGCCCGATGCGCCTGTCGCCACGCGCTTCAGGACCGTTGCCGTAAAACGGCTGCGGGCAATCAACGCGGGAACGGCAAACATCTGCGGCAGGGTCAACGCCAGCGCCCGCCGCTCACCCAGTTGCGCCAGGGCATGATCCACGACGCCGTGCAGTTCGCCTTCGGGAGAAACCAGGACGTGGCGCAGCGACAGGTACGCTTGCAGGGTCATGCCACGTCGTGCGACCGGATGATCATTGGCGACGATGGTCACGAACTCGTCCGTGAGCAGCATCCGCCCGAGAATCCTGGCATCGGCGTGGGTAGGCGGCACGCCGATGGCCGCGTCGATCATGCCGGCGTCGAGCAAATCCACCGCATGGTCCCGGTCGTTGAACGCATGGACATTCAGCGATACCCCTGGGGCCTGTTCGGCGAGTGCCTCCATCAACGGCGGCAACAGCACGTAGGCCGGGTAATCGGACAACCCGAGCTTGAAGACCATTGACGCTTTTTCGGGATCGAACTCCGGCCGGCTGACCAAGGTAGTTTCCAGCTGCCGCAGCGCTTGGGAGATCGGCTCCGCCAACTCACGGGCCCGCGGCGTTGGCAGCAGGCCATCGGCGCTACGGGCGAAAAGCGAATCGCCCAGGAGCGTGCGCAGCCGACCCAGGGCGGCGCTCATTGCCGGTTGACTCACGCCTACCCGAGCGGCCGCGCGCGTGACATTGCGCTCGTTCATCAGCGCATCGAAGGCCACGAGCAGATTCAGATCGATCCCGTGAAAATCCATAAATCAAATAATCATCCATATCGTTTATTTGTTAGACGGATTGTAGCCCGCGACCGGACAATTTCGCCATCGAACCCAACCGCCGCGAGAACATCATGCAAGCGAATCCTGACCTGACTGAACAATTGAAGCGTGAACGCGTAGCCGTTGAGACACTGTATCGGGCCTTCAACGAACAGAATCCCGATCTGGTAGACGACGTGCTCTCGCCCCAGTGGGATGACATTCCCCTCGCCCCCGGCCAGGTGCCTGGCCCTGAAGGCATCAAGCCAATCATCCGCAGCTTCGTCCAAGCCTTCCCGGATGTCCGGATCACCGTCCACGACATGGTCCAGGAACCCGGAAAAATCGGCGTGCGCGCGGAAATTACCGGGACCCATCAAGGCGAGTTTTTCGGCATCGCGGCCACCGGCACGAAGGTCGGTTTCCGCATCCATGAATTCCACGTGCTGGATAACGCCAAGCTGACCACGACCTGGCACATGGAAGACTGGTTCGGCCTGTTTCTCCAACTCGGTCAATTTCCTGCACAAGCCTGATAACACGCGGATTAAGGGGAGTCTCTTGATGAAAAACGCTTTGATTAAAACCTTCGGCAGCCCGGATGTCGTCGAGGAAGGTGAACGTACGTTGCCTGCGATTCAACCTCACGAGGTCGTGGTCCGCGTCGAAGCGGCCAGCGTCAACCCGCTGGATGTGAAGATTATTGCCGGATACATGCAAGCTATCTTTCCAGTCGATTTGCCTTACGTGCCGGGTACGGATTTCAGCGGTGTGGTCGAGTCCGTCGGCGAACAGGTGAGCGACCTCCAGCCGGGCGACCGCGTGGTGGGCCGGACCGCGCCGAGTGCCGGTGGAGCATTCGCCAGGGCGCTGGTCATCGCCGCCTCGGAACTTTGTCTCATCCCACCACAGATGAGTTTCGAGCAGGCCGCCGCCCTGCCCACTGCCTACGGCACGGCGGCGCTGGCATTGTTCGAGGTCGGCCGGCTGCGACGCAACCAGCGCGTATTGATTCACGCCGGTGCCGGTGGCGTCGGCAGCATGGCCGTGCAACTGGCCCACCTTGCGGGCTGCCATGTGATAGCGACTGCGTCTGCAAAAAACATCGAGCGGGTGAAAAGCCTGGGCGCCCATGAGGTCATTGACTACAGGACCCAGACCCTCGAACACGTGCGTGATATCGACCTGGTGCTCGATACCCTCGGAGACGAAACCCTCGAAGCCTCCTGGCATGTGTTGGGCGCCGGAGGCCGGATCGCCTCGCTGGTGGACTTCGACATAACGTCCCGGGACGGGCATGCCGGCGAGTTCGTTTTCTTCTCGACCACAGTGCCGTTCCTGCCCAGGGCGATCGAACAATTCCAGGCCGGCGACCTACAGGTCCTCATAGATTCGACGTTCCCGCTGGCCGAGGCACGTGGGGCCGTGGAAAAAGTGGCCACCGCGCATGCTTGCGGCAAGGTGCTGATTCGTCCGGGCGTTTAAGAGGTTGTTCGCATAACGCGGCTGCGGCAGTCGTCAGGCACGTGTTTGGGTCTATGCTTGTCTTGGGTTCGCTCAGGAAGAGCGAACCGCCCATCAGGAGAACACGTGAAGCATTCGATGCCTGCCGCAGCGCTGCTCTGTCTGTTGCTCGGCCCTGCGACCGCAAGCGAGCAATATCAGGTCGTCACCGAGGAATGGGCGCCCTACAACTATGTCGAGCACGATCAGCTCACGGGCATGACCACGGAAATCGTGCGGGCCATCATGGCGCTGACCGGGGACAAGTTCGAAGTGCTGTTGCAACCCAGCATGCGCGCCACGCAGATACTGAAAAACCGCCCCAAGACCATCATGTATTCGCTGTTCCGCACGCCGGAGCGCGAGCCTTTGTACAAGTGGGTCGGACCGATCGTGGAAGAATCCATCCATGCCTACCAGTTGGCCAGCGCACCGCCGATCAATTCCCTGGAACAGTTGCTGCACGCCCCGCAGATCACCACCCGACATGCAGGCCTGGTGCCGCAGACGCTACAGTCGCTGGGGTTCAACAACCTGGACAAAAGCGCAACCGAGAGCAAGCTGCTCTACCGCATGCTGCTCGCCGGGCGAACCAGCATCATCGTCGGCGACACGGCTGCGGGGGTGGCTTATTACAGCCGGCAATTGGAGATTGCGCCGGGCACCCTGAGGCAGATTCCCATCGAGCTCTATCGCTCGTCCTTGTACATTGCCTTCAGCACCGACAGTGATGACCAGTTGATTGCCGCGTGGAACCACGCACTGGAGCAGCTACGCCGGTCCGGCGAATTGGCCCGCATCCAGCGGCGCTACGAGCAACCTGCCCAGCCATGACAGGCCGGCCGGCAATTCACGACTTGCCGGCGATGCGTCTCACCCTGTGGCAATCCCAGGGCTGCACGACCTGGCCCGCCGATGAGCGAACCTCCATCGGCAACAGGGGCTGTCCGGACGCGTTGTCCAGCAGTACCGAGCGTGTCTCTTCTTCGGCGAACAGAAACCGCTCGCCCCACTGTCTCAAGCTGATCACGATCGGAAAGACCTGCTGGCCTTTTTCCGTGAGGACATATTCCTTGTAGGCGCTTCCGTCCGATGCCGGTTGTACCTGGAATACGCCGGCCTCGACCAGGGCCTTGAGGCGCGAGGCGAGGATGTTCTTGGCGACGCCGAGGCTTTTCTGGAATTCGCTGAAGCGGCGGATGCCGTCGAAGGCGTCGCGGATGATCATCAGAGACCAGCGGTCGCCGATGATGTCCAGTGTTCGGGCTACCGGGCATTCGTTATTCGTTGATGGAGCGTGTCCTGACATCGTGTTGACCTGTTTGAGTTCTTGTAGGAGCGAGCCTGCTCGCGAAGAGGCCTGTACATCCAGCACCTTCATCGAAAATGACACCGCGTTCGCGAGCAGGCTCGCTCCCACAGGGAACGGCGGTGTAGATAATCTGGTTGCAATTAAAAACCTAATCGCGCAAAAATAAAACAGGTTTCTAATTGCAACCGGATCAAGGAGCACCATGACCGCCTACACCCACCTCCCCCAAGGCCTGTCACCCCGCCTGACGTTCCTCTTCTCGATCACCTGCGCCCTGGCCGTCGCCAACGTGTATTTCGCTCAACCACTCCTCGCTTCAATGGCAGAAAGCCTCGACGTCGCCCCCGCCTCGATCGGCAGCGTAGTAACCGCCACGCAGCTCGGATACGCCTTGGGATTGCTCTCCATCGTCCCGCTGGGCGACCGGATCGACGGCAAACGGTTGATCCTCACTCTGGTTACGTTATCGGTGATTGCCCTGGCGGGCGTCGGCGCATCACAGCATTGGCTGGTCCTGCTGGGTGCCATGATCGTCACGGGTTTGCTGGCCGTGGTCGTCCAGGTGCTCGTCGCCTATGCCGCCACGCTGGCTGCCCCAGCCCAACGTGGGCAGGCGGTCGGCACGCTCACCAGCGCTATCGTGCTGGGCATTCTCCTGGCACGGTTCATCTCTGGATTGATTGCCGACCTGGCAGGTTGGCGGGCGGTTTATCTGGTGTCGTCGGGACTGATGCTGGTCATCGCGATGATGTTCTGGAAAGTGGCGCCCACCACGGCGTCGCCCCCTGACCGGCAGTCTTACCCGGCATTGATCCGCTCGTTGTTCCAACTGTTCATGACCGAACCGCTCTTGCGGATCAGGGGCCTGTTCGCCCTGCTGATCTTCGCCGCGTTTTCCGTACTGTGGACCGCCATGGTCCTGCCGCTGAGCGCCCCGCCGCTGTCGCTTTCCCACACCGCCATCGGCCTGTTTGGCCTGGCCGGCGTTGCGGGGGCGCTGGCGGCTCGACGTGCCGGGCGCTGGGCCGATCGAGGGTTCGGACAACGCGTCACCGGCTTGTCCCTGGCGGTCTTGGCGCTCGCATGGCTGCCCATCTCATTTGCCGAAAGCTCCCTGATCGCCCTGGTCTGCGGCGTGGTCCTGCTCGACTTCGCCGTGCAAGCCGTGCACGTCACCAACCAGAGCCTCCTTTTCGCCGCACGCCCCGACGCGCAAGGTCGCATGGTCGGCGCCTACATGTGCTTCTACTCGATAGGCAGCGCCCTCGGAGCCGTCGCCGCGACCCAGGTCTATGGGCTGTGGGGCTGGGTCGCGGTCAGTTGGCTGGGTGGGTTGATCAGTGCGGTGGCGTTGTTGCTTTGGTGCGCTTCGACTCGTCTGGCAGCGTGCGGCGAATAAAAAACGGTATGAACAATTGGCCATACGGTAATCTTCACCGCCAATTTCAGTGTTGATCCAAGGAGCCCTCGATCAATGTCGCTTAGTTTTCGCAGCTACGCCCTGCTGACGTGCCTGTTGTCTGAGCTGTGCATGGCCAAGACGTTGCCTATAGACCCACGCGGTGAAACGCTTTATCAGCAGGCCGTCCCATATCTAGTAGAAGCGAACAGCAAGCTCGAGGCAGTTACAGCCGAGACGCCAACTACCGGAGCGCAGGAAAAGGAGCGCTCCCTGAACCTGGCCGGAGAAGCTGGGTTATTGCTCAAGCACGCAATGCCCCTCCTGGAACAAGCAGCAGCCCTTGATCATCCGGTCGCCCAATATCGTCTCGGGCTGATTTACGTGATGCTTTCTCCAAGCGAAGTGATAAAAGAAAAAGCCTGCCCTCTGTTTGAACAAAGCCTCGCTCAAGGCTTCGCTCCGCCGGCTTTGGAAATCTCATCCTGGTGCATCGCATTTACCGAAACGCCCGAGTACCAGGCTGCATTGCAAGCCATGGAAACCAGCATTCCGCTCTACGAACAATACTTTCCACAGCCTGTCGTCAGGCTTGAATGCAGGAAAGAGGAACCTGTGGGATTCGCCATGCAATGGGGCAGCGGTCGTGACTTCCAGGCGGAGATCTATCGAATACAGGGAAACATCAACCGCGCTCGACGCTTGGAGTATTACCAGAAAGCCATCGACGTCAACGACTGCTACAGGGCCAAGAAGCGCATGGAGATTTTTAAATAGTCGCAGGCGCGATGAGACTGCAAAGCACATTGTTCGATCTAGATGCAGGTCCGCCTGGTACAAATGCTACAGTCGCGCACCAACAACGAGGGAACGCCATGCGCATCATTGGAACAGCTCTGACCATCGCACTGCTGACAGGATGCGCGACGGCCAACGAAACCTTTGGCAACGGGGGGCTCTGCGGCGTCCAACCTTACTGCGGGGTGTACTTCGATTACCAGATTCTCAAGGAAGCGGTGACTGAGGATAACGCGACGTACGCCAGTGCGTTTGCGCCGTTGGCGGCCATCGACCTGCCCCTGAGTTTCGTCGCCGATACGCTGATCCTGCCCTACACCATTTTTCAGATAAGGCCGTCCGAAGAATAAACCCCGCGTCCACGGCCTGCGCCGCCTAGGCGTTGAAACGCTGCTCCAGCTCCTCGCCATGATCGACCCAAATTGTATGGGCGCGAAACGTTCGGTCGCCTGCCCCTCTCCGCCAGGAAATACCCGACCTCTGCCTACAGCCGAAAACGCTGTTGCATGGCCTCGCCAAGCAGATCAATCGCTTCTTCCGCGTATGACGTTTCGGATCGCATGAACACCACTTTGTGGTCGGCAATCACCGGCAGGCCATCAAGGATGCGCATGTTTTCGGTCACACGGGCGCGGTCGATCAGGCTGATCGCCAACCCGGCCTCGACACAGGCCTTGATGGCTTGGTTGGACGGGCTTTCCAGGACGATGCGCAAACGCCGGCCATTGTCTCTGAGCGCTTGCATCATCGCCCGGCGATACGGGCATTGTGTGGCATGCACCGCTAGCGCGAGCGGCGCTGTAGAGCTGGCTGTCGTGTGGATTGCCCCGACCCAAACGGGCGTCGTGGTAGTCAGGACCTGTGCGCCTGTCGAAGGCTGGTCCATCGGCTGGGTGAGCACGGCCGCGTGGAGCTTGCCGCGCTGCACCTGTTCGCGCAGGGCGTAGCTGGGTGCCGTCTTGAGTTCCAGGATCACGTTGGGCCAGGCAGCCGTGAAGGTCGGAAGGATGTCGCGGATGACATGGTCGGCGTATTCGTCCGGCACGCCCAAACTGATGCGCCCCGCCAGCCGTGTGCCTTGGAGGTCAGCCAGCACCCGGTCGTGGGTCGCGAGCAGCTCGGTGGTGGAAACGAGCAAACGCCTGCCCAGCGCAGTCAGGGCGACTGATTGATTGTCCCGGTCAAGCAGACGACCGCCGGCGACCGCTTCCAGGCGCTGGATGTGCACGCTCACCGCCGCCGGGCTTTTATGCAGCTGTTGCGCTGCCGCGCTGAACTTGCCGATTCGCGCAACCGCATGAAAGGTCCGGATCAGTTCGATATCCAGTATGGCTGTCATGATTCAATCTTCGTGAACGAGTACTGCAGGAAATTTTGATTTATTAGATTAGTCGGCTTTCGTAGCTTGTGACCATGAACTCGCCCAAATCGATCACTTGCGCCTCGTCCCCCAGTTGCTACTGGCTGATCCCTTTGCCGCTGCTCGAAGCGGCGTTGCTGGTGGCGTGGAGCTCCGGCTTCGTCGGTGCGCGATTCTCCATCGATTACGCGCCGCCGTTGCTCGTGGTGTTCTGGCGCTGCGTCCTGGTCACGCTCTTGCTGTTCCCATTTGTCGCCAGGCAACTGCGGCAGACTTCATGGGTCGCGCTGCTGAAAAATGCCGGTATCGGCTTGCTGGCCATGGCCGGCTATCTCGCCGGCATTACCCAAGGCATTGCCCTGGGCGTGCCGGCGGGGCTGGCGGCCTTGTTCGCCGACTTGTTGCCGTTGGGCCTCGCGCTGCTGGCCGCCGGTGTGCTCGGCCAACGTCTGACGTCGCGGATCTGGGCTGGCTTGCTCGTCGGCGTGGCCGGCGTCGCCCTCGGCACCCATGGCGCATTGGCGTGGGGCAGCGCGCCCTTGTGGGTTTACGGCCTGCCGTTGCTGGGCATGCTGTCGCTCGCCGCCGCGACGCTGTGGCAAAAGCAACTCCCGGCCTCGCAGTCCATGGACCTGTTGCCCAACCTCTGGCTGCAATGCTGCGTCTCGGGCCTGGCGTTCGCCCTGATCGAAGGCATGCAGGGCGGCCTGGCGCCGATAGCCAATACCGGGTTCGTATTGAGCGTCTTATGGACGGCGGGGTTGTCGACGATGGGCGGATACGGTCTTTACTGGCTGTGCCTGCGCCGAGCCTCGGCGACCCGTGTCGCCAGCGTCCTGTACCTGAGTCCGCCCATTACGATGCTATGGGCGTGGGCAATGTTCGATGAACCATTGTCATGGCAGATGGCGCTGGGGATGGCGCTGTCTGCGGTCGGGATCTGGCTGGTCGTGCGCGAGGAAACGCGTGACGCGCGACGTAAACAACCTCACGGAACGGCTGCCGGGTCGGAGACTGCCGGATAGGTCAGTTTCAGTCCGGACCGCCGTGCCGCCGGATTCAAGACCGCTTGGGTCGCCTTGTCTTTGTCCATGATATGGAAGACGTCGACGTCGCGAAGCAACAGGTAGTCGGTAATGATCCGGCGATGACAGCGCCACCAGACCGCTTCCGCGCACATGATGGCGCACCGTCGCGTCCGGCTGAGCGCCCGGAGGCGATCCAGGCCCGCCTCGAATTCGTCCGACAACGCGTAATCCGCGTAATTATGGAAGCTACGGTTTTCCCAGAATCCATTGACGTCATCGGGAACCGTCACGGACTTTTTTCGCAAGCCGCCCAGCTCTCGGATCTGCTCATGCTGCAACCCGAGGGGCGCCAGCAATCCAGGCAGCGTATCGAGGTTGTATTGAGGATTGGTCCGCGACCTTGGAACGGTCCTGACGTCGACGATCATCTCGACCTCGAAGCTTCTTACGATCTCCACGAATTGCTCGAGCGTCCGGGTCGAGTGACCGATCGTGTACAGGCTGGTTCTTTCCATGGGGGATCCGAATTCAACGATGTGCCTTCACTAGGAGCCACCCTGCGACGGGTTAGTTTCCTCATAATGTGTATTGCACATCGGCGTCTGGTTCTCCCGGTCGACCTCCGATCCAACTGTGGGAGATTGCTCGCAAAGACGGCGGTACAGCCAACATCCCCATCAACCGAACCATCCCTATCGCGAGCAAGCTCGCTCCCACACTGGATTTCGCTTCATCACGAGTCCGGCATACACACCGATCCCTGTGGGAGCGAGCTTGCTCGCGATGGCGGCCTTACAGTCGATGAAACAACCACAAAAAAGCCCGGCCACATTAACGTGCACCGGGCTTGGTAAAGCGCAGGATCAGGCTGGTTGCTTGAGCGTGTCGTACGCCTCCAGCGAGCGTAGCGAGTAGATATACGCCGCACCGGCATTCAACGAGATGGCGGTTGCCAAGGCGGCGGCGACTTCCTCGCGGCTGGCACCGGCCTTGATGGCGGCATCGGTGTGGACCCCGATGCATCCGTCGCAGTGGGTGGTGATTGCCACCGCCAGGGAAATCAGCTCGCGGGTCTTGGCGTCGAGTACGTTGTTTTCGCTGGCGGCTTCTCCAAGGGCCATATAGGCCTTGACCATTTTCGGGTTGCTGCGGCCCAGGGCACCAAAGGCTTTCTGGATGGTGGGCAACAATTCGGACCAATTATTGAACATGGCATTAACTCCTGAGTGGGTTGGGTGTACTGTTTCAACGCCCTCAGTTTTCCACTTGGGTGCGGGTCAGGTTTGTTCGATCCGCTCAGCTTTTGTCGCGAAACGCTCAAATGAATGCCATCGATAAACTCATCAGCCTGGCCAACGTCCGCGGCAGCCTGGACCTGCGTTGTCAGTTCCAGGGTGACTGGGCCCTGGACCACGAACAGCAGACACTCGGCAACGCGCCCTACCACATCGTGCTGGCAGGGGAATGCCGTGTTGAGTTTCCCGACGGCCAGCGCTTGCCCATGCGTGCCGGCGACATCCTGTTATTACCTCGCGGCGCCCCGCATGTCATGCACAGCCCCGGAAAAACCGTGGCGCCGACCTCGCCGAAGGTCATCAGCGGCGCCACACTGCCGATCCATCGCATCGGCGGTGCCAGCCCGGAACTGGACATGCTCTGTGGTGGATTCCACTTCAATCGCGCCTCGCTGCTGTTTGCGTCGCTGCCTGAATACCTGGTGATCCCCAGCGGTGCGCTGCCGGCCAACGGGCCGTTGCCGGCACTGGTCGATGTGATTCGTGCCGAAGCGGACGCGAACAAAGTCGGCGCGCGCTTCCTCCTTGATGCGCTGTCCCAGGCGCTGTTCACCTTGATCCTGCGGGCCCACCTGGCGAACCACGGCCAGGACAGCGGATCGCTGGCGCTGCTGGGCGATAAACGCCTGGGCCGCGCCTGGCAATCCATGTTGGACGACCCGGCCCACGAATGGACCATTCAAAGCCTGGCGGACCTGGCGAGCATGTCCCGGGCCAACTTCATGCGGGCGTTCGTCAAAGTGGCCGGCGTCTCGCCGTGGGTGCTGCTGACGCAGGTGCGCATGGAGCTGGCGTTCAGCCTGCTGAGCCACTCCCATCTGGGCCTGAGTGATATTGCCGTGCAGGTTGGCTACCAATCCCAGGCGGCGTTCAGCAAGAAATTCAAGGAACTCTATGGCGAGGCGCCGGGACGCGTGAGGCGGACGATCTAATCCGCCTGCATCGCCGGTTTCAGGCCTCCAGCACCAAAGGCTCGCTGCCCTGGGCCGGTACCGCGCAACAGATCAGCACTTCGCCATCGGCCACCGGCTCGGCGGGTTGGGTCAGGTAATGCACCTGGCCTTGGGTCATGCGGGTTTTGCAGGTGCCGCAGGAACCGCCGCGACAACTGAACTCCGGGTTCAGCCCGCGGGCCTCGGCCAGCTCCAGCAACGTCCCGCTGCCCGGTTCCCAGCGCGCCTCCTTGGCCGAGCTGGAGAACAGCACTTTCACCGGCTCACTCGCCGCCGGCACCTGTTCGGCCGCCGGTACGCTGACCTCGATATCGCGCACCAACGTGGACGGGCCGAAGGTCTCCGCGTGGATGCGATCATCCGGGATGCGCAGCTTGCGCAGGCCGTCGTACAGCGCCTGGGTAAAGGTACCCGGGCCGCACAAGTAAAAATCGTAGTCGTCCAGGGGCAACAGTTGCTTGAGCAACGCCACATCGATCCGGCCGGCCACGTCATAGCCCTGCCCGGCCTTGCCGTCGGTAGGCGGTTGGCTGATCAGGCGCAGCACCTTCAGCTTGTCACCGGCCCGCGCCACCAACTCATCGATTTCTTCGCGAAAAGCCAGGTCGGCCACGTGCCGGGCACTCTGCACCAGCCAGACCGGGCGCATGCGGCTGATGCGTTTCCCTTGGTAGACGACCTCGCGCAGCATCGACAACAGCGGCGTGATACCGACGCCCGCCGCCAGCAGCACCAACGGGCGGCGCTCGGTGGGATTCACGGTGAAGTGCCCTTGTGGCGCCCGAGCCTCGATGTCATGGCTCGCCTGGATCTGCTCATGCAGATGCGACGACACCACGCCATCGCGCTTGACGCTGATGCGCAGGAAATCGTCCGAGGGCGCGCTGGACACGCTGTAGGTGCGGATCGACGGCGCCTTCTGTCCCTCCAACAACACCCGCACAGGCAGATGCTGCCCGGCTTCGAACCGGGGCAAGCCGGCACCGTCGGTGGTCTGCAAGTAGAACGAGCGGATGTTGTGGCTTTCGTCCACCACGCGGGTGACCTGCAGCGCGCGCCAATGGGTCCTCAGCGCTTCGGCCTGCAAACGCTCGGCGGTCTGCTCCCAACTGCCGGTCATCAGTGAATTGGGCGAGTCGCCTTCGGCCTGATCCTTCCAGCGCAACGGTATCGCCGCCGGACGGTAGACAATGCGCTGCGGGGTAAACCGCAACAGCCGCTCGGCGCCCTGGAACGCGGCGATCTGCGGGTCGTCCAGCAACACCTGCGCCGAACCGCTCATTTGCAGCAGATCGCCGGTCTGGAAATCGACGAAGACCAAGCCGGCGCGAGGGTTCAGCAGGATATTGCCCAGGGTGTTGAAAAACAGGTTTCCGGAAAAATCCGGGATGGTCAGCGTCCCGTCCTCGTCCATGCGCACGAAACCGGGCTTGCCACCGCGATGGGAAGCATCGACCTGGCGCTCGCCGTCGCGCACCACGTAGGTGGCGACGTAGAACGAATCGGCCGCCGTGACCAGCCGACGAACCAGCGGATCCGCCACCGCCAGTTCCCGGGACACGGCTGGCTGCTCATCGACAAAGCTGTATTGCCGCAGATTGATGTAGCGCGGGCAGTTGCCATAGGCCTGGCTCACGGAAATCTCCAGGCCATGGTCGAGCTGGCGGCGCACCACGCCATTCATGCGATTGCGCCGACGGGTGTGCAACTCGATACCCAACATCCCGATGGCATCGCCCTCGCCCATGCCCGCCTGGGCCGGGTCCTCGGGCTGCGGATCGAAATGGATATGCAGCGTTTCAGGATCCGGTGAATTCATGAAACCGGGCTGGCCGGTGCGCAGGGTCGCCCAGACATCGCCCTGGCGATCTACGGCCCCCAGCACCACGAAAGGCAGTTGCGCATAGAACTCACGGTGCTGGTCCGGCATCCAGGTGCGCGCCAGTTGCCGCTGACCGACACCGGCCATCATCTCCACCGCCCCGACGGAGCGCTGCAAGGTCAACTCACCTTCATGCCAGGGCGAAGGTTGTGCTTTCGTGGCTTCGTTCATCAGCTACTCCTTGCGCCCCCGGCTGTGCAACGGGGTGAATGCGCTGTGGTCAGGGAGGTCCAATCACACCGTTGGCGAACGGTGTGTGCGGTGGAGCCATCTTCTGCCCAAAGCGCCGAGCGCAGGAATACGCACGGATTGAAATCCACTGTTGCACGAAATGGAATGACCAGCGGCGCTGGCGGCCTGGAAGTACGTTGACGCTAGACCCGCCAGGCAAAGTGCTTGGTCAGCTCCAGCAAGGTCGCCCGCAATTCCGGCGGCCGCACCGGTTTGGCCAGGATCGAAATGTTCATGTGGTGCAGCGCGTGGCGAATGCGCTCGATCTCATGCCCGGTCATGATCATCGCCGGCACCTCCCAGCCTCGCTGCTCACGGATCGCCGCAATGCATTCGGCGCCGGAGACCTTCGTGCCCAAGTCGAAATCGGCAATGATGATGTCGCAGTCGCTGGTCACGCCAACCCCGTCGCTGTGGGTCTCGACGACACATCCCCACTTCTCCAGCAGTGCCGACGTTGCCATCAGCACGTTGGAGTCGTCTTCCACCAGGCACACCCGCAATCCTTGAAGACGATTTTGAGCGGCGACCGGCCTGTCTACAGGGGTTCTCGGCGCGATCATTTCCAAGCCTTGGATCATCGCGCGGGTGCCTTTCCCAAGCCTGGAATCCAAACGGATATCCAGGTTGATCAGGTGGCTGATGCGCTTGACGATCGACAACCCCAGGCCCAACCCCTCGACATCCTTGTCCCGCACGTGACGCACCCGGTAGAACTCCTTGAACACCTCGGGCAGATGCTCGGCGGCAATGCCTCGTCCCTTGTCATAGATGACGATCGCCAGGCCATCGCCTTTCGGACGCACGCCAATCAGCACCGGTTGCCCGGAGGCATATTTCAGCGTGTTGGAGACGAGGTTCTGCACCATGGTCGCCAGCAAGCCGGCATTGACCTGCACCCAATGCCGGCAGGGCCGCAAGCGCAGCTCGACGCCGGCCCAACGTGCGGCCTCGGTGTTCTGCTTGACCACATCCTGCAGCAGCGCCCCGAGGTTTACCGGTTCGGCCTGTGGTTCGAGCTGGCCGTTGTCGAGGGTGTAGATGTCGAGGATCGAACGAAACAGTTGCGACACGATGTGCAGCGAGCGGTCGATGTTGTCCACCAACCGTAGCTCCTCCCGACCAAGCCTGGCATCGCGCAGGCAGGCGGTGAACAGGCCGATGGAGTGGATCGGCTGGCGCAGGTCATGGCTGGCCTGGGCCAGGAACCGGGATTTTTCCTGATTTGCCGCAATCGCCTCCTCCGAGGCGATGCGGGTGCGTGTCAACAGTATGTGCGCATAAGCGGGCACCACAATCGTCGTGACGATCAGGGTCAGGAACAGGAACGGCTGGCCGCGCCAGAACGGCGTTAACAGGAAAATCGCCACCAGTGTCGCCAACGCAATCAACGTCGCGATCATCAGGTAGCGCGTGCCGAAGCGCATGCCGTTGCCCAGCGTGACCCACAGCACCGCCGCGTAAAGCGGCAGCGCGCCCTCTCCGCCAACGATCAGGGCAAAGGCCAGGCTCACGTAGTCGAGCGTCATGGCGAACAGCCGACGCAGGAAAAAATGCCCCGGCCAACGCTTGATTGCCATGCGCAACGGAATCGCGACGCTGAAGAAAAAAGTCATGTACCACATGATCGGTACATAAGTCGCGAAGTCGCTGGTCGAGAGGCTCGCCACGACGAAGATATACAGCGAGGCACAGGCACCGACGGTCAATCGCAACGTGGCCTGGTCCAACTCGCTATTCTTTTCAGTCATATTCAAACGAATCTCCCGTCCTAAAAGTCTGTTTCAACATTGAAACCCAGCGCCATTGTTTAAGGTACGATGCCCAGGACTTGAAGATCAGGAGGATCTTTCGCATGACCTGCAGAGTAATCGTGGCGGATGACCATCCCTTGTTTCGCGAAGGTATGCTGAGAACGATTGAAAGGCTCTTGCCGACCGCCGTCATCGAACAAGCGGGTAATCTGAACGAAGTATTGGCGCTTGCCCGAACAGGCGCGGAAATTGATTCACTGGTACTCGATTTGC
Source organism: Pseudomonas sp. H2_D02 (assembly GCF_054677635.1). Taxonomy (NCBI): domain Bacteria; kingdom Pseudomonadati; phylum Pseudomonadota; class Gammaproteobacteria; order Pseudomonadales; family Pseudomonadaceae; genus Pseudomonas; species Pseudomonas sp. H2_D02. The sequence continues at coordinate 3,599,943 of NZ_CP162816.1, read as the reverse complement.
GTTTCCCGGGCATCAAGTCCCTGGACGTCATCAGCCAATTGCGCAATGAATTCAAACGCACTTCCATCATCGTGGTGTCCATGGTCGAGGACATCGATGTCATCGACCAGGTCATTGCGTTGGGCGCAGACGGTTTCATCGGCAAGAACATCGACCCGGCCGGCATCGCCGAAGCCTTCATGGCGATTCGCGAAGGCGAAGTAGTGGTGAGATACCATGCGGAGAACTCGATCCTGGGCGATGTCGAAACAACGGCGTTGTCCCAATTGACGACACGGCAACGGGAAGTCCTTGGCCTGGTCGCCGCCGGCAAGACCAATAAGGAAATCGCCAAGGCATTGGGGATTTCACCCTTTACGGTTCGTATCCATGTTTCAAGCTTGCTCAAGGCGCTGGATGTCCCTACCCGCGCGGCGGCTGCCGCTCAATTTTCCAATTATCCGACCGCAAGCCAATGGCCTGGCAAACAGCAGACTTGAAGCATCGGATAACCATAAGTTTCCCTTAGTGTTTATCCGTCCTGCGCCCCATCGAAGCCATAGCACACTTGTACTATAGCTTGCGTCATTGCCCTCCCCCTAAGCTGTCAGCGCGCCATTAAAGGCCAACACCCCGGTATATAACTTTTCACGCAACACGGCGTGCAGCCCTGCACGTTCCGACGTTTCGTGGATGGCGCTGCGTGCGGCATTGAATTGAATGATTCGCTGGCGTGCGCTGTTGGGTCAACTTCGCGCCTGGCTGGGTGAAATGGAACGGTCCTGAACATTACTCAAGGTGAGTCTTATGTCTTTCAAGTATGGAAAAACACTTAAAAACGGAATGGCACTGTGCTTGCTGGCGGGCGTCCTGGGGGGTTGTACAAACACGGGGGACTTGATGAATTCGCTGAACGCTAAGCGCACAGAAATACAACGTCGGTTACCTGAAGCAAACCATCATTCCGGGCAAGACCACCAAGAGCCAGATCACCCAGATGTTTGGCGCACCGGCGAGCGAGGAGCTCAATTCGACCAGCACCAGCAATGAGTCGAACTGGACTTATGACAAAAGGGAAGAAGGCCTGGATAAATACATGAAGCTGGCTCACAAGTATGTCTCCACCGAGACGAGCCTGAAGATGTACGACACCTCCGCGCAAATTTCCAAAGCCCAGGGTGTTGCCAATGACGTCGGTAGCGTCACCGGCCAGAAAACCGGCCAGAGCCAGACCCAGGGCACCGTCTTGACCATTTATTTCGTGGATGACGTGGTGAAATATTACCGGGTCTATTGAGGCACCCGTTTTATTGAACCGTCTGGGGAGCGGTCCCTCTTGGACTCCCCCCAGACGCAGCCGTCAACCTAGCCGACCCAGCCAATCGCCGTTTTAGGAATCACTTCCGACTCGTCGAGCTTGGACGCAAACATGCTCACCGCCTCCAGCGCATCGGTGGTCCCGGCCCTGATCTGCACGATGACCGATCCCGCCTGGTCCGCCAGGGTAACGCCGCGCAGCGCGCCCTCGTGCGTCACGCTCATGCTGGCCACCGCATCGCGGGTTTCGGAGAGAATCATGCCGATCATCTCGGCGATTTCCGAGGTCGAGCGGCTGGTGCGCCCGGCCAGTTGCCGGACTTCATCGGCCACGACCGCAAAGCCCCTGCCCTGGTCGCCCGCCCGCGCCGCCTCGATGGCGGCGTTGAGCGCCAGCAGGTTGGTCTGGTCGGCGATACCGCGAATGGTGTTGACGATGGCGGTGATCTCTTCCGAACGCGCGCCCAGTTGCCCGACCAGGCGCGCGGAGGCGCCGATGTTTTCGGCGATCTGGCGCATCTCCTTGGCGGTTTGCTGGATCACCTGGGCGCCCTGTTCGGCGACTCTCTCTGTCTCGGAAGAAATGTGGTACGCACGGGAAGCACCGCGTGAATCTTCTTCGAACTTTTCCACCCGTTCGGTGATGTCACTGGCGAACTTGACGACCTTGCTCAGTTTGCCTTCCGCGTCATAGACCGGGTTATAGCTGGCTTCCAGCCAAACCACCTTGCCATGTTTGCCGAGGCGCTTGAATTGACCGCTGAAGAACTCACCGGCATTGAGACGACGCCAGAAGTCGCTGTATTCGGAAGAGTTGACCAGGCTCGTCTCGCAGAACAAGCGATGGTGCTTGCCCTTGATCTCCGCCAGCGAGTAATTCATGGTCTGGAGGAAGTTTTCATTGGCGGTCAGGATATTGCCGCCCAAGTCAAATTCGATCACCGCCATGGCCCGATCCAGTGCCACCAGCCGGCCACGGATTTCCGCATCGCTGGCCACCCGAGCGGTGACGTCCAGTGCGTACTTGACCACTTTCGCGACTTTGCCCTGCTCATCCAGGACGGGGTTGTAACTGGCCTCCAGCCAGACATTGCGGCCTTGGCCACTGATCCGCTGGAACGTCCCGGAAACGAATTGACCGGACCGTAGCCGGTCCCAGAACTCGCGGTATTCGGCACTGCCGGCCAACGCAGGGGTACAGAAATTGCGGTGCGACAAGCCCGCCAATTGATCTTCGCGATAACCCATGGTGTTGAGAAAGTTCTGGTTGGCCCGAAGCACTTTTCCATCCGGGCTGAACTCGATCACGGCCATGGACCGTTCCAGCGCACCGACCAGTCCCTTATAGGTTGCCAAGTCGGCCGTCCTGGCCGTCAGTTCATTTTTTAGTGTTGTGTTAAACATGACGTACCCTCGACGAACCCAAGAAATTCACCGGACCTCAAAGGGCTATCGGCGAATAACTCAAGGACTGAAATGGTTCGAAGGAATTATCTTTTGACGTCAAGAAAGACTATATCGGCGCACTTACTGGACTATCGCCAAAGGAAATATAGCGACCGTACCCAGGTCTGAAAAAACGCTTATCGCGTGGAATATTTCATATTGATGATTTCACTGATTCTTTCCGGGACACCGTTGAACGCAGGCGTGACCGAGCGAATCGACTGGCCACGATAAGGCCCGTCCACCGGGAACCAGTTATGCACCACGACGACCTGCCTGGCGGCGCCGCCCGTGGTGATTTCGTTGGTGAACTTGCAGGTATCGAATGTTCCTAGCGCGGTCGTGAGGGTTTCCCGGCCGTTGTAGGTCAGCTTCTCGGAAATATCGAACTCCACCGTCCCGCCGGCACTCTGCGCCTTGTTCTTGTAGTTGACGGTGACCGTCTGGCCAGGCTGCAGATCGATCGGCGTGGCGGGCGGCGGGCTGTATGTCGAAGTCACCAGCGACGCCCCATCGCCATGCCGGTCGCCGTAGCGAATCAGTTGGCCATCCTTGATTTCCGCATAGGTCTTGGTGAGGTAAAACGGCACGTTGTTCAGATACGACGTGTGCAGTGATACCACCGGATCGGCGCCGGCAAAGGTTTCACGGGCCAGGGTCTCGGTTTTACTGCGACTGGTGGTTGGCGAAAGATTGTCGCGACTTTCCGACATCACCACGGTGCCGGGCTGGAAATCGGTCTCGCGGGTGCAGGGAGCGGACGACACGTCTGCCGCGTATGCCGCCGACGCAGCGGTCATGACGGTCCATGTGCAGGCGGCAAGGGCGAGGCCCCCGGCGACACGCTTGCGACCATCGGTGTTCACGTCTGGATGGCTTGACGGTGTGTTATTCAAAAGCAGCTCCCTGTCTATTCGACTCATTTGCCCACTGCCCTTGTCTGCCTGACAGAGCGCCCATAGATTAGAGTCCATGTCTCGACGCGAGCCATAGCGCAAATGTGCTATGGCTTCGTCCCGGAACACATGCATTCAACGATAAGGTACGTTTCATGAGCCAAGCGTCTTACGTTCCGCCCAAAGTCTGGAAACATGAGGCTCCCTCGGGTGGCCAGTTCGCCAGCATCAACCGCCCTGTCGCCGGGCCGACCCATGAGAAGCCGTTGCCGGTGGGCAAGCACCCGCTGCAACTCTATTCATTGGCAACGCCCAATGGCGTGAAAGTCACGATCATGCTCGAAGAGCTGCTGGCCCTCGGGCACGCCGGCGCGGAATACGACGCCTGGCTGATTCGCATCGGCGAAGGCGACCAGTTCTCCAGCGGCTTCGTCGAGGTCAATCCGAACTCCAAGATCCCGGCCCTGCTGGACCGCAGCGTCGAGCCGCCGCTCCGTGTGTTCGAGTCCGGCTCGATCCTGCTGTACCTGGCGGAAAAATTCGGCGCCTTGCTGCCCAGCGATCCAGCCGGCCGTACTGAAACCCTGAACTGGCTGTTCTGGCAGATGGGCTCGGCGCCTTACCTGGGCGGCGGTTTCGGCCATTTCTACGCCTACGCGCCAGAAAAAATGGAATACCCCATCAACCGCTTCACCATGGAAGCCAAGCGCCAACTGGATGTACTGGACCGTCGCCTGGCCGAAAACAGGTACCTGGCCGGCGACCAGTACACCATCGCCGACATCGCGGTCTGGCCCTGGTACGGCCAACTGGTGCGGAACAACGTGTACTCGGCGGCCGAGTTCCTGTCGGCCCACGAATACACCCACGTGCAGCGCTGGGCCGAGGAAATCGCCAATCGGCCCGCGGTCAAGCGAGGACAGCGTGTCAACCGGACCTGGGGCGATGAGGCGAGCCAGGTGCCGGAGCGGCATCGGGCGGAGGATCTGGAGTAGCCGTGACCTGACGCGTCGTCATCGGCTACCCCGGCTGCCTCACTTCAACCCATTGGACAGGAATTGCTGCAGGCGCTCGCTGCGCGGGTTGTCGAGGATCTCGGCCCCGCCCTGCTCCTCGACCTGGCCCTGATGAAGAAACAGTAGTTGGCTCGAGACCTTGCGGGCGAAGCTCATTTCATGCGTCACCATGATCATGGTCCGACCTTCCTCCGCAAGTCCCTGAATGACCTTGAGTACCTCTCCCACCAACTCAGGGTCCAAGGCAGAGGTCGGCTCGTCGAAGAGCATGACTTCGGGCTCCATTGCCAGCGCGCGGGCAATGGCGACCCGTTGCTGCTGGCCACCCGACAGAAAGGCCGGAAATTGCTCGGCCACCCGCGCCAGGCAACCCGACCTTTTCCAGGTAATGCCGGGCCCGCTCCTCAGCTTCTTTCTTACCGACACCCAGCACCCGGCGCGGCGCAAGGCTGATGTTGTCGAGCACCGTCATGTGCCCCCACAGATTGAAATGCTGGAATACCATCGCCAAGCGCGTGCGCAGGCGCTGCAACTCACTGGCGTCGGCCACGTGCAACCCCAGATGATCCTTGACCATGCGAATCGGCTTGCCGTCCAGGCTCATGGCGCCATCGTTGGGGGTTTCGAGAAAATTGATACAGCGCAGGAAGGTACTTTTACCGGAGCCGCTGGCCCCAATCAGGCTGATGACATCGCCGGTACTGGCTTTGAGCGACACGCCCTTGAGCACTTCGTGGTTGCCGTAGCTTTTGTGCAAATCTTCAACGGTCAGTTTGTACATGTCGCAATCTTCTTCTTTAAGCGGATCGGGATGGACAACGTTCAGGCAGGCATGACTAATGAGCCGGGCCGAGGAAAGCCAGCCAGCGACGCTCGGCGAGGCGGAACAGGCCGACGAGTGCGAACGTCACCGCCAGGTAGATCAGCGCTGCTATGCCAAACGATTGGAAGGTCAGGAAGGTCGCGGAGTTGGCGTCCCGGGCCACTTTCAAGATGTCCGGTACCGTCGCGGTGAAGGCCACCGTCGTGGAATGCAGCATCAGGATGACTTCGTTGCTGTAGTACGGCAGCGAACGGCGCAGCGCGGAAGGCATTATCACGAAGGCGTAGAGCTTCCAACCGGACAGGCCATAGGCTTTGGCCGCCTCGACTTCACCATGGGCCATGCTGCGAATGGCCCCGGCGAAAATCTCCGTGGTGTAGGCGCAAGTGTTGAGGGCAAACGCCAGGATCGTGCAGTTCATCGCATCGCGAAAGAACGCATCCAGCAACGGCTGCGCCCGTACCGCCGCCAGGCTGTAGATGCCGGTGTAACAGATCAGCAACTGGATATAGAGCGGCGTCCCGCGAAACAGGTAGGTGTAGAACTGCACCGGCCAGCGCACCAGGCAACGGGACGAGACACGGGCAATGGACAGCGGGATCGACACGATGAAGCCGACGAAAAGGGAGGCGCTGAGCAGCCAAAGCGTCATCGCCAGGCCCGTGATCTGCTGCCCATCGCTGTAGAAAAACGGCTCCCCGTACATCTTCAGGAGTTCGATCATCGCACGGCCTCCCGGCAACCCGTTGCATAACGCCGTTCCAAGTGACGCAGGACAACGTTGGAGACGCTGGTGATGACCAGATAGGCCAACGCCGCCAGCACCAGGAAAAAGAACAGTTGGTAGGTACTCTTGCCCGCGTCCTGGGCGGCCTTTACCAGGTCAGCCAGGCCGATGATCGAGACCAGCGCAGTGGCCTTGAGGATGACCATCCAGTTGTTGCCCAGCCCCGGCAGGGCAAAGCGCATCATCTGCGGAAAAACCACCAGGCGAAAGCGTTGCGCCCGGCTCAAGCCATACGCAGTGGCGGCTTCCAATTGCCCACGGGGAACGGCGAGCAACGCGCCGCGAAAGGTCTCGGTGAAATAGGCACCATAGATGAATCCGAGGGTGAGGATCCCGGCCGCGAACGGGTTGATCTCGATGTAGTCCCAACCCAGCGCGACCGTGAGCATCGTCAGCCAGGTTTGCAGGCTGTAGAAAATCAGCAGCATCAGCACCAGGTCCGGTACGCCGCGAATGAGCGTCGTGTAGAGCTGCGCCGGCACGCGAAGCCATTGCTTGCCGGAGAGCTTGGCGCTGGCCCCGGCAAGTCCCAGCAGCACACTGAGCAGCAGCGAAGCGACGGATAACTTGACGGTCATCCAGGCACCGTTCAGCAACAGCGGCCCGAAGCCCTTGAGGCTGAACCCTGCGAGCTCCAACGCGTTTGATAGTGTGTCGATCATGGTCAGCAACCTCAGGCGAAAAGATGCCCATCCCCGCGGACGAGCATCGGAGGGTCATTTGCCGCTGTAGAGATTCAGATCGCCGAAATATTGCTTCTGGATCGAATCGTAGGTGCCATCGTCATGGAGCGCCTGGATGGCCTTGTTCAACAGGGCCTTCAAGTCGGCGTTGCCCTTGGCAATGCCGATGGCCGTCTTGGCCGGCAGGTAGGGGCTGTCCACGGTGTTGCTGAGTTCATAACCGGCACTTTGAGGCGACGCCATGAAACCCAGTTTCGCTTGCAGCGTGTCCTGAATGGAGGCGTCCAGGCGCCCCGCCACCAGGTCGTAATAAACCTGATCCTGATTCTGGTAGGACTGGGTTTTCACACCCGCTTTCTCCAGGACAGATTTTGCGTAGGCTTCCTGGATGCTGCCCTGGAAATAACCGACGGTCTTGCCCTTGAGCGAAGCCACCTCCTCGCTCAGCCCCGAGCCTTTCTTGAACACGTAGGAGGTAGGACCGGAAAAGAGTTCGTCCGAAAAGTCGATGGCTTTTTCGCGTGTGGGGGTCACGGTCATGGAAGACAGGATGCCGTCGAACTTGCCGGCCCTCAGACCAGGAATAAGACCGTCGAAATCGCTCTCGACCCAGACGCACTTGACTTGCAGCCTGGCGCAAATAGCGTTGCCCAGATCGATATCAAACCCTTTGAGGCTGCCATCGGCCGATTTGGATTCGAAGGGCGCGTAGTTGGCATCGACACCAAAGCGCAGTGTCGTGTAGTCCTTGGCCGAAGCCACGCCCACACATAACGGTAACAGCAGGACCGCACACAACTTTCTCAACGAAATCATAAATACATCCCTAACTATTGTAATTGGATTAAGGGCAATCGATGTCGGGCACTGGTGTTCCACGAGCGCAACGATTTCGACTTGAACATTACCGGAGCGTCGCGGTTTTACGAATATGGCAAAGTGAACGATATTACGAGCAAACCGCTCGCCTTTCAGGCAGAAACCAACTTCATCATCAACAAACCACTGACAATCAGGACCGCAGCCACGACGCGCGACAGGCTGGCCGGCTCGCCCAGGAAAATGATGCCTGCCGCGAACGCTCCCACCGCGCCAATGCCTGTCCAGATGGTATAGGCGGTGCCGAGCGGCAAACTTTTCATTGAATAGGACAGCAAGGCAAAACTGGCAATTACCGTTATCAGGGTAATCACCGTCGGGCCGACCCGAGTTAATCCATCGGACTGTTTCATCGAAAACGCCCAAACCACTTCAAGTAATCCAGCAATTATTAAACTCAGCCAAGCCACAATCCAACTCCATTAAATACATGGGCAATTATCCAGGGGCACTCAGCAATGACTGAATGAGATAATTGCTCATAATCTTATTAAAAGAACCCCCGCTGGTACGGGGGCAAAGACGGGTTGACCAAACCCTGTTGCGCGACCTGATCAGCCAAGTTACTTGAATGTTTCATCCAGCGCGGCGGTGATGTCGCTGATCAGATCTTCGGGATCTTCCAAACCGACCGAAAAGCGCAAATGCCCGTACTGGCGAAACTCTTCAGGGTACCTGTCGAAACCGCCCCGGCCCTCCGCGCCGACGTGCACGATCAGCGACTCATCATGCCCCAGCGATACCGCTGACGTGATGATGCGCAGGTTCGAGACAAAGCGGTTTTGCGTGTCCGGATCACCTTTCACCGCAAACGCCATCATGGCCCCGTACCCCTTGTCGAGCGAACTGTCGGCGCGCCAATTCGTGCTGGGGATGAGACGCCAGCCCGGGGTAATAGACGTAGGCGATGCGATCGTCGGAATCGAGAAATTCAGCGATTTTCCCGGCGCTGCTCAATAGCTGGTTCAGGCGCAGCGGCAGCGTGACCGAGCCGCGCATGATCATCCAGGCGTTGAACGGCGAGATGGTCGCGCCGAGGTCGACGAGCGCGTCGTTCTTGATCTTGTCGATCATCCTTTGGGTGCCGATCACCACGCCACCCATGGCATCGCCGTGGCCGTTGATGTATTTGGTCAACGAGTGCACGACAAAATCGACGCCCTGTTGGCTGGCGCGGAAAAATGGCGGGGGCGTGAACGTCGCGTCCACGCTGATCAACGCGCCATGGGCATGGGCAATTTCAGTCAGCGCTCCGATGTCCGCCACCTTGGTGGTCGGGTTGGCGATCACTTCGGTGTGGATCAGCCGGGTATTGGGCCGTAGGGCCTGGCGCACCGAATCCAGGTCGCCCACGTCGACGAACGTCGCTTCGATGCCGTAGCGCTCAGGCAGCAGTTCCGCAAAGAGCCGCCAGACCGCCTGATAGGTAATATCGCTGACGATGACGTGATCGCCGCTCTTCAGGAATGAGAAGAACACCGAATGCAACGCCGCTACGCCGGTGGCGAATACCACAGCCGCTTCACAACCTTCGAGTGCGGCGAGTTTTTTCTCCAGGCACACCTGGTTATGACCTTGGTTGCGCGTGTACACCAGCCCGTCCGGACTCGACCAGTCCATGGTGGCCGGGTCTTCAGGCAGCAGATAAGAGTTGGCCATCACCAGGGGCGTACGAACCGCGCCACTGGTGGCGTCGGCAACGTTGCCGCCATGCACCGCCAGGGTGGCCGCAGACAGCGAGGACAGGTTCTTTTTATCAGGACGCATGGGTATTTCCTCAGAAGGATGTTGTTGTCTTGCCGGGTGAAATCACGCTTGCACCGGTGCCTGTATGGTTAAGGCAGACGACCTTGGGCTGGGTCATCTCCTCGTAGGCAAAACGCACGCCTTCGCGGCCCATGCTTCCGTATTTGAAGCCGCCGAAAGGCATCGCATCAAAACGGAAGTCCGACGAATCGTTGATCATCACACCACCCGCCTCCAGCCGTTTGGCGGCGCTCAGGGCAACGTTCAGGTCTCGGGTGAAAATGCCGGCGTGCAGGCTGTATTGCGGCTCATTGGCCAGCGTCAACGCCTCTTCCAGCGAGCCCACCGATTGCAGCATCACCACCGGGCTGAAGACTTCCTCGTACCAGAGCGGACAATCGCAGCCGACGTTTTCCAGGACCGTTGGCGAATACAGCGAGCCCACGCGCAGGTTGCCGAACAGCAACGTGGCGCCGTGATCAACCGCTTCGTTGACCAACGCTTCAGCGCGCTTGGCCGCCGCTTCGCTGATCATGGGGCCGACGTCCGTGCGCTCGTCCGCAGGATCGCCGACGACCAGTGCGCGGGTCTTTTCGACAAAGCCTTTTTTGAAGGCGTCAAAGGCCGGCGCCTCGATCAAGATGCGTTGAGTGCCAATGCAGTTCTGCCCCGCTGCCCAGAACGCACCCGACACGCAGGCGTCAATGGCAGCGGCAAGGTCGCTGTCGGCCATGACGATTACCGGCGCATTGCCGCCCAAGTCCATTGCCAGCTTCTTCAGGCCGGCGATACGGGAAATCTGCTCACCGGTGACGAAGCCCCCGGTGAACGAAACCATGCGCACCGCGCGGTGCGCGACCAGGGCCTTGCCCAACGCAGCGCCACCTGTCGCAACGCTGACCACGCCGGGCGGCAAGCCGGCGTCGATCAGACAACCCACCAGTTTGATCGCCGACAGCGGCGTCAACTCGGAAGGCTTGAGCACGACCGCGTTGCCACCTGCGATGGCCGGTCCGAGCTTATGGGCCACCAGATTCAGCGGATCGTTATAAGGCGTGATGGCGACAATGACGCCGAGCGGCTCGCGGGTGTACCAGCCCTGGCGGGACTCCGACCCGGCGTAGGCATCGAACGGGATCACCTCGCCGGCATTGCGCCTGGCTTCCTCAGCGGAGAGTTTCAAGGTGTTGATGCAGCGCGAGACTTCCTTCCTTGCTTGCTTCAAGGTTTTCCCGGACTCGGCCACGATAAGCCGGGCAAACGCATCCCTGTCGGCTTCGACACCTGACGCGGTGGCTTCCAATATCCGCGCCCGTTCATGTCGCGGCAGCTCCCTGGCAACCAGGGCCCCCAGCAGTGCCGTGTCAATCAGCGGGGTCGCTGATGAAGCGGGCATGTCCATCACCTCACCCACTGGAGAACCGTCAAAGGGGTTGCTAACAACCATCGCCTTATAATCAGCCGCGAGCGAGAGACTCAAATTATTCATAATGATGGACCTGTTGTTTCAATACCAAACAGGTAACTGCACAGTCAGCCACGGCACGTTCTCGTTGTTATAGTTAGGTACTGACGATGATAATTCCGCCATTGATGTTTACGAAGATGGCAAACAGCGCGTTATTACGAGCAATTTGCTCGCGCATCGGCACACTTCGCTTTTCGGTTTACTTAGTGCAAGACAAGACGAAAGACGTGACGGTATTCAATACACCCGGCAACGCCGAGATCTCGCTCCAGACTTTGTGGATGCGATCCGAATTCAGCGCCTCTACGGTCAAGACGATGTCGAGATCACCGCTCATCACGTTGCAGGACGTGACTTCGGGAATGGTGGCCACTGACCGGACCACCTCGGCATCGCGCATCCGGTCCTTTCGATAGACAAAGACCAGCGCCCTGATAGGCCCTGCTTCCGCCGTGCAGCGTGCCCTTGACGATGGTATATCCCCGGATATAACCATCGCGTTCCAATCGCTCAATCCTGAGTCGCACGGCATTGCGCGACAAATTGACTTTCAATCCGATTTCATTATGGGCAAGCCGTGCATGACGGGTCAGCTCATCCAGTATTTTTTCATCAACTTTATCGAGAACACGTTTCATCGCTGACTCCGGTTTTATAACGAGCGAGACTCCGTGTCTTTGGACAAGTCATCAATAAACTGCACCAGCGCGGCTATATCATTGGGTATTGAAATACAACTTCGGTCGGACAAACGCTGCAGCCCGGCATCACTGATCGATGGATGGGTGGTCGCCAGGCAAATCATCGGAATCAGCAAGCTGCGCCGGCTGACACGCGCCGCACGCAAGCCTATGGCCGTGGGTGGACTGATCAGGTAACCGCTCTGCACGAAAACCTCATGGATGCTATTGAAGGCATCCGCATCCTCCACAGCGAGGGAGTCGAACAATTTGCGCGCTTGCAGCCATTCGTCCTGTTCCAATTGGATCCGCCCGTCTTCCTCCAGCCGCTCCATGTTCCTGGCGACTTTGTTCCCACAACCATTGAGCACACTCCATTGCAACCGCTCGAAGTTCGAAGCCACGGAGACGTTCATGCACGGCGTCTGGGTGGCGCGGATTTCATGGCGGCGGTAGAGGTTGTTCTGCAGGAATTCGTGCAGGCCCGCATTGGCGTTCGTGGCCACGATCAATTGCCTGATGGGCAAGCCCATTTCCCTGGCCACATACCCTGCGTACAGCGCACCGAAGTTGCCGGTGGGCACGCTGAAGGCCACCTCCCTCTTTGGTGCCCCGAGTTGAAGCGCCGAATAGAAAAAGAACGACAGGTGCGCCAGTACCCTTACCCAATTCACCGAATTGAAGGAGATGAGCGATTTGCGGGTTCGGTGGCTGCCCTTGAGGAACTTCTCGCATAACCGATGGCAATCGGCGTAGTCCCCGTCGACTTCGATGTTGATGACGTTGGCTTGCCCGGTGCTCAACAAACGCCGTCGATGCGCCTGCGTCATGCCCCGTGACGGGTGCAGTACGACCAGTGTCACGCCTTGCACGCCGTTAAAAGCCTTGATCGCCGCCGCACCGGTGTCGCCGCCGGTGCAGCCCACCACCAAGGCCTCCTTGCCACTCTTGGACAACGTGTACTCAATCAGACGGGCCATCAGCTGTAGGCCGAAGTCCTGATAGACGTTGGCAGGCCCGTGAAACAACTCCAGCACCCACTCGTTAGTCGCCGTCTGGTAAAGCGGCGCGACCGCCCTGCTCTTGAAGCCGCAATAAGCCTGCTCGACGATTCGGAACAACTGCTCCCGAGGTATCCAGTCGCCCAGGAAAGGACCGATCACCTCGCAGGCCAGCTCATGGAAAGGCAGCCACTCCAGCCGGGAAAGCGCCTGATCCGTAAACCGAGGCACCTTGCCAGGAACGAACAATCCGCCATCCGGGGCATACGCGCCCATGAGCACTTCGCTGAATGCGTAGGTCTTGCCGGGTGTCCGCGTGCTGACGTAGTTCATGAATGAGACACCCTCTTGCCCTCTGCGGGACAACCTGTTGTTCAGTGAGCGCCAGGACCGACCAATGCACTCTCGATCTGTACACCCGGCATCATCGCCTGCAACCCTTCGATCAGCCTGTCGCCCGCCTCGGTCAACGCTTCGAGCGGCATCGCCGGCAGGGTTTCGAGGATGAACCACATGTGCCTGGCGTCCGCATCGAGGCGTGTCCTGACGCCCTGACGCCAGTTCCAGCGACGGCACGTCACGCCCTGGTCGTCGCGCCAGACCACTTCGCCGGCGTCTGGAAATTCATGGGCGGGCGCGCCTTCTTTCATGGTGTCGAACGGTTCGGAGCCGTCGGCGATCACGAGCCGCGGCGAGCCCACGTAGGCTTCGATGTTTTCGCCGCCGACGGGGATCGCGTACTCGATGCTGATGGCGTTGTAGAGATCGACGACGGGATCCAGGCTCGGCAAGCCGCCGTCCCGCAGCACGCGCTTGCGCAGGGCCTCGGCCGAGCATGGCGTGCGTTGTGGCTTGGCGCCGAACTGTCGAAACGTGTCGGCCCATTGCTGCAGGTGGGCCTCACCCCAGGCGGGACCGCCGGCCAGCACCGATTGGCAGGCACGATCCAGGGCCGTGCGGGCGACGTCCGGTTGGGTCAGCGGCGCAGCCTGCACCACGATGCTCAGGGCCCTGAACCCGGGCGCCAGCTCGGCAACGGCTTGGTCGATCAACGGCAGTACTGACAGCATCAAGGTTCTCCAGCGATCCAAATTGGCTTTCATGCTAGTCATCGCCGACCGCCAAAGTCAATATATCGACTTTTCTGGTCGATAAACTCCGACGAGCTGATTGACGACGCCACTGGCAACCGTCGAGAATCCTGGCCTATCTTCCTCACGACTCTTTGGTGATGACCCTGAATACCACTCTATCGACCACGCCTGGCGCGGATGCCCACGCGGTGAGCCTGGCCGTTGCCCGCACGCTCAAGCAGGCGCGCAAGGCTCAGAAAATCACCTTGGACGAGCTGTCCCGGCGCTCGGGCGTCAGCAAAGGGATGGTGGTTGAGATCGAGAAATGCACGGCGAACCCGAGCATCGGCATCTTGTGCAAGATTGCTGCGGCGCTGGGCCTTTCAGTGGCGGATATCGTCAACGTGGCGGAGCCACCTTCGGCCCACATCATCGACAGCCAGGACATCCCGACGCTGTGGACCGGGGAATTGGGAGGCACTGCACGCCTGCTCGCCGGGACGACCGGCCCGAACATGATCGAGTTGTGGCGCTGGGAGATGTTCCCGGGCGAATCCTTTTCTTCAGCCGGACACCCTCAAGGCACGCTTGAGCTGTTCCATGTCGAGAAAGGCACGTTGAAGTGCGTAGTGGGGGAAACGGAACTGGTGATTCCCGCCGGGAGCTCGGCGGTGGCGAAAACCGATGTCGCCCACGCCTATTCCAACGCGGGCAAGTCGAAGCTGGTCTTCACCATGTCGGTTGCCGAAATACATCAATAGGCATGCAGCGCGCCGATCGTCGCCAGGACGATCGGCGCGTGGGCAAGATCAATCGTAGAACGGCTCGACCAACGTCCGGCTACCGACGAAAAAGCTGTCCGCAACCAGGCGTAGCGGTTGCAGGTCCATATCGCTGGCCTTGGCACCGATCAGTTGCTGGAAATGCCGGTACACCGCCGCGTACTCACCCTCTTCCGACACCGCCTGGCGTACACCGTCGATGCTTAACAGCGCGCCGCCGTTGTCCAGGCGCAAGGTGCCTTCGGCGCAACGAATCTCGATGCTCCAGAGCTCGTCATGACCATGGTCGAAATCGAACTCCGCGCGGATGTCGAGATGGCCGGCGTCGGACATCTTGATGCTGGCGGCAATCGGCGACTGGCAGTTATCGGGGACGCGCAGTTCGGCGGACTCGACGAACAGTGACCGCGGCAGCAGGTGGGTAGCGATGGACAAGGCATTGATGCCCGGATCAAACACGCCCAAGCCGCCGGGCTGCCAGATCCACGCCTGGCCCGGGTGCCATTTGCGCACGTCTTCCTTCCAGTCGATCTGGACACTTTGCAGCGTGCGGCTAGTAAGCCAGTCGCGGGCCGCCTCGATGCCGGGCGCATAACGCGAATGCCAGGCAAACAGGCCGCTGACGCCCTTTTCACGCGCCTGCTCGACCAATTCCATCGCTTCGCCCAAGGTGGCACACGGCGGCTTTTCCACGAGCACATGCTTGCCCGCTTCCAGCGCCTGGCGAACCAGGCCGAAGCGCCCTTGCGGCGGCGTGCAGAAGGCAATCGCATCGACGTGCGGACCGTTTTCCAGCAACTCGCCCAAGGACTGGAAGTTCTCCACGCCGGCGCACGGCTGCCCTTGCGTGGCGACCGCCACCAGCTCGAACGCAGGGTTGGCGCGGATGGCGGGGACGTGTTGATCCTGGGCGATCTTGCCGTAGCCCACCAGGCCGAGACGAATCGGTTGCATCGATGACTCCTGACTTTTGTAGTTGTGATGGGGCAGCAAACTAGACGTAAATCGGCTGGCGGACAATGGGCTTGTATCCCATCGTTTCACCTCAGGCCTTGGCGGGCGCCTTCATGACTTTGGATATCCGCGCCAAAAAAGGATCGAGTCGTTCGTGCGGCGCATCGTGCTCCACCACCAGCGCGGTGACTTCTTCGCAGGATGCGACCTGGTAATGCGCAACGCTGGATAGCTTTTGGTTGGTGACCGCCACCACCACCTGACCGCTCGCAGCGACCACCGCGCGCTTGAATTCGGCGTCGTCCAGGCCAAACGCCGTGACGCCGTTGTCCGGGTCGATGGCGCAGGCACCCACGAAACACACATCGAAATTGAACTGGCGCAATTGCTGGACAGCCGCCAACCCGATCGCGCCGCCCGCAACAGGGTTCAGGCGACCACCCAGCAGGATGACTTCGGCGCTGGGCAGCTTCATCAGCTCCACCGCGATCAACGGCGAGTTGGTGGTGAGGGTCAAGCGCAGGCCTGGATCGATGGCGCGGGCGATAGCCAGGTTGGTCGACCCGGCATCGAGGAAGACGTGCTGCCCCGCGCTGAGCAGCGAAGCCGCAGCGCGGGCAAGATTGTCCTTGCGGGCCGAGTCCTGATGGATTCGGACGTCTATCGGCACTTCGGCCGCCGGCAAGCGAATCGCACCGCCATAGACGCGCTTGCATAAACCGGCCGCAGCCAAAGCGCCCAGGTCGCGACGTATCGAGTGTTCGGAAACGTTGAATTCACTGGCCAGATCAGCCGCGATGACCCGGCCATACAGGGCAAGCCGCTCGCTGATCAATCGTTGGCGTTCGCCGGGGAATACTTCGAGAGGGGTACTCATGGATCCACAACCTGCATAAACGAGCACAAATAGACACAACCGAGCGCAATATGCCTCGTCTCCATCGGTTCGTCAAACCGGCTCGGCACCCAAGCCAATCCGCCGCCCGGCGTGTCAACGCTCGTTCTGGAACCACTCCCTGAGCTGTTCAAACGCCGCGCGAACCAGCGCTGCCAGCCGGGCAACCTCTTCCCTGTGAGCTTCATCGCGGTGTACGGCCATCCAGACCTGCATCGGCATTCCTCGGTCGAACAAGTCGGGCAAAGGCTGCAGCGTCTTGTCGAGTGCGCAGACGTAATGCGGCAGCAGGCCGACGCAGGCGCTCCATTGGATCATCTGGCGCATCAGTTCATAGGAGTTGACCTGGGTCACGCCGGAGCGACGCGTGCCGACAGTGCTGTTCCAAGGTTGCAGGGAAGGCATTTTCGCGTAGTCGTGCAGGCTCACCAGCATGTAGTCCTGCAGCTCGGCCAGACTGCGTGGGCGGCTCGCTTCCCGTGAATAACGCTTGGCAATGTGCGGGATGTACTCCAGTTCGGCGAGGCAACTGAGCTCAGCCACCGGAAACGATAGCCGCGGCGCTTGCGCCTGCGGGTCGGTAAGCCAGACGACAACGTCCGCCTCGGCCGGCTCCTGGTCGGGGTTACTGTCGAGACGCAGCAAGTTCAGGCGCACGTTGGCGTGTTGACGTACGAAACCGAGCAGCTCGCGATTGAGGATGTCGTGCAGCAGGGGCTCCGCCACGGCCACGCGAACCAGTGCCTGATCCTCGACGAAAGCATCAGGCAAAGCCAGCAAGGCTCGGTGAGCCAACAATTGGTTGCGCAGGCGCCGACCGTCCTGGCTGAGCACCAGTGCATTGCCTCGGTGCTCGAACAAGGGACTGCCGTAATGGATCGACAACCGCGAGAGCTTTTTTCGCAGCAACGACGCTTTGACGTTCAAGCTCCGCGCCGCCTGCATGAAGCAGCTGCAGCGCGCCGTCACCAGGAAAAACTCCAACGCCTGGAGATCCTTGAGGTTATCCAGATGCCGATCATCGCTATTGATCGAGGGTGGCAACCGCGCACAATCGTGAATCTGGCCAACGTCCTCCAAAGCCATACGCCCTCCTCCCTAAGGTGTCCCCACGCGACCGCGCCGCTTAACGAACAGACTCCAATGCCTGATTCAGTTGCGCGCCATCGATGCTCAGCGTTGCCTTGCTCACCAGCCCTTCCATATAGGCCCTGGCCACTTGTTCCTGGCGCTGATTGCGCAGCGCCTCGCGCAGTTGTTCGCGAACTTCATCCAGGCTGGCGGCGCGTGCTGGCTGCATATCGGTCAGTTTGAGAATGTGAAAGCCCGCCTGGCTCCGCAAAGCGTCGGAAACGCTGCCGACCCGTTGTCGGCTCAAGACCTGGCGCATCTCCGGCACATATTGCTGCAACGGTTGCAAGCCGCTGTCACCGCCCCGTTGGGCCGTCGCCTGGTCCTCGGAAAACTGCCGGGCGAGCTCGGCGAAATCGGCGTTGGGAGCCTGGGCACGACGGGCCAGCTCGGTGGCTTTCTTGCGGAGCGATTCTTCGTTGGCTCCCGGCTCAACCGCGATGAAGATCTGGCTGACGCGGTACAACGCCGGGCTTTGCAGCTTGTCCTTGGCACTCTCGTAAGCCTGTTTCAGGGCTTGCTCATCCGGATAGTCGGCGGGGACCTGGCTGACGGATTGCAAGTAAGTGCGCAGCAAAATCTGTTCGGTGGCCGCGCGGGTCATCTGTTGGATGTCCGGACGCTCCTGCCAACCCTGGGCGTCGGCCTGCTGCAACAGGGCTTTCTCTGCCAGGCGCGCACGGATCCAGCCCTCCAGTGCGCCACGATTGCCGCGCAGTTGCTCGCGCACCTGCGGTGTGAGCGAGCTCAACACAGCGTTGAGCTCGACGCTGCTCAGTTGCAGTTCGCCCAGGCTGGCCACGGCCGGCGCCGCCTCGTCCGGGGTTCTGGCGGGTTTCGGTTGTGCCGCGGGCACCGAGGCTTGGGATACGCCGTCAGGGTTGGAGATCACCGTCAGTACAATGCCGCCGAGCACCAGGACAGCCGCACCGATGCCAGCCAGTTTGCTAAACCTGTTCATCGTAATCAGGCCTCTTCGACCGCAGCTTCCTGCGTTGCATCCGCACCGTCCTTTTGCTGCTCGCGTGCGTGCTGGCTGTAGTCGCGCAGGTACACCACGAATTCTTGCAACAGCCGGTCCCAGAGTTCCAGCACGCCACGCACGTGGTCTTCACTGACACCGGCGGCAACGATGGCGTCCATTTCCATCACCAGGAAATCACCCTGGCGACTCAGGCGGGCAAAGCGGCGGCTGGCATTCCATACCTGGACCAGGCCTTCAGGCAATTCGCCCTCGATGCGCAGCGCGCAACTGAACGTGAAATCCAGAAAGCTGCCCTCGGTGGCGGCCGGGTTGCCGAAACGCACGGCAAAGCCAATGCCCTGGCTGGCGCTCAACAACTGCACCACGGCGCCTTGTTCGGTACGATTGACGCGGTAGCCGGCGGCTTGCAGCAGTTCGCCCAGTTGTTCGGGAGTGATGCTCAGGATCAGTGTTTGTGCGGTCATGACTGGATTTCCCTTGTGGTCATTTGATCAATGGTTATTTGCCGGCGGTGGTCTTGGTGGCATCGAACTGGGTCTGGTACAGCGCATCGCCATAGCGCTGCGCCAATTCTTCGAACTTCACCCGCGCGCCACTGGCGAAGGGTTGGCGGATCTTCAATACGTCGCTGACCTCGATGTTTTCGTAGGCAGTCAGGATCTCTTTGGCGATGCCGTACATCTCTTGGTTTTTCGCCACGCACTGCTGCACTTCACTGTCCCGACTGGTCAGGCTGGCTTGCAGCGTGGCACGCGCCGCCTCTATACCCCGCGCACGGCCCAGCAGTTCTTCGTAGGCCTGCTTGAACTTGCCGACCTGCTCGGTACTGGCGGCTATCTGCGCCTGGGCGCTGCTGCGGACAGCGTCTTGCTGTGCGCCCAGTTGTTCGCTCTGGCTGCGCGCCTTGGCGAGTTCGGCGGTCAGTTGCTTGATTTGCGCTTGTGCCGCACTCAGCTCGGTTTGCGCCGCCTGGCGCGCGGCGGTGCCTTGCGCCTGTTCGCTCTGCAAGGCTTGCAGCTGTTGGGTGGTGCTGCGCAACTGGGCACGCAAGCGTTCCTCCATGGTCTCTGCCGAAGCGCCGAGGGCTGCGCCGAGCCCCAACAGCAGCACCACGGCGTGGATCGCGGGATGAAATGACTTTTTCATGCTGTCCCTCCCGGCGCTAGAAGCGCGTGTTGAGCTCAAGTTGCAGGACGTCGATATCGAACGGCGCGCCGTAGACTTCTTCGCTGCTCAACCAGCGCGCGGTCGCGAAGACGTTGTCTTCGATGCCGTAGTTGCCGCCGAGGAAATAACCCTTGGCGTTGGTGCCGCCGAGGTGGAACGAGGAGTCGTTGAAGCCGTCCGGCAAGGCGTCCGGCTCGATGTATTTGTAGCCGGCGAACAGGTTCCAATCGCCGCGCTTCTTCAGGTCCAGGGAACTGCCCAGGGTGAACTGCAGCATCCAGGCGGTATCGCCGCTTTCGATGTCACCGTTTTCGTCCACGTTGTTGACCAGCGCACCGGCCGAGCGCTTGCGCATCTTGCCTTCGTCGTAGCCCAGGTTGACCAGGTAGTTGCCCTGGCTGCGCAACTTGAGATCGTCGAACAGCAAGGTGTCCCAGGCCAGATTGAGGTCAAGCACGTTGAACTCCGAGGCCAGGCCCACGAATTGTGGTTGCGGCGACGTGGTCGGTGCGGACGGGTCCGGCACCAGGTTGCGCAACTCCATCAAGGTGTTGCCCTTTTGCATGAACGCCGGACGCGTTTCGTCGCTGTCACAAGCCGGCGCGCCGTCATAGATGGCGCAGGGATTGGAGCGTCGTCCTTCGATGTCGTCAAATTGGTAGTAGGCCAGCGCGCCCTTGATGCTGTTGTCCGGCGCAAACGCCCAGTTCGCACCGAGTTGCGCGCCGTAGAGCCATTTGTTCTCGCTGTCTTCTTTGTTCAAACCATCGCTCGACGCGCTGTCGGAGCTGTATTCCACCGGGAACGCGCCCAAGGTGCCGAATACCGCCAGGTCGCGGTTCAACGGGTGATTGAACGAGCCGGCGATACCGTCGAAATTGAGATCGTTGGAATACAACAGATCGGTAGACATGAATGGATTGGGCATGCGTCCCCCGGTGAAGCTCCACTCCTTCGTCGGGCGGTAATTGAGGTAGCCCTGATCGAGCCACAGGTCCTTTTTGTCGAAGCCGCCGCCCAGCGTCTGGGTGGTGGACACAGGACTGCTGTCCGAGCCCGTGCCCAGCCGGATGGCGGCGGTCCATTGAGGGGAAAGCGCGGCCCGCAAGCCCATCCGGGCACGCAAGCGCAGCATGTTCTCGCGATCTTCGCGGGTGTTGAGCAGCGGTGGGTATTGCGTACCGCTTCTAGGGTTGACGTCATAGGGCCCGCTGTTATTGAGCTCGGCGAAATCGACGATCTCGTTGCTGTTGCTGCCCGAGTAATAGCGCGACTCGTTGCGCAAACGCACGTCGCCTTCAAACGTGATGCGCGACACCCAGTCGGGAAAGGTATTGGGCTGTGCCCAGTTTTCCTGTTTGGCCTGGGCGATCACCTCGGCCTTCACCTGGTCGCGAATCTGTTCCCGCACGATCGCCGGCACGTATTGCACCCGCACCTCCCCCGGCGCGCCGGGTGCTGGCACCGGCGCGGCAGTCGCGGCGGCCTGCCGGGCTTGCACGGCCTCGGCTTCGGCCTGGTCGATCAGCGCTTGCGCCTGGTCCTGCTTGAGCACGCCTTGTTGAACCAACAGGCGGATCAGGTTGACCGTAGCGTTCTGCGACGGCGTCTGCGCCAAGGCACTGCCCGTCAGGCTGGCGATCACCAGGCCGACACCCAGCGCCAATCGATTGATTTTGCAGATCATGAACACAACTCCTAATGGTCTCTTGGCGACCCGGCTCAGCCCGGTCGGCGTCCTTGTAGGCGGATACGCACCGGCACCTGCAACGAGGCGGGTGGACGTTCCAGATGGGGTGAAGCGCGCAAGGTCGCCAGGACCTTGGCGTCGAGTTCGGCATCGCCACTGCTGCGTCCCAGCTCCACGCGCGTCACGCGACCGGCCTGGTCCAGCCAGACGTCAGCCTCCAGGCGAAACGCCAGGTTGCGCAGCTCGGGCGACTCGCGCAGCAAGCGCTGGAAGCTGTAGGCCAGGAACTGGCTGTAGGTGCCGTTGCCGAGGCGCCCGCCGCCGGTGCCGGCCATGCCGCCGCCCTTGCCCGCGCCAATGTTGAAAGCGTCGGAACCCGCCTGGGCGTCACTGTCCATTTGCATCGGGTCGGCCAGGTCTTCGGCGGGCGAAGGCGGCGCCTCTTCCTCTGGCTTGACTTCCTCGGGCTCTGGCGTGGGCTCGGGCTCGACGATTTTTTCTTCCACCGGTTTTTCCGGCTCCGGCGGTTTTTCCGGTGGCGGAGGCGGAGGTGGCGGCAACGGAATGATCGCCGGGATCTTTGGCGCCTCGCGGCGAATGCCGCTCATGTCATTGGCCCATGTCCACAGCAGCCAGGCCAGGCCCGCGCCCGCCAGCAGGCCAACGCTCCACAGCAGTACTCGACGCACCGTCCTGGTGACGTCGCGCTGTTGCTCCAGATGGCCGTTCTGCGGCTGTTCAGGAAAAGACGTCATGGCTCAGCCCTGGCTCGGTTTGCCGGTGACCAGGCCGACCTGGGACAGCTCCAGGCGACGCAACAGGTCCAGCACTTCAATGACTTTCTGGTACTGCACGGTGGAATCACCGCGCACGATCACCGGAAAATCCGGGCTCTGCGCCTTCTCGATGCGCAAGCGGTCTTCCAGTTCGTTGAGGGTGACCGGGTAGGCATCGAGGAATACCTGGCCGCCATCATTGATGGAAATCGCCTTGGTCTTGGGCTGCGAAAGCGAGATGGTCGAGCTGGCCTTCGGCAGGTTGATCTGGATGCCGGAGACCTGGGCGGTGGCGGTGAGGATGAACATCACCAGCACCACCATGAGCACGTCCACGAGTGGCGTGATGTTGATGGTGTCGACGGCAGCATCTTCGTCATCGTCCAGGGCGCTGTTGAGGTTGGCCATGGTCGTCCCCTCACACCGTCAACGACGGACTGGCGACATGGTTGCCCCGTCGATGCGCCGCTTCGCTGGATTGGCTTTCACCGTGGACTTCGGCCAGGCGGGTGATGAACTCATCCACGAAGACGCGCATGTCGGCGCTGACTTCCTTGTTGCGCGTGGTCAGGCGGTTATAGCCAAACAGCGCCGGGATCGCGACGAACAGCCCCATGGCCGTCGCCAGCAAGGCCGCCGCCATGCCCGGCGCGATGGCGTTGATGTTCACGTCACCGGCCATGGCGGTGCCGAGGAAGACCACCATGATCCCCAGCACGGTGCCGAGCAGGCCAATGTAGGGCCCACCGGCGATGGCATTGGACAGGGTCGACAGCTTGGCGCTGAGCTGCTGGTTTTCACGTGTCCGGACGCCGTCCATGGAGCAACGGATGGCTTCGATGGTGGCGGCGGAAATCGACGACGTATCGGCGCCCTGGTCGCGGCGGGTGCGGATCTCGGCCACCGCCACCGTATACAGGCGCCACAGCGACGAGTCCGCCAGGCGCTGCGCCAGGTCGCGTTCATCGGCCAGCATTTCCAGCCGAGTCCCGACCTTGGCGAAGTGACTGCGGAACAATTCGTTGGCACGGCTGACACGGGCGACATTGCGACTCTTGCGCACCATGATCACCCACGACTGCAACATCATCAGCACCAGGATGGCAATGATCACCCAGGCGTCCAGCGGCACCGCGTTGAGCAGGAAACCCAGGCTGCCGAAGCCGAAGCCGGACTGTTCTTCGTCCACGCCGTAGACCACCAGGCGTGACTCGGCGCCCTGGGCGGTGGCATCGGCCAGGATCAGCTCGGGCGAGCGAGCGATGCGGGACACGCGCAGTTCATCAAGGACGCCGGTGAAGGCCTGATAGGTCGAGGTCGGCGCGCCGACAGCCACCGCTGCCGGTGCATCGCCACCAATCGCGATTGCACTCTGCAAGGCCGGCAGCGGCTGCGCCAGGTTGGCCGCCGCTCTGCCGTTGACGTACAAACGCAACCCACTGGCATCGGCTGTCAACGCCAGGTGTTGCCATTGCCCAAGGGCCACGGCCTGGTTCGCCACCGCGCGCTGGCCGTTCACCTCGACGAAAGGAACGCCCTGGTTCATGCCCACCAAGAGCGAGTTGCCGGCGTCACGACGGGCCAGCAGCAGTTGTTCCCCTGCCCCCTGCTCCATGCGCAACCAGGTGCTGAACGTCATCGCGCCCCCCGCGTTGACGCCCAGGGACGCGCTGGCCGGTAACAACAGCGGTTGGCCGTTGAATTGCGCCGCGCGGCCGATCACGCCGTCAAGGATGCCTGCCGGTGCGTTCTGCGCGTGGTTGGCAAAGGCGCTGGCATCACGCGGTGGCGCGCCAACGGCACCATCGAAGTGATAGACCAGGCTGTAATCGGCGTCGAACGCCAACTGGGGATTGCTGGTGGCCGGTGCTTTCGGGTTGCCGTAGTACATCCAGATGTCCGAGCGCTTGCCCCCCTCCACCATGGGCACGTCCACCCAGATCAAGGCCATGCCCATCAGCGGATCGAAGCTTTCAATCTGGTGGTTGAGCACGGTGTGGTCGTCGGCGGCGACAAAGCGAATGTCCGAGCCGTTTTCGTTGACACCGTCAAAGGTGAAATTGCCGGTGTGCAAACGCACCAGCAGCGCAGTGCGCCCCACCGCCTCGTTGATCGCCGCGCCCTGGGGGGTGGTGTCGATGCTGATCTGTTTGCGGTAATGCCAGTCGTCCTGCCACCAGGCGTTGGCCGTTGCCGAGCAGCGCAAGGCCCAGGCAAGCGAGAAGAATGAAAATCAAGCGATGCATAACGGGTTGCTCCAAGGTCTGTTGCCTGCCGGTCAAAAAGTTGCCTGCACGTTGAAGTGCACGCGTGAGTCGTGTTTGCGGGTATTGGGGCCGTCCTTGAGCGGCAGGCCCCAATCGAGGCTGCCGGACAACCACTCACGCAAGGTCGCGCGAGTGCCAAAGCCAACGCTTGCCAGGCTGTAATCGGCTTCCTGGTCGGGTAATGCGTCTTGCAGGGCCATCTGCGCGCCCTCGGCGAAGACATACCAACGCCAACTGTCGACGTAGCTGCCAAGGCCTTCGCCCAGGTGTTTGCTCAACGACGGCGTGCGCAGTTCCTGGGAAAACAGCACCCCGTCATCGCCCGTGCGTTCCGCAGCCAGGTAACCGCGCACGCTGGTGGCGCCACCGGCGGAAAACTGCTCGTTGGAAACCAGCGGCCCGGAAGCCAGCTGGAAGCTCAACTTGCTCGCCGCTTGCCAGTCACCGGCAAACGTCTGGGTAAAGGTGCTGTCGCCCTTGAACACCGCGAAGCTGGGATTGGATTCATAGCGCTTGGCGCGAAATTCATCGGCGTCGCTGCCATAACCGAAGAAGCTGCGAGTGCCGGCGACGATGCTCAGGCCCAGGCCGAACTGCGAGGTTTCGGTGTAGCGAAAGCCGTTGTAGGCAAGGGTGATGGGCGCGTACTTGATCGGCACTTCATCGCTCGAACCGCCGAACTGCAGGGCTTCATCGAAATCCTTGAAATCCACACCCACCGACAGCGAGTTGGCCCAGACGCCTTGCGGGGGCACGCTGTAGATCAGTGACACGCCGTAGGAATGGCCCTTGCCCAACACATTGCTACCGCCGATGGTTGCGACGTTGCTGTCGGATTGATAGCCGGCGAACTGCACGTTCCAGCGCTCACTCAAGGGGGCGTTATAGGAACCCGACCAGACCTGCGCGTTGTCCCGGTCCTCGGGGGCGGTGAAATAGGTCAGCGAAGCCGTATGGCCGCGCTGCCAGAGATTGTTGTGGCCGAGCGTGACCACCGAACGCAGCTTTTCGGTGTCGGCGCTGTAGTCGTTGTTGAGCCCGATACTGGCCTGCCAGGGGTTCTTGTCTTCGACTTGCAAGTCGACATCCATCGTTCCCGGGCGCTGCCCTTCGCGCACGACCGGCACCACCTGGCGTCCCGGGTTGCGGTTGGCAACCGCCAGCTGGGTTTGCACCGCCGCGAAATCGGCCACCTTGCCTTCTGTCAGCGCCGGAACTTCTTCGCGCACATTGACGGGAGAGTAGTGCTGGGTGCCAACCACGCGCACCCGGCCGATCCGGGTTTCGCTGACTTGCAGGTACACCACGCCGCCTTCGACCTGCTGCTCCGGCAGTTCGACGAACACCGACTGGTAACCCTTGGCCTGGTAGCGTTGTTGCAACGCGTCGCGGGCACCTTCGATATCGGTGAGGCTGCGTTGCGGCCCGAGGAACGCGTACACCGCTTCTTCGATGTCGCGCGCGTCGAGCACGGTATTGCCGCGCACGACGTATTCGTTCACATCCACCAGCCGCGCAGGCGTTCCGGCGTCAGCCTCGATCAGCGTGGCAGCCTCTTCGGCGAATGCCAGCGCCTCGAAGGCCAGAGCGAGCATCAGTGCCGTGGGCAGGAAAGGCCACGGCCTGCGCTTGCTGTTGAAATCCCAATGATCCACACATCCCCCTCGATTCATTTGCGCCACCCGTGCAGCGCCTGCTGCCAAGCCGCGCGCTGCCAGGCCCGCAGCGTTGGCAGCGTGTTGTCCTGTGACGGTTTATTTGTGTTTCGAATGCCTGGACAGCCAGGTGTGCAACAAGGCGAAGTTCAACGAGAATTCCGGCATGTGCATCAAGTCGCCGCAGAACACTTCGCTGACGATGCGCTCGAGCAATTTCGCCGCGTGAGGGCTATCCAGCAGTTCGCCGATATCCCGCACGAAGACGGCGAACGTCCAGACCCGCTGGTTCAGCTCGAGGCCGACAAACCAGCGGAACAGCAAGTTGTAATTGAGCTGCTCGTACAGCTGCTTTTCGCTGGGCAGCGAGTACAACAGTTGGAGCAACAAGGCGAGCATCAACGCCGGCACCGGCACCTGAATCTGATGTTCCCGTGCCCATTGCTGCAGGGGTTCGGAGGAGGCCTCCAGCAGTTCTTCGATTTGTGGGCGCAACATGACCAGGGAATGGCCAGGCGGCACGTAGCTGGACAACTCCTTCAAGGCGCTCTGCCAGTCGTCCTGGGACACGATCCACACCCAGGGTGCGCCGTAGCGATAAACCGAAACCGGCTTCTTGCGTGCAGCCTCGACGATCTTCGACAGGCGCTGGTCCAGCTCCTGCATGCCCACTTTCGAGTAACTTTCCATAGACCCCATAGCCCCTGTCACACCTGGCATCCAGCGCGAAATAGCGCAAAAAAAGTTGTCCGGGCGTCCCTGCCAAAAGCTTCTTTTATGAACGGCAATCCAGTGCCGTTGCCCTTTCACACAACCTTGACCGAGGCAACCGGCCACTACCGAACTTTTGTCATCGAATCTTCATGAACGGCTACGGACAGCGCCCGCGCCCATAAAAAAGGGCGACAGTTGCCTGTCGCCCTCGGGCCTTGATCACAATGCTTACAGCGTCAGGTTGCGGCGCTCCTCGGGGGTCAATTGATTGCGCGCCTGGTCGTCCAACCGTCCAGCCCCCAATACCCGCACGCTGTTGCTCGGTTCCTGGGCCGGCGCACGGCTGGCGCCTTCCTGGGACGGCGCCAGACGTTCGTTGCCGAAGCCCAGTACCTGCACGCTGAACACCGATGGCATACGGTTGCGCGAGGCGGCCTGTTGTTCGCGCGCGACGCCTTCCGCGGCATCGCTCGCGGACGCTGCGGCGGAGCTGGCGTTGGTCAGTGCGCCAGTGTTGACCACCGCGCTGACCGGCACGCCGTTGGACTTGCCTTGCACCTGGATGTTGGCGGCGTTCACTACATGCAACGCGGCAATGTTGATGTTGCCCGAGACCCGGATGCCCGCCTCTCCCGCGTCGATGGTGCCGAGCGGCGCGAGCAGGTCGATGTCGCCCGGCGCGACCTCGGCGATGGGGTTGAGGGTGGCAATGCCGGCGCCAGTGCTCGGCACCGACGGTGACAGGGTGACGTTGCCCCAGTCGTCGTAGACGCGCTTGGGCGGCGTGTACACCAAGGTGGTTTTCGAGCCGCGACCGGCGTTGATATCCCCGGTCGCCGACCAGGCGAGAATGTCGCCGCCGAAGGTGGTCATGATCCGGCTTTGTCCCAGCAACACGCTGCCGTTGCTGAACAACTGGATGTCACCGGTGCCTTGGGTGATGACCCCGGCACTGGACGGCGGGGCCTCGCCTTCGATACCGAACACCTGCTGCCCGCCGGGCGTCAGCATCTGGATATCGCCGCCGAAGTTGGTGTGCACCCCGGCGCCGCCGAACATCGTGATGTCGCCCTGGTAAGCCAAGGCGTTGCCGGCCACGTCATGGGTGGGAAACAGCGCGGCGATGGCGTTGCGACCGCGCAGGTAGCTGCCGGAACGCGGGCTGCTGGCATCGTTGTACTCGCGGCCACCGGCACGCAGCTCAGCGAAGTACACCTGGCGGGCAAACACCCGTTGTTGTTCGGACGGCAATGCCGCGAAGTAGGCCTGTGCCTGCTCGGTATCGCCGTCGAAGCCGTACCGCAATGCCAGCCACGCCGCCAGCTCGACCTCATAAGTCTTCGCCACCTTGCCCGGCTGTTGGGCCAGGCCGGCACCGGCGTCCGCCAAGTTGGCCGGGTCCAGGTATTGCCGCACGAAGCCCAGGTAATCCGGCCCGGCGGCGCCTACACCGGCTTGCATCACGATGCTTGCGCCGGGGCGATTGTCACCGGCTTTCACCGGACCGAGGCTGGTCACGGCGGCCTGGTCTTCCATCAGGATATTGCGCCCGGCGCTGATCTCCAGCGTACCGGGGCCGGCAACGTTGAAGGTGCTGTAGAGGATGTCGCGGCCGGCGGAGACAATGGAGATGTCGGTGGGGTCGTCGTGGACGAACAGGTTGCCGGTGCTGGTGGGCCCGGTTTCGAACTGCGTCAGTAAAGTGCCCGCAATGTCACCACTGTTGACGATATCCCGCCCCGCCATGATCCAGGCGGGACTGGCGGCCTCGTACCAGGTCTCGCCGCCCCTGCGACCGGCACTGAAGGCAATCAGCTCGCCCGTGCGCAACCCAACGATATCGCCCCTGACGGCGTAGAAGCGTACCGGCTGGTCCGCGCCTCGATAATCTCCGCCAGACCCTGTACCGCCGAACGCGAACAAGCCCATTCCGATGCTGCTGAGTAGCGAAGGGTTCGCACTCGCTCCTTCCAGGTCGCCGTGTAGCACACCCGATCGGTCCTTGTAATAGAACGCAGGATGGTCCGGAGTTGCCAGGCTGCTTGCTGAAGCATTGGTCGGTGATATTGCGTAGCCTCCCGCATAAATCGAATCCCCAGCGAGAAACTCCAGCTGCGCCTGGTTTCCAGGCGCCAGGATCAAGGAATAGGGGGTCACAAAGCCCCCTACCCCACGTGATGAGGGCCCGTAATACAGGCTGCCTGAGGGCGCGGCTACCCGCAAAATCGACGGATAGACGAAACGCCCGTCGGTCGGTGAATAGTCCATACCGCCACGAGGCGTGGCGATATTGACGCCAGTCGAAAGCTCTGCGCCTTGGGTCGAAGGCGTAAGGTTCCCTCCAGCGGCAAACAGATCGATAGACGTATGGTCAGTCCACAGGCTGAACCAGGAATATCCGGGGCCTCTGGCCCCGCCGCCCAGGTCCACCGACTGGGCGGCTCGTGTCGGCGCACGGCCCGGGTCCACTGCGGCGCCAAGCACGAGATCGCCACGGGCATCCAGACTGGCGGTGGCATCGCCGGGTACCAGCAACAGTCCACCGGTCGCGCTGGCCATCGTTGCATCGTATGGGTTGTAGGCACGGATCTCTCGGGGGTCCTGCGAAACCTTGTCCGGACCGTTGATCAATTCCATGCCGCCGAACGAACCGGCACTGGCCCTCAGCGAACCCCGCAAGTTCGTCAGGCTGCCATTCATGTCATGGCGCGAATCAACCGGCTGGCCAGCTAAGTCGAGAAACGCCCTAGCCTCCAGTGAAGGGTTGAGCGCGCCGCCGATTGCCAGCGACAGGTCACCGCCACCCGTGAACTTCAATTGACCGTCCACCATGCGCCCGGTCGAGCCGACCGCCAGGACTATCCCCTGACTGCGACTGGCGCCCTGCTCGCCTCGCTCCCCACGGGGGGCCAACATGCCCGCATCTCCCGCGACTCGCACATCCACGTTGCCGCCGCCCAAGGTACCGATACCGGTGAAACCGTTCAGTACCGGATCGGTGCCATGGGGCACATAGGTGCCGAAATTGATCCACCAGGCCGTAGGCGTACCGTCACCATCGCCTTGGCGCCACAACCAATTCCCAACCCCCGAGCTCTCTATCTGCGGTGCGTCTTCGGTCACGAGAGTACTTTGTTTTCTGCCGACTATGTCACCGGCCAAATCGCCGCCCACCGACAGCAGCAGGTTGCCGCCATGGTCTGGATACCATGCGCGATATCGGCTGTCTGCGCCGCCATCCACCAAGCGTTCATAAGGGCTGTCACCGTTCCCCAGGATCGAGTCAGTCGGCAGGCCGGCGTTGTTCACCGAGACGCCTCGCGCAAGGTTGTACGCCGCCGAGTCGGCCAGGCTCAAGGACGACATGCCCGCGGTATAAATGCCAAACAGCGATTGCATGCTGAAATCACCTGCGCTGACCAGGTCCAGATCACCTGTACCGGTACGAAGCACACTGAAGCTGCTGGTGCCCACCACGTAGGTGTAAACGCTCCCACCGACGCATAACCCCGGCGCCTGGGCACAGAATTCGTCCTCCGACATACCGTACAGGTCCGCCAACTCCGCCACTGGCCGACCGGCATAGGTCAGGTCACCGAAATAGTCGAGCGAGGCTTGCTCGGTCAACGTCCGCCCCGCCGCGACGCAGAGCCCTGGCGCCTGCCCGCAGAACTCGTCGACGCTCATGCCGTAAAGGTCAGCCAACTCCGCCACGGGTCGCCCGGAGTAGCTCAAGTCACCAAAATAGTCGAGCGAGGCTTGATCGGTCAGCACCTGGCCTCCCGCCTTCGCCAGCATTCCATAGTGAGTATCGGCCACGGTAAAGCGCCCATGCTCGGCATACGGATTGACCAGGCGGGTATCAGCGGCTTGCAAATCAGCGCCCGCTACGGCACGTAGCGACCAGGACTGCGAACCCTCGGCCAACATGGGCGCGATTGCCCAGTTGTGGCCCTTGCCATCGCCGCCGCGCAGATTGATCTTGTCCACGCCTTCGGCCAGCTTCACGTCGGTGCCTGCGGGTATCAGCGCGCCCAAGGGCAACAGCAACGCGCCCGCCTGAACCACGGTGCTTGGGCTATGAACTGTCACCGAACTTGCCGGGCGGCTGGGCAAAGCCACGCCTTTTGGCCAGACCAATCCGGTCAAGGCGGTATCGCCGATCAACACCGAACCACTCCCGAGGATCATCCCTTGCGCCACGGTCAGGTCGGCGGTCAGGCGCGTACCGGCGGCATACGCCACACGGCCGTCGCGGTAACGGATATTGGCCGCCAACACCGTGCCGGCAGGCAGTGAAATCGCCTCGGCCAACTCACCGTCCACCGGCAGGCGCGTGCCTGCGGCCAGAGTGATGGCTTGCAACGGCAGGTCGTAGTTGAGGATGACGCCGGAGAGGAACGTCGTGCCGTCCTGCAATTCAATGCCCGCGCGGGGCACGATCACATCGCCGTTGAACATTTGCTTGCCGGGCGTCAGCACCCAGCCATCGTCGTCCGGTGTTTCTGGCGGCGGCGCGAAACCATCGTTAATGCTGCCAAGCACGGTCAGGTCGCCCCCGGCGCGCAGTACCAGGCTGCCGACTTCGCCGGAACCGTATACAGACGTTTGGGGTGTCAGCGGATTGAGGCTGGCGTAGCGATAGCCGGACAAGTCCAGGTCGCCCTGCACCACCAGGTCACCGTCGGCGGTGGCACTGACGATTTCGACGCCGGGGCGCAGGTGGAACGCGTTGCGGTACGTCGCATTGTTCAGGCCGGCCAGCTTACCGTCGCGCAAGGCGTCGTTTTTCAAGGCGTTGTCGATGAAGGCCCGGTTTTCGCGGTCGATGTCGTTGAGGTAGTCCTGATTGATGATCTGATACGGCCTGCCGCTGGCCGCCGGATCGCTGCCGTAGTGGGCATTGTCGTAACGCTGCACACCATTGAGCGCTATCAGCTTGGCGCCCTGGATATTCAGGTTGCCGCTGGCGTCGATGGCGATATCGTCGGCAGTCGCCCCGCCCAGGCGAGGAGCGTTCAGTTCCAGGGTGCCGCGGGCCTTGCCGTCGTGGCCGGTCTTGGCGGCAGTGCCGTGACGCAAATCGATCCGAGCGCCGTCGGCCAAGGTCAGCAGGCCATCACCGGAACTGAGCTCGACCATGGCGCGGTTCGGCGAATCGATAATCTGGCCGTAGCTGTCGACCCGGAGCACGCTGCCATGGGCGTCGAGCATGGCGTTGCCGCCAACGGTCAAGCCTTGCTTGCCCGCCAGGCGAATGGACCCCACGCGCTCGCCACTGGCGTCCACGGTGCCGTTGACTGTCAGCTTGCCGCCGTCCACCGACACGCTGATCACGCCGGCCTTGAGCCCATCGCCGATCACCAAGTCACCCTGCTTGAGCTGGAAGCTGCGGCCGCCGAAGACCTGGCCCTGGTTCAGGCGTTGGTTGAGGGCGGCGAAATCCTCGCTCAGGCTTGCGTCACCCAGGCGTTGGGCGCGGATGTCCACGCTGCCGGCCTTGTAGGGCACGGCGGTGCCGCCCGCATCGTAGTAGCCGCTGCTGCTGCCAAGAACAGTGCCCGCCAGGTCGACCTTGCCGGCGGCCGCCGCCAATGCGGTGGCCTTGAGGCTCCCGGCCTGGTTGTTCACGGCGGAGAGATCGATCACCGAGCCGGCGGCCTGGCGGATATTGCCGTTGCGGCTTTCGAGGATCAGGTCACCGCCCCAGCTGTACTTGTTGACATCGTTGAAGGTGACTTTGCGTCCGGCCAGGTCGAGGCGCGCGGCATCGGTGAGGGTCAATTCATCCTCGGCGCTGAGGGTCAGCTTGCCGCTGGGCAGCACCACGTTGCCTTCGACCCGCACATTCTTGCCGTTCAACGCCAGCTCGGCGCCCAAGCTGTCGGCGCTGGCCACCGGCAGGCGACTGCCCGCCGGCGCGCTGACGCGGATATTGCCGCCTGCGGTGATCCGGTTGACCGACCCGGCCTCGCCGGTCATCAACGGCGTGAGGATGTTCAGGTTGCCGCCGCTGTACTGGAAACCTTTACCGGTGATGTATTCGCCCTGGCTCTGGTAAACCGACAAGCCTCCCTTATGGTTGGCGGTGATGCGTTCGCTGGCGTTGAGATTGACGTTGGCGAATCCCAGGGCCAGGCGGTCATAGGCCTTGGCCACCTTGGACTCGGTGGCTGGGGCATAACCAAACTCGATGCGTTGGGCATCGATCTGCAGGTTGCCCGTGCCGGTGCCCGCGCCGCCGGCCACGATGCTGCCAGCCTCGTTTTGCACGCCATTCCAGATCAGGTTACCGGTGCGAATCAGCGCCGTTTCATTGGCATTGCCTTTGCCGTAGATCGCTGGAGTGCCAAGCACCAATTCCTTGAGCCGCGACTTGCCAGTCACCGCGTCAAAGGTATCGAGGCTGGCGTTGCCATAGAAATTCAGTGAATCGCGCGCACCCAGCACCAGGGTTTCGAGCGCCGGCGCGCCAGCGCTGGTATCGCCCAGCAACAGGCGGTCGAGCACCTGCTGGTTGAGTGTCAGGCCGCTGGGCAACAGATTGCGTGACGCCAGGTCGGCCAGGGTCTCGGCGCTGCCAACGTTGATGCCGCCAACCGCCAGGGTCAGGTTACGGGTACCGAAGCGTACGGCATCCGTCAGCTCGAAGCGATTGTCCGTGGCCGAGGCGATGGTGCCTTCGGAATACAGGCGAGTGGTGCCGGTGCAAACGCCGTCGCACACGCCGATGCGGATACTGCCAGGTGCGCTGTCCGGCCTTTGCGGGTTGGGTGCGGAAGGCGCCAACATGTTCACGTAGCCATTAGAGACGGCGAGCACGCTGTTGCGACCGGGGTTGTAGAGATAGCCATCGCGCGAGTCACGCGCCACGGCGCCCATGCCCAGCGTATTGATCGACGCGCCCTGCTCCACGGTGATGCCGCCATTGGGACTCGACGTCACCAGGAACACTTCCGGCGCCCGCAGGGTCGCACCGCTGCGCAGGGTGATATTTTGGGTTCGGGAGGCGCTGCCGTTGCCATCACTGAATTCAAGGAAGTTACCGCCCTGGCCATAGCGGGCCAAGGCGTAACCGCCAATGAACAGGCTGCTGGCGCCGATGGCATTCACCGCATCGTCGGTCAGGGTTACAACGTCCAATCCAGAACTGACCGCCTCTCCTGCCTTGATGATCTCCAGGTTCCCGGCCCTGACCAAGGTGAGTGCGGTGGTGCTGCCGCGACCATCTTTGGCTGCTTTGCTCAGCAGTTTCCCGGCAAAACTGAAGCTCGGTTGGTCACTCTGGTTGCGCTCGAACGTAACGTTGAACGCCTTGGCATCCCGGGGCAGCAACACGGAGGGCACGCCCAGGCGCGCCGCGTCGGCCAGGGCGAACTGGCTGAAGCTGGTCTCGTTGTACTGCGAATAGCGGCGCAGCGTATCCGCCGCGGTGACGATGACCTGGCTCGCCAGGCTGTCGCGTACGCCGGTGCCGGCAATACCCAGCGTGCCGGCCGTTGCCCAGGAGCCGTTACGCATGGCCTGGGTCGGCACCACCCCACCCTGCCCGGCCAGGCCGTTGACCTCGATGCGAAACGCACCCGGCAGCAGCGCGTAGGTCGAGGGCAGCAAGGTATAGGTGCCGGCCGGCAAGCCGGGTACAGCCGGCACCGAGGGTAATCTGCTGGCCGACCAAGGGGGCGACGGCGCCGGCTTCACCACCCGCGGGCGCATAGCCGGTCTGTACGCCAGGAACGATAGCGTAGACCGGGTTGCTGCTCAGTGCCGGTAACAGGAAACCGTCCGGACCGAACTGCACCAAGGGGTTGAAGCGCGCGTCAGTGGAGCCGCCACGCCCCGAGATGAACCCGGCGCCGGTCAATTCACCCCCACCGGACACGTCCACAACGGCTCCCGCCGCAACGTCGATGGTCTCGCCCACCAGATCGATCTTTCCCGGCACGCCATTGAGGGCTGGCCGCAGCAGGCTCTTGTCGAGCGTCACGCCATCGAACACGTAGGACTTGCCATCCGCTGTTCCGCCATAGGGCATGACGAGCCCCGCGCCGCTGACGGAGGTCAGGCTGCCGGGCAGCATGTTCACATCGCTGCCGGGACGGGACGCGGTCTCCAGTGCCGTCTGGCCAATGATCAGGTTGCCCAATGGCGCTCGCAGAATGCCGCCCTGGTTGATGACATCCGCTTCAAGCCGCAACTCGCCGAACGCGGAATAAGGCACCGAGGGAATCGCCGAGCCGTTGCGGCCTATGTCCATGCGCTTGGCGGTCAGCGTCCCTTGCACGCCGGTGCCGGGATAGATCTGCGCGGCGGTGAGGCCCAGGACGCCGGGGGTGCGAAGTAACATTTTATGATCGGCCTGGCTGCTCGCCATCCGAATGTCACCCTGGCTGTTCAACTGCAAATCCGCAAAACCACGACGATCGACGTTTCGAACTTCGCCCTGGGCCATCGTCAGCGTTCCGCTGCCGCCGATCCTCACCGCGTCGCGAACCTCAAGCAACCCGGTCGCTGACACCAACAACTGCCCTGCGGCAGGTCGTGCCGAAGGCGCCAGCCCTATGCCGGTGCTGCTGTTGTCAGCCCCGGCGGTCGTATTATCTTGCGCGCCGGCCAAGCGCACATAGTTACCGCGCAGTTTGACCACCGAGTCCGCCGCCGCTGTCTCCGCCATGCCGTACGCACCCGCGTAGAGCTGAAGCGCATTGGCCATCGTCAAGTTGACATTGCCATCGAAGGTCAGCAGACCGGTACTGAAGAGGGACAACGTATCAAAGCCGCCGGCCTCGACCTGATCCACCGCAAGCCGTGCATAGCCGTGCTCCAGCAGGGAGGCGCCCTGCTCTGGCGCGCTCCCGGCCGTGATACCCGTCGCGGAATGGTGCTGCTCGATAATCAGTTCGCGAGTCTTGCGCTGGTTGTCCGGCAAATCCGAGCTGTTCAAATAAACCGTCGCCCCGAGCCCGACCGACAAGCTTCCGCCCGCCGCTCCGGCACCATGCGGCGGCAGCCTTGAACTGACCGTCCAGGTAAAGCCCACTGGTCGAGCCAAAACTGATGTCGCCGCCGTGGCTGGCAACCACTCGGCGTTGCCCCGCGTCATCCAGCACCGCCTGGGCACCCGAAGCATCGAGCAACGCGCCTTCGCGCACCACGATGA
This sequence comes from Pseudomonas sp. H2_D02, assembly GCF_054677635.1. Lineage (NCBI taxonomy): Bacteria > Pseudomonadati > Pseudomonadota > Gammaproteobacteria > Pseudomonadales > Pseudomonadaceae > Pseudomonas > Pseudomonas sp. H2_D02. The sequence continues at coordinate 3,563,973 of NZ_CP162816.1, read as the reverse complement.
ATTTGCCGATACCGCCGCCGTCGCCCGTCGCATGGTCGATTTCACCACCGATGACGATACTTCCGCCGTTACGCACGAACCCGTATTGGGTCCCCCTGGTACCCGTGGCGGTGGCGGCGCGAGCGGCTACGTCCAGGACCGCGTTCTCGCCGATCCAGATCGACTTGAAGTTGTCACTGGGCGGTATGACCGCCGCTTGCGGCCCAGGCGCGGAGCCGACAGTGATCGAGCCGCCCCAGGCATTCAAGGTGCCGTCCACGGTGATCTGGCCAATACCCGTCAAGCGGATCGCTTGTCCGGGGTCGACATTCAACACCGCCGACTTGCCCACCAGCAGGTCAGCCGTGGCGACATTCGCCGCGCCGGTTTGCTGGCTGCCGGCTTGCAAGGACAGGCTGGCACCCTGGCGCTGGGTCAGCACGCCCTTGCTGGCGTCCTCGACGTACAGCGGTGGCGTCCAGGTTTCCAGCGCGCTGCCCAATGCACCACCGGTGGCGACCCCAGGCGCGCCAGCGCCTTGGCGATAAACCGGCAGGGTGACATCGACCCGGGTGCCCTCGGCAACCTCAAGGCCGTCGTTGCCGATGATGTCGTAGGCGGAAAAGCCTTTTTTGAAGAAGCCGCCATCGAGCAGCAAGGTACCGGCCGCCGCGGAGGTCGCGGTGTCGCTGATCAGGACTTTACCGGCCTGCAATTGCAAGGTGCCGCCGCCCTTCACACCCTGGCCCCGCAATTCGCCCCCCAGGCTCAATCCGCCGTTCAGGCTACTCAGGGTTACATCGCCCCCTTTGCCGCCCTGCACCTTGCCCGAGTTGAGCAACACCGCTCCGGAAGAAACGTCCAGCACGCTGCCGGCGCCCAGCGCGATGGCGCCGCCGGTTTTCAGGGCGATGCTGCCGCCGTTCTGGTAAGGCAAGGCGCTGATATCGCCAGGGTCCAGTTGTAGATTGCTCCACAGCCCGCTGGCATCCAGACGCACCCCGTCAGCCACCCTGACCGAGGACGCGCCGACAACCGGCATCGTGCCGTCGACCTGGACGAAATCCCTGCCTACCTGAATGGCACCAGCGTGGGCAGTAAGATTGGCATTCACGGCCACCGTCGGGCCAAACAGGCTGATGGAACCGGCCGGAGCCACCTGCAACGCACCGTTGACTGTGACGCCTTCGCTCGCAGCGACCTTGACGGCACCGAGCTTGAAGCCGTTGAGCTGGTTGCTGTCCAGGTACAACGTGCCCTGGCGATCCGTCGGCAAGGCACCGTCCAGACCGACGCTACCGGCAACGCCCGCCGCGTCTTGGCCGAAAATCACGTTCTTCAAAGTATTGGCCGTGGCGCCAAGGGCATATTCCACAGTACCGCTTTCCTTTACGTAGAACGGCACGTACGAGCCGACCACCAACTGCCCGCCACGGGCCACGGCTTTCTGCGACTGCTGGTAGCCATCCAGGCCAGCCTGGGCGGCGCGGGTCTGGCGGTCACCCTGGAAGGTATCGCTGGCGAGCGTGCCTTCGAGCACCGCGTTTTTAGTCCCGATCACCAGGGTGCTCGGCATCGCGGCCGACCGTGTAGCCGGCCTCCTGGCGCGAACGTGGAGCAATCAAGGGATTGTAGTAATACTTCGTTTGCCCCCAGCGCTGGGTGTGGTCTTCGTATCCCTTGTAGATCCCGGTGTAGAGCATGTCCCCAGGCGCACTGTTGAGTTCATACAAGCGGCCATCGGCGCCCTTGAGCCAGGTCTGCTTGACGGTGCCGCTCTGCACATCCAGCGTGCCGCCGGACAGATTGATCTGCGAGCCGGCTTGGGTCACCACATCATTACCGGTAAAACTCACGGTGCCGCCCTGGGCCATCCATTCGCCAGCGCTGTGGCCCTGGGTGCCGAGGTAGCCGCTGACTTCCAGCAGACCACCGGCGGTGTACCAGCGATCAGTGGCGTAGCCGTTGGTGCCGGCGGGTACGAACACCAGCTCACGCGCATCCACCCACACGTCGTTGTTGTTCAACGTACCTTCATCCCGGTTGCCGGCGGCATCGCGCTGCTCGTTGCCCTGGATGTTGACCTTGATGCTGTTGGCTTCCATCGCCACCTTGACGCCGGTGGCGCCGGAGACGTCGATCACCGCACCGTCACGCACCAGGCTGCGGGTGCCGGCGTTCACCGCCACCTGACCGCCCGTGGCGAGGGTGATCGATCCCTTCTGGAAATCGACGCTGCCAGCGCTGTCGATCTGCACCAGGGACAGGTCTCGGCGATAGGTGTCCGCTGGAATGACTTTGCCGTCCTGGCTGACGATCGGTTTCAAGGCACTGTCGCGTTGGCTGTCCAGGGCCGTAGCGCTGGCATCCACCAGAATCGCCGTGGTACTGCCCTCGCCCAGGGTTACGTTGGCATCGCTGCCTCGCGCCGTGAGGTGCAGCGTGCCACGGGTGTCCGCCGAGGTGCTGGCCAGGGCCACGCCGTTCTGCCGCACCTGGTTGCCGGTCAGGGTCACGTCGCCGTTGGCGGCCATCAACAGCCCGGTGTTGCTTACAGTCCCGGCGCCGCTGGTGCCATCCTGATGGGCGGTGACTTCATTGCCGCGGGTGGTTGACGTCGAGTTGCCGTCGCTGGCGAAGCCTTTCTTGATGGTGAAACGGTCACCGGCCGCCAACACGGTTTGTCCACGCTCGGTACTGATGGTGCCGGCGTTGTCGACACTTTTGCCCAGCAACAAGACATAGCCGCCCCCGGCAGTCGATTTGCTCGGGGCTGTCGTGGAAATCTGCGCGCCCTTCTCCACCCGGATCGCGCCTTGGGCGTTGGTAAAGCTCGCCGCGTTGGCGTTGTAGAGGCCACCGGTCTTGAACTGTTCGTCGCTGAAATCCGTAGCGGCCGCCACCAGGTTACGCACGTTGACCTGGCTGCTGCCGCTGAACACCACGCCGTTGCTGTTGAGGATCATCACCGTGCCGTCGGCCTTGATCTGGCCCTGGATCTGGCTCGGCGCGGTGCTGTTGTTGACCTTGTTCAACGCCGCCCAATTGGCGTCCTGTTGAAACGCCAGGGTGGTGTCACGGCCAATGTTGAACGTGTCCCAGTTAAGGATCGCCTTGTCGGCGGTCTGCTTGATCGTCACGATAACCTTGCCATTGGCGTCGGTCTGTACCGGACCGTTGGCGTTGAGAAACAACGGCTTGCCATCCGGCCCGATCACTGCGTTCAAGCCATTGCCGCCCAAACCGTTATGAATGGTTTGCGGCGCGCCGAAACTGGCCGCACGCCCTGCCGCCTGGGCAGCCTGGCTGGCCGCAATCGCCGCCACCGTGCTGTTCATGTTCGCCAGCGAACGGCCCAACTGCTGCTGCACCCGTTGCTGCTGCGCCAGCGGTGGAGGCGTTCCAGGGCGAGGCGCGCTGGGGCTGGCCGGGCCTGCGACAGGTGCCGCGCCCTTGGCCGCGAACCAGGCCGAACTGAAACTGGTCGCTGCGTAGGCGGGATTGGCCAGCAGCAGCAAGGCGATGGCCTGGGCCAAGGGTTTGAGGCACAGCACAGCAGCGGAATCAGTGTTACGGCGAGTGACTTTCTGGGGGCGGCAACGCATCACTACGGATCCTTTTTACGCAGGGCGAATTCGATAGCGCCCTCTGGACGAGGCGCGCAAATGACTAATCCCAAGGCAGGTTGAAGCCGTCGCGACCGAACTTTTGTCACGCAATGTTCATCTGTCGGGCGGTTGGCTGAAATGAAAAACCGGCAACAGCGCGAGGCTGTTGCCGGTTCATGAAGCAGACCCTGATCAACGCTTATTGCGGACGACCAATGCCGTTGCAGGCGGTGGTGTTACCCACCGACAGCGAGTTGGTAGCGGTCCAGAAAGTGCTGCGAATGGCCGTTTTCCAAGTGTCGGTGATAGGAATCAGCTTGGCGGCGATGATTTCATCGTCGTTGTTGTTGGCATCGGACAGGGTGTAGTGGCGGCTGATGAAGTCACGTACGGCCGCGGTATCGGTGCTGTCCTTGTAGCATTGGTTGAACACCAGGAAGGTGTAGCCGACGATGCTGTAGCCCGTCGCCGGGTTAGGCAGGACCTTGGCCCAGTTTTCCGGCAGGCCACGATCAGCGGTGGCGGGCGGCGCAATGGTGCTCAGCGCGGTCGTCACGTTGCCGACGGTAGGCAGGTTGCCGTTGACGCGAGCGACCACGGCGTTGCTGGTGGCGTTGACATCTTCCGGCCCGACGTAGCCGATGGCGCCTTCGGTGGACAACACGGTGCTGGCCATCGCGGCGCTGCCAGTCACGGCAGTGGCGTTCGCCGGAACGGTGCCGACCGCCGTGGTGAAGGTACCGTTGGTGGTGAACTTGGTCGGGCACTGACTGTTCAGGTGACGGGTGAAGATCTCGCTGGTGCCGCTGCTGCCAGCACGGTAGTAGACCTTGATCGGGGTGGTCGGGTAGGTGCTGTTGACCTGGTTCCAAGTGGTGACGGTGCCCGAGAAAATGTCGCACAGTTGGGCGCTGGTCAGGTTCAGGTTGTTGACCGCGGTACCGTTGGCCAGCGTCAACTTATACGGAACGGTCACCGAAGTGGCTTCGGCAGGAATCTGGATGATCGGACCCCAGTTGGCAGCGTTGCCGGTTGGCACGGCTGGCGACTGGTGAGCGGCGCGATAGGTGGTCAGTTCGGCAGTGGACAGAATCGAATCACTGCCGGCGTAGTCAACGGTCACGGCCGGAACGTAGACCTTTTCCAGGGCAGTTGCGGAGTTGCCGTCGAGGTTCCAGACCAGCACGTCCGAGTTGTTGGTCAGAAAAGCAGTCTTGCCGCCACCGCTGCCCACACCCACGTAGTTGTCGAAGGCCGGTTGTGGCGCTGGACCGTTGAGGATGCCGACGGGCGCTGCGACGCCACCAGTCGGTGGCACGCCGTACAGGTTTTGCGGCAGGGTGGCACCGCCACCGACGACAGCGGCCATGGCCTGGGCAGAGCAAAGGCCGGCGACGGCCATGGAAACGGCGAGAACGTTGCGCTTGAACATGAAGAATCTCCTTTCATCGTGTCTGGACGTTGGTAGTTCGCTTGTGCTTCTCATCGCGACCGCTGCCCCGAGCGGACTTCCGGCGCTCGTTCGAAGGGGTGGCCACGGCGTAGAAACTCTCAATTTCCAGTGACAGAGAAAGGAAAAAAACTCGGGTGTTCGACCTTGTTTTTCCTAAATATTCTCGGGAGTTACCGACACTTTCCTGACATTTTGCTCAGTTTTAGCAGCGCGAGCGTGAGACCGTGGCATGCCCTCCCCCGTGCGCCGTAGCCTGGCGCAGCGTAGATGTCGAACGGATGAACCCGAGTGGCGCTCAGGAGTGGGCTCGCGCAGGTGTCATTGCACCAGCTGATTGATCTCGATGATCGGTAGCAACACGGCCATGACGATGGTCAACACCACCCCGCCCATGATCACGATCATCAGCGGCTCCAGGAGTGCCGTCATGCCCATGGCCCGGCGCTCGATGTCGCGCGACAAGGTTTGCGCGGCGCGCTCGAGCATGGGCGGCAAGGCCCCGGTTTTTTCACCGCTGGCGATCAGGTGAATCAGGATGGGCGGGAACACCTTGCCGACCCGCAGTGCATTGGCGAGGCCCACGCCTTCGCGCACCCGCAAGGTGGCGTCGGCCACGCAATGGGCCAGGCGATCATTGGCCAGGGTCTGCCCGGCGGCATCCAGGGCGCGCAACAGCGGCACGCCAGCGCTGCCAAGAATCGCCAGGGTCGAGGCGAAACGCGCGGTATTGACCCCCAGCACGAAGCGGCCGATCAGCGGCAGCCGCAGCACCCGGCTATGCCAGGCCAGGCGTGCGTCGGCGTTACGCAAATAGCGCCGCCATCCCCACCAGCATCCGGCAAGCCCGGCAAAGCAGGCCCAACCCCAGGCGCGCAGGAAGTCGCTGGCCTGCAACATCACCCGGGTCAGGGTGGGCAAGTCCTGGCGCGCCTGGGAAAAAGCGCTGACCACCTGTGGCACCACGAAACCCAGCAGGAAGATGACGATGACAATCGACACCACGCCCACCACCGCTGGGTAGATGAAGGCCGTGAGGATCTTGCCCCGCAGGTTGTTGCGCTCTTCGATGTAGTCGGCCAGGCGCTCCATCACCTGGGCGAGATCGCCAGACTCCTCGCCAGCGGCAATCATCGCCCGGTAGATCTCGGGAAAATCCCGTGGTCGCGCGGCCAACGCATCGGCCAGGCGCATGCCGTTGCGCACATCGCCGCGCACCGCGCCGAGGGTTTCGGCGATGTGGCGTTTCTCGGCCTGGTCGACGGTAGCCGACAGGGCCGCTTCCAGCGGCAGACTGGCGCCCAACAGGCTCGCCAATTGACGGGTAGCCCAGGCCAGGTCGCTGTCCGACAATTTTGCGCTGAACAGGCCCGAGGCACCGGCGCTGCCGACGTGCAACTGCTCGTCGATGCGCAACGGCGTCAGCCCACGGCCGCGCAGTTCGCCCATCGCACTGCGCTGGCTATCGGCCTCAAGCACGCCTTGCTCGATGTTCCCCGAGGCATCGGCGGCCTCGAAACGGTAGCGGTTCATCAGGCGTCCCGGGTCACGCGCAGGATTTCTTCGCGGGCGGTGGAGCCACTGCTCACCCAGCGTTCGCCGTCCTCGCGCATGCTCAACATGCCGGCCTGTCGCGCACAGGTGCGCAAGGCCTGCTCGCCTTCACCCTGATGGATCAACCGCCGCACTTCATCGTCCACCACGAAGAGTTCGTGGATACCGGTACGGCCGCTGTAACCGGTATGGTTGCAGCGCGGGCAACCATGAGGACGCCATTGGCCCGGCGCGGCTTCGTCAGGCTGTTTGCACGCCGGACACAGGCGACGCACCAGGCGTTGCGCCAGGACGCCGAGCAATGACGACGCCAACAGGAACGGCTCGACGCCGATGTCGGTCAGCCGCGTCACCGCCGACACCGCATCGTTGGTATGCAAGGTCGCCAACACCAGGTGTCCGGTCAGCGAGGCCTGGACCGCGATCTGCGCGGTCTCCTGATCGCGGATTTCACCGATCATGATCACGTCCGGGTCCTGGCGCAGGATTGCCCGCAGCGCCAGGCCGAAGCTCATGTCGATCCGCGTGTTGACCTGGATCTGGCTGATGCCCGGCAAGTCGTATTCCACCGGGTCTTCCACCGTCAGGATATTGCTGGTGCTGGCATCCAGGCGGGCCAGGGCGGCATACAGCGTGGTGGTCTTGCCGCTGCCGGTGGGGCCGGTGACCAGCACGATGCCGTGGGGTTGGCGGATAAGTTGATCCAGTTGGCTCAGCACCGCGGGCGCCATGCCCAGGGTTTCCAATTGCAGGCGCCCGGCCTGTTTGTCCAGCAGGCGCATCACCACCCGCTCGCCGTGGCCGGTGGGCACGGTGGACACCCGCACATCGATGGGCCGTCCGGCAACACGCAGGGCGATGCGGCCGTCCTGGGGCAAGCGTTTTTCGGCGATGTCCAATTGCGCCATGATCTTGATCCGCGACACCAGCGCCGCGTGCAGGGCCTTGCGCGGCGCGACCACGTCCCGCAGGGCTCCGTCGACGCGATAACGCACCACGGAATGGCTTTCGAACGGTTCGATATGAATATCGCTGGCCTCATCCCGTGCGGCCTGGGTCAGCAATGCGTTGATCATGCGGATGACCGGGGCGCCACCTTCGCTGTCCAGCAAATCGGTGACTTCCGGGATGTCCTGCATCAGGCGATCAAGGTCGACTTCGTTTTCCGCCGCGCCGACGATCGCCGCGGCGCTGCCGGTGTCGGCATAAGCGCTGGTCAACAGCGCTTCGAGCTCTTCGTCGCGTATCCGTTGCAACGCAGTGGGACCATAACGCCGGCGTACCTCGTTGATGGCCCAGCCCGGCGTCGCGGCACTGACCAGCAATACGTTGCCCTCCTCGCCGGCCTTGAGGAGGAGCCGCTGCGCCTTGGCCCACGCATAGGGCAACGCGCCCGCACCGGTTTGCAGGGAGGGGCTCATGGCTGCCCACCTGGTTCCAGCGGCACGGCGCGCATCGCTCGGGGTGGCTGATTGAGCGGTATCGGCTGGCGGGGTGACGGATTGAGCGGCATCGCCTGGGCGGCCGGCGGCAACTGCGGTGCTTGCATATCGGTGAGCGGCCATTTGTGCGCTGGCTGCAGATTGCCCTGGGCACGGCGGATAAAATCGTAGCGATTGAGGGTAATGCTGCGGCCGACGTTACTGTCGCGAATGATGTAGGGCCGCAGGAAGACCATCAGGTTGGTCTTGGTCCGCGAGCGGCTGTCGCTGCGAAACAGCGCGCCAATGCCCGGGATGCTGCCCAGCCCCGGAATCGCGTCGGAGCTTTCGGTAAAGCCATCTTGCAACAAGCCACCCAACACCATGATTTGTCCGTCGTCGAGCAGGATGCTGGTGTCGATGGCGCGCTTGTTGGTCACCGTGCCGGCGTCGCTGGAGGCGCGCGGGTCCACGCTGCTGACTTCCTGGTAGATGTCCAGCTTGACCGTGCCACCCTCGGAAATCTGCGGGCGCACGTTCAGGCGCAGCCCGACTTCCTCGCGCTCGATGGTCTGGAACGGGTTGTTGCTGTTGCCGCCGCCGTTGGTCACGTAGTTGCCGGTGACGAAGGGGATGGTCTGGCCCACGAAAATGCTCGCCGCTTCGTTGTCCAGCGTCAGCAGGTTGGGCGTGGACAACACGTTGGTTCCGCCCTTGCTTTTCAGGGCGCGGGCCAGCACCTTCAAATCGAGCACCTGGCCGATGCCGGGAATATTCACCGTGCCCGACACCTTGCCGATGCTCAGGCCTCCGGGCAGTGCATCAATGCTGTTCCTGGCCGAGGTATTGATGCCAGCACCGCCCAGGTTGGCGCCACCGATCCAGCCGTTGCCCGCCAGATCGCCAGCTTGCCACTGGATGCCGAACGCACTCGCATCGTCTTCGCTGACCTCGACGATCAGGCTTTCGATCACCACCTGGGCGCGGCGCTGGTCGAGCAGATCGATGACTTCGCGCAGGTTGCGATACAGCGGGTCGGGCGCGGAAATCAACAAGGTGTTGGTGGTGGTATCGGCCTGCACGGTGACGCCGTTGGCGGAAAACGCCACTGCGCCTTCGCCTGCCTGATGGCTGCCCTGGCCGCTCGACATCTGCAGGCCTGCACTCTGCCCATTGTTGGTTTGCGAACTGCTGCCGGTAGTGCTCGACGAATTATTGCCGTTTCCGCTCGTACTGCTGCCCGCCGGGCCACCCAGGCCACCGCCGTTCAACAGGTTCCGTGCGCTGTCGGTGGACGCACCGGCCATTTCCCCTTCACCGGTGAGCAAGCCGCGCAAGGCTTGCGCCAGCTTGTTGGCCTGGGCGTTGCGCAGGTACACCACGTGGAGATTGCTCGGGTTGTTCTGGGCATTGTCGAGCTTGTAGATCAGCTGCCGGGCCAGCTCGGTGCGTTCGGGGCTGCCGGTGCGCAGGATGATGCTGTTGGATCGTGGGTCACCGATCACCGACACCTTTTGCGTCGCATCGGCGCCCTGCACGTCGAGCAACTCGGACACCATCGTCGCAATGTCGACGGCAATACCGTTCTGCACGGGCACCACATCGGTGTCGATGGCGCCGGGTATGTCGATGTTGGCGATGATCTGCGCCACCCGGTTGAGGTTTTCCGCATAGTCGGTGACCACCACCGTGTTATTGCCGGGGTAGGCATTGATGGGGTTGTTGGCCGATACGATGGGCCGCAGTGCCGGGATCAGGTTGACGGCGTTTTCGTATTGCAAGCGAAAGGTCCGGGTGATCATGCCGTTGCCCGCCGCGCGATCGGCATCCCCCACCGGCCCGCCCAGCAACTTGGCGTCGGCTTCCGGGACCACCTGGCTGACGCCTTCCACTTCGACCACGGCAAAACCCTGCATGCGCAGGGCCGCGAGCAACATGTCATAGGCCGTGCGGGCCGGCACCTCGCCTTCGGACACCAGGGTCAACTGGCCTTTGACACGTGGGTCCACCAGGAACTGGCGACCGGTGGCGCGGGACAGCGCACGCACCACGGCGGGAATATCGGCCTCGACGAAATTCAACTGCACCGGTTGATTGCCCAGTCCGTTGCCAGTCGGGCCAGCATCGAGCGGACGGAGGTTCGGGCGCGACGATGCCTTGCGCGTGACCTGGCGTCGTTGCTCTGCCTGTGCCTGCACGCGCTGGCGCTCGACCAGCGCGTCACCGCTGCCGGTCTGTGCGAGCGGCTGGCCCAGCTCACTTTGAGCGGGAATGGGCTGCGCCTGCTCGCTGCCCAATTGGCTACAGGCACTGAGCAACAGCGCCAAGGGAATTGTTGACGCATACGTACCAAACCGCTTCATGAGGATTCCTTAGCGCCGGGCGCCTGTTCCATGCCAACGACCCCGGAAATCCGCGCGGCCGTCTCAGTGCTTTGCGAGGTTGCCCGTTGCAAATGAGCGTCGCGCACCTGCAGGCCGAGCCTCGGTGCGTCGTCCAATAACCAGTTCAACAAGGCATCGGCGGGCGCGTTGTCGAGGGTCAGCCGCCAGGTTGTGGCGTCGGCCTCGACCCGGTGCTCCAGGTCGTAGGCGCCGGCCAGGCCGATGCCATCCAAACGCTCTTTCACAAGCTGTGGCGTGATCGCGCCGGGCACCACGCCGGCGCCCTGCACCTCGGCCAGCACCCCATCCAGCGCTGCCGCCTGGGAACGCAGGCGCGGCAGTTCGGCTTGCCAATGGTCGATGCGTTGCAGTGGCGGCTGGATCAGGCCGTACCACAGCACCACCACGGGCAACACCAGCGCGGCAATCCGCAGGATGCGTTTATCCCGGGCGCTACTGCGTTGCCAGAACTGCTGAGCGCTGGCTCGCTGCGCCTGCCAGCGGGCGCGGTAACGTGCCAGGCTATTCATCCGTGCCTCCCGCAACGGGCGCTGCCCTGGCGTCCGCGGGCAAACGCTTCAGCGTCCATTGCCCATTGGCGAGATCGGCCACGATGCCCGCTTGCGCCAGGCTGGTTTGCCAGTTGCTATCGGCGGGTGGCTTGCGGGCAGGCGTGCGCGGGGTCAGGTGCAATTCGCTGCCGTCGAAGTCGAGTTTGTCGACCGCGCCCGCCATGAACGGCAACTGCCCAGCCGCCTGCTGCACCAAGGCGGCGAAGCTGACCGGACCTTCGGCCAGCGCCCCATTGCGCCGGGCATCGCGTTGCTGGCGAGCCTGCTGCAAGGGATTGAGGATCACCGGCAGTTCAGGAAAAGCCTGCTGGACCCGGCTGGTCATCTGTCCCTTGATTGCCTGGCCCTCGCCGGCCAACCGCACCGCGTACAGGTTGAGGCCCAGGGTCCAGATCAACGCCGCCACCGCGCAACAGCCGACCGCGCGGCCCCAGCGCCGATTCCCCCGCACGTTTTGTTCGATCCCGTTCAGTAGATTCCAGGCGGGAACCGGACCGAGCCAGCGCTGCTCGTCCGGCCATGAATCGACGGATTCCGGCCCCTCGCCGACCCAACGCACCGTCCGTTCGCGCAACTGTTCGGCGCCTTCCTGCATCATGGGATGCACCCAGGCGCGCTGGATATCCTCACGGACCAGCAAATGACCTTCCACGCTTGCCGCCGTGCATGTGCCCGGCTCAGCCAGCGGCAGAAAACAAGGCGCCGCGTACACACCACGCGGCTGCAACTTGAGCCCCTGCAACAATTGCAAAAGACCCAACAGGGCCGCACGCTCGAACCAAGCCAGTTGAACCTGGCCGCCCGCATCACGAGGCCCGTGCACCAGGTGCACGGTATCGTCGCAGCCCAGCAGGAGGTTGTCTGCCGCACAGCGCACGGCATCGCCAAGGCGCGCCGGTGGAAGTGGCGGCAATTCGATGCAGGCAAGCAACGTGTCTTGAGGATGCAAGCAGAGCTCCATGGCTTTGCCTTGGGCCGCGCCGCTCAGCTCGAGCAGGGGTTGCCTCCCCTGTTCGACCAGCGCGCCCTTGCGATCGAGCCAGGCGAAGTCCAACGGGCTGTCGGCCGTCAACTGGGCCAGCGGCGCCAGCGCTATCCGTAGCAAGGTGCTCATGCGCCCACCCGCGACCAGACCACTTGCGGCCTGCGCTGCTCGCTGCGATAAAACAACGCTTCGACGCCGAAGCGGCGCTGTTCGACCGTGGCCTGCCCCCGCAATAGAAACCACTCGCTGGTAATGCCCAGGCGCAGCTGCTCGGTGCTCATCTGCGGCACGCGCAAGCGGTTGAGGAAATCCCCGCTGTTGATGAACCACTGGCCGCGGTCACGCTCGGTAATCAGCGCCTGCGCCTGCGCCACGCTCATGCCGGGCACTCGCGCGGCCAAGACCTGGGCCGTGGTGGTATTGCCATTCACCCAAGTGGGCGCCGGCAGCACCGTGACATAGGGGCGCAGGCGCTCAAGGGCCGCGAGGTCGATCCCGGGCAGGCCGGCCAGGTCATCGAGACCGCGCAACATCGGCCGGGTGGCGGGCAGCGGCTGGCTTTCGGCGTCCGGCGATGTCAGGCGACCGCTGTCGAACCCGGGTGCCGCGCTGGAGGCTGGCGGCGGTGGACGCAAGCGCTTGGGGTAGGCCTCCACCACGCGTTGGACGATACGGTTGCCCTGGGCCACGGGCACGCCCAGCTCGGCGCACAGGCGTTCGAATACGGCGACTTCCAGTGTGTCGAGTTGGCCGTCGAGGATCAGGTTGCGCAGGTTGAACTTGCTTTGCTCATCGCTGATATGGCCGTCGAACACCCCGCTTTCAGCGTCCAGGCGCACCCCACGCAAGGGCTGCGCCCACGCCTGGTCCAAACGCGTCATGGGCTCGCGCAAGCGTTGCTGCCAGAGCGCCTGGCGGGTCCATTCCAATACGCCATTGGACAGCCAGGCACCCCGCACCCGCTGGCTTTCGCTTTCCACGCTGCGAGTCACCTGGACCTGTCGGGCGATCATGCCAGCGGCGATCACCGCGACCACGGTCGCCACCAGCAAGGCGCTGATCACCGCCATGCCACGCTGGGCTGAGCGATTCACGACTAGAGCTGCCAGGAGCCGATATCAGCGTTGACACCTTCGCCGTCGGGCTGCCCATCGGCGCCGAGGGAAAACACATCGACCTCACCGTTGGTGCCCGGATTGAGGTAGTTGTAGGCGCGGCCCCACGGGTCCTTGGGCAACCGTTCCAGGTACGCGCGCCAATTGCCGCTGGTGGCGTTCGCGGGTTTTTCCGCCAGGGCCTTGAGCCCTTCGTTCATGGTCGGGTAGCGCCCTTGGTCGAGACGGAACAGCTTGAGTGCCTGCATCAGCCCCGCAACATCCTGGCGGGCCGCCGTGGCCCTGGCCTGGTCCGGGCGGTCAAGCACCTTCGGCACGACCATCGCGGCAAGGATGCCGAGGATGACCACCACGACCATGATCTCGATCAGGGTAAAACCTTGCTGCCGGCGAGGGCCATGTGTGGGACGGCCAGACGATGCGACACCCATCTCGACACTCCTTGGCTGGCGCCGCGTTCTGGCGCTGGTTGAGGTTTCCATTCGCTGCGGATTGTTCCAGCGGCATATGTCACTGGTATAAAAAATCCTCAGGAGCTTTGGTCAGCAATCCGTCAAACGCGGGCATTAGGCTGAAGCACATTTCCCCGACGATGCTCATTGCCATGACCCGACAGGTACCCCGGCAACGCGGCTTTACCCTGATCGAAGTATTGGTGGCGCTGCTGATCGTGGCGGTGGCGATGTCAGCGGCTGTTCGCGCCAGTGCACAAATGAGCCAGAGCAACGCGCTGTTGCGGGATCGCTCGATGGCGCTGTTGGCGGCCCAGAACAGCCTGGCCGAATTGCGTCTGCGCGGGGCCACAGATAAGGGCAGCGCCATGCAACGCTGTGATCAAGGGCGCTTGAAACTCAGCTGCGAGCAGCAGGTAACCCGCAGTGGCGACCTGCTGAGCGTGAAAGTGCTGGTGCATGAACGTGAACATGACGGACCGCCGCTGGCGCGCCTGGAAACGCTGCTCAGCCGCCCTGTCACCCCGCCATGAATCAGCGCAACGACGGCAGCGCCACCGGCACCGGCAGACGAGCCATCGACAGGCGAGATTCAACGCCGGCCCGCTCGATGACCACGGCATCAGCCTCGATTCCGCGCAGTCGCACACCTTCGCCCAATTGCTCACCCGCACGAAAAGCCCGCGGCGGCGAGTCCTCGATGCTGAGAATCGCCACCGCGCCATGGGGTCCGGCCAGCAGGCCGCTGAGCTTGATCTCCAGATTCTGCGCGGAACTGGCGAACCATTGCGCCGCGGCTTGGCCAGTGGCTGCCAAGGGCGGCAAGGGTTCGCTATTGGCCTGGGCTTGCACGGGCGCCGAATCGTTGAGCAAGAAGCCCCAGGTGACAAGCCCCGCCACGCTGGCCAACACGGCGACAGCCTGGACCAGCGTGGCCGGATCGAGGCGATGGAAATGGCGCATGAGCGGATCCTCCGTGACGTCCAGTGCTTCAGGCTACCAGCGCTTTCTCACGGTTTTATTGCAAATTCACCCCAGCGAAAGGCGTAGCGACCATGAATGAATGGCGACACCGACAACGCGGCTTCACGCTGATCGAATTGATGGTCGTGCTGGTGATCATCGGCATCGCCACCGCCGCCATCAGCTTGAATATCCACGCCGACGCTGCCAGCGGCCTGCGCGAAGATGCCAAGCGCCTGGCCTTGCTGCTGGAAACCGCCCAGGCCGAAGCGCGCAGCGATGGTCGTCGCATCGCCTGGGTCGCCGACAGCCAGGGTTACCGTTTCGTGCGGCTGGATGCTGTCGGCGCACAGGATCGGGAGTTCATCAACGACCCGCAACTGCGCCCCAGGCACTGGAGCGCGGGACCGGTGCAGGTGCGCATCCACCCAGGGAAAACGCTGGTGCTCGATGCCGAATGGATTGCCCCGCCCCTGCAAGTCATTCTGTCCAGCAACCAGGCCAGCGTATCGGTGACGCGCACGGCGGCTGGCAGCATCGAGGTGCATTGATGGTCCGGCAGAACGGCTTCACGCTGATTGAAGTGATGGTCGCCATCCTGCTGATGACCATCGTCAGCCTGATCGCCTGGCGCGGGCTCGACGGTGTGACCCGCGCCGACGCCCACCTGCAGGACAGCGCCGAACAGCACGCGCAACTGATGCGCGCATTCAACCAGCTGCAGCGTGACTTCGCCCTGCGAGCCACCACTGAACTGGCCGAGCCGCCACCGCCCGATGAACCCACCGCCACCCGCCCCTCGGCGCCTGCCGCGATCAGCATTCGCAGCAGCGACAGCGACCCTTTGCAGTTGGAATTGATACGCGCCGCGGCGGACCAGGACGGCAAGATGCAACGGGTGAGATGGTGGATTGAAAACGGCACGCTTTTCCGTGCCTCGGGCGTCGCCCGGTCACGCTATCCCCTCCCCGCGCCCAAGGAGCGTGTCGCGGTGTTGAGTGAGCTTGAGCGCGTTGATGTGCGTGTATGGCGCGCCGACCGGGGCTGGCGCCATCTGACTGGCAGCAAGGAGGAAAATCCGGCGGGTCTGGAAATCAGCTTCAGCCGTCGCACGGCACACGGCACCGAGCGCTACCGCCAGGTGCTGGCACCGCTTCAATAGCAGCCCACTGGAATGAAAACGCCTAGCTGACCAGCACCACGCCGCCCGGTAGCTCGGTGATGGTGGCGCCGTAGGCATCGCGAATCAGTACGGCGACATTCGCCAGTTGCGCCAGGCTGAAGCGCGCCTGAACCTTGCGCCGCCCGAGCTCAGCGTTCATCAGCACGATCATGCCGGGACGGTAGCGGTTGATCTCATCGATCACGCTCGCGAGGGGGGCATCGTTGAACACCAGCAACTGTTGACGCCAAGCCATGACTTGCTGGGTATCGAAAGAGGTGGGTTGGCCTTGTCGCTGCGCGGTATAGGTCAATTGTCGGCCCTGCTCCAGGCTCACGCGCCGCCCCTGATGTTTCAGTTGCAAGCGGCCCTCCAGGCACGTCACGCACACGCTACCCTCGGTGGCCCGCACATTGAACCGCGCGCCATCGGCGAACAACTCGCCATTGCCGGCAAGCACACGCAACGCCGTGCTGGCCTGGATTTCCACTTCACCGCTCAGTACTTCGATGGCGGCGTCACCAAGGGCCTCGCTGCGCTGGCTGATGCGCGTCTGGGTATTGAGTTCAAGCACCACGCCCTGCGTCAGGTCGACGTGGCGTTGCTCGCCGACACCGGTATGAAAATCCGCGCCCATGGGCCAGCCATCCAGCAGTGACGGACGCGCGACCAGCACCGCAACCGACGCGGCAATCGCGCCGCCGAGAAATGCCCGGCGTCCGAAACGCCGCGGGTGGCTGACGACCTTTACCGCCTGCTCCTGGCGGAGCTTCTGCTCCGCGGGCGCCATGGCCTGCCACAACTGGCGGGCCAGGAAAAAGGCACGGGCGTGCTCGGAACTTTGCGCACTCCAGCGCCGAAAAGCCTCGGCGTCGGCGTGGGTGGCGTGCCCTGAAGTCAAGCGCACCAGCCAATGGAACGCTTCTTCCCGGAGCTGGTTAGCCGTGGCACTGGCCGATTCAGATGCGCTTATAGACATGTTTTTCAAACGTGAAATGACTCAAGAAGGAATGCGCGACGAGCGCCTTATTACCTAAGACTGTTTTCCCGCGCCGGGACCGAACCGCTGAATCACTTTTCTTTCCAGGCGATCGGCACAGTATTGCAGCGCAGCCTTGAGTTCCTTCTCGACCATCCGGGTGGAGATGCCGAATCGCTGGGCGATCTCCTGATGCGGTGTCTGCTCCATGCGTGATGCCATCAATATTTGCCGGCGCCGGGGCGCAAGCTCGGTCAGCGCCTGCATCAGCGCGCGAATTTCAATCTGGCCACCGACGATCACCGCCGGGTCCTGATGTTCGTCGGCGGTTTGCATCAGTTCTTCGATTTCAGTGCCGGTGAGCAAGCGTGCATCCTGCGCACGACGGTCAGCCGCGATGTTCAGGGCCATGCGGAACAGGTAGGCGCCCGGCTTCTGCACATCTGCCGGAGGTTCCATGCGGTCTACCCGAAGATAGGTTTCGTGCAATACGTCGTTGGCCAGGTCATCGGAGCCCAGACGTCGGCGCAAGCGTGCGCGAAACACATCATAGGAAGCCAGGAACACCTTGAGCATGGCGCTCTGCTCCTTTTCCGTCATGGCTTTACCGCTCCTTCCCATGGGTTGCATTCCGTGCCTGCCGAAGCGGCGCCCGGCACCACCAGCACCGTCACCGGCTGCGGCAACGAAGACGGCGGGACACGGCCGATGTCCAATGTGCTCAGGCCCTCGATAATCGCCGCATCGCGCCGGGCGTCACCGGTGGACGCCAGCAAGCGACTCTTGCGCACCTCGCCCGATCCTCCGACCCACAGCTGTAGCGCCGCTCGATAATGGCCCGGACGCGTCACCGCAGAACGGCAAAGCGCCTGCTCCAACGCGACCTGCAATGCACGGGCAAAATTGTCCTCGCGCACCGTGGAACCACCGTTGCGCGAAGACGCATCGGCGCGGCTGGGTAGCTCTGCCTTTTTCACGGTAAAAGCATCCGCACCGGTATAGAGCGCCGCCAAGCCGCTACCGGCCAGCAACTGTTCCAACGCCTGGCGGGCATTCAGACGCCCGTGCACAGCCGTCGAACGTCGCCCGTGCGCAAGTTGACGGTCCACCAGGATCGCCATCCCGCTGGCCCTGCTGTACAGGTCAAGGGCGACGGTCATTTCCTGGGCGGGTATCGCAAACTCGACAGAACGCGCCAGCCTGTCGCCCGCCTCGTGGGGCGCAGGCGTGGCAGACCACGCGTCGCGTTGCGGCATCAATGCATGGAGCAACAGGAACAGTACCGTGGGCGCGAGGCAGCACCTGCTCAGCGCTTCTCTTGACATAGACATCTTCCGGCCCGAACGGCGTGTCGACGCCCTGCGTTGGCGCATCATGAGACGTGTACATGTCGTTTGTGTGACTGGCGCTGCAAAAAAAACATCGTCATACCTTGCTCCAATACGAGGTAGATTCAGGCTTCTACCGTTGGAAAAGGAGCTTCGCCATGGACTGTCGTGTATACGCGCTGCTGCTTGCTGCCCTTCCCTTGTGGGCCCAAGCCGCGGAGCCGGCGAATGAGGGATGCATCAATGTCGAGGTAAACGGGTACAAGGCGCTGTCCTACGAATGCCTGAGCGAACAGATGGCCAACCCGAAGGGTACGGCGGCAGCGCGCAAGAACCAGGAAGCGTTGAACGTGCCGATAGAGCAGCGAGCGCCGAACAAGTTGGGTCTGTACAACCAGTCGGCCACGCGGATTCGCATGGGCAATACGTTCGGCCACTCGGCGTTGCCGCAACGTCCGCCGCAGTAGGATGGACGTTTAATCCAGCGACAGAGTACCCGGTGTGTTTGCCCCCCTGATCGAATCGATCAACCAGGCCCTGAACGCCTCGACCTTTTTCGAGTGGGCTGCTTCGACGGGTGTCACCAGATAGAAACCGAGATCGGACTTCAACCTCAGGGCAAACGGCGCGACCAGTCGACCCGCCTTCAGATCGTCGTCGACGTAGGTCGAGCGGCCGATGCAAACGCCCAAGCCGTCGATGGCCGCCTGCACGGCCATCATCGCCAGGTCGAAGGTCAACCGTGAGCCTTCGGCCAGGGCGCTCGGTTGGCCGGCGGCCCCCAGCCAGAGGCTCCAATCGTCCCGCGTCATGCCACTGACCTGCAACAAGGTGTGATGGGTCAGATCGCCGGGCGCCTTCAGCGCATTGGGTCCCACCAGCAGATTCGGACTGCACACTGGAAAAACCTCATCGGACATTAGCCAGTCAGCGCGCAGGCCCTTCCAATCTCCGGAGCCGTAACGAATGGCCGCGTCGATTCCAACCTTGCGAAAATCCACCAGGTCGGTGGAAGCCGAGACACGTACATCGATGTTGGGATAGGCCTCCTGGAACGAGGCCAATCTAGGCAGCAGCCATTTTGATGCGAAGGACACCAGGGTACTCACCGTCAGCGCACTGTCATGGACCGAATCCAACAAGGTTTCGGTGCAATGACGCAACTCATGGAATGCCGAACGAACGCCTGGAAAATAGGCGCGACCTTCATCGGTCAATGCGAGGCCGTCCTTGAGCCGCAGGAACAGGCGCACGCCCAGTTCGTCCTCCAGCCGCCGGATTTGATGACTGATCGCTGTCTGGGTGACATTCAATTCGAGGGCAGCCTGGGTGAAGCTCATGTGGCGCGCGGCTGATTCGAACGCCTTCAGGCCGTTGAGTGAGGGGATTTTGACGGCCATGGAGGTCAACGTTGCTCATGAGATTTTGTCATACGCTAGCACTCGAAATGTCCTTTGAAAATCTTCCGGTTGGCGCCGATCCTCAGCGGCACTCAACGCCATCAGGAAAATCCCATGAAATTGTATTTCGCGCCCATGACCTGTTCATTGTCCCCGCACATCGTGCTGCGGGAGCTGGGCATTGTCTTCGAGCTGATCCGCGTCGACAACAAGACCAAGCGAACCGTCGGCGGGCAGGACTTTCTCGCCATCAATCCCAAGGGCTACGTCGCGGCGCTGATGCTGGATAACGGTGAAGTGCTGACCGAAGGTCCCGCCATCGTCCAGTACCTGGCCGATCAGGTTCCGGGCAATCACTTGGCACCGGCCAATGGCACCTGGGAGCGGGTTCGGTTGCAGGAATGGCTGAACTTCATCAGCTCGGAAATCCATGGCGGCTGTGCCCCGCTGTTCAACGCCGAGATCCCGGAAACGACCAAGGCCATCTTCAAGCAGAAGCTGTTCAAGCGGCTTGATTACCTGGCCGGCGCTCTCGAACAACACAGCTATTTGCAGGGGGATTTCGGCCTTGCCGACGCGTATTTGTTCACGGTGCTCAAATGGCTGCCGTTTTTCGCCATCGACATCGAGCATTGGCCGGCGCTGGCGTTGTATATGGCTCGGATCGAGACGCGCCCCAGCGTCAGGGCTGCGATCGAAGCCGAGGCGAACGCCGGCCAAGGCTGATCATCGGGCCACGAAAGGATAATGCTCGATACGACAAGGATGTTCGTTGCCGTCGCCTTTGCAGATGCCGTCCAGGTAGCGGTATTTGATCCGGATCGCCTGGCCTTTTACAGGCCATTTGCGCCGGGCAAGCGTGGCCTGGTAGTCAGCGGTTTCCGGGATGAAACTGATCACCGCACCCTCTTCCGGACATTCCACGTCGGGCGAGGCAGGGCTGGTTTTCAGAACCTGGGCGCGGAGACCGGGGAACGGCTGTTTCACCACCTCAGTGACCCGCAATTGCATGTCGCAGATTTGCCACGTCGCGGCGTGCACCGGGGCGCAGAGGGCAGCGAACGTCAGGAGCAATGGCACGGAGTGCGCTGGGAACAGGTTCATCTCAGTCCTTTTTGTCGAGGGTGGCGTCGAATGCGCCATCCTCTCACACCACGATACGCAAGGCGCGCCGGACAAAAAAAGCCCCGCGACCGAATACGGTGCGGGGCAAGGGAATTGGTTGGTTGCGGCCAACCAAAGGAGCACGGAGAAAAGCGTTTACGGACCGGTCAGATGCAATCCTGGGCGGCGCGCTCAAAATTC
The DNA here is from genome assembly GCF_054677635.1 of Pseudomonas sp. H2_D02. NCBI lineage: Bacteria > Pseudomonadati > Pseudomonadota > Gammaproteobacteria > Pseudomonadales > Pseudomonadaceae > Pseudomonas > Pseudomonas sp. H2_D02. The sequence goes on along the minus strand of NZ_CP162816.1, from coordinate 3,543,316 downwards.
GAAGGCAGGAAGTTGGAAGCCAGCAAATGCCGCTCATAGACGAACACCTTGCCGCCGCTACCCGCCTTGTAGGCTTCCAGCACGTTGTCCGCCGCCACTTTGCTCGGCACGACGATGCGGTAGCTGCGCTGGGTCTGCGAGACCGTCGGATTCAGCGCGCGGACCTGCAATTTCGGTACGACGCATTCGGCGTATTCGGCCGGCGTCTTGCTGGTCTGCAAGGTCAGGGTCGGATCGTTCGGAGCCGAGGCACATCCGGCCAGCAACAACGGGGGCAAAGCCAGGGCAAGGAAAAATAAGGGGCGCATGTTTCAGGTCCTGCGGTGTTGGGCTGCGTTTCGATGGGGCTGATTCTCCAATGAACATGCGGCAAAGCAGAACTTGCATTTCGTAATGGTCACTATTACTGATGGCAATAGTTGCAAGCCCTGAAAAAACCTATGAGGTATCTGATGAGAACATTTGATCTGATTCGCGGTGCGGTTTTGCCCGACTTCCGGGAACGGGTGGCGGAGTATCTGGTCCCGTACGAAACCGTGCTGCTGGGCGACACCGAAGCCGACCCGCAACTCAACCGGGACACGGCGAATCAACTGCGCGGTTATCTACGCGGCCTGAATACCACGCGGGTGTTGGGCATGGCGGACTGGGAGGAGCTGGACCGGCGGGTCGTTAATACCTGGCTATCTAGCTGAATGGCTGGCCCTCGGTGGAGAGAATCCGTCACTGGCCAAACGCAGGTAAACCTCTTAATCTGCGCCCCCCTGAAAGCGCTCGGCCAGGATGGCACTGATGGACCTCCCCCGACGCAGTTGACTGACTCCACACTGATCAAGGACGTTCATGCTTCATCTATCCAGAATATCGACCGCCACGCTGCTGGCTGCCCTCTGCGCCTCGGCCCTGGTGGGCTGTGCGTCTCGATCCGATAAAATCGCCGAGCACAACAAACGCGTCGCTGCCGAACGCGACGCGCAGAACCTGGCCATGACGGCCCGTGTACTGGCCCAGCCCCTGCCTTTGGATAACACCTTGCGAATGGGGCCCACCGCAGTGCTGATGGTCGACGTGCCCGCCGCGGGCACCCAGCCGGCCACCCAGGCGCGACTCTTCGCCAATTGCGAGGCCCTGATGTTAGCGATGGACTATCGCCAGGCAGAAGGCTGGTACAAGCCTTTCGTGTTGCCGGCGGACCCGCAGCAACCAGCACGCACCACGGCTCAGCAAATGTGCCAAGCAGTGGAGGACGGCGGATGGAGGCAGCTTCCTGGCGATGGTGAAGACATCTTAATGGTCGACTCCGGCAGCCTGGACCTGGACAATGCTCGACGCTCGATATGGGCAGGCATCGACTTTGCTCGCCTGCGCCTGGAGGCAAGCAAGACCTACGACCGTCAGCTTGAGCGCGTCGAGATCAATTGCTCTACACAGCAGGCCAACACCCGCCAGGTCTATCGCATGAGCAACCAAGGCCTGTTGCCGCCCCTGCAGCCGCTCGCCAGCGCTTTGAATGCGAAGCAACGTACGCGCTTGGTTGGCGCTGTTTGCGCCGAACCCGCCAAGCTGGCAAAACTCGACACAGTGGGCGCACTGCGCAAGAAACTACCGCCGGACATGCCTACACCAGAAATACCGTCAGCGTTGCTGGCACAAGTCAGCGCATTGCCCCAAGGACACCCGACCCGCACGCTCAGTCACCTGCAATTTACCTATGACGCCACTTCGCCCATGGCGCCGGGCGCCGTGGTCAAGAACACCCCTATGGATCTCTATTTGCAGCCAGGCCCGGCTCGCGGCATCTGGCGCGAGCAGGCCATGGGCGCATTGGGCAGCGAAAAGCTCAGCGTTCGCTGGCGCGGCCTGATCGAGCTTGCCTCGGCGAGTAGCGCTGAGCCAAAGGTTCCAGCCGAGCGAACAAGCCGTCTTATGCGGATCGATTTGAAGGGGGATTGGCAAAACCTCAAGCCAGGTAGCGCCATCGGCTACAGCAAGAGTTTTGTGAGCAGTGAGGGCAAGCCTTTCGAGCAGACCTTTGAATGTTCAGTCGGTGAGTCCTTTCCCGCCGCGCAGAAAGTTGCTTCGCTGCAAGGGTTGGCGCTTGACGTGAAGTGCAACGCGGACAATGGACTCAAAACCAGCAGTTCGTACCTCTATCTGGAGGCTTATGACCTGTTCGTGGAAACCGCCGATCGCTCCATGCTGCTTGTCCAAGAGAAAACCCTCAAGGCAGCGGATTGATGCCTCACGAAAATCCTGTGGCGAGGAAGCTTGCTCCCGCTGGGCTGTGCAGCAGCCCCAAAAAGGCCAGTCGGGATCAGCCTGGCTCACCGCAGTGATTGGCTCAGGGGCCGCTTCGCGGCCCAGCGGGAGCAAGCTCCCTCGCCACAAGAACCCCTCGTACTACTCGCCCGCCATATTCGTGCCTTGCTGATATTCTCGTGGCGTACAACCGAACTCCCGACGAAACACCGTGTGCAGGTACTGCGCCGACTTGAAGCCACAATTGCGGGCGATGTCGGCGATCGCTGAGTCGGTATTCTCCAGACCACTGGCCGCCGCAGCCAATTTGAAGCGCAGGATTTCGTCGTGAACGCTGCACCCGCGCACCTTGCGAAAATGCGCTTCCAGGGATGAACGCGACACGCCGACATACGCCGCCACCTGGGCGGTCTTGATGCCCTGGCAGGCGTATTGGCGAATGAACAACAGGGCCTGCATGACATAAGGATTGCCCAGCGGCTGGTGCAAGCTCGACGCCTGGACGTTGATCGCCTCCGGCGGGATCAGCACCTGCGTGCCCGTGGACGGCATGCCATGCAGCATCTGGTGGAGCAGTCGCGCAGCGGTCCGGCCCATGGTTTCGGTGCCCTGCACCACCGAGCTCAGCGGCACCCGCGTCAGGCTGCGGGTCAGTGGATCGTTATCGATGCCGATCAACGCCACCTGCTCCGGCACGGCAATGCCTGCGGTCAGGCAGGCCTGCAGCAGCTGCCGGGCCCGCGCGTCGCTGACGGCGATGATGCCGATGGGTTTGGGCAGGCTTTGCAGCCAGGCGATCTGCTGCTCGACAGCGCTGTCCCACAGCGGCGCGCTAGTGCCCATGCCGCGATAGACCTCGGCTTGCAGGCCGTCGCGTTGCATCAATCGGCGAAAGGCCTTCTCCCGTTCCTGGGCCCAGCGATTGGCTTGGGATTCCGGCAGGCTGAAGCAGGCGAAGCGCGTCAACCCGGCTTCGATCAGGTGCTCGTAGGCCAATTTGATCAGCGCATGGTTGTCCGTGGCGACATAGGGAATGCCCTTGGGATAGGCGCGCTCGTCCTGGTACGAGCCGCCCACGGCTACCACCGGCAACTTGATCCCGGCCAGCGCCTCGCCGATCAGCGGGTCGTCGAAATCGGCAATGATCCCGTCGCCCTGCCAGCGCTCGATCCCCTTCAACCGACAGAGGAAATCTTCCTCGAGGAACAAGTCCCAGGACGCGCGGGTGCTGCTCAGGTAGTTGCCGATGCCGCTGATGATGCCGCGGTCGTAGATCTTGCTGCCGTTGAACAACAGGGCGATGCGGTGGACGGGCGGGACGATTTTCATTATTTGAACCCTGGGCCGATGGACAGAGCCTAGGCGCGCCAGCGGCGAATCTCAATACTCAAAATCGAACTGCCTCTTGGTGATTTTCATAATCAGCAGGCCCAGGGCCGGCGTTAGTATCGGGACACCGCCAAGAATAAAAAGGAATCCGCCCATGTCGTACTTTCCAGATGTCCAGCCCATTCGCTTTGAGGGCCCAGGCAGCGATTCGCCGCTCGCTTTCCGCCACTACGACGCCAACAAGCTGATCCTCGGCAAACCCATGCGCGAACACCTGCGCATGGCTGTCTGCTACTGGCACACCTTTGTCTGGCCAGGGTCCGATGTGTTTGGCGCCGGCACCTTCAAGCGCCCCTGGCAGCACGCCGGCGATCCGATGGAGTTGGCGATCGGCAAGGCCGAGGCGGCGTTCGAGTTTTTCTCCAAGCTGGGCATTGACTACTACTGCTTCCACGACACCGATGTCGCGCCGGAAGGCCAGTCGCTGAAGGAATACCGCAACCACTTCGCGCAGATGGTCGATCACCTTGAGGGCCACCAGGAACGGACCGGGATCAAATTGCTCTGGGGCACCGCCAACTGTTTCAGCAACCCGCGTTTCGCCATGCCGGCGCCGCCAGCAACCCGGACCCGCAAGTCTTCGCCTGCGCCGCCGCCCAGGTGTTCAGCGCCATGAACGCCACCCAGCGTCTCAAGGGCTCGAATTATGTGCTGTGGGGCGGTCGCGAAGGTTATGAAACCCTGCTCAATACCGATCTCAAGCGTGAGCGGGAACAGTTGGGCCGGTTCATGCGCATGGTGGTCGAGCACAAATACAAGATCGGCTTCAAGGGCGACCTGCTGATCGAGCCCAAGCCCCAGGAGCCGACCAAGCATCAGTACGATTACGACACCGCCACGGTGTTCGGCTTCCTGCAGCAGTTCGGCCTGGAGAAGGAGATCAAGGTCAACATCGAGGCCAACCACGCGACGCTCGCCGGGCACAGCTTCCACCATGAAATCGCCACCGCGGTCTCCCTGGGAATCTTCGGCAGCATCGATGCCAACCGGGGCGATCCGCAGAACGGCTGGGACACCGATCAGTTCCCCAACAGTGTCGAGGAAATGACCCTGGCCACTTATGAAATCCTCAAGGCCGGGGGCTTCGGCAACGGCGGTTTCAACTTCGATTCCAAGGTCCGTCGCCAAAGCGTCGACGGCGTCGATCTGTTCCACGGCCACGTTGCCGCCATGGACGTGCTCGCGCTCTCCCTGGAACGCGCGGCGGCCATGGTGCAGGACGATCAGTTGCAGAAATTCAAGGACCAGCGCTACGCCGGCTGGCAGCAGCCGTTTGGCAAGGCGCTGCTCGCAGGTGACTACAGCCTCGAAACCCTGGCCGAGCACGCATTTACCAACGACCTGAATCCGCAAGCCGTCAGCGGTCGCCAGGAGATGCTCGAAAACGTCGTCAACCGCTTCATTTACTCCTGACAGCGGACAACGTTGCGGGCGCGGCGAGGCTGTTACATTCGCGCGACAAATCTGTGCCCGCAACGCCAAGCAACGCTCTACAGTTCTACCGGCATCACGTTCATCGTCAGGCAGTGTCTTTCAAAAAACAATAAAAGGACGCACCACCATGAAAACATTCAAACGTACCCTGCTCGCCGGCGCGCTCGCCCTGCTATCGCTTCCCGTCATGGCCGACGCCGCCCACCCGAAAATCGGTTTCTCCATCGATGACCTGCGCCTGGAACGCTGGTCGCGGGACCGTGACTACTTTGTCGCGGCGGCGGAAAAACTCGACGCCAAGGTCTATGTCCAATCCGCCGATGCCAACGAGCAGAAGCAGATCTCCCAGATCGAAAACCTGATTTCCCGTGGCGTCGACGTGATCGTCATCGTGCCGTTCAACGCCACCGTGCTGACCAACGCCGTCGCCGAAGCCAAGAAAGCCGGGATCAAGGTCGTCTCCTATGACCGGCTGATCCTCAACGCCGACATCGATGCCTACATTTCCTTCGATAACGAAAAAGTCGGCGAGATGCAGGCCGGCGGTGTATTGAAGGCAGCGCCCAAGGGCAACTATTTCCTGCTAGGCGGCGCACCGACCGACAACAACGCGAAGATCCTGCGCGAAGGCCAGATGAAGGTGCTGCAACCGGCCATCGACAAGGGCGACATCAAGATTGTCGGCCAGCAATGGGTGAAGGAATGGAACCCCACCGAAGCCCTGAGCATCGTGGAGAACGCCCTGACCCGGAACAACAACAAGATCGATGGCATCGTCGCCTCCAACGACGCCACCGCCGGCGGCGCGATCCAGGCCCTGGCCGCGCAAAAGATGGCCGGCAAGGTGCCGATCTCCGGGCAGGACGCCGACCTGGCGGCGGTCAAGCGGGTGATCGACGGCACCCAGACCATGACCGTCTACAAGCCGCTGAAACTGATCGCCTCCGAAGCCGCCAAACTCTCGGTGCAACTGGCGCGCAATGAGAAACCCACCTACAGCTCCCAATACGACAACGGCAACAAAAAGGTCGACACCATCCTGCTCACGCCTACTGCGCTGACCAAGGACAACATCGACCTGCTGGAAAAGGACGGGTTCTACACCAAGGCGCAGATCGCCGGGCAGTGACCCGGGCAGAACTCTTCAGTTAGACGAAGATCCTGTGGGAGCGGGCTTGCTCGCGAATGCGCTGTATCAGCCGGCATTGATGTTGACTGACCCTCCGCTTTCGCGAGCAAGCCCGCTCCCACAGGTCCAGTGATGCCAGAGCCCTTTTTTACGAGCCCTCGCCATGTCCGAATACCTGCTGCAAATGAACGGCATCGTCAAGACCTTCGGCGGTGTCAAGGCCCTCAACGGCATCGACATCAAGGTCAGGCCGGGTGAGTGCGTCGGCCTGTGCGGCGAGAACGGTGCCGGCAAATCCACCTTGATGAAAGTCCTCTCGGCGGTCTATCCCTATGGCACCTGGGAGGGCGAAATCCTCTGGGACGGCCAGCCGCTGAAGGCGCAATCGATCAGCGAAACCGAAGCCGCCGGCATCGTCATCATCCACCAGGAACTGACCCTTGTTCCCGACCTGTCCGTGGCCGAGAACATCTTCATGGGCCACGAGCTGACATTGCCCGGCGGACGCATGAACTACCCGGCGATGATCCACCGCGCCGAAGCCCTGATGCGCGAACTCAAGGTGCCGGACATGAACGTCTCGCTGCCGGTTTCGCAGTACGGCGGCGGCTACCAGCAATTGGTCGAGATCGCCAAGGCCTTGAACAAGCAGGCGCGCCTGCTGATCCTCGACGAACCCTCCTCGGCCCTGACCCGCTCGGAAATCGACGTGCTGCTGGACATCATCCGCGACCTCAAGGCCAAGGGCGTGGCGTGTGTCTACATCTCCCACAAGCTCGATGAAGTGGCCGCCGTGTGCGACACCATCTCGGTGATCCGCGACGGCAAACACATCGCGACCACGGCCATGGCCGACATGGACATTCCGAAGATCATCACGCAAATGGTCGGACGGGAAATGAGCAACCTCTACCCCACCGAACCCCATGAAATCGGCGAGGTAATCTTCGAGGCGCGCCACGTCACCTGCTACGACGTCGACAACCCCAGGCGCAAACGGGTCGATGACATTTCGTTCGTGCTCAAGCGCGGCGAAATCCTCGGCATCGCCGGGTTGGTCGGCGCCGGCCGCACTGAGCTCGTGTCAGCGCTGTTCGGCGCCTACCCCGGCCGCCATGAGGGCGAAGTCTGGCTGGACGGGCAGCTTATCGACACCAGCACGCCGCTCAAGTCGATCCGCGCCGGCCTGTGCATGGTCCCCGAAGATCGCAAGCGCCAAGGCATCATCCCGGACCTCGGCGTGGGCCAGAACATCACCCTGGCGGTGCTGGAAAATTTCTCGAGGATGACCCGCATCGACGCAGAAGCCGAGCTGGGTAGCATCGACCGGGAAATCTCGCGCATGCACCTCAAGACCGCGAGCCCGTTCCTGCCCATCACCAGCCTTTCCGGTGGCAACCAGCAGAAAGCCGTGTTGGCGAAGATGCTCCTGACCAAGCCCCGGGTATTGATTCTCGACGAGCCCACCCGAGGTGTGGACGTCGGCGCCAAGTACGAGATCTACAAGCTGATGGGCGCGCTGGCGGCCGAAGGCGTGTCGATCATCATGGTGTCCTCGGAACTGGCCGAAGTACTGGGTGTATCCGACCGTGTGCTGGTGATCGGCGAGGGCCAACTGCGCGGCGATTTCATCAATCAGGAACTGACCCAGGAACAGGTGCTTGCCGCCGCGCTCAGCCATCCCGAAAGCAATAACAACAATGATCGGAAGTCCGCGTAGATGAATCAGGTCAAACAAGTCTTCACCCGCTACAAAATGCTCGCCCTGGTGATCGCCGTGGCGGTTATCTGGCTGTTCTTCAGTTGGCAGACCGAGGGCGGCTTCCTGACCCCGCGCAACCTCTCCAACCTGCTACGGCAGATGTCCATCACCGGCATTCTTGCCTGCGGCATGGTGCTGGTGATCATCAGCGGCGAGATCGATTTGTCGGTGGGTTCATTGCTCGGTTTGCTGGGGGGGCTGGCGGCGATACTGGATGTGGTCTATCACATTCCGCTGCTGGCAAACCTGAGCCTGGTCGTCCTGTGTGGACTGATGATCGGCCTGGCCAACGGCTATATGACCGCCTACCTGCGCATCCCCTCCTTCATCGTCGGCCTGGGCGGCATGCTGGCGTTTCGCGGGATCCTGCTGGGCATCACTGGCGGCACGACCATCGCCCCGGTGTCGCCGGAGCTGGTGTATGTGGGCCAGGGTTATCTACCTCACGCGGTCGGCACCGGCCTGGGCGTGTTGCTGTTCGCGCTGACGCTGTTCCTGACCTGGAAACAGCGCCGCAATCGCGCCCTCCACGGCCTGGCAGCTCATTCGCTGGTGCGTGACGTGGTGCGGGTGGTGTTGATCGGCGCGGTGTTGGCCGGGTTCGTCTACACGCTCAACAGCTATGACGGGATTCCGGTTCCGGTGCTGCTCCTGCTGGTCCTGCTGGGGGTGTTCAGCTACGTGACCAGCCAGACCGTGTTCGGCCGGCGCGTCTACTCCGTGGGCAGCAACATGGAGGCCACGCGCCTGTCCGGGATCAACGTGCAGGCGGTGAAACTGTGGATCTTCGGCATCATGGGCGTGATGTGCGCCCTCGCCGGCATGGTCAACACCGCGCGCCTGGCAGCCGGTTCGCCCTCGGCCGGCAATATGGGCGAACTGGACGCCATCGCCGCCTGCTTCATCGGCGGCACGTCCATGCGCGGTGGCTCGGGCACGGTCTATGGCGCGCTGCTGGGGGCGCTGGTCATCACCAGCCTGGACAACGGCATGTCGATGCTCGACGTCGACAGCTACTGGCAGATGATCGTCAAGGGCAGCATCCTGGTCCTGGCCGTGTGGGTGGACGTCAGCACCCGCACCGCCCGACGCTGATCCACGCCGATTCGGGCGGCCATGGAAGGGCCGCCCCGCTCGCCCGTCATGATTGATCACAATCCGTGTGCAACGCCTTCACTCCCGTGCGCTTGATGCGACGGCGGCAGTCAATATGCTGTGTGCAGACCCGCCAGGAATGAAGAAGAGCCTGCATGAACAGCCCCCGAACGCTTTATCAGAAGCACATCGACAGCCATACCGTATGCTCGCTGGATGACCAGGGCCACGTGCTGCTGTACATCGACCGCCAGGTCGCCAACGAGTACACCAGCCCTCAAGCCTTCAGCGGCCTGCGTGAAACCGGCCGCAGCGTGTGGCGGCCGAGCGCGACGCTGGCGGTGGTCGATCACGTCAACCCGACGGCGCCCCAGCGCATCGCAGCCATGCCGGATGCTGGCGGCGCCCGGCAGGTGTCGTACTTTGCCGAGAACTGCCGTGACTTCGGCATCGAGCTGTTCGATGTGCTGGACAAACGCCAGGGCATCGAGCATGTCGTTGCCCCTGAGCAGGGTTTCATCCTGCCGGGCATGGTGGTGGCCGCGGGCGACAGCCACACCACCACCTACGGTGCGCTGGGGGCTTTTGGCTTCGGGATCGGCACGTCTGAAATCGAGCATTTACTGGCGACGCAGACGCTGGTCTACAAGCGCCTGAAAACCTTGCGCGTCACGGTCAACGGCACGCTCGGGGCAGGCGTCACCGCCAAGGACATCATCATGGCGCTGATTGAAAGAATCGGTGCCTCGGGCGCCACCGGCTATGCGATCGAGTTCACTGGCCCGGCGATCACCGCCCTGAGTGTCGAAGCCCGCATGACCATTTGCAACATGGCCGTCGAAGCGGGCGCGAGGGGCGCGTTCATGGCGCCGGATGACAAGGTCTTCGCCTACCTGCAAAGCAAACCGCGCGCGCCCCGTGGCGAGTTGTGGGAGCGGGCCGTGACCAAATGGCGAGCGCTGCACAGCGATGCAGGTGCAGTCTTCGACCGGGAAGTGACGCTCGATATTGATGCGCTGGAGCCCATGGTCACCTGGGGCACCAGCCCTGATCAGGCTGCAGCGATTGGCAGTCGTGTACCTGACCCTTCGACAGAACCCGACCTGATCCTGCGCCAAGGCCTGCAGCGCGCGCTCGATTATATGGGCCTTGAGCCAGGCATGCCGCTCGCCGAGGTGGTGATCAACCATGCCTTCATCGGCTCGTGCACCAATGCGCGGATCGAAGATTTGCGCGATGCGGCACGGGTCGTACAGGGCAAGCATGTTGCCGCCCATGTGCGGGCGATGATCGTGCCGGGCTCGACCTTGGTCCGTGAGCAGGCCGAAGAAGAAGGCCTGGCGACGATATTCCGCGACGCCGGTTTCGAATGGCGCCAATCCGGCTGTTCGATGTGCCTGGCGATGAACGATGACGTGCTGGCCCCCGGAGATCGCTGCGCGTCCAGTACCAATCGCAACTTCGAAGGACGCCAGGGCGCAGGTGCGCGCACCCACTTGATGAGCCCGGCCATGGTGGCCGCCGCCGCGATTGCCGGTCACTTGACCGACGTTCGTCCACTGTTGCCGGAGGCCTGAAGCATGCAACCTTTCACCATCGTACGCGGCACCGCCGCGCCGCTGCTGGCCGCCAACATCGACACCGACGTGATCATGCCCAAGCAGTTCCTCAAGGGCATCGACCGCAACGGGCTGGACCGTGGCGTGTTCTTTGATTTGATGTGGCTGGAGGCTGGCGTTCCCAACCCTGAATTCGTGATCAACAAACCTGGCTGGCGCGGTGCAACGTTCCTGGTGGTGGGTGAGAATTTCGGCTGCGGCTCAAGCCGGGAACACGCGGTGTGGGGCCTGAAGCAAATCGGCATTCGGGCGCTCATCGGCAGCAGCTTTGCGGGGATCTTCTACGACAATTGCCAGCGCAACGGGGTGTTGCTGATTCAACTGCCTGAAGCGCAGCTCAGGAAAATCGCCCAAACGGTCAGCCGCGCCGAAACCGCCAGCATCAGCGTCGATCTGCCAGCGCAACAGATCCGATTGGCGGACGGCGAGACAATTGCCTTCGAGATTGATGAGCTGCGCAAGCAATCCTTGCTGCTCGGGCTGGATGCCATTGGCACGACGCTTCAACGAGCGGAGCAGATACGCCGCTTCGAAAGCCGGCACCTGGCGGAGAATCCCTGGCTGTAGCGCAAGGAAGACTGTGGGAGCGAGCTTGCTCGCGATGGCGGTTTCACCATCGCCGCCCCCCTACCCAGCCGACAAATCCCGAAAATACGCCTCAAGAAACTCGACACACACCCGCAGCTTCGCCGACTGGCTGAGCCGGGTCGGATACACCGCCCAGACATTGGCACTTTGCGAATACGCTCGGCAGCACCTGAACCAATCGCCCCTGTTCAAGCAGGGGCCCGGCGTCCCACATCGAGCGCAGCATGATGCCGCCGCCGCTCAACGCCCATTCCAGGACAATCTCACCATTGTTGGAAGACAACGGGCCACCGACGCGCACCGTCTCCTCCCGCCCGTTCTTGCTCAACGTCCAGATACCGAAGGCGTTGTCGCGCTCCTTGAGCACCAGGCAATCATGGCCCTTGAGGTCTTCCAGCGACTGCGGCGTGCCGCGTCGTTGCAAATATTCGGGAGCCGCGCAGAGCACGCGCCGATTGCTCACCAGCTTGCGGCCCAGGTGCTGACCCGGCAGGTCATCGCCCACGCGGATTTCCAGGTCGAAGCCCTCGCCAACGATATCAACGACGCGGTCAAACACATCCAGGCGGATGTCGAGGCCAGGGTACGTCTGTGACAGCTTGCCGATGGCCGGCGCGACATGATTGCGGCCGAAACCGAAACTGCTGCAGATGTTCAGCGAGCCGGTGGGTTGATGACGTGCGTTGGCGATTTCGCCGACGAACTCTTCGAAATCCCCCAGCAGCCTTTCGGCCCAGATCCACACACGCTCGCCGTCGCCGGTCAAGGCAATGCGCCGGGTCGTGCGATGCAGTAACCGCGTGGACAACGTCGACTCCAGGACAGCAATGCGCTTGCTGACATAGGCCGGGGAATACCCCAGCGCCTCTGCGGCGTTGGCAAAGCCGTTTTTCCGAATGACGGTCACAAAGACCTTCAAGTCTTCCGGCGAGGGGAACTGGTGACGATTCGTGTTCATTGATCCAATCTCGGTGCTATTCCTCACGGATTTCGCGAAGAATAGCACCGAACCGGCCCGACTCAACCGCCGTATTTACCGAGCAGTTTCAGCGTTACCCCGTTCGTCCAGCCGAAGCCGTCCTGCAATTCATATTCACCGCCGCCTCCGCCGCTGCCTTGTCCGGACACGTCGTATTTCTCCACCAGCTTGTCTTCCTTGCGATAAAGCGCCTGGACCTGTTGCAGGAAGCGGCGGCCAATCTCCCGGGCCAGATCCGTTTGGCCGTAGCGCTCCAGTCCCTCGACGGCGACCCATTGCAGGGGCGCCCAGCCATTGGGTTCGTCCCACTGCTGGCCGTTGTTGACTTGGCTGGTGGCGATGCCGCCCGGACGCAGCAAGCCCTTGCGCACGGCGTCGGCGGTACGGTTGGCCCGTTCGCTGGAAGCCAGGCCGGTATAGAGCGGGAACAGCGTCGCTGCGGTGAGCGCCGGGCGCTGGCGGTTCTGCTGCCAATCGTAGTCCACGTAGTAACCACCGTCGGCGTTCCACAGGTGCGTCTCGATAGCGCGTTGACGCTGCTCGGCGCGCTGCCCATAGGCGTTGACGCACGCGACGTTCTCTACGGTTTCACAGGCCTTGGCGATGGTGCGCTCCAGGTGATACATCAGGCTGTTCAGGTCCACCGGCGCGATGGACGTCGTGCGGATGGTCGCCAGGTCCTTGCCATTCCCCAACCAACGGGAACTGAAATCCCAGCCGCTTTCGGCACCGGCACGCAAGTTGCGCCAGACTTCGTCCTTGGGTCGGTCGGCTGCCTGTTCAGCGGTCTTGACGTCCTGCAACCACGACTCCTGGCGAGGCGTCGGGCTGGCGTCCCAATAACGGTTGAGCACGCTGCCGTCGGCAAGCTTGACGACATGGCGCCCAGCCTCGCCCGGCTTGAGGGTCTGCGCCCCTTCCATCCAGTAGGCGTATTCCTTTTGCAGTTGCCCAAGGTAGCGCCCGTAGGCCTGCTCGCCTTCGATGTGCGCCTGCAACTCCACCATGTAGGCGAAGAATGGCGGCTGCGATCGACTCAGGTAATAGCTGCGATTGCCGTTGGGAATGTGCCCGTAGGTGTCGATCATATAGGCGAAATTGTCCGTCATCTGGCGGACCTGCGCCCTGTCACCGCTTTGCTCCAGCCCCAGCATGGTGAAATACGAGTCCCAGTAATACATCTCGCGAAAACGTCCGCCGGGCACCACGTACGGCTGCGGCAAGGGCAGCAGGCTGCTGTACTGCGGGACTTGCGTGTAGGTTCGGCTGAGCACCGGCCAGAGGTTATCGATGTGCTCGTCGATCGGCGCGCCGGGCTTCGGCGTCGGACTTTCCGCCTGGCCGGATTCGATGAAGTTGTCCTTTACGAAGGCGTCGAGATCGAAGTCAGCGCTGCCCCGGCGGGCCAGGTAATCCGCGCGGATCTGCGAGGGGTCGCGCTTGGGCAGCGCGTCGACGAAATGCTTCTGGTCGGTAAAAAGCTGTTGCCCTTGTACCGCTTCAAACAGCTCGGGGTATGCCTGGTCGGGCGGCACCGGGGTGCGACTTCGCGCGTCCTCGTAACTCCAGGTCGCAGGCGGTTGGCTTGAACACGCGACGCAGAGCAGCGCGGTGAAGGACAGGCTGGCGAGATAAACAGAACGCATCTCAGGCTCCTTGATGGGGTGACTTCCTGAAAAAGTGACTGACGGGAACGAACCTCGGTTCACTCGGATTTCCTTTCCTCACTTCGATGGAACCCCGGTTTCACCCCCGCTCTCTATCGCAGAACCAACAGAGCGGAGGTATTGATCATGATTTCCCCGGCAACCGGCATGAGGACGGGCGAGCGCTACGCCGTCGAAAGCGTCGAGCGAGCGCCGCATTTTCCCGGCTTCTTCCTCGATGGAAAGTATTACCTGGGCCCTGAACTGAACACGGCGGTGGGTTGGCTGGAAGGCCAGACATTTATCTACAACCAACTCGATCCCGAGGGCGAACCGGTGTACCCCAACAGGGTCGCCGGCACCATCGAGGACCTGACGCTGGTCATGGCTGACGGTGTGCGCCTGAAGCTGACGCCGTTGCAGCCCGAAATCGACCGGCCTGCGGTCGGCGCAGGCCCCTCCGGACAATCCAAGTCGTCTCCCTTGGCCGAAAAACTCGTGGTCATCACCGGCGCCTCCAGCGGCATCGGCCGCGCCACCGCGCAAGCGTTCGCCCGGCAGCGGGCGCGCCTGGTCCTGGCGGCGCGCGACCGTGCGGCGCTCGATGAGGTCGTCGCGGAATGTCAGGCAGAGGGAGCCCGCGCGCTTGCGGTGTGCACCGATGTCACCAGCAGCGAGCAGATGCAGGCGCTGGCCGCCGAAGCCGCGACGTTCGGTGACGGTCGCATCGACATCTGGATCAACAATGCCGGCGTGGGCGCGGTGGGCGATTTCGAGCAAACGCCGCTGGAAGCCCATGAGCAGGTCTTGCAAACCGATTTGCTCGGTTACCTGCGTGGCGCCTACGTGGCCTGGCCGTATTTCAAGAAGCAAAAACGCGGCATCCTGATCAACACGCTGTCGTTGGGCAGTTGGGTCGCCCAGCCTTATGCCGCTGCGTATTCGGCGAGCAAGTACGGACTGCGCGGTTTGTCCGAAGCCTTGCGCGGTGAGCTGGGGGAATACCGGGACATTCACGTTTGTGACATCTATCCCGCCGTCATGGATACGCCGGGCTTTCGCGATGGCGCCAATTTCACCGGCCATGCGCTCAAGCCACCACCACCGGTGTACGACCCGCATCGCGTCGCCGAGGCAATGGTCAGTTGTGCCCTCAACCCCAAGCCCACCACCACCGTCGGCAGTGCGGCGGTACTGGCGAGAGCCGCACACTTTCTGCTGCCGGGTTTCCCGCAACTCTCGGGCTGGCTGACGCGCTGGGGACTGAACCGCAGCCCGGCATCGGACACGTCCTCGGGCAACCTGTTCGCCCCACCCAGCGGCCAGCGACGTGTCGAAGGCGGTTGGCGCAAGCCGGCGCGGCGACCCACGCCCTTGCTGGTGGCGGGTGCCGCGTTGTTGCTGGGCGGTTGCCTGGTGGCGTTGGGTCGCGAACGAGGTCGAGGCTGAATCAGCCTATTTCGGATCAGTCCAATCCCGAACGGAACGCTTCGACCTTGAGCCCGAATCGGCTCATCTTGTTGTACAAACCGCCACGGGACACGTTCAACTGTCGGGCGGCCAGGCGGATATTGCCTCGCGTGTCCCTGAGGGCGGCGATAATCGCGTTCATTTCATGGGTGCCAAGATCCACGGCCGCTCGTGGCGCGGGAGCGGAATGCCGCGCCAACGGCTGGCCTCCCTGCCTGATGTCCAGTGCAAGATCGGTCGCCTGGATCAGCTCGGTGGCGGCCAGGTTGGTCGCGCGCTCGATGACGTTTTCCAGTTCGCGGACATTGCCCGGCCAGTGGTACGCGCCCAAGCGTTCCAGCGCCTCGGCTGACAGGTCACGCATGGGTTTCCTCAGCGACCGGGCGCAACGCGCGAGAAAATGCCGTGCCAGCATCGGCACATCTTCAACGCGCATCCGCAGGGGCGGCACCGTCAGGCCCAGCACGTTGAGTCGGTAGTAAAGGTCCTCGCGAAAGGCGCCTTCGGCCACGGCCTGGCTCAGGTTGCGGTGGGTCGCGGCAATGATGCGGACGTTGACCCGCAACGATTTCTTCGCCCCCACGCGGGTGATTTCGCCTTCCTGCAGGACGCGTAGCAAGCTGACTTGCGCATCGAAGGACATGTCACCGATCTCGTCGAGGAAAATCGTCCCGCCGTCCGCCAGTTCGAACTTGCCCGCCGAGCCGCCGCGCGCCGATCCGGTGAACGCGCCTTCGACGTGGCCGAACAGTTCGCTCTGCACCAGGTCGCGGGGAATGGCGCCGCAATTCACTGCGACGAAAGGCCCGCCGCGACGCTCGCTGGCATTGTGGATGGCTTGGGCGAACAGCTCCTTGCCAGTGCCGCTCTCACCGAGAATCAGCGTGGTCGAGTCGCTGCGGCTGGCGATTCGGCCCAGGTGCAACGCGTCCTGGATAGCGCGTGAATGGCCCTGGATGGTTTCGAAGGTGTAGCTGGCCTGGGTGCCGATGATGCGGCGGGTGATTTCGCGGATGCGCCGGTTCTCGCGCAACGAAACAACGCGACCGCCCTGCTCCAGCGGACAGACCGACACCAGGCAGGCGAGGTGGCTTCGATCGTGCAGCTCGAACGTGCAGTCCAGGTCCCGCACCCCTTCCCCGGTGCTGCGCAGGATTTCACCGCTCAGTTCGGTCTGCCCCAGGCTCTGGAACGGCTTGCCCAGCCAGGCAGGGTCGACACGAAACAACTGCCGGGCGTAATGGTTGAGGGCCTTGATGTCGCCGTTTTCGTCCAACACCACCAAGCCTTCGTTGAGCACTTCCAGGACCGTTTGCTGTTCTTCCAGCAACGCATGCAGCGTCATTTGCCGGGCGACGGCTTCGGCCGCGGCCTGGACGGTGCCCAAGGTGTGGAAGTGAAACCAGCCGGGTTCGGCGGTCAAGGTCAACATCGCCAGCGTCCGACCGTGGGCGTCGCGGATCGGCGCGGCGGCGCAATGCATATGCCGCTGGCGCAGGCCTACACCGAAGTTCTCGCCAGCCAGCACATACACCAGACGGTCTTCAACCAGCGCCAGTCCGGTGCAGTTGGTGCCTTGTACCGTCTCCAGCAACCGACTGCCGATGGGCGTGAGGTCCAGGCCGCAGAAGTACAAGGTGGTGCCTTCGGCATCCGTCAGGTTGATATGCCCGTTGGGGTTGTAGGCAAGCAAGCCGCGCATGACCTGCGCCGCCGCGGCAATCAACAGTCGATTCGCCGCCAGCGTCTCGGTCAACTCAGCGGGCGCGACGAAACGGTACTCGCCGTCCTCCGGATCGAGGCCGGCATCGACGCTGCGCCGCCAGGAGTTCCAGATCACCTGCCTGACACCCGCGGGACGCTCGGTGATGCCCTTCAAGCAGGCGCGCCAGGCCTTATCCAGCGCCGGGCTTGATCCGCCATTCAACGACGCGGGGCCAAGGGCGGTCAGGTAGTCACGGTCTTCGAGGTTCAAGGCCATCGGCTGTGTGTTCATGGCGGGCTCTATGTTCATATTTTCGACATGTCAGTATAGACATGTCATTCAAATGAACACCCTTGCGCATCAACCATCAATAAAACCTATAGGTTTCAGCCAGTTAGAAACTGGCACAGCGCTTGCTCCCTACCTTGTACCGACAACGAGTCGCGAACAACAAAAAAAGGGAGTCATTCATGAGTACGTCGAACACCCTCCGCCTGGGCCTTATCGGTGCGGGTCGCATGGGCAGTTTTCACGGCCTGACCGCCGCTCGGCACATCCCAGGCGCATGCCTTGCCGCCATTGCCGATCCTACGCCGGGCCAGGCCGCACGCCTGGCAGCGGAACTGGGTGTGCAGAAGGTCTATACCGATCCGAAGCAGTTGCTGGACGACCCGGACATCGACGCCGTGCTGATCGCCGCGCCCGCCCGCAGCCACGCCGAACTGGTGATCAGCGCGGCGCAGGCCGGCAAAAGCGTGTTCTGCGAAAAACCCATGGCCATCACCCTTGAGGAAGCCGATCGTGCCATTGCCGCCGCTGCCGATGCGAGGGTGACGCTGCAAGTGGGTTTCAACCGGCGCTTCGCCAAGAGCTTCCGCACGGCTCACCTGGACGTGGTTGCCGGCCGGATCGGCACGCCACAATTGCTACGCTCGCTGACCCGCGATCCGGCGCTGAACAATCCCGCTGCCTCGCCGCAATGGGTGATTTTCCTGGAAACGTTGATCCACGATTTCGACACGTTGCGTTATCTCAATCCGGGTGCCGAAGCGGTCGAGGTGTTTGTCATGGCCGACGCGCTGATTGCACCGGATTTCAAACACAAAGGGTTCCTCGACACGGCAGTGGTCACGATTCGATTCGACAACGGCGCCATCGCCACGGCCGAGGCGAACTTCCAGGCCGTATACGGCTACGATGTTCGCGGGGAAGTGTTCGGCAGCGCCGGCATGCTGACCATGGGCAGCGTCAACGACGGCGACTTGCTGCGCTACCTGGCCAGTGGCGTGCAGGCCGATACCCAGCGCATGGACACCGACTTGCTGCGTGACGCCTATGTGGCCGAGCTCAATCACTTCGTCGATTGCGTGCGCAGCGGCGAAAAACCCCGCGCCAGCGGTGAAGACGCCCGGGCCGCGCTGGCGATTGCCCGCGCCTGCATCGAGTCTTTCCAGCAAGGCAAAGCGGTGCGTGTTCAAGGAGCGCTTTCATGAGTGTCATACCGTTCAAACTGGCGGTCAGCGCCGAGATGGTGTTCCTCGACCTGCCCTTTGTCGAACGCGTCAAACGCATCCACGCGCTGGGCTTCAGCGTCGAGATCTGGAACTGGACGACCAAGGACATCCAGGCCCTCGCTGCCACTGGCGCTGACTTCACGTCGATGACCGGCTACATCGCAGGCAACCTGACCGACCCCGAGGACATCCGGCAATTGCTCGAAAGCGCCCGGGAATCCTTGGCCGTCGCGGCGCAATTGGGGTGCCCGAGCCTGAACCTGCACGGCACCGGCCTGGGAGACCAGGGTTTGCCGGTAAAACCCGTCGCCCAAGCCACCGGCCGCATGTGGCTGAGCGCCTGCAAGACGCTGGAAAAAATCGCCCGCCTGGGGGAAGACGCCGGCCGGGTGTTCCTGCTGGAAAACCTCAACACCGAAGTCGATCATCCCGGCACACCGTTCGCCCGCGCCGACGACACGTTGGCGCTGATCGAGGCCGTGGGCAGCCCGCACTTGAAGATGAACCTGGACCTCTATCACGCGCAGATCGGCGAAGGAAACCTGATCGAGCTGATCCAGCGCGCCGGCGATGCCATCGGCGAGGTCCAGGTCGCCGATGTGCCTGGCCGCATGGAACCGGGCACCGGTGAAATTCATTACCCCGCCGTTGCCAAGGCTTTGTTCGGCATGGGATACAGCGGTGTGGTCGGCCTCGAAGGCTGGGCCAGTGGGGACAGCGAAGTCGCGCTTGAGCGCTTCAGGCAGGCCTTTACGCTGGATGGGTGAGGTCCGTGCAGAAAAATTCTTGATGACGTTCACTTCATAACAACAAAAGGAAAACCATCATGCGTCGTTGCACACTGCTGTTCGCCACGCTGCTCCTGATCTTCAGCCAATGGGCCGCCGCCGACTATCGCATCGGCGTCAGCATCGCCAGGGTTGACGATAACTTCATGACCTACGTGCGTAACGGCCTGGACGAGGCCGCCAAGAAGGACGGCGTCCAGATCCAGTTCGAGGACGCCCAGGGCGATGTGGTTCGCCAGCTCAACCAGGTCCAGGGCTTCATCAACCAGAAAGTCGATGCGGTCATCGTCCTGCCGGTGGACACCTCTGCCACCGCCAACATCACCCGCGCCGCGGTCGAGGCGAAGACGCCGCTGGTCTACGTCAACCGTCACCCCGACGAACGTACGCTGCCCAAAGGCGTGGTCACGGTGGCGTCCAATGACATCGAGGCCGGCCAACTGCAGATGCGTTACCTCGCCGAAAAACTGGGGGGCAAGGGCAACCTCGCGATCATCATGGGCGACCTCGCGCAAAACGCCACCCATGACCGCACCGAAGGGGTCAAGCAAGTGCTCAAGGACTTTCCCGACATCAAGGTGGTCGAGCAACAGAGTGCCGAGTGGCAGCGCAACAAAGGCATGGACCTGACCAGCAACTGGCTGCTCGCCGGCAGCCGTTTCGATGCCATCGTCGCCAACAATGACGAGATGGCCATCGGTGCGGCCATGGCGTTGCAACAGTCCGGCAAGGCCAAGGGTGAGGTTGCGATTGTCGGCATCGACGGTTTGCCGGACGGCCTCGCGGCGATCAAGCGCGGAATGCTGGTCGCCTCGGTGTTCCAGGACCCCAAGGCCCAGGCGACCAGCGCGGTGCAGGCCGCCCTCAAGATGATCAAGGGCGAGCCGGTGGAATCCGAGGTGTGGGTGCCCTTCCAGTTGATCAAGCCTGAACAACTGGCGGTGTTCGAGCAGCGTTACAAGTAGCAACCTCGATACGGTGACGTTGTTCAGATGGCAAGACGATGGGTGGCGAGGGAGCTTGCTCCCGCTGGGCTGCGCAGCAGCCCTAAAAATCCTACGGTTGCTACGCAACCGAGCGGGAGCAAGCTCCCTCGCCACGGGTTGGTCGACTGCCTTGATGAACAGCAGTGGATCAAGCGATGTGCAACGCCCTGCCCTTGGTCTCGGCGAGGGCATTGTTCAATGCCACGCGGAACAGTTCGACCAGCACATCGATTTCTTCGGCCTGGATGATCAGCGGCGGCAGGAATCGCACCACGGCGCCGTGACGCCCGCCCAGTTCCAGGATGACACCCAGGCGCAGGCATTGACGCTGGATGGACTGGGCCAATGCGGTGTCCGCAGCGGGAACGCGGCTGTCGCTCGGCGTGTCGCTGACCACTTCCACGCCCACCATCAACCCGCGGCCGCGCACCTGGCCCAGGCAAGGGTATTCGCCCTGCAACTGGCGCAGTTGCTCCATCAGGCGCTGCCCCATGACCTCGGCGTGCCCTGGCAGATTTTCGCTGATGATATGACGCAACGTTGCGCCACCCGCAGCCATCGCCATCTGGTTGCCACGGAACGTGCCGGCATGGGAACCGGGTTTCCAAGTGTCGAGCTCTTCGCGGTAGACCATCACGGCCAGCGGCAGGCCGCCGCCGATGGCTTTGGAAAGCACCAGGATGTCCGGCTCGATGTCGGCATGCTGGAAAGCGAACAGCTTGCCGGTTCGACCCAGGCCGGTCTGCACTTCGTCGATGATCAGCGCCACGCCATATTTGCGCGTCAACTGACGCAAGCCTTGCAGCCAGCGTACCGGCGCCGGGATCACCCCGCCCTCGCCCTGCACCACTTCCACGACCACCGCCGCCGGGGGCAACACGCCCGACTCCGGGTCGCTCAACAGCTGTTCGATGAAGTGCAGCCCGGCATCGATGCCGGCTTCACCGCCGATGCCGAACGGGCAACGGTAGTCATACGGGTATGGCAGGAACTGCACGTCGGCCATCAGCGAGCCCAGCGCCTGTTTCGGCCCCAGGTTGCCCATCAGGCTCAACGTGCCCAGGGTCATGCCATGGTAGCCGCCGGAGAACGTCAGGATCGGCTTGCGCCCGGTGGCGATCCGCGCCAGCTTCAGCGCCGCCTCGATGCCATCGGCACCGGTCGGGCCGCAGAACTGGATGCGCGCGTGACGGGCGAAGTTCTCCGGCAAGGCGTTGAACAGGTCCTCGACGAAGCGATCCTTGACCGGCGTCGTCAGGTCCAGGGTGTGCAAGGGCAAGCCGGAATCGAGCGTCTGGCGCATGGCCGCAATGGCCACCGGGTGGTTATGGCCCAGCGCCAAGGTGCCCGCGCCGGCGAGACAATCCATGAACAATTGACCCTGGGTGTCGCGCACATAAAGACCATGGGCTTCCTGCAGGGCCAATGGGATACGTCGCGGATAGGAACGCGCATTCGATTCCCGGGCCGCCTGGCGTTGCAGGTACGGATTGGTATTCAGTTCACGCGGCGCCTGGTGGCGGAACTGCTCCAGCGTGAAGGTGGCGCTGGAGGATGAACGGGGCTGGACACTTTCCATTTTGACTCCCTGAAAATGAGAACGCGGTCGTGGGCGATCAACCCTGTCCTTGTGCCTGCATGGCTTGGCGCAGGCTCAGCGGGCGCATGTCGGTCCAGACCTTTTCGATGTAGGCCAGGCACTCTTCCTTGCTGCCCTGCATGTCCACGGTGCGCCAGCCCTCGGGCACGCTGCGGTAGTCCGGCCAGATCGAGTACTGCTCCTCTTCGTTGACGACAACCAGAAACCGCGTATCCGGGCTATCCAAACTCATTGCTTGCTCCTTGACTGGCATGACGGGAAAGATCGCTACGATACAATACTAATGGTAGCGATTCTCATTAATATTTTAAAAAACTTACATGGCTCGTATATTTCAGGGTCGGCGAACAGTCGCAAGACGCTGGTGCGCTGTTTATACTTCGCCCCCTCTGGACGATAACCCCTCTCAATTCGCGGTCACGGATGAGTCAATGATTCCCAGCCTTGCTCCGCTGTTCACCGGGCCGCTCGCAGCCTTCGAAGAGAAGCTGCAATTGCGCAGCCATCCGCAAACCGACCTGTCGGCGGACCTGTTCTTCCAGCCCGAGACGTTCAGCGCGTTCGTCGACGAACTGCTGGCGCGCTACAAGACCGATGAGCGCCTGGCCCTGGTGTCGCTGTGGTCCAAGTGGTATTTCAGCACCTTCCTCGCGCCGGTGATGGCGGCCAATCTGCTGCTGCAACGGGAGCTGCCGCTCGCCCTGGACGACGTCGGGCTGAAACTTGGCGACGACGCCAGGCCACAGGCCTTGCACCTGCGCGATGCCGGGCAACCCCTGCTGGAATGCATGGCCTTCGAACGGTTCCATACGCTGATCGAGCAGCACCTGGAACCGGTCATCGACACGCTGGCGAGCGTCAGCCGCGCATCGCCCCGCTTGTTCTGGAGCAACGCCGGCAACACCTTCGAGTTCGTCACCACGCGGATCGACCTGCACCCCCTGGCCAATCCCGACAGCACCCTGCCCGCCCGGGAAATCCTCAGCGCCCGCCTGCGTCCCGATGGCCGGCGCAACCCGCTGTTCGCCCCCGTGCGTTATCACGACATCGGCGAAGACGAGCCCCAGCGCCTGCGGCGGATCTGCTGCATTCGCTACCGCCTTCCCGGCGTCGGCTATTGCAGCAGTTGTCCCCTCGATGAATGCAAACGGCAGGATCAGGACGCCTGAGCGCGCCGATCATTTCGCCAACTGAAAGGGGTTCTCCGTCGCTCGGTCGTAATCAACGAGGTGACCGTAGTCGAGACGATAGACCCGGTCCGCGACGTCGAAATAACGGTCGTCATGGGTAATCGCGATCACTGTCTTGCCGGCCGCCTTCAGTTCGGGCAGCAACTCGTTGTAGAACACATGGCGGAACACCGGATCCTGGTCGGCCGCCCATTCGTCCAGCAGGAACACTTCACGGCCTTCCATCATCAGCAGCAGCAACGCCAGGCGTTTGCGCTGGCCTTGGGACAACGCGGTGGTGGACAGGCGTCCGGCGGCGAATTCGACCTTGTGGGCCAGCCCCAGGCGGTCGAGATAATGATCCACCCGAGCCTCCAGTCCTTCATGGTCGCCCGCCTCGCCCAGCACATCGGCGAACAGATAGAAGTCGGCGAAGATCGCGGCGAAGTGCTCGCGGTGCCATTCGCTGGTGCTGGCATCAAGCACCACGCCATTGAGTGATACCTCGCCAGCAGCGGGCACATAGAGCCCGGTCAACAGCTTGGCCAGGGTCGATTTGCCGCTGCCGTTGCCACCGACGATGAAAATCAACTCGCCGCGCCGGATCGTCAGGTCGATCGGCCCCAACTCAAAAGCAAACTCCTCGTTCTTGTCGGCGTAACGGTAATGCACGTCCGACAGGCGCAGCTCGCGAAACGGCTGCGCCGCTTGTGCTGGCGTCTTGAACTCCACCGTCTCGCCCAGTGCCAGGGCGTCGATGGCCTGCAACGCGACATGGCCGCGAATGACCGCGGGAATGGCGTCGAGGATCATCGAGATCGGCGTGCGCAGGAACATGATCGCCAGGACGTAGCCGACCACCACCTGCTGGCTCAGCAACCCCAGCCCCTGGCCGAGGAAAAACAGCGTGCCGATCAGCACGAACACCAGCAACGTCGTCCAATTCAGGTTCACCGCCCACAAGGTGTCGGCGCGTACCGATGCGTCCAGCGAGGCCCGGGCGATGGGTTCGAGCTTGCGTTGATAAAGCAGGTGCCTGGCGCTCCCGGCTCAGGCCCAGTTCGCAACGCCCCTGGATCGCGGCTTCGAACTGCTCGGTGAGTTGGTCGTCCTGTTGCCGGACGGCCTGCATCAAGGTCTTGACCTTACGTCCGAGCAGCACGTCAAGGCCGACGCCGGCGGCGATCACCGCTAGCGTCAAGGCGAAAAACGGCAGGCTCAACCAGGCCATGTACGCCAGCCCCGCCAACAACAGCAAGCCGTTGTACAAGGAAATCGGCAGTTGCTTGAACGCAGTGGCGACGGTGGTCACGTCCTTGGTCAGGGCGTTGTAGATGCGTGGGCTGCCCAGCCGCTCGATGCGTTCCAGCGCAGTGCCCAGCACCTTGCCCACCAGCCGCAGGCGCAGCTGGTACACCAGCCGATGGCCGATCTGCACCAGCAACCATTGCGAGGTGACCCCGCTGATGAACAACAGCACCAGCAGGCCAGCGAACAGCAGCAAGCCCTGGCCGAGATTATCCAGACCTTGTTCCAGGCAACGGTTGATGTAGCCGATCAGACCGATACTGGTGGCCGCGCTCAAGGCACTGCTCAGCACCGCGAGGAAAATACGCCACCGCGCGTTATGCAGCAGTTCTTTCAATAACATCATGGGACCGACACCACCTTGGCAGAGGTTTGCAACAGTAAAGGCAGCAGGTTTTCGGCCAGTCGCGGATCGCCGAGCATCTCATGATGCCCCACATCCAGCGTCCACTGGCTGACGGGTTGTCGTGCGAGGGCTTGCCACTGCGTGCGCAAGTCGCCGTGGGCATTGCCGCGCCACAGCCGGACCGGCACGTCGACGATGGGCAAGGCCTGCTCATACAAACGGGTCTTAATCGCGCGATATTGCGTCATCAGCGCCAGCAGCTCAGCATCCGCCGCTGCCCATTGCAGATGCCCGCGCACCTGCTCATCGTCCAACAACCGAGCGACACCCTCGGCATAGTCAAGGCCGGCCAACAGGCCAGTCAATCGCTCCCGTAGCGATTCTCCGATCGGCTGGCCGTGGCTGCGGCAATAAAACGCGAAATCGGCAATCAACTGACCGGCTTCGTCGCCCTCGCCGGCCAGGCTGCGCTGAGCATCATGATCGAGCACCACCAGGCCTTCGACGCTGAAGCCGCTGGCTTGCAGATGCGGCACCAGCAACAAGGCCAGGCGCGCCGCCAGGCTCCAGCCCAACAGCACCAGCGGACGCTCCTTGAGCTGGACCGGGATACTCGCCACGTATTGCCGCAACAGCGCGTCCATATCGTCGTCAGCCCAGCCATTTTCCAGGGCGGCAAGGCCAAAGACCGAAACTTCGCCGCGCAGGTTGTCCACCAGCGGCTGGTACGCCTGCAGGTGCCCTTGCGCACCATGCACCACCAACAAGGCCGGTGCCTGCGGATCGGCATCGTCGAGGGTCTTCCATGGACTGCTGCCCTTTTCGCCCAGGCCTTGGATGAGGTCACGCACCGTATGCCGCTCGAACAAGAGATTGGTCGGCAGGCTGAGGCCCAGCCGTTCGCGGATCAGCGACACCACTTTGATCGCCGCCAACGAATGCCCGCCAACGGTGAAGAAATTGTCGGTCACGCCCAGGTCATCGACACCCAGCACGTCGCACCAGATCGCGAGCACGGCGGTTTCCAGTTCTCCCACCGGCGCCACGCGGGTGTTCTGCAAGCGCTGCCGGGCGCGTTCGAGCAGGTGCTTGCGATCGAGCTTGCCGTTGCTGTTCAGCGGCAAGGCCTTCAGCGCAAAGATACCGCTGGGCAGCATGTAGTCCGGCAGTTGGCGAGCCAGGCTGGCGCGCAACGGGTCCGTCCCCTGGAACTGAACATCGTCCGTGACCACGAAGGCCAGCAACCGAGCGTGATCGCCTTCGCCATCCAACAGCACAGCCGCCTGCGAGACGCCCGGCTGGGCCAGCATCGCTTGCTCGACCTCCGCCAGTTCAAGGCGGAACCCGCGGATTTTCACTTGCTGATCGTTGCGACCCAGAATGCGCAGGGCTCCGTCGGCCTGGCGCAAGGCCAAGTCACCGGTGCGGTACAGGCGTTGACCGCTGGCGGGATCGACACCGAAGGCAGCGCCACCGACACTGCCGACGTAACCCCTGCCGACACTGGCGCCACTGATGCACAACTCGCCGGCCTGGCCGGATGGCACTGGCCGTTGCTGCTCGTCGAGCAACTGAACGCGGTTGTCCCCCAGCACCTGGCTCAACGCACAGCCATTCACGCCCTGCGCAAGATCGATGGCTCGCCACAACACGCCGACGGTGGTCTCGGTCGGGCCGTAGTGGTTATACAGCCGGCAAGTCGGTCCGGCTTGGGCCAAGCGTGTCATCAACGCCTCGCCGATCGGTTCTCCGCCCAGCACCAGCACTTGGCGCGGAAGAACGTCGGCGGCCTGCTCGCCCATCAAGGCTGCGAGGTGCGACGGGACGATTTTTAAAACGTCGAGGGGATAACGCCGCAGCTCTTCGGCAAAGGCCTGGGCGTCGGTCACGGTCGATTGCGCCAGCACGTGCACGCAGCCGCCCTGCAGCCACGCCGGGAACAACACGGTGTTGCCCAGGTCCGCGAGCAGCGAGGACACCAGCCCGTAATGCCCGCCCTCGGGCAGTTGCAGCGCACCGGTCACTTGGGTGACGTAATGACGCAATTGCCCTTGTTCGATCTGCACCCCTTTGGGCTTGCCGCTGGTACCCGAGGTGTAGAGCACGTAGGCCAGGTCTTGCGCGGTGCCACAGTGCGGCGTATCGAACAGCGGCCCGTTGCTCGCCTGGGACCAGCACAGCGTGCGCGCCGACGTTTCCGGCGCCAGGCCCTCCAAGTGCAGCAGCAATGCCGGTTGAGCATCTTCGAGTATCCCGGCCAGGCGCAGCGGCGGCTGCTGGGGATCCAGCGGCAGATAGGCGGCGCCGACCTTGAAACAGGCGAGCATCGCCACCAGCATTTGCGCGCCGCGTGGCAGATACAGCCCCACCACCGCTTCACGGCCCACGCCCGCCTGATCCAGGCTGCCGGCGACGCGGTCACTCAGGGCATCGAGTTCAGCGTAGGAAAACAACTGGTCGGCATAACGCAGCGCCGGCCGATTGGGGTGTGACTGGGCGTGCCGGCGCAGGGCCGCGACGATGTCCAGGTCCGCTCCGAAGTCAGGACGCGTCGACGACGCCAGGGTCTCCTCGGGCAGACACGCATCGAAGCCATCGATAAGGCCATTGGGTGATTGCACCAATTGGCCGAGCCAATGTTCGAGACGCTTGAGCAACGCCTGCATTTGCTCGTCGCGGTACACCCTGCAATCATAGGCCAGCGCCAGCTCGCCAGTGCCCTGGGCGTCAAGGCTCAATTGCAGTTGCAGCTCGACCGGCGTGTCGAACGACAGCCACTGCAACGCACCCAGTTGCGGCACGCGCACAACCTGCAACCCGGCCTGGAAACTGGCCCGCCAATCCGGCAACAACTGCGCCTGGCCGAGGTATTCCTGCCAGTCGACGGCACTCTCCAATTGCCGGGCCAGTTGCCGGGCCAGGTTCACCAGGGTGCTGTGCTCGGACAGTTGCACCACCATCGGCAACGTCTGTTCGAACACCCCAAGCGCGCCGGTCAATTCCTCGTAGTTGTCACGGGGGTCGTGCTGCACACCGAGTTGGCCTTGGCGTTGGCCGTTGAGCCTGCCAAGCAGCGATCCCCAAGCGGCTAGCACCAGCTGTTCGATGGCCACGCCTTCACGATCGGCCAATGCCGTAAGCAGCGGCGCAAGAGTCGGCGCCAGTGGCTGGCGGACCACCGCGTGACGTCCGCTGGCAATACCGTAGCGCTCGACGAGGCGCATGCCCGGGATGTCCTGCAAGGCCAGGTTGCGCCAGAACTGCGCGCCCTGCTCGGCGTCTTCATCCAGTTGCAGGCCATTGATCCACTCGACGTAGTCCGCGTACTGCATAGGTTCGTCATCGAGCAACGCGGCGCGACCGAGCAAGTGCTCGCGCAACTGGACCAGGCTGCGCGCGTCCAGCGAGTACACCGGGACCGCCAGCAACAGCTGATCATCGAGCAGCCAGGCGAGCATGTCGGGCTGTTCGGCCTGGCAACGACGCTGGGCCTCGTCCAACCATTTTTGCCCATCGTGGCCGTCGACCGTGCGCCCCTGGCGCCAGTCCAGGCGCAATGCCTGGGGCTCGATCACACGTTGGCGCAACCCGGTGGCGCCCAGCGGACGCTCGTAGCGCAGGCACAGCGCCTGGTGCTGCGCCAGGCTGTCGCGCAAGCATTGCTCGACGGTGCCTTCGGCAACGCCTGTCAATGACATGCGCACCCAGCGCCAGGCGTGCGGATTGGCCTGGGCCAGTTGTTTCTGCTGGGGTGAAAGCGTGAGTCCAAGGTCCATCATGGGGTCAACTCTTCAAGTGTTTCTTCGATCTGCGCCGGGGCGGCCATGACTTGGTGGCGGGCATAGATTTCACCCATCGCCACGACGATTTTGCGCTCGCCCTCGAACGGATCCCGGGCGTGCGCCGCCAGCATGTTATCGAGCATCACCACGTCGCCCTGTTGCCAGTCGAAGCGCACCGCGCAACGGTCGTAGGCGGCATTGATGGCGTCGATCGCCGCCGGTTCGAGCTCCGAGCCGTCACCGTAGAACACTTGCCTCGGCATGGCGGACTCGCCGTCGCGCAGGAACTGTTCGCGGATATCCGCATCGAGAAATGCCGGGTGGTACAACTGGATCTGGTTGAAGAAGCTCTCTTCGCCCGTCAACGGGTGCAGGATCACCGCCGGGCACACCTGGCGGGTGTGCAGGTCGTTGGCGCCGCGCCATTGGAACTCTATGTTGCTCTCACGGCAGATCCGCTCGACCTCGGCCCGATCTTCGGTCTGGAAGAAGTGCTGCCAACTGACGTCCAGGCTGGTGCTGAAATTGCGTACATACATCAGTTGCTTGCGGCGCAGGTTGGCCTGCAGCCAGGCCGGCAGGTCACGATAGACCTGGCGGCTGTCGACGATCGGGGTCGCGCCACCGGACGTCGCCGGCGTCTCGCAGTAGAACCACTGCCGACGTGGCCAGCGGTGTTGGTGCGCACTCTCGTTATGGAACAGGATCATCCGATCCTTGGGGTATGGCGTCGACTTGTAGATGTTCTTGCCGCCCTCTTTCTTCGGCAAGTCACCGTACTGCCCGTACAACTGCGGACACAGCGCCTGGCAGAACGCCTCGAAGTCCGCCGGGGTCGGCAGGTCGAAGCCACGGAACAGGATGCCGCCATGCTCGCGCAACCAGTTCTCGACCTTGTCGCGGTTGGCTTCGGCCCAGATGGCCGGGGCCAGCTCGCGGTCGCGCAGGGAAACCAGCAACGGAAACTTCGAGTCCTCTCGCAGAGGTCGGGCTTCGATGGGCTCCCGGGTCGCCGCCGATCCGCTCTGGCGCATCTTGCCCAATTTGCTCATTTTGCGTTGCAGCGGATT
Organism: Pseudomonas sp. H2_D02; assembly: GCF_054677635.1. Lineage (NCBI taxonomy): Bacteria > Pseudomonadati > Pseudomonadota > Gammaproteobacteria > Pseudomonadales > Pseudomonadaceae > Pseudomonas > Pseudomonas sp. H2_D02. Next base: position 3,513,678 of record NZ_CP162816.1, on the reverse strand, counting down.
GTCCGTGGACATTGCAGCAGCTCCCTTTACAGTCGGAATCAGAGTATCGATGGGGGTGTCCGGCGCGCCTAGCGCCAACTCCAGCAGCGACTCGAAGCCGCCGCGCAAGCGCTCGACGGTGGCCGGGCGGAACAGGCTGGTGCGGTACACCCAGCGCAGGCTGATCGCATCACCGTCTTCGCTGGCGAACAGGGCCATGTCGAACTTGGAATGGTGTTGCTCGCCCGTCAGCGGCTCGACCTGCAGATTGCCCAGTTGGCGCTGCTGGCGCGGCGTGTTGTCGAGCACGAACAGGGTCTGCAAGAGCGGGTGCACATTGGCCACGCGCGGCAGCTCCAGGCATTCGACGACCCGTTCGAACGGCGTGTCCTGCCAGGCGAACGCTTGCAGGCACAGCTCGCGGACTTGCAAGGCTTGCTCACGGAAGCTCAATTCCGGTTGCACACGGATACGCAAGGCCAGCAAGTTGACGAAGAAGCCGATCAGCGATTCGGTGGCCGGATGGTCACGGTTCGCCACGTCCGTTCCGATCACCAGGTCGCGGCCCTGCGTCTCGCGTTGCAGCACAGCGGCGTAGCACGTCAGCAGGACCATGAACGGCGAAGTGCCGCTGTCCTGGGCGAAGGTTTTCAAGCGGCCCACCGTGGCGGGCGACAATTGGAAATCCACCGCCGCCCCGGCGCCGCTGTCACGCTCCGGACGTGAAAAATCGAACGGCAGTGGCACCTGCGCGGGGATGCCCGCCAGGGTCCGTCGCCAGAAATCCAGGCCTTCGCGCTGACGCAACTGGACCGCAGCCGAACCTTGCCAAACGGCGTAGTCGACGTACTGGATCGGCAATGCTTGCTGGGCCAGCGGCACGCCGGTGCTGTAGGCCTCGTAGCCTTCGATCAGCTCATCGACCAGCACCGCGCCGGACCAACCGTCGGAGGCGATGTGGTGCATGACCATCTGCAACACATGATCCTCTTCGCCAAGGCGATACAGGACCATCCGCAGCGGTGCCTGGCGAACAAGGTCGAACGGGCGCAACGCCATGTCCCGGGCTTCAGCTGTCCACTGTGTTTCAGTCGAGGCAACGGCTTCCAGGACCACCGCCGACTGTGGGTGGATGCGCTGGCGCAGTTCGCCGCCACGCGAGTGATAGGTGGTGCGCAGGATGGCGTGGCGGTTCACCAGGCGTTGCAACGAGCGCTCCAGGGCCAGGACATCCAATCGCCCACGCAAACGGACGTTGCTGCTCATGTTGAAGCTGCTGTCGGCCAGATCCAGTTGTTGCATCAACCAGACCCGTTGTTGCGCCGAGGACAGTGGCTGTTCGATGCCTTGGTCAACCGCCGGAATCGTCAGGGAAGCCAGATCCTGCTCGGCGGCGAGGCCCTCGATTCGCTCGGCCAGTTGCGCCAACACGGGTGTTTCGAACAACCAGCGCAAGGGCACCTCGAAGCCCTGCTCACGCAGGCGGCCGCGCACCTGGGCGGCCATCAGCGAATGCCCGCCCAATTGGAAGAAATGTCCATCGGCCGGGACGTCTTGCACGTTCAGCACCGAGGCCCAGATCTGCGCCAGCACGGCCTCGCTGGCCGACAGCGCTCGCCCGGTCGCTGGCACGCTGCCGACAACCGATTGCAAGCGCGGCAGTTGTTTGCGATCGACCTTGCCATTGCTGTTGAGCGGCAGTCGGTCCAGTGCTTGCAGGTGCGTCGGCACCATGTAGACCGGCAAGCGCGCCTGCAAATACTCGCGTACAGCCGCTTCATCAGGTGCAGCGTCCGGATCCGCGACCCAGAACGCGACCAGGTGCTCGCCTTGCACCGCCACGACAGCTTGCAGCAATTGTGGATGGCTGAGCAGGACGGCCTCGATTTCCCCCAGCTCGATGCGATAGCCGCGCAACTTGATCTGGTCGTCGGTGCGTCCCAGGTAGTACAGCTGGCCGTCGGGCTGCCAGCGCGCCAGATCGCCAGTGCGGTACAAGCGACCGCCGTGACCGAACGGGTCGGCAATGAAACGCTCGGCGGTCAGCCCCGGCTGCCCGGCGTAACCCCGGGCCAGGCCGTCCCCGGCGATATAGAGTTCACCGACGCAGCCTGGAGGCACTTCGCACAGGTGTTCATCGAGGACATGGCAGCGGGTGTTGAGGAGCGGCCGGCCTATCGGCGCCACTGGCAATCGCAGCGCGTCGATGGGCGTCTGGGTCGACCATACCGTGGTCTCGGTCGGGCCGTAGACGTTGATCAATCGAGCGACATGCCGCTTCAGTTCGCTGGCCAGTTCCGCCGACACTGCCTCGCCGCCGGCCAGGGCCAATCGCCCTTCCAGCACCTGGCGATCACCTTGCAACAACATCGCCCAGGTGGCGGGTGTGGCCTGGATCAGGTCGACCGATTGTTCCTTGATCAAGCGTGCCAGCAGCTGCGGATCCTGGCGCTGGTCCTCGTCCGCCAGTACCACGGCGCCACCACGCACCAGCGGCAGGCATAGCTCCAGGCCGCAAATGTCGAAGGTGATGGTGGTCAAGGCCAGGTAACGCTGCACATTGTCCAGCGGCAAGGCCTGCTCCATGGCCAACAGGAAGTTGGCGAAGTTGCCACGACTGATCTGCACACCCTTGGGCTGTCCGGTCGATCCCGAGGTGTAGAGGGTGTAGGCCAGTTGCCCAAGGTGCGTCGGCAGTCCCGGCGCCTGCGCGGCGAATTGCGCCAACGGCAGGTCCGTCCACAGGCAAACGCGCAGGTCGGCAGGCCAATCCGCCGTCGCCGAATCGCAAAGCAGCAAATGCGGCTGCGCCCGGTTGAGCACCTGCGCCTGGCGGGCCGGGGGATGGGCGCGATCAAGCGGCAAATAGGCGGCACCGGCCTTCTGGATGCCCAACATACACACCAGCAAGCGTTCATCCCGTGGCAGGCAGAAGGCAACCAACGATTCGTGCCCGACGCCCTGGGCCAGCAACCAATGGGCCAAGCGGTTGGCTTGGGCCTCCAGCGCGGCGTAGCTCAGTTGACGGTCGGCGCAGTACACGGCGATGCGCTCGGGATGCACGGCGGCTTGCACTTCGAAGCGCGTCACCCAATCCGCTTCGCCATGCAATGGCAACGACTGCCCTTCAGTCGCCAAGGCCGCAACCGAGCACAGCGGGATCTCCAGCAAGCGCGCATCAAGATCCAGGCTCGCCAGGCTGGCGAGCAACGCCTGGTAATCCTCCACCAGACGCCGAGTGATGTCGGGCCGCAACAATGCCGTCGCGTATTCGACGATCAAACCGGTGCTCGCCTCGGCACCGCGCCCTTGGGTGAACAGGTTGAACGTCAGGTCGAACTTCGCGCTCACCACGCCACCCGGCAGCGCCAACGCCTGGGCACTGATGCCGGGCAGGTCCAGGCTGCGGGAATCCTGATGATCGACCTGATAGTTGAACATCGTCTGGAACAGCGGTGTGCGATCCAGGCTGCGCTCGACATCCAGCACGTCCAACAACTGCTCGAACGGCAGCGATTGATGGGCCAGGTCCTCGCTCAGCTTGCTGTTCAGGGCTTGGACGAACGCTTGCAGGCTCTGGCGGCCATCGATCTGCACACGGTGGGCCAGGGTGTTGACGAACAGCCCGACCAACGCCTGGCTCTCGACTGATTCACGCCCCGCCACCGGCAAGCCCACGGCAAAATCATTGCGCCCGCCGTGGCGCCAGAGCAGCAGCTGATAAGCCGCGAAATACAGCACGAACGGCGTGACGCCAAGCGCCCTCGCCCGGGCTTCGACCGCAATGCTCAGCGAGCCGGGCAGGACATATTCGTCTCGCGCGCCAGCGTACGCCTGCACCGCGGGACGGGTGGGTTGCTCGGGCAGTTCCAGCGGCTCGTTGCCCAGGCCTTCCAGGCGCTGTTGCCAATAGGCCAACAAGTCCTTGCCATGCGTGCCCTCCAAGCGTTGCCGCTGCGTCTTGATCAGCGGCAGCAAAGCGCTTGCCGCCGGCAGGCTCCTCTCTTGATAAAGCGCTGCCAGGTCCTGGACCAGCAAGCCCATGGACCAGCCGTCCACGGCGATGTGGTGCACGTTGAACAGCAGGCGGTACTCAGCGGGTGCAATACAAAACACATCGATGGCCAGTAGCGGCCCCTGCGTGAGGTCGAACACGCGCTTGGCCGCGCTGGCAATGCTCGCTTGCTGTTCCGAGTCACTCAGGGCGCCGATGTCATGGACGTTGAAGATCGGCGCGGCCATATCGTCCAGGCGCTGCCAGACTTGCCCTCGTTCTTCGAAGAAACGGCAGCGCAACGCGTCATGACGGGCCACCAGCGCCTGGCAGGCGCGTTTCAGCCGAGGCACATCCAGCTCGCCGCGCAAGGCCAGCAACTGGGTGACGTTGTAGGCGGTTTCAGCCGGCTCGAACTGCTGCATGAACCACACCCGTTGCTGGGCATGGGACAGCGGCTGCGGTTGTCCCTGCTTCTCGCTCCGCTCCACGGCTTCGGCGACCGGCGCGACGACCGGCGCGAGCACCTTGGCCAGTTGCCGAGGCGTCGGGTTTTCCAGCAATTGCCGCGGCATCAGGCGCAGGTCGGCCTGACGCAAGCGCGCGATCAACTGCAAGCTGAGAATCGAGTCGCCGCCCATGGCAAAGAAATCGGCGTCTGGCCCCACGCCAGGTTGCCCGAGCAGCTCGCGAAAAGCCGTCAGCACGGCAAGCAATGCCGGCTCGGCGCGGCAGTCGATGCACAGGGCCATGGCTGCCAGGGTCGGATGCTGCAAGACATCCCGCGGTTGTAGCTTGAGGCCTTCCCGGGACGCCAGGCCGATCAATTGCAGACTGAGGATCGAGTCCCCGCCGAGGGCGAAGAAATCGTCCGTGCGGCCGACCTGCGCACACCCGAGGACCTGGCACCACAGTTGCGCCAGGCGCTGTTCGGTGGCGCCGCTCGGTTGCTCGGCGGCTTCGGCGGCTGGTTCATCGGTGGCCGGATCAGGCAATGCACGCCGATCCAACTTGCCGTTGGCCGTCAATGGCAGCGTGTCCAGTGCCAACCAATGGGCCGGTACCATGTGTTCCGGCAGTTGACGCTTGGCTTCGGCTTGCAGTGTGGCCAACGCTTCGGTGGTCATCGTAGGGCTGAGATACGCCACCAGTTGCGTCCGCCCTTTTATCTCACAGGCCACCACGGCGCCTTCGCGAACCTGAGGCTGGGCATTGAGCCAGGCACTGATCTCGCCCGGTTCGACACGGAAACCGCGGATCTTCACTTGATCGTCCTGGCGCCCGAGGAACACCAGGCGCCCGTTTCGATCCAGGCGAACCCGGTCACCACTGCGATAAAAACGCTGGCCGTGGGCAGTGGAGCCGAACGCGCGTGCGGTCAATTCAGGCTGACCGAGGTAGCCTTGGGCAACCTGCGGACCACCGATCAGCAGCTCACCGGCGACACCGAGCGGCACCGACCGGTCGTGGCCATCGACGATGCGCAATTCGCAGCCGGGCAGCGGCTGGCCCAACGGCAGATACTGCCCCGCGTCGAACACGTCGGCGTCGAAGATTTCTCCGCAGACCACGCCTACGGTAGTTTCCGACGGGCCATAGTGATTGAAGACGCGCAGTTGCGGCGCCAGTTCACGCACCTTGGCGAACAACGCCTGGTCGAAACCTTCGCCCCCGAGGATCAAAAGCGCCTTGGGCAACACGCGGTGGGCGTCGTCCAAGGCCAGCAAACCGCGCAGGTGCGAAGGGGCGATCTTCAGGCAATCCACCGGATGCTGGTCGAGAAAATCCGCCCAGCCGGGCGGATCGAAGGCCAACGATGCCGGCGGCAAGACCAGCGTGTCGCCTGCGTTGAGCGCGGCGAAAACAGAGGTCAAGCCGAGGTCGGCGGCGACGGTTGCCAAGGTCGCCCAACGACTGCCCGGTTTGGCTTGCAAGCGTTGGCCGACGGCATTGGCATAATGCGCGAGGTTGGCATGAGTGACCTGCACGCCTTTCGGCTGGCCGGTCGAGCCCGAGGTGTAGATCAGGTACGCAGGCAATTGCAGCTGGCTGAGGCTTTGGTTCTGGCCGATGTTCGCATTGACAGACCAGTCGGCGGCGCTCAGCACCAGGCGCGGGAGGTCCACGCCGGTCTCGGGCGCTTGCGCCAATGTCAGCCACAGGCTCGCGCCGCTGTCTTGCAGCAGTTGCGCGAGTCGCCGGGCCGGTTGCGCCGGATCGAGAAACAGGCAAGTCGCACCACGCTGCCAACACGCCAGGGTCGCCAGCAGTTGTTCGGCACAGCGCGGCATGCACAGCGCGACCACCTGCCCCGGCCCAACGCCCTGCCCGGCCAGCCGTGCGGCCATCGAGCGACTGGCCGCGCCAAGCGTGGCGTAATCGATGCTCTGCTCCGCGCTGCACAACGCCACCGCGTTCGGCGTGTGCGTGGCCCAGTGCAGCACTTGCTGGTCCAAGGGCAACGCAGTCGCTTCCAGGGCAGGACCGCGCAGTTCGCTCGGCGTGGACACCAGTTGCAGCTCCGACAGGCGCCGCTGCGGATGAGCCGAGCCCTCGTGGAGAATCGCCAGCAAGTCGTCGAGCATTTGCTCGACCGTGGCCGCGTCGAACAATTCGTCGCTGTATTCCAGTTCGCAGCGCAACTGTGCATCGGCGGTGCGGACCATGCGCAACGTCAGGTCGAAACGTGCGTGGCGTTGCGGCGGGTCGAGCACCTCCACCGCCACGCCGGGCAAGGCCAGGGTGCGGCTTTCGGGCAGATCGACCTGGACGAACATGACCTGGAACAGCGGGTTCGAACGCGGGCGCTCAAGGCTTTCGAGGATGTTTTCGAAGGGCAACTGCTGATGGTCGAACGCCGCCGCAACGGTGTCGCGAGTGCGCACCAATGCACTGCCGAAGTCCGGGTTGTCTTGCAGGCGCTGGCGAATCACCAGGGTATTGAGCAATGGGCCGATCAACGGTGCGAGTTCCGGACGGTCACGTTGCGCCGCCGAGGTGCCCAGGCACAGGTCCGTCTCGCCGCTGTAGCGCGACAGCAGGCAGCTGAACGCTGTCAGGCCGTAGATGTACAGCGTCACCCCGTGATTACGGATGGCCGCCTCGATCGCCGTTGTGAGGTGCGGCGGGAGTTCCCGGGCCAGGACCGCGCCACTGTGGCGGCGTTGTGTGGGCGCCGGGCGCGGACGGTCCAGTGGCAACGCCTTCGGCGCCGGTGCATCGGCCAGTTGGTCGCGCCAGAAATCGATGTGCTGTCGGCAACTGTCGCTGTCCAGCCATTCACGCTCCCACGCAGCGTAATCGACGTATTGGATGGCCAACTCGGGTAGCGCGACAGCCTGGTTCGAGGCGAGCGCCCGGTAAGCCTCCGCCAATTCGAGGGTGAGTTGCTGGGCCGACCAGGCGTCATAGGCGACGTGGTGAATGGTGAAAAACAGCCAGGTGGAATGCTCCTGGGCGTCGCTGAATGCTTGCCAGCGCCAAGGCATAGACTGCGCCAGGTCGAAGGGTTCGGCGAGTTGGCGGGCGTATTCATCGGCGCACCATTGCTCGTGTTCAGATGCGGCGAGGGTCAAGCGCTCGACGCCCGGCAGCTGCACCTGTTGTGGCGCGCAATGGGGCTGCAACTGTCCGCTGGCATCAGGGCGGTAGCGTGTGCGCAGGATCTGATGGCGATCGACCACCTGTTGCATCGCCTGCTGCAAACGCGCGCCGTCCAGGCGTCCATCGAAGCGCAGCACCGAGCACAGGTTATAAAGGGCCCGGCTGCTCAGCGCTTCAGCCGACAGGAAGCGCCGCTGCGCCTGCGCCAACGGCCTGTGCTCGCCGTCGTCGAGCACGGCGGGGACAATCGGCAGGCGCCAGCTGTCGATGCCCTTCTCGGCCAGGCGCTGGCGAAAGACCTTCTTCTTGTCCGCGGGCAAGGATGCCAGCCGCTGCGCAATCTCCAGGAAAGCTTGTTGCGTCATCGTACTCATCCTTACATTTCCATCTCGGCCAACAGGCGCTGCATTTCGTCCAGGGCTTCGTCGGTCGACGGCCCCTGGGGTTTTTCGATCTGTTCGGCGAGCGCGGCGATCGTCGGGTTCTGGAACAGGCTGCGAAGTTCGAGCTTGACGCCGAAACGGCTCTCGACTTGCGTCATCAAGCGCATGGCCAACAACGAATGACCGCCCAGCTCGAAGAAGCTGTTGAACACCCCGACCTGCGGCAACGCCAGCAGCTCCTGCCAGATGTCCGCCAATTGCTGCTCCAGCTCGCTGCGCGGCGCTACACCCTGGATCGCCACCGGCTGCGGTGCCGGCAAGGCCTTGCGATCGATCTTGCCGTTGGCGTTAAGGGCCAGGCGCGGCTGTTCGATGAAGCCGGCCGGAATCATGTAGCCCGGCAACACGCCTTCCAGATACCGACGCAACGCCGCCTGATCGACCGGGTTCGGTGCCTGCAACCAGGCAAACAGACTCTGACTGCGCGAGTCGATCATCACCACCGCCTCCTCCACGCCGGGGTAACGGCGCAGCAGCGATTCGATTTCACCGGGCTCGATGCGGAAACCGCGAACCTTGACCTGGAAGTCCGCGCGACCGACATAGGCCAGCCGCCCATCGTTGCGGCGGCGTACCAGGTCGCCGGTGCGGTACATGCGGCTACCCGCTTCGCCGGCATAGGGGTCGGGCAAATACGCCGCAGCCGTGGTGGCCGGCGCGTGCTGGTAACCCCGGGTGACGCCGGAGCCGGCGATATACAGCTCGCCCGTCGCCCCCAGCGGCACCGGGCGGAGCATGTCGTCGAGCACGTAGCAGAGGGTATTGAGCAGAGGCATGCCGATGTCGGCGACGCCGGACGGCACGTCCTGCAATGCCTGGGTGGTCGACCAGACGGTGGTTTCCGTCGGGCCGTAGGCGTTGATCAGCGCCACGCCACGGCTGCGCAGTTCATTCACCAGCTCACCGGGCACCGCCTCGCCACCGATCAGGCCACGCAGCGGCGGCCAATCGACCTGGCCGGTTTCCAACAGGATCTGCCAACCCGCAGGGGTGGCCTGGAACACCGTGGCCCGGCGCAGCAGCCCGAACAACTGATGTCCATCGACCACCTGCTCGCGGCGCGCCAGCAGGATGGCCGCGCCGTTGACCAGCGGCAGGAACAGCTCCGGCTTGCACATATCGAAGGCGTACGTGGTGCTGGCGAGCCAGACATCCTCGGCGCCGAGCGGCAGCAAGCGATCGAGGCCGGCCAGCAAGTTGCTCAGGTTGCCGCGGCTGACCTGCACGCCTTTCGGTGTGCCGGTCGAGCCCGAGGTGTAGATCACGTAGGCGCGCTGCTGCTCATCGATCGGCAACGCAAGGTTGGCGTCGCTGCGGGTGTCCAGCGGCAACCGGTCGAGCAGGATGTGATCGACGTCGCCCAAGGCCTCGGCGCACAGGCTTTCGCTGAGCACCAGGGCCGGACGCGCATGCCCGATGATGAAGCCCAGGCGCTCGCTCGGGTGCTGCGGATCCAGCGGCAGGTACGCCGCACCGGCCTTGTGGATCGCCAGCAAGGTTGGCAGCAGCCATGGGCCACGACTCAGGCAAACGGCAACCAGGTCATCGGTGCCGACACCTTGCGCACGCAGCCAATGGGCGAGGCGATTGCTGATGGCGTTGAGTTGCGCGTAGCTCAGTTGCTGGTCCTGGCAATCCACCGCCAGCGCCTCGGGCGACAGGACGACCTGCTGTTCAAAACGGGCGATGACGTCCATCACCGGCGCCAAGGATTGCGCAGGTCGATTCCATGGGCGCTGGGCCAAGGCATGATCGGCGTTGGCCAGGTCGATGTCCCAGAGACGCGCATCCGGTTGTTGCAACATGCCTTCGAGCAGGCAGCGGAACTCATCGGCATAACGTTGTGCGGTGTGTGCCAGGAACAGGTCGGTGTTGTATTCCAGCACGCATTGCCAGTCCTCGCCCTGCTGCTCGATGTGCAGGCCGATGTCCACCAGGGCACTGTCGCTTTCAACGTTGAGCCGCTGTCGCCGGCAAGCCGGCGAAATGCTGCTCGAGCGTTGCGTTGGCGTCGCGCTGGATCAGGTTGAACAACGCCTGGAACAGCGGCGTGTGGCTGAGATCGCGGCGCACTTGCAGAGCTTCCACCAAGCGTTCGAACGGCACGTCGGCATGCTGTTGCGCCGCCAGGTGCGTGGCTTGCAATTGCTGCCAGAACTGCTCGACCGATTGCCGGGGATCGAGGTGGCTGCGCAGCACCTGGGTGGTGGCGAAGTAGCCGATCAAGTTGTCGGTGTGGGCCTGGTGACGATGGGCGACCGGCAGGCCGATCCAGATTTCCCGTTGCCCCGAGTGTCTGGCCAACAAGGTTTTCCAGGCCGCCAGCAACGGTGCGAAAGCGGTCAGGCCATGGCGCTGCGCCGTCTCGCGCAGGCGCTTGACCAGCGTAGCCGGCAGGTGGAAGCGCAGGCGCTGGCCCTTGTAGCCCTGCTCCGCGGGCCGTGGCATGTCGGTCGGCAGGTTCAGCACCGGCGGTTCGCCCGCCAGGGTGCGTCGCCAGTAATCAAGCTGCGACTCGATCCGCGCCTGCCCCGCCGGGCTTTGCCAACTGGCCGCGACGTCGGAAAACTGCAGCGGCAAGGCTGGCAGGCAAGCGTCGCATCCTTCCAGCAAGGCTTGGTAGATGTGTTGCAGTTCGGCGAAGAGGATTTCCAATGAGCGCGCATCGGCAATGATGTGGTGCAAGGTCACTTGCAGCACGCTTCGGCCCGGGCCTTGGTACACCCGCACCCGCCACAGCGGCGGCGCGGTGAGGTCGAACGGACGCTGCGCCTCCTGGCTGAGCTTCTGGGCAAAGCCGCTGGAATATTCGTCGCTTTCCAGCGGTTCGAAGCCCAGCGGCATCGCGCCGAGGTCTTCGACATGCTGGCGTGCGCCCTCGGCGGTGTCGCTGAACACCGTCCGCAGGCTGTGTTGGCGAAGCACCAGTTGCGCCAGCGCCTGTTCCAGCAATGCCGGTTGCAGGAGGCCGTCCAGGCGCAAGGCCAGGGACAGGTGATAGGCCTGGGTATCGCCCTGCAAACGGTCGAGGAACCACAAGCGTTGCTGAGTGAAATGCAACGGTGCGAGGGGGGCTTCGAACGGACGCAGAATGCCGTCGGCCTCGGTGCTGGCCTCGGCCAATGTCGCGGCGAGGTCGCGCAGCACCGGTTGTTCGAACACGCTGCGCAACGGCAGGCGCCGACCATGCTGTTCGGCGATTCGTGCCACCAGCCGCGCCGCCAACAGCGAGTGCCCGCCCAGGGCAAAGAAATTATCGTCCGCGCCAACGTCGGTGCATCCCAGCAGCTCTTGCCAGAGGCCAGCCAGGGTCTGCTCCCACTCGCTCGACAATGCGCCCTGCTGGCCGTCACGCTGCTGCGGTGCTGGCAGAGCCTTGCGGTCGACCTTGCCGCTGGGGCTCAACGGCAGGGTGTCGAGGCGAACGAATTGGCTGGGCAGCATGTAGTCCGGCAACTGTGCGCCGAGGCTGGCGCGCAGCGTCGTTTCGTCCAGCGCATCGCCAGCGTAGTAACCCACCAACCGCGCCGATTCCCCGCTGCCGAGCAGCACCACGGCCGCCTCGCGAACCCCGGGGACGCGGGACAACAGCGCTTCGATCTCACCCAGCTCGATACGGAAACCCCGCAGCTTGACCTGGAAGTCCAGGCGCCCGAGGTAATCCAGGCTGCCATCGCTATTGCGGCGCACCCGGTCACCGGTACGGTACATGCGCGCGCCGGCCACGAAAGGATCCGGCAGGAACGCCGCGGCGGTCAGGCGCGCGGCAGCGAAATAGCCGCGACCCAGGTTGGCCCCGGCCAGGTACAGCTCACCGGGCACGCCGCAGCGGCGACCGGTTGCAGGTCGGCGTCGAGCACGTACGCAGCGGTATTGGCCACCGGTTGCCCGATCGGCACCTCCACTGCGCTTTCATTGCCACTGCGCACTTCGAAGGTGCTGTAGACGGTCGCTTCCGTCGGGCCGTAGCCGTTGATGACCTTGGCGCCCCTGCCCTCGATGGCTTCGGCCAGCGCGCACGGCAGGGCTTCGCCACCGGAGACGGCACGCACGCCCTGCCAACTGCGCGAGGTGTGCGCCACCAACATCCGCCAAGTGGCCGGCGTGGCCTGCATGACGGTGGGTTGTCCGGTCAGCAACAATTGATCGATCGCTTGCGGATCCCGCGCCTGCTCCCGATCGGCCAGGAGGATGCTGGCGCCATGGGCCAAGGGCAGGAGCAACTCGACGATGGCAATGTCGAACGTCGCGGTGGTCAGGGCCAGGACCCGGTCGCGGGGCGTCATCGGCAAGACCTGATCGACGGCCAGCATCAGGTTCATCAGGTTGCCACGGCTGATCGCCACGCCTTTGGGCCGGCCGGTGGAACCCGAGGTGTACAGCACGTAGGCGAGTTGACCGGCGATGCAGGCCACAGGCTTGCACGGGACGGCCGAGCCGCTGGCGTCGATGTCCAGCAACGGCAGCCCGGTGTTCCACTGCGCCAACACGCCGAGGCTCGCGGTGGTGCCCAGGCATAACGTGGGCTGCGCCGCTTCGAGAATGTAGCGGCCACGCTGCGGCGGCGTGTCCTCGGCCAACGGCACGTACGCCGCACCGATCTTGAGCACCGCCAGCATGGCCATGGGCAGGCGTGCATCGCGGGGCAGGCTCAACGCCACGCGGTCTTCGATGCCGACGTCATGGGCCTGCAACGTCGCCGCGAGCGCCTCGGCGGCCTGGTCCAGCTCGGCGTAAGTCAGTTGTTGATTGCCGGCCACGACGGCAATCGCCTCGGGCTGGCGGGCAACCTGAAGCGCGAACGCTTCGAGGATGTCCCGTTGACCGGCCACCGCGCGGCCATCGATCCGCGCCAGCGCCCGTTCGGCGGGCTGCCATGCCAGTTCACCCAGCGGCTCGGCAGCTTGCTCGATCAGCGCATCGAGCAAGGCCAGGTATTGCTCGGCCATGCCTTGCACGGTCTGCTCGCGGAACAGATCGCTGCTGTATTGCAAGCTGAGGCTGATGCCATGCTCGCTGTCGCGCACGTCCAGGTGCAGGTCGCACAAGGCGCTGTCGGGGCGGTTGTCCAGCGGTTCGGCGATGACGTCGGTGAGTTCGAAACGCTCCAGGGCGTTGCCCGGGAAGTAGTTGAACATCACTTGGAACAGCGGGTTGTAGCTCACCTGCCGGACCACGCCCAGTTGTTCGATCAAGTAGTCGAACGGCAAATCCTGGTGGGACTGGACCGACACGGACAAGGCCTGCAATTCGTTCATCAGTTGCAGCGGGCTGCGTTCGCCGGAAAGCTTCTTGCGATACACCAAGGTGTTGACGAAACACCCCACCAGCGGCTGCAACACCGCATGGTGCCGGTTGGCCGCCGGTACACCGACGAGGATGTCGTCTTCGCCGCTGCGACTGCGCAACATCAGTTGGAATGCCGTCAGCATCGGGATGAAGTTGCTCCAACCATGACGCGCGCTGAAGGCCCTGAGCCGTGCCGCCAGGTCCTCGGATAAGCGACACTCGACGCGTCCACCAGCCTGGCTGGCCTGGGCGGGACGAGGAAAATCGGCCGCCAGGTCGAGCACCGGCAGCTCGCCGGCCAGTTGCTCGCGCCAGTAGGCCAGCTCTTGCTCACACGCCTTGCTGCCTATCCATTGGCGCTGCCACACGGCGTAGTCGGCGTATTGCATTGCCGGGACGGGCCGTGGGGTCGCCACGCCCTGGCGACGATTGCGGTACTGCTCGCAGAGGCCGTCGATGATCAGTTGCAGGGACCAGCCATCGGCAACGATGTGGTGGCAATTCAACGACAAGACGAACGTCTCCGGCGCCAGGCGATACAGCCTGGCGCGCAGCAGCGGCGCCGCGTCGAGGGCGAACGGCGTCATTGCGTCCAGGCGCAGTCGTTCGTGCAGCGCGTCTTCGCTCGCCACATCGATGACCGGCAACTCAAGTTCGCTGTGCGCAAAGATTACTTGGCTCGGCCCTTCGGCAGCGCCGATGAACCCGGTGCGCAGCACCTCGTGCTGGTCGAGGACCGCTTGCAAGGCCGCGTGCAGGTCAGCGACGTGCAGCTCGCCGGTCAGGCGCACGGCGCCGGCCAGGTTGTACGCCGGGCTGTCGGGGTCGAGTTGTTGCAAGAACCACAGCCGTTGTTGGGCAAACGAGAGCGGCAGCGTTTCCGGACGCGGCAGCAACGTCGGCGACGGCTTTACCGCGCCGGCCTGGTTCTCCAGCCAATCGGCCATGGCGGTGATGGTCGGACGTTCGAAGACCACGCGCAACGGCAGGTCCTTGCCGCTGAGCTTGCCGATCAGGCCGATCAACTGGGTCGCCAGCAGCGAATGGCCGCCCAGCTCGAAGAAGTTGTCCTCGACACCCACCTGGCCCAGACCGAGCACGCTTTGCCAGGCTTCCACCAACTGGCCTTGCAGCTCGCTGCTCGGCGCCACATAGCGGGCCTGGCTTTGCGCGGCAAAATCCGGCGCGGGCAACGACTTGCGGTCGATCTTGCCGTTGCCGTTGAGCGGGAAACGCTCCAGGAACACGAATGCGCTCGGGATCATGTAGGCCGGGAGATTGCCCAGCACATGCTCGCGCAACGCCTCGATACTGCTGGCGTCATCGGCCACGACGTAAGCCACCAGCACCTTGGCGCGCTGCTGGTCGTCACGGGCCACGACCACGGCTTCGCGCACGCCGGGGTAACGGGTCAGGCAAGCCTCGATCTCGTCCAGCTCGATGCGATGGCCGCGAATCTTGACTTGGTGGTCGGTGCGTCCGACGTATTCCAGGTCGCCGTTGGGCAGGAAGCGCGCCAGGTCACCGGTGCGGTACAGGCGCGAACCGTCGTTGGCGATCGGATCCGGCAGGAAGACTGCCGCCGTACGCGCCGGATCGGCCATGTATCCGCGCCCGACGCCGACGCCGGCGACGAAGATCTCCCCGACCGCGCCCACTGGTATCGGCTGCAGATCGGCGTTGAGCAGGTACAAGCGATTGTTCAGCGTGGCACGGCCGATCGGCACGTTGATGCGTTGTTCCGGCAAGCGTTCGAGCAGCGGATGAAAAGCCACGTCATCGGAGCATTCCGCCGGCCCGTAGGCATTCATCAGCGGGATCGCCGGGTAGCGCTCGAACCAACGACGCGCCAAGGCTGGCGGCAAGGCCTCGCCCGTGGCGAGCACCCAGCGCAGGGGGGACGTTTCCAAGCCGGCGTCCAACAGACTTTGCATCAGGGACGGCACCGCTTCGAGGATGCTGATGCCGTGGCGTCCGATGGCCGAGGCCAGTGCCTCGGGATCCTGCACGACGCAATCGCCAAGGATCACGGTGCGGGCCCCGAGCACCAGCCCGGCGAGGGTCTGCCAGACTGAAATGTCGAAGCACTGCGGCGCAGTCTGGGCGATCACGTCGTTCGCATCGAGCCCCAGCCCCGGCAACTTGCCGAGAATGTTATTGAGCATGCCCGCCTGCGCCACCATCGCGCCCTTCGGCGTGCCGGTGGAGCCGGAGGTGAAGATGCAATAGGCCAACGATGTGTCGTGCACGGCGATGTTCAGGTCATCGTCGCTGTAGCTGCCCAGTACCGAGGGGTCGTAGCGCACGGCCTTGGGCCGCTGGTCGAGCAGGTCGAGGGCCTGCATCGCCAGTTCGCCCTGCCCTGCGCTATGAATCAGCAACGGCGTGCGGCTCTGGCGCAGCACCTGGGCCAGGCGCTGGGCCGGGTTGCGCGGATCGAGCGGCAGCCAACCGGCACCGGCCTTGAGCGTGGCGACAATCATCACCACCAGGTCCAGGCCCCGCTCGTCGAACACCGCGATCAAGTCGTCACTGCCCACACCTTGGGCGCGCAAGTGCCGGGCCAATCGGTTGGCGGCGCGGTTCAACTGATCGAACGTCAGGCTTTGCTCACCATGGACCATGGCGACGCGCTCTGGGGTCTGGCGAACCTGCTCCTGGAAACGCTCGACATACAACGGCTGCAGCAGTTGCTCGTCGGGTTCCAGCCCTCCGCCGGCCCAAACCTCGTGCTGGTGAGTGATTTCACTTGCATCGAGCATCGCCAGTTGATGCAACGGCGTGCCGGCGTTTACGTCGAGGGCTTCGCCCATGTTCAACAACAAGGTGCGGAAATGCCGCAGCATCTGCTGGACTTCTTCGCGCAGGAACCAGTCGGTTTGATAGGTCAACTGCAGGTGCAGGCGCTCGCCCGGCACGATCACCACCGTGATCGGGTAGTTGGTGTGGGTGCGGTTGGCCATGTCACTGATCAGGTAGTCCAACTGCCCCTGGCGCAGGTCGGCGGCAATGGGCGCGTTCTCGAACACGAACAGGCTCTGGAACAGGTCCTGGCGCTGCACGTCGCTCCAGCGCTGGATGTCCGCCAGGGAAACACTCTCGTGCTCGCGCAGGCTCAGGTTCTCGGTCTGCAGGGCTTTCAGCCACGGACCAAGCCCATCCTCCGGGCCACAACTCCAGCGCAGCGGCAAGCTGTTGATGAACAGGCCGACGATGCTTTCCATGCCTTGCAGGTGCACCGGGCGGCCGGCGACGGTGATACCGAACACCAAGTCGCGATCGCCGCTGTAGCGCGCCAGCAACAAAGCCCAGGCGCCTTGCACCAGGGTGTTGAGGGTCAGGCCATGCCGGGCCGCGACGTTCTGCAATGCCTGGGTCTGCCCGGGCTCCAGGAATTCGACACAGTCCTCGACCGGTTCGGCAGCGCCTTGGACCCGGCCGATGTGACCGAAGCCAAACTCGTTGGGCGTGTCGAAGCCCGCCAAGCGCTGTTGCCAGAAAGCTTGGTGATCTTCCGGTTTCTGGGTTTCCAGCCAGCGAATGAAGTCGCGATACGGGCGCGGTGTCGGCAGGTTCAGTCGACGTCCTTCCCGGGCGGCGCGATAGCCGTTGAGGAAGTCCATCATGATGATCGAGAAGCACCACGCATCCATGAGGATGTGGTGGTAGCTGCGCACGAACTGGTAGGTGTCGGGCGCCAGCTTGTACAACCGGACGCGCATCAGTGGCGCCTTGGTGAAATCCAGCCCTTCGGCGCGTTCTTCGCCGAGCAATTGCTCGAGGCGGTCCTGCTGCTCGCCTTCGCTCAGGAGCGACCAATCCTCGTAGGTGATCGGCAGTTCGACCTGCTTATGCACCACCTGCATCGGGCGCTTCTGCTGCTTCCAGACGAAGGAGGTGCGCAGCAGTTCATGGCGCTCCACCACCTGCGCCCAGGCCTGGCGGAAGGCCGCGAGGTCGAGGTCCGGCATGACCATGACATGGCGATATTGCAGCAGATACATGCCCTTGCCAGGGTGCATCAAGCTGTGGAACAGCAATCCTTGCTGCATGGGAGCCAGCGGGTAGATCGCTTCGATGTTGCGCGAAAGAGCCTTGACCTTGTCGTTCATGCTGACGGTATCCGAACCTGTAATGTTTGGGACGCGGGGGCTCATTGCTCGAGTTGTTCGAGCAGCCCCAGGAATTCATCGTCGGACAGGCCTGAGTCGGCGAAATCCGAAGCCGTGGCGCGGCCCACCGAGGGGGCCTGGCAGTGCTCCAGCAAGGCGCTGATCCGCTGCTGGAACTGACGCGCCAGTTCGTTCACCAACACCGGGTCGTGGACCTGCGGTGCGTAGCGCCACTCGACATGTAGCTGGCCTTCGTTGACCAGCGCCGTCACATCCAGCCAGTGCGTGCGGTGGGTGCTCTCGGCGCGCATGCCGGGGCACATCGGCCGCGCGAGACGCCAGAGGCTCGATGCGCCGATCCATTGGTCGACCCGCCCCAGGTAGTTGAAGGTCAGCAGCGAGGCGGCACCCAGGCCGTGGGCCGGATCCTGGCGCAACAGGCCGTAGCCGATGCCTTGTTCGGGGACGCGGCGCAGGGCTTCCTTGGCCGCGATGATCGACGACTCCAGGTCCCACGAAGTTTCGACCGCCAGCGGGTAGCGGCTGGTGTGCCAACCGATCGAGCGCGACAGCTCGGGGCCTTGCTCCCAGCCGCTGCGGCCGTGGCTTTCCAGCTCAAGGGTGACGCGCTCGCGGCCCTGCCATTGGCCGATGACACCGGCCAATGCGGCCACCAGCAGATCCTGGACCTGGGTGCCGTAGGCCGCGTGGCAATCGCCCAGCAATAACTGCGTTTGCTCCACCGACAGTTGCATGTCCAGTGTCCGGCTTTCGCCGTATGCATTGGGCTGTTGAAGAACGTTATGTTCGGCGGCCAACTGCTCATGCCAATAGCCGACCTGGGCCAGGACGGCGGGCTCCAGGCGATGTTGCTGCAAGGCCTCGCTCCACACATGGAAACCCGCCGAAACGCCAGGCAACGCCACGCTTGGTTGCAGGTAGAGGCTTTCCAGTTCTTCCAGCAGCACCTGCCAGGACACGGCATCGACAAGCAAGTGATGCGCCGTGCACAACAATGCCTGGCTCTGGGAGAAATACACCCAGCGAATCAATGGCGCCTTGCCCAGCTCGAAGCCTTGTTGCCAACGCTGCAACAGCGCGTCGTCCAGCGGTTGGTCCTCGACCTGGAATAACCCGTCGAGCAGGCTCGGGGAAAAGGCCTGGTAGCGTTGCTGCCAGCCTTGCGGCGAGGTTTCGAAGACCAGGCGCAAGCTCGCGTGACGCTGCAGCAACGCGCCCACGGCCTGGATAAATCGCGGCTTTTCCAATGGCGCGTTCAACGCCAGCAGCAAGGATTGGTTCCAGTGCCCGGATTCGGTTTGCTCCTGGGCGAAGAACCATTGCTGGATCGGCGTCAGGGCAAATGCGGTGGCAGGTTCAAGCACGGCTGGCGTAGCGCCCGCCTTCACCGCGCCAAGATCAACCACCTGCTCGGCCCAACCGCGCACGGTGGGGAACTCGAAAATCTGCTTGGGCTTGAGTTGCAGCCCCTGCTGCTTGGCCCGGGCGATGATCTGCAAACTCAGGATCGAGTCGCCACCGACACTGAAGAAGTTGTCATCGACCCGCAGGTCGGGGTTATTGAGGATCTCGCGAGCGATGTCGAGCAGACGCTGTTCAAGGCTGCGCTGTGGCGTTTGCACCACTCGGGCCAAGGCGCGTACGGTCTGTTCGGCGAACAGTTGCTTGGGCGTCATCAGGATATGTTGCTGGCGCGCCAACGCGATGATCTGCAGGCCGAGGATCGAGTCGCCGCCCAAGGCAAAGAAGTTGTCATCGGGCCCCAGGTCAGGATTGCCGAGCAGCCCGCGCCAGATGCCGAGCAACGCGCTTTCGACCGCGTCCAGAGGCTCCACGATTGGAGACACTTCCTGCGCGGTGGCCGGCGCTTGCTCGGCCAACTGCAGCAATGCCTTGCGATCCACCTTGCCGTTGGGCAACAAGGCAAACCCATCGAGGCAATGCCACTGGGCCGGCTGCATGTAGTCCGGCAGTTGCGCTTGCAGGGCGGCTTGAATATCCGGCAACGCGCTCGACGGTGCGACCAGGAACGCCACCAGGCGGTTGCCCGTCAACGGCGACGGGCTGTTCAGCACTTGTACATCGCTGACGTGCGGCATCGCCCTCAGCCGTGCCGCGACTTCCGCCGGCTCTACCCGGTAGCCACGAATCTTGACCTGCTCATCGAGCCGGCCGAGAAACTCCACCTGCCCCAGATGATTGAGCCGCACCCGGTCGCCGGTGCGATAGCCATGGGCTCCGAAGCGGGTGCGGTCGGCGTCGCTGGCGCTGAGATAACCCAGCGCAACGGTCTTGCCCTGCACGCAGAGCTCGCCGCTGACACCGATCGGCAACAGACGGCCGTCGGGCGAACGCACGCTGACCTGGACATTGGGCAGCGGTCGACCCAGCGGTGCCGCGCCATCGATATCGACCTCATGGGTCAACACCCCGACGGTGGTTTCACTGGGTCCGTAGTGGTTGACGATACGCAGGTCCGGCTTCAATGCCCGCAAGCGCGAGACCAGTTCATGGCCCAAGGCTTCGCCACCGGTTACCAGGCATTGGCGCGGCAGCAAGCGTTGCGGATCGTTGGCGACCAGCAAGGCGTTGAGGTGCGACGGTACGATTTTCAGCAGGTCCACGGGCTCGCGTTCAAGCACGGCCGCCAGCTCCTCGGCGTCGAAGGCCAGTTCCTCGGCCAGCAGCCGCAGGCGACGGCCGCTGAGCAATGCACCGAACAAGGCCGTGTGCCCCAAGTCGGTGGCGCAACTGGCCAGGCTCGCCAGGCTGGCATCGGCCGGCAGGTCCAGGCGTTCGAGGCAGCCCGTCACGTAATGGATCAGGTTGCCCTGGCTGACCGCCACGCCTTTCGGCCGGCCGGTGGAGCCGGAGGTGTAGACGACGTAGGCTGGCAGGTTCGCAGCCAACGACGCGCGCAAGGGCGATTCGCTCGACGACTCGGCACTGGGCAACGACAGCCAGCGCACCGCTTCCGGCAGCCATTCCGGTCGCAGGCCCTCGCCGACCCAGACCTTGGGCGCAGCGTCCTGGCAGATGTCCTGCAAACGCGACTGCGGCCATTGCGGATCGAGGGCCAGGTAGGTGGCGCCGCACTGCCAGGCCGCGAGCATGTGCATCACCAGCTCGCGGCTGCGGGGCAGGCACAGGGCGATGCGCGCGCCCTCCAGGTTCGCGCTTGCCTGCAAGCGCTCGCCACGGGCCGCCACCGCCTGGCCGAGTTCGGCATAGCTGAGCGTACCTTGCTCGTCTTGCAGGGCAATCGACGCCGGCTTGTGGGCGCACTGCTGGGTAAATGCCTGCCAGGCGTTGCTGACCGGGACCGACATGTCCTCGCCGCTGAGGAGCGACTGCTGCGCCGGTGCCAACCAGTCGAGCTGGGCAAACGGTACGCCCGGCTGTTCGATGACCGCGTGGACCAGGGCAACGAATTGATCGCAATAGCGCTCGACCGTTTCACGGCGATACAGCGCCTTGCTGTAGCGCCACCGGCAAAGGAAGCCCTCCTCCTCGTCGATCACCACCATGTTCAGCTCATGGGCCGCGCCGCGCTGCTCCGACAGCAGGCGGTCGACATACTGCTCGAACGGCGCGATGCGTTCCTTGTTAAGGGTGAACATGTGCTGGAACAGCGGCGCCCTGCCCATCTGCCGTGGCAGATCCAGCTGCTTGACCAGGCGCGAGAACGGATAATGGCGGTGCTGCAAGGCCTGCTTGACGGTGGCGTCCACCTGCCTGGCCCAATCGCCGCTGGACAGCTCGCGTTGCAAGCGGCAACGGATCGGCAACGGGTTGACCAGATACCCCGGCAGGTTGACGTGCTCGCGGCGCAAGCGCCAGCCGCTGGGCGTGCCCAGGACAAAATCATCCTGCCCGGACAGCACGCCGAGGAACTGCTGGAATAACGAGAACCAGCAGATATAAGGCGTCACACCCCATTGGCGGGCCACGGCACGAATCCGCGCCGCAGTGGCCGGATCGAAACGAACCGACAACTCTCCGCCCTGGAACGCCTGGTTGCTGCCGTAGTGAAAATCGGTCGGCAATTCCAGTGCCGGGGCATCGGCCAATTGCGCTTGCCACCACGCCAACTCCACCGGTTCGGCGGCTTCGCTGCGCACATGCAGGTCGCTGCAATAGTCGCGATACGCGTCCGGATTCACAGCGGGCAGCGCTTGCTCATTGATCAACGCGAACAGTTCGTTGAGCACGATGTAGAACGTGGCCAGGTCGGCGGCAATGTGATGAATCACCAGCAGCACGGTGTGCTCGACATGACCGGCCTGGGCATTGCTCAACAGGACGACCCGACTGACGTCGCCGGCCTCCAGGTTGAACGGTTTATCGGCCCACTCGGTGATGCTCTGCTGCAATGCCTGGGCATCGGCCGCCTGCAACGCCACGCGCTCCAGCGGCCGGACGTGCTCACGATGACTCCACTGCAACAGGTCACCATTGCGCTCGGCATAGGCGGTGCACAGCATCGGGTAGCGCCGCTGCACCGTTTCCCAGGCGTCTTGCAGGCGCTGGGGCAAATCTTCGGTGACGAACTGCGCCTTGATGCGTCCGGCGTAGGCGATGTTATAGGCGCAGCTGTCCGGCTCCAGGCGCTGGAGAAACCAGAGCGCCTGCTCGTTATCCGTCAACGGGCGCGCCGCAAAATAATCGGGGTGCAAGGCCAGCCAGTGCAGCACCTCGGCGCTGCGCGCCGTCAGTTCGCGAGCCAATTCATCATCCAGCGCCTTGGTTGATCCGGGCGTGACAACCAGTTGGCCTTCGGCTTCCGACAGGCGAATTCCACGCAGCCAGCAGCGATGCATCAGGCGATCGAGCATTTGATGTCCTTCATTTTGCTTGTTTGGAATAAGCCGCCCAATGCGGCGGCTTAATGCAAGAGCGTCGGGCTCAACCCGCGGAAGCAGGCTCGGCCATGGCGACCACGACCTTGCGCGCGCCCTGGAATGTCGAGCGGCCGTGGGCCACCAGCATGTTGTCGAGCATCAGCACGTCACCCGCCTGCCAGGGGAAGCTCACCTGGCAGCGCTGCAATACCGCACGGACATGCTCCAGGGCTTCGAGCTCGATAGGCGAGCCATCGCCGTAGAACACGTTACGCGGCACGCCCTCCTCGCCGACAATGGAAATCAGCGTCTCGCGCACGGGCGCGGCGAGATTGGAGATATGGAACAGATGCGCCTGGTTGAACCACACCCACTCCCCGGTCACCGGGTGCTGGGCCACGGCCTGGCAGACTTGGCGTGTGGACAGCTCACCGTCATCCTTCCATTGGAACTGGATCTGGTTGGCGCGGCAGAAATGCTCGACTTGGGCGCGATCTTCAGTACTGAACGCCTGTTGCCAGGGCAAGTCGAGGCCATTGCCATAGTTGCGCACGTACATCAGGCGCTTCTCGGCAAAGCGCTGGCGGATTACGGGGTCGAGTTGCTGGTAGACCTTGCGGCTGTCGGCGATGGGGGTTTCGCCGCCCACCGGAGACGCCTGCACGCAATGGAACCAGATTTTCATTGGCCAGTTGAGCGAGTAGGACTGCTCGTTGTGCAGCGGGATGACCTGGTGGGCGGGGTATTCGGTGGAGGTGTAGACCCGGTTGTTGAGTTTGGTGCGCGGCGTCGAGGCGTAGTCGTAGGTCAGCAGTTCGTGACCGAAACTGCGGGCGAACTCTTCAAAATCCGCTTCGCCCTTGAACGCAAAACCACGAAACAGAATGCCGCCCGCAAGCGGCAACTCGGCCTCAACCGCGTGCAGGATCTGCGCCCGGCTATCCTGCCAGACAGCCCCCGCGCCTGGCGCCTGGAAAATGAACGGCAAGGTCAGTTCGTCACCCGGTACGCCTTCCATGGATTGAACCTGTGCACGCGCCAAACCCGTTTCCATCTGTGATCCCTCGCCATTCCGATGAGCGTGTTTTTTTCGAGAGCACAAACTAATACAAACGAGTAACAACCGCAATAGAGAATCATTGTCATTAATGACTTTTGTATGACAATCGATACAAAGTCACTTCGCCTGAAGCACGCGTTCTCGCTCGGCAATATGGGACATCAGCAGGTAGGCGGAACCCAGCAAGCCCTGCATCGTATCGGCATAGCGGCTGCGGTTCAGGTAGAGAAACTGGCGGTTCTTCACCGCAAACAGGTTCTGCCATTGAGGCGACTGGCGAAACGCAGCCGTGCTGGCTTCCGAATCGAGCAGTTCTTCGTAGGTATCGATAATGAAATCACTGTCGAAGTCGCCGATTCGCTCCAGGCTGTAAGGCACGTTCTGGCGCGCCTCGCGATACGCGGCGACACGGCCCAGGCCGAAGTCCTTGATAACGTCATCCATACCGCCACGACCGATCAGCTGGAAACCATCGGTATAGACTTCGAGCGTCGTGACCGTGATGCGCGAGGGGTCCTTGACGCGCTTCTTGAACTCGCTGACGACCCATTCGTATTCGTGGAGCATTTCTTCGTAGCGCTGCTGCTTGCCGACCAGTTCGGCGAGCTGCCTGGCGTAGGTCTTGATGTCACTTTCACGCGAGGGCAAGAGCACGACCGGTGCGATTTTGCTGAGCTTTTCCTTGAGGTCCGCGTGGTACGACAGGCCGATGATCAGGTCCGGCTTCAACGCAGCGATGGCTTCCAGGTCGGGGGCCTGGTGCGAGCCGATGTACTGGATGCCCGTCACGTCGAAGCGCTCCTGCGCACCACGGAACACCACGTCCGAGAACAGCTTCTTGCGGCCGGTCGAGCCGCAGGGCTTGATGCCCAGCTCCAGCAACTGATCGGTCAAGCTGAAATCGTGCAGGGAGACGATGCAGTGAGGTGAAACAGGTACTTCGACCCGCCCGAAACTGTTCTCGAACACCTTGGTTTCAGCCGCGCAGCGGCGTGCATCGACATCAATGCCAACGGCACGCACAGCATGCCGAGCAATCCCTGGAACATTCCCTTCACTCTTTCCCGCACGCGTTTTTCTCCAATGTTTTCAAGATATGCATCGCTGTGTCTTCAGCGACTGCGTTGACGCGCCAACAATAGGATCAGATAAGGCGCGCCGATGATGGCGACCACCAGCCCCGCCGACAACTGCAACGGCGGGAAAAGCCCCCGCCCCAGCGTATCGCCCGCCAATACCAGCAACGCCCCCACCAACGCCGACAACGGCATCAGCGCACCGTGACGATCACCCGCCAGTTGGCGCGCCAGGTGCGGAGCCACCAGCCCGACGAAGGTCATGGTGCCGACATTCGCCACGGCGGCCGCCGTCAGCATGACGCTGCACAGCAACAGGAAAATCATCACGCCGGTGACGTTCAGGCCACGGCTGAGCGCGACTTTTTCGCCCAATTGCAACAGGTTCAACTGACGGTGGAAAAACAGCAACGGAGCCCCCGCCAGCAGCAGCCAGATACCGAGGCTGCGGACCTGAGGCCAACCGGCCCGGTGCAAGCTGCCGCCCAGCCACATCAGCGCCGATTCCACCTGATCGATGTTGCCGTAGGTGATCAACAGGTCGGCCACCGCACTGAGCATGGCAGTCAGCCCGACGCCGACAAGAATCAACCGCAGCGGTGAAATGCCCTGGCGCCACGACAGCAATGCGACGAACAATGCCACGGCCAACCCGCCCGCCAGTGCCGCCAACGGATAGAGTTCCAGCGGCAGCAGCGTGGGCCAGAGCACGATGATCAGCAGCATCGTGACACTGGCGCCCGATTCCACGCCCACGAGGCCCGGCGCCGCCAGCGGATTGCGCGTCAACGACTGCATCAACAGGCCGGCCAGCGACATGGCCATGCCGGCGAGGATCGCCAGCGCGACACGCGGCAAACGCAACTCCCAAAGCAGGTTGCGCATCGTCGAGTCGACCCGATCAGGGGACCACAAGGCTTGCCAGGCCTGGGCGACACCCAACGAATAGCTACCGACGGTCAAGGCGTACAACGACACGGCCACCAATGTAAACATCAACACCAGCACCCAGATCACATCGATCGGCCGGGCCACCCAAGGCAACAAGGGCAGCGTCCTGGGCAAGGTCAGTCCCAGGCGCGTCATTTGACTTTCCTCAACACCAGCGCAACGAAAATCGGCCCGCCAATCAGTGCCGTGACAATCCCGGTGTTGAGCTCGAAGGGACGCACCACCGTTCGTGCGGCGATGTCAGCCAGGATCAGCAGCAGCGCGCCGAGCAAGGGCGCGGCCAGCAACAGCCGTCGATAATCGTCGCCGAACAACAGGCGCGCAGCGTGAGGCACCACCAGCCCGACAAAGCCGATCGGCCCCGCCAGAGCGACCGCGCACCCCGACAGCAGGACCACGGAGGCCAGGCCGAACAGGCGCATTTTCAACAGGTTGACGCCCATGCCAGCGGCAGCCTGTGGACCCAGTCGATGGGCATTCAGTGCCCGGACATTGACCAGGCACAGAAGCATGCCCAACACCACATACGGCCAGACCCACGCCTGCATCGAGCCGCCGGTCACGCCAATCGACCCGGTGAGCCAACGGCGCAGGCTGTCGAGCCCCTGCTGGTCGAGCAACAGCAGGATCGAAGTGATGGCGCTGAACAATGCCGCAATCATCGCCCCGGACAAGGTCAGCCGGATCGGGTTATGCCCGCGGCCCGCCAGCAGCAGGACGCCGACGGCTGCCACCAGCGCGCCACTGAACGCGAACAGCGGGATCATCGACAGGTCGTGCCCCGGCAACACCAACAAGCCGAACACCACGAACAATGCCGCGCCGCTGTTGATGCCGAGGATGCCCGGATCGGCCAATGGGTTGTCGCCCACGGCTTGCATGATCACCCCGGCCAGGCCAAGGCTGGCGCCCACCAGCATGGCCACCAACAGGCGCGGCAGGCGGCTGCCGCGAATGACGCTCTGGTCGGCGTTGTCCGGCGCATAAGCCACCAACGCCTGCCAGGCTTCGCTCCAAGGGATGCTCTTGGCGCCAACCGCGAGGTGCAGCAGCGCGGCCAAGCCGATGGCGACCAGCAGGCCCAGCCACACCGGCAATCGCAAACCGTGACTCACATCGCCTCCCGCACAGCCGAGGGCTGGCTACGGGTGGTTTGCGGCACGCACAGCGGATCGCCCGAATAAGGGTCGGTGATGATGTGCGCGTCCAGGTCGAAGACAGCCTTGAGATTCTCGCGGGTGAAGACGTCGGCGGGCGTGCCCTGGGCCAGCAAACGGCCTTCGCGCATCATCACCAGGTGATCGGCATAACGCGCGGCCTGGTTCAGGTCATGGAGCACCGCAACGACGGTCTTGCCTTGCTCGCGCAGGTCCACCAGCAGTTCGAGCAAGGTGATCTGATGGGCGATATCGAGAAACGTCGTGGGCTCGTCCAACAGGATCACTGGGGTGTCCTGGGCCAAGGTCATGGCAATCCAGCATCGCTGCAATTGGCCGCCCGACAGCGTGGCCAGCGAACGATCGAGCAAAGGCGCGATGCCCGCCAGGTCGATGGCACGGTCAATGGCCTGCTGATCCTGCTCGGACCACTGGCGCCACCAGCTCTGCCAGGGAAAACGCCCCTGCATCACCAATTCCCGGACGCTCATGCCGGCCGGCGAGGTGGTGCGCTGGGGTAACAACGCCATGCGTTGCGCCAGCGCCCGGCGCGAATACTGGCCCAGGGCCTTGCCGGACAGCTGCACCTCGCCCGCGCTGGGCCGCAGCATGTGCGCCAACACATTAAGCAGCGTGGTCTTGCCGCAGCCGTTCGCCCCGATCAACGCCGTGAAGCAGCCTTCGGGAATATCCAGGCTGACACCGTTGAGAATCTGTTGCTCGCCATAGCTCAGCCGCACGTTGCTGGCTTTCAGCATGACCGTCCCTCCACCGCCCTAGAGGGCCTGATCGAATCGTCCATCGTACCGAACCCTCGCAATCGTTTCCCGGTGACAGCACCGCGAAACCCATCGAGGGCCAAAAAGTGGGGCACAGAATATGTCGAAACTAAAATAATTTCCCTACAAGACTGACAATATTAATGCAAACCCTTATCATTCACAGTCAGATTATGGCCAGTAGACACTAACCTCGCTTGCCTGCCTGACGCCGCTGGACCGGGACAGCAGGCTCGCGAAGATGAAAAACAACCCCAAGGACTTCCTCGATGCTCGAAAGAAAAACAACAGTTGGCACCGATAAACATTACGTCTCGCGTCACCCAGCTTTTCACCTGAGCACTCTGGCCCTGGCCTTGGGGAGCATCTTTTCAGCCCAGGCGATCGCCGCACAGGAAGAGGCCACCGCCAACGCCCCTCTTCAGCTGGGCGAAATCAACATCAATGCCGCCGCGGTGGAAAACCCCACGGCTCCGCTGGCCGGCAAGGTCGCCCTGCGCAACGGCAGCGCCACCAAGTCCAACGCGGCCATTACCGAAACGCCGCAGTCGGTGTCCGTGGTTACCGCCGATGAAATGCGCGATCGCAAGTCCGACACCCTGGCGGACGCCCTCAGCTACACCCCGGGCTTCACCAGCCAGCCAAGCAGCTTCAACCGTACCTCCGACCGGTTCCGCATGCGCGGCTTCGACGTCGAGTCCGCCACGGGCGGCTCGCTGCGCGACGGCATGCGCCTGCAATACAACTCTTATGACGGCGTCCAGGAGCCCTATGGCCTGGAACGCGTGGAAGTCGTCCGTGGCGCGGCTTCGGTGCTCTACGGCCAACTGTCGCCTGGCGGCTTCGTCAACGGTGTCAGCAAACGACCGACCGAAACCCCGCTCCATGAATTGGGGCTGCAATACGGCAACCACGATCGCAAGCAACTGACCGCCGATTTCAGCGGCCCGCTCGGTGACAGCGATGTCCTCAGCTACCGCCTGACCATGCTCCAGCGTGACAGCGACACCCAGCAGGACTACATCAACGACGACAAGCTCTACATCGCCCCGGCCCTGACCTGGCGCCCCGATGAAGACACCTCGCTGACCCTGCTCTCGTTCTACCAGAAGAGCGACACGCGCTTCTCCGCCCCACTGCCCTACCAATTGGTCAAGGGCGTGGGCAAAGGGCCATTCACCATTGGCCGCCACGATTTCATCGGCGAACCCGACTACGACGACATGAATGGCGAGATGTCCGCCATCGGTTATGAGTTCGAGCACCGATTTGACGAACACACCCGAATCAGCAACAAGCTGCGTTACTACGAAGCGGATGTGAAGTGGAAGTACATGCAGGTTCGGACAGGGAATCCAGTCAATACAGCAGCAGCCACGGGCGTCCTCGCTCGCCAGTACAGTGACCGCCGTGAACGTTCCCGGGCGTTGGCCAGCGACACCAACATCGAAACACGCTGGAACATCGGCGGCGTGGAAAACACCTTCCTGATGGGCGCTGATACCTACGACGCGTCGTACGACTCGCATAACTTCCGGGCCAACTCCACGTCCATCAACATCGGCGACTACAACTACGGGCAGCCAGTGGTAGTGGACAAAAGCCGGAACCGCGATCGCGGTTCGCAGATCGACACCTTCCAGACAGGTATCTACCTGCAGGACCAGATCAAGTTCGACGATCATTGGCTGCTGCTGCTCGGCGGTCGCCATGACTGGGCCGACCAGGACCAGGAAGGCTTCGCAACTGGTCAAAAGCTGAGCCAGGACGACGAATCCACAACCTGGCGCGCCGGCCTGGTGTATCAGGCAGATAACGGCCTGGCCCCTTACATCAGCTACAGCGAATCGTTCTTCCCGGTCGCGGTGGCTGAAGCAACGGGCCGGACCTTCGATCCGACCGAAGGCAAGCAGTACGAAATCGGCATCCGCTACCAGCCTCCTGGCAGCAACACACTGCTCAGTGCAGCCGTCTATGAGTTGACACAGGAAAACGTCGTGAAGCGCGACTTGGCTGGCCTCAATCCCCAGCAGATTGGCGAGCAGCGCTCCCGTGGCCTGGAACTGGAAGCCAAGTCCGACATCACGCCTCAACTGACGGTCATCGCGACGTACGCCTACACCGATGCGCGCATCACCAAAAGCGTAATCCAGAGCGAAGTGGGTCAGCGCAGCGAAGATACGCCTTACCACCAAGCCGCGCTGTGGGCTGACTACAACTTCGCCCTGTTCGGCGTGCCACAGCTGAAAATCGGCGGCGGCGCGCGCTACAAGGGAACCACCCAGGCGTCCGGCATCGATTCGCAAATGCCGGCCTACACGCTGTTCGATGCCATGGCGAGCTACCAGATCGACAAGAACTGGGACATCGCCCTCAACGCCAACAACGTGACGAATAAAAAATACGTCTATTGTGAGGCTGCCATCTGCCGCTACGGCGACGAGCGTGAATTGGTGACCTCCGTCAACTTCCGCTGGTAAACCTCTGGCTCGGTCGGCGCCGACAGGCGTCGACCGGAGTCATTTCACACCGTACAAACACCTTTCTGCGCCCGTTCGAATTCCCTTCATTGCCCCTGTCCTGCTGAATCCTCTTTTGACCTTGACGCACCGGATTACGATCGTCATATTACGACCATCATAAGCCAGACAAAAACCGGCCAAGGGGATTGATCCATGGAAACTGGAACTGCATCAGCGATTGCAGACGCGCAGCCACACGCATCGAGTCCAGCCCTGACCGGCCGAATCGTCGCGTTGCTCGCCGGCCTCGCGGCCATCGGCATGCTCTCCACCAATATCATCCTCCCGGCGTTCCCGGTCATCGGCGACGACCTCGGCGTGACTGCCCGCGAACTGGGCCTGACACTCTCCAGCTACTTCGTCACGTTTGCCCTGGGCCAGTTGGTGGTCGGGCCGCTGGCTGATCGTTATGGGCGGCGCAAACTGGTGCTGGGCGGACTCTTGGTATTTATCGTCGGCACCGTCATCGCAGGACTCGCCACCACGCTCGATGTCATGATCGCCGGACGCATCGTCCAGGCATTGGGCGTGTGCGCGGCCTCGGTGCTGTCGCGTGCCATCGCTCGGGACCTGTTCGAAGGCGAGACATTGGCTCGCGCCCTGTCGTTGACCATGGTTGCCACCGCCGCCGCACCCGGTTTTTCGCCGCTGGCCGGCAGCGTCCTGTCCGTCACGCTCGGATGGCGCGCCATCTTCATCCTGGTGGGATTGGCCGCCGTGGTGCTGGCGTTCTTCTATGTACGCGATCTTGGCGAAACCCATCCCGCCGACCGCCGCGCACCCCACTCCACCGCCAGCGTCGTGCGCGCTTACGCAAGGCTGATGGCGGACAAGCGCTTCATCCTCCCGGCCCTGTCGATGAGCCTGTTGCTCAGCGGCCTGTTCGCCTCTTTCGCCGCCGCCCCAGCCATTCTCATGAAAGGCATCGGCTTGACCTCGGTACAGGCCGGCCTGTATTTCGCCTCGACGGTGTTCGTCGTTTTCGCCGCGGGCATGGCCGCACCGCGCCTGGCCCACCGCTACGGCCCGCAAAACATTGCCTTGCTGGGGATTACCTGCGCCATGGTCGGCGGGGGGCTGCTCATCATCGGGCCGGCCCATCCGGGTCTGGGCTGGTATGCCGTTTCGATGGTGACGTTCCTGTGGGGGATGGGGCTGGCGAATCCGTTGGGTACGGCGATCACCATGGGGCCTTTCGGCAAAGAGGCCGGGATGGCCTCGGCGCTGCTGGGTTTTCTCTCCATGGGCGCAGCCGCGTTGACCACCTGGCTCGCCTCCGTGTTGAGCTTTTCGCCCATCACCACGCTGGGCGCGATTCAGGCGTTGACTTGCCTGATCGCGCTGGTGCTGTTTTTCCTGCGCCGCTGACGCGGCGTCAGTCTTCCCAACGACGGAACAACACGCTGGCGTTGACGCCACCAAAACCGAACCCATTGGACAGCGCATGGGTGATCGGCATCTTCCGCGCCTTCAGGCCGACCAAGTCGAGCCCGTTGGCCGTCTCATCGGGATGGTGAAGGTTCAGCGTCGGCGGCACGACCTGATCGCGTAGCGCCAAGACCGTGAAAATCGCTTCGATGCCGCCCGCCGCGCCTAACAAATGGCCGGTGGCGGATTTCGTCGACGTAATAGCCACGCCCGCGCCCGCCCCGAACACTGCACGAATCGCCGCCAGCTCACCGGCATCGCCGACCTGGGTGGATGTCGCATGGGCATTGATGTGCTGCACCTCGGCGGGACTGATATCGGCCTGGCGTAGCGCCTGTTCCATGGCGCGGCGGGCGCCGTTGCCATCCTCGGGGCCAGCGGTCAGGTGATAGGCATCGGCGCTGGTGCCGTAACCCACCAATTCTGCCAATGGCTTGGCGCCACGGGCCAGAGCGTGTTCCAGCGACTCGATCACCAGCAACCCGGCACCTTCGGCCATGACGAAACCGTCTCGATCCCGATCGAACGGCCGCGAGGCCTCTTGCGGACGCTCGGCAAATCCCGTGGACAGCGCCCGCGCCGCGGCGAAACAGCCCAGGGTCACACGATCGATCGCCGCCTCGGTGCCACCGCAGATGGCAATGTCCGCCTCGCCACTCTTGATCAGCCGGGCGGCGTCGCCAATGGCTTGTACGCCGGCAGCGCAAGCGGTAACGGGCGCACCGAGCGGCCCTTTGAAACCATGCCGGATGGAGACCTGCCCCGCCGCCATGTTGGCCAGGAAAGCCGGCGCGGTGAACGGCGACAACCGCCGCGGACCGCGCGCATCCGTGGTGCGCACCGCATCGGCAATCGTGGAGAAACCACCGACGCCCGAGGAGATGATCGTGGCGGTCCGCTCCTGATCGACGGCTTCGACCGGATGCCAGCCCGCCTGCTCCAGGGCTTCGTGAGCCGCCACCAGGGCGAACTCGATAAAACGGTCCATCTTCTTGCGATCCTTGGGCGCGATAAGGCGCTCCGGGTCGTAACCGGCGACACCATCCTCTTCCAGCGTTGGCACCTGCCCGCCCACGGCGACGCCCGTGCCTTCGATGACATCCGCGGACAGGTTGCGAATGCCGGAATGCCCGGCCAGCAACCGCTTCCAGACCTCTTCGACAACGCAGCCCAACGGTCCGACCATGCCAACGCCGGTGACGACGATGCGTTTTTGACCTTCGCGATTTTTCATGGAGCCCTCTTCGTATCAGGACGGATCTTGAACCAGATGGAATACATCGCTGGCAGGAACACCAGCGTCATGATGGTGCCGACGAACGTGCCGCCGATCAGGGTGTAGGCCAGCGTTCCCCAGAACACCGAATGGGTCAGGGGAATGAACGCCAGGATCGCCGCCAGCGCCGTGAGCAGCACCGGTCGCGCCCGCTGCACCGTGGCTTCGATCACCGCGTGGAATGGATCGAGACCTTCGCTGGCGTTGTGATGGATTTGCCCGATCAGGATCAGCGTATTGCGCATCAGGATCCCCGACAAAGCGATCAGGCCGACCAGCGCGTTGATACCGAAGGGCTGGTTGAAGATCAGCAACGTCGGCACCACGCCGATCAGCCCCAGCGGCGCGGTCATGAACACCATGATCATGGCCGAGATCGAACGGACCTGCAGGATGATGATCAGCAACGTCATGGCGACCATGATCGGCACCAGCGGCACGATGGCCTTGCCGGCCTTGCCCGACTCCTCGATCGCGCCCGCCTGCTCGATCCGGTAACCGGCGGGCAGGCTGTCGATCACCGGCTGCAATTGCTTGATGATCGCGCTGGAGACGTCCGGTGGTTGCAAGCCTTCGGCGATGTCGCCGCGCACGGTCATGGTCGGGGTGCGATCACGACGGCGCAGGATCGGGTCTTCCATGCGCACATCGACTTCGCCGACCTGGGACAGCGGAACACGCTGGCCCGTCGCGCCCACCAGGGTGAAGCCTTCGATCTTGGCCGGATCGAGGCGGATGTCCCCCGCTGCGCGGCCGACCACCTGCACCGAACGGATGTCCTCGCGAACCGCCGTGATCGGCACGCCAGTAAGCAGGAATTGCAACTGCTGGGCGACCGCGTTGGAGGTCAGCCCTACGGCCTGCAAGCGGTCCTGGTCCAGGTTGAAATGCAGGGTCGGCACCAAGGGTCCCCAGTCGGTGTTGACGGTCCTCATCAGCGGGCTCGCCTGCATGATGCCCTGGACCTGGCTGGCGATCTCGCGCAGCTTCGAAGGGTCGGGCCCCATCACCCGATACGCCACCGGGAACGGTGAGTACGGGCCAAACACCAGTTGCGTCACCCGCACCCGCGCCTCGGGCGCGAGCCCATCGGCGACCGCTTGGCGGAGGCGGAACTTGAGGGCTTCGCGCGCCTCCTGGCTGTCCGTCAGCACGACAATCTTCGCAAACGACGGATCGGGGAGTTCCGGCGCCATCGCCAGGTAGAAACGCGGCGCGCCTTGGCCGATATAAGCAGTGACGATCCGAGCCTCTTCCTGCTGATGCAGCCAGGCCTCGACCTTGGCAGTGGTGGCGCTCGTCTGCTCGATGGAGGTGCCGTACGGCATCTGCACTTCCACCAGCACCTCCGGCCGGTCCGAAGTCGGGAAGAACTGTTTCTTGACCAGGCTCATGCCGAGGATCGCCACCACGAATGTCGCGATCACCGTACCGGCCACCCACCATTTGCGCGCGATGACCCGCGTCAGCACCTGGCGGAAGCGGTTGTAATGGCGAGTGTTGTAGATGGCCGCGTGGCCGCCTTCGACCTGCTTGATGTCGGGCAACAGTTTCACGCCCAGGTACGGCGTGAAGGCCACCGCGACCACCCAGGAAGCGATCAGGGCAATGCCGACGATCCAGAACATGTTGCTGGTGTACTCGCCGGCGGTCGACTGCGCGAAGCCGTTGGGCATAAAGCCGATGGCGGTCACCAGCGTGCCGGAGAGCATCGGCGCGGCGGTGTGGCTCCAGGCATAGGCGGAGGCCTTGATCCGGTCGTAGCCCTCCTCCATCTTCACCACCATCATTTCGATGGCGATGATCGCGTCGTCCACCAGCAACCCGAGCGCGAGAATCAGCGAGCCGAGGGTGATGCGGTCGAAATTCTTGCCGGTGGCAGCCATGACCACGAACACCACGGCCAACGTCAACGGCACAGCCGCCGCGACCACCACACCGACGCGCCAGCCCATGCTGAGGAAGCAGACGATCATCACCACCAGCAGCGCGACGAAGAACTTGACCATGAACTCGCCGACCGCCGAGTCGATGTTCACCGACTGGTCGGTGACTTTGCTCAGGGTCATGCCCAGCGGCATGCCCTCGTTGATCTTGCCCGTCTCGGCGTCCAGCGCCTTGCCCAGGTCCAGGCCATTCCAGCCCTCGCGCATGATGACGCCCAGCAGCAGCGCCTCTTCGCCGCCGCTGCGCACCAGGAATGAGGCCGGGTCTTCATAACCGCGCTCGACGGTGGCCACGTCCGACAGTTTCAGCGAGCGCCCCTGGACCGTGACCGGCGTGTCGCGAATCTTCTGCAGCCTGTCGAAGGCACCGTCCAGGCGCAGGAAAACCTGCGGCCCGGCGGTTTCGATGGAGCCGGCGGGCGTGAGCATGTTCTGGCTGTTGAGGGCGGCAAAAATATCCTGGGGCGAAACACCGAGGGTCGCCAGGCGATCATGGGAAAACGACACGAAGATCCGTTCGGCCTGTTCGCCAATGATGTTGACCTTCTTCACGCCCGGTACGTGCAGCAACCGTTGGCGCAACGCCTCGGCATCGCGCACCAGCAGGCGCTGCGGCTCGCCCTTGGCTTTCAACGCGAACAACGCGAAGGTCACGTCGGCAAACTCGTCGTTGACCATCGGCCCGATGACACCCGCCGGCAGCTTGATCGCCTCGTCGGCCAGTTTCTTGCGCGCCTGGTAGAACTCTTCCTGCACCTGCGACGGCGGCGTGCGATCGACCAGCGACACCATGGTGAAGGCAAGTCCGGGGCGGGTGTAGGTTTCCGTGCGGTCGTACCACTTCAATTCTTGCAGGCGTTTTTCCAGCGGTTCGGCGACTTGGTCCTGCATCTCCTGGGCCGTCGCGCCCGGCCAGGCCGTGATGACCGTCAGTTGCTTGACCGTGAACGGTGGATCCTCGGCGCGGCCCAACTGGAAGAACGCGAGGACACCCGCGACGGCGATCAGGAACAACAGGAAAACGGTGATGGAGCGCTCGCGAACGGCGAGCGCGGACAGGTTGAAGCTCATGGGTGATTCCCCGCAACGTTGACGTCGCCCGGAGGAGCCATATTCACCGCCTCGCCTTCGTGCAACAGATGCGTGCCCAGCGCGACGATCCGCTCACCCATTCTCAAGTCGCCGGAGACCTGCGCGGCATCGTCGCTCAAGCCGAGGACCTGGACGGGGCGCCAGGCGACTTTCGCCGGCTCACCCGTGATAACCCAGACGCCGGTGCCCTTGCCCGCATCATGCACGGCGGCAATCGGTACTTGCAGCACCTGCCCTTGCCGAGCGCCCGTGGCGATCCGAAGCGTGACGGTCGAACCCAGCGGCGCATTGCCCAGCGCGCCCTCCAACACGTACCGCGCCTCAAAGGTACGCGTCACGCGGTCGGCGGAATCCGACAGCAACCGCAACTTCGCGCTGACCACTTGCGAAGCGTTGCCATACAGCGTTGCCTGCGCAGTGGCCCCCGGGGCGGGCCGCAGCGTCTCGGGCAATTGCACAACGGCTTCGCGTTGACCGGCCCGCGCCAGTCGAACCACGATTTGTCCTAGGGCAACGACTTGCCCGGGCTCGGCCAATGTCTCCATCACCACGCCATCGGCGTCGGCGAGCAGCACGGCGTAGCCGGAAGCGTTGCGGGCCACATCGGCCTGGGCCTGGGCCGCGCTGAGCTGTGCCTTTGCAGTATCGGCGGCGGCCTTGATCTGGTCGTAGCCCGAGGCAGAGATGGCGCAGGCGGCGACCAGTTCCCGATAACGAGCCTCATCGTCGGCGGTCTGCTTGGCCCTGGCCCGGGCGGCGGCGACAGCCTCTTCCTGGGCCCGCGCCTGCAGGCCGAGATCGATAGGGTCCAGGCGCATCAGCGGTTGCCCGCGCTTGACGGTCTGGCCGGTATCGACCAGGCGCTCCAGCACCTTGCCCGACACGCGGAAACCCAGGTCGCTCTGGACCCTGGCCGTGACTACGCCGGTGAAGGAACGTGAGATTTCGGGGGAACCCAATACTTCGGCCACCCTCACCAAGGGCGCCGCCATGCGTGGATCTTTCGCGGTGGATGACTCGCCACACGCCGTCAGGACGAGAGGCAACAGGCAAGCGGCAAGGGTGACAGGTCGACGCCGAAGCATAGGATCCCTTTCTTGAACGGACAGGATGGAGAGCGCATTCTCATTCTCGTGACCATTTCTGTCAATCGTCACAAATCAGTCAATTTGCCTCCCCCCAAGGATCCCTTGTTACCGGACCACCATCCTCATGAATCCCGTCGACCACCCTAACGAGCACGATTGACAGGATGTGACCATACCGTAATATGGTCACAATCTACGTCCCCCAAGGAAACGCCATGCCTCCCCTCCGCCCACTTGCTCTTCTACTGGGCACCTGCTTGATGGCAGGGTGCGCAGTCGGCCCGGATTACCATCGTCCGGTCGCCCCGCTTTCGAGTCGGTACCTGGGCCAACCTTCGGTCGAACAGCAGTCCTCGACCAGCCAGGCCGATTTGATTGCCTGGTGGGAAAGCTTTGGCGACCCCATGCTTGCCGGCTTCGTCGTCCAGGCGTTGGAACAGAACCTGGACCTGGCGCAGGCATCTGCGCGGGTGATGCAGGCTCGGGCGGGACTGGGTGCGGCGAACGCCGCTTTACTGCCCTCGGGCAACATCAACGGCCAGGCCGCGCGCGCCTACCAATCGGTCGAGACGCCGCTCGGCCAGGTGCTGGATTCCACGCCTGGCTATGATCGATACGGAAGTTCCTACGAGCTCAACCTCGGCGCCAGTTGGGAGATAGATGCCTTTGGTGGCCTGCGGCGCGGACGCGAAGCGGCGCTGGCCGATTACCAGGCATCCGAGGCAGGCGCTGTCGCCACACGACTGGCCATCGCCGCGCAAGTCGCCGATACCTACATCACGGTTCGTGGATTGCAGGCCCGGCTGGACATTGCCAACCGACAGGTCAGGACGCAGCAAGACCTGCTGGAAAAAGTCCAGTTTCTCTATGAAAAGGGCCTTGCTGCCAGTTATCAGGTTCGCCAGGCCGAGGGGCAATTGGCACAAGTCCAGGCAACGGTACCGGTCCTGCAGACCGGGTTGGATGCAGCGACGAACGCCCTGGATGTCATGCTCGGCACGCCGCCCGGCACTCATCGACCACAACTGGCCGAGCGCCGCGAGATTCCCCTTGCGCCGCAAATAACTGCCATGGGAACCCCTGCGGACCTGCTGCGCCGCCGGCCGGACCTCATCGTCGCCGAGCGCCGCCTGGCGGCGTCCAATGCTCGCATCGGCGAAGCCGTCGCCGAGTACTATCCGAAGTTTTCCCTGAGCGCCCTGCTCGGCAGCGCCACGGCAGTATCGAGCGGTAACCTGTTCAGTGGCGGCGCCAGCCAGTCGGCGGGCGTGCTGGGCCTGCGTTGGAGGCTGTTCGATTTTGGCCGCATCAATGCCCGGATCGACCAGGCCAAGGGACAGGAAGCCGAAGCGCTGGCCGCTTATCGCCAATCCGTGCTGCGCGCCACCGAAGACGTTGAAAACGCCTTCAGCGCCCTGGTCAATCGCGAAGCCCAGGCAACCACCCTCACCCAAGGCGAAACATCCTTGAGCGAGGCCCGCCAGTCATCCTTCGTCGCCTATCAGAAAGGCACCGCGAGCCTGATCGATGTGCTCAATGCCGACGAGACGCTGTTGCGCACCTCCGATACCCGGGCGCAGGCGCGAACGGAATCGGCACGTGCAGCGGTCGCGGCATTCAGGGCGCTTGGCGGTGGTTGGCAGTCGCCAGGGGAAGGTTCGCTGGCGACTCGGTGAGCGTGGAGCGTCCTGACTGCAAAACAGACTTGAGAACGAATCCATAGCCACAAGCGTGACCATCACACAAAATGGTCACGCTTCTGTTCAATCTGCTTTAGGACCGCATGGACGCGCCGTCAGTCGAAGCCTCAGGGCATCAGGCTGCGCAAAATAAGATTGGCGGTCAGCGCTGGGCCCTCTTCGACGAAGTCCAGGCTGTGCTGCAGCAATAACGGATTGACGAAAGGCCGCAGGGTCAAGTGGATGGCATCCACGGTTTCGTCCAGTGGCGTGCGACGTTCAAACTCACCGAGTTCGCGGCCCTCGCGAATGATCTGCAACACGAATTCCTTGATCCTGGCGTCGTAGACGCGGGAGCTGGGCCAGCGTTCCGAAGCAGAGAAGGCCGCGATGTCGTAGAGCTTCCGGTCGTTGAAGAACAGGCTCACCCCGGTAACCACCAAGGTCTTGACCAGCCGACGAAAACGCTCGGTCGCCGAAATTCCTTCTTCATTGATGGCCTTGTCCACGGCGTCGACGATCGTCGACAGACAATTGGAGCAGATGGCTTCGCCAATTGCCTGCTTGGAGTCGAAGAACTTGTAGATGTACGCCTTGGAAAAGCCGATGGCCTTGGCCAGGTCGGAAACCGTGGTCTTGCCGAAGCCGTACTGGCTGAAATGTTCGTGGGCAGCCGCGATGATCTGGTCACGAATTTCGTGATCGGCTGGGCCGCGGGCGCTGGGCGGTGCTATCGATGGCTGGTTCATGGGGGCAGCTTACGCATCCCAAGGAGGGTTGACAACTTATGACCAAATTAAGATTCAGTCACAAACTGACCGCCAGTTGCTTCGATAAACCGCCATACCGCAACTACCCGATCACCCGCGCATACACCGACCTGTCGACATTGCCACCGGACAGAATCACCCCGACCTTTTTCCCCTCCATCTCCGCGCGCTCCTGGATAAGCGCTGCCAACGCCGCGGCCCCGGCACCTTCGGCCAGATTGTGGGTGTCGGTGTAATAGACGCGCATGGCCTCGGCAATCTCCTCATCGTTGACCGCTACGATCCGCGCCGCCCCGGCGCTATAGATGGCGAAGGCTTCTGGAATCGGCTTGCGCACAGCGAGACCGTCGGCGAAGGTATTGGCCGAGGGGGTTTCGTGGATTTCAGCCGCTTCAAACGATCGTTTCGCCGCCATCGCCTCGGTGGAGACCACGCCCACGATTTGGCTCTGCAAGCCGAGGGCATCGCGGGCGGCGATGACCGCGCAGATTCCCGAGCCACAGCCAATCGGCACGTAGACGGTGTGCAGGTCAGGCGCAGCCTTGAACAACTCCAGCGCATAGGTGGCGACGCCCTTGACCAGCTCGGGGTGAAACGGTGGTACGAGATAGAGCCCATGGGTTTGCGCCAGGCGCGCCGCCTCTTCCCGGGCCTCGTCAAAATCGCGGCCATATTCGACCACCTCGCCGCCGAAGCCGCGCATGGCGTTGTTCTTCTCGATCGAGTTGCCCTCCGGCACCACGATCAACGCCCGCAGCCCCGCCGCGCTGGCCGCCAGCGCCAGGCTCTGGCCGTGGTTGCCCCGGGTCGCGGTGACGATCCCGTTCACGTGCGGATGCTCGCGCTTGAGCCACTGCATGAAGGTGATGCCGCCGCGCACCTTGAACGCGCCCGTCGGGGTATGGTTTTCATGCTTGATCCACACCGTGCAACCCAACCGCTCCGTCAGCAAGGGCCAGGCATACTGCGCGGTGGCGGGCATGACCTGATAGACCTGGCGAGCCGCTTGTTCGATATCGTCGTACGTCAATGTGTGCATGGTCGGTCTCCTGTGGTTTTGCCCAGTCTAGGCAGGGTCATCGAACCCAGGCTTTCAAAAAACCGACCTGACTTTTATGCCGCCCCTTCACTACTATGGACACCATGAGCCATCGAAACCGCCCCCAGCCACCGCGCCCGACTGAATCGACCCGTCGCATCGAGGCCGGCCCGTGGCTGATCGAATTGCTCCCCCGCAGCGCCTATGCGGCCCGATACGTCGCGACCCAGGCGGCGATCGGCTTTGCCTTCGACAGCCAGCGCGGCCAGCACGCCATCGGCAGTGATCGGGTACTGCCTTTCAATGCGATGCCCAACGGCCTGGCGTTCGTCCCGGCCCAGTGTGATGTGTATTCCGAGTCGCCCCGCGGCGGTGAATACCTGCGGGTGATGCGCACCGACGGCGTCGAGTTGGCGGGCGATCGAGCCTTCAACAATCGCATCGACCCGCGCGCCATCGCCCTCGCGCAACGCATGCGTCGGGCGCTGCTGCTCGGCTCGTTCGACGACGATTGGGAAGCCTGGGCCCACGCGCTGGCTGAACGCGCAGCATCGGAAAAAGCCCTGTCGGCACGGCCCCAAGGCTCTATCACCGACAGCCGCATGCGTCTGCTGGATGAGTTCATCGATGCCGGCCTCGACCAACCGTTGGGCGTGCGAGCCATGGCGCAACTGCTGGGATTATCCGAGGGGTATTTCATGCGGGCCTTCAAGATCGCGACCGGTAAAAGCCCCCACGGCTACCTGATCGACCGACGCCTGGCCAAGGCCCGGGCGCTGATACGAGACTCCTCGGCGACCCTCGCAGAAATCGCCCACGCCTGCGGCTTCAGCTCACAGGCACACATGGCAACGACGTTCAAGCAGCGTCTTGGGGTGAGCCCGACACGATTGCGTTAAATGACGAAGTGCATTTGACGCCTTTGACTTAATGGTCCAGTTTTTAAAAGAAGCTACAAATTGCATTCCATTCGTTAATCAGAGGGCCACTGCCGCCTATGAGTGATGTACGAAGGACCTTCCCCGCAGTTGAACGTCGTTGGGCATGCCAGTGCCGTTGATTCCCCTGGTTGTGTGTGACGACTCCACCATGGCGCGCAAGCAAGTGCTGCGTGCGCTGCCGCAAGACTGGCCGGTTTCAGTCACCGAGGCGGTCAATGGCCGCCAGGCCATGGATGCCATACGCCAGGGCCTGGGCCACGTAGTACTGCTCGACCTGACCATGCCGGAGATGGACGGCTACCAGGTATTGAGCGCCTTGCGCGCCGAGGGCCTCACGGCGCAAGTCATCGTGATTTCAGGGGACGTCCAGGACGAGGCCGTGCGCCGCGTCCATGAACTGGGCGCCTTGGCCTTCCTGAAAAAACCGTTCGACGAAAACGAACTGCGCCAGACCCTCAACCGGTTGGGACTGCTGACCCAACCCGGCAAGACGCCGCTGCAGAACCGGCCGGCGTCGAACGCGACCATCAGCTTCCAGGACGCGTTTCGCGAAACGGTCAACGTTGCCATCGGCCAGGCGGCGGCGCTGATTGCCAAGGTGCTGGGGGTCTTCGTGCAACTGCCAGTGCCGAACGTCAACGTTCTCGAGGTGGGCGAATTGCACATGGCCTTGAACGACGTCGGCAACTC
Source organism: Pseudomonas sp. H2_D02 (assembly GCF_054677635.1). Lineage (NCBI taxonomy): Bacteria > Pseudomonadati > Pseudomonadota > Gammaproteobacteria > Pseudomonadales > Pseudomonadaceae > Pseudomonas > Pseudomonas sp. H2_D02. The sequence continues at coordinate 3,471,902 of NZ_CP162816.1, read as the reverse complement.
CCAGCAACTCACGGCCATCTGCCAGGGATTCATCGGCAGCGGCATCGCTGGCGAAGCCCTGCTGATCTTCCATGACTCGGAGATTGCCGACATCGCGCAACTGATGCAGCGCCAGAGCGCCGATTACTCTGACCTGGAAATGTTGGTGGACCTGTCGAGCATCCTGATCGGCGCGTGCCTGAGCAGCATTGCCGAGCAGATCGATGTGATTTTTTCCCAGGGCCATCCGCAGATTCTTGGCCAGCATGCGGCTATCGAAGAACTGATCCAGGCGAACCGCGTCCGTTGGAAAAAGACCTTGGCGGTGGAAATCAGCTACAGCCTGGAAGGGCAGAACATCCGGTTCGATCTGTTGCTGCTGTTCACGGAAGACTCCATCGAGCGGCTGACCCACAAACTCGCCTACCTGATGAACTGAGCCATGAACGAATCCATCGATCTGAACGAATTCCACTGGTTGCTGGCCATCGTTCAAAGCATCGACGTCGGCGTGGTGGTGCTCGACCGCGAGTACCGCGTGCAAGTCTGGAACACCTTCATGGAGAACCGCTCCGGGGTCCAGCCCAAGGACGCCCAGAACCGGAATTTCTTCAGCCTGTTCCCGGAAATCGACCACCAGTGGTTCAGCCGCAAGGTGGAAAGCGTCGCGACCCTGGGCACGCCCGCGTTCACCGTCTGGGAGCAGCGCCCGTACTTGATGCGCTTCAAGAGCTACCAGCCGATCACCGGCCAGGAAGAGTTCATGTACCAGAACACCACGCTGCTGCCGCTGCGCTCGCCGGACAACCGCATCAACCACATCTGCCTGGTGATCTACGACGTCACCGATGTCGCCACCAATCGCCATCAGATCCAGGCTGCCAATGCTCAGCTGCAGCTGCTTTCCAGTACCGATCGCCTGACGGGCCTGTACAACCGCGGCCATTGGGAAGGCAGCTTGAAGGCCGCGTACGCCCGACACCAGCGCTACGGCAATGCGCTGAGCCTGGTGATGCTGGACATCGACCACTTCAAGCACGTCAACGACACCTACGGCCACCAGGCCGGCGACAAAGTCATCGAGCAGCTCGCCCAACTGCTGCGCGAGCATGCTCGCGAGTCCGACGTGGCCGGGCGTTACGGCGGCGAGGAGTTCGGCGTGGTGCTGTCGGACACCGACCGGGCCGGCGCACGGATTTTCGCCGAACGCTTGCGACAGGCCGTCGAGCACTTGTTGGTGCAGTACAACGGCCAGGACATCCGTTTCACCATCAGCCTGGGCGTGGCCGACCTTAGTGCGCCGGCGAACGACCATGCCGAACTGATCGCTCGGGCCGACCAGGCGTTGTACACGTCGAAGAAAACCGGACGCAATCGCGTGACAGTCCACGGTCACTGACCCACCAAGACTTTGTGGGAGCGAGCCTGCTCGCGAAGACGTCGGCATATCCAACATCACTGCAAGCTGATCCACCGCTTTCGCGAGCAAGCTCGCTCCCACAGGGATCTTGGGTTTCCATGAGCTTTGCATTCAGCGCAGGACTATTGTGGAAGCGAGCTTGCTCGCGAAGACGCCGGCATATCCAACATCACTGCAAGCTGATCCACCGCTTTCGCGAGCAGGCTCGCTCCCACAGGGATCTTGGGTTTCCAGGAGCTTTGCATTCAGCGCAGGACTATTGTGAGAGCGAGCTTGCTCGCGAAGACGTCGGCATATCCAACATCACTGCAAGCTGATCCACCGCTTTCGCGAGCAAGCTCGCTCCCACAGGGATCTTGGGTTTCCATGAGCTTTGCATTCAGCGCAGGACTATTGTGGGAGCGAGCCTGCTCGCGAAGACGTCGGCATATCCAACATCACTGCAAGCTGATCCACCGCTTTCGCGAGCAAGCTCGCTCCCACAGGGATCTTGGGTGTCCAGGAGCTTTGCATTCAGCGCAGGACTATTGTGGGAGCGAGCCTGCTCGCGAAGACGTCGGCATATCCAACATCACTGCAAGCTGATCCACCGCTTTCGCGAGCAAGCTCGCTCCCACAGGGATCTTGGGTGTCCAGGAGCTTTGCATTCAGCGCAGGACTATTGTGGGAGCCAGCCTGCTCGCGAAGACGTCGGCATATCCAACATCACTGCAAGCTGATCCACCGCTTTCGCGAGCAGGCTCGCTCCCACAGGGATCTTGGGTTTCCATGAGCTTTGCATTCAGCGCAGGACTATTGTGGGAGCGAGCTTGCTCGCGAAGACGTCGGCACATCCAACATCACTGCAAGCTGATCCACCGCTTTCGCGAGCAAGCTCGCTCCCACAGGGATCTTGGGTGTCCATGAGCTTTGCATTCAGCGCGGGACTATTGTGGGAGCGAGCTTGCTCGCGAAGACGTCGGCATATCCAACATCACTGCAAGCTGATCCACCGCTTTCGCGAGCAGGCTCGCTCCCACAGGGATCTTGGGTTTCCATGAGCTTTGCATTCAGCGCAGGACTATTGTGGAAGCGAGCTTGCTCGCGAAGGCGTCGGCACATCCAACATCACCGCAAGCTGATCCAACGCTTTCGCGAGCAGGCTCGCTCCCACAGGGATCTTGGGTTTCCATGAGCTTTGCATTCAGCGCAGGACTATTGTGGGAGCGAGCTTGCTCGCGAAGACGTCGGCACATCCAACATCACCGCAAGCTGATCCAACGCTTTCGCGAGCAAGCTCGCTCCCACAGGGATCTTGGGTTTCCATGAGCTTTGCATTCAGCGCAGGACTATTGTGGGAGCGAGCTTGCTCGCGAAGACGTCGGAATATCCAACATCACTGCAAGCTGATCCACCGCTTTCGCGAGCAAGCTCGCTACCAGAGGGATCTTGGGTTCCCAGGAGCTTTGCATTCAGCGCAGGACTATTATGGGAGCGAGCTTGCTCGCGAAGACGCCGGCATATCCAACATCACTGCAAGCTGATCCACCGCTTTCGCGAGCAAGCTCGCTCCCACAGGGATCTTGGGTGTCCAGGAGCTTTGCATTCAGCGCAGGACTATTGTGGGAGCGAGCCTGCTCGCGAAGACGTCGGCATATCCAACATCACTGCAAGCTGATCCACCGCTTTCGCGAGCAGGCTCGCTCCCACAGGGATCTTGGGTTTCCATGAGCTTTGCATTCAGCGCAGGACTATTGTGGAAGCGAGCTTGCTCGCGAAGGCGTCGGCACATCCAACATCACCGCAAGCTGATCCACCGCTTTCGCGAGCAAGCTCGCTCCCACAGGGATCTTGGGTGTCCATGAGCTTTGCATTCAGCGCAGGACTATTGTGGGAGCGAGCTTGCTCGCGAAGACGTCGGCATATCCAACATCACTGCAAGCTGATCCAGCGCTTTCGCGAGCAAGCTCGCTCCCACAGGGATCTTGGGTGTCCATGAGCTTTGCATTCAGCGCGGGACTATTGTGGGAGCGAGCTTGCTCGCGAAGACGCCGGCATATCCAACATCACTGCAAGCTGATCCACCGCTTTCGCGAGCAGGCTCGCTCCCACAGGGATCTTGGGTTTCCAGGAGCTTTGCATTCAGCGCAGGACTATTGTGGGAGCGAGCCTGCTCGCGAAGACGTCGGCATATCCAACATCACTGCAAGGTGATCCACCGCTTTCGCGAGCAAGCTCGCTCCCACAGGGAATTTCGCGACATCCGGAACCTGATTCCACCGTATTAACGTGTGGAGGCGAGTTGGCTCGCGCTTACGACTACTGGTCAGTCCAATCTATTTTTTTAACAATTGGTCTTGCCAATATTTTTTTGGGCGCGTAGTTTCGGACCGGCATCAACGGCACATCGCTGCCGCCCATTATAAAAAACAGCGCCTCGGTTCCAGCAGCCGTGCGCCCAAACCCTCCTCCCGCCTGCGCTCAAGCATTGCCTGCAGGCACGTCAAGGAGCCTCACCATGCTGACTGTCATCTGCAACGAACCCGGTTCATTAACCGCCCTCGAACGTGAAAAACCACTCAGGAAACCGGGAGAAATCCTCATCCGGGTCAAGCGCGTCGGCATCTGCGGCACCGATTTGCACATCTTCACCGGCAATCAACCGTACCTTGAATACCCACGCGTGATGGGCCACGAATTCTCTGGAATCGTGGACGCCACTGACGATGCCAGCGAGTTGGCGGTGGGTGACGTCGTCTATGTGATGCCCTATTTGTCTTGCGGATCCTGCACTGCCTGCCGCCAAGGCAAGACCAACTGTTGCACGCGGATCCAGGTGCTGGGGGTTCACTGCGACGGTGCCTTCACCCAATACCTGAGTGTTCCCCAGCAATTCGTGCACAAGGCGGATGGGATTTCCCTTGATCAGGCCGCGATGATCGAATTCCTTTCGATCGGCGCTCACGCCGTGCGTCGCTCCAACGTCCAGACAGGGCAAAACGCCCTGGTGGTAGGCACCGGCCCGATCGGCATGGCCGCGGCGATCTTCGCCAGCCTGCGCGGAGCGAAAGTCACCGTGCTGGATACCCGCGAGGACCGCTTGTCGTTCTGCAAGGAACACCTGGATATCCATGCGGCTGTGCAAATCGGCGAAGGCGACAAGCAAACCCTGGCCGAACTGACCGGAGATGATTTTTTCGACGTGGTCTTCGACGCCACCGGCAATGCCCGGGCGATGGAGCGTGGGTTCGAGTTCATCGCCCACGGCGGCACCTATGTGATGATCTCCGTGGTGCGGGATTCCATCACCTTCTCCGACCCTGAATTCCACAAACGTGAAGCCACGTTGATGGGCAGCCGCAACGCCACCCGGGAAGACTTCCTGCATGTCGAGCAATGCTTGCGCGACGGGTTGATTCCCGATGCCGCCCTGAACACCCACCGACTCACGCTGGCCGATGTGCCCGACTCGTTCGCCACCTTGCTCGACCCCAAGCAAGGCGTCGTCAAGGCAATCATCGAGTGCTAGAAACCGGAGGACGCAGCATGAACCCAGCTTCTTCTTTGCTTGTCCTGGCACCCGGCGATGACGTCGCGGTGGCCCGGGGCGATATCGTCGAAGGCCAGACGGTGAGCGCCGACGGCATTACACTGACCGCCCGGCAAACGATCTCATCTGGCCACAAAATCGCCCTGCGCAAAGTGTTGGCCGGCCAGCGCGTGCTCAAGTACGGGCAGGTCATCGGCCAGGCGACCCAAGGCATCGAACCCGGTGAGCACGTCCACGTGCATAACCTGGACATGCCCGCCGCCACCGCTGAGCAAAGCGTACGAAACGTCTACGTACCCACGTCGCTCAGCCCCCATCCCGCTACGTTCGAAGGCTACGTGCGTGATGACGGACGCGTCGCCACCCGCAACTACATCGGCGTCGTCTCCAGCGTCAATTGCTCGGCCACCGTCTGCAAGCAGATCGCCAACGCCTTCTCTGCCGAGGGCTTGAAAGACTTACCCAACGTCGACGGCGTCGTTGCAATCACCCATGGCAGCGGCTGTGGCATGGGCGCCAAGGGCGAAGGCATCGACATTCTCAAGCGCACCTTGCGCGGTTACGCCGACCACGCCAATTTTGCCGGTGTGCTGTTGATCGGACTCGGTTGCGAGGTCAACCAGCTCACGCCGTTGATGAATGAACTGGCGAATCGCCCCGCTGCGCTCAAGACCAGCCTGGTCATCCAGGAGGAAGGCGGTACCCGCGAAACCGTGCAACGCGGCATCGCCCATATCGAAGCGATGCTGCCCCTCATCAACCAATGCCGGCGAACGACCGTTGCCGCCAGCCACTTATGCGTCGGCTTGCAGTGCGGCGGCTCGGATGGTTACTCGGGCATCACGGCCAACCCGGCGCTTGGTGCCGCCGTGGATCTGCTGGTGCAACAGGGCGGCACCGCGATTCTTTCGGAAACACCAGAAATCTACGGAGCCGAACACTTGCTGACGGCCCGCGCCGCTTCCGTCGAAATCGCGGAAAAACTGATGGAACGGATCCGTTGGTGGGAAGCCTACGTTCGCCACAACGACGGCGACATGAACAACAATCCGTCTCCGGGCAACAAGGCCGGGGGCATCACTACCATCCTGGAAAAATCCCTGGGCGCGGTGGCGAAAGCCGGTGCGAGCGGGCTGATGGGTGTCTACCAGTACGCCGAAGCGGTCGATACCCGAGGCCTGGTGTTCATGGATACACCTGGCTACGACCCGGTGTCGGCAACCGGCCAGGTGGCGGGCGGCGCGAATCTCATTTGCTTCACTACGGGTCGCGGTTCGACCTATGGGTGCAAACCCACGCCATCCTTGAAGATTGCCACCAACACCCGCCTGTTTCAGCGCATGGAGTTGGACATGGACTTTAATGCCGGCGGCATCGTCGATGGCGTGGAGTCGGTGGCGCAGGCCGGTGAACGGTTGTTTCGACTGATGCTGGAGACCGCTTCCGGACGTCGCACATGCAGTGAAGAGAACGGCTTGGGCGATAACGAATTCCTGCCCTGGCAGATCGGCGCGGTGATGTGAAACGGAGTCATTGCTACCCTTTTCCTGTGGGAGCAAGCTCGCTCCCACAATCAGGCGCCTATGGTAGCCTTTGCGCATTCTCCGATGGACGCCACCCATGGTTTCACCGATCAACGCCACCGAACGCAAGCCGTATCAGAAAATCGCCGATCAACTGCGCAGCTACATTGCCCAAGGAGATTTCAAGGCGGGCTCCAGGCTTCCTCCCGAGCGCGACCTGACCCAACTGCTGGGGGTTTCCAGGCCATCGCTGCGCGAAGCGCTGATCGCCTTGGAAATAGACGGTGACATCGAGATCAAGATGGGTTCCGGTGTGTACGTGCGGGCCAGGTCCACGGACGGAAAAAGCCAGGCCATGCCCTTGGGCGAGAGCCCTTCCGAGCTGATGCAGGCCCGTGCGTTAATCGAAGGTGAGTCGGTGATCCTGGCGTGCCTGCATGGCAAGAAAAGCGACCACCGCTATCTGCAGGAATGCATCGACGCCATGCGCGCGAGCATTGCCAACGGCCTGCCGCCGCTGGAGGACGACCGCAAGTTTCATCAGCGCCTGGCAAAAATGACCGGCAACTCTGCCCTGGTCAGAATCATCACCGCTCTCTTTGATGAACGACACACCCCCATCTCCGCTCACCTGAGCAAGCACTCGGAAAACGCCCTGACCTGGGAAGCCGCCGTCGTCGAGCATGAGGCGATCCTGCGCGCCGTCGTCAACAAGGATGTGCTCGGCGCCCAGACCTCGATGCGCCAGCACCTGAGCCGCTCCGAGAACCGCTGGCTGCAGGCGCTGGAGCCGGAAGACAACAGCGACTGAGCCCACGGTTTGGCTTCTGCGGCGAGGGAGTCCCCGCCGCGTCGCTGACGCTGCGCTGTCGCGTAGGGAATAGGTCTTGTGGCGAGGGGATTTAGCGAAGCGTCGCACCGCCCCGCTGGGCTGCGCAGCGGCCCCCAAACCAGGCAACTCGGTGTGCCAGTAAGGTCGAGGTCGTTGCTTTTGGGGCTGCTGCGCAGCCCAGCGGGGATAAATCCCCTCGCCACGGGATTAGTGCGCCGTCTGGTTCAGGTGTTGGCGCACCGCCAGTTCCACGCCACGGATTTCCGCCAGGCCCTTGAGACGGCCGATCAGCGAGTAGCCCGGGTTGCTCTTGCGCTGCTGGTCGTCGAGCAGTTGGTGCCCGTGATCCGGACGCAGCGGCAACCGCGGGCCGCCTTCGCGTTCGCGCCGGCGTTCTTCAGCCACCAAGGCGCTGATGACCCCGACCATGTCCACGTCGCCGTCCAGATGATGAGCCTCATGGAAGCTGCGCGGGTCGGCTTCCCGGCGGGTCGAGCGCAGGTGGGTGAAATAGATGAACGGCGCAAACTGCTTGGCCATCGCCACCAGGTCGTTGTCTTCACGCACGCCATAGGAGCCGGTACAGAACGTCAGGCCATTGGCCGGGCTCGGCGCGGCATCGAGCAGCCATTGGGCGTCACTCGCGGTAGACAGGATGCGCGGCAAGCCGAGCAGTGCCCGGGGCGGGTCGTCCGGGTGGATCGCCATGCGCACGCCCACCTCCTCCGCCACCGGGATCACCGCGCGCAAGAAATATCCCAGGTGTTCACGCAGCTTGGTCTCGTCGATGTCAGCGTAGGTCCCCAGCAAGTCGCGGAAATTATCCAGGCTGTAATGTTCTTCGGCGCCGGGCAAACCGGCGATCAACGTATTGACCAGGGTTTCGCGCGCGACCGGCGTCAATTGCTCGACATAGGCCTTGGCCTGCTGGATATCCTCGGCGCTGTATTCGGCCTGGGCACCGGGGCGCTGGAGAATGAACAGGTCGAAGGCGGCAAACGCGGTCTGATCGAAACGCAACGCCCAGCCGCCGTCCTCCAGCTCATGAAACAAGTCAGTGCGGGTCCAATCCAGCACCGGCATGAAGTTGTAGCAGACGATATCGATGCCGCAGCTTGCCAGGTTGCGCACGCTTTGCTGGTAGTTGGCGATGTACTCGTCGCGCCGCCCGCAACCGCGTTTGATGTCTTCATGCACCGGGATGCTTTCCACCACCGACCAGCTCAGGCCGGCCGCTTCGATCATCGCTTTGCGTGCCGCGATGGCCTCCACCGGCCACACCTCGCCATTGGGAATCTCATGCAGCGCGGTGACGATGCCGGTCGCACCGGTCTGGCGAACGTCCGCCAGGGAAATCGGGTCTTTGGGGCCAAACCAACGCCATGTCTGTTCCATGTTGTTCTCCTTGTCTGTCAGTTGGGTGTGGCAACGGTCTGCAAAAGGTTGCCCACGCCGTCGCGGGCCAGGGCGCTGTAGGCGCGGTGAACGGCATCGCGAAAGGCCGGGTGTGCCGACAATGCCGGCGGGAATATCTCGTCCAGGTCGAGAAACGCGTCCACCCGCGATGCGCCGTCGAAGCGTCCGGCAAGGTCGGCGAAGGTGGCGCTCAACGGGTCGTCGACCACATGCGCCGGACGCCCGGGCAACGGCTGCGTGCAGTAATGAATCCAGGCGGCGATGCCCAGCGCGGTGCAGTCGATGCCGCGTCCCTGGTCAAGCAATTGCTGGGCGCCGAGCAACCAGCGTTGCGGCAGTTTCTGCGAGCCGTCCATGGCGATCTGGCGCAAGCGGTGTTGCAGGCTGTCGTTGGCAAAACGCGCCTGAAGATCTACTGCATATTTCATGAGATCAATCCCGGCCGGCATGTGCAAAGTGGGCACCGCTTCCTCGGCCATGTAGCGCTCGATGAGGCGCGCCAGCCGCCCATCGTTGACCGCTTCGAAGACTAATTCATGACCCGCCAGCAAACCCACGTAGGCCAGCAGCGAATGGCTGCCATTGAGCATGCGCAGCTTCATCGTCTCAAACGGACCCACGTCGTCGACCATCTGCACGCCTTCTACTTCCCAGTCCGGGCGGCCGAGGGGGAAGTGATCCTCGACCACCCATTGACTGAAGCTTTCGCTGACCACTGCCGCGCGGTCGTGGCAATCCAGCTGCTCCAACCGGCAGAACGACTCCTCGTCCATGGCCGGCACGATGCGGTCGACCATGCAGCTGGGAAACGCCACCTGCTGCTCGACCCACTGCGCCAACGCTGGATCCTGCAACGCCGCCAGGGCACCCACGGCCTGGCGGGTGCGCTGGCCGTTGTCGGGCATGTTGTCACAGCACAACACCGTGAACGCCGCGATGCCTGCGGCGCGACGTCGGCGCAGGGCTTCAAGGACGATCCCCGGCGCCGAGCGTGGCGTGTATGGATGAGCGATGTCATGGGCAATCGTCGGATCATCGCGGCGCAACTGCCCGGAAGAAGGGCTCAGACAATAGCCTTTTTCGGTGACGGTGAGCGTGACGATCCGGGTTTGCGGCGCGGCCATGCGCTCAAGCAATTGCTCCAGTTCATGACCGCCCTCGCCCGCATACAAGGCCTCGCGCAGCACACCGATTTCCCGGAGCGTCACTTGCTCGCGATCGCGGTACTCGGCCACGTGGTAGCGGCCATCCTGCTCGCGCAATTGCTCGACCAAGGTGTGATTGGAGCGCAGGTTGGCGCTGCACAAACCCCAGTCGCTTGTGCCATGGCGATTGAGATGGCGTTGCAGATAGACCGCCTGGTGGGCGCGATGAAACGCGCCCAGACCCAGGTGCACGATACCGATCTGCGTTGCGCTACCGGTGCAGGGTACGCGGTTCACTACGGGCATCGATTCACTCCTTCTGTTCAGGGATGGCCCAGGGCCGACGCGGGTTGCGGGCTTTGTGCCGCCGACTGGCTGGTGTCCGCCACGGACAGCGGTTTCACGTAGCGCGCCACGCACACGGCACCGATCACGGTCAGCAGCCCTGCCAGCAGGAACGCACTGGTGAACGAGCCGGTGAACTGCACCAGGAAACCCGTCAAGGTCGGGCCGACAATGCCCGAGGTGTTAGCCAGGAAATGCATGAAGCCACTGACGCCACCCACCCTCGCGGCTGGAACGGTGTCCTGGATGATCGCCCAGTAGATCGCGCCGGTGAGGTAGAGGAAGAACACCGCCAGCGCGACGAGAATCACCGCCGGATACAAGGTCGTTACCATCCCCGCACAGGCGATGCAGGCGGCGCAGGCCAGGAGGCAGGTGACGAGCACGACTTTGCGGGAGAACATCATCCGCCCGGTCTTCTTGAACACGAAGTCAGAGATGAAGCCACCGAGGGCCAGGCCAATGAACCCCAAGACCCAGGGAATGACCGTGGCGATGCTCATGTCCTTGACGTTCAGGCCGTGGGCCATGGTCAGGTAGCTGGGGAACCAGGTCAGGAAGAAGAACAGCGTGTAGTTATAGGAAAAGAACGCCAGGGAGGTGAACAGCACCGTCGGCTGCTTGAGGTAGAAACGCAGCGGGAATACCGGTTGCGCCGCCATTTCACTTTGCCCCTCGGCCCGCAGTATGTCCTCGGCGCCCTCGCCTTCAGGCCGCTCCTTGACGAACTTGAACCACACGGCCGCCCAGATCAGGCCGACCAGCATGATGATAATGAACGACACCTTCCAGCCGTAGGTGACGGCGATAAAACCCACCACCGGACCGGAAATCGCCCCACCCAACGGCGTACCGGACATCGATGCACCAATGGCCCGCGCCCTGCGCTTGGGGGTGTACCAGTTGTTCACCATTTTGCTGGTGGTGACGCTCAACGGCCCTTCGCCCATGCCGAACAGGATGCGGATGAGCACCAGCGAAGCGAAGCCCACCGTCAGCACGGTGAGGCCGCTGAACAACGACCACAAGACCATCGCCAGCAACAACGTAGTCTTGGCGCCATAACGGTCGGCGGCCCAGCCACCGATGAAGTTGAAGGCGGCATAGCCGACGAAGAAACTGCTGAAGATCATGCCCATCTCACCCGTACTCAGACCGTAGTCCTTTTGGATGAAAGGCGCCGCCACAGACAATGCCGACCGGTCGAGGTAATTGATGACCCCGGCCAGGAACAACATGATGATGATTAAGCTACGTCCTTGACCAAACATGGTGGAACCTCCCGCTTGTTGTGTTTATTCGGTGAGGGTGCCCGTGACGGGCACGATGGAACGGTGGTACAGACGGCTCAGTGATGGGCGTTCGTCAGCTCCACCAGCACTTTTCGGGTTTGCTCGGGGTGTTTTTCGATCAGGTCGATGGCGCCGGGCATGTCATCGAAGGTGACGCGATGACTGATCAGGTCCTGGACCTGCAACTTGCCGCTGGCAATCAACTCGATCACCCGGGGGAACTTGCGGTTGTTGAGCCGCGAGCCCACCAAGGTCAGTTCCTTCTTGATCATTTCCAATTGCACCAGGTCACTGGGCGTGGCATTGAAGCCCAGCAACCCGATGCGCCCGGCCGGCGAGGCCAGGCGCACCATCTGCGGCATCAGTGCCGGTATGCAGGCGGCATCGACGATCAACGGCACACCTTCGCCGTCAGTCAGTTCGCGCATGACTGCTTCGACATCGACTTCCTGGCCGTTGAGGGTCCGACTGGCGCCCAGCGCCCGGGCCGTCTCCAGGCGACTGTCGATGACATCGGTGACGGTGATGTCAGTCATTCCCAGCGCCTTGGCCATCTGCACCAAGGTCAGGCCGATCACCCCGGCGCCGTAGATCAGCACGCTGTCGCCCGGCTGTGGCTGCATGCGATCGAGCACATTGAGGGCAATGGAATAAGGTTCGACGAGAGCGCCATGGCTTAGGGACATCGAGTCGGGCAAACGGTGGGCGTTCTCGGCCGGTACGCAAACCTGCTCGCTGAAACCACCGTCGCGGTGCACGCCGATCACTTGCAGCCGCGTGCAGACGTTGGGCCGGCCAATGCGGCAGGGATAACAGGTGCCGCAACTGATCACCGGATCGATGCACACCCGGTCGCCCGCCTGCAGGTGCTCGACGCCTTCCCCTACTTGCCGGATCACCCCGGAAAACTCATGGCCGGTGACACGGGGGAAACGCACGAATGCGTTCTGCCCATGAATGATGTGCATGTCGGAGCCACAGATGCCTGGCGTAAGCCACATCGACCTGGACCTCACCCGGGGCAACCTCGGGTCGGTCGACCTGGGCCAGCCCGAACTCGAACGGTGCTCTTACCTGGAACGCTTTCATCGGATCACTCCTGGCGGGACGTTCGCCCCGCTTCCTCAAAGGGTTAAAACCGTTTCACCAATGCCAGAGCGTGCCGTCTTCAAGACGGTTGACCGGCAGGCTGGCGCGCTTGTAGGGGTACTGGCGGGCGAGATCTTCATCGATGTCGACGCCGTGCCCCGGTGTTTCGCCCGGCGTGAAGTGGCCGTCCTCGAAGCGATAGGCATGGGTGAAGACTTCATCGATGCGGTCTTCGTGAGGCATGTGTTCCTGGATGCCGAAGTTGGGCACCCAGGTATCGAAATGCAGCGCCGCGCCCATGCACACCGGGGACAGGTCGGTGGCGCCGTGAAAGCCCGTGCGCACTTGGAACAACGCGGCGAAATCGGCAATACGGCGCACGTGGGTAATCCCGCCGGCATGCACCAGCGTCGTGCGGATGTAGTCGATCAACTGTTCCTGGATCAATTCGCGGCAGTCATGGATCGAGTTGAACACCTCGCCAACGGCCAGCGGTGTGGTGGTGTGCTGGCGGATCAGGCGAAAGCTCTGCTGGTTTTCCGTCGGCGTGCAGTCTTCCAGCCAGAACAGGTTGTACGGTTCCACGGCCTTGCCCAGGCGCCCGGCTTCGATCGGCGTCAGGCGATGGTGCACGTCGTGGAGGATATGCAGGTCGTCGCCAAAGCGTTCGCGCACGGCGGCGAACAGCTTGGGCACGTAGTTGAGGTATTTGGCGGTGTCCCACACGTGTTCGGCGGGCAGGTCGCTGTCGGCCGGTTCATAACGCTCGCCGCTGCGCTTGGCGACGCCGTAGGTGGTGGCGATGCCGGGCACGCCGCATTGCACGCGCACGGCTTTGTAGCCGAGCTCGACGTGACGGGCGACTTCGTCCAGGCAGCCTTCGATGTCCTTGCCGGTGGCATGCCCATAGACCATCACCCGCTCGCGGCTCTTGCCGCCGAGCAACTGGTACAACGGCATGTTCGCGGCCTTCGCCTTGATATCCCACAACGCCACGTCGACGGCGGCAATGGCGGTCATGGTCACCGGCCCCCGGCGCCAGTACGCACCGCGATACAGGTACTGCCAGATGTCCTCGATGCGGTGGGCATCACGGCCGATCAGCGCGGGCAGGACGTGCTCCTCCAGGTAAGCGACAACCGCCAGCTCACGGCCATTCAAGGTTGCATCGCCGATACCATAGAGGCCTTCATCGGTGACGATTTTCAAGGTGACCAGGTTGCGGCCAGGACAGGTAACGATGACGCGAGCTTCAACGATTTTCATAAAGTCAGGCCTGTACGACAGAAGGAAGTGAGGACGCGCCCATGTTCGGCATGGCCGCCTTGGGAATCAGCGCGCCCCGGTACTGGACGACCTGGGCCGCCAGGCGATGCCCCCAGCGGGCGGCCTGCTCGGGATCGCCGCCGCGTAGGCGGCAGGCCAGGTAAGCGGCGCTGAACGAATCGCCGGCAGCGGTGGTGTCGACGACATGGGCGACGGTTTGCGCGGGTACTTCAAGACGCCCCGTCGGGCACTGGATCAGGCAACTGGCGGCGCCACGCTTGAGGGCAACTTCGCGTACACCTGCCTCGGCATAGGCTTTGAACAAGGCATCCGTGTCGCGGTAGCCGAACAGCAACGCGTCATCTTCCCAGGTGACCAGCGCCAGGTCGGTCAAGGGCAACAGTTCGCGGTACGCCTGCCGGGCGGTTTCAGAGTCGGGCCAGAGATGGGGACGGTAATTGTTGTCGAAGGCGACGCGGGTGCCCGCACGGCGAGCCCGATGCAAGGCCTGGATCAAACGTTCACGCCCTTGCGGCAAGAGGATCGCCAGGCTGATACCGCTCAGGTAGACATAGTCGTAATCGGCCAGCGCATCGAGCATGGTTTCGGCTTCGGGGCCCTCGAACATGCGCCGCGCCGCGGCTTCCCCGCGCCAATAAAGGAAACGCCGCTCACCGTGCGAATCGGTCTGGATGAAGTACAGCCCAGGCAGTGCATCTTCGATCACACGCACATGCGCGTCGCCGATACCTTCGTCCAGCCACGACCGGCGCATGGCAAAACTGAACGCATCGCTGCCCACCGCCGTCATGTAGTCCACGGCCACTGCGCCACGCGGGTTCAATCGCGCCAGATAGACCGCGGTGTTGAGCGTATCGCCACCGAACGTCTGGGTGATCGCGGCACCCGGCTCGCCGCGCATCTCGATCATGCATTCCCCTACTAAAGCAACCTTCAGCGGGCATGCATCTGGGCAATGGTTAAGCATCAAATCCATCATTACGCGCCTTTTCTTTATTTTTAAAACGGCGTTTCATTTTTATCTCAAGGCCCGAGTCTAGTCAGATTTCCAGTCGCGTCAAGCAAAAATGAAACAGCGTTTTGTTCTGCTAGCGTATATCCTTGGGTTTTACTTTCACGTTGGAGCCTTCATGGACAACAGCGTCATTCCCAATAACGATCTGGTGTCGGCGGTGGGCCGGACCATGGCCGTGCTCGAGGCACTGGCCGAGCATCCGGAAGAAAGCGGCGTGTCGGAAATCGCCACCAAACTGGACATGTCGAAGGCCACGGTTTATCGCTTCTTGCAGTCGCTCAAGGCCCGTGGGTATGTGGTGCAGGATGCCGAGGATCGCTATCGCCTCAGCGTCCGCCTGTTCGAATTGGGCGCCCAGGCCCTGCCCCACCTGGACATCGTCCGGGAAGCGGAGCCGGGCATGCGGCGGATCAACGAGCTGACCGGCGAGACCGTCCACCTGGGGATCCTCGACGAGGGCAGCATCGTCTACGTGCACAAGATCGACTCCAAGTACAACCTGCGCATGTACTCGCGAATCGGCCGGCGGGCGCCGTTGTACTGCACCGGGATCGGCAAGGTGCTGATGGCCTGGCTCGAAGAAGATGAGTTGCTGGCGCACCTGGCGCAGGAAAGCTTCGAGCGCCGCACCGCCAACACCTTGACCAGCGTCGAGGCGTATCTGCAGGAATTGGAAATCGTCCGCCGGCAAGGCTATGCCGAGGACCACGAAGAGTTCGAAGACAACATGCGCTGCCTGGCGGCACCCATCCGCGACCGTTTCGGCCATGTGATCGGTGGGATGAGCGTTTCATTCCCGTGCTTTCGCTTCAGGGAAGAGTTGAAGCAGGACTACGTCAGGCAACTGATGCATGCCACCCAGCAGATCTCAAGCCAGTTGGGTTGGCATGCGGGGTAACAGCAAAATCCCATGTGGGAGCGAGCTTGCTCGCGAAGGCGTCGGCACATCCAGCATCATTGCAAGCTGATCCAATGCTTTCGCGAGCAAGCCCGCTCCCACAAGGGGTGTGGCGTACGCAAGGTCTGTGAGCAACTCGGTAAAACTGTGGGAGCGAGCTTGCTCGCGAAGGCGTCGGCACATCCAGCATCATTGCAAGCTGATCCAATGCTTTCGCGAGCAGGCTCGCTCCCACAAGGGGTGTGGCGTACGCAAGGTCTGTGAGCAACTCGGTAAAACTGTGGGAGCGAGCTTGCTCGCGAAGGCGTCGGCACATCCAGCATCATTGCAAGCTGATCCAATGCTTTCGCGAGCAAGCCCGCTCCCACAGGTTTCAACTGGCGGGCATCAGAACCAGGTTTCCATCTGGATACCGTACTGCCACACACCGCCAGCGTTGAAGTCGGTCTTGCCAAAGGAATCCGTGGCGCTGTACCTGTCCAGGTCCGAGGACCAGTTCATGACGCTGGCGAACAGACGCAGCTCAGGGCGCGTGAGCAGATCGCCCAGGTCGGGCTTGAAGGTCGGGGCGACCGTGAATTTCCAGAAGTTACCGTCGACTGCGCTGCGTTGCAGGTAACCCTTGGGGTCAAGCTGCATGGTTTGCCAGCTCATCTCGTAGGCCATTTCGAAATTGCTGTTGATCGCATTGGCCAACCGCACGTTGAGCGTCATCCAGCGGTAGTCATCACCGTTGACGTAGCGGTCCTTGCTTTGCTCAGCCAGCAGGCTCGGGCCGATGCGCCAGTTGGGCGACAGGGGCGTTTCGCCGTACAGCGCCACGCGCAGGGCACGGGCGTCGTCGATCAGTTCGCCATCGGCGCCAACGTTCTTGACCTCGGCCCCCAATCCCTGGCCATAGAGCAGCGCCGTCTTGAAGAAGCCTTCGCGGCCGAAAAAGGTATTCTGGTGATTGGCGACCATGCTGTGCAAGCCAGAGTCGGCTGGCGCCAGCCCTGCTTCGTTGACGCGGGTGCCGAAGTCGTTTTTCTTCGAGCCGATGGCGTTGAACATCCATTGCCACTGCCCACCGTCGAAAAATTGGTTGGAGGTCAGGATGTAGCTTTCCACATCGGCATTGACGCCGCCCTCGCTGAAGTCCCCGTAGTTGCGACCGATCAATGAGTAGTTCGAGCGCCAGTTCCTGTTCATCTGTACATCGTAGATACCGCCGCCGGTACCCGCCAGATAGACAACATCGGAGTCCAACCAGTGGATGTCGAAATTGTCCCTGTCGAAGCGCTTGCCTGCCCACAGGGTCGAATTTTCGAACATCGCGTTGCCCTTGAATGCCGCGAGGTGATCGAGTTCGGTGAACACCTGGCGCACGTTCAGGTTGCTTTCCTCGGCAGTCCAGTCATTGGAGCTTTCCACGCCGTCGGCAATGGACACGGTGAATTTGGAGCGGGTGCCGTTCTGCGCGTACAGCTCTTTCGACAGGTCGATGCGCATGTAGGTGTCGTCCTCGTTTCCGAGTCGCCCGACGGCGCCACCGACAGAACCGGCCGGCGTGGTGTATGGACCGCCACGACCACCGCCCAAGCCATCGTTGATCAGCAAGCCGGAGCGGGCGTAGCCCTTGAAGCTGAAGCCGTCCGTGAGGTGTGCGCCACTGCCCTGCTTTTCCGTGCTTTGCTGGCGGGCTTCGAGTTTTGCCAGGCGCGCATCAACGGTCGGCGTCGCAACCGGGGCAGCAACGGCGACAGCAGCCGCTGGCGTGGCGAGTTTGATTTGCTGCAGTTCCCTGGCGAGGGCCTGGGTTTGCTGTTCGGCAGCTGCGGCGCGTTTTTCCGCTGCGCTGGCACGGGCTTCAAACGCCGCCATTCGCTCTTCGAGAGTAGCGGCCTGAGAGGTGACTGCCGAGGCGCCGAGCGCGCTTGCGAGTAGCCAGCTTGATGCTTTCTGCATGTGGATTTCCCTGTCTTGTTTTTATTGTTCTGTTGCCGCAGCCGGTCTTTTCCCCAAGGTCCGGAGTTATCGATCCTGAGGAAAAAAAGGATGCCTCGTTGCTAATACACTGCTACATTTGGCGATGTTAACGTTAACTTTTCCAAAAACAAAAATAAAGAGGGCTTTATGAAACAGTTCAAATCGCTCGTCCCGACGGCGCTGCTCAGCCTTTGCATCGGGTTTCCATCCCTGTCGATGGCTGCCAACCTGACGATTTCCTGCGGTGCCGTGGGTGCGGAATTGCAACTGTGCAAGGAGGCTGTCGAGGCGTGGTCGAAACAGACGGGCAACAGCGTCGAAGTGGTTTCCACGCCTAACTCGGCGACCGAGCGGTTGTCGTTCTATCAACAGATCCTCAGTGCGCAATCCAGCGACATCGACATCATCCAGATCGATATGGTCTGGCCGGGCATGTTGGCCAAGCACTTGATGGACCTGCGCGAGGTGCTGCCGGCCAACGCCACCCAAGGTTATTTCCAGGCCCAGGTGGACAACGCCACGGTGAACGGACGCCTGGTGACGATGCCGTGGTTCACCGACTCGGGGCTGCTGTATTACCGCAAGGACTTGCTCGAGAAGTACAACAAGCCCGTGCCCCAGACCTGGGAAGAAATGACGATCACCGCCAGGGCCGTCCAGCAGGCCGAGCGTGATGCCGGGAACGCTAACGCATGGGGTTACGTTTTCCAGGGGCGCGCCTATGAAGGCCTGACGTGCAATGCGCTGGAATGGATCAGCAGCCAACCGCAAGGCGGGCTGGTCAATGCCCAAGGCGACATCGTGGTGAACAATCAGGCCTCGAGGGCGGCGTTGACCCTGGCGAAAAGCTGGGTGGGCGACATTGCCCCGCGTGGCGTGCTCAATTACACCGAGGAAGAAGGACGCGGCGTCTTCCAGTCCGGCAATGCACTGTTCATGCGCAATTGGCCGTATGTCTGGGCCCTGGTGCAAAGCCCGGACAGTGCCGTCAAGGACAAGGTCGGCGTCGCTCCCCTGCCCCGCGGCGGCGCCACGGGCAGCCACGCGTCCACCCTCGGCGGCTGGGGCCTGGCGGTGTCGCGCTACAGCGCCAATCCGAAGCTCGCCGCCGAACTGGTGAGCTACCTGAGCAGCGCCCAACAGCAGAAACATCGCGCCCTGGTGGGTGCCTACAACCCGGTGATCGAGTCGCTCTATCAGGATCCCGAGTTGCTCGCGGCCATGCCTTACTACAGCCAACTGCACAGCATTCTCAACGACGGGGTCATGCGCCCCGCCTCGATCACGGCCGACCGCTATCCACGGGTGTCCAATGCATTCTTCGATCAAGTGCATGGCGTGCTCGCGGGCGAGCGGCCGGTGGACCAGGCGCTGGCCGAGTTGGAAAGCGAACTCACACGGATCAAACGCCGGAGCTGGTAAGCCCCAAGGAAGGAAATCACCATGTCTGTCTCCACGACTCTCGCCCACGACGATGGCGAGCAACTGCTCACCCGGGAAACACCGGTACAACGCCGCCGCGTTCGCGCCGCCTGGCTGTTCCTGACCCCGATGTTGCTGTGCCTGGCGCTGGTGGCGGCCTGGCCGTTGCTGCGCACGTTCTGGTTCAGCCTGACCGACGCCAGCCTGGCCGCCACCGGCGACGCCACCTTCATCGGCTTTAGCAACTACCTCTTCTATAGCGGTTCCGCCTGGTCAGGCCTGCTCGTCGATCCACAGTGGTGGAATGCGGTGCGCAACACGTTGCATTTCACCGTGGTGTCGGTGGGGCTGGAAATCGTCCTCGGGCTGCTGGTGGCGCTGCTGCTGAACGTCAAGTTCACCGGTCGCGCCCTGGTGCGGGCGTTGATCCTGATTCCCTGGGCGATCCCGACCATTGTCTCGGCGAAAATCTGGTCATGGATGCTCAACGACCAGTTCGGCATCATCAATCACCTCATGCTCAGCCTCGGCCTGATTGACGCGCCCCTGGCCTGGACAGCCGACGCGGACCTGTCGATGTGGGCGGTGATCATCGTCGACGTCTGGAAGACCGTGCCCTTCGTCACGCTGCTGATGCTCGCCGCCTTGCAGATGCTGCCCAGCGATTGCTACGAAGCCGCGAGGGTCGATGGCATTCACCCGGTCAAGGTGTTCTGGTGGGTCACCCTGCCGCTGCTGATGCCGGCATTGTTAGTGGCAGCGATCTTCCGCATCCTCGATTCATTGCGGGTGTTCGACGTCATCTATGTATTGACCTCGAACTCATCGAGCACCATGAGCATGTCGGTCTATGCCCGCCAACACCTGGTGGAATTCCAGGACGTCGGCTACGGCAGCGCCGCCTCGACCTTGCTGTTCCTCGTCGTGGCGGTGATCGCCATGGCTTATCTGTACCTCGGACGCCGTCAGCTGGAGGTGCGCTCATGAGCCCGCGCCTGCTGAAAAAAGCCCTGTTGCGCGCCGGCTTCTGGTGCCTGATCGGGATCCTGCTGGTGTATGCGGTCTTTCCGTTCTACTACGCCATCGTGACGTCGCTGAAGCCGTCCAGTGCCCTGTTCCAGGTGAGCTACTGGATCGATAACCCGGACTTCTCCAACTATGTCGCCGTGCTCAACCAGGCCTCGTTCCTGCGGGCCATCGGCAACTCGCTGGTGGTTTCGCTGTGCGTGGTCGCCCTGGCCTTGTTCCTCAGCCTGACCGCCGCCTATGCCTTGGGCCGGGTGAAGTTTCGCGGGCGCGGCCCGGTGTTGATGATGGTCCTCGGTGTCTCGATGTTTCCCCAAGTCGCGGTGCTGTCGGGATTGTTCGAAGTGATCCGTGCCCTGGGCCTGTACAACACGTCCTGGGCATTGATCCTGAGCTATACGATTTTCACCCTGCCCTTCACCGTCTGGGTGCTGACCACCTTCATGGGGCAACTGCCCCATGAGTTGGAAGAGGCCGCGATCATGGACGGTGCGTCACCCTGGGTCACGCTGACCCGCGTGCTGCTGCCGCTGCTCTGGCCGGCACTGGTCACCACGGGGCTCTTGGCCTTCATCGCCGCATGGAACGAGTTCCTCTTCGCCCTGACCTTCACCCTCACCGACTCGCAACGCACGGTCCCGGTCGCCATCGCGCTGATTTCCGGCGGCAGCCCCCATGAGCTGCCTTGGGGCTTGCTGATGGCGGCGTCGGTGCTGGTCACGGTGCCCTTGGTGATTCTGGTGCTGATCTTCCAGCGCCGCATCGTTTCCGGCCTCACTGCCGGGGCGTTAAAGGGTTGAGGCCCAACACAGACAAGAAAGGAACAGCATCGTGATCAAGTTGAAGCTGGATAAAGTGAACAAACAATTGGGCGGCGCACGCATTCTTCGTGACGTCAGCCTGGAAATCCCGGCAGGCGAGTTCGTGGTTTTCGTCGGCCCTTCGGGCTGCGGAAAGTCCACCCTGCTGCGGCTGATCGCCGGGCTGGACTCGATCTGTGGCGGCGACCTGCTGATCGACGGACGCCGGGTCAACGACCTGGAGCCCCGCGAGCGTGGCGTCGGCATGGTGTTCCAGTCCTATGCGCTGTACCCGCACATGAGCGTCTACGACAACATCAGTTTTGGCCTCAAGCTGGCCAAGACCGAAAAGACCAGCCTGCGCGAGCGCGTGCTGAAAACCGCGCAGATCCTGCAATTGGACAAACTGCTGCAACGCAAGCCAAGGGAACTGTCGGGCGGCCAGCGTCAGCGCGTGGCGATGGGCCGGGCCATGGCGCGGGAGCCGGACATCCTGTTGTTCGACGAACCACTCTCCAACCTCGACGCCTCCCTGCGCGTGCAGATGCGCAACGAAATCGCCCGCCTGCATGGGCGACTGGGCTCGACCATGATCTACGTGACCCACGATCAAGTCGAAGCGATGACCCTGGCCGACAAGATTGTCGTGCTCAACGGTGGACGCATCGAGCAGGTCGGCTCGCCGCGGGAACTCTACGAGCGTCCGGCCAGCCGTTTTGTCGCCGGTTTCCTCGGCTCGCCCAAGATGAATTTCCTGCCGGCAAGCCTGCATCACCCAGGCGAAACCAGCCTGATCGACAGCCCCTTGTTGGGGATGACGCGCCTCCCCATCGACAGCACCCACCTGGCGACGAACAGCCCGCTGAGCCTGGGGATTCGTCCGGAGCACGTCTCGCTCAAATCGACCCAGGGAAACGCCGGAATCGTCGTGGCCGGGGTCGAATACCTGGGCAGCGAAACCTACGTCCACCTGGAAACAGGCGACGACGAACCGCTGATCTGTCGCTGCGAAGTCAACGCTGGATGGCGGGTGGGTGATCGGGTCGAGCTGCAACTGGATATCGACCACCTCCACGTATTCGACGCGCACGGCACGGCGTTGAAGCGCCGCACCATTGAAAACCTGCCCGACGGCCTCGCCTCGCGCTCGGCCCATGCGGGCGCCCTATGACCTTGTCGTTGAATACCATGAGCAATCCAACACCCGCTTCTCTCGAAATGGCCCAGCAGGCTCTGGAAGATGGCCTGCCGCGCCTGATCCACGACTATCGACCCGACTATCACCTGGCCCCGCCAACCGGTTGGATGAACGACCCGAACGGGGTGGTGTTCTTTCGTGGCGAGTACCACGTGTTCTACCAGCACCATCCCTTCGACGCCCAATGGGGCCCGATGTATTGGGGCCACGCCAAGAGCGCCGACCTGGTTCATTGGCAGCACCTGCCCATTGCCCTGGCGCCGGGCGATGACTTCGACCGCGACGGTTGTTTTTCAGGGAGTGCGGTGGTGTGTGGCGACACCCTGGCGCTGATCTACACCGGGCATACCTGGTTGGGCGACATCGGTGACGAACGCTTCATCCGCCAGGTCCAGTGCCTGGCCACCAGTGTCGACGGCGAGCGGTTCGTCAAGCATGGCGCCGTCATCGAGCACGCGCCGCAAGCGGGAATCATGCACTTTCGCGACCCCAAGGCCTGGCACGCGGATGGCTACTGGTACCTGATCGTCGGGGCGCGCCTGGCCGATACACCACTGCTGCCGCTGTACCGCTCCACCGACCTGCGCGCCTGGGAATTCCTCGACTACGCGTCCAGGGGCACTGACGGCGATGGCTACATGTGGGAATGTCCTGACCTGTTTCGCCTGGACGGACGCGACGTATTGTTGTACTCGCCGCAAGGCATGCAACCGGCGGGATACGAACGGCTCAACAAGTACCAGACCGGTTATCGCATTGGCCGCCTCGACAGCGACTGGCACTTCACCGGCGGGCCGTTCATCGAACTGGATAACGGTCACGATTTCTATGCTGCGCAAACATTGGCAACCGTCGATGGCCGGCGCCTGGTGTGGGCCTGGCTGGACATGTGGGAAAGCCCGATGCCGAGCCAGGCCCATCACTGGTGCGGCATGCTCGGCTTGCCGCGCGAGCTGGAACTGCAAGGCGATCGCCTTGGCACGTTCCCGGCACGGGAACTGGTCGCGCTGCGCCAGGCGCCATTGCCGAGCGTCGCGCCGTGGGGCGAATCTGGCTACTGTTCGGTGCCGCAAGTGACGGGCGACAGGCTCGAAATCCATGTGCACCTGGACCTGCTCGGCTGCACCGAAGGCCAATTGGGCGTCGCCTTGCGCTGCAGTGCCGATGGGCAGGAACAGACCTTGCTCTATTACGATGCGGCACTGCGACGCCTGGTGCTAGACCGCGGCCGCTCGGGTGCGCAAGTGAGTGGCCAGCGCAGCGTCTCGATAGCGCCCGAGGAAACGCAACTGCACCTGCGGGTGTTCCTCGATCGTTCGTCCATCGAGGTGTTTGAGGACAACGGCCGCTTCAGCCTCAGCAGCCGCATCTACCCACGGCCCGACAGCCTCGGGGTGACGCTATTGGCAAACGGGACGGGTGGGCGTGTCGCCATTCCCAAGGCGTGGCCGCTGGGGTCGGGATGGCTGTGAGTCGGGTCATTCGAGTCGCGAGAAACCAGGGGCCTGTGTCATGATTCCACGTCAACCTGACTGGCCACACTTCGCATGACTTCCGTGAAAGACGTTGCACAGCTGGCCGGCGTATCCCTGATGACGGTTTCGCGCGCGCTCAACACGCCGGAAAAACTGAGCCCCGAAACCCTTCAACGGGTACGTCGCGCCATCGATGAATTGCAGTTCGTACCGAGCCTGTCGGCGCGCCGGATGCGCGGCGACAACTTGCAGGCGCGCACCATCGGTGTGTTCGCACTGGACACCGCGACTACGCCGTTCGCCGTCGAGTTGCTGCTGTCCATCGAACAGACCGCGCAGCAGGCTGGCTGGAATGTCTTCATCCTCAACCTGCTGAGCAGCCCGCCCACCGACCAGAACATCGACTTGATGCTGTCGCACCGCCCCGACGGCTTGATCTTCAGCGCCATGGGGTTGCGCCAGGTGAGCATTCCCGAGCGACTCAAGAGCAAGCCCCTGGTGCTCGCCAATTGCCTGGCCGATGACAGCCAACTGGTCAGCTATGTGCCGGACGATGAAGCTGGACAGTATCGCGCCGTGCATCACGCGCTGAGCCAAGGCTACCGGCGTCCGCTGTGCATCAATCTGCCCAGGAAGAGCGTCGCCTGGAGCCTGCGTCAACAGGGCTTGCAACGCGCCTGCCAGGCATTCGGGCTGGCGCCTGGCGCACTGTTGCAATACGACCTTTCCGACCACGATGCCTATGGTGAAACCGCCGCCATTCTCGAACGGCATATCGTGGATGGTCGTCCGCAATTTGACATCCTGGTCTGCGGCAACGACCGCATTGCCTTTTGCGCCTATCAATGGTTGTTGGGCCGTGGCCTGAAAATTCCCGATGATGTGGCTGTGCTCGGCTATGACAACATGATCGGCATCGCCGAATTGTTCATGCCGCCACTGACCACAGTCCAACTGCCGTACTACGAGATTGGTCGCCAGGCGGCCACGCACCTGATCGAGACCCTCGACGTCTCGGGCACCCGGCCCGTGGATTGTCCACTGGTGCTCAGGGCATCGTTGTAATCCCACAGGGATAGTGAGTGTTCATGAGCTTTGCATTCAGCCTGCTCCCACAGTCTTGAACGCCCAATCGTTATTTCGCGAATAACTGGCTCATGTCCTTGAACGCCTTGAACTCCAGCGCATTGCCGCACGGATCGAACAGGAACATCGTCGCCTGCTCGCCGACCTGGCCCTTGAAGCGCACGTAGGGTTCGATCACGAATTGCGTGCCGAAGGACTTCAACCGCTCGGCCAGCGCTTCCCATTCAGCCCACGCCAACACCACGCCAAAATGCGGCACCGGCACATCGTGGCCATCCACCGCGTTGCTGTGCACGCTTTCCTGGGACGCGGTCTTGGGATGTTCATGAATCACCAGTTGATGCCCGTAGAAGTTGAAGTCGACCCACTGCTCGCTGGAGCGGCCCTCCTCCAGTCCAAAGACTTGGCCATAAAAAGTGCGGGCTGCCGCCAGGTCATAAACCGGAATCGCAAGGTGGAAAGGTGAGAGGCTCATCGGGACTCCAGGAACGTTTTTTGTTTATCGGGTACGCAACGGCGCGTGCATTCCATCGTAGGCGAGCAGGCACAACAAAAAAATCAATATAAATTTCTTAGAAACACAACTAATGTTGATCAATGATCAAAGAACTCAAGACCCTCATCGCCGTGGCGCGCGAAGGCACCTTCGCCGCCGCCGGGCACAAGATCGGCCTCACCCAGGCGGCGGTCAGTGCGCAGATCCAGCGCCTGGAAACCGAGCTGGGCTTCGACCTGTTCGACCGCAAAGGCCGCTCGGCCCACCTCAACAAGCGGGGCCAGCAGATACTCCTGCAAGCCCAGGAGCTGCTTCGCCTTTACGAGAATCTCGGTTCCACGACGCCCGGGCTTCCACCCAGCGTATTGGTGAATATCGGTGCGATCGCCTCAGTCCAGCGCGCCTACCTGCCGGACGCCCTCGCCAGGTTTCACCAGCAATGTCCCCAATGCCGCACGCGTGTCGTGCCCGGCCTCTCGGTCGAGTTGATCAACCTGGTGGACGCCGGCGAGATCGACATGGCGGTGATGATCCGTCCGCCGTTTTCGCTGCAAAGCGATCTGCGCTGGACGACGCTGGCGCTTGAGCCTTATCGGCTGATCGTTCCCCGTGGGATGCCGGGCGAGGATTGGTCGGCGCTGCTGTCCAGCCAACCCTTCATCCGCTACGACCGCTCTTCCTTCGGCGGCAGGCAAGTCGATCGCTTCCTGCGGCAGATGCATTTCACACTGCGTGAGGTGTGCGAGCTGGATGAACTGGACGCGATCATCAAGCTCGTCGAGAAAGGCGTCGGTGTCGCCCTGGTGCCGCAGACCTCAGCCCATCAACCATGGCCCAAGGGCGTGCGGGCACTCGACCTCGGGGCGCACACGTTTCATCGTGATATCGGCCTGATCCACCGGTCGCGACAGAGCCTGGCCGACCCCGTCGCGATCCTGGCCGAACTGGTCATCGAGCAGGCCGGCGGCGGGATCTAATAACCCACGGCGAAGCTGACCAACCCCTTGCCCGGCAAATCCGCCACCGCCACACGCAGATGCCGGGGCCAACGGGAGGGTTCGTAACACCGCGCCCCATCAAGCTGGTGCCCGAGGCGTATCGGACGGCGACTCACCAAACAGTGCCCGGTAATGGGCGGCGAAGTGACTCAGGTGGAAAAAACCCATCGCCACGGCGATCTCGCTGACATTCAGTGCGGCCGCACGGGTGCTGATCAACCGTCGACGCACGGCGTTGAGCCGCAGGTTGCGCAGGTACTCCACCGGACGCATACCGGTGACGGCCTGGAAGCTGTTCTGCAGGGTCCGGCGGCTCACGCGCAGTTGCTCGCACAGGTCCAGGATGCTCAACGGTACTTCGGTGCTGGCCATGACCATTTCCTGGCAGCGCTTGACCAGGTAGGCATTGACGGCAACGTTGCCGCGACGTCCACGCGCCTCGTCCGAGGCGTGGCAGAACAGATCGAGGAACGCATTGAGCAGCACGTCTTCGAGGATTTTTTCCATGACCGGATTGACCGCGTCCGCTTGTTCCAAAAGGTGACGAAACAGTGGTTGGATCTGTTGCTGGACCCTCGACAGCACGGCTTCATCCACGCTGATTTGCGAAACGTTCTTCAAGCGCTTGAGCTGCTGATCCGGCAACTCATAGGCCGCCAGCTTGGCAAAACGCACCGTGTCGACGTTGGCCGCGAAGAAGTGCGTGCCTTCCGGGGCGTGCAAGACAAAATCCTCACCATCGCGCAACAGCACGACGCTGTGGGCGCCGACCTGGTGCCCCTGGACCACCGGCGCGTTGCCCAGCGACAGGGCAATGCACAAGCGCCCTTTCGGCGCGCTGCCGCGTTGCACCACGCGCTTGTCCAGCACCTCCTGGAAGATCTGGAAGCGCTCGGCGCACACCTGCCGCAATTCGCTGGACAGGCAGCCACGGCCCAGTTGGTCGTAGACCTGCTGCCAGCCCAGGATCGAACCGGCGTGCTGCTGGGGATCATGGAAAGTACGGACTTCGGCAAACATGATCGTTGTTCCTCGGTGGAGCTGTGCTTATTGTCCGATGCTGATATCCAAAGAAATCGATTAACCCGTGGCGAGGGAGCTTGCTCCCGCTGGGCTGCGAAACAGATCCCTTTCTGTGAGCGCTTCGCACTCAAGCGGGAGCGAGCTCCCTCGCCACGGGCTCATCGCGTCCTTGAGAGAATTGTTCTTATCGCTGGAAAAACAAAGCCAGTTCCATGCCAAGCATGTGCAAGCGGTATTCAGCGGTCTTGATGTCCAACGGTGCCAATAACGACCCGGAAAGCACCACCTGCCCCGCCTCAACGCATTGCCCGTCCGCCAGCAATCGCCGGACCAACCAACACAGGTTCGCCACCGGCGTGTCCTCGCGCGCCAGGACGTTTCCTTCGCCGCACGCCGCCCCGTCGCATTCCAACCGATAATTCACCTGGGACAATTGATCAGGAGTGAACCTCACCCGTGGCCCCAGGCAATAAAGCCCCGCGGCGGCATTGTCGGCGAGAAACGCCCCGACGCCGAAACGCCAGCCCTGCCACCGGCAATCGGCAATTTCGAATGCCGGCGCGATCTCGGAGATGGCGGCGAGAATATCCTCATCGCTATAGAAACCCGGCACCAGCGCGCGCCCCAGGACAAACGCCAGTTCGATTTCCAGCTTCGGCTGGATCAACCGTGCAAGCGGCACCGTACCGCCGGGCTGCAAGGCCATGGCGTCGGTCAACGCGCCCAACACTGGTTCGTCAATGCCAAAACGCTCCTGCGCCGCGCGGCCGGCAAAGGCGACTTTCCACCCCGTCAACCGGTCGCCAACGGCCTGGCGTCGGCGCAATGCCTCGCGCTGCAAGGCATAACCCGCCGACACGTCGTAAGCCTCTGGCGCCAACGACGGTAACGGGTGTGCGGTCCGCCCGGCGTCATGAAGCCGCACCAATAGATCGTCTTCGCGCCTCATGACAATTGCTCCGCCAACTTGCGCAAGACACCGTCGAGCCTCTCCGGCGTGGTGATCGCCGCGACAAACCGATCCGGCCGCACTACCACGATGCAATCACGCACCTTGGTAAACCACTCGCCCAGGCGATTGTCGACGTCTTCGATGCAGATGGCGCCGCTGGCCGACAAGGGTTGGTTGCGCCCCACACCGCTGCGCGAGCGATTGATCTGGATGAAGCGCGTACCCCAGCGCGCCCAGTAGGCGGCGGTGTCTTCACCCAGGTGCGCCGCGGGATTGACCCGATAACCGAGCACCGCGTACGAGTGTCCCAGCACGTCGTCCAGATGCCGGCGCTGTCCCTGGGCGTCTTCCACGGCCGGCTGGATGAACAGTTGCCCGACCAGATCATCCTCGTGCAGCTCGGCACGCTCGTGATAGACCAGACCCTTGGTGATGGTCGCCTTGGGTTTGAATTTGAATTCGAGCAAGTGCGAGCGAAGGTTGTCGACGCTGTTCACGGCCTGGAACAGCCAGTCCCGCACGCCGGCCATCAGCGGGTTGGTCAGCCCCAACACCGCGCCCATGTTGTCGGCCAGCGCAATGAGATCCGTGGCATGGCCGCGACGCTCCTGGTCGTAGCTGCCGAGGATCGACGGCGACGCCCGGCGCTGGAGAATCGCCGCCAGCTTCCACGCCACGTTGACCACGTCCCGCAGCCCCGAATTGAGCCCCTGCCCGGCCCACGGCGGGGAGATGTGCGCCGCGTCGCCCACCAAGGCCACGCGACCTTCGACGAAACGCGCCGCCACCCGGGAATTGTGGGTGTAGGCGCGGATCCGAATGATTTCCAATTGATCGACCGCATCGCCGATGTGGCCCCGGATCAACGTGCGGATCGTCGTCTCTTCGCACATGAGGGCCTCGTCCTCGCCTTCCAGCAGCATGAACTCCCAGCGCCGCTGCTGGTACGGCAAATAGATGCAGACGAAAGGCCGCTGGGGATCGGCGTGCAAGGCCGTATAAGGCGCATCCAGGGTGTCGTTGGCGGTGTCGACCACCACCCATTTGCGCGGATGGGTCAGCCCCAGCAGCTCGATGCCGAGTTTCTTGCGCACGCTGGAACGCCCGCCGTCGGCGCCGATCACATACTGCGCCTGCAGCTGATACAGCTCACCCTGGGCATCGCGCACCTGCAAGGTCACGCCCTGCTCGTCCTGTTCCAGCTCAAGCATTTCATGGCCTTGGCGCAACTCGACACCCGAATGCCTGCCCAACTGCTCGCGCAAAGTCCCTTCAAGCAACTGCTGCATGAAGATGTTGCGCATCGGCCAGCCGTAGTGGGCCGTGCTCGGCTTGACCTCGGCAAAGCACACACCGCGTGCGTTGTAGTAACGCAGCGGCACGTTGCAGATCATGTCCCGCGCAGCCAGCTCCGCGATGCCGATGCCTTGCAGCACGCGCAGCGCTTCGTCGTCCATGCCCACCGCCCGGGGATACGGCAGGATGCCCTCGGCCAATTCGAGGACGATGCAGTCGATGCCGTACAGCCCCATGTAATGCGCCGCCGTGATCCCGTTCGGGCCGCCGCCCACGATGACGACCTGGGTTTTGTCCTGCTTCATCGCTATCCACCGCTTTATTGTTGTAATTGCAAGAGTTGGCCGCGCAGGTAATCCGCGACGACCTGGTTGAACACTTCGCTCTGGTCGTCATGAACATAATGGCTGGCGTCGGCGATTTCCGCTGTCTGCACCTGCGCATTGGCCTCCCGCATCGCCTCCAGGGTTGCCGATGGGAGAAAATCCGAACGCGTGCCACGAATGAACAGCGTCGGGCAATCCAGCGCCCGCACCGCTGGCCACAAGTCAGTCGGCGTAATGCTCAGGCGCGCCTCGGCGATGCCTTTCTGGTCGTGACGCCATACGATGCCTTCCGGCGTTTGCTTCATGGAATAGGTCAACCGCGACGCCAGGCCGTCGTCCGACAAGCCCGGTCGCGATTGCCGCCAGAATTGCGCGGCGCTGTTCCAGTCTGGAAAGACCAGCGGCGTCTGGCGCATCTCCCGGCGGATGCGCTCGGCGCCCTCGCCGCGGATCGACGAGCCGGGGCCGATGTCCTCGATCACCAACGCATGCAGCCGTCCGGGATTGAGTCGGGCGTATTCCAGGGCGTTGGTGCCGCCGAGGGAATGCCCCACCAGGACAAAACGCTCCAGCCCCAGGTGCGCGACCCAGTCTTCCAGATCGCTCACATAGGCGTCGGTGCGATAGCTGGAAGCCTCGGCCCAATCGCTCTGGCCACGGCCGCGCTGGTCCAGGGCATGGCAGCAATAGTGCTCGCCCAGCGCATCGGCCAGGGGCGCCCAGGTCTGGGCATAGGAACGCAGCCCGTGCAGCAGCAAGACCGGAACGCCGGATGGGTTGCCCCAGCGCAGGTAATGCAGGCGCATCCCCGATCGGTTGGTGAAAAACTGGCTGTTTTCGGACATTGGTCATTCCCCTCGATCAGCGCGCCTCAGTACAGGCCGTCATTGCCCTTGACGTCCGCCGCCTGCAAGCCGCCCAGGCGCGCGTGCAATCGCCCACGCGTGGCGAAGGCCCAGATGATGACCAATTCGTCCGCCGCCGGACCGTCGCCGAACGACAACGAAATGCTGTCGTAGTGGGAACGGACATACAGCGCGTCCTTGTGGGCCAGCGGCACGTCGATGGTCACGCCAGGCCCGCCACGCTTGCCGGTGGACGGCACCCAGGACTTGCCGCCGCCCAGCGCAACCCGGATCGGATCCGCCGCCGGGTTGGTCAGCAACGCATTGCCATGCTCGTATTCGCCCTGGCTACCCACCAGGCACGCTTTGCCGTAGCTGACGATCTCGCGCTGCCCAGCCATTACCCGAATGCGTCGGCCAAACTCCTGGCCCAACAACGGCGAAGGCTCGACCAGCTCCGCCAGGCTTTCGCTGAAGCGTCCGGCATACGGGTTGGCGATCACCGCACCAATGGCGTACTTGAACAGCGGCTCGCCATCGGCCAACTGGCCGGTTTCGTTGGCCAGGGTTTCCTCGACGAAGCTGTACCATTTGCGGATGTGATAGCTGGCGAAATTCGCGGTTTTCATAACAGAAGCCTCATTCAAAGTGGATCGAGATCGAAATGCCGGCTGGGGGCGCCAGCGGCCTTGAAGCGAGCCTTGCCGCGCGCGTCGTCGTGTTCGGACTCGAGGAAGAATTCCATGCGGTTGCCATCGGGGTCGTTGAAATACACCCCGTTGCCGATCTCGTGATCGGTGATCTTCACCACCTCGACGCCCTTGCTCAGCAACATGCCGTAGAGCTTGCGCAAGGTGGTCATATCCCCGGCGATCTCCAGCCCGTAGTGCTGCAACCCCAGGCCGCCCTGATGCGCGCCGGGCGCTGCCTGGATCAGCGCGATGTCGTGGTGCTTGGCACCGAACGCCATCATGATCCAGCTTTCACCCCGGGCGCTTTCATGCATGCCCAGCACGTCGGCGTACCAACGTGCCGACACTTCAGGGTCGCTGACGAACAGCGACAGATGAGTACGAACGACTTCGACTTTCATCGCGCGGTACCTCAGTTCTTCTTGACGATGGATTGATGCCCGGACTTGATCTGCGCCACGGCGGGCGTCCAGAGCACATCAGCGATTTCGCTGAACTCACGCCACTGCTTCTGCCAGCCGTCGCCACCGTTCTCGGAAGTGAACAGGTGGCCGTACTTGGTGCCAGCGACAATCTGCCGAGGATTGGCCGGGTTCAAGGCAATCGCCCAGACGCAGGAATTGGGCTGCTGCGGCAGCGGCAGCACTTCCCAACTGACGGCAGCGTCCCTTGAAACGAGGACTTTGCTGGTGGTGCCCGGGGTGCCGTCGGAGATGCTCAGGTAGAGGGTGTCTTCGCTGCCCAACGGCGCGTTCATGGCCCGTACGTAATACAGGCCGAAGGTTTCCCGGGCGATGATGCCGGTCCAGGTCTGCCCTTCGTCGAGGCTGCGGTAGACGGCGTTGACGCAGACCACCACGATGACTTTTTGCCCGTGGTTGGGCAGCACCAGGATGTTGTGCACGTCCGAATTGAAATCCCACAGCAGGCGGTCATCGACACGGGTCCAGCTATCGCCTCCGTCGCGACTGTGGAACAACCCACCCTCTTCCAGGCCGAACCAGAGCTGGTTGCGATCCGTCGGGTCGTAGGCGAAGGCCAGCAAGCGCGGCCGGCTGACGCCGTCGCAGAATTCCGGGATCTCCACCGGGGCACGGTCCCAGCTTTCGCCGCCGTCGAGGGTGCGCCACAGCACGGCGCGGGAAGGCGCGCCGGTGCCGACAAAAATGCGCTGGGCATCCTGGGGATCCACCGCGACTTTCCAGACGGTCTGCCCGTTGAATGGCGCATCCACCTGCTGCCAATGGCCGCCGGTATCGCGGCTGACGCACAGGCCGATATCGGTGCCGAGCATAGATCACTTCAGGCGTATCGGGATGGACACTCAGGGACCGGGTGATCGCATCGAATTCCAGGTCCTGGCCCAGACCCAGGCGATGCCAGGTGCGGCCATCGTCGGCACTGCGGATGATCGCCTGCCCCACGGTGGCGACCAAAAGGGTTCCGTTACTCATCACGGGTTGCTCCTCAAATGAAGATGCCGCGGGTCAATCCGCCATCGATGCCAATGGACTCCCCGGTCACGGCGCCGGCCTTGGGGGATGCGAGGAAGCCGATCAGCCAACCCATTTCGATGGGCGCCAGGGTGCGCCGGATCGGCGTCGCGTCGATGTAGCCCTGCTCCACCTGCGCGGGCGTCTTGCCCTGCTTGACGCCTTCGCGTTCATACAACTCCTGGATGTGCGGGGTGTCGACCACGCCGGGGTGGATCAGGTTGACGGTGATGCTCGGCGGGGCCGAGTTGATCGGAGAGGGTCTTGGTCATGTGGGCGATGGCCAGGTTGCGCATGCCCGAGAGGACCTTGCTGCCGCGCCCGGTCAGGCCACCGATGTTGATGATCCGTCCGAAGCCACCAGCCTTCATGTGCGGGGTCACGGCCTTGGCGCAGCGGAAATAGCCGATCACTTTGGTGTTGAGGTCCGAGAGCAATTCATCATCGCCGGCATGTTCGATGTCGTTGCGCACCACACCGGACGGGGCGGCGGCGCCGTTGACCAGGATGTCGATGCGACCGAAGTGCTGGTGAGCGGCCTCGACCATGTCGGACACCGCCGTCATCTGGTTGGTGTCACAGAACAGCGGCAATACCTCGTTGCCGGTTTGCGCAGTGATTTCCTCGGCGGCCTGCTGGAGGTATTCCATGCGCCGCGCGCAGATCACCACCTTGCAGCCTTCCTGGGACAGGAAGCGCGCGACTTCCTTGCCGATGCCCATGCCACCGCCGGTGACGATCGCGACGCGGCCCTTCAATTCCAGATCCATAGCAGTTCCTCTTGTGATTATTCGGTTCAGGCCAGATCGACGAAGACACTTTTGGTTTCGGTGTAGGCATCGATCACGTTCTTGCTCATTTCCCGCCCCCAGCCGGATTGCTTGTAGCCACCGAAGGGCGAAGCCGGGTCGACGACGTTCCAGCAGTTGATCCACACCGAGCCGGCCTTCAACTGCGCGGCCACGCGATGGGCGGAACGCAAGTCACGGGTCCACAGGCCGGCGGCCAGGCCGTAAGGCGAGTCGTTGGCGCGCAGCACCAGTTCGTCGATGTCGGTCCAGCTCATGACGGTCAGCACCGGGCCGAAGATTTCTTCCCGGGCGACACAGGCGCGCTCGGCGCGGTCGAGAAATACGCTGGGGCGAATGAAGTGGCCGCGTTCAAGGTGGGCCGGTCGGTCGCCGCCGCAAATCAGCTCCGCGCCTTCCTCCTGGCCCCGCTGCAAGTAGCCACGCACCGTGCCCAGTTGCCGGGCCGAGACCAGCGGGCCCATGCTGCTGGCTTGATCCAGGCCGGGCCCGAGCACATGGGCGGCCGCATGGCGCTGGAGTTCTTCAAGTACCTGGTCGAGAACGCTGGCATGCACATACAGGCGCGATCCGGCGGTGCAGACCTGGCCCTGGTTGTAGAAGATGCCATCGGCGGCACCCTTGGCGGCGCGGACGATGTCGGCGTCCGGCAGGATGATGTTGGGGGACTTGCCGCCCAACTCCAGCGAGACCTTCTTCATGTTGCCAGTGGCCGCCTGGGCGATCAGCCGGCCCACCTGGGTCGAACCGGTGAAGGCGATCTTGTCCACGTCCGGATGCTGGGCCAGCGGTGCGCCGGTCTGGGCGCCGAGGCCGGTGAGCAGGTTGACTACCCCGGCCGGGTAACCGGCAGCCTCGATCAATTGCACCAGGCGAATCGCGACGAGCGGCGTCTGTTCGGCGGGCTTGAGCACCGCGACACAACCGGTCGCCAGCGCCGGGCCGAGCTTCCACACGCACATGGTCAGCGGGAAGTTCCACGGCACGATCAACGCGCAGACACCCACCGGCTCGCGCAAGGTGTAGTTGAGCATCGGTGCGCCGCTGGCGGGCGATACGGGCAACGTGCTGCCTTCGATCTTGGTCGGCCAACCGGCGAAGTAGCGAATGATGTTGGCGGCGCTGGCGGCTTCGCCCCGGGCTGTCGCGATCGGCTTGCCGTTTTCCAGGGTGATCAGTTGCGCCAGTTCTTCGCGATGCTGGTCGAGCAGTTCCGCCAGGCGAAACAACAGCACCCCACGCTGGGCCGGCGAATGCTGCGCCCAGGCACCGGTGAAGGCCACACGGGCGGCGGCGACAGCGGCATCCACGTCACGCTCGCCGCCGGCGGCCACCTCGGTCAGGGTGTCTTCAGTGGCCGGGTTTTCCACGGCAAACCGGCGACCATCTGCCGCGTCCTGCCACGTGCCGCCGATAAACAGGCGTCCGGGTTGCGACAGGAACTGCTCGACCGCAGGCAACAGTTGAATCTGACTCATATCCTCTTCCTCACAGCGCCATTTCAATCAGGCAAGGACCACCGTCGGCCTTGGCGTTGGCCAGGGCGCGCTGCAACTCGCCGTTGGTGTGCACGGTGCTGGCCGGCAAGCCGTAGCCTCTCGCCAGGGCCTTCCAATCGATGCGTGGGCGATCCAGCACCGTCAGGCTCAGGGCTTCGGGGCCCAACTCGGTCATGCCGAAGCGGCGCAGTTCGTTCTGCAAGATGGCGTAGCGGTGGTTGGCCGCGATCAGGATCACCACCGGCAATTGCTCCCGGGCGATGCTCCACAAAGTCTGGATGGTGTATTGCGCACTGCCGTCCGATTGCAGGCAGAACACCTTGTTGCCGCGCTCGGCCATCGCGGCGCCAAAGCCCACCGGGATGCCCTGGCCGATGGCCCCGCCGGTGTTGGTCAAGACCCGATGGCGCGCGGCATGGGCCGAGGCGGTGAAGAATGGATAGCCGCACGTCCCGCCTTCCACCGAAACGATGCTGTCGTCCGGCAACGAGGCGGCCAGTACCTGCCCTACCGACTGCGGCGTCAGTTCAGCCTCGGCGGCAGGCAATTCAATGCCCATCGACGTGGGCACATGGGCCGGCGCCTCAAGCGCATCGGCCAACGCGGTGAGCGCCCCGGCCACGTCGTCTCCCACCTCGGCCAAACACAGCAGGCGATCACGCTCGGCCAGCCGGGAGGCAATGCCTTCGTAGCCGAAATAGCTGATGGGTTCGGGGACGCCGGCGCACACCACCGCGTCGTATTGGTCGAGGATCTCGATGGCCACTTCGGGGAAGTACGGCAGGCGATCCAGGTCCGGCAGGCCGCCACCGCGATAACTCATGCGCGGGAAGGTCTCGGCGAACATCCGCACGCCCGCCAACTGGGCCAGGCGCCCCGCCGCTTCCAGGCCTGCGACGGACAAGCCTTGGTCGCCGACGATAAATACCAGGCGCCGGCCATCACGCAGGGCCTGGGCGACCGCCTCGATCCGGTCACCGGCAAAGCGCCGGATCGGCGCCTGCAACGCTGTGAACGCGCTTTCGTTTTGCACGGCATTGGCTTGCAGGTCCATGGGCAGGATCAGGCTGGCGATCTGGCCCTTGGCTTGCCAGGCCGCACGCACCGCCTCTTGCAAATCCTCCCCGACGCCAGAGGCCGTGCGCGACGTGCGCACCCACCCGGATACGCTCCCGGCCAACGCCTGGATGTCACTGGCCAGCGGCGGATCGTAGTTGACGTGCCAGGACGCGTGGTCGCCGATGACGTTGACGATCGGCGTGTTGGCGCGGCGGGCGTTGTGCAGGTTGGCAATGCCATTGGCAAAGCCTGGCCCCAGGTGCGTCAGGGTCATCGCCGGCTTGCCGGCAATGCGCCCGTAGCCGTCGGCGGCGCCGGTGCAGACCCCCTCGAACAACGACAACACCGGCTTGAGGGCTGGCGCGCTGGCCATGGCCGCCACCAGGGGAATTTCGGTCGTCCCGGGGTTGGCGAAGCAGTATTCGATACCGCTCGCCACCGCCGCCTTCACTATCAGTTGCGCACCATTCATTTCCAGCCCTCTTCATCGAGCGTTTGCAATGGCTGAGATTTATCACACAGCGAAATCGACAAAACAAGCTATTTTTTACACATAAACTCGTATTTTGAGATTTATGCGTATTTCAGATGGATTTATTCCAGCCGATCAACTTGCATTTCTCAGATCTTCAGTTACCGTGACAGCGCGCTACAGACCGACCCTGCGGGCTTTTCATCATCGATGGGTCTACCTATAGTGCTCACCCAAACGGCCACCCACGCGCCACTCCACCCTTTAGGAGCGAAATGAGCAGCCTGAGCAAGATGCTGAGCGTCCTGGACCTCTTCGGCCCGGATCGACTGAAGATCGACCCCGACACCATTGCCGAGCGCATGGGTCTGTCGCGGGCGACCGTGTACCGCTACGTGAAGGACTTGTGTGACGCTGGCCTGCTGGTGCGAGTGGATGCCGGCAGCTATGGCCTGGGGCCGCGGATCATCGAGCTCGACTGGATGATGCGGCAGTACGATCCGATCCTCGTCGCCGGTCGCGAGCTGATACACGAGCTGTCCGAACGAACCGGCCTGGCGGTGTTCGCCAGCGTTTTTTATGACGGCCACATCATCAACACCTACATCGCCGAGCCCGACGACACCTACCAGTTCTCGTTCGGCCGCGGCCATCCGTTGCCATTCTTTCGCGGCGCGCAGTCCAAGGTGTTGATCGCGTTCCAGAAAGGTCGGCGCTTGCAGCGCCTGTTCGAAGAGCACCTGGCCAACGAGCCCGACAATCCCTATGACTGGCCGAGTTTTTCCAAGGCGACAAAAAAGATCCGCAAGGACGGTTATTGCCTGACCCACGACGAACTCAACCAAGGGCTGACCGGTATCGCGGCACCGATCATCAACCCCGAACTCGACGAAGTGGTGGGCAGCCTTTCCGCCGTGGGCAGCACTGACAGCTTCAAATTGCTGCGTCAGGAGACCGTGATTGAAATGGTCGTTGAGACTACTCGGCGGATAGCGGAGCGGATGCAGCATCCGCCTGCCATGAGCTAGAAAGCAGGGACGCAGCTCATTCAAGAGAAACGATCCCCCTGTGGCGAGGGGATTTATCCCCGTTGGGCTGCGCAGCAGCCCCATACAGGCAACTCAATCTACCTGACACACCGAGTTGTTTGGCTTTTAGGGCCGCTTCGCAGCCCAGCGGGGATAAATCCCCTCGCCACAGGAGTTTGCCGTCCAGCCCTCTGCCTCAAAACGGCACGGCCACCGTCACCTGGCTGTACACGTTGGTGCCATTGCCCGCCACTTGATTACCCCCTGTCGTTGCATCCCGGTCCGGCTTGTAGAGGCCGATCAGCGGCGTGACGATCAAGTGCTGGTTCACGGCCCACTCGGCATAGAAATCCAGCTCACGGGCATCCAGGTTCAAGGCATTGTCCTTGCGCACCGTGTTGAAATCGAAGTACAGCGCACCGAGGGTCAGGTTCTCCAATGGCGTGGCCTTCAAGCCGACATGGTGAATGCCGGTGTTGCTGTTGAAGGGCCCGGCATAGTTGCCCGCGACCTCGCCCTGGAACCAGGTGCCGTAACCGGTGCTCTGGCCGGTGAACAGCGAGTCCCACTTCTGCGAATAACGGGTGTAGCGATAGGTCAGTTTCGGCGCCCAGGCGATGTCCGCGAAGGTGTAGCCAGCCTCGGCGTACCAGGCGTTCTGCGGGCCGGCGTCCTTGTCCTGCCAGGCGTATTCGAAGGCCAGGCTGGCGTTCTCGATACCGGCGTCGCCTTCACCGCGAATGCTATAGACGTCCATGCCCTTGCGTTGCCGCTGGAAATCGCTAGCCCAGCGGTCGTTCACGTCAAGGCCATGGATCCAGGTCAACCCCAGTGTCCCGGCCTTGGCGGTGTAGTCCAGCGTGCCGGCAGCGAGTTCGGTTTCGGCCTGGGCGCGGTTGTCCGATTTAAGCCACACCACGCTGCCATGCAGGCCATCCTGCCCACCCAGGCGCAACACGGCGGTTTGATCGAACGCGTGCCGTGCAGCGAGGTAATAGGCGCCGCCACGATTCAAGCGCCCGTCGGCCGGGCCTTTGCCCAGGTTCGGCCCATCATCGTTGATCAAGAACCCCCTGCCCAACTTGACGATTTGGCGTCCGCCGGAAATATCGACACCATCCTGCCCCAGCAGCGGGAACAGATCGGCGGAGCGCCAGCCCAGGTAGGCGTCCTCGATTTTTGTCGTGCGCTCGCTGCCCAGCGTGTTGCCGGCCGCGTCGCCATCGCCCCAGGTGGCGGAGCTGACCAGGCTGAAGGCGCCATAGGCGGTGCCCTGGCCGGCGAGGCCCTGGTCGCCGCTCACACCATATTTGATGAAGCCTTCGCGCCAGGTCGAACCGCCCGTCCTGCCGTCGTAGTTCTTGCGGCTGTTGAAATGGCCGAACACCGCCAGCAGGTCGGCGTTGAGGTGAGTGTCGTCATCGGCATACAACTCGTAAGCCTGGACCTGATTGGCGGCATAGAACGCCAACGTGCAGGCCAGGCCACTGCCGAAAAATCCCATACGCGATAGAGACCGCATGGCTTGAACTCCTTGAGGTGCGCCTTGACAGGCTGTTTTTATATTTGGAAGCCGGCACCGCAAACGGCGCCGGCTGGCCGGGCTAGCGGCAGTTGGCGAGCGCGTCGTCCAGCGCGCCGACCATCACGCCGGCCTCGTCGGATGTGAGGGTCAACGGTGGCGACAGGACGATCTTGTTGCCGATCGGGCGCACCAATACCCCGGCGCGGCGCGCATGCTCGGCAATCCGCGACGCCAGGCCGTTGGCGGGATCCAGCGGTTCGCGGGTGACCTTGTTCGCCACCAGATCGAGGGCAATCATCAGGCCCTTGCCACGCGCTTCGCCGACCAGCGCATGGCGTTCGGCCAACGGCTGCAGTTGCTCCAGCAACTGGGCGCCAACCTTGCCGGCGTTGCCTGGCAAATCCTCGGCCTCGACGATGTCCAGCACCGCCAGCGCTGCGGCGCACGCCGTCGGGTGTCCGCTGTAGGTGTAGCCATGCATGATCACACTGGTGAAACCCGGGCCGTTCTCGATGGCATCGACCATGCGCTGGTTGAACACCGTGGCGCCCATGGGGATGTAACCGGCGGTGATGCCCTTGGCCAGGCACAACACGTCCGGCGCGACGCCCCAGCCGCGACTGCCGAGCATGCAACCGGTGCGGCCGAAGCCGGTGACGACTTCATCGGCGATCAGCAGGATGCCGTGGCGATCGCAGACTTCGCGCAGTTTTTTCCAATAATCGGCGGGGGGCACGATCACGCCGCCGGCGCCCTGCACGGGCTCGGCGATCAGCGCCGCGATGGTCTGGGCGCCGAGCAAGGCGATCTGGTCTTCCAACTGGCGAATGCAGTGGGCGGTCAGTTCCTGCGGGTCACGGCAGTCCCAGGGATTGCGGTACAGCCACGGCGTGTCGAGCAAATGGCAGCCGGCCAACAGCGGCCCATGGTTGTAGTGATAGACGCCGTTGCCGCCCACGGAGGTGCCGCCCATGTGCACACCATGGTAGCCATTGCGCAATGACAGGAACCGCGTGCGCCCTGGCTCACCACTGGCGATCCAGTATTGCCGAGCCATTTTCAGGGCCGTCTCGACCGCGTCCGAACCGCCGGAACTGAACAACACCCGCGCCATGTCTTCCTGGGCGAACATCGACATGAGTCGTTCGGCCAGATCGAACACCCGAGGGTGGGCGATACCGTCGAAAGTCTGGTAATACGCCAACTCGTCCATTTGCGCGGCAATGGCCGCCTTCACTGAAGCGCGGTTGTGCCCCACGTTCACGTTCCACAAGCCGCCTACTCCATCGAGCATGCGGTGGCCGTCGATATCGGTGATGTAGTTGCCGTCGCCACGGGCGATGACCAAGGTCTTGGAGCGGTTGGCCGGCGCCGACGAACTCATCGGGTGCCAGAATTTCTTTTGCGCTGTCTTGTAGTGCTCGTACATGGTTGCAGTCCTCACTGTGTTTCACGCTTGCGTACGTACAGCAATTGCTGGCCGGTGAATTCCAGCAACCCTTCAAGGCCGAACTCGACGCCGAACCCGGACATCTTGCTGCCACCAAATGGCGTGTTCGGTTGGATCTGCGCATGGCAGTTGACCCAGGCCACGCCGCTTTCAAGGCGACTTGCCAACGCCTGGGCCTGGTCCACATCGCTGCCCCAGACCGAACCGCCCAGGCCCATGTCGCCAGCGTTGGCGCGGCGCAGGACATCCTCGACGTCCTGGTAGGCAATCAACGGCAACACCGGGCCGAACTGCTCTTCGTCCACCAGGCGCTGGCCGTCGCTGACGTCGGCGACGAGGGTCGGCGGATAAAAGAAACCCGCTCGGTCCAGGCGTGCGCCGCCACACAGCACCCGCGCGCCCTGGTCCCGGGCATCCGCCACCAGTGCTTCCACCAGCGCCAATTGTTCAGCGTTTTGTACCGGACCGAAGGTGACCTCCGGCTCCAGGCCGTCGCCAACGACCTGGCGCGCGGCGATGAGTGTCAGTGCGTCGGCGAACGCCTCGTATTGGGATTGGTGCACGTACAAGCGCTTGAGGGCGGCGCAGGTCTGCCCCATGTTGAGAAAGGCCGCCTGGAAAATCTCTTCGGCCACCACCTCGACCGACGTGCCGGGCAGGACGATGGCAGCATCGTTGCCGCCCAGCTCCAGCGTCAGGCGCTTGAGATTCGCCGCAGCACCGCGCATCACGCTCTGGCCGGTGGCTGTCGAGCCGGTGAAGACAATTTTCTGGATACCGGCGTGGGCCGTGATCGCGCTGCCGAAACCCTGTTCACCCGTCACGACATTGATCACGCCCCGGGGCACGTGACTGGCGATGATTTCCACCAGGCGCAGAGTGCTCAAGGGCGTCAGGCTCGACGGCTTGCTGATCACGCAATTACCGGCTCGCAGCGCCGGCATGATGTGCCAGACGGCAATCATGAACGGCCAGTTCCAGGGTGTGATCGAGGCGACGACGCCCAAGGGCTTGCGGTGCAGCTCGATGCGCTGGGTCGGGGTTTCTTCCACCAGCTCCACCGGGATCTGTTGTTCGGCGGCATAACGCGTCCAGGCCACCGCGCCCATGACTTCAGAAAACGCCAGCGCCAGCGGCTTGCCTTGTTCGAGGACGATGAGCCGGGCCAGCGCGTCGGCGTCCTGCTCGATGTCCGCCGCAATATTCAGCAGACGCTGGCGGCGATCTTCATGGGTGCTGTGCCGCCACTCGACAAAGGCCGATTGCGCCGCCTCGACCGCGCGGTCCAGTTGGCCCAGGGAACCGGCCGGGCATCGGGCGAACGCAGCGCCCGTCGCCGGGTTGACCACATCGAAATGGCCGTTTTCCCCGTCGACCCGCACCCCGTTGATGAGCATTTGATAATCGTGCATGGAACCTTCCTTTCACGCGCCGCCGGACCGTCCCGAACGACAGCGCAGTTGTTTTTGTTTGGTGTGAAGGGCTCGCGTGGCGGCTAGAGCTTGTGGCTACCCAGCGCCGCGAATCGCTCCGGCGAGACCTTGCGCAGGCGCACGGCGAGGAACACGCCGACCACCAGCGCGACAGGAATGACGGCGCAGAGACCGTAGGACAGGCGCTGGCTGGCGCCCGTGAGCACATCGAAATGAATCACCGCAAGGGCCAGCACCGCGAGCAAGGCCAGGCACGCAAAGCCTGGAAGAATCCGACCGCGCCAAAGCCCCAGCTTCAATTCCGGGTGGCGCCGGAAGTAGACGAACACCGCCGCCGACGTCAGCGCCATCAGCAGGATCACGCAGAGGGTGGCCAGGTTGGAAAACCAGGCGAACAATTGCAGGATCGGGTCGGCGTCCAGCGCGGCGAAGATCAGCACCACCACGGCGGCGATCAGGCTTTGCAGGACCGAGCCCATGTGCGGGCTCTGGTGCACGCGGTGGGTGGTGCCCAAGCGGCTATGCAGCAAGCCGTCCCGGCCGATGGCATAGAAATAACGCGCCGCGGCATTGTGGAACGCCAGCAGTCCGGCGTAGATGCTGACCATGAACAGCAGCCGGATGATCTGGGTCAGGTGCGGGCCGACAAAGTGATCGGACAGGCCGTAGATGAACGTGGTCGGATCCTGCAGGGCTTGCAGCGTCGGTACGATCTTGTCGGCCCCGACACCCACGATCATCGACCAGACCGACAGCGCATAAAAACCACCGATCAACAGCACGGAGCTGTAGGTGGCGATGGGAATCGTGCGGTGCGGATTCCTCGCCTCTTCTCCATAGATCGTCGTGGCTTCGAAGCCGATGAACGCCGCGAAACAGAACAGCAGGCCGATGGATGGCGTGCCGCTGAAGACGTGGCTGCGGTCGAACGAATCGAGATTGATGCCGCTGTCGCCACCGGTCTTGAGGATGGCGAAATCCAGCGTCAGGATCGCCAGGTACTCGGCGATCACCACCACAGAGAGCACACGAGCCGATAAGTCGATCTTGCGATAACCGAGGATCGCAACGCTCGCCATCGCCAGCAGCGAGTACGTCCACCACGGCAATTCCAGGCCGAAGACACTGGCCATCGTGCCGCTGACCACGCCGCCGAACATGCCGTACAGGCCGACCTGGAGAATGTTGTAGGCAAACATCGCCAACACCCCTGCCGCGCCACCGGCCAAGCCACCCAGGCCGCGAGAGGTGAAGGCGTAGAAGCCACCGGCGTTGGTCATGTGCCGGGACATGGCGGTGTAACCCGCCGAAAAGGCCAGCAACACCAACAGCGCCAGCAGCAACAGCGCAGGTGTGCCGGCGCCATTGCCAAGCATGATGCCGATGGGAAAGCCGCCGGCGATGACACTCAAGGGACTCGCCGCCGATATCACGAAGAAGATGATGAAGCCGACACCCAGTGCGCCGCGCTTCAGCTCCGTCGAGCTGCTGATCGGGAAAGATACGCTCATTGTTCTTGACCTTATTGTATGAGGCAGTGGCTGCTGGATCGGAGTCGGCCAGCTTCACCGGCTTCCAGAATCTTGTTGTTCTGCTTGCACGCTGGTTTCGATGCTATGCCCTTGCCAAAACCCTTCGCTATCCCAAAACGGCAGCATCAAAAACAGTGCCCCAAAACAGGCCAGCCCCATCAGGGAAGGACATTCCTGTGGCGAGGGGATTTATCCCCGCTGGGGCGCGAAGCGGCCCTAAATGCAGGCAACGCGGAGTATCAGAATACTGAGTTGACTGTTAGGGGGCTGCTGCGCAGCCCAGCGGGGATAAATCCCCTCGCCACAAGGACGTCGGCGCCTTAAGTGAACCGCATGCGCTCAATCTCGGCGCACAACCGCTGCCGATTCGGGATAACGGGGAGGCGCTTCCTGCCGCAAGATAACCTTGCCCACCGTTCAGACAGTGCTGGGCTCAAAACAATAAAAACCCCTAAGCCCAGGAAACCTCAGCATGTTTTTCGCTCGTCTCTCTATCCAATGGCGGATCACCCTTCTGAGCGGCCTGAGCCTGCTGGCGGTCGTCGGGGCACTGACCGGTGCCTCGCTGTATCAGAACCAGCAAGGCGCCACGCTGCTGAAACGGCAAAGCAGCCAGCTACTTGGACAATCGGCGTTGGAGGGCCTGCAAGCACAGGCCTTGGCCCACGGTCAGCGGGTTGAGCGCTTTTTCAGCGAAACGGCGATTTATGGCGAAGGTTTTGCCCAGCAGGTGCTGCAACTGCGCGCCCAGGCGCAGAACGGACGATTGACGGCCGCGCAACTGCGCCACGACCTGATTGGCCTGACTCGCGAGGCGCTGCTCAAGCGTGAGAAAGTCCTCGGTTTCTATGTCGTGCTGGTGCCCGACGCCCTGGCGACCGAGGATGCCAGCTTTGCCGGACAGCGCGACCTCGCCAGCAACGAAAAAGGCCGCTTTGCCCTGTACTGGTCGCAAAGCCAGCCCGGGCACCTGGTGCAGGAAGTGCTCAGCGAAGCCCAGATCAGCGCCAACACCGCGCCACCGGGCAGCGAGCCGGAAAACGCCTGGTACGTCTGCCCGCAAAACCAGGGGCATACCTGCGTGACGGAGCCCTACGCGATTGAAGTCGAAGGCAAGCAGACCTTGATGAGCAGCATCTCCATACCACTGCTGGACCAAGGCAAAGTCATCGGCGTGGTAGGCATGGACATCAGCCTCGATACCCTCCAGCAA
The DNA here is from genome assembly GCF_054677635.1 of Pseudomonas sp. H2_D02. Lineage (NCBI taxonomy): Bacteria > Pseudomonadati > Pseudomonadota > Gammaproteobacteria > Pseudomonadales > Pseudomonadaceae > Pseudomonas > Pseudomonas sp. H2_D02. The sequence continues at coordinate 3,427,016 of NZ_CP162816.1, read as the reverse complement.
CTCGCTGCCAGCCTGGCGAACGAGCTGTATCCCGGCCACAGCGAGGTCAGCATCCTCTCCCCGTCGGGGCAAGTGGCCGGCCACAGCGGCGCCGTGACGGAGGCCTCCATCGACGTGCGCCAAGCCGTGCAGACCGCCGTGGCAAGCCCCCCCTGGCAACTGCAGATCCGCGTGCCGGAAGCGCTCGTGCAAGCGCCCGCCTTGCACATGCAGGCGCAGCTCGACGACAAGCATCGCCAGTCGAACTGGTTCAACCTCAGCCTGGGATTGCTGGCAGCCGGCCTCGGGCTGCTGCTCATCTGGCTCACCGCCTACGGCGTGACACGGCCATTGTTGCGGGTGGCTCATATGCTCGACGCCATTGTCGAAGGTGACGGCGACCTCACCCAGCGCCTGCCCGACGAACGCCACGATGAACTCGGTCAGTTGGCGCACGGCTTCAACCGTTTCCTCGACAAGCTCCAGCCAATCATCCGGGATATCCAGCAAGCGTCCCGGGACACTCGGGACACCGCCGACACGTCTGCGCGGGTCGCCGGAGAAGTCAGCGCAGGCATGCAACAGCAGTACCGGGAAGTCGAATTGGCGGCGACCGCCTTGCACGAGATGAGCGCCAGCGCCCAGGAAGTGGCGCGCCACTCCCACCAGGCTGCCGATGCCGCAACGGTGGCGGAAAATGCCAGCCGATCGGGACAGGAAATGTTCGCCAACGCCGTCAGCAGCATCGACGCCCTCGACCGGCGCCTGGAGGCAACGCTTGGTCAGGTCAAGGCACTGGCGGACAACAGCCAGCAGATCAGCCAGGTGCTGGACGTGATTTGCGCCATTGCCCAGCAGACCAACCTCCTGGCCCTGAACGCCGCCATCGAAGCAGCCCGGGCCGGCGAACAGGGACGTGGCTTCGCGGTGGTGGCCGATGAAGTCCGGCATTTGGCTAGCAACACCCAGAATTCCGTCGAGCAGATCCGCACGGTGATCGAAGCCTTGCAGCAGTTGAGCCAGGACGTGGTACTCAGCACCCAGTCGAGCCGGGAGCTGGCCAGGGGCAGCGTCGTTCACGTCGAACACACTCATGGCGCGCTGCAGCACATCACCCAGGCCGTGGAAGTGATCGAACAGATGAACCAACAGATCGCCAGCGCAGCCCTGGAGCAAAGCTCAGTGGTGGAAGACATCAGCCTCCGCGTCAGCGGCATTCGTGGCATCAGCGAAACCCTGGCCGGCCGGATGCAGGAAGCTTCCCAGGCGAGTCACACGCTGCACGCCATGGCCAACCACCAGCAGGAGTTGGTGGGGCATTTTCAGATTTGATTCCACGGGCGTTACACAATTTCACAGAGCCGCTACAAAGCTTAACTCCTGTCATCGGCCCGGTTCCCTACCATGGGCGGTTCAATAGTGGGGAAGCACCATGTCCAAGAAACCTGCCGTCACGCTGGGCCTGTTGATCGGTGCGCTGTTGCTCAGCGGCTGTGATGACACTTCGACCTCGGAAGAATCTGCGCCGCCGGCCAGCGTGCGTATCGAGACCGTCCAGGCTCGACCGCTGTCCATCAGCAACGAGCTGAGCGGCCGGATTGCCGCACCGCGAGTGGCCGAAGTCCGCGCCCGGGTCGCCGGCGTGGTTCTGCAGCGGGTCTACCGCGAAGGCAGCGACGTCAAGCAGGGGCAGGTGCTGTTTCGCATCGATCCGGCACCGTTCAAGGCCGACCTGGACAGTGCCGAGGCAGCGTTGCGCAAGGCCGAGGCCAATGCGTTCCAGGCCCGGTTGCAGGCGCAGCGCTATGCCCAACTGATCGATGACCAGGCCATCAGCGGCCAGGACTACGACAATGCCCGGGCCTACGTGCGCCAGACCGCAGCCGATGTCGCCGCCAACAAGGCCGCCGTGGAACGGGCCAAGCTGAACCTCGGCTACGCCACGGTGACCGCGCCGATTTCCGGGCGCATCGGGCGCGCCCTGGTGACCGAAGGCGCACTGGTGGGGCAGAACGAAACCACGCCATTGGCACTCATCCAGCAACTGGACCCGATCCACGCCGACCTTACCCAATCGACTCGTGAACTCAATGACCTGCGCCGCGCCTTTCGCGCCGGCCAGTTGCAAGCGGTCGGCCGGGGCCAGGCCAAGGCCACCCTGATCCAGGACGACGGCAGCCCCTATCCGCTGCCCGGCAAGTTGCTCTTCACCGACCTCAGCGTCGACCCTGGCACTGGCCAGATCAGCCTGCGCAGCGAGTTCCCCAACCCGGACCTGGACTTGCTGCCGGGCAGTTTCATCCGGGTGCGCCTGGAGCAGGCAGTGAACAGCCAAGGCATCACCGTGTCGCAACGGGCGATCCTGCGCGACAGCGCCGGCATCGCCCAGGTTTTGCTGCTGGACGCCGAGCAGAAGGTCAGCCAGCAACCGGTGCAATTGGGCGCCGCTCAGAATGATCGCTGGATCGTCACCGAAGGCTTGAAGCCGGGCGATCGCATCGTCGTCGAAGGTGTCCAGCACGCACGCCCCGGTGAAAAAGTCCGGATCGATGATTCCCCTCTTCCTCTCGCCCAGGCTTCCGGGCCACAGGCAGGACACTAAGCCATGCCGCAATTCTTCATCGACCGCCCGGTGTTTGCCTGGGTCGTCGCGCTGTTCATCCTCCTGGCCGGGATCCTGGCCATTCCACAACTGCCGGTGGCGCAATACCCGGTCGTGGCGCCGCCGCAAATCGAGATCTACGCGGTGTACCCGGGCGCGTCGGCGCAGACCATCGACGAGAGCGTGGTCAGCCTGATCGAGGAAGAACTCAACGGCGCCGACAACCTGCTGTATTTCGAATCCCAGAGCAGCCTCGGCAGCGCCACAATCACCGCGACCTTCCAACCCGGGACCAACCCCGAACTGGCCCAGGTCGACGTGCAGAACCGCCTCAAGGCGGTGGAGTCGCGCCTGCCGCAAGCGGTAACCCAGCAGGGCTTGCAGGTGGACAAGGTTTCCGCCGGTTTCCTGTTGCTGATCACCCTCACCTCCAGCGACGGCAAGCTCGATGACGTGGCGCTCAGCGATTATCTGGCGCGCAACGTGATGAACGAGATCAAGCGCCTGGACGGCGTCGGCAAGGCCCAGTTGTACGGCGCCGAGCGGGCCATGCGGATCTGGATCGATCCGCGCAAGCTGGTGGGTTTCAACCTGACCCCGGCGGACGTCAATGCCGCCATCGTCGCGCAGAACGCCCAGGTCTCGGCCGGCAGCCTCGGCGACCTGCCGAGCCGCAGCACCCAGGAAATCACCGCGACCATCGTCGTCAAGGGCCAGCTCTCGACGCCGCAGGAATTCGCCGACATTGTGCTCAAGGCCAACCCCGACGGTTCGACGGTGCGCATCGCCGATGTCGCGCGGGTGGAAATCGGCAGCCAGGAATACCAGTTCTCCACGCGCCTGAACGGCAAGCCGTCGACTGCCGTGGCGGTGCAGTTGTCGCCGGGCGCCAACGCGTTGAACACCGCCACCCTCGTACGGGCGAAGATGGATGAGCTGGCGCGCTACTTCCCGGCCGGCGTGGAATACAAGATTCCCTACGACACGTCGCCGTTCGTCAAAGTCTCGATCACCAAGGTGGTCTATACCCTCGGCGAGGCGATGTTGCTGGTGTTCGCGGTGATGTACCTGTTCCTGCAGAACATCCGCTACACGCTGATCCCGACGCTGGTAGTGCCGGTGGCGCTGATGGGCACCTTCGCGACGATGCTCGCCCTGGGTTTCTCGATCAACGTATTGACCATGTTCGGCATGGTGCTGGCCATCGGCATCCTGGTGGACGATGCCATCGTGGTGGTGGAGAACGTCGAGCGGATCATGGCCCAGGAAAGCCTCTCTCCCAAGGACGCGACGCGCAAGGCCATGGGCCAGATCACCGGGGCGATCATCGGCATCACCCTGGTGCTGGTGGCGGTGTTCATTCCGATGGCGTTCATGCAGGGTTCTGTGGGGGTGATCTACCAGCAGTTCTCGCTATCGATGGCGACGTCGATCCTGTTTTCGGCGTTTCTCGCCCTGACCTTGACCCCAGCCCTGTGCGCGACCCTGCTCAAGCCGATCGCGCCAGGCGATCACCACGCCAAACGCGGGTTCTTCGGTGCGTTCAACCGCGGCTTCGATCGATTCGGCGACCGCTACCACGGTTGGGTGGCCTACGCAGTGAGACGCAGCGGCCGTTATCTGTTGATCTACGGCGTGCTGCTGGTGGGCATGGGCCTGCTGTTCAGTCGCCTGCCCTCCTCGTTCCTGCCGGTGGAAGACCAGGGCTACACCATCACCGACATCCAGTTGCCGCCGGGCGCGAGCAAGAACCGCACGGTACAGGTCGTCGAACAGATCGAGGCGCACAATGCCGGCGAGCCTGGCGTTGGCGACAGCACGGTGATCCTCGGTTTCAGCTTCTCCGGCAGCGGGCAGAACGCCGCCCTGGCGTTCACCACGCTGAAGGATTGGTCGCAGCGCGGCGGCGATGATTCGGCGGCGTCCATCGCCGATCGCGCCAACCAGGCCTTCGGCGCGATCAAGGACGCCATGGTGTTCTCGGTGCTGCCGCCGCCGGTGGACGGCCTCGGTACTTCCAGCGGTTTCGAGTTTCGCTTGCAGGACCGCGGCGGCCTCGGCCATGCCACGCTGATGCAGGCCCGCAGCGAACTGCTCGCCGCCGCCGAAAAAAGCCCGGTGCTGATGAACGTGCGCGAAAGTGCCCTGGCGGAAGCGCCGCAGGTGCAACTGGAGGTCGATCGCAAGCAGGCGAATGCGTTGGGGATTTCCTTTGCCGATGTCGGCGGCGTGCTGTCCACGGCGGTGGGCTCGGCCTACATCAACGACTTCCCGAACCAGGGGCGCATGCAGCGCGTGGTGGTCCAGGCCGAAGGCGACCAGCGCAGCCAGGTCGAGGACCTGCTGAAGATCCACGTGCGCAACAGCAATGGACAAATGGTGCCGCTGTCGGCGTTCGTCCAGGCCCGCTGGACCCAGGGGCCGGCGCAACTGACCCGCTACAACGGCTACCCGGCGGTGAGCATTTCCGGCGAACCGGCACCGGGCTACAGCACCGGGCAAGCCATGGCCGAAATCGAACGGTTGGTCGCCCAGGGTCCCAAGGGCATGGGCCAGGAATGGACCGGCCTGTCGTTGCAGGAACGCTTGTCCGGCAGCCAGGCGCCCATCCTGCTGGGCCTGTCGCTGCTGGTGGTGTTCCTGTGCCTGGCGGCGCTGTACGAGAGTTGGTCGATCCCGACCTCGGTGTTGCTGGTGGTTCCGCTGGGCGTGCTTGGTGCGGTATTGGCGGTGTCGTTGCGCGGCATGCCCAACGACGTGTTCTTCAAGATCGGGCTGATCACCATCATCGGCCTGTCGGCAAAAAACGCGATCCTGATCATCGAGTTCGCCAAAAGCCTGTACGACGAAGGCCACGACCTGGTCGACGCCACGCTCCAGGCCGCGCGCCTGCGCTTGCGGCCGATCATCATGACCTCGTTGGCGTTCATCCTCGGCGTGGTCCCGCTGGCGATCGCCACGGGGGCCAGCTCGGCGAGCCAGCAGGCCATTGGCACCGGCGTGATCGGCGGGATGATCAGCGCCACCCTGGCGGTGGTGTTTGTCCCGGTGTTCTTCGTGGTGGTGATGAAGCGCGTCACACGCCGCAAAGCCGATTGAGGGTTGGCGGCGCTATTTACCCTTGAACGCCTCCCGACGGGCCGTGCGCTCGGCGAGGAAGCGTTCGCTGATCGACGGCTGCAAGTCCTTGCGTTCCACCGGTACTCCGCAATTGGGGCAAACACTCGCTACCCCCACGTCGTGTCCACAGGCGCGATGCACAAAGTGCATCGCCAACCCTTCATCCTCGCCCTTGCACCACGTTTCGCCCCAGGCGCGCAACGCGTAGATCACCGGATAGAAATCCCATCCCTTGGCGGTCAGCTGGTACTCGTAGCGCAGGGGTTTTTCGTTGTAGGGACGACGCTCCACCAGGCCGTCGGCTTCCAATGCCTTGAGGCGCGAGGTGAGCATTTGCGGCGTGGCGCCGGTCTGGATCTGGATCTCCTCGAAGCGTGTCGTGCCCATGTACAACTCACGCAACACCAGGATCGTCCACTTATCACCGACCACCCCCACCGAACGCGCCACCGGGCACACCGTTTCGCTCGTTTCATCTTGCATATGTGTTTTTCTCAAAATCACTATTTTTTTCATAGTAACACGACAGCCCAACACTTAAATCGGCTCGAAAACGGCGTAACCATTGACTATATGATTTTCATAGTTAGTATTGAGGACACCCATCCCTGAACTGGAGCCTCAAAAATGACCCAGCCTGTGTACTCCCCGTCGCGAACCGGCCTGTTGCTGGTCGACCCCTATAACGACTTCCTGTCCGAGGGCGGCAAGCTCTTTCCCTTGCTGGAAAAGGTTGCCCAGGACGTTCACCTCCTCGACAACCTGCGCGCCGCTGTGGCGACCGCTCGGCAACAAGGCATCCAGGTGTTCTACGTGCCCCATCGCCGCTGGCAACCCGGCGACTACGACAACTGGAACCACCCCAATCCGACCCAACGCCTGATCCAGCAACGCCATACGTTCGCAAAAGGCACCTGGGGCGGCGAATGGCACCCGGACTTCGTGCCACAGGACGGCGACATCATCGTCCAGGAGCATTGGGGCCAGAGCGGTTTTGCCAATACCGACCTCGATTTCCAGCTCAAGCAACAAGGCATCACCCATGTGATTGTGATGGGTTTGCTGGCGAACACCTGCATCGAGTCCACCGCACGTTTCGCCATGGAGCTCGGTTACCACGTGACGCTGGTGCGCGACGCAACCGCCGCGTTCAGCCCGGAAATGATGCACGCGGCGCACGAGTTGAACGGTCCGACATTCGCCCACAGCATCGTCGATACCGGCACGCTGATCTCGACCTTGCAACCGCGCTGAAGGACCGCGCCATGCCCGTGTCGAACGTGATCCCCGCTCGCCTGGTCGGCGTGATGGCCGTGTGTTGCGCCCTGGCCGTGTCGACCCTTTACTACCATCAACCGTTGCTGCCGATGATGGCCGCGTCGTTCGGCCTGACCTCGACCCAAGCCGGGCTGATCGCCACGCTGACGCAACTCGGTTATGGGACGGGCCTGCTGCTCATCGTGCCCCTCGCCGATTGCCGACAACCCCGCCGCGTGGCATTGCGGGCCATCGGGGCAAATGCCGTCGCGCTGCTCGCCTGCGCCGCGGCGCCGAGTTTCGCGCTGCTGTGCGTCGGCAGTTTCCTGGTTGGGGTGACGGCGGTTACCGCACAGCTGATCATCCCCGCCCTGTCGGGTCTGGCCGCGCCCGCGGAACGCGGCCGGGTGGTCGGGACGTTGCTGAGCGGACTGTCCGCCGGATTACTGTTGGCGCGGACCTTCGGTGGCCTGCTCGGCGAGCACTGCGGTTGGCGATCGGTGTTCTGGGTGGCCTCCCTCATCGATGGAATGCTGTTGTTGATCGTTGCTGGAAATCTACCCGCTCTGACGAGCCTTTCTCCCATGCGCTATGGCGCGCTGATGCGTTCCCTCGGCAGCCTGTTGCGCGAGGAGCCGGTACTGCGCTTCTGCGCCGCGAGCGGCTTCCTGATTTTCGCCGCCTTCAGTGCCTTATGGGCCACGCTGGCCGCGCTGCTGACCCAGCCGCCGTACACGTTCGGCTCGACCACCATTGGCCTGTTCGGCCTGGTGACAGTGTTGGGCATCGTCGCATCGCCCCGCATCGGCACGTTAGTCGATCGCCTGGGCGCCCGGACGCTGACCGTCGCGGGTACGACGGTGCTGGTCGTCGGTTTCGTCTTCATCGGGGCCGGCGGACAGCACCTGGGCTGGCTGATTGTCGGCATGGTGCTGTTGGACTTCGGCAACCGGGTCGGGCTGGTGGCCAATCAGGCACGCGTCCAGACCCTGCGCGCCGAGGCCCGCAGCCGATTGAACACGGTGTTCATGGGTTCGTATTTCCTGGGCGGTGCACTCGGCGCGGCCTTGGGTAACTACGGGGTCCACCGGAGCGGCTGGATCGGGCTCGCCACCGTCGGTGCACTGCTCGCCCTCGCGGCGACCGCCACCAGCGCCCTCGCGCCCCGAGATACCCGCGTCACGTTGGCGGACGCTCAGCCGCGACAGCCGTTCGCTGGGGCTGTGGACCAGTGTTGCCGCGCGCCTTGTCCACCAGTCGCTGCACCCAACCGGCGTCCCGGTCGTTGACCACGGCGTAACGGTCCGGCGGGAAAAAGCCCCAGCGATGGGATGCTTCGGCGAGGCGGCTGAACTCATCGGCGGACAGCCAGTACGAGGATTCCGTCAGCGGCAAAGGCGCACCGTCAAAGCGCTGGCCCAGCATCAACTGGGTCCCAGGGGCAAAGGCAATCGCCAATTGCTGCTGGGGCTTCATCCGCAGGTCGGACGCAGGCATTCGCCTGGCCTGTCCATGGCGGAAGACGCCGGGAATTTCCTCCGTGAGCACCAGCCAGTGCCCGGCCGAGGTCATGGCCAGGATCCATTGCGACACGCCGCAGCTTTGCACGCGCACCAGCTTGTCGTCTTGCCAGAGCGTGAGGCTGAGGGCCTCGGGATTATCATCGCAGGACCACAGGCTGATGCCCGAGACCAGCGTATGACGCTCAAGCTCGACCACCCCTTCATCCGGCATCGAGCGCCAGTAGCGCTTGGTCGGGTCGCGTGAATCGCGCCGGTAATTGGACGAGGCCCAACCGGCGATGAAAAGCACAGTCGCCAGCACCTGCCAGCCCCAGGATCCATCGATGATCCGGTCGACATCCAGGCCGGGGACGAACCATTTCTCGACGAGGCCCAGGCCAATCACGAACGCCAGGCTTGGCAGCATCAGGCCAACGCTCACCGGCGCCGCCAGCACCATGACCCAGCTGAAGCGGTGCATGGATGCACGCTCGCGCGCCCTGGCTGACTCCTCTGGGAGCATGGGTGATTGCTCGCGAGGGCCGATGGTTGGATCAGGCGTCTCGAAGCTGATCATTTGCTTGTAGAGTTCGTCACTCATGCTGAGGCCCGACACTGGCTTGTGCCCTGTCCACCAATCGTTGCACCCAGCGGGCGTCCTCGGTATTGACCACGGCGTAACGGTCCGGCGGGAAGAAAATCCAGTGATGGGCGGCTTCAGTGAGGCGCTTGATCTCATCGGCGGACATCCAGTAGGGCGTTTCCACCAAGGGCACAGGCGCACCCTCAAAGCGCTGGCCCAGCATCAGCTGGGTTCCGGGTGCGAAGGCAATCGCCAAGTGCTGGCGGGGTTGCAGCTGCTTGCCCTTCTCGGGCATCCGCCCTTCTCGCCCATAGCAGAAGTCACCGGGGAACTCGTCCTTGAGCACCAGCCAGTGGCCGGCCGCGGTCATGGCGAGGATCCACTGCGACACGCCGGAGCTTTGCACGCTCACCAGCTTGTCGTTCTTCCACAGGGTAAGGCTGTTGCAGTCCGGGTCAAAGTCGTTGACCCAAAGGCTGATGCCCCTGATCAGCGTATGACGCTCAAGCTCGACCAATCCTTGGTCCGGCAACGATTGCCAGTAGCGCTTGGTCGGGTCCCGTGAGTCGCGCAGGTAATTGGACACTGCCCAAGCGGCAACGAAAAGCACGGTCGCCAGCGCCAGCCAGCCCAGGGAATCACCGACGATCCGGTCGACATCCAGCTCCGGGGCGAATAGCTTCTGGGTCAGGCCCAGGATCGTCAAGTACGCCAAGCCTGGCAGCACGAGGCCCATGCTCAACGGCGGAAGCAGCACCACGAACCAACTGAAGCGGTGCATGAAGGCACGCTCGCGCGCCCAGGCCAACTCCTGCGGGAGCATCGGTGATTGCTCGCGCGGAGGGATGCTGGGATCCGGGGTTTGAAAACGGGAAAACCGTGCGTGGGAGTCGTCGCTCATGGGTCGAATCGTTCTCTCGAATCAGGCGCGCATCTTCGAGGATTTTTCGTGGCGAGGACAGTGCCTATATCTTCGGCAACAGGACTACCGCCTTCGCGAGCAGGCTCGCTCCCACAAGGGATCTTTGGTGTGCAAAGGACCGTGTGGGAGCGAGCCTGCTCGCGAAGGCAGTAGCGAAACCGGTGATCAATCCGCCTGCACGGTCACCTGACGCTGCTCACCCAAGCCTGCAATCCCGAGGCGGATGGTTTGCCCCGGGCGCAGGAACACCGGGTTGGGGTTGATGCCCAGGCCGACGCCGGGTGGCGTGCCAGTGGAAATGACGTCGCCGGGTTGCAGGCTCATGCATCGGCTCAGGTAGGCGATCAGTTGTGGCACGCTGAAGATCAGCGTCCGGGTGTTACCGTCCTGATAGCGGTGCCCGTCGACTTCCAGCCACAGGTCCAGCGCATGCGGGTCGGGGATTTCATCCTTGGTCACCAGCCAGGGTCCAAGGGGGCCGAAGGTGTCGAAGCCCTTGCCTTTATCCCAAGTGCCGCCGCGTTCGAGCTGCCACTCGCGCTCCGACACATCGTTGATCACGCAATAACCGGCGACATGTTCCAGGGCGTTCGCTTCGTCAATGTAGCGCCCGCCCTTGCCGATGACCACGCCCAGCTCGACTTCCCAATCGGTCTTGAGCGAGCCGCGGGGAATCTGGATATCGTCATTCGGCCCGCAGATGGCACTGGTCCATTTATTGAAAATGATCGGTTCCTTCGGCACCTCCATGTTCGACTCGGCGGCATGGTCGGCGTAGTTCAGGCCGATGCAGATGAACTTGCCGACCTGCCCGACGCACGGACCGATCCGCGGCTGGCCGGCCACGACCGGCAGGCTGCGCGGGTCGATGGCGGCGAGTTTTGCCAGGCCTTCCGGCCCAATGACATTTCCGGCGATGTCCGGCACATGGCCCGACAGGTCGCGGATCTGATGGTCGTCATCCAGCAGCCCGGGTTTTTCCGAGCCTTTTTCGCCGTAACGCAACAGTTTCATGAAGTGCTCCTGTTCAAGTGAAAACTCAAAGGCTCATGCCGCCATCGATCACGTGCACGGCGCCCGTGGTATAGCCGGACGCGTCACTGCCCAGGTAGAGCGCCAGTTGCGCGATTTCTTCGGTATTGCCAATTCGTCCCATGGGCTGGCGGTCGAGAAACTGCCGGTAGACCTGTTGCTCCTCGACACCCTGCTGCGCGGCCTGGTCGGCAATGCGCTGGTGCAGCGATGGAGAATCCACGGTGCCGGGACAGATCGCGTTGCAACGGATGCCCTGGCTGACGAAGTCGATGGCGACGGATTTGGTCAGCCCCACCACCGCGGCCTTGCTGGCAGCATAGGCGAAACGATTGGGCACGCCTTTGACGCTGGACGCCACCGACGACATGTTGATGATCGAGCCGCCGCCACGGGCCAGCATGCCCGGCAGGAAGGCGCGGATCATCCGGTACATGGCCGTGACGTTCAGATCCATCGAGCGCGCCCAGGCCGCTTCGTCACAGTCGAGGATGGTGCCGCTGTGCACGACGCCTGCGCAGTTGAACAACACGTCCAATCCGCCGATTCGCTCGCGGGCCGCGTCGATGGCGCTGGCCGAGGTGACGTCTAGCGTAATGGCAGTCACCCCATCGATACCTGCCAGCGCGCGAATATCAATGTCACTGGCGAACACCTCGGCGCCGGCCTGGGCGAAGGCAACCGCGCTGGCCAGGCCGATGCCCTGTCCGGCCGCCGTCACCAGCACCCGTTTGTTCTGCAGGCTCATGCTGTCTCCAATTGCGCCGCCGGGGCCGCGCTTTTCGGTGTCCGGCCGAGCATCGAGGCCGGGATGGCCAGGATCAACCCGCCACTGACCAACAGGCACAGCGCCAGGACATAGGTACCGTTGTTGATATTGCCCGTGAGCGTCTCGGCCACGGCGGTGATCATCGATCCGGTGAACCCCGACAGGTTGCCGATGGCGTTGATCATGCCAATCCCCGCTGCGGCAGCGACGCCTGACAGTACGGTGCCGGGCAAGGTCCAGAAGATCGGCATCAGGCTGAGGATCCCCGAGGCGGAGACGCTGAGGAACAGCACTGACAGCACCAGGTTATCGGCGAAGTAAGCACTGAGGATCAGCCCCGCGCCACCGATGAAGGCGGGAATCGCCGCGTGCAGTCGGCGCTCGCCGGTGCGGTTGGAGTGCCGGGCGTTGAGCAGCATCGCCACCACGGCCACCGAGTACGGAATGGCGGTGAGCAAGCCGATGTGCAGGCTGTTGGTGATGCCGGTGCTCTTGATGATCGACGGCATCCAGAACGCCAGGCCGTAGAAGCCGGTGTTGAACGTCAGCAGGATCAGCACCAGCAACCACACCCTAGGGTTGAAGAACACCTCGCTCAAGCGTGTGGCCTTGCCGTGGTTATCGGTTTGAAGATTGGCCTTGAGCATGGCTTTTTCCGCCGCCGAAAGCCACTTGGCCTTGTCGATGTTGTCCGCCAGGCAGACCACCACCACGACCGCCATGATGATCGAAGGAACCCCCTCGATCAGCAACATCCACTGCCAGCCGGACAGGCCGTGCACACCCTGCATGCTGTTCATCAGCCAGCCGGACAGGATTCCACCCAGCGTCAGGCTGACCGGCAATGCCAGCAGGAACCCGGACATCACCCGGCTCTGCCGATGGGTCGGGAACCAGTAGTTGAGGTAGAGGATCACGCCAGGAAAAAAGCCCGCTTCGCAGATCCCCAGCAGGAAACGCAGCACGTAGAACATCGTGCTCGATTCGATGTGGAAGAACGCTGCCAGCGGCACGGTGTAGGCCACCGCCATGGAAATCACCGCCCAACTGAGCATGATCCGGGCGATCCAGAACCGCGCGCCAAAGCGATGCAGCAACAGGTTGCTGGGCACTTCGAACAGGAAATAGCCCCAGAAAAACATACTGGCGCCCAGCGCGTACACGGTGTTGCTGAATTGCAGCTCGTTGAGCATGTCGAGCTTGGCAAAACCGATGTTCACCCGGTCGAGGTAGGCCGCCATGTAGCACAACAGCAGGACCGGCAGGATTCGCCAGATCACCTTGCGGTAGGTCCGGTCCTCGAAATCGAGTTCGCCGGCTTGCGCCTGGGCGGGCAAATGCTCGGAGATGGTTTGCATGAGGTAACCCCTGATTGTTTTTATTGGGTCACGTCGAATGAGCGAGTCATCCGGCGATTGAACGAGGACTCTACTGTCGGGAAGCGATTCTTTCCCAATGGCATTTTTGGATTAGTTGATAACGGGGTGTTATCACAGTTCTGAAAATCCGAACGAGACCTGTGGCGAGGGGATTTATCCCCGCTGGGCTGCGCAGCAGCCCTAAGAAACTCACCGCAATCAACCTGACGGAACGCAGAGGCTGGGTTTAGGACTGCTTCGCAGCCCAGCGGGGATAAATCCCCTCGCCACAGGATATTCAGCTATCCAATCGGGCGTTGTCCTTGAGGATCTCGGCAAACTCCAGCGCCGCGCCCACCAGCGGCTCGTCCTTGCGGGTGAGGATGCCGTAGTCCTGCGGCACCAGGTGCAGCGGTGTGTCGAGGGTCTTGAGCTGGCCGCTTTCGAGCAGTGGGTCGACCATCGCATTGGGCAACATGCCGATCATGGGCCCGCGTTGCAGCACCTGGAGGAAGGTCTGCATGGAAATCGTGTCGATGGTGTTGCGCGGCATGCCCACCCCGGCTTCGGCGAAGGCCAGTTCCATGCGCGCGCGAATCGGCGTGCCGACCGGGTAGAGAATCCACGGCAGATCCACCAGTTGCTGCAACGACGTCGGCCCGGCATCGGCGAGCGGATGGCGATCATTGACCACGATGCAGAACGGTTCGGGGGCCAGGGGTTGGAAGTCATAGCGCTGCTGCTGGCTCTGATCGGTAAACCGCGCAACGGCAAGGTCGAGCTTCTTTTCTTCAAGCATCTTCATCAGGTGATTGCTGGTCTGCTCCACCACCTCGATGGACAGCAGGGGCCAGCGCTGCTTGATCTGCAGGATCGCCTCGGGCAGCGCCACCGCCGTCGCGGCGAAAATACCGCCGACCTTGAGGTAACCGTGGCCGCCCTCGCGCAGGCTGCTGATCTGTTCGACGAACGAACGGGCGTCATTCAGGGCGATTTGCGCATAGCGCAGCACGTGCTCACCCAGGGCGGTGGGCGGCATGCTGCGCGGTCGGCGCTCGAACAGGGCGAAGCCGAGCAGGTTTTCGATTTCCTTGAGCATCTTGCTCACGGCCGGCTGGCTGAGGTTCATCTGCTCGGCCGCCAGATGCATGTTGCAGGTACGTCCGAGGGTGTCGATGAGCAGCAGATGGCGGAATTTGAGCCAGCCGCAAAAGCTGGAGAAGGACAGATCGGACATGGGCATTCCTCGGCGGCGCAATAACCAGGCGTTATCGGATACTGAATATATCTCATTGGAGTTCATCGACAACGCGCCCTAGCGTGAAGGCTTTACGAACCAGGAAGCCTGTCCATGTCGCTATTGCTTACTCCCGAGAACACTCTGCCGGTCGATGGCGTGGCCGGTACCCTGATCGGTCGCGCCTGGGTCCCGGGGCGGATCGCCGGGCCTTCGCCGATCATGCTGCGCAGTGACGGCGCGTTCGACCTCTCGGAGCATTTCGCGACCTTGAGCGATCTGCTGGAAACGCCCTCGCCCCTCACAGCGGCGCGACAGACGCCGGGCACCTTCCTCGCCAGCGTCGAAGACCTGTTGGCCAACACCGGCCCACACGCCGATCCGGCCAAGCCGTTCCTGTTGCCGCCGCTGGATCTGCAAGTGATCAAGGCCGCCGGCGTGACCTTCGCGGCGAGCATGATCGAACGGGTGATCGAGGAACAGGCCGGCGGCGACTCGGCCCGGGCCGAAGCCGTGCGCGCCACGGTCCACGGCGTGATCGGCGACAACCTGCGCTCGATCGTGCCGGGTTCCGAGCAAGCCATGCGCCTCAAGGCGTACCTCATCGAGCAAGGCATGTGGTCGCAATACCTGGAAGTCGGCATCGGCCCGGACGCGGAAATCTTCACCAAGGCGCCGGTCCTCGCCGCCGTGGGCAGCGGCAGCCAGATCGGCATTCATCCGGCCTCGCAATGGAACAACCCGGAGCCCGAAGTGGTGCTGGCGGTGGACAGCCGGGGCCGGATCCACGGCGCGACCCTGGGCAACGACGTCAACCTGAGGGACATCGAGGGCCGCAGTGCGCTGTTGCTGAGCAAGGCCAAGGACAACAACGCCTCGTGCGCCATCGGGCCGTTCATTCGCCTGTTCGACGAGCAGTTCAGCCTGGACGACGTGCGCGCTTGCGAAGTCGACCTGCAAGTACACGGCGAAGACGGCTACCGCCTGCACGGCTGCAGCTCCATGAGCCAGATAAGCCGCGATCCGCAGGACTTGGCCGGCCAGACACTCAACGCCAACCATCAATACCCGGATGGCTTCCTGCTGTTTCTCGGTACCCTTTTCGCCCCCACCGAGGACCGTGATCATGCCGGCAGCGGGTTCACCCATAAACTCGGTGACCGGGTCAGCATCAGCAGTCCGTTGCTGGGCGGCCTGCATAACCAGGTGACCCACAGCTGCAACGCCGCGCCGTGGACCTTCGGTGTCGGCGCGCTGTTGCGTAATCTTGCCGCACGGGGACTGCTCGACCGCTGAGCCCGACCGATCGTCGATTCATCCAATTACAAGAGAGAAATGAATCATGAGTGACACGCCAAAACGCCGCCTGCGCAGCGAGCAATGGTTCAACGACCCGGCCCACGCGGACATGACCGCGCTGTATGTCGAACGCTACATGAACTATGGGATGACCCGCGAGGAGCTGCAATCGGGACGGCCAATCATCGGCATCGCCCAGACCGGCAGCGACCTGACGCCCTGTAACCGCCATCACCTGGAACTGGCGCAACGGGTCAAGGCCGGTATCCGCGACGCCGGCGGCATTCCGATGGAATTCCCGGTTCACCCCATCGCCGAACAGTCGCGTCGCCCCACGGCGGCGCTGGACCGTAACCTGGCTTATCTGGGCCTGGTGGAAATCCTCCACGGTTATCCGCTGGACGGCGTGGTGCTCACCACCGGTTGCGACAAGACCACCCCCGCCTGCCTGATGGCGGCGGCGACCACCGACCTGCCGTCGATCGTGCTGTCCGGCGGGCCGATGCTCGACGGCCGCCACAAGGGCGAGCTGATCGGCTCCGGCACAGTGCTCTGGCACGCACGCAACCTGATGGCCGCTGGCGAGATCAACTACGAAGGCTTCATGGAAATGACCACGGCGGCCTCACCCTCCGTTGGCCACTGCAACACCATGGGCACCGCCCTGTCGATGAACGCACTGGCCGAAGCCCTGGGCATGTCGTTGCCAGGTTGCGCAAGCATCCCGGCGCCTTACCGCGAGCGCGGACAGATGGCCTACGCCACCGGCAAGCGCATCTGTGAACTGGTGCGCCAGGACGTGCGCCCCTCGCAGATCATGACCCGCGAAGCGTTCGAGAACGCCATCGCTGTCGCTTCGGCATTGGGCGCATCGAGCAACTGCCCGCCGCACCTGATCGCCATCGCCCGGCACATGGGCGTCGAATTGAGCCTGGACGACTGGCAACAAATCGGCGAGGACGTGCCGCTGTTGGTCAACTGCATGCCCGCCGGCAAATACCTGGGCGAAGGTTTCCACCGTGCCGGCGGCGTCCCGGCGGTCATGCATGAACTGCAAAAGGCCGGACGCCTGCACGAACACTGCGCCACCGTCAGCGGCAAGACCATCGGTGAGATCGTCACCGGCAGCCTGACCTGCGACGCCGATGTCATCCACCCCTTCGAGACCCCGCTCAAACACCGCGCCGGCTTCATCGTGCTCAGCGGCAATTTCTTCGACAGCGCGATCATGAAAATGTCGGTGGTGGGCGAAGCGTTCCGCAAGACCTACCTGTCCGAACCCGGCGCCGAGAACAGCTTCGAAGCGCGGGCCATCGTCTTCGAAGGGCCGGAGGACTACCACGCGCGCATCGACGACCCGGCACTGGACATCGACGAGCGCTGCATCCTGGTGATTCGTGGCGCCGGCACCGTGGGCTATCCCGGCAGCGCCGAAGTGGTGAACATGGCCCCGCCAGCGGCGCTGATCAAGCGCGGCATCGACTCCCTGCCCTGCCTGGGCGATGGCCGCCAGAGCGGCACCTCGGCGAGCCCGTCGATCCTCAACATGTCCCCGGAAGCCGCCGTCGGCGGTGGCCTGGCGCTGCTACAGACCAACGACCGGCTGAGAGTCGACCTGAATACCCGCACCGTGAACCTGCTGGTGGACGAGGCCGAAATGGAGCGACGGCGCCTCGCATGGACGCCGAACATCCCGCCTTCGCAAACGCCTTGGCAGGAGCTGTACCGGCAACTGGTCGGGCAGCTGTCCACCGGGGGCTGCCTGGAGCCGGCCACGTTGCACCTGAGGGTGATCGCTCGCAGCGGGGAGCCGCGGCATTCTCATTGATCTTGGTGAACAGGCACGCTGTCCTTCCGCAACCAGATGAAGTCATGGACAGCGGCCTTTGATGATCCGGCTATTTGAAGCTATCTTTCGTTTCAGCAAAGAACCAACCGCAGCCGTATGCTGCCTGAAATCAAGGATGAATCATGATTCGACCCTCCTTTTCCAGCGCGTGGGCGGCCTCGCAACGGATCTACGACCCCATCAATCCATCTGAAAAAGTTGCGACAATTATCGGGGGCAACGTGGCCCTGAACATCAACAGCAGTCACCCGACCGCCAGGTGGGTCAACACTTGTGCGGTTCGCATGAGCTACATCCTCAATTACTCCGGCTCACTTATCCCACATATACGGGGAAAAACCGTGTCGGGTGCCGACAAGCGTTGGTATTTCCACCTCGTCAAGGATTTGATTTCATACCTGGAACAGCAGTGGGGACGTGCCGAGACGGTCAAGTATCCGGCTGCGGATGGCGGCACCCTCGCAGGGAAGAAGGGGCTTATCCTGTTCGAGATCTCCGGTTGGGAGGACGCCAAGGGCCACGCCACGTTGTTTGACGGCAGGATGTGTTATGACCACTGCTATTTCAATGAACCGGGCGTGAACTATAAAACCGACCAGGCGAACTTCTGGAGCTTGCCGTGATGAAAGCCTTCACCGCACTCCTGTTATCGGCCTGGGCAATCGCGCCTGGCGTGAATTGGGCCAAGGATGGACCGAGCGATTCCCCCCAGGCAGGCGGACGCACCTACGCGCAAAACTACAAGGACATGGTACTGGCGGACTGCATCGCGACAGCCTACAAAGGTGAACCTGACGCGGCCCAGGATGCCGGTAGCAGCGCCAGTGCGCTGATGGACTGGACGTATTTCGACCTTGAGCAAGCGCCCCAGGTCGGCAAACCGTTGATCGATCAATTCCTGGCCCGTGATTATCGCAATCCTGTGGTGGAATCGGAACGTCCGGGGGTCCGCTTCGAGCTGCTCAAATGCCTCGATCTTTATCACAGCAAAGAACTCGACAATCAGGTCAAGCAACTGGTTATCGATCCTGATCACACTTACCGCCAAGACAATCCGCCACGGCAGAAAAGCAACTGACGCGATCTAATCATGACGGAGTCTGGTATTGCATCGCCTGGTACAGCACCCGATACGCCGCCACCAACTGCCCCAGCGTGAACGCCCGGTTGCGTCCGCTGGGGTTGGGCAAGACCCAGACCTCGGCGCCGCCGAACGCTTGCGCCTGGCGCCCCCATGCCACGTCCTTTTTTCGCACCAACCCGGCGTAGGCAGACTTACCGAGGAACGCCAGGCAGCGGGGTGCATGGCGGATGATCTTCTGTTCGAAGCTCGCCGCCACCGAGGTGAACTCAGTGAAGGACAGTTGATCCGCCCGCGCCGTCGGTCGCTCGACCACGATGGTCAAGCCACAACGGTATTGCAGGATTGACCGATCGTCCTCCGGCAGTAAGCGTTGCGGGGTGAACCCGGCGAGGTGAAGCGTGGGCCAGAACCGATTGCCTCGACCGGCAAAATGATGCCCCTGGGCCGCCGCCATCAGGCCAGGGTTGATACCGCAAAACACCACCGCCAGATTTTCCGCGAGGATGTCTTCGAGGCCTGGCATCAGGCTGCCCGGCCGCACATGAGGCTGATCGCGGCGCGCGCAAGGCCGTCAAGTTGAGTGGACCGCTTCAGCCTGATTGCTGGCGGCCTGGAGACGATGATAAGAACTGCGGCACGGGCTAAAAATGGAGCGCCGGGACAAACACTGTTGCCAGAATTCATATGAATAGGCGTCGCGCCCGACTGCACGTTGCCGGGCCTTCGGTGGACATGAGCGGCGCTTGCCGTGCTCAGAGGTTCCCGAGCATTTCCCACAACGACGCACCCACCCCTGTGATGCTCTCCCCGGCGATCAACCCCGCCGCCGCGGTAATCGCGAAGCGTTCGGTGAGGCTCGGCCAGCGGCAGCTCACCAGCCAGGTGAGCACGGCGCCGAGGGCCATCATCAGCGAGACCGAGGCCGGCAGCACAAATGCCAGGCCCAAGGCTGCGGTGCTGGGCAGGTAGCGGGCGCGATGGGCCGGCAGCAGGCTGTCGAGAATGCCCAGCAGCAAACCGGCGAAACCACCGATGAAGATCGCCCAGCGAATGCTCGCCGACAACGAGTCCAGGCCATGGGTCAACGTTTGCGCCACGGCCTTCCAGGTGGCGACTGCCGGGGCTGGCCATTCTTCGGTGAGTAGCATGGCTTGCGGGTCGGGGATCAACGCCAGGTAGGCCAGCACGCCGACGATACTGCCGATGAAAATCCCCAGCGTCTGGGCCAGCAGTTGCTTGCGCGGCGTCGCGCCGATTGCCCGGCCGACCTTGAAGTCGTTCATCAAGTCCGTGCATTGCCCGGCCGAACCGCCGGCCGTGTTGGCGCTCATCAGGTTGATCGGCACCTGCCCCGGCGCGACGATGCCGAAGCTCAATTGGGACAACTGCCCGATGGCGCCGATGGGCGGGATACCCGTGGCGCCCACCACCCGGGCCGCCACCGCCGCCAGGCAGATGGCCAGGGGAATGGTCAGCAACGCCATCCACGGATTGATGCCAAACAACACCGCTTGCAGGCTGACCACCAGAACGATCGCCAGCAAAAACCCAATCGCGGGCCCGGCCTTGGGGATCGCCCAGGTTGTCCCGCCGCTGGCCTTGGTGGACGCGTGCAGCGTCCACAGGCGGATCGCCAGGGAAGCCAGGGTCGAGCAGACCATCAGGCTCACGCCCGGCCACAGCAACCATTCCACCAGCACCGCGAATTGTGGGCCGCTGCTGCCGGGCGGCATTTGCACCAGGCCATTTTCCAACAACCACGGCGCCAACCCGCCCCACGCCAGCAGTGCGCCGAGCAATAGGGTCAGGCCGACACGGATGCCGATGATGCCGCCGAATCCCACCAGCAACAGCGAAGGGTCGGCGGTGAATGTGAGCCGTTCCAGCTGGGCGCTCGGCGACCAGCGTGGGATAGCCCAAACGAACGTGTCGACCCACTTCGCCAGCCCGGACAGCAGCGTCGCGCCCAGCAACACCTTGAGGCGCGTCGCCGCTTCATGGCCATGGTTGTAGATATGCAGCAGGGTTTCCAGGGTCGCCATGCCCTCGGGAAACCTCAGCGCCTTGTCGTTGAGCAGCGAGGGCCGCAGGTACCAGGCGATCCAGATGCCCAGGAAACTCACTGAAAACACCCAGGCGACCATTGGCAAAGCGTCGAGTTGCTGGCCGGTCAGCAAGGTATACGCCGGGATCGGCGCCACCAGCCCGCCGGAGATGATCGATGCCGCGGCGGACGCCACGGTCTGGTTGATGTTGCTTTCATGCAGCGTCCAGGGCAACCCGGCAGCCGAGCGCTTGGCCAGGCCTTGCCAGACACCGTAGCCGACCAGCAAGGCAATGATCGACATGTTGAACGACCAGCCGATCTTCAATCCCGCGTAGACATTGGAGGGCGTGAGGAGGATACCGAGCACGATCCCGGTGATCACCGCGCGCGGGCTGAATTCACGCTCTACAGCGTGGACGTGCGGGGTCGAGGTTTGATCCATGCGAATTCCTTATCGGCAAAAACAGCACGGTCACCTGAGGTGACGACCTAGGCTCTGTACGAAATGTGTTCGCGCGAAGGCCAGACAAGGCGAAACGGGGCGAGGAAGCGGAGTGTACTGGAGTACATGAGCATTCCGAGCCTCGTTTCAACGCAGTATGGGCGAGTGCGGATACATTTCGTACAGAGCCTAACAAGTGAGCGCTGTATTGCCGTAAGGTTCATCCAGAGGGCAACCCCGGCATCGCGTTACCAACCCAGCTGCTTGTTGAAACCAAGGGCGTCGTAGTAGTCGTGCTGGGTGAGGATCTTGCCGTCCCTGAGCCGTATGAAACTGACGCCCTTGAAGCTCAAGGGGCGTCCCGTGGCCGGGGTTTCAGTGCTCCATGGCCCGGTATTGTTGCCCTTGAACTCCCATTCGAAGGCAATCCCTTCGCCTTTGAGAATCGGGTCGCCAAGCATTTTCCATTGCAGGTCGGGCACCGCCCGCATGAACACCTCGACCACCTGGCTCTTGGCATTTTCACGCCCCACCTGAGGCACGCCCACCGAGGCGTCGAGGAACTCGACATCCGGGGCGAAGAACTGGGCCGCCGCTTGGGCGTCGTGGGCATTCCAGGCCTTCATGTAGCCGTGGATGATATCCAGCGTCTGTTCCTGGCCAGCCGCCAGGACACCATGGCTGGCGAGGATCAGGAGCAGGCCAAGCAGCATTGATTGGATTCGAGAGGTCATAGCGTCCAGCCTTTTCCAAGAGGTGTCGCCTGCCGTCGGAAACGACAGGCGTTCGAGTGCGTCTAGCGTTGCTTCCAGGCATCTGAAGCGGGGGCCGTGCCCTTCTCGTAGGGACGGAACAGCGCCATGTAGACGAGGCCGGCAAGAATCACGATGGCGCCCACCAGCACGATGCCGTAGTTCACGTACCAGGGCGCATCGGGTGTGCGTGGCCACGACATGTTGACGATGGCGAACACGCCGTAGCAGAGCGCGGCAATGTTCACGATCCAGCCCCAACGTCCGAGGGTGAATTGGCCCTGGGGTTTCCAGCCACGCAGGCGGGCATACAGCACACCGCTGACAATCATCTGGAAGGCCAGGTAGATGCCGATGGCGGCAAAACTCACCACCATCGCGACGGCGTTCTGCAAGTAGAAGCCAACGCACACGATGATCGCCGGCAGCACACCGCAGACCAGCAACGCCGCTGTCGGCACGTGGGTCTTGGGCGAGAGTTTTTTCAGCGTCGCGCTGCCCATGAGCATTTCATCCCGGGCGTAGGCGTAGAGCAGACGACTGGCCGAGGCCTGCAGGCTCAGCACGCAGGAAACGAACGAGACGGTAATCACGCCCATGACCACCCGGGACATCACCGGGCCGAACGCCGCGCCGAAAATCGTCGACATCGGGTCCTTGTCCTGTCCGGAAATCACCGCGGCGATATCAGGCACGGCGAGGATCAAGGCGAGCGCCGCGAAGATCGAAGCGGCGCCGCCGATCCAGATGGTCATGCGCATCGCCTTGGGCACCTGGCGGCTGGGATTCGGCGTTTCTTCGGCAACGTCGCCACAGGCTTCGAAACCGTAGTAGAGGAACATCCCCGCCAAGGAAGCCGCGAGGAACGCCGGCCAGTAGGCACCGTCGATGGAAATATCAAACGTATCGAACAGCACGCTCAAGGGCTGGTGACGCTCGAAAATCAGCAGGTAGCCGCCGATCACCAGGGCACCGACCAACTCACAGAGAAAACCGAACATTGCCACCCGTGCCAGCAGCTTGGTGCCGCTGAGGTTCAAGACCGTCGCGGCGGCGGTCAGCACCAGGGCCACCAGGGTGTTGGTGACCGGCGAAGGTTCGAAACCCAGCAGGCTGGCGATATAGGGACCGGCCCCCAGCGCCACCGCCGCAATGGTGACGCACAGCGAAATGGCGTAGATCCATCCGACCATCCACGCCCACTTCTTGCCCACCAGGCGCCGGGCCCACGGGTAGACGCCACCGGAAATCGGATACTGGGACACGACTTCGCAAAAAATCAGGCACACCAGCATCTGGCCGAACCCCACCAACAGGTAGGACCAGAACATCGGCGGCCCGCCGGCCGCCAGGCACAAACCAAACAAGGTGTAGACGCCGACCACCGGCGACAGATAAGTGAAGCCGAGGGCAAAGTTCTGCCACAGGCTCATGCTGCGTTCAAAATTCGAGGTGTATCCCAGCGCACGGAGTTGCTCCGCATCCTGGTCCACCGCCACCGAGGCATTCATCGAGCTGTTCATTTCACCATCCTTCAGCAGGAAAATTGTTGTTGTAAGCGTCGAACAGGCCGCATCCCAGCGCTTAGAGCTGTATCCAGGTGGCCTTGATCTCGGTGTATTTGTCGAAGGCATGCAAGGACTTGTCGCGGCCGTTGCCGGACTGCTTGTAGCCACCGAACGGCGCCATCATGTCGCCGCCGTCGTACAGGTTGACCCAGACACTTCCGGCCCTGAGCGCACGGGCGACGTTGTGGGCACGGGACAGGTCAGCCGTCCAGACCGCAGCCGCCAGCCCATAGGGCGTGTCATTGGCGATACGCACCGCCTCCTCGGCATCGTCGAATTCGATCACCGAGAGAACAGGCCCGAAGATCTCCTCCCGAGCGATCTTCATCCCATTGCTGACATTGTCGAACAGCGTCGGCTCGACGTAGCTGCCACCGCTCTCCTCCAACGCCACGCGCCCGCCCAGCAATAACCGCGCGCCCTCCTCCTGCCCGCCCTGGATACGTTGCAACACCCCTTCCAGGTGACGGCTGTCCACCAGCGCGCCGACATTGGTATCGGGATCGAGTGGATGGCCCGGCTTCCACGCCTTCAGCGCCTCGATGACCATCGGCACGAACCGTGCCTTGATGGACGCCTGGACCAGCAAACGTGAACCGGCGGTGCAGACTTCGCCCTGATTGAAGGCGATGGCGGCGGCCGCCGCTTCGGCAGCGACCTGCAGGTCGGGCGCGTCGGCGAACACGATGTTCGGGCTTTTACCGCCGGCCTCGAGCCAGACCCGCTTCATGTTCGATTCGCCGGCGTACACCAAGAGCTGCTTGGCCACTTGGGTCGAACCGGTGAACGCCAGGGTGTCGACGTCACGGTGCAGGGCCAGCGCCTTGCCGACGGTGCCGCCGTAACCCGGAAGAACATTGAGCACACCCGCCGGCAAACCCGCCTCCAGGGCCAACTGGGCGATACGGATGGCGGTCAGCGGCGAACGCTCCGAGGGCTTCAGGATGACCGAGTTGCCGGTCGCCAGCGCCGGTCCCAGTTTCCACGACGCCATCATCAGCGGGAAATTCCACGGCACGATGACCGCCACCACGCCAACCGGTTCGCGGGTCACGAGGCCGAGTTGGTCAGGCGCCGTGGCGGCGACCTCATCGTAGATCTTGTCGATGGCCTCGCCACACCAGCGAATACTGTCGATGGAACCGGGCAGGTCCACCGCCAGCGCATCGCTGATCGGCTTGCCCATGTCCAGGGTTTCCAGCAACGCCAATTCCTCGGAATGGGCCTCCAACAGATCGGCAAAACGCAGCATGACCGCCTTGCGCTTCGCCGGTGCCAGGCGCGACCAGACGCCCGAATCGAAGGCCGACCGGGCATTGGCGACCGCCAGGTCGGCATCTGCCCCATCGCAACTGGCAACCGCGCCCAACAAACGCCCATCGATTGGGCTTATGCAATCGAAGGTCGCCCCTGAACAGGCCGGCACATAGCGTCCGTCGACAAAGGCACGTCCTTCGATGTCCAGCGCGTTGGCTCGGGTTTCCCACTCTGCTCGGCTCATGTGACTCATGGTGAAGGGTGCTCCTGGGTTCGATGATGCGATCTGGGCTCGCTTAAACATATGGAACCATATCTTTTAGACCCTGAGAACCCCCGCCGATACGAATAAAGGTACGATTCTTTGACTTGCAGTGCCCAGGATCCCTAGAATCCCCAGGCGTCCGAGAGACGAAAGCGGATTAAAAACTGAAATAGAATTTTTAAGCACACGCGGAACCGTTCGCGCTTGACGCCACATCGGACGCTTGCCACAGGTGTCAATGACCCCGTTTATGAATGAATCGACCATGAGCCCCACATCGAGCCTCATACGCGTCAACCAGGAAGGGAAAACGGAATCCGTCACCCGTCGCCTGATTGAAATGATCGACCTCGGGCTGCTCGTCGAGGGCGAACAGCTGCCCAGCGAAAACAGCCTGTCCACCCAGCTCGGCGTTGCTACGGTCACGCTGCGCGATGCCCTGGCGGCGTTGCGCGAGCGCGGGGTGATCGAAACCCGGCGCGGTCGCAACGGCGGGAGTTTCATCTGCGCCGCGCCCGTGACTTCGGAGGAGGCGCTGTTCGACCAGTTGCGGGAAATCAGCACTTTGCAGTTGCGCGACCTGGCCGATGAACACTGTGCAATTTCAGGTGCTGCCGCTCGGTTGGCGGCCCAGCGTGCCGGCCCGGAGCAGCATGCGCGGCTGGACGGCTTCATCGAGGCCTTGGCAAACGCCAAGGAGCGTCGAGAGCGGCGACGCGCCGATGCCCGGTTTCATATCGAGATTGCGGTGGCGGCGCAGTCCGTGCGCCTGACCCACAGCGAGGCGCGCTTGCAAGCCGAACTGGGCGAACTGCTGTGGCTGCCGTTCGCCGGCCAGCCGGATCCCCAAGCCATTGAACGCGAACACCGGGCCATCCTCGAAGCCATCATTGCCAACGACAGCAACCTGGCCGGCGCCCTTGCCGAAGCCCATGTGGCCCGCGGCATCCGCCGCTTGAGCAGCGTGCGGTTGCAACAGATGGCGCAGGACGCCGGATGACTGGAACAGAACTTGCTGAACGAATGACTCGCCCTGCAGCTCGACGTCCAGCCCGCGTCGCCTGCCTCCCGCAGCATACCCTCCGAGTCATGAGGTAGAGCCATGGCCAATGAAATGTCGGCACACGAACTGACCCAATGCGCAGCGCTGATCAACGCTTCGATTAGTAACGTCTTCAAAGGCCTCGAGGCACTGGGTGCCCAGGTATCGAGCATTTGGGAACAGCAACGGTGCAAGGCGAAGCAACCCGACCAAGGCGATCTCAAGCCGCTGCTGGCGGTCGTCCGGCGGATCCTCGACTCCGAAAGCCTCAAGTTCCACGGCGCCGGCGTGGTCTTTGCGCCGGGGGAACTGAAGGATTGCGAGATGCACCTGCAATGGTGGTGTCGCACCCAGCAGGAAGCGATACAGCCGCTGAAGCTGAACCTCAACAGCCGCAGCGATCGCTTCTACGACTACCTGCACATGCCGTGGTACACCCGTCCCCAGCAAACCCGCCGGCCGTCCATCGAAGGGCCTTTTGTCGATTTGTATGGCACCGAGCAGTACATCGTGGCGTTTTCGCTGCCAATCTTCTTCGATGATCGTTTCATCGGCGTCGCCGCTGCCGATATCTCTCTGCATTCCCTGGAGCCCTTGCTGGTGCGCAGCCTCATGCGGATCAGCAATGAAGCGCTGCTGCTCAACGCCGAGGGCCGGGTGCTTGCCGCCAACACGTCGAGCTGGCTGGCCGGCGATCTGATCCGCGACACCTTGAACCAGGACATGGAACACAGCCGGGTGTTGAGCCTGATCGATACGTCGTCCTATTGGAGCGTGGTGGAACGGCCCGCCCCACGAATTTGACCACGGCCCTCAAGCAGCCCCTGGCCCAGCCGATAACCTCAGTGACGAAGGCCCTCAGGCCTCGCCCGGCTCTGCTGGTTGCATAGGGTAATGATCAATGGCTTGGCAGCTTAATCGCTTACTGATGTTCGGCGTCCTGATGCTCCTGGTTGCAGGGGGATCGGCGTTGGCCATCGCGGCAGAGCCGCCGCTGCGCATCGTCACCGAGGAATTGCCGCCCTACAACATGACGCAGGACGGGCGCGTGACTGGCATGAGCACCGAGGTGGTCGAGGCCGTGCTCAAGGAAGTCGGCATGACAGCATCGATCCAGCCTATGCCCTGGGCGCGGGCCTACGAACTGGCGCTCAATGAAAGCAACGTCCTGATTTATTCGATCGTGCGCACGCCTGAGCGTGAATCGCTGTTCCAGTGGATCGGCGCCATCGCTCCGACCAAGTGGTACATCTACTCGCTGGCCGACCGGCCGGTGAAACTCAACTCCCTGGCCGACGCCCACGGGCACCAGATTGCGACCGTCAATCAGGACGTGGGCGAACAATACCTGGTCTCGAAGGGCTTTCGCATCGGCGAGGAACTGCAGTCCAGCACCAAGTACGAACACAACTACCGCAAGCTCAAGGTCGATCACGTAGAGCTGTGGATTTCCAACGAACTCAACGCGCTGTACCTGACCCGCCAGAATGGCGAAGATCCGGACAAAGTCCTGATCCAGTCGCTGCCCCTGCCCGAACTCAGCAGCGCCGACGGCCTGAACATGGCGTTCAGCCGCAAGACGCCGCCGCAGACCGTGGAAAAATTCCGCGCCGGCCTGGAGGCCATTCGTCGCAACGGTGTCTACGATGCCATCGCGCGCAAGTGGTTGTGAAATGGACGGTAGATTCCGCCCGTCTCCGTCCGTGCAACCACAGGCCAAGGCACTCAGCTCGCTCGGGCGGAGGCTGGTGCTCGCGACCTTGTTGTTCTGCCTGCTGTTCACCCTGGCAATGGTGACATGGCGAACCTGGCTGGCGTGGGAGAACAACCTGGCGGAGATGAACTCCGAGCTGGGACTGATCGACCAGGTGTTCCGGGACACCTTGGCCCATGCGATCTGGGAAATGGATCGCGAATCCCTGGACAAGCAACTCACCAGTGTCGCGAGCGCCGCGCCCGTCGGACGCGTGGTGCTGAACATCCTGCGGCCCGGTCGATCACCGGAGATCATCGAGCTCAATCGCTACGCTTCCGGTGCCGCATCGGGTGCGGCGCCGGTGCTGCGTCGCGAGCTTGTCGCCGAACCCTACCTGGGCGCCCATGAAAAAGTCGGCGAGCTGACCATCGAAGGCGACAACCGACTCCTGTGGGAGCGTCTTTGGGGTGAAGCACGCAGCATCGTCATCACCCAGATCATCCAATCCATGCTGCTGGCCGGGTTGGTGATGACCATGTTCAATCGCCTGGTGACCATTCATGTGGTGCACATCGCCCGGCATCTGGGCGCGCTCGCGCCGCAGACGCTCCAGCGTCACCTCAAGCTGCAGCGCTCGGTCAATCGCCAGGATGAACTGAGCTTGCTGGAATCCCAGGTCAACGAACTGCAGGACAACCTCCGCGCACACCTGGAGCGCCAGCGCACGGACGAACTGGCGATTGCCGCCAGCCGCGACCAATTGGTGGAGCTGGTCGAGGCGCGTACCGCAGAGCTCAAGGCCGCCAACGACGCCCTTGAAACGTTGTCGCGCCACGATGCCTTGACGGGTTTGGCCAACCGTCGTCATTTCGACGAGTTGAAGGAAGTTGAATTCAACCGCGCCATCCGCCATCGGACGCCCCTGGCCCTGCTCATGTGCGACGTGGATTTCTTCAAGATCTACAACGACACCTATGGCCACGTGAACGGCGACCAATGCCTGCAACAGATCGCCGACACCCTGCGTGAGGTGTATGGGCGCTCCGGCGAATTGACCGCGCGGATCGGTGGCGAGGAGTTCGTCGTGGTGCTGCCCAACGTGGACACGCAGCAGGCCTGCGATGCGGCCCAACGGCTGCGCGCCGCACTGGCGGAACGCCAATTGCCCCACAGCGGCTCATCGGTCTCCCCTTTCGTCACCTTGAGCATCGGCGTCGCCCAACTGGACCCCGAAGCCATGGACCATTTCGATCAACTGATGCAACGCGCCGACCAGGCGCTGTACCGGGCCAAGCACCAGGGGCGCAACCGCGTTTCCCTCTGAACACAACGCCAGCCACGAGGTTTGTATGCGCCACCACCTGATGCTCTACGCGTTCGTATTGCTGGCCCTGGTCACCGTCAAAAGCCAGGCCGATACCATCGAAGTCGTCACCGAAGACTCGCTGTACGCCTACCTGCTCGACGACAAACTGGTCGGCCCCGGCATTCACATTACCTCCGACACCTTGAAAAACGCCGACCTCGGCGACTACCACATGGCTTTGTATCCCTGGGCACGGGCCTACGAAATGGCCCTGCGCGAGCCCAACGTGCTGATTTTCCCCCTCGACCGCACGCCGGCCCGGGAGCAACTGTTCAAATGGGTCGGTGAAATCCATCGTTCCACCAGCCGGCTCTACAAACTGCGAGACGCCGAACCCATCAGGATCGGTAATCTCGAAGAGGCCAAGCAGTACAGCATCGGCGTGGTGCGCAACGACGCCAAGCAGATCTACCTGCAGGATCGCGGCTTCAAGAGATTGGTCGTGTCGGCGGACAACCACGATAACTTTCAGAAGCTGCTCAATCATCAGGTGCAACTGGTGCCGATGCCCGAGAACACCGCACGCCTGATGAGCCAGGATGCCCAGATGGATTTCAACCTGCTGGAGGAAGTCTACGCATTGGATGAACAACCCCACCGGGTCTACCTGGCGTTCAGCCTGAACACGCCGGACGAAACCGTCGCCAAGGCCCAACGCGCGTTCGAGCAACTCAAGGCTTCGGGCGAGGTGGAGCGCATCATGAAGGAAAAACGCTGACGGGCGACAGCGGTCAGCGGCGTTGAACTCTGCTATCGAAAACCCGTCCAGACCTTCACATGCCAGTGGGAGTGAGCCTGCTCGCGAAGACGTCGGCCCATTCGACATCGACGGCGGCTGACACACCGATTTCGCGAGCAGGCTCGCTCCCACAGGCCGGGTTTTGCTACCTGCGGTGGAGACTTTCGATGAGCGCGCTGAACACGATGCCGAATGCCATACAGACGCTGATGCTGGAGCGCAACGACTGGGTGCCCAACAACCCGCGCCTGCCCGTGATCATTTATCGGAATGCGATGATCAACCAGGCAGGCGACCTGGCCACCCGCATCGAAGAGGTCTTTCGCGCCAACGGCTGGCCGCCGCAATGGCGCTACGGGATCTACGACTTCCATCACTACCACACCCAGGGCCACGAAGCCCTGGGCGTCGCCAGCGGCCAGGCGCGCCTGATGCTCGGCGGGCCCGATGGGCAGGTCGTCGAGGTCAAGGCTGGCGATGTATTGCTGCTGCCCGTCGGCACCGGGCATTGCAACCTGGGCGCCAGCGACGACTTCCTGGTGGTCGGGGCGTACCCACCCGGCCAGGAGGCCGACATCCGCCGCGAAGCGCCGAACGAGGCGCAGCTCGCGGCCATCGACACGCTGCCGTTTCCTGATCGGGATCCGGTGCTAGGCCGCGAGGGTGGCGTCACTCGGTACTGGATGAACCAAGGCTGACGGTCAGCGACCGTAGACTTTGCGCAACTGCTCTGGGCTCAACGCGTCTTCGAACGGCACCGGCACCGATTTCACCGCACCGTAGAGGTTGCGATAGCGCCAGTAATTGCCATTATTCGCCAGTTGGTAACCGCGCTCTACCACGCGTTGCCCATCCAGCACATAGCGCAGGGTTTCCTGGGCCGCTTCCGGAGGCGCCGGCAGCATCAGGTCAGCGGCCAGCACGCGCATCGATTCGTCGATGCATTCGTCGAGTGCCGTCGTCACCTGCGCCAGGTCCAGCGAGCCATCGTCGATGCAGCGTTTGCCACAGCGCCTGATCGGCTGGCTGGAGACTTCGATGCGCATGCGATACAACGCGGAGCCGGCGATGTCCTGGACTTGTACCTGACTGATCAACACGAAGCTGCCACGATCAGGCGTGAGCATCAGTTTGGGCTCGACCACCAGTCGGGCGCTTATATCCCCCGCGCCTTGCTTGAGGCCGGCCGCCAACGATGCCTGTTGGAAACGCTGCTGCAGGCGCTCCTGCAACGGCACGCCCGCAAGCAGGTCCGCCAGCGGTCGCGACTCTTTGGCGGCGGTGTTCTGCGCGTCGCGTTGCAAGCTGCCGCTGCCCATCTGGGTATTGATCAGGCTGGCAACCAGCAAGCCGGCAAGCCCCGCGCTGTTGCCGGAGCTGGCGACCAAGTTGTGACTCGACGACGCCGCCTTCTGCGCGGCCTCGGCATCCACGACCGTGCTGGCGCCGACAAACGCCTGCGGCAATTGCAGATCCACCCTGACGCCATGGGCCTGGACGTAAGACACCGCATCCGGCGTCTTGAAACCAGCCGGTGGGGACGGCTTCTGCGCGCATCCCACCAGCATCAGCACCGCCAGCGAACCGGCCACCTCCCATCCGCGGTTCATTGTTCGAACGGCGTGATCATTTGCTGACGGCTCGTGTCCATCGCCTGGTAAAAAGCGTTGGTCAGGTTGGGGTAGTTCGGTTCGTCCCACTCGCCCTGGGCAGCCTGCACGACGGCGAAAGGCTTGAACCACAGGAGTTTGTTGTCGGCCAAGTCGACCACCATGCCCTGCCCGCCCACCTGTGCCATGGGCACGCTGGTTGGCACGACGCTGTAATAGCTGCGGGTGGCCCCGGTGCCCATCACGTTGACCAACAGCAAGCGATCGACCCCGTAGGTGGCCTTGATCGGTGTCAGGTCGCGGGTGGTGTAGCCTTCGCGGAAGCTGACCTCCTTGTATTTATTCAGGTCTACCGGCTCGTCGATGCGCTTGGCCTTGTAACCCTTGGCTTGCAGCTTGGCGACAATGGCATCGGGCAACGTGTTGAGGTCACGTACCTGCCACTTCTCAACGCTATCGCTGAGCTTGCTGTTGACGCCTTTATTGATGGCGAGGTCCAGGAGCCCCTGGTTGCCGGTCAGCGCCAGCACGGGCTCCGGCACCACGTTGATCGCCACGCCGATAGTCGGCTCCTTGGCGTCCCAGAATTGATGGTCCAGCGGTACCGGAGGCTGAACGTGGGCACAGCCGGTGAGCGTCAGGCAGGCAAGCACGGTCAATGCAGCCAAGGTGCGAAGCGAATGAAAAAGCATCTATCAAGTCCCTATGATTAAAAAGCGACGCTGAGTATGTCGGCAGCCGCGAGAATAACAATAGTGGCACATTGATATTTATTTGTTCAATCTCCCTGGCAAATCAGGTACTTCGGCCCTGCTCCTAGATCATCGGCGAACTGCTCACCACCCGCAGCGCCAGCCCTTCGAACGCATCCAAGGTAATGGTGAACTCACCCTCTGCCGTGAGATCCCCTTCGACCCGCTCATTGATGATGTCCACCACCGGCCCCGGTGCGATACCGGGCAGGTGCAGGGTTTCGGTGATCGGCGTCGAGCCGAAGTTCAGCGCGGTGATCTGCGTGCCTTTGCCGGCCGGCAGTTCGTGGACCATGATCAGCAGCGCCGGATGCTCGACGTCCGGAATCAGTATCTGCCGGCTCGCCGCGATGTCGTAGGCCCGGCGTGCGGCCAGGATCCTGCGCAGTTGCGAGGCGAACGAATCCGGATCCTTCAATTGACTTGGCAGGCTGCCGTACAACGTCCTGGCCCGGGGCATCTGCCCAGCTGACAACGGCGCCTCCGGATTGAGGTCCACCAAGTCATAGGCACCGCGATGAATCCAGCGCGTGTCGCCGTCGCGCATCAGGTGTTTGACCTGCTCCGTGCGGCAACGGCAACGCTCCCACCAGATCCCAGCCCGACAAGGCGAACACGCCCGGCTGCATGGCGTTGAACATCACCAGTAACAGATGGACTTGGCGAATCTGCTGGATATCGGCGGTGGTGATCGCATCGAGATCGCGAATGCCCAACGCGGCGGTGATGATACTGGCCGTGGTGCAGGACACGCCGTTGGTCACAAACCTCAGGTTGTAAGGTGCGTGTTCCCCTGACAGGCGCTCGTACATCTGCTCGCGAATGTGCTCGCGCAAGATGCTGCCGGGGAACGTCTGGCCTTGGTACAGGTACGTGTCGTGGGCGTGCAGCGTCCAGAAATGCACCAGCTCCAGGGTCAATTCGTCGTGGTTCTGCAACGCGTGGATCAGCGAGCCTGGGTCGATGCCGAAGGCGTGCATCTGGCGCAGCATCAACCGCAAGAACTCAGTGTCGCCCATCAGCAACGCGTGTTGGTAGGCCGGGCGCGTGATGAAGTCATAGGACAGGTCCGCCCCGCCGTGGGACATGGCGGCGATGTCATCGAGGGTCAGGTTCAGTTCCTGGAAACTGAAACCGCCGGCCTTGCGAATCGCACCGCCGAGCAACTGGTTGCCGGTGATCGACAACGGATGGCTCTCGGACCAGGCGGTACCGTCGAGCTTGCGTTCCACGCCAAGGAAACCGTTGGCGTCCAGGCGCAGGATCTTCGCGCCCATGCAATCGATGGCGTGCAGCGCATCGCCGATGATCATCTGTTGCGCGGCAAAGCTTGGGTCGAGCCAGTTCAACGACGGCTGGCCTTCCTTGAAATAATGCAGGTAGACCCAACGCCGCGGCTTGCCATCGACGCCTATGACGACAGGAGTCGCACTCCAGTCGGTTTCCTTGACGCCGGGCTCGAAGAAAATCACCCGCTGCAACTGGCCGACAATGTAGTGTTTGTCGCGCAGGGCATCCACCTGTTGCGCGGTGAGGTTCTGCGCATCACGCCCCTCCTCGACCTCCGGGAGCAGCGGCCAGTCTTCCTCGCGGATCTCCACCATATGGTAGAGCCCCGGATAATCTTCATAGGCCATTTCCGCCAGGCGAAAGTCCGCGCCCTTGCCGGTATGGGACGGGATGACATCGTCGATGACCACCGCGTTGTGGGCGGCGGCCATGCGCGTCAATGCCTGTAGCTGGGCCTCTGTGCCCAATTCCGGGTCGATGTCGAAGCTGATGCGGTCGAAGTTGCCGTCGATGGTCGGCGTGTATTCGGCGCCGCGCAGGCCGCCCGATTGCTTCAGCGGGCCGTTGTGGATGCCCTGGATACCGATTTTCGACAGCGCATGCCACAAGGTTTCATCCCCCAGCGCTTCCAGCATCGTGCCCTCTTCCCGGGTGACGATGGAAGCCGGGTACGCGGTGAACCACACGGAGGATAGCGCCGAGGCGTCGCGGGGCCGGGTGTGCGCGAAGGGCTGTTGCCATAGACGTCCCTGCCCCGAATAGAGCTTGGCCCGCTGCCTCGCAGCCTTGAGCATCGATTGTTCGACCAGCCAGTCAATATGGTTTTTCTCAGCCATCGTCATGAAAACAATCACCTGTCATAAGAAAAAGTCGGACCGCCCCCGGGCATCGAAGGTGCCGCTTATGAGTCATATGAGGCCATGGCCTGGCAATCGTTGCATTGGGACGGCTTCGCGATGAGACCAGCGCGGACAATCCGATACCCGTGGCGAGGACGCTCGCTCCCGCTGGACCTGTAGGAGCTGACGAGCGAAGCGAGGCTGCGATCTTTTCACCGCCAATTTAATCTGGAGCGAAAGATCAAAAGATCGCAGGCTTCGCCAGCTCCTACAAAGGCCAGCGGGAGCAAGCTCCCTCGCACAGGGGTCTACTCAGCACTCAATCGTCATTGAACAGCGCATCAGGATCTCGTTCACCTGGCGGACCGGGTCTTCGCAGAGTCGTGCAATTGGCGCCATAGCCCTGCCCGTCCAGTCGGGCCCCGACGAAGGCGAAGGCATCTTCCAGCGAACCATGCAGCACCCCGTCGTGCCCCAGGCCCTCATACGTGCGCCAAGTGACTGCGTTGCCGGCATGGCGCACAACGCCGCTGCGACCGCGTACTGCCGCTCCGGGGTAATCGTCCGATCAGCCTGGCCGGTGGCGATGAACAGCGGGAAGGCGATGGATGCCTGCGGCATGTCGGTGGTCGGGATACGAAGGGCGTTCAGCGTCTCTGGGGGGACGGTCAACAGCTCGGCAAACGAACTGATCTGCAATGCCTTGGACTTGATCGCGATGTCACGGGTACAGCCCTGCCGGGCGATCTCCAGCAATTGGAGGCCCTTGGCGGTCAGGATGTCTTCTACTCGCGGTCCGTCGTCACGCAGTCCGCCGGACACCAGCGCCAGGAACAGGGTATTGGACTGGCGCGGCGGCAGCGTAATGGGACCTTGGGGAAAGGTGCTGTTCGGCGCCGTCAGCAGCGCGCCCAGGATAGGCAGCTCCGGCGCGTAGCGCGTGGCAAGGATGGCCGCGCCCAACGCCGCTCCGCCGCCCTGGGATTGACCGGCGAGGAACGTGCGATTGGCAATCAGCCCTGGCCGGATGGCGCGGGCTGCGCGAATCGAGTCGAGGACGGAGCGTCCCTCGGCTTGCCAGAACGTATAAGGATGCGGTCCCGGCCCGCCCAGGCCTTGGTAGTCGGTCACGACCACAGCAAAGCCATGCGCCAGCCAGCGATTGATATACGCTGCGTCACGCTCGCGCAGCCCCGTCCAGGAAGGCGCGCACGCGTCGGCGATCCCCAGCGTGCCGTGGGCCCAGGCCAGCAGCGGCCAGCCTTCGGCGGGGGGCTTGCCCGTCGGCAGGTACAACGCGCCACTGACCGCAACGAGACCGGAATGCCAGCGCTCGTCGGTGGAGCTGTAGAGCAGACGCAACGCCTGCGCGGCAGCAGGCATCTGTGCCTGCACTGGCATGCCCTCGCTTCTCAGCAGTCCGCCGGGCAACGCGGGCATTGCCTCAGGCCCGCGATAGAAGGCCGACAGCTCGGTATCCCCTGCGGCAGGCCCGACCGGCAGCGTGCCGGCGGCCATGGCAACGGACGCTCCTAGGCAGGCACAGGCAAAGGCCACGATTCGGAAAAGCTTCATGGGAGGTTCGCCTCCCTGGAAAGCGCCGCACGCAAGGCGCTGCCCTGCTTGGCAATGACGCTGCGGGCGACGGGCGCCCTGTCATTGAAACGAACAAAACCGTGAGTCATGTTCGGCAAGACTCGCAGGGTCGTCGCCACCCCTGCGTCTCTCAGCCGCTGCGCCAGTTCGCGATTTTCATCCAACAACGGGTCCAGCTCGCCGACCACCAATCGTACCGGTGGCAGCCCTGCCAGATCCGCAATGATTGGCTGAACCCGCCAGTCGTCCTCGTCATTGGCCAGGTAGCTTGCCCAGTAGGCGCTCATGGTCTCGACCGACAGGTTCTGTCCTCCATACCCACCCAGCCTCTGCCACGAAACGGAGCTCATGTCCCGCGAGAAGCTGCCATAGAACAATAACAACTGCCGCAGCGCATCAATCCCCGAATCGCGCAACGCTATCGCAGCCCCCAAGGCCAGGTTGGCGCCTGCCGAATCGCCGCCCATGGCGTAGCCGCGCACCGGGCAATCGGTGATTGTCCCCAGCTTGATGACACGGCTGACGATTGCCACCACCTCGTTGAACGCCACGGGAAAGCGATACTCCGGCGACAACGCGTAGTCGATGGAGAGCACCGCCAGGCCACTGTCGCGAACCAACTGTCGCAGCGGTGCATCCCAACCGGCCAGTGAGCCATGGCGAAATCCGCCGCCGTGGCAGTAGAACATCAGGCAAGGCGTCTCATCGCCCTCCGGCCAATAGAGCTTGCACGGCACCGTCCGACCGTCAACGGAAAACCCCAACGTGCGCTCGTAGCTCAGAGCGACGCTGGGTTGCGCCGCCCAGGCATTGATCCGTTCCAACTGCGCCCGGACGCTTTGCACATCGCCATGAACCACAGGCAGCAGGCCGGCCTCGCGCAACGACGCCGCCACTGCCAGCAAGTCAGGATGAACCGGCGGGCGTGAGCCCGCTGACAGGTTTTCGCCAGGACTCATGGCTGTTCACCCTGTGCGACGGTTCGACGCCCGTCCGCGATAACGCAATGGCCGGGAGGGCTGCGCCCTTCCAGCACAGCCACAACACATTGGGCGGCAATCAGATTGGTACGGTTGAGCCCCTCGACCGTCGAGGCCCCGACATGGGGCGTCACGACCACGTTCGGCAGTTGGATGAGTTGTTCAGTAACGGGCGACAGCGCGGGATTGGACTCGCTTTCAAAGACGTCGAGCCCCGCCCCTGCCAGTCGCTTTTCCGTCAGGGCCTTGAGCAGTTCCGCATCGCGTACCAACCCGCCCCTTGCGGTATTGATCAGCACCGCGGAACGCTTCATCCATTTCAGCGCCCGCTCATCGATCATCCCCTGGGTTGCGGGATTGAGCGGCGCATGGAGCGTGACGAAGTCGCTTTCCCTCAGCAGCGTCTCCAGGTCCACAACGCTACCTTCGGCTTGAGCGCTGTCGGGGCTGGAGGTATGGATCAGCGGTTTCACCTCAAACCCGGACAAGCGCTGCAGCACGCCCCGGCCGATCCGGCCCAAGCCGACGATGCCAACCG
Source organism: Pseudomonas sp. H2_D02 (assembly GCF_054677635.1). Taxonomy (NCBI): domain Bacteria; kingdom Pseudomonadati; phylum Pseudomonadota; class Gammaproteobacteria; order Pseudomonadales; family Pseudomonadaceae; genus Pseudomonas; species Pseudomonas sp. H2_D02. The sequence continues at coordinate 3,389,644 of NZ_CP162816.1, read as the reverse complement.
TCTTGCGGTACAAATCACCGCCCAGGGGGATCGACCAATCATTGGCGGACAAGCCCTTCTGGCATTGCTTGAGCTGGCGACACACCGCGAGCATCAACGCAACGGTGTGGTCGGCAACGCTGGCGTCGTTACCGCCGATCGCGATGGTCGCCACCTTTCCAGCCGCCTCCACCGCTGCCGTGTCGACCCGTTCATAACCCACGCCACGCCGGGCGATGACTTGCAGGCGCGGTAACCTGCTCAACAGACTTGCGGTGATATTCGCGTGCCCGACGATCCAAGCGTCGGCGTCGGCGAGGAGCCCGATCAGTTGGGATTCGCTCAAGTCGCCATCGGCTTGTCCCGGCGGCAGGTCCGCGACCACGACATTACAACCATGGTGGTCCAGGAAATCAGCAGCCGTTGAGTCGAAGAATCGCTGTGTAACCACTACGTTATGACGAGATTTAAGCATCACCGGTCTCTCGGTATATAGGTTCAACGGTCAAAATGCATAATCCAGATAGACCCGCGCCTCAGAACCGCTCACGACGTTGTCGGGTTGCGCGGAGACAAGTGCGACAAAGTCCTGGTCAATCCGGTAGTTGAGATAAATCAAACCCACTGAAAGTCCGGCGTATTCCTTTTCGTCGAAGCGATAATAGAGGCGGTATTCGTTCTGCCGTTCATGCACATCGGTTCGGCGACCACTGAAAGGATCGGTGGCGTCAAACGCGCCTTGTTTATAGATAGCCATGACTTTAAAACCGTCCAGCGATGTTCCCAATAACGAATGCCCGCCCAGGTCATATTCGGCACCTAGTTGCCAAGTGCGCTCGCCATGGTTATTGAAGTCATTACCGGAGCGCGTCCAGGCGTCCATCCTGCCGTCGACATTGTCGCCATGATCGAAATAGGCGTAACCCAGTTGCCCATTGCTCAACTTGGCATTTGTCTCGGAAAACGAAACGCCCAGACGCAACTTATCGAGCAATAAACCCAAGTTGATATTCAACCAGCTCGCGTCATCATCATAAGCGGCCTCGCCGGCCTCCCAATCACGCTCCCAGATTCGCCCGGCTTTTTTGAATTGGTAATATTGAGTGTCCAATACCACACCGGCCTTGTCGCCGAGGGGTGCTTTCAATGTCAGCCCATAACGGGTGTTTTCATTGAAATCCCGCGCCACGCCATGGGCGTAACCCAATTCAACGGCTTTCAAATCGTAATTGATGCCGTAGGTATACAGGTCCTTTATTTCCTCCCCCGTCTGGCTCAGCAGGTGCTCGAACTCTTCCCGGTCCCGAGGCGAAGTACGGTTGATATACGCGGTTTCGAACCCCAGCGTACCGGGTAGCGGGCCAATACCCATGTCGGTGAAATTCAGGTGGGCCCGGCCGCCCTGATAGGAACCCGGCACAATCCGAGTATCGAGAGTGACCAACGTCCCCGCATCGAACCGGCCCCGGCCTATCTGGGAGTCGGCGTTCCAACCGTCCCCTTCATAACGCAGTTTGAAATAACCCTGTCCGACTTTGGCGAAGCCGCCGTTAGTACCATCGGAGTCGTCAAACAAGTCTCGACCGTTATCTTTCGAATCGATCATCGCCACGCCGTACAACGACGCGTCAAACCCGACGACCCCGGCCCAATAACTGGAGTTGTAATCCAGGATCGCGCCGATCCCTGTCCCTCCCAATTCGGCACCGTCGGGAAATCCTCCAAAACGGTCTTCAATCAAGTCATTGGATATCCGCGTATTGATATACATCGAACGAAGATACGCATTCAACTTGCCTTCATGCTGAAACCTGTCTGGATTACTGATGCTTGCTGAAAGACAAACATCAGACACACACAATGTCGACAGCAACGTCATAGCGACGGCGTTAATCGATTTCATCGACCACCTCATCTATTATTTTTATTTTGACGTGAGCAGACGCGAACAGGCGTCCTTGAAACTTCGGCGCAGTGAACTAGTTGATCAGATAATTGCCCGCGTCATAGCGGCCGTTATAATCAGGACAAGACTGCTGCCTATGGCCCAGAGCAGGCAATAGCGTTGCATATCGCCCATGTCACGCTTGATGATTCCACTAATGAGATAAACCGCCGCAACCAATGGGCTTAATGCATGGACCGGTTGCCCCAGCACCGCCGCGCGCGCGATATGCATCGGGTCGATGCCGTATTCGGCAGCCGCTGCCCCGAGCACCGGCAAGATACCGAAGAAAAATGCGTCATTGGACAGCAGGAAGTTAAGCGGCAAGGCAACCAGTGCGGTAATGATGCCGAAGTATTGGCCACCGCCCTCGGGAATCAACTGGACGATTTTCTCTGACATGCCGTCGACCATCCCGGTGCCTGACAAAATCCCCGTGAAGGCACCTGAGGCAAATATAAGCGCGATCACCATCAGCACGCTTTCCGCGTGAGCCGCGACTCTCGCTTTCTGCTCCGCCAGGCGCGGATAGTTGATCAACAGCGCCAGGGAAAACCCTACCATCATCAACATCGGCAAAGGTGCCAGCCCTGTCGCCATCGAGTACATGAGGCCGGCGGTAAGCGCCAGGTTGATCCAGAAAAGTTTCGGTCGATGGGTTTCACTCTGCACGGTCGGTAACGCGGCCTCCTCCGGTGCGGCGTCCTGGGTACCGGGCGTCCATCCCAAGCGGCGCCGTTCCTTGCGGCCTATCCAGAACGCCACGAGAAACGCGTAGACAAGTCCGGCGAACATTGCCGGCACCAACCCCAGGAACATCTGCGCCACATCGAGGTGAAGTGCACTGGCGGCGCGGGCGACCGGCCCTCCCCACGGAATCAGGTTGACCACCGTGTTTGTCAGCAAGAGCATCAACGCCAGAATAAGCGGGTTCATTCCGAGGCGCAGGTAAAGCGGCAGGAATGCGGTCGTTACGATCAGGACCGTCGTTGCGCCATCCCCATCAAAAGAAATAACCGTGGCCAGCAGTGCAGTGCCAAGTACCACTCTAAGGGGGTCATTGCCTACGTAGCGAAGAATGCGTCGCACGGCGGGTTCGAAGAGCCCAGCGTCGAACATGATTGCGAAATACAGGATTGCAAACATCAGCATCAATGCGGTGGGCGCTACTTGCTTCACGCCATTCATCACCATCCCGCCCAGTTCCGGTCCTGCCCCACTGGCCAGCCCGAAGGCAACCGGAATCAGGATAAGTGCCGTCACAGCAGAAAGCCGCTTGCTTATGATCAGTGCCATAAACGTGACGACCATTGCGAAACCTAACCAAGCCATGCGTTTCACCTTTTCGTTATTATTTTTATCGATGCATCGAAATCAATGTGAACATCTCTTGCGCAGCCGAAATCTACATAGGGGGTGAAACCCTGTAAATCTTGATTTTTTTCGTCAACATCCCGGCTGGATCGGGCTTATCAGCCGTCAGTCGCCTCACAAACCCAGACTGGGATTTTTCCGCCAATACACATTGACGACATGACGGCATATCTAATAAACATGTACGCCTTTCAATCAACTTGAGTGGGCCCGTCATGCCAGAACAAGAAGGCCTTTACCTCTCCGCAGACGAGGCGGCCGCCCTGCTCCGGGTCAGCCTGCCAACGCTGTACGCCTACGTCAGCCGCAAGAATATTCGCTCCATCAAGATCGCCGGGACGCCCAAACGTCGCTATTGGGCCGAGGATATCCAGCGGCTGGTGAAAGTCCCGGCGGCCGAGAAACCCGTGGCAAAACGCTCGCCGCCGTCGGACAGTGCAATTACGCTGATCACCGATGATGGGCTTTTTTATCGCGGCCATGACGTCGTCGAGCTCGCTGAACGCGCAACGGTCGAAGAGGTGGCCGAATTGATCTGGCAGGTGCCTTCGGCATTCGGCGAGTCGCTGCCTCGGGCCCCGAAGGACAGCGTCCAACTGCTGAAGATTTATGAGCATATGTCCGCCCAGGAAAAAGCCATCGCGCTTTTCCCCCTGGTTCAGCGAGAGAACCCCAAGGCGTTCGACCTATCCCCCGACAGCTACGCCCGTACAGGCGCCGATGTCGTGAGATGGTTTGCCGCGCTGGTCGTAGGGGCGACCGAGCCGAGCACGCAACCCTTGCACGAGTTCATCACCCGGTCTTGCGGTGCCCCGCCCGCCCATGCCGATCTGATTCGTCGCCTGCTGATCCTCAGTATCGACCATGAGCTGGACCACACCACCCACAGCGTCCGCGTCGCCGCCACGACCGGCGCCACCCCGTACTACGCCGTTATCGCCGCACTCGCCGCCGCACGGGGCCATAAGGTCGCCTATGGCAGGAATGAGGCAGCCAGCCGGATGATCGAAGAGATTTGTACCGCCGTAGACCCTACGCGGCCGATCTTGCAGCGCTACAACCAGGACGGACACATCGTCGGATTCGGCCCCAACGTCCACTCGATCAACGACCCGCGGGCCAGCAATCTCTTGGCCGCGCTGACCGCTGCCTTCGATGGCGACAGCGAGTTCATCAAGCTGCAAAAGGCTTTTTCGGTGGCCTCGGAGCTCGTTGCGTACCCACCGGAATTCATTCTCATGGTGAGCTTCATCGGCAGGAAACTGGGATTGCACGGGCAGGAAATTTCATTGGGAGGCGTAGGACGCTCCATCGGCTGGATTGCCCACGCCAGTGAGCAATACAACCAGCACCACGAGGGCCGGCCTCGCGCTCGCTACACCGGGATGTTGCCAACGGCGACCCATACCGGACGCCGCTGATTCCGCCTCGGGCGCTCCTTTTGGCGATGCCATTGGAGCGCAGGCACTTTTCGTACAAACCCTAGGAAACAGCCATCGCCATAAACAACGACTCGAACTCGGTTTGATCTTCAAGCCTCGCCACGAACCCAAGCACTGCGGCCTGTGCCGATGCGTCGATATGAGGCATCGCCATACGCCGGAACTTGCGTTCGAAGTCGCTATCGGTCATCGGCGTTTCTACCGATCCGGGCCCGGTGATCATCTCGCTCACCACTTGCTCGCCGGAAACCAGGGTCACGCGAACACGGTTGGCAAGGTGCCGTGGGAACAGCGCCGTCAGCGCCGGGTCCTCGACGACACTGGTCTTCTCCATCAAGGCAATCGCCGCAGGGTCGGCGATCATCTCGGCAGCGTACGAGCCAACCGTGATGTCACCGTCCAGCAACGCCCGGGCGACGTTATAAGGCAAGCTGTGGTCAGCCGTTTCGCGAGTTCTCGGCAACCATTTCTCAGGGGTATCGGCGAGCACTCGACGGTTGAATTCGGACGTTTCGATTGAAATCGCGGCAATGTCCTTCACACCGTCAATCCGCTTGCGGATATCCAGCGCCGCCCAGACGGCGGTGTGCAGCTCGCCGTTGGTGGGGAACGTCTTGGTCAGGGAGCGGCGTATGGCGTAGTCACCGTTGTCGGGTGTACCGAAACGATCAACATCCAGTTCGAATCGCCCCGAAACCTGTTTGAAGAAGCCCATCTCGCCTTCAAACACCGGCGACGGCCCTGTCATGCCATGACGCGCCAACTGCGCTGCGAAAATAGCGTTGCGCGCCGCATTGGCTGCGGAACAGCCCTTCCAATCGGACAGCGAACCGCTGCGCACTTGGCGCATAGCCAGGTGCCCACTCAGGGCGATGTTGATGGCTTGCTCGGTTTGCACCACGTCCAGCTTCATCAGGTTGGAAGCCGCTGCGGCCATCGCGACGTTGATGTAGTTGACGTGGTCCCAGCCACGCTTGTTCAAGCTGGCCGCATCCTGCAGGCGCATCTGGATTTCATAGGCCAGGACGATGGCCGAGACCAGCGCGGCGCCGGTTGCGTTTTCGGCTTGCGCCAGCGCCAGGCAGGCCGGGATGTTGTCGCTCGGGTGGCCGGGCTCCAGGCCCATGTAGCCATCGTTGTAGTCCAGGAAACGAACCATCAGGCCGTTGGTGAAGGCGGCGATTTCGGCTGTCGTCCTGAGGCGGGTGCCGAATACGCTGGAGGATTGCGCCGTATTCGCGGCGGCGTAACACAACGCTGCCTTGACCGGATCAGCCCCGTAGGCGCCCAGCACGCACGCCAGGCTATCGATAAAACGCTGGCGTACCAGCTTGATGATGTCTTCGGGCAGTCGCTGCTCCCGGAATTCGCAGGCGTAGCGCGCGAGCCGCCTCGCAACGGTCGAGTCCGTCATGATGACCTCAGGGGGTTGAATTGGATGGGCCTCGTCCATGAGGCGACTATGTCAAAGCGCGGGGCACCGCAGCCTCAGTCGATCACCACATCGAGCAGGCGCACATATTGCTGGCCGGCGTGCATGTCCCGCTCGACCATTCCGCCTTGGGGCGTTGTACGGGGATAGGAAATCTTGACCATTTCCAGGTCGGGCACGGCGATGCGCTTGACCCGTTCGGGATCAGCTCCGTAGAGACTTGCGAATTGCGCCGGGGACAGCGCCGCGCAGTCGCTATAGCGCTCGAAACTCTCGCGCCCGTTGAAAAAGACATCGAACGTGATCCAGAACGGTCCCGCCTGTTTGGATCGCACATGTCGGCAGACATCACGCAACTTGGTCATTATGCAAGCTCCTTTACAGCCATCGATCTATCCGATAAATCAAGCCACTCCAAGCGGACCAACTCCAAAGGATCTTCAAGTTGCACCACATGATTCAATTTGAATTCAAATATCTGCCCGCGAGGTATATCAGCCGGCGTAAAGGCAAATCCGTAGGACGGCAGTTCCTTGCCCATGACACTTGGATAATGGAAGAAATAAGGATTACAGGCGTGAGCAATGGTATTGGCCATTTCCTGAGTGGCAGCGGTTGCCACAAATAACATACCTATTTCAGGTGGCGGCAATGTTCCAGCGGCGGGCTTTACACCGGTAACAGCATTCCATCCATACATCCGCAGGGAAATATGAAACTCACCCAACTCCTCGGACGGAATGGATTGCCGGGTTCTTTTATAGAGCGCGTCCAGCAAACGATCATGAAAACCGTCAATATCCTTGAGCACGTCGGGATCCTGGATGCCCACCAACATGATGGTCTGATACATACCGGCCGCGGCGCCTTCCAACTTCATGGTGTACGGCATGGGTTCCCACCGCGAGCCTTCTACCCGGACAGCACGGCCATTCAAATCGGTGTAACGCGCATCGGCAACATTCAAGATGCCGCCGGGCTCCAGCAACCGAAACGGGTCGCTGTTCTCGTACAACATATGGGCCGAGACACTGTGGGGCGTGCACTGGTTGTCCTGGCTCAGCGGCTCGACTTCGAAGCCATTCGCGTCGACGCTCAACAAGATGCCCGACCCCAGCGTCGGGTTGACGGCACACTGCACGCCACATTCCCCGGTCTTGCCGGCGTGCCACGACGGGCCCCAAGGCGCGCCTTTCCAGATGGGGTAGCAGCCGATGACTGCGGTATCGGTCGAGCGGCCGGCCAATATGATATCGGCGCCTGCGTCCAGCGCAGCGAGAAAGGGCTCCACGCCGAGTGCCGCGACAATGTGCTCACAACTGTCCACCGTCTCATCGTTCAGCTCGGTATGAGGTGGGAGCGGCTTGATACGACCTTGCGCATTCAAGCGTTTAATTGTCTGCTTGTCCTGCTCACAATAAATGAGCGCAATCTTCGGCGACACGCCCAACTCCCGAGCGATCTCCACGGCAATATCCCGCGTCCAATCCAGATTGAGATCGCCGCCCGCCTGCCCCGCGGTCCCCACAATAATCGGTACACCGGACTTAGCCTGCGCCTTCATTAGAATGGTCAGGTCGCGCTTGACTGCACCGCGATTGTTCTTGGACTTTCCAAGTGCGAGATAGGCCGCACCGCTGTCCGTGGAACCTGCGTCCGTGGCAATGACTTGGGCCCCTGCCGCCAACCCGTATTCAATTTCTTCTTCGCGAACACCTGCTCCCAAAGAACCACAGGGAACGATTACCTTTACGCAACCTTCAAATAACTGCTCCATAACACCCTCTTCTTGGCGACTCAGTGGGCCAATAATAGGGTTTGTAATTACGTTGACAAGTGGACAGATTTTGTCCATATAGCCCTAAAAAAATGCCATCAGGTATTTATCAGGGAAACTTTCAAAAGCAACTTTCTCTGTAACTATCAGCCAAAAAAAAGACCCGTCGAATGCACATAAACGCGTTGGCGTGGAGGGTTTTCCTTATATTAGGGGGCGTTTTTTTTGGGTCGGTGCCAAAGCCGGATCCAGCCCTGAAATCGCATAAAAGCGCCCTTCATGGCGCCAACAATCCGTCACCAAACACCCACATGTAAAAACTTTTAAATAAGGTGCCATTTTCCCGACAGATGGCACAGGCGTCCCATTGCTGAAGGTTTGAAGGCAGGCTCATCATCCGCCGGGAAATCGCTGTGCGTTCAGGCGCCAAACCGCGCTGACACAGGACGTAATAACCGCATCGCTCAATGGAGCAACATTAGGATGATGACTGTCTATTTTCTTGTCATGACGATCTGTAGTGGCATGGAAGGCTGTGTGGAAGAGCGAAAAACCGGGCCGACCTACGCATCCAGGGAAATCTGCATTGAAACGGCCAAGGACATAACGCCGCGCAAAGGCGTTAAATATAAGTGCCGCAGCGAGCGGCTATGGGTTTCCAACGAAGTGAAACCCGTTGGAAGTTACGACGCGGTCGTTTCAACCAAGGTCAAGGAGCAGCCTCTACCCTGAGTTGGGCGCAAACGCTTCGCGTCATCCCTCCAGTACCAGCGACATGTCCGGGTACCGGGCGCACATGAAATCGACGAATGCCCGGACTTTCGGAGCGGCCAGGCGCCTGGACGTGTGCAGGACCCAAAGCTGCGCTTCGACCGTCGACACTGTCCCCCACTGAACCAATTCCCCACGGGCCAGTTGGCTCCAGGCAATGGACTGCGGAACAAGTGCCGCTCCACCACCGGCCACCGCGGCGTCGCGAATCATCAGGAACGAGGAAAACCAGAGCCTGGGGATCGGCTCCAGGATCAGGCGCCCATCGTCGAGGTTCCACTGGGTCGGCTGGAAGTTGGAGAACACGATAGCGGGAACGGCGCTGACTGCGCCGGGTTCTGGCTTGGCGACACCAGGCGCGGCCACGACCACCAACCGGTCCTTGGCGAAGCAGCGCCCGACCAGATTGCTGTCCGGGCGTGGGTTGATCCGGATGGCGACGTCAAATTGCTCCTCGACCAAGTCCACCAGGCGATCCTCCGCCAGCACTTCGATCGACACCTGCGGATAAGCCGCGCAGAACTCCGCCCCGATGCGCCCCATCGCCAGTTGCGAAAACAACACCGGAGCCGCCACTCGCAAACGCCCACGCGGCGTCGAGACGCCTTCCTGGGCCGCTGTCATGGCTTCGACGACTTCGCCCAACGGACCTTCGGCCCGGGCGATCAGCATTTCGCCGGCTTCGGTCAGCTTCAGTCCCCGGGCACTGCGCTCGATCAGCCTGACGCCCAATTGTTCTTCCAGCTCGGCGATGCGGCGCGACAGCGTAGCTTTCGACCGGCCGCTGGCACGGCTGGCCTTTCCCAATCCTGAATGGGTGGCGACCAGCGCAAAATCGATCAACGCGTTCAGGTTCATGGTGTTCCACTTTTGAAACGAGGTGTCTGCATTCTGGCGTCTTCGTTTTACCTCTGCAACGGCCTATCGTCTGCTCACTGCAATCGAAATCCCCCCTTGATAGCCGCGACAGGAGATTCATCCATGAGCATTTTGATCACAGGCGCCACCGGCACCATTGGTTCACTCATCACCGCACGACTCGCCGAGCAAGGCGCCGATGTAAAAGCGCTGGTGCGCCAGCCCGCCAAGCGGGAGTTTCCGGCAGGCGTCACCGAAGTCGTCGGCGACCTGACGGACGTAACCTCGATGCGCGCAGCCCTTGCCTCGGTGCGCACGCTGTTCCTGCTCAATGCCGTCACGCCCGACGAAGTGACACAGGCATTGATCGCGCTGAACCTGGCCCGTGAGGCCGGCATCGAGCGCATTGTCTACCTGTCGGTCATACACGCCGACAAATTCACTAATGTTCCGCACTTCACCGGCAAGCACACGGTGGAGCGCATGATCGACAGTCTCGACATTCCGGCGACTGTCTTGCGCCCGGCGTACTTCATGCAGAACGAGCTCATGGTCCAGCAGACCATCCAGGACTACGGGGTCTACCCGATGCCGATCGGCTCGGCGGGCGTCTCGATGGTCGATGTGCGCGACATCGCCGACATCGCCGTCGCCGAGTTGCTGCGACGTGACCGGGCGCCTGCTGCGCTTGAACGTGTCACGCTGGAACTGGTCGGCCCGCGCGCCTTGACCGGTGCATCCGTGGCGCAGGCCTGGCGTTCAGCCCTGGGTCGCGAGGTCGCCTATGGCGGCGACGACGTGGCCGCCTTCGAAGCGCAAATGGCCTCGTTCGGCCCAGGCTGGCTGGCCTATGACATGCGCCTGATGATGGCCGGTATCCAAAGGTTCGGCATGCAAGCCGAGGCAGGTACCGTTGAGCGATTGCAAGCCATCCTCGGCCGGCCGCTGCGCACCTATGAAGCGTTCGTTCGCGAGGCTGTCGGCAACGCCTGAATGCTCAGGTGTGGTGTTCTGCCGGTGGGAAGCCATTGCTTCCCACCTCGGCCGACAAATAGCTTTCCATTTTTCGATGAACCGATACTGTAGCGACATCTCATTTTTCCGAGCTGTCGCTCATGAATCCCGAGCTTGCCAAATCTGCCGTCGAAACCGATCTTCCGAGACCTGAGCCCATCAGCTTGCGCGTTGCCTTCTGGTTCTGGCTGAAACTGGGTTTCATCAGCTTCGGCGGCCCTGCGGGGCAGATTTCGATCATGCACCAGGAGCTGGTCGAGCGGCGACGCTGGATCTCCGAGCGACGCTTCCTCCACGCGCTCAACTACTGCATGTTGCTGCCCGGGCCCGAGGCCCAGCAATTGGCGACCTACATCGGCTGGCTGATGCATCGTTCCTGGGGCGGCGTGGTCGCGCAGCGCCCTGTTCGTCCTGCCCTCGCTCTTCATCCTGATCGCGCTGTCCTGGATGTACATCGCCTTCGGCGAAGTCCCGGTGGTGGCCGGCCTGTTCTATGGGATCAAGCCCGCTGTCACGGCGATCGTCGTTCAGGCGGCGCATCGAATCGGTTCGCGGGCATTGAAGAACAATTGGCTGTGGGCCATCGCCGCGGCTTCGTTCACGGCGATCTTCGCGTTCAACGTGCCCTTCCCCCTGATCGTGCTGGGTGCAGCGCTTATCGGTTATGTCGGTGGCCGCCTGGCACCGGAGAAATTCCAGGTAGGCGGACATGGCGCCGCGAAAAAGTCGTTCGGCCCGGCCCTGATCGATGACGAAACGCCCACCCCCGATCACGCCCGTTTCAGTTGGCCGAGGCTCGCCTTCCTGGCGATGCTGGGTGTGTTGTTGTGGAGCCTGCCGATGGGCTTGCTCACCGCGCTGTTCGGCTGGGAAGGCACGTTGACGCAGATGGGCTGGTTCTTCACCAAAGCTGCCCTGCTGACCTTCGGCGGCGCCTATGCAGTGCTGCCTTATGTCTATCAAGGCGCGGTCGGCCACTACGGCTGGTTGACCCCGACCCAAATGATCGACGGCTTGGCGCTCGGCGAAACCACGCCCGGACCGCTGATCATGGTGGTGGCTTTCGTCGGGTTTGTCGGCGCCTATGTCTCGCAGGTGTTTGGCGCCGACCAGGTGTTCCTGGCGGGTGCCGTTGCGGCAGCCCTGGTGACCTGGTTCACCTTCCTGCCCTCCTTCCTGTTCATCCTGGCGGGCGGCCCGCTGGTGGAATCGACCCACAACGAACTCAAGTTCACCGCACCACTTACCGCGATTACCGCGGCGGTGGTCGGGGTGATCCTCAACCTCGCGTGTTTCTTTGGCTATCACGTGCTCTGGCCAAGCGGATTCAGTGGAAGCCTCGACTGGCCTTCGGCACTGATTGCGCTGGCGGCGGCGATCGCGCTGTTTCGCTTCAAGCGCGGCGTGATCCAGGTGTTGCTCGGTTGTGCGCTGGTGGGCTTGGCCGTGCACCTGATGCGCTAGGGGCCAGAGCATTCTCCAGAGGCAACTTTTCCAGAAACAGATGTCTACCGGATGCGCGGTGCTTGCCGCCTCACTGGAGACGTTTTCCCATGCGCCACCTCACCACCTTCGCCTTTGCAATCATGTGCGTGACGGCGCAGCAGACCCATGCTGAAGACCTCGACCGGGCCCGGGAGCAATATCGGCGTTATTGGGCACAACAGCGGGAAGCGGAAAAAACCGAACGGGAGAACGATTCGCACCAAAAGGCCCAGGAGGCAATGGCTCGGGAAAAACGCAGGCATTACGAGCAGAGCCAGCGTGACGACGCCAGGCGCAGGTCGGAGTTCTATCGCCAGCGCGACAACGCTCGTCGCCAATGAATGGAGCATGACGGTTGTGGAGATGAAGCGCGTCGCGTGAGGGATCTTGCCACGCGTCGAGGACCTGGCCTGACCGGTCCCTTGAGGAGCGGCAGGAAAAAAGACGCTGGCCCATGAATATATGAAACGTATATGCTTCACCTACGTTTCATATGGGAGCTACACATGGGCATTGTCAACATCGACGACGAACTCCACGATCAGCTGCGCAAGGCAACCAAGGTGTCCTGCCGCTCGATCAACGCGCAGGCGGCCTTCTGGATCAAGGTCGGCATGCTGTGCGAGACCAGCCCGACCCTCAGCTTCAACGAGATCATCCAGCGCGAGCTCAGTGACGCCGGTGTCACCGCGCAGCCACTGGAGGCCAGCTATCAATGATCAAGCGACCCGAGGAAGTGGCCTTGATGGCTGAATCCGGCCGGCTGCTGGCGTCAGTCTTCGAGCGGCTGGACCGGACCTCTTTGATCGGCTTGTCGACGCTTCAGATCGATGAAATGGTCGAGCATATGATTGTCCGGGACCTCCAGGCCCGCCCTGCCAGCAAAGGGCAGTACGGGTATGGCTTCGTGCTGAACTGCTCGATCAACGAGGTGGTCTGCCACGGAGTGCCGTCGCGCTCGCAGGTGCTCCAAGACGGCGACATCGTCAATCTCGACATCACCTTGGAGAAGAACGGCTATATCGCCGACTCCAGCAAGACGTACCTGATCGGCAACGTCGATCCAGTTGCCAGGAAACTGGTCCGGGTCACCTACGAAGCGATGTGGAAAGGCATCCGCAGCGTCCGCCCGGGTGCGCGCCTGGGCGACATCGGCTCAGCCATCCAACGCCATGCCACGCTCAACGGATATTCGGTGGTCCGTGAATACTGCGGCCATGGCATCGGCCGGCAAATGCACGAAGAACCCCAGGTGCTGCACTTCGGCAGGCCGGGGACCGGGCTCGTCCTGCGTGAAGGCATGGTCTTCACCATCGAACCGATGCTCAACCAGGGTGCGCCGCACGTCAGGACCGAGGCCGACGGATGGACCGTGGTCACGAAGGACGGGGCGCTTTCCGCGCAATTCGAACACACCGTGGCGGTGACGCCTTGCGGTTTTTCGGTATTGACGTTGCGTGCTGATGAATCGGGCATGGTGGACGACCGATAGTTTCAGCGTGATGGGCACCGCTGTCGTTCAATCGCTGAGATAACGTTCGAAACGCGCTGCCAGAAAGGCCCTCAACATCTGTACCGCAGGCGTCAGCGAAGTTCGGTGGGCGCACACCAATTGGAGCGGTGCTGGCTGGCCATAGTCCGGCGGGAAAACTTCCACCAGGCGGCCACTGCGCAGGTCGTCCATGACGTCGAGCCTGGATTTGTAGACGATCCCCTGCCCCGACACCGCCCAGCGCCTGACAATATCCGCATCATCGCTGATGCGATTTCCGGCAACCTGGACCGTCTCCACACCTCTGGGCGTCTGGAAACTCCAGCGTTCGAACGTCTGGTCCCCCATCACATAACGAAGGCAATTGTGCCGGCTCAACTCGGCGGGTGTCTGTGGCCGACCATGGCGTGCGATGTAGTCCGGGGATGCGCACACGGTCCGCCTGTTGGAAGGCTCCAGCGCCAAGGACACGAGGCTCGAGTCGGCCAACTGGCCGTAGCGGATGCTCGCGTCGAGGTGCTCGCTGAACAGATCCGCCACCTGGTCGCTGACGCGCAACTGCAACAGCACCTTGGGGTGCAACTGCTGGAACTCGTCCAGCCACGGCAGCAACAGGTTGCGCCCGATGTCCGAAGGCATCGACAGCCGCAGCGTCCCGGCCACTTCGTCGCGTCCCTGGGCCAGGGCAAGCTCGCCGTCCCCCAACGCTTCCAATGCCTGCCGCGCATGCGCCAGGTAGCGCTCGCCGTCATCCGACAGACGCAGCCGCCTCGTGGAGCGCACGAACAACCGCACGCCCAGGCTGGCTTCGAGCCGTTGCACCGCGACGCTCGCGAGTGCAGGAGAAATGTCCAGCAACCGTGCCGCCGCTGAAAAACTGCCGACGTCCGTCGTGGCCACGAACACCTGGAGGTCATCGACTCGAATGATTTTTTTCACGCTGCAGGGTCTCTCGATTCACCGGCGATTTTTTTCCGAACCATCGCCACGAGGTTTTCGCCGACGCCCTCGATGCTGTGGTTCTGCGCAACGACCTGGGCCCCCTCCATCAAATAGGTGAGTTCCATCGCCACTTGGTTCGGCTCGGCCAGGCCGGCTTCGACACAGAGCGCCACCAACCGGAGGAACTGACGTTTTTTGTGCTCTTCGATGAGGGCGCGGGCTGGATGTGCCCGCTCAGGGATCTCTGCCAATGAATTGGTGAACGGACAACCCCGATAGGATGAGGCCGACAAGTCCTGTGCGATGAACTCGGCAAAGCCGAGAAGCTGCGCCTTGGGATCACCGGCGCGCTGCGCGGCCAGGGTTTCGAAAATGTCGGAGTATTGCTCGACGAGCAACCGCAGCCACTCAAGCACCAGCGCGTCTTTCGAATCGAAATGGCGGTAGACGGTCATCTTGGTCGATTTGGCCTTTGCCGCAATGGCATCCACCGTCACCCGACTGATGCCTTCGGTAAAAAACAGTTCCTCGGCTGCATCGAGAATCCTTTCTCGAGGGGCCAACTGGGGAATTCGTTCGGGCCGCATGAGATCTCCGCTTGACTTAAATACTCAACGGTATCGTACTATACCGAACAGTATCGCTCGATACTGATGAGTAAATCATAACGCTTTTGCCAGGCTATTGGCTCGGAGAATGTGATGAAACCCGCTGAATACGCCAAATACGATGCACTGGGCCTGGCTGAGCTGATCGCCAACGGTCAAGTCACCCAAGCCGAAGTCCGGGCCGCGGCACTGTCCGCCATCGAACAGCTCAACCCAAGGATCAATGCCATCGTTGAGGTTTGGGAAGATGAACCCGAGGCCGCTACCGGGCCGTTCGCCGGCGTGCCCTTCCTGGTCAAGGACCTGGGCTTGACCCGAAAGGGGCGTCTGAATGAATTGGGCAGTCGCCTGGCGGCCGGGTGTGTCGCCGAGGGGGACTCCAACCTGATGGCGCGCTTGCGGCAGGCAGGGCTGGTCACTCTTGGCAGGACCAGCACACCGGAACTGGCGGCCAGCACTACCACCGAAGCGGTTTTTTCGGGACCGACACGCAACCCCTGGGCGCTGGGTCGCAGTGCGGGTGGCTCCAGCGGTGGCTCGGCCGCCGCCGTCGCCGCGGGCCTGGTTCCTGCCGCGCACGCCACCGATGGCGGCGGTTCGATCCGTGTTCCTGCAGCCTCCACTGGGTTATTCGGCCTCAAGCCCAGCCGGGGCAGGATTTCAATGGGCCCGGCGGTGGATGAGGTGTGGGCCGGGCTCGCGGTCCATGGGGTGGTCAGTCGCACCGTGCGCGACAGCGCTGCCCTGCTGGATGCTACCCAGGGCGCAGCCGTGGGCGATCCCTTCGAGATCGCCAAGCCGCAGCATGCCTATTTATCGGAAGTGACCCGCGAGCCGGGAGCTCTGCGCATTGGCCTTCTGCTGCATCCACTGAATGCCAGCCATTGCGCCGCACCGATTGCCAATGCGACTCGCCATGTGGCCGGCCAGCTCCAAGGCATGGGACACAACGTGGAAGAGGTCTGCCTGGACATTGGCCTCGGCTGGGAAGGTTTTGTCGAGATGAATGCCCGGTTCTGGTCGGCCAACACCGCTGCCTGGATCAACGCCATCGCCGCTGGAACCGGCCGCCCCGTCGATGCCAGCACGCTTGAGCCGGCCACGCTTTCGCTGCACCGGATGGGCAGTGAACTCACTGCCATCGATTTGCTGGAGGCCATGCATTACAGGAATGTCGTGACCCGCAGCCTGGGTAACTTTTTCTGCCAATACGACATCCTGCTGAGTCCGACGTTGCCAGCGCTGCCGCCCGCAATCGGTAGGTACAACGAGGGCCAGGAGCAGTTGGATGGCAAGGGCTGGATGGAACGCGTATTCAACCACTCGCCTTTCACTGCGTTGGCGAATGTAACGGGGACCCCTTCCATGTCGGTGCCGCTGGCATTTGATCCGGAAACGGGCCTGCCGATCGGCGTGCAGTTCTCGGCGGGTTTTGGTCGGGAAAACATGCTGCTGCGCCTGGCAGGACAATTGGAGCGTGCATTGCCTTGGACGGCGCGAATACCTGAGGTCTGGGCTGGGAAGCTATGACACGCTGAACTAACGCCCAGGCATTGGACGGCCCGGGCGTTTTACACCGTGCGCCTGTCCTGTCGAGTCCGGATTCAGGGTGCGGCTTGACTGAGGCAATCGTGGCATACGCAGCAACAGGCTGATTTCCTCTGCGCTGACGGCCTTGCTGAAAAAGTGACCTTGAATTTCATCGCAGCCGTTTTCCCGCAGGAACGTTTGTTGCTCTTCGGTTTCGACACCTTCGGCGATCACTTTGAGGTTCAGTTTGTGCCCCAACGAAATCACCGCGGTGGCGATAGCCTTGTCGTTTTCGTTGTCGGGCAGGTCGCGCACGAAAGACTGGTCGATCTTGAGCCTCGCAATCGGGAAGCTCTTCAACGCTGCAAGGCTGGAATAACCGGTGCCGAAGTCGTCGATCGAGAGACTGGTGCCCATTGACTGCAGCGCCTTCATTTTACTGATGGCTTGCTGGAGGTCTTGCATGATCAGGCTTTCGGTCAGCTCCAGCTCAAGGTACATCGGCTCAAGCCCGGTTTCCTGCAGGGCATGGTTGACCCGGTCGATCAGGTTCCTTTCGACGAACTGGCGCGCCGAGATGTTCACCGACACGGTGATCGGCGGCAAGCCGGCCGCCTGCCACGCCTTGTTCTGCCGGCACGCAGTGTGGATCACCCAGTCGCCGATGGGCACGATCAGGCCGGTTTCTTCGGCCTGGGGAATGAACTTGATGGGCGACACCATGCCAAGCTCGGGGTGCTGCCAGCGAATCAACGCTTCCACGCCAATGATCTGGCCCGACTGCAAGTCCACCTGTGGCTGGTACAGCAGCAGGAACTCGTCATTGTCGAGGGCGTTTCGAAGCCCATCCTGCATGGCCAGCTTGCCCTGTACCTGGGTGTTCATCTCGCTCGTGTAGAACTGGAAGCTGTTGCGACCCAGCTCCTTGGCCCGGTACATGGCGGCGTCCGCATTGCTGATCAACGTATCGGTGTCTGCGCCGTCGGCAGGGTAAGTCGCCAGCCCCATGCTGCAGGTGACGTGGAGTTTATGGCCGCTGAGGTGGATCGGTTGCAGGATCGCTTCCTGGAGCTTGTGCAGGACGGGCGTCACGCCGTCGAGGTCCGAGGGCTGGTCGAACAGGATGATCACGAATTCGTCGCCACCCAGCCGCACAACGGTGTCGGTCCGGCGGACACACTCCACCATGCGCTGGGCCACCGTCTTCAGCAGTTCATCCCCAGCACTGTGCCCGAGGCTGTCATTCACCAGTTTGAATTTGTCCAGGTCGAGAAACACCACCGTTACCAGCCGGTTGTAGCGCTGGGCATAGAGCATGGCCTGCTTGAGGCGGTCTTCGAGCAGCGTGCGATTCGGCAACCCGGTCAGCACGTCATGATCGCCCATGAAGCGAATGCGCTTTTCCGTCAACTGGCGTTCGATGGCAATCCCGGCGAGGGGTGTCGCCAGATCGATCAGTTGCGTCTCGGCCCGGCTGGGGCTGCGCACGGTCTTGGCATACAACGCGAACGTCCCCAGTACCTTTCGCTCATGGGACAGGATCGGCGTCGACCAGCAGGCGCGAAACCCGTAGGGCTCGGCGATTGAACGGTATGCCTCCCACAGCGGATCCTGCTGGATATCCGTGACGATCACCGGTTCTCGGCGATACGCCGAAGTACCACATGAACCGACGTTCGGACCGATTTCGATCCCGTCGATGATCTGGCTATAGGCTTTGGGCAAACTGGGCGCGGCCCCGTGGTGCAGGTGCTTGCCTTCCTCATCCAGCAAGAGGATCGACACCATCATGCCCTCCAGCTGGGACTCGACCAGGTGAGCCAGGCTGTCGAGCACCTCGGCAAGCTCGGTGCTCCTGGCGATCAGCTCCAGGACATGGCCTTGTCCGGCACGAATGATCGCCTCCTGCTCCAGCCGGCTGTTCTGCACGGCGAGCCGTTCAGTGGCGATGCTCAATTGGGCGGTTCTTTTTTCCAACTGAAGCCGGTCCTCAAGAAACTGATTCACCGCCCGCGCCATGTTGCCGATCTCGTCGTTCCCATGGTCCGCCATCATCAAATGCGTTTTGTCCGCATGCTCCTGGCGCAACTGCCGGCTTATCTCATTCAGGCGCACGAGCACATGGCGGCCCATGAAGACCCGGGTCACGAACCAGGCGAGCACCAGGCTGGCGCCCAACATGATCAGTACCCATTGCTGGCTACGGTTCGAGTCCTCCACCAGCCGCTGCACGGCTGCGCGATAGTCCTCGGTGTACGCATTCGATTGCGCACGGGCCAAGGTGACCAACACCCCGGCCTGATTCTGCAACTCCTCGTTGAAGCGCTTTATGACGTTGTGCTGATCGACGAGCATCCCGCGCAGGAAAAACAGATCGGGCTTGCCCATGTCAGCGTCAAGTGAAGCGGCTTCGGGTGACAAACGTTCATAGCGTACCCGCAGCCGCTGCACGGCCTCACCGTCAGCCGCCTGCGACAGATCGAAAAGCAACACCGCTCGCTCCAGGCTGGCCGGGGTGCTTGCCGCCGTTAACCGGGCGGTGTGATCCTCCAGGGCCTGCTCGAACGTGATCTCGGTTTGCAGCAGGCTTTCACGCAACTGTGCAACGATGTTGGCGGTATTGCGGAACAACTGGCTCGACTGATGCATATCGAGTATCGCTACGGCACTGTTCGCGGCGGTCAACTGCTGAACCAGTTGGTCCAGGGCGCCAAGCTGTTCGACGGTCGCGGCATAGCTTGATCGCAGGACGTCTGGTGAACGGGTGGTCAGGAGCTGGTCAGTCTGGCGCTCGATCAGCAATGTACGCTGCACCATGTCCTGGCCATATTGCATGCGGACCAACCGCTCGTCCGTCAGTTGGCGAGTGGCGTTGTTCGAGGAGCGCAACGCGTAGACCGCCGTGGCTCCCCCCGCGAGGATCAACAGCGCCAGCGCCACAAACGCCAGCGCGAACTGGGCGCGGAGTGATTGTGGCCAGAGCTGGCGTCCAAGCCGGGAAAAAATATCCAACATCAAGGGTTCCATTGGCGGCGATAGATGTCTCGATAGCCGTTATCCGGATCGTACTGGGATTTTTTTCCGCCATCGAAGGCGACATTGTCGGCGTTGACCAAGTGGATCGGCGCGATGAAGCCGCTCACTGGCTGGCCTGCAAACAACCGGTTCAATTCGTCCATTACTTGCCAGCCATGCAGGTTGAGCGGCTCGGCGACGGTAACGGTCTGGTAGGTTTTCGCCTGGATGCGCAGGAAAGCCGAAGCGCTGCCATCCCCGGCAGACAAAAGACTGATGCCATTGCTGGGTATCGCGGCGCCGGTCAACGAGGCAATCGAGTAGTCGAAATAGATATCGTTGATCGCCAGCGTGTGGGTCCAGCGCTTGCCATAGCGCTGGAGCAGTTCCCGGGTCACGGCAGGCATCTTCTCGCTGCTTTCGGAGATCGCGACATCGCGCACTTCCAGCATCGAACATCCCTGACAGGCCCGAATGACGTCCTCCATGGCCTTGGCTTTGGTCATGGCGATGCTGTACTTGGAGTCAGTGAGAATGACCACGCCGGCCTGTCCGTTTGACTGCGCCACCGCCGCCATGGCGGTAAGCCGTGCCACTTCAAGCGGGTCGCTCGTGACGTTCATGGCCACCGGCGTACCGTCAATCGGCCCGGGGTGCGCCCCGGCGTGCCAGCCGACCACCGGGATGTCCTTGTCGGCGAAGCGCATCAGCGCCGCGTTGTTCTCAAGGGCATCGGAGCCGCACAGGATGAGGCCGTCGGGCTTCGCCGCCAGGGCATCGGAAAAAGCCTTGGCGCGACCGGACGCGGAGCCTGCGCCATCGAATATCCTCAGCGTCCAACCCATCGCACTGGCTGCCTCCCGGGCCCCCTGCGCGACACCGACAATGCCACCGTTGCGCAAGTCCTCTGCGACCAGCGCAATACTCTTGCCCCGCTGGGCTGGCGGACCGGCCTGCGGACCGCTCCAGCGGACGGCCCCGAGGGTGGCCTTGGCTACGATTTCCTGGGCTTGGGCCACCGTCACCGTGGCAGCCGCCTCGTTCGGTTGCTCCTGGCCGTAGCCGGAAGTTGCCGCAAGGAAACAGGACACCGCAATTGACGTCATCCAGCGTAGCGACGGCCCGATCAAACAGGTTCGATCACCCCAAATGAGGCGGGATCCAGGGCCGGTGGCGCGTTCATAGTCTGGCATGGCGTCCCTTTGCCAAGAATGCAGTACCGAAAGGATAGCCGGGTTCTGCAACTATCAAGTCCTTTTCAGGTCGCCGGCCGCTTCCAGGCCGGCGACCCTGGCTACGCCCGGCCTATTGGCGCCCCTCGTAGTTGACCATCCAGGCGATCCCGAAACGGTCTTCGAACATGGCGAAGCGTTCCGCCCAGAACGTCTTCGCCAAGGGCATGTGCACGCTGCCCCCCGCACTCAAGCCCTTGAAGAGCCGCTCGGCCTCCTCCGCGCTGTCGACGTTGAGAGAAACCGACACGCCTTGCGGCTTGCGATACGGCTGGCCTGGCGGGCAGTCGGACGCCATCAGGCTGAAATTGCCCACGGTCAGGCAGGTGTGCATGATCAGGTTCGGGTCCTTGGGCATGCCGACATCTTCTGGCGCCTCGGCAAAGGACATGGAAAACAGCTCGCCGCCCAGCACGTCCTTGTACAACGCAAAGGCTTCCTTGCAACGGCCATCGAAGGTCAGGTACGGAATGATTCTCATGGTGTGCTCTCCTTTCATCGGTTTCACGACTGACTGGATATCTGCGCCCGCAGGCGTTCTTCCTGTGCCTGTAGTTCGGGGGTAAAGCTCTCGCCGAATTCCTCGAGTTCGAAGATCTGGCGGATCTCGATTTCACTGTCGCTGACCATCGGGTTCGGACAGCGCTTGACCCAGTCGATCGCCTCTTGCAGTGACTGGACCTTGAAAATCCAGAACCCGGCGATCAACTCGCTTGTCTGGGCGAACGGCCCCTCGACGACGGTCCGGTCCTTGCCGGAAAACCGTACGCGCACGCCCTGGGCACTGGGATGCAGGCCTTCGTCGGCGAGCATCACCCCCGCCTTGACCAATTCTTCGTTGTAGGCACCCATGGCAGCCAGCAGCTCCGCGCTGGGCATTTCTCCGGCTTCCGACTCCGGACTGGCCTTGACGATCACCATAAATCGCATGCTCATATCTCCTGGGGAATGAATGGATCAGGCCGTCCGTGTGGCGGCTCTACAGGGTAGTCGAATGGCGATGACTCGAATCGACAGCGTGGCGGCGTTTTTTTTTCGAAGCGTGGTAAAGCCCGGGAATGAGTTGATCAGGCATGGCATTGCGCGATACCTGGCAGCCGAAATAGCGATTGGTTAGCCGCCCGACCCTCGCCTTATATTTTCAGGGTCAAAAAGTCCGTCGATGATAATAAAGCGAGAGTCCGCTCATGATTAAGATGCTAGCCGCTGTGCGCAGGAAACCCGGCATGACCCATGTTGAATTCCTCGACTACATAGAGCACCAGCACGGAAAGATCGCCCAAGCCAAGCCCCTGGGCGTCAAGCGCTACGTCCAGAACCACGTCATCGACGCAGCCTTTGGCGTCGATTCCGATAACGCCTACACGCAAACATTTCACAGGGATTCCATAACGGAATTGTTCTTTGAAAACATGTCGGACCTGATCGCCACCTTCAGCGACCCCTATACCCAGCAAACCACGGGACCTGATGCCAAGAACTTCGCTGACCTTTCCAAACAGGTTGCGCAACTGATGGATGAGGTCGAACTGTCCGAAACCGGCACATTGCCCACGAATTGGAAGGCCATGCTTTTCCTCAAAAAGAACCCCGCGGTGCAGCTCGAGGCTTTTTTCAGCGCCTGGGATCGCGCTCATGCTGCGGCAGCGAGTGAATGTCCGGCGTTCCAGAAGGCTCTGCGCAGGCACGTTCGCGCCCGGTATATGCCCGAAGGTGACCGGGTGACGTCTTATTTCGGGCCGGACATAGGCGTCTACGAAGGCGTTTCCAGCCTGTGGTTCGAAAACGAAGCGGACCTTCAAGGTTTTCGGCAGTACCAGAGGTCGTTGTTCCAGCAGCTTTCCGACGAAGGGATCGCGCTGTCGTCAGAATCGTTTTTCGTCTACGTGAAGGAAGTCGTCATTCTCGATCTGGGCCAATAGACCTTCAGCCATTACCGCCGGACGATTGTGAAATCAGGACCGGCCCGGAATAAAAAAGGACGACTATCAAAGCCGTCCTTTTATTTATGCCGGCCCGGGCTCAAACAGGCTCGGCCAATAGCGCGGTGGACTCGCGCATGATCTGGGCATGCTCGTCTTTATCACCACCATTCTTTTCCAGCTCGCACAGACGCGCGGAGTTCTCCACCACCAGTTGGCACCGCTCCCAACGTCGCGCTTCGAATCGGGCCAGGGCTGTCTGGAGATCACTTTCGGCGAGCAGTTCCTCAGCCAGCACGATGGCGCTCTCGATGCCAATTCCAGCCCCGGAAGCCAAGTGCGGCGTGGTGGCGTGCACGGTATCCCCGATCATCACGATGCGGCCTTGGTGCCAGGGTAACGGCACCAATAGATTGGCCAGCGGACGATAGTCGATACTGGCGCCCGACTCGTACAGCTGCGGCACCAGCGCTTGCAGGATCGGGGCTGGGAACTCGCCCAGCAGACGGGCCATCTCACCCGGCCAGGTGGCCGGATCGATCCACTCGGAAAAATCGCGGTTCTCCATCAGGAACATGTACATGTGCGTGTCGGAAATCGGATTGACACCGACCTTGGTGCGCCCCAGCCAGTGAGTCGGGCGGACGATTTCCGGCGGGCGCCTCAGCACCGCGCGCCAGACACTCTGATGGATGGGTTTTGGCGACGGTGCTTGCGGGAAAAATTCCTTGCGCATCCGCGAATGCACACCGTCAGCGGCGATGACCAGGTCATAGCGTCCAGCAGTCCCGTCGGTGAACGACACTTCAATGCCATCGTCCTGGTGGCTGATGGTGTCGTAGCTGATGCCGAGGCGCACGCGGGTGCCCACTTCCCTGGTTTTTTCGGCGAAGATCCGGGCCAGCACCGGGCGCAGGATGCCGCCGCCACAGGGGATCGGTTTATCGCTGACCGGAGGTCGAAGTGCCAATTGCACGATCAGCTCACCTGCCGGTGAAAACACATCGAAGTTGGTCGACAGGTACCCTTCCCCAGCCACCCGCTCAAGGATTCCAATCGTATCCAAGGCTCGCAACGTAGGCCCACTGAGGGTGATACCCGCCCCCAGCGGACACCACAGTGGGTCTATTTCCACCAGGTCGACTTCGACGCCCTGGCGGGCGAGTTGGATAGCCGCGGTCATACCGGAAAACCCGCCTCCGATCACCAGGACCTTATTGACTGCTGCAATCATCGCGCTCTCCTAATTATTCTTATTTCAATCGGGCGGACATTGCCTGGCGCACCGACAAGCTCTGCGGCGTCATCGAATCAACGCCGCAGAATCATGAGAATGCCGACGAAATATGCCGGATCAGCCACGAGACTATCGAATCGGGAATCAGCGCTGAAATCGCTTTGCACAATCCGAGGTATCGCTGCCGGCGATGGGTCTGCCAGCGCCACACACAATCCAGCCACCCCAAACCCGTGGCGAGGGAGCTTGCTCCCGCTTGGGTGCGAAGCGCCCACAAGAAAGGGCCGCTACGCAGCCCAGCGGGAGCAAGCTCCCTCGCCACAAAAGCGCTCGGCGGTGCATCAGCCAAGAAGGTGCAAGCCCAGGCATCCATGGACCAGGCACAGGTTTCACACGCTTTCCAAGCCATCCCAGCAGAGGTATTTCACTTCAAGGAACTCGTCGATGCCCAGGTGGGATCCCTCTCGCCCGAGACCGCTCTGTTTCACGCCACCAAAGGGTGCGACTTCATTTGAAATCAGGCCGCAGTTGATGCCCACCATGCCCGATTCGATGCGCGCGGCGTTGCGCCAGATGCGTGCCGCGTCACGGCTGAACAGGTACGCCGCCAAACCGAACTCGCTGTCATTGGCCATCGCGATGGCCTGGTCATCGTTGTCGAAACGCACCAGCGGCATGACCGGGCCGAAGATCTCCTCGCGAGCGACCCGCATCCCGTGGGTCACATCGGTGAGCAAGGTGGGCTGGAAAAAACACCCGCCGAGGGAATGAGGTTTGCCACCCGCCAGCAGCCGGGCACCTTGTGCCAGTGCATCATCCACCAACGCCTGGGATTTTCGTACGGCCGCGTCATCGATCAACGGCCCGACCTGCACGCCAGGCTCCAGGCCATTGCCCACCTTCAGGCGCGCCATCCGCTCAACGATGCGCTCGGCCAATGCGTCATGAACCCCCGACTGCACCAGCACCCGGTTCGCGCCGATACAGGATTGCCCGCCGTTGCGAAACTTGGCCACCATCACGCCGTCGGCTGCCGCATCGAGGTCCGCATCGTCGAAGACAATGAACGGAGCGTTGCCGCCCAGCTCCATGGAGCATTTCTTGACCGTCTGCGCCGCTTGCGCCAACAACAGCCGGCCCACTTCGGTGGACCCCGTGAAGGTGAGTTTGCGCACCAACGGGTTGGCCGTGAGCTCACCGGCAATGTCGCGAGTGTCATTACCGGTGATGACACTGAAAACGCCGCCCGGCACACCCGCGCGCAGGGCCAGTTCAGCGAGCGCCAACGCGGTCAAAGGTGTCTGGCTGGCCGGCTTCACCACCATGGTGCAACCGGCCGCGAGGGCTGGAGCGGCCTTGCGCGTGATCATCGCGGCCGGGAAATTCCAGGGCGTTATCGCCGCGCAGACGCCGATGGGCTCGCGCAGTACGACGATGCGCTGAGTGTCCTTCACCCCCGGAATCAGATCACCGCGCACCCGTGTGGCTTCTTCGCCAAACCATCGCACGAAAGACGCCGCGTAATCGACTTCACCGCGCGCCTCCTCCAGTGGCTTGCCCTCCTCCAGGGTAATCAGCGTGGCAATGTCCTCGCGATGTTCGACCATCAGCTCATACCAACGGCGCAACACCTCGCCACGGCGCTTGGCCGTCAAGCGACGCCACGGGCCGAAGGCGTCGTGCGCCCCATCGATAGCCTGCCGGACTTCAGCTTCGCGACAGCGCGGCAACTCGGCCAGCACCGTCTGATCCACCGGGTTGCGCAACGTGTACCGACCGTGCGGCGTCTCGGCCAGCCATTGTCCAGCGATGTAGGCGTCGGTACGCCACAGCGTGGGATCCTTGAGTAAATGTTTCACTGTGCAATCCTCCCCATCAGCACGGATGGCGCCCGATCATGAAGGCGCTGTCCGGGTCCGAAGTCACCGGCAACCCCGACGCAACCAAGCCTTGGCGCAGCGACTTCATGAAGCGATCCGGGACGCGCATCGCCGGGGCACGCAACGGGCCGCCATTGAAGCCGGCGAGCCAGTCCTGGTATTTCCACATCGTCCGGTTGAGCACACCGGTACCGCCGGCGTAGCTTTGCGCAGCAGCGCCGTTGGCACCGCGGGCCGGATTGACCTTCCAATACAGTTCCATCGCCTCTTCAAAACGACCCGTGCGCGCCAGTTCGAACGCTTTCGGGTAGTAGTCGCTCATCCAGGCGGTGTTGCTGGTGCCGGAGAACTGCAGCTTCATCAGGCTCATCAAGGGAATCGCGTCACCTTCGATCGGGCAACTGATCACCACCTGGTCACGGAAGTGGTGGTACATCTCGCAAATCCCCATGCGGCAGTGGGAACCCTTGCTCCGATTTGATCGCCGCGATGTTCGGGCAATCAGCCAACAGCCGCCGGACCAACTCCAGGGACATACCCGCCGGATGCACCCGTTCAAAGCCCCACAACGGAATCGGGAACAGCATCACGGCAAGGTCCGTCGCGTCGCAGAACGCCTTGGTGTAGTCGTATATTTCCTGCTCGTTGGTCGGCCAGAACTGCGGTGGATAGGACAGCAGGACAATATCCGCACCGGCATTCTCGGCGAGCTTCACCGCCTCGATGTTCTCGGCAAGCGTCCCAAAAGCCGCGTGGAAGAACAGGATCAGGTTTTTCCCCGACTCACGGGCCCAGGCCGTGAACTGCGCGTTCTCCTGGGGAGAGATCGCCAGTTCGCTGCACAGCAACGTGGCGCTGTAGCCCAGGCCGACCGTATGTTCAATGTCGTGGCGAATGCCACGTTCGTTGAGTCGCTTCAGATCGGCACTGAAGCTTGGGATGGTGACAGCCGAGCAGCCCACCAGGTTTTCCCGCGCCCAGGCACGGGCGTCCGCTTTCTTGTATGTGGCCATGATGATTTCCTTTGGACAGTGAGGGTTATTTCGAGACAGGGACAATGCTGGCCGGCAGCTCGATGCCGAGGCCTTGTTGCCGGGCGCGCTCGTACAGCGCTTGGGCGATGACGACGTCCTGCAGCGCCGAGCCCACCGATTTGTAGAGAACGATGTCGCTTGCCTGCTGGCGCGGGGTGACACGGCCCGCGACCAGGTCCGACAGCGCGACCAATTTGTCGGCGACATACACGCCGGCACTGATCGCGGCGATGGCGTCACCGGTATCGTGGAGCACCTCTTGCGGCATATCCGCGACAATGCAGGCGGCTCGCTCCATCGTGACCGGATCAACCTCCCGTTGCTCAGGCAAGGTGGAACCCAACGACACGACCGTGGCGCCCGGGCAAAGCCACGCGCCTTGCAACACCGGAGACTCGTCACGGCTGCGGGCGGCACAGATCACCACGTCAGCGTCCCGCACCGCCTCCTGGGCGCTGCTCACCGCCTGGATATCCAGCCCGGGCCTGAAGCTTTCGGCAAAACGCTCACGGCTCGCGGGCGTTGGACTGAACACCCGGACATGGGACACGTCGCGCACGGACTTGAGGCAGTCCAGCGCACCCCGCGCCTCGAACCCGGCGCCAATCACCCCCACCCGCAGCGCTCGCTTGGGCGCCAGCAAATCGACCGCCAGCGCAGCGGTGGCGGCGGTACGCAGACCGGTCACCCGGTTGCCGTCGATCAGCGCACTGAGGGCCATGGTCTGCTGGTTGAACAAGGCGATCAGGTAGCTGGCGCAGCGCGCCCGCATGGAAGCGGCAATCAACTTGCAGCCCATCTGGCCACCGGTGGGTGGTACGGCGGTCAAACTGCGCAGCCAGAGCCCGTCGCCACGTGCCATGGAACGAGGCGGCACCATCGCGTCGGACGTCGGATGGGCATACGCCTCGGCGAGTGCGGCGACGGCAGTGCCCCAATCGGCGAGAGAGGCAACATCGGCATCGCTGAGGAAAAGCGTCGGGGCGATGACTTGGGATTCTTGAGCGTGATGCATGGTGCGAACCTCGCAATCGGTATCAATCGTTGGTTGACTGACACCCTACGAGGCGCTCCCCGCACCGAATACTGCTGGGGAGCGAAAGCAGCTATCGCTTAAGTCGATGGCATGGACAGGTTGCAGATCAACCGGCGCACCTCACGGGAGGCACGCGTCACCGGGCGCCGGGGCGACTCCGCCAGGACAACGAAGCGCTCGAGGACCGGCTCGACGATTCGCGATGACACCAATCGCTGATCCAACGAGCCCGGCAGCACCGACGCAATGGCATAGCCGCCCCCCGCCGCCACGACTTCGTACTGCAGCTGGACGGAATCGGCTTCCACGGCCACGGATAATTCGACACCTTGATCGTCGGCCAAGTGGTCGAGCCTGGCCCTCAACAGATGCGGCCGCCCGGGTACGACCAAGGGCAATCCAGATAACTGCTTCAACGGAATGTCCCGACTGGCGAAAAGAGGATCGACGGCAGGCCCCACCAGATGCAGTGGGAGCCTGGCCAGCAGATGCGCTTGCCCGATGCTCGCCTCACTCTCGCGCAGCACCAGCGCCATATCCAGGCGACCGTCGTGCAACTGCTCTTCGAGTTGAGCACTGGCGCCCTCGATCAAATGCAACCTTACCCCGGGCATCTGCGCCCGCACCGTGGAAAACAGCGTCCCCGCGAACCGCCGCACCGCTGAGGGCAACATGCCCACGACCACCTCGCCCACCGGTTTTCCACGCAGGTTGCGAATGTCGTCGGCAAGGCCCTCCGCATCCGCGAGAAGGCCGGATATACATGGCAACAGCTGTTCACCGAATTCGGTCAGGACCACGCCTCGTCCGGTGCGATGGAACAGGCGTTCGCCACATTGCGACTCGAGCAAGGCGATATTGCGACTGACCATGGATTGCGGCATATCCAGCAATACGGCCGCTTTGCTGAGGCTGCCCGCCGCCACGACACGGACAAACAAGGTCCAGCGCGGATCGATGATGGTCAGCGCCGAGGCGGGGTACTGCGTTGTCGTTTCCGGCATCTGGGCGTTTTGGATGGTTGTCATGTCAGCAGCTCGTTGCGGGCCTGATGCAGGTACTCGCGACTGTCCTGGAGGTGCAGGCGCATGGCCGCGCGTGCGTATTCGGCGTCTTGATTGAAGATCGCCTGGTAGATCTGCTCATGCTCGCTTTGCATGCGCTGCTCGTAGTGCAAAGGCTCATCGTGGAACAGCCGCGCGGAATCCAATCGGCTGCGCGGAATGATGACCACGCCCAGGTTGAGCAGCGTGTTGGCGATGTAGTGATTGCCGGTCGCCTCGGCGATGCCCAGATGGAACTGGAAATCCAGCGCCGCCCGATCATTGAGGCTGACTGCCGGCTGTCCGAGCTGATCGAGCAGCGCTCGCAAACCGGCCAGCTGATCCGGGCGGCGGCGTTGCGCGGCGAGCCCGGCGGCTTCGACTTCCAGGCCAATCCGGAACTCCATGATCGCCAGGGAATCGACGATGACACCAATCGTCGCCGGGTCGATGAAGGTCTTCAATGACAGCGTGCTATCGCGCACAAACGTACCGATGCCGTGGCGTGTCTCGACCATTCCGGCGGCCTGCAGACGCGACATCGCCTCGCGCACCACGGTCCTGCTGACCCCGTGTTCGTGCATGAGGGCCGACTCGGTGGGCAATTGTTCTCCGCTACGCAGTCGCCCCTCGATGATGTGCTCGGAAAGCAGCACCTCAAGCCCTCGGGAAAGACTGCCGCGTTTTTTTCCTTCCGACGCACGCACGGTCATTCCTCGAAAATCGCCACGGCGCGGACGAAGCCGGCCGAGGCGTGCCTGATTTTGTAGGGGAAACAGGACACCTGAAAGCCATGGGCGGGCAGGCATTCCAGGTTCGCCAGTTTCTCCATCTGGCCGTAGCCGATGTCGCGTCCGGCCTTGTGCCCTTCCCAGATGATCGAGGCGTCGCCGGTGGCGGCGAAGCGTTCGCGCGTGTACTTGAACGGCGCGTCCCAGCTCCAGGCATCGGTGCCGACCACGCGTACGCCGCGCTCCAACAGATACAACGTGGCCTCGCGGCCAATGCCAACCCCGGCATCCAGATAACCTGGCTGGCCGAACAGCGCACCGGCGCGGGTATTGACCAGGACGATGTCCAACGGCTGGAGCACGTGTTCGATGCGCGCCAGCTCAGCCTGTACTTCGGCGGCGCTGACCACGTGACCGTCAGGCATATGGCGAAAGTCCAGTTTCACCCCCGGTTGCAGGCACCAGTCCAGCGGCAACTCGTCGATGCCGAACGCCGGCTTGCCGCCGTCCGTGGTCGAGGCGTAATGCCAAGGGGCGTCCATGTGCGTACCGCTGTGGGTGGTGATTTGCAGGCGCTCCGCCGCCCAGGATTCGTCGCCAGGCAGTTGCGCCTTGGCCAGGCCGGGAAACATCGCGGCCATCTCCGGCCAGCCTTGTTGATGGTCCATGTAGTCGATTTTCGGCAGCAACGGCGGCGGATCAGTGTAAGGGTTGTTGTCCAGGGTCACGGACAGGTCCACCAGACGGCGTTTAGTCGGTTGCATGATCGGTCACTCCAAGCGCCACCCGCCCCCGCGCACGACGCGCCGAGCCAGCAGGCTTCAAACTGTTACGTATCAAGGCGGCAGCCGAGCCGTCATGGCGAAAGCCAAGGGCCCGGGCCAGTGGGGTTTTCATCGCCGGGAAACTGCCGAACAAGGCTTGCAGCCCGGCATCCGGTAAGAAGCTGATCAGTCCGCGGCGTTCCTGGCCGTAGGCAGCGGCCAGGGCATCGATGAGCTGGGCAATGGACAGGTGCAACAACGGCAGTTGCCAGACACGTGAGCCGCCGAGTTCGGCGGTCGGCAGCTCGGCGGCTCGCAGCAGGTTATCGACGCAGCACCGCACCGACATCCACCACGCCTGCGCCTGCGGCGACACCGGGCAGCAATACGGCTCGCCCTGGGCAAACGCGTGCAGCAGATCGCTCATGAATGCCGAACGCAGGCCGTTGGGTTCACGTGGACGCGCGACGATGCCGGGCAGGCGCACGGCACGACCGTCCACCTCGCCGCGCCGAGCCAGATCGTTGAGGGCCGTTTCCACCATCACCTTGTGCGCGCCATAGCTTATTTGCGGGTGTGGCACGGCACGCTCATCCATGCGCGCCGGCAGGTCGCCGCCGTATACCGCCACGCTGCTGGCGTACACCAGCACCGGCACGCCAGGCTGTTCGCGCAACTGATCGAGCAACTCAAGGCTCGCCAGCAAGTTGACCTGATAGCCCAGTGAATACAGCTGCTCGGCCGCGCCGCCCGGCACGCTCACCAGGTGGAACACCACATCGATGCCATCGGCCAGGGCGCGACGCAGCAACGCGGCATCGGTGACGCTGCCACAATGACGGCGCACGCGCTTGTCGTCAGTAAAGCCCGCCAGTTCCTTATCCAGCAGGATCAACGCGCTGATTGGCTGGCCTCGCAGCTGATTCGTGTCGAGCAGGCGCTGCACCAGTGCCCGCCCGACAAAGCCGTTGGCACCGGTAATCATCACGCGCATGGGCGGTCTCCTCGGACGACACGCTGGTCTATCGCGCCAAAGACCGACTGCCCTTGCGCATCGAGGACGTCCATGCGCACCCGGTCGCCAAAGCGCATGAAGGACGTTTTGGGCGCGCCCTGTTCAATCATCTCCACGGCACGACGTTCAGCGATGCAAGCCGCGCCAACGCTGGGGTCGGCATTGGAAACCGTGCCGGAACCGATCACGCAGCCGGCCCTGAGACGCCGGGTCAGCGCTGCATGGGCGATCAACTGATGGAAGCCGAAATGCATCGCGCCACCGTGGGCATGCCCGAACCACTGGCCATTCCATTCAACCTTCAGCGGCAAGTGCACGCGCCCGTCGCTCCAGGCTTCGCCCAACTCGTCGGGGGTGATTGCCACGGGGGCAAAACTTGATGAGGATTTGGCCTGGATAAACCCGAAGCCGGTCTTCATCTCCCGGGGTGCAAGTGCGCGCAAGCTGACGTCGTTGACTTGCACGATGAGACGGATATGGGCGAGGGCTTCTTGCGCCGAGCAGCCCATGGGAACTTCATCGACCACCACGGCGAATTCACCTTCGAAGTCGATGCCATGGGTTTCACTGGGCAGCACGATGTCATCGTGGGCGCCGAGGAAGTCATCGCCGCAACCCTGGTACATCAGGGGCGTGTGTTCGACACCTTCGATGGGATCCAGCGAAAACGCTTTCTGCATCCGCTCGCCATGGCTGAGAAACGATGAAGCATCCAGCCACTGCCAGGCACGCGGCAAGGGTGCGGCGGCTTGTTGCGGATCAAAGGCAAAGGCCCCGACCAGCGCGCCTTCGTTCAGGGCGTCATAGCGAGCGCGCAAAGCGGCCTCGACGCTCGGCCAATGCTCGATGGCCTCCTGCAGCGTCGCCGCGAGATCACTGGCATCCACGGCCCAGGCCAAGTCGCGTGATACCACCAACAGGCGACCGTCGCGGCTGTGATCCTTGAGAGTACTGAGCTTCATGCCCGTTCTCCTTGCAGTTCGGGGGCGAAGCGACCGTCGAGCAGCACGAAGAGCATGCGTGCCATCTGCTCGGTGCGATTGCTCCAAGCGTGATTGGTGCCGCGCTGCACGACGATGTCACCGCGCTTGAGGTGCACCTCTTCGCCATCGAGGACCAGCCAGACCTCGCCCTCCGTCACCACGCCGTAATCCAGCGTTTCGGTGCGGTGCATCAGTTTGTGCGTGGAGTCCGCCTGGCCCGTACCGGCGTGGGCCTGGCCAATTTCGGCGAAGGCTGCCGCGGCATCCTCGGCACTGACCTGGTTCTGCACGCTGTCGGGCGGGATATCCACCACGCGGATGACGCTGCCCAACGGGGCCGGACTCAATTGAAGCGGCTTGCGGGTGGGGTCGTCGCCGTTGTCGAGCGTGGCCGGGCTGGCGCCGCTGTTCCAGATCTCGTGGAAGACCGTGCCGGGCACGGCCTTGAGCGGGAAGCTGTTCGGCGTCGGTCCGCTGAACGCGACCACCGCCCGCCCCTGGGCATCGTGCCCGGTGACCACGCGTTTGAAACCAGGAAGCTGTTGCATGTTCAAGTCCTCGATCTGTTGCTGGAACGTGCCAGCGGGCAAACATGAATTCATGGGGAAACCTTAAAGATCGAGCACCAGCCGCGCGCTCCTGGCGCGCGAGCAGCACGGCGTGAACTGGTCGTTGCGTGCTCGCTCGGCATCGGTCAGAAACATATCGCGATGCTCCGGCTCGCCTTCCAGCACCCGTGTCAGGCAAGTGCCACAGATGCCCTGCTCGCAGGACAACGGGATGTCGATGCCGGCCTCCAGCAGCACCTGGGCCACGCTGAGCGCGGCAGGCACCTGGAAGCATTGCCCGGTGCTTGCCAGTTGCACCTCGAACCCGCCCGCCTCGCTGGCCGGCGCAGCGGCAGCGGTAAAGTACTCACGGTGCAGCTGCGCCTCGGCCCAGCCCTGCGTGCGTGCGGTATCCAGCACATGGTCCATGAAGCCATTCGGGCCGCAGACATACAGGTGACGATCACTGGCCGGTGCGGACAAAACCCGAGCACTGTCGAGGCGCTGGATGGCCTCGCCATCGTCCAGATGAACATGCACGCAATGGGCGAACGCGCAATGACGGATGTACTCCATGAAGGCCATCCGCCCGGCCGAGCGACCGCAGTAGTGCAACTCGAAAGGCGCGCCGATCCGCGCCAGGCGCTCGGCCATGCAAAGGATCGGCGTGATGCCGATACCGCCCGCGAACAACACGCTGTACCCCGCCCCATGTTCCAGCGGGAACAGGTTGCGCGGCTCGCTGATGCGCAGCCGGCTACCTTCGTGGACCTGCTCGTGCATGGCCTGCGAACCACCGCGCGACGCCGGGTCGAGCAACACCCCCAGCAGGTAGCGGTGGCGTTCTTCCGGGTGATTGCACAGCGAGTACTGGCGCACCAGGCCATTGGGCAGGTGCACGTCGATATGCGAGCCGGCGCTGAAGGCAGGCAGCACGGAATCGGCGGCCGGGGCCAGTTCGAAGCTGTAGATGCCTTCGGCTTCGCGCCGCTTGCGAGTGACGATGACTTCGATCATCCCTTGGCACCCACAGGCTGCTCGGCAGCGATCAAGCGATCGAGTACACGCCGCGCGCGGATGGCGCCTGCATCACCGATCAGCAGGACCGGCTTCAAGTCCCAGAACGACGCATCGCCCATCATGCGCTGCTGCGCCTCGAGCATCGGCAAGTCTTCATCGGCAAAGGGTTGGTTGATCGCGGCCGCTTGCTCGTCAGCGAATCGCTCGGCGAACTCGCCCATTGCCTTGGGGAAACAAACTGAAAACCAGTAGTGAGTCGTGGCCTCGGTTTCCGGGGTGAACAGATGCGGAATCGGCGTGGAAACTCCCTGCTCCCTGGGGAGCCCTGTCGCCACCGCACCGGAAAACAACAACATGTTCGCAGGCGCATCCCAACGCACATCAATCCAACGGTCCACCGGAGTGCCCTGGGGAATGTTCCAGGCGGCGTAGAGAAATTCCGGCATGATTTCCGCGACGGTCTGGCGGTTGGACCAAACGGTGTTGCCCTCCTCCTGTACGCTGGTCAACGCGCTCTTGACGCCATCACCACCCAACGTTGACGGGTGCAGGAACTCGATATGACTCAGGTCCATGATGTTGTCGGTTTCCAGCACGTAGTTGGCTCGCGCGTGCAAATAACGTTTGCCGACATACCAAAGGTCTTCGTCCATGCAACTGAAATCCGGAATCAGCGTCGCGTCGGCCAGACCTGCATCGCCCATCCAGATCCACAACAGGCTGTGGCGCTCGACCAGCGGGTAAGCCTTGACCTTCGCCGCCTTGGGAATGGCGCCATCGCCGTGGGGGTTATGCATGCAGGTGCCGCTGCCATCGAATTCCAGGCCGTGGTACGGGCAACGCACCGAATCGCCTTTAAGCGTTCCCATGCCCAGGGGCGCGAAACGGTGGGGGCAGCGATCGGCAATGGCCTGGGCGGTGCCCTGGGTATCGCGAAAAAACACCACGGGTTCGTTGAGCAGGGTTCGTTGGAACAGCTCTCCGGCGTTGACCTCGGTTCCCCAGGCGGCTGCGTACCAGACGTTGCGTAGGAAGCTCATCGCAATACCTCTTTTCCAAAGCTTGATGACGGGTTGGCGTGCGTCGCCGCGCGCTCGGTTTCAATCAACCGACGCAGCACCCGCCGACAGCGCACGGCCCCGGCATCGACGGGCAGCAACACCGGGTTGAGGCCCAGCAAGTCAACCTCACCTATCTGGCGCTGCTGGGCCTCGACCATGGGTTTGTCTTCACCGGCGAAGATGCCGATCAACATGTCCTGGACGAAGGCGTTCAATTGCGCGTTGTCCTGCTCGAAACTGCGCGTGTTGGCGAAGAAATAATGGGTATTCGTCGCATCCTGCGGGGTCATCAGGTGCAGGTTCCAGGTCACCGGTCCCTCTTCCCTGGGGCGCCCTGGCGCGGTGGCGCCACTGCCCAGCAGCATCAGGCCAGGCGCGTGCCAGATGACTTCGGCCCAGACGTCTGCCCGGCTCGGATCTTCAAGGTGAGCGCCGAACGCCGGCGGAGGAACATCATCTGCGGCCCACCAACTGATGCGCACGCGATCGTTGGCCAGCTCCTCGACGGCGGCGCGGGTGCGTGACAACGCTCCGCCACCGAGCGTATCCGGGTGCAGGAAATCAACATGGCTCAGGTCCATGATGTTGTCGGACAGCAGCTCGTAATGCGCGCGTGTAGGCAGGTACCCGTGTCCCTTGGCATGGGTGGGCGCCTGCTCGAAAAAGGAAAAGTCAGGAATCAGCGCATCGCTGGCCAGGTGACGCTCACCCAGCCAGACCCAGATCGCGCCGTGGCGTTCAACGACCGCGAACCCGCGGACACAGGCCGCCTTGGGGATGTTTCCCTCGCCATGGGGGTTGTGCGTGCATTGGCCACTGCCGTCGAAACGCAAGCCGTGGTATGGGCACTGGATGCTGTCGCCAACAATCGTGCCCATGTGTAGCGGGGCAAAACGGTGCGGGCAACGATCGGCGAGCGCTTGGATCGCGCCCCGGCTGTCGCGAAAGAAGACCATGGGTTGTTCGACGATGGTCCTGCCCAGCATCGCCCCTGGCGCCAACTCGTCCGCCCACCCGGCGATGTACCAGGTGTTGAGCAAATAGCTCATATCGTTCTCCTCTTGTTCTTGTTCTTGTTTTTTTGGGATGTGGAATCAGCGATCAGGCTTTGCCGCAACCGCAGCGGGAAAAACCGACTCGCCGCCACGCAACCGAATACAGGCCACGGCCACCAGGAGTTGAACGCCGGCAACGATGCCCAGCGCGGCGGGCAAGGCGCTGGTCACCCCACCGGTGATCGCCAGCACCACCAGCGGGCTGACAAACTCCCCGGCGAAGAACATCGAGGTGAAACCACCGGCGGCGCGGCCGCGCTGCTGGAAGTCGACCTGGGCCATGATCCAGGTGAGCAGGGTCGGCATCATCAGGCCGATACCCAGGCCATTGATCAGTACGGCGATCACCACCCATCCATGGCTGTCGGCCACCGCCAGCAACCCACCGCCGATGCCAGCGGCGACGAAGGCCAGGAGCATCTGCCGGTGCGCCGGCACGCCACTGAACAGGCGGAAACTCAACGCGCCGACCAGTACGCCGAGCTGGCTGGCGCCCATGGTCAAGCCAATCTGCTGCGACCCTTCGACATGCAGCAGGTTGAGCAGATAACCAACTTGTACCGGCACGATGAACAGGCTCAATCCGGCAAGGAATGCCAGGCCATACAACGGTGCCAAGGCGCGCCAGGGAAACGTCGCGCCTGCGGCTTTTTTCGCCGCGACGTCACGCCCATGCGGCTCCCACAGCAGCCAGGCCATCAACGGCAGCAGCACCAGCCCCAACCCATACAGCGCAAACGGTGTGCGCCAGCCGTACTCGCCCAGCACGCCGCCGATGGCAATGAAAATCGCCGCCGACAACGAGGTCGCGACCATTTGCAGGGCGAACATGCGTTCACGCCGCGCGCCGCTGTAGTAGTCGCCCATCATCGTGGTGCAACACGTCATGATCGCCGCCTCGGCCAGGCCGATGCCGGCGCGGCTGACGACGATCGCCTGCAACGAATCCAGCCAGAGCGGCAGCACCCCACAGACGGTGTAGAGGCACATCGCGCCGATCAGCAACGGCTTGCGTCCGAGTCGGTCGGCAATGATCCCGGCGAAAGGTGCCAACAGGGCAATCATCAGCGCCGGTAGCGTCAGGGCGATGGGAACCAGCACCGCGACGCCCGGGGTGTCGGCGAAGTGTTCCTGCATGCGCGGCAGGACGGGGGCCAGCAGCACCGCGCCGAGGACCGGCAGGCAGCTGCCGAGCAACAGCAACAAGGACTGCGGCAGCCGCGCCTGGCGTTCAACGTTCATCACGCACCTCCGGCGGTTGGGTCGCGCAGAACGCCACCCCGAAAGCGACCAGACCGGTTCGAAGCGCTAGCCAGAGATACTGCTGGAGCTGATAGATGCGAGGCATGGGAACATCCTTTCTTATTGTCATGACGCAATGGGTTGGGCGCAGGGCGTTGCGCGTTGATCGTGTCCCGGGGTTTGCGGACAAAGGGCCTGTTGCAGGCAACCGCCCTCCTCGACCACGGCAGGCGTGAGCGCCAAGCTGGTCGGCGGGATGGGTTCAGCCAAGGTCTGTTCCCGACTGATCCGTTCGCTCGGCAACAGGAAGTGCGCCAGGGCCGGCAAAAGGACCAGGGCGCCGACCATGTTCCAGACGAACATGAACGCCAGCAGCACGCCCATGTCGGCCTGGAACTTGATCGGCGAAAACATCCAGGTGGCGACGCCGATCGCCAGGGTCACACCGGTCAGCATCACCACCTTGCCGGTGGACAGCAGTGCCCGGTAATACGCCTGCGACAGGCTGGTGCCCTGGCGCATGTGACCGAGCAGGATGCTCATCACGTACAGCGCATAGTCGACGCCGATGCCCACGCCGAGGGCGATGACCGGCAGGGTCGCGACCTTGACGCCGATGTCCAGCCAGACCATCAGCGCTTCGCAGAGGATCGAGGTGAGCATCAGCGGAATCACCGCGCACACCGTGGCACGCCAGGAGCGGAAGGTGATCAGGCAGAGCAGGATCACCGCACCGTAGACCCAGAACAGCATTTCCCGATTGGCCTGCTTGACCACGATATTGGTCGCAGCCTCGATTCCGGCGTTGCCGGCAGCCAGGAGGAACTGGACGTCGTTGGTATTGTTCGCCGCCGCGAACTGTTCGACATGCTCCACCAGGCGGGTCAGGGTTTGCGCCTTGTGGTCGGAGAGGTAGGCGTACAGCGTCAGCAGGCTGCAGTCTTCGTTGTAGAGACCGCGTGGCGCCCCGGCGGTGATCATGTTGAGCATCGCCTGGTTGTTCTGCAGCTCGTACCACTTCGGGCTGCCTTCGCTGAGGCCCACCAGCATTCGACGGTTGAGCAGCGCCAGGGAATTGGTCGAGTCGACACCCGGCAAGGTACGCAATTGCCAGTCGAGGGCATCGACCTTGTTCAGGATGTCATAGCGCGAACAGGCGCTGGCAGGCGTCTTGATCATCACCGCGAACAGATCGCTGCTCGCGCCGTAATGCCGGGTCAGGAAGGCATCGTCCTGGTTGTAGCGCGAGTCAGCACGCAGTTCGGGAGCGCCTGCATCCAGGTCACCCACCTTCAATTGCAGGCTAACCACGAAGCCGAGCGTCGCCAGCGCCAGGCTCAAGGCGATGCACAATGCCGCCCAGCGACGCTGGGTGAACAGATCGAGGAAGCGCCAGAATCCATGGCGATGTTGGCCGGCTTGCTCGGCGTGCTCGCTTTTCAGGCTCAGTCGCGCCGCATGGCCGCTGACCCCGATATAGGAAAGCAATATCGGCAGCAGGATCAAGTTGGTGAAGATCAGTACCGCGACGCCGATGCTGGCGATCATCGCCAGGTCCTGGATCACCTGGATCTTGATGATCATCAGCACCGCGAAACCGACCGCGTCACAGAGCAGCGCGGTGAGGCCGGCGAGGAACAGGCGGCGAAAGGTGAAACGCGCGGCGACCACGCGGTGCATGCCCCGACCGATGTCCTGCATGATCCCGTTCATCTTCTGCGCGCCATGGCTCATGCCAATGGCAAACACCAGGAACGGCACCAGCACCGAATAGGGGTCCAGCTGATAATCCAGCAACGGCAGCAGGCCAAGCTGCCAGACCACCGCCACCAATGAGCAGAACACCACCAGCAAGGTGCTGCGAATGCAGCGGGTGTACCAATAGAGCACGACGGTGGTGATCAGGATCGCCACGGCGAAGAAGATCAGGATCTGCCGCAGGCCGGCGATCAGGTCACCGACTTTCTTGGCGAAACCGGTGATATGGATATCAACGCTGTCGCTCTGGTATTGGCTGCGCAGCGATTCCAGTTGTTGCGACAACCGGGTGTAGTCCAAGGGCCGGCCGTCGGGAGTGCGCTGCAACAGCGGGACCTGGATGATGCTCGAGGCCTGGTCGAATGCCACCAGCTGGCCGATTTCGTTGGACAGCTGCACATTTCGCCGCAAGGCCGCCAGGCTGGCGGAACCACCGTCGTAGTTATCCGGGATCACCGGCCCGCCTTCCAGGCCGGCTTCGGTCACGGCGACCCAGCGCGTGGCGGGCGTCCACAACGATTTCATGTAGGCGCGATCGACACCGGGCAGCAGGTAGATCTTGTCGCTCAACGCCTGCAAGGTCTTGAGGTAGTCAGCGTCATAGATCTCGCCCCGCTTGTTCACCACGGCGATGCGCAAGGCGTTGCCCAGCCCACTCAACTCCTGCTGGTGCTCAAGGTAGTTGGCAATGTACGGATGATGGGTGGGGATCATTTTTTCGAAACTGGCATTGAGCTCGACGCGGCTGGACTGCCAACCCAACACCAGCGTGGTCGCCAGGCACAGCAGCAACACCCACAGGCGATGATTGAACAATGCCCGTTCGAGCACCGAGCCGGAACGCGGATCGAAATCGTCGAACGCATTCGCAGGGGATTGGGGGAACTTACCAGGGGACGTCATAACCTCACTCCGAAGCGGCAGTGGCTGGCTGCGCAATACGCTGCAGCCCGGTGAAACCGGCAACGACCAGGCTGCCATCGGCGGCCTCGATCAGACTTGAAACAGGCTTGCCCAACGGCTTGCCAAATGGCAGCAGCACCTGCCCGCCGTTGCGAAACAGCGTGCCGGCCTGGTTGACCAGCAACACCTGACCGTCGGCCAGGCGGGTGGCGTCGTTGAAGGAAATCGGCACCGGAACGGACAGGCGCTGAAAGCTTGTGCCGGCATCGTTGGAAACAAAGGCGTTGCCCTTCAGGCCGGCGACGAGCAGCGCGCCATCGGCACGACTCTGGAGGGTGAAGAAACTGCCTTCGTAAGGGCTGTCCAACTGGCTGAACGACGTCGCGTCGTCGTCCGAGCGCGCCAGGTAACCCTGCTCGCCCGCCAGGAACCAACGCGGGCCCTGGCGACTGATGGCGTACAAGTGCAAGCCGTTCGGGTTGGCGATGCGCCCCATCAATGAATGCCAGGTCGCGCCGCCATCGGTGGTCTGCAGCGCCAAGCCATAGGCCCCGACGATCAACCCACGGTGTGCATCGATGAACTGGAGCGCCAGGAAGGGCTTGTCCGCCCCATCGGCGACCAGGCGCTCCGCACTTT
The DNA here is from genome assembly GCF_054677635.1 of Pseudomonas sp. H2_D02. Lineage (NCBI taxonomy): Bacteria > Pseudomonadati > Pseudomonadota > Gammaproteobacteria > Pseudomonadales > Pseudomonadaceae > Pseudomonas > Pseudomonas sp. H2_D02. The sequence continues at coordinate 3,348,877 of NZ_CP162816.1, read as the reverse complement.
GTACCCGTATCAGGGCGTCGTCCGGGTTGGCTGCCGTGGCCTGCTCGGCCTTGGCGGCCTCCAGTTCCAGCTGTGCCACGCGCACGCCGTCGAGCTGCAGCGTCCAGTGCTCGCCGCCATCGTGCGTCGTCAGCACCACGCCTGCGTGGCCGACCGCCCAACCCTGCTGCGCATCGACAAACTGCACCGCCGTCAGGCTGACCGACACCGGCACCGAAGCCTGGCGCCAGCTCTGCCCGTTATCGTCGGAAAACACCACCAGCCCGCGTTCACCTACGGCGACGAGACGTGTACCGGCGCGCGCCAGGTCGATCAAAACGCCTTTCTGCGCACCCGACACCTGCATGGCGGGAGTATTCAGCGGCACGTCCACGGCAGCCGTCCCGGCCAGGCATTCGCTCGCGGCGACGGGCAGGCACAGGGCCAAGAGCAACGCGCCCGCCTGACTGATTCTGTTCATAACCCACCTCGGAAAAACATTCATCCCCCAAAGGGCAGGCCGACAGGCCCGCCCCTGGCTCTCGGCCCGATCAACGCACGCCGCGACCCGCCATCGCCGCGGGCGAGAACTCCGAGGCCTTGTAGCGATCAACCGCGCGATACTGCTCCGGCAACCCGGCATAGAGGTTCTGGATAAACCACGCACCGGAAGTCAGGTCGTAGAAACCGGATGACAGTTGCACCAGGCCTGGCAGGTCGGGCAATACGGAAGGCAGCGACCAGAGGGTCTTGGCCAGTTGACCGCTGGCGTCCCAACGATCGCCGAGCAGGGCTTGCCAAGTGTCCTCGTCGAGGTAGTAGCGGCCCTTGGGCAACTGGTGGCGCTTGCCGACGGCCACCGTCGACTCGACCACCCAGACGCGGTGCAACTCCCAGCGCACGTAATCCGGGTTCAGATGGTGCTTGCCCAACAGGTCCTGCGGCTGGGCAGCGTTCTGCACCTTGTTGGTGTTGTAGGGAACGTAGATTTCCTGCTTGCCGACCAGTTTCCAGTCGAACCGGTCCGTACGACCGCCCCACACACTCAACTCATCGAAGGACATGACCCCGGCGGTGGAAGGCGTCGGCGTATCACAGCAGGCGTTGGGCAGCGTGCGCACCCGGCGCTGGCCGCTCAGGTAGACATGGGCCTGGGATTTGTCGCCGTTGATGTTTTCACGCCCGAGGATCTGCTCGCCGGCACGAATCGCCGGGCCGAGGTTGACGAAGTGCACCAGCCAGTAGTCGCCCGAGTAGTTTTCAGGACCGCCCTCCTGGAAGTAGTAGGGCATTTCCTGGGTCAGCAGGCCGTCGCTGGTCATCACCTGGTTGCCGTCGGCGGTCATCAGATAGTGGCGAAAATGCCCCGCCACCGAAGTGCCGCGCCAGTTCAACACGTGGTTCCAGATGGCTTCGGTGCCGTTCTGCGGAATCGGAAACGGAATCCCGCCATAGGCACCGTCGGGAATCAGGCCGGCACTGCTGTTGATCAGTTTGGCCCGAGTCGCATTCTTGAAGGTGTTGTCGTAGACCCATTGCGGCGCGGCCGCCGTGCGCCGGGTCGGGTAGACATCGATGCGATAGGTCTCCGGGAAGCGCTTGAACAGCTCCTTGGTGCCGTCGCTGAGCTTGTCGGCGTACTTGGTCAGGTTCTGTGCAGTGATGCTGAACAAGGGTTTATCGGCGGCAAACGGATCGCTGCGCTTGGCGCCCGGGACATAGCCCGGCTCGACCTTGGTGTAGCCACCGTCCCAGGCCGGGATGCTGCCGTCGGCATTGCCAGCCTTCTCGGCACCGAAGGGCGTCAGGGTCTTGCCCAGCGCGGCGGCTTGTTCGGCGCTGGCGGCCAGGGCGATCGGCGCGGCGGCAGCCAGCAGGGTTAAGCACAAGGCCTTTAGAGTGAACTGAATGGTCATGCGCGAATCCTCTTAAAACGTGGTCTTGACGGAGAAAGCCAGGTAATCCCGGTCCTTCAGCGACTGCTTGTAGTTGAACTGGTTGGCGGCGTTGAGGCTGGTATCCTCGGGACCGTAGAAGTGGGTGTAGGTCAGCCCCACGGTCACTTGGTCCAGGTAGGTGGCGGAGACGCCGATGTTCATGTCCCCTCCCCGATCGGGACCGAACCCGCTGATCACCGCCGACTTGCCCATGGGGAAATAGCTGATGCCCACCGGCACGCTGAGGTCCACGCCTGGGAAGAACTGGCGATAGGTGGGTGTGTAAACCAGCTTCAAGCCCAGGCCGTCATCGGTGGCGTTGGGGTCCAGCGCGGCACGATTCCTGGTCACGGCCAGCAGGCGGTTCCAGGCGACCTCGCCCACCAGGCTGGCTTCATTGGAAACAAAGGAAGGGCCCAGCGAGGCCAGGACGTTGAGGTTGACGTGGGCCGTGCGGCCGACGGCGTAGAGGGCGTCATCGTTGTTGTCCGCGTCGACGCCCGGCAGGACGGTCTGGGCGTTGGAGACCAGCGGCATGTTCCAGCGCATCGACGCTTCGCCGGCAAAGCTGTACTCGTTCACCGACGTCGCGAAGCTGGCCCCCAGTACGCGAATATCTTCCGGGTAGACCCAGGAGTATTCGCCGACCTGCCCGGTGCTGAAGTTCGGCCCGGTGGCATTCGGCTTCAAATACAACGTCGGGGTTTTCTCGTGGTACTGCAGCGCGTACAGGCCGTAATCCGTCGTCCCGGTGTTGTACTTGAGCTGCAGGCCGCCCTGGCCGGAGCTCCTGGCCTTCTTGTCCTTGCCATGGAAAAACGCCGCCGGGCTGTTGGCATTGCCGCCCAGGAAATCCGGGAATGGCCCGCCTGTGATCAGCCGTTCATTGCCATCGCCGATGGTATCGCTGGTGGAGAAATAACTGCCGGCGCCCGGCAAGCGGGTGGCCTCCCACTCCAACTGGTAGAAGGCGCCCAATGACACATCGTCGGTCAGTTGGTACGCGGTGGAGAGCTGGTTGACCGGCCGGGTGATTTCCTTGAACTGCGTGTTGGGCACCGACTGCGCCTTGACCACGTCCACCGGCGCCATGGCCCCGGCAATCCCGTTGCCGCCGAAGAACAGGCTCTCGCCCCAGATCAGGCCGTGGCGCCCCGCGCGAACCGACAACGTACGGTCGGCCAGCTCACCGTTCCAGTAGACAAAGGCGTCCAGCAGTTCACCGTCGCCACCGTGCAATTGCTGGGTGTCGTGGGTGAATTCGTCGAAGCCCACCGACCGTTGGTTGGCGCTGGCCGCGTCGTTGTTGTCGTTGCGGTCCTGGTACACGGTGTCGTACCAGGCGGCGCCGCTCAGACGGGCACCGAAGTTGTGAAAACCGATGTCCAGTTCGGAAAGAATGTCCAGGCGATTGGAGATCAGCCCCTTGCCGAAGTTATGGTCGCCGTCATTCTGGTTCAGCGCCGTCTGGCCCTCGCTGAGTTTGCTGCTGGGATCCTTCAGCCGCCAGGCCGCGCTGTACTTCAGCGTATTGTCCCAACGCAAGCTGAGGTCGGGATTGCCGGTGTCGATCTGGAAGGCCTGGGCAGCCGAAGCGCCCAGTCCCAGGCTCGCAGCAAGGGTCAGGGTAAAGGGGACGCGCCGCGACGCAGCGATCTTGCGAGTAGCCATCGAAGTAACCCTCTTATTGTTTTTTTTGTATGTCAGTTCTTCTGGTAAAACCGTGCCGCAATCCAGCCAGGCCTACCGACTGTTTTTGCACGCATTCGCTGCCGGGTTGTGTTCACTTTCTCGGCAAAGCAGGCGTTTGACTAATCGCATGTAGGGATACGATGTATCAGAAACCGCGATACATTCATGACCCCGCAGGCACCTCCAGTTGGCCGGCTTCGAGCACCAGCCAATCAGCCTCCGCGTGCCATTGCAGAGCACTCAGGCTTTCGCCCAGGCACGGCCCGTAGACGCACAAACCAGTGTCCGGAAGGAACCTGGCACCGTGGGCGTAACAGATGACCTGGCGGCCATCGACGCTGAGAAAACGGTCCTTGCGGTACTCCAGGCGCACCTCCAGATGCGGGCAACGGTTGCGATAAACCCGCACCTCGCCGTCATGGCGCAGGGCAAACACGCTGTCTTTTCCGGTGCCCAGAGGGTCGAACCCGCGGGACTGCCCTTCGACCAGTTCATCCAGGCGACACAGCACCATCGCTTCATGACCCATGGACGAAATCCGCACTCAGGCCTGCTTCGGCGGCGGACCGCTCGGGAACCATTTTTCCCGGGAGGTGAACAGGAACAGCTGCGAGTTATCCGCCGACAACGACGCCTGGCGCGCTTGCCAGTCGTCGTCGTGCTTGTCCATGTCGGCGTCATATTCGATATGGCAGCCCAGTGGGCTGTTGAAATACCAGAACCAGTTGGAGCCGAAGAGGTGGCGGCCCGGGCCCCAGAAACTGGTCCAGCCTTGCTGTTCGAAACGCCGGCCCGCCAGCAGCACTTCCGTGCCGCTGCCCAGGTGAAAGGTGAAGTGCTCGCAGCCCTTCATGTGCGGCGGGGTCTGGATCATGAACAGACAGTGATGGTCATCGGAACCGGCCGGACGCATGAACGGGCCCGCGCCAACGAAAGCATCCGTGGTCACGAAGCCCAGGCGCTTGTAGAAGGCTTCGGCCTTGACCGCATCCGGCACGAAATACACCACGTGGGACAATGTGCGTGGCAGGGCCTGCATGTCCGGGTTGACTGCCGGCTGGTTGACCGGACGCTGGGGAGCATGGCCCGGTGCGTTGGTCAGGTCGGCGGGCGCGCTGTACGGGCGTCGCACACTGACCTGGAAACCAATGGCGAAACCCATGTCGTCCACACTGTGCACGGAACCATCGGCACCGCGAGTCACCAGGCGGTCGCGCCCCAACTCATCGGCGATGGCCTCGAGATCCGCCACGCCGGCCACGCCATAGACGGTTTCACGAATCGAGGGTGCAGGCCCGATGGCCGCTGGCAAACGGACGTCATCCGCCCGACGGATAATCACCGCCGTGCCGTCGAGCGCTTCGAAACGACCGCCCTCGCTGTCGACATCGACAGGTTGCAGACCGTAGTCACGCAGGCAATGCGTACAGGCTTCAATATCGTCGACGCCAAAAATCAAGGCATCAAGACCGATGATGTTCATGGTTACCACTCCGTTGTAATTATTCGCATGAGGCCAGCACCCGCTCTCAAGGCTGGAGGCTATGCGCTGCCGAGCCGGGTCCTGGAGTCGGCAAGGCCTCACGGTCGGCCGACTGTGGGCCGATACTGAAGGGGTAGGAATTCACTGACTAATCGCTTGTCGGGATGCGACCTATCGGCAAATGCGATACCTGGCTGCGCCGCACAAGCGGCGGGGAATATCGAATCGGCGATACTCGATTCGCCCGCTTGCGGGACTTGACGCCGCGATAGGAAGGTCGGAATGTATTTACAAAATAAATACAAGAATCGAGACCGCCATGCGTTTCAACCACCTGGATCTCAATCTCCTGGTGGCGCTTGATGTGTTGCTGGAAGAGCAGAACATCACCCGCGCCGCCGAACGCCTGCACATGACTCAATCCGCCACCAGCGGTGTACTGGGCAGGCTGCGCCTGTATTTCGAAGATGAACTGCTGGCGCAGGTCGGGCGCAAGATGCAACCCACGCCCTATGCCCGGGAACTGGCGGCGCCGGTGCGTGAAATATTGCTGACGATCCAGTCCTCGATTACCGCCAAACCGGTCTTCGATCCAGCCACCAGCAAGCGCCACTTCCGCTTGATCACCTCGGACTACCTGATCAGTGTCCTGTTCGCCCGGGTTATCCAGAAGATTTCCCTGGAAGCCCCGCACATCACCTTCGAGCTGCTGGGCCCCGGTGACACCTCCACCGAGCTGCTGATGCGCGGCGAAGCGGACATGATGATCGTGCCCGAGCACTACCTCATCGAAGGCCACCCGTCGCAGTTGCTGTTCGAAGAAGAACACGTTTGCGTTGTGTGGGATGGCAATACCCTGGTGGGCGACAGCATCACCCTGGATCAATACATCGAGATGGGCCACGTCTCCGTGATTTTCGGCCGCAACCGGCAACTGAGCGTCGAAGAATGGCTAATGAGCCAATACGGCCTCACCCGCCGCATGGAAGTGGTGACCCACGACTTCAATACCCTGCCACAACTGATCGTCGGCACCCAGCGTATCGCGACCATGCTCCAGCGAATGGCCAGGCTCTACGCCAACTACCTGCCGCTGCGCATCGTGCAACCACCGGTAAAGATCCCGGTGATGCGTGAGTTCATGCTCTGGCACCGCACGATGGAAGGCGATCCGATGCACCGCTGGCTGCGGGCGAAAATCAGCCAGATCATCAACGAACTGGAGCAGTAGCGACCGCCCGCTGCTTGAGCTTTTTGTTGGCGTGCGGCCCCTGGCCCCAAACCGATGGTGCACGCCCCCTCCATCGCCGTTCGCAATACCTCCCATCCCGACTCGCGATTGGCCAAACAACTGGCCTCCCCTTAGCCTGCTTCGAACTGTCAGGCCTGGCGATCCTCGCTCCGGTCCTGGCCGCCTGCATTTGCTTGCATAAGGACAACAACAATCATGTTTCGCTACTTTCCAACCAACTACGTGTGGAACCTTTCCGTCGACCTGGCCATTGAAATGGGCGCCCGCATCGGCGAAATCGAGGAAATGTGCGCGCCATTGCAAGAAGCCGCCAGGCAGCCGGATGCCGCCGGCAGCCAGGCTTTCCGTGAAACCTGGGCGAACATGGCCGACAAGCTGTGCGGCTTGGCAGAAGAAGATGAAGGCAAGGGACGGATGTTATCCGCCGGTGAAAAGTACAACCGCGCCGCCACTTATTACCTGAGCTGCGAACGCCTGCAGGCCCATGGTGCGCCGGGCCGCACGGAGCTTTACCAGCGATTTCTACAGACCTTCCAGCGCGGCATCGAATTGTCACGGGAAAACTGTGAGCGCGTGGAAATCCCCTACGAGGGCAAACACCTTTCCGGCCTGCTGGTCCGTGCCGAAGGCGTCAGCGGCCCCGCGCCAATCCTGGTGCAGGTCAATGGGCTGGATTCCACCAAGGAAATGAAATACCGCGTCGGCCTCCCCGCCTGGCTGGCGAAACGTGGCGTGTCGTCGTTGATCATCGACCAGCCCGGCACGGGCGAAGCACTGCGCCTGCATGACCTGACGGCACGTTTTGACAGCGAACATTGGGCCAGTCGCGTGGTGGACTGGCTGGAAACCCGCGACGATATCGACGCCAGACGCATTGGCCTGGAAGGCGTGTCGCTCGGTGGTTATTACTGCCCGCGCGCCGTGGCCTTCGAGCCGCGCTTTGCGTGCGGTGTGGTATGGGGCGCCAATCATGACTGGCGCGACGTGCAGAAGCGTCGCCTGGAAAAGGAAGGCAGTTTCCCGGTGCCGCATTACTGGTCCCATGTGTCTTGGGTCTGGGGCGCCAAAGACACGGACCAGTTCATGGCCATCGCCGAGCAGGTTCATCTGGACGGCATCCTGGATCGCATCAAGGTGCCCTTCCTGGTCACCCACGGCGAGAAGGATTCACAGATCCCGGTGAAATGGGCACATCGTACCTACGACCAATTGGTCAACAGCCCGAAACGCGAACTGAAAATCTTCACCGAGCGCGAGGGCGGCGTGCAGCATTCGAGTTTCGACAACAGTATCAATGCCGGCCAGTACATTGCCGACTGGGTGGCTGAAGTGCTCGGTGGTCGTACGGCATGAGCGGCGTCTGACGAGCTACCAGGATCAGGCTCTGGCGGTCCTTTGTCCGCCTGAGCCTGATCGAATCGGAACAGCCAGCCCGACTTATCAGTAGAACTTGATCAAATCCTTGAAGATCAGCTTACCCCAGCTGTTTCCACGCGCTTGCACAAGCATTCCTCCTTCCGAAAGCCCACCCAGCCTGATGGGGGCGAACCCGAGGTTCTCCGCAAGCGCACCCACCTCTTCCGCTGCGCGCTCATCGTCGCTCGCCAGGAACACGACTCTCCTGCCGCCCTGTACCGTCGGATCCTGCTCGAGGACAGTGGCGATCAAATGGTTGAACCCCTTTACCAGCCGCGCCCCCCGTGAAGGCCTGCTCGACCACCTTGGAAGAAGGCAAGCCCCCGAGTTCTTCAGGGGATACGCCATAGGCATTGGTCACATCGATAATCGTCTTACCCTCCCAGCTCGGCAGCGCCTTCGCAACGTCCCGGTGCGACTCGTAGCGAACAGCCAAAAAAAGGACGTCCGCGTTGACCGCCTCCGCCAGCCGTTTGGGAATGAGCCCCGGGCCGATCGCGGCCGCTTCGGGTGCAAAGCTCTCAGGGTCACGCGTGGTTGCAACGGACACCTCGATGCCGCTTCGGGCGAATGCCTTGGCAAGCGCCTGGCCAATCTTGCCGAAGCCGATAATTGCGTAGCTCATGGATGGTTCCTCGGGTCACTGCGCCCTGCGGGCTCCGGATTTCGAATGGAGCGACTGGCCGGGCGCGAAAAATCAGATTTGCGCCAGGCCGCCATCAACGGCAACTTCGCTGGCGGTCATGAAGCTGCTGTCTGCCGAGGCGAGGAAGGCGGCAACGGCTCCGATTTCTGCCGGATCGGCCATGCGCTGGAGCGGGTTCATCGAGGCGAAGACCTTCATGCCCTCCTCGCCCAACGCTTCCTTGGCCAGCTCGGTCGCCGTCGGCCCAGGCGACAGCACGTTGACCCGAATACCGGTGCCCTTCAAGTCCTCCGCCCAGGTCCGTGCAAGGTTGCGCACGGCTGCCTTGCTCGCGCTGTAGACGCTGAATGCCGGGGCGCCGGTCAGGATGATCGGCAAGTGGAAACCGCTGGTCCTGTTTTTTCTGCGTAATGGTCCGAAGCGCTACGGCGAACTCAAGCGGCTGATCCCAGGCGTCAGCGACAAAGTGCTGATCCAGCAGTTGAAAGACCTGGAAGCCGACCGCGTCCTGGCACGGACCGACTACAAGGAAGTGCCGCCACGGGTGGACTACGCACTGACTCCGCTGGGTTGCGGCTGTTCCAGGGACGCGCCGGTCGTTACTTCCCGATCCCCATCAACAGGTCGAAAAGCAATTGCGCGACCGGGGACAGTGTTCGCCCGCGGCGTGATATCAGCCCCAGGGTTCGGCTGATTGCGGGATTCGTCAGCGGGCGCGTGACCAAGGTCGCATGCCCTTCCGCGCGGCATGGCCAGCTTGGGCACCACACCCACGCCCAGCCCCGCCTCTACCAGGCTGACCAGCGCCGGAACATGCTTAACCTCACAGAACGACCGGGGCCGGATATCGCGGTTGGCGAGCGCCTGGTCGATGAGGAAACGATTGCCGCTGCCCTGCGCGAGGCTGATGTAGTCCACCGTCGTCAGGTCGTCCCAGGTCAGTGACTCGCGTTCGGTCAGTGGATGGCCGACTTGCAAGGCGACGACAAACGATTCCTCCAGCAACGGCTGGAACACCACATCGGCATCCTGGGTGCCGATGTAGGTCAGGCCAAAATCCGCCTCCCCCCTGGCCACCACCGTCAGGATCGCAGACGACGACTCATCGATGACCCGTACCCGGATTCCCGGGTATTTGGCGTGATATTGACGGATGACGTCCGGAAGGAAATACGCCACCGCCGAGGGTACGCAGGCGATGGTGACTTCCCCGGAAAGCCGGTAGGCCAGGTCGTGAAAACCAATCAGCGCATTTTCCACTTCGTTCAGCACATTGCGCGCGCGGGGAAGAAAACCACGGCCGATGGTGGAGAGTTCCACTCGACGGGTGGTGCGCTCGAACAACTGCACGCCCAGGGCCAGTTCAAGCTTGTCGACCCGACGCGACAGCGCGGATTGCGACAAATGCAGCGCCTGGGCAGCCGCGCTGAAACTACCCAGATCCGCTACGGCGAGAAAACCGCGTAAATCCGCGAGATCAAAATTCATGCGTTTCCCTCATAGATCCAACTTTTATTTGCATTTCTCTTTTTAATCAGCGCCCGGCAACCTGTCAACTCAGTCGAATCCATGAGTCATTTCCATGCACAACAAAAACGAATCCGCTGATGTTGCCCTTGAAGACCTGCGCGAACTGGGGCGTCTTGCCTTCCAGGGCTTGGGGCTTGCGCCAGAAGCCGCCGAACAGGTTTGCCAGGTGTTGGTGCTTGCCGACTTGTTCGGCTTGACCACCCACGGGCTGAGCCGCATCGAGTCCTATGGCGAGCGCCTCGAGTCCGGCGGCATCAGTGCCGCAGCCGAGCCGACTGTAGAGGCGCTTGCCCCCGCCATCGCACGGGTTGATGGGCGCAATGCCGTCGGGCCGTTGGTCGGCATGACGGCGCTGGAGGCCGGAATGAAGATCGCCCGGCAGTTCGGCATCGGCCTGGTCCTGGCGCGCGGCAGCAATCATTTCGGCCCCGTCTCGCCCTATTCCTACATCGCGGCCGAGCAAGGTTTTGCCAGCATCATCGGCAGCAACGCGACCACTACGATCGCACCTTCGGGCGGTAGCGACGCACGCCTGGGCAACAGCCCCCTGGGATTCGGCGTACCGAATCCGGATGGCAATCACTTCATGCTGGACATGGCCATGAGCGTCGTCGCGCGGGCGAAGATCCGCAACGCCCTCGCCCGCCAGGAAAGCATCCCGGACAACTGGGCAACGGACGTCAGCGGCAGGCCCACCACCGATCCCCGTGCGGCGCTGGACGGCTTCCTGTTACCCATCGGCGGTCACAAGGGCTACGGGCTGGCGCTGGTGGTTGATTTGCTGGCGGGGTTGCTTTCGAACGCGGCCTATCTGACCCACGTGAAATCCTGGGTCGATGCGCCGGATGAGCCGCAGAACCTGGGGCACTTTTTCATCCTCATCGATACCGCACGCCTTGGCTCCGCTGGCTGGCTGCAGGAACGCATGCGCGACTTCGCATCGATCCTTCACCAAAGCCCCCCCATCGAACCCGCGTCGCCGGTCATCGTTCCGGGGGAGATCGAACTGAAGAAGATGCGGCGCTACTTGCACGAAGGCGTGCCGGTGGATGCCGCCACCCGCCGGCTGTTGGATCAATACGCAAGTCGGGTGGCCTGAGATGACTTCATCCCACAAAAACCTTGCGACCGCCTTCAGCCCCACTGGCGTGCTGAGAGCGTCGATCAACGTGGGCAATCCCATCCTCGCGCGGCTGGACGAAGCCGGGAACGCGGTCGGTGTATCGGTCGATCTGGCCGCTGCCTTCGCCGAGGAACTGGGGCTGCCGCTTGAGCTGCGCGTGTTCAAAAGCGCGGGGGAATCCGTCGCGGCGGTTTCCGAGGGCCGGGCCGATTTCGGCTTCTTCGCGATCGACCCGCTTCGTGCCGAACAATTGGCCTTCACCGAACCCTATGTGCTGATCGAAGGCTGCTACCTGGTCAGGGAGGATTCGCACTTGAGCAGCATCAATCAGGTGGACCAGCCAGGCCTGGCGTTGGTGGTCGGCAAAGGCAGCGCCTATGACCTGTACCTGACGCGCGAGCTCAAGCACGCCACGATCATCCGCTCGCCGACTTCACCCACCGTGGTCGATACCTTCCTGGCCGAGGGGGCCGATGTGGCGGCAGGCGTGAAGCAACAGCTTGAGTTCGATACCACACGCTTCCCCGGCCTGCGCCTTCTGCCGGGGCGTTTCATGGAGATCCGCCAGGCCATGGGCGTTCCCCATGCCTATGGCAAGGACGCCGCCGAATGCTTGCGACGATTTGTCGATCGGGCCAAGGCCAGCGGCTTCGTTGCCGAAGCCATCAAGCGCCACGGCATCGTGGGCGCCACGGTCCCCGGCTGACGACCACGCAAACGTCCTGCGCCCTCTCCAATAAAAACAAGAGTAACTGACATGTTGGCATTCCTTGGCTTATCGATGGTCGTGGTATTTACCTACCTGATCATGGCGAAGCGACTTTCGCCCATCGTTGCGCTGATTGTCGTACCGGTGGTCTTTTCGATCATCGCGGGCTTCGCGCTCACCACCGACAAGATGATGCTCGACGGCATCAAGATGGTCGCCCCCTCGGCGGCGTTGCTGCTGTTCGCGATCCTGTTCTTCGGCGTCTTGTTCGACGCCGGACTGTTCGACCCGATGATCAAGACGATCCTCCGTGTGGTGAACGGCAATCCGGTGAAGATTGCCGTCGGCACGGCCATTCTCTCGTTGACCACCGCGCTGGATGGTGACGGCACGACCACCTACATGATCACCTGCGCAGCGATGCTGCCGCTGTATAAACGCATCCAGATGAACCCGATGATTCTTGCCAGTATCTGCGTGCTTTCATTGAGCGTGATGGGCGGGATGACACCGTGGGGCGGGCCGGCCACTCGGGTCATCGCGGTGCTCGGGCTGGACGCCGCCGAGTTCTTCATTCCGCTGTTGCCGACCATGGCCACCGGCGCCGCCGGGGTGCTCTACATCGCGTATGTACTGGGCCGGCGCGAGGTTCGGCGGATCGGTGTGGTGACCCTGTCCAGCGGTGGAGATGACTGCTACATCGATTCCATCGTCGGCCAGGGGGAGCATAAAAAACCGAAGAACGTGGTGCCCAACCTGATACTGGTATCGATGGTGATGGTCTGCCTGGTCACCGGGCTGCTGAATTCGGTGATCAGTTTCTTGCTGGGATTCGTGATCGCCCTGGTCATGAACTACCCGAACCTGAACCTGCAGAAAGAACGGATGCTCGCCCATGCTGGCAATGCCATGGTCGTTGTGTTGCTGGTGTTCGCAGCCGGGGTGTTCGCGGGTATTTTCTCCGGCACCAAGATGGTCGATGCAATCGCACAACTGCTGGTCAATACCATCCCGCCGTCCTGGGGCCATCTGTTTCCGCTGGTGGTGGCAATCACCAGCATGCCGCTGACGTTCCTGCTGTCCAACGATGCCTATTATTTTGGCGTCGTGCCCATCCTTGCCAATGCCGCGACAGCGTACGGGATCAGCCCGATGGAAATCGCCCGCGCCTCGGTACTGGGCCAACCCGTGCATCAGATCAGCCCACTGGTGGCGTCGACGTTATTGCTGGTCGGCATGATCGATCGAGACCTTGGCGACTTCCAGAAGAGCACGATCAAATGGGCGGTACTGCTTTCGCTTCTGATGACGGGGTTGTCCCTGTTGACCGGGGCGATCAGCCTGTTTACTTGAGGAAAGCGTCGGCGGAACTGGTCGAAGCCCACGGACCTGCTATCTTCATCAAAGACCTGAGTAGTTGCGATCCCATACGTATCCAGGTCTGTACAGGGAGTGGGTGAAGTTGGAAGCAGTGGAACTGCTCGCTATTGACGAACGGCTCATGCCATCGCCCCATGGCGAGTGTGATGTGGTCATCGTCAATTACAACGCTGGTGAGCTATTGCTGGCGAGTGTCGGATCGGCCTTTGCCGCCGGCGCCTCCAGGGTGATCGTCGTGGATAACGACTCCCACGACGACAGCCTGAGGTTGCTCGAGCGAACCCACGCCGACGGCGACTCGCTTCGAATCGTTCGCAATGCCACAAATCTCGGCTTTGCCGTGGCGTGCAACCAAGGCGCCCACCTCTCAGCGGCCCCCAACGTGCTTTTCCTCAACCCTGACACCGAGCTGGCCGCCGATGCCTTGGAGCGCATGCTGCAAGCACTGCGCAGCTCACCCGGAATCGGCATGGTCGGTGGATTCCTGTGCAATCCAGATGGCAGCGAGCAGCCCGGTGGACGTCGGGTATTTCCGACACCCAGGCGCGCCTTCATGCGAGCGTTCGGACTTTCGCGGCTCTCAGCTCTTTTTCCATCGATGCTGTCGGACTTCCTGCTGCACAAGGAACCGCTACCCAGCACCCCCGTTGTCGTCGAGGCCATCTCCGGAGCTTGCATGTTGGTCAAGCGCGAAGCGATCGAGAGCGTCGGGCTGTGGGACGAAGATTATTTCCTCCATTGCGAGGACCTGGACTGGTGCATGCGCTTTCATCAGGCCGGTTGGCGCGTCCTGTTCGTGCCGGATGCCCGGGTGATGCATGTATTCGGTGGTTGCAGCCGGCACCGACCCTATTTCGTCGAATGGCACAAACACCTGGGATTCCTGCGTTTCTATCGTAAGTTTTTCCGCCGCAAGTACCCAGCCGTACTGTGGGTCAGCGTGGTCATCGGCGTGTGGTTTCGATTCGGCCTGATGGTTGTTCGCCACGCGACTTCCCGGCTCTGACATTCATGGAACCAGCGGTAAAGAGCGTTCAATGCGGATAGGAGTATTAGGCGGCTCCAGCCTCCTGGGTAAGCACGCCCTGCCATTGTTGGCACAAAACGGCCATTCGACCAGCGCGTTTACCCGAGGGGTGCCCAACGTATCTTGCCCCGGTGTAACGTGGCGAAACGCAGATGACTGGCACGGATTGACGCTGGACACGTTGCTGTCGTTTGCCCCCCTCTGGGTGTTACCCGACTATCTGGAGCGCCTTGCCAACACCCAGGTCAAACGTGTTGTCGTCCTATCCTCCACGAGCCGCTTTGCCAAGCACGCATCGCCCGATGCCCAGGAAAGGGACGTGGCACAACGTTTGATCGAGGCAGAGGAACAGCTCCAGCAATGGGCGACCGAACGGCAGGTTGAATGGGTGATCCTGCGACCGACCCTGGTCTATGGTTTTGGCCGCGACAAGAACATTTCGGAAATAGCGCGTTTCATTCAACGCTTCGGAATTTTTCCGCTCATCGGCGGCGCGACTGGTTTGCGCCAACCGGTGCATGGTGGTGACGTGATCCAGGCGTGTCTATCCGCCATGAGCACACCGGGCCTGCCCAGTGGCGGCTATAACCTCTCAGGGGGAGAAGTCCTGCCCTATCACCTGATGGTGAGCCGGATATTCGAAGCCATGGGACGCCCGCAGCGAACATTGGTCCTCCCCGCCACCGTCTTGAGCAAGGGCATTTCGCTCCTGCGCTGCCTACCACGCTACCGGCATCTTTCAAGCGCGCTGGTGACGCGGATGAATCAGGACCTGGTATTCGACCATTCCCAAGCCAGCGAACGGCTTGGCTTTGCTCCCAGGAAGTTTCACCTGGGTAACGAAGACTTGCCTGAACGCTGAATTGACCTTCGATAGCTAACGCATTTTCCCCTGTGGGAGCGAGCCTGCTCGCGAAGACGGCATCACCGTCGATGAAGTGCCTGGGCGTGCCGACCTTTTCGCGAGCAGGCTCGCTCCCGCCAAGGGGTTCCGCGAACCTGCATTGCCTCCCACTTAGCCCTTCTCCACGCCAGGCATCTGCCGTTGAACATGGGCCTGCCAAGCGCCCCATTTGCTTTCGAAGTACGCCTGGTTCTTATCCCAGAGCGCCTGATATTCGCCGCTGGCGATCAGCTTCCTGAACGATGCCTGCCCATAGTGATGGATAAACGAATCTTCAGCACACACAGTCCGGTAGCCCGCCGCCTGCACCCGACGGCTGTAGTCGTCGTCCTCGAACATGCCGATCCCGAATGCCTCATCCAGATCCCCCACTTCTTCGAGGATGCCTCGGCGAAAGGCAACACAAAACATCGCGAGCATCGGAATATCGAATGACCGTCCCTTGTGGGCTCCGGTATAGCGGTCTGCAAACGCTTGCATCTGTTGGATATCGGTGTAGGAAACCTCGATTTTCGCTTCGTTGCCGACCGCATTCGTGACCGGCCCCACCATGCCGATACTGGGCTCTCTCAAATGCATGACCAGCGGATCCAGCCAGCCGCCCGGCACTATCGTGTCGTTATTGAGCAACAGCAGGATGTCACCATCGGCTTCTCGCAACCCTTGGTTGTTGGCCGCCGCGAAGCCACGGTTGTCCGGGTTGAGGATGATCTTCGCGGTCGGCACCTCGTTGCGCAGGCGCTCAAGGTAATCCGCCGTGCCGTCCTGCGAGCCGTTGTCGATCACAAGGAGCTGGTAATTGGGCCAGGTGGTATTGCGAAGAATGCTATTGATGCATTGAATCGTCAGACTGAGATTGTTGTACGTCACGAGCACGATGGAGACTTTTTCATACAGTCCGGCGATAGCCAGTTGCAGGCTATTGAATCGATCCTTCCAATCATTGGCCCGGGCGAGCTCCACGCGCCGCTTGTACAAGGCCAGGTCGCGTTCGGCCAGGGCCCGCTCGATCTGCTCGATGAACTCATCGACTCCGGTTGCAAAGTACAGCAAGTCTTCATAAATGCTCATCTCCGCCAATGGCGTGGAGATCACCGGCTTTCCTGCACTGATGTACTCGTAGAACTTCACCGGATCGACCGCATGCGTCACGTTGTAAAGCCTGAAGGGAATCAGGCAGGCGTCGAAATGGTCCAGGTAAAGCGGCATCTGCGCGTAAGGCTTGCGGCCCAGCAACTGCACGTTGGGCTTGTGCTCGAGGCCCGCCAGATCGTCGACGAAAATGTCCCCCACCAGAATGAAGTTCCACTCGGGTCGGCGGTCCGCCAACGCCGCCAGCAATGGATAATCGAGCCATTGCGCCAGGGCGCCGTAGTAGCCAATGACCGGGCCGACCAATCCATTCAGCAAATCATTGGTGAAACAGTTCTGCCGGAAAAAATCGAAGTCCACCGCGTTGCGGACCAGCATGCAGCGGGGGTTGTGGGCGCACCACTTCTGGTAAAGCAGCCCGGCGGAAACGGTGACCAGATCCGCCTGCACAACCAGGGCTTTCTCCTCATTCAGCAATTGTTCGCCGATGTTTGGAAAACCATCCCAGTCATCCATGCAGTCGTAGTGCACGCGCCAGCCATGCAGGGCACGCAGGCTGAGGGCCACGGGGCTCCAGTAAGCGATATGCACCACCGAGAGGGCGGTTCTGATCTGCATATCGGCGACCAACGCAGCCAGGGCATGCAGCAAGGCCTGATGATTCTCAGGCGTTACCACTTTTTCGTAATACGCCGCTTGCGCCTCGCGTTGCAGGGCCACTTCAAAGATATTCGGCGCTACCAACGTCAATCGATACAGCTGCCCCTCCTCCGGTAGGCTGGAGGGCACGATATAAAAAACCCGGTGACCATTGCTCGCGAACTGCCCCATCAATTGCTGCGGTCGCTGGAAGCGTGCGGCCCAATCGATGTTGGCGAAGCAGAGAATATCCAGACGCCCTTTCGTGACGAAATCAGCTTCCACGCCAGGACTCGGCAACGGCCGCGGCGCTGTTGGGTAGGCCGTCGCGGCGACCGGCTCGGGCAATTCATGCGTGGCGCCAAAACCATAACGCATCATCCGGAAAAGCGCGCGCAGGGGCCGGGTCAAACGCCACGAACGGGTGTTCTGCAGGAAATCCACTTGTGCCAGGGCGATATCGCGCTCGTTGATGGCCGCGTCTCTTTGAGCCAAGGCGGCGTCACGGTCGATCTGGCTGCTGTCGATCTTAAGCACGTGGGTACCCATGCAACGGGGTGTCGTCGCCCGCCGGCCACATCGAACTGAGGGAACCCGGTCGATAGAACGTCGCCGTCAGGCTTCGGCGGGAAGAACGGCAGCCGCTCACCACGGGCGTGACCGCATGCCAGGAATTATCCGAACGCACCAGGATCGCCGAGTTGCCCACCAAGGGCTCGATCTCGGCCGCCACGGCGCTGGGATCGTTGCCGCGCAGGATGCTCAGGCACCCGCCGTCGTTGCGATCCCAGGACTCATTGAAATAAAGGATATGGGTGACCAGTTTATCCGGCAGGTCCGGATGGGCCCCCAGGCTCGCGCCGGGGCCGTAATGAAAGACGTTGACCTCCATCGGCACGCTGCGCAGGTCGATCCCGGTCATCTCCGACATGGCCTCTCGATAGCCCGCCGAGCCCAGGTCCTGCGCCAGTTCCAACCACGCCTCGCTCAGTTCTTCGGGGAACGCGATGGCATGGGTGCCCATGCTCACCAGGGCGCGGGCTTCATAGTCATAGTTTTTCTCTCCACCGTAACCGCTCACCGTCTTGAAGTGATCATGGGGAAAGGAGGCCGCCAACGCGGCGGCATCCTCGGGCGAATACAGGCCGCCGATTTCAGCCCATGAGAACGGGTGAGCCTTGAGCGCCGCAGGCGTGAGACGAGAGAGATCTAGCATTGTCTGTTCTTGTTCACTGTGAGGTTTCTGATACCACGGGCGATGGAGCGCAGTGGCGCGGTCATTCGGAACGAGTTGGAGTTCTGCAACTCAAGCATCCTGGCATCACTGAGGGCCAGTTGCTGGCTGAGCTGGACAATCCGTTGCTGCTGAGCAAGGTTGGGTGGCGGCTCGAGGGTGCCTGGCTCCGGCACGACGGGCTTGATCGACGATTCAGCCAGCGCTGGCTCACCCCCCTCGGCCGCGGCCTCGAGCAGATTGGGCAGGTGTTGCAGGAACGCTCCCAAAACCGGCTGGGATGAGGTTTTACCCTGGCGAATAATCGCCGCGACCCGATCCCAGTGATCGACCAACTGATCCGCCGCTGCTTGCGCCGCCAGCGATGGGCGGGTCTTGCCCAACCGCGCGACGAACCATTGCGGGTCGATTGTCGCCGGGTCCGGCAACGCATGAAGCGAGTCGAACCCAGCCAGGGCCGTGTACTTGCCGGTGGTCAGGTCTGCCGAGCAAAACACCGGGACACCAAACGCCAGGGCGGTGATTGCCAGGTGGTAGCTGTGGCCGATCACCGCTTGTGCCTGGCTGATGATTTCCGCCATCAGCAACGGTTCCGGCCAGAACGACAACGTGATGGCCCCGGGCAGACGCCCGGCGATGACCGACGGATCGTCGCCCAGCACGGGGCCTATCGGGACCACCAGGAACTGATAATCCTGGAACGCCTCGGGGTGGTTTTCGAACAGTTTCATGAATGACTCCACGACATGAATGGCGTGGATCACGATGTACGGCCCAGTCAGCCCGGCGTGCTCGCGCAGGCGAATGAATTCTGCGGAGGGCTGCTGCTCATCGATCAGGTGCGGCAAGCCAAACGCGGTATCGGGCAGCACGTCGATGTCGGCATGCTGGGCGAGCGCGCCGAGCGTATCGCGCGTCAGTGCATCACGGACTCGCACGTACTGGCTTTGTTCGAGGGCCATCGTCAATAGCGGCCTGGCCCAGGCGGGAACATCGTTGCAGTGCATACCGGGGGCATTCCATATCACTGGAATAGCATGCTGCAACGCGATCAACGCAGGCGTCAGCCAATAACCGGTCGGGTGATGGATATCGGCAGTTGGCGGACCATAGCCATGGGCCACGACTTTATCGAAGCGGATCAGAAATCCACCGCCGATCAGGACGCCATCCAGGCTGGCCGCCATACCGGGCAGTTCCGTCAGCGACGTCACTGCGTAGGGCCATTCAGGGCGGCGTTTTTCATGATAGGAAAACCGATGCAGCTCGACTGGCCCCAAGCGCCGGCCCAGCTCCGCCTCGGCAATGATCGGAAACAACAGGTCGCCGTAGTTTTCGACGTCGAAGGTGCCGAATATGGCGACCTGCCACCCTCGCTCGTCCTGGTGTCCCGCCAAAACCGTTTCTCCTTGAGCCCCGCAGGCGTTGAGAAGCGACTGGACCGATGGAGGATCGATTCTCTTCAGTCCCAGGTCGACCATGCCCAGGAATTGCCTGGGGCTTGGCAACATGTCGAACGCCAGCGGCGCAACCTGTTTCTCGATCAGTTGCGAAGTGTCTTCCGTCGCCCCGTGCAACAGCTTGAGGGTGACATGATAGCGGCCCTCGGCGAGGTTGGCCGGGAAGCGCACCGTGATCGCCGCCCGCCGCCAGCCGTTCTCGACCGGGCCTGGTTGCAGGGCGAAATTGCCACCACCAATCACCAGCAGCCTGGCCTCCTGGACAGTAAAGCTGATGTTGGGTTGAGTGATCGACTCATGCAGCATCGCCTCGACGCGAATCTCGATGTCGTCGCCATACAGGTAGCTGGAGCAAAGCTGCTCGGTATTGGTGAAGCAGGCAGCGCTGATATGCCCCTCTTCGGTTCCGAAGGCTATCCCCTCCTGCCCGCCGATAAACGACTTGCGTGTCACCGGTATGACCCCGCCGCTGGCCCAGCGACGTTGCTCATCACGCATGTCGAGCAAGTGCAGCTCGGCCATTTCGTCAGGCGAGCCGCTGGCCACGACCCGGCCCGCACGCAGGTAGATGACTCGGTGGCAGAAGCGCTTGACCATGCTCATGTCATGGGAAACGAACAGCAGCGTCGTGCCCTTCGCAGCCAGTTCTTCCAGCCGGTTCAGGCATTTGAATTGAAAGGACGCATCGCCGACCGAAAGAGCTTCATCGACGATCAGGATCTCGGGTTCCACACACACCGAAACGGCGAAGGCCAACCGCACCAGCATCCCGCTGGAATAGATCTTGGTGGGTTGGTCGATGAAGTCGCCGATATTGGCGAAGGCGAGGATATCATCGAAGCGAGCGTCGATTTCCGAGCGACTCAAGCCCAGCACTGCCGCGTTCACATAGACATTTTCCCGCCCGGTGAACTCTGGATTGAAACCAGACCCCAGCTCAAGCAGCGCGGCAATCCGGCCATGTCCCTGGACACTGCCCCGGGTCGGCATCAACGTTCCGCAGATCAGTTGCAACAACGTGGACTTGCCGCTGCCGTTACGGCCGATGATTCCGACGGTCTCGCCCTTGGCGATGGTCAGGGAAACATCATCCAGGGCCCAGAACTCACGGTAGAAACGCTTCCTGCCGCGCACCAGCATCTGCAACAGACGGTCCTTGGGCGCATCGTAAATCTGATAACACTTGCTCAGGTTCTCGGCGCGGATGGCCACTTCAAACGACATCGGCAAAACCCTTCCATGAAACACGACCCATATTACGGCGCCGCTGAACAGTTCCTTTGTCGGGCGCTGCGGATGAGTTAAGCACAGAAACGGGAAAAAACGCCGGATGAATCTACACTGGGTCTACCTCCATGAAGAAGCCACTCAAGGAGCCCCGAATATCGCCTCAAGGATCACGCAACAATGCAGTCGTTCAACACGTCCCCTGCTGCCATGGTCAAGAGTGTCCTGATCAATCGCCTGTTGATCTTCGTGTTGATCCGCAGGGAAGTCGCCGGTCGTTACAAAGGCTCGATGCTCGGTATCTTGTGGTCGTTCTTCACGCCCGTGTTCATGCTGGTGGTCTACACATTCGTATTCAGTGTCGTGTTCAAGGCCCGCTGGTCGGGCGGCGGCGAGTCCAAGAGCGAATTCGCCCTGGTGCTCTTCGCTGGCCTGCTGGTCTTCAACCTGTTTTCCGAATGCATGAATCGTGCGCCGGGCCTGGTGCTGGCCAATACCAATTACGTCAAGAAAATCATATTCCCATTGGAAACCCTGCCCCTGGTGTCGCTCGGCGCAGCACTGTTCCACATGGCCATCAGCGTGCTGGCCTGGCTGATCTTTTATGTCGTCCTGTTCGGCCCCCCGCCGATAACCGCCCTTCTGCTGCCACTGGTGCTCTTTCCAATGGTGTTGCTAACGCTGGGGCTCTCCTGGTTCCTCGCCTCGATCAGCGTCTACCTGCGCGATATCGGCCAGTTCATCGGCATCATTGTCACGGCGATGCTGTTCCTCTCGCCGATTTTCTATCCACGCTCGACGCTTCCGCACAGCTATCAGGCCGCCTTGCAGGCAAACCCGCTGACGTTGCCGGTGGAAATGGTTCGCGATGTGCTGTTCTGGGGCAGACCGCCGCAATGGGATCAATTGGCCACCTACTCGGCGATCGCCGTGCTGGTCGCCTGCGCCGGGTTTGCCTGGTTCCAGAGGACCCGAAAAGGCTTTGCCGATGTCATATGAGCCCGTTGGCGTGGCGCGCTGGGCAGCACCCGCTATGATGATTCATGGCACGGCTGGAGCCGGTGCTTGCCTGGTGATTGAAGTCGACAACAATCCTGAAACATTTGGGGTGCGTTGCCGTAATGACCAAAGGACCGAAGGAACGCATGGACCCAATCAACCGTCTTGTTGATCGCATTGACCAGCTGACTCGCTCGACACAATCCAGATCCATAGAAGCCTTGCAGTTGGTCAAGGAGATCGAGAATCGGGATCGGCTCATCAATCAGCTGCGCCTCGATTCCAAAGCGCTTGGCACTCGTCTGTCACTTCAAGAGTATGACGCCCGGCGGCTGCGCGAGCGGCTGCGGCTGGCTGAACAGCGCCTCAAGAACGCCGAGGCGTTGCTCAAGACGAAACAGCGCGAGGCGGTCGCGCTGTCAGATTGGGCGGTGGATCTGCGTGCCCAACTGGCGGCGAAGCAGGCTGAGCTGTTCAAACTCTGCGACTGGGGCAACGCCATCGAGCGCGCACCGCTGCGTTATTCGATACGCAAGATGGCGTATCGACTGTCACGCTGGGTCTACGCGTGGCTGCCCCTCACCGCACAGGTGAAAAGCAAGCTGGCGCGCCGGCTTCGAAACGGGTTCAAGCAGCGCAAGGCAAAGCCAGGCGAAACAGCGGCATCCGCAAGCCTCGCCCCGCTGCCGTCCCTGCCACCGTCGCCGGACCTGGCTGTGCCGTCCAACGCCGGACAACCGATGATCCTGATGTTCGGCGTGATTGACTGGCACTTCCGTATCCAGCGCCCGCAAAACCTGGCCAAGGAATTGGCCAGGGCAGGACAAACGACTTTTTATATCTCCAACCACTTTATCGACGATGATGACCCCGGTTTTGAAGCCGAGCCCTTGGCGGGTTCCCATCGGCTGTTCCAGATTCGTTTCAAGGTACGCGGCGCGCCAGCCATTTATCATGCCCCACCGTCAGCCGCCGCGATCCGCCAGTTGTGCCAAGGCTTGGCGATGTTGTTGGAGTCAGCGAATGTCGGTGCCGTGGATTGCATCGTCCAGCACGCCTACTGGTTCCCACTGGCCAGGCGCGTCCCCAACTCCACGCTGGTCTATGACTGCATGGATCATCATGAGGGCTTCGGCAATGTCGCCCAGGAATTGCTCGACCTTGAAATCGCCTTGATGCGCAGGGCGGACCTGCTGGTGGCGACATCCGACTGGATCGAACAACACGGCAAGCGGGAAAACCGCAACGTGGAGGTGATCCGCAACGCCTGTGAGTTCAGCTTCTTCAGCCAACGTCCAGGCAAGGTCTATCAGGACCCCGCCAACAGAAAGATCATCGGTTATTACGGTGTCATTGCCGAATGGTTCGATCTGGACCTGGTCAGGCAAGTCGCTCGATCGTTCCCGCAACACCTGATCCTGCTGATCGGCAGCGACACCGTCCAGGCAAGGAAATATTTCAAGCACTGTCCGAACGTGGTCCTGGAGGGCGAAGTCCCGTACGCCTCCCTGCCCTACTATCTGCACGCCATGGACGTGTGCCTGCTTCCATTCAAGGTGATGCCGCTGACCCTCGCCACCAACCCGGTCAAGGTCTATGAGTACCTGAGCGCGGGCAAACCGGTGGTCTCGGTGAAACTGCCGGAGTTGAGCCAGTTCGGCAAACTCGTCTGGGCCGTTGAACAGCCGGATGAGTTTATCTTGGCCATACGCAATGTCCTGGATGCGCTGCCGGAGGCCCGCGCCCTGCGGCAGGCGCGTCAATCATTCGCTCGGGGCCAGACCTGGCGGCATCGGGCCATCCGCCTGCGCCAGGCCATCGCGACATTGCCACTGCCCAAGGTCAGCGTGGTGGTGCTGACCTATAACAACCTCGAACTGACCAAGGCCTGCCTCGACAGCCTGTTGACCCAAAGCCAATACCCCAATCTGGAAATCATCGTCGTTGACAACCACTCCAGCGACGAGACCCCAGCGTATCTCTGCGCCTGGGCCGAAGGGCACCCGGACCGGATCGTCATCCTCAACCCGGACAACAAGGGGTTCGCCGCGGGCAACAACGTAGGTCTCGCGGCAGCCAGTGGTGACTACCTGGTTATCCTGAACAACGACACGATCGTTACCGCTGGCTGGATCAAGGGCTTGATTCGCCATCTACGGGACAACAAGGAAATCGGCATCATCGGCCCGATCACCAACAACATCGGCAATGAAGCCAAGGTCGGCACCCGCTATGACCGGGTAGACGACATGCCCGCCGAAGCCGCGCGAATGACTCGCGCCCGCATGGGCGAATGGTTCGAGATCAATACCCTGGCGTTTTTCTGCGTGATGTTCCCGCGCTCGACCTACGAGCAGATCGGTGGCCTCTGCGAAGAATACGGCCTGGGTTTTTTCGAGGATGACGACTACTGCCGCCGCGTACAGCGTCGCGGCATGCGCGCGGCCTGTGCCGAGGATGTCTTCGTGCACCATCACCTGTCCGCCTCGTTCAACGCCCTGGGGGCCCGGAAAAAGCAGGCACTTTTCGAGAAGAACCGGGCGATCTACGAGAGCAAGTGGGGATCCTGGGTTCCGCATACGTACCGAGACGCCTGAACGTCCTTCGCATGCAACGCTATTTACTTAAGGGAGCAGATGAATGTGTGGCGAGGGAGCTTGCTCCCGCTGGGCTGCGTAGCGGCCCTTAGCCCAGCCACCGCAGCGTGCCAGATTGCTTGCATTCTGCCTTTTGGGGCCGCTGCGCCCGAGGCGTCGGACCGGCCCAGCGGGAGCAAGCTCCCTCGCCACGAATCTTTGGTTTGCCTTAATGAACAGCACTGTCCCTTCAGCCGAGACGATAATTTGCCCAGATACAGCCTGAAATACGCAGTGGTGTTATTGGTTCTACTGGCGAGTGTGGCGGTCGGCGCCTACGGGTTTTCGACGCTTGAAATGGTGTCCATGAACAGCGGCGCCCGGACGATACTGCTGTCCTTGGGAAGCCTGGCTGTCCTCACCGTCTTCACTCGCCGAACACCGTACATCCTCTGCCTGGGTTTACTGGCCTGCTTGTCCATCGTCTGCGCACAGGTGTGGCCGGTGATGGTCGTCGCGTTGTTGGCACTGTCTGCCACTGTGCTCGGCAAGTGGATGCTCAAGCGACACAACACGGCCGACTGGAGCGTCCATCTGCTGGTGGGAGCGGGCACGCTCGGAACCTTCACAGGCTGGGCGGCGTACCTGCCGATCAACTACCCCTGGCTGTACGGCGCGCTGCTGTCGTTGCCACTTCTACTGGGGCGCAAACACGTGATCTCGCTAGGTCACGAACTGCTGGAGCACACCCGGGCTGTCCGCTCGGCGCAAACACCTATCCAGACGGGGCTCGACGTACTGATTTGCGGCTTCGCCTGCCTTTACGTCCTGGTCGCCTTCATGCCCGAGGTCGGCCACGACGCCTTGGCCATGCACCTCTTCATCCCTTCACACATGGCGCAGCGGCATCAGTGGTCGTTCGACGCGAGCACGTACGTGTGGGCGGTCATGCCCATGCTGGCCGACTGGATCTACAGCATCGTCTACCTGCTGGCCGGCGAAACGGCATCACGCTTGACCAATAGCGCATTCACCCTGTTGCTGGCGTGGCAGATCCACAACATGACCCTCTGGGCCGGAGGCTCTGCCACGAGTGCCCGCTGGGCAAGCCTGATCTTTCTCTCGACGCCCCTCGCCTTCGCCGAAAGTAGCAGCCTGCACATCGAGTCGGCGTGGACGGCCTTCATGATGGCCGGGACGCTGGCGATCCTGAAGGTTTCCAGCTTTACACCGGAGCCCAGGGAGCGCTTGTCGCAATTGCTCTTGGCTGGCCTCCTGCTGGGCTTCGCCCTGGCGACCAAAGCCGTGACCTTGAGCGTGCTGCCGGTCCTGTTGGTGGTTCTCTTGTTTCAGTACAAGGCCTGGGCCATCCAAGGGGTCGTCAAGACGCTGCTGCTGGGCGGCGCCGGCCTGATGTTGGCCGGTGCGCCCCCCTACGTCTCGGCCGGGTACCTGACCGGCAATCCGGTATTTCCGTTTTTCAACGCCATTTTCCATTCTCCGCTCTGGCCGGACATCAACTTCGAACCGCCGGCCACTTTCGGTACGGGGATGAGCTGGGACACGCTGTACCGGATGGTCTTCAAGTCGCCCGAGTTCATCGAAGGGCGAGTCGGCGCGGCAGGCTTCCAATGGTTGTTGCTGCCGACCGCTGCGGTCGCCGTGCTGTTGAGTGGCAACAGAAAAGCCCTGTGGATCCTGCTGGTCGCCGCCGGCGCGATGTTCGTGACGTTCCACTCAACGGCCTATCTGCGTTACGTGTTCCCCTCCTTCGCCCTCTTCTCGGTGATCCTCGCCCTACCGTTTTCCGACAGCAGGATCTTCCCGCGCAGCCTCGCCATGGTCGCCGGTGCCTTGTTGATCCTGACCAATACTCGTTTCATCCAGGCCGCCACCTACTATGGCGACATCAAGCCCTCCGCGCTGTTGAGCCAGGCCGGTCGGGAGGGCTATCTGCTGGAGCGCCTGCCCCTGCGGAAAATGGTCGACACCGTCAACGCGTTGAACACCGGCCATCAGCCCGTGGCGATCTTCGCGTCGCCTTTGATGGCGGGCTTGCGCGGCGATGCCCTTTACGCCTCCTGGTACAACCTCAAGTGGAAGGGCGAGGTCGACGCGGCGACTTCATCTTCGGAGCTTGCCCGGCGCTTGCGCCAGCGCCAAGTGAATTGGCTGGTGATCGACCTCAAGTCCCTTCCCCAGGCGCGACTGGACCTGCTGCTCAACGTGTCAACCTCCTATGCCCGACTGGGTGACCTGGACCTGCGCAAACTCAACGTCACGCACTACGAGCATCTGCTCAATCCGCAGCTGTCCAGCCTGGACGGCTGGAGCCTGACGACACCTTCGAGCTACGACCCATCGCGCAAAACCCTCACGGTCAACGTCAAGGCCCCGGCGACGCAACGGGTCGAGGTGACGCCGGGGCTGACGTACATCAACAGCGTATCCGCACGCTGCGCAACGACGCCCACCAAGGGAAGAATCCAGGCCAACTGGATGGACGCCCAAGGCGCCTTCATCACGGCCAGCATCGAAACGTTTGATTGCACCACGCAATGGGAGACCCACGAAATGAACGTCATCGCCCCCGCGAATGCCACCTCCGCGATCATTTATGCCTCCGGCCACACCGACACTCCGCTGGAGTTCAAGTCACTCTCATTCAGGCGATAGCGGGCGATCACGATGAATTCAAAAACCGAGCTTTTCACGGATGAACAGCGAGTCGCCGTGGTCATCCCCAGCTATCGGGTCACCGCGCACATCGTCGATGTCATAGACGCCATAGGGCCGGAGGTCTGGCGCATCTACGTCATCGACGATGCCTGCCCGGATGGCTCGGGCGGGCATGTGCTGGCCTCCTGTAACGATCCTCGGGTCAAGGTGCTGCCCCACGACGTCAACAAGGGCGTGGGCGGTGCGGTCATGACCGGCTATCGAGCAGCCCTGGCCGACGGTGCAAGCATCATCGTCAAAATCGACGGGGACGGCCAGATGGACCCGACCCTGATCCCGCTGTTCATCGAACCGATCCTGGCCGGTGAAGCCGACTACACCAAGGGCAACCGTTTTTTCAATCTTGAAGAAGTCCAATCGATGCCGCGGCTGCGCCTGTTCGGCAACGCTGTATTGTCGCTGATGGCCAAACTGTCGACCGGTTACTGGGACCTGTTCGACCCCACCAACGGCTACACGGCGATTCACCGCGACGTGGCCCGGCTGCTGCCTCTGGACAAGGTCAGCCAACGCTATTTTTTCGAGACCGACATTCTGTTCCGGCTGAACACCGTGCGCGCCGTGGTCGTGGATGTTCCGATGGAAGCCCGATACGGCGACGAAGTCAGCCACCTCAAGATCTCGAGAATCATTGGCGAGTTCCTGTTCAAACACCTGCGCAACTTCACCAAGCGCGTGCTCTATAACTACTACTTGCGCGACATGTCCCTGGCTTCGATCGAGCTGCCGCTCGGGGTCCTGATGTTCTTGTTCGGCATCTTCTTCGGCAGCTACCACTGGTTCGAATCGGCACAGAATGGCGTCGCGACGCCAGCCGGAACCGTGATGCTCAGCGCACTGCCCATGCTCATGGGGCTGCAACTGATCATGGCATTCCTTGGTTATGACATCGCCTCGGTGCCCAACAGGCCCCGGCACTCCAGGCGCAGCAAAGCAACGTCGTTACGGGAAGAAAACTCATCAAAGCATTAAGGGATTTTTTATCGGACCCGTCGCTCAAGGCGTTGGACGTCGATGGCATCGAGCGCCTCGAACTTCACGACAAAGTGCTCGGGCGCAAACGGATGCTGCGGGAGGTCTTCGTGGAGTTCCACCACGCGTTCCATCGCCTGGCAGCGCGCTACTTCACAGCGGAAGGCCTTGAAGTGGAGCTGGGGGCCGGCATCGCGCCCATGCGCAACTCATACCCGCAAGTGCTGGCGACTGACATTGTCTGCACTGAGCGACTGGACATGGCGCTCGATGCCGAAGCAATGAACCTGGGCGATCGTTCGGTCCGGGCATTTTATGGCCAGAACTGTTTTCACCACTTTCCTCACCCGGATCGTTTTTTCAAAGAGCTGGAAAGAACCCTCAAGGTGGGTGGCGGCGCCATTTTGATCGAGCCGTTCCACGGCCCGTTTGCGGCGTTTCTCTATAGGCGCTTGTTCAAATCCGAAGGGTTCGACATGCAATTCCCCTCCTGGGAAACGCCCTCGACCGGCCCCATGAACGGTGCCAACCAGGCCCTCAGCTACATCGTCTTCGTGCGCGACAGGGAGGCGTTCGAGCGCAATCACCCCGGCCTGGAAATCGTCCATCAGGAGATCTGCGGCAACTATCTGCGCTACTTGATTTCCGGCGGCCTGAACTTTCGCCAGTTGTTGCCTGATGCGCTGATCCCCGTGCTCAAAGTCACCGAAAAATTGCTGCATCCGTTGCGGCGGGTATTGGCGCTGCATCACATCGTGGTGCTCAGGAGGACGTCTTGACCTTCATCCGATACGGCGCCATCCAGCTCATGGCCTATACGTTGGACATGGGTGCCTTTTTGCTGTTGATCACGTTTTTCGAGGGGCACCCCGTCCTGGCCAACATCGCCGGCAAAGTCACCGCCGGTGTGTTCGCATTTTTCCTGCATCGACACTTCACGTTCCAATCGACCCACGGCAGCGGCAAGGCCCAAGCGGTGCGCTATTTTTCATTGCTCGCCATCAACATCCCAGTCGCTTCGGCACTGTTCAGCGTGGGCCTGTATTTCGTCGACAGCCCTGCCCCGGTGAAATTGATCTGCGACGTGGTCTGCGTAGCCTTGACCTACTGGATCAGCAAACTGTTCGTGTTTCACTCCAACACGCCCCCGCCCGCTCCCGCTGACCGCGCGGAGGGTGCTTGATGAAACTGGTGATTACCGGCGCGACCGGCTACATCGGACAACGTTTGGCCGCCCTCGCGGCAGCCAGCGGACACGAGGTCATTTGCGCCACGCGCCAGCCATGCCCCGCCCGTTACACCTGGCTTCCCTATGACCTGCGGGGCCCGGCCCCCGATTTCCCCGTTGGCACCCAGGCGTTGATCCATTTGGCGGCCGATACCTCCAACACTGCCCACCGCGACGCGGACGACGAAGTCAGGGCAGCCCAGGCGCTGATCGAACGCGCCCACCAAGGCTCGGCCAAGTTCATCTTCATCTCCAGCCAAACCGCCGAAGCCACGGCCCCGAGCGTTTATGGCAGGACCAAGTGGCGTATCGAACAACAGGTGCTCGCCGCCGGCGGCACCATCATCCGCCCCGGCCAAGTCTATGGCGGCCCCGAGCGCGGGCTTTTTGGGCAGTTGTCCCGTTGGGTCCGGCGAAGCCCGTTCATACCGATCCTCCTGCCTGCGCCTTGCGTGCAACCCATCCATGCCGATGACCTCGCAGCCTCGATACTCGCGGTTGTCGAGCGGGACGACATGCGTGCCGAAATCCTCAACCTGGGCGCCGTGCAGCCCATCGCGTTTGGCCGTTTCCTCATGTCGATCGCGACGCACCGGGCCCGTACCACTCGCCTGCCGATCCCGGTGCCCGTGGTATTGCTCAGGCTATTGCGTCGCTCACTCGGCCAGTCGTTGAGTACGAAAGTGGGCCTGGAGCGAATGTTTTCCCTCATCCAACTGCCGCCCATGGACAGCGAGCGCTCCCTGCAAAGAGTCGGCATCACGCTGCGCCCCCTTGCCTACGGCATGCATCGTTCCGGCCACGGTCAACGTCGAGGCCTTCTCCAGGAAGCTGCGGTTGTCTTGAGCTACCTGCTCAAACACCCGCCACAAAAAAGCCTGGTCCGCCGCTATGCGCGGGCACTGGAGCGAGCCGGCAAGCGGCATCCTGTCCTCCAATCGCGCCTGCTGACGCGCTGGCCAATATTGCTCGCGCTTCTGGACAACCCTGCCGTCCTGCTCAAGCCTGATGGCCGGGAGCTGGCCTGGCGCCTGCACGTCGCACTGGGTATCGCCGAAGCCAGCCGCCAGGGTGCACTCGTGTTTCTCGGCGACCAGCAGCCGCGAAGCCTGGTCGCCACGGCGGTTGCGCTGGGACTGACCGCACTCAAGGCGCTGGTATGGAAGCTGGCGGCGTTGGCGTGCCGTCCCTTTGCCCGCCAACTGATACTTGAAAGGGAAACCCCGCGTGGCGCCTGAATTCGACGTCATCATTGTCGGCAGCGGTCCGGCGGGGACTTCGGCTGCCTATCCGCTGGTCAAGGCGGGCCTGAAAGTCCTCATGGTCGATGCCCAGGCCGATACGGCCTCACCGGTGCTGCCAAGCCGTCCGTTTCTCGACGCCAGGGCCAACGACGAGCACCAGTGGAAATGGCTGATCGGCGAGAACTTTCACGCCTTGAACCAGCTGGACGCGGTATCGCCCAAGCTGAAGACGCCGACCCATACCCATGTCTTCGAAGGGTTCAGCGCCAGCAATCACATCGAGACCGACAACTTCATCGGCATCGGCTCGCTGGCCACCGGCGGCCTGTCCAATGCCTGGGGCTGCGGCGTGGCAGCACTCGGAGCCAGCGACTTTGCCGGGTTGTCCTTCAGTCACTCCGAGATGCAGGCGTCCTACGAAACGGTCGCGCGCCGAATCGGTATCAGTGGTCGTGCCGACGATGACCTGTCGAGCTACTTCGGCCTCGATGAATGGTCGCAACCGCCCCTGCCGCTGGACACCTTGCATCAACGCCTGCTCGACCAGTACACCCGCCGCCACGCGGCATTTCACGAGCACGGGTTTCGCCTGGGCCGCTCCAGGGTTGCCGTCCTGAGCCAGCCCATGGACGAGCGCAAGGCCTGCGATCTATCTGGAAACTGCTTGTGGGGCTGCCACAACCAGGCCTTGTACAGCGCGTCGCAAGAATTGAAGAAACTCAAGCAATACCCCGGCTTCCAGCACGTCCAGGATTTTCTTGTGGAGGACTTGCTGGAACAGGAGGGTTCATGGGCAATCATCGATCGTCGTTCAGCCCGTCGCTTGCGCGCTACGCGCCTGCTGTTGGCGGCCGGCACCCTGGCCTCGACCAGGCTCGCCCTCAAGGCCCTGAACCATCGCGACTCGATACCGCTGCTGTCATCGCCGACGGCGGCGTTCCTGCTGTGGCTGCCAAAAATGCTCGGCACCCCCAGGACCTCGACATTTGGCCTGGGCCAGCTATCGTTCGCCCTGCAGCTATCGTCCAGCACCACCGCGTTCGGCTCGACGTTCAGTACCACAGGCTTACCCATGAGCGAGTTCGTCAGCCGGATCCCCCTGAGCAAGCGCTACAGCATCGAACTGCTGAGGAACCTGCTGAGCGCTTGCGTCGTCGGAAATATTTTCCTTCCCGGGCAGTTGTCCAACAACACAGCGGTCTTGCGTGCCGATGGTTCGTTGCACATCCACGGCCAGGTACGTCCCGAACTCCCCGGACTCATGCAGACTGCCGAGACGAAGCTGCGCCGGTTCTATTGGACGTTGGGCGCGCTGTTGATGCCCATGAGTTTCACCGTCGGCCGTCCCGGGGCGGATATCCATTACGCGGGAACCCTACCGATGCGCTCGATGCCGAAGATCGGGCAGACCGATCGCCTGGGTGAGATCGCAGGCCTTGGCGGAGTGCACATCGTCGACGGCGCCTGCCTGCCCAGCCTGACCGAAAAGTCCCACACGCTGACACTCATGGCCAATGCGGACCGGATAGCCCGCTCACTTGCCACCACGATAGGAAATCAGAAGGCATGACCCACAAGGTACTCTGCATCGTCGGCACGCGCCCGGAGGCGATCAAGATGGCGCCCGTGATCAAGGCGCTCCAGGCCGAAAACAATATCGAGTGCCGGGTGCTCGCCACCGCCCAGCACCGAGGCCTGCTGGACCAGATCCTGGAGGGGTTCGCGATCACAGCCGACCTGGACCTGGACATCATGCGTCCCGACCAGTCATTGGCCACACTGACCTCACGCTTGACGCTTGAACTCGACGGCGTACTGCAATCGGAGAAACCGGATGTCGTACTGGCTCAGGGCGACACGACCACGGTCATGTGCGCCGCATTGACGTGTTTCTACCGGCGGATTCCCTTTGGCCATGTCGAAGCCGGCCTGCGGACCGGCGACCTCTGCAACCCGTTTCCCGAAGAAGCCAATCGGGTGATCGCCAGCAAGCTGACCCGCTGGCATTTCGCGCCCACCCAGCGCGCCGTGGACAACCTGTTGGGCGAAGGGGTCGCCAACAGCGATATCAGCCTGACCGGCAATACCGTGATCGACGCCTTGCTGATGACCGCCGAACAGGACTCAGCCTTGGCTGCCCCGCTGGATGCCAGCAAACGCCTGGTGCTGGTGACCGCCCATCGACGGGAGAACTTCGGCGAACCGTTCCGCAATATCTGCCAGGCCCTCAAGCGACTGGCCGAACGAAACCCAGGCATCCAGATTCTCTATCCCGTCCATCCCAACCCGAACGTCAAGGATGTCGCGCATCGCCTGCTCGGCCAAACCCCAAATATTCTTCTCTGCGCGCCGCTGGATTACGCGGCGTTTATCGCGGCGATGAAACGCTCATACCTGATCATCAGTGACTCCGGCGGGGTGCAGGAAGAAGCGCCAGCCCTGGGCAAACCCGTGCTGGTGTTGCGGGAGGAAACCGAACGCCCGGAGGCGGTCGAGCTCGGCGTGGTCAGGCTGGTCGGTGCCAACCCGGACACCATCGTCGAACAGGCCCAGCGCCTGCTCGATGACCCGCAGGCGTACCGAGCCATGGCCCGCGGGGTATCGCCCTATGGCGATGGCAAGGCCGCAGCCCGCATCGTCGAAGTCTTGAAGCGGTACTTCCAGTCATGCGCATGATCTATCTGTCCCCGGTGCCGTGGGCCAACTTCAGCCAACGCCCCCACCACTTCGTCGACTGGTATCACCACCAGACCGGGGCGCCGGTGCTCTGGATCGATCCGTATCCGACGCGCTTACCTGCATTCAATGATTTCAGGCGCAAGGCGCCTGTTGCCCAGCCACAAAATGTCAGCGTTCCCTCCTGGCTGCAGGTCTGCAAACCCCGAAGCCTACCCATCGAGCCGCTCTGGGGCTCGGCAACGGTCCTGAAGCAGCTCTGGCGCAACACGTTCCAGGAGGCCAGCGCATTCTCCGCAGAAGGCTCCTGCAGGGTGTGCGTCGGAAAACCTTCCGAACTGGCCTTGCAACTGCTGGCGCTCATCCCCGCAAGCCATACCGTCTACGACGCCATGGATGATTTCCCGGCCTTTTACCAGGGCCTGTCGCGCAGGTCCATGGAGCGTCGCCAGGCACAGATCATTCAACGCGTGTCAAAAGTATTGGCGTCGTCCAGCGCGCTTCGCGACAAGCTGCTGGGCATGACCGATCAGGTCGAACTGGCCCGCAATGCCTGTGACATGCACCGGCTGGCGCCTGTCGACAGCCTCGACCTGGGCCCCAAGCAGCAAGTGCTCGGCTACGTCGGCACGCTGGGTCGTTGGTTCGATTGGGACCTGGTCATCGCGCTGGCGCAGGCTAATCCCGGCAACCAGATCCGGCTGATCGGCCCTCTTTTCACTGCGGTGCCTCGCCTATTGCCAGCCAATATCGAGTTGCTTCCCGAGTGCTCCCATGCCAGCGCGATCGCGGCCATGGCGACGTTTTCGGTTGGGCTGATCCCTTTCAAGCTCAACCGCCTCACCGCCTCGGTCGACCCTGTCAAATACTACGAATACCGCGCCCTCGGCCTGCCGGTCATCTCTACCCGCTTCGGTGAAATGGCCCTGCGCGACCGGGAGCCGGGCGTCTGGATCGTCGATGAGGACGCTGATTTGCGTAAGGTCGCCGTCGAAGCGCTTGGCAGTCGAAGTGATCATTCGGCTGTCGAGCAGTTTCGTGAAGCGCATCGTTGGGCCCAGCGTTTTTCTGCGATAGACCTCACGCAATCCCCCCTGGAAAAACCAAAGGTGTCGTAGCTCATCCGGCGGCGATAAACCCCCGCTGCAAATCCTCAATCAACACCCCGACGTCTTCCAATCCGACATGCAACCGGACCACCGGATTCAGCGCCCGGTCCTCGGCACTGTTCCGATCCTGGGTGTCAGCGACCGTCACCAGGCTCTCGAACCCGCCCCAGGACGCCCCCAACCCGAACACCTGCAAGGCGTCGATGAAGCGCTCCAGGCGAGCGTCGTCCTTTTCGCGAAGCTCGAAGGACAGCAGCCCGTTACTGCCCTTGAAATCCCGTTGCCACAACCTGTGACCGGGATGCTCGGGCAGTGCTGGATGGAAGACCCGCTTGACCTGCGGTTGCGCCTGCAACCAATGGGCGATTTCCAGTGCCTGGCGCTCATGCGTCTCCAGGCGTGGGGCCAGGGTACGGGCGCCGCGCAGGACCAGGTAAGCGTCATCCGGGCTGACGGTATTGCCGAAGGTGTCACTCATGGCCGCGAGTGCCGGCCACGCCTCCTGCCGTGTGCAAACGCTGCCCATCACCACGTCGCTGTGGCCGCCCAGGTATTTGGTCAGGGCCATGATCGAGATGTCGGCGCCCAACGCCAGTGGCCGGTACAGCACGCCCGAGCCCCAGGTGTTGTCCACGGCCAGCAAGATGCCGCGGGATTTGCAGAGTGCGGCGATGGCTGGCAAGTCGCATAGCTCGTACAACAGTGAGCCGGGCACTTCGGTGTAGACCATCTTGGTGTTGGCTCGCAGCCGTCCGGGCAGGTCGCAGCCATCGGGAGCGAAGTACTCGACCGCTACGCCGAAGGCTTCGAGGAAATCCCGGGCCACGCGCCGTACCGGGGCATAGACCGCATCGGTGATCAGCACATGATCGCCGGGCCGCAGGTAGGCCAGGAAGGTTTGCGCCACGGCGGCCAACCCGGTGCCAAACAGCCGGGTGCGGTAGCCTCCCTCCAACTCAGTGACCAAGTCTTCCAGCGCGAAGGCCGTCGGATTGCCGCGGGCGCCATACGTCAGGACTCGCTCGCTGTCACGCCGGGAACGGGCGTCACGCATCTGTGCCAGGTTGTCGAACAGCACCGTGCTCAAGCGGCTGACCGGTACGTTGACGGTTCTCGCACCGCTGCCCTTTTCGGTGCGCGCGCCATGGATCAGACGGGTGCGGAGTCGCTCGCCCACAGCGCCTTGAGACGATCCGTGCAACGGCTTGAGGCTGGCGACTTCCTCGGCGTTCATTTGCGCCAGCAAGCCGATCTCCCAAGCCAGGTATTGGCGCGCCGCATCCTTGTTGCCCGCGTGACGGTCATGGGTGAAGAACAGAAAATCGATGCACTGCGCATCCGGCAGCGTGTCCACGCCTTCTCCCAGCGCCAGGCCCGCCGCACGCCAGGCATCAGGACCGCCCTCCAGCAAGCGGACTTCAGCTTGCGGTAGCTCGAGTGCCGCCAAGGCCGCCAAGCGAGGGTCATCAGCCACCAACACCAGTGGCCGCTGCTCCCCCGCCAGCGCACGCGACAGTAATGGCCGGATCGACCAGCGCGCCCCGGCAATATGCCCGTGGCGATACGCCCGACTCGAACGCAGGTCGATCAAGGCCACCGCGTCATCCTTCAGGGCATCGGCCAAGGCCTGCACGCTGATCAGCGGCAGCCTTTCAGGCGTGACGATAGCTGGAGCCGGCAAAACCAAGCCACTACTCAACCCATCTGATAGGACAAAAGCCTGGTGCCCCAGTTGCCGCAGCCAACTGGCGATGATCGGTGCACGCACGCCGTCGTTGTCGAACAGCACCACGCGCGCCTGGCGCACCCCCACATACAGATCGGTGGATTGGATCAACTGCCCGCCCGGTGTGTGTTGCGCACCCGGCAGCGTGCCGGCGGCAAACTCCTCGGCGGTGCGCACATCGCAGAGGAAAAGGCTGCGCCCGGCATCCGCTGTCCACTGCTCGACCTGGGCAGCCCCGACGACAGGCACTCCAGCCCGCGCGGCCAGTCGTGCCGCCGCCAAGCGCTGGCCTGGCAACGCGCTGCGTGACACCTCATCGGCATATCGACGCTCGCTGCCGTGTTCCAGCTGGAGATCTGCCAGGTACCAGCCTTGCGTACCGTTCTCCAGGGCATAGACCGGGTTTTTCAAACCCAGGTCGATCAGCGTCTGGGCACCGATGATGCTGCGGGTCCGACCGGCGCAATTGACCACGATGGGGGTTTGCTCGTCCGACACCAAGTCGTGCACGCGATAGCCCAATTCACCATTCGGGCAACAGATCGAACCGGGAATGGTCATCTTGCGATACTCCTCCATCGGTCGGCCGTCGAGGATCACCAGCGGTTCACCCTCGGCTTGCCATTGCGCCAGTTGGCGGGCAGTGACGTGAGGGGTGTGACGCACCGCCTCCACCTGCTCGCCAAACGCCTTGGAGGGCACATGCACACCGGCGAACAGCTGATAGCCCGCAGCCTGCCAACCTTCGGCGCCGCCCTCCAGGATGTGCACATTCACGTAATCCAAAGCCCGCAGGCGTTGCGCCGCGCGCGCTGCGAGGTCTGTGCCATCCTGGTCGTGAATCACCAACCGGACCTTGGGGTTGGGTGCCAGCCGCCGAGCGTCCAGCTCCAGGCGGCTATAGGGCAGGTTCACCGCGAAAAACAGATGGGCTTCGCCATACTGGCCGTGCTCGCGCACATCAAACAGGGCGATTTCCTGCCCGTCGAACAGCCACTGCTGCAGTTGCTGGGGGGTTACGATCTGGCTCATGGGGGTCCCGTCGGAAGAAATGGAATGACTGAATTCAAGGGGCGTCAGTGGGCATAGGCCTTGATCGACGGTGCCATTTGCGAGGCGTTGTAATTGAGGATGCGCCCGTCGGCCTCGACGCCGTAGCGGCCGTTGAGCGATTCCAGCGGCAAGCCATAGAGATGGAAATGCAGGGTCGGTTGCTCCCCGGCCACGCGGATTCCATGCACGTCCTCACCCAGGAACGCGATGGACGTCCCCGGCTGCACGACGACTTCCTTTTCCAAGTGCAACGTGGTGTAGCCCGGCTCGCGCCCTTCGTCATCACGTCGATAGACGTAGTTGATTTCCTGGCCTTCGACGGCACTGATGATCGCCCACGTCTCATGGTTGTGAGGGATCGTGCTTTTGCCGGGCAACAGCGAGTTCAGGTAGAGGGTCGGGGTGTCGCCGTCGTCATTGAGGCGATAGCGGAACGCAGTGCTGCCCTGCCCCGGGACCGGCGCGGGGAAGGCCTCGAAGTTGAACAGGTCGCGGCGCTCGGCCAGGCCTTCCAGGAGCACGACGATGTCCTCCAAGGCCGCGCGATCCACACCGCGCTGGTGGATGACGCGCACTTTCTGCAGGAAGTCTTCGATGACGTCGGGACGCTTGAAAATACTCATGGGGCGGGCTCCTTGTTTAACGGAAAGTCAGACGGACAGGCTGTAGCGGCTCAGGTTGGTCAGCAGATAAGGATCAGCGCCGATGGGCGGTCGCCGCCCTGGGTCACCCAAGGCATGGCGCAAAAACTCCCGAGTGCGCTCGCTGGTAGGCCGCTGGAAAATCCGGGCGGCGCTGCCGTGCTCGACGATCACGCCGTTCTCGGTGAAATAGACGACGTCGCTGATCTCCTCGGCGAAGCGCATCTCGTG
This sequence comes from Pseudomonas sp. H2_D02, assembly GCF_054677635.1. Classification (NCBI taxonomy): domain Bacteria; kingdom Pseudomonadati; phylum Pseudomonadota; class Gammaproteobacteria; order Pseudomonadales; family Pseudomonadaceae; genus Pseudomonas; species Pseudomonas sp. H2_D02. The sequence goes on along the minus strand of NZ_CP162816.1, from coordinate 3,310,953 downwards.
GGTCACCAACACGCAAGTCATGCCCTCTTCCGTCAGCTCGCGGATCACCGCCAGTACCTCACCGACGGTTTCCGGATCCAGGGCCGAGGTCACTTCATCGAACAGAATCAGCTCCGGACGCATCGCCAGTGCACGGGCGATCGCCACCCGTTGTTGCTGGCCGCCGGAGAGCTGCCCCGGGTAGGCATCGGCCTTGTGTTCCATGCGCACCTTGGCAAGCAAGGCACGGGCGTCCTTCTCGGCGTCGGCCCGGTGGCGGCCCAGCACCTTGCGCGGCGCGATCACCAGGTTCTCCAGCACCGACAGATGCGGGAACAGGTTGTACTGCTGGAACACGAACCCCACGCGCTTGCGCAGCTCGATGCGCTGGGCCTCATGGGCCAGGGTGTGGACCTCGGTGGCGCCGACGCGAATGCTGCCCTTTTGAGGCTGCAACAGGCCGGTGATGCACCGCAGGATGGTCGACTTGCCCGAGCCCGACGGGCCGATGATCGACACGGCCTCGCCACGGCGCACGTCCAGGTCAATGCCCTTGAGCACCGGGTTGCCGCCGAACGAAAGGTGCAGGTCGCGCAGGCTGACCAGGGGTTCTGCGACGGTTTCAGTCGAAGGCATAACGTCGCTCCAAGTATTGGGTGAGGCGGGAAATCGGGTAGCAATAGGCAAAGAACAGCACCAGCAGGCTCAGGTAGATCACCACGGTGAAGCCGGTCTGGTTCACGGTGTTGCTGGCGATCTGCGCGGTGTCGATCACGTCGTGCACACCCACCAGGGAGGCCAGCGCAGTGCCCATGGTGATCACTGCGTAGAGGTTCATCCACGGCGGCAACATGCGCTTGAAGCACTGCGGCAGGATGATCGAGCGGAAAATCTGCCCACGGCTGAATGCCAGGGACCGTGCCGCCTCCCATTGGGTGCTGGGGATCGAGGCGATGGCGCCACGGAAGATTTCCGCGACATTGGCGCTGGCTGGCAAGGCCAGGCCGAGGGTGACCTTGACCCAGTCGGGAAACGCGACATAGGTGCTGCCGATACGAATCTCGAACGGGAACACATAGGTGGTGAAATAGATCAGCACCAGCCAGGGCGCGTTGCGGAAGACCTGCACCCAGAGCCGCGCCGGCCAGCGCAGCAGGCGCAGGGGCGACAGGACCATGGCACCGACCAGCAGCCCCGCCACGGAGCCCGACCCGATGGCCAGCAGGCTGATCAGAATGTTCTGGCCGAACCCGGCGGCCAAGGCGGGAGACCACTGCAGCAACGCCTTGAGCACCGGACTGTGCTGCGCGAAGTACACCAGCCCGCACAGCGCGCCCATCCCCAGCAGCAACTTGCCGATATGGCGACGCGGCCAGGCGCGGGGCAAAACGACGGAAGAATCAATGGCCATAGCCGGGCATCCTCAGGCGCGCTTCGAGCCAGCGCCCGACGCAATTGACGGTGAAACTCAGCAGGCCGAAAAAACCCAGGATCAGGATCATCAGTTCCAGCACGTTATCGCTCTGGGTCCAGATCATGATCGCCGCGTAGGTGATGTCACCCACGGCAATGGCCGAGGCCACGGCAGTCATCTTCACCAGGTCGATCAGGTTATTGATCAGCGCCGGCAAGGCGAAACGCAGGGCCAGTGGCAGTTGCACGCTCCACAACAATTGGCGGTTGTTGAACGCCAGCGAACTGGCCGCCTCCATCGTCACCGTGGGCACGGCTTCGATGCCGGCCCGCAGTGCCTCGGCGTGGAACGCGCCCTTGTGCAGCGAGATGACGATCACTACCCAGGCAAAAGGTGTCAGCGGGTTGGCCGCGCCGACGGCTTGGGTCAGCAGCATGTTCAGCACGAGGAACGCGCAATACAGTTGCACCAAGGTCGGCGTATTGCGGGTCACTTCGACAAACACCCGGGCAGGTCCTGCCAGCCAGGGCTTGCCAGAGGTCAACATGGCCGCCAGGCCGACGCCCGCCAGCAAGCTGCCGACGATGGTCAGCAGGCACAGCAGCAGCGTGGTCAACGCGCCCTGCTCCAACGTGCCGCGCTGATAGGCATCAACCAGGAAGTTGTAGTTGAGGCCAAACCCGGCGCTCCAATGAACGAACGCCTCCAGCCAATGAGTCATGGGCGATTACCTTGAGCGTCGGGATGGGTCGAGAGAGACGCAGGCACGACGATCTCAGGCGCCGTTGGCCTGGAACTGTTTCTGCAACTCCACCAAGGCCGGTGACGCCGGGGTGATGCGATGACGGGTCTGGGCCTCGATCAGCCAGCCGCTGCGGTGCAACTGCTGGATGATCGGGTCGAGCCTGGCCTGGGTATCGCTTTCACCTTTGCGCGTCCAGACCACCGAGGGCGCCGGGTTCAGCTCCGGACTCAGGGCGCGGTAGCCCTGCCACTCGGGGTTCTCGGCAACCAACGGATTGATCAGCGTGGCGTCATGCACCGCGGCGACGCAGTTGTTGCCCCGCAGTGCCAGGAGCGACTCCGAGGAACTCTTGAAGGCCTTGATCTCGACGCCCAGCTCGGTGAGCGGCTTGATGTAGCTGCTGCCCTGGGAGGTGCATACCGGTTGATTCTTCAAGTCTTCCCAGCGGCTGATCTTGCTGTCCTTGAGCACTGCCGCAGTACCGCCGACGCGGTAGAACGGCGTGGGCACGAAGCCGAGGATTTCACCGCGCTCGGCGGTCCATTCCATGTTGGCAATCAGCAGGTCGACCTTGCCCTGCTGCAAGAACTGCACGCGGTTGGCGGGCAGTACCGGCACCAACTGCACCTCGGCGCCGAGTTGCCGACCCAGTTCCTGGGCGAGATCGACGTTGAAGCCGCGAGGTTTCTGGGTAGCAGGATCGATTCCGCCGAACGGGCCACCGGACAACAACACGCCCACTACCAACGCGTGGCGTTGCTCGATCTTGTCCAGCGTGGCATCGGCATGGGCAAGGTGGACGGTCGACAACGAGACCAAGGCGCCCAGCAGGACAGGCAACAAGCGTTTTACGGATGAGCGCTCAAGTGACATGGAATTCCCCTCATGGATGGCCGGCGTCCCCCGGCCTGATGAGTGGGCATCCTAGGTAGCGCCCGGAGCCAACGGAAATTCAAATATCTAATATCGTTATAACTCGTCAGGTTTGGTCTCCAAACGAAAAACGAATAACCACGGTTTCCTGGGGTCGCAGAGCATATCGAGCGAGAGCGGCCCACCAAACACATAAAAATCTGTAATGTTTAGGTTTTCAGCCTTGATGTGAAGCGGTGACCATGTCGACCTTGGATCTCGAATTACTGCGCACCTTCATTGCCGTGGTCGATCACCACAGCTTTGCCGAAGCAGGCGCCCAACTGGCCCGTACGCAATCGTCGGTGACCCAGCACATGCAACGCCTGGAACAGCAGGTCGGGGTCACGCTGTTCGAAAAACGCGGCAGGCACAAGCAGCTCACCGAAGCGGGCCAGCAACTGCTACGGCACGCACGACAAATGCTTTCGCTCAACGACGATGCGCTCAATTCCCTGCGTGAAAGCAGCCTGAGCGGCGTGTTGCGCATCGGCTCGCCCCACGACATCGCCGACACCATCCTGCCGCCGATTCTCAGCCACATCGCCCGCTCGGCTCCGCGCCTGCGCCTTGAAATCGACGTTGGGCGCAGCCCGTTCCTGATGGATGACCTGCACCGGGGCAAGGTCGACATGATCATCTCGACACGCCAGGACCCGAACCTGGAAGGCTTCGCGTTGCGCACCTCGCCGGTGTGGTGGATCTGTTCGGCGCAGTATCTCCATAATCCCGGCGAACCCCTGCCGTTGATCCTGGTGGATGAGCCGAGCATCTATCGGCGCTATGCCCTGGAAGCGCTCGAACGCGCGAATATCCCATGGCGCCAGGCCTACCTGGCCTCGAACCTGATCGGCATCAAGGCCGCCACCCGCGCCGGCCTGGGCGTCACGCCCCGCAGCATGGAAATGCTCGGCCCGGACATGCGCGTGCTGGGTGAGAACGATGGCTTGCCACGGCTGCCGGATGTGACCTATCACCTGTGGATCCGGCCCAATACCGTCAACCCGCTGGTGCGCCGGGCCTATGACCTGATCAGGAACAATCAAGGGCATTGAGACGACGCTGTCATTGCCCGAAACTGCTCCCGACAGTCAATACGCGAAGCCCTGCCCCAACTCACTTTCCATCCATTCCAGGAAACGCCGGACGCGAGGGAAACTCGAGTGCGCCTTGGGAAACACCAGGTGGTGGGCAGCCACGGGGGCGCTGAGCGCTTCTGGCGCCACCTCGACCAGGCTGCCGGCCGCCAGGTATTTCTTCGCCAGCAACGTGCTTTCCAAGGCAAACCCCAACCCATGGCTGGCTGCTTCCAGCGACATGTATGACCGGTCGAAGCTCAAGGCGTAAGGTTTCTCCGGGCGCGCCAGGCCATGTTGAGCGAACCATTGCGGCCATTTGAGTAAGGTGGCTTCGGAAAGCACCAGGTCGCAATCCAACAGGTCGGACGCGCTGCGGATCGGGCATTGCGCGAGCAGTTTCGGCGAAGCGAGCACCGCGAAGGTTTCGTTCTGCACGGTGCGGACTTCGTAACTGGGCCAGTTTGCAGTGCCGTGGCGGATATCCACGTCGATCTTGTCTCGACTGAAATGCAGCGATTCGTAGGAACACGACAGATTGATCTGAATATCCGGGTTGGACGCTCGAAAAGCCTCCAGTCTCGGCATCAACCACAACAACCCGAAGCTGGGCGCCGAGTGCAGGCGCAAACAGTCCAGGCTCACGTCGCTGGCCGCGCGCTCGGTGGCGACCGCCAGGCTATGGAGCACCCCAGAGACTTCCTTGAGGTATTGCTCGCCCACCGGCGTCAGCGTTACCCCTCGAGCGGCGCGGACGAACAATTGCCGGCCAATCATGGCTTCGAGTTTCGCCAGTTGATGACTGACCGCAGAGGGCGTCAGGTCCAACACTTCCGCAGCCCTGGCGACGTTGCTGAACCGGGCCGTTTGCTCAAAAGCCTGAATTGCTTTCAGCGGTGGAAGAATCAAGGGGGCATCGGTGTCGGTACGCATGGCAGATCACTCGACAATAGTTCTAATGATTGTTGAGCTTCGCCGTGAAAGCTTCCATCCGCAAGCAACCGAGTGCTGAATTTTTTTCAGCGCTGAATGATTTTTACGGCATTGCTCAGCCGGGAGGCAAAGCAGAAGCTGAGTCATCGGTTTTTTCCAAATCGACCCAATAAAAACAATCCGAGGTATCCCTCCATGCTTCTGCAAGGCAAAGTCGCGATCATTACCGGCGCCGCATCCGCCCGTGGCATTGGCCGCGCCACCGCTACGACATTCGCACAGCACGGCGCCCGCGTCGTGATTCTCGACCTGGATGAATCTGCCGCACGCGATGCCGCCAGCGCCCTGGGCGAAGGCCATCTCGGCCTTGCGGCCAACGTTGCCGATGAATCGCAGGTCCAACGGGCCGTCGCCCAGGTCGTCGAACATTTCGGCCGAATCGACATCCTCGTCAACAACGCCGGCATCACCCAACCCCTCAAGACCCTCGATATCCGCCCATCGGACTACGACAAAGTGCTGGACGTCAGCCTGCGCGGCACCCTGCTCATGTCGCAGGCGGTGATCCCGCTGATGCGCGAACAGCAAGGCGGCAGCATCGTCTGCATGTCTTCGGTGTCGGCCCAACGGGGCGGCGGCATCTTTGGTGGGCCGCATTATAGCGCCGCCAAGGCCGGCGTATTGGGCCTCGCCAAGGCAATGGCGCGCGAGTTGGGTCCGGACAAGGTGCGGGTCAACTCCATTGCCCCGGGCTTGATCCACACCGACATCACCGGCGGCCTCATGCAGGATGAGCGTCGGCACGCGATCATCGACGGCATTCCGTTGGGTCGCCTGGGTGCGGCGCAGGATGTCGCCAACGCCGCCCTGTTCCTGGCCAGCGATTTATCGTCTTACCTGACAGGCATCACCCTGGATGTGAACGGCGGCATGCTGATTCACTGATGCATCTGGGCGGGCCATCGCGGCCCGTGCGGTTCTGGATCGAAGACCCCAGCCGGGCTGTTTGCCTGGCGGTCAATAAAAACAAGAGATCAGGCCATCATGACTACTTTGTCGCTCGAAGCGGTTTCGACCGTGCGTTCCAATGCCTACCGGAAAACGGCCTGGCGGCTGATGCCTTTCCTGATGCTGTGCTATTTGTGCGCCTATCTGGATCGGGTCAACGTCGGTTTCGCCAAGCTGCAAATGATGAACGACCTGGCGCTCAGCGAAACCGTCTACGGGCTCGGCGCGGGCATGTTTTTCATCGGCTATTTCCTCTGCGAAGTCCCCAGCAACGTCATCTTGCACAAGGTCGGCGCTCGCGTCTGGATCGCGCGGATCATGATCACCTGGGGCATCATTTCCGCGCTGTTCGCCTTCGTCGAAACTGCCTGGCAGTTCTATGCCCTGCGTTTTTTGCTCGGGGTCGCCGAAGCAGGACTGGCCCCCGGATTGCTGCTTTATCTCACCTACTGGTTCCCGTCCTATCGGCGTGCGCGCATGACCGTGCTCTGGTTCATCGCCATCCCCTTGTCGGGCATGGTGGGCGGCCCGCTCTCCGGCTGGATCATGAACCATTTCGCCGGCGTGCACGGCTGGGCCGGATGGCAGTGGATGTTCGTGCTCGAAGCCATTCCCACCGTTGTCGTCGGGCTGTTGGTGCTGAGTTATCTCAAAGACGGCGTGCATCAGGCCCATTGGCTGGACGATGAAGAGAAGGCCCTGGTCAGCCGTGAACTGGCCGAGGACAACCAGCAGAAGGTCACCCATGCCTCGGTGGGCGAGTTCGTCCGTGACCGCCGCCTGTGGCTGCTGGCCGGGATTTATTTCTGCGTGGTCATGGGCCAGTACGCCATCACCTTCTGGCTGCCGACGCTGGTGCGCAACGCCGGGGTTTCCGATCCGCTGCACATCGGTTTCCTGACCAGCCTGCCCTACCTCTGCGCCATTACGGCCATGTTGTTGATCGGTCGCAGCGGCGATAAGCATCGCGAGCGGCGCTGGCACCTGATCGCACCGATGATCGCCGGTGCCATCGGGCTGACGCTCGCCGCACTGCTGGGGGGCAACATCCTGCTGTCCATCCTGAGCCTGTGCCTGGCGGCGTCCGGCATCCTCTCTGCGTCCTCGATGTTCTGGATGCTGCCCACGACCTTGCTCGGCGGGGTATCCGCCGCCGCAGGCATCGCGGCGGTCAACAGCTTCGCCAACCTTGCCGGCTTCTGCTCGCCCTACCTGATTGGCTGGATCACCACGCAGACCGGTTCCAGCGCCATCGGCATGTACCTGATCACCGGCGTACTGCTGGGCGGCGCCTTGCTGGTGCTGCGCATTCCCGCCGCCCTGGTCAATCGTTAAGTCACCGGAGTTCCACCATGACTCGCTCGCTTTCATCCGCTTCATCCACGTCCCTGGCCGACCGCGCCCACAATATCCGTCGTCATGCGCTGCGCATGGGTCAGGTCCAGGGACAAGGCTACGTCGGCCAAGCCCTGGGCGCCGCCGACCTGCTGGCAGTCGCGTACTTCCACGCTATGAATCATCGGCCTGAAGACCCTGAGTGGGAGCAACGTGATCGCTTCTATCTCTCCATCGGCCATTACGCGATCGCGTTGTACGCGGCCTTGATCGAGGCCCGGATCGTTCCCCTCGATGAGCTGGAAACCTATGGCGCGGACGACAGCCGGCTGCCCATGTCGGGCATGGCGACGTACACGCCGGGCATGGAAATCACCGGAGGCTCCCTCGGCCAAGGCCTGGGCATCGCCGTAGGTGCCTGCCTGGGCCTGAAGCGCAAAGGCTCGCCCGCCTTCATCTACAACCTGCTGTCGGACGGTGAATTGAACGAAGGCTCGACCTGGGAAGCCGTGATGTCGGCGTCGCACTGGAAGCTCGACAACCTGATTGCCATCGTCGACGTCAACAACCAGCAGGCCGATGGCTACTCCAGCGAAATCCTTTCGTTCGAGCCGATCGTTGACCGCTGGCAAGCCTTTGGCTGGTTCACTCAACGCGTCGACGGCAACGACCTGGATGCCCTGGTGACGGCATTCGATGCGGCGCGTAACCACCCTTCCAGCCAGCCCCGGGTGATCATCTGCGATACACGCATGGGCAAGGGTGTGCCGTTCCTGGAAAACCGCGAGAAGACCCATTTCATCCGCGTCGAAGAACACGAGTGGGACCTGGCGCTGAACAACCTTGAAGAAGGAAAACACTCATGAGCAACGCCGCCAACACACCGAATGCGATGGGCCAGCCGGGCAAGAAACGCTTGACCACCTCAGCGATGATCGCCTCGATTGCCGCCGAAGGACAGGCGACGAAAACAGCACCATTCGGCCATGCGCTGGCCGCATTGGCGGACCAGCGCCCGGACATCGTCGGCCTGTCCGCCGACCTGTCCAAATACACCGACTTGCACATCTTCGCCAAGGCCCATCCGGATCGTTTCTACCAGATGGGCATGGCCGAGCAGTTGCTGATGAGCGCCGCGGCGGGCATGGCCCGGGAAGGTTTCGTGCCGTTTGCCACGACCTACGCGGTGTTCGCTTCCCGTCGGGCCTACGACTTCATTTGCATGGCGATCGCCGAGGAAAACCTCAACGTCAAGATTGTCTGTGGCTTGCCAGGCCTCACCACCGGTTACGGTCCGAGCCACCAGGCTACGGACGACCTGGCGATCTTCCGCGCCATGCCCAACCTGATGATCGTCGACCCCTGTGACGCGTTGGAAATCGAGCAGGCCGTACCGGCCATCGCCGCCCACCAAGGCCCGGTCTACATGCGTTTGCTGCGCGGTAACGTGCCCTTGGTGCTGGACGAATATGGCTACACGTTCGAGATCGGCAAGGCCAAGACCCTGCGTACCGGCAATGATGTCCTGATCATTTCCACCGGGTTGATGACGATGCGTGCCTTGGAAGCCGCCAAGCAACTGCAGGCCGACGGCGTCGATGTCGCGGTCCTGCACATGCCGACCATCAAGCCGCTGGACGAACACACCCTGCTCGCCGAGGCCAGAAAGCCAGGGCGACTGGTGGTGACCGCGGAAAACAGCTCCATCATCGGCGGGCTGGGCGAAGCGGTTGCCGGGGTCCTGCTGCGCAATGGCGTGACCCCGACATTCAGGCAAATCGCGTTGCCAGACGCCTTCCTCGACGCGGGCGCGCTGCCGACGCTGCATGATCGCTACGGCATTTCCACCCAGGCCGTTTGCGCGCAAATCAAAGCCTGGCTTTAACGGCAAGCGCCGGGTACCGGCGATAGGTACCCGGCAGCTCCAAGCAAAAGGGAGCGAAACCTGATGCCTGATGAATGGCTCGATCCCGGGTTCAGCAGTCTTGTGGCCTCGGGTGCGGAACAATGGTCGCTGAGCACGCTGCCGGCCATCCGCGCCCGAGTTCATTCGACCTTCAAACCCGAGCACCACGTGCGATGTGAAGTGTGCTGGATTCCTGGCGCCGATGCCGAGCATTTGCGCCTGTGCCTCTACCGGCCGAAAGGCCTCGCGCCAGATGCGAAGCTTCCGGCGATCCTGTCCATCCATGGCGGTGGCTTCGTACTCGGAAAGCCCGAGATGGCCGATGACCTCCTGGCGGACCTGGCCGACGAGTTGGGGGCCCTCATCGTTGCGGTGGATTATCGACTGGCGCCCGAACATCCTTTTCCTGCACCCCTCGACGACTGTTACAGCGCCCTCGCCTGGCTGTTCGAAAACAGTCAGGACCTGGGCCTGGATTCCCGGCGCGTTGCAATCATGGGCCATAGCGCCGGTGGCGCGCTTGCCGCCGCATTGGCCATCATGGCGCGCGACAAAGGCCGGTTTTCGCTGGCCGGCCAGGTGCTCATCTACCCGATGCTCGATCACCGCACAGGCTCAGCGCAATCCCCCTACCCGAGCAGGAAAACAGCCACGTTCAGTTGGCTGCCGGAGCCCAATCAGTTCTGCTGGCAGTGCCTGCGCGGTGGCTACGCCCTGGACGATGATCGTGTCGGCCTGTTTTCACCGGCCCTGCAACCAGACCTTTGCAACCTGCCGCCGACGTTCATCGCGGTCGGTGCGCAAGATCTGTTTCTCGAGGAAGACGTCGATTTTGCGATGAGGCTGTCTCGCGCTGGGGTCGCCCTGGAGCTTCACGTCTATCCTGGCGCGCCCCATATGTTTGACCAGGTGCCAGGGCGCATCGCGGATCAATCGACCTGCGACATCGTTCGGGCGTTGAAAGTATTTTTGAGGAAGTGACGAAGCGGGATCCGGACCTGCAATCCAACGGTGAAAACTTGCGCGCCAGCGTCTATGGTAGATATCTGCAACGCAGACCATCCCCTAGGGTCTGTACGAAATGTGTTCGCGCGAAAGCCAGACAAGGCGAAACGGGGCGAGGAAGCGGGAGTACATGAGCATTCCGAGCCCCGTTTCAACGCAGTATGGGTGAGTGCGGATACATTTCGTACAGAGCCTAATAACAAGATTGCCGTGAAAGCCCTGCGCGGGCGTCACGCCCGATGGGAGCCTTTCATGACCCTGCACAGCGCGCAGCCGATCCCCAGTGAACTGGCGGCCTTCGTCAACGACCATTTTTCCGGACGCGGCCTGAAGCCCGATGGCGTCATCGCCCAGTCCTGGTACCGCAGCGTCGTGGAGCACCGGCTCGATCCCGGTGCGGCGAGCCGCAAGAACATCCTCAGCGCCGAGGATATCCGGCGTCATCAGGAACAACACCAGCAGTATCTTTCCATCGCCAGCCAGGGCGTCAGCGGTCTGGCCCGGCGCGTGGTGCCCGCCGGCTTTGCCGTGCTGCTGAGCGACGAGCGCGGCATCACCCTGGACTCCCGGCTACCCGACCAGCCCGACATCTATACGCAATCAGGGCTGGTGGTGGGTGCGCAGTGGGAGGAATCGGTGGTGGGCACCAATGGCATTGGCACAACGCTGGCTGCCGCGCAGCCATTGATCATTCATCGGGAGGAGCATTTCCTGGCGTCCAATTTCGGCCTGAGCTGTTCGGTAGCGCCCATTTTCGATGCCCAGGGCCTGCTGCGCGGCTGCCTGAACGCGACCTGCATGAACAGCGCGGGCCCTCGGGAAAGCCAATACCTGACGCTGCAACTGGTGATCATGTATGCGCGCCTGATCGAAAATGCACATTTCCGCCAGAGCTACCGCGACCGCTTGACCTTGTCCCTCAAGCCCCTTGATGAAATCGCCGACCTGGCCAACGAACAGTTACTGGCGCTTGATGAAAGCGGTCGCATCATCGGCGCCAACCGTGCCGCCTTTGTCGCCCTGGACTTGGCTGAGGGTCCAGCACTGCTGGGCACCGTCATCGATCGCCTGCTGCCAACCACGGTGGACGAGCTGCTCAAACTCACCAACGGTGGCGCCCAAGGCGTGCGTTTGCGTGGTCTGCGGGATGAGGCGTTGCTGGAGGTCGGCCTGCGGATCCCGTCTCAACAGCACCGCCCCCGCCCCGTCGCCCGCCCTGCCCCTGACGCACACCCGGACCTGCAACAACTCGCCGGCCTCGACCCCCAACTGCAACAGAGCGTCCACCGGGTGCGCAAGGTGATCGACAAAGGCATCCCGATTTTGATTACCGGCGAGACCGGCACCGGCAAGGAAGCCTTTGCCCGCGCGATCCACCACGCCAGCCTTCGTCGCGCTGGGCCTTTCGTCGCACTCAATTGCGCAGCCATTCCGGAGACCCTGATCGAGAGCGAGCTGTTCGGCTATCGCGCCGGCAGCTTTACCGGCGCGAACCGAAAAGGCATGAAGGGCAAGTTGGAACTGGCGAATGGCGGCACGCTGTTTCTCGATGAAATTGGCGACATGCCCGCCCATTTGCAAACCCGCTTGCTAAGGGTGCTGGCGGAGCGGGAAATCGCGCCGCTGGGGGCTGAAGTGCCGGTGGCGCTGGACATCCAGGTGATCTCGGCGACTCACCAGGACCTGCCCACGATGATCGGCGAGAAGCGCTTTCGCGAAGATCTGTTCTATCGGCTCGCCGGCATGAACCTGGCGCTGCCCGCCTTGCGCGAACGCGGTGACCGCGCCGCGCTGATCGAGCAACTGCTCGCGGCACAGGACGAAACCCGCGCGCTACGACTGAAAGCGGATGCCCGTCAGTGCCTGCTCGACTACCACTGGCCCGGCAATATCCGCCAACTCCTCAATAGCCTGCGCTACGCGGTGGCCCTGGCTGAAAACGGCGTTATCGACCTGGACTGCTTGCCCAGCGAAGTGCTGGCGCCACAGCGCCTGTCACTGTCCGCCAGCACCACACCGTTGGCCGTCAGCTTGGGCGAACAGCTGGGCGACGAAGAGTCCCGTCGCCTGCTGGCAACCCTGCGCCAGCATCGCTGGAACATCAGTGCCGCCGCTACCGACCTGGGCATCTCCCGCTCCACGCTGTACCGCAAGATGAAAAAGCATGGCGTCGTCGCGCCCAACGACCAGTTCTGATACGCCCAGAAAAATGCCGGCGCCCTTGCGGGTGCCGGCATTTTTCTCGCCAGATCACACTTGGATGTAAACCACGTGGGTATGGGTGTACTCATACAAGCCGTGCTTGCCGTCCGCGCCGCCAATGCCGGACTTGCGCGCCCCGGCATGGAAGCCCTGCATCGCTTCGAAGTTCTCTCGATTGATGTAGGTTTCGCCGAAATCCAGCTCGTTGCTCGCGCGCATGGCGGCACTCAGGCTGCGGGTGTAGATCGATGACGTCAGGCCGTACTCGCTGTCATTGGCCAGGGCGATGGCTTCGTCCAGGCCTTCGACAATCTGGATCGGCAGCACCGGGCCGAAGATCTCCTGGCGCATGATCGCCATCTCGCCACCACACCCAGCCAGCACCGTCGGCTGGTAATGGAAGCCCTGGCCCTTGTCGGCCACCGCGCCGCCCGTGACCACTTCAGCCCCCTGCTCCTTGGCAATGGTGACCATCCGCGCAACCTTGTCCAGCGCCGCCTGGTTGATCAGCGGCCCCATGTCCAGATTGTCCTCGGCCAACGGGTCGCCGTAGCGGGTCGCGGCCATCGCGGCGGCGATCTGCTCGATGAACTGATCGGCGACCTTGCGCTCGACATACACCCGCTCGGCGCAGTTGCAGACTTGCCCGGTGTTGATCACCCGCGAAGCCGTGATCGCCTTGACCGCGAGGTCCAGGTCGGCGTCCGCCAGCACGATGGCCGGCGCCTTGCCGCCGAGTTCCAGGTTGAGCTTGGTGATGTTCGGCGCCGCCGCGGCCATGATCCGCGAGCCGGTGCCGACGCTGCCGGTGAAGCTGATCAAGTCGATGCCGGCATGGCGGGTCAGGTTATGCCCCACGGTCGCCCCCGTGCCGCTGACGACATTGAACACCCCGGCCGGCAGGTCGGTCTCGGCCACCAGGCGGGCAAACTCGAAGCAGTTGATGGGCGTTTCTTCGCTGGGCTTGATCACAATGGTATTACCGGCCACCAGCGCCGGCGCCATCTTGCGAGCGATCAGGAAGAACGGAAAATTCCACGGCAGGATACCGGCCACCACACCCAGGGGCTTGCGCAGCAGAAAGATGCTTTCGCCAGCGCGGTCGCTGGTCAGCACCTCGCCCTCAAGGCGCCGTGCCCACTCGGCCATGTAGTCCAGGTAATCGGCGGTGAAGTTGACTTCCACCCGCGCCAATCCCAGCACTTTGCCTTGCTCGGCGGTGATGATATGGGCGAGTCGTTCGGCGTTGTCGCGCACTTTGCTGGCGATTTTGCGCAGGTAGCCGGCGCGCTCGATGGCCGGGCGGGCGGCCCAGCTTTTTTGCGCCTTGCGCGCTGCGGCAATCGCCGCTTCGACTTGCTCGCCGCTGGCTTCGGGCACCCGCGCCAGTAAAGCGCCGTTGGCCGGGTTGTGCACCTCAATGCTTGGGTCGCTGGGAATGAAGGCGTTGGCGATGAAGTTCTGGTAATTGATGATCTCGGTCATGTGCTTGCTCTCGCGGTCAGTTTCAGAACGATGCAGGTGCATTCATTTGGCGGTGAAGGTTTTCCAGACCCCGCCTTCCTGCTGCAGGTCGTGGGCGCGCTTGATCAGGTATTGATGGATCTGCTCCACCTGTTCCGGCGTGAAGGCGTCGGCGAAGGACGGCATGCCATCCGGGACTCGACCGCCGTAGAGAATGCCGAGGAACATCTGGTGTTTTTCCGCCGTCAGCTTGCGCAAGTCCGGCAGCACGCCGCCGCTGACTGCATGAATGCCGTGGCATTGGGAGCAATAGCCGTCGTAGAGCTTGGCGCCGGCGTCCACTGCGGCCAGGTCGCCGGTCAGGGGCGGCGGTTTCGGGGTGTCGGCGAGCGGTGCCGGCTCGTTGAGTTTCGCCGTGCCGCCCAGCTTGTAGGTCAACACCTGGGAGAACGGCCGGACCCCGGCGCGCAAGGACAAGGCACCGGCAAAGGTCGAGAAGGCGCCGCCCCATCCGGCCATGAACGTCACGTACTGCTCACCGTCCACGCTGTAGGTAATCGGCGCCGCCATCACACCGCTGGCCGCCGGCTGCTCCCAGAGTTTCTTGCCACTATCGGCGGCATAGGCAATCACCCGGCCGTCGGCGCTGCCCTCGAACACCAGGTTGCCGAGCGGTGCTCAAGGTGCCGCCGTTGAAGATCGTCACATAGGGCACTTCCCAGGCCGGTTGTTGCTTGACCGGGTCCCAGGCGATCAGCTTGCCCGACCAGCCCTTGGCCATTTCCAACAGCCCATCGGCGTCCTCCGGCATCATCCCGGTGCGCAGGCCCAGTTGGTACATGCTCTTGAACGGGTTGCGCTTCGGCGCCTCGGGAATGTGCTCGTAGTAGGCGGACATGATGTGCGCCGGGATATACACCAGGCCGGTGTTCGGGTTGTAGGACATCGGCTGCCAGTCATGGGCGCCCCAGAACGCGGGCGTGACCAATTTGCGCTTGCCATCCTTCCAGTACGCGGCATTCTCGTCATCGACGATGGGCCGGCCCGTCTTCATGTCCATGCCTTTGGTCCAGCTCTGCGGCACGATGCCCTTGGCCGACAACAGCTCACCCGTGGCGCGGTCGATCACGTAGAAAAAACCGTTCTTCGGCGCCTGCATCAGCACCTTGCGCGGCTTTCCATCGATCGGCAGTTCCGCGAGGATCATGTGCTGGGTGGCGGTGTAGTCCCAGGCGTCCCCCGGCGTGGTCTGGTAGTGCCAGGCGTACTCGCCCGTATCGGCGTTGACCGCGACGATGGACGACAGGAACAGGTTGTCGCCCTTGGCCTGGCTCCGCCATTTCGGGTCCCACAACGATCCATTGCCCACACCGATGTACAGCAGGTTCAAGTCCGGGTCGAACGCAAAGGAATCCCAGGCCGTGCCGCCACCGCCCTGGGCCACATAGGCGTCGCCGTGCCAAGTCTTGGCGGCGATGGCCATGGCCTTGTCTTCCGGCGGCAACTTGGGATCACCCGGCACCGTGAAGAAGCGCCAGGCCTGCTTGCCGGTCTCCGCGTCGTAGGCGGTGACATAACCGCGTACGCCGAACTCGGCGCCGCCGTTGCCGATCACGACTTTGCCATTGACCAATCGCGGGGCCCCGGTGATGGTGTAGCTGCGCGAATGATCGGCCCGGGTGTCCACCGACCAGGCGCGCTGGCCGGTCTTGGCGTCGATGGCTTCAAGACGACCATCGAGCACACCCACGTAAACCTTGCCCTTCCACACCGCGACGCCCCGGTTGACCGCGTCGCAACAAGCCTCACCGGCGCGGTTGCGGTCGGACTTGGGGTCATACTTCCAGATCAACTTGCCGTCGCGCGCATCCAAGGCGTAGACCACCGAGAACGGACCGGTCGTGTACATGACGCCATCGACCACGATGGGCGTGGCCTCGACACCGCGATCCAGGTCCAACTTGTAGCTCCAGGCGAGCCCCAACTGGCCGACGTTCTGGTCGCTGATCTTCTTCAACGGGCTGTAGCGTTGCTCGTCGTAGGTGCGGCCGGTACTCATCCAGTTACCGGGTTCCTGGTCGGCGGCGATGATGCGCTTGCCGTCGACATTCGCCGGCAGGTCCTGCGCCCAGCCCGGGACGGTATGGAAGGTAAGCGCCAGCACGACAAATAGCGTCTTGAGAGGAACGCGAAGGGGCGCGTTCCGAGAAGCAGTAGGCACGGCGAGGCCAATCTGTGTCATGGGAGGACTCCTGGTTCTTATTAGTAGCGAAGCCATTGCGCTGCGCACCAGGAGAGGAGCAACCCCCATGCCACCGTTTGGAAAAGCTTTGCAAGCCCCGTTTTACGGGGTCTTCGGCTCGTTTCGCGGATCGTGCAGCCGTGCGACAGTTGTCGCATTTGCCGCGACAGCTGTGCCAGAGGTGAGTCAGGTTGCGCACGATTCGTGAAGAAAGCCGTCACACGCCGGGCCTTAGCACCCGCGAGCGCGCGCCCTACAATGAGCGCAACCATCAGCAGGAGAACCAAGCGATGTTCGCCTCATTTGAATCGGGCCGATGCCAAGTCAATGGCATCACCGTCAGCTACCGCAAAGGTGGGAGCGGCCAAGGCCTGCTGCTGCTCCACGGGCATCCCCAGACTCACGTCATGTGGCACAAGATCGCCGAACCCTTGGCGGAGCATTTCACCGTGGTCGCGGCGGACCTTCGTGGCTACGGTGACAGCGACAAACCGGCAGGCGACGCCGAGCACCTCGCCTACTCCAAGCGAGAAATGGCCCAAGACGGACTCGAGCTCATGCGCGCGCTGGGATTCGTGAAATTTGACGTGCTGGCGCATGACCGAGGCGCACGCGTCGCCCATCGCATGGCCATGGACCACCCGGACGCAGTGAAGCGTTTGATCACACTGGATATCGCGCCGACCCTGGCAATGTATGAGCAAACCAACGAAGCGTTCGCCCGAGCCTATTGGCACTGGTTCTTCCTGATCCGGCCAGCTCCGTTTCCCGAAACGCTCATCGAGGCTGATCCGGAGCTTTACCTGCGCAGCGTCATGGGCACCCGCAGCGCTGGCATGGCGCCTTTCACCGACGCCGCATTTGCCGAGTACTTGCGCTGCCTGGCACTCCCTGGCACCGCTCATGGCCTGTGTGAGGATTACCGGGCAAGTGCCAGCATCGATCTGGAGCACGACCGGAGCGACCGGCAAGCCGGGCGAAAACTCTCAACGCCGTTGCTGGCCTTGTGGGGAGCGGACGGCGTCGTGGGCCGGTGCTTCGATCCGCTTGGCGAATGGCAAAAAGTCGCGACCGACGTGCAAGGGAAAGCGTTGCCGTCGGGGCATTACATCGCGGAGGAAGTGCCAGGGCTTTTGATGGACGAGGTGCTTGGTTTCCTGCTTCCTTCGGTCCCGGGAGGCAGGTAGTTGCAGGCGGTGTCCGTTTCGACAACACTCGCCAGCAGATGCCCTTATCCATCGAACGGTGAACCGACATGTCAGGCGAAAAATCGATTGCGAAATTGCTCAGCGCAATGAGCCCGACGCTCAACGACGGGGATTACGTCTTCTGCTGCGTCGCCGACATGGACCTCGTCAAAGGCGAGGAAATACTGGGCAGTTTCCGGGAAAAGGAAGGCCTGACCGTCATCATCGAGCGCAACAGGGCCCAGGCCCTGGGCCTGCACTTCGACTACGTCGCCGCCTGGATCACCTTGACCGTGCACTCCGCCCTGGATGCCGTCGGGTTGACCGCCGCCTTCGCAACAGCCTTGGGCAACGCGGGCATCAGTTGCAACGTCATCGCCGCCTACTACCACGACCACATCTTCGTGGGTCGGGAAGATGCGCAGCGGGCGATTGAGGTTCTGGAGGCGCTTGCTCGGTCTGGAGGCAGCGACTGAGCCGAAACTGCGGTCGACGGAACAAACCATCCAGGACAGTTGCTCCCACAACGATCGCCGTGGCGTACGCAAACCTTGGAACCACCCCAAAACAACTGTGGGAGCGGGCTTGCCCGCGAAGGCGTCCGGTCAGCTACATCTTTTTGACTGACACTCCGCCTTCGCGAGCAAGCTCGCTCCCACATGGGTTTTTGGGTCGTTATCAAGATCAGCGTCCACCACCCATCCCTTCTGGGAGCGAGCACGCTCGCGAAAACAGTGGATCAGCTTGCATCTATGTTGAATGTGCCGCCGTCTTCGCGAGCAGGCTCGCTCCCACAGAGGATAGCGTTCAGCCGAAACCAGGTCGGCACCTGCCCAACGGTTGACCTCTACGCCCACCCCTCCAGCCGCAACGTGGCGCGCACCAGGCGTTGCTCTTCGTTTTCGATTTCCCTGAGGTTCTCGCAGATGCTCTGGATGTGGGCGATGGCCGCCTTGCGCGCCTGCTCCGGCAGCCGCCCGGTCACGGCGTTGTAGAGCCGGGCGTGTTGGCGGTCGATCTGGCGCTTTTGCGGCTCACGGTGGTAGAGGTTGTTGACCGAGGCGAACACTGAGCTGAGCAGCAAGTCCGTCAGCGAACGCAAGGTCTGCACCAGCACCGGATTGTGCGAGGCCTCGCAGATCGCCAGGTGAAACGCATGGTCGAGCCGGGCATGGACGCTGGCCTCCAAGGGACGGCTATGGGCGTCGAGCATAGCCTCGTAGCTGCGGGTAATCAGTACGAAATCAGCCTCGGTCCCGCGCAGGGCCGCCAGGCGCGCGGACTCGCCTTCGAGCAGGCTGCGGACCTCGAACAGATCATAGAGCGTGCGTGGCTGCGAGCTGAACAGGTGCATCAGCGGCGACGCCAAGCCATGCCCCGACAAGTCGGCCACGAATGACCCCTTGCCCTGTTCAGTCTTGATAATCCCGCGGGCGCGCAGCAGCTTCAGTCCCTCGCGAAGCGCGGTGCGGGAGACACCGAGCTTTTCCGTCAGTCGCCGTTCCGAAGGCAACAGCTGCCCGGTCTTGAGCACGCCATCGACGATCAGGCGTTCTATGCGCTCGCAGACCACGTCGGCGACTTGCGGGTTACGGCGCGTCTCGAAGCTTTCCATCGAATCTCCAACTGGTATGACCAGCTCTGTCATCGGATCCAGAGGTTTTCAAACACAGCGATAGCTCGCTGATTTTTCATTGAATTTTCAAACAGCCAAAAAGAACAGGGTCGAAGAACTGGTTCGACCAGTCCAACAACACATGGACAGTAGAACGCCTCGGACCAATGATGCAAGTCAGCCGTATCAGAACAGACCTCGAATAAAAACAACTTGAGGGTCGCCTGCGAACCATGAACATTCTCTACGATGAACGCGTCGACGGCGTCTTGCCTGACGTGGACAAAAATGCACTGCTCCAGGCCCTGCAAACCCAGCTTCCCGACCTGGAAATCCTCCATCAGCGCGAAGCGCTCAAACCGTACGAATGCGACGGGCTCTCCGCCTACCGCACCACGCCCATGCTGGTGGTGCTGCCGCGTCACATCGAGGAAGTCCAAGGCGTGCTTCGCCTCTGCCACGCGCGCCAGGTGCCCGTCGTCGCCCGTGGCGCGGGCACCGGTTTGTCCGGCGGTGCGCTGCCGTTGGAGAAAGGCGTGCTGCTGGTGATGGCGCGCTTCAACAACATCCTTCACATCGACCCCGCCGCCCGCACCGCCCGGGTCCAGCCGGGCGTGCGCAACCTGGCGATTTCCCAGGCGGCCGCGCCGTTCGGCTTGTACTACGCGCCGGATCCCTCTTCGCAGATCGCCTGTTCAATCGGCGGCAATGTCGCGGAAAACGCCGGTGGCGTGCATTGCCTCAAATACGGGCTGACCGTGCACAACCTGCTCAAGGTCGACATCCTCACCGTCGATGGCGAACACCTTACCCTGGGTTCCCAGGCCCTCGACTCACCGGGGTTCGACCTGTTGGCGTTGTTCACCGGATCCGAAGGCATGCTCGGCGTGATTACCGAGGTCACGGTCAAACTGTTGCCCAAGCCGCAAACGGCCAAAGTGCTGCTGGCGGCCTTCGATTCGGTTGAAAAGGCTGGCCGGGCGGTGGGTGACATCATTGCCGCCGGGATCATCCCGGGCGGTCTGGAAATGATGGACAACCTGGCCATTCGCGCCGCCGAAGACTTCATCCACGCCGGCTACCCGGTGGACGCCGAAGCCATTCTGTTATGCGAACTCGATGGCGTGGAAGCCGACGTCCATGACGACTGCGACCGCGTGCGCCAGGTGTTGCAACAGGCCGGCGCCACCGACGTGCGCCAGGCTTGCGATGAGGCCGAACGCGTGCGTTTCTGGGCCGGACGCAAGAACGCGTTTCCTGCGGTGGGCCGCCTTTCGCCGGATTATTACTGCATGGACGGGACGATCCCCCGCCGGGAACTGCCCGGTGTGCTGCAAGCTATCGCGGCGTTATCGGCGGAGTACGGCCTGCGGGTCGCCAACGTTTTCCACGCTGGCGATGGCAACATGCATCCGCTGATCCTGTTCGATGCCAATCAGCCGGGCGAGCTCGATCGCGCCGAAGCCCTGGGCGGCAAGATCCTCGAATTGTGCGTGGAGGTCGGCGGCAGCATTACCGGTGAGCACGGTGTGGGCCGCGAGAAGATCAACCAGATGTGCGCGCAGTTCAACAGCGATGAGCTGACCGTGTTCCATGCGGTCAAGGCCGCGTTCGACCCGAGCGGGCTGCTCAACCCAGGGAAGAATATTCCGACGCTGCATCGCTGCGCCGAGTTTGGCGCCATGCATGTCCACATGGGTCAGCTGCCCTTCCCTGAACTGGAGCGTTTCTGATGGGCAGCGAACACGATTTCGACGACAGCGCCGCGCTGCTGGAGCAGGTCAACCAGGCCCTGGAAAACGCCACGCCGCTGCGTATCCAGGGTTCCAACAGCAAGGCGTTCCTGGGGCGCAGCGTGGCGGGCGAAGTACTCGACACGCGCTCGCACCGCGGCATTGTCAGCTACGACCCGACTGAACTGGTGATCACCGCTCGTGGCGGTACGCCGTTGACGGAGTTGTTCGAAGTGCTCGACGCGGCGCAGCAGATGCTGCCTTGCGAACCGCCCGCCTTCGGTGAAAATGCCACGGTGGGCGGCATGATTGCCTGCGGACTCTCGGGGCCACGTCGTCCCTGGTCAGGCTCGGTGCGCGATTTCATCCTCGGCACACGAGTCATCACTGGCCACGGCAAGCACTTGCGCTTCGGCGGCGAGGTCATGAAAAACGTCGCCGGCTACGACCTGTCGCGCTTGATGGCCGGCAGCTACGGCTCGCTGGGCGTGGTGACCGAAGTGTCCCTCAAGGTCCTGCCAAAACCACGGCAGACCTTGAGCATCAGCTTGGAGATGGACGCCCAGCGTGCCTTGCAGCGCCTGGCGGAATGGGGGCAGCAACCGCTGCCGATCACTGCCGCGTGCCACGATGGCCAGCGCCTGAACCTGCGACTTGAAGGTGGCGAAGGCTCGGTGGCCGCGGCCCACGACCGTTTGGGCGGCGAGCGACTGGACGCTTCGTACTGGCAGGACCTGAACGAACATCGGCTGAGCTTCTTCGATGAAGATCGGCCCCTCTGGCGCCTCTCCCTGCCGCCGAACACACCTCGCTTGCCGTTGCCCGGCGTCCAACTGATCGATTGGGGCGGCGCCCAGCGCTGGCTCAAATCCGACGCCGAAGCGACCTTCATCCGCTCGATCGTCGAACAAGTCGGCGGGCATGTGACCTGCTATACCCCTGGATTGGCCGACAGCCCTTTCCAACCGCTGCCCGACGCATTGATGCGCTATCACCGGAACCTGAAGCAGCAACTCGATCCACGGGGCCTCTTCAACCCCGGCCGCCTGTACGCGGAGCTTTGAACCATGCAGACCACCTTGAGCGAATACGCCCGCCAATTGCCCCGCGCCGAAGAAGCCGAACGCATCCTGCGCAGTTGCGTGCACTGCGGTTTCTGCAATGCCACCTGCCCGACCTATCAATTGCTGGGCGATGAACTGGATGGTCCGAGGGGGCGCATCTACCTGATCAAGCAGGTGCTCGAAGGCAACGAAGTGACCCGCGCCACCCAGGAACACCTGGATCGCTGCCTGTCGTGCCGCAACTGCGAAACCACCTGCCCCTCCGGCGTCGATTATCACAACTTGCTGGACATTGGCCGGGCGGTGGTCGATGCGGCAGTCCCGCGCCCGCTCGGCCAACGCCTGTTGCGCGAGGGGTTGCGCAGCGTGGTGCCCAACCCCAGGCTGTTCAAAGGATTGGTGAGCGGCGGCCAGGTTTTCCGCGCGTTGCTGCCAGACACGCTGAAAGCCAAGCTGCCCCGCAACGTGCACCCAGCAAAGCCACGACCGACCACCCGCCATGACCGGCAAGTGCTCATGCTCGAAGGCTGCGTGCAACCAAGCCTCTCACCCAACACCAACGCAGCCGCCGCACGGGTACTGGATCGATTGGGCATCAGCGTCACCGCGATTCGCGAGGCCGGTTGTTGCGGGGCGGTGGACTATCACCTGGACGCCCAGGCCGCCGGCCTCGATCGTGCCCGGCGCAACATCGACGCGTGGTGGCCGGCCATTGAAAGCGGCGCCGAAGCCATCGTGCAAACCGCCAGCGGTTGCGGCGCCTTCATCAAGGACTACGGGCACCTGCTCAGCAGCGATCCGGCGTATGCCGCCAAGGCCGCAAAAGTGAGCGCCCTGGCCAAGGACCTGGTTGAAGTACTGCGCGACGAACCGTTGGATCAGCTCGGCGTACGCAGCGACCAGCGCCTTGCTTTCCACTGCCCCTGCACGTTGCAGCACGCCCAAAGACTCGGGGGCGCAGTCGAAGCGATCCTGGGACAGCTTGGATTCAACCTCACGCCGGTGCCCGACAGCCACCTGTGCTGCGGCTCGGCGGGCACCTACTCGCTGACCCAACCCGAACTCTCCCGGCAACTGCGCGACAACAAGCTCAACGCCTTGGAAAGCGGACACCCGGAAGTCATCGCCACCGCCAATATCGGCTGTCAATCCCACCTCGACGGCGCTGGCCGAACCCCTGTCCGGCACTGGATCGAACTGGTTGAAGAGGCGTTGCCTTGAGCGAGCGCTGGAGACTTCCATGTAAAGCAAAGCCCTACTGAGCAAGCCGAAGCGGCACTTGGATCATTCAACCCGGCACAAAGGCGAGCAACCGCAAAACCCGCTCACGCCTGCCCTCCCTGCCCATCCGCCAACGCCGCGCCGTTGAGGTAATGGTCGCCCAGCAACCGGCGCTGGGTCAGCAACGCCGGCTCGGCGGCGTCCGGCAATGGCCGCGGCAAGCTGCGCCCGGCCAACTCGAAGTACGCGTGACCGGCCACGCGCGCCGCCTCCGCAGCGGCCAGGCGAAAGGCGATGGCGGTCGATTGGGACGTGTCGGCGCGTTCGAGCAAAGCATCGGCGGCGTCGATGCGGATGCGCAGGTCGCCGACTGCCGCGACCACCAGGGCCTCATGTCGCGCGCTCTGCCCGCGCAGGTAGTCAAGCAGAGCCGCCTCGACGTGGCGGGCATGGGCGAGGTCGCTACGACCTTGGGAATGTGAATAGGACATGCTCGATACCTCAATTCCAGGAATGACGTTGCGGCTTGATGTCGTTGAGAAGCTGGTTGCCGACCAAGTGATATTTCCAGCGCACCGGGTCGTGCAGGGTGTGGGTCCGCGCGTTGCGCCAGAACCGGTCCAGGCCCTGGCTGGCCGAGACGCTGCGCGTGCCGCCCAGCTCCAGCAAACGGCTGGACGCCTCCAAGGCGATCTCGGTAGAGAGCACCTTGGCCTGGCCAACGATTACGGAAGCCTCGGCGACTCGTTCCTCGCTGGGTTCGGCGACGGCACGGTCGACGGCTCGGGCCGCACGCTGCAAAATCGCCTCGGCCGCTTGCAGGCGCCAGGCCAGTTCACCGATCAACGCTTGGCCCAGCGGGTCTTGCCAACCGTGCTGCAGGCCGCTGTCGACCCAGGGGCGCGCCTGGCGGGCGACGCGCAGGGTCTCGGCGAAGGCGCCACGGGCAATTCCGGTGTCCACGGCGGCTTGGATAATCTGCGAAATCGGACCGTCGGAAGTGGGTTGGTCATAGGCCTTCCAGGCCGGCACCACGTCGATGGCAGGCACTCGCACGCCGTCGATACGCACCTGGCCGCTGGCGGTGATGCGCTGGCCGAAACCGTCCCAACTGTCGATGACGGTCAACCCGGCAGCATCGCGCGGCACCAGGGCGATGTGCACATGCCCCACCTCGTCAACCCCGGCCACCGGCACGATATGGGCGAACAATGCGCCGGTGCAGTAGGCCTTCTCGCCGTCGAGTACTGCCGTGTCGCCATCGAAGCGGATCTGCGTCTGGAAGGTCGTGACGTATTGGCTTCGCGCTTCGGAAAAGGCGTTGCCGAAGCGATCCCCCTCAAGCACCTTCGCGTAGTAGCGCCGCTTCTGCTCTTCGCTGCCGGTCAAGCCGAGATTGCTGAGGACGCCGAAATGGTTTTGCGGTAGCTGGCCGAGGGATGAATCGGCGGCGGAAATGATGGCGATCACCTCGCTGAGGGTGACATAGGACACCCCGGCACCACCGTAGGCCTTCGGCACGCTGATCGCCCACAGGCCGCTTTCGGAGAAGCGTTCCAGTTCATCCCAGGGCAGCCGTCGCTCACGATCGCGCAAGGCGGCCTCCCGGGCGAAATCCTCGGCCACACGCTGCGCCACCTCGATGGCCTCGGCGTCGCTGCGAATGATATGGGCCGGGCGCCGAGGGCCTGGACGGGCCGGCTGGGACGGGTCAACGGTCGGTGAATGGCTCATGGGCTGCTCCTTGCGTAACGGGTTCACCCAAAGCCAGAGCACACTCCGTACCAAGCCTTTAAACCCTTTGTATTCAATGCATTGCGATCCGACAGCAGGCCTGGAAAAGCCCCTGCAACAGCAAACTGCGGATTCACTGTTGCCCACCGAACACTCGACCGTCAGCCGGCCTTGCCGCCCAGATAGAAATGCTGGATGTCTTCCCGCGCCGCCAACTCCGCACCGCTGCCCTCACCCACCACCCGACCGTTTTCCAGGACGTAGGCGTAGGTGGCATGGCGCAGGGCAACGTTGATGTTCTGCTCGGCCACCAGAAAGCTCATGCCCTCCTGGGCATTGAGCTGGGCGACGATGGCGAAAATCTCCTCGACAAGGATCGGCGCCAGCCCCATGGAAGGTTCATCCAGCAACACCAGCCGAGGCCGGGTCATCAATGCCCGGCCGATGGCGAGCATCTGCTGCTCGCCGCCTGAGGTCAGCCCGGCCTGGGTCTTGCGCTTGGTCTTCAGGCGTGGGAACCAGGCGTAGATGCGCTCCAGATCCTGCTCCAGCTGTCGGCGCGTCGGCTTGCGCAGGAAACCGCCGCTGCGCAGGTTGTCCTCGACGGTCAGGTGGGCGAACACATGGCGCCCCTCCAGCACATGGACGATGCCCTGGCGGGCCAGCAGATTGGCTGCAACGCCGGCGGTGTCCTGCCCCTGGAAAGTGATCCGGCCCCGGCTGACGTGCGCACGGTCAGCCTGGACCAACCCGGAAATGGCCTTGAGCGTGGTGCTCTTGCCGGCCCCGTTGGCGCCCAGCAGCGCAACGATGTCGCCCTGCCCGACCCGCAGGGAAACTCCGGCCACGGCAAGGATCGCGCCGTCATAGATCACTTCGATGTCGTGTACCGCCAATAGCTCACTGCTTGCGGTGCCGGCAAGGGTCGCAATGGTCATGGGTGCTTCCTCCTCGGGCGCGGGTGCGCCCGGTTGTGTGTCGTGTGCAGGGTCATTGCGCCGCGCAATCGCGGGCGGACACGCCCTTCTCTTTCGCATACTCGGCGGCCTTGGCATCGATCAACGGGCGCAACGTCACGCGGTCGGCCTGGACCCAGTCGGTGATCAGCTTCCATTGCTGGCCGTCCCATTGCTGGACCTTGGCGGCCCCGCCCCCTTCGTGGTCGCTGCAAGACAACTTCAGCGGCTGCATCAACCCAAGGAAACCAATCTCCTTGAGGCGGGCATCACCGAGGTCGAGGTGCTCCAGGCCCCAGCGACCCTCCTCACCGTTGAGTGGACGATTGCCGAATTTTTTCTGCCCGGTGCGGATCGCCTCGACGGCAATGGCGGCGTTCACCAAGCCGGAGTTGTAGTAGACGCTGCCAAAACTCTTCGGGTCCTTGAGGTCGCTCTTGCCGGTATCGAGGATGTACTGGCGGATGCGTTGGTGGATGTCGAAGTCGGCACCGCCCGGATAAGGCGTCAGCGCCAGGTACCCCTTGCCCGCCTCGCCGGCCGGCAGCACGTCCTCATTGGAACTGGCCCAGATATCACCGACGATGCGCTCCACCGGGTAGCCGAAACGCGCCGCAGTCTTGATCGCCACGGGCGTGGACACGCCCCAGGTCCGTAGGAACACCCAGTCCGGCTTGAGTTGCCGCACCTGGCGCCACTGCCCGGCCTGTTCGTTGCCCGGGTCGGCCACCGCGATCTGGATGTTCTCGAAACCATACTTCTGCGCCAACAGCGCCAGCGGTCCCTGGGTTTCCCTACCGTAGGCCGAGTCGTGGTAGACGGTGGCGATCTTCTTGCCCTTGAGCTTGTCCAGCCCGCCCTCGCGCTCGGCCACGTAATTGATGAACGCCGAGGCCTCGCTGTAGAACGTCAGCATGGCCGGGAAGTTGTAGGGGAATACCCTGCCGTCGGTGGCCTCGGTACGGCCATAGCCGAGGGTGATCAACGGGATCCGGTCGGCTTCGGCCTTGTCCGCGAGGGCATAGGCCGCCGGAGCGCCGTTGGGTGCGTAGATCGCCACTGGCGCGCCGTTGAGGCCGTTCTTGAAGCGCTCGTAGCACTCGATGCCCTTTTCCGCCGTCCATTCGGTCTCGCACTCCTGCCAGACCAGTTTGACGCCGTTGATCCCGCCTTCCACCTCGTTGATGTAGCGCAGGTAGTCAATCATTCCGGCCCACACCGGAATGCCGCTGGAGGCATAGGCGCCGACCCGGTAGGTGGCCAGGGGGAAGAACTGTTCGTTGGCTGCCTGGGCAGCCGGTACCAGCGTTGCACAGGCGCCCAATGCCAGGCCGATGGCGGCGAGGCTACGTTTGAAAGTTGCATGCATGTCTGTCTTCTCGATGTGGTCTTGTGCGGTGTTGGAACCTCCTTTCCCTCGGTAGGGTCAAGGTTCGTTGGGTTGTAGGTCGGCGCTCAGAACCGCAGCGGCCAGACCCTGATGCGTTCGCGCAGGTCGCCGAGCAGGCGCGCCAGCCCCTCCGGTTCCTTGATCAGGAACCCGATGATCAAGGCGCCGAAGAGCACCTTCTGCAGGTTCTGCAATTGCCCGGCGTCGACGTTGCCGTTGAACAGCCATTGCCCGGCATGGCTGAGCAGGATCGGCACGAGGCTGATGAAGGCCGCGCCGATGAAGCTGCCGGCAATGCTGCCCATGCCGCCGATAATGATGATGAACAGAATCTGGAACGAACGGTTGATGTCGAAGCTGCCCGCGCTGGCTGTTCCCAGGTAAGCGAATGCCCAGAGCGCCCCGGCGATTCCCAGGTAGAACGAACTGACGGCGAAGGCCATGCGCTTGTCGCGCTCCACGGCAATCCCGATCACGGCGGCAGCGGTGTCCATGTCGCGGATCGCCATCCAGTTGCGTCCGACCTGGCTGCGCACCAGGTTGACCGCCACCCAGGTCAACAGCACCACGCAACTGAGGGTCAACAGGTAGCGGCCGACCGGCGTCGCCAGGTTATGGCCGAACAGTTCCAGGCGCGGCGCGCTGATGGTGCCGGACGAAGCGTAGTTGTAGAACCACGGGAACTTGGCGAACACCCACTCCAGAAAAAACTGTGAGGCCAGCGTGGTGACCATCAGGTAAAAGCCCTTGATCCTTGAGCTGGGAATGCCGAACAGCAGCCCGACCACCCCGGCAATCACCCCACCGCCCAGCAGCGCCAGTGGCAGCGGCAGGCCAGGTACGCGCAGCAGCAGGCCGTAGGTGGCAAACGCCCCCACGGCCATGAAGCCGGCGGCGCCGACCGAGGTCTGGCCGGTATAGCCCGTCAACAGGTTCAGCCCCAGGCCCGCCAGCGACAGCACCAGAAAGGGAATCAGGATCGCGTTGAGCCAATAGTCGTTGCCCAGCCACGGCAACCCGACAAACGCCACCAACAACAGCAACAACAGGCCCGGCCGCCAACGGCGACGCACCAGGGTCAGGGGCGCGTCGTCGAAGCTGGCAGTGAGGCGCGGAACAGTAGCGGTCATGGCGTCATACCCGTTCAATGATCCGGTCGCCGAACAGGCCGGACGGACGGATGTAAAGGAAAATCAAGGCGAGGAAATAGGCGAACCAGGGCGTGATCCCGCCGCCGACCAGTGGGCCGATGTATGCCTCGGCGAGGTTCTCGGCCGCCCCGACGATCAGCCCGCCGACGATAGCGCCGCCGATCGAGGTGAAGCCGCCGATGATCAACACCGGCAGCGCCTTGAGCACCACCAGTGACAGTGAGAACTGCACGCCTTGCCGCGCGCCCCAGAGCAACCCGGCGACCAGGCCTACCACCCCGGCCACAGCCCAGACGATCTGCCAGATGCGGTTGAGGTTGATGCCCAGCGACAGTGCCGCACGGGTGTCGTCGGCCACGGCGCGCAGGGCAACACCGATGCGGGTCTTGTTGAACAGCAAGGCCAGCACCGCCACCGTCAGCCCCGACACGCCGGCGGCGATCAGGTCGAACTGGCTGACCATGATCTCGCCCACGAACAGCGGGACGTCCTCGATACCCAGGTCCAGCGCACGTACCTGGGCGCCCATCAGCCCTTGGGCGAGGCCTTCGATGATGAACGACAGGCCAAGGGTGGCCATGAACAGGGTGATCTGCGAACGGTTGACCAGCGGACGCAGCACCAGCCGCTCGATCAACAACGCGCCGACAATCATCACCAACACCGTCAGGACCAACGCCAGGGCGAAAGAAAAACCCTGCTCGCGCAAGCTGACGAAGGTCAGCGCGGCGAACAGCAGCATGGCGCCCTGGGCGAAATTGAACACGCCGCTGGCCTTGTAGATCAGCACGAAACCGATGGCCACCAGGGAATACAGGGTGCCGGCCAACAGCCCGCCGACCAGGGTTTCCAAAAAGAAATTCATGCGTGCGAAACCCCCAGGTAAGCGGCGATCACATCGGGGTTGGCCTGGACTTCAGCGGGCGTGCCGTCACCGACCTTGCGTCCGTAGTCAAGCACCACCACATGACTGGAGAGGCCCATGACCACCTGGATGTCGTGTTCGATGAGAATCACCGTAGTACCCAGGTCCCGATTGATATCGGCGATGAAACGGCTCATCTCCTGTTTCTCCTCAGCGTTCATGCCGGCCATCGGTTCGTCGAGCAACAGCAGGGTCGGTTGCGCGATCAGCGCCCTGCCCAGCTCCACGCGTTTCTGCAGGCCATAGGCGAGGCTGCCCACGGCGACGTCGCGCCAGGCCTGCAACTCGAGGAATTCCAGCACCTGCTCGGCCCGCTCGGCGAACGCCCGCGCCTCGCGCCGGGCTCGCGGCAGGCCCAGGGCCTGTTCGAGGAAAAACGTGCGCTGGAAGCGCGACAGGCCGGTGAGCAGGTTGTCCACCACGCTCATTTTCTTGAACAGCGCATTGTTCTGGAATGTCCGGCCGATACCGAGCCGCGCCGCCTTCAGCGGATGCGGACGGTGCAACGGTTCGGCGGCGAAGAACAACTGGCCGGCATCGGCCCGGTAGACTCCGTTGAGGATGTTCAGCAGCGAACTCTTGCCCGCGCCGTTCGGCCCGATCAAGGCGCAGATCTCGCCAAGCCTGACGCTGAACGAGAGATCGGAAATCGCTTTCACGCCGCTGAACGACAGCGACACATTGCGCACCTCCAACAGCGAACTCATGCCGCTCGCTCCAGGTATTCCCGCAACCACGCCGGGCCTTGCCGCACGGCGCCTGCGGTCGCGCTCGGCACCTCGATCCGGCGCAGTCGCTGGAAACCGAGCAGGTGCCGCACCCGCGCCTTGAGCCAGCGTCGCAGGCCACGGCGCGGATCATCCAGGGTCCATTCGCACAATCGTCGGCGCCAACTGTCCGGGGTCGGCAGACGGGCTTCTATTTCCGCCGCCAGCGACTCCACTCGCGCAGCAGACAGCAGCAAGGCCGTCGGGGCGATCTCGCGGCGATCGCGGCTGGCCGATTCTCGAGTTTCCGGAAAGGCCAGGCCTTCGCCGCCCTCCAGCCAGCGACGGAACAGGTGCGCCAGTCCATCACGCCATTCGGTGCCTTCATCGATCCACACCACCGCGTCGTCGGCAACCTGGGCCCAACCCTGGCGCTGCGCTGTCGGCGCCTCGGCGACGAACAGCACCGACAGCGATTGCACCTGCCACAAGCCGCGACGCACCGCATTGGCCTGGGCCGAATACAGCCGCAACGGCCAATCATCATCGAGACCGCACTGCAGCCAGTGCGACACGCTTTCGCGACGCTGGACAAAGGCGAACGCCGGACGGATCAAACGCAACTGGCGTCGCAGATCCTCACCCTGGCTCTCGCGGTCGATCACCACGCTGTGCCCACCCAACTGGCGCGCCGCCAGTGCCAGGATCAGCAGGCTCGGCTCGAAGGCGCCGCTCAGCGCCAACCGCGCCCCCGGGGCAAACCCCTGCTGGCGCAGACCATCGCAGACACGCTCGACCTCGCGTTGCACATCGATCCACCGCCAGGCCCTCCACACGCCGAGGCGTCGATGACGCAAGGCAATCTGCGTCGGTCGCTCCCTGGCCCAACGTTGCAAGGCGACCAAGGCGTTGTCCGTCACGCTTTCAGGCAGTGGTGCATTGAGTTCGAAGAGGCTCATGCGCTTACTCCTCATCCACCAAGGCCGGCTCGGCTACACGGGTGCGCTGGCCCAGCCGGCTCAAGTCCCGATAACCGGCACCCGGGTGGCTGGCGGGCAAGCGCGGGCCGTCACCGAACAGCTTGTCGCGCAGGGTGCCGGGGCGGTATTCGGTCTTGTACGCGCCGCGCTGTTGCAGCTCGGGCACCAGCAGGTCAACCACATCGCGGAAGGTTTCATGGGCCAAGGCGTAGGCCAGGTTGAAGCCGTCCACATCGGTTTCCTCGACCCAGGCCTGTAACTCGTCGGCGACGGTTTGCGCACTGCCGACGATCAACGGGCCGAAGCCACCGATGCCGACCCAATCGGCCAGTTCCTGGACGGTCCACTGCTTGTCCGGGTCGGCGGTCGAGAACGTCTCCACGGCCGACTGGATGGCGTTGGTATGGATGTGCTTGAGCACCTGGTCGGGTCGGTACTGACCGAAGTCGATGCCGGTCCAACCGGAAATCAGCGCCAGCGCGCCCTCGTAGCTGCTGTAGGATTTCAGCTCCTGCCACTTGGCCTGCGCCTGGGCGTCGGTCTCGTCGACAATCACCGTTTGCAAGTTGAAGATCAGCACCTTGCGCGGATCGCGCCCGGCCTCGGCGGCACGCCGCGCGGATATCGGCCACGGTCTTTTTCAGGATGACCTTGGACGGCGCCGCGACGAATACGCACTCCGCATGCCCCGCAGCAAAGTCCTTGCCGCGACTCGATGCCCCCGCTTGATAGAGCACCGGCGTGCGCTGCGGCGACGGCTCGCAAAGATGGATGCCCGGGACCTGGAAATGCTTGCCCTGATGACGGATCTCGTGGACTTTGCTCGGGTCGCTGAAGATGCCGCGCTCCCGGTCGCGCACCACCGCGCCCTCCTCCCAACTGCC
This sequence comes from Pseudomonas sp. H2_D02, assembly GCF_054677635.1. NCBI lineage: Bacteria > Pseudomonadati > Pseudomonadota > Gammaproteobacteria > Pseudomonadales > Pseudomonadaceae > Pseudomonas > Pseudomonas sp. H2_D02. The sequence goes on along the minus strand of NZ_CP162816.1, from coordinate 3,279,185 downwards.
TTCGAACAGTTTGTAGAGCACCTCGAGGTATTCGTCGGCGTAGTCATAGCGCGCATCGTGATCGCTGAGCGCCTTCTGCCCGAGATTGCGCGCCCCGCTGTCGAGGTAGGACGTGACGATGTTCCAACCGATCCGCCCCTTGGTCAGGTGGTCCAACGTGGACAGGCGACGGGCAAAGGGATAGGGATGTTCGAAGGTCAACGAGGCAGTCAGGCCGAAGCCCAGGTGCTCGGTCACCAAGGCCATCGGCGTGATCAACGCCAGTGGGTCATTGACCGGGACTTGGGTCGCCTGGCGGATGGCGGCGTCGCCATTGCCGCCGAGCACATCGTAAATACCGATGACATCAGCGATGAAGATACCGTCGAACTTGCCGCGCTCCAGCAACTTGGCCAAGTCGGTCCAGTAATCGAGGTCCTTGTACTGCCAGGCCCGGTCCTTGGGGTGTCGCCAGAGCCCCGGAGACTGATGACCGACGCAGTTCATCTCGAAGGCATTCAAACGAATTTCACGTGGCATGGAAACTCCTGCTCGATAGATTCAGCACCCAGTCCCGGTGCTCTTTACTGCTCTATCAACACGATTCATGCCAAGAAAATTGTTCTTTAGATTTCAATCAGTTAGGTATTTCCCCAGCCAGCAAGGGTGCTGGTTCACCCATAGAGATGTTGATCAGCTGTTCGGTGGCAGACAGTGGCCTGCTCGTTGGAAAACCCCGCAGGAGTCTCCCGACTCGGCTGTCCATGCAGAGGGAACAGCCGCTACGCTTGCCCAGGTCAGCAGCGGCTCATGGAGTTGGAAAGCCAATGGAGAAGAACAGTGAACTTGACCAGGCCACCTTGCGCCTGACCGTCAGCGCCTGCGCACTGTTGTATATCGTCGTGCTGGTCGGCCTCGATCCGGACGCCGCCACGCGTTACGCCCCCATCATCATCTACATCGTCACGTTCATCTTCGCCTCGGTGTTCCTGCGCATGGCAATCAAGCGCTGGCCAGGGCATTTCTTCTGGCGGCGTCTTTTCGCCATGTTGCATGACTACACCGGTATTGCGTTCGCCATGGTGCTGGGGGGCGAAGGCGCGTTGCCGATCTATGCAGCGCTGCTCTGGGTCACCCTGGGCAATGGCATGCGCTTCGGCTCGCGCTACCTGGCCCTGGCAACGGTCATTGCACTGTCGACCTTGGTGCTGATTTTCTGGCTCAACCCCTTCTGGCACACGCAGCCCTACATGTTCCTGATGCTGATCGTCACGACCATCGTGGTGCCGGCCTATGCGCACATCCTGCTCAAACGCACACGCATCGCCTCCGAAGAGGCGATTGCCGCCAACCAGGAGAAATCGCGATTCCTGGCACAGGCGAGCCATGACTTGCGCCAGCCGATCCATTCCATTGGCCTGTTCACCGCGTGCCTGAGGGACGCCAGGCTGGGCCTGGAGGAGCTGCGGCTGGTGGACAACATCGACCGCTCGCTGCACACCGTGTCGCAACTGTTCCGCTCGATCCTCGACATCTACACCCTGGATCACGGCAAGTGGGTACCGCAGGCTGACACCGTCCACTTGGGCGCCTTGCTGCAAGACGTCGTCAAGCAGAACACCGAGGCCGCGCGCTGGGCCGGCGTCGAGCTACGCCTGCGCGCCTGTCCCTATTGGGTCAACGTCAATCCAGGAATGCTGACCACCATGGTCCAGAACCTGTTGTCCAACGCCCTCAAATATGCGCCGGGGCAACCGGTATTGATCGGCGTGCGGCGCCAGGGCAAGGGCCTGGCCGTGGTGATCTACGACAAGGGACGCGGCATCGCCAGTGAGCATCTTCCTGAGGTATTCAAGGAGTTTTATCGCGTGCGCCATGTCCGCGACAAAGACGTCGAGGGGCTTGGCCTCGGCCTGTCCATCGTCAAGCGCATCAGCCAGTTGCTTAATGTCGACATCCACATCCGCTCGACAGTCGGCCAAGGCACCAAAGTGGCGATCAGCGGCCTGGAGCAAGCGGCACCCCGGGCCTCGGCGCCCAGGGTCTCCGGTGCCCGTGACCGCTTGAACGGATTACGGGTGTGCCTGGTGGAAGACGACGCCAACGTCCTGATGGCGACGTCCGCGCTGCTCGAGAAGTGGGGTTGCGATGTGCAAGGTCACAGTGACGGCGAAGGCTTGTCCAGCGACTGCGACATCGTGATCGCCGACTTTGACCTGGGCACCAAGGTCTCCGGTGCCGAGTGCATCGCCGCGATACGCGCCCAACGCGGCTGGGAAGTTCCGGCGCTGGTGATCACCGGACACGACATCGAGCGGATCCGCCAGTCCCTGCAAAACATGAATGTCTCGGTGCTGGCCAAACCCGTACGCCCGCCGGAGCTGCGAGCGGTATTGCTTGAGCAGCTCAAGGCCATGGATCGCCAGGGCGAGGCTCCAGCCAAGTCGTCCTCGGAACCGGATTGAAAGTCCGGGTGGTCAATGACTGAAGGCTTGGCTGAAAGACGTGTCGATAATTCCAGCAGTGGCCAACGGCGCCGGCAGGGCCTTGACCGTGTACAGGAAGTCCGCCGTGCTCTGCAGGTCGGCGGCGGCCTGCGAGTCCACCGGACCGACGCTCATGTGAGCCTGGCGCAACCAATGGCGCGAAACGTCCTGGTCCAGATTGGCTTTCTTCGCCCAGAGGTCGGCGTATTGATCGGTGTGGTTGTCGACCCAGGCGCGGGCCTGCTTCACGCGACCGAGGAAGTCGGCGATGGCTTCGCGCTTGTTGTCGATGGCCGGTGTCGAGGCGGCGATGGCGCTGAGGCCGGGCATCAGGTTCTTCGCGGTCAGGATCGGCCGCGCACCGGAGAATAGGATCTGTTGCGAGATGTAGGGTTCCCACACCGGAAAGGCGTCGATGCTGCCCTGGGGCAAGGCGGCGGCCGCATCGATGGGCATCAGCTTGATGAACTCGACGTGGTTGTCGGGCAAGCCGGCCTGCTCCAAGGCGCGCAGCGTCAGTTGCTGGCTCCAGGCGCCGGGCCAATAGGCGATCTTCTTGCCCTTGAGGTCGGCGATGGTCTTGACCGGCGAGTCCTTGGGCACCAGTAGCGCAATGGTGTCCGGGTTCTGCCGCGAGACACCGATCAGCTTCACCGGTGCCTGTTTGGCAGCCAGGAACAGAAAGCCCGAGTCGCCGAGGAAACCCAGGTCCAGGTCACCGGTATTCAGCGCCTCGGCCAGGGGCGCAGCGGCTTGGAAGTGTTTCCAGTCGACACGATAAGGGGCGCCTTCCAGCACGCCCGAGGCCTCCACCGAAGCCCTGACGTTGTAGTAGTTCTGGTCGCCGACGTGCAGCACCAGCGGCTCGCCAGCCTGGGCCAAAGGGGTGGCGAACAATGTGCTGAAAAGCAAACGACGCAGGGATCGGGTGAACGTCATGACAGCATTTCCTGGATGATTTTTTAGAACATAACGCTCCTATCAATTCCTTTAGAAATTCTTTTAGCGCATAAGCTCATAGTCATAATTCAGCCAGTGTTCATGGCGCAACAGCACCGCAACAGACTGTTCGCCGATCAACATTTCCTCCGATGCCTTGCGCAGTGTCAGCGCCCGTTGGCCGCCTTTTCGAGGCTGTGGCACAGAGCCTGCATTATTCCTTTAAGGCGCGATTTTTTCCCGCTGTCCGATCTTTCGGAAATAAGAACATTGCTTTCTCACCGCCTTGTCTGGAGCTTTCCATGAAACCCGCTCTCCGTTTCACCCTGGCCCACGCTAGACAGCTGATCAGCGCCTGCACCCTGGCGCTGGGTCTGCCGTCCATGGTCCTGGCCGCCGAAAGCCCTCCAGCCGAAGTGCATCTGGACTACGCCTATTATTCGCCGGTCAGCCTAGTGCTCAAGCACTTCGGTTACCTGGAAAAAGCCCTGCCCCAGACCAAGGTGAGCTGGGTCTTGAGCCAGGGCAGTAATCGTTCGCTGGAATACCTCAACAGCGGCGGCGTCGACTTCGCATCGTCCGCCAGCCTCGCCGCGGTGTTGAGCCGAGCCAATGGCAGCCCGATCAAGTCGGTGTATGTCTACAGCCGCGCCGAATGGACAGCGCTGGTGGTGCGCAAGGATTCGCCCTACCAGACAGTCGCCGACCTCAAGGGCAAGAAGATCGCCGCCACCAAGGGCACCGATCCCTACCTGTTCACCCTGCGCAGCCTGCAACAAGCCGGGCTGAAGAAAGACGATGTGGAACTGGTGCACCTGCAGCATCCGGACGGGCGCACCGCACTGGAAAAAGGTGACGTCGACGCCTGGGCCGGTCTCGATCCGCACATGGCCGCCAGCGAAGTCCAGGCCGGATCGCGCCTGCTGTATCGCAATTCCGCTTTCAACAGCTACGGCGTGGTCAGCGTCACGGAGAAATACGCCCAAGAGCATCCGCAGACCATCGACACCGTGATCGCCGCCTACGAACAGGCCCGGACGTGGTCGCTGGAGCATCCGCAAGAACTGGCCAAACTGCTGGCCGACGAATCCGGGCTGCCGCTGGAGGTTGCCAAGCTGCAACTGTCACGCACCGACCTGGGCAGCCCGCAACTGAGTGCCAAGGATGTGCTGGCTTCCAAGGCTGCCGCGCCGATCCTGGTCTCCGAGGAATTGGTACGGCGCGGGGTGAACGTCGACCAGGTGATCGATCAACTGCTCGACACCGGCCGCCAGCAAGCCGTCGCCCGTCAATAACCCCTAGCCCAGGCGACAACCGATCCGCGCCTGGCGCGGATTCGGCATTGCCGGAGAATCGCCATGAGCAGCAACAACAAAGACCTCTCCAACCCACACCTGGCCCTGTCCCCAGCGGACAGAACGCCGCTGTTCGATTCCGATCGCTGGCGACTGCGCCTCAAGGGATTGGCCCTGCCGGTGCTGATCATCGTGTTGCTGGAGATCATCGTGCGCATCGGTTGGCTGCCCGCCTACCAGATGCCGGCCCCCAGCGAGATCGCCCTGACCCTTGGCGAACTGGCCGAAGGCGCCCTGTGGAAGCACATCAGCGCCAGCCTGCTGCGCGTGCTACTGGGCTTTGCCATCGGTGCCAGCCTGGCGTTGGTCTTCGCCGCCTGGGTTGGCCTGAGTCGGGAAGCCGAAGCCTACCTGGAACCGACCTTCGCGGGCCTGCGCTCGATCCCCAGCCTGGCCTGGGTGCCGTTGCTCCTGCTGTGGCTGGGCATCGACGAAACCTCCAAAGTGGTGCTGATCGCCATCGGCGCGTTCTTTCCGGTGTACCTCAATGGCGTGGCGGCGATTCGCAACATCGACCGCAAGCTGGTGGAAGTCGGCCACATGTATGGTTTCAGCCGTCGCCGCCTGGTGCGGCGGATTCTCCTGCCTGCCGCCCTGCCCGGCCTGTTCACCGGGTTGCGCAGCGGCATGAGCCTGGCCTGGATGTTCCTCGTGGCCGCCGAACTGATCGCCGCGACCAAAGGCCTGGGCTATCTGCTCAGCGATGGTCGCGAAACCTCGCGCCCGGACATCGTGCTGGCGGCGATCATCGTGCTCGCCGTGCTGGGAAAGCTCAGCGACGGCCTCCTCGCCGGCCTGGAGAAACGCTTCCTGGCCTGGCGCGACACTTTCAACGGCACCGAGGACTGAGCCATGCCCCAAGCCCTGCTGGACATTCACGTGGCGCGCAAGAGCTTCGCGACCACCACCGTGCTCAACGACATCCACCTGCAACTGCAGCCTCGGGAAACCTTGAGCCTGCTGGGCCCCAGCGGCTGCGGGAAAAGTACCTTGCTGCGCATCGTTGCCGGCCTGGAAAAAGACTTCGAAGGGCAACTGCTCAGCCACACCGAACAGTTGGCCTTTGTGTTCCAGGAACCGCGGTTGATGCCCTGGCTGACGGTGCAACAGAACATCGGCTTCAGCGACGATGACCACTATGACAAAGCCTGGGTCGCGCAGTTGATCGAAGAAGTTGGCCTCAGCGACTTTGCCGATGCCTTGCCCAAGGCGTTGTCCGGCGGCATGGCGCAACGGGTGGCGATTGCCCGCGGCCTGTATTCGCGGCCGCGGGTGCTGCTGCTGGACGAGCCCTTCAGCGCGGTAGACGCTTTCACCCGGATGAAACTGCAAGACCTGTTGCTGCAACTGGCCGAGCGTCACGCCATCGCCCTGCTGCTGGTAACGCACGATGTCGACGAGGCGCTGTACCTGAGCGACCGGGTCCTGGTCATGGACAATCGCCCCAGCCGCATTCGCCAGGAACTGGCGGTGCAACTGCCGCACCCACGCGATCGGCGCGACCCGTTGTTGGCCCGGCTCAAGGCACTGGCGCTGACTGAATTGCATCGGGCTCACGTGATTTGACTAGGGCACTTCGCTAAGCATTTAAAAGCATTAATAAATAAAGAATCAGTATTTATGGTTATAAACATAACCACGTACTCTCAGCTCATCCCGTCCCATTGGTCACGACAGTGAAGTGCCTTATGAAACCGACTGACAACGTTATCGATTGCGTCCAATTCCGCAAACGCAAGCAGGCCCAGCAACGGGCCCGGGCCATGTGGGAAATGTACGCGCGTAATGCCGGTTACCAGGCGTTCCAGTGGGTCCAGGCATCCCAGTCGACCGCGACGTACCAGGCGTGAGCGCCCAGGAACCCTCGCGCTTTCTGGCGAGCACCGACGAACCCGAAGTGGATCTGAACAATCTGGAAGCCTTGGATGAGGATCCGATCTGCGAACGGGTCGCGCAAAACTTGCAACGCCTGCGCGGCAAGCGACACTTGTCCCTCGACGCCCTTGCCCGCCAGTGCGGGGTTAGCCGGGCCATGCTGGCCCAGATCGAATCCGGACGCAGCGTGCCGTCGATCAAGGTGCTGTGCAAAATCGCCAAGGGTTTGAAGGTATCGGTCGCCGCATTCCTCGAACACCGTGCGTTCGAAGGCGTGGCGGTGCTGTCGGTCAGCCAGAGCAAACGCCTGGTCAGCGCCAGTGGTGCCTTCGTCAGTCGCGCCCTGTTCCCGTTCGACGTGGCACGCCAATCGGAATTCTACGAACTGCGCCTGGGCCCCTTGGGCGAGGACCAGTCCGAAGGGCACGGGCCTGGCGTGCAGGAGAACCTGGTGGTGTCCCAGGGTGTGTTGGAGATCAGTGTCAACGACGAGCGCTACCTGCTTTCCACGGGTGATTCGATTCTGTTCTACGCCGACCAGCCACACCGATATCGCAACCCGGCCGACAGTGAAGCAGTGGCGTACCTGGTGGTCACCTATCCGGAACGCCTGGACTGAAGACGAACATGCAAAAAGCCCGGCATTAACGCCTAGATGCTGTTCAAGGCACTCGACAAACCCGTGGCGAGGGAGCTTGCTCCCGCTGGGCCGCGCTTGTAGGAGCTGCCGAGCGAAGCGAGGCTGCGATCTTTCCAATGACACTCGAATCCCAAGCGAAAGATCAAAAGATCGCAGGCTTCGCCAGCTCCTTCAGAGCCGAGCGGGAGCAAGCTCCCTCGCCACAATGGATCGTGCCCGCGTCGAGAGCGAACCAGCCCGGTTGTCATCAGCAGGTGCAGCACATCATCGGCATGCCATTGCAGCTCATCATCATCGGCATGCTGCAGTCGCCCATCATCTTCATCATCAACGCGCAGCAGTTTTTCATCATGTCCATGTTCATGCCGGCCATCGGCATGACTTTGCACATCATGCAGTCCGCCATCACCGTGCTTTCCATCACGCACTTCATCGACGGCATCGGCATGCCCATCATCGGCATTGGCATCATCATGCTCGCCATCGGCATGGCCGTGCTCACCGGGGACATGCACATCATGCTCATGTTGCCGCAGTGCATCATCATCGGCATGCCGCAGTTCATCATCATCTGCATCATGTCGGCGCTGTTCTTGAACATGGCCATGTCCATGCCTAGGCAGCGGGCATCATCTTGCACATCATGCCGTCATCCATCATTTCGCAGGTCATGGTCGCCATCATCATCGGCATGCCCATCATCGGCATCATCGGCATGTTGGCGTTCATCGGCATTGGCATCTGCATGGCGTTCATCATGGTGGTGTTCCCTGTAGGTTCGAGAGTCGGACAAGCTGATGGGGGCGGATTCTAAGGATTGGCCCGGGCCCGACAAGATGGCGATCGAACAGCAGGAATGAACGTTCAAGCAGGCTTACCGGAGTGACGCGCGCCAAGCCTTCTGTTATTGCACGTCTTTCGCTCTCATTGCAGACAGTAAGTAAACGACAGCGTCGATTTCCCGGTCATGGGTATGCCATCCAACGCTATATAAATAACCGTAAGAAATAATCGATCTAAACTCGCATACCGGCCGGACGCACGACCCGGCGGGGTCCGAGATAGGCGCGTCCCATTCCTGGCCCGACTCAAAGCCCTCGCCCCCAATGAACTGCAGAACTTGCCAATGACGGAACGATTGCGAGAATCTCCGCCACATGCAGCGATGGCTTTCAGTTGCTTAAAGAATTGACGCAGAGGAACAATCATGACGGAGCTGCCAGATGGGAGCGATCACGACGCAGCGTCCGACGACGTGAGCCTTGCCGCCTGGACTCGGGTCTGGGCGGATCTCGGCGTCAGGCACGCACCGCTAGAGACGTTTGAAGAACTCATTCGACACTATTGCGAGCCACACCGCGCTTATCACAACCGCCAGCATCTAGCGGAGTGCCTCCACGTACGGCGACGCGTCAATGCCGCTTGCCAGGCACCCGCCGAAGTTGACCTCGCGCTATGGTTTCATGACGCGATCTACGACCCCCTTCGCACCGACAACGAGCTGCGCAGTGCACAGTGGTTGGACGACGTGGCACGGGATAACGGACTGGACGAGGAAACACGACGCAGGCTTTACGACCTGGTCATGGTGACACGGCACGACGGTGCCCCAGCGACGGCAGACGAGGCGGTGCTGGTGGATACTGACCTGGCGATCCTGGGGGCCTCCTTCGAGCGGTTTGAGGAATACGACCGGCAAATCCGCCTTGAATACCAATACGTGCCCCTGCCTATGTACCGTCAGAAGCGGCGCCAGGTCCTGGAGCGTTTCCTGGCGCGTGAGCGTATCTACACGACCCCCTTGTATTTCGAGGCATTCGAGCAGCAGGCACGGGAAAATCTCGCCCGGGCTATCCCCCGCCTTGATTGAAAACCGGATTCAAGCGTCAACGTGATTCGTCTTCAAGGTTTTTCAGTCATTCGCCGATACAGGCCTGATAAACTGACCGGCTCGCCGATAGCCCATCGCGGCGCAACGACTCAAGGAGTTCCAACGGACATGATTGTCGGCATTGACCTGGGCACCACCCATAGCCTTATCGCAGCATGGCGCGACGGCGCGGCGCAACTGGTGCCCAACGCGTTGGGCGAGTGGCTGACACCGAGCGTGGTCGGCCTGGACGATGAAGGCCGCGTCATGGTGGGCCGCACGGCCCTGGAGCGCTTGCAAACGCACCCCCGACTCACCGCCTCGCTTTTCAAGCGCTACATGGGCAGCGCCCGTCTCACCACCTTGGGCAACCAGCAGTTCCGGGCCGAGGAGCTCTCGGCCATGGTGCTACGCAGCTTGCGCGAGGATGCCGAGCGGCATTTCGGCGAACCGGTGGAAGAGGCCGTCATCAGCGTTCCCGCCTATTTCAGCGATGCCCAGCGCAAGGCCACGCGAATCGCCGGCGAGCTGGCCGGATTCAAGGTCGAGCGACTGATCAATGAACCCACCGCGGCCGCACTCGCCTATGGCTTGCACCGGCGAGACACTGCCAGCACTTTCCTGATATTCGACCTTGGTGGCGGGACGTTCGACGTGTCGATCCTGGAGCTGTTCGAAGGGATCATGGAAGTGCGCGCCAGTGCTGGCGACAACTTCCTTGGCGGAGAAGATTTCGACACGCTGCTGGTCCAGGATTTCGTTGCCGCACAGGCAGGCAACAACGAGGCGCCGCTGGCCCTTGGAGACCCACAGCTCTACGGCCGGCTGCGCCGTGAAGCTGAACGCGTGCGCAAATCCCTGGGCCAGGAGTCAAGCGCAACGTTCGCAATACGCCAGGGCGAGCGCGAATGGCGTCGCGAATACACCCAGGCCAGCCTGACCGACCTTTATGCGCCCCTGTTCAGCCGTCTTCGAGCCCCTATCGAGACCGCGTTGCGAGATGCCCGCATCCGCGCCGGCGAGCTGGACGAAGTGTTGCTGGTGGGCGGCACCACCCGCATGCCGTTGGTACGCAAACTGGCCGCCAGCCTGTTCGGACGCTTTCCCTCTATCCAGCTCAACCCCGATGAAGCCGTGGCGTTGGGCGCAGCGGTGCAGGCAGGCCTGAAAAGCCGCGACGCGGCACTTGAAGAAATCGTGCTCACCGATGTCTGCCCGTACTCCCTGGGCATCGAAATTGCGGTTGAGTTTGGCGGCAAGCTCGAAAGCGGGCATTACCTGCCGATCATCGAACGCAACTGCGTGGTGCCCGTGAGCAAGGTCAAGCGCGTCTTCACACTTCAGGACCAGCAAAAGGTCGTGCTGCTGAAGGTCTATCAAGGCGAAAGCCGTCGGGTCACTGAAAACATTCTCTTGGGCGAATTGGAAATTCCCGTGCCGCCCATGGCTGCCGGAGAGGTGGGGATCGATGTGCGCTTCACTTACGACACCAACGGTCTGCTGGAGACCGATGCGCAGACCGTCCAGACCGGTGAACGGCGCAACCTGGTGATCGCCAATAACGCCGGCGTGCTGGATAGCGAAGAAATCGGCCGGCGTCTCAAGGCCTTGGAAACGCTGAAGATCCACCCACGCAACGAACAACCCAACACCTTGCTGATCGCCCGGCTGGAACGTCTCTACCAGGAAAGCCGCGGTGAGCTGCGCCAACGAATCGATGAGTTGGCGACCCGCTTCGGCCAGATGCTCGAAACCCAGGAATTGCATGACATCCGGGCACTGCGGATGCAGATCAGCGCCCAGCTCGACAGCTTGGAAGAAGGTGTCTGACGATGACCTGCTGGGTTGTACTCGGACTGCCGGAAGATGCCGACAAGCGCAGTATCAAGCGCCAATATGCAAGCTTGCTCAAGCAGCTTCGCCCGGACGAAGATCCAGTGGGTTTCCAGCGCCTGCGCGAAGCTTACGAACAGGCATTGGAATGGGCCGACTGGCAGCCGGAAGTCGTAGTCGACGAAGATCAGCCCACCCCTGCCAAGCTGCCCCTCGTGGATTTTCCGGCCCCGCAGTCAGCGCCGACAACGCCTCCACCGAGCCAGCGCGTGGCGACGCAGTGCCTGGAAGCGGTAAGCGCCGCCAATCTCCACGACCGTCTGGTGCAGGCGCGCCTTTATGGCTGCGAGCGTGAGTTCGAACAAGGCCTGCTGGAGCTTTGCCTGGCGCAAGAGGATAGCTACGACCTGGCTGAAGCAGCCGTTGAGCAGTTGCATTGGCTGACCCTTTGGCAACGCGAGGACTTGCCCGCCGCCGCCACCGAGCAGCTGCGCGGCAGGCTCATGGATCTGGCATGGTCTCGCCTGACTGGGGCCTGGCACGATGACCGACGCTTTCTCGATGTCGCCCGCCAGCTCGACACCAGTCCCTGGCTACAGACCCTGGACGCCCGGCAATGGCTGAACCGATGTCTGGCCATGGCGCTGCTGCAGGCGCCGCAGTGGTCGCAAACATTGTTCGATGACATTTGCGAGCAGCAAGGTTGGAAGCAGACCGGCCAGTACACACCTTGTCCCGAACCCTGGTGGAGCCAACTCCTGGCGCGCAGCCACTGCGCCATCTTCCTGGCGCAGCAGGCTCGTCTCACTCAGCTCTTCGACAGCAGCGAGTCCCAGGCCGCGCGAATGCTGTTTGGATCACACGATGAAGACGCCCGGGTGCGTTTGAGCATGACCTTCAGTGCTACGGACTGGGATGCCTGCGAGGCGCTGTATCGCACCGTTCAGCTTCGCTATCCACAACTGCTGAACGAGAGGCCACAGCTGGGGCCGGACAATTGGCGCCCGTTGCGTCGGCAGCCGCCGGTCCTGGCCGTGCCACTGGCCATACTCGGCACTTCGATCTGCATGAGCTGGCTCTTTGAATATCGGCTCGGTGGCTCGTTCTACACCAGCGTAGTCGATATGTTGCTTCGCGCCCTGTTGCTCGGTGTCGTCGGTTGGGCACTTCACGCAGTGTGCAAGAAACTGAGCCGCAAAGCCTGGCGCCTGGACCATTGGATAAATGACCATTACGGTCGCTGGCTGAGTCTGCGGCGCCCCACTCCGATGCCGATCCGCGAGATCCTCTGGGTCGGGCTGCTGGGCGGCCTCATTTACTTAGCCGGCGGTGTTGCCGGGGCGGCGACCTTCTTTGGGACGCTCGGTGTGCTGGGAGCCTTGAGCCGCCGGACGCCCTTCGATCGCGGCAAGTCTTTCCTGGCCCGACTCTATGACCAGGTGCCCGGCGACGTGCTTATTGGCCTTTTCCTGGGCATGCTAGTGCCCATGGTCTTGTTGGGGAATACCTGGGCCAAGAGCACGTATGTCAGCAAGAATGAAGGCCTCCAGGTCTGGCCACAGCGCATTTGTGCCGCCCGACAGTCCACCGCTTCGCCATGCCCTTCGGTACTGTCTGCAACCGAGTGGCAAGCTTTCAAGAAACCTCAGGCCAATCAACCATGATCAGCACCCGCGCTTTCATCACTGCAGTTGTCGTGCTACTGACGATGACTTGGCTGGTTCAGCGCCTGGCCGGGCCGTCGGACGAGGATAAGGAAAACCGCGTGCATTGGGACGAAGTTCAGGAGATAAGTACCTGCCTGGTGGACGGAGCGGAGCTATTCGAGCAGCGTTATGTCGACTACCGTGCCCGCCGGGCCTTGCCGGAGGACGAATGGATTCGCAAAATGGGTTTCGTCGGCTTCGGCATGGGGTCGGGCATCGACGCCGAGGAGTTCATCCGGCCTCAGGGTGCTCAGCCATCACCCTGCAAGCATGGGTTCAGTATTGGTGAGCCCGGCAGTCTGCAAGCCCTCGCGGCGAACTACATCAAGGCCTATGACAACCTGCGCCCGAACGCCCGGATCGCCGAACTGTGGCTGGCGAATCATCGCGATCAGCCTCAGCCTGACCAACTCGATAAGCTGGACCGCGACCTGACCCTGCATTTGCAGGACGCTCGTGACCAGGCGATACCGTTGCGCCAAGCATTGGAACAGCCGCAGCTAAAGGTGCGTGAACAACAGTTGGCGTCCATCGAAAAGCACCTGGGACAGGACCAACATTGGTACACGCTGCGCTTCATGATCCAGGCCCGTCAGACCATCAACGCCTTGGACGCCATGACTGAAGGCGCCCCGCTGACGCCGCAACAACTGCTCGCCCTGCAACATTCGCTGACGGCTCACTGGACAGACACCGAAGCCTTCGTGCAAGCCCTGCCGCGCCTGCGATCGGCTAACGGCAACCCGCCCGTGTGGAGCAAAATCAGTCTGGCAGCCAAGGAATGGCTTACCGCCGTTGAGCGCCTGCAACAACACTGGGGGGCCGGGGCCGACGCCGCAGAACTGAACCAGGATCTTGCTGCCGCACGGGCCGGGTATGACGAATTGCGGATGCGTTACAACGCTGCGGTGCAGTCCCAGTATTGAAATTAATTGGATTGGAGTGGGGTCATGGTTTGCGTAGCTGTCCAGGAAGAAGTTCGAAGCCGTCTGCGCCGCGCCGAGGATGAACATGAGGTCAAGGTCCTGCTCGCCGTTGAGTCAGGCAGCCGCGCATGGGGCTTCGCATCGCCCAATAGCGACTATGACGCGCGCTTCATCTACGTCCATAAACCTGACTGGTATCTCTCGGTCGGCCTTGAGGAACAGCGCGACGTTATCGAGTACCCGATTGTCGACGACATGGACATCAATGGCTGGGATCTGCGCAAGGCATTGAGGCTGTTCTGGAAGTCGAATCCAGGGTTTGTCGAGTGGGTGCAATCCACCATCGTCTACGAGCATTGCGGCTCCTTCCACGAACGTGCCAAAGCGTTGCTACCGCAGGTGTACTCGGTTGAAAGCGGCATCTACCATTATCGCAGCATGGCGAAAACCAATTTCCGTGGGTATTTGCAGGCACCGGAAGTACCGCTGAAGAAGTATTTCTACGTGCTGCGACCCTTGCTCTCCGTACGGTGGCTGGAGCGGTTCGATACACCGGCCCCCATCGAGTTCGACACGTTGCGCCAAGTCATCGACGGCGAACCAGAACTGCATCGGGCGATCGATGACTTGCTTGCGATCAAGCGCGCCTCACCAGAAATGGGGCTTTCACCGCAAATCATGCCTATTCAGACATTCGTCGAGCGTGAACTGCATCGGCTTGAAGCCATCAAGCCGACCCGCAGCGAACGTAAGGAAGTCGAGCCGCTGCTGTCGGAATTGTTTCGCTCGGTCCTGAAGGAAACGTGGAAATAGTCCAAGGCACAGGTTTTAGGCTGGTCTGGCTTACGAGGAATGCATCATGGAGTTCGTAGTTCATAGCTATTGCCTGAAAGGCGCACGCCAGGAGCCTCTGCTGCCTCCTGTCACCCTGACTCCGTCCTCGTTGACCTTGACGGTCGCCGAGTTGATTCGCCTGGCCGTTGCCGAGCAGATCGCCGCATTGTTGGCTCAGCACTCGCTGCAACAAGTGTCGGTGCGTGAAGTGCTCGACCGCCAATACTTGAGCGAGCGGGACATTCTTCAACAAGCCAGCGAAGGGGCGGTAGCCATGCCTCACGCCAGCGCGTCCCTGGACCTGGATGTTGGCGTTGAAGCCGAGCGAGCCTTGAAGGGTTTTGAAACCCGTGCGTTTCGCATTCTGCATAACGGCGTCATGCTCCAGAGGCTCGATGAGTCGATTGAATTGGGCGCGCCATCCACGCTCGCGTTTATCCGCCTGCTGCCACTGATTGGCGGTTGATCCTCGTCGCTCGCTCCCTCGGATACCCACATGCAATCACGCCGTCCTCTGCCCGAACAAGCCACGCGCCTCGCTGCATTGCGAGTATTCTGCGACAGAGCGCTGGATGAGTATCCCGAGCTCAGCCCCTATGACCAATTCGCACCCGGTTTCTGGGACGGCATCGGCGTTCTGCGCATCGCCGAGGACTGGGTCAGGCAGTATCCCGAGGATGGACCCGAAGCGCTGGCTGACGGTTTTGTGTTCCCGACCGTTTGGGACGACCTGGAAGACCTTCGCGATCAGCAGCGCTACGGCCTGCAATATCGAATCTGCGATGCCTGGATCACCGCCCACCCGGACACCTATGCGCTAGAGCAGATTGGCGCGCGGCTGCAGCACATGCTGCAATTTGCCCTCGAAGACAGTGACTATCCATTACCCACTGACGAAGATGGCCCCGCCTATTACCGCAGAAGCCCGGACCAGGCCTGGGCCTTGCCTGACGTCCAAGCCTGTATCCATCGCTTGAGCAACTACCCGTCCACCCCAACCTGGCAGACCTTCGCCGGATGGTTGCTGGATGGCAGCTGGAACCGCGAGCAGCCCCCTTCAGCGCCTGGGGAAGAACAACGGAAAATCGCTGACGCGTATATCTACGTGCACCAGGAAATCAAGCGCATCGCCTTGGGCTTGGTGGAAGCAGGCCGCCTCGATTACCCCCGCTTCGTCCGGGGCGCCAATACCTGGGGCAGCGCCATGATGTTCTACGCAGCCGACGCCGGGTTGGACAGCGATGATGTGGACCCGGATCGGTACACCCACGAAGCACTCGGTGAGGAGGACTCAAGCGATGAGGGTCCCGAAGACGAGGACGTCGATGATGAGTCGTTCCAGGATGATGATGTCCTCGATGAGGCACCCGCACCCGTGCACCCCGAACTGGCAAGCTTCACCGTTCGTTATGTCGAGGAAGCCTTGGCCGGATTGCCCGATAACGCCGCGAAGCTGGCTGACACCTTCCGTTCGGTAGAGGTGTATGACACCCGATGGATGCTGCAGGCCCTGGCCGTCATCGAACGGTTGGGCGCGACGCCGGATGACTTCTTCGACCATTTCGGCGATACGGCCGCGGTGCTCGAACGTTTCCTGCTCCTTCAGGAGTGGCCCGAGGACCAATCGGCAGCACTGCTCGCCGCGCTGACCGGCTTTTCCAGAAATACCCTGCTGACCGCCCTGCCCTATGCAGGACATGCCAGCCGCGTGGTGCTCGACGCGCTCGGTTGGAGTGATCTGCAATCCTTTCAGCGCGAGTATTTGAGCATTGCCCTGGCACCTCGGTCCGGATGGGGTACCGACCTGCCCAATACGCTTGATGAAACGGTGGGCGTGGTGGACCGCTACCTGCTGGACAAGGCGCTGGCCGAGGCGGACCCGGAGCATTTGCGCGACTACCTCGTGACACTCGAGCATTCGCACTGGGCGTTTCCCGAGACGCGTGTACTGCTCGACGCGTACCGAGGCATCGGTCGACCGGCCTTGGAAAAGAAACTGGCCCGCCATGCACAGCCGGCCATGCGCATCTATGGCGTGCTGCCCGTCATGGATTCGGATGATGTACGCCAGCGCTATCTGACGTTGAAAAAACTGCACAAAGAGGTGCGTAAATACGGCGCTCAACGACAGGCCAACTCCCACGCAGCGGTGCAGGCGGGATTGGAAAACCTGGCGCGTGTCGCGGGTTACCCCTCGGCGATTCGCCTGGAATGGGCCATGGAATCGGAGATCGCCGAATCCGCCCTGACGGCTGCCACCATCGATGGCTATGACGTCACGATCGTCATCGACGGCTTGTCGCCGGCATTGCACATCTGCAAAGCCGCAAAGCCCCTCAAGACCGCACCGCCTGCAATTCGCAAACACGCAGACTTCATCGCCCTCAAAACGCAGCAGACCCAGCTCAAGGAACAGATCGCACGCTTCTGCAGAACCCTGGAAACAATGATGAGCAGCGGCGAAACCCTGGCGTTGGCGGAGCTGAAGCCGCTGCTGAAAATGCCTGCGGTTCGCCTGCTGCTCGAACAGCTTATCGTGCAGGTCGACGACGCCGCGTTGGGTTGGCTCGATGCCGCAACGCTGACCGTGACTGACCTCGAAGGCCGGCGACACGTGGCCGAGAAGCACCTGCGTATTGCTCACCCTTTTCACCTGTTCACGGCAGGACAACTGTCGGCCTGGCAGAAAGAAGTCGTGACCCATCGCCGCGTGCAGCCATTCAAACAAGCCTTTCGCGAGTTGTACCTGCTGACACCGGCTGAGCGAGAGACCGCTCTGTGGTCCAACCGATTTGCCGGCCACCGCCTCAAAGGCAAAGTAGCCGCCCGGTTGCTGCAGGTCCGCAATTGGTCGACCTCAAGCGTCGAGGACATCTATTACGAGAGCAAAGAGCATGGCATTTACGCCCTGTTCAACTTTCTCGATACCGGCCACTACCTCTCCGAAACGGAACACTTCACCTTCGACACGATTGCGTTCCACCGCGACCAGAAAGCGATCCCGCTTGAGCAAGTACCGCCGCTGCTGTTCTCGGAAGTCATGCGCGATGCCGACTTGCTGGTCTCCGTGGCCTACGCTGCGGACAGCTACGCCACCAGCAACGAAACCTTGCAACGACGCGCCGAACTGGTCGGCGAATTGATCCAGGGGCTCGGGTTGCAAAACGTCAAATGTGAAGGGCATTTCCTGCACGTCACCGGCCAGCGCGCCAGCTACCGAATTCATTTGGGCAGCGCAGCCATCCATATCGAACCCGGCAACTACCTGTGCATCGTGCCCGTTGTCGCCAGCGCCGAGGCGTTCTACCTGCCGTTCGCCGACACCGACCGGAAAATGGCCGAGGTGCTGAGCAAGATGTTCCTGTTGCTGGACGATATGGACATCACTGACAGCCAGATACTGGAGCAGATACAGCGCGGCGGTTAACTCCAGCAGGATTGGGAACAGCGCATCCATGCCATCGTCAAACCGCCGCAGCCGCAACCATTCTGGAACGCCAGGCGAAAGCCAGCACCATCAGCAACCCCAGCCCCGCCATCGCCGCTCCAGCCAGGGAAATCGCCGGATAGCCCAAGCCCGCGTTGATCACCGCGCCGCCCAGCGCCGCGCCAATCGCATTGCCCAAGTTGAAGGCGCCAATGTTCACGGCCGAGGCCAGATTAGGTGCGTCCTTGGCGGCTTCCATCACGCGCATCTGCAAGGGCGGCACCAAGGCAAAACTGGCGATGCCCCAGATCAGGATGGCGATGGCCGCCGGGAGCGGCCAGCGCATCAGTGCGGTGAACGCCAGCAGGACGAGAATCAGCACGCCCAGCGAAACGATCAGGGTGCGGTCTATCGAGCGATCCGCGGCCTTGCCGCCCCACATGTTGCCCAGCGTCAGTCCGACGCCGAACAGCACCAGCATCGCCGTGATGAAAGTGGCGGAGGCATGGGTCTCGCTGCTCAGGATCGGGGCGATATACGTGAAGACAGTGAACATCGCACCTGAGCCGACCACGGTCAGGGCCAACGCGCCCAACACCGGGCCGCGCCCCAGTACCCGAATTTCGGCCAGCACGCCGATGCTTTGCGGCGCCGGCACGTTGGGCAAGGCGAACCACAGCGCCGCCATCGCCACCACGCCCAGGCCGGTAATTCCCCAGAATGCCGTGCGCCAGCCGAACAGTTCACCAAACCAGGCAGCCAACGGCACACCGCCGATCGTCGCCAAGGTCAGGCCCATGAACATCGCCGCGACCGCCCCGGCGCGTTTCTGCGGGGCGACCACGCTGGCCGCGACGATGGAGCCGACGCCAAAGAACGCACCGTGGTTCAGTGAAGTCACGACCCTGGCGGCCATCAGGCTGTAGTAATCGGTGGCCAGCGCTGACATCAGGTTTCCCAGGGTGAAAATCGCCATGAGTCCGATCAGCAGATAGCGCCGGGGAATCCTGCCGGTGGTCAGGGTCATCAGTGGCGCGCCGAGCAGTACGCCCAAGGCGTAGGCACTGACCAGCAGGCCTGCGGCGGGAATGGAAACGCCGAGATCTGCAGCGATCCCCGGCAACATGCCCATTGGGGCGAACTCGGTTACGCCGATGCCAAAGGCACCCATGGCGAGTGCAACAAGGGGTGGATTGATACGCATAGGAAGGCTCCTCATCTATGCTGCAAATGCTACGATGCGACCTTCTATGGCGGTAGATAGCCTTTCTTGCAAACACCTTTGCGTGTGGAGCACAAATGGACGTCAACGGCAGATCAGGTGAAATGGTTGTGTTCGCCGCGGTGGCGCAGGAAGGCAGCCTGTCGGCTGCCGCGCGTGCTTTGGGGCTGACACCCTCGGCGATCAGCCGGATCATCGCGCGAACCGAACTACGGCTGGGCACCCGCCTGCTGTTGCGCACCACACGAGCGATCACTTTCACCGCCGAGGGCGAGGCTTACCTGCGCGGCGCCCGCCGTATCCTGGCCGACATGGCCGAGGTCGAAGAAGCCGTCGCCGACCAAGGCGTACCCAAGGGCCGTTTGCGGGTCAGCGCCGCCCTCGGCCATGGTCGACAGACGATCGTGCCCTTGGTGGCCGCCTTCAGCGCCCGCTACCCGAACATCGTCGTCGACCTCACCCTCGGCGACGAAGTGGTCGACATTCTCGGCGGCCAGGCCGACGTGGCGGTGCGTTTCGGCCATCTGCCCGACAGCCCGCTGACCGCGCGCCGGATCGGCGACACCGGCCAAGTGGTGGTGGCTTCGCCCGAGTATCTGGAGCGCCACGGCACACCCCTGGAACCGGAAGATCTGCTGCGCCACAACTGCCTGCGCTTCAATTTTCGTCGTGCCGAACCCAACTGGCCGTTCATCCGCGATGGCAAAGCGTTTTCCCTGAAGGTCAGCGGCAACATCGAATGCAGCAGCGGCGAGGCGTTGGCACAACTGGCACGACTCGGCGCTGGCATCGCCCGTATCGGCGAGTTCACCGTAGCCAAGGATCTGCAACGCGGCGGCCTGGTGCCACTGTTGGATACCTGGAACCCCGGAGACCGGGAGCCGATACATGCAGTTTTCGTTGGGGGTTCGGCGATGCCGGCGCGGGTGCGGGTGTTTGTAGACTTTCTGCTGGAACATCATCGGATGTGAACAGCAGCTCTCCATCACAGCCATCAGGACGTATTCCGCAGGAAACGATCGAGCACATTTTTTGTGATCATCACGGTGTAAATATCTGCCTGCATGAGCCCATGTACCCATTCGCACGTGGCGGCAGTAAATACCTCACCTCGGCCTTTGTGGAAATGCACCACCATGCCTGCCCCGCGGCTGTGCCGGTGGACGCTGGCCTCGCTAAGGTCGGGCGCCAGGATGGAAGCACGAAACCGGGCATCGCCATCGCCTAGCATGAACGAATAGGCATCCTCGGATCGGCCATGCTCGGCATTGGTCGCCCAGCCCATGGCGAGGATTTGCAATCCGGCGGGCGCACCGTCCGTGCCGAGCGGTTCCGGGAGACCGTCGACAAATGTGTACTCCAGGCCATCCACCTCATAGCCAAAGATATTAGCTTCGTCCCCGAACATATCCGCGTAGCCCAGCCCCGTGCCCACAAACGCCCAGTGCCGGGGCCTGAAGACCGTGTACCCGCGAGGGCTGCGTGGTGCCATCCCCCCAAATGCGCCATATATTCCTCGCAAGGCGTTCACCCCAAACGTCCGTGCCCCTGGGTGATCCACCCTAGGATCTTCCCAGGCACCGGATAGCCGATGAAGGTCGGTAGCCGCCACGGGATCAAGGTCGCCGGCATCGTATTTGTAGGCCACCTGTTTCTGGCCCTCCTCCTCCAAGCGAATCTGCCACATGAAGTTGCTAGGCGAAGCGCGCAACCTTGCCGCCCCCTTCGACGAAGACATCGACGTGGTCGCGCATTTCCCGCGTCCAGTATTCGTCGTGTCCTATGAAGACGGCGCAGCTATAACCCTCAAGCGCCTGCGGATCCTGATGCAAATCGTCCTGGGTCAGGATGTCGACCGTATAGCCTTGCTGTTCGGCCCAGACCACAAAGGGTCTTTCGTAGGAGGCCCACCCCGCCAGCGCGTAGTACTTGGCGTAGCCGTTAAGAGATGCCCATTCGATGAACTCGTAGCGCGCCGGCCCGGGCTTGCGTTGCCGGGTAGCGTTGACAGAACGTGGCGCATCCTCGGGCAGCCAGACTTGCCCCCGCGCCCAGGGGCGTTGTGCCGAGAGCAATGGCGCGCGGCCCCTCGGCGTTCCGGGGTGGAGACCGAAGTAGTGATTGGCGCCGCCCCAGTCGTTGTAAGCAGCCCACGTCGATGTCGCCGCGACGAGCACCAAAGCGTCGGCACGCTTGCGCGCCGCCTTGATGATGAACAGGTGATGCCCGAGTACGCTGTCAGCACTATCGCGTACTTCCACTACATAGCCACCCGGGTCCGCATCACCCGGGATTGACCATTGCACGAAGACCGGCCATTGGCATCCCTGCTCGTAGGCACGTTCGGGCAACGGGTGGAAGCAAGCATCGAGGCTGTCGGTTTCGTGCAGCGTGCGAGCAACGGCTCCATCACGATAGATCCTGAGTCTCACTTGCGCTCGGTTCGAGGACAGATGCAGGCGCACCGAGTCACCCGGGCTATAGGAGCGGCGATCCGAGTAGCACCAAGCGGCCGCCGGGCCCGACTCGGAAGGGACTTCGACCCAGATCTCGCGCGCGGCCTGACGAGGCCCTGACGTCTGGCTGGCGGTCACGTTCGCGCCCGGTCGCTCACCTCGTGCTGCGGCATTCTTGAGGTCTGTTGAATTCATTGAATCGCACTCCTTGGATCCGCTGATCCGGCGGGTCTACATGCCAATTGATTAGTCCTGAGACAGCGCCACCGGCCGTGAGCCGGCAGCGGTTCGAGCACCGGGCGCCTCGATGTGCGCAAGATCGATGCCCGCCGTTTCGTCGATAAGAAAACCCGCCAGGACGGTAACCAGACCCAACCCCATGACGTAGCAGATGTACAAATAGCCAAGGTCGACGCCGCTGAGATAATTGTGCAAATAGGGCGCGGTGCCGCCAAAGAGCGCCACCGAAACCGACGACACCAACCCAACGCCCTGCGCCCGCGCCTGGGTCGGCACCTGCTCGGACAGCACTGCGGGAAAAATCGCCGCAATCAACGACCAGGCTCCCAACCCCACGACCTGGGCCAGGAACAGCGTGTAGGGTTCAACGGTCACCATTATCGAAATGGGATAGGTCAGCAGGATCACGCCCAGGCCCCAGGCGATGACCATGGGCCTGCGGCCGAAACGATCGGACAACATTCCGCAGACTGGCAACCAGCACACACAAAGGATTTGCGCGAAGAGACTGGCCACATAAGCACCCGTGGCGTCCATGCCCCGGGCAATGGCCGTCGAAGCACCGAAGGTGACCCACGCGTAGTAGGTGACATTGGCAGCCGCTGCAAGCATGACGATGTTGCGCGCCACTCGCAGCATCTCCCCCCTGGATAACTTGCGCGGCGGCCGAGCCTGCCCCTGCTGCTCCACGAACACGTGAGACTCCTGCGCACTGCGGCGCAAAAACAGCGCATAGATGCCGAGCAGCCCACCGATGGCGAAGCCAATCCGCCAGCCGTAGTCGGCCATGGCCTGCGCGCCCAATAGCCAGGTCAGTACCGCCGCCATGGCCGTCGCTGCCATCACCCCTAGCGTCACCCCGACATAGACCGAACTGGACCATAAGCCACGGTGCTTGCTTGGGGCGATCTCGGCGACATAGGTGTAGGAAACCCCGGTCTCGCCGCCATGGGCGAGCCCCTGCATAAGCCGGAAGAACAGCAGCGCGACCGAGGCATACAGGCCAATGCTTTCGTAGCTGGGGATGATCGCGATACCAAGGCTGCTGATCGCCAGCAGCAACATCGTGATGACCATGATGGCCCGGCGTCCCAATCGGTCGCTCAGGCGCCCAAACAGCCATCCGCCGATAGGACGCGCGACAAAACCCACCGCGAACACGGCGAGAGTCGCGAGCATTGCCGAGCGGGCATCAATCTTGTCGAATAGATTGCTGGCCAGGTACACCGAAAAGGTTGCGTACAGCGTCCAGTCGAACCACTCCAGCGCATTGCCTATACCTGCCGCGCGCAAAGATTTGAGGCGTCCTTGGTGAGACGTCGTATTGTTCATGTCTTATCTCCGGATTACGGATGGAATCGAGGCGGCTGCGAAGCCGGATCAGAGATGCAGCGCGGGCCTGGGCCGGGCATTGCCATGGGCGGAAGGAACCCGGACCCGCAACGCAATCAGCAACGCGGCCAGCAGCATCAGCACCGCCGCCGCCACGAATACGCCGACGCTGCCACCGAGGCTGAACATCGCACCGCCAGCGGCGGCGCCCGTTGCGATGGCCGACTGGACAGATGCCACCACCATGCCCCCGGCGCTTTCCGCCTGATCGGGTACCGCGCTGGCGACCCAGTTCGACCATGCCACCGGCACACCACCAAAGGCCAAACCCCAGATCGCCAGCAGCACCGCCTGCCCCGGCACCGAGGCGGGCAACAGAACCAACGCCAGTGCTGCAACGCCCACCAACGTCGGCATCAACACCAGGGTGGCCAGTGGACGGCGCTCAAGCAGCCATCCCGCCAACAACGTGCCGCCAAAGTTCGCCACACCGAAACCCAGCAGCATCAGTGACAACCCTTGCGGGTCGATGCCAGTGGTCCCTTCGAGGAGCGGTCGGACATAAGTGAACATCGCGAAGTGGCCGCTGTGCACCAGCACACAACCGAACATGCCCATGGCGATGCCCGGGCGCTGCAGCACTTCCAGTACGGTGCGCAGGCGTGCCGGCCTGCGCGGCGCAAGGCGCGGCAGCGTGAACGACTGGAAAACCAGGGTCACCACGCCGACTGCCGCCGCTGCAAAGAACGCGCTACGCCAGCCGTATAGCCCACCCAGGTAGCTGCCCAGAGGGACCGCAACCACCGTCCCGACGGCAATGCCGCTGAAAATGATAGAGAGCGCCCGGGGCAACAAAGCCCCCGGCACCAAGCGCATCGCCACCGCTGCCGCCATGCTCCAGAACCCGCCAAGGGCGATACCCAGCAAGATACGCATGACCAGCAGCACCGCGAGACTGGAGGAAACGGCGACCAGCAGATTGGAGGCGATCATCAATGTGGAAAAACCCAGCAGCACCCAACGGCGGTCGATACCGCGAGTCAGGCCTGGCACCAGCAGGCCAGCGAACAGTGCGATCACTGCAGTCACCGTTACCGCCTGGCCAGCCAACGCTTCGGACACCCCCAGGTCGGTCGCCATCGGCGTCAACAGGCTGGCCGGAAGGTACTCGGCGGTGAGTAATCCAAACACGCCCATTGCCAACGAAAACACGGCCATCCACGCGGGTGTGGCGGGTTCTACATCCGGCCCGGCGCCGAGATGGCTGTCGGATACGGCATTACAAACACAGTCAGTCATTGCACAGATCTCCCAATCCTCATTGCGATCCGCAGTCTAGGCGGGCGAATCTGGATGATCTATGATCGAAAACCTCCATTTTTTGACTGAAACACCTGAATCATGCCTACCGATCAGTTTGCCCTCTCCTCGGATCTCATCAATGAACTGTTGCGCGGCATGCGCCTGCGTGGCGTCGAATACCGGCGTATTCAAACCGGCCCAGCTTTTGGCCTGGGTTTCGCTGCCAAACCCGGGCATGCCTGGTTCCACTTTCTGGCAGTTGGCAATGCGGTGCTACGAATGGAAGACGGGGCCACCTATGCGCTGTCTGCCGGAAACGCAGTATTCATCTCCCATGGCGCGGCCCATCAATTGCTTTCCCATACGGATGTGCCTGTTCAGGACATCGACCATCTGGACGGCGCCCCCCTCGGTGAAACCGTGAGCGCGGTGGATACCGGAACCGATGCCAGGCCGACGCCGACCACCCTTTTGTTCAGCGGCTGCATGGAGTTTGAACTGGGCAGCATCCATGGCCTTGGCAAGCTGATGCCGGGCCTGATGCTGATCGACGCCGGCGGCCAGCGCTACCCCGGACTGGTGCCTATCCTGACCACCATGGAACGCGAGGTCAGCGCCGCACGTATCGGCTTCGCGGGCATACTTGCGCGATTAGCCGACGTGGTGGCCGCCATGGTCGTTCGCGGTTGGGTGGAGTGCGCCTGCGGCAATGCCTCTGGTCTGGTCGCTGCATTGCGCGATCCACGCTTGGCCAATGCACTCCTCGCGCTCCATCAACAACCGGGGCGCGACTGGACCGTTGCGCAGCTGGCGGAACAATGCAACACCTCTCGCTCAGCCTTCGCTGACCGCTTCCAAATGACGATTGGCATGGCCCCGTTGCGCTACGTGACCGAACTGCGGATGCGGTTGGCGAGCCAGTGGCTGACGCTCGAAAGGCTGCCTATTGAAGAGGTGGCGCAGCGCTTGGGCTATACCTCCCAGGCCGCTTTCAGTCGCGCGTTCAAGCGCATTACGGGCAAGACGCCTGGATTGAGTCGTCAGTCGGGGCAGTCCGCTGCTCCTTGACGACGAGAGGGAATCGTGGAGGAACCGTAGGGTGTCCGCGTTGGGCTTTACCCAGATGGGAAATGATGATCGGAATGCAGGCTGTTGACCCGACTGTCCGCCAATTTGAACACCACACGCTGGGGATGGTTGATCGAGACCAGGTATTCCACCGGCTGCCCTTGGCGGTCAAAAATCACACCTCGGTAGACCAGCGCGGCCGTCCCGGGCTCGACGTCGAGCAAGCGGGCCTCCTGGTCGCTCATCGTGGCGATGCTCAGTGTGCCCTCGTCACTTTCCATTTCGATCTGGTAGCGCGATAACAGCAACGCATACAACGAGGCCCCCTCGATCAGGTCTCCCGCCACGAGGTCCGGTGCGCGGGCTGCAGGGATGTAGCTGGTCTCTATGCAGAATGGCTTTTGATCCACCGTGCGCAGTCGCCTGATGGTCAGCAAGAGGTCGCCTTCCTGGATCTTCAGCAGTTTCGCCACGCGGGCATTGGCCTGGGTTTGTTCGAAGTAGAGCAATTTACTGCCCGGCCTGGCCCCCGCTTGTTCGACCACTTCGGCGATGCCTTTGCGCGCGACGGTATTGAGTGGCCGCTCGACGCCCGGACCGGTCACGAAGGTGCCGCGGTTGCCACGGCGCTCCAGGACCCCGCGATCGATCAGCGTTTGCAAGGCCTTTCGCAGCGTCATCCGGCTGATGCCCAGGTGCTCGGCCAGGTCCCGTTCCGCCGGTATCCGCTCACTCGGCCCGAACTCCGGGCGCTCCAGCATTTCCAGCAGGGCCTGGACGGCCTGCCAGGCCACCTGCTTGCGTTCGGGCGCCAGCAGGGCCACGTCGGAGGATTTGGAAGGACTAACTTTCATGGTCTACATCCTGGATTTATTTTTCTGTGCAACGGCGTGCCAACAGTACCCACTGAAACCATCGCAAACCCGCCAGCTTGATAATCAGACCCAATAAACGGTCCATTGCCTACCTTGAAAACTGCGGTGACGGTGCATTAGACCACGGAGGAAAAATCTTGTAATGGTATTTTTCGTGGTATAGCTTTTGGTCTACATGGTGATCATGAACCGCAACATGAACACCGCAACAAAGCCCCCAGGAGCTCACATGGCGATCCAGTTCAACCGGGAAGCATTCACCACTTCCTTGCAGCAATCCGTGCAAATCGTCGACGACGCGCAGCAGTTCGGCCAGGAACTGGCGACGCGAATCGACCGCATCTACTTCGTCAGCTGCGGTGCGCCCAACCGCATCATGCTCGGCTTGCAGTACTGGCTGGAGCGCTACAGCCACACACTGGAAGTACGCCGTTATTTCCCCGCCGATTTCATGGACATCGATCCGCCGCGCTTGGATGAACGCACCTTGGTGGTCCTCGCCTCCAAGTCCGGGACGACCCAGGAAACCATCGCCGCCGCGCGTTTTCTGCAGGACAAGCCCTGCCTCACCGTCGGCGTGACGCAAACCGCCGAGCTGCCGTTGGCCCAGGCTGTTCAACATTGCTTTTTGCTGGGACGTACCGATGAGGCGTACTTCGGTTGCTTCATGATCCTCCAGGCACTGGTCGGCGGCATCCTGGCCAAGCGTGAAGGCTGGCCGCTGCTGGACAAGCTCACTCACTCGCTCAAGGCCCTGCCGCAGGCCCTTGCCGACGCTGCGATCAATAACGACCGGCGCGCCACCGAAGAGGCGCGCCTGTACAAGGATGATCGCGTGATGTACTTCCTCGCGTCGGGCCCGATGTTCACCACCGCCTATGTATTCGGGGTCTGTGTGGTGATGGAAAGCCAGTGGTTGCATTGCCTGCCGGTGGAGGCTGCCGAGTTTTTCCACGGCCCGTTCGAAGCCACCGACGCCACCACCCCGCTGCTCCTGCTGGTGGGCGAAGACCCCAGCCGGGCGCAGATGGAACGTGTGGTGCGCTTCTGCCAGCGATACACCGAACGCGTCATGGTCTATGACGCCAAGGATTTCCCCATGGAAGGCATCGACCCGGAAATCCGCGCCATTGTCGCGCCCTACATCGTCGGCATCGCCGTGGAACGTATTGCCGCTCATCTCGCGGTCTGGCACCAGCAGCCGCTGACGACACGCCGCTACATGTGGAAGACGGAGTATTGAACATGGCCAGCCTGATCGCTGTCGGCGACAACACTGTGGATGTTTATCTGGACCGGAACATCGAGTACCCCGGTGGCAACGCACTCAACGTGTCGGTGTTTGCCGCCCGGCTGGAGGCTCGCAGCGCCTATCTGGGCTGCGTTGGCAATGACCGGCACGGCCAGTACCTGCTCGATTGCCTGAAACAGGAAGCCGTCGATGCATCCCATTGCAGAGTGCTGGTGGGAGCCAATGGCTGGGCTTGTGTCGACAGCATCGACGGCGAACGGGTGTTTCTCGGCAGCGATCCGGGTGTCTGCCACCAACTGCGACTCGATGGCGACGACTTGGACTATCTCGCGCAATTCCCGCTGGCCCATAGCAGCCTCTATAGCGGCCTCGAGAACCAACTGGCGCAGATCCGCCAGGCCAGTGGCTGCCTGTCATTCGACTTCTCGGACAACTGGGTCGAGTTCGATTGGCAAGCGTTGATCCGGCACGTCGATATCGCTTTTTTCTCGGCGGCCGACCTGTCGCCCAGCGAAGCCCGTGAACTGGCGGACTCGATGCGGGCGCTGGGCCCGGCAACGGTGGTCATCACCCGCGGCGCCCAGGGCGCGCTCGCAGTCGACGCACAAGGTGCGCATGAGCAGGCCGCGCGGCCCTGCGCGTTCGTCGACAGCATGGGTGCCGGCGACGGTTTTATCGCCGCGTTCCTGCTGGCATGGCAAGCGCGGCAAAACCTTGCCGAGTGTCTCGCACGGGGTGTCGACTATGCCGGCCAGGTGTGCGGCTGGGCCGGGGGCTTTGGCCATGGACAGGCCGTGGACAACCAACGCGCTCGACAACTCAAACACGCCTTGAACATTCAAGGCTGATGTGTGCTGCCCGGGTCTCTTCCCGGGACAGTTCTACCAACCTGTCGTGGATACCCTGTCGATGAAAAAATGTCTGATCGGTTTGATGCTCGTGGCCAGCCCGCTGATGACCTGGGGCGCCAGCGAAGAGCTGCGTTTCGGGGTCGACCCCACCTACCCGCCCTTCGAGTCCAAGCGACCGGACGGCTCGCTGACAGGCTTCGATATCGAACTGGGCGAAAGCCTGTGCAGCGAGCTGCAACGTCGTTGCGTCTGGGTCGAAAACGCCTTTGACGGCATGATCTCGGCCCTTAAAGGCAGGAAGTTCGACGGCATACTTTCTGCGCTCTCGATCACTGAAGCACGCAAAGCCGAAATCGCCTTCTCCGACACCCTGTACGACACCCCGGCACGCCTGGTGGCCCCGCAAGGCAGCCCACTGCAACCGACGGCCGAATCCTTGCGCGGCAAGCGCATCGGCGTGCAGCAAGGCAGCGTATTCGAAGCCTATGCAAAACGGATGTGGGGCCTCAAAGGCGTGGAAGTGGTGCCGTATCAAAGCAGTGACTTGACCTATTCGGACTTGATCAACGGTCGCCTGGACGCGGCATTCGACGATGCCATCGCCGTTTCCGAAGGCCTGCTGAAGAAGCCTATCGGCAAAGGCTTCGACTATGCCGGCGAGGTGGTCAAGTCACCGGAGATCTTCGGTCCGGGCACTGGCATCGGATTGCGTAAAAGCGATACCGCCCTCGCTGGGGAAATCAATCAGGCGCTCGAACGGATCCACCGTAACGGCACCTATGAGCGCATCGCCAGGAAATACTTCGACTTCGACATCTCGCCGAAATAATCCATCCGTGCGGAGCCCGAAAGCATGTTTCTCGAAGGGTACGGTTATCTGATTTTCCAGGGCGCGTGGCTGACCGTCCAGGTCGCCACCTGGGCCGCCTGCGTCGCCATCGTGCTCGGCCTGCTCGGCGCCTTGGCGAAACTCTCGCCGGTGGCGCCGCTGCGGCTGGTCGCGACGGTCTACACCACGCTGGTGCGCAGCGTGCCGGACCTGGTCCTGATGCTGTTGATCTATTACAGCGCGCAAATCGGAATCAACCAGATAGCCCAGGCGTTCGGCCGGGAATCGTTGCAGTTGAATCCCTATGGCACCGCGATCGGTACGTTGGGATTCATCTACGGTGCCTACTGCGCCGAAACCTTTCGCGGCGCCTTCAGGGCCATTCCGTTTGGCCAACTGGAAGCCGCGCGGGCCTATGGCATGAGCCATTGGCAAGTGCTGCGGCGGATCCGCCTGCCGCAAATGATGCGGTTCGCCTTGCCCGGCATCGGCAACATCTGGCAGGTGCTGTTGAAAAGTGCCGGCCTGATCTCGCTGCTGGGCCTCAATGACATGGTCCAGGTCGCCAAGCAAGCGGGCAACGCAACCTCGCGGCAGATGTTTTTCTATCTGGTGATCGCGGCGATCTTCCTCGCCTTTGCGATCCTCTCCAGCCTGGCCCTCAAACACCTTGAACGACGCTACAGCCTCGAACCGCAGCGGAGCGTGTGATGATCGAGATACTGAAAGAGTTCGGGCCGAACTTCCTGTGGTCCGACGGTTACCGCTGGAGTGGCTTATCCGTCACCTTATGGCTGTTGGTGACGTCGGCCATTATCGGCCTGGCCGCAGCAATACCCCTGGCGCTGGTTCGCACCTACGGCAATCGCTGGCTGGCGTTGCCTGTCCAGCTCTACACCTTGGTATTTCGTGGCACGCCGCTGTTCGTGCAACTGCTGATCATCTACAGCGGCCTGGCCAGCCTGAGCCTGATCAGGGAATCACCAAGCCTGTGGTGGTTCTTTCGAGACGGCATGCATTGCGTGATCCTGGCGCTGGCCTTGAACACCTGCGCCTACACCGTCGAGATTCTGGCCGGCGTGTTGCGCACCACCCCACGCGGTGAAATCGAGGCGGCGCTGGCCCTGGGCATGACCCGCCGCCAATTGTTCGTCCTGGTGCTGATCCCGAGCATGCTGCGCCGGGCACTGCCGGCCTACAGCAACGAAGTGATCTTCGTCCTGCACGCCACGGCCATTGCCTTTACCGCCACCGTTCCCGACATTCTTAAAATCGCTGCCGATGTAAACGCCGCCACCTTCAAGACCTTCCAGGCCTATGGCATTGCCGCCCTGCTCTACATGCTGTTGGCGTGCGCGCTGGTGGGTGTGTTTCGATTGGCCGAGCGCCGGTTGTTGGCTTATCAGCGTTGAACAGTTTGGGGGCTGGCTTCCGTCCCGGGCATCACCTACGGAGCATTCTCAGGCGCCCCCGCGTTCATCTTCAAACTTTCAGGGCTGCCTGCGCACAGGCCATCCATCACCAGGTCCATCAATCTGTCGAGACGAGTACGCCATTGGCTCTGGGAATCGATTTGCCATATGCCGGCCGTGGCCAGGAAAAAGTCGTCGTGGGTGACGCCGCTGCGAATGGTCCCGGCCTCCTCATTAGCCCTCAGCAATAGCTCGGCAGCCGCCTGGACTGGCGCGTAACCAGATTTCCCCGGAAATTCGTAGGCAGAAGCGGCCTGTCGTATCGCAGTCGCAAGCCCGGCCTTGGTCATTGCATATTCAGCGAGGCAGCTCATCCATTCTCGGAGCGCCTCTTTCGGTGGTTTTGTCGCGAGCAGTTGTTCGGCCAACGCGGCCACCTGCTGCATTTCGAATTGATAAACCTCGAACACCAGGCTTTCCCGGGTAGCGAAGTGTCGATAGAACGTGCCCTGTCCTACCCCGGCTTTCTTCGCGATCGTACTCAGCGGCACCGCCGGATCGATCGTCAGTTCCACCACCGCGACCTCCAGTATTCGCTCCCGGTTTTTCTTGGCGTCGGCACGCATTGCCGATTCGTCATTCCTAGGCAAGATTTTTCCTTCGCGCATTGCAAAGCGGACAATTGTCCGGTAGATTTTTTACATAAGCGGACACGTGTCCACTTATGACCTTCACTGGAGTCTACTATGAACGGCACTGGCAATACGATTCTCGTTACTGGCGGCACCTCCGGCATAGGCCTTGGCCTGGCACTCAGGCTTCACAAGGCGGGCAACAAAATCATCATCGCGGGACGTCGCCAGGCTCTGCTCGACCAGATCGTGGCCGAACATCCAGGTATTGACTCCGTCCTGCTGGACGTCTGCGACCCACAATCGATCCAGCGCAGCAGCCAAGCGCTCGCGACCCGCCACCCGAACCTGAACGTCCTGATCAACAACGCTGGCATCATGCATTGGGAGGATCTGACCGATTCCGAATACCTGGGTACAGCCGAAGATACCGTGACGACGAACCTGCTTGGCACGATTCGCATGGTGTATGCGTTCATTCCCCAACTGCTCAAGCAACCCAGCGCAACGATCGTGAATGTCAGCTCGGCCTTGGCGTTCGTGCCGCTGCCTGCAACACCGACCT
This sequence comes from Pseudomonas sp. H2_D02, assembly GCF_054677635.1. NCBI lineage: Bacteria > Pseudomonadati > Pseudomonadota > Gammaproteobacteria > Pseudomonadales > Pseudomonadaceae > Pseudomonas > Pseudomonas sp. H2_D02. The sequence continues at coordinate 3,247,279 of NZ_CP162816.1, read as the reverse complement.
ACAGCGCAACCAAAGCGGCCGTCCACTCTTTCACCCAGAGCCTTCGTGTCCAGCTGGAAGCTTCGCCAATCGAAGTCATCGAGCTTGCGCCACCGGGCGTGCGCACCACCTTGCTCGGGCAGGAAAATGACGAACATGCCATGCCCCTGGACGAGTTCCTGGATGAACTCTTCGAGCTTCTCGAGACCTCTCCGACCCCGCGAGAACTGATCGTCGAGCGCGCCAAGCCCTTGCGATTTGCTGAAGCAAGCGGTTCACATGAAGAAGTATTGAACATGCTGGCGGGGTACAAACCTCCGGCAGAATGAGACGCGTAGGAACGCTTCTGTATTCACTGCTTACCCAGCGAAGCATCGACGGGAATATCCAGGATAAACGTCGCTCCCTGCCCAACCCCATCGCTGCGCACGGTCAAGCTGCCGCCCATTTCCTGCGCGGCGAGTGCGCAGCTGTGCAGGCCGAAACCGTGGCCGTCCTTGCGAGTCGTGAAGCCATGGGAAAAGAGGCGCGCCATGTGCTCTGGCGCGATCCCCTTGCCATTGTCGGTCACCGTGATACGCAATGCTGCCTCGTCAGCGAGGAATGCGCTGAACGTGACGCATGGGCTGCGATCGGTCACGCCGTCCAGCGCCTGCCTGGCATTGCGGATCAGGTTCACCAGAATCAGCAACACCCGGTGCCGGTCCAGCGGCAGCAGAGGCAGGTCGGCGATGTCCTTGACCACCGTCATCTCCTGGCGCGCCCGGGATCCAGCACTCATGCGCAAGGCATCATCGATCAACTCCGGGACCGGCACGGTCTCGACCACACTCACCGCAACGGCGTAGGACTGCTGGGCAGCGACAATGGTCTTGATGTGGTCAATGCCCTTGGTCAGTTGCCCGAGTTCTTCGATGATGCTTTGTTGCTCTTCCGCCACGACTTGCGCCAGCTTGAGCAGGTAATCGGGCAGCATCTTTCCCTTGTGGTCGTGGGTCAGGAAATCGCTCAGGTCATGGACGTGTTCGTTCATCAGCTTAGCCACCTTGCCCAGCCCCTGCGCCTTGGACGAGCGCATCTGACTGCTGACCAACTCTGCCGATACGTTCACGCTGTTGAGCACGTTACCGACGTTGTGCAGCACCGTGGTGGCAATTTCGGCCATGCCCGCCTGGCGCGATTTCGCATGCAGCTCGGTCTGCACCTGGCTCATGCGCAGCGCCGCGCGTACGCGAGCCTGGAGCTCCAGCGGCGAGAAGGGTTTGGCGATGTAGTCATCGGCGCCACTCTCCAGCCCGGAGACACAGGCCTCGCTGCCGCCGCGAGCCGTCACCAGGATCACAGGCAGATGGGCAAAACCGGCGCTGGCCTTGATCCTGGCTGTCAGGCCAAAGCCGTCGAGGTTCGGCATCATCACGTCCGAGACGATGACATCGATGGGGCGACGCTGCAGGATTTCCCAGGCCTGTTCTCCATCCGTTGCGGTGACGACGATGTAGTCGTTGCGCAAAAGTTCGCTGAGATAGGTAAGCATTTCAGGGCTGTCGTCTACGACCAGGACTTTGGATCGCGAGGCGTATTCCGGGTGCTGTCCATCGTCTGCGCCTGGCGCCGAAGCCAAGTCGTTGCGATTACCCTGGCGGCCATCGTCGAAACGCAAGTGGCGCTGCTCGGTTGTGCTTGCGGTGTTCGCCGACGATCGCTCGTACACATCGCTGGCTTCGGCCGGCAGGGTGTTTTGTCCATCCCCTATCGGGAGTCGAACGAAGAAGCGCGAGCCCCGCCCGGGCTCGCTGCTGACGCCGACTTCGCCGCCCATCAGTTCGGCCAGGTCCTTGACCAGGGCGAGACCGATGCCCGTACCGCTGTAATGGCGCGTGGCGGAATTGTCGATCTGGGAAAAACGCTGGAACAACAACGGTAATTTGTCCGGCGCGATACCAATGCCCGAGTCTTGCACTGCGAACTCGAACCGCTCGCCCTCCATCGGCGTCGCTGCCAGGTGCACCGTGCCGCCAGCGGGGGTGAACTTGATGGCATTGCTCACCAGGTTGAGCAGGATCTTCTCGAAGTGTCGAGGGTCCAGGAACACCGTGCCGAGCGCGGAATCGATGCTGCAGGTCAAGCTGCAGCCTTTACCCTCGGCCACCATGGCGGCATCTTCGGCCAGCACCCCAACGACCTTGTTCAAGTCAATGAGCGTTGGACACAACTCGAACTTGCCCGCTTCGGCCTTGGAAAAATCGAGGATGTCGTTCACCCGGTTCATCAAGCGCAGCGCGTTGCGTTGGGCGCGCTCGATTTGCACGCGCCAATCCTCCGGCGGGAAGGCTGCCGCCGAGAGCTGCTCCAGGGGAGCGAGGATGAGGGTCAGGGGTGTGCGCAATTCGTGGCTGACCGTGGCAACGAAATCGCTTTTCGCCTGGTTAGCCGACTCGGCCTGGTTGCGCGCCTGGATGAGTTCGATGGCCTGCGCCTCCAGCTCCTCGGTCTGTTGGTGCAGCGTATCGGTCCGTTCGGCGACCATTCTTTCCAAAGAGGCCTGGACTTGCTGTCGTTCGGCTTCGGCCTCGGCCTCCAGCACCCGGATGCGCAGGGCGTTCTCCTGGAACACCCGTACGGCACGGGTCATGACGCCAATTTCGTCGCCGCGTCCGGCACTGGCGATCTCGGCGTTCAGGTCGCCGGCCGCCAGCCGACGCATGACCGAGGCCAGGGCCACGATGGGTTGCGCGATAAAACGCGAGGTGCTCCAGGCGATAGCGCCCGCGAGCAGGATGGCCACGGCACCGGCCACGATCGTCGCAAGCATGCCGCGATCATTGTGGACCAACGCGTCGGCGCGCGCTTCGCCGGCAAAGCGCGCCACCAGCAGGCCGGCGCTCCGTGCCTCGTTGCGAACCTGGTCGCGTGCGCCGCCCAGGGCATTGCTCGCCTGCTGGAACCGGGCGAATGCCGCCCGGTAGCCAGCAATCTGGTCGCTGACCGTCAAGGGCGTCGCCTTCGCTTGCAGCCCGACGGACGAAGGGAGAACGCGCGCGAGACGGGAAAGTTCATCCAGGATAGCGCCGACAGAGGTGGCGATCTCCGCCGACGGTGACAGGCGAAACGATAAGGTCTGCGCCTCCAGCGTGGCGACACGCTCGGCGAAACGCTTGGACAACGCGGCTGCATTGTTCAGCAATCCGGTGGCCGCTTGAATGTCGCTCGCATCATGGGCAACACGCCCATCCACGTCACCCAGCATTGCCTCGAGGCGCTCGGCCAGGTTGCCGATGGCGGCGAGGTGCCGCAAGGCCTCGCCTCCCCGGAGCTTGGGCGCCTCGCCAAGTTTCTCTACCGTCGCACCGGTTGCGGTGATCGCCGCCACCAATTGGTCCAGAACTTCTATCTCCTGTGGCGCCCCCATCACCTCACGTAATTGTTCGACCACGGGCTGGAGTGCCGCGCAGGCATCACGCGCCGCGCCGGCGGCCGTTCCATCATCGTTCACCAGCAGCTTCGCCACATGGGTGGTGATGATCTGTTCGCCGTTGCGCAGGACATCCAGGATGCGGTGGGCGCTTTCGATGTTGCTCACCCGCGCCGTGTGCTCGGCGGCGCGAGAGTCAAGACGCTTCTGGCCATCGACGATGCCTTGCTCGACAACCGTCGCCGCCTCTCGCATCCGGCCGTAGTGGGCCGTCATGTTCTCCGTTTCGCCATCCATGGTCAGGGTCGCCGCCCGCAGGACCGTGATCGCCGCGGAGAGCCTGTCCAGCCCGCCCTTGAGCGATTTTGCCTCGGCCACCGGAATGGCAGTGAGGCTGGCGATCGCCGTTGCGACCATGCCTTCGGCCTGGGACAGGCTTTCCTGGTCGCGGGAGGCGATGAAATTTTCCACCCGCTCGGTCGCTCCGTTGACCGAGGCCAGGATCTCCGCGGAATGGCTGGCGGAATCCACGGCACGCACCATGCCCCGCAGGCCGTAGAGGTTCACCAGCGATACCGCCAGCATCAGGAATACCAGCGCGGCGACGGCCAGCCCGATCCTGACAGCAATGGGCCTGTCAGTGGCGAGTCTGAATGTCACCATCGCCCCTCGCCTCCTGATTCTCTACCCGCCATTACTGCTTCGTCATCTCCGGCAAAGGCGTCGGCGGCGCCGGCGTATTGTTGATGGCCGCATCGATCATCGCCGCTACGGAAGCCTGGCTATACAAAGGATTGGCAGCGCCGCCCACCGGCATCGTGGCGAGCCAGGCATCCAGGTCTTTTGCATCAATGCGTACCAGCGGCACCTCAACGAACTTCGGTACCGATTTACCCGCCAGAATCTGCTGGGCCACCCAGAAACCCACCTGGGAAACGCTTGGCGAGGCGGAAACGGAGACGGTCTCGTAGCCATTGGCATCGCGCTCCTGTTTCCACAGGGCAAGTTCGTCCTGGCGGTTGCCCATCACGATGATCGGCAAAGGGCGCCCCGCCGCCTTGAACGCCATGGCCGCGCCATAACCGTCGCCGCCCTGGGTCGCGACCGCATCGATGCTGGGCAGCGCCGGCAGCGCCAGCGCCACCTCCTTGCGGGCGACGGACGCCGTCCAGTTCCCATAAACGGTCTTGGCAAACTTCAGGCCCGGATAGTCGCTGGCGGCCTTGCGAATGCCGTCGCTGATGTTTTTATCGGTGGCATCGCCGGCAATGCCGCGGATTTCCAGCAACGTTCCATTCCCCTTGAGGCGCTTGGCGATGTAATCGATTTCCACCCGGCCCATGGCCGCCCAGTTGTAGTCCACGGTATAGACACAGCCCTCGGTGACCAGGCTGGCCATGACGACCACCACGATGCCAGCGTTGCATGCATCACGGATCACCCCATCAAGAGCGGTGTCGGACGCGGCCAGGATCACAATGGCGTTGACGCCTTTGACGATCATGTCCTGGATATGGGCGGCTTGTTCCGACGCCGAGTTGTTGGCGCTGACCACCGGAGCTTCCCGGATCAAGCCCTCCTTCTGCGCCTGGACCGCAATTTCCTCCCAGTTGCGCACCATTACCTTGCGAAAATCGCTGCCCGCGTAGGAGTTGCTGAAGGCGATGGTATAGCTTGCGGTTGGGCCACTGGCGATGCCGCTTTCGGCCGCTTGGGCTGGATGGGTGGCGAATATCGCCAGTCCGGTCATGCAGGCGGCGAGGCGCCACAAGACTTGGTGGATCGGTTTAGTGTTCATGCCGCACTCCTTGCTTGGGATCTACTAACCGTAATCCACCTGCATCTGCCATGAGCATAGTCTCGACGCGCCCGCTTCGCGCGCCACATGACGGATTTCATCAAACGGAGCGCGTCACACCTGGCCCGCCTCCTCCGATCACACGCTGCCCTTCAGCATTGTTCAGTACTCGTTCTTCACCATTTGGATACATCAGCGCTTGCATCCAGAAACTGCGGCTACACTCGATCCTGCTGGCCAAGAAGGATCGACGGCAGCCGTGGGTTTTCGTTGGTCCCGTTGAACTATCTATCTTCGAGACAAGGAGCAGTCATGACTTCGCTAGACTCACTTCAGCAAAGACAAATCAATCTGACCCACGCGTACGTGGTGAACAATGCGGCGCTGTCTTCGCCGGATTGGAAAAACATGAAGAACCCTTCGCCGAGCCAGGTCAAAGACAACATTCTTACGCGCCTTAATGGCTCCAAGGTTGGCGGCGGCTATGGCGTAGCCTGGGGACCCGCCCTGGTCCCGGATGGCGAGCATGTGGCTCACATCACGGTGGTGCTCATCGGCGGGCAGAACGAAAACGATATCGTCGTGGTGACGAGTGGGACCCTTGCCGATTCCATCAAGGATCAGATAGATGATCTTGATATTTCTCCAATGGTGCCGCTGCAGAACCTCATCAAGAACTGCCCAGTACCGGCTCACGTGGCGCAGGGGACTGCGGACGGCGTAAACGCGATATTGGGTCAGGAATCGAAAATCGGCAGCCAGGGCAAACTCTGCGATTTCCTGGCAAAACAGCGCAGTGGGGCAACGATCCGGTTGGTCGGGCATAGCCTCGGCGGTGCCTTGATGTCGGTTCTTGCACTTTATTTGAAAGATAAATTTTCGAACTTTGATTTCCACTGCGAAACGATTGCGGCGCCTACGGCCGGCGACGGTGTTTTTGCGAGCTATTTCAATCAACAGATGGCCGGCAATGCGCTACGCATCTACAACACGCTGGATGTCGTTCCGATGGCATGGTGCGCAACCTCTCTCGACTTCTCCTTGACGCTTTACGAGCCCACCAACGTCATCGATGAAAAAATGAAGGGAATGGTTTGCTCCAATATCGATACCATCACCCGTAATAACTTGAACTACACGCAATGGGGCATGGGCGGCGCAAACATGGAGCTGCGGCTCTGTGGGGAACTTCAATCCCCGTGCCCTAACTACGAAGCGCAATCCGGCTATCAGCACATCTACGAATACATGACGCTGCTGGGGCTGCAGCTAGGTGATATTCCGATGCTCGGCGCCGTCTGGCAGCTAGGGCGCAGTTTCATCGATCAGGGAAGAAACGGGGACAGGCCACGATTATGAGACGGTCCGATTACAGATAAGTCCAAATCGTGGTCTGTCCCCGGTTTCCAACCCACCTGCATTGCCAAAACGCCCCTCTCCTACAGCCGCCGCCTACAACGTCCATCTAGCTACGCATCCTTGCGCCTTTGCCTACAACTACGCCAGAATCCGCCCGCTTGTGCGCCTTGTCCCGGGGCTCTATTGTCTTCCTGCCACTGCCCATCAGTGGTCGGGTTTAGTAGCCCGAGGTAATCGAAGTTGTACAAGCGCGTCTCAAACAGGGTCCTACCCTGTTCTTGATGGTGGCTGTACGCAGGGCGCTCAGGCGCGCCGGCTTCTTCGGTTCCCCGGTCTACTAACCTGCGTACAGCTGCCACCCCTTTGTTTAGTAGCTTCGGGGTGTCGGCACCACATTCGGAACCGAAGCTTATGTTCAAAATAACCCCGAATCCGCCAGAAGCAGATTCCATTTCCAAATCCGCAAAATCCAAAGCCAAGCAGCACGACGAAACCACCAAGCGCGTGCTCGATCACTACTTGCTACCGAAACCGGATAAACCCAAAGACGCCCCCAAACCGGGACAGCTATTCACCGTCGCGAAAGGCCTCGATAACGAATGCCTGCTCGCCAACCTTAGCGAAACCCTGGCTTCGGCTGATGCCATGGTGAGTGATCTGGCGTTTGATCTGGATGGGGCACGGCGTCATGTAGCGCTGGGGATTCAGCAGTTGATTGAGTTGAGTTCGTTATTGGCTAATCGGGTATTGGATAACGTGGAGCCGCGGCAGTAGGATTTATTCCTAAACGGAAAAACCCGACGTTTTGCGTCGGGTTTTGATTTTTCTATCCGTAGGAGTAGGCGAATAACTCTAAATTGCTTTCAAATTTTTCTTCTGCACTTCATCACATTCCTAGCGGTAGGCCACAAACGGTGATGCAAGCGCCACCTCGCATCCAGCGGAACAAACTCATGATTAGGCTGTTACCGAAGAATGAGCTCCAAGAGCTTTCCATGAAAGCTGAAGCAGACGGTTTGGCGCTGAGTGATATTGCCGCCACGTGTGTGAAATTTGATGTTGCCCCACAAGATGTGCTGAACGAGCTGTCCATCGCGATTGCGGAAGGCTATCTACAGGGGACTTTGAATTATGACTTTTGCGACGGCGTCATGAACGGGATCATAAACGCTGTGGTTGAAGTGGGAATGACCAATGACATGCCTCAGCCCGCTTTCTCCCTTTACCAAGCGTTCGACCAAGGTGAGTGGATCCGCAAAAGCGATCCGCCGGAGACCGACCCCAATGAGAAATATGTGAAGCCGATCGTCCTCGAAATAATGCGAACCCTCGATACAGCATCAAGCAAGCGTCCATATGAACTTTGAAAAACCCGAAGCGCTGAGAGTCCAGCAACGATGCGATGCGCTCGACGATCACGACTTCCGAATGCACAGTTCCTTTTTCCTTTTTCCTTTTTCCTTTTCTCTTTTTCGTCTGCTTCCCTGCTCGCTAATGCAGGGATTTTGCCGTTGGCCGGATAGCAGAGCTATCTTCAATAAAATCAGACAAAAACGGTCAGTCAAAAAACTCCATACCTGCATACGGCTGGCGCCGGCATTGCTCAAGCCTTGAAGCTAGGCTGCCTACATGCACTTCCAGGCGATGCCCATCGGGATCCGAAAAATAGAACGAGTTGCCTTCGCTCGAGTTGGATTTCCACTCAATTACCTTACGAAGCCGCAAGTAAGCGGCGACTTCTTCAAAGTCGTCCTGCCCCACCGAAAACGCATAGTGGGTGTAATCAGGCTTTTTTTCCGCCACGCGGCTCTCGTCGACAGACAGACAAAGCCAGAGGTCACCGAGGGAAAGATAAGCTCCCGTCTCCCAGCGGGCAGCCAATCTAAAGCCGGGAAGAGCCACATAAAACTCAATACTGAGAGAAAGGTTCGCAACCGCCAACGTCAGATGATTCAAGCCAGTCAACATGAGCATCTATCCAGAACCAGTCCATGAGAACGGTCGAGGATAACAATATCGACTTTTTCGACACAATCGGTCGTTTTTTGCCTGTTGTGAGGAGCAGCATACGATCCATGGCTGTCATTGTTGTGTGAAAGTAACGAAGCTGGTTTCCATTTCGACGCTTGCAGAGTAGAAACGGGGACAGACCACGATTATGAGACAGTCCGATTACAGATGAGTCCAAAATCGTGGCCTGTCCCCCGGTTTCCCTCTCAATCGTAGGCCTATCGAACCAGCTGCCGTATCCCAAGAGACAAAATCAAACCACCGCATAATCGATCAATAGCTTTTTTCCTCCTTCGATACGCTGAAGCAATCCCAGGTTGCGAAAGAGCGATTGCGACCACTCCGTACCAAGTCATCGAAACCACCGCTACGACTGCCAGCATCGCCAAAAACGTGCTGGTTGAAACGTGCGTGGGGGCCGCCGCTGAGAAATAGCGGCATAGAAAGCCATGGATTTAGGGTTGCCGATGTTTGTAACGACCCCCTGAATGAACGACTGCCGAGCGTTTGCGACGACTGCATCATTGCAGGGGGCAAGCGCGCTCTTCCCCGCCTTGAGCAGCAGTCGGAATCCAAACCACATCAAATAGGCTGCGCCCAGGACTTTTACGATCAGCGCCGCCCAAGGGAACGCAGCAAATACAACGCCGATACCTGCGATTGCGCAGGTTGCCCAAAATACATTGACCAATACGATGCCTGCTACCAAAGCCAAAGCTTCTGCGCGCGTCGCAGCAACCGCCTTGTGTACTACTGCAACGAAATTTGGTCCTGGAATGACGACACCGGCCAGGTATACCAAAAAGACTGTCAAAACGGCGGGACCATCGATCATGTCATTCCTTTGCGAGTGTTGTGGCCGGGGACGGTCATCATTCATTTCAAAGCCAGCTACGGCTCCAACGTACAATGAAATAAAAGTTCGATACAGGGCTTTTAAGCCTCGTTGTGTTTTTACACACTCGCTTCACAAAGTGGAAACCAGACCGAGCCCTGTCTATTGTCTTTGGCGACGTATAGCCATCGGAGACATGGACATGACTCAGAGCACTTCGCCCGCCGCTTCAGCCGTGCGGAACACAGGCACGGTAGCCACGACCCTATGGGGCTCGGACACCGTCGCAGGTATCGCGGTCGATCCGGACGGTAACATCTGGCTGGGCGCTTATAGTCGCCTGGGACTGGGAGGCGAAGAGGATTCAGGCTTTACCGGCAGCCTGGTCCGGTTCAATGCCGAGGGTCGCCTGGACCGCAACTTCAGTGGAGACGGTAAGTCCCTCCTCCCTGTGTCGCTCGATATCGAGGACGGCGGGAATGCCGCCGTGCAGCCGGGAGGGAGCTACTTGGTGGCGCAGTACGTGAAAGTCGGCGACGCCTGGGTGTCGGGCGTCAGTCGCACCTTGGCCGACGGCAGCCTCGACACGAGTTTCGGCAATGGCGGCACCGCGACAGTGCCCTTCTACTGGAATGACAATCTTGGCCAGCAAGCGTCGTTCTCCGTGCAACACGACGGCAGTTTTTTCGCAAGCGCCGGGTATCCCTCCGGGGAGATCTATATTGCTCGTTTCGACGCGACGGGGACCTTGGTCTCGTCTTTCGCTGAGGCTGGGGTCCTGCACCTGCCAACGTCCGTTGGTATCCACCCCGGCGGCACGATTGACGTTTCGCTGCAGGGAGACGGCAAGGTATTGGTCACCGGGCAAGATACCCTGACCCGCCTCAACCCGGACGGTACGCTGGATAGCACCTTTGCGAATGGGGGCAGCCTGGTCCTGGATGTTCATGCAGACGCGCTCGTCATACAGGATGACGGAAAAATCCTGCTGGCGGGCGCCTCAGGTGGCGTGGCGAGCGTCATCCGACTCAACGCCGACGGTTCGCTCGATACCGATTTTGGTGATCAGGGTCAGGTGCGTTGGGGCTCGGAAAGCGCTCCCTTCGCGGTCGCCGACATGGTCGTGCGGGCCGACGGCAAGCTGTTGATTGGCGGAAGCCAAGGCACGAGCGCGGACGGCTATCTGGCCGCCCTGGTCCAGTTGAACCCCGACGGCAGCCTGGACCACAGTTTCGGCAATCCCGACGACGGCTATCACCACCTTGACGGTGGCCGCGAGGATGACTTCTTGCTGGGTACCGCGTCGTTCGACGATGCGATCCTTGGCGGGGCCGGTAACGATCTGCTCGATGGCCAGCAAGGTCGCGACCAGCTGACGGGCGGTGTTGGGGCCGATACGTTCCGTTACGAGTCAGTCACCGACAGCTACCGAACCACAACCACGGCCCATAGCGATCGAATCACCGACTTCGACCCCAGCACCGATACGCTCGACCTCTCCTCCCTGGGCTTCCTCGGGCTGGGTGATGGACATGACGGAACCCTGGCGATACGCGTCAATGAAAGCGGGACGCGGACCTACCTCAAGAGTTTCGAGGCCAATGCGCAGGGGGAACGCTTCGAAGTGGTCTTCGACGGAAACCTGGGCCAAGCGCTGGATGAAACCAACATCCTGTTCCAGCAAGCCAGGTTGATGGGCACCGAAGGGGTTGATCAATTACAAGGCAACGCTCGGGGCGAAATCATCGAAGGGTTCGCGAGCGACGATCGCCTTTATGGCGCGCTAGGGAACGATGCATTGATTGGCGGAGAAGGCCGGGACTTATTAACGGGTGGCGGCAACAGCGATGTGTTCCGCTTCGACGCACTGAGCGACAGTTACCGTACCGATACCGAAAACCACGCTGATCGCCTGATGGACTATACCGCCGGTGAAGACACGATCGATGTGTCCGCCCTGGGCTTTACCCGACTGGGAAATGGCTACAACGGCACGTTGGACGTGGTTTTCAATCAAGCCAGGAACCTGACGTACTTGAAGAGCTACGAAGCCGACGCCTCCGGGGCGCGATTCGAATTGAGCCTGACAGGGGATCACTCCGGTTACCGTAACTTGGACATCACCTTCGCGCCCTCGGAAGAAGAAGTATTTCAATTGATCGGCGTCGCTGACTTCCAGGTTTAGCGCGGCCAACAAACGAGAAAGGAGCAAAAACCCAACAGTCCGAGCAAGGCTGCCGAAGAGAGGCACGTCAAAAAGCAGCAGAGTTGAACCGTCGAAACGACTGACAACCACTGCTTGGAGACCTGTCATGACTCAATTCAATTCAACCCCTGATGAAGTTGCAGGCAAAGTAGTCCTGGTGACCGGTGCGGCCAGTGGCATTGGTAAAGCCATTACCGAGCTGCTCCATGCCCGCGGTGCCAAAGTAATCGCCGAGGACATCGACCCGTCTGTAAACGACCTGGAGCGAGACGGCATTGTGCCCTTCGTCGCGGACATCACCGTGGATGGCTCCGCTGAAAAAGCCGTCGCCCTGGCCGTCGGGACGTTCGGCAAGCTGGACGTGCTGGTCAATAACGCAGGCCGAATTCTCTACAAACCGATCGTGGAAATGACGCGCGAAGACTGGACGTGGCAGATGGAAACCAACGTCACCGGCGCGTTCCTGCATTCTCGCGAAGCGATGAAGGCAATGATGAAAAACAAATCCGGGGCGATCGTGAACATCGCCTCCTACGCCTCGTATTTTGCGTTCCCCGGCATCGCCGCCTACACCGCCTCCAAAGGCGCCCTCGCCCAACTGACGCGCACCCAGGCGCTTGAAGCAATCGAGCACGGCATCCGGGTAAACGCCATCGGCGTCGGCGACGTGGTGACCAACCTGCTGAACCACTTCATGGACGACGGCCGCGGTTTCCTGGAGGAACACGGTAAATCGGCCCCCATCGGCCGGGCGGCGGCGCCAGAGGAAATTGCCGAAATCGTCTCCTTCCTCGCCTCCGAACGCGCCAGCTTCATCGTCGGGTCGGTGGTCATGGCTGACGGCGGCATGAGTATTCCCGTGGGCTGATGCTGGTCCTGATCCGCGCGGTGCGGCGTTGTCTGCACCGCGCTTTTTTTGGACACCGCGATGACGAACACATCGGCAAAGGGCTCACTTGCGATAGTGGCTCGGCGTCACGCCCACTTGGCGTTTGAAAACTTGGGAAAAATGGCTTGGGCTGCTGTACCCCACGTCCAGGCCGATATCGATAATGCTGCGATCCGTCTCCAACAGAAGCTGCCGGGCACGGGCCATTCTCAGTCGGATGAAAAACTGCGAAGGCGAGTGCCCCGTCGCTTTCTTGAACAGCCGGCTGAAGTGGAATTCGCTCATGTCGGCTGCTTCGGCCAACGCCCGCAAGCTGAACTCCTTTTGCAGATTGGCTTCCATGTCCGTCAATACGCGTCGCAGTTTATAAGCCGGCAAAGCATTGCGACGGGCGATATCGTCTGCCGAATCGTCCAGGTACTCACGGGCGAGGTGAACGGCCAGGCACTGCGCCAGTCCCTGCAAAAAGAGTCCGCTGCCCCGGTGGCGAGTGGTCAGTTCCGCGCGGAACTGTTCCAGCAGCATGGACAGCACGTCGTCACGACCACCCGACACCTCGCGCAAACGGACAGCACCAGGGCCGCCGAGCGTCTCCTGAATGGCTTTCTCCAGCAGCGCGATGCCCAGGTAGATATGCATCACGACAAAAGCGTCTGCGCCAGACACGCTCCAGCGCATTTCGTAGGGCTCAGCCGATGTGGTCAAAAAGAAATCGCCCTTGGACACGACGCTGGTTTGCCACTCGCCGCCCAGGCTGCGTTCCTGCACCGCCGCGGTGCCTGACATGATCCATACCAGCAAGGGCTCAGCGACGGCTGGGACGATAAAGCCTTCCTCCTGAGGCTCGCGGTTGAATATCTGCACCAACACGTCGCGGCCGGCCAAATCATCCGACGCCGCCAAGCGCTCGCCGCGAATATAAGCCTCCAACCCTTGGGGAGAGGTTCGTTCTATTGGCTTCATGCTCATCAGCGCCCCTTTATCGATACCCCCGGCCAGCGCGCCTGACGTTGAAAAATCTATTTCTAAGCGACACCTTTCATACGCCAGTACACCGTCGCCGCCATCACCAGCACGACAATCACGACCACAAGACCTGGGTGTTGCAGCGTGTGCCAAGGCAGCCGCCCGACCCGAAGTTTAACGGCGCGCCATGCTCGTGCCCAGATGGAAACCTTACCGCCGCTCAGCGCTTGGTTGGTGAAATAGAGGACACCAAGGAACACAGCGACCGCGCTTCCCCACCGCAACCATGCAGGGCCGCCGGACCATATGTACGCCAAGAAGGCGGGCGCTGCGCCGGGAAGGATGTGGCGCAGCAACAGCAGCCCGGCGCCCTGTCGGTACCAACGGCGCGGGACCAACCACTGGCTGAGCAGCACGTCCAACCGAGCCGCTGTCACGGCCACCAGCGCCCAGATTCCGTAGGCCTTCATGCCGACCCAGTTCACTGCGATCATCAGCACCGGCATGATAACCGCCGAACTCAGCCCATCCTTTCTTATCAGACCGGTGAACACCGACGTGATCAGCACCACGGACAGCGCCACCCACAGGAACAGGTAGATGCCTCGATAGCTCGTCGGGGGTAGCCAATCCCGCCAGTTGTCGACGGGTTGCAATCCAAGCTGCCCGGGCACCTCTGGATACTGATATTCGATCGCTTGAGCGAGCTGGGCAAAACGTTGCCAGTCACCGCCGTCAAAGCCATCGGCCAATTCACGGCGGTCACCGTCCGCCATGGCTTTCAGCAGCAGAGCGGCCGGCTGCCCGTAGACTTTATCGGTTTCGAACCTGGTAAGGTCCGCCCGCACAGACTCGGCAAAGGCTTGCGCCTCGCACCGTCTGATCAGGCGGTCCCAACGCCAATATTCACAAGGCAGCGTGGCCTGGGCTTCATCCCACCCCATGACCTTGCACACCCCATCGAAAAAGGCCGGCGACCAGCCTTCCGCGGATTCGAGCCATTCCAGGACGCTCAGCTCGAACTGCTGGCGGCGCTCGAACGGCAACAGCCAGTCACTGGCCAGCCAAACGCGAAGCCCGTCCATTACCTGGCGGTCCCGGCCCTCGGCCAACCATTGCTGCATCTGCTCAAGGGACGGTTGCGGCGGGCTGATGGACGTTTGGACGTCGATATCGTCCAAAGAAATGGCGAGCGCAGAGGCCTGCACAACAGTGGGAGATGAGTCCGGGGTTGGCTCGCTGACATCTAGCGAAACATAGCTGCCTTCATCTTCAGCCTGCGCACGCCACTGTGCCTCGGCCAGCGTCGCCTCGTACGCTTGGCGCAGGCGCTGGAACTCATCAGGGTTTTCGTCAGGACGATGGACTTTTAGCAGCCGTGCATAGGCGCGCTTGATACTGCGTTCGTCCGCGTCCGGGGCAAGGCCCAGCATTTGCCAATGGCTCATGACTTACCTCTCCATCTCGAAGTGGGCAAGGCGCTGGCTGATGTCGCCACGGGCTTCGCGGATCCGGTGTTCGTCCTGGGTGTCGAGCATTTGCTGGAAGTGGTTCGCCAGTGCGGCAATATGGTCTCGTCCGTCGCCAAGGCTTTCCTGATACAGGCGGTCCAGCCGAGCCAGCAGCAACGTATTGACCTGCTGGTCCCGCGGATGCACTTTCAATGCTTCAAGGGCGGCCAGCCGTCGGGCGATTTCTTCCGGGGCCAGCACGCCAGGGTTGTTCTCGATGACCAGCCGACGAGTTTCGCCATTGATCGGCAGATGCACCTGGGCTTCGAGCAGGCCGTTGTTATCGTAAGTGAAGCGCACGTCCAGGGTGATCTCCCCGGCCTTGCGCGGCGGCACTGGGATTTCCAGCTCACCGAGAAAAATATTGTTGGCCACCAAACGGCTTTCGCCCTGGTAGATACCCAGCCTGACCACTTTCTGGTTGTCGCTGAGGGTCGACACGTTACGGGAACGACTCACCGGCACCACCGTGTTGCGCTCGATGATGGGCAAGTAGTGACCGCTTTGGTATTGGTTGCCCAGCTGTACCGAGGTTTCGATGCCCAGCGTGTAGGGGCAGACATCGGTCAGCACCACTTCTTCCAGGGAAGCATGGCGTGCTTTCAGTGCCGCCTGGATAGCCGCGCCCTGCGCCACGACTTCGTCCGGATTGAGCTGCATCGCCGGGATCCGTCCGAACAGCGTCGCCACCAATTTGCGCACCAGCGGCATGCGCGTGGTGCCGCCGACCAACAGTATTTCGTCCAGGTCCGCGACCTTGATCCGGGCATCACGCAGCGCGCGCTCGATCGGCGCACGCAGGCGATCCATTAACGGCTGGGCGATGTTCGCCAGATCGCTCTGGGTCACTTCCAGGCACCACTCGCGTGCCTGCTCGCGCAGCACAAAGCGCGCAACCGGCGCCTGACCCAAGGCATGGCGAACACGTTGCGCCTCGCGCCGCAATCGCTGCGCCATGCCAGGCTGGGACGTATCAGGGAGATCGGCGGCGCCGATGCTGGCGATGAAATGCTCGACAAGTCGATCATCGAAATCTTCGCCACCGAGGAAGTTGTCGCCGGCACTGGCGCGCACCTCCATGACCCCTTCGAACAGCTCCAGAATGGAGACGTCGAAGGTGCCGCCACCCAGGTCGAACACCAGGAAGGTGGCCTCGTCCCGCTGTTGCAGGCCGTAGGCCAACGCCGCGGCGGTGGGTTCGTTGATCAGTTTTTCGACCTTCAGGCCCGCCAGCTCTCCCGCAATACGCGTGGCCTTGCGCTGGGCATCGCTGAAGTACGCCGGCACGCTGATCACCGCTTCGAGAACGGGCACGCCCAAGGCACGCTCGGCGTCAGCCTTGAGACTGCGCAGCAGCATCGCCGAAAGCTCTTCCGCGCGGTAGGCCCGCCCGCCCAGCAATGTTTCACGGGCACTGCCCATATAACGCTTGAACAACGACGCGGTGAGGTGCGGATGGGTGTGCAGCCTTTCCCGAGCGATATCGCCGGCGATCAACTGGCCATCGTCGTCGAGGCCAACGACGCTCGGGGTAAGAAGATTGCCAAGGGCATTGGGCAATAGCCGGGCGTGTTCGCCGTCCCAGGCCGCCACGAGGCTGTTGGTGGTGCCCAGATCGATACCTATGATCACTGTCACTTTTCCTTGATTGACACGGTCGGCCAGCAGAGCACCGCATTTCGGCTCAGTCAATACTGATGCGGACGCGGCTCGCGGATTCATGACCGGGGGTATCGGCAGCGTGGGCGGTGGCTTTAGGTTCGGCTGCCTGGAGATTGTAAGGTTGACCGCTTACATTTTTTCATCGTAGAAGGCGATGCGAAGGCCAGGCCTGTCCTTGGAAATAAGGATATTGATGCGATAGCTTCGCCCACTGCCCTGGGCATCGCGCAGTGTAATGCCCGTATCGCCGATCGGGAGGATTTCAGGATCATCCCACCAGTCCATCGTTTGTGGAACGGCCTGAAGAACCTCGTTGAGGACGGACTTGAGAATCGGGCTTTTCCCACCCGTCAGATAGTCATGGCGCGCCTTGAGCAGTACAAGCCTCGCGGCGGACTGCCAGTCTTGAATCTTGACGCCTGGTACAAGCATTTTCGACAGCGGCCGGGCGCCGAGTACCAGGAGCGCTCGATACGGTGATGCTGCACCCTTAGAGCAGCGGAATGCTGTAGCTTACAAAGACCCGGTTCTGATCCTGGTCACGGACGGCTTCGCTATTGGATTTACCGTTGCGCCAACCGAAGCCAACACCTTTGAGCGTTCCTGACTGAACGACGTAGTCCAGAAAGATATCCCTTTCCCATTCTTTCTGAGTGTCACCGGATCTCGTCTTGATGTTGTCACCGGAGAGGTACATGACCGAGGCTTTCAGGCCCGGGATCCCCAGGGCGGTAAAGTCATAGGCGTACTGACCGAATAGCGTGCGCTCCCCTGCACGGGTGAAACTCTGGATCAGACGATCTGTATACAGGTACAAGGAGCTGCCTCCTGCGCCTTTATCTACCAGGCCACCCTGATTGAGTTGGGTGAAGCTGCTACCGTCCGAGACGCTTTGGTAGCCGGCCGTTATCGCATGAGCGCCGAGGCTATAGATCAATGCAGCACTCCAGAGACGATTGTCGATAACGCCATCACCGTTTTTGGTGTAGCCGCTGATTCGGTAGCCCGATGTACCGGAGCTGTTTTCACCTGACGCGTCAGTCCTGAAGTAGCGCAGGTCGGTTTTCAACGATTGGCTGTCCGAGAATGCGAGCATATGCGTCAGTCCGAAAAACTGCTGGTTATAGTAGTTTTCGAGCTGGGCATAGTAGTACTGAGCTGTCAGGTCCTTGGTGACTTTCCAGTCGCCCCCGGCGAAAGCGAACTGGTTGCTTTCACGCGTACCGCCCATAGCGGCGAGCCCTGTCCGGTCAGTTGAAGCACGACCGGTTGCATGTTCAATTCGCCCACCCGTCAGGGTCAGATCCTGGAACTCGCTCGAAGTGATTTGGCCGCCCTCGAAGGTTTGCGGGAGCACCCGTCCATCGTTGGCGACCAGAATCGGAAGTTTCGGAATCAAGGTGCCGTAGCGCAGTTCGGTCTTGGACGTCTTGACCTTACCGGTCAGCCCCAGCCGGCTCCACTCGTTGACGGCGCGGTTGTCACTGTCCGAGGCAATCATCGAGCTGCCAATATGACGTCCCTTGCCACTGTCCAGGGTAACGCCCAGCAACCCAAGGGCATCAACACCAAAACCAACGGCACCCTCGGTATAACCCGACTTGAAGTCCAACATGAAGCCCTGCGCCCACTCTTCGGTTTTCGAAGGGGCAGCGACGCCATCGCGATTGTCATTATTGAAGTAGAAGCTCCTCATGCCCAAGGTGGCTTTGCTATCGCTTAGAAAGTCAGCAAACGCCTGGCCACTGAGGGCGATGCTGCCAGACACCAATGTTGCAGATATTTTCTTCAGGCTCACTTATAACGCTCCGATTTTTATTATTTGTATGTGATGGAAGCGACCACGACCTAGCCATTCGAAGCCAAACGGACAATGGCATCGCGACTGCCTGCCTGCTCTCGAAGTAAAAACTTCTGGATTTTTCCGGTTGCGGTTTTCGGCAACTCCATAAAGACCACTCTGCGCGGACATTTGAATCGGGCCAGACGCGCTTGGCAGAACTCCATTATTTCTGCTTCGGTGGGAGGCTCGACACCCGTTTTCAGCTCAACAAACGCGCACGGTACTTCCCCCCATTTGTCATCAGGCTGAGCGACCACCGCGGCATATAGAACAGCGGGGTGACCATGGATGGTCTCTTCGATCTCGACCGACGAGATGTTCTCCCCGCCGGAGATAATCACGTCTTTGCAACGGTCGGTAATTTGGACGTAGCCGTTGGGGTGAACGACGGCGACGTCCCCCGTATGAAACCAACCCCCTTCGAAAGCTTTTCGGGTTGCACTGCCATTCTTCAGATAGCCCATCATGACGGTATTGCCCCTGAGCAGTAGCTCACCCGTTGTCTGACCATCCTTTGCTACTGGCTGCATCGTATCGGCGTCAGCCACCATCAAGCCTTCGAAGGCGGCTGCACGAGCCCCTTGGCGCACTCGCATAGCGCCTTGCTCACCGACCGTCAGATCATCCCAGCCGTCTTGCCAGACGCAACTGATCGGCGTACCGGACACTTCAGTAATTCCATAGACGTGGTCAACATCGAAGCCTCGTGAAACCACCGCGTTGAGTACGCTGGCCGGAGGTGGGGAACCGGCGGTCAGCACTCGGACCGGAGTCTTGAGCACGCGGCGATCTTCGGCATTGGCAATCATCGCCATGACAATCGGCGCCGCACAGAAGTGATCGACACCGTGGTTATCGATCGCATCAAACACCGTCTCTGCGCACACTTTTCTCAGGCAGACGTGCGTACCGGCCGCAGCCGTGATCGCCCAGGTAAAACACCATCCGTTGGCGTGGAACATCGGCAATGTCCACAGGTAACGAGGCGCCCGCGTGAGCGGCCAGTTGGTCATCTGCAGCAGACTCATGAGGTAAGTGCCACGATGGCTCGCGACCACGCCCTTTGGATCACCGGTTGTACCGGAGGTGTAGTTGAGTGCTATCGGCTGCCACTCGTCATCCGGCCATACGCCTTCGAAATCAGGGTTGCCGCTGCGGATGAAGGTTTCGTAGTCAGTGTCCCCGACACTCGCGCAAAGTGGCGCCAGGTGATCATTGATATCAATCACCATCGGGCGATGCTCGAGGAGCGCTAGTGCGGCATCCGCCAGCGCAGCAAACTCTCGATCCACCAAGAGCAACTTGCATTCGCCATGACGCAGTATGAACGCCACACCTTCGGCATCCAGCCGGTAATTAACCGCATTGAGTACCGCGCCGCTGAGGGGGACCCCGAAATGCGCTTCGAGCATGGCAGGCGTGTTAGGAGACAGAATTGAAACGGTGTCCCCTGCTCCCAGGCCTTTTTCGCAAAGCGCCGAGGCCAGTCGATAGCAGCGTCCGCGGGTTTCTCGCCAGGTTCGTTGCAGTTCGCCATGCACCACCGCTACCCGATCCGGGTGCACAAGGGCTGCCCGATCCAGAAAACCAAGTGGCGTCAGGGGCAGATGGTTGGCCTTGCAGCGATCAAGCCCACTCTCATAAGCACCAGGCTTCATGATGTCGTTTCCTTATTATTGTGATGAAAAGTGCAGAACGCGCTCACCGGCTCCCGATCAGTGACCAAGGTGTTCTCGATACTGGTCTCGTTGGCGTATCCAAGGCTCATTCCGCAAACCAGCATTTGATCCGAAGGGATCGCAAGGACTTGCGAAATGACCTGGTGATATTTCAAAAAAGCGGCTTGTGGGCAGGTGTGCAGATTCCTCCCGCGCGCTGCCATCATTACGGCCTGCAAAAACATTCCGTAGTCAAGGAGGCTGCCCTCCTTCAACACCCGGTCCATGGTGAAAATCAGGCCGACGGGAGCGTCGAAGAACTGGTAATTGCGGCCGTGCTGCGCATGCATCCGCTGCTTGTCGCCCTTTGCAATGCCCAGCAGCCCATAGAGTTCCCAGCCGACTTGCCTTCTCCGATCCACATAGGGTGAAGTCCACTCGCGTGGGTAGTAGTCGTAGGCATCTTCAAGGTCGCTGCCCAGTGATGGGTCGTTGTCAATTTCCGCGATGGCGCATGAAAGATGAGTCTTTGCTTCTCCAGTGACGACATGCACGCGCCAAGGCTGCATGTTCACGCCCGTTGCGCAGAACCGAGCGATATCAAGGATCGCTTCAATGTCTTCGCGCGGTACGGGAGTGGGCAAGAAAGCCCGAATACTGCGCCGTGAAGCGATCGCCCAATCAACCGTTTGACCAAGCAGTTCAGGCGGTATGGGCGGTTTGGATAAGCGATTCATTTTCATGCATTCAATTCCACGGATTCAGCTACAGGCGGGTGCATCCCTCAGTTCGACAGGGCCGGGGATTTCCTGACTTGAGTAGAGTCGGCGCGCGACTGATTGATCAGGGTCACGGCGACAGCGCCGATGAGGCCGGCCAGGCTGATGGCCATGAAGTTTTTCTCAAGTGCAAGATTCAACGACACCAGCCAGCCAATCAGGACAGGGGCGACGATTGCGCCTATTCGTCCCACACCAGACGCGAAACCCACGCCGGTTGAACGAATCGATGACGGGTAGAAATCGCCGGCGTACGCATACGCCAGCAATTGAGTTCCCAGGGTCGATGCGCCGACGATGAACACCACTGGAAACAGCAACGAGGTTGAACGCGTATAACCCAACAGGGTGAGCGCAATCGCACCGATGGTGTAGAAGCAGACCAATACGTGCTTGATGTTCAGCTTGTCGCTCAACCACCCTCCGCCTATTGCGCCGGCAATGGCCCCCACGTTGAAAACAATCACAAAGTTCAGCGCAGAACCCAGGCTGAACCCCGCCATCGCCATCAGCTTGGTTAGCCACGAGTTAAGGGCGTAGACCATGAACAACCCCGTCATGAACGCAGCCCAGATCATTACCGTGCTAAAGCCCCGACCTTCCTTGAATAAATTACGAACGGGGGCTTCCTGTTTATCCAGTACGGTGGCGTTCCCGATCATCAGCGTGTTTTCGTCGATAACCAGAGCTGGGGCCAGTTTACGAGCGATCGCCCGTAATTCGTCCTGACGTCCGCTCTTGAGCAGGTAGCCGATGGATTCAGGTAGGGTCTTCAGGATCAGAGGGATCAGCAGCACGGGCAGCAACGCCACATAAAACACCCACTGCCATCCGTGACTCTCGATGAGTTGCTTACCCGTCAGGGCAACCAGAATTCCGCCCACGGAGTACCCGGCGAAAACCAGGGTGACCAGCCGAGTACGCAGTTTGAGCGGAGAAAATTCACCCATCTGAGCGGTGCAGATGGGCAGTACACCACCGATGCCAAGACCCGCGATAAAGC
The DNA here is from genome assembly GCF_054677635.1 of Pseudomonas sp. H2_D02. Taxonomy (NCBI): domain Bacteria; kingdom Pseudomonadati; phylum Pseudomonadota; class Gammaproteobacteria; order Pseudomonadales; family Pseudomonadaceae; genus Pseudomonas; species Pseudomonas sp. H2_D02. The sequence goes on along the minus strand of NZ_CP162816.1, from coordinate 3,225,369 downwards.
GAGCAACGCTGAAGCTGATCGGGTCACTGGTGAGGCCTGCCGCCGCCGTGAAAACACTGAACAACGCCACGCAGATGGCGATCATCCTGGGCCGCCCGATACGATCGGCCAGCGTGCCAAGAAAAATCGCGCCCAACATCGTTCCGAAGAGCGCAGAGCCTGCCATGACACCAGCGCTGGTTGGATCGATGTTCATGTCCTTCATGATCGCCGGGAGGGCTGCACCGACGACGGCGAGGTCATAGCCATCGATGATCAGGATAAGCACACACCAGAACAAGATGAGCCCATGGAAGCGGTTGAACTTCGACTCAACCGCGAGCGTATTGACGTTTACCGGCTGCATATCGCGTCTCCTTCGATCTTGTTTTTGTTTGTGAAGTGCGAAGATTTGCTGGCTCGCTTGATAGGCGATGCCAGGGCTACCTGCAGCGCATCGTAGGAGTTGCCTTTGCGGCGGCCTATGCCCGACGACATCGTTGTGCGTGACCGTTTTGGACACCCATGACTTGCCAAGCATGATCGGGCTGGTCCTGGTCCATTGAGGTTTGGGGGGATGAAGCGAGTGGCAGATCACAGCAGGTAATCTGGCGGGGAAGCAGTGCTTTTTATAACCGCAAGAAGGGCTTTTAACTCTCGCCCGATTCGTCAGCATTGGAGCGGCGGTAAGCGCCGGGACTCACCCCCGTCCACTTTTTGAATGCTCGATGAAACGCACTGCTTTCCTGGAAACCCGTGAGGGTAGCCACTTCAGTCACGGTCATATTCGGTTGGCAAAGCAGATTGATCGCCATGTCACGGCGCAGATTGTCTTTCAAACGCTGATAACTGACCCCATCGGCCTGGAGCCTTCGCTGGAGCGTCGAATAAGACATGCACAGCGTGTTCGCCATCTTGTCAAGTTCTGGCCATTCCTCCGGATCGAGGCCTCTCAATCTGAGGCGGATCTGGGCGCTAATACTGTCCTCGTTACGATATTTCACCAGCAGACTGGCAGGCGACTCTTTCAAGAATGCCGATAGGCTGGCTTTGTTTTGCGCGACCTTGAGGCTTAGAAAACTGCGTTCGAAACGAACCATCGTCACTGGCGCACCAAACTGAATGTCTTCACAGAAGCGCATCCGATAGTCGCTATCGTCGAGCGGTCGATTCGGCCTGAAGCAGAGCTCTTTTATGGGAATGCGTCTGTTACCCAGCCAGCAGAGCAGTCCATGGACCAGGATCAGCCATGTTCCATAGTGGAAGAGACGGCGCTCAATGCCTTTGTCATGGATAACGATGACGGCGCAGTCGCCATCAAAACTCAGCTCACCGTGAATATCGTCCAATACGAGACGCAGGAATTTAAGGATGCGTCGCAGCGCTTGCTCTAACGACTCGCAGTCAATCGAGGACTGGCACATCAATCGGAAGCTGCCCCGTCGCATGGGATGGCTATCGATTGCGAAAAACTCGTCGTCGAGCAGATCCGAGAGCGCGACCCACAGGCGAGAAAATGCAGCGGCCGAAACCCTCGCTTGAGGAGAAGTGAGGAGTACCGGGTCGATACGTGCCTGCTGCAATACGATGGAAGTGTCCAACTGGCGTCGCAATGCGCCCTCGAGGGCCTCATGCACCAGTCCAATTGAAGTCGTTCCCTTGTCCTGGATGAGCACGCCCATACCTCTCTGTCGGTGAGTGACTGCTGACCTGATGCTGACCTTCAAATCTCTTCGGCAGATCCTGCTTTATGCAACCCGGCGAGCCTGAGTTCTCTGTCTACGTTCCGATTTCCTGATATTACCTGTCAACCCAACCCTCCCCCAGGCTTGATGGCAGGCCTTGCTCGTTGTCCAAAACATTCAACCACGCTAAGGCTTTTGAGCATTGTCGAGGCCACTGACCACCGACACCATTGACTTAACAATCTTCGGTACGTTGAGTTCAACGCTACAGAATCCAGGGGCTACCGTGGCAGAGAAAGAGTTGTATTGGGAAGACCTCCCGGCGGGCAGTATTTGGACGGCCAAGCAATCTGCACCTATCACAACGCAAGAGATCATTGCCTTTGCCGCCGAGTACGATCCTCTCGATATTCATATCGATCCTGACCTTGCCCGTTCGAGTCCGCTTGGGGTGCATTGTGCCAGCGGGGTGCAAACCTTCGCTATCTCGCAGCGGTTGATGTGCGATGCCCTGTTGCTTCAAACAAATATCGTGGCGGGTGGCAAAATCGACGGTTTCAGGATGGTTGCTCCGGTAGTGCCCGGAGACACGCTCAAACTATCCGCTCGAGTCGTTCGATCATTTATCCACGCGTCAAACCATGAACGAGGTTGGGTCGTGTTTAAAGTCGATGTCACTACGAATGAGGGGAAAACAGTTCTCGTCTATGAGGTGACAGTATTGATAATGCGCGGGGGCGATCAAGTTTAAATATGACGAAGCGTTTTTGAGGGGCATTCACAGAAAGACCGCCACTACCGAATGCGTTGGCAATCCAGCTGCTAAGCTCATTCCTGCTCCAGACCATAACCAACAACAATTTCAAAGAAAGGGAAGGCAGCATGACCACGGCTCAGCCCCCGGCAACGTCAACGTCCGCGAAATGGCGCTTCAAGGCGGGCATCGCCATTCTTTGTCTAATGCTCGCGTTGTGGTTGTTGGTGCCGCTGGCAGCGGCTGCGGATGTGCCCCGCTCCACCATTGCGGCAATCACCGGCGCCCTGTTCATCATCAACAAGGTGCTGTTGCTGTTGGTCATCGCCGTGATGGGCAAGGCAGGTTTTCAAGAGCTCAAGCAGCATGTGTTCAGCTATGTGTCGGGACTTGTGCCGAGCGCGGAGCAGGAAGTCAGCGTCACCCGCCACCGTATTGGCCTGGTGATGTTCTGCTTGCCGTTGGTGTGCTCCTTTCTCGAACCCTATGTCGATACCTTGGCACCCGGTCTGCGCCCCAACAGCTGGGCATTGCAACTGCTTGGTGATGCGCTGCTGGTTGGCAGCTTCTTCGTGCTGGGTGGCAATTTCTGGGAGAAATTACGCGCGCTGTTCATTCGCACCGCACGGGTCGTTGCGACTGACCCGGCCTGAGCCAACGCCGGATCGCGTCTCCCTCGCGCTTTCTGTATTTCTTTAACGGCCATGACCTGCAGGTGCCGATATGCCCGAGACGCAGAATTCGCCCGTTTCCGTCGAGCCAGAACGCCAAGCTGAACCGCCTTCTGAAAAGCCTGCGCCAGGCAATCCGCTGCGACGCATTGCGCTAGGCGTCGCGGTGTTGACCGCCGTGCTGTTTACCCTCTCCATTTTCATGGAACGACGCACGCCCTCGACGTCACAGGCCGTGGTGCAAGCCTATGTGGTGGAAATGGCTGCCGAGGTAGGTGGCCGCGTGACAGAAATCGCGGTACTCGACAACGCCCGGGTGAAAGCCGGCCAGGTGCTGTTTCGTATCGACCCGCAACCCTACAAGCTTGTCGTCAGCGAGGCTGAAGCGCGGCTGGAGGAAACCGGCCAGGCATTGGGCGCCAGCACCGCCTCGGTGGATGCCGCCCAGGCCCAGCTGGTGTCGGCGCGCGCGCAGCGCGACAACATACGCGAGCAGGCCCGGCGGGTGAATCAAATGGTCGAGCGCGGTGTGTTCGCCCCCGCCCGCCAGGATGAAGCCAAAGCCTCGCTGGGTTCCGCCGAGGCGGCCGTGAGCAAAGCCCAAGCCGACCTGGAGCGGGCGCGCCAGCAACTAGGGCCCAAAGGCAACGACAACCCGCAATTCAAGCAAGCCTTGGCCGCGCTGGAAAAAGCCCGGCTGGATCTGGTGCGTACCGAAGTCATTGCACCCGCCGATGGCGTGATCACCCACCTCCAGCTCGCCGTTGGCCAAGTCGTCAGCGCTGGCCAACCGGCACTGACCTTTATCGACAGGACCACGGTATGGGTGTCTGCCGCCTTCAAGGAAAACAGTCTGGAACATGTGCAGGCCGACGATCCGGCGGAACTGGTGTTCGATGTATTGCCGGGGCGGGTATTCAAGGGTCGTGTTGAAAGCGTTGGCTGGGGTGTCGCACAGCAAGACAGCAGCAACGCCGCCCTACCCTCGGTGCGCAACGAGAGTGGTTGGGTGCGCGACCCGCAGCGCTTTCCGGTACGCCTGATAGTGGAGGAGCCCCACCCGATCGGCCCACGTTACGGCTCGCAAGTCACCGTGGTGATCTATACCGGTGACAACCCCATGACCAACGCTTTGGGGGCATTCATGACACGCCTGGGCGCCTGGCTGAACTATGTCTATTGATGGGCAAGCTGCGCCGCAACTGCTGCGGATCAAACGCCAGGGATTGCGCGTCGCCCTGGCCGTGACCGTGGGCTTGTGCACGGGACTGGTCCAAGGCGACATCCTGCCCTTTCTCGCACCCTTGTTCGCCATCCAGTTCCTCTTGGCCAGCCGCCGCGCGCTAACGTTATCCCAGGGATTGATAACGTTGTTGGTGAGTATGCTGACCGGCGCGCTGCTGGTGTGCATGACCGGCGTGCTCGGTGAGCGGCCGTGGATACTGTTACCGCTGCTGTGGCTGTTTTATTTCGCCTGCTTTACCGCGCAAGTCCGACAATTGGGCGGCGCGGGGCCCACATTGATGTTGGTGATTGCGATTGTGGTGCCGATGCTCGATACCGTGCAGCGTGATCTGGGCGAGTCCATCGTGCTCGTTCTGGTCAAGGCGGTCAGCCTGGGTTTGCTATTGACCTGGGGCGCCCATGCGCTAATGCCCGACCTTGCGAGTGAACAGGCCGACCAGCCACTCGCGCAGCCGCAGGAGTTGACGCTAGTGATTCGCCAGGCCATGACCAGCGCGGCGATTTTGCTGGCCATGGTTGCCCTGTGCCTGAGCGATCCACGATTGGCCACGGCGATGGTCGTCCCCATCACGGTGGCCTCGTTGCTCAGCCAATTCTCCTTGGACATGAGCAGCCGCAGCGCCCTCGGGCTGGTGGTCGTCAACCTGCTGGGTGGAGTGGTGGGTTCTCTGGCCTTTACGCTGTTCGAACTGCGACCAAGCCTATGGCTGGTGGCGCTGGTCCTGCTGCTGGTCAGCCTGCTGTTTGCCGGCAAAGCTGCCCTGGGCAACACCGCTGGCAAGGTATTCGGCGGAGGGCTCATGACGTTCCTGATTCTGTTCGGGCTCGGTGTATCACCGTTGCCGACAGAAACGCCCCAGCTGTTTTCCACCCGTATCGCGTACGTGCTGTTTGCGGTTGTCTATGCCATTGGCATGGCCGCGCTGTTGTGGCCGAGAGGGCGTGCAAGAGCTCGCCGTGCAGGCGTAGAGCGATAGGCTGATGAAGGTGCACCTCCCCGCCTAGCGACTGAGTGGGCTCGAAACACCCAACGCCGATTGGGGATTTCGCAAGCCAACTCGCTCCCGAAGTTTATGCGCTAAACCTGTGGGAACGAGCCTGCTCACGAACAAGACTTCAGGGCTGTTGCCCCATAATTCTAATCAGAAGTAGTAACCGATGTTCATGTACAGCTGGTTTTCCCACCGGTCACTCCCCCCAGCCCCCAGACTCTGGGTGAGGCTGCTGCCGCCGATGACCGGGTCATTCTTGCCGTACAGCCATTCCGTGGCGATCCACAGTTTGCTGAGGGAGAACGAGGTGCCGAGAATCATCCGTTGCGAGGTCTTGAAGTCGTCTGCGGATTTATCGAAGGCGCTGTAGTTGGCGTACAGCTGCACGCCGCTGATCTGGTCGAACAAGTACTTGCCGCCAACGTCGTAGCTCACATCCGCCACGTACAGGTTGCCGCGACTGGCCACGTTGTAGGTGGCGTCGTAACCGCCGAAAGTCACCAATTCATCGGTGCCGGGGTTGCGCGGGGACATCTGCTGTCGCGCGGCTTGCAGTTGCACGCCCCACGGGCCGTTTTTGCCAATGTAGTGCACCGCCACGGCATTGCGCCGGCCTTCGTTGTCGGTGTCGCGATTCTCCAGGGACGAGGTCAGGCCAGAAATGCCGACTTCGGACTTCCACGGCCCAAGCTCCAGCGCCTTCGCCACCCGCAGCACCACGGTGTTGCGTTCCTGGTTGTTGCTGCCGTCGATGACATAGCTGTCCGCTTCGGAGACGACGCTGGAGTAGGTTTCACCCTTGCTGGTGCCTTTGCCCTGCGAGGCCGGGCGAACGTAGTAACCGGCCTGGATATTCCAATCGCCGCTTTGCTGGATGTACTTGGCGCCCAATTCTTCCAGGTCTTCCAGACCCACGACATTGCCCAGGGTTTGATAGAACGTGCTGCCAAAGTATGGCTGCAAACCGAACGGCACTTGGTTCAGACCGACCTGGACTTGCTGGTCGGGGTTGAACTTGTAGCCAATCCAGGCCAATTCGGCGAACTGGACGTCTCCTACATTTTCTGTGTACTGGTAAGGATAGGCACGTCCGTAGAAACGGTACTTGGCCTGACCGATCCAAGTGTCGGAGTTGTACTTGGCGGAGAGGATCACGGTATCGAAGTTGAACTTCTGTATATCGCGATCCGGGTCATAGTCCCAACGCGCCCGGACGGCGCCGCCGAGATCGAGGTTATCGGTGACTTGGATCGCCTGCGCGTGGGTGGAAAGTGCGCCCAACAGCGCCAGCGGGATCAGTGAGCCCAAGGCCCGGGTGGTATTCAAGTTCATGGTCGCTCCATCTTTAAGTTTTATTTTTGGCAACAACCATCCCGGCCACGACAAAGCGTGGACTGGATGAAATAGGTATGGCCCGCCGGAACAGAGGTTGGAACAGCGTCCAGGTGCTAGCGGGCTAAGGGTGTTCGAGAAATCGCAGTCGTTTAAATTTCGGTGTCAGTTGCGTTGAATTTCTTCGACCACAGCCGCACAAGCGCGGAAGGTATCCAATGTCCACTCTGGATTGATGAAGTCCGGCCAACTGGACAGTTTTACGATCGTCACTTCAGAAGCCGGATCCCAAAAGATGCTTTGACCAAATACTCCGCGCGCCGAGTAGATCCCATGCTCACTGTCCAATACCCAGCACTTATTGCTATAGGCCGCGGTAGGAAAGTGCTTGGTGTAGTAGCCGTAGAGCACTTCAAAAGCGGGTGTGGAGCCACGTCCGCATGCACGTACAAATGTCTCCGGGACGATTTGCTGGCTGTTGTAATGTCCACCTTGCAAATACATTTGGGCAAATCGCCCGAGATCGCGCAGCGTGGCACTTATTCCCCCATCGGCCAATGCAGTTCCAACACGATCAAGGGTGATGTTCGCGTCTTGTTCTGCCCCCAGTCTTGACCAGATCTCCCGGCTCAACAACACGGGGAGCCGCTCGCCACAGGCCCGCTCGCAGACCCAGGCCAACATGTCGGTATCCACTGAGCGGTACTCAAAGAACTGGCCATGTTCACGATCTTTACCCAGCGACTTCAACAAGGCATAGATGCTGTCGGGTGAGTTTCGCTCGCCCCGTTCACGCCAACCCGAGGCGATATCCAACTGGATGAATTCGGCGTCCGGATCGGTGTAGTCCTCCCTGAATCTCACGCCCGTGCGCATATCCAGCAGATCCTGTACCCGGGCGTCGCCATAGCCGCTTGCTGAAAGCTCGGGCACATAGTGGCTGACACACGCTTGAGGATCGATCCTGCCCTGGCCGATCAACCGGCCGACCAGGCTGCCGATGATGGTCTTGGATACCGATTGCAACAGATGCAACGTGTGCGGCTGCATACCGTTGAAATACTGCTCCGACACCACCTTGCCTTGGTGAAGTACCAAAAAACCATCGGTGTAACTATCGGTCAGGAAGGTCGCCAGATCGGTTTGCCCGCCGTCGACCCGCTGGAAACGTACGTCATCCAGTGAGCGCTCGTTGCGCTTGAGTTCGCTGACCGGCCCGGGACCGCGATGAATAGCGGCCACTGGAAACAGCTGGCTCATGTGCTGGAACGACCAGCGGTTATAGGGCGGGCTGTCCCAGTTATGCAGGCCAATCTGCTTTTCCCGGGACGGCGGATAGCCCTGCATCAGCCTTAAATCCTGGTAGCCAATGCCTGGAGCGGTCATGTCGTTTTTATTGTACATAGGGGTTCAGCTCTCATCGTTCAGAGGGTGGTGGCAAGAAAAGCGGTGGCCGTGATCCTGGGTCTCGGCTGGCACCTCTCGGCGACAACGCTCGCTGGCCCGCGGGCAACGGGGCGCGAAGTGGCAGCCGGTAGGCCGGTTCAAAGGGCTGGGAATTTCTCCGCTCAGGATCTGCAACTGGTCACGGCGTTCCGGGTCGACGGAGGGCACCGAGTTGAGCAGCGCACGGGTGTAGGGATGACGCGGCCTACCGAACACCTGCTCCACAGGCCCGGCCTCGACGATGCGCCCCAAGTACATCACCAGCACCTGCTGCGCCAGGTACTCGACCGTCGCAAGGTCGTGACTGATGAACAGGTAGCTCAGGCCATTGTCGGTCTGCAGCGTCTTGAGCAATTGCAGCACTTGGGCCTGGACCGACACGTCGAGCGCCGCCGTAGGCTCATCGAGGATCAGCAGTCTTGACTCCAGCGCCAGGGCTCGGGCAATAGCGATACGCTGCAACTGGCCACCGGAGAATTCATGGGGATAGCGATCCATGTGCTCCTCGCCCATCCCCACGTTTCCCAAAAGCGAAAGAATGCGCGCGTGCAAGGCGCTGCCGCGCAAACCAAAGGCAACCTTCAGTGGTTCGGCAACAATCGCCTTGATGGTCATTTTCGGGTTCAGCGAGGCATAGGGGTTCTGGAACACCATGCTCAAGCTCTTGCCCCGAGCCCTGGCATCGGAGGGCAGCGGCCGACCTTCGACCAGGATTTGCCCACTGTCGGCTGGCAGCAGACCGAGCAAGGTCGCGGCCACCGTACTTTTGCCACAACCGGACTCTCCCACCAGAGCGACCGTCTCACCAACCTGCACCTCCAGGCTGATGTGGTCGATGGCGGTCACCAGGCCATCGCGGCTGGCGTAGGTCTTGTGCAACTGAGTGACGCTCAGCAGTGCGGGCTGTTGATTGTTGTTCATAGCCGTTTACCTTTCAAAGAAGCCTCACACCTTGACCAATGTGTTGTGGCAAGCCGCCCAGTGTTCCTCGCCGATTTCCACCCTCGGCGCAGCCTGGACGCAGCGCCCGGTAGCGCGTTCGCAGCGGGGGTTGAAGGCGCAGCCAGGCGGGGGAGCCGCCATGTTCGGCACCTGCCCCGGGATAAAGCCCAGGGGTTGGGAGCCCTGCCCCAGCTTTGGCACGGTGCCCATCAATTTCAGCGTGTAGGGATGCGCGGGTCGCTTGAACACCTGATCCACCCGACCGCTCTCCACCACTTCGCCGGCATACATCACCGCCACCCGGTCACAGAGCGAAGCCACCACGCCAAGGTTGTGGGTGATAAACAGAATCGCCAGGTCCTGCTCTCGCGCCAGCTTGCGCAGCAGGGCGATGATCTGCGCCTGCACGGTGACGTCCAGCGCCGTGGTCGGCTCATCGGCAATCAGCAGTTTCGGCCGACAGGCCAGCGCCATGGCAATCACCACTCGCTGCAACTGGCCGCCAGACATCTGGTGCGGATACTTGCCTAACGCAAGAGTGGGATCGGGCATGCTCACCGCTTCCAGCGAGCTCAGCGCCTCGGCGCGAATCTGTGCCTTGCTCAGTTGCCGATGGCAGCCGATGACATCGAACATCTGCCGCCCGACCGTGAAGAACGGGTTGAGCGCCTTCATCGGATTCTGGAAGATCATTGCCGCGCCACCGCCACGCAAAACCGCCAGCTGCGACGCGGACGCGCCATTGACCTGCTGTCCGGCGACTTTGACACTGCCTCCCAGCCGAGCGGCCTCAGGCATTAATCCGAGGCAGGACATGGCCGTCATCGACTTGCCCGAGCCCGACTCCCCCACCAACCCAAGGATCTCGCCGCGCCTTACCTTGAGATCGATGCCGCGTACGGCCTTTACGGTCTTGAACAAACCAGGGAAGGACACCGTCAGTCCTTCCACTTCCAGCACCAGGTCCTGAGCTGCCTCGTTGTTCGAAGCAGCGAGAGGCCCGAGCGTAGAAGTTTTCAAGGATTCGTTGATCATCAGCGCGTCCCCTTCTTTGGATCGAGCACATCGCGCAGTCCGTCACCCACCAGGTTGACGGCCAGCACCAGGACAAAAATCGCGACGCCGGGAAACAGCACCGTCCAGGGATTTTCGAGCAACTGTGAGCGCGACGCCGCGGCCATCAACCCCCATTCGACCATGGGCGGCTTGGCGCCCAGCCCGATAAAGCTCAGCGAGGCAGCGGCAAGTATGGTGTAACCAAAGTCCATGGAGCCCTGCACGATCACAGGGGTGGTGGCATTGGGCAGGACATGGCGAAGCAAGATACGGCAGTGACTGACGCCCATGGCGCGGGCGGCTTGGATATAGGTTTCCGAGCGAACCCGTACTACCGCACCACGCATGATTCTCGCGTACCAGGGAAACCAGGAGACGGCAAGCGCCAGCATGGCGTTGGCCAATCCCGATCCCAGCGCAGCGGTGATAGCGATCGGCAACAACAGCGGCGGAAAGGCCAGGAACACGTCTGAGACACGCATCAGCAGCGTATCGATTCGACCACCGAAGTAGCCGGAAACAAGCCCGATCGGAATCCCGATCAGCATCGCAATCAGCGTCACGCTTATTCCAATGATCAGCGAGGTGCGTGCGCCATAAAGCACCCGTGAAAGAATGTCGCGACCAAACTCGTCGGTGCCCATCCAGTGTGCCCAGTTGGGCGCCAGCAACTTCTGGGAAAAAACAATCTTGTTAGGCTCATAGGGCGCAAGCCAGGGGGCGAAGATGGCTGCCAGGATGATCAACAGCAATAACAGCGCGCCGAAAACAAACAACTTGTTATCGCAGGCAAACGCAAGGACCTTGATGCGCCATGACGGGGCTCGCGAGGGCATGGACAGGGACACGTCTTGGATACTCATTGGACTCGCAACCTCGGATCAACAAGGTGATACAAGAGATCAACAATCAGGTTGATCGACAGATAGGTCGTGGCCAGCACCAAGGTGGCGCCCATCACGGCGGGGAAATCATTCTGGGCAATCGAAAACACCACGAAGCCGCCCAGGCCGGGCCAATCGAAAACGAACTCGACGACTACCGCACCACCGAGCAGATAACCGAAGGTCAGGCCCACCACGGTCAGGAGCGGGATCATTGTCGCCTTCAGGGCATAGGCGTAGTGAATACGCCACTTGGGTACGCCGTAAGAAACGGCCGTGCGGATGTACTCCTCGGAGAGCACCTCCACCATCATGTTGCGAGTGATCCGAGTGACGGTGGCCAAGGTCACGACGACCAGAGTGAGCACGGGCAGCGTCAGGTGTTTGATGGCGCTCCACAGTGCTACGAAATTACCGGCCAGCAGCGTGTCGACCAGGTAAAAACCAGTCACACGCTCAAACGGACTATCGAGAAGAATGGAAGCATCGATACGTCCTTGCAGGGGCAGCCAGTTGAGCTTGCCGTAGAACAGCAACTGCAAACCCATGGCCAGGATGAAAACGGGAAATGCCGTCCCGGCGATGGACCCCGCCCGCGCCACATTATCGATCGCTGAGTTCTGCCGCGCCGCAGAGACGACACCGATCGGCACCCCGAGCACCACCACCCAGAACATCGCCAGGAACGTCAGTTCAAACGTCGCGCCAACCCGCCTGACCACCTCCTCCACCACCGGCCGCCCGGTGCGCAAACTGGTGCCAAAATCACCCTGGAGAAGATTGCCGATGTAATTGAAGTATTGGATCGGCAGAGGTTTATCCAACCCGAGTTTTTCCCGCGCGACGGCAATTTGCTCCGCCGTGGGGTGATTTCCCAGCATCATCTCTACCGGAGAACCGGGAAGAGCTCGGCTCAGCACGAAGGTGATAGTCAACACGCCCAACAGAATGAAGAGCATGACTATCAATCGCTGGGCTATATACTTCGCCATTTAAACTACCTTTTGTGGCTAATAAACTTGGCCGTGACTTCTTACGCCCAGCATAAAGCCCTCAAGGCGAATCAACGCTTGAGGAATGACCGGGCGAATCAACCGACTATCGGATGTCAGGGCAAATCAGGCCTACCTCTACAACTTCATCGCAAACAGCTCGGCATTCAGCGATTCAAGTTGTAATAGAGAATGGCCTCATAGGCCGGATTAAGGCTTTTTTCCATACCCTTGATGTCTTTGCGGGAGACACGTATCTGCTGCACGTCGGCGTACCAGATCGCAGGAGCGTCCTTGGCCAGTAGCTGCTGGGCCTGGACGTACTTTTCAGAGGATTTTGTCCTGTCACTGCCTTCCAGCGCCGCCGCCTCTTCGATCAACTGATCAAAACTTGGGTTGCTGTAATGAGACAGATTGAACAGCGTTGTCTTTTCGGTATGAAACTCACTGAAAAGCCAGTCGCTGGGCGTCGGATACGTCGGCCACCAAGCCATGGACTGCAAGTTGGGAGCGGTGTCCAGCTTCTTCGCCTTATCCCAGATCACCCCCCACTCGCCGGGGCGTAACTCTACTTCTACCCCAACCTGAGACGCCGTCGCCTGGAACAGTTCAGCCGCGTTTGCATAGACGCCACCGATGTACTGCATCGAGACTTTCCAGTCCTGCTTGGGTACACCGGAGGCTTCCAACAATTGTCGGGCTTTATCCAGATCGTAAGAAGCCATGGGCACGCTGGCATGCCCCCAGATACTGCTGGGCAAGGGCCCCTTGGGGACACTGCCGTAGCCGTGCAGAATATCGTTGGTGACACCTTCATAATCCCAGAGGTATTGCAGCGCCTGACGGAATGCCAGGTTATCCGTAGGGTACTTCTGGGTATTGATCAAGAATTGGAAGTTCTTCCACGAAGGCGCGGTGCTCACCTTGATGGCGGGGTTCTCTCCCAACACCTTGAGCTGATCAAGCGGGATATCCCAGGCGACACCGGCCTCGCCATTCTTGATCATCTGGGTACGGGTAGAAGCTTCGGACACGACTTTCACGATGACCCGATCGAACTGCCCTTCTTTCCAGCCGCCCCAGTAACCCTCGAAACGTTCGAGCACCACTTGCTGGCCCTGTTCGACCTGCCCAAGCTTATAAGGACCGGTGCCGATGGCATTGGGGGCCATCATCCAGTCGTGCCCTTTATCCACCGCCGCCGGGGCAATGATGTAGGCAGCGTATTGACCTGCTGCGATCAGATTGGCCGGAGTGGGACTCTGAAACTTGAGCACTACCGTGTCGTCAGCGACGACCTCCACGGAATCCAAGGCCTTCCATACATACGCGGCGCCTTGTTTTAGCGCTTTGACGTAATCAATGGACTTCTTGACCGCAGCGGCATTGAACGCCGAACCGTCATGAAATTTGACCCCATGCCGCAGTTTGAAAGTCCAAGTCTTGCCGTTGTCGCTGCTTTCCCAGGACGTGGCGAGCCCGGGGGAAAACTCCTCGGCGCTGCCTGGCGCGTTATAGACCAGAAGTGTCTCGTAGATATTGCCCAGCACCCGAACCTCTTCGGAAAAAGCCGAGGCTGGATCCCAATCCTTGAAAGAGGCTCGATCAGCGACTACCAAGGTATTGTTTGCCGCACACACCAAGCCACTGGTCAACGGCGCAGAAACGGAGAGCGCCATCAACCCTGCCATCAAGGTTCTTTTGAAGTTCATCGGTGTTCCTCTTATTTTTATGATGGGCGCAGCGGGCCACTTGCACGAACAGACAATCATCCGACCGGAATAAACGACGTGATTGGTCGTCGCGAGACTGCCTGAGCGGTGTGGCCCATTATTGATCTGCCGTACCGTCAGCTCAATTTCGCGAACGCTAAGAAAAAAAGCCCGGTGACGCTTGAAAGCGTCACCTAGCGTCTGTTTTTAAGGCGGGGTTAGAACAAGGGGGGAACAAGGTTGAACTCACCCTCGGATGGGCGGATCAGCAGCCGCGCCCTGACTTCGCTGGGAATCTCAGGGGCATCAATCGGGAAGCAACTGCAACTGGACAGCGCGTTACGCAGGTCGATCGACTCGCCAAGGTACTCAAACACAATCTGCGCACCGAAAGGACGTCGAAAATTGTCGCCCGACACGCCAAGCACCAAGCCATTGAGAAAGCGGAAGCGACTGCGGTAGGAAGGGTAAAGCGCTGACCAGATATAGCCCCGGGAGGATAGGTATTCGCGCTCGACGATGTAAATCAGGTCCGATGATGCAAAGCAGAACCCCCGATATTTATTGATGCCGAAACTCTTCAGTTGGTCATCACCCAACCTCACTCGCTCGTACGTTTTACTCAGGATTTTGTTGCCAGAACGAGTCAAGCGGGTAATCGACTTGATCACCTCCCCTGAACCGGAGGGCGACATCAAATAGACGAAGTAGTAACCCTGGTACTTCGACAGCTCCTGCGCGGAGCTTGGAAAAAAATCGGTGGGTACAGCACTGTCCGGCTCTCGCGACGTGCGCTGCCGGTTGAGCAAAGCGCGGAAGGAATCGTGCTCGGAGAATATCTCATCCTCATCGACCCCGAAAAAGGCGCATATCTTGCGAAGGGTGAACAGTGAGGGAGTCGCCTGCGCCCCCAGGTATTTGTTGAACTGCTGGCGGTTGATATCGAGGGAGCGGCACACCATCGCCACCGATTTGTAGTACCCGCAGAGAAGACGCAAGTTTTGACTGAAATCTTGCATCGACTGGGGTGAATTGGAACTCGCCATTAAAAATATTCCTAACGCCACTATTGAACACGCTGGACTTATCGTCTCTTTGGATCACGGTCAGAAATCTGCAGCGCCAACCCGTGACCGACGTGCGCATTAAGCCCGACCATAGCGCCTGGGTGGGGGAATATTCAACAAGGACACATCATGCATTCGTTGGCCGTGCGTGCTCTCCCGCTGGGCGGCCGTTCAAACATCCAGCACTCGAGTTTCGTTGATCCGTTCATAAACGCCGGGGGATGCCCGGCGGTCATGGCGCAGCATCGCAACCACTCGGTCACGATGTACGCCGCATCACCAAGGCGCCAGCTTCAATCTCTCCGGCATCTTGCGTATCTGACCGTCCCCATGGCTTCGTGCAATCGGCTCTCCATCCCCGTCGAAGGCTTGCACGGCCAGTTCCGCCGCCACCGGGTCCACGTCGATCCGGCAGAAGTTGTCATCCTGGGAGAAACCCCACGCCCTGTAGTGCAAGGTGCCCTGGGCCGGACTGATGGCGAAGCCATCCTGGGTATTCGCAGCGCGTGAATCGTGGACGTAGCCAGCGGGGTCGCCATCGGCAAAAGCAAACGGCCAATAAAATGCGGAGGAGACTATGGAGTAAGCCTTGAGCGCCGCGGCAGGGCCCGAGAATTCCAGTTGCGCCACGCTGGAGCAATGGATGTCACCGGAGAGGAAAATCACGTTCTGCACGTTTCCGTCTACCATCGTCTGCAGAATCCGCCGACGCGTGTTGGGAAAACACGGCCACGAATCATCCTTCTCCTTGTGCTCGTCGCTGAGCAAGGTATCCACGCCGTTTGGCAGGAAGACGCTGGACGTCACGATGAACTTCGGCACGTTGCCGCGGGTTTGCTGCATGTGCATCAGCCACGCGCATACCCGGTCCAGTTGGCTCGGCTCGTTGGGATCAAGCGAGGGCCGGCCCAGCAGGTGATTGTCGGCCAACCCCGGCAGGTCGGCGAGAAAACGCTGGGTGCGGGTGTCGAGGACAAAGAATGGGTAGCCGGCGCAAACGAAGTCGTAGAACAGGTTCAGCGTGCGCATCCGCTTGAGCGAGGCTGGCGCCCCGTACGCCGGATCATTGACGTAGCTGTCGGTGAAACGCGGGCCGTGGCTCCACTGGTAACTCATGTAGGCACCAATGGCCAGGTTGAAGAGTATCCGTTTGCTGTTGCTCTGGTGCAGGCGATCCTGTGACCAGTTGTCCTCGATTTCGTGGTCATCCAGGATCATGTAGGTTGGCACGCGACTCAGCAGCTTGCGCATGTTCCGCGACCCGAACGCAATATGGTAGCGCTCCTGGAACTCTTCGTAGGTATCCGCCAGGCCGATGGGCACCATGCGATTGAACATGTCCGCATAGACCTGATCCCCGGCCATGAGTGACAGGTTGACCGGCCTTGCCTCATGCTGCTGGAGCATGGGGCGAAAGATGCGGTCGGCTTCCTTGCGCTTCCATAGCAAACCTGGATATCGGCACGAGCCCAGCAGGAAACTGAGTGGGGATGCGGCTTGTCCTGGCGCCGTCTGTGTGGTGAACGTAGCCTCGGCAAACGCTTCACCCAAACCATTTTCGAGATTCAACTTGTCCGCCCACACGGACGCGTCTGGGAGCTTGGACGCAATTTCCTCGCTGGTTACATTGCTGTCATTGGGATAAGCGTCATCCTGATTCAGCGACGCCATGCGCACGGTGTAGGTGGTGGCGGGATCGAGCGTGTAAGGCTGCAGTTTCTTTTCCTCCGCCGCATTTTTCCAGAGGGACTTGTCTACACCGAGATTCAAAGTGCCGGTACGGTCGTATTCGCGGGGCAAGCGAAAATAGAAGATATCCCCCGGCTTTACCTTGCCGTTTTTTCCTACGACACCGAGTACACCAATGGAGCGGACCTCTTCATCCAGTTCTTTTCGATCGAGACAATCCGAGGCGGCAATCCACAACCGGCACGAACGATGGGTCGTGTGTCCCACGATGGGACCGAGTGCGGGCGCGCGAAGCGTAGTCATGCAGAGGCATCCTTGAGTTCAGCCGTTACACGCTAGTTGACTTTCCGTGGCACCGCTATATAGCGCTGGCGTCTAAAAAGAAATAACGCATCCGATTGAAATAGCGTTACTGCAGAATTCTGGCTACCGAACCTGAACTTTCTTTTTTATTACCCATAGCCCCAGAAAAGTCAGCACGGCAAAGCCGGCTCCCATCACGAAAGTAGCCTGGTAACCCACCGAGTCCCACAGAACACCCGCAGTGACGCTTGCCACCAGCAAGGTCAACCCAGTCAACAGATTGAACATGCCAAATGCCGTGCCACGCAGCTCAATAGGCGCGCAATCGGCGATCAAGGCAGCGAATATTCCCTGGGTAAACCCCATGTGCAGTCCCCATAGAACCACTCCTGCAGCCAGGCCGGTGATGCCCGGAACGAATGCCAGTGTCAGGTCGGCGATGATCAGCAATATCAGCCCTGTGCCGAGCACCGACAGGCGGTTGATACGATCAGACAGTGCGCCAGCTGGATAGGCTGACAGCAAGT
This sequence comes from Pseudomonas sp. H2_D02, assembly GCF_054677635.1. Taxonomy (NCBI): domain Bacteria; kingdom Pseudomonadati; phylum Pseudomonadota; class Gammaproteobacteria; order Pseudomonadales; family Pseudomonadaceae; genus Pseudomonas; species Pseudomonas sp. H2_D02. The sequence continues at coordinate 3,208,093 of NZ_CP162816.1, read as the reverse complement.
ACGCCACGGCCATCAAGACCAGCACTGCAGGTGCCCACATCGGCGCCAGTCCAACGGCGTGGCCTCGCAGGATCAGGAAGGCTTCGCTGAAGCGTGCCAGGGTGAACACCGCAGCTACACCCACCACCCACCAATAGCCGGCGCCCAGTCGTGCCAACTCCCGTCGACTCAAGGGCATACGCACCCGTTGCGCTCCTGGCGCCTGTGCGGGCTCATGGACAAACAGAAGCAACACCGCGACGGCAAGGAAGGCCGGGATGACGGCCACCCAAAAAACCGTCTGGAAGTGGTTCGCCGTCAGCCACATCAAGCCAATCGCAAGCAGCGGCCCCAGGAACGCACCCACGGTATCCAGCGTCTGGCGCAGGCCGAAAGCTGCCCCTCTTATCGCTGGCGGAGTGATGTCGGCGACTAATGCATCACGCGGGGCACCGCGGATCCCTTTGCCAATACGATCGATAAAGCGGGCACCGGTCAGCCAGTCCAGCGAGCCTGCCAAAGGAAAGATCGGTTTCGACAGCGCCCCCAATCCGTAACCCAGCGCCGCAAGCAGTTTGCGCTTGCCCAATCGATCACTGAGAGCCCCGGAGAATACCTTGGTGATCGAGGCTGTAGCCTCGGCGATTCCTTCGATGAGACCCACCGCCAGGACGGAGGTACCCAGCACTGTGATCATGTAGAGCGGCAATAAGGCATGGATCATCTCCGAGGAAATATCCATCAACATCGAGACGAAGCCCAGTGCCCAGATACCGCCTGGCATGGTGCGCCAGGCATTGCCGGTCGAAGCCTTGCGGATTGGCGCAGTCGTTGGAACACCGCCCGGCCTGTCAGTGGTTTTCATCATGAGCCTCGGAAAACGCCTTGGAGCGTTGGGTCAGACGGGACGATATTCGACGGTCAGATGGCTGACTTCGTGAACCGGCTTGAGACGTTCACGAATGCTATCGGCGTCCACCGTGTTGTCACCCATTACGCTGACAATGGCCGCATGGGCTTGCGGTCCAATCTGCCACACGTGCAAGTCCGTAATGGTGGCATCCCCATTCTTCTCCACCAGCTCGCGGATTTCCTCGGCAATGTGGGCATCTGTCTGGTCCAGCAATACAGCCGCGGTGACGCCCATCAACGACCATGCCCAACGCGCGATAACGAGGGCGCCGACGATCCCAATGACCGGGTCCAGCCACACCCAACCGAGATAGCGGCCGGCGAGCAGTGCAACGATGGCCAGCACCGACGTCAGCGCGTCTGCGATGACATGGAAATAGGCCGATTTCAGATTATTGTCGTGCCCGTGGTGGTGATGGTCATGATCACTGTGATCGTGCCCATGGCTATGTCCGTGGCCCAGCAGCAGTGCGCTGATAATGTTGACGATCAAACCGACAATCGCAATGAGCGTCGCAGAGCCGAACTGGACGTCTGTTGGCTGCAAGAGACGCATGACAGACTCAACGCCAATCCCCAGGGAGACCATGCCGAGTATCAACGCCGAGGCAAACCCGCCCAAGTCGCCAACCTTCCCGGTACCAAAACTGTATCGCTGACTGGACGCGTGGCGTTTTGCATATCCGTAAGCGGCGGCCGTGATGCCCAATGCGCATCGGCATGGGTTGCCATATGAAAACCATCGGCCAATAAGGCCATCGACCCTGTGATATAGCCGGCGATTATTTCGCCAATCATCATCACGACGGTCAGTGCCACGACCCAAAGCGTACGCTTGGCGTTTTCGTCGTGCGCCGAGCCAAGGAACATGTGGTGGTGGGTGTAGTTGAGGTGGGAGCCGCTCATGGGGGTGTACCTGGATGCGTTCACTTGGAATAACGGCGAATGGCTTCGAGCAGCTCTTCGACGCCTTTGTTGCGCTGCGCTTCGCTGAGCGCAGGGTTAGCGACATGCTCCCGTGCGTGGTCTTCGATGATTTCTTCCATCAGACCGTTGAGGGCGCCACGAGTGGCGGCCACGAGGTGAAGTGTCTTGGCGCAATCGAGATCCGACTCCAAGGCCCGCTCAACGGCCTGGATCTGTCCGGCGATACGTTTCACGCGCTTGAGAAGATCGTCTTTGTTTGCTGCGATATGACCCATTGGATACCTCTGCTATGCGTTGCGCACGATAGGTATACCCCCTACCCCTATTCGCCGACAAGCTAAAAGCGCCTTAACAGGCCCCAATGCGCGAACAGTGCAAGCGCTTACGTTACACTCGCCACCCTAAGCATCGGCCAGGGAGGCAAGCATGAGCGTTCGCGGCAAAGACCGACAAATCGACAATATCGAGCTTAATGTAGGCGACATCGCCCGTAGCAAAGCCTTCTACGGCAGCGCATTCGGTTGGACCTTCGTCGACTATGGCCCCACCTACACTGAATTCACTGACGGCCGCCTCACCGGTGGTTTCACTACAGGCGAGCCCGTTCGACCGGGTGGGCCTTTAATCATTTTGTACGCCGACAACCTCGCTGAAACACAACGGCGGCTCATAGCCCTGGGCGCTGTTTTAACCCGGGAGGTATTTTCTTTCCCGGGTGGCAGCAGGTTCCACTTCACGGATCCAGATGGCTATGAACTGGCCGTGTGGACAGAGCAGCAATAAAACAAACCCTTCAAAGGAGTTGAATTGCCATGGCCCCACTGGATAACGCTTTTCACAGCCTCCACCAGAATGGACTGTTGGTTCTGGCCAATGTGGCCGACGCGGGTGGTGCGCGTATGGTCGAACGCCTGGGTGGCAAGGCCGTAGCCACCAGCAGCGCGGCCATGGCCTGGTCCCACGGGTATCAGGATGGCAACAAGCTGCCTCTTGACCTGCTGAGTACCACCGTCAAATCGATGGCCAGGGTGCTCAGCGTACCGCTCACAGTGGATATCGAAGGCGGCTACTCGGATGATCTGAAGCAGGTCGGCCAGGTGATCAATGCCGTCATTGCCGCCGGAGCGGTCGGGATCAATATCGAAGACGGCCTGGGCTCGCCAGAGCTGCTAGTTCGCAAGGTTGACGTGGCGAGGACGGTGGCAGACCGGGCGGGCGTCAAGCTGTTCGTCAACGTACGGACCGACGTTTACCTCAAGAACCTTTTCCCCGCCGAACAGCGCCTGGAAGAACTACTGAAACGCGCCGCGCTGTATGCCGCCGCCGGGGCAGATGGTCTGTTTGCCGCCGGCGTGATCGATGCGGACGAAATCGCCACCGTCTGCCAGGAAACCAGGCTGCCAGTGAACCTGCTGTCACGGGACGGGTTGCCCTCCCCCGACGAACTGAAGCGCCTGGGTGTCCGACGGCTCAGCGCAGGTTCCAGCATCGCCGAATTTTTGCATGGCGCCATGGGCGCGTTGGTCAGCAGCTTCCTCGACAACGGCCAACTCGACACCCTCGCCTTGAAAGCCCATACATACGGCGAATTGAACGCGTTGATGGCGGCGAAAACCGAGTGATGCCGAGGCCCCGAGCGGGGCCGAACACCATTGATGCCTTGGACATGCCTATACGCCAAAGGGTACTTCCATATTTATCTTCCGCCAGAAGGCTTCAGAGAAGCTGTAAGCCGAGAAAGCAATCAATCCGAAGGCCATTACCATCAAAACCAGCCACCCAGCTGGTAAATTCTGGAGCGCCTCAAGGGCTTCCTTCATACCGGGTGGATTCATGGCTTGGTAGGCAGAGCCACTAAGGGCCAACAGCAATGCAATCTCTATAAAGACGACGCCACGTGCAATCAGGCCAAACCGAGACACTGGGCGGACATACCGCATGACGTCTTCATCGGCCTCGAAATACTTCTCAAACGATGCCTTCCATCCCTTGATAATGTGAGCGATTCCAACGCCAAGCGGAATAACAGCAATCAGATACACCAATACGTTGGAATGCTGCCAGGACAATAGATGCGCCAACCAGTCTTTGGTGTGTTCCCCTGAGTTGCCCGAGCTACCTATTCCGCTTACAAGTAGGCCTAGCGCAAAAAATGCCAGGGCACCATTGACCAAACCTCCCGCAAACAGACCGGTGCGAATTATCAGACCCTTGAGATGTTTGCCGTGATGGTCGACATCACGCGTAGCTTGCAGAACACGCCATGCCGCAAATGCGAGCAGACCCGCCACGACGATTCCCACTAAAAAATAGCCAAACGGCTGGCCTAATAGGGCTTCCAGGCTTTTTTGACTGTCTTTCGGCTTTGTCGAATCTTGTGCCGCAAGCAATGCAAAGATACCGATGATCAGGTAAATCACTCCTCGAGCAGCGTACCCTCCGCGTGCAAGGACAATAAGGCTATGGCGCGCTGACATTGGCTGTTTTCCCGAAAGTAATACAGGAACAGACTCGTCTGACTGGAAGGGGTTCTATCGTTAAATTCAAGGCCGCAGCCCTGACCGACTCAGAGTCGCTCGTTGATGACCGAGGCGACAGGCAGCTCCCAAGCCAAAAGCGGCCGGTTAGCATTTACGAAAATCGAGAAGCTATTGCTTATCGCTGTTATGCAATCTGCTCGACCGCCGTCAGGCTGACCTGAGTGCACACCGGTTCACAGCGCGAGCCATTGCCAGCAAGCGTTGGGGTTCACAAAGTCCTAAGCCCCGTAATCCATTTTAATTTACCATTCGCAGGCGGTCTGCTCCGGCGCCGCCCAGCCCACTCCTGCACTCCGAATTTCAACTGGAAGGATCCCCGTTTCATGTCCAATACTTTGTTCCGCACACTCGCCTTGTCCAGCGTGTTAGCCCTCGTCAGCTGCACCACTGCAAAGCCAACCGTATCGACGCCTGTCACCTCCAAGGCCATCGAAGCCTTCGTCGACATCTGTCTGAAGACCGCCCCCTCATTCGCCGGCTCTGCTGAAGCGGCCAAGCGGTTCGGCATCAACGACCTCCAGGACATGGGCTTCACGCGCATCGGCTTCACCGCGGACAAAAACCTCGCTGTGCAACTTTCCGAAAAGGAATGCGTCGTCACCACCCCGAAGCAACCCGACGACAGCCTGACCCGCCAACTACTGAGTGCCGCGCAGACTTACTCGCAAACGCCGGTAGCAGATCGTGTGCCATCGAAGGTGCGTATCCAGGACAACAACTTTATTCTTCAACATGACCGAAACGGCGGTGAAGCTTATGTGCTGTTGCGGAATAGGTAATTAGCACTCTTACCGGACATCACGGGCATTTTGGCGACGGTCTGTATCTGGCGGGCAAACTCGAGGAAATAAACCTCACGTGCCTCACCCTGCATGGCGGCGACTTCGTAACGGCCGCCAGATAATTCCACCAGGTCCCCCCCAGGCCGCCGTTGGCAGCCCCACCAGCGAGACACCCAATGGAAAGGCTCTGCCTAAACGCTGCCGAAGCCCCTACCGCTGACAGATCCAGAAGCCCGCTGGACCGCAGCTGAAGGTGGCCCAGCGCTCGGGCGCGATCCCAATGAGTGGGCTATGGTTCAAGCGGCCGCTCGTCTTGACGTGCGTGAATAGCAAAACAGAAAGAAGGATAGGTTATGCACTCATCCGCTATTTTTCGTGCGACTGCGCCTGGTCGCTCCCTGCTTCTCTCACTGGGTCTGCTCGCTGCGGCTATCACCTCGGGCGCAGGGGCTGAGGATTATCCCCACGCCCAGGAACCGATTGGCACCGTGGAGCAGATCTATGACGGCGCCATGCTCCCCGATCTGGCGGTCAGTACCTACCGCAACATCGACCGGCTGTTCCCCACCCACAGGATCAAAGCCGGCGATCACCCGTATGCACTGCCGAAATCAGACAAACAGTTGCCCAACGTTCGCTTCACTGTCGGGGACAAAAAGTACGACCTGTACGACTTCGTCGCACTGGACAGCATCACAGCAATGCTCGTGCTCAAGGACGGCAAGATCGTGTTCGAGACCTATCAGCGTGGCAACACCGAGAAAACCCGATGGATGTCGATGTCGATAGCCAAGTCCATCACCTCCACACTGGCGGCTGCAGCGATCAAGGACGGCCTCATCAAGGGCATTGATGCGCAGGTGGTGGATTACGTTCCCGAGCTCAAGGGCAGCGCCTACGAAGGCGTGACCGTGCGCGACGTGCTGATGATGTCTTCGGGCGTAAAGTGGAACGAGACCTACACCGATCCGGCGTCCGATCGTCGCGCGCTACTCAAGGCGCAGATATCGCAGAAACCGCGTTCGGCCATGGCTTTGATGGCAAGTTTGCCGAGAGCTGCCGAGCCCGGCACGGCCAACACTTACAGCACTGGCGAAACGCAGGTGCTCGGCGAGATCGTCCGTGGCGCTGTGAAGATGCCGCTGGCCGATTATCTATCGCAGAAGATCTGGCAGCCGTTCGGTATGGAGAGTGATGCCCGGTGGTGGCTCGATTCGCCTGACGGGGTGGAAATCGGTGGCAGCGGCATCAGCGCCACGCTACGCGATTATGGACGCTTCGGGCTGTTTTTCATGAACGGCGGCAAGATCAATGGCACATCGATTCTGCCTGAAGGCTGGGTCAAGGAAGCAACGCTGCCGACCACACTCAAAGGCGGTAAGTCCCTGGACTACGGTTACATGTGGTGGACGGCGTGGACCGAGCCATCGGTGAAAGACGGCGCCTATTCGGCGGTCGGTATCCAGGGCCAGAACATCTATATCAACCCTGCCAATAACGTGGTAATTGTCACCTTTGGTGCCCAGCCCAAGCCGGTTGACAAAGAGCCGATCGACCCGATGGTATTCTTCGATGCCGTGGTAGCTGCGTTGAAGTAAATTCGCGCCTTGGAGAACGTTAATCTGCGGCGCGGAGGACAACTGTGGGGGTGATGACAGTGCCCGAAATATATCGGGCACTGCTTCTTATAGATGGGAACCTGCTTACCAGCTGTAACTCACTTTGGCGGTAATTTCGCGACCCGGGTTGTAGAAGTTCGCTGTGCCGGAACCGACCACGTGCTGCTCATCCAGCAGATTGCTGACGTTCACCGCAAGGTCGGTGCCCTTGGCGATCTCATAGTTGAAGGCGGCGTCGAACAGCGTGGTGCCATCGCTTTTGCCGGAGTTGGCTGCATCGAAGTAATAAGAGCCGACGTAGCGCGCACCCAAGCCAACGCTGACATCAGTGCCCGGCACGTCGTAATAGCTCCAGAGCGAAGCGGAATGCTTGGGTGCCGTGGAGAACTCATTACCCTTCAGCGAGCTGCCGTCGTACAACGAACCGCGCAGTACCTCGGACTCCATATAGGAATAGCCACCGATCAGGCTGAGGTTCTGTGTCACCTGCGCCTTGGCCTCCAGGTCGAGGCCACGCGCCCGCGATTCGCCCACCGTCTGTTGCTCGATGATGCCGCTCGGCAGCACCACGGCGATGGTGACGTTTTCCTGGGTCAAGTCATAAACAGCTGCGGAGAACAGTGCGTCCATCCCCATCGGCGCGTACTTCACGCCCACTTCGTACTGCGTGCCCGTCTGCGGTGTTACGCCAACCTGAGGCGGTGAGACGGATTCCACCATGCTCACATAGGTGGACACCTCATCGTTGACGATATAGGTCAACGCACCTCGGTAGGAGGTTTCGGAGAAGTTGTCTTTCTCAGTCGATTGCAAGCCTTTGCTGGTCAGGTCCATCGAATCGTTGCGCATACCCGCGGTGACGATGAAACGCTCGTAGAACGACAGGTTTTGCTGAAGGAATAAGGCCTTGGTGGTCGCGTCTCGCTTGTTGACGGCATACGGCGCAATTGAGCGTGAAACGCCAGTAAACACCGGATTTGCAATATCAATCGGGGTCGTCAGGGCGTAGACCGAGCTTTCCTTGGTGGTCGAATCGAGGTACTCCACGCCCACCAGGCTGCTGCTGTCGATGTTCTCGAAGCGGGCATCGTATTGCAGCATCAGATTGCCGTTGAACTGGTCGGCCTCAGTGTCCGTTCCAAACAGATACCGGTCGACGGCAGTACCGACACGTGCGGCGCTGTCGCTGAGGTAAACGTAGCCAAAATCATCGGTCAATTTGCTGTAGCGCAGATTGCTGCGCAGGACGAAGCCGTTGTCGAAATCATGGGTGACGTTACCGCTGAGGCTGGTGCGCTCGACATCATGGAAGTTGTAGCTGGGCTCACCATAAAACTTGCTGCGGTCGTATTCCTTGTCCAGCGGATAGCCGCCACTGTTGGGTGAACTTTCAGTTTTCAGATAGTCCAGAATTACGGTGGCTGACGTGTAATCCGTCGGTGCCCAGGTGAGGCCACCCATCACCAACCGGTTGTCGTCCTGTGAGTGATCGTACTCGCGGTCGCTGTTTTGGCCTTTGGCAGTAAAACGGCCAGCCAAGGTTTTCTCGTCGTTCAGCGCATCCCCCACATCGATGCCTGTCTCGACATGGTCAAACGAACCGTAGGTCACATAGCCTTGGCCAAACTGCTCGAAACGCGGCTGTTTGGTCACGAAATTCACCGAACCGCCCGGGTCCGCTGGGCCAAACAGCGTGGAGTTGGCGCCACGCAGAATCTCTATGCGTTCATAAGCGAATGGATCTTCGCGTACGCCGCGCATCGAACTCAGGGTCAAGCCGTCACGGTAGGTGGTGGCCTGGAAACCCCGGATCTGGAAATAGTCGTTGCGGTCATCCGTACCATAGAAGTCACTGACCACGCCCGGCGTGTATTGCAGCGCCTCTTCCGTGGTGCTGACGCTGCGTTGCTCCATTTCCTTGTTGGTAACAACCGACACCGATGCCGGTGTATTGAGAATGCTGGTTGCCACCTTGCCGCCAACCCAGAGCTCCTTGGCGACCACCGAGTTGGCATCGTCATCGGCACTGACCCTGACCTTGGCATTGATGATGAGAGGTGCAAGGCGGTATTCCTCGACGTCCGTTGCGTCGAGCTCCAGCGGGCCGGCGGGCTTTGGTTGAGGGATCAGTAGATAGGCATTCGGGCCTTGCTGTTCGATTTGCAATTCGCTCCCCTGCAGCAACGATGACAGCGCTGCCGACGTAACGAGCGTGCCATTCACGCCAGCAGTGCTGCGGTTCGCTACACTCGACGCGTCGAAGGAAAGACTGATGCCAGCCTCGCGCGCAAAGCGGTCAAGCGTGCGGCGCCAGTGGGCCGGCAGCGATGTTCCACTGTTTGGCTTGATTGTTGTGGTCAGCGCTTGACGTTTGCGCCAGCGACGGCAATGCATAGCTGCTAACGATCAAACCCAAAATCACACCTTGCAAGGCACGATTTAATGGATGGCGCTGTGAAACAGGGGACGAACTCATTTTCTCGCTCCAAGAAAGGACATCGGCAGACTGGCCTGTATTCCGGCCTTCCTTAGAGGTCGAACGAGAATGAGAAACTACCTCATTATTTTTCAGCTGATACAAAGTTTGGATGGGTTCAGGTGGCAGCGGTCACGGTCACCCAATAACGGGTTCGATAATCAATGTGCAAGTGCAATGACTGCGCGATCAATGCCAGCACCTGGTCGTTGTCGGCGAGCTGGAAGGTGCCGGAAACGCGACGATCAGCGACTTCTTCGGCGCAGCGCAGTACTCCGGGGCGATAACGCGACAACTCCGCGATGAAATCATCGAGGCGCATATTGCGCGCACTGATCACCCCGTCACCCCAACTCCATAGATCAAGGCCGTTGTCCCTGAACATTCGGGTGCCGCTTGATGTGAACAGCAGCTGATTTCCAGCCTGGACGCTGCGGCTCGCAGGACTCTGACTGGAGCCGGGGAACACCGTGACTGATCCTTCCCGAGCCGCGACCAGAGTGCCATCGTCAAGCTCGCGTGCCAGAAAGCGGGAACTCTGAGCGCGCATGATCCCGTTACGTGATTGCACCCAGAACGGTCGTGCTCGAGGCGAGTGTTGATCCGCGCCGACATTCACGATGATTTCACCACGTCGAAGGATTATCAGGCGTCGCTGGGCGTCGAAATCGCTGTCGACGGCGCTATCGCTATTGAGCTGGATAAGGCTGCCATCATCGAGTTGGAAGCGTCGTTGCTCGCCGGTACTGCTGCGCTGCTGCGCAAGCATGGCGGGTACGGGTGTATAGTCCCGGCCGAGCCAGGCTGCCGTGCTGACAGTAGCCAATAGACCCAGTAACTTCAGGCTTTCCCGCCGCCGCATTCCATGACGGGTACCATTAAGGGTTTGCCGGGCCAGTTGAGCTGGCACGCCTGCAAATTCATCCCCAAGCGTATCCACACGCTGCCACGCCAACACGTGCTCTGGGCGCTGCTGCAGCCAGTGCTCAAAAGTGCGCTGTGTTTGCTCATCGGGTTGATTGAAGCGAAGGCGCACTTGCCAGTGGATCGCCTGGTCGACAACGGCCGGATCCAGCGCCTGCGACTCACGCCTCGACATAACGCAAGCGATAGCAGTGTTGCAGGGCTATGGCCAGGTCGCGTTCCACCGTCGCACTGGAAACACCCAGCTTTTCGGCTATTTGCGCGCAGGTCAAACCGTCGAGCCGGGCAAATAAAAACGCTTGGCGAACTCTCGGCTTAAGCATATCGAGCATGCGGTCTATGCGCTCAAGCGCATCAAGAATCAGCAGTCGGCGCTCTTCCGAGGGAACCTCGTGTTGAGGCAGCAACGTGATGCTTTCCAAGTAGGCACGTTCGAGTTCGCGACGACGATACTGATCAATCATCAGTCCGCGGGCGATACTGCTCAAATAGGCGCGTGGTTCACGCAAGGGGCTGGACTGACGGGATTTGAGCAGACGTACAAAGGTGTCCTGCGCCAAATCTGCTGCGTTATCGCGACATCCAATGCGTCGGATCAGCCAACCTTGTAACCACGAGTGGTGGGTGCGATAGAGCAGCCCTAGATCTGCAGTACCTAGTGTTTCATCGCTGCGCATCGGAATACCGGCAAGTACATGATTGATAATTAATCGCATTCTACTCGCGCAATAGGCCTCAGGTAAATACGTGGCGCTCAGCGTCCGCTTTTGGGCAAACGCTGTGATTCAACACCCGCCGCCCTTCCAGCGATGATAAAGGATCTGCCCGCCGCCGCAGTCGTTGCTGCTGGTGGCCGAGCGACGGAACGACCCGCACACCGTGCCTGGAAAGGATGCCGTGTGAGCTTCTGGCTCAAACGATTGGGATCATGTTGCTGATGATCTCGCGCGTGTGGCTCGCCAAGTCCTTGCTATTCATGCTTGCCACGACATCCGCCTCGATGGGCGGGTGGGCGACGATGCTGACGTCAGTGGAGCGCAATGAATTGTAGGCAACGTCTCTGACAGCGGAGCAGATCGTCACGGGAACGATCCCCACCCCCATGTCCTTGGCGAGCCGGAACGCGCCGCTCTTGAAAGGTAACAAGTTCCCGCCGTTGTTCCGGGTGCCTTCAGGGAAAATCCAGAGGGACGTATTGTTGGCCGCGACATTCTTGGCCACCTTGCGCATGCTCTGGATCGAGGCCCGCGGATTGCTTCGGTCAATGAACAGGCTGCCGGTCAGCCAATACAATTGCCCCACCAGGGGCAACCACTTGAGCGATTCCTTCCCGACAATGACCGTGCCTGGCTTGAGCGCCTCGGCAACGATCATCACGTCATAGTTGCATTGATGGTTGACCACGTAGATATACGGCTTGCCCTCGGCAATCGTGTTGAAGCCCCTGACAGCGACACGAACCAGAAATATTCGATTGATCACCGAATAGGCGCGGCAGGCGACGTGCAGGTTCCGGTTCTTCTTCGGATTGATCAACATGAACACACATAAAAATGGAAAGCTCAGGACGATGAACAGCCCGACCAACAGCCATCTCACTACCAGAATCATACGTCACCCACCTTGCTTGAATCCCTTGAACCCTTGGCAGCACCGGCCTGGGCTTCGCTACACCCCACCAATGCGATGCCATAGAAGCCTTCCTCATCGACACACGCCATTACCCCAACATCGCCGGCCTTGACCGATTGCGCCAAGTCGGCGAGTTGGTAGGCTCCGACCAGGGACAGGCTCAATGCTTTTGCCCGTTGCAGGACAGCGAGTTTTTCCCCGAATGCCTGGCCGAGATCGTCCAGGGCGGCCCGCCACGATTCCGCTACCGACACGCTGACCTGACCGAGTCTATCAAGCGCCACCCCATTGCCTGCCACGAACGTGAGTATCAGGTCGCCCAGGCTGGCCCCGCTCGTGGGGAACAAGCGCCCGGTCACGCAGGACCTGACCACCGGCCCCGGCGTTTGCGGATCGGAACAGGTTCGGAGACTGAAAATCGCGGCGGTATCGATTCGTTCTGCCGCGTCCAGCCCATGGCTGTCGGCATAAAGAGTACCGAATTCGCCGCTGAAGGTTTCCATGGCTGTCGCGTAGATCCGCTCGCAGTCCCCGCGCCTGGCGAATCGCAGCCCTTGCACCATCGCGCTGTAGAAGCTCAGTTCCTTGGCGCAGAGCGAAACGTTGGCACCCTTGATGCCGTATTTGATCGCCAACTGCCCCACCGAGGAATTTATGACGGTGTTGGGGATCTGTGCCGGATTGACCTGGAATGCAAAACGACTTTCGTTCGACTCCTTGATCAACTGGATGACGGTATCGATCGAACCGTTGGACGTGCCACCAATGACGGCCGCACGCGCCAGGGATTCGCCCTGGTTGGCATCCTCGATCAACGACATCGCCGCCAACAGCAACAGGGACTGTCGATCGAAGTTCTTCAACTCCCGGCTAGGCACCAGTTCGCCCGCCGTCAGGTCCCACCGGGGCGCCAGCCCATGATGCAACTCCGTGCCCCCTTGCTCGAATGCGCCGGGCATCCGCAACATGACCCAATCGTTTACGGCCAGTGCAACGATAGCGTCATTGCTCATTTGGGATTACCGAATACCAGGATTGAATTATTTCCGCCAAAAGCGAAGGCATTGTTGATGACCACGTCGACTTTTCCGGCCCTGAAACCCTCGCAAACCACGTCGATGGGTATTTCAGGATCCTGCTCGCTCACGTTGATCGTCGGCGGCAACCCTTCGCTGAGGGCAAGCATGCAGGCGATGGCACCGAAACCCGCCGCCGCGCCCATGCTATGCCCCATCATGGACTTGATCGAACTGACCGGTGGCGGTGAATGGCCAAAGACCGCCTCGATGGCCTTGTACTCGTTACTGTCATTGGCTGCCGTACCGGTGCCGTGGGCACAGATATAACCCACCGTCCCGGGCGGGACGCAGGCGTTTGCAAGTGCCGCCTTCATGCAGTCGCCAACGCTGTGATGATTGAGCCTCACCATGTGGTCCGCATCGCAATTCATCGCGAAGCCCAGCACTTCTGCATAAATGTGTGCTCCACGGCGAATGGCCCGTTCGTAACTTTCAAGCACCAGCGCGCTGCCGCCTTCGGAGGTCAGGACACCCTTGCGGCCGGCGTTGAACGGCGTGCAGTCCTTGTCGGTCATGCTGCCCAGGCGATGGAAGGTCGCGAAGGTGGCCTTGTACACTGCATCGCTCCCACCGCAGATGGCCAGCTCGCAGTCACCCGCCTGGATGGCCTCGTAGCCGAAGATCAACGCAGCATTACTGGCCGAGCAGGCATTGCCAATCGTCACGGCCTCGCCGGTGGAACCTATCGATCTGGCCACGTCTCGGCTGATCTCGGAGGCAAACGTGCGCCCCAGCGAAGCATGCAGGCCTGGTTGGGACTGCGCCATGGCCGTGACCATGTCGTCGATCAGGTTGGATTCACCATAAGTCGTGCCGAAGTAACAATTGACCCGCTTGCCAGCAATCGCTGCCCGCTCGATCCCGGCATCGGCAAGGGCGAGCCCGGTGGCGGCCAGGGCAAAATGACTCGGCGTACCCGATTCGGCGAACGCATCGAAATCAGCGACCCATTCAGCGATGGTGCCTTTCACCTCGCAGCCGTACTTTCTTTCGAAGCGCTGCGTGTCGATTTTCGACAGCGGCACGGTGCCGTTCACCCCTGTTTTCAAAGCATGGAAAAAGGCCTCTTTTCCGACCCCGATCGGACTGACCGGCCCCAGGCCCGTCACCACCACCCTTGTGCCCTTACCGGAGCTGTTCATGCACACTCAGCCTCAAGGGTCTTGTCGATAAACGAGAGTATCGAATCCACACTGGTGATCCTGGGGATGTAGGTTTCATCGACCCGCACCTGGAATGCACCTTCGATGTAGGCGAGGATTTCTATTCCCGACATCGAGTCGGCGCCATAAGCTTCGATGAAGTCCTTGTGGTTCTGGATTTCTTCGGCGTTGACCCCCAAGACCCGGGAAACGATTTCCTTGATTTTTGCTTCGTGAACGTGAGTCATGAGACCTCCTGGAATGACGCAATCAAATAATGAAAGGAATGACCTTGAAGCTGTCGACCTGATAACGAACGTAGGATTGGCCAAAAAAACCGACCAACATTTTCTCTTCGCCGTCGACCCGTTTAAGAATCAAGGCCAGTGCAACGGCGAAGATGATCGCCGCCGCGTATACGCTGGCGTACAAGCTGAATCCGGTCACAATGAGCAGCGTGCCGAAATAGGCTGGGTGGCGGATGTAGCGGAAGGCGCCCGCGCGGATCAACTCATGGTCATCCAGCACCCGCAGCGAATGGGAAAAGTGCCGTCCCAATATGATCTTTCCATGGGCTCGAAGGCCGATGCCGCACAGGATCAGCAGCGATCCGGCCAATTGCAGCATCGCATCGCTGCGCGTCAGTAACTGCAGCAGCATGACGATCGCGATGGCGCACGACACCATGAAGCCACTTTTCAGGCCTTTGTCGAATTGGCTGCCGCTGTCGGTTTCGCGCAGGAAATAAAACTCTGCGGCGAGCAGGATGGCGGCCATGACGACTGACTGGAACAACGCAAACCCCGTGCAGACATGCAGCACCCAAGAGGCGCATGCGACCGGCACCAGCAAACTCGCGGCGACATCAATCCTGAACGTTTTCAAAATAAGCCCCCACCAATACCGATAACGTTGAACGAGTCATGATCACTCTCACATCCTTTTCGACCCGCCAGGGGTATACGAACAAGTCATTGAAGCGCGCCCAGGGAAACAACTTGCGCTGGCGCCTGAAGGCATCGACGAAAGACAGCACCTTGTAGATCCTGAACAGTGTGCGCACCTTTACCGTGCGTAGCCTCGCCCGGCCTTCGGCGCCCTGGAGCCGGCGGTACACCTCGTCGACCAGATCGTTATAGGTAACTGTGTCGTCGCTCAGCAGATAGCAGGTTTGCAAAGTCCGTTCGGGAGGACGTGAGAGCCATTGGCGGATGGATCGGGCAATGCTCTCCACGCCAATGACGTGCAAGGCTGGAAGTTCGCTGGTGACCAATGGCAGTAACTTCAATTTGCACATCGAAATCATCGGCAGCAGGTTTTTATCGTGGCGGCCCAGTACCGTCGGCACCCGTAGGATCACGCCCTGCACTTTGTGGTCATTGGCACGAATAACCTGCTCGGCCGCCCATTTGTCGTCCGCGTACGCGTCCCGCCTTTTCTCCGGGTTATAGGCCTTGACGCTGCTCAGGTGGAACAGGTTTTTCTTATCGAGCGGGCCGACTCGGATGGACGCCATTATCTGTTGGGTCAGTGTCTCGTTATTGGCACGGCTCGGCCCCAGGCGACTGAGGCCGATGCCCGTGCAATTGACAATGAAATCGTGATCTTTGACCAGTTCGATAAACGCCCCAGAGCCGACCTCGCACACCGCAAAACCCGCCTTTGGCGAACGCGAATGGCGGGTAACCCGCAGGTCTTGTTCCTGCCTGAGGATTTCGTAGACACCCTGCCCGATAAAACCACTGGCGCCTAAAAGCAGTACCTTCTTCACCTGTCAGTCATCCTTTTCCAGGCGCTAAAGCCTCAACCGTAAAACACCCCGAGCGATACACCGTACGGAACTGCATGCCCTGTTTTTGCAGCGTCTTGCGCACGGTCCTCAAGAACATGCCGTGGGAGACCACGACCGTGGTCTCCCCGGTCCTGGTGCAGGCGGTATAAAGCTCATCGGCCACCTCCACGGCACGCAGGTGTTCCGATCTTCGGGATGCGGCCCCCAACGAAATCCCCATCAGCCAGAGCACGCGATGCAAGGCGAACCATTGCCTCAAGCCCATCTTCAACAAAGGCACGCGACCCAGCCGCAGGTCGAATTCCTTCAATCGGTTGTCTTGCCGGATACGTCCGGCATCGAACAGCCGGCAGGCCGTGGCATAGGCTCGGTTGATCGGCGATGAAATGATGTTCAGCCCTGGCGTCATCAACGGCCCGGACAACTCCGCACGACTCAGGAAATCGGCAATTTCGGTCTCGTCGATCGACGAAGTCTGGTTGTACTCATCCAGCAGCACTTTGGCCGAGACAGCACCGCAGCGTCCGTAGTCGATCAGGGGGGTGGCGTGGCGTATCAGATAAATCACAGTAAATAGGCACCAGTGATAATGGCATTGCCGACCATGAACAAGAACGGCGTATCCCACGTGTGAGGGGACTTCGCTTCGGTCAGGGTCAGCGCGAGAGGAAAAACGGCGCACAGCAATACGAACTGATGCACTGCGAAGTAATCCTTGAACAACACGCAAAACAGCATCGACATCACAAACACGGTGGCCGAGCCTTCCAGGGTCCTTTTGAATGTCTTGTCGACAAAAAAACCTTTGGTCGTATATTCGTGTTTTCCAAACCTGATACCGACAGGCTCCGCCAGGCCGTCACCAAACGTCGTCGCCAGGATCGTGATGTAGAGCAGTTCCAGCGGGACGCCGATGGCCAGCCAGATATATTGCGTCACCCACAACACCAACAAGCCCGCGACCGTCTGGCTCACCAACCAGGACAGCGTGTTCGGTGCGTCTTCTGGCCGGTCAATACTGGCGAACATTTGTTGCGCGGTCAGCGACCGACGGCGTGACCAGCCACACATGGCAAAGAACAGGATGGCGGTGGACAGCGCCGAGAGCAGCAGCCGTTCATGGGTGTCCTGGATATTGAACAACGCAAAAAACAGACTGGGCAGCATGAACATCGCAAAGTGCCCGACCTTCCTCGTGTAATTGACACGCACCCCTCGGTTGATGACCAGCAGCCCCAATCCCTTGCACAGCATGAAGTAGAAAAGAACGATACTTAACAGCGCCGACCCCACTTGAATCATTTCGTTTTTCGTCCGTTCAAATGATCTGGCGCAGCGCATCGATGCAATAGTCCACATCGCTCTGGGTGTGGTTGTAAGTCAGGCACAACCTGATCCTGGACTGGTGTTTCGGCACGAACGGCGGCACGAACAACGACCCCATGATCCCTTTCCCAACCAACCCGGCGTTGACCCGTGCAGCTTCCATCGGGTCCTTGAACACCACCGGAATCACCGCTGTTTTCGAATAAAGCTTGTCGACACCGAGCGCGTCGATTTGCTCATGGGTGTAGCGAGTGAGTTCAGCGAGCCCGGCCCGGCGCATGCTTCCTTCCGTGGCATTGATCTCCAACGCGGTGCAGGACGCCGAGGCAACGCCTGGCGAAACCGAGCGCGAAGCATTGTAGGTCGGGCATCGGAACCTGACTTTTTCCGCGAACACCTCGTCCTTGAACACCACGAAGCCGCCCGATGAGCCGAACGCCTTGCTCATGGTGCCGACAATGTAGTCGATGTCCGAGAGCACCCCGGCCGCTTCGCAGGCACCTTGGCCGCTGTTGCCCAGCATGCCAACGCCGTGCGCGTCGTCGATGTAGATTTCCAGCGCCGGATGGAGTTGCTTCAAGCGGGTGATTTTCTCGAGATTGGCGACGTCGCCGTCCGCCGAGAACACCCCGTCGGTCACGATCAGGATTTTCTTGTCCAGGTTCAGCAGGACCAATTGCTCCAACATTTCGATGTTGGCATGACTGTAGGCCCTGAAGGGGCTGCCCGATAACTTCACTCCGTCCCAGATGGAAACGTGGGACAGCTTGTCGAGCAGGATCAGGTCGGCGCGCTCAGCCGCCAACGGAATAACGCCGAAGTTCGCCTGGTAAGAGGTGGTGAACATCAACGCGGTGCGCCCGGTATACAGCTCGCTGTAGCGCTGCTGCAAACGCTCGTGGTACTCGGTGAAACCGCTGAAAATCATGGGTCCGCCAATGTTCGAGCCGTACTTCTGGATGGCGGAAATGGCCGACTCTTTCATGCGCGGGTGATTGGAAAGCCCCAGGTAATCGCACGATGCAAAATTCAGCATCGTCCGGCCATCCAACAGCGTCATGTCCCGGCCGCACGCCGAGCGCACTTGAGGGAAGTACGTGTAGAAACCCAACTCTTTCGATTTGAACGCGACGTCATCAATACGCATAAAACTCTCACTTAACCGATGCGGTGTATCTAAAAATGCGATAGACCCTTTCGGTGCAAATGCCATCGCGGGTGAGGTGGCGCATCGTTCGAAGCACCATGACGTTATCCTCGAGCATCCAGGACACACTGATTTTGCTGCGGCCCACCTGATGCAAGGCGATGGCGGACAATTTCAATGTCAGCGCAACCGAGAGGCCTTTCTTCCGATATTCCGGAGCCACCCCGGTAAAGAACGCGCGGCCATATAACCCCTGCTCGTTCATTGCCGGAGCAAACATGGTGAAGCCAAGGATTTCGCCGTCCTGTTCGGCAATCAGTGCCGACATGTCCTTGATGTTGCGAGCCGCCACTTCAAATTGCCCGGCGGTAGAAGGACTGAAACCCCAGTTCCGTTGCCATGCGCGGTTGTAGCAGTCGGCCAACGCTTGACTCTTGGCGACCAACTCGTCCTGGTCATAACGATGAAACTGAATACCCGCCAAGCGCCGGGTCAGTTTTTCTTCCAGGTCGTGCTGTTGGTAGCCCTCGGCTGGGGGCTCGAAGACAATTTCAATCAGGTCCTTTGCCTTTTCGCAGCCGGCCTCGATAAAGGCGTCAGCTAGCTCAGGGCTGTTGGACGGCAACGAAAACACATTGAAGTCCGACTCGAATGTTCGCAAACCGCGCTCAACGAGGAACGAACTGTGGAGAGGCCCCACCAGCTCCGTCACCTGTCCGGGCAACAACCCCGTGTCGTTTATGTACTCGACACAACTGCCCAACAGCTGTTTCAGCATGCTCGCCAGCGGCAAGGCCATCAGCGTGGAGAAATACGCGTTGCCCAAGCCATTGACCGTGTCTTGCCGATCGAAATGCACGATGCAGAACGCGACGACCTCGCCCTCTTCATCCCTCCACGCCACCGGCACATTGTGCTCGGTCGCCGAGTAGGTGCAGGCCGTGGTGACCCGCTGCTCAAGTTGTTGCCGAGAGCGCCCCACGGCCGAAATACGTGCATCCAGGCGTACCAGGGCATCCCAGTCGCACGCCGCCAAGCCCGATACTCTACTCATCAATTATTCCAACCATGATTCGCGATGATGACTAGGCGGCCTGAGACAAAGCGCTGGTGGTTTCGTCGTCGATTTCGATCCAGAAAGGCACGACACTTTTATTGTCGATAAGCCGTGGCGCAGAAATCCTTCGGGTGTTGACGCCCATCCGCGTCAACAGACGCTCGTTGCCCACGGCTGTAAAGGCAATCAGCCGAAACGCGCCTTTCGAACGTGCGACGTCGATGACTTCCTTGACCAGCTTCACTGTATTTCGCCAAGCTTGCTCAGCCGTCAGTACTTGCCCTTTCGGCTTGCTGATGGCGAACCGGGAAAGTTCCCATATCTGCGGCGACGAAGGCAGCGGATTGCTTCCCATCAAATATGGGAAAACATCCCCCAGCAGATAAGGCCGATGCGTGGGAATCAATCGAGCACAACCGAAGATCTCCTGATTGTCATCACAGGCCAGTACATACACTGTGTCAGAACGATCAAAGGCGTCTAATTCAATTCCTTTTTCACAAGCCAAAGGCCAGCCTAACTCTTTAACGAATACTTGGTATCTATATTTAGCCAGTGCAGCTTCCATTCCTGGCAAAAGATCGCTAACAGTCCCTGTTACCGCGGTCAGCATAACTACCTCCTGACGAAAATTATTCCGCCAGTACAACAAACCGGGCTCTTTGTGGGTAGCTGCCCGAATGGGCAGGCCAGGTAAATCAGCGTGTCGCCACACGGTACTTCTTGAAAATAACGAACTGTATCCACGACAAAAGAATAGTCCCGTCTCTTGCCAGCCTTTCTAGCACTTTCGTACTAAAAAATTCGCCATTAGCTCTGCCCGCTATTGCTCTATCTAGACGCATCGGCGATGCCGAATGTTTGCAAGCGTCGTGCTGCTGGCCTTATCGGCTGAAGGATTGCCGTCGGAAGGCCTCTCCATCTCCCGGCAGCGTTTCAATCCTGTATGATGTGCCCCGCTCTTGTCACGAAAGAGCGCTGACCACGGAAGGTAATATTGGTGATTGATTGGCGTGAAGACTTTATAGCGCGTGTGGCTGGCTGCACTTACGAAAACCAGCTATTTAACGAGCTCGTTAAAATTACAAGAAATTTAGGCTTCGAATTTTGTTCTTATGGATTAAGACTAAGTTCGCCGTTAGCGCCGACGCAATACTTTCTGCTTTCAAATTACCCGGACGCCTGGGAAAAAAAGTACATTGCCGGCGATTATTTCTCCCAAGACCCCACCGTTGAACATGGACTGACCCGTTCGATTCCATTGCGCTGGTCTGCGCAGCAGCAAAATCCAGGGCGCGGGTTCTGGGAAGAAGCGCGGCATTACAACCTCAACCATGGCTGGTGCCTTTCTTCGCGGCGCGAACATAACTCGATCGGTCTGCTCTCCGTCTCCCGCTCAAGCGAACGCATTTCAATACAGGAAATGGAAAGCAAAGAGACCAAGCTGATTTGGCTGACTCATCTGGTACATGAGGCCATGGCGCAGTTTTTCTTCGCAAAAACCAGGGTTGATACTTACAAGCCACTGACCGCCCGGGAGAAGGAAATACTCAGGTGGACGGCATCGGGAAAAACCTATGTCGAAATCGGGATCATCCTGAACATCGACATACGAACGGTGAAGTTCCATCTGGTGAATGCGATGCGCAAATTGCGGGCGTCGAACAAGACTGAAGCGGCGGTCAAGGCGTCGTTATCTGGCTTGTTGTCCTGAGACACCAATGTTCTGAAGCCCGAATGATGACCGCGCCTCTCATGGGAAGGCGTGGCCCGTGCAAGCCTCGGTTACCTAAGCGCTAACGTGTAGCTGTACTTTTCTGCCGTGGAAACCATGGTCGGCTTTTTCAACAGAATCGGCCGAAAGCTGCCTGTCGACATGAATACCGACATTTTCTCAGGCACAAAAAAAGCCACTCATCTGAGTGGCTTTTTTAAATCTTGGAGCGGGAAACGAGACTCGTATCTGGTGTCCGACCCATTGAAATCTAAAGGGTTTCTTTTCTTGCCAGGGCAGGAAAAGACTTAATTTTGGACTTGTTTTTAAAGTACTTCAACGGTCAAAAGGGGTTTATTCCAAGCTGCGCTACTGGATTACATCCGTAGCCAATTGGACGAACGCGCGCCGCCGTTACGAACGGTGAGCCTACCAGAACGGTAAATAACATGATGCAACGCCTGACCGCGCCCAACCTCAATGCATTCCCAAAACCAGTGGGTGCGGCTCGTGTTCGATGAGTACACAGAACTTTATGGCGCTGCGCTGGGCCCAACGATTGAGGAATTGAGCGGCTAGGGTGATGATGAAACTCGGAACCCACCGAACCAAACAAGAACTTGCTGCTCCATCCGCGCCTTCTGCCACTCCCGGCACGAAACGCAACCCGTTCGGCCTAGCCTAGGCTTAGAACTGTGCTCTCCTGTTTTCGAAGGCTGACGAGGCCCACATCAAGCGGTACAGCTGCATTTTGCTCGGGAACTCTTGATAGTAAACCATGCCAACGCAGGTCAAGGCCGACTTGCACGATATACAAGTCGCGATCACACAACTCCGGCTTTTGTTCGGCAAAACGGTCTAACGTCAATTACTCAAAACCGATCTGGCGATTGCAGACTTGGCGTCGATAATAAGTCTAGGAAGAACAAAACACTCAGCGTCATTGGTCGATCCGGGTGACCCCTGCCACTTTGATTTACAACGAGAGTTGCCGTAGTAATGTAAAGGCCTGCTTCATTTGGTCTTCACTGACGACGAACGCCCGTAGCTGCCCTGCCATGTCCAGCCCTTTGGCTACCAGCCCCTGTGCCTCAAGGTTGATCTGCCATTGCAAGTCCTTCCGGTTGGTTTCTCCGGCCAGGTGCAGCGGCATTTCCGGGGTCTTGATCTTCACCAGCATCGCCGGGAACTTCACTTGCTCATCGCCACCCAGCACATTACTCGCCAGGGTCATGGCGCTTAACTGAATGGGTTGTAGAAACGGCAGCAGCTTGCCCTGGATTTGCGCGCAATCGCCAACGGCAAATATGTGTGGGTCAGAGGTGCACATGCGTTCATCAACTTCAATGCCACGATCAACCCGTAGGCCAGCCTGCGCCGCTAACGTCGTATCAGGTTTCAATCCGATTGAGGCAATGATCACATCGGTGGTGATTTGCCGGCCATTGGACAAAGTCGCCAACAGGCTATCGTCTCTCTTTTCAATGGATTCCAAAGCCTGGTTGAACACCATTTCCACCCCCATCTGGCATAACCGATGCTGCAAGCGGCTACTCACCTCAACAGGCAGCAACGATGCCAGCAGGCTGCAGGACTTATCCATCAGTACCACTTGCTTTCCGGCACGATTGACATCCATTGCCAGTTCACTGCCAATCAAGCCGGCTCCCAGAATCAGTACGCGCTCTGCCGCTCTCAGAGCGTGTTGTGCATGACGGTATTCTTGCTGACTATTCAAAGTCACCATCCACTCCCGTCCGGGAATTGGCGGAACGATGGCTTGCGCACCCGTGGCAAGAATCAGTTTGTCGTAGCTGAACGCCTCACTGCCGGCGCTGACACGCTTGTTTTCGCGATCAATTGCAGTCAGCTGGCAACCAGCATTCAGGGTTAACCGATACATCTCGGCAAACTCCGCCGCAGACTGACGAGTCATGTCGTCCGCTGTCTGATTGAGACTGATGACGTGACTCAGGTCGGGCTTGTTGTACTCATCGCAAGTGTCTGCAGCAATCAGCCGAATGGGCACCGCTGCATCGAGCCTGCGCAAGTTCTTGACCACCTGACGAGCAGCGAAGCCGGAGCCCACAATGACGATTTCCTTGTTCATTTCGCCTCCGAAGCAAGCTCATCGAATACCGATTTACCCAGTGAACATTCCGGGCACAGGAAGTAATCAGGCACATCACACCAGGCCGTATCGGCCTGCACATCCTGCATTGGTTCCCCGATCGCCGGGTCGTAAATCCATTGGCAGACACTGCACTGCATGCGCGGGCCGTTGTCCGCGATTGGTTCTGCCTGGGCAGTTGCGGCGGCGGCAGATCGTGCGACTTGTGCTTGCGTCGATGGTTGCAGCGCCCATTGCCGAGCAATTTCGCGGCCATGAGCTCGGCAAACCTCAAGCGAGTCACCGTCTGGCCGCCACTTGGCTTTGAGCGTCAATGTGGTTTCAAAACCAGCGTCCATCAAGCGTGTCTGAATACGGTCTACCGCCCCACCATTCCAGCCGTAACTGCCAAACGCCGAAGCCTTTTTGTTACGAAAACGCAGCCCGGTTATTTCCTCCAGCAGGGCGGCGACTTTCGGCATCATGACGTTGTTCATGGTGGACGAGCCCACCAGAACACCTTTTGAGCGGAACACGTTGGTCAGAATCTCATTCTTGTCGTGGCGCGAGACGTTGAAAATCTTCACCGCCACACCCGGATCAACTTCGTGAATGCCTTGTGCGATGGCATCGGCCATCATGCGGGTGTTATTCGACATGGTGTCGTAGAACAATGTGATGCGGTCCTCCTGATAGTCCGCCGCCCATTCCAGATAGCGGTGCACAATCTGCGTCGGATTATCACGCCACACCACGCCATGAGCGGTGGCAATCATATCGACCGGCAGATTGAAACCGAGGATCTCGGTAATCTTAGGAATGACCAGACGACTGAATGGCGTGAGGATATTGGCGTAGTAGCGTTGGCACTGATCGAACAGTTCGTTTTGATCCACTTCATCATTAAACAGGTGTTCGTCGCAGTAATGTTGGCCAAAGGCGTCGTTACTGAACAGTACGGCATCGCCGGTTATGTACGTCATCATGCTGTCTGGCCAATGCAGCATCGGAGTTTCCACGAAAACCAGCTGTTTGCCATTGCCGACATCCAGGGTGTCGCCGGTATGTACGACGTGGAAATCCCACTCTGGATGATGGTGATGACCGTTGATCGAGTCCACGCCATTGGCGGTGCAATAGATCGGCGTATTCGGGATCAGCGACATCAGTTCTGTCAGCGCCCCTGCATGGTCCTCTTCGGCATGATTGATGACGATATAGTCCAGCGTGTTCAGGTCGATTTCCATCGCCAGGTTCTGTATGAACTCCCGGCTGAACCTGTGATCAACCGTATCAATCAGCACGGTCTTTTCTTCACGGATCAGGTAGCTGTTGTAACTGCTACCTTTGTGGCATTTGTATTCTGTGCCATGAAAGTCCCGCACTTCCCAATCGCGCTGACCGACCCAATGGATGTTGTTCTTGACGAGAATTGACATAACCTACCTCGGTAAAAAATGATGTTCTACACCGAAGATGGCAATGTTCGTGCCAGACAATAAGACATTGATTTTAAAGGACAAATAAAACAACTATTGTCAATATGACATTACCCGTTTACTGTCTTTATGACTAATCATTGTCAAAGTGACAAAACATGAGTCTGTCCGTTGAATCCTTGGCGCGCATCGCTATTCAGTTGCAAAGCGGCATTTCCCATCAGGATCGCTTTCAACGTCTAATCAATACCTTGCGCCAATTGCTGGGTTGCGACGCTTCTGCCTTGTTGCGTTATGAACAGCGACAGTTCCGTCCGCTGGCGATTGACGGCCTGGCACCGGATGTTCTGGGACGTCGCTTCAGCCTTGATGCGCATCCGCGACTGGAAGCCATCGCTCGCGCCGGTGACGTGGTGCGCTTTCCGGCAGAAAGTCATTTGCCTGACCCCTATGACGGACTGATACCGAGCCGGCAGGACCTCAAAGTGCATGCCTGCATCGGATTGCCGTTGTTCGCGGACCAGACACTGATTGGTGCGCTGACGATCGATGGCATGGACCCGGCACAGTTTGATCACTTCAGCGACGAAGAGCTGCGAGTGGTGGGAGCCCTCGCATCTGCTGCCTTGGCCAATGCATTGCTGGTGGAGCAACTGGAAAGTCAGACAATTACGCCTCTCTCCATCAGCAATATCCCGGCGGGCAAACCCGGCACCGAAATGGTCGGGCTCAGCGAAGTCATGCGACAGTTGAAGAGAGAGATCGAAATGGTGGCAGGTTCCGACCTGAACGTCTTGATCACTGGAGAAACCGGAGTCGGCAAGGAACTGGTCGCCAAGGCCATACATGAAGGTTCATCACGCGCAGGTCAGTCTGTGGTTTATCTGAACTGCGCTGCGCTACCGGAATCAGTGGCTGAGAGTGAGTTGTTCGGCCATGTCAAAGGGGCTTTTACCGGTGCAATCCATCATCGCACCGGCAAGTTCGAAATGGCTGATAACGGCACACTGTTTCTCGACGAAATCGGTGAACTGTCATTGAATCTGCAAGCAAAACTGTTGCGGGTACTGCAATACGGCGACCTGCAACGGGTTGGTGACGATAACGTCTTGCGGGTCAACGTACGGGTGCTTGCCGCGACCAATCGTGATCTGAAGCAGGAGGTGTTGAACAATCGGTTCCGTGCAGACCTGTTCCACCGTTTAAGCGTATTCCCTGTGCATGTACCACCACTGCGTGAGCGTGATCAGGACATCACGTTGCTAGCGGGTTTTTTCTGCGAGCAGAGCCGGGAACGCATGGGATTGAAACGGGTGGCTTTGGCTGCCAACTGTCTGTCGTTGCTCAAGCAGTACACGTGGCCAGGAAACGTTCGCGAACTGGAGCACGCTGTTTATCGGGCGACGATCATTGCTCGTGCGACCCAGCAAAGTGACGAGCTGCTGCTTGAAGCACAGCATTTCAATCAAGTACCCGAGCAGATGGTAGCGCCGCCTGTTGCTCTGGATGTTCCTTTCCTCGGCGTTGAACAGGGTCTGCGGGAAGCGACGGATGACTTCCAGCGTCAGCTGATTGATAACACGCTGAATAATTGCGCAAGGAAATGGTCTGCCTGTGCTCGAATGCTGGATATGGACGTAGCTAACCTGCACCGACTGGCGAAGCGGCTTGGTTTGAAATAACACTCACGGCCGATCAGGGCTCAATTCAACCAGAACCAAGCATTGATCGACTGGCCGATTGCAGGTCAGTCAAGGCCGCTACCGACACCGGCAATGCTCCAGCACCTCCTACCCGGACTCCGACGATATTTGGCGCGCCTTGCAGAACTCGATTTAATTTAGCGGTTGCACCCAGGAGCCTCCTACGGGAGGAATGGGGTGGCAAGGGGGGGATATGATTGACTCCGAGCTCCTCATAGTCACAGCAACAATCATTTCAGCAAAGCCATACCTCAATGATGTTTTCTTTCTTTTCGAGAACCTATTTTTAATTTAATCACCGCGGATATATTGCCGAGCGTACACAGGGCTTTGCTGACGTCCAGCATATCCTCCACGCCCTATTTTAATTTCAATATATTTTAGCGACTTACACAACACAAACTTAAAGGAAGGGCCATGAAGATAAATAATCAGCATTCAACCCCGGGAGTTGCGAATACGACACACTTAGCATGCATCAGTTAATTATCCACTGGCGACAATTAACCACACGCCCTCCAATACATCCTGATAAAATTGAACGAATGCCCAAAATGGCAAATCTAAAAATCTAATAAAGGTGAAAAGAGCGTTTTTCCACAATTCGGCTCCCCACCGACAATCAACAGCACATGAAGAATGTGAGTACCGATAAATTCACCCTAATAATATTCAATGCGATGCCTGTTGAATAAACCGGAAGCGGGTCGTTTCGAATCTGCTTCGTAGTCTGAGGTAACACTGATGAAAAGGATTCTTGTTCCACTGCTGGCCCTGAGTGCCGCGCTGACGTTGCAGTCAGCTCAAGCCGTTGATGGCGAGGCGCTCTTCAAGAGCAAAACCTGTGTTGCCTGCCATATGGTCGACGCCAAAATGGTCGGTCCAGGTTACAAGGAAGTGGCGGCCAAATACGCTGGCCAAGCCGACGCATCGGCAACCCTGGTCAAGAGCATCAAAGAAGGCAGTACGGGCAAATGGGGGCCAATCGCAATGCCGGCCAACCAGGTGACCGACGAAGAAGCGAAGACCTTGGCCGACTGGATCCTGACGCTGAAGTAAGAGAGCCCAATAAAAAACACCCACACCGCAGAAGCGAGCCCGCTCTCTTCTGCGAACCGGGTCGCTCGGCTACATTGTCGGGGTTTGCTGTAAAAGCGCCAGATCGATATCTTCAAAACGCAACACCCTGCCGCCCTGCTCGCTGGCCAGATTGCGTGCGGTGGCCTCCTCGGAAAATGACGCCAGAACTACACCCATGGAACCTTTAAGCTGAGTGCCGACGACATAGTAGGCTTGGGTTGCATCAATCAGAAAATGGTCGTCGGGTTTCTCCCATGCACTTTTCCCCATGTCGTGCACATACAATTTTGCCTCAGTGTGGTGATTCTCCGGTTGAAGCCACCATCCGAGCATTTCCGCAGTGGAGCAAAATTTCTTGATCGTGCCCTTTTCCACGACCTGACCTTTGGGGCCCGGAAAGTCGGTGATGACCATCCCGCAGACATGACACTCGTCACTCTGATGGATGGCCACGGGTCCAAGGGTTTGCTTTTCCTCTGCGCGATCGTTGCACGCCGCCAATACCAAACTGGTAATGATGACGACCAGGACACGGGCCCCGGTTAGGTACAAAGTGTTCATTTGAATCTCCCGAGCTTGGAAAATCAGGTCAGCCGACGGCGAAACATCCAGGAAGCCAACAGCAACAGAACGCCGACCCAAAGCAGCAGGCAGCCCCACAACATTGAACCCGGCACCGGCAGATCGCTGCTCAACGCCATCAGGCCGACGGCATTGCCGCTGCCCTCGAAACCGGAAAGGTTGATCAAGCGATAGACGTCAGTCGGGTTGAGCAGCAATAACCAGGGCAACAGGTCCGGGTTGAACCGGCCTTTACTGAGGACCAGCAACGCCAGCAGCGCCAAGTCAAACACCAACACGAAGAGGAACCACACCCCCAGCGCCATCCCGGCTGCGCTGGATTTTTCGCTGGCCTTGCTGCTCAGCACGTAAGCCAGCGCCAGGAACACCCAGCCCAGCAGCGTGGAGGAGACCATGAAGCGACCGAACGCCCAGAACAGCATTCCCAACTCGACATCATCGACCAGCAAGGCAATGGCCACGGCGGCACAGCCAAATCCGATCAGCGTGGCCAGCGCCAGGATCAGACCGTGACCGACAAACTTGCCCAACAGGATTTGTCCACGCCCCAAGGGGTAGGTCAGCAACAGCATCAGCGTCCCGCCCTCGTCCTCGCCGACGATCGCGTCATAGGCCAATAGCAGGGCAATCAGCGGCACCAGGAACGTCGCCAGGCTGGCGAGGCTGGCGATGGTGGCCGGAATGGAAGTGAAGCCCACTTGCCCGGAAGCCGCCGCACCGAGCCAGGCGATACCCACCGCCAGAATGGCGAACAACAGGCTGATTGCCAGTAGCCAGCGATTGCGCAGCCCGTCGCTGAACTCTTTACCGGCGATACTCCAGATCTGCATCATGGCTGGGTGCCTTCTGTGCCGGTGGTCGCACGATTCATGTAGTAGCCATAGAGGTCTTCGAGGGACGGTTGCAGTATCTCGATGTCCTGCGGTTGATCCTCGTGGAACAACTGGCGCAGTAGATCAACTTTGTAGCCATTGACAGCCATCACCTCGATCCCGTTGCCGCCCACCGCTGTGGCGGTGTGCCCGGCGGCATTCCAGCGCTGCAACCATTGCTCGCGTCGGCAAAGACCACTGGCCCGGATCCGCGTCGGCAAGTCGGCGTCTTCACGCAGTCTGGACAGACTCCCGATCGCCTGTAAGCAGCCATTGGCCAGGATGGCCGCACGGTTGATATGCGCTTCGACACCTGCCAACACATGGGAGCAAAGGATGATGCTCGCGCCCTGTTGGCGCAGGCGGTCGATCAATAGGTAAAGATCCTGGGTAGCGATCGGGTCCAGCCCCACCGTGGGTTCGTCCAACAGCAACAAGCGCGGCTCGCCGAGCACCGCCTGAGCCAGGCCCAGACGCTGGCGCATGCCCTTGGAATAGGTTTTCACCCGACGGTCTGCGGCCCCCGCAAGCCCGACCTGCTCGAGCAAATCGTCCACTTGCGTCAGGGCGGCTCCTTTGAGGCGGGCGAAATACCGCAGAGTTTCGCGGCCACTGAGTTGCGGGTAGAACGTCACGTTTTCCGGCAGGTAACCGAGTTGGCGACGCACGTCGGCTTGTGCGGGTCGGCAGCCAAGTACGTGCACCTGGCCGGCGCTGGCCTTGAGCAGGCCAAGGATCAATTTCATCACCGTGGTCTTGCCCGCACCGTTGTGGCCAAACAAGCCCAGCACCTCGCCTTCACCCAGACTCAGGGTCAGATCGTGCAGCACGGTCATGCTGCCGTAACGCTGGCTGACCCCTTCGATTTCGACGGCGATCATAAGGTCGGCCGCGTTGTTTGGGGCATCGTCGGAAGGTTCATCAGGGGGAAACTGTCTTTGACCCCCGGTGATTTCGTCACGGGGAAACTGCTCTGAACCCAACGCAATAATTGAACGCTCGGGCTATTCATCAACAGACGGACCTGCGGATACAGCCACAGCAGACGGTCGACGTTGTCGTTGGGTTCGTAGATCACGTCGCCCACCGCATCGTTATTGCGATCCCAACCCAGGTAATCACTCCAGTAATTGCCCTGCCCCTCGGCCGACCATTCCTGCAAGCGGGTGGCGACGTATTTGACTTGCTGCTGATTGTCGACGAAGGCGTTGTCGGCGATCCGGTTGTCTTCGGAGCCTGCGGTGAGGTGAATGCCCACGGCACTGCGCTCGAAGTGGTTGTGTTCGATGACATTGAACAGCGAGTTGTAGATAAACAGCGCCTTGCCTTCGGCACCGCTGACCATACCGCCATCGGCGGAACCGCTGCGCACGTCGCTGACGAAGTTGTCGCGCAGCTCGGAATAGGTGATGTAGTTCATCAGGATGCCATAGCTCTCGTCCTGCTCGGAACGGTTGCCAATCACCGTCAGCTTGCGGCTCTGCATCAAGGCATAACCGGTGCGTGTCCGGCGGGTGGTGTTGCCGAGCAACTGGTTGTCGTTGGCGTACATGTAGTGCACGCCATAGCGCAGGTCTTCCAAAGTATTGCCCTGCAGCAGGTTGCCGTTCGAGGTATCGATGTAGATCCCGTCCCGGGTCTGTCGCACGTGATTACCGATAACCTTGGCGCCGTGCACGGCATACAGATGAATCCCATTGCCGCGATCCTGGGAGCGAATGCTCGGGTCGCCTTCGATATCGTTGTCAATCAGGCTGACGTCGTGGGTGCTATCCACCCAGATGCCGAAGCCTGGTCCTTTCATGCGGTTGTTGCGTATCACCGCACCCCGGGCTTTGGGACCGATGAAAATCGCTGAGTTCATGGCCGTCATGTCGCGCCCCCAGTCGCGCAATGTGCAGCCCTCGATCCGCACGTCGGGAGCGCTGATGAACACAGCGTTGCCCTGCCCCTCGCTCTGGATCACCGCGCCCGGCTCACAGATAAACTGCATCGATTGATCGACACTGAACGAGCCGCGGTATTCCCCCGCCGGCAGGTGCCAGCGTTGCTCGGCGTCCAGCTTCAACGGCAGCGTGGTGATGGGTTGTACTGCCGCCAGCGCGCTGCCACCTGTCAACAGCGACGCCAGCACAATGACCTTCATCGGGGTTGGCTTGAATGGGGTCATTGGCCTGCGCTCCTGACGATAGGCAACGATCAGACTTTCTCCACCAGCATGCGGCCGACCATTTCCATGTGCAACGCATGACAGAACCAGCTGCAGTAGTACCAATGCAGGCCGGCCTTGTCGGCGATGAAGGTGATCGAGGCCGTCTGTTGCGGACTGATCTCCATGCTCACGCCATGGTTGGTCATGACGAAACCGTGGGTCACGTCTTCAATCTTGTCGATGTTGGTGATGGTCACCGTGACCTCGTCACCCTGTTTGACGGTGAACTCCGGCAGACCATAGGCCGGGGCCATCGAGGTCATGTACACACGTACTTTCTTGCCGTCGCGTATGACCTTGTTATCGGTTTCCAGCTTGATCCCATCCTTGGCAGCAATCGCTACAGTTTCGGCGAAAAACGGGTCGTTGCGATCCCAGATTTTTTTGGTCCGGATCTGGTCGCGACGGGCCATGACGCAGTCGTGAGGTTCGGCGAAGGCCGGGCCGTCGTGCACCAGTTTCATCTCGTCGCCGGAGATATCGATCAACTGATCGTTTTCCGGGTGCAGCGGGCCAGTCGGCAGGAAGCGGTCCTTGGAGAATTTGCTCAGGACCATCAGCCATTTGCCGTCGGCCTCGCTGGTTTCGGTCAGCGAGGCATGGTTGTGGCCAGGCTGATACTGCACGTCGAGTTTTTGCTTGATGTAATTGACCTTCTCGCCGGTGTAGGCGCGAACGGCTTCGTCCATGTTCCACTTGACCACCTGGCTGTCGATAAACAGCGTGGTGTAGGCGTTACCGCGACCGTCGAAGGTGGTGTGCAGAGGACCCAGACCCAGTTCTGGCTCGCCGACCACCGCGTCACGCGGCTCCTTGAGTTTGTCGTCAAACAGATCGTCCAGCTTGGCGGTGGCGATGATGGTGCAGGTCGGCGAAAGCTTGCCGGCGGCGATGAAATACTTGCCGTCGGGCGACATATTGATGCCATGCGGGTTCTTCGGCACCGGGATATAACGGGTGAATGCGCTGTCCTTGCCCTCGGTTCTACGACCGTCGACCACCGGCACTTTCGAATCGCCCAGCGTGATGAACTTGCCGGCCTTGATCGCTGCCTCGATGCGCGGAATGTTGAATACCACCACCCAATCGCGCTCGTTGCGCATCATGCCGCCCAAGTCGTAGGCCTTCTCCGAGTTGTAGCAAGTCGAAGCCGCATACTTGCCGGTGTAGTCGGCATCGGTGTTGTCCAGGTTGCCCTCGACGATGACCTGGAACGCCATCTCCATTTTCTCGGCATCAATGGCATTGAACATGGTGTAGCTGTTCTTGTCCTGAAGGTCGAAGGTGCTGCCGTCATTGGGGTGAGGAATGACGAATTCGGCGTTGGCGAACACATATTTAGTATGCGGCATTTTCTGGAGACGCAAACCGTGCACGGCCTGCACATTCGGTACGGTGAGCATTCTGTCGCATTTCATGACATCCAGGCGGATGCGCGCGACCCGGCTGTTGGCCTTGTCGTTGATAAATAGGTACTTGCCGTCGTACTTGCCGTCGGTCATGGACAAATGCGGGTGGTGGCAGTCGCCGTTCTGGAATTTGGCGCTGTCGCCCATGATCCGCTTGCTTTCGTTAGTCAGGCCCCAGCCGGTGGCGGAATCGATGTTGAACACCGGAATGCGCAACAGCTCGCGCATCGACGGGATGCCCATGATCCGAACTTCGCCCTGGTGGCCACCACTCCAGAAACCATAGTAATCATCCAGATCGCCCGGCCCCACGTGGACCTTCGATTGCGCGTCCTTGGCCGCTGCCGCCCAGGTTTCACGGGTGAATACCACGCTACCAAGGGCCGTGGCGCCGGCCAACGCGACGCTGGCTACGGCACTCGTGCCGAGGAAACCGCGACGGCTCAGGCCGGTCGATTCCGTCTCCTGCTTTGCTTTCACGGTTTCATGATCGCTTTTCGACTTGTTATCGCTCATGGGTGTTGCTCCATCGGGGGCAGATATGAAAAAGCTCGGTCAATCGAGTCTTGATACCTCGTTTGCAGCGAGGTGGCTCAGGGCTCGAACACTTGCACAACAGGAATCAACTCTTCGCGATCCAGCACTGGCGCAGGTTTGCTCCGCGTTTTGCGCTTGTTCTTGATGACCAGTGGCGGGCATTTGTTTTCGTTGTGATAGGTCATCTGGCAATCGAGGCAGTAGTGGCACTCGTTGGCGTTGATATGGCCGTCCGGGTGGATTGCCTGGATTTCGCATTCCTTGGCGCAGAGCTGGCAAGGGGTACCGCACTCTTTGCGGCGTTTTAGCCAGTCGAACAGCCGCAGCTTGGTCGGAATCGCCAGCGCCGCGCCCAAGGGGCAGACGTAGCGGCAGTAGACCTTGCGGGTAAAGATATTGATCACCAGCAACGCCACCGCGTAGGCCACGAACCACCATTGGCGATCGAATTTAAGGGTGATGGCGGTCTTGAACGGTTCCACCTCGGCAAATTGCTCGGCAGTGGCCATCGACTCCAAGGAGATGCCGAACAGCAGCAGCAGGATGATGTACTTGATCGCCCACAACCGCTCATGGACCGCGAACGGCAACTCGTATTGCGGAATCTTCAGCTTGCGCGCGGCTTCGTTGATCAACTCCTGCAAAGCGCCGAACGGGCACAGCCAGCCGCAGAACACACCACGGCCCCAGAGCAGGATGCTGGCGGCGGTGAAGGTCCAGAGGATGAAAATGATCGGGTCCGTGAGAAACAGTTCCCAGCGGAAGTTCTCGAACAGGGCATGGACGAACGTCAGCACATTGACCACAGAAATCTGCCCAAGGGCATACCAGCCGATGAACACCACGGTGAAGACCAGATAAACCCGACGCAGCCAGTGGAGGAAGCGTGGGTATTTGGTAAAGGTGTCCTGCAGGAACAAAATCACCATCAACACAGCAAGGGCCGTGCACAGTACCCCGATCTGAAACGCTTTCTGGTACCAGATATTCACCCAGGTCGGCCGGTTGGCAACCTCGATGGCGGCCAGTTCTTCGGCAGTGGGCGGTGGCCGCAGGAGGTATTGCTCGGGCATCTGGTAAGACAGCTCGAAGCTACTGAACACGCCGCTGACTGCGCCTGTCTGACGACGTACCAGCAATTCCAGCGACCAGGGCGATCCCGGATCGAACCGGGCCGGTTCACGCACAATGAAAATCGACATTTCATCGAACTCCGGCATTCCCTTGGCAAACACGTCGGAGAGCCGCTGGTGGTCCATGTCGCGGAAACTGATGACATTGCCGAACTGGCGCAATTGCACCCGATCGAAAATTCCGCCGCGCACATAACCCGAGCCCTTGTAGGAGAACAGGCCGCGGCCCAACACCGCGACGGCCTGCTCGCCCGGCTTGAGATCCTGCATGAGGAAACGGTATTGATTGTCGCCTAACAGGTTGCGACCGATGGCTGGCGGGTTCAAATCGGCGATGTACAGCTCAATAAAGGTGTCATCGACTTGATCGGCGGCGGCGTTGTCGATACCTTCGGCTTCGGTGCCCTTGAAGGCGGCATCAACCTGGCCACGGGTCAGGTTCAACCGGCGCACCGCGCCGTTACCGGTCAATTGCTCCCAGGTGGCGGGTTCGTAAAAGTCCTGGCGCACAGTGGCGGGCTTTTGTGCTGCGCCGGCCCTGTCCTCGATCAGCTTCAGCGATACGGCGACCTTTTGCGCGGCGCGCATGATGATCTCATTGACCACCATGACGGTCACCGTCGCGCCGGAGATCCCATCAACGGTCACCGCCTCTAGATCACTGGACCGGCCAACGACCACCCTTCGGTCGGCCTTGACCCCTTTGTATTTGGCATCGAAGGCATGAAGCTTTTCCACGGGAATGCCGATCAGCAAAATCGGCTCATGGTGCTCCAGCACGTAGGCATCCTGGATGACGCCGTGGGTATCGAGGATGACCTGCATGTTGATCGGTTTGCCCGAGTAAGCCGGAATATCCACCACGTCCTGACTCTGGAACACGTAACCGAGCACCTCTTTGCCGGTGCGGATGGTGCGAACCTTGAACTCGCCGTCAGGCTCGGAAAGTCCATCGCTACCGGGAAATATGGCTTCTACACGCTGCTGCTCGAGCCCGCCATAATCCTTCGCCTGTAATCCGAAAAACCCATCGAACATCAGGCACAACAAAATGATCAGCCCATAGTGAAATGGACGCCGGACACCGGGCATTGGGAGTTTGGAAGCACGCATGGATTCGCTGAGCGATCGACCTCTGAAAAAACACCCGTCGAGCAACGATTATGCTCAATCGCTCTTAACTGAAATTATGTGATCAACACTCCTCCTTACTCACGAAAATAGCAATCATATTCTATAAACGGGTCAAACCAATTATCAGCACCAGTGGTTCAATATTTATTTAAAAGATTATCCAGTAGACAAATAGCATCTCCCAACAGGTCGATATATTTTTCCTCATGGCACGAAAACCTCTCCTGACGGGCATTCATGCCTGATTTTATCGCCTTTCGTCTAAAATACAGATTTGAATAGATTATTTATTGACTATGACCGAAATTTCCGCCCCCCCCTGCAAATATAATTTCAGGCGACGGACCATCAATCGATGGTGAAGCGTTTAACCCTACGCCTAAGCCTTCCAAGAGACAGTAAACGGAGTCGATGTTCATTGTCATAGTTAGCACTCTTGGTATTGTTGGACCGAGCCAATATTCAAGTTGCAGCAACTTACATATCCGAATCGCGCCCACACTAATGGACTCTGGATCAGATAAAGTTTTCATAACCATGGCGACCATGCATCGTCCGAAGAACTTGAACAGGCTTTTTTTGCGTTTGCAAGAACTCAGTCAGGACCAGCGATGCGATCCTATGTGGGAGGCCGTCTGGTGGCGTTGTCATCGCAGAATCATAGCGGACTACCTTCTCTTTGATTACTAGCTTTTCCAAGGCAAGAGCTCGGATATGAAGGCAGACTAATTCGGCACCCGACAACTCTGGAATTTCGGTAGCCGCCATGATTGCAGTTCTACTGCTGCTCCCTTGTTGCCCGCGCCGATGCGTCGCACCTTCTCAGGAGGTGGATTGTCTATTAGCGGCGCTTCACCGTCTGTCCCGTAAGCTGGCGCCGAATAAGCCACCAGTCGAGAAGTCATATTGACTATTGTTTTGTCATTATGACCCTTTCCGGACTAGGTCGTAATGACCATTCAAATACTTAACTAATTGATATTGTTGAATAAAATTCTTGGCCCGTTTTGTGTATTGAGTATTGAACTTAACGCAAACCCCAAAGGGACAATGTCATGACTCGTTCAATCGCGCTCAGTTTTACCCTGTGTACTCTACTGTCTCCGCTATGCCTGGCAGACCAGATAATCCGTGAAGTCCCCGACACAACTGCCGGCAAGGGTTTCGGCGCCTTGACCGGAATGATGGTTGGCGCGGTAGGGGGGCCGATTGGTGCATTAGTCGGCGCAGCTGGCGGTTTTTTCGCAGGCAGTGCGGTGCAAACAGGGATTGGTAAATCTGAAACCGCTTATCAAGTAAAAAACACACAAGGTGAGACTAGTACAGTGCGCTCACCCAATGCCAGATTTGAAGTCGGGCAGCAGGTCACGCGTAAAGGTGCGCGACTGGTGGCAGTTGAGGAGTAAGAAGCCGGAACAGTTTCATGCGACTAATAGCCCCCCCTTTTTAGGCCCGCTTGCGGGCCTTTTTAAGTCGTTTTTGATATCTATCATTAACGATTCGATGTTTGATCAGATTCCTAAATGGATTCCCACCGTTCGGACTTTTTCGAGCTGCGCCGCCCTTGATTACTCGATCGACTCTATCTAGATCGGAAATTTGAATCCCGGATCATGAAAAGAGACGAAATACCGATCTCAAAATATCATGAAGCCATCGAGCTTACGGTTGACCATGACTGAATGCCATGCGCCTCCGCCCTCAATAGAGATATACTGATCATTTGCTTCACCTGATTATTTCAATTTCTTCTATGTATCCGTCACTACGACTTGTTAAAATTTCATAGAATTTCTTGACAGCCATGCAAAGCCTACTACCCTCAAGATCATTCATTCTCACAACTTGAACCACCACACTCAAATATGCAGCGCTTGGTATCGTTAATAATACCCAACCGGCAGAGCGCTTTTCCAAGAACTTTCCAACTGCACTTTCTACTCGGGATGCAGCCGTGCAAAAAGCTTTGAAGATAGTCAGCTATGCCGTGCTCGTGCTGATGGCCAGCGCGGTCGTTTATGCCAGCGTTATCGGCATCACCTATTGGACGGGTATCGGCGTCTAGGGAGTTCGCAATGAACAAACGCCAGACACGCTCGTTCGCGCTGATATCGACGGCCATCGCCGCCATTGTGTTTCTTGGCATGACGGTTGATAGTCACCGGCAGTTTCCAAAATTGACCAACGCTCAACAGATCACGCCAGAAGTCACTCGCGGCAAGGATGTATGGCATGAATACAATTGCATCAATTGCCATACGTTGTTTGGTGAAGGCGCGTATTACGCTCCGGACCTTACGAAAATCACCCAGCAGCGCGGCACCCCCTATCTCACCGCGTTCCTCAAAGACCCCTCAAAGTTTTATGACGAGCAACGTCATCGCCGGTTGATGCCGAACCTAAAACTCAACGACGAAGAAATCGCGGCGTTGATCGCCTTTATGGATTGGGTGAGCAAGGTCGACAATCAAG
This sequence comes from Pseudomonas sp. H2_D02, assembly GCF_054677635.1. Classification (NCBI taxonomy): domain Bacteria; kingdom Pseudomonadati; phylum Pseudomonadota; class Gammaproteobacteria; order Pseudomonadales; family Pseudomonadaceae; genus Pseudomonas; species Pseudomonas sp. H2_D02. The sequence continues at coordinate 3,170,362 of NZ_CP162816.1, read as the reverse complement.
GCTGGCCGCCGCGGCCGATCCTGGTGACCGGCACGTCGATTCCCGGCATGGACCTCACCGTTGCGCAACAGAATGTCGCCGGTGGCAACCAGCCACCCGCCGCACGCCCGGTGTCCGACAAGGAAGACCCGATCGCCCTGGGCGAGGCGCTGTTTCGAACCACGGCCACACCGGTGTGCAGCGCTTGTCATTCGATTGCACCGGGAGTCAATCTCGCCGGACCGACACTGGCCGGGTTGGCTGCTCGGGCCAAACAGGTCATTGCCTCGCCTGACTACAAGGGCAAGGCCAAGGACGTCGAAGGCTTCATCCGCGAATCCATCGTCACGCCAAGCGCGTACCTGCATCCGGGCGACATGTATTCCGCCAATGGCATGTCTTTCATGCCGGACACCTTCGCCAAATCGCTAACGCCCGAACAGATCGATCAACTGGTCGCCTATCTGGCGTCGTTCCAGTAATCAAAGGGGATGACCATGCGTTACAGATCTCAATCCGTCGCTTACTGGTACTTCGCCGTTGCCATGGCGCTATTCGGTCTGCAACTGGTATTCGGCTTGCTCTCGGCGGCCAAATACCTCGGACCGGATCCCCTGCTGGACGTGTTGCCCTTTGATGTCACCAAGGCAATACACACCAATCTGTTGATCGTCTGGGTACTGACCGGGTTCATGGGGGCAACCTACTGGATGGTGCCGGACGAGTCCCGTGGCGAGTTGCACAGCACCAAACTGGCGTATATCCAGCTCGGGTTGTGGACGGCCATGGGGGTCACCGCCGTGCTGGGCTATCTGTTCGGTTATGGCACCGGGAACAAACTGCTCGAACAACCGCTGCCGCACAAGATCGTGATCGTGATCTGCATGCTGATGTTTCTCTACAACATCGGCATGACCATCAAGAAAGCCGGGCGTTTCACTGCCACCGAAGGCGTTCTTTTGTTGGGCCTGGCCAGTGCCGCCGTGCTTTATCTGCCTGCACTGCTGCATTATGAAAACTACGTGGTATCGATCTACTACCGCTGGTGGACGATTCACCTGTGGGTCGAAGGTGTCTGGGAAATGATCCAGGGCGGCTTTCTGGCCTATCTGCTGATCAGACTGTCCGGTGCTGATCGCGAGGTCATGGAGAAGTGGCTGTACGTGATTGTCGGCCTGGTGTTCATTGCCGGTATCCTTGGCACCGCCCACCATTATTACTGGATCGGCGTCCCCCATTACTGGCTTCCATTGGGCGGTTTCTTCAGTGCACTTGAGCCTATGGCGCTGGTCGGTATGGCGATCTACGCCTACAACGCCATGCGCCGCTCCGGCCTCTCTCATCCCAACAAACTGGCCTTGCACTGGACCATGGGCAGCGCCCTGTTCACCATGTTTGGCGCTGGCCTCCTCGGTCTGGCTCATACCTTCCCCGACGTCAACAAATGGACCCATGGCACCCTGATTACCGCAATGCACGGCCATGCGGCCTTCTATGGGGCCTATGCCATGATAGTCCTGGCGATGATCACCTACGCACTTCCAGGCATGACCCGTCGTCCCGTGGAAGAAAGCAGTATCGGTTATTGGGCATTTTGGCTGCAGTTGGGAGGGATGTTCGGCATGACCCTGTCATTTGCCACTGCGGGCATTGCTCAGGTGTACCTGGAACGCATTCTCGGCATGGGCTATCTGGATGTGCAGTTGAAGATTCAGGTGCATTTCCTGATGCTGGTGGCGACGGCGTCGATGTTCAGCCTGGGTGTCGGGCTGTTTATCTTCGATTTTTTCCGCCATGCGCCGCAATTCAATGTCGATGAAGCCGATCCGGTTCTGGTGCCTCGTGCGTCGGGCGCAGCGTTGTGATTGATCGTTCACGAATGCAGCAGAACCTGTCGGCCGCAGAACCCGCATCGCCGCAAGCTGAACCCTATTACCAGCCCAGCGGCGACGAGGTGGCGATCTTCGATCAATGCCATGCACAGCAGCTGGCTATCATGCTCAAAGGACCCACCGGGTGTGGCAAGACCCGTTTTGTCGAACACATGGCCTGGCGTCTCAAGCGCCCGCTGATCACTATTTCCTGCCATGACGACTTGAGTGCCAGCGACCTGGTCGGGCGCTTCCTGATCGGTCACCAAGGTACCCACTGGACGGAAGGCCCGCTGACCCGGGCGGTGCGCGAAGGCGCTATATGTTACCTGGATGAGGTGGTCGAAGCGCGGCAAGACACCATTGTCGTCCTGCACCCGCTGACCGACCACCGACGCATTCTGCCCCTGGACAAAATCGGCGAAATCGTTGAAGCCTCGCCACACTTTCAATTGGTGGTGTCCTACAACCCCGGCTACCAACGAATACTCAAGGATTTGAAGCCGAGCACTCGACAGCGCTTTGTGGCGCTGGATTTCGATTTCCCGCCGGCCGAGCGCGAAATCGCCATTGTCATCCATGAAGGTGGAACCGACTACGCCATCGCCCACGCGCTGGTCACCCTCGCCCAGCGAATACGCGCCCTGCAGGACCGGGGCCTGGCGGAAGTCCCCAGTACCCGTCTGTTGATTGCCACTGCGCGACTGATTACCTGCGGCATTGCTGCGCCCATCGCCTGTCGGGTCGCATTGATCTCGCCGCTGTCCGACGACGCGGTACTGGTCGCTGCCATGCGCGACCTCGTCGACCTGACATTTATCTAAATGGCCGAAGCCGAGGACCTCATTACCGATGTTGCACGCCACGCGACGGTGTATGCACAGGCGTTGTGGCGTCGTCACCGCCCCCCTCGGAAACTGAAAAAATCGTCACCCTCGGGGATGTCGCACAACACCTCGACTTGCTGATCAAGGCAGTGTTCAACACCCACTATTCGCTGCGCGTCGCGCAACCGCCCTCGCCCCCTACGCTGCTGAAGAAGCTTTTTGTGCGTCACGAAAAGCCGTGTCAGCAAAGCGCCGTCCCAGCGACCGATGGCGTGACTATATGGCTACCGCAGGATTTGGGAAGCAGCGAGAATCCGCTCACCCTGGAGTGCTATAGAGCCCTGGCCTTGCAACAGGCGATGCGCGCCCAACGAGGCAGCGCCAATGCCCTGTCAGCCCTCGACAACCCGATGCAGCGCAGCGTCTATCTACTTCTCGAAGCTTGGGCGGCTGATGCGGATTTGATACGCCTGTTGCCGGGATTGGCGCCCTCGATCCATGACTTGCGCCAGCATGCCCTGGCGACCCGCCCACCGCTTCACGCCTTTCCCAGCCAGCGACAACCCCTGGAAAACTTCCTGCGTTTACTGCTGAACAGTGAATGCGGCGCGCCTCTGGAAGAGTTGGCGACCCCCACCCACACCGCCGATTCGCTGCAACTGTCAGAAGCACTCGCGCAACGTCTCCTCCTCTGCGAAGAATCTCACGGGCTCGGCGCAGACAGGCTTCTCCTTGATGCCTGGACCGGCGACCTGCGCGAACCGTCGGCCGGTGAGGAAGTGTCGCCCTCGCCCGGTGAAATCGACACCGACGATGCCCTGCCACGCAGTGCCCGCCTCACACGTCAGCCCACTGCGCGCGAGGCCTGTGCCGATGAGGACGACGATCAGGAACAAGGCCTATGGATGGTGCAACCCGCCGAACCGCTGGAAAAAGCCGAAGACCCCATGGGCATGCAGCGCCCGACCGACCGGGATACCGATACCCCTGCGGCTGATTTCGCTGAGTCATTGTCCGAACTCAACGAAGCCCGGCTGGTGGTGACGGCAGGTCGCCCGAAAGAAGTGCTGCTGTCCCTCGACCCGCCACGGACCCGATTTCAGCACCGTGCACAGGACCTCGCAACCCACACGATCAGCTATCCCGAGTGGGATTATCACCACCAGGTGTACCGTGATCCGGGGGCGACCCTGCAACTGAGTCCTGTTCGGGAAGGTCCGCAGCAATGGGTTGAGCGAACCCTTGATGCTCATCGTCCGGTGCTGGATGCCATCCGTCGGCAATTCGAAAGTCTGCGGGCCCAACGCGTCAGGCTACGCAAACAATGGGACGGCGACGAAATCGATCTGGAAGCGTATATCGACGCTTGCGCCGAGGCCCGCGCTGGCCTGAGCATGCCGCAAGCGGTGTATCTGACCCAGCGTCGTGGCCGTCGCAACATGGCGATCATGTTGCTGATCGACGTCAGCGGCTCCACCGACAGCTGGCTGTCCTGCCATCGTCGGGTCATTGATGTCGAGCGCGAAGCGTTGCTGCTGGTCTGCCTGGCGCTAGAGAGCCTGGGCGAGCCCTATAGTGTGATGGCGTTTTCCGGCGAAGGGCCGCAGCGGGTCACGATCCGAACTCTGAAAGCCTTCGATGAGCGTTACAGCCTTGAAGTCGGTCGGCGCATAGCGGCTCTCGAACCGGAACGCTACACCCGGGCCGGCGCCGCCCTGCGCCACGCCAGCACGTTGCTGATGCGCGAAGCTGCCACGCACCGTCTCTTATTGCTGATCTCCGATGGCAAGCCCAACGATGTTGACCAGTATGAAGGCCGCTACGGCGTCGAAGACATGCGTCAGGCCGTAACCGAAGCCAAGCTCCAAGGCATCTATCCCTTCTGTTTGACTATCGATCGCCAGGCGACGAACTACCTGCCAGCGGTATTCGGCTCGCGGCAATATGCCTTGCTGCACAGACCCGAGTTGCTACCCAGTGTGCTGCTGGACTGGATCAAACGACTGGTATCAGCGTGAACGAGAGACGCCCGCCAAGGTTTTTTCATGGCAGGCGGTTTTCGGCTCATGACTGAAGTTTCCCGTCAGTGGGGAGATGACTTCATGACTGCGCCTTTTCCTGAATCCATTGGTTCCTCCTGAAGATAGGTCAGAAGGTGTAAACCTTATTCAGGACGAGACACTGCGATGACGCGCACAGTAACTTCTAAACCTAAATCTTTGAATGCAGAGCAAGCTGTGTCGCGCAGGCCAGGCCGCGCAGTGCCTCGATGGCGCCTTTGGCATCAGCCAATACACCGAGGCCGGGTGCTCAATAACCGGGAGCAGGCCTCCACGACGCTGGATCCGACAGAAATCCAGAGCCAGATCAAAGGTTGCACGCATCAAGCCACAAGCCTTTACACCCACCAATGCCGTTGTCGAACTGAAGCAGGCCTCGATCATTGGCGAATAGTCTCTTGCATACCGAATGGAGGATGGTTGTTCATATTTCCGACAGCTTTCGAAATCTCACTGCACGGTCGACGCTGTTGACCATTTGGGATGCAGCATGAATCGTCAAAGGGTGCTGGGTAAAACCCGGTCTAGGCCGAATGTAGCCAGCCATTTCACGCGCGACCGTAAGCTGTTGATCCGTCCCTTGGGCGAGCAACGCGATAACCAGATTTTCCAGTGCAATCACACGAACACGAAGGTGAACCAACTCGGTATTTGATAATTCAGGAAACTCATTAATGCCTTGGGTGGGAAAAGCTTTTGATGTGTCTTCAGCGTCCCATCTCGAAAGCGTCATCTGAAGTTGTTGTGCAACAACCGACGATGGGGTCTTGTCTTTAGGCATAAGAGGACTCTCCAAAGAGAAGGCGAATTGTGGAGGTTCAAGCCATCACCAGCCTTTTGATCCCCTTCACGCCGGGCAACAACTCGGGTCTGGGCAACAAGGCGGATTGACGCGCGCCAAATACCGCAGGCAGATAGTTTGCTGCCTGCCGGTGGATGGTCAAACAGAAGGAATAGATGCCTTGTAAATCAGCTTCGGTGACTGCCTGGCGCATGTCTTCTACACCATAACGACCATTATGCTGATCGATATCATTAGGTTTGCCATCGGAAATCAACAATAGCAGACTATGACTGCTCACTTCGCGCATCGTAAGGTGCTGGCGTGGCTTATGGCGAACCCTGCCCCGGTGTAGCGTTCCGGTTCGAGTGCGGCAATGCGCAGTCCGACATCGTTGCCAGCCGCGAATGCTTGAGGCGCTCAGCGAGTACTCTGCCGTCTTCGACCACGATCGTCGGCCCGCCATCGAGCACACGGAAAAACCAGCGTGAGCGCTGTTTGACCAATGAGAAACCAATGTCAATGGCGTCAACGTGACAATGACCAAAACGGCGTTGGTCAACGAAAAATCATCGCCCAGCAACACCTGCTGAGCGGCCTCGCGGATCACCATCAATAACACTAGGTCGAAGGTAGTGAGTTGCGCCGGGGAGCGCCTGCCGACGATCTGAACAGAATCATCAACATCAGGTAAATGGTGTGGGACGGTCAAGAGCCCACGCCATATCGAGTTCTATCGTGTGGCAAACGACGACGTGATCGAAGTCGTCCGACTCCTGCATGACGCCCTAGAAGTGCAACTGCACCTGACCAACGACTGAACACCGACCTGGCTCAAGGGGTTAACTGGCCATGAACAGCGAAAGTCAGCCCCTCTACATCTGAACCTGAGCACCTAGCTGTCAGTCGACGGAGCAGTCAATTGAAGCGGGAGGTTCTGGGTCCGACCGGATGTTTGAGGCCCGCAACCAGAAACAAAATGCTCAACTTGCATACCACTTTCAATGCTGAGCAACCGCTTTTTAGGCATTTTTCATGACCAGGAGCCTAGCGATCAGCACCCTGGCCACATCATACAGAACGGGAGCATCCCAAGACCAATTTCAGGAAAGGTACTAAGCGAAATACGAGGCTGCTTGATCGCCTACACTCATGCACTTCAACGCAGTGTGGAAAAGCCAGAGTTGGCGCGAAGCCTTTCCTCACTCAATCAGTTCATCGAGATGAAAGAGCGAGCCGGCCGGGAGCGCGCGACATTGGGGGTGGTGTTCAACCAGAACCGTGTAGATTCAGAACTGCTCTCAACCTTCAGCCGAAACCTCGGCGAATTTTCAGCTTATGCTGAGGGCTTTCGCGGCAGTGCCGATGAGGCCTACGTCCGTCAACTGGACGATAAGATGGCGGCAGCCGACGCTATGGAAGTGGCTAGGCTTCAGCGACTGATTTTGGAAACGCCTATGGGCCACTCGCTCGACGTCCCAGCCGAGTCTTGGTTTAAGCTATCGACAGCCAGAATAGACCAGATGAGTGACGTCGAAAATGCGCTCAGCCTGCACATATGCAAGTTGGCCAATCAGGCGCACGACCACGCATATTTCGTGTTATGGGTTGTCCTAGGCTCGGTAGGCGGTGCAGTGGCGGCAGTGACCCTGCTGTCGTACTGCATCATCCGTAACATTAGGGCAGCAGTAGGCGAAGTCAATAACGTGCTGATCGCTCTTTCCGAAAGAGAACTCACCAGCCGCGCCACTTATGAGGGGCGGGATGAGTTCGGCACAATTGCCAACAACCTAAATCGCACGGCCACCGAGCTCAGTCAAATTATTCAAGAAATTGGAACCGCGACCGCGCAAGTGGCCACTGCAGCAGAAGAGTCTTCGGCTGTCACATTTCAGACCAGCCAGAGCCTTGAACGCCAACGCCAGGGAACGGAACTGGTGGTCACGGCCATCAATGAGATGAGCGCTACGGTTCGTGATGTTGCGCAGAGCACCGGCGATGCGGCAGCCCTGTCACAACAGGTGAGCCAAAGCACCGAAAAAGGCAGAAAAGAAATCGAGGCGACCGTCCGTGTCATCCAAGACCTGTCCGAGCAAGCGGATCAAACCGCCGCCATCGTTGTCGAGCTGAAAAATGAAAGTGATTCGATTTCCACTGTGCTAGACGTTATCCGTGGCATCGCCGAACAGACTAACCTGCTGACTCTGAACGCAGCCATCGAAGCTGCGCGGGCCGGCGACCATGGACGTGGTTTCGCGGTGGTCGCGACTGAAGTGCGTACGCTTGCTCAAAGAACCCAAGAGTCCACTGGAAACATCCAAGACATGATCACCAAACTGCAGGCTGGCTCGGATCGCGCCACCAGTTCGAAGCAGGAAACCTTGAGCAAGACGCGCACCGGTGCCTCCAATATCGAGCGCGCGGGGGAACTACTGGCGGAGATTGCCGTGGGCGTTTCGAGCATCAGCGACCGCAACATGCAGATCGCCACCGCTGCCGAGGAGCAAAGTGCCGTTGCGGAAGATATCAACCGAAATGTGATGGAAATCAACGATGTCGCTATTCAGGTCAGCGCCGGAGCTGATCAAACAGCAGCGACTAGCCCGGAGCTAGCCAGGTTGGCAGAACACCAACAAGTCATGGTGAGTCGTTTCAAAATGACTTGATATTCTTATGTACCCAGCTCGTTGGTGAATACTGATCTTTACTATTTTCTAACTCAAGCGCAGCGATAGGACGTCGCTGCGGAACCGGGAGCAAGCTCCCTCTCCCTAGAAAATAAATAGTAGATGAAGAACAGGACTTGCCGCTGTTGGACTCATATGGGACATAGCCGCTCGTCATAAAAACTGGACAAATAGGCCAGTTTGATTTTTCTGTCCTAGTATAAATTCAGGTTCGGCTGGAGAAGCCCCAATGTCGTTGGCTGAAGAACGCAAACCTGATCGCCGCAAGGAAACCCGGCTGTTCCTCTTCCTTGTCGTGTTCCTCTTTCCGCTGCTGTCGGTCGCCATCGTCGGCGGCTACGGTTTCCTCGTCTGGTTTTTCCAGATGCTGTATGGCCCTCCTGGCCCACCCCTCTGACCGGTGGCTTTTTCTTGAGGCTATTGGAGCCCGTTCATGGACGAAACCTTGCATATCGCCAGTCTTGTCGTACTTGCCCGACCGGAGATGTTCGACGCGGTCAAGGCCAACCTGCGCCTGCTCGATGGCCTGGAACTGCATCAGGAAAGTGCCGCCGGAAAACTGGTGGTAGTGCTTGAAGCCGTGCATGAAAGCCAGATCCTGCAACGCATCGACCAGATCAACAACCTGCCCGGCGTACTCAACGCGGCGTTGATCTATCACGAACTCCTCGAGCCCGAAGGAGACATCGAATGAGCATGACCCGCCGTGCATTCGTCAAGACCCAGGCCGCCGCCATTGCAGCCGCCGCTGCGGGCCTGCCGATCGTAACCTCTTCCAGCAACCTGGTAACCGAAGCGGATATGGTCACCCTGGACTGGAACAAGGCGCCCTGCCGGTTCTGTGGCACCGGGTGCAGCGTGATGGTCGCGACCCGGGATAACCGGGTGGTCGCCACCCATGGCGACGTGAAGGCCGAAGTCAATCGTGGGCTCAACTGCGTGAAAGGCTATTTTCTTTCAAAGATCATGTATGGCGTTGATCGCCTGACCCAGCCGCTGTTGCGCATGAAGAACGGTCAGTACGACAAGCAGGGAGAATTCCAGCCGGTCAGTTGGGAGCAAGCCTTCGACATCATGGAGCTGAAGTTCAAGCAAGCCCTGAAAAACAAGGGGCCGGAATCGGTCGGTATGTTCGGCTCCGGACAGTGGACGGTCTGGGAAGGCTACGCCGCCAATAAACTGATGAAGGCCGGCTTTCGCACCAACAACATCGACCCCAACGCCCGCCATTGCATGGCTTCGGCGGTGATGGGGTTCATGCGCACCTTTGGCGCCGATGAACCCATGGGTTGTTATGACGACATCGAAGCCACCGATGCCTTCGTGCTCTGGGGCTCGAACATGGCCGAGATGCACCCGGTGCTCTGGAGCCGGGTCACCGATCGCCGCCTGAGCCAGCCCCATGTGAAAGTGGCGGTGCTGTCCACCTTCGAACATCGCAGTTTCGAGTTGGCCGACATCCCCATGGTGTTCAAGCCGCAAACCGACCTGCTGATTCTTAACTACATCGCCAACCACATCATTGAAAGCGGCGCGGTGAACCAGGATTTCATCAGCAAGCACACTCGCTTTGCCCGGGGTGCCGACGACATCGGCTACGGCCTGCGTCCTGACGACCCACGGGAAACCAGCGCGAAGAATGCCGGCAAGGCCAACACCTGGACGGATATTGACTTCGAGGCGTACGCCGCCTTCGTCAAGCCTTACACGCTGGAGCGAACCGCCAGGGAGACGGGGGTTGCACCTGAGCGACTGAAAAGCCTGGCGCAGTTGTATGCCGACCCCAAGCGTAAGGTCGTGTCGTTCTGGACCATGGGGTTCAACCAGCACACGCGTGGCGTCTGGGCCAACAACCTGATCTACAACATCCACCTGCTTACCGGCAAGATCAGTGAGCCGGGCAATAGCCCGTTCTCGTTGACTGGTCAACCGTCGGCCTGTGGCACGGCACGTGAAGTGGGGACTTTTTCCCACCGACTACCGGCCGACCTGGTGGTCACCAATCCCAAGCATCGCGCCACCGCCGAGAAAATCTGGAAGCTGCCCGTCGGCACCATCCAGGAAAAGCCCGGCTTCCACGCGGTGGAACAGAGCCGCATGCTCAAGGACGGTGTGCTCAACGTGTGCTGGACCCAGGCCAGCAACAACATGCAGGCCGGACCGAACATCATGCAGGAAGTCCTGCCGGGTTGGCGCAACCCGGACAATTTCATGATTGTCTCCGACGTCTACCCCACCGTTTCCGCCCAGGCCGCCGACCTGATTCTGCCCAGCGCCATGTGGGTGGAGAAGGAAGGCGCCTTCGGTAACGCTGAACGACGCACGCAATTCTGGCATCAGTTGGTGACGGCACCGGGAGACGCCCGGTCGGACCTGTGGCAGTTGATGGAATTTTCCAAGCGCTTCACCACCGATGAAACCTGGCCCGCCGAATTGCTCGCCAAGGCACCTGAGCTCAAGGGCAAGACCCTCTTCGAGGTACTGTTCAAAAATGGCCAGGTGGACCAGTTCCCCGTCGAGCAGTTGGAAGCCGGCTACAAAAACGATGAAGCCAAGGCCTTTGGGTTTTACCCGCAGAAGGGGCTATTCGAGGAGTACGCCCAATTCGGTCGCGGCCATGGACATGACCTTGCCGCGTTTGACCGTTACCACAGTGAACGGGGCCTGCGCTGGCCGGTGGTGGATGGCAAGGAAACCCGCTGGCGTTATCGCGAGGGGCTGGACCCCTATGTGGAGAAAGGCAGCGAGGTGCAGTTCTATGGCTATCCGGACAAGAAGGCGATCATTTTCGCCCTCCCCTACGAACCGCCGGCCGAGGCACCGGATGCGGACTACCCGTTCTGGCTGAGCACCGGGCGCGTTCTTGAACACTGGCACACGGGCAGCATGACCCAGCGAGTCGAAGAACTCTACAAAGCCGTGCCGGATGCGCTGGTGTACATGCATCCCGAGGATGCCAAGGCCTTGAAAGCACGGCGCGGCAGTGAAGTGAAGCTGATCAGCCGACGCGGTGAGATCCGTGCGCGCATCGAAACCCGCGGGCGCAACAAGCCGCCTCAAGGATTGGTATTTGTGCCGTTTTTCGACGCCAACAAGCTGATCAACAAGGTCACGCTCGATGCCACCGACCCGATCTCCAAGCAAACCGACTACAAAAAGTGCGCGATACGCATCGAGTTGGTCAGCGTGGCCTGAGGAGAACCCTGATGCTTTTTCGAATGCTGCCCTTGTTTCTGCTTGCCGCGATTGGCGTGGTGATCGCGGCTGAAATCGACTACCCGCTCGACGCGCCAGCTCCGGATGGGCGTCGCCCCGGCGGCACTCTGTCCCAGAACATGCCCGCCCCGCCCATTACCGATGAAGAAAACAAAGACCTCAAACGCGAGCGTAATTACCCGGACCAGCCGCCGACCATTCCCCACACCATCCGTGGCTATCAGGTCGACGCGAACGGCAACAAGTGCCTGTCCTGTCACAGCCGTGCCAACAGCGCACGGACCCAGGCAACGATGATCAGCATCACCCACTACATGGACCGCGATGGCCAAGCGCTGGCGGCCGTCTCACCACGTCGGTACTTCTGCAACCAGTGCCATGTACCGCAGGCGGACGTGAAGCCTTTGGTGGGAAACAATTTCGAGACAATCGACAAACTGCTGCAAGACAACGCCAACGCCACGAAGAAACCTTGAGGAGGCAACATGAAAGCACTGTTCGCCTTGCTCAAGGACTACTGGGGCGTCCTGCGTCGTCCGAGCCTGTATTACAGCCTGGGTTTCCTGACGCTTGGGGGCTTTATCGCCGGTATCGTTTTCTGGGGCGGCTTCAACACTGCCCTGGAGGCGACCAATACCGAGACGTTCTGCGTGTCCTGCCATGAAATGCGTGACAACGTGTTTGTCGAGCTCAAGGACACGATCCACTACACCAACCGCTCCGGCGTACGCGCCAGTTGTCCGGACTGTCACGTGCCACACGAGTGGACCCATAAGATCGCGCGCAAGATGCAGGCCTCCAAGGAGGTCTGGGGCAAGATTTTCGGCACCATCGACACCCGCGACAAATTCCTCGCCCTGCGACGTGAACTGGCCGAGCACGAATGGGCCCGACTCAAGGCCAACGACTCGCGAGAATGCCGCAATTGTCACAACTTCGAATTCATGGACTTCACCCGGCAAAGCAAGCGCGCCTCGAGCATGCACTCGACCTCACTGGCCAATGGCGAGGCAACCTGCATCGATTGCCACAAGGGCATTGCTCATAAGCTGCCTGACATGAGTGGGGTGAAAGGTTGGTAATCAAAGTGGTCGGGAGCCAATAGTCTTTTGTGAGAATGAATCCCCTCCATCGATATCAGTGCAAGGTGCTATTGGCAGCACGGTCACCGCCTCGATTTAAGCGATGGCGACTGAACTGTCCTGAAGGTGTCTGGACGGGGCTGACGCCACAAAGGGAAGCAAAACTAGATCCCGAGCGAAAGCAATCGCTGTTGTCTCCAGCTGTCGGTAGAAGCTGGGCGGCTGTCTCCTTTTCGATATACATCGCCCCAACAGATCCAGCAGCTACGCTTCACTTCTCTACCCCCTTTGTCTAAATTGATTTTAGGAAAAACGGGTTAGGTTCCTCCGAATTCGAATGCACACCAAGCCTTTGTCGCCCAGCCCGACCGATGGGCAACATAGTCGATGGCGCACGCTCTCCGGAGCAACAAGCAAAAGGATTTCGAAACCTACTTCGTCTGATAGGGTCGACGGAAATAGAGGGCGATAACGCCTCAGCCAGCGAAGGGCAAACTTGCGTGTACGGAGTACGGAACGTCCAGCGAACCTTTCGATTAGCCAGTCGGGGCGTTATGTAGTGGCTGGCTAACCTGGACGGCAGAATTCCCCTCTCCGGCCCTCCACTCATCCCGATGCATAGATAGGCTTAAGGGAGCACGCCGTGCCGCCGGTCAGTGCAATGGCGTAGAGGCGTGAGTCTATGGGCACAAAGTTAGCATTCAGATGTGTTGCACGCGATCGCTCTCAAGCCCGGCGACGGTAGACCGACGGTGTTGGCATAACCCGATTCAGCATTGCTTGAACCCCATCGCACGACGGCAACATCTTCGGGTGGTGCCGCGCCCCTCTCCCAAAAGCCGAGGATCTGCAGCACATCAACGCTAAAACGACGCTCAGGAGGTGTTTTGCAGGTTCAAAAGCTTGGCATTGCGCTCAAGGCGCCGCTGATCGCGGGGATCGATACCCTTCGCGACCAGCGCCCTGGCGATATCACGCAGAGCGCGAGCATCGCGTAGCGCTCGCTTATTCAACCGCCCTTTGTTTCCACCCCTTCCGCTGCTACGCTCTTGAGTCCTTGATTGGAGCCAAAACGATGCCCAGCGAATATTCACTTTCTGATGTTCATGAGCGGCTATATCAAAATCAGCTCGCCTTGGAGGCTGCGGTGATGGAACTGACCTTGAAGGTAGAAAACCAAAGTGCAACAGATATTGGCGCCAACGTCCGAGGGGCACTTCACACGATCGGCGAGAACGCCGGACATATCAAACAGGGCTTGGCTAAGCTGAGAGCCCAGGGTCACTGATCAGCGGACCCAACGCGCCGGCGAGCTTGGCGGTTATCCTGCACAGCATAAAGGCTGGACTCGCCGAAGTCTCAGACTTCCCGCGCGTTGCGCGGCGACATCGTTAAGATACGGGGGCTCTCAACCTCTCGCTATGAAAGGTGGCGCACCTTGATAATCCTGCCCGAAGCTACCTTATGCTTGGGCTTGGCCATCCGAATAACCGTGTGCGGACCATCGGCCGTTGTTTCAACGAGCACGCCATTCATGACTTCCATCACACTGAGTCCGGCAGCCAGCGTATTGATATAGGCCACATTAATCGCGCCTTTCGCCATGGCTGGAATTTTCTCTTCCAGCCGGCTCACCAGTTCATCATTTAACATCTGGTTGACGTCCATAACGAGCTCCGCATTTCTAGGCCAGCACGGAACCAGCCATCGTTGTTGCTGCGCTCTGTGGCAGGCACCGCCCCTTCCTTGGGATGCACGCAAGACGTGTTTGGCCGTCGACGCTGCATAAACCTTCTACGGAACCACCGACATCCATAAAAGCCCGACCTCCTCAGCAAGATCTAATGATGGCAATTCCGGCTCTAGAGAGCGAATTTTAGGGGTACTGTTCGGTCATTTTGACTCAGCTTTTTCCCGCGATGATAACGACCCCAATCCGCTCTGCCAGATTGAGCACCGTGTCGAACACAGTCGAGTCGCCGGTCAAGCTGCGTGACGCCCCCTGCGGATGGAGTGCGCCGTCAGGAATCCGGTCACCGAAGAGCACCACCGCACGTGCCGAATCATCTTGTCGCGACACCCAAGACAGCCCTTGGGTATCTGGACACTGACGGTGGATCGCCTCTGCCCATTTGCGCGTCGCAGGATATTGATCTTTCTCAGTGTCGATCAGTTGTTTGCGCGTGATGCCCAGTTTCCGCAGAGGCACGCTGGACAGATCAACCAGGTGCAGCGGTTGGCTAACCTGGACGGCAGAATGCACCTGTCCAGTTAGCTTGCTTTTGTCGAAGCTCTTGAAGCCAGCCGTATGGGGAACGTCGTGAAAGACGGTCTCCATCAAGGCGCACTCAACGGTCGTGCCGCCATACAAGGTGGGAATCGCCCGTCCCTGATCATCCTGAATCGGGCTGAAGCGTGCGTTGCCGTGCACACCGGGATTGAATTGATCTGGCTGATACTTATCCTGGTGCACACGGTGAAGCACATCGCCTTTGGCGATCACGGTGAAAGTGACGTGCAACGTAACCACAGGCACCGGGGTAACGGACGCCGCTAAGTCCGTGGGAGGCGTCGCCCTACCCTCACTGGACTCGGTACGCTGCTTAGCCATGGACAATGCCCTGGATTTCATCCTGTGCGGCAGCAATCACCCGATCAGGCGCTGATGCCAACAGGTCCTGGGGCCTTTGGCCGCCCAGAAAACTGTTATCTGAGCGGAACCAGTAAGCCATACCCCAGCCGTCCTTGTGGGCACCAAAAGCCTGAATGACTTTGGCGAGTGCCTTGAGCGGCCGATAGCCCACATCCGGATCCAAGCCGTAACCAGGGAAATAGTCGACCCCACCGTGACTTATGGCAAAGATTTGCCCCTGCTTTTTCCATTTGTTGGGCTGGGCACTCGGGTTGCGGTTACTCAACTGGGCCACCTGCGCGATATCTGCAGAGGTCAACCAGTCACCGCTCTCCAGCACTGCTTTGCGGGCTTGTACCAGCATCGCCGCTTCCTTGAGCAGGCGAGGCGAAGGCGGCTTACGTGTCACAAACACCTCGGCCAGTCGCTCGAGCGACTTAGGGTCCTGACGCTCCTGCAGCACCTCATACATCGAGGAGGCCACGTTGGCGAAGTTTTCCGCCAACGCCTCAAATACACTGAGGTTGACCTGATCGAAAGACACGACCAGCACTCGGTCCGCATGCGAGCGGCTTAAGCTAGCCCGAGCCTCCTTAGGCGTACCGACCAAGGTGGAGACACCCGACTGCTCTGTAACGCTCATGGAAATCTCCTCACTAGTTATCTACGTTATTTAATCGTAGCATAGTCTTGATAACCCTAGCTCCAGCCTAAGCTCCATTCATCTGGATGCATAGGTAGGTTTGAGGGGTGCACGCCATGCCGTCGATCAGCACGGTGACTTCTGGGACTAAAAGTCTAAGGATCACGATCTTGGCTTTCAGGTGTGCGGGCGAGCTAAAGACCAGCAACAGACCGAAAGAGTTGGCAACCCAACTCAGCACCGCTTGAATTCCCGGGCGGTCCCGCTCCCCTAAGGACCGAAAACTTGTACCGCATCGACCTAAGAAGGTGTTCTCTCGGCCAACAGTTTGGCATTGCGCTCAAGGCGTCGCGGATCGCGGGGATCGAGACCCATCGCGACCAGCGCCCTGGCGATATCGCGCAGAGCGCGAGCATCGCGTAGACCTATTTCAGGATAAGTACCGAGCGAAATACGAGGCTGTTTGCCCGCCCAAGAAAAACGGAAGTGCCAGCTCTTGGTGCCTTTCGTATTCACGAAAAGCGCAAGGCCATCAAAGTCAGGAAGGGTGTAGTTTTTGGCGCGAGGCCTGGCGTGTCGGACCGCCGTATTGGTAAGGACCATTGTACTAACTCCACTCATATGGATGAAGGAGGGTTGTACCGTTTTCGGAGTGCCAAGCAGCTCTAAAAACTGATTTACCAAGCGTCGAATTGATGTACTAAAAAATGTACTAAAAATTCGTGGATATTGATGTACCAGAATAGACTTTACTGGAACTAAAAAAGAGGCCGAAGCCTCTTTCTTTGGTTTCTACATACTTCAATGGAAGTCTATAGAAAAATAATTGGAGCGGGAAACGAGACTCGTATCTGGTGTCCGACTCGTTGAAATTTAAGGGGTTTCTTTTCTAGCCGGAGCAGGAAAAGACTTGATTCTGGACTTGTTTCTAGAGCACATCAAGCGGTCATGGTGCCCGTGTGAGGCATGCTTTCGCACCGCGGACCTGCCGCCGATGATCCGGGCTGCCCGCATCATCGGCGATTGACTTTATTGCCCGTTTTTAACCCGACTCCAGACACGCGTGCGCAGTCGGTCGGTCTCTAACGGCATCGCTTCCAGAACGAAGAGTTTCTTCATCACGCTTTCAGGCGGGTACACCATCGGGTCGTTGAGAATGGCCTTGTCGACCATGCCTTCAGCGGCAGCATTGCCGTTGGCATAGTGCACGTGGTTGCTGATGTCAGCCATGACGTTGGGGTCCAGCAGGTAATTCAGAAACGCGTAACCGGCAGCTTCATTCGGAGCATCGGCGGGCATGGCGACCATGTCGAACCACATGGGTGAGCCTTCCTTGGGGATGGCGTAGGCAATCTGTTGGCCATTGCCGGCCTCATTGGCTCTGGCGGCCGCCTGCATCACGTCGCCAGAGAACCCGACGACCAGACACGCGTCTCCCGTTGCAAGATCGCTGGTGTACTTGGAGTTGTGGAAGTAATTCACATAGGGCCGCACTTTGAGCAGCAGCGCCTGGGCCTTCTCGTAGTCGGCCTTGTCCTTGCTGTGATGCCCAAGCCCCAGGTAGTTCAAGGCGATGGGAAGGATCTCGGGGCCGTTGTCGAGCATGGCTACGCCGCATCGGGCGAGTTTTTTCATGTTCTCCGGCTTGAAGATGATGTCCCATGAGTCTATCGGTACATCGCCCAGGACTGCCTTGACCTTGGCGACGTTGTAGCCGATGCCGGTGCTGCCCCACAGGTACGGGAAACCGTATCGGTTGCCCGGATCGTTGGCCTCCAGAACTTTCATCAGCGTCGGGTTGAGGTTCTGCCAGTTCGGCAGCTTGCTACGGTCCAGCGGTTTCAGCGCACCGGCCTTGATCTGCCGGGCCATGAAGTGGTTGGAGGGAAACACCACGTCATACCCGGAACGGCCGGCCATCAGTTTGGCGTCGAGGACCTCGTTGCTGTCGTACACGTCATACTGAGTCGGGTGCCCGGTATGGCTGGTAAAGTTTTGCAGGGTATCTGGGGCAATGTAACTGCTCCAGTTGTAGATCCTGACGGTGTCTGCCGCCTGAGCGGTGGACGCGATCAACAGTAGCGGAACGATCGACTTCAACATACGAGACCTCAACCTTTGTTCTTTACGTTATGGGTGAAGGCAGTTCAGAAAATCAGCACGTAGCTTTTGCGAACGGTTTCTTGTATATCCCAGACTCCCGTGGTGTTCGCAGGCAACATCAATGCGTCGCCGGCCTGGATATGAAGGACCTCACCGCCATCCGGGGTGAAGGTGCAGCGCCCCTGGATGAAATGGCAGAACTCCTGTTGCACGATCTGGCGCCGCCAGCGGCCGGGGTGCATTCCCACACGCCGGCTTCGACGCCGTCATCGCGTTCAACGCTTGTCGTGGCAACCTGTGAAACCGGCTCACCCAGCGGTACGCCGACAGCGCTCGATTCCCCGAGAGGCAAGTGTGGGGTGTCGCGAAAATGATCGATCTTCATGCGAACGGCTCCTTGGACTTCATCAATCGTTCCATGCAACCCGCCAGACCCTCGGCCATCCGGCGACGCCAGCGCGGTACATGGAGGTTGGCCAATATCCGATCCTCGTGAACAAAGCTCTGGATAATGGCGTTGTAACCCAGCCAGCGCAGGGGCTCTGGCTCCCAGCGTGGCAACGAGGCCAGCGGACGGTCGGCCCACACCCAAGGCTGGCGTGTCAGTTCGTTGTCCTGACCAAGAATCAGCGCGGCCACGGTACGGCCACCCAGGTTGCTGGCGCCTACGCCTTCACCGCCATAGCCACCGGCGAGTGCGATCTTCTGGCGACGGTCGGCCAGCATGTGCGGGTGAAAATGCCGGGCGACACCCAGGTTGCCGCCCCAGGCGTGAGTCAGGCGAACATTGCGCAAAACCGGGAATAGTTCGCTAAACAGGTACTGGCGCAACTCACGTTCGGCCTGACTGAGGTTGAAGTCACTGCGCAGGCGACCTCCAAAGCGATAGCCACCGCGGGCACCAAATACCAGGCGGTCATCGCGGCTGCGCTGACCGTAGGTGACTTGTCGACTGTTTTCGCTGAAAGCCTGGCCACGGCTGAGTCCGATTTCGGCCCATACGTCCGCCGGGAGCGGCTCAGTCGCAACGATCAGGCTCTGCGCGGCCAGTTGATATTTGTTCAACGGGGGCAAGGCACTGGCATACCCCTCGACGGCCGGCACCACCCAATCGGCGCTCACCCGACCGTGCTCGGTTCGAACTTGGCCTGCCGTCCAGTCGAGCACAGCGCTTTGCTCGAAAATCCGCACACCCATGCGTTCCACGACATCGGCTAGCCCCCGTACCAACCGGGCAGGTTGAAGGGTCGCGCAGTGAGGTGAATACAGGGCGCCGTACGCCTGGGCCACATTCAATTGTTCGCACAAGGCCTGAGCGCTCAACCAGCGATAATCGTCCTCACCCAGGCCTTGGGCACGGGCGGCAGCGAGTTGTTCGCGCAGGCGCCGTTCTTGCTCGGGATACCGCGCCGCGCAGTACAGCACTCCGCCTTTACGCAGTTCGCAATCGATGCTTTCGACGTGGCACACCCGCGCCACTTCATCGGGAATTCCGTGCAGCAGTTGATATCCTGCATGACGCTGCGCGGCAGGCAAGGGCCCCAGGAGTCGGTCTTCGCCGAGCAGATTACCCATCAACCAGCCGCCATTGCGACCGGAGGCGCCGAAACCGGCAATCTGTGCTTCAACTATGACGATATCCAGGTGCGGTGCTTGCTGCTTGAGGTAATAGGCCGTCCAAAGGCCGCTGTAGCCGGCACCGATGATCACCACATCGGCTCGCAGATCCTGATGCAACGCCGGACGCGGCGTCAGCGCCTCGTCGACTTGCTCCATCCACAAACTCACACCACCCCAACCAGCCATTACCTGCTCCATCGTTTGATTGCCGACAGAGCTTAATGCGCAGCGAAGGGGCCTGTGTTATCTGCGGGTACGCGCGCAATTGGCCTTCAACCAGGCTTTTGGTGTGCAGCCGGTATGGCAGCGGAAAGCCTTGTAGAACGCAGAGGTGGAATTGAATCCGGCAGCCACTGCGAGGGCATCGATGGGTGCGTTTTCGTCGTAACTGGCGAGGCGTTCAAGGAGGTAGGCCAAGCGAGCCTGAGTCACGTAGCGATAGAAGCTTTGCCCGAGCACTTGATTCAATAAGTAAGACAACTGATTACGGCTGTACCCGGTGGCGCTGGCGATCCGTGCAAGATCCAGGTCAGGGTCCAGGAATGGCTGCTGGCGGGTAAAGTAATCGGCCAAGTCTCTCGCCATGAAACTCAACTGGCGCGCCGAGAGCCCCAGCTTACTGATGGCAGGGGCGCGACGCCCGGCGTGCGGCTCGCCGTCACGCACGAGTGACGCGTATTCATTGACACGCAGGATCTGACCCTCACATACGGTGATCGCTTCGCTGGTGCGAAAAACCACCCGCTCGCCACTGCCCTTCAGGGCGGTCTGGTACTGGATGAATGCCGTGCAGCCGTCAGCGCGAATGCGGTCATTGTGCTCAAGATATTCATCGGGATGGCGCGGCAACGTGCCGGTGATGTAGGCGCGCAGCTCGGTCAGGCCCATGCTGCGGTTCTGGAAAAAATCGTTGTATTGCACTTGCGGGTGATAGAGCGCGAGTATCGCCTCCAGGTCGCGGTGCTTCCAGGCCATGTGATAGCGCAGCACCACCTCAAGGGTGAGTTTTGTCTGTTCGGCGGTATCTGACGGGACGAGAAGCATGGGTTGACGGGCCTTATGACTGGGCGGCACCAGTCTAGTCCTTGAGTGGTTGAGCGAACAAATTCAGGCACGCGCAGGCGCACATGATTGAGCGAGCGGAGCCTCTAGCTGCCTGTGGCTCTGCCATGCTTGCCACCCAGCACCAACGCAACGCCGCCCAGTACAGCAATGGATGCCAACACCATCCTTACGCTCAGGCTTTCCCCCAGAAAAACGATGCCCGCCAGCGAAGCCAGGATGGGCACGCTCAACTGCACCGTCGCGGCTTGAAACGCTGCCAGATGACGCACCGCGACGTACCAGACCGCGTAGCCGACGCCTGACGCTAGCGCGCCGGAAAGAACCGCATAAAGTATCCCCTGCGGATCCCAACGCAACGCTGAGAGAAACGGCACGCTTGCCATCAAGACCAGGGGAATAGAGCGCAGGAAATTGCCGGTTGTGGTTGCCAAGGGATCGGCGACAGTTTTGCCAAGCAGTGAGTAGATCCCCCATGCCACCCCCGATAACAGCATCGTGAGTGCGCTAACGGGGTCAGGTGCTGCGGCACCTGGAACCAGCAGGCTAACCAAGCCAACAATCGCCAGCACAAACCCAACGACTGCCAACGTGTGCATCCGCTCGCCTTTGAACATGCCGTACAGAACCATGCTCAGCTGAACCGCGCCAAACAGCAGCAATGCCCCCGTCCCGGTCTCCAAATGACGGTACGCGAAGGAAAAAGCGAAGACGTAAACGAACAAGGCAGCGGCCCCCTGCCAACTGCCTTTGCCTATGGTTGAGGTCCGCCTCAAGGCACACAACAGCCATAAAACCGATGCCCCGCTGGCCAGCCGGACCACGCTGAAACTCGCGGCATCGATGTTGGTGTGCTTAAGCGCCAGGCGGCACAGCAGCGAGTTCGCGGCAAAGGCGAGCATGGCGAAACAGATCATCGCGATCAATCTTGCCGAAGCTGACGAGCTGGACGCCTTCGTTACGGAGTTGCTTATTGTCATGGTCGATTCCAATGCCCAGGCAGGCTCTCAGAACGCTCGACGCCACCACGCCCTTGGAAATACGTTAAACGCCTCTGTACCGATCGGTCAATACAACTATCTTCCTGCGACCTTGGGATGAGCTTCTCCCGTCTGTATCCTTCAGCGCGCACGCATGGGTATGATTGAAGCTCAACCGGTTGGAATCGACCCATGGGAAAAAAGAACGCCGTCGTCGCTGCCGAACCTGCTGAAACAAGCACCAAGGAGCGAATACTGAAAATCGCCGCGCAGTTGTTTTCGACGCGCGGGTTTCACGCGACCGGCATGGCTGAGTTGGAAAAAGCCACTGGCCTGGCTCGAGGCGCGCTGTATTACCACATCGGCAGCAAGGAAGAATTGCTGTTCGAAATCACCAGCCGGTATCTGCGGGTGCTCATCGCAGAAGGCACGCCTCTGTGCGAGAGCGATTTGGCTGCGGAAGATAAATTTCGCCAGTTCTCGGCCATCGTGATGCGCACGATTGTCACCCACCTGGCCGAAATGACGGTGTGTTTCCGGGAAGTGTATTCGGTCATTGGCGAGCGCCAGACCGAGTTGCTCGACCTGCACCGACAGTATGAAAAGCTCTGGTCGAATATCCTCAAGGCTGGCGTGAGCGAGGGGACCTTCCGCACATCGGACTCGTTGGCCGTGAAGGCTATCCTTGGTATTCATCACTACAGCTACTTGTGGATCAAACCCGGAGGCCCACGCTCGCCGGAATCCATCGCGACGTTTTTCTGCGACACCCTCCTGCCCGGACTGAAGGTTGAGCCACGCCTGGCTTGACTGTCATCAGCGGCGCTTCAAATGCGCCGCCTCCCTCGACCTCCTCCTCATTCACGTCCCATCACCGATGGTTGTCCTTGCGACTGGACCACGCGCGTTTTTCGTTCTAGGCTGACTACAGACCGACCGATCAGTCTACAGGCTTGCCGTTGGGTCCATCCCGACAAAGAACCAGAGGGAACAACAATGACAAAAAAATCCATGGTCCCCGCCCAGCAAGACACGTCTCAAACAGCTTTGGCTCGCCGGGATTTCTTGATTAAAAGCGGGGCCGTTATCGGTACTGCTGCCTATGCGCTGGGTAATAGCGATCTGGTCACCGCAGAGACGACCAACATCGCCCCGATTGATCCGAGCCAGCCTCTTGAAGTTCCGCAATGGACCCGCAGTCTTGGCGCCCCGACGGCAAGCCCTTATGGCAAACCTTCAACATTCGAAACCAAAGCCGTCAGGAATCTGTATCCCGGCCTGAAGGACACGATGTCCGCCTACAGCACCTCGCCACTTCAGGAACTGGACGGCATCATTACCCCGAACGGCCTGTTCTATGAGCGTCATCACGCAGGCGTCCCACAAATCGATCCGGCGCAACATCGGTTGGCAATTCACGGCCTCACCGAAACTGCCTTGATCTTTACCGTGGACGAGATACGCCAGTTCCCCGCCGTGTCACGCGTGCACTTCATGGAGTGTTCGGGCAACCCATCGTTTCTACCTCCGTGGGGCAAAACCGCCGCCGAAGTCAGTGGCCTGGTGAGTTGTGCTGAGTGGACTGGCGTTACCCTGAAGACCCTGCTGGATGAAGCCGGGCTCAAACCGCAAGCCAAGTGGATCATTGCCGAAGGTGCGGACGGCGCGGCAATGACACGCAGCATTCCCATCGAGAAATGCCTGGACGATGTGATGGTTGTCTACAGCCAGAACGGCGAGCGTCTAAGGCCGGAACAGGGCTACCCGCTGCGGCTGTTTGTCCCCGGCTACGAGGGCAACACCCACATCAAATGGCTGCGCCGACTTCATGTCACCGATGCGCCCGCCTACAGCCGGGAAGAAACCGCCAAATACACCGACTTGATGGCGGACGGCAAAGCTCGGAAGTTTTCCTTCGTCATGGAGTGCAAATCGCTGGTGACCTACCCTTCCGGCACCCAGAAACTGACACGCAAGGGCCTGCATGAGATGCGTGGCATCGCCTGGAGCGGCCACGGCAAAATCACCCGCGTTGACGTTTCCGTCGATGGCGGCAATAACTGGACGCAAGCCAAATTACAAGAACCCATTCTGACCAAGGCGCTGACTGTCTTCAGGGCGCCTTTCGAATGGAACGGCCAGGAATTGATGATCATGAGCCGCGCCATCGACGAGACCGGCTATGTTCAGCCGATGCTGGAACAGTTGATTGATGAACGTGGCAAGGTCTCTTTCTACCACAACAATTCGGTGCAACCGTGGCGTGTTTCCAGCAATGGGGAGGTGACCAATGGACGGGCTTAAAGGTGGATCGTTTCTCATCGGTTTGCTGTGCGCCTGTGCGCTGACTCATGCCTCGGCACAATCCCAATACGGTTTGGGCACCAAGGCTACCGAAGCGCAGATCGCCAGTTGGAACATCGACGTGGCGCCCGACGGCAAGGCCTTGCCTCCAGGGCGCGCAACGGTGGCTGATGGGGAAAAGGTCTACATGAGCAGCTGCGTCAGCTGCCATGGCGTGAAGCTCGAAGGTGGCATCGGCCCCGCGTTGGCGGGGGGCGCTGGAACGCTGACGACTGACAAACCGCTCAAGACAGTCGGCAGCTATTGGCCCTATGCAACGACGCTTTTCGACTACATCCGCAGAGCCATGCCCTTCCAGGCGCCACAGTCATTGTCCAACGAACAAGTCTATGCGGTGACCGGCTACATCCTGCACATGAACAAGCTGCTGGACGCCAACGCGACCGTGGATGCATCGACCTTGGCGGATGTAAAGATGCCGAATCGAGACGGTTTTTATACCGACGACAGACCGGACAGCAAGGCGGTTGCCTGTATGTCGAACTGTTTAAAAGCTCACTGACGGATCAAAAAATGTAAAATCCGCTCGCCGATAAACCGTTCCTTCTCAACGAGCTTTGCTGATGAAGCTGGCCAGCCGCGAAAAATCGATGATTGCCTGGGTGCTGTACTTCAGCATCCTGTTCGGTTCGTTGCTGTGCGCGATGGGCCATGGACAAATGGCCGGCTTGCGATTGAGCGGTTTGGACGGCGGACTGTTTTGCTCTACTGACGGCGGGGCAATATTCGAGGGCCTGCAGGATGTGCCCGCCCCTTCGCTGCCCGTCGTCGCTGATTGCGTCATTGCGAGCCTGTTCGGTGCGATCCTGCTGGCGGCGTTTTTCGGGCTGCTCGCCCTGCTTGCCGGCGAGCCAACCAAGCCCTTGCCCGCACAACCGACCCGTTGCCTACCCAGGCAGCGATGGCCCTTGATCAATCCTCGCGCCTCCCCCGCCCTGCTTCCCTCGCCTTGACATCATCACCACTTGCCGCTGCATGACGCGCGGTCGGTGTGTGCTCATCGAATTAAGCCAGGAAGCTTTTCATGTTTCGCTTGACTACTTTAGCGCTGCTCGCGGGCAGCACCTGCGCGTGGGCGCAAGACACGACACTGAACTTACCCACCAGCTACATCAACGCCTCGGCCGACCAGCCGAAACCGGCCACCAGCCTGGACCTGGACACCCCCATCGAAAGCGGCTCGCGCCTGAACCTCAGTGCTCGGGAAAATCCCGCCTCTGTGAGCGTGGCCGATCGCAAGACAATGGAACGCATCGGGGCACGCAACTTTCAGGACGCGGCGAACGCCCTGCCTGGGGTGAACGCTTCCGCGCCGCCCGGCTGGGGTGGCTATGTGTCGTACCGTGGTTTCAACGGTGCCCAGATCAGCCAGTTGTTCAACGGCATCAATCTGCAATACGGCGGCGCAGCACGTCCGGTCGCCGCCTGGATTTATGACCGGGTGGAATTGCTCGGCGGCCCCTCCTCGTTCCTCAACGGCAGCGGTGCCGTGGGTGGCAGCCTGAACGTGATCACCAAGCTTGCCAACCGCGACGAAGATACCTTCGAAGGCCGGATGAGCTACGGTCGCTACGACACCTGGGAAACCGCGGTCGGCTTCAATAAAGCGCTCAACAGTGGCGATGGCCCACGCCACTACGCGCGCCTCGACTACAGCCGCACCAACAGCAACGGCTACATCGACCGCCAGGAGAACGGTGCGGGCAACCTGGCCTTCTCGCTGCTCAGCGACATCAACGACCGACTCTCCCATACGCTGG
This sequence comes from Pseudomonas sp. H2_D02, assembly GCF_054677635.1. Lineage (NCBI taxonomy): Bacteria > Pseudomonadati > Pseudomonadota > Gammaproteobacteria > Pseudomonadales > Pseudomonadaceae > Pseudomonas > Pseudomonas sp. H2_D02. Next base: position 3,144,695 of record NZ_CP162816.1, on the reverse strand, counting down.
CGATCGAGTACCTGGAGGAGAAGGAAGACAGTCCCTACTGGGGCACGCCGGTGCTGCAACCGCTGACCGGCAAGCTGCAGATCGACAAGCGCAACCGCTTCAACAACTACAACGTCGAGGACGGTCGCTACGAGCAGAGCACCCGCTGGATACGCTCGATCACCGACTACCAGCTGGACGACAACACCCAATTGCGCAATACCTTCTACCACTACGATGGCCAGCGCGATTACCGCAACCTTGAGGTCTACCGCTACAACAGCGACAACAGCGCCATCGCCCGCTCCGGCGGTTACCGCCAGCGGCACGACCAGGAGGTCAACGGTGACCGCATCGAGCTGACTCACCAGGCTCAACTGTTCGGCCTGGCCAGCGATTGGGCGCTGGGCGTGGATTACAACACCAACCAGCAAACCAACTACCCGTTGTCCAAAGGCGCCTTCGACACCATCGATCCAGATGGCTTCGAGCCGGGCCACTTCCTGGACATTCCGGGGATGGATGCACCGCACACTAAAGGTCGCAGTACGTGGACCGATACCTCGTCGGCGTTCGTCGAGAACCGCACGCGCCTGACCGAGCAACTGGCGCTGATCACTGCGCTGCGCTATGACCATATCGACTTCGAGATCGTCGATCATGCGGCGCAGGCCAGGCTCGACAAGCGTTGGGATGCAATCACGGGACGCCTGGGCCTGGTGTACGACCTGACGTCGAATGTCAGCCTTTATACCCAATACAGTACCTCGGCCGAGCCGCCGGGAGGGACGCTTACCAGCGCCTCCATTGCCCAGGTGAGCGACTTCGACTTGAGCACCGGTCGCCAATTCGAGGTGGGCAGCAAGTTCGATTTTCTTGACGGTCGCGGCTCGGCCACCGCCGCGGCCTACCGCATCGTGCGCAAGAACATCTCCGTCCCCTCCTCGACGGTGCCCAACACCACCGAACAAGCGGGTCAACAAACCTCCACCGGCATAGAGCTGGCCGCTTCATTCAAGATCACGCCCAAGCTATTGGCGGCTGGTAACTTCAGTTGGGTAAGGGCTGAGTACGACGAGTTCAATGAAACCATCGCCGGTGTTGTGTTCTCGCGCAAAGGCAAGAATCCGGTGAATATTCCCGACCGCGTAGCCAATCTCTGGCTGACCTATGACGTGGCTCCTGACTGGCAGCTCGGGGCTGACGTGCGCTATGTGTCGTCGGTCTACGCCAACACCGCCAATACGACCTGGGTGCCCTCGTACACTGTCTATGGTTTGTCCATGACCCACGATCTGGACAAACACGTACAGGTCAGCGCGCGCCTGCGCAACCTGACCGACGAGGTCTATGCCCGTTTCATCCACCAGAGCAACACCCAGTATTACGTGGGCGAGCCGCGCAGTCTGGAAATCGCTGTGCAGTGGAAGTACTGACGACCCCGAACGGAATGCAGCACACGGTCTGGCGACCTGACAGGTCTAATCATGATTCGGAGCGCAGTCCTTCCCGCGTTGATCAGCCTGTTTGAATGGCCCGCTGGACGGGACCGCCAGGGACGGCGGCTTTCACTGTTTTTTCTCTGGGCTCAACGCTCACGGGGCTTACCCTCTAATCGGCAATTGAGCGTCCATTGTTCGTACGGACTAAAACTTGAAGCGCCCGACCAATCCTTGAAGCTGGCCAGAAATGGCCGTCATTCGCCCCGATCCGGCATGGGCTGAATGCGCGAACTCCTCTACCATCTGCGCATCGGCGTGGATCTGTGCGATGTGCCGATTGATCTCCTCCGCCACTTGATGCTGCTCCTCTGCCGCCGTGGCGATCTGGGTGTTCTGGTCGCGAATCGAGTCCACTGAAGCGCGGATCTTGTCGAAGCTGTCGCGGGCCCGCTGGATCCGCTGCACGCTAGCCTGGGACGCTTGCAGGCTGCCTTGCATCTGCTGGGTGACTTCCTGGGTACGGCGAGCGAGGTTACCCAGTAGGCTGTCTATTTCGCCGGTAGAGTCGGAGGTGCGACGAGCCAGGGCGCGAACTTCATCCGCGACCACTGCAAAGCCACGCCCTTGATCACCCGCGCGAGCGGCCTCGATGGCGGCATTGAGCGCCAGCAAGTTGGTCTGCTCGGCAATCGAGCGAATGGTGTCGAGAATCGCATTGATGTTATTGCTGTCTTGCTCGAGCAGCTGCATGGTCTGGGTCGATACCTGCAGCTCCTCACTGAGCTTGAGCACGCTGCCGGTGGCTTCGCTGATTTGCTTCTGGCCATCGTGCACGTCGCGGTAGCCTTCGTCAGCACTCGACGCCGCGGCACTGCAGGAACGTGCGACCTCATTGGCAGTGGCGAGCATTTCATTGAAAGCGGTGCTTACCAGTTCCACCGCCTCACGTTGGCGGCCGGCAGCCAGGTTCATGTTATTAGCGACTTCGTTGGTGTCAGCGGCAGCGACTTGCAGATCGGACGACGCCTTGCCAATACGCTTCACCAACTGAGCGATCATGCTTAGAAACTGATTGAACCAACCGGCCAGGTTGGCAGTTTCGTCCTTGCCCCGTACTTGGAGTTGACGTGTAAGGTCACCTTCACCTTCGGCAATCTCTTGCAACCCATCAGCCACGCCACGAATCGGGCGCACGATCACGCTGGCAAAACCAGCACCAACGATGGCGAACACCACGGCCAATGCAACAGCGATGGCTGTAATCAACCAGGTCAGGCTCATGGCGTCGGCCATCACTTCATCACGCTTGATCAGGCCAATAAAACGCCATCCCAGGCCATCGGAACTCAGGACGTTGACCATGTATGGCACACCATCGATCTCGACTTGAGTCACCCCATCAGCGCTTTTGGCCAATTCGGCATAGCCGGGTCCTAGCTCACCTAACGGCTTGAAATTGTTTTTGGCATTTGCGGGATCGACCAAGACATTGCCATTGGCCTCGACCAACATCAGGTAACCACTCTTGCCCAACTTGATGGCTTTGACCAATTCAGTCAGTTGCTTGAGCGATACGTCCACGCCAACGACGCCCACCGCGGCACCGCTCGCGTCATTGATCGTGCGGACCGTGCTGACCAGCACCATGTCATCGGGTGCCCAGTAATACGCGCCCGTCCTTACGGTTGAGCCTCGTGCGGCTTCCATGGCAGCCTTGTACCAAGGTCGCACCCGTGGGTCGTAGCTGGCCATTGTCTGGTCATCGGGCCAACCTGCAAAACCTCCGTCATTGAGTCCAAGGGAAATGGAAGCCGTGGTTGGGTGGGTTTCTGCGAAACTGTCGAATACCACCTGGATCTGTCGATCGACCTTCGTCACAGGCGTTTGCGGGGCGTCAGCGGCCGCATAGTTCTTCAATCCCTGAACGTTGGCGATCCGAGGGTCTTTGGCAAGGTATTCGACGTTTTGGCGGATGCTGTCGAAAAACTGCCGCATCCCGCGGTCAATCTGCCTGATTTCGCGGCCACTGCTGTCCAGGAAACCGGCTTGCGCTGCGCTACGCAAGTTCAGTACGACAACCATTGCGACCAATATGACTGGCGCGCAGGCGATAGCGGCAAACGCCCACGTGAGTTTCTGTTTGATGTTCATGAGTATTCCTGGGCAGGCAGATGGAACGTGGGCGCCCATGGGTAAAAGCGCCCGCGGCGAGTGCCGTAAACGTTGCTCACACGACGTGGAAACGAGACAACTCGGTCGTCATTTTTCTTTCAGAAAATGCCTGCCCTCCTCTCAAGAGGAGGGACGAGAAGGTCGACGCACCGTCAATTCAGAAACGCCCAGGAGCGAAGGGTGCCGGCTCGACCACTGGTGTTTCTCCCATCATTAATTCCGCAAGCAGCCGGCCACTGACCGGACCTAGCGTAAATCCTTGATGGGCATGGCCGAAGTTGAACCAGAGCCCCTTATGCGACGGCGCGGCACCAATGACCGGTTTCATATCAACGGTACAAGGTCGCGCACCGCTCCATGGCGTCCGCTCAACCTGAGATCCCAATGCCAAGAGTTGTCGGGCCGCGCTTTCGGCCTTCCCTAGCTGCACTGGGGTCAGAGGCGCATCGAGACGGGCGAATTCGGCTCCCGTTGATAGGCGCACACCACGCTTCATCGGCGCCAACATGTAGCCTTGCTCGGTATCAAGCACCGGGCGACTCAAGTTTGCCCCGTCGGCGAAATGGGCGTGATAACCACGCTTGATAAACAACGGGATGCGGTAACCCATGGGCCTCAGCAACTCTTGGGCCCAAGGACCAAGCGCCACGACGACCTGTGATGCTTCGACCGGCCCGGACTCGGTGGAGACTCGCCAGCCGGCTCCCGCTTGGCGCAATGAACGGGCATCGCCGCGTTCAAACTGTCCGCCCTCACGCAAGAAGAGCTCGGCATAGCGTTGCACCAGCTCACCCGGATCAACACAGGTCCAAGGTTGAAGCCAGTGAATCCCCCCAACGAGAGCTTCACCCAAAGCGGGTTCTGCGAGCCTGAGCCCGGCGCCGTCCAACGCTTGCGACAATACACCGTGCGCACTCACACGCTGGGCGCTCTCCATCGCCTTTTCATATTTTTCCGAGGTTCGAAAAGCTTGAATCCAACCTTTGCGCACGATCAGGTGTTGGGCCTCGCTTTGCTCGATCAAATCGGAATGCTCGCTGATTGAATGCTCGACCAAGGTCCGAAAGGCGTCCGCAATAGCTTGGTAATGCCTTGGCGCTGAGTTGGCCCAATACCTGGTCAGCGTAGGCATGTACTCCGGCAGCGCACGCAGATGATAATTGACGCCGATATCGCGCTTGGTCACCACTCTCATCAGGCTCGCCAGGTCCCTTGGGAACCCGTACGGTTCAACGGCCTCGCGCTGGATGATCCCGGCATTACCGTATGACGTCTCGCGCCCGGGCGACCCCTTGTCTACCAAGGTCACCGCACAGCCCCGGCGTTGCAGATGCAGGGCCGTGCTTATACCAACGATGCTGAGCACCCAGTACTACTACTTGTTTGTCGTTCACGCTGCCTCCAACTCAAGCACGCTGCTGCGCGATGACACTGATTTCAACCAACGCATCCACCACGAGGCCGGCACAGACGGTAGCGCGAACAGGCAAATTGGTCGTGAAAAACGAAGCATAAATCCTGTTGAACTCGGCGAAGTTACTCCGCTCGGTCAAGTACACCGTGACGCTCACAACGTCATCCAACGACAGTGACTCAGCTTCCAGTGTTTGAGCAATGCGCATCAAGGTCAGGCGCGTTTGTGCCTCGATACCCTCCGGGAAGCTGCCATCCTCATTGAACGGCAACTCTCCAGACAAAAACACGAGACCTTGGCTGTGGCGGACTTTTGAAAAGGGCAGATTGCTAACCGTCATTGTGGTGATTCTCTCTAAGCGGACTTATGAACGCGCCTATAACAGGCGCCATTTTTAGCCATCGACTCGACCGAGCGTGTCACAGCAGATCGGAAATCGGTCTACAAGCCCGATCGATGGGACTGTATATACAGGACTAAGCATTTACCGTGCCTGTTAGACAAGGATCCCCTTCAGACCCCTGATCCGAAGTGGATCGAGCACTGCTTCTGTCCAAAATACTGTCCGCAGAAAGGCCTACCATGCGCTTCCTTTCGACTCATCAACGAGACACCGGAAACACTCCGATGCAACCTTCAGTTACACCCGAACCAATATTCATGTGAGCACCCCCTGGCCTGGAAGGCGTTTACGAGCAGCGATCAACAGAAAAGATAAGGCTTGGCCTGAACATTGCGTTACCTATATATACAGGATCATACAGCAACACCTCCTTGTGGCCCTGCACCTAAGAGGTAATCAATGAAAAAGCTGCACCCTATGACTGCCGCGACTACCGAAGGGATGAGCCTCGCAGGCCGGATCGCCGAACTGGCGACACTCTTCCACTACAGCCTCCCGCGCGAAATCCTTCAAACCGCTGAACAGCCGAGCCCGCAGCGTCCCCTGCGGCACCATCCAGATCGCAATACCTTCCAGCAAAATTCCCGAGAGGTTAGCCTTGTATGAACGCCAACGACCTGACCCTGCTTGCTCGCGCTGAAGTACGCGAATTGGCCAGTTACAACGCCGGCCTCGCCGCTGATGCAGTGCGCAAACGCTTCGGTCTGACACGCGTCGCTAAATTGGGCAGCAATGAAAACCCAATGGGCACCGCCCCCGCCGTCAACGCCGCGACCACCCAAGCCTGCCATGAGATTGCGCTGTACCCCGACTCTGGCTGCCAGGCACTGCGCTCCGCACTCTCGGAAAAACTTGATGTTCCGGAAGATCGCTTCGTGTTCGGCAACGGCTCTGAGGATTTGCTGAGTGTCATCAGTCGAGTGTTTCTGGACCATGATGATGAAGTGGTTACCGTGGTGCCCTCCTTCGGCTTGCATTTCATTTTTCCAGTGGCAGCCGGCGCTCGGGTAATCGGTGTCCCCATGACCGACCAAGGCACTTTTGACGTGGCGGCGATGATTTCCGCCCTTACACCGCATACCCATGTGCTGATGTTTTCCTGCCCCTCCAATCCGATTGGCTGCACCTTGAGCGCAATCGAATTGAAGCAATTGCTCGATGCATTACCTCCCAAGTGCTTGCTGGTGTTTGACGAAGCCTATTACGAATACGCCCAATGGGAGCCTGAGTACCCAGACTGCCTCGGCTTGATCCAGGCCAGCGGCAAGCCGTTTATCCTGCTTCGAACCTTCTCCAAGGCCTATTCATTGGCAGGTTTACGCATCGGCTATGGCATTGTCAGCGACCCGCTACTGGCCGATTTGATCAATCGCCTGCGCACCCCCTTCAACGTAAACCGAGTGGCCCAAGCCGCTGCGGTCGCCGCGCTGGCCGATGAAAATCATCTGAATGCCGGCCTCTCGCACGTCGCCAGCGAACGCCGACGACTGGAGATCGCACTGCAAGAGCAAGGCATCACAACTGCCCCCTCCATGGCCAACTTCCTCTTTTTCAGCACCCCTTATCCTGCCGAAATCATCAACCAGGCATTACTGCGCGAAGGGGTCATCATCAAGCCTTGGCGCGAAGCGGGATATACTCAGTACTTGCGGGTATCCATAGGAAGCTGTGAGGATAACGATCTTTTCCTCCATTCCTTGGCAAGAGTCCTTGCCGCACAAGAGACACGGACCGACTGATGATCAAAAATGCACCACAAGCGCTCTACCGACGCGCGAAGGAATTTGTGCTGGACCAACTTCGAGCGGGCGTTTGGAAACCTGGCGACCTGATCTACTCAGAGAACCAGCTGGTGCAAGAGCTGGGCATCTCGCGCATGACCGTCAATCGAGCCCTGCGCGAGCTGACCGAAGAAGGTCTATTGGTACGGATTTCAGGTGTTGGAACATTCGTAGCCGAAAGCAAGCCGCAATCGAACCTGTTGCGCATCACCAACATCGCTGACGAGATTCTCGCTCGGGGTCATAGTTACGGCTGTCGCGTCCTGCACCTGGGACGCGAATCCGCATCGATGTCAGTCGCTTCCGCCCTGGGCCTGCCCACGGGCTCTTCGGTTTTTCATCTGGTTTGTGCGCACAGCGAAGAAGACGTGCCAGTGCAGCTTGAGGATCGTTACGTCAATCCCGAGCTGGTGCCAGAGTTCCTGAAACAAAAATTCGGCGAACACCTGCAACCGGCAAAATACCTTTTGCAAGTCATCAAGCCCGACGAAATGGAACATATCGTAGAGGCCTGCCACCCCAGCGCAGAGGAGAGCAAACATCTGCAAATCGATGCAACCGAACCTTGCCTGGCCCTCATACGCCGGACTTGGAGCCAAAACAAAATTGTCACCTTTGTGCGGCTCGTCCACCCCTCCTCCCGCTATCGACTGGGTAGTCGCTTACCCATGAATGCAGCTCACAGAGACGTCTGACTCTTCGACACATCTGCCGTAAAACTTGACCAGCGCCGCTTCCAAAGGGCGTCGGTCGCTTTCTGATTCATACATCACAATAGACCCAGGCCCTACGCCCGTAGTGACCGGAAAAAACGAAACTGCTCACCCCCCTCCCCTCAGCGTTTCCAGCCCTTCTTCCACCCATGCACATCCGAGCAGATAAATGGCTGCTTGATTGGCTATGCCTGTATGTACAAGTATGTATTTACGCGGTAAAGTCGATCCGTCACCTCGACACGCTTAAACCAAAAAATGGGCTCTGTGTACCACTCCCATAGCGACACACACGAGCTCCGTACCGCATCCGTGCGCTCAAGCGCTCTTTGGTCCTTAGGAATAAAAACAATGAAAAAATCTATTTTGACCCTCTCTGTACTGGCGTTGTGTGTGGCTGGCAGCTTTGCCTCGGCCAAGGAGTACAAGGAGTTGCGGTTCGGCGTTGACCCCTCTTATGCCCCTTTCGAGTCCAAAGCTGCCGACGGTAGCCTGGTGGGCTTTGACATCGACTTAGGCAATGCGATTTGTGCTGAATTGAAAGTGAAGTGCAAATGGGTCGAGAGTGATTTTGACGGCATGATTCCCGGCCTGAAAGCCAACAAATTCGACGGCGTGATCTCCGCCATGACCGTGACATCCTCGCGCGAAAAGGTCATCGACTTCTCCGATGAGCTGTTCTCCGTTCCTACCTCCTTCGTTTTCAAGAAAGGCTCCGGCCTGACCGAAGATATCAAGACGCTCGTCGGCAAGACGGTTGGTTATGAGCAAGGCACCACCGAGGAAGCTTATGCAAAGGCCGTACTGAACAAAGCCGGAGTCAAAACCCAAGCCTATGCCAACCAGGATCAGGTCTATTCGGACTTGGTGACTGGCCGTCTCGATGCCTCGATCCAGAATATGTTGCAAGCCGAAATGGGCTTCTTGAAGTCGCCGCAAGGGGCAAATTTTGAGGTAAGTAAAGCAGTCGAGCATGAACTGTTGCCCGCGAAAACCGCGGTAGGTCTCGCCCAAGGCAACGCCGATCTCAAGGCCCTGATAAACAAAGGCATCAAGGCACTGCATGAGGATGGCAGCTATGTAGCCATCCAGAAAAAACACTTTGGTGATCAGAATATCTACAGCGGTAAATAACACGCTGCGCCCATTTTCGGATGGGCGTTTTTCTTGATTGACGAAGGGCTGTCCAATGCTAGAAAACCTATTGCAGACTCTAGGCTTCAGCCTAAAGGGTTTCGGCCCGCTGTTGCTGCAAGGCTCCTGGATGACTGTCAAATTATCCGCACTGTGCTTGTTGCTGAGCGTGGGCCTGGGATTGATCGGTGCCAGCGCGAAACTCTCGAAGTCAGCCTTGCTACGCATCCCTGCGCAAGCCTACACCACGCTTATCCGCGGCGTGCCCGACCTGGTCTTGATGCTGCTGATCTTCTATAGCCTTCAGACGTGGCTGACGAATCTGACCGATGCCTTTGGCTGGGAATATATCGAAATCAATCCGTTCAGCGCAGGGGTCATCACCCTGGGCTTCATCTACGGTGCGTATTTCACCGAAACCTTCCGCGGAGCGATTCTCGCCGTTCCAAAGGGGCAATTAGAAGCAGCCACGGCCTATGGCCTGACCCGCGCCCAACGATTCCGCCTGGTGCTTTTCCCGCAAATGATGCGCTTTGCATTACCGGGCATTGGCAACAACTGGATGGTGATCCTGAAAGCGACCGCACTGGTCTCGATCATTGGTCTGGCTGACTTGGTCAAGGTTGCCCAGGATGCAGGAAAGAGTTCCTATCAACTGTTCTTCTTCCTCGTCCTTGCAGCGTTGATCTATTTGGTTATCACCACCGCGTCAAACTATGTCTTGCGCAGGCTGGAAAGTTTTTACGCCGCAGGAACTCGGGAGGCCGTGCGATGATCGAGCTATTGCAAGAATATTGGAAACCCTTCCTGTACCACGATGGTTATCACATCACGGGCTTGGCGATGACACTATGGCTGCTCAGTGCCTCGCTCTTCTTCGGCTTCTTGATGGCGGTCCCGCTGTCGATTGCCAGGGTATCAAGCAACCTTTTCGTGCGCTGGCCCGTGCAGTTCTATACCTATTTGTTCCGTGGCACGCCTCTGTATATACAGCTACTGATCTGCTACACCGGCATCTACAGCCTCGCTGCGGTGCGCTCCCAACCGCTGCTTGATGCATTCTTTCGCGATGCATTGAACTGCACCATCCTGGCCTTTGCCTTGAACACTTGCGCCTACACCACGGAGATCTTCTCCGGGGCGATTCGCAACATGAATCATGGTGAAGTCGAAGCAGCGAAGGCCTTTGGGCTTCGAGGATGGAAGCTTTACACCTACATCATCATGCCGTCTGCATTGCGTCGCTCACTGCCGAACTACAGCAACGAAGTGATACTGATGCTGCATTCCACCACGGTCGCCTTCACCGCCACGGTACCGGACATCCTCAAGGTTGCCAGAGATGCCAATTCAGCAACATTTCTGACCTTCCAATCGTTCGGCATCGCCGCAGCGATTTACCTCGCTATCACTTTCTCTCTGGTCGGTCTGTTCCGTCTGGCTGAGCGCCGTTGGCTGTCGTTCCTCGGCCCAGCTCATTAATTCAGGGTGCTTGAATATGTACAAACTGACCGTAGAAAACCTGCATAAAAGCTATGGCGACCACGAAGTCCTCAAGGGTGTTTCGCTGAACGCAAAGGCCGGAGACGTCATTAGCCTGATCGGTGCCAGCGGGTCGGGCAAAAGCACCTTTTTGCGCTGTATCAACTTTCTGGAAATCCCTAGCAACGGCGCCATGAGCCTCGACAATCAGCCGATACGCATGATCCATGACCACCACGGCATGCGCGTTGCAAATGCAGATGAACTGCAGCGGCTGCGCACGCGACTGGCGATGGTATTCCAGCATTTCAATCTGTGGAGCCACATGACCGTGCTCGACAACATCACAATGGCCCCTCGCCGAGTGTTGGGGGTCAGCAAGAAGGATGCAGAGGAGCTGGCTCGGCGTTACCTGGACAAGGTTGGTTTACCATCGCGAGTTGCCAATCAATACCCGGCCTTTCTCTCGGGCGGCCAACAGCAGCGCGTCGCGATAGCCCGGGCGCTGGCCATGGAACCGGAAATCATGCTGTTCGACGAACCCACTTCTGCCCTGGATCCTGAACTCGTGGGAGAAGTGCTGAAGGTCATTCAGGGCCTCGCCGAAGAAGGCCGAACCATGATCATGGTGACGCACGAAATGAGCTTCGCTCGTAAGGTATCGAACCAGGTGTTGTTCTTGCACCAAGGGCTCGTAGAAGAGCAAGGGCCGCCTGAGGAAGTGCTGGGGAACCCTAAGAGCGAGCGTTTGCAGCAATTTCTCAGCGGCAATCTGAAATAACCGAAGTGCCTTAAGCCGGCTGGACGCTTACCGCGCCTGAAAAATGTTTTCAGGCGCGCGATTGCGGCCGGAATGGTTCGCCGTTCTGTTGACTAGAAGAGCCCCGTGCGAGAGCAATCCCAGCGCCTTGCTATGGCTCAGCTCATGATCCCTGGCTGAAACTGTCACAGCGCGCCCAGTGCGCAAAGCTTGATGGCAAAACCTGCATCAATGCCATTCGAACGAAAAAACTAATCACGTGAAGATATTCATGCCGACAACAATAGCGGTCAAAAATCTGCTTGATTAAGCTTGTATATACATGATTATATTTACTCGCCAGATGTAGCGAAAACCAACAATAAGCTGCAAGTCATTTCGAGAGGATTACCGGTGAGCAAACCACTCCATTTCCGCAATATCGAAATCCGCGCCCCTCGCGGTAACACGCTGACCGCCAAGAGCTGGCTGACCGAAGCGCCGCTGCGGATGTTGATGAACAACCTCGATCCGGAAGTGGCCGAGAACCCCAAGGAGTTGGTGGTCTACGGTGGCATCGGCCGCGCGGCGCGCAACTGGGAGTGCTACGACAAGATCGTCGAAAGCCTCACCAACCTGAACCACGACGAAACCCTGCTGGTGCAATCCGGCAAGCCGGTGGGCGTGTTCAAGACCCACAGCAACGCCCCGCGCGTCCTGATCGCCAATTCCAACCTGGTGCCGCACTGGGCCAGTTGGGAACACTTCAACGAACTCGACGCCAAGGGCCTGGCCATGTACGGCCAGATGACCGCCGGCAGCTGGATCTACATCGGCAGCCAGGGCATCGTGCAAGGCACCTATGAAACCTTCGTCGAGGCCGGTCGCCAACATTACGATTCCAACCTCAAGGGCCGCTGGGTCCTGACCGCCGGCCTGGGCGGCATGGGCGGTGCGCAACCGTTGGCCGCGACCTTGGCCGGTGCATGCTCGCTGAACATCGAGTGCCAGCAGGTGAGCATCGATTTCCGCCTGAAAACCCGCTACGTCGACGAGCAGGCCAAAGACCTCGACGACGCCCTGGCGCGCATCGAGAAATACACCGCCGAAGGCAAGGCGATTTCCATCGCGCTGTGTGGGAACGCGGCCGAGATCCTGCCGGAAATGGTCCGTCGTGGTGTGCGTCCGGACATGGTCACCGACCAGACCAGCGCCCACGACCCCCTCAACGGCTACCTGCCGGCCGGCTGGACCTGGGACGAATACCGTGCCCGCGCCAAGACCGAGCCCGCCGCCGTGGTGAAGGCCGCCAAGCAATCGATGGCCGTGCACGTCAAAGCCATGTTGGCCTTCCAGAAAATGGGTGTGCCGACCTTCGACTACGGCAACAACATCCGCCAGATGGCCCAGGAAGAAGGCGTCGAGAATGCCTTCGACTTCCCGGGTTTCGTCCCGGCTTACATCCGTCCGCTATTCTGCCGTGGCATCGGCCCGTTCCGCTGGGCGGCGCTGTCGGGTGACCCGCAGGACATCTACAAGACCGACGCCAAGGTCAAGGAACTGATCCCCGACGACGCCCACCTGCACAACTGGCTGGACATGGCCCGCGAGCGCATCAGCTTCCAGGGCTTGCCGGCACGGATCTGCTGGGTTGGCCTGGGCCAGCGCGCCAAGTTGGGCCTGGCGTTCAACGAGATGGTGCGCAGCGGTGAGCTGTCGGCGCCGATCGTCATCGGCCGTGACCACCTCGATTCCGGTTCCGTGGCCAGCCCGAACCGTGAAACCGAATCCATGCAGGACGGTTCCGACGCCGTTTCCGACTGGCCACTGCTCAATGCCCTGCTCAACACCGCCAGTGGTGCGACCTGGGTGTCACTGCACCACGGTGGCGGCGTCGGCATGGGCTTCTCCCAGCATTCGGGCATGGTGATCGTCTGCGACGGCACCGACGAAGCGGCCGAGCGGATTGCCCGCGTGCTGCACAACGACCCGGGCACGGGCGTGATGCGCCATGCCGATGCCGGTTACCAGATCGCCATTGATTGCGCGAAAGAGCAAGGCTTGAACCTGCCAATGATCACTCTTGTTAAAGGAGCCACAGCATGAAAACTCTTAACGTTATCCCAGGCCAACTGAGCCTTGCCCAACTGCGTGACGTTTACCAGCGTCCGGTGAAAATTACCCTCGACCACAGTGCCTCTGCGCAAATTGAAGCCAGTGTCGCTTGCGTGGAACAGATCCTCGCCGAGAATCGCACCGCCTACGGTATCAATACCGGTTTCGGCCTGCTGGCCTCGACCCGTATCGCCAGTGAAGATCTGGAAAATCTGCAACGTTCGCTAGTACTGTCCCACGCCGCTGGTGTGGGTGAGCCGATCAGCGATGCGCTGGTGCGGTTGATCATGGTGCTCAAGGTCAATAGCCTCAGCCGTGGTTTCTCCGGCATACGCCGCGTGGTGATCGATGCTCTGATAGCATTGATCAACGCCGAGGTGTATCCGCATATTCCGTTAAAAGGTTCGGTCGGCGCATCTGGTGACTTGGCACCTTTGGCGCACATGTCCCTCGTGCTGCTGGGAGAAGGCAAAGCCCGTCATAAGGGCGAATGGCTGGAAGCCACCGAAGCACTGAAGGTGGCCGGTTTGGCGCCGTTGACGCTGGCTGCCAAAGAGGGTTTGGCGTTGCTCAACGGTACCCAGGTGTCCACTGCTTATGCTCTGCGCGGTTTGTTCGAGGGCGAAGACCTGTTTGCAGGCGCCTTGGCCATCGGTGCGTTGACGGTCGAAGCTGTCTTGGGCTCCCGCTCGCCGTTTGACGGACGTATCCATGCCGCTCGCGGCCAGAAGGCCCAGATTGATACAGCTACTGCTTATCGCGACCTGCTGGGCCAAAGCAGTGAGGTCGCCGATTCGCACAAAGACTGCGGCAAGGTCCAAGACCCCTACTCTCTACGCTGCCAACCTCAAGTCATGGGCGCATGCCTGACCCAGCTCCGTCAGGCCGCGGAAGTATTAGTCGTCGAAGCGAATGCCGTATCCGATAACCCACTGGTCTTTGCCGTTGAAGGTGACGTGATCTCTGGCGGCAACTTCCATGCCGAGCCAGTGGCCATGGCCGCAGACAATATGGCATTGGCCATTGCTGAAATCGGCTCGCTGAGCGAGCGCCGCATTTCGTTGATGATGGACAAACACATGTCACAACTGCCGCCGTTCCTGGTAGCCAATGGCGGCGTGAACTCGGGCTTCATGATTTCTCAGGTGACAGCAGCAGCGCTGGCCAGCGAGAACAAGGCGCTGGCTCACCCCCATTCCGTAGACAGCCTGCCCACATCCGCCAATCAGGAAGATCACGTATCGATGGCACCCGCCGCCGGCAAACGGTTGTGGGAAATGGCTGAAAACACCCGTGGAATCCTGGCTGTGGAGTGGCTAGCGGCCTGCCAAGGTCTGGACTTGCGTGACGGCTTGAAGACGTCGCCCAAGCTGGAACTGGCCAGGAAGAGCCTGCGAAGCAAAGTGGCCTATTACGAGAAGGATCGCTTCTTCGCGCCGGATATCAATGCGGCCAGTGAATTATTGGCTTCCGGCTGCTTGAACGACTTGGTATTGAACACATTGTTGCCCAGCATCTGATAGATGATATCCGCCATGAACAAATGATGACTGCGTTAGGCACAGCGCTTTATGGGCTGTGCCTAACGCGCGTAGGCGATCGCCTCGAAATACTGACACTCAAATCCACCGGGCCATCACAAGGATGACCGCTGGAAGTGCTAATCCTGCCAGCATGGTCTGGCAAGCGATGATCCCAGCCATAAGGGGGGCGTCTCCCCCTAATTGCCTTGCCATGATGTAGGAGGATGAGGCTGTGGGCAGTGCCTGGAATAAAAGTGCTGCAACCGCGGCCTTTCCTTCAAGTTCGAACAGGTGGCACGCCCAAAGCGTAACCAGTGGCATGATTAGAAACTTGGTCAGCGACGAGTAACCCACCGGGCGAAACCATTGCCTTATGCTTCCGAACTCAAGCGCAGCACCAACGCAGAGCAATCCGAGCGGCAGTGACGCTTGTCCCAAGGCCTTGAGCATCGGCTCAATACCGACAGGCAGTCCCCAGCCCGAGACCTGGACCAATCCGTCGGCGAAGCACGCGAGTATCAGTGGGTTCAATGCCAACTGCTTGAGGACTTTGCTAAATGGCATCCTGCCGGCTGATCCGTACTTCGCGAACACCATTACGCACAGAATGTTCACACTGGGCACTATGGCCGCGTTCGCGACCGCTGCCAGGGCTATACCCTGCACACCGAACAAGCCCGCGGCTGCCGACACGCCTACGTAGTTATTGAAACGTATCCCACCCTGAAAAACCGAAGTGAACGCAGCATCGTCCATGGTGATCAGCGACTTCGCGCCCAACAACATTAGCGATACCACCACAGTCGAGAACACGAGCACCGAAACCATGCTTTGAAAGGGCACGCCATCAAGGTTGGCGGTCGCCAGTCCGTGAAAGAAAAGAGAAGGCAGCAACACGTAGTACGCCAAGCGCTCTGCCTGTGCCCAAAAAGTATCCGTCAGAAAATGACGACGCTTGAGCCACGCGCCCAGCATGATCAGTAGTGCGATGGGCAACAAGGCAGTCAACAAGGAAAGGGTCATACGCGTGCCTTGGTTTTTTGTGCCGACGGTTCACATCCCACAATCAGTCGGCTCATCAGCGGCATGTCTACGGCAGGTCCAGTAATCATGGTGCCCTCAAGAACTCACTTGTACGAGGACCACGATAAGAGGTCGGACTCCAAAATAAAAACGTTTTAAACTTCAGCAATCAACAAGTATTACTCATGGTTTATCGTGCAAGACATGCGCTTTCACCGCGTTCGCCAGGGCTGCCGCCAGTCGCCCAAGGGGACGATCTTCGCGCTCCAGCAATACCACGCGCCTAGTTTTTTGAGGGATGCCGAAAGGCCCAACGGCCAGTGTTTTCAAGCTTGCGACTTGATGTCCAGAGAGCGGAATGATGGATACGCCCAGCCCGCTTGAGACCATCTGGATAATCGCATCCTGGCTATCCAGTTCCATGCTGGTCTGCACGCGCAGCCGCATAGCGCGAAGCTCTCGCTCAATGGTACGACCTGCCCAGGCGCGACGATCAAATCGAATGAACGGCTGGCTTTTGAGTAGAAGCTTCAAGTCCTCATGCGCATGGGACAGCCGAGCGCGATGATCCAGAACCCTTCCTCGTAAAGTACCGTGCTTGCCAGGCCATAAGGGTGTGGCTTCACCGGCTCCGTGGTGATCGCAACGTCAAGCTCGCCCGCCTCCACGCGCGAGGCCAACTCAGCGGACATTCCCGACGCAACAGTGATGCGCAGGTGAGGATGCTCAGCACGCATTGCCAACAACGCGAGGGGCAAGACGCTCGCCAGCGCTGTATGAATGGCACCGATTCTGAGCCTGCCGCGCAACTCAGTGTCGCCTCCAATCTCGGAGGAGATCCCGTCGTATAAGGCTAGAATTTCTCGCGCGCGCTCAACGGCAATATGGCCTGCATCCGTCAGCACCGGCAACCGTCGTGAGCGGTCAAACAGGAGCGTATTGAAATCCTCCTCCAATGACCGAACATGAAGGCTGACCGCTGATTGGGTCAGGTGCACGGCGTCCGCTGCCCGAACAAAAGAACCGTATTGGGCAATGGCAAGCAGTGTTCGAAGCGCGCGTAATGACATGGCCATTCATCCTGCAAATTGATGGCCGAGCTTACCAGTTGGGCAGGCGCATGGTTTGCATGGAGCCTCGTTCCTGCCTGGTGATGGTCGCGCGTTTTATACCGGAGTGACCGTGGATTTCTAAGAGCGATAATGACTGAAGCTTTTCGGTTTCAATCATTTAGCTAGACAGTCCGGCAGTCTGCTCACTGTCGCTCGTCTTTCGGACCGGGCTCATGTCACGACAAAACATTCGCCTGTACTCAGACGGCGAGGTGCCGAGCTGAACGCCGAATTGTTGCCTCAAGGATAAGGGGGTGCCAAACCCTGCTTCACCCGCCACACACTCAATGGGCAGGTCAGTCGTTTCCAACAGTTCCTGCGCCCTGACAACGCGCTGGGCATTCAACCATTTAGAGACGGTGCTGCCGGTAGCCTCCCTGAAGCGCCGAGTGAAAGTGCGCCGACTCATCTTTGCCCTGTCCGCCAGGACGTCGAGCGTCAGGTCACTGGACAGATTCATCCGAGCCCATTCCAGTACATCAGACAAATGCGTCTCTCTAGATAAGTGCGGCACAGGATATTCTATGTATTGAGCCTGCCCTCCCTGCCTATGTGGCGGTGTGACTAGCATTTTCGCGGTGCGATTCGCGGCCTCGGCTCCAAGTCGTTCGCGAACCAAATGAAGGCAACAATCAATTGCCGCCACGGTTCCTGCTGACGTCACGATATTCTCTGCGCTGACATAAAGCACTTCTGGCCTGAAACGAACATTTGGGAAGCGTCGCGCAAACTCGTCTCGAGCAGTCCAATGCGTGGTCGCTTCTTTGCCATCAAGTAGCCCGGCATCTCCAAGCACGAATGCGCCTAGACACAACCCAACGATGAGCTTTCCTTCGGAATTGGCGAGTTGAAGCGCTTTCACAAGTTCGGCAGATGCACAAACCGCTTGATCCCCCCACGCAGGGATGATGATCAGGTCAGATGCCGCCATCAATTCCAGGCCCTGAGTGACCTCTAAACCGAGGCCTTGATCGCTTGCCACCATTCCCGGCGTCTCTGCGCAGTATTTGATCTCGTAATGAGGTTCGCCAGGCGCGGACTGAGTTGCCCCCAACACCATCCCGGGTACAGAAAGATGGAACAGGCTTACGCCATCAAAAGCCAAGACAGCAACACGTATGGAATGCATCAGGTAGCCTCGGTTTGGCCCAATGGGCTTGTCGTTACGCTCGCAGGTATCTGGGCGCGCGCCCTCGGTTAAATGCTTGGCAGAGGCTGAATTGAGCTGTCGCCTCCCCCTCTTTCCGTTCTGGAAACGAAAAACTGATTGGCCCGATTATATCGAAATATGTCATTCAGGCCACTGTCAGCCTTGAAAGCATTCAGCAAGAATGAAGCCTTGAGGTACCAACTGGAGACTGAATTCATGAGTTTTAAAACGCTTCGCGTTGCACTAAGCATGGCTTGCGCAGCCGCGACCACGTCGGCATTCGCGGGCACAAATGCCCCAACGGCACCTGACGCGTCCCCTAAAATGGATCTACAGCAAGTTCGTAACGCGACGGCCAAAATCACCTACGGTGAAACGACATTCCTGATCGATCCGATGCTCGCCAAAAAGGGCGCTTACCCAGGATTTGAAAATACCTACCGCAGTAACCTTCGAAATCCATTGGTTGATCTGACCGAGTCACCTTCTGAGGTTATCGCCGGCGTCGACGCAGTGATCGTCACTCACACGCACCTTGATCACTGGGACGACGCCGCGCAAAAAGCCCTACCTAAAGACATCCCTTTATTCACTCAACATGAGGACGATGCGAAGCTGATTCGTTCACAAGGCTTCAAGAATGTGCGCGTCCTGGAAGGCGACGCTGAATTCGGCGGCGTCAGAATTACGAAAACCGGTGGTCAACATGGCACAGATGAAATGTATGCCGTGCCAGCCCTGGCAAAGCCATTAGGTGAAGCCATGGGGGTGGTCTTTCAAGCGCCAGGCTACAAGACCCTTTACCTTGCCGGTGACACGGTCTGGCGTAAAGAGGTAGACCAGACCATTGAGAAGTATCACCCCGAAGTGATCGTACTGAATGCAGGCAAGGCAATGATGACCGGATATGAGGGGTCGATCATCATGGGTGAGGAAGATGTTCTACGCGCCGCTCAGGCTGCGAAATACGCGAAGATCGTCGCCGTACACATGGATGCAATCAATCACATGTCCCTGACTCGTGAAGAACTGCGCACCTATGTCAAGAAGCACGGTATTGAGAACCGTGTAGCGATTCCGGAAGACGGCGCTTCACTGGAGTTCTGATTTATTGGGCCCCAGTTGACGCTGGTTTACCGACGCAAACAGCTCGACTCAAGAAAATGTCATCACGTTGTTTCCTTACGGGAAACTGATTTCATGCAGCAGTTGGATGCCCTTGATTCCGGGTGTCGACTAGACTCTAGGGCTCTTCGGGGCCCTTGATTTCAATTGTTTCCCAATAGCCGAGGGGGGGGCGTAAACCCCTACGGTAGATTTCGACTTACCGGGTCAAAGCGCTCAACGATCGGCATAATCGACTTCGAGAGGATCTTAATGCCGCAAAATCCAGAATAATTTAAAGGGATCAATACCAATCATGAAAGACGCCACCATCGCACTGCACCATGGCTTCACGTCGGACCCGACCACCAAGGCTGTCGCAGTGCCTATCTATCAGAATGTTGCCTTCGAATTCGATAACGCCCAACACGGTGCCGACCTGTTCAACCTGGACGTGCCGGGCAACATTTACACCAGAATCATGAACCCCACCAATGATGTGCTGGAACAAAGGATGGCCGCCCTCGAAGGCGGCGTGGCAGGGCTGGCCGTATCGGCCGGCAGCGCGGCAATCCATTATGCGATCCAAACGTTAACCCGCGCAGGTGACAATATCGTCACCACTCCACAGCTCTATGGCGGCACCTACACTCTCTTCGCACACCTGTTGCCAAGCTTTGGCGTGGAGGTGCGTTTTGCCCGAGATGACTCTGCCGAGGCTATCGCCGAACTGATCGACGACAACACCAAGCTGGTGTACTGCGAAAGCATCGGCAACCCGGCGGGTAACATCATTGATCTCGAAGCCCTGGCTGAAGCTGCTCACACCCGCGGCGTACCGCTGATGGTCGACAACACGGTGGCTACGCCTATCCTGTGCAAGCCGATTCAGTTTGGGGCCGATATCGTTGTGCATTCCGTGACCAAGTACGTCGGCGGACACGGCAATTCCCTGGGCGGTGTGATCATCGACAGCGGCAATTTCCCTTGGACCCAATACCCGGAAAAATTTCCCAGCCTCAACCAGCCCGAGCCGGCGTACCATGACGTGATTTATACCGAGAAGTTCGGGCCCGCCGCCTTCATCGCGCGCGCACGCACAGTGCCATTGCGCAACACCGGCGCGGCACTGGCACCCATGAACGCGTTCCTGCTGCTGCAAGGCCTGGAAACGCTCGCGCTGCGCATGGAGCGTCACACTGACAACGCCCTGAAAGTTGCGCAATTCCTGCAGAGCCATGCTGAAGTGGAATGGGTCAGCTACGCCGGCCTCCCGGACCATCCTCATCACGCACTGGCACAAAAATACATGCAGGGTAAACCGTCGGCGATCCTATCGTTTGGTTTGAAGGGCGGCTATGACGCAGGCGTGCGCTTCTATGATGCTCTGCAAATCTTCAAGCGACTGGTCAATATCGGTGACGCCAAGTCGCTTGCCTGCCATCCGGCCTCCACTACCCATCGGCAAATGAACCAGCAGGAACAAGCAAAGGCTGGCGTGAAGCCCGAAATGATTCGTCTGTCGGTAGGAATTGAGGCGATTGAGGACTTGATCGCTGATTTGCACCAAGCCCTGGGGCCAACTCAACGTCGAGGCTAGTCGTCGCCGCGACGATACGCGTTCCTGAGTATGACGAAGGCATCCGAAAAAATCCGGCTCGAGCGTCCTGACGCTTACGGCCGGATCCGGGTTTCAACTGCGACCTCGGGTGACAAAGCAATCGAGTGCGGAAATTCGGGAGCATAGCCAGGAAAGTCGTACAACCCAGGTTGAAAGATCAGGCGACGGGAACAGCCATGTACTCAATTTTTGATGAAATCGGGTCGCCTGTAATTGAATTTTGGATGAACTAATCGCGTGGTTTTGAGCAGGCCGATTTTAAGAAATGGTGAACACAAAAAAAGCGACCCTGAGGTCGCTTTTTTTGTGTTTCGATGTAGTTCAGAAGAACTACAAAGAACAATATTTGGAGCGGGAAACGAGACTTGTATCTGGCATCCGACTCGTTGAAATTTAAGGGGGTTTCTTTTCTTGCCGGGGCAGGAAAGGCTTGATTCTGGACTTGTTTTTGACGTGCATCAAGGGCTAAGAGGGTGGCCTCGAATCTATGCGACTTTGTTCGATCTATAGCCCATCGGGCGGCAAAGTCCGCATTGGCAGCCGACTCGATGGCCGCTCACAACCGGATCCTGGCGATTAAAGCTGCATGCGGCGAATTGCCAATGACTATAAAAAGTCGCTTTTCGGTGATCCCAATTCCTCTACGCTGATTTCACGCATGCGGAATTTCTGCACCTTGCCGCTGACGGTCATCGGAAAATCGTTAACGAACTTGAAATGGCGCGGCGTCTTGAAGTGAGCGATCCGACCTTTGCAATACTCGCGCAACTCGTCGGCGCTGACCTGGTGCCCCTCATGCAACCTGACCCAAGCTACAATCTCTTCTCCGTAGGCTTTGTCCGGCACACCGATGACCTGCACATCTGCTACCGAAGGATGAGTAAAGAAGAACTCTTCGATTTCGCGCGGATAAACATTCTCGCCGCCCCGAATAATCATGTCCTTATTGCGCCCGATGATCCTCAGGTAACCCTCCTCATCCATGATTGCCAGGTCACCGGTGTGCATCCAGCCTGCGTCGTCGATGGCCTCCGCGGTCGCTTGCGGGTTGTTCCAGTAGCCGAGCATTACGCTGTAGCCTCGGGTACACAGTTCGCCGATCTGACCGCGAGCAACGATCCGGTTTTGCTCATCGACGATCTTGCTTTCCAGATGCGGCTGAGTGCGGCCGACACGGGTGACCCGGTGCTCGATATCGTCGTCCGGGCCGGTCTGGGTGGAGACCGGGCTGGTTTCGGTCATGCCGTAGGCGATCTGCATCTCCTTGAGGTGCAGGTCGTCGATCACTCGCTTCATGACTTCGATCGGGCAGGTGGAGCCGGCCATGATGCCCGTTCGCAGACGGCTCAAGTCCAATAATTGGCGCTCCGGGTGGTCGAGCATGGCAATGAACATCGTCGGCACGCCATACATGCCGGTCGCTTTCTCCTGTGCGGCGGCCCGCAGGGTCTCCAGCGGATCGAAGGCTGCGCTGGGGTAGATCATTGTCGTTCCGTGGGTGACACACCCCAGATTGCCCATGACCATGCCGAAGCAGTGATACAGCGGCACCGGTATCACTAACCTGTCGTGCTCGCTGAGCTTCAGGCTTTCACCGACCATGAAACCGTTATTCAGGATATTGTAGTGACTGAGGGTGGCACCTTTGGGAAATCCAGTGGTACCCGAGGTGTACTGGATGTTGACGGGGTCGTCGAACTGCAGTTGCTCACCGCATTGCCGTAGTTGTTCCGCAGGCACTTGTTCCGCCAGGTCCAACAGGCCCTCCCATGACAACATGCCGTCAGCCGGCGTGTCGCCGAGGCTGATCACGCCCCGCAATTCAGGCAACCGGCCGCTTTCCAGTACGCCGATAGCGCAGCGGTGGAGTTCGGGCAGCAGATCGTGAAGCATCGCGTGGTAGTTGGAAGTCTTGAACGAGTCGGCACAAATCAGCCAGCGACACCCCGATTGCTTGAGCGTGTACTCAAGCTCGGTCAGACGGTAGGCCGGGTTGATGTTCACCAGCACCGCCCCCACCTTGGCGGTTGCGAACTGGGTGATGCACCATTGCGCGCAGTTCGGCGACCAGATGCCTATCCGTTCACCGGCCTTGAGGCCCAGCGCGAGCAACCCTCGGGCGCAACGATCCACCTCCGCGGCCAACTGTGCCCAGGTATAGCGCAGCCCTTGATGCCGTACGACCAACGCTTCGCCATCGGTGAACCGTTCCACCGCTCGATCGAACGCTGCGCCGATGGTCATCGCCAGCAAGGGTGTGGTTTGCGGTCCACTGGTGTAACTGGGAACACTCATATCGATTCTCTCTGTACGATCCAGGTGTGGGCCGGGGGGTTTACCCCGCAGGTGCCCTTGTTGAATGACTTGTCCTCTTTGTTTTTAACGCGTGAATATTTGCGCCGTGGTAATCGCCATGTCACCGCCGGGCAATTTGATGTTGCCGATCTGCTTCAAACTGTCGGCATCGAACACCGCTACGTCGTTGAAGGTACCCGCCAGATAAATCTTGCTGCCGGCCTTGTTGAACGAAATGCAGTAGTAGGAATGATCCAGCGTAGCGGCCTGAAGCAGTTTTTTCTGCTTGATGTCGTACTTGGCCAGCCGGTTGAGCACGCCGAACATCAGGTTCGGGTCTCTTGGCGAACGCATGCCACTGAAGTAGATTTCCGTCAGGGGGCCGAAGTCGGTGGTTTCGGTCTTGCCGGTTTTCAGGTCGATGCTGAACAGCCCATAGAGGTACTCGGCGGTCGCCGGGTCCTGCTTCTTGTCCTTGAATTTCGCTGCGGTGTAGAGCAGCGAAAAATCATGACGGTAGGTCTGCTGGTTCCACACGTAGAGCACATCCGGTGCGCTGTAATTGGCACGTTTCCAATGGCGACTGGGAATCAGCACGTCGAACTTGCCAGTGTTCACGTTGACCTTGTAGACATCCGCTCCCGCCACATACAACGTGCCATCGTCGCCGCTTTGCATGATGGTCAGCTGCCGGGGCGCCGGGAAACTACGAATGGGTTTGGCGTCCATGCCGGCATCGGTGGCGTACACATCAAGCCGAGGTTGCTGCACCTCGTAACGATCGTTGAGCATCAACGTCGGATTGGCGATGGTGAACAGTTCCTTGCCGTCATGGCTGAGGGTAAAGGCGAACATCGACTTCGCTTTCTCACCCGGTTTCTGGGTAATGCTGGCGTGGAAGACCTGCTTGCAGCTGTCCAGCTCAACGCCGTAGACATCCGCGTAGTGGTTGTTCAGCACGTAGGCGGTCTTGCGATCCGGCGACAGCTGCACGGTGCCAGGACCGAAGGCGTCGGGCATTTTGCAGGTCTTGAACAAGCTGTCGGTGGCCAGGTCGATCACGTGCAGGTTGTTCGGATAATTGGTGGTCACCATGTATTCGTGACCGCTTTGGAGCGCGGTGTTTTCATCGGCCAAAACACTGAGCGATATAACGCCCAGGACACCGAACGCGGCCAAGCCGCAGGCTTTGATGCATTGCATGCTGGATTCCTTCTTCATGTCCGGTCACTTGTCTTTCGGAAAGACAGTGCCGAGGTTGCGCCAGTTGTCGTTGGACGCCTGGGCATCCTTGTTCCAGTCCGGGTAGGTGCTCATCATGTCCGGCACCTGGGCCGGCCACCAGCATGGGTCGGAGCAGCCATACAGGTCGGCTTCCATTGGCTGGCACAGCGACGACACGCCGCCAAACGCGTCGATTTCCCAACCTGGATCAGTGGTCGAGGCACAGCCGGCGACGGAGCTCATCGCCACCACTTCTTCGATACGGTTTTCGGCCGCGGCCTGATCGAGCTTCTGGGCTTTGTTGTTGATTGCCTTGAGATGTTTCATATCAGTGAGCCTTGCGCGGAGTGATGTAGCTGCTGATAAACGCAGGGTTGTGAGCCATGATCCGGGTGTAGACCTCGATGCCGAAGTCGACCCAGTCACGCATCAGTTCGCAGTAGTGATAAGTCGGATGGGTCGGGTCGCCGTATCGGGCGTAGCTCTCGTGGTAGCAGCCGCCAGAGCAGAGATTGCGGATCTGGCAGTCTTCGCAACCGGTGTTGGTACGGTCCAGGCGCTGGGACAGGAAATCGTTCAACTCGACCTGTTTCACCCCGCTGTGAACGTTGCCGAACGTCGGCAGGCTCGAACCGGTAAAGCGGTGGCACAGGTTCAATTCGCCCTTGTGATCCACCGCCAGCATCTTCAGGCCCGCCCCGCAAGGCAAAGCCTTTTTGTGGCCTTCATGGATATCGGTGATCAACTGGTGCAGGTTGGAAAAACCGATGTTGCGGTGTTCCAGCGCCGCTTCCAGATAACGCCGACCGAGCTTCTTCATGTTGGCGAACACTTCGATCAGCTCGTCGCTGGACAGGTTGAAGCTACTGATATCGCCGGACGTCACCGGAGCAAAACCGACCTCCGCGAAGCCCAGTTCGTTGAACAAGTGATCCCAGATCGTTTCGACGTCGGTGACGCCAGTGGTCAGGGTTACCCGCGCGCCGACCGGGCGGCTGTTGTAGCGCGACAGCAGCATCTGGGCCTTGCGCCGCACCACGTCATACGTGCCCTGCCCGCCCACGGTGATCCGGTTGCGGTCGTGCACGGTTTTCGGCCCGTCGATACTGACCGAGAGCCCGAAGCGGTGGGCGTTGAGGTAGTCCACGGTGTCTTCGGTGAGCAGCGTGGCGTTGGTGGTCATGACGAATTCGACGAACTTGCCCGCTTCGGCAAAACGCTTTTCACAATAATCGACCATGTACTCGATCAGCTTGCGATTGCTCAGCGGCTCTCCCCCGAAGAACACCACCGTGAAACGCTCTTCATCCGGGGATTCGCGCAGCAGCATTTCTACCGAAGCGACCGCTGTTTCAACGTCCATCTTCTTGCCGGCCGAGGGCTTGTCGAGGTCCTCTTTGTAGCAGTAGGTACAGCTCAGATTGCAGCCCGTGTTGACGTTGAGCACCACGGTATTGATCGCGGTGCGCTCGACGCGTTTGGTACCGATGTCCGGGGTCAGTGGTGAGCCGTCGCTGACCAGTTCCAGGGAGATCAGCTCACGCAGGGTTTCGGTGATTTCTTCTCCGTTGAAGCGTGCGGCCAAGCGTTGGATCAGGTCGTCCGATGAACAGCCGGGACCGCGCAAGGTGTCGATGATGGTGCCCGTCAGCTCATCGCTGGCGAACAGCGAGCTGCTAGGGATGTGGAACAGCATGCGGTCGGCGTCGACATGCACTTCGTGCAAATTGCGTTCGACCAGATTCAAAATAGCGCCCATTGCAAACCTCCTGTGCAAGCCCCGATTCACGAGGTCTGCGGTCATCCCGAAAAGTGTCTGGAACCGCTAAACAACAGCCAACTTATGGAATGGGTGGATTGTTCCAGCGTTGCACGGTGACGATCATGTGGCCTTCGCCGGTCAGGGACCTCCCTGCGTCGTCGACGGCGGCGATCACCTTGAGATTGCCGGCATTGTTGGTGGACATCTTGCGTTGCGGGTTCGGCCCGGCATCGCCTGGGGTAAACACGCCGGTATCGGCCTGCATGGTGCCGGCAAACTTGACGTCTTCATCCTCTTTGGCGCGGTCATCAAAAGCCTCGACCGACCATTGCGCAGGGAACACGCCGATGCGATAGGGCTTGCCGTCAGCGCCCTTGCCCCAGGCTTCAGCATCGAAACGGCCCTGGACTTTCGGCGTCGAGCCACCGCCCTCGCCGATCCGCGCCACCGAGAATTCGGGCACGACTTTGACTTCAGCGATCCTGCTGTAGACCGACAGCGTCGGGCCTTTCAGCGTGCCGACCGTGACGTTGCGCAGGCCCGGTTGCGCATTGGCAGCCGCCTTGAGTTTGACCCTTATGCGCTCGGGCGTTTGCTCCAGCACTTGGACCACTTCCACGCCTTTGCCAAAGTCAGGTTTGCCAGTGAGACCGCTGCCGACCAGGGTGACTTCGGTTTCTCTGCCCGCCTTCAGATAACCCGGCTGCACCGCCAGCAAACGATTGGAACCCTGCTTGGCGGCGACGAAGTCCAGCCCTCGCTCGTCGTGCTCGGCCTCGAACATCCGACCCTGCATGGCGTTGCCCTGGGCGGCGAATACCTGGCGCATGGTCACGCCATCGATGGACACGTTGCCGCGCCATTCGTAGCCGGTGTAGACAATCGCACTGCCATCGCCGTTGAACAGGGTGCCATCGGCGTACTGACCTTTGACGCTGACCTTGAACGTGTCGCTGCCGTCGGCAGTCACGCTCATGACGCCAGCCAGTTCGCCTTTACCCGGCAGGTGCCCGCTGAAGCTCCAGTCGCCGACCAGCGCCTCGGCTTTCGGCGCGCTGCCCTGCCATGCTTTCCAGGCCGAGTTGTCCAGCGGATAACGCTTGGCCAGCAGCGGCACCATCTCTTTGCGGGCCAGATCGAACCAGTCGCGGTCGCGGGACAGGGCCTGGTACTCGAGGGACGGCCACTGGCCGAGGTGGAAGTTCACCAGGCGCTCCCATTCCTGGGCTGGTCGGCGCTGCAGCGCAACCCGCGCACCGGAGTGGCAACGGCCGCACATCTGGCTGGTCTGGTCGTCGAATTTCTCGACGGTATTGAGCCGTCGTTCCAGCGCATAACGCACACCGTCCGTCTCGCTCGGCGCCAGGCCCTGGGTGTCGGCCAGGTATTTGACCAGGATTCGACGATCGTCATCGCTGATCTGCAACCCGTGCATGACCTGCATCCGGGCAATGCTCATCAGCCAGCCTTCCGGCGTCTTGCGCTGGTGGCTGATACGGCTCAGGGCGTTATCGGCTTCGGGGGTGTGGCAGCCCTGACAGGTTTCCTTGAGGATGGTCTGGGCCTCGCGAGCTGCCAGGCTGTAAGGCGAATGCAGCGCCACACAGGCCGCCACGGCCAGCAGACTGACGCTCAGGCCTGATCGGAGTTTTCTCTTCATCAACGTCGAACCTCGCACGGTGCTTTCTTATTTTTGTGGCTTATCGTTTTTATGGTTTCTGCCGTCGGCGACAGCCCGCTGACGGAGGCAAGAGAAACGTCTGTGATGAGCAATACACGGAGCGTGCCAGCTTAACGACTATCTTATTAATCAATTAGTTACATTGTTATTTTGGCTTTGCAACGCGTCAGAACAAGACCGCCTGCGTCTAATATCGCGACAGCTGTTGCACTCTGAGACAAGCATAGATGTCCTCGGCTGAAACACTTCTTGTCCAGCGATGACGTTGGCGTACAACGGGATCCGCTCGTCGTCTCATGCGTTGTCGCGATTTGCGACAAAACCTGGGTGCCAACCGTCCCGTTTCATCGCTAGAACCCCCGTCAACAAAGGCCCATCCACCCGTTCCTGGTACTTGGCACAGCCATTGCCAACTTGGAGAAGTCCACGTTTCTCAGCACAACAAGAGGTCTCATCATGCCGCTGCCTTATCTGCTCCCCGCCACCTCGGCCTTCGTCCAACGCGCCCCACGCATGCTCATCGGCGGCGACTGGGTCGAGGCCGCCGACGGCCAGACCATGCCCCTGCACAATCCGGCCACCGGCGAAGTGCTGTGCTTGGTGCCAAGGTCCACCCCCGACGATGTCGACCGCGCAGTACTCGCCGCCCGCCAGGCTTTCGACGACTCCGCCTGGACGCGCACCCGCCCTAGGGAGCGGCAGAACCTGTTGTGGAAACTCGCCGACCTGATGCAGCGCGACGCCGAACTGCTGGCGCAACTCGAATGCCTGAACAACGGCAAGAGCGCGGCGGTGGCTCAAGTGATGGACGTGCAACTGTCCATCGACTTCCTGCGCTACATGGCCGGTTGGGCAACCAAGATCGAAGGCTCCAGCGTTGACGTGTCGCTGCCGCTGATGCCCAACGATCAATTCCACAGTTTCATTCGCCGCGAAGCGGTGGGCGTGGTCGGGGCCATCGTCGCCTGGAACTTTCCGCTGCTGCTGGCTTGCTGGAAACTCGGTCCGGCCCTGGCCACCGGTTGCACCGTCGTGCTCAAACCCGCCGACGAAACGCCGCTGACCGCGCTGAAACTCGCTGAGCTGATGCTGGAAGCCGGTTATCCCGAGGGTGTGTTCAACGTGGTCACCGGCACTGGTATCACGGCGGGCTCCGCCCTGACTCACAATCCATTGGTGGACAAGCTGACGTTCACCGGCTCCACCGCCGTAGGCAAGCAGATCGGCAAGATCGCCATGGAATCCATGACCCGTGTCACCCTGGAATTGGGCGGCAAATCACCGACCATCGTCATGGCCGATGCCGACCTGAAGACCGCTGCCGCGGGTGCCGCCAGTGCGATCTTCTTCAATCAGGGCCAGGTTTGCTGCGCCGGCTCCCGGCTGTATGTGCAGCGCAAGCATTTCGACAATGTGGTGGCGGATATCGCCGACATCGCTAATGCAATGAAGCTCGGTAATGGCCTGGACCCCAGTGTCGAAATGGGCCCGCTGATTTCCGCCCGTCAACAGGAGCGGGTTTATGGCTACATCGAAAAAGGTCGGGAAAGCGGCGCGACCATCGCCTGCGGCGGTGAATCATTCGGGCCGGGGTTCTTCGTCAAACCCACGGTGATTGTCGACGTCGATCAACGGCATTCGCTGGTACAAGAGGAAATTTTCGGCCCGGTGCTGGTGGCGATTCCGTTCGACGACGAGGCCGATGCGTTGCGCATGGCCAATGACAGCCCTTATGGCCTTGGGGCGAGCATCTGGTCGAATGATCTGGCGGCGGTGCACCGGATGATTCCGCGCATCAAGTCAGGTTCGGTGTGGGTCAACTGCCACAGCGCCCTGGACCCGGCGTTGCCGTTTGGGGGCTACAAGATGTCGGGGGTCGGGCGTGAGATGGGGTATGCGGCGATCGAGCATTACACCGAGTTGAAGTCGGTGTTGATCAAGTTGTGATTGGCGGCGTTCTTTAGACCGCTATCGCGAGCAAGCTCGCTCCCACATTGGAATTGTTTTCGACGCAACTGTGAGAGCGAGCTTGCTCACGATAGGCCAACCCAGGCACCCCAAATATCAGGGCTTGAACCCCTGCCCCAGCAACCAGCTCCGAACCATCCTTCCCTGCTCCACTGACAACCCCGTCAACACCCGCTCGACCGGCTCGCTGCGCAACCGCCGCACCAACGGTGCCAATTCCACTCCTTGCACATGCCAGATCCCCAGCGGCTGATCCGCCGTGATCACCACTTCGGCCTCATCCACGAATCCATCCCTGAGCACCGGCGCAGACTCAATCTTCAAAGCGGAAAAATCCGCCGCGGCGTGGGCGACCTCAGCATCCGGCCATTGCCTTCGCGCCTGCCAGAACGGCTGGTCCGGCCAGCGCTGCTCATCGGCATAGAAGTCCCGGCCAATGCGCGCGAAGCGTAAAAACAACTGCTCTACCCGCTGCTGATGAAAACGCTGTGCCAGCAACCTCCGTTCAGGTTTGCGCAACAGCGTGTTGATCACCGTTGGCGCCTGCAACGCCGAAGACAATGACTGAAAGATGCCATTCCCCGACAGCGGATCCACCGCCATGGCGGCGTCGCCCACACGAATCCAATGGTCGCCACAGACCTGCGGACACAAAATCGCCGTGCTGCTTCGGGCATGCAGGTGCAGATCGGTTTGCGGTTCATCCCCGAAAAACGCCTGGGTCAATGTCGACTGCTGGAACCGCTGGCGGCAGTAATCGAGCAACAGCGCCTTGCCCGGCAACTCGGCACTGGCCACGTCCACTGTCCATTGCCAATAGCACTGGCCGTCGGCCCGACGCGCCATCCAGGCCCAGCCGTCCACAAGGCTTTCCACAGCGCTGGCGGTGATACCCGGCGTACCTTGCCAGCGATTGAGCAGACTGACTGTCTCTGGTCCCCGCAGGCCTTTGCCAAGGGCCGGTGCCTGGCGTCCGCGGGCCTCCACCAGGAAATCCGCGAGCAGCGCGTCACGCCCTTGCAGTTCGATTCGATGCCCCGAAGCATGCGACTGCACCGTCAGCACTCGGCCCTCGATCAATTCAACGCCGGCCAGGCGCAAGTCCTCGCGCAAGCCGCGATCGAAGCTCGGGCGATCCAGCAAAAATTCGATGTTCTGAGCATGCTGCTGACCGTTCCAGGACACCTGTCGCTGGGAAGGCTGCGCCGCATCCGTCAATGCTTGATGCAGCCCCGCACCGCGCAGTGCCTCCAGCACCCGCATGGACACCCCTTCGAGCGCCGCAAAGCGCCGCCACTCACTGACCAGCGTGACGGGGTATCCAAGCCGCCGCAACCCCAGGCCCACCGCCGCCCCCGCAGGCCCCGCGCCAAGAATCACAATCGGCTTCATGGGCCGACGCGCCGTTCAGGGCCGTGATAATGGGCGTTTTTTTGCAGCCACTCGACAATCTGTTCGTTGCTCGCCTCGGGATTTTCAACGAGAAAACCCACAATATGCCCGCTCAATGCCGCACAACCGAGGCTCGCACCCGACTGCCCCGGGTAGGTACCGTAAACACACCCGGCAAAATCTGCCTGGGCGCTGTCGAGCCACGACCATTGCTGCTCGGTGCAACGAGCGTCGCCGGTGACCCGCAGCACCTGCGGATAATCCGCCGGGAACACCCCTAAGCCCTGAGCCGGGCTGGACGCACACAATAGAATGCCCTGCGCCACCGCTGCTGCGCAGGCTTCACGCAACAAGCTTCGATCCTGCCGCAAACCGAGGCTCAGATTGATCAACCGCACGTCCTGCGCCACCAGCCAACCGATGGCGGTAGCGATCTGCAAGGCGCTGGTGACGCCACGCTGGTCGAACACCTGGGCGACGCAAAAAACCGCCGCCGGTGCACGCCGGCTGATGGCCTCGATCACCGCACTGCCATGACCTAGCGGATCGTCGCGCAAATCGCTTTCGGCCAGGCCATCCTCCCGCAGCGAGAACCGTCGACCGGCAATCACCCGCACTCGTTGCGCTGCGCAATGACCACTGTCCACCACCCCAATCCGCAGCTCAGGCCTCATGCTGCACCGTTCTTGACGTAAGCACGCCATCCAGCAGTTCAAAGCACAAATTGGCATCGGCCAGGGTCGAGGGGCGATGGCTGATCAGGATCCGCGTACGCCCGGCGAACAACCGATCGATGGACGCGATCACTTCGCGCTCGGTGGCTTCGTCGACCGCCGAAGTCGCTTCGTCCAGCACCAGGATCAACGGATCCTGCAACAGCGCCCGGGCGATGGCGATGCGCTGTTTCTGTCCGCCGGATAACTGCTGGCCACGCTCGCCCAAAGGGCTGTCGAGGCCTTCGGGCAGTGACTCGATCAGGCTGTCGAGCTGCGCCAGCCGCGCCACTTCGGCAATCGCTTCGCGACTGGCGTCCGGCACCGCGTAGGCCAGGTTGTCGGCGAGGCTGCCGCGAAACAGCACGATGTCCTGACTGACCACGGCGATCCGCCGACGCAACTGGAACAGGTCCAGTTCCCGCAGATCGACCTCCCCCAGCAAGACCCGACCGGACTGCGGATCGTGGTGCCGCTGCAGCAGATCGATCAGGGTCGACTTACCGACACCAGAGCCGCCGCTCAGGGCGACTTTCAAACCATAGGGAATTCGCGCTTGAATACCACGCAAGGTGGTCGGGCGACCGGGGTGGCTGAAGTGCACGTTGTCGAAACGCAGTTCGCCAGAATCCGGCATCGGCTGCGGCGCAACAGGGGTGAGTACAGTCGGCTCTTCACCGCGCAGTTCCATGACCCGCCCAAGGCTCACGGTCATCCGCTGAATCGCGACGTAGAGCCCAAGCAGGCTCTGGACCGGGCCGACAGCCATGCCCAGATAGGTGGAAAACGCGATCAGCGCGCCCAACTGCCAAGTCCCTTGCACTACCCAGTATCCGCCAATCAAAAACGCACAGGCCCGCGACAACGATGTCAGCGTGCCGGGCACCGCTTGGGTGAAAAACTCAGTGACTTGCAGGCGCAGGAGCTGACTCATATACCCTTGGCCCAACGTCTCCAGCCGCCGCGCCTCGCGCTGTTGCTGACCGGCGGACTGAATGAATTTCATCACCGGCAAGGTCTCGACCATGAACGAGGACATGTCCGCGGAACGCTCGCGCAACTGCCGCACATCGCGCTCGACCTTGCGCCGCATCCAGCGTAGCCAAAGCACGTCGAGTGGAATCAGCACCAAGGCCAGCAGCGACAGCTGCCACGACAGGGTCACCAACATCGCCACGGCAACCACCAGGCCAATCACGCTCGACACCGCCGAGAACAGCGAGTCCACGGCAAAGCGCTGGATCTCCGCGACATCGCCATCCAGACGCGACATCAGATCACCGATACGCCGCTGGCCGTAGAAACCCGGCGAGAGCGTCTGCAGATGCCGATAAAGGTCATCGCGCAGGGCAAACAGAATCCGTCCGGATAATCGCGTGTGCAGGTAACGATTGATGCCCGACAGCGCCGTCCCCAACAACCCGGCGACAATCATCAACCCGGCGATCAGCACCAGCATCGCAAAATTGTGCGCCAACAGGCCGTCGTCGATCAGCAGCTTGGTTAGCCATGGTTGCACCAATACCAGCGACGAGGCGCAGACCGACAGCCCAAGCAACCCGGCAATCGCCAACCGGTGCGGGCGCACGAAGCTGTAGAGCCAGCGCAGCGCCGCTTGCAGGGCCGCGGGGTTCTGGCTGTCGATCAGCCGAACGATCAACCGCAACATCACGAACGCAACAGTTTGAGCTTGCGATACAGGGTCGCGCGGCTGATACCCAGGGCATCGGCGGCGGCCGAGACGTTACCTTGATGCATGTCCAGGGACTGGCGAATCAGTTCCAGCTCATGTTCACGAATACTGCCGCTCTGAGGGCGTTCGCCGACGCTCAGTTCGTCGAGCATACTGTCGGGCAGATGGTCGAGGGTGAGTAGGGTGTCCCCCGGCTCACGCATGGCCAGCGCGGTGCGCAGGACCATTTCCAGTTGGCGGATATTGCCCGGCCAATGATAACCGCCTAGCAGGCGGGTCAAATCGTCATGCAGGACCACCGTCGGCGCGTCGAGCTTGGCCAGCAAACGATCGACCAGACCATTGAAGTCGTCGCGCTCGCGCAGGGCCGGGAGCATCACGCTGATGCCGTTGACCCGATAGAACAGATCCTCGCGAAAATGTTTGTCTTCCACCAGACGCTTGAGGTCGCGGTGCGTGGCGCAGATCAGGGCAATGTCGATCTCTTGCTCTTCTCCAGCACCCAGCGGCGCGACCTTGCGGTCCTGCAATACCCTGAGTAAACGGGCCTGCAAAGCCAGCGGCATGTCGCCGATTTCATCGAGAAACAACGTACCGCCGTGGGCCTGTTGCAAGCGCCCTACCATGCCGCCCCGACGCGAACCGGTAAAAGCGCCTTCGCGATAGCCAAACAGCTCCGACTCGATCAGGCCTTCGGGGATGGCTGCGCAGTTCACCGCGACAAAAGGTTTGTCGCAGCGCGTTCCAGCCATATGCAACGCTCGGGCAATGACTTCCTTGCCGGTGCCCGTTTCGCCCAGCAGCAACACTGGCAATTCATTGGCCAGGCCTTGGCGGGCCATGCGCAGCGCCCGGGCGTAACGAGCATTGTTGCCAGCCAGGGATTCAAGATCGGGTTGCGGTTTAGCGGTTTTAGTCGGGGTGCGCGATGGCGTGCTGACATTGATCAAGCGCTGCGGCGCGCGCAGGGTTTTGTAGAAAAATTCACCCTTGGCGGTTTGCAGACTGCCGATGCCGCTCTGATGCAAACGCGATAACAGCTGCAGGCCATCGACACCCAGGAACTCTTCACAGCGTCGGCCAACCAGCACCGAACGCTCGGCATGGAGCAACTGGCACGCCTGGGCGCTGACCGCAAGGATCTGTCCGCCGAGACTCACCGCGAGCAAGCCCTGCCAAGGGGATTCAAGATATTGCCGACGGCTGTGGAAGGCGAGGACGATCTGGTCCGGGTAACAAGCGTTGAACACGCGGCTTTCGATCTGGCTGACGGCCATGGTCAGCAACGCGGTGCTGTCGTGAACGCGGCCGAGCGGGCCTTCGCGGGTCAGGTCAAGGACCCCAAGGATGTCGCCCTGCGGGCAATAAATCGGCACCGAGGTGCAGGAGAAATTGGTCAGACGGTCGAGGTAATGTTCGCCGCAATCAATCATCGTTGGCCGGGCTTCCACCAGCGCGGTACCCAGCGCGTTGGTGCCGCGCGCCGCTTCGCTCCAGCAAGCGCCCAGCGTGATGTCTTGCAGCCCGCTCCCTTTGAAACCATCGGTGCGCCCTTCGGCGGCAAGGATGGTAGCGTCGGAATTGGCGAGGATGATGAGCCCTTCCTTGCCCTGGCGTTCGGCCAGATAATCGATGGCCGGCGTCGCCGCATCGATCAACAATCGATTGCTTTCCAACAGCACTTCAAGGCTCGCGTTCGATTCCAGCGCCAGTTCTTGCTTGGCATTGAAATGCACGCCATGGCTGAGACTGCGCCGCCACGACGCATCGATTTCCGCACGCAACACACCATCGGGAACGGTGCCCTCGAGATGCAGTTTTTCCCGGGCCAGGCGGGCTTCGCGATGAAGTTTGGGATGAGTTGTCTTTATCAGCATCAGCAAGCGCTCCGGATCGGTCCGCCCTGCGCCCTTCTGAGTTCAGCGCCTTGTTGCCATCTTTACGTTAACGTCAGGGCATTGGCAAGTGCGTTACGGCATTTCTAATGCTTAGGGGACAACGTGACCATCCATCGCCCGACCAGACGACCAATGGGCTTTCCCTTCAGAAGTAATAGACGACGTTCGTTACGATGACGAACCTATACGAGTAGCTTGTCAGGCCCAAAGCCCCCCCATGCCAGCCCCGATAACAGCATCGTGGCCGCTTTCCGGGTGTCTTTCGAATGGAACGGCCAAGAGTTGATGATCATGAGCCGCGCCATGGAGTAACGTGCGAATCCAGACTTGACCGACATCGCAACAACTCTACCTGTAGATGATCGCCACGGCGCGAACGAAACCTGCCGAGGCATGCTTGATCTTATACGGAAAGCAGGACACCTCGAATCCGTGGTCCGGCAGACTCTCCAGATTCGCCAGCTTTTCCATCTGACCATAACCAATGTCACGACCGGCCTTGTGTCCCTCCCAAATGATCGAGGCATCGCCGCTGGCAAGAAAGCGCTCGCGGGTTGACTTGAAGGGAGCATCCCAACTCCAGGCATCAGTGCCGACCACTCGCACGCCACGTTCGAGCAGGTATAGCGTGGCCTCGCGGCCCATCCCAATGCCGGCATCCAGGTAACCCGGTTGACCGAAGATTGCCCCGGCACGCACGCTTCTGGGCGGATCTGAACCAGGGAAAAAAGTCTTTCGATCATCAATGAACCACCTAAAATCGCTTGGCTACGAGGATTGACTGTAATTAACGAAAATCACCGGATAGAGATCCAAATCTCAAACGATGTGTTCGTGGGCAAAATGGCATAATATGCCAATAATCAAAAACCTGTCTGCCCAAAGCTGGAGCTAATTATGGCGACGCGAAACGTTGTGCTCACCCCTCACCAGGAACAGGTTATCCATGACCTGGTGCAGTCCGGCCGTTATCAGAATGCCAGCGAAGTGATGCGAGAAGGTGTGCGTCTATTGGAGCAGCGCGTCGCCGAAGACACCGCCAAAATTGAAGCCCTGCGTCAGGCGACCTCGATCGGCATCATGGACCTTGAATGCGGGCGCTTTACGCGGTTGAACGAAGGGGATTTGGAGCACTACCTCGAGGGCTTGAGTCTGGAGGCAACCCTCCCCGCGAGCGAGAAACACTGAGCATGCCGCAGTATCGGATTTCCAACGCGGCGCGCGCCGATATTGTCGACATCCTCAGGCTCTCCCAGACGCAGTTCGGCGATCAAGCACGCCAGCGCTACCAGGCACTGATCCTCGCGGCGCTGCAAGCGATTGCCAACACGCCTTATCGCGTTGGCAGCCACGACCGCGATAAGCTTGCACCGGGCCTTCGCAGCTATCACCTCGTCTATTCACGCCAGCAGGCCAAACAACTTCATGGAGTGGTCAAAAGTCCGCGACATATCGTGTTCTATCGTGTGGGAGACGGCGACGTGATTGAGATCGTCCGACTCCTCCATGACGCCATGGAGGTGCCGTTGCATCTGCCCAACGATTGACCACAAACGCCAAAGGCATAAATCCCAGGCACAAAAAAGCCACTCATCTGAGTGGCTTTTCTGTGAATCTTGGAGCGGGAAACGAGACTCGTATCTGGTGTCCGACTCATTGAAATCTAAGGGGTTTCTTTTCTTGCCGGAGCAGGAAAAGACTTGATTCTGGACTTGTTTTTGAAGGCTATCAAGGGTCAAGAGGGGTGGCTTCGGTGCATGAGACTTGCTTCGTCCCGGCCAATTGGACGGCAAGCAGTCTCACAGGGCCTGAACACGCATCGACCGAGATCTGATGGATGATAAGGCATAGCCTCGGATACTAGCGGTGGGTCGAGAGCCTCCATGACATTGTTAATGCATTGTTCTGGCCGACGGTGCTGCTCGTGATCTATCGCTTCAGGTTGATTAGCTTCTGAGCTGTGGTTTGCCCACGAAACACCATAAGGACGGGCCAAGCCAACACTTTCCCCCAGATAGTGTTGCCCTTTGCGTTTGATTTTTGTAACCGCAACGTGGCTCACATCTAAAGCCGAGAGGGTTTTATGTTCAGTGCACAGGCATCGGTCACAACACTGAGTTCGTTCGCACCGCGCTGAAGTCGCCCGCCTGGTATGAGTAACCGATAGCGCGACACAAAGAGGGTCAATGCCAGTATTGGCCCTCACCCTACTCGTCTATCAGGTACGGAATCGTCGGACCAGGCTGTCCAGTTCAGCGGACAACCCGGCCAGGCCTGAAGAGTTCAACCGCGCCGATTCGGCGAGCTCTGCAACACGTTGCGCATCACCATGGATCTGGCTGATATGCAAGTTGATGCCTTCGGCGACCTGATGTTGTTCTTCGGCCGCCGTGGCGATTTGAGTGTTCATGTCTCGAATCACATCCACCGAATCGCGGATAAGCCCAAAGCTGGTGCGCGCCACGCCAATACGGTTCACCGACTGTTGTGAGACATTCAGACTGGCACGCATCTGGTGCGTGACGACGCTGGTGCGTTTGGCCAAAGTGCCCAGCAGACTATCGATCTCTGCAGTGGAGTCAGCCGTGCGCTTGGCCAGTGCTCGCACCTCATCGGCGACTACGGCAAATCCACGCCCTTGCTCCCCAGCTCGCGCGGCCTCAATGGCGGCATTCAGCGCCAGTAGATTGGTTTGCTCGGCGATCGAGCGAATGGTGCCCAGAATCGACTGAATATCATTGCTGTCACGCTCCAGTTGTTGCATCGACTCGGCTGACTTCTCGATTTCATGACTCAGTTGATCAACGCTGCTGACCGCAGCATCGATCTGCTGCTGCCCTTCGCGTGCCTTGATCCAACCGCTGTCAGCCGACTCAGCAGCCTGGCTGCACGCACGTGCAATCTCGTTGGCGGTGGCAACCATTTCATGGAACGCGGTTGAAACCATATCCACAGCCTCACGCTGCCGCCCGGCGACGTCAGCCATGTCACTGGAGACCTGTGTAGAGGCCTGGGATGTCGTCAGAATGTTATGTGCGGCCTGGCCGATGCTGCTGATCATGTTGCGGATGGCCGCCAGGAATTGGTTGAACCAACTGGCCAACTGCGCCGTTTCATCATTGCCGCGGATGTGAAGACTTTGTGTGAGATCGCCATCGCCTTCGGCGATGCCCTGCAAGCCGCTGGCAACGCTGCGGATCGGCCGTACGATCAAGCCTGCGAAGCTCGCGCCAACCAGGGCAAACACCAGCGCCAGCACGCCGGCAATGATCGCAATCACCCATGCCAGGTGGGTCGCCGAGCTCATCACCTCCTGTTGTTTGATCAGGCCAACAAAGCTCCAGCCCAATAGCTCGGAGGGCCAAACGTTAGCCATGTAACGCTCACCGTTGAGCTCAACTTCAAACGCGCCTTTTCCAGACTTGGCCAACTGTTCATAGCCGTTGCCGATCTCCGTCAGGGTCTTGAAGTTATGCGCGGGTTGCTGAGGGTCAACCAAGACCTTGCCGTCGCGCTCGACAAGCATCAGGTAACCGCTCTCGCCGAGTTTGATGTGCTTGATGATTTCGGTGAGTTGCTGCAGTGACACGTCGATACTGATCACGCCGCTGTTGGTACCCAATTGGGTATCGATGCTGCGAACGACGCTGACATACACCGCATCTTTAGGCGCGTAGTAATAAGCATCGGTACGCAGGGTTTTGCCTGGATTGCTCAACGCAGACTTGTACCAAGGCCGCTCGCGAGGATCGTAATTGGCCCGGTTCGGATTGTCGGGCCAAGACACGAAACCGCCGGAGCTGTTACCGAAGATGATATTGGAGTAAGCCGAATGGCTATTGGCCAAGTGCGCATAAAAATCGAAGATCTGCTTATCCAATGCGCCTTGCGCAATGGTCGGGGCGTTGGCACCGCTGTAGTTTTTCAGGCTGCCGTCAGCGTTGCGCAATAACGGCTGAGAAGCGAGGTAGTCGACGTTCTGGCGAATACCTTCGAAATACAACTGCATGGCCGTGTCGACCTGCCTTATTTCGCGGCTGCTGCCTTCGATAAAATCATCGTGCGCATCGCTGCGCAAATCCAGCACGACCAATGTTGCAATCAGGCAGACAGGCAAGCAAGCAAGCGATGACCACAAACGCCCAGGTCAATTTCTGTTTGACGTTCATCTGCACTCCAGAATGGGATCGAGTCATTTTTATAAGAGGTGCGTAGAACGAAGTAGCCCTGGAAAGGAAGCGACATGGTTACGCGAGCATTAGGACAGTAACGGGCACTCGACAATAATAAAAACAATAATATTTACTGTTTTATACAAATAATATTGATCAGAAACTCACATCCAGGGACGTTGAAAATCAGCACTGTACGGATTCGAACATTGCGCTGTCGCACGATAGACAAGGCTTCGCCAGTCAGCGCACCACAGGCTCTTTGTCCCTCGGGTCTAACGCGCGAAGTCCCCGCCTTGTAGGTGCCCATAGCGCTGTAAAAACAGGTGCCCTGCGCGTAAACCTTTTGCGTCATGGTGTTCTCCCGCAGGTCCTCAGGTATTGGCCGTAAAGTACCGTCGAACGCCCACTTCGTACCCCGCCAACATCGACAGCAAATTACTTGACACTAACTGTAGTGATCGCTATAGAATGAATGCAATATGTAGCGACCGTTATTTAAATAGCCGTCTGTGATGCGCTGGACGGGTAGCATCCCGACCGACCGAGAAGAATGGGATAGGCAAAGTGATAGAGCTGGCCGTACACGACATCGCGCAATGGATCGAAATTATTCGCTCGCTCGGCGCCGTCGGGATTGCGCTCTATACCGCCATATTTGTGGTCGCCACTGTCGCGTTTGTGCCTGCCTCGATGCTCACGGCGCTTGCAGGTTTTTTGTATGGCCCGATGTGGGGAACCCTGCTCATCTCGCCCGCTGGCTTGCTATCTGCAACGGTCGCGTTCGCCTTGGGCAGATCGCTTCTGCGCCCTCGGGTCAAACGACACCTGGCTAACAGCCCCAAATCAGCGGCGGTCGACCGCGCTATCGCGTCAGGAGGTTTTCGGATTGTTTTCCTCTTACGCCTGGCGTCCATCGTGCCGTTCGCTCCGCTGAGCTATGGCCTCGGAGCCAGCCGAATCGCCCGCCGAGATTTCATGCTGGCGACTTGGTTCGGCCTGCTTCCTGGAACATTTCTGTACGCGTACCTGGGCTCTCTGGCGGCTGATGTCGCACAGATCATCAGTGGCGAGGTAACAACCAGTCGTTCGACTCAAGTGATGACTTGGGCGGGTTTGGTCGTTGCATTAATCGCACTGCTGACCATCGCTCGATATGCACGCAAAGCAATTAACCAAGCCCTTGTTCAACCCTTTTCAAACCAGGAGTAGCCCCATGAGCAATCCCACTTACGTCGAAGACTACAACGCCATCGTCGCGGTGCTTAACCACTATAACGAAGGTGGCAGGCAAGCCAAAAGCAGCCTCATGAAACCTGCCTTCAGCGAGCAGGCAACCATCTTTGGCGTGGATGGCGAAGGTCAACTGACCGGTGGCCCGATTCAGGGTCTGTTCGACATCATCGACAGCGCCTTCCGCCCTTCACCGGAAGCCAAAGGTGCCATCGTCAACGTCGATATCGTGGGCACCGCTGCCAGCGCACGTATCGATACCAATGACATTTCCGGCTTCTGCTTTACCGACTTCTTCAACCTGCTGAAGGTTGATGGAAAGTGGACTGTCGTCAGCAAGATCTACCACACCCACGTAGCTCCTTAACCCACCCGTTTGAACCGCGCCCCGGTGGCGCCACAAACATGCAAAGGAGTTTGACCATGAGCAAAAACATCAAAGCGGTACCGACCCAGGATTACAACGCAGTTGTCGCCGTGGCCCAGCAATACGCTGACGGCCTGCGTGTTGGCAGCCCGGAAATTCTGGAGCAGGCCTTCCACAAAGAAGCTGTGATGTACGGTTTCACCAACGGTGAATTGTTGGGCGGCCCTATCAGCAACCTGTTCGATTTCGTCCGCACGAATGGCAAGGCCCCGGATATCAGCACACGACTGAACGTGCTGGCGATCACCCCGACCACTGCCGTGGTTCGTGTGGACATGGAAAAGGACGCGATTGGTGCCGACTACAACGATTATCTGACGCTGATCAAAATCGACGGCACCTGGAAGGTAATCGCCAAGGTTTATCACCAGTTCGAAGGCTGATCAGCGCGGTCTGAAAGGTAATGATGTTTCTTAAGGTGGTGAATCATGGCAAAAGTTGAATACAGCGCCGTTGTAGACGGCGGCGCCGAGCGCGTTTGGGATGTACTCAAGCGCTTCGGGAAAATCAGCCAATGGCACCCGGCAATTTCGCAGAGCGTCATTGAAGACAATCAGCCTGACGGACTGGTCGGCTGCATCCGTCGTCTGACCTTGGAGGACGGCGCTATCCTGCGTGAACAGTTGTTGTCGGTGGACGCAGTCAATCTGCAGTTCTCCTACCGTTTCGTTGAGGCGCCGCTGCCCATAGACA
Source organism: Pseudomonas sp. H2_D02 (assembly GCF_054677635.1). Taxonomy (NCBI): domain Bacteria; kingdom Pseudomonadati; phylum Pseudomonadota; class Gammaproteobacteria; order Pseudomonadales; family Pseudomonadaceae; genus Pseudomonas; species Pseudomonas sp. H2_D02. Next base: position 3,102,637 of record NZ_CP162816.1, on the reverse strand, counting down.
ACTACGTGTTGAGCGTCCGCCTGATCCCACTGACCGGCGAGCAAAAAACCGTGATTCTGTGGTCTGCGACCTTCGACACGCGCGAGCCTGACCCTCAGGGACAATGGACCTCGACCGTGGAATCGCTCATTGTTGGCGGGCATGAAAGCCTCCAGCTTTACCTGAACCAAACCGCCACGGCATAAATGTGCCCTACCCCGCCCCAGCAATGGGTGCGGGGCTTATTTTTTGGAGATGCGATGCACGACCACATTGCCGAAGTGCCACTTGAAAAAGCCTATCGGCTGATCAACCACGGCCCGACCGTCTTGGTGTCTGCACAACATGATGGGACCCGAAATGTAATGGCTGCCGCATGGGCTTGTGCGCTGGATTTCTCACCTCCCAAAGTCACCGTAGTGCTGGACAAGATCGCCAAGACCCGTGAACTGGTAGAGCGTAATGGCATGTTCGTGATCCAGGTTCCCACAGTGGCACAACTGCAATTGACCCGTGACGTCGGCAGCGTGAGCCTTCGGGAAGATCCCGACAAGCTGGCTCATAGCGGCACTGAGCTGTTCAGTATCAGCGGCTATGACGTGCCGTTCGTGGCAGGCTGCTCGGCCTGGCTGGCGTGCAAGCTGTTGCCCGAACCGCACAACCAGACGACCTACGACCTGTTTATCGGTGAGGTCGTCGGTGCCTGGGCCGACACGCGTGTATTCAGGGACGGACATTGGCACTTCGAGAGTGCTCATCCGGACTTCCGGAGCCTGCACTACATCGCAGGCGGCCACTTTTATGCGATTGGCGAAGCGCTGGACGTCGCTACAAAGAAAGACACGCAATGAACCCGTCTGAAACACGCAGGCTCGACTGATCGGGTGTTGAACTCAGTAACTTCGGCTTGGGCACGGTTCAGAGGGGTTACAACGCCCACATCAATAACGAGCAGACAGCGGCCATCAGCGAGCCTGCGGCCACCCCATGCCACAGCAGTTTCCAGATGTGGCTCAGGTTGGCGTCGATGAGGGTGATATGGGCGGTGCCGCGTTTGCCAAGGGTCTTGCCTAAACGCGCCGTAAGTTCCAGGCCGCCCGCGCCATCGCCGACAATCGAAATACGGTGTGCCATTGAAGGGTCTCATTGCTTTTACAGGGAAGACAGGACGAATCCTGTAGTGCCCAGGCGCACAGCAGTGCGCCAGCGCCTGGGCTTGATGGGTTCAGCGACTATCTGCTTACCAATCCTGACGGGTCGGCGAAATGATCAGGTCGTTGACGGTGACGTTTTCAGGCTGATTCAACGCGTACACCACGGCACGGCCGATATCATCCGGCGAGATCGCGATTTTGTTCAGTTCCTGGGCAGCTTTACGCCCGGCAGGATCGGTCACTTTATCGGCCCAACCGGTGTTGATCACACCTGGGCTGACCGTGTTGACACGGATGCCGTGTTGCACTCCCAGCTCCTTGCGCATCGACTCGGTCATGGCTTGGACGAAGAACTTGGTTGCGCTATAGATACCCGCAGCAGGTCCCACCTGGTGACCTGCAACCGAATCCATATTCAGGATCTGGCCCGACTTCTGTTTCAGCATGAATGGCAGCACGGCGGCGATGCCATGCATGTAGCCTTTGATGTTCACGTTGATCATCTTTTCCCAGTCATCGGTGGCCAGGTCAACCCAGTTGGAAAACAGCATCAGGCCCGCGTTGTTGATCAGGATATCTACCGAACCAAACGAGTCCTGGGCAAATTGCGCCAGCGCCTTCATATCGTCGGGGTTGGTAACGTCGCTGACGCGACCTACTGCTTCACCGCCATTGGCTTTCAACTCGCTGACGATGGCATCCAGACCTTGCTGGTCCAATGCTGCAGCGATAATTCGAACGCCTTTCTCGGACAGGGCACGGGCGGATGCAGCACCCAGGCCAGACGATGCGCCAGTGATGACCGCGGTTTTATTCTGCAGATAGTTCATGGGCGTTCCTCTCGAGAGTGACTGCCCGTCTGTGCGGGCAGTTGTTGGGGTTATCGCGGATATCAGTAGTTGCCGACAGGCCAGTCGGTGTAGCCCTTCGCGCCACCACCGTAATATGACTCGCGCGGTGCGATGGTCAGCTCAGCCCCACGACGCAGACGCTCGACCAGGTCCGGGTTGGAGATGAACAAGCGACCAAAGGCAACGGCGTCGATCTTGCCTTGGGCACGGCGCTCAATGGCCATGTCCAGGTCATAGTTGTTGTTGCCAATGAAGGGGCCTTTGAACTGCGCGCTCAATGCGTCCATGTCGACGCCTTCCGGAACTTCACGCGAGGTGGCAGTAGCGCCTTCGACGAAGTGCAGGTAAGCCAGGTCGAATGCGTTCAGCTGCTGGATCAGGTAGCCATACATCGCCATGACATTGCTGTCGGGCGGCGTATTGCCCGCGTCGGGCGTCACCGGCGACAAGCGGATGCCAACGCGGTCATTGCCCCAGATGTTGACGACCGCATCGGTGACTTCCAGGGTCAGGCGCGCACGGTTTTCGATCGAGCCGCCATATTGGTCGGTGCGGTGGTTAGTCGAGTCTCGCAGGAACTGGTCGAGCAGATAACTGTTGGCCGAGTGCACCTCTACACCGTCGAAACCAGCGCGTTTGGCGTTCTCGGCAGCACGTTTGTACTGCTCGATAATCCCTGGGATCTCATCGGTCTCGAGCGCCCGAGGCATCGACACTGGGACGAAACCGTTGACGGTGTAGGTGTCACCCTCGGCCTTGATGGCAGAAGGCGCGACCGGCGCGGCGCCGCCTGGTTGCAGCTCTACGCTGGAAAACCGCCCCACATGCCACAGCTGGCTGACGATCTTGCCGCCAGCGGCATGCACGGCATCCGTGACTTTCTTCCAACCGGCAACCTGTTCTTCGCTCCAGATGCCTGGTGTGGCGGCGTATCCGCGCCCCTGAGGGGAAATATTCGTGGCTTCGGCAACGATCAACCCGGCAGTGGCGCGCTGGGCGTAATACTCAGCGTGAAGCTCGTTGGGAACGCCATCTTCGGCAAAGCGGCTACGGGTAACGGGGGCCATCAAAATACGGTTGGCGAGTTGCATCGCGCCCAGGTTAATAGGAGTGAATAAGTCAGTACGAGCAGAGTTGTCTGTCATGATAGATCTCGATTAAATAGACCGGTCGTCTAGTTAGTTGGTAAAAAATATAGCTACGATAAAAGTCGCTTTGCCATGGTCAGGGAGTTTTCAAAGGCGTCGTCGCGCTTGCCGATTTTCATCATCAAAGAAGCGCCGAGCCAAACCTGATAGAGCGCTTGCGCAAGCGTCGCACTGGGAACGGTGGACGTGATCGATCCATCGACAAGCCCCTGCTCGATACAACGCTCAAGCTTTGCGTGGATGGCTTGCGTACCTCGATCGAGCACCAGGCGCATGCCCTCCGAGAGATCACACACCTCGGCGCCCAATTTGACGACGAGGCACTTGTCGGTCGGCAGATCGGAGCACTGGGTTTGCGCCCAATACTGGAAGTAACTCAGCAACCGTTGCGCCGCGGGGGCAGATCCCATCAAGAGGGTGTCGACCGTTTCCAGGTAGTCGGAAAAATACTGTTCAAGCAATGCCTGACCAAATTCGTCCTTGGATTTGAAGTAATGGTAGAACGACCCTTTCGGTACGGCCGCAGCAGCCACTACCTCAGCCAAACCGACGCTGGTATAGCCTTTGTGAGTCATCAACATCCTGGCGACATCCAGGATATGTTGGCGTGTTTCCGAATGATGCTTTTTCATAATGCAGTCACCCTAATAAAAACTAGACCGGTCGTCTAGTAAATTTTAGAATGACTTCGTTTTCTACGACCCATGGCAAAAGGTGACGAATGCCCTGCTCAAGGCAAGCAATCAAGCCATCTTATCCCTGCAAAAGAGGCAGGGTATCAATGCGTATCTGCGAGGAGGAAAAACCGGTTGTCAGCCCCCACTCCCACTTCACCGTTCGATACCGAGCCCCTCGCACAATTCAACCTGAATTGCCTGGTAATCTTCGCCGTGCTCTATGAGGAAAAAAGTGTCACTCGGACATCTGAGCGATTGAGTATCGGGCAACCAGCCGTCAGCAACAGCCTGTCCAAGCTCAGACTGAGTTTCCAGGACCCCCTGTTTTTTCGCAGGAACTCAAAGATGGTACCCACCGATGTCGCCGACGATATCGCGAAGCATCTGATACCGCTGTTGAGTGGCATTCGACACGTGCTGGATCGATACAACGTAACGACAACAGTAAACGCCTCACCAGTGAGCTGAGAACCCCAGGTTAGCCAGCATTCATGTCGCGCAACCGAAAATTTCATTTTGTGTATCATTGGAGCAGAACTCTCTTCCAGACGTGCTCGTCTGGCGATACGCCCTAAGGTGATGCGCTCAATGACCGACCCCGCCCCACTCTCTGCTCCACGCGCAAAAGGACGTCCGCGCGCGTTCGACCGCGACCAGGCCCTGCTGCATGCCCTGGCGGTGTTTTGGAAGCGTGGCTACGAGCCAGCCTCCGTGGCGGAGTTGTGTTCAGCGATGGCCATCAGCCCTCCCAGCCTTTACGCGGCTTTCGGCAATAAAGCCAAATTGTTCCTGGAAGCGGTTGCCTATTACGAGGCGACGTTTTGGGATGCTACATGGGAGCGCATGAACAGTGAGCCGGACATCGTGCGCGCCATCAGTGACTTCTTCCATACCTCAGCGTCGATCCTGACGGAGCCTGAGGCCCCGTGTGGATGCATGGTGGTACTCGCTGCAGTCAACGTCTCGGACGATGCAGGAGAAGTCACCGCTACCCTCAAGGCCTTGCGCCAAGAAGGTCGTGACTATTTGCAGCAGCGACTTGACCGCGCGGTCGAGGACGGCCAACTCCGCCACGACACGAATACCCGCCTGCTCGCCTCGGCCTTGAACACATTGCTCGAAGGCATGTCACTGCAAGCACATGACGCCGCCAGCCGCGAAGATCTGCAAGGCATTGGCGCAACAGCCGTATCGATGCTGACCCCTTCCCTCTCAGCTTGACTGGGACGTACTCCGCAAAACCAACCGCTGTGTTACGCGAGCTGTTCACATGCCTCTTTGATGCGTGTGCACGCCAGCTCCAGTAGCGCCGTTGAGGTAGCAAAGGAAATGCGGAAATACCCTTCCAATCCAAATGCGCTCCCCGGCACTACGGCCACTTGGGCGGCCTCAAGCAGGTACTGGCAGACATCCACGTCATTTGTCAGCACCATACCCGCTGGCGTTTTGCGCCCGAACAGTCCCGAGCATGAAGGGAAGAGATAGAAAGCGCCCTCCGGACGGCGACACACCAGACCGGGTGTGGTGTTAAAAGCGTCCAGGCAAAGGTCCCTACGCTGACGTAACACCTCATTCCGCTCAGACAGAAAATCGATAGGCCCATCCAGCGCTGCCACGGCGGCGGCTTGGGATATCGCGCAGGGGTTGCTGGTGGTCTGGGATTGAATGGTGGCCATGGCCGCAATCAACGGCTTGGGCCCGCCCGCATAACCAATGCGCCAGCCTGTCATCGAATAGGCTTTGGAAACGCCATTCACGGTCAACACACGATCGTGCAGGGCCGGAACCTGCGAAGCCATGGTGGAAAACACCCAACCGTCGTAACTCAAGTGCTCGTACATGTCATCCGTCAGCACGTAGACCTGCGGGTGATCCAACAGCACGGCCCCCAACTGTTGGAGCTCCGTCGCGCTATAGCCAGCACCGGTCGGGTTGCTTGGCGAATTCAAAATCAGCCACTTGGTGCGCGGCGTAATCGCCTGCTTGAGTTGCTCGGCCGTGATCCTGAAATGCTGATCTGCCGCGCAAGCAACTTCCACGGGTGTGCCCCCGGCCAGGCGCACCATGTCCGGATAGGAGACCCAATAAGGCGCAGGAATAATGACTTCATCCCCAGGGTTCAGGGTTGCCTGCAGTGCGTTGATCAGCACTTGCTTGCCGCCGGTGCCCACGCTGATTTCGTCGGTCGCGTAAGTGATGCCATTTTCACGCTGAAATTTGCGAACGATCGCTGCCTTGAGTTCAGGAGTGCCGTCCACATCGGTATAGCGGGTCTGGCCTGCATCGATGGCCGCTTTGGCGGCCGCGTTGATATGGTCGGGGGTTGGAAAGTCCGGCTCGCCCGTCGACAAGCTGATGATATCAGCCCCATTGCGGCGCAGCTCTGCCGCTATGCGTGTGATCGCCAGCGTTGGCGAGGGTTTAACCGCTTTCAGCAGATTTCCGAGCAATTGCATGGGACCACCCTTCAGCTTTCGTTGATAGTGCGTGAATGCTAGCGGCCCTAAGAAAACAATTAAAACAATATATAGGCATGCAAAAAATCAATTTTATTTGTTTATTGTTATGCGCTTCTGTTCCCCTGACGCCTTTTTAACTGGAACAAAGTAGCCGAGAGCAACCGCTCCAGACCCTTGACAATTTCTGTAGCGATCAATATAGAATATGGCTCAGCATGCATTCGTCAACAACGTTTGCAGGTTCGCTTGAGCGGGCCATTTTTGAAATATCGCCTGCTCTGGAGGAACCATGCGCTCAGTTTTCATCGTCGGTGGCTCGGGCAAAGTCGCCCGTAGTCTCGCCCAACAACTGGCAGAATGCGGTCACCAGCCACGTTCGTTATACCGTCATGCGGAACAAGCCGAGGGGCTGAAAGCACTCGGCGCCACTCCTGTAGCCGGTAACTTGCTTGAACTCGATACAGAAGCGCTGGCCAAGCTCATGGCGGGCAGTGATACCGTCGTATTCGCGGCCGGTGCCGCAGCGGCAAGGGTGGCGCGCAAATGACCGATGCCATTGATGGTCGCGGGTTGGAGCTGTCTGTGGCAGCGGCTCAACGGGCGGGCATTCGGCGTTTTATTCTGGTCTCGGCGTTTCCAGAGGCATCGCGTGGCAAAGCGGTTTCCGAGACATTCGAAAATTACATGGCCGTGAAAAAACGCGCCGACGTGCACCTGGCCGCAACAGACCTTGACTGGGTCATCCTGCGCCCTGGCACGTTGCTGGACTCGACTGGCACCGGCAAGGTCCACGCCGGCCTTGCCATCCCCTATGGGGACGTGCCTCGCGAAGATGTCGCGGCAGCCTTGTTGCAGATCATTGAGAAGCCGAGGGTGAATCGCGTCATCATCGAACTGACCCAAGGCGTCACGCCGGTCGATGAGGCTATTCAAAATTTTGTCCGGGAGTGCCCTCAGGCATGAACGAGCCAAAAACAGTCAAGCTGCTACTAGTTGGTGCAAGCGGGCTGGTCGGCAGTCATGTATTGGATCTGGCACTGTCGGATTCGCGCATCGGCGTCGTCTATGCGCCCACGCGCAAAGATTTGGCGGCGCACCCGAAACTCGTCGCCACGCTTACCGATTTTGAACGCCTGGATGAACAGGCAGACCTCCGGCAAGTGGATGCAGTGATCTGCACGCTGGGCACTACGCTGAAAACAGCGGGCTCCAGAGCAGCCTTCGAGCGGGTCGACCATACCTACCCATTGGCAGTGGCCAGGCTCGCGCGTGATCACGGAACGTCGACCTATGTGCTCAATTCGGCGATCGGCGCAGATGCCGGGTCTTCGTTTTTCTACAACCAGGTCAAAGGCCGTCTGGAAGAGGATCTGGCGAGGGTGGGGTTTGAATCGCTGACGTATGTGCGGCCCGGTGTCATCGGGGGTAAGCGTGAAGAAGTGCGATATGCCGAGCGCGCACTCATCCTCCTGTTGAAGCTTGCGTCGCCGCTGCTACCTAAACGTTGGCGCCTCAACCCTCCCGCGCTCATTGCTCGAGAGCTGCTGGAAGCCGCGATCAATCAGGCCCCAGGCATTCACGTGGTGACGTCGAGCAGCATGACAAAGCCTGCCGATCGAGATTAGGACAGCAAGCGTCGACTCATCTCAAGCGCCGCGTCAAAAGGCTCGCGCGTTCTGTTGACCTTGACCAGCAACGAGGCGCCCAACCACATCTGGTAGAGCGCTTCAGCCAGTATTGCTGCGTCGACGGACGCCTCGATGGAACCATCCGCTTTGCCTTGCTCAACACAACGAATCATTCGCTCAATGATCAGGGCAGTTCCCTTCTCGAGCACCCCGCGCATGTTTTCGGACAGATCACATACTTCCGCACCCAATTTGACCACCAGGCATTTTTGATCGGTGTGATCAAACGCGTGTGTCTCGGCCCAATAATGTAAATAGCTCAGCAGACGTTCGGCGCCGGAACCCGCACTGGCCAATTGCACATCGACCCTCGTGAGGTACTCTTCAAAGTACTCTTCGAGCAGCGCTTGGCCAAACTCGTCCTTGGAGCGGAAGTAGTGATAGAAAGACCCTTTAGGTACACCCGCGGCCGCGAGCAACTCGGTAAGGCCAACGGCGGTGTAACCTTTCTGGGTCATAAGCGACCTGGCGACATCAATGATGTGCTGGCGCATATCGTGGGCGGGTTTCTTCATAATGCGGCGCATGCTATCAAAAAAAACGATCACGCGTCAGGCGCCCGGCGGAGCAATTAATCCACAAAAATATAAATATATTTCCCATCGAAATATAATTATTATTTGCGCATGATCAAAGAACTTAAAACACTTATCGCGGTGGCGAGGGAAGGCACCTTTGCTGCAGCCGGCAGCAAGATAGGCCTTACCCAAGCAGCCGTCAGTGCCCAGATGCAGCGCCTTGAAGCAGAGCTTGGGGTAGAGTTGTTCGACCGCGAAGGACGTTCGGCCCAACTCAACAAGATGGGGCATCAAGTTCTATTGCAGGGTCAGGAACTGGTGCGCCAGTTTAACAATTTGGGCACAAGCCCGGTGGGCCTTCCGGCCAGTATCTTGGTCACGATCGGAGCGATTGCGTCCGTTCAACGCTCTTATTTGCCGGAAGCGCTCGCTGAATTCCACCAACGCTCTCCGGAATGTCGGACGCGTGTGGTACCCGGCCTTTCAATGGAACTGGTGAATCAGGTCGATTCAGGTGAAATAGACATGGCCGCGATCATCCGTCCACCCTTCTCTCTTCATAGCGATCTGCGATGGACAACGTTGGCGCGCGAGCCATATCGATTGATCGTCCCCGCCGATACGCCGGGAGAAGACTGGGCAGAGTTGATATCAAGCCAGCCCTTTATCCGCTATGACCGCTCATCATTTGGCGGACGCCAGGTTGATAGGTTCTTGCGACAAACCCATATTTCATTGCATGAAGTCTGCGAACTTGATGAGCTGGATGCGATCATCAAGCTCGTTGCAAACGGTGTCGGTGTAGCCTTGGTTCCGGAAACGACCACCCGCAAGGAGTGGCCTGCCGAAGTACGCGCCATCGATCTCAAACAACGTACATTTCATCGCGATATTGGCCTGGTTCATCGTGCACGCCGCAGCCTTACCGAGCCGGTAAAATTGCTGGCTCAACTGATAACCGAGCAGGCCGCGAAGAAACATTAGCATCAGGCACAGGCAGGATATTCGTCTGGCCTAGCCTTCGTATCAAGCCAGACTGATCCATAACGTGTATAGGCAGCAGGAATCTCAATAACTTCTTTCAGATCATCCGCGGCCGTGCGCCCATCGCCATATAGCGTTACCAAACCCGGAGTTTCGTCAACCGCGGGTTAGCGGGAAACAGCTCTGGAATTCGTACCTGACAGCACTTGATGTTGCCGATCGGCAAGAGACCATGTCTTCGAACCAAAAGCGGTGCGGCTGGAGGAGAAAATCGCCAAGCTGAAGACGCAAATGAAGGAGCTTCAGGCGATTGAAATCCAGCTCAAAGAATCGCGTTACTTCGCCAGTAACGTCACGCCTCTCCCCCGCGGGTCTGAAACGGGCTCAGGGACTCGTCCCTCAACCTTGATCGCCTGGACATCACCGTTGAAACCCTGATCAGCCAAGTTATAGCCCTTGGCTTCAAGGTCGGTTGCCAACTGCCCGGAGATAGGGGCATAAGGCTCCCAGAAAATGGTGTTCGCTGGCAGCAACTGGTGATGGAAGCGCATCGTTGAAATCGCATCCTTCAATGGAAGCTGAAAGTCATAGGTATTGCTGACCACCTGAAAGATTGAGGTAAAGATCCGCGACCCTCCGGGTGTACCAATAACGAGCGCGACTTTCCCGTCCTTCAGGAAAATCGTTGGCGTCATCGATGACAAGGGACGCTTCCCGGGCACAATGGCGTTGGTGTCATGGCCCACTACACCCAGTTGATTCGGTACGCCCGCCAGCGCGGAGAAGTCATCCATTACATCGTTAAGCAAAATGCCGGTTTTGCTGGCGACCACCCCTGAACCAAAGAACCCATTGAGCGAGTAAGTATTGGAGACCGCGTTTCCCCACTTGTCCACGATGGAAAAATGCGTGGTCTGCGGTTTTTCCAACGAAGCGATGTCCAAACCAGCGACCACGTTGTTGGTATCCGAGGGTTCTGAAACATTCACCTGGGCTGCGCGGCCGGACAGGTATTTGTCATCCAGCAACTGCTCCACGGGAACCTTGTAGAAGTCGGGATCACCCAGGTACTGAGCGCGATCGGCAAACACACGTTTCTCTATTTCAGCGATCAAATGCATGTAGCTGACGGAGTTGAGCGGCACGCCACGGAAATCTTCATGGCGCAATTCCTTCATCTTTAAAAGTTGAACCAAAGCGATCCCACCGGAACTGGGCGGTGGCGCAGTGACGATACGAAAGCCATTCCAATATGCCTGCAACGGCTCTCGCCAAATGGGCTCGTAGCCCTTTAGATCCGCTTCGCTGATCAAACCGCCATGAGCGCTCATATCCGCAGCGATCAGTTTGGCCGTCTTACCGGTATAAAACCCTCCAGGGCCTTGGGCGGCGATTCGCTTGAGTACCCTCTCCAACTCAGGCTGCTTGAACCTGGCCCCGGCATGCAGCTTGCCGAAATAGTCGGTGAAATTGGTTTTACCGGAGAATCGCTTTTCATTTTCTGTCACCGCCAGATTGGCGAGCGCTTCATCGACGACAAAACCTGCGTGGGCATAGCGAATCGCCGGTTCGATCAGATCTGCCCACTTGAGCTTTCCAAAACGCCGGTGAGCCTCCCACATACCCGCCACCGTGCCGGGCACACCCACAGCGCGGTAACCGACAACACTTCCAGCAGGATTATCGGCAGCGATTACTTGGCCGTTGCTGTCGACAAACATGTCTCGGGTGGCTTTGAGCGGCGCACGCTCGCGGTAATCGAGGAAGTAAGGTTTACCCTCGTGATAAATCGTCATGAACCCGCCACCGCCCAGGTTGCCCGCCTCGGGATAGGTAACGGCCAGCGAAAAAGCAATCGCGACTGCCGCATCAACAGCATTACCGCCTTTGGCAAAAATGGCATTGGCCGTCTCCGCGGCAAAGCGGTCAGGTACGGCGACTGCGGATTGGGCCAACTGAGGCTGCGGGCTCGCTGAGGCTGCTGGATTGACACTCACGATTAGAAACGACACGCACCAGGCATACCGACGCGCCCAGTCGAGTAAAGATTTTTTGCACATAAACCACCTGTCTTTTTATTAAAATTTGGCAGCAGAATTCGACGATTCAAGTTGTGCGCAACCGGAGTTCCAACCGCACAACTCAACACCGAAGAACAAAAATCGAATGTTTTTTATCTCTATTGCATAAACAAAAAAGAGCCTTCGACGCGGATAACATCGAAGGCTCTTTCAAGGTGTTAAACCTGTTGTCCGGTTCTCCCAGCACCTGAAGGTTCTAGGCCAACCTTTTCCCACTTGGCAATGACCAAGGGAGCAATCGCATTACCCAATACGTTCAACGTAGTGGTCCCGCTGTCAATAATCCTGAATATACCCGCGATCAAGGCGACCCCTTCCAGCGGAAGTCCGGCCGACGCCAAGGTGGCAGACAGAATAATGATGGCAAACCCGGGCACTCCAGCAGCGCCCTTCGACGTCAACACCATCGTGACCACCAGCAGTATTTGCTGAGTCAGGGACAGATCAATCCCGTAGAGCTGGGCAACAAAGATCGTCGCGACGCCGAGGAAAATGGATGCACCATCCAGATTGAAGGCATACCCCACCGGAACCACGAAGCTGACGATGCGTTGAGGGACGCCATAGTTTTCCAACTTCTTCATCAACTGCGGCATGACCGCCGCCGAGGCAGCGCTGGAGAACGCCAGAATCAGTTCATCCCTGAAGTACTTGATCAACTTGAAGACGTTTTCGCCAATCAGGTAGCAAATGCCTCCGAGAAAAACCAAGGCAAAGGCTATCAGCGCGAGGTAAACCACGCCAATCAACTTCAGCAACGGCAACAACGAGGCGAAGCCAAAGGTCGCAACGGTCGAGCCGATCATCCCGAATACGCCAATAGGCGCATACGCCATGACAAACGAGACCACCTTGAACATCGCATCCGATAAACCCTGGATAACGGAGATGACCGGTGCGCTTTTTGCTTTTGGCAGGGTGTTCAACGCCAGCCCTAGGAGCACAGCGAAAAACAGCACTGAGAGCAGCTTCCCTTCCGACATCGCCACAATCACATTATCGGGAACAATGTTTTGCAGGATGATCAGCGCACCTTTCGAGGGCTCGATATTGACCGTTGAGGTTCCGTGGGAGATACCCGCAACTTCGGTGCCCGCACCAGGCTCGAAGAAATTGGCAAAGCACAGTCCGAGGACAATGGCCAAACTGGTAATCGCGAAGAAATAAGCCAGCGATTTTGCCCCCATGCGTCCGAAGGACTTGTTATCACCGCCCCCGGCAATACCAAGGATCATGCAGCAGAAAACAATGGGAACAACAACCATCTTCATCATCTTGATGAAAATGTCGCCAAGGGGTTTAAGAATTTCGGTACTGACCCAAACCTGATTGTGTGGATGGGTATTGAAGTACCAACCGACGAGCACGCCAAGCAAAAGCCCAGCAACAATTTGCCAAACCAATGGTATACGTTTCATGTCTAGCCTTTTTGTTGGAATGAAAGGACTGCGTGAACGCAGTAGCTAGATTCATGAGCTTCCAGCTCATTTAAGTTTCTTGGCGCACTCTTTAACGTGCGCCAGATTTTTATTATTTAGCGAAGAGCTGACTCATATCTTTGAACGCTTTGAACTCCAGCGCGTTGCCGCACGGGTCGAACAGGAACATGGTGGCCTGCTCACCGACCTGGCCTTTGAAGCGAATGTAGGGTTCGATCACAAATTGGGTGCCAAAGGATTTCAGACGCTCAGCCAACGCTTCCCACTGAGCCCACTCCAGAATAATCCCGAAGTGCGGAACCGGTACGTCGTGGCCGTCTACCGGGTTGCTGTGCACGCTTTCCTGAGAAGCGGTCTTTGGGTGTTCATGGATGACCAACTGGTGGCCGTAAAAATCGAAATCCACCCACTGGGTGCTGGATCGGCCCTCGGCAAGGCCAAACACTTCACCGTAAAAGGTGCGCGTAGCGGCCAGGTCATACACAGGGATTGCGAGGTGGAAAGGAGAAAGACTCATCAGGACTCCGATAACAATTTTTTATTGGTTTGTGATGCCGGACACCGCGCTCGCTGCCCAGCGGTTTTTTTGAAGGTGGATTTATGCTAAAGCGGAGCCAATCAAAAAAAAATCAATATAATTTTTTCACGAACACAATTTTATTTTGTCAATTGAGCAATGCGTCCACCGCCTCTCTACGGCTCCCATCCCGCCTGAATGGCACGCGTCATTTGATCGACGAACAGGTTGGCGTTACTCAACCAGGTTTCGGCGATGCGCCGGAATCAAGCGCCGTTGGTAAACCTATTGAAAATGACTACCCTCTGCGCGAACAACCACATATGGATCTAGGTTCGACATGATCAGAGAATTGAAGACATTTATCTGCGTTGCGCAAAGGGGCACGTTCGCAGCGGCTGGCCAGCAGGTAGGGCTGACGCAGTCCGCCGTCAGCGCACAGATCAAAAGTCTCGAGGACACATTGGGCGTCAAACTGTTTGATCGCACCGGGCGCTCGGCCACGCTTAACTCAGCGGGCCAGCGTGCTATCCCCTTGGCCGAGGAAATCCTGCAGCTTTTCCTTCGAATGGGCACCGCCGACAGCGGTAATGACTTTCATGGGGCGCTGCGCATTGGCGCGATCGGCACGGTTCAGACCGGTCTCCTGCCTCAGGCGCTGGTGGCATTAAAGTCACAGGCACCTTTCATCGAAACGAACCTTGTACCTGGCGTGTCGTTGAATCTGCTCAGCCAAGTGGATGCCGGAGAGCTGGACTTGGCCATCATGATCAAACCGCCTTTTTCGCTGCCCAAGGATTTGCATGCCGAAGTCATCGCGCGCGAGGCGTTCGTATTGATCACGTCCAAAGATGTGCAAGGTGACGACCCGCTGGCGATTCTCGCAGAACAACCCTTCGTGCGGTATGACCGAGGATCTTTTGGGGGGCGCCTGGTCACCCAGTTTCTCAAGCAGCAAAAAATACATGTGCACCAGGCACTGGAGCTTGATGAACTGGATGCCATTGTGAAGATGGTGCGCAGTGGACTGGGTGTTTCGCTGGTGCCCAAGGCGGGTTTGTGGCTTGAACATGCCGAAGACGTCAGGGTGCTTGAATTGCACAAGCTCACGTTTTTCCGAGAAATCGTACTGGTATCTAAATATCGGCAAAAACATTCACCGCTTTTCAATATCTTCCGGGCCTGCGTTCTTGATGTGGTGTGATACCCATCGGGAGCATACCTGCATCGGAAAATCAATCGCGAGCTTTTCAACCGGAAAGCGAACCATTGTGGTGCACCATGAACAACCCTGGTGCAAAACCTTATATAACCACGCGACTCATCGAAATTATTCGTGCTCAGAACACAGAATTTCCGCTTTTACCTGCATGGTTTCCGGATAAGAATTGATTCAGATCAAAACAAATCAATAGGAAACCACCGTGAGCCTCTCTCCTTTCCACCTGGCAATTCCCGTCTACGATCTGGCCGCCACACGTCACTTCTACGGTGAGGTATTTGGTCTCGCCGAAGGCCGCTCGAGCGAGCAGTGGGTAGACTTCAACTTCTACGGCCATCAACTGGTCATCCACGAGCATCCTAAAACCGCTTCGCAGGAAAGCGTCCACAGCAACCCGGTAGACGGCCATGACGTACCGGTTCCGCACTTCGGGATTATTCTGGAGTGGGCGCAATGGGAAGCCTTGGCCGAGCGCTTGAAGGCGCGCGCGATCCAATTTGTGATCGAACCCTACATTCGCTTCAAAGGCCAGGTCGGCGAGCAGGCCACCATGTTCCTGTTCGACCCGTGCGGCAATGCACTGGAGTTCAAAGCGTTCAAGGATATGAGCCAGCTCTTCGCCAAGTAATACGTTGGTCAAGCGACCGTCGCCATTAGAGCGACGGCGCACTATCAAGCCGAGAAGCCTTGCTGTGTTGCGCCGGATACCTGCAGAAAGCCTGTGCTTTCTCTGTCCTGCTGCACGCGCCTGGCCGCTACTTAGCCTGCCGCATGAGGATAGAGAACACTATGTCCGACCTCAGTCGCACCCTGGATGAGCCGATAGCAGCGCCTCTTCACCCCGATAATACCGGCTACCAATGGCAGTTCGAGCCTTGCGGTGATCGCTGTGTAATCCTGATATTCGGCAACGTATTTTCCATTGACCTCAACCGTCAGGCCGCCTTGATCGGCAATCAATTACGTACTCTGGGTGCCCAAGGCCTGCTACCAGGCGTCACGGATGTTGTATCTGCGATGGTGACGGTAGGCGTTCATTACTCTCCTGAGTTAATTGCAGGCCACTTCCCCGATGTGTCGCCCTACGAATCGATCTGCAAGCTTGTGGCTGAACGTCTCAAGGATTCGCGAAGTGTTGCGGCAAAGATCGGTGCCTGCCTCGAAATCCCCGTGTGCTACGACCCGGAATATGCCCCGGACCTCGAGGACATCGCACAGGCCTGCCGCCTCACCGTCAACGAAGTCATCGCGGCTCACACGGCCGACTGGCTGGATGTATTGATGGTCGGTTTTGCACCTGGCCATCCGTACATCGGCATGCACGACAGCGCCCTGTCACTGCCGCGTCGCGCGACACCGCGCACGCTGGTCAAGCAAGGCAGTATCGGCATCGCCAACCGACAAAGCGTCATTTACCCGGCCGATCTCCCCGGAGGCTGGAACCTCATAGGGAGAACACCGCTGCAGATGTTCTCCTCCTTGAGCGAACCGCCCTGTCTTTTACAGGGCGGCGACAAGATTCAATTTGTACCCATTACCCGCCATGAGTTTGAGCTATTGGCTCGGGAGAACGCGAAGTGACCATCAAGGTGATCAAACCCGGCATGCTCTCAACCTTCCAGGACACCGGACGGCACGGGTTTCAGCATTGGGGCGTGCCTGTGACCGGCGTGATGGATGAGGATGCGCATGCCCTGTGCAACCTCCTCGTCGGTAATCCTCGCACCTTCAGCACCTTGGAGATGACCCTCCAAGGCCCGACGCTGCATTTTCAGGCCAAGGCAGTCATCGCACTCGCCGGCGCGGACCTCGGTGCCGAACTGGATGCAGTTCCGCTCCAGCCCGGCGTGCCCGCCCTGGTTTCCCCAGGCAGTATTTTGAGTTTCGGCAAACGGCGACACGGAGCCCGGAGTTACCTCGCGGTGGGCGGCGGTTTTTTGCTGCAACCGTTGATGAACAGCACCAGCACCTACTCGCGTGGCGGGTTCGGTGGGCTGCGGGGCCGGACACTTCAAACCGGAGATCTGATTCCGATCTGCTCCTCGTTTGCCAATCCACCACGCCTCAACCCAATGTCCAGCCTGGGGCTCTACGAAACCGGCGCGCTGGAACCAATAAGAGTGATCGCGGGGCGGGAATGGAAGGACTTTTGCGCTGAGTCCCAAGAGCACTTCTTGAGCCATGACTACACATTGACCGGTGACTCGGACCGTATGGGATACCGGCTCGACGGCACGCCACTGACACTGTCTTCACCCAAAGAACTGTTGTCGGAAAGTGTCGCGTTCGGCACCGTCCAAGTCCCCCCCAGCGGCAGGCCGCTGATATTGATGGCTGACCGCCAAACGACCGGCGGATACCCAAGGATTGCCCAAGTAGCCAGCGTCGATTTACCCCGTTTGGCGCAGTTGTTACCGGGCGACAAGTTGCAATTCTCCCTTATAGATTTAAGCGCTGCGCAAGCATTGCTGTTAACCCGTGCTCGCACACTCAAGGCGATGGAGGCTTTCCATGCCTGAAATAGATTTCAACAGTGACCTGGGGGAAGGCTTCAGTATTTATCGCGCAGGCGACGATGCGGCGATTCTTCCACACCTCACCTCAGCCAATATCGCCTGTGGCTTTCACGCCGGGGATTCGCGCTCCATGCGCTCAACCGTCGCGTTGGCTGCGAAGTTGGGCGTGGCAGTCGGTGCCCACCCGGGCTTTGACGACCTGCAAGGTTTCGGTCGCCGGATGATGACGCTGTCCGAGGATGAGGTTTACGAACTCATCGTTTACCAGGTGGGGGCCTTGCTGGGCTTTACCAAAGCGGCCAACGTCGAACTGCGCCACGTCAAGCCCCATGGTGCGCTTTACAACTTTGCCGCCGTCCACCGGCCCACAGCCGACGCGATCTGCAGGGCAGTCAAAGACGTTGATCCAGGCCTGATTCTTTTCGGGTTGTCGGGAAGCGCCTTGGTCACCGCCGCCGAACACTGCGGCTTGTCAGTGGTGCAGGAAGTGTTCGCTGATCGCAGCTACCAGGAGGACGGCACTCTGACGCCCCGTGGCCAGCCTGGCGCAATGATCGAAAGCCTCCACGATGCCATCGATCAAGTGATGAACATGCTGCATTTAGGCGAAGTGCGCACGTCCCAAGGGATCTGGATTCCTGTGAAGGCACATACCCTTTGCATACACGGCGATCAGCCTGGCGCCGCTGCTTTTGCCAGTGCGATCAGGCAGGCACTCCTCAAAGAGGGCATCACCATTCAAAAACCCGCGCGTCGCAATAACAGTGAGCGTGCTCTTACCTAATTCGCCCACCCGTCGCACACCCATAATAAAAAGGAAACTGACATGCCTCGTGAATCAAGCCCCTCGTTTTAACTGCCGAGCTTAAAACCTCGTCTGAAAGCTGAATAGTCAACCACGGATACGCCTGGGCGCCTGACCGCCCGGATGAGCTGTGCACTGTCGGTTTTCAGTACGTCACTTTCAAGGCAGCCCCGGCTGCCACTTAACTCTTTTGGCCATTGGCCAGAGTGGAAGGTATTTATGTCTCGTGTTCTTTCTGAAAATACGAACTCGCCGCAAATCGAGCTCGACACACAAGCCACTGCTGGCACAACGCAGTCAGCCCTCATTGCAAAGCGTGCAGCAATGGCTTCGGCCACGGGCACCGCCGTTGAATATTATGAGTTCAGTATCTACGGCTACATGGCAACCATCATCGCTCCTTTGTTTTTCCCCGGTGACAACCCCGCCGCCGCCCTGCTCGCCACATTGGCCGTATTCGGCATTGCCTTTGTCATCCGCCCTATAGGCGGGGTGCTGCTCGGTCGCCTGGCCGATCGAATCGGCCGCCGCCGAGTTCTGCTCAGCACCGTGATCGGAATGGGCACTGCAACTGCGCTGATTGGCGTGTTGCCTACCACCGCCCAGATCGGCCTGGCAGCGCCCATCCTGTTAGTGCTGTTACGACTGTCCCAAGGCTTCTTCGCTGGTGGCGAAGTGGTGGGCGCCGCGGCATTCGTGGCTGAATCCTCGCCAAACGGCCGACGCGGCTTCTTTGGTTCATTCACGCCACTGGGCGTCGCAGTCGGTGGTGCTACTGGCGCGATTGTCTGCGGTATCACCACAGGGCTTCTCAGTGCCGAGCAATTACAGGCATGGGGATGGCGCATTCCGTTCTTCCTGTCCATACCGCTGGTGTTGTTTTCGTTTTACATGCGGCACAACGTCGAGGAAACGCCGGAGTTCAAAGCGTTCCTTGCCAAGGAAAAGCCACCAATCGCACCGGTCAAAGAGGTTTTCAATAAGAATTTGCCCGCGCTGCTCCGGGTCATCGTGTTCGCGTCAGCTCAAAACGCGGGCTATTTCATCGGGATGGTGTTCATGAACATCTACCTGACGACGTATCTGCATTTTGAAAAATCCAAAGTCTACTGGGTAATTGCAGTGATCAGCCTGTGCATGGCGGCGATGATGCCGTTCTGGGGTGGTCTGTCAGATCGTATCGGTCGCAAGAAAGCGCTGAGCGTTGGCTTTTTAGGCTACGCCATTCTGGTGATTCCCATGATGATCCTGATGGACAGCGGCAGCCTCTGGATTGCTGCACTGGCCATGTTCGTCGCCACCCTGCCCATGCCGATCGTGCAATCGGTGGGCTACCCCACTTACGCGGAACAATTTCCGACACGTGTGCGCTATACGGCCATGGCGATCAGCATCAACCTCGGCGCGATCCTGGGTGGCGGAATCACCCCTTACGTGGTCACCTCGATTATCACCAAGACCGGCAATTTACTGGTACCGGGCTATTTCATGGCAGGTGCTGCGGTATGTGCCTTGCTGGCCATTCTCACATTGCGTGAGACGTCCAAGAGCGATCTTCTCAGGTAGCTCGACACTACGGCCAATACACATTCAAGACGCTGCCCATTACAAATGGTTGAAGCACCATGGACATCGAACAGGAGGACGTGAAGATCCATGGCCACTCCCTGGAGTGCCGGATCAACGCCGAAGACCCGAAAACCTTTATCCCGAGTCCTGGCCTGGTCAAGCATTTCCATGCTCCAGGCGGCAACGGCGTTCGCGTCGACTCGCACCTGTACAGCGGCTACAAGGTCCCGTCCAACTACGACTCACTGATCGGCAAGTTGATCACCTGGGGCACCACTCGCGACGAGGCCATGACCCGTATGCGTAATGCCCTGGACGAAATCGTGGTTGACGGCATCAAGACCAACATCCCACTACATCGGGACCTGGTTCGTGATGAAGGCTTCTGTGAAGGGGGTGTGAACATTCACCACTTGGAGCAGAAATTACAAAAACCACTCTATTGAGTGGCTTTTTCTTAATGTTTAGAGCGGAACACGAGATTCGTCTCGTGTCCGACTCATTGAACATCGCCTCAGTCATCGTTCCAAACAAAATGCATGATGCGCATTGGGCAACGACTTGACGGCAGTTCGCCAGTGAAACAGTCCCTTTGTCAATTGATGCGGGGCAAGAACTGTTCAGATGGTTTTTAAGGCGCTACATGCGTTTGGAAAATCTTGCTAACCACAGTCCACTTGCCTTCTACTTTCAGCAGATGGAAGAAGTCGGTGAAGGAGATGCCTGACATATCGTTGGCGTCGATGCGAGCGCTAGCCGCTGTACCGACAATCTCGATGCGGACTATGGCGGCCTGTGCGTTGGGAGATGGGCGGAAATCCTTATCGACTCCTTCGAACAGGATTGGAATGGCGCCGCCGGCAAGCTTGCCATCGGCGCCAACGCTGTACATCGTCGCATGTGGGTTGAAAGCGGGTTTCATGATACTGCTCTTGGCCTGCTTGCAGCCTTCAATGTACTTAT
Organism: Pseudomonas sp. H2_D02; assembly: GCF_054677635.1. Taxonomy (NCBI): domain Bacteria; kingdom Pseudomonadati; phylum Pseudomonadota; class Gammaproteobacteria; order Pseudomonadales; family Pseudomonadaceae; genus Pseudomonas; species Pseudomonas sp. H2_D02. Next base: position 3,082,067 of record NZ_CP162816.1, on the reverse strand, counting down.
TCAGCACCTCGGTGATAGCTTGGTACTCTTGTACGTACGTAGGTTCGCTTATGGTTTTATTACTTATAACCTGTTGGTCACGCGGAAGATCTTCTGCTTGAGCAATCGAGCCAAAGCCCGCAATTACTGCCACAAAAAACAAACTCTTGATAAAAGTAGTTTTCACTTAGTCGCTCTTAATAAAGATCGCAATTATGATTGACGCTCGACTGTAAAAGCACAGCAGACATTGGGGAAATTTCGATGCCGCTGTAGCCAAGCAATAAAATGAACGGCATGTTTCTATAATGAGCCCCGCAGTTTCACCGTGACCTACGGGTTCCATTTCTTGGAAATTACTTGCTCAGGTAGCTCTTGAGTTCTTGCGAGGCCTGCGCGATCGCGCTGCGGGGCGTCGGCAGATGGCTGAACGCGTTCGATAACCCAAAATCGTGAATCATGCCGTTGTAGCGCACCAACTTCACATGTACACCCGCAGCGTCGAGCTTGCGGCCGTACGCTTCAGCTTCATCGCGCAGGACATCGAATTCGGCGGTCTGGATCAGCGTCGGCGGCAAGCCCTTCAACTGCTCGGTCGTCGCCTGCAGCGGCGAAGCGTAAATCTGTTTGCGTGCCTCGGCGTCGCGCGTGTAATTGTCCCAGAACCACACCATCAGGTCCTTCGTCAGAAAGTAGCCGTTGGCAAACTCCTTGTAGGACGGTGTGTCGAAGTTCGCATCCGTCACCGGACACAGCAATACTTGCGAACGCAATACAGGTGCGCCCTTCTCGTTCGCCATCAAGGCAACCACAGCGGCGATGTTGCCGCCTGCGCTGTTGCCAGCTACTGCGAGGCGCTTGCCGTCTACCTTGATCTCTTCGCCATGCTCGGCCACCCATTTTGTCGCGGCATAGGCTTGCTCGATGGCGACGCCGTATCCCGCCTCAGGCGACAGGCTGTAGTTGACGAAGACTGCCACCGCGCCCGAGCCTACTACCAGATCACGCACCAGCCGTTCGTGGGTCGGAAAGTCGCCCAGGACCCAGCCGCCGCCATGGAAGTACATGAACACGGGTAGAGTCTTCTGGTTGCTGCCGGCCGGGCGCACGATGGTCAGCTTCAGGTCGCTGCCATTGACTCGGATCGTCTTCTCGCTGACGTCTGCTGCCGGCAAGGCCACTTGAGGGGCAGCTTGAGCAGCCACCAGCGCGGCGCGGGCATCGACCGGCGTCATCGAGTCCAGCGTCTCGCCGCCTTCAAGGGATTGCAAGAATTTCGCCGTGTTGTGTTCAACGCCGGGCTGGTCGGCTGCAGATGCATTACCAAGCGATAGCGTCACGACGGAAAGGGCGAATGCGGAGGTGAGGGTTTTCATGATCTTTCCTTTGTATTGCCTCAGTGTGTGCATCATTAAATAGCGAGCCACTTTATAAGTTCGTTGCGTCTTCAATCAGGCGGTCGAAGGCTGCGTCTCCAGACGGCGGGCCGGACGCACAGTTCCAGCGCCGTTCGCCTGCAAGGAAAAACACTGCAGGCATGCCGGGAAGCCTAATCTGCCGCGTACCTAAGGAAGACAGAGGTTCAAGACGCGACGTGGGTGTGGAAGATCTTGCTGACTACCGTCCACTTGCCATCGACTTTCAACAGATGGAAAAAGTCGGTGAAGGAGATGCCTGACATGTCGTTGGCGTCGATGCGGGCGCTAGCCGCCGTACCGACGACCTCAATGCGGACGATCGCTGCCGGTGCATCAGGGGATGGGCGGAACCCCGTGTCGATGCCATTGAACAGGATTGGAATCGCGCCTCCGGCAAGCTTACCGTCGCCATCGACGCTAAACATCGTTGCTTGCTCACTGAAAGCAGGCTTCATGATGCTACTTTTGGCCTGTTTGCAGCCCTCGATGTACTGGTTCAGCACCTCGGCTATGGCTTGGTATTCTTGTACGTAAGTAGGTTTGCTCATGGTTTATTCCTGCTTCATTGGATTGCTGATCACTGATTTGGCGTGATGAAGTACTTGATGCACCACTATAGGGATCTGTGATAATGAAGAAAATGATCACAAGCATGGATACCGTATGAGCAATAAAGTCATAATAAAGAGCCCGGCACACACGGATGCTCAGAAAGGCGAAATCGCCCCCCCACCCGTGCACCTTCCCGGCCTGTTAACGTTCGAGGCTGCAGCCAGGCATTTGAATTTTGCTCGCGCTGCCGTCGAATTAGGGGTCACGCCTACAGCGGTATCACGCACCATCAAAAGCGTGGAAGCGCAGCTAAATGCGCGACTGTTTAATCGTACAACTCGCAGTGTCAGTTTGACCGAGGCTGGCGACTCCTTGAACGCCGCATTAGTACCTGCACTTGCACTGATCAAGGATGCCTTGTCTCAAGCCTTGCTCGCGACCGACCAACCGTCTGGCACAGTGCGCCTCAACTCTTCGTACGTCGCATACCGTATCTTTATCGAACCGCATCTAACCGCCTTCATGGAAAAATTCCCACTTATCAATGTCGAGGTATCACTGGATAACCGGCTTAGTGATATAGTCAACGCCGGTTTTGATATCGGCATACGCATGGGAAAAAGAGTGCAAAACGATATGATTTCCGTGCAGTTGGGAGCGGCACAAAAACGAATTGTGGTGGCTGCAGCGGATTACTTCCGCGAACGGAGTGAACCAGAAACCATTGAGGAACTGCTAAAGCACAACTGCATACGCCAGCGCTATTCCGTTGGAGGCAGGTTGTTTGAATGGAAGTTCGAAGTTCGACGCCAAATGGTTCAAGTCGATGTTCAAGGACGCTTTATTTTCGACGAAATGAGATCCGTTCTAGATGCAGCGATACAAGGCCAGGGCATCGGTTTCGTCTTCGAGGATTTCGCAAAGCAAGAGTTGGTTAGCGGAAGGCTGCGGCAGATACTGAAACGGCACAGCGCACTGGACGACGCGTTTCATCTTTACTATCCGCATCGCAAGCACATGCCTGGAAAGCTGCGTGCGTTTGTCGACTTCATGCGTAGTGCAAATAGGGTGGAAACCGATTGATCGAATGCTTCTCAATGAAGTAGGTATGGATTCTTCAAACTGGTCAGCATTGACCAGGCTCAAGCTCCGCACATGCGATAGCGACTGGGCACACATGGCATCAGGCGTGGAACCTGACGAAGCTTTTGACCGGGACAACCCGCAATCTCCAGCCGCCCAGAAGAAAGCCGGGAGTTCCCGTTCATTAAATTTTTTTCTGAAAGTCCGGTCCTATTAACAACGAATGTAACTTAGACAAGCTCACCCTGGACACAGAAGTCCATATAGAAAGAAGCGTCTCGCCTCAGCTATTTGGACGCCTTAGCTTCTGATGCCAGGATTAGCATTCTCCAGACGCCCGCTTACGACGCGGACAAATTCAGGCTTTGGTATCAAGCCAGACTGAACCGTAGCGTGTGTAGGCTACAGGAATCTCAATGATTTCTTTCAGGTCATCTGCCGCAGTACGCACCCAAAATGGATCACGCAGCATTTGCCGCCCGACAAACACCAAGTCAGCTCGGCCGTTTTGCAGGATTTCTTCGGCCTGACGACCACTCTGGATTACACCCACCGCCCCCGTCGCAATATGCAGCTCCTTGCGCAGCAACTCAGCCGCCGGGACTTGGTAACCTGGATAGGTCTGAACCTTGATCATCTTGATCCCGCCGGAGCTGCAGTCGATCAGATCGACGCCCTGCTCTTTCATCCAGCGACCGTATTCAAGGAACGACTCGGGCGTGTTTCCGCCGTCGGCGTAATCAGAGCTGGAGATACGAACAAACAGAGGACGATCGCCCCAATGGGTTTTGACTTCCTCCAGCACTTCGCGCAGGAAACGATAGCGACGCTTGGCATCACCGCCATATTCGTCGTCGCGGGTATTGGCGAGTGGGGAGAGGAACTCATTCAGCAAATAACCATGTGCGGCATGGATCTCAAGCACATCGAAGCCCGCTTCACTGGCGCGTCGTGCGGCATCGCCGTAGAGCTTTACCAAACCCGGAATTTCATCAGCCGCGAGTGCGCGAGGCACAGGGCTGGTTTCCGTGAACGGAATCGCCGATGGCGCGATGTGAATGAGATTGGGCAGGTCAGCATTGCGCCCTGCATGGCCAATCTGAGCGCCGGCTTTTGCACCAAAGCTGTGAAGCAGTTCAGTCAGCGCCTTCAAGCCGCCAACGTGGGCGTCGCTCCAAATACCAAGGTCACCAGCCCCGATACGGCCGTCGGCGTGGACGGCCAGCGTTTCGGGGAAAATCAGCGCCGCCTGGCCCAAGGCGCGAGCACCGTAATGCACTCGGTGCCACTCAGTGACAAAGCCATCATCCGCGGCCATGTGCATGCACATGGGCGACATAACGACTCGATTTTTCAGTTTGAGGCCTTTGATTTCATAAGGGGATAGCAGCAAGCTCATCTACGCAATTCCATAGTGATTGATATGGAATGATGGTAACGTACACAGCACTACTACATAAGTACGCACATTTTTGTGCTGTAGGCACATTTTTTATACCAAGGAGATTCCCGGTGAAAAAATGCATCCCTCAGGGGGAAATCGAGGCGTTTGCTTGTCCGGTCGCCTTTACTGTTGACGTCATTGGTGGGAAGTGGAAATCGCTCATTCTGTTCCACCTGATGTCAGGGACGAAGCGGTTCAACGAGTTGCGCAGACTGATACCAGATGTGACTCAGAGGATGCTCACGCTGCAATTGAGAGAGCTGGAGACAGACGGGGTTATACATCGCGAAATCTATCGTGAGGTTCCGCCCAAGGTGGAGTATTCGCTCACAGAATTAGGCAACACGCTTACGCCTTTGATCAGCGCGATGCGGGAATGGGGGGCGACGCATGAGAGTAAGATCTTCGAGTTCAGGCAGTCTGCGATCGACGATCAATTTGAATCGCTGGCCTAGCTTTAGATCACGCTGCTCAAGCGCTTTAAATTTGCCAAGCGAAGCGAGCAGCTAAGTCCGGATCAGGCTAGCTTGCTCGACGACTTGATCAATTTGCCCCCATTCAGAGAGCCCACCATGCGCGAGCTTTTTGTTGTCAGCCATTCCCGCAGCTAAACTCCCCACTCTCTCGAATGGAGTCGAAGCTATGCCCCCCCCCCGAATACTCACTGCCTAATGTCCTTGAGCGCCTGTACCAAAACCAGCTCGCCTTAGAGGCGGCCGTGTTGGAGTTGACCTTAAGGATTGAACGCCAAGGTGCGACAGATACTGGCGACAATGCCCGTGGCGCGCCTCACACGATCGGTGAGAACGCCGGACACATCAAACAGGGCCTGGCCAAGCTGAGAACCCAAGACGCACACTGATCAAACGGCCCCGATGCCCCGCCTGCAACACCCTTCTGTGCATTTGCAAATGCCCTCCGGAGCCAGCACGCGCTGTTCGGCGCGAAGGATGCCCCCGTACGACCCAGTTCGTCAGATACAAATCCCAAACTATGTGTTCGCGGGTAAAATGGCATAAATGGCATAATATGCCAATGGTCGAAATAACCTGTTTGCCCAGAGCTGGAGTTAATTATGGCGACGCGAAACGTTGTGCTCACCCCTCACCAGGAACAAGTTATCCATGACCTGGTTCAGTCCGGCCGTTATCAGAATGCCAGCGAAGTGATGCGAGAAGGTTTGCGGCTATTGGAGCAACGCGTCGCCGAAGACACCGCCAAAATTGAGGCCCTGCGTCAGGCGACCTCGATCGGCATCATGGACCTTGAGCACGGGCGCTTCACGCAGTTGAACGAAGGGGATCTGGAGCACTACCTCGAGGGCTTGAGTCTGGAGGCAACCCTCCCCGCGAGTGAGAAACACTGAGCATGCCGCAGTATCGGATTTCCAACGCGGCGCGCGCCGACATTGTCGATATTCTCAGGCTCTCCCAGACGCAGTTCGGCGATCAAGCACGCCAGCGCTACCAGGCACTGATCCTCGCGGCGCTGCAAGCGATTGCCAACACGCCTTATCGCGTTGGCAGCCACGACCGCGATGAGCTTGCACCGGGCCTTCGCAGCTATCACCTCGTCTATTCACGCCAGCAGGCCAAACAACTTCATGGAGTGGTCAAAAGTCCGCGACATATCGTGTTCTATCGTGTGGGAGACGGCGACGTGATTGAGATCGTCCGACTCCTCCATGACGCCATGGAGGTGCAGTTGCATCTGCCCAACGATTGATCACAAACGCTAAAGGCCGACGCCTCCTGCACATAAATCTCAGGCAAAAAAAAGCCACTCATCTGAGTGGCTTTTTTTCTGAATCTTGGAGCGGGAAACGAGACTCGAACTCGCGACCCCGACCTTGGCAAGGTCGTGCTCTACCAACTGAGCTATTCCCGCGTCTTGGTGTGGCGCATTCTATAGATTCCCAACACGCCGTCAACCCTTTGATTCAAAAAAGTTTTATTTCGGATCAACATCGGTCCGCAGGTGCGGCCAGGCGGCGCGCAGGTATTGGACCATCGACCACAGCGTCAGGCCGGCGGACACCAGCAGCAAGGCATAACCCAACAGGACCCAGAAACTGAAGTCCGAGGGATTCGCCAGCAGGATCACCAGCGCGAGCATTTGTGCGGCGGTTTTCCATTTGCCGAGGTTCGACACGGCGACCTGGGCGCGGGCGCCCAGCTCGGCCATCCATTCGCGCAGGGCCGAGACGACGATTTCGCGGCCGATGATCACCGCCGCGCGGCAAGGTCAGCCAGAGGTTGCCATGTTCCTGTACCAGCAGCACCAGGGCCACCGCGACCATCAGTTTGTCGGCCACCGGATCGAGGAACGCGCCGAACGGCGTGCTCTGCTCCAAGCGTCGGGCCAGGTAACCATCCAGCCAGTCCGTCGCGGCGGCGAAGGCAAAGACCGAGGCGGAGGCCACGTAACTCCAGTGATACGGCAAATAGAACAACAAAATGAAGATCGGGATGAGCAGGACGCGTAGGACGGTAATCAGGTTTGGGATATTCATCGGCACAACTGGCTACGAGGTTGACGGGCATTCTACTCGCTATGCAGGTTTGCATAAATCGACTCTGCAAGCTTTTTACTGATACCGGGTGCTTTGGCTATCTCCTCGATGCTGGCACGAGACAGCTCCTGCAAGCCACCAAAATGTTTCAACAGATCACGCCGGCGCGTGGGCCCGACCCCTGCCACGCCTTCCAGCGTAGAAGTGCGGCGGGTCTTGCCGCGGCGGGCACGGTGGCCGGTGATAGCGAAACGGTGGGCTTCGTCGCGGATCTGCTGGATCAGGTGCAGGGCCGGCGAATCCCCTTTGAGGGTGAACTCATGGGCCGCGTCGTTCAGGTACAGGGTCTCGAAACCGGCCTTGCGCGTCGCTCCTTTGGCCACGCCGAGCAGGATCAGGTCCGGGACCGCCAATTCATTGAGCACGTCGCGGGCCATGGACAATTGGCCTTTGCCGCCGTCCACCAGCAGGATATCCGGCAGCTTGCCCTCCCCGTCCTTGATCTTGCCGAAGCGCCGCATCAGCGCCTGGTGCATCGCCGCATAGTCATCGCCGGGGGTAACGCCCTCGATGTTGTAGCGCCGGTAATCGGACTTGATCGGGCCTTCCGGGCCGAACACTACGCAGGAGGCAACGGTTGCCTCGCCGCTTGAGTGGCTGATGTCGTAGCACTCGAGCCGCTGCGGTGGCTCGTCCAGATTCAAGACGTCAGCCAGGGCATCGAAGCGTGCCGCAACGTGCTGGCGGTTGGCCAAACGTGCACCGAGGGCCTGTTCGGCGTTGGTCACGGCCAGTTGTTGCCAGCGCGCGCGGGTTCCGCGCACACGGTGGCTGATGGTCAATTCGCGACCGCGTAGCTTGTCGATGGCTTCGATCAGGGCTGGGAAATCTTCATGGACCACGTTGACGATCAATTCGCTGGGCAAGTCGCGTTCAGGGCTGCTGATGTAGTACTGCCCCAGGAAAGCGGCCATGACTTCCGCCACGTCTTCCTCGATACCAACCTGGGGGAAGAAGTTCTTGCTGCCCAAGACGCGGCCGCCCCGCACGTTGATCAAGTGCACACAGGCGCCGCCCGGGTTGATGAACGCCGCCACGATATCGACGTCGCCGCTGCCGCCTTCCATGCTTTGCTGATCCTGAACCCGGCGCAGCAGCCCGATCTGGTCGCGAAGCTCGGCGGCGCGTTCGAATTCGAGGTTGATCGAAGCCTCTTCCATGGCGGCGGACAGCTCATCGGTCAACGCATTGCTGCGCCCTTCCAGGAACATCACGGAGTGACGCACGTCCTCGGCATACACCTCGGGCTCGACCAGCCCGACACACGGTGCCTTGCAACGTTTGATCTGGTATTGCAGGCACGGCCGGGTGCGGTTCTTGTAGTAACTGTCTTCGCATTGGCGAACGAAGAAGGTTTTCTGCAGCAGGCTCAGGCTTTCACGAATCGCCCCGGCGCTGGGGTAAGGACCGAAGTACCGCCCCTTCGCCTTCTTGGCTCCGCGATGAATGCTCAGGCGCGGAAACGCCCCGTCGGACAGGAACACGTACGGGTAGGATTTGTCGTCGCGCAGCAGGATGTTGTACGGCGGGCGCCACTCCTTGATCAGCGTCTGCTCAAGCAGCAACGCCTCGGTTTCGTTGGCCGTGATCGTGGTTTCGATTTGCGCGATACGCCCCACCAGGGCGGAGGTCTTCGGTGCGAGGCCGGTCTTGCGGAAATAACTGGCCAGGCGCTTCTTGAGGTTCTTGGCCTTGCCTACATAAAGCAGGCGCGCATCGCTGTCGAACATGCGGTACACGCCAGGGCGGCCGCTGCAGGTCGACAGGAAGGCACTTGGATCAAACTGTTCAGTCATTATCAGGCGCTGGCATCGACCATGCCATGACGCACCGCCAGCAGCGTCAACTCGACGTCACTGCTGATCGAAAGCTTTTCGAAGATACGGTAACGGTAGGTATTGACGGTCTTGGGCGACAGGCAGAGTTTGTCGGAGATGATCTGGACCTTCTGGCAGCCGACAATCATCAAGGCAATCTGGATTTCTCGCTCGGAAAGCGCATCGAAGGGCGAATCGTTGGTCGGCTGGAACGACTTGATCGCCAGCTGCTGGGCAATCTGCGGGCTGATGTAGCGTTGCCCGGCAAACACCAGGCGGATCGCCTGGACCATCTCGTTCAGGCCGGCGCCCTTGGTGAGGTAGCCCGCCGCGCCTGCCTGCAACAACCGGGTCGGGAATGGATCTTCCTCACACACCGTTACCGCGACGACCTTGATATCAGGATGGCTGCGCAACAGCTTACGCGTGGCTTCAAGGCCGCCGATGCCCGGCATCTTGACGTCCATCAGAACCACGTCGGGTTTCAATTCCCGCGCCTTGATCAGGGATTCCTCCCCGGACTCGGCCTGGCCAACTACCTGCAGGCCATCGATGTCAGCCAGCATCCGCGTAATGCCCGTACGGACGAGATCATGGTCATCGACCACTAACACCCTAATCAAGCAGACACCTCACGATTTTGGTCTTGTATGGGTTGCCCCACACCTTAGCAAAAAAGCACTCGGCAGACCTAGCGCAAACAGGCAGATAAAAGTTACAACACATCTTCTCGGCCCGACACTCGAAGCCTCAAGCACCTACGTCTCGCTGCATCCTCAGGAAACACTCGTCTTCGCCGACCACCTGCAGCCCCATGCGCTCATAAAGGGCCCTGGCCGGATTATCCTTGAAGACCGTCAGGCGCAATGCCGGTCGATGTTCAAGTGCCACCATCCGCCAGACCTGTCCGATCGCCCAGGTTCCGGCACCCTGCCGACGAAACGCCTGGTCTATCTGCAGCTCGCGGATATACAAGGCGCGAGCGTCACGGCTAAGGCTGACAAAACCCAGCGCCTGGTCATCACGGTGGATGATCCAGTTCTGGCGGATGACCCAGGCCAGGTCGAACGCTTCGTCCTGCCACAGCAAATCATGGCGCAGATAATAGGGAAGCATGTTGCGGCAAGTCAGTTGCCGGGCGAAATCGATGTCGCCGACCTCAGCCAGGCGCCATTGGAAACTCATGGAAACCTCGTCAAAGCGGCACGACCTGCCCGGCCCAGCCATCGCCACTGCGACGGGCGATAACCAACGACTCGCCAACGCCGGGTGCCGCTGCGATCAGCGAACCGCCGGGGCCCCAGATCGCGCTGCGACCCGCTGACTCCCAGCCCCCGGTGGCGCCACCATGATTGGCCATCAGGACCGTCATGGCGTGTTGCCGGGCATAACCTTGCAGCAACGTCGTGTCCGGCAGGTAGCCGCCTTCGGTGATCAACACACCCGCCGCATACACCGTGGCGCCCCGCTCCGCGGCTGCGGCGGCATGGCTGGCGTGGCAGAAATCGGCACACACCGCCCAGGCGACGCGATCCGTCCCCATCCGCAGCAACGAACCGCCATGACCAGGCGCAAAGGCGACCTCTTCGCCAGGGTGCAAGTGCTGTTTGCTGTAGACCCCAAGGGAGCCATCCGCCCCCAGGATCAATGCGCCGATCATCACGGGTGCGCCTGCCAACAGGCGGATCGGCATGCCGACCACAGTGGTCAAACGCAACTCGTGCGCCAGGTCGCGCAGCGGCTGCAAGATAGCGTCGTCAGGCAGTATCGCCAACTCCTCGGCCAGATCCCGCTCATAACCGGTGAGTGACAACTCGGGAAATACCAGCATTTGCACGTCCTGCTCGGCAGCGGCCTGCATGAAAGACTGGTGGCGCAGTCGATTGGCGCTGACGTCCCCGGCAATGGATATGGCCTGTGCGGCAGCAAAGACTGAAGCGTTCATGGTTCGTCCGAAAGAGTCAGAACAAGGCTGGAGTTTGTCATAAAGCCGGCCGGACTCAAGCGAGGCGAATGTTTTTAAACGCCTGATAGAATTTTCTTATTGAACGGCTGCGTCGCGCTCTAGTAAGCTCGGGACCATTCATCGGAGACAGACCATGTTCAACGCCCTCTCACCGCTTCAACCTGCCAGCGCCCTGCGCTCGCTTGCGGTTGCCTGGGCGAACAAGGTGCAGACTCCGGTCAGCTTTTATTTTGGGTATTGGTTTAGCCACTGGCGCGCCTGATACCCAACCGGCGCCCATGAAAAACGGGTCGCCTTCCAGAGTTTTCCAAACCCCCGGTCGGCCTCCCGACCGGGGGTTTTGTTTTTCAGGCCCCAGACATTCGCAGTACCAGACAACTTGAGGATTGAGCCATGAACTACGCCACTTATTACCGTTACGACAGTTTTTCCGCCTGGCGATTTACCAGCCACCGCTCGGGACAGCCTGCCGCCTCCGATCGGTCACCTACCGGTGGCATGCCTACGTTGCGGGCCATTACGGCCAATTGTCGAACACCCCAATAGGGCCGACGCGCGGGACTGAACCCGCTGCCCGTCCAGGAAGCCAGATCATGAATTCGTCCGTCTCCGCTTTGCCGCTGTCCACGCTCAATCCTGCCAATGAAGCCTTGACCCTGCGCTTGCCAAGCGCGTTGCAGCTCAAGCAACAATTGCCACTTGATGCGGCGTTGAGTCACCAAGTCGGCGTCCATCGCCAAGCGATCCGCGCAATCCTCAATGGCGAGGATTCCCGCCTGTTGGTCATCGTCGGCCCTTGCTCCATCCACGACCCGAAATCCGCTCTCGAATACGCCGCCAACCTGGCCCGTCTTGCCCGGGAGGTGAGCGACAGCATGCTGCTGGTGATGCGTGCCTACGTCGAGAAGCCGCGCACCACCATTGGCTGGAAAGGCCTGGCCTACGATCCTCACCTCGACGGCAGTGATGACATGGCCGCCGGTCTCGGCCTGTCTCGGGAATTGATGCGTGAAATGCTGCGACTCGGCCTGCCCGTCGCCACGGAGTTGTTGCAGCCCATGGCTGCCGGTTACTTCGACGACTTGCTAAGTTGGGTAGCGATCGGCGCCCGCACCACCGAATCGCAGATTCACCGGGAGATGGCCAGCGGCCTGGGCATGCCGGTAGGGTTCAAGAACGGCACGGACGGCGGCGTCGGCATCGCCTGTGACGCCATGCGCTCCGCGGCTCACCCTCATCGGCATTTCGGCGTCGACAGCCAGGGACATCCGGCGATCATCCAGACCCCGGGCAACCCCGACACGCATTTGGTGCTGCGCGGCGGCCATCGCGGTCCGAACTACGATCGCCAGAGCGTGGCCCAGATACACGACGACCTGGCTCGCCTCAAAATCCCGCCCCGCATCATGGTCGATTGCAGCCACGCCAACAGCGGCAAGGACCCACTGCGCCAACCCCAGGTGTTCAATGACGTTTTGGAACAACGGCTACTGGGCAATCACGCGCTCATCGGCATGATGCTTGAAAGCCATCTGTTCGAGGGCTGCCAGCCATTGGGCCCGGCGATGCGCTACGGGGTGTCAGTCACCGATGGGTGTCTCGGCTGGGAGTCCACCGAGCAGCTATTACGCCAGGCTCACGGCAGGTTGCAATCGCTGGCGTGAACGCCTTGAACCATCGGCAAGCCCTCATTCGGCGCGGGGCTTGCCGCCGCCAGGCAGCCCGGAACGCACCTGAAGGGTCTCGGTGGCAGACCGCTGGCTGACATCATCCAGGCGCTCTACCTGATAAAAGAAATAGACCGGACGGTCGAGTTGATCCCGCCAATAAGCGGCGGGCACCTTGAAGACCACCGGCTGGCCTGCCGTCTCCTCGGTAATCAAACAGTCGCGGACGGTGAAATAAGTGCCATCGCACTGAAACCAGACCAGTTCCCCCGCCTCCAGTCCAACCCCGTCGATGACCACTGTCGCCGCGTCATCAAGCGCGTCGACATCAAGCCAACCATCATGCGCCTCCAGGATGACCGGCGCCTTCAGCGCGGGGCGCACCAGCGGACCTATGTGGATCGACAACGATTCGGCCCGGCGCACCAGGTGCCCTCGCCTGACAACATAGGTCAAGCTCAGCGAATGCCCCAAATGGGGAATGATATTGGCGTGTTCAATCCAGAACGAAACTTCACGGCCCACCGCGTGGGCTTCGATATCGAGTTCATCTCGCCATAACGGCTTCGAATCACGGCTGGCAATGAGAATGATTCGATCGCCTGCCGCCATTCTTGAATATGGCCGCACGGTGAGCAGCGTGCCCACGGGTACTCGCCCTGGATCGAGACTCCCACCCACCGCATCGTTGGCGATGGGCGGCAACAAATGCGTCGGTACATCTCCGATCACCAACTGCAAGGGGTCCGAAACCAGCCCGGCAGTCAGTTGCTTGCCGGTTACCCGGTACGAAAGTTCCAACGAGCCACCCTCCAACTCGGCAAGGTGAGGTTCGCGCACGACAAAAACGACGTCGCGCCCTACCTGCCGTCCCGTGACAAACCGGCGGACTTCATGACGGTATGGCTCGCCATCGTTATTGAGGCCATGCCAACACAACAGCACTTCATCGCCACAAGCCATCATCGGGTATGGCACGACCGTGACGACAACCTTGCTCCAGGCGGGATTGATCACGCCTCCCTGAGCCCTTGCCAGCACAGGCGCCGGCAGTTTGTGCGGCGAACGCCTTGTTTTGGCAACAGATGATTCAACAGTCATTTCCTGGCTCCAATCCTTGGACAAAGGCACCGCCTGATGCGACGGTGCCGGATGAAGCCATTGAAATTGCTTGGGCCCAGACAGGCAATCAGACAACACGACGCGAAGAGTAGTCTCCAGCAACTGAGGTTGTAGCTTTGAAGTGCGCTCGCTATCAGACGCATCTCTTGGTCCTAGGCATCATCCCGCCTCGCAAGAAACTTCTCGCGTTCTTTATTCCGGTTTCCGCAGCTCGCAGCGGTCTTGTCCTACACCGCCCGCTCATCGCCTCGATTAGAGTGGCGCTGGCAACACAACATGAACCTCTTCGAAAAAGGTATGAACATGCAACGGAATGCAACTACGCGCTTTCCCATCTTATTGGTCCATGGTTTGTTCGGGTTCGAAAAGGTTGGGCAATCCGAACTTTTCCGTGACATCAAAGAAGCCCTACGTACGGCCGGTGCCCGAGTGTTCATCCCGTACGTATCAGTCACGCACTGCAATGAGGCCCGTGGCGAGCAGTTACTGGCGCAGATTGAGCGGGTCCTTGATGGGACCGGTGCCCCCAGGGTCAACCTGATCGGTCACGGCCAAGGCGCGCTGGCCGCCCGCTATGCTGCGGCGATGGCACCGGACCTTGTCGCCTCGGTCACTTCGGTCAACGGGCCCAATCAGGGTTCGGAACTGGCGGACTTCCTGCGCAAGGCGTTGACCCCAGGCCGTCTGCCGGAGAATGTCGCGAGTCGGGTCGCGACGCTTTTTGCCGACTTCATTTCATCGCTCAGCGGCCAGGCACAGCTCCCGCAACATGCCATCGCGGCACTGGCAGCGCTGACCACCGAAGGCGTGGGCGCGTTCAATGACAAATACCCCCAAGGCCTGCCCCGTAGCTGGGGAGGCAACGGCCCGCAAGAGGTCAACGGCGTGCGCTATTACTCGTGGAGCGGGACGGTGCGAGACACCGCGGATACCGCGCACGGTTTCTGCCAGGCCTTCTCCGAATATTTCATCACCGAGGCTGGGCAGAACGACGGCATCGTCGGGCGCTACAGCTCGCATCTGGGCAAGGTCATTCGCTCCGATTACCCCATGGACCACTTGGACGCGATCAACCAATCGGTCGGCGGCGAACGGTGCAAGGGAACCGATCCGGTGGCGCTCTACCTGAGGCACGCCGAGCGCCTGCGAATCGTCGGGCTTTGACGCATTTTTGACAACAAACCCGTACCAATTCCGGTAGGCTGACCACTTTTAAAGACATTGAAAGGATTTTTCCCATGGCCAAAGCCACTGCCCGCCACATCCTGGTTTCCAGCGAAGACAAGTGCAACGAACTCAAGGCCCAGATCGAAGGTGGCGCCGATTTCGCTGAAGTCGCCAAGGCCAACTCCTCCTGCCCATCCAGCCGCCAGGGCGGCGACCTGGGTTCGTTCGGTCCAGGCCAGATGGTCAAGGAATTCGACACCGTGGTCTTCAGCGCCCCCATCAATGTGGTCCAGGGCCCGGTCAAGACCCAGTTCGGCTATCACCTGCTGGAAGTGACCAGCCGCCAGGACTGATCCCGGTCTATCGACATGACGGCCCGCCTTTTGGTGGGCCGTCATGTTTGGGTCATGCGAGGGACTGGCGATCGACACGTCGCTCGCGTACAAATCGTGGTCATCGATCACCCGGCGTTAAGGCTGACAATGCGACTGGCGTTTCCCTCCTGGCTGTTCACTGCCGTGCTCCTGCTGACAGGCGCCGCAACGGTGAATGCCACCCCCCAACATGCCCTGACCGTTTACGGCGAACCGGCCAAGTACGCCGAAGGTTTCGGTCATTTCGCCTATGCCAATCCCCAGGCCCCCAAGGGCGGCACGATGCGCCGCTCAGCCATGGAGATCGGCCATTTCGACCACGTACTGCCTTATATCGACAAAGGCATCGGCGTCAGCCAGGTCGATGGCATGCTCTATTCGCCACTGGCCCAGCGCTCGCTGGACGAGCCCTATACCGTCTACGGGCTGGTTGCCGAGAAAATGGAACGCGCCGAGGACGGCCTGTCGATACGTTTCTACCTCAATCCCAAGGCACGTTTTGCCGATGGCAAACCCATCACCGCGCAAGATGTGCGCTACAGCTTCAATCTGCTGATGACCCAGGGCAGCCTGCGCTATCGCACCCAATTCGCCGCCGTCAAGGGTGTCGAGGTGGAGTCGGAACGCACCGTTCGCTTCGACTTCAAGAACAACGAAAGCCGCACCCTGCCCCTGGACATCGCCACCCTGCCGGTTTTTCCCGAGCACTGGTGGAAAACCCGCGACTTCGCCAACGGCGGCGGCTACGAGCCGCCCCTGGGCAGCGGTCCATACCGGGTGAGCAAGGTCGACTCGGGCCGCAGCATCACCTTCGAGCGCAACGCCGACTGGTGGGGCAAGGATCTGCCGGTCAGCCGCGGCCTCTATAATTTCGACCACTTCAGCATCGAGTACTTCGGGGACACCGACGTGGCCCGGCAAGTCCTGCGCGGCGGCGCGTACGACTACAACCGTGAGTTCTCCGCCACCGGCTATTCCATTGGCTACGACAGCCCCGCCCTGCGCGACGGTCGCCTGCAAAAGGCCCACCTCGCCACCGAGGCGCCCCAGCCGGCCCAGGGCTTCGTGTTCAATCTGCAACGACCACAGTTCCAGGACCGCCGCGTACGCCAGGCGCTGGCCATGCTCTGGGATTTCGAGTGGAGCAATCGCCAGATGATGCGCAACCTCTACGTGCGTCAACAGAGCTATTTCTCCAACACCGACCTCGCCGCCCGGCAACTGCCCGATGCAGGCGAACTGGCAATTCTGGAACCGTTGCGCGGCAAGGTACCCGAGGAGGTCTTCAACCAGGTCTTCGAGGCGCCGAAAACCGACGGCAGCGGCATCATCCGTGACAAGCAACTGCAAGCCCTGGCATTGCTGGAACAGGCCGGCTGGAAACCTGACGGCGATCGCCTGGTGAACGCCGAAGGCGAGGCCCTGAGCTTCACCTTCCTGGTGACCCAGAACGGTATCGATCGCCTCCTGCTCCCCTATAAGCGGACCCTGGCGCAGATCGGCATCGACATGAACATCCGGCGCATCGACTCGTCCCAGTATGTCAACCGCCTGATGAGCCGCGACTACGACATGATCATCACTGGCTATCCCGTCAGCACTTCGCCGGGCACGGAACTCTACAACTACTTTGGCTCGGCGGCGGCCACCGACCCCGGCGCGAACAACTACATGGTCTTGCAGAACCCCGCCGTGGATGCCCTCATCGACGGCCTGGTCAAGGCCACCACCCAGGGCGATATGCTCCGCCATGCCCATGCGCTGGACCGGGTGCTGCAATGGAATTACTACTGGATTCCCAACTATTACCCACCCGGCAGCTCCACCGTGTGGTGGAATCGCTTCGGCATGCCGAAAGTCCAGGCGAGCAATGACGAAGCCATCGAGAGCTGGTGGGAAGTCAGCACCACGCCGCTGACCAACGAGCAGATGACCGCCGAACGCATCAAGCGCGGCTCGCCTGGAGGGCATCACTGATGTGGACTTACATTGCGCGGCGCCTGCTGCTGATCATTCCCACGCTGGTGATTATCCTGCTGGTGAACTTCGTCATCGTCCAGGCCGCGCCGGGCGGACCGGTGGAACAGGCGATCGCTCACCTGCAGGGCATCGGCGGGGCCGGCGTCGGCAGTTCGGGCGATGCCATGACCGGCAGCTCCCGCGCCAGCCGTGGGCTGGACCCGCAACTGATCAAGGACATCGAGAAACAGTACGGCTTCGACAAACCCGCCCACGAGCGCCTGTGGCTGATGCTCACCAGCTACGCCCGCCTGGACTTCGGCAAGAGCTTTTTCCGCGGCGCCACGGTCACCGACCTGATCCTGGAAAAAATGCCGGTGACGATTTCCCTCGGGCTCTGGGCGACATTGATCACCTACCTGGTGTCGATCCCCCTGGGCATTCGCAAAGCGGTGCACCACGGTTCGGCCTTCGATGTGTGGAGCAGCACCGCGATCATCATCGGCTACGCCATGCCGGCGTTCCTGTTCGCGATGTTCCTGATCGTGGTGTTCGCCGCAGCGGCACTTCGCTCAACTGGTTCCCGGTGCGCGGCCTGGTCTCGGACAACTTTGAATCCCTGTCGACCCTGGGCAAGATCGCCGATTACTTCTGGCACCTGGTGCTGCCGGTCACGTCGTTGGTGATCGGCGGCTTCGCCACCCTGACGATCCTGACCAAGAACTCGTTCCTCAACGAAATCACCCGGCAATACGTAGTGACCGCGCGGGCCAAGGGCATGAGCGAACGCCGGGTGCTGTACGGCCACGTGTTCCGCAACGCGATGCTGCTGGTGGTGTCGGGCATTCCCCAGGCATTCATCAGCGTGTTTTTCGCCGGCTCGTTGCTGATCGAGGTGATCTTCTCCCTCGACGGCCTGGGCCGCATGAGCTATGAAGCCGCCGTGTCCCGGGACTATCCGGTGGTGTTCGGCTCGCTGTTCATCTTTACGCTGTTCGGCCTGCTGATCAAACTCATCGGCGACCTCTGCTACACCCTGGTGGACCCGCGCATCGACTTCGCCGCGAGGAACGCCTGATGTTCAAGCTTTCCCCCTTGGGCCGCCGCCGGTTCGAGCGCTTCAAGAAGAACCGTCGCGGCTGGTGGTCGCTGTGGTTGTTCATCGGTCTGTTCATCCTGACGTTGGGCGGTGAACTGATCGCCAACGACAAACCCCTGGTGGTGAGCTACCAGGACTCGCTGTACTTCCCGGTGTTCAAGCGCCACACCGAACAGGAGTTTGGCGGCCAGTTGCCGTTCCAGGCCGACTATCGCAGCAGTTATGTCCAGGACCTGATTCACAAGGGCGGCGGCTGGCTGCTGTTTCCGCCCATCCCGTTCAGCGATGACACGCCCAACTACGACCTCAACCAACCGGCGCCAAGCCCTCCGTCGAGCGTCAACTGGCTGGGCACCGACGACCAGGCGCGGGACGTCCTGGCGCGGGTCATCTTCGGCGCGCGGGTGTCGATCCTGTTTGCCCTGGCCTTGACCGCCATCAGCGCGTTGATCGGCATCGCCGCCGGGGCCTTGCAAGGTTATTACGGCGGCTGGGTGGACCTGCTTGGGCAACGCCTGCTGGAAGTCTGGTCCGGGCTGCCGGTGCTCTACCTGCTGATCATCCTGTCCGGTTTCGTCGAGCCGAATTTCTGGTGGCTGCTGGGGATCATGGCGCTGTTTTCCTGGCTGGCCCTGGTGGATGTGGTACGCGCCGAGTTCCTGCGCGGGCGCAACCTCGAATACGTCAAGGCCGCCAGGGCCCTGGGCCTGACCGACCGCAAAGTCATCGTGCGGCATATCCTGCCCAACGCGATGAACGCCACCCTGAGCTACCTGCCCTTTATTCTCACCGGGGCGATCTCCACACTGACGGCCCTGGACTTCCTCGGATTCGGCATGCCGGCCGGCAGCGCATCCCTGGGTGAGCTGATCGCCCAGGGCAAGCAGAACCTGCAGGCGCCGTGGCTGGGGCTGACGGCGTTTTTCACCTTGGCGCTGATTCTTTCTCTATTGGTGTTTATCGGTGAAGCGTTGCGAGACGCGTTCGACCCACGGTCATGAGCGGAACCTTGAGATGAGCGACAACCTGATCGAAATTCGCGACCTGAGCGTGGCCTTCAACGACCAGACGGTGGTGCGCAACCTGTGCCTGGACATTCGCCCCGGCGAGTGCCTGGCACTGGTGGGCGAGTCGGGTTCCGGCAAGTCGGTCACGGCGCATTCGATCCTGCAACTGCTGCCGGAAACCGGCACGCGCACCACCGGCAGCATTCGCTATCGCGGCGAGGAACTGGTGGGTGCCGAGGCCAAGACTTTGCGCGAACTGCGCGGCAACCGGATCGCCATGATCTTCCAGGAGCCGATGACCTCGCTGAACCCGCTGCACAGCGTCGAAAAGCAGATCGGCGAAACCCTGATGCTGCATCGAGGCCTGGGTGGCAAGGCCGCGCGCCAGCGCATCCTGGAACTGCTGGCCCTGGTCGGCATCCAGAAACCCGCCGAACGCCTCAAGGCCTATCCGCATCAGCTTTCCGGCGGCCAGCGCCAACGCGTGATGATCGCCATGGCCCTAGCTTGCGAGCCGGAACTGCTGATCGCCGACGAACCGACCACCGCCCTGGACGTCACGGTGCAGCGCAAGATCCTGCTGCTGCTCAAGTCGCTGCAGCAGCGCCTTGGCATGTCCCTGCTGCTGATCAGCCACGACCTCAACCTGGTACGCAGCATCGCCCAACGGGTGTGCGTGATGAAGGCCGGGGAAATCGTCGAGCAGGCGCCGTGCGAGACGCTGTTCAGCGCACCGAAACACCCCTATAGCTGCGAGTTGCTGCATGCCGAACCGGAAGGCGAAGCCCTGCCCCGGGATGAACGCGAAGAAGTCCTGCAAGTCGAGGACCTGCGGGTCAGCTTCCCCCTCGGCGGTGGGTTGTTCCGGCGCAAGGAATATCTGCGCGCCGTGGACGGCATCAGCCTGAGCATCCAGCGCGGCAAGACCCTGGGCATCGTCGGCGAGTCCGGCTCCGGCAAATCCACGCTCGGCCAGGCGATCCTGCGGCTGATCGAATCCGAAGGCAGCATCCGTTTCCAGGGCCATGCGCTTGATCATCTGTCGCACAAGGAACTGCAGCCCTGGCGCAAACAGATGCAAATCGTTTTCCAGGACCCGTTCGGCAGCCTCAGCCCGCGCATGTCGGTGCAACAGATCATCAGCGAAGGCTTGGAAGTCCATAGCCCCTCCAGCGCCGCGCAGTGCGAAGCGCGGGTGATCCAGGCACTCAAGGAAGTCGGCCTCGATCCACAGAGCCGGCATCGCTATCCCCACGAGTTTTCCGGCGGCCAGCGCCAGCGCATCGCCATCGCCCGGGCGCTGGTACTCAAGCCAGCGTTGATCCTGCTGGACGAACCCACCTCAGCCCTCGACCGCACCGTGCAGAAACAAGTGGTCGCCCTGCTCCGCGACCTTCAGCAAAAGCACGGCCTGACTTACCTGTTCATCAGCCACGACCTGGCGGTGGTGCGCGCCCTGGCCCACGACATGCTCGTGATCAAGGACGGCAAGGTGGTCGAACAAGGCGCCAGCCATGACGTGTTCGACTCACCCCAGCATCCGTATACCAAGGAGTTGTTGGCGGCGGCGCATCCGGGGTCAGCCTGACGCGATCAGGCGTCGCCTCGCTGATCCATGGCTTGTGCAAACTCGCCAATCACCTCGACCACCTGCTGCGCGCCGCGATGAATGTCCAGGATCACCGTGCCTGCCTGGTTCGCCAGCTTCACGCCTTGCTCTGCCTTGAGCGTACTGGATTGCATGCTGGTCACCGCCTGCCTGGCCAGCTCGCGGTTCTTGCCGACCACGTCGGAGATGGCCACGGTGGCCTGGCTGGTGCGACGCGCCAGGTTGCGCACCTCATCGGCGACCACCGCGAAACCACGCCCCTGCTCCCCGGCCCGGGCTGCTTCGATGGCGGCATTGAGCGCCAGCAGGTTGGTCTGCTCCGCGATCCCCCGAATGGCATCGACGATGCTGCCGATTTCTTCGGACTGGGCACTCAAGGCACCAATGCCCAGGGCGACCTGCTGCAGTTCATCGGCAATGCTCTGCACCACCGTCACGGTTTGCTGGACAACCGAGGTGCCCATTTGCGTGTGCTCATCGGTTTTTCGCGATGTTTCGAAGGCCAGTCGCGCCGCTTTTGATTCAGTCTGGCGCTGCTCGACCTCGCGAGTGCTGTCGGTGGCGAACTTGACCACGCCATACAAGCGGCCATTGGCGTCGTAGAGAGGGTTGTACGTTGCTTGCAGCCAGACCGTCGCGCCTCGTTTATCGACGCGCTGGAACAGCCCGCTCATGTATTGGCCACGGTTCAACGCGGCCCAAAAGCCGCGATAGGCTTCGTCCTGCACTTCGTTGGGCTTGCAGAACAGGCGGTGGTGCTGGCCGAGCACGTCTTCGCGTCGATACCCCATGACCTTGAGGAAATTGTCGTTGGCCCGCAGCACGGTACCGCTCAGGTCGAACTCGATGACCGCCATGGAACGGTCGATCGCCTGCATGACACTGGATTCTGCCTGGGCGCGCAGCACACGCTCATGGCGGTCGCGCACTATCTGGATAACGCTTTGCATGCCTGAGCCCTGACCGCGCACCGCCACATAGCTGGCCTCCACCCAGATCCCATCGCCCTCGCGCCGCCGGTGCAGAAACTGCGCCTCGGCGCTTTCGCCACGCCCCAACTGCTGCCACAACGCTGCGTTTTCCTGGCTGTGGGCGTAGGCAGGTTCGTAGAACATGGAATGATGCTGGCCCACGATCTCGTCGAGAGAATAACCGGTCATCTTCAGAAAAAGCGCACTGGCGCCAAGCACCTCGCCCGTTGCGCTGAACTCGACCATCGCCATGGCGTCATGGAGCGCCACCCGCTCCGCTTCAAGAATCGCCTGCCTGGCCTGGATGTCTTGCAAAGCGTCCTGATGCTTGCGAGTGCGAATGAACATGGTACCGCTCCCCGAGACGTTGACTGGACAGCATTAAGCCATTACCCAACAAAACTTGTACAGTTTTATATTTCTGTACAAGTTAAAGAGTTTTTCTCTTTGCACAGCTTGGTCATCAGCTCCAGCCCATCTTCCAACGCCTGCTGTCCCGTAGCGCCTGCCAGTCCAAAAGCTCGCTGCGTGCGCTGTGAACAGCCTGCAACTCGACCTGGGTCGGTGCTCCCTGATCGTCGCAAAGCAATTGGATGACGAGAAAATGCTTCTCCCGATTGACCGGCTCGCAGGCCGTCCACTTGGAAAGCTTGAGCTTCCGAGGATTGAATTTGTTCATGGTTCGTTCGCAACTTTTATGTACAGAGTCGCTCAACTGTACAAGTTTATCGATCACCTCACCACGACGATTCAGAAGGGAGTGTTGATCAACCTTCGTGCCTCGGCATAATGCCGCCAAACGACCGGCTTCCTACCGCAAGCCTGCCTTCCCTGGAAATGGCCGATGAACCCCACCGAAAGCCTCAAGGATTACAAGCGCGTGCGCACGCTGGCGATCCGCTCGTTGTTCGAGATCATCGAGCAGTCCAGTGAAGGCACGGTGATCGTCGACCGTGACGCCAATATCGTCTGGATGAACGAACGCTATGCCCGTCGCTTCGGCCTGAATTCGGCGCAGGAAGCCATCGGCCGGGCGTGCGAAAGCGTCATCCCGGGCAGCCTGTTGCGTGAAGTGGTGCGCACCGGGCGGCCGATCCTGCTGGACATGCAGGACACCCCCAAGGAACCGCTGGTGGTGATGCGCCTGCCGATCCATGACAACAGCCGGCGCGGTGATCGGCGCCATCGGCTTTGCCCTGTTCGACGAACTGCGCAGCCTGTCACCGATGCTCAAGCGCTACCTGAGCATGCAGGAAGAACTGGCCTCCACCCGCTCGTTGCTGCGGGCGCGGCAGACCAAGTACAACTTTGCTCATTTCATTGGCACCAGCAGCGCCGGCCTTGAGGTCAAGCGCCGGGCCCGACGCAGCGCCAGCACCGATTCGCCGGTGCTGCTGCTCGGTGAAACCGGCACCGGCAAGGAATTGCTGGCCCAGGCGATCCACAGTGCCTCGCCACGTGCGCACAAGGCCTTTGTCAGCATCAATAGCGCCGCGATACCGGAATCGCTGCTGGAGGCCGAATTCTTCGGCACCGCGCCCGGCGCTTTCACCGGTGCCGACCGCAAGGGCCGCGCTGGCAAGCTGCAAATCGCCCAGGGTGGGACGCTGTTCCTCGACGAAATCGGCGATATGCCGCTGCCCTTGCAAAGCAAACTGCTGCGCGTGTTGCAGGAAAAAGAATACGAACCGGTCGGCTCCAACGAGGTGCTGCAAAGCGACGTCCGGGTGATCGCCGCGACATCCACCGACCTGGAAGCCGCGATCAAGCGCGGCGAATTCCGTGCGGATCTGTATTACCGCCTCAATGTGTTGCCGATCCAGGTCCCGCCGCTGCGCGAACGCCTGGATGACCTGCCCGCCCTGAGCGAGGCGATCCTCGAAGAACTGCGCAGCCAACACGAACTGCACCGCGACGCCCTCGACCTGCTAGGCCAGCATGCGTGGCCGGGCAACATCCGGGAATTGCGCAACGTGCTGGAACGCGCGGCGCTGCTCAGTGACGACCTGCTGCTCACCGCCGCCGACATTCGCGCGGCCATTGGGACTTTCACTCCGGTCGTGCGGGCGACGATCCCCAGCCTGGAGCCGTTGCCCCAGGAAACCTTCAGCCAGGCCCGGGCCCGATTCGATCGACATCTGATCGAAACCACCCTCGCGCAATGCGATGGGCGGGTAATCGAGGCTGCCGAGCGGTTGGGGCTGGGCAGGTCGACGCTGTACAAGAAGATGGTGGCGTTGGGGATTGCAGAGTCTCAATAAAGAGACTCAATTCTCTATAAATAGACTTCTAATTTGGAGCGCTTTGCGCTCATCGCGAGCAAGCTCGCTCCCAGAGGAATTGGCGTTCTTCCTGATACCGAGATCACCTGTGGGAGCGAGCTTGCCCGCGATGAGATCAGCAATCCCAATAAAAATCTCAAAACAGAGACAAAGTTCTCAAGCTCTCCTCACAACTCTCAATAAATCCCTTATATTTCAGCCACTTAATCATCTGGCACAAAACTCGCTATAGCCCTCCCCACGCATCACCCCACAAAAATAACAATCCAGGAGACACACCATGAGTGTGATCATTGCCTTGGCAGCCCTCACGCTGCTGATGGTTGCCGCCTACCGTGGCTACAGCGTTATCCTCTTCGCCCCCATCGCCGCCCTCGGCGCGGTCCTGCTCACCGATCCGTCCGCCGTCGCCCCCGCGTTCACCGGGGTGTTCATGGACAAGATGGTCGGCTTCATCAAACTCTATTTCCCGGTGTTCCTGCTCGGCGCGGTGTTCGGCAAGCTGATCGAGCTGTCGGGTTTCTCCCGCTCCATCGTCGCGGCGGCGATTCGCCTCTTGGGCACACGCCAGGCCATGTTGGTGATCGTGCTGGTCTGCGCGCTGCTCACTTATGGCGGCGTGTCGCTGTTCGTCGTGGTCTTCGCGGTGTACCCGTTCGCAGCCGAGATGTTCCGCCAGAGCAATATCCCCAAGCGGTTGATCCCGGCCACCATCGCCCTCGGCGCCTTCTCGTTCACCATGGACGCCCTGCCCGGCACGCCGCAGATCCAGAACATCATCCCGAGTACCTTCTTCAACACCACCGCCTGGGCGGCACCGTGGCTGGGGGTGATCGGTACGCTGTTCGTGTTCAGCATCGGCATGCTGTTCTTGCAGCGCCAGCGCAACAAGGCCCTGCGCCTGGGCGAAGGCTACGGCACCGAGCTGCGCAACGAGCCGGAGACCGCCGAAGACATCAAGCTGCCCAATCCCTGGATCGCCGTCTCGCCGCTGCTGGCGGTGGGGATCATGAACCTGCTGTTCACCCAGTGGATTCCCCAGTGGTACGGCAAGACCCATAGCCTGGCGTTGCCGGGCATGGCGGCACCGGTGACCAGCGACGTCGCCAAGCTCACCGCGATCTGGGCCGTGCAAGCGGCCTTGCTGGTGGGCATCGTCATGGTGCTGCTGTTCGGTTTCCGGGCCATTCGCAGCAAACTCGCCGAAGGCAGCAAGAGCGCGGTGGGCGGTGCGTTGCTCGCGGCGATGAACACCGCCTCGGAATACGGTTTCGGTGCGGTGATCGCCTCCTTGCCGGGCTTCCTGGTACTGGCCGACTGGCTCAAGAGCATCCCTAATCCGCTGGTCAACGAAGCCGTGACCGTAACGCTGCTGGCGGGCATTACCGGCTCCGCGTCGGGTGGCATGAGCATCGCCCTGGCGGCGATGTCGCAAACCTTCATCAACGCTGCCAATGCCGCCAACATCCCGCTGGAAGTGCTGCACCGGGTGGCCGCCATGGCCAGCGGCGGCATGGACACCCTGCCCCACAACGGCGCGGTGATCACCTTGCTGGCGGTGACCGGGCTGACCCACCGCGAAGCCTACAAAGACATTTTCTGCATTACGCTGATCAAGACCCTCGCGGTGTTCTTCGTGATCGGTGTGTTCTACGCCACTGGCATTGTGTGAGGTTCCCTATGACAACCACTCTTGCGGGCAAGACCGCCCTGGTCACCGGCTCCACCAGCGGCATCGGCCTGGGCATCGCCCTGAGCCTGGCCAAGGCCGGCGCCAACCTGATCCTCAACGGCTTTGGCGATGCGTCGGCGGTAGTCGCCGAAGTCGCGCAACACGGTGTAAAAGTTGGCCATCATCCGGCCGACGTCAGCGACCCGGCACAGATCGCCGACATGTTCGCCTACGCCGAGCGCGAATTTGGCGGCGTCGACATTTTGGTGAACAACGCCGGCATCCAGCATGTGGCCGCCGTGGAGGATTTTCCGGTGGAGCGCTGGGATTCGATCATCGCCATCAACCTGTCCTCGGTGTTCCACGCTACCCGCCTGAGCCTGCCGGGCATGCGCGCCAAGGGCTGGGGACGGATCGTCAACATCGCCTCGGTGCACGGCCAGGTCGGTTCCGTGGGCAAGGCGGCGTACGTCGCGGCCAAGCATGGGGTGATCGGCCTGACCAAAGTGGTCGGCCTGGAAACCGCCACCAGCAACGTCACCTGCAACGCGATCTGCCCGGGCTGGGTGCTGACGCCGCTGGTGCAGAAGCAGATCGACGACCGCATCGCCACGGGTGTGGACCCGCAACAGGCCCAGCATGATTTGCTGGCCGAGAAGCAGCCGTCCCTGGAGTTCGTCACCCCGCCGCAACTGGGTGAACTGGTGCTGTTCCTCTGCAGCGAAGCCGGGAGCCAGGTGCGCGGCGCGGCGTGGAATATTGATGGCGGGTGGTTGGCTCAATAACCCCCTCCCAATCCCTCTGTGGCGAGGGGATTTATCCCCGCTGGGCTGCGAAGCGGCCCCGATTGCCGACAGCTCAATCTGCCTGGCGCAACGCATACTCTGTTTTGGGCCGCTTCGCGGCCAGCGGGGATAAATCCCCTCGCCACAAGATTGGGTCGCTCTATAGTTTGTGTATACATAAGACAAGAGGCAAACCATGTCCGACATCCTCTGGCAACCCAGCCCCGAACGCATCGCCCAGTCGCGAATGGACGCCTTTCGCCGGTTCGTCAACGAACGGTACTTGCTGCAACTCAACGACTACCCAACCCTGCACGCCTGGAGCATCGAGCAGCGCGAAGCCTTCTGGCTGGCCATCGTCGACTTCTTCGAGATTCGCTTCCAGCAAGCGCCTAGTGCGGTGCTCGAAGAAGGTCCGCAAATGCCCAGCGCCCGCTGGTTTCCTGGGGCGACGCTGAATTTTGCCGAACACCTGCTGCGCCGCCGCGACAGTGCCGTGGCGGTGGTAGCCGTCAGTGAAAACGGCGACAAAGAGCAGCTGACCTGGGCCGATCTCGCCGCCCATGTCGCCGGCCTGCAACAGAGCCTGAAAGCCGCCGGCGTGACCCAGGGCGATCGGGTCGCCGCCTGCATGCCCAACACCTGGCAAACGTTGGTGGGCATGCTCGCCACCACCAGCCTGGGCGCCATCTGGTCGTGCTCGTCGCCGGACTTCGGCACCCAGGGCGTAATCGACCGGTTCGGCCAGATCGAACCCAAGGTGCTGATCACCTGCGCCGGTTATCGCTACAGCCGGCAAAACCATCGACCAGCGGCCCAAGGTCAACGAAATCCTCGAACGACTACCGTCGCTGCGACAATTGATCGTGCTGCCCTACGCCCAGCCCGATGCCCGCGTCGAAGACTTCAAGACCCCGGCCCGCGTGGCGCTGTGGAACGGTTTCTACCAACGGGGCGGCGAGCCGGTGTTCACACCCGTGCCGTTCGATCACCCGCTGTACATCCTGTATTCCAGTGGCACCACCGGCGTGCCGAAGTGCATCGTCCACGGCACCGGCGGCGTGCTGCTGCAACATGCCAAGGAACACGGTTTGCACGTGGACCTGGGCCCCGAAGACCGGCTGTTTTACTACACCACTTGCGGTTGGATGATGTGGAACTGGCTGGTGTCTGCGCTGGCCGTGGGCAGCGCGGTGGTGCTGTATGACGGCTCGCCGTTCCACCCCGGACCGGAACGCCTGCTCGACCTGATCGACCGACAACGCGTCAGCGTCTTCGGCACCAGCCCCAAATACCTGGCCGCCCTGGAAAGCCAGGGCATCAAGCCACGCCAGACCCACGACCTGGGCAGCCTCAGGACCATCCTGTCCACCGGCTCGGCCTTGGCGCCCCACAGTTACGATTATGTCTACCGCGACTTCAAGGCCGACGTGTGCCTGGCCTCGATGTCCGGCGGCACCGACATCGTGTCGTGCTTCGTCAACGGCAACCCGCTGGCCCCCGTGCGCCGGGGCGAAATGCAGGGGAAGAGCCTGGGTATGGCGGTGCAGGTCTGGAACGAGGCCGGCGAAGCGGTGGTGGGCGAAAAAGGCGAACTGGTCTGCACCCGGCATTTCCCGGCGATGCCCATCGGGCTGTGGAACGATCCCCACCAGGAAAAGCTTCACGCCTCCTACTTCAGCCAGTTCCCCGGCGTCTGGGCCCAAGGGGACTACGCCGAAGAACTACCCCACGGCGGCCTGCTGATCCACGGACGCTCCGACGCGGTGCTCAACCCTGGTGGCGTGCGCATCGGTACGGCGGAAATCTATCGGCAGGTGGAAAAAGTCGCAGAGGTCCTCGACAGCGTCGCCATCGGCCAGCAATGGCAAGGGGATGTGCGGGTGGTGCTGTTCGTGCGCCTGCGCGAAGGCGTGGCGCTGGATGACGAACTGGAGCAGAAGATTCGCCAGGTCATCCGCGCCAACACCACACCGCGTCATGTGCCAGCGAAGATCCTCGCGGTCAGCGATATTCCGCGGACCATCAGCGGCAAGGTGGTGGAGCTGGCAGTGCGCAACGTGGTGCATGGCGAGGCGGTAAAAAACACCGATGCACTGGCTAACCCCGAGGCGTTGGAGCAGTTTCGTGGGCGGGTGGAGCTGGCTAGCTGATCGCACATTCCAAGTATGTGGCGAGGGGATTTATCCCCGCTGGGCTGCGAAGCAGCCCTAAAACCTGACAATGCGATGTTAAGGGTTGATTGAGGCCGCTTGATTTGGGACTGCTCCGCAGTCCAGCGGGGATAAATCCCCTCGCCACAGTGGGGCCCGACGATCAGTCCATAAGCCCCCATTCCCCGCCCGCAGGCGGCTCAGCCGGTGGCGCCGCCCCCGACTCCGCATGCAACTTCAGGCGCAAGCGCAAATTGTTCGCCGAATCGGCATTTTTCAACGCCTCTTCTTCATCGATCGCCCCTTCCACCACCAGGTTGAACAACGCCTGGTCAAACGTCTGCATCCCCAGCTCTTCGGATTTCTCCATGATGCCCTTGAGCTCACCCAGCTCGTTGCGCCGGATCAGGTCGGCCACCGTGGGCGAACCGAGCATGACTTCCACCGCCGCCCGCCGCTGGCCGGTGCGGGTGCGTACCAGGCGCTGGGAGACAAAGGCCTTGAGGTTGTTGCCCAGGTCTTGAAGCAGTTGCGCCCGGCGTTCCTCCGGAAAAAAATTGATCACCCGGTCCAGGGCCTGGTTGGCATTGTGGGCATGCAAGGTGGAGATCACCAGATGGCCGGTGTCGGCGAAGGCCAGGGCATGTTCCATGGTTTCACGGTCGCGAATTTCGCCGATCAGCACCACATCCGGCGCCTGGCGCAAGGTGTTCTTGAGGGCGGCGTGGAAGCTGCGGGTATCCACGCCCACTTCCCGCTGGTTGACGATGGATTTCTTGTGCCGGTGAATATATTCCACCGGGTCCTCGATGGTGATGATGTGGCCGCTGCTGTTGCGGTTGCGGTAATCGATCAGCGCCGCCAGCGACGTCGATTTGCCCGAACCCGTGGCGCCGACGAACAGCATCAACCCTTGCTTGTGCATGATGGTCTCAAGCAGCACCTTGGGCAGTTTCAGGTCTTCGAAGCGCGGAATGTCCAGCTTGACGTTACGTATGACCATGGACACGTCATTGCGCTGCTTGAAGATGTTGACGCGGAACCGTCCGACGCCGGCCAGGGAAATCGCCAGGTTCATTTCCAGTTCCCGATCGAACTCAAGGCGCTGTTCGGCGTCCATCAATGACTCGGCAAGCCCGGCGATGTCGCCGACCTTGAACGCCTGGTTGCTCAGCGGCTTGAGCACACCTTCGAAACGCGCGCAGGGCGGCGCGCCGGTGGACATATAGAGGTCGGAGCCGTCCTGGCTTGCCAGGATTCGTAACAAAGGATCAATTTCCATGGCCATAAAAACATCCGCGAACTTCAATGGACACGCTGACCCGAGCCAGAAAAACTTCAGATCAACCCGCGCTTAACTTCTTCAGAGGATAGTAGAAGCCGCAGCATCGACATGACATCCAGGGACTCCCGTGATGAACGCAATACCCGCCAGCAGCGACACACAGCAGTTGATCGCCCGCCTGGACTGGACCACCAGCCCGCTGGGCGCCAGCGAAACCTGGCCCCAGAGCCTGCGCACCGCCGTGGACATCGTGCTCCATTCGCCCATGCCGATGGCGGTGCTGTGGGGGCCGCAGCTGATCCATCTGTACAACGACGCCTACGCCCGCCTGGTCGGCGACAAGCACCCCAGGGCGTTCGGCCTGCCCACCCACACGGCCTGGCCGGAGCTACGGGGCGAAACCGAAAGGATTTATCACGGCGTGTTGCAAGGCCGCATGCGCACCTGCCGCGACCAGCGCTGGCGCATGCCGTTTGGCGGCCGCCTCTGTGATGTCTGGCTGGACCTGACCTACAGCCCCGTGCACGACGAACGTGGCAGCGTGGCCGGCATCCTGGTCACTGCCATCGAGACCAGCGAACGGCGACGCCTGGCCCAGGAATTCGAACGGCGCTCCGAAGCCAGCCTCAAGGCCCAGCAGGAAAGCGAAGAACGCCTGCAACTGGCCCTGGCGGCCACCGATGCGCTGGGCACCTGGGATTGGGACATCAGCGAGGATCGCTTCATTGCCGACGCGCATTTCGCCCTGCTCCATGGCGTCGACCCGAACCTGTCGCGCCAGTTGCCCATCAGCGCCTATCTCGAAGGCGTCCACCCCGAAGACCGGGCGATGGTCGCGCGCAGCATCAAGCATTGCATCACCCATGGCACCGAATACGCCGAGGAGTATCGCCTGCTGCAGCCCAACGGCGAGTTGCGCTGGGTATTCGTGCGCGGGCGCTGCTACAAGGACCGCCATGGCCGGCCCAAGCGCTTTCTCGGCGCGGCCCTGGACCTGACCGAGCGCAAACGCACCGAACACGCCCTGCGCCAGAGCCAGACCGAGCTGCAACTGATCATCAACGCGATGCCGATACTCATCAGTTATGTCGACCGCGAAGAACGTTTCCGGCTGAACAATAGTGCCTACCTGAACTGGTATGGCCTGACCCCGCAGGAGCTTTACGGCAAGACCGTTCGCGAAGTCATCGGCGAGGAAGCCTACGCCGCCCGCGCCGTACAGATCGCCGACGCCCTGGCAGGCAAGCCGTGCAGCTTCACCGCTGAGTCGGCCCACCGCGACGGGCGGCCGCGTCATGCGCTGATCAATTACCTGCCGCGCCGGGGCGGTGACGGGTCGGTGAATGGCTTCTACATCTTTGTAATCGACGAGACCGAGCGCAAGAAAACCGAGGAAGCCCTGCGCAACCTCAACGAAACGCTGGAGGAGAGGGTAATCGCCCGCACCCAGCAACTCGCCGAGGCCAACCACCGCTTGCAAAGCGAGATGTTCGAGCGCGAGCGGGCCGAGGAAGCGCTGCGCCATGCGCAGAAAATGGAAGCGGTGGGCCAGCTCACCGGCGGCATCGCCCATGACTTCAACAACATGCTCACCGGCATCCTCGGCAGCCTCGACCTGATGCAACGCTACATCGCCGCCGGTCGTGCCGCCGAGATCGGTCGTTTTACCGAAGCGGCCATTTCATCGGCCAACCGCGCCGCCGCCCTCACCCATCGCTTGCTGGCCTTCTCCCGACGCCAGTCGCTGGATCGCAAGCCACTGGATGCCAACACGCTGGTGCGCTCGCTCGAAGACCTGCTGAGCCGCACCACCGGCGACCACATCGTGCTACGGCTGCAATTGGCCGGCGAGCTATGGCCCGTGAGCACCGACGCCAGCCAGTTGGAAAACGCCCTGCTCAACCTGGTGATCAATGCCCGGGACGCGATGCCCGACGGTGGCGAGTTGACCATCGAAACCGCCAACGTCTACCTCGACGGCAGCGACATCAGCACGCTGGAACCGGTGAAGGCTGGCGACTACGTGATGATCGCGGTGCGCGACAACGGCAGCGGCATGACCCCCGCCGTGCTGGCAAAAGCCTTCGATCCATTCTTCACCACCAAGCCCATCGGCCAGGGCACCGGTCTCGGATTGTCGATGATTTATGGCTTTGCCCAGCAGTCCGGCGGACACCTGAGCCTGGACAGCGTGCCGGGCCAAGGCACCCGGGTGCAGTTGTACCTGCCACGCCTGCGCGTCGCACCGACTGAGCAAGCCACGGAACCCTCAGTCACCGACGCACCCGCGGCCATCGCCGGAGAAACCGTGTTGCTGGTGGAAGACGAACCGGCGGTGCGCATGCTGGTGCTCGACCTGCTCGCCACCCTGGGCTATACCGCTCTCGAAGCCGAGGACGCCAAGCGGGCCCTGGTATTGCTGGAGTCCGGGCAACGCATCGACTTGCTGGTGACCGACGTCGGCCTGCCGGGCATGAACGGCCGCCAACTGGCGGAGATTGCCCGTCAGCACCGGCCCGATCTGAAAGTGCTGTTCATGACCGGTTACGCGCAGAAGGCCACCGAGCGCCAAGGGTTCCTTGACCAGGGCATGGACATGGTCGCCAAGCCGTTCACCCTTGATCTGCTGGCGAACAAGATTCGAACGATGATCAACCATGACCACTGACTTGAGGCATAATCGCCGCCCTTTCGCCCCGTTCAGGTCTGTGCCGCAATGAAAGCCCAAGCCCGCCATATCCTGGTGAAAACCGCCGAAGAAGCCGAACAGCTCAAGCAACGCATCGCCAAGGGCGAAGCCTTCGACGTGTTGGCGAAGAAATACTCCACGTGCCCCTCCGGCAAGCGCGGCGGGGACCTGGGTGAAGTGCGCCCCGGGCAAATGGTCGGCGCCATCGACGCGGTGATCTTCAAGAAACCTCTGCGGGTGGTGCATGGGCCGATCAAGAGCAAGTTCGGGTATCACCTGGTGCAGGTGTTTTATCGGGATTGAGGGATGCCGGCCCCGAAGCGGCTCCTGTGGCGAGGGGATTTATCCCCGCTGGGCTGCGCAGCAGCCCCAAGTTCGGCAGCTCGGTGTGCCAGGAAGATTGCGTCCACTGTTTTAGGGCTGCTTCGCAGCCCGGCGGGGATAAATCCCCTCGCCACAAAGACAGCACTTCCAAAAATGTCGCTACTTGGGTATCAACGCCCCCGGCACCTGAATCACCCGACTCGCCAGCCAATGCCCGGCCTCGGCCGCCTCCGCCGGGCTACCGCCCAGTAAACGACTCGCCAGGTAGGCGGCGCTGAACGAGTCTCCCGCCGCTGTCGTATCCACCACGCGCTCAACCCGTTGAGCTGGCACCTCATAGAACTGTCCATCACAACGGATCAGGCAGGCCTCGGCGCCACGCTTGAGCACCACCTCCGGCGTACCGAGTTGCCCATAGGCCGCGAACACCGCCTCGCTGTCGGCATGACCGAACAGCGCCTGTTCGTCCTCCACGGTCAGCAACGCCAGCTCGACGTGGGGCAACACGCTGCGGTAAGCCGCCCGGGCGGTCTCGACCGAAGCCCAGAGCCGTGGCCGGTAGTTGTTGTCGAACACCACCTGGGCACCGCGTCGCCGCGCCTCGATCAAGGTTTCGATGAGTTTGCGCCGGCCCTGCTCGCCAATCACCGCCAGGGTGATACCGCTGAAATACAGCACGTCATAGTCCGGCAAGGCTTCCAGGATCGGCGCGGCGGCCGGCGTGGTGAAGCACTCGCGCACCGCGGCCTCGTTGCGCCAGTACAGAAAACGCCGCTCGCCGGCCGCGTCGGTCTGGATGCAGTACAGGCCCGGCAGGCGTCCGGGCAAACGCTGGACCCTGTCCAGGCCGATGTTTTCTTCGGCCCAGCTGCGGCACATGGCGTCGCTGAAAGAGTCGTCGCCCAGGGCGGTGACGTAATCCACCACGCCCTTCTCGCCCAACGCGCGGGACAGATACACCGCTGTGTTCAGGGTGTCGCCACCGAAGCTCTGCACCAGACTGCCGTCGGCGCGGTGTTGCAGTTCGATCATGCATTCGCCGATCAGGGCGATGCGGGGTCTGGAATTGCTCATGGATGATCCTGATGGTTCGCCGGTGTATTGCAGGCCGCTATCGCGAGCAAGCTCGCTCCCACAGGGATCGTGGTGAACACAGGTTTTGTATTCACAACAAATCCAATGTGGGAACGAGCTTGCTCGCGATAGCCGCGACTCGGTCTCAAGACCTAAAAGCAGGTCTCCATAAGCTCAACCACCCGCAACCCCTCATCCACCAGGCACCCCACCCGCCACTTGTCGAACGTCAGGCACGGGTGGGAAGTCCCAAACGCAATGATGTCGCCCACCCGCAACTCAACCCCCGGCGCCACCGTCATGAACGCATGCTGGTCCATCACCGCCGTCACCTTGCAAGCGCTGACATCGTCGCCCGTCACCGAATCAGCCTCTGCTTTGTAGCGTTTGAGCGGCACCGGCAGCCCGGCGTCATAGGCGACGTCGCGCTTGCCCAGGGCGATCACCGCGAAGCCCGGCTCCGGCATCGACTGCACGTGGGCCCAGACTTCCAGGGCCGGGCGCAAGCCTTCGTGCAAGTCGCTGCGCCGCTCCAGCACGCAGCACTGGGCTTCCTTGTAGATGCCATGGTCGTGGGCCACATAACTGCCGGGACGCAGCACGCTGAGGAAACGCCCTTGGGCATTCCGGGCTTCGAAGGATTCGGCAATCAGGTCGTACCAGGCCGAACCCGAGGCGGTAATGATCGGCTTGGCGATGGCGAATGCGCCGCTGTCCTGCAACTGCATGGCCAGGCCCACCAGCGACGCGGCGAATTGGCGAATGCCGCTGATGGCGTGATCGCCGTGAATCACCCCTTCGTAGCCTTCGATGCCGGTCAAGGCCAGCGCCGGTTGCGCGCCGATGGCCTCGGCCAACGCCAGTACTTCGGCTTCGGTCCGACAACCGCAACGACCGCCGACGATGCCGTACTCGATCATCACATTGAGCCGCACGCCGCGAGAGGCGAAATAAGCGCCCAGGTCAGCGACATTGTCCGGATGATCGACCATGCAATGGAATTCGAACGCCGGGTCGGCCAGCAGATCGGCAATCAATGCCATGTTGGGTTTGCCGACCAGTTGATTGGCCATCAGCACCCGCCGTACGCCATGGGCGTAAGCAGCACGGGTCTGCACTGCCGTGGCGAGGGTCAGGCCCCAGGCGCCGGCTTCGAGCTGGCGGCGGAACAGCGCCGGGGTCATGCTGGTCTTGCCGTGGGGCGCCAGCTCGGCGCCGCTGTCACTGACGAATTTCTGCATCCAGCGAATGTTGTGCTCCAGCGCCTCGCGGTGCAGCACCAGTGCCGGCAGGCTGACGTCCCGCAACAGATGAGCGCCCACGGCAGCGGCGCCCTTCTCGACGTACGCGTTATCGATGGCAGAAGACATGTTCGAACTCCTCACACAGCCATGGGCTGGCTATTCGTTGATGCGACGGGCCAGGTTGTTGGCGCTTTCGATCAGCACCCGGCGGTAGTCGGCGTAATTGTTCTTGGCGTCAGCCCTCGGGGCGACGATGCACAGGGTCGCGATGGCAACGCCGCTGGGGTCTTTGACCGGTGCGGCGAAGCAGTGGGTGAAGGTGTCGGCGACGCTGTCGAAGGAGAAGAATCCATCGACGCCAGCCTGGCGGATTTCCTTGAGGAATTGCTCCAGGGGCAAGCGCTCGCCGTCCGGCAGGATGAAATCGTCAGGGTCGATCAGGTCGATGATCTGCTGGTCGCTCAAATGCGCCAGCAACAGGCGCCCGGAGGCCGTCCAGGGGATGGGCGCGTTCTCACCGATGTCCGAGGAAATGCGGAAATGCCGCTCGCCTTCCTTCATCAGCGCGACCGTGTATTTGCGCCCGTTGAGCAGGCACATCTGCGCCGTTTCCCGGGTCTGCCGGACGATGTCCTGCAAGGCCTGGTCAGCCTCGCGACTCAGGTCGAAATGCCGCAGGTGGGCCTGGCCGAGAAAATACAACTGGCGCCCCAGGTAGACATGGCCGTCCTTGCCCACCGGCTCGAGGATGCGCCGTTCCAGCAGAGACGCCACTAGTTCATAGACCGTGGACTTGGGGCTGCCGATGCCGCTGGCGATGTCGTTCGGGCGCAGCGGCTGGCCGATTTCCTTGAGGAAATCGAGGATATCGAACGCCCGATCCAATCCCCGGGCCCGGCGTTTGATGGTGTCTTCGGTCATGTCTTGGATTCCCATTCAATTGGCCGCGAGTGTACGCAGACTGCAAGCTGGCCACAGCTCATTGTGGCGAGGGGATTCATCCCCGCTGGGTGGCGAAGCCGCCCCAAAATTTCTGTTATGGCAAAAAAGTTGGGACTGCTTCGCAGCCCAGCGGGGATAAATCCCCTCGCCACAGGTGATCACTTTTTTCTTGTAGGCCACGCAGTCGATCTCGACCTTGCAATCGACCATCATGCTTGCCTGCACACACGCCCGGGCCGGGGCGTGTTCCGGGCTGAAATATTCGCCGAAGACCTTGTTGAAACTCCAGAAATCCCGCGGATCTTCCAGCCAGACGCCGCAGCGCACGACGTCTTCCAGGCCATAGCCAGCCTCTTTCAGAATGGCGATCAGGTTCTTCATGGTCTGGTGAGTCTGTTCGACGATGCCGCCAACAATGATCTCGCCATTCATCGCCGGCACCTGGCCGGACACGTGCAGCCAACCATCGGCCTCCACGGCGCGGGCGAAGGGCCGTGGTTGTCCGCCACCTGCGGTGCTGCCGGTGCCGTAGCGCGTAATGCTCATGGGTTATCTCCTTGTTGAAATGAATTAAAAACGCGTGTTCTTGAGGAATTCCGCCAGGCGCGGCGATTGAGGTCGCTCGAACAAATCCTTAGGCGGCCCCTGCTCTTCGATGCGCCCCTGGTTCATGAAGACGATCTTGTCGGAGACCTCGAAGGCGAAGCGCATTTCGTGGGTCACCAGCAGCATGGTCATGCCGTCTTCGGCCAGGCCCTTGATCACATTCAAAACTTCGCCGACCAGCTCCGGATCGAGCGCAGACGTCACTTCGTCAAACAGCATCAGGCTCGGGTTCATCGCAATCGCCCGGGCGATCGCCACGCGCTGTTGCTGGCCGCCGGACAACTGACCGGGAAAGTGATCGCGCCGTTCCAGCAGGCCGACCCGCTCCAGCCATTTTTCGGCCAGGGCCACGGCCTCGTCCTTGGGCAG
This sequence comes from Pseudomonas sp. H2_D02, assembly GCF_054677635.1. NCBI lineage: Bacteria > Pseudomonadati > Pseudomonadota > Gammaproteobacteria > Pseudomonadales > Pseudomonadaceae > Pseudomonas > Pseudomonas sp. H2_D02. Next base: position 3,044,836 of record NZ_CP162816.1, on the reverse strand, counting down.
CTTTTTCACCTTGAGCAAGCCCAGGGTGACGTTCTGCAGCGCAGTCAAATGCGGAAACAGGTTGAATTGCTGGAAGGCCATGCCGGTCATGGCGCGATGCCGGGCAATGACTTTCTCGGCGTGACGCACGCGCTTGCCACCCACCTCGTCATAGCCGATGGACTCGCCGTCGAGCATGATCTGGCCGCCCTGGAATTCTTCCAGCATGTTCACGCAACGCAACAGCGTGGTCTTGCCCGAGCCACTGGAACCGATCAGCGTGACCACGTTGCCGCGCTGCATGCTCAGGTCCACGCCCTTGAGCACTTCCAGCGGACCGTATTGTTTGCGCAGGCCACGAATGTCCAGCAGCGGTTGGGTGTTGGAGGGCTTTGTATTGGAGAGTTTCGAAACGTCAGTCATGGCAACGCCACCCGTTTTTCAATGTGCCGCCCGAGCAATTCGATGGCGTAGTTGATGATGAAGAAGAGAAAACCGGCGAACAGATAGAACTCCAAGGTCATGAAAGTCCGGGCGATGATCTGCTGGGTGCTGAGCAGCAATTCAGCCACACCGATCACCGACAGCAAGGTCGAGGCCTTGACGATTTCGGTGGAGGAATTGACCCAGGTGGGCAAAATCTGCCGCAACGCCTGGGGCAACAGCACGTAGCCCAGCGCCTGGTAGAACGTCAGGCCGATGGCTTGGCTCGCTTCCATCTGCCCACGGGGCAACGCCTGCAAGGCACCGCGCACGATCTCGGCCACGTGAGAGCCGCAGAATAGCGTCAGGCCCAGCACGCCGGCCTGGAACGCGCCGATCTGCCAGCCCAGGGCCGGGGCCATGTAGAAGCAGGCCAGCACCAGCACGAACACCGGTGTGCCGCGAATCAGGTCGACGTAAAAACGAAACGGCGCGCGCATCCAGACCCGCCCATACGTCAGGGCCAATCCGGCGACGACACCGATCAACGTGCCCAATACAATCGCCAGCACCGAACATTGCACGCTGGTCAGGAAGCCGTTCCACAAGGTGTCCCGGGCGACCCACAACTCATGTGGCCAACTGGGGGATTCGTACATGGGAAACTCCTAACGGCGGATCGCCAGGCGCTGCTCGAAATACCGCAGCAGCATGGCAATGAGGTAACAGGCCGCGACATACAGGGCCGTGGTCACCAGCCAAGTTTCGATCACGCGGTAGCTCTCCACGTTGATCTTGCGGGCGTAATAGGTCAGCTCCGGCACGGCAATCGCCGCCGCGAGGGAGGTGTCCTTGAACAGCGAGATGAAGTTGTTCGACAAGGCCGGCAGCACGTTGCGCAGCATCACCGGCACGGTGACGTAGGCCTTGACCTGCCATTCGCCGAGGCCGATGGCCAGCCCCGCTTCACGCTGCCCCTTGTGGATGCTCAACAACCCGCCGCGAAACACTTCGGTCAGGTAGGCCCCGGCGTACAGCGACAGCGTGATGACGAACGACGGCAGTTTGTCGAGGCGGACGCCCAAGCTCGGCAAGGCGAAGTAGATCAACAGGATCAACACCAGGATCGGCGTATTGCGGATCACCGTGACATACACCGACGCCAGCACCCGCAGGAGCCGATGTTTGCTGAGCAGCGCGAATGCCATCGCCAGGCCGATCACGCAACCAATGGCGATCGACACCAGCGCCAGGGAAAGCCCCAGGCCCAGCCCCGCGAGCAGGGTGTCGAAATCGCGCCAGACGGCGGCAAAGTTCAACTGATAATTCATGGTCGGCAGCACCTTCGACGGAGCGCCCGCAAGGGGCGCCCCGGGCTCACAGGGTCATTTGAATTCAACAGGGAAACCGATCGCCGGCGACGGCAGGTCAACGCCGAACCACTGCTTGAACGACGCCGCGTAGGTAGGGAATTCCACGCCGGTCATGGCCTCGTGCAGGGTGGTGTTGACGAAGTTCAGCCAATCCTGGTCGCCGCGCTTGACCGCACAGGCGTAGGTTTGCGGGCTCCAGGCATACGCCGGGCTGCGGTAGCGCCCAGGGTTCTGCACCATCAGGTATTTGACCGAGGACTGGTCGGTGGCGGCGGCATCGGCGCGGCCGGAGTTCACCGCCTGGTACATCAGGTCGACGCTGTCGTACTGGTCGACCTTGGCCTTGGGCAGCGCCTGGTGTACCAGTTCTTCGGCGTAGACGTTCTGCAACACTGCCACGGTGACGCCATCGCCAGCAGCCTTGAGGTCTTCGATTTCCTTGTACTTGCTGTTGGCCGGCAACAGCAGGCCCACCCCTTCGCGGTAGTACGGCAAGGTGAACGCCACTTGCTGGGCGCGACTGGCGGTGACGGTGATGAACTGGCAGCTCATGTCGACCTTGTCGGTCAGCAGGTTGGGAATCCGCGCATCGGAAGACTGCACCACGAATTCGACTTTCTCGGGATCGTTGAACAAGCCCTTGGCGACCATCCGTGCGATGTCGATATCAAAGCCCTGCAACTTGCCATCCGCTCCCTGGAAGTGCCACGGCGCATTGGTGCTGCCCGTGCCCACGATCAATTTCCCGCGTTGCAGCACGCTGTCCAGCTTGCTGTCGGCCGCCTGGGCGACACCCATGGCAGCCGTCGTGGCCGCGAAGAGAAAAACACACGCTTTGAACAAGGAAGGTCGGCGTTGCATGGCAAGCACTCCAGGGTGAGTTTATTCCGCTATACCGGAATGTGGTATGTAACAACGGAATAGACAGCAGAAAGTGTGCCACAGCCTTTCGACGCGGTGGAGCGGAAAATGGAATTTCAACGAAATCAGGCAGATAGAAAAACAGCGGGTGCAGGACGAAATCATCGCGCGTTTGCGGTTGCTACCGTTGGCTACGGCTGTCGGGTAGCAAGGCCCCAGCGCGAAGCACATCGAGTGCGCGATACACCCCAGCGCACCAAAATGGTCATCCCTACGTTTTTGCAAAGTTAGCCCGGCAGATACAGCAGATTCTTCTTTGCCAAGCCCAACAACGGCACAACCCGCCAGGACCGCTTTGTTAGTTTATGGGCATGCAATCACGACCTGCTGCCGGCAGTGTCATCAATGCTCTACGGGAGCCCGAAGGATGACCAAACCCTCTTATATTCCGCACAACACCGGACAGTTCTACATCAATGGTCGTTGGCAGTTGCCGGCCCAAGCGACGATGCTGGCTGTGATCAATCCGGCCACCGAGGAGGTAATCGCCGAGGTCGCCCAGGGCTCGTCCGACGACGTCGACCGCGCCGTCACGGCAGCTCGGGCGGCGATGCCCGGCTGGGCCGCGACGCCAGTGGCCGATCGCGCGAAAATTCTCGACAAGCTCCACGAACTGATCCTCGAACACCAGGAATCCCTGGCCCAGGTGCTGTCCCTGGAAATGGGAGCGGCGATCGGTTTCGCCCGCTCCATGCAAGTGCCGTTGGCGGCCGAACACGTCCGGGTGGCGCGCGATGTGCTGTCCACTTATGCATTCCAAAAGATCGAGAACGGCACCGCCATCGTGCGTGAACCCATCGGGGTCTGCGGCCTGATCACGCCGTGGAACTGGCCGCTCTACCAGATCACCGCCAAGGTCGCCCCGGCGATTGCCGCCGGCTGCACCGTGGTGCTCAAGCCCAGCGAACTGTCGCCCCTGAGCGCCCTGTTGTTCGCCCAACTGGTACACGACGCCGGTCTGCCGGCGGGGGTGTTCAACCTGGTCAACGGCGGCGGTGCCGAAGTCGGTGCGGCCATGGCGGCGCACCCCGACATCGACATGATCTCCATCACCGGCTCCAACCGCGCGGGCGCCCTGGTCGCCCAAGCCGCGGCACCGACGGTAAAACGCGTCACCCAGGAGCTGGGCGGCAAGTCGCCGAACGTGTTCTTGCCCGACGCCGACTTCGCCAAGGCCGTGCCGCCAGGCGTGATGTCGGCGTTGCGCAATGTCGGCCAGTCTTGCAGCGCCCCCACACGAATGATCGTGCCGAGGAACCGCCTGGCGGAAGTCGAGGCACTGGCGGCGACCACGGCCAATGCGATCGTCGTCGGCGACCCCTGGTCGGAAGACACCGTGCTGGGCCCGATCGCCAACGAGGCCCAGTTCAAGCGCGTGCAAGCGATGATCGAAGCGGGCCTCGCGGAAGGCGCCAAGTTGATTTGCGGTGGGCCAGGTCGCGTGGACGGCTTTGCCAAAGGCTTCTACACCCGGCCAACGGTGTTCTCGCAAGTCGATAACGGCATGCGCATCGCCCAGGAAGAAATTTTCGGCCCGGTGCTGTGCATCATTCCGTACGACACCCTGGACGAAGCCGTCGCCATCGCCAACGACACCGTCTACGGACTGGGCGCACACGTCCAGGGCCAGGACCTCGACCAGGCACGCGCCGTGGCCGCGCGCATCCGTGCCGGGCAAGTCCTGCTCAATTACCCAACCTGGAACCCGATGGCCCCGTTCGGCGGATACAAGCGCTCGGGCAATGGGCGTGAATATGGGGTCCATGGGTTCGAGGAATATCTGGAGATCAAGGCGATTGTCGGATTTGGTTGATCGCTCTGATATCGCGGACATCAAATGAAACCGAATTGACCAGCGTTATCCTTGGATTGGCGCATTGCAGCCCGGAGAATGGCCGGCCTCATTTGGCAGGACACATCAATGCGGCAAATCAGCGTCAACGCAAAGCCACTCAGGGGCCTGCATCGCCGCCTTCGCTCAATCGAGCGCTGGGCGTCGAGTTTTGAAGGCAATTTCTATCCAAGGCAGGACGGTTACCGATATTCGAACTGGAAAATCCCAGTCCACGAACTGCTGGTCGAAGGCGATCAAGCCCGGATCGAAGTCCAGGCGTTCTGCGTCCAGCAGTTGCTCGAGGCAGCGGCCCACCTATCCCGGGCGGCAGACCGCTCCGAAGGTTATTACCGCGTCGCCTGCCTTCTGACATGGCCATGGCTCTTTGAAAGCGAAGTCACCATTTTCTATGACAAGGACTACTACCTGGGTTTCCTCAGCGACGCGAACGCGCTAGCGCCCCAACGGATCAGCGACAAGTTGGCGCTGCACGTTCCACCCAATTTCATTGAGCACGGGCGTAACGTAGTCCACCCAGAAAACAACATCACAGTCCAATGGTGGTGCATAGGCGAACCGGCCTGAGCACCTCGCCAACCCTACTCCTCTGCCCGCCCCCCGCCCTCGCGATCCCCCTCATACCGCCGCGCCAGCGCAAACGCCGAGCAACCAGGATTCGCGGCGCACGGTCCAGCATTCGTAGGTGGGCTTGAGTTGATCGGGGGCGTCGAGCGCGCCGAGGTGCACTTCGATCTCGTCGCCGCTACGGGCGAACAGTGACGAGCCGCAGTGGGGACAGAAAAAGCGTCCGGCGTAGTCCCGGGTTTCGCCCGTGACGGTCACCGCATCCCGGGGGAACACGGCCGCCGCGAAAAACACTGCGCCATGGTGCTTGCGGCAATCCAGGCAATGGCAAAGGCCGACCCGGTAAGGGCGGCCGGACGCTTCAAGGCGAACGTTGCCGCACAAGCAACCGCCGGTGAATCGGTCCATCGGTCTTCTCCTCTGCAGTCGGGAAAAAATGTCATGACGCATGCCGATCAAGGATAGGCGCATGCTGCGCCATCAGCTCGATCACCCAGTCGATGAACACCCGCAGCTTGGCACTGATATGCCGGTTCGGCGGGTAGGCCACGTACATCGGCATCGACTCCAGGCGCCAGTCTTCGAACAACGGGACCAATGTCCCCTGCGCCTGGTGGACCCGCGACATGTAGGTGGGCAACCAGAGCACCCCGAGCCCCGCCAGGCCGGCGGCGAGATAGGCATTGCCATCGTCGATCGCCAGGGCGTAGCGCCCCTTGATATGCAGGTGCTCGTCCTGCCGGTGCATGGCATAGGGCAAGGCTTTGCCGGTGCGTGCCCAGAGGAAACCGACGACGCGGTGCTGGGAATCCTCCAACTCGCGGGGATGAGCCGGAGTGCCCAGACGCGCCAGGTAGCTCGGCGCGGCGAAGACGCCCAGGGCCAGGTCGCCGACGCGCCGGGCAATCAGCGATTGGTCCGTCAGCTCGCCACCGCGAACCACGCAATCGACGTTCTCATCGATCATGTCGACGATGCGGTCGCTCACCCCCATGTCGATCTGAATGTCCGGGTAACGCTCATAGAACGCCGGCAACGCCGGGATCAGGATCAGCGCCGCCAATGGGCTCGGCACATCGACCCGCAGTCGGCCGCGCGGCAACGCCTGGGCGCCGGACAGGCTGGTCTCGGCGTCGTCCAGGTCAGCCAGCAGGCGAATCGCCCGCTCGTAGAACACCGCGCCGTCCGCCGTGACGTTGACCTTGCGCGTGGTGCGGTTGAGCAACTTGACCCGCAGCCGCGCTTCGAGCTGTTGCACCAGTTGCGTGACGGTGGTCTTGCTCATGTGCAGCGTCTCGGCGGCCTTGGTGAAACTGCCGGCCTCCACGACACGCACGAACGCCTGCATCGCGTCGAAACGATCCATTCTTTGCCTCGGATTGTTTGGTTTCTACAAACAGTGATCGCCAAGGTTGCTCGTTTATCGCCCGGGCACAAGCCCCTAGAGTGACTTCATCGTTGAGTTCCGGCCGCTATCGGCCATTGATGGAGAGATTCCCATGACCACCCGAGACGTTGTTTTCCCACCCGGCCGCCAGGCGCTTTACGAGCGCAACCGTTATTCACCGGCTGTTCGCTCCAACGGTTTGCTGTTCGTCTCCGGACAGGTCGGCAGCCGCGAGGACGGCACGCCGGAGCCGGTGCTGGAAGATCAGGTGCGCCGCGCCTTCACCAACCTGAATGCGATCCTCGCAGCCGCCGATTGCAGCTTTGACGACGTGATTGACGTCACCGTCTTCATGGTCGATCCGGAGTCGATCTTCGAACGGGTCTGGAGCGTCGTGGCCGAATTCTGGGGCAACGCGCCGTACCCGACGGTAACGGCGGTGGGTGTGACGTGGCTGTATGGCTTCCAGTTCGAGATCAAGGTGGTTGCCAGGTTGCCAGGGTCCTCCTTGTAGCATCTGGCGTGTGGAGGGTCTGCGGTGAGTGTGATGGCTGTGCGTGCGCCATCGCGAGCAAGCTCGCTCCCACAGGGTTCCGTGCTGGCAGGAGAATCGAAGTCACCCCTAATAAATGTGGGAGCGAGCTTGCTCGCGATCGCGTAGGGTCAGCTTGCATGGTCTTTTCTTCCGACCGCAGGCTACCCTTTCACCGCCGCCTCGATCGCCGCGATGTCGATCTTGGTCATCGTCATCATGGCCTCGAAGGCGCGCTTGGCGGCGGCTTTGTCGGAACTGGTGACCGCATCCACCAGCACCCGCGGGCTGATCTGCCACGACACGCCCCACTTGTCCTTGCACCAGCCGCAGGCACTCGCCTGGCCGCCGTTGTCGATGATCGCGTTCCACAAGCGGTCGGTCTCGGCCTGGTCGTCGGTTGCGATCTGGAACGAAAACGCCTCGCTGTGCTTGAACATCGCCCCGCCGTTCAAGCCGATGCAAGGAATGCCGATCACCGTGAAATCCACCGTGATCACATCGCCCTGGCTGCCCGACGGGTAATCGCCCGGCGCGTGGTGGATGGCGTTCACCGCGCTGTCGGGAAAGGTTCTTGCGTAAAATTCCGCCGCCTCTTGCGCAGTGCCGTCGTACCAGAGGCAGATCCTGTTCTTGTTGTTCATTCGGATTCTCCGAAAGGGACTGGACCGTGAAGTCTAGCAGTCCCTCCGGAGGTGAATGGACTCAGGTGAACAGATCGACGCCCAACTGGAATGCCACCCACAACGCCAGGCCGGTCGCAAACATCAGCGCAATGTTCTCGAACAGATTGTTGCGGTATTCCTTGCCCAGCAGCGATTTCTGGTTGGACATGATCAGCAGGCCCAGGGAGATCACCGGCAGGCCAATGATGTTCAGTGCATTGACACCGATGGTCAGGGTCACGAAGTCCGGCATGCCCGGCAACGACCAGATCAACGGCGTGACGAGGATGAACAGCATGAACCACTTGTGCATCGGGTCGCGGTGGAATTCCTTGCCATAACGCTCGCGACGCTCGGGTCGCACGTGCTGGAAAGCATCGGTGATCAACATCGGGAACGCCGTGGTCTTGCCGGAAATGCTGGCGAACAGCGTAGCGAAGACGCCGATGAAGAACACGTACCAACCGATCGAGCCAAAGAACATTTCCAGGGCCTTGCCCAGGTCGCCGAGGGTTTTCACCTCGATACCGTTTGGCCGAAGAATCTCCGCGCCAACGATCCAGATCGCCAGGTTGATGACGATCCCGACGAACACCGCAAACAGCAGGTCGTTGCGCTGGATACGCTTGTGCTCCGGCCCGACCCAGCCTTTCTGGCGCATGACATAAGGGTGGACGAAGTTGGCGATGGAGCCCGCCACCGCACCGATCACCGAGACCGCCACCAGCAGCGCACCGTGCACGCCTTCATCGGGCGGAATGCTGAAGCCGATGGTGCCTTTGACGATCCCGGCGACATCCGGACCGGACATGACCGCCAGGGCCAGGAATGCCAGCGTCATGATCGCCAGCAAGGCCTTCATCACGCCTTCGATCATCGAATAGATATTGCGCCCGACGAGCATCCACACCGCCAGCACCACCGCCACCGAGCACAGCAGCGGGTAGTCGACCTTGAGCAGCATCGCCAGGGCCTCGCCGGCGCCCTTGATCATGTAGGCGTTCATCAAATGGCCCATGAGCAGCGCGTACACCAGCAGGAACCAGGCGAAGAACGGATTGAGCTGGGCGTAGCCCTGGAGGATGGTCATGCCCTGGTTATTGCAGAGCTGGAAGCGCGCGATGATGTTGACGATCAGGTATCGCAGCAGCAGGGACACCGCCAGCACCCACATCATGGCGTAGCCATAGTTCGCACCGGCCACGGAAGACGTGATGAGGTCGCCGGCGCCCAGCCAGGACAGCACTGCAATGATGCCGGGGCCAAGAAGCTTCAAGAGGCGTACGAAGCGGCTCTGCGCGGGAGCCACGGCCTGGCCTTCGGCGGAAGGAATGCTCGACATGGATGAGTCTCCGTTGTTTTTTTTGTGAGAAACGGAAACAGTCGACCACATTACGTACGACATCGTACAACTAAAATCAGACTGGAATTATGTAGAAATGTTTCATGGGCCCCGGGGCTCAAAGACACCGGGGCCGTCGACCTTCGTCACGGCGCCTCCCTCCGCTCACCGTTATTGATCATCCAGCGAATCATGCTCGCCAACGGCACCCGATAGTGCTGGGTTGCGCATTGGCCGGCCTGCTGCGGGTCGTACCATTCGACGTAGCGGCTGAACAGCACATGGCGGCCGTCCTCGGCCACCCGCAGCTCCATTTCGCGGCAATGCAACATTCCCTGATCGAGGGTTTTTACCCGTCGATGCAGGACCAGCGCCTGGCTATTCATTCGCGGCGCCCTCTTCCCCACATCGTGGAGCGTCCTGGACGGAACCCAACTTTCCTTGCGCGACAAAATCGGCACGGCGCTGGGCGATGGCGTCGCGAAGCGCCACGTAGTAATCAGGCTGGGTCTGCAGCTTGTCGGTGAGCGGCAACGCCTCCGCGCGGCCATCGACGACGCCACCCACGGTCTTGATCGTACCCAGTGTCTCGACGGTATCGCTGTTGTCGCCGAACGGATCGACCGCAAAGCTCACCACCTTGCCGGTCGCGTCCCTCAGGTTGGCGGTGCCCAGCAGCGGCAGCTCGACGATCGGTCCGGGAGCGATGTTCCAGACGCCAAACGTCTGGCCGAAATCGGACTCGTGGCGTTCGATGCCCAGCTTGCCCGACACATCGATCAAGCCGACGATACCCACCGTGGTGTTAATGGCAAAACGGCCCAGTGTGTTGACCGAACGCTGCCCGTTGCCTTGCAGCAAATCGTTGATGAACACCTTGGGCTCGCCGAAGTTGGCGACGAAGTTGTGCACGCCGGCCTGGAGCATGTCCGGCAATTTGCGATACCCACGGGCGATCGGGGCCAGGGCGTAATCGTCGACGGTGCGGTTGAAGGCGAAAATGCCACGGTTCACCGGTTCGGCTGGATCATGGACGGCGAAGGGCACGCTCTCGCAACTGCCTGGCGTGGCAGTGGGCGTACTGCTGCAACCGCTGGCGAGTGCCGCCAGCGCGACGAGGACGGTGGATCGGACAAGCAACGGCGCGGGTTTGGTGATCGGCATGCGGGGCTATCTCGGGGAGGAATGGGGACGATACCAATCAGCCAATGACGCGGTTCCTGTGGCGAGGGGATTTATCCCCGCTGGGTTGCGAAGCGACCCCAAAACCAGGCACCACGGTACGTCTGGTTCATTGAGTCAACAGCTTTGGGGCTGCTTCGCAACCCAGCGGGGATAAATCCCCTCGCCACGGGTTCCGTTTGCCATCGTCTAACCAACTGGAATCGACCCCATCCTGCCGCCGTTTTCTTGCCCACAGATTTCCGGATTATTGCTCTCCGGCAGCTTTGTTTCCGGATTGAAATATATGACGCAAGCCCCGGATTGCCCCTAGTATTCCACCCGTATTCATTGCCCGACGTGACCCCCGTGAGCCATTTACTCCTGGTGGACGACGACCTCGAAGTCCTCGCCCTCCTGCGCAAATTCCTCGAACAACATGGCTATAGCGTCGAAGTCGCCGCCGACGGCAAAGCGCTGTGGCAAGCGGTGGAACGCCGACAGCCGGACCTGATCATCCTCGACGTGATGCTGCCGGGCGACAACGGACTGGTGCTCTGCCAGCGCCTGCGCACCGAGCACCGGGTCGGGATCATCATGCTCACCGCCATGGGCGAGTTGAGCGACCGCGTCGTCGGCCTGGAAATGGGCGCCGACGACTACCTGACCAAACCCTTCGACGCCCGTGAGTTGCTGGCCCGGGTGCGCGCCGTCCTCCGGCGCACCGGTGAAGCCAGGGGCGCCCTGGGCGACTTGACCCGCCCGGTCCTGGAATTCGACGGCTGGCAACTGGACGTCACCCGCCGCGAGTTGCGCTCCCCCGACAAGGTCATGATTCCCCTGTCCAGCGGCGAGTTCGAACTGCTGCTGGTCTTCGTCGAACATCCACGTCGGGTGCTCAGCCGCCAGCAACTGCTGGACCTGGCCCGTGGCGAAACCTTCGATGCGTTCGACCGCAGCATCGACGTGCAGGTCAGCCGACTGCGTCGCAAGCTGGAGACCGACGTCACGGGCCCGTCGATGATCCGCACCGTCCGCAACAGCGGCTACTTGTTCAGCCCCCACGTGGTGAAGCGATGACACCGGGCGGCACGAAGGTGTCTCGACCACGGGACACCGTGGCGCGGTGGATCGCCTTGACCACGATGGTGGCGATGCTGACGTTGCTGGCCCTCAACGAATTGTTCGGGGTATTGGCCGGTGCCTGGGCGCGCCCTCCCCTGATGGAAACCGGCCTGATGGACAAGGCCGCGGCAATCACGCGCATCATCGATTCCGCCGCTCCCGGGCAACGCCACGACATCGCCAAGACCGCCAGCGACCCGGGGCTCAGCGTGCAATGGTTGCAGCGCTATGAGGACGCGCGGTTGCCAGTCATCGGGGACCCGGAGTTCAGTGAAGGCTCGGTTTTCCTGCGCCGGCAATTGAACAGGCCCGACGCCCGAATCGAGGCCTATGAGCCGGACGATTGGCCAACCAAGGATAATCCTGACAGGCGCTACGCGGTGATCATCGAGCTGACCGACCACACCTGGGTCATATTCTCGGTGTCATCCCGCAGTTGGGGCCTGGGGGAATGGCAACGCAACCTGATCATCATCGCGCTGATCCTGCTCTCAACCTTGATCGTCGCCCTGATCGCCACACGACACCTGGCGACACCCCTGGAGCACTTTGCCGAGGGCGCCCGGCGCTTCGGCGTGGACTTCCGGGCGCCACCGATCCCAGTCGTGGGCCCCTATGAAATCCGCCAGGCGATCCTCGCGTTCAACGCCATGCAGGCCCAGCTCAAGCACTTCGTCCAGGATCGCACGCAGATGCTCGCGGCCATCTCCCACGACCTGCGCGCACCGTTGACCCGCATGCGCCTGCGCGGGGAATTCATCGAGGACGCCGACCAGCAATCGAAGCTGTTCAGGGACGTCGACGAAATGCAGGCAATGGTCAACGCCGCACTGGAATTCTTCCGCGACGAAGCACGCCTTGAACACGCCACGGCATTTGATCTGGCTGAGCTGCTGCACACCGTCGTCGATGACTTCAGGGACGCCGGCACCGAAGTGTCGTTCGAAGGCGCCCAGCGTTTTGTCTATGTCGGCCGGCCCATCGGGATCAAGCGTGCGCTGACCAACCTGATCGACAACGCGGTCAAATATGGCAGCGAGCCCGGCGTTCGTTTGAAAGCCTTCGCCGATTGCGTCGAGATCCGCGTCGTCGACCGCGGGCCGGGCATCGCGCCTCACTACCAAGAGCAGGTATTCGCGCCGTTCTTTCGCGTCGAGGGCTCGCGCAACAAGAACACCGGCGGCGTCGGCCTGGGCCTGTCGGCGGCACGGGCGACGGTGCTGGAGCATGGCGGGACACTGGTGCTCAGGAATCGACGCGATGGCGGCCTGGAAGCCAGGGTCTCGCTGCCGCTCAATTGACCCCGGCGAGGCGCGCTGAAGAACGATGCCCTAAAACCCACGCGATTTCGGTAGGATGTCCGGCCTTTTGACCCGGACCCTGTCTCGTGGAATTGCCTCGATGATCCTGATCGTTTACGCCCATCCCTACCCCGACCAGTCGCGCGTCAACCAGCAGATGCTCAAGCGCGCGTCCGCCAATCCGGACGTGGTCATACGGTCGCTCTACGATCTCTACCCAGACTTCGCCATCGACGTCGAGGCGGAACAGCGCGCCGTCGAACAGGCACAACTGGTCGTGCTCCAGCATCCGATGTACTGGTACAGCATGCCGCCCCTCCTGAAATTGTGGATCGACAAAGTCTTCACCCATGGCTGGGCCTACGGCAAAGGCACCACCGCCCTCAATGGCAAGGGCCTGCTGTGGGCCGTGACCACGGGTGGCGAGCGGGAACATTTCCAGATCGGCGCGTACCCGGACTTTTCGGCGCTGGCCCAGCCGCTCCACGCCACGGCCCTTTATTGCCACATGCGTTGGCTGGAGCCGGTCGTCGTGCACGGCGCGTATGCCGCCGAGTCCGAAGCCCAACGCGCACAAATCGAACACTACGGCGCACGCCTGGCCTCTTGGAAGGAAGATTGAGATGGAGACGCACAGCCTGATCGAAATGCTCATCTACCTGGCCTCGGCAACGCTGATCGTGCCGATTGCCGTGCGCTTCGGCCTGGGCCCGGTGTTGGGTTACCTGCTGGCCGGCTGCGTGATCGGCCCGTGGGGGCTCAAGCTAATCACCGATGTGAAGGCGATCCTGGAATTCGCCGAAATCGGCGTCGTGCTGATGCTGTTCATCATCGGCCTTGAGCTTGATCCCAAGCGCCTGTGGGCGCTGCGCCGGATGGTGTTCGGCGGCGGCGCCTTGCAGATGCTGGCCTGCGGCGGCGCGATCGCGGCGTTCTGCGCGGCCTTGGGTTTGAACTGGACGGCAGCGCTACTGGTCGGCCTGACGTTGAGCCTGTCCTCCACGGCCATCGCCATGCAAGCGATGAGCGAACGCAACCTGACCGCCACCGCCGTCGGGCGCAGCAGTTTTGCAGTGCTGTTGTTTCAGGACATCGCGGCCATTCCCCTGGTCGCCATGATCCCGCTGTTGTCGGCCCACGGCGAAACTCCGTCAGGCATGGCCTTGGCGCTATCGATCGTGAAGATCGTCGCCGCCATCAGCGTCGTCGTGCTGCTCGGACGCTACGTGACGCGACCGCTGCTGCGTTTCGCCGCGCGCTCAGGCCTGCGGGAGATCTTCAGTGCCGTGGCGCTGTTCCTGGTGTTCGGTTTCGGGTTTCTGCTCGAAGAAGCCGGCCTGTCGATGGCCATGGGCGCGTTCCTCGCCGGAGTCTTGTTGGCGAGTTCCGAATACCGCCATGCCCTGGAGAGCGACATCGAGCCGTTCAAAGGTCTGCTGCTGGGGCTATTCTTCATCGGCGTCGGCATGTCGATCGATTTCGGCACGCTGATCAACGCACCGCTGAAAGTCATCACCCTGACCCTGGGCTTCATCCTGATCAAACTGCTGGTGATCAAGACCGTTAGCCGCTTCCTCAACGTCCCCGCCGGCCAGCGCTCCTGGCAAGCGGTGCTGCTCGGCCAGGGCAGCGAATTCGCTTTCGTGGTGTTCGGCGCCGCGACCTTGGCCGGCATTCTCACCGACCAATGGGGCAAGAGCCTGACGCTGGCGGTAGCCCTGTCCATGTGCCTGACGCCGCTGCTGATCCTGCTGCTGGACCGAATAGAGTCGGCCACCAAGAAGGACAGTCAGGAATCCGACCTCGTCGATCAGCAGAATCCACGGGTGATCATCGCCGGCTTCGGTCGTTTCGGGCAGATCGCCGGGCGCTTGCTGATGTCCTGCGGCGTCGAGGTGGTGGTTCTGGATCATGACCCCGACAACATCGAGACGCTGCGCAAGTTCGGCGTAAAAGTGTTCTACGGCGACGCCACGCGCCTGGATCTGCTCCACGCGGCCGGCGCGGCCCAGGCGGTGGTGCTGATCAATGCGATAGACGACCAGCAGGACAACCTGACGCTGACCCGCATGGCCCAGGAATATTTCCCCGGGTTGAAACTGATCGTGCGGGCGCGGGACATGGCGCACCTGATCACCCTGCGGCAACTGGGCGTGGAAAGCGCCGAGCGGGAAACGTTCGAAAGCGCGCTGGCATTGGGTCGCAGCGCGTTGGTGCAGATGGGCGTCGGCGCGTACGAGGCGCGCGAGCGCGCCGATCAGTTCCGTCGCCTCAACCTGCGCATGCTCGAGGAAATCGTCGCCCAGCCGGAAGACGACCTCAAGTTCCGGCACGACGCCTACCGCCGCGCCAATGCGCTGCTCACCGAGATGTTCAACGAAGACCGCCAGCGACCGATTGACAGTTGGCCTGAACATCACCGAAACGAGACGGAAAAAAGCGACGGCTAGATCTTGATACAGCCCGTCTGAAGTATCCGTGGCGAGGGAGCTTGCTCCCGCTCGATTGCGCAGCAATCGCACGATCTTGGGTCTGCTGCGCAGCCCAGCGGGAGCAAGCTCCCTCGCCACGGGTGTCAGCCATTTACCCGCGCGCCATGATCGCCGGCGCGCGTCTTCAGTCAACCAACCCATCCAACTCGGCCAGCATCTGCGTCGGGATCTTCAGCTCACTCGCCGAGAGGTTTTCCCGCAGGTGCGCCACCGACGAGGTGCCGGGAATCAGCAGGATGTTCGGCGCACGTTGCAGCAACCACGCCAGCGCGACACACAACGGCGACGCCTCCAGGCGCGCCGCTACGCTCGACAGGGTTTGCGACTGCAGCGGCGTAAACCCACCCAATGGGAAAAACGGCACGTAGGCGATGCCTTGCTTGCCCAGCTCGGCAATCAGTTGTTCGTCGTCACGATGGGTCAGGTTGTAGTGATTCTGCACGCACACCACCTTCGCGATGCCCTGGGCCTGCTTGACCTGGGACGCCGTGACGTTGCTCAGGCCCAAATGCCGGATCAAGCCCTGGCGCTGCAATTCGGCCAGTGCCGAGAATTGTTCCTCGATGTCGTCATCGGCGGGTGCATGCAGATTGCCCCAGGCGCGCAGGTTGACCACTTCCAACACATCCACGCCGAGGTTGCGTAAGTTGTCATGGACGGCGCGGGTCAACTCGGCCGGGCTGTGGGCCGGGTTCCACGACGCATCTGCACCGCGCACGGCGCCAACCTTGGTCACGATGACCAGATTCTCGGCGTAAGGGTGCAACGCTTCACGAATCAACCGGTTAGTGACATGGGGCCCGTAGAAGTCGGCGGTGTCGATATGGTTGACGCCCGCCGCCACCGCTTCGCGCAGCACGGCGATGGCCGCTGCCGGATCCTTGGGCGGCCCGAAGACCTGGGGCCCCGCCAGTTGCATCGCGCCATAGCCCATGCGCTTGACCGCACGATCGCCCAGTTGAAAAGTCCCTGCGGTGTCTGCCCTGCTCATCTCGTACCCCTTGGATTAAATGTGCCTGGGCCGACTATAGGCGTTGACCACTCCACTGATAATCGGGTGCAATCCGAACGGGTTGTACGGCGGAGAGAACAATGGCGACGGATATCCAGGACTTGCTGTCCTTTGTGGCGGTGGTAAATGCGGGTGGGTTTCGTGAAGGCGCGCGGCTCAGCGGCAAATCCGCGTCCAGCCTCAGCGATGCTGTACGCCGCATCGAAAGCCGCCTTGGCGTGCGCCTGCTCAACCGCACCACCCGCAGCGTGGTGCCGACCGAGGCCGGCGCGCGGTTGATGGAACGCATCGTGCCGGCCCTGGGCGAAGTCGAATCGGCGCTGGACGTGGTCAACGATTTTCGCGACCGCCCCTCAGGCACCCTCAGGCTGAACGTGCCGGTCAGCGCCGCCCGGCTGGTGCTGCCCGCGATCATCGCGCCGTTCTTGAAAAGCTACCCCGACATCAGACTGGAAGTGGTCACCGAGGAGAGTTTCGTCGACATGCTCGCGGCCGGGTGTGACAGCCGGCATTCGCTACGACGAACGCCTTGAGCAGGACATGATCGCCATCCCCATCGGCCCGCGCTTGCAGCGCTTCGCCACCGCCGCCTCGCCGGCATACCTCGACGCCCGGGGCCGGCCCGAGCACCCGCGGGATCTGCTTCGGCACGCGTGCCTGGCCGGCAAGTTTCCCAGCGGGGCCATGCCGCTCTGGGAGTATGAACGTGACGGGGAAACCATCAGCGTCGAGCCGAACGGCCCGTTGATCGTGCGCATCGGCGGCGCCATGGACCTGGCGGTACAAGCGGCCATCGACGGCCTGGGTGTTGTCCATTTGTTCGAGGATTGGCTGCGGCCGTACCTCGACAGCGGCGAACTCGAGCCGGTACTTGAACCATGGTGGCAGCGCTTTACCGGACCGTTCCTCTACTATCCCGGCCGCCGCTACCTGCCCTCGCCGCTACGGGCATTCGTGGACTTTATCAATCAGAACCGGGGCGAAACGAACAACACCGTCCACTGTGGGAGCGAGCCTGCTCGCGAAGGCGCTAAGCACATCCAACATCTCCACACACTGAACCACCGCTTTCGCGAGCAGGCTCCCTCCCACAAAGGTTCTGCGCCGTGCCCGCGTCCAACAAACAACACTGCTCACTGTGGGAGCGAGCTTGCTCGCGATGGCGGCAGTACATTCAACATCCCCGCAAACTGAACCACCGCTATCGCGAGCAAGCTCGCTCCCACAAAGGTTCTGCGCCGTGCCCGCGTCCAACAAACAACACTGCTCACTGTGGGAGCGAGCTTGCTCGCGATGGCGGCAGTACATTCAACATCCCCGCAAACTGAACCACCGCTTTCGCGAGCAAGCTCGCTCCCACAAAGGTTCTGCGCCGTGCCCGCGTCCAACAAACAACACTGCTCACTGTGGGAGCGAGCTTGCTCGCGAAGACGGTGGTTGATTCCCCCCACTGCCCGCTCGTCTCCCCGTCGCAAGGATTTTCGAACCAAGCATATCGCCACGGCTCGGACCTACATAACACCGCCGCAAGCCACCGTGCTGCGCTTCGACAAGCACGGTTTCGACGGCGGGATCATCAAGGTTCCTTTGCGCTTTGCTGCCGGGAGTTTTCGCTATGTGTGACGGTCTTGTTCAACACGTTTCTTCCAAGGACTCCCTGGCATATTTCGACCAGCGAGACATTTCCGGCGGTCATTTCGGGACAAGCCTGACGCCCGTGGAATTGTGCGTGGCCACCCCGCCGAAGACGCAGCCGCGACACGGCATGATCGCGCCAAACATGCAGGTCAGCGCCATCCGCCGTCGTGGTGGGCGCCTGGAGTGCATCAAGGTTCGCTGGGGCTGGTCGCCCATCTGGTCGGTGGGAACAATGCCTCCGCTGACGCACCTGCCGTTGCACCTGGTGATGCGCTCCAAGGTGTTCGACCAGATCAAGCGCGAGGGCCGCGTGCTGGTGGCGGTGGACGGCTGGTATGAATCGCCGGAACCGACCACGCCTCACCAGGCACAGCGTCCTGCCTACGTGACCTCCCGGCAATCGACTCCGATCTTCATTGCCGCCCTGGCCCAGGCCTGCGAAAACCCCCTGGGCTGCGACGGCTTGGCCCTGGTGACCTATGGCGACATCGCAAGCCAGCAGCAGCGCCTGTTGGCGTTCAACGCAGAAGACGCACTCGAATGGCTGGCGCCTGACCTGGGTTGGGAGCAGGCGCAGCAACTGATCGAGCGCATGAATGCCACGCCGCCGCACCTTGAACCGGGGGTGACCGTTCAACGCCCGGCCCAGGGCGGCCTTTGATCTGGAAGATGAAGCCATGTACGTAATCATGGGTGCCACGGGGCACGTTGGATCGGCCACGGCCCGAGCCTTACTGGCGCCAGGGCATGCGGTGATTGTCATGACCCGCAACGCCAGCCACGCCACGGAATGGCACGCCAGGGGCGCTCAGATCGTCGAAGCGCATGCTGAAAACGTCGAGTCACTGCGCGCCGCCTTTCAACTTGGGCGCAGGGCGTTCATTCTCAACCCGTCGGCGGCCCCCAGTACCGATACCGATGTGGTGGAACGAGGCACCGTCGCCAATATCCTGTCCGCCCTTGATGGCTCGGGGCTTGAGAAAATCGTGGTGCAATCCACCGCTGGCGCCCAGCCCGGCGAACGTATCGGCGATCTCAGCGTCTTGTGGGAACTGGAAGAAGGCTTGCGCAACCAGCCTATCCCGGCGGCGATCAATCGCGGCGCCTATTACATGAGCAACTGGGACAGCCTGCTCGACACCGTCCGAGATACCGGCAAGCTCCCCACGCTATTTCCCGCCGACCTGGCCTTTCCCATGGTGGCGCCTCGGGACCTGGGCGAAGTGGCGGCCGCACGGATGCTATCGTCGATTGACGACGTTGGCGTGCGTCACGTGCAAGGACCTCGCCTGTATTCGCCCAACGATGTGGCGCAGGCTTTTTCCAAGGCCCTCGGCCGGCCGGTCGAGGTCCAGGTGATACCCAGGGACCAATGGGAAAGCGCCTTCCAGCGCCTCGGTTTCAGTCTCGCCGCGGCGCAATCCTATGCGCGCATGAGCGCCGTCAGCCTCGACAGCGGCTTCGATGTGGGCGATGACGCGGCCCTGCACGGCACCACGACGCTGGAGGTCTACATTGAGGCGCTGGTGCAGCGCAGCGGCCTGGGAGCACTGGGATAACGGAATGCAGGAACGTTGCAGCAATGGGCGCTAAACTGCCGCGGTCTTTTTTTCCAGCATGAGGTTTTGCATGAGCAACCCAGACATCACGTTCACCCCCGACCCGGACGCAGACTCCATCTCCTCCGACGTCGCCGGCTTCGGCAGCTTGCTGGTTTCCACGCAAATCCCGACCCGCGCCGACGGCAGCCTGGAACTGGGCGACATCACGGCGCAAAGCGAGTGCACGTTGCAGGCGCTCAAGATTGCCCTGGAACGTGCTGGCAGTTCCATGGACCGCGTGCTGCACCTGACCATCTACCTCACCGACATGGCTGACCGCGCAGCCTTCAACGAAGTCTACAAACGCTTCTTCGCGAAGCCGTGGCCAGTGCGCGCGGCTGTCGGCGTGGCGGCGCTGGCGGTCGAGGGGATGCGGGTGGAAGTGACGGCGATGGCGGCGAAGGGCTGAACCGCACACCTCAGACAAGCGAGGAGCTTTTGTGGCGAGGGGATTTATCCCCGCTGGACTGCGCAGCAGTCCCAATAGCAGTCACCTCGGTGTGTCAGGCTTATCTCCATCCACCTCTTTGGGGCGGCTTCGCCACCCAGCGGGGATAAATCCCCTCGCCACGGGTTCTGTGTTTACTCATCTTTTCAGCCTACAGAGGGCTGTGTTTATTCGGTTGTAGGATCCTTCGCGTTCGGGCTACGTCGTCTTGCGCCGTTACCTACAACTACGCCAGAATCCGCCGGCTTGTGCGCCTTGGGGCCGGGCTTTACTGTTGCTCGGTCGCTGAAAATCAGCGATCGGGTTTGGTAGCCCGGCTTCTACATGACGCACAGCTTCACTGTTTCAGTTGCCCTTGCGCATCTGTATCAATGGTGGCCATGCGTAGGGCGTCTTCGGGCGCGCCGGTGTTCATGTGGACCGGTCTACCAACCTTCGTATGGCCGCCACCCTTCGTTTGGTAGCGAGGGTGAAGGCTCCTCTGAATTCCACATGAGACCTTCATTATGTTCAAAGTAACCCCGAATCCTCCCGACACCGATCCAGCCGACGCGAAGGCATTCGACGAAGCCGCCGACCGCGCCCTCGATTACTACCTCAAGCCTAAACCCAGCAAACCAACACCCGACCCCAGTCAACTGTTCACCGTGATCAACGGCGTGGGCAACGAAGCCCTGCTCGCCAACCTCAGCGAAACCCTCGCCTCGGCCAATGCGATGATCAATGACCTGGCGTTCGACCTGGACAGTTCGCGACGACACGTTGCGCTGGGCATCCTGCAACTGATCGAAATGGGCGCAATGCTGGCCAACCGTGCGCTGGACAACGTCGAAGCGCGCTAGCCGCCGTTGCACATCCCCTTTGTGGCGAGGGGATTCATCCCCGCTGGACTGCGCAGCAGTCCCAAGTTTTTTGCCAATGCATAAATTTTGGGGCGGCTTCGCCACCCAGCGGGGATAAATCCCCTCGCCACAAAGGGAGTTGCGTGCAATCCAGGGACAAATCCCCGCCTATACTTCTCTGCCAATCCCCCCGGGGCCTGCACTTCCAACAATAAAAAGCAGAGGTGGAACATGGTCTGGCAACAAGTCTACGATCCCTTCGGTAATGCGGTGCTGTCGACGTTCCTGGCGGCGGTTCCGGTGGTAGTGATGCTGGCGTCCCTGGCGTTCTTTCATGTCAAGGCGCACCTCGCGGCGTTGTACGCCCTGGCCTCGGCGTTGCTCATCGCGATTTTTGCCTTCGGCATGCCGGCCAACATGGCCGGTTCGGCGGCGCTTTATGGCGCGGCCAACGGGCTGCTGCCCATCGGCTGGATCGTGCTCAACATCATCTTCCTGCACCGGCTGACCACCGAGAACGGTTCGTTCAAGGTCCTGCAGGATTCCCTGGCGCGCATCACCGATGACCGCCGCTTGCAGCTGCTGTTGATCGCCTTTTGTTTTGGCGCGTTCTTCGAAGGCGCGGCGGGTTTCGGCACGCCGGTGGCGGTGACCGGCGCGATCCTGATCGGGCTGGGCTTTTCGCCGCTGGCCGCCTCGGGCCTGGCGTTGATCGCCAACACCGCTCCCGTCGCGTTCGGCGCCCTGGGCACGCCGATCATCACGCTGGCAAAAGTCACCGGACTGGATGAGATGGAGCTGTCGATGATGGTCGGTCGGCAACTGCCGTTCTTCTCGGTGATCGTGCCGTTCTGGCTGATCTGGGCGTTCGCCGGCTGGCGCAAGATGCTGGAGATCTGGCCGGCGATCCTGGTGGCCGGCGTCAGCTTCGCCATCCCGCAGTTCCTGGTGTCGAACTTCCACGGGCCGATGCTGGTGGACGTGATTGCCGCGCTGATCTCCATGGCGTGCCTCACCGGGTTCATCAAGGTCTGGAAACCGGCCACGGTGCATACGTCCGCGGCGCTGTCGGGCCGACACGATGATTCGAAGATCGACGCCAGCGAAGCACAGGCGCCGGTCGCCAGCGCCGCGTTTTCCAACGATGCCCGTCCTGCCGTGCTGCGCGCCTGGATGCCGTGGATCATTCTCACGGTGTTCGTGTTTGCCTGGGGCACCCAGGGCTTCAAGAACATCTTCGACACCCGCCCGGCCATCGACCCGCAGACACAATCGGCCAAGCTCGACCCACAGGGCAAACCGATGCGCGAAGCCAATCCGATCTTCTCGCCCCTGCTGACCTTCGGCACCATCCACCAGCAGATCGAAAAGGTCCCGCCCGTGGTGCCCCAGCCTAAAACCGAGGAAGCGGTCTACAAATTCAACTGGTTCACCGCCACCGGCAGCGGCATCTTTTTGGCGGCGGTTCTCGGCGGCTTGCTGATGGGCTATTCGATCCCGCAACTGGTGCGCCAATACCTGCGAACGTTATGGGTGGTGCGCTATTCATTGATCACCATCGTGGCGATGTTGGCGTTGGGTTTCCTGACGCGTTATTCGGGCCTGGACGCGACCATGGGCCTGGCGTTCGCCGCGACGGGCATTTTCTACCCGATGTTCGGCACGCTGCTGGGCTGGCTCGGCGTGGCACTGACCGGTTCGGACACGGCTTCCAACGTGCTGTTTGGCGGATTGCAGCGGGTCACGGCGGAGCAATTGGGCATCAGCCCGGTGTTGATGGCTGCCGCGAACAGTTCAGGCGGGGTGATGGGCAAGATGGTCGACGCCCAGTCGATCGTGGTCGCTTCCACCGCAACCCGTTGGTACGGTCACGAAGGGGAAATCCTGCGCTATGTGTTTTTCCACTCGGTGGTGCTGGCGATCCTGGTGGGCGGGCTGGTGACGTTGCAGGCGTATGTGGCGCCGTTCAGTCACATGGTGGTGGGCGGACGTTGACCGAGGACCGGGCATGATCGGGTTGTTGTGGCGAGGGGATTTATCCCCTCGCCACAGGCAAGCCTTTACAGCCGGTAGGCTTGCCTTTCTAGCAGGGTATTACTGAACGTTCTTCAGCTTGACCACATCACCGGACACCGAGGTGGTGTAGCCGGTCAGGACCCAGGCCCAGAACCAGTTTTCCTGGACTTGGGTGTTGATCATGGCGTCGCCGCCCTTGGCCTGGATCGCCGCGGTCTGGGCACGGACGAAACGGTTGTTCTGGCGGATCGGGATCACGCCGAACAGCAGCAGGCCGGTGGCCTTGGCTTCGCTGTGACCGACGACGGTGTATTGGCTGCTGTCGTACTGCTGGGTCTTCATCGGGGTGCCGGTGCAACCCGCCAGGACCAGGCCGAACAGTGCGCCGGCGACAACTTTGCTGATGTGGTTCATTTGAGGCTCCATGGATAAACGCCCGGGATCCATCTCTCGGGCGGCGCGTACTCTAACCGATCAGCAATAAAATGACACAACATCCTCTGCCCATTTCAGGGCTCGAAAGGCCCATGGCAGAGCCATTCGTCAGGTGCGCCTCCAGCGAAACAGACTCGCGTCGATAGCATGAAAACTACGCCACGGAAGGCAGTTTCTTGTCTTGACGACCGCCAGGTAACGGCCGGTCCCGTTGGAGGGTTTCATCATGATCGACGTAACAGTCTGGAGCGTTACCCTGCCGGTGCAAACGCCCGCGCAGGTCGTGGCGACCAAAGCCATGCCGAGTTTGAAAAACAAGTATTTCGACAATAACGGCCAGCGGATCGTCTTCTGGGCGCCCGTCACCGGCTCCCATACCGGTAACAGCAAATTCCCGCGTTCCGAACTGCGGGAAACCAGCAAGGATGGGAAGCATCGCAATTGGCGCTACAACAGCGGCACCAACACACTCAAGGGCGAACTGTCGGTCAACCAGGTGCCGTCGGAAGGCCGTGTGGTGGTGGCGCAGATTCACGCCAAGAATGCCCCGACGCCGTTGTTGAAACTGGTTTACCGCTACGAAAAGGGCACCGGCAACATTGACGTGGAATACCGGGTCAAGCCCAACGACAAAAAGAGCCCGGTGATCTACACCGTGCCCAAGGTGCCGTTGAACAAATCCTTCTCCTACACGTTGCAAATGGACAAGCAAGGCCAGCTCACGATGCTGATCGGCAGCAGCGGCAAACAGGTGAAGCTGGACAAGTCCTGGTACGGCTACGACTTCTATTTCAAGGCCGGCGTCTACACGCTGGACAACAAGGGTTATTCCAACGAAGGCGGGAAAGTGACCTACACCAAGCTGAGCGCCAGTCACAAGTGACTGACGCTCTTCCCACATTTACGCCTTGGACGGTGCCACGGCCGCTTGACGACCACTGAAGGTCAACAGGAAACCCACGAACACCACCAGCGCAAAACCGGCCGGGAACAGCCAGATGCTTTTCCAATCATGGCCGCCTTCCACCACGAAATGATCGGTCACCTGCCCCGCCACCCAGAAACCGATCAACATCCCCACGCCATAAGTCGCCAGGGTGATCAAGCCCTGGGCTGAGCTGCGCAGGTGTTTCGGCGCCTTGGCGTCGGTGTAGACCTGCCCCGAGACAAAAAAGAAGTCGTAGCAGATGCCGTGCAGGGCGATGCCGATGAACAACATGAACGCCAGCTCGCCGTTGTCGCCGTAGGCAAACAGCACGTAGCGCAACGCCCACGCCAACATCCCCACCAGTAGCGCCAACTTGATGCCGAAGCAGTGGATGAACAGCGGCAACAGCAACATGAACAGCACCTCGGACACCTGCCCGATGGCCATTTTCGCCGTCGGGTTGGTCATGCCGGTTTCGGCCAGGAAGGGATTGGCGTTCTGGTAATAAAACGCCAGGGGGATGCAGATCAGGATCGAGGCGATGAAGAACACCAGGTAGCTGCGATCCTTGAGCAGGCCCAACGCATCGAGCCCCAGGGATTGCTTGATGCCGCTCGCACTCGCCTGCTCCTTGAGCGGTGACGTGGCGGGGAGCGTAAAACTGTAGAGTCCGAGGACCAGCGAGGCGATGGCCGCCATCAGAAAGGTGTTGCGCAAGCCACCGGATGCAATCGCCTCGCGCGAATCCCAGGCGAACACGAAGCTGATCACCACGCCCGCGGCGATCCAGCCCAGGGTGCCCCAGACCCGGATGCGTGAGAACTCCAGCGCCGGGTCGCGCATTTGCCGGAAGGCCACGGAATTGACCAGGGCCAGCGTCGGCATGTAGATCACCATGTAGGCCAGCACGAAGGGGTAGAACGCGCCGAAATCCACCGCCGAATAAAGCTGATACAGCAACACCGCGCCCACCAGGTGCAACACCGCCAGGATGCGCTCGGCGTTGAAGTAGCGGTCGGCGATCAGGCCGATCACGAACGGCGCGATGATCGCCCCCCAGGACTGGGTGGCGAAGGCCATGCCGACCTGC
This sequence comes from Pseudomonas sp. H2_D02, assembly GCF_054677635.1. Taxonomy (NCBI): domain Bacteria; kingdom Pseudomonadati; phylum Pseudomonadota; class Gammaproteobacteria; order Pseudomonadales; family Pseudomonadaceae; genus Pseudomonas; species Pseudomonas sp. H2_D02. Next base: position 3,019,706 of record NZ_CP162816.1, on the reverse strand, counting down.
CCGCCACTGGCTTGCAGCGTGCTGGACAGGAACGTGCCGAGGGTGACGAACCAGCCACCCCAGATAAAGAACTGCAGGAACATCATCACGCTGAGGCGTGCGTTTATCGTGGTCATGGCTGTCACCGTCTTGTTGTTCTTGTGAAATTTGAAGCCTCGTTTAGAGCACTTTGTGGCGAGGGGATTTATCCCCGCTCGGTTGCGAAGCGACCGCAAAAATTTGGGGGGCGGCTGCGCAGCCCAGCGGGGATAAATCCCCTCGCCACAAGGGTTACGTCATCGCATTGGGGGCAACCCCAACAACCGCCGGTTGGATGCCTCATCCGCCGTGACTCCGGCAAAATCATCGAACGCCTTGGCCGTCTTGTTGATCATGTGCCGCTGGATGAACGCCGCGCCCTCGGCCGCGCCCTGTTGCGAATCCTTCAGGCAGCACTCCCACTCCAGCACCGCCCAGCCATCAAAGCCGTATTGGGTCAGCTTGCTGAAAATCGCCTTGAAATCGATCTGCCCATCGCCGAGGGAACGGAACCGGCCCGGGCGATCCACCCAGCCCTGGTAGCCGCCATAGACACCGGAGCGGGCGTCGGGGCGAAACTCGGCGTCCTTGACGTGGAACATGCGGATGCGCGCGTGGTAGCGGTCGATGAAGCCCAGGTAATCCATCTGTTGCAGCAACAAGTGGCTGGGATCGTAGAGAATCGCGGCCCGTGGATGATGGTCGACCGCCTCGAGGAAGCGCTCGAACGAGGCGCCGTCGTGCAGGTCTTCGCCGGGGTGGATTTCGTAGCACAGGTCCACGCCCGCCGCATCGAAGCAATCGAGGATCGGCCGCCAGCGCCGGGCCAGTTCGGCAAAGCCTTGCTCGACCAGGCCCGAGGGGCGCTGCGGCCACGGGTAGATGTACGGCCACAGCAACGCACCGGAAAACGTCGCGTGGGCCTTGAGGCCCAGGCGCTGGCTGGCGCGGGCGGCCAGCTTCAGTTGCTCGATGGCCCACTCGGTACGCGCCTGGGGCTGGCCGCGCAGGTGGGCCGGGGCGAAGTCGTCAAACAACGCATCGAACGCCGGATGCACCGCCACCAATTGGCCTTGCAAGTGCGTCGACAATTCGCTGATCTCGACGCCGGCCGCTGCGCACGTGGCCTTGAGTTCGTCGCAATAGGCCTGGCTCTCGGCGGCCCGGGCCAAGTCGATGTAACGCGTGCCCAGCGTCGGCACCTGGATGGCTTTGTAGCCCTGCGAAGCGGCCCATCGGGCGATATTCGCCAAGCTGTCGAACGGCGCTTCGTCGGCCATGAACTGCGCCAGGAAAATCGCCGGCCCGCGCAGGCCGCGCGATGTTTGGTCGTGGGTCTTCACAGCTGCGATGCTCCGGTTTCCAGCGTGGTCCACTTTGCCTCGCCACGGTGATTGATGATGGCGGCCTCGATAAACGCCATGCCGCGCAAGCCGGTTTCGATGCCAGGTACGCCCGGCACATCAGGGCCTTCGACCTGGGCACGAATGGCCTGGGCGAAATCGCCGTAGAGGTTGGCCATTGCCTCCAGATAACCCTCCGGATGCCCCTGCCGGCAGACGCATCCGCCGAGTCGCCGCTTCACACAGCCAAGGCTGGCCGACACCACTGCGCAGGACGCGCAGCGGTTGGTCGACGGCGCGATGGATCAGGCTCGACGGTGCTTCCTGGCGCCACTCCAGCGCGCCTTTGTCGCCATAGACGCGAATCTTCAGCGGGTTTTCTTCACCGGTGCAGACCTGGCTGGCGAGCAACACGCCGCTAGCGCCGCCCTCCATCTTGAATAGCATCGCGGCGTCATCGTCCAACTGCCGCCCCGGGACATGGGTGCCCAGGGTGGCGCAGAGCTGCCGGATCGGTTGATCCGCGACGAACTCGGCCAGGGAAAACGCGTGGGTGCCAATGTCGCCGATGCAACCACCCAAGCCAGACCGGGCCGGATCATCGCGCCATTCGGCCTGCTTGTTGCCCTGGGCGGCGACGTCCTGGCTGAGCCAGCCTTGGGGATACTCGACGAACACTTTGCGCACCCGACCGATCACCCCCGAACGCACCATTTCCCGGGCCTGCCAGACCATGGGATAGCCCAGGTAAGTGTGGGCCAGGCCGTAGAGGCAACGACTGTCTTGCAGCACGTCCCTCAAGGCCAGCAACTCCTTGAGATTCAGCGCGGCGGGCTTCTCGCTGAACACGTGGAAGCCGGCCTTCAGCGCTTGGCTGGCAATCGGTGCGTGGAGGTGATTAGGCGTGACGATCACCAGCAATTCCATGCGCTGATCCAGCGGCAGCAGCGCTTCGTCGTCGAGCATCTGTTGCCAGTCGTGGTAACAACGCGATGCCGCCAGCCCCAGCGCCGCGCCGGTCTGCCGGTTGTTATGAGGGTCGCGACTGAACGCGCCGCACACCAGCTCGAAACCGCCGTCCAGGCCCGCGGCCTGACGATGGGCCTGGCCGATGAATGCGCCCTCCCCACCGCCGACGAAGCCCATTCTTATTTTCGGTGCTACAGGATTCATCGCGATTCTCTTCTGTCCGGATCGATGATGTAACCGGTTACATCATGACGGGAATCTAGGCTTGGTTTTGTCGCCTGTCAAACGCTATGGAACAGGCTTGAGATGTGTCGGGCGACAAACCTGCGGTAAGCTCGCCGCCATGCCTGGGTCGCCAGGCGCCGAATCGAGGTGCCCTTGTCCAACATCCGTGAAGTGGCCCGGCTGGCCGGTGTGTCGGTGGCCACGGTGTCCAGAACACTGAAATCTCCCGAACGCGTGCTGCCCGAGACCCGGGACAAGGTCAACGCAGCGGTACTCCAGGCCGGCTATCGACCGAACCTGATGGCGGTGCAGTTTCGCTCCCGGCGCACCGGCAACCTGGTGATTCTCGTGCCGACAATCGCCAACACGTTTTTCGCCCGGGTGATCAGCGGCGCCCAACAAGCGGCGCAAGCGGCCGGCTATCGGCTACTGCTGTGCGACACCCAGGGCCGCGAAGCCATCGAGCAGGAATTCGCCGCGCTGGTCTACGCCCATCAGGCCGACGGCGTGATCCAGTTGCGCGCCAGCGACCCCTTTGTCTCATTGCCTCCCGGCACCGACGCGCTGCCCCTGGTCAACGCCTGCGAGGTGGTCAAGGACGCGCCCTACCCGACCATCAGCCTGGACAACCGCGGTGCCGCGCGCGCCATGACCGAGCATTTGATCGGACTCGGCCATCGTCGCATCGGCATCATCAAGGGCCCGCGCAGCGGCCCGCTGACCCTCGACCGCGTGGCCGGTTACCAAGATGCCTTGGGCAACGCCGGTATCGCCCTCGATCCTGAATTGGTCTGCCACGGCGACTTCACCCTCAAGGCCGGCTACGACGGCGCCGGGACGATGCTCACACTGGCCGAGCGCCCCAGCGCGCTGTTCTGCGAGAACGACGAAATGGCCATCGGCGCGCTCAAGCGCATCAAGCAGATGGGCCTGCGGGTGCCCGAAGATATTTCCCTGGTGGGTTTTGACGATATTCCGTTCGCCGCGTATTGCGATCCCCCGTTGACGACCATTTCCCAACCGGCTGAAACCTTTGGCAACAAAGCCGTGGAGATGCTCATCGCGCTGATCGAGAAGAAACCCATCGCCCAGCAGCATGTGCAGCTGCCGTTCGAACTGACTGTGCGCGGCAGTTCGGCGTCGCGAACAGTGTAGGAGCTGGCGAAGCCTGCGATCTTTTGATCTTTGATCTTTCGCTTCCGATTCAATCGACAGCGAAAAGATCGCAGCCTCGTTTCACTCGGCAGCTCCTACGGCTCCTACGACGCCTCGACTCGCCAACACCCACGTTTCGACTACAGTGGAAAGACTCTGCATAAAGCCATAACAAGACGGAGAGTCCTCAATGCGAGTCAACAAGCGCTTCACCCTCCTGGCCGCCGCCGCAGCCTTGGCGGTCGCCACCACCGCCCAAGCTGCCCCGGTGTACATCAACATCCTGACCGGCGGCACCAGCGGTGTGTATTACCCGATCGGGGTCGGGCTTTCCCAGATCTACAGCAGCGGCATCGAAGGTTCCAAGACATCGGTACAGGCCACCAAGGCTTCGGTGGAAAACCTCAACCTGCTGCAAGCCGGGCGTGGGGAGCTGGCGCTGGCCTTGGGCGATTCGGTGGCCGATGCGAAAAACGGTGTGGAAGATGCCGGCTTCAAGGCCCCGCTGACCAAGCTGCGGGCGATTGCCGGCGCCTACCCCAATTACATCCAGATCGTCGCCAGCGAAGAATCGGGGATCAAGACCCTCGCGGACCTCAAGGGCAAGACCGTTTCCGTCGGGGCGGCAAAATCCGGCACCGAACTCAACGCCCGGGCGATCTTCAAGGCCGCCGGCCTGACCTACAACGATATGAAGGTCCAATACCTGCCCTTCGCCGAATCGGTGGACCTGATCAAGAACCGCCAACTGGACGCCACCCTGCAATCCTCCGGCCTGGGCATGGCCGCCATTCGTGACCTGGCGTCGACGATGAAATTGAACTACGTGTCGATTCCCACTGACGTGGTACAGAAGATCGGCAACCCGGCCTACCAGAGCGCCATGATCCCCGCCAACACCTACGACGGCCAGGCGGATGCCGTGCCCACCGTGGCCATCACCAATATCCTGGTAACCCGCGCGGATGTCCCGGACGAAGTGGCCTATCAGATGACCAAGCTGCTGTTCGACAACCTCCCCCGCCTGGGCACCTCCCACTCGGCGGCCAAGGACATCACGTTGAAAAACGCCGCGAAGAACCTGCCGATCGCCCTGCACCCCGGTGCCGAGCGCTACTACAAGGAAGTGGGCGCGCTGTAGCCGCTGGCCTGCAACGGCGCGGGGCGCCGTTGCAGCATTGCGTTTCACCTCCGCACGTCGACAACAGGCAGGCATTTCATGAGTGAAGACCAGCACGGCATCGCCACGGACCCACGGGACTGGCCCAAGACGCTGTTCTACGTGGCATTGCTGTTTTCCGTATTCCAGATCATCACGGCGGCCTTTTCACCGGTTTCCAGCATCGTGCTGCGGGCGGTGCATGTGGGCTTTCTGCTGTGGGTGGTATTTTTGAGCTACCCGGCCCACGGCAAGCAACGGCCCTGGCAGCCCTTGGCCTGGGCCTTGAGCCTGGCGAGCGTGGCGACGGCGCTCTATCAATGGGTGTTCGAGGCCGACCTGATCCAGCGTTCCGGCGACCTGACGACCGCGGACATGGTCATCGGCGTCATGCTGATCGTGCTGGTGTTCGAGGCGGCGCGGCGGGTGATGGGCATCGCCTTGCCGATCATCTGCGGCCTCTTTCTCGCCTATGGCCTGTTCGGCGAACACTTGCCAGGCGAACTGGCCCATCGCGGCTACGGCGTCGATCAAATCATCAACCAATTGGCCTTCGGCACCGAAGGCCTGTACGGCACGCCGACCTATGTATCGGCCACCTACATCTTCCTGTTCATCCTGTTCGGCGCGTTCCTGGAAAAGGCCGGCATGATCAAGCTGTTCACGGATTTTGCCATGGGCCTGTTCGGCCACAAGCTGGGCGGCCCGGCGAAGGTGTCCGTGGTGTCGTCGGCGCTGATGGGCACCATCACCGGCTCGGGCATCGCCAACGTCGTGACCACCGGCCAGTTCACCATTCCGCTGATGAAACGCTTTGGCTACAAGGCCGCGTTCGCCGGCGGCGTGGAAGCGACGTCGAGCATGGGCAGCCAGATCATGCCGCCGGTGATGGGCGCGGTGGCGTTCATCATGGCCGAGACCATCAACGTGCCGTTCGTGGAGATCGCCAAGGCCGCGCTGATTCCGGCGTGCCTGTATTTCGGCTCGGTGTTCTGGATGGTTCACTTGGAAGCCAAGCGCTCCGACCTCAAGGGCCTGCCCAAGGACCAATGCCCGAGCGCCTGGGGCGCGGTCAAGGAGAGCTGGTTCCTGCTGATCCCATTGGCCGTTCTGGTCTACCTGCTCTTTTCCGGCCGCACGCCGCTGTTCTCCGGCATGGTCGGGCTGGCGCTGACGGCCATCGTGATCCTCGGCTCGGCGATCATTCTCAAAGTGTCGAACTACGCCTTGCGCTGCGCCTTCTGGGTCGCGCTGGGCATCCTTTGCGTCGGGTTCTTCCGGCTCGGTATCGGCATCGTATTCGCGGTGATCGGCGTGCTGGTGGTGGCCTGCTGGTTCATGAAAGGCACCCGGGAAACCCTGGTCGTCTGCCTGCACGCCTTGGTGGACGGCGCCCGGCACGCCGTTCCGGTAGGGATCGCCTGCGCCTTGGTCGGCACCATCATCGCCGTGGTCTCGCTGACGGGCGTGGCGTCCACGTTCGCCGGCTATATCCTGGCGATCGGCAAGGACAACCTGTTCCTGTCGCTGCTGCTGACCATGCTCACCTGCCTGGTGCTGGGCATGGGCATCCCGACCATCCCGAACTACATCATTACCAGCTCGATTGCCGCGCCCGCGCTGCTGGAACTTGGCGTGCCGCTGATCGTGTCGCACATGTTCGTGTTCTATTTCGGCATCCTCGCCGACCTGACCCCGCCAGTGGCCCTGGCCTGCTTCGCCGCCGCGCCCATCGCCAGGGAGAGCGGCCTGAAGATCAGCTTCTGGGCGGTGCGCATCGCCCTCGCCGGCTTCGTCATTCCATTCATGACGGTGTACAACCCGGCGTTGATGCTGCAGGGCGACAATCTGTGGATGACGGCGTACATGGTGGTCAAGACGTTGTTGGCCGTCGGGCTCTGGGGGATGGCTTCCACTGGATACCTGCAACAGAAAATGCCGGTCTGGGAACGCCTGATGTGTTTTGCCGCCGGCGCGATGCTGGTGGTTGCCCTGCCCCTGACCGATGAGATCGGCTTCGTGCTGGGTGCGCTGCTGATTTTCCAGCACGTCTGGCGCTCACGACGTGTCGGGCGAGCCTTGGCGTGATTGGCTTGTGCCTGGGCTTGTCCGGCGTGGTCTGGGCACACCTTGAACTCAGCGAGTTCACGCTGGCCTGGAACCACACCATCGAGAAGATCCGTTGGGAGGAGGATTATCGGGTCAGCGAACAGGGCCTGATCCTGGGTGAGGCCAGGGTCAAGGGCAACGGCGCCGGCATGGAAATACCCGAGGGCGCTCGGCTGGAAAACGGCAGTTGGCGATACCACCGCGAACTGCCGCCGCTGCAACCGCTGAAGCTCGGCCGCACACCCCAGGCCGGCGACTATCAGCTGTGTCACGCCGGCGTTTGCCAGCCGATGGCGCATTGGCTGGGGCCGCCCGATGCGCAACAACCGGCCGTGGAATTGTGGAGCTGCCCTCTGTGATCGTCACTCAGCGCTGATGGAGCGCCACGCCGCTTGTGCCAACAACTCCCGGTGAGCCTTCGGGCTGGAGGGCACCCGCCCCGCCAGCCATGCCCGGCAATAACTTTCAGACGCGCCAATGATCAGCGAGAACATCAACTCGGCGGGATAGCGCTTGAGCGCCTCGCCCTGCTCTGCGGCGCTCAGCCACTGCCACAGTTGACCGTTACGTGAGGTGTTGCGGCTGGCGAGCTCGTCCTTGAACGGTCCCTTGGTTACCGCAAAGCGCGCGTGATACTGGAAACGCGCCCATTCGGGCTGGCTGTCCACCCAATCAACGTAGCTGTAGATCAACGCTTGCACGCCCTGTTCGGCGGTTGTCGCCTCGGACAGATATTGCTCGCGCAAACGCGCCTGATCCTCCAGGGCGGTGAAGAACAGCGCCGCCACCAAGCCTTCCTTGTTGCCGAAATGATGGTAGATCGCGCCGACGCTGGTCTGGCATTCGGTGCGGATCATTTCAATGGTGGTCGCCTCGATGCCCTGCTCGTTGAACAGCGCCAGGGCCTTGCGAAAGATATCGCGCTTGAGCTCGGCCCTTCTGCCGGGGAAGGCGCGTTCGAGTAAATCTGCTGTTTCCATGCTTGGCATTAACCGGTTCGTTGGATGGACCGGGCGCTGGGTTGCCCGTGATGAAGTGAGCACAGCTTGACAGATTCGCCACCAACAGAATACCGTTCCGTTACAGAACATTATTCTGTAAAAGAACATCATTCCGCAAAATCACTCGTCAGCGAGGCTTCACATGAATCAGGTTCTCGGTATGTTCAACAGCGCAGGTCCGGACGCCTTCAGCAAAATGGCCTGTCAGATGGCACCGTACTTTTCCACCATCAACCCGCTGGTCACAGAGTTGCGCCAGGGCGCGGCAACCGTGCAGGTGCCGTTTCGCAAGGAAATCACCAATCACCTGGGCACAGTCCACGCGATCGCCATGTGCAACGCCGCCGAGTTGGCTGCGGGCATGATGACCAACGTTTCCATTCCGGAAGGCGCCCGCTGGATTCCCAAAGGCATGAGCGTGCAATACCTGGCCAAGGCCAAGAGCGATGTGACGGCGGTTGCGAATGGCGACGAGGTGGACTGGCAGACCGAAGGCGACAAGATCGTGCCGGTGGACATTCATGACGTGGAAGGCAAGAAGGTGTTCACGGCGCAGATCACCATGAACGTGAAGCTGGGTTGAGGCCGAGGGCGTCCAGGACGCCCTCTATCCAATGATTGTGAAAATCGTGGCGAGGGGATTTATCCCCGCTGGGCTGCGCAGCAGCCCCAAACCTGTGAACTCAATATTCCTGGCACACCGAGTTGCCTGGTTTGAGGGCTGCTTCGCAGCCCAGCGGGGATAAATCCCCTCGCCACAAAACAGGTGCTCGACTCACTGAGAGACGTTGCTGAGCCTATTTTTTGGTCAGGCGAACGTCGCCCCCCGGGTGTTCACGAACAACGAGTACAGCGAGTGGCTGCCGGCCATGAACAGCCGGTTGCCTTCTCGCCCGCCGAAGCAGATGTTCGGGCAGCGTTCCGGCAACGAGATGTGCCCGATAGCCTTGCCCTCGGGGTTGAACACCCGCACGCCGTCGAGTTTTTCCAGGTCGGCCTTGGGATCGCCATTCCCGCCCCAACCGCACCAGAGGTTGCCGCTCTCGTCGCACTTGATCCCATCGATGGCCGCGTAGTCCAGCCCTTCGATGTGCTTGCGCCGCTCCCCCAGGGTGCCGTCATCCTTGACCGTGATCGCCCAGATCAAACGGTTGGGCTTGGCCCGGCCTTCGACTACGTAGAGGGTTTTTTCGTCCGGGGAAAAGCACAGGCCGTTGGGCCCCGCCAAATCGTCGATTACACGGCTGAGCTTGCCGGTCTGGCCGTCGATGCGGTAGACCGCGTGAGGCTGCGCCGGGGTGACTTTGTGCCCTTCATAATTGTTGCCGGTCTGGAACGGTGGATCGGTGAACCAGATCGAGCCGTCCCGCTTGCAGACGATGTCGTTGGGCGAATTCAACGGCTTGCCGTCGAAACTGTCGGCCAGCACGGTGATGGTGCCGTTGGGTTCGGTGCGCGTGATGCGCCGACCTTCGCTCGTCGTGGTCGAACCTTCGCAGACCAGCAACCGCCCCTGGCGATCGCGGCACATGCCGTTGGAGAAGTTCGAGTTCTCGCGGTACACCGACAAGCCACCGGTTACTTCATCCCAACGCACGATGCGGTTGTTGGGAATGTCACTGACCAGCAGGTAGCGACCGTCGCCGATCCATACCGGCCCTTCCGCCCAGCGCAAGCCGCTGGCGAGCTTCTCGACGCTGGCGTTGAAGATGCGCAAGTCCATGAAGCTGGGGTCGAGGATATTGATCAGGGGGTCTGGATAGCGCTGGCTCAGCGGCTCGGCCTGGGCCAGGCCGGACAGGTTTCCAAGTGTCGCGGCGGCGGCCGAGACCACCAGGGATTTCTTCAGGAAGATCCGGCGCCCCTGATCGGCGGTTGCAGGTTGCGAAGCATCCATCGTACGTCTCCGTTAATTATTATTGGACGGGGACGTTTGTTTTACTCTCTGATAGGACATCGTACAAGATCAAAAATACAGTTGTTGCTTGGCAGCGGCCTTCACGGCGTAGAAAAAGCCGAAATCGGCTTGAACGCGGCATATAACCTGACACTGAAACCAAGAAGCGTTTTCCGACAGGCTTGTTAGCGCTCGCCATATACGGTAAAAATTCGACTCAGTTGTACGACAACAAAATCAAAAGCCCGCTAAAGGGCTGACGCTGCTCACTCAAGATCGTCTAACAACCTGTGGCGAGGGAGCTTGCTCCCGCTGGGTCGCGAAGCGGCCCCAAAACTGCTGAATGCGGAGTTTTATATACACCGCATTCGCCGGTTTTACGGCCGCTTCGCAGCCGAGCGGGAGCAAGCTCCCTCGCCACGGGCCCCCCTTTTCTTAAGTGAGCAGCATTACGCTAATAGGGCTTGTTTCGCGCCCTCCTTTTGAGACGTCCTGCCATGACCCGCTCCATCGCCGCATCCAATGTTCCCATTCCATTCCCCCGCCCGATCGCCGTGCTCATTCTGCTCTGCATGGGCTGCGCCTTCGCTGGCAACCATGTCGCCGCGCGGGCGGCGTTCGATGACGGGGCCGGCGTGTTGCTGGCGATCCTGCTGCGCTCGGGCGGGACGTTGCTGGTATTGGCGGCGATGGTGTTGTGGCAACGCCAGAGCTTGCGCCTGCCGCCCGGCGCCTGGCGCTGGCAGTTGGCGTTGGGCCTGCTGATCGGCGCCCAAAGCCTGTGCCTGTATTCCGCCGTGGCCCGGGTGCCGGTGGCGCTGGCTCTGTTGGTGGGCAACGTCTTCCCGATTCTCCTGGCCCTGTTGACCTGGGCCCTCGGCGGCCCGCGCCCGACTGCCCGTACCGCAACGCTGATGGGCTTGATCCTGGTGGGCCTAGTATTCGTGCTGGAGGTGCCGACGCGGTTGGCGTCCCAGGCGGATGTCGGCCCGCAATGGCTGCTGGGGGTTGGCCTGGCGTTCTGCGCCGCGTGTGTCTTCGCGTGCGCGTTGTGGATCACCGATCACAAGTTGTCCCAGGTGCGCGGCTCAGTACGCAGCCTGCTGACGATTTTCATTGTGTTCAGCAGCGTCAACCTCGCCGGCCTCACCGGGGCCCTGCCCGGCGGCCTTGACTTCCCCGCCAGCAGCACCGGCTGGCTGGCGCTCGCCACCCTGATGGTGCTTTACGGCACCGGCTTCATCGTCTTGTTCATGTGCGTGCCGCGCCTGGACATGCCGCGCAACGCCCCGGTGATGAACATCGAACCACTGGCGACCCTGCTGATCGGCTGGCTGGTGCTGGACCAGATGCTCAACCCGGGGCAGATCCTGGGCGGCGCGATCGTGGTGACTGGCATCGTGTTGCTGACGTGGCGCAAGGTTGAGCGGGTCAAGGCGCCGGTGGAAGCTCACAACTGAATGCTTTTGTGGCGAGGGAGCTTGCTCCCGCTCGAGCGCGAAGCGGTCGCAAAAACCGGGGCTGCTGCGCAACCCAGCGGGAGCAAGCTCCCTCGCCACAGAGGGCTGTGTGGGTCCAGGGATTTGAGTGTTTGCCAGCTCTGAAACTAGTTTCAAAAGCCGCAGTCCTACCCCAGCCCTGAACGATGCATCCAGGGCTGACCGGCGCCGTTCTGGCGTCAAGGCAATTCCCTCCCGAGCCGTTCGCCCCATGCGCCATCCTGTTCGCTCTCGCCGTTTCGCTTCGCTGTGCCTCACGATCCTGTCTTCTCTCCTCGCCAACCCGGCCCATGCCCGGGGCGAAGGGCAACTGGTGAGCGCTATCAACGATTACCGCAGCCAGTCCCAACGGTGTGACTGGCAAAGATTGCGCGCCGCGCCCCCCTTGGTACTGCGCTCGAACCTGGCGTTGCCGATCGGTTTCCGTGGCGGACTGCGCGACGCACTGAAGGACGTGGGTTATCAAGCCCGCGAGGTACGCAGCATTCGCCTGACCGACGCACGGGACGCCGACGAAGCGTTGGAAATGCTCGCAGACGAGCATTGCGCGGCGCTGCTGGACAATCGGTACGCCGATATCGGCGTCAATCGGGTCGGTGACGAGTGGCGCGTGGTGTTGGCGCAGCCCATGGGGGGCAGCACGCGAATGAGCGATGCGGGCGCGCCGGACAAGACGCTGCTGGCCCAGGTCAACGCCGCCAGGGCCAAGCCACGGATGTGCGGGCGCCAGCGCTTTGCCGCCGCTCGGCCGTTGAGCTGGAACGCCGCCCTGGGTACCGCCGCCCTCGGGCATAGCCGCGCCATGGCCCGGGGTAATTATTTCGCCCATCGCGACCCGGACGGTCGCTCCACATCCGACCGGGCCAAGGGCGCCGGCTTTCGCGGACATAAGCTGGGCGAAAATATCGCCGCCGGACAACGCTCGCCGAGCCAGGCCATGGGCGACTGGCTCGCCAGCCCCGGGCATTGCGCCAACCTGATGAACCCGATGTTTACCCAGATGGGCGCCGCATCCGCCAGCGATCCGAGCAGTGATGCGGGGGTGTACTGGACGATGGTGCTTGGCGCGCCATAAGCCAATAGGCAGACATCATTGTGGCGAGGGGATTTATCCCCGCTGGGCTGCGGAGCAGCCCCCTGAACCAGTGCTCGGTGTGTCGGGCCGTGAGGGAAGAGGGGCCGCTGCGCGCCCCAGCGGGGATAAATCCCCTCGCCACAAATGCGGTATTTCAGATACTGAACTTGGCCAGCCCTCAAACCGGCCGACGCACCGCCCTCACCTTGCCGCTGCCGCCCCCGCCACAAAAGAACCGGTCCGCACCATCGGACTCCAGCCCCGACACGCCGATCCCCGGCGGCATCGTCACGCTTTCCAGCACTTGCGCCGTTTGCGGATCGATACGCCGCAGGTCGCTTTCATCATCTTCCCAGGTGCCATGCCACAGCTCGCCATCGACCCAGGTCACGCCCGTGACGAAGCGGTTGGATTCGATCGTGCGCAGAATCCTGCCGTCGGCCGGGTCGATCTGCAGGATCTTGCGCGCCTTGTACTGACCGACCCAAAGTGAACCTTCGGCCCATGCCAGGCCGGAGTCATCACCACTGTTGGGCGCCGGGATCGTCGCCACTACCTGGCCGGTGCGCGGATCGATCTTGCGGATGCTGTCGCCGGCAATCTGGAACAGATGCTGACCGTCGAATGCCGTGCCCGCATTCGCTGGAACATCAAGGGACTGCACGGTCTGGCCACTGGCGGGATCGAGGGCGTGCAGCTTTTCGCCCGAGGCGAACCAGACGCGCTCGCCGTCATGGCTCACGCCGTGCACGCAGTCGACGCCTGGAAACGGGCCGTATTCACACAGGATTTGTGCCTCTGAACGTTTCATCTCACATCGCCTCATCGGTGGGTGTGATTGCATCCTAGCCATCGAACGGCAGCGCAGTGAGTAACAATACCGTCGCGAATCCGGGCATCGGTGGCGCCGTCCAGCGCCGGGCCCTGGCGCGACCGAACGACTGCGCCTTGCCATTGGCCGCAAGGGTTTCCAAGGCTCGCTGCACACTGCGCTGGCTGGTGCCCAGGGCCAACGCGAGGGCCGAGCTGGACCAGGCTTCTCCATCCGCCAACAGCGCCAGCACCGCCCCGCAGGGTTGCTCGACGACATGCGCCAGTACCTGGATCTCGTCGGCATGGCGTGGCGTCAGGATAAAACCGCGCCGGGTCGCGACGACGTCGGCCACTGGACGCAGCGCCTTGCGCAACCGTCCCATCTCGACCCGCAGCCGGACGCGGTGGGAGTCGTCCGTCAACTTCAAGCCAAAGGCCTGGGTTACGAGCACTTCCCGCGAGGCATCGCCGGGCCAGGCTTGAGCCAGTTCGCGGGCCAGGGCAAACAGCACCGGGCGCCGGGCAAGTGAAATCTGGCGGCCTGCGTTGCCGACCGCATATCGGCAGGCATCCACCACCAGCGCCGCGCCGCCCAACAGGGCTTGCACCTCTTCGAGTGGCAACAAGCGCTCTTCGCCTCGGGCGACCAGGCGCGCTGCGGGCATACGCAGCATTTGCCAGGCGCTTTCGATTTCAGCATTCAACGCGCCAATGCCCGCTTGCCGTGCGGCGTGCCCGGCCCGTTCAAGGGCCTCGCGGGCGGTCTGCGCCTGCAGTCGTCGCATGGCAATGCCGAGCGGTCGCCAATTCGCAAGCCGCCCGGGACGCCAAAGGCAGGCCGTCAAGGTCCAGCTCGACGAGTTTGAGCTCGGCCTCGTCGAGCCGGCCCATCAACAACGACCGGCGAATCTCGATGGTCCGCGCATGGCCCGCGTTCGCTCGATCGCCTTGGGTTTCGAGCACCGACCGAGCGGCGTCGAGGCGCTTCATCGGCCAGGCGAGGTCACGGGAAGCCAGGGCAATTTCAGCCTCGGCGACGACGCACCGCGCCCGCGCCATGGCCTCCCTGGGCCCGAAGGCCAAACCGGCCCGCCGCATCAGGCCCTTGGCTTTTTCCAGCTCTCCCAACTGGGCCATGGCAATGCCACGAAGCGCGAGGGCCGGGGCATCATTGCGCAAGGCGACACGATTGAGCGCGGCCACCGGGTCCCCCGCCGCCAATGCGCGCGCTGCTGTGGTGATCATAAGATCCGTTACCATTCCCGCAGCTCCCTGTGGCGAGGGGATTTATCCCCGTTGGGTCGCGAAGCGGCCCCCTGTATCCCGACTGCTACACCGCAGTGACAGGCACAGCTGGGGCTGCTTTGCAGCCCAACGGGGATAAATCCCCTCGCCACAGAGTTGACCTGAGCGTTCGCTGGTTTTGAATCAAAGGCGGATCTTGGCCAGCCGGCATCACATCGATCCGCGACACCGCACTGCTCAACCGCCCCAGTCGATGGTTATGATTGGCGATGATCTGCTCCGCCGTCATGCTGCCGTTGTCCACCGTCGAATGGGCGTCGGCGGCCAGGACCACTTCGTACCCCAGGGCATGGGCCTGGCGCACGGTCGCGTTGATGCAATAGTCGGTTTGCAGCCCGCAGATCACCACGCGATCGATGCTCCGGGCTTGCAACAGCGCCAGCAGGTCGGTCTGGTAGAACGCGTCCGGCGTGGTCTTGCGCACCCGCAAGTCATCAGGTCCGGTGAGCAGGCCGCCGGCCAATTGCCAGGCGGCACTGCCATGTGCCAGCGAACCGTCCAGCTCTTCATGCTGGACCAGGATCACCGGCAGGTCGACAGCCCGCGCCCTGGCGCTGAGGTCGTTGATGGTCTGGACCAGGCGCTGGCTGTCGAAGCATTCCTCCTCGCCAGCACACAACCCCTCCTGGACATCGATAATCAGTAATGCGGTGCTCATGTTTCCCTCTTCGAATGGTCAGTAGCCCAACGACAATCCGGTGTTGCGGCGTGGATCGTTAGCGCCGTAGAAGCGGTTCTTGCCCACCGGCTTGCCGCCCAATGACGGCGCGCCCACCAGGATCGCGGCGATGTGGTTCGGATCCTGTGGCCCGGCAAACTTATGCCCCCAGCTCTCCAGCAGCTTGAGCGTATCGGGGCTGGCGGCGAAGGTTTCCAGGTTGGTTTCCTCCGGCATCCACTGTTGATGGAAGCGCGGCGCATCCACCGCTTCCTGCAGGTTCATGCCGTAGTCGATCACGTTGAGGATGGTCAGCAAGGTTGCCGTGATGATGCGGCTGCCGCCCGGGGTCCCGACGACCATCACGGTCTTGCCGTCCTTGGTGACGATGGTCGGGCTCATGGACGACAGCGGCGCCTTGCCCGGCGCGATGGCGTTGGCTTCGCCCTGCACCAGGCCGTACATGTTGGGCACGCCGACCTTGGCGGTGAAATCATCCATTTCGTCGTTGAGGATCACTCCGGTCTTGCTCGCCATCACGCCGGCGCCGAACCAGTCGTTGAGGGTGTAGGTGACGGAGACGGCGTTGCCCCACTTGTCGACGATCGAATAATGGGTAGTGTTGCTGCCCTCATGGGGGGCCACGCCGGGTTTGATTTGTTTCGAGTCACCGGCTTTCTGCGGCTCGATCGCCGCACGCAGCTTCGCCGCGTAGTTCTTGTCCAGCAGGTGGTCGATGGGGTTCTGCACGAAATCCGGATCGCCCAGGTAGCTGTTGCGATCGACGTAGGCGTGACGCATGGCTTCGATCTGGTAGTGCATGCCCTGTGCCGAGTGGAAACCCAGGTCTTTCATCGGGTAGCCGTCGAGGATGTTCATGATCTGGCACAGCACCACGCCGCCGGAGCTGGGTGGCGGCGCGGAGATGATGTGGTAGCCGCGATAATCGCACTCCACCGGTGCCAGTTCGCGGGTCTTGTACTTGTCCAGGTCAGCCTGGGTGATGATGCCTTTGTTGGCTTGGCTGGACGTGACGATAGCGTCGGCGACCCAACCTTTGTAGAAACCATCGGCGCCCTTGGTGGAGATTTCCCGTAGCGTCTTGGCGAGGTCCTTCTGCACCAGTTTCTGGCCGGCCTGCATCGGCTCGCCGTTGTGCAGGAAGATCGCGCCGGAATCACGCGCATCCTTCTTGAACACATCGGTGGCGGTTTCCAGCAGATCGACATCCCCCTGCTCCAGGACAAAACCGTCCTCGGCGAACTTGATGGCCGGCGCGATCAATTCCGCCCGGGGTTTGCTGCCATATTTCTTCAGCGCCAGTTCCATGCCGGAGACGGTGCCGGGCACGCCTACCGCCAGATGGCCGCGCGTGCTGAGTTCGGGGATGACGTTGCCGTCCTTGTCCAGGTACATGTCCGCCGTGGCGGCCAGGGGCGCTTTTTCACGGAAGTCCAGGAAAGTCTTGCGGCCATCGGCCATCTGCAAGGTCATGAAACCGCCACCACCGAGGTTGCCCGCCGCCGGGTAGACCACCGCCAGGGCATAGCCCACCGCCACTGCCGCATCCACCGCATTGCCACCGCTCTTGAGCACATCGACGCCAACGTGGGTCGCTAGGTGCTGGGCGGTCACCACCATGCCGTTCTCCGCGGCAACCGGGGCTTGGGACGCAGCGTGGGCAGTCAGACAGCAGAGGGAGAGCGAGGTGGCGATGAGGGTCCGGGCCAGGGATTCGAACTTCATGAGTCGGTCTCTTCTTGTTTTAAGGGTCGGGATCGCTTCAAAAGCACAGACGAGTATGGCTCGGTTTGCGCAATGTGCCCGTTTCCCGTCGAGCGACTTACGTCATCGTCGTCCTTGGGATAGGCTCACTGCGCTTGATCATCCCAATGCACAAGGACATCACTGATGACGCTGCGAATCGAACGCACGGACGCTCCAACCGATGAACAACGCCAGGCCATCCTCGCGCCACTGCGGGCCTATAACATCGCCCAGACAGGCGGAAGCGCGCCAGAACCGGTCGCCTGGCTGGTGCGCGACGAGCACGACGAAATCGTCGGCGGACTATACGGCCGAGTATTTTTTCGTTGGCTCTATATCGAGTTGCTGGTCGTGCCTGAACAGGCCCGGGGTCAGGGCACAGGCTCGGAATTGATGCAGATGGCCGAACAGCTGGCCAGGGAAAAGGATTGCGTGGGCATCTGGCTCGACACCTTCGACTTCCAGGCCCCGGACTTCTACCGCAGGCATGGTTTCACCGAGTGCGGCAAGATCGAGGACTATCCACCGGGGCATCAGCGTTTCTTCTTCCAGAAGCGCCTGATCCAGGCCGATTGAAATACCGATCTTGTGGGAGCGGGCTTGCTCGCGAAAGCGGTTAACTATTCAACATCGTTGCCGACTGACTCTGCGCTTTCGCGAGCAGGCTCGCTCCCACGGGGACAATAGTCAGGCCACCCCAGTCATTGTGGGAGCGAGCCTGCTCGCGAAGGCAGACACCTCGGTCTATCAGCTCAAAGACACGTCGCCAACGCCGCCAACCGGCGCTTGGCGACAAAGTCGTCATGCTTGGCGTAGTAATTCAACGCCGTACCCGTGGCACTGGCTTGCAGATCGACAAACGATTCGGCCGAGCGGGTGTACACCGTCGAGCCGCCATTCTTGCCCGGTTGCAAGTAGGCGTCGGCATCGACACCAAACACCGCTTCATCTTCCCAGGCAAACTTCACGCACTCGGCGACATTCTGCTGCGGCTTGTCGGAGGCCAGGGTCTTGTAGGGGGCTTGGGTCCGGGCTTGTTCCATCGCCGAACCCGCGCAGCCGGCCAGCAGGGTCGCGGCCACGGCCACCATCAGCATTCGCATCGCATTCACTCATCGAGAAAAAAACGGACTGTAGCATTGCGCCCCCTGTTGCCGTGCGGCTTTACCGAAATTTGCACGCGACAACGGCTATCGATTCGCGCAACCTGTTGGCTTATCGACCAAGGAGCGACCATGGCGACAACCGAACAGCAACACGAACGAGCCCTGCAGATCTTCCTCGACGAACGCCCCGAGCTGCGCGACGAACTGGACAACCTCAACCCGCTGCTGGCCCAGGCCAAGGGCGAAACCGCCGCGCAATACCGCGCCGAGCGGTTGCATGAAGCATTCGAAGCCGAGGCCGAAAGCGTCGGGTTGTTCGCCTGGGAACTGACGCTGTTGCTAACGACCGACTCAGCCGAGGACTACCAGGCCCAACGCATGGAAGTGCACAAGGAAGTGGCGGAAATGGCGGGGATGGAATGGGCAGAGTATTGCGAGCTGTATGGCCTCGAAAGCCAAAGCTGAACAACCCGCTGTGGCGAGGGGATTTATCCCCGCTGGGCTGCGAAGCAGCCCCCGGATGTGCCAACGCGGTGTATCAGGCAAACCACAGCGACCTAAAGAGGGGCCGCTGCGCGCCCCAGCGGGGATAAATCCCCTCGCCACAATGAGTACATCTGGGTTCTGTTTTGGAAGACCTGTAATCGCCCCCTCGTCCATAAAGCATTATCATGGCCGCAGTTTTGCTGATCGGGTCCGTCATGAAGTTCGCCATCGCGCTGTTTTCCGCCGCTCACGCGCCCTCCTCGCGCCGCGCCTTGCTGTTTGCCCAGGCAGCGCTGGCCGCCGGGCATGAAATCGTGCGGCTGTTTTTCTACCAGGACGGCGTCTACAACGCCGCCAACAGTGTCGTCACGCCTCAGGATGAACAAGACCTGCCCCAGCAGTGGCGCGCATTCGTCACCGAGCATCAGCTCGACGGCGTGGTGTGCATCGCGGCGGCGTTGCGCCGTGGCGTGTTGAACGCGGAAGAAGCCCAGCGCTACCAGCGTTCGGCGGCCAGTGTCGAAGCGCCCTGGGCGTTGTCCGGGCTCGGCCAGTTGCACGATGCGATCCAGGACGCCGACCGCTTGATCTGTTTTGGAGGCGCATGATGGCCAAGTCTTTGTTGCTCATCAGCCGCCAGGCCCCATGGTCTGGCCCTGGCGCCCGGGAAGCGCTGGACATCGTCTTGGCCGGCGGCGCGTTCGACCTGCCCATCGGCCTGCTGTTTCTCGATGACGGCGTGTTCCAGCTCGCCGCCGGACAGCACGCCAAGGTTGTCCAGCAAAAGGACCTGAGCGCCAACTTGCAGGCATTGCCGATGTTTGGCGTCGACGACCTGTTTGTCTGCGCCGACAGCGCCGCCGAACGCGGTCTCGCTGTCGATGCCCTGGCGCTGGACGACCTGAACGTATTGGGCGCAGCGGACATCGCCGCGCTCATTGACCGCTATGACCAGGTGATCACCCTCTGATGTCGACCTTGCATGTGTTGTCTCATTCCCCCTTCGGCGACAGCCGTCTCGCCAGTTGCCTGCGGATCCTGGGCACTCACGACGCGCTGCTGCTGTGCGGCGACGCGGCCTACGCGCTGCAACCCGGTACCGCGCCGTTCTCCACGCTGCACGCCAGCGGCTGCAAAGTGTTCGTCCTGACCGAAGACGCACAGGCCCGCGCCTTGCCTGTTCCGGACTGGGCCGAGGCCATCGATTATCCAGGCTTCGTCGAACTGTCGATCCAGCATGACAAGGTCAACACCTGGCTATGAAGACCCTGACCGTAGGCGAGCGCGGCATTGCGCTGGACAAAGATGGCTATTTGACCGATCTCAATGACTGGTCCGCCGACGTCGCCACCGCCTTGGCCACTGCCGAAGACATCGAGCTGAGCCCCGAACATTGGGAAATCCTCGAACTGCTGCGGGCCTTCTACGATGAGTTCCAGCTGTCCCCCGCTACCCGGCCGCTGATCAAGTACACCGCGCTGAAACTGGGGCCGGACAAAGGCAACAGCCTGCACCTGAACCGATTGTTCAAAGGCACTCCCGCCAAACTCGCCGCCAAGCTGGCGGGCCTGCCCAAACCGACGAATTGCCTATGACCGACTTCCCAGCACTGACCCTTGAAACCCCCGCCGAGCACCCGTTCGCCCAGTTCGTGCGCATTCTTGGCAAAGGCAAGCGTGGCGCCCGCAACCTGACCCGTGAAGAAGCGCGGGAAGCCATGGGCATGGTGCTCGACGAGCAGGTTGAAGAAACCCAGCTGGGTGCGTTCCTGATGCTGCTGCGGCACAAGGAAGAAAGCGCCGAGGAAATGGCGGGCTTCACCGACGCCCTGCGTCAGCGCCTGGAGGTACCGACATTGGCGGTGGACCTCGACTGGCCAACCTACGCTGCGGCAAGAAGCGTCATCTGCCCTGGTATCTGTTGGCCGCGAAATGCCTCGGACAAAACGGCGTGCGCATCTTCATGCACGGCGGCGGGGCCCACACGGCGGGCCGGCTCTACACCGAGCAACTGCTGGGTTTCTTGAGCATCCCGTTGTGCCGCGACTGGCAGCAGGTCGGCACCGCACTGGACCACGGCGGCCTGGCCTTCATGCCGCTGGTGGACTGGGCACCGCAGATGCAGCGCATGATTGACCTGCGCAACACCCTGGGCCTGCGCTCGCCAATCCACTCCCTGGCGCGGATCCTCAACCCGTTGGCCGCACGCTGCGGGCTGCAAAGCATCTTTCATCCGGGCTACCAGGCCGTGCACCGCGAGGCCAGCGGCTTGCTCGGCGACACCGCCATCGTGATCAAGGGCGACGGCGGCGAGATCGAGATCAATCCGGACGCCGACAGCCATTTGTACGGCACCACTGGCGGCAGCAGCTGGGATGAGGAATGGCCGCGCCTGTCCGAGCAACGCCACGTCAAACCGGAGAGTCTTGACCCCGAGCATTTGAAAGCGATCTGGCGTGGCGACATCGAAGACAGTTACCCGCAACTGGCGCTGATCGCTACCATGGCCCTGGCCTTGCGCGGCCTGGGCGTTACTCGCGACGAAGCGCTCGACAAGGCACGCCAGTACTGGCATGCCCGAGACAGATCGATTTAATCGATCATCAGCGCCCAACCTTTGCGCTATTAGTTCGAACCTATCGGAATAGACTCGTCTCCAATGATTATTGAGCGAGGACATCCAGATGGGTTTGTTGGTCGAGGGCCGCTGGCAGGACCAGTGGTATGAAAGCAAGGACGGCAGCTTCCAGCGTGAACAGGCACAACGGCGCAATTGGGTGACCGCCGACGGCAGCGCCGGCCCCTCGGGCGAGAGCGGTTTTGCCGCCGAGGCCGGACGCTACCATTTGTACGTCTCCCTGGCCTGCCCCTGGGCGCACCGGACGCTGATCTTTCGCAAGCTCAAGGGCCTGGAA
The DNA here is from genome assembly GCF_054677635.1 of Pseudomonas sp. H2_D02. Lineage (NCBI taxonomy): Bacteria > Pseudomonadati > Pseudomonadota > Gammaproteobacteria > Pseudomonadales > Pseudomonadaceae > Pseudomonas > Pseudomonas sp. H2_D02. The sequence continues at coordinate 2,998,207 of NZ_CP162816.1, read as the reverse complement.
AACCTGATCGACGTCTCGGTGGTCTGCTACCTGATGCTGGAAAATGGCTGGACCTTCGACAAGGCCCACGGCTCGACGGGCGACAAACTCGACGATTTGCAATTCCTGCATCAGCGCTACACCGCCGACACGCCCGACTACACCGGCCGCGTCACCGTGCCGGCGCTGTGGGACAAACAGAAGCGGCGCATCGTCAGCAACGAATCGGCGGAAATCATCCGCATGTTCAACAGCGCTTTTGATGGCTTGACCGGCAACGACTTGGACTTGTATCCCGAACACCTGCGCCATGAGATCGATGCGTTGAACGGGCGTATCTACCCGGCGGTGAACAACGGCGTGTACCGCGCCGGGTTCGCGACGACCCAGGCCGCTTATGAAGAAGCCTTCGACCAATTGTTTGCCGAACTGGATCGATTGGAAGCCTTGCTGGACACCCGTCGCTACCTGGCCGGCGAATACCTGACCGAAGCCGATATCCGCTTGTTCACCACGATGATTCGCTTCGACGCGGTGTACTTCGGTCACTTCAAATGCAACCTGCGGCGCATCGCCGATTACCCGAACCTGTCGAACTGGCTGCGAGAGCTGTACCAATGGCCGGGCATTGCCGAGACCGTGGATTTCACTCACATCCAGGGGCACTACTACGGCAGCCACAAGACCATCAACCCGAATGGGATCGTGCCCAAGGGGCCGAATCAGGATTTCACCGTGGCCCATGATCGGGAGCGGTTGAGTGGGAAAGGGATTTGGCGAGGTGCTGGGAACTGATCCTGGATTCTCGCGGTATTTGAAGGCCTCATCGTCGGAACGCCGCCCGGAGCAAGCTCGCTCCCACAGTGGACTGTGTTCAAACATGGCCTCCTGTGGGAGCGAGCTTGCTCGCGATTGGGGCCGACGCGGTCCTCAGACCTGCCCCTGAGCCCCTTCAAACCAAGCCAGTTTCTCGCGCAACTGCACCACTTCCCCAACGATAACCAGGGTCGGCGCATGCACTTCATGCTCGGCCACCAGCCGTGGCAAGTCCGCCAAAGTGCCGGTGAAAACCCGCTGGTTTGACGTCGTGCCTTGCTGGATCAACGCCGCTACGGCGTATTCGCCGCGCGACCGTGCTTGATCAGCTCGGTGCAAATCACTGGCAAGCCGACCAGGCCCATGTAGAACACCAACGTCTGTGCTGGCGAAACCAGGTCCGCCCACGGCAAGTCGCTGGTGCCATCCTTGAGGTGACCGGTGATGAAACGCACCGACTGGGCATAGTCGCGATGGGTCAGCGGAATCCCGGCGTAAGCCGCGCAACCACTGGCGGCAGTGATGCCCGGGACGACCTGGAACGGGATGCCATGGGCCGCCAGTTCTTCGATCTCTTCGCCACCACGGCCAAAGATGAACGGGTCGCCGCCCTTCAACCGCACCACGCGCTTGCCTTGCCGGGCCAGGTCGACCAATTGCTGGTTGATCTGATCCTGCGGCACCGCATGCTCGGAACGACGCTTGCCAACGTAGACCCGTTCGGCGTCGCGCCGGCACAGTTCGAGGATCGCCGGTGCCACCAGGCGGTCGTACAGCACCACGTCCGCCTGTTGCATCAGGCGCAAGGCGCGGAAGGTCAGCAGGTCCGGATCGCCCGGCCCCGCGCCCACCAGGTAGACTTCACCCGGCGCGTTCGGCGCCTCGCCGTCGATCTTCTCCCGCAGCAGCCGCTCGGCCTCCGCGCCCTGCCCGGCCAACTGACGATCGGCAATCGGGCCTTGGAACACCTCTTCCCAGAATGCCCGGCGCTGCTGGACATCGGGGAACAAGCCTTTCACCTGATTGCGAAAACGCGCCGCCAAACCGGCCAGTTGCCCGTACGTAGACGGAATCCAGGTTTCCAGCTTGGCCCGGATCAGTCGCGCCAGCACCGGCGCATCGCCGCCACTGGACACCGCGATCACCAGGGGCGAGCGATCGACAATCGCCGGGAAGATCACGCTGCAGAGCGTCGGCGCGTCCACCACGTTGACCGGCACACAACGCTTGTGGGCGTCGGCCGAGACCTGGGCATTGAGCGGCTCGTCGTCGGTGGCGGCAATGATCAGCCCGCAACCGTCCAGGTCCGCTTCCACGTAACCACGCTGGACGCATTCGCCGCCGCTGCCACTGACCAATTCCCGCAGTTGCGGTTCGATGTCGGGTGCGACCACCCGCAACAACGCGCCGGCGTCGACTAGCAGGCGAGACTTGCGCAGGGCAATCTCGCCGCCGCCGACCACCAGCACGCGGCTGCCGCGCAGGTTGTGGAACAGTGGCAGATAGTCCATTTAGCCGATGACCTCGATGCCGCCCATGTACGGTTTCAGCACCTCAGGCACACGGATCGAACCGTCGGCCTGCTGGTAGTTTTCCAGCACCGCCACCAGGGTACGACCCACCGCCAGGCCGGAGCCATTGAGGGTGTGGACCAGTTCCGGCTTGCCGGTTTCCGGGTTGCGGAAGCGGGCCTGCATGCGGCGCGCCTGGAAATCGCCGCAGTTGGAGCACGAGGAAATCTCGCGGTACTTGTCCTGGCTCGGAATCCACACTTCCAAGTCATAGGTTTTCACCGCACTGAAGCCCATGTCGCCGGTGCACAAGGCCAGGGTGCGATACGGCAGCTCCAGCAGTTGCAGGACTTTCTCGGCGTTGGCGGTCAGGCTTTCCAGGGCTTCCATGGACTTCGACGGCTCGACGATCTGCACCATCTCGACTTTGTCGAACTGGTGCTGGCGGATCATCCCGCGGGTATCACGGCCCGACGCGCCGGCTTCGCTGCGGAAGCACGGCGTATGGGCGACGAACTTGATCGGCAGTTGCTTGGCATCGACGATCTCGCCCGCGACGATATTGGTCAGCGAGACTTCGGCGGTCGGGATCAGGTACAAGTCGGCTTCGCCGTCGCGGCTGATCTTGAACAGGTCTTCCTCGAACTTCGGCAACTGGCCGGTGCCTTGCAGCGCCGGAGCCTGGACCAGGTACGGGGTGTAGGCTTCTTCGTAGCCGTGCTCGGTGACATGCAGGTTGATCATGAACTGCGCCAAGGCGCGATGCAGACGGGCAATCGGCCCGCGCAGCAAGGCAAAACGCGCGCCCGACAGCTTGGCGGCGGTCTCGAAGTCGAGCCAGCCGAATTTTTCGCCCAGGGCCACATGGTCCTGTACCGGGAAATCAAAGGTGGTCGGCGTGCCCCAGCGGCGTACTTCGACATTGCCGTCTTCGTCTTCACCAACCGGCACCGATTCGTGGGGCAGGTTCGGGATGCCCAGCAGGATCGAGTCCAGCTCGGTCTGGATCGCGTCCAGCTCGGTCTTGCCTGCGCTCAACTCGTTCGCCATGCGCTCGACATCGGCCATCAGCGGCGCGATGTCTTCGCCGCGCTGCTTGGCCTGGCCGATGGATTTGGAGCGCGCGTTACGTTCAGCCTGCAGGGCTTCGGTGCGGGTCTGGACGGTCTTGCGCTGTTCTTCCAGCGCTTCGATGCGCGCGACATCCAGGGCAAAGCCACGGGAAGCCAGGCGGTCCGCTACGTCCTGAAGGTTGCTACGTAACAGTTTGGAATCGAGCATGTCGGTCTCTCGTTATCAAAGTTTGGTCAGGGACAGGCCGGCCCAGGTGGCGAGCAGCCCGCCGAATACGGTGATGGCCGCGTAGCCCAGGGCCAGCAGCACTTGGCCGCTTTCCAGCAGGCGCACCGTATCCAGTGAAAAGGATGAAAAGGTCGTCAGGCCGCCAAGAAAGCCGACCATCAGCCCCGCACGCACCTCGATGGGCACCTCGGGGCGAATCAAAAACAGGCCGTAAAGAACGCCGATCAGCAGACAGCCCACGATATTAACGGCCAGCGTCGCGGTATAGAAGTGCCTGGGCCAATTTGCATTGATCCAGTTACCGGTGGCGAAACGCAACAACGTGCCGGCAACGCCACCAGCGGAAACTGCGAGTATCAGGGGGATCAAGGCTTTCTCCGCTGCCGTGGACTCAGGCGATCCAACTGCGCCAAGTGATTGAGCTTCTCGCCGATCTTCAACTCAAGGCCACGGGGCACGGGCTGGTAGAAGTGCTGGGGGTCGAGTTCTTCGGGAAAATAGTCTTCGCCGGCGGCATAAGCGTCGGGCTCGTCGTGGGCATAACGGTATTCGTCGCCATAGCCCAACTGCTTCATGAGCTTGGTCGGCGCGTTGCGCAGGTGCAGCGGCACTTCCAGGGAGCCGTGCTCGGCGGCGCTGCGCATCGCGGCCTTGAAGCCCATGTACACGGCGTTGCTCTTCGGCGCGCAAGCGAGGTAGGTGATGGCCTGGGCCACAGCGAGCTCGCCTTCCGGGCTGCCGAGGCGTTCCTGCACGTCCCAGGCCGCCAGGCACAGGCTCAGCGCGCGCGGGTCGGCATTGCCGATGTCCTCGCTGGCCATGCGCACCACCCGCCGGGCCAGGTACAGCGGATCGCAACCGCCGTCGATCATCCGCGCAAACCAGTACAGGGCACCGTCGGGATTGGAGCCCCGTACCGACTTATGCAGGGCCGAGATCTGGTCGTAGAACGCCTCACCGCCCTTGTCGAAACGCCGACGGGTATCGCCCAGCAGGCTTTGCAACAGCTCGACGCCAATTTCGCTGTCGTCTTCGGCCAGGTCCGAGGCGTTTTCCAGCAGGTTGAGCAAGCGCCGGCCATCGCCGTCGGCGGCGCTGAACAATATCTGGAAGCCCTCATCGCTGAGGCTCAGGTGACGCTTGCCCAGGCCACGCTCCTCAGTCAGCGCGCGATGCACCAGCTTGCGCATGGCCGCTTCGTCGAGGCTCTTGAGTACGTAGACCCGAGCGCGGGACAGCAAGGCGTTGTTCAGTTCGAACGAAGGGTTTTCGGTGGTCGCGCCGATGAAAATCAGCGTGCCGTCTTCGACATAGGGCAGGAACGCATCCTGCTGGGACTTGTTGAACCGGTGGACTTCGTCGACGAACAGGATGGTGCGCTTGCCGTACTGGCCGGCCTGCTGCTTGGCTATTTCCACCGCCTGGCGAATTTCCTTGACCCCGGCCAGCACCGCCGACACCGTTTCGAAATGCGCGTCCGAGACTTCCGCCAGCAGCCGCGCCAGGGTGGTCTTGCCCACGCCCGGCGGGCCCCAGAAGATCATCGAATGCAGGGCACCCTGCTCCAGGGCCTCGCGCAGAGGCTTGCCGCGGGCGAGCACATGTTCCTGGCCGACGTACTCATCCAGGTTGGTCGCGCGCAGGCGGGCGGCCAATGGCTGGGCAATCGGGGCGCTTCGAAACAGGTCCATGATTACTTACGAAACCTCCGCTGGGTCCTGTTGCCGACCAGTGAGTTGATTGAACACCACAATCCACTGTGGGAGCCATTGGGTTATTCCTGGATCACATCCGCACCCTTGGGGATGTCGAACTTGAACTTGGACGCGGCGATCGGCTCGTTGGCCTTGACCCCGGTGAACAGGATATTGGTGCGCTGGCCGACGCTGTCGATCAGTTGCATGTCATTGACCAGGCCATTACGGAACGACAGGCGCAGGCTGTCGAACAGGCTGTCCTTGGTCTTGGGCTTGAGCGTGAAGTCAATCACGCCGCCCGCCTCCTTGGAGGTAATGTCGAAACTCTGGCTGATCTCGGAGATGTCACCGGACAGCAGCAACGCCGGCGTCTGGGTCAGGCGGTGGTCGAGGGTCTTGATGGTGACCTGCTCCAGGTCCGGGTCCCACAGGGACACTTTCTTGCCGTCGGAAACCATCAGTTGCTCGGCGGGCGCATCGGTATGCCAGTAGAACAGGCCGGGGCGCTGCAGGGCCATGTCACCGGCGGTTTCCTGCAATTGGGTGCCACTGCCGTCGAGGGTCAACTGGGAAAAGCGTGCCGTCAGGGTCTGGGAGCCACCCAGCAATTGAGTCAGGCGGGCCACGTCCTTTTCGCCGGCGTGGGCCGACAACGTGCTCAAGGCCAATACGGGCAACAGCAGCATGCGAATCAGGCGCATGGGAATCCTCATGAATTCGTGGGGGGTCGAGCGGCGCGTCATCACGCCGCCCGGGTAGTCAGTCGCGCATCGGGCCCGGCGCGAGCACTTCGCGCGAACCGTTGGTGTTCATGGCCGTCACGACCCCGGCCATTTCCATGGCTTCGATCATGCGGGCGGCGCGGTTGTAGCCGATCTTCAGCTTGCGCTGCACTGCGGAAATCGAGGCCCGGCGGCTTTCCAGGACGAACTGCACCGCTTCGTCATAGAGCGCGTCGGTCTCGGCATCGTCATCGCCGCCACCGCCACTGCCGCCTTCAAAGCCACTGCCAGCCTCTTCGACACCGTTGAGGATGTCATCGTTGTATTCGGGCGCGCCGCGCAGCTTCCAGGCTTCCACCACGCGGTGTACTTCATCATCGGAAACAAACGCGCCGTGGACACGAATCGGCAGGCTGGTGCCCGGCGGCATGTAGAGCATGTCGCCATGGCCCAGCAGCTGCTCGGCACCGCCCTGGTCGATGATGGTCCGCGAGTCGATCTTGCTCGACACCTGGAACGCCATGCGGGTCGGGATGTTGGCCTTGATCAGGCCGGTGATCACGTCCACGGATGGCCGCTGCGTGGCAAGGATCAAGTGGATACCGGCCGCACGGGCCTTTTGGGCGATACGGGCGATCAGTTCTTCGACCTTCTTGCCGACGATCATCATCATGTCGGCAAATTCGTCCACCACCACCACGATGGTCGGCAGCTTGTGCAGCAGCGGCGCTTCGTCGTGGATGCTTTCGCGGTGATACAGCGGATCGCTCAATGGCGTGCCGGCCTCTTCGGCTTCCTTGACCTTGGCATTGAAGCCCGACAGGTTGCGCACACCCATCTTCGCCATGAGCTTGTAGCGACGCTCCATCTCGGCGACGCTCCAGCGCAGGGCGTTGGCCGCATCCTTCATGTCGGTGACCACCGGACACAGCAGGTGCGGGATGCCCTCGTAGATCGACAGTTCGAGCATCTTCGGGTCGATCATGATCAGCTTGGCGTCTTCCGGGCCGGACTTGAACAGGATCGACAGGATCATCGCGTTCACACCCACCGACTTACCGGAACCGGTGGTACCGGCCACCAGCAAGTGGGGCATCTTCGCCAGGTCGGTGATGACCGGCTTGCCGCCGATGTCGTGGCCCAGGGCCAGGGTGACCGGAGACTTGTGGTTGTCGTATTCCGGCGTCGACAGCACCTCGGAGAAACGCACGATCTGCCGGTCTTCGTTGGGAATCTCGATGCCCACGGTGGTCTTGCCGGGAATGACCTCCACCACCCGCACGCTGGTCACGGCGAGGGAGCGCGCCAAGTCCTTCGCGAGGTTGGCGATACGGCTGACCTTCACCGCCGGCGGCCGGCTGGATTTCGTAACGGGTGATGACCGGGCCCGGATGGATCGAATCCACCGAGACCTCGACACCGAATTCCTTGAGCTTGATCTCCAGCAGGTGACCGACCGCTGCCAGGGACTCGGGGGAATAATTGAGTTGCTTCTTCTCGGCCGGGTCGAGAATCGAGATCGGCGGCAAGGTGCCCTCGACCGCGCTGTCGACGAACAACGGTGCCTGTTTTTCCTTCTGCACGCGCTTGCTTTGCTCGGGCGGCTTGGCCGGGGCCATGGTGATGACCGGCGGCACCTGCTTCTCGCGCTCGGACATGTGCTTACTCAGGGCCTGCTCGCGCTCGATCAGGCGTTCCTTGACCTTGGCCTGCTCGCGTTTGTCCGGCGTGGTCGGCGCCACCACGTCATGGACCCGATCGTCCACCTCGCGCAGTTGCGCCACCAGTTGCTTGCGTTCGTTGCGCGCCGCCCACCAGCGGTTCAGCGCGCCCTGGATCAGCTCGATGAGGTCGAGGGTGATCTTGCCGGTGACGTCCATGACCTTGAACCACGACAGGTCGGTGAACACGGTCAGGCCGAACAGGAACAAGGCGATGAACAGCAGCGTGCTGCCTTGGATATTCAGCGCATTCCTGGCCAGGTCGCCGAGACTTTCACCCAGCGCGCCACCCGCCCCGGCCGGCAGGCCAGTGGGCGCATGGAAATGAATGTGGGCCAGCGCGGCCCCTGACAACACCAGGAACACCAGGCCAATCAGGCGCCAGGAGAACAGCCAGCCGCTCCACTGCCAGGGCTCATGGCGCTGGCGGAAGATCTGATAAGTCTTGATCGCCAGCAGCAAGGGGAAAATGTAGGCGAAATAGCCCAGCACCATGAACAGGATGTCTGCGCTATAGGAACCGGCGGGGCCGCCGAAATTCTGCACGTCGTCGATCTTGCTGTTATGACTCCAGCCCGGATCGTCCTTGCCGTAGGTCAGCAAGGCCATCATCAGGAACAGGCACAGGGCACCAATGGCGATCAACGCACCTTCCTTGAGCCGGTAGTGCAATTGTTGGCGCCAGAGCGGAACGACTGTCTTGGGTGCTGCGGTGGATTTCTTCAAAACGCTTCTTTTCCTGCGCCTATGGCGCGTCCATCTGTTGAATGACTATGAAAAACTGCCCGTGACGAGCAGGTAAAAAAGTGAATGTGCACATCCGGTACTACTTTTACCACTGTGGCATGCGTCCGGAAAACCGCAGGTGTTGCCGAAGATTTTGATCTTTTGCCTTCCCTGCGCTCAAAACTCAAGCATTGTACGGGTTTGTCATGCCCAAGGCATTGCCCGCACGCTCGGCGACAGCATAGCCATGATCAGGGTTCTCGGGCGCCAATTTGAGCATGCATTCTCTTTTGTGACAAAGGCTTATGAGGTGTTTTTATGAGCGAAGCGAAGCATTCACGCCTGATTATTCTCGGTTCCGGCCCTGCAGGGTACAGCGCTGCTGTCTATGCGGCCCGTGCCAACCTCAAACCCGTTGTCATCACCGGCCTGCAGGCCGGTGGCCAGCTGACCACCACGGTTGAAGTCGATAACTGGCCCGGCGACGTCGAAGGACTGACCGGCCCGGTGCTGATGGAACGCATGCAGCGGCATGCCGAGCGCTTCGACACGCAGATCGTCTACGACCATATCCACACCGCCAAGTTGCAACAGCGCCCGTTCGAACTCATCGGTGACAGCGGCACCTACACCTGCGACGCGCTGATTATCGCCACTGGCGCCTCGGCCCAGTACCTCGGCCTGCCGTCGGAGGAAACCTTCGCCGGCAAAGGTGTTTCAGCCTGCGCGACCTGCGACGGTTTTTTCTACCGAAACCAGGTAGTGGCAGTGGTCGGCGGCGGCAACACCGCCGTCGAGGAAGCCCTGTACTTGTCGAACATCGCCAAAGAGGTGCACTTGATCCACCGGCGGGACAAGCTGCGCTCGGAAAAGATATTGCAAGACAAGCTTTTCGAGAAAGCCACCAACGGCAATATCCGCCTGCACTGGAACCAGAACCTGGACGAAGTTCTCGGCGATGCCAGTGGCGTGACCGGCGCGCGCCTGCGGCACAGCGAGACCGGCGAAACCAGTACGCTGTCCCTGGCCGGGGTCTTCATCGCCATCGGTCATAAGCCCAACACCGACCTGTTCCAAGGCCAACTGAAGATGCGCGACGGCTATTTGATCGTGCGCGGCGGCAGCGAAGGCAACGCCACGGCCACCGACATCGAAGGTGTGTTTGCCGCCGGCGATGTGGCCGATCATGTCTACCGCCAGGCCATTACTTCCGCCGGTGCCGGGTGCATGGCCGCCCTGGATGCGGAAAAGTATCTCGATGACATCCCGGCCGTTTGACGGTTAACCTCTAGGCGGGCTCTGGTTCATCTGGAGCGCCGCCCTCCCCTTCTGCAAGCCCGGACACCCATGCTGACTTGGTTACAACGCAACACCTTCGATTTTCCGCCACTGGAAAAAGCCATGCGCGACCCCAACGGCTTGCTCGCCGCCGGTGGGGATCTGTCCGCCGACCGCTTGATCCAGGCCTATCGCCACGGTTGTTTTCCGTGGTTTTCCGAAGGCCAGCCGATCCTGTGGTGGTCGCCGGATCCGCGTACGGTGCTGTTTCCCGACGAGCTGCATGTCTCTCGCAGCCTGGGCAAGCTACTGCGCAAGCGCCGCTATGAAGTGACGTTCGACCGGGATTTCGCCGCCGTCATCAAGGCCTGCGCCGCGCCCCGCGATTATGCCGACGGCACCTGGATCACCGAAGCCATGCAGACCGCTTATCTGGAACTGCACCGACGCGGCTTCGCCCATTCGGTGGAAGTCTGGGATCAAGGCGCACTGGTGGGTGGCCTGTACGGCCTGGCGATGGGGCAACTGTTTTTTGGCGAGTCCATGTTCAGCCGGGCCGACAATGCGTCGAAATTCGGCTTCGCAACCTTGGTCCAACATCTCAAGGAGGCGGGTTTCGTGCTGATCGACTGCCAGATGCCTACGGAGCACCTGCATAGCCTGGGCGCGCGGTCGATCCCCCGCACGACGTTTGCCGGCTACCTGAAGGCGCATCTGGACCAACCGAACCACGCCACCTGGGTTTGCTGAGCGATATTCGCGCTCCTGGCTTACACTTGAATTTGAAGCTTATACCGAGGGTTGATCATGACCGAGTTGGCGCGCTTGAAGTTCTATGCCACTCAACCCCACTCCTGCAGTTACCTGCCCGAGGAGCAGGCCACGACCCTGTTCCTCGACCCTAGCCAGCCCATGGATGTGCATGTCTACGCAGATCTGTCGGAGATGGGCTTTCGTCGCAGCGGCGATCACCTCTACCGGCCCCATTGCCAGCACTGCAATGCGTGCGTTCCGGCGCGCATCCCCGTGGCCCGATTCACCCCCAACCGGCAGCAGAAGCGTATTTTCAAGCGCAACGCCGACGTACAGGTCCGCCCCGCCAAGCCGCAGTTCACCGAAGAATATTTCGACCTGTACCAGCGCTACATCGAACAACGCCACGCCGACGGCGACATGTACCCGCCCAGCCGGGACCAGTTTTCGACCTTCCTGGTGCGCGACCTGCCATTCTCACGTTTTTATGAGTTCCGCCTCGAGGGCCGGCTGGTGGCCATCGCCGTTACCGACCTGCTGCCCAACGGCCTCTCGGCGGTCTACACCTTCTATGAGCCCGACGAAGAAAAGCGCAGCCTAGGACGCTACGCAATCCTCTGGCAGATCAATGAATGCCGCCGCCTGGGCCTGGAAGCGGTGTACTTGGGCTACTGGATCAAGAACTGCAAAAAAATGAACTACAAGACCCAATATCGGCCCATTGAATTACTCATCAACCAGCGGTGGGTTGTCCTGAACTAGGGTTTGTACGAAAAGTTGCCGAGCGGCGATCAGGCAAGGCGAAAACAGGCGAGGAACGGCCGGGGTCGCGCTCGACTTGACTGGTTGTCAATGAGCATTCCGAGCCTGTTTTCAACGCAGCATGATCGTCGCGCAGGCACTTTTCGGACAAAGCCTAGGGGCCGCTCGTAGTCTGCGCCTTATCCACGCGCCGCATTCATTGAGTAACTCCGAAGAACCCCTTGGCTTGCCCCCCTTTTTCGGGCACAATGCACGCCGCTTTTGCCTGGCGCAGTTGCACCGGGCCATTCACTGGATACCGAGGGCTTTACTGCATGTCGAAAGAAGACAGCTTCGAAATGGAAGGCACTGTCGTCGACACCCTGCCCAACACCATGTTTCGTGTGGAGTTGGAAAATGGGCACGTCGTAACCGCGCATATCTCCGGCAAGATGCGCAAGAACTACATTCGTATTCTTACCGGTGACAAAGTGCGCGTCGAGCTGACGCCCTATGACTTGAGCAAAGGGCGCATCACTTACCGCGCTCGCTAACAAGTCAATACAAAACGCCCGGCTCATGTCGGGCGTTTTTGTTTGCCTGGGATTTGCCCCAATCTTCAGAAACACACGCCCCCCCTGTGGGAGCGAGCTTGCTCGCGAAGGCGGCGGCACAAGCACCGTTGATGCAAGCTGCCCCACCGCTATCGCGAGCAAGCTCGCTCCCACAGGGACTGGTGATGAAACCCAATCTTGTTCCATGCCCACAGCAGCGCCTGGTGTAGGCATGGAACAGCAAAAAGGCGCCTTTCGGCGCCTTTCGCTTTGTTGCAGGTAACGATCAAGCCATTTCGGCCGTGGTTTCGAAGTCGAAAGTCAGCTCGCCGTCCTTGATGTCGATGTGAACCACACCGCCATGCTCGGCCAGTTCGCCAAACAGGATTTCCTCGGCCAGCGGACGCTTGATCTTGTCCTGGATCAGGCGAGCCATCGGCCGCGCACCCATCGTCACGTCGTAACCACCTTCCGCCAGCCAGCTGCGCGCCGCATCGGTGACCTCCAGCAATACACGCTTGTCTTCGAGCTGCGCCTGAAGTTCGGTAAGGAACTTGTCCACCACGCTCTTGATGACCTCATGGCTGAGGCGACCAAACTGGATAATGGTGTCCAGGCGGTTGCGGAATTCAGGCGTGAAGCTCTTCTTGATCACTTCCATCGCATCGGACGAGTGGTCCTGATGGGTGAAACCGATCGAAGCGCGCGCCGCAGTCTCGGCACCGGCGTTCGTGGTCATGATGATGATCACGTTGCGGAAATCCGCCTTGCGCCCGTTGTTGTCGGTCAGCGTACCGTGGTCCATCACCTGCAGCAGCAGGTTGAAGACTTCCGGATGCGCTTTCTCGATCTCATCGAGCAACAGCACGCAGTGAGGCTGCTTGGTAATCGCCTCGGTCAACAGGCCGCCCTGGTCGAAACCGACATAGCCCGGAGGCGCACCGATCAGACGCGATACGGTGTGGCGTTCCATGTACTCGGACATGTCGAAGCGCACCAGCTCGATGCCCATCGCCTTGGCCAGCTGCCGTGCCGCCTCGGTCTTGCCGACACCGGTAGGCCCGGCGAACAGGAACGAACCGACCGGCTTGTCCGGCGACTTGAGTCCCGCGCGGGACAGCTTGATGGCGGTCGAAAGCGAGTCGATGGCCGCATCCTGGCCGAACACCGTCAGCTTCAGGTCACGCTCCAGGTTACGTAGCAGTTCCTTGTCGGAGCTGGTGACGTGTTTTGGCGGAATCCGCGCGATTTTGGCGACGATGTCCTCGACTTGCGGCACCTCGATACGCTTGACGCGATTCTCCACCGGCTGCAGCCGCTGGTAGGCGCCCGCCTCGTCGATGACGTCGATGGCCTTGTCCGGCATGTGCCGATCATTGATGTAGCGCGACGCCAGCTCGGCAGCGGCGCGCAATGCCTCGTCGCTGTATTCGATGTTGTGGTGCAGCTCGAAACGCCCTTTCAGGCCACGCAGGATGCCGATGGTGTCTTCCACCGACGGCTCCGACACATCGACCTTCTGGAAACGCCGTGCCAGGGCACGGTCCTTCTCGAAGATCCCACGGAATTCCTGGAACGTGGTCGAGCCTATGCAACGGATATCACCCGAGGACAGCAGCGGTTTGAGCAGATTCGAGGCATCCATGACCCCACCCGACGCAGCGCCCGCACCGATGATGGTGTGGATCTCGTCGATGAACAGGATCGCTTGCGGGCGTTTTTTCAGCTCGCCGAGCAGCGCCTTGAAGCGCTTCTCGAAATCGCCACGGTATTTGGTACCGGCCAGCAAGGCACCCAGGTCGAGGGAATACACCACGCTGTTGGCCAACAGATCCGGCACCTGGTTGTCGACGATGCGCTTGGCCAGGCCTTCGGCGATTGCGGTCTTGCCCACGCCTGCCTCACCCACCAGCAACGGGTTGTTCTTGCGGCGCCGGGCGAGAATCTGCGCAACGCGCTCGACTTCCGCCTCGCGCCCAACCAGCGGATCGATGCGGCCCTGGCGGGCCAGCTCGTTCAGGTTGCTGGCATACGCGTCCAGCGGATTGCCTGAAGAAGAAGACTCACCGCCCTCGTCGTCCTGCATATCCTGTTCACCCTCGGAATGATCGCCATGCCCCGGCACTTTGGAAATGCCATGGGCAATGTAGTTGACGACATCGATACGCGCGACGCTCTGCTGCTTGAGCAGGAACACCGCCTGGCTTTCCTGCTCACTGAAGATGGCGACCAGCACGTTGGCCCCGGTCACTTCACGCTTGCCCGAGCTCTGCACATGGAAGACAGCACGTTGCAGCACCCGCTGGAAGCCCAGGGTTGGCTGGGTTTCGCGATCCTCGTCGTGAACGGGGATCAGTGGCGTGGTGGAGTCGATGAACTCTTGCAAATCGTGCTTGAGTTTGTCGAGGTTCGCGCCGCAGGCACGCAAAACGGTGGCGGCAGCCTCGTTATCCAGTAGGGCCAACAGCAGGTGTTCGACTGTCATGAACTCATGACGCTTCGAACGAGCCTCCTTGAAGGCAAGATTGAGGGTGACTTCGAGCTCGCGGTTTAACATGGTTCACCTCATACCCAAGTGGTCGGCGTTAACCGTCCTTCTCGATTTCACAGAGTAGCGGATGCTGGCTTTCCCTGGCGTACTGGTTGACCTGCATGGCCTTGGTCTCCGCGATGTCGCGGGTAAACACACCACATACTGCCCGTCCCTCTGTATGAACGGCCAGCATGACCTTGGTCGCCAGCTCACGATTCAGGTTGAAAAACACCTCGAGCACTTCGACGACGAAATCCATCGGTGTGTAGTCATCGTTGAACAAAACCACCTTGTACATCGGTGGCGCCTGTAAAGCGGGCTTTGATTCCTGAACAGCAATGCCCGCTGAATCGTCGTCATGTTGATCCGGGCGATCCTGATTGAATGTTAGTCGAATCTGGCTGATTGCATGCATGGAAAGAAAGGTTCGTTTTAGTTGGCAAATACAGTGATGGGGCCGCTTGCGGGCGATTTCAACCGCTACCGCCCGATCACCTTGACTAACGGCAAATCGGTGTTACAACCAATAGAGCCCACCGTGGGTTAAAAAGGTCCGCGAAGTCAATCCGATTTCCATGATCGACGGCGGATCATCAGGATGATACTCCGTTGCCGGGGTGTGTTGCAGAGGGAAATTGGTATGTCAGGTACCACCAGCATGCGAGTCAAGGGAAAGGTCAAATGGTTCAATAACGCCAAGGGCTACGGTTTCATTATCCAGGACGGGAAGGACGAAGATCTCTTCGCTCATTATTCCGTCATTCAGATGGACGGCTATAAAACCCTGAAGGCAGGACAGCCCGTGACGTTCTGCATGATACAAGGGCCAAAGGGCGTACATGCCGTTGAAATTCGTCCGGTCGCCGTCGACGCCGAGAGCACTCAGGCCAGCGAAAAGCCAGAGCCGACCAGGGTCCACGTCAAGCCTCGGGTCACCGAGGACCATTAAAGGCCTGCCCCACGCATGAAAATGCCCGGTTTCGATCACTCGAACCGGGCATTTTTGTGTCCAGGCTTCGCTTACATATGGGAAATCAGCGCATCGCCGAAACCGGAAGACGACACCAGCTTGGCACCGTCCATCAGGCGCTCGAAGTCATAGGTCACGGTCTTGGCCGAAATCGCGCCGTTGGTGCCCTTGATGATCAGGTCAGCCGCTTCGGTCCAGCCCATGTGGCGCAGCATCATTTCCGCCGACAGGATCAGCGACCCCGGGTTGACCTGATCCTTGCCTGCGTATTTGGGCGCGGTACCGTGGGTGGCTTCGAACATCGCCACGGTGTCGGACAGGTTGGCGCCCGGCGCGATGCCGATACCACCTACTTCCGCCGCCAGGGCATCGGAGAGGTAGTCGCCGTTGAGGTTCAGGGTGGCGATCACATCATATTCCGCCGGACGCAGCAGGATCTGCTGGAGCATGGCGTCGGCGATGGCGTCCTTGACCACGACATTCTTGCCGGTCTTCGGATTCTTGAACTGCATCCATGGCCCGCCGTCGAGCAAGGTTGCGCCGAACTCTTCGGCCGCCACTTCGTAGGCCCATTCCTTGAAGGCACCTTCGGTGAACTTCATGATGTTGCCTTTGTGCACGATGGTCAGCGAGTCGCGGTCGTTATCGACGACATATTGCAAGGCCTTGCGAGCCAGGCGCTTGGTGCCCTGTTTGGAAACCGGCTTGACACCGATACCGCAATCTTCGTCGAAGCGGATCTTGGTGACGCCCATTTCTTCTTTAAGGAACTTGATGACTTTGGTGGCTTCGGCCGAACCGGCCTTCCACTCGATGCCGGCATAGATGTCTTCGGAGTTCTCGCGGAAGATCGTCATGTCCACGTCGCCAGGTTTCTTGACCGGGCTGGGCACGCCTTCGAACCAACGCACCGGGCGCAGGCAGACATACAGGTCGAGTTGCTGGCGCAGCGCCACGTTCAGCGAGCGGATACCACCACCGACCGGCGTGGTCAGCGGACCCTTGATGGAAACCACGTAGTCCTTGACCGCGTCCAGGGTTTCCTGGGGGAGCCAGGTGTCCTGGTCATAGACCTGCGTGGCTTTTTCACCGGCATAGACTTCCATCCAGGAAATCTTGCGCTTGCCGCCGTACGCCTTCTCGACCGCGGCGTCGACCACCTTGATCATGACCGGACTGATATCAACGCCAATGCCGTCGCCTTCGATGAAGGGGATGATCGGATTGTCGGGAACATTAAGAGAATGGTCTGCGTTGACGGTGATTTTGTCACCGACGGCCGGAACCTGAATCTTTTGATACCCCATGCTGAACTCCATTGCTTGGATTGAACATCTGGCTTGCGTTCGAGCGTAACCCAGTTGAATCGGCACGCAAACCCTACGTTAGGCCCATCCGTGGCAAAGCCTTGCACTTCGCGGTGTACAAGCCTGAAAACCAAGGGAAAAGCGCCAAACATGAGCATAGTCCGCCCCAGGAGTACTGCGACGTTTAGACCAATGGACGTGTACGGAAGTCTATGAACCATCGGCAGATCGCCAGCTACCTATGTATAATGCCGCCGCTGACCACAGGGTCACGACGGCTGACGGCTCTATTACGAGACTTTCCGCCATTTTGAAAGCCGGACCGTTACCGCGGCCCGACCGCTTGACGCTCGACTGATGCACCCAACATCACCGCGAAGAAACCTCGACATTCGGCTCACGGATGACTTTGAACGAACGCGCTTACCCGGCGCCCCTCGAGTTTCTGCGCATGCTTTAGCAAAGAAGAGAGTTAATCCGAATATGCCCACCCGCTCGAAGATCATCTATACCTTCACCGACGAAGCGCCTGCCCTCGCCACCTATTCGCTGCTGCCGATCGTCGAAGCCTTCACCGCTTCGGCCGACATCGCCGTGGAGACCCGCGACATCTCCCTCGCAGGGCGCATCCTGGCCAGCTTCCCCGAGCAACTGGGTGACAAAGCCGTAGCCGACCACCTTGCCGAACTGGGCGACCTGGCCGTTACGCCTGAAGCCAACATCATCAAGCTGCCGAACATCAGCGCCTCGGTACCGCAACTGCAGGCCGCGATCAAGGAATTGCAGGCCCAGGGCTACGCACTGCCGGACTACCCGGAAACCGTGGCCAGCGACGCCGAGAAAGACGCCCGCGCCCGCTACGACAAGATCAAGGGCAGCGCCGTGAACCCGGTCCTGCGCGAAGGCAACTCCGATCGTCGCGCGCCGCTGTCGGTCAAGAACTACGCCCGCAAGCACCCGCACAAGATGGGCGCCTGGGCTGCCGACTCCAAGTCCCACGTCGCTCACATGAACGCCGGCGATTTCTACGGCAGCGAAAAAGCCGCCCTGATCGACGCCGCGGGCAGCGTGAAGATCGAGCTGATCGCCAAGGACGGCACCGCCACCGTCCTGAAGGAAAAGACCACC
Source organism: Pseudomonas sp. H2_D02 (assembly GCF_054677635.1). Taxonomy (NCBI): domain Bacteria; kingdom Pseudomonadati; phylum Pseudomonadota; class Gammaproteobacteria; order Pseudomonadales; family Pseudomonadaceae; genus Pseudomonas; species Pseudomonas sp. H2_D02. Next base: position 2,980,469 of record NZ_CP162816.1, on the reverse strand, counting down.
GTTCAAGCCGGTGAGATCCTCGATTGCGCCGTGCTGAGCAAAAACGCCCTGCGCAACTTCATCGCCGCCGAAATCGAAGACGCCAAGCAAAAAGGCGTCCTGCTGTCGGTCCACCTGAAAGCCACCATGATGAAGGTCTCCGACCCGATCATGTTCGGCCAGATCGTCGCCGAGTACTACAAGGACGCGCTGGCCAAGCACGCCGAAGTGCTGGAGCAGATCGGTTTCAACCTGAACAACGGCATCGGCGACCTGTACGCCCGCATCAAGGCCCTGCCGGCCGAGCAGCAGGCCCAGATCGAAGCCGACATCCAGGCGGTCTACGCCGTGCGTCCAGCACTGGCGATGGTCAACTCCGACAAGGGCATCACCAACCTGCACGTGCCGAGCGACGTCATCGTCGACGCCTCGATGCCAGCCATGATCCGTGACTCCGGCAAGATGTGGGGCACCGACGGCCAGCTGCACGACACCAAGGCCGTGATCCCGGATCGCTGCTACGCCACCATCTACCAGGCGGTGATCGAAGACTGCAAGCAACACGGCGCCTTCGATCCGACTACCATGGGCAGCGTGCCAAACGTTGGCCTGATGGCCAAGAAAGCCGAAGAGTACGGTTCCCACGACAAGACCTTCCAGATCAAGGCTGACGGCGTGGTCCGCGTTTCGGACAACAACGGTCGCACCCTGCTGGAGCAGAACGTCGAGGCTGGTGATATCTTCCGTATGTGCCAGACCAAGGACGCGCCGATCCAGGATTGGGTCAAGCTGGCCGTCAACCGTGCCCGCGCCAGCGCCACCCCGGCGATCTTCTGGCTCGACCCGATGCGTGCCCACGACGGCGTGATGATCGAGAAGGTCCAGGCTTACCTGAAGGACCACGACACCAGCGGCCTGGACATCCGCATCATGTCGCCTGTCGACGCGATGAAATTCACCCTGGCTCGCACCCGCGAAGGCAAGGACACCATTTCGGTGACCGGCAACGTACTGCGCGACTACCTGACCGACCTGTTCCCGATCATGGAACTGGGCACCAGCGCCAAGATGCTGTCGATCGTGCCGCTGATGAACGGTGGCGGCCTGTTCGAAACCGGCGCCGAGCGGTTCGGCACCCAAGCACGTGCAGCAACTGCTGGAAGAAAACTTCCTGCGCTGGGATTCCCTGGGCGAGTTCCTGGCCCTGGCCGCTTCCCTGGAACACCTGGGCGTGACCTACAACAATCCCAAGGCGCTGGTGCTGGCCAAGACCCTCGACCAGGCGACTGGCGAGTTCCTGGATCGCAACAAGTCGCCTTCGCGCAAGGTCGGCGGCATCGACAACCGCGGCAGCCACTTCTACCTGACCCTGTTCTGGGCCCAGGCATTGGCCGTCCAGGATGACGACGCAGCCCTCAAGGCGCAGTTCACCACCCTGGCCAAGACCCTGACCGACAACGAAGAAAAAATCGTTGCCGAGCTCAATGCGGTCCAGGGCAAGCCCGTGGACATCGGCGGCTACTACTTCGCCAACCCGGAACTGACCCGCAAGGCCATGCGCCCGAGCAACACCTTCAACGCGGCGATTGCTGCGCTGGTGTAAGGTTGCAAGGAAGCACCACGAACCCCGGCCTTGTGCCGGGGTTTGTGTTTTTATGCATACCCTATTTGCCCCTGTGGGAGCGGGCTTGCTCGCGAAGGCAATTTATCATTCAACATTTGCATTGACTGACACACCGCTTTCGCGAGCAAGCCCGCTCCCACAGGGGATTCGCATCTCAATCCAACAATAGAGGAACCATCATGGACTGGAACCCCCACATCACCGTCGCCACCATCGTCGAAGACCACGGCCGCTTCCTGATGGTGGAAGAATCCAAGGGCGGCCGCGCAGTACTCAACCAGCCCGCCGGCCACCTGGACCCCAACGAAACCCTGATCGAAGCCGCCGTGCGCGAAACCCTCGAAGAAACCGGCTGGGACGTCGAGCCCACCAGCGTCACCGGCATCTACCTCTACACCGCCCCGAGCAACGGCGTGACCTACCAACGGGTCTGCTTCGCCGCCAAAGCCCTGAAACACCATCCCGAATACCAACTGGACGACGGCATCCTCGGCGCCAAATGGCTGTCCCGTGACGAACTGCTCGAACAGCGCGATCACTGGCGCAGCGAGCTGATCATCCGCTGCATCGACGATTACCTGGCCGGCCATCGCCATAGCCTGGCGCTTATCCGCCCTTCTCTTTAGCCTTGCGCGCCCGGGCCTGATAGAATCGCGTCCTTTTTCAAGACACTCATTGAATTCCTATGCGTGATCCAGCCTCTTCGAACACCCCAAAGCAACGCGTCATCGTCGGCATGTCCGGTGGCGTGGACTCTTCCGTTTCCGCCCTTCTGCTGATGGAGCAGGGTTATGAGGTGGAAGGCCTGTTCATGAAGAACTGGGAAGAAGACGACGGAACCGAATACTGCACCGCCATGGATGACCTCGCGGACGCCCAGGCCGTGTGCGACAAGATTGGCATCAAGCTGCACACCGCCAACTTCGCCGCCGAGTACTGGGATAACGTGTTCGAGCACTTCCTGGCCGAATACAAGGCCGGCCGCACGCCGAACCCGGACATCCTCTGTAACCGCGAAATCAAGTTCAAGGCATTCCTCGACTACGCGATGATGCTCGGCGCCGACCTGATTGCCACCGGCCACTACGTGCGCCGCCGCGACATCGATGGCCGCACCGAACTGCTCAAGGGCCTGGATCCGAACAAGGACCAGAGCTACTTCCTGCATGCCGTCGGCGGCGAGCAGATCGCCAAGACCCTGTTCCCGGTCGGCGAACTGGAAAAGCCCGAAGTGCGCGCGATTGCCGAGAAACACCAGCTCGCCACCGCCAAGAAGAAGGATTCCACCGGCATCTGCTTCATTGGCGAGCGTCGCTTCAGCGACTTCCTCAAGCAGTACCTGCCGGCCCAGCCGGGCGAGATCAAGACCACCGAAGGCGATGTCATCGGCCGTCACCATGGCCTGATGTACCACACCATCGGCCAGCGCCAGGGCCTGGGCATCGGCGGGCTGAAAGACGCCGGCGAAGAGCCGTGGTATGTGCTGGTCAAGGACCTGGAGCACAACGAGCTGATCGTCGGCCAGGGCAACGACCACCCATGGCTGTTCTCCGGCGCCCTGCTCGCCTCCGACATCTATTGGGTCAACCCGATCGACCTCAGCGAACCGCGCCGCCTGACGGCCAAGGTTCGTTATCGTCAGAGCGACCAGCCTTGCACGCTGGAGAAAACCGCCAGCGGTTATCGCGCCACGTTCGATGATCCGCAGCGAGCCGTCACGCCCGGCCAATCCGTGGTGTTCTACGACGGTGAAATCTGCCTGGGCGGCGGCGTGATCGAAGTCGCCGAGCCATGGAGCAGCAAGGCATGACGCCGATCCAGGAACAACTGACGGCGCTGGGCGGGGTATTTCTCGCCGCCGTGCTGGTGGATCGCATCGCCAAGACCGGCCAGACCAACGAAGCCGGGCTGGGCTGCATGCTCGGCAGCCTTCTGGTGCGCGACCCCAAGCACACCCTGGAAGTCTACGGCGGCGATGATCTGAACCTGCGCGAAGGCTATCGTGCCTTGATCGGCGCCCTGGAACGCGACCCCAGCGCCCTGCAACGCGAACCGCTGCGCTACGCCTTGTCGATGCTCGGGCTGGAGCGTCAGTTGGCCAAGCGCGACGACCTGCTGGAAACCATCGGCAAGCGCCTGCCGCAGATCCAATCCCAGGTCGAACATTTTGGCCCGTCCCACGAAAACGTGATCGCCGCGTGCGGCGCGCTGTACCAGGACACCTTGAGCACACTGCGCCAGCGTATCCAGGTGCATGGCGACATGCGCAACCTGCAACAACCGAGCAATGCCTCGAAGATCCGCGCGCTGTTGCTGGCCGGGATCCGCTCGGCACGCCTGTGGCGGCAGTTAGGCGGCCATCGCTGGCAACTGGTGATCAGCCGACGCAAATTGTTGAAAGAGCTGTACCCATTGATGCGCAACGAATAAGTCGCCTCGACCTTTTTTTGTGGATTTGAGGGCTGCCTTGCAGCCCAACGGGAGCAAGCTCCCTCGCCACAGGTAATAAACAGCTTTATCTCGTTACGCGTAATACGCCGGTCAGTTGGCGACGGACCGGCGTCTGTTTTCATGTATGATACGCGCCCCATTTCGTTGCCCGACTGTCCGAGAACACCCCATGCAGCTCTCTTCGCTCACTGCGGTTTCCCCTGTAGACGGCCGCTACGCCGGCAAAACCCAGGCCCTGCGCCCGATTTTCAGCGAGTACGGCCTGATCCGTGCTCGCGTCCTGGTTGAAGTGCGCTGGCTCCAGCGCCTGGCCGCCCACCCTGGCATTGGTGAAGTCCCGGCCTTTTCCGCCGAGGCCAACGCAGTGCTGAACGCCCTGGCCGACAATTTCGCCCTGGAGCACGCCGAGCGCGTCAAAGAGATCGAGCGCACCACCAACCACGACGTCAAGGCGATCGAATACCTGCTCAAGGAGCAGGCGGCCAAGCTGCCGGAACTGGCCAACGTCAGTGAGTTCATCCACTTCGCCTGCACCAGCGAGGACATCAATAACCTGTCCCACGCCCTGATGCTGCGCGAAGGCCGTGACGACGTGCTGCTGCCGCTGATGCGCCAGACCGCCCAGGCCATCCGCGAGCTGGCGATCCGTTTCGCCGACGTGCCGATGCTGTCGCGCACCCACGGTCAACCGGCTTCGCCGACCACCTTGGGCAAGGAACTGGCGAACGTGGTCTACCGCCTCGAGCGTCAGATCGCCCAGGTGGCCGCCGTGCCGCTGCTGGGCAAGATCAACGGCGCCGTAGGCAACTACAACGCCCACCTGTCGGCCTACCCGGACATCGACTGGGAAGCCAACGCCCGCGCCTTCATCGAAGACGAACTGGGCCTGAGCTTCAACCCGTACACCACCCAGATCGAGCCACACGACTACATCGCCGAGCTGTTCGACGCGATCGCACGTTTCAATACCATCCTGATCGACTTCGACCGCGACATCTGGGGCTACATCTCCCTGGGTTACTTCAAGCAGCGCACCATTGCCGGGGAAATCGGTTCCTCGACCATGCCGCACAAGGTCAACCCGATCGACTTCGAAAACTCCGAAGGCAACCTGGGCATCGCCAACGCGCTGTTCCAGCACCTGGCGAGCAAGCTGCCGATCTCCCGCTGGCAGCGCGACCTGACCGACTCCACCGTGCTGCGCAACCTGGGCGTGGGTTTCGCCCACAGCGTCATCGCCTACGAAGCCAGCCTCAAGGGCATCAGCAAGCTGGAGCTCAACGAGCAGAAGATCGCCGCTGACCTGGACGCCTGCTGGGAAGTCCTGGCCGAGCCGATCCAGACCGTGATGCGTCGCTACAACATCGAAAATCCGTATGAAAAGCTGAAAGAACTGACCCGTGGCAAGGGCATCAGCCCAGAAGCGCTGCAGACTTTCATCGATGGCCTGGACATGCCGGCCGACGCCAAGGCTGAACTGAAGAAGCTGACCCCGGCCAGCTACATCGGCAACGCGGCGGCACAAGCCAAGCGCATCTGATCCATCGCTTCACCTTGAGACGCCCGGCCGCGCCGGGCGTTTTTATTCGCGTCTGAAAAGTATATTTTTTCAATAGGTTACACATGAATCCTGACATTCCACTGCAACTCCTGGGCGGTATCACGGCACGGGAGTTCCTGCGCGACTACTGGCAGAAGAAACCCCTGCTGATCCGCCAGGCGATTCCTGATTTCGAAAGCCCGATCGATGCCGACGAACTGGCCGGCCTTGCCCTGGAAGAAGAGGTCGAATCGCGCCTGGTGATCGAGCACGGCGAGCGCCCGTGGGAGTTGCGTCGCGGCCCGTTCGCCGAAGATGAGTTCAGCAAACTGCCCGAGCGCGAGTGGACCTTACTGGTGCAGGCGGTCGATCAATTCGTCCCGGAAGTCAGCGAGCTGCTGGAGCATTTCCGCTTCCTGCCGAGCTGGCGCATCGACGACGTGATGATCAGCTTCGCCGCCCCGGGTGGCGGCGTGGGCCCGCACTTCGACAATTACGACGTATTCCTGCTGCAAGGCCACGGCAAGCGCAACTGGAAGATCGGCCAGATGTGCGACTCCGAAAGCCCGCTGCTGCCCCACGCGGACCTGCGCATCCTCGCCGATTTCGAGGCCACCGACGAGTGGATCCTGGAACCCGGCGACATGCTCTACCTGCCGCCACGCCTGGCTCATTGCGGCGTCGCCGTGGACGATTGCATGACTTACTCGGTCGGCTTCCGCGCACCGAGCGCCGCCGAAGTCCTGACCCACTTCACCGACTTCCTCAGCCAGTTCCTACCGGATGAAGAGCGTTACACCGACGCCGATGCACGCCCGGTGACCGACCCGCACCAGATCCAGCACGACGCCCTGGACCGCCTCAAGGGCCTGCTGGCCGAACACATGAGCGACGAGCGCTTGCTGCTGACCTGGTTCGGCCAATTCATGACCGAGCCACGCTACCCGGAATTGGTGGTGGGCCCGGAACTGGAAGAAGACGACTTGCTGGCCGGCCTGGAACAGGGCGCAGTGATCATCCGCAACCCGAGCGCGCGCCTGGCCTGGTCGGAAGTCGATGACGACCTGCTGCTGTTCGCCAGTGGCCAGAGCCGTTACCTGCCGGGCAAGCTGCGTGACCTGTTGAAGATGATCTGCGCCGCCGACGCGCTGCACATCGAAAACCTCGGCCCATGGCTGGCCGATGAAGACGGTCGCGGTCTCATCCATGAATTGGTCAAGCAAGGCAGCCTGGGGTTCGCCGATGAATAAAATTCACGTTCGTGTCGCAGACTGGCAAAAGGATAACGCCGAGATCCGGCGCATTCGTGAAGCGGTGTTCATTGCCGAGCAATCCGTACCACCGGAGCTGGAGTGGGATTCGGATGATCAGGACGCCGTGCATTTCCTGGCTCTCGAAGGCGACTTCCCGATCGGCACCGCGCGCCTGTTGACCGATGGCCATATCGGCCGGGTGTCAGTCCTCAAGGATTGGCGCGGGCTGAAGGTCGGCGACGCGCTGATGCAGGCGGTGATTGCCGAGGCCGAGAAACGCGGGCTCAAGCAGCAGATGCTCAGTGCCCAGGTGCATGCCACGCCGTTCTATGAGCGACTGGGGTTTGCAGTGGTCAGCGAGGAGTTTCTCGAAGCCGGCATTCCGCACGTGGACATGGTGCGGCGCTCGGCCTGAGGCCCGCAGGAAGCACCACCATAATGCCCTGTGGCGAGGGGATTCATCCCCGCTGGGTTGCGCAGCAACCCCAATGAAGCTGCCTGGATTCAAACTGACACACCGCAGCGACTGATTTGGGGCTGCTTCGCAGCCCAGCGGGGATAAATCCCCTCGCCACGAAAGCGTCCTGCAACGCCCAAAACGCCCCGCCATCCTCCGATGCCGGGGCGTTTTGCCGTCTATCATTCAACTTGCCCCACTCGTGGCCGACAAACTGGCAATATCAAGCCTTTGTCTCGCGGAGAAATGGACATGTCCCTACGCACCCTGCTGGCCACCCTGCTGCTCGGCTGCAGCCTGTCAGTCATGGCCGACACGCAAGTCGTGCCACTGAACTACCGCACCAGCGCCGACCTGCTGCCGGTGGCGCAGAACTTCATCGGCAAGGACGGCCAGGTCAGCGCCTACGGCAACCAACTGATCGTCAACGCCGAGCCCGGCAAGATCGAAGAACTCCGGCAATTCCTGGCCCAATTGGACACCGCTCCCAAGCGCTTGCTGATCACCGTAGACACCAACGAAAACAACCTGCAGGGCGACCAGGGCTACTCGATCAACGGCGCCGCGCCCAGCCAGACCCGCATCATCAACCGCAGCACGGCCAGCCGTGACGGCGGCGTACAGCAGATCCAGGCCAGCGAAGGCCAACCAGCGCTGATCCAGGTCGGCCAGAGCGTGCCTTTCACCAGCAACCAGACTGACGGCTACGGTCGCATGCAAAGCCAGACCGAATACCGCAACGTCACCCAGGGTTTCTACGTCACCGCCAGCGTCACCGGCGAGACCGTTCATCTGAACATCAGTACCAACCGTGACCGCATGAGCCAGGAACGTCCCGATGTAGTGAACGTGCAAAGTACCGACACAACCGTCAGCGGGCGCCTTGGCGAATGGATCACCCTGGCTGGGGTGAATCGCCAGACACAAGCCGATAAACAGGGCCTGACCCGCAGCTACTCGACCCAAGGCCGCGACGACATGATTCTGCGGGTGAAGGTCGATACCTTGAACTGAAGCACCAGAAACTGACTGATGAGTCGTATTAGACCAAAGATGTAGTGCCATAAAAAAAGCACTACAAAACGTTTGACGAGCCAAAAAACCGAAGGCATGATGGCCTCGCTCCCGCTAATCAGGGGCCCTGGCAAGGGCCTTCGGGTCGATGCTTGCAACCACCCTGCGAGCCGATTCGTGTCTGTACCGCCCACAAGGTGTGTTTGACGAGGTTGCGACTGGAACGAAGTTGTCCCGAGGGACGGAAGCGTAACTAGGTAACCCGGCATCACTCTGAGTTCGTATAAAGGCCCACGACGCCCGAATGCGCCCGCAGTTCGCCCCTACCTGCTCACTTTCCCCTCGAGCCCATCGTTCATCCCGTCGCCACCCCGCCTTGACCGACTTGTATGCCAGCCTCCTGATCAGCGAGCAGCCCTTCACACCCATGACGGGTGCGATTGGCAAGCTGGAATCTTCCAGCCCAGAACGACCATCCATACAAGACGCGACGAGGTTTATTTCCATGGCACTGACACGCGAACAGCAAATTGCAGCCCTTGAAAAAGACTGGGCTGAGAACCCGCGCTGGAAAGGCGTGAAGCGCAATTATTCCGCTGCTGACGTCGTCCGTCTGCGTGGCTCGGTTCAACCTGAGCACACCTTCGCGAAGATGGGCGCCGAGAAGCTGTGGAACCTGGTGACCCAGGGCGCCAAGCCAGCCTTCCGTCCCGAGAAAGATTTCGTCAACTGCATGGGCGCCCTGACCGGCGGCCAGGCTGTGCAGCAGGTCAAGGCCGGCATCCAGGCGATCTACCTGTCGGGCTGGCAAGTGGCCGCGGACAACAACTCCGCCGAGTCCATGTACCCTGACCAGTCGCTGTACCCGGTGGATTCGGTTCCAACCGTGGTCAAGCGCATCAACAACTCGTTCCGTCGTGCCGACCAGATCCAGTGGAAAGCCGGCAAGAACCCGGGCGACGAAGGCTACATCGACTACTTCGCGCCAATCGTGGCTGACGCCGAAGCCGGTTTCGGCGGCGTGCTGAACGCCTACGAGCTGATGAAGAGCATGATCGAGGCAGGCGCCGCCGGCGTTCACTTCGAAGACCAACTGGCATCGGTGAAGAAATGCGGCCACATGGGCGGCAAGGTACTGGTTCCGACCCAGGAAGCCGTACAGAAGCTGACCGCTGCCCGCCTGGCCGCCGACGTTGCCGGCGTACCGACCATCATCCTGGCCCGTACCGACGCCAACGCCGCTGACCTGCTGACCTCCGACTGCGACCCGTACGACCAGCCGTTCGTGACAGGTACCCGCACCCCGGAAGGTTTCTACAAAGTGCGCGCCGGCCTCGACCAGGCCATCGCCCGCGGCCTGGCCTACGCCCCGTATGCCGACCTGATCTGGTGCGAAACCGCCAAGCCGGACCTGGACGAAGCCCGTCGTTTCGCTGAAGCGATCAAAAAGGAATACCCGGACCAACTGCTGTCCTACAACTGCTCGCCTTCCTTCAACTGGAAGAAGAACCTGGACGACGCGACCATCGCCAAGTTCCAGCGCGAACTGTCCGCCATGGGCTACAAGCACCAGTTCATCACGCTGGCCGGCATCCACAACATGTGGCACAGCATGTTCAACCTGGCGCACGACTACGCCCGCAACGACATGACGGCCTACGTGAAGCTGCAAGAGCAGGAGTTCGCTGACGCCGCCAAGGGTTACACCTTCGTGGCTCACCAGCAGGAAGTGGGCACTGGCTACTTCGACGACATGACCACCGTGATCCAGGGCGGCGCCTCGTCCGTGACCGCGCTGACCGGGTCGACCGAAGAAGAACAGTTCCACTGATCCAAAAAGCAAGCGGCCCTTGCGGACCGAATAAAAACTAACCGCAAAGCCGACGATCTGAAGCCCCGACTGGTTCGGGGCTTTTTTTTGCCGGTTTCCCCGGTTCGTTTTTCATACCTTGAAATGACTGACCAACTGCTGCAACTGGTTGCCCAGGCGGGCCAGCTCGACGCTGGAGGCTGCGGTTTCTTCGCTGGCCGAGGCAGTCTGCTCGGATACATCGCGCACGCTCAGGATACTCCGGCTGATTTCCTCGGCCACCGAGCTTTGCTGCACTGCCGCGGCGGCAATCTGTTGGTTCATGGCCTGGATGCCCGACACCGCCTGGGTGATGTTGCCCAGGGATGCGCCAGCCTTGCCCGCCAATTCCACGCTGCTGTCGGTCAGCTCGCGGCTATTTCGCATCATGCTCGATACCTGGCGCGTGCCGTTCTGCAAGCCCGCCACCAGGTTTTCAATCTCTTCGGTGGAATGCTGGGTACGCTGGGCCAGCCCACGTACTTCGTCGGCGACCACGGCAAAACCGCGCCCGGCGTCGCCCGCGCGAGCGGCCTCGATGGCCGCGTTGAGGGCCAGCAAGTTGGTCTGTTCAGCCACCGCCCTGATCACGTCCATGATCGTGCCGATGCGCCCGCTTTCCTGTTCCAGCTCACTCATGGCTTCGACCGAGCGACCGACCTCGCTGGCCAGGCGCTCAATCTGAACGATGGCTTGCGCGACCACTTGGTCGCCAATACGGGCTTGCGCATCGGCCTCAGATGCGGCCGCGCGCGCTTGTTCGGCATTACGCGCGACCTCATGCACAGTGACCGACATTTCGTGCATGGCGGTCGCCACCTGATCGGTCTCGGTCTTCTGGCTGTTGACCCCGGCGCTGGTCTGCTCAGTGACAGCCGACAGCTCTTCTGCGGCGCTGGCAATTTGGGTAACACCATCGCGAATGCCAGCGATCAGGTCACGCAAGGTGGCGCCCATGCGCTGGATACCCTGCTGCAACATACCCAGCTCATCACTACGGGTCACGACCCTGTGTTGTGTGAGGTCGCCTGCGGCAATGCGATCGACCACCGCCAATGTGTCTCGCAACGGCCGAGTAATCTGACGGGTAATGATCAGCGCGGCAAAAATCCCCAACACCATCGCCAAGGCAGCACAGCTCAACTGCAGGACGCGAGCCTGGGCGCTGTCTTCGTCCCGGGAGACGAGTTGGCTGGCATACATCTCGTCACAGAGGCGGGTGATGGTTTCACCCAGATCGACCGTGTCCTGCACGGCCTTGCCAATGGCCTGGGTGCTGGCCGTGAAATCCTGCACCGAACGGCGGTAAGCAACCAGCGCGGTTTCCAGTTGCTTGAAGGTGTCGGCGTAGGCCGGACCGAACGCGCTGTTGAGGGTTTCGATGCCCTTGAGCGTATTTTCGAGCTGGCGGTTGGCGGCCTGCTCGGTGGCGCTGTTGGGGTTGCCGGTATAGCCACGCACTTCATAACGCACCAGCGCCACGTCCTCTTTTGCCTTGAGGATGATCCTGTACAGCTCGAAACGGCGCTCATCCGAGGCAGGCATTGCTTGTACATCTTCGATGACCTTGGCAATCAGCGCGGCGCCCTTGACGGCATTGACGCCCATCTCCTTGCGCATGGCTGCGTCATTGCGATAGGCCTCGCGCATCGTATTCAGCGCCACTTGATATTGCGTGCTGGCTTGCTCGATCAGCGCAAGCTTCTTCAGGTTTTCCGGTTTTTTCAGCTCGCTTGCGAGGCTTTTCTGCTTGGCGACAAACTGCTCCAGCGAGGCCTGGATCAATGCTCCCTTTTGCTCATCGCCCCTGTCCAACTGGTATTGCAAGCGAGCCCGGCGCAGGTGATCAAGGCGGTTGCCGAGCTCGGTGATGCTGGTCATACGATCGGTACGCTCGATCATTTTCCCCAGGCTGAACCAGCCGGTCGCGGCGAGAACGGCGGTCAGTAGCAGCACAACGGCAAAGCCCAAAGCCAGCTTGAGCATAACGCTCATATTCGCGATCCAAGAGTTCATGGCATTCCTTACGGTACTCAGCCGCGAACAAGGAAGGCCGGCGCGGCTATCCAGGAAGCGGGCGTTAGCCTAATCACGTATTGATATAGATGATTAGATGAATGAGTCGCAAAGATAGCCATTTGATATCAAACCTTCAAGACAAGTTGACGATGGCTGGAATGAGCGAAGCGCTGGTCGTCAAAAATCGACAGGAGATCGGACCTGAGGCGCTGGCGCGTGTTGATCGAATGAAAATTGATCGAACGCAGTATCGGGGTGTCTGAAAAGGAGTAAAACGTTCGGCGCTGACAATTGCAGTAGCGGCGATGTAAGAAAGACTCTCATGCACGACAGTAAGTGCATCGTGGAAAGGTCGGTACAGATAATAATAATTATCATTTGAAAGGCATTATCATTGTTACATTCCGCGCGAAATATTATTGATGAAGTGACGTCCAGTGCCCACCCGGCCTGGGTTGCAAGGCCATGGAGGTACGCTATGTCCTTATTCCAATAAATAATTTCGCTATAGGAATTTTACTTGCCCGGTGTTTAGCCATAAAATCACCGCGATTGATTGCTGCGACATATCGTCACTGCGTTATTTCTTTTCAAGCTCAGAGACCATTGCTCTCTGTTAAGGATTTCCAGCATGCCCGAAGCGACAGGACTCATGGCCCACAACTGGGGCTTTGCCATTTTCCTTCTGGGCGTGGTCGGCCTGTGTGCCTTCATGCTCGGCGTGTCGAGCCTGCTCGGGTCAAAAGCCTGGGGCCGCAGCAAGAATGAACCGTTCGAGTCCGGCATGCTGCCTACCGGTGGCGCCCGCTTGCGGCTCTCAGCCAAATTCTATCTGGTCGCGATGCTCTTCGTGATCTTCGATATCGAAGCCCTCTTTCTCTTTGCCTGGTCTGTGTCCGTCCGCGAAAGCGGCTGGACCGGATTTGTCGAAGCTCTCGTTTTCATAGCAATTCTGTTGGCAGGTCTTGTCTACCTTTACCGGGTGGGGGCTCTTGATTGGGCTCCGGAAGCTCGGCGCAAGCGGCAAGCGAAGCTGAAACAATGAGGCTTTGGCAATGCAATACAATCTCACCCGGATCGACCCCGATGCTCCTAACGAGCAGTATCCGATCGGCAAGCGGGAAACCGTCGCCGATCCGTTAGAAGATCAAGTCCACAAAAATATCTTCATGGGCAAGCTCGAAGACGTGCTGAACAGCACGGTCAACTGGGGTCGCAAGAACTCCCTGTGGCCGTACAACTTCGGCCTTTCGTGCTGCTACGTGGAAATGACCACCGCCTTCACGGCGCCCCACGACATCGCGCGCTTTGGCGCCGAGGTTATCCGGGCATCGCCGCGCCAGGCGGATTTCATGGTTATCGCCGGTACCTGCTTCATCAAGATGGCGCCGATCATTCAGCGCCTCTACGAGCAGATGCTCGAACCCAAGTGGGTTATCTCCATGGGTTCGTGCGCCAACTCCGGTGGCATGTACGACATCTATTCCGTTGTTCAAGGGGTGGACAAGTTCCTGCCCGTGGATGTCTACGTGCCCGGCTGCCCTCCTCGCCCCGAAGCGTTCCTGCAAGGCTTGATGCTGCTGCAGGAATCGATTGGCCAGGAGCGTCGCCCTCTGTCCTGGGTCGTTGGTGATCAAGGCGTCTATCGCGCCGAGATGCCGTCGCAAAAGGAACAGCGCCGCGAACAGCGTATCGCAGTCACCAACCTGCGCAGCCCCGACGAAGTCTGATCCAAGCTCTGTTCTGAAGAAGAAACGAGAACCTGGCTTCATTCTTTACGTTGACCGAAAGCGATAAATAACCATGACTACAGGCAGTGCTCTGTACATCCCGCCTTACAAGGCAGACGACCAGGATGTGGTCGTCGAACTGAACAACCGTTTTGGCCCCGAGGCGTTCACCGCCCAGCCGACCCGCACCGGCATGCCGGTGCTTTGGGTTGCCCGTGCCAAACTCGTCGAAGTCCTGACCTTCCTGCGCAACCTGCCCAAGCCGTACGTCATGCTCTATGACCTGCACGGCGTGGACGAGCGCCTGCGCACCAAGCGTCAAGGGCTGCCCGACGGCGTCGACTTCACCGTGTTCTATCACTTGATGTCGATCGAACGTAATAGTGACGTAATGATCAAGGTCGCCTTGTCCGAGAGCGACCTCAGCGTGCCGACCGTGACCGGCATCTGGCCGAACGCCAACTGGTACGAACGCGAAGTCTGGGACATGTACGGGATCGACTTCCCCGGCCACCCGCACCTGTCGCGCATCATGATGCCGCCGACCTGGGAAGGTCACCCGCTGCGCAAGGACTTCCCGGCCCGCGCCACCGAGTTCGACCCGTTCAGCCTGTCCCTGGCCAAGCAACAGCTCGAGGAAGAAGCCGCGCGCTTCAAGCCGGAAGACTGGGGCATGAAGCGTTCGGGCGCCAACGAGGACTACATGTTCCTCAACCTCGGCCCCAACCACCCTTCAGCCCACGGTGCGTTCCGCATCATCCTGCAGCTGGACGGCGAAGAGATCGTCGACTGCGTCCCGGACATCGGCTACCACCACCGTGGTGCCGAGAAAATGGCCGAGCGCCAGTCCTGGCACAGCTACATTCCGTACACCGACCGCATCGACTACCTCGGCGGCGTGATGAACAACCTGCCGTACGTGCTTTCGGTCGAGAAACTCGCCGGGATCAAGGTGCCGGACCGGGTCGATGTCATCCGCATCATGATGGCCGAGTTCTTCCGCATCACCAGCCACCTGCTGTTCCTGGGGACCTATATCCAGGACGTGGGCGCGATGACGCCGGTGTTTTTCACCTTCACCGACCGTCAAAAAGCCTACACCGTGATCGAAGCCATCACCGGTTTCCGCCTGCACCCGGCCTGGTACCGCATCGGCGGCGTGGCCCACGATTTGCCGCGCGGCTGGGAAAAACTGGTCAAGGATTTCGTCGAGTGGATGCCCAAGCGCCTGGACGAGTACACCAAGGCCGCCCTGCAGAACAGCATCCTCAAGGGTCGTACCATCGGCGTCGCTGCCTACAACACCAAGGAAGCCCTGGAATGGGGCGTCACCGGTGCCGGCCTGCGTTCCACCGGTTGCGATTTCGACCTTCGCAAGGCGCGCCCGTATTCCGGCTACGAAAACTTCGAGTTCGAAGTCCCGCTGGCGGCCAACGGTGACGCCTACGACCGCTGCATGGTTCGCGTCGAGGAGATGCGCCAGAGCGTCAAGATCATCGAGCAATGCATGCGCAACATGCCGGAAGGCCCGTACAAGGCGGATCACCCGCTGACCACGCCGCCACCGAAAGAGCGCACGCTGCAACACATCGAGACCCTGATCACGCACTTCCTGCAGGTTTCGTGGGGCCCGGTCATGCCGGCCAACGAATCCTTCCAGATGATCGAAGCGACCAAGGGCATCAACAGTTATTACCTGACGAGCGACGGCGGCACCATGAGCTACCGCACCCGGATTCGCACCCCAAGCTACCCGCACCTGCAGCAGATCCCTTCGGTGATCAAAGGCAGCATGGTCGCGGACTTGATCGCGTACCTGGGTAGTATCGATTTCGTTATGGCCGACGTGGACCGCTAAGCATGAACAGCACGCTTATCCAGACAGACCGTTTCGCCCTGAGCGAAACCGAGCGCTCGGCCATCGAGCACGAGCTGCATCACTACGAAGACCCGCGCGCGGCGTCGATCGAAGCCCTGAAGATCGTCCAGAAGGAACGTGGGTGGGTGCCTGACGGCGCGCTCTACGCCATCGGCGAGATCCTTGGCATCCCGGCCAGCGACGTCGAAGGCGTTGCTACCTTCTACAGCCAGATTTTCCGCCAGCCGGTAGGCCGCCACATCATCCGCGTCTGCGACAGCATGGTCTGCTACATCGGCGGCCACGAATCGGTGGTCAGCGAGATCCAAGGCAAGCTGGGCATCGGCCTGGGCCAGACCACCGCCGACGGCCGCTTCACGCTGCTGCCGGTGTGCTGCCTGGGCAACTGCGACAAGGCACCGGCGCTGATGATCGACGACGACACCTTCGGTGACGTCCAGCCGGATGGCGTCGCCAAACTGCTGGAGGGCTACGTATGACCCTGACTTCCTTCGGGCCCGCCAACCGCATCCAGCGTTCGGCCGAAACCCATCCCCTGACCTGGCGCCTGCGTGACGACGGCGAGGCAGTCTGGCTGGACGAATACCAGGCGAAGAACGGCTATGCCGCCGCGCGCAAGGCATTCGCCGACATGGCCGCCGATGACATCGTCCAGACCGTGAAAGACGCCGGCCTCAAGGGCCGTGGCGGTGCGGGCTTCCCCACCGGGGTGAAGTGGGGCCTGATGCCCAAGGACGAGTCCATCAACATCCGCTACCTGCTGTGCAACGCGGACGAGATGGAACCCAACACCTGGAAGGACCGCATGCTGATGGAGCAACTGCCCCATCTGTTGATCGAAGGCATGCTGATCAGCGCCCGTGCGCTGAAGACCTACCGTGGCTACATCTTCCTGCGCGGCGAGTACACCACCGCCGCCAAGCACCTGAACCGTGCCGTGGAAGAAGCCAAGGCCGCAGGCCTGTTGGGCAAGAACATCCTGGGCAGCGGCTTCGATTTCGAACTGTTCGTCCACACCGGCGCCGGGCGCTACATCTGCGGTGAAGAAACCGCGCTGATCAACTCCCTGGAAGGCCGTCGCGCCAACCCGCGCTCCAAGCCGCCCTTCCCTGCCGCCGTTGGCGTGTGGGGCAAGCCGACCTGCGTGAACAACGTCGAGACCCTGTGCAACGTGCCGGCGATCATCGCCGACGGCGTGGACTGGTACAAATCCCTGGCCCGTGACGGCAGCGAAGACATGGGCACCAAGCTCATGGGCTTCTCCGGCAAGGTCAAGAACCCTGGCCTGTGGGAACTGCCGTTCGGCGTCACCGCGCGCGAGCTGTTCGAGGACTACGCCGGCGGCATGCGCGACGGCTACAAGCTCAAGTGCTGGCAGCCCGGCGGCGCCGGTACCGGCTTCCTGCTGCCGGAACACCTGGACGCACAAATGTACGCCGGCGGCATCGCCAAGGTCGGCACCCGGATGGGTACTGGCCTGGCAATGGCGGTGGACGACAGCGTCAACATGGTCTCGCTGCTGCGCAACATGGAGCAGTTTTTCTCCCGTGAATCCTGCGGTTTCTGCACCCCTTGCCGCGATGGCCTGCCCTGGAGCGTCAAGCTCCTGATGGCCATCGAGAAAGGCCAAGGCCAACCCGGCGACATCGAGACCCTGCTGGGCCTGGTGGGTTTCCTCGGCCCAGGCAAGACCTTCTGTGCTCACGCACCGGGTGCCGTGGAGCCGTTGGGCAGCGCAATCAAATACTTCCGCCCTGAATTCGAGGCCGGCATCGCGCCAACCCGCGCGGGCGATCTCAATCAGGTGGTCACGCCGACCATGGTCGGCGCGTAACGACGCTTAAAAAAGGCGAAGGGTCCGTGCCCTTCGCCTTTCGTTCGATGACGCCTTTTCACCGAGGCTGTTTGGATTCGGACGAATGACAAGATTCCATTAGCCACGCCCGCTGACACCGGGCCAACGAAGAACTTTGAACCATGGCCACTATCCACGTAGACGGCAAAGAGCTCGAAGTCGATGGCGCAGACAACCTGTTACAGGCATGTCTGTCGCTGGGCCTCGACATTCCTTATTTCTGCTGGCACCCCGCCCTTGGCAGCGTTGGCGCCTGTCGCCAATGCGCAGTCAAGCAGTACACCGACGAGAACGACAAGCGTGGTCGGATCGTCATGTCCTGCATGACCCCCGCCACCGACGGCAGCTGGATCTCCATCGACGACGAAGAAGCGAAAGTGTTTCGCGCCAGCGTCGTCGAATGGTTGATGACCAACCACCCTCACGACTGCCCGGTCTGTGAAGAAGGCGGACACTGCCACCTGCAAGACATGACCGTGATGACCGGCCACAACGAGCGCCGTTATCGCTTCACCAAGCGTACCCACCAGAACCAGGACCTCGGCCCGTTCATCTCCCACGAGATGAACCGCTGCATCGCCTGCTACCGTTGCGTGCGTTTCTACAAGGACTACGCCGAGCGGCACCGACCTGGGCGTATTCGGCGCCCACGACAACGTGTACTTCGGTCGCGTTGAAGACGGCACCCTGGAAAGCGAATTCTCCGGCAACCTCACCGAGGTCTGCCCGACCGGTGTGTTCACCGACAAGACCCACTCCGAGCGCTACAACCGCAAGTGGGACATGCAGTTCGCACCGAGCATCTGTCATGGCTGCTCCAGCGGTTGCAACATCAGCCCGGGCGAGCGCTACGGCGAACTGCGTCGCATCGAAAACCGCTACAACGGCTCGGTGAACCAGTACTTCCTGTGCGACCGTGGCCGTTTCGGCTATGGCTACGTCAACCGCAAGGATCGCCCGCGCCAGCCGCTGCTGGCAGACGGCGCCAAGCTGAGCCTGGACGAAGCCCTGGACAAGGCCGCCGAACTGCTGCGCGGTCGCAACATCGTCGGCATCGGCTCGCCTCGCGCCAGCCTGGAAAGCAACTACGCCCTGCGTGAACTGGTCGGCGCCGAGCACTTCTACAGTGGCATCGAAGCCGGTGAGCTGGAACGCATCCGCCTGGTGCTGCAGGTACTCAAGGACAGCCCGCTGCCGGTGCCGACGATGCGCGACATCGAAGACCACGACGCGGTGTTCGTCCTTGGCGAAGACCTGACCCAGACCGCCGCCCGCATGGCCCTGGCCCTGCGCCAGTCGGTCAAGGGCAAGGCCGAGGACATGGCCGACGCCATGCGCGTCCAGCCATGGCTCGACGCCGCCGTGAAGAACATCGGCCAGCATGCGCTGAACCCGCTGTTCATCGCCAGTCTCGCTGAAACCAAGCTCGACGACGTGGCCGAAGAATGCGTCCACGCCGCCCCGGACGACCTGGCGCGGATCGGTTTTGCCGTGGCCCACGCCCTGGAGGCCAGCGCCCCGGCCGTCGACGGCCTGGACAGCGAAGCCGCCGCCCTCGCCCAACGCATCGCCGACGCCCTGCTGGCCGCCAAGCGTCCTTTGATCATTGCTGGCACCTCCCTGGGCTCCAAGGCGCTGATCGAAGCCGCCGCCAACATCGCCAAGGCCCTGAAGCTGCGCGAGAAGAACGGCTCCATCAGCCTGGTCGTGCCGGAAGCCAACAGCCTTGGCCTGGCCATGCTCGGTGGCGAATCGGTCGATGCAGCCCTGCAAGCCGTGATCGACGGCAGCGCCGACGCCATCGTGGTGCTGGAGAACGATCTGTTCACCCGCACTGACAAGGCCAAGGTCGATGCTGCGCTGAACGCCGCCAAGGTTGTGATCGTCGCCGACCACCAGAAAACCGCCACCACCGACCGCGCCCACCTGGTGCTGCCGGCGGCGAGCTTCGCCGAAGGCGACGGTACGCTGGTCAGCCAGGAAGGCCGCGCCCAGCGCTTCTTCCAGGTTTTCGACCCGCAATACCTGGACGCCAGCATCCTCGTCCATGAGGGCTGGCGCTGGCTGCACGCCCTGCGCGCCACCCTGCTGAACCAGCCGATCGACTGGACGCAACTGGACCACGTCACCGCCGCCGTCGCTTCGAGCAGCCCGCAACTGGCGCGCATCGTCGATGCCGCGCCGTCCGCCGCGTTCCGCATCAAGGGCCTGAAGCTTGCTCGCGAACCGCTGCGCTACTCCGGTCGCACGGCAATGCGCGCCAACATCAGCGTCCACGAACCCCGCACCTCCCAGGACAACGACACGGCATTCTCGTTCTCCATGGAAGGTTACTCGGGCTCCGCCGAACCGCGCTCGCAAGTGCCGTTCGCCTGGTCGCCAGGTTGGAACTCGCCACAAGCCTGGAACAAGTTCCAGGACGAAGTCGGCGGTCACCTGCGTGCCGGTGATCCGGGCACTCGCCTGATCGAAAGCCAGGGCGATGGCCTGGGCTGGTTCGCCAGCGTCCCACGTGCCTTCAATCCGGCACCGGGCACCTGGCAGGTCGTGCCGTTCCATCACCTGTTCGGCAGCGAAGAGAACTCTTCCAAGGCCGAACCGGTGCAGGAACGCATCCCGGCCGCCTACGTGGCACTGGCCAAGTCCGAAGCCGATCGCCTGGGCGTCAACGACGGTGCCCTGCTGAGCCTGAATGTGGCGGGCCAGACCTTGCGTCTGCCGCTGCGCATCAATGAAGAACTGGGCGCCGGCCTGGTGGCCCTGCCGGCTGGCCTGGCGGGTATTCCACCGGCGATTTTCGGCAAGACTGTCGACGGTCTGCAGGAGGCAGCGCAATGAGCTGGTTTACCCCTGAAGTGATCGCCGTGATCCTGACGGTCCTCAAGGCCATCGTGATCCTGCTGGCCGTGGTGGTCTGCGGCGCATTGCTGAGCTTCGTCGAACGTCGCCTGCTGGGCTGGTGGCAGGACCGCTACGGTCCGAACCGCGTTGGTCCGTTCGGCATGTTCCAGATCGCCGCCGACATGATCAAGATGTTCTTCAAGGAAGACTGGACCCCTCCGTTTGCCGACAAGGTGATCTTCACCCTGGCACCGGTCGTGGCCATGAGCGCCTTGCTGATCGCCTTCGCGATCATCCCGATCACCCCGACCTGGGGCGTGGCGGACCTGAACATTGGCCTGCTGTTCTTCTTCGCCATGGCTGGCCTGTCGGTGTACGCGGTGTTGTTCGCCGGTTGGTCGAGCAACAACAAGTTCGCCCTCCTCGGCAGCCTGCGGGCCTCGGCCCAGACCGTGTCCTACGAAGTGTTCATGGGCCTGTCGCTGATGGGCATCGTGATCCAGGCCGGCTCGTTCAACATGCGCGACATCGTCGAGTACCAGGCGCAGAACCTGTGGTTCATCATTCCGCAGTTCTTCGGCTTCTGTACTTTCTTCATCGCTGGCGTGGCCGTGACGCACCGTCACCCCTTCGACCAGCCGGAAGCGGAACAGGAACTGGCCGACGGTTACCACATTGAATATGCCGGCATGAAATGGGGCATGTTCTTCGTTGGCGAGTACATCGGCATCATCCTGATCTCGGCGCTGCTGGTAACGCTGTTCTTCGGTGGCTGGCACGGTCCGTTCGGCATCCTGCCGCAACTGTCCTTTGTCTGGTTCGCCCTGAAGACCGCGTTCTTCATCATGCTGTTCGTCCTGCTGCGCGCCTCGATCCCGCGCCCACGCTACGACCAGGTGATGGATTTCAGCTGGAAATTCTGCCTGCCGCTGACCCTGATCAACATGCTGGTGACCGCTGCGATCGTTTTGTTGAACGCGCCTGCGGCCGCGGTTCAGTGAGGATTTGACCCATGTTCAAATATATTGGCGACATCGTTAAGGGTACCGGTACCCAACTGCGAAGCCTGGTCATGATCTTCGGCCATGGCTTTCGCAAGCGCGACACCCTGCAATACCCGGAAGAACCGGTCTACCTGGCACCGCGTTATCGCGGTCGTATCGTCCTGACCCGCGACCCTGACGGCGAAGAGCGCTGCGTGGCCTGCAACCTGTGCGCCGTGGCGTGCCCGGTGGGTTGCATCTCGCTGCAGAAAGCCGAGACCGAAGACGGTCGCTGGTACCCGGACTTCTTCCGCATCAACTTCTCTCGCTGCATTTTCTGCGGCCTCTGCGAGGAAGCGTGCCCGACCACCGCGATCCAGCTCACGCCGGATTTCGAAATGGCCGAGTTCAAGCGTCAGGACCTGGTGTACGAGAAAGAAGACCTGCTGATTTCCGGTCCCGGTAAAAACCCTGATTACAACTTCTATCGTGTTGCAGGTATGGCCATTGCCGGTAAGCCGAAAGGCGCCGCGCAGAACGAAGCCGAACCGATCAACGTGAAGAGCTTGCTGCCTTAAGGAAGAAAGATGGAATTCGCTTTCTATTTCGCATCGGGTATCGCGGTGGTGTCCACGCTTCGTGTGGTCACCAACACCAACCCCGTGCACGCCCTGCTCTACCTGATCATTTCGCTGATCGCCGTGGCCATGACCTTCTTTGCCCTCGGTGCGCCGTTCGCCGGTGCCCTGGAAGTGATCGCCTACGCCGGCGCCATCATGGTGCTGTTCGTGTTCGTGGTGATGATGCTCAACCTCGGTCCGGCGGCGGTCCAGCAGGAACGCTCGTGGCTCAAGCCTGGCATCTGGGCGGGACCGGTGATCCTGTCCGCCCTGCTGCTGGGTGAACTGCTGTATGTGCTGTTCGCCCACCAGAGCGGCCAGGCCATCGGCCACACCACCGTGGGCGCGAAAGCCGTGGGCATCAGCCTGTTCGGTCCGTACCTGCTGGTGGTCGAACTCGCCTCGATGCTGCTGCTTGCCGCAGTCGTCACGGCGTTCCATTTGGGCCGTAACGAGGCGAAGGAGTAATCACATGCCTGCTATCCCTCTCGAACATGGCCTGGCGGTTGCCGGCATCCTGTTCTGTCTCGGTCTGGTCGGCCTGATGGTCCGCCGCAACATTCTGTTCGTGCTGATGAGCCTGGAGGTCATGATGAATGCCTCCGCCCTGGCCTTCATCGTCGCGGGCGCTCGCTGGGCGCAACCGGATGGACAGATCATGTTCATCCTGGTGATCAGCCTGGCAGCCGCCGAGGCCAGTATTGGCCTGGCGATCCTGTTGCAGCTGTACCGCCGCTTCCACACTCTCGATATTGACGCTGCCAGCGAGATGCGCGGATGAACCTTCTTTTCCTGACTTTCATATTCCCCCTCATCGGTTTCCTGCTGCTGTCGTTCTCCCGTGGACGCTGGTCGGAAAACCTTTCGGCGCTGGTTGGCGTGGGTTCCATTGGCCTGTCCGCCATCGTCACGGCCTACGTGATCTGGCAGTTCAACGTCGCCCCGCCGGAAGGTGGCGCGTACGTGCAGGTGCTGTGGCGCTGGATGGCGGTAGAAGGCTTTACGCCGAACTTCGCCCTCTACCTGGACGGCCTGTCGGTGACCATGCTCGGCGTGGTGGTCGGCGTGGGTTTCCTGATCCACCTGTTCGCCTCCTGGTACATGCGCGGTGAAGCCGGTTACTCGCGTTTCTTCGCCTACACCAACCTGTTCATCGCCAGCATGCTGTTCCTGGTGCTCGGCGATAACCTGTTGTTCCTGTACTTCGGCTGGGAAGGCGTGGGCCTGTGCTCGTACCTGTTGATCGGTTTCTACTACAGCAACCGCAACAACGGTAACGCCGCACTCAAGGCCTTCATCGTCACCCGCATCGGCGACGTGTTCATGGCCATCGGCCTGTTCATCCTGTTCCAGCAACTGGGCACGCTGAACATCCAGGAGCTGCTGGTCAAGGCGCCCGAGCACTTCAAGGCCGGCGACTTCTGGATCGTCCTGGCGACCCTGATGCTGCTGGGCGGTGCTGTCGGTAAATCCGCGCAACTGCCGCTGCAAACCTGGTTGGCGGACGCGATGGCCGGCCCGACGCCGGTTTCGGCACTGATCCACGCCGCGACCATGGTGACCGCCGGTGTCTACCTGATCGCCCGTACCCACGGCCTGTTCGCCCTGGCGCCGGACATCCTGCACCTGGTCGGTATCGTGGGCGGCGTGACCCTGGTGCTGGCTGGTTTTGCCGCACTGGTCCAGACCGACATCAAGCGCATCCTCGCCTACTCGACCATGAGCCAGATCGGCTACATGTTCCTGGCCCTGGGCGTCGGCGCCTGGGAAGGCGCGATCTTCCACCTGATGACCCACGCCTTCTTCAAGGCCCTGTTGTTCCTCGCCTCCGGTGCGGTGATCGTGGCCTGCCACCACGAGCAGAACATCTTCAAGATGGGCGGCCTGTGGAAGAAACTGCCGCTGGCCTATGCCAGCTTCATCGTTGGCGGCGCGGCCCTGGCGGCCCTGCCACTGGTCACCGCCGGCTTCTACTCCAAGGACGAAATCCTCTGGGAAGCGTTCGCCAGCGGTAACCAGGGTCTGCTTTATGCCGGCCTGGTGGGTGCGTTCATGACCTCACTGTACACCTTCCGCCTGATCTTCATCGCGTTCCACGGTGAGGCCAAGACTGAAGCCCACGCCGGCCACGGCATTGCCCATTGGCTGCCGCTGTCGGTGCTGATCGTGCTGTCGACCTTCGTCGGCGCCATGATCACCCCACCGCTGGCCGATGTGCTGCCGCAAAGCGTCGGCCATGCCGGCGGCGAAGCCAAGCACAGCCTGGAAATCGCCTCGGGTGCCATCGCCCTGGCGGGTATCCTGCTGGCCGCCCTGCTGTTCCTGGGCAAGCGTCGCTTCGTCACGGCCATCGCCAACAGCGGCATCGGGCGTTTCCTCTCGGCCTGGTGGTTCGCTGCCTGGGGCTTCGATTGGATCTACGACAAACTGTTCGTTAAGCCATACCTTGCGATCAGCCACATTCTGCGCAAAGACCCGCTCGACCAGACCATTGGCCTGATCCCGCGCATGGCCAAGGGCGGCCACACCGCCCTGAGCCGTACCGAGACCGGTCAACTGCGTTGGTATGCGGCTTCCATGGCGGCTGGCGCCGTGCTGGTTATCGGCGCCATCGTGCTGGTAGCGGTCTGATATGAACCTTGCGAACTTGCGAAAGGAAACGAGCCCGTCATGATTCTGCCCTGGCTAATCCTGATCCCCTTCATCGGCGGCCTGCTGTGCTGGATGGCGGAGCGTTCCAGCTCTACCCTCCCGCGCTGGATTGCGCTGCTGACCATGTCCCTGGAACTCGCGCTCGGCCTCTGGCTGTGGGCGACCGGCGACTATTCATTTGCACCGGCCCCTGGCGCCGATCCGACCTGGGCGCTTGAGTTCAAGCACACCTGGATCGAGCGCTTCGGCATCAGCGTGCACCTGGCCCTCGACGGCCTGTCGCTGCTGATGATCCTCCTGACCGGCCTGCTGGGTATCCTCTCGGTGCTCTGCTCCTGGAAAGAGATCCAGCGTCACGTCGGTTTCTTCCACCTGAACCTGATGTGGATCCTGGGCGGTGTCGTCGGCGTGTTCCTGGCGCTGGACCTGTTCATGTTCTTCTTCTTCTGGGAAATGATGCTGGTGCCGATGTACTTCCTCATCGCGCTCTGGGGTCACAGTTCGTCGGACGGCAAGAAGACCCGGATCTACGCGGCGACCAAGTTCTTCATCTTCACCCAGGCTTCCGGCCTGATCATGTTGGTGGCGATCCTTGGCCTGGTCCTGGTGAACTTCAACAACACTGGCGTGATTACCTTCAACTACGCCGACCTGTTGAAAGTGCAGATGTCCAAGACCACCGAGTACGTGCTGATGCTGGGCTTCTTCATCGCCTTCGCGGTGAAGCTGCCGGTGGTGCCGTTCCACTCCTGGCTGCCGGACGCCCACGCCCAGGCACCGACCGCCGGTTCCGTGGACCTGGCCGGTATTCTGCTGAAGACGGCGGCCTACGGCCTGCTGCGTTTCGCCCTGCCGCTGTTCCCGAATGCCTCGGCCGAGTTCGCGCCGATTGCCATGACCCTGGGCCTGATCGGGATTTTCTACGGTGCGTTCCTGGCCTTCGCCCAGACCGACATCAAGCGCCTGATCGCATTCTCCAGCGTTTCGCACATGGGCTTCGTGTTGATCGGGATCT
Organism: Pseudomonas sp. H2_D02; assembly: GCF_054677635.1. Classification (NCBI taxonomy): domain Bacteria; kingdom Pseudomonadati; phylum Pseudomonadota; class Gammaproteobacteria; order Pseudomonadales; family Pseudomonadaceae; genus Pseudomonas; species Pseudomonas sp. H2_D02. Next base: position 2,954,708 of record NZ_CP162816.1, on the reverse strand, counting down.
ACTCCGGCAGCCAGCTGGCCCTGCAAGGCGCGGTGATCCAGATGCTGGCCCACGGCCTGTCGGCGGCGGCGCTGTTTATCCTCAGCGGTCAGTTGTACGAGCGCCTGCACACCCGTGACATGCGTGAAATGGGCGGCATCTGGTCGCGCATCGCCTACCTGCCGGCGATCAGCCTGTTCTTCGCGGCCGCGTCCCTGGGCCTGCCGGGTACTGGCAACTTCGTCGGCGAGTTCCTGATCCTGATCGGCTCGTTCGTCAGCGCCCCATGGATCACCGCGATTGCCACGTCCGGCCTGGTGTTCGGTTCGGTCTACTCGCTGATCATGATCCACCGCGCCTACTTCGGTCCGGCCAAGTCGGACGAAGTGCTGCGTGGCATGGACGGTCGCGAACTGATCATGGTGCTTGGCCTTGCGGTGCTGCTGGTTTACCTCGGCGTCTATCCGCAGCCGTTCCTCGACACTTCCGCCGCCACGATGCATGGCGTGCAGCAGTGGCTCGGCACCGCCTTCTCTCAACTCGCTTCGGCCCGGTAAGAGCGCTATGGAATTCACGATTCAACACTTTATCGCGCTTGCGCCGCTGTTGATCACCAGCGCCACGATCATCGTGGTGATGCTGGCGATCGCCTGGCGCCGCAATCACGCACAAACCTTCCTGCTGTCGGTGGCGGGGCTGAACCTGGCCTTGCTGTCGATTCTGCCGGCCCTGAAAGTCGCGCCACTGGCGGTCACACCGCTGATCCAGATCGATAGCTTCGCGTGCCTGTACATGGCGCTGATCCTGGTCGCCACCCTCGCCTGCGTCACCCTCGCCCACGCCTACCTGGGTGATGGCGGTTCGGGTTACCCGGGCAACCGCGAAGAACTGTACCTGCTGATCCTGATGGCCGCCGCCGGTGGCTTGGTCCTGGTCAGCGCGCAGCACCTGGCCAGCCTGTTCATCGGCCTGGAGCTGCTGTCGGTGCCGGTCTACGGCCTGGTGGCCTACGCCTTCTTCAACAAGCGCTCGCTGGAAGCCGGCATCAAGTACATGGTGCTGTCGGCGGCCGGTTCCGCGTTCCTGTTGTTCGGCATGGCCCTGCTCTACGCCGAAGCCGGCACCCTGAGCTTCGTCGGCATCGGCCAGGCCCTGGCGGCCACCGGCCTGCCTAGCCCGATCGCGCAACTGGGCCTGGGCATGATGCTGATCGGCCTGGCGTTCAAGCTGTCGCTGGTTCCGTTCCACCTGTGGACCCCGGACGTCTACGAAGGCGCCCCGGCGCCCGTGGCGGCGTTCCTCGCCACCGCGTCGAAAGTGGCGGTGTTCGCGGTCATGGTGCGGCTGTTCCAGATCTCGCCAGTGGCGAGCAGCGGCGTGCTGAGCAACGTGCTGACCATCATCGCCATCGCGTCGATCCTGTTCGGTAACCTGCTGGCACTGACCCAGAGCAACCTCAAGCGCCTGCTGGGTTACTCGTCCATCGCCCACTTCGGCTACCTGCTGATCGCCCTGATCGCCAGCAAGGGCCTGGCCGTGGAAGCCATCGGCGTGTACCTGGTCACCTACGTGATCACCAGCCTCGGCGCGTTCGGCGTGATCACCCTGATGTCCTCGCCGTACAACGGCCGCGACGCCGACGCCCTGTACGAATACCGCGGCCTGTTCTGGCGCCGTCCGTACCTGACCGCCGTGCTGACCGTGATGATGCTGTCCCTGGCCGGCATCCCGCTGACCGCCGGCTTCATCGGCAAGTTCTACATCATCGCCACCGGCGTCGAGGCTCACCAATGGTGGCTGGTCGGCTCCCTGGTGCTGGGCAGTGCCATCGGCGTGTTCTACTACCTGCGCGTCATGGTCACCCTGTACCTGATGGAACCGAACCTGCGTCGCCACGATGCCGAGTTGCACTGGGAACAAAAGGCAGGCGGCGTGATGCTGCTGGCTATCGCCATCCTGGCGTTCTTCCTCGGTGTATATCCGCAGCCGTTGCTGACCTTGGTTCAGCAGGCTGGGTTGACCGGCTGATTGCCTGAGCGTCATCGGTAACAAAAATGCCCGTATCGTGAGATGCGGGCATTTTTTTTGGCTGCTCTATCACAAGGCGTGATAGCCGGCCGGCCTTGGCTCAGCCAGACTCAGGCGATTGATACTGACACCTTATTCAATATGATTTATTTTGCTGCTCATAGCTTCAAAATTAATCACCTATACTCAGCCTTCGAGAGTGACTGCTTCAGAAGACTGGCTCCTACTGTCGATTGCCAAGGAGAAATCCACCATGACTACCACTGCGAAGACCCGATCGGTCACGGCTCATGTCCCGGTCCACCTGGCCGAGAAAGTCGACCTGATGGCCGAGCGACTCGAGCGCTCCAGGAATTGGATCGTCAAACAGGCGTTATCTGCCTGGATCGACCAGGAGGAGGAGCGAAGCCGGCTGACCCATGAAGCGTTGGCGGACGTGGACGCTGGCCGAGTAATTGACCATCAGGCTGTCCAGGCTTGGGCCGACAGTCTCAGCACCGACGCCCCGTTACCGGTACCGCGCTGATGGAGTTGAAGTGGACCAGCAAGGCGCTTTCCGACATTGCTCGACTTTATGAGTTTCTGGCTTCGGTAAATCAACCCGCCGCCGCGCGGACCGTGCAACAACTCACGGCAGCGCCCAGCTCTCTGCTGGTTAACCCGCGAATTGGTGAACGCCTGGAAGAGTTCGAACCTCGAGACGTACGCAGAATTCAGGTCGGCCATTACGAAATGCGCTATGAAATAGTCGGTTCTACCCTTTACCTGCTACGCCTTTGGCACACCCGTGAGGATCGATGACTTGGGCTTGACCAACCAGACCACCGTCGCGCAGAAGCTGTTTTCATTTTGGAAGCCGCTGCGTTGAGCGTCGATATCGATTGCATAGTCGTCGGCGCAGGCGTCGTCGGCCTCGCTGTGGCGCGGGAGATGGCACAGGCCGGGCATGAAGTGCTGGTGATCGAAGCAGGCGATGCCATCGGCACGGGCATCAGTTCGCGCAATTCCGAAGTGATCCATGCCGGGCTTTATTACCCGCCCGGCAGTCTCAAGGCGCAGTTGTGCGTCGAAGGCCGGCGACGGCTATATGAGTACTGCGACAGCCACGGCGTCGAGACTCGCCGGCTCGGTAAATTGATCGTGGCCAAGGATCAGGCACAGTTGGCGGGGCTTGAAATGCTGCTGGCCCGCGGCCTGCTCAACGGCGTCGACGACCTGCGCCTGCTCGATCAGGAACAAGCACAGGCACTGGAGCCGGAGCTGTCCTGTGTCGGCGCGTTGTACTCGCCCTCCACCGGAATCGTTGACGTCCATGCCTTGATGCTGGCGCTGCAGGGCGATGCCGAGGCGGCCGGCGCCAACGTGGTGTTTCGCACGCCCTTGCTGGAGGCCCGGGTTATCGACGAGGGCTTCAGCCTGGTGTTGGGCGGCACGGCGCAGATGACATTGTCCTGCCGGCAATTGATCAACGCCGCTGGCCTCCAGGCCCCTGCCCTCGCCCGCCGGATCGAAGGCCTCGACCGGCATTGGGTGCCTGATGAATACCTGTGCAAGGGCAACTACTTCCAACTGTCCGGGCGGGCGCCGTTCCGCCATCTGGTCTACCCCGCGCCGGAAGCGGCCGGCCTGGGCATTCACATGACCCTCGACCTGGCCGGCCAGGCGCGCTTCGGTCCTGACACCGAATGGGTCGATACGGAAGATTACCGAGTGGATCCGGCTCGAGCCGAAGCCTTTTACCAGGCCATTCGAAATTACTGGCCAGGCCTGCCCGATCAGAGCCTGCAACCGGCCTACAGCGGGATCCGCCCGAAAATTTCCGCACCGGGGGAACCGGCTCGGGACTTTCTGATCAGCGCTGCCGCCGAGCATGGAATACCGGGTCTGATCAACCTGTTCGGCATCGAATCGCCCGGACTGACATCTTGCCTGGCGCTGGCGGAACGGGTTCGGCAACAGATCGACAACACCTGACCCGGCAGCGCAAAGTGCAAGGCGTTTTAACCGCCGCTCATGCAGCCTGCACGATGACAAAACTCGACTCCGTCATAACTAACTGTTTTTAAAGAGAATTTAAAAGCGACTCGGCTGGCACGAGGGATGCACCTTTCCTGTCACGTGGCGTCGGCGCTCGAAGCCGGCCCGCATCCGTGAATGACCGAGGAGCAGCACATGAACGCCATCGACCTGTTGAAAGCCGACCATGAACGCGTCAAAGCCATCCTCACTCAGCTGAGTGAATCCACTGATCGCGCCGTCAAGAAACGCACCGAGCTGCTGGCGAAGCTGGAAATGGAAGTGACCATCCATACCCGCCTCGAAGAAGAAATCCTCTACCCGGCCTTCAAGCAGGAAGGCGGCAAGGAAGAAGCCGAGATGTACTACGAAGCCAAGGAAGAGCACCGCACCGTCGACTCGCTGGTGCTGCCGGACCTGAAAACCACCGATCCTTCCCAGCCTGAATTTGCGGGCCGGGTGAAGGTGGTCAAGGAGCTGCTGGAGCACCACATCGAGGAAGAAGAAAAGGAAATGTTCCCGAAAGCCAAGAAGGTGCTGGGCAAGGCCAAGCTGGACGCCTTGGGCGAACAGATGGAAACCATGAAGGCGCAGTACAAGAAAGAACTGAGCAGCGCCAACCTCGCCGCTTGATCGAAGGCCGCGAACGCTTCAGCCACTCATCAGGATTGAAGCGTTCCGGCCTTTATTGCATCCGCTCGCGCAGGAACTCCACCAGCGCCTGCACCGGGCGCGAAGCCTGGCGATGTTGCGGGTAGACCGCCGACAGCGCCAACGGCTCGGTTTCAAAGCCCTCCAGCAGCTTGACCAACCGCCCGTCCTTCAACGCCTCACCAAGGATGAAGGTCGGCAGGTAGGTGATCCCCATACCGGCGATCGCCGCATCCCTGAGCAGGTCGCCGTTATTGGCCCGCATCCGCCCCGCCACTTCCAGGACCAGCGGTTTGCCATTTCCCTCGAAACGCCACTGCACCTGACGGCTGTGTCCATAGGGCAGGCAGTCGTGATTGCGCAGGTCTTCAGGTCGTGCGGGCGTGCCGTTCTCCGCGAGATAGGCCGGGCTGGCGCAGTACACCCGTTCGATGCTCGCGATGCGCCGGGCGATCAGGGTTGAATCCTCCAGCACGCCGATCCTCAGCGCCAGGTCGTAGCCCTCGCCCAGCAGGTCCACCGAGCGATCGCTCAGGTCCACCTCGACGCTAACGTCCCGGTAGCGCTGCAAGAACTGCGGCAGCAGGCAGCCCAGGTGCGCCACGGCGAACGACAACGGCGCGCTGAGTCGAATGGTCCCGCGCGGCTCGCTGGTCTGGCCGCTGATGCCCTGCTCCACTTGCTCGACTTCACTGAGCAGGCGCAACGCCGCCTCGTAGTAGCGCTGGCCGAGCGGCGTCACGTCCAGCCGTCGCGTCGAGCGGTTGAGCAAGCGCACGCCCAGGCGCTGCTCCAGCTCCATGAGCTTGCGGCTGACGAATTGCTTGGACAGCCCGAGCTTGTCCGCCGCCGCGGTGAAACTGCCCGACTCCATGACCTGGGCAAATATGCGCATTTCTTCGAAGGGGTTCATTGTCATTCCGTGGGTGGGACTTAGAAACATCCAAGCCAAATACAAAACCTGTGGCGAGGGGATTTATCCCCGCTGGGCTGCGTAGCAGACCCAATAACTAACCATGTGAACATTCTGACACACCGAGTAAGCCTATTTTGGGCTGCTGCGCAGCCCAGCGGGGATAAATCCCCTCGCCACAAGGGTGCTTCGGCAGACAAAAAGATGCCCGCACATTGGCGGGCACCTGTTCAGCCAGGACGCTGCTTACTTGGCCGTCAGCGCCGAGTAGCTGTTCATCAGGTTGCGGTAGTTCGGAATGCGCTGGGACAGCAGGTTGCCCAGGCCTTCGATGTCGTTGCGCCAGTCGCGGTGCAGCTCACAGGCCACCGAGAACCAGTTCATCATCTGCGCGCCCGCAGCAGTCATGCGCACCCAGGCGGCTTGCTGCACGGTTTCGTTGAAGGTACCCGAGGCGTCGGTCACGACGAATACGTCGAAACCTTCCGCCAGGGCCGACAGGGTCGGGAATGCCACGCAGACATCGGTCACCACGCCAGCGATGATCAGTTGCTTGCGACCAGTGGCCTTGATCGCCTTGACGAAGTCTTCGTTGTCCCAGGCGTTGATCTGGCCTGGACGTGGAATGTACGGCGCGTCCGGGAACATTTCCTTGAGCTCCGGCACGATCGGGCCGTTAGGGCCTTGTTCGAAACTGGTGGTCAGAATGGTTGGCAGGCCGAAGAATTTAGCCAGGTCAGCCAACGCCAATACGTTGTTCTTGAACTCGTTGGGCGAGAAATCCTGGACCAGGGAAATCAGGCCAGTCTGGTGATCGACCAGCAGGACCACCGCGTCGTCTTTGTTCAGGCGGTTGTAGGCGGGAACGTTGCTCATGGGATGACTCCTTTGGGATGGATGTTACAGCCCCCATGTGGGAGCGGGCTTGCTCGCGAAGGCGTCGTCACATCCAACAACCTTGCAAGCTGACACACCGCTTTCGCGAGCAAGCCCGCTCCCACAGGGGAATATGTTTGTCAGTCAAAAGGCAAAGCAGGAACAGCCAAACGCGCCCCAGAAACCCTGGAAGTCGCTGACCGGGACGTTCGACAAGCGCGCCCGTTCGTGGCTGTGGGAGTGCACCGTGCACGGACCGCTGCACTGGTGGACCTGGGCCTGCAACGGTGAGGTCGGACGCCAATGGCCCGGGACCTTGACCACGGGCGACCAGTCCGGCAGCACCGGGACGCTGGCCGGGCCGAGTTTTTCGAAGTCGCCGGCGGCGTAGACCACCTTGCCGTCGACCACGGTCAACACCGACTCGATCCACTTGATGGCTTCTTCCTCGACGCTGAAGAAGTCCGCGCTCAGGGCAGCCAAGTCCGCCAGTTGGCCGACCTTGATCTGGCCTTTCTTGCCCTGCTCGGACGAGAACCAGGCGCTGCCATGGGTGAACAGTTCCAGCGCGGTCAGGCGCGGCAGGCCTTCTTCGTGCAACGACAGGCCGCCAACGGTACGACCGCTGACCATCCAGTACAGCGAGGTCCACGGGTTGTAGCTGGAGACGCGGGTGGCGTCGGTGCCGGCGCCCACCGGCACGCCTTCGGCGAGCATGCGCTTGATCGGCGGCGTGGCCTCGGCCGCCTTGGCGCCGTAGCGATCAACGAAATATTCGCCCTGGAAGGCCATGCGGTCCTGGATTGCGATACCGCCGCCCAGTGCTCGCACGCGTTCGATGTTCTTCGGCGTAATGGTCTCGGCGTGGTCAAAGAACCATGGCAGGCCGTTGAACGGGATGTCGCGGTTGACCTTCTCGAACACGTCGAGCATGCGGCTGATGGATTCGTCATAGGTCGCGTGCAGGCGGAATGGCCAGCGCTGTTCCACCAGATGACGAACCACCGGTTCCAGGTCCTGCTCCATGCCTGGCGGCAGGTCCGGGCGCGGTTCGAGGAAGTCTTCGAAGTCCGCTGCGGAGAACACCAGCATTTCGCCGGCGCCGTTGTGCCGCAGGAAGTCGTCGCCCTGGTGCAGCTTGACGCTGCCGGTCCAGTTCTTGAAGTCGGTGAGCTCTTCCTTGGGCTTCTGGGTGAACAGGTTGTAGGCGATGCGCACCGTCATCTGTTGCTCGCGGGCCAATTGCTCGATCACCGCGTAGTCGTCCGGGTAGTTCTGGTAGCCGCCGCCGGCTGTCGATGGCGCTGGTCAGGCCCAGGCGATTGAGCTCGCGCATGAACTGGCGGGTGGAGTTGACCTGGTATTCCAGCGGCAGCTTCGGTCCCTTCGCCAGGGTCGAGTAAAGGATCATCGCGTTGGGCCGCGCCACCAGCATGCCGGTCGGATTCCCGTTGGCATCGCGAACAATCTCGCCACCGGGCGGGTTCGGCGTGTCGCGTGTGTAGCCGGCCACGCGCAACGCGGCGCGGTTGAGCAAGGCGCGGTCGTACAAATGCAACACGAACACCGGGGTATCGGGCGCGGCCTGGTTGAGTTCTTCCAGGGTCGGCATGCGTTTTTCGGCGAACTGGAATTCATTCCAGCCGCCCACTACGCGTACCCATTGTGGCGTCGGCGTGCGGTCGGCCTGGTCCTTGAGCATGCGCAAGGCATCGGCCAAGGACGGCACACCTTCCCAGCGCAATTCCAGGTTGTAGTTCAAGCCGCCACGGATCAGGTGCAGGTGCGAGTCGTTGAGCCCGGGAATGACGGTGCGGCCCTTGAGGTCAATGACCTGGGTGCCGCTGCCACGCAAGGCCATGGCCTCGGCGTCGGTGCCCACGGCGACGAAGCGCCCTTGGCTGATGGCAACCGCGCTGGCGCGAGGCTTCTCGCGGTCGACGGTGTGGAATTGGCCATTGAACAGAATCAGATCGGCGTTCATAGGGTTTCCTTGTGAATGGGAAGAAGCAAGGGACAGGCGCGGCCAGAAAGCCGCGGCGGCGCTGAGCAACGATCCGGCGGCGAGCAGTTGGCGGCGCAGCGGATCGGTTGGATCGTCGTTATTGGCCATGGCCGGGCTCCAGGTGTTCGTGGGCCTTGGACGCTTCCAACCATGGCGCGAACAGGCGGGTCGCCAGCGGCATGCACACGTACACCACCGAAAGCACGATGGTCACGGTGATCAGGAACGTGGCGACCACGTAGTTGGACAGGAACGCGTTGAGTTGCAGCAGCGGGCCCCAGAGCAAGGGCACCAGCAGCGTGTGCGGCAGGATGACGAATAGCGTCACCACCGATTGTTTCCAGCGCGGTGGCGGCGTAGCGGCATCGGCCAGCGGGGCGAACCAGAATTCCTTGTGGGAGGCGACTTCAGTCTGGTCGCCGTCGGCCAGCAGCGGCGTGGCCTCATTCACCAATTCGCGGCGCTCGGACGAGTCCAGCCAGCGCTGCATGGCCTCGGTGGAACAGAAACGCAGCACGCAGGTAAACAACGACAATCCGCCCTGCTTGCCCCGGACCACATCCACGCCCAGATGCCCCGGCCACTGGCCGGCAACGCTGACGATGCGCCGCAACCAGGCTTCATAGGCGCCGTCCTGGCCGGCCTTGATCCGGTGCTTGACCACCAGCGTGACGATTTCGTCGGAACCGGGCATGGCCGGTTTCGCGGTGGATTCGAGGGTTGGGGATTCAGACATGGCGAAGCACTCCATCAAAACGCGTGTTCATCGCCAGGCGGCCGGGGCCGGCAATGAATACGCTGGTAAATATGATCAGCAGTAACCAGCCGAACTGCCCTTCTTCCAGGCTCCACTGCGGATGCACCACCAGCAGCGCCACGGCCAGCAGGAACAGGATCGGCAGGCACGCCAGGCGCACCAGCACGCCGGCCATGATCAGCAACGGACACAGCACCTCGGCGAAAATCGCCAGGATCAGCGTGGGTGCGGCGCCGAGGTGGAACGGGTCTTCGATGCGGGTCAGTTCGGCGCTGTAGTTCAGCAACTTGGGCAAGCCATGCACCCACAGTAGGAACAACGCGCCGCTCAGGCGCAGGAACAGCAGGCCCAGGTCCTGCATGCGGCGTTCATCAGTGCTATTCATCGGTGGGCTCCGGCCGGGTCCGTCGAGACGGCCGCGGCTGCAGGCAACGGTTGGGACATGTGGGTGGCGATGCGCGAACGCAGCCAGCGCTCGGCGGGGTCGTTGTCATGCACGCCGCTCCAGACCATCGACAACTCGGCGGCATTGATTTCGAACGGCGGGTCTTCGGCGCGTAGCGCACAGCCTTCCACCAGCGCACAGGCGGCGTAGTCGGGAACGGTGGCGATCAGCTCGGTGCCGGCCAGCAAGGCCCGCAGGCCGCTGAATTGCGGTACCGCCAGCACGACCTTGCGCGCCCGGCCGATGCGGGCCAGGTCCAGGTCGATGTTGCCGCTCAGGTCGCCCGAAAACGAGACCATGGCGTGGGGCCGCGAACAGTACTCGTCCAGGGTCAACGGCCCGGGACGGTTGTCGCCGCGCAAGACCTTGCAGGGAATGTCCCGCAGTTTCTTGCGCTTGGCATTGGCTGGCAAGTCGGTGGTGTAGCTGACGCCGACGCTGATCTCGCCGCTGGCCAGCAGCGACGACATCAGCAGGAAATTGGCCCGGCGCACCACGACGATGATGCCCGGCGCTTCTTCGCGCAGTTGACTCAGCAGTGGCGGAAACAGGCCGAACTCGGCATCGTCCGACAGACCGACGCGGAACACGTCGCAACTGGTGGACGGGTCGAATGCCTTGGCCCGGCTGACCGCGCTGGAAATGGTGTCCATGGCCGGCTGCAGTTCCTGCAGGATCGCCAGGGCCCGCGGCGTGGGTTCCATGCCTCGGCCGTGGCGGATCAGCAGCGGGTCGTCGAACAGATCCCGCAGCCGCCCGAGCGCCGCGCTCACCGCCGGCTGGCCCATGAACAGCTTTTCGGCGACGCGGGTCAGGTTCTTCTCGAACATCAATGCCTCGAAGATCACCAGGAGGTTCATGTCGAGACGGCGTAAATCGTTGCGGTTCATGGGTGTCGTTCCTGTTCAATACCGAACCTGTGGGAGCGAGCTTGCTCGCGATGGCGTCATCACATTCAACATCGATGCAAGCTGACTCACCGCCATCGCGAGCAAGCTCGCTCCCACAGGTTTGCGCCCTGATCAGCCTCGGATGAACGCCAACAGGTCAGCGTTCAGTTGGTCCTTGTGGGTGTCGGTCAGGCCGTGGGGCGCGCCTGGGTAAACCAGCAGCTGCGAATTCTTGAGCAGTTTGGCGGCCGCGATGCCGGCGGTTTCGATCGGCACCACCTGGTCGTCATCGCCATGGACCACCAGGGTCGGCACGTCGATGTTGCGCAGGTCTTCGGAAAGGTCGGTCTCCGAGAACGCCTTGATGCAGTCGTAAGTGTTCTTGTGGCCGGCAAGCATGCCTTGCATCCAGAACCAGTCGATCATGCCCTGGGAAACTTTGGCGCCCGGACGGTTGGCACCGAAAAACGCGCTGGCCACGTCCTTGTATAGCTGAGAACGGTCGGCCAGGGAGGCTTGGCGGAAGCCGTCGAAGACTTCGATGGGCAGGCCGCCAGGGTTGGCCGGGGTCCTGAGCATCAACGGGGTGACGGCCGAGATCAGGCCGAGCTTGGCGACGCGGGCGGCGCCATGACGACCGATGTAGCGCGCCACTTCGCCACCGCCGGTGGAGAAACCGAGCAACACCGCGTCCTTGAGGTCCAGGCGCTCGATCAGTTCGGCCAGGTCATCGGCGTAAGTGTTCATGTCATTGCCATCCCACGGCTGGCTGGAACGCCCGTGGCCACGGCGGTCGTGGGCAATCACCCGGTAGCCGTTGGATGCGAGGAACATCATCTGCGCCTCCCAACTGTCGGAGTTCAATGGCCAGCCGTGGCTGAAGACCACCGGTTGGCCAGTGCCCCAGTCCTTGTAGTAGATCTCTGTGCCGTCGCGGGTGATGAACGTGCTCATGACATGACTCCTTGAGGTGGGTGGATCGCTCAATGGTCCGGCCAGGGGAGATATTTGCGTGAGTTAAACGTTGTTAATTTTTTCGGAACTGACGTGCTTTTGTGGCGAGGGAGCTTGCTCCCGCTGGGCTGCGCAGCGGCCCCGGGATTGTCGCCTCGGTGTGCCGGATTGATTGGGAAACGAGGGTTTTTGGGGCCGCTTCGCGGCCCAGCGGGAGCAAGCTCCCTCGCCACGGGTTTGGCGTTGCGCAGGGACATGGCAACACCACCCGCCGTTGCGCTTGACATAAAACCTGAGGAATATAGTCGGGTACAGCCCATCTCCATGGACAGAACCATGAGCACGCCATGAGCCAATACCTCAGCCTGCCCGTCGAAAAGACGGTGCATTTCGGCCCCTATCGGGTCCATCCGCGCCAGCGCCTGGTGTTGGAGGGCGGGCAGCCGTTGCGCCTCGGGCGGCGGGCGGTGGAGATTCTGCTGGCACTGCTCGAACACGCTGGCCAGGTGGTGAGCAAGCAGCAATTGATCGCCCGTGTCTGGCCCAAAAGCGTGGTGGAAGACACCAACCTGCGGGTTCACGTGGCAGCCCTGCGCAAGGCCTTGGGCGACGGACAGGCTGGCCAGCGCTACATCGTCACCGTGGCGCAGCGTGGCTACAGCTTTGTCGCGCCGGTCACCAGCGAACCGCCCGAGCAACTGGCCCGTATCCCCCACCCTTCCCTGGCAGGCAACCTGCCGCCGCGCCGCACCCGCGTGATCGGACGCCAGGGCCTGGTGGAAAGCCTGGTCGCCCAGTTGCCGCGAAAACGCTTCATCACCCTGGTCGGCAGTGGCGGCATCGGCAAGACCACCGTTGCCTTGCGCGTCGCCGAGCGGCTGATCGGACATTACCGTGATGGCATCTATCTGCTGGACCTGGGCTCGCTCAACGACCCGGCCATGATCGCGCCGAACCTCTGCGCCCTGCTGGAGCTGTCGCCGCAAGACGGCGCACCGCTTGAAACGATCCTCAGACCGCTCAAGGATCGCCATTTCCTGCTGGTGATCGACACCTGCGAGCATTTGATCGACGCCGTCGCCCTGCTCTGCGAGACCTTGCTGCGCGGCGCTCCTCACCTGCACATCCTGGCCACCAGCCGCGAGGGCTTGCGCGCCGAGGGCGAGCATGTGCAGCGCCTCGAGTCCCTGGCGCTGCCGCCCCGGGGAATGGCCATCGAAGGCTATCCGGCCCTGGAATACCCGGCACTGCAACTGTTTGCCGAGCGGGCGATGGCCAGCCAGGACGACTTCGAGCTGACCGACCATCAGATCCCGCTGGTCATCGACATCTGCCAGCGGCTGGATGGCATTCCCCTGGCCATCGAGCTGGCGGCCGCACAGGTGGGACGCTTCGGGCTCGAAGAGCTGCGCCGCCAATTGCAGGACAGCGTCGCCCTGCTCGTCCACGACAATCACGCCAGCGCACCGCGCCAGCAAACACTGCGGGCCACGCTGGATTGGAGCTTCGCGCTGCTCACCGCCTGCGAGCAGACTTGCCTGCGACGGTTGGCGGTGTTCATGGGCAACTTCAACCTGGCATCGGCGGCAGCGGTCATCGTCGGCCAGCATGTGGCGCCCGAACAGGTGCTGGTGTCGATCAGTCAACTGGTCGCCAAATCGCTGCTCAACGTCGAGATCGGTGACGAAGAGGTCCGCTATTGCCTGCTGGATACCACCCGCAGCTACGCCTTGGAGAAATTGATCGCGGCAGGCGAACTCGCCGCCAGCCAGGCGCGCCACGCCGAGCGCTGCCTGACCCTCATGGAGCAGGCTGAAAAAGATTGGGAACAGACCCCGACGCGGCTGTGGATCGCGCGCTACGCGACCTACCGCGACGACATTCGCGCGGCGCTGGACCGAGGGCTGGGCCCGCACGGTTCCCACAGCGTGGCGATCCGCTTGACGGCGCGCACCCTGCCCCTCTGGCAGGAGTTGTCACTCCTCAAGGAGCACGGTCTTTACGTCAACAAGGCCCGGGAACTGCTGCAAGGCAGCGCCTCGCCATGCCCAAGGTTGACCCTCGCCCTGGAACTGGCCCACGCCAGTCTCAACTACCACACCGAAGGCGGCACGCCCGCCACCGTCGCGGCGTTCGCCACGGCTCGGCGCCTCGCCCGACAGTATCAAGACCTGGCCGGTGAACTGCGGGCCCTGTCCGGCCACATGACGGTCAACCTCAGTTGCGGGCGCTATCAACAGGCGTTGGAACATTGCCAGGAGTTCGACCGGCTGGGCCTGCCGGGCGATCCGGTCATGTCCTTGAGTGCCCAGCGCCTGCGAGTACTGGCGTTGCATTTCATCGGCGACCAGGGTGCGGCGCGGCACGATGCCGAGCAGGTCATCCAGCGCCTGGCCCAGAACGGTCACTTGAGTCGCTTCACTCACGGTTTCGGCGTGCAATACGAACAGAGCGTGGCGGCGCTGACGATCCTGGCGCGGATCCTCTGGCTCCAGGGCTTCCCCGAGAAAGCCCGGCGCACCGCCAACCTCGCCCTGCAGATTGCCCTGCAAATCAACCACGGCCTGTCGATCTGCTACACCCTGGCGGTGAGTGGTTGCGTGATCGCCCAGTACACCGGGGATTACTCCACCGCCCGGGAACGGCTCGATATGCTGAAACACCAGGCCCGGAAACACTCGGTGATGCTGTTCCATGACTGGGCCTGCCACTTCGAGCGCGCGTTCGACGGCGGGCCCCTCGAGGCGTGCCCGTCCCCTACCAGTCTTATCCAGGACATGGTCGTGACTGTCCGGCCGGATACCGTCAGCCCGACCCAGATCGAACGTGCCCACAGTGGCGCGGCGGGCTGGTGCTCGGCGGAGATCCTGCGTGCCGCCGCCGAAGCCTTGCTGGCACAGGGCGGTGCGGGTGCCGAAGCGAATGCCGAAGCCCATCTGCTGGCCGCGCTGGCCGTGGCACGACGCCAAGGCGCGCGCGCCTGGGAGCTGCGCGGTGCCATCTCCCTGGCCCGCCTGTGGCAGCGGCAAGGTCAGGACGAGGCCGCGCACGACCTGCTCGGGCCGGTCTATCGAGGCTTTGCGGAAGGGTTCGACACCCCCGATCTAACGGAAGCCGGCGTGCTGCTCCAGGCGCTGGCTCGTCGGCTCGGGTCGTGAATGGCGCAGCTGCCACGCGTTCTGGAGCACGTAGCGGCGCCGCAGCAAATGCCACTGGCCATTACGCCGCAATTTTTCCAGGGCATAGGCACGGGTGGTGTTCAGCAGATAGAACCGAGTCCCTTCGGCCCGTTGTTCGACCATCACCAGCGATTGCCTGACCAGCCGTGACAGCAGCCAGGGCAACCGCTCCATACCCAGGTCAGTGCAACTGATGACGGCCATCGCGGCTTTCAGGGAAAACGCCTGTTCAAACACCGCCAGTCTCTGGAACACCGTTTGTTCATCGCGACTCAAGCGCTCGAAGCTCCAGTCCAGCGCTGCCTCCAGGCTGCCGTGACGCGCCACGGCCGTGCGACGCCCGTGGCTGAGCACCGACAGACCGCCGTCCAATTGTTCCAGAACGCCAGCAACCCCCAGGACATCGACTTGGGCCGCCGCCAATTCCAACGCCAGCGGTACGCCATCCAGGCGCCGGCAAATCTGTGCGAGGAGCACCAGGTCACGCTCCCCCGGCGTGAAGCCTTGCTGTCGAGCGCCGACGCGATCCATCAGTAACTGCACCGCCGGGCACGCCAGCACCTGGTGATCCGGGTCGCGGGGCGACGCCACCGTCAGGCCGGGCAGTTGCAGGACATTTTCTTGCGCCAGATCGAGGATTTCACGGCTGCTGAACAACAGCGACACACCGGGGGCCGACGCACCCAGCATCAGGGCCAATTCCCGACAGGCCCCGAGCAAGTGTTCAACACCGTCGAGCACCAGCAACACCCGGCAGGATTGCAGTCGCTGCTCCAACGGTCCGTCTTCCAAACCGAGGGCATGGCAGATCCGCGGCGCAATCAGGCTCGGGTCGTTGATGTCGGACAAGTCAATGAACCAGGCGCCTTGGTCGAAATGCTCCAGCAGCAGCTCTGCTGCCCGCAGGACCACAGTGGTCTTGCCGACGCCGCCCGAGCCGGTGACGGTGGTCAGGGGCTGGCGCGGGACTTCGACAAGCAACCGCCCCAGCACTTTGTCGCGTCCGATCACCGGGCTCAGGCGCGCGGGTAGATTGTGCCGCTCGCCCTGTTCGGCATCGGGCCCGTCGGCACTCGGCTCGACAACCAGCGGCGCGGCAAAGCAGTAGCCCTGGTGGGGGTGATTGAGGATGTAGCGTTTGCCATCCCGTCCGTCGCCGAACGTTCGCCGCAGCGCCGCGATATGCACCCGCAGGTTGATCTCCTCCACCACGCTGTCAGGCCAGACGTGAGCGATGAGCGTTTGTTTGCTGACGAAGCTGCCGGCGTGCGCCACCAGCAGTTGCAGAATATCCAGGGCGCGACCGCCCAACGCCAGGGGTTGGCCGTCGCGGGTGACCAGTCGCTGCTGTCGGTGAAAGACAAACGGACCGAAGCCCACCGTCTGTTCGGTGCCAGGTTTGACGAAGCTGTTCATTGAGCGATCCTGCGCCAGATAACCGGTCCGGGCGTGGCGTTGCGAATCATCGCAAGCGTCTGCCCTGGCTCTTTGCGCATCCTTTCCAGAGGGTTCGCCCTTATCTTGGCAGCCACCCGCCAGAGAACAATGCTGGCACAGGACGCATCACGGACATCACGGTGCCCTGGACGGACACCGACGGCTCAACTGAACTGTTGACGGTACTGGACTGGGGTCAGGCCGAGCTTTTCGCTGAACAGCAAGCGCATGTGGCGGACGCTGCCGAACCCGCTGCGAAAGGCCACGGTCTTGAGGGGCAAGTCGGTGGACTCCAGCAACTGTCGCGCCCGGTCGATGCGCGCGCCCTGGAGGAATTCCATGGGGGTCATCTTCACTTCCCGGACGAAGAGCCGGGCGAAGTGCCTGGAACTCATGGCCGCCAACGCCGCCATGCGCTCGATGGTGAACGGCTCTTCCAGATGCTCCATCACGTAATGCTGCACGCGGGTGACCGCCGACTCCTGGGTCGCCACCGCCGCCACCAGCGGACTGAACTGCGCCTGCCCGCCTTGGCGTTTCATCACCACCAGAAGCACCTTGGCGATATCCAGCGCGACCTTCCGTCCATGATCCTGGGCGACGATAGACAACGCCATGTCGATACCGGCCGTGACACCGCCGGAGGTGATCAAGCGCCGATCCTGCAAATAGATTTTGTCGGTCTCGACCAGCGCCTTGGGGAAACGCTGGATCAAGCGTTCGGTGTAATGCCAATGGGTGGTGACGCGGTGTTCGTCGAGCAACCCCGCCTCGCCCAGCACGAAGGCACCGGTGCAGATAGAGCCGTAGCGCGTGGCCCGTTGCGCCGACGCCCGCAGCCAGGCATGCAAGCCAGGATGCCTATCGTTATAGGCACCAGGACCGCCCGGCACGAGCAAGACGTCATAGGCGGCCCACGCCTGGTCGATGTGGAAATCGGCCTGGACCGTCACCCCGTTGGACGCCCGCAATGGGCCCCGCTCGGTGCCCAGGGTCAGCAGCTGATAGTGCTGATCGGGCGCAAGAAAACGATTGGCGATGGAAAACACTTCGAGCGGCCCGGCCATGTCGAGCAGCAGGAAATCAGGGAACAGCACCATTGCAACGGTTTTCATGGGAGAGACGCCAAGATCGAGAAGAACATGCCGGACCTTGTGGGAGCGAGCTTGCTCGCGATAGCGTCCCTCCAGTGGCATCCATGCACCTGACACGTCGCTATCGCGAGCAAGCTCGCTCCCACAAGGATCATCGGCTGGCATTATGACGAAGCCAAGCGCCCGCTGCGAGATTGTCCACTCAGAACGGACAGTATTTCGCCATTGAGCCGCTTATTGAACAGGCCGATTACCATTAATCTTCTTCTGAACCCGGCGAACGGCCACGGCCACCGCCCACTGAACCAGGAGAATTCTCATGCTGACCCTTCGCAAAGCTTCTGATCGCGGTATTGCCCGTCACGGCTGGCTGACCTCGTTCCACACCTTTTCCTTTGCCAGCTACCGCGACCTCAACCAACAAGGTTTTTCCGACCTGCTGGTCATCAACGATGACCGGGTTGCCGCCGCCAAAGGTTTTGGCCAGCACCC
Source organism: Pseudomonas sp. H2_D02 (assembly GCF_054677635.1). Classification (NCBI taxonomy): domain Bacteria; kingdom Pseudomonadati; phylum Pseudomonadota; class Gammaproteobacteria; order Pseudomonadales; family Pseudomonadaceae; genus Pseudomonas; species Pseudomonas sp. H2_D02. The sequence goes on along the minus strand of NZ_CP162816.1, from coordinate 2,936,992 downwards.
GCACCGGGACATGGAGATCTTTTCCTATGTGCTCGAAGGCGCGCTGGAACACAAGGACACCTTGGGCACCGGATCGGTCATTCGCCCGGGCGACGTGCAGTTGATGAGCGCCGGCAGTGGCGTGGCCCACAGTGAGTTCAACCACAGTGCCGACGAGCCGGTGCACTTCCTGCAAATCTGGATCGTGCCCAACGTGGTCGGCGCCACGCCGCGCTACCAGCAGGAGCACTTCAGCCCCGAACAGAAACGCGGTCGCCTGCAACTGATCATTTCTCCGGACGGCGCCGAGGGATCGCTTCACGTTCGCCAGGACGCACGGGTGTATGCCGGACTGTTCGACGGCCAGGAAAGCGCCACGCTGACGTTGGCCGCCGATCGCTACGCCTATGTCCACGTGGCCCGGGGCAGTGTCGAACTCAATGGCGTGCGGTTGCAGGAAGGCGATGGCGTGCGGGTGCGCCAGGAACAGGCGCTGACATTGGGCAATGGCCAGGATGCCGAGGTACTGGTGTTTGACCTGCGGCCACAGGAACTGCCGCAGATGCCATGAGACCGGTGCCTTGTGCAACCTGTGGGAGCGGGCTTGCTCGCGAAAGCGGAGGGTCAGTCAACATTGAGGTTGACTGGACTGACGTCTTCGCGAGCAAGCCCGCTCCCACATTTCTCTTATCCGCTGTTATTCGTTTTCCTGGGCAAACGCCCCGACGACCTCATCGATCACCGCCCGCACCCGCGCCGTGTGGCGCAGGTCCGCGTGCGTCACCAACCAGACCTCGTACGGCAGCGGTCGCGTGCGTTCCGGCCACAGGCGCACCAAGCCATCGCGCTCGCCCATGTACACCGGGATTTCCCCGACACCGATACCCGCCGCAATCGACCGGCGCACCAGCAGGCTTGAACTCAGGCTGGCAACGATCCGCCCACGGCTGACCGGCTCGGCGACCAGGGTGAAATCCTTCTGGCCCTGCAAGTACGGCTGATAGACCACCAGGTCATGGCCCTCAAATGCGCTGCCAGGCGTCGGCTCTCCATGGGCATCGACATAATCCCGCGAAGCAAAAAGTCCCACCGGCCAGCGGGCGATCCGCCGGGCGATCAGGTCGGGATTGTCTGGGCGGGTGTTGCGCACGGCGATGTCCGCTTCGCGCTTGACCAGGCTGATGATCTGCGTGGAGGCGTCCAGTTGCACGCGCACATCGGGGTGCCGTTGATGCAGGCGGGCAATGGCCGGGATCAGGAAATCGATCGCCAGCGAATCGGTCGTGGCCACGCGCACGTTGCCGATCAAGCGATCGTCCAGGCCCTGGATCCGTCGCTCCAGCTCCAGCGCCGATTGCTCCATTTTTTCCACGGACTTGAGCGCGGCTTCGCCCATTGCCGTCAAGGCATAACCGTCGGAGGTACGCAGAAACAGCGCCGCGCTCAGGGATTTCTCCAGCGCCACGATACGCCGTCCGACAGTGGCCTGGTCCACCCCCAATACCCGTGCGGCGCCACGCAAGGTCGACTCTCGACAGACCGCCAGGAACACCCGTGCGTCATCCCAATTCATCCGTCCTCCGGTGATGCATAACTGCATCGCTGTGCCGCACAATCGCTGCATAAACGCAACAACGATAGCCGATATGCTGGGCGCCATAAACCTCTCACGGGATCGCCATCATGCGTACATCATCCGCAGCGCTCGATTCACCTCCGACCGGCATCTGGTTGCCGATATTCGCCGGCCTCTGCGCCAGCCTTGTCAGCATTGGCCTGGCGCGATTCGCCTATACCCCGTTGATTCCGTCGCTGATCGAGGCGCATTGGTTCAGCGCGGGCGACGTCGTCTACCTCGGCGCGGCCAACCTCGTGGGCTACCTGATCGGCGCCCTGCTCGGTCGGCCCATGGCTCGGCGGCTGCCCCATAAAAATGCCCTGCGGTTGATGATGCTGGCAGTGACCGCTGCGTTTTTCGCCTGCGCCTTTCCACTGTCGGTGACGTGGTATTTCGCCTGGCGGCTGCTGTCGGGGATCGCCGGTGGCGCGATCATGGTGCTGGTGGCGGCGACCGTGCTGCCCCATGTGCCCGCCGCGCGCAGAGGGTTGGCCAGCGGCGCGATTTTCCTCGGGATCGGGCTGGGTATCGCGGGCTCCGGAACGATCGTGCCGCCCTTGTTGAGCCTGGGCCTTGAGGCCACCTGGCTGGGGCTCGGCGTGCTGTCGCTGGTGCTGACCGGGCTGAGCTGGTTCGGTTGGCCGCAGGATTTGCCCCACGTGGCCGCCGCGAAACACAGCACCCCGGAGGACACCACGCCCCGAGCCGTCTATCTGTTATTCGCCCAATACGCTTTCATGGCGGCCGGGTTGGTGCCAGCGATGGTGTTCCTGGTGGATTACGTGACCCGAGGCCTAAAGGCCGGTGCTCATGTCGGTGCCCTGGTGTGGGTGATGTACGGCGTCGGCGCGATTATCGGGCCCGTGAGCTATGGCTTTCTCGCGGATCATCTGGGCGCGCGCCGAAGCATTCGCCTGGTGCTCGCCGTGCAGGCCGTTGCCCTGGGTTTGCTCGCAGTTTCGCAGACGTTCCTGGCGCTGGCGTTGCTGGCGGTGCTGATCGGTTCGTTTCCGCCGGGTATCGTGCCGCTGGCCCTGGCGCGGGTGCATGAACTGGTGCCAAACCATCACCGCCAACAGGTGGCCTGGAGCCGTGCAACGGTGTCATTCGCCACGTTCCAGGCGGTGGCCGGTTTCGCCTATTCCGCGCTGTTCAACGCCAGTGGAGGGCACCATGCGTTGCTCTTCCTGATTTCCGCTGGCGCGATTGTCATTGCCTTTTTGTTCGACTACATTCCTCGCATTGCGGTGTCTGACACAAAAGCTTAAAGTTCCGCAAATTCGTCGGAGTCCGACCAGCGGTCAGCATTGCCATCATATTGCAATGTTGACTCGCTCCGACAAGCCAAGCAAAATGATTTCACTTGGCCACCACCCTCTGTCGTAGGTCCTTTCACGGAAGAAAAGAATGAAAAGGGTTATTTCTCTGGTCGCTGTCCTCGCGGCTTGCCCAGCGACAGCAGACGTACAGCAGATCCAGTACAACTACGATGATTCGAATGCCGAGTACGCCATCGTCTCGTTCGTCGAAACGGGTTCGGCTGTGCAGGCAACCGTTAGAAGAACCGGTGCCTATTTCACCAATTACACCAGGCTCGAACTTGATTGCGCCAACCGCAATGTCCGTCACATGGGCATGTACAACAGCGTCGAAGGTGTTGAAAAAGCCGAGTTCGACCAGATGCAAGGCCGGATCATAGACGGTTCGATCGCCGACGAAGTGGGAAAGGTGCTGTGCAAGGGCACGACCTTGACCGCCTCGCAGACAGAAGAATTGCCGACCGAAGATTTATTGGACGACAAGAGCTGAATCTAATCGCTTGCCTTCAGCGCTACCATTCGTAGCCGCGAAGGCAATTGCAGAACGAGTTCCTGAAGCTCTCGGACATTGGATGTCCCGCAGTTGATAAGCAAGGCCTTGCGGCTCGCCACTCGCTGCTCGAAGACTTCTTTTATTTCTGCCCAGACAGAAAAAAAGCCAACCTGACCGATCGCTTGAACACCCGCCTTGATCGGCGGGCGGGGAATCCTGATGCACGCTAGAAAGATATTCGAACTGCTGATGTCGTCGCTGGGCTACGTCTTGATCTCACTGCTTTGGTTCGTCTACGCCGTCCCGGGGATGATCGAACTGGATTCCGACTTTTCCCTCATAGCCGCCGCTTTTGGCTCCATCGTCTGGCTGTGTGCCACGGGCTGTATCGTCCTGTACGTCGTCCAGCGGATGCGCACGGCCTGATTAGGGCTCATTGCGATACGTGTTTTCGCCCGAAGGCCGAACGGTAGCTGCCGGGCGGAACACCAAAAAAATCCCGGAAACGTCGCTGGAAATGCGGGGAGCTGACAAAGCCCGTGGCCACGGCGATTTCCGTGACTGATCGATTGGTCTGCTGGATGAGCTGGCGTGCACGGGTCAGGCGCAGTTCCAGGTAATACCGCGTCGGGGTCGCACCGAGAAACCGACAGAACCGCCGCTCCAGTTGACGCTTGGACACCTTGACGCACGCCGCCAGCTCATCGATCGTCAACGGCTCCTCGACGTTCTGCCACATCAGTTCCAGTGCCAGCTTGAGACTTTGCGGCAGCGTCGGATCGGTCTCGACGAAGATCGGCGGCAGGTCGCTGGCGTCGTCGCCCGACTCGTCGCAGCGCAGGATCTCCTCGATCGCCCCCACCAGCGCTTCCCCACCCGTGCGGCGAATCAACTGCAGCATCATGCGCAACGAACTGTTGGCGCCCGCGCAACTGACGCGCTCGCGATCCACCACATAAGCGCGGCTGGAGACCTTCACAAGGGGGAACATCTCGGCCATGGTCGCGCGACTTTCCGGATGGACCGCGCATTCGAAGCCGTCGAGCAGGTTTGCGTCAGCGACAAAGAACACGCCGTTCCACAACCCGCCCAACAAGGCGCCAGAGGTTGCGTTGGCGCGCAGTTTGCGCCGCAGCAACGGCGAGCCTTGCAGCTTGACGCGAAAGCCGTCGGCGACAATCAGCACGTCCAGGTTGTCCGGCAGTTGCGCCAGCTCGACATCGGCCGAAATGACGATGCCCAGGTCACTCGTCACCTGCCCGCCCGACGCGCCGACCGTCAGCACTTCATAAAGCGGCATGTCGCTCATCAGGTTCGCGGTGACCAGCGCGTCCACCGCGCCGGTAAAGGACATCATCGAAAAATTGTCCATCAATACAAACGCGACACGGACCGGCGCCTGGCCGGGCGACGCAGCGCCCTGGGGCCGATAGGCCATGTTCTTGTTCTTGAGTACGCTTTCGAATGCGCTTGGCATGGGGCCTCGGGAGACAGGAAGGCGATCTTGACCGGAGCCGGGCACACGGCCCGAACCCTGCCATCTTCCCGATTAACCACCCAAGCGACCATCGTCTGCGCGACATCACTGTCAGCGATAACGACCTCCGACAAATGGCTACCTCAAGGGAATACGACCTTGGTCGATAGCCTATGGGTAGGCATGGGCGCTTTCCCTTCCAGAGTTCGCAACGCTCACCGCTAATGTTTCCGCCGTTCCAACACCGATAAATACCTGCGGGAGAAGTCATGAATATCAAACAGAAGCTGACATGGGCGTTCGCGGCCATTGCCTGCGTACCGGTGATCCTGGTGGCGGTGCTCGTGGTATTGAACCTGCGCGATGCGGCACAAGCCAACTTCCTGGACAGCAGCGGTCGCGAGATCCGCCAGATCGACAACGGCATGAAGCAGTTCTTCGACGGCATCATGCAAAACGTCGAATTCTTCGCCAAGGACCCGCGGATCGTCGCGGCCAAGGACTTGAAGAATTATTCCGCCGCCGACGCTGCGCAAACACCCCTGCCCGAGACCAACAAACAGATCCTGGACATTTTCGACCGGTTCGCCAAGAGCCATCCAACCACCGCCTACCTTTCCGTCGGCCTGGCGGACGGTGGCTATGCCAGTTGGCCGGATGATCCGAAAATCTCCAATTACGACCCGCGCGTGCGCCCTTGGTACAAGGCCGCCATCGCCGCGCCAGGCACCACCGTGAAGACCGATGCCTACTACTGGGCGCCGGATGACGTGTCGTTGATCGGCATCGTGCACACCGTCAGCGACGCCGCCGGCAAGCTGGTGGGCGTGGTGGGCCTGGACGTGTCGCTCAAGCAACTGACTGAGCTGGTCAAGAACATCAAGCTCGGCGACAGCGGCTACCTGATGCTGGTGGAAGCCAGCGGCAACGTCCTGGTGGACCCCGCCGATGCCAAGCACAACTTCAAGCCGCTGGCCGATCTCGGCCCGAACTACGCCGCACTGGCCAAGAGCAGCGATGGCGCCACCCAGATCGAGATCGATGGCGTGCCCTACATGGCCAACATCGTCACCTCCAAGAGCCTGGGCTGGCGCTTCATTGGCCTGATCAAGCGCGACGAAGTCATGGCCGGTGCATCGAGCCTGACCTGGCTGATCGCCGTCATTGCCGCCGCCCTGGCCGTGGTCTTCGCCATTGTCGGCGCCAGCTTCGCCAGCGTCATCGTCCGGCCGATTCGTGGCGTTGCCAACGGCCTGCAGGAAATCGCCGAAGGCGAAGGCGACCTCACCCGTCAGCTGGCCGTGCAAGGCAAGGACGAAACCGCCACCCTGGCGAGCTGGTTCAACCAGTTCCTGGGCATGATCGCGCAGTTGGTACAACGCATCGGCAGCGCCTCCTCCGACCTGCAGAATGCCGCCGCCGATACCAGCGATGTGGCCCAGAACATGAACGAAGCCGCCGGGCGCCAGCGCCAGGCCGTGGAACTGGTGAGTACCGCGTTCAACGAAATGGTCGCCACCGCCAACGAAGTCGCCCGCTCCTGCAGCCAGGCCGCCGTCAGCGCGGACACGGGTTATCGCGACGTTCACGACGGCCAGCACCACATCGGCGAAGCCACCGGCAGCGTGTTGAAGCTGAGTGAAGAACTGCAGCAGTCGACCCAGACCATGCAGGCGCTGGAGCAGGACAGCAAGAACATCAACACGATCCTGGACACCATTCGCTCGATTGCCGAGCAGACCAACCTGCTCGCCCTCAACGCGGCCATCGAAGCCGCCCGTGCCGGTGACCAGGGCCGCGGCTTCGCCGTGGTGGCCGACGAGGTACGCGCCTTGGCGCGGCGTACCGCCGACTCCACCGGCGAGATCGACAGCCTGCTCGGCAACCTCGCCCGGCGCACCCAGGAAGTGACACACCAGATGCAGAACAGCCTGCAGGTGTCGCACACCAGCGTCGAGCGCATCCAGCAGGCCCGCGACAGCTTCGACAAGATCCGCACGTCGGTGGACTCGATTCGTGACCAGAACACCCAAATCGCCACCGCTGCAGAGCAACAGCACCAAGTGGCCGAAGACATCAACCGGCACATCGCGCAGATTCATTCCGATGCGCAGCTGGTCGAGGAATTCGCCCACACCGCACAGACCGGTTCGAGCCGTCTGACGGATATTTCCGGGCAGCTCAAGGGCTTGGTGGGACGCTTCAAGTTCTAAACCGGGCTTAGGTCCACTGAAGATCCAATGTGGGAGCGAGCCTGCTCGCGAAGACAGTGTCACAGTCGACGAAGCATATAGACTGTGCCGGCCTCTTCGCGAGCAAGCCCGCTCCCACAAAAGCCTTGCGGTTCCCTGTGTTTTTTGCCTGCTGAATATCCTGTGTCGGAACGAACTTGCTCACTCCCCCACAAGGTGCCAGAGTCAGCGCTCAACCAACAGGACAGGCTCCATGCTCCACAAGCAACTGATCAGACGCCTGGACCTCATCACGCTTCAGTTGTTCGTCGCCGTCCATGAAGAAGGCACCTTGACCCGCGCGGCATCGAGGGAAGCTATCGCGGTGTCGGCGGCCAGCAAGCGCTTGATGGAGCTTGAGGAAGTGCTGGGCGTCGCGCTGTTTTCCCGTACCGCAAAAGGCATGTCCCTGACCGCCGCCGGCGAAACACTGCTGCACCACGCGCGACGCATGCTGGCCGAGGTGGAAAAAGTCGGCATCGAAGTCGGTGAGCATCTGCAAGGGCTCAGGGGCTACGTGCGCATGCTTGCCAATCTCTCGGCCATCATCCAATTCCTGCCTGAAGACCTGCACAGCTTCGTGTCCACCCACCTGCGGGTGAAGGTCGATCTGGAGGAGCGCCCCAGCACCGGTGTGGTCGAAGGGATCATCGACGGTGTGGCCGACCTGGGCATCTGCACGATGGACAGTGACACCAAGGACCTGTTCAGCGTGCCTTACCGCCACGACCGCCTGGCCGTGGTCATGCGCCCTGACCATCCATTGGCCAACCGGGCCCAGGTGGCCTTTTCGGAAACCTTGCCCTACGACCATATCGGCCTGCACGCCGCGAGCTCGATCAACAGCCGCGTCCACGCCGCCGCCAACGCCCTCGGCGAATCCTTGCGCGTGCGCATCCATGTGCCGGGGTTCGACGCGGTGTGTCGGATGGTGCAGGCGAACATGGGCATCGGCGTCCTGCCATACAAAGCCTACGAATTGTTTGGGCAAGGCCTTGGATTGACGGTCGTGCCGCTCACCGATGACTGGTCCCATCGAACGCTGTTGCTGGTGGTGCGCGACCGCGATGCCCTGTCCCCCGTGAGCCGGTTGTTGTTCGACCATCTTCAGCTCAGCGAGTGATCCAACGCCGCGTTCGCGAAACGCGAACGCCCCTTTCCAACACAAGGTTGGAATCCGCCTCGGGTCAGCCTCTAGTCTTGGCACAAATTCCAAGAAACACGAGGCTGCACCATGACTGCTCTTAGCGGAATCCGCGTCATCGAGATCGGGACACTCATCGCCGCCCCTTTTGCCGCGCGCTTGATGGCTGAATTTGGTGCCGAGGTGATCAAGATCGAAAGCCTTGGCCAAGGCGACCCACTTCGCAAGTGGCGAAAGCTGCATGAAGGCACCTCGCTCTGGTGGTACCTGCAGTCACGCAACAAAAAATCCCTGGCACTCAATCTCAAATCCGCCGAAGGCATCGCGATCGTCAAGCAACTGGCCGAAAGCGCCGATGTGCTGATCGAGAATCTTCGCCCTGGTGCATTGGAAAAACTCGGGCTGGGTTGGGACGTGCTGCATGCGCTCAATCCCAAGCTGACCCTCGTTCGGATCTCCGGTTATGGGCAGACCGGCCCTTACCGCGACCGCCCGGGATTCGGTGCGATTGGCGAGGCCATGGGCGGGGTTCGCTACACCACCGGCGACCCGCAATCGCCGCCCGCGCGCATGGGCGTCAGCCTTGGCGATTCGCTGGCCTCGATGCATGCGGTCATGGGCGCGCTGATGTCGTTGTTGCGGGTCAAGACCGGCCAGGGCGACGGCCAGGTCGTCGACGTTTCCCTCGTCGAAAGCGTGTTCAACGTGATGGAAAGCCTCGTGCCGGAATACGCCATGCTCGGCCATGTCCGCGAACGCAGCGGCGGCGCCTTGCCGGGCATCGCGCCGTCCAATACCTACCCGACGGCGGACGGTGGCTACGTCGTCATCGCCGGCAACAGCGACCCCATCTTCAAGCGCCTGATGATCGCCATTGGGCGACCCGACCTGGGTGAAAATCCGGCATTCGCCCATAACGACGGACGGGTCGCGGAATGCGAACAGCTCGATCGCGCTATCAGCGAGTGGAGCATCAGGCTGCCAATCGATGCGGTCCTCGACACGCTGGAAAAAGCCGAGGTGCCGGCGGGGCGAATCTACTCCGTGGAGGACATCGTCAGCGACCCGCACTACCAGGCGCGCGACATGATCCTGGATGCGCAGCTTCCGGGCGGCGCCGCCGTAAAGATGCCCGGGATTGTCCCCAAGCTGTCGGCCACACCGGGCACCGTCAATTGGCAAGGGCCGAGCCTCGGCCAGCATACCCAAGCGGTACTGGGCGAATTGGGCCTGGACGAAAGCGCCATCCAACGCCTGAAGAATGAGGGGGTCGTGCAATGATCACCGACTACTCGCAACGCCTTATCGTCCAGGAAGTCTCGCCCCGGGATGGCCTGCAGATCGAGCCGACCTGGGTCGAAACGGCGGACAAGGTCCAACTTATCGATCAGCTGTCCCTGGCCGGCTTCACGCGAATTGAAGCAGGATCCTTTGTGTCGCCCAAGGCCATTCCCGCGCTGCGCGATGGCGAGCAAGTGTTCCAGGGCATCGCGCGACGCCCCGGGGTCATTTATGTCGCGCTGATCCCCAACCTCAAGGGCGCACAACGGGCGCTCCATGCCGAGGCCGACGAACTGAACCTGGTGTTGTCAGCGAGCCAGAGCCACAACCTGGCCAACATGCGCATGACCCGCGAGCAGTCCCTGGCCGCCTTCGCCGACGTGGTTTCGCTGGTGAGTAACAGCGGCGTCAGCCTCAACGGCTCGGTAGCGACGACCTTTGGCTGCCCGTTCGAAGGGCCGGTCGATGAAGACGTGGTGATGCGCCTGGTCGATGCCTACCAAACGTTCGGCATGCAGGGTGTGACCTTGGCCGATACCACCGGCATGGCCAACCCACGCCAGGTCTACCGACTGGTGCGTCGGGTGCTGGAACGACTTCCCGCCAGTGCCTTGACGTTGCACTTCCACAACACCCGAGGCCTGGGCCTGTGCAACGTGCTGGCAGCCTACGAGGCCGGGGCCCGGCGTTTCGACGCCTCGCTCGGTGGACTGGGAGGCTGTCCTTTCGCCCCGGGCGCCTCAGGAAATATCTGCACCGAAGACCTGGTGAATCTCTGCGAAGAAATCGGCATCGACACCGGAATCGACCTGCCCCACTTGCTGAAACTGTCCCGCACCCTGCCCTCGCTTCTCGGGCACGAGATGCCAGGACAAGTGGCCAAGGCGGGACGAAATCGTGACCTTCATCCGCTGCCTCCTGGCATCGATTGACACACAACGAGGCGACTCGGGTCGCCAGCCAGACAACAAAAACAAAAGAGTTCCCCTAGGGAAACTCGCCTGGAGAAAAAACTCATGTCCGTATCCGTAACCTCACAGGGCGACGGCGTCGCCACCGTGGCCAACGATGAAAAAGCCTTGATCGCCAAAGTGGCATGGCGCCTGATGCCCTTGATCATGGTCTGCTATCTGTTCGCGTTCTTCGACCGCATCAACATCAGCTTCGCCAAGTTCCAACTGCAAGCCGACTTGAGCCTGAGTGATACCGCCTACGGCCTGGGCGCCGGACTGTTCGTGGTCGGCTACGTCCTGTTCGAAGTGCCCAGCAACATGATGCTCTACAAGGTTGGCGCGCGGCGCTGGATCGCTCGCATCATGATGTCCTGGGGTATCGCGACGGCGCTGATGGTATTCGTCACCGCCGAGTGGCAGTTCTACGTGCTGCGCTTCATCATCGGAGCCATGGAAGCAGGCTTCGCCCCCGGTGTGCTGTACTACCTCACCCTGTGGTTTCCACAGAACTACCGCGGGCGCATCACCTCCACGCTGTTCTTGGCGTCTGCGTTTGCCGGGTTGATCGGCGCACCGGTCTCCGGCCTCGTCCTGGGTCATATGGACGGCGTCCTGCAGATGCGCGGCTGGCACTGGCTGTTCCTGCTGGGTGGCATTCCCTGCGTGGGCCTGGGCCTGGTCGTGCTGTTCACCCTCAAGGACCGCGTCACGGACGCCAAATGGCTGACCGATGCCGAGAAAACCTACCTGGCCAGCCGGATCGCCAGCCAGGAACCCCACAAGCATGGCGGCTCATTGATGACGGCGCTGAAATTGCCGGGCTTCCTGATGCTGGGCCTGATCTACTTCCTCATCCAGGTCGCCTCGTACGGGCTCAATTTCTGGGCGCCGCAACTCATTCGCAGCGCCGGCACCGAAAGCCCGACCATCATTGGCCTGCTCACCGCGGCGCCTTATGTCTGCGGCGCCATCAGCATGATTGTGATCGGGCGCTGGTCCGACGCCACCGGGGAGCGGCGCAAATTCGTCTGCGGCCTGGTGCTTGCCGGCGCGATCGGTTTCTTCAGCGCGGGCATCTTTGCGAGCCACACGCTGCTGCTGACCATTTCCCTGGCGTTGCTCGGCAGCGGCATCATCGCCTCGATCCCGGCCTTCTGGGCGCTTCCTCCCAAGCTGCTCGCAGGTGCAGGAGCCGGCGCGGCGGGAGGGATCGCGCTGATCAACACACTGGGGCAGTTCGGCGGGATCGTCAGCCCGGTGATGGTGGGCTACATCAAGGACATGTCCGGCAGCACCACGCCAGCGCTGTATGTCATCGGCGGCACCTGCATCCTGGCCGGGGCCTTGCTGATGTGGGGCTTGCCGCAGTCGTTGAGGACGCTGGACAAGAATCAATAGCGACCTTACGAGCCATGGACGGCTCGCCCACCCGTTCGCTACCCTTTTGCCTTGATCGCATACATCCCGCCGGCAATCACCAGACAGGCGCCCACGACGGTCCAGGTGTCGGGTAGCTCGCCGAAGACCAACAGGCCGATCAGCGTGGCGAACACCAGAAGAGAATAGTTGAACGGCTGGAGTGTGGCCGCCGTTGCAACCTTCAGTGCCTGGAGCAATAACAGCTGGGCCACCACGCCGGTCATGGACAGCACTGCTATCAGGCCCCATTGCGCCGGGCTCGGTGATACCCAGCCTGGAAGGCCCAACATGGTGATCGCTACCGCGCCGAAAAAACCCATGTGAAGCATATTCGTGGCGAACGAGTCCTGCCGGCTGATACGTCGGGTCAGCACACTGAAAATCGCGAAACCCAACGCAGACAACAACGGAATCAGCGCTGCCAGTTCGAAGACGCCGGAGCCTGGACGAAGGATAACCAGCGTCCCCGTGAAGCCAATGGCGGCGGCAATCCATCGACGCACACCAATGAACTCGCCCAGGAACGCCCCTGCCAATGCCAACGTCATCAAGGGGAACACCGCATACAGCGCATGCATTTCCGCCAGCCCCAGATAGCGCAGCCCCAGTCCAAACAGTGCGCTTTCACCGACCCCGATGAGCGCACGAATGACCTGCTGGCAAGGATGGTGGCTTCGATACGCAGTCCGCAGGCTGCCCTGATAGACGCTGTAACCGACAGCAAAAGCCAGGAACACCCAATAGCGCACCATGACCAGTTGTGCGATCGGGAGGTCTTTGACCAGTACTTTGGTGACGCCATCCTGGGCTGCGAAAATCAGCATGGACAGAAGGCACAGGGCGATCCCTAACCGAGGGCGGGGGGTGTCATGATCATGCACCGCGCGCACCTGGGACGGTATCTTCAAGCAGGCTGCTCTCTGTGCGGCGCCTCGCAATGCTATGGCGCAACCGATCCCGTTCCAGCGCTTCGGCGGCTACGAGTGCTTCAACGCCGGCCCCGGCTTCGACTTGTTCAATGAAGTTCAAAATCGCCTTTTTCATGAACCAGTGCGAGGTCCGGTCCAACCTGGCCGATGCCGACTTCAACCTGGCGCGTGTCTCCTCATCCAACTTGATACCCAGCGTTGTCACGGTCATCGCTCAGCCTCTGAATGGAACAACCCCCTGCCCTGCTACACCTGCGACAGGACACAGCAGACAGTGCCCTCGGCTCTCGACCAAGGGCACCGGACTGCAACAGCTATCGGATAGCAACGACGATTACTGGGCTGGCGTCGCAGAAGCCGTCTGGCTGCCAAACATCGCTTCGAAACGCGGCTTGTTGGTTGCGTAATATTCCGCAACCACTTTGTCCGCCGTGCTGTCACGGGCATCCGCCATCAACTTCTCGAGGTCAGCCTTGGGGATCTTGAAGTTGGCGAAGAAGCGCGCCACGTCAGGGTGCTCCGCGCTGAATCCTTTGCGTGCGACGGCGTGGATCTGCTCGGCACCACCGAAGATCTGCTTCGGATCATCGAGGTAGCGCAGCGGCCATTTGGCGAACATCCAGTGCGGACTCCAGGCGTTGACCAACGACCATTTGTCGCGCTTGATGTTGCGATCCAGCTCGCTCAGCATCCCGGACTCCGACGAAGCCACCATCTTGTAGCCGTCGAGCTTGTATTCCTTGATGGCCTTTTCCGTCAGCTTGTACTGACCGTTGCCCACTTCCGATGTGAGGATCTTGCCACCGAGTTTTTCCCGCACTTCAGGCTTGTTGAGGTCCTCGACACTGGCGATCTCGCTGGTGGGAATGGAAGTGGGCACCGCCATGCCGATCCGGCCTTCGTACAGCACGCCGAGGTCTTCGAGCCTGTCCTTGTATTTGTCATAGAAGGACTTGTGGGTGCTGGGCAGCCAGACCATCGGGATCAAGTCGATATTGCCGTTAGCCAGCGCCTGGAACTGGATGCCGATGTCGGCCAGCACCAACTTGACCGGTTGCTTGAGGTGATCCTGCAACGCGGTGTTCGCCAGTTTCACCGCGATTTCCGTGTCCGACCAGTTCACCCAGCCGATACGGATGGGCGCGGGCTCCTCGGCTTGGACGATCAGGCTGCTGCAGGCTAAAGCAAGGCCTGCAAACCAGCCGATTAAAGTTTTACTGGGTAACGTCATCATGTGCATCTCCGCAGACTGTATTAATAGTTATTGGCAGGGCAGCAGAAGCATTCATTTTCCCATCACGACCGCACGCGGCCATCCGGTGGGTTCTAGTTATGAAAATCACGGGGACTAAAGTTTTTCGGCCCTCCTCCGCCCTCTGGCGTTTCCAACCGCAATGACCGGCTCATTCACAACGCCTTCTCGAGTGCCGGCAAAGCCTCGAACAAATCCGCCACCAACAGGTAATCCGCCACCTGGGCAATCGGCGCCTCGGCGTCCTGGTTGATCGCAACGATCACTTTGGAACCGCTCATGCCCGCCAGGTGCTGAATGGCGCCGCTGATGCCCGCCGCGATGTAAAGCTCTGGCGCGACGATTTTTCCCGTCTGCCCAACCTGCAGGTCATTGGGGGCGAACCCTGAATCCACGGCTGCGCGGGAGGCACCCACCGCGCCACCGAGCTTGTCCGCCACGCGTTCGATCAAGGCAAAATTGTCTTTGGCCTGCATCCCCCGGCCGCCGGACACCACGACGCGGGCGCTCGACAGATCGGGCCTTGCACTGGTTGTCAGTTGTTCACTGACAAAGCGGGCGTGGGTTGAGCTTTGGCCGCCCTCCACCGCGATGACTTCGCAGGGGTTGTCCTGTGTCAGCGCTTGGGCAAACGCCGAGGCGCGAACGGTGAGCAGCTTGATTGGATCGAGGGATTGAAACGTGGCGATCGCGTTGCCGGCATAGATGGGACGCTGGAAAGTGTCCGCCGAAACGATAGCGGTAACGTCGGAAAGCATGCCGACATCCAGGCTGGCCGCGACCCGCGGCAACAGGTTGCGACCCATGCTGCTGGCGTCAGCGAAAACGTGCGTATAACCCTCGCAGACCAACGACGTGATCAGCGGCTGGGTATTTTCGGCCAGTGTTTTCTCGAACCGCGCATCTTGTGCGAGCAGGACTCGGTCCAGGCCTTGGACGAGCGCAGCTTGGCGCGCCACTTCCGGCGCATCCGCTCCACCCAAGACCAGCAAATCCGTCTCGCCCCCCAGCGCCAGGGCGGCGGTCACGGCGCTGCGTGTACCTGCCGTCAGTTGACCGGCACTGTGCTCGGCGATCACTAAACTGCGCATCAAATCACCCCCGCCACGTTTTTCAGTTTATCCACCAGCTCAGTCACCGAAGCGACCGTGATGCCTGCCTTGCGCACCGGCGGTGGGACCACGCCCAACAATCGAGCGTGTTCCTTCACGCTCGCGCCCAAGGTGTTGGCGGCAATGATTTCCAATGGTTTTTTCTTGGCTTTCATGATGTTCGGCAACGACGCGTAGCGCGGTTGGTTCAGGCGCAAATCACAGGTCACCACGGCGGGCACCGTGAGGGCGACGACCTGGCTGCCGCCGTCGACTTCACGCTCGACGACCCATTGCCCGTCGACATGATTGACCGCCGAGGCGTAAGTGGCCTGACCGCAGCCGATCAACTGCGCCACCATTTGCCCGACCTGATTGTTCTCCTGGTCAATCGCCTGCTTGCCGAACAGGATCAGTTGCGGCTTTTCCTGATCGATCACCTTGCTCAAGTACTTGGCGACGTTGAGCGGCTCAAGGACCGCGCTCGTCTCCACCAGAAGTGCTCGATCCGCGCCCAGCGCCAATGCGGTGCGCAATTGTTCCTGCGCCGCAGGACTGCCCACCGAGACCACCACGACCTCGGACGCCAGCCCCTTCTCCTTGAGGCGGATTGCCTCCTCCACTGCGATCTCGCAGAACGGGTTCAAGGCCATTTTCACGCCGTTGAGCTCGACGTCCGAACCGTCAGCCTTTACCCGGACTTTCACATTCGGGTCGATGGCGCGCTTTACCGCAACGAGCACTTTCATGATTCCTCGCATCCCCCTCGCACTCTGGATCGACGCGGGCGACCGGCTACACGTGCCGGATCACCCCTGTTTCGACTGGATGGTAATCCTGGTTTTTCCACGACGCAAGAAAAATGTACACCAGTGTCTCAATCGTTGACACACATGAACATTGCACATACCGTTATGTCAAAACCAAGCCTGATGTTCTGTTCCCGGAGCAACACCATGTCCAGTGATCCTCTGCTGCAGCCCTACAAAATCAAGCATCTGACGCTCAAGAATCGGATCATGACCACCTCTCATGAACCGGCGTATCCCGTCGATGGCATGCCGAAGGACTTGTACCGTGCCTATCACGTCGAGCGGGCCAAGGCTGGCGTGGCGTTGACCATGACCGCCGGCTCCGCCGCCGTTTCCCGGGACAGCCCGCCAGTGTTCAACAACGTGCTGGCGTACAAGGACGAAGTGGTCAAATGGATGAAGGACCTGACCGACGAGTGCCACGAGCACGGCGCGGCGGTGATGATCCAACTGACCCACCTGGGCCGGCGCACGCGCTGGGACAAGGCAGACTGGCTGCCGGTCGTCTCGCCGTCCCATCGTCGCGAAGCATCCCACCGGGCCTTCCCGAAAAAGATGGAAGACTGGGACATCGACCGGATCATCAAGGATTACGTGGATGCCGCCGAACGCATGAAGGCTGCCGGCCTTGATGGCCTGGAGCTGCAGGCCTACGGGCATCTCATGGATCAATTCTGGTCGCCACTGACCAACGATCTCGACGGGCCCTACGGCGGCTCGCTGGAAAACCGCATGCGCTTCACCTTCGATGTGTTGCGCGGTATCCGCCAGCGTTGCGGCGAGGATTTCCTGCTGGGGGTGCGCTACACCGGCGACGAAGACTTGCCAGGGGGCTTCGGTGCCAGCGACGGCATCCGGATTTCCCACATGCTCAAGGACAGCGGCCTGGTGGATTTCCTCAACGTCGTGCGCGGGCATATCGATACCGATGCCGGCCTCACCGACGTGATCCCGATCCAGGGCATGCGCAACTCACCGCACCTGGATTTTGCCGGCGAGATTCGCTCGGCCACCGGTTTCCCGACGTTCCATGCGGCGAAGATCCCGGACGTCGCCACCGCGCGACACGCCATCGCCTCGGGCAAGGTGGACATGATCGGCATGACCCGCGCCCACATGACCGACCCGCACATCGTGCGCAAGATCATCGAGAAGCGTGAAGAAGACATCCGTCCCTGCGTTGGCGCCAACTATTGCCTGGATCGCATCTACCAGGGCGGCGCCGCGTACTGCATCCACAACGCCGCCACCGGGCGCGAAACCACCATGCCCCACGACATTCCCAAGGCGTCGGTCAAGCGCAAGGTCGTGGTGATCGGCACCGGCCCGGCGGGGCTGGAAGCGGCAAGGGTAGCCGGTGAACGCGGCCATGACGTCACGGTGTTCGAAGTGGCCGACCAGCCAGG
This sequence comes from Pseudomonas sp. H2_D02, assembly GCF_054677635.1. Taxonomy (NCBI): domain Bacteria; kingdom Pseudomonadati; phylum Pseudomonadota; class Gammaproteobacteria; order Pseudomonadales; family Pseudomonadaceae; genus Pseudomonas; species Pseudomonas sp. H2_D02. The sequence continues at coordinate 2,919,588 of NZ_CP162816.1, read as the reverse complement.
CGGGCAGATCCGCCTGACCGCGCAGAGCGAGCGTCGCCGCGAGATGATCAGCATCATCGACTGGCGCATGGCGCAGTGCGAACGACTGGGCGTGAAGTTCCAATTCAACACCTGGGCCGAAGCCGAGACAGTCCTGGCCCAGGAGCCGGACGTGGTGATCGTCGCCACGGGCGGCCTGCCCCACACCGAGGTGCTCAAGCAAGGCAACGAACTGGTGGTTTCGACCTGGGACATCATTTCCGGCGACGTCAAACCCGGCCAGAACGTGCTGATCTTCGACGACGCCGGCGACCACGCGGCGCTACAGGCGGCCGAGGTGATCGCCAACAGCGGTGCGAAACTGGAGATCGTCACGCCCGACCGATCGTTCGCGCCGGAAGTGATGGCCATGAACCTCGTGCCATACATGCGCAGCCTGCAAGACCTGAACGTCACCTTCACCGTCACCTATCGGGTCGATTCCGTGGAGAAGCGCGACGGCCAGTTGGTTGCCAGCTTCGGCAGCGATTACGGCCAGGTGCACAAGCAGCGCGTGGTCGATCAGGTGGTGGTCAACCACGGCACCCTGCCCCTGGATGACCTGTACTTCGAACTGCGCCCGCATTCGAAAAACGACGGCGCGGTTGAACAACACGATCTGATTGCAGGGAAAACCCAGAACATCGTGACCAACCCCGAGGGCCGCTTCCAACTGTTCCGCATCGGTGACGCGGTGTCGGCGCGTAATACCCATGCCGCGATCTACGATGCGCTGCGGCTGGTCAAGGACATCTGAAGGCGCAGCCCGATAAGGATCGAGCAACGTTCGCCCTGAATAAGAAATGCGCTCAATCCGTGGCGAGGGAGCTTGCTCCCGCTGGGCTGCGCAGCAGACCTGTTATGAGCGCTTCGCACTCAAGCGGGAGCAAGCTCCCTCGCCACGGGTTATCCCGTCCGTAAACCTCTACAACCAACAGAAAGGAAATGAAATGTCCGTTTTTACCCATGTCACCGTCGGCACCAACAACCTGGCAAACGCTCGCGCATTCTATGACGCTACCTTGAAGGAAATCGGCCTGAAGCGCGTTGCCGACCTTGATGAGGCCGGCTCCATCTGGGGCGTCGACAAGCCTTCGTTCTTTGTACTGAACCCGGCCAACGGCAACCCGGCGTCCATCGGCAACGGCGTCACCGTGAGTTTCGAAGCGCCGGACCGGGCGGCGGTCCATGCCTTCCATAGCGCCGCGCTGGCGAACGGCGGCGTGTGCGAGGGGCTGCCGGGCTCTCGCGGCTGGGCGGAAAATGCCTACGCGGCTTATGCCCGGGACCTGGATGGGAACAAGCTGGCGGTGTATTGCTTCAAGGCTGAGTAATGAGATGTAGCTTGCTCGCAAAAGCGGTGGGTCAGTGACAGGGATGTTGGATCGGCTAACGCCTTCGCGAGCAGGCTCGCTCCCACAAGGGGATTGAGTTGCATACGATGTTTGTGGTGGATAAAGAGCCCAATGTGGGAGCGAGCCTGCTCGCAAAAGCGGTGGGTCAGTCACAGGGATGTTGGATCGGCTGTCGTCATCGCGAGCAAGCTCGCTCCCACAAGGGGATTGAGTTGCATACGATGTTTGTGGTGGATAAAGAGCCCAATGTGGGAGCGAGCCTGCTCGCGAAAGCGGTGGGTCAGTGACGGGGATATTGGATTGGCTGACGCCTTCGCGAGCAAGCCCGCTCCCACAAGTTCCATGCAGTGGATCAGCCTTGGAGCCCTTTGCGTGCGACTGCGGCGCCGGCTTGCAACGCCCTTCCCACCTGCGCCTCGAAATGCCCCTGGGTCATTGACTGCAAGGCGGCGGCCGTCACGCCGCGATAGGCGACCAGGGCATCGATCATCTGCTGGGCATCACGACTGACGAGCAACTGGCTGCTGTCGACCACGACATTTTTCGCGGCAAGCAGGGCAATCTCGGCTGGAATGCCGGCCGCCATTGCCTGATTCGCCAACGCCGTCATCAACAAGGCAGGAAAGGCCGGACCGGTGCCCGACAGCGCGCAGAGGTAATCAATGAAATCTTCCTGCTGGACCTCGGCAGCCGTGCCCACGCATTCGAACAAGCGCTGAACCAGGCTTTTCGTCGTCGGCTCTGCCACGCCAGCGCAATACCACGGCGTAAAGGATTGCCCGATCTCCACCGCCGCGTTGGGCATCGCCCGTACGACCCTTGAAGCCGAGGTCTGCGCGGCAATCGCCTGCGCCGTGATTCCGGCCATCAGTGAAATGACCGTCTTGCCCATCGCGTCGAGGGTCAGGTTGGCGAACTGCTCGGGTCGTACCGCGATGACGATGACGTCGCTGCGGTCCACCAGTGCCTGGTTGTCGGTGACCAGGCAAACGCCTTGCTGCGCCAGTGGATGTGCCCCGGAGCGATTGGAGAGGATCAGATTACCCGCTCGGCAACAAGGCCTTCGCCAGCACGGCCTTGGCAATCGCCCCACCCAGCCAGCCCGTACCGCCAATGATGCCCAGCGTCGGCTCGGTCATTTTTCAGCCGTCTCTTCAAAAGTTTCCACCAGCGGCACAAAGACCCCAGGCTCTTTTTCGGCATAGCCGAATTTGCCATAGAAACGATCCAGCTCGCGCTGCTTGGGCACCTTGCCGGTGAAGATGCTCACGTACTGGGGGATGCGCTGGAAACGCACGGTGATCAGCTCGCTGGTGTTCATGGTGATGTAGCCGATCTGCGTCAGATAGATCGTCCGGGCTCGCGCGTCGGCCCCTTGGCTGTCGTAGCCAAAGCGCTTGAACATGCTCGCCAGCGCGCCCATTCGCTGCTCGTCGACAACGGCAACTTCTTGCGCGACCTCTGCGGACTGGAGCGCCCAACTGCGCACCGCGAATTCAAACTGCGAGTCGAACAGTTGTGGGTTGAGCCAGCATTCGAAGACATTCAGGATCGCCTCGGAGATGCTCTCGGCGTAGCTTTCGCTTTGCCGGATCAACCCGCCGGTGTTGGTCTCGCGCCAGCGCGACAGCAGGGCCGCCAGCAACTGTTCGCGATCCTCGAAGAACCAATAGAAGCTGGTGCGTGACAAACCCAGGCGCTTGGCCAACGGCATGACCCGGACCGCATCGATGCCGGACTCCTTCAAGGCCTCGTAGGCCGCTTCCAGCCACCCTTCGGGCGACCCCCGCCAACCCGCGTCCTGGGCCTTGCCACGTGCCTTCCCTACCTGGGGCATCTTGCATCCACCTTATTGAACATACGTAATGCGAATGTACTCGGATGCCCGCTAAATGTACACCTAAGTACATTTGATCGACTCACCGCCTCTTATTCCCCCGAGAGCGCAAAAAAAATTGATGAGAAAAAGTCATGAACGGCTGATTTTAAATGGTTTGTCAGCGTGGCAGGCCCGGGACGAGTATCTGCTCCAGGCAAACCAAAACAACAACGAGCCGCCTCTATGTGGACTACGCAAGAAAAACTTCCATTGGGCGAGCACATCGCCCGGTACGTCGAGTGGCTGACCCAGCATGGCGCTGATGTATTCGACGCCATATCGTCGTCGCTCTCCGAAATCATCAGCCTCTTCACCAGCGCCCTGCTCTGGTTCAATCCGTTGGCCTTGATAGGGCTGCTGGCGCTGCTCGCCTTCTACATTCAACGCAAGGTGAGCCTGACGCTGTTCGTCGCGCTGTCGTTCCTGCTGATTCTCAACCTGGGCTACTGGCAGGAAACCATGGAGACCCTGGCCCAGGTGACATTCGCCACGCTGGTGTGCGTGATCGTCGGCGTGCCGCTGGGGATCGTCGCGGCGCATCGCCCCTGGTTCTACGCAGCCTTGCGACCGGTGCTCGACCTGATGCAGACCGTGCCCACCTTCGTCTACCTGATCCCGACCTTGACGCTGTTCGGCCTCGGCGTCGTTCCGGGGTTGATCTCCACGGTGGTCTTCGCGATCGCCGCGCCGATTCGCCTTACGTACCTGGGCGTGCGTGACGTCCCGCAAGAATTGATGGACAGCCGGCAAGGCGTTCGGTTGCTCGCGTCGCCAGTTGTTGGCCCGCATCGAACTGCCCCATGCGATGCCGAGCATCGCCGCCGGCATCACCCAATGCATCATGTTGTCGCTGTCGATGGTGGTCATCGCCGCGCTGGTTGGCGCGGACGGCTTGGGCAAACCTGTCGTCAATGCGTTGAACACGGCTGATATCGCCATGGGCTTCGAAGCAGGCCTGGCGATCGTGCTCCTGGCGATCATCCTCGACCGCATTTGCAAACAGCGCGAAACCGTAAGACGAGGTGACGCATGAGCATCATTCGTTTCGAAGACGTCGACGTCATTTTCGCCCATCGTCCCAAGGCCGCGCTGGACCTGCTGGATCAAGGTTTTTCCCGGTCGGACATTCTGCAGAAGACCGGCCTGATCGTCGGCGTGGAAAAGGCCAACCTGGAAATCAACAAAGGCGAAATCTGCGTATTGATGGGCTTGTCGGGTTCCGGCAAGTCCAGCCTGCTGCGCTGCATCAACGGCTTGAACACGGTGAGCCGCGGCAAGCTCTTCGTCGAACACGAAGGTCGGCAGATCGACATTGCCGCCTGCACCCCAGCCGAGTTGAAAATGATGCGCACCCAGCGCATCGCCATGGTCTTCCAGAAGTTCGCCCTGATGCCCTGGCTGACGGTGCGCGAGAACATCGGTTTCGGTTTGGAGATGCAGGGTCGCCCAGAGAAGGAGCGGCGCAGACTGGTCGACGAAAAGCTCGAACTGGTGGGCTTGACCCAGTGGCGCAACAAGAAGCCGGACGAATTGTCCGGCGGCATGCAGCAGCGCGTGGGGCTGGCCCGCGCCCTGGCGATGGACGCAGACATTCTGCTGATGGACGAGCCGTTCTCGGCCCTCGATCCGCTGATTCGCCAAGGGTTGCAGGACGAATTGCTCGATCTGCAGCGCAAGTTGCACAAGACCATTGTGTTCGTCAGCCATGACCTGGACGAAGCCCTCAAGCTGGGGACGCGGATCGCGATCATGAAGGACGGCAAGATCATTCAGTACAGCAAGCCCGAAGAAATCGTGCTCAACCCGGCCGACGACTACGTGCGCAACTTCGTCGCCCACACCAACCCGCTGAATGTGCTGTGCGCGAAAAGCTTGATGACTCCGCTGGACCGGTGCGTCTTCGCCCAAGATGAATACTGCCTGGATACGGTACAGAACCTCTGGATGGCACTGGATCAGTCCCGAGGACTGGCCAGCATCCGACGAGGCGCAACCGCCCTGCCGACGCAACGCTGGGAGGATGGCAAGGCCCTCGGGACCTTGCGCCGCCAAGTCACACTGGTAGCGCCGGAAACCAGCATGCGAGTCGCCTTGGGGATCCGTTATGAAACAGGTCATCCATTGCTCATAGTCGACGATGCCCAAACCGTCCTGGGCGTATTGGGCGACGTGGAACTGTACCGGGCGTTGCTCGGCCATGACCTGTCGCGCCCGGTCTTACCCGAGCCATTGCCGGAGCCTTCGGTGGCTTGAACAAACGACACCCATTTTTCCTGCTGCACTGCTTGCCCGCCAACCACCGATCATTTGCCTTGAGTGAGATCGACGATGAACCCTACCTTGAAAACCCATCGTGAACTGCTGGCCGATCGCGCCCCCGGCCATGGCATGCCCGGCGGTCTGTTCGGCCGCCAGGATATTTTTGAAACCGACGTCGATGTCTTTTTTACCAAACACTGGATCCTGGTCGGGGTCACCAGCGACGTTGCCGAACCCGGCGATGTCTCCACGATCGACATCGGCAAATCCTCGATCATCCTGGTGCGCGATGACGACGAGCATGTGCAGGCCTTCCGCAACGTCTGCCGCCACCGTGGGGCGCGCCTGAAACAGGCCGGCAAATCGACGGTGGGCATGCTGGTCTGCCCTTATCACCAATGGACGTACGACCTCGATGGCAGCCTCAAACATGCCGCGCACATGGGCAAGGACTTCGACCCGGGGTGCAAGAGCCTGATCCCTGTCCATACGCGCGTGGTCGGCACCCATGTTTTCGTCTGCCTGGGTGACGAGCCGCCAGAAGACATCCTGTACCTGGACCAACTCATGACGCCGCGTTTCGCTCAATATGACCTTGCCCATTCCAAGATCGCCTACGAGTCGGAGATCATCGAGAACGGCAATTGGAAACTGGTGATCGAGAACAACCGCGAGTGTTATCACTGCGCCGCCACCCACCCCGAACTGACGGCGTCGTTCCTGCCGGAGGATTTCGGCTTCTGCACCGATGGGCTGGGAGAGGACTCGCTCCAGGCGCTGCAGGAGTACCACCAGCGCAACGCCAATACCAAGCAGGACTGGGAGCGCGAAGGCTACCTGTGTGACGCCGTCGAGCATCTGGGCGAGGACGCGGTGACTCAGTTCCGCTCCCAGCGCCTGGTCATCGCGGGCAACGGCGAATCCCAGACCCTCGATACCCGCGTGGCCTGCACCCGGCTGTTTGGCGACCTCACGCGCCGCGACCTGGGCGACATGCACTTGTGGACCCATAACTCATGGACCCACATCATGAGCGATCATGCGATCGTCTCGTACATCATCCCGCTGGCGCCCGATAGAACCCTGGTGCGCACCAAATGGCTGGTGCACGCCGACGCCGTCGAAGGCGTGGACTACGCGTTGGACAAGCTGACCGAAGTCTGGGCGGCGACCAACCTCCAGGACGCCAGCCTCGTCGGCATCACCCACAGCGGCACCCAGGACCCGGCCTACACGCCCGGACCGTTCTCGGCGTTTACCGAAACCTATGTCGACCAGTTCTCGCGCTGGTACGCGGCGCGTCTGGCCGCCCACGGCGTGTGAGGGATGAACATGACGATTTACGAAAAGCTGACGCGCCCTGAACGTTTTACCGATCCGACGACCTGGGGAGCGTTTGGCGCGCAATGGCACAGCGGCGAGCAGAAGACCTTGCAGTGTTGCGCCGTGCGACAGGAAACCCATGATGTAAAAACGTTCACTTTCCAATGCGCGGACTTCAGCGCGTTGAGTTTCGAGCCGGGCCAGTTCATTACCCTGTCGCTCGTCATCAATGGGCAGGCCATTGCTCGGTGCTACACCCTGTCGTCTTCACCGACTCGCCCGTTCGCTTTTTCGATCACCGTCAAACGCGTGCCCGGAGGCGTGGTGTCGAACTGGCTGCATGACCATCTCAAGCCTGGAGACAACCTCAAGGCGTCCGGGCCGGCGGGCAGCTTCACGCCGGTTGGTCATCCAGCGGCAAAACTGTTGTACCTCTCCGCCGGTTCCGGCGTGACCCCGTTGATGTCGATGACCCACGCCGCCTGCGACATGGCTGCCAACCTGGACATTGTTTTCGTGCACAGCGCTCGCACGCCGGCGGATATCATTTTCCACGGCGAGTTGACGCGAATGCAGGCCGATATGCCGGGACTGCGGGTCATCGATATTTGTGAAGGGCTTGGCGACGCCAGCCACTGGCAACAGCCGATGGGTCGTCTCGATTTGCCTTTGTTGAGCCAACACGTCCCGGACTTCAAGGAGCGAGAAATCTTTACCTGTGGCCCCCAGGGTTACATGGAAGCGGTCAAGGCGTTGCTCAGGGAAGCGTCGTTCGATTTCGGCCACTATCATCAGGAAAGCTTCGATATCGCGGTGCTGAATGAGGAACCGTTGATCGAGCAAGCCGCTCCATTGGATCAACAGGACATCTTCACGGTCACGCTGGCACGTTCGGGCAAGACCTTCAGCATGCCCGGCCACCAGACCGTGCTGAGCGCAGCCAAAAAGGCCGGTGCGATTGTGCCTTCATCCTGCAGCCAGGGCGTTTGCGGCACCTGCAAGACCGCCCTGCTGGAAGGCACCGTGGACATGAACCACAACGGCGGCATCCGGCAACGGGAGATCGACAAGGGCCTGCGTTTGCTGTGTTGCAGCAAGCCGACGTCCAACCTGGTGATCGATCTCTAGCCGTCATGCCGGATTAGGTAGTCACTGCGCGCAGGCTTCTGCACAATCGCCCTGCGCTTGAAACCAACAAGACAGTGACCCAGCCCGATGAAACTGCAACCGTTGCCGCCGCTCAACAGCCTGGTAGCGTTCGAAGCCGCCGCACGCCACCTGAGTTTCACCGTGGCGGCCCGCGAACTGAACGTCACCCAGGGCGCTGTCAGCCGCCAGATACGCCTGCTCGAGGATTACCTGGGCACAGCGCTGTTTGTCCGCACGACCCGTGAGATCAACCTCACCGCGACAGGCAGCCAGTACTACGAAAGTGTTCGCGATACGCTGCAACAGATCGCCCGCGCCACGGCTGGCGTGCGTCATTGGCAAGGCGCGCAGCAAGTCACGGTGGTCACCAGCACGGCGATGGCATCGCTGTGGTTGCTGCCGTTGGTTTCGGAGTTCCAGCGTCAGCACGAGGAGATCGACCTGCGCATCATCGCGACCGATCAAGTCGAGGATTTCTCCCGCCTCGACTGCGACCTGGCGCTGTACTACTGCAGCACACCCCCCAAGAACATGAAGGTCACTGCGCTGTTCAATGAAGAAATTTTTCCGGTGTGCAGCCCGGCCTACCTGTCTCAGCATCCCGAGGCGGGCAACCTTGAACAACTCGGCGCCTGTACCTGGCTGTGGCTCGAGGACCAGCATCGGGACTGGATTGGCTGGAAGGAATGGTTCCAGCGCCTGGGCCATCCAGCGCCAGAACCTCGTCGACGCATCAACATCAACAACTACTCGATGCTGATCCAGTCGGCGCTGGCGGGCCAGGGAATCGCCCTGGCCTGGACGCGGTTGCTCGGCGACCACCTACAGACCGGCAATCTCGTGCGCCCGATATCCGCCATCTTGTGCACCGATGCGCAATTCTGCTTGTTGGAGCCCCTGGGCCAGGTGCCGAACCGGCAAAGCGTCAACCGCTTCCGCGAATGGTTGATGGCGCACCTGGCACAGACAGAGGATGCCTGACCCGTGGAACCTCGAACCCGTTTATCAATCAGCTTCAAAAATCAGCATTCACGGCCGATAACCAGAAAAGAGCCCAGTGATTGGGTGGTGGGAATACGGCGGGAACCGGTGATGACAGACATATATCTGCTGATAGCGAGCGGAACTGACCAGAGCGATGCCTACGTCCTGGGTTGGTTCGATGATCGAAACAAAGCCAGGGAAGCGGCCGAGCAGAAGGAATGGGAAGCTTATCGCGCCAGCCTGAAAGCGGAACATCCTTGGTCCAGCCAAAAACCGTTGGCGCCGGACAAGACCGAGTATCGGCGCTATTGGATCAAGACCGTTTCGAAGTTCGAACATGTGTCCGTGCCGAGGTCCCTGGCGGTTCACTGAGCGGCGCCCAGGCTTTTTACCCATCGCGCAAATTTAACGAACTGTGCGCTCTCGCCAAGGGTCTAGAAAATTAAGCCCATCCGATGAGAGCGTTCCTATGTTGAAATTTCTTGGTGGTACCGTTGGGATCATTTTCCTGATCGGCCTGATCGTGGTCATTGCCCTGTTCAAGTTCATCTTCTGATCCCCCACAGCGGTAGCGCAATGCGCTACCGCTGGTTTTCCTCGGGGTCGGAGGCTGGCAAGGACGCCAGGATCTGATCACGGCAAACTTCAAGGATTTCGTCTGCCAACGGCGAATCATCCGGGCAAGCGCGCGAGAGCATGACCGCGCCGATGGCATGGGCGAGCAAGTTGATCATCTTTGCCCGTCCACCTTCTCCTGTGGGCTCGAACTTTTCCTCAAGGGTAGCCAGCGTGCCTTCCACCCCATTGGCAAACGTGGCCTTGACCTCATCGGACTGACGCGCCGCGTCGCCACACAACGCCGCCATCGTGCAGCCGTTGCCCCGAGCGTCGCGGTGCTCCCGCGAGACATACATGGCAAAGAACCCAGCGACATCCAGGTCGCTGGCGCTGGTCAATGAGCGCGAAAGACTGTCCGCAGCGGCTTCGGCCATCAGGTCGGCCTTCGAACCGAAATGCTTGTAGAAACCGCCGTGGGTGAAGCCGGCCGCGGCCATCAAGTCCGCCACGCCTATCCCGTCAAAACCTCGCTCGCGAAACAACACGGACGCCGTCTCGACGATGTGTTCCCGGTTTGCCTGTGCCTGGGCCTTGGTGACTCTCATGTTCGTTTACCTCGTACCACTCCGATCAAGTCTTCATCATACATAGATGCCAACCGTAATCAAATTCGTTGACAGTTTAGATTTCGATCATCATCCTAAGCGCAAGCCGCACCCACCGCTCATCTACTGGCACGGAAACGAGAGACATGACCGATCAGATGCTGTTTACCCCCTATACCCTGGGCTCCCTCACCCTCGCCAACCGAGTCGTGCTGGCGCCGCTGACGCGTAACCGCGCAGGCAAAGGCTTCGTTCCCAGTGAATTCGCGGCGACCTATTACAGCCAGCGCGCATCGGCAGGCTTGCTGATTGCCGAGGCCACGCAGATCTCGCAGCAGGGACAGGGTTATCAGGACACGCCCGGCATCTACACCCAGGCGCAGATCGCCGGCTGGCGCGAAGTGACCGATGCGGTCCACGCCAAGGGCAGTCGGATATTCCTGCAACTGTGGCACGTCGGGCGCGTGTCCCACGTGGCCCTGCAGGAAAACGGCGCCGCCCCGGTAGCGCCTTCCGCCCTGCGCCCCGCCACCAAGGTGTTCGTCAATAACAGCTTCGAGGATGTGTCCGAACCGCGAGCGCTCGACGTGAGCGAGTTGCCGGGAATCGTCAATGATTTCCGCCAAGCGGCTGCCAATGCCATCGCCGCCGGGTTCGATGGCGTGGAGATCCACGGTGCGAACGGCTATCTGCTCGATCAGTTCATCAAGGACGGCGCCAACATACGTACCGATGCCTACGGTGGCTCGATTGAAAACCGCGCCCGCCTGCTGCTGGAAGTGACCGCCGCCGTCGTGAGCAAGATCGGTGCCGGACGCACCGGCCTGCGCATCTCGCCGGTCTCGCCCGCCAACGGCGTGTCCAGCAGCGCACCGCAGGCGCAGTTCGACTACATCGTCGATCAGCTCAACACCCTGGACATCGCCTACCTGCACGTCGTCGAAGGCGCGACCGCCGGGCCGCGTGATGTGGCGCCGTTCGATTTCGCCGGCTTGCGCCAGCGCTTCAACAACACCTACATCGCCAACAACGGCTACGACCTGGACCTGGCCACTTCGCAGCTCCTGGAAGACAAGGCCGACTTGATCGCCTTTGGCCGCCCGTTCATTGCCAATCCAGACCTGGTGGAACGCCTGAAAAGCGCCGTCCCTTTGGCTGCCCTCAACCCCGCGACCCTCTATGGCGGCGGCGCCGAAGGCTACATCGACTACCCGACGTTCGCCGAGGCGAATGCCCAATAGCGCCGAAAAAAATCACGCAGTTGATCGCCCCCCAATCCTGAAGAGACTGACACCATGACCACTCGCACAACCGTTCTCATCACCGGCGCTTCCACCGGTATCGGCGCCGTCTATGCCAAGCGCTTCGCCCAGCGCGGCCATGATCTGGTGCTGGTTGCCCGCGACAGCACGCGGCTAGAAGCACTGGCGACTGAACTGCGCAACGAACACACCGTGACCGTTGACGTGCTCCAGGCCGACCTGACCCAAATCGGCGACCTGCACAAAGTTGAAACCCGCCTGCGCGATGACGACCGCATCGGCATCCTGATCAACAACGCAGGCGCCGCCCAGTCCGGCAGCTTCATCGAACAGACCACCGACAGCGTCGCGCACCTGGTTTCACTCAACACCACCGCGCTGGTCCGGCTCGCCAGCGCCATCGCCCCACGCCTGGCAAACGCCGGCGACGGAGCGATCATCAACATCGGCTCGGTGGTTGGCCTCGCACCGGAATTCGGCATGTCGGTCTACGGGGCGACCAAGGCTTTCGTACTGTTCCTGTCCCAAGGGCTCAGCCTCGAACTGACCCCAAAAGGCGTCTACGTCCAAGCCGTCCTGCCGGCGGCGACCCGGACCGAAATCTGGGAACGCGCCGGCATCGACATCAATACCTTGAACGAGATCATGGAAGTGGGCGACCTGGTCGATGCCGCACTGGTCGGCTTCGACCGTCGCGAACCGGTGACCATCCCGCCGCTGCAGGACGGTGCGCGCTGGGATGCGTTGCAGGGGGCACGGCAGGGATTGTTGTCCGAAATCAAGCAATCGGCGGTTGCCGAGCGCTATAAAACCCAGGCCTGAACTGGGCAAGCGATGGCGAAGGTTCTACCTTCGCCATCGCTTGCGGTGATTATTGGGCGTCTTCCGCCGCCGCTTCGTCCGCATCCTCCGGTGGCGCCCCATAAGGCTTGCCAATCTCGACCCGGTCAGCCTTTACCCAACCGGTATAGTCCTCACCGTCCTTGGCGATGAAATTCACTTCCAGCCATGATTCGTCTTCCAGGCTGGAGTAAATGGTGAGGGAGTCGCCGGGTATGACGAAAATCTTCTTGTTGGCACAGGCTTCATCCGGTGCCTCATGGAAATGCAGGCGCCCGGTGCCGATGACCTTGCCTTGCACCGAAGGATGAAACTCAGGCACTGTCCCCGAGAGTTTTTCCGCCAGGGCCGAGCAGTTAACCTTAACGGCGGCCTGGCTCAGGCTGCTGAACAGGCATAGGCACAACAGGCTGGCGCGCAGATACATTCGCGGATTCCGTCTGGATGGGAGCCGTAGGATATAAAGTCTGGAATGCGCGGGGAAGAGACGTATCGGCATTTATAAACGGCTGCGTGGGGCCAAATCATCAGACCTCAAGGCCGCAATGACATGACGGACACAGAGACAGTCTGCGCCGACTGGGAACCGCTTGATCTTGAGTGGCATCAAGGCTTCGCGTTCATGGACGACGTGCTTCTGGGCGATGGGCGCGTGCCAGACGTCTACATCCTGCTCAGCCCTGAAGGCGCACGACCCGGCGAGCTAGCCCAACGTGCCGGGGACGGAGGTTATCCGCCCTCGCCGTTGATGGCCGGCCAGCCGGTCTGGCGGCATCGACGCAACCCGTGGATCTTGCGTGATGCGTTGCACGATTATTACCTGCTCCCCGATTACCGGGAGCGCCATGGTTACCATGCGCTTCAGGCCCTGCCTTTTCAGTTCCACCGGAGTTTGGAAAGTCTCGGCCACCAGTACTGGCGTGACGAAACCGGCGCCTATTGGTTCGGCGAATACGCGATCACCGAAATCCGGCAGGCACGACCCGACAGCCTGGCGCTGTTGCCATCGTCGCCCGTCTCGGTGGCTTCAACCTCTGCGTTGTTCAGCGACGGGGCGAGCATCTTCCTGCACGGAAAATTCATCGCCGCCGCCACCGCTCGGGTGCGGTACTGCAACCATCCGTCTTATCGGGTGATCGACGGGCAAGTCTACAAGGGCTTCAAGCCCCTGCACCAAAAGGACGGCACACCGCTGCCGATCGCAAACCCCGACGACTTCCACATGCTCGCCCAACGCTGGGGAACTGACGGACAGTCGATCATCGTGCAAGCGCAGCATGGCTCGAGCATTTCGTATGAATACTTCTACCGCATCGACAACGCCGACCTGGCAACCTTCACCGTGCTTAACGAACGCTACGCCAAGGACAATCGACGGGCCTATTACCTGACGGGGAAAACCATCCGCTACGTCGGCGATTTCCGCCTGCTCAAGTGTTCGCAGCCGACATTCGACGAGTGCGGCCGCGTGGTCAGCGCCAGTGAGTACGAGGATGACTATTTTGCCGTGGACGACAAATTCGTCTACGCCGCCGGGACCCGCTTGCGTGACGCCCATGGCCCGAGCTTTCGCCACTTGGGATTCGATTACTACCGTGATCGCCAGTACGTCTATCAACGCCAGAAACGCCTTGATGTCGACGTGGAAAGTTTCGTAGTGGCCCAGCTCTATCGCAATGACCAGGATTACGCGCCCGTACTGGCAGGCGACAAGAACGGCCCGCTGGGTTCTGGCGGAATAATCGATGCAGCCATGCAACAAGCCTGGGCCCCCTATTTCGAGGCCCATCCGCAATTGAAGGATTATTGGTGGCACCGCTTGCAGGCAAAGGCTGGCGCCGCGCAAATATTTTCAGAAACGGCGCCTTTACGCGCCATCGGCCTCGGCTTCGATGTGGGCCGCCAAGTGCATTTTCATGGACGGGCGATCAACGGGCTGGACGCGGCGAGTTTCAAACTGCTGGACACCCACCTGTGCGGCGATGCCCACGGTCTCTATCTGATCCCGTTCCATAACGCCGAAACGCAAGTGCCCGAACGTTTCTCCACGGAGCCTGCCGAGCACTTCCGCTCCTTGGGATCGCCTTACCTGACAGACGGAAAAACCGTGTATTGCCACCGGGTCTTCTATCATCCCCCCGAACCCATTCGGAAGGCTCACGCAGCGACTTTCGAGTCCTGTGGACATGGCTGGGCCAAGGACCGGGAAGCGGTGTATTACTACGGCGAGGCGAAAAAACGCCTCCATCCCGCTGAGACCCGCGTGCTCGGCACTTACGCCATCAGCCCTGCCCTGATCTTTTCGGAGGGCAAGTGGCTGGATGTCGACTTCGACCCTGATGAAGTCCGCGTGCCCCATCCGGATTTCCTGCAACTGGGAACACGCAAGTTGTTCTGCCATCGACGGCCGCTAAGCGCCAAGCGTTTTGATCTGGCCACCCTGGAGTTCCTGACCGAGCGCTATGCCCGGGACAGGCATCGGTTCTATTACTACGATGGGCATGGGACATTGACGGAGGTTGATGAAGCGGATTATTGGGCATCCCTTGGACAGCCGGTGGCGGGCGCTTAGAGATTGCACTCGTACTGATATTCGAAGGGGAAAAATACGGTATCGACCACCAAGGAGAACGGTGCGTCGATAAGCAAGAAAGGGATCAGCTTTCCTTTGGACGTGCCCACCAGCCACCAGTCGAAGCGCAGACCGATGTAGGGGCATCTGTGCTTGTCGTAGTCCATCCGCATCGCGGTGGCCATGCAGCCGCTCAAGCTGGTGATCAAGATCAGTAGAATTGCTTTCCGTAGCACTTGATGTCCTTGTTAGTTTTGCAAAGCCCGCGTAGGCCACCTTGGTTGGAAACCCCAGCGATGGATACGAAGGCGCATGGTTGTATGTTTTGCATACGCACAAGAAAGCCGATCTATCTGATCGGCTTAAATACCTGAATCAGTCAGGATACAGGGTCTGGACGGAGTGATTCGAACATTCAAGTTTGGTCAGGAGCATCAATCCTTGCGCCAGGTCTTCGAAGGTTGGGCCGCCGAGACAAAGCCGAATGCCGGCCGCCTGGTCAGTGTGATCGACCATGACCGATTCTGGCGCAGTCACTTTGATGCCAACCGCGGCAGCCGCTGTGGCGAAGCGATCGGCAGCGTCGCGTGGCATCGGTAGCCAGACGTGAAAGGCGTCCGGATGCCAGACAAGCCCGGCCGCGCCGAACAGCGAAGCGGCCAGGTCTGCTCGGCGTCGCGCTTCATGGCGCAGGTCCTGGGGGATCGATGCGATAACGCCACTGGACAGCCACTCCTCCACCACCGCGCAGGACAATGGCGACGGGGTCATTGGGACATCCTGCAAGACTGCTTGCGCGGCGGCATTCATGCCGTCCGGTAGCGTGAGCATGCCGATCCTCAGCCCGGGACCGATGGATTTGGACAGCCCGTTGACGTGCAAGACTCTCTCGGGCGCCAGCGTCACAAGCGCAGGTTCAAGTGGAGGTCCCAACGCGTAGACGCCATCCTCGATGATCCAGGCCCCGGACCGTCGACAGACATCGACGATAGCCTGCCGTCGCGCCGTGTCCATCGTTGCCGTCGTCGGATTGTGCAGCGTCGGGGTGAGATAAACCGCTTTGCCTGCGCTTGATTCGAGGCTATCGAGGGCGTCTGCAAGCGCCTGCGGCAGCATGCCTTGCGCATCGATCTCGACGCCTTGCATCCGGTAACCCTTGCGCCGGGCCAGGGCAATCGCGCCGGGATAGGTGATGCGTTCTGTCAAAATCACCCCTTCAGGACCGCAGGCAATATCGAAGGCCAGGGAAATGGCTTGGCGGGCATTACTCGTCAGCGCCAGATGCGACGGCTTGACCTCTATGCCGAGCGTTTCAAGCCAGCGCGCCAACAGACGGCGATGCTCCAGATGCCCGGCGGGCGGTGAATACAGGTTGAGATGATCGGTGTCGATCTTGCGCGCAATACCGGTCAGCGTCCGCGCCAAAAGACCGGCCGTCAGCATTGCCGGCGGCACGTTGGACGAGAGGTCGATCTGCCGGTCCTCATGTGCCTGGTGGATCGCCACGAACATTCCCCGGCCCTTGATGCTGCGCACCAGACCTCGTCGCTCCAGCACCGCATAGGCTTTGGTCACCGTGCCAAGACCGATCTGCAACTGCCACGCGAGGTCTCGATGGGCAGGCAGACGGTCACCCCCTTTCAGTCGCCCCTCGATGATGTCGTCGGCCAGGGCAAGCACCAGGCGCTCGGCGACACTCGCCTCGATGTCTGCAAGGCGGGGTATCCAGGGCGATTGAAGACGCATTGCCACCCTCCAGAATGATTAATAGTGTCGCGTGACACTATATAAATAGCCATAAAGTGTCACGCATATTAGGGTATTTCACGAAATCAATCTTTCACCATCAGTCTGGCCGCGATGACGGGGCGAGGCAGCGGAGCGTCCAATGTTTAGCCATGTGACCGTGGGCACAAATGATCTTGAGCGTGCAGGCGCTTTTTATGACGCTATCCTCGCGCCACTCGGTCTGAAACGACGAGTCGTAGTACCTGATGGCGGTCCGGCGGCGCTTTGCTGGGTCGCCGCCGAAGCGCCTCTGCCACGCTTCTATGTCTACATCCCTGCCAATGGCGAGCCATCGTCGATCGGCAACGGCAGCATGGTCGCCTTCTCGGCGTCCTCTGATCACGCCGCGGCGCTGGCCCATGCGGCGGGACTTGCCCATGGCGGGACGGACGTAGGAGCGCCCGGGCCGCGTCCCCGCTACGGTGACGGCTATTTCGGCGCATACCTTCTCGACCCCGATGGAAACAAGGTCCATATCGTTCATCGCGCGGATCTGCTGCAACCATGAAAAAAAACCACGCTTTACAGCGCAGCGGATCGCCGCATCCATTTCATGGGTTGCGGTATTCATTCCAAGGAGCCGCTCAATGATCGGCAGCCCGATCCTGCTCGCCTTCGGCACCTATGTCCTTGCCGCTGCAAGTCCAGGCCCCAGCAACATGGCAATCATGGATGTGGCGATGCGTGATGGTCGCACGCGCGCCCTGATGCTAGCGTCCGGCGTCATCACCGGCTCGCTCTTCTGGGCGATCCTGGCGGCCACGGGTATCAGCGCCTTGCTGGCCGCCTATGCCCAGGCGCTGTTATTGATCAAGGTGGTCGGCGGTGTCTATTTGCTTTATCTCGCGCTGCGTGCTCGGCAGATCCGCCATGCAGTCGACTGCGGACCGCACCAGCACGGTGGCAGGACAGGCGCCGCGTTACCTGTCGCTGTACCGCCAGGGTGTCCTTATGCACATCAGCAATCCCAAGGCCATCATGTCCTGGATGTCGATCATGTCGCTCGGACTCCGAGGGGACGCTCCACCGGGCACCTTATCGGCGATCATCGGTGGTTGCGCAGCGCTCGGCGTCATCATCTTCGGCGGCTACGCCATCGTTTTCTCGACCGCCACGATGATTGCCTGCTACGCCCGCGCAAGGCGCTGGATCCAGGGGCTTTTCTCGGCGCTGTTTGGCGTCGCGGGATTGAAGCTTCTGGTCTCGGCAAACTGATTTCGTGTTGAAACCAATGGGCCTGGTTCCCCTTCAAGGCAGGTCAGGCGAGCCTGTGTCGCCACGCAGGTGAGAGAGAATGTGATGACCCAGGTGATCCATATGATCGACGTATTCGGAGCAAAAGCCCTGAGTGGAAACCCACTGGCGGTGGTCATCGACGCGGATGCATTGCAGACAGATGACATGCAGCGCCTGACGCGCTGGCTCAACCTGTCGGAAACAGCCTTTGTGCTTTCGCCCACGCATCCGCAGGCGGACTACAGGCTGAGGATTTTCACGCTGGACAGGGAAATGCCATTTGCTGGACACCCGACGCTGGGAAGCTGCCATGCCTGGCTTTCGACCGGACGGGCGCCGAGGAATGAAACGCACATCGTCCAGGAGTGCGGTGTGGGCCTCGTGACCATTCGCCGTGAACAAGGACGGCTTGCCTTTGGCGCTCCCCCACTGCTCCGTTACGGCGCTCCGTCGAAGGTGGAATTAACCGAGGTGCTGCAGTGTCTCGGCATTGAACCCTGTGAGGTCGTTGATGCGGCGTGGATCGACAACGGTCCCGGATGGCTGGGAATCCGCCTGGCTTCGGCAGAGAAAGTCCTTTCCCTGCAACCGGCCCGGAGCTGGCCACGCAGAATCGACTTTGGCGTCATTGGTCGTCACGCCCATGGCGATGCCACCTTCGAAGTTCGCGCCTTTTTCAGCGATCACCTCGGTGCCATTGTCGAAGACCCGGTTACAGGCAGCCTTAATGCCTCACTGGCACAGTGGTTATTCGACACAGGTGTGGTTGAGCAAGACTATGTCGCCGCCCAAGGAACCCGCCTCGGTCGCCAAGGGCGCATCCACGTAACTCGCGATGATGCAGGCCAAATCTGGATCGGCGGCGAGACACGCACTCAGGTTGAAGGTCGCATTAGCGCAGGGGGGAAGGGGCTGGTTGCAGTAAATGCCTAGGCGACGGCATGGAGATCGCGCACCTGCAGAGGTGTTTCCGGCCTTTTGCTGGACGGCGTCAATGAACGATTCACGTGTTTGAATATCAGCGAAATTACCGGTTAGTTTTGCGCATGTTTTACACGCACACAAAAAAGCCGATCTAGCTGATCGGCTTAAGTGTCTGATTTTACTCAGTAAATATGGTCGGGACGGAGTGATTCGAACACTCGACCCCTAGCACCCCATGCTAGTGCGCTACCGGACTGCGCTACGCCCCGACTAGGCGTGAATCTTGTTCCGCTTCTCAACGGAACGCTCAGGAATATATCGCAAGCTTTTGAAAACTGGAAGTATTTAAAAGCAGAAATTTATTTCTTGAGCACCACCAGCACATCTTCAAGCTCGGCGATCATCTGGCGGATCATTTGTTTGTACTGGGTTGTGTCGTCCTTGGCCTCATCACCGGAGAGGCGCAGGCGTGCGCCGCCGATGGTGAATCCCTGGTCGTACAGCAGCGCGCGGATCTGCCGGATCATCAGCACGTCCTGGCGCTGATAATACCGGCGGTTTCCGCGGCGCTTGACCGGGTTGAGTTGAGGAAACTCCTGCTCCCAATAGCGCAGCACGTGCGGCTTAACCGCACACAGCTCGCTGACTTCACCAATGGTGAAGTAGCGTTTGCCTGGGATGACGGGTAGCTCGTCGTTATGACTTGGTTCCAGCATAAGCCTCAACTCGGGCCTTCAATTTCTGCCCTGGACGAAAGGTGACCACACGGCGAGCCGTGATCGGGATTTCTTCTCCCGTTTTCGGATTGCGGCCAGGCCGCTGGCGTTTGTCCCGAAGGTCGAAATTGCCGAAACCCGACAATTTGACCTGTTCGTTGTCCTCGAGAGCGTGCCTGATTTCTTCGAAAAACAGTTCGACCAATTCTTTGGCCTCCCGTTTATTCAGGCCCAACTCCTCATACAGACGTTCCGCCATCTCAGCTTTCGTCAGAGCCCCCATACGTCACTTCCTTAACGTGGCGTTCAACCTGTGTTCGAGCGAGGTGAGGATATTCTGCGTTGCGGTATTCACCTCATCGTCATTAAGAGTGCGCGATGGATGCTGCCAGGTCAAGCCGACGGCAAGGCTTTTTCTATGAGGATCAATGCCTTTACCCTGATACACGTCAAATAGCCTGAGGTCCGTCAGCCATTCGCCTGCATTTTCACGAATTACTGCCAGAACCGCGCTGGATGCGACATCGACGTCAGCCACCAGGGCAAGGTCGCGGCGCACTTCAGGAAAGCGTGACAACTCCTGGAATTTCGGCATTTTTCCTTGCGCGACTTCGGCCAGGACCAGCTCGAAAATGAAGACTGGACGGTCCAGACCCAGGGTCTTGGACAATTCAGGGTGGATCGCGCCGACGTAACCGACTTCACGACCGTCTCGCTCGATGCGCGCGGTCTGGCCCGGATGCAGCGCCGGATGCTTGCCAGGCACGAAAGTGAATGCGCCGAGCGCGCCGGCAAAGCCCAGCACGGCTTCCACGTCGGCCTTGACGTCGAAGAAGTCGACGACATCGCGCCCTTGTGCCCAGCCTTCCGGCAGGCGGCTGCCGCAAACGACACCGGCCAGCATTGGCTCTTGCTTCAAGCCGTCCAGCTGACCCACGAAGCGCAGGCCACTCTCGAACAGCCGCACGCGATCCTGCTGGCGGTTCAGGTTGTGCTGCAACGACTTGACCAGGCCCGGCCACAGGGACGAGCGCATGGCCGCCATGTCGTTGGAAATCGGGTTCGCCAGCAACAGCGGCTCGACACCCGGGTTGAACAGTTCGAACTGACGCGGATCGATGAAGCTGTAGGTGATCGCTTCCTGATACCCACGAGCCACCAGCAGGCGACGCAGCTCTGGCAGTTCGCTGCGAGCCTCAGCCTTGGCTTGCGGGGCCAGACGCGCCTGCGGATAGCGAACCGGCAGGCGGTTGTAACCGTACAAGCGAGCCAGTTCTTCGATCAGGTCGACTTCCAGGCTGATATCGAAGCGGTGGCTTGGCACTTCAACCTGCCACTGCCCTTCCCCATCGGCACGGATGGTCAGGCCCAGCGCGCCGAGCAGACGCTCGACTTCGGCTGGAGCCATTTCCATGCCCAGCATCTGGGTGATGCGTTGGGCACGCAAGGTGACCGGCGCAATCTTTGGCAAATGCTGTTCGCTGACCGTCTCGATGACCGGGCCGGCTTCGCCGCCAGTGATCTCCAGCAGCAGGCCAGTGGCGCGCTCCATGGCTTCACGTGCCAGTTGCCAGTCCACGCCACGCTCATAGCGGTGCGAGGCGTCGGTGTGCAGGCCATAGGAACGCGCCTTGCCGGCGACCGCGATCTGATCGAAGAATGCACTTTCGAGGAATACATCGCGTGTGGTCGTAGACACGCCGCTGTGTTCGCCACCCATCACGCCAGCAATCGCCAGGGCTCGGGAATGGTCGGCAATGACCAGCGTATCGCTGCGCAAGGCCACTTCCTGGCCGTCGAGCAGTACCAGTTTTTCGCCTTCCTCGGCCATGCGCACGCGAATGCCGCCGTTGATTTCGGCGAGATCGAACGCGTGCAGCGGTTGGCCCAGTTCAAGCATCACGTAGTTGGTGATGTCGACAGCCGCGTCGATGCTGCGCACTTCGGAGCGACGCAGACGTTCAACCATCCACAGTGGTGTCGGCTTCGAAAGGTCGACGTTACGGATCACGCGGCCCAGGTAACGCGGGCACGCTGCCGGTGCCAGAACCTCGATCGAGCGCACTTCATCGTGCACGGCGGGTACAGACGCGATCACCGGACGCGTTACCGGGGCGTCATACAGCGCGCCGACTTCACGGGCCAACCCGGCCACCGACAGGCAGTCGCCACGGTTCGGGGTCAGGTCGACCTCGATGCTCGCATCGTCCAGGCCCAGGTATTCACGAATGTCCTGGCCCACCGGCGCATCGGCCGGCAGCTCCATCAGGCCATCGTTGCCTTCGCCAATCTGCAGTTCCGCCTGGGAGCACAGCATGCCGTTGGACTCGACACCGCGCAGCTTGGCTTTCTTGATCTTGAAGTCGCCCGGCAGTTCGGCGCCGATCATGGCGAACGGAATCTTCAGGCCCGGACGCACGTTGGGCGCACCGCACACGACCTGGAACGTTTCCGCGCCATTGCTGACCTGGCAAACCCGCAGCTTGTCGGCGTCTGGGTGCTGCTCGGTGCCCAGCACCTCGCCCACCACCACGCCGCTGAAGGCACCGGCGGCCGGCGTCACGCTATCGACCTCAAGGCCGGCCATCGACAGGCGAGCAACCAGCTCGTCCTGGCTCACCTGCGGGCTTACCCAGCCACGCAGCCATTGTTCACTGAATTTCATCCTGCTCTCCTAAAGGTTCGTTACGACTAGCGAAATTGCGCGAGGAACCGCAAGTCGTTGTCGAAGAACAGACGCAAGTCATTCACGCCGTAACGCAGCATGGCCAGGCGCTCGACGCCCATGCCGAAGGCAAAGCCCGAGAATTCTTCCGGGTCGATCCCGGACATGCGCAGCACGTTCGGATGAACCATGCCGCAGCCCATGACTTCCAGCCAACCGGTCTGCTTGCAGACACGGCAACCTTTGCCGCTGCACATCACGCATTCCATGTCGACTTCAGCCGATGGCTCGGTGAACGGGAAATACGAAGGGCGGAAACGCACGGCCAGTTCTTTTTCGAAGAACACCCGCAGGAACTCTTCGATAGTGCCCTTCAGGTCGGCGAAATTGATGTCGCGATCAACCAGCAGGCCTTCGACCTGGTGGAACATCGGCGAGTGGGTAATATCGGAGTCGCTGCGATACACACGGCCTGGGCAGACGATGCGGATCGGCGGCTGCTGCGATTCCATGGTGCGGACCTGTACCGGCGAGGTATGGGTGCGCAACAGCATGTTCGCATTGAAATAGAAGGTGTCATGCATCGACCGGGCCGGGTGATGGCCTGGGATGTTGAGCGCCTCGAAGTTGTGATAGTCGTCTTCGACCTCAGGGCCTTCGGCAATGCCATAGCCGATGTGGGTGAAGAACTGCTCGATGCGTTCCAGGGTCCGGGTCACCGGATGCAGGCCACCGGAAGTCTGGCCACGGCCAGGCAGGGTCACGTCGATGGACTCGGCGGCGAGCTTGGCAGCCAGGCCTGCCTCCTCGAACAGCGCCTTGCGCGCATTGAGGACCTCTGTGACACGTTCCTTGGCGACGTTGATCAGCGCACCGACCTGCGGACGCTCTTCGGCCGGCAGGTTCCCCAGGGTCTTCATCACCTGAGTCAACTCGCCTTTCTTGCCAAGGTAGTGAACCCGGATTTGCTCCAGGGCATTGATATCTTCAGCGCTTTGCACAGCCTCTAGTGCTTGAGCGACCAGCGCGTCCAGGTTTTCCATGTACAGACTCCAGATACAAAATAGGGGAAGAGCTTTAAGGCTCTTCCCCTATTTATGACGTTTGACACCTGGGCCCGCAGATGCGGACCCCGGTGACTGCCGGGGGTACTTAAGCCAAGGTGGCTTTAGCTTTCTCGACAATCGCAGCAAACGCCGCTTTTTCGTTCACTGCCAGATCAGCCAGAACCTTACGGTCGATCTCGATGGACGCTTTTTTCAGGCCAGCGATGAAACGGCTGTAGGACAGACCGTTAACACGAGCACCAGCATTGATACGAGCGATCCACAGAGCGCGGAACTGACGTTTTTTCTGACGACGGTCACGGTAGGCGTATTGGCCTGCCTTGATTACCGCTTGCTTGGCAACACGGAATACGCGGGAACGCGCGCCGTAGTAGCCTTTAGCAAGTTTCAGAATTTTTTTGTGACGCTTACGGGCAATGACGCCACGCTTTACACGAGCCATGAGTTACTTCCTCTATTCTTGATCCAAAAATTAACGAAGGCGCAGCATGCGCTCGACTTTTGCCACGTCAGACGGATGCAGCAAGCTGCTACCGCGCAGTTGACGCTTACGCTTGGTCGACATTTTGGTCAGGATGTGGCTCTTGAAAGCGTGCTTGTGCTTGATACCGTTAGCAGTTTTCAGAAACCGCTTAGCAGCACCACTTTTGGTTTTCATCTTTGGCATGTTCGGATACTCCGCATTCAGTTGATAAACATAATCGCAAGGCCTGCCGTGCCCTGTTGATTACTTCTTCTTTTTCGGGGCGATGACCATGATCAGCTGGCGTCCTTCCATCTTAGGATGCTGTTCGACCGAACCGTACTCGAGCAGGTCTTGTTCAACCCGCTTGAGGAGTTCCATCCCCAGCTCCTGGTGGGCCATCTCACGGCCGCGGAATCGCAAGGATACCTTGGCCCTGTCCCCGTCACTCAGGAAACGTACCAGGTTGCGCAGTTTTACCTGGTAATCCCCTTCCTCCGTCCCTGGACGAAACTTGATTTCTTTTACCTGAATCTGCTTCTGGTTTTTCTTCGCCGCGGCAATCTGCTTCTTCTTCTCGAAGATCGACTTGCCGTAGTCCATCACCCGGCAAACGGGCGGGACTGCGTCGGCGGAGATTTCCACCAGATCAAGCTTGGCTTCTTCAGCAATACGAAGCGCTTCATCAATCGAGACGATGCCAATCTGCTCGCCATCAGCGCCAATTAACCGAACCTCGCGTGCCGAGATATTCTCGTTGATCGGGGCTTTCGGTGCAGCTCGTTTATCTTGTCTCATTTCACGCTTAATAATAATTACTCCGAATCTGGGCGACCACGCCGGGAAACCGCTTGCGCGAGAAACTCAGCGAATTCGGCGACGGGCATCGAGCCCAGGTCAGCACCTTCACGAGTACGCACAGCGACAGTCTGCATCTCGACCTCCCGATCTCCAATAACCAAGAGAAAGGGAACCTTGAGCAAAGTATGCTCGCGGATTTTAAAGCCGATCTTTTCATTTCTCAAGTCGGACTTGGCACGAAATCCGCTTTGGTTGAGAGTTTTTTCGACCTCGGCGGCAAAATCTGCCTGTTTATCAGTGATATTCATGATCACTGCCTGGGTCGGCGCCAGCCACGCGGGGAACGCGCCCTCGTAATGCTCGATCAGAATCCCGACGAAACGCTCGAACGAACCGAGGATCGCGCGGTGAAGCATGACCGGGTGCTTGCGGCTGTTGTCTTCGGACACATATTCAGCGCCCAGACGGATCGGCAGGTTGAAATCGAGCTGCAAGGTACCACACTGCCACACGCGACCGAGGCAATCTTTCAACGAGAATTCAATCTTCGGACCGTAGAAGGCGCCCTCGCCTGGCTGCAAGTCGTACGCAAGGCCCGCACTATCAAGGGCTGCGGCCAGGGCGGCCTCGGCGCGATCCCACAGCTCGTCGGAACCGACGCGTTTTTCCGGACGAGTGGACAGCTTCATTTCGACTTCGGTGAAGCCGAAGTCGCGATAGACGTCCATGGTCAGCTTGATGAAGGCGGCGGATTCTGCCTGCATCTGCTCTTCCGTGCAGAAGATGTGCGCATCGTCCTGGGTAAATGCCCGCACGCGCATGATGCCGTGCAGCGCACCCGATGGTTCGTTACGGTGGCAGGCACCGAACTCGGCCAGGCGCATTGGCAGTTCGCGGTAGCTCTTCAAGCCCTGGTTGAACACTTGCACGTGGCAAGGGCAGTTCATCGGCTTGATGGCGTAGTCGCGGTTTTCCGACTGGGTGGTGAACATGTTGTCGGCGTAGTTGGCCCAGTGCCCGGATTTCTCCCACAGGCTGCGGTCGACCACTTGCGGCGTCTTGATTTCCAGGTAGCCGTTTTCACGCTGGACCTGGCGCATGTACTGCTCAAGCACCTGGTACATCGTCCAGCCGTTCGGGTGCCAGAACACCATGCCCGGGGATTCTTCCTGGGTATGGAACAGCCCCAGGCGCTTGCCGATCTTGCGGTGATCGCGCTTCTCGGCTTCTTCGATACGCTGGATGTAGGCCGCCATTTGCTTCTTGTCCGCCCAGGCAGTGCCATAGACGCGCTGCAACTGCTCGTTCTTCGCGTCGCCACGCCAGTAGGCGCCGGACAGCTTGGTCAGCTTGAAGGATTTCAGGAAACGCGTGTTCGGCACGTGCGGGCCACGGCACATGTCGACGTATTCTTCGTGGTAGTACAGGCCCATGGCCTGCTCGTCCGGCATGTCTTCCACCAGACGCAGCTTGTAGTCCTCGCCACGGGCCTTGAAGACTTCGATGACTTCGGCGCGCGGGGTGACTTTCTTGATGACGTCGTAATCTTTCTCGATCAGCTGCTGCATGCGCTGCTCGATGGCCGCCATGTCGTCCGGGGTGAAAGGACGTTCGAAGGCGATGTCGTAATAGAAGCCTTCGTCGATGACCGGCCCGATGACCATTTTCGCGCTCGGATACAGCTGCTTGACCGCATGGCCAACCAGGTGAGCGCAGGAGTGACGAATGATCTCCAGCCCCTCTTCATCCTTGGGCGTGATGATTTGCAGCGTGGCATCGCTGTCGATGACATCGCTGGCGTCGACCAGCTTGCCGTTGACCTTGCCGGCCAGGGTGGCCTTGGCCAGGCCCGCGCCAATGGATGCGGCGACCTCGGCTACGGAAACCGGGTGATCGAATGAACGTTGACTGCCGTCGGGAAGAGTAATAGTTGGCATGGCGCCTCCTCTCCTAGTGGTGACCCCTACCAAAGGTCACGTGGGTTGGGATGAGCCAGTACAAGATCCAGTCCAGGCCATTCAATGACGAACGCCTGCCTTACAGCGGCAGGAGCCTTGCGGCCAACCGGGAAAACCGAACCAGAGTGACTGGGATTCAAATCAGGGTTAATCGAACATTTGCCGCCACCGGGACCTGTCGTCATCCGGCGCCTGAGAAATACCCGAGCCCGGCATCCTAGCACAGATGAACGGTCATCGCCGCCTCCGGATGGAAGCGCGCGTAAACTCACGCTTTTTATGCCAAAGTGCTGAACCGAAGCGCCTGCAACGCCTCAGATAACAAGACATCGACCCCAAAAGGAGCATCCTCGCATGCGTCTGAATACACTACTGGCAGTAGTCGCCCCCCTCGCCCTGCTGCTTCCGCTGGCCGCCCACGCCGAATGGCCGAAGGGCGAGCGTGAAAAATACATGGCCCAGTGCACTGAAGCGGCCACTCCCCAGATCGGCGCAGCAGCGGCCAAATCACACTGTGCCTGTGGCGCCGACGCGATCAAATCCTATCCGGCCAGTGACATCCAGGCGCTGATGGACAACAAGGCCACCCCTGAACTGCAGCAGAAAGCGCTCGGTCAAATCGCCAAATGCAAGGCCAATCCACCTGCGAAAAAATGAATAATCGGTACCACGCGAGGCCCTCGGCGCCGATAAAAAGGGCCGAATAAACGCTTTTTCGTACGATTTTTTCAGGTTTTTCAGCTTTTTTTATCGTCTTTACTTTCGGCTGAAAGCCTTTGAAACCGGGGCTTTCAGCCAATCCGGACGATAGAGAAAACACGACTGATTGGCAAACAGCTCGTCCGGGGGGCTCCCAAATCGAACATTTCGACTATGATACCCGGGTGTGCCCAGTTGGCCTGAGCAGCACAGTACACTGAAAATATATGTTTCTTGGAGATACACCATGTCTAATCGCCAAACCGGCACCGTTAAATGGTTCAACGATGAAAAAGGCTTCGGCTTCATCACTCCTCAAGGTGGCGGTGACGACCTGTTCGTACACTTCAAAGCTATCGAAAGCGACGGTTTCAAAAGCCTGAAAGAAGGCCAGACCGTTTCCTTCGTGGCTGAGAAAGGCCAAAAGGGTATGCAAGCTGCACAAGTTCGCCCAGAGTAATTTCCCGGCGCGCTAAAAAAACCCCGTCCAAGTGACGGGGTTTTTTATGGCCGGTCGAAAACCGAATCAGCCGCAGTTCACCCGATTGATCACCAGGTTGGCATCGGTATTGAGGTTCAGGCGATCGGAGCGGTACTCAAGGGTCACCATGTCGTTGGGCTTGAGAATACGAGCAATCTGCGCACCCGCACGAGTCCGTGCCTGCTCCAACAACTCCGGCGAGGCCTTCTTGCCGATCGCGAACTCGGCGGACTTCGCTTCGCAGCGGTCATGGCCGGTCTCGGCCGCCGCAGGTTCGGGGGTCGATTCAGAGGTGCTGCTGCAACCGCTCAACAGCGCAACGGCCAGCAAAGTACTCAGTGACGCGAGCTTCCAAGGCATGAAGCCTCCTTTTTTGATTGATAAACAGAGAGCGTGCGACAACCCAAACGGGGCTTGGTTTCAGCACCGTTGCCATCCGCCTGGGCAAAGCTGGCAGTTTGCCTGAGCCCGCGACCCTGTTCGGTCCAGAATCGTGACTGGATATGAACGCGGCTCAATAAACGTCGATGTAATCGAAAGGTGGATTGGGCCAGTTGTCCTTCAGCGCGTTGTAGATCTGCATGACCCAGACCTCGTCGCTGGCAGCGACCCGACCGACATATCCCGAGCCCTTCGCCCAGGTCTCGAGCCGAAACCGCAAGTCGCCGATATCAGTGCCACCGACCACACCCGAAGACAAATAGGCGATACCGCTCTTGGTCACGCGCAACTGCGTATGCTCGTCGTCACTGGCCGAGGCCAGCAATTGACGAACCGCCTCGACGGTGAGGCCGTCAGGAGCATTCAAATCGATCTGCACGGCGGGGCTCCCTTGAAAAATAAAAAGACGAGTGTCGCACAGCCCTCCCCCGATGCCTAAGTCGCAGTGCCAAATCCCTGGCAAAAATGTTTAACTCAGCCTACCGACCTCCAACTCGCGAGCCCTACCATGAGCACCGTCAGCATCGAAGCCACCATCAATGCCAAATGGTCGGAGGGCCATAGTTCCTATAGCCCGGGCAGCCCGGAGGAATTGGCAGTTATCTGCATAGAATTGTTGGTGAGAGAGTTGGGCACGGAGGTAGCCCGCGACTTTATCCAGCAAGCGTTCGAACGCTACCCGAGCATCGTCGACGCGGTGGATTGAACTCATGTGCCCCCAGGCCCAGCCTGCGGACACATAGCCAGGCAGGTTACTTCAGGCGCGCCAGTCGCTCGGTCAGCAGGTCAAAGAAGCCCTGGGCATCGCCGTTTTCCACCCAGAACGCGTTCTTCGGTGCTTTCAGGCCGTCGTACCAGTCGACGATGGTCTGCCCGAACGTCGGGCCCTCGCGACTGTCCACGACGACATTGACCGAACGACCGCTAAACAGTTGCGGCTTGAGCAGATAGGCAATCACCGTCGCGTCGTGCACCGGCCCACCCGTCATCCCGTAGTGCTCCATGTCGCCCTTGACGTATTCGTTGAGGATATCGCCGACCAATTTGCTGGCGTTGTTATTGAGCGCCGCAATCTGCTTCAGGCGTGCCTCGCTGGTGAGGATCTTATGGGTCACGTCCAACGGCAGATAGGTCAGCTTCACGCCACTTTTGGCAACCACTTCGGCCGCCTGGGGATCGGCGTACAGATTGAACTCGGCCACCGGCGTGATATTGCCGCCGTTGAAATGCGCGCCGCCCATGATGACCACTTCCTTGATGCCCTGGACGATGTCCGGTTCCTGGATCAGCGCAAGCGCGAGGTTGGTTTGCGGCCCAAGCATGGCGATGGTGATGCTGTGCGGCTTGGCGGCCTTGAGGGTGTCGATCAGGTAGTTGACTGCATTGCCCTGGGCCAAGCCTTTCTTCGGCTCATGCACGGTTACACCCGACAGGCCTTCCTTGCCATGGATGTTTTCCGCGTAGATCGGCGTACGCATCATCGGCTTTGGCGCACCGGCATAGACCGGGACCTCTTCGCGCCCTGCCCACTCCCGGGCCAGGCGCGCATTGCGAGAGGTCTTGTCCAGGCGCACGTTGCCTGCGACCGTGGTCAATGCGCGGATATGCAGTTCTTCGGGCGACGCCAGGGCGAACAACAGCGCAACCACATCATCGGCGCCCGGGTCGGTGTCGATGATCAGGTCGATTTTTTCTGCCGCCTGGGCGCTTGCGGTGGTGATCAGGGACAAAAGCAGCAGACTCCGCAGCAGTTGATGGACTTTCTGAGCATAGCGGTGCATGGCGCACTCCTTGTGCAGGTGGGTAAGACTCAGAACGTGACGCCCGCGACCAGCACCACGTTGCAATAGGGAGAGCACTCTCCCGTGCGGATAATCGCCCTCGCCTCGCGGCTGAGCAGCTTGAACTGTTCGTGACTGACCAGCTCCCGCGAGCCCAACGCGCCTTCGGCATGCAACGCCTCCAACGTGGCCAGGGCCGACGGTTGCTTATCAAGGATTTCCTCGGCCAGTACGTGGCTCTCGACCTGCATTTCGCTGAGCACCACCTTCAAGGTACTGACGAAATCAGGAATACCATGGGTCAGCGCCAGGTCGATCAGCTCGACGTGTGGCGGGACCGGCAGGCCGGCGTCGCCAATGACCACTTTGTCGCCATGGCCGAGGGACGCAATCAACCGTGACATGGCCACGTTCAGCAACGGAGTCTTTTTCATGATTTGAACGCCTGTACTTCCAGCAAAGTGGGGATGGAGGGCTGAGCGCCCGCGCGAGTGACCGACAGCGCAGCGGCGACCTGACCAAAACGAATCGCCTCGACTTCGTCCTTGCCGCTCGCCAGCGCGGCTGCGAAGCCACCGACAAACGTATCGCCGGCCGCCGTGGTGTCCACGGCCTTGACCCGTGGCGCGGGGAAGTGCTCGAAGCTCGAACCATTGGCGAACATCAACCCTTGGGCGCCCAGCGTCACAATCACTTTGCCGGCACCAGCCGGCAATCAACTGCGTCGCGGCAGCTTCGGCGGTTTCCAGGGAGTCCACCGCCAGACCACTCAGGACCATCGCTTCGCTTTCATTGGGGATCAGGTAGTCGACGTAGGCGTACCATTCGGCCGGCAGCGCACGGGAGGCCGGCGCCGGGTTGAGGATGACGGTCTTGCCGAGTTCGCGTCCGCGCTTGAGCGCATGCCCCACAGTAGCATCCGGCACTTCGAGCTGGCAGATGATGACATCGGCGCTTTGCAGCACGGCGTCGAAACGCTCGAGCACCGCTGGCGTCAGCTCGCCATTGGCCCCGGCGACGATGACGATCGCATTCTGGCTGTTGTCATCGACCACGATCAGCGCCACACCGCTGGAGCCGTCCACGACGCTGACCGCCTGGCAATCGATGCCCTCGGCCAACAGCGCACCGCGCAGTTGCTGGCCGTAGGCGTCACTGCCGACGCAGCCGACCATGGACACCTGCGCGCCCAGGCGCGCGGCGGCCACCGCCTGGTTGGCGCCCTTGCCACCTGGAATGGTAGAGAACGACTCTCCGATCAGGGTTTCACCACCGCGAGGCAGACGCGGTGCACGGGTCACCAGGTCCATGTTCAGGCTGCCTATTACCACTACGTTTGCTGGCATTGCTTCATTACTCATCTATTCGGTTCAGCGGTACTGGGCGAATGTGCCGGACAGCGGTGCAGTCGATTCTCGCAGGACAATGCTCGGCGTCACGATCCGCTGGTCAGTGACAAGCCCCGGCGTAGCGATGCGTCGCAGCAAAACTTCTGCAGCCATTTCGCCAAGCTGCAGGATCGACTGCCCCACCGTGGTCAGCGCCGGGTAGACATAACGGCTCATCTGGATGTCATCGAAGCCGATGATCGACAGCTCGCTGGGCACGCGCACATTGCGTTCGGCGGCGGCGCGCAGCGCACCGATACCGATCATGTCGTTGGCGGCGAAAATCGCGCTGGGCGGTTGCTGCTCAAGCAGTTGTGCCGCGGCCCGATAGCCGCCGGTACTGGTGAAATCACTTTCAAGCATGCGCTCCACAGGCAGCTCGATCCCCGCCTCTTTCAGCGCACGGCAATAGCCCGCCAGGCGCATTTGCGCCACGCTGGTGTCCGCCGGCCCACCAATAAAAGCGATGTCACGATGGCCCAGCTCCAGCAGGTGCCGAGTCGCGAGGTACGCGCCGTACTCGTGGTCGATGCGCACCAGGTCCGCGTCCACGCCGTCAAGCCCACGGTCAACGATCACCATGGGCGTGCGCACGTTGGCCAGCCCTTCGGCCAAGCCGACATCGCCCCCGGCCGAGGCCACGATCAGCCCGTCGATGCGTTTTTCCAGCAACACCCGCAGATAACTGCGCTGCTTGTCCGGGTTGTCATCGGAGTTGCAGAGGATCACGCAATAACCATTGCGCTCGCAGTAATCCTCGATCCCCCGAGCCAGTTCGGCGAAGTACGGGTTGAGACTATTGGGCACCAGCAGGCCGATGGTTGCCGTGGTCTTGGCCTTGAGCGAGCGCGCCACCGCGCTGGGCACGTAGTCCAACCGCTCGATTGCCGCCTCGACCTTGCGTCGCACCTCGTCACTGACCGGCCGCGTCTTGTTCACGACGTGGGACACGGTCGTGTAGGAAATGCCTGCAAGCGCCGCCACATCCTTGATCGTCGCCATGGTTCAAGCCCGCCGGCTGGCGCGCTGGCTGCGGTACGTGTCGAGCACCACCGCCACCACGATCACCGCGCCGGTAATGATGCGCTTGGTCGGTTCGGTGGCGCCGATCTGGGCCAGGCCCGCCGCCAGCACCGAAATGATCAGCACGCCGAAGAAGGTACTGATCACCGAGCCACGCCCGCCCATCAGGCTGGTGCCGCCGATCACCACGGCCGCAATGACCTGCAACTCAAGCCCCGAACCCGCGTTCGGATCCGCCGCTTCCAGGCGCGAAATCTGGAACAGCGCCGCAACGCCAGCCAGCAACCCCATCAGGCTGAACACCAGGATCTTGTAGGGTTTTGGGTTGATCCCCGCCAGGCGCACGGCTTCCTCGTTGGTGCCGATGCCGATCAGGTAGCGGCCGAACACGGTGCGGGTCAGCACCGCCTGGGCGATGAAGATCACCAGCAAGGCAATGATGAACGAAGGTGAAATGCCGAAGGCGATCGGGTTGGACAGCCAGGCGAACGAATCGCCGATGTAGGCGGTCCGCGAACCGGTCATCTGGTACGCCAGGCCCCGGGCCATTTCCAGCACGCCCAGCGAGACGATGAACGATGGGATACGCCAGGCCACGGTAATCGAGCCGGTGACAGTCCCCGCCAACGCGGCCACGGCCATGCCAAGCAAGGCCGACGGCCAGACGCTCCAGCCCCAGCCGAGCACCGCGACGCTGACTGTCGAGGCGGCGAGCGCCAACACCGATCCCACCGATAGGTCGATGCCACCGATGATCAGGATAAAGGTCATGCCGACGGCCAATACCATCAGGTCCGGAATCTGGTTGGCCAGGGTGCTGAAGGTGTCATAGGACAGGAAGTGGCTGCTCAGGACCGAGAACAGCGCGACCATGGCCAGCAACGCGCCAGCCAGGCCCAGGTAGGTGCCGAGGCCATAGAAATTGCCAGTGGATTTGCCAGCGGCAGGTGCGGTTTTCATGAGAGATCCCTAGGCGCTGCTTCGTTGAGCAGCGCATCACGTTTCTGGTAGCCGGCGAACGCGGCGGCAAGCAAGTCATCCTGGGTCCAGCTGTCGCGCTCGAAGGTATCGATCAGGCGCCCGGCGGACAACACGCCGATGCGATCACAAATCAGCATCAGTTCCCGCAGGTCACTGGAGACCACGACCAACGCCTTGCCCTGGCGAGTCAACTCACCGAGCAATGCATAGATGTCGAATTTGGCGCCGACGTCGATGCCACGGGTCGGCTCGTCGAACAGCAGCACCGAGCAATCGCGCTCGAGCCAGCGGCCGATCACGACTTTCTGCTGGTTGCCGCCGGACAGTTCGGACACCAATTGCGTCGGGCTCGAGCTGCGGATGCGCATCGCGTCGATCTGCCGCTGCGCCAACGCCACCTCGGCGCTGCCATTGACCAGGCCGGCGCTGGAAATCTCCGGCATGTTCCCCAGGGCGATATTCGCCGCGATGGATTGCGTCAGCAGCAGGCCTTCGCCCTTGCGATCCTCAGTGATCAAGGCGATGCCGTGGGCCACCGCATCGGCCGGCGACCGGATGCTGACGACACTGGCCGGCGAGCCCAGCGCCACGGTGCCGCTGTCGGCCGCATCGGCGCCGAAGATCAGCCGCAACAACTCGGTGCGCCCTGCCCCGATCAGGCCGGAGATGCCAAAGATTTCACCACTGCGCACTTCAAAGGATACGTCGCGGACCTTGTCGGACCGGCTCAGCCCCTTGACGGTCAGTGCAGGAGCACCGATTTGCCGGGGGCCCAGGTCGATGTGCTCGCCCAACTCACGGCCGACCATCAGCGTCACCAATTGTTCGCTGTTGTAGTTCGCCATCGGCTCGACGCAGACCAGGTTGCCGTCGCGTAGCACCGCAATGCGCTGGGCGACCCGCGCCAACTCTTCGAGGCGATGGGAGATGTAGATGATCGACACGCCGCGCGCCTGCAAGCGTGTGATCTGCTCAAAAAGCATTTCGACTTCGCGGGCCGTCAGCATCGCGGTCGGCTCATCGAGAATCAGCACATGGCAATCGCCGATCAGGTTGCGGGCGATCTCGACCATCTGCTGGTGGCCGATGCCCAGCTCACCGACCAGCGTGTCGGGATCAATTGCGTCGAGCCCCACCTGGGCCATGGCCTCGACCGCCGCCTTGCGCAGTTGCTTGCGGCTGATCCAGCCACCGTGGCTAGGCAGGTTGTCGAGGAACAGGTTCTCGGCCACGGACAGCGTCGGCAGCAGGTTGAGTTCCTGCATGACCATGCGTACACCCAGCGATTCCGCCTGGGCCCGGCTGCCGGGGCGGTAATCCTGCCCCTGGAATTGCATCTGCCCGGTCGTTGGCGTGACCAGGCCACCGATAATCTTGGACAAGGTACTTTTGCCGGCACCATTTTCGCCGGTCAGCGCCAGCACTTCACCGCGCATCAACGTCAGGTTGATATCGCTCAGTACCGGCTGGGCATAGGTCTTGCCGATACCGCTGACGCACAGGACAGCGTTCGGGTCGCGAACGGACATAACAAACTCTCCAATGCGCTCGCCCGGACGGGCGAGCGCCGTTGTGTCGCCAGGGTTACGGCTTGGTCACCAGCTCGACCGGAGTTTCGATAACGCCGTTGGCGCCGCTGTCGACTTTTTCACCCTTGAGGATCTTCAGCGCGGTCTCGATACCGAACACAGCCTGCTTGGCAGCGAACTGATCAGCAGTCGCCAGGACACGACCGTCCTTGAGCATCGGCTTGATCGCGTTGATGTTGTCGTAGCCGACCACTTGCACCTTGCCCGCCTTGCCAGCAGCGCGCACGGCCGAGACCGCGCCTACCGCCATGCTGTCGTTACCAGCCAGCAACGCCTTGATGTTCGGGTATTCGCTGAGCATCGACGAGGCAACCTGGTTGCCCTTGTTGATTTCCCAATCGCCCGATTGCAGTGAAACGACCTTGACCTGCGCCGCCTCCATCGCATCCTTGAAGCCCGCGGTGCGTGCCTGGGCATTGGTGGTGGTCGACACGCCTTCGATAATGCCGACCTCGTCACCGGCCTTGAGCTGCTTGGCCAGGTATTCCCCCACCAGGCGAGCGCCCTTGCGGTTGTCCGGACCTACGAACGGCACGTTGATGTTCTTGCTCTTGACCACTGCCGGGTCGAGCTGGTTGTCGATGTTGATCACGGTGATACCGGCGTCGACGGCTTTCTTGATCACCGGCACCATGGCCTTGGAATCGGCCGGCGCGATAATCAGCGCATCGACTTTGGACACGATCATTTGTTCGACAATGCGAATCTGATTGGCGGTGTCGGTTTCATCCTTGATCCCGTTGGAGATCAGGTCGAAATCGGCGGAGTGTTCCTTTTGATACGCCTTGGCGCCATCTTCCATGGTCAGGAAGAATTCATTGGCGAGGGACTTCATGACGAGCGCGACCTTGGGTTTTTCCGTGGTCTGGGCGAGCGCCGAGGAGAAAGGCAGCGCTGCGGATGCGGCCGCGAGCATGGCGACGGCGAGAAGGCGTCCAGCGAATGGCAGCTTCATGGGTTCACTCCGATTTTATGATTATTGTGAGCAAAATCGTCGCACGGCAATCGCGCAAACGTTTGCGTGGAATGAACTATGGTAAAGCATCGGCGTTTTGTCAACGTCCCGTTTTCATCCGGAACGTCATCGATCAAGCCGTGGTGTCGACCAGCGAACCCGAGCTGGATTCTTTCGCCAGCTCCTTGATCAAGCTGCCCGTAACCTGCTGCAGCGCGCCGGTGGTGTCGGCGATCTGACCCTGGATCGACAGGATAGCAGTCGTCTTGGCATCAGGCGTCGGATAAGGACGCGCCTGTGCCGCGGCAAGCTGCTGTTGCTGCTCGCGCAGTTGCTGTTGAAGCTCCTGCATGCGCTTGAGCAGTATTTTTGTGGCAATGCTTTGGTCGCTGTCGCTTTTTTCGGTCTTGCTCTCGGCTTCGGTCGCCAGATTCGCACGGACCTTGCCAGGCGCTTGCGTTTCGCCAAGGGCCTCGTCGGCTGCGTCGGCGCTCGCCTCGCTCAGGGCATTCAGCGTGGCCGCGGATTTTCCGCCAATGGTGATGGCGGCGGCATTTGGAAAGCCGATTGAAATGGACATGTCTCGCTCCGTGAAAGAATTTCCTACAAGCAAGATCGTCCGCTAGGGAATTTTCTTTAGGCCTCTGGCGGAATCTGCTGAAGACAGAGGACCTTTCTCAATAAAAAAATCCTTCTTCCTACATCAAAACGCAAAAAGCGCTGTCAGACGATTTTCTTGATTTTTAAGCAGTTGCGTAAATGCCTACAAATAAATACTGTATGCACGTACAGCTTAATAAGGATAATCCTGTGGCCACGCCCTCCGCTGCAACTACTCCCTTAGATTCCTATACACGACTCGGTCTTCGGGTCTCGAAAATCATCAATTCCCCCACCGCACAAAAAGCCAAGGCCGCGCTGATCTTCCGTCTTCCTGATGAACCGGTGGACGAATGGGAACGGCTGCTGGAGGAAATAGACGAGAACGACAACGTCACCCTCGCTTATCGCGACGATGGCGGCGTGCAGGTTTTCTGGGTTGTGCCGAAGGAAGATTGAGCCTGATGATTGTTCGCTGTTTAGCTTTATCGCTCGTCTTCGTTGCCATGGGCGCGCAAGCCGCTGCTCCCCGCACCTTCAACGAAGCCAAGAAAGTCGCCTGGAAACTCTACGCCCCGCAATCCACCGAGTTCTACTGCGGCTGCAAATACACCGGCAATCGGGTGAACCTGGCGGCCTGCGGTTACGTGCCACGCAAGAACGCCAGTCGCGCCGCACGCATCGAGTGGGAACATATTGTCCCCGCGTGGCAGATCGGCCATCAGCGTCAATGCTGGCAACAGGGCGGGCGCAAGAACTGCACGCGCTACGACCCGGTGTACCAACGGGCCGAGGCTGACCTTCACAACCTGGTGCCCAGCATTGGCGAGGTCAATGGCGATCGCAGCAACTTCAGTTTCGGCTGGTTGCCGGTGCAGAAGGGCCAATACGGTTCATGCCTGACCCAAGTGGACTTCAAGGCCAAGAAAGTCATGCCCCGCCCTTCCATCCGGGGAATGATCGCCAGGACGTATTTCTATATGAGCAAACAGTACGGCCTGCGTCTTTCGAAACAGGACCGGAGCCTGTACGAAGCCTGGGACAAGACCTATCCCGTGCAGGCCTGGGAGCGCCAGCGCAACCAGAGCGTTGCGTGCGTGATGGGGCGCGGAAACGAATTCGTCGGCCCGGTGGACATGAAGGCCTGCGGCTGAACACTTGAAAAACAAAAGGCCCCGGACGTGCGCGTCCGGGGCCTTTTGTTTGTCCGTCTGTTTATCGTGCTTGACGGATAATCCACAACCTGAGTCTCGATGTTGCGCTTCTTGGCGCGGACCAGGGCAGCGGTGATTTGCTCCTGCTTGGCTTGAGCCTCGGCTTCGGAGCTCAACGGCCCGACCAGAACCCGATCCTTGCCATCCTCCCGGACCACAGTGGACATGAAGCTGTGCTCGATCAGCCATCCGGTGAGATCGCTGACGGC
The DNA here is from genome assembly GCF_054677635.1 of Pseudomonas sp. H2_D02. Taxonomy (NCBI): domain Bacteria; kingdom Pseudomonadati; phylum Pseudomonadota; class Gammaproteobacteria; order Pseudomonadales; family Pseudomonadaceae; genus Pseudomonas; species Pseudomonas sp. H2_D02. The sequence continues at coordinate 2,881,805 of NZ_CP162816.1, read as the reverse complement.
CTGGGGCGTCTCGCCGCGAACCTCGACCGCCCATTGGGGCGCCGCAGCGGCCGCCGGCGTGGAGCTCGCCACTGCTTTCGGCTTGGGTGCCTCGACGTCGCGCCCTTCCCCACATCCAGCCAGCGCCAATACCGCGATAACCCAAGCCAATTTACGCACAACGATTCCCTCGCAAGACATGAAGCGGGGATTTTAGCATCCGCTCTCGCCAACAACGCCCTAAACAGTGCGCAAAACACGAGAATCCTGCCCGGCGTCTCTGTATAGTCGCACCCTGGGAATTAATGCTGCGTCTGCACGTCAGAAAGAGGCACCCACATTGTGACACTTAGCACTAATCTATAAGCAGTACCGACATCTGCACTGTCTGAATCAGGTGCCCTATAAAGCTATCAAGGAGAACACCATGCTGATACTCACCCGCAAAGTCGGTGAAAGCATAAACATTGGTGACGACATCACGATCACCATTCTGGGCGTAAGCGGCCAACAAGTCAGGATCGGCATCAACGCCCCGAAAAACGTTGCGGTGCATCGTGAAGAGATTTATCAGCGTATCCAGGCCGGCCTTACCGCCCCGGACAAGCCTCAAACGCCCTGAGCCTTGCCGCAGTCCGCAGCCAGCCCGCTTGCATCACCGCAAGGCTGGCTAAAGATGCATATCGACCGCGCCTCGCCCTGCCCCATCCGCCTTGACCTCGTCCAGCCGTGAAACCGATATTAATGGCTTGCCTCGTAGCATGGCTGTCAGACGTTTCGTTTTAATGGCGGGGAAGCAGGCGTTCGTGGCCGGTCAACCCAAGCTCACGCCGCGAGCCATCCCCGTGGCGGCGATCACCATCAGGATCAACAGCAACGCTTCCAAATGGCTGATCCGTGCATAGCGCCCCGCCCTCGATGGATCGATCGCGCGCCCTTTGCCGAGGGCTATCCGCCATTTGATCAGGGCGATCATCGGCGCGATTTCAAGCAACAGAATCGCCACGAACAGCGTCATCTTCAGGTGAAACAGCGGCTGATGCAGGTAATAGTCAGCGCCTTTTTCGTACCCGGCAAAAGCGCGCATCCCACCCGTTACCAGCAACACCAGCGCTGACAGTCCCCATGCGTTGTCCGCAACCAGGACATTGCGAACCACGTCAGCGCCCCCTGCGAGTCGGCGCAACGCCGTGCCACGGGTCAGCACCGCCCAGAACCCGAGGGCGAACGCCAGGAGATGGATGGCCGCGAGAGACCAGTGAGCGAGCATGGGAGGACTCCTGTCAGAGGATGTCGAATTGACCTGACAGTACTAGCTCATAATTAATCGATTGCTAGGGTTGGAATGCAAAAAACTGTGGGAGCGAGCTTGCTCGCGATGGGGATATATCAGCAGACAAACATGTTGCCTGACACTCCGCCATCGCGAGCAAGCTCGCTCCCACAGTGGGTATTTCGCGTCTAAGAGATCTTAGTCCGCCAATCGCCAGGTCGTCCCGCCCTTCCCGTCTTCCAGCACCACGCCCATGGCGGTGAGCTGGTCGCGGATGCGGTCGGATTCGGCCCAGTCCTTGTTGGCTCGCGCAGCCAGGCGCGCCTGGATCAACGTCTCGACCTCGGCGGCGTCCACGCGGCCTTCGGCGCCGGCTTGCAGGAAGTCATCGGCTTCGAGCTGCAACACACCCAGCACGCTGGCCAGTTCCTTCAAGCGCGCGGCCAAGCCCGCCGCCGCATCAAGATCGCTCTCACGCAGGCGGTTGATCTCACGCACCATCTCGAACAGCACCGCGCACGCTTCCGGCGTGCCGAAGTCGTCGTTCATCACTTCGGTGAAACGCGCCACGAATGCTTCGCCACCAGCGGGCGCCACGGCAGGCAGGCCCTTCAACGCATGGTAGAAACGCTCCAGGGCACCCTTGGCATCCTTGAGGTTATCTTCCGAATAGTTGATGGCGCTGCGGTAGTGGCTCGACACCAGCAGGTAACGCACGACTTCCGGGTGGTACTTGTCGAGCACGTCGCGGATGGTGAAGAAGTTGTTCAAGGACTTGGACATCTTCTCGCCGTTGATCCGGATCATGCCGCAATGCATCCACGCGTTGGCGTAGGTCTTGCCGGTGGCCGCTTCACTCTGGGCGATTTCGTTTTCGTGGTGCGGGAATTCCAGGTCGCTGCCGCCGCCATGAATGTCGAAGGTCTCGCCCAGGCAGCAGGTCGACATCACCGAGCACTCGATATGCCAGCCCGGACGCCCGGCACCCCACGGTGAATCCCAACTCGGCTCGCCCGGCTTGGCGCCCTTCCACAGCACGAAGTCCAGCGGGTCTTCCTTCGACTCGTCGACTTCGATACGCGCACCGATGCGCAAGTCTTCGATCTTCTTGCGCGACAGCTTGCCGTAGCCCATGAACTTGGCGACGCGGTAGTACACGTCGCCATTGCCCGGTGCATAGGCGTAGCCCTTGTCGATCAAGGTCTGGATCATCGCCAACATGCCCGGGATGTGGTCCGTGGCGCGCGGTTCCAGGTCCGGCTTCTGGATGTTGAGGCGCGCCTCGTCCTCGTGCATGGCCTTGATCATGCGCTCGGTCAACGCATCGTAAGGCTCGCCGTTTTCACGGGCACGGTTGATGATCTTGTCTTCGATGTCGGTGATGTTGCGCACGTAGGTCAGGTCATAACCGCTGAACCGCAGCCAGCGGGTCACCAGGTCGAAGGCGACCATGCTGCGGCCATGACCGATGTGGCAGTAGTCGTACACGGTCATGCCGCAGACGTACATGCGCACCTTGTTGCCATCCAGCGGCTTGAAGACTTCTTTGCTCTTGGTGAGCGTGTTGTAGATCGTAAGCACAGGGTTTCCCTTAAGACTTGATCACTGACCCCAGGAATCGCGCAAGGTCACGGTACGGTTGAACACCGGAGCACCGGGTTTCGAGTCCTTGATATCCGCGCAGAAGTAACCTTCGCGCTCGAACTGGAAACGGTCTTCCGGCTGTGCGTTGCCCAGCGATGGCTCGGCACGACAACCGGTGAGTACCTGCAAGGAGTCAGGGTTGATGTTGTCCAGGAAACTGGCGCTGTCTTCGGCCTTCTCCGGGTTCGGCGAACGGAACAGGCGATCGTACAGGCGCACTTCGCACTCGACGCTGGCGGCGGCCGGCACCCAGTGGATCACGCCCTTGACCTTGCGACCTTCCGGGTTCTTGCCCAGGGTGTCGGGGTCATAGGAGCAACGCAGTTCGACGATGTTGCCGTCGGCGTCCTTGATGGCCTCGTCGGCACGGATCACGTAGCTGCCGCGCAGGCGCACTTCGCCGGCAGGCTCCAGGCGCTTGTAGCCTTTTGGCGGCTCTTCCATGAAGTCTTCACGGTCGATGTAGATTTCCCGGGCGAACGGCAGGACGCGCACGCCCATGTCTTCCTTCGGGTGGCACGGCAGCTCGAGGTTCTCGACCTGGCCTTCCGGGTAATTGGTGATGACCACTTTCAGTGGGCGCAACACGCACATGGCGCGCGGCGCGCTGTGGTCGAGGTCGTCGCGGATGCTGAACTCCAGCATGCCGAAGTCCACCACGCCGTCGGAGCGGTTGGTGCCGATCATCTCGCAGAAATTGCGGATCGACTTCGGCGTGTAGCCACGACGGCGGAAGCCCGACAGCGTCGACATGCGCGGGTCGTCCCAGCCGCTGACGTGCTTCTCGTCCACCAGTTGCTTGAGCTTGCGCTTGCTGGTGATGGTGTAGTTCAGGTTCAGGCGGCTGAATTCGTACTGGCGCGGGTTGGCCGGCACCGGCAGGTGTTCCAGGAACCATTCGTACAGCGGACGGTGGCTTTCGAATTCCAGGGTGCAGATCGAATGCGTGATGCCTTCGATGGCGTCCGACTGGCCGTGGGTGAAGTCATAGTTCGGGTAGATGCACCACTTGTCGCCCGTCTGGTGGTGATGGGCATGACGGATGCGGTACATGATCGGGTCGCGCAAGTTCATGTTCGGCGAGGCCATGTCGATCTTGGCGCGCAGCACACGGGCACCGTCCGGGAACTCACCGGCGCGCATGCGGGCGAACAGGTCCAGGTTCTCTTCCACGCTGCGATCGCGGAACGGGCTGTTCCGGCCCGGTTCGGTCAGGCTGCCACGGTATTCCTTGGCCTGCTCCGGCGTCAGGTCGCACACGTAGGCGTTGCCGGACTTGATCAGCTCGACCGCCCAATCATGCAACTGGTCGAAATACTGCGAGGCGTAGCGCACTTCGCCGGCCCATTCGAAACCCAGCCACTTGACGTCGCTCTTGATCGCGTCGATGTATTCCTGGTCTTCCTTGGCCGGGTTGGTGTCATCGAAACGCAAGTGCGTGACGCCACCGAACTCCTCGGCCAGGCCGAAGTTCACGCAGATGGATTTGGCGTGACCGATGTGCAGGTAGCCGTTGGGCTCCGGCGGGAAGCGGGTGACGATCTGCGTGTGCTTACCCGAATCCAGGTCCGCCTGGACAATCGGGCGCAGGAAATTGACCGGCACGGCCGGGCCGGTCTTGGAATTCGAGGTAGGGTCGACAGTGGGCTTGCTCATAGGATCCTTGAACGTACAAGTGCGCGGCCGGGTGCGGCCTGATAAATCAAAGCCCGTATCATAGCCGATGCTGTCAAGCACCTGACAGGCCGAGCCGGCAAACGATTGAATTTAATCGATGAGCCGATGAAAAACAGCCTCGAAATTCGTGCCCGGCACGCTAAACTGCCCAACCTGGCCGATTACAGCCAGACCGGTTGCGGGCGTCCGCGCCCCCGAAACCCACGAATTCCTTGAAAGAGTAGTGATCATGACCCAAGTCAAACTGACCACCAACCATGGCGACATCGTCCTGGAACTGAACGCCGAAAAGGCACCGATCACCGTTAAGAACTTCCTTGAGTACGTCGAGGCCGGCCATTACGAAAATACCGTTTTCCACCGTGTCATCGGCAACTTCATGATCCAGGGCGGTGGTTTCGAGCCGGGCATGAAAGAAAAGAAAGACAAGCGCCCAAGCATCCAGAACGAAGCCGACAACGGTCTTTCCAACGACAAGTACACCGTCGCCATGGCTCGCACCATGGAGCCGCATTCGGCCTCCGCGCAGTTCTTCATCAACGTTGCCGACAACAGCTTCCTGAACCACAGCGGCAAGAACGTCCAGGGCTGGGGCTACGCAGTATTCGGTAAAGTCACCGCTGGCACCGACGTGGTCGACAAGATCAAAGGCGTGTCCACCACCTCCAAGGCCGGCCACCAGGACGTGCCAGCAGAAGACGTGATCATCGAGAAAGCCGAGATCATCGAAGCGTGATATTGCTGATTTCAGATTTGCATCTGGAAGAGGAGCGCCCGGACATCACCCGGGCGTTTCTGGATTTACTCGCCACACGCGCCCGCTCGGCGCAAGCGTTGTACATCCTGGGCGACTTTTTCGAAGCCTGGATCGGCGACGATGCCATGACGCCGTTCCAGCGTTCCATCTGCCAGGCCCTGCGCGAATTGAGCGACAGCGGCACGGCCATTTTCCTCATGCACGGCAATCGCGACTTCATGCTCGGGCAGGCTTTCTGCAAAGCGGCTGGCTGTACCTTGCTCAAGGATCCGAGTGTCGTGCAGTTCAACGGTGAACCGGTGTTGCTGATGCACGGCGACAGCCTCTGCACGCGAGATATCGGCTACATGAAGATGCGCCGCTGGCTGCGCAACCCGCTCACGTTGTTCATCCTGCGCCACCTGCCACTGGGCAGTCGCCAGAAACTGGCACGCAAGCTGCGCAGCGAAAGCCGCACCCAGACGCGGATGAAAGCCAACGACATCGTCGACGTCACGCCCGAAGAGATCCCGCGGATCATGCAGCAATACGGCGTGAAGACCTTGGTCCACGGCCACACCCACCGTCCCGCCATCCACAAGCTGCAACTGGGCGAACACGCAGCGAGACGCATCGTGCTGGGGGATTGGGACAAGCAAGGCTGGGCGTTGCAGGTGGATGAACAGGGGTTTGCGCTGGCGCCGTTCGGGTTTGCCCCGCCGCCACAACTGCCGGCACCCGATACGATCCCTGACTACATATAGATCCCTTGTGGGAGCGAGCTTGCTCGCGATAGCGGTGGATCAGTCAACGGTGATGTTGAACGTGAATCCGCCATCGCGAGCAAGCTCGCTCCCACAGGAGTTCATGGTTGCTTCAATGACCGCTGGCAGCAGGCCCCGCCTTCGCCGCGAACGGCGGCTTCGCCAGCCACACCAGCAGGATCAACCCCATGAACGCCCAGCCCAGCAACGTGAAGTAATCCACGGTGGAGAGCATGTACGCCTGGCTGGTGAGGATCTGGTCGAGCTGGGCATAGACCGGCGTGCTCGCGCCACCGAGTTGGTTGATCGTCTCGCGGGTGGCCGGCTCGAAGGTGCTGATGCTTTCGCTCAGGTACGCATGGTGCTGATCGGCGCGGCGGATCCAGATCCAGGTGGTCAGCGACGCGGCGAAGCTGCCGCCCAGGGTTCGCAGGAACGTCGCCAGCCCCGCGCCATCGGCGATCTGGTGCGGCGGCAGGTCCGACATCAGGATGCTCAGGGTCGGCATGAAGAACAGCGCCACGCCGATGCCCATGAACAACTGCACCAGGGCGATGTGCTGGAAATCCACCTCGTTGGTGAACCCGGCGCGCATGAAGCAGCTCAGGCCGATCGCCAGGAACGCCAGCCCGGCCAACAGGCGCAGGTCGAACTTGTGGGCGTACTTGCCGACGAAGGGCGACATCAACACCGGCAGGATGCCGATGGGCGCCACCGCCAGGCCGGCCCAGGTGGCCGTGTAGCCCATCTGGGTCTGCAACCATTGCGGCAGGATCAGGTTGATCCCGAAGAACCCGGCGTAACCGCCCACCAGCACAATGGTGCCGATGCGAAAGTTGCGATAGGCAAACAGCCGCAGGTTGACCACCGGATGTCCGTCGGTCATTTCCCAGATCACGAATACCGCCAAGGCAACGACTGAAATCAGCGCGCCAATGATGATGAAGTTCGATTCGAACCAATCCAGGTCATTGCCCTTGTCGAGGATCACCTGCAACGCACCGACCCCGATGATCAGCGTGATCAAGCCGACATAGTCCATCGGCTGGCGACTAGTGACCACGGGCCGCGCCTTGAGCTGCTGGCGCACGACCATCACCGCGAAAATGCCGATGGGCACGTTGATGAAAAAAATCCACGGCCAGCTATAGCTGTCGGTGATCCAGCCGCCGAGGATCGGCCCGGCAATCGGCGCCACCACCGTGACCATCGCCAGCAACGCCAGGGCCATGCCGCGCCTGGCCGGCGGGTACACGGCAATCAACAGGGTCTGGGTCATCGGATACAACGGCCCGGCGACCAGCCCCTGGAGTACACGGAAGCCGATCAGCTCTGGCATGGAGGTGGATATCCCGCACAGGAACGAGGCCAGGACGAACAGCATCGTCGCCCACAAAAACAGCTTCACCTCGCCAAAGCGACGGCTCAGCCATCCGGTCAGCGGCAGCGCGATGGCGTTGCTCACGGCGAACGAGGTGATCACCCAAGTACCCTGCTCCGAGCTGACGCCCAGGTTGCCGGAAATAGTCGGCAAGGCGACGTTGGCGATGGTGGTGTCGAGCACCTGCATGAACGTCGCCAGCGACAAGCCAATGGTGCTGAGCAACAGGCTGGGCGGCGTGAAGGACGCGTTATTGCTCATTGCGAGAGTCCTATGAAACGGAGGTGGTGAACTACTGGCGCCCCGATGAAATGGAATTACGCCCTGTGGCGAGGGGATTTATCCCCGCTGGGCTGCGTAGCAGCCCTTGTTTGATTAGATGAATGAGTCCCTGATACACCGGGTCGCAGTTTTAGGGCCGCTGCGCAGCCCAGCGGGGATAAATCCCCTCGCCACAGGGTTGGCGGCGCTGCCTCAGCGCTGTGCGGTATTGCTCGTCGCCGCGCTGTTCTCATGAATCAAACGACTGATCATCGCGTCGGCATCGGCCAATTGCCGGTCATAGACCTGGGTGCTGAACGAGGCTTTTTGCGGTGGCTGCTGGGCCAGTACCGGGCCGCTCTGGTCATGCAGGTTGACGTTGACCTGAGTCGACAGGCCGACCCGCAGCGGATGCTTGGTCAGCTCCTCGGCATTGATATGAATGCGCACTGGCACCCGCTGGACGATCTTGATCCAGTTACCGGTGGCGTTCTGCGCGGGCAGCAAGGCAAATGCGCTGCCGGTGCCGGCGCCCAGGCTGTCGACCGTACCGCTGTATTTCACGTCGCTGCCATACAGGTCAGTCTCGATGTCCACCGGCTGGCCGATGCGCATGTCGCGCAGTTGGGTTTCCTTGAAGTTGGCGTCGATCCACAACTGATCCAGCGGGATCACCGCCATCAACGCCGTGCCCGGCTGCACTCGCTGCCCCAGCTGTACGGTGCGCTTGGCAACATAACCGGTCACCGGCGCGATCAAGGTGCTGCGCGCGTTGGACAGATAGGCCTGGCGCAGTTGCGCAGCCGCCGCTTGCACGTCGGGGTGGGACGACACCACCGTGTCATCCACCAACGCGCTGGTGGTCTTGAGCTGTTGCCGGGCGTTGGCCAAGGCGTTCTGCGCCGAGGTCAGGTCGTCCCGTGCGTGGGACAGTTCTTCCTGGGAAATCGCTCCGCCGGCCGCGAGGTTCTTGCGTCGGCTGTAGTTTTCCTGGGCCTTCTGCACTTCGGCCTCTTGCGCATGCACCTGCGCCTTCATGCCATCGACATTGCTGTACAAGCCGCGCACCTGGCGCACGGTACGGGCCAGGTTGGCCTGGGCACTTTGCAGCGCGACTTCGGCATCGTTCGGGTCGAATTGCACCAGCACCTGGCCTTCGCGCACCAGGTCACCGTCATCGGCGCCAATGCTCACCACCGTGCCGGTGACTTGCGGGGTGATTTCCACCACATTGCCGTTGACGTAGGCGTCGTCGGTGCTTTCGTTCCAGCGACCATACAGTTCGTGCCAGGCCCAGACACCCACGCCGGCGAGAATGACGATCAGGGCCAGGGCCAGCAGCATCACCTTGCGCTTGCGCGGATTGCTGCCGTCCTGTGGGGTTTGTTGAGTTGTTTCGGCAGTTGCCATGACAAATACCTCGAATCAGTGAGTTGACGCGGTGGCGGCCGGTGTGGCCGAAGCTACGGTCCGGGTCTCGAAACCACCGCCCAGGGCCTGCATCAGTTGGATCGACAGGTCGATCTGCTCGGCATTGAGGGTCGCCAGTTGGCGTTGGGCCTGGAGCAGTTGCTGCTCGATGCTCAGCACGTCCAGGTAATTGCCGATGCCGGAGCCATAGCGCTGGACCACGGTGTCGTAAGAGCTTTGCGCGATATCCACGGCATGTTGCTGGGCGCCGATCTGCCGACCGATGTCACGCAACTGGTTGATGGTGTCGCTGACATCGCCAAGGGCCGCGACCAGGCTCTTGTTGTATTGCGCCACCGCCAGGTCGTAGTCGGCGTCCCGGGCATCGAGATCGGCCCGCAGGCGTCCGCCGTCGAAAATCGGCAGCGACACCGTCGGTGCCACATTGAAGAAACGGCTGGCCGAGCCGAACATCGCGTCACCCAACAGCGATTGCACTCCCGCCGCCGCGCTCAAGTTGAGGTTGGGGTAGAAATTGGTCTTGCCGGCTTCGATGTTCTTGCTCGCCGCCTCGACCCGCCACCGCGCCGCGACCAGGTCCGGACGACGGCCCAGCAATTCGGCCGGCAGATTCGACGGTAACGCCACGGCGCTGGCCTGCAGCACGTTGGGCCGGGCGATTTCGTTGCCACGGTCCGGCCCTTTGCCCAGCAGCACCGCCAAGGCGATCTTGGCGCTTTGCAAACGTTTCTCCGCGTCGATCAACGTTGCATCGGCGCTCGCTTCCAGGCTTTCGGTCTGCTGGAACTGATACTGGCTGTCGATCCCGGCGCCGAGGCGACGCTTGCCCAGGTCCAGCATCTGCCGCGTGCGCTTGAGGTCTTCGTTGGCCAAGTCATGAATGATATGGGCCTGGCCCAGGTCGCTGTAGGCCCGGGCCACATCGGCAGCCAGGGTCAGTTGCGCGGCCTGGCGGTCGATCTCGGCGGCGCGGGCCTGACCGAGGGCGGCTTCCCAGGCGGCGCGCTGGCCGCCCCAGAGGTCGAAGTTGTAATTGAAATCCACGCTCAGCGAACGCAACGTGCTGTAGGCCCCACCCTGCCCTTGCGGATCCTGGTCGCGAGCCAGGCGCGAACGGCTGACGCTGCCGCTGGCATCCAGGGTTGGCAGGCGTGCGGCGTTGGCGGCATAGGCGGCGGCACTGGCCTGGTGAACCCGGGCGCTGGCGATCTGCATGTCCGGGCTGTCGTGCAGCGCTTCGCGGATCAGGCTATCGAGTTGTGGGTCGCCGAGGCTTTTCCACCAGTCGCTTTTCGGCCACGAGGCCGGCGACAGCTTGACGCCAGTCAGGGACTGTCCCGCCTGGAGGCTCTTGGCTTCGAGGCTGACCCCTTCGGTCTTCAGGCCGCTGTAGCTGGCACAACCGGCGAGGCTCATGGCCAGCAGCACCAGGCCCAAGTGGGTACGCAAGGTTTGACGCTTCATTTTTTCCCCCAATCGCAAGACGGTGATGGGGTCACCGGCGGCGAGCAGTATTTTCTTGAGGATGTCTTCGAGGGTTTGCAGCTCCTCGCGGCTGATGGCACTGGCCAGTTGATTCATCGCATCGGCACCGATGAACGGCAGGCGATCGGCAAGGGCCTGGCCGGCTTCGGTCAGCACCAATTGCACTTGGCGCCGGTCCTCTGCCGAGCGTTGGCGAACCAGGAAGCCCTTCTGCTCCAGGCGATCGAGCATCCGTGTCATCGAGCCGCTGTCCAGGGACAGGTAGCGGCACAGTTCGACCGGCGTGTCGATGCCGTGCTGGGCCATGATGATCAGCACCTTGAACTGCGCGGCGGTGATGCCGACGGGCTCCATGTGGGTGTCGATGATCCGATCCTTGAGCAGCGCGGCACGGCCGAGCAGCATGCCGAGATGGCAATTGTGGAAATCGCCTGGGGTGAAATGCTTCATCTGGATACCGTTGTCGGAAGACGTTTTGCTGCCTAGGCAGCGAATGTATGTCGAGATATTACTGCTTAGGCAGCAAATGTCAAACAAATAGTTAGTTAGCTACGCATAGACAGACCTGTGGGAGCGGGTTTACTCGCGAAAGCGGTGTGCCAGTCAGCAATTTTTTAGCTGATAGACCGCATTCGCGAGCAAGCCCGCTCCCCACAGGTTGTTTTGAGGAGGGATCAGAAATCGCGCTTGTAGAAGATATCCAGCGAGCTGGCGACGCCGCTGGCGGCTTCGAGGTAGACCTTCTTGCTCAGCTTGTAGCGCAACGCGATGGTATTGGCCGGTTCGAACACGCCCACGCCATAGCGCAGGCTGAGTTTTTCCGACAGGTTGCCACTGGCGACCACGCTGGTGTCGTTGCCGCTGCCCTGGGTGTCGAGCTGGAAATCTTCGATACCCAGGTTGTTGGCCAGGCTGGTGGTCACGCCGGCGCTGCCCATCAAGCCCAGGCCCAGCGCGGCCTGGGCGAGCATGTTGTTGTCCTCGCCGGTGGTGCTCAACGGCCGGCCCAGCACCAGGTAGGACAACGCCTGCTCCTGGCTCATGGCCGGCTCGGAGAAGATCTGCGTGGTCGGCTGCTCGGCGCTGCCACTCAAGCGAATACCGGCGATCACATCGTCGGTCTGGCGGATCGCTTCAATGTCCAGGTAAGGCTGGTCGATCGGCCCGGCAAACAACAATCGCGCCCGGCGTACCGTCAGGCGTTGTCCGTAGGCCCGGTATTTTCCGTCGTTGAGCCAGAGCTCGCCGCGCGTGTCCATGTTGTCGCCGATGTGTACTTGGCCTTGGACGTTGGCCGTCAGGCCAAAACCCGAGAAGGCGAGTTTTTCCTGGCCGACGATGACATCGATGTCCATCGCCATCGCAATCGGTGCCTTGCCCTCTTCAGTCTGGTGGCCGACGATCACCGTGTCATCCGATACCTTGACCGTGGACGGCGGCAGCTCGCGAACTGTGATCTCGCCCTTGGGCACCAGGACCTTGCCGGCAATCGAAAGTCGTTCGCCTTGCATCGTGATGTTCAGGTTCGGCGCCACGTCCAGCACTGCGTAGGGTTCGACAGTGACCGGCAGTTGCGAGCCCTTGAGGGCCAGGTCCATGGTCAGGGCCTCGCCCCAGCCAATGCTTCCGGTCAGGCGGCCCTGCCCGCTCTTGCCACTTTTCCAGGCGCCATCGAGCCTTACCGTATCACCGGCGATCATGGCCCGCAGTTGCAGGGCTTCGAGGCTGATCGGCAGTTCCGGGCCGGACATTTCGCCGTCGCTGAGCACCAGGTTGCCGTTGACCTGGGGCGCGAGCAATCCACCGGACAGCGTGCCACTGCCGTTCAAATGACCGGTCAGGGTTTCCACCATCGGCACGAACGGCCGGGCCACCGACAGGTCCAGACCATTGAGTCGGAAGGAGCCGCTCAAAGGCTTGCTGGCCGGCAACGGGTTGATCCGTGCCTGGAGCGTCAGCTCACCCAGCCTCGCGCCGACGAAATTGATATCGGTATCGATGCGCGTCGGCGTCAGGCGGCTGCTGAGCGTCAGGGTCTGGTAGGGGAAATCCAGCCATTGCCCCTTGTCCTGCTCCTTATCTCGAATCCGCAAAGTACCGCCGCTGGCATCCACCAACACGCGGCCGTTCGGGCCGCTGGCCGGCAGGTCCAGTTGCAGGTCGGCGTTGAGCTGTCCGCGCCAGCCAAAATCCTTGGGCATCCACTGGGCCAGGCTTTCGATGGGGAATTGCTTGAGGTGATAACGCAGCTTTGGCTCCGGCATCAATCGCTGATCTTCCCCGCAGAGGCTGGCCTGGCCGGATCGCCAGCAGTGGGCACCGAAGTTCAGCGTGCCGTTGGCCAGGCGCTCAAGCGTCGCTGGTGCCTGCAAGCGCCAGGTCTGCCCGCCGACCTGCACGTCGCCGCTGGCGAGGCGTCCGCGCCAGTTGCCTTGGTCGAGCGAACCGTCGAGGGCCAAGGTGGTTTCCAACTGCGGCCCCTGCAGGTCGAGGTTGAGCCTCTGTTGCTTGATGTCGCCCTGGCCGCTGACCGTCAACACGCCCAGCGATGTTTCGCCGGCCCGGATGCCGCTCGCCTTCAAGTCGACCTTGCCCCGCTGCGCACTGTCGAGCGTCGCGTCCAGGTTCAGGCTTTGCAAGCGGTTGTCCTGGAAGGCCAGTTGCGTACCTTGCAAGTCGAGCTTGCCTTGCGGTGCCTTCAGCGTCCCGGCGAGATCGACGCGGCCGGTGATTTGGCCGCGCAATTGCGGCCAGAGCTGGGCCAGGCGCAAGAGCTTGATATCGATCTGCCCTGTCAGTTTCTGCTGCAGGCTGCCCGTGCCGTTGATGCGGTTGTCGCCCAGACGAATATCCAGCGCGCCGAGATTCCATTGTTCGCCAGCCCCGCTGGCCTTGGCCTGGAACAGCGCCGGCTGGCCGCGCAGCTTGCCCTTGAGGTCCAGGTCCGCGTCGAGCTCGAGGCGCTCGTTTTTCATCGTTCCCTTGCTGCGCAACGGCCCGGCCAGGGTGCCGGGCAACTCGCCGAGCCAATACGCCGGGTTGATGGCCGACAATTGCAGCGCCGTATCCCAGGCAACGCCGTCGGCAAATTGCAGGCTCAAGTGCCCTTCGGCCTTGCCCTGCCCGGCGGCGAGCTTGAGCTGTGGCAAATGGATCTGCGTCAGGTCGCCGCTGAACGGGCTGTCCAGGCTGAACGCCCCGGCCGGACCGTCCAACGCCGCGTGGAAATTGCCGAGGTATTTGCCATCGGTGTACGAGACTTCGCCATTAAAACGGCGCAACGTCACTTGCGGTTCGTCGATCAGTGGATAGAGGCGATGCCAAGGGAACTCCAGCCAAGCGATCTTCGCTTCGGCGCTCAGGCCTTCGCGCCAATCCAGCTGCCCGGTGAGCTTGAGGCTTTGCTGGTCGCCCGCATCCAGATCGAGGCCAGCGATCTGTGCGCCGTTGGCGTCGACCTTGCCGCTGAGCGACAACGCCACCGGGCCTTTCTCGGCGGGCAAACTCGCCTTGCCGAGCAGTTGATAGCCATCTTTCAGGTTACCCTCGCCGGTCAGTTCCAGCTGATTGAGCAACAGCGTGTCCGGCAGGTCGGCGCTGGCCTTGAAGCCGTCGGCGGTGATGCGCACCTTGGCCGGCAGGTTGTCCGCGAGCGGTTGCAACTCGCCCTTGAGGTGACCTTGCAGATAACCACTGCTGTCGGCAGTGAGCTCAAGGGTCCTGAGCAGATCGCCATCGACTTTCAGATCCAGCATCCAAGGTGTCGCACCCGGTGCCGGCAATGTCAGTTGGCCCGCAGCACTGAGCGGCCAGTTCCCACGCGGCTGCAACAGGCCGGACAGTTTCAGGCTCAACTCGTCGCGCTGCAATTGCACCGAGTCGATCTGCAGACCTTCGGCGGTCCAGTGCGCCGCCAGTTGCAACCCCTTGAGCTGTTCGCTGCCGTTGAACGACAGGCTGCCCACCTGGACGTCGCCCAACTCGATCGCCAAGGGCAAGTCCAGGTCCGGCAGGCTGATCGGACCGCTGCTCGGTGCATCGGAAGAGGCCGGCAGCTGCAAGGCAATCCTGTCGGCCTTGAGCTGCTCGATGCACAGGGTCATGCGTAAAAGGCAAAACGGCGACCAGGCGAAGATCGGCCGATCGAGTTCTACCCGGCTGGCGTCCTGTTGCCACACTACCCGGTCGGCATTCCACTGCCCGCCCAGCCGCCCCTGGAAACTCTCCACGGTCAGCCCTGGCACCAGGCCAAGGGCCCAGCGGCTGCCAAACGCCGTGCCCAACACGATGCTCAAGGCCAGCAAGACCGACACCAGCAACCCGCCAAGGGCAAGCAGCGTTATTTTCAAACCGCGATTCACAACTCAGGCCCCATGGAAAAGTGCAATCGAATGCCGCCGTCGTCGTCCAGGGCATGGGCCAGGTCGAGGCGGATCGGGCCGACCGGCGACACCCAGCGCACGCCGACACCCACGCCGGTCTTGAGGCTTGGCAAATCGAGATTATTGAAAGAGTTGCCCTGGTCAACGAAGGTTGCGACGCGCCATTTTTCCGCGACCGAATATTGATACTCGACGCTGCCGGCCACCATGTAGCGGCCGCCGATGCGATCGCCGTCGGAGTTTTCCGGCGACAGGCTCTGGTAGTCGTAGCCGCGTACGCTCTGATCGCCGTCGGCAAAAAAACGCAGGGATGGCGGGATCGATTTGTAGCCATTGGTAGCGCTGCCGCCGATCTGGGCGCGGGCCAGGAAACGATGCTTGTCGAACACAGTGGTCAAACCCTTGACCATGGCGGTGCCATACAAAAGGTTGTTGTCCGAACCCAACCCTTCCTTGGCGACCTTGGTGTCGAATTGCAGGCGATAGCCATGGTGCGGGTCGATACGGTTATCGCTGCGCAGGTACGAATAGCTGACGCCCGGCATCAGCAACGTACTCAGGCCCGAATCGTCGCCAAGACGGTATTCCTCGCGCTGCCACTTGAGCGACACCACACGCTGCCAGCCGCTGGGCAACTTGCTGTGCCATTCGGGCCCCACGGTCAGCAGTTTGCTGAGGGTGTCGGTGCCGGCCAGTTCTTCATATTGATAACCGTCGGCGTAGCGCAGCTTATCGGTCAACGGCGGGTCCAGCGGCACGTCGTACCAGAGGCCGATGTTTTGCCGGGGCGCCGAGACTTCCGCCTCCCAACCGTAGCTGTGCCCTTGCGGATTGACCCAGTGGCGCGTCCAGTTGGCCTTGGCCCGGGGGCCGACGTCGGTGGAGAACCCCAGGCCCAGCCCCATGGTGCGAGGCTTGCGGGTGTCGAGCTTGACCGCCACCGGGATCACGTTGTCGGTGGCCGCGGTGGGCGTCGCATCGACGCGCACGCCTTCGAAGTAGCCGCTCGATTGCAAGGCCTGGTTGAGTTCGGCGATGAGCTCGGAGTCGTAGGGCGCACCCGCCTTGAACGGCACCATGCGTTGCAGCAGGTCTTCATCGAAGGGTGTATCACCTTCGAAGCTGACCGCGCCCAGGGCGTAGCGCGGCCCGCTGTCGTAGATCAATTCGATGTCGGCGATACCGGCCTGCGGGTCCACGCGCAACGTCTGGCTGATGAACCGCCCACTGAAAAAACCATAGCGCGAGGCCTGGTTCTGGATTGTCCGCTTGGCGTCTTCATAGCGCCCGTGGTTGAGCACCGCTCCGGGTTTGAGGCCTGGGTTGTCAGGCACGCGGAAGCCCTTGAGCGACGCCGCCGGGCCGTCGATGCGGATCGTGACATTACGCAAGTGCACCGGCTCGCCGGGGTCGATGCTCAGGATCAGGCGCGGCGCCTTGCCCGCCTGGACCTCACTGTCGATCTGCGGCTGGTAGTAGCCCAGCGCCTGGGCCGCTTTGCGCGCCTGCTCCTCGGCGCCGCGACTGAAACGCAGCAACGCCTCTTCGTCACGATCGCCCACACCACCGATGTAGCCTTCTACGTTGGCCTTGAGTTCGTCATTGGAGGGTTTGACCCGCACATCCAATTCACTTTGTGCCAGCGCCACGCAGCTGAGGGACAGCAAGAGCGCGCCACCGGTCATTCGTCCTGGGAAATTCATGGCGCGGATGCTATCACGAGGTCGGGAGCCTGATAGAGCCAGACGATTCCCAAAAGTTCGTCTGACTAAGCCGTCGCGCTCTGCAGGACCTGCGGGTTCGCATGAAAGAAAACATGCTCGCGGATCGGTCCTACCGCTATTTCGCCAATTTCCTCATAACCCTGGCGTTTATAAAATTCGAGATAACGGGGATTTCCAGTGTCCAGCACCACGCCTTGGGAATGCTCGTCCACGGCACACCAGTTGTGCACCGCCTCGAGCAACTGTTCGCCGTAGTGTTTGCCCTGGAATTGCGGATGAACGCCCAGCAACGGCAATACATGCACCGCGTCCGAAGGCAGGCAGGCCAGCACGGCGGCGTGATAGTCCAGGTACCGTCGGGTACAGCGGAACCCCGTGCTCAAGACCATGCGCAGGCGCCAGGCCCAACTCTCGGTGATACCCAGACGCCGCTGCGGCGGGGCGATCAGGGCGATGCCTATCAGGCGGTCGTTGACCAGCAGGCCAATGGCCGGCAGGTCCTGGAGGAAATGCTGCTTGACCAGTTCACGCACGGTCGCCCGCACCCGCTGTTCATAGCCGGGACGCTCGGACTCGAACAGGTAGCTGAAGGTCGGCTCGTGGCGATAGGCCTGGTAGAGCAACGAACGGGCTTCGCGGGAATAGCCGCTGTCGAGCATATGGATATCAGCAGTGGCGGTTTCAGGCATGGCGTTGCGTCTCCTGGGCGGGCTCGATGAGGCCTGCTCTTATTGACTACGAACCCGATAGGGCTGCGATCGTTCCTACATGCCAAGGACATTAGCAGTGCATTTGTCCTACTGCCACGCTAGCCCCGCTCCCACATGTCAGCTAGCATCGCAGTTTTGCCAGGACAGCCGACCATGAAGATCGTCTCCTTCAACATCAACGGCCTGCGAGCCCGTCCCCATCAGTTGGCGGCACTGATCGACAAGCACCAGCCGGACGTGATCGGGTTGCAGGAAACCAAGGTCCACGACGAACAGTTCCCGCTGGCCGAGGTGCAAGCCCTGGGTTATCACGTGCATTACCACGGGCAGAAAGGCCACTACGGTGTCGCCCTCCTCTCGCGCCAAGCGCCGTTGACCTTGCACAAAGGCTTCGAGACTGACGATGAAGATGCCCAGCGGCGTTTCATCTGGGGCACGTTTGCCGATGCCAACGGTGTGCCGGTGACCATCATGAATGGTTATTTCCCCCAAGGTGAAAGCCGCGATCACCCCACCAAATTCCCGGCCAAAGAGCGCTTCTACAGCGACCTGCAGCAATTGCTGGAAACCCGCTTCAGCAACGACCAGCCGGTCGTGGTGATGGGCGACGTGAACATTTCCCCGGAAGACTGTGACATCGGCATCGGCCCGGACAATATGAAGCGCTGGCTGAAGACCGGTAAATGCAGCTTCCTGCCGGAAGAACGCGAGTGGATGGCGCGCCTGAAGAATTGGGGCCTGGTGGACAGCTTCCGCCACCTGAACCCAGACGTCACCGACCGCTTCAGCTGGTTCGACTACCGCAGCCGCGGTTTCGAAGACGAACCCAAGCGCGGGCTGCGCATCGACCTGATCCTGGCGTCCCACGGCCTGCTGCCACGGGTCAAGGACGCTGGCGTGGACTATGAACTGCGGGGCATGGAAAAGCCGTCGGACCATGCGCCGATCTGGTTGGAACTGAGCTGAATCCCAGCCACAGAAGATCCCTGTGGGACTGTGGGAGCGAGCCTGCTCGCGAAAGCGGTATCGATGTCGCATGACTGCGCCAGACACACCGCCTTCGCGAGCAGGCTCGCTCCCACACTTGATCGCGCCGGTCATTCGTTTCTCGTCGCACCTCTGTCATCTTTCAGTAACCCGACTGACTTAATCTTCCGGCACTTCCCAAGGTCAGAAGGTGGCCGGCATGCGGCTGTGCGTTGTGTTTTTCCTCGGTCTCTGGCTGCCATGCGTGGCATGGGCCGACCGTCTGCCCATTCCCGAACAGGGCCCTGCCCTGCGCCTCCAGGGCTCCAACACCATTGGCGCGGCGTTGGGGCCGGCCCTGGTCCGCGGACTGATGGAGAACCAGGGATTGCTCAAGGTCAGCGCTGAAATCACCGGCCGCGACAACGAGCAACGCATCGTCGGGCAGACCGCCGAAGGCCAGCGAGTCACAGTCGACATCGCCGCCCACGGCTCCAGCACCGGATTCACTGCGCTCAAGCAAGCCAACGCCGACCTGGCCGCCTCTTCCCGGCCGATCAAGGAAAGCGAACTGAAGGACCTGGCGGCCCTCGGCGATCTGAAAAGCCCGACATCCGAACAGGTCATCGCCATCGACGGCCTGGCGATTATTCTTCACCCACAAAACCCATTACGGCAGCTCGACACCGTGCAACTGGCACGCATCTTCAGCGGCGAGGCAAAAACCTGGGAAGCGGTGGGTGGCGTCGGCGGGGCGATTCATCTATACGCCCGGGACGAGCAGTCCGGTACGTATGACACCTTCAAGGAATTGGTACTCAACCGACAGGGAAAAAAGCTGGATCCTACGGCCAGACGCTTCGAATCCAGTGATCAACTGTCGGATGCCGTCAGCCAAGACCCACAAGGCATCGGTTTCATCGGTCTACCCTACGTGCGCCAGGCGAAACCTCTGGCGATTGTCGATGGCGATTCCCAACCCATGTTGCCGCTGAACAACCTGATCGCCACCGAGGACTATCCCCTTTCCCGGCGTCTGTTCTTCTATTTACCGCCCTTGCAGACCAATCCGTGGGCCGAGGCGCTGGTGGACTTCACCCAAAGTGAACAGGGCCAGGCTATCGTCGCGGCCAACGGCTTCATCGCCCAGACAGTCCAGGCGATGTCGGTCCCCCCCAACGCCTTGATGCCCGAGGGCTATCAAGCCCTCAGCCGCCATGCCCAACGCCTGACGGTGAATTTTCGTTTCGAAGAAGGCAGCGCCAATCTCGACAACAAGGCCCATCAGGACCTGGGGCGCGTGCTCGATTACATCAAGCAGCATGGCAAAGCCGATCGGCGCGTGACCCTGGTGGGTTTTGGTGATGCCAAGGACGATCCAGCGCGGGCCGACCTGCTGTCCAAACTGCGGGCGATGGCGGTGCGGCGTGAACTGGTCAAATTCGGCGTGGCGTTGCGTGAGGTGCGCGGTTTCGGCGCGTTGATGCCGGTGGCGGCCAACAGTGAAGATGAAGGACGGGTTCGCAATCGGCGGGTGGAGGTTTGGGTGTATTAGAAAGCTTCGCAATCCAAAGCGAAGCCAGTCATGTGGCGAGGGGATTTATCCCCGCTGGGCTGCGCAGCAGCCCTAAAACAGTGAACACAATCTTTCTGACATACCGAGTTGGCTGGTTTGGGGGCCGCTGCGCAGCCCAACGGGGATAAATCCCCTCGCCACGAAAGCTCTGATGTTTATGTCGATAATCTTGGCGTAGGAAGGGACTCCAACTTCTTGCGCCATTGCCTACAACTACGCCAGAATCCGCCGGCTTGTGCGCCTTGAGGGTGGGCTTTACTGTTGCCCGGTCGCTGAATATCAGCGATCGGGTTTGGTAGCCCGGGTAAAACTAAGGCGCACAGTTCCGGCATATTTATTATGGCGGCTGTGCGTGGGGCGCCTCCTGGCGCGCTGGGTTTGCCTTGGTACCCGGTCTACCAACCTGCGTATAGCCGCCACCCAATGTTTGGTAGCAAAGGGTTGCGGCTCCCATTACCAAGGAGTTTCATCATGTTCAAAGCAACCCCAAATCCGCCGGACAACGATCCAGCCGACTCAGCAGCGCTCGACAAAGCGGCAGCAGACCGCGCCCTCGATTACTACCTGAAACCCAAATCCAGCACACCGAAAACCGATCCAGGCCAGCTCTTCACCCTCATCAACGGCATCACCACCGAAGCCCTCCTCGCCAACCTCAGCGAAACCCTGGCCTCGGCCAACGCCATGATCAATGACCTGGCCTTCGACCTGGACGGCTCACGCGCGGCACGTCGCCCTGGGCATCCTGCAACTGGTCGAACTGAGCGGACTGCTGGCGAATCGCGCGCTGGATAACGTCGAAGCCCGTCCCTCGACATAACGCATCCCTGTGGGAGCGAGCTTGCTCGCGAAGGCGGTATGTCAGTCAACACTTGATCGACAGACCGATCGTTTTCGCGAGCAAGCTCGCTCCCACAGGGTTTCGAGGCGTTCGCCCTATTCCCGGCCAACGCCCCGAACGACATAGCACACTACCGCCCCGCCAATTCCATGATCATCCGCGAGAGCAAATAGATTCGCGGCACCACGCTCTCGACTTCAGCGTATTCCTCAGGGGTGTGAATGTTACCCCCGACGATGCCAAAGCCATCCAGCGTCGGCGTGCCAACCCCGGCCGACAGGCTGGCGTCCGCCGCCCCGCCGCTGCCTTCTTCGGTGAGTTTGCGCCCCAGTTCGCCGTAGATACCCTGGGCCATGGCCATCAATCGATCCGACTCCTTCGTCTGCGGCATCGGCGGCAAGCCACGCTGCAGGCTGGTGGTGACTTCGGTGTCGGCGATCAACTTGTCCTTGGACACCCGGGCCAGGTCTTTTTCGATGCGGTCGAATTCTTCCGGCACCGCCGCCCTCACGTCGGCCTTCGCCGTGGCCTGGTCGGGAATCACGTTGGTCCGGTCACCCGCCTTGAGCACGGTGAAGTTGATGGTGGTTTTCTTCTCCGCGTCGCCGAGCTTGCCCAGTTGCAGAATCTGATGCGCCGCCTCCATCGCCGCGTTGCGCCCCAGCTCCGGCGCCACACCCGCGTGGGCCGCCTTGCCCTTGACCTCCACCAGCGCCGTTGCGCTGCCCTTGCGCCACACCACCAGACCGTCAGCCGGACGACCCGGTTCAAGGTTCAGGGTCACGTCGTGGGCCTTGGCGGTTTTCTTGATCAGGTCGGTGGCGGCGTCCGAGCCGGTTTCTTCGCTGGCGTCGAGTAGGAAGGTGATCTGCGCGTAATTCTTGAAGTCGAGGTTTTTCAGCACTTTCAAGGCATAGATGCCGGCGACGATACCGCCCTTGTCGTCCATCACCCCCGGCCCGTAGGCCCGGCCATCCTTGATATGAAAAGGCCGCTCGGCGGCGGAGCCTTCCTTGAACACCGTGTCCATGTGGGCCATCAGCAAGATCTTCGCCTTGCCGGTGCCCTTGAACGTCGCCAGGACATGTTGAGTACCGTCCGAATTGGGCACCTTCTCGATGGTCGCGCCGAGCTTTTGCAGCTCATCAATGGCGATATCACCGACCTGGGTCAGCCCCGGTACATAACCGGAACCGGAGTCGATATTCACCAGCCGTTCCAGCAGTTTCAGGGCCTCGCCCTTGTACTGCTCGGCATCGGCCAGCACTTGCTGATGGGGCTGCGCAAAGACAGCGGGGGCGAAGGTGCCAAGGGCCAGGCTCAAGCCAAGACTGACGGCCAGACGGGAGCGACGAGCGATAACGGTCATGAGTTCATCCTTGTTTCGTCGGGAAAGTACCCTTGAGGGAGTCAAGGGGCACCCTACCCGACAAAACGCCAATGCTCTAGACCGTCGACGTCTCCAACACCGGTCGATGTCGCTGACAGACAACCCGATTACGCCCGCCAGTCTTGGCTTCGTAGAGCATCTGGTCAGCGTCGTTGAGCCATGCACCGGCATCGCCATAAGCCGGGCTAAACGCCGCCAAGCCAATGCTCAGGCTCACTTTCAAGGCCGGATCCTGCTCATAGGCGAGCGTGGCAAAACGTTCGCGCAAACCGTCCATGGCCTGGACCGCGTTGTGCAAGGTCAGGTCCGGCAGGATCACGCAAAACTCGTCGCCACCGTAGCGCCCGACAATGTCCGCGGCCCGCAGGTTTTGCCTGAGCAGCTTGCCGAGCTGGCGCAGCACAACGTCGCCGGCACCATGGCCGTAGGTGTCATTGATGGCCTTGAAATGGTCGATGTCGATCAGCGCGATTGCGCCGTGGATTCCGTCCGATGGATGACGCAGGCAACGCTGGAATTCTTCATCGAGTCGATCTTTCCAGGCGCCATGGTTGAGCAGCCCGGTGAGGCTGTCGGTGCGACTGAGGGCCAGCAATTCTCGCTTCTGCCGGCCGAGCGTGTAGGCTTGGCGAAAGCAGATCCAGCCCAGCGCCAGCGGATACAGGCACAGCAGCGGCAGGCAAGCATAAAGTTGCGCCGGGCTGGTCATGGGTACGCCGGTCAACGGGAAAATCACGCCCCCCACCGCGATCCCGGCCACTTGGGCCGCGGCCCCGACCAACAGGAAACGCAGGCCGCCGATGGCAACGTTGTTCATCGCCATCATCGCCAGGGTGACAGCCGTGGGCAGCGGATTGAATTGCATCGCGGCGACCCAGAAGCCGCCAAGAAAGGCATCGATCAGCAGGTTGCGGTGTTCGGCGTGGTACGGCACCGCCGAGCGACGCGCCCATTGATAGGACACGTGCGGCCAGAGCAAGCCGTTAAACAACATGAAGCCCCAGACCCAGGGCGCCGGGTCGAGGGGCAGGACGGCAACACTCACCACCAGCAACCCCAGCGCCAGGCCTAGGATGCGCGATGTATAAAGCCTCCTGGCCAGCGAGAGTCCCTTTTTTCCCGTCTTATGCATAGAGGCCTCTGCACCGCCGGTCTCCCGATCGCCGGGATGGGTTGTTGGGAGTCTATCAGGGCGCCGTCAAATAGCCATCACTCCATGCAGGGGGTATTTATCCCACCGGACGAACGTAGTTCTTCGCATATTTTGGCTATACATGAGGAGGGGAATTGTTGCCCGACACAGCGCGTATCAAAGCAGACACCTGCCTGACATCGCGATATTCCAAGGTTTCAGCTTCACTTACCTTGATCCGTCGGATCATATCGACGGGTCAACATCCAACGTGACCCATGGAGGGCAACGACATGCTGGTGTTGTGGGTGGTCCTCGCCGTGTTCATCGCCTGGAGCTGGCTGACGTATCCGGGCATCGGCCACGTGCTGTATGACCTGGGCATGGCCCTGGAAGCGCGGCTTTACCGGCTGCACAAGATCACGGTGCCCATCAGTGAAATGACGGTGTCGACCTGGCAAGGTGGCCCTTATGAAGCGTCCGGCAGCATCCTGATGCTGCACGGCTACAGTGCCGACAAGAACCTCTGGCTGCGCTTCGCCCGGCATTTTGTCAGCCAGTACCGCGTGGTGATTCCCGACCTGGCCGGCCATGGCGAAACCGGCTTCAAGGTTGGCGGCGGCTATGACATTCCGACCCAGGCCCGGCGGGTGATCGAGCTGCTCGATGCCTGCGGCCTGGACAAGGTCCATGTGATCGGCAATTCCATGGGCGGCCACCTCGCGGCGTGGCTGGCGGCGACCTCACCTGACCGCGTGCTGACCCTGGCGCTGATCGACCCGGCGGGCGTCACCGCCCCCCAACCCAGTGACATGGAACGCCACCTGGCCGCTGGGCATAACCCGTTCCTGGTGTATTCGCGGGATGATTTCGCACCGTTCTACGCCATGACCATGGCCTCGCCGCCCTGGTTGCCGAGCGTGGTGCTGGCGGCACTGGCCGAGCGTTACGAACAGCGCCGGGAAGAACTGGCGGAAATCTTCGTCGATTTTCGCGCCAGCCCACCGATGGAGCCCCGCCTGAACGACATCCGCGCGCCGTCGTTGCTGCTTTGGGGGCGCAAGGACCGGCTGATCGACGTCAGCAGCGTGCCGGTCTGGAGCAAGGGCATCGCCGATTTGCGGGTGGAGATCTGGGACGGCGTCGGCCATATGCCGATGGTAGAGAAACCCGGGAAAACGGCGGCGTTATATCGGGATTTCCTGAGGGGATTGGGGCAGTGAACACAAGGCAGGCTTGATTGCTTGCGACGACGTCTTCGGCGGGAGCCTTCGGATCAGTCCCTGGCAGAATGAAGTCCTGAAGATTCTTCGTTTGCCGGCATTGGCGAAGGCTGCGATCTTTCGTTCAACTTTCCCACAGCCCTCGCCAGGAATTCTCACGATGAGCTTCGTCAGCCCCGACTTGATCCGCCAACGCTTTTCCAGGGCGATGTCCGACATGTACCGCGACGAGGTGCCGCTGTACGGCGCACTGATGAACCTGGTGGAACAGACCAACGCCCAGGTGCTGGCAAACGACTCCCCGCTGGCCGAACACCTGCGCAGCACCGGCGAGCTCGAGCGCCTGGACTTGGAACGCCACGGTGCGATCCGCGTCGGCACCGCCGCCGAGCTGGCGATGCTCGGTCGCCTGTTTGCGGTGATGGGCATGGAGCCGGTGGGCTATTACGACCTCACGCCTGCCGGGGTACCGGTGCACTCCACGGCATTTCGCGCTGTTCACGAGGCATCGTTGCAAGTAAGCCCGTTCCGGGTCTTCACCTCGCTGTTGCGCCTGGAGCTGATTGAAAACACCGAGCTTCGGACCTTTGCCGAGTCGGTGTTGGCCAAACGGCAGATTTTCACCGCCGACGCCCTCGATCTCATTGAGCTGGCCGAGCGCCAGGGTGGCCTGACGGAGCACCAGGCTGACGAGTTTGTCCTGCAAGCATTGGAAACTTTCCGCTGGCACCACAGCGCCACGGTCACCGCCGAACAATATCGACAACTCAGCGCCCAGCATCGGCTGATCGCCGACGTCGTGGCCTTCAAGGGCCCACACATCAATCACCTGACGCCGCGCACCCTGGACATCGACATCGTCCAGGCCCAGATGCCGCGGCATGGCATCACGCCGAAGGCCGTGGTCGAAGGTCCACCTCGCCGACAGTGTCCGATCCTGCTGCGCCAGACCAGCTTCAAGGCCCTCGACGAACCCGTCGCGTTTACTGACTCGCCTCAGTCCAAGGGCAGCCACAGCGCGCGTTTCGGCGAGATCGAACAACGCGGCGCCGCCCTCACGCCCAAAGGTCGTGCGCTGTACGATCAATTGCTCAACGCCGCACGGGACGCCTTGGGGGAATTTCCCAACGAAGCCAACGCGCAACGCTACAACGCGTTGATGGCTGAACATTTCGCCCAATTCCCGGACACTCTCGATGAGTTACGCCAGCAGGCACTGGCGTACTTCCGCTACTTTCCGACATCGAAAGGCCTGGCCGCCAAGGGCACGTTGGCCAAACCGCTCACACTGGAGTACTTGTTGGAACAGCAATGCCTGCGCGCAGAGCCCTTGGTGTACGAAGATTTCCTGCCAGTCAGCGCCGCCGGTATTTTCCAGTCGAACCTCGGCGATGCCGCCCAGAGCCACTATGCCGGACAGTCCAATCGGCAGGCATTCGAAACCGCACTGGGACGAACAACCATCGATGAGTTGGCGCTGTACGCCGCGACACAGCAGCGCTCCATCGATGAGTGCATGTCTGCGTTGGGTGCGTAGAAAAGCCGAAGGCAAGACGGCGCAAGAAGTTGCACGGGGCGCTGGCTTCAATCCAGCGCTTGTCGCCGTTTCAGCCGCCCCAGCGCAGTGTGCAATCGACGGGGATACACGGCGCAGTCCATTGCGTGAATGTCCGGCGCTTGATGTCGGATTCGACAGCGCCGCTTCACCAAGCCACTGATTTATAGAGGTTTTTTAGCGAATGGCACAGCTCTTGATAACTCAGGCAGCCTCGGGACGATTCGCGACCCGGGCTTTCAGATTATTCCGCAAGGAGAGCATCCATTGGCTACCCCCGCTTACATGTCCATCGAAGGCACCAAACAAGGTCTGATCACTGCCGGCGCGTTTACCGCCGACTCGGTGGGCAACACCTATCAGGAAGGTCATGAAGACCAGGTCATGGTGCAAGGCTTCGAGCATCAGGTGATCATCCCGCGCGATGCCCAGTCGGGCCAGCCAACCGGTCAGCGCGTGCACAAGCCACTGGTCATCACCAAGGTTTTCGACAAGGCCTCGCCGTTGCTGCTCGCCGCACTGACCAGCGGTGAACGCTTGACCAAGGTCGAAATCCAGTGGTTTCGCACATCAGCCGCAGGCACCCAGGAGCACTACTACACCACCACCCTGGAAGACGCGATCATCGTTGACATGAAGGACTACATGCTCAACTGCCAGGACCCGAACAACAGCCACTTCACCCATCTGGAGGATGTCCACTTCACGTATCGCAAGATCACCTGGACCCATGAAGTCAGCGGCACGTCCGGCTCCGACGACTGGCGTTCACCGGTCGCCGGCTAAGTCACACAGGTGTTCGCCCAGTGCGACGGCCTCGGCATTCCATGCACTGGTAAAGAGCCTGACACTGGGCGAACGCAGACAATAATAGTGGAGCTTGCGCGGGATGTCCGTGAGCCCCACTTAAATAATTTTTCACGCCATGGGCCAAGGAATCCTTGCCCTCCCCCGCCAACAACTTCAATCGCGCCGGGCCGTTTTCTGCGCATCGGTTTCCTGCGCATCGGGATTACCGTGGCGTTGCTCACGCTTGGCCGGGTCGTTGGGGCGCAACGCGTCGTTGTCCCGCTCCACTTCACCAGGCATGGCCGGCTTATCAGGGTTGTGTTCGGATGGGTCTGATGTGGGCTTCATCTTGAATTCCTTCTGCTGTAGTGCCAACTGCTGGCGTGGGATTGCATGGCGGCGATGGCGTTTTAATCCAGGACCGAGTTGTCCTTTTCGCGAGCAGGCTCGCTCCCACATTGGAATGCATTCTTCTGTGGGAGCGAGCCTGCTCGCGAAAGGGCCGCCATAAGATCAGGCGTCGGGGTCTGCCACTTCCGCTGCGACGTTGGCATCCGGCGAGCGCTGGTGAAGTTCCTCGGCTCTGGTCTTCAGTTCTTGCCAGCGGTCCAGGTCAATCTCTCCCAGGCCGAACAGATCGTCAGCCAGCCGCATCAGCTCGGTGAAATGAGCGTCGGGCGACTGCTGGAAGTAAGCCTTGTCGTCGAACAGTCGCTGCCAATCGGCCAGCGACGGTGGTTTGAGGTCATCGCTCATGAAGGACTCCCGCGAGGCATTCATAAGCTATGAGGGGCGACGGATGCGGGGAGTTCCGGCGATTCTCAATAGCCGGTCATTTCCAGATAGCCGCTCCCGCCGTGACTGCCGCTCAGTTGCACCGGCCCTTCCCAGTAGGGAATGCGCAGGTTCATCCAAGCCCCGGGATTCAGCGCCCGGGTGGTAATGTCGAGCTGTTTGCCGGGGATCTTGACCGACCAGCGCACCGGCATCGCGCGCCCCGCGACCTTGGCGGTGTCCAGCGGCGCGAGGCTGATTTCGTCGGCATGCAACGTCGTCGCCTGGCCATGGGCATCGATCCAGGTTCCCGTGAGATACGGTGCGCCTTCCTTATGGCGCATGCGATAGAGCATCACCTGTTCGCCGCTTTCCAGGTGCAGCGAAAACCAGTCCCATCCGGTCTGGTTTTCCGTCAGCGGCTGGCTGCTCCACTCACGGTCAAGCCACGCTGGGCCGCTGACTTCGTAGCGCTGGCCGTCGATTTCCAGATGACCACGCGCCTGGAAAAACGGCTGGCTGTAGTAATACGACGCTTGGCCCTGCGCGGATTTCTGGCTGAAACCCTGGTCGCCTTGCAGGACCAGCGGACGCGTCGACCTGAGCTGCAGTTCATAGTTGAAGTGTGCGTCACGCGCCTTGAGCTGCATCGCCGCCAGGGGATCATTGCCAGTGGCTTGAGTCGTCAATTGCCAATCATCGATCCAGGCATCGAAAGGCGTAGTCCGCACCCCGGCCTGCCCGACGCCGCCCCGGGCGTAGCGCTCGGCGGCATGGTGGACGCTGGCGGAGGTCACGGCGGCGTGGCCGAGCCAGATCGTCTGGTTGCGCCAGCCACTGCCCTGCACCGCAGGATCCTGGGCGCTGCGGAACAACGTCCACTGCACGCCGAAATCCCGCCCTTCGGCGTCCTTGAGATTAGCGGTGATGTACCACCATTCGATGCGGAAACCTTCATGAACACCGTGATCGGCTGGGAAGCTGAACACGCGCCCGGGCACCACGGGCGTGAACGCAACGGTGTGGGTGCCGAGACCGGCAAAACCCTTTTCCGGCGGCGTCGAGTCATCACAACCGGCAAGCAATGCAAGGAGCATCAGGCCGACTCTAATCTTCATGGGCAAACGTCCTCAGCAAATCCGTCGGCTGCGTGCGGTACAGCGCGTACAGCGGCCAGGCCGATGCCAGCAGCGTGGCGAGCATCGCCAAGGCCAGCAGTTGCGCCAGTTGCAACGGAAAGACCCGCAACGGCAGGCGCCAGCCAAAGGCCTGCACATTGATCACCGCATCCAGGCACCAGGCCAGGGCAATGCCCAGCGGCACGGCCAATAACAAGGTCAGCAGCGCCAGCAGCCAGGTCTGGCCAAGGTTGAGCAGCATCAATTGCCGCCGCGTGACGCCTATTGCCCACAGCGGTGCCAATTGGCCGAGGCGGCTCTGGCTCTGGGTCAACAGGCTGATGAACAACGCCACCCCGGCTACGGCCAGGGTCAGGCTGTTGAGCGCGGCGGTGGCGGCAAAGGTGCGCTCGAACACTTGGGTTGACCAGCCTTTGAGCCGGGCCTGATCGACGATGCGGCTGTCGTCGAGGTTGAACCGGTTTTGCAACGCCGCCAGCAAGGGTGGGATCTTCGACGGTTCGATGCGCAGGTTGAAACGATACGGCGTGAGCTGCGGCCAGTGCGCCAGCAGGTGCTTCGCGTTGATCAACACGTGGCCCTTGGGATTGCCGTAGTCGGCGTAGATTCCGACGATGCGCGGCGCCCACGGACCTTGTGGGGTCGGGAGGGTCAATCGATCACCGATCCGCACTTTCAGGCGCCGGGCC
The DNA here is from genome assembly GCF_054677635.1 of Pseudomonas sp. H2_D02. Classification (NCBI taxonomy): domain Bacteria; kingdom Pseudomonadati; phylum Pseudomonadota; class Gammaproteobacteria; order Pseudomonadales; family Pseudomonadaceae; genus Pseudomonas; species Pseudomonas sp. H2_D02. The sequence continues at coordinate 2,852,284 of NZ_CP162816.1, read as the reverse complement.
AGTTGTTCGCTGAGCATCAGCGTGTCGGCGCCGGCCAGTTGCTCCCACGCCTGGCCGTCGGTCGACTCCAGCAACGGCCAGTGCTGGCGATAGGAAGCATGGTCGATGATGCCGAAAATGTCCGTCGGCCAGCCTTGCAAGGGAATCGACACCTGCCAGTTGGGCAGCACGGCGGTGACCGTCGGTTGTTGCTTGAGCCAGTCGTACAGCTCGCCCGCCTGGGCTGGCGTCTGCGGGCTGATATACAACTCGGCGGTCAGTCGTTGCTCCAGCCAATCGCTGAACGTCTGGCGAAAACCGGAGGTCATGCTGCCGAAGCGCCGATGTTCGCCGCCAACGCCAGCAGCAACGCCATCAGCGCCAGGCTCAGCGTGGGCAATTGCTGGCGGCAATCAGCGAGAAACCACTGCCCGAGCACCGAACGGCTGCCACGCAACAACCGGTTCAACACCCCATTGAGCAGCACCGGCAAAGCCAGCGCCGCGCCCAGCAACAACGTCGTCATCAAGACAAAACCGCTCGCCAGGCTGTCGCCCCGGACCAGCACCGACACGGCGATCAGCGCGGCCAATGTCGCCACCGCTCCCTGGCGCCGCAGCCATCGCGCATGGGCCTGGTGCCAGGCCTGGGGATTGGCCAGCGCCAGCAGAGGCAGGCGTGCAGCGCGCAAAAGACTCTGGGCCCCGGCCAGTAGCGCGCCGAGCAGGCCCAGGCCAATCCCGCCCAGCCACCACCAGGGGCTGAGGTTCAATTGCCCGGGCACTTGCGCGCCGTACAGGCCCCGCAGGCTCGCCGCCACATCGGGCAGCAACAGACTCGCCAGCCAATACCCACTGAGCACGCCAGCCACGCCGCCCAACAAGGCCAACGCGCCCAGCTCCAGCGCCAGGCTGATGATCAGCACCCGCGCGCTGACGCCGCAGGCCCGCAGGGTTCGCAACAGGCTGCGGCGTTGTTCCAGCGCCAGGCCGATGGCCGCATGAACGATGAACAACCCCACCACAAACGACAGGAACCCCAGCGCGTCGAGGTTCAAATGGAAGCTTTCGGTCAGGCGCGACAGGTTGTTTTCCTCGTCCGCGTGCTTGAATTGCAACAGGCCGTTGAATGCCTCGGGCAAAGTGGCCGTGAACGTGGCGGGCAGCAGCAATCGCGAAACCTGCTCCGGCAAACCCAGCAGTTGCTGGGCGAAGCCGATGTCCATCAACAACACGCCCGGCGCCATGTCGGGTTGCACATGCAAGGGCGGCAAGGCCTGGTCGCCGACGGTGCGAGGCCTGTCGCCCTCCTTCAGCCCCAGGGCTTGCAAGGTCGAGGGGGCGATCCAGGTACGCCCGGCACTGGTGAAGAACTCCACCACTTCATCGATTTCCCGGGCCTGTCCCGCCACGGCCGAACCCGGCGGCAGCGACACCGGGTCAATGCCCATCACTTGCAGCCGCTGCTCTTCGTGCCCCTTGAGCGTCACCCGCGCCTGCAACACCGGCGACACGGGCCAGCCTTGGCGACGCAGGTCGACAAACCATTGCTGCGCGAAGGTGCCGCCACCCGGCGCGCTCAGGCTGGCCTGGGGTTCGCCACCGATCAACTGGCTGGCCCGGGCGTAGCTGTCGCGAGCCTGGCTGTTCAGTGCCTGGACGCCGATGAGCAGGCTGGTGGCCAGCCAGAGCCCGGTCAGCACACTGAAGAATTGCACCGGGTGTCGTCGCCAGTGGCTGAGCAGGGCCTTGAGCGTCTGGCGAAAAACCATCAGGCCTGGACCGCCTGTGCCAAACGGCCACCTTGCAGCACCACACGATGCGCGAGGCGCGCCGCTACTCGTTGACTGTGCGTGACCATCAACAGGCTGGTGGGGCTGCCGTCGAGCAATTCCAACAGCAATTGCAGCACTTCGTCGCTGGTGGCTTCGTCGAGGCTGCCGGTCGGCTCGTCGGCCAACAGCAAGGGTGGCCGTGAAGCCAGCGCCCGGCCCAGCGCCACCCGTTGTTGCTGTCCGCCGGAAAGTTGTTCGGGATAGCGCCGCAGCAGGTCTGTCAGTCCGAGTCGCTGCACCAGATGCGCCTGCCAGCCAGCATCGAAACGCCCACACAGGCGCGCCTGGAAGGCGAGGTTGTCATCCACCGACAGGCTGCTGATCAGGTTGAATTGTTGGAACACCAGGCCGATTTCCGTGCGTCGCCAATTGGCCAGTTGGTGCTCGCTCATGCCGTCGAGCTGGTAGTTACCGCTACGGATGCTACCTCGGTCCGCTTTGTCCAGGCCGGCGACCAAGTGCAACAAGGTGCTCTTGCCGCTGCCCGATTCACCCATCAGCGCCAGGCTGCTGCCCGGAGGTAGCGTGAGGTCGACGCCCTGCAACACGGGTAGTGGGCCTTGGGGTGTGGCGTAGCTTTTGAAGACGTTGCGGACTTCCAGCATGGGCAGGACTCGGGGCAGATCGGCGAAGGCGTCAGGATAGCGGAGGTTCGGGGGTAGTGAGAGTTCCAAAAAGATGTGTGTGGTGCCACAGCCGACACAAATGTTGGATGTGCCTGCCTCTTCGCGAGCAGGCTCGCTCCCACAGAGGGTGCGGCGCGCGTGAGTTTCGGGTCAGTTGAACATCCAAGTGTGGGAGCGAGCCTGCTCGCGAAGGGGCCGGCACTTGCACCGTCCTCTCCGCTATGGCGCTGAATCAGCCATTATCGGCCTTCACTGCCCCGCCGCCACTTCGGTCTTCACCGGCCCTGGTGTGACGATGCTGTCCAGGTCGATATGTTTCCAGGCCGGCTTGGCCCCCAGCCGGGCATTGAAGCGGTAGTTGAAGGTGAAGTCGTCTTCGGTCGGTTGGTTCAATGGCTTGCCATAGTGGGCCATGATCCCGGCCGGGTCGTAGCCCATCAACTCCAGCAGCGTCGGGAAGATGTTGTAGTGGCTGGAGCGATCCTTGTTCTGTGCCAAGGTGCCGCGCCAGTCCAGCGTCTGCAGTTGGCGGCCCTGGATCACGACGAGCGGCACCAGCCCTTCTTCCTCCACCGGATCACCACCGCAGTGGGTGTTGAGCCCGGGGTTGCCGCGTTCGTGGAGGTCCTGGCCATGGTCGGAGGTGTAGATCAGCACGGCGTTCGTGAGGTTGCCTTCACGGAAAAGTCGCTGGAAAAATTCGCCGACGTTCCACAGCAAGGTGTTCTGGTAAGCGTTGCGGTAGAGCGCCCAATCGCCTTTCTCGCCGTTGAAACCATCGCGGCTGCCGGTGTCGCTCACGTCTTGGAACTGCCCGCGTGGCAAGGCCGGACGGTAGGTCATGAAGTCATCGGGGTATTTGTCATGGACTGGAAAATGCGCGCCGACCTTGTTGATCACCACCAGCTCGGCCCGGTCGTTACCCAGCAACTCGACCAGCTTCGCCACGGCCGCCATGTCCCGGTCGCGTACGCGGGTCTGGTCGAATTGGACGAATTGATCGATCGCTTTTTTTTCCAGCTCGGTCATCAGGTTCTGCAGATTGCCGCCGGTGCGCTGGGCGTCGATGTAGACGGTGCGCAACCCGGCCTGGTGGGCGTACTGCCAGATCGACGGTTGTGTGCTGTTGATGCGCACGTAGTCGGCTCGGGTGCCGCCATAACGCAGGGTAACGTTGGTGTCGGCGCTGCAATTGGCAACAGACGCCGCGTAGCCATAATTGAAAATGTCGACGCCGGGGGGCGGTGTCTTCAGCCCAGTGGAGATGCCGGACGGGGTGTTGATGTCGAGGTAGTTGCCGGCAATGCTTTCGTCGATGATCAGCACGATATCGTGGTCGATCGGAGAAGATTGCCGGGCGAGACTGACCGGCTCCCGAGGCCCGACGGTGTTGTGCAACGTCTCGTAGATGAACAGGTTCAGATAGGCCAGCGGCGTGTACATCACCGGCAGGCCGCGCGCGCCCTCGCCCGCTCGCACGAACAGCACAGCGCTGAGCAGCAGCACGCCCAACACGGGCGCGACGATCGGCACGTAGCCGGGCAGCGGTAGCCGACGTCGCGGTTTGAGGGCGATGCCCAACAACAGCAACACACCGCCGGCCACCGCGCTGATGATGACCTCGCGATATTGATAGGCCGCCTCCTGGATAAAACCACCGGAATACACCAGCGAGACGAACTGGCTGTAGGTCAGGTAGCTGTCGGTCACCCGCATGTACGTCTCGAAGAACACCGCCGAGACAAACATCGCCAGGGCAAACAGATGCCTGACCAACGCCGGACGAATGTAGGCGGTCATCCATAGCGCCAGCGCCAAGGCCAGGAACATCGCGCCAAACAGCACCGTTGCAAGACCAAAACCCAGGGCCGCCAGACGCTCCAGGTACAAGTCATGCCCCCGGAAAAGGTACAGCACCAGCAGCACTTCCTTGAGGTATCGGGTCATGGTTTCTCGACGGCGTCGCGCAGCAATGGAGGGTTCGCTTTCTGCACACTAGCAGCGGGTTTTCAAAGCGCAAGAAACTGGACGAACGGCCAGAGCGTCAAAAAAAAGTTAGCCCGAAAATGACACCTTTGACACCCATAAAATATAAAAAACTATGGATATATACCGTTCATCGCCTCGTTAAACAGCGATATCACCCTTTAAAAACGGCACTTATCCAAGTCTGTCAATGACTTGATATCAAAAAGCCCCAATCTCTCGAGTTTGCCAACACTGACAACTGTCATTTTGCTGACACGCTTTTCAGAACCTGCGCTATACCCCTCTAAACAGTTTCATCCGAGTTACATCAATCGGTTTACGAGGCGCGCGAAAGATGGACGTGAGCGTATTTGGAACGGGGTATGTAGGGCTGATACAGGCGGCGGCGCTGGCCGATGTCGGGCACCGCGTCCTGTGCGTCGACATTGACCCGAACAAGATCCGTCAATTGCAGCAAGCGGTACCGCCGATCAGCGAGCCGGGACTGTCCGGCCTGCTCGAAGACAACATCAAGACCGGACGCCTGTCGTTCAGCTCCCAGGCCAGCGATGCGGTGAACCATGGCGAACTGATCTTCATTGCCGTCGGCACGCCCGCCGATGAAGACGGCTCGGCGGACTTGAGCCATGTGCTGGCGGTCACCCGGCAAATCGCTGATTTCATGGACAGCGATCGCACCCTGATCATCAAGTCCACGGTGCCGGTCGGCACGGCTGACAAAGTCGCCGAATGCGCTCGCCAGGCCTTGGCGCGGCGTGGCCTGAAACAGCTGAATGTCCGCGTCGTCTCCAACCCCGAATTCCTCAAGGAAGGCAGCGCCCTGGCCGATTGCATGCGCCCGGACCGGATCATCATCGGCACCGGCGATCAGTTGGCGCGGGATCAGATGAGCGAGCTCTACGCGCCGTTCTGCCGCAACCACGAAAAACTGATGTTCATGGACAACCGCAGCGCGGAGCTGACCAAGTACGCCGCCAACGCCATGCTCGCCACCCGCATCAGTTTCATGAACGAACTGGCCAACCTCACCGAACGCCTGGGCGCCGACATCGAGGCCGTGCGCAAGGGCATCGGCTCGGACCCGCGCATCGGCTATCACTTCATCTACCCGGGCTGCGGTTTTGGCGGCTCGTGCTTTCCCAAGGACCTGCGGGCCTTGCTGCACACCGCCGAACAAAGCGGCATGCCCCTGCGCCTGCTGCGCAGCGTCACTGATGTGAACGACAGCCAACGGCACATTCTCTTCGAAAAACTGGCCCAGCAGTTCCCCGACGGATTGGCCGGCAAGTCGATTGCCATCTGGGGCCTGGCCTTCAAGCCCAACACCGACGACATGCGTGAAGCGCCCAGCCGCTACCTGATGGAAGCGCTCTGGCGCGAAGGCGCGAAAGTCCATGCCTACGATCCGGAAGCCATGTCCGAATGCCGGCGCCTGTATGGCTACCGCAAAGACTTGAACCTGTGCGCGACCCGCGATGACACGCTGGAAGACGCCGACGCCCTGGTGATCTGCACGGAATGGAAGAATTTCCGCGTGGTGGATTTCGATTTCCTGGCCGGCAAGCTCCGTGCGCGGGTCATCATCGATGGTCGCAACCTGTACAACCCCGAGCACCTCGCCGCTGCCGGGCTGCTGTATCGCGGCATCGGCCTGCGGCACACCGTGCCCAGCGTCCCGGGGCCACAAGCGTGAACATCCTGGTGACCGGCGCGGCCGGTTTCATCGGCGCCCATTGCGTGCTGCGGTTGCTGCGCGACGGCCACGACGTGTGCGGGCTGGACAATTTCAACGACTACTACGACCCGCAACTCAAGCACGACCGCGTGGCATGGGTGAAGGACCAGGTCGGGGAATTTCCACTGGCGCACATCGACCTGACCGACGCGTCGGCGATCGATGAATTGTTCCAGCTCCGTCGCCCGGACGTGGTGATTCACCTCGCCGCCCAGGCCGGCGTGCGTTATTCGCTGGAAAATCCCCGCGCCTATGTCGACAGCAATCTCGGCGGGTTCCTGAACATTCTCGAAAGCTGCCGCCATCACCCGGTCAAGCACCTGATCTACGCCTCTTCCAGCTCGGTGTACGGCGCCAACCAGCGCACACCCTATTCGGTGCAGGACGGCGTGGACCATCCGTTGTCGTTGTACGCGGCGACGAAAAAGGCCAACGAATCGATGGCCCACAGCTACAGCCACCTGTTCGGCATCCCTTGCACCGGCCTGCGGTTTTTTACTGTGTACGGCCCCTGGGGCCGGCCGGACATGTCGCCGATCCAGTTCGCCAAGGCCATCACCGAAAACCAGGTGTTGCAACTGTTCAACCACGGCGAGCATGCACGCGACTTCACGTATATCGACGACATCGTCGAGAGCATCGCCCGGCTGGTCGAACGCCCGCCTCGCCCGATACCGGACTGGAATCGCGAGCAACCAGACCCGGCCACCAGCCTGGCGCCATGGTGCCTCTACAACATTGGCGGACAGCACCCGGTGGCGCTGCGGACCTACGTCGCGCTGCTGGAAAAATACCTGGGCCGCACGGCCCGGATCGAGCTGCTGCCCCTGCAGCCGGGGGACGTGCTCAACACCTGCGCCGATGCCAGCGACCTGGCCCGGGCCACCGGTTTCCAACCGCGCATCGAACTGGACGACGGCCTGGGTCGCTTCGTCGACTGGTTCCTCGATTACTACGCGCACCCCATCGTCCACGCGCCGCTTGCGGCCGAATCTCAGCGGAGGAGTCTATGACCCGACATGAACAAGGCATCCCGATCAGCGCCTTCGGACGCGACAAACGTGTCGACCCCGAGCACCGCCGACGCCTGGACGCGGCGATTCACCGCCAAGGTCGCGGCTGGTTGACCGGTCGCGACGGCGGTCGGCCCTGGACGGTCTCGCGGACCAATCGGGTGGTGGCCTGCCTCGGCGCACTGGCGATCCTGGTGCTGCTCGCCCCGGTTCTGCTGGGCCTGGCATTGCTGGTCAAGTTTTCCAGCCCTGGCCCGGTGTTGTTCGTGCAAAAACGCACCGGTTATCGCGGTCGCGTGTTTGGCATGTACAAATTCCGCACCATGGTCGCCGACGCCGAAGCCCTGAAAGAGTCGCTGCGCCACCTGAACAAGCACGGCGCCGACGCCATCGACTTCAAGATCGACAACGATCCGCGCATCACCCCCATCGGCCGGTTCCTGCGACGCAGCAGCCTCGACGAACTGCCCAACCTGATCAACGTAGTGACCGGTGACATGCGCCTGGTCGGCCCCCGGCCCACCTCGTTCAACGCCTATCGCTACAAGGACAACCATCTTGTGCGCCTGAGCATCTACCCCGGCCTCACCGGCCTGTGGCAGATCTCCGGGCGCAGCAATATCGACTTCGACCAGCGCGTGGAACTGGACCTCAGCTACATCGCCGAGCAGAGCCTGATGTTGGATTTGAAGATCCTGATGATCACCCCCTTCAAAGTTTTCAGCGGCCACGGAGCGAGTTAAATGGACGGTTCGACGAATATCCTGACCATAGCCAGCCCGAGCGAGACCAACCTGACCTCGACCGTGCTCGACCCGGATCTGCGGATCCTTCTACTGACGGCCGCCAACACCGGCACCGGCACGAGCACCAGCGCGATGGCGCTGGCTGCCCAGCTGGCGCAGATGAGCAACGGTCGCGTGCTGCTGGTGGACGCAAGCCAGTCGCCGCATAACCTCAGCCAACAACTGTCGTTGCAAAAAGAGCGCGGTTTCAGCGACCTGCTGTTCAACAGCCTCGCCCCGCCCCTGCTGCAAGACTGTGTGGTGCAGATTTCCAGCCTGCCCTTCGACGTGCTGCCCAACGGTCGTCTCGGGCACAACGCCGAACGCCTGAGTCCCGAGCGACTGCGTCCGTTGTTCCGGCAACTGGCGACGCAATACCGCTTCGTGGTGATCGACGCCGACGCGGTGTACTCGGCCACCGACACCTTGGTCATGAGTACCCAGGTGGACGGCGTGGTGCTGGTGGTACGCGGCGAGGACACCCGCTGGGAAGTCGCCCAGGCCGCGCGGCAGCGCTTGGTCCAGGCCGGCGCGAAGGTCGTCGGCAGCGTGTTCAACCGCCGCAAGTACTACATGCCGAAGTGGCTCTACAACAACCTTTAAGCCTGCAAAAGGATGACGAGATGAACGCCAGAATGCTTGTCCTGCTGTTGCTGCCGCTTGCCGGTTGCTCCAGCCACAACGAAAACACGACGATGCCGGTGCAGATCCTCACGGCCGCGCCGGCCAATGCCCAGGCCACCGACATGCCCCGGGTCGAACAGACGCTGCGGCCGCAGGACGTGCTGGATGTGATTTTTCACATCGACACGACCTCTTCCCAGGCTTATCGCGTGCAGCCGGGCGACCAGGTTGCCCTGAACTTCACCGCTGCCAGCCAGCTCAACGGCACGCAACAGGTGATGCCCGACGGCACTATCGAACTGCCGGGCGCCAACACCTCGGTGAAAGTCGCCGGCCTGACCACCGACGAGGCACGCCTGGAAGTGCAGCGTGCCTACAACCAGAAGATGCTGTTCCAACCCAACCGCAACCAATTGAGCGTCCTGGTGACCAGCCCGATGTCCGGTGAGGCGAACTTGCGCAACACCTTGATCCACCCGGCCACGGGCATGAGCCGGGAGATCATCGTGGGCCGGGATGGCTACGCCGCCTTCCCGGAAATCGGTTCCGTGCCGTTGCAAGGCATGACCGTTACCCAGTTGGAGACCTTCCTCAACGAGCGCTACGCCCAGTTGCCAGGCCACATGACCGTCGACGTGCTGCTCAAGTCCACCGCCGACAACGAGATCTATGTGCTGGGCGAAGTGGCCCAACCCGGTTCCTACCCGATCCGCCGGCCCATCTCGGTCCTCGAGGCGCTGACGCTGGCCCGCGGCACCAACGTCAAGGCCCGGCTCGACTCGGTGGTGATCATGCGCCGCAACGGCAACCAGGTCGAAACCCGTCATTACGACGTGGAAAAAGCCTTGAGCGGCGATGCGTCGCAGATCGCCTACCTGCAACCGGAAGACATGCTCTTCGTACCCAAGACCGGCCTGGCCAAAGCCGGTGAAATGGCCCGGCAACTGGCCGACGTGGTGCTGTTCCAGGGCGTTGGCGTCAGCTTCGGTTATGACCTCGACAACAATAGCAACGGCAACTGACCCGGGTGAATGATCATGAATCCCAAGGAAAACTACCTGCACGAGTTCTTCAGGATCTTCTTCGCCAACAAGCAGTGGGTGAAGCGCGTCTTCCTGATTTTCGCCGTGATCGCCCTGGTGCTGCCGTTGATGCTCAAGCAGAGCTTCGACATAACCGCCCAGGTGATCGTCCAGTCGAAAAAACTCTCCCAAGGCGATGCCACGACTTCGCTGAACCAGGAAAACGCAACGTTCGTTCCGCCATCCCTGGCGGACATGGAAACCGAGAGCAACATCCTGCGCTCGCCAGCGTTGATTCGCGAAACCATCAAGGCCCTGCGCGACCAGGGGGAATACACCCCAAGCCCGGGCGTCCTCAACAAATGGGTGAGCGAACCGTTCAAGCGCTACATCACCCAGCCGCTGCGCGAATACGTCATCAACCCGGTGCGTGACGGCCTGGGGCTTGAAGTCGACCCCGTGCGCGACACGGTGCTCGACACGCTGACCGACGAGGCGATCGAAAACCTGAAGATCGAGACCCTGCCCGGTTCCAACGTGATCTCCATTGTCTACAGCTTCGGTGATCCGGCCCAGGGCACCCGGTTCGTGGGGCAACTGCTGCAAAACTACCTCACCGGCCGCCAGGACTTGCAGTCGATCGAGTTGCCCCAGACGTTCTATGAGCAGAAGAAAGTCCAGTACCAGACGCGCCTTGACGGTTTGGAAGGCAACCGGCTGACGCTGCTCGAGGGCGTTGGTTCTTCCGATCCCAAGGAAGAAATCACGTTCCGCTTGAATGCGATCAACACCGAAGAGCAGGCCCTGAACCTGTACCAGGATCGCCTGCTGCAAAGCCAACGCTGGCTCGATTACCTCAAGACCAGCCTGGCGGCGGCGAACAGCTCGCGGTTCAACGACTACACCTTCCCCTTCACCTTCACCACCACCGTGGACAACATCGCCTTCGAAGACAGGGAAATCAGGCAATTGGGTGAGCAATTGACCAGCCAGGTCAGCCGCTACATGAACGACCTGGCGATTTTCCAGCCCAGCAGCGAACCGATGTTGCTGGCGCGCGAACAGATCATGCGTACCCGCCAGCAATTCCTGAAAGTGGTGAATAACCGCATCCAGGAACGCACCACCGACCTTGCGGTGGTCAGCTCGGTGATCAATCAGAAAGTCGAACGCATCGCCGCCTTCAAGGACCGCATCCACCAGTTGCAGGAAACCCAGAGCAAACTGCGGCAAATGGACACCGAGATCAACGCGCTCCACGCGGCGTTCTCCACCTATGCCCAACGCTTCGCCGAAGCCAGTTCCGCCCGCTCGTTGGACAACGACCTGTCCAACGCCCGGGTCCTGAGCCCGCCGTTCGAACCGACCGCCGCAGCGTTTCCCAAGCCGGTGCTGATCATCGCCTTCGGCCTGTTCAGCGGCCTGCTGCTGGCGATCGCCCTGGTCTATGTGCGTGAGTTCTTCGACCATCGCTTCAAGCACCCTGCGCAAATCAGCCACCAATTGGATCTGCCGGTGCTGCTGGTGATCAACGAGCAATCGCCCGAACAGATCAACCCGCACCGCAACTGGAGCGTGCCCAGCCTTGTCCATTGGGTGAAAAATTGAACGCGCCGTTCGGCCCGTCCCGCCAAGACAGCCCCCTGTCGATCATTCATCTGCTCGACAGCGGCGGCTTCTATGGGGCCGAGCGGATGTTGCTCGATCATTGCCTGGCGACGCCCGGCCAGCATCAAGTGGTGTTCCTGGCGGCGCCGCCGACGTTGATCACGCGGTTCCGCCAGGCCGGGGTCGATTGCTGCCATTGCGCCAATTGGGCCGAGCTGCTGCAACATTTGCGGCACCGGCGCGACGAGCGACCGCTGATCAATACGCACAACTTCAAGGGCCTGTTGTTCGGCTGGGCAGCGGCAACGATGCTGCGCCTGCCGCTGGTGATCACCCAGCACGGCTTCACGCCACGCAGTCCCAAGCAGCGGTTCTATACGTGGCTGAGCCTGCAACTGTGCCGCACCGCGCCGGTCAAGCGTGTGGTTTGCGTGGCCGAAAGCATCGCCGCGCTGCACCGCCGGGCCAGCGTTAACGCGGACAAGCTCGACGTGATTCCCAACGGTTTGCCAGCCGCCACGACGCCGCTGCCCCATCGCGACGACAGGCAACGCTGGCGGGTCGGCTACGTCGGCCGCTTGAGCAGCGAAAAAGGTCCGGACCTGTTCCTCGACGCCATGATCCCGCTGTGCCAGCGCCATGCTTCGCTGCACGCGGTGATGCTCGGCGATGGCCCGGAACGCCAGCCGTTGCTCAAACGCATCGCCGATGCCGGGCTGCCAACGCGCATCGAGTTGCCCGGCTATCAGACCGACATGGACGACTGGTGGAGCCGCCTCGATGCGCTGGTGATCAGCTCGCGCACCGAAGGCACGCCGATGATCCTGCTCGAAGCCATGCAGGCCGGCGTGCCGGTGGTGGCGTTCGGCGTCGGCGGTATTCCCGATATCCTGCAGGACCGTCACAACGGCCTGCTCGCCACGCCGGCCGACAGCGAGGAGCTGGCACGCCAGATCGAAACGCTGTACAGCGAACCACCCCTGGCGCGAATCCTCGCCGACAACGCGCGCCGTACCCAAAGCGACCGCTATGACCTGCGCACGCTGGCCGAACGCTGGTCACAACTTTATATCCGCACGGCACGGGAGGCTCGGCCATGATCGTCCCGCTCTCGATCGTCAGTCTGCTGGGGCTGGTGTGCCTGGCATTGCTGGCCAGTCCTTATCCGTTTCTCGCACCGGGTGCGGTGCTTGGGCTCGTGGGCGTTGCCATGCTGTACCGCAAGCCCACTTGGGGTTTGCTGGGCATTGCCGCGCTGCTCCCGTTCGAAGGCCTGTTCAAGGACAACGCGTTTTCCGGCAGCAAATTCTTCGGTGTGGCGCTGATCCTGATTCTGATGCTGCAGTTGGCCTTGCACCAGATTCCTGCGACGCGCTTGCGCAGCAATATCTGGAAGCCGCTGCTCGGCTTCATGGCCCTGTATGGCCTGAGCCTGTTGATCTCGGAAAACATGGACCTGTCCCTGACACAGCTGCGTGAACTCTCGGTAGGGCTGATTCTGTTCGTGATCACGTTGCTGATTGGCCGCGAGCTGAACCTGGATATGTTCGCCCGACTGATGACCGTGAGCGTCGCCACGGCCTGCGTGCTCGCGATGTTTTCAGCCAAATACCAGGATCAGGGCCGCGCCTCGGGTCTGTTGGAGGACCCGAACGCCTTTGCCCTGTTGATTGCGTTTACCGTGCCGCTGGCATTGTGGTTGACCATTCGCAGCCAGAACTTGCTGCAACGCTTGTTCTGGGGTGGCGGCTTCATCCTGTTGTTGGGCGGCATGACCAAGACCGAATCACGCTCAGGCCTGGTCGTGTTGCTGCTCAGCCTGGTGATCGGGTTGTATCACTACAGGGCGCAGCTGCCACGCATACGTCCCCGGCACCTGGGGTTCGCGATGCTCGGCCTGGCGCTGGCTGTTCCAGCGACAATCGCCGTGATGCCGGCTGGCTACGTGGCACGCATCCAGTCATTGAGCATTCTCAGTTCCGGCGCCAACGCCTACCAGGACGGATCCTTGGGACGCCGCGCCTCGTACATCTTGGTGGGCAGCCAGATGATCCGGGAGAAGCCGATACTCGGTTCCGGCCCGGGAACGTTTCCAGAGCACTACGCCCCCACCGGTTACGCGAAGGCGTTCTCGGCCAATCGCAAACGGGGGGATCTGTACCGCCAGGCCCATAACACCTATCTGGAGATCTTCAGCGAAGTCGGCGTGCCGGCCGGCTTGATGTTTGTCGGCATGATTGGGCTGGGCCTCTACAACCTGGTGCGCGCGCGCCAACTCTGGCTCCAGCGTCGGGACTGGGCCCAGGCGGACCTGTTGACGCACCTGGGCATGAGCTTCCTGTCGCTGGCATTGTTCCTGATGTTCCTCAGCGCGCAGAACCACAAGTTGCTGTGGATCATGCTCGCCTTGACCAGTGTGCTGCGCTACCACGCCGAACAGGTCGAGCCGCAGGAGGCCCGTTCATGAGCCGCGTAAGCGTCGTCATCCCGATGTACAACGAGGCCCGCCACATCGGCCGTACGTTGCTGGCCGCGCAGGAAGCGGCTCGCCAGGCGCAACTGGAATGCGAGCTGATCGTGGTCGACAACGGCTCGGACGATCACGGCCCGCGCATCGCCAACGAACTGGGCGCACGTGTGCTGATCGTGCCTGGCGTGCACATCGGCGCCCTGCGCAACCGCGGCGCGGCGGTCGCCAGCGGTGAATGGCTGGCGTTCATCGATGCCGACATGGAAATGCCGGCCGACTGGCTCAAGTTGTTGGTTGAAATGGAAGGCCGCCAAGGTGATGTGCTGGGGCTTGACTTGGACACGCCCGCGCAAGCGCCTTGGTTCGCCCAAGCGTGGCAGCGCCGCAGCCAGCGCCCGGGATCGCGCCCCTTGCGCCGGGTGCAGTGGCTGCCCAGCGCCAACCTGCTGATGCGCCGCACCTGGTTCGGCCAGGTCGGCGGTTTCGACGAAACCCTGCGCACCGGTGAAGACAAGGATTTTTCCCTGCGCTTGCGCGAAGCCGGTGCGCAGTTGCTGCTGGTCACTGAAAGCCTGGCCTTGCACTGGGGTTACGAAGGCAGTTGGCGCGAGTGGATGAGCAAGGAACTGTGGCGCCAGGGCAGTCACTGGCAGTTGTTGCGCAGTCACGGGCCGAGCCTGCGCCTGTTGCGTTTTCCTGCGCTGTCGGTGGGCATCTGGGGCCTGGATTTCCTGGCACTGGTCGCCCTGCTCCAAGGCCAGGCGCGCCCGGCCTTGATGCTGTTATTGATCGCCACGTTGCCGGCCTTGTTTCTCAGCCTGCGCCAGAGCCACCGCGCCCCGCGCTTGACGTTGCAATTGTGGGCCTTGCACGAGGTGCGTTTGCACCTGACTGGCGCCGCGTTGTTGCTAAATCTTTTTCAATGGAATGCCAGGAGACCTGCCCGTGGCTGAATTCATTTATTGGTCTTGCCTGTTGCTGCCGGTGTACGCCTACCTCGGCTACCCCGTGCTGTTAACCCTACTGACGCCTTTTTTTCCGGTACGGCGCTACGGCAAACCCTTGCCGATGGATGTCAGTATCGTCATCGCCGCCCACAACGAGGCGCGGCACATCGAAGAAAAGTTGCGCACCTTGCTGGCCCAAGATTATCGGGCGCATTCGCTGCGGATCATTCTCGCCAGCGACGGTTCCACCGACGACACCGTGGCCTGCGCGCGCAGAATCGGCGACTCGCGCATCACCGTGCTCGACCTGCCACGCCAGGGCAAGGCCGCCGCCCTCAATACCGGCGTGGCCCATAGCTATGGCGAGATCCTGGTGTTCACCGACGCGGACAATCAATGGGCCCCGGACACGCTCGGCCACTTGCTGGCGCCGCTGGGCGATCCGGAAGTTGGCGCCTGCGCCGGGCACATGGACATCCCCGTGCCGGGCAAAGGCCTGAGCCTGGGCGACAGCCTTTATCGGCACTATGAAGGCTGGTTGCGCCGGGTGGAAAGCCGCACAGGCTGCATGGTCTCGGCCGACGGCGCGTTATTGGCGCTGCGCCGGGCACTGTTCCAGCCGATACCGGCGCAAGTCAACGATGACTTTTTCCTCAGCACCTGCGCGGCCGGCAGGCCGGCAAATCGATCGTTTATGCACCGAAGGCCCGGGTGACCGACCAGGGCGTGGACGAAGCCGGCAAGCAGTTTCGTCGTCGCCAGCGGGTCACCGTCGGCGGGTTGCAGAGCCTCGCCCAGCGTCGGGAACTGCTCAACCCGCTGCGTCATGGGCTCTATGCCATCGGGTTGATCAGCCACAAATTGATCCGCCGCCTGGCGCCGGTGCTGCTGCTGCCCTTGTTGTTGAGCAACGCCTGGCTGTGGAACGACCATCCGTTCTATCGCCTGAGCCTGGTGGCGCAGTTGCTCGGCTACGCCATGGCACTGATCGGGTTGCTGGACGCCGGCCACCGTTTGCCCCGGCCCTTTCGCCTGGCGGCGTTCGTGCTGGTGACGCTGGCGGGCATGAGCATCGGGCTCTGGCAGTTCCTGCGAGGCCAGCGCTACAGCCAATGGAATCCCGAGCAGAATCGTTAAGGAGATGGCCGATGTCGATCAAATACGTTTTCAAGCGCACCGGCGGCTGGCTGTACCTGAACACGTCCCTGGGTCGCCATCCGTTGCGTGGCGCCGGCGTCATCCTGATGCTGCACCGGGTGCTGAACAACGACCGCGCCGCCGAACTGCCCCATCGCAACGAGCTGTGCGTGGGGCCCGATGCATTCGAACATTTGCTGATCTGGCTGCAACGGCATTTTGAATGCGTGCCCCTGATGACATTGCTGCTGGCCGACCCTGAAAGCGTTCCAAACCGTCCCCGGGTGGCCCTGACGTTCGACGATGGCTGGCGCGACAATGCCATGAACGCCTTTCCCCTGCTGCGCCAATACCAAGTGCCTGCGAGCATTTTCCTGTCCACCGATTTCGTCGGCAGCCGCCAGCACTTCTGGTGGGAAAGCATCGGCGAAACCCTGTGGGGCAGCCATGGGCAGGTAGCACGGCATTCGCTGATCGAGCATTTGCAGCACGCCGGCCGGCCGTTGCCGGTGCTGCTCGATGATATCGACGACGAGCGCCGCAGCCTGGCGCTACTGCACTATCTGCAAAGCCTCAAGACCCTCGATGCGCGCACCTTGAGCGACCTCACCGAAGCCTGTCCGCACGGTGCCCAACCCCAGGCGCTGGACTGGACCCAGGTGCGCATGCTCGAAGATTCCGGCCTGGTGCGCTTCGGCCCCCATGGCGCCAGCCACGCGATTCTGACGGGCCTGGACGACCAGCGCCTGCACGAGGAACTGACCCGCAGCTGGACCGCCCTGGAGAATGGCTGCGCCCAGCCCTTGCCGGTGTATTGCTACCCCAACGGGGACAACGACGCCCGTGTGCGCGAGCATGTGGCGGCCCACGGTTTTCCGTTCGCGCTGGGCACCCAGGCCGGACTGTATCGCCATGACGGCGACCCGCTGAACCTGCCGCGTTTCGGCGTCAGCCAACGCAACGCCTGCCACCCGGAATTGTTGGCTTGGCGCATTCGTCGAGGAGCCCGCTCATGAACCGCGCACGTTACCTCAAGCTCCTGGTGTTGAGCATGGGCACAAGCCTGGCGATGCTCTGCCTGCGCCTGTTGCGCAACGTCTTGCTGGCACGGATCCTGGGGCCCAGCGAACGCGGGCTGTTGGCGCTGCTCAGCACCCTGCCGGACTTGATCAGCGCCATCACCAGTGGCGGGCTGAATTCCGCCGTGGGTTATCAGGCGGCGCAGCACCGCTCGATGAGCCTGCTGCTCAGCCATGTGTTGGTCTTCGGTTGCCTGCTGGCGGGACTGCTGACGTTGCTGGTGGTGGCGCTGGTACGTGAATTCGGCGCCGAACTGGACATCGCCGTGCAACTGGGGCTGCTGGCCTGGCTGCTGTTGCTGGCCGTACCGCTTGCGGTACTCAAGAGCGGCCTACTGACGCTGCACAACGCCTCCGGCGGCGTTGGCGCGTTCAACGCCTTGCGGCTGATGGAATCCCTGGTGCCGCTGTTGCTCTTCGTGGCGCTGTTCTGGATATGGAAAGACACGGCGCTGGAAGCAGCGCTGATCAGCTGGCTGGCGGGCCTGAGCCTGGTGGTGCTGGCAGGTTGGATGTGGTTGCGTCGCGATCATTCGATCACCCTGCGCTGGGACCGCACCGGCCAGAACGAACTGTTGCATTACGGTGTCCGCAGTCACCCGGATATCCTGTTCCAGCAATTGATGATGCGCTCGGACTACCTGTTCATCGGCGCACTGCTGGGCAGCACGGCGCTGGGACACTACGCCATGGCCAGCGCCGCCGCGGAACTGCTGCATATCGTCCCGGAAGCGGTCACCACGCCGCTGATGAAAAGGCTCCTGCAGCAAGACACCGATATGAAGCGCCTGACTCCGTTGGCCTTGCGCCTGACCGCCACCGCCATGCTGGGCGCCTGCCTGGGCATGGCACTGGTCGGCGAATGGCTGATCGTCACCCTGTTCGGCATCGCCTATCAACCGGCGTACTCGGCCCTGCTGGCGCTGCTGCCAGGGGTATTCGGGTTGTGCTACGCGAGCATCCTGCGCCTGGACCTGCTAGGCAAGAACCGCCCCGGCGCTGTTTCGCTGATGATGGGCGGGGGGGCGCTGTTGAACCTGGCGCTGAACGTGATCCTGATCCCGCGCTACGGCATCGTCGGCGCTGCCGCCGCTTCTTCAATTGCCTACCTGGGCGTGACCCTGCCGATGCTCGCCATGTATTGCCGCCTCAGCGGCGTGTCGCCGTGGCAGACGCTGATTATCCTGCCCAGCGATCTGCTGCCGATGCGTCAGATGCTGTTGGGAAAATCCGCGTGAATACCTTGTCCAGCAAAATCGCCATCGCGAGCAAGCTCGCTCCCCCAGGGTCCGGTGGCGGACACAACATGTGTAAGCACCACAAATCCCTCGTGGGAGCGGGCTTGCTCGCGAAAGCGGTGGGTCAGTTTGCGGTGATGTTGAAGGTGACGGCCTCTTCGCGAGCAGGCTCGCTCCCACAAGGGTCCGGTGTTGGACATGGCATCCGCATTCACCGCAGGTCCACTGTGGGAGCGAGCTTGCTCGCGATGGGGCCAGTGCGGCGCTTGCTCAAAATGGGCGGCTGTCTGTGTTTCCTGTTTTTGGCAACCTCGGCCCAAGGCGCGTCCATGCAATGGACCGGCATCCGTGACGGCAGCCTGTATCTGCAAACCGACCGCCCGGACACCGTCACCGTCCGCTGGGTGCCCGCCTGGCAAGCCGAGGCCAATGCCGAACATCTGTATCTGCTCGACGGCCATGGGCGATTGGCGGGTGAGCGCCTGGTCAAGGCGGATCAGACCCGTGGCGAGCAGCAATGGCCGCTGCTGCCGAGCGCCACCAGTTACCGACTGGAAATTCCCGGCTACAGTTTCCGGCGCTATAGCGTCGAACACGACGCGCGCATCCGTGCGTTGTTCGCCCCGGCCAAGGTGCATTTCAGTGCTGAAGCCCACGATGGCGACGAGCTGTATTTCAAAGTGGCAGCGGGCGAACAGGCGGTGCTGGCGGGCAAGTTCCACGGCGGCGTACGTGCGTTGCAAGCCCGGCGGGTTGCGGACGGCAAGCAGCTGCAACTGAATCTCAAGCCACAGCGGGCCTATTGGCAATTCGATCAGGTGGCCCTCCCGGTGGCGGACGCGGACCAAATCTGGCGCGTGCACCTGCAAGGCAACGGCAAGGTCGCGTTCTGGTTGGACGGCACCGCCAACCTGTTCGCCCAAGACCCGGCGCACTTGCAACCAGTGCGCCAGGATCCGGGGCAGACCCACCTGACGCTGCACGACGAGGCGCTCGGCACGACCCCCAAATTGGGCATATATATGCCCTATGAATTACTGCCGCCCTCCAGCTACGCGGTGCTCGATGCGCTAAAACCCCAGGCGGCAACCCTCTACAGCTTCGTCGACGTCATGGCGGCCAAGGTCAATCACGAAGATGCTTTCCGACGCTTGTACCGGGGGCGCTTCGGCATCAGCCAAGACATTACCCTGTTGGCCGCCAGTCAGCGCCGGGCGGATCTGCAGGCCGACCGGACCAGTCTCAGCGGCTTGCAAGCCTGGCTCATGTCGACCCGAGCCTCGGACGACAACGGCGTCCACTACCTCAGTTTTGCCGACGAGCCAAACCTGAACTACCCGGACTTCGCCAGTTTCCAGCAAGTGTTCCAAAGCATGGCTGCCCAGGTCCGCGCCGATCCCGCCAACGCACGCGCCGGTGTTCGCATCGCCATACCCGCCAGCTCCCGGTTCACCAATGGCCCCTTTACCGACAATGCAGCTGACAAGCGCGGGATCGACTGGGCACGGCGCCTGCTCGCGACGTCCGACGATCAGATCGACGCCCTGGCCTGGCATGAATGGATGATCCGCGACCTGCTGGCAACCCGGGTCTATCGCGACAGCGTCCGCCAAGCCGCCAACCTGGTGGGACTGGACAGCCAGGGCCGGCCCCGCAAGGCTTTGCTATTGGACCAGACCAACATGTCCAGCGGCTCGAGCCTGAGCCCTTACGACCAGGAGACCCACTACGCGGCCTTGTGGTGGACCTCGGTGGCGATCAACGCCTCCGCGGATGGATGGCTCGACATGCTCAACTGGTTCATGCTCGCCGACGAACCTGAATACCCCAAAGGCATGGTGCGGGTGCTGGACAATGAGCGCTTCGAACTCAAGCCCGTAGGCCTGGCCCAGCAGTTCATCCAGCAGCATTGGCTCGACCAGGTGCTGCGCCTGGACAACGACGCGTTTGAAGTCGACGTACTGGCCATGGCCACCGGCAAGCAACGCAACCTGCTGGGCGTGAACAAAAGCACCCGAGCCCATCAGGTCAGCCTCGACGGCACGGCCTGCCCCCAGCCAGGCATGAGCCTCCTGTATTTCGGCCCGGACAACCGCAGCCAAAGCGTTCCGTTTGATTGCAAGGCCGGCCAGGTCGGCTTTCTCCTGCCAGGGGAAACCGTGTTCGCCCTCGGTTGGACAGCTCCGCTTTCACCCCAACCCGCCACCCGTCAGGAGGCACCATGAACGCTCTGCAAACATTGCGTGATCACATCCAGAAAAAAGGTCTGCGCGCCGTCCTAAAACAGCTATGCAGACGCTACGTATTTTCCCATACCCGACTGGTGTGGCTGGAGCACGATATACGCACCCCGCTCCCCCCACACAACCTCAAGCCCTACCCACCAATGCGCCTGGAATTCATCACAATCGCCAACGCCGACGCATTTGCCCGGCACTTCGGCGACCGCGTCGAAACCATGCGCGAGTTGGCGGCCGAAGGCTATACGGGCTTGATGTACCTGGATGATCAGGGCGATACCGTGGGCTTCGCCTGGGCCAGCACCCGGGACTATTTCGACCGTCATTTCTATCGTTGCAACTTTCCGATCAAGCCTGGCGAGTACTTCCAGTTCGGTGGCGAGGCGATTCGTCGATACTGGGGAACCAGTATCTCGGCGGACATGCAGTTGGAGGTATGGAAAGTCATGGCAGACCAGGGATGCCACACGATGGTCGATGTCTGCGATTTGCAAAACGTCCAGGCGATCAAGATGCATATCCGCATGGGCTTCCAGGAGCGCGGCAAGATCACCCACGTGTATCGCCTGTTCGGTCATTGGAGGTTCTTTCGCGACACGCTTTACCGCGGTTCTGTGCTGGACGGCTTTCGTAAACCGGCCCAGCCGGTTACCTCGACAGCAGCGGCCTGACTTCCATGGCGATCCGGTACCAATGGTGTCGCTCCCTGGGCGCGGAGGATTTCCCTGCAACAGCTTATGAACAGCTGCGAACGCAGGTGGCCGACGCCACACCGTTCAACACCCTGGCCTGGCTGCAGGCGGCGGAATTCGCCCTGGTGCCGGAGCAGCAACTGCATATCCTGCTGGGCTGGCACGACCAGACCTTGTGCTTCTGCCTGCCCCTGATATCAGGACTGGAACGTATCGGCGGGCTGCGGTTCCGGGTGTTGCGTCATTTGGGTTTTCCAATGGCCGACCGCATCGCCCTGCTGGCGCGCATGGACGCCGAGGGCATGGGCCAGGCGCTGATGCAGATCCGTCAGCATTTGCCCCACGCGTTGCTGCAGATCAATGAAGTGATCGAGCCCGTCGGGGAGCAAAGCGTCCTCAGCGCCTGGATGGCGCTGAGTTCCACCGGAGAGCGGCGCCTCAGTTGCCGGGTTCCGGTGCACCTGATCACTGAAAGCGACCATCAGGAGATCTCTGGCGATCCACGCTACAAGCTGCGGCGAGCGCGCAAGCGAATCGCGGCTTGTGGTGCCGAGATCCGTCGGATAACGCCAGACGCCATCAGCATGGGGCAACTGTTGCGCGCCCTGGCCGATGTCGAGGACGCCAGTTGGAAAGGCGAGGAAGGCGTCGGCATCTTCGCCACCCCCTTCGCCGGCAATGGATGAACCTCGCCTTCACCGCCCTCGCCGCCCAGGGCCTGGTGCGAGTGGTGATGCTGGAGCTGCACGGCGAATGCATCAGCTATCGCCTCGGCCTGCTGGATCAGGGCCGGCTGTATGACTACAACCTGGCGTTCCTGCCGCAACACGCCGACCTGGGCAGCGGCCGGGTATTGCTCGAAGAGTGGATTCGCTGGGGGCTGGACGAAAACTGGCGGTGGATCGATGCGTCGCGGGTCAGCCTGGAGAACTCCAACCACCAACTGCACGAGCGCATGACCGGACAACTTGAACAGTGGCGCTGGAGTTTTTACTCCTGGCAACCCGATGGCTTGCTCCTGGGGTTGGCCTTGCGGCTATGGAAGAGCCTGAAACCCTGGCTCGGCAAGCGCAAGGCCAAACCAGCCGCGACGACGGCGTCTTCCACCAAACATCACGAGAATACGCATGCCTCGCCAAGTGATCGTCAACGCTGATGACTTCGGGCTCAGCCTCAGTGAAAACGACCTGATCCTGCGAGCCTTCGAGGCCGGCGTGATCAGCTCCGCCACGGCGATGGCCAACATGCCGGGGTTCGACCAGGCGTGCGAACTGTCCCGGCACCCGTTGCTTGAAGGGCGCGTCGGCCTGCATTTCAACCTCAGTTATGGACCGCCGCTGAGCCCGGCGATCAAGTCACGGAAAAATTTTTGCAATGCCGCGGGCGAGTTCGACCTCAACCTCTCGCGATACTGCCTGCGCCTTGGGTCGCGAGATCTGGCGGCGGTGGAAGAAGAGCTCCAGGCCCAGTGGCAACATTGCCTTGACCGTGGCCTGCGCCCCAGCCACCTGGACTCGCATCAGCACGTGCACAACATCTGGCCCGTCGGACAGCTGGTGGCACGCTTCGCCGCTCGACACGGCGTACCGGTGCGCCTGGCGCGCAACCTGGGGCCAAACCTGAGCGTGCCCAAGCGCATCTTCAAGACGTTGTTCAATCATCGCCTGCGCCGGCTGTGCGGCGCGACCGCCGACTACGTCTGCACACCAGCGGACCTTGACCACGCCGCGCCGCCGGGCCACGGTTCGCTGGAAGTAATCGTTCATCCACTGGAACTGGATGGCGACTTCGGTGACGCCAGTTTGCTACCGGGCAACTCACTGACCCAGGTGCTGCACCAGCGCCTGGCGGGGGTGCCGAAGGTGGGATATGGCGAGAATGGGCGCAGGTTCGTGCTGGTTGACGTGGGAGTGACTCCACCAGAACCGAGTTAAACGCAAATCCTGTGGGAGCGGGCTTGCTCGCGAAAGCGTCCTGACAGTCAACATTCTTACTGACTGACACACCGTCTTCGCGAGCAAGCCCGCTCCAGCAATAGCTGCATGCCTTGCGTCGACGTCAGTGACCCAGGCTCACCCGCGCCAGCGAGGCACGGCGATCGATGGCTTCACGCAGCCGACGTCTTTGCGCCTCCCACACCATGGCGTCGACCCGGACCGAACGCATCAGCACCAGCATCGCTGCCTTGGCATTCAGGTATTCAACCCATGCATCCCGGGCCTTGAGCCTGTGTCGTTCTTCATCGCTCATGTCCATGCGCCTGAGCGCCAGGGCGCATTCGTCCTGGATCAGCGGCCCAAGGGTCATCTGGATCCGGTGAGGAGCCTTGAAGCCTGCCGTACCGGCGACGATTTCCCGCGCCCGATCCAGGCCCCATTCCAGCGCCTGGGGAAGGGGTTCACGCAAGGCGCGGTCATGGAATTCCTCGACCCAGACGGAGCCGTTCGGTCGATAAACACAGACGAAAACCTGTGTGATGCTCTGCTGGTTGATCCGTGTCTGGACCTCGACCTGCGTGCCGTCCTCAAGAACTTCTTCGTGGTTGCGGCCTGGCAACCGGCTGTTCACCCAAAGCCAATACTGTGCGCTTCTACGTCGCATCGCGTTGCCCTCCCCCTAAGGAACAAGGAGTAAGGCACACGGGTGAAGTATTTTCCAGCCACGAAAAGTGCGCTCCGGACGAATGACAGCGTCGTCTATCGGTCGAGCTTTTTCTCCACCTGGGCGACCTTGTCCTGAAGTTTTTCAGCATCCTGTTCATGGCTCTTGATCGACTTGGGCGTGATCGTCTTGTCCACTTTGTCAGTTGCCGAATCCGGCTGGCGCACATCGCGCTCGACCACATCCACCGGCTCACCGGAAGCGTCTTTCGCCGGTGCATTGTTGCCAGGTTGGGTCTGCCCTTTGGAATGCTCGATCGTCATGATGTCGTCCTCGATGTGATGGTTGTCGAATTTTCGAGTGGGGCGAAACGGCGAGAGTTCGATCGGGTTGCACGTACCCTGGAAAGGCAGAGCGAAACCACGGGCAAACTGTCCGAAATCCCTGCGCGCAATCCAGAGAATCTGCTAAAAAGCAGCTTCTGTCCGAGTAGCGAATCGCATCGATGCCCGCATTTTTATTTTCTCGCTTCAAACAGCGCTGGCTGGCCTGGTCGTTGATGATCGCAACGGTGGTCGGCCTGCCAGTGGGCTGCGCGGCGTTGCAGCACAAGGAGCGCGAGCTGGTGTTTCGCATCGAACCGGGAACAGCGAGCTGGTTCAGCGGCCTTCCCAGCGGTTTGCAGGAATTCGATCTCAAGCCCAAGAATTTCAAGGCCGGGGAAAATATCCATGGCTGGTGGTGGCCGGCTGAACGCAAGAACGCACCGGCCATCCTGTACTTGCACGGTGTGCGCTGGAACCTGACCGGGCAATTGTTTCGCATCCAGCAATTAAGGGCGCTGGGCTATTCGGTGCTGGCAATCGATTACCGTGGCTTCGGCAAGAGTCAGGGGGACCTGCCGTCGGAGTCCAGCGTCTACGAAGACGCGCGAGTCGCCTGGGAGCACCTCGTAAAGCTGCAACCGGATCCGGCCCTGCGGCTGATCTACGGTCATTCGCTGGGTGGCGCCGTCGCGGTGGACCTGGCGGCGGAACTGGGCCAGGAGGCTGCAAGCAACGGCACCCCGGTGCCGGCCCGAGGCCTGGTGATCGAATCCACATTTACATCGCTGGGCGATGTCGCCACCGCCATGGCCGACACGTCCTTGCCGGTGCGCTGGTTGCTCTCGCAGAAGTTCGACTCCATCGACAAGATCGGCGAGATCAACATGCCGCTGTTGATTGTCCATGGTGCGGCCGACCGCTACGTGCCCCCCCGCTTCAGCGGACAGTTGTTCAACGCCGCCCGGGAACCCAAGCGTTTGCTGCTGGTGCCCGGAGCCACGCATAACAACAGCATGAGCCTGGCGGGCAGGACGTATCGGCAGGCGCTGGACGCGTTGATGAAAAGTACCCCCTCGTCGGTGGCTGGAAACTCCCAGGCCAGCCCGGACAAAGCGGGTTGATCCACAACCACCTGTGGGAGCGAGCTTGCTCGCGATGGCGGCGGCACATTCACATGGATGCAAACTGAACCACCGCTATCGCGAGCAAGCTCGCTCCCACAGGGGATTGGGTTACTTCAGATCCTGGGTAAAAAAAACGGCACCTTTCGGTGCCGTTTTTTATTGCCGGTACAAGATTACTTGCGCGCCGCCTCCCAAGATTTCAACAGCTCGGTGTAGCTCACGGTTTCACCTTTAGGCTTCTCGTTCGCCAGTTTCGGCTTCGGTGCGCCCGGCTGGTCGAACCAGTATTGCGCGTCGCGCTCAGGGTTCATCTTAGGTGCGCAGGTGGCTTGGGCCTTGGAGCGTTCCAGGCGAGTCATGATTGCGTCCTGGTCCTTGGCCAAGCCATCGAGGGCCTGCTGTGGCGTCTTCTCGCCGCTGGCCGCTTCGGCGATGTGGCTCCACCACAACTGCGCGAGGCGTGGATAATCCGGCACGTTGGTCCCGGTCGGGGTCCATTGCACGCGGGCCGGGCTGCGGTAGAACTCCACCAGGCCGCCGAGTTTCGGCGCCAGGTCGGTCAGGGCCTGGGAGTTGATGTCCGACTCACGAATCGGCGTCAGGCCGACGATGGTCTTCTTCAACGAAACCGTCTTGGACGTCACGAACTGCGCATAGAGCCAGGCCGCGAGTTTCTGCTTCTCAGGCGTGGACTTCATGAACGTCCACGAACCCACGTCCTGATACCCCAGCTTCATGCCCTCTTCCCAATACGGACCACGTGGCGAAGGCGCCATGCGCCATTTCGGCGTGCCGTCGGCGTTCACCACCGGCAGGCCCGGCTTGGTCATGTCGGCGGTGAACGCGGTGTACCAGAAAATCTGCTGGGCGATGTTGCCTTGGGACGGCACCGGGCCGGATTCGGAGAAGGTCATGCCCGCCGCTTCTGGTGGCGCGTACTTCTTCATCCAGTCCACGTACTTGGTGGTGGCGAACACGGCCGCGGGGCCGTTGGTGTCGCCACCACGGGTCACGCTGGAACCGACCGGGTGGCAATCCTCGACACGGATGCCCCACTCGTCCACCGGCAAACCGTTGGGCAGGCCCTTGTCGCCGCCGCCGGCCATGGAGAACCAGGCATCGGTGAAGCGCCAGCCCAGGGACGGGTCTTTCTTGCCGTAGTCCATGTGACCGTAGACGCGCTTGCCGTCGATCTCCTTGACGTCTTCGGAGAAGAACTTGGCGATGTCTTCATAGGCCGACCAGTTCACCGGTACACCCAGCTCGTAGCCGTACTTTTCCTTGAACTTGGCCTTCAGGTCCGCACGCTCGAACCAGTCGGCGCGAAACCAGTACAGGTTGGCGAACTGCTGGTCGGGCAGTTGATAGACCTTGCCGTCCGGCGCGGTGGTGAAGGAAATGCCGATGAAGTCCTTGAGGTCCAGGGTCGGCGAAGTGAAATTCTTGCCTTCGTTGGCCATCAGGTCGGTGATCGACTCGGTCTTGCCGTAGCGAAAGTGCGTACCGATCAGGTCCGAGTCGTTGACCCAACCGTCATAGATGTTCTTGTCCGACTGCATCTGGGTCTGCAACTTCTCCACCACGTCGCCTTCTTGCAGCAGGTCGTGGGTCAGTTGGATCCCGGTGATTTCGTTGAAGGCCTTGGCCAGCACCTTGGATTCATATTCGTGAGTGGCGATGGTTTCCGACACCACGTTGATTTTCATCCCGCGAAACGGCTCGGCGGCCTTGATGAACCACTTCAACTCTTCGAGCTGCTGCTCGGCTGTCAGCGTCGACGGCTTGAATTCACTGCCGATCCATTTTTTAGCGGCGTCTTCATAGGCGTCGGCCCAGGCCGAAGCGCTCAGCCCGCTGAGTGCCAGCGCGGCTGCCAATGAAACGCTATGTCGCAGCTTATTGTTTTTATCGAACATAGAGACCTCCTGTTTGGGTTTAAGAGCCTGATCGTCGAATGGTCGCGATTAGCCCCACCGCATCACTGCCAACAGCCACACCAAAGACAACGCGAACGCTATCCAGATGCTCCAGTCGGTGGCGCCGATTACCAGCAGATGCAGGTAGGCGCTACCGAGAAGACCGATAAACAACCGATCGCCACGGGTGGTGGCAATCGGCAGGAAACCACGCCGAGGGATGCTCGGCGAACGCAATTCCCACGTGGTCATGCCTATCAACAACAAGGCGATGACACCAAAAAACGCCGCCGTCGGGACGGTCCAGTTCATCCATTCCATCATCGACTCCTCAGACCCGGCCCAGGGCAAAGCCCTTGGCCACGTGGTTGCGAACGAACCAGATCACTAGCATGCCCGGCAGGATGGTCAACACCCCCGCCGCCGCCAGCACGCCCCAGTCGATACCCGACGCCGACACCGTACGGGTCATGACCGCCGCGATCGGCTTGGCATTCACCGAGGTGAGCGTACGGGCCAGCAACAGTTCGACCCAGGAAAACATGAAGCAGAAAAATGCCGTCACACCAATGCCGGAGCCGATCAACGGGATGAAGATCTTGGCGAAGAACTTGGGGAAACTGTAGCCGTCAATGTAGGCGGTCTCGTCAATTTCTTTTGGTACCCCGGACATGAACCCTTCGAGGATCCACACCGCCAGCGGCACGTTGAACAGGCAGTGGGCCAGCGCCACCGCGATGTGGGTGTCGAACAGGCCGATGGACGAATACAACTGGAAAAATGGCAGCAGGAACACTGCCGGTGGCGCCATGCGGTTGGTCAGCAGCCAGAAGAACAGGTGCTTGTCCCCCAGAAACCGGTAGCGGGAAAACGCATAGGCCGCTGCGGCAACGCGACGCCCAGGGAAATCACCGTGTTCAGGCTCACGTAATACAGCGAATTGAGGTAACCGGTGTACCAGCTCGGGTCGGTGAAGATCACCTTGTAGTTGTGGAAGGTGAAATCGTGCGGCCACAGGGTCAGGCCGCCAAGGATCTCGGTGTTGCTCTTGAACGACATGTTCAGCAGCCAGTAGATGGGCACCAGCAGGAACAGGATGTAGATCAGCAGGGGTATCAGCTTTCTCTTGCTCATTGTGCGGGCCTCAACGGTTGGCGTCGGAGTGCGTCATGGCGGTGTAGAACAGCCAGGACACCAACAGAATGATCAGGAAATACACCAGGGAAAACGCCGCCGCCGGGCCCAGGTCGAATTGACCGATAGCCATCTGCGTCAAGGTCTGGCTGAGGAACGTGGTGGCGTTGCCCGGCCCGCCGCCGGTGAGTACGAACGGCTCGGTGTAGATCATGAAGCTGTCCATGAAGCGCAGCATCACGGCGATCAGCAGCACACTCTTCATCTTCGGCAACTGGATGTGCCGGAACACGGCCCAGTTCGATGCTCGGTCGATCCGCGCCGCTTGATAATAGACGTCGGGAATCGCTCGCAGCCCCGAATAACACAGCAGCGCCACCAGCGACGTCCAGTGCCAGACGTCCATCACCAACACAGTGACCCAGGCATCCATGGTGTTGGCCGCGTAGTTGTAGTTGATTCCCAGGCCGTTGAGCGTCGAACCGAGCAAACCGATGTCGGCGCGGCCGAAAATTTGCCAGATGGTGCCGACCACGTTCCACGGGATCAGCAACGGAATCGCCAGGATGATCAGCACCAGGGATGACCATTTGCCCTTGGTCGGCATGGTCAGGGCGATGGCGATGCCCAGGGGAATTTCAATCAGCAGCACGCACGCCGAGTAGATGAACTGGCGCAACAGTGAATCGTGCAAACGGGGGTCGAGCAGCACCTGCTTGTACCAGTCGGCGCCGACGAAGTAACGGCTGGACTGGTCGAAAATGTCCTGCACCGAATAGTTGACCACCGTCATCATCGGGATCACGGCGCTGAAGGCCACCAGCAAGAACACCGGCAACACCAGCCACCAGGCCTTGTTGTTCTGCACCTTGTTCATGGCTGCACCTCGCTCAACGGTTCCAGCAAATACTCATCGGCATAGACCATCAGCCATTGGGCCGGAAAACTGATGTACGCGGTGCCTTCGGGCACAGGCTTGTCTTCGGCCAGGCGGACCTTGATCGGCGCGCCATCGAAGTTGAGGGTCAGGATCTTGTAGGTGCCCAGGTCTTCGACGTGCACCACGTCAGCCCGCATCGCGTCGTCATAGGGGCCGTCCCAGACATGAACGAATTCGGGGCGGATACCAACCTTCAGGGTTTTGCCCTGGGCCTCGGCAACGCGTTGTTGCAGGGTTTCGGACAGAGGCAAGTGGGTCGAGCCGAAGCCGACGCCACCGGGCTGCGCGGTGACCTCGATCAGGTTCATTCCCGGGCTGCCGATGAAGTAGCCGACAAAGGTGTGGCTGGGACGCTCGAACAAGTCCCGTGGCGTGCCGAACTGCACGATCTGGCCGCCGTACATCACCGCGATCTTGTCGGCGAATGTCGAGGCTTCCAACTGGTCGTGGGTGACGTAGACCATGGTGATGTTGAACTGTTCGTGAATCTGCTTGAGCTTGCGCCGCAGCTTCCATTTAAGGTGCGGGTCGATCACCGTCAGCGGTTCGTCGAACAGGATCGCCGACACATCGTCGCGCACCAGCCCGCGGCCCATGGAGACTTTCTGTTTTTCGTCGGCGGTGAGGTTGCGAGCCTTTTTATCCAGCAGATTCTGCAGGTCGAGGACCTCGGCGATTTCCTGCACCTTGGTGTGGATTCGCGCCTCGGCCATGCCCTGGTTGCGCAGCGGGAAGGCCAGGTTGTCGAACACCGTCATGGTGTCGTACACCACCGGGAACTGGAACACCTGGGCGATGTTGCGGCGCTCCGGGGTCAGCTCGTTGACGACTTTGCTGTCAAACATCACCTGCCCTTCAGACGGGCTGAGCAAGCCGGAAATGATGTTGAGCAACGTGGACTTGCCGCAGCCCGAAGGCCCGAGCAGCGCATAGGCGCCGCCCTGCTCCCAGATGTGGTTCATCTCGCGGATCGCGTAGTCCTCGGGGCCCGCCGGGGTGCTGGTGTAGCTGTGGGCGAGGTTCTGCAAACGAATTTCAGCCATCAGGCAACCCTCGCGATACGCTGCCCTGGGGCTTGGACCAGCTTGCCCTGGGCGTCGAAGACAAACAGTTTATGGGTCGGGATGTAGATGCGGATCGGCGCGTCAACGTCGTATTCATGCACGCCCGGCAAATGCAGCACCAGCAGGAAGTGTTCGTTGCGCACATGCAGGAACGTTTCCGAGCCGCTGATCTCGGCCACCTCGACGGTCACGGCCAGTTCGAGGTCGTCGTCATTGCTGGGCACCAGGGAAATATGGCTGGGGCGCACGCCGAATCGGAACTCGCCCTCACCCACCGGGCGCAGGTCGACGTTCAGCGGAAAGTGGACGAAATTGGCGAAGCTGACTTCATTGCCGGCGATCCGTCCGGGCATGAGGTTGATCGGTGGTTCGGAAAACAACTCGGCGGCCAGCACCGTTTGTGGCTGGTGATAGACCGAAGAAGATTTACCACTCTGGATCACCCGGCCTTCGTGAAGAATCGTCGTGGTGCCGCCCAAGGCCAACGCTTCGTTGGGTTCGGTGGTGGCGTAGACAGCGATGGTGTGGCGGGCCTGGAACAGTTCGCGCATTTCCTGGCGCAGCTCTTCGCGCAGCTTGTAGTCCAGGTTCACCAGCGGCTCATCGAACAGGATCAGCTCGGCGTCCTTCACCAGCGCCCGGGCCATCGCCGTGCGTTGCTGCTGACCGCCGGACAATTCCAGCGGGTGACGCTTGAGGAATTTTTCGATCCGCAACATTTTTGCGGTTTCCAGGACTTTACCCTGGATGATGTCTTCGGACACACCGCCCTGGCGCAACGGCGAGGCGATGTTTTCGAAAACGGTCATGGTCGGGTAGTTGATGAACTGCTGGTAAACCATCGACACGTTGCGCAGCCGTACTGGACGGTTGGTGACGTCGACGCCGTTCATCAGGATGCGGCCGCTGTCGGGCTTGTCCAGACCGGCCATCAGGCGCATGAGGCTGGTCTTGCCGGACAGCGTGCGGCCCAGCAAAACGTTGAAGGATCCGGGTTCGAAACTCAGATTGGCATCGTCGATCCAGGGCTGGCCCTCGACGGTGCGACAGATGTGCTCAAGCTTTAATGACATGGCTCGGCCTTTTTATTATTTGGAGTCAAGCGACCCGAATACAAAAGCGAAAGCCGTGCCAGAAATCGCAACCTATTGATCAGGTTGATATTTACCCTGATTCCTTGGGAAAAGACGTTCGTTGGTGAACACAAGTGAACAATCAGGAATGAACAACTGAACAACCAGCCGGTTGACAATGAACAATTTTGAACAACACTGAAAGAACGCTATCTGCCGGCCTGACGATATCCCTTGTGGGAGCGAGCTTGCTCGCGATGGCGGTGGATCAGTTGCATTGATGTGACTGACACACCGCCATCGCGAGCAAGCTCGCTCCCACAGGATCTGTATATGAAGTGATATTCAGGCCTGCCCCAGCACAAGGAACCTGTGCGAGACTTGCCACAACAATAAAAACAGCTCCTGCGAGAGTGCCCCATGGCCGCACCTGCTCCTGCCTTGACCCACGAGGCCATCATCCAGGCTTCCTGGTCCCGTTGCCGTGCCTTTGGCCTGAATCACCAGAGCGTGCCTGCGTTCGATCAACTACCGGCCGACGGCATCGCCCAGTTGCTGGAGAGCCAGCATTCACTGGTGCAGACCACCCACCAGGAAGTCTTGCCGTACTACGAGAACATCCTGAGCAATTCCAATTGCCTGATCATGCTGGCCGACCATCAAGGCCAGGTCCTGACCTCCTGGGGCACCCAGCGCTTCATCGACCCGAAACTGGCCCATGGCTTCAGCAGCCGGCGCGAGCTGGATGGAGCGCTGCACCGGGACCAACGCCATCGGCACCGCGCTGGCCTGCGAGCAGGCCGTGCACATCGAACATGATGAACACTTCCTCAAGGCCAACCGCTTCATGACCGGTTCCGCGGCGCCGATCTTCGACGCCGAACGCAAGGTCATCGCGGTGCTGGACGTCTCCAGCGACAGCTACCTGCCGCCCTCCCACACCCTGGGCATGGTCAAGATGATGAGCCAGACCGTGGAGAACCGGCTGATCCTCAACCTGTTTCGCGGTGAACATTTCCAGCTGACGTTCAACACCGGGCTGAACAACCTCGACAGCCAATGGGCCGGGCTGCTGATTTTCGATGAAACCGGTCAAATCCTGTCGGCCAATCGCCGCGCCGACAATCTGCTGGGCCTGAGCCTGTCGCGGGTGAGCATCGAAAGCCTGTTCAAGGTCTCGCTGATGGAGCTGTTGAACCAGCCCGACGGCCTGCCGTTCGCCTTGCAGGCGTCCGGACGCAATCGCTTCCAGTGCCTGCTCAAGCGGCCGAAACAGCTTTCGGTCAAGCCACGCATTTTCGCCGAACCGACGCCCTCGCCGACGCCAGCGCCGGCCAACACCGGGATCAGTCTCAACTCTCTGCACTTTGGCGACAGTCGCGTGGAAAAAGCCGTGCGCCAGGCTGAGCGCTTGCTTGAAAAAGATATTCCGCTGCTGATCCATGGAGAAACCGGCGTTGGCAAGGAAGTGTTCGTCAAAGCGCTGCACCAGGCCAGTTCGCGTTGCAAGCAACCGTTCATCGCGGTCAACTGCGCGGCGATTCCCGCCGAGCTGGTGGAATCGGAACTGTTCGGCTATGAAAAAGGCGCCTTCACCGGCGCCAATCAAAAGGGCAGCATTGGCCTGATCCGCAAGGCTGACCGGGGCACGTTGTTCCTCGACGAAATCGGCGATATGCCGCTGCCGACCCAGGCCCGGCTGCTCCGTGTGTTGCAGGAGCGTTGCGTGCAACCGGTGGGCAGCGCCGAGCTGTTCCCGGTGGACATCCGCATCATCTCCGCCACCAACCGCTCGCTGCGTGAACAGGTGCAACTGGGGCGGTTTCGTGAGGATCTGTACTACCGCATCGGCGGCCTGACCCTGGAGCTGCCGCCGCTGCGCGAACGCAGCGACAAGCAGGCGCTGTTCAAACGCCTTTGGGAACACCACCGCGAGCCGACCCAATGGGCTGGCCTGAGCCGTGAAGTCCTGGAGTTGTTCGAGCAACATCCTTGGCCGGGCAATCTGCGGCAAGTCAGCAGTGTGCTGCAAGTTGCCCTGGCCATGGCCGAGGAGCAGCCGATCCGCCCGGAGCATCTTCCTGACGACTTCTTCGTTGACTTGGAAATGGAACCGGTGGAGACGCCGGAGCCACTGACGGTGGACCTGAACGATGCCGAGGACCTGAACCGCCAGTTGCAGGCGGTGGGCGGGAACATTTCCCACCTGGCGCGGCGCCTCGGAGTCAGCCGCAACACCTTGTACAAGCGCCTGCGACAATCTGAAAGCTGACACAAATCCTGTGTGGGGGTGAGCTTGCTCGCGATAGCGTCAGTTCAGCCGATGATGAGGTGACTGATACAACGCCATCGCGAGCAAGCTCGCTCCCACAAGCTGCCATTTCATTGGAACAACGGATCAGTCGAACGCACCGTTGAGCACTTCATAGATGATACCGCTGGCGATCGCCACCAGAATCAAGTCCGTGCCAACCTGCTGCCATTCATAACCGTCATAGTGCGGCAAACGCCCCAGCAAACGCCCGTCGAGCTTCTTGGCGATGCCAGGGGGGAGCGGTTTGCCACGGGCCAGGTTCTTCTGGATACCCGGCGGCAGTGCCGGGCCCGGGCTCCAGTAATCGCGATAACCGCCAATCACGCCAAGAATGCCGCCACGATCGATGCTCGGGCCGTTATGCCAATCGCCACCGCCCTGGTTGCCTTTGCCACCCTGGTTGCCCTTGTTACCGGAGTTTCCCTGGCCGCCCTGGTTACCCTTATTGCCAGCATTTCCCTGTCCGCCCTTGCCTCCTTGCCCCTGGCCTTGATCGAATTGAGCGTTTCCCTTGCCGTTACCCGGGTCCGCCACAACAATCCCAGGGCCCGCGGCCAAGGCGAAACAGGTGACTGCAGCAATCAACGAGCGCGATTTGAACATGGCAGTTCTCTCAAAAAGGGGATGTCCCCTGTAAAGATATAGAGACTAACGGTGATATTAGTTCCATATCACGCTTACGTCATTCGCCGGCCCGACCTGGTCCACTGTTGCCCGAAAACGCCGCCACCCTGCGCCACAGGTTGATTGACTTGGTTTTGTATTATCAGTGACTTATTTCTGAGGCATGGTTGAAACGTTGCCGGCCTCGACGGCCACTGGTCGCCTTTGAAACTTCGCGAACGTCACGCGGGCGTGTCTGGCTCAAGGTTTGCAGCGGACCGTGGTAGCAGCGCAGGACGACGTCTTCCTGGCGCGGCAGCAAATTCTCAACGCTTGGTCAGCCACCGGAGATGTACCGTGTCAACTCTCAACGAAATCGCAGCGAACCACGCGAGAATGGCAAAGTTAAAGGAAGAAGAGTCGATGCGGCTGAATGCGCTTCAAAGCCAGATAGTGGGCAGTTTTGAAATGCCGTCCACCCAGCCTACACATGAAATGCCGCTGCACTTCTTGACCATAGCGACGGAGCATGTTTTTGCCGAGGCCGTGATTTGACGGTTTGCCCTGGTATTTGATCAACCTGTCGCCCGTTATACAACGGGCGCGTCACGTTCGCCTGCCTTCAACTTCTCTAGCCTTCCCCCAAGCGCCATGCCTGCGTCCGCAGGATCTACCGTGATGCCCATCACAGATCAGCGAGTCAGCTAAACAGCCAGTGCGGTATTTTCGTGCGCGAACGCTTATAAAGCGGACAGTAAAACTGCTTCAAAGTCGCGCGACCTCTCGAGAGAACGAATTCTTTCATGGAAAACAAGGAACGATAAAAATGAGCACCCCCGAGCACGTGGAAAGCACCGACAAATACAGCGCCAAATGGCAAGAACGCTTTGACTTCTTTGAAACCTATGGCGCACCCAACGACCCGCGCTACAAGGAAGCCGTCAAGACGCTGCCGGACTTCAAGAAAAAAATATTGATCAATGCCAACGTGATCGCGTTTTTCTTCGGCCCGATCTACCTGTTTGTCCTGGGACTCTGGAAGAAAAACCTGGCCCTGCTTGGGGCTTTCCTGGCGATCAACATCGTATTGAGCGTGGTCTTCGCCATTATCGGCATGGATTTCCCCCGACCTTTGAGCATGGGCCTGAACGTCGCGATGTCGATGATGTACGCGCTGATGACCAACTACGCTTACTACTTGAAAGAAATCAAAGGCGAGCAAGACTGGAATCCGCTCAAGGGCATGCGTCTCTGATAACGGGTTTAATCGTCAGTGCGCATAAAAATGGCGTAAACCGTCAAGCCTGAGTGTCTATTGGAAGTCGCCTGGGATAACCAGGCTTTCTTCCAAGGAGCTCGAAAATGGCTGACGACTTGAGCAACCGCGGACCGCGAGACCGGAGCCGCATCAACACTTCCGAAGAGTGGGAACTGAGATACTGGACAAAAGAGTTCGGCGTAACCGAAGACGAACTCAAGGCAGCGGTCAAGGCCGTTGGGGCAGGAGCCGAAGATGTTCGCAGGCAACTGAAAAAATAATCTAAAAGCCCTACATGACTGTAGGGCTTTTTTGTAGGTATTCGCGCCCCTCGATAAGCCTGTTAGAAAAAATGAATTACCCGCCGTGACGTTCGGTCAACAATTATGAACGCAGTAATCTGACGAGGTAACAGCGATGACTATCGAAGCAGAGACACTCGTACAACTGACCGAAGCACTTCAAGAACGCGGCATGGTACTGGTATCCGACGTGGCGTTTATCCGCGCACCCTATCGGCAGGATCATCATTGGGTTTGCACGGTCGAGTGATTAGGAATCCGCCGTGTTCATCGCGCCGGCAGTTCAATCAGAACGCGCCTGCGCCGAAAGCGGAACATCGAACACTCGATCGAATATCCACTGAAAAACCAGCGAGTAAAAAAAGAAAAATACAAACAAGCCCAGGTTCGTCACCAGCGCCAACCACAGGCTGATACCCAACCAGGCTCCAATCACCGGCGTCAGGATCAGCGTCAAGCCGCCCTCGAATCCAAGGGAATGAAGCAGTCGACGTTGCCAATTGCGATGGCGGCTGCGCTGACGCCGCTCCCACCATTCGAACAGGCCGTTGAAAAGCATGTTCCAGGCCAGCGCAACGGCAGAAATCACCAGCGACAGCAGGGTCGAATAGGCCATGCCCTGCCCATAGACGAGCGCAAGGGATGGCGCGACAAAAAGCACACCACCGGCCTCATAGAGTATGGCCTGAAGAATTTTGCGAGCTGCACCTTGCATCGATGGACTCCAGGAACCGAGAAGGAACCACAGCCTGGCAAGTTGAGCGCTCACGCTCAATTGAGCTAAATTGAGCCACGCTCAACCTGAGTAACCTTCCCGCCCATGTTCGCCAAACTGCCCCTTACCGCGTTGCGCGGCTTCGAATCCGCCGCACGGCTGGGTAGCTTCAAGGCGGCGGCCCAGGAACTGAATGTCAGCCCGGCGGCGATCTCCCATCAGGTCAAAAGCCTCGAAGCGTTTCTCGGCGTGCGACTGTTCGAACGCTCCAGCCAAAACGTGCGCCTGAGCGCTGACGGCGAACGCCTCCAGCCGTACCTGCACCGCGCCCTGCTCGATATCCAACACGGCCTGCAAATGCTGGTGCCGTCGTGTACCGCACAGTCCTTGGTGGTGAGCACAACGCCAGCGTTCGCCAGCCTGTGGCTGATACCTCGGCTCGGAGACTTTCATCGGTTGCATCCGGAGATTGATGTCAGGCTGCACAGCAGCAACGACGTGGTCGACCTACAACGTGACGCCAGCATCGACCTGGCGATCCGGGCCCTCTTCGCGCCAGATCCTCACCTGTTCGAGCAACCGCTACTGGATGAATACTTTGGTGCTTATTGCCAACCCGGTTGGCAACCGCCCACAGCGGGCTCGCCCGTCGAACTCATCGACGTGCCATGGCTGAGCAGCGCAAATGTCGCGGTCGATTGGGCTGCATGGTGCGCCAAGGCCGGCACCCTGGGCTGGCTGGAGAACGCGCGCTTTCGACGTTATGACGAGGAACAGCATGCCTTGCAGGCGGCGGTCGCGGGGCACGGGCTGGTGCTTGCCAGCAATGTGCTGGTTGCCGACGCGGTTGCGCGTGGGGAGTTGATTGATTACCGGCCTGAGGTTCGTTTGGCGGGGGCGCGGTATACGGTGGTGTGCGTGCCGGGGCGGGAGCGGCAGGTGGAGGTGCGGGCTTTTAGTGAGTGGGTGTTGGGGCGGAATGTTGGTTGAGTTGGATAGCACCATCAAAGAAGTTTGTTGCAGGACAAGGTGATACTTCACGGAGAGCCACATCAGGATGGAAGATGGAGACGGAGCTATTTCCTCGGAAAAATGCCGAAATGAAAATTCCGTCCCTGCGTCAAACCTCGGTGAGAACAGTACTGGTAGGATCCTGCTATCTTTTTTTGATAGCATGAGCAAAATGAACAACAGGCACCGGAAAATTTGGGAAGCGATCTACCACACGCCAACCAGCGCGACGGTAGTGTTTGCTGACATTGAGGCTTTAGTCGTTCATTTGGGCGGTCAAGTGTTGGAACGCCAAGGATCGCGGGTCAAGCTCGTGCTACGAGAGGCCCAGTGACGCTGTCATCGGCCGCACCCCGGAAAGGAAGCCAAGAAATATCAGGTAGAAGAGGCTCGTGAATTTTTCCAGCGGGCAGGAGTAGAGCTATGAACAGCATGACTTATAAGGGTTACACAGCCCGAGTTGAATTTGATGAGCGCGACGACATCTTTGTCGGCCGGGTCCTGGGCGTCCGTGACATCATCAGCTTCCATGCCGACTCAGTGGCGGAGCTACGAGCGGAATTTGCTGCCGCGATTGAGGATTATTTGGCGGACTGTGCCGAGCAAGGTATCAGCCCAGAGAAGCCCGCTTCGGGGAAGGTAATGCTGCGCATCCGCCCGGAAGTGCACGCCGCGGCTACCATTGCAGCCCAAGCCGCTGGCAAAAGCCTGAACCAGTGGGCGGACGAAGTGTTTGAACGAGCAGCACACGCTTGACCACAAACAAGCCCGGCACCAAACCGGGCCTTCAATGAAGCACTCTACGGCTTTCCCCTATCCTTATGCGGTCAAGGGCGCGGTTTAACGCATCCAGCGCCTTTAAGAGTGCCTGTGCCTCGGCTTCCCGACCATCTCCCCACAGGCGCTCAGCCATCTTGTTGAGCGCCAGGATAGATCGCTCGATTTC
Source organism: Pseudomonas sp. H2_D02 (assembly GCF_054677635.1). Classification (NCBI taxonomy): domain Bacteria; kingdom Pseudomonadati; phylum Pseudomonadota; class Gammaproteobacteria; order Pseudomonadales; family Pseudomonadaceae; genus Pseudomonas; species Pseudomonas sp. H2_D02. The sequence goes on along the minus strand of NZ_CP162816.1, from coordinate 2,813,939 downwards.
GGCAGCACTGGCTGTCGTTTTGTCGTCTGGTTGTTTCTTTGGCATGTTCACTGATGCTTTCTTCAAGGTGGGTCGGCGCTTTCACATTACAGGCATACCACGAGGCACCCGACGGTGCACCTAAGCATCGCAGAGCGCCACGCTCAAGCCCAGATGGCCGACTCTCTGTGAATAATCAGCGCCAGCCTAAGCCTACTTCGCACCACCGTTGCCACGATTCGTCTGGGCGTCCTGGTCGGACCCGGGGTTTCCAGGCGGCGGATTCCAATCTTCAGGCCTCTCGCCAGTGCCCTGCTTTGGCTCAGACTCAGCCTGCTCAAGACCGGAACCATGTCCTTTGCCCGTATCAGGCGCTTTCTCATCTGGCCCCGGATATGGCGCTTCCGGACCGTTATTATCAATCACCATAATCCCTCTCCTGTCTGGAGCGCAGTTCTGCGCATACGTATGAGAGGGCTTGCTTACATAGGAAGTGCTATGTCCGCGACGAGTGGAAGACCCCTTCGAAAAGCGAAAAGGCTCGATGCACGAAACTGTTGAAGCGAGCGGCATCACGCCGCAACCCTGATTGTTGTCCGCCAATCAGGCACAGGTGGGCCACATGACCAATCACTTCTGCTTCGCCTGGCAGATGAGCGAAGCGGCGACCCGTTCGTATCGCGAAGTCGAGTCGTGTTGTGTCAACTCGCTGCTGGAACTCGCCTACCAACGGATCGTGCAGCGACCAGGCGCGGATGGAAATTTCCCGGCCAGGTTGTTTCTCAGCGGCAATGCTCAAGTAGCGTTTCAAGGTATCGCCCGCGCTACGCCCCTCCCCCGCATAAGCGAGCATGCGCTCCGTGTAGTCTTCTTCCCAGGCGGTTAGCAAAGTGCGAACAAAATCTTCGCGATTATGGAAATGGTGATAGAACGATCCGCGCGTCACATTCAATCGGCGCGATAGACTTTCGGCTGAAATGCCAATATGCCCTACCTGGTCGAGGGCCTCAAAACCAGCCGCGATCCAATGGTTACGCGTTAGTTTTTCCATTCGTTATTTCGCTCCTATTTCGCACCATACAGGCTGTGTATGGCGCGCAACCGATTGATACCTTGCGAATACCGGCAAAGATGGCCGTTGCGTTTCATACGCCAGCAGTTTTGATGGAGCTCGCCTTGAAGAAAATCGTTCTAGTTGCTTTCGACCAGTTCACGGATATCGACCTATTCCTGATGTGGGACATCTTGGGCCGCAACACCAAAGACTGGCACGTCCGAATATTGGCTTCCAGCGCTATCGTGCGTTCGGCCCATGGCCTGCCTGTTTCAGTGCACGGTCCGCTTTCCGAGGCCAACAGCGCCGACGCGGTATTGTTCGTCAGCGGCAAGGAAGGGATACCCGCCGCACTGGCCGCCCCGGATTTCCTGCCATCGTTCGAACTTGCCCCCAGACGCCAGCGAATCGGCTCCATCTGCGCTGGAGCTTTCATTCTCGAACGGCTTGGGCTGCTCAGCGGCCGGGCAACTACGCACCCGGATGCACGATCGGGCTTGCAAGCCCTGGGACTCGAATCCGTGGACCAGCCGCTTGTATGCCAAGGGAATGTGGCAACCGCGGGTGGATGCCTTTCGGCGCTCTATCTGGTGGGATGGTTGATCGAATCCTGGTTCGATGTCGACAAGCGCCGTGCGACATTGCTCCCTGTTCTGCCAGCGGGGCAACAAGCACTCTATGATGCCTTGATCGGGCTCAGTATCCGACAAGCAGAAATGGGCGCCGCCCAACAAAAAAAGCGACATGGCATGTCGTCTAATTGGTAGTAGCACTCAGGAGAGATCCCCTATGCCCCGAAAATTTGAGCTCATCACGTCCGTGCCAGTCCCCTCAAGGTCCGGCATCACGCACCTTTACAAGTCGATGAACCTGGCGGACGCTTTTGCGATTCGGCTACCTGCGGGCACATCCGGCGATCCAGATTCGCTGGCTCGATTCATCCTTTCCAACCAACCATCCTGGATCGGATGGCTCATGAAAGTCCGAGACACCATCGCTGCCTGCTTTGGTCTCAAGACAGCCAGGCATCTGGCGACGCTTGCTGATCGGATTCAAATCTTCAAGGTCTACAGCACGAACCAGACCGAAATCGTCTTGGGAGAGGACGACAAGCACCTCGACTTCCGGATATCGATCCTGTGTTCAGGAGAGGCAGAGCCAGAGGGCAATCGCCAACTGGTGTTTTCAACCGTGGTCCATTGTCACAACCGTCTGGGCCGGGCCTACCTCTTTGTTATTGCTCCGTTTCACCGCTTGGTTGTCAAGGCCAGCCTCCGCCGTGCAGCGCGCGTTGGTTGGCCTTTGGCTGCCTGAGGCGCGACACAAAAAATCCCGTGACGAGGGAGCTTGCTCCCGCTGGGACGGTCCGACGCTTCGGGCGAAGCCGCCCCAAAAGGCATGGCGCTTTTTTTCCAGAAAACCGAACAAAGACTGAAAGCGAACCGGGCTCCTCGCCTTACTTGGCTTTTGCGCCCTTGATGTCACTGATGATTTTCTGGGAAATAGCCTCGACCTGCTCCTTGGTCATCGCCGACATGACGCCTTCCCAGGCAGACGACGACGTGTCGTACGTTCGGGTGCCGATCAGGCGGCCTGATTTCAAGTCCAAGTAATCTGCGCTGGAGTTGACCCACGCATTCCCCACCATGACTCCTGCACCGTAGCGTGCGCCAGGCGTCAGATAACGGAAATTGCTCACGTTGATCTTGATGCCAACCCCCTCTTTACCCCCAGGACTCGAAGCCTGGCCCTCCGCAAGGCTGTAGCCGGCGCGAGTCGCTTCGACTTGCAGTGCATCGTGCCATTCCTGTTTCAAGCGAGGCCAGTCCTCGCTCTGTTGAACCTTGCTGTTTCCCTGGAAGTTCACCACCAGGTTTTGCTTGGCTGACTCTTGGATGACCAGCGTTTCTGTCCCGCCGCTTTTGACGGAAGCAGCGCATCCGCTCAACATCAAAAGCGCAACAGCACAGGACAGTGCAATCGAAAGCTTGGAGTTGTTCATTGATTTCCCTATCCAAAAATCGGTGAGATGGAGGTCAAGTATGTCCGCCGGGGCAGACCGGTTATGAGCCGCCCATTAACGGGCGCTTGCCGGGGTCACTTCAGCACGAAGAGCGATCCATGCCAAGGCCGCAATCCACACGACGCATACCCCGTAATTAAGCCTTTGGTACAGGCCAAATCCATGCCCTTCGGCGAATGCCTTGGACATCATCGCGACCGTCACGACAGCCAGGATCAAGCAAAGCATCGAGAACCTTCCGAAACCAGGTGACGACAACAGTCGTTTGCCGAGGAAAGTCCACAACACAATGGCCAGCGCCAGCGTGACGAACATGATCAAACCCGCCAGGTTATGAACCTGCTGGGAAATTGAAGGCTGCGCTAAGCGCACATCCCTGATCACAGGAAAAATAGCCAGCAGCAAAGCTCGCCAAGCCATGGAGCAATACTAAAACGGCGCTGAACAGGGCGAGGCGCGATCCCCCGAAGTTGCGTATCAAACCTATCGCGAACAGTACGAATAGCACACCCAGCGGAAAGTTATTCACCCAGGCCGAATAACCATGCGTGGGAGCCCCTACCGCGCCCAACATACTCATCGCCTGGTCGAGATGGCTATAACCCGGATAGCCCAGCGACGTCAGCGCCACACCCGCGAACAACCAAAGAGGAATCAACAGACCCAGTCCCAGCAAAATCCGGTCAATGGTTTTCAAAGTACGACGCTCCTTTTTAATGGCAATGGACCGCTCCGTCTCCTACGAAGCGTCGTCATGCTAGCGGGCGTCCGGCATGGAGGGTATCTATTTTTGCAAGCCAGCGGGTAGATGCGTCATCCTGTGGCCCCTTCGAACCATGGACGGTCCTCATGAGCAAATGCTTGCCGAGCACTTTTTCGCCGATTGCGAGAAAGCTACTCATTGCTGCGCTAGGAATCTTATCGCTCATACAGCCTTCGTCTTCCTTCGCAGATAACGTCAACGGCGAAAAACTCTATTTGCAGAGATGTGCCATGTGTCACGGAACAGACCTCAAGGCAACGGGACCACTGGCTGGAAAAAGCAACCCTCCCACGCCTGACCTCACGACGTCCGCCTTCAAAAAGCGGCTGAGTGATTATCCAGGCGTTATCGTGTCCTCGATAATACTTCGTCCGAATGGCGACTTGATTCCGAAGACGTTGCGAGAGAATGGGGTACGGTTACCGCCACATGCTTGGAGCGTTATGGATCTGCGGGATTTGAATCAGTATATGCGTGGGGTGATTGCGGGAAATCGGTGATCTTTGAAACGAAAGGCCGAGGCTTGAATCCGAGGTCTACAAGCTTGGCTCTCGATGCTCGTGCGTAGCCGATGCTACTTCCCGGAGGGGAATCGATTGATGATCATCGAGACTGCTTGCGCCGGAGAGGCAAAGGCTGTGTCTATGCAAAACGGAGCTTCATCCCATGGCTCATATTCATGATCCATTACAGACTGCCAGGTGGGTGGCGTCAGCCCGGGAATATCGACCGTTCTTGTTTCGACCCGGCGTCGATGTTCATGTTTATCGGAGCAAATCACGTAGATGTTTTCCAGTCGGCTACCCGCTTGCAGGGCAACTTCGCTCCACGCGATTCGGCTTTCGAGGACCGGATTGACGCAATCAACAATGACGGTATGGCCCAAACGAAGATTATTCAAAGCAAGCTCATTGGCAACCATGTAACCACTGCGTCCCACGTCCTGCGCAAGAGCGCCAGAGTTTCGAATTGCCTGCTCAATCGTATCGACGCGCAGGTACACGGCGCCCGTCTTAACGGCTAGATTATTGGCGATAGTCGTTTTTCCGGTACCGGGAAGGCCGCTGAAGACGATGAGCATTCCATTTCCTTTTGATAGTGGGCTAATCCAGTGTAGGCAGTCGTGTTCCCGAGGTGGCTTCAATATTGCGGGAGAAGAAAGGCAGAAAAAGGTGAAAAAGGGAACGCCAGCACTACCCTGTCCGCCTTCTTCCGGCCGCTCACGGCGAATTGCCAAACGGATCATCGCGCGCGCCAAACGCAGCCCCTATATGTGATCGTCCCGGACATTGAAGGATGCTACGCATCAGCATCTTGACTTTCAGTATCCGACTGGATACGGTCAGCGCATGAACTATCTCATCCAGCAAACGCAGACATTCTCCGCTTGGCATTCATCGGTCCGTGACCTGTGAGCAAAAATTGCTATCGCCCGCCGCATTGATCGAGCTGCGGCGGGCAACTTGGGTGATGTAAAAGCGGTCGGGGATGGGGTTTTAGAGTTGCGCGTGGACGTAGGCGCTGGGTACAGAGTCTATTTCACCATGCGCGGTGGAGTGGTCATCGTGCTACCGGCAGGTGGTGACAAATCTTCACAAAATGCTGATATTCGGCGAGCGAAAAAATTGGCAAAGGAGATTTGAACATGAGCCAAAACCTGACGACATTTGATATGGCCGCGCTGCTCGATAGCGATGAAGCAATCAGTGAATACCTTTCTCAGGTGTTGGCTGACGGTGACAGTGAAGAGTTCCTTCGAGCGATTGGTTACGTAGCCAAGGCCCGCGGCATGGCGCAGATCGCCAAAGACTCCGGCTTGGGGCGAGAAAGCTTATACAAGGCGTTCGCACCAGGATCAAAACCGAGATTTGATACCGTGCTCAAGGTCATTCATGCGCTAGGTATTGATCTTCATGCGCAGCCTGGGCATGGAACTGAACATTCGCCAGCCTGAGAGTGGGTCCAATTTGCCCCTTTCCTTCGCGCCCTGTTCTTTGGCCTGCCAAACTTCTTTGCCCATACCATGCTTTAACCGGAATGCATGCCTTGCCTCCTTGAACCTTTTTCCACCCTTTATGAAACGGGCGACTATTTAGTCGCCCATTTTCATTATTCCGCCACCTGCGCTCGCAATCGTCGCCCGATCACATCCATGACGTCACAACCATCGCGCAATGACGTGGTCAGCAATTTACAAAAATCAGTCAGCACCACCGTGTCTGAGCTGATGTCAGAGCGAAACGCGATATTTTCCAAGACTTGGGTCACCGTGCGGATGCGGTAATCGGCCGTTTCGAAAAGGACGTCTAGAGGCGCTTCGGTGTCGATGAGCAGGGTTGCGGGGATGCAGTCGATGCCGGTGATGGGCATGTATCGGGTCATGGGGAGTACCTTCAATTGATAATGGGCAGGAGCTTCTGCGCTTCATTCAATCGAGTCGCCAAACCCGAGTCGCTATCTTGGCGACAGAGAGACAATAGGCCGCGCAATCTAAATGCTGCAATGTGCTGGCTTCTGAGATTCGTGTAGGAATTTGCGCCAATGCCTTTCGCGGCGCTCGTTTGGGCTCTCATTTCAGCGCTGTCGCCAGTTTTTAAAGACAGTTATCTTCTGCTCTGACGCTTCGCGCTCAGCACTTGAAAAGTACCTCGCACCGGGCACACCACCCTTCAGCTGCGCTCCGGTTCATTGGAAAACGGAGGGGAGGATGACTCGTATCGGCAACCGTCAAAACCAGAGAGAATCTTATGAATCTGCGCCGAATTTCGTCGGCAGGAACGCTCGTGCCTGCCCCTTCGACTATTTGAAGAACGCCGCCCGATACCTTGCTGTCAATCTGTTGCCACTCACACTGCCAGCCTGTTACCCACGTGAAGTCTTGAATTTGATAGTCGCCGGTGGCGCTTTGGCATTGAGCGAGTTTCTTGCTGGAGAGGTCAAAGACAAAAAACAGGGGGCTTGGATAACCGAGCATCTGAGTATCATCAAGGCTCAGACCTTCTTTTAGGTTGATGGATGCTACAAGTGCTTTTGCTCGCCGCTTGCGCCGTATCAAATGCCATATGGAGAGGCAAAATATAGAAATAGAAGCCAGGAAGAGCTGACGTCCTTCGACGGTAAGCTTACCGGACGAAAACTCTATCATGCCCCACACGAATCCTATCGTCGCAAGCCCCGATACCCAAGCGGCGGGGATCACTACACTGTTAGCGAGACGAGCTCCGAGCGTCCTCAAACAGGTTTTCATCATAATTCAGTTTTCGTCTCGGAATTGTTTAGCCAGTATCCCAAGCCTAGTCATCACGGCATCGACCTTCGCCTTGTCGTGCGCATACGGCGCCAAGAATGCCAGGATCATGTAGCGGTCTTCATAAAGCTCGCCCTGTACGTAGACCAAAGCGGCATCCAGCTGCGGCCGCTTTATGTCGCATTTTCTGTAGGCTTGCCGATCGGAGGCCCTGAACGTTTGGGGTGGTAGAGCGATATGAATATGGCGAAGTTGGCCGGATCGAGCCGCTGCCGGCTCGTGATATGGCTGATCACACCCCATGTAACTGGGAAGTGTCTGACCTTTGCTATCCATGCAGACGGTAAAATCTTTAATTATCTGGTCTAGTGCAAAAGGATGAGCTGCGAGTGCCAACTCGACATCAGCCCGCAATTCAGGATGGATTTCGACTCGAATCGCCACTATCCGACTTGATCGATCAGACGCTGCGTGTTGCGGGCCGTCAGGGCTTTCAGGCCGTCCAAGTCGATATCGCTCTCGATGACATTCGGGATGATCGTGCGTTGACGTATCAGGGAATCATTCATCGCCGCGACCGAGCGCGCCTTCGCTACAGCTCGAAGCAGCGTATTGAACTCTTTTTCGTGCCCGACCGGAGTACCGGCTTCACGGAGCCTCTTCTCTACAAACCTCAGGTTGTCTGCTATTAAGCCAAAAGGGTGGTCTTCCAGATGGCGCTCCGGAACCTCTGCCTCGCACAAAATCCTGGTGTATTTACTCATGTCGGTTTCGAGCTTGCGCAGTTCGCCAACAACACTTTTCACAAGATCCTGTACATTCGCCTGGGTCCGCTTCGCTGCTGCAGTTGACTGTTTGGCTGGCACTACTTCCGCATGCGCCATTTGATCAGTCATGACCAAGCATGCCGCAACCATAGTCATGGCGATGGTCGGCCCCGACCAAGAGCCTTTGCTTTGAGCTGCTACTGTCATAACGTCACCAAATCTATCGAATTGCTCAAATACTATACAGTGAAATCAAGGCTCGATGCATGGCAGCGAGCAGCCGGTAGTAAAGCCAGCGACACGCCTATCCACCGATTTACCAAACCTCTTTTCTGAAAACGCTCAGAGCGTAACGCGATAAAAAAACTCCGGCGAGGGGTTTGGGGTCAGATTAGTGCCCTTGAAGAGATTTTCAGAAACCTCCTACGTCGCAGCTATGCAAACCCCAGACGCAAAAAAGGGCCAACCTCTCGGTTGACCCTTCTAGACCGCTAGCAGAGCGGATTTTGTTTGGTAGGCGCGATTGGAACCGAGGGGCGAACCGAGGGGGACAGACCACAATTTTGGTCCGTCTATAATCGGCCAGTCGCATAATCATGGTCTGTCCCCGTTTCCATTCTGTCATCAAATTTTGCAGGCCACCTGCGGAGCCGCAGCAGGCGTCAACTTTTGGGGAATCACAATTGAAGTGCCAGGCACCGCGCTCAGTTCGAGAACCGCCAACATGCAAATAAGCGCTTGGTCGCCATCTTTGTTTGGACTGCTAGCCCTTCCGCTGCTTTCTCAGTGTAGGACTTACACCCAGCCGCCATAGCGATAATCATAGCGAAACCGAGGATGCTGAAGCCGCGCTTGAACTGCATAAACCGTCCTGTACTCCATTCGTGGATCGGCTATTCAACCCCACCCATTATAAAAATGCCAGCATAGCGCCATCTCCACGGAGCGCCTGGATCAGTCGAGATCAAACCCATTGGGTGAGAGAGTCATAGATTCGGTGTAGGTCGCCGGATCAATGATTTCGCGGAGGAAGACGACCTCGGCCAATTTCCGAGCGCTATCAGGTAACCCCACCCATTCCAGCAGCGCCCTCGCGTCTTCCTCTATTGCCGCGAGCGCGTCTACGTCGCTTTGAAGTCTAATATCGGCCGCCGGGCAGTGTGAGCTCAGATAGATGACAGCCCTTACATCTACGCCAGCAGCGCAAAAGCCCGCTGCGTTGGATATCGAGAAGCTTACGGTTGAGGTGACGCGTGTAACGATCGATAGAACAATTCATCCAAGTTACCCCTGGAGGAATTCTCTCATCGATGCACCGACGCTCAGATATCAGGTGGTAGGTCGTTCGTATCGGCGATAAGCGGAGCGTTCATAAAAGCATCCCAGCTTTCGTAAGCCTCGTGCTGCTTCTTGTGTGCGGCATCCCACTCGGGACCTGAAACACACCTTGATGATACTAGCTGCATCATTCCCATAGTGGCTGCGTCAAGCTCCACTAGAAGCTGGTGCGACTTAAATCTAAAGTCGTCAATACCAGACATTGTATTTCTCCTGAGCGGAACTCACCGCCATTGAGAAACAGCCGTTCCTCGGGCGGTTGAGTGATGGCGTCTCAGATAGTTCACACCGCCTGGCCGCCGGTCAGTTAGAAACCTCAAAGCTTGCGGTAGACGCCGAGTCTTGCGGTAGAAGGGAGAGGAGCTAGTCGCGTGGCCGTGAGAAGCATTGCACGGGCTACGCCAAAGGCCAGAGCTGCCGTCATAGATTCCGATGATCGCTCTTTGTAATACTCCTCAAAAAGCATTGCGCCCTTTTCGTCATACGCCCCGATGAATAGTTGGGTTGCGCCGTTGCGGGAGGTGCGCACCTGGACATCGATCTGGCCGCCGCCTGGTAGCAGGCCATCATGGCATCGAGTATGAAGTGCACAATCAGCCCACTCCCAGAAGACCCTCCTTCTTTGCTTTGTATACATGAGCATCGTGGCCTGAGAGGGTTTCATTTCTTTTACTCCCTTTTCAGGGACAAAAGTAAACTCATTGAATTAAACCGTGACCTCGAGGTATCCGAAGCCCACAAACCCAAATAGCACAACCGAGCGCCGGCAAGCTGTGCGTGTATCAGCTGAAGTCCAGCACCTCAGAAACCAACCCCGCCGACTCGGTGTAGCCCGCCAGATCAATGATCTCGCGGAGAAAGACGACTACCGCCAGTTTCTGAGCATCGTCAGGCAATCCCATCCATTTCAGCATCGCCCTTGCATCCTCCTCGATTGCCGCGAGCGCATCTACGTCGTTTCGCAGTCTCATATCGACCTCCGGCCAGTGTGAGTCCGGATAAGTGATAGCCCTTATCTCCGAATCGCGCCAGCCGCAGCGAAGGCTATAACGTTGGGAATCCAGACGTGCGCACTGAAATGGCCTGAGTGTTCGAATCGGAACTGAAGCAGATCAAAACGCCCACGGCATCGACAACCAGCAGGACGTTCACCAGCGGCTGCTGATGAACCTGATCGGGGCATACTTCGAGTCCCAGGCCAAGATGCGGCATCAGGCGGTGACACGTTTTGTTGTTACCGAAAAGGTGTCACGACTGATTGAGGCCGCTGCCATGAAGTCGCTTGCCGATGATCCGCCAGAGCCTGACGAGGAAATCGTCTTGCCGCCTCGCGGAAAATCTATTGAATAAAACTTTGCAGTCTGCGCATATGATCACGCATCGCAGTGGCAAGATTTTCTTTTTCCAGCAAGATCGCCTTCCATTCCTTTATTAAATGCTCCCCTGCATGGAAAAGCGATTGCGGTCTAGGCGACAAAAGCTCTGCCTTTTCATGGAAGTTGCTGATAGTTTTTGTAGTAGATAGGAATCTTTCTTTGACTTTTGCATCGGCGAACAAATCCACTGCTGCATTCATTGCCGAAAGTTCGTTGTGGATTTCGTGTCCAAATTCTTCTGTTCGTAGGAAGCTTTCGAGGGCTGTTAGAACTGAAAGATAGTGCCCTTCCACCAGATGGCGGATCGCTGCCTTTTCAGCTCGTTTCGCCGTTTCAGTAGTCGTGATGTTGTTGAGCAGCCAGGTCAGTGATGAGCCAGCCAACACGGAAACGGCAGATATTATGCCGACAGTAACCATTGCCAATTCCTGAGCCATCTTTCCCCTCGATCCGGCTCCAAGCCGATCAACCGTAATACCCCAACTCAAACCAAATTACCGCCACCAGTCACGGAGGGGGCTTTTACTCGATTTTGATCTTCATGTTGGGCTCGGTTTCCATGGTCGGACGACGCAACTCCGGATCGTTTGCGTCAAGACAACGGAACTGCACCTCGGCATTCGCATGGCGGCCGTAACCTTTGTCTATGGATGAATCTTTCAGCGGCATCAGCTGCTTGCCCTTACCCTCGCAGAAACCATTCGCCTGCTGATATAGCTCCGCCTTTACGGCCCCACCACTGAAGGCAGTAAAGCTACCATCCTTCGCGATCATGTAAGTGTCGCGCCCCATAGGCACAACACCTGGACCAGAGCAACCAACCATGAACAATGCACTCGTTGAAATCAGCAAAAGCCGCATCTATTGCGCTCCATGCGTTAGTGATGGCAAATAATAGAGCTATCAATCTGCCACTTTACCAAATTTCGCAAATGACGATCCAACACAGGGAGCGCAGAGCCTGCTACTGGCGTTAAAGCCTATGGCACACCTGCGGCACTTCTGGTTCGGCTTTTGCGCCGGGTCATGGCGCGCTTAGAACGGCTTGCTAGCGACAGCATTCCAGACAGATTCTTTTTCCTTGACGCGTCTTTGGAGCTCTAAGTTCGACCATGTGTGGCTGCAAACGATCATTTTTTGTCGCCACGGCTTTATCTTGTCATCAAGCGTACCATTGTGATCATCAACGAAACCCGAGAGTAGTAACGGTTTTAAATAAATCGAATACTCAGCAACAAACAGCGCAGAGTACCATATTAATAAACGCTCACTTTCGGATAACTGTACACGCAACGTATTTATAGCAAAATTTTTGAAACTATCACTAGCTGCTTCCTTAAGGAGAAAATCCAACACCAGAAAAACCGAATCAACATAAAGCCCTATCGAGGGCCATTTGTCCGTTCGCCACTTTTTGAACTTCTCTTCAGCCGAGAGAAAGGCGTCCATGTCAACGCCATCGATTTGGGAACATATGCTGATAATTCTAGCGAGAGAATCCCGCAATGCCATAACCGCATGATGTTGAGCCTGATGGCCATAAACGTACTCGCTAGGTATTGCCTTTGGCCCAGCGTACTTAACAGTCAAAAGCTTCGTGTTCAACGCATTCTCATTCATCAGTCCGATCAATTGAAAAAGGCGCTGTTCTCTAAGCTGCTCATCATGCCTACGCTCACCATCTTTATTGGCGGCCAACTGGGTCCGAAGAGTCACCAGCAATGCTATGAAAGCGAAAAATGACAGTATTGGATTCAATACACCGCCAAAATAATCACCGAACTGCCCCCACTTCTCTTGATCATTAAGGACATATGTTGAAAATACAGATACGTACCTTCCTGCAACACCAACAATCACAAGCAGGGCAAACGCCGCCGAACAATAAAGCCAAACCGTAAGTTTATTTCCTTTATCCACCATCTAAACTCCCAAATAGCCGTTAGCAATCGCCTGCCGACAATATCACGCCTGCCGGTCCACCTCCGGTGTAAATAGGCTATGGCTCGTTCTGCTAGGGCATCGAAGCGGCACCACTTGCATGGGAGTCGCTCGGCCAAGGGTCAGCTGTCCAAGAAACTCATTCGTTTTCGTCTACTGATGTTGGCCCACCAAATCTGGAGGGGAAATGGCATGCCTGACAACCTTGATACTGGCCAGCTAGATCAGGCGTTTGGAGGATTGGTCGGGGGTACGTTGGCGCTGAGTCGTTTGTCGTCACGCCGAGCTTGAGCAATTTCTTCCATCGCCCTAAGGGCGTCTGGATCACCACATAGAGCCATGCATTCAAGGCAATCCCCTCCACAGTCCAAAAGCTCGGGCCGGGAATTTAGCGGTCGCTTACATATGCTGCACTTCTTCATTTCGAATCCCGAATTAACAGACCGATAAAAACGTCGAGCCCTTATACAGCTGAACTGCTAATGGCCAGCCCCTCAAGCCTCGATAGCTGCTACCAATTTGACGCTTTGCAATAGTAATTCACCATCACAACCTTTCGCCGCTGCACGCGGCATGGAGCATCATCATGGCAAAAATCATTGCCCAAATGACAGTAAAGCTCCCTCGCCTCATGGAGGTGAGCGAGTACAGAAAACTACGGTACGCAGGCGGCAAACCCAGCGTGCAGCAGCTCAAAAGATGGATCGAGGAAGGAGAAGTGGTCGGGGAGATCAAGGGAGGGATGTACTTTGTTGACCTGCAGGCAGCAGTCATGGGAGCAAACGACCCGCTGCTGGCACAGATGATGGAGATTGGTTGATGGCGGCTCGGCCACGCATATTGAAAAACAGAAAGTTGCCGCCGAACCTCTACCCCAACGGAAAATATTGGCGGTACCGCAATCCCATCACCGGCCTGGTTACAAGCATCAATCGCCCTCTGGAGGAAGCAATAAAACTAGCGCGGGCGGCCAATCTGAAGCTGTCGGCGCTGGTTGTTGACGACGGCGCGCTACTCACCGTATTGACTGGCGAGCGCCTGCCGACGATCAACATCCTACTGCAGCGTTTCCAAGACGAGTGGCTTAAGGACAAAGGCTACGCAACTCGCACACTGGAGGAAATCAAGTTCAAGCTTCAGCGGTACCAGCGAGACCTTGGCGAACGCCTGATTGGGCAAATGGACGTGCTTGCCATGGCTGAATACCTGGACCAGTTCAGCAACAACGCCTATACAAAGCACCGCGGTCTCTGGATACAGATATTTGCTTTCGCTGTGGCTAAAGGCCTGGCAGAGCGAAATGTGGCCGAGCTAACCCTGGTGAAAAAGGAGGCGGAGAAGAAGCGTCAGCGTCACACCCTCGAAGGACTGAACTCAATCATCAACGCCGCAACTACGCCTCCGTGGTTAAAGCGTGCTATTCGCCTAGCATTGACCAGCCTCCAGCGGCGCGAGGACATCGTGACCTGGCTGAAGTCAGCCGCCAACATGGAAGAAAACACGCTGACCGTTTCGCCCGGAAAAACTCAGGGTTACAGCAATCCGGTTCACCTCAAAATCAAGATGGGCGCAGCCCTACGTGAGGTTGTAGGAGAGTGCCTACGCTCACCCGTAGCTTCCCCCTACCTGATCCATTACAAGCCCAAGGCGAGGCGCAGAGAGCAGATCAATGCGAAGGATCACTGGACCTCGGTGACGCCGGACTACCTGACCAAGGAGTTCAGCAAGGCCAGGGACGAGGCGCACGCCTACGACTACATGCCAGCCGGAGAGCGTCCTACTTTTCATGAGATTCGCGCTTTAGGCGCGTGGCTCTATGAGCAGCAGAACTTCCCCCAGGAATACATCCAGGCGCTGCTCGGTCATGCTGACGAAAAGATGACGAAGCACTACCAGAAGGGACACGGTGAGCAGACGATTGAATACGTCGAGGTGGGTGCCGAATTGGCGTTGTGAGGTGGGGTTTTGCAAAAGTTTTGAAAAAGTTTTGAAAATCGCACCCAACAAAAAAGGGCCCACCTTTCGGTGAGCCCTTCTAGACCGCCCAGCAGAGCGGATTTTGTTTGGTAGGCGCGATTGGACTCGAACCAACGACCCCCACCATGTCAAGGTGGTGCTCTAACCAACTGAGCTACGTGCCTGCTGTGAGGCGGCATTTTACGGAATTCCGGAGGGGTGTCAACACCTTTTTTTCACCTAACCCTATGAATATGCAAAATATTTAATTTCACCGATACAACGAAGATTTAGGGGTGGCTGGCGGCGGATTTTTATCTCGGGTAGGATCGCCGCATTCGTAAAAAATATAAAACAGAGGTTCCAGAATGGCGAACACATCCTACCCAGCGTCGTATTACGCCGCATCGGCCAATCCGGCGCCGTCGCGCCCTGCCCTGCAGGATGATGTCGAAACCGATGTGTGCGTGATCGGTGCGGGCTATACGGGGTTGTCTTCCGCGCTGTTTTTGCTGGAGCACGGTTTCAAGGTCACGATCGTTGAGGCAGCCAAGGTTGGGTTTGGTGCTTCGGGTCGCAACGGCGGTCAGATCGTCAACAGCTATAGCCGCGACATCGATGTGATCGAGCGCAGCGTTGGTCCGCAGCAGGCGCAGTTGCTCGGCAATATGGCGTTCGAGGGTGGGCGGATCATTCGCGAGCGGGTGGCGAAGTATCAGATTCAGTGCGATTTGAAGGACGGCGGTGTGTTCGCCGCCCTCACTGCTAAACAGATGGGTCACCTGGAGTCGCAGAAGCGTCTATGGGAGCGTTTCGGTCATACGCAACTGGAGCTGCTGGATCAGCGGCGTATTCGCGAGGTGGTGGCTTGCGATGAGTATGTGGGTGGCATGCTGGACATGAGCGGTGGGCATATTCATCCGCTCAATCTGGCGTTGGGCGAAGCGGCGGCTGTGGAGTCGCTGGGCGGGGTGATTTACGAGCAGTCGCCAGCAGTGCGCATCGAGCGTGGCGCCAGTCCGGTTGTGCATACGCCGCAGGGCAAGGTCAGGGCCAAGTTCATTATCGTGGCGGGCAATGCTTACCTGGGCAATCTGGTGCCGGAGCTGGCAGCCAAGTCGATGCCCTGCGGTACGCAGGTGATCGCCACCGAGCCACTGGGTGATGAACTGGCTCATCGCCTGTTGCCACAGGATTATTGTGTCGAAGACTGCAACTACCTGCTTGACTACTACCGACTGACAGGCGACAAGCGTCTGATTTTCGGTGGCGGCGTGGTGTATGGCGCGAGGGACCCAGCGAACATCGAGGCGATCATTCGACCGAAGATGCTCAAGGCGTTTCCGCAACTCAAGGATGTGAAGATCGATTACGCCTGGACCGGAAATTTCCTGCTGACGCTGTCGCGTCTTCCGCAGGTCGGGCGGCTGGGGGATAACATTTATTATTCGCAGGGCTGCAGCGGCCATGGCGTGACGTATACGCATTTGGCGGGCAAGGTGCTGGCCGAGGCGCTGCGTGGGCAGGCAGAGCGTTTTGATGCGTTTGCGGACCTGCCCCACTACCCTTTCCCTGGCGGTCAGTTGTTGCGCACGCCGTTTGCGGCGATGGGGGCTTGGTATTACGGGTTGCGGGATCGGTTGGGGTTCTGAGGCGAGTTCGCCATTTCACCGAGGGGCTGCTTTGCAGCCCAGCGGGAGCAAGCTCCCCTCGCCACAGGGGGCTGTTCCAATCTTCAAATCCCGGAAACAAAAAACCCCGGTCTTTCGACCAGGGTCTTTGCTATCGATTGGAAGAAGCTCTTCAGCTTTCTTCTTAGCTTCAAGGCGTTCAGTGGGCCTCGAAGCAGATATGGCGCAGCGGACGGGACTCGAACCCGCGACCCCCGGCGTGACAGGCCGGTATTCTAACCGACTGAACTACCGCTGCGTATCGCTGTGGACTTTCGTCCATCTAACTCGTCTGATCAAAACCCGTAGGCTTGGATCTCGAACCAGGCGAACCTGCTTCGGAAAATATGGCGCAGCGGACGGGACTCGAACCCGCGACCCCCGGCGTGACAGGCCGGTATTCTAACCGACTGAACTACCGCTGCGCGTCGGTGGAGGCTTTTGACAGCTTCCATCTTGCTTTCGCAAGACTCTCAAGAAACATGGTGGGTGATGACGGGATCGAACCGCCGACATTCTGCTTGTAAGGCAGACGCTCTCCCGGCTGAGCTAATCACCCTTTGCTGCGTTGAGGCCGCGAAATTTACGCAGGTACCGATGCTAAGTCAATAGCAGCGTTGGATTTTTTCAAAAACAGTTTCAAGCGGCAAGCACCAAGCTACAAGTAAAAGCACCGGACCCGCACCACGCTGCTTGCAGCTTAAAACTTGCCGCTTGCAACTGCCCCTCACTCATAAATCATTTTCTTGGTCATGCCGCCGTCCACCACGAACTCCTGCCCCGTGACAAAACCGGCATTGCGCGACAACAACCACGCCACCATCGCCGCCACGTCCTCCACCGTGCCTACCCTGCCCGCCGGGTGCTGGGCGTGATCGGCGTCGGTGAGCGGCTGCGCACGACGTTGTGAAGGGTCTCGCGCGTCGATCCAGCCAGGGCTCACGGCATTGACCCGAATCTCCGGCCCGAGGCTGATCGCCAAGGCGTGGGTGAGCGCCAGCAGGCCGCCCTTGCTCGCCGCATAGGCCTCGGTGTCCGGCTCCGATTGCGCTGCGCGGGTCGAGGCCAGGTTGACGATAGCGCCGTTGTGGGCACGCAGGTACGGCGCGCAATGCTTGGCCAGCAGCATCGGCCCACCCAGGTTCACCGCCAGGACCCGGTTCCAATAGGCAAGGTCGAGGCTTTCCAAGGTGA
The DNA here is from genome assembly GCF_054677635.1 of Pseudomonas sp. H2_D02. Lineage (NCBI taxonomy): Bacteria > Pseudomonadati > Pseudomonadota > Gammaproteobacteria > Pseudomonadales > Pseudomonadaceae > Pseudomonas > Pseudomonas sp. H2_D02. Next base: position 2,796,631 of record NZ_CP162816.1, on the reverse strand, counting down.
TGTTGTGCGGGTCGGCGATAGCGGCGTTGCATACCAGCGCATCGAGGCGTCCGAACTGCCCAAGCACCTCAGCAACAGCAGTGGCAACCTGAGCCTCGTCCGCCACGTCCATGGCAATGAACCAGGCGTTGTCGCCCAACGCCTTCGCCACTTTGGAACCGCGCTCGCGATCCAGATCGGTCAATACGACCTGCCAGCCTTCACAGATCAACCAGGCGGCAATACCGAGGCCGATGCCCCGCGCGGCGCCCGTAACCAATGCAACCCGGCCATGAGTACCGCTCGGCGGCGTTGCCAGCTCAATCACAAGGCCGCCAACCCGCGAGCCAGGTCGGCTTGCAAATCCGCCACATCTTCGAGGCCGACCGCCACGCGGATCAGGCTGTCACGAATACCCGCCGACTCACGTTCCTGCGGCGACAGGCGACCATGGGACGTGGTGCTCGGATGGGTAATGGTGGTCTTGCTGTCACCCAGGTTGGCAGTGATGGAAATCAATCGGGTCGCGTCGATGAAGCGCCAGGCGCCCTCCTTGCCCCCCTTGACCTCGAAGCTCACCACTGCGCCAAAACCACGCTGCTGACGCAAGGCCAGTTCATGCTGCGGATGGCTATTGAGGCCGGCGTAATGCACTTTCTCGATGCCCTCCTGCTGCTCCAGCCACTCGGCCAAGGCTTGGGCATTGGCGCAATGGGCCTTCATCCGCAGACCCAGGGTTTCCAGGCCCTTGAGGAAGATCCAGGCGTTGAACGGGCTGAGGGTCGGCCCGGCGGTGCGCAGGAAGCCCACGATCTCTTTCATCTGCTCGCCACGACCGGCGACGACACCGCCCATGCAACGGCCCTGGCCGTCGATGAACTTTGTTGCCGAATGCACCACCACGTCCGCGCCCAGCTTCAGCGGTTGTTGCAGCGCCGGGGTGCAGAAGCAGTTGTCGACCACCAGCATGGCGCCCTTGGCGTGGGCGATTTCCGCCAGCGCGGCGATGTCCACCAGCTCGGCCAGGGGATTGGAAGGCGACTCGACGAAGAGCAGCTTGGTATTGGCCTTGATGGCAGCATCCCAAGCGGAAAGGTCCGCCAGGGGCACGTAATCGACCTCCACGCCGAAACGCTTGAAGTACTTTTCAAACAGGCTGATGGTCGAACCGAAGACGCTGCGCGACACCAATACATGGTCGCCGGCACTGCAAAAACTCATCACTACAGCCATGATCGCGGCCATGCCAGTGGCGGTGGCAACCGCTTGCTCGGCACCTTCCAGGGCCGCGATGCGCTCCTCGAAAGCCCGCACGGTGGGGTTGGTGTAACGCGAATAGACGTTGCCCGGCACTTCACCGGCAAAGCGCGCAGCCGCATCGGCAGCGGTGCGGAACACGTAGCTGGAGGTAAAGAACATCGGATCGCCATGTTCGGCTTCCGGTGTACGGTGCTGGCCCGCGCGAACCGCCAGGGTATCGAACGCTACGCCGTCAAGGTCGCTGTCCAGCCGACCGGCATCCCAATCCTGACTCATGCTGCCACTCCTTTATTCGGTTGAACGCAAACCGGCCCCTCAGGGCCGGTTGGGTGTCACTTAGTTGTTGTACAGATCGATGATCGCGCTGACCGCCTGAGTCTTGGCCTTGGACGCGTCGTTACGCGCGTTCTCGATCCGGTTCAGGTAGGCCTCGTCGATGTCGCCGGTGACGTACTTGCCGTCGAATACCGCGCAATCGAACTGCTCGATCTTGATCTTGCCGCCACCCACCGCTTCGATGAGGTCAGGCAAGTCCTGGTAGATCAGCCAGTCGGCGCCGATCAGGTCGGCCACTTCCTGGGTCGTGCGGTTATGAGCGATCAGCTCATGGGCACTCGGCATGTCGATGCCGTAGACGTTCGGGTAGCGCACGGCCGGGGCCGCCGAGCAGAAGTAGACGTTCTTGGCGCCAGCTTCGCGGGCCATCTGGATGATCTGCTTGCAAGTGGTGCCGCGCACGATGGAGTCGTCCACCAGCATCACGTTCTTGCCGCGGAATTCCAGCTCGATGGCATTGAGTTTCTGGCGTACGGATTTCTTCCGTGCGGCCTGGCCCGGCATGATGAAGGTACGGCCGATGTAGCGGTTCTTCACGAAGCCTTCGCGAAACTTCACGCCCAGGTGGTTCGCCAGTTCCAGGGCCGCGGTGCGGCTGGTGTCCGGGATCGGGATGACTACGTCGATGTCATGGTCCGGGCGCTCGCGCAGGATCTTGTCGGCCAACTTCTCGCCCATGCGCAGGCGCGCCTTGTAGACCGAGATACCGTCGATGATCGAGTCCGGGCGCGCCAGGTAGACGTGCTCGAAGATGCACGGGGTCAGGCTCGGGTTGGTCGCGCACTGGCGGGTGTACAGCTTGCCGTCTTCAGTGATGTAGACCGCTTCGCCCGGGGCCAGGTCGCGAATCAGGGTGAAGCCGAGCACGTCCAGGGACACGCTCTCGGAGGCGATCATGTACTCGACGCCTTCGTCGGTGTGACGCTGGCCGAACACGATCGGACGAATACCGTGCGGGTCGCGGAAGCCGACGATGCCGTAGCCGGTGATCATCGCCACCACCGAGTAGCCACCCACGCAACGGTTGTGCACGTCGGTCACGGCAGCGAACACGTCTTCTTCGGTCGGCTGCAGCTTGCCGCGCTGGGCCAGCTCGTGGGCGAAGACGTTGAGCATCACTTCCGAGTCGGAACTGGTGTTGACGTGGCGCAAGTCAGATTCGTAGATCTCCTTGGCCAGTTGCTCGACGTTGGTCAGGTTGCCGTTGTGTGCCAAGGTGATGCCGTACGGCGAGTTGACGTAGAACGGCTGGGCTTCGGCCGAAGTCGAGCTGCCCGCTGTCGGATAGCGCACATGGCCGATGCCCATGTGGCCGACCAGGCGCTGCATGTGACGCTGATGGAACACGTCACGCACCAGGCCGTTGTCCTTGCGCAGGAATAACCGGCCGTCATGGCTGGTCACGATACCGGCAGCGTCCTGGCCGCGGTGCTGGAGCACGGTTAGCGCGTCATACAGCGCCTGATTGACGTTCGACTTACCGACGATACCGACGATGCCACACATGCGACGCAACCCCTACTTAATGGATCTGAACTGAACAACACTCACTGCGGCGTTTTGGCCGTCGGCAAGAGGTGTTCCTTGAACGGTATTTCAGCGGGTACGCTGATACCGCTGGCAAGCCACTGACTGCTCCAACCCAGGATCAGGTTCTTGGACCAGTCTGCGACCAATAGAAATTGTGGCACGAGCCGGGACTCCTGCCACCACGTATCCTGCTGTACCGGCCCCAGGCTCAACAGCCCGACGGCGACGACCACCAGCAACGCGCCACGCGCCGCGCCGAAGGCCATGCCCAGGAACCGGTCCGTCCCGGAAAGCCCGGTGACGCGAATCAGTTCGCCGATCAGATAATTGATCATTGCGCCCACCAGCAAGGTGGCGATAAACAAGATGGCACAGCCCGCGATCACGCGGGCCGACGGTGTTTCGATATATCCGGCGAGGTACTGGGACAGCGAGCCACCAAACATCCAGGCTACGACTCCCGCGATGATCCAGGTCAGCAGCGAGAGCGCTTCCTTGACGAAGCCGCGACTCAGACTGATCAAAGCGGAGATGGCGACGATTGCAACGATCGCCCAGTCAACCCAGGTAAATGGCACGGTGCAGCCTACAGACGGATAAGGCGGCGCATTTTAGCAGAGCGCAGGGCTGTCGGTAAGCTGCGTGATTCAAATCAGCCAAATGGCGGTCAACCGCGCTCTGGCTGGAAGCGCACCACGAAGCCCTTGAGGTTCTGCTGGCGATTGAGCAGGTCGCGCAGGCGGTCGGCCTCGGCACGCTCGATCAACGGACCGACAAAGACCCGATTCTTGCCATCGGCAGAACGGATGTAGGCGTTGTAGCCCTGGCTGCGCAGGTTTTTCTGCAGTTTTTCGGCGCTGTCACGACTGGTCAGGCTGGCCAGTTGCACCGACCAACTGACCGACAGGCCATTGGCATCCACACGGCTTTGCGTGGTGTCCGGCTTGGGGGCTGCGGTGATCGGCTGGGTCGGGGCTGGCTTGATAGCGGGTGCCGCCGGAATAGGCGTTGGCGCGACGGCTGGCTTGCTCGGCACAGTCGGAGCGGGCGCGACAGGCGCTGTTGGCGCAGCAGGTTCCTGGGCGAGTTCTTCATCGCCCGGCACCGGCTCCTGAGGCAGCGCCTGGGGCTCGGGAACCGCGACCTGCTCAACCTGCACAGGCGGCACCGAAGGCGCCTGCGGGGCGGCCGGCGCATCAACCGTGACCTGGCGCTGCTCGTCCTGACGGGAAAACAGCATCGGCAGGAAGATCACCGCCAGGGCCACCAATACCAGGGCCCCGACCATGCGCTGCTTGTACGCCTTATCCAGCAATGCCATCTGCAGCTTCCTCCGTGGAGCGCCGGGCCAGCCATTGCAGGGCCTCGGCAACGCAAAAAAATGAGCCGAACAACAGGATCTCGTCATCGGGTGTCGCCAGGGCACACTGCCCTTCCAGGGCGGCGGCGACGCTGCCATAAGCATCCACCGAAGCGCCACGACGCTGCAAGGCTGCCTGCAACTCTCTGGCCGGACGCGAACGCGGTGATTCCAGCGGCGCCACGGCCCAGTGCTGGACACTAGCATTCAACGCGTCGACAACGCCATCCAGGTCCTTGTCCGATAGCAGCCCGAACACCGCCAGGCGCTTACCTGTCACCGGACGGCGCGCCAGGCGTTCCGCCAGATACAGCGCCGCGTGGGGGTTGTGGCCGACATCCAGCAACAGGTTCAGGCGCTTGCCTTGCCAATCGAACGAGCGGCGATCAAGACGACCGACGACGCGAGTCGCCTGCAACGCCTGGACAATCTGCCCGGACTCCCAGGGCAAGCCCAGCAATAGGTAGGCCTGGAGTGCCAGCGCGGCGTTCTCCATCGGCAAGTCCAGCAGCGGCAGGTCATGCAGCTCCACCGGGTTGCCCTTGGCATCGCTGCCACGCCATTGCCAGTGCTGCTCGGTCATGGCCAGGTCGAAGTCCCGCCCACGCAGAAAGAACGGGCAACTCAGCTCGCGAACTTTATCCAGCAACGGTTGCGGCGGATCGAGATCGCCGCAGAGTGCCGGCGCACCCTGGCGAAAGATGCCGGCCTTCTCGAAAGCCACGGATTCACGGGTGTCGCCCAGGTAATCGGCGTGATCCACCCCGATACTGGTGACCAGGGCGATATCCGCGTCCACGAGATTGACCGTATCCAGACGCCCACCCAGGCCAACTTCGAGCACGACGGCATCCAGGCCGGCACGGGCGAACAGCCAGAACGCCGCCAGGGTGCCCATTTCGAAATAGGTCAGGGAAGTCTCGCCCCGCCCGGCTTCCACCGCCGCGAAGGCTTCGCACAGCTGCGCGTCAGAGGCTTCGATGCCGTTGACCTGCACCCGCTCGTTGTAGCGCAGCAGGTGCGGCGAACTGTAGACACCGACATTCAACCCCTGGGCCCGCAGCAGCGAGGCCAGGAAGGCGCAGGTCGAACCCTTGCCGTTGGTGCCGGTGACGGTGATGACCCGAGGCGCCGGCTTGGCCAGTCCCATGCGGGACGCTACCGCTTGCGAGCGTTCCAACCCCATGTCGATGGCCGATGGATGCAGCTGCTCGAGGTAGGCAAGCCATTCGCCCAGGGTGCGTTGGGTCATAGCCCGGCAGGCACTGGCGGAACTACGATCGGTTCGATCGGTGCGGCGACGAACTTCGGCGTCGGCAGGCCCATCAACTGCGCCAGCAGGTTACCCAGGCGCGGACGCAGCTCCTGGCGATGGATGATCATGTCGATCGCGCCGTGCTCCAGCAGGAATTCGCTGCGCTGGAAGCCTTCCGGGAGTTTCTCACGCACGGTCTGCTCGATCACGCGCGGGCCGGCGAAGCCGATCAGGGCTTTCGGCTCGCCGACGATCACGTCGCCCAGCATCGCCAGACTGGCAGAAACACCGCCGTAGACCGGGTCGGTCAACACCGAGATGAACGGAATGCCTTCTTCACGCAGGCGCGCCAGTACCGCGGAGGTCTTGGCCATTTGCATCAGCGAGATCAGGGCTTCCTGCATCCGCGCGCCACCGGAGGCGGCGAAGCAGATCATCGGGCAACGGTTTTCCAGGGCGTAGTTGGCGGCGCGAACGAAGCGCTCGCCGACGATGGCGCCCATGGAACCGCCCATGAAGGAAAATTCGAAGGCCGAAACCACCACCGGCATGCCCAGCAGGGTGCCGCTCATGGACACCAGGGCGTCTTTCTCGCCGGTCTGCTTCTGGGCCGCGGTCAGGCGATCCTTGTACTTCTTGCCGTCGCGGAACTTCAGGCGGTCCACGGGCTCCAGGTCAGCGCCCAGCTCCACGCGACCTTCGGCGTCCAGGAAAATATCGATACGGGCACGCGCGCCGATGCGCATGTGGTGATTGCACTTGGGGCAAACGTCCAGGGTCTTTTCCAGCTCAGGGCGGTACAGCACCGCTTCGCAGGAAGGACATTTGTGCCACAGACCTTCAGGCACCGAGCTTTTCTTTACCTCGGAACGCATGATCGAAGGGATCAGTTTGTCTACCAACCAGTTGCTCATGCTTTCTTTCTCCAGTACCGGCGGCCCGAACGCTCTGGTTCGCGGCCCCGCGTATGCCCTTGAGCTTAAATTCATTGTGCGGCGAGGATCGAGGAACCACCGCGGTCAGCGCGAAACATGACCTGCGCCCAGCTCCACCATCCCTGCCATTCCCGACAACCGCTGCACCGCGATTGCCACTACGCTATCGGCCCACCCGGAGGCGGCGCCTGCCTGCTTTGTACAGTGCAGGTATGGACGGCGGCAGTCTGCCAGCCGTCACATTGACGATTGGCTGCTGCGCACAGCCGCCATGAACGCCCGGATCTTCGCCGGGTCCTTGATGCCCCTGGCCTGTTCCACCCCGCCGCTGACGTCCACCGCATAAGGGCGAACCCGCACAATGGCCTCACCGACGTTGTCCGCCGTCAGGCCACCGGCCAGGATGATCGGCTTGCTCAAGCCCTGCGGTACCAGCGACCAGTCGAAGGCTTCGCCAGTCCCACCCGGAACCCCTTCCACATACGTGTCCAGCAAGATACCGCTGGCACTGGCGAAGGCTGCACAACTGGCCGCGATGTCATCGCCCGCCTTGACCCGCAACGCCTTGATGTACGGCCGATGCCAGCCTTCACAGTCAGCCGGGGCCTCGTCACCGTGGAACTGCAAGAGACCCAACGGCACCGCATCGAGGATTTCCCCCAGTTCGCAACGGCTGGCATTGACGAACAGTCCCACCGGGGTCACGAACGGCGGCAGAGCCTGGATGATCGCCCTCGCCTGCTGCACCGTCACCGCCCGCGGGCTCTTGGCGTAGAACACCAGCCCGATGGCGTCCGCACCGGCCTCGATCGCCGCCAGCGCGTCTTCGACCCGGGTGATTCCGCAAATCTTGCTGCGAACGACCGGCATGGTGGCTAAAACCTCAGGCAAATCCGTGAAAGTCCCGGATGGTAACAAATGCAACGAAGGGCGTCAGCCGTCGAGTTCCGAGAAGCCCGTGAGGAAATGTGGCCCGATGTAACGCTCCGGCAGCTCAAACTCGTCACGGTATTCGACCTGCACCAGGTACAGGCCGAAGGGGTGCGCCGTCACGCCACCGGAACGGCGAATGCGACTGTCGAGCACTTCCTTGACCCATTCCACCGGCCGCTCGCCGGCGCCGATGGTCATCAGCACGCCGGCAATGTTGCGCACCATGTGGTGCAGGAACGCGCTGGCGCGGATGTCGAGCACGATCATCTTGCCGTGACGGGTCACGCGCAGGTGATGCAACTCCTTGATCGGCGACTTGGCCTGGCATTGGCCGGCACGGAAGGCACTGAAGTCATGCACACCCACCAGGTATTGCGCAGCCTCGGCCATGCGCTCGACGTCCAGCGGACGGTGATTCCAGGTGATTTCCTCGTTCAGGTGCGCCGGGCGAATCTGATCGTTGTAGATGACGTAGCGATAACGCCGGGCGATGGCCTTGAAGCGCGCATGGAAATGCGCCGGCATCACCTTCGCCCAGCTGACGCTGACATCGTGCGGCAGGTTGATGTTCGCGCCCATGACCCAGGCCTTCATCGAGCGCTCGACCTGGGTGTCGAAATGCACCACCTGGCCGCAAGCGTGCACACCGGCATCGGTGCGTCCGGCGCAATGCAGCGACACGGGCGAATCGGCGACTTTGGACAGCGCATTCTCGAGGGTTTCCTGCACCGTCAGGACACCGGAGGCCTGACGCTGCCAGCCGCGATAGCGAGAGCCTTTGTATTCAACGCCCAAGGCGATTCGAAAAAAGCCGTCGGCCGCCATTTCGGCGGCCGGGTTGTCTATGTTTGCCAAGGAATTACAGCCTGCTGAGGTACGCAAAGGCGGGCATTATAAAGCGGGTGCGGTGGGATGCCAGTGCAACGATGATCCGGGTTGGAACGACGGGCCCTTGTGGCGAGGGAGCTTGCTCCCGCTGGCTGCGCAGCAGCCCCTCCCTTGGTGCGCCGGCTATTTTTGCGAGCGCTGCGCACTCGAGCGGGAGCAAGCTCCCTCGCCACTACAGCCGCGTGAACTGCCTGCAAACAAAAACGGCAGCCTCACCGGCTGCCGTTTTTAGTTACCGCCGACTCACGCCAGTCGCGACAACATCTCCTTCGCTTCGCTCTGCTGGGTCGCATCGCCCTCACTGAGGACTTCGCCAAGGATATCCCGCGCACCATCGTTGTCGCCCATGTCGATATAGGCCTGGGCCAGATCGAGCTTGGTCGCCACTTCGTCGGTGCCGCTGAGGAAATCGAAGTCCGGCTCGTCGTCGGCGGTCGCCAGGGCATCTTCAGCCGTGAAGGTTGGCTGGGCCAGACTGTCGGAGAGCCGGTCCAGCTCGGCGTTGACGTCGTCCAGCTCGGATTCGAAGGCATCCTTCGGCTGCTCATGAGCATCCATCTCGTCGGCCAGGGACAGATCGAAATCCGCCGGCAGCTCAAGATCGTCCGACGGCGTATCGTCCAGGAGCGGCGTTTGCTCTGCTGGAACGTCCAGCCCCTTGAGGTCGTCATCCAGGTCCAACAGGAAATCTTCATCGGCCAAGGCCGGTGCCGGAGCATCGGCGCCGAGGTCCAGATCGAATTCCGGCAGATCGTCCAGGCTTTCATTAGCCTGGGTCTGCTGCTTGAGCACCGATTCGAAACTCAGGTCGTCGTCTTCCGGAAACGCGTCCAGCTCGGCCAGCGGCTCGGGTGCCGGGGCGGTCGGAGTTGTGTCCAGGTCATCCAGGCTCAGGTCGAAGGCGCTGTCGAGTTCTTCATCGGTTGCCGGCTTGTCTTCCAGCAGGTCCTTGACGTACTGCGCGTCCAGCTCAGCGGCCACAGCCGCTGCTGCCAGGCCTGCCGAGGCGGCGACGACCATGGCCGGGAAACGGCTCTTGAGCTGTTCCACCTGGGCATAGTTCTCGCCATTGGCGACCAATTGGCGCTCCTGGGCGATGAACGCATCGCGGTCGCCCTGCTGGCCGTAGACTTCCATCAGTTTCAAACGCAGGTCGCTGCGCTGAGGCTCGGCCTTGATGCCTTGCTCAAGCAGGTCAGCCGCCTGGTTCAAGCGACCACGATCGATGTGGGACTGTGCCTGGGGCAACACATCGTCGGAGCGGTCGGCGGCCGGGGCCACCAGCGGCGCGGCGATCGGTGGCGTGACGACGACGGGCGCGACCACCGGGGCTGGCTTCGGTGCCGGTGCCGGTACTGGCTTGGGTTCGAGTTTTACGCTGGGGGATGGAACCTCAATGCCCTCGAAGCTGCTCGGGGGCAGATCGAGCTCCGGGGAGAAGTCGGCCTCCTCCTCGAGGGCTCGGGCCATACGCACATGTTTCTCGGCTTCCTGCTGGGCCTTGCGGCGACGCGCAAGCAGCAATAGCAGCAGCAACAGGACCAACGCACCGCCACCAATCAACCCCAGCAGGATCGGATTGGTCAGCAGGTCATTGTATTTTTTCTCATCGGAAGCCGCCGGCGTCGGCTCGACCGGCGTGGCCGGTGGGGTCGCTTCAGGAGCCGCCTCGGGAGTCGCTGCTGGCGCGGTTGCCGGTGCTTGTGCCGACGGTGCGGGCGTCAGTTCTGCCGACATCGCCGGGGTCGATCCGCCCGTGGGCGGGACAGCGGCGCCTTCGGCCTGCATCTTGGCCAGTTGATTGTTCTTCAGCTCGATCAGACGCTGCAGCTTATCCAACTGGCTCTGTAAATCCGCCATGCGACTTTTCAGTTCTTCGTTGTCGCGACGAGCCGAATCGAGGCTTTCCTGGGTCACGGCAAGCTTGTTGCTCAGCGCCTGGGCATCGCCCGCAGCCCCTTTGCCCTTGCCGCCCGCCTTCGCCGACTCGGCGGAAACCAGGCTCAGGTTATCGCGACCGGCGGCCTGTGCCGGCGCGCCTTCCTTGCCGCCACGCTTGGTGGCATCCAACTGTTGCCGGCCGTTACCCGCCACGCCTCGACGGCCCTGGCGCCAAGCGGCATTCTGGGCCGCCACTTCGGCGATCGCCTGGGGTTGCGGCAGCGCCGTGCTCTGCACCGGATCGGGCAGGCGCAACACCTGGCCAGTCTTGAGCAGGTTGATGTTGCCATTGATGAAGGCGTTCGGGTTCAACGCCTGGATCGCCAGCATGGTCTGCTGGACCGACCCACCGTTGCGTACCTTGGCGGCGATTTCCCACAGGGTGTCGCGCGGCGTGGTGGTGTATTGGGACGGCTTGGTCGCGCCAGTGACCGGCGTGGCAACCACTTGGGACGGCTTCGCCCGGGCGGCATCGGCGGCCTGCGGCGAGAATTTGGACGGATCGAGCAGTACGCTGTAGTCGCGCAGCAAGCGGCCGTTGGGCCACATCACTTGCACGAGGAACTTGACCATCGGCTCGGACACCGGCCGGCTGGACGTAACGCGCAGGACGCTCTTGCCGTTGGCGTTGATCACCGGGGTGAAGCTCAAATCGTTGAGAAAGGCTTGGCGATCAATGCCCGCCTTGGCGAATTCTTCGGGTGGGGCCAGGCTCGGCACCACTTCGGCAGCGGTCAGTTGCTGGACATCGAGCAGTTCGATTTCGGCCACCAGAGGCTGGTTCGGCGGCGATTTCAGGGTCAACTCCCCGAGCCCGAGCGCATGCGCCATACCGGAGGACAGCGCCGAGGCGGCCGCTATTGCTAACACCAGTTTGCGAACTTGAACCATAGCCTCTTCCTTTGTTTGAACATTCCTCGGCCAGCGAGAAGGTGTTGATGCCGCTGCCGTAAGGCATTGCGCGCAGCCCCGAAGCGACGGTGCGCGCGATCGTTTCACTCATGCCCGGGAAAGCGTCCCCGGGAGGGAGGTTCGCCTTCAGCACTCTGGCCAAGCATAGCGCCCAGCTAGAATCATTCGACAAATTGTTGCCAAGTATCTTTTACAGCAGGTCTTTTATCAACAACTCAGCCACCTGCACCGCATTGAGCGCCGCGCCCTTGCGCACGTTATCTGACGTCAGCCACATATTTAGTTCCGCCGGATCGTCGATACCGCCGCGCACGCGACCGATGTAGACCACATCCTGCCCTACCGCATCGCCTACCGGGGTCGGGTAATCCCCCGCCTCCACCAGCTCGATACCCGGTGCTGCCTCCAGGGCCGCGTTGACCTTAGCCAAGTCAACAGGACCGGCAGACTCCACGGTCACGCTAAAGCTATCGCCAAAAAACACCGGGGCTTGAATGCAAGTGACGGAAATCTTTAACAAAGGTTGCTCCAGCACTTGGCGCAACTCACTCACCAGGCGTCTTTCAAGCTGGGTATGGCCCTGCTCATCGGGAGTGCCCACCTGGGCCAACAGATTGAATGCCATCTGCCGATCGAAGAATTTCGGCTCGAGCGGACGAGCATTGAGCAACTCGGCGGTCTGGCGCGCCAGCTCGCTCACAGCTACACGGCCCTGGGCGGACACGGCGAGGCTGGCGGTCAGGCTCACGCGCTGTATATCCAGGCATTGGCGCAGCGGTGCCAAGGCAACGGCCAGGACCGTGGCCGAGGGGCTGGGGCTGCTGACCTGAAACGGTTTGGACAGGTTGGCCAGCACCTGCGGGTTGGCCTCCGGCACGATCTGCGGCGCCTGGTCGGCTGGCAGCGCACCGGACAGGTCGATCAGCGCGCAACCGGCGGCGGTGGCTCGCGGGGCGAAGCTCAGGGTCACTGCCGGCCCCGCCGCGAAAAACACCAGTTGGACTTTGCTGAAATCGAACTCATCGACCTCGCGCACCCGCACGTTTTTGCCACGGAACATCACCGAGCTGCCCGCCGATTCGCTGCTGGCCAGCAGGTGCAGGTTGCCTATGGGGAAGTCGCGTTCTTCGAGAATCTGGACGAGGGTTTCGCCGACAGTACCGGTGGCGCCGATCACGGCAATATCAAAGGACTGGCTCATGGGTCTACCTCAGGTAAAACGTGGGGAGCGGCACTTTACCGGGTGGTGGGTGGGCAGGCAATTGAACACAAGAGAACCTGTGGCGAGGGAGCTTGCTCCCGCTCGGTTGCGTAGCGACCGCCAGATTGTTGGGGCTGCTGCGCAGCCCAGCGGGAGCAAGCTCCCTCGCCACGGGGATTGCACCAAACCAATAGAAAAAACCCGCGCCTCTCACAAGGCGCGGGTTCTTTCACAGCAGCAACCGATCAACGTTCAAGCAGGATCCGCAGCATGCGGCGCAGCGGTTCAGCCGCGCCCCACAGCAGTTGGTCGCCGACGGTGAAGGCACCGACGAACTGCGAGCCCATGTTCAGCTTGCGCAAGCGGCCCACCGGTACGTTCAGGGTGCCGTTGACCTTGGTCGGGCTCAGCTCCTGCATGCTGGTCTCACGGTTGTTCGGCACCAGCTTGACCCAAGGGTTGTGCTGGCTGATCAAGCCTTCGATGTCGGCGATCGGCACGTCTTTGTTCAGCTTGATGGTCAGCGCCTGGCTGTGGCAACGCATGGCGCCGATGCGCACGCAGATGCCGTCCACCGGGATCGGGCTCTTGAAGCGACCGAGGATCTTGTTGGTCTCGGCCTGGGCCTTCCACTCTTCGCGACTCTGGCCGTTCGGCAGTTCCTTGTCGATCCACGGAATCAGGCTGCCGGCCAGCGGCACGCCGAAATTCTCGGTCGGGTAGGCATCGCTGCGCATCGCTTCGGCGACCTTGCGGTCGATGTCCAGGATGGCACTGGCCGGGTTCGCCAGTTCATCGGCCACGGCGCCGTGGGTCACGCCCATTTGCTTGATCAGCTCACGCATGTGCTGCGCGCCACCGCCGGAAGCCGCCTGGTAGGTCATCGCGCTCATCCACTCCACCAGACCAGCCTCGAACAGACCGCCCAGGCCCATCAGCATCAGGCTGACGGTGCAGTTGCCGCCGATGTAGTTCTTGGTGCCCGCATCCAGCTGCTGGTCGATGACCTTGCGGTTCACCGGGTCGAGGATGATCACCGCGTCGTCCTGCATGCGCAGGCTGGAAGCGGCGTCGATCCAGTAACCCTGCCAGCCGGCTTCACGCAGCTTGGGGAACACTTCGCTGGTGTAGTCGCCGCCCTGGCAGGTCAGGATCACGTCGAGGGTCTTGAGTTCTTCGATGCTGTAGGCATCCTTGAGCACACCGGTGTCCTTGCCCACGGACGGGCCTTGGCCACCAACGTTGGAGGTGGTGAAAAACACCGGCTCAATGAGATCGAAATCCTGCTCTTCCAGCATTCGCTGCATGAGCACGGAACCGACCATGCCGCGCCAACCGATCAGACCTACACGTTTCATCGCAACTACACCTTTACAAAAGTGGGCCACCGTCGAAGCGGTGGGCCCGAAAGATTACAGATTCCGCAACGCGGCGACTACTGCATCGCCCATTTGCTGCGTACCGACTTTGGTACAACCTTGCGACCAGATATCACCGGTGCGCAAGCCTTGGTCCAGGACCACGCTGACGGCTTTTTCGATCGCGTCGGCGGCATCGTTCAAGTTGAAGCTGTAGCGCAGCATCATCGACACCGACAGGATGGTCGCCAATGGGTTGGCAATGCCCTGCCCGGCGATGTCCGGTGCCGAACCGTGGCACGGCTCGTACATGCCCTTGTTGTTAGCGTCCAGGGAAGCAGACGGCAGCATGCCGATGGAGCCGGTGAGCATTGACGCTTCGTCGGACAGGATGTCGCCGAACATGTTGTCGGTGACGATCACGTCGAACTGCTTCGGCGCGCGGACCAGTTGCATCGCGGCGTTGTCGACGTACATGTGGCTCAGCTCGATGTCCGGGTAATCCTTGGCCACTTGCTCGACCACTTCACGCCACAGTTGGCTGGAAGCCAGGACGTTGGCCTTGTCCACCGAGCACAGCTTCTTGCCCCGCACGCGGGCCATGTCGAAGCCGACCCGGGCGATACGGCGGATTTCGCTTTCGCTGTACGGCAGGGTGTCGTAGGCCTGGCGCTCGCCGTTTTCCAGCTCGCGGGTGCCGCGCGGAGCGCCGAAATAGATGCCGCCGGTCAGCTCACGGACGATGAGAATGTCCAGGCCGGAGACGATTTCCGGCTTCAGGCTCGAGGCGTCGGCCAGTTGCGGGTAAAGGATCGCCGGACGCAGGTTGCCGAACAGGCCCAGTTGCGCACGAATCTTCAGCAGGCCGCGCTCAGGGCGGATGTCGCGTTCGATCTTGTCCCATTTCGGGCCGCCCACGGCGCCCAGCAGCACGGCATCGGCGGCACGGGCCCGGTCGAGGGTTTCATCGGCCAGCGGCACGCCGTGCTTGTCGATGGCCGCGCCACCGATCACGTCGTGGCTGAGCTCGAAGCCCAAGCCGTACTTGCCGTTCGCCAGTTCCAGGACCTTGACCGCCTCGGCCATGATTTCCGGGCCGATGCCATCACCCGGGAGAATCAGAATCTGCTTGCTCATGCTTTCCTCGTTTGTTCGGTTTTCGGCACCACCCGCTGGGGCTGGCCGGGAAAAATCTATCGCTCGGCCCACAGCACCAGCACATCTGTACTGAACGAACCATCGGCCTCAATCTGAAAATATTCACGCACTTCGTCGCCCATCGAACGCTGCAGCTCGAGAATCGCAGCACGCATTACCTCGGGGGTGCGCATGCGCTCGACCCAGGACTGGTATTCCAGGCGCAGGCGCTGGCGCGAAGTACTGCGGGTGTGCAGCCCCGCTTCGCTGACCTGGCGCAACCATTCATCAGCCGAATAATCACGCACATGGCTGGTGTCGCGCAGCACTTCGATGCTCTGCAAGTAGGTGTCCAGCAACGGCGTCCCCGGCGACAGGATGTCGATGAACGCCATCACCCCGCCAGGCTTGAGCACCCGGCGCACTTCTCGCAGCGCCAGGCCGAGATCGCTCCAATGATGCGCCGAATAACGGCTGAACACGAAGTCGAACTCACCGTCGGCGAACGGCAACCGCTCGGCGGCGCCACGAACCGTGCTGATATTGCCCAGGCCGCGCTCAGCCGCTGCTGCGGTCACCACGTCGAGCATCTGCTGCGACAGGTCGTAGGCCACCACTTCACCGGCCAATGGCGCCACGTGGAAACTCACATGGCCGGCGCCGCAGCCCAGGTCCAGCACACGGGCATCGCCACGACCGGCCAGCTCGGCCTGCAACAGCGCGAACTCGGTACCCTGGGCGTGCACGGCACTGCTCAGGTAGGCCGAGGCCTGTTCACCGAATTGCTTTTGGACGACTTGGCTGTGGGCGGTGCTGGTCATGGGGATTTCCTTTTTAGGTCTAGCTTTGTATTGCCAGTGCCGCCGTCTTCGCGAGCAAGCCCGCTCCCACAAGGGGTTTTGTGAACGCCGCTAATCCAGTGTGGGAGCGGGCTTGCTCGCGAAGAGGCCAGCACTGACTGCATCAATTTCCGGTCAATCAAGCATCGCGAAACAACCAAGGCTGGCTCGCCCGATGCTTGGCTTCGAACGCGGCAATCGCCTCGCCGTCCTGCAAGGTCAGGCCGATGTCATCCAGGCCATTGAGCAGGCAATGCTTGCGGAACGCATCGATCTCGAAACCCAGCACCTTGCCGTCGGGACGGGTCACGGTCTGGGCCGCCAGGTCGATCTGCAATTGATAGCCAGGGTTGGCCTCGACCTGCTGGAACAGCTCATCCACTTCGGCGTCGCTGAGGATGATCGGCAGCAAGCCGTTCTTGAAGCTGTTGTTGAAGAAGATGTCGGCGTAGCTCGGCGCGATGATGCTGCGGAAGCCGTACTCTTCCAAGGCCCATGGCGCGTGTTCGCGGCTCGAACCGCAGCCGAAGTTCTCCCGGGCCAGCAACACACTGGCGCCCTGGTAACGCTCGGCGTTGAGGACGAAATCCTTGTTCAGCGGACGCTTGGAGTTGTCCTGGTACGGCTGGCCGACGTCCAGGTAGCGCCACTCGTCGAACAGGTTCGGGCCGAAACCGGTGCGCTTGATGGATTTCAAGAACTGCTTGGGAATGATCTGGTCGGTGTCGACGTTGGCACGATCCAAAGGCGCGACAAGACCGGTGTGCTGGGTAAAAGCTTTCATGCTGCGCTCCTTCAGATCAATTCGCGGACGTCGACGAAACGGCCGTTGACGGCGGCCGCGGCGGCCATCGCCGGGCTCACCAGGTGCGTACGGCCACCGGCGCCTTGACGGCCTTCGAAGTTACGGTTGGAGGTGGAAGCGCAATGCTCGCCCGACTCCAAACGGTCCGGGTTCATGGCCAGGCACATCGAGCACCCCGGCTCACGCCATTCGAAACCGGCTTCGAGGAAAATCTTGTCCAGCCCTTCTGCTTCGGCCTGGGCCTTCACCAGGCCAGAGCCTGGGACCACGATCGCCTGCTTGATGGTCGAGGCGACCTTGCGGCCCTTGGCGATCACGGCAGCGGCGCGCAGGTCTTCTATCCGCGAGTTGGTGCAGGAACCGATGAACACGCGATCGAGCTGAATGTCGGTGATCGCCTGGTTGGCGCTCAAGCCCATGTACTTCAAGGCGCGGACAATGGAATCGCGCTTGACCAAGTCCATTTCCTTGGCCGGATCCGGCACGTTCTGGTCCACCGCCAACACCATTTCCGGCGAAGTGCCCCAGCTCACTTGCGGCTTGATCTGCGTCGCGTCGAGCTCGACCACGGTGTCGAACTTCGCATCGGCGTCGGACACCAGGTCTTTCCAGGCTTCGACCGCCATGTCCCATTCCGCGCCCTTTGGCGAGAACGGACGGCCCTTGACGTATTCCACGGTTTTTTCATCGGCGGCCACCAGGCCAACGCGGGCCCCGGCTTCGATGGACATGTTGCAAATGGTCATGCGGCCTTCGACGGACAAGTCGCGGATCGCGCTGCCAGCGAACTCGATCGCATGGCCGTTACCGCCAGCGGTGCCGATCTTGCCGATCACGGCCAGGACGATGTCCTTGGCGGTCACGCCGAACGGCAACTTGCCCTCGACGCGCACCAGCATGTTCTTCATTTTCTTGGCGACCAGGCACTGGGTGGCGAGCACGTGCTCGACCTCGGACGTACCAATACCGTGGGCCAAGGCGCCGAATGCACCGTGGGTCGAGGTGTGCGAGTCGCCGCAGACCACGGTCATGCCCGGCAAGGTCGCGCCCTGCTCCGGGCCGATGACGTGGACGATGCCTTGGCGCACGTCGTTCATCTTGAATTCGACGATGCCGTATTCGTCACAGTTGTCGTCGAGGGTCTGGACTTGCAGGCGCGAGACCTGGTCGGCAATCGCCTCGATGCCGCCCTTGCGCTCCGGCGTGGTCGGTACGTTGTGGTCCGGGGTCGCGATGTTGGCATCGATGCGCCACGGCTTGCGCCCGGCCAGGCGCAGGCCTTCGAAGGCTTGCGGCGAGGTCACTTCGTGGATGATGTGACGGTCGATGTAGATCAGCGCCGAGCCATCGTCGCGCTGCTTGACCAAATGCGAATCCCAGAGCTTGTCGTAGAGCGTTTTGCCGGCCATCAGACGGTTTCCTCATCAGCTTGTTTCTATGCCCTGGGTCTTGAACAGGTCAATGACCCCTTGGCTTGTGAGGCTGATGTTATGAGGCTACATTAAATAACTCAAATTCATATTTTTCATACTTTGCATAACCAACAGGAATTCGACTGAAACGGCCATGGACCTCGCCAACCTCAACGCCTTTATTGCCATCGCCGAAACGGGCAGCTTCTCCGGTGCCGGCGAACGCCTGCACCTGACCCAACCCGCCATCAGCAAGCGGATTGCCGGGCTGGAACAGCAGCTCAACGTGCGCCTGTTCGATCGACTGGGCCGCGAAGTCGGCCTGACCGAAGCCGGTCGGGCCCTGCTGCCGCGGGCCTACCAGATCCTCAACGTACTCGACGACACTCGCCGCGCCCTGACCAACCTGACCGGTGAAGTCACCGGGCGCCTGACCCTCGCCACCAGCCACCACATCGGCCTGCACCGCTTGCCGCCTTTATTGAGGGAGTTCACCCGACGCTACCCACAGGTGGCCCTGGATATTCAGTTCCTGGATTCGGAAGTGGCCTACGAAGAAATCCTCCATGGCCGGGCAGAACTGGCCGTCATCACCCTCGCCCCCGAACCCCACGCGCTGGTACGCGCCGCGCCCGTGTGGGACGACCCGCTGGATTTCGTCGTGGCCCCGGAGCATGCGTTGCTGGAAAACGGCGCGGTGAGCCTGGCGGACATTGCCTTGCACCCAGCAGTCTTCCCGGGCGGCAATACCTTCACTCATCACATCGTGCGGCGATTGTTCGAAGCCCAGGGCCTGACGCCGAACATCGCCATGAGCACGAATTATCTGGAAACCATAAAGATGATGGTCTCCATCGGCCTGGCCTGGAGCGTTTTGCCGCGCACCATGCTCGATGAGCAGGTAGCGCGCATTCCTTTGCCGGGCATACAGCTCAGTCGCCAGCTAGGCTATATCCTGCACACCGAACGGACGCTGTCGAACGCCGCGCGGGCCTTCATGGCTCTATTGGACGCACAAATCGATCTGCCAGGGACAAGGGCATAAGTTGTGCTACTCCTATAGGGCCACTACGCCTGCGCATAACGCCCATCTGCCCAAGGCCCGCTAGAGAATGCCCAAACCCGCTGACCATCTCCCGCCCCTGCCGCGTATCCAGGCGCTGGACCCGAAACGGTCCGAGCAAAGCTGGGACAGCGCGCCACAATTGCTGGCCGCCCTGAACGGAGCGCGGCTGGGGGCTTGGTCGTGGGACATCGATACCGGGCAGATCAGTTGGTCGCGCGGCACCCAGGCACTGTTCGGCTTCGATCCGCGCCAGCCGTTGCCCGCAGACGTGGATTACCTCGACCTGCTGCTGCCTGAGGACCGATCCAGGGCCGTGCGCGCGTTCCACGCGGCGGTGGCCGGCGCACCGCTTGAACAGGCGATGCACCACCGCATCGTCTGGCCCGACGGCAGCCTGCACTGGCTGGAAATCAGCGGCAGCGTGCTACCCGACAAACACGGTCGGCCGCGCATGATCGGGGTCATTCGGGAAATCACCCACCAGCGCGAACGGGAACAAGCGCTGCGCAGCTCGGAAAAGCGCTTCGCCACGCTCTTTCACCTGTGCCCGAACATGGTCCTGCTCACCCGTCAGGAGGACGGGCTGATCAGCGAAGCCAACCAGTATTTCGAAAGCCTGTTCGGCTGGCCGGTGCATGACGTGATCGGCCGCACCACCCTGGAACTGGGCTTGTGGGTAGACCCCAGCCAACGGGCGAAACTGGTGGAAGCGACCAAGGCCAAGGGCGAACTGATCAGCATGGAGGTGGAGTTCCGCGCCAGTAACGGCCAGATCCACAATGGCATTCTCAGCGCCCAGAAGGTCGAGCTCGAAGGCCAGCCTTACTTGCTGAGCACGTTCCTCGACACCACCGAGCGCAAACTCGCAGAACAGGCTCTCAAGGACAGCCAGGAGCGCCTCGACCTGGCCCTTGACTCGGCACAACTGGGGACTTGGGACTGGCACATTCCCAGCGGCATGCTCTACGGCTCGGCCCGGGCAGCGCAGCTTCATGGCCTGGAGCCCAAGGCATTCCATGAATCGTTCGATGCGTTTTTCGAAGGTGTACCTACCGAAGAGCGCAATAACATGCGCAACGCCTACCGCAGCCTGCGCGAAGGCCCGGCGGGCAACTATCAACTGACCTACCGCGTACAACTGCCGGACGGCAGCTCGCGCTACCTGGAAAGCCGTGCCCGTCTCTACCGCAACGACGACGGCAGCCCCCTGCGCATGGCCGGCACCTTGCTCGACATCACCGACCAGGTGGAGCGCGAACAGAGCCTGGCGGCCTCGGAAGAAAAATTCGCGACACTGTTCCAGGTCAGCCCCGACCCGATCTGCGTCACCCACCAGGACGACGGCCGGTTTATCGAAATCAACTCCAGCTTCACCCAGACCTTCGGCTGGGCCGCCAGCGACGTGCTCGGTCGCAGTGCCGACGAGATTGGCCTGTGGGACGCTTCGGGCAGCAGCCTGCAACGCATCGAGCGGGTGATTCGCGAACAATCGCTGAGCAATGTCGCCGTGGTGGTCTATCACAAGAATGGCCAGCCGCTGACGTGCGTCATTTCCAGCCGCCAGATCAACGTCGGCAACCAGCCTTGCATCGTCACGACCCTGCGAGACATCACCCAGCAGCAACGCTCCGAAGCGGCGCTCAAGGCCAGCGAGGAAAAGTTCGCCAAGGCGTTCCACTCCAGCCCGGACGCCATCACCATTACCGAATTCGAAAGCGGCCGATACCTGGAAGTCAACGACGGCTTCTGTCGCCTCACCGGTTATCGCGCCGATGAAGTGATTGGTCGTACGGTCTACGAAGTTGGCATCTGGGCCGAGGAGAAACAGCGCGCGGCCCTGTTGGCGGAATTGCAGCTCAAGGGCCGTGTCCTTCACCAGGAAATGCTCGGGCGCAACAAGCGCGGGGAAGCGCTCACGGTGGAGGTGTCGGTCGAACCGATCACGCTCAACGAGAAGGCTTGCCTGCTGCTGACCGCCCGGGACGTGAGCCTGCTGCGCAACGCCGAGGCCCAGATCCGCCACCTCGCCTACCACGATTCCCTGACCAACCTGCCCAACCGGGCGCTGCTGATGGACCGACTGAGCCAGCAGATCGCCTTGCTCAAGCGCCACAATCTGCGCGGGGCATTGCTGTTCCTCGACCTGGACCACTTCAAGCACATCAACGACTCCCTTGGCCATCCGGTGGGCGACACGGTGCTGAAGATCATTACCGCTCGCCTCGAAGCCAGCGTGCGCCTCGAAGACACCGTGGCGCGGTTGGGCGGCGACGAGTTCGTGGTGTTGCTCAGCGGCCTGGAAGGTACGCGCGGCGTGGTCAGCCAACAGGTGCAGAACCTCGCCGACACACTGCGCGAACTGCTTTCCGAGCCGATGTTCCTCGACGGCCAACGGCTGCAAGTCACGCCAAGCATCGGCATGGCACTGATTCCGGACCATGGCTCGACGCCCACCGACCTGCTCAAGCGCGCCGACATCGCCCTGTACCGCGCCAAGGATTCGGGACGCAACACCTCGCAAATGTTTCACACCACGATGCAGAAAGCCGCCAGCGAACGGTTGCGCATGGAAACCGACCTGCGCCAGGCCTTGGCCCGCAATGAGTTCAGCGTGCATTTCCAACCCCAGGTCGACGCCCGGGACAACCGTATCATCGGAGCCGAGGCGTTGGTGCGCTGGCATCACCCGGACCTGGGCGCACAATCGCCCAACGAATTCATCAAGGTCCTGGAGGACAGTGGGCTGATTCTCGAGGTCGGCACCTGGATCCTCGATGAAGCCTGCGATGGCTTCAGGCAACTGATCGCCAAGGGCAAGATCGATCCGCAGCAATTCAGCCTGTGCGTGAACATCAGCCCACGGCAATTTCGCCAGAGCGATTTCGTCGAACGCATCGAAAACAGCCTCGCCCACCACGGCCTGCCGTGTGGCATGTTGAAGCTGGAAATTACCGAGGGCATCGTGATCCAGAACCTGGACGACACCATTGCCAAGATGCGCCGGCTCAAAAAGCTTGGAGTGAGCTTCGCCATGGATGACTTTGGCACCGGTTATTCGTCGCTGACGTACCTCAAGCGCCTACCGGTCGACACGTTGAAAATCGACCAGTCATTCGTGCGGGACGCCACCAGCGACCCGAACGACGCCGAAATCATCCGCGCCATCGTCGCCATGGCCCGCAGCCTCAACCTGGTGATGATTGCCGAAGGCGTGGAGACCTTGGAGCAACTGCAGTTCCTGCAAGGGCTCGATTGTCATTTGTACCAGGGTTATCTGCACAGCCGGCCGTTGCCGCTGGAGGCGTTTGAGCGGTTGTTGCCGTGACATGGAAACGCGGCGGGGAACCCTTGTGGCGAGGGGATTTATCCCCGTTGGGCTGCGAAGCAGCCCTAAAGCCGTCGCCTCGGTGTGCCAGGATAAACAGCGTCGTCTGTTCTTTTTTGGGGCCGCTTCGCAGCCCAGCGGGGATAAATCCCCTCGCCACAATTAATCTTCCACCGATCTCAAAAATGAAAAAGGGCGCCATTTCGGCGCCCTTCTTCAATGGCGATGGATCAATTCTCCAGCGCGGGTTTCTGCTGCGCACCGTTGATAGGGATGCGCTTGGCTTTCGCCTCTTCCGGTACCACGCGCAACAGGTCGATGCTCAACAGACCGTTGCTCAGGCCGGCGGATTTGATCTCGATATGATCCGCCAACCGGAAGGACAGCTTGAACGCACGCTGGGCGATGCCCTGGTGCAGGAAGGTCACGCTGTCGTTGCTGGCCTCGCGCTTGCCGCCACTGATGGTCAGCACACCTTTCTCCACTTGCAGGTCCAGGTCTTCTTCCCGGAACCCGGCGGCGGCGACTACGATGCGGTATTCGTCATCGCCATGTTTTTCCACATTGTAGGGTGGATAGCTGCTGCCCGGCTCGTTGCGCAGTGCGGTTTCGAACAGGTCGTTGAAACGGTCGAAGCCCACCGAGGAACGGAACAGAGGGGCCAGCGAAAATGCAGTACTCATGATTCAAATCTCCTGAAAGTTCAGCAAGTTTTTTTGTCTCCGCGACCCGAATTCGGCATCGCGTACCCCTTATCTAGGGTCTGCCAAAAACTTTTCAAGAGCCTTTTTTTGAAATTTTTTCAGGCCGCTTGGGTGCGCTGCACACCCAATAAATGGCCCACCGCGTCCAGGTCGGTTTCCCGGCGCACGGCACTGAACAGCTCAACCGCCTCAGGGTAGTTGCGGGTCAGCATGGCCAGCCATTGTTTCAAGCGACCCGGCGCCTGGCGTGGCGTCAGTTGCTCGACCACTTGCAACCAGAAATCCTGGAGCATCGGTTGCAGGTCGGCCCAGGTCATCTCGATGATCTCCTCACCGGCCCGGGCAGCGGCGATCTGCCGGGCCAGGTCGGGACGGGACACCAGGCCACGGCCGAGCATGATGTCCTCGACACCGCTGATTTCGCGGCACCGGCGCCAGTCTTCGACGCTCCAGATATCGCCATTGGCGAACACCGGCACCTTGACCACGTCCTGGACGCGGGGAATCCACTCCCAGTGGGCCGGTGGCTTGTAGCCGTCAACCTTGGTCCGCGCATGCACGACGATATGCGCCGCGCCACCTTCAGCCAGCGCCGTGGCGCAGACCAGCGCGCCGTCCGGGCTGTCGAAGCCGAGGCGCATCTTCGCTGTAACCGGAATGTGCTTGGGCACGGCGCGCCGTACGTGCTCGACAATTTCGTTGAGCAGCTCAGGCTCTTTGAGCAACACCGCCCCGCCCCGGGATTTGTTCACGGTCTTGGCGGGGCAGCCGAAATTCAAGTCGATCACCTCGGAACCCAGCTCGCAGGCCAGCGCCGCGTTCTCCGCCAGGCACACCGGGTCGGAGCCCAGCAATTGCACCCGCAGCGGCACGCCCGCGGCAGTCCGGGCACCGGCCAGCAGTTCAGGGCCGAGCTTGTGGAAATAGGCCGGTGTGAGCAGACGGTCGTTGACGCGGATGAACTCGGTGACGCACCAGTCGATACCGCCAACACGGGTCAGGACGTCCCGCAGGATGTTGTCGACCAACCCCTCCATGGGCGCCAGGGCAATTTGCATGGAAACACACACTCGAACGAAAAAACGTGCGGCAGTTTAGCGGATTTTGCCCCCGACATCGGAATTCACCACCAAACCCTGTGGGAGCGGACTTGCTCGCGATGGCGGAATGTCAGTTTGCGGGGAGGTTGGCTGTGCCGACGCCTTCGCGAGCAAGCTCGCTCCCACAGGGTACTTGAGCGTTCAAAAATCCAACATTCACCACAAATCCCTGTGGGAGCGGGCTTGCTCGCGATGGCGGCGGGTCAGTTTGCGAGGATGTTGGATGTACCGCCGCTATCGCGAGCAAGCTCGCTCCCACAGGGATTTAGCGCTACGCCATACCCTTCGATGAATTCCGCCGGCATGCGCTTGGGCCGGCCAGTGGACAGTTCAATGCAGACGAACGTGGTCTGGGCCCGCAGCAACGTGGTGTTGTCGCTGGGACGGACCAGTTGGAAATGCCGGGTCATTTTCAGCCGCTGGTCCCAGTCGACGATCCAGGTCGCCAACTGCAATTCGTCGCCCTCATAGGCCGCCGCCAGGTAATCGATTTCATGCCGCACCACTGCCATGGCCCGATCCAGCCGGCGGTACTCCACCAGGTCCAGGCCCAGGCGCTGGGAATGGCGCCAGGCGCAGCGTTCCAGCCAGATGACGTACACCGCATTGTTGGCGTGGCCCAGCCCGTCGATGTCTTCGGCATTCACCTGAAGGTCAATGATGAACGGCGTTGCCCGATCCCAGCCCATGCCCGTCTCCTGTCAAATGTGGATCGGGGCAGTGTAACGGAAGCTCAAGCCGATTGCCGCGCTTGCAGGCTGCGTCCGGCCAACAGTGATAACACGCCATCAATGACACGGGGATCGGCCAGGACTCGCTGATGGCCGCCCTGGGGTAACCGCAGCAAGCGACTGTCGAACCAGGCCTCATGGATCAGCTGCGATTCCTTCACCGAAACCGACGTATCGTCCTCGGCGTGGACGATCAAGCCCGGAATATCCAACTGGTATTGCGCGACGTCCATCTTCGAAGCCTGCATGCCCACGTCTTGCTCCACCTGGCGAATAAAGGCCGAGCGCGCCCGGGGTGGCATTCCCATCATCCGGGCAAAGCCACGCAGCACGCCGAGGATCCGCGCCGGCGCGGCGATGCTCACCAGCGTCTCGGTGCGCAAGCCCAACTGAACTGCCAGCATGGCACTGGCGCCTCCCATGGAATGGCCGATGACCGCTTGCAATGGTGGCAATTCCGCCGCGGCCTCAAGCATTGCCCGGGCAAACAACAGGACGTTGGCCTCATGACCGGGCGAGCGGCCATGGGCCGGCCCATCCAGCGCCACTACCGTATAGCCGGCATCGACGAGCGCGTTGATCAAGGCCGCGAACTGCGTTGGCCGCCCTTCCCAGCCGTGCATCAGCAGGACGGCCGGGCCTTTGCCCCAACGCAAGGCGGACAGGCCGAAGCGCAAGGTGATGCGCTCCGACGAAGCCAGCAATGGCAGCTCCCAATCTCGCGGTGGCAGGTTGCGGGGACTCATGAACACCTTACGCATTTTCTTCGCCACCAGGCGCGGAGCTATCCGGCCAAGGGTGCCATTGACGCCACGAATCCAGCTCAACCTGTCCATGCTCATCTCCAGGGCTTGCGCCTCAGCTCAGCGCACCGCCGACTTGGCGGCGCGCAGCAAACGATCCGATAACTCGCCCGGGCCCAACGCCCGTGCCAGGGCCAGGCCGCCAACCATCAAGGCAATGTCGGCCAGCGCTTTGTCAGCGTCTTCAGGGCTGGCCGCCAACTGCGCGACCATCAACTCGATATGTTCGTTAAGCACCTCGCGAAACGCATCCGGCAGCCGCCCGAGTTCACCGACCGACGCCGGGATCGGGCACGCCTGCTCGGTGGAGTCACGGTGCTTGCGCGACAGGTAGAACGCTGCGACCAAGGCGCGCCGCTCCTCACCCGTCAGTTCCGAATCCATGTCGGCGATCAAGCCACGGCGACGATTCAGCAATTGCTTGAACGCCTCCAGCATCAACGCGTCCTTGCTTTCGAAATGGGCATAGAAACCGCCCACCGTCAGCCCGGCCGCGCCCATCACCTCGCCCACGCTCGGCTCGGCCGGCCCGCGCTGGATCAGTGCATCACTGGCGGCCTTGAGAATGCGCTCACGGGTTTGTGCTTTTTTATCGCTCATCGTTGCCTCCGAATATTACGATTGAAATATTATTCCCATAATAAATTTCCGCAAGCGAAATATTGACCGCTGGTCAGAAGTATTTTTCGAGGATAAGGAAATTGGCTGAACGCCAGACAAACAAAAGGGCCATTCAATAATTGAATGACCCTTATAAAATCCCGCAGAGCGGGTAATCGTGGCGTCCCCTAGGGGACTCGAACCCCTGTTACCGCCGTGAAAGGGCGGTGTCCTAGGCCACTAGACGAAGGGGACACAAACCTTCTGAACATGATCAGCGCTGAGAACTGATCGCTTCAAGGCCGGTGTGGCCAGACCTTGAAGTGTAAATTGGTGGAGCTAGACGGGATCGAACCGTCGACCTCTTGCATGCCATGCAAGCGCTCTCCCAGCTGAGCTATAGCCCCGGATTTTTCGCCTCGCGGCGGAGCGACATCTTGTAACATCGCTTCTGTAAAACTGGCGTCCCCTAGGGGACTCGAACCCCTGTTACCGCCGTGAAAGGGCGGTGTCCTAGGCCACTAGACGAAGGGGACGCAAACCCTTCTATACAACTGATCAACGCTGAGTGTTGATCGCTTCAAGGTCGGTGTGGCCAGACCTTGAAGTGTAAATTGGTGGAGCTAGACGGGATCGAACCGTCGACCTCTTGCATGCCATGCAAGCGCTCTCCCAGCTGAGCTATAGCCCCTCATCGCTGAGGACGGGGCGAATCTTAAGGGCGTATCGGAGGGCTGTCAAATTTATTTTCAAAGAATTTGAAAATTTTTTGCCGGGATAACAATCACTTACCGACAAACCCCGGAAAACCGGGGCATGCCCTGCTCCATCGACCGCTTAAGCAATCGCGCCCAGCAGTTTTTCCCACTCCTTGTTTTCCTTCTTCGACACGCCACCGAGCAGATCGATGGCTTGGCGCAGGCGGAAACGGGTCAGGTCCGGCCCGAGGATTTCCATCGCATCGAGCACCGACACCGAGCTCGCCTGGCCGGTAATGGCGGCGAACATCAGCGGCATCGCATCGCGCAATTTCAGTTCCAGGGATTCGACCACGGCCTGGATGGTCGCGGTGATGCTGTCCTTCTCCCACTGACGCAGGCTTTCGAGCTTCCACAGGATCAGTTGCATCAACTGCCGTACCTGGTCGCCCGAGAGCTTCTTGGATTCGAACAGCTTCGCATCAGGCGTCACGCCGCCGGCAAAGAAGAACCCGGCCAACGGGGCGATCTGGCTGAACGTCTCGACCCTGCCCTGCACGTGCGGCGCGATCTTCATCATGTATTCGGGGTTGAATGCCCACTTCTGCACGCGAGCGGCGAATTCTTCAACCGGCAAGTCGCGCAGCCACTGGCCGTTGAGCCAGGATAGCTTTTCGACGTCGAAGATCGGCCCACCCAGGGAAACACGGGACAGGTCGAAGTGCTCGACCATTTCCTGCAGGGAGAACTTCTCGCGCTCGTCCGGCATCGACCAGCCCATGCGTCCCAGGTAGTTGAGCATCGCCTCGGGCATGAAGCCCATGCGCTCGTAGAACGTCACCGAGGTCGGGTTCTTGCGCTTGGACAGCTTGCTCTTGTCCGGGTTACGCAGCAGCGGCATGTAGCACAGCTGCGGTTGCTCCCAGCCGAAGTATTCGTAGAGCAGGATCAGTTTCGGCGCCGACGGCAGCCATTCTTCACCGCGCAGGACGTGGGTGATGCCCATCAGGTGGTCGTCGACCACGTTGGCCAGGAAGTACGTCGGCAGGCCGTCGGTCTTCATCAGCACTTGCATGTCCATGCGATCCCACGGGATCTCGACATCGCCACGCAGCATGTCTGGCACCACGCAGACGCCTTCGCTCGGCACCTTCATGCGGATCACGTGGGGCTCGCCAGCGGCCAGGCGACGGGCGACTTCTTCCTTGGACAGCAGCAGCGCGCGGCCGTCGTAGCGCGGGGTTTCGCCACGGGCGATCTGCTCGGCGCGCATCTGGTCGAGCTCTTCGGCGGTGCAGAAGCACGGGAATGCGTGCCCCATGTCCACCAGTTGCTGGCAGTACTGCTTGTAGATCTCGCCACGCTCGCTCTGGCGATACGGGCCGTGCGGACCGCCAACGTCCGGGCCTTCGCTCCAGTCGATGCCAAGCCAGCGCAGGGCGTCGAAAATCTGCTGTTCCGACTCGCGGGTCGAACGCAACTGGTCCGTATCCTCGATCCGCAGGATGAACTCACCGCCGTGCTGCTTGGCAAAGCAATAGTTGAACAAGGCGATGTAAGCGGTGCCGACATGGGGATCGCCAGTAGGCGAAGGCGCGATGCGGGTACGGACGGTGGTCATGGCATGTCTCGGAAAGAAGATAAAAGCAAAGATCAAACAGGGGGCGAATGGTAACAGGCGATGGTGGGCGGGCTCCAGTGAGAGCGGGATTTGTGTGGCATCTCTCAGACCGAGTCGCCTCCTTCGCGAGCAAGCCCGCTCCCACAGGAGATCGCATGCAGCCTGGACGACTCGGTCAACTGTGGGAGCGGGCTTGCTCGCGAAGAGGCCGTCGAAGCCACCGCAAATTCAGACAGCCAGCAACCGCTCCCGCAACTTGCCAATCTCATCGCGCAATTGCGCCGCCGCCTCGAACTCCAGGTCCCGAGCCAGTTGGTACATCTTCTCTTCCAACTGCCGGATTCGCTTGGTGATTTCGCTCGGCGAGCGCAGTTCGGCCTCGTAGCGGGCGCTCTCTTCGGCGGCCTTGGCCATGCCCTTGCGCTTCTTGCTGCGCGAGCCGGGCACGGTGGCGCCTTCCATGATGTCGGCGACGTCCTTGAACACACCTTTAGGGGTGATGCCATTGGCCAGGTTGAAGGCGATCTGCTTGTCGCGGCGGCGCTCGGTCTCGCCGATGGCCCGCTCCATGGAACCGGTCATGCGGTCGGCATACAGAATCGCGCGGCCATTGAGGTTACGCGCCGCGCGGCCGATGGTCTGGATCAACGAGCGCTCGGAACGCAGGAAACCTTCCTTGTCTGCGTCCAGGATCGCCACCAGCGACACCTCGGGCATGTCCAGGCCTTCACGCAGCAGGTTAATGCCCACCAGCACGTCGAAGGTGCCCAGGCGCAGGTCGCGGATGATCTCGACCCGCTCCACGGTGTCGATGTCCGAGTGCAGGTAACGCACCCGCACGCCATGGTCGGCCAGGTAGTCGGTGAGGTCTTCGGCCATGCGCTTGGTCAGCGTGGTGACCAGCACCCGTTCCTCCAGCGCCACGCGCTTGGTGATTTCCGACAACAGGTCGTCGACCTGGGTCAGCGCCGGACGCACCTCGACTTGCGGGTCGACCAGGCCGGTCGGCCGTACCACCTGCTCGACCACCCGCCCGGCATGCTCGGCTTCGTAGTTGCCAGGGGTGGCCGAGACAAAAATCGTCTGCGGGCTGACGCTTTCCCATTCGTCGAAGCGCATCGGCCGGTTGTCCAGTGCCGAAGGCAGGCGGAAACCGTATTCCACCAGGGTTTCCTTGCGCGAACGGTCGCCTTTGTACATGGCGCCGACCTGGGGCACGCTGACGTGGGATTCGTCGATCACCAGCAAGGCGTCAGGCGGCAGGTAGTCATACAAGGTCGGCGGCGGCGCACCCGCCGGACGGCCCGACAGGTAGCGCGAGTAGTTCTCGATGCCGTTGCAGTAGCCCAGCTCCAGGATCATCTCCAGGTCGAACCGGGTCCGCTGCTCCAGACGCTGGGCTTCCACCAACTTGTTGTTCGAACGCAGGTACTCCAGGCGCTCCTGCAACTCGACCTTGATCCCTTCGATGGCGTCCAGCAGGGTTTCCCGGGGCGTCACGTAGTGGCTCTTGGGGTAGAAGGTGAAGCGTGGCAACTTGCGGATCACTTCGCCGGTCAGCGGGTCGAACGCCGAGATGCTCTCCACTTCATCGTCGAACAGCTCGATGCGGATCGCTTCCAGGTCCGATTCCGCCGGGTAGATGTCGATCACATCGCCGCGCACCCGGAACGTCGCCCGGGCGAAATCCATGTCGTTGCGGGTGTACTGCAAGTCCGCCAGGCGCCGCAGCAAGGCGCGCTGGTCGAGTTTGTCGCCGCGGTCCACGTGCAGCACCATTTTCAGGTAGGTTTCCGGGCTGCCCAAGCCGTAGATGCACGACACCGTGGTGACGATGATCGCGTCCTTGCGTTCGAGCAGTGCCTTGGTCGCTGACAGCCGCATCTGTTCGATGTGGTCGTTGATCGAGGCGTCTTTCTCGATGAAGGTGTCCGACGACGGCACATACGCTTCGGGCTGGTAGTAGTCGTAGTAGGAAACGAAGTATTCCACGGCGTTGTTCGGGAAAAACGCCTTGAACTCGCCGTACAACTGCGCCGCCAGGGTCTTGTTCGGCGCCAGCACCAAAGTCGGTCGCTGCACCTGGGCGATCACGTTGGCGATGCTGAAGGTCTTGCCCGAGCCGGTTACACCGAGCAATGTCTGGTGCGCCAACCCGGCCTCGATGCCTTCGACCATCAGGCGGATGGCTTCTGGCTGGTCGCCGGCGGGCTGGAAGCGAGTGACGAGCTGGAATTCAGACATGACATGACCCCTGGGTTCATTCCTGTCGGCCAGGCGACGGGAACAAGAAAGACCGAAACGACTGACGCCGCCCGAGGAAAAAGTTGGAATTCACACAATGTGGAGGTGAATGCCTTCGCTTTCAAGACGAACGTCCTACACGCCTTGCAGACTTTGACGCTGCGAAGGGACTAACGGTCGAAAAAAATCGAAAATACTTACGGTAAACGCCGATTAGCCTGTCGCCCTGCCCGGTGATGGCCTCTATACTAGCTCCCCGTTTGTGCACCGCTCTAGTGCATCCGGCTGGAGCGCGACACGTCCCCTCACTCTCCATTCAGAGCCGCGCACTAATGAGCCTGTTTTCCGCTGTCGAATTGGCACCACGCGACCCCATCCTGGGCCTCAACGAAGCTTTCAACGCCGACCCCCGTACCAATAAGGTCAACCTGGGCGTGGGTGTTTACTGCAACGAAGAAGGGCGCATTCCATTGCTGCGCGCCGTGGTCGAAGCCGAGACGATTCGCGTGGCCCAGCACGTTTCCCGTGGCTACCTGCCGATCGACGGCATCGCCGCCTACGACCAGGCGGTCCAGACCCTGCTGTTCGGCAAGGACTCCGCGCTGATCGCCTCCGGTCGCGTCATCACCACCCAGGCCGTAGGCGGTACCGGCGCATTGAAGATCGGCGCCGACTTCCTCAAGCAACTGCTGCCTGACGCAGTCGTGGCCATCAGCGACCCGAGCTGGGAAAACCACCGCGCCCTGTTCGAAACCGCCGGCTTCCCGGTGCAGAACTATCGCTACTACGACGCCGCCACCCACGACGTGAACCGCAGCGGCCTGCTGGAAGACCTCAACGCCCTGCCCGACCGTTCGATCGTTGTGCTGCACGCCTGCTGCCACAACCCGACCGGCGTGGACCTGAGCCCGGAAGACTGGAAAAACGTGCTGGCCGTGGTCAAGGCCAAGAACCACGTTCCGTTCCTGGACATGGCCTACCAGGGCTTCGGCAAAGGCATCGATGAAGACGCCGCCGCCGTGCGCCTGTTCGCCGAGTCGGGCCTGACCTTCTTTGCCTCCAGCTCGTTCTCCAAGTCGTTCTCGCTCTACGGCGAGCGCGTCGGCGCCCTGTCGATCGTCAGCGAGTCGAAAGAAGAAAGTGCCCGCGTGCTGTCCCAGGTCAAGCGCGTGATCCGCACCAACTATTCCAACCCGCCGACCCACGGCGCCAGCATCGCCGCCGCGGTGCTCAACAGCCCAGAGCTGCGGGCCCAGTGGGAAGAAGAACTGGCCGAGATGCGCCTGCGCATTCGCGGCATGCGCGACCAGATGGTGGACATGCTGGCCAAGGCCGCGCCGCACCACGACTTCAGCTTCGTCGCACGCCAGAGCGGGATGTTCTCCTACTCCGGCCTGACCGTCGAACAAGTGACGCGCCTGCGCAACGAGTTCGGCATCTATGCCCTGGACACCGGCCGCATCTGCGTGGCCGCGCTGAACCAGAACAACATCGAAGCGGTGACCAAGGCCATCGTCCAGGTGATCTGACACTCGATGGGGTGAAAAATGGGAGGCCCTTGGCCTCCCGTTTTTTTGGGCCAACCTTGTGGCGAGGGTTAGTGTTCCGGCCGGAGCTGTGTGAAGCGGTAACATTTGCTACCTGAACGCCTCAGCCACGAAAATCCCGCCCAATCATCAACCCAAGCTTGACTTCTCTTTTCCAATCAGTAACATACGCGTCATTCCGCGATAGCTCAGTTGGTAGAGCAAGTGACTGTTAATCACTGGGTCCCTGGTTCGAGTCCAGGTCGTGGAGCCAGACAGCAATAATCAAAGCCCTTGAATCGAAAGATCCAGGGGCTTTTTTGTGGGCGCTTTTCCAGCCTCCAAGGCCCGCTGATGGCCGTGGACCGCCTGTCCAAGGTCGCTACCAGAACAATAATCTGGCGCCAATGCGGCATCATGGTCTGAATCCTGCTTTGTTTTTCCAACTCCCCAAGCTGTCACCTGAGCGTCATGGCGGTGCCGCACACTGTCCCGGTCCGCCATTGCAGCTTCATAACAACAAGGACGAAGCCATGCCAACACAAAACCCTCACCGCATCGTCGGACTGTGCACCTCGAGCAAGGTGTACAACGCACTGACCGAGCTCAAGCACCTGGAAGGCCACCGCAGCGCCAAGTTCCTTTCCCTGCTCGCGGAAAACCTGGTCCGCAAGGGCCTGCTCAACGAGCAGGAAGTGGTGCACATGCTCGATCTGGTGGTCGATTGAGCGACATCGATTCCAACTATCGAGCCTGTTGATTTTTCCTCATCCCGCAGGACACGTAAGGTAACCCCATCGATTGATGGAGGTTCCCATGCCGAAGGTTCAAATCATGTCTGTTGTTGGCAGCGCCGTCCCCGCCCCGCTCAGGGAGCGCGGCCTGTTGGCTTGCTGGTATCTGGTGCAGGACGGCGTGACCGTCAGCGGCCCGCTGACTTCCCTGCCCGCCGCCCAAGCCATGTCGCAGCGTATCGGCCCTTACTTGCTGCGCGCCTAGGGCAACTGAACCCGAGGCGTGTTCTCGACGAACAACGCCCAGCAGGACATGAACAGCGCCGCGATCAACGGGCCGATGACGAAGC
The DNA here is from genome assembly GCF_054677635.1 of Pseudomonas sp. H2_D02. Taxonomy (NCBI): domain Bacteria; kingdom Pseudomonadati; phylum Pseudomonadota; class Gammaproteobacteria; order Pseudomonadales; family Pseudomonadaceae; genus Pseudomonas; species Pseudomonas sp. H2_D02. The sequence continues at coordinate 2,763,048 of NZ_CP162816.1, read as the reverse complement.
CGTTCAGGCCGAACACCGCCAACCCGCCCAGCGTCGAGACCAGCACCATGTAATCGGGCATCTTGGTGTCCTTGCCCACCAGGATCGGACGCAGGAAGTTGTCCACCAGGCCGATCACGAAGACGCCGAACAGCACCAGCACCACGCCCTGCCAGATCGAGCCGGAAAGCAGGAAATACACAGCCACCGGCGCCCAGACGATACCCGCGCCCACGGCCGGCAACAGTGACAGGAACGCCATCAGCACCGCCCAAGGCAACACCGTCGGAATGCCCAACACCCAGAAAATCAAGCCCCCCAGCGCACCTTGGGTGATCGCGACGAGCAGGTTGCCCTTCACGGTCGCCCGCACCACCCGGTTGAATTTCAGTTGCAGGCGGCGCTTCTGGTGCTCGGCCAAAGGCACGGCCGAGCGCACCTTGCGCACCAGCTCCGGACCGTCGCGCAGGAAGAAGAACAGCAAATAAAGCATCACGAAAAAACTCACCAGGAACTGGAACGTGCCCTGGCCGAAACTGAATGCCTGGGTGGCGAAGAACTCGCTGCCCTGCATCGCGCTCTTGACGATCTTGTCCCGCAGCCCGCTCAGGTTGCCCAAGCCGAAACGATCCAGCAGATGCTGGAAGTACGGCGGCAGCGCGTCCTTGAAGCGAGCCAGGTAATCGGCAACATCCAGCTCGCCGCTTTCCAGGCTCTTGTACAGCGCCGCACCTTCCTGGACCAGCAAGGTACTGATGACAATCACCGGCAAGATCGCAATCAGCGTGCAGATGGCCAGGGTCAACAGCGTGGTGAGGTTGCGCGGCCAGTTGAGCTTGAATTGCAGGCGACGCTGCAGCGGCGCGAAGACGATACCCAGGATGACCGCCCAGAACACCGCCCCATAGAACGGCAGCAGGATCCAGACGAAGGCGATGCTGACCAGGATCAGCAGTACCATCTGCGACTTGTTTTGGAGGTTCTTGCGGTTCATTTGCTTTCCATGTCCTTGGCAGATAAACGTTAGTCCGCCAGGACTCGCCGGAGTGCCGTCGCGTCTGCCGCGCATCCTTGATCCAGATCAATACCGCCTGGCCGGCCGTGGCCTACCCTCGCCGCTTTTTGCGATCCGACGCCACCATGCCCCTCGTAGCCCCCGAACTGCTCGCCCCCGCTGGCACCTTGAAAAACATGCGCTATGCCTTTGCCTACGGTGCCGACGCGGTATACGCCGGTCAACCGCGCTACAGCTTGCGGGTGCGCAACAATGAATTCGACCACGCCAACCTGGCCGTCGGCATCGACGAGGCCCACGCGCAGGGCAAACGTTTCTACGTGGTGGTGAACATCGCCCCGCACAACGCCAAGTTGCGCACGTTCCTCAAGGATCTTGAACCGGTGATCGCCATGGGGCCGGACGCTTTGATCATGTCCGACCCTGGACTGATCATGCTGGTCCGCCGACATTTCCCGCACATGCCGATCCACCTGTCGGTACAGGCCAATACGGTGAACTGGGCGAGTGTCGAGTTCTGGCAACAACAGGGCCTGAGCCGGATCATCCTGTCCCGGGAGTTGTCGCTGGAGGAAATCGCCGAGATTCGCCAGCAGGTGCCGGCCATGGAACTGGAGGTGTTCGTCCACGGCGCGTTGTGCATGGCCTATTCCGGACGCTGCCTGCTGTCCGGCTATCTGAACAAGCGCGATGCCAACCAGGGCAGTTGCACCAACGCCTGTCGCTGGAAATATTCAGCGCAACCGGCGATGGAAAACGCCGTGGGGGATATCGTCCAGGTGTATCAGCCGGAACCGACCCTGGGCCTCGGCGCGCCGACCGACCAAGTGTTTTTGCTGCGAGAGGCCAATCGCCCGGACGAATCCATGCCCGCCTTCGAAGACGAGCATGGCACCTACATCATGAACGCCAAGGACCTGCGAGCCGTGCACCATGTGGAAAAACTGACCCACATGGGCGTGCATTCATTGAAGATCGAGGGCCGGACCAAGTCGCACTTCTATTGCGCGCGCACCACCCAGGTCTATCGCCGCGCCATCGATGACGCCATGGCTGGCCGGGAATTCGACCGCAGCCTCATGGCCGACCTGGAATCCCTCGCCCAGCGCGGCTACACCGAAGGCTTCTTGCGCTCGGCATGTGCATGACGAATACCAGAACTACCAGAACGGCAGCTCGGTATCGGAGCGCCAGCAGTTCGTCGGGGAGCTGACCGGCGCCCGGCGCGAGCGCTTGGCCGAGGTCCGGGTAAAGAACCGCTTCGGCCTGGGGGATCACATGGAGCTGATGACACCCAAGGGCAATTTCCACTTCGACCTGCACCAGTTGCAGAACATCAAGGGCCAAGGCATCGACGTCGCGCCGGGGGACGGGCATGTGGTGTATGTGCCGATTCCGGATGCGGTGGATTTGCGGTTCGGGTTGTTGATGCGGGATGTGCGGGAGCCATAGCACTGGCACTGATCCGATAATGCAGGCGCAACCAAACAACTGTGGGAGCGAGCTTGCTCGCGATGGCGGTGGGTCAGTCAAATGAATGCTGGCTGATCCGCCGCCATCGCGAGCAAGCTCGCTCCCCACAAGGTTTTGTTGTGTTTGCGTCTGTCGAACCCGGCAGAAACTGCCGAAGGCTGCGATCCTCCGCTCTCGATAAGGCCTGGCGGGCCAGGCGAAAAACGTCTGGATCGAAAGCGAAAGATCGCAGCCTTCGGCAGCTCCTGCTGCCCCGGGATCAGATCCGGAACTGCCCCACCAACTTGCCCAGGCGCTGGCCCAGGTCGGCCAGGCTACGGGAAGTCTGGGCGCCGAGCTGGGTTTCGTCGGCGACGCTGTCCACGGCCACGGCAATCTGGTGCACGCTGCGGTTGATTTCCTCGGCCACGGCGGTTTGTTCCTCGGCGGCGCTGGCAATCTGGGCGTTCATCGAGTTGATGGTGCCGATCAGCTGGGCCATGGTATCCAGCGACGCGCCAGCCTCGTTGGCCCGTTCCGAAGTACCATCGCCAGCCTCGCTGGAACGGCGCATGGCCTCCACCGCCGCATGGGTACCCGACTGCAGGCGGTCGATCATCCCCTGGATTTCCTGGGTACTTTGCTGGGTCCGGCTGGCCAGGGCGCGAACTTCATCGGCCACCACCGCAAAACCACGCCCCGCCTCACCGGCACGCGCAGCCTCGATAGCAGCGTTGAGGGCCAGCAGGTTGGTCTGCTCGGCAATCGAACGAATCACCCCAAGCACGCTGACAATCGAAGCCACGTCCTGTTGCAGGCTGTCCAGGGACACCCCGCTGCTGCGGATATCGTTCACTAGTGCATGAATCTGCTGGATGCTGCCGGCCACCACCCGCTTGGCGGACTGGCCTTCTTCATCGGTCTGCTGGGCCGCGACGGCAGCACCCTGGGCACTGCGAGCGACTTCCTGGGCTGCGGACGACATCTCGTTGATCGCCGTGGCGACCTGATCGGTCTCGTGGCGCTGGCGCTCCATCGCCTGTTCGGAGCGCTGTGCCTGCTCGGACACCTGTGTTACCAGGCCGGTCAGTTGCGAGGTCATGTCGGTGATCTGCCGCACCAGGCCATGGATCTTGTCGACAAAACGGTTGAACGAACCGGCCAGTTGGCCCAGCTCATCCTGACTGGTGATCGCCAGGCGCCGGGTCAGGTCGCCCTCGCCCGCCGCGATGTCGTCGAGGTTGTCTTTCATCAGGTGCAGCGGCCGCAGGATGGTGTTGGCGAGCAGCAGGCCCACCACCGCGATCACCAGCAACACCACGGCGGCAATCCCGACGATGCTCAGGATCACGCCTTGCACGCGGTCGTGGACCTTGGCTTCCACCAGTGCGACCTGGGCTTCGATGCCGTCCAGGTTGACCGAGCTGCCGACCGCCATGTCCCATTTGGACAGGTATTCGGTATAGCCGAGCTTGGGCACCAGGTCCTTGCTGCCGGGCAGCGGCGAGCTGTATTCCAGGTAATGCGTACCGTCCTTGGCGACTTTCACCAGGTCGCGGTTGACGTAGACACCGTTCGGGTCGCGGTTGTCCTTGAAACTCTTGCCCACGCCATCGGGGCTGTTGGCCTTGAACAGGCGAATGGTCTCGGAGTCGTAGCCGAAGAAGTAACCATCCTTGCCATAACTGACGTTGGACAGCAGCTTGATCGCCTGGGCGCGTGCCTCGTTGTCGCCAGGCGCGGCGGCATCGTAGAGCGGCTTGATCGCGGTAAGGCCCACCGCCACGTAGTTCTGCAACGTGGCCTTGGCTTCGCTGAGCAGACGCTCGCGAGTTTGCTGGACTTCGTTGCTGGCTTGCTCCTTCAAGATGAATGCCGTGGTCAAGCTGATGATCACCGCAGACAGCAAAACCGGCAGTATTGCCAGGGACAGGACTTTAGCCTTCAGGCTCAGGCGCATGCTGTTCACTCTTGTAGATGTTATGGCGTGGTTAGCTGGGTTAACGGCAGCGCACGGCAAAACTGTAGGACAAGGTGAACGGTTGGCGGGAGTCATTGAATTCAAGGGCCCCATCGCGAGCAAGCTCGCTCCCACAGGGGGATGATGCGAACACAAAATGTGTGAGCACCACCGGACCCTGTGGGAGCGAGCTTGCTCGCGAAGAAGGCGGCGCGGTCTTGGCCTACAACACCATCGCCGCCACCCAACCAAACGCCAGCAGCGGCAGGTTGTAGTGGAGGAAGGTCGGGACCACGGTGTCCCAGATATGGTGGTGCTGGCCATCGATGTTCAGGCCGGAGGTCGGGCCCAAGGTCGAGTCCGAGGCGGGCGAGCCGGCGTCGCCCAGGGCACCCGCGGTGCCGACGATGCAAACGATCGCCAGCGGGCTGAAGCCCAGTTGCAGGCACAGCGGCACGAAGATGGTCGCCAGGATCGGCACCGTGGAAAACGACGAGCCGATGCCCATGGTCACCAACAGCCCCACCAGCAACATCAGCAGCGCACCGACACCCTTGTTGTGGCCGATCCAGGCCGCCGAGGTTTCCACCAGGCTCTGGACTTCACCGGTGGCCTTCATCACTTCGGCGAAGCCCGAGGCGGCGATCATGATGAAACCGATCATCGCCATCATCTTCATGCCTTCGGTGAACAGGTCATCGGTCTCGCGCCAACGCACCACACCCGAGACCGAGAAGATCAGGAAGCCCGCCAGCGCACCGATGATCATCGAATCGAGCAGCAGCTGGATGGCGAATGCCGCCGCGATCGCCAGCCCCGCCACCAGCAGACTGAGGGGGTTGTAGCGTACGGTGACCTGCTCGGCGCGAGCGATCTTCTTCAGGTCGTAGACGCGTTTTTTTCGATAGGAAATGAACGACAGCACCAGGCCAAACACCATGCCCAGCGCCGGGATGCCCATGGCGTGGGTGATGTTGATGCCGCTGACGTCCACGCCACTGCGGGCGATATTGGCGAGCAGGATCTCATTGAGGAAGATGTTGCCGAAGCCCACCGGCAGGAACATATACGGTGTGATCAGGCCGAAGGTCATGACGCAGGCGATCAGCCGGCGGTCCAGCTGCAGCTTGGTCAGCACATAAAGCAGCGGCGGCACCAGCAGCGGGATGAAGGCGATGTGAATGGGCAAGATGTTCTGCGAGGCGACGGCAACCGTGCCCAGCAGGCCGATCAGCACCCATTTGACGCCTGTGCCGCCCGCGGCGTCCTGACGATCCACCATGGCCAGGGCCTTGTCGGCCAGGGCGTGGGCCATGCCGGATTTGGCAATCGCCACCGCGAAAGCGCCCAGCAGCGCGTAGGACAATGCCACCGTCGCACCGCCACCGAGGCCTGCGTTGAACGCCTTGAGCGTCGCCTCGATCCCCAGGCCACCCATCAAGCCGCCGACCAATGCGCCGACAATCAGCGCGATCACCACGTGCACGCGGGACAAGCTGAGCACCAGCATGACGCCAACCGCGGCAATTACTGCATTTATCATCGTTACCTCAAAGCACAGCGATGGAAAGCCACCGGACAAAAAGGTCGCGACTTTGCAGCAAGCGGCGGCAAGCTGCAAGGGCCATGCAGCGGGTTTTGCAGTCACTGCCCATCCATTGTGGGAGCGAGCTTGCTCGCGATAGCGGAGGGTCAGTCGATATTCATTTTGCTGAACTGACGCTATCGCGAGCAAGCTCGCTCCCACAGGGGCTCTGCGCCACCATTGGTATGTTTCAGCGCCTGGGCAAGTCGATCACGACTTTCAACCCGCCCCATTCGCTTTCATCCAACGCCAACGTCCCGCCCCAGGTATCTACGATGTCGCGCACGATGCCCAGGCCCAGGCCGTGGCCGTCCGTCTGCTCGTCCAGGCGCGTGCCGCGGCTGAAGACCTGGTCGCGGCGGTCTTCGGGGATGCCCGGGCCGTCGTCCTCCACGGTCAGGCTGAAGCCCTCGGCCGTCTCGGTCACGCTCAAGCGCACTTCGGCGTCGGCCCATTTGCAGGCGTTGTCCAACAGGTTGCCCAACAGTTCCAGCAGGTCTTCCCGATCCCACGGCAGGTGCAAGCCGGGCGGCGCGACGCAGGCCAGATGCAGGTGCTCGCCATGGATCATGTTCAACGTCGCCAGCAACCCCGGCAACTCGGCGTCGCAGTCCAAGTGCGCACCGGGCAAGGCATCGCCCGCCAACCGGGCGCGGTTGAGTTCGCGGTTCAGGCGCTGGCGGACCTGTTCAAGTTGTTCAAGCAACAGCTTGCGCAACTCCGGATAGGGATCGAGCTTTTCGTTCGAGGCCAGGCTTTGCAGCACCGCCAGCGGGGTTTTCAAGGCATGGCCCAGGTTACCGAGGGCATTGCGTGATCGCTTGAGGCTGTCTTCGGTATGGGCCAGCAGGTGGTTGATCTGTGCCACCAGCGGCTCCAGCTCCCTCGGTACCTGTTCATCGAGCTGCGAACGCTGCCCGCGCTGCAATTGGGCGATCTGCTCCCGGGCTTTCTCCAAGGGACGCAAGGCGCGCTGCACCGTAAGCCGTTGCAACAGCAGAATCAGCAGCAAGCCCGCCAAGCCAAGGCCAAGGCCGACCTGCTGCATTCGCAGGAAGCTGTCACGCACCGGGGTGTAGTCCTGGGCGACGCTGATGGAAATGGCCTGGCCCAGGCGTCGATAGTCGGTGCGCAAGACCAGCAGTTTCTGGCCTTCGGGACCCAGTTGCAGGTTGCTGTGCAGCCCCGGATGGTCGAGCTGGGGCAGTTCCTGGTCCCATAGGGAACGAGAGCGCCAATGCTCTTCGGCAAAATCGATACGGAAGTAATGTCCCGAAAACGGTCTTAGATAAGCCGGGGACAAGCGTCGCTCATCCAGTTGCAGGCCTTGCGGACCACGTACCAGCGCCACCAACAGGTTTTCACTGTCGTTGCGCAATCCTGCTTCCAGGTAACGCTGCAAGCCCAACTCGAACAACCACAGACTGGTCTGTGCCAGGATCAGGCCGACCACGACCATCACACCGATCAGTCCAAGGCTCAGGCGCCGCTGGATGGATCTCACTGCGCCTGTCCGCCGAACAGGTAACCCTGGCCGCGGCGGGTTTCGATCACGCTGCGCCCCAGTTTGCGGCGCAGGTGATTGACGTGGACTTCCAGCACATTGGAATCGCGCTCGGTTTCACCGTCATACAGGTGCTCGGCGAGATGACTTTTGGACAGGATTTGTTCGGGATGGAGCATGAAATAGCGCAACAGGCGGAACTCGGCGGCGGTCAATTGGATTTCCGCGCCGTCGCGAATCACGCATTGCCGACCTTCGTCCAGATGCAATCCCGCCGCCTGTAGCGTGGGCTGATTGACCTGGCCATGGGAACGGCGCAGCAGCGCCTGGATGCGCAGGTGCAGTTCCTCGGGATGGAACGGCTTGGTCAGGTAATCATCGGCCCCGGCCTTGAGCCCTTCGATGCGCTCGGCCCAGGACCCCCGGGCGGTGAGAATCAGCACCGGGGCGGTCAAGCCAGCCGCCCGCCATTGGGTCAGGACGTCGAGTCCCGGAACTCCGGGCAGGCCAAGGTCGAGAATGATCAAGTCGTAGGGCTCGCTGCTGCCCTGGTAAACCGCATCGCGACCATCGGCGAGCCAATCGACTGCGTAACCCTGTCGGGCCAGCCCGGCCATCAGCTCGTCGGCCAGGGGAACATGGTCTTCCACGAGGAGCAGGCGCATCAATCTTCCTTATCTTTGAGTAAACGGCCGGTTGCGGCCTCAAGGTCCAGTTCGCGCACTACGCCATCGGTATCCAGCAGCTCGACTTCATAAATGTAGACGCCGTGCTTTTCCTCAAGCTCGGCTTCCAGCAACTTGGCACCGGGGTGGCGGTCCAGTGCCTGTTGGAGCAAGTGTTCCAAGGGCAGTATCACGCCCTGCTGGCGCAATTGCAGGGCTTCGTCCTGATCCAGGTCTCGGGCTGCCGCCAGCGAGCAAAACGTCAACAGCGCCAGCGCCCAGCGGCTGCGGGCGCGAAGATTAAGCTTCATTACGTATCCTGATGATTCTTGAGCACCTCGCCGGTAACGGCGTCGAGTTCCAGGTCCCACTCGATGCCTTTGGCATCACGCAGGTCCACCTTGTAACGGTACTTGCCGTAATCCTCTTCCAGCTCGGTATCGGTCACCTTGGCATCAGGGTGTTTGGCCAGGGCAGCGGCGTTGAGTTTCTCGAAGGACAGGATGGTACCAGCGTCCAGCAGTTTTTTGGCCTCGTGGTCATGGAGGTCTCTGGCTTGAGCCAAGCCAGCGGTCAGGATCATGAACGTCGCGATAAAAAAGGCAGTCAGGCGGTTCACGGGTTATCTCCTTTTTATAATTTCACCGGAAAACTGTATCGGGGTGAACTTAACTGAAACTGAATTGCCATCATGGAACACATGTCAATCTGGGAGCTTGCTCGCTCCCACAGGGTCTTGTGTCGTTATAATTCACCGCTTGCCAGCATTCGAGACCGGTATGACCGCCATCCATATCAAGTTCCCCGCCCTTGCCCTCAAGGCCGGCCCCCGTGCCTTTCAGCGTATCCGCCAGGCGGGCCTCAGTGCCGCCGACGTCGGCACCCTGCCCGGCGCCGCCGGTGGTCCGAAGGCATTGGGTATCCAGGGGCTGGACCTGGCACTGTTCGGTGAATGGCTCCCCGCCGCGCCCCGGGAGCGTTCGCTGATCGGCGCTTCGGTTGGCTCCTGGCGCTTTGCCAGCGCCTGCCTGCCGAACGCAGCCGAGGGCATCCAGCGCCTGGGCACGTTGTATAACGAACAGAGTTTCGCCAAAGGCGTGACCATGGCAGGCGTCAGCCAAAGCTCCCAGCGCATGCTCGATGACTTGCTGGAAGGCCGCGACCTGACGATCCTCGACAACCCGCATTACCGGCTCAACATCATGGTAGTCAAGAGCCACGGCCTGCTGTCACAAGACCACCGAGGCCGGCTGGGCCTGGGTTTGTCGTCGGTGATTGCCGACAACCTGCGGGGCCGCGCACGCCTGTCGCGGCATTTCGAACGACTGATCGTGCACGACCCACGCCTGGCCCCACCGCTGCACCCGCTGACAGACTTCCCGTCGCGCTTCGTGCCCCTGGTGGCCGGCAACCTGCGCCAGGCACTGCTGGCGTCCGGCTCGATCCCGATGGTGATGGAAGGCGTGCGCGACCTCCCCGGTGCCGGCGCGGGCACCTACCGCGACGGCGGCCTACTGGACTACCACCTCGACCTGCCCTACAGCGGCGAAGATATCGTCCTCTATCCGCATTTCACCGACCGGGTCATTCCCGGCTGGTTCGACAAGGGCCTGCCATGGCGCAAGGGCAACGCCGAGCGCCTCCAGGACGTGCTGTTGCTTGCCCCATCGCGCGAATACCTGGCCCGCCTGCCGTACGGCAAACTACCGGACCGCAACGACTTCAAGCGCTTCATGGGCGACGACCCGAGCCGCCGCAAATACTGGCGCACCGCGATGGACGAAAGCCGCCGGCTCGGCGACGAATTCCTGGAACTGACGGCCAACGGTGGATTGGGCGAGCGTTTGCTGACCCTTTAGTCAGCATGCTCGCGCATCACACGGATCAACCTGATAAACTCCGCCGCCTGCCTCGCGACCGCTACCTTAAAGAGCCTGAACCTGTGGAAATCTTCAAAGAATTCACCTTCGAATCCGCCCACCGTCTGCCCCACGTGCCCGAAGGCCACAAGTGCGGCCGGCTGCATGGCCACTCGTTCAAGGTGGCGATCCACCTCAGTGGCGACATCGACCCGCATACGGGCTGGATTCGCGACTTCTCGGAAATCAAGGCGATCTTCAAGCCGCTCTACGAGCGCCTTGACCACAACTACCTCAACGACATCCCTGGCCTGGAAAACCCGACCAGCGAAGTCCTGGCCAAGTGGATCTGGAATGAGTTGAAGCCGCTACTGCCGGAACTCAGCGCCATTCGCATCCACGAGACCTGCACCAGCGGCTGCATCTATCACGGCGAATAAAAACCGGCGCAGCTCCCTGGCGAGCCTTCTGTGACAAGGAAACTTCTGTGGCGAGGGAGCTTGCTCCCGCTGGGCTCTGTAGGAGCTGGCGAAGGCTCGGGCCGCGTTCGGACGATCTTTTGATCTTTCAATTGAGTTCAAATTCTGGGAAAAAAGATCGCAGCCTCGCTTCGCTCGGCAGCTCCTACAAGCCCAGCGGGAGCAAGCTCCCTCGCCACAAGGTTGTCCCTGCTGAATCCCATTGACCTATGCTTGATCCCCTGAGCCATTTTCAGTGGAGTATCAAGCATGACCAACGGGCCGCTGGATCAGGTCTACGACTTCAACGGGCATTCTGTCCGCTACGCCATCCACGGCGAAGGCCCGCCGCTGGTATTCGTCCATGGCACGCCGTTTTCTTCCTATGTATGGCATCGGATCGCGCCGCTGTTCTTCACTACGCACCGAGTGCACTACTTCGACCTGCTGGGTTATGGCCAGTCCACGCAACCGGATGCCGACGTGTCCCTGGGCGTACAGAACCAACTGCTTGCCCAACTGCTGGAACACTGGAAGCTGGAACGCCCCGACGTGGTGGCCCACGACTTCGGCGGAGCCACCGCGCTGCGTACGCACCTGCTCAATGGCAAGGACTACCGCAGCCTCACCCTGATCGACCCGGTGGCCCTTTCCCCGTGGGGTTCACCTTTTGTCCAGCACGTGCGCCGGCACGAAGCGGCGTTCAGCGGCCTCCCCGATTACATTCAGCAGGCCATCGTGCCGACTTATATCCGCGGCGCGATCAAGCGGGACATTCCCGATGAAGAATTGGCGCCCTACGTGCAACCGTGGCTTGGCGAGCCGGGCCAGGCGGCGTTCTATCGGCAGATTGCGCAGATGGACGAGTGCTACACCTGCGAGGTCGAAGGGCTGTACCCGAGCGTACGCTGCCCGATCCAGATATTGTGGGGCGAAGATGACCAGTGGATCCCCATCGAGCGCGGTCGGACGTTGCACGGGATGATTCCGGGGGCGCTGTTTCAGCCCGTTCCGAACGCTGGGCACCTGGTCCAGGAAGACGCGCCGGAAGTGATTGTCGCGGCAGTTATGCGGTTCCTGGCGTGACTTCCCTCGATACAAGCACGGCGCATTCCCCTGTGGGAGCGGGCTTGCTCGCGAAGGCGGTGTGTCAGGTCCAGATACATTGACTGACACACCTTCGCGAGCAGGCTCGCTCCCACAAAAAACCGGATAAGCAGTGAGCGCTGTGTTCCAACTTGAATCACCGCCGCACCGCTTTCGCTCCTCGCAGCACACCCAACCCACAAATTGACTATAAATAACCAGCCCTCACCCGCTTGGCACGGCCGCTGCACGCTTGCGACTTTCCTTCTCCTACGCAAGGACCGCCACAATGACTCAGAACGATCCGGGCAATGACTATCCCTTGAGCGAAGTCCCGATGAGCGCTCGCAAGGGTTTGGCCTCCACGGCCATGGTGCTGCTGGGCTTCACGTTTTTCACCGCGACCATGTTTGCCGGCGGCAAGCTGGGCGTGGCGTTCGGTTTTGCCGAGATGCTCACGGTCATCGTCATCGGCAATCTGCTGCTGGGCCTTTATGCCGCGGGCCTGGGTTATATCGCCTTCAAGAGCGGGCTCAATTCGGTGCTGATGGGCCGCTTCTGTTTTGGTGAGGTGGGCAGCAAGCTCAGCGACTTGATCCTCGGTTTTACCCAGATCGGCTGGTACGCCTGGGGCACGGCCACCGCGGCGGTGGTGCTGGGCAAATATTTCGAATTGGGCCAGGGGACGGTGCTCGGGCTGATGGTGCTGTTCGGGCTGGGGTTCTGCGCCACGGCGTATATCGGCTATCGCGGACTGGAGATTCTTTCGTACGTCGCCGTACCGGCCATGTTGTTGCTGCTGATGCTCTCGATGTGGGTCGCGACGCAGAAGATCGGCGGCCTCGACGGGCTGCTGGCAGTCGTGCCCACGGGCAACCTGGACTGGTCGACGGCGATCACCCTGGTTTTCGGCACGTTTGTCAGCGGCGCCACCCAGGCGACCAATTGGACTCGATTCTCCCGTTCGGCGAAGGTCGCGGTGCTGGCGAGCCTGATCGGCTTTTTCCTCGGCAACGGCCTGATGGTGCTGATCGGCGCCTACGGGGCCATCGTCTATCAACAGCCTGACGTGGTCGAAGTGCTGCTGTTGCAGGGCTTCGCCATGGCCGCGATGGCGATGCTGCTGCTGAACATCTGGAGCACCCAGGACAACACCATCTACAACTTCGCCGTGGCCGGCTGCAACCTGCTGCGCACCCGTCGACGCAAGGCGGTCACCCTGGCCGGCGCGGTGATCGGCACGCTGCTGGCGCTGCTGGGCATGTACGACATGCTGGTGCCTTATCTGATTCTGCTCGGCACGGTCATCCCGCCGATTGGCGGGGTGATCATGGCCGATTTCTTCTTCCGCTGGCGCGGTCGTTACCCGCGCCTGGCAGAGACGCAGCTGCCAGCGTTCAACTGGCCCGGGCTGTGCGCCTATGGCGTCGGCACCGTGGCCGCTTTCAACTCGCCATGGATCGCACCACTGGTAGGAATCGCCGCCGGCGCGCTAACGTATGTGCTATTGATCGGCGTAACCGGCACTCGCACTGCTGACGCGCCCCTACAAGACCTCTAAAGGACTCGCCCGATGCACATCATCAACGCCCGCCTGCGCAATCGTGAAGGCTTGCATGAACTGCACCTGGAAAACGGCCTGATCGCCAGTATCGCCCGGCAGACCGAGGCCCCCAGCCTGGGGGCCGAAGACATCGACGCCGAGCGGCAACCTGGTCGTGCCGCCCTTCGTCGAGCCGCACATTCACCTGGACGCCACGCTGACCGCTGGCGAACCGCGCTGGAACATGAGTGGCACGTTGTTCGAGGGTATCGAGTGCTGGGGCGAACGCAAGGCCACCATCACCCACGAAGACACCAAGACCCGCGCCCGGAAAACCCTCCAGGCCCTCGCTGCCCATGGCATCCAACATGTGCGCACCCACGTCGACGTGACCGATCCCACACTCACCGCCCTCAAGGCAATGCTCGAAGTACGCGAGGAGAGCCGTCATCTGGTGGACATGCAGATCGTCGCGTTTCCCCAGGAAGGCATCGAGTCCTACCGCAACGGCCGCGAGCTGATGGAAGAAGCGATCCGCATGGGCGCCGACGTGGTGGGCGGCATTCCACATTTCGAGTACACCCGCGACCAGGGCGTCAGCTCGGTGAAATTCCTCATGGACCTGGCCGAACGCACCGGTTGCCTGGTGGACGTGCATTGCGACGAAACCGACGACCCGCACTCGCGCTTTCTCGAAGTGCTCGCCGAAGAAGCCCGCAGCCGCGACATGGGCGCCCGCGTCACCGCCAGCCACACCACCGCCATGGGCTCCTACGACAACGCCTACTGCGCCAAGCTGTTCCGCCTGCTCGGGCATTCGGGCATCAGCTTCGTATCGTGCCCGACCGAAAGCATTCACCTGCAGGGACGCTTCGACAGTTTTCCCAAGCGCCGCGGCGTCACGCGGGTCAATGAACTGCTCGAAGCCGGGATGAACGTGTGCTTCGGCCAGGATTCCATCGTCGATCCGTGGTACCCCCTGGGCAACGGCAACATCCTGCGGGTGCTCGAAGCCGGATTGCACATCTGCCACATGCTCGGCTACCGCAACCTGCAAAGTGCCCTGGACCTGGTCACCGACAACAGCGCCAAGGCCATGAACCTGGGCGAGCGCTACGGGCTGGAGCCTGGCCGTCCGGCGAACCTGCTGGTCCTCTCGGCCGACAGCGACTACGAAGTGATCCGCAGCCAGGGCCTGCCGCTCTACTCGATTCGCAACGGTGAAGTATTGATGAAGCGGCAGATGCCGGTGGTGGAGTTCGGGCCGCAGCTGGACTGAAATCACCAATACCTGCAGGAGCGAGCTTGCTCCGGGCGGCGATCCGACGATAGCGGTCTGTCCGTTGACAGCGATGTGACCGACCGGGCGCTATCGCGAGCAAGCTCGCTCCCACAGGGGACCTCAGTCGTGCACTGATTTTGCGCCCGCCGAATATCTACTGTGGGAGCGAGCTTGCTCGCGATGGGGTCATTGGCCGCGCCGCACCAAACAACCTCACCCGCACCAGCTCCCCCGCCTCTTCTTCCAGCAGAATCGGCGCAGTCCCGCCCGGCATTACGACCCTGACCACCCCCGCTTTCACCCAACCCACCCGCCACGCGGCACTGGCCACCGCGCTGGCGCTGGTGCCCGACGACGCGGTAGGACCTTCGCCCCGCTCGAACACCCGGGCGGCGATTTGTCCTTCGGCTTCGAGCCGCGCCCATTGCAGATTGATCCCTGCCAGACAAGGAACTCCCACCCCGCCCGGCGCCGCATAGGCAATGTCGGCCAGGACCCGCGACAGGGCCCGCGCGCGCATCTGCGCAAGGCTGGGCAACGCCGCCGCATCATCGAGCAAACTCACACAGTGAGGATTGCCGATGCGCACGAACTGGCTGTAGCCCCACGCCGTGTTCAACGCATGAAGCGCTGGAACACGGCTCACTTCGCACGGGCCGAACATCACGTTTTCGACACCATGGGCAGCCACGGCCCGTGGTCCGAACAGCGGCGCGCCCAGGTCCAACCAAAAACCCTGGACACCTTCGAATTCAGCAGCGCGAACCGAGGTCTGCACCGGTGAGACGCCTTCAGTTTTGTCGTGATGAACCTGCAGCAGACATTCACCGTCGCCCACCAGCAAACCTCGCTCCTGCAAGGCCATGGAAAAAATCGTCAAGCCATTGCCGCTACGCTCGGCAAGCGTCCCGTCGGTATTGACGATCAACACGTCAAACGGCGGTGCGTCCTGAAACGGGCCGATCAGCAGGCCGTCACTGCGATGAGCCTTGGCATCCGGCGGCGCTTCGCCCGGCGCCCATGCACAAAAAGCCTGCACGGCGGCAGCGCTCCAGGTTTCTCGGGTTTGCGCAGCCTGGGCAGCAGACGATGGCAGGTCGATCCCCAAGGCACGGACTTGCCGTGGCGAAACGACGCCATAGATATTGCCGCGTGCATCGTAGAACTGTGCCATGGACAAACCCGGATCGATCAACAAGGGCCGTTACTGTATGCCGGCGAAGACTACGAGGGCAAAGCTTGCCGGACACCCTGGCATTCGCGTCGGCACCTTGAGGTCGCAGTGAGGTCAGTGGATATGCAAGCATAGGCGCCTGCTCGCAACACCGTACCGCACGAAAGCCAAGGATGTTTCATGACCGCGATTACCCCTCCACCTACCTTTGCTCCAGGCCGCCTGGAACAGATGTCCACCCGCATCGCCTACCTCATCGCCGGGATCGGCATCGCCGCCTGGGCGCCGCTGGTGCCTTACGCCAAGGTGCGGGCGAACCTGGACGAAGGCACCCTGGGGTTGCTGTTGCTGTGCCTTGGGGTCGGGTCGATCCTGGCGATGCCGATTTCCGGCGCGCTGGCGGCACGGTTCGGCTGCCGTCGGGTGCTCAGTGGCGGCACGCTTTTGGTCTGCCTGGCATTGCCGTTGTTGGCAACGATGAGTTCCCTGCCATGGCTGGTGGCGGCGTTGTTTTTGTTCGGCGCCGGGCTCGGCACCGTGGACTCCACCGTGAACCTGCAAGCGGTCATCGTCGAGCGCGCCAGCGGCAAGACCATGATGTCGGGTTTCCACGGCATGTTCAGCCTCGGCGGGATCATTGGCGCGGCCGGCGTTAGTGCGCTGCTCGGCCTCGGGCTTTCGCCGCTGGCGGCGACGCTGGCGGTCAATGCCGTGCTGTTGGTGGCGCTGTTCAAGGCGGCGCCGCACCTGCTGCCCTACGGCAGTGAAAGTTCAGGTCCGGCGTTTGCCATTCCCCACGGCGTGGTGCTGTTTATCGGCATCCTGTGCTTCATCGTATTCCTGGCCGAAGGCGCGGTACTGGACTGGAGCGCCGTATTCCTGGCTAGCGAGCGCGCGGTGGATACCGCCTATGCCGGGTTGGGTTATGCCGCGTTTGCGCTGACCATGACCGTCGGCCGGCTGACCGGCGATTCGGTGGTGCATCGCCTGGGCGCCAAGCGCGTGATCATCTACGGCGGGTCGATCGCGGCGGCGGGTTTCCTGATCGCCACCGTCGCACCGATGTGGCAAGCGGCGCTGCTGGGTTATGCATTGGTCGGCGCCGGGTGTTCGAACATCGTGCCCGTGCTGTACACCGCCGTCGGCAAACAGACATTGATGCCCGAAGCCATCGCCGTGCCGGCCATCACCACCATCGGCTATGCCGGCATCCTCGCGGGGCCGGCATTGATCGGGTTTGTTGCCCATGGCAGTAGCCTGGGTATTGCGTTCGGGTTGATTGCACTGTCGTTGGTGGCGGTGGCGGCCAGTGGGAAGGTGTTGAAGGTCTGAGGTCTTGCAGATTTCCCCGTGGCGAGGGAGCTTGCTCCCGCTCGGCTGCGAAGCAGTCGTAAACCGATGTATGCGGTGTGCCTGAAGCTCCGCGTCCAGCAGGTTTTAGGGCCGCTTCGCGGCCCAGCGGGAGCAAGCTCCCTCGCCACAGGGGTACGCCTCAACCTTGGAGCTGGATCAAAACCCCACGCTCGCCTGCACGAAGAACGTACGCGGCGCGCCGACGTAGATGCCCGAGTTGTTGTCGCTGGAACGGGTGTAGTACTGGTGATCGAACAGGTTCTTGACCCCGGCGCCGACTTTCAGGTTCGACAATTGCTCGCCGAAGTCGTAACCGGCCCTTACGTTCCAGAGCATGTAGCCAGGCATGTCGCCATACCGACCATCGGCGTTACCGTCGGTGATGTAGTTGTCGCTGAAGCTGCCGTCAGGATTGACACTGTTGCCCGGTGAACGCTGCTTGGACTGGGCGAAGCCGTCGAGGTTGTAGGTCCAGCGATTGACGTCGTAGCGCAGGCCAACGGTGGCCACCTGGCGAGAGTAGAACGGCAGGTCGCGGCCCTTGAAGCTTGGGATATCCCCTTCATAAGTCGCGCGGGTGTAGGTAAAACCAGCACTGGCGGTCAGGCCCTCTAGGCGCGGGTCGAGCGCGGCCATGTCGTAGTGCACCGACGCCTCCAGGCCCTGGTGCTTGGTGGCGCCCATGTTGGTCCAGCCGACGTCGTTGCTGATGTACTGCAACTCGTCGTCGAAATCGATGTAGAACAGCGTCACTTCGCCGCCCCATACGTCATCGTTGTAGCGCGTGCCGATTTCGTAGGTCTTGGCCTTTTCCGGGCTCAGGCCATTGGCGGTGTTGTTACCTTCACCGCCCTGGCCCAATTGGAAATACTGCAGGCTGCCAAACGAAGTTTCGTAGTTGGCGAACAGCTTCCAGGCATCGGACAGGTGATACATCACGCTCAAGGCCGGCAGCGGTTCGTTGCTGTCGATGCTGCGGCGTTTTTCCTGCACGGGATTGCCGGCGGTGTCGAGCACCGGGCGGTCGTGCCATTCGGTGCTGATGCTTTCGAAGCGGATGCCTGGGGTGATGGTCCATTTGCCGACGTCGATCTTGTCATCGATGTAGACCGCGTGGGCTTCGGTGCCACCGGTGCGGTCCTGGTAGACGTGGCCATCGGAACCCGGGAGTACCACCGGTTCGTTGTTGCGCAGCGCCAGGCGGCTGGCCTCTTCGTGCATGCCTTCCTTGAGGTAGCGATAACCGACACTGGCTTCCTGGGTGGTGGGCCCGAAATCAAACACATGGGAAACCCGAGGCTCGATGCCGAAGGTGTAATACGTGCGCGGGTAGGACACCAGGTTGCGCTGGTCCCGGTTAGCGATGGTGCTGCCGCGGTAGCTGTCGGAGTAGTAGGTCAGCACCTCGGCCTGGGTGCGATCGCTGATCTCGCGAATCCACTTGAAGGACACGTCCTTGCGCCGGCCGCTGAAGTTGTCCCAGTCGCGGTCGGACTGGTACGGGTCGGCGTCGTACTGGGCCTGGGTCAAGCCGCCAGGCATGTCGGCCTTGGCGTCGTAGTAATGGAAATTCAACGAGAAGTCATCGACATCGGTCGGCGCCCAATGGGTCTTGAGAATGACGTCGTCGATGTCGTTGCCGTTATTGCTTTTGCGAAAACCGTTGCCGTTGACGCCGGAATACAACAGCGCCACGCCCAGGCCGTTGTCAGCGGTGCCGCCGAGAAACGCCGTGTCGATGTGCTTCCAGCCGCCGCGCTGGGATGTTTCCAGGGTGCTGCCGATTTCCCCGGTGGCTTTTTCAGGAATGGCGCGGGTGACGAAATTGATCACCCCTCCGACGTTCTGCGGCCCATAGCGCACCGACCCGGCGCCGCGCACCACGTCGATGCTGTCCAGGTTGCCGGATGAAATCGGCGCCATGGACAGTTGCGGTTGGCCGTACGGCGCGAACGCCGCTGGTACGCCGTCGATCAACACCGTGGAGCGTGGCGACAGGCGCGAGGTGAGGCCGCGCACGCCGACGTTCAGGGAAATATCACTGCCACCGGTGCCGTTGGCGTCCTGCACTTGCACACCGGGCACGCGACGCAGCACATCGCCAACGTTCATCGCGCCCTGCTCGACCATCGCCTCGCGACGGATCACCGTCCGCGCGCACGGCGTGGTTCTGCACCACTTCGGCATTGGCATCGCCGAGCCAGTCGCCAACCACCTGGATGTCGGTGGTGCCCAGTTCCAAAGGACCCGCCGTGGGCGGCCGGCAGAATGGTCACCGAGCCTTCATCGATCTGGTATTGCAGGCCGCTGCCCTGTAACAGTTGGCTGAGCGCCGCCTCCGGGGACAAGGTGCCTTCCACCGCCGGGGCTTGCTTGCCGGCCACCAGCTCCGGGCTGAAAAATACTTGCAACGAGGTCTGCTGGCCCAGCTGGCTCAGCGCCTGGCCCAAGGGTTGCGCCTGGATATGGATGGCTGTGGCGACCTGGTCGGCAAAGGCCTGGGGCAACCCGGCGCTGACAGCCAGGCTCAGGGCCAGCGGCAGCCAGCGTACGGGAAGGCGTTTGTTGTTTTTGGCGAAAGTTTTCACGTCGAACCTTGTCCTGTCGAATCGCAAGAATACGCGTCTGTTAATGCAAACCAGTTGCAGTTGGACAAGAAGACGAAGAACTCGAAAAAAACCTGAATCTATTTCGAAATTATTTCCTGGCTGCCGTCATCCAGCGTGCGCACGGCCACCGGCAGGATGTTTGGCAAGGCCTTGAGCAGCGCCTCGGGATTGTCCGAACGAAACACGCTGGTCAGGCGCAGGTTGCCCACCGATGCACTGGCAACCCGCAGGGGCTTGGCGCGATAACGGGACACTTCCTCGGCCACTTCACTTAACGGCGCATTGTTGAACACCAGTTTGCCGTTGCGCCATGCGGTGACTTCACCGGCATTGATCGCGTACGGCGCCGCGACCTTGCCCCGGGCATCGATCCGGGTGCCGAGGCCAGCCGTGAGGTTGACGGGCATGTCGCGACCCTGGACCCGGACGCTGCCCTGCTCCACCGCCACCCGGGAACCGTCGGCATCACGGCGCACATCGAAGCGCGTACCGGTAACCGTCACCTGGCCGTTGCCCGCGTCCACGGTGAACGGACGTCCCGTGTCATGCTCAACGCTGAACAGCGCCTCGCCCTCGACCAGTTCCACCCGGCGTTGGTGATGGGCGAACTGGACACGCACGTGGCTACGGCTGTTGAGGTCGATCGCCGAACCATCCGGCAAGGCGACATGCCGACGCTCACCGAGCGCGGTGGCAAATTCGCCGCTGTAATCGCCCGCAGCGTCCAGGCCACTGAACAGCCCCAACCCGACCGTCACCGCGAGCAACCCCGCGGCCACGGCAAAACGCAGCAGTGGTCGGCGCTTCGCACGTTCGGCGGGGCGTTCGCACAACGCTTGCAGACGCTCCTTGGGCAGCAGATCCGTCGCGCTCCAGATGCCTTGGAGCAGTTGAATCTCGTCGCGATGGTTGGGATGTTCGCTCAACCAGGCATCGAAACGCTGACGCTCCTCGACGCCCATCACCGGGTTTTGCAAACGCACGAACCATTGCGCCGCCTCGTCGCGAACCCTGCTCTGCCCGCACGGGCATTCACGGCTATCCATCATGGAAGGGTCCTGTGGCTCAGGTGGAAGAAGACGACGGGTCATTGTCCTGGCCCGTCCAGGCGATCCCGCAGATGGCGCAGGGTGCGGATCATATACTTTTCCACCATGTTTTTTGACAGCCCCAGGCGTTCGGCGATTTCCGCCTGGGTCAGGCCCTCGATCTTCTGCCAGACGAACACCGTGCGGCAGTTGGCCGGCAGTTCAGCCAGTGCTTGCTCGATGGAGTCCGCCAGTTGGATCGCGTGCATGTAGTGCTCCGGGTCGCTCGCAAGCGATGGGGTGTCGAACGCCACTTCCTCTAGGGCGCCCCGTCGATCTTCACGCCGATAGCCGTCCACCGCAATGTTGCGCGCCGTCTGGTGCAGGTAGGCCCGTGGCTGCTCCACTTGCGCCGAATCGGATTCGAGCACCCGCACGAAGGTGTCGTGGGCCAGGTCCTCGGCCTGCTGGCGATTGCGCAGGCGACGGGTCCAGGTGCCGATCAACTCTTCGTAATGCTCGAAAAAGCCGGGTCTGCGGGGCAGCTTGGGGATCATCGCGGCGCGCTGTGGGGACGGGATGTGAATAGTAATAGTTACTATTAATAGGAAGCAAACGCCGCCCGACCGGCTGGCACCAAAATAAAAGTGTGGGAGCGAGCCCGCTCGCGAAAGCGGTGTGTCAGTCAATAATTTTTATCGACGGTCGGTCCGCCTTCGCGAGCAGGCTCGCTCCCACAGGGGCAGGTCAGAACCGGCACACCGCCGCCGCTCCCGTGTCGGTCGGCATGACATGCTCGGGCGGCACCACGACGACCTCCCCGCCTTGGCGAGTCACGGCGAGGATCAGCTCATCCAGCACATCGGGTGCCTGCTCGTCGCCCGTCTCGTCAATCAGCAGCCGGCCTTTATCCAGGTCGAGCTGGCCTGGAACCTGGCGCTCCGCCTCCACCAGCAACAGCGCGACGCGGCCTTCCCAGGCGGCCTTGGCGATCTCCGCCAGTTTGTCCAGCGAACGCCCCTGCCCCACCGCGACGCCATAACGATTCAAGCTGTCGACAACGCGGTCAGCGTGGCTGTGGGCCATGAGTTTCGAGCAGTGCACACGCAACTCCTCCACACTCAATCGCGAAGGATCACCCTCGATGCCCTGCGCCAGTACGTTCGGGTTGTGACTGACGGCACGGAACACCGCCTGGTTCTCCGGCAGGGCCACCAGAATCATCGGCAGGCCCGACGGTTGCGAATGGTATTGCAGGATGGCTTTGTCCGCGGCGCGGAAGAACCGTTCGCGGTCCAGGTTGATTTCGTCCTGCTTACCGCCGCTGCGGCGGCCTCATGCATCATCGCATCGCCGCGTTCGCCGCTGCGGCTGAAACCATTGGGAAAGCCCTGCTGGTCACCCGGCGTCAGCTCGTCACCGAGCGCCTCGTTCTGGTTGCGCGGCACCTGTTCGGCCAGTTCGATTTTTTCCAACTGTTCCGAGGAGCCTTCATAGAGCCAGACCTCGTTGCGGGTCAGGCACAGCGCTTGATAACGCTCGGTAGACTGGACCAGGCGCAACAACGGCTTGAGGTAAGGATGGCTGTTGGCGAAGGCGCATTGCGGCACGCGCTGGCTCACCGAGATGACTTTGAAATAGTCACGGGCGCCAAACACTGCGATGCCGTCGCGGTTGGAATTCCAGAAACCCTGGTCCTCCACCAGCGCCAGGAATGGCTCGAGCAAAGGCGCGCAGTCCATGTCCGGGTGTTGCTGTTCCAGTTGGGTCTGCAGGTCGCGCACCAGGTTCTTGTAGCGGATCGGGTCCTGGCTGCGCTCGGGGAATGTGCGGTGGGTGGGCATGTACAGCGAAAGGCTCGGCTGTTCCTCGAACGCCAGGAGCTCGGCCAGTACTTGCCGGCTGAAGGGTTGATGAGCGGTCATGATCGCCTCCTTATTCTTTGCCACGAGCCTCTTGGTTTTCGAGGAAGTCTTCCTCCAGCATCGCGTCCACCATTTCGGGTGGCGCTTCATCGGTGGGTGCGGTCACACGCCCCATCGACTCGACGGCGGGGTTGAGCTTGCCGATCTGATGATCGAGCGCGTGCAGCATCTTCTCGGCGGCGCCCTCCACGGCCAGTTCGAGGCTCTCGGCCTTGTGGCTGACCGACATCGGCGAAAGTCCTTGCATGCGCGCCTCGATCTGGCAGCGCTTGTCGGCGGCGCCGCCCTTCTGGGCGTTTTCGTCGCTGACGTGGATTTCGATGCGGGCCAGTTGGTCTTCGAAACGCTGCAGCGCCTCCACCACCGTACTGCCAACCCACTCCTGCAGACGGGCACTGCCTTCGATATGGTTGCTGTTGACTTGAACTTGCATGATCGACTCCTTTGCAAAAGACGGCTGGCGCCGCCTGTTGTAGGTAGAAGAAGATCAAACGGGCGAAGTTCCCGGCGTGGGATGACTGGAGCCTGAGCGGCTGATGATGACCTCTGTGGGAGCGAGCTTGCTCCCGCTCGGCTCTGTAGGAGCTGGCGAAGCCTGCGATCTTTTGATCTTTGATCTTTGATCTTTCGCTCCAGAATGCATTGGCAGTGAAAAGATCGCAGCCTTGCTTCGCTCGGCAGATCCTACAGCGCAACCCAGCGGGAGCAAGCTCCCTCGCCACGGGGGCTACGGTGCTGCGGCTAGCGTGGAGGCTGGGGCGGCTCGATGTCATCCAGTGCTCGATTGGCCAGTAGCGTTCCCAGCTCGATCAATTGCTGAAGCCCCAACGCCACATGCCGCCGCGACCCTTCCAGGTCGAAGGCCAGGTCGTTGGCCATGGCATTGGCTGAAGCCAGGGTTTCGCTGAGGGTGGTCAGTATGGATTCGGTGTTGAGGCCCTTGGCCACGGTAAAGATCTGGCCGTCCTGGGTGTCGGGCTTGGCTGGCTTGTTGGGCGATAAATGGATGTCTAGAGCTCGATCGGCCGCTTCGCGACGTTCTGCTGAGTCGAGGCGGGTGTAGGCGGAGAGATCTTCGGCTTTTCTTGGGGGGTTGGGGGTGTTCTTGACCATCTTGAAACTCCTGACTTGATAGTGAGCTCACCCACCTCGTGACCAAACGAGGGTGGTGGGCTATACGCAGGTTGGTCAACCGGGAAGTCAGGCACCCGGCGCACTCGAGAGTGCCCCGCGCACAGCCCGCCGCAAAGCATACCGACAAAAGCGCCGAGATGCTGAGTTGCGCATGTGCGCCTGACTTCGAACAGGTGACCAAACCCGGTCGCTGATTTTGCAGCGACGGACAAAGCCTATCCCCACCGCTTCCGAACCACCAACCGACACGACTTGTCAGAAATTTCCGGCTCGCCACATTTTTTGTAGGAACACCCTCCCCCGTGGCGAGGGAGCTTGCTCCCGCTCGGCTGCGCAGCAGACGCCGCTTCTCAGCTCAGAAACTCTGGGGTCGCTTCGCAACCCAGCGGGAGCAAGCTCCCTCGCCACGGGTTTGCGTGTTCAGCCAGGTTGATCTCATAAAAAAAGACCCGCACTAGGCGGGTCGTTTTTTTGTTTTGGAGGAGATCAGAACTGCGGCGTGTACTTCACCGTGAACATCAAGTTACGCGGATCGCCAAAGTTGTTGTTGCCATTGAGCTGGTTGTAGGCCGGCGTTATGTAGGTCTTGTCGAACAGGTTGTTGGCATTGAGCGCCAGATCGATCTCTGACGTCAGCTTGTAGCCGACACGGGCGTTCCATACGGTGTAGCCCGGGATTTCACGATCATAGTCGTAAACCAGCGTGTGGCTTTGGGTGGTGAAGCCCAAGCCGGTGCTGACACGACTCCAGTCGCCTGTGAACTGGTAGTTGCCCCACACCCGCAGCATGTGTTTTGGCGTCCAGGTGCTGAAGACTTTGCCTTCGTTACTGTCGGTGTCTTTCAGGTACTTGGTGGTGTTGTAGGTGTAGCCCGCGAACAACTGCAAGTTGTCTACCACTTCACCGCTGATTTCAGCCTCGATGCCCTGGCTGCGCACGGTCCCAGACGCACTGGAGCAGTTCAAATCAGTACAGCCTGGAATTCTGACCGCACGGTTTTCATGATCGTAGCGAAAGACAGCCAACGAAGTGTTGACCCGACCATCCATCAACTCACCCTTGAGGCCAACCTCATAGTTTTTACCAACGATGGGCTTGAGCACCGAACCGCTAGGATCCAGGTTGGTCTGGGGTTGAAATACGTCCGTATAGCTGGCGTAAACCGCCCATTCGCGGCTCAGGTCATAGACGATACCGGCATAGGGCGTGACCACACCGGTTTCGGTTGAGTAGCTTGGCGTGTTGCGTGTAATTCCGGCTGCCATTTCAGTTTTCGACTTGTAGCTGAAGTCATACCAACTGACCCGGGAACCCAGGATCAGCGTCAGATCGTCCACTGGCTTGACGCGCCACGTGCCATAGACGCCTTTCTGCCGGATATCGTATTTGCTGAGAGTGCCCCGGCCGCCTGCGGCGATCAGACTGTCATAGCTGACGTCCGGGCGGTTGTTGTCCAGATCGAAGATCGTGTCGCTGCTGGCGTTGAAAGTCCGGGCGTATTTGTCATCCGTTTCCAGCTGGGAGAAGTTACCGCCGAGCATGACTTCCTGCTCCATCGACAGGGCTTCGAATTTGCCGACCAGGTTCATGTCCAGACCTACCTTGGTGGACTGGAAATCAGTCACGAAGTCGGCATATTGCACACCGGTGCCATCAGGATTGAGACCGACGAGGGCATTTTGCGTCCGCTGGTTCTTCGCCTGGTTATCCTCGCTCATGTACACGCCCCCCACCTTGAAGGCCCAGTCCTCATTGAAGCGATGCTCCAGATCGGCATAGTAGGTGGTGACATCGATTTCAGAACGGTTCCAGCGCGCGCCGGTGTAGGTGGAGCGCGACACGTCCGGCATCGAGCCATCGGCGTAGCGCGGCAAACCACGGATGTTGCCGCGCGACTCGCCATTGGATTGGCTGACCGCCAAGCCCAGGGTGGTGTCTTCGCTCAGGTCAACGTCCAGCGCGCCGTACAGCGAATGGGTCTTGCTCCAGGCATGGTCAACGAAGGAATTGCTCTGGTCTTCGTCGAGGACGATGCGGCCACGGACATTGCCAGCGTCGTTCAGCGGGCCGCCAGCGTCCAGTTGCAGCCCGTAGTGATCCCAGGAACCAGCCTTGCCGGTCAGGGTCACGGTCGGTGCGCTCTGGCCACGCTTGCGCACCAGGTTGACGGCGCCGCCGGGGCTGCCGGTGCCTTGCAGCAGGCCGGAGGCGCCACGGAGGATTTCCAGGCGGTCGTAGAAAATCAGGTCCTGGGTCGCCCAGTTGCCCAGCGAATAGGTGTTACGCGGAATCGGCACGCCGTCGTACTGCCAGTCGTCGATCTGGAAACCGCGCGACGACAGGATCATGCCTTGGCCGACGCCCTGCAGGCCGACGATGCCGGTGGTCTGGTTGACGGCGTCCTTGAGGTTGACCAGGTTCTGGTCATCCATCTGCTTGCGCGTCATCACGGTGATCGACTGGGGAATTTCCTTGAGGGTGTGGGTGCCCTTGCCGATCGTCACGGCATTGCTGGTGTACGAGTGGCTGCCTTCGGTCGTCGCATTCAACTGTTCGGCGTTGATCGTTGTCGCGCCCAGTTCCAGGCCCGCGCTGCCGGAACCCTTTACCAACATCAGCGTGTTGCCCTCGAGGCTGTGGCGCACGCCGGTGCCCTTGAGCAACTCGGTGATGGCTGCCTGCGGGCTCATCTTGCCGCTGACGCGATTGCTTTTCAGGCCGGCCAATTCGTCGGCGTTGTAGATCACTTGCTGGTTGGTCTGTTGGCCGAACGCTTGCAGCGCCTGCGGCAGCGGCTGCGCAGGGATATTGAGGCTGACGTCCTCCGCCATCACCTGGGCGCTCAACGACAATGCACCGACCAGACCCAGGCCCGACAACACCCGGCGCGAACGCAGGCCGCGAGACATGACCAGTGCCTTGAACAGCGGTTTCAACTCATGAATTGCCGACATCGTGCTCTCTATTATTGGTAGAAGTGAAAAGTCCATGGGGGCCGAATGGCCTGCCGTTCGCCAGCACGGTTTAGCGGCTGACCGGCCCCTCCCCGGGCACGGTCATCCGGCTGGACGACAGCGAAATTTTTCCTGGACACAACCGGCGCCTGGGCTGCCCTGCCCGAGCCGATTTGCCCGCATACCCTAGTAAGACGCAGCACCTGGGAAAAACCGGAATGAGTTTATTTATCATTCGCGAAAAAAAATAAAAAAAGCCGGCGCTTGTCGGCGCCGGCCTTTTGTTCTTGCCCTGTCAACTACCTTGCGCCGCCTTGGCGGCTTGCAGTTGCCGAGCCTGCTCAGTCAGGCGAGCCTTTTCCTCAGGGCTCATCGCCTCCATGCGCAGGCGTGCCTGGGCGATTTTCTCCAACTGCCCAGGGCTGCTCTCCTGCGACCGCAAGGCCACAGCCAACGAAGCCACGGTCGGATGATCGAAGACCAGCCCCGGATGGATGTCGCACTGCAGCAGCTTGCGAATGCCGGCCACCAACTTGATCACCAGCAGCGAATGACCAGCCGGCAGCGAAGAAGTCGCGGTCAATGCCCAATCGTTCAATTCCGAGCAGTTGCGCCATGCGCGCAGCGAGCAATTGTTCGAGTCCGTCACGGGGTCCGGCGCCCTCTTCATCGCCCGTCGCGACTGCCAACTGCTGCAACGCCTGGCGATCGATCTTGCCGTTGGCCAACCGAGGGAAGCGTTCGATCAGGTGCCAATGCTGCGGCACCATCACGCTGGGCAAGCGTGCGTTCAGTTGCGCCCGCGCAGTGTCCAGCACATCCGAAGGCAAGCCTTGCGGTGCCACGATAAAGGCCAGCAAACCCTGCTCGGCCGGTAGCACCAGCGCCTCGCCCACCTGCGGCACGCGCAGCAGCTCGGCCTCGATCTCCGCCAGCTCGATGCGGAAGCCGCGCACCTTGACCTGCTGATCGCGCCGCCCTTGCAGCTGAATCCCGCCGTCCGGGCGATAACGCGCCAGGTCGCCCGTGCGGTACAGGCGCTGCGCCGGATCGAACGGGCTCTGGATGAACGTCTGCCCGTCGGCCTCCGCATTCAGATAACCCCGGCACAACTGCGCGCCGCCCAGGTACACCTCGCCCAGCACGCCCACCGGCACCAGCCGCCGCTCGGCGTCCAGTACGTAGACTTGGTTGTTGCCCAGCACCTGGGTCAGCGCCGAGCAGTCATCGTCGCCCTTCAATGACAACGGATGAATCATGACGCCGACGGTGGCCTCGGTCGGCCCGTAGTGGTTGAACACTCGGCAATCGCTGCGCAATCGGGCGATGCGTTCGATCAACGTCGGGGCAATCGGCTCGCCGCCGAGCACCAGGGTGCGCGGCAATGTCGCTTGTTCGCTGTCGAGCAACGCCGCGAGGTGCGACGGCACGATCTTCAGGCAATCGATTTGATGCTGGCGCATGAACGTGGCGAACAACGCGCCGTCCTGCATCTGCTCATCGCTGGCGACATGCAGGGTCGCGCCATTGAACAACGCGCCAAACAGCGCCGTGTTGCCCAGGTCCGCCGCCACGGTGGAGCTGAAGGCCACGTGTCTGCACTGATCCAGCGCCAACGCCTGGCTGGCCTGGGCGGTGTAGTTGAGCAATTGCCGATGCTCGATCACCACGCCCTTGGGCACACCGGTGGAGCCGGACGTGAACAACACATAGGCGATGTCGTTGCCCTTGGTCGCCAGCGCCGGCAACGTCGCGTTCGCTGGGCTGAGCCCGGCCAATGCCAGGACCTTGCATGGCTGGTCCTGCCACGCCGGCAGGTACGCCGCATCGGTGAGCACCACTGCGGCGCTGGCCTGTTCCAGCATCAATGCCTGACGGGCCTGGGGCCATTGGGTGTCCAGCGGCAGATACGCGGCGCCGATGCGCCAGCTCGCCAGCATGGCGATCACCAGCTCCGCCGAGCGTGGCAAGGCCAGGGCGACAATCGAACCCTCGCCCAGGCCTTGGTCTTGGAGGCCGAGGGCCACGCGCTCGACCTGTGCGTTTAGCTGACCGTAGCTCAAGGATTGATGGGCGTCGGTCAGCGCGATAATGTCCGGCGTCCGCAGCGCCAGATCTGCAATACGTTGCGGCAGATAGCGGTGATCGGCCAGCGCCTTCATCGGCGGGTTGATCGCGCGCAAGCGCTGTTCCTCGCTGCGGCCCAGCAGGTCGAGCTGCGCCAGCGGCGTTTGCGCATCCGCAGCGATAGCGGCCAGCAGCACGTCGTATTGTTCCAGCACGGCGCTGGCGGCGGCTTGCGAGTAACGAGCGTCGGCGTAATGCAGGTCGATCGCGGCAAGCTGCTGGGTATCGTCCAGTTGGACCGTTAGCAGCAGCTCAAGCGGATCAGTCTGCACAAGCGAAGATCCTGTCCACTTCAGACCGCCGTCGCTGTGGACGAAACTTGCCCGAGCGACCGCGAAACCGTAGGCCGGATTCGCCGCGTCCGGCGCCAGCTCCGGCGTCCAGTATTCCTGCCAGGTACGATGCGCTTCGAGCCGCGCGGCCAACTCCCCCAGCCACTCGCTAAACGGTGCACTGGGGGACAACGGTACGCAAAGCGGCAGGGTTTTCTCGAACACGCCAATGGCATTGGCGAAGTAGTCGTAATCGCCGCGGCTGTCGTGACGGATGCCCACCAGTGCCTGGTCGGAACCGCTCAGGCGGCCCAACAGCAGCCACCACGCTCCCTGCAATAAGGTCGACAGCGATTGCCCAAGCTCATCGGCCAAGCGCTGCAAAGCATCGCGCCGGGCCGGTTCCAAGGCCAATGACACACGCGCATCGGCGGTCCCGCTGCCGGCGCGGCGTGCCGCCAGCCACGGCGTGTCGATCTGCGTCTGCAAGCCTTGCAGATGCTGCTGCCAATAGGTTCTCGCGGTGGCGGCATCTTCATCCAGCACCACTTCGCTGCGCCATTCCAGGTACTGGGCGAACTCGCCCGGCGCTTCGTCTTCCGATACCTGGCCCGCGTAAGCCTGGCGTACCTGTCCAAGCAGCAGGTCCATCGATGGCGCATCAGCACTGTAGCGGGCGATGCCCAGCAGCAGTTGCCATTGCCGTGGCGCCAGACGATAAAGCACCGCCTGGACGCCGGCCGATTCGCCGACTACGAACGCCTGGCCCAGGGTTTCGTTGATCTGCGCCTGGACCTCTTCAGCAGGTTGCTCGCTTGGGTTTATCGTCAACGGGAAGCGCCCGGCCTGGGCCACCTGACGCAGGCCGTGGAAGCCGGCGACCTTGACCAACCGTGCCAGCAACATCGGCTGCTGCGCCGCCAGTGTGTCGAACGCGCCGTGCAATCGTTGCGGATCGAGGTCGCCATCGATGATCACGCTCACCCAGCGCAGGGCCTCGCCACAAGTCACCGTGCCCGACAATTGTTCAAGCGCCTGCTGCTGCTCGGGCGTCAGGGCGAAACCCGCTTCCTGCGTGTCCATCATCACCTCGTTCATGCTCCGGTTTCCTCGGTATTGAATGCGCCCCGGGCAGATTGCCCAACGGTCGCTGGCCGTTGCAGGCTGGCGTGGTCGTACATATCGCCCATGGCGACGACGATTTTGCGAGGTCCTTCGAATGGGTCGCGGGCGTGGGCCACCAGCATGTTGTCCAGCAGGATCACATCGCCTTTCTTCCAGTCGAAACGCACCGCGCAGGCTTCGTACAACTCACCGATACGCGCCATCACCTCGTCTTCGATCGGTGTGCCGTCGCCGTAATAGACGTGCCTAGGCATGCGCTCCAGGCCGTACATCGACAACAGGTCCTGGCGCACGTCCGGCTCCAGCCAGTAGATGTGATGCAACTGCACTTGGTTGAAGAAGGATTTTTCCCCGGTGATCGGGTGTGTGATGATCGCCGGCCCCGGCGTGCGGGTCTGCAATTCGTCGTTGTCGAGCCAGCGCCACTGGATACCGCCGGCCCGGCATCGGGCTTCCACTTCGAGACGATTTTCGGTCTTGAAGAAGTGCTGCCACGACACGTCGAGCTTGTCGGTGAAGGTGCGCACGTACAGCAGCCCTTTGTCCTCGAACTGTTCGCGAAGGTCCGCCGGCAGTTTCTCGTACATCAGGCGGCAGTCCACCACCGGGGTCGCGCCGCCCACGGGCGCGGCCTGCTCGCAATAGAACATCTGCTTGCGCGGCCAACGGTCCTGGTGGGAGCTCTCGTTGTGGAACAGGATCATCTTGCGTTCCGGGTACGGCGTGGAGCGGTAGGTGTTCTTGCCCCCTTCCTTCTTCGGCAAGTCGCCGTACTGGCCGTACAGCCCCGGTTGAATCGCTTCGGCGAACGCTTCGAAGCCCTGGATGCCGTCCAGCGCGAATCCACGGAACAGAATGCCGGCGTGTTCGGCCAGTTTCTGTTCGATCAAGGGTCGGTTCTGCCGGATCCACTCGGTGACGTCCAGGTGCGGCTCGCCGGGCTCCAGCATCAGCGGGAAACGTTGTGGCGCCGCCACCAGCGATTCACGCACCAGCGCCGGACGCGGCCGCGCGGCCGGTGTCGCCGAGCGCTTGAGGAACTTGCCCAGTTTGTCGGCCTTGGGCCCCGGGACGTTGGCAGGCGTGGCGGCTGTCGCCACGTTGTCGACTGGCATGCTGATAGCTCCCAATTGAATGTCCTGATCAGCGACGATCTGTTCCAACAGGGTCGTCCAGGCCCGGATCAGGTACTGGACGCGCTCATGTCCGAACAAGCGTGTGGCGAACTGCCAATTACCGCGCAATTGCCCTTCTTCTTCGTCAACGAACAATGCCATGTCGAATTTAGAATGGTTCTGCAGCGCCGGCAGGAACTCCACGCTCAAGCCGGCCATGGAGCGCGTGCGCACCGGCACGTTGTTCATCACGAACAGCACCTGGAGCAACGGGTTCATGCCTTTGTGACGAGGCACGCCGGAGGCGTCGACGATCTGGTCGAACGGCAAGTCCTGATGCTCCAGCGCGCCGAGCAGATCGTCCTGGGCCTGGGCCAGGAATCGGCTGAAGGTCACGCCCGCATCGAAGCGCGAACGCAGCGGCAGGACGTTGACGAAGAAGCCGATCAAGCGTTCCAGCTCAGGTTGCTCGCGCCCGGCGACGTCAGCACCCACCACCAGATCCTGCGCGTTGCAAAGGCGATGCAATAACACCTGGAACGACGCCAGCAGCGTGCTGTACAGCGTGACGCCGGCCTCACTCGCAATGCGCCGCAATGCCGCGCTGAGGTCGGCAGACAGTTCGAACTGCAACGCATCGCCCTCATACGACGAGGTCTGGCCGCGAGGATTGTCCAGCGGCAGGTCAAGCCGCCCGTTGTAGCCGTCGAGTCGCTGTTTCCAATAGTCGGCCTGGCGCGCCAGCACGCCCTGGTCTTCCAACGCCTGCTGCCAGAGGGCGAAGTCATGGTATTGAACCTCCAGCGGCGCCAGCGGCATCGGTTCGTGGCGCGAAGCGGCTTCGTAGATCTGCACCAGTTCGTTGATCAACAACCCCATCGACCAGCCATCGGAAATGATGTGGTGCATGGCGTACAACAACACGTGCTCGGTCGGGCCCAGGCGCAGGATCCGCCCACGCAGCAGCGGCGCCTGTTCCAGGTCGATCGGGGTACGCGCATTGTCCAGCGTCGCCTGGGCCACTTGTTCCTGCTGGGCGCCAAGTGATAGATCGGAGAGGTCGACCAGCGGGAAATCCAGCTGGACTTCGTCGGCGATCACCGCCAGCGGGTCGCCTTCGTCGTCCTGGACATACGCGGTGCGCAGCACGGCGTGACGGCGCGTCACTTCGGCAAAACTGCTCATCAGCCGCTCGACCGACAACTCGCCGCTCAGGCGCAGGGCCATGGGCATGCCATACGCCGAAGTGCCGCCGGACAACTGCTCGGCGATCCACAACCGCCGTTGCACCAGCGACAACGGCGCCGATTGCCTTGGCCCATGGGCCTTGAGCCGGACCTTGCTGGAATCGCCTGCGCGCACGGTTGCGTCAGCGGCCTCGCTCATAAGCGCCGCCAATGCGCTGAGCCGTGGCTGATCGAACAGATCGCGCAAGCTCAGCGGATAACCCGTGAGTTTGCGCAGCCGGGAAATGGCCTGGGTCGCCAGCAATGAGTGACCACCGCGTTCGAAGAAATGATCGTTGCGGCCAACCTGTTCTACTTCCAGGACTTCTCGCCAGACGTCGGCGACCTGTTGCTCCAGTTCGCTTGCGGGTGGCGCGTAACCGTTTTGCGTCACCCCGGTTTCCACGCCCGGCAACGCCTTGCGGTCGAGCTTGCCGTTGGGGGTCAACGGCAGGTGATCGATGAACAACCAGTGCGCCGGGATCATGTAGTCCGGCAGGTGTTCCTTGAGTCGGGCTTTGAGTGGATCGCGCAGGGTGTCGGCGTCCAGCGACGCCACCACGTAGGCGACGAGTTGCTGCCCGCCCGGCCCTTCCTGGGCCAGCACCGCAACTTCGTTGACCTCGGGCTGCTGCAACAACCGCGCTTCGATTTCCCCCAGCTCGATACGGAAGCCGCGGATCTTCACCTGATGGTCGATGCGGCCCTGGTATTCGAGCACGCCGTCGGCGCGATAACGGCACAGGTCGCCGGTGCGGTACAGGCGTTCGCCGGTGGTGGAGAACGGGTTGGGCACGTATTTTTCGGCGGTCATCGCCGCGCGACCGAGGTAGCCCCGGGTGATGCTCGGCGCCGCTCAGGTACAGCTCAGCCGACACGCCTTGGGGGACGGGTTGCAGGTCGGCGTCGAGCAGGTAGCTGGCGGTGTGCTTGAGCGGGCGGCCGATGTTGGCCGTGCCGCCAGGGGTGCGGCGGGTCCAGGTGGAGTAGGTGGTGTCTTCGGACGGACCATAAAGGTCATAGACATGCTCAACCCCCTGTGGGAGCGGGCTTGCTCGCGAAGGCGTCCCCTCAGTTAGCCCATCATTGACTAACCCACCGCTTTCGCGAGCAAGCCCGCTCCCACAGGTGAGGGGTGTTGGGTAGAGAGCATCCACCAGGCTTTGCTTCAGCGGTTCACCGGCCAGGTTGATGATGCGCACGCTTTGCGGGATATCCCCGCTGCGCTGCAACGCGGCGATGGCCGAGGGCACGGTATTGATCAGGCGCACCTGGTCGCGGGCCGGCAGGTGCGGCAGTTCCAGGGCGTTGCGGGCAATGATCAGCGAGCCGCCGTTGGCCAGGGTCACGAAGAGCTCCCATACCGACAGGTCGAAGCACACCGAGGTCGAGGCGAGTACGCCTTGGATGTCGTCGCGGCTGTAGACGGTTCTGGACCAGTCGATCAATGCCAGGACGTTGCGGTGGGCGATGGCCACGCCCTTGGGTTTGCCGGTGGAGCCGGAGGTGTAGATGACGTAGGCGAGGTTGTCTGGGGTGACCGCTGTGTCCGGTGCGGTGAAGGGATACGAGCTCAACTCAGCCCGGTCCAGCATCAGCACTTCGGTCTCAGCTGGAACCGTCAGCGTCTGCGCCACTGCCTGCTCGATCAGCAACACCCGCGCCCGACTGTCATCGAGCATGTACGTCAAGCGCTCAGCCGGGTAATCCGGGTCCAGCGGCACATACGCACCGCCAGCCTTGAGCACCGCCAGCAGGGCGATCAGCAATTGCTCGGAACGCAGCATCGCCACGCCTACGCGCACTTCCGGGCCGACGCCCAGTTCGATGAGTTTGTGGGCCAGGCGATTGGCGCGGCCATCGAGTTCGCTGTAGCTCAGGCGAACATCATTGAACGTCACCGCCAAGGCATCCGGCGATGCTTCGGCCTGACGAGCGATCAGTTGGTGAACGCAGACGTCCTGTTCGAACGGCGCATCCACCGGATTCCAGTCATGAGTCAGGCATTGATGCTCATCGAATTCCAGCATCGACAGCTCACCCAACGGGCGCTCGCCCTGAGCGGTCATCTGCCCGAGCAACTGAGCCAAATGCGCCGCCAATCTTTCCACCGTGGCCGGGGCGAAGCTCGCCAGTTGATAACTCACGTGCACCGACAACTGCCGCTCCAACCCCACCAACAGCGTCAACGGATAGTTGGTCTGCTCCTGGGTGATTGGCGAACCAAAGCGCAAACCGTCCGGCGCGCCCTGCTCCAAAGCTTCGGCGATTGGGTAGTTTTCGAACACCAGCAGACTGTCGAACAACGCGTCGCCGCCCTGCCCGGCCCAACGCTGGATATCCAGCAACGCGGTGTGCTCGAACTCCCGCAGGGCCAGGTTCTGCGCCTGCACCGCTTGCAACCAACTGTCCAGCGACTGCTCGGCTCGAGGGCTGGCGATCACCGGCAAGGTGTTAATGAACAGGCCGATCTGCTGCTCGATGCCAGGCAAGTCCGCTGGGCGACCGGCGACCGTCGCGCCAAACGCCACGGTGGGTTTACCGGTGTAGCGCTGCAACAGCAGCAGCCACGCCGCCTGCACCAGCGTGTTCATGGTGACTTTCGAAGCCCGGGCGAAGGTTTCCAGGCGTCGGGTCAGTGCTTCGTCCAGCACTTGCACATGATCGCCATAACCAACACCAGCCTCCGTCGGTTTGGCCACCGCATCGGCCAGCCGCGTTGGTGCTTCCAGGCGTATCAGCGCAGGCTTCCAGAACGCCTCGCTGGCCGCCGCATCCTGGCGCTGCAGCCACGCGATGTAATCCCGATAACGTCCGCCGGCCACAGCAACAGATTGCCCGCTGTAGCGTTGCAGCACTTCACCAAGCAACTGCGAATTGCTCCAGCCGTCCATCAAGATGTGATGGCTGGTGTAGATCAAGTGATAGCGATCATCCGCGACCCGCACGACCACCAACCGCAACAACGGCGCCGCTTCCAGGGCAAACCCTTCCTGGCGCTGGGCCGTTGCGAGGGTTTCGAGGTAGCGAGGCAAATCAGCCTCCATGCGTGCGTCGTGCAACTGCAACGCAACCTCCACACGCTTGTGCACCACCTGCAACGCACGCTTGAAATCGCCGTCCCAGACAAAACCGCTGCGCAGCACGTCATGGGCGTCGGTCGCCGCTTGCCAGGCCTGGCGGAAGCGTTCGACATCCAATCCTTCGACCTCCACGCGCATCTGGTTGATGTAGTGGCCGGCCTGTTGCTCATACAGCGTGTGGAACAGCATGCCCTGCTGCATCGGCGACAGTGGATAGAGGTCCTCCACGTCTCGGGCCATCAGCGGCAAGGCGTCCAATTGCGCCTGGTCGAGCCCGGCCAGGGGGAAGTCCGACGGCGTGAAGCCGTGGCGCTGGGTCTCGCAACAGTGGTCGATCAAGTCCTGCAATTCGCGAGCGTAATCCACGGCCAGTGCCTGGATCGTCGCTTCGTCGAACATCTGCGTGCTGAAGGTCCAGTCGATGCTCAACTCGCTCGGCATAGACGCTGCCATTGAGGGTCAACCAGTTGTCCAGCGGCGCCAACGGACTCTGCGCGGCGCCCGCCGACTCGCTGGCCGGGACAAACAGCCCGCCGGCCTCTTCGCTGAAGCCGCTGTCGAACTGCCCCAGATAATTGAAGGTGATACGCGGCACCGGCAGTGCCGCGAGGGCACGACGCGTCGGTTCATCGCCCAGGTAGCGCAACACGCCAAAACCAAGCCCTTTGTCGGGGATGGCCCGCAGTTGCTCCTTGATCGCCTTGATCGAGCCTTCGGCGGTCGCCGTCGGGGTCAGGCGCACCGGGAACAGGCTGGTGAACCAACCCACGCTGCGGCTCAGGTCCAGATCATCGAACAGCGCCTCACGGCCATGGCCTTCCAATTGAATCAACGTCGAGGCCTGGGCAGTCCAACGGCCGATCACCCGAGCCAGCGCCGTCAACAGCAGGTCGTTGACCTGGGTGCGATAGGCCGCCGGTGCTTGCTGCAACAGTCGTCGGGTCAGTGCCTTGTCCAGCCGCGTCTGCACTTGCGCCCCATGGCACCTGCGCAAATCACTTCCCGGGTGGTCACAAGGCAGGTCGTGGCGAGCGCCTTCCAGTTGCGCCTGCCAGTACGCGACTTGGCCCTGCAACGTCGCGCTGCCGGCATGAATCTGCAACCGTTGCGCCCAGGCCTGTGCAGACGTGGTCTTGGCCGGCAATGTCGGCGTCTGGCCGGCCTGCAATTGGTCATAGGCCCGTTGCAAATCTTCCAGCAGAACCCGCCACGACACGCCGTCCACCACCAGGTGATGGATCACCAGCAACAGCCGCTGGCTGCCATCGGCCAGGGTCGCCAGAACACCGCGCAGCAGCGCGCCGCTGTCCAGTTCCAGGCTGCGCTGGGCGCGTTCGGCCAGGCCTTCGAGGGCCTGCGCATCCGCGACTTCGGCGGTCCACAGCAAGGGTGAGTGCTGCCAGAGTGAACGCTGCTCCATCAAAGTCTTATGGCGAGCGATCCAGGCGCCGTCCCCATGGGTGAAGGCCAGGCGCAAGGCATCGTGATGTTCGACCAAGGCCTGCAACGCCTGCTCCAGATGCCCGGCGTGCAACGCTCGCACGCCCTTGAGCAACACCGACTGGTTCCAGTGATGAGGCTCGGCCATGGCCTGTTCGAAGAACAACTGCTGGAACGGCAACAGCAGCGCCTCCCCTGTCACCGGGCCCTGGTCGATCACCAGCCCGCCGTCTCCGGTTGTCGCCACGCCGGCCAAACCCTGGATGGTCTGGTGCAGGAACAGGTCCTTGGGGCTGAAAAGGATACCGGCCTGACGGGCCCGGCTCACGACCTGGATGGAGATGATCGAATCGCCGCCCAGCTCGAAGAAGTTGTCGGTCACGCCCACGCGCTCCCTGCCGAGCACGCTTTGCCAGATATCCACCAGCGTCTGTTCCTGCGCGGTCACGGCTGCGACGTAGGCCTGGGGATGGGCGCTCGGCTCGGCCTTGGGCAGCGCCTTGCGCTCGAGCTTGCCGTTGGGGCTGACCGGCATTTTTTCCAGCCACACCCAGTGTTGCGGCACCATGTAGTCGGGCAAGGATTGGCTCAGATGTTCCCTGAGGCGCGCTTGCAGTGCCTGGCGAACGGCGTCGTCGGCGGCCAGCAGTTCCGCGCGCGCCGGAACCACATAGGCGACCAGCAGCGTGCCGTCCTGGGCCAGGACCACGGTTTCGCGCACCGCCTCGTGCTCGGCCAGGCGCGCTTCGATTTCGCCCAGTTCGATGCGCAGGCCACGGATCTTCACTTGATGGTCGATCCGCCCGGCATATTCGATCACACCGTCAGGGCGATAGCGCGCCAGATCGCCGGTGCGATACAAGCGCTGGCCATGGCCGAACGGCCCGGTGACGAAGCGCTCGGCGGTCAACGCCGCGCGTCGATGGTAACCCCGCGCCAGCCCCTCGCCCGCCAGATACAGTTCGCCAATCACGCCCACCGGCACCGGCGACAACTCATCGTCGAGGATGTAGGTGCCGAGGTTGGCGATCGGCTGGCCGATCGGCACGCTGTCGCGCTGCTCGTCGACACAGGTCCAGTGGGTCACGTCGATGGCCGCCTCGGTCGGGCCGTAGAGGTTGGACAGCTTGGCGTTGGACAGCTTGGCGAACACCTGCTGCTGGGCATCCACAGGCAGCGCTTCGCCGCTGCAGACGATTCGCTTGAGGCTGGTGCATTCGGCCACGCGCGGGTCCTGCACAAACGCCTGGAGCATCGACGGCACGAAGTGCAGCGTGGTGATGCCCTGGGCCGTGATCAATTCGATCAACAGCGCCGGGTCGCGATGGGCGCCTGGCGCGGCCACCACCAGCGTCGAACCGGTCAGCAGCGGCCAGAAGAATTCCCACACCGACACGTCGAAGCTGAACGGTGTTTTTTGCAGCACGCTGTCCGAGGCATCGAGGCCATACGCCTGTTGCATCCAGCACAGCCGGTTGACCAGGCCGCTATGGCGATTGCCCGCGCCCTTGGGCTTGCCGGTGGAACCGGAGGTATAGATCACGTAAGCCAGGTTTTCGCCGTGGACTTCGACGTCGGGATTGCCGTCGCGGCTGGCGTACAAGCCGTCGTCGGGCGAGTCCAGCACCAGGCTGCGCAACCCGTCCGGGATCGGCAAGGCCTCCAGCAGGTGTTGCTGGGTCAGCAGCAAACCAATGCCGCTGTCTTCGAACATGTAGGCCAGGCGATCACGCGGGTATTCGGGGTCCAGCGGCACGTAGGCGCCGCCGGCCTTGAGGATCGCCAACAGCCCCAGCACCATCTCCACGGAACGCTCCACCGCGATGCCCACCAGCACGTCAGGACCAACGCCCTGGTCGATCAAGCGATGGGCCAAGCGGTTGGCCCGGGCATTGAGTTCGCGGTAGCTCAGGCGTTGCTCGCCGAAGACCAGCGCAGGCGCGTCCGGGGTCCGGCTCACCTGTTCCTCGATCAGGCTTTGCACGCTGCGCTCGAGCGGGTATTGCTGCGCCGTCGCGTTCCAGTCAATGAGCATGTGCCGGTGCTCGTCCGCGTCCAGCAGCGACCACTGCGCCACCGGGCGATGCAGATCGTGCGTCATGTCATGCAACAGGTTGAGCCAATGCCCAGCCATGCGCTCGATGGACACCGGCTCGAACAGATCCGTCGCATAGGTCAGGGCCGCATGCAGGCCCTGCGGGCTCTCGACCGTGTCCAGGCTCAGGTCGAATTGCGCGGTGCGCTGCGTCCAGCCCAGGGGTTCGACGCAAAGGTCCGGCAAGGCATTGGCGAACGCCGAATCGGCTTCATTGCGGTGGTTGAACATCGCCTGGAACAACGGGCTGTGGCTGAGGTTGCGCTGCGGTTGCAAGGCATCCACCAATTGCTCGAACGGCAGGTCCTGATGCATCTGCGCGGCCATGGCCGTTTGCTTAAGCTGTTGCAGCAGCGCGGCACCGCTCAGCTCGCTGTGGAACTCGCTGCGCAGGACCTGGGTGTTGACGAAGAAACCGATCAGCCGCTCGGTTTCCAACCGTTGTCGGTTGGCGATCGGCACGCCGACGCGGATGTCGGCCTGGCCGCTGTAGCGGTGCAGCAGCGCCTGGAACGAACCGAGCAACAGCACGAACAACGTGACGTTTTCCCGTCGCGCCAGGGCCTTGAGACCGGCGCTCAACGCCGCGTCCAACACGATTGGCAGGCGTGCGCCGCGCAGGCTTTGCTGGGCTGGGCGCGGATGATCGGTGGGCAGTTCCAGCAACGGTTGTTCGCCACCCAGTTGCCCGGACCAATAGGCCAACTGACGATCCCGCTCACCGTCCGCCATCCATTGCCGCTGCCAGACGGCATAGTCGGCGTATTGCACCGCCAACGGTGGCAGATGCGCTTGCTGGCCTTGGACGAACGCCGAATACAGGCTCATCAGGTCATCGACCATCACCTGCAAGGACCAGCCATCGGAGACGATGTGATGCAGCGTCAGCACCAGGATGTGGTCCTGTTCGTCCACTTCCAGCAGCGCCACGCGCAGCAACGAATCAGTCAGCAGATCGA
This sequence comes from Pseudomonas sp. H2_D02, assembly GCF_054677635.1. Taxonomy (NCBI): domain Bacteria; kingdom Pseudomonadati; phylum Pseudomonadota; class Gammaproteobacteria; order Pseudomonadales; family Pseudomonadaceae; genus Pseudomonas; species Pseudomonas sp. H2_D02. The sequence goes on along the minus strand of NZ_CP162816.1, from coordinate 2,723,040 downwards.
ACGGGCGGTGGGTCTGTTGTTCGATCAAGGCCTGGATGTCGCGCCCTTCCAGGCGCTGCTCGACGAAATCGACCTGCCCCTGCCCGCGAATGACTTGGCAGGTGCGCCCATCCTCTTCGACGAACAAGGTGCGCAAGCTTTCGTGATGCGCCACCAGCGCGGCGAAACTCTGGCGCAGCGCCTCCTTGTCCAGCGCGCCGCGCATCCGCAGGGCCGTGGGGATGTTATAGGCGGCGCTGTCCGGGTCCATTTTCCAAAGGAACCACTGGCGTTCCTGGGCAAACGACAGCGGCAGTGGCGCATCACGAGGCACCGGCACCAGCGCCGGAGCCTGTTCGCCGGGCGCGGCCTCGAACGCCGCGACGAACGCCTGCAAGGTGCTGTGTTCGAACAGGCTGCGCAGCGGCACCTCGATGCCCAGCACTCGGCGGATCCGCGAAACCACTTGGGTCACCAGCAGCGAATGCCCGCCCAACTCGAAGAAATTGTCCTCCAGGCCCACGCGCTCAAGCTTGAGCACGTCCTGCCAGATCGCCGCGACTTGTTGCTCGGCCTCACTACGAGGCGCCACGTAGGCCTGTTGCACGTCGCTGGCGTCGGGCGGCCGGCAGGGCCTTGCGATCGATCTTGCCGTTGGGCGTCAGCGGCAATCTTGCCAGGAACAACAGGTGCGCCGGGACCATGTAGTCCGGCAACTGCGCCTTGAGGGCGGCCTTGAGCGTGGCGCGCAGCGACGCATCGGGCTCCGGCACTTCGCCGCTGGCAGGCACGACGTAGCCCACCAGTTGCGCACCGGTCGGGCCGTCGTGGGCGACCACCACGGTTTCGCGCACACTGTCCTGGGCCAGCAAAGCGGCTTCGATCTCCCCGAGTTCAATCCGCAGGCCGCGGATCTTCACCTGATGGTCGATACGGCCGAGGTATTCGACCACCCCTTCGGCGCGATAACGGGTCAGGTCGCCGGTGCGGTACAGCCGTTCGCCGCAGGTGGAAAACGGATCGGGCACGAAGCGTTCGGCGGTCAGCCCCGGGCGCTGGAAATAACCACGGGCCAGGCCGGCGCCACCGATCAGCAGCTCACCCGGCGCGCCGGGCGGGTTGAGCGCCAGGTCGCTGCCGACGATGTACAGCGCCGTATTGTCCAGCGGCTGGCCAAGGAAGGGCCGGTCGCGCTCGGGGCTCAACGGGTGCACCGCCGACCAGATGGTGGTTTCGGTCGGCCCGTAGAGGTTCCAGAGCTTCGGCGAAAGTGCCAGCAGTCGCTGGGCCAGTTCCTGGGGCAAGGCTTCGCCGCCGCACAGGAAAGTCCGGCCTGCCAGCACCGAGGCCTGCTCGTGATCGAGCAGCATGCGCCAGCTCGACGGCGTCGCTTGCAGCACCGTGACGTCGTGTTGTTCGATCAGCGCCAGCACCGCTTGCGGATCCTGGTGCACGTGCTGCCCGGTCAGCACGATGCTGGCCCCGGCGCAGAGCGGCCCATAGATTTCCAGGCCGAAAATATCGAAGGAGAAGGTTGTCAGCGACAGCATGCGGTCGCTGGCCACGAGGCCTGGCTGGGCGATCATGCTGGTGATGAAATTGCCCAGCGCGCCATGGCGAACCATCACGCCCTTGGGCTTGCCGGTGGAGCCGGAGGTGTAGATGACGTAGGCCAGGTGCTCGCCAGTCAGCGGCACCACCTGGCAGGTTTTCGGAGCGTCTTGCAGTGCGGCGTCCGGCTGGTCCAGCAGCAGGGTCCGGAGCGTCGGCGGGATCGGCAATCGCCCCTGCAAACGGGCCTGGGTCAGCAACAGCCCGATGCCGCTGTCCTCGATCATGTAGGCCAGGCGTTCCTCGGGATACGCCGGGTCCAGCGGCACGTAGGCGGCGCCGGCCTTGAGGATCGCCAGCAGGCCGACAATCATCTCGACGCTGCGCTCCACCGCGATGCCCACCCGCTCGCCAGCGGACACGCCCAGCTCGATCAAGCGGTGAGCCAGTTGATTGGCGCGGGCGTCCAGTTGTCGGTAGCTCAGGGATTGTCCATCGACGGTCAGCGCCAGTGCGTCAGGGGCTCGGTGCGCCTGGTCAGCGATGCGCTGGTGGACGCACACGGCTTCGGTGCCGTGGTCGGCGACACGCAGCCATTGCTGTTGCGTGAGGCGCTGTTGCGCCGGGTCAAGCAGCGGCAGTTCGCCGACTCGCTGGCGGGGCGCATCGACGATGCCTCGCAGCAGGTTTTGCCAGTGCTCGGCCAGGCGCTCGACGGTCCGCGGTTCGAAGAGATCAGTGGCGTAGGTCAGCTCTGCGGCGACGCCCTGCTCGGTTTCGTAGGTGCCCAGGGTCAAGTCGAACTGGGCGGTGCGCCCTTCCCATGTCAGGTCCTCGACCCGCAGTTGCGGCAGCTGCATCTGCCGACGGCCCGCAACATCGGCGTTCTGGTGGTTGAACATGACCTGGAAGATCGGGCTGTGGCTGAGGCTGCGCTCCGGTTGCAGGGCTTCGATCAGTTGCTCGAACGGCAGGTCCTGATGGGCCTGGGCCGCCATGGCCGCTTGCTTGACCTGGGCGAGCAATTCATCGAATGGCATCTGCCCATCGACGTGGGCATTGAGGACCTGGGTATTGACGAAAAAGCCGATCAGCCCTTCAGTCTCGACCCGATTGCGATTGGCCGTCGGCACGCCGACGCGGATCTGCGGTTGGCCGCTGTAGCGGTGCAGCAATGCCTGGAACGAGGCGAGCAGCACCATGAACAGGCTGGCGCCTTCACGCTGGGCCAGTTGCTTGAGGGCGCTGGCCAGTTCCGGCGCCAGCTTCACGTCCAGCCGCGCGCCACGAAGGCTTTGCACCGGGGGGCGCGGATGATCGAACGGCAGCTCCAGCACCGGTTGCTCGTCGCCGAGGGTCTGGACCCAAAAGGCCAACTGGCGTTCGCGCTCGCCGGCCTCCAACCAATGGCGCTGCCAGATGGCGTAGTCGGCGTATTGCACCGGCAGTTCCGGCAATGCCAGCGGCTGGCCGCCGGTGTCGGCGGCGTAACAGCGCACCAGTTCATCCACCAGCACGCGCATCGACCAGCCATCGGCGATGATGTGGTGCTGGATCAACACCAGCACGTGGTCGTCCTCGGCGATTCTCAACAGCGAAACCCGCAGCAACGGCCCGTGGCGCAAATCGAACGGACGCGCGGTTTCGCCTTCGACGTAAGCCTTGATGCCCGCGTCCTCGCTGACCGATGAACCGATGGGCAGCGCCTCGACAGCGATGCTCAGGGGCAGGTGCCGGTGGATGACCTGCACGGCTTGCTCGCCATGCTCGGCGAACGTGGTGCGCAAGCTTTCGTGGCGCTCGACCAGGGTATTGAAGCTGCGCTCCAGGGCCGGCACGTCCAACTGGCCCTTGAGACGCAAGGCGCTGGGAATGTGGTAGGCCGAACTGTGCGGGTCCATTTGCCAGAGGAACCACTGGCGCTCCTGGGCGTAGGACAGCGGGATGTGCTCGAACCCGGAACGCACCTCGGGGATCGGCAGGTTGGCCGGCGAGACGCCTTCTTCCAGCATCTTCTCCAGGTACAGCCTGCGTTTGTCCAGCGGCAGAGTGATAAAGCGCTTGGCAACTCTCAAAGCAACACTCTTGTCCATCAGACTTCCTCCATTTCATCAAGCAGGGCGTCCAGCTTGTTCAGTTTCTCTTCATTGATTGGCCCGTCGCTGCTGTCGAGTCGGGCGACGAAATCCTGCAGGACGGGGTGCTGGAACAGCAGTTGCGGGGTCAGGCTCAACCCCAGTTCGAGGGCCATGCGCGAGACGGCGGTGACCGCCAGCAGCGAGTGGCCGCCCAGCTCGAAGAAGTGATCGCTGAGGCCCACGCGTTCGACGGTGAGCACCTGGGCCCAGATCGCCGCGACTTGCTGCGCCAGTTCGCTGACCGGTGCTTCGTATGCGCTTTGCGAGCGCCCGGCCTCGATGCCCGGCAACGCCTTGCGGTCGAGCTTGCCGTTGGGGGTCAGCGGCAGTTGGTCGAGGAACAGCCAGTGGGCCGGGATCATGTAGTCGGGCAGGTGTTCCTTGAGTCGGGTCTTGAGTGATTCGCGCAGGGTGTCGGCGTCCAGCGAGGCCACCACGTAGGCGACCAACTGCTGCCCGCCCGGCCCTTCCTGGGCCAGCACCGCAACTTCGTTGACCTCGGGCTGCTGCAACAGCCGTGCCTCGATTTCTCCCAGCTCGATGCGGAAGCCGCGGATCTTCACCTGATGGTCGATACGGCCCTGGTATTCGAGCACGCCGTCGGCGCGATAACGGCACAGGTCGCCGGTGCGGTACAGGCGTTCGCCGGTGGTGGAGAACGGGTTGGGCACGTATTTTTCGGCGGTCATCGCGGCGCGACCGAGGTAGCCCCGGGTGATGCTCGGCGCCGCTCAGGTACAGCTCAGCCGACACGCCTTGGGGCACCGGTTGCAGGTTGGCGTCCAGCAGGTAGCTGGCGGTGTGCTTGAGTGGGCGGCCGATGTTGGCCGTGCCGCCAGGGGTGCGGCGGGTCCAGGTGGAATAGGTGGTGTCTTCGGACGGACCATAAAGATCATAGACATGCTCAACCCCCTGTGGGAGCGGGCTTGCTCGCGAAGGCGTTCCCTCAGTTAGCCCATCATTGACTGACCCACCGCTTTCGCGAGCAAGCCCGCTCCCACAGGTGAGGGGTGTTGGGTAGAGAGCATCCACCAGGCTTTGCTTCAGCGGCTCGCCGGCCAGGTTGATGATGCGCACGCTTTGCGGGATATCCCCGCTGCGCTGCAACGCGGCGATGGCCGAAGGTACGGTGTTGATCAGGCGCACCTGGTCGCGGGCCGGCAGGTGCGGCAATTCCAGGGCGTTGCGGGCAATGATCAGCGAGCCGCCGTTGGCCAGGGTCACGAAGAGCTCCCATACCGACAGGTCGAAGCACACCGAGGTTGAGGCGAGTACGCCTTGGATATCGTCGCGGCTGTAGACGGTTTTGGACCAGTCGATCAATGCCAGGACGTTGCGGTGGACGATGGCCACGCCCTTGGGTTTGCCGGTGGAGCCGGAGGTGTAGATGACGTAGGCGAGGTTGCCTGGGGTGACCGCTGTGAACGGCTCGCTCAACGGATAACGTGAAAGGTCGAGCTGATCAAGCATCAGCACTTCGGTTTCAGCCGGAACCGTCAAAGCCACCGCCTGCTCGGTCAGCAGCACTTTCGCACGGCTGTCATCAAGCATGTAGGCAACACGTTCGGCCGGGTAATCCGGGTCAAGCGGCACATACGCACCGCCAGCCTTGAGCACCGCCAGCAGGGCGATCAGCAATTGCTCGGAACGCGGCATCGCCACGCCCACGCGCACTTCCGGGCCGACGCCCAGTTCGATGAGCTTGTGGGCCAGGCGATTGGCGCGGCCGTCGAGTTCGCTGTAGCTCAGACGAACATGATTAAACGTCACCGCCAAGGCATCCGGCGATGCTTCGGCCTGACGAGCGATCAGTTGGTGAACGCAGACGTCCTGTTCGAACGGCGCATCCACCGGATTCCAGTCATGAGTCAGGCGCTGGTGTTCATCGAATTCCAGCATCGACAGTTCACCCAGCGGGCGCTCTCCCTGCGCGGTCATCTGCCCCAGCAACTGCACCAGATGCGCCGCCAATCGCTCCACGGTAACCGCCGAGAAACTCGCCTGCTGATAACTCATGTGCACCGACAACTGCCGCTCCAACCCCACCAGCAGCGTCAACGGATAGTTGGTCTGCTCCTGGGTGATTGGCGAACCAAAGCGCAAACCGTCCGGCGCGCCCTGCTCCAAAGCTTCGGCGATTGGGTAGTTTTCGAACACCAGCAGACTGTCGAACAACGCGTCGCCGCCCTGCCCGGCCCAACGCTGGATATCCAGCAACGCGGTGTGCTCGAATTCGCGCAACGCGAGGTTCTGCGCTTGCACCGCTTGCAACCAACTGTCCAGCGACTGCTCTGCCCGAGGACTGGCGATCACCGGCAAGGTGTTGATGAACAGGCCGATTTGCTGCTCGATGCCAGGCAAGTCCGCTGGGCGACCGGCGACCGTCGCGCCAAACGCCACGGTGGATTTACCGGTGTAGCGCTGCAACAGCAGCAGCCATGCCGCCTGCACCAGCGTGTTCACCGTGACTTTCGAAGCCCGGGCGAAGGCTTCCAGGCGTCGGGTCAGTGCTTCGTCCAGCACCTGCATATGATCGCCATAACCCACACCAGCGTCCGTAGGCTTACCCACCGCATCGGCCAACCGTGTCGGTGCTTCGAGGCGCTGCAGCGCAGGCTTCCAGAACGCCTCGCTGGCCGCCGCGTCCTGGCGTTGCAGCCACGCGATGTAATCCCGATAACGTCCGCCGGACACAGCAACGGATTGCCCGCTGTAGCGCTGCAGCACCTCGCCAAGCAACTGCGAATTGCTCCAGCCGTCCATGAGGATGTGGTGGTGGCTGTAGATCAGGTGATAACGCTGCTCATCGAGACGTACGATCATCAGCCGCACCAGGGCCGGCGCGCTCAGGTGAAGTTGTTGGCGTTCAGCATCGGCCAGGGCCTGCAGGGTCTGGTCAGGCAGCGGATCATCGCGCAGATCGTGCAGGCTGTAAGGCAGTTCCAGATACTTGCTGACCACTTGCACCGGCGCCGGCAAATCGCCCTGCCAGACAAACCGCGTGCGCAGGATGTCATGGGCATCCACCGCCGCCTGCCAGGCCTGGCGGAAGCGTTCCGGGTCCAGCCCTTCGATGTCCAGGCGCAGTTGGTTGATGTAGTCGCCGCCCGCGTCGCCGTACACGCCATGGAACAGCATGCCTTGTTGCATCGGTGACAACGGATACAGGTCGACGATCTGCTCGGACGGCAGCGGCAGTCCATCCAGTTGTGGCTGGCTCAGGCTCGCCAGAGGGAAGTCCGACGGCGTCACACCGCTGTGCTCGCCCCGGCAGCAATGCTCGATCAGCCGCTGCAACTCCAGCGCATAATCGTCGGCCAGGGCCTGGATGGTGGATTCATTGAACTGCTCGCGGCTGAAGGTCCAGCCCAGGTTCAGTTCGCCGCCGAACACCTGGCCGTTCAAGGCCAGCGCATTGGCCAGCGGTGCTTCGGCGTCCAGCTCATCGCCGGCGCCTTCATCAGCCGGGATGAACAAGGCACCGTCGGCCTCGCTGAAGCTGGCGTCGAACTGGCCCAGGTAGTTGAAGGTCAGGCTCGGCGTCGGCAGCCCGGCCAGGATCGCCCGCGTCGCGTCATCTGCCAGATAAGCCAAGGCGCCGAAACCGAGGCCTTTGTCGGGCATCGCCCGCAGTTGCTCCTTGATCTGCTTGAGGCAATCGCCCAAGTCCGCCCGTGGCGTGAGCCGGGCCGGGTACAGGCTGGTGAACCAGCCGACGGTGCGGGTCAGGTCGACGTCGTCGAACAAGGCTTCGCGACCATGGCCTTCGAGCTGGATCAGCGCGCTGTCGTGGCCGGTCCAGCGCACCATCACCCGGGCCAGTGCCGTGAGCAGCAAGTCGTTGACCTGGGTGCGATAGGCCTTGGGCGCGTCTTGCAGCAGTTGCCGGGTCAACGCGGCGTCGAGTCGCGTACGCACCGTCACCGCCAGGCGGTTCTGCTGGCCGCGCGGCAGGGTTATCCATCGGCAACGAAGCATCGACGTCTTCGAGCTGGGCCTGCCAGAGCGCCAGTTCCTGCGCCAACCGGTTGCTGCGGGCATGCGCTTGCAGGCGCTCGGCCCAGACCTGCGCCGAGGTGGTTTTCAGCGGAAATCGCAGCACCGCTCCGCTGGACAACTGGTGATAGGCGCTTTGCAGATCCTCGAACAGGATTCGCCACGACACACCGTCGATCACCAAGTGATGCACGGCCAGCAACAAACGTTGGCTGCCATCGGCCAGCGTCGCCAGGACCGCCCGCAGCAAGGGGCCCGCTTGCAGGTCCAGGCTGCGCTGGGCCTCGTTGGCGATGCCTTGCAACGCCTGCGCATCAGGCGCGTCCACGGTCCAGAGCAGGTCTTCGGATTGAGTGTCCGCAGAACGGTAAACCGCCCTCCAGCCGTCGTCCTGCTCGGTGAAGCTCAAACGCAGGCCATCGTGATGTTGCAGCAGCGCGCTCAACGCCTGGCTCAGGATCGGTGCGTCCAGACGCTGGGTCGGCTTGAGCATCACCGCCTGGTTCCAGTGATGACGCTGCGGTATCGCCTGTTCGAAGAACACCCGCTGCACCGGCAACAGCGCCAGCCCACCCGTCACCGGCCCCTGGTCGATGACTTGCGCGGCCTCGCCCTGGCGAACCACGGTCGCGAGCATTTCCAGGGTCTGATGCTGGAACAGGTCCTTGGGCGTGAAATGCATGCCGGCCTGGCGAGCGCGGCTGACCGCCTGGATCGAGACGATGGAATCGCCACCCAGCTCGAAGAAATTATCCTGCAGGCCGACGCGTTCAAGCTTGAGCACGTCCTGCCAGATCGCCGCCAGTTGCTGTTCCAGCGCAGTGCGCGGCGCCAGGTAGGCGTTCTGGGATTGGCTGGCATCAGGCTTGGGCAGATTCTTGCGGTCGAGCTTGCCGTTGGGGGTCAGCGGCGGGCGTTCGAGCAGCAACAGATAAGCCGGGACCATGTGCGCCGGCAAGGTCGCCTTGAGTTGCTCACGCAAGTGCTCGGCAAAGTCTTCGCGGGAAGATTCTGCCGCGACTACATAGGCCACCAGACGCTTGCCGCTGCCGGCGGTGCCTTCCTGGGCCACGACCACCGCTTCGCGCACGCCATCAAGGGCTTGCAGGCTGGCTTCGATTTCACCCAGCTCAATGCGGAAGCCGCGGATCTTCACTTGGTTATCGATGCGATCCAAGTAATCGAACGTGCCGTCGACGCGCTGGCGCACCAGGTCTCCGGTGCGATACAGCAAGCCCCCTGCGCTGAACGGATCGGCGACAAAGCGCTCGGCGGTCAGCCCCGGCCGGTTCAGGTAACCACGGGCCAATCCCGTGCCGCCCAGGTACAGCTCACCGGCCATGCCTTGGGGCAACAGGTTCAGGTCGGCATCGAGCACGTAGGCGCTGCGGTCGCCGATGCGGCTGCCGATGGGCGCGTAGGCAGCGCCACACGACACCTCGCGACCGGCCTTCCAGATCAGCGGTGTGACCACCGTTTCAGTCGGGCCATAACCGTTGATGATGTACTCGGGACGCAAGGCGCGCTTGACCCGTTCGAAACTGGCGTTGGGCACCGCGTCACCGCCGAAGCAGTAGATGCGCACCTTCGGCGGGTTGCCCTCGCGCTCGGCGTGTTCGGCCAGTTGTTGCAGGTACACCGGCGGGAACGCCACCACCGTCACGCCGTGCTCGTGCATGGCGTTGTATGTCTGTTCCGGGGTCCACAGGCTGTCATCGCGAATGAGCAGCGACGCACCGTGGGTCAGGCTGGTGAGCCAGCGCTCGTGGGCGCCGTCGAAAGCGAACGACATGAAATGGAATTCGCAATCGCTGTCGCGCATTTCATAACGCTCGCCAATGGCCTGGCAGTGCATCGCCAGCGGACCGTGGGCCACGCTGACGCCCTTGGGGTTGCCGGTGGAGCCGGAGGTGTAGATGACGTAGGCCAGGTTATGCGGGTCGAGTCGAACCGTTGGCGCGCTGGTCGGCAGCTCGCGCAGGTCGAGGCGGTCCAGCTCCAGCAACGGCAACGACTCATCCACGGGCAACTGCGCCGATACCGAGGAGTCGCTGATCAGCAGCGCCAACCCGGCGTCCTTCATCAAGTATGCCAGGCGCTCACGGGGGTAGCTGACGTCCAACGGCACGTAGGCACCGCCGGCCTTGAGCACCGCCAACAGCGTGACGATCACCCCTTCGCTGCGCGGCAGGGCCACGCCGACGCGGGTTTCCGGACCGACGCCGCGGCTGATCAAGGCGTGGGCCAGCTGGTTCGCGCGCCGGTCGATCTCGCCGTAGCTGAAATGTCGGCCATTGAAAATCACCGCCGTGCGCTGCGGGCGATCGGCCGCCAGCGTGGCGATCCGCTGGTGCACGGGAATGTCCACCGGGTACGACTGCGGGCGGTTGTCGGCCTGTTGCCGGGCGTGTTCGACGCCGTTGGCCAAGGCGATTTCACCCAGGTTGCGCCCGGCGTCCTGGCTGAATTGTTCGAGCAGGTGCAGCAGATGAGCACTGATGTGATCAATCATTTCGTCGGCGAACTGCCGGCGCTCGTAGCTGTAGTGCAGCGCCAGTTGTTCACCGAGGGTGACCGCGACGCTCAGGGCATAGTGCGTCTGCTCACGGTTGGCAACGTCGCCGAACGTGACATCGCTGCCGGTGCCTTGCTGCAAGGCCTGGGCAATCGGGTAGTTCTCGAACACCAGGAGGTTGTCGAACAGCGCCTCGCCGCCCTGCCCGGCCCAACGCTGGATGTCCGCCAACGGCGTGTGTTCGAACTCCCGCAGGCTCAGGTTCTGTGCCTGCACCGCTTGCAACCATTGGCCGACCGTCTGGTCCGGACGCGGGCTGCCGATCACCGGCAAGGTGTTGATGAACAGGCCGACCTGCTGCTCGATGCCCGGCAGATCCGCCGGCCGACCGGCCACGGTCGCGCCAAACGCCACGGTCTGGTGCCCGGTGTAGCGTTGCAGCAACAGCAGCCAGGCCGCTTGCACCAACGTGTTGACGGTGATTTTCTGCTGGCGGGCAAACGCTTCCAGCGCTTGGGTGCGCCGCGCGTCGAGCGTCAGGAAATGATCACCGTGGCCGCTCTCGCCACCGCCCGAGGCGGCGCGGGCGAGTCGGGTCGGCTCCTGCAACGAGGCCAGTTGTGCGCGCCAGAAGTCCTGGCTGAGCTGGCCGTCCTGGCGTTGCAGCCAAGCGATGTAATCGCGATAACGTCCAACACTGCTGGCCGGCACGCGCCCGCTATAGCGCTGCATCACCTCGCCGAGCAACTGCGAATTGCTCCAGCCATCCATCAGGATATGGTGATGGGTGTAGATCAGGTGCCATTGTTCGGCGCCGGTCCGCACCAGCACCAGGCGCAACAGCGGCGCCTGGCTCAAGTCGAAACCTTGCGCGCGCTCGGCCTCGGCCAGTGCGGCGAGGGCCTGGGCCGGGTCGGCCTGCTCGCGCCAGTCCAGCACGGTGAACGGCAACTGGACCTGCTTGTGGACGATCTGCAGCGGTTGCGCCAATTCTCCCTGCCAGACGAAGCCGCTGCGCAAGATGTCTTGCGTCGCGACGGTGGCCTGCCACGCCGCACGGAACCGCTCGGCATCCAGGCCTTGCACGTCCACCCGCAACTGGTTGACGTATTCGCCGGCCGCCTGCTCGTACAACGTATGGAACAACAAGCCCTGCTGCATCGGCGCCAGCGGGTAGACATCGTCCAACTGACCGGCCGGCACCGGCAGATGATCGAGTTGCGACTGGGTGATCCGCGCCAGTGGAAAATCCGACGGCGTGGCTTGCGGTTCTGCCAGGTTGACGCAATGGTCGATCAGCGCCTTGAGCTCGACGGCGTATTGATCGGCCAGTTGCTGCACGGTCGCGCTGTCGAACATCTCACGGCTGAAGCCCCAGCTCATCGCCAGCTCGCCGCCATGCACCTGCCCTTCCACCGTCAGCCAGTTGGCCAACGGTGCCGTCGGGTCCTGGGCGACGCCACTGCCTTCGCCGGACGGCACGAACAGCGCCGCCTCATCGAACTGGCGGTCGAACTGGCCGAGGTAGTTGAAGGTGATACGCGCAGTCGGCAGATCCGCCCATTGCGCTTGCATCGACGGCGTCGCCAGATGACGCAGCACGCCGTAGCCCAGGCCCTTGTCCGGGACGCTGCGCAGTTGCTCCTTGATGGTCTTGATCGAGCCGCCGATGTCATCGGTGGCGGTGAGGTTGACCGGAAACAGGCTGGTCAGCCAGCCCACCGTGCGGGTCAGGTCGATGTCATCGAACAAGTCTTCGCGGCCATGGCCTTCGAGCTCGATCAATGTGCCCGGCTGCCCGCTCCAGCGGCTGATGGTGCGGGCCAACGCGGTGAGCAGCAAGTCATTGACCTGGGTGCGATAAGCCGCAGGGGCCTGTTGCAGCAATTGCCGGGTGAGTCCGGCCTCCAGGCGCCATTCGATCTTTGCACCGTGGACGTTTTGCAGGCTTCCCTGCGGGCGTTCGCACGGCAGGTCCCGCGCGCCTTCGTGCTGGGCTTTCCAATAGGCCGACTGATCGTCAAAGCGCGAGGCTTCGGCATTCAGCCGCGCCGTCCAGCTCTGGAACGCGCTGGTCTTGGCCGGCAACGTCACGCCGCCACCCGCCGCCAGTTGCTCGTAAGCTTGCTGCAAATCTTCCAGCAGCACCCGCCAGGACACGCCGTCCACCGCCAGGTGATGGATGATCAGCGCCAGCCGCTGGCTGCCGTCGGCCAGGTTTACCAGCATGGCGCGCACCAGCGGCCCGTCTTGCAGGTTGAGGCTGCGCTGCGCCTCGTCGCACAGCGCGTTCAACTGCTCAACGGATCGGGCATCGCGCTGCCACAGGTCGGCGTTTTGCAAAAGCGGTCCATGGCTCTGCCGCCAGCCGTCGGCGTCTTCGACAAAGCGCAGGCGCAAGGCATCGTGATGGTTGATGACGCAGGTCAGCGCCGCGTCGAGCCGTTGTGCGTCCAGCGGTTCCCGTGGGGTCAGCAACAGCGACTGGTTCCAGTGCGCGCGGTCCTGCATCGCCTGGGCGAAAAACTGCTGCTGGATCGGCCCGAGCACGGCATCGCCAGTGACCGGCCCTTGGTCCAAGGCACTGTGGCTGTCACGGCGAGCCACCGACGCCAGGCTGCGCACGGTCTGGTATTGGAACAGGTCACGGGGATGAAGATGGATACCGGCCTGTCGCGCGCGGCTCACCACTTGGATCGAGATGATGGAATCGCCACCCAGTTCGAAGAAGTTGTCTTCGAGGCCGACGCGCTCCACTCCGAGCACGTCCTGCCAGATTTCAGCCAGGGCGGTTTGCAGCCCATCCTGCGGGGCGACAAACGCTTGCCGGGGCGCGGCGTCCGGTTGTGGCAGGGCCTTGCGATCGAGCTTGCCGTTGGCGGTCACCGGCAGGCAGGCCAACGGCATCAGGTAGGTCGGCACCATGTACTCCGGCAGACCGGCCAGCAGCCAGGCCTTGACGTCCTGTTGCCACTGCTCGTGCGGGTCGCTGTTTTCCAGCACCAGATAACCCACCAGATACTTGCCGTCCTGCACCAGCACCACGGCCTCGCGCACCCGCGGATGTTGCACGAGGCGGGTTTCGATTTCGCCGAGCTCGATGCGCAGGCCGCGCAGCTTGACCTGATGATCGAGGCGGCCGAGGTATTCGATCACGCCGTCGGCGCGCTGGCGTACGCGGTCGCCGGTGCGGTACAGGCGCGCGCCGTCGTGAAACGGGCACGGCACGAAACGCTCGGCGGTCAGCGCCGGACGTTGGTGATAACTGCGCGCCAGCCCCGCCCCGCCCAGGTACAACTCGCCCGCCACGCCCCACGGCACCGGCGACAGATCGGCGTCGAGCACGTGGGTGCGCAGGTTGGCGATGGGCTGGCCGATCGGCACACAATCCGCGCCCTCGTCGACGCAGGTCCAATGGGTCACGTCGATGGCCGCTTCGGTCGGGCCATAGAGGTTGTAGAGCGCGGCGTCCGGCAGTTTGGCGAAGACCTGCTGCTGCGCATCCAGCGGCAACGCTTCACCGCTGCAGACGATGCGCTTCAAACCTTCGCAGGTTTCCACGCCCGGCTCATGGATGAACGCCTGCAACATCGACGGCACGAAGTGCAGCGTGCTGACGCCATGACGGTTGATGGTGTCGATCAGTTGCCGCGGATCACGATGGGCACCTGGCGCGGCAACCACCAATCGCGCCCCGGTCATCAGCGGCCAGAAGAACTCCCACACCGAGACGTCGAAACTGAACGGGGTTTTCTGCAACACCGCGTCGCTGTCGTCCAGGCCATACGCCTGTTGCATCCAGCACAAGCGGTTGACCAGAGCCGCGTGGCTGTTGCCGGCGCCCTTGGGTTTGCCGGTGGAGCCGGAGGTGTAGATCACATACGCGAGATTCAGCGGGTCGACCGTCACGTCGGGGCGACTGTCGCTGTAGCTGTCGAGCCAATCGTCGGGCTGATCGAGCGCGATCACCTCGACGCCGTCGGTCGGCAGAACCGCCGAGAGCGAACGCTGGGTCAGCAGCAAGCCGATGCCACTGTCCTGAATCATGTAGGCCAGGCGATCCTGCGGATATTCCGGGTCCAGCGGCACGTAGGCGCCGCCGGCCTTGTGGATCGCCAGCAGGCCGACCACCATTTCCACTGAACGCTCGACGCAGATGCCAACCAGGCTGTCGGGCCGCACACCGCGCCCGAGCAGCAGATGGGCCAGTCGGTTGGCGCGGGCATCGAGCGCTGCATAACTCAGGCTTTGTTCGCCGAACAGCAACGCCGGGGCGTCCGGGGTGCGCGCCACCTGGGCTTCGATCAGTTGATGCATGCACAGCTCGGTCGGGTAGCGTTGGGCCGTGGCGTTCCAAGCGTGGACCAGCGTGGCATGCTCGTCGGCGTCGAGCAGCGGCAGCTCGCCGATACGTCGGGTCGGATCGGCAATCATCGCGGTGAGCAATCGCAGCCAATGCCGCGCCATGCGCGCGATGGTCGGCGCTTCGAACAGGTCCTCGGAGTACGTCAGCGCGGCGTGCAACGTGCCGGCTTTTTCATAGGTGTCCAGGGTCAGATCGAATTGGGTGGTGCGGGTCTGCCACTCGATCATGCCCAATTCGAGGCCGGACGCCGTGCGGATCGTGGTGACATCCGCCACCTGGGGTTGATGGTTGTACATCACCTGGAACAGCGGCGTGTGGCTGAGGCTGCGCTCCAGCTTCAACGCGTCGACCAGGCGTTCGAACGGCAAGTCCTGATGAGCCTGGGCGCCGAGGGCGATCTCCTTGACCCGGTGCAGCAACTCGTCGACCCGGGTCTGGCCATCCAGTTCGGTGCGCAGCACTTGGGTGTTGACGAAGAAACCGATCAGGCCTTCGATTTCATCCCGGTTGCGGTTGGCGATGGGCACGCCGACACGGATGTCCGATTGGCCGCTGTAGCGATGCAGCAGCACGTTGAACGCGCCGAGCAGCAGCATGAACAGCGTGACGCCCTGCTGCCGGGCGGTGCCGCGCAGTTGCTCCGCCAACCCGCTGTCGATAGCGAACTCATAACGGCTGCCGCGGTAGCTCGGCACGGCCGGGCGTGAGTGATCGGTGGGCAACTCCAGGACGGGATGCTCATCGCCCAATTGCGCCTGCCAATACGCCAGTTGCCGCGCCTGCTCACCGGCCTCCAGCCAACGGCGCTGCCACAAGGCATAGTCGCTGTACTGGATCGGCAAATCAGGCAGTTGCGGCGACACGCCGGCTTCATGGGCGTCATAGCAGCGGATGAACTCGTCGATCAGCACGTTCATCGACCAGCCATCGGAGACGATGTGGTGCAAAGTCAGCAGCAGCACGTGCTCCTGCGCATCGAGCTTGAGCAGTTCGACCCGCAGCAAGGGGCCATTCGACAGATCGAAGGGCCGCATCGATTGTGCTTGCGCAGCCTGGCGCACCGCTTGCTCGCGCTCGCCTGCCGGCAAGCCGCTGAGGTCCTGTCGCTCGATCATCAGCGGCGCATCGGTGGGCACTTGCAGCAGGCTGTCGTCGGCCTGGCGCTGGAACACCGTGCGCAGGGTTTCATGGCGCGCCACCAGGCTGGCGAAGGCCTGTTCCAGCGCCGACAGGCTCAACGCACCCTTGAGCCGCACCGCCCCGGGCAGGTTGTAGGCGCCGCTTTCGGGATCCAGTTGCCAGAGAAACCACATGCGCCGCTGGGCGTAGGACAGCGCCTGGCGATCCTCGGCTTCGACGCCCTGGGGAATGGGGAAACGGCTGAAGTCCACGCCCTCCTTGTCCAGCGCGGCGAGGAACATCTGGCGCTTGTCCAGGGGCAGCCCGATAAACCGGCGAGCAAGTTTCAAGGCGTCTTCAGCATTCATTTCTGGGTATCCGGAATCAGTGGGCACAAGGCACAAAGGCATGTCGTCCCTATGAAACGAACGCAAACCGGAAAAATTAGCGATTGGGAATAAGTGTCAGCAGGCGCTGATCGACCGGGATCCAGGCCCGTGCGCAATGCCCGCTCGCCTGCCATTACCAAGCCATCGGGCCCGACGCTCCATTACTGGGCAATACGCTTTGATTCGGTGCAATAAATCCCCCTGCACCTCGGCCAACCTGGGGATCGGCCAGTAGATCCCGGCGCCCGAGCCACTTGGCACAACCACTGCATAACGTCCATCAACATACATTTGGCAACGCCTTCAACGATGAGGGCGGTGCTTCCCGAGAGAACGGGACCAGGACAAAGGCGTCCTCGCTAGTTTTGCTAGCGAGACGCCTTTTTTTGTTTTCGAAAAAATTGCCGAGCCAGCCTGACCGCCGTGATGAGACAGGCCTGAGCCCGCGGAGAACCCTGATGAAAAAACTCAAACTGGTGATGATCGGCAACGGCATGGCCGGGGTTCGAACCCTCGAGGAACTGCTCAAGCTGAGCAACGAGCTCTACGACATCACAGTGTTCGGTGCCGAGCCCCACACCAACTACAACCGCATCCTGCTCTCGCCCGTGCTGGCCGGTGAGCAGACCTTCGAAGAGATCGTGCTCAACGACCTGAGCTGGTACCTGGACAACAACATCAAGCTGCTGCTCAACCGCAAGGTCGTGGAGATCGACCGGGTCAAGCGCCGGGTCATCGCCGAAGACGGCAGCGAAGCCGAATATGATCGCCTGCTGATCGCCACCGGCTCCACGCCGTTCATCCTGCCGATCCCCGGCAATACCCTGGACGGCGTGATCGGCTACCGCGACATCGCCGACACCCAGGCGATGATCAACACCGCCAAGACCCACAAGCACGCCGTGGTGATCGGCGGTGGCCTGCTCGGCCTGGAAGCCGCCAACGGCTTGAAGCTGCGCGGCATGGACGTGACCGTCGTGCATATCGGCGAATGGCTGCTGGAACGGCAACTGGACAAGACCAGCGGCCAATTGCTGCAGACCGCCCTGGAAAGCCGTGGCCTGAAATTTCGTCTCAGCGAGCAGACCCAGGCCCTGCACGACGCCGGCAATGGCCGGGTCGGCTCGGTCCAGTTCAAGAACGGCGACATCATCCCCGCCGACCTTGTGGTGATGGCGGCCGGCATCCGCCCCAACACCGAACTGGCGGAAAAAGCCGGCATCCCCTGCAACCGCGGGATCCTGGTCAACGACACCATGCAGACCTATGACCCGCGCATCTACGCCATCGGCGAATGCGCCAGCCACCGCGGCACCGCCTACGGCCTGGTGGCGCCGCTGTTCGAGCAAGCCAAGGTCTGCGCCAACCACCTCGCGCAACTGGGCTTCGCCACTTACAAGGGCTCGGTGACGTCGACCAAGTTGAAAGTCACCGGCATCGACCTGTTCTCCGCCGGCGACTTCATGGGCGGCGAAGGCACCGAGACCATCACCCTTTCCGACCCGATCGGTGGCGTCTACAAGAAGCTGGTGATCAAGGATGACGTGCTGGTCGGTGCCTGTCTGTACGGCGATACGGCGGATGGCGGCTGGTATTTCCGTCAGATCCGTGAGAATCACGCCATCAGCGAGATCCGCGATCACCTCATGTTCGGAGAAAACGCCCTGGGCGATGTAGGACACCAAGGCCAGGACAAAGCCATGAGCATGGCCGACACCGCCGAAGTCTGTGGCTGCAACGGCGTGTGCAAGGGCACCATCGTCAAGGCGATCCAGGAACACGGGCTGTTCAGCGTCGACGACGTGAAAAAACACACCAAGGCCGCCAGTTCCTGCGGCTCTTGCGCCGGCCTGGTGGAGCAGATCCTGATCAACACCGTGGGCGGCGCGGCGGACGTTAAGCCGAAAAGCGAAAAAGCCATCTGCGGTTGCAGCGACCTCAACCATGGCCAGATCCGCCAGGCGATCCGTGACCAGCACCTGCTGACCATCGCCGGGACCATGAGCTACCTGAACTGGCGCACCCCGAATGGTTGCGCCACCTGCCGTCCGGCCCTGAACTACTACCTGATTTCCACCTGGCCCGGCGAAGCCCAGGACGATCCACAGTCGCGCCTGATCAACGAACGCGCCCACGCCAACATCCAGAAAGACGGCACCTATTCCGTGGTCCCACGGATGTGGGGCGGCGTGACCAACCCGTCCGAACTGCGGCGCATTGCCGATGTGGCCGACAAGTACAACGTGCCCATGGTCAAGGTCACTGGCGGTCAGCGCATCGATTTGCTGGGCATCAAGAAGCAAGACCTGCCCGGCGTCTGGAAAGACCTCGACATGCCGTCCGGCCACGCCTACGGCAAATCCATCCGCACCGTGAAGACCTGCGTGGGCAGCGAGTTCTGCCGCTTCGGCACGCAGAACTCGACTCAGTTGGGGATCGAGCTGGAGCACGACCTGTTCAACATGTGGTCGCCGCACAAGGTGAAACTGGCCGTCTCCGGCTGCCCGCGCAACTGCTCGGAAGCGGGCATCAAGGACGTCGGAATCATCGGCGTCGATTCCGGCTGGGAGATGTACATCGGCGGCAACGGCGGGATCAAGACCGAGGTCGCCGAGTTTTTCGTCAAGCTCAAGACCGCCGAAGAAGTGCGCGAATACAACGGCGCTTTCCTGCAGCTCTACCGCGAGGAAGCCTTCTACCTCGAACGCACCGTGCATTACATGCAGCGGGTCGGCATGGAGCACATCAAGAAAGCCGTGCTGGAAGACCCGGAGCGGCGCAAGGCCCTTCACGAACGCCTGAAGTTTTCCCTGTCGCTGGAACAAGACCCTTGGAAACAGCGGCTGGAGCAACCCCAACTGAAAAAAGAGTTCGAGGTCATCCCCGTGAAGAACTTGGAGGTGCCAGCATGAATTGGCTGGATATCTGCGCGCTGGATGAAATCAACGCCCTGGGTTCACGCATCATCCAGGGGCCGAAAGGCGATATTGCGATTTTTCGTACCAGTGACGATGAAGTTTTCGCACTCGATGACCGCTGCCCACACAAGGGCGGTCCGCTGTCCCAGGGCCTGATCTACGGCAAGCGCGTGGCCTGCCCGCTGCATAACTGGCAGATCGACCTGGAAACCGGCCTGGCCCAGGCACCGGACGTGGGTTGCGCCCATCACCACTCGGCCCGGGTCGAGAACGGCCGGGTCATGCTGGCCCTGCGGGAAGCAAGCTCATGAGCCGCCAGACCACAGCCTCGACCTGCTGTTACTGCGGGGTCGGTTGCGGCGTGTTGATCGAGCATGACGGCGAGCGCATCCTCGGCGTCAGCGGTGATCCCGCCCATCCGGCCAACTTCGGCAAATTGTGCAGCAAGGGCTCGACCCTGCACTTGACCGGCGACCTCGCCGCCCGCGCCCTGTATCCGGAACTGCGCCTGGGCAAAAACCTGGCCCGTGGACGCACCGACTGGGACAGCGCGCTGGACCATGCCGCGCATGTTTTCGCCGAGACCATCGCCGAGCATGGCCCGGACAGCGTGGCGTTCTACATCTCCGGCCAATTGCTGACCGAGGATTACTACGCCTTCAACAAACTCGCCCGGGCCTTGGTCGGCACCAACAACATCGACAGCAACTCTCGGCTGTGCATGTCTTCTGCCGTGGTGGGCTACAAACGCAGCCTCGGCGCTGATGCCCCACCCTGCAGCTACGAAGACTTGGAACTGAGCGATTGCGTGATGATCGTCGGCAGTAACATGGCCTACGCCCATCCGATCCTGTTTCGTCGCCTCGAAGAAGCCAAATCCCGCCGTCAAGAGATGAAAATCATCGTCATCGACCCCCGGCGCACCGACACCTGCGACCTGGCGGACCTGCACCTGGCGATTCTGCCGGGCACCGATGTCGCGCTGTTCCATGGGATTTTGCATTTGTTGCTGTGGGAAGACTGGATCGACCGCAGCTTCATCAAGGCTCACACAGAAGGCCTCGCGGACCTGAAGAACCTGGTGCGCGACTACACGCCCGCCATGGTCGCCCAGCTCTGCGGCATCAGTGTCGAGCAACTGCACCAATGCGCCGAATGGATCGGCACCTCACCCAGTTTCCTGTCGCTGTGGTGCATGGGCCTGAACCAATCCACCGCCGGCAGCGCGAAAAACAGCGCGCTGATCAATCTGCACCTGGCCACCGGCCAGATCGGTCGGCCGGGTGCGGGACCGTTCTCGTTGACGGGCCAACCCAACGCCATGGGCGGTCGGGAAACCGGCAGCCTGTCGAACCTGCTGCCGGGCCATCGCGAAGCCGCCAACCCGGAACATCGCGCTGAAGTGGCCGATTACTGGGGCGTCGACCAACTGCCCGCGACCACCGGTTTGAGTGCGATCGAACTGTTCGATCAGGTGCGCAGCGGCAAGATCAAGGCCCTGTGGATCGCCTGCACCAACCCGGCGCAGTCGATGCCGGACCAGGCCGCCGTGCGCGAGGCCCTGCAAGCCTGCCCGTTCGTGGTGTTGCAAGAGGCCTTCCGCACCACCGAGACCGCCGCGTTCGCCGACCTGCTGCTGCCCGCAGCCAGCTGGGGCGAAAAAGAAGGTTCGGTGACCAACTCCGAACGGCGCATTTCCCACGTTCGCCGGGCAATCAACGCACCGGGAGAAGCGCGACCGGACTGGGCCATCACAGTGGATTTCGCACAACGCCTGGAGAAACGCCTGCGCCCGGGGCAATCCAGCCTGTTCGCCTTTGACGCTCCGGCCCAGTTATTCGATGAATACAAGCAACTGACCCGTGGTCGCGACCTGGACCTGTCCGGGATCAGCCACGCGCTGATCGATCAACTCGGCCCCCAGCAATGGCCCTTCCGCGAAGGCGCCACGGTCGGCACCGCCCGTTTGTACGTGGATGGAATTTTTCCTACCGAAAGCGGCCGCGCCCGATTTGTCGCCGACCCTTATCGCGCCGCCAAGGAATTGCGTGACGCCCGCTATCCGCTGACCCTGAATACCGGTCGCTTGCGTGACCAGTGGCACGGCATGAGCCGCACCGGTACCGCTGCGCAGTTGTTTGGCCATGTGAACGAAGCGGTGCTCAGCCTGCACCCCGACGAATTGACTCGCCATCGCCTGCAAGCCGGTGATCTGGTCAGCCTCAAGAGCCGTCGCGGCAGCCTGATCGTGGCCGTCGACAGCGACGACAGCGTGCGCCCCGGCCAGGCTTTCTTGCCGATGCACTGGGGCGATCGGTTTCTCAAGGGAGGGGTGAACACCCTGACCCAGCCGGCGTTCGATCCACTGTCCAAACAGCCAGAGCTCAAGCACAGCGGCGTACGCCTGGAAGCTGTAAACCTGCCCTGGCAACTTTTCGCGCTGGTCGAAGGCGATGTCCAACAACATTTGGAGACGTTGCGCCCGCTGTGTGAGGCGTTTGCCTACGTCAGCCTTAGCCTGACCGGTCGCGAACGTCCGGCGTTGCTGATTCGCGCCGCCAGTGCCGTTGCACCCGACCCACAACTGCTGAAGGCAATCGACGAACAACTGGGGCTGATCGAAGGGCCGGTATTGGCCTACGACGATCCGCGTCGCGCCATCGGAAAACGGGTGCGGATCGAAAACGGGCGTATCACCGCCATACGCCTGGCCGGCGAAACCCTGGCTCGGCATTGGCTGCAGAACCTGTGGCTGGAAGGTCGTGCCGACGAGCAACTGCGGCGTTGGCTGCTGGCGCCGTTGAGTGCGCCACCAGGCAACGCCGGCGCGGCCGTGGGCGGCGGGAAGACGCTGTGCAACTGCATGAACGTCAGCCAGCGCGCAGTGTGCGCCGGTATCGAGCGCGGCCTGGATTTGCAGGGCCTGAAAAAAGAACTGGGCTGCGGTACGCAGTGCGGTTCCTGCGTACCGGAAATCAAGCGCCTGCTGGTTGCCACCGCGCAACCGGTCGCCGCGATATCGTGAGGAAAACACTATGAACGCAAAAGTCTGGCTGGTCGGTGCGGGTCCCGGCGACCCTGAATTGCTGACTCTCAAAGCCGTGCGCGCCTTGGGCGAAGCCGACGTGGTGTTGATCGATGACCTGGTCAACGACGCGGTGCTGGAGCACTGCCCCGATGCGCGCATCATCGCCGTGGGCAAGCGCGGCGGTTGCCGCTCGACCCCCCAGGCGTTCATTCACCGGTTGATGCTGCGTTATGCCCGCCAAGGCAAATGCGTGGTACGCCTCAAGGGCGGCGACCCGTGCATTTTCGGCCGGGGCGGTGAAGAAGCGCAGTGGCTGCGCGAGCATGGCGTTGAAGTGGAACTGGTCAATGGCATCACCGCCGGCCTCGCGGGGGCGACCCAGTGTGACATTCCCCTGACGTTGCGCGGCGTTGCGCGGGGCGTGACGCTGGTCACCGCCCACACCCAGGATGGCAGCAGCCTGAACTGGCAAGCCCTTGCACAGGGCGGGACAACGCTGGTGGTGTACATGGGCGTGGCGAAACTGAGCGAGATCCGTGAGCAATTGCTGGCCGGTGGCCTCGCGGCGGATACGCCCGTGGCCATGATCGAAAACGCCTCCCTGCCCCATCAACGCGACTGCCGCAGCAACCTGGCCTCGATGGAAACCGATGCCGGTGCGTTTCAACTCAAGAGCCCGGCGATCCTGGTGATTGGCGCGGTGGCCGGTGCTGCCGAATTGGCCACCTCGCCTTCTGCCTTCGCGCAGGCTTCAATCCTCTAAAAGACAACCCCAAAACCTGTGGGAGCGAGCTTGCTCGCGATAGCGGTGGTTCAGTCACACATACATTGACTGACACACAGCCATCGCGAGCAAGCTCGCTCCCACAGTTGGATCTGCGTACGCCGGGGGAGATAAGTCGGCAGAATGGTCGCCTCCGCGAGCAGGCTTGCTCCCACAGGTTTTATGTTCCCTGTATAAATCCCAGGCAAAGAAAAACCCGGCCTAGGCCGGGTTTTTCCAAAGCTTCGGGCTAATTACTTAGCTTGGGCTTCAACCTGCGCTTCTACGCGACGGTTAACTGCACGACCAGCTTCAGTGGCGTTGTCAGCTACTGGGCGGGATTCGCCGTAGCCAACAGACTGAACGCGGGACGATTCAACACCGTACTGGTTGGTCAGAACTTGCTTGACGGCGTTTGCACGACGCTCAGACAGTTTCTGGTTGTAAGCGTCAGGACCGACGGAGTCAGTGTGACCTTCAACAGTGGTGCTGGTGGATGGGTACTGCTTCATGAAATCAGCCAGGTTCTTGATGTCGCCGTAGCTGTTTTCTTTAACAACAGACTTGTCGAAGTCGAACTTGACGTCCAGCTCAACACGTACGACTTCAGCAACAGCTGGGCAGCCATCAGCGTCAACGGTTACGTTGGCTGGGGTGTCAGGGCACTTGTCGACGTTGTCGCACACGCCATCGTTGTCGCTGTCGGAGCAGACTTCAGCCGGAGCTGGAACTGGAGCAGCAGCAGGCTTGGAGCCGCCACCGAAGTTCACACCGATACCGACGCTAGGAGCCCACTCGGTGTCGCCCTGGTCGATGTTGTACTGAGCTTCAACGCCGGCACGGGCGTAGAAGTTGTCGGTGAAATACAGCTTGGCGCCGCCACCAACGTTGGCGAAGGTAGAACGGTTACGACCGTTGCTGCCATTCTGGTCGATGCTCTGGTCCGAGAAACCGGCAGAGACGTAAGGACGCAGCATGTCGCCTGGGTTGTTGAAGTGGTACAGAGCGTCCAGAGCGGTGTTCGCGCCCTTGACGTTAGTGCCGTCTTCGGTACGTGCGTTGTGCACTTCGTCGTAGGCCAGACGCAGTTCAACGTCGTCGGTCAGGAAGTAACCAACCGAACCGCCGAACAGGTTGCCGTTGTTCTTGAAATCACGAGCGCTGTCGAACATTTCTTTCTTGGCGAAGCCTTCGATTTCAACTGCGCCTTGGCCTTGTGCCAGAGCGCCGAACGAAGTGGCAGCAATCAAAGAACCAATGGCAAAGCCCAAGGTGTTTTTCAGTTTCATCCGTTAAATCCCCATCTGGTGATTGTGAAGCAGTCCCGCAAACCGGGGGACAACTCGGCGGCAAGTCTATCAGAACTTGCCTACACGTAAGAGATATTTGCGCCGAACTAAGTTTCGGCAATGCCTGCAAATTTCTCACGCAGCTTGTCAAGAGCGCGCTTGTAACGCATTTTTGTCGCGCTCAAACCCATATGCATTATGTCTGCGATCTCCTGGAATTCCAGTTCTGCGACAAATCGTAGCACCAGAATTTCCCTGTCGATCGGGTTCACATAAACTAGCCAGCGATCGAGTCCACCCTTTTCCTCGGGCTTGGGCGCCTTTTCTTCAGACGCTTCCTCGAGAGGGTCAAGGCTCAACGCGTCCATCAACCGACGCTTTCGCCGTTCCTTGCGATACTGCGTGATGCATTCGTTGTAGGTGATGCTATATAGCCACGTCTTGAACTTCGATTTCCCCTCGAAGTTCTTCAAGCCGTACAGCACCTTCAACATCACCTCCTGACAGACATCATCAGCATCGCGATCGTTCCCAAGATACCGTGCACAAACGTTAAATAATGTTCTCTGGTAACGCCGCATCAGTTCTTCGTAAGCGCGTGTTACGTGGAACAGTTCCGTATGCGCGCGCGCAACCAACTCCTCATCGGAGAGATCACGGGGGTCGTAGCGCGTGGATAGCGATTGGGGTTTGTTCAAAACAAGTCGGGCCGACAGTCTAGGTCAATGTGCGCCGCAATCTGCGATGACAGGCATTTTGCGGCGGCATACATTAGCAGGATTTGCCGGGTTAGCGGCTACTCACATGCTGTTCCAGCAGGATCCGATTGGAAAGCGACACCAACTCGCCCTCCTCGGTCAGCAATGTGGTTTTCACCGTGCCGATCTCTTCGATCTGGCCTTCGACCTCGCCAACACGCACTTGTTGCCCAACCTCATACAATTCACGCACATAGATTCCCGCAAGAATCTGACCGGCAATTTCCCGGCTTCCCAACCCCATTGCCAGCGCGACCGCCAGACCAACGGTAATCAAGACAATCACGATCACATGGTTGAGCAGGTCTGTCTTGACCTCCAACTGACTGATCGCAACCGAAATACTGATGATGATCACCAGGCCCTGGGCGATTCGCCCGACGCCGAGCGGCGTAATCCAGCCCAACCCCCTCGGCCGCGCCGCGTACCAGCCCATTGGCCAGTTGCGCCAGCAAGACACCGACCAGCAGCACCAGCGCGGCACCGAAGACCTTCGGCAAATACAGCGCCAGCATGTCGAGGGTCGCCGAAACGCGCTCCAGTCCAAGGGACTCAGCGGCGGAAACCAGGAATATAAGCAGGACAAACCAATAGACGATCTTGCCCACCAGCGTCGAGATTGGCACCTGGATGCCGCCACGGGACAACAGTTTGGTCAGGCCGGTGCCGCCCATCAGGCGATCGAGGCCCAATTTGGCGAGCAGCTTGGACAGCAGCGTGTCCAGCAGCTTGGCCACGACGAAGCCCAACAACAGCACCACCAGGGCGCCGAACAGATTGGGAATGAAATTAGCCACCTTGGTCCACAACGCGGTCATTGCCGTGACGAGGCTCTGGGTCCAGAGATCGAGTTCCATATTCAGTCAGCCTTATCAGCGGTGCGAGTAACAGGTTTGCGACGGGAAACCGGCGAGACGTGGGCCGACCCGTTGTTCAGGGCGATCATCAGCGCGGGCAGCCAGCGGCCCAGCAGGCTGAACAGATCGCCAGCGCCGACCTGGCGGTTGGCGGTTTTGAGTACACGGCCCAGGCAGGCGTCATCGTCACGGCTGGACGGCGAAGCCTTGAGCATGTCGCGCAGAGACTGTTCAAACGGATCGTGCATACGCACCTCTCGTGATGTCTGTGGAAGACGCGATCAAATTTCGCCGGGTCACATGAAATCCCATCACACCCAACGCAAACGGCGGAACAGCCACCATTGTCCCAGGGCCACGCAGGCCATCAGCAGGCAGGCGACGATGAAGCCGTAGGGGCTTTCGGAAAACGGAATGCCGCCGACATTGATGCCCAGCAGGCCGGTGAGAAAACTCATCGGCAGGAAAATCCCGGTGATGATGCCGAAGCGGTACATGGTGCGGTTCATGCGCACCGAAAGACGCCGGTCCTCGGCCTCCAGCACAAGCCCCACGCGCTCCCGGGTCAATTCCAGCTCTTCGAGGTAACGGGTCAGGCTGTTGTTCAATTCATTCCAGTAGTCGCCGTCGTCCTCGACAAACCAGGGCAACTTGATTCGCGACATCTGCCCGAAAATATCCCGTTGCGGCGCCAGGAATCGCTTCAGCCCGGCGGCCCTTCGGCGGATGTGCAGGATGGCGTCATGCTCGGGGGTATACCGTTCGTCGGTGTCGAGTTTTTCTTCCTCGCCATCGACGATTTCAGACAGGCACGTCACCAGGTCCTGCACTTTGTTGGTCAGGTATTGCGCCATATAAAGGATGAGTTCCGACGCCGTCCTGGGTCCCTTGCCCTCGGCCAGCTCCGCCAGCAGCTCGTCGGTGGCGCGCAACGGCCGCAGCCGCAGGGAAATCACCCGCTGGGCTGCGGCGAAGATGCGCACCGAGACCATGTCTTCCGGCTCGGCGCCCGGATTCAGGTTGATTCCGCGCAGAAACAGCAGCAGCTCGGCGTTGGGCAGCGGCAGCAGGCGGGGACGGGTGTTCTCCTCCAGCAGCAGGTCGCAGTTGAACTCACTCAAGCCACTGGACTTGCGCAACCACGTATGGGTCTGCGGATGACTGCGATCCCAATGCAGCCACAGGCTTTCGTGGGCCTGCAGTTGCAGATCGTCAAGTTCGGTCCGGGCTATCGAACGCGCGCCGCCTTTTCCATCCAGCACCAGGGCATGCACCAGCCCCCATTGCGCGTTTTCTTCCTCGAACATCCTCATCCCTTATGGTCAAGACGCTTATTCAGGCATTTTCAGCGGGCTCGGCGAGACGATCACGCCGTTGTTGTCCGCGTAGACGTATTCGCCCGGACGGAAGGTCACGCCAGCGAAGGTCACTGCCACGTTGAGCTCGCCGACGCCACGCCGATCAGTCTTCATCGGGTGGCTGGCCAGGGCCTGGACGCCAAGGTCGGTCTGGGCAATGACGTCGACGTCGCGGATGCAACCGTAGATCACCAGCCCTTCCCAGCCATTTTTCGCAGCCTTTTCGGCCAGCATGTCGCCCAGCAACGCCCGGCGCAGGGATCCACCGCCGTCGACTACCAACACCTTGCCCTTGCCGTCGAGTTCAACCTGTTCCTTGACCCGCGAGTTGTCTTCGAAGCATTTGATGGTGACGATTTCACCGCCAAAGGAATCGCGGCCACCGAAATTGCTGAACATCGGTTCCAGGACTTGCACCAGGTCCGGGTAGGCATCGCACAGGTCGGGCGTGAGGTAATGGTTCATCGAACAACTCCTGCTGGGCTTGAACGTCTGGCTGAATGAACAACCGTTTGTGACCGGAACAACGTAGCGCGTCATATCTTAGCCGCAAGCCGGCCAGAGCGAAATGCCCCTGGCCAGAGCCTCGGTATCAGACCGCTTCGGCCAGCCTGGGCTGGTCCGCCAGCAATGACGCCTGCTGGTCTTGCAACCAGCGCCCTACCAGCGGCCAGACCTCCGCTTGCGCGGCCTTGCTGACGAGCATCTCGACATGGCCAAAATCACCGGTGAAGCCCTGTTCCCGCCCCAGGCAGACAAACTGCTTGTGCTCGGAACCGATCTGCTCGAACAATTTTCGACAAGCCCAGGTGGGATCCTGGTGATCGCCGGCCGCACTCACCGCCATTACCGGCACCTGCACATCGGCCAGGCCTGCCCACCAATTTTTCTCGGCGTCGCCGAAACGCCCGAACAGGCCATACCAGCGCATGCTCTCCAGGGCCAGTCCGATGGGTTCATCTTCCGGGCCGCGCTTGAGCCTGGTACCGGACAATTGTGCGAAACGCTTGAGAATGAAACGCCCGCTCCATTCCACCGGCGGGATTTTCAACGGCCAATAGGTGCGGCTGACCTGGGTGCCGAAAAATGCCGCCGACGCCACGGCGGGCTCGCCCAGGTAATGGCCACCCAGGGCTGCCGCCAAGGTGATACCGCCCAGGGAATGGCCAATCCAGTGCGGCACTTGTCCACTTTGCTCGCGCACAAAGGCGCCGATGGCCGGCAGGTCATACCGGGCGTAGTCGGCCACGCGATTGTTGCGATAGCCCTGGTTGCGCTGGGACAAGCCATGGCCGCGCATTTCGGGAATCCAGACATCGAAGCCTAGGCGTGTCAGGTACGCCCCCAGGCCAAGGCCCTTGGGCGAGTACCAGAAGCGTCGGTTGGAAAAACTGCCGTGCAACAGGATCACCGGGACACCACGGCTTTCGCCGGCATCGGCCATGCCCAGCCGGGTGACGGCCAGCTCAACACTGTAGTCCGGGCTGTTGCCGGGCTTGAGGCGATAGACATCTTCGCTCAGATCACCGCGCCGCTCGGCACTGATCAAGGCGACAGGAAAAAGGTTGCTGCTGCTTTGCATAATCTTCTTGCACAAAAAAGGGCGGCTTCCAGATGGAGCCCGCCCTACTTCAAATCAAAAGGGGCCAATGAACTGACAGCCATGGACCCTGTGGGAGCGAGCTTGCTCGCGATGGCGGTGGGTCAGCAACATCAATGCTGGCTGACACTCCGCAATCGCGAGCAAGCTCGCTCCCACAAGGTTACCCGGCTTACATTACCGGTGAGCTCCCTTCACTCGATCAGACCGCAGCCTGACCCTCAGCCAGGAAGAACCAGGTTTCCAGCACGGAGTCCGGGTTCAACGAAACGCTTTCGATACCCTGCTCCATCAGCCACTTGGCCAGGTCCGGGTGGTCCGAAGGGCCCTGGCCGCAGATGCCGATGTACTTGCCGGCCTTGTTGCAGGCAGCAATGGCGTTGGCCAGCAGCTTCTTGACCGCCGGGTTACGCTCGTCGAACAGGTGGGCGATGATCCCGGAATCCCGGTCCAGGCCCAGGGTCAGCTGGGTCAGGTCGTTGGAACCGATGGAGAAACCGTCGAAGAATTCGAGGAACTCGTCGGCCAGGATAGCGTTGGACGGCAGCTCGCACATCATGATCACGCGCAAGCCGTTTTCGCCACGGGCCAAGCCGTTTTCCGCCAGCAGGTCGACGACCTGGCTCGCTTCACCGAGGGTCCGCACGAACGGCACCATGATCTCGACGTTGCTCAGGCCCATCTCGTTGCGCACACGCTTGAGGGCGCGGCATTCGAGTTCGAAGCAATCGCGGAACGACTCGCTGATGTAGCGCGAAGCACCACGGAAGCCCAGCATCGGGTTCTCTTCTTCCGGCTCATAGAGCTTGCCGCCGATCAGGTTGGCGTATTCGTTGGACTTGAAGTCCGACAGGCGCACGATGACCTTCTTCGGCCAGAACGCCGCCGCCAGGGTGCTGATGCCTTCCACCAGTTTCTCGACATAGAAACCGACCGGATCGTCGTAGCCGGCGATGCGCTTGTCGACGCTGTCCTTGATTTCCTGCGGCAGGCCGTCGTAGTTCAGCAGTGCCTTGGGGTGCACGCCGATCATGCGGTTGATGATGAATTCCAGGCGGGCCAGGCCCACGCCGGCGTTCGGCAACTGCGCAAAGTCAAAGGCGCGGTCCGGGTTGCCTACGTTCATCATGATCTTGAACGGCAGCTCCGGCATGGCGTCCACGGAGTTCTTCTTGATGTCGAAGCCCAGCTCGCCTTCGAAGATGTAGCCAGTGTCGCCTTCGGCGCAGGAAACGGTCACGCCCTGGCCATCCTTGAGCAACTCGGTGGCATTGCCGCAACCGACCACGGCCGGGATGCCCAGCTCACGGGCGATGATCGCCGCGTGGCAGGTACGGCCGCCACGGTTGGTGACGATGGCGCTGGCGCGCTTCATCACCGGTTCCCAGTCCGGGTCGGTCATGTCGGAGACCAGTACGTCGCCGGCCTGGACCTTGTCCATCTCCGAGACGTCCTTGATGATCCGCACCTTGCTCGGCGCCGATGCGCTGGCCGATGGCGCGGCCTTCCACCAGCACGGTGCCGGTTTCCTTGAGCAGGTAGCGCTCCATGACGTTGGCCTGGGTGCGGCTCTTCACGGTTTCCGGGCGGGCCTGCACGATGTACAGCTTGCCGTCGTCACCGTCCTTGGCCCATTCGATGTCCATCGGGCACTTGTAGTGCTTCTCGATGATCATCGCCTGCTTGGCCAGTTCGCTGACTTCGGCGTCGGTCAGGCAGAAGCGCGCGCGGTCGGCCTTGTCGACGTCGACGGTCTTGACCGAACGACCGGCCTTGGCTTCGTCGCCGTAGACCATCTTGATGGCCTTGCTGCCCAGGTTGCGGCGCAGGATGGCCGGGCGACCGGCTTCCAGCGTGCCCTTGTGGACATAGAATTCATCCGGGTTCACCGCGCCTTGCACGACGGTTTCGCCCAGGCCGTAGGCACCGGTGATAAACACGACGTCACGGAAGCCCGACTCGGTGTCGAGGGTGAACATCACGCCGGCGGTGCCGGTTTCGGAGCGGACCATGCGCTGCACGCCGGCGGACAGGGCGACCAGCTTGTGGTCGAAGCCCTGGTGCACGCGGTAGGAAATGGCACGGTCGTTGAAAAGGGAGGCGAAGACTTCCTTGGCGGCCCGGATGACGTTTTCCACGCCACGGATGTTCAGGAAGGTCTCCTGCTGGCCAGCGAACGAGGCGTCCGGCAAGTCTTCGGCGGTGGCCGAGGAGCGCACGGCGACGGCGATGTCGGGGTTGCCTTCGGAGAGCTTGGCGAAAGCGGTGCGGATCTCGGCGTTCAGTTTCTCGGGGAACTCGGCTTCCATGATCCACTGGCGGATCTGGGCGCCGGTCTTGGCGAGGGCATTGACGTCATCGACGTCCAGGGCATCGAGCGCATCGTGGATCTGCTGGTTCAGGCCGCTCAGTTCCAGGAAATCACGATAAGCCTGGGCGGTCGTGGCGAAGCCACCTGGCACCGAGACGCCGGCATGCGGCGAGGTTACTGATCATCTCGCCCAGGGATGCGTTCTTGCCCCCCACATGCTCTACATCATGGACGCCGAGCTTATCGAGGGAAACTACGTACTCTACCAAGGTGATCTCTCCACTAACTGTGTTGGAAAAGCTCAAGGCACCGACGGCTCCAGGGGGAGCGCTAGCCGGCGATATGGCCTGGACCTGGAAAATAAGTGAGAATGCGGGCCACGGGCGGCCGGCAAATCGCGCCTATCATATCCAAGAATCGTGACTAGCTCACTAGCTTAAGGCCCAAGGCGCAAATGAAACGATCTGCTTTCTTTATCTCCGACGGCACCGGCATCACGGCCGAAACGCTAGGCCAAAGCCTGTTGGCACAGTTCGAAAACATTACCTTCGCCAAATTCATACGCCCGTACATCGACAGCGTCGACAAGGCGCGGGCCATGGTACAGCAAATCAATAAAGCCGCCGAAACCGACGGTTTCCGGCCGATCATCTTCGACACCATCGTCAATCAAGACATCCGTGAGATTCTTGCAACGTCGAATGGTTTCATGATCGACATTTTTTCCACGTTCCTGGCGCCCCTGGAGCAGGAGCTGAGCGAGCATTCTTCCTACTCGGTCGGCAAGTCCCACTCCATTGGCCACAACTCCAACTACATGGAGCGGATCGAGGCGGTCAACTTCGCGCTGGACAACGACGACGGCGCCCGCACGCATTATTACGACAAGGCCGACCTGATCCTAGTGGGTGTGTCGCGGTGTGGTAAGACGCCGACGTGCCTGTATATGGCGATGCAATTCGGCATCCGCGCGGCCAACTACCCGCTGACCGAAGACGACATGGAGCGCCTGCAACTGCCCAGCGCCCTGCGCGCCCACCAGCATAAGCTGTTCGGCCTGACCATCGACCCGGACCGCCTCACCGCGATCCGCAACGAGCGCAAGCCCAACAGCCGCTACTCAAGCTACGCCCAGTGCGAGTTCGAAGTGCGCGAAGTGGAAAACCTGTTCCGGCGGGAGAACATTCCCCACATCAACTCCACGCATTTTTCCGTGGAAGAGATTTCGGCGAAGATCCTGGTGGAGAAAGGGGTGGAGCGGCGGTTCAAATAAGGCAGCTATGAGCTGCAAGCTGCAAGCTGCAAGCTGCAAGCCAGAGTGGCCGCTGTTAGCTTGTAGCTTGTAGCTTGTAGCTTAAGGCTCTAGTCGCTTCACCAGCGCCTGCCCCACCTCCAGCGCCGACGCCGGGTTCTGGCCGGTGATCAACTCCCGGTCCATGACCACATGGGACGTCCACGGCGAGGTATTGCTGCTGTATTGGCCGCCCGCCTGCTCCAATGCAGTCTGTGGATAGAATTTCATGGCCCCGCCGCCCAACAGCCCCTTGGCCAATTCCTCTTCCTGATTGCTGATGACCGTCATCTTGTACCCGGCGTAAATCCAACCGGACTGGGCCGAGGCCTGGCCCTTGGTGGCCAGCTGCCGGACGAAGCCGTTGGCATCGGGTAGCGTCGACAACAGGGCGATCGGCCCGTGGCAGACCAGTGCGGTGGTTTTGCCTTTCTCATGGAAGTGCGTCAAGACCCGGCCCAGCGGCGCGCTGGTGAGCAGGTCCTGCATCGGCGCGTGCCCACCAGGAACGTACAGCGCATCGAACCGATCCAGGCCCATTTGTTCGGCACGGGTCAGGCTGATCACCGGTGAGTCTTCGGGCGAGGTGATTTTCAGTCGGGCCAGCAACGCCTGGTAGCGCTCAAGCTCCGCCGCGTCGTTATTGAAATACATCTTGTCCACCGAGGAGCGGTCCAGGGTCGGCGCCTTGCCCTCGGGCGTGGCGAAGGTCACGTGGTGACCGGCATCCAGCAACAGCTTCACCGGTTGTAGCAGCTCGTTGAGGTAGAACCCTGTGGAAAAGAACTGGCCATTTTTCAGATCCAGATGATCGGCATCCGACAGAACCACGAGCACGTTGTCGGCATGGGCCGCGGCACTGATACCGGCCAGAACGACAGACGTTGCCAAGGCAGTGAGCTTTTTCATGATGACTCCGCTTCGATAAAAGTTGTGCTCACTGTATTGATGCGCCTGCCGGCGATAAACTGGCTTCCAGGAACATCAGTTGGCCTCTGGAGGCAATAATGGCCCGTCGATTCGATCATCTGGCCGATGTGGAAGCCTTCGTCACCGTCGTGGAAAAAGGCACCCTCAGCGCTGGCGCTATCGCCCTCGGCACCACGCCTTCGGTGCTGAGCCGCGCCATCTCGCGCCTCGAAGCCCGGCTCGGCGTGCAACTGTTGCGACGCACCACCCGGCGGCTGAACCTGACCGATGCGGGGACGTTGTACCTGGAACAGTCGCGCTCGGCCTTTGCCCTGATTGATGATGTCGAGCGACGAATCCAGGGCCAGGACGGCGTGTTGACCGGCCGCGTGCGCCTGAGCGTGCCAACCACTTATGGCCATTACCGCCTGCCGGCGCTGCTGTCGCGTTTCGCCCAGGCGTGCCCGCAGGTGCGGGTCGAACTGAGCATCACCAACCGCAACGTCGACCTGGTGGCCGAAGGGTATGACCTGGCGATCCGCCTCGGGCCGCTGCCGGACAGTGGATTGGTCGGCCGCAAGCTGGAAGACGCCCGCCTCTGCCTGGTGGCCGCGCCGCGCTACCTGGAGCGTGCGGGTACGCCCACGCACTTCGACGAACTGGCCGCCCACGCCTGCCTGCCCTTCGTGATGCCCAGCAGCGGACGCATCGCGCCGTGGCTGTTTCGTGAACACCGGGAAGACCGGGAATGGTTGCCGAGCGGGCAATGTGCAAGTGTCCGATGACGTGCTGGGCATCGTGTCCCTGGCCCAGGCCGGGATGGGGATCTGCCAGAGCTATGAATTCATCGTCCGGGAGCGAGTCGAGCGAGGGGAACTGGTGGAGTTGCTGGAGGACTTTGGCGGCCGCAGTCGAACGTTTTCCATCATCTACCCGCCCCATCGACAATTGCCGGCGGCGGCGCGGGCGTTGATTGATTTCATGGCGGAACAATAGGTGGTAAACGCCACCCCCTGTGTGTGCGAGCTTGCTCGCGATTGCGGAGTGTCAGTCAGCATCAATGTTGCTGATCCGCCGCTATCGCGAGCAAGCTCGCTCCCACATGGGGCCCGACGTGACTGCAAGATTTGTATTTCCCTACAGCCCTACTGGAAAATTTCCGTGCTGCCACAGCTTCAACAGTTAGTGAGCCGCTGCCGCCTGCTCTTCCATCTTCTTGCGCAAGCTCAACGGCCGCATGTCGGTCCAGACCTCTTCGATGTAGGCCAGGCATTCCTTCTTGAAGCCGCTCTTGCCGACGGTGCGCCAGCCCTCGGGAACGGCCTTGTAGTCCGGCCAGATCGAATACTGTTCTTCGTGGTTGACCACGACCTGGAAGAGGATGTCCTCGCGGTCGAATACTGAAGTCATGGTGTTTCTCCGTCGTTGCTCAAGGTTCGCCGCGCCACGGGCGCAGCCAAGGTATGAAAAGGAACGTACCGGGCCGGATGAAAATTAGGCTTCGGCGACGGCGGCCTCCAGGGCGCGCCGGAAAATCTCGGCGACCCGATCGATTTCCGCCGCGGTAATGATCAACGGCGGCAGGAAACGCACCACGCCGCCCTGGCGGCCACCCAGCTCGAGGATCAATCCGCGCTTGAGGCATTCACGCTGCAACCGCGGCGCCAGGCGTGCATGCACCGGCGGATGCCCCAAGGCGTCCGGCTTGCCGGTCGGGTCCACCAGCTCGACGCCGAGCATCAGGCCGCGACCGCGAATGTCACCCAACTCCGCGAAATCCCGCTGCAGGATGTGCAAGTGCTCGCTCAAGCGCTCGCCCATGGCGGCGGCGTGGGCCGACACGTTGCGCTCCACCAGGTAGCGCATCACCGCAGAACCGGCGGCCATGGCCATCTGGTTGCCGCGGAAAGTCCCGGCATGGGCTCCCGGCAGCCAGGTATCGAGCCAATCGCGATAAACCACAACCGCCAACGGCAGGCTGCCACCGATGGCCTTGGACAGTACGACCACGTCCGGAATGATGCCGGCGTGCTCGAACGCGAACATCTTGCCGGTCCGGCCAAAGCCACTCTGGATTTCATCGACGATCAGCGCCACCCCGGCCTGCTCGGTGATCCGCCGCAGGCCGCGCAGCCAATCCAGATCGGCCGGTATGACACCGCCCTCGCCCTGCACCACTTCGACGATGACCGCTGCTGGCAATTGCACGCCGGCCTCCGGATCGTTCAGCAGGTTTTCCAGGTAATGCAGATTGGCCTTGATCCCCTCCGCGCCGCCCAGTCCGAACGGGCAGCGGTAATCATAGGGATACGGCATGAACTGCACGCCGTTGCTGAGCAACGCCCCCAAAGGCTTCTTCGGCCCCAGGCTGCCCATCAGGCTCAGCGCGCCCTGGCTCATCCCGTGATAACCGCCCTGGAACGACAACACCGTGCTACGCCCCGTTGCGGTGCGGACCAACTTGAGCGCGGCTTCCACCGCGTCCGTGCCGGTAGGGCCGCAGAACTGGATTTTCGCTTCAGCGGCGAGGGCCGCCGGCAACAGGCCGAACAGGTCCTGGACAAAGCGGTCCTTGACCGGCGTGGTCAGATCCAGGGTGTGCAGGGGCAGCTCATCGGCAAGCACTTGCTGGATCGCTTCGATCACCGCCGGGTGGTTGTGCCCGAGCGCCAGCGTGCCGGCGCCGGCCAGGCAATCGATGAACGTGCGGCCCTCGACATCTTCTACGTACAGACCCTTGGCGCGCTTGAGGGCCAAGGGGATTCGTCGTGGATAGCTGCGGGCATTGGATTCCTGGCGACTCTGGCGGGCCAGCAAGGGTGATTCGTTGAATTGATAAAGCGTCTCGACCGGCGCAGGGCTGACCCGTGCTGGCGGTGCTTGGATAGGACTGGTGACTGGCATGTTCTCGACCCCGGGATGAATGACCAAAAGGCGCACCGGGCAGGTGCGCATTCCGAAGCGCACATGCAGGTTTCCTGTTGTGGAAACGCATCAGCGAGGCAAGGATTTACTGCCGGATAAAGACCGTGGCGAGGGAGCTTGCTCCCGCTGGGCTGCGCAGCAGCCCCTCAAGCCAGGACACGCGGACCGTCAGATGAATCAAGCCCACAGGTTTGAGCCCGCTGCGCGGTCCAGCGGGAGCAAGCTCCCTCGCCACAGGTTATCTACGGACCGGGCGATAGTTGCACCGGCACGGTCAGCTCGACACGCAACCCGTCCGGGCGGCTGTCGAACTGCAGGCCGCAGCCGCAACGCTGGACGATGGCCTGGACAATCGCCAGCCCGAGTCCGCAGCCGTTGCTCTGGCCATTGCGCCAGAAGCGCTGGGTCAGGTGCTGGATATCGTCGGCTGCGATGCCAGGACCGTGGTCGCGCACCTGGAACCGCACACGCTGGCCGATCGTTTCCAGGTTCAATTCGATCTCGGTGTCGTCCGGGGTATGGCGCACGGCGTTCTCCAGCAGGTTGCGCAGCGCGGCGATGGACAGCACGGCCGGCATCTGCACCGGCGCATCGGTCAGTTGAGGCGACAGCTGCAATTTGATCCGCCGGGGTGCGCCGCCGGTCGCGTCCTGGATGGCCAGCCGCGCAACCTGCTCGGCGTTGCATTGCACCCCGTCATCGAACGACAGGCTGCCCTCCACCCGGGCCAGCAGCAACAGTTGCTCCAGCGTGCGATGCAATCGGTCGGCGCCCT
Organism: Pseudomonas sp. H2_D02; assembly: GCF_054677635.1. Lineage (NCBI taxonomy): Bacteria > Pseudomonadati > Pseudomonadota > Gammaproteobacteria > Pseudomonadales > Pseudomonadaceae > Pseudomonas > Pseudomonas sp. H2_D02. The sequence continues at coordinate 2,686,205 of NZ_CP162816.1, read as the reverse complement.
CTTCCGCCCGGGCCAGGGACTGGTCACGGGCGGCGCCCTCGGTCATGCGCGCCACCTGCAGGTGTGTCTTGATGGCGGTCAACGGGCTGCGCAGTTCATGGGCGGCATCGCCGGTCAGCCGTCGCTCGCGCTCGATGGTCTTGCCGATGCGCTGGAGCAACTGGTTCTGGGTCTCCAGCAAAGGCCGCAATTCGCTGGGCAATGGGTGAATCTGCAACGGCTCGAGGGAATCCGCGTTGCGCCGCGTCAGTGCATCGCGCATGCGGTTGAGCGGCGCCAAGCCCTGGCCGATGCCCAGCCACAGCAGGCACAGGCAACCGAGCAAGGCCACGCCGACCGGCACCGAGGCCGCCAGCAGCACCGACAGGTTCAACGCCTCGCGTTCGATCTGGCGGTCCGCGGTGGTAATGCGCAAGTCGCCTCGGGCCAGGGTAAAACTACGCCATGGCGCGCCGTCGATCATCTGGTCGTGGAAACCCATTTTCTCGGCTTCCAGTGGCTGCCCCGGGGTGTCATGGCTACGCGCCAGAATCTCCCCGCGCAGCGAGCTGACCTGGCAGGCCATGCCACCTGGGACGCTCAATTGTTCCGCGCTGAAATGCGTGCCCTCCCCCTTGCTGGGTACCGGCGGCAACTGCTCCAGCAAGCCGGCGACCATCCGCGCCGAAGCCACCAGGCGCTGGTCGAGGGAAAACATCATCTGGTTGCGCAGGTCGCTGAGCATCCAGGCAGCGGCCAAGGCCCAGATCAGGGCAAAGGCCGCGCCGAGGGTCAGGCTCAGGCGCAGTCGCAGGCTGATCACTTGGCCGATTCCCCGCCATCGGCCGGCCCCAGGCGATAGCCCAGGCCGCGCACCGTCTCGACAATCCCGTTGCCCAACTTGCGCCGCAAATGGTGGATATGGACGTTCAAGGCGTTGCTTTCCAGCTCGTCGTTGAAGCCATAGACGCTGTCCTTGAGTTGCTCGGTGGAGAGCACCCGGCCACGACTGTGCAGCAGCGCCTGCAACAGCGACTGCTCGCGGCGGGACAGGTCCACCGGTTGGCCGTCCAAGGTGGTTTCCCGGCTGCTCGGGTCATAAGTCAGGCGACCATGCTCGATCAGGTTGACACTGCGCCCGGCCACGCGCCGCAGCAACGTGTGCAAGCGCGCCGCCAGTTCGCGCAGGTCGAAGGGCTTGAGCAAGTAGTCATCGGCCCCGGCCTGCAAGCCATCGACCCGGTCGGTCACCGAATCCCGCGCGGTGAGGATCAGCACAGGCATTTCCAGGCCTTGCTGGCGTAGCTGCTTGAGCAACTTGAGGCCGTCTTCATCCGGCAGGCCCAGGTCCAACACCATGACGTCGAATGTCGCCACGCCGACCATCGCCCGCGCCGCCGATGCGGTGGCGACGTGCTCGACGGTCAGGCCTTGAGCCGTGAGCCCGGCAACGATGCCGCTGGCAATCAACTCATCGTCTTCGCAGACCAGTACGTGCATGGTGAGCCCCACGGAAAAAGGTAGATTAGGCGGGTGGCCGATTAAGCCGACATTATGCGACGAGTCGGGCAAATATGGGCGATCATTGGCGCCTGCCGGTATCGCCGGGTTAATCGACGGTTAATCGCCGGTCGCCACTGTGCCCTTCACTTGCTTCGTTAAGGCTTTGTCCATGCGTCGATTGTTTTTGCTGTGGCTGTTCCTGATCTCGGGCCTGGCCCAGGCCGCCAATCCCTTCGAAACCAAACCCGATTTCCTGCCGGTGGAGAAGGCATTCGTCTTCACTTCCGAACGCCTGGACTCCGGTGAAACCCAATTGTTCTGGCAGATCGCCGACGGGTACTACCTGTATCAGCAGCGACTCAAGTTCGATGGCCTGGCCGACGCGCAAAAACCCAAGCTGCCCGAGGGCGAAGCACACAGCGACGAATTCTTCGGCGACCAGCAAGTGTATCGCCAGGCCCTGGAGCTGAAGATTCCCGCCGGGGCGACCGGCAAGATCAAGGTCGGCTTCCAGGGCTGCGCCGATGCGGGCCTGTGCTATCCGCCCCAGACCCAAGTCGTCGACCTGGGCGGCAACACGCCGGTGGCAGCCACTGGCGAAGCGCAGGACCAGGCCCTGGCCAGCGGCTTGCAACAGCGTGCGCTGGGCTGGAGCCTGCTGGTGTTCTTTGGTTTGGGACTGTTGCTGGCGTTTACCCCCTGCTCGCTACCGATGCTGCCGATCCTGGCGGGATTGGTGGTGGGCAGCGGCGCCGGCCCCCGGCGCGGCCTGGCATTGGCTGGCAGCTACGTGATCAGCATGGCCTTGGTCTATGCCGCCATGGGTGTGCTCGCGGCGCTGCTGGGCGCCAATCTCCAGGCAGTGCTGCAGCAACCTTGGTTGCTGGGGACTTTCGCGGCAGTGTTCGTGGTGTTGGCGCTGCCGATGTTCGGCTTTTTCGAATTGCAACTGCCCGCCGCCCTGCGTGATCGCTTGGAAAACGCCGGCCGCCAGCGCCGCGGTGGCAGCCTGGTGGGCGCTGGCATTCTCGGGGCGTTGTCCGGCCTGTTGGTCGGCCCCTGCATGACCGCCCCCTTGGCGGGCGCGCTGCTGTACATCGCCCAGAGCGGCAATGCGCTGCACGGCGGCCTGATCCTGTTCACCATGGGCATCGGCATGGGCTTGCCGCTGTTGCTGCTGGTGACCGTGGGCAATCGCTTCCTGCCCAAGCCCGGCGCCTGGATGAACCTGCTCAAAGGTGTATTCGGCTTTCTGTTCCTGGGTACCGCGCTGCTGATGATCCGCCCGGTCATCGATGGCTCGCTGTGGATCGGCCTGTGGGGCGCGCTGCTGGTGATCGCCGCCTACTGCGCCTGGCGCCAGACCGAAGGGTTCGGCCGCGCTGCCTATCTGTGGGGCAGCGTATCGCTGCTGTTCGGCCTGTGGGGCAGCCTGTTGGTGATCGGGGCAGCGGGCGGCAGCGATGATCTGTTCAAGCCGCTGGAGGTCTACAGCGGTGCCCGCGCCACTGCGACCGCCGAGACCCGGGACGCATTCACCACGGTCAGCGAGCCCGCCGCCCTGCAACGCGAACTGGACGCCGCCAAGGCCAGGGGCCAGTGGGTCTTGCTGGACTACTACGCCGACTGGTGCGTGTCCTGCAAGATCATGGAAAAACAGGTATTCGGCCGCACAGCGGTGCTGGACGCCTTGAAAGGCGTGCGCCTGCTGCGCCTTGACGTCACCGCCGACACACCGGCCAGCCGCGAACTGCTCAGCCGCTATCAGGTACCGGGGCCACCCAGCCTGTTGTGGATCGGCACAGACGGTGAAGAACGTCGCAACCAGCGGATTACCGGCGAAGTCGACGCCAAGGGTTTCCTGGAGCGCTGGAACACGACGCGGAACGCGCCCTGATGTTGACGTTGACCTTGGGCACCTTTGCCATCGCCCTCAATCATCTGCTGTTGATCAGCGCATTGGCGTTGGCGACTTTCGTCGGCTGGCGAGTGGCAAGGCGCGGCGGCGAAAACCCCGAATCGGTGCTGTTCGGACTGTTCCTGCTGGGACTCCTGACCGCAAGGATCGGGTTTGTCGTCGCTTACTGGAAACATTATCGGGATGACCCGTGGCAGATCGTCGATCTGCGCGACGGCGGCTTCCTCGCCTGGCCGGGCATCATCGCGCTGCTGGTCGGCGCCCTGCTATGGGCACGGCGCCGTCCGGGCCTGCGTCGACCGTTGGCTTTCAGTGTCACCGGCGGCCTGCTGTTCTGGCTCGTGGGAACAATGTCGCTGACGATCTATGAACAAGGCACCCGCTTGCCGGAGATCGACCTGCGCACTGCCGACGGCGAAACCGTGAGCCTCATCGATTATCAGGGCGGCCCGCTGGTGATCAATCTCTGGGCCACCTGGTGCCCGCCCTGCCGACGTGAAATGCCGGTGCTGGAAGAAGCCCAGAAACAGCGTCCGGACCTGACGTTCCTGTTCGTCAACCAGGCCGAAAGCATGCAAAGCGTGAGCACCTACCTCGCCACGCAGGGCTTGAGCCTCACCAACGTGCTGTTCGACGGCAGCGGTCGCCTTGGCCAGGCCGTCGGCTCGATGGCGCTGCCGACGACACTGTTCTACAGCGCCGACGGCCGCCTGCTCGGCAGTCACCTGGGCGAATTATCCGAAGCGAGCCTGGCCCGGGCACTGGAATACTTCGAAACGCCGGGTTCGACCACGGCGGCCCACCCCGCGACAAGGAAACTGCCATGCCCCGCCTCCACCACCTGCTGACACTGGCCTTCGCCAGGCGCGCTGCTGCAAGCGCCGCTGCTCCAGGCCGAAGAACTGCCTGCGGCCATCCAGAAGATCGAAGCGAAGGGCGCGAAAATCGTCGGCACCTTCGAGGCGCCGAACGGCTTGCGCGGTTATGCCGCGCAATACCAGAACCGTGGCATGGCCCTGTACCTGACGCCGGATGGCAAGCATGTGCTGCTGGGCAACCTATATGACGCGGACGGCAAGGACCTGAGCGCCGAGCCGCTGCAAAAACTGGTCTACGCCCCGATGGCCAAGGCCATCTGGGCGAAGATGGAGACCAGCAACTGGATCGCCGACGGCAACAAGGACGCACCGCGCACCGTATACCTGTTCAGCGATCCGAATTGCCCGTATTGCAACATGTTCTGGGAACAGGCCCGGCCCTGGGTCAGGGCCGGCAAGGTGCAGTTGCGCCACATCATGGTGGGCATCATTCGCGAAGACAGCCCGGGCAAATCGGCCGCGCTGCTCGCCGCCAAGGAGCCGGAGAAAGCCCTGGCGGACCATGAGAAGGCCGGCAAGGCCAGTCCGCTCAAGCCGCTCAAGGAAATACCGCCGGCCATCCAGGCAAAACTGGACGCCAACCAGGCGTTGATGGACGAGCTGGAGCTCTCCGCCACCCCGGCGATTTTCTATCTGGATGACCAGGGCGAGCTGCAACAACAGCAAGGCGCGCCGTCTCCGGACAAACTGCTGAAAATCCTCGGACCGAAGTGAACCGGTACACCGAACTGTGGCGAGGGGATTTATCCCCGCTGGGTCGCGAAGCGGCCCCAACACTGTCGACTTGGTTTGTCAGCTTCACCGAGGTATCTGGTTTTGGGGCGGCTGCGCAGCCCAGCGGGGATAAATCCCCTCGCCACAAAGTCAGTGCATCCGTTTCAGGAATTTCAACAACGCCTCGGTCACAAACTGCGGATTCTCCAGGTTGGAAATATGCCCCGCCTGTGGAATCAGCACATGATCGCAGCCAATCAGCTCGGCCATTTCCAACGCCTCGGACGGTGGCCGAGGCTTGTCCTGGTCACCGCACATCACCAGCGTGCGCTTGGCGTTCAATCCAGGCAGGCGCGGCAGGATGTCGTCCCGACCAAAAATGATCCGCCCCAACGGCACGATGCTGTCCTTCAGGCGCTCAGTCGGCAGCGCGGCCAATGCGGCGCGGAACTGTTGATAAAGCGAGGACTGCGGATCGATGCCCGGCCGGAAGAAAATCGGCACGATGATGTCCAGCAAAGGCTCGGGAATTGCGCCGCTGGCTTCGATCTTGTCGAACAGCGAAAAGTAATACAGCCGGGTCGGCTCCGGCTCGACGCCGACGTAGGTGTCCATCAACACCAGCGACTTCACGCGCTCGGGCGCGGCCAGCGCCAGCCGCGCGCCCCACATCCCGCCCACCGACAACCCGACCAGGTTGAAGCAGTCGATCTCCAGGTGATCCATCAACGCCAGCGTTTGACGGGACAGGTCGTCCAGCGAATTCATGCCCTCAGGCAAACGTCCTGACTGCCCATGGCCCCACAGCTCCGGGACGATGACTCGATAGTGCTCCGATAACGCATCAATCTGCGGCGCCCACATGCTCTGGTCCCACAGATAACTGCTGCCCAGCACCACCACCGGGCCATGGCCCTGGTCCAGGTAATGGAGCGGTTGTCCGTCAATCGTTGCAAAGGGCATCGGTGGCCTCCTTGTTTGGGAATGAAAAAACCTTGGGGAGACTGGGCCGCGAAGCGCCAGACGTCAACCTTGGGTCCCTGAGGTGCTGTCAATGGCCTCATCGCGAGCAAGCTCGCTCCCCACAGGGAGTGATCGACACAAATCCCATGTGGGAGCGAGCTTGCTCGCGATGGGGCCGTTACACGCACCGCAAAACTAAAGCCCTTCCAACTCCGCCATCAAATCATTCAACCGATCCACCTTCTCCTCGGTGATTTCACTGGCCTCCAACCCACCGATGTATTCAGCCAATTCCCGCACGGTGCTGCACTCGAACATGGCCCTGAGCGGCACGTCCCGTTGCAAGGCTTTTTGCACGCGCGAGGCGATTTGTGTCGCCAGCAACGAGTGCCCGCCCAGTTCGAAGAAATTGTCTTGTACGCCCACCCGTTCGGCCTTCAACACCTCGGTCCAGATATCGGCCAGGGTTTGTTCAAGATCGCTGCTGGGCGCCTGGTAGTCCTGACTCTGCAGTTGACCGATTTCCAGCGCCGGCAGCGCCTTGCGATCGAGTTTGCCGTTGGCATTGAGGGGCAGGCGATCGAGCCACAGCCAGTGCAGCGGCACCATGTATTCCGGTAATTCGCTGCGCAGGCGCTGTTTGATTCGATCCAGGCGTTCGCTCGGGCTCAGCGTGGCGTCGGCGGCAACCAGATAGCCCACCAAGTGCTTGCCATTGACGCCTTCCTGCACACCGACGGCCGCGTCGCGGACTTCGGGCTGCTCGTGCAGCCGTGCTTCGATTTCCCCCAGTTCGATGCGGTAGCCACGAATCTTCACCTGATGGTCGATGCGCCCGACGTATTCCAGCACGCCATCGCTGCGGCGACGTGCCAGGTCGCCGGTGCGGTACAGCCGCCCGCCCGGTGCGCCGAACGGGTTGGGCACGAACACCGGCGCGGTACGCAGCGGATCGCCGACATAACCACGCCCCACCCCGGTTCCGGCGACGCACAGCTCGCCCACCGCGCCCACTGGCACCAGTTCCAGGGCGCCGTCGAGCAGGTACAAACGGTTATTGTCGGTCGGCGTACCGATGGGCAGGTAGGTGCCACGGGTCGAGGCCATGTCGACTCGGAAGAACGCCACGTCATCGGAACATTCGGCCGGGCCGTAGGCATTCACCAGGCCGATGTCCGGGTAACGCGCCAGCCACTGATGGGCAAGTTCCGGTGGCATCGCTTCGCCAGTGGGCAGCATCCAACGCAAGCCATCCAGGCCGATGCGCTCCTGGGCAAGCATGCCCTGGATCAACGACGGCACGCTCTCCAGCACGGTAATGCCCTGGCGTCCGACATGGTCCAGCAGTCCTTGCGGATCGTGGGCGATCACATTGGGCACGATGTCCACCCGAGCCCCGAACAACGGCGCGGCCAGGAACTGCCACACCGAAATATCGAAGCTCTGGGACGCAGTCTGGGCAATCACATCGGCCTCATCCAGCGCCAGGTACGGCACTTTGCTGAGCTGGTTGTTGAGCATGCCGCGCTGCTGGACCATCACACCTTTGGGCAACCCGGTGGAGCCAGAGGTGTAGATCACGTAGGCGAGGTTGTCCGGCCCGCTGTAAACGCCGGGATTGTCCACCGCCTTATCACTGGCCTGGACGTCTTCCCAGACCAGCAGCTTCGGCCGCCCGGCACAGGCGAACGCTTCCAGCAAGGCCAGCGCCTGCTCGTGACAAGCCCGCGTGCACACCAGCAACGGCGTGCGACTCAATTCGATGATGCGACTCAGGCGCTGGCTCGGCAGGCCCGGGTCCAGCGGCAGGTAACCGCCGCCGGCCTTGAAGCTGCCGATGATCATGCCGAGTAAATCCAGGTCGCGCTCAGCGAGCAGCGCCACTGGCTGGTCGAGACCGACGCCCGCCTCCACCAGCGCATGACCGAGGCGGTTGCTGCGCTCGTTCAACTCGGCGTAAGTCCAGGTGTCGTCCTGGCAACTGGCGGCAATACGTTGCGGATGAGCCGCCACCCGGGCCTCGAACAGCTCGACGTAACTCTCCTCCAGCGGATAGGTCCGCGCGCTCTGGTTGCAACCTTCGATGAGGAAATCCTTCTCTTCAGATCCGATCAGCGCCAACTCGGCCATGTCACCGTGGAAACCTTCCATCAACGCCAGCAGCAATCGCTTGAACTCGCCCAGCAGCCCTTGGACCGTCGACTCATCGAAGTAACGCTGGTCGTAGGACAGGTGCAGCCCCAGATCGTCGCCCGGATAACACACCGCCGTCAGCGGGAAGTTGGTGTGGGTGCGGCCTGAATCCGAGGTGGCGTTGAGACTCTGGGCGCGGTCCAGCACCGAAACCTCCACCGGCGCGTTCTCGAACACGAACAGGCTGTCGAACAACGGCTGGCCCTTGGGCAGCTCGCTGACTTCCTGGATGCTCACCAGCGGCAGGTATTCGTACTCGCGCAGTTGCATGTTGCTGTCCAACAAGCCGTTGAGCCATTGGCGCACGCTGCAGCGCTGGTCATCCGCCGGGATCCGCACCCGCAAGGCAACGCTGTTGATGAACAGCCCCACCGTGCGCTGCATCTGCGGCAGCTCCACCGGACGCCCGGCCACGGTGACGCCGAACAATACGTCGCGATCACCGCTGATACGGCGCAACACCAGGGCCCACGCCGCCTGGGCGAAAGTGTTGACGGTCAATTGATGGGCCTGGGCCAGCTCGCGCAGGCGCGCACCGTCCCGGGCGTCGAGGCGGGTGTAGCAATCGCCGACGACCATGCCGCCGCTGTCACCGGCGTGTTCGCGCAGGAACGGCCGGTCACCCGGGATCGGCGTGGTCCGCTCGAAGCCTTGCAGGTTCTGTTTCCACCATTGCCGGGCTTCGGCCAGGCCCTGGCGCTGCAGCCAGCCAATATAGTCTCGATAGCGCGGCGGCACGGCCAGGCGAGGCTCGCGCTGTTCACCGAGGGCGGTGTAGATCTCGAAGAAATCATCCATCAGCAACGAACGACACCACGCATCGATGAGGATGTGGTGGTTGCTCATCATGAACCAGTAGCGCGCCGCGCCAACTCGGATCAAACGCAAGTGGAACGGCGCCTCGTTCAACAGATCGAAACCGGCCTCGCGCTCGCGCTTGAGCAGCGCCTGGAGCTTGGGCTCCTGGGCGTCGTCGGGCACTTGCGTCCAGTCGAGGTATTCCACCGACGTGCGGCCGGGCTTGTGGATGACCTGCAGCATGTCTTCGCCGACGTTCCAGCAGAACGAGGCGCGCAAGGCTTCGTGACGGGCGATCACCGCTTGCCAGGCCTGGGCGAACCGCTGCGGGTCGAGTTCGCTGTTGATGCGGTAGCGGTCCTGCATGTAATACAGGCCGGTGCCCGGTTCCAGCAATGTGTGCAGCAGCATGCCTTCCTGCATCGGCGTCAGTGGGTAGACGTCTTCGATCTCTGCGGCCGGCACCGGCAGGTTGTCCAGCTGTGCCTGGGTCAGTTTCGCCAGCGGGAAGTCCGACGGCGTCAGGCCGCCCGCCTCGTCCGTGAGGCAATGTTCGATCAGGTGCTGCAATTCCTCGAGGTAGGCGTCGGCCAGCGCGGCGATGGCCTGGCGATCATGGCGCTCGGCGCTGAAGGTCCAGCGCAGCGCCAGTTCGCCGCCACTGACCTGGCAGTCGAGGCTCAGTTCGTTGGGCAGCGGTGCGTCAGGGTCATGGATCGCGCCAAGCGCTTCGTCCAGCGGGCGGAACAACGCCTCCTGGCCGAGGGCATGGTCGAGCTGGCCGAGGTAGTTGAAGGTGATCGTCGCTTGCGGCAGGCAGGCCATGGCCTCGCGGGTGCCGATGTCTGCGAGGTAACGCAGCACGCCATAGCCGAGGCCCTTGTGCGGCACCGCGCGCAGCTGTTCCTTGATGGCTTTGATCGAGTTGCCGATGTCAGCGGCCGACGGGCTCAGGCGCAGCGGATAGACGCTGGTGAACCAACCCACGGTGCGGGTCAGGTCGATGTCATCGAACAGCGCCTCGCGGCCATGTCCTTCGAGCTGGACCAGCACCGATTCATGCTGGCTCCAACGGCACAACACCCGGGCCAGCGCGGTGAGCAACAGGTCATTGACCTGGGTGCGATAGGCGCTGGGGGCTTGTTGCAGAAGTTGCCGGGTGCGCTCGGCGTCCAGGCGCAGGCTGACGATGTCGGCATGCCGTTCCTGCCGCCCGCCGTCGGGACGGGCGCAAGGCAGCGTCACGTCCGGGCCACTCAACTGGCCTTGCCACCAGCTCAACTCTTCGCGCAGGGACTCACTGCCGGCGTAAGCCTGCAAACGCGCGGCCCAGTCACGGAACGGGCTGGTCTTGGCCGGCAATTGCAGCGTTTGTCTGTCGAGGCATTGGCGATAGGCGGTTTGCAGGTCGTCCATCAACACCCGCCACGACACACCGTCCACCACCAAGTGGTGGATCGCGATCAGCAAGCGCTGCCGACCATCAGGCAACTCTGCCAACACGGCCCGCAGCAGCGGCCCGTTCGACAGCGCAAAGCCTCGCTGCGCCTGGGCAAACACGGCTTCGCAGGCTTGCGGCGAATCCACCGACACAGCCTCCAGCAGCGCCCCTTCGAACACTGGCTGATGCTCGGCGCGCCAGTGCCCGGCGCGGTTGCCGAAGCCCAGGCGCAAGGCGTCGTGCTGCTCGAACACCGCGCGCAACGCTTGCTCCAGGTAACCCGGCTGCAAGCGCAGGGTCGGCTCCAGCAACAGCGCCTGGTTCCAGTGATGACGGCTGGGTATTTCACTGGCGAAGAACCAATGCTGGATCGGCGTCATCCCCGACTCGCCGCTCAACAATCCTTGCTCGGCGCTCACTTGTTCGCTGCGCGTGGCGACGGTCGCCAGGGCCTGCACGGTCTGGTGCTGGAACAAATCCCTCGGCGTGAAATGCAGGCCCTGTTGCCGGGCCCGGCTGACGACCTGGATCGACAGGATCGAATCGCCGCCCAGCTCGAAGAAATTGTCGTTGAGGCCGACCTGCCTGACGTTCAACACGTCGCACCAGATCGTCGCCAACGCTTGCTCCAAGGCACTGCTCGGCGCCACGTACTGTTGGCGATTGAGTTCGGGATCGGGCGTCGGCAAGGCGCGGCGGTCGAGCTTGCCGTTGGCGGTCAGCGGCATGCTCGGCAACAGGATCAGGTGCGCGGGCACCATGTAGTCCGGCAGTTGCGCCTTGAGGTGATTCTTCAGCGCTTCACGCAGCGCCGCTTGCCCGGCGGCATCCTGTTCGGCGATGTCGCTGACCAGGTAACCAGCCAATTGCTTGCCGCCCGGCATATCCAAGGCCAGTACCACGGCCTCGCGCACGGCGTCGTGTTCCAGCAGGCGGGTTTCGATTTCCCCCAGTTCGATACGGAAACCGCGAATCTTCACCTGATGGTCGATCCGCCCCAAATACTCCACCTGACCGTCGGCGCGCTGGCGCACCAGGTCCCCGGTGCGGTACAGCCGTCCGCCGTCAGTGCTGAACGGATCGGCGACGAAGCGCTCGGCGGTCATGCCCGGCCGCTGATGATAACCCTGGGCCAACCCGGCGCCGCCGACATACAACTCACCCGTCGCGCCTTGCGGCACCAAGGCCAGGTCGGCGTCGAGAATGTAAGCGACACGAGCGCCGATCACGCTGCCGATCGGTACGCTGCCGGCGCCCTCTTCCAGTTGTTCCGGGGCCAGGCTCGCCAGCGGCATGACCACGGTTTCGGTCGGGCCATAGGCGTTGAAGAACAGGTTCGGGCTGAACGCGGCGCGGATACGCTGCAGATGTTCGCCGGTCAGGGCTTCGCCACCGGTGATGCACATGCGCACCGGCAGCGTCTGGCCCTGGGTTGCCAGCCATTGCGCCAATTGGCTGCCATAGCTGGGCGTGAAACCGAGGATGTTGATGCGGTGCTGGCGGATCAGGCCGCAGATTTCTTCGGCATCCCACTGGCCCTGCGCGCGCAGCACCACGTGGGCGCCACTGAGCAACGGCACCAGCAAGCGCTCGGTGGCGGCGTCGAAATTGATCGAATAAAAATGCAGTTCGCAGTCATCGGGACGCATGCCGAAGCGCTGGATCACTGCCTGGCAATGCATGGCGATCTCACCGTGGGACACCACCACCCCCTTGGGTTTGCCGGTGGAGCCGGAGGTGTAGATCAGATAGGCCTGGTGCTGCGGTAGGTTGATCAGCGGCGGCGACTGGTCGGGATAATCCGCCAGGGCCTCGCGATCGTCCTCCAGGCACCAGCGCTGCACGCCCTCCGGCAGTTGGCCGATGGCTTGGAACATGGCCCGATCGCTGAGCAGCAAGCCGACGCCGCTGTCCTCGATCATGTAGAGCAAGCGGTCCAGCGGATATTCCGGATCCAGCGGCACGTAGGCGCCACCCGCCTTGAGGATCGCCAGCAGGCCGACGACCATGTCCAGCGAGCGCTCCAGGGCCAGCCCTACCCGGACCTGCGGTCCGACGCCACGTTCGCGCAACATCCAGGCCAGGCGATTGGCCCGGCGCTCGAGTTCGGCATAGGCCAGGGTCTGCCCGGCGAACGTCAGCGCCGGCGCATCCGAGCGCAACCGGGCCTGCGCTTCGAACAATGAATGGATGCATTGATCCAGGCGATGCTCGCCCGGCTCTTCGCCGAGGCTGTCGAGCAGCTGCTGCTGTTCACTGGCGTCCAGCAGCGGCAGCTCGCTCAGCCGCCGAGCCGGATCCACCAGCAGCGCTTCCAACAGGTTGCGCCAATGCCCGGCCATGCGGGCGATGCGCGGTTCGTCGAACAGGTCGGTGCTGTAGGTCAGGCAGCAGCCCAGGCGTTGGTCCAGGTCAGTGACTTCCAGGTTGAGGTCGAACTTGGTCGCCCGCGCATCGTTGACCAGGTAGTCGACGCTCATACCGGCCAGCGTGCGGCTCTGCTGGAACTCCCAGCGCTGCACGTTGCACATCACTTGGAAGAGCGGGTTGTACGCCGCACTGCGCGGCGGTTGCAGGGCTTCGACCAAATGATCGAAAGGCAGGTCCTGGTGGGACTGCCCCTCGATGACCGTGTGGCGCACCTGCTCGAACAACTCGCCCACCGACATCTGCCCGTCGAGTTGGCAACGCAGCACTTGGGTATTGAGGAACGCGCCGATCAGCCCTTCGCTTTCCGGACGGATGCGATTGGCCACCGGCGCGCCGATGCGCAGGTCGGTCTGGCCGCTGTAGCGATAGAGCAGCACGGCCAGGGCGGCGGTCATGGTCATGAACAGGGTCAAGCCATGCTCGGCGTTGAACGCTCGGACCCGTGCGGCCAAGTCATCGCTGAGGTCGAAACGGAACAGTTCGCCGCGATAACTTTGCACCGGCGGACGCGGGCGGTCCGCCGGCAATTCCAGCAAGGGATGTTCGCGGCCCAGTTGCGCGGTCCAGTAATCGAGCTGGCGCTGGCGCTCGCCGGACTCCAGCCATTGGCGCTGCCAGGCGCTGTAGTCGAGGTATTGCACCGGCAACGGCTCCAGCGGTGACTCGCGGTCATCGATGAAGGCTTCGTACAGCGCACTGAGCTCGCGGGCGAAAATGTCCATCGCCCAACCTTCGGTGACGATGTGGTGCAGCGTCAGCACCAGGTAATGTTCGCGCTCGGCGGTCTTGACCAGGCAGGCCCGCAGCAGCGGCCCGGTTTCCAGATCGAAGGGTTCGTGGGCCTCGCTGTCCGCCAGTTGTTGCACGCGTTGTTGGCGAAGGTCGGCATCGAGCATGGAAAAATCTTTCCAGCCCATGCGCAGGCCCGTCTCGTCGTGTACCTGTTGGCGAGGCACGCCGTCGATGCTTGGGAACGTGGTGCGCAAGGTTTCATGGCGCAGGATCAAGGCCTGCAACGCCGCTTCGAAGCGCCCAACATCCAGCATTCCGCGCAACCGAGCCATGCCGCCGACGTTATAGGCCGGGCTGTCCGGCTCCATTTGCCAGAGGAACCACATGCGCTGCTGGGAATAGGACAGCGGCACCGGTTGGCTGCGGTCGACTTTCTCGATCGGCGGCTGGCGGTTGGTCCGACCGCTGGCCTGGATCAGCCGCACCTGCTCGGCGAAGGTGCCCAGCTCGCTGGCTTCGAACAGCGTACGCAACGGCAGCTCGACGTCGCAGGCCTGGCGCGTGCGGGAAATGATCTGGGTCGCCAGCAACGAATGGCCGCCCAGGGCAAAAAAATCATCCCGCAGGCCGATGCGGGCAAGGCCGAGCACGTCGCGCCAGATTCCGGCGATCTGCTGTTCGAGGGCGGTGGCCGGCTCGACGTGTTCGCGCACCTGCCATTGCGGCTCCGGCAAGGCGCGACGGTCGAGCTTGCCGCTCGGGCTCAAGGGCATGGCGTCCAGGCGCAACAATTGCGCGGGCACCATGTAGTCAGGCAGCTCGCTGGCGAGGGCGTTTTTCAAGCGAGCGGCTTGGTCGGCCGCCTCTTCATCGGGCGTTGCTGCGGTGTAATAGCCGATCAACTGCGGACCGGCCGCCGTGTCGCGCACCAGCACCGCCGCCTGGGCGACGCCATCCTGGGCCAGCAAGCGCGCCTCGATTTCCTGTGGTTCGACACGGAAACCGCGCAACTTGACCTGTTGATCGAGGCGGCCGAGGTATTCGATCACGCCGTCGGCATCCCAGCGCGCCAGGTCGCCAGTGCGGTACAGGCGTGCGCCAGCCGATCCTTGGGGATCGGCGATAAAACGTTCAGCCGTCAGCGCGGGACGCCCGAGGTAACTCCGGGCCAGGCCCAGGCCACCGATGCACAGCTCACCCGGCACGCCGACGGGCACGGGATTGAGTTCGTTGTCGAGGATGCGGCACAGCACGTTAGCCAAGGGACGACCGATGGGCGAGCGCTCGCCATCGCCTGCGGTGCAATGCCAATGGGTGACGTTGATGGCGGTTTCGGTCGGGCCGTAGCGATTGTGCAACTGCGCCGTCGGCAGTTGCGCGAGCACTCGGTTGCGCAACTCGGCCGGCAAGGCTTCGCCGCCGGAGAAAATCCGCCGCAGGCTCGTGCAACGGGCACTCAAGGGCTCGTCGATAAACAGGCTGAGCAGCGGCGGGACGAAGTGCAGCGTGGTCACGCCGAACTGCTCGACCAGTTGCGCAATGCGGTGCGGGTCGCGGTGTTCGCCCGGGCCCGCCAGGACCAATTGGCTGCCGGTGATCAGCGGCCAGAAGCATTCCCAGACCGACACGTCGAAACTGATCGGCGCCTTTTGCATCAACACGTCGGTCTCATCCAGCCCATAGGCGGCCTGCATCCATTGCAGGCGCTCGGCCAGGGCCGCGTGAGTATTGCCGACACCCTTGGGTTGGCCGGTCGAGCCGGAGGTGTAGATCACGTAGGCCAGATGATCGCCGTGCAGGTGCAGCTCCGGCGGATTGCTCGGCCATTGCTCCAGGTGCAGCGCGTCCATGGCGATGACGCTGACGCCCTCGCAGGCCGGCAAGCGTTCGAGCAGTGCGGTTTGGGTCAGGAGCAGATCGACACCGCTGTCGTGGAGCATGTAGGCCAGGCGTTCGCTCGGGTAATCGACATCCAGCGGCACGTAGGCGCCGCCGGCCTTGATGATCGCCAGCACGCCGATAAGCAACTGCGGCGAGCGTTCGGCGGCAATCGCCACGCACACGTCCGGGCCGACACCTTTGTCGCGAAGATAATGGGCCAGCCGATTGACCTGGGCGTGCAGCTCGGCGTAGTCCAGCGCACCACCGTCCCACTGTAATGCAGTGCGTTGCGGGGTGCGGCGGGCCTGCTCATTGAGCAGTTCCGGGAGCCATTGCGTGGCGGGCTCGCAGGGTGCCGCCGCCCAACGCTGCTGCTGGGCGCGTTCTTCGACGCTCAGCAGAGGCAAGTCGCCGAGGGCCTGTCGTGGATCAGCGCAGACCGCCCGCAGCAAGCTGCAAAAATGCTCGGCCAGGCGTGCGATGGTCGCCGCCTCGAACAGCTCGTCCGCGTAGTCGAACGACAGTGTCAGCCGGCCGTTACGGTCTTCTTCGCTGTGCAATTGCAGGTCGAACTTGGCTTCGCGGCTGTGCCATGGCAATTCATCGGCCAACAGCCCCGGCAGGCGCCGCAACGCGCCAAGGTCGCGCTGCTGGTGGTTGAACATCACTTGGAACAGGCCTTGTTCGCGAGCCTGGGGGAAAGCTTCCAGCAGTTGTTCGAAGGGCAGGTCCTGATGAGCCTGGGCGCCGAGCGTCGCCTCCCGGGCCTGGGCCAACAGCGCGGCGAAGGGCCGGCGCGAATCGGTTTGCGCGCGCAGCACCTGGGTGTTGATGAAGAAGCCGATCAGCCCTTGGGTTTCCAGGCGCGGGCGGTTGGCGTTGGGCACGCCGATGCGCAGGTCGGATTGGCCGGTGTAGCGCTGCAGCAAGGCCTGGAACGCCGCCAGCAACAGCATGAATACCGTGGCGTCGTGCGCCTGGGCGACCTGGCGCAGGGCATCACCGAGCGTCTTGTCCAGGCGCAGGCTATGGCGCGCGGCGCTGCGATGCCGCTGGGCACTGCGCGGATGGTCGGTGCTCAGCGCCAGGGTCGGGTGCTCATCGCCCAACTGCTCTTTCCAATAGCGCAGTTGGCGCTCGGCTTCGCCCTGGGCGAGCCATTGTCGCTGCCAACTGCCGTAGTCGGCGTATTGCAGGGGCAGCGGTGCCAGTTCGGCGGTGCGTCCTTGGGACGCGGCGGCATATAGCCGCGAGAACTCGTCGATCAAGACGTTCATCGACCAGCCATCGGCGATGATGTGATGCATCGTCACCAGCAACTGATGATCGTCTTCAGCCAGGCGCAACAAGGTGACCCACAGCAGCGGTCCCTTTTCCAGATCGAACTGAGTGGCCGCTTCGTCTTCGCGGATCTGCCGCGCCCGGGCTTCGCGCTCGTAGGCAGGCATGTCGCTGAGGTCGATCACCTGAAGATTGAACTCACCGGCTGGATCAATCTGTTGCAGGGCCACGCCATCGCGCTCCAGAAAGCGCGTGCGCAAGGATTCGTGGCGCTCGATCAATTGCTGAAAGCTCTGGCGCAGCGCTTGTTCGTCCAGCTCGCCACGCAGGCGCAGGGCGCCGGGGATGTTGTAGGCGCGGCTAGCAAGGTCCAGTTGCCAGGTCAGCCACAAACGGTTCTGGGCCAGGGACTGCGGCAGGGCTTCATCGCGGGCCAACGAATTGATAACGCCCTGGGGCTGGCCTCCGTCTTGTTGCAGATTCGCCACCGCCGTCGCGAAAGCGCCTAGGGTCGGCGCTTCGAAGAGCAGGCGCAGGCTGAGCTCCACGCCCAGCACTTCACGCAACCGCGCAATCACTTGGGTGGCAGTGATGGAGTTACCGCCCAGCAGGAAGAAATGGTCAGCGCTGCGTACCCTATCGACCTGCAAGTGCTCGCACCAGAGTTGGCCGATCAGGTCTTGCAGCTCGGATGACGGCGCGAACTCGTCGACAGTCCCAGCCTTTGCCGAGGGAAACAATGCATAGCTGTCGAGGCTGCCGTCCGCCAATCGCGCGCGGCACGCCGAACGTTGCAGTTTGCCGCTGGACGTCTTCGGCAGCGCCCCCGGGTTGAGCAGCACCACCACGCTCGGCGCTTGCTGGCAGGCCTCGGCCACGGCCTGGCGAATCGCGTTGATCAAGGCTTCGGGAGACAGGATCTTCTGCACGCTGCGGCTGATCTCGGCGGCGATGCCGATGCCTTCCTCACCCGCCTCGTTGACGGCGAAGGCGGCGACGCGGCCTTTGCGCACCACCTCCACTTCCCGCTCGATGGTCTGCTCGATGTCCTGTGGATAAAGGTTGTGCCCGCGCACGATCAGCATGTCCTTCAAGCGTCCGGTGATGAACAGTTCGCCTTCGCGGACAAAACCCAGGTCACCGGTGCGCAGCCACGTGCGGCCGTCATGCTCGACGAAGGTCTTGGCGCTGGCCTCGGGGTTGCGCCAGTAACCGTGGGCGATGCTCGGCCCGGCGGCCCAGACTTCGCCGACCTGATTGTCGGCCAACGGTTGCAAGGCGTTGGGCTCCACGATCAGCACCGCATGGCCCGGCTGGTTTACACCGCAGCTCATCACCGCGCTGCCCTGCCCCGGTTCGGCACGGTTCTGCGTCAAGGCCGCGTCGTCCATGCGCATCGAGGGAATGCCCTGGCCACGTGGCGTGCCGGCGACGAACAACGTCGCCTCAGCGAGCCCGTATGAGGCCATGAAACTGTCAGCCGTGAAGCCGCATGCCGCGAACTTCTCGGCGAAGCGCTCCAGGCTGTCGAGGCGGATCGGCTCGGAGCCGGAATAAGCGACGCGCCAGCCGCTCAGGTCGAGGCGGCCCAGGGCAGACTCACTGACCCGTTCGCTGCACAGGCGATAGGCGAAGTCCGGGCCGCCGCTGATGGTGCCGCCGTATTCGCTGATCGCTTCGAGCCAGCGCAACGGCCGGGCGAGGAAATAGGCCGGCGACATCAGTACACAAGGCACGCCACTGAAGATCGGCTGCAACAACCCGCCGATCAGCCCCATGTCGTGATACAGCGGCAGCCAGCTAACGATGACATCGTCAGGATTCACATCGATGCCGAAACCATGACGAATCAACAGCTCATTGGCGACGAGGTTGCCGTGGCTGACCTGCACGCCCTTTGGCAATGCAGTGGAGCCGGAGGTGTATTGCAGGAAAGCGATGTCATTGTCTTGCAGGTCCGGCGCCTGCCATTGCTCGGCGCGGGCCGGATCGAGCGTATCGACGCACAACACTGGCGGCGCCGATTCGATGGCCTGCAAGGTGTCGCGCAAGTCAGCGGTGGTCAGCAACAACCGGGGTTCGGCGTCGGCGATGATCGACAGCAAGCGCTCCTGATGATGCCGACGGGTGGACTCCGGCGGATAGGCCGGTACAGCGATCACACCGGCGTACAGGCAGCCGAAGAACGCCGCGACGTAATCAGGGCCGCTGGGAAACAGCAGCACCGCTCGATCGCCGATTTTCGCTTCGCCCTGCAACGCCGCCGCGATCGTCCGGGCGCGCCGGTCCAGGTCGCAATAACTCAGTACCACGCCCTGCTGCGGACTGTCGGCAAGGAAGCGCAAGGCGACCCGATCCGGAGTCAACGCGGCGCGGCGCTGGAGGGCATGGGCCAGGGTGCTTGGGAGTTCGAACGCGTCGGTCATGGGGGGTTCCTGCCTGAAATTCGGCTTGCAAGTAGTCACCCATGGGGACGGATAACACCGCCAGATAATTAGTCGCTGCTCCCAGGCAACGCGCGCGCAGCGGCGCTCAGGCCCGTAGCACCCCGCGACAACGAGTCGCAGCGCTCAGTCTGGACTTCCTTTCATCAATAATTCTTCTTCTCAATTGACAATAATTATCATTAAGCCTAATTTGGCCCCCGATGTGTAGGACGGATCCGCTGGCCCGACCGTCCTGCTAACTAATTGCAGCAAGGTGAATTCCATGACGGAACAAGTATCCACAAGCAGGTGCGACTCACCGCTACTTCAGGCATTCGTCGATAACCGAACCATCCTGGTCAAGATCGCAGCGCGCATCACCGGGTGCCGGTCCCGCGCGGAAGATGTGGTCCAAGACGCGTTTTTCAGGCTGCAATCGGCGCCGCAGATCACCTCCTCCATCAAGGCCCAGCTCAGCTATCTGTTCCAGATCGTGCGCAACCTGGCGATCGACCATTACCGCAAGCAAGCGCTGGAACAGAAGTACTCGGGCCCTGAAGAGGAAGGCTTGAACGTGGTGATCCAGGGAGCTTCGCCGGAAACGTCGCATATCAACTTTTCCACGCTCGAGCACATCGCCGACGCGTTGACCGAGCTGCCCAGCCGTACTCGCTACGCCTTCGAGATGTACCGCCTGCACGGCGTGCCGCAGAAGGACATCGCCAAGGAATTGGGCGTCTCGCCAACCCTGGTGAACTTCATGATCCGCGACGCCCTGGTGCATTGCCGCAAGGTGTCGGGGGTACGCGGGGATACGTTTGCGCGGCGGTGATCAGCCGATTTGCCGATGCCCAATGTGAGAGCGGGCTTGCTCGCGAAGGCAGAGTGCCAGCTGACTTCTGTGCCAGCTGATACACAGCCTTCGCGAGCAAGCCCGCTCCCACAGGGACCTGCTCATCTCACATCAGCGAACACCGATCAAAAAACCGCTCCCGCCCCAGGATCATCAACGCCGCCCGCTTATGCGGGAAATCGAATTCCTTCTCACAATGGAAGCATTGGTTATGCAAATGCCCGATCATCCGGGCGTTGTCGGCCCGAGGCTCGGCCACCACGCGCTGGGTGCGTGGATCGTCGAGAAACAGGTAGTGCACCAGCGCGGATAGCCAGCTCGCGACTTTATGCGGGCCCCGATGTTGTTCCTCGCCCACCAGCATGTGGATACCGCGGTCATAATCGTGGGCGTCATAGAACGGCGCGATTCGATCTTCCTTGGCCCAATAGGCTTCGAAATAGGCGAATGGCTGGTCGTCGAAACAGCCGATCAACGTCAAGACCCGAGGGTCGTGCTGCAGTTTGCCCAGATACTCGCGATGCTGCTCCAGGCTGCCCTCCTCTTGCCAGAAGCTGGCGACCCGAGGGCTGTTCTGCCAGCGATTGAAGCGTGTCAGGTCCTGCTCGATTTCGAGGGTTCGCAGGGACACCCAAGCCCCCAGCCGCGCATCGAAACGTCGATACACCTCGCCTCGTGGCTTGATCGGTCGACGAGGATGGCGCTTGCCATCGGTGATGATCATTTGCTGCGGATAACTGCCGTTGAATGCTTCCCCCAGCCAAGGTTGCGGCAATTGCCAGAACAAGACGCGCTCACAGACGTATTCGTTCACCTCGGGCGTGCCCGCCAGCAAGCCACTGAGCAAGGCTTCGCCGGGGCGTTCGTCAAGGTGCCAGACCAATTGCTGGCAATCGGGATCCCTGGCAAACAACCAATAGCAGGCGGCCCACAGCGCCGGCCCTACAGGCCGGTCGTTGGCTTCTTGAAGATGCACATGAAGTTGAGGGCCGCGCTCCAGGCGCAGGCGGATCAAGGGCGCGCCTTCGAGCATCAGGCTCAGATGACGCTCGGTTTCATCAGCGCCGAGGTGGCGGCCACCCGGCAAGGGCAGCGTTGTTGAAGGCTTGGAGATGGACATTGGAGCGGCTCACGTATTCGTCGATGGTCAACGTGTGACGTGAGCCGGAATGGGAAATTTAGTCTGGCTCAATGAGCGTGTGGTGGCACCAACTCGATCCGGTAGGGCTGGAAGATCTCCAACATTTGCCCATTGTCCCGCAGTTTCTGCAGCAACCGTTGGAACACATCGGCACTGATGGGCGCCTGGGGTCGGATCAGCGCGTAATGGTGATAGATCTGATCGATGCGCTCGGAAACCAGCAACTGGGGGCCTACCTCAAGATTGCGCAACAGGTAGTCGCTGAGGTACGAGCGGGTCACCAAGGCAATATCCGCGCGCCCGCGCACCACCATCTGCAAATTGCTGTCGTGGGAATAGGTCAGCGTGGCGTTGTACTGCCTGATAAGGAACTTGGGGTCGGGGTTGAACTCGGCAAAGGCGTAGTGATAACCGCTGAACAACGCCAGGCGCTTGCCCCTCAGGTCAGCGAAATATGATTGCTGGCGATCTGGCTGGCGCTGGGTCACAAAGATCTCGGCGTCTTCCAGCCCCATGTCGACTGCGGTATGTGGCACATCCTGCCAGCCCCAGTCCGGGTTCTCGAAAATCGCCATGTCGACGCGTCCCTGCTTGAAATCATTGAAGCGGCGCGGAATCGAAGTGGGCACCAGGACGAACTGGTAATCGGCCTGCGATCGATTCAGGGCCTCCACCAGTTGCGGCAGCAGGCCGGTGTCGGCGCCGTTTTCGGGCCGAACGGTATAGGGTGGAAAATGTGCCGCGCCAATCCGCACCAACTGCGCCGCCTCAAGGGAAGACGTCAGGAAAAGAGCCAGAGCGGCCAGCAAAACACGTGAGGTCATCCCCATCGGCAATAACGTCAAGATACCCCACTCCCCTAAAAGACCCATCAATACAGTGACGCTAGGCGGTTTCAGCCGCTTAGCCAGCCATGCGGCCAATTTTAAGCGGTCGCTTGCTTATTATTTTTCTGCCAACACAAGGATCAGGGCCTGCTCGGCCAGTTCATCGAGACTCAGGCTGCCTTCGGTGCGAAACCAGGTGGTGGTCCAGGACAACGCACCGGTCAGGAAGCGCCGGGTAATGGACACGTCCCCGCGAATATACCCGGCCTCCTTGGCCCGCCCCAAGACTTCAAGCCAGACATCTTCATAAATATTGCGCAGGGCCAGGACGTGGCGCTGTCCGTCCGCGGACAGGGAACGCCACTCATAGACCAGCACCGCCATCGCCTCGCCGGTGCCGCCCATGATCGACTGCAATTCGCAGCGGATCAGCGCCAGCACCTGCTCGCGCACGCCGCGGGCCTCGGCCAGGGCCGCGCGCATCAACGCAGTGTTGTAGCGGATGGTTTCCTCCATCACCGCCCGAAGGATTTCGTCCTTGCTCTTGAAGTGATGAAAAATGCTCCCCGACTGGATGCCCACGGCACTCGCCAGGTCGCGCACAGTGGTGCGCTCGAAGCCTTTGTTACGAAACAGGTGAGCCGCGGTCTGGAGCAGTTTGCCGCGAGCACTGTCCGGGTCGGTCAGCTGACCGTTGTCGACCAGCTCGCGCATCACGCCCTGGGTTTTTTGCTCGTCCACCTGCGTTCTCCCACAGTCGATCAACCCATGCACGGCTATTTCATCAAATCGGCGTGGGCAATTTAAGCTGGCCGGGGCAACCTAGCAAGCGCTCGGGGCCAGGACTAGGCGGATGCGCCGGGTTTGACTACGCTCAAACCCATCAGCACGCCGATACCAGGAACTTTAGCGATGCCTCACTGGCTGGTGATTGATCTGGAGGCCACCACCGATGAAGGTGGCTGGCCGGTAAGCGAAATGGAAATTATCGAAATCGGCGCCAGCCTGGTGAACCGAGACGGCCGGGAGGTGGATCATTTCCAGCGGTTTGTCCGGCCACTGCGGCGACCGCTGCTCACCCCTTTTTGTCGCCAGCTGACTCACATCAGCCAGGCCAACATCGACAGCGCCGCCCCGCTGACCGAGGTCTGGCCTGTTTTCGAGCGTTGGTTGGCGCCCTATCACGCCAATCTTGAGGGCTGGATCAGCTGGGGTGACTACGATCGCAAGCAATTGCTGCAGGAATGGCAGCAACAACAACTGCAAAGCGTGCTTGGTCAGGTTCAGCACATGAATCTCAAGCAACGTTTCGCCAAGGCGCGTCGGCTGGAGCGCCCCTTGGGGCTCAATGCAGCGTTGCAATTGGCCGGGCTGCAGTTCTGTGGGCAACAGCACCGCGCACTGGAGGACGCCCGCAACACGGCGCGATTATTGCCTCTTGTGCTGACAGGCTGAGCGGTTCGCCGGGCGCGACAGATGACGACTGTTGTGGCCTTGTGCATACTGGCCGGCCTTTTTCAGCCCTTTCTCGAGGAATCGCCCATGTTTAAAGTCAACGAGTACTTCGACGGCACCGTCAAGTCGATCGCGTTCGGCACTGCCGAAGGCCCAGCGACCATTGGCGTCATGGCACCGGGCGAATATGAATTCGGCACCGCCCAGCGGGAAATCATGCACGTAGTGTCTGGCGCCCTGAGCGTAAAGCTGCCTGACAGCACCCATTGGGAAACCTTCGAGGCCGGCAGCCAGTTCAACGTCCCGGCCAACAGCAAGTTCCAGCTCAAGGTGGCCGTCGACACGGCTTACCTGTGTGAATATCGCGCCTGATATTTTCGTGGCGAAAACGGTTGTCCGGTAAATAGAAATGCCCGTGTCATTGGACACGGGCATTTTTGTTCTTGAGAGTTTTATTCCAGCACTTCGACCGGCATCCCCACTTCAAGCCTGCCGTTGCCGTCATTCACCAGGTTCTGCCCGAACATCGCGCCGTCAGGCGTCGAACGGTACTGCTGCAACGTCGCGAAAGGCTCGCGATTCGGATCGCGCTCACCGGTTTGCGGATCGACGGTGGTCATGATGCATCTTGAGCATGGCTTGACCACCCGGAACTCCACGTCGCCGATACGAATCCGCTTCCAGCCGTCTTCGGCAAATGCCTCGCTGCCCTCGATCACCAGGTTGGGACGGAAGCGCAGCATTTCCAGGGGGCGGCCGACCTTGCCAGACAGATCCTGCAAAGAGGCCTGTCCAATCAACAACAAAGGAAAACCATCGGCGAAAGCAACCTTGTCGTCGTCCCGGCCATAGCCGGCTGCCGTGGTACGGGCCAATTCCACCGGGACATGGACCAGCCGGGTGCGCTGGCCGATGAATTCGCTGACCCAGGCCGCCGCCTCGTCCCCGGCATCCGGCACCCGCAAGGTGTCACGCCAGATGATCACGCCGCGTCGTTGTTCTTCGATGACTGGCGGCAATGCCGCTTCGAAGGTGCCGTAGCCCGGCGCACTGAGCGTCAGGCCGCCCGCCTCGTTCCACAAGGCCGACAGCTGGCTCATTTTCGCCACGGCCCGCTGGGTCAGGAATCGCCCGCTGCCTTCATCGACGAGCATCCAGCGGCGGTCACCGTCCAACCCCAGCTTGTCCAGGCCAATCCCTTGCAGCGATTGGCCCTTGCCGGATTTCAACGGATAACGATACAGCGCGCTCAGCCGCAACATGGTCAGCTCCCCAGGCGAAAAAAGCCACCTTATACGAGCCGGCCACCGAAGCAAACCGGGATCGGTATCAGTCGAGCATCAGCCGCTGGCGCACCACGTCTACCAGCTTGTCCGGCTGGAATTTGGAAAGGAAATTGTCACAGCCGACTTTCTTGACCATCGACTCGTTGAAGCTGCCGGAGAGCGAGGTATGCAGCACCACATAGAGTCCACGCAAGCGCGGATCGTTGCGAATCTCGGTGGTCAGGCGATAACCGTCCATTTCCGGCATTTCGGCATCGGTGAAGATCATCAGCAACTTGTCGGTCATCACCTCGCCGAAGTCCGCCCAGGCCTTGAGCATGTTCAGCGCCTTCAGGCCGTCGCTGGCGATGTGCATCTTCACGCCCAACTGGCCCAGGGTGTCACGCAATTGCGAGAGCGCGACGTTGGAGTCGTCCACCAGCAGGACCTCACGGCCACGGGCGCGCTCCAACACCGGGTCTTCGAGCTTGTCGCGGGAAACCTTGGCGTTGTAAGGGACGATTTCGGCCAGGACTTTTTCCACGTCGATGATTTCCACCAACTGGTCGTCCACCTTGCTGATGGCGGTCAGGTAATGCTCGCGGCCGGCGCTGGTCGGGGGTGGCAGGATGGCTTCCCAGTTCATGTTGACGATGCGGTCCACGCCACCCACCAGAAACGCCTGGACGGAGCGGTTGTACTCGGTGACGATGATGGTACTGTTCGGCCCCGGCACCAACGGGCGCATGCCGATGGCCTGGGACAGGTCGATGACCGGCAGCGTCTGGCCACGCAGGTTGACCACGCCGCAGACGAATGGATGGCGCTGGGGCATCAAGGTCAGCTTCGGCAGTTGCAACACTTCCTGGACCTTGAATACGTTGATGGCGAACAATTGCCGCCCGGCCAGCCGAAACATGAGAATTTCCAGGCGATTCTCACCCACCAGTTGGGTTCGTTGATCTACTGTGTCGAGAATGCCGGCCATCGATGACTCCTGGGCTTGTTCGGATGAATCCTGTAATGGCGCTATCGGCGTCCTGCGCCAAATCTTGACCCTGAAATGAAATATCAAGGCGAGAGATTGATATCACATTAACATCATGCTTTACTGGCCTCCTGCTTTTTTTCATCCTCCTGTCCCCGCCGCGCGACTTCGGTTTGCGGACAAAGTTCCCCTGCCTAAGGGTTTCCCCTAGGCACAATCAGGTCCAACCTGATATTCCCGCTATTCAATAGCCATTAATGTGACGCCATTCTCATTGCTGAACGGAGTCAGGCTTTTGTGCGCGACCACAGGACATCGACCTTCCAGCCTTTCGGCCGATCCCGCGCGTGCAATCGTTTGCGCGCCGGACTCTGCCAAGCGGCGGGGATGCGCGAGGCGCCGTCGTTCGTTCACGGCCATGGGATCCAGCGTTCGCCACACGCGATTTACTTTCGCCTGACATGATGTTGTGGAGATAAGCATGCCGAACGATCGCAAGAACTGGAGCCAGCGCCTTCCAGAGTTCCTGACCGAAGCCGAGACGCTCTTGGCCAAGTCGGAGGAATGCCTGAGCCACCTGCAACTGATCAACAACGACAAGGACGCCATTGATTGCATGCTCAGCACGTTGCTGAAATTGGCAAACAAGGCCGATGCACTTGCGTTGGAGGCCGTTTCGGATTTTTCATTGCACATCCATGGCCTGCTCACCCATGCGCAAAATCGCATGGAGTTGCACGACCAGGCGTTGGGCGCATTGAAAGACTGCTTCACACTGATGGCCTGGCAACTCGAACTGGTTGACCACACCACAGGCAAATTGAGCCTGGACAGCAGCGAACAAACCTCCCTGATCGAAGCGTTTGCGTTCCAGGTGGGCCAGAATCCTTGCCAAGCGCTGCAAACTCCACGCCCGCTGGGGCTGGTACCCTACGCTCAGAAACAAGCATGAAACCGCCCGTCATGGCAGCCAGCCAAGTGCCCGGCTCACCGAGCTTTGCTACCACCAAGCCGAGCGCGACCAACGATATTTGAAGTGGTACTATGTCTTCCGTCAGTCACTTCGAACCGCCGCGCCAAAAGCCGCCAACCGAAGCCGTCCTCGACCTGAACCTTTTACCCGACCCGGCCCGTCAGATTCGCTGACTGGCCTGCCCGCAGCGAACATCCATTGGCTCCATCCGTTATGTACGCCAGCTTCAAGTCATTTACCTCCTGGCCACCCTCCCGAGAAAACGCCCGTCGGCTCACACTTTTGCTGTGCATCTGCTCGACCCTCGGCAGCCTGCTGGCCTACTGGTCGGCCATGACGGTGCCGCTGAGCTTGCTTGCACTGAACATGGCGGTCTTGGCCTGCGTCTGGATCCAGTATCGACTGTCGCGCAAGTCGATCAAGTTCCAGCCGCAGGAACTGGCCGACCGACTTCTGGAAGTCCAGGAAAACGAACGTCATCGACTCAGTCGCGAATTGCACGATGACATTGGCCAGTTGCTGACCGCGGCCAAGCTGCAGAGCGAATGGCTCAAGCGCCGCATGCCGCAAGAGCTGCAAGACCAATGCTCTGTCCTCAGCGAAACGCTCGACGAGACCCTGAACAAGGTGCGCGATGTGTCGGCGATTCTCAATCCGAGGCAATTGACCAGCCTGGGCCTGGAAGCCAGCCTGCGTGCGCATTTGCTCAAGACACTGGCCAATACGTCCGTGAACTGGAGCCTCGATTGCCAGCAGCGCATGACCGGCATACCGGAAGAAATGACCGTCGCCGCCTTTCGCATCACCCAGGAAGCGATCACCAACATTCTGCGCCACGCCCAGGCAAAGAATCTCCTCGTGCGCCTGCAACGGCTGCCCGAAGGTTTGACATTAGTGATCAGCGACGACGGCCAGGGATTTGTCCCAGCCGACCACCCTGCCCGCGAAGGACAACGCGGCATGGCCGGCATGTCGGAGCGGGTCGAGCAACTGGGCGGTACGCTCAAAATAGTCAGCGAGGCCGGCAAAGGCACGCATATCGAAGCTCGTTTTCCCTGGGCGCCCCGCGCCCTGGAGCGGGCCAGCAAGAATAAGGTTCTCCATTGACTTGTAATTTGCTTTTGGTAGATGACCATTCGCTTATCCGTGCGGGTGTGCGCGCCCTGGTCCTGGACCTGCCTGGCTACGCCGTTGTCGGCGAAGCCAATGACGGCTCGCAGTTGCTGGAGCTGGTGGAACGGCTCAACCCCGACATCGTGCTGCTGGATATTTCCATGAAAGACACCAGCGGCCTGCAAGCCTTGCAGCAACTCAAGCGAGTACGTCCCCACAGCAAGGTCCTGATCCTGTCCATGCACACCGACCCCGCACTCATCATGCAGGCGCTGGAATCAGGAGCGCACGGCTACCTGCTCAAGGACACGACCCCCACCGAACTGGGCCACGCGCTGGAAGCCCTGCGCAACGACGAACGCTACCTGAGCCCGGCCATTGCCCACACCGTGATCAACCAGGCCCTGACCCGCGTTCAAAAATATCAGCCCGATCCTGCCCAGACCCACAACCTGACGGCACGCCAGTTGGAAATCCTGCGACTGATCGTTCGCGGCAAGTCCACCCGGGAAATTGCCAACGGCCTGAGCCTGAGCATCAAGACGGTGGAAACCCATCGGGCTCAGATCATGAAGCGCCTGCAGATCCACGACGTGGCCGGGTTGGTCTTGTTTGCCGTGCGCGAGCAGATCATCAGCCTGGACGATTGAGCTTCGTCGAGCCGCCCAGCAGAGGCGAATCGGCGGGCAGATGTACACGTAGCGCTTGCGGGCGAACCGTAAAACGCAGGTCGTCTACTTGCAACGGTTCGCCGTCCAGATTGATGTCGAGGCCTTGGGCCACCTTGATTTCCACCCACGGCAAGCGTGCTCGCACGAACATGTTGTCGATGCCCAGCCCACCGGCCAGCAAATCCTTGAGCGTACTCACCACTTCCTGAGGCGCCGGCAAAATACTGATATCGAGCAAGCCATCGTCCGCCAGCGCCTCCGGACACAGCAAATGCCCTCCTCCGGCCTGCCTACCATTGCCAATGCCCAGCGCCAACAGATCGCCCCGCCAATGAAAACCGGGCCCCTGCAGCTCGCCATAGGCTGCGCTCAATTCGCTGAAGCGCGATAGGCCGGTGAACAGATAGGCAGCGCCGCCGAGGATTTTTTTCAGGTCCTCGGAGGTGTTCGCCGTCACCTGGCTACCGAAACCACCCGTAGCCATGTTCAGAAAGATCTGCCCGCCAACTTCACCAAGATCGACCGCCTGCGGCGTGATATCCAGCAAGTCCAAGGCGCGATCCGGTTCCAGCGGCACACCGGCGGCCCGGGCAAAATCATTCGCGGTACCCAAAGGCAGCAATACCAGGCTGGCGTCGCCGGATTGCTGGGCAATGGCTTCGGCAATATCGCGCAAGGTCCCGTCCCCGCCGCCAGCGATCAATCGGTTATAACCCGCGTCCAGGGCCTCATCCACACACCGCCGGGCATCGCCCGCTTCCCACGTCAACCGCACTGCCAAGTCCCAGCCTTGTTTGCGCTTGAGCATCACTGCCGCGCGAACCTCTTCGTTGAGCGCTTGCTTGCCGTGCAGGATCAATAGCGCCTTGCCTTTGCTCATCGTTGTCTCCGTCATTGGAAGGTTCAGGAAATGGGACCGCTCATTCGCTGGAAATAGCCCCGGACATGGGCAATATCCGCAAAAAACCTGATCAATTTCTCGATTCCAAGAATTTTCTTACAAGACTTGGCGAATCAGCTCAATTGACCCTCTAACCGTATTGAGACACCTTGACAGGGTGTTGTGCTGAACCTCTAAACAACCATCAGACAAGGATGTGTAACCCATGGATGGATATGTCACGGCCCCCTGGGGCCCGCTCACGCGCTCAAGAAATCATGGCGACAGGGGGAAATGCCCCATGCATAGCCATGAATACAAGCTGTCACCCCGCCACCTCGCATCCTTCGGGAACGAACCGGCCGATCTCAAAAGCGAATGCAAACGTTGCAGTAATCCCGTTGGAGGAATTGATTTGGAACCGCGCGTCGTTGAATTGGAAACCCACCTCAAATACATCCGAAGGGACATGGATGAAATCCGTATCGACGTGAAGGCCGTACGACACCGCCTTGCCTATCTGGCGGGTGCGGCGGCAGTCGTGGTCGGGCTGCTGGGGTGGGTCGCGAACAATCGTTTCGACCAGTTGGTGATGCTGCTGTCGCGATAAAGGCAACAGCGCGTAGAGACCCGATACAGAATCAGGCCGCAGCACGTTGGCGATTGCCGGGCTAGTCCAGGACTTCGCTCAAGGGGATGAAACTGACGATATCGCCTTCAGCCAGCGTCCTTCCTTCAAGGACCTCCACCAGCCCTTCGGCCCAGGCGGCACTACGCAGGACACCGGAGCTCTGGTT
Source organism: Pseudomonas sp. H2_D02 (assembly GCF_054677635.1). Lineage (NCBI taxonomy): Bacteria > Pseudomonadati > Pseudomonadota > Gammaproteobacteria > Pseudomonadales > Pseudomonadaceae > Pseudomonas > Pseudomonas sp. H2_D02. The sequence continues at coordinate 2,656,105 of NZ_CP162816.1, read as the reverse complement.
GCGATAAATGATGGCTCGACCATTTTCGATGCGTCCTCTCAAGAACTCGCGCCGATTGCCTGCCTTCGTCCAGACGAAACCGGCGGGCACCTGGAACTTGAGAGGCGACACCGCCTGAACACCTTGGCGACGCAACAGATAAGGCCGCGCCAACAGGGCGAAGGTCACCAGGGTCGAGGCAGGGTTTCCAGGCAGGCCAATCACCGGCACGCCGCGAAAATGCCCGAACGTCAGCGGTTTTCCCGGCTTGATGGCGAGCTTCCAGAGCGTCAACTCCCCTTCTTCACGCAACGCAATGCCCAGGAAATCCGCCTCCCCCACCGATACACCGCCCGTGGAAAGAATCAGGTCGACGTCCGATAGTTGAGCCAGGCAGGTGCGAGTCGTGGCCAGGTCATCAGGCAGGATACCCGCATCGACCACATCACAACCCAGGCGTTGCAACCAACCACAGAGCAATACGCGATTACTGTTATAAATCTGCCCCGGCCCCAGGGGCTGGCCGGGCTCTACCAGCTCATCACCTGTGGACAGCACAGCAACTCGCACCCTGCGTATCACGCCCAGCGATGCACGCCCCAAGGATGCCGCAAGCCCCAACTCAATCGGCCCCAGGCGAGTGCCGGCGCCGAGAACCTGCTCTCCAACGGTTGTTTCCTGTCCTTGGGGACGGATGTTCTGACCGCAGGCCATGGGCTGGGTAAACCGCACCCGCTGGTCGTCTTCGACGATGACGTTTTCCTGCATCTCGACGCAATCGGCGCCCATCGGGATCGGCGCCCCCGTAAAGATCCGCGCACAGGTGCCAGCGGCAAGGGGGTCCGGAGATTGCCCGGCAAAAATCCGCTGGCTGATCACCAGCGGTGTTTCACCATCCCAGTCAGCCAGGCGCAAGGCGTAACCGTCCATGGCGCTGTTGGGCCATGGCGGGAGGTCGAGCGTCGAGACCAGATCCTCCGCCAGCACTCTTCCCTGGGCCTCGGCCAATGACACTCGCTCGTGCTGGACGATGGGCGTGGCGGCCGCCATCTCGAGCAAGCGCTCCAAGGCGACCTCGACGGCCATCAAGGCACCCGTCTTGCCCGGTTTACCCACGGGATTCACAAGGGGCCGCCTGTTTCAAATGGGCCACGAAATTGCACGGCCTGTGCCGCGCGTCGAGCTGCTCGGCCAGGATTCCGTCCCATCCCGTGCGCACCGCATTGGTAGACCCGGGCAGGCAACATACCAGCGTCCCGTTGGCCAAGCCGGCCAGTGCCCGCGACTGGACAGTGGAGGTACCGATGTCCGCCACGGAAATCTGCCGGAACAGCTCGCCGAAACCATCGACCTGCTTGTCCAACAGGCACGCAACGGCTTCCGGCGTGCTGTCGCGCCCGGTAAAGCCGGTACCGCCAGTGATCAACACCACTTGCACGACATCGTCGGCGATCCAGGCGGCAACTTGCGCCCTGATCTTGTACAAATCATCTTTGAGCAACACCCGTGCCGCGAGGTTGTGCCCTGCCTCCGTGAGGCGATCGACAAAGACCTGGCCCGAGGTGTCGGTTTCCAGGGTACGGGTATCACTGACAGTCAGCACCGCGACATTGAGCGGCACGAAAGGTACATCAGCCTTGGCTTTCATAGGCTCGTCCAGTTGTAGGGGAAACAGCCTGGTGTTATATCACAGCGTCCCATTTTTTCGCCCGTGCGGAGACACCCGATGACCTCGAATAATGCCCTGCCACCTTGCTCCGTGCTGCTCCTCGCTGGCGGACGCGGTCAACGCATGGGTGGGCAGGACAAGGGCTTGCTGGAGTGGCGAGGTGAACCGTTGATTGCCCACCTTCATCGGCAAACCCGCACCCTGAGCGACGACCTGATCATTTCCTGCAACCGCAACCTGGAGCGCTACGCATCGTATGCCGACCAGTTGGTTCATGACGATGAAGGTGACTTTCCGGGCCCGCTGGCTGGAATCAGGGCTGGTCTCAAGGCAGCGAAGCATCCTTATCTGCTGGTGTTGCCGTGCGACGTACCGCAAATCGACTCGAGTCTGCTGGACAGCATGCGCGAAACGGCCAGCAAACATCCTGACAAACCACTGATGGTGCGTCACGGCGAACATTGGGAGCCGCTGCTTTGCATCATTCCCCGCGCCTTGTCAGCCACTTTCGAACAAGCCTGGAGCGATGGAGAACGCAGCCCCGGTCGCATCATGCGCACGCTGCAAGCAGTCGCCTTGCAATGCCCGTCCAACGATCCCCGACTGGCCAATCTCAACACGCCGGAACTCCTCGCCCAGCACAAAGGCGTGTCAGATTGACACTAGCCAGGAACTTGCGCGCGATGTATACGTCTGAAGGTCAGTAACTTGAAGAATCCATTTCGGAGAAACACCATGAACCAACGGACCCTCGCTACTTTCATGCTCGCGCTGGGCCTCGCCACTCTCGCCGGGTGCGCATCGCCAACAGTGATCACCTTGAATGACGGTCGCGAAATCCAGGCCGTCGACACGCCTAAATACGATGAAGAGAGCGGCTTCTACGAATTTGAGCAACTGGACGGCAAGCAGACTCGCGTGAACAAGGACCAGGTTCGTACCGTTAAAGATCTGTAATCTTCAACGTCACAGCCAGATACAGAAAAGCCCGCATTGATTGCGGGCTTTTTTTTGCCTGTCGAAAACGCAATGGCTACCACTGAAGCGTAATGTTGCTTTCAAAAAACCGATCCTGATTCGTGACCGGATCGACGAAACGCAATTCTTGGGCCAGCAACTTGAGCGGATTGGAGTAGTCATCCTGGGCATCCCGAATCACATCGGGGTAGAACGGATCGTTACAGATAGGTGCGCCCAAGGCATTCATATGCACGCGCAACTGATGTTTTTTACCGGTGACCGGATACAGTCCATAGCGCCACAGGTCACCGTTTTTTTCCAGCACGTCGATGGCCGTCTCGGTATTGGGTGCGCCCGCCCCCTCCTGCATTCGGAAAAACGGCTCGCCATCGACCAACCGGCTCTCATGCACGCGGGGAAAACTCAATCCAGGCAACGCGGGCGCAATCGCCTGGTAGCTTTTTTCGATTCGGCGTGTCGGAAACAACGATTGATAGATCGAACGGGTCTGCGGGTTGGCTGAAAACAGCACAAGCCCGGCCGTGTGCCGATCAATACGGTGCAGGGGCACCAGATGCGGGTTATCCAGCCGACGGATCAATCGCCGCAACAAGGTCTGCTCGACATATTCGCCCGCCGGAGTGACAGGGAGATAATGCGGCTTGTCTGCCACCACCAGGTGCTCGTCGGCATAGAGGATCGACTCGAGCACTGGGATCGGTTTTTCATCGGGCACTTCACGAAAATAGTGGATGCGAAGGCCTTCACGGTATGGCAGATCGGCACGGATCGCCTTCCCCTCCCCGTCCAGCACCCGGCCCCGTGCAATCCGGTCCAGCCATTGCTCACGGCTGATCGCGCTGAAATGCTCGCAGAGGCATTCCAGCACAGTCTGCCAGGCACCGGGCGGCAGGTACAAAGTGCTGGCCTGCTGATGAGCTGCGGAAAACGATGAACCGGGCATTGAAGACTCTTTACCTTTTTGCTGGGGCCGGCATTATCCGACAGTCATCTACGCCAGCCCAGCGATACCTGGCTCAGGCGGAGACCGTTGTCCGCCTTGCAGCGGCTTCGGTGAATTCCTTCAACCAGCGCAGCACTTCGACCGCCTCCCAGCGCCCCGGATCGTACAAGGCATACAAGAGGCCCTGATATCCCACCACATCCAGTTGCTTGTGGTAGCCGGCGCGCTGGAACAGCGCTTCTATCTCGGCGAAACAGGTATTGAAGTGCAGCTTGTTGAAAGGTGTCTTGCCCTCCGTGACCAGACCGTCCAGACGCAACTCCAGTACCGCTTCGCGTACAACGTCCACGGACATCCGGTTCACGCTGTTTTTCAATTGCTCGACATTGACCAAGGGTTGCACTCCAGTAGCTGTATGGACATACAGTAACCGAAGAACACCCTTTCGCCAATGGCGGCATGCAGGTCCAGCCGATGGAAGGCGTCAACGCAGGAATGAAGCAACCCGGTCAGGATCGTCGAACGGCCAATCCAGTTCCGCACCCGTGTCGATCCTGCGCAACACGGGAATGCGCAGCCCGTAGGCTTCGGACAAGACATCGCTCTCGGCAATATCAACCAGTTCCACCAACAATCCATGTTCGACGAAAGGCATCAACACACCCTCGGCGACTTCACACAGATGGCAACCCAGGGTGCCGAACAGCTGGCATTCCGGTGTCATGGCAGGTACCCCAAAAAGACAGATCGCCATTCTAGGCCCGCCCCACGCAACCGTCGAGCCGGGTACCATGTCGCAGTTTGTTTCGGTAAAACGCTGACGCAAATCACTGAGCCCAAATGCTTTTCCAGTGATGCTCGGTGTTTTTTCTGTTCTACGCTGGGTCTCGTAAACCTTGAAACGGAGTTTCTCTTGTTCGCCAACCTGCTGATCATTCTCGCCTCGTCCCTGGTGGTCATTGCCCTGTTCAGGCGCCTGCGCCTGCCACCGGTGCTGGGCTATCTGTGCGTCGGCCTGGCTGTCGGGCCCACCGCGCTGGACTGGGTGAATGACAGCGAAGAGCTGCCAGACCTGGCCGAGCTTGGGGTGGTTTTCCTGTTGTTTTCGTTGGGGCTGGAGTTCTCGCTGTCGAAGATGCTCGAACTGCGTCGGGTCGTGTTTGGCCTTGGAAGCCTGCAAGTTCTCTGCTCAGCCGCGCTGCTGGGCGTGCTGCTGGCAGGCAGTGGCGCTCCGCTGGCGGCGGCACTGCTACTCGGCGCAGGACTGGCACTGTCTTCTACGGCCATTGTCAGCAAGGAGCTGTCCAGCCTGGGAGAGATCTTCAGCAGCCACGGCCAGAACGCGATCGGGGTGCTGCTGTTCCAGGACGTCGTCGCGGTATTGCTTTTGACCCTGGTGCCTGTGTTTGCAGGTAACAGTGACGACGCCTGGTATTGGGCGTTGCCCTTGACCCTGGGCAAGACGCTGGTGCTGTTCGGCGGCCTGTTGCTGGCCAGCCGGCTGCTGCTGCCGCGCCTGTTCCATGAAGTGGCGGCATCCCGCTCCGCCGAGCTCTTCGTTTTGCTGGCCCTGGTGATCGTGCTGCTCACGGCGTGGCTTACCCACCTGCTCGGCCTGTCACCGGCCCTGGGAGCGTTCCTGGCTGGGATGCTTTTGGGTGAAAGCCATTACCGGCACCAGATCGAGGCGGACATACGCCCGTTCCGCGACATCCTGCTCGGGTTGTTCTTCGTCAGCATCGGCATGCTGATCGACCTGCAATTGTTCATGGACGATGGCCTGCTGATCCTCGGATTGACCCTCGGCCTGATGACCATCAAGGGCTGCGTGGTGGCCGCACTGGTGAAATGGCGCGGCAGCGATGGCGAAACGGCCTGGCGCAGCGGCCTGGCCCTGGCCCAGGGTGGCGAGTTCTGTTTCGCCCTGATGGCCCTGATGCAACAGAACCACTTCATGCCCGCCGATATCGGTGGCCTGCTACTGGCCGCGACATTCTGCTCGATGCTGGTGACTCCATTATTCCTCCGCGCCGCGCCAGGCATAGCTGCCCGGCTGCACCGCAAACCCAACGAAGAAGCGCAACTGGAGCAGATCAGCGAACGCAATGCAGGCCTGTCAGGCCACGTGGTGATTTGCGGGTATGGTCGCGTCGGCCAGTCCATTGGGCGTTTCCTACGCCGCGAGGGGCTGGAATTCGTCGCCCTGGACGACGACCCGGTCATCATCCGGGAAGCCACTGCGGGCGAACATTGCGTGCATTATGGCGATTCACGCCGAGCGGACCTGCTTACCGCGGTCGGGCTCGGTCGCGCGCGATTGGTGGTGATCGCGGTGGACAAGACAGACATCGCGATGACGGTACTCAAGGAGGTCCGGCGGGTGAATTCGCACGTACCTGTCCTGGTGCGCACCCGCGACGACAGTCAACTGGCCGAATTGCAGGCCGCCGGAGCCACCGAAGTGGTCCCGGAACTGCTGGAGTCCAGCCTGATGCTGGCGTCCCACGCGCTGATCATGCTCGGGTTGCCTGAACAGCGAGTCCGGCATCATGTCGATCAAGTCCGCCACGAGCGTTATGGGCTCCTGCACGGATTTTATCCGGGCAACCAGGACAAGGAGCCGTGATACCGATCAGTCCAGGTTCACCGCGCCGATCTTGTGGATCGACAGGTCGGCGCCGTAATACTCTTCTTCCTGGGTCAGACGCAGCCCCAACAAAGCCTTGATCGCCCCGTACACCGCGAACCCGCCGATCAGCGCAATCCCCACGCCTAGTGCCGTACCGATCAGTTGGCTGGCCAGGCTCACCCCGCCCAGGCCGCCCAAGGCCTGCTGGCCAAAGATCCCGCAGGCGATACCGCCCCAGACACCGCATAGCCCATGCAACGGCCAGACACCCAGTACGTCGTCGATTCTCCATTTGCCCTGGGCCGCTGTGAAACACCACACAAACAGAGCGCCTAGGCAATCGCGCCGGTCGCCAGCGCTCCAATCGGATGCATCAGGTCGGAGCCCGCGCAAACCGCCACCAAGCCAGCCAACGGTCCGTTGTGCAGGAAGCCCGGGTCGTTGCGCCCGACAATCAACGCCGCCACGGTCCCGCCCACCATCGCCATCAAGGAATTGACCGCCACCAACCCGCTCACACCGGGCAAGGTCTGGGCGCTCATCACGTTGAAGCCGAACCAGCCGACGATCAGGATCCACGAACCCAACGCCAGGAACGGAATGCTCGACGGGGCGAATGCCACCAGTCGCCCGTCCCGGTAACGCCCGTTACGCGGTCCGAGCAGAAGTACAGCGGCCAACGCCAGCCAGCCACCCATGGCATGGACCACCACAGAACCGGCAAAATCGTGGAAACCGGCACCGAAATGGCTCTGCAGCCAAGCTTGCAAGCCGAAGTTGCCGTTCCAGGCCACGCCTTCGAAAAAGGGATAGACAAACGCCACGATCAGCACCGTGGCGCACAGTTGCGGCGCGAAGCGGGCTCGCTCGGCTATTCCACCGGAGATAATGGCCGGGATCGCAGCGGCAAATGTCAGCAAGAAGAAAAACTTCACCAGGCCATAGCCGTGGTCCGCAGCAAGGGCCGCCGCCGGTTGCACAAACGTCACGCCATAGGAAACCCAATAACCGATGAAAAAATAGGCCAGGGTCGAGACAGCAAAATCACTGAGGATCTTTGATAGCGCGTTGACCTGGTTTTTTTGCCGGACCGTCCCGACTTCCAGGAACGCAAACCCGGCATGCATGGCCAAGACCATGACAGCACCAAGCAGGATGAACAGCGTGTTGGAACTATGGACCAGACTGTCCACGGCGCTTTGCATATTTTCCATGGTGATTGGCAGACCTGAAAAAGTTGAAAAAGCACCGAAGCGGTTCATTTCGCGCCATCAGCGCACCAAATTAAAACAATCCGCCAGCCTGTCGAAGGCGGTCGAACCGCTTTGGTGCATGACAATGAGCGAACCGATGCCCTGCTTCGTCGTGCTTTGCGTTTTTTGATTTTCTGGATCAAGGTTTTAGGGCGCTCGCCCAGCTTCAGCGCACTGGCGCAGGCTCACGCACCAGTACATGGCAAAAAGCCGAGCAAAAGTTGTACCAGTCAGTTTCACTGAACCTTCCTGCATGGCTCATACTCGAACGCTTCAGACGTCACCTACGGAGATCCACCCATGGCCAGAACCCAGGCAAAGACTGCTCAAGAAACGCTGATGGAAGACTTTCAGACGCTGGTCAGCGATACCGAGCGACTGCTGGATCACACCGCGACGCTGGCGGGCGACCAAGCTGACGAACTGCGCAGCCAGATCCACGAAACCCTGCTGCGCGCCCGCGAGACGCTCAAGCTGACCGAAGAATCCGTGCGCGAGCGCGGCCAGGCCGCCGTGATCGCCACCGAAGAATATGTACAGGCCAATCCCTGGCAATCGGTTGGTATTGCCGCAGGCGTTGGCTTTTTGATCGGATTGCTGGCGACACGGCGCTAATGATGGGTATCGACGAATCCGGCTCGCCCGAAACGGGCACAAGACCTACCGCACGACGCCTGGGCGCGGCGTTCCTCGGCTTGCTGCACAGCCACGTCGAATTGTTCGGCATAGAATTGCAGGAACAGAAGGCCCGTACCGTCAGCCTGTTGCTATTTGCCGGCCTGGCGCTGGTCTTTGCCTTGTTGTTGTTGGTTGGACTGTCCGCGCTCGTGCTGATTCTGGTGTGGGACACCTACCGCCTGGCGGGGATCATTGGCCTTTGCCTGTTCTACCTGCTGGCGGCATTGTTCTGCGGGCTTCGGCTCAAGGCTGCGATCTACGACGAGTCCTCGCCTTTCCATGCCACCCTCGAAGAACTGGCCAATGACCGGGAGCGCCTGTTGCCATGAGCCTGCCCGATATTCCTCAAGCCCGTACCCGACAGGAGATGCGCAAGGCGCTGGTGCGTTTGCGCATGGAGATGCACCGCCAGGAAATTCGCCAGGAAACGCGGCAACTGCTGCACCCCCTGCAACGGGTGCGGGGGTTTACGCAAAGTTGGCATGAGGGCTTCGGGCTCAAGCATGCCTCGCTTTGGGGCGTGGCCGCGGTCACCTTGCTGGGTTTCCTCGGCGGCAAGCGAACCCGGCGCGGGCGCTCCGGGGGCTTGTCGCGCCTGATCCGGCTGGCAACGACATTGCTTCCGCTGATCAAGCTCGCCAAGAGTACGCGTAAACCCTGATACTGCTCGACGGGCCCTTCTCATCGAACGGCCCGCTTCGACTGTCAATGCAACACCCTGGCACAACTGATCGCATCCCTCAGGCCTTGCAGGACACCGCGCGAACCGGGAAGCTAGGGCATCGACTCAACAAACGGAGCAACCGGCCTTGGATTGGCACACCCTGCTGACTCGCGAACGCCTGGGAAAAACGCTGCACAGTCCGGAAGAACTGGGCCGCAGTCCATTTCACAAAGACCATGACCGCATTATCTTCTCCGGTGCATTCCGTCGCCTTGGGCGCAAGACCCAGGTGCACCCGGTGTCCAGCAACGATCATATCCATACGCGCCTGACCCATTCGCTCGAGGTCAGCTGCGTCGGACGTTCGCTCGGCATGCGCGTCGGAGAGACCATCCGCAGCGCCCTGCCAGACTGGTGTGAACCCAGCGACCTGGGCATGGTCGTGCAATCGGCCTGCCTGGCCCACGATATCGGCAACCCGCCGTTCGGTCATTCCGGCGAGGACGCCATCCGCTATTGGTTCCAACAGGCCGCAGGGCGTGGCTGGCTTGATGCGATGAGCGAGGCCGAGCGTAACGACTTCCTCAATTTCGAAGGCAACGCCCAGGGATTCCGGGTTCTCACCCAGCTTGAATATCATCAGTTCGACGGTGGCACCCGGCTCACCTATGCAACCTTGGGCACTTACCTGAAATACCCTTGGACAGCCCGTCACGCCGACTCACTGGGCTACAAGAAGCACAAGTTCGGCTGCTATCAGAGCGAATTGCCGCTTCTGGAGCAAATCGCCCACAAACTTGGCCTGCCGCAGATCGAGGATCAGCGCTGGGCAAGGCATCCGCTGGTCTACCTGATGGAGGCCGCCGATGACATCTGTTACGCGCTGATCGACCTGGAAGACGGTGTGGAAATGGACCTGCTGGAATATTCGCAGGTGGAATCGCTGCTGCTGGACCTGGTCGGAGACGATCTGCCGGAAACCTATCGCCAGCTTGGACCATTGGATTCCAGGCGACGAAAGCTGGCTATCCTGCGCGGCAAGGCCATCGAACACCTGACCAACGCCGCCGCCCGTGCGTTCGTCGAACAACAGGATGCGCTGCTTGCCGGCACACTGCAGGGCGACCTCGTGGAACACATGCACGGGCCGGCCAAGCGCTGCGTGTTGAATGCCAAGGACATGGCCCGCAAGAAAATATTCCAGGACAAGCGCAAGACGCTCAACGAGATCGGTGCCTACACCACGCTGGAAATCCTGCTCAACGGTTTTTGCGGCGCCGCCCTGGAACAACACGGTGGTCGAACGCCCTCATTCAAGAATCGCCGAATCCTCGATTTGCTGGGCAACAACGCCCCCGATCCTGACGGGCCGCTGCATGGCGCTTTCCTGCGGATGATTGATTTCATCGCAGGCATGACCGACAGCTATGCCAGCGAAATGGCCCAGGAAATGACGGGGCGCACCCGCCAGTGAACTGACCCGGCAACGACCGGAATCCTGCGGGAGCGAGCGGCTGCGCTCCCGCAATCGGTGGTTTGACTGCTTCTTCAATAAACATTTTCCAATGGCTTGGAAAACGCTGGCGAGTGGCTGGAAATAGCTGAAAACTGCAGCCCTGCTTAGTTTCACAACTTGAAAACACATACACAAGCTAGAAGATAAACATCCCCTTCCCACGCTACCCGCCTACTAATTGGCTAAGTACATCGTGGTATCTCGCGTCTTTTTTTGTAGGAAAGTTCTGAAATTGATCACGCGTGCCCCGTCTCCTCGTACGAGCTGGCCTTAACTGGGCTAAGGTGCGCGCTTTATTTAAGCTTGCAGGGGACTTTATTCATGAACTCCGTTTTCATTGTCGACGATCATCCGGTCATCCGCCTCGCCGTTCGAATGCTGCTGGAGCATGAAGGTTATAAAGTCGTAGGGGAAACTGACAACGGCGTCGATGCGATGCAAATGGTGCGCGAGTGCATGCCCGACTTGGTCATCCTGGATATCAGCATTCCCAAACTTGACGGACTGGAAATTCTTTCACGCTTCAATGCCATGACCACGCCGCTCAAGACATTGGTGCTGACGGCTCAATCCCCTACGCTCTTTGGCATTCGCTGCATGCAATCCGGCGCCTCCGGCTACGTTTGCAAACAGGAAGATCTCAGCGAACTCGTCAGCGCAATAAAAGCCGTACTGTCCGGCTATAACTATTTTCCCAGCCAGGCGCTGACGCCCGTCGCTCATGACGATCCCCGCAGTATCGAGCTGGATCTTTTCAAGAGTGTCAATGACCGCGAGTTGATGGTTCTGCAACTTTTTGCCCAAGGCCGCACCAACAAGGAAATAGCCAAGGGCATGTTCCTGAGCAATAAAACAGTCAGCACCTATAAAAAACGGCTCATGCAAAAACTTAAAGTTAAGTCGTTGGTAGACCTGATTGAAATGGCAAAGCGAAACTCGCTGGTGTGAGAAACAATCGGATGTTCAATCGCATAAGCAACTATCTTCTGCTGTTAGGCGCAGGGTTATATGCGCAGATGCTCATGGCGACGCCGAATATGCCCCAGCGCTACGCGCTATTGAGTCGCGCGACGACGGATCCTATCGAAATCCGTCTCGACGAGACCCAACGAACCTGGCTGCAAGGTCGCCAGGAATTGGTCCTCGGAACTTCCGCGCCGGATTACCCGCCCTTCGACCTTTCCACCAGCGGGCGCGACTATGAAGGCATGACCGCCGATTATGCGGGCCTCATCGCCAAAGCGACCGGCCTGCCAATGAAAGTCCTGCGCTTCGCCTCCCGCGAGGCGGCCATTACCGCGCTCAAGCAGGGGCAAATCGACCTGCTCGGCAGTGCCAACGGTTTCGAAGCCCGAACCACCGGCATCGTCCTGTCGACTCCCTATGCCGTGGATCAACCGGTCCTGGTCACCCGGACGAGTGAAAACCGGCCCCTGACCGACGATCTCGAAGGGCTGCGGTTGAGCATGGTCTATCACTACCTGCCCCTGCACGAAATCGAAAAGCTGTACCCCAAAGCGTCTGTCATCGCCTACCCCTCCTACCAGAACGCCATCAACGCAGTCGCCTTCGGGCAGGCCGATGTATTTCTCGGCGACACCATTTCCACCCATTACATGATCAACAAGGGGTACTTGGGCAACATCCGCATGGCCAGCTTCGCCAAACATGAGTCGTCCGGATTCGCCTTCGCGCTGCGACACGACGACACCCGATTGCTGGACATCATCAACGCCACGCTCAACCAGACCCCCATCGCTGAACAAGCGGCAATTTCCAAGCGCTGGAGTGCCGAGCAGCGATCTGTACCTCACGGATCACAAGATACAACTGACCGACCGCGAACAGCGCTGGCTGGCCCAGCACCCCACAGTCCGAGTGGCCGTGAACGAAACGTTCGCCCCATTTACCTTTTTCGATCCGGACGGCGATTTCCGCGGCATCAGCGCCGACTTGCTGGAACGGGTCAGGCTGCGTACCGGCCTGCGCCTGGACATCCAGCGCCACGGGACAGACGACGGCATGATCGCCGCAGTCCTGGACGGCCAGGCGGACGTCATTGCCGCGCTCTCGCCCAGCCGCGAACGGCAACGACTGCTGAGATTCAGCCGTCCCTACATGGACAGTTCCTTCGTCCTGTTGACGCGCAAGCAGTCCGATACCCCGGCGACACTGGACCAGTTCGCGGGCAAGCGCCTGGCGATCGCCAAAGGCAACCCCGTCATCGATTGGCTACGCAGCCAGTACCCGGGCCTGCAAATAATCGAAACCATCGACTCGCTGCACGCCGTCCAGTTAGTCGCCCAAGGGCAAGCCGATGGCAGCGTGAACTCCCTGGTCATGGCCAATTACTTCATGTCCTCCCATACCTTGCGGGACACCTTGCAAATCAGCAGCACCGTGGGCACCCAGCAGGCAATGTTTTCCCTGGCCGTTGGAAAAAATGCCACGGAGCTCAATTCCATCCTCGACAAAGCCTTGACCAGCATCGACCCGGACGAGTTGGGCGTCATCAACAACCGTTGGCGTGGCTACGTCCCGGCGTCGGAAGTGGCCTGGCGCACCTATAACCGCGTGTTCCTGCAGGTCGCCGCAGGCGCTGGCCTGTTACTCCTGCTCTCCCTGGCCTGGAATGCCTACATGCAGCGCCAGATCAGGCAACGTCAACAGGCAGAGCTGGCGCTCAATGACCAGCTGGAATTCATGCACGCCCTGCTCAACGGCACGCCCCACCCGATCTATGTGCGGGACCGCAACGGTTTCCTGCAAAGCTGCAACGACAGCTACCTTGAAACATTCAATGCAAGACGCGAGGACGTCATCGGCAAGAACGTCATGCCCGGCGCCATGAGCAACGCCTTCGAGGCGCAGGAATACCAGGCGGACTATCAACGGGTGATGACCGAAGGCATTCCCCTGATCGTTGATCGGCCGCTGCACATCGGTGACAGGAAGCTCACGATCTACCACTGGATCCTCCCCTACCGAAATTCGGCCGCTCAAGTACAAGGCATCATCGGCGGCTGGATCGATATCAGCGAACGGCGAGAGTTGTTCGACGAATTGCGTGCCGCCAAGGAGCAGGCCGAGAATGCCAACCGGGCCAAAAGTACCTTCCTGGCGACCATGAGCCATGAGATCCGCACGCCGATGAACGCCGTGATCGGCATACTCGAGCTCGCCCTCAAGCACGCCGACAAAGGCCAGGTGGACCGCTCGGCAATAGAGGTCGCGTACGAGTCGGCCTCCGGCATGCTGGAGCTGATCGGCGATATCCTCGACATCGCCCGTATCGAATCAGGCCATCTGAGCCTGGCGCCCGAACGTGTCGACCTGAGAGCCCTCTTGCAGTCGGTCATTCGCGTGTTCGCGGGATTGGCCCGGCAGAAAAACCTGGCGTTGTCATTGCACTTCGAGCCTGCCGAAGGCAATCCGAACGTGCACATCGACCCATTGCGATTCAAGCAGGTCATCTCGAACCTGATCAGCAACGCCCTGAAATTCACCGAGCAAGGAGAGGTCAAGGTGAGCGTGAAGCTGTCGCCAACCGTCCACGAAGAAACGCTGCACATGCAACTGGAGGTCAGCGACAGCGGCATCGGTATCAGCCCGGCGGACCTGGGGCGGCTGTTCGAGCCGTTTGCCCAGGCCGATAACAGCAGCCGGATGGCGCGCAAGGGCGCAGGCCTGGGCCTGGTGATCAGCCGTCACCTCTGTCGGATGATGGGGGGCGATCTGCGGATGGACAGCCAGCCAGGCGTTGGCACCCAGGTCCGGGTCTCCTTGCAATTGACCGCCTTGCCCGGTGCTCCGGCGCACCCTGAGGCCGAACCCATGGTCGAAACCGCCGCCTGTGCATTGAGCGTCCTGGTCGTGGACGATCATCCGGCGAATCGCCTGCTGATGTCCCAGCAATTGGAATACCTCGGCCATCACCACCACCTCAGCCACGACGGCGAGCAAGGGCTCAAGGCCTGGCTGGACGGGGATTTCGACCTGGTGATCGCTGATTGCAACATGCCCATCATGAGCGGCTACGAACTCGCCAGGGCGATCCGTCTGCGCGAGACGGAACATCAGCTACCGCCCTGCACCATCCTGGGATTCACGGCCAACGCACAACCCGAGGAAAGACAGCGTTGCAAGGATGCCGGCATGAACGATTGCCTGTTCAAACCGATCAGTCTGAGCGCGCTGAATCAATGGATGAACCAGACCAAACCCGCCAAGCGTCCCCACGCATTCAACGCGCAATGCCTGCACGCCCTGACCGGAGGCAACCCCGTGTCGACGCGACGCCTGCTGGCGGAACTGCTCAGCAGCAACCGTTCGGACCGGCAGGAGTTGCTTGACGCCGCTGAAAACGGAGACAGGCGAGCATTGGCCGAGACAGCCCATAAAATCAAAGGCGTCGCCCGCATCGTACAGGCGACTTCGTTGGTTCAACTCTGCGAGGCATTGGAGCTGGCCTGTCATCAAGCGCCAGAACGAATCGAAGGGCATGCCCAGGCCCTCGAACAGGCAATGACAGAACTGGAGCAGGCCCTGCAAACGGAGATCATCAAGGCAGAATAACCCAGTGTTTACTATGCTGTTCGCTCAGCAGTGCGTAGCGGGGGCGATCCCCCCGAACACTTGGAGTGACGGAAATGCCCAGCGCACCGCGTCCGGAAAAACGCCGGTTTCCCCTGCACGTCCATATCAGCGTGATGTTCACGCTGCTCTTGCTCCTGACGGGCGTGGTGCTGGGTATATTCAATTACCAGCAAACCACCCAGATCATCCTGTCCAGCAGCGAAAAACTGTTCAATCGCGTCGAACAGGATGTGCGCGTGGACCTGTACGACACCTACGAACCGATCCGTCATCTGTTGGGCCTGCTGGCTGATTACCCGGCCACCCGCGAGCCCCGGATGGCGGAACGATTGGCCCTGCTCGCGCCTTTCAGCCGGGCACTGAGGGACAACCCGAACCTGGCGTCGTTGTACCTGGGCGATCGCAATGGCGACTTTCTGATGGTTCGGCCATTACGCACCGGGACCTTGAGAACCGCCCTCAAGGCCCCGGCCGACGCGACGTATCAGGTCTGGACCGTGGAACGTACGAGCGATGGCCAGGTTCACTCCCGATCGCTGTTCTATGACCAGGCCCTGACGCTCGTCGGCCAGCAAGACAATCCCGACGAAACCTTTGATCCACGCAGCCGGGGCTGGTTTCGCAGCGCAATGGAAACGGCGGAGCAGATTACAACCGAGCCCTATGTGTTCTTTTCCACCCGGAACATCGGCACGACCCTCGCCCGCCGCAGCGGCGAGCGTGCGGTCATCGGTGCCGACCTGACCCTGGCCGCCCTGTCCCAGACGCTGGCCAAGCACAAGGTCACCCCTGGCACCGAGATCGTCCTGCTCGACCCTCAAGGCAACGCGGTGGGCTATCCAGACAGCGGCCGACTGATCGTTGATACGGAATCATCAAGGCTGATCAAGGCCCGCGACCTGAACCCGGCGATTGCCGCCGCGCTCGATGAAAACAGCGACACGCCGCGCCTGGAGGCGGCGGGTCGCCAATGGATCGTTTCCCGCAGCCACATGCAGGAGGGCGGGCCACAAGGCCTGGAACTGGCGTTGCTGGTGCCGGAAGACGAGTTATTGGCCGATGCCTATCGCATGCGCTGGCAAGGCGCCCTGATTACCCTCGCCACCTTGCTGCTGTGCTTGCCCTTGGGCTGGCTGACCTCAAGGATCCTGGTCAAGCCGTTACGGTCCTTGGTGCAGGAGGCCGATGCGATTCGCAGCTTCGACTTCGATTACCCGGCGTCCCGTCGCTCCCCGGTGCTGGAAGTCGATCAGTTGGGCGTTTCCATGGCCCGCATGAAAGAGACCCTGGCGAGCTTTTTCGAGATCACCGCCAGCCTGCGTGCCGAAACCCGCTTCGCCCCGCTTTTGGAACGGGTGCTGTTCGAGACCGTGAAAATCGGCCAGGCCCAGGCCGGGCTGATCTATCTGCGCGAAAACG
Organism: Pseudomonas sp. H2_D02; assembly: GCF_054677635.1. NCBI lineage: Bacteria > Pseudomonadati > Pseudomonadota > Gammaproteobacteria > Pseudomonadales > Pseudomonadaceae > Pseudomonas > Pseudomonas sp. H2_D02. The sequence continues at coordinate 2,639,778 of NZ_CP162816.1, read as the reverse complement.
ATGGCGAGCAAGTCAAGCCGTATGGACTGGTCATCGACGGAACCCCTCGGGACCTGCAAACGCTCGAACTGCAAAGCTATACGCTGAATGCTCCGAGCGGCCCCCATTGGTTTCAACGATTGACCGTCGCGGAAACACTGGTGTGCTCCCTTGGCTTCGAACAGGCCGGCGATCTGCGCGGTGTCCTGCTGGCTATGGACGCACCACGCGTCCACCTGATCGGCATTCACCTGCGCAACCGTCACCAGGAAACCGTCGGCGTGCTGGTGCTGTTGATCAGCGACAGCGGCACCGACGCCGACCTGGAAAAACTCCAGCCAGACCGCATCGCGTTCCTGCAGGCTGTCTCCGGCGCCGCGACGGTGAGCATCGAAAGCCAACGCTTGCAAGCCAGGCAGAAGCAACTGCTGGACTCGTTCATTCAACTGCTCGCCGGTGCGATCGATGCGAAAAGCCCTTACACCGGCGGCCATTGCCAGCGAGTACCCGCGCTGACGCTGATGCTCGCCCAAGCGGCAGCCGCCAGCCAGGCGCCCGCGTTCGAAGGGTATCGACCGACGGAAGACGAATGGGAGGCGCTGCACATAGCGGCCTGGCTGCACGACTGTGGCAAGGTCACTACACCTGAGTACGTGGTGGACAAAGCCACCAAGCTGGAAACCTTGAACGACCGCATCCACGAGGTCCGTACCCGCTTCGAAGTCCTCAAGCGCGACGCCTGGATCGATTACTGGCAGGCGCTGGCAAGCGGTGGCGAAGCGTCATCCCTGGCCCGGCAACGCGATGCGGCATTGGCGGCCCTGGATGATGACTTCGCCTTCGTCGCACGTTGCAACCTGGGCTCCGAAGCCATGGCCGACGATGACTTGCAACGCCTGCAACACATCGCCCAGCGCACCTGGACCCGCACCCTGGATGATCGCCTGGGCGTTTCCTGGGAGGAAAACCGCCGCCAGGCACGCGTCCCCAAACCGACGCTGCCCGTCACCGAATCATTGTTGGCGGACAAACCCGAACACCTGTTCGAGCGGCATGAGGCCGAGCTGATTCCGGCGGACAATCCGTGGGGCTTCCAGCTCGACGTGCCCACCTGGAAATACAACCGCGGCGAACTCTACAACCTCTGCGTCACGCGCGGCACCCTGACCCGCGAAGAGCGTTATGTGATCAATCACCACATGGTCCAGACCATCCTGATGCTCAGCCAGTTGCCCTTCCCCAGCCACTTGGAAAACGTCGCGGAGATCGCCGGCGGCCATCACGAGAAAATGGACGGCACCGGTTATCCCAAGCGACTCAAGCGCGAACAGATGAGCCTGCCGGCTCGAATGATGGCAATCGCCGATATCTTCGAAGCCCTGACAGCGGCCGACCGACCATATAAAAAAGCCAAGAAACTGAGCGAGGCCCTGGGCATCATGGCCACCATGTGCCGTGACGCCCATATCGATTGCGAGCTCTTCAAGCTGTTCATCGACGAGCGGATCTACTTGCGTTACGCCGAGGAATATCTTGATCCGCGCCAGATCGATGATATCGATCCGGGCAGCCTGTTGGCCAAGGCAGGATTGAACGCGTGATCAGCACTCGGTCAAACGCAGGAATATCGCCGCCAATTGCTCGATGCCGGCCTGGTCATGCTCGGTAAAACGCGCCAGTTTCGGACTGTCCAGGTCCAGCACGCCGATCAGGCGCCCGTCCTTGACCAGCGGCACGACCAATTCGCTGTTCGAGGCGCTGTCGCAGGCGATGTGCCCGGGGAAGGCGTGGACATCTTCGACGCGCTGGGTCTGGAGCGTCGCGGCGGCGGCACCACACACGCCGCGACCGAAGGGAATCCGTACACAGGCGATCTGCCCCTGGAACGGGCCCAGCACCAGTTCTTCGTTGCGATTAAGGTAAAAACCGGCCCAGTTCAAGTCGTCCATCTGATTGAACAGGAACGCCGAGAACTGCGCCGCGTTGGCGATGAAATCGCGCTCATCCGCCAGCAACGATTGCAGCTGCGCCGACAGCAGTCCGTAGCCTTCGAGACCTGCGCCGGTGTTCGTCAAATCGATCATGCGTTGTGCTCCAGAAGCTTGAGGCCCACCCAATAACGGGCAAATTGATAGGCGCACCGTCCATTGCGGTTGCCGCGCCCGGTCGCCCAGCGGACCGCCTCTATGTCCAACGCTTCGTCACGTTGCCAGGCCAGCCCGGCCTTGGCGGCGAGTGTGCCGATCCAATGCTCTACCACGTCGAGGAAATGCTCTTGGGTAAAGGGATAGAACGACAACCACAAGCCGAAACGGTCGGACAAGGCGATCTTGTCTTCGACGGCCTCGCTGGGGTGAAGCTCGCCGTCGACCCGCTTCCAGTTCTCGTTGTCGCTTTCCTTCTCAGGCACCAGGTGACGCCGGTTGGACGTCGCATACAGCAGCACGTTATCCGGCGCCTGTTCGAGGGAACCGTCCAATACGCTCTTGAGGACGCGATAATCGCCTTCACCGGACTCGAACGACAGATCGTCGCAGAACACCACGAAGCGCTGGGGCAGCTTGGCGACCTGTTCGACCACCCGGGGCAGATCGGCCAGGTGATCACGCTCGATCTCGATCAGCCGCAGGCCATGCCCGGCGTGTTCAGCCAGCAAGGCTCGTATCAGGGAGGACTTGCCCGTGCCACGCGATCCCCACAGCAGCGCATGGTTGGCTGGCATGCCGTCGATGAACTGCCGGGTATTGCGGCCCAACTGCTCAACCTGGCGATCCACGCCAATCAGGTCCGACAACCGCATATCGAGACTGACTTCAAGCGGCAGCAGGAAACCGCTGCGCCCGTCACGCTGCCAGCGCGCGGCCAGGGTCTGCGTCCAATCGATGGCGGGCCGTGGCGCCGGCAAGAACGGCTCTATGCGAGCCAGCACCGCATCGGCGCGGTCAAGAAAAGCAATTAATCGAGCGTCCACGTCTTCTCCTCGGACAGGTTCACGGTAATGATGACGCTACAGCGACGAAACGACGAAGCCGATGGCGGGTCTGTTTCACACGACACTACTCACCGGTCGCACCGGTATTCAGAGATGATCAGCTATGCTTGACCGGCGAAGGGAAACGTAAGTGGTTCACCATTCCATGGATATCAGGTTCACCCAACGGCTGTCGTACAAGCAGGCCCGACTGACCGTCCTGGTGGGTTTCGTGCTGGGCACGTTGTTAAGCCTGGTGCAGATCGGCATCGATTATGCCAGCGAAGACGCGTCGATCAACCGTGAAATCCTGTCCCTGTTGGAAATCAGCCACAACCCGGCATCGCGCATCGCCTATAACATTGACGCCGAACTCGCCCAGGAACTGGCCTTGGGCCTGTTGCGTTCACCGGCCATCATTGGCGCCGAACTGATCGATAACAACAATACGGTGCTGGCGAGCGTCAAGCGCCCTGAACTGCAAAGCAACTACCGCTTTATCAGCGACTTTCTTTTCGGCGCCCAACGCCAGTTCGAAGACCGACTCTATTTGAACCATCTGCCTGACGAGTCCCTGGGTATCCTGCGACTGGATGTCGATACGTATTCCTTCGGCAGTCGCTTCCTGCGCCGGGCCGAGGTCACCCTGCTCAACGGTTTCGCCCGCAGCCTGATCCTGACCGGCCTGCTGCTCGCCTTGTTCTACGTCATGCTGACCAAGCCACTGGTACGGGTCATCCGCGAGCTGAGCAGCCGCGACCCGAGCAGCAGCGAGCAAAGTCCCCTGGAATGCCCTACCGGCCACCAATACGACGAAATCGGCGTGCTGGTGTCGGTTGCCAACCAGCAGTTTGAAAACATCTCGACCGAAATACAGCAACGGCGCACGGCTGAAAATCGCCTCACCGATTACCTGGCGCAACTGGAAAACATCGTTTCGGCGCGCACCGCCGAGCTCAAGGCCATCAATGCCCGCCTCAGCCAGTCCAACGATGAACTGGAGATTGCCCGGCGTACCGCCCTGGACATGGCCGAAGCCCGCTCCGCGTTCCTGGCCAACATGAGCCATGAAATCCGAACGCCACTCAACGGACTGCTCGGGATGATCGCGTTGTCCCTGGACGGTCCATTGACCGCCGAACAACAGCAACAGCTCTCGATTGCCCATGACTCGGGCAAGGTATTGGTGGAGCTGCTCAACGATATCCTCGACCTGTCCAAGTTCGACGCCGGCCAACTGGAACTCGAACGCATACCGTTCGACCTCGGCTCGCTGATCGAGGACACCGCCAACCTGCTGTCACAAAATGCCGCGCCGAGCGTCGAACTGGCGTGCCTGATCGAACCGCAGTTCCCCGCCCAGGTATTGGGCGATCCGACCCGCGTTCGCCAGATCGTCAGCAACCTGCTGTCCAACGCCTTGAAGTTCACCCGCTTCGGCCGGGTCGACGTGCGCTTGAGCCAACACGAAGGCGGCGTGCGGATCGAGGTCTGCGACACGGGCATCGGCATACCCCAGGAAGCCCAGGCACGGATCCTCCAGCCGTTCACCCAGGCTGGCGCCGGCATCACGCGCCAGTTCGGCGGCACCGGGCTCGGGCTGGCACTGACCTACAACCTCTGTGAAGCCATGCAAGGCCGGTTGACGATCAGCTCCGAGGCGGGCTTCGGCAGCCAATTCTGCGCAGACCTGCCACTGCCTTGTCACACGCCCGCAGCCCCCATCGAGCCCTTGCGTGGCAATGTCGTCGCCATTACCACCGCCAATAGCGGATTGGCCGAATTGTTGGGAATGCTGGTGCCCGGCTGGGGATTGGACTATGTACAACGTTCCGTGGATGACGGGCTGCTGGGGCTCAAGCCCGACATCCTGATCACCGATTGCCCGGAATGCCTGTTCAATCTGCGGCCAACTTTCGCGGCGCCGATCCTGCTGGTGACCGCCTACGGCAGCTTCATGCCCAGCGAAGAGGCGGCCGCCCTCGCCCCCTTGCTGCAACAAGCCCGGCCGCTGGCGCGCCATGCGCTTTATCAGATATTGCGGCGCGCCCTGCAAAGCGAGGCGACCACCATCAACGACGCGCAGATCGAAGCGCTGGCGCCTTCGCGCCGCGGGCGAGTGCTGTTGGTGGAAGACAACCCCGTCAACCAATTGGTGGCCAAGGGCATGCTGGTGAAACTGGGCTGCGAGGTCGTCGTCGCGGCCCACGGCATCGAGGCCCTTGACCAGCTCGAACAGCAGGATTTCGATCTGGTGTTGATGGACTGCAACATGCCGGTCATGGACGGTTATGAAGCCAGCCGGCAGATTCGTCGCAGCGGGCGCTGGCTCAACCTGCCAATTGTCGCGCTGACTGCCAATGCGATGCCCGAGGAACGCGAACGCTGCCGCGCCGCCGGCATGAGCGATTATCTGTCCAAGCCGTTCCGACGCGAAGAGCTCGCGGCATTGTTGGATCAGTGGGTGCCCACTACGTCAGCGCTTTGATCTGGGCTAACAAATGATCCAGGCTGTCTCGCAGGTCCCCTACGCGATCCAGGTCGATGCCGCTGTCGCAGAGCAGACGGGCCTTGAGCGGGCCGACCTGCTCGCGCAGGGCCTTTCCACTGTCCGACAGGCTCAAATGAACCTCGCGTTCATCACGGGCTGAACGCTGGCGCTGGACCAACTCCAGTTGCTCCAAACGCTTGAGCAACGGCGTCAGCGTGCCGGAATCAAGCAGTAGACGCTCCCCCAGTGCCTTGACCGTGGGTTGTTCCGGAGCGTTTTCCTGCCATTCCCACAGCACCAGCATCGCCAGATACTGCGGGTAGGTCAGGCCGAGCTGATCCAGCATCGGCTTGTAGCCGCGAATCACCGCCCGCGACGCGGCATACAGCTTGAAGCACAGCTGGCTGTCGAGCTTCAGCGAATCGACTGACAGATCGTTCATTTGAGCAGGGCTTCGATCTCGGCGGTGAGGTCCTGGGGCTTGGTGGTCGGGGCGAAGCGCTTGACCACCTGGCCATCCTTGCCGATCAGGAACTTGGTGAAATTCCATTTGATGCCTTTGGACCCCAGCACGCCAGGCGCCCGCTGCTTGAGCTGGACGAACAGCGGATGGGCATTGGCACCGTTGACCTCGATTTTCTTGAACAATGGAAAGCTCACGCCGAAGTTGAGTTCGCAAAACTCGGAAATCGCCCCCTCATTGCCCGGCTCCTGCTTGCCAAATTGGTTGCAGGGAAAGCCCAGCACCACCAGCCCCCGGTCCTTGTAGGACTGCCACAACGCCTCGAGCCCTTTGTATTGCGGGGTGAAGCCGCACTGGCTGGCGGTATTGACCACCAGCACAGCCTTGCCGGCGAAATCGGCGAGAGTCTTTTGCTCGCCCTTGATGGTGGTGCACGGGATGCTCAGCAGATTGTCGGTCATGGGGGGCGGCTCCTGAAGAAGTTAGGACGCCGAAGATAGCGAGCAATTAAATTGTGTGCAATTTAATTATCGGGACACACCGACGTGCCGAGAGGCTTTTGTGGCGAGGGAGCTTGCTCCCGCTCGACGGCGCAGCCGTCGTAACCCCCGGCGGACGCGGTCTGTCTGGGCAAACTCCGGCAAATCGGTTTTGGGGCGGCTGCGCCGCCCAGCGGGAGCAAGCTCCCTCGCCACAAAGGACCGCGCAGAATTTTACTCGCGTGGCACGAGATCCAGGCACACCGAGTTGATGCAGTAACGCAGCCCGGTCGGCGGCGGGCCGTCCGGGAAGACATGCCCCAGGTGCGCATCGCATTTGGCGCAGACCACCTCGGTGCGGATCATGCCATGGCTCACATCCCGCACTTCCACCACCGCGCTGCCTTCGATCGGCGCGTAGAAACTCGGCCAGCCACAGCCCGAATCGAATTTGGTCGTCGAATCGAACAGCGGTTCGTTGCAGCAGATGCAGTGGTACACACCGTCGGTCTTGGTCGCGTTGTATTTCCCGGAGAACGGTCGCTCGGTGCCTTTGAGCCGGCAGACGTTGTATTGCTCCGGGTCGAGCATGTCACGCCATTCTTCAAGGGTTTTCTGCAACTTTTCCATCGTCCTACCTCGGCAATTGAAAAAGCCCGATCCGACGCTTTTCCGCGGATCGGGCGGCACGTATGATTGCGCCTCGTCAGGCGCCAGTCTGGCAGTCACGTCATGCGCATTCAAATGGATTGTGGCGCATCTACCGCGTCCGGCCCGGGCACAGACGCAGGATCCCCAGTACGGTAGTTCATATGCCGCCTGGATCGTTCATTTTCGGGAACACATCGCCATGCAGGTCAGCAAATCGAACAAGCTCGCCAACGTCTGCTACGACATTCGCGGCCCGGTGCTCAAGCACGCCAAACGCCTGGAAGAGGAAGGCCACCGTATCCTCAAGCTGAACATCGGCAACCCGGCACCCTTTGGTTTCGAAGCGCCCGATGAAATCCTCCAGGACGTCATCCGCAACCTGCCGACCGCCCAAGGCTACAGCGACTCCAAAGGCCTGTTCAGCGCGCGCAAGGCCGTGATGCAGTACTACCAGCAAAAGCAGGTAGAAGGCATCGGTATCGAAGACATCTACCTGGGCAACGGTGTGTCCGAGCTGATCGTCATGTCCATGCAGGCCTTGCTCAACAACGGCGACGAAGTCCTGGTGCCGGCACCGGACTATCCGCTGTGGACCGCCGCCGTGAGCCTGTCCGGTGGCAACCCGGTGCATTACCTGTGCGACGAACAGGCGAACTGGTTCCCTGACCTGGCGGACATCAAGGCCAAGATCACCCCGAACACCAAGGCCCTGGTGATCATCAACCCGAACAACCCGACCGGCGCCGTCTATTCCCGGGAAGTGCTGCTGGGCATGCTGGAATTGGCCCGCCAGCACAATCTGGTGGTATTTTCCGACGAGATCTACGACAAGATCCTCTACGACGACGCCGTTCACGTCTGCACCGCCTCCCTGGCGCCGGACTTGCTGTGCCTGACCTTCAATGGCTTGTCCAAATCCTACCGGGTGGCGGGCTTCCGCTCCGGCTGGATCGCCATCTCCGGGCCCAAGCATCATGCCCAAAGCTACATCGAAGGCATCGACATGCTGGCCAACATGCGCCTGTGCGCCAACGTGCCGAGCCAGCATGCAATCCAGACCGCACTGGGCGGCTACCAGAGCATCAACGACCTGGTCCTGCCCCAGGGGCGGCTGCTGGAACAACGCAATCGCACCTGGGAACTGCTCAACGACATTCCTGGCGTCAGTTGTGTCAAACCAATGGGCGCCTTGTATGCCTTCCCCCGGATCGACCCGAAAGTCTGCCCTATCCACAACGACGAAAAATTCGTCCTGGACCTGCTGCTCTCGGAAAAACTGCTGGTCGTCCAGGGCACGGCGTTCAACTGGCCATGGCCGGACCATTTCCGTGTCGTGACCTTGCCGCGGGTCGATGACCTGGACCAGGCCATCGGCCGCATCGGCAATTTCCTCAAGTCCTACCGCCAATGATCCAGCCAGCGTGCGAGGCCCCTCACCTCGCACGCTGTCTGATTCAGCAACACATCCGTTCTGTGAGCGCCACCAGGCCTTCTACACTGGGATTCGAGAGCGGATGGTCGACGCAACGCAACGTTCGCGGGGCGCGGATGCCGGATCTCATTTCCAGAGTCACTTTCAGAAAAGTCTTTCAAACATTTAGGACGGCTGTAGGACACAGTTTGAAATAGTAGGCGAGTTGAATAGCCCGCGGCAGCACCTTATATACCCCGCATAACGCTACATCTTTAGCATGAGGAGATTGCTACCACCATGATGCGCATCCTGCTGTTTTTGGCCACTAACCTGGCGGTCGTGCTGATTGCCAGCATCACCCTGAGCCTTTTTGGCTTCAACGGGTTCATGGCGGCCAACGGGGTTGATCTCAACCTCAATCAGCTGCTGATCTTCTGTGCGGTGTTCGGTTTCGCCGGTTCGCTGTTCTCGCTGTTCATCTCCAAGTGGATGGCGAAGATGAGCACCAGCACCCAGATCATCAGCCAGCCGCGCACTCGCCACGAACAATGGCTGCTGCAGACCGTCGAGCAGTTGTCTCGCGAAGCCGGGATCAAAATGCCCGAAGTCGGGATCTTCCCGGCCTACGAGGCGAACGCCTTCGCCACCGGCTGGAACAAGAACGACGCACTGGTCGCCGTCAGCCAGGGCCTGCTCGAACGCTTCTCGCCGGATGAAGTCAAGGCCGTGCTGGCCCACGAGATTGGCCACGTCGCCAACGGCGACATGGTTACGCTGGCGCTGATCCAGGGCGTGGTGAACACCTTCGTGATGTTCTTTGCCCGCATCATCGGCAACTTCGTCGACAAGGTGATCTTCAAGAACGAAGAAGGCCAGGGCATCGCCTACTACGTGGCGACCATTTTCGCCGAACTGGTCTTGGGCATCCTCGCCAGCGCCATCGTCATGTGGTTCTCGCGCAAACGCGAGTTCCGCGCAGACGACGCCGGTGCACGCCTGGCGGGCACCAGCGCGATGATCGGCGCCCTGCAGCGCCTGCGCGCGGAACAAGGCCTGCCGGTGCACATGCCCGACACCTTGAACGCCTTTGGTATCAACGGTGGCATCAAGCAGGGCCTGGCGCGCATGTTCATGAGCCACCCGCCACTGGAAGAGCGAATTGACGCGCTGCGTCGCCGTGGTTGATCGCTAGAGTCTCAAAAGGAAAGCCCGCAGCAATGCGGGCTTTTTTTCGGTTGCCAATTCATCTGCAACCTCGCCTGGCACAAACACGACACATCAACGCCTGGAAATCAGATACACCCGCTCATCCAACCGCTTCACCCCCGCCTGCAAGAATTTCCAGCTCTCCCCAAGCACATCCTGCTCCTGCAAAATCTCCAGACGCCAAGCGCCACCCAGCAACCGCTGCACTTCTTCATGCCCAACGGAAAACGGCGGCCCAGGCATTTCGTCCTGGTTGTAATCGAGGGTAATCAACAGCCCGACGCAGTCTGGCAATATTTTCAGCAAATGCGCCACGTACCGCTCGCGCATCGGCGCAGGCAATGCGATCAATGCAGCGCGGTCATACAACGTCGCGCAATCAGCCACGTCCAAAGGCGTCAGCGCAAAGAAATCACCGCAGCGAATTTCGATGGCACCGGCACGAAATATCTTGAAGGCGCCCTCCTCGCTCACGTTCGGCTCAAGCTGATGCTCCTGGAAAAAATCAGTGACGGCTTTCTCTGACAACTCAATTCCGAGCACGGAAAAACCTTGTTGCGCCAACCACATCAGATCCAGCGTCTTGCCGCACAGGGGCACCAACACTCGAGTCTCTTCGGGCAATCCCAATTGGGGCCAGAAACGCTGCAGATAAGGGTTCACCTCCGGCAGATGAAAGCCGATCTGGTTGGTTGACCAACGCTTGTGCCAAAACTCGGGGTCCATGGGGTTCGCTCCATAAATTCGATCAAAACAGGTTAAAACTTATATTAGATTTTGATCATTGACCTGACAGAAGATGACACATCTTAACGCTCAGGAGCCCGTCCATGCTGCCCAGCCTGTTTATTTCCCATGGCTCACCGATGCTCGCCCTGGAGCCCGGCGAAAGCGGCCCGGCGTTGGTTCGCCTGGCCGCGCAGCTGCCCAGGCCAAAGGCGATCGTCATTGTCTCGGCTCATTGGGAGAGCGACGAGCTGCTGGTCAGCGCCAACCCGCGACCGCGCACCTGGCATGACTTCGGCGGGTTTCCACCGGCACTGTATGAAGTGCAATACCCGGCGCCTGGCGACCCTAGACTGGCGGAACAGGTGGCAGACATGCTCAACGCCGCGCATCTGCCGGCACGCCTCGACTCTAAGCGGCCATCCGACCATGGCGTCTGGGTGCCGCTGTCGTTGATGTACCCCGAGGCCGACATTCCCGTGGTGCAGGTCTCCTTGCCCAGCCATCAAGGCCCGACACAGCAAACGCAAGTCGGCCGCGCATTGGCGAGCCTGCGGGAACAAGGGGTGCTGGTGATCGGTTCCGGAAGCATTACGCATAACCTGCGGGACCTGGATTGGAACGCCGGCCCTGAAACCGTCGAACCCTGGGCCAAGGCGTTTCGCGATTGGATGGTCGCCAAACTGGCGTCGAACGACGAGGTGGCGCTGCACGACTATCGCCGCCAGGCGCCCAATGCCGTGCGCAGCCATCCCAGCGATGAACATTTGTTGCCGCTGTATTTTGCCCGAGGGGCTGGGGGGACATTCAGCGTTGCCCATGCGGGGTTCACGATGGGGACGCTGGGGATGGACATCTATCGGTTCGACTGATCGCAAACCGAGTCGCGCCAATCGCGAGCAAGCTCGCTCCCACATTGGGTCTTCGGCGCTCACAAATCCCCTGTGGGAGCGAGCTTGCTCGCGATGGGTCTCCCCGCCGCTCGCACTGAAAAAACACCACACGACAGGCAAAAAAAATCCCCGAACCAGTCGGGGATTTTTCATGCTCGGTCAATCAACCCGCAGGTCGATCAATCCTCGCGGTAGCGACGCAGCTTGAGCTGCTTGCCGGCCACGCGGGTGTCCTTGAGCTTGGTCAGCAACTTCTCCAGACCATCTTCCGGCAATTCCACCAGGCTGAAGCTGTCACGCACCTGGATGCGACCGATAGCTTCGCGGGCCAGGCCGCCTTCGTTGAGGATCGCGCCGAGCAGGTTCTTGGCGGCAATGCCGTCACGAGCGCCCAACGCGGTACGGCAACGGGCACGGCCTTCGGCCAACGGGATCGGTGCACGACGCTCGCGATCACCACGGTCCGGACGATCGCCACTGCGCTCAGGACGGTCGCCACGCGGTGCGTTGTTCGGCACCAGCGGACGTTCCTTCTCGATCGCAGCCAGGTTCAGCGCTTGGCCGTTGGTGGCCTTACGCAGAAGGGCAGCGGCCAGGGCACGCGGGGTGCAACCGATGTCGGCGGTCAGGCGATCGAGCAGATCACCGTGGGTCGATTCGGCGTCAGCCACAAGCGGCGACAGGCTGTTGGTCAGTTTCTTGATGCGCGCATCGAGAACAGCCTGGGCGTCCGGCAGGCGAACTTCAGCCACCTTCTGGCCAGTCACACGCTCGATCACTTGCAGCATGCGGCGCTCACGCGGGGTAACCAGCAGCAGCGCGCGACCTTCGCGACCGGCGCGGCCAGTACGGCCGATACGGTGCACGTAGGATTCCGGATCGTACGGCATGTCCACGTTGAACACGTGGGTGATGCGCGGAACGTCCAGGCCACGGGCAGCAACGTCGGTCGCCACAACGATGTCCAGGCGGCCATCCTTGAGGGAGTCGATGACGCGCTCACGCTGGTTCTGGGCAATGTCACCGTTCAGCGCAGCGGCTTTGTAGCCTTTGGCTTCCAGGGCGCTGGCCAGGTCCAGGGTCGCTTGCTTGGTGCGCACGAACATGATCAGGGCGTCGAAGTCTTCGACTTCCAGCAGGCTCAGGACGGCAGAGGTCTTCTGGTCGGCGTGAACCAGCAGGTGAGCCTGCTCGATCGCGGTGACGGTCTGGGTCTTGCTCTGGATCTTCACGTGCTTCGGATCGCGCAGGTGGCGTTCGGCGATGGCACGGATCGACTGAGGCAAGGTGGCCGAGAACAGGACGGTCTGGCGGGTCTCAGGCATGGCCTTGAAGATGACTTCCAGGTCGTCCATGAAGCCCAGCTTGAGCATTTCGTCCGCTTCGTCGAGAACCAGGTGGTTCACGGTGGCGAGGACTTTTTCGTCGCGACGCAGGTGGTCGCACAGACGGCCCGGGGTGGCGACAACGATTTGTGCGCCATTACGGATTGCTTTCAGCTGTGGGCCCATCGGCGCGCCGCCGTAGACAGCCACAACAGTCACGCCCGGCATTTGCTTGGCGTAGGTTTCGAAAGCGGTTGCAACTTGTAGCGCCAACTCACGAGTTGGGGCCAGGATCAGAGCTTGCGGCTCGCGCTTGGACGGATCAATGCGGTGCAGGATCGGCAGTGCGAACGCGGCGGTCTTACCCGTACCGGTTTGCGCCTGACCAATCATATCGTGACCGGCGAGAATGATCGGGATCGACTGCTGCTGAATGGCCGAAGGCTCTTCATAGCCGGTAGCGACTACTGCAGCGACAATATTGGGATGAAGTTCAAGAGCGGCGAAGCCGCCGATTTCCTGGGTCATGGGTCTGCCTCTAAGTGCATCCGCAAAGACCCATGCTCCAAAGCTGCGCATGCCGTGTTGAGACTCAAGAGTCGCCCTGGCAGCTTTGTCGGCGGGGATTTGCGAAAACGAATGAATGAAAAAGAACGTCGCGGAAGCATCCGTTGTGCGGACATGCAACCGAAGCTGGCTTCGGGGAATTGCGCTACCTTGACGCGGCCCGGCTAAAGGCCGGCGCGCACTATACCGGAATTCGCCAAAAAAGGGAGATTTTTTTATCGACGGAAGGTGTGGCGGAGCTCTGTGCAATAGCCGTTGGGGGCGTCAGCTAAAACGATTCATCTTCGGATGGGATGAACTCTATTGTGGCGAGGGGATTTATCCCCGCTGGGCTGCGAAGCGGCCCCAAAATACCTGAGCTACCGATGCGTGAGCGAGCTTTAGGGGTCGCTTCGCGACCCAGCGGGGATAAATCCCCTCGCCACAGGAATTTCGTTGTGCCCTGGGTTCGTGTCACGTCGCCGGGCGGATGGCCTTGATCAACGACTGCAACGAATAACCCAACCGCGGCGCCAATCCTTCGGCCCGGGCAACCAGCCCGTCCATATCCAGCTCCTGGTCGAGGTCCGCCGGCACGATCAGGATCACGTTGCCCTCCTTCACCGGCAGCTCCCAATAATGCCGATGATAAAGACCACGCAACAGCGCGGCGCCCAAGGGCTTGCCGTCATCGGTCGCCCATTGGTTGATCACCAGCCAGCCGCCGGGGTTGAGGCGCTTCTGGCAGTTTTCCAGGAACCCCCAGGCCAGATGGCCTACGCCGGGACCGACGTCGGTATAGAGGTCGACAAAAATCAGGTCCGCCGGCTCTGCCGTTTCAAGCAATTCCAAGGCATCGCCGACGCGAATGTACAAACGCGGATCGTCATCCAGCCCAAGATATTCGATGGCCAGGCGCGGCACGTCGGGGCGCAGCTCGATCGCCTCGACATCTTCCAACGGCAGGAACTTGAGACAGGCCTGGGTCAGCGTCCCAGCGCCCAACCCCAGGAACAACGCGCTTTCCGGCTGCTCATGACACAACGCACCGATGAGCATGGCGCGGGTGTAGTCATATTCGAGCCAGCTCGGGTCGGCGGTGAACACGCAGCTCTGCTCGATGGCATCGCCGAATTCGAGAAACCGGTAATCGGCCACTTCGAACACGCGGATCATGCCGAACTCGTCGTGCACCTCGGCGAGCAAATGCTCGACGCGCTCCTCTGTCATTTCATCTCCTGATGTTGCCGGGCGGGCATGGGCCTGCGTATACGGGGCAAAGGCGCGATTGTCCGCGAAGCAAGCGGAACAGGTCACGCACTAATTTGCTGATAACATGAGCGCCCGAGCGTAAACCACCTAGAGATCATGATGAGCCAACCCTGGAGCCCTGACAGCTGGCGCGCCCTGCCGATCCAGCAACAACCCCGCTACCCCGACGCCGCGCACCTGTCGCAGGTGGAGCAGACCCTGGCCAGTTATCCGCCATTGGTGTTTGCCGGTGAAGCCCGGGAGTTGCGCCGTCAGTTCGCCGAGGTGACCCAGGGCCGGGCGTTCCTGTTGCAAGGCGGCGACTGTGCCGAGAGCTTTGCCGAGTTCTCGGCCGCCAAGATCCGCGACACCTTCAAGGTGCTCTTGCAGATGGCGATCGTCATGACGTTTGCCGCCGGTTGCCCGGTGGTCAAGGTCGGGCGCATGGCCGGGCAATTCGCCAAGCCACGCTCGGCCAACGATGAAACCATTGACGGGGTAACGTTGCCGGCCTATCGCGGCGACATCGTCAACGGCATCGGTTTCGACGAAAAAAGCCGCGTGCCGGACCCGGAGCGGTTGTTGCAGTCCTATCACCAGTCCACCGCCACCTTGAACCTGCTGCGCGCCTTCGCCCAGGGCGGCTTTGCCGATCTGCACCAGGTGCACAAGTGGAACCTGGATTTCATCGCCAACTCGGCCCTGGCGGAAAAATACAGCCACCTGGCCGACCGCATCGACGAAACCCTGGCGTTCATGCGCGCCTGCGGCATGGACAGCTCGCCGCAACTGCGCGAAACCAGCTTCTTCACCGCCCACGAGGCGCTGCTGCTCAATTACGAAGAAGCCTTCGTGCGTCGCGACAGCCTGACCAATGATTATTACGACTGTTCGGCCCACATGCTGTGGATCGGCGACCGCACCCGTCAGTTGGACGGCGCGCATGTCGAGTTCCTGCGCGGGGTGAACAACCCGATCGGGGTCAAGGTCGGCCCGAGCATGAACCCTGACGACCTGATCCGCCTGATCGACGTGCTCAACCCGGACAACGACCCGGGCCGGCTGAACCTGATCGCCCGGATGGGCGCCAACAAGGTCGGCGATCACCTGCCGCAACTGCTGCGCGCGGTGCAGCGCGAGGGCAAGCAGGTGCTGTGGAGCTCCGATCCGATGCACGGCAACACCATCAAGGCCAGCAGCGGCTACAAGACCCGGGATTTTGCGCAGATCCTGGGCGAAGTGAAGCAGTTCTTCCAGGTCCATGAAGCCGAAGGCACCTATGCCGGCGGTATCCACATCGAGATGACCGGACAGAACGTCACCGAATGCATCGGTGGCGCGCGACCGATCACCGAAGACGGCCTATCGGATCGCTACCACACCCACTGCGACCCGCGGATGAATGCCGATCAGTCGCTGGAGCTGGCGTTCTTGATTGCCGAGACGTTGAAGCAGGTGAGGCGATGAGCCAGACAGTTTTGTAGTGCCTGGCCTATCGCTTTCGCGAGCAAGCTCGCTCCCACATTGGATCTGCTGTGGACACAAAATCTGTGGTCACGAGGCCCCTGTGGGAGCGAGCTTGCTCGCGATGAGGCCAGCTCAATCACCCTCGATCTGGGCCAATGCCACCGCCAACCGCCCCCCACTCACTCGCTGGCAATTGAGCTGAACCCGCTCCAACCCCAACCAGTTGGCCATGCGCCGCAGATTCGTCGCCAACGCCAGCATCCCCTCCTCGTCCAGCCCCGCCTCTTCCTCGTGCACTGCATGCACCGCCAATTGCCCCACCGCCCGCTCAGCCCGCAAGTCCACCCGCGCCGCAATCCGCTCGTTGTGCAGAAACGGCAAGACGTAATAGCCATACACCCGCTTGTGCACCGGCGTGTAGATCTCCAGCCGATAGCGAAAATCGAACAGCCGCTCGGTACGACTGCGCTCCCAGACCAACGAATCGAACGGCGACAGCAGCGCACTGGCGGCGACCTTGCGGGGAATTTTCACGGTGGGTCGGCACCAGGCTGGCTGCTTCCAGTCCTCAACCTGGCAACGTAGCAGTTCGCCCGCCTCCTCCAGTTCGGCAAGCCGTTCACGGCTGTCCGCCGGACTCAAGCGAAAGTAGTCGCGCAGGTCCTTTTCGGTAGCGACACCCAAGGCTTCGGCAGCATGGATGAGTAAAGCGCGCTGGGCCTGGGCTTCGTCCGGCAGAGGTTGTCGCAGCACGGAATCCGGCAGGACCCGTTCCGGCAAATCGTAAAGCCGCTCGAAGCCCCGCCGTCCCGCCACCGTGACTTCACCCGCTGCGAACAACCATTCCAGCGCATGTTTTTCCGCGCTCCAGTCCCACCACGGGCCAGCCTTTTCCTGGCGCGTGGACAAACTGCCCGCGCCAATTGCTCCCTGGTCCCGGACCGCTTGCAGGACGCGGTGAATCACGTCTTGCTGCTCCTGGCCGAAACGCGCCAGTTGCTGGTAGATACCCGCGCCACGCGCCGCCCGCGCCATTCGCCAGCGCATCAACGGGTACATCGCCACCGGCAGCAGCGAGGCTTCATGCCCCCAATATTCAAACAGCGTGCGACGGCGGCCCTGGCTCCAGGCGGCTTGATCGAGCAAATCGCGATTGTAATGACCGAGGCGGGAAAACAGCGGGAGGTAATGCGAGCGCACCAGCGCGTTGACGGAGTCGATCTGCAGGACGCCGAGGCGTTCGATCAAGCGGTTGAGGCGCAAGGGTTGCACCGAAGCTGGCGAAAGCCGCCCATCGAATCCTTGGGCGGCCAACGCCAGGCGCCGGGCCTGTTTGAGGGTAAAGGATACAGTCGCGGGCATGGAGATCTCCTTGTCTGCTCGCAACCTACCTCACCATTGAACGGTTTGTGTAGGGAAGGATGGCTCATTTGTGCATTGGGTCGTCCCAGAATGGCCGAACCACTTCCTGCTCCACGTCGGCCCGACTTACGCCGATGTCCTTGAGCGCCTCGTCGCTCATGCCGGCCAGCAATTCACGCTCGTGGTGCAATTCGTACCATCGACTAACCTTATGCAGCAGAGCGCTGACCGAGAAGCCATGGGAGAGTTTTTCTATCAGTAGATATCCTTTTTGACCTTTCATCGTGATGTCCTCCGTTTGGGATGGCTCAAGTCTCGCGCTAACGCTAAGATCAATCCAACGAATGTTTCTTATGCAATACATCTCGGAGATTGATCCATTGTCGAGTTACCCGAGCATCGATACGGAAGTGCTGCGTACCTTCGTTGCCATCGCCGACCAAGGGGGGTTCACCCGCGCCGGGGAACTGGTCAACCGCACGCAATCCGCCGTCAGCATGCAGATGAAGCGCCTGGAAGAGGACGTGTTGCAGCGGCGGCTGTTCGAGCGCGACGGGCGCCAGGTCAAGCTCACCGCCGAGGGCCAGGTGTTGCTGGGTTATGCCCGGCGGATCCTCAAGCTGCACAGCGAAGTGTTCAATACGCTGCGTGAACCGCACATGGTCGGCACGGTACGCATCGGCACGCCGGATGATTACGTGATGCGGTTCCTGCCCGGGATCCTGCAACGCTTCGCCCAGTTCTATCCCCTGATCGAAATCGAAGTGCACTGCGAATCGTCCAAGCAGTTGCTGCTGCGCCAGGACCTGGACTTGTCCATCGTCACCCGCAAGCCGGGGGATGAGATCGGCCAGTTGCTGCGCAAGGAGCGCTTTGTCTGGGCCGAAGCCGCCTGCTTCAACGTCCATGAACAAACACCGCTGCCGCTGGCGATGTTCAACAGTGATTGTTTCTGTCGGCAATGGGCGTGCAACGCATTGGATGCAATGGGCCGCGATTATCGCGTGGCGTACAACAGCTCGAGCCTGTCGGCGCTGATGGCCGTGGTGGGCGCGGGCCTGGCGATCACCGCGCAATTGGAAAGCCTGCTGACCCCGGACATGCGGGTGCTCGGTGAGGCGGAGAACCTGCCGGAGCTGCCCGAGGCCAGCATCATGTTGATCCGCAACTTGCACAACCCGTCGCCGATCACCGAGTGCCTGGCCGAGCACATTGTCGAAGGCTTCAAGCTTTAAAGATAAGCAACACCGCACACAACACCAGGAAACCGCAGAACAGCCCGCGCAGCAGTCGCTCCGGCAAGGCGTGGGCGACTTTCACGCCCCAGCTGATGCTCATCAGCCCACCGATGGCCAGCGGCAGGCCGATCCACCAATCCACCTCATGGTGAAACGCATAGGTGGCGAGGGTCACCCCGGTGCTGGGCAAGGCCAGCGACAGCGACAATCCCTGGGCCACGACCTGAGTGGTGCCAAACACACTGGTGAGGATCGGCGTGGCGACAACCGCCCCGCCGACGCCAAACAGACCGCCCATCGTCCCTGACGCCGCCCCCAACACGCCAAGCCATGGCCAGCCGTGGCGCATCTGCGCCGAAGCGGGTGCCGTCGCGGCGAACATTCGGATGAGGTTGTAGGCCGCCAGCACGACCAGGAACACCACGAAACCGATTCGCATGCTTTGCGCGTCAATGCCCACGGCCCAGATGGAGCCGAGCCACGCGAAGCAGAATCCCATGGAGGCCAACGGCAGGACATGACGCATCTCGATGCGATTGCGTTGATGATAACGCCACAGCGCCAACATCACGTTGGGCACCACCATCACCAGCGCCGTGCCTTGGGCGATCTGCTGGTCCAGACCGAACCATACGCCCAACACCGGTATCGCGATCAATCCGCCGCCAATGCCAAACAATCCCCCCAAGGTGCCCAATGCGGCGCCCAACAGCAAATACAGCACGACCTCGACCACAGACGATTCTCCCTTTATAAGGGCGCCTATCCTACGCAGTTGGCGATAACCAGGAAATGCATAGCTGATCAGGTCGTCAGAATTATCTGGTGCATTAAAGGTTCGTCCGCTAGATTCACCTGGACTACTGATTGAAAGGTTTCGCCATGAGCACTCAACACGACAGCCCCGACCCTTGCGACGCCCTGTTATTGGATAACCAGGTCTGCTTCGCCCTCCATTCCACGTCGCTGCTGATGACCAAGGTCTACAAGCCGCTGCTCCAGGCATTGGGCCTGACCTATCCGCAGTACTTGGCGATGATGGTGCTGTGGGAAAAAGACGGTTTAACCGTCGGTGAAATCAGCAACCGGCTGCTAACCGACCCAGGTTCGCTGACGCCACTGCTCAAGCGCCTGGAGGCCGAAGGTTTGCTGAGCCGCACCCGCAGTCGGGAAGACGAACGCGTGGTGATCGTCGAGCTCACTGAGCAGGGCCGCACCCTGCAGAAAAAAGCCCTCGACATCCCGCAATGCATCCTTGCCGCCAGCGGCCAGACCCTGGAGCAATTGAAGAAGCTGCAACTTGACCTGCAAGAGCTGCGCGGGCATTTGCAAGACAGCCTCTAAATCACCGAAACACCGCTAATCCCTGTGTGCGAGCTTGCTCGCGAAAGCGGTGGATCAGCTTGCAGTGATGTTGGATATGCCGACGTCTTCGCGAGCAAGCTCGCTCCCACAATAGTCCTGCGCTGAATGCAAAGCTCATGGAAACCCAAGATCCCTGTGGGAGCGAGCTTGCTCCGGGCGGCGTTCCGACGAAAGCGGCGGCAAATCCGACATCCTCTGTTCAGATCCACCGCTATCGCGAGCAAGCTCGCTTTCACATTGGATTTCTGATGTAAGCAAGGTCTCGTCATCCAGCAACCTCTGTGGAACGAGCCTGCTCGCGATAGCGGCAGCCCTGTCTACCCTCCCCCCTCGAAAAATTTCTACTCTCAAAAATCGCTCTAGCTAAAGGCTTTCAGGCCTTTTCAGTTTGCCGACTCCATCTTGCCCCGAAAATTTATCTTGCGCGCAAATTATTAGTGCATTACATTCTCCTCACACCTACTTAGCGCGCAAACATTTAGCGCGAAACACTCAACCAGAAACGAGGCCTCCACCATGAAAACTCTCTACACCGCAATCGCAACCTCCACCGGCGGCCGTGACGGTCGTGCCATCTCCAGCGACAACATTCTCGACGTCAAGCTCGCCACGCCCAAGGAACTCGGCGGTGCAGGCGGTGCGGCGACCAACCCAGAACAACTGTTTGCCGCTGGCTACTCGGCCTGCTTTATCGGCGCGCTGAAATTCGTCGCCAGCCAGACCAAACGCAAAATCCCGGATGACGCCTCGATCACCGCCCATGTCGGCATCGGCCAGATTCCTGGTGGTTTCGGCCTCGACATCGACTTGCACATCACCTTGCCGGGCCTGGATCAAGCCGAAGCCCAGAGCCTCGTTGATGCAGCGCACCAGGTTTGCCCGTACTCCAACGCTACCCGCGGCAACGTTGACGTGCGCCTGCACGTAGCCGTTTAACCCTCTTCCCCGACCGAATTTCAAGGAGATAGACATGAACATCAGCAAAACCCTGACCGGCGCCCTTCTCGCCCTGAGCATCAGCAATGCCTTTGCCGGCGATATTGTCGAACACAACACCCAGGCATTTCTCGACGCACTGAATGCCGGCACCGGCAAGCCGCTGGAGCAGTTGTCACCCAAGGATGCCCGCGCGGTACTGGTCGGCGCCCAGGCAGGTGTGAAATTGACACTGCCCAAGGCCGATGTCAGCGAGAAGACCATCAAGGTCGACGGCCAATCGATCAGCCTGACCATCGTTCGTCCGGCCGGGGTCAAGGGTGAGCTGCCAGTGTTCATGTTCTTCCACGGCGGCGGTTGGGTGCTGGGGGATTTCCCGACCCACGAACGACTGGTTCGGGATCTGGTAGCGGGTTCGGGCGCCGTCGCGGTGTTCGTCAACTACACGCCGTCACCCGAAGCGCATTACCCGGTGGCGATCAACCAGGCTTACGCCGCGACGAAATGGGTGGCCGAGCACGGCAAGGAAATCAATGTCGATGGCAAGCGCTTGGCCGTGGCGGGTAACAGCGTGGGTGGCAACATGGCGGCGGTCGTGGCGCTGATGGCCAAGGACAAGGGTACCCCGGCAATCCGCTTCCAGGCCTTGTTGTGGCCGGTGACCGATGCCAGTTTCGAGACGGCGTCCTACAACCAGTTTGCCGAAGGACATTTCCTCAGCAAGAACATGATGAAGTGGTTCTGGGACAACTACACCACCGATGCCGGGCAACGTAACGAGATCTATGCCTCGCCACTGCGGGCAACCACCGCGCAACTCAAGGGCCTGCCGCCCGCGCTGGTGCAGACTGCCGAGGCCGACGTGCTGCGCGACGAAGGCGAAGCGTACGCCCGCAAGCTGGACGCGGCCGGCGTCCCCGTCACGGCGGTGCGTTACAACGGCATGATCCACGACTATGGTTTGCTCAACGTCGTGAGCCAGGTGCCAGCGGTGCGTTCGGCGATGTTGCAAGCGTCGCAAGAGCTTAAGCAACACCTGAAGTGAAGGTAATCCCTTGCTTTTGTGGCGAGGGAGCTTGCTCCCTCGCCACAGGGGCCGGGTCGAAATATAGATATAAAAAAGCCCGACTCAATGGTCGGGCTTTTTCATACAGAAGACTTCGCTTATTTAGCGCGGCCTTTGTAGGAACCGCCTTCGCGGGTATCGATCTCGATCATGTCGCCGATTTCGATGAAGTCAGCAACCGACAGCTCGGTACCGTTCTTCAGTTTGGCAGGCTTCATCACCTTGCCGGAAGTATCACCGCGAGCGGAGCCTTCGGTGTAGTCGACCTGACGCACGATAGTGGTCGGCAGTTCTACGGAAACCAGGCGCTCTTCAAAGAATACGGCTTCGCAAACGTCGGTCATGCCTTCTTCAACGAATGGCAGAACGCTTTCGATGTCTTCGGCGTTCAGCTCGTACATGGTGTAGTCAGTGGTGTCCATGAACGTGTAGGTGTCGCCGCTGATGAACGACAGGGTCGCTTCTTTGCGGTCCAGGATCACGTCATCCAGTTTGTCGTCCGCACCGTAGACGGTTTCGGTCTTGTAGCCGGTCAGCAGGTTTTTCAGCTTGGTCTTCATGATCGCGCTGTTGCGACCCGACTTGGTGAATTCAGCTTTCTGAACCAGCCAAGGATCGTTGTCGATACGAATCACGGTACCGGGTTTGAGTTCTTTACCAGTTTTCATTGCGAATATCCGAATTTGGATGGGATTTACAAAAATCTAGGCCGCGTATCATATCCAATTTCGGTAAAACTTCACCAGCGCCGTGGCAAGATCGGCTCGTGACGCCTGTTCCAGGCACCACGACCGGGCATGTTCGGCCAACTCCCGATCCTTCTCGCAGGCGGCTTTCCAGTGTTCGGCCATGTCTTGACCGGCATTCCAGGTGCGCCAAAGACCGCTGATCGCTTTTTCCGCTGGCTCGGAAAGTCCTTCGGTGTACAGCTTGAGAAACGCCTCGAGTTTCTCCAGGTGGACATCTTCTTCCTGTTGATAAATGTGCCAGAGCAGCGGCCGACCCGCCCATTGTGCCCGCACGAAGGAGTCCTCGCCGCGCACGGCGTTGAAATCGCAGCACCATAATAGTTGGTCGTATTCATCCTGACGGACGAAAGGCAATACCTGCACCGTCAGGGCGCCACGGCGATACGAGGCTCCCGCCCCAAGGCCGTCAATGCCCGCCCAACGCTCGACATCCCCCAGGATGCGTCCTTCCGGAACCAGGACATGCCACGGACGGGTATCCGTCGCCATCGTGTCAAACCAGCTCGCCAACCCGGCATTTTCGTAGGCGAACAACGAAATCAGACGTGCCCCAGGCTCCCGCTCGACGCCCAGCCCCCGCAGGAAAACCTGTTGTGCAGCGCCATCCTGCTGGAATTGTCGACGACGCTCCAACAGCCCCGCTTCGCGCAGCAAGCCACCGGTGCCTTCCTGGAAGCCTGGAAAGAAGAAATACTTCTGCACGTGCTTGTATTTCACCGACGGCAGACCGTGACAACCGATCACCCAGTCCTCGGCGCTCAGGTAATCGAGGTTCATCCACAACGGCGTTACCTGGCGCTCGGCCATCGCATCCATGTAGGCGCTGGGCAACTGGCAGGCAAACGCGGCGATCACCACATCGGCCGCCTCGACAGGCAGCCAATCCTTGGGCCAGTGACGCACTTGAACGCCCTGCTGCCACTGTTCGGACAGCGCGGGGTCTATTTCCGGACACAGCCGTTCAAACGCACGCAGGTCATCGACCCAAAGCCGAACCGCGACCCCATGCTCGGCCACCAATTGCCGCGCCAGGCGCCAAGTGACGCCGATGTCGCCGAAGTTATCCACGACGGTGCAAAAAATATCCCAACGCACGGTCATTCCCGACTCCCTGTGGCAAAGCCTGATTGTCCCGTATTAAACCCATGATGCAGAAGGGCCGACGGCGATTAATCTTCATGCGACAATCAGCGCCTAACCGTGCCCCTGCCAGGAAGCAGTCATGCCTGATTACCCATCGCCGCCGCGCCTTTCAGCCTTGAAATTGACCGTCAGTATCGCCTTGGGCCTGTGGCTGGGATTCGTCGCCATCGTCCTGACAGGTTGGTTGCTGTCCAGGTTCCTCTTCGCTGAACAACTGGCCCCGGTGGCCGCTGCGGTTCATCAACTGGCGCAACCGCCAGCGGTGCAACCGGCGCCCGAGCCGCCCACGCCGATGTTCGAGCAATTCCAGCAGAACCTACAGAAGAACGAGCAGCGCCAGGCGCTGGAACAGGTACGTAGCAACCCGCGCAACCTGTCGAACCCCAAATGCCAGTTCTGGCTGCAACAGGACCAGAACGCGCCGAGCGAGAAAAGCCGCGCCAACGTCCTGCAATTCTGCGAGTGATCATGAACAAACAGACTGTCCACCAGTTGATCCTCGACAAACTCAAGATTGACCTCGACATTGCCGAACGCGCCGCGCAGACCGCCTACGAAACCGCGACCCACGAAGAAAATATCGCGGAGAACAAATACGACACCCTCGGCCTGGAAGCTTCATACCTTGCCGCCGGACAAGCCCGACGCGTCGAAGAGATCCGCCAGGCGCTCGCTCTCTGCCAGAACCTGACACTGAGGCCTTACGACGAAGAGCGCGGTATCCAGGTCGGCACATTGATCGGGCTGGAAGATGAGGATGGCCGCCAACAGTGGCTATTCCTTGGGCCGGACGCAGCGGGGCTGAAGGTCTCGCTGGTGGGGCAGCCGATCACCGTCATCACCCCTCGCTCGCCGCTGGGCCGGAGCCTGCTGGGCAAGTTCGAAGGGGATGAAGTGGAAATCGTCGTGGCGGGTGCCCGGCAACAGTTCGCAGTCACCGAGGCTATCTAGCTATCGGTCAGTGCACCGGCAATTCGACGCCGTCGAACAGCTCTTCGAGTTCCTGCTTGTTGTGGCACTGGATGGCCTTGGCCATGACTTCGCGCGTCAGGTGCGGTGCGAACTTCTCGATGAAGTCGCACATAAAGCCACGCAGAAAGGTGCCACGACGGAAGCCGATCTTGGTCACGCTGGACTCGAACAACTCGCTGGCGTCCAACACCACCAGATCACTGTCGAGCTTGGTATCGACGGCCATTTTCGCCACGATGCCCACGCCCAGGCCCAGGCGAACGTAGGTCTTGATCACGTCGGCGTCGGCGGCAGTGAACACCACTTTCGGGGTCAAGCCACGATGACTGAAGGCTTCGTCGAGTTTCGAACGACCGGTGAAACCGAACACGTAGGTCACGATCGGGTACTCGGCCAACGCTTCGAGGGTCAGCTTCGGCAATTTGGTCAACGGGTGGCCCTGGGGCACCACCACGCAGCGGTTCCAGCGATAGCACGGCATCATCACCAGATCGCCGAATAGCTCCAGGGCTTCGGTGGCAATGGCGAAGTCCACGGTGCCGTCGGCGGCCATCTCGGCGATCTGCATCGGCGAGCCCTGGTGCATATGCAGCGCGACATCCGGGTATTGCTTGATGAAATTGCTGATCACCGGCGGCAGCGCATAACGGGCCTGGGTGTGAGTGGTCGCGATGGACAGCGTGCCTTTTTTCTCGTTGGAAAATTCCTGGGCAATCTGCTTGATGCTCTCGACCTTGCGCAGGATCTCGCCAGCCGTGGTGATGATGCGTTCACCGGCCGGGGTCACGCGGGTCAGGTGCTTGCCACTGCGGGCGAAGACTTCGACGCCCAGTTCGTCTTCCAACAGGCGGATCTGCTTGCTGATGCCAGGTTGCGACGTGTAGAGGCTTTGTGCGGTAGCGGAAACGTTGAGGTCGTGGTGCGCCACTTCCCAGATGTAGCGCAATTGTTGAAGCTTCATATGTATCCCTCAAAGCAGTTGGATGCGACGGGCATCAGCGACGGCATATAACTATATGAATGGTTGTATTAATAAATCTAGAACTTTTTATAAAAAAGCCATCATTTAGCCCTAGGCCTCTCCCTGCCATGCGGCGCTGGACCAGCGGCACCAGGTAGACCGGCACCCGGGATAACTGCAATACCCGTGCGGCGGTCCTGCCCAAAGGAGTTTCTCCATTCGCCCCCTGGCAGTGACTGCCTACGATCAACAAATCGACGGAGAGTTTCGCAGCCTGCTCGAGAATGACCTGGGACGGGTCACCCTGGAATACCCTCACCGACTTGATCAGTTGCAAGTCCTGCTGCCCCTCCCCCAACTCCTCGCGAAAGCTGTCCAGTACTCGCTGCTCGATATTGGCCATCACCGTATTCAGACCCTGGCGATGAAATTCGTTCAGCGCCTGCTCGTCCAGATAGCTTTGCAACACCGACTCGGCGAACAGCCCCATCGGTTCCACCGCATGCACTACATACAACTCGGCTTCAAACGTCCGTGCCAACGCCAAGGCATGCTGCATCACATAAGGGGCATAAAGCCCCAGGTCTGTGGCGTACAGCATCGAACGAATCATGTGACCTCCTCGAATGCCAGAATGGCGGAGATTGATTCAGCTTAGCAGCGCGCCAACGAGCGTGACGTGTGGCGTAACGCCTCAAAGTACGGGCGGTCAGAGCTTCACTTCGTTGCTGATGCCATGGGGCACATGCCCGGTGGCAACCACCTCGCGGGCAAGCTCGCAATGGCCGGTCTGGTCATCGAAAAACACGTCGGCGGCAAAGGCTTCGAGGAATGCCGACTTGGTCAGGCCGCCCAGGAACAGCGACTCGTCCAGACGAATATCCCATTCTCGCAGCGTACGGATGACCCGTTCATGGGCCGGCGCCGACCGAGCCGTGACCAATGCCGTGCGGATCGGGCAGGCATCCTCCGGGAATTCGCGCTGCAGGGCATTGAGCGCCGCCAGGAACCCCTTGAACGGCCCGCCTCGCAGTGGCTCGCGCGCGGCTTGGCGTTCACTGGCCTGGAAGGCTTCGAGGCCACCGCTCTGATAGATGCGTTCAGACTCATCGGAAAACAGCACCGCATCACCGTCAAACGCGATGCGCAGCTCCTCGCTGGCGGCACGGCTGGCCCCGCCTGACAGGATCGTTGCCGCCGCAAATCCGGCGTCCAATGCGCTGCGCACATCTTCGGCATGGGTGGAGAGGAACAGGTCGCAGCCGAACGCCTTGAGGTATGGATAAGGACTTCGACCGCCAACGAACGCGGCGCGGGAGATCGCCAGGCCGTAATGATGAATCGAGTTGAACACCCGCAGGCCAGTGTCGGCGCTGTTGCGCGACACCAGGATCACCTCGACACGGGCTCGCCCCAGGTGCTCGTTGAGATTGAGCAATTTCTGTACGAGGGCGAAGGCGTCCCCAGGCTCAAGGACCTCGTCTTCATGCTCGATCTGGTATTGCCGATAGGCCTCGACACCACTGGAAAGATAGACCTTGTGGCTTTCCCTCAGGTCGAACAAGGCTCGCGATGAAATCGCCAGCACCAGTTTGTCGTCGATGTTATTCGCCATGCTGTCCCCCTTCATCCATCAACGATTGCGGCGGTCCAGGAACGCCAGCGCCTGATACAAGGCTTCGATCTTCGGCAAATCGCAGCCCGCCGCCTTCGCCGCTGCCAGTGGCCGGCCGTAGATCGCATCCAGCTCCAACGGCCGTTCATGGGAATAATCGTGATACATGCTCGGCCAATAGTCGGGCATCTTTTCGGTCATCGTAAAGAGATAGTCGGCATACCCTGGTGCGATTTGATGCCCGCAGGCTTGCGCACCGCGTACCACCTCCGCCATCAAGGCCTGGACCAGACCGCGACTGTGGTCATTGGCCATCAACGGCGTGGTGCTGGCGCCCAGCAGCACCGAGAGGCCGTTGTACGGTACGTTCCATACCAGCTTCTGCCAGCGAGCCTGTTGCAGGTCGGGCATGGACTGGGAGTCGATACCCGCGGCACGAAACAACCCAGCCCCCTCCTCGACAATCGCCATGCGTTCGTCCTGGCCCTGGCAAGGACCGCTGTGATAACCGATATTCACCGCGCCAAGGGCCTGATGGGCAACGATGCCCGGCCCGACGCGGTGAACGCAGACCAGGCACAGGCCGCCCAATAAATGCAGTGAGTCGGGCAGTAGCGGCCGCAGATCATCCTCGACATCGAGCCCGTTCTGCAGCAACAGGACTTTAGCGCCGTCAGCGGCAGCCTGGATGATGACCGGGGCCAGGTCGGCATTGCTGGTGGTCTTGGCGCCCACCAGCAGCCAGTCGCAAGGCGGCATTTCGTTTGCCGAACGGTAAGCCTGGACCGGGTTGAGGGCCAGCGTGCCATGGACTGCGCTGTCGACTCGCAGGCCGCTTTCGGCCACGGCGGCAAATTCACTGCGCAACAAGAAATGCACATCGAAGCCGGCACGTGCCAGCATCACGCCGTAGAAGCCGCCAATCGCCCCGGTGCCGATCATTCCTATCCGCGCTTTTACGCCTGCCTGCATTACCGTAGTCCTCTTTGAAAACAATCCGTGCACACTATCAACGGGGGCCAGACGGCATGCAATCCAGATTGTAAGCAGCCGTGAAATTAATCCCCGGCCTGCCTTCGTAATTAAGGTCATCCAAACACCTGTGGCGAGGGAGCTTGCTCCCGCTGGGACGGTCCGACGCCTCGGGCGGAGCGGCCCCAAGACTTTGCGGTCGCTGCGCAACCGAGCGGGAGCAAGCTCCCTCGCCACGGGTCCATCGCTTTTCTCATGAGAACCTCATTACAGCCAGCCTTCGGGCTCGATGGCCAGACAAATAGGGATTAAACCCGTGCCTGCCCATTGTCGAGCCACCTCCTAACGCGCTAAGGTTCGGCTCCCCGACGCGCTTAAATCCGCTGTGCACCGCCGCGCGGGGATCGCTGGCGGCCGGCACCCGTGACCTGACGAGTAACACGATGGCTGATTTACCGATCAACGACCTTAACGTCGCCTCCAACGAAACCCTCATCACGCCTGACCAGCTCAAGCGCGACATTCCCTTGAGCGACGCTGCCCTGCGCACCGTGACCAAGGGTCGGGAAGTCATCCGCAACATCCTCGACGGCACCGACCATCGCCTGTTCGTGGTCATCGGGCCTTGCTCGATCCATGACATCAAGGCTGCCCACGAATATGCCGAGCGCTTGAAGGTGCTTGCGGCGGAAGTCTCCGACACCTTGTACCTGGTGATGCGGGTGTATTTCGAGAAACCTCGGACGACCGTTGGTTGGAAGGGCCTGATCAACGACCCGTACCTGGACGACTCCTTCAAGATCCAGGACGGCCTGCACATCGGCCGCCAGTTGCTGCTGGACCTGGCCGAAATGGGCCTGCCCACCGCCACCGAAGCCCTGGACCCGATCTCCCCGCAATATTTGCAGGACCTGATCAGCTGGTCGGCCATCGGCGCGCGCACCACCGAATCCCAGACGCACCGCGAAATGGCCTCCGGCCTGTCGTCGGCCGTCGGCTTCAAGAATGGCACTGACGGCGGCCTCACCGTCGCCATCAACGCCTTGCAGTCGGTTTCCAGCCCCCACCGTTTCCTGGGCATCAACCAGGAAGGCGGCGTGTCGATCGTGACCACCAAGGGCAACGCCTACGGCCACGTCGTGCTGCGCGGTGGCAACGGCAAGCCGAACTATGACTCGGTCAGCGTCGCGCTGTGCGAACAGGCGCTGAACAAAGCGAAGATCAAGCCGAACATCATGGTCGATTGCAGCCACGCCAACTCCAACAAGGACCCGGCACTGCAACCGCTGGTGATGGAAAACGTCGCCAACCAGATCCTGGAAGGCAACCAGTCGATCATCGGCCTGATGGTGGAAAGTCATCTGAATTGGGGCTGCCAGGCGATTCCGAAAGACCTCGCCGATTTGCAGTACGGCGTCTCCATCACCGATGCCTGCATCGACTGGAGCGCGACCGAGAAGACCTTGCGCGGCATGCATGCCAAGCTCAAGGATGTGCTGCCTAAGCGTCAGCGCGGCTAAAAGATCGCAGCCTCGTTGCACTCGGCAACTCCTACCCTACATAGCTCCTACACTTTGGAGCGGGGATGTAGGAGCTGGCGAAGCCTGCGACCTTTGCTTCCTTCAGACATAAAAAAACGCCGGGCTTTGCAGCCCGGCGTTTTTTTATGGTGAATTCTTGGTCTATCAAAGCTTCGCCGCGTGGCGCTGGTGGCGCTCCATGTAGCGCTCTACATAGGAGCAGGACGGGATCACCGTGTAGCCCATTTCTTCAGCGAACCGCAGCGCCTCTTCGGTCAACTTCGCGGCGATCCCCCTGCCACGCAATGCGTTGGGCACGAAGGTGCGATAGATGTCCAAGGTCTGCTTGCCCAGGTCCATATAGGTCAGATAGGCACGATGACCGTCCACAATGGTCTCGAACTGATGACCAGCCTGGTCATGGTGGATGGAAACCGCCTCGCTCATCACTACTCCTCGCGGGTCTGAATGCCGACCCCTACCTTACCGATGTTTTTCCGGCGAAGGAACCTCTACGCCACCCCGTGCCAATCCGGTCACCGAGGGCAAAAAACCAGCCGCCCAAACCTGAGCACGTCGTGAATAGTAGGCACCAATGACGCAAATGCTCAAGACACGCCTGTCACTGAAGTGGTGAACCTCGACGGGTTTATCGGTTGAGCCTCACTTTCAAGCGCTAGTCGGTCCAGACGCTATAGCTGAACATCGCCAGTTGTTGAGTCTTGAGACGAGCGCCCGCTGTTAAAGTCACCGCCATTAGCAATAAAAGATCCCTGGCGGACTGCACAAAAAATGAACAAAAGTCCAGGAGAATCAATAAACAACGACTTTTAGCGCCTTCGGTTGAGTTGACCGGTCTGCGGAACTTTTTTCAGCGGCACGCTCCATTCCCACGGTTGAGGCTGTGTATTTTTTAAACAACCAACAGAAAAGTTGCCTGAAAAAGAATCACCGCCTACAATTTTTTTGCTTCTTGCGCTACGTCAGTTTACTTACTACAAGTAATGAGTAGTATGTACGCCGGCTAACTCCTCACTCTGGGGAGACAGTCACTAAATAGAAAGTCCTTGAAGGGGAACACGATGAACAACGTTCTGAAATTCTCTGCTCTGGCCCTGGCCGCAGTTCTGGCTACCGGTTGCAGCAGCGCATCGAAAGAAACCGAAGCACGTCTGACTGCCACCGAAGACGCAGCAGCTCGCGCCCAAGCTCGTGCAGACGAAGCCTACCGTAAAGCTGATGAAGCTCTGGCTGCTGCTCAAAAAGCACAACAGACTGCTGACGAAGCTAACGAGCGTGCTCTGCGCATGCTGGAAAAAGCTAGCCGCAAGTAATAGTCCTTCGGGATTGTTATCGAGCCGACCCACTAGTGGGTCGGCTTTTTTATTGCCCGGTATTCTCCTGGCGATAAAAAACCCGCCGACATCCTGGAATGTGGGCGGGTTGTCGTAGAGTCGCTTATTGGGTCAGATCGACCGGCGCGCTCGATACCATCGGTGCCGAAGTATTCGGAACGGCAACCTCTACCGGCAGGCCGTCTTCGGCAGCCACCACGTCACGCACCACGTCCCAGTTCATGCGCAAGTTGCTGGTGATGTCTTCCCGCTTGAGCATCGCGTTGATGACCGCGGTGTGCTTGTCCACCACGGACGGGTTGCCCTTGTCGTCCAGCGGCGTATGGGCTTCCAGGTAAACCTTGCCGCCGCTTACGCCCAACTTGTACGGGTCGTTGATGATTCGCACCGAAGTCCCCACCGGCACCATGCTCGCCATTTCCAATACGTTGTTGTTGAACATCCGGAAGCAACCGTGGCTGGTACGCATGCCAATACCGAACTTCTTGTTCGAACCATGGATCAGGTAGCCCGGGGTGCCCAGGGTGAACTTGAACGGACCCAGCGGGTTGTCAGGGCCTGCCGGTACGACGTTCGGCAGCGGATCGCCATCGGCGGCGTGTTCAGCCTTGATCGAAGCTGGAGGCGTCCAGGTCGGGTTCGGTGTCTTGGCGATGATGCTGGTGTGGGCGATAGGCGAGCCCCAGCCTTCACGGCCGATCCCCAGCGGGAAGGTGTAGACCACGTTCCGCCCCTTGGGAAAATAGTAGAGACGGTATTCGGCGAGGTTGATCACGATCCCTTCGCGCGGGCCTGGCGGCAGGATGAAGCGGGTCGGCAGGACGATTTCGGTGCCCGCGCCCGGCAGCCACGGATCGACCCCAGGGTTGGCCGCGACCATCTCGCTGTAGCCCAGGTCATAGGTGGTGCCCAGGTCGGCGAAGGTGTCTTCGTATTTGGCCTTGATGACCTGCACCTGGCCGACGATGTCTTCACCCGGCGGTGGCAGAGGCAGCTCCAGGGCAGCAACGGGACCAGCCATACACAGGGCGGCAAGAGACAGGCAGCGGGCGACGGCAGGCAAGCGCGGCAACATCCGGGAAATCCTTCGCAGATCGAACAGAGGGTGTGGAAGCGGCGATTGTACACTGCCACCCGTTATTTCGGGGAGAGCGGCGCTGAAGCGCCCGATGCGCAGCATGCCGGGGGATTGAACTGAAACCCTGTGGGAGCGAGCTTGCTCGCGATTGGCAGTGAGCCTGCCTGCACTGTATGGGGCTGTGCCTGCCTATCGCGAGCAAGCTCGCTCCCACAAAAAAGCGATACTTTGAGCCAGGAGGATCACAACTCGAACCGCAACTCCGGCCAGATCGGCGAAGTCCCGCGTTTCTGGGACTCCAGGATTGCCCGGCACAGCGAGCACAGGCGATGGTCCTGGAAAATCTTGCGATCGACGCTCGACCAGCGCGGCTGGGCCGGCAGCAGACTGCCACACAGCGTCCGGTCGGCCGAACCGCCAAGCTCCAACTGCCGGGTCACCAAGTGCACCCGTACTTCCTGACAGGCGAACAGATCCAACTGCTCGTCGGGCTCGATCAGTTGGTAGGCAAACAGGGACCAGGCTGGACGCGGCATCGGGGGCTCCAAATCGGGGGCGCCACATTAGCCGAAACACCGCCTGTAGAAAAGCGTCAAAGCAGCGGTTTCAGCGTCGGCCAGACATTTTCCAGCAACTTGCCCTGGGCTGCGACGGACGGGTGCAATCCGTCGCCTTGCATCATCCCGGGCACACCTCCGATCTCCTTGAGAAAAAACGGCACCAGCGGCACGTTTTTCTCCTCCGCCAACGTGCTGTAGACCCGTGCGAACGCATCGGTATAGCGGCGTCCATAGTTGGGGGGCAGTTGCATCCCGAGCAAAAGCACTTTCGCCCCACTGGCGCGGGAGCTGTCGATCATCGCTGCAAGGTTTTGTTGCAATTGTGTTGGCGGTTGTCCACGCAAGCCATCGTTGCCTCCCAGTTCCAGGATGACGAGCTCCGGCTTATGGGCTGAAAGCAGCGCCGGCAGCCGTGCCAGCCCACCTGCGCTGGTGTCGCCACTGATCGAAGCATTGACCACCTTATCGTCGAAACCCTCGGTCTTGAGCCGTTGTTCGAGCAACGACACCCAGCCTTGCCGGGTATCCAGGCCGAAAGCCGCGCTGATACTATCGCCAACGATCAGGACTGTACCCGCCGCTGCGTTCTGGGCCATGCACATCAAGGCCAGGCCGGCACTCAAAAACCACACTCGCATCGGATTCTCCATGGGCTCAAGCATTCTCACCGCGACGGACCTTAGCAAAGTGGTTCCCAGCGCGGAAGGTGAACTGACCATCCTGCACGAACTCAGCCTGGAACTGAACAAAGGCGACAGCCTCGCCATTGTCGGCGCATCCGGTTCCGGCAAATCCACGCTCCTGGGCCTGCTCGCCGGCCTCGATCTGCCCAGCGGCGGTGAAGTCACCCTTGCCGGCCAGGCCCTCAGTACATTGGATGAAGATCAACGGGCCCGCGTGCGCGCCGAACACGTCGGTTTCGTCTTCCAGTCGTTCCAGTTGCTCGACAGCCTCAACGCACTGGAAAACGTCATGCTGCCGCTGGAACTGGACGGTCGCAAGGACGCCCGCGAGCGCGCCACGCAACTGCTGCAACGGGTGGGGCTTGGCCAGCGGCTGACCCATTCGCCACGCCAGCTCTCCGGCGGTGAACAACAGCGCGTCGCGATTGCCCGTGCGTTTGCCGCCGAACCCGACGTGCTGTTTGCCGACGAACCCACCGGCAACCTCGACAGCCACACCGGCGAACGCATCAGCGATCTGTTGTTCGAGCTGAACAA
This sequence comes from Pseudomonas sp. H2_D02, assembly GCF_054677635.1. NCBI lineage: Bacteria > Pseudomonadati > Pseudomonadota > Gammaproteobacteria > Pseudomonadales > Pseudomonadaceae > Pseudomonas > Pseudomonas sp. H2_D02. The sequence goes on along the minus strand of NZ_CP162816.1, from coordinate 2,605,804 downwards.
GGAACGCGGCACGACCCTGGTGCTGGTCACCCACGACGAACGCCTGGCCCATCGCTGCCTGGCGCCTGATCCGACTTGAAGCCGGCCAGATGGTCGCGCCCCTGGAGCCTTGATGGCACGCTTGCCCCTGTTGCCCCTGTTGCGCCTGTTCAGTCTTGCCGTCCGCCAGTTGCTGCGCGATGCCCGCGCCGGTGAACTGCGCGTGCTGTTCTTCGCCCTGCTGGTGGCCGTGGCGGCGAGCACCGCCATCGGTTATTTCGGTGCCCGGCTCAATGGCGCGATGATGATGCGCGCCACCGAATTCCTCGGCGCCGACCTTTTGCTCGAAGGCAGTTCCCCTGCCCGCCCGGAACAGATCCGCAGCGGCACCGAGCTGGGCCTGGAACATGCTCGTGTGGTCGAGTTCTCCAGCGTGGTCGCCACCGACAACGGCATCCAGCTGTCCAGCGTCAAGGCAGCCGATGACATCTACCCTTTGCGTGGCGAGTTGAAAAGCGCCCCGGCCCCTTTCGCCCCGGAAGAAACCGGTGGACGACCGGCCCCAGGGGAAGCCTGGGTGGAAGCACGCCTGTTGACGGCACTGGACCTGAAGATTGGCGACAGCATCGATGTCGGCAACAAGACCCTGCGCCTGAGCCGGGTGCTGACCTACGAACCGGATCGCGCCGGTAATTTCTACAGCCTGACGCCTCGGGTCATGATCAATCTCCAGGACCTGGATGCCACGGGCGTGGTGCAACCGGGCAGCCGGGTCAGCTATCGCGACCTGTGGCGCGGTCCGGCGCCGAGCATTGCAGACCTATCGCGACCTGGTCAAGCCAGGCCTGGAACCCAACCAGCGCTTGCAAGACGCCCGGGATGGCAATCGACAGATCGGCGGTGCTCTGGGCAAGGCCGAGCGCTACCTGAACATGGCCAGCCTGGTGGCGGTGTTGCTGTCCGGCGTCGCCGTCGCCCTCTCGGCCAACCGCTTCGCCACCCGCCGCTTCGATGCGAGTGCGCTGTTGCGCTGCCTGGGCCTGTCCCGCCGCGAAACCATGGTGCTGTTCAGCCTGCAACTGGCAATGCTGGGCCTGTTGGCGAGCATCAGCGGCGCGCTGCTTGGCTGGATCGCCCAGTTGGGGTTGTTTGCCTTGCTGCATGACCTGCTGCCCACCACCGTGCCGCCAGGCGGGATGCTGCCGGCCATTGCCGGGATCGGCACCGGGCTGGTGGCCCTGGCGGGGTTCGCCTTGCCCCCGCTCGCCGCCCTGGGTCGGGTACCACCGCTGCGCGTGTTGCGACGGGACATGCTGCCGATCCCTTCCAGCAGTTGGGTCGTCTACGGCGCCGCATTGGGCGCGCTTGGGCTGATCATGTGGCGCCTGAGCCTGGACCTGGTGCTGACCTTCGCCTTGCTCGGTGGTGGTGTGATTGCTGCGCTGGTGCTTGGCGGCTTGCTGTTACTGGCGTTGCAAAGCCTGCGCAGGATGCTGGCGCGTGCCTCGCTGCCCTGGCGGCTGGGGCTCGGCCAACTGCTGCGTCATCCCCTGGCGGCTGCCGGCCAGGCGTTGGCGTTCGGCCTGATCCTGCTGTCCATGGCCCTGATTGCGCTGCTGCGCGGCGAGTTGCTGGACACCTGGCAAAACCAGCTGCCGAAAAACGCGCCGAACTATTTTGCCCTGAACATCCTGCCCAACGACAAGCAGGCGTTCACCGACAAACTGGTCGCTCTGTCGGCGCAATCGGCCCCTCTCTATCCTGTGGTACCCGGGCGACTGATCAGCATCAATGGCGAGCCGGCCACGGAGTTCGTCACCAAGGACTCGGCAGGTGACCGGGCACTGCAGCGAGACCTGAGCCTGACCTGGGCTGAGGATTTGCCGGCGGGCAACGTCGTGACTGCCGGGTCCTGGTGGTCGCAGCAGCCGTCGGACGATATCCCGGGGGTTTCGGTCGAAGGCAAGGTCGCCGATAACCTCAAGATCAAGTTGGGCGACCGCCTGGTGTTCAGCGTTGGCGGCGTCAATCGGGAAGCGAAGGTCACCAGCTTGCGGGAGATCAACTGGGACAACTTCCAGCCGAACTTCTTCATGATCTTCCAGCCCGGCACCCTGAAGGATCTGCCGGCCACCTACCTCACCAGTTTTTATCTGGCGCCCGGTCACGATCAACAGATCGTCGACCTGTCCCGGGCCTTTCCAGCGGTCACGATCCTGCAAGTCGAAGCCTTGCTGGAACAGCTGCGCAGTATCCTCGCCCAAGTGACGCTGGCCGTGGAGTATGTCTTGCTGTTCGTACTGGCGGCGGGCATGGCCGTGCTGTTCTCGGGCTTGCAGGCCACCCTCGACGAAAGGATCCGGCAAGGCGCATTGCTACGCGCCCTGGGCGCCGAGCGGCCGCTGCTGACCAAGGCCCGGCGCATCGAGTTCGGCTTGCTGGGTGCGGTCAGCGGCTTGCTGGCCGCCCTGGGTTCGGAACTGGTGAGCCTGGTCCTCTACCGCTATGCCCTCGACTTGCCTTGGCATCCACACCCATGGCTGCTGGTGCTGCCGTTGGTGGGAGCATTGCTGATCGGTGGCGCAGGTGTATTCGGTACCCGTCGAGCGCTCAACGCCAGCCCGCTGACAGTGTTGCGCGAGGGTTGATAGACTTCGGGCCTCGTCATCACAAGAAGTCGCCATGAGTCGCTATCGCCCTCCCCGCACCGCCGGCACCGCGCTGATCACCCCCGAGGGTGAAGCGCGGATGCGCGCCGAACTTCATGAGCTCTGGCACGTGCGCCGCCCCCAGGTGACCCAGTCGGTCAGCGAGGCGGCGGCCCAGGGCGATCGCTCGGAGAACGCCGAGTACACCTACGGCAAGAAGATGCTCCGGGAAATCGACAGTCGCGTGCGTTTCCTCACCAAACGCCTCGAAGCACTCAAAGTCGTCAGTGAAAAGCCCAGTGACCCGAACAAGGTTTACTTCGGTGCCTGGGTCACTGTGGAGGACGAGGATGGCAACGAGTCGCGCTATCGCATCGTCGGGCCCGATGAACTGGATTTAAAACAACATCTGATCAGTATCGATTCGCCGCTCGCCCGGGCATTGATTGGCAAAGCCCTGGATGCCGAAGTCCGAGTCCAGACACCTGCCGGAGAACAACTGATCTATATCACCCGCATCGAATACCTATAACCAACCTGATTACAACTTCTACAGCAACGAAACATTGAAGTACAAGACAGAGACATTCTTGGTTTGACTTCAACTTGCCCATGCAGGAAATTAAATGTGCGCCAGACGCGCACTTTTAATTAATCACCTGATTATTCAAGGATGAATAACATGAACGCAAACTTCAGCGACCGCTGGATGGATAACACACCGGGCATTTATAAACTTCGTATCGATGAATTGATCCTGCCCGGCACGCATGACTCGGGGTCTGACAAGCAAGCTTCGAAAATGATGCTGCCCAACGAAATCACCCAGGACGTGCCTGTCCGCGATCAGATCATGCGGGGATTTCGGGTGCTCGACTTGCGTGTAGAGCTTTTCCCTGGCCAACCCATCGGCCATCCACGTCGTTTTCAGCTGTATCACCTCACCGCTTCTGGCCGCACCGTGGCCGACGATGTGCTTGGCGCGCTCAATGCCTTCTATGCGGATCCCGGACGCCAGAATGAAATAATCATTTTGAACTTCCATCAGTTCAAGAACTTCACCGAAGCTTCACATGAAGAACTCCATGCCTTGATCGATCAAACGATTGGGAACCGATTAATACCGTATTCCCAAAGTTATCTTACGCTGGAGCAACTACGACAACAGATGCCGGGAAAGAACGTGGTCATTTCCTATAACTGGCGTTCCGGCGACGGTTACTGGCCCGGTGTCGAACAACAATGGATCGGGGAGAACTACATAAGCACTTCGACACTGAAAGTCTTCATGGACGAAGCCAGTTCCAAGCCCAAAAGGCCCTACGCTCTGCGTGCCATTCAATGCGCCAAATATACCGGCCTTTACGTCCCGGACGATTTCAGCGACAAAGTGGACCTCTGGTTCGCGTCCAAGGACAGCGAGAGCTATATCCAGCGCTTCCATATCATCAACACTGACTGGTCGACACGAAGCAACATCGTGCTCAACTGCATGCACGCCAACCAATTCAGGGCCCAGGCCAAAGGCTGACGCCCTTAACGGCGTGTAATCAGCCCTTGCCTGGCTACACGGGTCAGTTGCTTGATCATTTCGGGAGCTTCCGCCCCCGTAGGGGACTGGATGACGGCCAAGTCGAAACTGTCATTGGCGAAACGCGCCAATGACTCGCCGTCCTCGACAAACTGGATGAGGAAAGCCGCCGGGCCATGGCTACGCCGCGGCCAGCCGTCGAGATAACGCAACAGCGTCGGCTGGTGAGTACCGCCGAGGAGAATTTTGGGGTTGCGTCGGACAAGGTTCGCCGTGATTGGCGCAAGACGTACAAGGGGGCTGGGTGTGTTCATCGTGTCGTGTCTCTGCCTCAAAAGTCTGCATGGCAGGTGAGAGGCAACACCGAACCAGCGCTTTAGCGGTATTTCGAAGCCGTGTTTCCTGGCTTCTATCGGCAACTGGATGAGTCACCTGGCGCCCCGCAAGTAGCTGTTTAAATCGGCGCATGAGCGGCATCCTAGAGAAGCCAACCGGGCAGTGTCAAGAATCGCCGCCCACAAAAAAGGCCCGTACTGGACGGGCCTCGATGATTCAAGCGAGCGATCAGCCAGCAATGGCCCGATCCACGGACAGCTTGCCTGCGCCTTCGATCAGCACCGCGACACTACCCGCCAGCAAGGCCAAGGCAAACTCGTAACCGTTGTTGGCCATGAACAGACCATTACCGATGTGCACGGAGAAAATCGCAACCAGCGACAAGATTGCCAGCCCCAATGCCGCCGGGCGCACCAACAGACCGATGATCAAAGCCAGCCCGGCAAAGAACTCAGTGCCGCCCGCCAAGGTTGCCATCAGGTAACCCGGAGCCAGGCCAATGCTTTCCATCCATTGCGCCGTCCCTGCCAGGCCATAACCGCCAAACAGACCAAACAGCTTTTGCGAACCGTGGGCGGCGAAAATGATCCCTACGACGACGCGCAAAACAGTCAGGCCGTAGCCAGCACGGGAGGACAATACTTTGTTGATGAGAGTGCTCATGGGGTGCATTCCTTGGTGTATGTGTGGTTGGACGCCATATTAATCAAATAATCCTATTGAAATAGCGCAAAATCTCCGCCATAATAATCAGTTTATTTGATCACTTCCGCAAAACCACCTCTCGTTCCTGGGACTCCAGCGACTCTCGCTCCCGGTCAAACGCCAGATAGTATTTATTCACACTATTAACGTAGCTGACGGCGCCCATTCCCACCTGCTCCATGGCGATTCGCTCGACCTGGAAAAACCACTGGTCAGGATTAAGGCCTCGCCGCCGGGCCTCGGCACGCATGCCTTGCACGCGCTCGGGGCCCATGTTGTAGGCAGCGAGGACAAACGCCATCCGCTCGCGCTCGTTGAGCTTGGAGCTGGCGAAGAACTTGCGGCGGATCATGGCCAGGTATTTGGCACCGGCCTGCACATTGGCATCCAGGTCCTGAATGTTATCGACTCCAACCCGCTGGGCCGCGGACGGCGTAATCTGCATCAGGCCCGTTGGGGCGCCACCACTGCGCGCCTTGGGTTGCAGGGCTGATTCCTTGAACGCCAGGGCCGCCAGGTTTAGCCAGTCCATGCCTTGGGCCTGGGCATGCTTCTGCAGGACCGGACGCAGTTTTTCCAGGCGCTGGCGATCGGCCCGGGCCAGCGGATAGTGGACCTGATACAAGCGGCGGTAGATGCGCAGGAATGCAGCGTCCTCATTGGCGGGCACTTTATAGGTCGCCAGGAACCGGTCGATGCTCGCTCGCAACATCGCGGCGTCGCGACGAACGAACCAATGTTCGTCACTTGGCTCGCCGATGAGCACCTGGCGGTCAAAGCGCAGCTTAGAAAGGATCTTGCCCCAGCGTTCGGCGATTGGTTGCTCGACGATGGTCAGGTGGAAGATTCCGCCCTGGACCATTTCCAGCACGTCCTCCACTGCCAGCGTGGGATCGACCCATTCGATCTTCACCGCAGGCAACTTCAGCAACGCCAGCTTCTGGTTGATCTGGCTGACCGCGTCGCCCGCCGCGCTGCCGTTGGGCAAGGCCAGGGTCTTGCCAGACAATTGTTCGACGCGGGTATAACGCTTCTCGCCCTTGATGCCCACCAGCAGCAGGGGCACATCGGTGCGGATCGGATCACTGGCGCTGACCGCATGGCCCGCTTGTGGCTCAAGCAATTCGCCAGGGGCCACCAGGTCGCCCTCCCCACGCTGCAAGGCACCGAGCAACTGGTCCTTGGCTTTGGGAATGATCTTGAGGGTAATTTCCTGGCCATCCCGGGCATGGCCATTGAGGTACTGCTCGAAAGCACGCAACCGATGATATTCGACGCCGATGGGTTGGCCCTGGACTTCGCCGGAACTGTTGCGGCTCTGATTGACCAATACTCTCAACACCCGGCTGCTGCGTATTTGCGCCAGGTCGCGCGTGGTTCCCGGCGCAACGGCCTGCACCGGCCCAGGCAGCCGGGCGTCGGCCGGCATCGGCAACAGCAGCGAACAACACAACAGTAGCAACACCTGGGGACGTGTCATCCACTCTCCGGAACGATACTGGCGAGCCAATCGCCTCGCAAAAGCGAGACCGGGTCGACAGAAACAGAGCACCTTGGGGCGCTGAAAAGTGCGAAAGACTGGCACAGCGATGGCATTTGCACCACCCCCGACCTGTCTCGTGGCCTCAACAGACAGCTCCAACTCGTTGTAGTTCTTGGCTTTTCTTGTATTTCTACAGCTCTGATATGCTTTCCGCCCTTTGGGCCGAGGTAGCACCATGCAACTCATCGATATCGGCGTCAACCTGACCAACCCCAGTTTCGCCGACAAACACCAGGCCGTGCTTGAGCGCGCCTATGAAGCCGGGGTCTGCCAATTGGTGTTGACCGGTACCAGCATCGAGGGCAGCGAACAGGCGCTCGAACTGTGCCAGCATCTCGATGAAGACGGGCAACGACTGTTTTCCACCGCCGGTATCCACCCCCACAGCGCCAGCGACTGGACCGCCGACAGTGCCCGGCACCTGAAGGATCTGCTCAAGCAGGACCGCGCCCGCGCGGTGGGTGAATGCGGATTGGACTTCAACCGTGATTTTTCTCCGCGCCCCCAGCAGGAAAAAGTCCTGGAGGAGCACCTTGCCCTCGCCGTCGAGTTGCAATTGCCAGTCTTCCTTCATGAGCGCGACGCCGACCAGCGCCTGCTGGAAATCCTCCGGGATTTCCGTGACCGATTGCCCGCCGCGGTGGTGCATTGCTTTACCGGCGAGAAGAAGGCGCTGTTCAGCTACCTCGACCTGGATCTGCACATCGGTATCACCGGGTGGATCTGCGATGAGCGCCGGGGCACGCATTTGCATCCCTTGGTGCGCGAGATTCCCCGCGGCCGGCTGATGCTCGAAAGCGATGCGCCGTACCTGCTGCCACGCACCCTGCGGCCCAAACCGAAGAACGGTCGCAACGAACCGGCCTACCTGACGGAGGTGTTGCGCGAAGTGGCCTTGCACCGGGGCGAAACCCAGGAAGACCTGGCGGCCCACAGCACGGCCTGCGCCCGGGCGTTTTTTGGGTTGCCCGATATCTCAGATTGAACGCATCCCATGTGGGAGCGGGCTTGCTCGCGAAGGCGGTGGTTCAGCCAGCACAGCAGTAACTGACCCAACGCCTTCGCGAGCAAGCCCGCTCCCACAACGACTCGCCGATATCCGTTGACCCACATCAAAACCCAGTCTTCCGAATAGCAGCAAAATAATGGCACCTTGCCAAAACTGTTTCCGCTATCAGAGAAGACCTTCCATGGGTGCCTGGCTTAGCAATATTTCGCTGAAATACAAATTCTGGGCGGTCAACGCCGTCGCCTTCGCCACCACATTGCTCCTGGTGCTCTATGCCATGCACCTTGAACAGCAGGTCCGAGGGGTGAGCCTGGGCCAGGTCTTCGGCGAGCGGTTCGGTCAATACGCCATGGCGGTGTTCGTGCTGATGCTGGCGATGCTTGGCGCGTCGCAATTGCTGATCCGCTTTCTGCTCAGTCAGCTCAACACCTTGAAAGACGTGATGCTGCACGTGGAGAAAACCGGTGACCTGTCTGCCCGCGTGCCGTTGGCCTGCAAGGACGAAGTGGGCCAGATGGCCGCTGCGTTCAATGCCATGCAGGCCGGCTATCAACGCGTGGTCGATACCGTTGCCAGCACCGCGCGGCAACTGGACAGTGGCGCGGCGCGACTGGCGTCGAGCATGAACGAAGTACGCCACGGCATGCTCGGCCAGCAGAGCGAAACCGATCAGGCCGCCACGGCGATCAACGAAATGTCGGCCACGGTTTATCACATCGCCCAGCACGCCGGCGCCACCCGCGACCTGTCGAAAACCACCGACACCCTGGCCGGAAATGGTCGCGAAGTGGTCAGCCGCGTGCAGCATTCGATCACCGGACTGTCGACCGGCGTCCAGCAGACCGCCGAAATGATCCAGCGCCTGGCCGAAGACAGCCAGAAGATCAACGGCGTGGTCAGTGTGATCCACAGCATCGCCGAGCAAACCAACCTGCTGGCGCTCAATGCGGCCATCGAAGCGGCCCGTGCCGGCGAGATGGGACGGGGCTTTGCCGTGGTGGCCGACGAGGTGCGCAACCTGGCCAAGCGGGTCCAGACCTCCACGGATGAAATCACCACCATGGTCTCGGCCCTGCAGGCGGGAACCCGCGATGCGGTGGATTTCATGCAGGAAAGTTCGCACAAGGCCGACGACTGCGTGCAACAGGCTTGCGAGGCCGGAGAGGCACTGGCGCAGATCACCGAGGCGGTGGCGCAGATGCGCGAGAGCAACACCCAGATCGCCGTCGCGGCTGAACAGCAGAGCCATGTCGCCGAAGAAATGAACCGGGCGGTGGTGAGTATTCGCGACGTGACCGAAAACACCGTGCGCCAGACCGTGGAGTCGGCGACCACCAGTCATGAACTGGCCACGTTGGCGGGAGAATTGAACAAAGCGATCGGGCAGTTGAAACTCTAAATATTGAATTTCCGGGTGTGCCTTTGTGGCGAGGGGATTCATCCCCGCTGGGCTGCGAAGCAGCCCCCGAATCCGGTGCTTTGTTAGATCAGGTTGATCGCATCCAGGTATTTGGGGGGCGCTCCGCACCCCAACGGGGATGAATCCCCTCGCCACAAAAAGTCTTTTCGCTATCAGCGCCTATCGCGATGATAGCCAACCGCGATTCGCCGCCCTGCCCGGCCCGACCTATCCTTGGGTTATTCGGTTTCACGAACTCAAGGAACAGCATCATGGGCAAACGTCACCCCAACCTTCCGGCCTGGCAATGGCGCGCCTACCCTGAAAATCATCGCCACCCGACCAACCTGGTCTTGCACCTGATCGCGGTGCCGCTGTTCATCGTTGCGTTTTTGCTGATTGTGTCGGGTGTGTTCAGCCTGAGCCTGGGCGATGTCGCCATCGGGGTGATCGGCGTACTCGCCGCGCTGGGCTTGCAACGCCACGGCCATAGCCTGGAAACACAGGCTTCCGAACCATTCAGTGATCGCAAAGACGCCGCGTCGCGCCTGCTGGTGGAGCAATTCCTGACCTTTCCCCGGTTCTTCCTCAGCGGCGGATGGTGGCGCGCCTGGCGCGATCGCCACCACCATTGAAGGACCGCCTGATCAGCCGAAAATCGTCACCGTCTGCCGGCTCATGGCGATCAGCCGGCCATCGGCGCTCCAGAATTTCGCCGCGACATGACCGTAACCGTCCTGGGCATGTTCGATCTCGGCGAGATACTGGCACCAATCCAATGTCGAGAGCTCCAGCAATGGCTGGACGAATTCGATGGTCCAGGTAAGCGTGCTGCCCGGCGCCATCTGGGTGAGGTGCGGCAGCAGCGCTGGCGGCCAGGCGTCCACCAACGCCAGGATGTGACCTTCGTCCAACGGCTCTTCCTTGACGTCCCCGCGCAAGCGCACCCAGCCTCCCATGCTGCGGGATTTGTTGCCGGTAAATGGCAATCCTCCAACGCTCCAACGCATTGCCAAATGACGCATGAACTCCGGGGTTCCGCCCTTGATGTAAGGCAACTCCTGGCACAGCTCGACATCCTTGAATTCAGGCGCGGGGTCGGCCTGCACCGCCACGACGGAAGATCGCGACGCGCCAAAGCTGCCTTGCACCACCGTCACGACCTGGCCGTTCTGCACGGCACGGCCCAATACCTGGCTGACGGCCTTGCCTTCGCGCAACACATCGACTTGAAAACTGACCGGCACGTCGGGCTCGACCGGACCGACAAACGTGATCGCCAGCGAACGCACCGGGCGATCCGCCGGGACGCATGCACGCATCGCCTCGTATTGCAGCGCCGCGACCAAGCCACCAAAGCTGGCACGCCCCTGGCCCCATTCAGGCGGGATCACCACGGCGTCTGGCTGATTGCGCACGGCATCGATCAAATCGGAAAAGCGCATGTCGACCTCAGAAGCAGGAAAAAAGATGAAGGGATCTTAACCAGCCCGCACGAGCAGTACAGCGCTCATTCCGGCCAAAGAGACTGACAGAAAAGCCGCGGGCCAAGAATCCACCGCGAATATCCTGTGGGAGCGGGCTTGCTCGCGAACGCGGTAGGTCAACGCATACGCTGTGACTGCACGATCGCAATTCGCGAGCAAGCCCGCTCCCACAAGGAGAACATGCAAGATTCAGGATTTATCGAAGCAACTGGCAATCAATTTATCCAGCACCCGATCGGACTTGGCCTCGGCCTTTTCCATGGTGATTTGCCAGACCGGTACACAGGGTTGCAGGTCGGCTTCCTGCTCGGCCCGCGCCAGCCACTGCCAGCAATCGTGCCAATCGCCCAATGCGCCCTGGGCGGACTTGAGCCGTGGCATGGCCGCCTCCGGCAAGCGATCGAGTTCAGGATAGGCTTCGATGGCGTAGCGCACGCGCTTGATCAACAGGCGCAGGCGATGACGGTCATGAGCCGGATCACGCAAGGCCTCGCCGAGTTTTTTCCATTGTTTGTCGAGGCGTTTTTCGATGCGTTTGCGCAGCCCGTCGAGCAAGCCCTGGCGCTGGGCTGCACGGATGAAGCGTGGGAACGCGTCGAGAATCATCAACAGCTGCGCCAGCTCGGGGCTGCCGGCCACGGCGGGATACGCCTCGGCCATTTGCACCTGGCGCCGCTGCGCCGCCTCGGTCTTGCCGTGCTTCTCGAGATAGGCCGCCAGCACTTCACGGTCGCGCAAAGGCGTGGTCAGGCTACCGACTGCCGACGCGGCCGTTTCCAGCTGCTCGACACCGGGCAGTCCACGCAACGGACGAAGCAGGCTGCGCAACCGACGGACCGTGGTCCGCAGGTCATGCAATGCTTCGCTGTCGGTTTGGGCGTTCAAGCGGGCCTGACAGGCCAGCAGGCGGACTTCCAGGCCCAGTATCCGGGCCACCAGCCGATCGATCATGAGACGTACTCCGTACGCAGCCTCAAGCGATAAGCTTCAAGCGGCAAGTGGAGCGGCGCCCTCTTGAAGCTCAAAGCTTAAAGCTTGCAGCTGCCTTTATCATCTTCCTGCGCGGGATTCGCGGATGTAGAAGCGGGCCTTCTCGGCTTTTTTGGTGCAGCCTTCATACGCTTCGAATTGCTGCTGGGTCTTGGCACCGGTCAGCAACGACAGGGCCTTGGAGTAGCTGACGGTACCGGCGAATCCTTCGGCCTTGGCCAGGTCAAGTTCACGCCATGCGCTGTCGAGCTGGCTGCCGCAACTGTCGCGGTAAGCGGTCTTGCTCGGCGCAACCGGCCAGGGCCAGAACCATCAAGGATGCCATCAGGGGCAGGCAGATCCGGGCTTTCATCGATAACACCTCAAGTCAGGTAAACAGTCGTGCTGGTATGACGGCTTTGCCGATAAAAAGTGCCTCGGCTCGACCGGTATATTCAAGTGTGGACGAGAATACGCAAATGCCGTCGTGGCGTGTCAAAAAACGACGTCTACGCCACAACGATTTGAGCCGGGCCGTCGATCAGTGCATTGTTGACGTCTGTTCGACGAGAGGCCACCTCATGACAAAACGTGTCGCATTGGTATTGGGCTCGGGCGGCGCCCGGGGCTACGCCCATATCGGAGTGATCGAGGAGATCGAACGGCGCGGCTACGACATTGCCTGTATCGCCGGCTGTTCCATGGGCGCCGTCGTCGGTGGAATCTATGCCGCCGGCAAACTCGAGGATTACCGCAACTGGATCGAAAGCCTCGATTACCTGGACGTGTTGCGGTTGGTGGACGTCAGTTTTCGCCTGGGGGCGATTCGTGGTGAGAAGGTGTTCGGACAGATCCGCAAGATTGTCGGTGAACTCAATATCGAAGACCTGCGCATTCCCTATACGGCGGTCGCCACCGACCTGACCAACCAGCAGGAAATCTGGTTCCAGGAAGGTTGCCTGCACCAGGCGATGCGGGCCTCGGCGGCCATTCCCAGCCTCTTCACCCCGGTCATGCAAGGCAACCGCATGCTGGTGGACGGCGGCCTGTTAAACCCATTGCCGATCGTGCCGGTGGTGTCGAGCCATTGCGACCTGATCATCGCGGTCAACCTCAACGCCACCAACCAGAAACAATACAGCCTGCCAGTGATCCAGCGCCCCGCGGCGTTCCGGCGTCGCTTCGACACCTTGGTCAGTTCCCTGGGGTCACGGCTGCCGTTTCGCCGCAAACAGGCCGAGCAGTTGCTGCTGTTGGAACAGGAAGCGCTGAAGGCCGAAGCAGCCGATATCAACCCGTGGATCGAGTCCGCCGAGCCCGAAGGCCAGCAGCCTGCCGCCGCGCCGGAAACCGAAGGCGCACCGAGATCCGCCACCGGCTCGTTCATCATCGACAACGTCGGGCCGGCGTCCTTGCTGGACCTGATCAACCAGAGTTTCGAGGTAATGCAGACGTCGTTGGCCCAGTACAAGATCGCCGGTTATCCACCAGATGTGCTGATCAACGTGCCGAAGCGAGTGTGCCGGTTTTTCGAGTTCTACAAGGCGCCGGAGCTGATTGCGCTAGGGCGGGAGATTGCCAGGGATACGCTGGATCGGTATGAGCGTGAGCAGAGCTGAAAGTGTTTGTAGACTTTTTGTGGCGAGGGGATTTATCCCCGCTGGGCTGCGAAGCGGCCCCAAAAAAGTATCAGAAATGGATTTTTCTCCTGACACTCCGAGTGATGAAATTTTAGGGCCGCTTCGCAGCCCAGCGGGGATAAATCCCCTCGCCACAACAGCGCTTGGCTTTAGATCTCAAAGGTGATCAAGCACCCTCCTCCAACAACCGATACCCCACTCCCGCTTCAGTCACGATAAACCGAGGCCGGGTCGGGTCGTCGGCCAGTTTCTGGCGCAGGTGACCGACGACGATGCGCAGGTAGTGGCTGTCTTCAACGTGGGTCGGACCCCAGATGTCCTTGAGCAATTGCTGCTGGGTGATGACCCGCCCCGGATGCCGCGCCAACTGCGCCAGCACCGCGTATTCCTTGCGGGTCAGGGCCACTTCGGCGCCGTCCAGCAGGACCCGGCGATAAGCCAGGTCCACCGTCAGCGGGCCCAACGTCAATGCCGCTGGCGGTGCTTCGCCTGCTGGCGCCTGTCGCAGTAGCGCACGCACCCGGGCGAGGAACTCCTGGATGCCGAATGGCTTGGTCACGTAATCATTGGCGCCATTGTCCAGCGCCTCGACTTTCTGCGCTTCGCTGGCGCGTACCGACAGGACCAGCACGGGCACCGCCGACCATTGGCGAAACTCGCGCAACACTTGCTGGCCGTCCATGTCCGGCAAGCCCAGGTCGAGCACCAGCAGATCCGGCTTGTTCAACGCCGCCTGGGCCAGGCCCTCGGCGCCCGTTTCGGCTTCGAGCACCTTGTAGCCTTGGGAGGCCAGGCTGATGCGCAAGAACTTGCGAATCTGCGGCTCGTCATCGATGACCAAAAGGGTCGCGCTCTGGCTCATGGGTTCCATTCATCACAATCAAGTCGCGAGAGCATAACGCAGCGCCGGTCAGGCTTCATCGTCCATGCCCGGTTGTGCCTGCAAGGGCAAGTGCAAGGTGATGCAGGTGCCGCGCCCGTCGAGGCCGTCGCCGACGCTGATCCGCCCGCCATGGGCACCGATCATGCCCTGGCAAATCGCCAATCCGAGCCCGGTGCCTTGCCCACCGCGATCACCGCGGGCAGCGGTGTAGAACATGTCGAAAATCTTCTCGCGCTCTTGCTCGGGGATGCCTGGCCCTTCATCCGCCACGGCGAACAAAACTTCGTCTACCGTCGCCTCGGCACTGAGCAACAATCGGCCGTGGACCGGGGAGAACCGCGCGGCGTTCTCCAGCACATTGACCAGGGCCTGCTCGATCAGCGCAGCGTGGACATACAACAACGGCAAGCCGGCCGGCACTTCGACGCTGACGGCCAGCGGCGCCAGCACCGCACGCAAGCGGTTCAGGGCACTGCCGACGATGTCGGCCGGCGACACCCAGTCCCGGGCCAACTTCAGGGCGCCGTGACCCAGGCGCGTCATGTCGAGCAGGTTCTGGATATAGCGATCCAGCCGCTCGGCCTCATCGCGGGTGCCTTCGAGCAGTTCGCGACGGTCCTCGATCGGAATCGCTTCGCCCAACGCCAACAAGCTGTCGATGCTGCCGCGCATGGACGTCAGCGGCGTGCGCAAATCATGGGAGACAGAGGCGAGCAAGGCGCTGCGCAATTGTTCGGTTTCGCCGTGCAGGCGCGCCGCCTCCAGGTCCTGCGCCAGTTGTGCCCGGGCCAGCGCCTGGGCCAACGGCTGGCTGAGGGCCGCCAGCCATCGCCGTCGCTGGTCGCTGAGCGGCTTGCCGTCTTTCGTGCAGACGCCGAGCAACCCCAGCGGCTCGCCCTCCGCCGACAAAGGCCACCACCACCAACGCCCGGACGGCAGCGTCGCGGTACCGGCGCCGGCCGGTTGATCGTGTTGCCACGACCAGTCGGCGGCGGCGCGCTCGGCCTCGTTGAACGTCAGCGGTTCGGGGGTCTCGACTTTCCAGCCAGCCGGGCCGTCCCGATTGAGCAAGCACAGTTGCAAGTCGTACTCGCTGTTGAGATGGAGCACGGCGGCGCTGATCACCGCCTGGCGATCGGTCGCGGCGGTCAGTTTGCGTGACAAGTCGAGCAGCTCCCCGGTTTCCTGCTGGGTGTCGCGCAGCGCCTGCAACTGGCGCCGCTGGCGGGCCGCGAGGTTGCCGGTCAAGGCCGCCATCAGCAGGAAGAACACCAGCGTCAGCACGTCCTCTTCGCGTTGAATCGTCAGGGAAAAATTCGGCGGAATGAACAGGAAGTCATAGGCCAGGAACGACAGCGCCGCACAGGCCAGCGCCGGGCCGAGGCTGCTGCGCACCGCCACCAGCAACACCGCCATCAGAAACACCAGGGAAATGTTGGGCAACGCCAGCAGCCCGGATATCCCCCAGGCCAAGGCGCTGGCCACCACCGTCGCCACCAGCGCCAGCGCATAGTCGAAACCGGTCTGGACGGAACCTGCACGCTGGCGGGCGGGTGGCGGCGATCCATCGCTGTCCAGTACGTTGATTTCCAGGCCACGGGCGTTGCGCAACAGGCGCGACGCGAGGCCACCGCCAAACAGGTTCCGGCGCAGGCGTGGCCGGGACTGGCCCACCAGCAGCAATGTCGCGCGACGTTGCCTGGCGTGTTGGATCAAGGTCTTGGCGACTTCGCCAGCCCGCAGCAGCACCACTTCCCCGCCGAGCCTTTCCGCCAGTTGCTGGACGTTTTGCAAGCGTTGGCGCGACGCCTCGTCCCGTGTCGCGCCGTTATCCACGTGCACGACGCTCCACGGCAGATGCCGACGCTGGGCGACCCGACTGGCGTGGCGCACCAGCCGTTCAGCCCGCACGTCGCCGTCCACGCCCACCAACAGCCGTCCCTGTACCGCCGGAGCCGACTGGCCCAGTTGTCGATAGCCCTGGGCCAGATCGTTATCCACCTGGGCGGCGGCGGTCTGCATGGCCAGTTCGCGCAAGGCGGTCAGGTTGGTCTGGGAGAAAAACGCATCGATCGCGGCCCGGGCCTGTTCCGGCACGTAGACCTTGCCGTCGCGCAAGCGCTCCAGCAGCTCGCGCGGTGGCAGGTCGATCAACAACAGCTCATCGGCTTCCTGCAATACCCAATCCGGCAACGTCTCGCGCACCTGCACGCCGGTGATGCCGCGCACCTGATCATTGAGACTTTCCAAGTGCTGGACGTTGACCGTGGTGTAGACGTCGATGCCAGCGGCGAGCAGTTCCTGGATGTCTTGCCAGCGCTTGGCGTGGCGACTGCCGGGCGCGTTGCTGTGGGCCAGTTCGTCCACCAGCACCAGGCTCGGGCGGACGGCGAGCAGGCCGTCGAGGTCCATTTCCTCAAGCATCACGCCGCGATATTCCGAACGTACCAATGGCTGCTGCGCCAGGCCATTCAACAGCGCTTCGGTCTCGGCGCGCCCGTGGGTTTCGACGACCCCGGCGATGACGTCCGTGCCTTGACGCAACCGGGTGTGGGCCGCTTGCAGCATGGCGTAGGTCTTGCCGACGCCCGGAGCGGCGCCCAGGAAGACCTTGAGACGGCCACGGTCGTGGCGCGGCAGGTTGGCTAACAGTGCATCGGCGCGGCTGGCGTCGCTCATGCTATGTCTCTTGTTTCAGGGATGGAATTGAGCCTCTGTGGGAGCGAGCTTGCTCGCGATGGCGGTCGTTCAGCCGCCACTGTCATTGACTGACCCACCGCTATCGCGAGCAAGCTCGCTCCCACAGGTTTTTACAGTTTTTCCAGGGCCATGTTCAGCGCCAGCACGTTCACCACCGGCGGGCCTACCAAGGGCCGCTCGGTGTTGTCATCGAGCAACTGCTGCAATGTCGACACCGGCACATTCCTGGCGGCGGCGACACGCGCCAGTTGATAGGCAATCGCCGCCGGAGGCAAGTGCGGATCCAGCCCACTGCCGGAGGTGGTCAGCAGCGCCAGGGGCACCGGTCCCTGGCCGGGCACTTGCAGCTTGTGGGCGTCATCGATCACGCGGGTGGCCAGTGCCGGGTTGCTGGGCGAAAGATTGCTCGCGCCGCTGGCCACCGTGGCAAAGGCACCTGCCGAGGGGCGCGAATGGAACCAGCCATCGCCGGTGAAATCCTGGGCGATCAACCGGGAGCCACGGACCTTGCCGTCGGCATCATGAATCAGGCTGCCGTTGGCCTGGTCCGGGAAGGCGACTTGCGCCACGCCGGTGACGAGCAATGGGTAGGCGACGCCGGTGAGCAGCGTCATCAGGAGTAACAGGCTCAAGGCCGGGCGAATCAAAGTGAACATTTCAAATCCTCAGTTGAAACACAGCTTGGTGAGTGAACACACATTTGTGGCGAGGGGATTCATCCCCGCTGGGTTGCGCAGCAGCCCCAAAAGAACCGCCACATTCATGTCTGACTACCGCAATCACAATCTTGGGTCTGCTTCGCAGACCAGCGGGGATAAATCCCCTCGCCACAAAAAAACTCACACCCAAGGCTCAAACCAAGTGCAACCCCGTCAATAACAAATCAATCGCCTTGATCCCCACGAACGGCACCGCGATCCCGCCCAGGCCGTAGATCAGCAGGTTGCGCCGCAGCAAGGCCGCCGCGCTCGCTGCCTGCACCCGCACGCCGCGCAGGGCCAGGGGGATCAGCACGACGATGATCAAGGCGTTGAAGACGATGGCCGAGAGGATCGCGCTCTGCGGGCTGCTCAGGTGCATGACGTTCAGCACGCCAAGCTGCGGATAGATCGAGGCGAACAGCGCCGGCAGGATCGCGAAGTATTTGGCGATGTCATTGGCGATGGAGAACGTGGTCAGCGCGCCACGGGTGACCAGCAATTCCTTGCCGATCTGCACCACGTCCAGCAACTTGGTGGGATCGCTGTCGAGGTCGACCATGTTGGCCGCCTCGCGTGCGGCCTGGGTGCCGTCGTTCATCGCCATGCCCACATCGGCCTGGGCCAGGGCCGGAGCGTCGTTGGCGCCGTCGCCGCACATGGCGACCAGCCGGCCATCGTTCTGCTCATGGCGGATGCGCGCCAGTTTTTTCTCCGGCGTGGCCTCGGCCAGCACATCATCCACGCCCGCTTCGGCAGCAATCGCGGCGGCAGTGAGCGGGTTGTCGCCGGTGACCATCACCGTGCGGATGCCCAGCTTGCGCAGCTCGGCAAAGCGCTCGCGGATACCGGGCTTGACCACGTCCTTGAGGTGAATGGCGCCGAGCAATTTGCCGTCCACGCAGACCAGCAACGGCGTGCCGCCGCTCTGGGCGATCTTGTCGACTTCCCGCGCCAGTGCAGTGGGCAGCCCGTCACGGGGCAGGCCGATGAAACTCAACAGGGAATCCACCGCGCCCTTGCGATAAACGCGTCCTTGATAATCCACGCCGGACAAACGGGTTTCGGCGCTGAAGGGCACGGCGGTCAGCGCGTCCAGAGCGGGTTCGGCCTGCGGATGCAACCCGCGTAGGTATTCGACGATGGACTTGCCCTCGGCCGTGTCGTCAGCCAGGGAGGCGAACAAGGCGCCTTCGGCCAACGCCTTGGCGCTTACGCCTGGGGCCGCATAGACCGCGGCACAGCGGCGATTGCCAAAGGTGATGGTGCCGGTCTTGTCCAGCATCAGCACGTGCACATCCCCTGCCGCCTCTACCGCGCGGCCGGACTTGGCGATCACGTTCAAGCGCACCAGGCGGTCCATCCCGGCGATGCCGATGGCCGACAGCAATCCGCCGATGGTGGTGGGGATCAACGTCACCAACAGCGCCACCAGGAACACCAGCGGCAGGCTGCCATTGGCAAAGTGGGCGAACGGCTGCAGCGTCACCACCACCAGCAGGAAGATCAGCGTCAGGCCGATCAGCAGGATATCCAGCGCCACTTCGTTCGGGGTCTTCTGGCGTTTGGCGCCTTCAACCAGGGCGATCATGCGGTCCAGGGTGGACTCGCCGGGATTGCTGGTGATGCGCACCAACAACCAGTCGGAGACCAGGCGCGTGTTGCCGGTGACCGCCGAGCGATCGCCGCCGGACTCACGGATGACCGGTGCCGATTCCCCGGTAATCGCGGCCTCATTGACCGCCGCGATGCCTTCGATCACTTCGCCGTCACCGGGGATCATCTCCCCTGCCGCGACCCGTACGACATCGCCTTTGCGCAAGCGGGTGGCGGGTACGACTTCAAAGCCGTCCGCGGTCTGGCGACGAGCGCTCAAGCCTTCGCTGCCGGCCTTGAGGCTGTCGGCACGGGCCTTGCCCCGACCTTCGGCCAAGGCTTCGGCGAAGTTGGCGAACAACACGGTGAACCACAGCCATAGGGCGATTTGCGCGGCCACGAAAGTCGGCACGGCGCTGTCGGGAACCAGGCACAGCACGGTGGTGAGGATCGCGGTGAGCTCCACCACCAGCATCACCGGCGCACGGTGCAACTGGCGCGGGTCAAGCTTGACGAACGCTTGCACCAGCGCTGGCCGCCACAGGGCTGACAGATTGGTTTTGGCTTGCTCCGGCGCCTTGGCGACGACGGTCTTGCTCATTGGCATGTTCATCATCAACTCCTCAGAAACCCAGGCTCAGGTGTTCGGCGATCGGGCCGAGAGCCAGGGTCGGCAGGAAGGTCAAGCCGCCTACCAGCAGAATGGTCACGGTCAACAGCGTCACGAACAGCGGGCCATGGGTGGGAAAGCTGTTCTGGCCGATGGGCGCGGTTTTCTTCAGGGCCAGGCTGCCAGCCAACGCCAGCACCGGCAGGATGTAGCCGAAACGACCGATCAACATGCCCAGGCCCAGCATCAGGTTGTGAAACGGCGTGTTGGCGCCGAAGCCGGCGAACGCCGAACCGTTGTTCGCCCCCGCCGAGGTGTAGGCGTAAAGCAACTGGCTGAAACCGTGGGCGCCAGGGTTGCTCACCGCCGCGGCAGGGCCGGGCAGGCTCGCGGCGATGGCGCCGAGCACCAGCACGCTCACCGGCATCACCAGCAGCGTCACCACCAGCAACTGCACTTCCCGGGCGCCGAGCTTCTTGCCCAGGTATTCCGGCGTGCGACCGATCATCAAACCGGCCAGGAACACGGCAATCAGGACATTCAGCAACATCCCGTAGAGCCCGGCGCCGACACCGCCGAAGATCACCTCGCCGACCATCATGTTGACCAGCGCCACCATCCCGCTCAGCGGATTGAGGCTGTCGTGCATGGCGTTGACCGAGCCGTTGGACGCCGCCGTGGTCGTCACCGACCAGAGTACCGTGGCGGTGGTGCCGAAGCGTGCCTCCTTACCTTCCAGCGGCGCAGTTTGTTCGACGGCTGCGTCGTCGAGGGCTGGATTGGGTTGGTATTCGGCCCACAGCGACGTCGCCCCGCCGATCAGGAACAAGGCCAGCATGCAGGCGATAATCGCCCGGCTCTGGCGCAGATCCTTGACGTAATGACCGAAGGTGAACACCAGCGCCGCCGGGATCAGGATGATCGACGCGACTTCGAAGAGATTGGTCCAAGCGGTCGGGTTCTCGAACGGGTGCGCCGAATTGACGCCGAAGAAACCACCGCCGTTGGTGCCCAGTTGCTTGATCGCAATCTGGCTGGCCGCCGGACCGAGAGGAATCACCTGATCGACGCCCTGCATCGTCACCCCATGCACATAATGCGCTAAGGTCTGCGGCACGCCCTGCCAGACCAGGAACAACGCCAGCAACAGGCACAGCGGCAACAACCCATAGAGCGTGGCACGGGTCATGTCGACCCAGAAATTGCCCAGGGTCGTGGCGGACTTGCGCCCGATCCCACGGCACAGCGCAACCAGCACGGCCAGGCCCGTGGCGGCGCTGACGAAGTTCTGCACGGTCAGGCCGATCATCTGGCTCAAGTAACTGAGGGACGCCTCACCGCTGTAGGACTGCCAGTTGGTGTTGGTCATGAAACTGACCGCCGTGTTGAACGCCTGGGTCCATTCCATGCCGGGCAGGTTTTCAGTGTTGAGCGGCAAATGCCCCTGTAACAGGAGTACGGCGAACAACAAGGCGAAACCCGCCAGGTTGAAGGCGAGCAAGGCCAGGGTGTACTTCTGCCAACTCTGCTCGGTGGTCGAATCGACACCGGCCACCTTGTAACAACACCTTTCCACCGGACCCAGCAACGGGGAGAGCCAGGTGCGCTGGCCTTCCATCACCCGATAGTAGAACCGCCCCAGGAAAGGCGCGGGGATCAGCACCAGCGCGAAAAAGCCGAGGATCAGCCCGTAGTCATAACCGTGCATAGCCGCTCCTAACCCCGGTCCGCGCGCAACAGCGCAACCAACAGATAAATGAACAGCGCCACTGCCAGCAGCAGCGACACCCCGTCCAGAACACTCATGGGATTTCTCCGTGGTACGGCGTCGTGCCGTGTGTGGAGGGATTGTCGGCAGGGAGGGTGTAAAGGTGCGAGATCGAGGGTGGGGTGGGGGAATAAAGAATCTGTAAAAATTGGTTTCTTGGTTGCCCGGGTGGACCTCATCGCGAGCAAGCTCGCTCCCACATTGCTCGGGCTGGGAATGAAAATTCGGAGCCACTAAAGATCCCCCTGTGGGAGCGAGCTTGCTCGCGATGAGGCCAGCCCAGGCACCGACGCTCCGAACTGGGGCACAAACCCAGGCGATCCAGCCGCGAACATCCCCGATACGACACGATTCTCCCCATTACGACCGCCCGAACCATACTGGCACGTCCACTGCACTGCCCTCCTCCAGCGCTTTTGCTACTTATCGAGGGGGAGCCACCAATGAACACACAACTAAAACCCACCCTGGGCACCCTGCACTTATGGGGCATCGCCGTCGGCCTGGTGATATCCGGCGAATATTTCGGTTGGAGCTACGGCTGGGGTGTCGCCGGCACGCTGGGCTTTCTGGTGACATCGTTCATGGTCGCGGCCATGTACACCTGCTTCATCTTCAGCTTCACTGAACTGACCACCGCCATTCCCCACGCCGGCGGACCGTTCGCTTATAGCCGCCGGGCCTTTGGCGAAAAAGGCGGTTTGATCGCCGGACTCGCGACGTTGATCGAATTCGTCTTCGCCCCGCCTGCCATCGCACTGGCCATCGGCGCCTACCTGAACGTGCAATTCCCGGCGCTCGACCCGAAACACGCCGCCGTCGGCGCGTACATCGTGTTCATGGGCCTCAACATCCTCGGCGTGAAACTGGCCGCAACCTTCGAATTGATCGTCTGCGTACTGGCCGTCGCCGAGTTGCTGGTGTTCATGGGCGTGGTTGCGCTCGGCGTTCAGCTTCAGCAACTTCGCCCTGAACGGCTGGGCCGGCTCCGACGTGTTCGGCGCACCCGCCATTGCCGGGATGTTTGCAGCGATCCCCTTCGCGATCTGGTTCTTCCTCGCTATCGAAGGCGCCGCCATGGCCGCCGAAGAAGCCAAGGACCCGAAACGCACGATTCCGAAAGCCTACATCAGCGGCATCCTGACCCTGGTGGTATTGGCCATGGGCGTGATGTTCTTCGCCGGCGGCGTGGGTGACTGGAGCACCTTGTCCAACATCAACGACCCGCTGCCCCAAGCCATGAAAGCCGTGGTCGGCGAAAGCTCCGGCTGGCTGCACATGCTCGTCTGGATCGGCCTGTTCGGCCTGGTAGCGAGCTTCCACGGCATCATCCTCGGCTACTCGCGCCAATTCTTCGCCTTGGCCCGCGCCGGCTACCTGCCCGCCTTCCTCGCCAAACTCTCGCGTTTCCAAACCCCACACCGCGCCATCATCGCCGGCGGACTGATCGGCATCGCCGCCATCTACAGCGACGGCCTGATCAACCTCGGCGGCATGACTCTCACCGCCGCGATGATCACCATGGCCGTGTTCGGCGCCATCGTCATGTACATCATGAGCATGCTCAGCCTGTTCAAGCTGCGCAAAACCGAGCCCAACCTGGAACGCACCTTCCGCGCGCCGGGCTACCCGATCGTGCCGGGCATCGCCCTGGTCCTGGCCGTGGTGTGCCTGGTGGCGATGGCTTGGTTCAATGCGCTGATCGGCTTGATCTTCCTCGGCTTCATGGCGGTGGGTTTCGTGTACTTCGTGATGACCGCACAGTTGCGTGCCGACGCTCCGGCCGATGCGATGTTGACCGGGCTATAAGGTGAGCCAGGCATAACCGGCGTAGTATGGAACCACTGCGAACAGTCTTCGCTCATAAGTGGTACGGGCAATGACCAGCGAAATACTCGTCTGGCCATTGCCCCTCAAGGAGAGCCCTATGCCCTGGTATGCCTGGTTAATCTTGATCGTCGCCATCGGCTCGATCGTGGGTGGTTTGATGATGCTGCGCGACACCGCCAACAAGGTTGAGCTGACGGACGAACAGCGCAAGCGTGTTGCCGAACGCAATGCGGAAATGGATGCGAAAGAGGCGAAGGATCGCTGACTGCTTGCTGCGCATCACTCTGTGGCGAGGGGATTTATCCCCGCTGGGGCGCGTAGCGGCCCCAAAACGTTTGAACTCGCAGTTTTAGAGTCAGGATCACTCCCGTAGGGAGAGGGCTGCTACGCAGCCCAGCGGGGATAAATCCCCTCGCCACAGAGGGCAATGCCTTGCCGCGTCAGCAGTGTTATTTCTCCCAATCCGCCTTGGCAATATGCAACCCGTGCAGCCCTTTGTAAGCCGCCCGCTCCGGCTGACTCCAGCCTTGTAGCAACGAATCCTCCAACCGATAAATCTCCACCCCCAGCGGACGACAAACGCTTAAAGGATCCTGCGCTTCCGGCCCCCACATCGCCAGCGACAGATCCCCTCCAGGACAAGTCGACAGCGCACACAACAAATCAATCTCGGCAAAAAACTCCAGGTAGTCGCCCTTCTGCGCCGGACACGCCTTCATGAAATACATGTCGTCATGATTCAGCCCGGTGCACTGGAAGATATTCAACACGTCATGCACATCGAACTCCGTCAGGCCGTGGGGCAACACCGCACGGGTCAGGTTCGAGTGACAGTGATGATGGAAATCCTCACCGGTCAGCTTCTTGTTCACATACGGGTCACAGCGCGTCCCCAACAAATCGTGCAAGCGCCCTCCATGTTCGTCGATGCCGTAAGCCGCCAAGCTATCATCGGTGATCGTTACCAATGGCCGCAGGAATGGCAGGTTCGACCACAACCGATCATAGGTGCTGACATGAGCGCCTTGAAGCTGACGAGTACGAGCCGCCCATAAGCGCTCCCGCGGATCGTTGGCATTCCAGACGTTGAAGTCCCCCACTTGCGGACCGACCGGGGTTGTCACACGGAAGACATGACCGGCCGGCACATGCCAGGCACGGCCGGTGCGGATTGGGACTTCGAACTGCTCGATCAGCGTGCGCTTGTCCTGCTCGGTGCGGATGCGGTCGTAGAAGGGTTTGTCCACTTGCAGGGCGGAGCCTTTGCTGACCTGGTAGGCGGCTGGGTAGTCTTTGTACATGACGCGAGTCCTTTGATCAGTGAGGGTTGGCGGGAGTCAGCAGATGCAGAAGCAACTGCTCGGAATCGTCGAGGTAAAGGCTCAACTCGTCGTGGGCAGCGCGCTTGTTACTTTCGGCCAGCAAATCGTGGATCTGCCGGTCACGGGCAAGCCACGGCGCCTGGAAACGTGCCTCATCGGGGGCGGAACAAAACACCAAACGCAGCTGCGCCACCACATTAGTGAAGAACTCATCGAGCAAGGGACTGCGCATCAGCCCCACGATGTGCTGATGAAAGGCCAGACCGTGGGTGCCCACCGCTCGCCAATCTTCGCGCTCGCGAGCCAGCTCGGCGGCCTCCAAGGCTTCGAGCATGCGGTCGGACTGGTATTCGCTCAGCGGATTGCTAGTGAGAATGGCCTGGAGTTCCAAGGTGCGACGGACCTTGAACACGTCGCGGACGTCGTCGACACCCAACCTGCGGACCATGACCCCTTTGTTACGCACGTAACGGGTCAAGCCCTCCTGACCGAGACGGTGTAACGCTTCGCGAATGGTGTTGCGAGAAGCGTTGTAGGCTGAGACCAGGTTGTTTTCGATCAGCGCCATGCCGGGGATGAGGCGGCCGCCGATGATGTCGGCGCGGAGTTCGAGGGTGATCTGGTCGGCTAGGGAAAGGGGGTAGGTCATGGGGGGCCTTGGATTGTTGAACAATCGGTTGGCGTTAGGTAATCAGTTTTTGTGCCAACCACGACAACGCACGGAACAATTCAACTGCATTCGCTGAATAGCAAAAAGGCCAGTCATCCGACTGGCCTCCCTTAAATAACCTTCAGTTCACTTCCAGCTTGTCACGATTCCTATCGAGAATCGCCTTGCCGATGCCCTTGACCTCAAGCAATTCGTCCACCGACGAGAAAGGCCCATTATTCTCTCGATACGCAACAATCGCCTCGGCCTTGCCCTTGCCTATCCCTGACAGCTCGCGCTGCAACGTTGCGGCATCTGCCCCGTTCAAATCCACCTTGGCGCCTTGCGTTTTCGCTGGCTGCTCCACCGCCAACGGCGAAGATACCAACTCCGGCTTGACCGCTGGGGCAGCAATAACAGCAATCGAGGCGCTGGTGAGGAAGGCAAAAATCAGCGAGTAGAAATAGCCTGTACGCATAAGTGACGCTCCATGACATCGTTGAGAGAGAAGCAGCTTTTCCGAAGCTGCTTCTCAAATTTAGACGATAGGGGGGAGCTGTCAAAAGTGTGTACGTTACTGTTTGTGTAATAATTGAAAATGAGTTCTGCCTTCACGTCGCTGCTAATTTTATTAGGTCGCAATCGTACCCTTTGAACAAAGCGAGCCGAACGGTATCGGGTCCTACGGTTGCCCTTTTTTTGACCACGCACATGTCATACCATCTCAGTGTTCTAAAGCCGCTGCGCGCTCACCGCTATTTGCCCCACTTACTATGGTGATTTAGGAACAGAGAACAGGCACTGCAACCTTCATATCAACTTTGACCTAAGCTTCAGCCCTTCAATGGATTTTTTCGACAGCCTATCGGCTTAGGAAAGAGGTTGGCTTTCCGATACAGAGAGGCTTGATAGTGGAACTCTTGTATAAATCGGCACAGACCAATCGCTGATTATTCGCATGGAGTGTGAAATTGTGGGTCGATCGCGCCTTCGCACAGTGGTTACGTAACAGCGAGCCGCGGTATCGATGCTTTACACGCAAGCATGCCGAGGTCTTTTCTCATAATCTCGTAGCCTCTCCAAGCTGAGCTGAATGTAGTCGAGCAGCTACGTATAGCGTATGATGTGCGGGCAGGCGTAACTCAAGAATGAATCCGAGGACACACCTTGTCTCGCATAACCAAAGATCAATCCAAACAATTGGACTCAATACGCGGTTTATCGGCCCTAATAGTATTGGCGGGGCACACCCACCAGGCCTTTATTCGCCCAACATTTAGCGAAACGTCTATTTATGTAAGTTTCCTAACTCAGTTCGCAGTAATGGTTTTCTTCGTACTAAGCGGATTCTTGATTGGAAAATCGATTTGCAACAACATTTCAACCAACGGTGATTTCAGCCTCGCTAAATATGCAAAAGATAGAGCACTTAGACTCTACCCTCCACTTATAGCTGCGATAGTACTGATGCTGATTTTGGCAATGCTAGCGCCGTATTTTTTTACAAGCGGAACAGCCAACTACTTAAGCATTCCAGGATTTAGTTTTATTCGGGAAACGTTCACAGCTAACGCAAAGCATATATATGGCACATTAGTATTTTTTAATGGATTCAAAACGACCACACCTGCGATTAACGGACCACTATGGAGTTTATCAATCGAAGCTTGGTATTACGTTATCGCAGCAGCAATTTTTTTATGGCCGACAAAAAAATTGCCGCTACCTTTCTTACTCTAATAACCATAGCAATAACTTATAAAAATCCGTTATTTTTTATTCTTATGCCGATTTGGCTTGCCGGCTTGGGCTTAGCTTTTATCCATCGCGAACGGCCAAAAATGAATAACAGTGTGTTTTTTTGTCTATTTATCATACTAACCATTGGAACAATATTTTCCATTTGGCTAGTACTTACGACAGAGGCAAACGACTCCAGCCCTTTAGGCGATCGCATGAATCACTTTAGGCTTATCTCTGGCCTATGGTTCGCTAGCTTTCTAGCGTTACTGCTGGGTAATGCCTTAAGATTCCCAACAATATTCCAGAGGACTGCGGCGTTTTCTTACACTCTCTATATAACTCACTTTCCAATCATTCTTTTTGTAGTCGGAATGACGCAGAAAATATTTATTCAATCGTTCTCCAATGCCCTAGCTTTATCACTTACAACAATGGTTATCGCCATTGTAGCCTCTATTTTTCTATCAAAAACCGTAGAAAACAAAAAACTCGTAGAAGACTTCATTTCCACGCATCTAAAAAAAGCAAAATATCTAAACAACAAGGTTCCATAAAGAGGATGAAGTTCTGGACCTAGCCTTGAGGGTATAATGACAAGACCATATTAGGGCACGCCATGCTGATTCTGGCCCAGTAGGATTACTCGCCCGGATCATTTGGCGAAGTTTGACCCTCAGACTCCCGGCACTTGGACTAAAAGCAAGCCGTTACGCTCTCGGGACAATATTCTGACTCGCTTACGGTCAGGGCTCGAGATGGCGCTGCTGGTAGATCCAGTCAACAATCTCTCCGTCCGGAGCGTAGCCACTGACGGTGTCACGAAGTAATTGACGGACTCGTGCATAATCGTCTTCTTCGATGGCGATGAGTAAATCTGCCAGCCTTAGCTTGAGGACATCCCAAGGCAGGAAGTCCTCATTGGCACTCATGATCATTGGATGCTGGGTCGCGACGACGTTGTCGCCTATCAACAATTCCTCATAAAGCTTCTCGCCGGGGCGCAAGCCGGTGAATTTGATTGAAATATCACCGTGCGGATTCTTTTCGGAGCGAACGCTCAAGCCAGACAAGTGAATCATCTTCTCCGCCAGCTCAACGATTTTCACCGGCTCGCCCATGTCCAGCACAAACACATCTCCACCCAAGCCCATGGAACCCGCCTGAATCACCAGTTGAGCTGCCTCGGGAATGGTCATGAAGTATCGCGTGATCTTGGGGTGGGTAACGGTCAACGGCCCGCCGGATTTGATCTGCTTATGGAACAGCGGAATAACCGATCCGGAGGAGCCCAGTACGTTACCGAAGCGGACCATGGTGAAGCGGGTCTTGTTAACTCGTGAGACGTTGGCCTGGTCACCGAACAGCACAGGGGCCAATTCACGACTCAATGCTTGCAACGTCAGCTCAGCGAGCCGCTTGGTGCTACCCATTACATTGGTCGGCCGTACAGCCTTGTCCGTGGAGATCAAGACAAAGTTCGACACACCCGCCTGCAATGCAGCCTGTGCAGTGTTCAGGGTACCGATTACGTTGTTCAAGACACCTTCGGCGATGTTGTGCTCGACCATTGGTACGTGCTTATAGGCCGCTGCGTGATAGACCGTGTCGACATTCCAAGTCTTCATCACATCGAGCAGTTTCTCTTGGTTGCGAACCGAACCCAAGATCGGCAATAGGCGAACAGATAGAGACTCCCGAGCGATTCGCGGCTCCAGTTCGGACAAAATGCTGTAGAGATTAAATTCGCTGTGCTCGAAAAGCAGCAGCGTGGTGGGTTTCAGCGCAAGGATCTGTCGGCAAAGCTCTGAGCCGATCGAACCGCCAGCACCCGTGACCAAGACCGACTGGCCTGTGATGCAATGTTCTAATAGATCAGGCTGCGCCGGCACTGCATCACGTCCTAGAAGGTCCGCGATATCCACTTCCTGGATGTCGTCCACCTTGACCCGGCCGCTGGCCAGATCCATGAAGCCCGGGACGCTGCGTACGTGCAATGGGAAGCCTTCGAGCAGGGTCAGGATTTCTCGACGGCGACCACGTGATGAAGAAGGGATGGCGAGCAGTATTTCCTGGGCGCCAGTCGCATCGATCATTTTTTGAATGTGGTTGGGTTGATAGACCTGGAGCCCTGCGATGACGCGATCGGCGATGCTGCTGTCGTCATCAATGAACGCGACAGGGCGCATCACCCGTCCCATGCGCAAGGCAGCGACGAGTTGGTTGCCTGCTGCGCCGGCGCCATAGATAGCAACCTTGGGTAGGCCATCGTCACGGTTGGTGAAGGGCACATGTTGGGCCGCGGTGAACCAGTCGCCCAGGAAGTATTGGCGCATCACGAGACGAAGCCCGCCGATCATGATCAGGCTCAACCACCAATAATTGAAGATAATCGAGCGCGGGACGACAGTCTTGTGGTTGCTGTACCAATACACCACTAAGGCCAATAGCAGCGCCGAAAGGCTCACTGCTTTACAAATAGTGATCAGCGCATCGTTACCAAAGTAACGCATGACAGCACGGTACATGCCGAAACGGATGAAAATAGGAATGGCGACCAGTGGAGCCGATGCGAACAGCCACAGATGCGTTTCGATCGGTGCAATCAACGCGTCGACACCCAGTCGCACGACAAACGCAAGCCACAGCGCAATCCAGACCAGCACAATATCCATGGCAACCTGAATTGCTCGCTTATGGCGCCTCGGGAGTCCCAACAAGACTGTTCTTAATTTATCCATGAATCCTTCCTGCACCCTGGCCAACTCCTAAACCCCGTCCGCCCTTACGCCGGTGGCAAACCACCGTGCGTTGGACAATCCATAACCGAAAAAAGCGAACCTAGCGTGAAATCAGGCCTTTTCAAGCTCGCCCGCATGAAACCTGACCGCAAGCATCACCAATGGCACATAAGCCACTATCAAAGCCAAGGCTCCGTCGATGTTCAACAATACGACGCATGCAGCCAACGGCAGCAGCCATAACAAATTGATTGCCATCACCGCCAAAGTCACAGGTAGATGCCGACCGAACTGACGCGAAGCGAACTGGTAGGCGTGGCTGCGATGAGCCTCGTAGACCTTGTCGCCACGAAGCAGCCGTCTTAGCAATGTGACGGTTGCGTCGACTATAAAAACACCGAGAAGGATCAGCCAAACCCATAAAAATTTGGATGAAACCCAGGCAGCCTGCAGCGACAGCATTCCCAGGATAATCCCGAGGAAGCCGCTACCCGCATCCCCCATGAAAATACGTGCGGGAGGGAAATTCCAATATAGAAAGCCAGCTACCGCCAGAGCGAGCAATAACGGAGCCACAATCAAAGATCCAAAACCTCCCAGCCAGTAAAGCAGACACGCCCCGAGACAGACGCAGATAGCCTCCACACTGGCAATACCGTCGATGCCGTCCATGAAGTTGTAGAGATTCAACATCCAAACCAAGTAAAGAACTGCCAGGACGTGCCCAAGCCAAGCCAGGTTAATTTCCACGTTAAACATTGTGATTACTGGCATCCCGCCTAGCCAATAAAGCGCCCATACCGATGCTATGAAATGTCCCAACAAACGCCAACGGGCAGCGATGTGGCCGTGATCATCGAGGAAACCGAGCACAGCGACTCCAGTTCCCGCCCCTAGCATTGACCACATAGCGTGCCAGGGCAGTAAATCGCTAGCGGCGAATATTGGCAGAGCCGCCAGGAAACTCAACACAATGGCCACGCCACCGCCACGTGGGGTTGGGGCGGAATGGGAGCTGCGGATATTGGGAACGTCAATCAGATTCCGGGCAAGGGCATACCTACGCAGCGCCCCGGTCAATGAAAGCGACAATAGTGCGACCAAAAGAAACATCAACCAAAAAGGCATAGGAAAACAAGCTCATAAATAGGATATTCAACGACCACGGGAGACGTAATCTTCTCCAGCTTTGAACAAAGCCTCCTCCGGACTCATCGGAGGACACCAAGATAAAATATCCCGAACCATGCGAGAGTCAATTGCAAGAGAACCGTAGAGTTGCTCATATGTGGTTTTACGTCCTAATAATGCTGCCCCCATCCGCACAAACATGTCGGGCAGGTAAAACAATCGCGCGTCACGTCCCATCCCTCTGGCGATGTATTGAATAATTTGAGTTGTCGATACATCCACCCCGTCGCTTACCAGAAATGTTCGGTTAGCTGCTGCATCATGCTCAAGACAAATCTGTACTAGGTCAACAAAATTCTCAAGCGCGACCATACTACGTTTATTGTCGACATTGAGAAAAGGGAGCGGAGCACCGCTTGCGATCAATTTCAACAACAATCCAAAATTACCAGGCGCGTTTCCTGCATAAATTAACGGCGGGCGCAATACAACCACCTCCATCGCGCTTCCGGAAGAAATGTCCTGAAGCCCCTTTTCTGCCTCAAGCTTTGACACGGCATAGTCTGCATGGGGGTTTAACGGAGAACGCTCGCTGAGGTAGCTATTATTTGTGACTGAGCCGTGTACGCCTATTGAACTTATAAAGATAAACCGCTTTACCCCGCAATCAGCAGCTTGGCGCGCCAAATTAAGCGTCGCGTCAACATTTACCTTCCTAAATGCTGTTAAAGGATCCTCATGCCTGTCATTTAACTTATGAGCTCTTCCTGCGACATGCACGACAATATCCACATCTTTCAGCAATGTAGTCCATCTGGTTTCAGCCGAAAGATCACCGATGCCTATAATTTGGGAGCCATCCGACATCATTTGCGTTAAGCGGGATGTGGCCAGAAGAGAATAATTAAGTCTCAGAGCTGTGCGTAGACTGTTTCCGACAAAACCAGTGCTACCCGTCAGGAGAACCTTTTTCATAATTCTCACTATTTAAAATAACTTGCCAACTTGAACGGCACCTTCATCGCCACCAACAAAATATTCGTGTAAATGCCATTCTCCCTGCAAGCCCTTACAATTTCCAAATTCTGATGTATCCGCCACCAAAAACCAGTTGTGCTTATACCACCCTCTCTCATTTTAACCATAACAGCGGAATGCCTTACCATTTTCACGCCTTTTGACATAAACCGGGCCATTAACTCGAAGTCCGCGGAGACTCGATACCCCAACTTATAACTTCCATACTTGTCGAAAAGCTCACGCCGAGCGTAAAAAGTAGGGTGAGGTATCATAAATCCGAAACGGACTTTCCAAGGCGAGAAGCCAGAAGAAGAATATCTGCGAGTCACAACATCCATCTCCTTGCGCTGCACAAATACCAGATCTGCATAGACGGCATCTGCGCTGGGGTTATTTTGCAGATGAGCAACCAGATTCTGGATCACATCACTACCAGCAAATACGTCATCAGAATTCAGTATACCGACAAAATCCCCGGTGGCGGCCTGGACGCCCTTATTCATGGCATCATATATACCTTTATCGGATTCGCTTATTACCTTAGAAATTCGCCCCCCGTATTCAGAGATCAGTTCGAGCGTGCCGTCCTTTGAGGCACCATCCACAATTATATATTCGATATCAGGGTATTGCTGCGACAAAACAGACTCGATAGTATCTCTGATAGTCTCAACACTATTGTAGCAAACAGTAATTATTGAAATCTTCAACACCATCAACTCCGACCGTATATATCTTCAAAACGAACAATATCATCCTCGCCCAAGTAGGTTCCTGATTGAACCTCAATAAGCTCTAAAGGAATGACGCCCGGATTTTCCAGGGAATGTATCTGACCTACCGGAATATAAGTGGACTGATTTTCCGTTACCAGATAACTTTTTTCACCGTTAGTTACACGAGCAGTTCCACTTACGACTATCCAATGCTCAGCGCGATGATGATGCATCTGCACTGATAATTTAGCGCCGGGATTTACCGTAATACGTTTAACCTGATAGCGCGGTCCGTTATCAACGGAGTCGTAGACACCCCAGGGGCGATAAACCTCACGGTGATTAGAGTATTCTGGTCGCTTACAACTTTTCAACTGATCGACTATCTTCTTTACGTCTTGGACGTCGTTTTTATGAGCCACCAATACAGCATCTTTGGTTTCAACAATCACCAAATCATCTACACCAATAGCGGACACCAGCCGATGAGTGGCGTGCAGATAACTGTTAGTCGTCCGTTCGGTGAGTACATCGCCTTTAAAAACGTTACCACCAGAGTCTTTGTCCGCCACGTCCCAGAGAGCTGACCAAGATCCCACGTCACTCCACCCCGCATCAAGCGGCACCATCACCGCATCAGAAGTGCGCTCCATGACAGCATAATCAATTGAAATTTCTGGACATTCAATGAAGGCTTCAGCGTTGATGCGAGTAAAATGCATGTCCTGTTGGGCACTTGCAAACGAAGCCTGACAGGAGCGAAGAATATCCGGTGCAAAGCGCCCTAGCTCTTGAAGATAACGGCTAGCTCGAAACATGAACATGCCGCTATTCCAAAAATACTCTCCACTCTCCAAATATTTCTGAGCCGTGGCGTAGTCAGGCTTCTCTACAAACTGGCTAACCATGTACCCGCCGCCTGTTATCTCCTTGCCCTTCTCCAGATAACCGAAGCCTGTTTCAGCATGAGTAGGCACTATTCCGAATGTGACCAGCTTTCCCAATTGAGCCAAAGCCAAAGCACGGGCGACGCTGGCATGAAATGCCTTAACGTTTCGAATTAGATGATCTGCGGGAAGGACAAGTAGGACCGGATCAGCTCCGGTAGCAGTAGCCTGCAATGCAGCTAACGCAATTGCTGGAGCAGTATTGCGCCCCGCCGGCTCAAGCACGATCCTCGCATCCTCCATTTCCAGCTGCCGCAATTGCTCAGCCGCAAGAAATCGGTGCTGTTCGTTACAGATCAGTATCGGCACCTCGTGAGCCAGCCCGTCCAGGCGTTGAATTGTGGACTGCAACAAAGACTGCTGAGCGTCGACCAACGGTAGGAATTGCTTGGGATTAAGCTGGCGAGAAAGCGGCCAGAGGCGGGAACCCATACCACCCGCCATGATTACTGGAAGAAACATACAAAGTTGTCCTTTAGGGCCCGCTGTCGAAGTGCTGCTGGCTTATTATCCAAGGCTAAATAGGGCAATTTCCATAAACCGGCCTAACAGCCGTCAATTCCTGACCTCTAGCTGATGCTCTACGAACCACTGGTACGCATCGCTTAGCCCTTCCTCCAGATCAATCGTTGCCTGCCAGCCCAACGCTCGGAGACGAGACACATCCAAGAGCTTACGTGGGGTACCATCAGGCTTGCTTGCATCAAAAGATAACAACCCGTTGAAGCCTGTGACCTTCGCAATAGTTTGCGCGAGTTCGCGTATGGTACAGTCTTTACCAGTTCCAACATTAATATGCGACAGCATAGGCCGAGTGTTGGCCTGATAAGTTGCCTCGTCAAGTTCCATCACATGTACGCATGCCGCGGCCATGTCATCGACATGTAAAAATTCGCGCATCGGGTTACCACTTCCCCAAATAACAACTTCTTCTTGGTTGGCTTGCACCGCCTCATGAAAACGACGTAGCAAGGCCGGAATTACATGGCTATTGCTCTGATGATAATTATCATGCGGCCCATAGAGATTGGTTGGCATTACGCTACGATAATCACGGCCATATTGACGATTGTAGCTCTCGCACAGTTTTATCCCAGCAATTTTTGCTACCGCATATGGCTCATTAGTTGGCTCTAAAATTCCCGTGAGCAAGGTCTCCTCCTTCATTGGCTGGGTCGCCTGCTTAGGATAAATGCACGAGGATCCTAGGAACAGCAAGCGTTGGACATCTGAATGATGCGCAGCCTGGATCACATTTGCCTGAACCATGAGATTTTCATATATGAAATCTGCGGGGAGCGTATTATTGGCATGAATACCCCCCACTTTGGCTGCTGCTAGATATACTTGATCAATTCGATTTTCCGCGAAAAAATCAAACACCGCCTGTTGATTTAGCAAATCCAGTTCATCACGACTGGCACATAAAATGGAGCGGTAGCCAAGAGCCTGAAGGCGACGTACGATGGCGGACCCCACCATGCCTCGATGGCCTGCCACGAAAATAGTCTGGTTTTGTTCGCGTGACATCATTAGTTCTCCAAAGCGACGGGAACATCATGGCCGTGTTGTTTGAGCAATGCATGACGCCGAGCCGCCTTGAGGTCCTCACGAACCATTTCTGCACACATTTGCTGTACGGTGATTTCCGGGACCCACCCCAGATTTTTCTTGGCTTTGCTTGGGTCCCCTAATAGGGTTTCAACCTCAGCAGGTCGGAAATAACGCGGGTCCACACGAACGACCACATCTCCAATATTTAGTGCAGGCGCGAGCTCACCGTCAATCCGCTCCACTAACGCCCGCTCCTCCACACCTTCGCCTTCGAAACGCAACGTAATCCCCAGCTCAGCTGCAGACCAACGCACGAACTCGCGCACGGAATACTGGACACCAGTAGCGATAACGTAATCTTCTGGCTTCTCCTGCTGCAACATCATCCATTGCATACGTACGTAGTCTTTGGCATGTCCCCAGTCACGAAGTGCATCCATGTTGCCCAGAAACAGGCACTGCTCCAGCCCTTGAGATATATTTGCTAAAGCTCGTGTGATCTTGCGCGTTACGAAAGTCTCGCCACGGCGCGGCGATTCATGATTAAACAAAATTCCGTTACATGCGTACATACCGTAAGCTTCACGATAATTGACCGTAATCCAATAAGCGTAGAGCTTAGCAACAGCGTATGGAGAACGCGGGTAGAAAGGCGTCGTTTCCTTCTGAGGAGTTTCCTGAACGAGGCCATACAATTCAGAGGTTGAAGCCTGATAAAAGCGCGTCTTCTTTTCCAACCCTAACAACCGAATAGCTTCGAGAATTCTCAGCGTACCCATCGCGTCTACATCAGCCGTATATTCAGGAGACTCGAAACTGACTGCGACGTGTGATTGTGCTCCGAGGTTGTATACTTCATCCGGCTGTACTTCTTGGATGATTCGAGTGAGGTTAGACGAATCGCTCAAATCGCCGTAATGGAGAACAAAATTACGGTTATTTACATGCGGATCTTGGTAAATATGGTCCACGCGTTGGGTATTGAATGAAGAGGCCCTACGTTTGATGCCGTGAACCTCGTAACCTTTCTCCAAGAGCAGCTCGGCAAGATAAGAGCCGTCTTGTCCAGTAACACCAGTAATAAGCGCTTTCTTAGCAGTCATTCTAAATTCTCCATATCGAGTTAATCAAATGCCTTTCAACATGCCTCTAACAACATCCGGCATTTTAAAAGTAGCATCCCACCCTAATTTTTTACGCGCTTTGGATGTATCAGCGCGACTAACCAAGAGGTCGGTGGGACGAAAAAACTCCTCGTCAACCACTACATGAGACTCCCAACTGAGCCCAAGACAGCTGAAGGCCTCTTGAACAAACTCCTCCAATGTTGCTGTATGCCCAGTCGCTATTACATAATCCTCAGGCTCATCCTGTTGCAGCATCAACCACATTGCCTCCACGTACTCGGGCGCCCATCCCCAGTCACGGGAAATATCCATACGACCCAACCGCAGCTTCTCAGAAGAACCAGAAGCAATACGCTTGGCAGTTGATATAATCTTCTGGGTTACGAAACGAGTGGGTCTCAACGGCGATTCGTGATTGAATAGAATCCCGGTGCAAGCATACAGGTTATATGCTTTTCGATAATTATCGACCAACCAGTATGCGGATGCCTTAGCAACTGCGTACGGACTGGAAGGCTGTAACGGCGTTAGTTCTGAAGCAGCCGCTCCTAATGTATCACCGAAACACTCACTGGACCCTGCGTGATACATACGCACAGGTCGTTCGGTCATACGGCAGGCCTCCAGCATATTGAGTGTCCCCAGTGTAATGCTTTGGATGGTTTCCGCTGGCTGCTCAAAGGATAACCCGACCGACGATTGACCAGCTAAATAATAGACTTCGTCGGGAGAACTTTTTTTCAAAGCCATAATGACGCTCCGAAAATCCTCGGGCACCATTGATAAAACCCTAATTCTGCCCTCAGGAATCCCGAGTGCCCTCCAGTTCTGGAATGACGCACCCTGAGCATCTCGTGAGGTAGCCCAAACAATATAATTTTTGCTCAGCAGGTAACGCGCTAGGTAGGAGCCGTCCTGCCCACTCGCACCGCAAATCAGTGCAACTTTTTGGTCAAATACCAAAACTCACCTCACCAATTTACTATAAACCGCCAGAGTATCATCGGCACAATTACTCCAGGAAAATCTCTTCAACCTTTCCTGGCCAATACCGGTCAATGTTTGCGCAAGAGACGGAGAGAAGGCGAGTTCCTCAATGACCGTGGAAATATTTTCTACCGAAGCGGGGTCAAAATAGGCACCTGCCTCGCCTACAACCTCAGGCATCGAGCTCGTATTGCTTAGCGCAACAGGACAGCCATTCGCCAGAGCCTCTAAGGGGGGAAGACCAAACCCCTCGTACAACGAGGGGTATACAAACACAGAAGCATTACGATAGAGCTCCCCCAGCGTCACATCCGACCCTCCCATTTGCTTGACCTGCTGCGCGTGGATAGCTAACCCACTGATCATATCTTTTTCAGTTTGGGAGAACCCTCCCCCTCCGAACGCTATGATATCAAATTCGTCCTTCAGTCGACTGGACGCTGCAAAAGCTCGTAGGAATCCAGAGAAATTTTTGTAACCGCCACGATTACCTACAAAAAGTAGATATGGGCGCCGCGCCGGACTCAAAATGGTAGTCGACGGAGAACCAGTTACAAAATTATCAAACCCCAGGTGCACGACTGAAATTTTTCCTGGGTCAACTGCGAACAGTCGTATCAGATCCTGCCGTGTACTTTCGGAAATACAAATCACGTGATCGGCTCGTTCAACCGCTTTTCGTTTGCGCATTGAAATATTCCCAAACTTAGAGAACTCATTGGGAAAAAGCTCGTGAACCATGTCATACACTGTCACTACCGCAGGAATATTTCTTCCACGCTTATCGAACACAGAATAGTAGGTTTCATGCACGACATCAGGATGCCATTTTTCAATTTTTCGATTAGCAACAAAATTATTATATAGTATAGTAGGTCGCATTAACTTGGAGGCCGACTTAGCAATACGCCGCCCCTCTACTAAGCCCTCATCAACTCCCTGCAAATATTCGTTGCAATGTAGCGGAGAGAAAATTTTAACATCATGGGAACTTTTAGAGAACTGCTCAGCCAAACGTACAAAGTACCTTGAAATACCACCATAGGCTTGCAAACAAAATATCTGATAATCCATAGCGATTCGCATTTATCTTCTTCCACATCAAGATTATAAAATAACAGCAATAAAAAACTAATACCCTTTAAATAACTGACTAGTCCCTCTAGCCCATCTCGCCCATTTATACACCGTACATCAACCGAAAAACAGCGCCTCCAAAAACATCAAATTTCGTTCGGCGGCAAAAATCGCTGATCATCTCGACTCTCAGATTTTATATGCCATGTAGCCATCAGCGCAGCCAATGAGACGTAAAGACAGGGAGAAAAATACCCATATCCGCGAAAAAAAAACTCGACGACATAACCAAACACCAAACCTTGAAGAACCATTATTTTTTTCGTCACGTCGCTTTTCAACGAAACCGAAGAGCTTGAACCAACCTTTATCAGCAAGCACACCAAAAACAATATATATAGGATTGCGAGCATCACTCCAACCAAACCAAATTCACTTATTATTTTCGCGGCGAGAAATCCACCACTTGTAATATTCATAAACTTACCTGTCAAATCCTCAAGCTTATATGATATATCACTTAGCTCGGTCCCTTCGTACCCTAGCATCTGAAAGCCAAGGCCTCTCCATTCCGTTGCATTGAGATTTATGTAACTTAAATCCCACCCCTGAAGCCACACCAAAGTTGTAATATTCTCCGTCCCCGAGAAGCTAAGACGACTGGAAAAGTACTCAACATCTGAAATAAAATAATAACCCACACCTAAAATTACCACCGGAGCAATCAACACCCCCCAACAAAAATAAATAGCTTGAAGCCGAACAATCATCACAACTATCACGATTACCACAAATAACAAAAATGTGAGACTCGGAAAAAGAAACGAGAATAAAATCATGTTTACAACCATATAAAGCCCAAAATTTCGGGAAGCAACAAAGCTATAACCCACGGCAAACATCCCATAACACACCGCAAAAAAACTTGGCTCAGAAAAAGGGAAAGGGTATTTTATTTTCTGCTCCCAACCGACAATTAAAAACTTATAAACAAGCCCAATCCAACCAAGGACAGCTAGAACATGAAGAAGCAGCATCAAAGATTTCTCCAACTCGCGCCATTCGGCCTTAGCCAGCCTACTTGAGAGCAAAGGAGAGGTTAGCAAGACAGCGATAAATGCCACTGCAGACAATGTTCTAACGTCACCAATAATATAATAAATATACAAAGAATTTAACATCAAAACACAGCAAACCGCCAAAACCCATAAAAACGTTTTGGTATGCAACATTCTGATCTGCTTAATATTTAGCCAAAACACAATCCAAGAGGCCAATATAAATCCCGGTGCAAGGGAGGACGTCTCGAATAGAACATATATCGCGTTCGGCAAAAGAAGCATAACGATCAAAGATAAAGCGACACCTTTTATCGCGTATCTTTCTTTAGATCTATTCATTTTGACCGTTTCATGATCAATCACCTCAGAGCAAAGCTCGCGTTTGGAACTGTTAATAAACTCTCTTAGCCCCGCAACCACTAAACCCCAACGTCTATAATCGTTTTGAAACCTCGGGCTACACAGGCCAAGTTTTCAGGTGTTATACATGCAGGGTTTGAGTCGGGGTCGCTAATAACCCCTTTGAATATCCGAGCCGACAGCCAATCCTCGTACTCCAATAAAGTCATTTTATCTTTTCCGTGCTTCTTCGAAGTTTCAATTATTTCACCAAGCGAAGAGACCTTAAACTGATCAATGGACAAGTGATGGCACAGGGCAAGCTCGTTAAAAAAAGCCTTGGCAAATGTAAAAGAGGGAACACCTAGTAAGGCTGCCTCATAAGCAGCCGTACCGGAAACGGTGACCACCGCCTGTGCATTCTTGATTAGTTTATGACTATCCTCATTCTCCCCAATTAAAAACACATTGTGAAGCCGAGTCACCTTATTATAAAAAAATATAGACCTGTCGCCTATTGCATTGCTGTGTTCCTTCACTAACAACCGCCAGCCATCCGGTAAAGCACGCCATATATTAAGAATATTGACATATTGATCGTCGTAATAACGACCAATGACATCTACAGAGGCCTCCGGTTGTTTATGCAACGGATACAATACATAGCGCACATTCTCTGCGCAGCTAGTTAAATCTCGCTTTTTGACGATTCTATATAATTCTCTATTGAACTCGCGCGCAAGGTGCTTTATTAGCTTTTTGGGCTTTGAATGCAACATCGCCGGGTTATCACTCTCATGATTTTTCCCGACTATAAAATTCATCAAACGTTTTATTCTATCACCCAAAGAAAAATACTTATTAACAAGCTGGTTATTCAAGCCTAGATAGTCAGGCTTAGCCAAAGTAATTTTTATATGCTCATAATCCATACCCGACGAACGGGCAGTCAGTTCCGACTGTTCTTCATCACTAAAAAAAGCGAAATGTCCCGAGGGCATGCGTACCGTATGTGGTGAGAGATAACGGCAGTTAAGTGATGGAAACATTTTTGTTATTCTGAGGATGAGCATTTCATGCCCCCAGGTAACCTCACCAAAAATATTTGCAATCTTATTGTTATTTACAAAATCGTATATCGGCTTCTGTACCCCACTCAAATAACTATGAGCCCATACCTGTTGCTCTTTTAGAGACCTATCACCAAATATAATTTCGTTCAGCCTAAAATTTGCGATAGGATCGCCGGATGCCCCTCGGCTTAGTAAAAGAACTTTATCTTCGCCGTATTCTACTTCCAGCTCTCGCTTCAGCTTGTCACTGACGGTTATCCAATATACTGAGACCCCGACCTTGGCCAGCTCCTGAGCGATACCACGAAAGAAAACTGTCTTTTTTTGATTGGCCACGAAGCAAATATTTTTACTCATTACTATACTCTATGCGTGCAACCATAAGGACGTCATTTAATCTAAGAACCTTGCCTGGGTTATTCCACGCCCCATAACAAGTACAACAAAAACTTTTCAAATTATTCGATTATCAGGCTCTGCAATTAAATTTATAAGCACAGGAGAGTTAGCCTCGATATCACACTTAACTTTTCTTCCGACAATACTGCTTAAATATTTTGGAGCCAAGCCAAAACCGGGGCGAACGCTACGTATACTGTCGCTCGTAATTACCTCGCCCTTCTTTAGGGTTCTAACAAAATACAAGGAACGTCTGAACTGCACGTTCCCTTGTTCACTGGATTTACGACCGTAATTAATATTGCCTAAAGCCGCCCATGCCGTTTTGCTATCCCGACAGAGCGCTACAAGCTCCGCAGGCTCGAGTGAAAAACTGTCATCAGGACCGCCGCCGCTGCGATCAAGGGTAAAGTGTTTCTCGATAATCGCCGCCCCCAGTGCAACGCTTGCAATCGCCGTTGTGTTGTCTAACGTATGGTCGGATAACCCTGTTACCAAACCATGGCGGTTGATCATGTCTGGTATCGTCCGTAGATTATAATCTTCTGCCGGAGCTGGATAACCACTAACACAGTGAAGAATAGCCAACTCTTCACAGCCGCCCTCCCGCGCGGCCTCAACAGCCTCGGCTATTTCATCCGCGTCCGCCATCCCTGTTGAAATGATCATTGGTTTACCAGTAGCGGCCACGTACTTAATCAAAGCTAAATCAACAGCCTCAAAAGAGGCTATTTTATAAGCAGGTGCATTTAGATCTTCCAATAGATCTACAGCAGTGGAGTCAAACGGCGAGCTAAACATAGTTATATTCAGCTTTCGGGCATAATCAAACATTGGACGATGCCATT
This sequence comes from Pseudomonas sp. H2_D02, assembly GCF_054677635.1. NCBI lineage: Bacteria > Pseudomonadati > Pseudomonadota > Gammaproteobacteria > Pseudomonadales > Pseudomonadaceae > Pseudomonas > Pseudomonas sp. H2_D02. The sequence continues at coordinate 2,563,742 of NZ_CP162816.1, read as the reverse complement.
CCCAAGGCGTATGAGCCCATTCGTAAAGCTGATAAAGTGTTTTACCGTCCCATAGACCGCCCTTAATCTGAAAGTCCGGTCCATCAGAATTAAGTGTAATTGTATCAGGGCGGTAGGTTTGAATTTTCACGGCATCTGCGCCAGATTTTTTTGCCTCTTCAATAATCCTAAAAGCAGAATCTTTATTACCATTATGATTCGCCGACATCTCCGCAATTATATAAGGAGGGAAGTCAGATCCGATTTTTCGACCATCGATAGAAATAAATTTATTCATCATCAACCCTCTCTAAACTTACTTTATATTTAAAACCGTGCATTCTAAAAAAAGCAGGGAATCGATCGGGATCGCTGATTCGCATTAAATCGAATTGGTTACTTATGCTTTGTTCTGGATCCAATTCACTATCGTCAGGATTGCGCTTTGGGTAATACGAAGAACCCACCTCCGCTTGAACGACAGGACGCACACAATGAAAATTCTCAACGGCAAATGTCATCAACTGACTTTCCGCCTCGAATAGAAGAGCATTGATTTCATGACATAATAGATGCTTTGGAACTTCGATCTTTAATTTCCGCCAAACACGCCCACTATCAACTTTGTCTTCCGCCTCTAATAACGTAACGACTAGTTGATCAGCTCCCTCTAGGATAGTCCATACATGAGGACTCCATCCCCGCCCCTGTGGTAAATCGCTTGCATGAATTACCAGCGTTTTTTTAAATTTGTTACGATCGACAGCCTCAATTATCTCTCCACAAGAGATAAGAAAAAGTATATCGCCCGACTCTAACTGAGACTTACTTCTGACCAGAACCACATCGTGCTGCGTCTGATGCAAATCTAACCAGCATTTCAACATATGATTGACGGGATGCGTTTCAGAACTACAAAAAATAGTGATTTTCATTTTTGCGCTTTCCCAAGCCACGACACAAGCGCTGCGCATCCCGCTCCATCTGTGACTGTAGCTGCCGCAGCGCTCAGTCGCTCCAAGAGCGATGGATCTTGCAGCAAGGCGTTGACTGAGTTAGTAATTTTCTCATTAAACGAAGGACTTTCAGGACTGCCCAAGGAGATAGCACTTCCACTATCTTGCAACGCCTTGCCGATCCCCATCTGGTTAGCAGCGAGAATCACAAATAGAGAAGGTAGTCCTAAACAGCACCTTTCCCATGATGTGCTACCTGCTGCGCCAATTGCCAAGTCACTGACCAACATTACTTCAGCCATATTATCGATATTACTCAAAACTTTTGTCGGATAGGGCATCGTCGCGGCCAGATCTTTAACATTTTTCAACCAAGGCGAAGTCCCCCCCATCACAACCGTGATGTTTATACTTGAGCGTAAATTTAAAGCACTTAAAGCCAGCATAATACGACTGGTTACGTTTTTTTCATCTACCCCCCCCATAGTTATGATTATATTTTTGAGAGAGGACGACGCTCTACGGCTTAAACTTTCATTGCGCAGCTCTGCAAAATCTTTTCGTAACAGCGCGTACCTGGGCCCGATTAATAACTCACAATCGGACGGAACATAAAATTTGTAATCTAATGGTAGTCGCCCTAAGTTTTGATCAAGCAACAGATCGCATAGATGAGCACGGTCCGCTAGGTCATCTATCACCATTAGTTTACGGCTGTACCTAACTGCTACTTTTTCCCACTGTTCGTCCAACGAGTAATGATCAACAACGAGCCAATCCGGCCTTAGCATTTCCAAGATGAGCTTGCTAGCATTTGCATCCTTCAGCTGTGTAGTTCCCAACCAATCTGCGTGGGATGGGGAGGGTGTGCGCACTGATTGCTTTTCGCTGAACTCAAGATCGGTCCGCAGCTTGTGAACTGGGAAACTTTTACTTTCAATATAACTAATCAAATTACCCGGATGTTCCCGACAAATAAAATGACATTCGGCGCCTACGGCTTTTAGCGCTTCAGCCAGCGTAAGACAACGCATAACATGCCCACTGCCAATCAGCAGCGAGGCATCTGCCCTGAATACTACCGTCATGCCTTTCATGCTTTGGCGCTTTCCGCTTGAAAGGCTTTATACATCCATTCAGCACGAACCCAATCTTCTGGGGTATCGATGTCTTGCACGCGGTGGCGCGGCAGCACCACGGCGCTGGACGCTGGGCTGAAAATCACATGCCCAGCCAGCCAAGCACTTGCCAGCCCCCAATAGAATTGCCCGGCGTCGTGGTAGCTCTCCTCCAGATCCTGGGAGCGAGTGTTGAAGTGCTCGGCGTGGAACATTTCCACACCTCCGTTTTCAGTCAGGCGAATCGCTCGCTGAATTGGGAATGCATAGCTGGTAACTGAAAATGCGTATTGGCTGCCCGTTCGCTCAAGAGTCGCCAGACCTCGCTGCAAATCTTCAGGGCTGACGAACGGGGCTGTCGCATAAAGGCAGCAAACCTGCTGGGCTTCAAACCCATCAGCCCTGAGACGTTCAATTGCTTGCTGAATAACCGGTATTGTTCCGGTGTAGTCGTCAGCCAACTCAGCTGGACGCATGAATGGAACGCTGGCTCCGCAATCACGCGCAACACCGGCAATCTCTTCGTCATCCGTAGACACAATGACCTTATCAAAACAGCCACTCTCGAGCGCCGCCTCGATTGACCAAGCGATCATTGGCTTGCCACAAAACATCTTGATGTTTTTTCGCGGGATTCGCTTGCTGCCGCCCCGGGCAGGAATGACGGCAAGTTTCATGCGTTCACTGCCTGATTAATGGCAGCTACCACCTGGTCTTGCTGTTCATCACTCATGGTCTGGAACATCGGAATGCTGATAGCTTCGCGATAGTAATCCTGGGCTACCGGGAAATCTTCCGGCTTGAACCCCATCTGTGCGTAGTACGGCTGCGTATGGACAGGAATGTAATGCAGGTTCACCCCAATCCCCTGCTCCCTCAGGGATTCGAACACTTGACGGTGGCTCTTGCTGATCTTGTCCAGCTGTAGCCGAATCACGTACAGGTGCAGGCCTGAATAACTGTCGGGATGTTGCCATGGGACAGTTACGGGCAACGCCGCGAGCAGATCGTTATAACGCGCCGCCAATTGGTGACGCCGAGCAATGTATTGATCCAGACGCTCCATCTGGCTGACGCCCAAGGCCGCCTGCAGTTCGGTCATTCGGTAATTGAAACCCAGATCGATCTGCTGGTAGTACCAAGGGCCGTCGGACTCGTGAGTCATTTGCTGCGGATCGCGAGTAATCCCATGGCTGCGCAAAAGCGCCATCTTGTTCGCCAGTTCGGCATCATTGGTCAACGCCATCCCGCCTTCCGCGGTAGTGATGATTTTTACCGGGTGAAAGCTGAATACGGTGATGTCGCTATATTTGCCGCTTCCGATGAACTCGCCTTGGTATTTTCCACCGATGGCATGAGAGGCATCTTCAATCACCATGAAGCCATAGCGCTTGGCGAGCCTATGGATTGCCTGCATGTCGCAGGGCTGGCCACAGAGGTGTACCGGCACGACCACCTTAGGCAGCGTACCCTCTCGCTCAGCCTTTACCAGCTTGCGCTCCAGCGCTTGGGGGCAAAGGTTGTAGGTTCGAGGATCGATATCAACGAAATCAACCTGGGCACCGCAATACAAACCACAATTCGCAGAAGCTACGAACGTAACGGGACTCGTCCATAAACGATCACCAGGACCCAGCCCCAAGGCGAGGCATGCAATATGCAGCGCCGATGTAGCGCTATTCACTGCAAGCGCATGGCTAGCACCCACATGGGCAGCAACCTGTTGCTCAAAACGAGGCACCATTGGCCCCTGGGTGAGGAAATCAGATTGCAGTACACCGACAACCGCGTCGATATCGGCTTGGGTTATGTCCTGGCGACCGTATGGAATCATGGATCAGATACTCCCGATCTTCGCTTCGTTGGCAGTGATCCAGTTGCCTAGATCCTCGTCGCTCATCCACTCGGTATTGTTATCACTGGCGTAGACGAACCCTTCCGCGACTTTCTTGCCGTCCTTGATACGTTTCGGGCAGGTCGCCCAGTCGTTGATGACCGGCAGGATCTTGAAATGCTCGGGATATTCGTAGGTGTAATAGGAGTCCTCGGCGCTGATCATCTGCTCGTGCAGCTTTTCCCCCGGGCGGATGCCGACGATCTTTTGCTTGGCGTCCGGGGCGACCACGCGGGCGAGGTCCGTCACCTTCATCGAAGGGATTTTTTTTACGTAAATTTCGCCGCCTTCCATATCCTCGAAAGCGTGCCAAACCAACTCGACCCCTTCCTCCAGCGAGATCATGAAGCGAGTCATGCGCTCATCGGTAATCGGTAGCTCGCCCTTGTCCTTGATGGACATGAAAAAGGGGATGACCGAGCCGCGCGAGCCCATGACGTTGCCATAACGCACGACGGCCATGCGAGTTTCGTGGCCGCCTGCATATGAATTACCGGCAACGAATAATTTATCGGACGCCAACTTGGTAGCACCGTACAGGTTGATCGGGCTACTGGCCTTGTCGGTGGACAACGCGACAACACGCTTGATGCCCTTATCGATACAGGCGTCGATCAGGTTCATGGCGCCGTTGATATTGGTTTTGATGCACTCGAAAGGGTTGTATTCCGCTGTCGGTACGATCTTGGTAGCAGCTGCGTGCACGACGTAGTCAACGCCATCAAGGGCGCGATAAAGACGCTCTTTGTCGCGAACATCGCCAATAAAGAACCGAACGCGCTTATCGCCTTCGAATTTCTTCGCCATGTCCCATTGCTTCATTTCATCACGGGAGAAGATGATGATCTTCTTCGGGTTGTACTTGGCCAGGGTCATCGGCACGAATGTGTTACCGAACGAGCCGGTACCACCGGTAATGAGAATGGTCTTATTGGTGAACATTGACGCGTCCCTTGGTTGCTTCCTGCCCGAAGTCAGGATTGAAATAAACGATAAGGCGCCGGAGTCAGGCGATGGAAACTCCAAGCCTTCCAACACAGGATGAAAAAGAAACTGATGCACAACCCCAGCGGCACAGCCAGCTGCGGCCGGTACTGCGCGAAAATCCAGGTAGCCAGAACGAATATTAGCAAACTGGCAATGTGGCTATGGATGATAGGCCTGTCACGCCCTTGGGCGTACAAACCATAATGCGGAACCATGCCTAGCGCATATAATACCGTAGCCAGCAGGATCCAGACGAATAAGCCTTGCTGTTCAGCATAGAGCGGCTTACCAAGCCAATCCAACAGGTGACCTATCGCCAGCAATCCAACCATCGCAAAAAGCCCTGAAAGGGCCGCAGTCTGAAGGAGTAGCTTGCGAAAGCTCCGGCGAAACCCGTCGCCATCGGACCGCTGGTACGAACTGATCAAATCAGGGTAAATAAACGCAAATACACCAGCATCAAGGAACGAAATTAGCGCCATGCTGATGCCCGTAAACAGGACATAAGCGCCCAACACCTCCATACCCGCCAATGCTTGAAACCAGTATCGATCCAGCGTGAAGAGGCCTCGAATCGCTAACGTCGCAACCAGGAGCGCAAAGGCTATCTTCAGCCCTTTAATGATCCAAGCCCAATCTACCTCCTGTCGCCATCCGTCGAGCCCCATACGCTTGATTCTGCAAATACCTAGAAGCAGAGCTATCCCCCCACCCACTGCCCAAGCCCCAAATACGACGTCAAGGTCTCGGGCCTCAGGCATGACAAACATCAGCCCAGTAACCAGGACCGCCCAGACTCCTGAGCGAAAAAACAGCATGAGACTGGCATAGAGCTGATCCGACACCGCAACCAACAAACGACCTAGCTCCTGAGTAAGATGCTCGAGTATCAGCAGCGCAAAAAACCAACCGATAACGCTCATCGGCAACAGATCTTCAACAAAGATCAAACTCAACAGTGGCAGGAAAATCGCGTAGAGGAGCACGGTCAAAGCGGCTTGGGCTTTGATCACCCCACCCCATTCCTCGCGACCTCGCTTGAGCAGCTCACGGGTACTGTAGGTATAGAAATCGAAACCCAAGAGATATAAGGAATATCCCACCGTTGCCGTCAGCAAGCCATAGATACCCAGCTCAGCCGGCTCGAGAAATCGGGCAAGAAAAAAGATAAGTAAGAATTTGCTGGCTAACGTCAAGCCGCGAATCGCTACGTTGGACAGTTGCAAGAAGTGATTATTGGACATTAAGCTCAATCAGTTAATATACGGGGCAATCGGCGAGAACCTGGCCTAGCTTGACCTTCAGAACACGGATTGCTTAGTCGGTCACGGTCCAAAACCCATACGCTCGTCAGATTATTATTCGGGGCAAGTGCATAATTGTCGGCCATGCCAAATGGAAGCGCAACATGAATGCTTACACATCTTTTGCAACAAGCCAGCCTTATAACACAGTCTAAGCTCTCAACAACGCCATCAAGACGCCACTAAATACACCACCTGCACGCTAGCATCCAATATCCAACCTTCGCCCTCCCCTCGGCTATCGACTAGCTGCGCGCTAGCGAAAATCAGCATTAAATTCCCAAAAATTAAAAAACCTGTCAGGCCAAAACACCAAACAGGTTAATACACATGAGATAGCACCTGGGATTCAGAAATAAAAATGAACCGCAGCCACGTTAAAGCTGGACACCTTTATCACGAATTACAACATATCTGACCAAAGCAAAAAAACCGCCAATCATCAGACCCGCAACGAAGCCCAACACCAAAATCAACCCCTTCCTCGGCTTAATCGGACTCTCCGGAACCTCAACACTACCATCCTGCCGATAAACCGAAATCAACTCAGCATCAATATTCAACTTACGATAAAAGCTATACCGCATCTGCAACGTCCGCAGATCCGATATAAAGGCATCATCCGACGCCCTGGATTCCAACGTCTGAATTTCAGCAGCCAATGCTTTACTGCCGCGCTGGTAATCCATCTTGCTACCGGCATCAACAGTAATATCTACCGCAGCAGAAGAATTAACCGTTGGTGTAGTCAAACCAATCGCCTCAGCGATTCTCAGCGCTTCCCGCAGCTGTTGAATCCGATCCTCACGCACCCGCTGCGCAGTCTCCCGTAAGCTGGTAATCCGCTGCTCCAGATTACGAGCTCTCACGGAAGCCTCAGCCGTGACGTTCTTGATCAGCTCTGACTCGGCCGCCTGACTTGCCCGTGCTACGTAGGCCTTGGCCCATTCGGTTGCCTTTACCGGATCACCGCTTTGAACCGTGACCGAGAAACGATCAGGGGTATCCTTGCCTGGCCCCTTGACCACCAGCTCTCGCGAGAACCGGTCATACAGGCGATCGAGAGCGCCCTTTCGCTGGGACTCATCGAGCGAGGGGAGATAGATTTCGTTAAAGAAGGTCTGGCGAAGGGATTCGCCTTGTAAGTTACGAGCAAACACTTCGTAAACATGTTTGATGGAATACGTTTCCAGCTCGGTACTTTTCCCACGCCCATAGTTCAACTCAGCGATCCCATTCTGAGTCGGCGGCATAATAAAAAGCTTTGCTTCATAGACAGGTTTGCTGAGAAACGCGTAAGCAGCGGCACCAGCAGTAACCAAAAGAGTTATGGCGATGATCAACCACTTTTGAGCCCAAAGCCCACGTGCGAGGGCGATCAGGTCGATTTCATCTTCGTCGCGCACTGCAATACGATTATCTTGCATGGATAGCCTCGCTTCCTTTTTTTAGCTTTACGCTTGCGGACACACTGGACGCATTAAAAGGTAAGACGGGCAAGTCCCCGGCGGACACGGCGGTGTTTTTATTTAAATTAAACAAATGCAGCATACCCAAAGTCAGAAATTTGCGGCAGCGATCCTTACTCCAAGACTACAGGGTTCACATTCCATTATTTCAGCCGCCTACCTCTCCCGGCGATCCACGCCAAAAGGGGGCCAATCATCATTCCACAGAGAAGCGCTAGCAAGACAAAAACCGAAACAGGAAGTTGCGGTGCCGACCATCCGAGAAACAACAATGCGACAGGCTGATCGTTTTCAAGCACGAACAGTACGATAGCCGAAGCCACGAGCACCGCAAGTACGACAAGCGCCAGGCGCCTAAAGTTCCGCATGGGGACCTCTTTTTCTGGGGGCCGTTTCAGACGTCGTCATCCTCATCCTCATTCACCCGGTCTCGCAGCTCCTTGCCCGGCTTGAAGTGAGGTACAAATTTTCCATCGAGGCTGACCGATTGGCCGGTTTTTGGGTTGCGACCCACCCGCGGGGCGCGGTAATGCAGGGAAAAGCTGCCGAACCCACGGATTTCGATACGATCTCCGGTGGCCAGGCATTGGGACATTTGTTCGAGCATGGTCTTGATGGCCAGCTCCACATCCTTGGACGAGAGCAGCCCTTGATGGGTGACAATCCGTTCGATCAACTCCGACTTCGTCATGTTTTTCCCTTCTTTTTCAAGCAGCTAGGAAAATCGCTTCAAAGGTTTTAGCATGCCCGGAGGAATTTGAACAGCCCAACTATTGACATATCTGCCACGCATGCTGATCGCCCCTTTTCGGTGCAAACGCACAGAATCCTTCAACTAGCGACACATGACCAGCATCTTTCTTGTCACGTAACCTGCCGGATTGAAGCCGAAAGGATATTGATCCTGGTCCTTGGCATCATCCGATCGGGTTATTACCTTGTAGCCTTGATCCTTGCACTCCCTGGCGGCGCGCTTGTAGCACTTCTCCCAGCCGGAACCCAATCCCGAACAGTCGATCTCGATGCCGCTTACACCACGTACCGCGTGGGTCTTGGTGCTCGTCACGCACCCCGCCAACGTCAGCATAATGGCTACCAAAAAGAGCTTGTTCATTCAGATCCTTTCAATAAGAGACAGGCTCCTGCCTCGGATGTTTTTGATTATGTTTCATAACAGAGACAGCCTGATGAAGCGGTTGGTTTCGCCGCGCCCCGAATGATCATGACCACTCCTTGTTCGATCGAGATAAGCCCGAGAAATCGCAGGCACAAAAAAGGGCGACCGAAGTCGCCCTTTTTCTATGGTCTGACAGAACTCAGTTCTGTTTTTCCATCTGTGCACGCAGCAGGTCGCCCAGAGTGGTAGGACCAGCAGCAATGTCAGTGGCTGGCTTGTCGCGCAGGCTCTGGATTGCTTCTTTCTCTTCAGCATCGTCTTTCGACTTGATGGAGAGCTGGATTACGCGGCTCTTGCGGTCAACGCTGATGATCTTGGCTTCTACTTCTTCGCCTTCTTTCAGGACGTTGCGCGCGTCTTCAACGCGGTCACGGCTGATTTCGGAGGCTTTCAGAGTCGCTTCGATATCGTCGGCCAGGGTGATGATGGCGCCTTTGGCGTCAACTTCTTTCACGATGCCCTTAACGATTGCGCCTTTGTCGTTCTCTTGAACGTACTCGGAGAACGGATCGCTTTCCAGTTGCTTGATACCCAGGGAGATGCGCTCGCGCTCAGGGTCAACCGACAGGATAACGGTGTCCAGCTCGTCGCCCTTCTTGAAGCGGCGTACGGCTTCTTCGCCCACTTCGTTCCAGGAGATGTCGGACAGGTGAACCAGGCCGTCGATGCCGCCGTCCAGACCAATGAAGATACCGAAATCGGTGATCGACTTGATGGTGCCGGAGATTTTATCGCCCTTGTTGAACTGGCCAGAGAAGTCTTCCCATGGGTTGGACTTGCACTGCTTGATGCCGAGGGAGATACGACGACGCTCTTCGTCGATGTCCAGGACCATGACTTCCACTTCGTCGCCGACTTGTACGACTTTCGAAGGGTGGATGTTCTTGTTGGTCCAGTCCATTTCGGAAACGTGTACCAGGCCTTCAACGCCTTCTTCCAGCTCAGCGAAGCAGCCGTAGTCAGTCAGGTTGGTAACACGAGCGGTGACGCGAGTGCCTTCTGGGTAACGGGCTTTGATAGCGACCCATGGATCTTCACCCAGTTGCTTGAGGCCCAGGGAAACACGATTGCGCTCGCGATCGTACTTCAGAACCTTGACATCGATCTCGTCGCCAACGTTGACGATTTCCGAAGGATGCTTGATACGCTTCCAGGCCATGTCGGTGATGTGCAGCAGGCCATCGACGCCACCCAGATCGACGAATGCGCCGTAATCGGTGAGGTTCTTGACGATACCCTTGACCTGCTGGCCTTCCTGCAGCGATTCCAGCAGAGCTTCACGCTCGGCGGAGTTCTCGGCTTCCAGGACACTGCGACGGGAAACGACAACGTTGTTGCGCTTCTGGTCCAGCTTGATGACCTTGAATTCCAGCTCTTTGCCTTCCAGGTGCGTGGTGTCGCGCACTGGACGGACGTCAACCAGGGAACCTGGCAGGAACGCACGGATGCCGTTAACGTCGACAGTGAAGCCGCCTTTAACCTTACCGTTGATAACGCCCTTGACCACTTCCTCAGCTGCGAAGGCCGCTTCCAGAACGATCCAGCATTCAGCACGCTTGGCTTTTTCACGGGACAGCTTGGTTTCACCGAAGCCATCTTCAACCGAATCCAACGCTACGTGAACTTCGTCACCAACGTTGATGTTCAGTTCGCCAGCGTCGTTGTAGAACTGCTCAAGCGGGATCAGCGCTTCAGACTTCAGACCAGCGTGAACGGTTACCCAGCGAGCCTGGTAATCGATATCAACGATAACGCCGGTGATGATGGAGCCTGCCTGAAGGTTCAGGGTTTTCAAGCTTTCTTCAAAGAGTTCCGCAAAGCTTTCGCTCATTTTAATTCCTGTTGATTAGGGCGAAGTAAACGCCCATCTCCACACCCCAGACGATGTGGGTTAGTTTCATATATAAGAAGCACCGCAGGACTATGACTGGTCCCCTGCGGAGCTTCCTGGTCACCCGGCGATATCGCGAAGCGCGATCTCGCTCATGATGCGTTGCAACACCTGGTCGATGGACAACTCCGTGGAATCCAGCTGTATCGCATCGGCCGCCGGCTTTAGCGGGGCCACTGCGCGCTGGGTATCACGCTCGTCGCGTGCACGGATCTCATCTAGCAGACTCGACAGACTAACATCCTCGCCTTTGCCCTTCAACTGCAAATATCGGCGACGAGCCCGCTCCTCCGCGCTGGCGGTGAGGAAAATCTTCAGCGGTGCATCGGTGAACACCACCGTGCCCATGTCCCGGCCATCGGCCACCAACCCCGGCGGTTCCTGGAATGCCCGTTGGCGCTGGAGCAATGCCTCGCGCACCGCCGGCAACGCGGCGACCTGGGAAGCCCCGGCGCCGACGCTTTCGGTGCGAATGACATCACTGACTTCGTCACCTTCGAGGATGATTCGCTGCAACTGGCCATCGGTGGCGGCGATGAATTGCACGTCCAGATGCGCGGCCAGGGCCTTGAGCAGCTCTTCGTTGGTCAGGTCGACGCCATGGTTGGCGGCTGCGAAGGCCAGCAAGCGATACAGGGCACCGGAATCGAGCAGATTCCAGCCCAGTTGCTTGGCCAGCATGCCGGCGATGGTGCCCTTGCCCGATCCGCTTGGGCCATCGATGGTGATGACCGGTGCCTTGATGTTCACGACTGTGCCTCTTGTGCTACTCGAATACCAACCTGCGCGCACAGCGCCAGGAAATTCGGGAACGACGTGGCGACGTTGGCGCAATCATGGATGCGGATCGGCGCGCTGGCGCGCAGGGACGCAACGCTGAACGCCATGGCGATACGGTGGTCGCCGTGCCCATGGACTTCGCCACCGCCAATCTGGCCGCCGTCGATGATGATACCGTCCGGCGTCGGTTCGCACTTGACGCCGAGCGCCAGCAGGCCGTCCGCCATCACCTGGATACGATCGGATTCCTTGACCCGCAGCTCTTCGGCGCCGGTCAGCACGGTGCGGCCTTCTGCGCATGCAGCCGCGACGAACAGCACCGGGAATTCGTCGATAGCCAGGGGAACCAGCGCTTCCGGAATCTCGATACCCTTGAGTTTAGCCGCTCGCACGCGCAAGTCCGCAACCGGCTCGCCGCCCACTTCACGCTGGTTTTCCAGGGTGATGTCGGCGCCCATCAGGCGCAGGATGTCGATGACGCCGGTACGGGTCGGGTTGATGCCGACGTGCTCGAGCACCAGGTCGGAGCCCTCGGCGATCGAGGCCGCCACCAGGAAGAATGCCGACGAGGAGATATCGCCCGGCACTTCGATGTGGGTCGCCGTCAGTTTGTTGCCGGATTCAACGGACGCCGTGGCGCCGTCAACCGTGACCGGGTAGCCGAAGCCGCGCAGCATGCGTTCGGTGTGGTCGCGGGTCGGGGCCGGCTCGGTGACGGTGGTCTTGCCTTCGGCGTAGAGCCCCGCCAGCAGCAGGCAGGATTTCACCTGGGCGCTGGCCATCGGCATGGTGTAGGTCAGGCCCTTGAGCTTGTTGCCACCACGAATGGTCATCGGCGGGCGACCTTCAGCCGCGGTCTCGATCACCGCGCCCATTTCCCGCAACGGGTTGGCGACACGGTTCATTGGACGCTTGGACAGCGAGGCATCACCGGTCAGGGTGCTGTCGAAGTCCTGGGCGGCCAACAGGCCGGACAGCAGGCGCATCGAGGTGCCGGAGTTGCCCAGGTAGATCGGGCCCGGCGCAGGCTTGAGGCCGTGCAGACCGACACCATGAATCGTCACGCGGCCGTGGTGCGGGCCTTCGATGACCACGCCCATGTCGCGGAACGCTTGCAGCGTTGCCAGGGCATCTTCGCCCTCGAGGAAACCTTCCACCTCGGTCACGCCTTCGGCCAGGGAGCCGAGCATGATCGAGCGGTGGGAAATCGATTTATCGCCCGGTACACGAATCCGCCCACTGAGGGAGCCACCAGGTTGTGCCAGGAAAATCAGATCGTTGGAGTTCATAGCGTCCACATAGGCCCGACGGGCCAGGATTTTACTGAAATGCTCGCGGGCCACCCTGGCGCGTGTGAAAACGCCCAGCAATTGGTGCCCGTCCCCTGCATCGACCGCGTCGCGCAAGGCGTCGAGATCGCTGCGAAATGTATCGAGTGTGCGCAGGACAGCTTCGCGGTTGGCGAGGAAGATGTCGTGCCACATGACCGGGTCGCTACCCGCGATTCTCGTGAAATCGCGGAAACCGCCGGCAGCGTAACGGAAGATCTCAAGATTTTCATTGCGTTTGGCCAATGAATCCACCAGACCGAACGCCAGCAGGTGCGGCAAATGGCTGGTGGCGGCCAATACTTCGTCGTGTCGCTCGACTTGCATGTGCTCGACATCCGCACCCAGCTCGCGCCACAGGCGATCCACCACCGCCAGCGCCGCCGGATCCGTCTGGTCCAACGGCGTCAGAATGACTTTATGGCGACGGAACAGCTCGGCGTTGGAAGCTTCCACCCCGCTCTGCTCGGAGCCGGCGATCGGATGCCCGGGCACGAAACGCGCTGGCATGCCGCCAAACGCCTCGGTCGCCGCCCGCACCACGTTGCCCTTGGCGCTACCCACATCAGTGAGAATCGCTTGCCCGAGATCCATCCCAGCCAATCGGGCCAGCAGTTTCTCCATGGCCAGGATCGGCACCGCCAGCTGGATAACGTCCGCCCCCTGGCAAGCGAGCAGCAAGTCGTCTTCACAGCGATCGACCACGCCGAGCTCTACAGCAAGCTTGCGCGATTGCGGATCAAGGTCGACCCCGACGACTTCCCGGCACAGCCCGCTTTCACGCAGGCCCTTGGCGAACGAGCCACCAATCAACCCGAGACCGACCACCACCAGGCGACCGATCATAGGTGCCGCAGGTTGCAGCGAGGTGACATCAACCACGAGCCAGGACCTTGCTCAACGCCTCCAGGAAACGGCTGTTTTCCGCGCGGCAGGCCAACGGTGACCCGCAGGTGATTGGGCATGCCGTAATTCGCTACCGGACGGACGATCACGCCTTCGCGCAGCAGCCCTTGATAGACCGGCGCCGCGACGCAACCCACATCTACACAAATGAAGTTGCCCTTGGAAGGAATCCAGCCCAGGCCCAACTCACGTAAGCCGGCTTCCAACTGTTGCATGCCGGTTTCGTTCAAGCGACGGCTTTCCGCCAGGTAGGCTTCATCCTGCAATGCGGCGCAAGCGGCCGCCAGGGCGAAGCTGTTGACGTTGAACGGTTGGCGCACGCGGTTCAGCACATCGGCCACCACGGCGGTGGACAGGCCGTAGCCAACCCGCAGCGACGCCAGGCCATAGGCCTTGGAGAAGGTGCGCGACACCAGCAGGTTCGGGTAGGCAGCCAGGAAATCCAGACCGTCAGGCAAATCGCTGCCTTCGGCGTATTCGATGTAGGCCTCGTCCAATACCACCAGCACGTGCTCGGGCACGTCTTGCAGGAAATCGTCCAGGGCCTGGGCGTCGAACCAGGTGCCGGTCGGGTTGTTCGGGTTGGCGATGAAGACCACGCGCGTGTTGGCATCGATGGCGGCCAACATGGCCGGCAGGTCATGCCCCCAATCCTTGGCCGGAACCACATGAGCATCGGCGCCGACGGCCTGGGTGGCAATCGGGTAGACCGCGAACGCGTGCTCGCTGAACACCGCGTTGAGGCCTGGCGCCAAATACGCACGGGCAACCAGTTCGAGAATGTCGTTGGAACCGTTACCCAGCGTCACTTGGTTCAGCTCGACGCCGCAGCGCTCGGCCAGCAGGCTCTTCAATGCGAAACCATTGCCATCCGGGTAACGGGTCAGCTCGGCCAGTTCGTCGCGGATTGCCGCGAGCGCCTTGGGGCTCGCGCCCAACGGGTTTTCGTTGCTCGCCAACTTGACGATGCTGGCCGGGTCCAGGTCCAGCTCGCGGGCCAGTTCGTCCACGGGCTTGCCCGGAACGTAAGGCGAGAGTTGTTGCACGCCTGGCTGAGCCAGTGCGAGGAAGTTGCCACTCATTAGCTATCCGCCCTTAAAGAACTGCCTTGGGGTAGGAACCCAGCACCTTGAGTGCCACTGCTTCCTGACTGATTTTCTCCAGCACACCTTTTACCAGCGGATCGCGGTGGTGGCCGACGAAATCGATGAAGAACACGTAGGTCCATTTACCGCTGCGCGACGGACGGGTCTCGATGCGTGTCAGATCGATACCGTTGTCGTGGAACGGCACCAACAGTTCATGAAGCGCGCCGGGCTTGTTGCTCATGGAGACGATGATCGAGGTCTTGTCGTCGCCGGTTGGCGGTACTTCCTGGCTGCCGATCATCAGGAACCGCGTGGAGTTGTCCGGACGGTCCTCGATTTTTTCGGCCAGGCGCGTCAAGCCGTAGAGGCCCGCCGCCATGTCACCGGCGATGGCCGCCGAGTTCCACTCACCCTTGACCCGCTTGGCCGCTTCGGCGTTGCTCGATACCGCCACGCGCTCGACATTCGGGTAATGGGCGTCCAGCCACTTGCGGCACTGGGCCAGGGACTGGGCGTGGGAGTAGATCCGGCTGATGCTGTCGGTCTTGGTGTTCTCGCCCACCAGCAGGTGATGGTGGATGCGCAGCTCGACTTCGCCGCAGATCACCATGTCGTGCTCGAGGAAGCTGTCCAGCGTGTGGTTGACCGCGCCTTCGGTGGAGTTCTCCACCGGCACCACGCCGAAATTCACCGCGCCGGCGGCTACTTCACGGAACACTTCATCGATGGCCGCCATCGGTTTGCTGATCACGGCATGACCGAAGTGCTTCATGGCGGCCGCCTGGGTGAACGTGCCTTCCGGTCCCAGGTAGGCGACTTTCAGCGGCTGCTCGAGGGCCAGGCACGAAGACATGATCTCGCGGAACAAACGCGCCATCTCTTCGTTGCCCAGCGGCCCCTTGTTGCGCTCCATGACACGCTTGAGCACCTGCGCTTCACGCTCGGGGCGATAGAACACCGGGACTTCGCCTTCGGCCAGGGAAGCCATCTTCACCCGGGCGACTTCCTGGGCGCAGCGCGCGCGCTCGCTGATCAGTTCCAGGACTTTTTCGTCCAGGGCATCGATGCGCAGGCGCAGCGCCTTGAGTTCTTGCTCAGACATCAGCCGTGTTCCTTCTCGAACTCTGCCATGTAGGCGACCAGCGCATTGACGGCGTTGATGTCCACGGCGTTGTAGATGGAGGCGCGCATGCCACCGACCGAACGGTGGCCCTTGAGGTTCAGCAGGCCGCGCTCGTCGGCGCCAGCCAGGAACGGCTTGTCGAGACGGTCGTCGGCCAGGCGGAACGGGACGTTCATCCACGAGCGGTCGGACTTGTTGATCGGGTTGCTGTAGAGGCCGCTGGCGTCGATGAAGTCATACAGCGTGCGCTGCTTCACTTCGTTGAGCTTGCCGATGGCTTCGACACCGCCCTGCTCTTTCAGCCACTCGAACACCAGGCCCGACAGGTACCAGGCCAGGGTCGGCGGGGTGTTGTACATCGAGCCGTTATCGGCCGCGACCTTGTAGTTGAGCATGGTCGGGCACAGGGAGCGGGCGCGGCCGAGCAGGTCTTCGCGGATGATCGCGACCAAGATCCCGCTCGGGCCGATGTTCTTCTGGGCGCCGGCGTAGATCATGCCGAAACGGGAGATGTCCACCGGGCGCGACAGAATGTCCGAAGACATGTCGGCCACCAATGGCACGTCGCCGGTTTCCGGGATCCAGTTGAATTCCAGGCCACCGATGGTTTCGTTAGGCGCGTAGTGAACGTAGGCAGCGTCGTTGGACAGGTTCCATTCGTTCTGGCCAGGAATGGCGAAATAGTCGTAGGGCTTGGCGGTAGCCGCCACGTTGACGTGACCGTAGCGCGACGCTTCTTCGATGGCTTTCTGCGACCAGATGCCGGTGTCGATGTAGTCGGCCTTGCCGTTTTCCGGCAGCAGGTTCAACGGGATCTGGGCGAACTGCTGGCTGGCGCCGCCCTGCAGGAACAGCACTTTATAGTTGGACGGGATGTTCAGCAGATCACGCAGGTCCTGCTCGGCCTTGGTGGCGATGGACACGAACTCATCGCTGCGATGGCTCATTTCCATGACCGACAGGCCCTTGCCGTGCCAGTCGAGAAGTTCACCCTGGGCGCGCTTCAGGACCGCCTCAGGAAGCGCCGCCGGGCCGGCACAGAAGTTATAGGCTCTCTTGCTCACATCCAATCTCGCTCTGATCTGGTGGTCACTTAAATCTTTTGATCTACACACAACTCCACTGTGGGAGCGAGCTTGCTCGCGATAGCGGCACAACAGTCAACATTGATGTTGAATGCCAGTCCGTCATCGCGAGCAAGCTCGCTCCCACAGGGGGGCCGTTCACTCAAGGTATGAAACCTCAGGGGAGCAGCATCACCCCAGAGGGGAATGTGCAGTGTCGCAAATTTTCAAACGGAACAAACAACAAGGGGGCGAATCTTCATCCGCCCCCTGTGTGTCCGCTTAGTCCTGCGGTTCTTCTTCGTCTGCGGCAGCGTCGAGTGGTTGATCGCCGACGGTGTCGTCGACATCGGCACCGAGGGTGCCATCGAACGCTACACCTTCTTCGCCTTCTTCCCCTTCCAGCTCCTCGCCTTCGACTTCCGACGGCTCCTGGACGCGCTCGAGCCCGACCAGTTTTTCGTCTTTGGCGAGCTTGATCAGCGTCACGCCCTGGGTGTTACGACCCAGGCTGGACACTTCGTCGACCCGCGTACGTACCAGCGTGCCCTGGTCGGAGATCAACATGATCTCCTCGCCATCGAGCACCTGGACGGCACCGACCAGGCGGCCGTTACGCTCGTTGCTGACCATGGCGATCACGCCCTGGCCCCCACGCTTGTACTCGGGGAACTCGCTGATGGCGGTACGCTTGCCGTAGCCACGCTCGGAAGCAGTGAGGATCTGGCTGCCTTCTTCCGGGATCAGCATGGAAATCAGCTTCTGCCCTTCCGGCAGGCGCATGCCGCGCACACCGCGGGCGGTACGGCCCATGGCGCGAACGTCGGATTCCTTGAAGCGCGTGACCTTACCGCCATCGGAGAACAGCATGACTTCGCGCTCGCCGTCAGTGATGGCGGCGGAAATCAGCACGTCGCCTTCGTCCAGTTCCAGGGCGATCAGGCCGACGCTGCGCTGGCGGCTGAAGGATTCCAGCGGGGTCTTCTTCACGGTGCCGTTAGCGGTTGCCATGAAGATGTAGTGACCTTCGGTGTATTCCTCCACCGGCAGCATGGTGGTGATGTATTCACCATCATCCAGCGGCAACAGGTTGACCAGCGGACGACCGCGGGCGGCACGGGATGCTTCGGGGATCTCGTAGGTCTTCAGCCAGTACACCTTGCCCTTGCTGGAGAACAGCAGCAGCGTGGTATGGCTGTTGGCGACCAGCAGGTGGGCGATGTAGTCCTCGTCCTTGACGCCGGTCGCCGACTTGCCTTTGCCACCGCGACGCTGGGCCTGGTAGGCGGCCAGCGGCTGGGTCTTGGCGTAGCCGCCGTGGGAAATGGTCACCACGCGCTCTTCTTCCGGGATCATGTCGCCCAGGGTCAGGTCCAGGCGCGCATCGAGGATCTCGGTGCGGCGCACGTCGCCGTATTCGGCGCGGATCACTTCCAGTTCTTCGCGGATCACTTCCATCAGGCGCGTGGCGCTGTTGAGGATGCGGATCAGCTCGCCGATCTGGTTGAGGATTTCCTGGTACTCCGCCAGCAGCTTTTCGTGCTCCAGGCCGGTCAAGCGGTGCAGGCGCAGTTCCAGGATGGCTTGCGCCTGCTCCGGGGACAGGAAGTACTTGCCTTCGCGCAGGCCGTATTGCGGATCGAGGTTTTCCGGACGGCACGAATCGGCGCCGGCGCGTTCGACCATCGCCACCACCGCGCTGGATTCCCAAGGCGTGCTGACCAGCGCTTCCTTGGCTTCCGACGGGGTTGGCGAGGCCTTGATCAGGGCGATGACCGGGTCGATGTTCGACAGGGCAACGGCTTGGCCTTCAAGGATATGACCCCGCTCGCGGGCCTTGCGCAGCTCGAATACGGTACGACGGGTCACGACTTCGCGGCGGTGACGGACGAAGGCTTCCAGCAGGTCCTTGAGGTTCAGTATCCGCGGACGGCCGTCGATCAACGCGACGATGTTGATGCCGAACACGCTTTGCAACTGGGTCTGGGCGTAGAGGTTGTTGAGGATCACCTCAGGCACTTCGCCACGGCGCAGCTCGATCACGACGCGCATGCCGTCCTTGTCGGACTCGTCACGCAGCTCGGTGATGCCTTCGAGCTTCTTCTCTTTTACCAGCTCGGCGATCTTCTCGATCAGGCGGGCCTTGTTCAGCTGGTACGGCAGCTCGGTGATGACGATCTGCTGGCGGCCGCCCACCTTGTCGATGTCTTCGACGGTCGAGCGGGCGCGCATGTAGATGCGACCGCGACCGGTGCGATAGGCCTCGATGATGCCGGCGCGACCGTTGATGATCGCGGCGGTCGGGAAGTCCGGACCGGGGATGTACTGCATCAGCTCATCGACGGTCAGCTCGGGATTGTCGATGAGGGCCAGGCAACCGTCGATGACTTCACCGAGGTTGTGTGGCGGGATATTGGTCGCCATGCCCACGGCGATACCGCTGGAGCCGTTGACGAGCAGGTTGGGAATACGGGTCGGCATGACCGCCGGGATCATTTCGGTGCCGTCGTAGTTCGGCACCCAGTCCACGGTTTCCTTGTGCAGGTCGGCCAGCAGTTCGTGGGCCAGCTTGGTCATGCGCACTTCGGTGTATCGCATGGCCGCGGCGTTGTCGCCGTCCACCGAACCGAAGTTGCCCTGGCCGTCTACCAGCAGGTAGCGCAGGGAGAATGGCTGCGCCATACGAACGATGGTGTCGTACACGGCAGTGTCGCCGTGGGGGTGATACTTACCGATCACGTCGCCGACGACACGGGCGGACTTCTTGTAAGGCTTGTTGAAGTCGTTGCCCAGCTCGCTCATCGCGAACAGCACGCGGCGGTGCACGGGCTTCAAGCCATCGCGCGCATCCGGCAGCGCCCGCCCGACGATTACGCTCATTGCGTAGTCGAGGTAGGACTGTTTCAGCTCGTCTTCGATATTGACCGGGAGGATTTCTTTGGCCAGTTCGCCCATGAGAAGCCTGATTCCTTTTTCTGGTGAAACCTCGTCACGTCCAGATGGGACGAACGAAGCTCGCCGCTGCAGAACAAATGCCATGCAGCGACTTACGACAAATCAACGAGTTATGCCATGGATCTGCGCAGTAAAGGCCACCTCGCGAGGCGGCCTTGGAAACCGCCGGATGTTATCACAAGAGCCGCCACGCACCTATCCCCCAGATGCGCATGGTGTGTAGTTAGTTGACCGATGACAGGCTGGAATGGGACGAGAGGGGCTCAGAGGCGCTGGGAATGGAGAAACGGAGGGCAAATGCCAGGTGTTTGCTGCCCGTCAGGGCCTCTTCGCGAGCAGGCTCGCTCCCACAAGGGGGCCGCATGCCATCCAATGTGGGAGCGAGCCTGCTTGCGAAGGCGATTGTTCAGGCGACAATCGCCCTCAATGCAACCGCTTGCGACACATCAATTGCGCCATCTTCGCCGCATCCGGCCGCTCGACGATGCCCTTCTCCGTCACGATCGCATCGATCAGGTCCGCCGGAGTCACGTCGAACACTGGATTGAAGGCATCGGCATCCGCCCCGACCCGCTTGCCGCCGACTTCCAGCAGCTCACGCCCATCACGCTCTTCGATCGGAATGTCATCGCCACTGGCCAGGTTCATGTCGATGGTCGAGCTCGGTGCCACCACCATGAAGCGCACGCCGTGGTGCATGGCACAGACCGCCAGTTGATAAGTGCCGATCTTGTTCGCCACGTCGCCATTGGCGGTGATGCGGTCGGCGCCGACGATCACCCAGGTCACGCCCTTGGTCTTCATGATGTGGGCGGCAGCGGAGTCGGCGTTGAGTGTCACCGGAATGCCTTCGTTGGCGAGTTCCCACGCGGTCAGGCGAGAACCTTGCAGCCACGGACGGGTTTCATCGGCATAGACGCGCTCGACCATCCCCTCGATGAACGCCCCGCGAATCACCCCAAGGGCGGTACCGAAGCCACCGGTGGCCAGGGCGCCGGTGTTGCAATGGGTCAGGATGGCCTGGGCGTTGCCCTGGTGCTTGCGAATCAGGTCAACACCGAGCTGGGCCATGGTCAGGTTGGCCTCGCGGTCGCTTTCGTGGATCGCGATGGCCTCAGCCTCAAGGGCCGCCAGCGGGTCGGCCTGTTCCTTGAGACGCGCCAAGCGGTCGCGCATGCGGTCCAGCGCCCAGAACAGATTGACCGCCGTCGGCCGGGAATCGGCCAGCAAGGCAAAATCCGCTTCCAGCGCATCTTGCCAGTCACCACCCTCGGCCAACCGCGCCCGCGCCGCCAGCACCACGCCATAGGCGGCACTGATGCCGATCGCCGGCGCACCGCGCACCACCATCGAACGGATGGCCTCGGCCACGCCGGCCGCGCTGGTGTAGCCGATCCAGTTTTCCTCGAACGGCAAAACACGCTGATCCAGCAGATAAAGAGCGCCATCGCGCCAATCGATGGCCTTCACCTTCTCCGCAGCCAACAGTCGATCGCGCATCCTTCACCCCGCACTCATGAACAAAAGCCGCCGATTATAGCGATCCCTCCGCGAAGACGCTCGGGTATACTTCGCCATCCTTTATAACCCATGGAACCGTTCCACGATGCCCAAGCCTGCCGTTGCGCTCGACTTATTATTGCTGCCGACCTGGTTGGTGCCTGTCGAACCCGCCGGTGTCGTGCTCAAGGATCATGGTTTGGGCATCCGTGATGGTTGCATCGTGTTCATCGGGCCACGGGCCGAAGCCATGAAGTGCGATGCCACGGAAATCCGCGAACTGCCTGGCATGCTCCTCAGCCCGGGCCTGGTGAACGCCCACGGCCACGCGGCGATGACGCTGTTCCGCGGCCTGGCGGATGATTTGCCGCTGATGACCTGGCTCGAACAGCACATCTGGCCCGCCGAGGGCAAATGGGTCGATGAAGACTTCGTCCGCGACGGCACCGACCTGGCGATCGCCGAGCAGATCCAGGGCGGCATCACCTGTTTCTCCGACATGTACTTCTACCCCAAGGTTGCCAGCGAGCGTGTCCATAACAGCGGCATCCGCGCGCAAATCGCCATCCCGATCCTCGACTTTCCGATACCCGGTGCCGCCAGCGCCGACGACGCCATTCGTCAGGGCATCGAGCTGTTTGGCGATCTCAAGCACCATCCACGGATCAAAGTCGCATTCGGCCCGCACGCGCCGTACACCGTCGGCGACGAGAACCTGGAGAAAATCCGGGTGATCGCCGAGGAACTGGACGCGGCCATTCACATGCACGTTCACGAAACCGCCTTCGAAGTGCAGCAGGCTGTGGATAACACTGGCGAGCGGCCAATGGCGCGGCTGGCCCGGCTTGGCCTGTTGGGACCGCGCTTTCAGGCGGTGCACATGACTCAGGTCAGCGACGAGGACCAGGCCCTGCTGGTAGAACACAACTGCAGCGTGATCCATTGCCCGGAATCGAACCTGAAACTGGCCAGCGGTTTCTGCCCGGTGGAGCGCCTGTGGCAGGCCGGCGTCAACGTCGCGGTCGGCACGGACGGCGCGGCAAGCAACAATGACCTGGACCTGCTGGGCGAAACCCGCACTGCCGCCCTGCTGGCGAAAGCCGTCGCCGGCTCGGCCACCGCGCTGGATGCCCATCGGGCCCTGCGCATGGCCACGCTCAACGGCGCCCGCGCGCTGGGTATCGAGTCGATCGTCGGTTCACTGGAAGTCGGCAAGGCTGCCGACCTGGTGGCCTTCGACCTGTCCGGCCTGGCGCAACAACCGATCTATGACCCGGTTTCGCAGTTGATCTACGCCACCGGCCGCCATTGCGTGAAACACCTGTGGGTGGCCGGCAAGCCGTTGCTGGAGGACGGTCGCCTGACTCGCATGGACGAGGCGCAACTGACCGCCACGGCCCAGGCCTGGGGCCGCCGGGTGAGCGGCCAGAACGAATAGCACGCCCCTTGAGCCACGGCTCGGGGTCACTGATTTTTCAAGTTTTTCGAGGATCTGCACATGAGCAACGTCGACCACGCTGAAATCGCCAAGTTCGAAGCCCTGGCCCATCGCTGGTGGGACCGGGAGAGCGAATTCAAACCGCTGCACGACATCAACCCGCTGCGGGTCAACTGGATTGACGAGCGGGTCAGCCTGGCCGGCAAGAAAGTCCTCGACGTCGGCTGTGGCGGCGGCATCCTCAGCGAAGCCATGGCCCTGCGCGGCGCCACCGTCACGGGCATCGACATGGGCGAGGCGCCGCTGGCCGTTGCGCAACTGCATCAATTGGAATCCGGCGTCAGCGTGGAATACCGGCAGATCACCGCCGAAGCCCTGGCCGAGGAAATGCCCGGGCAGTTCGACGTGGTCACTTGCCTGGAGATGCTGGAACACGTGCCGGACCCGTCATCGGTGATTCGCGCCTGCTTCCAGATGGTCAAGCCCGGCGGCCAGGTGTTCTTCTCCACCATCAACCGCAACCCGAAGGCCTACCTGTTCGCGATCATCGGCGCCGAATACATCATGAAGCTGCTGCCACGCGGCACCCATGACTTCAAGAAATTCATCCGGCCTTCCGAACTGGGCGCCTGGAGCCGCATGGCCGGGCTGACCGTCAAGGACATCATCGGCCTGACCTACAACCCGCTGACCAAGCACTACAAGCTGGCCGCCGACGTTGACGTCAACTACATGATCCAGACCCTGCGCGAGGAATAAGTCGATGCGTCTCCAAGCGGTTCTCTTCGACATGGACGGCACGCTGCTCGACACCGCGCCAGACTTCATCGCCATCTGCCAGGCCATGCGCGCCGACCGTGGCCTGCCGCCGATGAACACCCAGCACATCCGCGACGAAATTTCCGGCGGTGCCCGGGCGATGGTCGCGGTGACGTTTTCGATGGACCCGGAATCCCCGGGGTTCGAGGAGCTGCGCCAGGAATTCCTCGACCGTTACCTCAAGGGGTGCGCGGTCCACAGCCATCTGTTCGATGGCATGGCCGAAGTGTTGGCCGACATCGAGGCGGCCAACCTGATCTGGGGCGTGGTCACCAACAAGCCGGTACGCTTTGCCGAGCCGATCATGCAGCAGTTGGGCCTGGCCGAGCGTTCGAAAGTGTTGATCTGTCCCGATCACGTAAAAAACAGCAAGCCGGACCCGGAACCGTTGATCCTGGCCTGCAAGATGCTCGACCTGGACCCGGCCAGCGTGCTGTTCGTGGGCGATGACCTGCGGGACATCGAGTCCGGCCGCAGCGCCGGCACCAAGACCTGCGCGGTGACCTACGGCTACATCCACCCGGACGACAACCCCAAGCACTGGGGCGCGGATGTGGTGATCGACCATCCCCTGGCGCTGCGTGAAGTGCTGGATAACGCGTTGTGCAGTTGCTGATCTGAGTACCGCTTTTGTGGCGAGGGAGCTTGCTGTGGCGAGGGGATTTATCCCCGTTGGGTCGCGAAGCGCCCCCAAAATATATCTGCCACCGCAGTACATCAAATCGAACCCAGCGGGGCGGTGCGACGTTTCGCTAAATCCCCTCGCCACAACTGCGCACCACTACGCATTGTTTTGTTTCGTGAGGTTTCTTTATGTTTGACTACTCCGCCCGCCCCGACCTGCTCGAAGGCCGCGTCATTCTGGTCACCGGTGCCGGCCGTGGTATCGGAGCGGCTGCCGCCAAGGCTTATGCCGCCCATGGCGCCACCGTGTTGTTGTTGGGCAAGACCGAGGCCAACCTGACCCAGGTCTACGACGAAATCGAAGCAGCCGGTCATCCACAGCCGGCAGTGATCCCCTTCAACCTCGAAACCGCCCTGCCCCATCAATACGATGAGCTGGCCGCCATGATCGAGACCGAGTTCGGCCACCTCGACGGCCTGCTGCACAACGCCTCGATCATCGGCCCACGCACGCCCCTGGAGCAGTTGTCCGGTGAGAATTTCATGCGCGTGATGCACGTGAACGTCAATGCCATGTTCATGCTCACCAGCACCCTGCTGCCATTGCTGAAGCTGTCCAAGGACGCGTCCGTGGTGTTCACCTCCAGCAGCGTCGGGCGCAAGGGCCGGGCGTATTGGGGCGCCTATGGCGTCTCCAAGTTCGCCACCGAAGGGCTGATGCAAACGCTCGCCGACGAAGTCGACACCGTTGCGCCAGTGCGCTCCAACAGCATCAACCCCGGCGCCACCCGCACCAGCATGCGGGCCCAGGCCTATCCGGGGGAAAATCCGCTCAACAACCCGACGCCTGAAGAAATCATGCCGGTCTACCTGTACCTGATGGGGCCGGACAGCCAAGGCATCAATGGCCAGGCTTTCAACGCGCAATAACTGCCCGCCTCCCGTCGCGGCGGTTTACCGTCGCGGCGCAGACGCCTTCGGTGCATTACCCAGCGAAGCGCCAAGACCTTGCCGCCAGCCGCCCCTCTTATCGCCCCTAACCCGACGGTAACATGCTGTTTTTTCGCGTATTTTTTTAAAGATGAACCGAATGGCACGACTTTCGCTCTAACCACTCAAGCACGCCATGTCCGGCAAGCAATGGACGTTGAGACGCAATCCGCCAGCGCAAGTAAAGCGGACTAAACTCAGATCAATGTCCCTCGGGACTGATGGACCAGTACGACGCGTAGCCCAGTGCCGCTTCACCCGCCGGCCAGGATCGACTCAGTTAGGGGCTCACGCCATATGAAAACGCCCACGCAGACCAATGCGATCGACTTTGACAGCGCCAAGCTGCAGCGCCTGGGCCTGGCCCAGCCGTCGCCGCTCGTGACGCGGCCCGTCAGCCTTTCACAAGTGCGCCAGCAATTGAGCCAGCAGTTGCAGACCAGCCTGGAGCCGCAACGGATCCTCGGCCTGTTCTTCCGCGAAGTGCAGCGGCTGGTGCCCCTGGATGCGCTGGCCTACCAGCACAAACCCAGCGACTTGCGGCTGGAATTCGGCCAGCGCGGACATCACAGCCTCAGTTACAACCTTAGCCATGAAGGCGAACACTTGGGTGAACTGGTGTTCCGCCGCAACCAGCGCTTCGCCAACTCGGAGCAGAGCGAACTCGAGTCGATACTCTCCACGCTGTTTTTCCCGCTGCGCAACGCCTTGCTCTATCGCGCCGCCACGCAAAGCGCCTTGCGCGATCCGCTGACCGGTACCGGCAACCGTATCGCCATGGACCAGACGCTGGAACGTGAGATCGACATGGCCAGGCGTCACATGCAGCCACTCTCGCTGTTGATGCTGGACATCGACCATTTCAAGCGTATCAACGATAGCCATGGGCATGGCGTCGGCGACGAAGTGCTGAAAGCCGTGGCCGACTCGATCAAGAGCCAACTGCGCAATGTGGACATGGTGTTCAGGTTTGGTGGCGAAGAATTCCTGATCCTGCTGGCCAATACCAGCCGGGACGCGGCGGCCATGGTCGGCGAACGGCTGCGTTACGCCGCCCAGGCACAGGATTACTTTGCTGCGGGCACTCGGATCGAACTGACCGTCAGCCTGGGATGCGCAACGCTGCTGCCGGGTGAGTCCGCTGAAAGCCTGTTGCGCAGGGCCGACAGCGCGTTATACGTGGCCAAGCGCGAAGGTCGGAACCGGCTGACGATGGCGGGCTGAAGCCCAAACGCTCTGAACACCGACCCATTGCCTTCGCAAGCAAGCCCGCTCCCACAAGGGAATGGCGGCGCACTTGAAACTTCTGGTCACCACAAAACCAATGTGGGAGCGAGCCTGCTCGCGAAGGGGCCGGATCAGTCAACGCAAGGTTGAAGGTCAGACCGCTTTCGCGAGCAAGCCCGCTCCCACAGGAGGGTCAAGCTATAGGGGATCAGCTACCCGCCAACGCCAGGCGTTCACGGCTGGGCGCAGTTTTCTCTACAACGCCCGAGTGTTCCAGTTGCATGCAGCGCTCCAGGAACAGGTACATGTAGTCGTAGCTTTTGCAGACGGCCTGGCGCAGTTCCATCTGCAACGACTTGCTCGGATTCATGCCCGCCAGGGTGCAGATGATCTCCAGCGCTTCCCAAGGGTGGGCATCGTCATACTGGGCGTGCATCTTCAGCCACTTCATGGCCCGCTTGCGGTCTTCCTCGGCGAAAGCCGCCGCGTAGACGCCACTGGAACAGACCACCGCCGACCACTCCCCGGTCGCGCCCTCGATGGCGTAGTTGGTCGCGGCAATCGCCACGATCAACGAGTCCGCCGAGCTGGTGTGCCAGCACCAATGACTCAACGCATGCAGCTCAGGTGGCACCTGCTGCGCCTGCAGATCTTCGAGTGTCACGCCATGAGCGGCGCTCCAGTTCACCCAATAATCGGCATGATTGAGTTCGACTCGAATGTTGCGCATCAGCCAGCGGCGCGCCATGTCCTCGCCGGGATGGCGAGCGAAGCGTGTCTTGGTGAGGTTTTGTGCCATGTACAAGGCGAACTGTTCGACGACGGGCCAACCACCGATAAGGTAGTGGCGCATGGTCTTGGCGCTGAGCTTGTTGTCGCGCATGCGTTGATACAGTTCGTGTTCTACAACCCGGCGCTTGCTCTCGCCGCAATCTGCAATGAGCTGCTGTGCCCATTGCGGATAGCTCTTGGCGTCCATGAGCGGGCCTGTTCGGTTGAATGTGTCGATCACTGTCGGGCTCCTTTTGATTGTGATTTTCTGCGGATCAACAAGAGTTTCAGCGGAACGTGCCGGGGGCCTTGAACAACAACGGCTGAGGCCTGGCCGGCCTACATTGCAACGTGTCACAGGTAAACATCTGTGGCCGCTCGATGACATACCCCTGAGCGTAGTCCACACCGATTTCCAGCAATGCCTGCTCGATCTGGGCCGTTTCAACAAACTCGGCAATCGTACGCTTACCCATGACATGGCCGATATGATTAATCACTTCGACCATTGCCCGGTTGATCGGGTCGTCCAGCATATCCTTTACGAAACTCCCGTCGATCTTCAAGAAGTCTACAGGTAAATGTTTCAGGTAAGCGAATGAAGACATTCCGGCACAAAAGTCATCCAGTGAGAAATAACAGCCCAAACCTTTGAGTTCATTGATAAAGCGAATCGCGCTACCGAGATTCGAAATGGCGCTGGTCTCGGTAATTTCAAAACAAATCATTTCCGGCGGAATCGAGTAGGCCGCGAACTGTTTACGCAAGAAGTCCAGGAACGCCTGATCTCCTATAGTCGTGCCTGACAGATTAATCGCACACATGGCCAACGGGCCTTGCCGGGATTCGTTCAGGCATTGGCGAATGATCCTGAAGACATTCTCCACCACCCAGCGGTCCAACGACGTCATCAAGCCATAGCGCTCCGCCGCCGGAATGAAGCTGTCAGGCAGGATCATCCGCCCGGCCTCGTCATGCAGGCGCAGCAATATCTCGATATGCCCACCGCCATGATCCCCCGGGCCCAATGCAGCGATCTCCTGGGCGTAGAGGCAGAAACGGTTTTCCTCCAGGGCCATGTGCAAGCGCTGCACCCAGGCCATCTCGCCGAAGCGCAGGGACAACTCCGAGTCGTCGGCATGGTAGACCTGGACCCGGTTGCGCCCCTTTTCCTTGGCCATGTAGCAGGCCATGTCGGCGGCGCGCAGGGATGCCTCCAAGGTGGTCGGGCTCTGGGCGATATGCACCAGGCCGATACTCACGGTGGTCACGAATGGCCGGCCTTTCCACACGAAATGCAGGTTCTGTACGGTCTGGCGCAGGCCTTCGGCAATTTTCTCCGCGGCCTCCGGCGAGCAGTTTTCCAACAAGATGCCGAACTCATCGCCGCCCAAGCGGGCCAATGTGTCGTTTTCCCTTAACCCCGATTGCAGCAAGGCACAAATGTGCCGCAACAACTCGTCACCGGCCGCATGGCCACAGGTGTCGTTGACCAGCTTGAACTGATCGAGATCGAGAAACATCAGGGCGTGGCGCCCAACCTGGCGGGTCAGGTTATGCAGGGCTTGTTCAAGGCGGTATTCGAATTCGCGGCGGTTCGCCAGGCCGGTCAGCGCATCGTGAGTGGCTTGCCAGGACAGATTGGCAATGTACTGGCGTTCCTGGGTCATGTCGTGCAGCACCAGCACCGCACCACTGACCTTGCTAGGCGTGGCGGATCGGCGCCCCCACCAGGGTGACCGACACCGTGCTGCCGTCCAGGCGCTGGATCAACTTGGAATGCTCGCTGCCGCCCCCCAATCGTCCGCTCAGGATATGCTCGATCAAGGTCAGCCCTTCCGTCTGGGCATTGTCATCGAGCAAATTGAACAGCGCCGCCAGGGGCAACCCCGTGGCGTGCTCGGCTTTCCAATGGGTCATCGCTTCCGCGGCAGGGTTCATGTAGGCAATCGCGCCCTCGACGTCGGTGGTGATCACGCCGTCGCCAATCGATTGCAAGGTGATCTGGGCCCGCTCCTTCTCCAACTGAAGCGCATTGGCGAAGACCTGCCGCTGGGCCAGCAGTTTATGGGTGCGCAACAGCGCGAGGACAATCAACCCAAGGGCCGTGGCGAAATTGGTCACCAGCAACAGGCGCAGGATAAACCGCGACCCCTCGCCCAAGGCATCGCTGAAGGCCTTCGCGGCTGGGGTTACGGAATCGTTGATGGCGAAGATCTGTGCCTTCCAGCCGCGGATATCCGTTTCCGAGGCTTGGCCGGTGCTGATGTTGGCGTGCATCTGCCGGGCGACGTTGTCCAGTTCAATCAGGTAGCCATCACCCACCGTCCAGAGATCGATAGCTTCTTCCAGATAGCTGAAATGACGGAAATTGAGATACAGCCAGATCACGCTGGCTACGTCGTCGGGATGATTGCCACCCTTGAGAATCCCGGCCCGCGCGGCGTCGAGATCAGGCGGCTGGCGGTCCAGTGCTACCCGCAGTTCGTGACCGCCCTCGGGCACGGCGATGGCTTGCTGGTACTTGAGAAAAATCGCCTCGTCACGGCTGTCAGCGTAAAGATTGAGGTAATAAATGGCGTCTTTCTGGCCCTTGGACCAAAGGCTTTCCCCTGCTACATAACCGCGAACTGCCGACAATACGTAAAGACTGACGCCTCCCAGAAGGGCTTGAAACAGGACAACTGCTATAAAAGGCCAGACGATGCCCAACAGCCGAGGAGTTCCGAGAGTCCGCTTTTGCTTCATGAGGTCCCTTGCACAGGTAACTGCGATCAGCATTGACGCCAATCATCCTTGCAAGACTAGGAGGCGCAGCAGCTCCCCGCAAGAGGCTGTCCATTTATTTGACGCACTGAACCTCGGTACCTGGAGTCCGAAGAGGGTAAGCGTCGTCTTTTAGACGCCCCCTTATATTTTTCACACCGTATACATATATACCACGACGATTTTTTCTGAGGTGTTTTGATACGAACCTCCCCGCATGGCGAATGACAACGCCGCCTGAGAGCCGTATCTACTACCGAGAAAAAATGGACATGTCATTACTACAAACCCCCAACCCTCTAATTGACCCGTCACTGAGTCCAGTCCCGTCGCCTGATGAAAAACATCAAGGCCTACTGGGGGACTATGACTCTTTGCTCTCACTGCTCCGGAACACGCAACCCGAAGTACTTGCAAACACCTTGGTGAAACCCAAGCGTTGCTCTCCGATGTACTTGGAGGATGAAGCCGGACAGCGTTCGCTTCAGGCACTGGCGCAACATGAAGATTATCGGACACAGTGCACAAGGGTGGGCGCGCCATACTATCCCTTGACCGTCACCTTGATAGATGGAAAAGCCGTCTATGAAACACTTGCGAGAGACAGCCAGGTCACCGTCGCAATTCCACTGGGCAAAAATCCGGTGTGGGACTTATGGCTTCCCAATATTGAAAAAGCCGCTCGAAAACTGGGGGGCCAAATTCGCCAAAGCAGCGAGGTTACATTCGCAAGAATGGCCTGGTATTACGGCGTACCCCTCTGGGATCCGCTTGATGAAAAACAACGCGAAGACGTGATTCAGGCACTCGAAGAAAAGCGTGCCCGTCACGTGTTGGGACTGGGAGACGCAGTCCGTCTCGACGAACTGGGTCACGGCTCCGCCGTTGAGAACAGATCCGTCGACGATGTGATTATGGAGACGATGCGTGAACGCCTTCCCCACCTTCGTACATCATTACTGGCCCACCTGAGTCCGATAGACATAGCCAGCCTGACGATTCAGGACCTACGAGCAAAGCCATCGTTTTATCTCGAAAAAATCCTGCTTTCAGAAGAGTCCGAGGTGTTGACGGAAGCTCTGTTGCGAGCCTTGAACTGGTACGGCGGTGGTCACGGCGAAGACAGTGCTCCAAACGTACGAATCAAATTGCTGGTCAAAGCCATCGATCTTTGGTTATTAGCGGGCAAAAACGAACCAGATGATGCTATCGCCGGTTATCAATGGCAGGTGCACTCCAATTGGGGCAAGAGCTACGAAGCGATATCGCTGGCGTTCGAGTCACACCTGGTTGCTTCGAAACACGCTTCATCGGTGAATGAATCCATCCTGCTGGCCTGTTTGTATCGCTCATCGTTTCCCCTGGACTTCCAGATCCCTGACATTCCCTCGGAACTGCCCTACAGGAGCTCGACCATCTGGGTCAACTTTGTTCATGGCGTACATCTCGCAAATGCGATTGATCCGATGCTGCTGCAACGACTAAGCGTCCAACAACTGATTAACCTACCCACCGAATATATGGCTGAGGGCAACGCCGAAGATCTTAATCTGGTCTCACTCACAAGACTCCAACCTGCTACGGATTGGGCGGTCACCAATGGCTTCCTTCCCGAACGCACCGATGGAGGCCACTCGCCGCAGGCTATCGAAGAAGCAATGCAAAAACTCGACGAGACTATCGCCCAGTTAAATAGCGCTATCGTCGATCTCGACAAACAGCCGCCCGACAGACTGAAGATGGCAACCCTTGAGCTGACAAAGCTATTTGGGCATACCCGTTTCTTAGACTGGACACTGCTGAGGGAGGCCTCCGCTTTCCCCACCGGGACTCCTACATTTAGAAGCGGCCCGCGAGTCCACTCCTCTTATTCGCTCGTTGATGTGTATGCATCTGGAGAGTTGAGCAAAGCAAAATGGTACATCAACCCGCCCTCTTCGGCATGGTTAACGCTATCTGAAGAGGGAATATTAAACACCAATCTTTTTGGTCGCAAATTTAAAGGAAAAAAACCACAAAATATAGAGCAAACATTCGACAACCAGTTCAAGGATTATATCAAGCTGATTAGCAGCGCCTACCAGCAGTTAATAATTAACTTACTCGCATCGCTTCCTCTGCTTGATCGACGGGCATTGGAATACGGCACCATCAGGCTATACAGCCTTAGACAACCCACTGGGGATATAGGTGGCGTGTTTCAATTACAAGACGAAACACTAGCCTCCCGAGCCCGCTGTGGTTTTATTTTGGAAGCGACTTACCGCGACAACGTAACACACTACGAACTTGTACCGCGAGCGGGTGTGATTCGCCCCCGATTGGATATCATGCCGTACCATTTCAATCCAGGTATTGCACCCCGAACTGAGATAAACCCTGCCCAGCAAATCCAAATCGGCATCCCATTAACGATCGAAGATAAAAATAAACAGCTCCCTTTTGATTGGAATGCTCACGTCAACGGAACCGTTCCCGAAAGAAATATGCAATGCCAAGCCATCATGGACCACATCGGCGGCACATTGGGCAGATTAATGAACAATGATCTTCCCAACATCATCCCTACTACCTTGGAGTCAACCTCCATTCAGTCGATCGCTAATCACATTGCCGACCGCTTGCTTTTTATTGATGAAACAGCGTTGCGCCGCGCCTGTTACGGCCAAACCAAATTTGATACCCAGCAGGCGAATTTTGATAAGGTAGTAAGCGTAATAAAATCATTCGTTCCGTTTTGGGAAAGCATAGAAAAT
Organism: Pseudomonas sp. H2_D02; assembly: GCF_054677635.1. Lineage (NCBI taxonomy): Bacteria > Pseudomonadati > Pseudomonadota > Gammaproteobacteria > Pseudomonadales > Pseudomonadaceae > Pseudomonas > Pseudomonas sp. H2_D02. Next base: position 2,530,832 of record NZ_CP162816.1, on the reverse strand, counting down.
CTGAGATCAGGTGATAGAAGAAAAGTAAATGAAGGTTTGTTTGGTTTATTCGTAGACCTCGCAGCCTTCGCACTTCCCCTTGGAAAGTTTGCGTCCGGCTCCATGAAGATAATCAGTGCGGGCGGCAAACTTACCTTCACGAAAAAACTGCCTTTACTTGCAAAAAAAATAGGCGTTCTCATCAACTCCACCTTGAATCCACTTGATGGTATTCCCTCGCTGCTCAAGGCTGGTGGCGTGAGCCTGTTCAGGCTCAGTAAAAAAGGGTTTATCCGTCTCAAGCGATTAACTGGCAGAGCCGGTCGATACGACTTTCCCCAAGGCGTACCTCAAGCGACCGATCCGGGCCGATGGCGCCCGTTGTCAACGAAAGATCAAATAGCCACAGTCTATGGAATTGAAGATGTCCCGGTGCGCAATATCGCACCCCAAGGCAAACCCGACTTTCGGTTGGTCGACCCTTTTTCCACCAAGCCTTATGGACCTGCGCTGACAGCTGAACGTTCCGAATTGTCGTTGGGGCCCTCCCGATACGACCTGCTGGGCAAAACCGAAACCGATAGTTTCTTCAACATCCCTGACAAAACCCACATAAGAGAGGTATTGGAGGTCAACGGCAGCCGCACCTTTTATTTGGATGATGTTCCCTATCGACTGGAAGACGGCGCCCTGCGCAGAGTTGATACCTTGGATGCCACTAAAAACTTTAGGAAATTGCCATGCCGCTAGATCAAACTTGCAACATTCACTCATTGACCGGTGAAGTCGCCAAGCGCCCTGCCCTGGGAACGGACATTGGAGGCAAAAGCTGGGCGCCTTGGTTTGCCGATGTTCTCGTCGAACCCGTGAGCATTAGAGGCCACGAAGTGTTCTACAAACAAGGGAAGATATATGAAGTCAAAAATGGCAAATATGCGCCCTATAAAGGCAAGCCGGAATGGATCGGCCTGAGTAAAAAAACAGTCAAACCTAAATCAATAGTAGACGTAACGATAGAGTTTCAGACGGGCATATATGCGGGTATCAAGATCACCGGCATCGCCGAGGACATCAACGACATCCGTCGAGTCGGGGCGATCATGGTTCCCGATCTCAACCCGGACTTCAACTATATTTTCGCCAAACTAGATGACAAATACTACGTCCTTAGAAATCTCGCCAAGAATAAATCCGAAACATTGAAGCTACGACAACTGGAATCCAGTGAACTGGCCGAAGGGTATGGAGAGGAACTGAAGCGAATCTATGAGGGGTCGCTTAATGCAAACAATACCGTGCGACTCCACGGAGAAGAACTAGTTAACCAAGCGTTGGAAAGACTTGAAAAAGTTTCGATACCTATCGGCACCACCGCTAACCCTCCGAGGAATATGGATTGGGCCCAAGTCGACACATCTCCTGCCGAAGCCTTGATGTTCGATCAAAGAACCAGGTTGCTAGTCTGTGAAATGCCTGCTGGAACGGCTTTATGGAGCCCCGTCCACCTTTCCCCTCAGAACATACAGAACAAAACAACTTCCATCTTTGGCGACATTTTTAAAAAAAGAGAGCTTTCTATAGAACACGCTATGGGAGAATTAAAAAAAATCCTTCCGGGATCTCAAAAAAACATTGCTTTTGCCGAGGTCACTCTTACATCAGGAAGAGTTGAAATCTATGTCAGTGTTTCCGGCATCAACGACTATACCCGGCATCTCCCCGTATTCCGTGAAGGAAATCAATTGCAAATTGGCGACGTCACCTACTACAACGTGGACGCGCTTAAAGGCGGCACAGATCCCACCTCTCTTCTTCTAACGAAAGAAGGCGAATCGCTGCTAGCGATACCGCACCCCACGGCCGGCAGCTCGCAGACAATGAATCCCATTACGTCCGGCGACAGCGAGAGCAAGCTGATCAGTTATATCAGCGAAAAATATCCGGATAATGGAGATATCCGGTCGATCACTATTGCCACAACCTTGCCGCCATGCGATTCCTGCGCGATTGTGATGAAGGAGTTCGGTCATTTGCGTGGTGCAGATGCCCTGAACGTTACTTGGGGGAAACGTAAGTGTCCGACAAATAGCTAAACTGAATCCTTGGTTGCTATTCCTTAATGCCGCTGCAAATGCCCATAAAGCCTGGCATACAAACCACCATCGGCGATCAGCTGCTGGTGGTCACCATCCTCGGCAATTTGCCCGGCATCGAACACCAGCACCCGGTCCGCCTGTTTCACCGCGGATAACCTGTGGGCAATGATCAGCGTCGTCCGCCCACTCAAGAACCGCGCCAATGCCTGGTGAAGGTTGTATTCGGTGGCCGCGTCCAGGGCGGACGTGGCTTCGTCGAGGATCACCACCCGTGGATCGGCCAACACCATGCGAGCGATCGCCAGGCGTTGGCGCTGCCCGCCCGAAAGCCTGACGCCGGAACGTCCGACAACGCTCTCCAAACCTGCGGGAAGCGCTCGCACCGTGGCGTCGAGCTGGGCAATTTCCAATGCCCGCCAACAGGCCTCGTCGCTGCAGTCGCGGCCCATGGCGAGGTTGGCCCGCACCGTGTCGTTGAACAACGCGGGGTGCTGGAGCACCACCGCGACGTTTTCGCGGATGGTTTCGAGGCCGATTTCCTGCTGCGTCGCGCCACCAAACCGGATGCTGCCGGCCTGGGGTGTGTAGAGGCCCAACAGCAATTGCACCAATGTGCTTTTACCGCCACCGCTGGCACCCACGATAGCGACCTTCTCACCCGGCGAAATGGACAGGTTCAATCGGTTGAGAACCCTCTCCTCACCGTAGCCGAACGAGAGCCCTTGAATATCGATGCCTACGGTGTCGCGCCCCGTGAACGGGTCGACGCCGCCGCTGTACTGCGGCTCATCCGCCCGGGCCAGCAGTTCGTTGATACGGTTCAAGGCTCCGCCCGCCGCGTAAAAGGCGTATTGCAGGTTCAGCAATTGCTCGACCGGGCCGATCATGAACCATAAGTAGCTGAACACCGCCAGCATCTGGCCGATGGACAGGTCGGAAAACAGCACGGTGAGCATGGCCGCGGCGCGAAATATATCGATGCCGAACTGGAACAGTAGACCGCTGGCACGGTTCGAGGCGTCGGTTTTCCACTGCGAGTTCACCGCGTAATCGCGCACTTCCCTGGCGCGCATCCCCAGCCGCCCGAGGAAAAAACCCTGGCGATTGCCGGCGCGCACTTCCTGTATCGCATCCAGTGTCTCGGTCAAGGCCTGGGTGAAGCGCGAGGTGCTGTCGTTTTCCAGTTTCTTCAGGTGCTTCACCCGTTTGCCCAACTGCACCGTGGCGTAGATCACCAGCGGGTTGAACAACAGGATCAGCAGTGCCAGCTTCCAGTGCATCCACATCAGGATGCTGGCAGTGCCCACCAGTGTCAGCATGGCGACCAGGAAGCGGCTAAGGGTTTCGCCAACAAACTTGTCGAGGGTGTCGAGGTCGGTGACCAGGTGCGTGGTCACGGTACCGCTGCCCAGGCTTTCGTATTCCTTCAATGAAATTCGCTTCAGGCGTTCGATCAGCCGGACACGGATGCGATAGACGATGTCCTTGGCCAGGCTGGCGAACAGGCGCGCCTGCAACACGTTGAACACCAAGGCGCAGCAGCGCAGCGTCAGGGTGACCAACAGCATCAGTCCTATATAACCGGCCGCGCTCTGCCAAGCCGTTGGCAAGGCGAGGTTCATGATCTTCAACGCCGCATCGCCGTGGCCCAACAGCACCTCATCCACCAACAGCGGCAGCAGCAACGGGATGGGCACGCTGCACAAGGTGGCCAGCACGGCCACGCCGTTGGCGATCCACAAGGCTTTTTTATGTTTGAGGGCCAGGCGACGGATTTCTGCCCAGCTCAACCGATCGATAGGCGCCGGGGCCGACGCGTTGACGTTGGGCAGGTCATCAGGCACAGGTCGCCCGCTCCAGCCAGCGGCCGAGCAATGGCGCCAACTGCTCCAGGGGCTGGTAGCCATTGGTCAGCAGGGCCAATTGCCCGTCACGTTCGGCCAGCAGCGTGGGGAAGCCAGCGATGCCAAGGTCTTGTACCCAGGTGAAATCCGCAGCGGTGGCAGCGTGTTGGTCGGCACGGTCGAATGCAGCCGCGAACTCGATCCGCGGCAGCCCGGCCTGTTCGGCCAACTCGACCAGGATGCTGGCGCGGGTCACGTCGCGACCTTCGACGTAAAACGCCTGCTGGATCAGCTTCACCAGTTTCCAGGCCAGGTCCGGCGCCAGGCTGCGAGCCGTCACCAACGCCCGGCAAGCAGGCTCGGTGTCGTAGACAAAACCGTCGGGTAATGCCCCTTCAAAGTTGAACGGCTGGCCGGTGGCCTGGGTGACCGCCTGCCAATGTTCAAGAATGTAGCGCCGGGTCGTCGGCTCCAGGGCCGAGCCGCTGCCGGTGCGCAAGCCGCCCACCACCAGGTGCAACTCCACGCCTGCGGCCTGCGCCTGCTCGACCAATGCCTGCGCCACCGGAGCGAAGCCCCAGCACCAGGAACACATCGGGTCCATCACATACAGCAGGCGCGATGCCATGGCTTAAGCCTCGGAGGATGATTGCTTGTAGTTGTAGCCGATCGGGTGAGGCATGTTGCGAGCCTTGGCCAGCTCGATCTGCTTTTGCCGGTCGATGGCGCTGCGACGGGTCTTCTCGCTCAGCTTGTCCCAGCAATGCGGGCAGCTGATGCCCGGCACGTAGTGCTCCGAAGCGCGATCTTCAACGCTTACCGGCGTGCGGCACGCATGACATTGATCGTAGTCGCCTTCGCTGAGGTCGTGGCGCACAGTCACGCGGTTATCGAATACAAAGCAGTCGCCGCGCCATTTGGTTTCTTCCTGGGGCACCTCTTCGAGGTATTTCAGGATGCCGCCCTTGAGGTGATAGACCTCTTCGAAACCTTCACCGAGCATGTAGCTCGAGGCCTTTTCACAGCGAATGCCGCCGGTGCAGAACATCGCGACCTTCTTGTGCCGGCTCGGGTCGAAGTTGGCTTTGATGTACTCGGGGAATTCACGAAAGCTGGCGGTCTTGGGATCGACGGCGCCTTCGAAAGTGCCGATGGACACTTCGTAGTCATTGCGGGTATCGATCAACAACACTTCCGGATCGCTGATCAGCGCGTTCCAGTCCTGCGGCTCGACATAGGTGCCAACCCGCTTGTTCGGGTCCACCCCTTCCACGCCGAGGGTGACGATCTCTTTCTTGAGCTTGACCTTGGTGCGGTAGAACGGCTGCTCGTCGCAGTACGACTCTTTGTGGTCGATGTCGTCCATGCGCGGATCGTTCTTGAGCCAGGCCATCAACCCGTCGATCCCCTCGCGGGTGCCGGAAACGGTGCCGTTGATGCCTTCTTCGGCGATCAGCAGCGTGCCTTTGATGCCGTTGTCGAGCATCGCCTTGAGCAGGGGCTCGCGTAGCTCGACGTAATCTTCCAGGGTGACGAACTTATACAGTGCCGCCACGACAATGGGTGGTGTCATGGGTATTTCTCCAGGTGGCTACCCTCGCAAAGGGTGAACCGGATGCGAAAAAAAACGCGCCGGGTGAGCGGCGCGTTGCGGATTCTAGCAAAAACATATGGGTTGCAGGACTGCAATTGCAAGGCCGGTACATTGCCCTGTGGCGAGGGGATTTATCCCCGCTCGGCTGCGAAGCAGGCGCCAGGCTTCCCTCCGGATGGGCCCGCTTCGCAGGCCAACGGGGATAAATCCCCTCGCCACAACAAGCAACCTCACCACTGGCAATCAGTGCTTGCTACCACCCGCACAGGTCGGCGAAGCCGGGGCCGCGGCGGTCTGTGCCCACTCTTCAGGCGTGTAGGTGTGCAGCGCCAGCGCGTGGAATTCGCCCATCAGCTCGCCCAGCGTGCCGTAGACCTTCTGGTGACGCTTGACCCGATTGAGGCCTTCGAACTGCCGGCTGACCACCACCGCCTTGAAATGGGTTTGCAGCCCACGGCTGTGCATATGGCTCTCGTCCAGCACTTGCAGGTGCTCGGGCTGCAAGAGCCCGAGGGTCGATTCAATGCGTTGTTGCATGCTCATGCGGGGCTCCGCTCAGGGCTTTTTCTTGGCCGGCGCGGCGGCTTTTGGTTCGAGCTCGGCGGTCATGTCCGCCAGCAGCTTGTTGACCACCGGTACGGCGCTTTCAAGCTTGGCCTGGGTCAGTTGCGCCGACTGCTGGGTCAGCTGTGGCATTTTTTCCAGGACTTTCTTGCCCAGGGGAGACTGATAGAAGGACACCAGGTCCTTGAGCTCCGACTCGCTGAAGTTGCTGGTGTAGAGCTTGACCATGTCCGGCTTGAGCTTGTTCCAGCCGATGGCCTGGTCCAGCGCGGCGTTGGCCTTGGCCTGGTAAGTCTCGAGGGTGGCTTTTTTCGATTCCGGAGCCTTGGTCTGCTCGAAGCGCTGGGCAAACATCTGCTGCACTTGCATGTACACCGGGGTACCCAGCTTGTCGGCGTGCGCCAGGGTCAGGAACGCTTCGGCACTGGCGTTGTGGCTGGCGGTATCGGCGAGGACAGGGCCGCTGGCACACACCAGAGCAACTGCGGTACAGATGGCACGAAGACGGGTCATCGAGTTTCCTTATCTAACAGGCGAGGTAAAACCCCAAGGGCGACCATTCTGCGCCTAAAAAACGCCGGGGCTCAACCCCGACCCTTGGCGGGTCCGATTGACGGACCGAACCGCACGCTCCTAGATTGAGGGAACCGCTAACGCCCACCAGGGCCTAAACTGCGCATTCAGCCTTACAGGAGTTTGACCCGATGAGCCGTATCGAAACCGACAGCCTTGGCCAGGTTGAAGTCCCGGATGAGGCCTATTGGGGCGCCCAGACACAGCGCTCCATGATCAACTTTGCCATCGGCAACGAACGCATGCCACTGTCGGTGCTGCACGCCCTGGCACTGGTCAAGAAGGCCGCCGCGCGGGTCAATGACCGCAACGGTGACCTGCCCGCCGACATCGCCCGCCTGATCGAACAGGCCGCCGATGAAGTGCTGGCCGGCCAGCATGACGACCAGTTTCCCCTGGTGGTCTGGCAGACCGGCAGCGGGACCCAGAGCAACATGAACGTCAACGAGGTGATTGCCGGGCGCGCCAATGAGCTGGCGGGCAATCCTCGCGGCGGCAAGAGCCCGGTGCATCCCAACGATCACGTCAACCGGTCCCAGAGCTCCAACGACTGTTTCCCAACCGCCATGCACATCGCCGCCGCCCAGGCCGTGTACCAGCAGTTGCTGCCGGCCATCAGCGAATTGTCCGGCGGCCTCGCGGAACTGGCGGCGCGCCACATGAAACTGGTCAAGACCGGACGCACCCACATGATGGACGCCACGCCGATCACCTTCGGCCAGGAGCTGTCTGCGTTCATTGCCCAGCTCGACTACGCCGAACGGGCGATTCGCGCAGCCTTGCCAGCGGTCTGCGAGCTGGCCCAGGGCGGCACGGCGGTGGGCACCGGGCTCAATTCGCCCCATGGTTTTGGCGAAGCGATTGCCGCTGAATTGGCGGCGCTGTCCGGCTTGCCCTTCGTCACCGCGCCGAACAAATTCGCTGCCCTGGCTGGGCATGAGCCGCTGACCACGTTGTCTGGCGCGTTGAAAACCCTGGCCGTGACGCTGATGAAAATCGCCAACGACCTGCGCCTGTTGGGTTCCGGGCCCCGCGCCGGTTTTGCCGAAGTGAAACTGCCGGCCAACGAACCGGGCAGTTCCATCATGCCCGGCAAGGTCAACCCGACCCAGTGCGAGGCCTTGTCGATGCTGGCTTGCCAGGTACTGGGCAACGACGTGGCCATCGGTTTTGCCGCCAGCCAGGGCCACTTGCAATTGAACGTGTTCAAGCCGGTGATCATCCACAACCTGCTGCAATCGATCCGCCTGCTGGCCGATGGCTGCAGCAACTTCCAGCAGCACTGCATCGCCGGCCTCGAACCGGACGCCGAGCAGATGGCGGCGCATCTGGAACGTGGGTTGATGCTGGTGACGGCGCTGAATCCGCACATCGGCTACGACAAATCGGCGGAAATCGCCAAGAAGGCCTACAGCGAAGGGCTGACCCTACGGGAGGCTGCGTTGCAGTTGGGGTACCTCACCGATGAGGAGTTCGAGGCCTGGGTCCGGCCGGAAAACATGCTGGAGGCTGGCGGGCAGGGCTGAGTTTCATCCAAGGCAGGCAAGCCGCCTTCGCGAGCAAACCCGCTCCCACAGGATCTTTTGGTGGATGCGATATTGCGATCATCACTGATCCACTGTGGGAGCGGGCTTGCTCGCGAAGAACGATGATGCGGTCTAGCGGCTGACAGCCAAACGCTCCCGCCGGGCCCTGAGCCCGGCGATGAGCGATGGGCCCAATGCAACCAGCGCCGATCCCAGCACCACCAGCACCGCCCCGCCATACCCCAGCAGGTTGATCTGTTCGGCATGAACATAATCGGGCCACCACCAGGCCGCCATCGCCACGGCGGCGAAGGTCACCAGCGGCGTGATCGCCAGGGTCGCGCTGACCCGCGAAGCTTCCCAATGGGCCAGCGCCTCGGCAAACGCGCCATAGGCAATCAAGGTATTGAGGCAGCAAGCGAGCAACAACCAGCCTTGCAGGGGACTCAGTTGCAACGCCTCCAGCGGATGGACCCAAGGCGTCAGCAATAGCGCACAGAACAGGTAGATCACCATCATCACCTGCAACGAATTCCATACCGTCAACAGTTGCTTCTGGCCGAGGGCGTAGAACGTCCAGACGGTCGAGGCCAGCAGCACCAGCAAGACGCCCGCGGTGTAGTCGCTCAGGGAGGTCAGCAACTCGGTAAGGCGCTGGTTGAAGAACAGCGCGAAACCGATCAGCAGCACCAGCAAGCCGATGCCCTGCCCCACGCTGAAACGCTCCTTGAACACAAACAGGCTGGCAACGAGCAACATGATCGGCCCCATCTGCACCACCAGTTGCGCGGTGCCGGGACTCAAGCGATTCAAGCCCATCAGGTACAGCACGTAGTTACCCACCAGCCCCAGCACCGCCATCCCCACCAGCCAACCACCCTGGGGCCCGAGCACCTTGCGGCTGGGCAAGCGCCGGGTGGCCGCCAGATAGACGAAGAGCAGGCTGCCGGACACTATCAGTCGAAACCAGGTCACCGTCACCGGGTCCATCACCTGCAGCACTTGCTTGAGCTTGATCGGCAGGATTCCCCACAACAGGGCAGTCAACAAGGCAAGGAACAGCCCGTAGACCCAGCGACCGGACGAAATGTGCATGCAACCCTCGAAGCCAAGACATGAACGCCCATTCTAGGCCCGGATCGATCGGTGCACACAGGCACAGTTGGGCATTCGCCGCTGATGGAATTGTACGGGTCGTAGCCGTCGATCGGCTGGACAGGCGCAAATCGACGACACCACATATGCTCAATTGAGACGACCACGCTGCCCCCCTATGGAGACCCGAAATGCCAGGAACGCGCGCCCAAGATACAGACGCCCCGAAGACAATATTCCGCAGTGACCGGATCTGTCGGGTAAACGGCGAGTTTTATTTCAATACGCGCGAAGGCACCCAGGAAGGTCCGTTCGAGACTCGCGAGGCTGCGGAGCAGGAGGTCGCGGCGTATATCCAACGCATGATGCTGCTGGCCAAACCGCCGGCAGAAAGGTTCGAAGCCCCCGTGGCGAGGGAGCTTGCTCCCGCTGGGCCGCACGGCGGCCCCCTTACGGTTCATCCCCAGTAAAAGCGGCGACTGCTTCGCAGCCGAGCGGGAGCAAGCTCCCTCGCCACGAAAGTCCAGGGGCGGCGCTTATCGAACCGCCTCGAACAACCCCGTCGCGCCCATCCCACCGCCGACGCACATGGTCACCACGCCATAGCGCAGGTTGCGCCGTTGCAGTTCCCGCACCAGATGCCCCACTTGCCGAGATCCGGTCATGCCGAACGGGTGGCCGATGGAGATCGAGCCGCCGTTGACGTTGTATTTCTCATTGTCGATCTCCAATCGATTGCGGCTGTAGAGGCACTGGGAGGCAAACGCCTCGTTGAGTTCCCACAGATCGATGTCGCCCATCTGCAGGCCCTTGGCCTTGAGCAGCCTCGGCACCGAGAACACCGGGCCGATGCCCATCTCGTCCGGCTCGCAACCGGCCACGGTAAAACCACGAAAAAACGCCTTGGGCTTGAGCCCCAGGGCCAGCGCTTTTTCCAGGCTCATGACCAGTGTCATCGAAGCGCCGTCGGACAGTTGGGAAGAGTTGCCCGCCGTCACCGAGCCGTCTTCGGCGAACACCGGCTTCAAGCCGGCCAGGCTTTCGTAGGTGGTATCGGGACGGTTGCAGTCATCACGGTCGACCACGCCATCCAGGATCTGCACGGCACCGGTGTGCTTGTCCTCGACCCGATACTTGACCTTCATCGGCACGATTTCATCGTTGAACAGCCCTTCGGCCTGGGCCCGGGCCGTGCGCTGCTGGCTCTGCAAAGCGTAGCGGTCCTGTTCCTCGCGGCTGACCTGATAACGGCGCGCGACAATCTCGGCGGTCTGGCCCATGGGGAAATAGATTCCCGGCACCTGCTCCTTGAGGAGGGGGTTGATCAGGTTGTCGGTGTTGACACTCTTCATGGTCAGGCTGATGGATTCGACGCCGCCGGCGACGATGATCTCGCTGCAACCCGAGGCGATCTGGTTGGCGGCGATCGCGATGGCTTGCAAGCCCGAAGAACAGAAACGGTTGAGGGTCATCCCGGCCGTGCCGATGCCCAGTTGCGAGAGCACCGCCACGTTACGCCCGATGTTGAAGCCTTGGGCACCCTCGTTGGAACCGGCGCCGACGATGCAGTCCTCGACGCTGGCCGGGTCGATGTCGTTGCGCGCCAGCAACGCGTTGACGCAATGCGCCGCCATGTCGTCCGGACGGGTCATGTTGAACTTGCCGCGAAAGGACTTGGCCAATCCGGTCCGTACGCTGTCGACGATCACCACTTCACGCATGGCGGCACCTCATTGTTGTTATCGGTTAAGAGTGGAATCGAGGATAGATCCACCCCATAACCGAACGCGACAATCATTCACCCCGCGTATGCGTGCCCATCGGGCTAGTTCTTTTTCCGCGCTTGCCTGGCCGAACGCTCGAACGCGGCCTCCAGCGCCTCGTTCAGCGTTCGCAATACCTTGACCCGAGCCCAACGCTTGTCGTTGGCTTCCACCAAGGTCCAAGGCGAAATTTCGGTGCTGGTGCGATCGACCATGTCGCAAACCGCCGAGCGATAGGCGTCCCACTTGTCCCGATTGCGCCAGTCGTCCTCGGTGATCTTGAAGCGCTTGAAGGGGATTTCCTCGCGCTCCTGGAAGCGCTCCAATTGGGTTTGCTTGTCGATCGCCAACCAGAACTTCACGACCACCACGTCGGCGTCGGCCAGCTGTTCCTCGAAATCGTTGATTTCACCGTAGGCCCGCAGCCAATCGGCACGGCTGCAAAAGCCCTCGACCCGCTCCACCAACACCCGCCCGTACCAGGAGCGGTCGAACATGGTGAATTTGCCCCGCGCCGGAATGTGCCGCCAGAACCGCCACATGTAGGGGTGGGCACGTTCTTCCTCGGTGGGCGCAGCAATCGGCACGATGCTGTACTGACGCGGATCGAGCGCCGCCGCGACCCGGCGAATCGCCCCGCCCTTGCCCGCCGCATCGTTGCCTTCGAACACCGCCACCAAGGCATGCTGGCGCATGCGCTTGTCCCGCAGCAGGCCAGCGAACCGGGCCTGCTCGGTGATCAGCTGTTCCTCATAATCGGCCTTGTCCAGGCGCAGCGTCATATCCAGGCTGTCGATCAACGTCACTTGATCATCCAACGCTGGCAACGGTGCCACGTTGACTTTTTCTGCCTTGACCTTCGGCCGATCCAAGGCCTGGCGCAGCCCTTCGAGCAGGATCCGCCCGACCGCGAGGCTGCGGTAACAGGCATCGACGCCTTCAATCACGTGCCAGGGCGCGTAGTCGCGGCTGGTGCGGCGCAGAACGCGCTCGCCGTACTTGACGAACTTGTCGTAGGTCTGTGACTGCTGCCAATCCAGCGGACTGATGCGCCAGCTGTGCAGCGGATCGTCCTTGAGGCTCTTGAGACGGGCCTTCATCTGTTTCTTGGACAGGTGGAACCAGAACTTGAAAATCAGCGCGCCTTCATCGCAGAGCATTTTTTCCAGGCGCTCGGCACCGTTGATCGCCTGGTCGAGCCGGGGGTCTTTGAACTCGCCGTGCACCCGCCCCTGCAACATCTGGCTGTACCAGTTACCGAAGAAAATCCCCATGCGCCCCTTGGCCGGCAACATCCGCCAATAACGCCAGGCCGGTGGCCGCGCCAGCTCTTCATCGGTCTGCTGATCGAACGTACGCACTTCGATCAGTCGCGGATCCATCCATTCGTTGAGCAACTTCACCGTCTCGCCCTTGCCCGCGCCTTCGATGCCGTTGATCAGAACGATGACCGGAAAACGACCCTGCTGGTGCAGCTCGAATTGCGCTTCGAGCAACGCTTCTCGCAGTGCCGGGACTTCGGCCTCATAGGTTTCTTTATCAACGACGTGACCGATTTCGGCGGATTCGAACATGGGCAGCTCCTTCCAGGAATTGGGCAAGACTAGCGGATTGGATGCGCGCCTGCGCAGCAGATTCCTTCTGGATGCAGGCACGCTTGCCTTGGATCAAGCAACGCCTTGCCGATCGGCTAGAATGGCGCCTTCATTTTCACCGAGCCCGTCATGACGCCCATTCAACACCACGCCCAACTCGACTGGGATGACCAGGGTCGCCCGCGTTCCCGGGTGTTTAACGATGTGTATTTCTCCGACCAGTCGGGCCTGGAAGAAACCCGCTACGTGTTCTTGCAGCAGAACAACCTGGCCGAGCGTTTCGCCGCGCTGACCGAGGGTGGGCGGCTGGTCATCGGTGAGACCGGGTTTGGCACCGGGTTGAATTTCCTCTGCGCCTGGCAGTTGTTCGAGCGATGCGCGTCGGCGGGGGCGCGGCTGCATTTTGTCAGTGTCGAGAAGTTTCCCCTGAGCCCCGAGGACCTGCGCCGGGCCCTGGCCTTGTGGCCCGAACTCAAGGTCCAGGCTGATCAGTTGCTTGGGCAGTACGTCGCGATTTACCAGGGGTTCCAGCGCATGACCCTGGCGAACGGGCGGGTGACCCTGACGCTGTTGATCGGCGATGCTCTGGAGCAATTGCCGCAGCTGGATGGACAGATCGACGCTTGGTTCCTCGACGGTTTCGCCCCGGCGAAAAACCCCGAAATGTGGAGCGCCGAGCTGTTCGCCGAACTGGCGCGACTCGCGGCGCCGGGGGCCACCCTCAGCACCTTTACCAGTACCGGTTGGGTGCGACGCCGGCTGAACGCGGCGGGCTTCAAGATGAAGCGCACGCCAGGCATCGGCCATAAATGGGAGATTCTTCGCGGCGTGTTCCTCGGTTGGCCGGAACTGGCCCCGCTGCTCGGCGCCAATCAAACCCTGGTACGCCCGCCCCGCCCCGCCTGTCGGCGAGCGTCGGGTCCTGGTGATCGGTGGCGGACTGGCCGGTTGCGCCAGCGCCGCCAGCCTCGCCGCCCGAGGCTGGCAGGTGACCTTGCTGGAGCGTCATGCCGGTCTGGCCGAGGAAGCGTCCGGCAATCCGCAAGGCGTGCTGTACCTCAAGCTGTCGGCCCATGGCACCGCGCTGTCACAGATGATCCTCAGCGGGTTCGGCTACACACGGCGCTTGCTCGAACAGCTGCAACGAGGCCTCGACTGGGACGGCTGCGGTGTCCTGCAACTGGCCTTCGACGCCAAGGAAGCCGAGCGTCAGGCGCGCTTGGCCGAGGCGTTTCCGGCAAGTCTCTTGAAGGTCCTCGATCGCGACGAGGCCGAGGCGAAATCGAGCATCGGCTTGCCCAGCGGCGGCTTGTTTTACCCCGAAGGCGGTTGGGTGCACCCGCCAGCGCTGTGTCGCTGGCAAGCCTCGAACCCGGCGATCGCGTTGCAGCCACACCATGAAGTGCTGGAACTGCGCCGTGTCGACGGCCAATGGCAGGCCTGGGATGGCGCGCGTTGCGTGGCCTGCGCACCCGTCGCAATCCTCGCCAGCGCCGCTGAGATCAAACGCTTCGAGCCCACCGCCGAGCTGCCCCTCAAGCGTATTCGCGGACAGATCACCCGCCTGCCGCAAACCGCCCACAGCCAAAGCCTGGCGACGGTGGTCTGCGCCGAGGGCTATGTGGCCCCGCCACGCATGGGCGAACATACGTTGGGCGCCAGTTTTGATTTTCACAACGACGACCTGACCCCCACCGCCGCCGAGCATGCCGGCAACCTGCAGATGCTCGAAGAGATTTCCGTAGACCTGGTGGATCGGCTCAACGCTCGAGTCCTGGATCCAGCGCAACTGGAAGGCCGAGCGGCGTTTCGCTGCACCAGCCCGGACTACCTGCCGATCGTCGGACCGCTGGCCGATCACCCGGCCTTTATCGAAGCGTATTCGGCCCTGGCCAAGGACGCCCGCCAAGTACCTGATACGCCGTGCCCCTGGCTTGACGGCCTGTACGTCAACAGCGGCCACGGTTCCCGAGGCCTGATCACCGCGCCGCTGTCCGGCGAACTGATCGCCGCCTGGCTGGAGAACGAACCGCTGCCCCTGCCGCGAAGCGTCGCCGAGGCGTGTCATCCGAACCGGTTCGCGTTGCGGGCGGTGATTCGGGGCAAGGCTTGAACATAGTGTTTTCCTTGTGGGAGCGGGCTTGCTCGCGAAGCGGTGGATCAGTCATCCAAGACGTTGACTGATGAGACGCCTTCGCGAGCAAGCCCGCTCCCACAGGTTCTGCATCACCTCGAATAAATCAATCCTGCTCAATCCCCACCCGTCGGCTTATAACGCATCGATATAAAACTCACAGGCATCCCACCGGTCAGTTCCTGAGTACCCGCCCTTTCGGCGTGTATGGCTTGACCCCTCCCCAACGGAAAAACCGGTAAGGACTTATGTGCGGATTAGCTGGTGAGTTACGTTTCGATCAACAACCTGCGGACCTTGCGGCCGTAGAGCGCATCACCCATCACTTGGCCCCTCGCGGCCCCGACGCGTGGGGTTTCCATAGCCAGGGGCCCATTGCCCTCGGCCATCGACGCCTGAAGATCATGGACCTGTCCGACGGCTCGGCCCAGCCGATGATCGACAATCACTTGGGCCTGTCCCTGGCGTTCAACGGCGCGATCTACAACTACCCGGAACTGCGGGCCGAACTCGAAGGCCTGGGGTACGCCTTTTATTCCGGCGGTGATACCGAAGTGCTGCTCAAGGGTTATCACGCTTGGGGCGAAGCGCTATTGCCCAAGCTCAACGGCATGTTCGCCTTCGCCATTTGGGAGCGCGACGCCAAGCGCCTGTTCATTGCCCGCGACCGTCTCGGTGTGAAACCGCTGTACCTGTCACGCACCGGCCAGCGCCTGCGCTTTGCCTCGGCGTTGCCAGCCTTGCTCAAGGGCGGCGACATCAATCCGGTGCTCGACCCGGTCGCCCTCAATCACTACCTGAATTTCCATGCCGTGGTCCCCGCACCGCGCACCTTGCTGGCCGGCATAGAAAAACTGCCCCCGGCCACCTGGATGCGCATCGAGGCGGACGGCAGCACCGAGCAGAAAACCTGGTGGACGCTGCCCTACGGTCCCCGGCCCGATGAGCAGGATCTCAACCTGGAAGACTGGATCGAACGCGTGCTGGACAGCACCCGCGAAGCGGTCGCCATTCGCCAACGTGCCGCCGTCGATGTCGGCGTGCTGCTGTCGGGCGGTGTGGATTCGAGCATGCTCGTGGGGCTGTTGCGTGAGGTCGGTGTTGACGACCTGTCGACGTTCTCCATCGGCTTCCAGGACAGCCGGCGGCGAGCGCGGCGACGAGTTCCAGTATTCGGACCTGATCGCCAAGCACTACGGCACGCGCCATCACCAATTGCGCATCGACGAGAAAGAAATCATCGAACAGTTGCCCGCGGCGTTCCGCGCCATGAGCGAACCGATGGTGAGTCACGACTGCATCGCCTTCTACCTGCTGTCGCGGGAAGTGGCCAAGCATTGCAAAGTGGTGCAAAGCGGCCAGGGTGCCGACGAGCTGTTCGCCGGTTATCACTGGTACCCGCAGGTCGACGGGGCGAGCGATCCGTATGCGGCCTATCGCGCGGCCTTCTTCGACCGCAGCTACGAAGAATATGCCGCCACCGTGCAGCCCAAATGGCTCACCGCCAACGACGCCGCCGGAGACTTCGTCAAGGAACACTTTGCCCAACCGGGCGCCGATGCCGCAGTCGACAAGGCCTTGCGCCTGGACAGCACGGTGATGCTGGTGGACGACCCGGTCAAGCGCGTCGACAACATGACCATGGCCTGGGGCCTGGAAGCGCGCACACCGTTCCTCGACTACCGGCTGGTGGAGCTTTCCGCCCGGGTACCGGCG
Source organism: Pseudomonas sp. H2_D02 (assembly GCF_054677635.1). Lineage (NCBI taxonomy): Bacteria > Pseudomonadati > Pseudomonadota > Gammaproteobacteria > Pseudomonadales > Pseudomonadaceae > Pseudomonas > Pseudomonas sp. H2_D02. Next base: position 2,514,353 of record NZ_CP162816.1, on the reverse strand, counting down.
AAATTCAAGCTGCCCGACGGCGGCAAGCACGTGCTCAAGGAAGCCGCCCGCCGGGTGATCCCGAGCGAAGTCATCGACCGCAAGAAAGGCTATTTCCCGGTGCCGGGCCTCAAGCATCTTGAAGGCAACACCCTCGCCTGGGTCCGTGAACTGCTGCTGGATCCGAGCCAGGATCGCGGCCTGTTCAACCCGAGCATGCTCGATCGCCTGCTGACCGACCCCAACGGCCAACTGACACCGTTGCGTGGTTCGCGGCTGTGGCAATTGGCGGCGCTGAACCTGTGGCTCAGCGAGCAAGGAATCTGATCGATGAAACCCCATACGAACCTTCATAACCAACGACTCTTGCGCGGCCAGCCGCCGTCCTACGAACGCTTGCAGGCGCGGCTGGCCGAAGACGGCAGCGAACTGGGCGCCGATCCGATCGCGGTGCATTGCGGTTGGGGCCGGCTGTTGATCGGCCATACGTTTCCCGACCCGGCGAGCCTGGCCCGAGAGCTGCTCAACGAACAACCCGGCGAGCGTGATATCGCCCTGTACGTCGCCGCGCCCCAGCAGGTCTTGGGCCTGGAGCCGACGCAGCTATTCCTCGACCCCTCCGACACCTTGCGCCTGTGGTTCAGCGATTACCGGCAATCCACGAGGGTGTTTCGCGGCTTTCGGATTCGTCGCGCCCAGAGCGACAGCGATTGGCAGGCCATCAATCAGCTTTACCAGGCTCGCGGCATGCTGCCCATCGACCCGGAGCGATTGACACCACGGCACCAGGGCGGGCCGGTGTACTGGCTGGCCGAGGACGACGATACCGGTGCGGTGATCGGCAGCGTGATGGGTCTCAATCATCAGAAAGCCTTCAACGATCCGGAAAACGGCAGCAGCCTCTGGTGCCTGGCGGTGGATCCGCACTGTCCACGTCCCGGCGTAGGCGAAGTGCTGGTGCGCCACCTCATCGAACATTTCATGAGCCGTGGCTTGAGCTACCTCGACCTGTCGGTGCTGCACGACAATCGCCTGGCGAAAAACCTCTACGCCAAGCTCGGTTTCCGTAACCTGTCGACGTTTGCGATCAAGCGCAAGAACGGCATCAACCAACCGCTGTTCCTCGGTCCCGGCCCCGAGGCGCAATTCAATCCCTATGCCCGCATCATCGTCGAAGAGGCGCACCGACGCGGCATCGAAGTGCAGGTGGATGACGCCGAAGCGGGGCTGTTCACCTTGGTGCATGGCAGCCGCCGGGTTCGTTGTCGCGAATCCCTGAGCGACCTGACCAGCGCGATCAGCATGACGCTCTGCCAGGACAAGAGCCAGACGCACAAGGTATTGAAAAACGCTGGCCTCAACCTTCCGGCACAGCAGCTGGCGGGCAACGCCGATGACAACCTGGCGTTTCTCGATGAGCACGAGCGCGTGGTGGTCAAGCCTCTGGATGGGGAACAGGGCCAAGGCGTTGCGGTGGATCTACGCACGATCGAGGAAGTCCAGGCCGCCATCGAAGCCGCCAAGCGCTTTGACAGTCGCGTGCTGCTGGAAAGCTTCCACGAAGGGTTGGACCTGCGCATCCTGGTGATCGGTTTTGAAGTGGTCGCGGCTGCGATCCGTCGTCCGGCGGAAGTGATCGGCGATGGCCAGCACAGCATCGGCGCGCTGATCGAAGCCCAGAGCCGGCGGCGGCAGGCGGCGACGGGCGGCGAGAGCAAGATCCCCATGGACGCCGAGACCGAGCGTACCTTGCGCGCCGCCGGCCATGACTACGACAGCGTACTGCCGGCGGGCGAACATCTCTTCGTGCGACGCACGGCGAACCTCCATACCGGCGGCGTCCTGGAAGACGTGACCGCCATCCTTCATCCGACCCTGGCCGATGCCGCGGTGCGCGCTGCACGAGCGCTGGACATTCCCATGGTCGGCCTGGACCTGCTGGTCCCGGCGGCCGATCAACCGGATTACGTGTTCATCGAAGCCAACGAGCGCGCCGGCCTGGCCAACCACGAACCGCAGCCCACCGCCGAGCGTTTTGTGGATTTGTTGTTTCCCCATAGCCAGGCGGTGACCTGAGACCTTTGTGGCGAGGGAGCTTGCTCCCACCGGGCCTGTAGGAGCTGCCGAGCGAAGCGAGACTGCGATCTTTCCAGTGACACTCGAATCCCAAGCGAAAAGATCAAAAGATCGTCCGAACGCGGCCCGAGGCTTCGCCAGCTCCTACAGGCCCAGCGCGAGCTTGCTTCCTTGCCACGGGATCCGTCATTCCAATATTCCGCGAGGAGTTTCCATGATCAGTAAAATTCCCGAGCCGGACCTCGAATACCTGCAAAAAGTCCTGTTGGAAATGCTCGCCATTCCCAGCCCGACCGGCTTCACCGACACCATCGTGCGCTATGTCGCCGAGCGGCTCGAAGAGCTGGGCATCCCTTTCGAAATGACCCGGCGCGGCACGATCCGCGCCACCCTCAAGGGCCGCAAAAGCAGCCCTGACCGGGCGGTTTCGGCGCATCTGGACACCATCGGCGCCTCGGTACGGGCCATCAAGGACAACGGCCGCCTGACGCTCGCCCCGGTGGGTTGCTGGTCGAGCCGGTTTGCCGAGGGCAGCCGGGTCAGCCTGTTTACCGACACCGGCGTGATTCGCGGCAGCGTCCTGCCGTTGATGGCATCCGGTCATGCCTTCAACACCGCCGTGGATGAGATGCCCATCAGTTGGGACCACATCGAACTGCGCCTGGACGCCTACTGCACCACCCGCGCCGATTGCGAAACATTGGGCGTGGGCGTTGGCGACTACGTGGCCTTCGATCCCTTGCCGGAGTTCACCGAAAGCGGCCACATCAGCGCCCGTCACCTGGATGACAAGGCCGGGGTCGCCGCGCTGCTGGCGGCGCTCAAGGCCATCGTCGACAGTGGTGAAGAGCTGCTGATCGACTGCCACCCGCTGTTCACCATCACCGAGGAAACCGGCAGCGGCGCGGCGGCTGCGCTGCCCTGGGACGTCAGCGAATTTGTCGGGATCGACATCGCCCCGGTCGCCCCCGGCCAACACTCCAATGAACACGCAGTGAGCGTGGCGATGCAGGATTCCGGTGGTCCGTATGACTATCACCTGTCACGGCACTTGCTGAAGCTCGCCAAGGAAAACGAACTGCCGGTGCGCCGCGACCTGTTTCGCTACTACTTCAGCGACGCCCATTCGGCGATCACCGCCGGCCACGATATCCGTACCGCCCTGCTCGCCTTCGGTTGCGACGCGACCCACGGCTACGAACGCACCCACATCGACAGCCTGGCCGCGCTGAGTCGCCTGCTCGGCGCCTACATTCTCAGCCCACCGGTATTCGCCAGCGACGCACAACCGGCCCAAGGGTCCCTGGACCGATTCAGTCACCAGATCGAACACGATGCGCAGATGGAAAGCGATACCCGGGTGCCGTCGGTGGACAGCTTGATCGGGCAGCGTTCGGATAGTTGACTGGCGGAAACGCTGCTGCCGGGTGTGAACGCGCAACTGTGGGAGCGGGCTTGCTCGCGAAAGCGGCGGTACATTCAGCAATTGTCCTGACTGTTCCATCACCATCGCGAGCAAGCCCGCTCCCACACGGATGTGCCAGGGCAGCCAACCCCGGGCTAGCCGCCACAGCCCATCCGCCGTAGCATCCGCCCAATTGTCTAGCGGAGCCCTGTCATGCTGATCCCACACGAGCAACTCGAAGTCGATACCCTCACCCGCCTGATCGAGGATTTCGTTACCCGCGACGGAACTGACAACGGTGATGATACCCCGTTGGAAACCCGCGTCCTGCGAGTCAGGCAAGCCCTGGCCAAAGGCCAGGCCTTGATTGTCTTCGATCCCGAGAGCGAACAGTGCCAGTTGATGCTCAAGCACGATGTGCCCAAGCATCTATTCGATTGAACACCCCTTGCGCGCGGCACGCGCCTTTTTCTTCTGGATCTTCTCGTAGATTTCGAACCGGTGGACATCGACGTGCCGTGGCGCTTCCACGCCGAAACGCACGGTACTCCCACTGACCGATAACACGCGGACAGAAATGTCATCGCCGATGGAAATCAGTTCACCAATGGTGCGGCTTAATACGAGCATGGTTATGTTCCTTAAGAAGGTCTGGACCTCGACCATGCCCGGCCAATTTTCCATGCACAAGATACCGGCGATAAATCAGTAATCCCCTACAAACAGGGACCCCAACGCCTGAAGGAAATGTCCTGCAAAAACCCGTTTTCGACCTGATTCATGGCCCCGTGAGTCGCGGGCCGAACAGAATCACTCCCGCCCCCAACACGCAAAGGGCCACGCCAATCCAGTCGGAACCCAACGGTCGCACACGCTCCACCACCGCCAACCAGCCGATCGAGGCGACGATGTAGATCCCGCCATAGGCGGCATAGGCACGACCGGCGTAAGTGGCTTCGATACGGGTCAACAACACGGCGAACAGTGTGAGACTGAGCAGTGTCGGCGCGATCCACCAGGCGCTCTTGCCCTGGCGCAACCACATCCAGAAGGCGTAGCAACCCGCGATCTCGAAGAGTGCGGCGAGAAAGAACCAAAGGTAATTGAACATGGGGGGTGGTCCATCAGGAAGGCACGAGGGCGCCATCCTGATGGATGCCGGGAACGCGGGTCAACCCAGGTTCTGGCGGGCCTTGGCGCGCATTTTGTCAGCCATGGCGGTCATTTCGTCGTAGAGCGACTGTGGGTTCTTCTGCTTCATGGCCCAAGCAGCCCGCCCCTGTTCGTGGGGCAGGATCATGAACTGCCCTTCGGCGACCTGCAGGTAGATGTAATCGGCGATCTCAGCAGCCGTGATGGGCGAGCTTTCCAGCAATTTCCCGACCTGGGCCTTCATGGCCGGGGTCGGCCCGCGGAAAGAATCCAGCAAATTGGTCTGGAAGAATGACGGGCAGACCACGTGCACGCCGATTTCCTGCTGGGCCAGCTCAACCAACAGGCTTTCCGACAAGGCCACGACGCCGGCCTTGGCCACGTTGTAGTTGCTCATGGCGGGGCCTTGCATCAGCGCCGCCATGGAGGCGATGTTGATGATCTTGCCGCGACTTTTTTCCAGCAGCGGCAAGAACGCCTTGCAGCCCTTGACCACGCCCATCAGGTTGATTGCGATCTGCCAGTCCCAATCCTCCAGGGACAGTTCGCTGAAGAACCCGCCCGACGCCACGCTCGGCGTTGTTGACGATAACGTCGATGCCGCCGAGCTTTTCCTCGCAGGCCTGGGCGAATGCCGTGAGTTGGCTGTAGTCACGGACATCGCAGCGTTGGACGAACCCGTCGCCGCCCGCTTCGCGCACCTGCCTGAGGGTTTCCTGGAGACCTGGCTCACTGACGTCCGACAAGGCCAGGCGCCAGCCTTCGCGGGCCCAGCGCAGCGCGATTTCGCGGCCCAGGCCTGAGCCGGCACCGGTGATCATCATGCGATTTTGCATAGGGAAACAGCCTTGTTGTTCCGGGAGAGATAGGCCGAGTGTAGCGAAGCCCCCCGCCCGACCCACGCTCCATCAGATTGCTGAATGGCGAGGGCAAACCATGGGAGGTCTTGAAGTCATGTCCTGGCGTGAGTCGCGACACCACGGCAATGCGCTATATCGAACGACAAAAAACTTTGAATTTTTTACAGGACGTTACGGTCGGACTTTATAAGCCGCCCGGATTTAACGCATGCGCGCTGGCAGTTGAAAGTTTTAATCACTGATGAACTGACCAATAAGGAAATCAACAATGGGCACTATTCTTATCATCATCCTGATCCTCCTGCTGATCGGTGGCCTGCCGGTCTTCCCGCACTCCAGAAGTTGGGGTTACGGCCCGTCCGGTATCATCGGCGTAGTCTTGGTGGTGCTGTTGATCCTGCTGTTACTTGGGAAGATATAAATCCCAAGCGCAAAAAAAGAGGCCTTCAAGGCCTCTTTTTTTATTCACTGGACTATCAGTCCGGCTTGCCGTCAACAACGCCGGCGGTGTTATCCAACAGGCTCTTGGTCGCGGTTTGCAAGAACGATTCAAGTTGGGTTTTCATCTCGCCAGTCTCCGGAGCATCCGGGATGATCTCTGCGTGTGGGTTGGCGCCCAGTTCATAGCGAAACATCTTCGGTGCCATTGCCTTTTCCTCTGGCAATACCAGGATCTTGTCGTCGTGGATCAGCGCGGTGGTCTGGTCGCTGCCCGACGGCTTGATCACGCCAAATCCGCTGTCGCCTGGCGGCAGGTTCAACAAGTCGCGGCCCCAGCATTGGTTACGCACTTCTCCGCCGAGCCGGCCCATGATGGTCGGGACGATATCGACTTGGGTGCCAACGGTGTGATTGCGCTGGCCAAATTTCTCCTGGACGCCTGGCCCGATCAGCAGCATCGGCACGTTGAAACGGCCCAGGTCCATCTCGGTGATCTGGCGCTCGTTGCCAAAGCCATGGTCGCCGACCACCACAAACAGGGTTTCCTTGAAATAAGGCTCCTTGCGCGCCTTCTCGAAGAACTGGCCCAGCGCCCAGTCGGAGTAACGCATGGCGGTCAAGTGTTCGTTCAGGCGCCCACGGTCAGTGACCGGTTCCACCGGCAACGGCGTCGGCAGTGCGTAGGGCGTGTGGTTGGACAGGGTTTGCAGCAAGGCATAGAACGGCTTGCCGTTTTCCCGGGCCTTGAGCTCGATCAGGCCACGGTCGAACATGTCCTGGTCGGAGACGCCCCAGGTCGGATCGGAGAACACCGGGTTGACGAAGTCGTTACGGCCGATGAACGTGGTCATGCCCTGGCTGCTGAAGAAGCCTGACTGGTTGTCCCAGGCAAAATCGCCGTTGTAGACATACACGTCGTCGTAATCGCGAGCGCTGAGCAATTGCGGCAGGCCCGACAGCTTGTGGCTGCCTTCCGGCGTCTGCATCAGGTATTCGAAACCTGGCAGGTTCGGGAAGCACGCCATGGTGGCGAACATGCCCTGGTGGGTGTGGGTGCCGTTGGAGAAGAAACGGTCGAACAGCAGGCCTTCCTTGGACAACTTGTCGAGGTAAGGCGTGATGTTGCCCGGCGCGCCCAAGGCGCCCACCGAGTGGCCGGCCATGCTTTCCATCAGGATCACGACCACGTTCTTGATCGGCAGCGTCTTGTCGGCCGGCGGCGTGTAGTCGCGGCGCACCGCGGCGGTCTCGGTGTCGACGAGTTTATCGTCGGGCAGCACCAGCATGTTGCGCACGGTCTGCTGCGCCAGCGGCTGCTCAAGGGTGGCTTTCCAGATGTTGTCACGGTCTTCGGACATCCGGCTCTTGGCCGCAGCCACCAGGGACAACGTTCCGTTGAGGCCCAACTGGTTGGCGAAATTCGAATCGGTGGTATAGACGTCGCCCCAACGCAGTGGAGGGCCTTGGCGCAGGGTGCCGCGAGCAGCGGCCACGGCCACCAGCAGGCAGACCATGAATACCGCGACACGGCCGTACCATGGAGCGATCTGGCGCGTGCCAATGCTGCCGCCGCTGAAAGGTCCACGCGGACGCGTGGCCCGGTCGGCGCCCTTAAATGCCAAGCTCAGGATGATAGTGCCGCCAGCCCAGGCCAGCAGATAGCGCACCACCGGGAAGCCGTACCAGAGCATGCTCATCACGGTTTTCGGGTCTTCCTTGACGTATTGGAAGACCAGGCCGTTGAGGCGTTGGTGGAACTCGCGATAGAAATCCATCTCCATCAAGCCCAGGAACAGCGCGATGCTGGAGGTGACGGTCAGCCAGAAACGAAAGAACCCACGTGCCGCCATGGCCCGCGCACTGAACAACGCCAGCAACAACGGAATGCAGAGATAGACGACCAGCCGAAGATCGAAACGCAGGCCGTTGACAAACGCTTCCACGAAGGTCGAGGCCGGCGTGTCGAGGATCATCTCGCGGTTGTAGACCAGCAACGCCACGCGCAGCAGGCTGAACATGATCATCATCACCAGGGCACAGAGCAGCGTGTAGGCCAGGTGCGATTTGACGGTCGGTTGCAGCAGGCGATGCGTGGTGCGCTGCTGACTCAGGGCGTCCGGGATTGCCATGTCGTTTGAGGACCTATTGAAGTGGGGTCAAAAGTAGGAATTACAGCGCGCCCTCTGTCGAGCCATTCAAGGCCGGGGCTTGCGCGAAAGCGCAGATCTTGCACGAACGGTCATGGCATTGCCATTAAATAACCGGGCAATAAAAGCGCGGAGGATTGTCCGCAAGGTTTTGTGAAAATTTCGTTCAATGAATGTTTCGCAACACAAAAGTGCCCACTCACCAGAGCCGAACACCGTTGTGGCGAGGGGATTTATCCCCGCTGGGCTGCGCAGCAGCCCCATGGATTTACCTGACACACCCAATTGCTTGAATGTTTGTTGGGGCCGCTGCGCGGCCCGGCGGGGATAAATCCCCTCGCCACAAAAGCATCTTGCGACAACTTTCAGGATTTCAGTCGTTGCTCGGCTTGTTGATCGCCTGCAAAACATACTGCGGCATGGCGAACGCGCCGATGTGAATCTCGGGGTTGTAGTAGCGCGTAACAATGCCGCTGCCGATAAACCGCTCGCGCAGGGTTTCACGGGACAGTTTGCGGTAGGCCGTGTCGGTCGAACCCCAGGCGAAGGTCATGGCGCCGCCGATGTAGGTCGGCACGGCGGCCTGGTAGAAATGCCAATCGGCGAACAGGCCACGCAGGCGCCCGGCGGTGGTCTGGACTTCGCCCAGTTGCATGAACGGCGTGCCGTTCTGGGTCACCAGGATCCCGCCCTCGTTCAGGCAACGGCGGCAGGCCTGGTAGAAGTTTTCCGAAAACAGCACCTCGCCCGGACCGATCGGGTCGGTGGAGTCGGAAATAATGACGTCGAATTTTTCCTCGGTGGTGGCGACGAAACGCATGCCGTCGTCGATCACCAGGTTCAGGCGCGGGTCGTCATAGGCACCCTTGGAGTGGTTGGGCAGGAACTCCTTGCACATGTCCACCACGGTGCCGTCGATTTCGACCATGGTGATGTGCTCGATGCCCGCATGCTTGGTCACTTCCCGCAGCATGCCGCCGTCGCCGCCACCGATGATCAATACACGCTTGGCCGCGCCATGGGCGAGGATGGGAACGTGAGTCAGCATCTCGTGATAGATGTATTCGTCGGCTTCGGTGGTCTGGATCACCCCATCCAAGGCCATGACCCGGCCCATGCGCGGGTTCTCGAAGATCACCAGGTGCTGGTGTTCGGTGCGCACTTCGTGCAGCAGCTTATCCATGCGAAAACGCTGGCCATAGCCTTCGTAGAGGGTTTCCAGGTAATCGCCGGTCGGGGTGGTCGTCATGGTCAAGTGCTCCAATCAATACGCGGTGGGCCAATGAGGCTCGCAAAGGCGCGCATTCTACGACGCTGGGGATGACAGGTCGAACCTTGAAGGCCTCCTAGCCCAACCATATGACGAGAGAGCTGATTTCAGAAAATCATGCGAGCCTTTGTGGCGAGGGGATTTATCCCCGTTGGGCTGTGTAGCAGCCCCAAAACAACCAGCTTGTTGTATATGGCTCACCGAAGCGTCGGTTTTCAGGGCTGCTTCACCCCCAGCGGGGATAAATCCCCTCGCCACAAAGCCACCTCACCCGGCTTTAGTGAAATTTCTGCCCCAGCCCTGCTGGCACGCCTTCGATGGTGGTGTCTTCCCACGGCCCGTTCGGGCTGACGGCGCGGCTCCAGCCGTTGTTCCAGCGGTAGTAGGTGCGTTGGCGGTAGAACGTATTGGTCTGGTTATCCAGCACATAGACCCCGAGCTTGGCATCCCAGTGGCTGTTGCCGCCCGGCGGCGGGGCGAAACTGGCGGAGGTGCGCGGCAGCGGCTTCGTCGGTTTGTTCGGCGTCACCGGTTTACCTGGCGCGGTCGAAGGGATGGGCTTGGTGGTCGGTGTCGAGGGCGGGATGGGTGGCAACGGCGCCGAAGGTTCGGTCGGGCGCTGGACCGCACAAGCGCTCAGGCCCAGGACGAGCGTGAGCAGGGTGATACGAGCGATGGCGGTCATGGGGCGTGTTCCTGTCATTGGTCCGGAGTGTCGATGGTCAATTGTTGCAGCGCGCTGGTGCTGCTCGCCAAGGGCTGGCTGCGACCGATCCACTCACCGGCGGTTGGCTGGCCGGCTCGGGAGATGCGCGCCACCAGTTGGACTTCCGGGAAGTTCGACAGTTTCAGTTGCGGCATCATTGCGTCCGCGTCCCCCAGCTCGACGCTGGCCGGCAGGTCGGCGACAGTCAGGCGCTTGGCTGCCAGCGGTGCCGCAGCGGGCCGGAAACGGCGCGGGCAAAAATGAACACGCTGTCGCCCGGTTGCACCTTGGCCTTGAGTGCCGGAGCCAGGTCGACACGAACCTTGAGCAGCGCAGCGGTCTTGGCTGCCGGCGCCTGGGCGACCTTGCCCCCACTGGCCTGGAGCTTCTCGGTGGCGCGGGCGATACCACCTTGCAACGCTTCACGGGATTTATCGCCTTCAGGCAATTGCGCCAGCAGGCGTCCCCAGTAATCGATCGCGTCCTGATAGCGCTCGCCTTCGAACGCAGCGATGCCCAACAGCCCCAGGCTGGTGACTTCCTTCGGATCGAGCTTCAGCGCCTCGTCGGTCAATGCCTGGACCTTGTCCGACCATTTCTTGCCATCAGCGAAGTATTGCGCCTGGGCCCATTGCCCCAGCAGCTCCGGTTGGCGACCCGCGACCGCCACGGTGCGTTCGAAGATTTTCGCCGCGTCCGCCGGCCGGTCCTGGGCCATGTAGGTCCGGCCAAGGAAATACAGGCCCTCGGCAGAGTCCGGCTGCGCCGCCACCGCACGCTCCAGGCGCAAGGTCATCTCTTCCATCGACTGTGGCGCTTGGGCGAATTCACGGGTCAGCTCAACTTTGTCGCTGGCACCGAAATGCAGGTACAACGCCAGGCCCAGCACCGGCACCAGCACGGCGGCGAGCAGCGGCAACGGCTTGCCCAGGCGCGATTCACGTGGCGCATCGGCACCCTCGGTGTCCGCCAGCAGTTCACGGGCGGCCTCGGCGCGACCGGTGTCCAGTTGGGCCGCATTGAGCACGCCCTCCTCCCGCTCGGCCTGCAATTCGGCAACCCGCTCTTGATACAGCGCCACGTTCAGCGCGGTGCGGTCTTCTTCCAATTGGGCACGACGGCCACGCAACACGGGGATCAACAGGAAACTCAGGGCAACCAGGAGAAGCAGCCCTGCGGCGAGCCAGAAATCAATCATGCTTGGTTTTATCCAACAGTTGGTCGAGGCGCTGGCGCTCTTCGACAGAAAGCGTGTCCGGGGTGGCACTGCGCTGTACCCGGCGGCGGCGCACAATCACCGCAATCACCACGAAACCACCCAGCAGCAGCCCGGCGGGGCCGAACCAGAGTAGCGCGGTCTTGGAGGACAGGGCCGGGTTGTAACGCACGAACTCACCGTAGCGATCCACCATGAAATCGATGATCTGCTGGTTGTCCTTGCCCTCGCCGAGCATGCGGAAGATTTCCTTGCGCAAGTCCGCCGCGATCGGCGCGTTGGAGTCGGCGATGTCCTGGTTCTGGCACTTGGGGCAGCGCAGTTCCTTGGTCAGGTCGCGAAACCGCTCGCGCTCGGCGTCGTTGGCGAATTCATAAGTATCGATGGCGGCGTGGGCCACGCCCGCCAGGCTCAAGCCGAGGACGGCAGCGGCTAACCAACGCTTCATGGCTTGGCCTCATCCACCAGGGACTGGTACTTGGCGGCCAGTTTCTCGCGCCAGACCTGCTCGTCGATCACACCGACGAACTTGTCGCGAATGATGCCCTTGGCGTCGATGAAGAACGTCTCCGGCGCACCGTATACACCCAGGTTCAGGCCCAAGGTGCCTTCTTCGTCGCGGATGTCCAACTGATACGGGTTGTGGAACTCGGCCAGCCACTTCAAGGCGTCGGCATTGACGTCCTTGTAGTTGACGCCGTAGATCACCACGCCGTTCTGCGCGAGCTTGTTCAGCACCGGATGCTCGACCCGGCAGGAAATGCACCAGGTGCCCCATACGTTGACCAAGGCCGGCTTGCCCAGCAGGTCGGCACGGGTCAGGGTCTTGTCACCTTGCACCGACGGCAGGGAGAACTCAGGGAACGGCTTGCCGATCATCGCCGAAGGCAGCTCCGACGGGTTCAGGAACAGCCCCCGATAAAGGAACACCGCAACGAGCAGGAACAGCGCCAGCGGCACTACCATCAACCAACGTTTCATGCAGTGGCTCCTGTTGCACCCAGGGCTTCACGCACCCGGGCCTTCACTTTGACGCGATAACGCCGATCCAGCGCCGCCAGAACTCCGCCCAGCCCGGTGAGCAGGCCGCCGAACCAGATCCAGCGCACGAACGGCTTGACGTGGACCCGCACCGCCCAGGCGCCGTCGCCCAGGGATTCGCCCAGCGCCACATACAGGTCACGGGTGAAGCCGGCGTCAATGCCAGCTTCGGTCATCACCGAGTTCTGCACGGTATAGAGGCGTTTCTCCGGATGCAGCACGGTGATTTCCTCACCTTTGCGAAGGACTCGCACGGTGCCTTTGTCCGAGGTGAAGTTAGGGCCTTCGAAATGCTTGGCGCCCTCGAAGACGAACTGGTAGCCGCCCAGGTCCATGGACTCGCCCGGCGCCAGGCGCAGGTCACGCTCGGCACTGTTCTGGCTGGACAGCACCACGCCCAGGGCGCAAACGGCGATGCCCAGGTGAGCGAGCTGCATGCCCCAATAACTGCGCGTCAGGGTTGGCAGGCCCTTGATCAGGCCTTTATGGCGGGTCTTGTCGAAGATGTCTCGAACGCCGGCCAGCAACACCCAGGCCGCCAGCACGAAGGTCGCCAGCACCGCCCAGTTGAAGTCGCCGTAGGCGATGCCAGCCACCACGGCCAGGGCAGCCGTGCCCAACAGCACCGGCGTGAGCATGCCCATCAGCCATTTGACCGGCGTGTCCTTCCAGCGCACCAGTACACCAACCGCCATCACCGCCATCAGGATCGCCATCAGCGGAATGAACAGGGCGTTGAAGTACGGTGGGCCGACCGACAGCTTGGCGCCGGACAGCGCGTCGAGCACCAACGGATACAAGGTGCCCAGCAGGATCATCGACGCGGCCACCACCAGCACCAGGTTGTTGCCCAGCAGCAGGGTTTCCCGGGACCAGAGGTTGAAGCCGACCTGGCTCTTGACCACGGGCGCACGCAGGGCGAACAGCGTCAGCGAACCGCCGACCACGAACAACAGGAACATCAGGATGAACACGCCACGCTCGGGGTCGGAGGCAAAGGCATGCACCGAGGTCAATACGCCGGAGCGCACCAGGAACGTCCCCAGCAGGCTGAGGGAGAACGCTGCGATAGCCAGCAACACCGTCCAGCTCTTGAACACGCCGCGTTTTTCCGTGACCGCCAGTGAGTGAATCAGCGCCGTGCCGACGAGCCATGGCATGAAGGAAGCGTTTTCCACCGGGTCCCAGAACCACCAGCCGCCCCAGCCGAGTTCGTAATAGGCCCACCACGAACCGAGGGTGATGCCGATGCCGAGAAAGGCCCAGGCGACGATGGTCCAAGGGCGCGACCAGCGTGCCCACGCGGCGTCGAGGCGACCACCGAGCAACGCGGCAATGGCAAAGGCGAACGCCACGGAAAAGCCGACGTAGCCCATGTAGAGCATCGGCGGATGGACGATCAGGCCGATGTCCTGCAGGAGCGGGTTAAGGTCTCGGCCATCCATCGGCACTTGCGGCAGGATCCGCTCGAAGGGGTTGGACGTGACGATCAGGAACAGCAGGAAACCGGTGCTGATCAGGCCCATCACCGCCAATACCCGGGCCAGCATCACCTGGGGCAACTGCCGGGAGAACACCGACACCGCGAAGGTCCAGCCGGCGAGGATCAATGCCCAGAGCAGCAGCGAACCTTCGTGGGCGCCCCACACCGCGCTGAACTTGTAGTACCAGGGCAAGGCGCTGTTGGAGTTGCTGGCGACGTATTCCACGGAAAAATCGTCAGTCATGAAGGCGTAGGTCAGGCAGCCGAAGGCGAACAGCATGAACGCGAACTGCCCCCATGCCGCTGGCTGGGCCAGGCTCATCCACAGGCGATCGCCACGCCAGGCACCGAGCAACGGCACCACGGCCTGGACCAGGGAAAAACACAGCGCCAGGATCATGGCCAGATGGCCCAGCTCGGGGATAAAAATGCCGGTGGTCATCGATCAACCCTCCTTAACGGGCGCGGGCGCCGACTGGCCGCTGTCTTTCAAGGCCTTGGTCACTTCCGGCGGCATGTATTTCTCGTCGTGCTTGGCCAGCACTTCATCGGCCACCACCACGCCGTCGGCGTTGAGCTTGCCCAGGGCAACGATGCCCTGCCCTTCGCGGAACAGGTCCGGGAGGATGCCGCGATAGGTGATGGTCACGGTCTTGTTGAAGTCGGTGACGTTGAACGTTACGTCCAGCGAATCGCCGGAGCGCACCAGCGAGCCCTTTTCCACCATGCCGCCCGCGCGAATGCGTGTGTCCTTCGGCGCTTCGCCATTGGCGATCTGCGTCGGGGTGTAGAACAGGTTGATGTTCTGCTGCAGGGCACTGAGGGCCAGGCCGACCGCGGCGCCGACGCCGACCAGGATCGCCAGGATGATGACAAGACGTTTTTTGCGCAGCGGATTCACTGACCGTTCTCCCGGCGCAGACGACGCGCCTCTTGTTGCAGATACCGCTTGCGGGCCAGGATCGGCGCCGCCACGTTGAGGGCCAGCACCGCCAGGCAAATGCCGTAGGCCGACCAGACATACAGGCCGTGATGGCCCATGGCGAGGAAATCGCCGAATGACGCAAAACTCATCGAGCGGTCTCCAGGCTGTTCTGTACTTCAGCTTTCACCCAACTGGCCCGGGACTCGCGCTTGAGCACTTCCAGGCGCATGCGCAGCAGCAACACCGCGCCGAAGAAGCAGTAGAAACCCAGCGCGGTCAGCAGCAGCGGCAGCCACATCTCCACCGGCATCGCCGGTTTCTCAGTCAGGGTGAACGTCGCGCCCTGGTGCAGGGTGTTCCACCACTCCACCGAATACTTGATGATCGGGATATTGATGACCCCGACAATCGCCAGCACCGCGCAGGCCTTGGCGGCGCTGTCACGATTGCTGATGGCGTTGCCCAGCGCAATAAGACCGAAGTACAGGAACAGCAGGATCAGCATCGACGTCAGTCGCGCATCCCAGACCCACCACGAACCCCAGGTCGGCTTGCCCCAGATGGCCCCGGTGACCAGTGCCACGGCGGTCATCCAGGCGCCGATGGGCGCGGCGCATTGCAGGGCCACGTCGGCCAGTTTCATTTTCCACACCAGCCCGACCACACCGCAGACCGCCAGCATCACGTAGATCGACTGGGCCAGCATCGCCGTCGGAACATGGATATAGATGATGCGGAAGCTGTTGCCTTGCTGGTAGTCCGGCGGTGCGAAGGCCAGGCCCCAGACCACGCCGATGCCGATCAGCAACAGGGCGGCGACGCTCAACCAGGGCAGCATCCTGCCGCTGATGCCGTAGAACCACTTGGGTGAGCCGAGCTTGTGAAACCAGGTCCAGTTCATTGCTGTTTCCATCACGGTTGCGGCTCGCATCGCGAACCGCCGGGTCGGCCTTTACCTTCCTAGGAAGTGGTCAATTCTTGACCAGGCCTCGTTATTATTCGCCGACGCTGATCTTCAGGCCAGCGGCTATTGCAAAGGGTGTCAGGGTTATCGCCAGGGCGGTCAGGCTCCCAAGCCACAGCAGATACCCGGTCGCCGGCATGCCTTGCAGTGCGGCTTGCAAAGCGCCGCTGCCAAGGATCAAGACCGGTATGTACAACGGCAGGATCAGCAAGGCCAGCAACAAGCCACCACGCTTGAGCCCGACCGTCAGCGCCGCGCCCACCGCGCCGAGCAGGCTCAGCACCGGTGTGCCCAACAACAGCGAAAACAACAGCACCGGCATGCAGGCGGCGGGCAAACCCAGCATCATCGCCAGCAACGGCGAGAGCAGCACCAGCGCCAGCCCGGAAAAAACCCAGTGTGCCAGTACCTTGGCCAAAACCAGAAGGGCCAGGGGGTGCGACGAAAGGACCCACTGTTCCAGGGAACCGTCTTCGAAATCACTGCGGAAAAGCCCGTCCAGCGAGAGCAGCACCGACAAAAGCGCCGCCACCCAGACCAGTCCCGGCGACAAGGTTTGCAACAATTGAGTCTCCGGGCCGACCGCCAGCGGAAACAACGCGATCACGATGGCGAAGAACACCAACGGGTTGGCCAGTTCGGCCGGACGACGGAACAATAGGCGCGCTTCACGGGCAAGCAACAGGCCAAAGACACTCATACCGCCCAGTTCCCCAGGTCAATGCTGCGATAACCGGAGGGCATCCGGGCCAAGGTGTGATGGGTGGTCAGCAGCACCATGCCGCCGTTCTCGCAGTGCCGGGCGAGGTGTTCTTCAAGCTGCGCCACGCCTTGCTTGTCCAGTGCGGTGAACGGCTCGTCGAGGATCCACAGCGGCGGGCTGTCCAGATACAACCGCGCCAGGGCCACGCGGCGCTGCTGGCCAGCCGACAAGGTGTGGCTCGGCACGTCCTCGAAACCTTTCAATCCTACCGCCGCCAACGCCTGCCAGATCGCCTCGCGCTCGGCCGGACGATGCAGCGCGCAGAGCCAACTGAGGTTTTCTTCGGGGGTCAGCAGATCCTTGATGCCGGCGGCATGGCCGATCCACAACAGATTGCGCGCCAGCTCGCTGCGCTGGCTATGCAACGGTTGGCCGTTGAGCAGGATCTCGCCGGCAGTGGGCTGCATCAACCCGGCCAGCAGGCGCAGCAGACTGGTCTTGCCACTGCCGTTGGGGCCACTGATCTGCACCATATCGCCACGCGAGAGTCTCAATTCGAGATTTTCGAAGAGCAGCCGCAAGTCTCGCTCACAGGCGAGGCCGACGGTTTGCAGGAGAGGACTGGTCAAGGGATCGCGGGCCTTATACGGTTCAAGTCGGCCATGCAGCGGCCGTTAAAGTAGTGCAGCATAGATGCATTGATGGCCTGTTCCACAGAGCTGCGTCAAACAATTGCAAGGTTTTTGCCACTCTCCGGAAGGCGGGCGGCATTATACATGTGAAGCCCCCTCTGGGCTGATTCCAAGGTAAGACCGCTAATGACAGGCGACATGAACATCCCGCCACTGCCCCAGGTCACGGCAACGACGCGAATGCCCGCGGTGACGGGCGAATTGCTCAAGTTGCTGGCACCCGCCGAAGGGCTGATCGGCCCTGGCCAGACGGCCCAGGCCGAGGTGCTGTCGCTCAAGCAGGCGGACCAGGCGTTTCAGTTGCTGCTCAAGGTCACGCTGGAAAGCGGTCGCCAAGCCACCGTACAGGCCACCAGCACCCAGCCATTGCTCCAGGGCACCAGCCTGGCCGTGACCCAGCCGTCCGCCAGCAACCTGGCGATCACCGTGCAGCAGGCCCTCGCCTCCAGTGTCGCCACCCTCACCCGAATCGACACCACGCAGTTGCCCGTGGGCACCTTGTTGCAAGGCAAGGTGCTGACCAGCCAGGCCTTGCCGCAACTGCCGGGGCAACCGGCGGTGTATCGCTCGCTGGTGAGCCTGCTCAACACCGCCCAGGCCGGCAGTACCCTGGACATTGACAGTCCACAGCCGCTGCGGATCGGCATGCTGTTGAGTGCGCAAGTGCAAGACGCGCAGACATTGAAATTCGTGCCCTTGAGCAATCGCCAGGAACAACTGGCGGTGAGCCAGCAACTGGTGACGCAGGTAAGCCGCCAGGGTTCGCTGGACAGCTTGCTCGCCGCCCTGCAGAACCTTCCCGCCAGTGACGAAACCGGCCCCGAGCTGCGCGCCGCCGTGACGCGCCTATTGGCCGGTCTTCCGGATGTACAACAACTGAGCACCCCCAAGGGACTGGCCCAAGCGATGATCGCCAGCGGCGCGTTCCTTGAAAGCAAACTCCTGGCCGGACAGCCGCCAAGCCTGGCGCCGGACCTCAAGGGAGACCTGCTGAAACTGATCGCCCAGTTGACACCCGCCCTGCCCGCCTCCACCAACCTCTCTGCCATCATCGCCGCCAACACACTGGCCCAGGCCCTGCCCAGCTTTGTCCGCAGCGCCCTGGGGATGCTCGGCCAAGTCAGCGCCAAGCCACAACCCACCAGTTTTCCATTGCCCTCGCGGCTGTTGAAGGGACAAGACGAAGAAGGCGACCTGGAGCACCTGCTGCGCCTGGCAGCCGCCGCCGTTTCACGCCTGCAAAGCCATCAATTGTCGAGCCTGGAGCAAACCGGGCTGACCGATGACGGTCGGCTGATGAGTACGTGGCAATTGGAAATTCCGATGCGCAACCTGCAGGACATCGTGCCGCTGCAGGTCAAGTTCCAGCGTGAGGAAACCGCCGCCCGGGAACAACCGGACGAACGCCGCGAACAACCCGAGCCGAAACAGCAACTGTGGCGGGTCGAATTGGCATTCGACATGGAACCGCTGGGGCCGCTGCAGATTCAGGCCCAGTTGCTCAGTGGCAGCCTGTCCAGCCAGTTGTGGGCAGAACGGCCGTACACCGCCAGCCTGATCGAACGGAACCTGACCGCATTGCGTGAACGCCTGGTGACGTGCGGGTTGAACGTCGGCGACCTCGATTGCCACCTCGGCACCCCGCCCCAGGGCCCCAAGACTCGGCTGGAACAACGCTGGGTGGACGAAACCGCATGAACACAGAACCCCGCCAGGCCATCGCCCTCAAGTACGACGGCCACCACGCCCCGACACTCACCGCCAAGGGCGACGAAGCCCTGGCCGAGGAAATCCTGCGCATCGCCCGGGAAAGCGAAGTACCTATTTATGAGAATGCCGAGTTGGTGAAACTGCTGGCGCGCATAGAGCTGGGGGACAGCATCCCGGAAGAGTTGTACCGCACGATTGCCGAGATCATCGCGTTTGCGTGGAACCTGAAGGGCAAGTTCCCCCAGGGCTTTGACCCGCATGCGCAGAGTGTGGAGAAAGATGTGACGGAACGTGGGGATGATTACTAGTCGCTGAAGGCACTATCCCGTGGCGAGGGAGCTTGCTCCCGCTCGGCTGCGCAGCAGTCGTAAAAAGCCCGGGGTCGCTGCGCAACCCAGCGGGAGCAAGCTCCCTCGCCACAGGTGGCTTGGCTGGGATGATTGATGTACCCGCCAGAAAAACCTGTGGGAGCGAGCCTGCTCGCGAAGGCGGTCGCACATTCAACACATGGGTTGACTGTCACACCGCTATCGCGAGCAGGCTCGCACACATAAGTTTCGGGCGAAGGCGATCAACCGCCCTTGTGCAACTTGCTCATCAATTCCGCCTCGGCCTGGGCGAAGGACAGGCTGGAGGGGCGCGCTGTTCCAACTGGGCGAATTTATCCGGCAACGGCGCGACCACGGCACGCAGCTCATGGAGCGCTTCGCCCATGCGCACGGTGCCGTTCTGGTAATAGTCGACGCGCTTGGCCAGGTCCTTGATGCACTGGTCGCGCAGCGCATCGCCCATAACACCCGTTGAGCCAGGATGAAGAATGAGAACGCCGCCCGCAGACGATGCTCATCATCCCGGCGCATCGACTGCCAGGTAACCTTCATAGATCAGGCGAATGGATTGCCAGTCGTCTTCGCTGAAGGCGACACCGCCCATCAGACGCTCCGCCATCCGGTCGAAGGCAGTCACATCAACCCATAACTGGTCGGTGTCGACGTTGCAGAAACAGGCATTCATCGGTGATGAAAAAAGATTGTGGGTCACCACATACTCGTCCCCTTCACCGATCGCACAAGCATATCCCTTAAGGGACATCAGGCCCGTCACGGTTTGCTCCAGCAGGGACTCGCTGACTGAGCAAATACCGGCCTCGATGCAAATGACATCAGAAACCACAGCGGGCGCCAAAAGTACTGCATCGCGCAAATCGCAGCTATCTCCAAAATACGCCTCGTACAACTGCGCCAGCAGCGATGAGTCGTAACACTCGGAAAACAGCTTGGGTGTAATGGTCCCATGCATGCGGGCGCCAGCTTCGATCATCACAGGACCGTTCTCGCCCATGATCAACTCCATATGCACTGCACCATAAGTGACATCCAGCGCTCTAGCGGCACGCTTGGCATAATCGCTTAAGGCTTTGCTGACTGGCGCATCAAGCGGCAGCATGAAGGTAAATTTCTTCACGAAGTCGCACCCGGCAATGTCCAGTTCATCAGTGCGGATATAACGACAAACCGATGAAATAACGTAGCTACCTGCACAGGCCACCAGATCGACAACGTACTCCGGCCCTTGGATCATTGGCTGTAACAGAAAATGGTCGTTGACCGTCCAAGTCGCAGAAAACATATCCCAAGAAGCGTTTTCCAGTGCCTGTTGCAGCTCATCAGGACTGTTGCAACGCTGCACACCTTCGCCGTCGGCAGACGACCGAGGCTTAAGAATACAAGGATAGTGTTCCCACTGGGACATCGCTGGCTGAACACCTTCTCGCCCGTTGATGACGGCGGTGGGAATAAATGCCAGATCCGCCTCCGCCAACGAGCGTTGCATCTGGTCTTTGTGCCGACGTCTGCATGATGTGGCCGGGTCATTGCCCGGCAATGAATACCTGGCGGCGAGTTTTTCCGCTAGAAAGACACCATTCTCACTTCCTGGCAAAACAGCATCGAACAAGCCACTCTCCACAAGAGGCAATTGATCTTCGCAGGTAAAAATGCCTTTATACAACTCAGTCTGAAATTCACCTTTCTTCCTCGCACTGAGTTTCGGGATCCGTGCCACTTTATCGAGTTCAATTATCGCAAAACAATCCACTCCTCGATCTTTCAAATAACGCACCAGAATATTGGCATTTGAAACGGGATTGACAATTAAACATGACGGCATTTTTATTCCTTTTATTTACCGGAGACCATCAAACAAATCGACAGGAGGAGAAACAAAATCCGCTACTTCGAGTTCTATATCGAAATACTCTTTCAACACCTCCACCAACTCCCGCATTGACCTAACAACACGTCGAGTACGTGTGCACTCTTGAATGGAGACCAAAACGTTATTGACTAAATAACGCCCACCCTGGAGAGACGGTCTGGCACACACTAAATTATTGCTGAATGGAGACAATGGTGAATAGGCATTAAAAAACTGCCCCACCACAAATTCATCAACTTCGTAACTGGCGTCTCGCAGCACATACATATTTATCCATTGGATACCTCGCCGATACTGGATGCTCCACATCATTTTCGCAACTCGAAGCACTCGATACTCATGAACACCCTGCACTACCTGCGCATTGTTAAGTAAGCGCAGAGGGTACAAGAAACCTCGATAACCGAATCCGACGTCACAGAGCCACTCTTCGTCATCGGCACGCACCAACAGCACCATATGCGTGGACAGATTCATGACGCCGTTCTCCCGGGATACTGCCGAAAGGCTGCGCCGGACGCTGAAACCGAGCGTTTCCAATACCACAGCCAGCAAACCGTTCATCTGGGTACATCCACCGCCCCGACGCCCTGAGATCAGTTTGTCACTGATTTCAGTCATGTCGAAGGAAGGCACGATGCCCAGAAAGACATCGAGCATTTCGTACGCAATGGCATTCACGTGAGCAAAATGGATGTCGGCCAACGTTCCGGCACTTGTGTCCGAAGGGACTGCCAGATTAACTCTCTGGAAATAAAGAGCCAGCCAGTCAGGGATTAATGACGCAGGTGCAATCCCCTCGCACGATGAAATTATTTCAGTATTCAAGGGTCAACCTCGCTAAGATAGGGAGGGCTCAGCTATATAAAGGAAAAACAATCCGCGACGCGGCCTGGACAAAAAACTCAAGTTAACCGATATTCTCGCCATTGCCGATCTTGAGTATCGTGCCCGTTGTATTGATATGACGGGAAACCAACAACAAGACCATATGGGCAACTTCCTGCGGCCTCATGATTTTACGGCCGGGTATCGACTTCAAAACATCACGCTCGCTACCCCGCGCAAATGCCTTGAACATATCAGTATCAACAAAACCTGGGGCAATACCATTGACCCTTACATTAAACCTTGCCAACTCCAGAGCCAACCCGAGAGTCAATCGCTCAATAGCTGCTTTTGCACACCCGTAGGCGGTATTGCCGAGTTTTACTTTGGTAGCAGCCACCGAGCTTATGTTGATGATATTGCCGAAGCGGGCGGTGGTCATCACGGGTGCGAAAACATTGCAGTAATTCAAGGTACCGCCAAAATTAGTATCCATCACCTGATTAAACGCCTCATGACTGGAGCTCAAAAATATCCCGTCTCCGGTAATACCAGCATTATTGACCAAAACCGAAAGTCCCCCCTCGGCGAGGATTCGGTCACGCAATGCACGCACCTGATCAATATTTCGACTATCCAGCTGCACGACACTAAGATCAGGAAAATCTTCCATGAAACTGGCCGCGGCCCGTTCATCGCGCGCATAAGTGACAATCACTTTATAACCGGCCCCAAGCAGTTTTTCGGCGATACAACGGCCGATACCCCGGGTGCCACCAGTCACCACTGCAATGCCATTCATGTCTTCTCCCCCTCCAGCGCTATCACACCGCGGCAATAGTTGATGGCCTCGTGATGGAGTCTGAAATAGTAATTTTCATCGGAACTTTGAGTCCCAGGCTTTTTGTCGATCTCTAGGCATAGCTCCTGCCGTGGAGTGATCGGCTCGAGAAAAGCGACCCGAGAAATGGTCAACGTGCCCACGTGCGCACTTTGCATCCGGGCAATACAGTTAGTGACAAAACCGACGATGCAAGCGCCTGGCACAATCGGATAATCGGGAAAGTGTTCTGCGAATATAGGCGCTGCTGCGTTAACGGTCAGTCGAGCGTCAAAGCTCTGTGCTGAGACCGCTGACGCATCCACTAGAAAAATCTGCAACTCAGGCATTCACTGAAGTCCTTTTACTAAAGTAGGCATTAGGGAGAACCTCCGTTACTACCGATGCCACCAAAATGCTCGTATAAGAGCCGATCAAAAAGACCGGCCAGTACGTTTCAAAACCGAGACTCAAGCCAGCCAACCCCCAATTTATTGAGAAGGTCATGCACCAAGCCTTAGTGATGATGTTGTTTATTTCGAAAAACTCGCTCGACTGACGGATATTATCAACCACGCCTTCCCCGCTGTATTGCAGGGTAAAGGGCTGTTTGCGAAACACACTCCACCAACCCACGACGGTTAATACGCCATACAAAAGGAGCTTGACGACTTCGAACATTGCGACCTCCGGCACATACAAGGAAATCAGCGCCACCCCAAGTAGGCAAATGACCAACGTACACTCAATGACGAAGCCCTTTTGAAGGGTGTCGAAACAGAGGAGGAATATCAAAAAGGCCACCGTCAGTGCGGCTTCCGCAAAATTGCCATCGAGCCAGTCAAGGAGGTAGGGAAACAATAACCATGGAATTATGAGTTTGGTCATGACTTTTGCCCCTTGAGACTTAAAACTGTAATGGTCGCCAGCAGACAATCCCGAGTGTCCAAGTCAAGTGAACCGAACACTTCGACGCGCCCTGCGCCGCTGTCAAGGCTGACCCGTCCCGTCAATTGCGATATCCGCTGCGGGTTCAAACTTTGCAGCCCGGTAATCAATGCGGGAACGTAATGCGTCGACCGTCTCGCGTCGCAAGTCCCTCGTACGCAACGCACGGCAAACTGATTGAGCAATTCGACCAGCACCACGATCGCGCCATAGCATTCAATGTAGCGGTCAAGGTGCCCTTCGTTAACTTGACTGCGCCAGCCGTGTTCCGACTCGATTACCTGGGGACAAATTTCCAGATAAGCCGTCATTTAGAATGATCCCGCTGGCATATTATCGGACTTAAAAAAACGCAATAACCTGCGACTGCGTCCAACGATCAAACCATTGATCAACCCAGACCCCAATGACGACCAGACCACTAACGATTTTTCATTGGTCAGTTCCGCATGCATCGCTTCCTGGTAACCGCTGTAATAACGCCAGGCGAAGAAGCACCAATACACAATTAGCACTTTGATCGTGCCACCCAGCACCAGCCTCTCCCCTTCACGTTCCACGTTATGGTACGTATAGAAACGCAAGGCAAGCAACCACCCAACCAGTAACCCCAGCGCATAAACCGAAAGCGGAACCACGAACCCTTGGGAGATTTTCAGCGAGGCCACGGAAATAGCGACGAATATCGCCGGTGTCAGTAGCAACGACTTTTTTCGTTTCATGGTTCTTATAGCAGGCAATTACGCCGTAATACGTCACGATAAAAAAAGCTGCGTAAACCCATAGTGGCGTACCTCGCAAAATGTCGAGCATAAAACTCCTTTGACACTGCCTGTGCCTGAAACAATCGATGTCTATAAGACTGCCATTGGAAGTTGATTGCGCCGATCTAGCAAACGGTTGAGCTTGCCCCGTGGGTTATAGGAGAAGTCTGCATTGCTTGCCCACTTGACTACAGCAACACCACGCGCCACCGCTTCTTTCAACTTCAGGATTTGGAAGAGTTGCTCTTCCAGGCGTGCTGTCCAGAACGCATCAATAGCCGATGGTTCGACATCGACGAGCACTGTGATGCAGTCCTTGCCAGCATCGGTCGTCGATAGGCTCACCTGAAACGCCTCCGCCGATACGTCGGCAGCAATCAATGCCTGCGCAACCTGCGTCAGGCTGATGCGGTGACCGCCGAGACTAAACTCCTCGGCCACTCTTGGCCCGATTTCTAGGTAGTAATGCTTGTCTCCCCTCTGGGTCAACTCGCCAACATCACCTATTCGATAACGAATGATGGGCACCATCGGGGCCTTCAGATCGGTGATCAGCAACTCGCCAGTATCGGTCTGTTCCATGAAGAACCAGTCAGACAGTATCAAGTGCTGGTGCGGTTCCATGGCTGGCGTATTCACCGCCATGAACCCCAGCTCGGTGGCCCCGTAAAGGCTGTAGAACCGCACCTTCGGCCATAGGGACTGAATGAAACCGCGCTTGCTCAGATGGAATGCCTCTCCGACAAATACAATCTTGGTGATCGCCAGATCTACATTGAGCCTTTCTGCTGCCTGCGCGACCTGGATGATTCCGGTTGGTGAGCCCACCAACACATTTGCGTTGAAACGCTTCATGGTGCTTAGCAACGACGGCATGTTGTTCATTACGTCGGGACGCCCCACTGGCAGCACTGTCGAGCCAATCGGCTCAAGCATCCGGCACATGCCTTCGTAGTTGTAACCCAAGCATCCGGCGGTCAAGAGATTCACTACGGTATCGTCGGCACAAAACACATGCTCGGCCATGAAACCGCGAACCTGGTAAGGGTAGCTGTCTTCTGTGACGCGCTGAAAAATACGACTGGCCAGTATCAGGGGGGGCGATGTGGTGCCCGATGTAGAGATGACATAGCATTGTTTAAGCTTGTCGGAGTCAATCAGCGTATCACTCACATCCATGAGTGCTTTCTTGCTCATTGGCGGGTATTTCTGCACGAAATCTTCATACCCCATAACCGTAGGCAAATTCAGCGGGTAAGCCTGTTCAGCATACTCACCAACCATCTTGTTGAACTTATCGATGTCAAACGAAGTACGGTTTTTTATATTCATTATCCGATTCTTTTAAATATCATCGACGCGGCTAGGCCGCCCATGCCGAAGGAGTTTTTTAGGCAGTAATCCACAGTACGCTGCCGAGTGAACGGAGAAACATTAGCCAGGCAGTTGGGGTCCTTGGTCTCAAGGTTGATCGTCCCGGGAATGAAACCCGAGCGCAGGCTGATCAATGTATTGAGAGTTTCCATGGCTCCGGCGGCGGCAATCATGTGCCCGTGCAAAGACTTGTTGGCGGTGACGGGCACGTGTTCTCCAAGCACAGTGCAAATGGCTGCAGACTCGTGAAAGTCATTCTGGATCGTTGAGGTCCCATGCGCATTGACCATGCCAATATCACTGGCACGTAACCCGGCGTTACTCAATGCCCGGGTCATGGCCAGTTTCATTTCGGCGCTATCAGGTGCCGGCTTGACGATATGACTGGCATTGGTACTGGTGCCAAAACCCGCCAGCTCCATCAGCGGCTCTCGCCCCGCTTTCAGACACGCGTCCAGAGACTCCACGAGAAACAGTACTGCACCTTCAGCTGGTAGATAACCCGAACGCCGCGTATCAAAGGGCCGTGACAAACCCATGGGATCGAGCCGTTCATCGGTAGCGATAATATCGACCGACTCCAGGCCAATGTAATGCTCGGGGGTGACCTTCGCCGAGATGCCGCCGACGATCGCCGCAACTACTCGTCCCTGCCGCACGGCTTGAAAACCAATCCCGATCGCCTGCAAGGAAGCGGAACACAGCCCTAGATGCACTGATGCAGGGCCTCTGAACGGCACAAATTTATGGACGGAGCGCAGCGCATTGGTCGGGTCGTAACGAATAAAGTCCTGCACTCGAAAGTGCTTCTCGAGGGCCAAATCAAGATTGATAAACCGCCCACCTACCTTGTTCAGCTCGCACGCCAGATTGACCGTTTGTTGAATGTCCACCACGGGTTCGTCGACACCCAGAAAACAACCGATCCGATGCTCACCAATGGAGACTGGGTCGAAGGACACCGACGTCAGCAGATTTTCCATGGCCTTACGGGTGTAGAACTCATCATGACTGAATCGCTGCCGTTCGCCCTGGGTTGGAAAGTTTCCCGACTCGGGGATTCCTGCGAAATGGCTCTTGAACGTAGCGGTGTCATATTTGGCGATTTTTCTCACACCGGAACGGCCATCACGTAACGCTTCTTCAATAGCTGCATAGTGATCACCCAACGGCGTACAACAACCGAAGCCACTGATGACAACCTTTCGCTGACTCATGACGACACCCTCTGTGATGGCGTTGACTTGCGCAACACGATCAAGCCAAGGCCCATCCCTGCACCTTCGCCATGGATGATGATCACCCGGCCCGGCTCAATGGACGGGTCGGCTAACGCGCACACCAGATCGACCAGGCCGCTGGTGGCCACCGCATACCGTGACCTGGTTTTGTATCGACGTAATTCGAAGGTATTCAAACAGCTCTCCAACGCCTGCGCCTCCGCATCACCGATGCCGGGTGCACCGTTGTCGTAAAGCACCACTACCGGATGACTGTCTCGGACCCAGGGTTCCAGTTGTGCATAGGCCTCGACCCAGTCCTGGCGAGTGGCGAACATGCTGGTGGAGAATCGACTGACCGCCAGAAACACTTCTGCCAGTGGCTGGACTTGCCCCCAGGAAATCCGATCCGAGGTTTCGACAACCAGCGACACTGCGCCGCTGGTTCCCTGAACGCTTGAGTGACGTGACTCTCTGGCATCGATCAAGCCCATTTTTTTAAACACCTGGGCGTTATCGGCTTTGGACATATCACCGTAAGCACAGATCAAGGCCCTCCTCGACTCACTGCATGGCAGGTTATAGAAAGCCTCTTCCAGCAATGAGAGCCCGCCCAACGACATCTTACGCAACGGATAGCCGCCACCACGAAGCCCAAAGAGCTTTGATAAATGGTAGAGACCATTGGTAGGCAGCTTGCGAAACAGCCGCAAAGGGTGCACGGCATTGGCCATTTCACCTAGGTGGGCGAGCAAAGTAGCCTTATCGGTGTATTCACTGGACGATTTGAACTGCCAGATCACCTCATGAAAGTCTCGGACCGTTTCATAGGTGGTGTACACGCACATGGCGTCTTTTTCAGCCGGAGTGAAGCTAACGTTTTGCTCGGCCATGCTCATGGCCGAGAAAGCGACATTAAGGCTACAAATTGCTTGAGAGGTTAGCATGGCCCGGTCTTCGCGGGCGATGCACGGAACAATCGCCGCTAACAACTTCGCCTCTCCTGGCTGATTGTCTGGCAAATCGTCCGGGAGCCCACTCAGACAATGAACCAAGTCATGCGTGTTCAACGCTGCCTGTTCAATGCCATAACCAGTGATGAATAGATTAGGCATTTAGAACCGTCTCGATTCGTTGTGCGCAGAATTTTGGCGTCCAGTATTTATCCAGCGACTCGGGATTTACCTCCACACT
Source organism: Pseudomonas sp. H2_D02 (assembly GCF_054677635.1). Classification (NCBI taxonomy): domain Bacteria; kingdom Pseudomonadati; phylum Pseudomonadota; class Gammaproteobacteria; order Pseudomonadales; family Pseudomonadaceae; genus Pseudomonas; species Pseudomonas sp. H2_D02. Next base: position 2,486,218 of record NZ_CP162816.1, on the reverse strand, counting down.
GCTATCTAGTTCTAATATCTCATTAGTAAGTTTTTTACCTGCCTCAGTCCACCCCCCTTCAGCATAAAATTGCGGATCGATCAACAACCTCGTAAATGGCCATATATCATGCGGTTCAATACTTGGATTTATTTGAGCCTTGACCTCATAACAAAAATCAATGAAGTCGATGGAGGAAAAACCTATCTCCTCGAATGACGCGTCACTTCCAATATCGTCTGAAGACTCCAAAAAAAGTATATTCGCAGCGATTTCTTTAACTTTGGCGAGATACATAACACTCCTTATTATTCTCTAATTATGCGATATCAGATGGAGCTTTCAGCGTAGGCACCCGTTCAATTAGCAAATAGGCAAACCTACTAATAGACCGTTTCGACACCGAGCCACAAACCATTTACTTAAACATCACAATTCATCTTCAAGCCTTTATTGATAAACGTTGCCCTAGGCAGTCAGACAAACAAACTATTCCAACGGTTATAAAACTACCGACGACCGGCAACTATCACAAGTCAGCGCGATCCGAAAAAATTGTAGGTAATGGACTACGAAGGCGTAGGCTCCAGGACAAGAAGCCAACCGAAACTTCAATCGCCTTTAACTTTCGTATTGTTAGAAACTAAAAAGGCCACTTTTAGTTCGATTGCAAGCTTGCCCTCAAGTACGACGGCCACCACGCCCCAACCCTCACCGCCAAGGGCGACGAAGCCCTGGCCGAGGAAATCCTGCGCATCGCCCGGGAAAGCGAAGTGCCGATCTATGAGAATGCCGAGTTGGTGAAGCTGCTTGCGCGGATGGAACTGGGGGACAGCATTCCAGAAGAGCTGTACCGCACGATTGCCGAGATCATCGCGTTTGCGTGGAACCTGAAGGGCAAGTTCCCGCAAGGTTTTGACCCGCATGCGCCGAGTGTGGAGAAAGATGTGACGGAACGTGGGGATGATTACTAGTCGCTGAAGGCACTATCCCGTGGCGAGGGAGCTTGCTCCCGCTCGGCTGCGCAGCAGTCGTAAAAAGCCCGGGGTCGCTGCGGAACCCAGCGGGAGCAAGCTCCCTCGCCACAGGTGGCTTGGCTGGGATGATTGATGTACCCGCCAGAAAAACCTGTGGGAGCGAGCCTGCTCGCGAAGGCGGTCGCACATTCAACACATGGGTTGACTGTCACACCGCTATCGCGAGCAAGCTCGCTCCCACATTGGTCTTGGGTGATAGCTAAAGATCAACCGCCCTTGTGCAACTTGCTCATCAATTCCGCCTCGGCCTGGGTCAGGCCGCACGCCTGGGTCAGTTCGTCGATGCTGGCGCCCATGCCGACCAGTCGGGCGGCCTGAGCGAAGGACAGGCTGGAGGGGTCGCGCTGTTCCAGTTGGGCGAGTTTGTCCGGCAACGGCGCGACCACGGCACGCAGCTCATGGAGCGCTTCGCCCATGCGCACGGTGCCGTTCTGATAGTCGTCGACACGCTTGGCCAGGTCCTTGATGCGCTGGTCGCGCAGCGCATCACCCTGGGCCTGTTGAGCGGCGATATCCCGCTGGCCACGTATGTAGGACAAAAACATCGCCAGCGTGCCTGCCCAGAAAAGGAACAGGACAATGACTGCTACCTCAAGAATCAAATCAGATACTCTCCAGTTCCGACCACTCTTCTTCGCTCATCATTTTTTCCAGTTCGACCAGGATCAGCAACTCATTGTTCTTGTTGCAGACGCCCTGGATGAACTTCGCCGATTCTTCGTTACCGACGTTAGGCGCGGTTTCGATTTCCGACTGACGCAAGTAAACCACTTCGGCCACGCTATCGACCAGGATACCGACCACTTGCTTGTCGGCCTCGATGATTACGATACGGGTGTTGTCGTTGACCTCGGTGGAATTCAAGCCGAAACGCTGGCGGGTGTCGATGACGGTCACGACGTTACCGCGCAGGTTGATGATGCCCAGCACGTAGCTTGGCGCACCCGGAACCGGGGCGATCTCGGTGTAGCGCAGCACTTCCTGCACGCGCATGACGTTGATGCCGTAGGTTTCGTTATCGAGCTTGAACGTCACCCATTGCAAGATCGGATCTTCGGAACCCTTGAGAGACGACGCCTTATCATTCATACCCTGACCCCTCGAAAAACCGCCTGTGGCGGTGTGTGTTCTGTCCGGCGGCGCCTTGCGTCGCCGGTTGTCTTATTTCGGTTTCCGGACCGGCTTGCCGCCGTCCAGGTGTTTTGCCCCGCCGCTGGCGATCAGCTCCGCCAGTTCGGAAACGTCCAGCAAGGCGCACATGTGTTCGATCACCGTACCGGCCAGCCATGGCCGTTGCCCTCGATGGCTGCGCCACTTGATCTCGTTCGGGTCCAGGCGCAGCGAACGGCTGACCTGATGCACCGCCAATCCCCATTCGTAACCTTGCACCGAAATCACGTACTGCAGGCCTTGGCGAAAATCATCGCGATAACGGTCCGGCATGACCCAGCGCGCGGTATCCAGCACCTTCAGGTTGCCGGCCTGGCTCGGCAGGATTCCGAGGAACCACTCCGGCTGGCCAAACAACGGCGTCAATTCCTGGCCGGCCAGGGAGTAGATCGATCCCAGGCAGACCAGCGGCACCGCCAGCGTCAACCCGGCCACGTCGAACAACAAGCATTCGAACGGCTCCGCGGCCCACGCCGGACGGTCATCGACCTGCACCGGCGGTGGCGTATTGCTCGGCGGCAGGTGGATTTCCACCACCGGCGTCACCAGCCCCTGTAGCAACGGGGCGACGGTGGAGACCGGCGCCAGGATTGGCGCGGGGGCTTCCATCACCGCCACCTGAGGCTTGATGAACGGTGCCTCGACCGCAGCAACAATCACCGACGCTTGTGCGTCACGGGCCTGCTCTTCGAGCACGGCCGCCTGAAACTCGTCCAGCACCACCTCGGCTTCGACGGGCTCGGGCAATGCCTCGACCGCGCTCGGCGGCGCTGGCAATTCTTCGGTCGCTTCCTGCAAGAGCCCATCCAGATAGGACTGCAAGGCCATTTGCGGACGCGAAGTTGTCTTGATCGGCCGGTTCATGAGAACTGTGCGCCACTTGAAAAGGTTATCGGCATGAATGCGCCAGGACTTGAGGACCGGCGAGCGAACGCTCCGTTCATGGAGAAACTGCTCACCTTAAGCCACCTGCTGCGGGACGAGCTGCTGGGCCAGCAGATGCTTGAGGAGCGCGCGATAGGCCAGAACACCGCGGCTTTTGCCATCGAACTGCGACGGCGTCACACCGGCACGGCTGGCGTCTCGCAGGCGGGTATCGACCGGGATGTAGCCTTGCCAGATGTCATCCGGGTACATGTCGCGCAACACCCGCAGGGTACCGAGGGACGCCTGAGTGCGACGGTCGAACAAGGTCGGCACGATATTGAACGCCAACGATTGCTTGCGGGAACGGTTGACCATCGCCAGGGTGTTGACCATGCGTTCCAGGCCTTTCACCGCCAAGTGTTCGGTCTGCACCGGGATCACCAACTGCTGGCTGGCCGCCAACGCGTTGACCATCAGCAGCCCCAGCAACGGCGGGCTGTCGATGATCGCGTAATCGAAATCCTGCCACAGTTGCGCCAGACTCTTGGCGATCACCAGGCCAAGGCCGCTCTGGCCCGGCGACTGGCGCTCCAGGGTGGCCAAGGCAGTGCTCGACGGCAACAGGGAAATCCGCTCATCACTGGTCGACAGCAGCAATTGCCCCGGCAAGCCCTCGGGCACAGTGCCCTTGTGCAGGAACAGGTCGTAGTTGCTGTGTTCCAGGCTGTCGGGATCGTAGCCGAAATAACTGGTCATCGAGCCGTGGGGGTCCAGATCGACGATGACCACGCGCTTACCCGCCTCAGCCAGCAAACCGGCTAGAGCGATGGAGGATGTGGTTTTGCCCACACCACCTTTTTGATTGGCGACTGCCCAGACTCTCATTCGGATCGTTCCTCCCGGTCGAGACGCGCTCGACCGAGAAATAGCTCGGTTATAAAGCCGGTGACGGAGAATTGACGGCGTTCTGTCTTACCGGCGACTTGACCGGGGTCGGTGCAGTTTGTGTGCCAGCCCGCTTCAATGCCGCATCCGGTTTTGCATTGGCCGTGCCGGTGCCGGTCAGGCTGCGACGCACATCGAGGTTGCGCGAGACCACCAGCACCACCCGCCGGTTGCGCGCGCGCCCTTCTGCGGTGGCGTTGTTGGCCACCGGCTGGAACTCGCCATAACCCACCGACGCCAGGCGACCGGGGTTGACACCCTGCATGGCGAGCATGCGGACGATGCTCGCCGAACGGGCCGAAGACAGCTCCCAGTTGGTCGGGTACTGCGCGGTGCGGATCGGCTGGTCGTCAGTGAAGCCTTCGACGTGGATCGGGTTGTCGAACGGCTTCAGGATCGCCGCGACCTTGTCGATGATGTTGAAGGCCATGTCGCTGGGCATGGCGTCGCCGCTGCCAAACAGCAGGCTGGAGTTGAGTTCGATCTCAACCCACAACTCGTTGCCACGCACGGTCATCTGGTTTGAGCTGATCAGGTCGCCGAACGCGGCGCTGATGTCATCGGCAATGCTCTTCAACGGATCGCTGCTACCGGCAATGCCGGCGTCGACCTGTTCGGCATCCTTGACCAGCGGCTTGGCGGGAGTCACGGTCTTGGGCCGCTCCTCGCCAATCGGAATAGGCTTGAGGGCCCGGTCGGAATCGGTAAAGACACCGATCAACGCCTCGGAAATGACTTTGTACTTGCCTTCGTTGACCGAAGAGATCGAATACATGACCACGAAAAAGGCGAACAGCAGCGTGATGAAGTCGGCGTAGGAAACGAGCCAGCGTTCATGGTTGACGTGTTCTTCGTGATTTCTGCGACGTGCCATGGCCTTAGTCCATGAAGCCCTGGAGCTTCAACTCGATGGAACGCGGGTTTTCACCTTCGGCGATCGACAGGATCCCTTCCAGCAACATTTCGCGGTAGCGCGACTGGCGCAGCGCGATGGACTTGAGCTTGGCCGCGATCGGCAGCAGCACCAGGTTGGCACTCGCCACGCCATAGATGGTGGCGACGAAGGCCACGGCGATGCCGCTGCCCAGTTGCGACGGGTCGGCCAGGTTGCCCATCACGTGGATCAGGCCCATGACCGCACCGATGATGCCGATGGTCGGCGCGTAGCCGCCCATGCTCTCGAACACTTTCGCCGCTTCGATGTCGCGGGCTTCCTGGGTGTAGAAATCCACTTCCAGGATGCTGCGGATCGCTTCGGGTTCGGCGCCGTCCACCAGCAACTGCAAGCCCTTGCGCGAGTAGTTGTCGGGTTCGGCGTCGGCCACGCCTTCCAGGCCCAGCAGGCCTTCCTTGCGAGCGGTCAGGCTCCAGTTCACCACGCGGTCGATGCCGCCGGCCAGGTCGACCCGAGGCGGGAACAGAATCCACACCAGGACCTGCATGGCCCGCTTGAAGGCGCTCATGGGCGACTGCAACAGCGCAGCGCCAACGGTGCCACCGAGCACGATCAATGCGGCGGGACCGTTGGCCAGCGCGCCAAGGTGGCCGCCTTCCAGATAGTTGCCACCGATGATGGCGACGAACGCCATGATGATGCCGATCAGGCTGAGCACATCCATTACAGGCAGGCCTCGACCAGATTTTTACCCATGTCATCCAGGCTGTAGACCGCATCGGCGAGGTCGGCTTTGACGATCGCCATCGGCATGCCGTAGATCACGCAGCTGGCTTCATCCTGGGCCCAGATCGCGCTGCCGCCCTGCTTGAGCAAGCGGGCACCCTCACGACCGTCGGCGCCCATGCCGGTGAGGACCACCGCCAGAACTTTGTCACCGTAGGATTTCGCCGCGGAACCGAAGGTGATATCGACGCAAGGCTTGTAGTTCAAGCGCTCGTCGCCCGGCAGGATCTTCACCGCGCCACGACCGTCGATCATCATCTGCTTGCCGCCCGGTGCCAGCAGCGCCAGGCCTGGCCGCAGGATGTCGCCATCCTCGGCTTCCTTGACGCTGATGCGGCAGAGTTTGTCCAGGCGCTCGGCAAACGCCTTGGTGAAGGCCGCGGGCATGTGCTGGATCAACACGATTGGTGCCGGGAAGTTGGCCGGCAATTGGGTCAGGACCCGTTGCAGTGCCACCGGACCACCGGTAGACGTGCCGATGGCAACCAGTTTGTAGGCCTTGCGCTTGGGCGCTGGCGACGACGGGCTGGCTGGCGCCGGGCGCGCAGGTGCAGGTGCCGGAGCACTGCGAACCGGCGCCGGATTGAAGCTGCTCGACGAAGACGAAGACGGCGTTGGCGTTGGCGTTGGGGCAGCAGTCGGCGCAGGCGCCGGTGCGCTGTAGGCACTGACGCGGCGGTTGCTGCGGGAAATGCTGTGGACCTTCTCGCACAGCAACTGGCGGACCTTGTCCGGGTTGCGCGAAATGTCCTCGAAGTTCTTCGGCAGGAAATCCACCGCCCCGGCGTCCAGCGCATCGAGCGTGACCCGAGCGCCTTCATGGGTCAGGGAGGAGAACATCAAGACCGGGGTCGGGCAGCGCTGCATGATATGCCGCACCGCCGTGATGCCGTCCATCATCGGCATCTCGTAGTCCATGGTGATCACGTCCGGCTTGAGCGCCAGGGCCTGATCGATTGCCTCTTTGCCGTTGGTCGCCGTACCGACGACCTGAATGCTCGTGTCCGCCGAAAGAATTTCCGAGACGCGGCGGCGGAAAAACCCCGAATCGTCCACCACCAGGACTTTAACTACCATAAACACTCCGTTAGACGAGGCGCGGCGTCGGGCCGCGCCCCTCCAGAATCAAATACGCCGGGCGGCGTAGCGCTTGAGCATGCTTGGCACATCGAGGATCAACGCGATGCGGCCGTCGCCGGTGATGGTGGCGCCGGACATGCCCGGGGTGCCCTGGAGCATCTTGCCCAACGGCTTGATGACCACTTCTTCCTGGCCCACCAACTGGTCGACGACGAAGCCGATCCGCTGGGTGCCCACCGAAAGGATCACCACGTGGCCCTCGCCCTGCTCGACATGGGCGGCGGAGCTGACCAGCCAGCGCTTGAGGTAGAACAGCGGCAGCGCCTTGTCCCGCACAATGACCACTTCCTGGCCGTCGACCACGTTGGTGCGCGACAGGTCGAGGTGGAAAATCTCGTTGACGTTGACCAGCGGGAAGGCGAACGCCTGGTTGCCCAGCATCACCATCAGGGTTGGCATGATCGCCAGGGTCAACGGGACCTTGATGACGATCTTCGAGCCCTGGCCCTTGGTCGAGTAAATGTTGATCGAGCCGTTGAGCTGGGAAATCTTGGTTTTCACCACGTCCATGCCCACGCCACGACCGGATACGTCGGAGATCTCGGTCTTGGTCGAGAAACCCGGGGCGAAGATCAGGTTGTAGCACTCGGTGTCGCTCAGGCGATCGGCCGCGTCCTTGTCCATCACGCCACGCTTCACCGCGATCGCTCGGAGGACGTTCGGGTCCATGCCCTTGCCGTCGTCGGAGATCGACAACAGGATGTGGTCGCCCTCCTGCTCGGCGGCCAGGATCACCTTGCCGCTGCGGACCTTGCCCGAGGCTTCGCGCTCTTCCGGCGACTCGATGCCGTGGTCGACCGCGTTGCGCACCAAGTGGACCAGCGGGTCGGCCAGGGCTTCGACAAGGTTCTTGTCGAGGTCGGTCTCTTCACCCACCAGTTCCAGGTTGATTTCTTTCTTGAGCTGGCGAGCCAGGTCGCGAACCAGGCGCGGGAAGCGCCCGAAGACTTTCTTGATCGGCTGCATCCGGGTCTTCATGACCGCGGTCTGCAAGTCGGCCGTGACCACGTCGAGGTTCGACACGGCCTTGGACATGGCTTCGTCCTGGCTGTTGAGACCCAGGCGCACCAGGCGGTTACGCACCAGCACCAGTTCGCCGACCATGTTCATGATCTCGTCCAGGCGCGCGGTGTCGACCCGAACGGTGGTCTCGGCTTCGCTGGCCGGTTTTTCCGCAGGCGCGGCCGCCGGAGCACGGGCTGGCGCCGGCGCGGCGGCAGCAGCGGGTTTCGGTGTCTCGGCCTTCGGTTCCGGGGCCTTGGCGGCCGGCTTGGGCGCCGCCTTCGCGGCGGGTGCGGCTGTCGCGGCGGCGGTGGTTGCAGCGGCGGGCGCGGCGGTAGCCTTGCCGACTTCGCTGAACTTGCCCTTGCCATGCAGCTCATCGAGCAGCGATTCGAATTCGTGGTCGCTGATCAGGTCACTGCCCGCTGCCGCGGCCGCTGGCTTGGCCGGGCTTGGCGCGGAGGCGATGGCCGAATCCAGCGCATCGACGGCAAAGTTGCCCTTGCCGTGCAACTGGTCGAGCAAGGCCTCGAATTCGTCGTCGGTAATGTCGGAGTTATCCCCCGCTGCCTTTGGCGCAGCCGGGGCCAGCCGGCGCTGCGACCGCATCGGGGGCGAACTGGCCCTTGCCGTGCAACTGGTCAAGCAGCGACTCGAACTCATCGTCGGTAATTTCATCGCTGGCAGCGCCGTCGGCGGCTGGCGCAGCAGGTGCGGCTGGCGCCTCGGCTTCGGCCTTGACGGCGTTCAGCGAGTCCAGCAGCGATTCGAATTCATGGTCGGTGATGTCGCCCGATTCCTCGGCGACCGGCTCTTCCACAACAGGCTCGGCCACCGGCGCGGCTTCGTCAGCCGACTGCGGCTCGGCCAGGCGCGACAGCGCGGCGAGCAGCTCGGGTGTGGCCGGGGTGATCGGCGAGCGCTCGCGCACTTCGCTGAACATGCTGTTGACCGCATCCAGCGCTTCGAGCACCACGTCCATCAGTTCCGAGTCGACGCGACGCTCACCCTTGCGCAGGATGTCGAACACGTTCTCGGCAATGTGGCAGCACTCCACCAGCTCATTGAGCTGGAGGAAGCCGGCGCCTCCTTTTACAGTGTGGAAACCGCGAAAAATTGCATTGAGCAGATCCGCATCATCAGGTCGGCTTTCCAGCTCGACCAGCTGTTCGGACAGTTGCTCTAGAATCTCGCCGGCCTCAACCAGGAAATCCTGAAGGATCTCTTCATCGGCGCCGAAGCTCATTAATGGCTGCTCCTAAAATAGGGCTAAATCAAAATCCAAGGCTGGACAGCAAATCGTCCACATCGTCCTGACCGGACACAACGTCTTCTCTTTTATCGGCATGAATCTGCGGACCTTCACCCTGAGAGAGATGTTTTTGTGGATCTTTTTCAGCAAGCATCGCTTCACGGTCGTGTTCGATGTCGGCAAAGCGGTCGACCTGGCTAGCCATCAACACCAGCTTGAGCAGATTGCTTTCCACTTCGGTGACCAGTTGGGTCACGCGCTTGATGACCTGACCGGTGAGGTCCTGGTAATCCTGGGCCAACAGAATGTCGTTGAGGTTGCTTGCCACGGCGCGGTTCTCGGCGCTGCTGCGTGTCAGGAAACCGTCGACCCGCCGGGCCAGCTCCCGAAATTCCTCGGCGCCGACTTCGCGACGCATGAACCGTCCCCAATCGGTGCTCAACGCCTGGGCTTCCTCGCTCAGGCCGTTGACCAGGGGCGTTGCGCTTTCCACCAGGTCCATGGTGCGGTTGGCCGCGGCTTCGGTCAGCTTGACCACATAGCCAAGGCGCTCGGTTGCGTCGGTAATCTGCGAGACTTCCTCGGCCTGCGGCATGTTCGGATCGATCTGGAAATTGACGATCGCGCTGTGCAGTTCACGGGTGAGCTTGCCGACTTCCTGGTACAGACCACGATCCCGGGTCTGGTTGAGCTCATGAATCATTTGAACCGCATCGCCGAAGCGGCCCTTTTCAAGGCTGTCGACCAGTTCGCGGGCATGTTTTTTCAGGGTCGATTCGAAATCGCCCATTGAAGATTCGTTGTCCATAGCTCCCCCGTGGCGCCGTTAACCGATGCGTTCGAAGATTTTTTCGATCTTCTCTTTCAACGCCTGGGCCGTGAAGGGTTTGACCACATAGCCGTTTACACCGGCCTGGGCCGCTTCGATGATCTGCTCGCGCTTGGCTTCGGCAGTCACCATCAGCACCGGGAGGTGCTTGAGTTTTTCGTCGGCGCGCACATGGCGCAGCAAGTCGATACCGGTCATGCCAGGCATGTTCCAGTCAGTCACCAGAAAGTCGATGCTCCCGCTGTTGAGAACCGGAATGGCAGTGGTGCCATCGTCGGCCTCGACCGTGTTGGTGAACCCAAGGTCACGCAACAGGTTTTTTATGATCCGCCGCATCGTTGAGAAGTCATCAACGATGAGGATTTTCATGTTCTTGTCCAATTCGACCTCCAAGCAGTCTTAAACGCGCCCAGCACCTGAACGCGCCATTTCAATCAATCCGGCACAACACTCGACAACGGTCTGGAGCACAACGGATGGAGACTGGCGTGGCACTTGCCATGCCTGCCCCGCTCGCAGCATCTCCGCACCGCCTGTCAGCGTGCTCGCCACTCCCCCAAACGCCCCCGCAAACGGGCCGCGCACTGGCTGTGTAACTGGCTGACCCGCGATTCGCTGACCCCCAGGACCTCACCGATTTCCTTGAGGTTCAGCTCTTCGTCGTAGTACAGCGCCAAGACCAGTCGCTCACGCTCCGGCAAATTGGCAATCGCTTCCGCCAACGCACTCTGGAAGCGTTCATCTTCCAGGTCGCGCGATGGCTCCATGTGAGCACTTGCGCCATCCTCATGCAGCCCTTCGTGTTCGCCGTCCTGCAACAGGTCGTCGAAACTGAACAGGCGACTGCCCAAGGTATCGTTCAAAATCCCGTAATAATCGTCGAGACTCAATTGGAGTTCGGCCGCAACCTCATGATCTTTAGCGTCACGCCCGGTTTTAGCTTCAATCGCGCGAATCGCGTCACTGACCATACGGGTATTGCGGTGCACTGAACGCGGTGCCCAATCGCCCTTGCGGACTTCATCGAGCATGGCGCCGCGAATGCGGATACCGGCATAGGTCTCGAAGCTGGCGCCTTTGCTGGCGTCGTATTTGTTCGCCACTTCCAGCAGGCCAATCATGCCCGCCTGGATCAGGTCTTCGACCTGGACACTGGCCGGCAAGCGTGCCAGCAAGTGATAGGCGATGCGCTTGACCAATGGCGCGTAACGCTCGATCAATTCGTACTGGGCGTCCCGTGCCGATTTTTTGTAGAGATGGTTGTAACCGCTGGCTGTCATAACACGGGCCCTGCTGTTTGTTGCACAAGACGCTCGACGAAAAATTCCAGATGCCCGCGTGGGTTGGCGGGCAGTGGCCAGGTATCGACCTTCTGGGCGATCGCCTTGAACGCCAGCGCGCATTTGGAACGTGGAAAGGCTTCATATACGGCACGTTGCTTCTGGACGGCCTTGCGTACGCTTTCGTCGTAAGGCACTGCGCCGACGTATTGTAGGGCGACGTCCAGGAAGCGATCCGTGACCTTTGTCAACTTGGCGAACAGGTTGCGTCCTTCCTGCGGGCTCTGGGCCATGTTGGCCAGGACGCGGAACCGGTTCATGCCATAGTCGCGGTTAAGCAGCTTGATCAGGGCGTAGGCGTCGGTGATGGACGTCGGTTCGTCGCAGACCACCAGCAGGACTTCCTGGGCGGCGCGGACAAAACTGACCACCGAGTCACCGATGCCGGCAGCCGTGTCGATCACCAGCACATCGAGGTTGTCGCCGATGTCGCTGAAAGCCTGGATCAGGCCGGCGTGCTGGGCCGGGGTCAGGTGCACCATGCTCTGGGTGCCGGAAGCGGCCGGCACGATGCGAATCCCGCCGGGCCCCTGCAGGAGCACGTCGCGCAGTTCACAGCGGCCTTCGATCACGTCCGCCAGGGTGCGCTTGGGTGTCAGCCCCAGCAGCACGTCGACGTTCGCCAGGCCCAGGTCGGCGTCCAGCAACATGACCCGTCGGCCTAGCTCTGCCAGGGCCAGGGACAAGTTCACTGACACGTTAGTCTTGCCGACGCCACCTTTGCCGCCGGTCACCGCGATCACCTGTACGGGATGCATGCTGCCCATGTTCGTTCTTTACCTTGTCTTACTTAGACGGAGGCCACATTACTGGCTGCGCGTTCACATATGGAACAATGCATGGCAGACCATCGATGTAGGTACAAAAAATATTCATGAATACCTCAGCCAACCTGCTTGGTCGGGCTGTGGTAGATATCAGCGAACATGTCAGCCATGGCTTCTTCGCTGGGTTCTTCCTGCATTTGCACACTCACGGCACGACTGACCAGTTGATGACGGCGCGGCAGATGCAAATCATCCGGGATCCGCGGCCCGTCGGTCAGGTAGGCCACCGGTAGTTCATGACCGATCGCCAGGCTCAACACCTCGCCCAGGCTTGCCGTTTCGTCCAGCTTAGTCAGGATGCAGCCGGCCAGCCCGCAGCGTTTGTAGCTGTGGTATGCGGCGGTTAGAACCTGTTTCTGGCTGGTGGTTGCCAACACGAGATAATTTTTTGACTTGATGCCACGTCCGGCCAGGCTTTCCAGCTGCATGCGCAGGGCCGGATCGCTGGCTTGCAGGCCGGCGGTGTCGATCAGCACGACGCGCTTGCGCATCAGCGGCTCCAGCGCCTGGGCCAGGGATTGGCCCGGGTCCACATGGGTCACCGACACATTGAGGATCCGACCCAGGGTCTTGAGTTGTTCCTGGGCGCCGATGCGGAAACTGTCCATGCTCACCAGGGCGATACTCTGCGCGCCGTACTTGAGGACATAACGGGCCGCGAGCTTGGCCAGGGTGGTGGTCTTGCCCATGCCGGCCGGGCCGACCATGGCGATCACTCCGCCCTCCTCCAGTGGCTCGACTTCCGGCGTGGCGATCATCCGCGCCAGGTGCGCCAGCAGCATGCGCCAGGCCTGGCGAGGCTCTTCGATGCCGTTGATCAGCGCCAGCAGATCGCGCGCCAACGGGCCGGACAAGCCAATGCGTTGCAGGCGACGCCACAGGTTGGCCTGGGCTGGACGGCTGCCTTGCAGTTGGTTCCAGGCCAGCGAGCCGAGCTGGACTTCCATCAGCTCACGCAGGCTGTTGAGTTCGAAGCGCATCGAGTCGAAGGCGCGCGGGTCGACACCGCGGGCAGGCGCAGCAGGCGCCGGCTCCGGGCGACGCGGCTCGGCCGGCGTGGCCTCGACCAGCGGTTCGGCGGCGGTCAGCGGCAGGCCTGCGGTCAATGGCTGGCCGGCGAACAATTGACGATTGGTGCCAGCGCTCGCCGCGCCTTCGCTGCTGCGCAGGCTCAATTCGGCCTGGGCGCTGGCGATACGCGACTGGGTCTTGCGCAGCTCATCCTCGAGTTCCATGTTCGGAACGCGCGGGGCCAGCGCCGACAATTTGTAATCCAGCGCAGCCGTCAGCTCGACACCGCCAGCGATCCGGCGATTGCCAATGATGGCTGCTTCAGCGCCCAGCTCGTCACGTACCAGCTTCATGGCCTGACGCATATCGGCGGCGAAAAAACGCTTCACTTGCATAAACCACTACCTCAGCCGTTGGGCCCTACTGTCGCAACGATGGTCACTTGCTTGTTATCCGGTATTTCCTGGTACGCCAGCACATGCAGCCCCGGGACCGCGAGGCGCCCGAATCGCGAGAGCATCGCGCGAATCGGACCGGCCACCAGCAGGATCACCGGTTGGCCTTGCATCTCTTGCCGCTGGGCTGCGTCGATCAACGAGCGTTGCAGCTTCTCGGCCATGCTTGGCTCCAGCAGGACACCCTCTTCCGAGCCTTGTCCTGCCTTCTGCAGACTATTGAGCAATATCTGTTCCAACCTTGGTTCCAGAGTGATCACAGGCAGCTCAGACTCAGTGCCTACAATGCTTTGGACGATTGCACGGGATACGCCGACCCGCACCGCAGCCACCAGGGCGGCGGTATCTTGACTCTTCGAAGCGTTGTTGGCGATCGCTTCGGCGATGCTGCGGATGTCGCGCACCGGTACCTGTTCTGCCAACAGCGCCTGCAACACCTTGAGCAATTGCGACAGCGAAACCACGCCCGGCACCAGCTCTTCAGCCAGCTTCGGCGAGCCTTTGGCCAGTACTTGCAGGAGTTGCTGGACTTCTTCGTGACCGATCAGCTCGCTGGAGTGCTTGTACAGAATCTGGTTCAAGTGGGTCGCCACCACCGTGCTGGCGTCCACCACGGTATAGCCGAGGGACTGGGCCTGGGCGCGCTGGCTGATTTCGATCCACACCGCTTCCAGGCCGAAAGCCGGATCCTTGGCGGTAATACCGTTGAGCGAACCGTAGACCTGACCTGGGTTGATCGCCAGCTCGCGGTCCGGGTAGATCTCGGCTTCGGCCAGGATCACGCCCATGAGCGTCAGGCGATAGGCGCTCGGCGCCAAGTCGAGGTTGTCGCGGATGTGCACGGTCGGCATCAGGAAGCCCAGGTCCTGGGACAGCTTCTTGCGCACGCCCTTGATCCGCGCCAGCAGTTGACCACCCTGGTTGCGGTCGACCAATGGAATCAGGCGGTAGCCGACTTCCAGGCCAATCATGTCGATCGGCGTCACGTCGTCCCAGCCCAGCTCCTTGGTTTCCATGGCGCGAGCCGGCGATGGCAGCAGTTCCTGCTGGCGCTTGACCTCTTCCAACGCCTGGACCTTTTGCACATTCTGCTTTTTCCAGAACAGGTAGGCACCGCCAGCCGCCAGGGCCGCCATGCTCAGGAAGGAAAAATGCGGCATGCCAGGCACCAGGCCCATCACCGCCATCAGGCCGGCGGCAACAGCCAGGGCCTTGGGCGAGGCGAACATTTGGCGACTGATCTGCTTGCCCATGTCTTCGGAGCCCGAAGCACGGGTCACCATGATCGCAGCGGCTGTGGATAACAGCAGTGATGGCAATTGCGCCACCAAACCGTCACCGATGGTCAACAAGGCGTAAACCTTGCCGGCATCGCCGAAGGTCATGCCATGTTGGAAGATGCCGACGGCCATGCCGCCGATCAGGTTGATGAACAGAATCAACAGGCCGGCGATGGCGTCACCGCGCACGAATTTGCTGGCACCGTCCATGGAACCGTAGAACTCGGCTTCCTGGGCCACTTCCAAGCGTCGCAGCTTGGCCTGGCCCTGGTCGATGAGGCCAGCGTTGAGGTCGGCGTCGATCGCCATTTGCTTGCCGGGCATCGCATCGAGGGTGAAACGTGCGCTCACCTCGGAAATCCGCCCGGCGCCCTTGGTCACCACGACGAAGTTGATGATCATCAAGATCGCAAAAACCACGATACCGACCACGTAGTTACCGCCGATCACCACCTCACCGAAGGCCTGGATCACCTTACCGGCGGCGGCGTGGCCTTCTTGGCCATGAATCATCACCACCCGGGTGGACGCCACGTTGAGCGCCAGGCGCAACAGTGTCGCCACCAGCAGGATGGTCGGGAAGACGGCGAAATCCAGCGGCCGCAGGGCGTATACGCAGACCAGCAGGACCACGATCGACAAGGCGATGTTGAACGTGAAGAACACGTCCAGCAGGAACGGCGGCACCGGCAGCATCATCATGGCGAGCATGACCAGCAGCAACAGCGGCACGCCCAGATTACCCCGGCTGAGGTCTACGACGTTGCTGCGCGCGGTGCTGAGTAACTGAGAGCGATCCACCAATATTCCCCGTTCCTGTGAAGCAAACTTTTGACGCCCGAGAGGGGCGCAGGCGGGGTATTGCAAGAAGCTTTCCAACTTTTGCGAGAGGCTGAAATAGAGCGGCTTGACGTACATCCAGCCCTGTGGGAGAGCCTGCACCCACGCGGTCCTGCGGTCCGCTCGAGAAAAATGATGTATCTGTGGCGAGGGAGCTTGCTCCCGCTCGGCTGCGAAGCAGTCGTAAACCGGCGGGTGCGGAGTGCCTGATGCTCTGCATCTCGCGGCTTAAGGGGCCGCTTCGCGGCCCAGCGGGAGCAAGCTCCCTCGCCACGGGTTCATCGATTGCCTTGATTGAGCAGCATCAGTTCCCACAGAGCTTTTCGTTAGCCGGGATCAGGAATCGCGGCGCAAATCCGGCGGGATCGGCAGGTCCTTTAGCGGTTCGGGGCGCTTGCCCTTGCCGGCGCGGTGCTGGCGGATCTGGTAGACGTACGCCAGGACCTGGGCCACGGCCAGGTACAGGCCTCCCGGAATTTCCTGGTCGAGTTCGGTGGAGTAGTAGATCGACCGCGCCAATGCCGGGGATTCGAGCAGCATCACTTCGTTGGCGACGGCGATCTCGCGGATCTTCAACGCCAGGAAATCGCTGCCCTTGGCCAAGAGGACCGGCGCATTGCCTTTGTCCGGGTCGTACTTGAGCGCGACGGCATAGTGGGTCGGGTTGGTGATGACTACATCGGCGTCGGGAATCGCCGCCATCATCCGGCGCTGGGAGACCTCGCGCTGCAGCTGGCGGATCCGCTGCTTGACCTCCGGCTTGCCCTCCTGATCCTTATATTCGTCGCGGATTTCCTGCTTGGTCATCATCAGCTTCTGCTTGCTTTGGTAGAGCTGGATCGGCACGTCGATGGCGGCGATCAGGATCAAGCCACAGGCCATCCACAAGGTGCTCCAGCCCACCAGTTGCACGCTGTGAATAATGGCCTGTTCCAGCGGCTCATGGGCAATGCGCAGCAAGTCATCGATATCAGCCTGCAATACCGTCAGCGCCACGAAAAGAACCAGGAAAAACTTACCAAGCGCTTTTAACAGCTCCATCAGGGCCGTTGTGGAGAACATCCGCTTGAGCCCACTCGCAGGATTCATTCGGCTGAACTTGGGCGCCATGGTCTTACCGGAAAACAACCACCCGCCCAAGGAAATAGGCCCCAGGAAAGCGGCCAGCAACAAGAAGATCAGCACTGGCTGCACCGCCACGATGGCGATCTTGCCCGAATGCAACAAGTACTGCGCCATGGCCCCAGGGCTGAGCAGCACTTCCCGAGGCAGCGAAAAATTCAGGCGCATGATTTCCAGCAGATCCAAGGCCAGCCCACCACCGTAGATCAGCAAGCCACCAGCGCCGGCGAGCATGATCGCCAAGGTATTGAGTTCTTTGGAACGCGCAATTTCGCCCTTTTCCCTGGATTCTTTCTTGCGCTTCTCCGTGGGGTCTTCTGTCTTGTCCTGACCGCTTTCGCTCTCGGCCATGGTTCAGCGCGCCTGTGCCATGTCGCGTAACAACTGCAAGGCCTGGGTGGCCAGCGGCTGGTACTGGTTGAGGATGTCCCCGAGGCTGACCCAGAAAATCACCATGCCCAACACCAGGGTCAGCGGGAAGCCAATGGAGAAGATGTTCAACTGCGGGGCCGCCCGGGTCATCACGCCGAAGGCGATGTTGACCACCAGCAACGCGGTGATCGCCGGCAACACCAGCACCATGGCCGCGCCGAGTACCCAGCCAAGCTTGCCGGCGATCTCCCAGAAATGATTGACCAGCATCGCGCTGCCCACCGGCATCGTCGTGAAGCTCTCGGTCAAGACCTCGAACACCACCAGGTGCCCGTTCATGGCCAGGAACAACAACGTCACCAGCATCGTCAGGAATTGCCCGATCACCGCGGTGTTGACGCCATTGGTGGGGTCGATCATCGAGGCGAAGGCCATGCCCATCTGGATCGAAATGATCTGCCCGGCGACCACGAATGCCTGGAAAAACAATTGCAGCGAAAAGCCCAGCAAGGCGCCGATAAGGATCTGTTCGGCCACCAACATCAACGCACTGAGATCCAGCGCATTGACCGGCGGCATCGGCGGCAGTCCGGGAGCGATGACCACGGTGATCGCCAGGGCCAGATACAGACGCACGCGCCCCGGCACCAGGGTCGTGCCGAAGACCGGCATGCTCATCAGCACCGCAGTGACGCGGAACAACGGCAGGACAAACGACGCCACCCAGCTACTGATCTGGGTGTCCGTCAACGCGAGCATCGACATCCGGTCAGCCGATCAACTGCGGAATACTGCCGTACAACTGCAGGATGTATTCCATGAAGGTTTGCACCAGCCAGGGACCGGCGACGATCAGCGTGACCAGCATCACCAGCAGGCGCGGCAGGAAACTCAAGGTCTGTTCGTTGATCTGCGTGGCGGCCTGGAACATCGCCACCAGCAGGCCCACCAGCAGGCTCGGGATCACCAGGATGGCAACCATCATGGTGGTCAGCCAGAGGGCTTCGCGGAATAGGTCTACCGCAACTTCAGGCGTCATATCGTGTTACCCGCGCAAGTGGTCTAGACACCGCCGAAACTGCCCGCCAGGGTGCCGATGATCAACGCCCAGCCATCCACCAGCACAAACAACATGATCTTGAACGGCAGGGAAATGATCAGCGGCGACAGCATCATCATGCCCATGGCCATGAGGATACTGGCGACCACCAGGTCGATGATCAGGAACGGGATGAAAATCATGAAACCGATCTGGAACGCAGTCTTCAACTCGGACGTCACGAACAGCCGGCACCAGGATCGTCAGCGGAGCCTGGTCAGGACTGGCGATGTCGGTGCGCTTGGACAGGCGCATGAACAGGTCCAGGTCGCTGCTGCGAGTCTGGGCGAGCATGAAATCCTTGATCGGCACCTGAGCCTTGGCCACGGCGTCCTGGGCACTGAGTTTTTCCGCCAGGTAGGGTTGCAGCGCGTCCTGGTTCACCCGGTCGAATACCGGCGCCATGATGAACATGGTCAGGAACAGCGCCATGCCGGTGAGGATCTGGTTCGACGGCGTCTGTTGCAGCCCCAGCGCCTGGCGCAGGATGGAAAAGACGATGATGATCCGAGTGAAACTGGTCATCAGCATGACAAACGCCGGGATGAAACTCAGCGCAGTCATGATCAGCAGGATCTGCAGGCTGACCGAGTATTCCTGTGCCCCTTCGGCATTGGTGCCGAGGGTGATCGCCGGGATCGACAGCGGATCGGCGGCAAACGCCAACGGCGCAGCCAGCATCAGGGCCAACGCCAACAGAATGCGCAACGGCATTACTTTTTATCCTTTTGATCTTTACCCAGCAGTTCCATGAGCCGCTGGGCAAATTCGGGGGTGGCCTGCTCAGCGGAGGGCACCTGGACCGGCTCCTTGAGAACGTGCAGCGCGGTGATGGTGCCGGGGCTCAGCCCCAGCAGGATCTGCTCGTTGCCTACCTGCACCAGCACCAGCCGATCCCGCGGGCCCAACGCCCGGGAACTGATGATGTCGATGACCTGACCTTTGCCGGCGGGCCCCGCCTGTTGCACGCGCCGCAGCATCCACGCCAGGAAGAAAATCACCCCGAGCACCAGGAGCAGCCCCAGCACCAGTTGCGCCAACTGCCCGGCGATGCCGCTGCCACTGGCCGGCGCAACGGCCGCATTGGCCACCGGCTCGGCCGCCAGCACACTGAACGGCAGCATCAAGGCTGCGGCGAAAAAACCTTTCATTCAGCGCAGCTTCTTGATGCGTTCGCTCGGGCTGATCACGTCCGTCAGGCGAATGCCGAACTTCTCGTTGACCACCACCACCTCGCCATGGGCGATCAAGGTGCCGTTGACCAACACGTCCAGCGGCTCACCGGCCAGGCGATCGAGTTCGATGACCGAACCCTGGTTGAGCTGCAGCAGGTTGCGGATGTTGATGTCGGTGCTGCCCACTTCCATGGAAATCGACACCGGGATGTCGAGGATCACGTCCAGGTTCGGCCCGTCGAGCGTCACTTGCTCGTTGCTTTTTGGCACGCTGCCGAACTCTTCCATCTGCAGGCGGTTGGACGCGTGGGCGCCGGTATCGGCTGCCAGCAACGCATCGATGTCGGCCTGCCCGGCGTCGCCGGTTTCTTCCAGGGCCGCAGCCCACTCGTCGGCCAGCGCCTGGTCATCCTGGGTATTCATATCGTCAGCCATCATGTTTCCTCGGCGGGCAAAAATTCAGTTAAAAACGAAAACTTAAGAAATTGACAGCGCTCAGCGGCGTTCGATCGGCTCGATTACCTGCAACGCCAGGTTGCCTTTGTGAGAGCCCATCTTGACCTTGAAGGCCGGCACGCCATTGGCACGCATGATCATGTCTTCCGGCATCTCGACGGGGATGATGTCCCCCGGCTGCATGTGCAGGATGTCCCGCAGGCGCAGCTGGCGCCGGGCAACCGTCGCGCCGATCGGCACGTCGACGTCCAGCACGTCCTGGCGCAAGGCGTTGATCCAGCGTTCGTCCTGGTCGTCGAGGTCCGACTGGAAACCGGCGTCGAGCATTTCACGCACCGGCTCGATCATCGAATACGGCATGGTCACGTGCAGGTCGCCGCCGCCGCCGTCGAGTTCGATGTGGAACGTCGAGACGACAATGGCTTCGCTCGGGCCGACAATGTTCGCCATGGCCGGGTTCACTTCCGAGTTGATGTACTCGAAGTTCACTTCCATGATCGCCTGCCAGGCTTCCTTCAAGTCGACGAAGGCCTGTTCCAGCACCATGCGCACGACGCGCAGCTCCGTCGGGGTGAATTCGCGACCTTCGATCTTGGCGTGACGACCGTCGCCGCCGAAGAAGTTGTCCACCAGCTTGAAGACCAGTTTGGCATCAAGAATGAACAGCGCCGTACCGCGCAGCGGCTTGATCTTCACCAGGTTGAGGCTGGTGGGCACGTACAGCGAGTGCACGTATTCGCCGAACTTCATCACCTGCACGCCACCCACGGCCACGTCGGCCGAGCGGCGCAGCATGTTGAACATGCTGATACGGGTGTAGCGGGCGAAACGCTCGTTGATCATTTCCAGGGTCGGCATGCGTCCGCGAACGATGCGGTCCTGGCTGGTCAGGTCGTAGCTTTTGACGCTGCCCGGGTCAGCAGCGTTTTCGGTTTGCACCAGGCCGTCGTCGACACCGTGCAACAGCGCGTCGATTTCGTCCTGGGACAACAAGTCCTGCACGGCCATGTCGTGTTTCCTACTGCAATACGAAGTTAGTGAAGAGCAACTGTTCGATCACCACTTTGCCAAGCTCTTTCTGGGCCACTTCCTGCACGCTGGCCGTGGCTTTCTGACGCAGCATTTCCTGGCCGACCGGGGTGGCGAGGGTGTCGAAACTCTGTCCGGAAAACAGCATCACCAGGTTATTGCGGATCAATGGCATGTGCACACGCAACGCTTCCAGGTCGGCCTGGTTGCGGCCCTGCAACGTGATGCTGACCTGCATGTAGCGTTGACGACCGTTCACGGTGTAGTTGGCAACGAAGGCCGGAGCCATGGGCTCGAAAATCGCCGGCTGCTTGCCCACCGGTGCGGCTTCCGCCGCCGGTGCCGGCTTGCTTTGGGCGCTGTGCATGAAATACCAGGTCGCCCCCACCGAAACGCCCATCGCCAGGAGCAAGCCCACCACGATCAGGATGATCATCTTGAGTTTGCCTTTGGTTGCAGGGTCTTTTACAGCTGCTGCTTCACTCTTCGCCATGCCAATAATCCGTCACTAATCGGGGGGTTCACTGTTGCATGGCTAGGCAGGAGCAAGTGTTATGCCAGAAGTGTCCGCACTTGGAGTAGCGAGCTTGATGCGATCTCCAGGGACCGCAGAAACCAATGTGGGAGCGAGCTTGCTCGCGATAGCGGTGGATCAGTTCCGAACAAGGTGACTGACAAATCCGCTATCGCGAGCAAGCTCGCTCCCACAGGGGTTGTTGCATTGAATCAGGCGTAGTAGTCGACCGCACTGGTGCCGATGACGCTGGTCGTGCTGGCAGCCACTTCAGCGATGCTGGCGGGAGCGGCTTCATCCACCGAATCCACCCGCCCGCCCGAGGACGTCGTGCGTCCGGCCTGGGCCTGCTGCTGGGCTTGTTGGTCCTGGTTCTGCGAACCACGGGATTGATCCGACACGTTCACGTCGACCTGCCCCATGCCTTGCTGGGCAAAGCTGTCGCGCAAGCGATGCATCTGGCCTTCGAGGGCTTCACGAACGCCAGCGTGGGCGCTCATGAAGGTGACTTGGGTCTGCTGGTCCGGAACCATGTTCACCCGGATGTCCAGGCGCCCGAGTTCGGCCGGCTGCAACTGGATGTCGGCCGCCTTGAGATTGGCGCTCGACAAGTACATTACCCGGTTGACCACTTCCTCGGTCCAGCCGCTCTGGTTCATGGCGATGGGCTGGTTGACCGGCACCGCGTTGGCGGTTTTCGGCGTGGCGGCCTGGGTCAGTGCCGCCAAGCGATTGGCAAAGTCATCGACGCGGGTATCGCTCGAAGCCGCGGTCAGGTCCTTTAGGCCTTCGCTGATCAGGCCACTGAACGCCTTGTCGCCACCCTGGCTGCCGGCACCGGTGCTGTCCTGGTCGGCTTGCACAGTGAGCATGCTGGCCATGCCGGCGGCAAACGTCTGGGCCGAGGTCGGTTCGCCATCGGGCGAGGACGTCGGGGCGGCCTTGGGTTGCGCCTGGCTGGAAGCCGACACATGACCGCCCTGCTCCATCGCCAACCGCAAGGCTGGCAGCGCGTCGAGCGGATCAGCTTGCGGGTCGAACTCCGGATCCGTCACGGGTGCCGGGGCATTGGCCGCCGTCGTCGGAACAACGGCAGCCGCCACCGCAGCGGTGACTTGAGCATCGGCCGCAACCACCACGGGGGCGGGCTGAACCTCGGCAGTGGTCACCGCAACGACCGGCAACAACGCAGGATCAAGGGTTGGATCGACAGGCGCGGCGTCCGCTACGGGCTTCTCGGCCGCTTCGGTATCGTCATCCTGCGCAGTCTTGTCGTCGGCAGCAGCCGGCTTGTCGGCGGGCAAGGGTTTGCCGCTATCGGCAACCACCGGCTCCGGAGCGGCAGCCGTATCGCTGTCGACATCCTTTTTGACGGAGGTGTCGGAAGTCTTGTCGCGCCCCGGCTTTAGCGACGGCTCAACGACCGTCGGTGATTTGACGGGGGCCTGCTTGGCGAAGACCTGAGCGAAGCTGGAGGCTTTATTCCCGGCTTCCGGGCCCGCTGCCAGCGGATTGACGGCGGCCTGCGGCTTGGCCGGAGCAGTGGCCTGCAGGAGTGTATTGGGCGTAACAGGCATAAAATGGTCTCCGCTGCACTGGAATCAAGATGCAGTCGAGACAGGACAATGCAAGGGACGGGCCAACGCGTCGGACGACATCGTTTCAGCAATGAAAGCCTTCACGCTCTTCCCGGCAAAGCGTGCGGACGAAGGCAAACTCGCTGTCGATTTCATTGACCAGTTTTTCGATACCACCCAGCGACGGCTGTTTGGCGCGTTGCTCCAGCTCACCACACAGCTCAGCCAGGCGCAGGGCACCCATGTTGCTGCTACTGCCCTTGAAACTGTGGGCCGTGGCGCTCAGCTTTTCGGCGTCCCTGGCTTCATGCAGCACACGCAGGCGTGCTTCGGAATCCTCGAGGAAGGTGTCCAGCAATTCCGGATACCCGTCCTCCATGACTTCCCTCAACGTGCTGAGCACGTCGCGATCGAGATGAATTTCACTCACTTGCTCGCTCCCTGATCAAGATTGGCTCCGATTATGCCAGAGCCTCCCAGAAAAACTCCACGCGTGCACTACGACCATCGTCGGACCAGGAGGCCCGCTGGCAGAGTTGACGCACCAGGCTCACGCCACGCCCAGATAATCGGTCGCGATCCACGGGTCGCGCCATCACCTTGGCAACATCGAAGCCCTTGCCGCTGTCCTCGACCTCAATGACCAGACAGCCACCGTCACCATTGGGGGTGACGTGCAAATGCACCCGCACATGGCCATCGCTCAACGCGTCCAGGCGCTCGTTGCGCTCGCGGTAGTAACGGGCGAAACCCGTCGCATCGCGCTTGAGGCTGGAGTCCAACCCCAACACCCCATGTTCCAGGGCGTTGGAATACAGCTCCGACAGTACGCTGTAAAGGGCGCCACTGTGTGCCCTGAGCCCATGAACCTCAAGCAGCAATTGCAAAAGGTAAGGCATCGGGTTGAACCGCTTGAGCGTCTGCGCCCGGAATTCAAAGCTTACCGACCAGTCCAGCGGACTGGACTGGCCGCTATCGGAATAGACCGGAGGCGGCGGATTGAGTTGCGTCGGGGCGACGAGACGCACCTCGATCATGCTGAAGTCGTCACGGGCCTCGCCGCGAAAATCCTGCAGGGCTTGCTGGATATCTTCGAACAGGCGGTCGGGCTCACGGTTGGCCGAAAATACCTGCTGCAACCGCTCCACGCCAAACGGCTGGTCGTCGCGGTCACTGGTCTCGATCACGCCATCGGACAGCAGGAACACCCGATCGCCCACCGACATAGGGTGGACTTCGGTGCGGTCGTCAAACAACTGAGGCGTCAGTACGCCCAACGGCAAATGCCGCGCTCGGCAACGGTGTGCGTACGCCAGTGAGGCTGTCGTGCAGATAACCGTCGGGCATGCCACCGTTCCAGATCTCTACGGTGCAGCGCTGGAAACTCAGGCACAGCAGCGTCGCGCAACAGAACATATCCACCGGCAGGATGCGCTTGAGCTTGGCATTCATCTCCCGCAGGATCTGCGCCAGGCCGTAGCCCTTGGCGGTCATCCCGTAGAACACTTCCGCCAGCGGCATCGCCCCCACCGCCGTCCGGCAATCCGTGACCCGTAAAGTCCCCGAGCAGGATATGCATGTCGCCGGCCGGATTGAACGCGGCCAACAGCAGATCGCCGTTGAACAAGGCGTAGGGCGATTGCAGGTAACGGATGTTCGGCGCGCTCAGGCAGCCGGAGTGGGCAATCTTGTCGAATACCGCCTTGGCGACCCGCTGCTCGTTGAGCAGATAGTCATGGTGCCGGGCGATCTGGTCGCGCTGCTCCACCACCGTGGCTTGCAGCCGACGCAAACGGTCCATCGCCTTGATCTTGGCGGCCAGGATTACTTGGTTATAGGGTTTTGCCAGGAAGTCATCACCACCGGCCTCGAGGCATCGGGCAAGCCCTTCGCTTTCGGTCAACGAGGTGAGAAAGATGATCGGGACCAGTTGATCCCCGGCCAACTGCTTGATCTTCTGCGCCGCTTCAAAACCATCCATGACCGGCATCATCGCGTCCATCAACACAAGATGCGGACGCTGTTGCAGATAGACCTCGACCGCCTCGGCACCGTCAGCCGCAGTGAGCACGTGATGGCCCTGGCGACGGACGATGGTCGACAACAGCAGTCGATCGGCGGCACTGTCTTCGGCAATCAGGATCGTCAGCGGCTCCGGCGACGATTGCATGGCGATCAACTGATATCGAACAGCTTGTCGAAATTGGAGATCGCGAGGATTTTCTTGACGTCGCTGCTGCTGTTGACGACGCGGATATCCGATTCGTCGCCACCGGCATGGTCACGCAACAGCAGGAGCATGCCCAACGCAGAACTGTCGAGGTAAGTGGCTTCTTTCAGATCCACCACGATGGACTCGGGTTTCGTGTTGAGCTTTTCATAAGACTCACGAAACTCCTGGTGCCGGCCAAAATCGAAGCGACCCTTGATCGAGATCGTCAGTTTTTGCCCATCCGGAGATACTTCGGTAATGACAGACATATTCACTTCCTTGTCATGGACATACGTGTACAAGGTTTAGCACTTGGTAGAGGTCTGAGCAAGGTTTCAAATCGCCTACCCGACAAAACCCTACCGCCGTTATCAATACGGATCGTGGCGCGGCAGCCGCTGGGACAGCTCGTCCAGCAATTTCTGCTCACGCTTGTCCTCCAATTGCCGCGCCTCGTCGATGTAGCGCTGTACGAGTTTGCGCAACCCTTCAACGCGAGCGAACGCCTCTTGCCAGCTCTGGCGGGCCTTCTCCAGGTTGTTCTGGTGCCAGACCAGGCTCTGGCGCTGCTGGTCGATGGCCGTGCCCAACTGCGCGAGGAATCCTTGGTAGCCCAATAGCCATTGTCCGGAAACGCCATGGCTGCCGCGGGCGATCCACTGCTCCTGGTATTCGAGGCGAAAATTTTCCAGGTCCGCCAACTTGCTTTCGGCAACCGCCACCTGCCCCTGAAAATAGGCCAGCCGCTGGACGGCGGTCTTCTCGGCCTTTTCGGCCATGTCCACCACTGGCGCCAGGCGCGCCGCACGACTCATGCCCATGATTGGTTACGTGCCGGAGACAGGGGCGAAAATGGTTTGCAGGTGCGCTTCGCTGGCGCCCATGCCGATGCTGTCGTTAAGCGCCTGGCGCAGATATACCGCCATGGACGGATAGAGGCTGATGGCCGTGTCGGTCTCACGATCGCCGCCAGGTACATACGCTCCGACGCTGATCAGGTCGCGACTTTGCTGGTAGCGAGACCAATACTGCTTGAACTGTTGCGCACGCTTCATGTGCTCGGGGCTGATGACCGATGGCATGACCCGGCTGATCGACGCTTCGATGTCGATGGCGGGGTAATGCCCCTCCTCCGCCAAGCGTCGGGACAACACGATGTGGCCGTCGAGCACGCCTCGGGCCGAGTCGGCGATCGGGTCTTGTTGGTCGTCACCCTCGGACAGCACGGTGTAGAACGCAGTGATGGAACCGCCGCCCTTCTCCGCGTTACCGGCACGTTCCACCAGCTTCGGCAGCTTGGCGAACACTGAAGGCGGATAACCCTTGGTCGCCGGCGGCTCGCCGATGGCCAGGGCGATTTCCCGCTGGGCCTGGGCGAAACGGGTCAGCGAGTCCATCAGCAACAGGACGTTCTTGCCCTTGTCGCGGAAATATTCGGCGATGCGCGTGCAGTACATCGCAGCGCGCAGGCGCATCAGCGGCGCATCGTCCGCCGGCGAAGCGACGACAACGGAGCGCTTGAGCCCTTCCTCGCCGAGGATGTGCTCGATGAATTCCTTCACCTCGCGGCCCCGCTCGCCGATCAGCCCAACCACGATGATGTCGGCCTCGGTGAAGCGGGTCATCATGCCCAGCAGCACACTCTTGCCCACGCCGGTACCGGCGAACAGGCCCAGGCGCTGACCGCGTCCGACCGTCAACAAACCGTTGATGCAACGAATGCCCACATCCAGCGGCACGCTGATGGGGTCGCGCTTGAGCGGGTTGATCGTCGGGCCGTCCATCGGCACCCAATCCTCGGCCTTCATCCCGCCCTTGCCGTCCAGCGCCCGACCAGCGCCGTCCAGCACGCGACCGAGCATGCTCATGCCCATGGGCAGGCGGCCGGTATCGGCCAACGGCACCACACGGGCACCCGGGGCAATGCCGGCGACACTGCCGACCGGCATCAGGAATACCTTGCTACCGGAAAAACCCATGACCTCGGCTTCCACCTGCACCGGGTGATAGCTGTCGTCATTGATCACCAAGCAGCGACTGCCCATGGCCGCACGCAATCCTTCGGCTTCGAGGGTCAGGCCGACCATGCGCAACAGGCGACCTTCCAGGATCGGTTGGCCGGCCAGTTCGGTGGCCTCGGCGTAGCTGCCCAGGCGCTTGCCGAAGCTGGTTCGCTCAAGGCGCATCGTGGCCTGCCACTTCAGGTGTGATCGGCTCGCCGCTGTCGGGATCGACGATGGCGGCCGGCTTGGGTTCGTCCGGCAAGTCCAGGCTCAGGTCGGCGGGCGCCGGGTGCAAAGCCTGTTCGTGCAGTTGGTCGAACAGCTTGGCCATGATCTGGCTGATGCGGGTCTCGACGGTAGCGTCGATGCGGCTGTGCTCGGTTTCCACGCGGCAACCGCCCGGCAGCAGGGTTTCATCTTCGACGATGCGCCAGGTTTCCTCATGGCGCTCGCGCAAAGCCTTGACCAGTTCGAAGTCCTGCGGGTTGATGTACAACCGCACGTTGCCCACACCCAGCGGCAACAGCTTGAGGGCTTCGCGCATGACGTGTTCGATCTGGCTCGAATC
The DNA here is from genome assembly GCF_054677635.1 of Pseudomonas sp. H2_D02. Classification (NCBI taxonomy): domain Bacteria; kingdom Pseudomonadati; phylum Pseudomonadota; class Gammaproteobacteria; order Pseudomonadales; family Pseudomonadaceae; genus Pseudomonas; species Pseudomonas sp. H2_D02. Next base: position 2,458,436 of record NZ_CP162816.1, on the reverse strand, counting down.
GATGGCCAGTTCGCGCTGGATCACTTGCCGGGCGATGTGCTGCACCAGCCCGACCAATGACTTTTCAATCTGCGTGTCCTGCTCGGCGATGGGCTCGAACAGGTTCTGCATCAACGATTCCAACGCGCGCAGCTTGGCCGTGAGCGCCACGTCGGCTTCCTGACGGACCTTGATCGTGGTGCTGTGGAAACCTTCTTTTTCGCCAATGGCGAAGCCTTCGTTGTAAGCCTCCTGGCGGATGCTCTCGACTTCTTCGAGGGTCAGTGGCTGGACTTCTTCCAGCGGCACCTCTTCCATCTCCGGCAGTTCTTCCACCGGTTCCGGCTCGGGCTCGGGCACGTAGGGGTCGAAGCTGGGCAGCGACCAGACGTCGAAACCACCGACGTCACGGGCGCGGATCAGGTCGCTGGGTGAATCATCACTCTTGGCAGACATAACGACCTTAGATCATCTCTTCGCCGCCCTTGCCACCGAGCACGATTTCTCCGGCTTCGGCCATACGGCGGGCGATGGTGAGGATTTCCTTCTGTGCGGTCTCCACGTCGCTGACACGAACCGGGCCCTTGGCCTCGAGGTCGTCGCGCAACAGTTCGGCCGCCCGTTTGGACATGTTCTTGAAGATCTTCTCCTTGACGCCTTCGTCCGATCCCTTGAGGGCCAGGACCAGGACGTCGGAGGACACTTCGCGCAACAGTGCCTGGATACCGCGGTCGTCGACATCGGCCAGGTTGTTGAACACGAACATGAGGTCTTCGATCTGACCGGACAGGTCTTCGTCGACTTCGCGGATCGAGTCCATCAATTGACCTTCGATCGAACTGTCGAGGAAGTTCATGATGTCCGCCGCGCGCTTGATACCACCCAAGGTAGTGCGCGAAGCATTGGAGTTGCCCGAGAACTGCTTCTCGAGGATCTGGTTCAATTCCTTCAGCGCCGCCGGCTGCACGGTGTTCAGCGATGACACGCGCAGGATGATATCGAGGCGCACCTTGTGGTCGAAATTGCCCAGCACTTCGCCGGCCTGGTCCGGGTCGAGGTACGCCACCACGATCGCCTGGATCTGGGGGTGCTCGTAACGGATCACGTCGGCAACGGCGCGTGGCTCCATCCACTTCAGGCTGTCGAGGCCGCTGGTGTTGCCACCCAGCAGGATCCGGTCGATCAGGCCGTTGGCCTTGTCCTCGCCCAGGGCCTGGGTGAGCATCTTGCGCACATAGTCGTCGGAACCGACGCCCAGGCTGGTCTGGTCGCCGACGATGTCGACGAACTCGCTCATGACCTGCTCGACCTGCTCGCGGTGCACGTTGCCCATCTGGGCCATGGCCACGCCGACGCGCTGGACCTCCTTGGGCCCCATGTGACGCAGCACTTGGGCGGCGTCGGTCGACCCCAGGGACAGCAGCAAGATCGCGGCTTTGTCGACCCGGGACAATTTGGCAACAGCGGCTCGATTATCACTCATCTGCGTTAATCCACTCTTTCACGACCTGGGCCACACGACCCGGGTCTTCTGCCACCAGACTCTTGATGGCGTTCAACTGAGCGTCATAGCCTTCGCTCGGGCTTGGCAGCAGGATGCTCTGCGGCCCGCCGAGGCTGACGCGATCGTTGGCCAATTCGCCATCCAGGCCGCCCATGCCTCCCAGCTCTACATCACCCAAGCCAGCCAACTGCTTGTTCTTGCCGCCACCGGTAATGTTGTTGAGCACCGGACGCAACACACCGAACACCAGTATCAGGATGAACAGCACACCCAATACTTGCTTGACCACATCCCAGAACCAGGGTTGCGAATAAAACGGAATGTCGGCGATTTCTTCACCGCGCTCCAGGGAGAACGGCACGTTGATCACGCTGACGCTGTCGCCACGGCTGGCGTCGAAACCGACCGCGTCCTGTACCAGGCGAGTGAAGCGCGCCAATTCGTCGGCGCTCCACGGTGCACGGCTGGTTTCGCCGTTGGCCGGGTTGATCTTGACCTGATCGTCCACCACCACGGCGACCGACAGGCGATTCAAGCGACCCTGTTGCTGCTTGGTGTGGCTGATGGAACGGTCGAGCTCGAAGTTCTTGGTGGATTGTTGACGCTTGTCGGCCGGGTACGGCGCGAGCATCGGCTGGCCGGTGGCCGGGTCCATGATCTGTTGGCCGTTGGCATCGATCAGCGGCTGGCCTGGCTGCACCATGCCCGCGGCGGCGGTGGCGCCGCCGGTGGTTTGCGGCGCGCTGGCCGGCGACGGCGGCTGGTTGCTCAGGGCACCCGGCACGCCTTGCGGGCCATTGCTGGCAGTGCGCTGTTCGTTCACCGACTGCTCGCTGCGCAACGCCGGCTGATCCGGGTTGAACTGCTCGGAGGTCGATTCAACCGCACTGAAATCCACATCCGCCGACACTTCGGCCTTGTAGCGGCCGTTACCGAGGATCGGTTGCAGGATGTTATGCACCCGCTGAGTGAACATGCCTTCCATGCGACGGCTGTAGTCGTATTGCTTGCCGGCCATGGTCAGTTCGGAATTTTCCGCCTGGTCGGAGAGCAGGTTGCCCTTCTGGTCGACCACGGTGATCTGCGACTTGCTCAGCTCGGGAACGCTGGTCGCCACCAGATTGATAATGGCCAGGACCTGGCCTGGCTCCAGGGAGCGGCCGGAATACAGTTCAACCAGGACCGACGCACTCGGCTTGCGCTCATCGCGCACGAAGACCGAGCTTTTCGGGATCGCCAGGTGCACACGGGCACCCTTGACGTTGTTGAGGCTGGAGATGGTGCGCGCCAGTTCGCCTTCCAGGCCGCGACGATAACGCGTCGCTTCCATGAACTGGCTGGTGCCCAGGCCCTGGTCCTTGTCGAGAATCTCGAAACCGATGTTGCCATCGGTCGGTGTGACACCCGCGGCAGCGAGCTTGAGGCGCGCGCGCGCCACGTCGTCGGCCTTGACCAGCAAGGCGCCAGAGTTGGGTTCGACAGTGTAGGGAATGTCGGCAGAAGCCAGGGTTTCCATGACTTGCTTGGCATCCATGCCTTCCAGGCTACCGTACAACGGACGGTAGTCTGGCTGCTGGGACCACAACACGACGGCGAAACCAATCGCCACGCTGGCAGCCAGGCCGACCAACAGGCCAACCTGACGCAGCATGGTCATCTCGGAGAGGTTTTCCAGGAAAGACAGACCGAACAACGGCGGTTTGCCGTCTACCGGAGTGGCCTTGGCTGGAACGTTATCAACGGCTGCTTCTGCCATGACTCAATAGTTTCCTTAGACCGGCATCTGCATGATGTCTTGGTAGGCTTGAACCAGTTTGTTGCGTACCTGGGTCAACGCCTGAAACGAGACACTGGCTTTCTGCGAAGAGATCATTACGTCCGTCAGGTCGACGCCACTTTTGCCAATTTCAAAAGCACTGGCCAACTGGTTCGAAGCCTGCTGGGTATCGTTCACTTTATTGACGGCCTGACCGAGCATGTCGGAAAAGCTGCTGCCACCCACCTGGGGGACCGCGACCGATTTCGGCTGGGCCATGGCGTCCATTTGCATGGCCCGCATGTCCAACATCAATCGATTAAATTCAATACCTTGGCTCATGGTCTATTCTCTCTGGCGGCCCGCGTTTTTTTGACACTTACTCAGCGGGTACGTAGGTATTAGCAACAAGGGTGCCAGCTCGATGGCCGGCAGAAACAATTGCGCGCACCGCTCCACTGTGGGAGCGAGCTTGCTCGCGATGCCATCACATCCAACATCAATTTTGACTGACCCACCGCTATCGCGAGCAAGCTCGCTCCCACAAGGATTGGTGGCGACTATTCAACTGGCGAAAAGGTAGGCCTCCACGTCCATCCCCGCATCACGCATCTGCGCCAGCTTGTAGCGCAGGGTCCGCGGGCTGATGCCAAGGCGTTCGGCCGCCTCCTTGCGACGGCCGCGCTCGGCACGCAGGGTGTCGATGATCATCTGGAACTCGCGTCGACGCAGGTCGTCCTCCAGCGCACCCGCGGATTCCGCCACTTCCATCGGCGGAACCACCGCTGGGGCTGGCTGCAAGACCGGCAACGGCGCACAAGCCACCGGACCGGCCAGGCAAAAATCTTCGGGCTGGATCAAGCCGCCCTGTTGCAGGATGAGGGCCCGCTGGATGGCGTTATCCAGCTCACGGACATTGCCAGGCCAGGGATAAGCGATCAGGCAAGCCTGGGCTTCGGCGGACAGTCGCGCCGTTGCATGCTTCATTTTATTGACGTGCTTGGCCAGCAGGCGCTCGGCCAGCGGCAGGATATCGGCGGTGCGCTCGCGCAACGGACGCCAGGCCAACGGAAAAACCGACAGCCGGTAATAAAGGTCTTCCCGGAAACGCCCCGCCGCCACTTCGCCCGCCAAGTCGCGGTTGGTCGTCGCCACCACGCGGATGTCCAGGCTGATGGGCTTGCGCGCGCCGACCCGCTCCACTTCGCGCTCCTGCAGTACACGCAACAGCTTGGCCTGCAGGCCAAGGGGCATTTCGGAGATCTCGTCCAGCAGGATGGTGCCGCCGTCAGCCTGTTCGAACTTGCCGGCCTGGGCCGCGATGGCGCCGGTGAACGAGCCCTTCTCGTGCCCGAACAATGTGGCCTCGAGCATGTTGTCGGGAATCGCCGCGCAGTTGATGGCAATGAACGGTTCATTGGCGCGACGGGATTGCTGATGGATATAGCGGGCCAATACTTCCTTGCCCGTACCCGACTCGCCGGAAATCAACACGGTTGAATCACTGCGGGCCACTCGCGCGGCCAGCTCCAGCAATTGCGCGCTGGCGGGCTCGATGGCCACCGGCCCTTCACCCTCGACCGCAGGGCTTCCCAAGGCATGACGCGCCACCAGATCAAGCAGCGCCTTGGGCTCGAACGGCTTGACCAGGTAATCCGCCGCCCCCTGGCGCATGGCATCCACCGCACGCTCGACCGCACCGTGTGCGGTCATCAACAGGACTGGCAATTGCGGCTGGCGCGCACGCAGCAATCCGAGCAACTGGTGACCGTCCATGCCCGGCATGTTGACGTCGCTGACCACCAGGCTGAACGGCTCGCGCGCAACGGCCAGCAGCGCCTCTTCCGCCGAACCGACGGCAGCATGGTCATGCCCGGCCAACAGCAGCGTATCGGCCAGCGCCTCGCGCAGCGCACGATCGTCCTCCACCAGCAAAACCTTGATCGCCATTGCCTTCACTCCACCCCTGGCGCACTGGAAAACAGCGGCAGGACGATCAGCGCACAAGTGCCGCGCCCCAGCCGTGAGCGCAGCAGCAATTCTCCCTGATGGGCACGCGCAACGGCCTTGACTACGGTCAGGCCCAAGCCCGTCCCAGTGGCCTTGGTGGTGAAAAACGGTTCGCCCAGGCGGGTCAACACCGCTGGATCGATGCCACTGCCACTGTCGCTGACACACAGGCGCAACGTGCTGCCACGGGTGTACAGATGAACCTTCAACCGGACGTCACCGCCGCTGGCCTGGATCGCATTTTCAATCAGGTTCAATACCGCGCCCACCAAGGTGTCACGGTTGCACAAGACCTCGCCCACATGGCTGTCGCACTGCCAGCGGATCGGCAGATCCTGCACATGGGTCAAAGCCGCAGCCTGCAGGGATTGCAGCAGCGCCTTGGGCGTCACGCGGTCGGTCAACGGCAACTCGCCCCGGGCGAACACCAGCATGTCGCGCACCTGGTGCTCCAGCTCATGCAGGCGTTCTTTCAAGCGGCCAGCAAAGCGCTGCTGGGTGTCCATCGGCAGTTGCTGCTCCGTCAGATGACTGGCGTAGAGCAACGCGGCGGACAGTGGCGTGCGGATCTGATGGGCCAGCGACGCCACCATCCGCCCTAGGGAAGACAAGCGCTCGTGGCGGGCAAGCTGGTCTTGCAGGTGACGGGTTTCAGTCAGGTCATTGAGCAGCACCAACTGCCCAGGCTCGGCATCCAGCGAACGGGTCGAGATAGAGAGACGCCGACCGTCCTTGAGGGAGATTTCGTGGCCGTCGTCTTCGCGAGGGGCAAAGCAGCGGGCGATGACGTGCCGCCAAAGCTCGCCCTCGAGGGGCAGGCCGAGCAGCTCGCACGCCGCCGGGTTGGCTTCGCGCACGAAACCGTGCTCATCGATGACGATGACGCCGCCAGGCAAGAGATCGAGGAGATTTTGCAGCCGATTGGCCAGGCGTTCTTTTTCCGCCAGTTCCTGCATGCGCTGGGCGCTGACCACCGCCAGCTCACCCTTGAGCTCGGTCACCCGGGCTTCAAGCAGGCTGTAGGAATCAGTCAACTGGCTGGACATCTGGTTAAACAGCGAAAACGCCTGTTCCAGTCCAAGCCGGCTAGCCTGTTCGGCGGACGGCATGTGTCCCGGCTCGGGGACAGGCGACATCAGGGCGGCTTGGGTCATCGTGCTCTCTCGCTTGGCTGACCGTCAGTTAAACGGAACGTTGCGAGGGCTGTAGCAATACCCGTGCCGAAAAAAAACCGCCTGAAAATCAGGCGGTTGCAAAACAGGCGTCAATCATCCGCCTGTTCGTCTCCTTCGCGCCGGCTCATGCCGTACTTGCGCATCTTTTCCACCAGGGTCGTACGGCGGATACGCAGGCGCTCCGCCGCGCGGGCCACGATACCGTTGGCATCGTCCAGGGCCTGCTGGATAAGGCCTTGCTCCAGGCCCCCCAAGTAGTCCTTGAGATCCAGGCCTTCCGGCGGCAACAACGCATTGCTGGTGAAATCCGGCGTATGGCCGTTGATCGCCACGCGCTCTTCCAGGTCGCTGCGCAGGCTGTCGACCATTTGCTCGTCTTCATCATCGACGTAGCGGAATTTCTTCGGCAGCTCAGCGACGCCGATCACACCGTAGGGGTGCATGATCGCCATGCGCTCCACCAGGTTCGCCAGCTCGCGGACGTTGCCCGGCCAGCCATGGCGACAGAGAGACATGATCGCCGCCGAGTTGAAGCGGATCGAACCGCGCTTCTCATGCTCCATGCGCGAGATCAATTCGTTCATCAGCAGCGGGATGTCTTCGACCCGCTCACGCAGCGGCGCCATTTCGATCGGGAACACGTTGAGGCGGTAATAGAGGTCTTCGCGGAAACTGCCGACCTCGATCATGCTCTCGAGATTCTTGTGGGTCGCGGCGATGATCCGCACGTCGACGCTCTGGGTCTTGTTGCTGCCCACGCGCTCGAACGTGCGCTCTTGCAGCACGCGCAGCAGCTTGACCTGCATCGGCAGCGGCATGTCGCCGATCTCATCGAGGAACAGCGTGCCACCGTTGGCCAATTCGAAACGCCCGGCGCGGCTGGTGATCGCACCGGTAAACGCGCCCTTCTCGTGGCCGAACAATTCGCTTTCCAGCAACTCGGCCGGGATCGCACCGCAGTTGACCGGCACGAACGGCGCTTCGCGGCGCTTGGAATGGTAATGCAGGTTGCGCGCGACCACTTCCTTGCCGGTACCGGACTCGCCCAGGATCAGCACGCTGGCGTCGGTGTCAGCCACCTGCTGCATCATCTGGCGCACGTGCTGGATCGCACGGCTGGTGCCGACAAGGCTGCGGAAAAGATTGGGTTCGCGATGCCGACCGCGCTCACGGGCCTGGTCGTACATCTCGCGATAAACCTGGGCACGGTGCAGCGAATCGAGCAATTTGCTGTAGCTCGGCGGCATTTCCAAGGTGGAAAGCACCCGGCGGCGCTGGTCCTCAGGCAAGTCAAGGGAAGAATTTTCGCCCATTAACAAAACTGGAAGGAACTCATCCCAGGTTGAGAGTGTCTTTAGCAAGCCCAAAAGCGATGCGGGAGCATTTACGGTCCCGATAAGGACACAAATGACTTCACGGCTGGACGACAAAGAGCCGACAGCCTGCTGCCAGTCATGGCTGCCGCAGGGCAAATTTTCTTCGCCAAGAAAATTCAGAATCACCGCCAGGTCGCGGCGGCGGACGCTATCGTCATCGATCAGGAGAATTTTGGTTTCACGCCACATGCAATAGCAACTTCCCTAGTCAACTCAGTGCCCGAATTTGGGGGCAAGCTAGACGCTTGCAGACTTGTCATGCCTGTAGACGCCTGAAATCTGTAAACAGCCACTAGTTAAGTCAAAAAATCGTGCACAGTCAAATTTATGGCGCACTTTGTTCGGATTAAATGAAAATTAAATCATCCGAACAAGTGGTAAACCTTCGCCGCGTTCTGTGCCTGATGAATCTGCGACATTTCATCGACGATTGCCTGACGCTCTCCCGTCGCCGCCTCCAGCAACTGCCGGTACACCCCCAGCAACTCTTCCAGGTTGTTACGCAACGCCGCCTCGTCCACCTCGGACTCGCTCAACACGTCTTCCATGCAGGAACGGCACGCCAGGTCCAATTGACCGATGGCCTCCCAGTTCCGCTCAGCCAGGGCATCAACCAGGGCCTCACGGGTTTGTTCGATTCGCTGCAAGACAAGACTCATGAGCATACTCCTCAGAATTGCGGGCCAGCTGGCGCGATGCCGTCCCAGCCTTCCTTGACCGTGCGCAGCAGATCAGCGACTTCGTCGAGGATCTTCGGGTCGGTCTTGGCGTTGGCTTCGGCCAGGCGTTTCATCATGTAGGTGTAGAGCGCATCCAACTCGGCTACCGACTCGGCCTGATTCTCCAGGTCCAGGCCTTCACGCAGGCCACCCACGATACCGATGGCCTTGCTGATCAGTACGCCTTTGTTGGCGATGTCCTTGCGTTCCATAGCGCCCTTGGCCTGGGCGATACGGTCCAATCCACCTTCCATGAGCATCTGCACCAGACGATGGGGACTTGCTTCGGAGGTTTGCGCCTGGGCGCCAATCTTCTGGTATTGGCGAAGGGCTAACATCGGATTCATGTTCTACCTCATCAAAAACTTCGGTTCGTATAAACAGCGTATCGACGCTGCGTCAAAAAACTTTAGACCGAAAAAGCCGAAAGCCCGGAACGTCGCAAGACGTCGCCGGGCTTTTTTGCATCAGTCAGAATCAGCTGTTTTTCTGCTGTGCTGTCAGCGCTTCAAACATGGAGGTGATGTTGCTAGCGGTGGCCTTCAGCTTGCCGACCAAGGTGTCCATGTCGTTGTACTTTTTGGTCAGCACGGCAGTCAGGGTTTCGATCCGACGGTCCAAGGCCAACTGATCCTCGCCCAGTTTCGCCTTGAGGATTTCCAGATTCTTGGAGCGTGCCGTCAGGATGTTATCGACAGCCTTGCCGTTGGAATCTTTTTTGCCGGTCTCGGTATAGGGCTTGAGCGCGTTCTGCATACGCTCAATCAAGCCATTTTCGCCAGTGAACAGCGTTTGGACTTCGCCACCCAACTGCTTGGTATTCAACGCTTCAGTGAATTTCGCACTGTTGAAATCAAGAGCACCCGTTGTCTGGTTAGTGGTGATGCCTAGTTGAGACAAAACGGTCAGCTTGTCGCCCGCCCCGGTTTCGGACAACGGCGCACGAATGGCTGCCAACAGAGAGCGCGGCAACGAGTCACCCGTCAATGCTGCGGGAACCGAATTACCGTTAGCATCCGTTGAAGGCTTGGTCAAAGAGGTGACTGCCTTGGCAATGGCGTTATAAGCATCGACAAATTTCTGGATCGAAGCTTTCAGGCCGTCGGCGTTGGTGGCCACCGTGACGGTCGTCGGACCGGAGCCGGCGACGAGCAATGTCATGTTCAAGCCTGAAATAACGTTATCCAGCTTGTTGGTCGGGCTGGTCATAGCCAGCCCGTCGACAGTGAACTTCGCGTCCTGAGCGAGGCCGATCGAGCCCGAAGAGGTTGCGCTGGGCGCTCCCATCAACGTAGAGCCGTCGGCCGCCAGACTGGCAATACCGCTGAGCGAAATATCGCTGCCGGCACCGGTCTTTGTCGAACCCACTACCAGACGGGAACCAAAGTTGTCGGTGACGATGTTGGCGGTCAGGCCGCTGGAGGAATACTTGCTGTTTATCGCATCCCGAACCGACTGCAGCGTCCCGTCCGCCGGAACATCAATCGTGTAATCCTTGCCACTCTGGCTGATCGTCAGCGTGCCCGCCCCTACGACACTGGAAGCGCCACCCGCGAACGCGGCGGTAGCGACTTTTGATGACGTCGCCAATTGAGTGACGTTTACCGCGTAAGTGCCGCTTACCGCCGAGTTGCCGGCCGTCACCGTCAAGGCAGTGTTATTGGCCGAAGTGGCAGCAACCCCGGTGAATTGTGGCGTGGTCGTGCTGCCCAGGCTTTCAAGCGCGGACTGAAAGGTAGCCAGCAGTGATTTCAGGGTACCAATACCCGAAATATTGGCTGTGTTGGTCTTGGTGGCGCGGTCAATCTGACCTTGCTTGGCCGCTTTGTCAGAATCAACCAGTGCCTTGACGATAGCAGTGGTATCGAGGCCAGAGCCTAAACCCAAGCCAGGTAGAATTGGACTTGCCATGTGGGACTCCCTTCAGTGTGTCGCCGGCCTTTTGACCTTTACAACGCCCAAAAGAACATAACAACAGAATTCGTGCCGGTTGTCAGGCTTCGGCGCTGAACAACAAGCTGTTTGCATCATTCAAACTGTTAGCCAGCTTCAGAACTTCTTCGTTCGGGATCTGGCGAATCACTTCACCGGAACCACTGGCGATCACTTTGACCACTACTTTGCCTGAAGGCTCATCGATAGAGAACTCCAGGTTACGCTTGACCGATTGGACGAACTTCTCGATTTCCTGAACCGCTTTCTTCAGTTTGTCCTGCTCGGAAGCAGCATCCTTAGGGGTTTCCTTGACCGGAGCTACCACAGCAACCTCGGCCCGAGGCTTCTCCACGGGCTTATCGGCCACACTGGGCGCCGGTTTCGCCGCCGGATAAGACAAGTTCAGCTTCACGCTCATATCCATGTCCATCACCTCTTGAACGGAAAAAGCGAGAGAGCACGCAAGCGCACTCCCCCGCTAAAACTCATCCGGCTATTACTGAAGCAGCTTCAGTACAGCGGATGGCAGTTGGTTGGCCTGGGCCAGAACCGAAGTGGAAGCCTGTTGCAGAGTCTGCTGCTTGGTCAGCTGGGCAGTTTCAGCAGCGAAGTCGGTGTCTTGTACGCGACCCAGTGCAGCAGCGGCGTTTTCGTTCACGTTCTGCAGGTTGGAGATGGTGCTGGTCAGACGGTTTTGTGCAGCACCGAGGTCAGCACGGCTGGCGTTGATGGTCGCCAGAGCAGCGTCGATCGCGTCGATTGCAGCAGAGGTGCTTGCTTCAGCGGTGGCGCTGTCGCTACCGGTGATGGCGATTGCAGCAGAGTCAACACTCAGGGTTGCAGCGTCGAAGCCGCTGTCCAGAGTCAAGGTGATCTGGTTGGTAGCACCGGTGTTGGAACCGACCTGGAAGGTCATGGTGCCAGCGGAACCGTCGATCAGGTTTTTGCCGTTGAGGTTGGTCGAATCAGCGATACGAGTCAGTTCGTCGGACATCTGAGCAAATTCTTTGTTCAGAGCCACACGGTCAGCAGTACCGTTGGAGTCGTTTCGTGCCTGTACGGCCAGTTCACGCATACGCTGCAGAATGTTGGTGGATTCCTGCAGAGCGCCTTCAGCGGTCTGAGCGATGGAAATACCATCGTTGGCGTTCTTGATCGCAACAGTCTGACCGCGGATTTGCGAGGTCATACGGGTAGCGATCTGCAGGCCGGCGGCGTCGTCTTTAGCGCTGTTGATTTTCAGGCCGGAAGACAGACGAGTCATCGAAGTGGAGAGAGCATCGGAAGCCCGGTTCAGGTTCTTCTGAACGTTCAACGATGTGACGTTGGTGTTTACTGTTAAAGCCATGACGAATTCCTCGTTGGTTGGGTACTGCGGCTTCCGGCCCTGGCAACCGCCGGGTGTGGCCTAGAGAACCTTCGTAATAGTTATCGTCGTATTCGGAACTTGCTTTAGCAGATTTTTCAAAAATTTTGCCATCAGCGTGCCACCCCTCGTAAATCAAGGACTTGGCTGCGATTCAAGGTTGGAAAAATGGCGTCAGGGAAGCGCCGCTGACGTCGGTGGAAGCGCATTACAGCGGTGAAGCTGTAAAAGAAGGCTAGAGAGACTGACCAGCGGTCAGCAGCTGGACCCACTCGTATTCGAGATAATCAGCAAGCGAAATCCAGTTCTGCGCCTCTTGATTATCAAGCATCAGGGCAAGCAGCTCGCTCCACGACGAAGAGACCTCGCCTGGCATCCGTTCGACCAGGGGCTGCGCAGACTCGATCAGCGTGACCATCGCCAAGCCTGCCTCAACGTCCCGTCCGAGACGAAACAAGCGTGCGCACTTGCGGGCGTCACCGATCATTCTTTCGAGTTCGATCATTGCACATACTCCGGGTGGAAATCCGTGCCGACAATCATCGCCCCGTCCCGACTGCTGTTAAAGAAACGCACCTGGGGGTGGCCGGCGATAAAACGCTCCAGCTCGCAAAGATAGCTGCGGAAGTTGAGCTGGGTCTTGACTCGCCGACCATGCCCGTCAAGCACCCAATGCCTGGACGCCCCCAGTTGCGGCCCCAGGTCACCATCACCCCAACCTGCATGAGTCTTGTCATGGGGAAAGGCAAAATCGGCGCCGAAAAGCGTGACCTGCGCAGCGCCTATTTTCACCGCCAGGTCGACGGCCGGGTGAATCACGCTGCCGCCTACATGGAGTTCGGCCCGACGCAGTTGCTCGCGCATCTCCCGATAGACAGGACTTGATGAATACCCAGCGTAGCGCGCGCCCCGCCACGCTCCGATCACCGCAGGGTCGGCCATTGGCAGATAGACCAACGCAATGTTGTCGATGCTTTCAGGCGGAAGATGGCGCGCCGAGATACGCTGGTCGATGCTGACCACGATATCCGGGGCAATGCCATGGTCGATCAACGGTCGGTAAGCCGTATCGACACAAATCAACAACGGTCGCTCGGCTTGCTGGCTCAGGTGACGCAATTTCTCGAAGTGCCGCTCAAGGCTGGGACCGGTGGCAATGACAAACGCCTCGCCCCCCTTCAAGGTGCCGAACAACTCGGCAACGTCACGATCTTCCTGCACAAGGCTGAACGTCGATTGCAGACGTTCGACAATCTCAGGGGACTGGGGATCGAACGCTTGGTTGGTGAAGTCCAGATGAATCTCACTGATCAAGCGATCACGAATCTTGGCGTTGTAATCATCGGCCAGCACCAACTCGGCGGGGAGTGCGAAAAATGGCAACTGGATTTCCGCCAGATCACCGGCGTAGAGCAATACCACCCTCGGATCGGCAAGCCAGGGCGATTGATCCAGCAGCTGCAGGACCATGGCGAACACCGCACCGTTGAGGATATGCACATACAGTTTCTCAAGCCCTGCCCGTTCCAATAGCCGGCCTTGCAGATCCCCCAGCCCCGTGCCATAGACATGCACAATCGCAGCCTCCAACGGCAAGCTGGCGGCTTGCAAGTCGGCCTCGGCGAGTCGGTCATGGCGACTGGTCAACTGAATGCCGTTGATGCTCAAGGTCGATCCAAGCCCCTCGACCAGATCAGCCTGCAACCCACCCACGTCCTCCAGCAACAGACGCTCGGCCAAGGCCGGCCAACGCTGCTGGATCACCTGGAGGTTGCGCTCAAAGTACTCGCTCATGGCGTCTCGCTTTTGCATCAGGCAAAAAAATAGCGTTCAAGGTTACACCTTGGACGCTATTTTTTGTGCCCGGGTTTTATCGGCTCACGGGCGATAGATGATCGCCGAGCCCCAGGACAGACCTACGCCGAAACCACTCAATGCCACGCGCTTCCAGTCGGAATCGAGCACATGCTTTTCCAGCAGCAGCGGAATGCTCGACGACACGGTGTTGCCGGTCTCGACCATGTCCTTGATGAACTTCTCCGGCTCGCCTTCGAAACGCCGCGCCACGGCATCAACGATCGCCGCGCTGCCTTGGTGAATGCAAAACGCATCAATGTCACTGGGTTGCAGATCGGAATCGGCCAACAGCTCATGCAAATGTGCCGGCACCTTGAGCAACGCGAAGTTGAACACCTGGCGCCCGTTCATGAAGAACACACCGTCACTGACCTTCAGGTGCGGCGCACCGGAACCGTCCGTGCCGAACTTGGCCTTGCCCAGTTGCCACGGCGCATCCTCGCCCATCCACGTAGCTGTGGCGGCGTCGCCGAACAGCATCGTGGTATTGCGGTCTTCCGGATCAACGATTTTCGAATACGGATCGGCGGTCACCAACAAGCCGTTCTTCAGGCCGGCGGCTTCCATGAAACCCTTGATGGCGTAGATGCCATAGACATAACCCGAGCAACCCAGGGAAATATCGAACGCCGCCACGCTGGTGGGCAGGCCAAGCTTGTCCTGAACGATAGCCGCAGTGTGGGGCAAGCCTTCTTCATCGCCGTTCTGGGTGACGACGATCAGCACATCAATGGATTCGCGCTTCAGATCGGGATTGCTGGCAAACAACGCATTGGCCGCTTCGACGCACAGATCCGAGGTTTCCTGGCCGTCATCCTTGCGTGGCAAGAAAGCGGAACCGATCTTGCCGAGGATGAATTCTTCATCCTTTTCAAATTTTGCACCTTGTGCGTAATTGTCCACGCCGGCTACAGGAACGTAGCTCGCAATGCTTTTTATGCCAATCATTACGGCTTCCCAATCAAAAACAGCCCAATACCACCGCTCGCAAGGAATCGAGGGGCGCCGACAATCGGGAAGTGTAAAGGGCTATCACTGGTCCTGATAAGGGCCAGGCGCCATCTTCCCGGTCAATACAATACAGTGAAGATGCGCGTTATGACTCGCAGGTCACGCTAAATTGCCGAATAAGCCCTTTTTTGCGAGGGCTTATTCGACAATGGAGGGAGGCATCGGGCTATGCCAGCAACCGCGCCCAATCGACAGCTGTGGCAGTACCCAGCGCAAAACCGGTGCCGGTCAAGGCCAGGTTCGGGTTACGGGCCGCGTCATGGTCGAAGCGCGCCTGCCACTTGCTGCGCAAGGCCTCGACCGCCTCCGGCACATCGGGGAACGTACCGGCATGCAGCATCTGCGCCTGGGGTGTCCAGACCGTGAGATAACCCGCATCAGCCGCTTTCAGGCAAAGGTCGACGTCGGCAAAAGCCTCGGCGAAATGTTCTTCATCCAGTCCGCCTACGGCTTCGAACAAGTCTTTGCGGACCATCAGGCAAACGCCGGATACCGCCGAGTAGTTCTGTTCCGCTTGATGGCCGTTGAGATAACCCTTGGCGTCCTTGCGTTCGCCAACAAACACCGAGGCCACCTGGCCATCGGGCTTGAGCACCAGGCCAGCCTGGGTGGTGATACCACGAATATCCATCTGTTTGCTGCCGACGATCCCCACTTCCGGTCGCTGGGCCTGGTTGAGCAGGCTGTCGAGCCAGTTGGCGTTGATCACTTGAGCCTCGGCCGACAAAAATACCAGGTACTCACCCTTGGCCTGGGCAGTTGCCCAGTTATTCAGGGCCGACGTGCTGAGGCGCTGATCGCTGCGCAGGATACGAATCCGGTCGCCCTTGCCTTCCAGGCTGTCGAGCCACTGGGCTATTGCTTCGGACTGGCTATGGTTATCGGCGATCAGAATTTCATGGCGATGATAACGGGTGCGCTGCAGCACGCTGACCAACGCCTGCTGGGTCTGCTCGAAGTTGTCCCGACTTTCGAGAATGATCGATACCAACGGCCGCTCGGCATGCTGGTAGTCGATTTGATAGGTCAATGGTTGCGCCGAAGTGACCTGGGCACGATAGCCTCGGGCCGCCAGGTGGCGCGTCAGGACTTGGCGCTCCTGGGCATTTTCCTCTTGCGCCGGGGCGTTGCAGATCAGCAACGGCTCGGACAGGTGCGCCAGGCCGGCAAGCCCCGCGTCCTCGATCAGACGCAACAGCACGTCCAGTTCCAGGGCCTGGGTGTATTCAGGCGTGAATCCGCGCGCCTGTACCAGCACCTCACGACGAATCAGCCAATGCCGCGCCATCAGAGAAGGCACCGATTGCAGGAAGTCGAGATTGACGCCAGGGCGGAACACATCGACCAGGCTGCCATCGGCCTTGCGCTGGATTTCATCCATGGCCACGGCGCGCACGCCGTCGGCACCGATCAGTTCAAGACTGGCGCGCAGCAGACCGTTTTGAGTGAACTGGTCACCGGCCTCGGCCAGCACCATCCAGTCGACAGAGGACTGCCCAATGATCTGGTTGATGCGCTCGACATAGTTGGTGACGCTGACTTTTACGAAATGCACCGTGTCGCGCACGGTCGTGGTCGCCGGCAGGTCGCCGGTGGTGAAGACCACCACGTTGAACGCCTTGCAGTGGCCGTTGACCAGGCTGTCGAAGGTCGCCTGCAGCTTGAACATGTCAGCGTCCAGGTCCAGCAATAGGATGCCGAACTTCGGCCCACCCTGATGCTCGGCCAGGTGGGCGGCGATGGACTCGAGCTGCTGCGCATCCGGATTACGCACCTCAAGCCAATTCAACAAACGACCGGAGTGCATATTTTCCAGCAAGCGGCGATCCTGCTGACCTGGCACCGAGTCCAGACGCTCAGCCCAGGCCTGGAGTTTCACTGCCTCATCAGGCTCATCGCTGTTTTTCAACGACTCGGCCAGGCGCTTGACCACAGTGCGGTTGAACGCATACAGCCCTTGGGCTTCCCATAGACGGCTGCGTAGGGTGCGTTCGTTATCGTTGGGTTGAACACGCATCAATTCATGCTGACGCAACAAGATACCTTCCAACTGTTGAAGCTGAAGGCGACCGGCTGGCATGGCATGCAGCAGGAATTCAAACTGGGTCAGCAGATCGAACACCTTCTGATTATAAAATGGCATTTCGACAAACTGCTGCGGGCCGAACGAACGTATCGGCTCGCCCCCTGCTTCCAGCCATGCCGAACGGATGATCTGCGTTCCCTTGAGCGAACGCCCTTGCTGCAAGCAGTCGGCCATGGCCGCAAAACTGTCCAAAGCGATCTGCTTGATGCGCTCTGGAGCCTGCTCGCTGAGCTGGGTTGGCACGGATGCCAGGAACTCGGCGAACTGCTCACGTTCGGCGACGCTTTTGGCGTCTTTGTAGCTCAGCACCGTCAGCACGTTGGTGTTGTGTTCGGAACCGCCGTAGTTGAGTTCGCGCACAGCGAACGGAATCGGCAGGATTCGTGCCTTGGCGCAAGCCAGCAGGTAAAAGGTATGGCCGATTTCCTGCCACTCGAAACTGGTGCCTGGCGGCAGCATGCCGTACCACTGTTGCAACAGGTCAGTGCGGGTCACGGCGTAGAACGGCGGCAGGAACTGATCCATGAAACGGATCACACGGTCCTCGGCCAGTTCGCTGTCGTAGTCCTCGTGCACCTTGCGGTCACGGCGGAAATAGCAGACTTCCGTCGCGCAGGACAAATACATGATGCCGTAGCCGTGGCAAAGGCCGTAGTCGGGGTTGGCTTCGAGAAACTCCACCGACTCGGTCAAGGCATCATGCAAAAGGAAATCGTCATCGGCGGCGAACACCATATAAGGCGTTTTGACCTGGTTGACACCATAGGTCAATTTTTCCTGCAGCCCTTTGTAGGTGAACTGAGGCAAGTGGCGGTAATCGACCGACGGAAAACCCTCGGCGATCTGATCATCCCGCTCCACTGACGAATCCAACACCAGCACCGAGCACGGGTAGCTGCTGTAGTAATGCAATGTGCGGCGCAGGAATGCGCTGCGGTTGTGGGAGATGACCACCACGGTGAACCGCTCGCCCAGCGGTGCCACGTTGTTTTGAAGCGTATTTCGAACCTGCATATTTCCTAGTCCCCACAACCTGCCAGACGCTAATGACTTGAAACGGATGGATCAACGAACCCGACGCAGATAGCCATCCGGAGCAACGGTGATCAGCAGCTTGTTCTGCAGTTGCTGGTCGATTTCGAAACCGTCGTTTTCCTCGAGGTATTTCCACACCGCGGTTTTCGGGTTGTCGCCCGGGCCCCAAGGGCGATCCGGGAAGAAGTCCGCCGGCATGTCTTCCACCACCGTGTCCATCACCACGCAATAGCTGCCCACCGAAACCAGCGGCGCGTACAGACGCAGCTCTTCGAGCACGTGGTCATGGGTGTGGTTGGAATCGAGTACCAGGATGACTTTCTTGCCTTTGGCTGCTGCATGCACCTGCTCGGCAATGGCCGGATCGATGCTCGAACCTTCGATCATCGAGATGCGCTTGCTCATCGGATGGCTCTCGATGGCTTCGCGATTGTGCGGGCGGATATCCAGGTCAATGCCCAGTACTTCGCCGTGGCCTTGCAACTCCAGCAACGAAGCGTAATAAATAATCGAACCGCCGTGGGCGATACCGCATTCAATGATCAGGTCAGGCTTGATCTGCCAGATCAACTCCTGCATGGCCATCATGTCTTGCGGCAGTTGGATGATCGGCCGCCCCATCCACGAAAAATGGTAGCTGTACTTGTGGCGGGCCGACTCGTTGAAAAACTCCTTGGCCAGGCCGACCAGTTTCTGATCTTGGCCTTGCCCGGCGATTTCGGTCTGGCATTGGGCTTCGAAAGCTTTATGGATAGTGTTGTCGGTCATTTTTCGAATCTCGCGGTTATTGGAACGAAGCGCTGTCAACGGCGTGGTAGACGTAGCGCCCACCGGTCATCCGCTTGATCTCTTCGAGGTAATTGGAATTCATTACGAACAGGTTGGCGCCTTCTGGCAATGCACTCATGGCTTCTTGCGGCGAAGATACCCGGGCACCCGACAGCGGCAGATATCGCCCCTGCTTGGCCGGATTGATGTCCACTACGCAGTCCACCGCTACACCGGCTCGTTGCAGGAATAGTGAATAGATCACGCCTTTGGAGGATGCGCCCCAGATCGCCGAGCCTCGTTGCGGCGCAGCCTGGACTATCTGCACGGCGCGACCGAGGCTGGCGGTGAATCCGTCGGGCAATTGCAAGGCTGGAACGGGCTGTTCCGGCTTCAGGCGCAACGTGGCCAGATCCGCAACGACGTACAAGTATTGACCGCCGAACAGGTGCCCGGCCTCATACACCGTGCCAAACATCCGGCGCAGGTCATCGAGGCGGAAATAGTTGACGTGTTCATAGAACAGATCGAACCAGGCCCGGTGTTCCAGGATCCAGTCCAGGCACGGCACTTCGATGTAAATCTGTCCGCCGCGGTTGGCCGCTGCGATTTCAGCCAGGAAGCCCACTGGATCCTGGATATGCTCCAGCACATGACGCAGCACGACCGCATCGGCCGACAGCCCGAGGTCACGGGTAAACGGCGCCTTGATCACGTCGGCGTTGTCGCCCTCATAGGCCGGGTCGATACCCGTGATCGCGTAACTACGTTCCTTGAGCAGTTCCAGGAAATAGCCTTTGCCGCAACCGACCTCGATCAATTCCTGGCCGCTGAAATGCCGGCAGATGATCCCCTCCACGTCTGCAAGATGCTTCTGGAACTGAGCGGAATGGGCTTGTTCATTCTGATAGTCGCTGTCATAGCTGAGCTTGTCGGCATCGAACGCCTGGTTGAAAACCAATCCGCTCACTTCGTCCTGGACCAACACCATGTCGGCACTCGCCGAGGCTCTGGCCGACTGCTCATCGGCGAAGGTACGGTTCTGCAGAACCGGAAGGCCAATGGCCCGGTACAGCTCACGCGTCATGTTCGGCTCCCAACAAGGTTTGCAAACGTTCGGCCACGCCCCAGAACGCCATGGGTTCGTGAGTCGGATAGGGATAATGGCCCAGGTTCAGGCGAATGGCCGCGCCACGCTCGCGCAGCCGTGCTTCTACCAGCGCGCGAACCGACACCGGTTCGCCACTTGAGCAATTGACGACACCATTGAAGTCGCGCCGCGACAGCAGACCTGCCAGATAAGCACTCGCTGTTTCGATGGCCAGGTAATCGCGCAACTGCTCGCCACCCGACATATCGAATACCGGTGCTTGGGCATCGATGGCCCGGTCCAGCGCCGCGAGCAGGCTGTTGGGGTTCTGACCGTCGCCGTGCAAATAGAACAGACGTGCCCACTGCAACGTAAACGGGTGCTCGCGTTGCAGGTGTTCAAGAAACAGGCGCAGGGTATTTTTTGCCAAGCCGTAAGGGTTGGCCGGTTGTGGCGCAGTCTGCTCGTCGAGCGGTCCGCTCTGCAGGCCATATTCGAAACAGGTACCCGTGACCAACACCTGTCCCACCCCGGCCAGGACCGCTTGTTTGATGAACTGATAATCGGCCATCAGGTTATGTTCGAAATGAAACAGTGCCTGGTAATTCGGCAGTCCCGGCCACGCCAGATGCGCCAAGGCATCGACACCCTCGACCAATGCAGCGACGTCCAGCTCTTTCAAGTGGACATCGGCCGCGACGAATTCAACATGGTCGAACCAGGACAATTCCCTGGCCGGCTCTTCCCGGCGCGCAACCGCCCGGACCTGGCACCCGCGAGCGAGCAAGGCCGCGACCAGATGACGGCCTACAAACCCGGTGGCGCCAGTCACTAAAACTTTCATAGCAGCGTCAACTCAGGCACCGCGATGACAAACTGCCCGCCCCATTGGCGAACTTCACCCAACTGCTGGCTGACTTCGCTCAGCAAGTTCCAGGGCAGGACGAGCACGTAGTCGGGCTTCTCTGTTGCGATACGCTCAGGCGACACGATAGGAATCCGACTGCCCGGCAAATATTTACCTTGCTTGTGCGGATTGGCATCCGCCACCCACGCCAACAAGTCAGGCTTGACCCCGGCGTAGTTGAGCAAGGTGTTGCCCTTGGCGGCCGCGCCATAACCGACCACACGCTTGCCATCGGCCTTGGCCTGCAACAGGAAGCGCAGCAAGCCGTGCTTGATCGCTTCGGCGGCCGGCGCCAGGGTGGCGTAGTACGCGGCGGTTCTCACGCCCGCCTCCCGTTCGGCCTGCAATTGTTGCTGCACCGAGGACTGGATCGGACGCCGGACTCCATCAGCACGCTGGACGAAGACTCGCAACGAACCGCCATGGGTCGATAGCTGGCTGACATCGAAGACTTCCAATCCGTTGCGCTCGCACAGGGTTTGCACGGAAGTCAGCGACAAATAGGAAAAATGTTCGTGGTACAGCGTGTCGAACTGCTGCCCGGCCATCAATGCCAGCAGTTGCGGAAACTCGAACGTGGCGACACCGGTCGGTTTTAGCAGCGTGGCAAAGCCGGCGAGGAAATCATTGATGTCCGGTACGTGGGCCAATACGTTGTTGGCCGCCATCAAATCCGCTGCCCAGCCTTCGCTGCTCAGCTGCGTGGCGGTTTCACGACCGAAGAACGATTCGCGGATCTCCAGGCCTTTGGCACGGGCGGCCTCTGCGGTGCTGCGCGTCGGCTCGACGCCGAGGCAGGGGATACCGCGCTTGGCGACGTACTGCAACAGATAGCCATCGTTGGCGGCAATTTCCACCACGCGACTGTCTGCACTCAGGTCGAAGCGCTCGACCATCTCGGCGACGTAGCGCTCGGCGTGGGCCAGCCAGGTGCTGGAGAACGAACTGAAATAGGCGTACTCGGCGTCGAACAACGCGTCCGCACGTGTGTAATCCTCGGTCTGCACCAACCAGCATTGCAGGCACACCGCGACTTTGAGCGGCACCCACTGCTCAGCCTGGTCCAATTGGTCGGCCCGCACATAAGCGTTGGACGGCGGCGAAGTACCAAGGTCGATCAAAGGCAAAGCCAGGGCAGTCCCGCAACCTCGGCAATTCATAGACGCACTCCAGCGAAACCTTCGTCGAGCAAGGGATGGTTGCTGTCCCGGCTCGACAGATTATTGACAGGCAGCGGCCAGGCAATCGCCAGCCGCGGATCATTCACCGACAGGCCGCCCTCATGTTCCGGGGCGTAGTCGGCACTGTGCAAGTAAAGCAGCTCGGCGTCGTCGGTCAGGGTCTGGAACCCATGGGCGAACCCAGCCGGGATCAACAGACTGCGGCCATCGCCGGCCTTCAGGTGCTCGGCATGCCAGTGCAAAAATGTCGTGGAATCGGGACGCAAATCCACGGCTACATCCCAGACCTCGCCACGCAGGCAGGTAATCAGCTTGGCTTCCGGTTGCGCGGCGTTTTGATAATGCAGCCCACGCACACTGCCCCGCTCACGGGTGCAGGAATGGTTGATCTGGCGGATATGGAACGGCTGGCCGAATGCACTCAGGCTGCCCTCGCAGAACAGCCGGGCGAAATGCCCGCGCTGGTCTTCGAAACGTTTGTGCTGGACGCTGAACAGACCGGCCAACGGCAATGCCATCAAGGAAAACTCGCTCACAACGCGCCTCGATAAAGGTTCAATTGGCCGAGGGTGACTTGACGCATGTCATCACCGTTCTGCCACGCCAAGTGCCAATCGAGGGTCTGGGCCAGGCATTGTTGCAACGACCAACGCGGCTGCCAGCCGAGCAGCTGCCGGGCGCGGCTGCTGTCCAGGCGCAACAGGCCGGCCTCGTGCAAGTCGCTCGGCTCGATGCGCAGGCCCGGCGCTTGCGGCCAGCGCTCGGCCAGCAGCTGGACGACTTCACCGACACTGCACATGTCGGCTTCACTTGGACCGAAGTTCCAGGCACCGGCGAACTCCGGCCCCTGCTGATACAGACACTCAGCCAATTGCAGGTAACCGGCCAACGGTTCCAGGGCGTGCTGCCAAGGACGAACGGCTTGCGGATAACGCAGCGTCACCGGCTCGTCTGCCGACCAGGCTTTAAGCACGTCGGGAATCAGGCGCTCAGGTGCGAAATCACCGCCGCCCAGCACGTTGCCGGCCCGCGCCGTGGCCAGGGCCAAACCATGCTCGGCATAGCGCTCGGCTGAAAAGAAAGAGGCGGCATAAGACTGCGCTAGCAATTCGCAGCAGGCCTTGCTGCTGCTGTAGGGATCGTGACCACCGAGGGCCTCGTTTTCGCGGTAGGGCCATAACCATTCCTGGTTGGCATAGACCTTGTCGGTGGTGACCAGTACACAGGCCTTGACACCACCCACCTGGCGAACCGCTTCCAGAAGGTTGAGAGTCCCCATGACGTTGCTGGAGTAGGTGCCCAGCGGATCGCGATAACCTTCGCGCACCAACGGCTGCGCCGCGAGATGCAGGACGATCTCCGGCTGCACGTCGGCCAGCAACTCCAACAAGGCGCCGAGGTCGCGCAGGTCACCGCGTCGGTCATCAATGCTCTCGCCCACGCGGGCCAGTTCGAACAGGTTTGGCTGGGTGGCCGGGTCAAGGGAAAAACCACTGACCTTGGCCCCCAGGCTTTGCAGCCACAGCGTCAGCCAACTGCCCTTAAAGCCGGTATGGCCAGTGACCAGTACGCGCTTGCCACGCCAGAACTCAGGGTTCAAGACCATTGCTTCCATGGGGCCTCGCCGCTTTGCCACAGGGCTTCGAGGTGGTTTTTATCCCGCAGCGTGTCCATCGGATGCCAGAAACCATCGTGCTGGAACGCCTGGAGCTGCTGCTCGGTCGCCAGCGCCGCCAGCGGTTCGGCTTCCCAGGACGTCTGGTCATCAGCGATATAAGGCAAGACCTTCGGCGAGAGCACAAAGAACCCGCCATTGATCCAACCGCCATCACCCCGTGGTTTTTCGGTGAAACCAAGGACAGCATCACCGTCGCGCTCCAGCGCACCGTAACGTCCTGGAGGTTGGACCGCCGTCACGGTGGCGAGCTTGCCGTGGGACAAGTGAAAGTCCACGAGCGCACCAATATTGAGGTCCGACACGCCATCACCATAGGTGAAGCAGAACGCCTCTTCGTTTTCCAGGTAACGCGCCGCTCGCCGCAGACGCCCGCCGGTCATGGTTTCTTCGCCCGTGTCGATCAGCGTCACGCGCCACGGCTCGCTGTAGTTCTGGTGAACGTCCATGCGGTTGTTGCACATGTCGAAGGTGACGTCAGAGGTGTGCAGGAAATAGTTGGCGAAAAAGTCCTTGATGGCGTAGCCCTTGTAGCCCAGGCAAATCACGAAGTCGTGGATTCCATGGGCGGAATACTGCTTCATGATGTGCCAAAGAATTGGCTTGCCACCGATCTCGATCATCGGCTTGGGCTTGAGGTGCGACTCCTCGCTGATCCGCGTGCCGAGACCACCTGCCAAGATAACTGCCTTCATCGTCTCCCCTCTCGTTCATCACCGGGCTCGGCCAAGCGTTGTTTCGCTTTGCGGGCACGGGGATTACACCTTCGATGCCGATCCGAGCGCTGCGATAGGCCGCGAGCGCTCGTTTTATGGCGATATGAGGGGGTCTTGCAGGAAACGCGCCAGCTCTGGCGGGACGAATAGGCAGTGGAAGTCACTCAGACGGCCGCACGCGGCCTTTGTGGCGAGGGAGCCAACTCCCCCACCGCGACGGTGAACGCTGCATAGGGCAACGATCAATCCGGCAACCACCCCCACAACCAATGCTGCAGGTTCTTGCCGCTGAGCATGTAGTCCCGCAACACCGCTTCGCGCAGTTCGTCGCCCATGCGGTAGCTGGCGTCCGGGTCGGCCAGGTGCATGCGGATGGCCGCGATCCATTCCTCGGTGCTGTTGCTGCGCACTTTGGTGCAGGGCAGGAAACCGTCGTAGGCCTTGGTGTCGGTGCAGATTACGGGATAGCCACACGCACCGTACTCCAGCAGGCGCAGGTTGCTCTTGCAGTCGTTGAAGATGTGGAATTCCAGCGGGGCCAGGGCCAGGTCGAGGTTCAAGCTGGCCAGTTTGAATGGGTAGGTGCCCAGGCCGACCGAACTGTGAAACTCGTGGATATACGGACGCAGTGCATCGGGGCACATACCGAAGAACACCCACTCCACTTCATTTGCCAGCTCACGCACCACATCCGCGATGATTTCCAGATCACCACTGTGACTGGTCCCGCCCCCCCAGCCCACGCGAGGCTTGGAGGACGTGCCGCGCCGGCTGGTCAGCTTCGCCCAGGGCTCGGGCGTCAACATGTTAGGCACGATACGGATTTCATTGTGCATGCTGGACAAGGCGTCAGCGAGCGAAGCCGTGGTCACCACCACGCGATCACACAACCCGATGCCTTCACGCAGCATCTGCTCGATATTGGCCGGCTTGTTGCGCGCGTGCGTGTTTTTCTTCGGTGCCTGGACGACGTAATCGTCGAGTTCGAAGATCCGCAAGGCACCGGAGTATTTCTTCATGCGAAGAATATCGCCGAGCGGCCCCTTCGCTGTAGCGCCCCTGCAATACGATCGTATCCGGCGACAGGCGCTCGATCTCGACGGTGGAAGGCGACTCGTAGGCGACCCGGGCGATTACCCGTCCCGCGGCCTCCAACTCGGCCAACGGCGCCGTGACCCGATAATGACCGACCGCCGTGGCGTTGACTGGCAAGCCAAGTATCAATGGCAAGGCCCGGGTGCAGAACGGGTTCCAGTTATTGCGCAGCGACGGTTCCAGGCTGAAACTGGACGCCCCCAGGCTCAGCGCAGGATTGTAGGCCGGATCCCGGGCAACCTGCGGCAGCCATTTGCGATAAAAGACTTCGCGCTCGCGCTCCACCAACGGGGGTTCTTCAGATTGGGCAGCGGTCAGTTGTGGGTCGACCTTCATGACCGTGGCGTAAGGCGTCCAGACCACAAGGTAGCCGCTTTTACCTGCGCGCAGGCACAGGTCGACATCGCTGAGACCAAGGGTAAAGGACGCATCGTCCAGGCAGCCGAGTTCATCGAAAACCTGTTTGCGCACCATCAGACAGTCGCCGCTGACCGAACTCCAGTTCTGGGTCGTATGCAACCGTTGCATGTAGCCGCGCGAAGCCGCCGCTTCGCCGTAGAACGGCGTGCCCACGGGCCCGGCCAGCCCAAGAATCTGCCCTCCACCTGCAATCGCGCCCTGGGGATTTAGTATCCGGGCGCCGACCACGGCGACTTCTGGGCGCTGCGCTTGATTGAGCATCTCGTCCAGCCAGTCACTTTCGCAAACAACCAGCTGCGAACTGAGCAGAAGCAGGTAGTCCCCCCGGGCCTGGCCAGCAGCAAAGTTATGAACCGCGGCATCACTGTCCTCGCCGGCGTATCGCAATACCCGCAACATGCTCGCGCCCAACTGCGACATGTTCTCCAGCCAATCGAGCATGGCCGGGTCCCGAACGCCGCTGTCCACGATCAGGATTTCATAATGAGGATAGACGGTGCGCTCGATCAGGCTCTCGGCGCAACGCTGCAAGGCTGCGAGCGAATCACCGGTGCGCAGGATGATCGATACCAGGGGGCGGTCGCCGTTTCGGTAGTTGATGCGGTTGATCAACGGCAACGTGTCCGGGGAAATCTCATGATCGATGCCGATACGATCCAGGTGGGCGCCAACCAACCGGGCGTTGCCCTCGATGACCTCGGACAGCGACAACCATTGGGCGAAGCTCAGGACCGACTCGACCTGGATTTCCGCGATATGTTCGATGGTCTGGGGGCCGGCCTCTTCCACCAGGCGCCACAGCAGATCGTGGGGGGCCAGTTCACCGTGATTCGGTTCAAAGCCACCAAGGGCCATGAATCGTTCACGGTCGAAAGCCAGGGTCCGACCAACATAGGGATAGGCGCGCATCAAGTCCAGGTTGAAATCCGGCTTGAACACCGGCTCGAAGGACTCCCCATCCACCAACGCGCCTTCATCACTGTAGATGCAAAGGATGCCCGGCCTTCCGGCAACGCGCTCGGCCAGGATCAGCAACGCCGAATCGCGCAGCACGTCGCCGGCGCGCAGCACGTAGAACCAGTGCGCGCCTTCCAGCTGCGGAACGATGGCATTGAGCTGACGCGGCCAATCGGCCTGATAAGGCAGTTGCAGTACTCGCTCATCCGCTTCGCAATGAGCATCGGAAAGCACCACCACGGCCTGGGCTGGATACAGCTGGCCCTCGATGCTACGTAACGTCGTCGCAAGCGATGTCGCATCGCCGACAGCATCGATGATCAGTGGCACGATGTTCGGCCGAAACGGCCAACTATCGATGCGTGCGGGCATGACGCGTCGCTCTACCTCACTGAACCGACGGACAGCCAGCCATTCGCGATAGAAGCCCGCATAACTCTCACTCTGCGCCCCCACTCGACCGTTCACGACAGTATTGCGGTTACCCAATATGCGGGTTACGCAAAGCTCCTGCCACGCATGAGGCTCATCGGTGATTTTGTTCAGATCGATGCAGCGCACCCAGCCCGAAGCCGGAGCCGCTTCACCGCTGCGCGCAACCAGCATTTGCGCCAACCATCCCCACTCTGTTTTTGCCGCCTTGAGCATTTCCGGGGTCTTGCTCAAACGCTCCGGGTAGAGACGCTCGATACTCAACACGGTATTCAAGGCAATCAGGTTGCCGCGCCGCATCAGGCAGACAAACAAGGCGAAGTCGAGCACCGCGACAAAACCGGCACCGTCCTGAATAAGCGCAGGCAGTAGTTCCAGCACATCAGCCCGGCGCATCAGGGTCGAACTGAAATTGCCAACAAAGTTGGTTGGCGTGCTCTCGAAAATCGCCAGCATGTCGTCGCCCTTGAGCAAGGCGTCATTTGGCGAGAAGCGGCAATTGTCCACACGGGGCGGCAAGATGAAGTTGCCTGCATCGCACAACAGCCGTAGCGCGAACACCACACTCGCGTCAGCATGGTCCATCAACGCCTGGGCCTGCAGTGCAATGCTTGGTGCGAACAGACGGTCGTCATCGCACAACACCTTGATGAATTCGCCCCGCGCCTCTTCGACACAGCGCAACAGGTTGCCCTGCAGCCCCAGCCGTTGAGGGTTTTTCAGATAACGGACCGGATGGGCCGGCTCTTTGAAAGACGCGACTATGTCGCGGATTTCATCGCCAGGCGAATCGTCGCAGACGATGATTTCAACGTTTTCGTAGGTCTGGGCCAGGGCACTGAGCAGTGCCTGGTCGAAAAAACGAGGGTTGTAGGCAGGAATGACGATGCTGACGAGGGGAAGTGACTTCACGGTTAAAACTCTCGAGCGGCGGGCCCCGGCCTTTTCAGGTCGGAGCCCCGGAACCGCTTAAAAAAAGACGGTTGGCGGCTCGGTCGATACCGGCTCAGATCTTGTTGAACAGACCCAACTGGGCGATCTTGCTGAACGCCAGTTGTGAGGCTTGCAGCATGGTCTGTTGCAACGTCAGGCGGGTCATCACTTCGGCCGCATCGGAATCGCGGATTGACGATTGGGTGTGGTTGTTGGCCAGGATCAAGCTCTGGTTGGTGTCGCTCTGGGTGTCCAGAGCGGCGCCACGACCACCTACCGAACTCAGGGCGCTGGACAACTGATCAGTGCCGCTCGCCAGGTTGCCGATACCGGACGCCAGCGAAGCCTGCAGCTTCTGCAACGCTATCGGGTCACCGTTGGTAGGCGTGTTCAGGGCAGCCTTCAACTGGTTCACGGTGTCCAGGACGTTCTGGGTTTCGTGAGTGTTGACCGCGATGCTGAACTGATCGTCTGCGGCTGGCGTACCGTTCAGGGTAAAGCTCACGCCCGAAGCGGTGGCCACGTTACCGGCCAGGGTGCCGCTGGATACAGGCTGGCTGTTAGCCGTCAGCGGCGCCGCGTAGAGGTCGAAGTCGGTGGCACTGGTGAACTTCAATACCGCCGCACCCGTCGGGAAACTGGCATGGTAGGCCACCGGATCGGTGATCTCGCTGCCGGTGATCTGTACCGCGGTCGGGTTGCCGGGACTGCGCATTGGAACGAAGGTGTCCGGCTTGGCAGCCAGGGTGAAAGTACGGCCTGGCAACACAGTGCCAGGGACATCACCCGTTTGAAGATTGATGTTCAGGGTCAGTTCCAGGCCACGGAACTGGACCGCCTGCCCGCTCTTGCTGTTAGGGTCGAACGCACCGCCCTGGCTGGCTTCGGCGGTGACATCATTGCCGAGCGAGTCGGTGATTTTCAGTTGCGTGCCGCTGGTAAACTCAACGGTGTACGGCTCGCCGCTGCGGAATTTGCTGTTGTAGCTGACACTGGACGACACCTGGCCGTTGGACAAGACCACGCGTCCATCATCCACCGGCGGCGCGGTGCGGGTGACCTGGCTGCGGCTGGTGTTGACGGCTTGCTGGAACACTTCCCAGCCGGTGCTGTTGGTGGCCATCGACATAGTGTCGCCGATCGGCAGGTCGAGCGTCACCTGGTCACCGTTGTAGCTGTAGCTGCCATCGGTGTTGCGGCTAAACGGGATGGTGTCGCCCTTGGAACCGGCGAAGATGTACTTGCCGTTTTCATCCTTGCTGTTCATCAGGCTCAGCAATTGTTCTTCGATCTGCGCCAGCTCCGAAGCGTTGGCCTGGCGATCGGCGTCGGTGTAACCGGCGTTGCCGGCACCGACAGCCAATTCCTTGGCGCGCTGCAGCACGTTGCCGATACTGTTCATCACCGCTTCGGTGGTGCCAAGGGTGGCCTTGATGGTGTTGGCGTTGGTTTCGTATTGGGCCAGCATCGAGGCCTGGGTGCCCAATTGCAGCAGGCGCGAAGCACCGACCGGATCATCGGCGGCAGTGTTCACCCGCACCAGGCTGCTGGCCTCTTCGCTGGTCTTGACCACGTTGGCGAAGTTTTTCTGGTAGTTCGCAGCCGTGCTTTCGTAAAACTGAGAAGTAGAAATGCGCATGGGCTACGGCTCCTTAAAGACTGTTGATCAATGTGCTGAAAATTTCCTGCGCAGCCTTGATGATCTGCGAAGACGCGGTGTAGTACTGCTGGAACTTGACCAGGTTGCCGGTTTCTTCATCGAGGTCGACGCCGGACAGCGAGTCACGGGCATTCTTGGCGTTGTCCAGGATCGCGCCGGTGGCGGCGCTGTCCAGCTTGCCTTGGGCAGCCTTGGCACCGACGCCTTCCACCAGCTTGCCGTAGGCATCGTTCAGGGAAATGCCTTTGCTGGCCGAACCGGTGTCCACGGTCTTGGCGGTCTGCAAGCCGGCGAGCGCGGTACCGTTACGGTTGTCCAGGCTGCCGGGCTGGCTGAGGCTTATATCGATGCCGGCACCGTCGGATGGCGCGCCGGCAATCGACATATCGAACGTGACGGTACGCTGCACCGGCGGTACGGACGAATCCATGATCGGGGCGCCGGTGGCGTCCTTGAGCGGAACGCTCAGGCTCAGGGTGTTGCTCTGCCCAGGCTTGATCGTGCCGCTGCTGATCAGGCCACCCTTGGCATCGAGCAACTGGTAAGCCTGGCTGGTGCCACCGGCCGACGTCGCGCCGAACACCACCTTGACCGGCATCGAAGTCTTGATGCCGTTCTGGATGATGCTGGTGGTGGCTTCGTCGTAGATATCCAACTTCGTGGTCATGGTCGGCTGGCCACTGGCCGGAATGGTCAGCGTGCCGCTGCCGCCCGGCGTGATGGCGGCGCCCAGCGGGGCGGCAATCGCCAGCCGCTTGGAGTCGGTCATCTCGGTCTTGATGCTGCCCGCCGCGTTGCGGGTCGGGGTGATCTTGAACGAGTCGCCGGCAGCCGCGGTGCCGCTGGCGAAGGTCAGCGAGAAGCCATCGACCACTGGTGCCGGCGTGGTGGCGGTGTTGAACGCCCCCATCGAGGTGTTATCCGGCAAGCGCTGTACGGTGTAGTCGGTGGCGCTGGTGAAGGTGATCTTGTAGTCGTTGGTGGTCAACTTGCCGGTGTCTTCGATGGACACGTTGAAGTTGCCGGACCCGGCGCTGTTGCCCAGCGAGGCGACGCTGCGCTGGCTCATCTGGGCGGCGCTGTTGATGCTGCTGAACAGGTTGGAACCAAACGCACCGTTCTTGTCGATGCCCGAGGCCTGGATGCTGTTCATCTGGTCGGCGACAACCAGTGCCACGCGGCCCAGCTCGTTCATGGCCGGATCGAGCACGGTGGTGCGGTAGCGCATCAGGCCGCCGATCTCACCGCCGGTCATGACCTGAGTGATGTCCATGACACTGGAGCCGCTGTTGAGCTGGATGCCGATGCGGCCGGGATCGTTCTTGTCCGGCACCGCTTCGAGTTTGTTGGTGATGTTGCCCATCACCAGTGGCTGGCCGGAACCCAGGTAGATGTCCAGGCTGCTGCCGTTCTCGACCACCTGAGTGCCGGTGAACGTCGACAGTTGGCGAATGGTCTCGCTGCGGGCATCGAGCAGGTCGTTCGGCGCGCCGCCGGCGTTGGAGACTTCGGCGATTTTCTTGTTCAACTGGGCGACGGTGGTGGCCAGATTGTTGATCTGCTCGACCATGTTCGACAGGTTGCCGTTGATGTTCTGGCTCTGCTCCGTCAACTGGCTGGCAACCGAGTTGAAACGGTTGCTCAGGGCCTGGGCATCGCTGAGCAGCAACTGGCGGGACGCGTCGTCGCCCGGCTTGGCGTTGACGTTCTGCACCGAGGCGAAGAATTTGGTCAGCGCGCCGTTGAGGCCGGTGCCGCTGTCCGACAGCAGGGAATCGAGCGGGGTGATCTGACCTTGGTAGGCCGCCGCATCGCTGTTGAGCGAGGTGGTGGTCTTCAGTTGTGCTTCAAGGTACGAGTTATAGACCCGGCGCACATCCGCCAGGGTCGTGCCGGAGCCGATGAACACGTTGCCGTACTGGTTCGACGCCTTGGTGGTCTGCACGGTCTGCTGACGCGAATACCCAGCGGTATCGACGTTGGCGATGTTGTTACCCGTGGTCACCAGTGCGGTCTGGCTTGCGGACAGACCCGACATCCCGATATTGAGCAAACTCATGGTTCAGACCTTATAAAGTCGTGGTGGCACCGGCCGAGGCGTAGTTTTGGTAACTCGTCATCTGCCGGGCTATGTTCGAAATCTTGCTGGCGTAGTTCGGGTCGGTGGCGTAACCGGCCTTCTGCAACTCGCGTACAAACTGTTCCGGGTTATCGGCAGACTTGAGCACAGCTTGATAGCGATTGTTGCTTTGCAGCAGGTTGACCAAGTCGTGGAAGCTGTCGCGATACGAGGCGTAGGAACGGAACTCGGCCGTCTCCTTGACCATCTCGCCATTGCGGAATTCGCTGGTGATCGCCCGCGCCGAATCGCCCGTCCAGTTCTTGCTGGCCTTGATGCCGAACAGGTTGTGGCTGCTGCTGCCATCGGGCTGGCGCATGACCGATTTGCCCCAACCGGTTTCCAGGGCGGCCTGGGCCACCAGGTAGCGTGGGTCGAGGCCGATACGGTCGGCAGCTTCCTTGGCCATTGGCAGCATGGCGTTGACGAATTCGTCGGCATCGCGGAAGGCCTTGCGGGCCGGTGCCAGGGGCGGCTGGGCCACGGCGCGGCCATAGACCTGCATGTCGCCTTTCGGCTCGGCAGCCTTGAGCGCGGCCAGCCAATCGCCGTTGGCCAGTTCGCCAGTGGCAGGCTTCACGGCAGCGACAGCGCGGTCTGGCAAGAGGTTTTGCGCCGGGGCGTCGAGATGAGTCGACGCCGAAGGCACCAGGCCGGCGAGCAGGCGATCCGCCAATTTCGGCGGTAAGGCCAGGCGGCGCTGGTTGAGCAATTCCATGTCGTTGCGGTGCTCGCCCTCGCCCGCCCCGTGCGGCGTGCTCACGGCGCGCGAGGCCCAGAGCGGACGCTGGCCGTTGCTGCGCGACAAAGGCCCTTCGGGCAGCGTTCCAGCCGCCACAGGCGTGGGCACCGCAGCCTTGGTGGCCTTGTCCAGCGCTTCCTGCTGCTTGGCCGCCGACAGTGTGGCCGCTTCGCCGGGCGCCAACGGTTTGTTCTTGGACATCTGGCGCAGCAACACATCAGCAAGGCCGATACCACCGCCCTCGCGGGACATGGAAACGGCCAACTGCTGGTCGTACATTTCCTGGTACTGCTTGGCTTCCGGCGTATTCATCGGATTGTCCTTGCCCAGGGCCTCGGTGGCCGAACGCATGGACTTGAGCATTTCGCCGAGGAACAGCGACTCGAATTCCTGCGCCACTTTGCGCAGGTTGCCGTCGCTGTTCTTGTCGCCAACCTTGAGCTGGTTGAGGCGATTCAAGTCCGAGTAGGAACCCGAATCCCCGCTGACCAAGGCGCCTTTGCGCATATCCACCATGGCCGCGTTCCTTAAATCACGATCAGGTCGGCTTGCAACGCGCCGGCCTGCTTCAAGGCTTCAAGGATCGCCATCAGGTCGCCCGGTGCCGCGCCGACCTGGTTCACCGCCCGGACGATCTCATCCAGGGTGGTGCCCGGGCCGAACTTGAACATCGGCTTGGCTTCCTGCTCGGCATTGACCCGCGAACGCGGGACCACGGCGGTCTGGCCGTTGGACAACGGGCCCGGCTGGCTGACGATCGGGTCTTCGGTGATGGTCACGGTCAGGCTGCCGTGAGTCACGGCGGCTGGCGAAACCTTGACGTTCTGGCCGATCACGATGGTGCCGGTGCGCGAGTTGATGATGACTTTCGCCACCGCCTGGCCCGGATCGACTTCGAGGTTTTCCAGGATCGACAAGTAGTCGACACGCTGGCTCGGATCCAGTGGCGCGGTGACGCGAATCGAGCCGCCGTCGATGGCCTGGGCCACGCCTGGGCCGAGCATGTCGTTGATCTTGTCGACGATGCGCTTGGCGGTGGTGAAGTCGGAACGGTTGAGGTTCAAGGTCAGGCTGTTGCCCTGGTTGAAACCACTCGGCACCGCACGCTCAACCGATGCACCGCCAGGGATGCGACCCGCCGACGGAACGTTGACGGTAATCTTCGAACCGTCGCGGCCCTCGGCGTCGAAACCGCCCACCACCAGGTTGCCCTGGGCGATGGCGTAGACGTTGCCGTCGATACCCTTGAGCGGGGTCAGCAACAAGGTGCCGCCACGCAGGCTCTTGGAGTTACCGATGGACGACACGGTGATGTCCACTTGCTGGCCGGGCTTGGCGAACGCCGGCAGATCGGCACTGACCGACACCGCCGCGACGTTCTTCAACTGCACGTTGCCGGAGCCGGCCGGCACCTTGATGCCGAACTGCGACAACATGTTGTTGAAGGTCTGCAGGGTGAACGGGGTCTGGGTGGTCTGGTCGCCGGTACCGTTGAGGCCCACGACCAGGCCGTAGCCGATCAATTGGTTGGAACGCACGCCGGAAATACTGGCGATGTCCTTCAGGCGCTCGGCTTGAGCGGTGAAGGCTGCCGACATCACCAGGGCACCGATCAACAGCTGCTTAAGATTCAACTTGATCACCTAGAAAGGGAACTTCGGGCTGAGGAAGAAACGGTCGAACCAACCTGGCTGACTCGCATCGGCAAAGGCACCAGTGCCCGAATAGGTGATGCGCGCATCGGCCACGCGAGTGGACGAAACGGTGTTATCGGTGGCGATGTCATCGGCCCGGACCATGCCGGCGATGCGCACCAGTTCGTCACCGGTGTTGAGCGTCAGCCACTTCTCGCCTCGCACAACGATGATGCCGTTGGGCAGCACATCGGCGACGGTCACGGTGATCGAACCGGTCAGGCTGTTGCTCTGGCCCGACTTGCTGTCGCCCTTGGTGGCGCGGTCGGCACCGTAGCCGGCGTTGAGGCTCAGGTCGTTGCTGCCGATCGGGTTGTTGGTGGTCAAGCCCGAACCGAACAGCGACGTCAGGCCGACACTGGTCTGGCTGGTCTTGTCCATTTGTGAGTTGGCGTTCTTGCTGGCCTGGGTCCGCTCGTTCAGGGTGATGGTGATGATGTCACCGACCCGGAAAGCCTTGCGGTCGCTGTACAGGTTCTGCTCGAAACCGGCCTGGTAGATCGAACCGTTGTTGGCCGCCGCCGGCAACGGTGTGCGCGGCAACACCGGAGCGTAGTACGGGTCATTGGGCCTTGGCGTTGGCGCGACACAGCCCGCCAGTGCGGTGATCCCACTCAATGCCAGAACAGATACGAAGCGATTCATGACCCTACCTCTTGGTGTTGCAGGCGACCCTGGGGCCGCCCTGTCTACGTAATGACGAATGTTGCGACGCGATTACAGGTTCTGCGTGACGAACGAGAGCATCTGGTCGGCGGTGGAGATCACCTTGGAGTTCATCTCGTAGGCGCGCTGGGTGGTGATCATGTTGACCATCTCCTCGACCGTGCTCACGTTCGATGTTTCCAGGGTGTTCTGCAGCGTGGTGCCGAAACCGTTCAGGCCAGGCGTGCCGATTTGCGGCGCGCCACTGGCGGCGGTTTCCAGGAACAGGTTGTTGCCCACCGCTTGTAGGCCGGCCGGGTTGATGAAGTCGGCGGTCTGCAGGTTGCCGATCACTTGGGAGGCCGGGTTGCCCGCCACGGTGATGGACACGGTGCCGTCGCGACCCACGGTGAAGGTCTGGGCATCGTTCGGGATGATGATGGCCGGCTCCAGGGCGAAACCACTGGCGTTGACGATCTGACCATTGGAATCGAGGTGGAAGGTACCGTCACGGGTATAGGACGTGGTGCCGTCCGGCTGCAGGATCTGGAAGAAACCGCGACCGTCGATGGCCATGTCCAGCGGCTGCTCGGTGGTTTGCAGGCTGCCGGCGTTGAAGTTTTTCTGGGTGCCGACGATGCGCACACCGGTACCCACTTGCAGACCCGACGGCAATTCGCTGTCCTGGGTCGACTGGGCGCCAGGCTGGCGTTTTACTTGATAAAGCAGGTCCTGGAACTCGGCGCGATCACGTTTGAAACCCGTGGTCGAGACGTTCGCCAAGTTGTTGGAAATGGTGGTCAGGTTGGTGTCCTGGGCGGACAGACCTGTTTTGGCAACCCAAAGAGCCGGAAGCATTCGATTCTCCTCGTACGCCTGTTTTTCGGCGCAGCGCTGTAATTAATGATTAGATCTGCAAGACCCGAGCCATGGCCTCATCGCCTTCTTTGGCGGTGTTCATCATCTTGACGTGGAGCTCGAATTGCTTGGCCAGGGCCAGCACCGAAGTCATCTCATCCACGGCGTTGACGT
Organism: Pseudomonas sp. H2_D02; assembly: GCF_054677635.1. Lineage (NCBI taxonomy): Bacteria > Pseudomonadati > Pseudomonadota > Gammaproteobacteria > Pseudomonadales > Pseudomonadaceae > Pseudomonas > Pseudomonas sp. H2_D02. The sequence goes on along the minus strand of NZ_CP162816.1, from coordinate 2,422,561 downwards.
TGCTCGCTTCCTGGAACCCAGACACCAACTGCACGTTGGCATCGATGGGCGCCGGTTGGCCGTCCTTGGTGCGGATCGAACCGTCCAGGCCCTTGGTCATATTCTTCAGGTCAGGGTTGACCAGCTTGATGCGGTCCACTTCAGCCATCACACGCGGGCCTTCGCCCATGGCGCGGATGCTGATGGTGCCGTCCTGGCCGATTTCGATTTTCTGCTCCGGCGGCACGGCGATCGGCCCGCCATTGCCCATCACCGGCATGCCGTTGCCGGCCCGCAGCACGCCCAGGGCGTCAACGTTGAGGCTGCCGGTGCGCACGTAGCTTTCACCGCCGTCGGGGTTCTGCACGGCCATCCAGCCCGGCCCGCTGACCGCCACGTCCAGGTCGCGACCGGTTTCAACCAGCGCACCCGGAGTGAAATCGGTGGCGGGACGCTCGGACATGGCAAACGCCCGCGCCGGAAAGCTGTCGCCGAACACCGGCATCGAACGTGCCTGCTCCAGGTCTTTCTGAAAACCGTTGGTGGAAATGTTCGCCAGGTTGTTGGCATGGGCCCGTTGCGCCAGTGCGTTCTGGCTGGCGCCGGTCATTGCCACATAAAGGTACTTGTCCACTGTCGTTCCTCTGCATGCCGGACGTTTGCCGCCCACTGCTGTGTTGCACAGCCTTAAGCAAATTGCAGACCAACTTTTTTCTGGCGCGGATGGGCCCGATAAACAAAGGACTTGGGTGGATTGGAAGGAATCATGGAAACGTATCGAAGACGAAAAACCGGCGGTGTCATGCCGGTTGCGGCAAGTGTCCGCCGAAGCTACTCAACTGGCCCACCCTGTGGCGAGGGAGCTTGCTCCCGCTGGGCCAGTCCGACGCCTCGGGCGTAGCAGCCCCATACTTTTGGCGATTGCTGCGCAGCCGAGCGGGAGCAAGCTCCCTCGCCACGGAACGCCTATCTTCACGCGCCGGATTCTTTGCCCACCTCATACTCCCGCAACTTATTGGCAATGGTCGTATGGGAAACCCCCAGCCGCTTGCCCAGTTGCCGACTGCTCGGATGCTCGGAATACAAACGTTCCAGCACCGCTTTCTCGAAACGCCCAACGATCTCGTCCAAGCCACCCTCAAGGGAAAAATCGCCAAGGGGCTGACGCACGCCGTAATCCGGCAGGCGGATGTGCTCGGCTTTCACCTTCCCGCCATCGCACAGGGAAACCGCCTGGAACAGCACGTTTTCCAATTGCCGGACGTTACCCGGCCAATGGTAGTGGCTGAGGCGGTCCATGGCCGCCGGGGCCAGCCTGGGCAGTGCACAGCCGATCTGGCGACTGGCCTGGTCGAGAAAATGCTCGACCAGCGGGGCCAGCCCGTCGAGGCATTCGCGCAGCGGTGGAATGTGCAGGGAAAGCACATTCAGGCGATGGTACAAGTCCTGGCGGAATTCGCCTCGGGCACAGAGCTCGGACAAATCGACCTGGGTCGCGCAGATCACCCTGACATCCAGGTACACCTCTTCATCGCTGCCTACGCGGCGGAAGCATCCGTCCTGCAGGAAGCGCAGCAGTTTCACCTGCAGACGCGGGCTCATTTCCCCGACCCCGTCGAGAAACAGCGTGCCGCCCGCCGTCAGTTCCAGCAGCCCGAGCTTGCCTTCGGCCCGGGCCCCTTCGAAGGCGCCGGGGCCGTAGCCGAACAGCTCGGTCTCAGCCATGGACTCGGGTAACCCGGCGCAGTTGAGCGCCATTAATGGCGACTGCCCGCGCGGGCTCGCCAGGTGACAGGCGCGGGCGAGCAATTCCTTGCCCGTGCCGGTTTCACCTTCGATCAACAGTGGCGCGTCCAGCGGCGCCATGCGCCGGGCTTCCCGGACCACCGCTGCCATCACCTTCGAGCTCTGGAAAATACTGTCGAAGCCGCGCAGTTCCTGCTTGCGCACGTTATAGATGCGTTCGCCCACCCGATCAGCGCGGTGCAAGGTCAACACCGCGCCGGCCATGGCCTCGCTGTCGTCGTGCTCCGATTGCAGCGGTGCGATGTCGGCCAGGAACACGTCGCCCTTGACCTTGACCCGCAACCCGTTGATCCGCGACTGGTTGGCGCGCACCAGCTCCGGCAGGTCGAAATCCTCGGCGTAGCGGGACAACGGGATTCCCGGCACCTCGTCCACACGCACCCCGAGCAACTGCGCCGCCGCCCGGTTGGCCGCGACGATGGAGCCGCCCATGTCAATGGACAACACAGGGAACTCAAGGGCGCCGAGCAAGGCGTTAAGTTCCATATGCCGACGCTCGCTGGGCATCAGGCCTACGCGCTTGACGCCGAATACCCCGGCAATGCCTTCGAATTTCGGACGCAACGCCTGGAACTGGATGTTGATCAGGTTCGGGCAGTGCAGGTAGATCGCGTTGCCATGCTCGCCCCCCACTTCACCCCGGGCGACGTTGATGCCGTATTCCACCAGCAGGTTGAGGATGTCCCGCAGGATGCCGATGCGGTTCTGGCAATGGACTTTGATGCGCATAAGAGGCCCGATGCTGTTCACGTAAGGTTTGTTGAATTCATTGTGGCGAGGGAGCTTGCTCCCGCTGGGCCGGTCCGACGCCTCGGGCACAGCAGCCCCCCTAAAAAACAGGGCCGCTCCGCGCCCCAGCGGGAGCAAGCTCCCTCGCCACAGAGGTTTTCGACGTGGCGACGCAAATAGTCGTCAAGATTATGTGACAGTTATAGGAAGTTTCCCAAGCGAAAATGCCCTAAACGGCGTGACCCACCGAGAAACGTAACGAAAACTTTACGATATAAGCTCTCGCGCGCCGCCGATCCTCAGAAGAGTCTGCTGCGAACACCGCTGCTTCGGGTTATCTCTAATGCATCGCTGGACATAACAACAAACAAGTCATCCCCCTGAGGGAAATCAGCAGGAGAGCAGCATGAAGCAGACGCAGTACGTGGCCCGCGAGCCCGATGCGCAAGGTTTTATCCACTACACCGCTGAAGAACATGCGGTGTGGAACACGCTGATCACCCGCCAGCTCAAAGTCCTCGAGGGCCGTGCGTGCCAGGAATACCTGGACGGCATCGACAAGCTGGGCCTGCCCCACGACCGCATTCCGCAGTTGGGGGAAATCAACAAAGTCCTCGGCGAAACCACCGGCTGGCAGGTTGCCCGGGTGCCGGCGCTGATCCCCTTCCAGACGTTTTTCGAGTTGCTCGCCAGCAAGCAGTTTCCGGTCGCGACGTTTATTCGCACCCGTGAAGAACTGGATTACCTGCAAGAGCCGGACATCTTCCACGAGATCTTTGGCCATTGCCCGCTGTTGACCAACCCCTGGTTCGCTGAATTTACCCACACCTACGGCAAACTCGGCCTACAGGCATCCAAGGAAGAACGCGTCTATCTCGCTCGCCTGTATTGGATGACCATCGAGTTCGGCCTGGTCGAGACCCCGCAGGGTCGACGTATCTACGGCGGCGGCATCCTGTCCTCGCCCAAGGAAACCGTGTACTGCCTGTCGGACGAGCCGGAGCACCAGGCCTTCGATCCGCTGGAAGCCATGCGCACGCCTTACCGCATCGACATCCTGCAACCCGTGTACTTCGTGCTGCCCGAGCTCAAGCGCCTGTTCGACCTGGCCCACGAAGACATCATGGGAATGGTCAAGCGCGGCCGGGAACTGGGCCTGCACGCGCCGAAATTTCCACCGAAAGCGGCGTGAACCGCCATTTTTGATCTCAATTGAGTCTGTTGCACGACACGGCTTTGCTTTAGCGTGGGTGCATCGACGTTTTCCAAATATTCGATCCGGGAACACACCATGAACACTCTGAACCAAGCCCATTGCGAAGCCTGCCGCGCCGACGCCCCACAGGTCAGCGACGAAGAACTGCCGGTACTGATCAAGCAGATTCCGGACTGGAACATCGAAGTGCGCGACGGCGTGATGCAATTGGAGAAAGTTTTCCTGTTCAAGAATTTCAAGCACGCCCTGGCGTTCACCAATGCGGTCGGTGAGATCTCCGAGGCCGAGGGGCATCACCCAGGCCTGCTTACCGAGTGGGGCAAAGTCACCGTCACCTGGTGGAGCCACTCCATCAAGGGCCTGCACCGCAACGACTTCATCATGGCCGCTCGCACCGACGAAGTGGCCAAGACCGCCGAGGGCCGCAAGTAATGCATTTCGATGCCATCGGCCGGGTGCCCGGCGACCCGATCCTCGGCCTGATGGAGGCCTACGGGGCGGACAGCAATCCCGGCAAGTTCGACCTGGGCGTAGGCGTCTACAAGGATGCCCAGGGCCTGACGCCAATTCTGCAGTCGGTGAAACAGGCCGAGCAGCGACTGGTGGATCGCCAGGTCACCAAGACTTACATCGGTGGTCATGGCGACGCCGCGTTCGGCCAGTTGATCAACGCACTGGTCCTGGGGGCAGACTCACCGCTGATCGCCGAGCAGCGCGCCGGTGCCACCCAGACCCCGGGCGGCACCGGCGCCCTGCGCTTGAGCGCCGACTTCATTGCCCATTGCCTGCCGGGCCGTGGCGTCTGGTTGAGCAACCCGACCTGGCCGATCCACGAAACCATCTTCGCCACTGCGGGGGTCAAGGCCAGTCATTACCCTTACGTGGGCGCTGACAATCGCCTGGATTTCGAGGCCATGCTGGCGACCCTGGGCCAGGTGCCGAAGGGCGACGTGGTGCTGCTGCACGCCTGCTGCCACAACCCGACCGGCTTCGACCTGTCCCATGACCAATGGCGCCAAGTGCTGGACGTGGTGCGCAACCGCGACCTGCTGCCATTGATCGACTTCGCCTACCAAGGCTTTGGCGATGGGCTGGAGCAGGATGCCTGGGCCGTGCGGTTGTTTGCCGAAGCGTTGCCCGAAGTGCTGGTCACCAGCTCCTGCTCGAAAAACTTCGGCCTGTACCGTGACCGCACCGGTGCGCTGATTGTCTGCGCCCGCGATGCCGAAAAGCTGGTGGACATTCGCAGCCAGCTGGCCAACATCGCCCGCAACCTGTGGTCGACGCCGCCGGATCATGGCGCGGCGGTGGTGGCGACAATCCTCGGCAATCCGGAACTCAAGGGGTTATGGGCCGACGAAGTGGAAGCCATGCGCCTGCGCATCGCGCAACTGCGCAGCGGCCTGCTGGAAGCGCTCGAACCCCATGGCTTGCGTGAGCGCTTTGCCCATATCGGCGTGCAACGCGGGATGTTTTCCTACACCGGCCTGACACCGGGGCAGGTGAAGCAGCTGCGCGAGCGCCACAGCGTCTATATGGTCGGCACCGGCCGGGCCAACGTCGCCGGCATCGATGCGACGCGCCTGGACGCGCTGGCGGTGGCGATTGCGGATGTTTGCAAGTAAGCAATAGTGGCTACATACCTTTTGTGGCGAGGGGATTTATCCCCGCTGGGCTGCGCAGCAGCCCTTGAGGCCGACGCCTCGGAGTGTCAGATCGCATCCATTCAAAAGCGTTGGGGCTGCTACGCAGCCCAGCGGGGATAAATCCCCTCGCCACAGAAATTCTCTTCACTACAGAAACCGCGCCACTCATTAGATTTACAGGCCTGTCCACTCCCGGACAAACTGCCCGATATCTTCTTGCGGCGCCGTGCGCGCTTCTTTCTGCGGGGTGCCGAGGTAGAGGAAACCAATCACTTCTTCGCCTTCTTCAAGCCCCAGTCCCCTGGCCACATGCGGCGAGTAAGCCAGTTCGCCCGTGCGCCAGACTCCGCCGACTCCCTGGGCATAAGCCGCCAGGAGGATGCCATGGGCCGCGCAGCCGGCCGCCAGCAGCTGCTCGGATTTCGGAATCTTGAAATGGTCCTGCAGGCGGGCGATCACTACCACGACCAGAGGCGCGCGCAGTGGGCCGTTAAGCGCCTTTTCCACCACGGCTTCGGCCACCAGCGGATCATTGAAGCGTGCAGCTTCGGCCAGCAGTTCCCCCATGCGATGGCGCGCCTGCCCTTCGACCGTCAGGAAACGCCATGGCCGCAACTGACCATGGTCGGGTGCGCGCATCGCGGCGGCGAACATCACTTCGCGCTGCTCCGGCGTGGGCGCCGGGTCCACCAGGCGCGGGACGGAAACACGGTTGAGCAAAGCGTCGAGAGCCTGCATCGGCCACCTCCTGGAAAAATTGTTCGGCTATTCTAGAGGCTTGTGCGACCAGTTCGTTAGTTCAAATTCAGTTACAAGCGAAGTAGGACGCCGGTTTACATGCCACCTGTCGCAGGTAGAATGGCGCCCTTTCCTCTTCAGCCCGAGCGGACTTCATGGCGTTGCCGACCCTGCGGATCATTGGTTTCATCATCGGCATCTTCCTGATCACCCTGGCGATCTTCATGGTCGTGCCGATGGCGACGCTGCTGGTCTTCGAACGCACCAGCGACCTGCCCTCGTTCCTCTGGTCGAGCATGATCACCTTTGTCGCCGGCCTGGCCCTGATTCTTCCCGGACGTCCGGAACACGTGCACCTGCGTCCCCGGGACATGTACCTGCTGACGGTCAGCAGTTGGCTGGTGGTGTGTGTCTTTGCCGCGCTGCCCTTTTTGCTGACCCAACACATCAGTTACACGGATTCATTCTTCGAAAGCATGTCGGGGATCACCGCCACCGGGGCGACGGTGTTGAGCGGCCTGGACACGATGTCGCCAGGCATCCTGATGTGGCGCTCGTTGCTGCACTGGCTCGGCGGTATCGGCTTTATTGGCATGGCCGTGGCGATCCTGCCGCTGTTGCGCATCGGTGGCATGCGGCTGTTCCAGACCGAATCTTCCGACCGCTCGGAAAAGGTCATGCCGCGCTCGCACATGGTGGCGCGGCTGATCGTGGCGTCCTACGTGGGCATCACCATCCTCGGCACGCTGGCGCTCTGGTGGGCCGGGATGAGCCTGTTCGATGCGATCAACCATTCGATGTCGGCGATTTCCACCGGTGGTTTCTCGACCTCGGACCTGTCGCTGGCCAAATGGACCCAGCCAGCGGTGCATTGGGTCACGATCGTCATCATGATCCTCGGCAGCCTGCCGTTCGCCTTGTACGTTTCGATGCTGCGAGGCAATCGCCGGGCGCTGATCAAGGACCAGCAAGTCCAAGGCCTGATCGGCGTGCTGCTGGTCACTTGGCTGGTGCTTGGCACCTGGTATTGGGCGACCACCGACCTGCATTGGCTCGACGCGCTGCGACACGTGGCGCTGAACGTGACCTCCATCGTCACCACCACCGGTTTCGCCCTGGGGGACTACAGCCTGTGGGGCAATTTCTCGCTGATGCTGTTCTTCTACCTGGGATTCGTCGGCGGCTGCTCGGGCTCGACCGCCGGCGGGATCAAGATTTTCCGTTTCCAGGTTGCCTATATCCTGCTCCGGGCCAACCTTAATCAACTGATTCACCCGCGTGCGGTGATCAAGCAGAAGTACAACGGCCATCGCCTCGACGAAGAAATCGTGCGCTCGATCCTGACCTTCTCGTTCTTCTTCGCCATCACCATTTGCGTGATCGCCCTGCTGCTGTCCCTGTTGGGCGTGGAATGGATGACGGCGTTGACCGGCGCGGCGAGCACGGTGTCCGGCGTCGGCCCGGGGCTCGGCGAGACCATCGGCCCGGCCGGCAACTTTGCCCCGCTGCCGGACGCGGCCAAATGGATTCTCTCGGCTGGCATGCTGCTGGGCCGATTGGAGATCATTACGGTGTTCGTGCTGTGTATTCCGGCGTTCTGGCGTCACTGACCGGCTTGGCCACGCCCCGCGCCCGATAGTCGCCAGGCGTGGTACCGAACCAACGACGGAAGGCCCGGAAAAAGTTGCTCGGGTCGGCAAACCCCAACAGATAAGCAATTTCCAGCAGGGTCATGCTCGGCTGCGCCAGGTATTGCTCGGCCAGCTCACGTCGGGTGTCGTCCAGCAGACTCTGGAAACTGGTGCCCTCTTCCTGCAAGCGCCGCTGCAAGGTGCGTTGCGACAGGTGCAGCGTCTGCGCCACCACGTCACGCTTGGGCTCGCCCTGGGGAAGCAGCCGACACAGCACTTGGCGCGCCTGGTGAGTCACGCGACTGCCGGAGAACCGCGCCAGGTACTCCCCCGCAAACCGGTCATGGAGCAGCGCCATGGCCTCGTTGGCGGTGGGCAACGGCGCCTCCATGTCGCCTTGCTGGAAAATCAGCGCGTCGCAGGAAGCATCGAACACCAACGGCGCACCGAAGGCTCGTTGATAAGGTGCAATGTCAACGGGTTCGGCGCCCTGGAACAGTACCTTCACCGGATGCAAGGGCCGTCCGGTCAGCCAGTTGCACAGGGCCAGCGCGCAGGCCAGCGACGCTTCGGCGCTTTGCCGGGTCGGTGGCAGGTGATCGCCGTGGACGGTCAGGATCAACCCGTAGCCTTCCTCCAAGTGACGGAAGCTCAAGTCAGCACTTTCGGCAATGATCCGCTGATAACGCACCAGCCGCTGGAACCCTTCGGCCAGCGTGCGGCTGGACATCAACGCGTAACCGACCACATGGAACGATGCCGGGCGCACCACCTTGCCCAGGTTCAGGCCGATGGCCGGGTTGCCCGACAACTCCACCGCCAGTTGCCAGAGCCGCGTCATCGAGTCCTGGGGGAAACGCGCATCAGGATCGTCCAGCGCCGCGAAATCCAGCCCCAGTTGCTTGAACAGCGCCCGACAGTCCAGGCCGTCCATTTCCAACGCCTTGACAATCCCCATCGCCCAGCTTGAAGAAGTGGTTCGTTCGCTCATGACGTTTACTTGCATGACGAGCCGCAGGGTACGGCTGGATTTGCGAAGGATACTAAAGTGGCGCTGATTGTCACTGGCTGTTACGAGTGACCGCTCTAAACTCACATCCGATACCCCTGAAACATCGGTTCACAACAAAACCAAAGAGCCTGCAGTCTTGGAAAACACCAAACACTTCAACACCTTCGCCGAGTTCTACCCGTACTACCTCAGCGAACACAGCGACAGCATCTGCCGACGCTTGCACTTCGTCGGCACTTCGCTGGTCTTGCTGGTTTTCGCCATGGCGCTGGTGGTTGGCGCCTGGTGGCTGTGGGTCGCCCTGCCAGTGGCGGGCTATGGCTTCGCCTGGATCGGGCATTTTTTCTTCGAGAAAAACCGTCCTGCCACTTTCCAACATCCCCTCTACAGCCTGCTCGGTGACTTCGTCATGTACCGCGACATGCTGCTCGGCAAGGTGGCGTTCTAGGAGGATTGCCGGTGGATACTCATGCGCGCTTCACCCACATGCAGGACGGGACCCGGGATGACTGGGCGATCATCGCGGCGGACTTCAGCGCCTATGCGCGGCAGTTGCCGGGGCGGGTCCTGGCCCATCTGAAATTACTCGACGGCGATTTTGGCGGGTTCCCGGTGGATCGCCTGACCCACTCCCTGCAAACCGCCACCCGCGCCTACCGTGACGGGCGGGACGAAGCGTACGTGGTCTGCGCCCTGCTCCACGACATCGGTGACACGCTGGGCAGCTACAACCACCCGGACATCGCCGCGGCGATCCTCAAGCCGTTCGTCAGCGCCGAAAACCTGTGGATGGTGGAGAAACACGGGATTTTCCAGGGCTATTATTTTTTCCATCACCTGGGCATGGATCGGCATCTGCGCGAGCAGTTTCTCGAACATCCGCAATACCAGGCCACCATTGATTTCTGCGCAAAATACGATGCTGCGGCGTTCGATCCCGAGTACGACACGCTGCCGCTGAGTTTCTTCGAGCCGATGCTGGAAAGGGTGTTCGCCGCGCCGAAGCAATCGATCTACAAGGCGGCGATGGCAGAGCAGCCCTGATTTATTGCAGACGCAGCAAATCCCGTGGCGAGGGAGCTTGCTCCCGCTTGAGTGCGAAGCGCTCACAAAAAGGGGCTGCTGCGCACCCCAGCGGGAGCAAGCTCCCTCGCCACGGGCCTTATGTGGTCTTCAGGCAGGCTCAGCCACTTTCAATTCAGCCTTGAGCAGCGCCTCCCGCGCCTGGGCGTCCGCCAGGCGATACAACTCGATCGTCCCGTCCCAATGCTCGATCAGCGCGGTGCAGGATTCGACCCAGTCGCCGCAGTTGAGATACTCCACCTCGCCGACCTGACGGATCTCGGCATGGTGGATGTGCCCGCACACCACGCCATGCAGTTCTCGCTTCACACATTCATGGGCGATGGCTTCTTCAAAGTCGCTGATGAAACTGACGGCGGTCTTGACCTTGTGCTTGAGGTACGCCGACAGCGACCAGTAGCCATAGCCATAACGGGCCCGCCAGTGATTGAGCCAGCGGTTGAGCGTCAGCGTGAATTCGTAGGCCGAATCCCCAAGGAACGCCAGCCAACGGTGATAACGAGTAATCACATCGAACTGATCGCCATGAATCACCAGCAGATGCCGACCGTCGGCGGTCACATGCACCGCCTCGTCCACCAATTGGATATTACCGAGGATCAGTTTCGAATAACGCCGCAGGAATTCGTCATGGTTGCCGGTGACATAGATCACCTCGGTGCCGCGCTTGCTCATGGTCAGCAAGCGACGAATGACGTTGGTGTGGGCCTGGGGCCAATACATGCCGCCACGCAGCTTCCAGCCGTCGATGATATCGCCCACCAGGTAGATTTTGTCGGCGTGGTAGCCCTTGAGGAAGTGCGACAGGTGCTCGGCCTGGCAATCCCGGGTGCCCAGGTGCACGTCCGAAATCCACAGGGTGCGAACACGCTGCTTGCGGCTGGGTCTGGCGAGCTCGGCGCTGGTCATTGGGCAACCCTCTGATCGTTTTCACCACAGTGCACCCCAGCGGTTAATGCCCCATGACAACAATAAGTCGATTGCATGACAGCGCGAGGCGCCGCGCCCTCGGTGTAGACTGACCGCCAACGACGGGAGACTGCGATGAGACCGATCCTCACGCTACGCCACTACAGCCACGATCTGATTGACCACAGCCACGACCACGCGCAACTGGTGTTTGGCTTGTCCGGCGCGCTGGACTTCGAAGTCGAAGGGCGTGGCAGCCAGGTGGTGCAGCAGAGTTTCGTGGTCGTGCCGGCGGGCGCCCATCATGCGTGCGGCAGTCCACAGGGCAGCCGCTGCCTGGTGCTGGACGTGCCGGACGATGAGTGGGTCGGGCAATGCCTGGGCGATCATGCCGACGCGAGCCGTCGCTTGCTCGACAGCAATACTCGCCTGCTCCTGGATGCAGGGCAAAGCCAGTTGGTCAGTTGGCTGGCCGGCAGCCCGGTGCACGACCCGCTGATCGCCCAGCAAGGCGCGGTATTGTTGCTCGCCAGCCTCAACGGCGGGCGCCAGGAAACCACCGGTGGCCGACGCCTGCCCTATGCCGCACTCAACGCCCACATCGACCAATATGCCGCCTACCCGCTGCAAGTCGCGGACCTGGCGCAGGTCGCCGGGCTTTCCAGTGCTCGCCTGCATGCCCGTTTCGTCGCCGAATGCGGGCAGACGCCAATGGAATACATCCGCAGCCGTCGCTTGCACAAGGCCGTGGCGTTGCTGCGTGACTCGTACCTGCCGATCGGCGAAATCGCCCAACGGGTTGGCTACAGTTCGCAAAGCGCCTTTGCCGCGGCCGTGTTGCGCGAATTCGGCGTCTCGCCGGGCAAGCTTCGGCGGCCACGCTAGTCTCGCGCTAAAAATCGCTAGGATCGCGACAGACAAAAACGGCTGGCGACGGGCTTAATAGCCAAACGTCCAACCGTTGAACAAGGATTGCAATGACACCCCGTACCGCCCTCGGCGCCCTGCACATCGGCGCACTCATGTTCGGCCTGACCGGCGTCTTCGGCAAACTCGCCGCGGCCTCGCCCGCCGTGATCGTGTTTGGCCGCGCGGTATTCGCCGTGCTGGCCCTGGCGGCGTTTGCCCGATTCGCCAGCCCTACCCGATGGCAGAAACTCCGGGGCCGGGACCTGCGCCTGTTGCTGCTGGGCGGCCTCTTGTTGACCGGGCACTGGGTGAGTTTCTTCATTTCGGTGAAAGTCGCCGGCGTCGCGATCGCCACGTTGGGATTCGCCAGTTTCCCGGCCTTCACCGTGCTGCTCGAAGGGCTGGTTTTCCGCGAACGAATCCGCGCCAACGAAATCTTCCTGGTGGTCCTGGTGAGCGTCGGCCTGGTGCTCGTGACGCCGGACTTCGACCTGGCCAGCGGCGCTACCACAGGCCTGCTCTGGGCGGTGGCCTCGGGGCTGTTGTTCTCACTGTTGTCGCTGACCAATCGCGCCGGCTCCGCCCATGTGCCACCGGTGCAGGCCGCGCTGTGCCAGAACGTCGTGGTCGGCCTCTGCCTATTGCCGATGGCTGCGCCGCAACTGAGCAACGCTCGCCCCCTCGACTGGCTGTGGATCGGCCTGCTCGGTGTGTTTTGCACCGGCCTGGCCCACAGCCTTTTCGTCGCCAGCCTGGCGGTGATCAAGGCCCGCACCGCCGCCGTGGTGTTCGCCATGGAGCCGGTCTACGGCATTACCATCGCCTGGTGGCTGTTTGATGAAAACCCGACGCTGCGCATGTTGCTCGGTGGCGTGCTGATCATCGTTGCGATCGCGGTGTCGAGCCAACTGGACGGCACGAAGAAATCCAGCGCCGGTGCCCAGGCGCCGTCTCACTGATCCCGTTCATTGAATTCTGTCGTTGTGCCCCAGGTCGCGCGCCGGGTCGATCTGGTCGCGGACCCGCTGCTTGAGCACCTTGGCCTCGGGGAATCCACCGTCGGCCTTGCGCTCCCAGATCTGCGTGCCATCGCAGCCAATATGAAAAACCCCACCGGTGCCCGGCACCAGGGACACCTTGCCGAGGTCGTCGCCGAATGTGCTGAGCAGTTCCTGGGCCAGCCAGGCGGCCCGCAGCAGCCATTGGCACTGGGTGCAGTAAGTGATGATGATTTCCGGTTTGTGTGCGCTCATTGCGGCTGAACTCCTGGTTCCAAAGGCGTCGTTATACTACTCGCCTTTGATCGCCCGCTCCGAGATCGACCATGCGCCGCCTGCTGCCTTGCCTGCTTCTTCTACTATTGCCCTTGCTCGGCCATGCCAACGAGCCCGCCGTTGAGACACCGCGCCCAAAGATCGGCTTGGTACTGTCCGGTGGCGCGGCCCGTGGCCTGGCCCACATCGGCGTGCTCAAGGCCCTGGAAGAACAAGGCATCAAGATCGATGCCATTGCCGGCACCAGCATGGGCGCAGTCATCGGCGGGCTCTATGCCTCGGGCTACAAGATCGATGAACTGGAGAAGCTCGCCCTGGGCATCGATTGGCAGCAAGCCCTGTCCGATGCCCCGCCGCGCAAGGACGTGCCCTTTCGGCGCAAACAGGACGACCGGGATTTCCTGGTCAAGCAGAAACTGAGCTTTCGCGACGACGGCAGCCTCGGCCTGCCGCTGGGGGTGATCCAGGGACAGAATCTTGCCCTGCTCCTGGAAAGCCTGCTGGCCCACGCCAGTGACACCCGGGATTTCGACAAACTACCGATCCCCTTCCGCGCGGTGGCAACCGACATCGCCACCGGCGAAAAAGTCGTGTTTCGCAAAGGCCATCTTCCCAAGGTCATCCGCGCCAGCATGTCGATCCCCGCCGTATTCGCCCCGGTGGAACTGGACGGTCGCCTGCTGGTGGACGGCGGCATGGCCGACAACATCCCATTGGACGTGGCTCGGGAAATGGGCGTGGACGTGGCCATCGTGGTCGACATCGGCACACCGCTGCGCACCCGCAAGCAATTGGTCACCGTGGTGGATGTGCTGAACCAGTCGACAACGCTGATGACCCGACGCAACTCCGAAGAGCAGTTGGCCACGTTGGGAAAAGAAGACGTGTTGATCCAGCCGGCCCTGGCAAGCTTCGGTTCCACCGACTTCGGTCGGGCGCAGGAAATAGTCGACGCCGGTTACCGCGCCACACGGATACTCGAAGCGCGCCTGGCGCACTTGCGGCCCGCCGAGCCGACCGACGCCGTGCTGATGGCGGCGCGTACCCCCAGCGAACGCACTCCGACCATCACCGCGATCCGGGTGGAAAACGATTCTAAAGTCGGCGACGACGTGATCCGCTATTACATTCGCCAGCAGATCGGCGAACCGCTGGACCTGGGCCGCCTGCAGACCGACATGGGCACGCTGTACGGCCTGGATTACTTCGAGCAGGTGCAATACCGCGTCGTGCACAAAGGCGCGGACAACACGCTGGTGATCAATGCCCGGGGCAGACGCACCGGCACTGATTACTTGCGCGTGGGCCTGAGCCTGTCGGACGACATGCGCGGTGACAGCGCTTTCAACCTCGGCGCCAGTTACCGGGTCAACGGCATCAATCGCCTGGGCGCCGAATGGCTGACCCGGGCGCAGATCGGCGACAAACAGGAGCTGTACAGCGAGTTCTATCAACCGCTGGACGTCGGCTCACGCTACTTCATCGCGCCTTACGGGCAGTTCGAATCGCGCAACGTCGAGTCGATTCTGGATAACGATCCGGTGGCCCAATATCGGGTCGAGCGCTATGGCTTCGGTCTGAACCTGGGTCGCCAGATCGGCAACAGCGGAGAGATCCGCTTCGGGGTTGGCCAGGCCTGGGGCAAGGCGGACGTGCGTATTGGCGATCACGACCAGCCTAGCGAAAACTTCAACGAAGGCTTCTACGAGCTAAAGTATTCGTTCGACTCCCTGGACAGCGTCTACTTCCCCCATGAAGGTGAAGACATCGGCCTGTCATGGCGCCAATACGAACCTGGCCTGGGGTCCGATCAACGTTACCGCCAGTGGGAATTCAAGCTGGACAAGGCCCTGAGCAGCGGCCCGGACACCTTCATCCTGGGCGGGCGCTACGGTCGAACGCTGGACACGGCCGAAGTCGTGACCTCCAGTTTCGTCCTCGGCGGCGCGCGGCAATTGTCGGGCTTTCGCGAGGATGGGATATCCGGCCAGAACATGAGCCTGATGCGCGCCGTGTATTACCGCCGGCTCACGCCTCGGGCGTACCTGCCCTTGGATTTCCCCTTGTACATCGGCGGCTCGCTGGAGCGCGGCCGGGCGTGGAACAACGACAACGAGTTCGACAGTGGCTACATCAACGCCGCCAGTGTCTTCCTGGGTTTCGACACGCCGTTGGGGCCATTGAATTTCAGCTACGGCTTCAACGATGACGATGAGCAGGCGGTGTATCTGAACCTGGGGCAGACGTTCTAGAACCGTTTCAAATTGTGGGAGCGAGCTTGCTCGCGATGGCGATCACTCAGTCGGCGATGATGTTGGCTACGGCTCAGTCATCGCGAGCAAGCTCGCTCCCACGCTGGATTCCCGTCGGCCGCGCAATCGCCTCAACGAATCCCGGCCAACAAGACTCGGGCGGTTTCCCTGAGCGGTTCATCGCCCTCTTGCAACAACTCTTCCAGCAAGGTGATGGCGCTCTTCAGGTCGCCTTCATCGATGCAATTCTGCGCTTCTTCCAGCTTTTCCGAATGCTCCGACGCCTGCAGCTCGAAGGGCACAGGTTCCAGGGACAGTGACTCGAACTCAGGCTCAACGGACAGCGGTTCCAGTTCCAGCGCCTGCTCTTCGTCGGCAAACCCATCGAGGAAATCATCATCCAGCGACTCGGTTTCCAACGGTGCGCCCCATTGCAGGTCCGGTTCGTCGAAGCCTGATAGCGCCAGCGTGTCGGCACGGGTAGACGGCGGCGTTCCGGGTACAGGAGCCGCCGACGGATCATCGGCCAGGTCCCAACTGTTCTCCAGGGAGAGCCCATCCAGGTTCAACTCGAACTCATCACTGGGCGCGGCAACAGGTTCGGGGGCGAGCATTGGAGCCGGGGGCTCCGGGGGCGTCTCCATCGGAGCGTTAACCATGGCGATCTTGGGGTAGCGCTTGCGGGTTTCTTCCAGCGTCTGGTGATCGACGCCTTGGGACAAGAGGTGGTTCTCCTGGGCCTGGAAGCCGATGACATCGCCCTGCTTGCCCAGCACATCCAACAACTTGAGCCCCAGGTCGGTACGCTCCGGCTCGGCCAGCAATGCCGCGCGCAGCAGGCCGGCAGCTTCGGTGAAACGGCCATAGGTCAGGTAGATTCCCACACCTTCGAGCACGTCTCCCAGAGGAGCATCACCGTTGTTGAACGACGCGGCGACTTCGGGGGGCTCTGCATCCGCGCTCTCCATATAGGTGTCGGTGTTGTCGTCCAGGGCCAGGTCGGGACGGGCGGTCAATGGCACCGGGTCCGCCGTCTCCTGCTGTTGCCGATGACGCAGGAACAGCAAAAGCGCCAGCAACCCAAGCATTCCCGCCAATCCAGCCACCCACAGCCAGTCGATGCCTTCGGTTTCCGCCACTGGCGCCGCCTCGACTGCCGATGCGGGTTCGGTGGATTCGGCAGGTTCAGGGGCAAGTTCCGAGGTCATCGCAGGTGGCGAGGCCTGGGTCAGTTGCGCTTGAAGCTCGCTGATCTGCTGGCGTTGCCCGGCGATTTCCTGATCCTGGGCGTGGATCCGAGCCTGCAATTGTTCGATGGTCTGCTGTTGCTGCTGGCTTTGCAGCACGCTGGCGGCCAATTGCTCGGTATTGCTGTCGATCGCTGCGGGAGCCGGGGCGGCAGATTTTTGGGCAGGCGCTGGCAAGATGGCCGAATCAGGCAGCAACAAGCGCTGGCCGATGGAAAGTCGCTCGCTGCCAGGGTTCAGCGCCTGGATACCCTGCATCAGTTCATTGACCGACGCATTGCTGCCCGCATCATGCAGACGCTTGGCGATCACCCAGGGATTGTCGCCCTGCACGACGGTGTAGCGCTTGCCCTGTGTTGCCGGGGGCGGCTTGATGGCGGGTGTCGCCTCGGCCGAGCTGGAGGGTTCGTCGACGGTCGGCACCAGGCCTGGCGTACCGGGCGGATCGATCAGCACGGTGTATTCGCGCAACAGGCGCCCGTTGGGCTGGTTGAGCTGTACGAGGAAGTTGAGGAACGGTTCCTCCACCGGTTTGCTGGAGGTCACCCGGATGAAACTGCGTCCGCCCCGCAGCACGGGGGTGAAACGCAGGTTGTTGAGAAAAAAAACGCGCTCCACCCCAGCACGGCTGAAGTCGTCCGGACTCGCCAGGCTGGCGGAAAGATCTCCCTCGCTGAGTCCCGCCGCATCAACCAGGGCGATATCGGCGCGCAACGGTTGGTTCAAGGCGGAATGAAGCGTGATTTCCCCAAGCCCCAGCGCCGACGCCAAGGCGGGAAACCCCAGGGCACCCACGACGACCGACACGTTGATCCAACTGCGCAACGTGGACTGCAAACTTTCAAGCATGGGTATCCCTTTGATCAACGACCTGTGCGAAACGCTTCCAATACGATCGCCTAGTACTGGTTATAGTTCGCTAACCACCGAATCTCAAAGGTCTGGCGCCAGGGATATGCCTCAGGATCTTTCCAGGTTGGCCAGGATCGTGCCGTGGACCCGCATGCAAACGCGCATGTCCGCTTCGTCGACGCCTTCGAACAACTCCCGGCGCAACTGCGTGGCAATGGTTTCGATTTGCTCGATCAGCGGCAATGCCGGCGCGCACAGTACGATCTTCTTGGCGCGGCGGTCCTCGGCCACGGCCTGGCGTTGAACCAGGCCCTGGGTTTCCAGGCTGTCGAGCAAACGGGCCAGGGTCGGGCCTTCGACCGCAACGCTCTGGGCCAGCTCCCGTTGGGTCGGGGCCTGTTCGAAACGGGCCAGGTGCAGCAGCACCAGCCAACGCGCCTGGGACAGGCCCAGCCCGGCGAGGCGACGGTCCAGCTCGGCGCGCCAGCCACGGGACATCTGCGCCAGTTGCATGCCAAAACGGTGTTGATCGGTCAAAGGCATAAAAAACTCATCAAATCTGAAATAGAGAAAAACTAATTATTAGTCAGCTAAGCATGACCTTTGGATTCAGGCAAGGCTCGCGCTGTAGTGAATCGTTAAAGGAGCGTAACTGTTTGATCAGACTTCGAATTCCGACTGCAGTGCGGCCCTGACGCAATACAGGACCCCTTCCGGAACCCGCCCTGCGAACAACGCGGCGACTTCCGATACGGGAGGCAGCTCGCCTTCGCCATCGAGAAACGCATCCTGGACCTCGCCCATCAGTTCTTCAGGCAGGTCCAGCGCTTGCTCCAATGAAAGCTGTTGTTGACCAATGGCCTCGGCCAGCATCGTGTAGACGTTCTTTTCCGAGCACTGCAATTGACTGGCAATCTGCAGCGGGGTCATGCCGGCCCGCGCCAGGGTGATGAGTTCATGGCGAACGTCGGCCACCGCCGGCAGGGTCTCGGCTTCGCCGCCCAGCACTTGGAGGAAGGCCTCGCCGTAACGCTCCAGCTTGCGTGCGCCAACGCCGCTGACCCGGGCCATTTCCGCCAGGGAGGTCGGTTGGCTGCGGAGCATTTCCAGCAAAGTGGAATCGGGAAAGATGACGTACGGCGGCACGCCGTGTTCCTCGGCCAACTTGCGGCGCAGGGCGCGCAACGCTTCCCACTGGTCACGCTCTTCGCCGCGCACCAATTGGCTGGCCTGGCTCTTGCTGCTCTTGACCGCGGTCGCCGGCTTGAGGTCGCGGCGCAGTTCCAGGGTGACTTCGCCCTTGAGCAAGGGCCGGCACGTCGCACTGAGGCGCAGGCCGCCGTAGCCTTCCAGGTCGATGTCCGCCAGGCCGCGCGCAACCAACTGCCGGAACAACGAGCGCCATTCGCTCTCGCTGCGGGCCTTGCCCACGCCAAACACAGACAGGTGCTGGTGGCCGAAGCTGCGGACTTTCTCGTTGTCCTTGCCCAGCAACACATCCACCAGATGCCCGACGCCGTAGCGCTGGCCCGTGCGATAAATCGCCGACAACGCCTGGCGGGCCGGCTCCGTGGCGTCCCAGGTTTCCACGCCATCGACGCAATTGTCGCAATGGCCGCAGGGCTGGGGCATGTCTTCGTCGAAATAGGCCAGCAAGGTCTGGCGACGGCAGCGGGTCTCTTCGCACAGCGACAGCATGGCGTCGAGCTTGTGCTGCTCCAGGCGCTTGTGCCGCTCATCGCCCTCGGAGTTCTGCAACATCTGCTTGAGCATCACCACGTCTTGCAGGCCGTAGGCCATCCAGGCATCGGCTGGCAAGCCGTCACGACCGGCACGCCCGGTTTCCTGGTAATAGGCTTCCAGCGACTTGGGCAAGTCCAGGTGAGCGACGAAACGCACGTTGGGCTTGTCGATGCCCATGCCGAACGCCACGGTGGCCACCATGATCAGGCCTTCCTCGTTGAGGAAGCGCTTCTGGTGATAGGCCCGCAAATCGTTGGGCAGGCCGGCATGATAGGGCAACGCCGGAAAACCCTGTTCGCTGAGGAACGCCGCCACTTCCTCGACCTTCTTGCGCGACAGGCAATAGACAATGCCCGCGTCGCTGCGTCGCTCGGCAAGGAACGCCAGCAACTGCTTGCGCGGCTGCTCCTTGGGCACGATGCGGTAGAAAATGTTCGGACGGTCAAAACTGGAGAGGAACCGCTCGGCATTCTGCAAATGCAGCCGGTCGACGATTTCCTCGCGGGTACGCTTGTCGGCCGTGGCGGTCAGGGCGATACGCGGGACGTCGGGGAACAATTCCGCCAACTGCCCCAATTGCAGGTATTCACGACGGAAATCATGGCCCCATTGGGACACGCAGTGGGCTTCGTCGATGGCAAACAGGGCGATTTCCAGGCTCTGCAAAAACGCCAGCATGCGTGGCTGCACGAGGCGTTCCGGCGCCAGGTAGAGCATTTTTACCTCGCCACGCTTGATCCTCGCGGCCAAGTCCCGTTGCTGCTCGGCGCTCAAGGTGGAGTTCAGCGCCGCAGCGGCGACACCCAATTCTTCAAGGGTGGCGACCTGGTCGTCCATCAAAGCGATCAGCGGCGAAACCACCACCGCCAGGCCGTTGCGCAACAGGGCCGGCACCTGGAAGCACAGCGACTTGCCGCCGCCGGTGGGCATGAGCACCAGGGCATCGCCACCGCTGGCCACGCGCTCAATAATGGCACCCTGGCGGCCACGGAAACTGTCGTAGCCGAAGATGTCCTTGAGAACGCGTTGAGCCTGTTCGAGCATAGAAACTCCAAAATCACCGAAACATCCCTGCAAGGCTGGTTCAGAATCACAAACGCTGCACCGGCAAATCGTAAGTGCGCGTTTCCAACCGACCGCAGGGCATCACAAAACGCGGCAGTATACCCGAGGGTTTCGTTGCGAAGGGGGCTGCTGACGGGAGGTGTGATGATCACGGCCGGGAGCCCACCGAACCTGTGGCGAGGGAGCTTGCTCCCGCTGGGTGGCGAAGCCGCCCCCAAAACCGGGCCGCTGCGCGCTGGAGCGCCAGCCCGGCCCAGCGGGAGCAAGCTCCCTCGCCACCGATGGCCCTGGCATGGAGTCAAGTCCGGCCAATGAGCAGGCAAATCCACCATGCGGCTGGCCTGCCCGCTCAAGAAGGCCTAGAATTCCCGCATTGTTTATTCCCCAAGGTAGCCCGTAATGTCCTTCGCTGAGCAACTGACCCGCCTGCAAGTCTTCCTCGACGCCGATGAGCTGCACGAAGAGGCGCTGGATTACGTGGCCGCTCATGGCTATCTGACCGCCCTGTCCATCTGCTCCGAGCCAGTGCCGGACCGTGAATGGATCGACGCCCTGTTCGCCGAAGAGCCGCATTACAGCGACGAAGCCCAGCGCGCCGAAATCGAAGCCACGCTGGTCGGCCTCAAGGCCCACATCGCCCGCCAACTGGCTTCCGACGAAGAATTCGAATTGCCGTGCGAGCTGGACCTGGGCGACGACCCGGACGATTCGGAACTGCGCGGCTGGTGCATCGGCTTCATGGAAGGCGTGTTCCTGCGCGAAGCTGCCTGGTTCGAAACCGCGGAAGAAGAAGTCAGCGAAATGCTGTTGCCAATCATGGTCGGTTCCGGCCTGTTCGACGAGCAACCAGAGTTCTCCGACATTGCCGCCGACGCGAACCTGATGGACGACATGATCGTGCAGATCCCCGAAGCGCTGACCGCCCTGTACCTGCTGTGCAACGCCCCGGACGAGAAACCGGCGATCCTCAAGCCTCGCCACCACTGAGTGACCGGGTGCCCTCGCCAATCGGCAAGCGCCCGCTGATCCTGCGTTACGCTCTGCTGGCCATCGGCTGGCTGAGCGTAGTGCTGGGGGTCATTGGCATTTTCGTTCCCGTACTCCCCACCACCCCCTTCCTGCTCCTGGCCGCCGCGTGCTTCGCCCGTAGTTCGCCGCGCTTCTACCAATGGCTGGTGGAACACCCCCGCCTCGGCCCGTGGATCAAAGACTACCTCAGCGGCAACGGCATTCCCCTCAAGGGCAAGGTCTACGCCATCGGTTTGATGTGGGCCAGCATCCTGTTTTCCTGCTACCTCGTGCCACTGCCGTGGGCGCGGGGGTTCATGCTCACCAGTGCGGTGCTGGTGACGGTTTATATCCTCAGACAGAAAACACTGCGCAGGCCTTGAATCGTGAAGAGGCCGCGAGCAGGTATTCAGCTGTTTTCATTCACAGTAGAATTCGTGTCTCATCCATTCGCTGGAACATCACCACTGCCGTAGCCTGGCATCGGTCCACATCGAGGAGAGTCTGTGAAACTGATCAGGCTGGAACTGGAAAACTACCGTTGTTTCCCTACATTAACTCTTGAGCTGGACCCCCAATTGACCTTGCTCGTTGCGCGTAACGGTCAAGGCAAGACGAGTCTGTTGGATGCTATCAAGGTCGCGCTGTGGCCCTATGTTCGCGGGTTTGATCTCGGTAGCACCACCAACGACACTACCGGCATCCACCCAGAAGACGTTTTCTTGCGCCCTCTCGCAGCCCATCAGATGGAGCCTTCTCTCCCCTCGCGGCTAACTGCCCACGCTTATTTTCAAGAGCAGCCCTGGAAATGGTCACGGCGTCGGGAAAGCATTCGCAAAGGTACGCAAACCCGCGGGGACGCAACGGCAACCTTGCTGGAAACAACCGCCGAGGCGCTTGAAGTACGGATATTTCACAAGGCAACGTCTGGCCAGGAGCCTCCCTTCGATTTGCCAGTGCTGGCGTACTACGGCACAGGCCGGCTCTGGAGCCAGAAAAAACTGACTGCTGCTTATGAAAAAGCGGAAAACGCCGAATTTTCCAGAACCTACGCGTATCGCGATTGCCTCGATCCGGCCTCAAGTTATAAACATTTTGCCAAGTGGTACACACGAATCTTTCGCAGCTATCGCGAGGAACAGATTCGCAATATTGAGCGTGGAAAATTAAGTGTTGATGTAAAAGACGAATTCGCACATCCCGTATTGGCTGTACAGAATGCGGTAAATGCCGTCCTCGCTACGCGGACAGGATGGCGAGATCTGGCATATAGCAGTGAATTTTCCGACTTGGTGCTGGAACATCCATTTCATGGTGTGTTGAAGGTCAGCCAGCTCAGCGATGGGATCCGCAATATTGTCGCCTTGGCTGCGGACATCGCTTATCGCTGCGTAAAACTCAACCCGCATCTGGGCATCATGGCTCCTAGTAGCAGCACAGGTGTGGTTTTGATAGATGAAGTCGACATGCACCTGCACCCGGCGTGGCAGCAAACCGTCGTACCTGATCTCCTCAATGCTTTCCCGCATATCCAGTTCATCGTGACTACCCATAGCCCTCAGGTGATCACCTCCGTACCAGCGCACTGCATCCGTGTTCTCCAAACCGAAACCGACGAAAACGGGCGACGGGTAACAGTGAGCAATGTGGATCAACAAACTCAGGGGGTCGCCAGTTCCCAAGTGTTGGCGTACGTCATGGACATCGATCCGACGCCCGACAATGAGCCAGCTCAAAAAATGAGCGAATACATGGGATTGATTCAGCAGAACCTTCATGAAACAACACAGGGCCAGGAACTGCGCAATTATCTGGATGAGCATTTCGGTAGTCAGCATCCGAATATGCTCGATTGCCATCGACTGATCCGGTTGGAAACGTTCAAACGCAAGCAGCTGATAAAACAGTAAGACAAGGAAACTGGGTACATGCGAAAGCTTGTTCGAGGTGAAGGGCCACACTGTCTTACCCGCTACAGACATGGATTGCACAAGTGGTCGTTACAATCTCCGACTTTGGAGGAACGTGATCAGCTCTGGGAAAGTCTGCAAGCTATGCAAGATACTCGTTGCGCTTATTGTGAGGCCGATATCAGCAAACCCGGCCACGCACACATTGAGCACTTTCGACAAAGAGACAGATACCCACAGGGCACCTTCGATTGGAGCAACTTATTTGGCTCATGCTGCCGGGAAGATGCGTGCGGTAAGTTCAAGGACAGCTGCGGCCCGTATGATCACAGTGTCTTACTCAAGCCTGACGTAGACGATCCGGATGACTACTTCATTTTCGTCAACGACGGCACTATCGTCCCACGGGCTGACCTAGATGATAGGTCACGGCAAAGGGCGATCGATACTTTGCGGATCTTCAACCTGGATGCTCGAAACGGAGCGTTACGTGAAATGAGACGCGAGGCCGTTCGTCCCCATCGGGATACGGCACAGACCCTCATGGAAATGTCTGAGGATTATCCTGAAACCGATTTTCTTAAGTTCCTTGAAGAGGAAATTCAGACAATCTCGAGCTTGCCGTTCTCCGCTGCGATCCGGCACTCGCTATCGAATAGGTGTTGACCGAAACACTTCCCAAAAAGGTGCTCTGCTGGCAAAACGTACGCTGGATTACGCTAGCCAGAACAACATGCCCTTCTGCGACGAGGGAGCTTGCTCGCGCTGGGTGACGAAGCCGCCCACAATGGGCCTGACGTGCTCTTCCAGACAGACCGCAGCGGTCGGTTTTACGACTGCTGCGCAGCCGAGCGGGAGCAAGCTCCCTCGCCACAAAAGCAAACCCCGCCCTATCCAGATTGGACATGGCGGGTTTTGTCATTTCAACTCACCTCACACCGTATCCACCTTCAACGAATGATCATTCAACATCCCGTTGATAATCGTCGCCGTGTCCGCCCCGCCAATCATCCCACCCGATCCCGGCGTAACACCGTAATGGCTGGCAAGATCGACGCCGGCCAGGTCGATGGTCTGGTTCGGCGTGGCGTCGGCGGTGGCGCTGACATCGATGCTGGTGATGACCGATGCGCCGGTGCCGGTGACAGTGAAGTGCAGGTAATCGTCCAGGGACGCTGCGCTGCCGTTTTCACCCAATAGCAGTTGGGACAGGTCGAGCTTGTCGAGGCCCGGGGTGAAGTCGGTGATGACGTCGTGGCCGCTGTTGCCCGCCTGCCATTGGAAGGTGTCGGCGCCGCTGCCGCCAGTGAGGATGTTGTTTCCGAGGCCGCCGATCAGGGTGTCATCGCCGCCACCGCCATTGAGCACGTCATGGCCAAGCCCGCCATCGATGCGATTGCCCGCGCTGTTGCCGGTCAGGGTGTCGTTGAAGTTCGAACCGACGAGGTTTTCGATGCTGGTCAGGGTATCCGTCCCGGCCCCCAGGGTATTTTGTGCGGCCAGCAGGCCGAGGTTCACGGTCACGCCTGCGCTGGCATGGGCGTAGCTGGCGGTGTCGCTGCCGGTGCCGCCGTCGAGAAGGTCGTTGCCGCTGCCGCTGTAGAGCAAGTCATTGCCTGCCTCGCCATGCAACGTGTTGTTGCCCGTACCCACGCTGAGGATGTCATTGCCATCACCAGCGTTGAGCACGTTGTCGCCATTGCCGGCCAGCAGCACATCGTCAGCGGCCGTCCCTGTCAGGGTGTGGCCCGCTTGATAGCTGATGTCGACCGCGGCGCTGTCGCTGCCGCCGTGGTTGTCGCTGGCGGTGTAGGTGCCGTGGTAATCCGTCGTGTTGTCCTGGGCGCAGGCGTAGTTGACCGTCATGGTCAGTTGATAATTTTCCGAGCCATTGACGTTACCGTTGCCAGGGTTGGGGATGTTGGTGATGTGGATCTGATAGTTGCCATCCGCCGCGGCAGTGAACGAGGCGCCGTCGTTGATGGCGACGAAAGGCCCGCCGTTCAGGGAATACTCCATGGCGACGCGACCGGCGGCGAGGTTGTGATCCAACGTCAGGGTTTCGCCTTGCTTGAGGCTGATGTTGAGCCGATCTTCATCGTTGGCGTTGTTGTTCGACACCGCCCCCAGCGCGCCACTGACCACCAGCATCGCCGTCATGCTCGCGGCGTTGGCGACGAAGGCACTGCGGTCGAGGTTGATCGATTGGACATTGTTGCCGGTAAAGCTGGCGGTGCCGGTAGTGCCGGTGAAGTCTCCACCCTTGGCGGCCCAGCCCGTATTGAAACCTGTGGGCGTAGCCGTGAGCGGATCGCCATTGGCGTCGCTGTCGTTGCCCAGCAGCAACTCCCCAGGCACCACGATATTGCCCGACAACACGTTGGTGATGACGTTGTCGGCGATCGCCACCGGCGCACTGTTGGGCACGACGTTGATCACCAGGTTTGAACCGGCCAGGTCGCCGTCGTTGTCGCTGACGGTGTAGCCGATGTGCTCGGTGATCAAGGTGCTGGTGGAGGTCTGCGAGGTGTAGCCGAACGCACCGGTGTCGAGATTGACCACCAGGGTGCCGTCATGGTCGGTGGCGATGCTCACGGTGTTGGTCGCGGTGTTGAACGTGCCGTGGTTCGCCCCGCCGCTAGCATTCAGTGCGCCTTGGCCGCCATTGGCGTCCGGGTTGTAGCTGTAGGTCGTTCCATCCACCACCAGGCTTTTGATAAATCCGCCGTCGGCGCCGAACGAACCGCCCTCGCCCAGCAGGTTGCCCGTCACGGGAATGCCCTGGACAGTGCCCGAGAGCACTGAATTGAGCTGGTTCAGGTCGGTGACCACCACCGCGTTGGTGTTGGTGTGGGTGCTGCCGTCATAGGCCAGCGGATCGAGGTGGACGTTACTGACGCCGCTGCCCAGGCCGATGGCGTAGTTCTTGATGCCGTTGGCGTCGAGGAAGGCTTTCCACGCCGCTTCGTCCGCGGTGCCGATTTCGCCCAAGGTCGGCTTGCCGTCCGAGAAGAAATAGCCAACGTTCTGTGCGTAGGTCAGTTGGCCGGAGGTTGCGAACGCCGTCTGCGCCATCGCCACGGCCGCATCGTAATTGGTGTCACCGTGGGCGATCAGAGCGGAAATCAGCGTCTTGGCAGTCGCTACGTCCACCCAGACGGTGCTTTGGTCGGTGGCGCTGCCGCTGAACGTCACGAGCTGGACTTTCACGTCGCCCATGTCGTCGTATTGGTCGAGCAAGGCGTTGATCGCCTGTTTGGCCAGGTCCATGCGCGAGAGACCCGGCACGCCTGAATCGTCTTTCATGCTGCCGGAGACGTCGAGCACGATCAGCAGGTTCGTATCGACTTCCATTGCAGTGACCGAGCGTTCGGACGCGATAGCCTTGGGCACGTCGTCAACGATGCTGACCACCAGGTTGCCGGTGGTGCTGTTGCCCAGGGCGTCAGTGGCCTGATACGTGAAGCTTTCATTCAGTACATTCGGGCCATCGTTGGCATGGGGCGAGGTTGTCGCCGGTGACGTCAGTGTGTAGGTGTAGGAACCGTCGGGGTTGAGCAACAACTGGCCGTGGGCGCCGGTGGCGTCGCCCAGCAGCGTGAACGTCACGGCGCCGGTGGCACCGCTGACCGAGCCCACCAGGGTGCCGCTGGCGGTTTCGCCGGTGGAACCCGGCTCACTGCCGGTCGCGGTACCGGGGGCCAGGTCCTGGCCATCCTGTTTCAGGTCCAGGGCTTTTTCATAGACAGTGACGTCATGATCGGTTTCCGCGACCAGGCAACTGTTGTGCACATCGATGGTGACGGTCGTGGTGCTTTCATCACCGTCGGCGTCGCGCACGGTGTAGGTGAACACATCGGTGGCGCCCGCTTCGCCCACGGAGCCGGGGTTGCTGTGATAGACCGCGTTGCCATTGGCATCCAGGGTCAGGTAGCCATACGTGCCATTGATCTGTGTGTTCAAGCCGCCAGTGACCGGGTTCGACGTGTCGCCGCCGGCCCGCACACCTACCACTGCGCCACCGTCGGCGCCAAGCACGTCGTTGTCCAACACGTTGCCGCTGACCGTCCCACCTTCCACCACCGCAGCGGTATCACAATGAGCCTGGGGCACGTCGTCGACGATGTTGATGACGATGGTGCTGGTGACGGTATTGCCGAGTGAATCCGTGGCCTGATAAGTAAAGCTTTCGCTCACCACGTTCGGCCCGTCGTTGGCGGCGGGCGAAGTGGAGGCCGGCGAGGTCAAGGTGTAGGTGTAGGAGCCGTCGGGATTGAGGAGCAGTTGGCCGTAGGCACCCGTGGCATTGCCGACGAGGGCGAAGGTGACGGCGCCAATGGCGCCGGTGACTGCATCCACGAGGCTGCCCGTGGCGGTTTCGCCGGTGGCGCTCGGGTCGCTGCCGGTAACCGTGCCAGGGGCCAGGTCCTGGCCATCCTGGTTCAGGTCGAGCGCACTTTCGTGCACGCTGACTTCATGATCCGGCGCGGCGACGAAGCAACTGGCGCGCACATCGATGGTGATGGTCGTGGTGCTTTCATCGCCATCGGCGTCGCGCACGGTGTAGGTGAACACGTCGGTGGCGCCCGGTGCGCTGACGGCGTTCGGATTGCTGTGATAGACAGCGTTGCCGTTGGCGTCCAGCGTCAGGTAACCGTAGGCGCCGTTGATCTGCGTGTCGAGGCCGCCGATGGCCGACGTGGACGTATCGCCGCCAGCGCGAACGCCGACCACCGCACCGCTCGCGGCGGGCCCGTCGGCACCGCCCTCGTCGTTGTTCAGCACGTTGCCACTGACGGTGCCACCCTCGTCCACCGAGGCGGAATCCGCGTGGGCCGTGGGCAAGTCATCAACGATGTTCACGTCCAGATTGCCCGTGGCCGTGGTGCCGTTGTCATCGGTGACCACCACCGGGAATTGCTCGCCCAGGCTGTTGGCGCCGTTCGCATTCGGATGGGCTTCGTTGTCGAGCAAGGTGTAGCTGTAGCTGACCACGCCCGTCGCGGCGTTGAAGCCGGTCACGGTCAAAGTGTTGCCCAGCGCGGTGGTGATCGATTGCGGGAAGCCGGCGACCGCTCCTCCGCTGACCACGGTGATGCCGCCGACGCTGAGGGTTTGCACGCCGTCCAGCGCGGTCACGGTGAAGGTGCCGCTTTGGGTCAGTGCCGGAGCGTCCGGGCTGCTGCCGTCGCTGAGGTTTTTCTCCTGCACCGTCAGCTCGCCGCCTTCCGTGTCGAGGCCGCTGATGATCACTGGATCGTCGTTGTTGTGGACTTGCAGCACCAAGTTGGCGGTGCTGGTGTCGCCGTCGGCGTCGGTCAGGGTGTAGGCGAAGGTTTCGCTGCCATTGCCGCCGCCGTGCAGGCTTTTGAAATCGGCGTCGGCGGTGTTCAGCGTGTAGGTGTAGGAACCGTCGGCGTTGAGCACCAGCGTGCCGTAGGTACCGGTGAACGTGCCGGGGGTGATCGGGCCGGACGCCACGTGATCGGCGCCTTGGGTGTCGTTGGTCAGCACACTGCCGGTCAGGGTCAGGTTGCTTTCCGAGGCGGTGCTGGCGTTGCTGTCGTCTACGGCCTTGGGCAGATCATCGACGATGTTCACGTCCAGATTACCGGTGGCGGTGGTGCCGTTGTCGTCGGTGACCACCACCGGGAATTGCTCGCCCAGGCTGTTGGCGCCGTTCGCATTCGGATGGGCTTCGTTGTCCAGCAAGGTGTAGCTGTAGCTGACCACGCCGGTGGCGGCGTTGAAGCCGGTCACGGTCAAAGTGTTGCCCAGCGCCGTGGTGATGGATTGCGGGAAGCCGGCGGTTACGCCACCGCTGACGACGGTGATGCCGCCGACGCTGAGGGTCTGCACGCCGTCCAGCGCGGTCACGGTGAAGGTGCCGTTTTGGGTCAGTGCCGGAGCGTCCGGGCTGCTGCCGTCGCTGAGGTTTTTCTCCTGCAGCGTCAGCTCACCGCCTTCGGTGTCGAGGCCGCTGATGATCACTGGATCGTCGTTGTTGTGGACTTGCAGCACCAGGTTGGCGGTGCTGGTGTCGCCGTCGGCGTCGGTCAGGGTGTAGGCGAAGGTTTCGGTGCCGTTGCCGCCGCCGTGCAGGCCTTTGAAATCGGCGTCGGAGGTATTGAGCGTGTAGGTGTAGGAACCGTCGGCGTTGAGCACCAGCGTGCCGTAGGTACCGGTGAAGGTGCCGGGGGTAATCGGGCCGGACGCCACGTGATCGGCGCCTTGGGTGTCGTTGGTCAGCACACTGCCGGTCAGGGTCAGGTTGCTTTCCGAGGCGGTGCTGGCGTTGCTGTCGTCTACGGCCTTGGGCAGATCATCGACGATGTTCACGTCCAGATTACCGGTGGCGGTGGTGCCGTTGTCGTCGGTGACCACCACCGGGAATTGCTCGCCCAGGCTGTTGGCGCCGTTCGCATTCGGATGGGCTTCGTTGTCCAGCAAGGTGTAGCTGTAGCTGACCACGCCGGTGGCGGCGTTGAAGCCGGTCACGGTCAAAGTGTTGCCCAGCGCCGTGGTGATGGATTGCGGGAAGCCGGCGGTTACGCCACCGCTGACCACGGTGATGCCGCCGACGCTGAGGGTCTGCACGCCGTCCAGCGCGGTCACGGTGAAGGTGCCGCTTTGGGTCAGTGCCGGAGCGTCCGGGCTGCTGCCGTCGCTGAGGTTTTTTTCCTGCACCATCAGCTCGCCGCCTTCGGTGTCGAGGCCGCTGATGATCACTGGATCGTCGTTGTTGTGGACTTGCAGCACCAGGCTGGCGGTGCTGGTGTCGCCGTCGGCGTCGGTCAGGGTGTAGGTGAAGGTTTCGGTGCCGTTGCCGCCGCCGTGCAACGCGACGAATTGCGGATCGCTGGTGTTCAGCGTGTAGGTGTAGGTGCCGTTGGGATTGAGGACCAGGGTCCCATAAGTGCCGGTGAAGGTGCCGCCAATGATCGGCCCGCTGTCGGGGCCGGTGGGAATTCGGTCAGCGCCCTGGTGGTCGTTGGGCAAGACATTGCCCGTGAGCGTGACAAGGGTTTCCGATGCGGTGCTGGCGTGGCTGTCGTCGATCGCCTGGGGCACGTCGTCGGTAATGTTGACGTCCAAGGTTCCGTTGGCGGTGTCGCCATCGGTGTCGACGGCCACCACAGGGAATTGCTCGCTGATGCTGTTGGCACCGCCACCCGCCGGATGGGTTTCGTTGTCGTTCAAGGTGTAGCTGTAGCTGACGACGCCAGTGGCCGGGTCATAGCCTGTGACGGTCAGGGTATTGCCCAAGGGCGAGGTGACGGATTGTGGGAAACCTGCGGGCACGCCGCCGGTAATCACATTGACACCACCGATGCTCAGGCTGCTCAGCCCGTCGGGCGCAGAAACCGTGAACGTACCGCTTTGCACCAGCGCGCCTGGATTGCTGGCGGTACCGTCGGCGAGGTTGGCTTCGTTGGCGGTCAGTTCGCCGCCGTCCACGGTCAGGCCATCCAGGGTGACAGGGTTGTCCGGGGTCTCGGGCGTTACGGGGGGGACGATGCCGTCGTTATTACTATCCGGATCGGCCGCCAATTCCAGCTGGGGAAACTCCGGAATCCCATTGAACCCCGCCGTGGGAAAGCCGATCTGCGGGTCGACTTGTCCACCGACTTCCTCCAGCAACACAAAGCTGTGACCGCCACCCAAGGCTCCCGCCGCGCTTGCGTTGCCGGGCCCCGCCGCGGTGGCTTCGCCCGCCTGGGTCGGGTCGGCGCCGAGCGGCGATGGCTTGCTGCAGCTTTTGCACATCGGTCAGTTGCGCGTCGCTCGGCGCTGCGGTTTCAGGCGTGTCGACATGCGGCGCCTGGTTAGCCAGCAATTGCGGGGTCAGGGTCAGGTCGCTGCCGCGCCCCAACGTCAATTCGTGGCCGTTCTGTAAATGCACGGCCACTGCGCCTTCGGCCCCGGTGACCAAGTGCTCGCCGGCATACAAACGATCACCTTCGACCAATGGGCGTCGCACCCCACCGGCGGCCTCCGCGAAAACCTGCCCTACCACCTTGCTGACGGTACCGATGAGCGCTGCCATGTGCATTCCCTCCGTTGCCAACCCGTGGTCGGCATCTGTCTGGGTGAAGAAGTCACGCTCAAGTCGACCGTCAGAATCTGGAAAATCTGCCAGCTTTCACGGGGCCTGGCGACGCTAGCGCTTCGCCATAACGACAAAAAACCGTCACCCTGAACCGCCCCGTTTTTCAACTTTTTTGCTGTTCTTCACGTCGTTTCAAAATTTGAATGGAACTTTTTATTGACGTCTTAAAACCGTCAGAACCCGTAAATACAAAGGCTCTTGCTCTGAACAATGTGCCGGTTTTTTTTAACGACATAAGTTTTTTTCGAAATAAGCGTTATGAGAAATTCTTCTTAGGTTTTCCACAGGATGTTCTTAGCTGTGTTGTTACAAGGTTGAAACGGTTTTGATCTTTTAAACGTCAATTTTCTGGCGACAACGAAGCACAACAGACCTCAGGAGATACACCCCATGCGCGTTCTTACACCCCTCTGCAGCGCGGTTTTGCTGGCCATGGCCTGTTCTTCTCAGGCGCAGGCGATGTCGTTGACCGAAGCCATACAGAGCACCATCGCGACGCACCCCGAATTGGCGCAACGGGTGGACAGCCGCCTGTCGGCCAATGAAGACGTCAAAGTGGCAAGAGGGGGCTTTTATCCGTCAGTGGATCTGAACGCCGGATATGGTCGCGGCTACAGCGACAACACCAATACCCGGGCGCTGGGCAACCATCACACGAACATCCTGACCTACACCCAGTCGGAGCTGCGCCTGCGGCAGATGATCTTCGACGGATTCAACACCGCCAATGAAGTCGAACGCACCCAGGGCGTGGTCAATTCCCGGGCCTATTACGCCCAGGGCACCGCGCAAGACCTGGCCCTGCGCACCATCGAGGTCTACCTGGAAGTCCTCAAGCGCCGCGAGCTGCTGACCCTGGCCAAGAACAACTTGCAGGCGCACCTGCGGGTCAACGACCAGATCGGCCTGCGCACCGAGCGCGGGGTGGGTAGCACCGCCGACTCCGATCAGTCCAATGCCCGTCGGGCCCTGGCGGAAAACAACTACGACACCGCCCAGGTCGACCTGGCCGACGCCGAGGCGAACTTCTATAGCGTGGTCGGGCGCATGCCCGATGAGTTGGAGACCCCGCCATCCACCAAAGGCGAGATCCCTGCCGAACTGCGCGAAGCCCAGCAAAGCATGGTGGATAACAACCCTTACCTGAAATCGGCCCAGGCCGACATCCAGTCCGCCGAAAGCCAATATGAAGTGGCGAAATCGCCGTTCTACCCGCGCTTCGACGCCGAGGCGGCAGTGGGCGCCAACAACAACATCGGCGGTGAAGAAGGTCACGACAATAATTGGCGGCTGGGCGTGGTGATGAACTACAACCTGTTCCGTGGTGGCAGCGACAAGGCGCGGCTGGCGTCCAACGCGCACCAGATCAACCAGGCCATGGACATCCGCAACAACGCCCTGCGCCAGCTCAACGAAGACACGCGCCTGGCCTGGAACGCCATGCTCAATGCGCGCAAACAGACCCCGACGGCCCGTGAATACGCCGACACCACCGCCCGCGTGCGCTCCGCCTACCAGGATCAATTCGGCCTCGGCCAACGGACCCTGCTCGACCTGCTCGACAGCGAAAACGAGCTGTACAACGCCAACCGTCGCTACACCGAGGTGCGCTACACCGAGGAGTTTTCGATGTACCGGGTGCTGGCGAACATGGGCCTGCTGCTGCACAAGCAACGGATCGTGCTGCCGGCCGATGCGGTCGCGCAGACCGAAGTCAAGAACCAGGCACGGCTGCCGGAACTGAAGTAATCCCGTGGGAGCGACCGACTTGACCAGCATGGAACCCACCACCCCGAGCGCCGACCCGCGCTCGAACTTCGATGATCCCTTGCTGGACGGCTTGTTGATCCTCTGCAAACTCCATGGCGCGACCGTCAGTCGCGCCAGCCTCAGCGCCGGGCTTCCTATGGCGCACCAACGCTTGAGCCTGGACCTGCTGCCGCGCGCAGCGGCCCGGGCCAGTTTGCAGGCGCGGCTGTTGCGTCGCGACCTGGCGGACATCTCGGCGCTGAATCTGCCGGTGATGCTGATCCTCGCCGGGGGCCGCTGCGCAATATTGCGGCGCTGGGGCGAGGACGGTCGCGCGCTGATCCTGCCCAGCGAGGCCGATGGCGGCGAACAATGGGTCAGCCGTGAAGAGCTGACCATCGACTACAGCGGCCAGGCCTTGTTCGCCCGGCCGCGTCACGAACTCGAAGACCTGCGCGCGCCCTTGGTGCCGCGGGTCGAAGCGTGGTTTCGCGACACCTTGAAATTGTCGCGCTGGTTGTACAGCGACGCGATCCTGGCGAGTTTCCTGATCAACCTGCTGGGCTTGATGGTGCCGCTGTTCGTCATGCAGACCTACGACCGCGTTGTGCCAAACCAGGCCACATCAACGCTGTGGGTGCTGGCCGTGGGGCTGCTGATCGGCACCGGTTTCGAACTGGTGCTACGAGTGGTGCGGGCCCATCTGCTGGACACCGCTCGGCAAGAAGACCGACGTGATTCTCTCGGCGACCCTGTTCGAACGCATCACCGGCATGGCGATGAAAGCCAAGCCCGTGACCATCGGCGGCTTTGCCCAGAGCATCCATGACTTCCAGGGTCTGCGAGAATTTCTCACGGCGGTGACACTCACCAGTCTGATCGACCTGCCCTTCGCCCTGCTGATGCTGGTGGTGATCGGCCTGTTGGGTGGATGGCTGGTGGTGATTCCCGTAGTGGCGTTTCCAATCACCATTGTCTTCGCCATGATCATCCAGGCGCGGCTGCGCGACACCGTGCAGAAAAGCCTGGCCCTGGGCGCCCAACGCCAGGCCCTGCTGATCGAAACCCTCGGCGGCCTGGAAACCCTCAAGGCCTGCAGCGCCGAAAGCGAGCGCCAGCATCAGTGGGAAAGCACCCACGGCGCCCTCACCCGCCTCGACAGCCACGCGCGCAACCTTTCGGCGCTGGCGACCAACGGCACGCTGTTCCTCCAACAACTGGCCGGCATGACGACCATTGTCGCGGGGGTCTACAGCATCATCGCCGGCAACCTCAGCGTCGGTGCGCTGGTGGCGACCTACATGCTCGGCAGCCGCGTACTGGCGCCGCTGGGCCAGATCGCCGGGCTGATCACCCGCTACCAGCAGGCCCAGCTCACCATGCGCAGCACCGATGCCCTGATGGCTTTGCCCCAGGAGCGCGATGCCAAGCAGCGGCCCCTTGATCGCACGCAATTGCAAGGCGCGCTGGACGTGAGCGGCGTGACCTTCCACTACAACGGCCAGAACACCCCGGCACTGGCGAACGTCAGTTTTAGCCTCAAGCCGGGTGAACGGATCGGGATCATCGGCCGCAGCGGCTCGGGCAAAAGCACCCTGGCGCGGCTGGTGATGGGTTTCTATGCGCCGGAGGAAGGCCAGTTGCTGCTGGACGGCCTGGACCTGCGGCAACTGGACGTCGCCGACTTGCGCCAACAGATCGGCTACGTCGCCCATGACCTGCCGCTGCTCGCCGGCAGCCTGCGCGACAACCTCACCCTCGGTGCCCGCTACATCAGCGACGCACGCATGCTGGAAGTGGCGGAACTGACCGGTGTCACCGAACTGGCGCGCCAACATCCGCAGGGCTTTGATCGTCCGGTGGGCGAGCGCGGGCAGTTGCTGTCCGGCGGCCAGCGCCAGGCCGTGTTGCTGGCCCGGGCCTTGTTGCTCGACCCGCCGATCCTGCTGCTGGACGAACCCACCAGCGCCATGGACAACAGCAGCGAAGACGTCCTGCGGCAGAAACTTCATACCCACGTACAGGGCAAGACCGTGCTGCTGGTCACCCACCGCACCTCGATGCTCAGCCTGGTGGATCGGCTGGTGGTGCTGGATAACGGCCGGATCGTGGCGGACGGGCCGAAGGATGCGGTGATCGAGGCGTTGCGTAAAGGGCGGGTGGGCTCCGCGGCGGTTTAAATACCAACACATATCCCTTGTGGCGAGGGGATTTATCCCCGCTGGGCTGCGCAGCAGTCCTAAAACCATGTGCCTCGGTGTGCCAGACAGACTGAGGCAACTGTCTTGGGGCCGCTTCGCAGCCCAGCGGGGATAAATCCCCTCGCCACAAAAGCTCGCACCGGATCTATAACAATTAACCAACGGGTACCGCCCCATGTCTGCTCAAACACCCGATTCAGCCGCCCGAAGCTACTTCGGCAGTTTCAGCAAAAGCGCCGAAAGCGAGTTCATGCCGGAAACCGCCGGCGCGACACTGCAGGACTCGCCGCGCCGGTCGCGCGTCACCGTGTGGCTGGCCGCAGGGCTGATTATCAGCGGGCTGGTCTGGGCCAAACTGGCGGTGTTGCAGGAAGTCACCACCGGCGAAGGCAAGGCGATTCCGTCGAGCAAGATCCAGGTGATCCAGAACCTCGAAGGCGGCATCATCACCGAGATTTTCGTGCGCGAAGGCCAGATGGTGAACAAGGGCGACACCCTGCTGCGCCTGGACGACACGCGGTTCCTGTCGAACAAGGGCGAGAGCGAGGCGGATCGTTATGCGTTGATGGCACAGGTCGAACGCTTGTCGGCAGAGGCCGAAGGACGGCCCTTGCAGTTGTCCACCGAAGTGACCGGCAAGGCGCCGCAGGTGGCCGAGGACGAGCGCGCGCTCTATGAGCAACGCCAGCGACGCCTGGCCAGCGAGCAGCGGACGCTGACCGAACAGCTGCGGCAAAAAACCCAGGAACTCGCAGAGTTTCGCTCCAAGCAAGGCCAGTTCAGCTCGGCGCTGGCCTTGCTGCAAGAAGAAATGAACATGTCGGCGCCGCTGGTGCGCACCGGGGCGGTTTCACCCGTCGAAATCCTGCGGCTCAAGCGCAGCGCGGTGGAAATCCGCGGCTCGCTCAACGCCACCACACTGGCGATCCCTCGGGCCGAATCGGCGATCAACGAGATCAAGAGCAAGATCGACGAATCGGAACAGACCTTCCGCTCCGATGCCGCGAAAGACCTCAACGAGAAACGCACCGAGCTGTCAAAAATCACCGCCACGAGCATCGCCATCGACGACCGCGTGACCCGCACCACCGTGGTCTCGCCGGTGCACGGGGTGATCAAGCAGTTGAAGGTCAACACGATCGGCGGCGTGGTCCAGCCTGGCAGCGACATGATCGAGATCGTGCCACTGGAAGACAATTTGCTGATCGAAGCCAAGGTCCGCCCACAGGACGTGGCATTCCTGCATCCAGGCCAGAAAGCCATGGTCAAGTTCAGTGCCTACGACTACACGATCTACGGCGGACTCAGCGCCAAGCTCGAACTGATCGGCGCCGACACCATCACCGATGACAAGGGCAACAGCTTCTATCTGATCCAGGTGCGTACCGACAAGAACCATTTGGGCGGGGATGCGAAACCGTTGCTGATCATCCCGGGGATGGTGGCGACGGTGGATATCATTACTGGGGAGAAAAGTGTGTTGGATTACTTGCTCAAGCCGGTGTTGAAAGCACGGACCGAGGCGATGCGCGAGCGGTAGGCTTTGGCTGGGATCTTCGGTGTCTGGGCTATCGCCATCGCGAGCAAGCTCGCTCCCACATTGGATTTGTGGTGACCACTAACCTTGAGTGCACTGGAGATCAACTGTGGGAGCGAGCTTGCTCGCGATGAGGCCGGCAACCACACCACCTATTCTCCAGCATGATTACGCCGGAACGTCTCCTCTCCCATCGCCGCAATCTGCCCCTCGATCAACGCCTCGAACGGCCTCAGCAACGGCTCGAAGCTCACCGGCGCCTCCAGGACCTGCAACGCCTGGACAATCGCCTCCACCGTCGACAGCGCCCCCGGCCCTGGCGCCTTGCGCAAGCGGTAGCGGGACACGCCACCGTCGGCCAACGTTACCCTCGGCAGTGCCGCCAGCAGCGGATTGAGGTGCAGGATCTTGCGCGCCTTGCGCCAGGTGCCATCGGGCACGACCAACAGCAGCGGCTCATCGGACGCGCCATAGGTCTGGATTGGCTGTGCATCGTCAGCGGGAAACAACAACCGCGCCCGGTAACCCGGTTGGTTGAGCAGCCGGGGCAAGTCCTCGAACACTTCACCCACGATCAACTCGGCATTGTTGAGCCCCAACGCCGCCAGTCGGGCAGTATTCAAGGCATGGTTCACTTCGCTGGGATGCTGCAACAGCAGAACGCGAGTACGACTGTCGAGGCAGGGGGTCAACGGGCACAGGCAATGGCTTTGCGGTCGTTGGCAGCGCGGGCATTGGATTCTGGACATGGTCACGCCTGGTTCAGTTGAGCTTTGAGCAGATCACGGAAGGTCTGGATCAGCGGCTCGCGGCTGCGGCCACGGCGCACGATCATCGAGAACGGCGCCTGATAACCAAACGTCGCTCGGCAACAGCACCCGCAAGTCGCCCTTGTCGACCCAGGCCTGGGCGTAATGCTCGGGCAGGTAACCGATGTAGGCGCCCGACAGTACCAGGATCAACTGCGCCTCCATGCTCTCCACCGTCGCCGCGCTGTGCTTGAAGCCATGACGGGCCAATTCGGCCTGGCTCCAGTAACCGCGCCCGACCATGCGCTGCTGGGTGATGACTTGTTCGGGAATGCGCCGTTCAGTGAACAGCGGATGACGGTTGCTGCAATACAACCAGTGCTGCTCGCGATACAGCGGCATGTAGACCAGCCCGCTCATGCGCGTGGAAAACGCGCCGATGGCCAAGTCCAGGCGGTTGTCCTGGACGCCGAGTTGCAGTTCATAGGGGCTCAGGACCGACAGGTGTAGATGCACCGCCGGATGTTCCTGGCTGTAGGCACCGATGGCTTCGGCGAACGGCAAGGCCTTGTCGCTGACAGTGGAGTCGATCACCCCCAGGTTCAACGTGCCGCGCAGTTCCCCCTTGAGCGCGGCGGCATATTGCTCGAAGCCTTCGAGCTCGCCGAGCAGGCGCAAGGTTTCCTGATGGAACAGTTCACCCTTGCTGGTCAGGCTGAACCCGCCCCGGCCGCGATGACAGAGCACCAGGCCCAGGGCCGATTCGAGCTGGCTCATGTAGGTGCTGATGGCCGACGTGGAAAGGTTGAGTTCGTGCTGGGCGTTGGCGAAGCCCTGGTGCCGGACCACGCTGACGAAAATGCGCAGCAGTTTCAGGTCGGGTAGAGCGTTGGCCATTGGGGTCTCCGAATTACTCAGGGCTTGGTAGCGCTCTTGTGGCGAGGGGATTTATCCCCGCTGGGCTGCGAAGCGGCCCCAAGACAGTCAACTCAATCTGCCTGATACACCGGGATACCAGGGTTTAGGGCCGCTTCGCGCCCCAACGGGGATAAATCCCCTCGCCACAGAGGGCATCATCTGCCCAGGGGATGCGCTGATTGGAAGTCTATCGCCCCGCCCGCCATTAGTTTAGAAAAATCTGAACTAAGTATTTGCCGCCAGCGATTCTTCGCGGCAACGGCTTTTCGCAGAATCGGCCCCTGATAAATAAAACAAACGATGAGGCCCTACCCGTGGACAAGATTCTTCACCAACCACTGGGCGGCAACGAAATGCCGCGCTTCGGCGGCATCGCCACCATGATGCGACTCCCCCATTTGCAAACCGCCGCCGGCCTCGACGCGGCGTTCGTCGGCGTGCCGCTGGACATCGGCACCTCCCTGCGCGCCGGCACCCGTTTCGGCCCCCGCGAGATCCGCGCCGAATCCGTGATGATCCGCCCCTACAACATGGCCACCGGTGCCGCGCCGTTCGACTCCCTGTCGGTGGCGGACATCGGTGACGTGGCGATCAACACCTTCAACCTGCTGGACGCGGTACGGATCATCGAAGAGTCGTATCACAAGATCCTCGAACACAATGTCATCCCGCTGACCCTCGGCGGTGACCACACCATCACCCTGCCGATCCTGCGGGCGATCCACAAGAAACACGGCAAGGTCGGCCTCGTGCACATTGACGCCCATGCCGACGTGAACGACCACATGTTCGGCGAGAAAATCGCCCACGGCACCACCTTCCGCCGCGCCGTGGAGGAAGGCCTGCTCGATTGCGACCGCGTGGTGCAGATCGGCCTGCGCGCCCAGGGCTACACCGCCGAGGATTTCAATTGGAGCCGCAACCAGGGCTTCCGCGTGGTCCAGGCTGAAGAGTGCTGGCACAAATCCCTGGCCCCACTGATGGCTGAAGTGCGTGAAAAAGTCGGCGGCGGCCCGGTGTACCTGAGCTTCGACATCGACGGCATCGACCCGGCCTGGGCGCCGGGCACCGGCACCCCGGAAATCGGTGGATTGACCACTATCCAGGCAATTGAAATCGTCCGTGGCTGCCAGGGCCTCGACCTGGTTGGTTGCGATCTGGTAGAAGTTTCGCCGCCCTACGACACCACCGGCAACACCTCGCTGTTGGGCGCCAACCTGCTGTACGAGATGCTCTGCGTACTGCCCGGCGTGGTTCATCGCTGAGGCGCGGCCATGAACGATCGAGACCAAGTCCTCAAGGCCGCCGCAAAATTGGTGTCGGCCTTCGCCCGCAATGACCGCGACGCCTATTTCGGTGCGTTCACGGTCGATGCGAGTTTCGTGTTCCACACCCTCGAACAGCCCCTGCTGTCCCGCGATGCCTACCAGGCGTTGTGGGATCGCTGGCGGTCCGAGGATGGCTTCGAGGTGTTGAGCTGCACCTCGAGCAACGCCTTCGTCAGCCTGCTAGGGGACGTGGCGATTTTCATCCATGACGTGGCCACTGAGCTGCGCATGCAAGGGGAGCTTCACTTTAGCCAGGAGCGCGAAACCATTGTGTTTCGCCAAGAACAACAAGGCCTATGGCTGGCCTGTCATGAACATTTGTCCGCAATGCCGGAAGGGCTGCCACCCCCTTAGCCAAGCAGGCGACGTTCACGCACGATGAACGCGCCTCGATGATCGGAGCAGATCATGCATAACAATAACGATAAAAGCCTTACGCAGATTGAAACCAACGGGGTCGAGCAGATCCCGGACCATGAACGAACCGCCGGCCCGGGCGATCTGTTTCGACTGATCTTCGGCGGCGCCAACACCTTTGCCACCGCCGTGCTCGGCAGTTTCCCGGTGCTGTTCGGCCTATCCTTCCAGGCCGGGGTCTGGGCGATCGTCCTGGGCGTGTTGGTCGGTTCGATCATCCTCGCGCCGATGGGCCTGTTCGGTCCGCTCAACGGCACCAACAACGCGGTGTCTTCCGGTGCGCATTTCGGTGTGCACGGG
The DNA here is from genome assembly GCF_054677635.1 of Pseudomonas sp. H2_D02. Taxonomy (NCBI): domain Bacteria; kingdom Pseudomonadati; phylum Pseudomonadota; class Gammaproteobacteria; order Pseudomonadales; family Pseudomonadaceae; genus Pseudomonas; species Pseudomonas sp. H2_D02. Next base: position 2,382,243 of record NZ_CP162816.1, on the reverse strand, counting down.
CGCATCGTCGGTTCATTCCTGTCGCTGCTGACCGCCATCGCGTTCTTCTCGCTGTCGGTATGGAGCTCGGGCGATGCGCTGATCGGCGGCGCCAAGCGGCTGGTCGGCGTGCCGGAAACCGACCTGAGCCTGGGCCTGGCCTACGGTCTGTTCGCCCTGTTGGTGTTGACGGTGTGCATCTACGGCTTTCGCTTCATGCTGTGGGTCAACCGCATCGCCGTGTGGGCCGCCAGCCTGTTGTTCCTGCTGGGCATCTTCGCCTTTGCACCGAGCTTCGACAGCCAGTTTGCCGGCACGGTCGCCCTCGGCCAGCCGGGCTTCTACGCCGCCTTCATCGGCGCGGCGCTGGTCGCAATGAGCAACCCGATTTCCTTCGGTGCCTTCCTGGGTGACTGGTCGCGCTACATCCCGCGAAACACGCCCAAGCCGCGCATCATGCTGGCGGTGATCGCCGCGCAATTGGCGACGCTGATCCCGTTCCTGTTCGGCCTCGCCACCGCCACCATCGTGGCAATCAAGGCGCCGGACTACATCGCGGCCAACAACTACGTGGGCGGGCTGCTCGCGGTTTCGCCGGGCTGGTTCTTCCTGCCGGTGTGCCTGATTGCGGTGATCGGCGGCATGTCCACCGGCACCACGTCGCTGTATGGCACCGGGCTGGACATGTCCAGCGTGTTCCCACGGCTGCTGTCGCGGGTCAAGGCGACGCTGCTGATCGGCGTGCTGTCGATTGCCTTCATCTTCATCGGTCGCTTCGCGGCGAACCTGGTGCAAAGCGTGTCGACCTTCGCCGTGCTGATCATCACCTGCACCACGCCGTGGATGGTGATCATGATCATCGGCCTGCTGGTGCGCCGTGGCTTCTACTGCCCGGATGACCTGCAGGTGTTCACCCGCGGCGAAACCGGCGGGCGCTACTGGTTCAGCCATGGCTGGAACTGGCGCGGATTGGGCGCGTGGATTCCCAGCGCATTGGTCGGCCTGTGCTTCGTCAACCTGCCTGGGCAATTCGTCGGCCCGCTAGGGGAATTGGCCGGTGGGATCGACATCAGCCTGCCGGTGACCCTGGGGCTGGCGTCGGTGGTGTACCTGGCGTTGCTGGGGCTGTTTCCGGAACCTGCGGCGGTGTATGGGCCGCAGGATCCGCGGAGCAAGGATGCTGTCTCGCCGAGCGCTGGACCTGTGGCGAGGGGATTTATCCCCGCTGGAGCGCGCAGCGGTCCCAAACCCTGACATCTCGGTGTGCCTGATAGATTGAGTTGGCTGTTTTGGGGCTGCTTCGCAGCCCAGCGGGGATAAATCCCCTCGCCACAACTCCATCTGTCCATGGCGCCATCTCGACTTCCTATAAAAAAGACAAATCGGAGACACGCCATCATGGCCTTGGATTTAATCGTCGTTCTCATCTACGCCACCGGCATGATCGCCCTCGGCTGGTACGGCATGCGCCGCGCCAAGACCCGTGACGACTACCTCGTCGCCGGGCGCAACCTCGGCCCGGGCTTCTACCTGGGCACCATGGCCGCCACCGTGCTCGGCGGCGCATCGACCATCGGCACCGTGCGCCTGGGCTATGTCCATGGCATTTCCGGGTTCTGGTTGTGCGGCGCCATCGGCCTGGGCATCGTCGGGCTGAGCCTGTTCCTCGCCAAGCCGTTGCTCAAGCTCAAGATCTACACCGTGACCCAGGTGCTGGAGCGCCGCTACAACCCGGCCGCGCGCCATGCCAGCGCACTGATCATGCTGGTCTACGCGCTGATGATCGGCGCCACGTCGACCATCGCCATAGGCACGGTCATGCAAGTGCTGTTCGGCCTGCCCTTCTGGGTTTCGATCCTGGTGGGCGGCGGCGTAGTGGTGTTGTATTCCACCATCGGCGGCATGTGGTCGCTGACCCTGACCGACATCGTGCAGTTCCTGATCATGACCATCGGCCTGGTGTTCTTGCTGATGCCGATGTCCATCAGTGACGCCGGTGGCTGGGACGCGATGGTGGCGGCCTTGCCGGCGCGCTATTTCGATTTCACCGCGATTGGCTGGGACACCATCGTCACGTACTTCCTGATCTACTTTTTCGGCATCTTCATCGGCCAGGACATCTGGCAGCGGGTGTTCACCGCCCGCAGCGAAGGCGTGGCCAAAGTCGCCGGCACCGCCGCCGGCCTGTACTGCGTGCTCTACGGCCTGGCCGGTGCGCTGATCGGCATGGCGGCCAAGGTGTTGCTGCCGGACCTGGAAAACGTCAACAACGCCTTCGCCAGCGTGGTGCAACACAGCTTGCCCAACGGGATCCGCGGCCTCGTCATCGCCGCTGCCCTCGCGGCGCTGATGTCCACCGCGGCGGCGGGACTGCTGGCGGCCTCCACCACCGTCGTCCAGGATCTCCTGCCGCGTCTGCGCCAAGGTCGTGAAAGCGGTAACGGCGACGTCCATGAAAACCGCATCGCGACCTTGCTGTTGGGCGGGGTTGTCCTGGCGATCGCCCTGGTGGTCAGCGATGTCATCAGCGCCCTGACGCTGGCGTACAACCTGCTGGTGGGCGGCATGCTGATCCCGCTGATCGGTGCCATCTACTGGAAACGCGCGACCACCGCAGGCGCGATCAGCAGCATGTCGCTGGGCTTCGTGACGGCGTTGTTCTTCATGTTCAAGGATGGGCTGGACGCGAACACCCCGATCTATTACAGCCTGAGCGTGGCGTTGGTGAGTTTCGTGCTGGTGAGTTTGCTGTCGCCAAGGTCGAATGTGGTGGCCAAGGCGGCTTGATCGAAACTGAATCGAGCCGAACACACTTGTGGCGAGGGGATTTATCCCCGCAGGGCTGCGAAGCTGCCCTGTTTAAGCCTTTCCTATCTTTCAGAAGATACTCTTGACCCTGTTTGCGACTGCTGCGCAGTCGAGCGGGGATAAATCCCCTCGCCACAGTGTTCGCGCCGCCAATAAAAAGATCGCAGTTCCGGGCCATCTCGATTGAAATGGTCCGGAACTGCGATCTCTCCAAATTCCTGGTGGGTTTACCGGCGGCGCGGCTGGCGGCGACGTTGCTCGTCGTCAGTGCGGATCGGTATCGGCTGCATGGGCGGCTCGATCAGGCCAAGCGCGACACCCAGGTCATGAAGCCAGTTCTGGATTTTCTCTTTCATCGTGGTGCCCCCTCAGGTGGTGCGAGCGGCAGATTTCTGTGGCCCCTTCGCACTGATAATAGTCCGAAGTCCTGTTCAATGCTCGTTACAGATTGCAATGATCTGTTACTGAATTGATCCAAATCCCAGGTGGTGAGTTCAAGCCGATTGCGCCGGGATCATTGGCGCACGCGGCCAGGCTTGTTGTTGCAATTCAATCCAGGCGTTCAGGTTGGCGCCGACCATGCCTTTGCGCCACATCAACCACGTCGTCGCACTGGCAAACGGCTCGGCCAGCGGATGCACCATGACACGTTCGCGCCCCGGCAGGCTGGCGAGCATCGACTCGGACATCAGCGCCACCCCGGAGCCGGCAATCACACAGGCCAGCATTCCCTGGTATGACTCGATCTCCATCGCCCGGCCCATGGTTGCATGGTCGTGGGCGAACCAGGCTTCCAGGCGCATCCGATAGGAACAGCCACGCCGGAAAGTGAACACCGCACGGCCCTGCACATCCAGCGCACTGCGCACCGGCAGATGATCGGTCTCAGTGATCAACACCAACCGCTCGTCGCACAACGGCACGCCATCCAACCCCGCCAGCTCCAGCGGGCCGTCCACCAGCGCCGCATCGAGGCGATTGGTGAGCAGGCCTTCAAGTAACTCCCCACTCGGTCCCGATTGCACTTGCAGGTTCACCGCCGGATAAGCCCGGTGATAAGCCGCCAGCAGGTCCGGCAAATGCGTCGCCGCCGTGCTGTACATCGTGCCCAGGACAAAATCCCCGGCCGGCTGGCCGCCCTGCACCGCCGCGTGGGCTTCGTCGTGCAAGGCGAACAGCTTGGTCGCATAGTCCAACAGGACTTTTCCCGCAGGCGACAACTGCAATCGCTGACGCTCCCTTAGGAAAAGATCCACGCCCAACTGCTCTTCCAGCTGCTTGAGCCGGGTCGACAGGTTCGACGGCACCCGGTGCAGACGCTCGGCGGCCCGAGTGATGGAACCCTCTTCGGCCACCGCTTGGAAAATACGTAACTGGCTGAACTCCACGACCTTCTCCAAAAACGAACAAGTTGCTCACTATTATTCATTTTTAATGAAAGTCAATCGGTCCTAGCCTGACGGTCAATCACCTCGACGCCGGAGATCGACCATGTCGCCCTTGATTCGCCTGCTCGCCAGCTTCATTGCCCTGATGATGGCCATGGGCATTGGCCGCTTCGCCCTCACACCGCAGTTACCTCATTTGATCGGCGAAGGTCAGGTGGACTTGACCGCCGCCGGTCTGATCGCCGCTGCCAACTACCTCGGTTATCTGCTCGGCGCGCTCGACGCCATGTTCGCCCGCCGTCCGGAACAGGTGCAGCGACGGTTGCTCGGCGGCCTGTGGTTGTGCGTGCTGTTAACCCTGGCGTCGTTCTGGGCCTGGGGCTTCTGGCCGCACCTGGCGTTGCGCTTCGGCACGGGCGTGGCGAGCGCCTGGGTGATGGTGATGATTACTGCCCTGAGCCAACCCTTGGCTGCGGCGACGGGGCGACCACGGCTGGGCGCACTGGTATTCGCCGGACCTGGCTTGGGAATTTTTCTGACAGGCTTGTTGGCCCTTGGCTCGAACCTGTTGGGCCATACATCCGACATCTTGTGGCTGGTATACGCCGGGGCGGCGCTGTTGATGTTGCTGGTGATCCTGCCGGCCCTGCCGAAACCCGTGCCTACGGCCACTGTTGCAGCGCCAACCACCGTGGCCAACCACCGCGGCATCGCCCGGCTCTGCGTGGTTTATGCCTTGTATGGCGTTGGCTATATCATTCCGGCGACCTTCCTGTCGCAGATGGCTTCCGCACAGTTCCACGGGCAATGGCAGGCAGACCTGTTCTGGCCTTGCTTCGGCCTGGCCGCAGCCATCGGCGTGCTGTTGGTGAGCCTGCGCCGGCCCAACCCGAACACCACCAGCCGCTGGTTGATGGCGACCTTGTGGCTGCAAGCTGCTGGCGTCTTTGCCTGCCTGCTGGGCAGCGGCGCGGGATTGGCGCTGGGCGTGATCCTGTGTGGCACGCCATTCCTGGCTTGCATGCAATTGATGGTGTTGCGTTCCCGAGAACTGGCGCCCCATGCCATCCAGCGCAACATCGGTCTGCTGACCGCGTGTTTCGCCATCGGCCAGCTCAGCGGACCGTTGCTGGCGGCGCTGAGCAGCCATTTCAGCGGCGGCTTGCAACCCGCACTGATCATCGCAGGCAGTGGCCTGGTGCTGGCGGGCGGCCTGTTGCTGCGGCCCGCCAACCGAAGCGCGGTCGAACGCTGCGCCCAGACCGTCCTGCGGTGATCAGGCCTGGCCGGCCGGGTTCAGCGATGTGTTCAGCTGTGGGAAAGGTTCGCGTCGCGCCAAGGCGAAATACAACACACCGCCAAGGAAGCAGCCGGTGAACCAGGCAAAGTTGGCCATCGGTTGGAGAAACGGCGTGAACGTGATTGCGACGCCCATCAGCGTCGCCGGGATCAACGCCTTCACCGCTGTCCAGTTGATCCCCCCGTTGTAGTAATAACGTCCAGTCGGGCCGTCGTTGAACAGCGCATCGACGTCGATCTGCTGCTTCTTGATCAGGTAGTAATCCACCAGCAGGATGCCAAACAACGGGCCGATAAACGCCGCCAGCACGTCCAGGGTGTAGTGGATCACTTCAGGGTTGTTGAACAGATTCCACGGCGTGATGAAAATCGAGGCCACCGCCGCAATCATCCCGCCGGCGCGCCAACTGATCTTGCTCGGCGCGACGTTGGCAAAGTCGAAGGCCGGGGACACGAAGTTCGCGACGATGTTGATGCCGATGGTCGCGGTGACGAAGGCAAAGGCGCCCAGCAGGACGGCGACGTTGTTGTCGATGCGCGCCACGGTGGCGATCGGGTCGTGGAGCATTTCTCCAAACACCGGCAACGTGCCGGAAACAATCACCACGGTCACCAGGGAGAACGCCAGGAAATTCACCGGCAGGCCCCAGAAATTTCCACGACGTACGTCGGACATGCTCCGGCAGTACCGACTGAAATCGCCGAAATTCAAGGTCGGACCCGAAAAGTAGGACACCACCAGGGCCGTCGCCACGATCACTTGGCCGAATGCCTGCCAACCGGATAGGGACTTTTCCGCCAGGGTAAAACTGATGTTGCTCCAACCAGCCTTCCAGACAATCCAACCGGCCAACAGGAACATCACGGCATACACCACCGGCCCAGCCCAATCGATGAAACGACGGATCGACTCCATGCCGGTCCAGAACACCAATGCCTGGACGAACCACAGGCTGAGGAAACCGAACCAGCCCAGGTAGGACAAGCCGGCAAAATGAGGTGTCGCGTAGGCTTCCATCGAAGGAAAAAACCGCAGGACTACGATGATCAGCGCACTTGACGCCAGGTACGTCTGGATCCCATACCAGGCCACCGCGATCAGCCCGCGAATCACCGCCGGGATATTCGCCCCGAACACGCCAAATGCCAGCCTGCAAATGACCGGATAAGGCACCGCCGCCTGTTGACTCGGCTTCGCGACCAGATTGGCGATCAATTGCACGATGCAAATCCCGCCGAGCAACGCGATCAGCACCTGCCAACTCGCCAGGCCCAAGGCGAACAGGCTGGCGGCAAACACATAGCCGCCGACGCTGTGCACATCACTCATCCAGAACGCGAAGATGTTGTACCAATTCCATTTCTGCGGCAGCGGGCCCAGGTCTTCGTTATAGAGACGGGGGCTGTAGCCGTTGGGCAATTGCTCGGACATTGCGGGGCTCCTTTTGGGTGCCGCCGTGCCCCCGAGTTTGATTGTCCACCACACTGCGCACGGGAGCCGGCGTGGTTTGTATACGGGTTGCTACGCAGAATGCGTGCCATAGGCGCTGGATACGAGACAAACCGCGCTTTTCAGCGCAGGTAAAAACCGAACGAGCACAACAGAACGCCCACGAACGGGGCGCGGGTGCATGGTTAAGGTGCAAGGAGTTTTGTATACAGCGAAAATTTGTGGCGAGGGGATTTATCCCCGCTGGGCTGCGGAGCAGCCCCAAAAATAACCACTCAATCTGGCAGGTACACCGAGGCGTTCGAATCAGGGCTGCTTCGCAGCCCAGCGGGGATAAATCCCCTCGCCACAGGATGACCTAGCCAACGGTGGTTTGCTCGGCCTAACGATCAAGTCAGCTCAATACGATCAGCATGAATGACAATCTGCCCATTCTTGTACAGCGCACCAATGGCCTTCTTGAAGTTGCCCTTGCTCACGCCAAACAGACTGCTGATCAACACCGGGTCGCTCTTGTCGCTGACCGGCAGCGTGCCGTTGTTTTCACGCAACTTGGCGAGGATCTTCGCGTTGAGGCTGGTGGCCGCTTCCTGACCCACCGGCTGCAAACTCAAGCTGATCTTGCCGTCCGGACGGATCTCCTTGATGAAACCCTTTTCCTGTTTGTAGGCGCGCATGAACTTGAAGATTTCGTTCTTGTGGATCAAGCCCCAGTGCTTGTTATTGATGATCGCCTTGAAGCCCATGTCGGTAGCTTCGGCAACCAGCAAATCAACTTCCTGCCCAGCCGTGTAATTGGCCGGCGTCTTGTCCAGATAACGATCCAACCGCGCGGTGGCGGTGATGCGGCGGGTGTGCTTGTCGAGGTAGACGTGCACCACGCAGTACTCGCCCGCCGTCAGCTGGCGTTTTTCTTCGGAATACGGCAGCAGCAGATCCTTCGGCAGGCCCCAGTCCAGGAACACGCCAATGCTGTTGACTTCAACCACTTTCAGGCTGGCGAATTCCCCAACCTGGACTTTCGGTTTTTCCGTGGTGGCGATCAGTTTGTCGTCGCTGTCCAGATAAATGAAAACATTGAGCCAGTCTTCATCTTCACTGGGAATATCCTTGGGGATATAACGGTTGGGCAGGAGGATTTCACCGTCCGCGCCGCCGTCCAGGTATAAACCGAAGTTGGTGTGTTTAACCACTTGCAAACTGTTGTAGCGCCCGACTAAAGCCATTTCCAAATACCCTCATTGCGTGGGCGGCATTCTACCCGGTTTTGCGGTGCGATTCGTGACGTTGAAGGATCTGACCGCGTAGGCCTTGATTTTCAAGGGTTTTCGCCCTTGACAAAGCCACTCGTCAGACGGCGAAGGGCTCGAGCCGTGCCGCTTCAGCTTTGAATAAAAGGCACGGTTGTTATTTAAAAACAGTGGCTTAGCGGTAATAAACAGGCATGGATCGGTCAATATTCAGGCCTTGCCGAAAATAATCAAAGGGGATATTTGCCAAGCAATTGTCAAGTATTTCCTGTACGATGCCTGGCCCAATTAATTATCCATAGGTTAATGGCCGTCATGCGCGTAAAAGCATCCAACAGCAAAGCAAAGCCAGCTCCAGCCGTTGAAACCAGCGAGTCGATCAACGACCAGATCGCTGCGTTCCTCAAGTCCGGCGGTGAAATCCAGCAGATTGCCAAAGGTGTCAGCGGCCAGACCTTCGGTCCGTCCAAGCAGATCAGCCTGGGCAAGAAGTAATCCCCCGCGTCACCTGGTCCCAAAGCGCTTTGAATCCCGAAGCGCTTGGGCTGGAACCCCTCTCCTTAAATCCATTCCCGCAGAAATCGACGAACGGCCATCGCTGCCGAACATTCGCCGGTATGCTTGCACCTCTCTAGCTCAAGCGTTCCAGCTTGGTTACGGTTCCCTGCTCCTCGCTATTGATGGAGTGAAGCATGCGCATTCCTGTTGTCCTGCTGACGTTCAGCTTGCTCGCTTGCCCCTTTGCCTATGGGCAGGTATTCCAGCGCGAGCTCGGTGACTTCGACCTCAAGCTCGGCACCACCCCCAGCCGCAGCATGGCCCAAGGCCTGGTCACACCGTCGAGCACCGGCTCGTTCCACGGCGGCCTGGACCTGAGCCACGACAGTGGCTGGTACGTCGGACAATGGTCACCCAGTGCCGGCTACTCCGCCGACCTTGAAGTCGATTCCTACATGGGCTTCAAACACCCTTTCGACCAGACCCTGGGCTACGAAGTCGGCCTGATCCACTACAGCTACCCCACCGTCGACACCCTCGACAGCCAGGAATTCTACGGCGGCCTGACCATCCTCGGCAGCCGCTTCGGTGCGGCATTGAGCAACGACCCGGATAAACAGAACAGCACCCTGTTTGCCGACCTCGGTGGCAACGTGCCCTTCGGCATCGGCATCAGCGCCAAATACACCACTCACCAACTCAATACTCCAGTCTCGGTGGAAGATGGTTATGTAGGCAGTTTCAGTGACTGGTCGCTGAAAATTTCCCGTCCGTGGCGGGGCATCGACCTGGACCTGATCTACAGCGACTCAAGCCTCAGCGGTAGCAGCTGCTCGGCGTACTCCGGCCACAACAGCGAATGCGATAGCCTGCTGACCCTGAAGATGGCCCATCCTTTTTACTAAGCGTTACTTATTCAATCGGCTGAACTGCCGCGCGCCTGCCATGCTCAAACAAAGCACCTCCGCTTTCGCAAGGACTCGCTCATGTCGCGCTGGTTAGTACGCACCGCCATGTTCATCGCCCTGCTGCTGACACTCACCGCTTGCAGCCGTGTCGGCCTGGCCTACCGCAACCTCGACCTGATCATTCCCTGGACACTCAACGATTACCTGGAGATCAACGGTCAGCAAAAAGACTGGTTCGACGATCGCCTCAAGGAACACTTGAGCTGGCATTGCACCACGCAATTGCCCGGCTACCTGGATTGGCTCGATCGCCTGAAGACCATGGTGCAGACCAACCAGGTGACTGATGAAGCCTTGCAGCAGCGTACCCGCGAGGCCAAGGCCGCGATCGCCGAGACCGCCCGGGAGATCACACCTTCGGCCATCGAGTTATTGCAGGGCCTGAGCAACGAGCAGGTCGCCGACATGGACGCCGCGTTCGTCAAGGACCAGCGCAAGCGGCAGCGTGAATACCTCAAGCCGACTTTGGAACAGCAGATCAAGGAGCGCGCCGAGCGCATGGAGAAACGCCTCAACGACTGGATCGGCCCGATCAACGACGCACAGCGCCAGCGGGTGATGGCTTGGTCCAACGCCCTAGGCGACCAGAACCAACAATGGATCGCCAACCGCGCCCACTGGCAAAACCAGTTCAGCGAAGCCGTCGCCCAGCGCCACAGCCCCGACTTCCCGAAACGTATCGAGCAACTGCTGGTAAACCGCGAAAGCCTATGGACGCCCGCTTACCGCGAGGCCTACAACAAAACCGAAGCCCAGGCCCGCAGCCTGCTGGTGGACCTGATGGCCAACAGCACTCCGGCGCAGCGTGAACGGTTGTTGCAGAAGATTGATGGGGTGAAGAAGGATTTCAGTGATCTGAAATGCTTGAAGGCAGCACGCTCGTAAAACCACTGTAAATCCAATGTGGGAGCGAGCTTGCTCGCGATAGTGGCTGAACAGGCAACACATCAGTTGAATGTCAGACCGCTATCGCGAGCAAGCTCGCTCCCACAGGGTTCAGCGCAGACCATCAGGCAATCTGCGCCTTAGAAGCCAAATCATCAAAGGTAAACTCATCCAGCGCATCTTCCTGCTCATCCAGCACCTGGCGCGGATGATCATTGCCCGGAATGCTGCTGTCGATCAGGCTCAACAACCGCGAGCCGCGTGGTGTCAGCACAAAATTCTCGCCGTTGCCGCCCTCCTCCTCTGGCCGGGGCTCGATATACCCACGCTCCAACAGTAATTTTTCGTACTCCCCAGCGACCGCTTTCAGATGATCGAGGTTCTCGATTTCCTCGCCCTGAGCCGCCTTTTCCGCCGCGTGCTGCTCCGCATAAGGCCGAGGGGTGAAACTGTGGCCGGCGCCGTTCTGCACTTCGTGGAGCAACCGTTCGATCAAGTCCCAGTTATAAGTCGTCATCCTGGTCCATCCTCTAAAGCTTAAGAGAGAGATGCCTACCTAACGTGTGACCGAAGCGGTTCAGCGCCGTTCAGCCGGGTTTTCGACCGCCCATATCCACAAGCCGACCAACGGTTTGTCGAATCCGCCGCCAGCCAAACGACTAACTTTTGCAATCGTCGGTATATCCATCCCTGAGGAGAAGCCCCATGAACATCGAGCACCATCAGGTCGTCTCGCGTGAAGAATGGCTCGCCGCCCGCCGCGAACACCTGGCCCACGAAAAAGCCTTCACCCGCGAACGAGACAAACTCAGCGCCGAACGCCGCGCCCTGCCCTGGGTAAAAATCGACAAACCCTACCGCTTCCAAGGCCTCCACGGCGAACTGAGCCTCGCCGACCTGTTCGGCGGCCGCAGCCAACTGATCATCTACCACTTCATGTTCGGCCCCGGCTGGACCGAAGGCTGCCAAGGCTGCTCGTTCCTGTCCGACCACATCGACGGCGCCAACCAACACCTGGCCCACCACGACGTCGCCGTGGTGGCCGTGTCCCGCGCGCCCTTCGCTGAATTCCAACCCTTCAAGCGTCGCATGGGCTGGGCCTTCGACTGGGTTTCATCGCATGGCTGCGACTTCAACTATGACTTCGGTGTCAGCTTTAAAACCGAAGACACCGCCGCTGGAATAGCCACCTACAACTACGAAAAAACCGACACCACCGAAGGCGAACTCCCAGGCCTGAGCGTCTTCTATCGCAACGAAGCCGGCGACATCTTCCACACCTACTCCACCTACGCCCGCGGCCTGGACATATTGGTCGGCACCTACAACTACCTCGACCTCACGCCCAAGGGCCGCAATGAAGACGAGATCATGGATTGGGTGCGGCATCATGATAAGTACGAAGAGGCCAAGCCGCGTGGTTGCTGCCACAGCTGATGCGCCAAGCAGCCCAGTCGAGCCCGGTCCCCGTGGCGAGGGAGCTTGCTCCCGCTCGACTGCGCAGCAGTCGCCAGTTTTGCCTTAACCACAGCGCTACGCGAGAGGATTGATCGAATCGGAAGACCTGCGAGCGCCGCTAACAGAATCAATGACAACGGGCGACTTCTCAGTCGCCCGTTGTCATTGATTTGCTCACCGATGATGGCCCTGCTGAGCCTGCATGTATTGCCGAAGAAGCTGATTGATGCGTGTTTGATAACCCGCACCCTGCCCCTTGAACCACTCAACCACATCGGCATCAAGGCGAATAGTCACCGCCTGCTTTACCGGCACACGCAGCTCGGCGCGACGGAAGAAGTCCTCATCCAATTCGGGGATATCGCTGGTATCGATGTCCGCATCATCCAACTTGGCCAAGCGCTCCCAGTCAGTTTTCGATGTTTTCGACATAACGTATGCCTCCTATTTCGTAGCTATCGGGCGGAGGCATGCGGATCTCATCGCCTCGCCGTTCGGTGTAGCCAACCGCGCCAGCCACATACTGATCCGGCCAATGGTTCGACGCGGCGCACCTCTGACCAAAGAGACTACTGTCGAAACCGTCCTTCTGAAATCAGACGCGTCCCCTATAGAAGTACGAAGGATCTCGCTCGAAGGTTGAAACTTCCTACAAATAGACAGATGACAAAACAGCTCGTAGTGGAAGAAACGAGGACTTATCCACATCCCAACGGACACTAAGAGGCCAACCCCTGCGGCTAACGATGCGGATAAGCACAATCTTCAAGCCGAGCACCGCCCCGTGGCGAGGGAGCTTGCTCCCGCTCGACTGCGTAGCAGTCGCTTGCTTTAAGCCGACAAATGCCAGGCCAAACGTCCTACACGAAGCTCGGAAAGCGGTGTCTTGTGGCACTGGACCGGGCCAGCCTATAGTCCCTCGTCGCTCAAAAAGACGACCGGGTTTGGCGACTCGCATCAACAGAGAGGCTCATCAACTTCCGAGGCTCTTGCTATGACCAGATACATGCCCATCACTGGCGTCGACTGCACGCCTGCCACCCTCCTCATCGAAACCGACGCCCCACTCGACGTACTCTTTGAAACCGCCGACTACCGCATCCGCACCGTGACCCAGCTGCTGGAAAACATCGCGTTCCGTTCGGACATCAGCTCCGATACGGTTGTGCTTTCTGATTTTTGCAAGCTGCTGACGATATCGCTGCGCGATGGGTGTGATGTGTTGGATGTGATTGGGAGACGGCTGCGAGCGCAAGCTGCTGAATAACGAAAACGGGCGACCTTCGGGTCGCCGTTTTTCACATGCGCGGAAAGCAAAATGGACTCTGGGTACAGACCAGGTTCTACAAGCACAGCATCAACAGTTGAGCCGTGCGCTATAAAACGAAGACCCAAGCCTTACCCCATACTGATGAAAAGACGTCGATCACCAGGACCGAAGTCAGGAAGAATGGATACCCGAAGAAGGATAAGTAGTTGCCATTCAAATCTGTTTCCTTTTTGCTTGAACGTTGTAGCAGCAGCCGGACTTTGCTTGATCATGCCAGACACGGTCGGGAGAATAGAGGGGGTTGCAGTTGGGAAACGTTGGCCTGTACGAGACAGTAGTGATCGCCGCCGTTGCATTCTTTGCATCCCTGATCGGAGGCGTTTCAGGCTTCGGGACGGGATTGATCCTGCCCATCGCACTGGTGCCTATTGTTGGCGTTGAGAACGTGATCCCCCTAATGGCGGTCGGCATGGTCCTGACTAACGGTAGCCGAGCCTGGGCGTTTTGGCGGGCTATCGAGTGGGTACACGTCAAAAGACTGCTGTGCGCGGGCTTGCCTTGTTGCGCCTTGGGTGCTTACAGCTACACCCTGCTGTCCTCACGATGGATTTGCGTCCTGCTCAGCGGGGTCATGTTTTGCAGCATCTTGTTCCGACGGTTGCGTTCGTCATCCAACCACGCTCTTGGAAGCCTGGGAGAAGGCGTTTGCGGCGCGGGGTTTGGCCTCGTCAATGGGGCAATGACTGGAACTGGTCCAGTACTCAGCACCATCCTCTTGTCGTCGGGGCTATACGGCGCTCCTCTCATTGCAACCGATGCGGTCATCTCTTTGACGATGGGACTGGCCAAGGTAGCCGTATTCGGAGGGTTCCAGCAGCTCGACGCCAAACTGGTGCTGGGCGGGCTTTTGATCGGATTGGCAACCGTACCCGGGGCGTTTGTCGCCCGCCGTTTATTACGCAATGTGACACCGGGCGGGCATTCACTTTTAATGGAGGGCGTGGTTTTCATCGGTGCGGTTATGCTGCTGGTGCGAGGCTTCTACTGATAGGTTTATCGAAGGGATGCGCTTCTCGACTCGCCTGCTGCCGGCGGACAGGCAAAGAAACTGCTGGCGCAACAACCCAAAAGCGGGATTTTCTAAATGGTAAATCAATGAACTTTCCACCCGCCCCCAGCCTCAACCGGATATCCGCCCAACAAAGGAATACGAGGCCCGAGCCATGAAAACCCTCATCAAACTCACTCTCGCCGCCACCCTCGCCTGCGCCCTGCCCGCCTGGGCCACCTGCACGCCTGAAGAAGCCACCCTCAAGCGCGAGCAACTGGCGGACAAGGTCGCCAAGCTCACCGAGCAGGACCCGTCCAAGGCCAAGGAAATGAATGACGAACTGCAAGCCATGGATCTGGGGACTTCCAGCAAGGATCTGCCGGACAAGTGCCAGTTGATCGACAAGCGCCTGCAGGAATTGGAAGAGGCGCAGAAGAAGGCGGAGTGATCGCTGAGTCAGGCATGACCAGCTTTTGTGGCGAGGGGATTTATCCCCGCTGGGCTGAAGCGGCCCTCCCGATTAATCTGACATACCGGGTTGCCAGATTTAGGGCCGCTTCGCGCCCCAGCGGGGATAAATCCCCTCGCCACGGGCGTCGTGTCAGATTCATCTGTGCATAAAAAAACCGGACCCAAGGTCCGGTTTTTTCATGAAGCGCTAACGCCAACTCACTCAGCCGCTCGGCGCCTCTGGCTTGCGGCGCTTGAGCGGGGCCATGCCGTCCTTGCTGACCAGCGACGGGGCGTCGGTCTTCGGGCGGTTGGCGGTCTTGCGTTTGGTCGGGGCCTTGGCGCCGGTTTTTTTCTTGTCGCCCTTGCCGTCGACCTTTTTCTTCTTCACGCCAACGGCCTTGCCCGACGCCTTGACCTTTTTCGGTCCGCCGTACGTGCCTTTGACTTCCTTGATGGTGCGGCGCTCGAAGCTCTGCTTGAGATAGCGCTCGATGCTCGACATCAGGTTCCAGTCGCCGTGGCAGATCAGCGAAATCGCCAGGCCGTCGTTGCCGGCGACGACCGGTACGACCGATGCGGTGCACGTATTCGTCGCCGCTGCGGGGCATGTCGAAGTTGATGACCATGTCCAGGCCATCCACGTCCAGGCCACGGGCAGCGACGTCGGTGGCGACGAGGATTTTCACGCCGCCCTGCTTCAGGCGGTCGATGGCCAGCTTGCGGTCCTTCTGGTCTTTCTCGCCGTGCAGCACGAACGCCTTGTATTCCTGGGCAACGAGGCGACCGTAGATGCGGTCGGCCATGGCCCGGGTGTTGGTGAAGACGATGGCTTTTTCGTAGGTCTCGTTGGCCAGCAACCAGTTCACGATTTGCTCTTTGTGCTGGTTGTGGTCAGCGGTGATGATCTGCTGGCGGGTGGTGGAGTTCAGTTGGCTGACCGCGTTGAGCTGCAAATGCTCAGGGTTATTCAGCACCTTGGCGATCATCTCGCGCAAGCCCGAACCGCCGGTGGTGGCAGAGAACAGCATGGTCTGCTGGCGATTGACGCATTCGTCCACCAGGCGCTGCACGTCTTCGGCAAAGCCCATGTCCAGCATGCGGTCGGCTTCGTCCAGCACCAGCACTTCGACTTCCTTGAGGTCGAGGTTGCCGGCGTTCAATTGCTCGATCATCCGCCCCGGCGTGCCGATCAGGATGTCCGGCACCTTGCGCAGCATGGCGGCCTGGACCTTGAAGTCTTCGCCGCCAGTGATCAGGCCGGACTTGATGAAGGTGAACTGCGAGAAGCGCTCCACTTCCTTCAAGGTCTGCTGGGCCAGTTCACGGGTCGGCAGCAGGATCAGGGTCTTGATGCTGACGCGGATCTTGGCCGGGCCGATCAGGCGGTTGAGGATCGGCAGCACGAACGCGGCGGTCTTGCCGCTGCCGGTTTGCGCCGTCACCCGCAGGTCACGCCCTTGGAGCGCGAGCGGAATAGCCGCTGCCTGCACCGGCGTTGGCTCGACAAATTTAAGCTCGGCCACGGCTTTGAGCAGGCGTTCGTGCAGGGCGAATTGGGAAAACACGGGTGCTACCTCGAAGAAATGCAAAAAAACAGCTGCATAGGGTAACGGTTTCGAGCGCGAAGGCCGAGTTTCTTTGTGCAAACGGCAGCAAATCGACGTGTTTTGATGACTGGATTCACGATCAACGGTCACTTCACGGCGCTTAAATGCTCTAATTCGCCCCATCGCGCTCACAGAAGACCGTCTCACCCATGGATATCAAACAACTCTGGCTCAACCTCCAGGATTTCTGGGGCGCCCTGGATCAACATCCGCTGCTGCATTCCGGCCTTGCGCTGGCGCTGCTGGTGACGATCGCATTGGTGCTCGGGCGCGTGGCGCGCTACCTGATCCTGCACGGCGCCAAGCTGATCGGCCGGCAACCGGCCCTGCACTGGGTCAACGACCTGCGCCAGAACAAAGTCTTTCATCGCCTGGCGCAGACGACGCCGTCGCTGATCATTCAGTCTGGCCTCCACCTGGTGCCGGGGCTGAGCAAGACCAGCACGGTTTTCCTCGGTAATGTCGCGCTGTCCTTCACCATCCTGTTCATGTTGCTCGCCATCAGTGCCCTGCTCAGCGCCCTGCTGGACGTCTACGCCCGCACCGAACACGCACGCACCCGCTCGATCAAGGGCTATGTGCAACTGACGAAAATGGTGCTGTATGTGTTCGGCGCGATCATCATCGTCGCCACGCTGATCGATCGTTCGCCGCTGTTGCTGCTGTCGGGCCTGGGTGCGATGTCGGCGGTGATCCTCTTGGTCTACAAGGACACGCTGCTGTCGTTCGTTGCCAGCGTGCAGTTGACCAGCAACGACATGCTGCGGGTCGGCGACTGGATCGAGATGCCGCAGGTGGGCGCCGACGGCGATGTGGTGGACATCACGCTGCACACGGTCAAGGTGCAGAACTTCGACAAGACCATCGTCTCGATCCCGACCTGGCGGTTGATGTCCGAGTCGTTCAAGAACTGGCGCGGCATGCAGCAATCCGGCGGACGACGGATCAAGCGCAGCCTGTTCATCGATGCCAGCGGCGTGCGCTTCCTGCATGATGACGAAGAGCAGCGCCTGTCCCAGGTTCGCCTGCTGACCGACTACATGGGCCGCAAACAGGCCGAACTCAAGGCCTGGAACGAAGCCCAGGGCAACGTCGCGGCGATGGCGGCCAACCGCCGGCGCATGACCAACCTGGGCACCTTCCGCGCCTATGCCCTGGCCTATTTGAAAAGCCACCCGGAGATCCAGCCGAACATGACCTGCATGGTGCGCCAGCTACAGACCACCGCACAGGGCATCCCGCTGGAAATCTACTGCTTCACCGGCACCACCGTGTGGGCCGACTACGAGCGCATCCAGGGGGATATCTTCGATTACCTGCTGGCGGTGATGCCGGAGTTCGGCTTGGGCCTGTACCAGCAGCCGAGCGGCACGGATCTGCGGGCGGGGTTGTTGCCGGCGGTGCTGGGGGCGAGTCACCTGCCGGAGCCGCAGAAGCAGGTGGTCTGAAGCCAACCCGATTCCCCTGTGGGAGCGAGCTTGCTCGCGATAGCGGTGTGTCAGAAACATAGATGCTGACTGATAGTGCGCCATCGCGAGCAAGCTCGCTCCCACAGGGGTTAGGGTGAAGGCTGAGGTTGTCGTATCCCCAACCGACTGATCCACACCGCCGCCAGTATCACCGACCCACCCAGTAGCAACCGCCCCAGCGCCTCGTGCTGGTTCCAGATCAGCAGGTTCACCAGCAGCCCCACCGGCACGTGCAGGTTGTTCATCACCGCCAGCGTGCCGCCGTTGACCAGGCAGGCACCTTTGTTCCACCAGTACAGCCCCAACGCGGTGGAGACCAGCCCGAGGAAGACCAGCACGCCCCATTGCAACGGCGCCTCCGGCCAGAAATCAGCCTTGCCGAACAGCAGGAACGCCGGCAACGCCACCATCAGCGCGCCGAGGTAGAAATAACCGAAACGCCGATAATGCGGCAGGTCGCTTGGGTGACGCGCCACCAAGTGCTTGTACAACACCTGCCCGGCCGCATAGGTGAAGTTGGCGAGTTGCAGCAGCAAGAAGCCCATGAAGAAATCCGGGTTGATCCGGTCGTAGCGAATCACCGCCGCGCCGGCCACTGCCACCAGCGCCGCGATCAAGGCCCAGGGATTGAAGCGACGATTGAGGGCGTCTTCGATCAAGGTCACGTGCAGCGGCGTAAGGATGGTAAACAGCAGCACTTCCGGCACGGTCAGCACTCGGAAACTCAGATAGAGGCAGACGTAGGTCACGCCAAACTGCAGAGCGCCAATCAACAGCATCCCGCGCATGAACGATGGCTCGACCTGACGCCAGCGCGTCAGGGGAATGAACACCAGTCCCGCCAGCACGACGCGCACCAGCACCGCGAAATAACTGTCGACATGCCCCGCCAGGTATTCGCCGATCAGGCTGAAGGAAAATGCCTGGATCAAGGTCACAAAAAGTAGATAGCCCATACCGCTCCTCGTTTTGAATGGCGGCGAAGATAGCGGGTTTTGGTGGTTGTCGCGACTATCTCGACACGCAGGACCCTGTGGGAGCGAGCTTGCTCGCGAAAGCGGAGTATCAGGCAGCTAATGCATCGACTGACACGACGCCTTCGCGAGCAAGCTCGCTCCCACATGGGCATTCAGCGAATGGAAAATTGCAGGCAAAAAAAAGCCCGATCTCGCTAAAGCGTTCAATCGGGCTGATGCACTCAGGAGCAATAAGTGCAAAGGGAGGTTCGATGCGCAAAACGGTTTGAAGGGAAGCGCCGAGTCACTAGACCACTCGGCGATTACCCGAGGATTAACGGCTCAGGCGACCTGGGAAAGCTTGGCGTTGGCCTGGTTCAAACCCTTCTCCTGGAAGTCGCCGCCCAGGTTCATGCCCTCGGCATGGATGAAGGCCACGTCATGGATACCGATGAAACCCATGACCTGGCGCAGGTACGGTTCCTGGTGATCGGAGGCGCCGCCGGCATGTGAATGCCGCCGCGTGCGGTGAGCACAAAGGCGCGTTTACCGGTCAACAAACCCTGGGGGCCGGTGGGGGTGTACTTGAAGGTCACACCGGCACGCAGCACGTGGTCGAGCCAGGCTTTCAAGGTGCTGGGAATCGCGAAGTTGTACATCGGCGCCGCCATCACCAGTACGTCGGCGGCCAGCAGTTCGTCGGTCAGTTGGTTGGAGCGTTCCAGGGAAGCATTTTCGATGTCGTTGCGCTGCTCGGCCGGCTTCATCCAGCCGCCCAGGAGGTTGGCATCCAGGTGCGGTACAGGATTGACGGCCAGGTCGCGAACGGTGATTTCATCGGACGGATGCGCAGCTTTCCATTGGCTGATGAAGGTCTGGGTCAATTGACGGGAAACCGAATCTTGCTGGCGGGCACTGCTTTCGATGATCAGGACGCGGGACATGGCTTGTAGGCTCCATCTGAAAATGTTGTCAGTCGATGGAGTGAAGGTTAAGCGCGATCATATCGATGAAAAAGCGCAAATAATTGCTGCAACACATCGATATTTTCGTTTATAAGCGGAGCAAGCTTTATGGCGCTGCCCCGCCGCCGGTTATTTCGGCTTGCAGGTCAGCTCGATGCGCAGCTTGATGATGTTGCGGTTGAACTTGGCGGTGGCGTTCTTGAACTTGCCGGCTGGCGACTTCGATGTTGCGGGTGCGCGGCGCTTCCGGGCCGTTGCGAAACACCACTTTGCAAGCCGCATCGGTGCTGCCGTAGTTGTTGACCTGGATCGAGCCGATGTCGGCATCGGTGTCGTAGGCGTTGTAGTCGATGCTCAGGCCGTTGAGGTGTTTTTCCACATCGATCGGGTAGGCAAAGGCGGTCAGCGGCAACAGGGCCAGCAGCGCACAACAGATTTTTTTCATTCGGCAGTCTCCACCAAGGGACCGCCAGCTTAGGACAAGAGGAGCTCAATATGAAAGCGCCCCGCGTGACCCTTGATCAATGGCGAACGTTGCAGGCGGTGGTGGACCACGGTGGTTTCGCCCAGGCCGCCGAAGTGCTGCACCGCTCCCAATCCTCGGTGAGCTACACCGTGGCCCGCATGCAGGACCAGCTCGGCGTGCCGCTGCTGCGCATCGATGGACGCAAGGCCGTGCTGACCGAGGCCGGCGGCGTATTGTTGCGCCGCTCGCGGCAACTGGTGAAGCAGGCGAGCCAACTGGAAGACCTGGCCCACCACATGGAGCAAGGTTGGGAAGCGGAGGTGCGCCTGGTGGTCGACGCAGCCTACCCCAGCGCCCGCCTCGTCCGGGCGCTGACGGCATTTATGCCGCAGAGCCGAGGCTGCCGGGTGCGGCTGCGTGAGGAAGTGTTGTCCGGCGTCGAAGAAGTGCTGCTCGAAGGCGTGGCCGACCTGGCCATCAGTGGCTTCAGCATTCCCGGTTACCTGGGCGCGGAATTGAGCGACGTCGAATTCATCGCAGTGGCCCATCCCGAGCACCCCCTGCACCGCCTCAACCGCGAGCTGAACTTCCAGGACCTGGAAAGCCATCTGCAAGTGGTCATCCGCGACTCCGGCCGCCAACAGCCCAGGGACGTCGGCTGGCTTGGTGCCGAACAACGCTGGACCGTCGGCAGCCTCGCCACTGCCGCGACGTTTGTCGGCAGCGGCCTGGGATTCGCCTGGTTGCCCCGGCACATGATCGAACGAGAACTCAAGGAAGGCTTGCTCAAGCGTCTACCCTTGGAACAGGGAGGCAGCCGCAATTCGACCTTCTATCTGTTCTCCAACAAGGAAAAACCCCTGGGCCCGGCCACGCAAATCCTCATCGAACTGCTGCGCACCTTTGACACGGCGCCGTTGGATGCACCGTTTGCCGCCCCTGAACAAGCCTGACAAGGACTTCACCGATGGCCTACTTCGAGCACGAAGGTTGCAACCTGCACTACGAGGAATATGGCCATGGCGCGCCCCTGGTTTTGGTCCACGGGCTGGGTTCCAGCACACGGGACTGGGAAAAGCAGATCCTCGTGCTGTCCGCCCGCTATCGCCTGATCGTGATGGATGTGCGTGGCCACGGTCGCTCCGACAAGCCACGCGAGCGCTACAGCATCGGCGGTTTCAGCGCAGACCTGGGCGCGCTGATCGATCACCTCGACCTGGGCGCCGTGCACCTGGTGGGCTGGTCCATGGGCGGCATGATCTGTTTCCAACTGGCCGTCGACGAACCCGCGCGGGTCAAGAGCCTGTGCATCGTCAACAGTGCCCCCGAGGTCAAGGTCCGCACGCCCGATGATTGCTGGCAATGGTTCAAGCGCTGGAGCCTGATGCGCCTGCTCAGCCTGGAAACCATCGGCAAGGCCCTCGGCGCCAAGCTGTTCCCCAAACCCGAACAGACCGAGCTGCGCCTGGAAATGGCCCGGCGCTGGGCAACGAACGACAAACGTGCTTATCTCGCCAGCTTCGACGCCATTGTCGGCTGGGGCGTACAGGAACGCCTGGCGCAAGTTGCCTGTCCAACCCTCATCATTTGCGCCGATCACGACTACACCCCGGTGGCGCTGAAAGAGGCTTATGTAAAGCTATTGCCTGACGCACGACTGGCAGTCATCACCGATTCACGGCACGCTACGCCGCTGGATCAACCTGAACGCTTCAACCAGACCCTGCTTGAATTCTTGACCGCTATCGATTCCACTACCCAGGATCATTGAACCCATGCTGAAAAAACTCGCCCTCGCCGCCGGCACCGTCCTTTTTGCTGCCAACCTGATGGCCGCGCCTGCGCCGCATGTCTTGCTGGACACCACCAACGGCCAGATCGAAATCGAACTGGACCCGGTGAAGGCCCCTATCAGTACCAAGAACTTCCTTGAGTACGTCGACAGCGGCTTCTACAACAACACGATTTTCCACCGTGTGATTCCGGGATTCATGGCCCAGGGCGGCGGTTTCACCCAGCAGATGCAACAGAAAGACACCAAGGCGCCGATCAAGAACGAAGCCAGCAACGGGCTGCATAACGTGCGCGGCACCTTGTCGATGGCCCGCACCTCCAACCCGGATTCGGCCACCAGCCAGTTCTTCATCAACGTGGCCGACAACGCCTTCCTCGACCCAGGCCGCGACGCCGGCTACGCGGTGTTCGCCAAGGTGGTCAAGGGCATGGACGTGGTGGACATCATCGTCAACTCCCAGACCACCACCAAACAAGGCATGCAAAACGTGCCGATCGACCCTGTGATCATCAAGTCGGCCAAGCGCATCGACTAAACCCGCAGGGCAAGCCTGGGCGGCGTCGGCGATCCCGCGCCGCCCACAGCAAAAGAAGGAGAGCCCTGCCCGGGCTAGGTACCCATGGTTTATCGCCGTTTCGAAAAACTGATCGACATCTTCCGCGACGCTCCGACATCGGCCCCGCCGAACCGCGTCCTGCCCTTCTACACCTATTACCTGAAACAAGTCTGGCCCAGCTTCGCCGCGCTGCTGGTGGTTGGCCTGATCGGCGCGCTGATCGAGGTGGCACTGTTCAGCTACCTGAGCCGCATCATCGACCTGACCCAGGCCACGCCCAGCGCCGACTTCTTCAAGGTCCACGGCCTTGAACTGGCGTGGATGGCCGTGGTTGCGCTGGTGTTCAGGCCGATCTTCGTGGCCCTGCATGACCTGCTGGTCCACCAGACCCTAAGCCCGAGCATGACCAGCCTGATCCGCTGGCAGAACCACAGCTACGTGCTCAAGCAGAGCCTCAACTTCTTCCAGAACGATTTCGCCGGGCGCATCGCCCAGCGCATCATGCAGACCGGCAACTCCTTGCGGGACTCGGCGGTGCAGGCCGTGGATGCGTTGTGGCACGTGCTGATCTATGCCATCAGTTCCCTGGTGCTGTTCGCCGAAGCCGATTGGCGCCTGATGATTCCGCTGTTGATGTGGATCGCCGCCTACATCGGCGCGCTTTATTACTTCGTACCACGGGTCAAGGAGCGCTCGGTGGTGTCGTCCGATGCCCGCTCCAAACTCATGGGGCGGATCGTCGATGGCTACACCAACATCACCACCCTGAAGCTGTTCGCCCACACCAACTTCGAACAGCAATACGCCCGCGAAGCCATCGAAGAGCAGACCGAAAAAGCCCAGCTGGCCGGCCGCGTGGTGACCAGCATGGACGTGGTCATCACCAGCATGAACGGCCTGCTGATCGTGGGCACCACGGCCCTGGCGCTGTGGTTGTGGACCCAATCGCTGATCAGCGTCGGCGCGATTGCATTGGCCACCGGCCTGGTGATCCGCATCGTCAACATGTCCGGCTGGATCATGTGGGTGGTCACCGGCATCTTCGAAAACATCGGCATGGTCCAGGACGGCCTGCAGACGATCTCCCAGCCCGTCAGCGTCACTGACCGCGAGCAGGCCAAGCCACTGGCGGTGGCCCAGGGCGAAGTGCGTTTCGAGCATGTGGATTTCCACTACGGCAAGAAAAGCGGCGTGATCGGCGACCTGAACCTGGTGATCAAGCCAGGCGAGAAGATCGGCCTGATCGGGCCATCCGGCGCAGGTAAATCGACGTTGGTGAACCTGTTGTTGCGCCTCTATGACGTACAGGGCGGGCGCATCCTCATCGATGGCCAGGACATTGCCCACGTCGGTCAGGAAAGCCTGCGCGCGCGCATCGGCATGATCACCCAGGACACGTCGCTGCTGCACCGCTCGATCCGCGACAACTTGCTTTACGGCAAGCCCGACGCCACCGACGCGCAACTCTGGGAAGCGGTTCACAAGGCCCGGGCGGATGAGTTCATCCCATTGCTCTCGGACGCCGAAGGCCGCACCGGTTTCGATGCCCACGTCGGCGAGCGCGGCGTGAAGCTCTCCGGCGGCCAGCGCCAGCGCATCGCTATTGCCCGGGTGCTGCTCAAGGATGCGCCGATCCTGATCATGGACGAAGCGACCTCCGCGCTGGACTCGGAAGTCGAGGCGGCCATCCAGGAAAGCCTCGAGACGCTGATGCAAGGCAAGACCGTGATCGCCATCGCCCACCGCCTCTCCACCATCGCCCGGATGGACCGGCTGGTGGTGCTGGAGAAAGGTCGGATCGCCGAGACGGGCAGCCATGCCGAGCTGTTGGCCCAGGGTGGGTTGTATGCGCGGCTGTGGCAGCATCAGACGGGTGGATTTGTCGGGATCGATTGAACCCTGGTTAAGCACAAAACCCCGTGGCGAGGGAGCTTGCTCCCTCGCCACTGGGGCTCAGACAGCCTCAACACTGCCGATAAGGCAGTGCCGTCCTGGCCTCTTCGGCATACGCCATCACGCCCTCGTGTTCGCGCGCCAGAAAATCCGCCACCGCCGCTTTCAGGCCTGGATGACGCAGGTAGTGCCACGAGCGGGTGATCACCGGCTCGAACCCACGAATCAACTTGTGCTCGCCCTGGGCCCCGGCGTCAAAACGTTGCAGGCCATTGGCAATCGCGTAATCCATGCCCTGGTAGAAACACGTCTCGAAATGCAAGCGATCAAACTCCGCCAGGCAACCCCAATAACGCCCATAAAAGCTGTCGCCGCCCACGAGGCTGAACGCCATCGCCACCGGCCGTGAACCTTGCTTGGCCAGCACCACGCGAATGGCCTCGGGCATGCGCTCGGCCAGCAGGCTGAAGAACGCACGGGGCAGATAAGGCGCCTGCCGACGCACCGCGTAGGTGTTGGCGTAACAGGCGTAGACGAAATCCCACTGCGCCTCGTCCAACTGACGGCCTTCCAGCCATTCGAAATCAATGCCCTGCCCCGCCACCTGCTCGCGTTCCTTGCGCATCTGCTTGCGCTTGCGGGAACTGAGCGCATCGAGGAAATCCTGGAAGTCCCGATAGCCGCGATTCTGCCAGTGGTATTGGCAGCCGATCCGCTGCAACCAGCCCTCCTGCCCGGCCAGAGCAGCATCGGTAGAGGCATCGGTGAAATTGATGTGGGCACTGGAAAGCCCTTCGATCTCCAGATAGCCCGGCAAGCTGCCCAGCAACTCCAGGCCATCCTCAGCACGCGCCGTCAACAGTCGCGGGCCACTGACCGGACTGAACGGCACCGCCGTCAGCAGCTTGGGGTAATAGTCGATGCCGGCCCGGGCGCAAGCATCGGCCCAGCCGTGATCGAACACGTACTCGCCATAAGAGTGCCATTTGCGATAGCTGGGCAACGCCGCCAGCAGCCGCCCTTCCTCGATGTGCAGCAAGTGCTCGGGCTGCCACCCGGTATGCGAGCCCAGGCTGGCGCTGTCTTCCAGGGCGGTGAGAAAAGCGTGGCGCAGGAAGGGTTGGTTGACGGGCACCAACGCGTCCCATTCTTGCGGTGAGATGGCGGACAGGCTGTCCAAGACGTGAAGCGGCATGCGGTTCCCCGGGATCCAGACGACGGATTGCGCGAGTATCGCCGATCCTGAGCGGACGGGGATAAAAAAAACCCCGCCAGAGGCGGGGTTCAAAGGAGCTGTAACGGATGAAGATGTAGCGGTGTATCAGGTCAGCGATTTAGAACACGTACTGGGCGCGCATGACAAAGCCGTCGCCGTCGTCATCACCGTTGACGTTGGTGACCTTGTCGGTCTTGGCCTTGACGTAGGCGGCCGAGATTTTCACCGCTTCGTTGGCGTACCAGTTCACACCCAGGTTGTGCACCTTGGCTTCGGCATCGCCCACTTCGCGGGTGGCGCTTGCAGTGGTGATGTTGTCGTCTTCAACGGTCATGCTGTCGAAGCGGTAGAACACTTCCCAGGCGCCGATGGACTTGTTCTGCGGCTTGATCGCATCAAACTTGCCGACTTTATAACCACGGGACTCGCCAGTGAGGGTGTACGCGCCCTGGACGTAGAAGCCGTGGCCCTTGATGTCTTCGAAACCGTCGGCGTCAGCCTTGGTCTTGCGGGTGATGTATTCACCTTGGATCGACGCCGGGCCCATGGCGAAAGCGGCTTCCAGGCCGAACGCGGTGTCGCGGTCGTACGAGCCGGCCGGGGAGTTGTTGGCGCCGCCCAGTACCGGACGGTTGCCGTTTGGACCGGCGTCATTGCCGCCCAGGGTTTCAACGCCACGCATGCCCAGGCGGGAGCGGTAGCGTGCATCGAACACGGTGTCGGACACGTCACGGGAAGCCACGTTCAGGCCGAAGTGCAGCACGTTGCTTGGCGTCGTGCATCGGTGCGAACACGAAGCGACCGTTGACCTGCTTGACGCTGTCGCCGTCGGTGTCGTCGGTGTCTTTGCTGAACACGCCAGCCGAGGCGTAGAACGAATCGGCGAAAGTGCTCGACGCCTGGATGCCCAGGCCGTTCTGGTGGCTGTTGGCCCAGTCGATCAGGTCGTAGGCGGCGTTACGCTCTGGCGCGGTCACCCACTTGGAGCTGGTGGCTTTTTCCAGGCCGAAGTCGGGGTCGAAACGGCCAACCTTGATCGAAACAGGCTTGAAGCCGTTGTAGGCCAAGGACGCTTCGTCGAAGTAACCGTTGTCGGAGTCACCACTGTTGTGGGACATGTCGTAGTTGATGGTATAGGCCCAGTCCGTGTACAGCACGCCGGAAAGTTCCAGAAAGGCACGGCGGATGTAAGCGGCGTCTGCCGAGTTGCCGTTGTCAGTGTAGATACCATCAAACTGGCTGTAGTCAGCCTGCAAACGACCGCCGAGCTTGAAGCTGAACTCTTTGTCAGTGGTAGCGACCTCCAGGCCGCCCTTGGTCTTGACCACGATATCGGCGCCGTCAGTGGTCACGGTGCCGGCGAAAGCCTGGGCGGTTACTGCCATTGCCAGTGCGCTGGCGGCAACACCTGCGAAGTGCTTACGGATCATCGAAGAATTCCCCTAGTTGGTAGTCTATGCGTTAGAAAACACGCGGAACTGGGCCCGCTGGTGTTGGGAGGGGATCTTGGCGATGGGTTATGTCAGGCGAGTTGCTATCACATAAAGATTTTATGACAGCGGAACTTTTTACTTCGAAAGGGAATAAAAAAAAGAGCAGCTTCGAGAGGTGAGCTGCGAGCGGCAAGCTAGAGCGGTGAAGAGCTGATCAGGCTGCTTTTTGTGGCGAGGGAGCTTGCTCCCGCTGGGGCGCGAAGCGCCCCCATACCGACTGTCATCACGGCTTTCGGAGTGACAATAGGGCCGCTGCGCAGCCCAGCGGGAGCAAGCTCCCTCGCCACAGGGAAATCGAGCAGCGTCAAATCAGCGCTTGCGCAGGATCACGCTGCCGATCGAATAGCCGGCGCCAAACGAACTGAGCACCGCGACCGAACCGCTGGGCAAGTCGTCCTGGTACATGTGGAATGAAATCACCGAACCGGCCGAGCTGGTGTTGGCGTAGCGGTCGAGGATCACCGGGGCTTCCTCTTCGGTGGCTTCGCGTCCCAGCAGCTTGCGCACGATCAGCTGGTTCATGCTCAGGTTGGCCTGATGCAGCCAGAATCGCTTCACTTCGCCGACGTTCAGCTGGTTTTCTGCCAAATGAGCGCCGATCAGCTCCGCCACCATTGGGCAGACATCACGGAACACCTTGCGGCCTTCCTGGACGAACAGTTTGTCCCGCGTGCCGATGCCCTCTTCCGCCGCGCGGTTGAGGAAGCCGAAGTTGTTGCGGATGTTGTTGGAGAACTTGGTGAGCAGCTTGGTGCTGACCACGTCGAACTGGTACGGCGAGGTCGCCCGGTCCGCGCGCTCGATGATCACAGCCGTGGCCGCGTCACCGAAGATGAAATGGCTGTCGCGGTCACGAAAATTCAGGTGGCCGGTGCACACTTCCGGGTTGACCATCAGGATCGCCCGGGCCTGGCCCAGCTGCACGCTGTTGGCGGCGGCCTGGATGCCGAACGTCGCCGAGGAACAGGCCACGTTCATGTCGAAACCAAAACCTTCGATGCCCAGGGCTTCCTGGACTTCGATGGCGATGGCCGGGTATGGACGCTGCAGGTTGGAGCAGGCAACGATCACGCCGTCGATGTCGGCGGCGGTACGGCCGGCGCGCTCAAGGGCTTGTTTCGCGGCGCCGACGGCCATTTCGCAAAGCACCGACCACTCGTCGTTGGAGCGCTCGGGCAGGCGTGGGGTCATGCGTTGTGGATCGAGGATACCGTCCTTGTCCATGACAAAGCGGCTCTTGATGCCCGACGCCTTTTCGATGAACGCCGCATTGGATTCGGTCAATGCTTCCACTTCGCCGCGCTCGATGGCCTCGGCGTTATCGGCGTTGAACTGCGCGACATAGGTATTGAAAGATTGCACTAGCTCTTCGTTGGAGATGCTGTTGGCCGGGGTGTACAGGCCGGTGCCGCTGATGACGACGTTATGCATGGTCGTGTCTCTGATCTGTTCAGGCAGAAAATATTGGCACCGACGTACCAACACACAAAGGGACTTTTCCCATCCGGGGAAGCAGCCCAGGCATCGCTTTATTCCGATCCGCCCGTGAGATTGAAGCGCAAAACCACGGGACCGGCATTTATAGCCGCGAAGTTTGCCATAAACGCTGGCGTTTGGCCCATGTTCCATTCACTACAACACCCTACCCTGTGGGAGCGAGCTCGCTCCCACAGCGCTTCACAGAAAGTTGATGGTGTGTGGCATCAACCCTCCACCAACCCCCACTGCTTGCCCAGACGCTTGTCGGAGATCGGCACCTTGGTCCCCAATTGCTGGGCAAACAGCGACACGCGGTATTCCTCAAGCCACCAACGGTACAGCTCCAATTGCGGGTCGCGCTCGCCTTCCTGGGCGTGTTTGCTGGCGCGGGCCTGGTATTGCGCCCAGAGGTTGGACAGCTCGCCGCTCCAGACTCGGTCCTTCTGCACCTGGCTGCCCAGCTTCTCGAAGCGTTGCTCGATGGCCTTGAGGTAGCGCGGCAGCTCCTTGAGCCATTGGTGCGGGGTTTCCCGCACGAAGCCCGGATACACCAGGTGGCTAAGCTGCTGCTTGATGTCATTCAGCGCCACGGCCTGGGCGAGGTCGATCTTGCCCTTGAAGCGTTTCTGCAAGCCGTGCCAGATTTTGAGGATGTCCAGGGTCAGTTTCGCCAGGCGTTCGGCGTGCTCGGTCCAGCCGCCACGCTTGCGCTCGGCCAGGGCCGCCAGTGCGGCACCGTCACGGGGCAGGCTCGGCTCGCCTTCGAGGATGCAGCTGTCGAGGCTGACCAGCAGGATGTCTTCCACCAGACCGTCCACGCGCCCAAGCTCGCGGTACAACAAGCCCAACTCCGTCAACCCGGGCAGTTTGCCTCGGAGAAACTTCGCCGTTTCGGCCAATTGCTGCATGAGCAAGCGCTGCAACGCGCGACGATGCTGGAACTCGGCTTCGGCCGGGGTCGGGAAGCGTCCTTCCTTGACCACCCCGCCCTCTTCCACCAACGCCGGGTAGACCGTCATCGACAATCCGGCAATCTTCTGCTGGGTTTTCTCGGCCACCGGCGCGAAGACTTTCGCTTCCACCGGTTCCTGGCTCTTGGCCGTTTGCGGCACGGCCAACGCGGCCTGGCTGGCTTCGGCAAACCGCGCGGTCAGTTCGGCCAGGTCTCGCCCTTCGCCGAGAAACTTGCCCTGGCCATCGACGATTTCAAGGTTCATGCGCAGATGGCTTTCAACCTGCTGCGTCGCTTCGGCCCAGGCTTCATCACTGACCCGCGCGCCGGTCATGCGCAGCAGCTCACGCCCCAACGACTGTGGCAACGAGCCCTCGGCAAACGTAATGCGCTGCAGCGCCGCCTTGACGAAATCCGGCACCGGCACGAAGTTCTTGCGCAAGGCCTTGGGCAGGTTGCGCACCAGGGCGATGCACTTGGCTTCGATCATCCCCGGCACCAGCCAGTCCAGACGCTCCGGCGGGAGCATCGGCAGCAGCGGCGCCGGCACCCGCAAGGTCACACCGTCGCGGGGATGGTTGGGTTCGAAGTGATAGCTCAACGGCAAGGTCAGGTCGCCGACACGCAAGGTGTCGGGGTACTGGTTGGCCGTCACCTCGCTCGCCTCGCGGGCCAGCACGTCTTCCTCACGCATGATCAGCAGCTGCGGGTCTTTCTGGCTGTTGATCCGGTACCAGCTATCGAACGTCGCGGTCTGGTGGATCTCGGCGGGCAGGCGCGCATCGTAGAAGGCAAACAGGGTTTCCTCGTCCGCGAGGATGTCACGGCGACGGGCCTTGGCTTCGAGCTCGTCGAGTTGTTCCAGCAAGCGCGTGTTGGCGCTCAGGCACTTGGCCTTCGACTGGATCTCGCCGCGTACCAGCGCCTCGCGGATGAACAACTCACGGGACACCACCGGATCCACCGGCCCGTAGTGCACCGGCCTGCGACCGACGACGATGAGGCCGAACAAGGTGATTTGCTCATAGGCCACCACTTGCCCGCGCTTCTTCTCCCAATGGGGCTCGAAGTGGTTTTTCTTGATCAGGTGCCCGGCCAGCGGTTCGATCCAGTCCGGCTCGATCTTCGCCACCATGCGTGCGTACAACTTGGTGGTTTCCACCAGCTCGGCGGTCATCAGCCACTGCGGGCGTTTCTTGCCCAGGCCCGACGAGGGGTGGACCCAGAAGCGCCGCTGGCGAGCACCGAGGTAATCGCCGTCTTCGGTCTTCTGGCCGATCTGGCTCAACAGGCCCGACAGTACGGCCTTGTGCAGTTTCGGGTAGTCGGCCGGGTCCTTGTTGAGGCTCAGCTGCATGTCGCGGCAGATCAGGCTCAACTGGCGATGGGAATCGCGCCATTCGCGCAGGCGCAAATAATTCAGGAAGTTCTTGCGGCACCAGTTGCGCAGCGGGCTGGCGGTCAAGGCCTGGCGCTGCTCTTCAAAACCGCGCCACAGATTGACCAGCCCGGCAAAGTCCGAATCCGCGTCCTTCCATTGGGCGTGGGCCTGGTCGGCGGCCTGTTGGCGCTCGGGCGGACGCTCGCGCGGGTCCTGGATCGACATGGCGCTGGCAACGATCAGCACTTCCTGGAGGCTGCCCAATTTCGCCGCTTCCAGCAACATGCGGCCCATGCGTGGGTCCACCGGCAGGCGCGCCAATTGCCGACCCAACGGCGTCAACTGGCTGTTGCGGTCCACCGCCGAGAGTTCTTGCAGCAGGTTGAAACCGTCGCTGATAGCCTTGCCGTCCGGCGGCTCGATGAACGGGAAATCGGTGATTTCGCCGAGGCGCAGGTGCAGCATCTGCAGGATCACCGCCGCCAGGTTGGTGCGCAGGATTTCCGGATCGGTGAACTCGGGACGGCTGAGGAAATCTTCCTCGCTGTACAGGCGCACGCAAATCCCCGGCTCGACCCGTCCGCAGCGGCCCTTGCGCTGGTTGGCGCTGGCCTGGGAAATGGCTTCGATGGGCAAGCGCTGGACCTTGGCGCGATAGCTGTAGCGGCTGATGCGCGCGGTGCCGCTGTCGATCACGTAGCGGATGCCCGGCACGGTCAGCGAGGTCTCGGCGACGTTGGTCGCCAGCACCACGCGACGGCCCGGGTGGGACTGGAAGATGCGTTGTTGTTCGGCGGGCGACAGGCGCGCATACAGCGGCAGGATTTCGGTGTGCTTGAGCTGGGCCTTGCGCAGCATCTCCGCGGCGTCGCGAATCTCCCGCTCGCCCGGCAAAAACACCAGCACATCGCCGGGGCTGCGCCGTTCGCTGCGCTCGTAGGCGGCGATTTCGTCGAGGGTGGCGAGGATCGCCTGGTCGACGGTCAAGTCGTCCTCGACCCGGTTGCCCTCCTCGTCCTGCTCCAGCGTCAGCGGGCGATACCAGGTTTCCACCGGGAAGGTGCGGCCCGAGACTTCAACGATTGGCGCGTCATCGAAATGCTTGGAGAAGCGCTCCAGGTCGATGGTCGCCGAGGTGATGATGACTTTCAGGTCCGGACGACGCGGCAGCAGGGTCTTGAGGTAGCCGAGCAGGAAGTCGATGTTCAGGCTGCGCTCGTGGGCTTCGTCGACGATGATCGTGTCGTAGCGTTCGAGGTAACGGTCGTTCTGGGTTTCGGCCAGCAGGATACCGTCGGTCATCAGCTTGATCAGGGTGTTGGCGTCGCTCTGGTCCTCGAACCGCACCTGATAACCCACCAGCGCGCCCAACGGCGTGGCCAGCTCATCGGCGACCCGGCTCGCCACGCTGCGGGCCGCGATGCGGCGCGGCTGGGTGTGGCCGATCAAGCCCTGCTGGCCGCGGCCGATTTCCAGGCAGATCTTCGGCAACTGCGTGGTTTTGCCCGAGCCGGTTTCGCCGGCAATGATCAACACCTGATGCTTGAGCAACGCCTCCTTGATTTCGTCGCGCTTGGCGGCGATCGGCAAGTTGTCGTCGTAGCGTATCGACGGCACGCTCGCCTTGCGCGCCAGCACCTGGTCGCACGACGCCTGCATGCGCGTCACCCACTGGGCCAGCTTGGCTTCGTCGGGCTTCTTGCGCAGCTCGAGCAACTGCCGCCGCAACCGGTGACGGTCGGCGAGCATGGCGTGATCGAGGTTTTTCAGCAGTTTGTCGATTGTGGGGGCTTGGTCGGTCATCAGGTACGCAGGGGAGTAGGAGCAGCGGCAAGTTTCAAGCTGCAAGCGACAAGTTGCAAGCGGCACCGGCCTGAAACCCGAAACTTGCCGCTTGAAGCTTGAAGCTTGAAGCTGCTTCTACCCCTTACGCCGATACGGGAACACATCGATCACCTTCCCCGCCCGGATCGCCTCTTGCAGGCCTTTCCAGTAGTCAGCGTTGTACAGCTCGCCGTGCAGTTGATCGAAGAGCTTGCGCTGGCCGGCATCGGCGAACAGGAACGGCGGGAATTCTTCGGGAAAGACGTCCAGCGGGCCGATGGAATACCAGGGCTCGGACGCCATCTCATCTTCCGGCGTGCGCGGCTGGGGGATGTGGCGGAAGTTGGCTTCGGTGAGGAAGCAGATTTCATCGTAGTCGTAGAACACCACCCGGCCATGGCGGGTCACGCCGAAGTTCTTGAGCAACATGTCGCCGGGGAAGATATTGGCCGCCGCCAGTTGCTTGATCGCCAGGCCATAGTCTTCCAGCGCCTCGCGCACCTGGGCTTCGTTGGCGTTTTCCAGATAGAGATTCAGGGGCGTCATCCGGCGTTCAGTCCAGCAGTGGCGAATCAGCACGGTGTCGCCTTCCACCGACACCGTGGACGGCGCGACCTCAAGCAGTTCCTCCAGGCACGCCGGCTCGAATTTGCCCAGGGGGAAGCGGAAGTCGGCGAACTCCTGGGTGTCGGCCATGCGCCCGACCCGGTCGACGCTTTTCACCAGTCGATACTTCTCGATGACCGTGGCCCGGTCGACGTTTTTCGACGGTGAGAAACGGTCCTTGATGATCTTGAACACCGTGTTGAAGCCCGGCAGGGTAAACACGCTCATGACCATGCCGCGCACACCCGGCGCCATGATGAACTGGTCGTCGGTGTTCGCCAGGTGGTTGATCAAGGCGCGGTAGAACTCCGACTTGCCGTGCTTGTAGAAACCAATCGAGGTGTACAGCTCGGCGATGTGCTTGCCCGGCAGGATGCGCTTGAGAAAGCCGATGAATTCCGCCGGCACCGGCACGTCGACCATGAAGTACGAACGGGTGAACGAGAAGATGATCGACACCTGCGCCTCGTCGGTGATCAGCGCGTCGATCTGGATACCGCGACCTTCGCGGTGCAGCAGCGGGATCACCAGCGGCCATTGGTCGTCGCGGGTGTAGATGCGGCCCACCAGGTAGGCGCCCTTGTTGCGATAGAGCACCGAGGAAAACAGTTCGACCGTCAGTTCCGGGTCCTTGCAGACCCAGTCCGGCAGGTTCTCGCGCAGTTGGCTTTCGAGGCGTTGCAGGTCGCCAGGCAGGTCGGCGTACTCCTCGCTGAAGCGATAATCGGCGAAGATCGCCACCAGCATCTTGTCCAGTTGCCCCTGGGGCTTGTAGCTACGGGTCTGGGCCGCGCGGGCACGGCGCAGGCTTGGCCGCGTCGTGTGGATGAACATGGTGCCGTCGCTGATCAGGTCATGACTGAACAGGCCGCAGAAGATCGAGTTGTACCAGGTCTCCGACAATTCGTCGTCAAAGCGCAGGTCGATCAGGCTGATGTAGGCGCTTTTCACCAGCGGCCAGCAGCCGACATCCATCAAGGCTTCGGCAGCGAAGGCGTCGCGTAACCTGGCGACGGTTTCGAAAACTTTTTCTTCATACAGATTGATGCGCGCCGCCGATGCCGCCTGCGCCTCCA
Organism: Pseudomonas sp. H2_D02; assembly: GCF_054677635.1. Taxonomy (NCBI): domain Bacteria; kingdom Pseudomonadati; phylum Pseudomonadota; class Gammaproteobacteria; order Pseudomonadales; family Pseudomonadaceae; genus Pseudomonas; species Pseudomonas sp. H2_D02. The sequence goes on along the minus strand of NZ_CP162816.1, from coordinate 2,347,752 downwards.
GCCATTGGGCCTGCTCGAACCGGGCGCGGGCGCCATCGGTGATCTGCCGGAAATGCTCGCGATAATCGTCGAAGCCGTCGAGGATCGAACGGGCGATATCGGTGGCGGGCCATGGCTGCGGCATAGGGTAAACCTCGGCGGGTCATGCTTGTTATTGGCGATTGAGCTTAGAGGTCAATTGCTCGGCAACGCAACCATTGCCATCGGTGTTTGGCGGGGCGACACTTGCGGCCCGATCAAGGAAGGACAGATTCGTGAACCTCGTCGATATCCTGCGTTTGCTGTCATTGGCCGCCATCTGGGGCGCGAGCTTTTTGTTCATGCGCATCATCGCCCCGGTCCTTGGCACGATTCCTACGGCCTTCTTCCGCGTTTCCATTGCCTTCGTCGGCCTGCTGGTCATCCTCGCGCTGATGCGTGTCGACTGGAATTTTCGCGGCAAGCTGAAAGCCGTGATGGTACTGGGCTTGATCAACTCGGGTATTCCGGCAACGTTCTACTCCCTGGCAGCGCAAGTGTTGCCGGCCGGTTATTCGGCGATCTTCAACGCGACGACACCGCTGATGGGCGTGTTGATCGGTGGGCTGTTTTTCCGCGAGCCACTCACGGCGGCGAAGGTCAGCGGGGTCTTTCTCGGCCTGATGGGCGTCGCGATCCTCACCCGGGCCGGCCCGGTGGCGTTCGACCTGCAACTGCTGATGGGCGCCCTCGCCTGCCTGCTCGCAACCACCTGCTACGGCTTTGCCGGCTTCCTTACCCGGCGCTGGCTCGATCATCAAGGCGGCCTGGACAGTCGCCTGTCCGCCCTGGGCAGCATGTTCGGCGCCACGCTCTTCCTGTTGCCGCTGTTTGGCTACAGCGTGATCACCCAACCGCCGGCCAGTTGGGGTGGCTGGAGCGTCTGGCTGTCACTGCTGGGCCTGGGCCTGGTGTGTACGGCATTTGCCTATATTCTTTATTTCCGGCTGCTGAGCTCCATCGGCCCGGTCAAGTCCATGACCACGACCTTTCTGATCCCGCCGTTCGGGGTGTTGTGGGGCGCGTTGCTGCTGGATGAGCCGCTGGGCATGGCGCATGTGTATGGCGGGGTGTTGATTGCGGCAGCGTTGTGGTTGGTGTTGAAGCCTGGGGTGTCTAGTCGGTAGTTCATCGGGACGGCCGAAAAGCTTCGCGAGCAAGCCCGCTCCCACAGGGATTGCGCGTAACCTGTGGGAGCGAACCTGCTCGCGAAAGCGATGGTACTGCCAGCGATTAGCTATCGGCTCTTACGAAACACAAACACCAACCCGACAATGATCAACGCCATCCCCAGCAAGCTCAACAACGCCAACCGGTTGCCGAACACCAGGTAGTCCATGATCGCCGTCACCGCCGGCACCAGGTAGAAAAGACTGGTGACGTTGACCAGGTTGCCCCGGGCGATCAGCCGGTACAGCAACAGCGTCGCCAACACCGACACCACCAGCCCCATCCACAACACCGGCACGATGAAACCCGCGCTGTGCTCGAAGTGGAAGGGTTGGAACGGCACGAACACCGCGCACAACACGAGCCCGGCCAGGTACTGCACCGGCAGCGTGCCCAGCGGATTATCGGTGATGCGCTTCTGCATGATGGACCCCGCCGTCATGCTCACCAGCGCCAACAACCCGCACAGCATGCCCGCCAGTGACATGCCGGCCAGGCCGATGCCTTGGTACACCACCATGATCAAGCCCACCAATCCCAGCGCCAGGCCGAACATCCGCTGCCAGGAACGCTGGCGCTCCATGAGCACCACGGTAAGGATCGGCTGCACGCCCATCAGCGTGGCCATCACCCCGGGGGTGACGTTCAGTTGCAGCGCCAACAGATAGAAAATCTGGTAGGCACCCAATAACACCAGGCCGGTCGCCGCCGCGTACCACATCGGCTTGCCGGCTTTGGGCAACGTGAACTTCAACATGGGTATCAACAGCACCAACGCACACAGTGCGATAGCAAAACGGATCAGCAGGAAAGCGAAGGGGGACGCGTGGGCCAGGCCCAGTTTGGAAAAGATCGCCCCGCTGCTCCACAGCAGAACGAACAGGCTCGTGGAAGCCGTCGCCAATAAGGCGTTTTTGGAAAGGGAAAACATGAATACCACCTGTAGTCAGGCAAGAAGCCAACTCAGCCGAAGCTGAAATCCAGTCGTTTTTTCAGGCGGGCACAGGGAACGGCAACCGTTGCCGATCAGCCCTGAACACCAACACCCGGCGGTGATACGCAGGCGTATACCGGTGAGCGACTGACAGGTGGAGGGTATTGACCGATCTGCTCAGGCGACCGATTCCCGCACGGCACGACGCCAGCGTTGAACGCTGGAACCACGACCGCGGTGAAAGGGGATGCAGGCATGAGCCGATCTCTTGGGGGATGGGTCGAAAACCGAGCGCCGACTATAACCAGCGCTCTATGTGTAACGCAATATCTAGACAAACAACCAGTAGCCCAGCGCCGTGAATACGGCTACGGCCAGGACGGGACGCATGACCCGATAGGCCTTGGGGTGCTTGCGCTTGAATTGCTTGACCTTGCCGCTGATGCCGTCGCTGAACGACTTGCTCCAGGCATAGGCCCGGTTGATACCGCCGACACGTTCGTCATCAAGGTTCTGCGGTGCGGTGGCCCGCCCGAGGAAGGCGCTGATGGCGCGGTTGAGCCGGGTCATCAACCGGTTGCTCAACGGCCGTTCGACATCGCAGAACAGAATCACACGCGTCTGCGATGTTTCATTCTTGACCCAATGCACATAGGTTTCATCGAACATCACGTCTTCACCGTCGCGCCAGGCGTAGATCTGCCCGTCGACGAAGATCCGGCAATCATCGGAATTGGGTGTGGACAGCCCCAGGTGGTAACGCAGGGACCCGGCGAAGGGATCGCGATGGGGGTTCAGGTGACTGCCCCCCGGCAACAAGGCAAACATCGCGCCTCGCACATTGGGGATCTGGCTGACCAGCTCGACGGTCCGGGGGCACAGCAACTCGGCAGACGGCAGCGGTTTGTCGTACCACTTGAGGTAGAAGCGCTTCCAGCCCTTCTTGAAGAACGAGCCAAAGCCGGCATCGTTGTCTTTCTCGGCGGCGCGAATGTAACCCTCGTCGAACAGATGCATCGCTTCGTCGCGGATCACTTGCCAGTTCTCCTTGAGCACGTCCAGTTCGGGGAACTTGCTGCGATCGAGGTAAGGCTTGGAGGGCACGCCGGAAAACAGGTACATCAAGGCGTTGTAAGGGGCGAACAATGCCGAATGGTTGACGAACTGGCGCAGCACCGGCAAACGCGCCTTGCCACGCAAGTGCACATACAGCGTACTGCCCAGGAAAAGCAGCAGCACCGAGGCCTTCGCGACAAACGAAACGGTCATTCTTTTTAACTCCTTGTCTGGAACCATTTACGCAACGTCATCAGCCCGACGCGGCGGCCGGCCATGTTAAACGTCCCTTTGCCGGTTAAACATCGCCGGGCGCAACATTCACTGTTGAGGATTACGCAACAAAGCCCTTGTTAACATGCGTCGCCTGAACCTTGGCTGACACCAAATCAATCTTCAGAGCAACTAAACCTATTTGTGGCGAGGGGATTTATCCCCGCTGGGTCGCGAAGCGACCCCAACAAGGCCAAACAGATCCTGCAATTGATCGCAATGGGGGCTGCTCGCAGCCCAGCGGGGATAAATCCCCTCGCCACAGAAAACCCCTCGCCACTCCCTGCCTGTGGTTACTGCTGAATCTCCTGCTCGGTAAACAAATCGCTGAACAGCATGCTCGACAGGTACCGTTCGCCCGAATCCGGCAGGATCACGACGATGGTCTTGCCCTGCATTTCCGGCTTCTCCGCCAGGCGCGCCGCCACGACCATGGCCGCGCCGCAGGAAATGCCGCAAAGGATGCCTTCTTCCTGCATCAAGCGCAGGGCCATGGCCTTGGATTCGTCATCCGTGACCCGCTCGACCTGGTCCACGATCGACAGATCGAGGTTCTTCGGTACGAAACCTGCGCCGATCCCCTGGATCTTGTGGGGGCTGGGCTTGATCTCCTGTCCCGCCAGTGCCTGGGTGATTACCGGCGAAGCCTCGGGCTCCACCGCCACCGAAAGGATCGGCTTGCCACAGGTGTTCTTGATATACCGCGAAACCCCCGTAATGGTTCCGCCGGTGCCTACCCCAGCGACCAGCACGTCTACCGCGCCATCGGTGTCGTTCCAGATTTCCGGGCCGGTGGTTTTTTCGTGGATCGCCGGGTTCGCGGGATTATCGAACTGCTGCGGCATGAAATATTTCGACGGGTCGCTGGCCATGATCTCGGCGGCTTTCTCGATGGCGCCTTTCATGCCCTTGGCCGGTTCGGTGAGCACCAGCTCCGCGCCCAGGGCCTTGAGCACTTTGCGCCGCTCGATACTCATCGAGGCGGGCATGGTCAGCGTCAGCTTGTAGCCACGGGCGGCGGCCACGAACGCCAGGCCGATGCCGGTATTGCCTGAGGTCGGCTCGACAATGGTCATGCCGGGCTTGAGTTTGCCGGAGCTTTCCGCGTCCCAGATCATGTTCGCGCCGATCCGGCATTTGACCGAGTAACCCGGGTTACGCCCTTCGATTTTCGCCAGGATGGTCACGCCGCGCGGGGCGATGCGATTGATCTGCACCAATGGCGTATTGCCAATGGAATGGGCGTTGTCAGCGTATATACGACTCATGGCCGGGTCCTTAATACAGAGAAAATTTAGCGTTTAAAGGTAAGCCTGTTGCCGAAGGCCGTCCAGTTGCACCGAACGTTCCCGTTGTTGCAACAGTCAATGGCATTAACAACGGAGACTACTCTTATGAAGCGTCGATACAGCTGGCCACTGTGGACATTCGTCGCCATCGTTGCGTTGCTGGTGGCCGTGCATTTCGCCTTGCCTTATTTGGTGCGCGATTACCTGAACGACAAACTGGCCAACATGGGCGATTACCACGGCCAAGTCACGGACGTCGATCTGGCCCTCTGGCGCGGCGCCTATCGGATCAATGGCCTGAAGATCACCAAGGTCGACGGCAAGGTCCCGGTGCCGTTCGTCGATGCTCCATTGGTCGACTTGTCCGTAAGCTGGCACTCGCTGTGGTATGACCATGCGGTCGTCGCCGAAGTGGAGTTCGCCCATCCGGAAGTCAACTTCGTCGACGGCGGGGCCAACCGCGAGAATTCCCAGACAGGCCGGGGCACCAACTGGCGAGAACAACTGAGCAAGCTGATGCCCATCACACTCAACGAGGTGCGTATCAATGACGGCAAGCTCACCTTTCGCAACTTCAACTCCAAGCCGCCGGTGAACCTGCGGGCCACCAACGTCAACGCCAGCTTTTATAACCTGACCAACGTCGTGGACACCGAAGGCAAGCGCGACGCCCGTTTCGAAGGCAAGGCCCTGGTGGCGGAACACGCACCATTGGAAGTCCAGGCGACCTTCGACCCCTTGAGCAACTTCGAGGACTTCGACTTCCGCTTGCGCGCCACCAACATCGAGCTCAAGCGCCTGAACGATTTCGCCGCGGCCTATGGAAAATTCGACTTCAACGCCGGCCACGGCGACCTGGTGATCGAGGCCGAAGCCGACAACGCCCGGCTCAGCGGCTACATCAAGCCACTGCTGCGTGACGTGGACGTATTCGACTGGCAGCAAGACGTGGAGAACCAGAACAAAAACATCTTCCGCTCGGTCTGGGAAGCGTTGGTCGGCACAAGCGAAACCGCTCTGAAAAACCAGCGCAAGAACCAGTTTGCTACCCGGGTCGAGCTCAGTGGCAATGTGCATCAGCAGGACATCAGTGCCTTCGAAGCCTTCCTGCAGATTCTGCGCAACGGTTTCGTCCAGGCCTTCAATGCCCGCTATGAACAACCGCCGCCCTCGAAGGATTAGATTTTGGGTTTAACCACGTAGCGGCCTTTTTGCTCAGCCACTGCTCGGCCCGCTCCGCTTTGCAGCGAATCCCAGCCCAGGCACGCCAGGGCCAGCGATCGCGGCACGGCCTCCCGGCCGCTGCTGTAGCGGCTGATACTTCGGGCACTGACCCCCAGCGCTTCGGCTGCCTTGTTCAGCGGCAAACCGGTACGGGCGCGCCAGTCGATGAAAATGCGAGTGTTTTCATCCACGGCATTCTGCGCCAGCGCATCGAAATACAAGGTATCAGCGCCGATCTGGATATCCAGATAGGGCCATTCCACGCTCCAGCCATCATCGCCAAGGGCTGCACCCGCAAACGCACCCTTTTCCAGCAAGGGTTTCAGGCCAGGGTAACGTTGCACGTCGGCGGTCAAATCCAGCGTCAATCGCTGGCCGTCGATAAACGTCAACTCGAGACTGAACGGTAATGAAGGCTGCACGGCCAATAACCGCGGCCTTTTCATGGGTAGCATCGTTGCCATTCCTCCAGCAATTGCGCCTGATGGGACCTTACCCAGTCCAGCGACCAAAACATGACTTTCGTGTTACGCACTTGTGGCGAGGGAGCTTGCTCCCGCTGGGCTGCGAAGCGGCCCTAAAAGCCTGCGAGCGCTGCGCACTCGAGCGGGAGCAAGCTCCCTCGCCACAACAGCTCTTCGCCTTTAACAAAACTTGGGCCTTAACATATCGCCAAATTGGCGATATGCAATACTGGCAAGCCGCCGAGACTGAGTCAACATGTGACGACCCATTCAGAGACTGAATACAGCGTCTGCGTTCACAGTCGGCGGGGCCTCGCGGTATAGTCGGGCACGACATTTATTTCGCGCGCCCCGCCTCGCCGGGCCGGCGACACCGTTCGAGGAGTTGCAGATGAAGTTCGAAGGCACCAGCGCCTACGTGGCCACCGATGACCTGAAACTGGCCGTCAACGCCGCCATCACCCTGGAGCGACCGTTGCTGGTCAAGGGCGAGCCGGGCACCGGCAAGACCATGCTGGCCGAACAATTGGCGGAGTCCTTCGGCGCGCGCTTGATCACCTGGCACATCAAGTCCACCACCAAGGCCCACCAAGGTTTGTACGAGTACGACGCGGTCAGCCGCCTGCGCGATTCCCAGTTGGGCGTGGACAAGGTCCATGACGTGCGCAATTACTTGAAGAAGGGCAAGCTCTGGGAAGCCTTCGAGTCCGAGGAGCGGGTGATCCTGCTGATCGATGAGATTGACAAGGCCGACATCGAATTCCCCAACGACCTGCTGCAAGAACTCGACAAGATGGAGTTCTATGTCTACGAGACCGACGAAACCATCAAGGCCAAGCAGCGCCCGATCATCATCATTACCTCCAACAACGAAAAGGAACTGCCGGACGCCTTCCTGCGCCGCTGTTTCTTCCACTACATCGCCTTCCCCGACCGCGTCACCCTGCAGAAAATCGTCGATGTGCACTACCCGGACATCAAGAAGGACCTGGTCAGCGAAGCGCTGGACGTGTTCTTCGACGTGCGCAAGGTGCCAGGCCTGAAGAAAAAACCTTCCACCTCCGAACTGGTTGACTGGCTCAAGCTGCTGATGGCCGACAATATCGGCGAAGCAGTGCTGCGCGAGCGCGATCCGACCAAGGCGATTCCGCCGCTGGCCGGCGCCCTGGTCAAGAACGAACAGGACGTGCAATTGCTTGAGCGCCTGGCGTTCATGAGCCGTCGCGGCACGCGCTGATCCTCTTCGTCCAACAAGAGCGAGGGCGATTGCCATGCTGCTTAACCTGTTCAATGAGATGCGCGCCGCCAAGGTGCCCGTGTCGGTGCGCGAACTGCTGGACCTGATCAACGCGCTGAAACAGCGGGTGATCTTCGCCGACATGGACGAGTTCTATTACCTGTCCCGGGCGATCCTGGTGAAGGATGAACGGCATTTCGACAAGTTCGACCGGGCGTTCGCCGCGTACTTCAACGGCCTGGAAAAACTCGACGATCACCTCCAGGCGCTGATTCCCGAAGACTGGTTGCGCAAGGAATTCGAGCGCTCGCTGACCGACGAGGAACGGGCGCAGATCCAATCCCTGGGCGGCCTGGACAAGCTGATCGAAGAATTCAAGAAACGCCTGGAAGAACAGAAGGAACGCCATGCCGGTGGTAACAAGTGGATCGGCACTGGCGGTACCAGCCCGTTCGGCTCCGGCGGCTTCAACCCGGAAGGCATTCGGGTCGGCGACGCTGGCAAGCGCCAGGGCAAGGCCGTCAAGGTCTGGGACCAGCGCGAGTACAAGAACCTCGACGATCAAGTGGAGTTGGGCACTCGCAACATCAAGATCGCCCTGCGCCGCCTGCGTAAGTTCGCTCGCCAGGGCGCGGCCGAAGAACTGGACATCGACGGCACCATCGACCACACCGCCCGGGACGCCGGCCTGCTGAATATCCAGATGCGCCCGGAGCGCCGCAACACCGTGAAGTTGCTGCTGCTGTTCGACATCGGGGGCTCGATGGATGCCCACGTGAAGATCTGCGAAGAGCTGTTCTCGGCCTGCAAGACCGAGTTCAAGCATCTGGAGTACTTTTACTTCCACAACTTCGTCTATGAATCGGTGTGGAAGAACAACCTGCGCCGCACCTCGGAGCGCACATCGACCCAGGATCTGCTGCACAAATACGGCGCCGACTACAAAGTCATCTTCATTGGTGACGCGGCCATGGCGCCCTATGAAATCACCCAGGCCGGCGGCAGCGTCGAGCACTGGAATGAAGAAGCCGGTTACGTGTGGATGCAGCGCTTCATGGAGAAATACAAGAAGCTCATCTGGATCAACCCGTACCCCAAGGACACCTGGGGCTATACCGCCTCGACCAACATCGTGCGCGAGTTGGTGGAAGACCGGATGTACCCGCTGACGTTGCGGGGGTTGGAGGAAGGGATGCGGTTTCTTTCCAAGTAGGATTTTTGGTTGCCTGTACAGGCCTCATCGCGAGCAAGCTCGCTCCCACAGAGATCTTCGTCACACCTGAGATCCCTTGTGGGAGCGAGCTTGCTCCGGGCGGCGATCCGACGATGCTTCTAGCCTTTCAAAAACACCTGCAAACACTCAACCTGCTGCCGATGGGCAACCGCCTGCACCACCGGCCGCAACCGCACCTGCGTCCCCGGCAGGCATTGCGCCAGCCGGGCCAGGGACAGCGGGGTCAAGGCGCCCAGGCGCGGATAACCGCCGATGGTTTGCCGATCGTTGAGCAGCACGATCGGCTGGCCGTCCGGCGGCACTTGCACGGCGCCCAGCGGAATGCCTTCGGAAATCATCGCCGGCCCCTGGTATTCCAGCGCCGCGCCCAACAACCGCATGCCCATGCGGTCGGCGCGACTGTCCAGCGTCCAATCGGTATTGAACGCATCAAACAGGCTACGCCCGCTGAACGCACCGTTCTGCGCGCCGAGGATCAGGTCCAGCGGCTGCACCTGCTGGAAATCCGGAATCCGCGTGTACGGCATTGGGCGCGGCGTCGCCGGGCCTGAATAGCTCAAGCGCTCACCGCGACCCAGCGCTCGCCCTCGCCCATCCAGACCGCCGAGTTCTTCACGCACAACCGTCGAGCGGCTGCCCAGGACTTGCGGTGCGTCGAACCCGCCAGGCGCCGCCAGGTAGGCCCGGGCGCCAAGCACGGGCTGAGTGAGCGCCAGCACCTGGCCTTTGCGCAAACTGAAGAAGCGCCACGACGCCACGCCCTGGCCGTCAATGCGCGCGCCCAGGTCCGCCCCGGCCAACGCCAGCACGCAATCGTCTTCGGCCAACACCGTGAAGCCACCAAGGGTGATTTCCACCACCGCCGCGTCCGGCGCATTGCCGAGCATCCAATTGGCCCAGCTCATCGACAGCCAGTCCGCCGCGCCGCCCTGGGTCACGCCCAGGTGCCTCACGCCGAACCGGCCGGCGTCCTGCAACAGGCACAGCGGGGTGCTGGCCTCGATCAACAAACGGCTCATGCCTGGGCCTCCAGCGGTGTGTCGTCACCGCCCAGGGCGATGAATTCAGCGTGATCGACGGCGGCGAAACGCACCGTGTCACCGGGCTGCATCAGGCTGTAGCCGTCGCGCTCGCGGTCGAATAACTTGGCCGGGGTTCGACCGATCAGATTCCAGCCGCCAGGTGACACCACCGGATACGCCGCAGTCTGGCGCTCGGCAATGCCAACGCTGCCCGCCGCCACGCGCTTGCGCGGGGTGTCGAGGCGCGGTGCGGCCAGTGCTTCGTCCACCAATCCCATGAATGCAAAACCTGGCGCAAAGCCCAGGGCAAACACCTGGTATTCGCGCTCGCTGTGGCGACGGATCACCTGCTCCACCGTCAGCCCGCTGCGACTCGCCAGCAAGCCCAACTCGGGTCCGACGCTGGGGTCGTACCACACCGGCAGCACATGGCATCGGCCAGCAGACCGGGCATCCGGGGAAAGGTTGTTCAGCGCTTCCCCGATCAAATCGCGCGCCTGGGCCGGTGTCAGGCCAAGCAAATCGTAATGCACCATCAAGGTCGTATAGGACGGCACCAGATCGATCAGATCGTCGGCGAAAACCTGGCGCAGGCGCTCGCTGGCAGCGAGCATCCACGGCATGTTGGCCTCGGCGATTTCGTCGAACAGGCGCACCATCAGGCAATCCACCGCCACCACTTCCACGCGTGGTTTCATGGCGCGCTCTGCCGGACCAGGGCTTCGCGGATGCGTTGCACGGCGGCCACCGAACTGGCGTTGTCGCCGTGCACGCACAAGGTGTTGGCCTTCAGGTGCAAGGCGCTGCCGTCGTTGGCAGTCAACGCATCGCCGCGAGCGATCGTCAGGGCCTGCCCAATGATGGTTTCGGGATCGTGATGCACCGCGCCCGGCGCTTGCCGCGAGACCAGGCGGCCGGCGTTATCGTAGGCCCGGTCGGCAAACGCTTCGAACCACAGGGTCACGCCGTACTCGTCGCCCAGGGCCTGGGCGGCGCCGTTGTCACGAGTGGCCATCAGCATCAGCGGCAATTGGCGGTCATAGGCGGCGACGGCCTGGATCACGGCGCGCAGTTGCGCCGGGTTGGCCATCATGTCGTTGTACATTGCGCCGTGGGGCTTGACGTAGCTGACGCGCCCACCCTGGGCACGGCAGATGCCGTCGAGGGCGCCGATCTGATAATGCAGCAGATCCTGCAGTTCCTGGGCGCCATAGGCCATGGAACGTCGGCCGAAGCCCGCCAGGTCCTGATAGGCCGGGTGCGCGCCGATCCGCACGCCGTGGCTCAGGGCCAGGCTGACGGTCTTGCGCATGATGCTCGGGTCGCCGGCATGGAAGCCGCAGGCGATGTTGGCGCAATCGATGAAGGGCATCACCTCGGCGTCCAGACCCATGGTCCAGCTGCCGAAGCTTTCGCCGATATCGCAATTCAATAGCAGGCGGTTCACGGTGAACGCTCCTGTAGGCTCTTTCTTCTTTGACCGTGGGATTTGCATCCCACAGGTTATCAGTTACTCGGCTTCCAACTGCTTGCCTTGGGTTTCCGGCAGGCTCAGGGCCGCCAGGATCACCACGCCGTAGGACACCGCCGCGAACGCCCCGATGCCGACACTCAACGGCACCTTCTGGCTCAGGATACCGATCAACAACGGGAACAACGCCGCCACTGCCCGGCCGATGTTGTAGCAGAACCCCTGCCCTGAACCCCGGATGCGGGTCGGAAACAGTTCGGTGAGGAACGAGCCCATGCCGCTGAACATCCCCGAGGCGAAGAAGCCCAGGGGAAAGCCCAGCCAAAGCATCACGTTGTTGCTCACCGGCACTTGGGTGTACAGCAATACGATGGTGAACGAACCCACGGCGAACAGGACGAAGTTTTTCTTGCGACCGAGGATGTCGCTCAAGTACGCGCTGATCACGTAACCCACGTAAGAACCGACGATGACCATCGCCAGGTAGCCACCGGTACTCAGGACGCTCAGGCCACGCTCGTTCTTGAGGAAGGTCGGCAACCAGGACGTGATGGCATAGTAGCCGCCCAGGGCACCGGTGGTCAGCAGCGAAGCACGAAGGGTGGTGAAGAGGATGCCGGGGGCAAAGATCTCGTAGAACTTCGCCGGATTTTCTGGCGTCAGGCGGGCCTTGGTCTGGTTGTAGACTTCCGGATCCTTGACCAACCGGCGAACGAAAATCACGAACACGGCCGGCACGATGCCCAGGATGAACAAGGCACGCCAGGCGTCTTCCGGTGGCAACACCGAGAACAACAGCGCATACAGAATCGCCGTCATGCCCCAGCCCAGCGCCCAACCCGACTGCACCATGCCCACCGCCTTGCCGCGGTCCTTGGCACGGATCACCTCGCCCATCAACACCGCGCCAGCGGTCCATTCGCCGCCGAAACCGAAGCCCATCAAGGTGCGGGCGATCAGCAGCTGTTCATAGTTCTGGGCAAAGCCGCACAGGAAGGTAAAGAAGGCGAACCACAGCACCGTCAGTTGCAACGTGCGCACCCGACCGATGCGGTCCGAGAGAATGCCAGCGACCCAGCCGCCCAGGGCCGAGGCGATCAGGGTGCTGGTGTGGATCAACCCGGCCTGTCCGGTGGTAATACCCCACATCGCAATCAGGGTCGGCACCACGAAGCTGAGCATTTGCGTGTCCATGCCGTCCAGGGCGTAACCGATCTTGCAGCTCCAGAAGGTGCGACGTTCCTGCTGGTTGATGTTGCGGTACCAATCGAACGGACCGGAACGGGCCTGGGGTTGGGGGACGCCGAGCGTGTCGGGTGCACTCATGGTGGTTCTCCACGGTTTTATTGTTGTGAGTCTCGACGACGCAGACGTGGAGACCGTTGCCCCGATTCTTGAGCGCGCAGCTGATCGCGTCCAACGAATAAAACCTTGGCCGGGTCATAAGAAAAATTTGATTGGGTGGCCCAAACAGCGAGAGAACGGAGAGGACACCGTTGTGGCGAGGGGATTTATCCCCGCTGGGTCGCGAAGCGGCCCCAACAAGGCCACCTCCTGTATCAAGCAGGATTACCAATGGGGCCGCTACGCAGCCCAGCGGGGATAAATCCCCTCGCCACAAAAAGCCCGCGGCGGCGCTATAGCCCGCGCAGGTCACGCTCTTCGATCGGCCGGCTCTGGCGCAAGCGCTTGCCGCCCAGCACCACCCAGTCGATCAGGCGGAACAGGCATTCCAGGCCGAACGACAGCAACATCGCGCCGCTGATGCCCCAGATCATCGCTTCCGGGGTCAGCAGGATCTGGTAGCTGTAGCCGTTCCAGGTTTCCTTGCGAATATCCGGATCGGCCGCCAGCGCCACCTGCAACAAGCGGATGTACCACGGGCCTTGCATCGCCTGGAACTGCTTGTCCAAGGCCTGCTGGCGCACGAGCAAGGTGTTCAGGCTGTCGGCGTCGCTGCGAAAGATCGGGTCTTCGCTGGCGCGGTAATGGGCCACCAGGGCCTGCATGTCACCCTTGAAGAATTGACTGGCGGTGCCCTGGAAACCTTGCAGGCCGGTTTGCGCCTCGATCAGGTGCGCCTCGACCCGCTTGGCGTAATCATTGATGAAGCCCGGCACCTGGACCCCGACCAGCAGGCCCACCGCGAACAACACCAGCCGTAGATAACTGAGCAACATAACGTGACGTCCTTATTCGGTGCGGCCATGGCTGACGCATTCACCGCGTCGCCACAGGCTCCATTGACCCGGTTCGTAGCGGGTCCAGGTTTCGTTTTCGGTCAAGGGTTCGGTGGCGATCACCGTGACCACATCGTTGGGGGTGGTTTCAGCCTGGAAATCCACGATGACGTCGACATCCTTGAGCCGCGCCGGGCCAAACGGCGCGCGCCGGGTGATCTGGGCCAGTTTGGTCGAGCAATAGCAGAACAGCCAGTCGCCATCGCTGAGCAGGCAATTGAAAACACCCTTGCTACGGTATTCGCTGCAAGCGGCGATCAACGAAGGCAACAATTGCTCCACTTCCACTGGCTCGGGAAAGGCCTGGCGCACACGGTTGAGCAAATCACAGAACGCCGCTTCGCTGTCGGTATCGCCCACCGGGCGGTAGAAGCTCACGCCCGGCTGGAAATCGGCGAGTTGGCCGTTGTGGGCGAAACACCAGTTGCGGCCCCACAATTCGCGCACGAACGGGTGTGTATTGGACAGGCAGACCTTGCCGACGTTGGCCTGGCGGATGTGCCCGATGACCACTTCGCTCTTGATCGGATAACGCTGCACCAGGTTCGCCACTTCCGACTCGCTGCTCGCGGCCGGGTCCTGGAACAGGCGCAGGCCACGGCCTTCATAGAACGCGATGCCCCAGCCGTCACGGTGCGGCCCGGTCTTGCCGCCCCGCTGCATCAGCCCGGTGAAGCTGAACACGATGTCGGTCGGCACATTGGCGCTCATGCCCAATAACTCACACATGCTCGAACCCTCGATTGATTGGGCAGCCCGGCTACAGGCGTGGTTCGATTCGCGAACGCTGGGGATTGCTCGGCACGGGTGGCCGACCGTAACGGTCGTCACCGGCCACACCGAACGGTGGCTCGTCATCAGGCTCCGCAGCGGCGGCGGCTTTCGCGGCGGCCGCCCGCTCTCTGCGAGCGTTGGCAGCGCGCTCGATGGGGAAGCGGATCAGCACGAAAATCAGATAAAGGCCGAAGGCGATCATGCCGTACATGAGCAGATCGGACGCCGCGCGCCAGACGTTGTTACCAACCTTGAACAACACGTCCAGGGCGGCGATGGCCAGCGCCGGGGCAAATTTTTCCTTCACCGGGTCCACGATAGTGGGGCTGAACAGCAGCACCGCCATCAGCAGCCGCAGCGGCTCGCGCAACCAGCGCCACATGAAGCGGGTCATGCGCATCCAAACCAGGAGGCAGCCCAGGGCGGCAAAGGCGTACAAGCCCCAGGCAATCAGATAGTCGTTCTCGGTCATGGTGTCCATGGCAAGGCAGGCAAAGAGGCGCTTATAGTAACGGCTTTTCGCTCGTCAGGCTGCCCCGGCTTCTGCAGCAGACTGATGCGGTCAAATTTCCAGCTCGGCGACCGAACCGACCCAGCAGGCCACTTGTCCCTTTTCGTATCACGCTCGAGAGTTTTTCCATGCCCCTATCTGCCCAAATTTGCGATGCCCCGATTGCCCGCAAGGCCCCCGGCGTCGACCCGTATGCCTGGCTGCAGGAGCGCGACACCGATGCCGTGCTCGAATACCTCAAGGCTGAAAACAGCTATCAGGAAGCAGCGCTCGCCGACCAGGCCGAACTGCGCGAAACGCTGTTCCAGGAAATCAAGGGACGGATCCTCGAGACTGACCTGTCCTTGCCCTCCCCCTGGGGCCCGTACCTGTATTACACCCGCACCACGGCCGGCGACGAATATCCGCGCCACTACCGCTGCCCGCGTCCGGCCGATGACAGCCTGACCGTCGATGAAAGCCGCGAACAGTTGCTGCTGGACCCGAACGCCCTGGCCGGCGGTGGATTCTTTGCCCTGGGCGCGTTCAGCATCAGCCCGGATCACCAGCGCCTGGCCTACAGCCTGGACACCACGGGCGATGAGATCTACACGCTGTTCGTCAAGGAACTGTCCAACGACAAGGTCAGCGAACTGTCCTTCGAAAACTGCGATGGCAGCATGACCTGGGCCAACGACAGCCTGACGCTGTTCTTTGGCGAACTGGACGAGACCCATCGCCCCCATAAGCTGTTCCGTTATCGCTTGGACGGCACCGCCGCCGAAGAGGTGTTCCACGAGCCGGACGGGCGTTTTTTCCTGCATTGCTACCGTTCAAGCTCGGAGCGCCAACTGATCCTGTCCCTGGGCAGCAAGACCACCAGCGAAGTCTGGGTGCTCGACGCGACGCAACCGCAGCAGCCGTTTACCTGCGTGGCGCCACGGGTAGAGGACCATGAATACGACGTCGATCACGGCTTGCTCGACGGCGAATGGACCTGGTTCATCCGCAGCAACCGCGACGGCATCAACTTCGCGTTGTACCAGGCGGCCGACACAGGTGAGGCGCCGATCGAGGCTGACTGGCAAAACCTGATCCCCCACAGCGACACGGTGATGATCGACGGCCTGAGCCTGAACGCCACGGCCATGACCTTGAGCCTGCGCGAAGGCGGCCTGCCGATCATCGAAGTTCACCCACAAGGTGTGCCGAAATATCGGGTGCAATTGCCAGACGCGGCCTACAGCCTACACGTACAGAACAGCCTGGAGTTTGTCAGTGAGCGCATCCGCCTGCGCTACGAGGCACTGAATCGCCCGGCGCAGATCCGCCAATTGGACTTGGCCAGCGGCGATCAGGTCGTGCTCAAGCAAACCCCGGTGCTGGGTCCGTTCGATGCCGATGCCTATGTCAGCCAACGACTCTGGGCCACCGCGCCGGACGGCACGCAGGTGCCCATCAGCCTGGTGGTCAAGCGAGAATCCCTCGGCAAACCCGTGCCGCTGTACCTGTACGGCTACGGCGCCTATGGCGAAAGCCTCGACCCGTGGTTTTCCCATTCGCGGCTGAGCCTGCTGGACCGCGGCGTGGCGTTTGCCATCGCCCATGTGCGTGGTGGCGGTGAACTGGGTGAAGCCTGGTATCGCGCCGGTAAGCAAGAGCACAAGCACAACACTTTCAGCGACTTCATTGCCTGCGCCGAGCACTTGATCGCCAAAGGCTTGACCACCGCCGACCAGTTGGCGATCAGCGGCGGCAGTGCCGGCGGGCTGTTGATCGGCGCGGTGCTCAACCAGCGTCCGGAGCTGTTCAAGGTCGCGATCGCTGAAGTGCCGTTCGTCGATGTGCTCAACACCATGCTCGACCCCGACCTGCCATTGACCGTGACCGAATACGACGAATGGGGTAATCCCGAGGAGCCGGACGTCTATGATCGGATCAGGGCCTACGCCCCGTACGAAAACGTCCGCGCCCAGGCGTACCCGGCCATGCTGGTGATCGCCGGTTACAACGACAGCCGCGTGCAGTATTGGGAAGCGGCCAAGTGGGTCGCGAAGCTACGGGCCACCAAGACCGATGACAATCCCCTGCTGCTCAAGACCGAACTGGGCGCCGGCCATGGCGGCATGAGCGGTCGTTACCAGGGATTGCGTGACGTAGCACTCGAATATGCGTTTGTGTTGAAGGTTTTGGGGATGGTCTGAGGAACTCTGGAGGATGGCCGGGTCTTAGCTGCATGCGCAAGGCTCAGACATGACGCTGTCCCAATGTGGGAGCGAGCTTGCTCGCGATGGCGCCAGTTCAGCCACATGGTTGTCGACTGATACGCCGCTATCGCGAGCAAGCTCGCTCCCACAGGGGTTCGCCTACACTCAAAACAATCCAAAAAATCGCAGAAAACGACAAGAAAAGACCGTGACGACATGTCAGAACCGACCTTACTGAACAAAGAAATCCGCGACTGGCTGATGGACTGCGGTCTGTTCGACCAATTGCTGCCCGTCGACTTTGCCGCCGCGTCGGGTTACTTCAGCATCAGCACCATCGCCCAGGGCGAGGCGATTTTCCGTGAAGGTGATGCCGGCAGCTTCATGTGCATCCTTCACACCGGCCAGGTGGCCGTGCAGAAAACCGGACCCGACGGCCAGCCAGTGACCATCGCCACGCTGCGCAGCGGCCGGGCCTTCGGCGAAATGGCCGTGCTCGACGGCGAACGACGCTCGGCCAGTTGCATCGCCGCCACCGATTGCCAACTGCTGAACCTGGGCAAGGATTCCCTGGAGAAAATGCTCAACGACGCGCCCAAGATCGCCGCCAAGATCATCCGCGCCCTCGCCGTCTCCCTGTCCAAGCGCCTGCGCATGGCGGATGGGCAGCTGTTGTCGCAGCAGGTCTGACCACCATTAAACCTAGCCGGAGCCTCTGTGGGAGCGAGCTTGCTCGCGATAGCGTCAGTTCAGCCAGTATCAATGTTGACTGATACACCGCTATCGCGAGCAAGCTCGCTCCCACAGGTTATTGCATTGTGTGGGCGTCCTACCCCCCCCGGCGACTTGACCTTCGGCGGCTTCGGCTCCATACCCGGTATCGGCTGGTCCTTCGGCGGCCTGGGCATTTCGATGGGCGGTAACAGGGGCGGGCCGTTTCCGGGTGCCACCTTGGGCACTCCGCTAGGCGTCACCGGCGGATAGGGCATGGGCGTGGCGGTGCCCGGCGCCCCCGGGATGCTGGGCGGGCTGACCGGAATCGTCGGCTGCTGGGCCTGGGCGCAACTTATCGAGAGCGCCGCCAGGGCAATGGCCGTTAGAATGATGCACTTCATCAATGGCTCCGTGGCTATTGTCTGCTTTCAGGCTAGCCCCTGCCGGGCCGGTCTGCTCCTTCCCCATGAGATTTCCATGAAACGTTTTGTTCTGCTCGACACCACGCCTATCCCTGACAACGGCGGCGCCCTGTGCCTGTTCGAGTACGGCGAAGATTTCGTGATCAAGATCCAGGGCGGCGACGGCGGGCAGCTGATGAACACCCGCATGCACGGTTCCGAAGACGCCTTGGCCGAGATTCCCTGCCGCAAGGTCGCCGGTCGCCCCGGCTCGCGCGTGTTGATCGGCGGACTCGGCATGGGTTTCACCCTCGCCTCCGCCCTCAAGCACCTGGGCAAGAATGCCGAAGTGGTAGTGGCCGAACTCGTGCCAGGCGTGGTGGAGTGGAATCGCGGCCCCTTGGGTGAAAAGGCCGGACGGCCGCTGTCGGACCCTCGCACGGTGATCCGCATGGAAGACGTGGCCAAGGTGCTGCAAGCCGAGCCCCAGGGGTTCGACGCGATCATGCTCGATGTCGACAACGGCCCGGAAGGCCTGACCCAGAAAGCTAACAGTTGGCTGTATTCGGCAGGAGGCCTGGCGGCGTGCGCCAAGGCCCTGCGGCCTAAAGGCGTCCTGGCGGTGTGGTCGGCCAGCGCCGACCGGCAGTTTTCCGACAAGTTGAAGAAGGCCGGCTTCAAGGCCGAAGAGGTGCAAGTGTTCGCCCATGGCAACAAAGGCACCCGCCACACCATCTGGATTGCCGAGAAACTCAAGGGCTGAGCTAAACTCTGTCCAACCGTCATTCAGTCTTTTCTACAAAGGTGAACCCATGAGTTCGTCCACCCCACCGTCCAACACCGCCAAGCTGGACCGCATCCTCGCCGACGCCCAGCGCGACCGGGAGATGGGCTATCGCGACAAAGCCCTGAAAATGTACCCCCACGTCTGCGGCCGCTGCGCCCGTGAGTTTTCCGGCAAGCGCCTGAGCGAACTGACCGTTCACCACCGCGACCACAACCACGACAACAACCCACAGGACGGCTCCAACTGGGAGCTGCTGTGCTTGTATTGCCACGACAATGAGCACTCGCGCTATACCGACCAGCAATATTTTGGCGACGGTTCCCTGAGCACGCCGAAGATCGCCAAGGCGACCCACAACCCGTTCGCTGCCCTGGCGGGCTTGATGAAAAAAGACGAATAATCCAGCCATTGTGGCGAGGGGATTTATCCCCGCTGGGCTGCGCAGCAGCCCCAATATCTCATTGCCGCTGCGAGCTGTCAGACGTAACGCAGGGGGCCGCTACGCGACCCAGCGGGGATAAATCCCCTCGCCACAGGAATTCCTTGAGCGACACAAATCCAATGTGGGAGCGGGCTTGCTCGCGAAGGCGGTCGACCATGCCCCACACATCTCGAACCTGACCACGCTCCCCATTCCCCGTATAATCGCGCCTTTTCCCAAAGGCACCCCGTCCGTGGCCAACAAACGCTACAGCTGCATCGGTCTGTTCAACCCCAAGTCGCCGGAAAACGTCGGTTCGGTCATGCGTGCCGCCGGCTGTTACGGCGTGGCGTCGGTGTTCTACACCGGCAAGCGCTATGAACGCGCCGCCGACTTCGTCACCGACACCAAGAAGGTCCATTACGACATTCCGCTGATCGGCATCGACGACTTGAAGAAGATCCTGCCCCTGGGCTGCGTGCCGGTGGCCGTCGAGCTCGTGGAAGGCGCCCGTCCGTTGCCCGAATACACCCATCCGGACCGAGCGCTGTACATCTTCGGCCCCGAGGACGGTTCGCTGGACAAAGACATCCGCGACTGGTGCGAAGACGTGATCTACATCCCCACCAACGGCTGCATGAACCTGGCGGCCACGGTCAATGTCGTGTTGTACGACCGCATGGCCAAAGGCAACAACACGCGCTCGGGTCCGCAATTCCGCTGACCGGCGGGAAATTCCATGGAACGACGGATTCGCTCTGGCAGTCAGCTTTATACAATTCCCCACACTGGAGACAGATCATGAGCGATAACAATCCGTTCGGGCCGGTGGATACCACCCCTTTCCAATCCCGCAGCCCGCAGAACGTGCACGGTTGGGAGCGCATCGGTTCATTGGCCGGTGGGGTCCTGATGATGGGCAAGGGCTTGCGCCGTGGCGGTGTGATCGGCCTGGCGCAACTGGCAATCGGTGGCATGGCCCTGGCTCGCGGCATCACCGGGCATTGTTCGGCGAAAAGCCTGCTGGAAAAAAATCGCCAACATCTGCATGACGCCCGCGCCCGCATCGAGCAGGCCGGCGACGAACTGAGCCGCATGAAGACCAATGCCGAGGCGGCGACTGGCACGGCTACAGTGACGGGGAATGATTCGTTGAGTTCACCTAGGGCTGGGCTCTGATTTTTGCAGTGCCGCTGATGCCCTCATCGCGAGCAAGCTCGCTCCCACATTGGATTTGTGGTGTTCACAAGAGCCCTGTGGGAGCGAGCTTGCTCCGGGCGGCGTTCCGACGAAAGCGGTATTAATGAAGTAACCGGGTATCCAACACTGTAGAGCCCTCACCCAGGATACTTTCGCTGAGCTGCACAAACTCCCCGGTATCCACCGTTTCCAGGCGCATCGCCCCTTGCAGCACGTCATCGAGGGAGCGCTTGTTGCGGGTCTTCAGGCGAATCTCCCGATCCAGTTCCTGCAGCAACAGCACCGCCTTGGCAACCATCGCCGGGCTCACCTGGTCGCCGCGCAAGGTCGTGACACCCTTGCTGTCCCGGGCGAGACGAGCATTCAGGGCTTGATAGCGCTCGTCGCTCATGCCGGCCGCGCGGCGCAACAGTTCGATGGCGTAGTACTCATTCAATCCTTCGCTGATCCAGTCACTGCGATCCTGATCGTTGATGCGCACCAGCATCTGCATCAACTCCCGCAACAACGGACTGCTGCCCCGTTCGCTGACCAACGGCGGGCGGCTGTGCAGGTAGATCGATTCGTGGCCCGCCAGGACGCCACGCCACATCGGATCCCCGGCGCCGACGATCAGCAGTTTGGCCGGATGACGCGGCACCACTGCCTGCACCTGCGGCCAGACAAACGTCAGCAGCGTCAGCACATCCATCCGCCGCATGCCCTGGCCCAGGGGCGAAGCCACTGTCACTTCGGTCTCGCCCAGGCGCGTGCGGCGACTGCCGAGTTTGCCGACGAGCATCCAGCCCGTGGGGCGATCGAACAAGCGCGAGGGGTTATCGATACGAAAGCGTTGCTTGCCGATACGCGGCCAAGGCGTCTCGATGCTTTTCCAGCCGTTGGGCAGTTCGAACGCCAGGCGAGAGACCAACTCGATGCCGTCCTGCTGGTCCAGCTTCGCCGGTGGCACCAGGTCATCGCCGCGCAGCAGCGCCCAGCTCGGCGTCATGCGGGTTTCGAAAGAGCCGTTCTTGCGCGATTCGCTGATGCGCACGCGGTAGGTCAGGCTCGCCTTGCCGGCATGGAGGGACGCCAAACGCCCCGCGATGCCTTGCCAGGCGTGAGCTGCCATTGGCCGTCCGCCTTGAAATCGCTGTAGCGGCCTTCATCGCCCAAGTCAAAGTCCAGGCTGCGCACCGCCGAGCCCCGCGCGAGGGTCAGGCGCACTTCAGCCTGGTCGCTCTGCGGCAACAGGTGAACGTGGTAATCCAGATCGACTTTCTGTGCTGCCCACAGCGGCCCGCACACCGCCAGCAGCCCCGCCGCCAGCAACCGTTTCAATCCTGCAGCCATGGGCGCTCCCTGGTGATGCGATGCCTTGTGTTCAGCCCGCGCGAAAGATCAGGTGATCTTCCCAGTCTTCTTCGGCCACGCTGCCTTCGGCCAGCATGCGCCCGGATTGGGAAATGCGTTCGTGGTGCACGGCGTCGCGATCACCACAGACCAGGTGGTGCCACAGCGGCAGGTCCTTGCCCTCGCTGACCAGGCGATAGCCGCAGGTCGGCGGCAGCCATTTGAACTGATCGGCCTTGCCCGGCGTGAGCTGGATGCAGTCGGGGACGAAGTCGCGGCGATGGGCGTAGTCGGTGCACTGGCAGGTTTTCAGGTCCAGCAGTTTGCAGGCGATACGCGTGTAATAGACGGTGTTGTCGTCTTCATCCTCGAGCTTTTGCAGGCAGCACAGGCCGCAGCCGTCGCACAGCGATTCCCACTCTTGTGGATCGAGCTGATCGAGGGTTTTGCGTATCCAGAACGGTTCGACTTTGGCGGCCATGGCTCAAGCATCAACATCATGTGGTGAAAAGGCCGACAGTCTAGTGCCGCGACCTCCCGAGGCCAAGCATTGGCGACTGTCGGTAGAAGGGACTTGTCAGGCCGGACGCCGGGACGTAGGTTGCTTGATCACGTTTCCGAACCCAGCCAAGGTGAGCCCATGAGCGCCAATTCCCGCATCGCCGATTACACCATCCATCCTCAATTCATCGAGCGCTGGTCGCCCCGCGCCTTCACTGGCGAGAGCATTGCCGAAGAAACCTTGCTGAGCTTTTTCGAAGCCGCGCGCTGGGCTCCTTCGGCGTACAACTCGCAACCGTGGCGCTTCCTGTACGCCCGTCGCGACACGCCGAACTGGGAGCGTTACCTGGGCCTGCTCAACGAGTTCAACCGTGGCTGGGCCCAACACGCCTCGGCGCTGGTGATCATCGCCTCGAAAACCACCTTCGCGGTGCCCGGCGCCACGGAAGAAACCCCGGCCCAGTGCCACACCTTCGACACGGGCGCGGCCTGGGGTCACCTGGCGTTGCAAGCGAGCCTCAGCGGCTGGCATACCCATGGCATGGCCGGCTTCGACCAGGAACTGACCCGCAAGGAACTGAAGATCCCGGACGGCTACGCCCTGCATGCCGCCGTGGCGATCGGCAAGCTGGGGGACAAATCGACGCTGGCCGACTATCTCCAGGCCCGCGAAGTCCCAAGCCCGCGGCGGCCGTTGAGTGAGTTGGTGGCCGAGGGTGATTTCACCCTGTAAAGCAGAGCTACGGTGCCTACTTAAATGTGAAACCGAACCCGTGTCGAGGGAGCTTGCTCCCGCTCGGCTGCGCAGCAGTCGTAAAAATTCAGCCGTTGCCTGATGCATCTTGTTGAATGGTTTTGGGGCTGCTGCGCAGCCCAGCGGGAGCAAGCTCCCTCGCCACAATGGCTCATAAGCCTTTAGGAAAGTTGGGCTTCAGTAACCTCGGGCGAAATCCACTTCCCCACGCAGCGCTTCACCAGCCTGGTAGGCGCGCAGGTTTTCCAGGAACAACTGCACCATCATCGGCGGCGAGGTTGGTGCCGAGCTGTGGCCGGTCAACAGCAGGCCCCAGGCCGTCCAGAACGGATGACGCTGCGGCAACGGCTCCTGGCGACACACGTCGATCACCGCGCCGGCCAGATGCCCTTCCTTCAAGGCTTGCACCAGGTCCGCGTCCACAACCGCCACGCCACGGCCGACGTTGATGAACAACCCGCTGGGCTTGAATTGCTTGAACAGCGCCGCGTCGTAGATGTCATGGGTATCCGGCGTATTCGGTAGCAGGTTGATCACGTAGTCCGCTTCGCCCACCAGGCGCGGCGAGTCCTTCAGCGCCCCCACCTCGATAAACGGCGCCAACTCACGGGCTTCACTGGCGATGCCGTACAACTGCACGCCAAACGGCACCAGGAACTGCGCCACCCGCTGGCCGATATCGCCAGTGCCGACGATCAACACCTTGCGCCCCGCCAGGCTTTGCCCTTGGCGGTTGTCCCACTTGCGCTCCACCTGGCTGACCAACCGCGCCAGGACTTCGCGTTCATGCCCCAACATGTAGGTGAGCACATATTCGGCCATCACCTGGCCGAATATGCCGACTGCGCGGGTCAAGCGATAATCGCGCGTCAGGCCCTCGGCCAGCAGCGGCGTGATGCCCGCCCAGGTCGATTGCAACCAACGGGGCCGGTGACCTTGACGCAACAGGGTCGCCAACAGGTCAGGCTGGCCGAGCCAGACCGGGCAGTCAGTGGCTAGCCGCGACAGCTCGGCGGAATCGCCGCTGGTCAGCACCTCGATGTCGGGTGCAGCCTGACGCAAGAGCTGGGCATAGACCGCGTGGTCGTGTTCGGCAATCAGAACGCGCATGAATCAAACCTTTCCAAACAGTGCAGACGGCCGCTGACAGAGTGTTGCTCCATCCATGCGGCCCATCGCCAATAATCATTTCAATATTCAAGAGGCCCCAGGACGGGCGCCCCGAAGTATCAGACCGGGTCGTTGCGTCGCAGCAACTCTTCGGGCAGATGCTCGATGTACTCGTCTTCAGCCGGAGGCATCTGCAAGTGATAGCCCTGGGTGTCGAGGTTTTCCAGCACCTTGTTGATGTCCTCCCGGGACAGTTGCCGCTCCGGGCTCAATACCAGGTCGAAGGCATGGATGGCCTTGCCGAACGCGG
Source organism: Pseudomonas sp. H2_D02 (assembly GCF_054677635.1). Taxonomy (NCBI): domain Bacteria; kingdom Pseudomonadati; phylum Pseudomonadota; class Gammaproteobacteria; order Pseudomonadales; family Pseudomonadaceae; genus Pseudomonas; species Pseudomonas sp. H2_D02. Next base: position 2,323,119 of record NZ_CP162816.1, on the reverse strand, counting down.
CCATCAACGGCTCGGGCACGCGGGCCAATGCCTCGCTCTTGAGCACGTAGAGGTACATTTCGTTTTTCTTCGAGCTGCGGTAGATGGAGCAGATACGTTTCAAGGCTGTTCTCCGGCGGTGGCCAGGCTGTCGAGCAATGCCTGGCCCATCAACTCGCGGCGCCAGCCACGCAGCGAATCGGGCAATTGGTAAGGCCCCTCGGGAAAGCCGCTCTTGATCAGGGCCTCGAGGGTTTTCTTGCGCAGCATCAGTTCCGGGGCAATGCCCAGGCGCTCGGCTTCAGCCTGCCCCAGCGCCTTGAGCCGCTTGACCAGCGCCGAGGCCTCGATCGGCAGCGGTTCGGGCACTGCGGCCGGCCATTGTTCAGGTGGCACGCTGCCCGCGCGCTTGATCAGGTCGAGCAGGAACTCACCGTCCTGGCGTACGGTACGCGGGTGCATGTCTTCGATCTTCGCCAGCGCACCGAGGTTATCCGGCTGCGTGCGGGCCAGGGGCCATAGCGAATGCTCGCGAATGATGCGGTTGCGCGGCAGGTCACGGGCGCGCGCCTCGCGCTCACGCCAGGCGCACAGCTCGCGCAGTACGGCCAATTGCGCCCGGGACAGCTTCCAAGCCAGCTTGGCCTCGCGGTACACCTCGTACGGGTCGACCTCGCGGCGCAGGTTGGCCACCAGTTCGGCGCCATCCTCCAGGACCCAGCTGTATTTTTCGTCGGACAGCTTCGGCCGCAGTTGTACGAAAACTTCCGCAAGATGCACGGCATCCTCGGCGGCATAGCTGATCTGGGTTTCGGACAGGGGCCGCTGCAACCAGTCGGAACGGGTCTCGCCCTTGGGCAATTCGATGCCCAGCACTTCCTGCACCAACCGCGAATAACCCATGGAGAAACCCAGGTTCAGGTAGGCGGCGGCCAATTGCGTGTCGAACAGCGGCGCGGGCAAGCTGCCTGTCAGGCGCAGCAAGACTTCAAGGTCTTCGCTGCAGGCGTGCAATACCTTGAGCACCGCCGGGTTTTCCAGCAGCGCGGCCAAGGGCTTCCAATCGTCGATGGTCAAGGGGTCGATCAGGTACGCACTTTTGCCATCACCGATCTGCAGCAGGCCGGCAATGGGATAAAAGGTGTCGACCCGCATGAATTCGGTGTCGAGTGCGACGAACGGCAACTGTTGCCATTCGGCGCAAAACCGACCGAGGCTATCGTTGTCGCGAATCCAATGAATATCGATGGCCACACGGCTCTCCCTTGAAGAATGGCGCGCAGTATATATCGCCGTCGGCGATTGCGAGCATCTACAGAGCAAGAGCTTGAGAGAAATCGCCTGCGCAAACGCAAGAATAGTCCTACATCTGCAGTTATCCGGCCTTACGTAATACATACACCCGTTTAAACGCCAGGCCGGGCAGGAAATCCTGATGCCACACCACGCTGAAACCGGCCGCGAGAAACTCGGCTTCGACGCAGGCCTTGTCGGTGAGGTTTCGTTGTGAGGCGTGGCCGAGCTTGAGGCGTCCCTCGACCTGCACTGACACGATCACCGTGTCCCGGCTGACCCGGTGGAATTCCCGCAGCAAAGCCAGGCGATGTTCGCTGGCCTGGATGTGCATAAACAATTGCAGACAGAAAATGCAATCCACCGCGTTCGCCGACAGCCCAAGGGTGAACGCCGAGCTGGGAAAAGTCTTGATCCGCTGGAGCAGCGCACCGCCATGGTGGCTGCGGGCATGATCGAGCGTATCCGGCGACGGGTCCGCCGCCAGGATCACCCGGTTGGCATGTTCGCCCAACACCGGCCAGAACCGCCCCGCCCCACACGCGACGTCCAGTACCAACCCAGGCTCACCGGCCACCTTCAAGGCGTTGCGTACCAGTTGCTCATCACGCCAGAAAGTCAGCCGCAGCCGCCGAGGCGTCGGCTGACAGCAGATTTGCGCATGCTCCTGGTCATGCTGCCTGGCGAACTCAAGCTCGACGGTGGAGGGGGATTGCCCGGGCATACTCTCGGCTCACGGAAAAGGTTGGACGACAGGTTAAACAGGGCTACGTGAAAAAAAGGTGTAGGAAGATTATTCCCTGGCCAACACCCCATCGATCACTGCGCTGCGGCAACTGGCGAACATGTCCAAGTCCTGGTTGTAGACCTTGCTGTTGACTTCCAGCAGCCCGAGCATCGAATGAAACAGGTTGTCCTGGCTCAAGGGTTTGTCCCGACTCATTTGCAGGCAATGCGTATCGACCGAGAAGGACTTCTGATAACTGTCGGAAAACCAGGCCAGCATTGCCACATGCTTCTGCTGCTCAGGGGCCAGCATGTAGGGCGTGCCATGGAGGAACAGGTTGTATTCGCCCAGGGACTCGCCGTGGTCCGACAGGTACAGCATGGCGGTGTCGACCTTGTCCTGGTTGGCTCGCAGCAAATCGATCAACATCGACAGCACGTGATCGGTGTAAACCAGCGTGTTGTCGTAGCCGTTGACGATGCTCTCGCGGCTGCAATTGTTCAGCGCATTGCTTTCGCACACCGGGGTGAAATGCTCGTATTCCTTCGGGTAGCGCTTGAAATATTCCGGCCCATGACTGCCCATCTGGTGCAACACCAGCACGGTGTCCTTATCGAGGGTGTCGATGAAATGTTGCAAGCCCTGGAGCAGGATTTCGTCGCGGCACTCGCTATTGGCGCACAGGGACGGATCCTTGAGATTACTGACGTCCTGCAACGTGACCCGATCGCAGGTGCCTTTGCAGCCGGACTGATTGTCCCGCCAGATCACTTCCAGCCCGGCGCGCTTGAGCACGTCCAGCAGCCCCTCTTCATTCTTGGCCTTGCTGGCGTCGTAGTTCTTGCGGCCCATGTTGGAAAACATGCACGGCACTGACACGGCCGTCTCGGTCCCGCAGGAATGCACGTCGGTGAAAGCGATCAGGCCGGCCTCTTTGTCCAGTTGCGGGGTGGTATCACGGTTGTAGCCAAGAATGCCGAAGTTCTCGGCACGCGCGCTTTCGCCGACCACCAGGACAGTGAGTGATTTTCGTGCATGGGTTTGCCAGGCCGGGTTGCGGCTAGCATCCTCGCCCAACGTGATGAACGGCTGCTTGGCCGACGCGACTTGCTCGCGCAAATAACCGAACGACGCCCCGATGTAGTTGCTCGGCACCACCATCAGATGCAGTTCATGGTGGTTGCGAAACAACGAAGACAGCCCTTGATAATTGATCATGGCCACCGCGCCGAGCACCGCAACCGAGGCCACGCCGACCAGCAACTTGCTCAACAACTCCCTCGGCCAGCGGCGATAACTAATCGGCGTCTTGAACAATAACCAGGAAGGCAAGACACCTAACAAACCAATGTAGACGAACAACTTCAACGACAATAGATCGCGAACTTCCGTGGCATTGGTTTCGGCGAAATTTCGCAACATGCCGGCATCCATCAAGACCCCGTACTGGGCCATGAAATACGCCACGCCCGCGCTGATCATGAATAACAACATTAACAACGGCTTGAGCACCGGGCGGAACGCCAACAACGTCAACACCAGGTTGAACGCGCAGAACACGATTACGGCAAATGCCAGGCACAGCAGCAGGCCGCGGCCATCCGCCGCAGTAATCACAAGCAGGTGCTGCCAGAGAATAAAGTTGAAACCCACTAACAAAAAGGCACTGGCGACCAGCGTCACCCACTCGGGGCGCACGGCTTTAATAGTCAGCATGATGATTGGAGGCTTCCTGAAGTTGCTCTTTTAAAAGAAAGTGCCGCAAGCAAATGTGAAAAATTCATTTCCTACGGCAACACAAACTTTAGGCAGCCCACCATCAATTTTTCGTGAAAAAGTTGCCAGTAAATAATTATTTAAGGAACGTTTTCAACCCCCCGTCAGGCTTGGTTCAGGTACCAGCGCCAGTCCTGCTCACCTACTTCCCCCATGAATTGACGATATTCGGCGCGTTTGACCGCCAAATAGACACCGAGAAACTCGCTGCCAAACGCTTCTCGTGCCCATGGCGAGGCCTCAAGCGCATTCAAGGCTGTAAGCCAGTCGGTGGGCAGCAACTCGGTCGCCTGGGCGTAACCATTACCTTGGACCGGCGCGCCGGGATCACGCTGTTGCCGTATGCCGCGATGAATCCCGGCCAGTATCGCGGCGGCGGCCAGATACGGGTTGGCATCGGCGCCGCAAACGCGGTGTTCGATGTGTCGCGAAAACGCCGGGCCGCCAGGCACCCTCAGGCTGACCGTGCGATTGTCCACGCCCCAGGTCGGTGCCAGTGGCGCATAGCTGTTGCTCTGGAATCGACGGTAGGAGTTGGCGTTCGGGCAGAACAGCAAGAGCGAATCCAGCAGCGTATCGAGCATTCCCCCTACCGCGTGACGCAGCAGCGGCGTGCCGTCGGCGGCTTCGCTGGAAAACAGGTTGTGCCCGTCCCGGTCCGCCAGGCTGACGTGCATGTGCATGCCGGAGCCCGCCAGATGCTCGAATGGCTTGGCCATGAAACACGCCGCCATGCCGTGTTTATGCGCCACGCCCTTGACCAGGCGCTTGTAGCGCACCGCCTCATCCATGGCCTGCAAGGCATCGGTGCGGTGCTCGAGGGTGATTTCGACCTGCCCCGGTGCGTATTCCGAAATAGCGGTTCGGGCCGGAATGCCTTGCAGTTTGCAAGCGGCATACAGGTCGGCCAGGAACGGCTCGATCTGCTCCAGCTCGCGCAAACCATAGACTTGTGTGGCCCGTGGCCTGCCACCGTCAGCGTCACGCGCCGGTTGCGGTCGGCCTTGGCTGTCGCGCTGGGCATCCAACAGGTAAAACTCCAGCTCCGCCGCCATCACCGGGTAATAACCGTCGGCCTGCAAGGCGTCGATCACCCGGCTGAGCAGAAGGCGCGGGTCGGCGACTGCCGCAGGCATTCCTTCCTCGGGATGCATGCCGACCTGCACGGCGGCGGTGGGAATCAACCGCCACGGCATGCGTTGCAAGCTGCCGCTTAGGGGGTAGGCACGGCAATCGATGTCGCCGACATCCCACACCAACCCGGAGTTTTCGACGTCGTCGCCATTGAGGGTCAGCCCGAGCATCGTACTGGGCAGCGGTCGACCGTTTTCGTAGACCGCCAGCAGCTCGTCCCGGTGCAATAACTTGCCCCGTGGCACGCCGTTGTTATCAAGGATGAACAGTTCGAAGAGCTCGACATCAGGGTTCTGATCGAGAAACGCCCGGGCGTGTTGCACGGGCGCGAAAGCATTTTTGGCAAGGCTCATGGGAAGGCTCGTATTTCCATGTCGGACGGGCGACCAGGCGCCGTCGGTCTGTGCTCGCCAGCGACGAACACGGTGTTTGATCAACAGGAAATACGGGAATCCGGAGGACGCGCGTGGCGACAGTGCCACAAGGCCCAGAAGGCCAGTTCGGACGGCAGCGCACTGAGGGATGGAGGTATGACGGGCGTAGTCCTGCCGAGCGGATCGACCGCGGCGGATGAAAGGTATCGGAGCACCAAGGGCCAACCGTTCATGAGCGCATCACAGGGACAGTATCCGGCAAGCGTCCCACGGCCCCCACGGACCCTTAAACCTGGATTTGATGGAGCTTGGATCAGGGCGAGCTAAACATAAGCAAACGAATGACGCCGTGGGCAACATTCTCCTCTTCCTCTCGTTCCGCTAGGATCATCCGCCTGGTTTGCGCAAGACCGCGCAAGAGCACTGCGAGACAGAACGGATGCTGAACAGTAACGCCCTCAGAAAACTCGACATGCAGGACCTCATGGTGTTTAGCGCCGTGTATGAACAGGGCAGCGTCACCGGCGTGTCCGAAGCACTGTGTGTCAGTCAGTCGACCGTCAGTTATTGCCTGAAGAAACTGCGTGCCTGTTTCGAAGATGAACTGTTTATCAACAGCCGTACCGGCATGCGCCCGACCTATAAAGCCGAGGGGATGTACGAGCATGTGCGCGCCATCCTGCAACGAATCAATCAGTGTCATGCCGGGTCGCCAACCTTCGATCCAAGGCGTCAGGCCATCACCTTCAATATTTGCGCACCCGAATACTTCGAACAGCTGATCCTGCCGCGACTGCTGCGGGGTTTCGATCACGCCGACTTGCCGGTGACGGTGAACGTGAGCAAGCTCGAAGCGGACATTCCCGTCGAAGCCCTGCGCAATGGCAGCCTGGACCTGGTGATCTGCTTCGGCCCGAATTTCCACAGCAATCATGCCGACCTGAAATCCAGGCCGCTGCTGGACGATGATCTGGTCTGTGTCGTGGATAAACGGGGCGCGCCGCTGGAGCCGCCGCTGAGTCTCGAAACATTCCTACAGCGTCGGCACGTTTTTCCGACACCCTGGGCTTCGTCCAGCAACATGATCGACGGCTGGCTGGCGATGCAGGCGCAGCAACGCCAGATTGCTGCGCGTGCCAACAGTTACGGCGCGGCGCTGAAGATGATCGCGGGTACCGATTTCATCCTCACCCTGCCCCGCCGCATCCAGCGACTGCTCGCCAATGACGCGGGTTTTCATCACTACGACGCGCCTGAAGGCTTGCCTGGTTTTACCCTGGACATGCAATGGAGCCTGGGTGTCGATCAGGACAGCGCCAACATCTGGTTGCGTGAGCAGGTCATCGAGGCTTGCCTTGGGCACTGAAGCTTAAAGACCGATGGCAGCCTTGGCATAAGGGCCACGATCAATGTCGAGGAGTTCCACGCACAACTGCACACTGACACCGGCGGGCCAAGGTCCCAGATCCTGGAGCACCGCCAGCAGATTGTCGGCCAACTGTTTCTTGATCTCCGCCGAGCGGCCACTGAGCAAGGCCAGTTTCAAATGCACGAACCCGCGCTCGCCGATGCCGGTGCCGACCCGAAATGTATCGATCTTCACCGCACGGCTCTTGATGTCGTGCTCAGCCGCGAACTGACCGGAGGCCACCAGCGCGTTGTTCAGGCGCAGCAGTGCGACATCGGCGTTCAGCTCGGTCAGGTTGGCGGTGTATTCCATGTGCAGGTGAGGCATGTGTTTCGACTCCGATTCGAAAAAGCGAGGGTGGGGTGACAGCTGTCGCAACGATACCTCGACTGGCTCAGGTCAGGCAGGTTTTGTTTCGCCTGCCAGCGGCATCCGTTCGCTCATGAACGCCTCCAACCGCGACCTCAGCCACCGCTCGGCCGGGTCATTGTCGACGTGGCTCAACCAAACCATGGACAAATCCACCGTCGGCGTCTCGAAGGGAAAAGGTTCACAGAACAATTGGCCGGACGCGGCCATGGCCGTGGCGGTGTAGTCCGGCAGGCTGGCGATCAGATCAGTGCCGGCCAGCAACGCCGGCAAGGCGCTGTACTGTGGCACCGACAGCACCACGTGGCGCTTGCGGCCGATTTCGGCCAGCCATTCGTCAGCCAGGCCGGCAATGTTGGCCGTATGGGAAACCAGCACCTGGGGCCGCGCGCAGTATTCATCCAGGGTCAGCGGTGTATCCGAGGCATCGGCCCGCAGCACGCGGGCCCGGATGTGCCGCAGCAGCTTGCGTTTGGCATTGGCCGGCAGCCCCCGAGTCTGGCTGATGCCGACGGTGATGTCGCCTGAGGCAAGCAAGTCGGGAATGCGCCAGTAATCGACGTGCTGCACCACGAACACGACGTTGGGTGCTTCCTGGCGCAGGCTGCGCAACAGCGGCGGTAGCAGGCCGAATTCCACGTCGTCCGACAGGCCGATGCGGAATGTCATGGTGCTGTTGGCGGGGTCGAAATCATGGGACAGACTCAGCGCCACCGACAGTGAGTCCAGAGCCGGCGACAGATGCTGGATGATTTCCTCGGCCCGCGCCGTCGGCTCCATGCGGTGCCCGACGCGGATGAACAACGGGTCGTTGAACATCGCCCTGAGGCGATTGAGGGCCGAGCTGATGGTCGGTTGGCCAAGGAACAGTTTTTCCGCAGCCCGCGTCACGTTACGCTCGAGCATCAGCGTTTCAAAAACCACCATTAGGTTGATGTCGGCCTTGCGCAATTCGTTGCGGTTCATCCATTGCTCCTGGTTCCAGTCGGTGAGGCAGGCGCTGCAATTTTCTGAAATATCTCACAATCATTGGAAACGTATTCCCATTAGCGAAAATTATCAGCTTGGCTAGGCTTGCGACGACATGTACAGAACATGTCCTGAACGAATAAATCGCATGGAGCGAACCGATGTATTTTGAAATCTATCGACAGACCCGAGGAACCCCAAGCACCGGACAAGGCCAGTGGCGCTGGCGCTTGAGGGCCGGCAATCATGAAACCCTCGCCAGCGGTGAATCCTACGTGAACAAGGCTGACTGCCTGCACGTCATCGGGTTGATCAAGAGCGCGCACGGCGAGACACCTGTAAAAGAAATCTGAAGCCGTCCACGGGCCGACCATCCTGAAGTATCGTATGCAGCGAACAGCGAGAGGTCGCGCCCATGGCTCAATCGAATAACCGTAGCGACTGGCTGGTGCGTGCGCCTGAATCGGGGAAACTGGAGCGCATCGAGGCCTATTTCAGTGGTCACGGCTACAGCGCCCACCGGCATGACACCTACGCCATCGGCTTCACCCTGTCCGGCGTCCAGAGCTTCAACTACCGGCACAGTAAACGTCATAGCCAGCCTGGTGGAACCATCGTGCTGCACCCCGATGAGGTTCATGACGGCGAAGCAGGCACCCGCGATGGCTTTCATTACCGGATGTCCTACATCGAACCGTCCCTGATCCAGCAAGTGCTGGGTGGCAGGCCTTTGCCCTTCATCGAGGGCGGACTGTCGAACGATCCCCGGCTCAACATCGCGACCCGCAGGTTGCTCAATACACTGGAGCATCGCCTCGACCCACTGGAGGAAGACGACGCCATCTATGATGTGGCCCAGGCGCTCGCCGTCGCGGCGGGTCGCCGACGCGGACGCCGGCTGCTGGACTACCCCGCAGCGGAGCGTGCGCGCCTGTTCATCCATGATGCCCTTGGCCAGCCGATTACCCTGGACGATCTGGTCGAGGCCAGCGGCCGGGATCGCTGGAGCCTGTCACGGGATTTCCGCGCCCTGTACGGCACCAGCCCCTATCGCTACATCACCCAGCGCCGATTGAACGAAGCCCGGCGCCTGGTATTGCAGGGCCTGCCATTGAGCGAAGCAGCCCTGGCCTGTGGTTTTTTCGACCAGAGCCACATGACCCGGCTGCACACCCAGGCCTTCGGCATTTCACCGGCGCGCTGGCTGAAAATGCTGCGCTGAAGCCCCTGGGTCACCCTGCAAAAGCTGCACGATCATCCAATACCCGCCCTGCCCCAGGCCGTAACGTAGTGCTCATCTTTTCCAGTTGAGGAGCATGCCCCGATGAATCAGTACTCCCCCATTAACTTCGCTCAGAAATACGCGCTGTTCGCCGAGCAATGGGCGCCCAAAGTCATCGCCGAAATGAACGACTACCAGTTCAAGATCGCCCGGCTCGAAGGCGATTTCATCTGGCACACCCACGCCGATACCGATGAAACCTTCATCGTGCTGGACGGTGAGCTGCGTATCGATTTTCGCGACGGCGCCGTCATGATTGGCCCGGGCGAGATGTATGTCGTCAAGAAAGGCGTCGAGCACAAACCGAGTGCCGAGCGGGAAGTGAAACTCTTGTTGATCGAGCCTCGCGGCGTCATCAATACCGGTGAAGAAACCAACGAGCGAACGGCGGTCAATGACGTCTGGATCTGACCGGGCCTGGCTCAGTCGTACTCCGCCTCCTGATGATCACCGAGCAGCCGCCGCTGGCGAGGCGTCGCGGCGGCGAGCACGACGGGATTGAACTGCCAGTGCAGATAGGGCGAGAACTTTTGCGCGACCATCCGTCGACCGTAATGCACCTGGAGCATGTACCGTGTGCGGTCGACGGTCCGGTTGTCGCTGCCGGCGTGCCATAACTCGCTGCGCAGTACCAGAACATCGCCCGCCCGACACAACACTGGCTGCGCCGGACGCCCATGCCACTGCGTCTCACCCGCCGCTGGTGCACGGCCCGCCTTGTGGCTGCCGGGAATCACCTGTGTCGGGCTCAGGTCAGCGTCGATGTCATCGAGGTAAAACTGCGCGGTGAACACCTGCATCGGCAGTTCAAAACCGGGATCAGCCAACAGGGCCGGCGGCAGCTCCATCGGCAGGTAATCCAGATGCAATGGCGCGCCGACAAAACCGGGATGGCAGCGCCAGGCCGTCTGGCCGATGATGTGGCAATCGTCGCCCAAAGCCGCTTCGGCGAGTTCGATCACCCCGCTCACTTCCAAATACGGCAACCAGAACGGATCCCGATTGAACACGCATTTGTAATGATCGATGACGCCGCTGTAATCCCAATGTTGGGGTTTCAGCTGGTCGATAGTACGACGCACGTCAGCGACTTGCGCGGCATCCAACACGCCGGGCATCAGGACAAAACCGTCCTGATGCAGGGCTCGCAGGAGGTCGTCAGTCGACACGACACCACCTGCTTCAGGTGCGGAAGCGGCCGGTCAGCTCTGCGAGGTTTCTCGACAGGCTGGAAAGCTGCTGGCTGGCGTGCATGCTCTGGGCGGAATTGGCCGCCGCTTCGTTGGACAAATCACGGATGTCGGAAATATTGCGGGCTATTTCCTCGGTGACGCTGCTTTGCTCTTCACAGGCGTTGGCGATTTGCGCGGCCATGTCGTTGATTCGCTGGATCGAACCACCTGTGCCGCTGAGGACCTGGTCGACACCCGCGGCGCGCTCAACACTGTCGCGAGCCTTGCTACTGCCGACCTGCATCGCTTGCACAGCCTTGGCGACACCGCTCTGCAACCGCTCGATGCGAACCTGGATGTCCTTGGTCGAGTCCTGGGTACGAGCCGCGAGCGCCCTCACCTCATCGGCCACAACGGCAAACCCACGGCCCTGCTCACCGGCCCGTGCGGCTTCGATTGCAGCGTTCAGTGCCAACAGGTTGGTCTGCTCGGCAATGCCACGAATCACTTCGAGCACAGCACCGATGCTGGAAGTTTCCTGGGCCAACGCCTCGATCGTGCCCGAGGCGCTTTCGACTTCCTGGGCCAACTGGCGGATCGAATCGATGGTGCTGCTGACGACTGCGGTGCCGTCGCGAGACTGACTGCTCGCCTGTTGCGCGGCGTCCGAGGCGCTTACTGCATTATGCGCAACCTCATGCACGGCGGCGCTCATCTGGGTGGCAGCGGTACTGACTTGATCCAGTGCCGCATGTTCGCTGCTGATCAGCCGATCATTCGTCGCAGCCATATCGGCCATGGCGCGCGCAGCGGCATCGACCTCCCCGGTCACTCGGCCCACTTCGGCAATCAGCGGTTGCAGCTTGTCGAGAAAACGGTTGAACGCACTGCCGAGCTGGCCCAACTCATCAGCCGAACGGACTTCGAGACGACCTTTCAGATCGCCGCCGCCCTCGGCGATCTGTTCGACCCGGTGCAGCAAGCGACGCATCGGACGCAACACCACCATCGGCAAAGTCACGATCAGCAGGACGCAACCGAGCAGACCGACCAACAGAATCCCTCCCTGCTGCAGGCCCACGGCTTGTCCGTGATCGATCGCCGCCTGGCCTTCCCGTTGCGATGCCTCATCTTCCAGCTCACCGAGTTTGTCGATGGCATCGCGCATGGTGTTGAACTTGCTCTCGCCATCACCAAAACTCAGCGCACTGGCCGCCTGCGGATTGCTCGCGGCTTGCTCAACGATCTGCCGCGAAATTTGCGACCACTGGGCAAAGCGGTCATTGAACTGACCGACCAGCGCCTGCGCCTCGGCACCCGGCTGCATCGCCGCGTATTTTTGCACGCGGTCGTATGCTTGCTTCAGATTGTCCCTGTGGCTGGCCCGCAGCGCCTCGACATGAGTCCCCGCCCCGTCGCCCAGCAAGCTCCGTTCGGCAACGAACGCCTGGTACAGGTCGCGATCCGCATTGAGCAACAGGCTGATGGCCGGCAGATAACGCTTGGTCAACTGCGTGCTGGACTCCGTCACCTGGCCGATCCCACGCATGCCCGCGCCCCCCATCAGCACCAGCAATACAGCCAGGAACACCATCGGGAGGGTGATTTTCCAGCGAAAGCCCAAGTCGGCGAAGAACCGCAGCATGGTGTCATTCCTTACACAGGGGGATTACCTGCCTATCGGCAGCCTTGTCTTGAGCTATAGACCATTAGTCCAATTGTTACAAAGCTTTGGGTATGGGGAAGACTGTGGTTAGGCAGGTCGCGGAGGGATTGGACCGGGTGAAAATGATCGGAGGGACATCAGTGTTTTGGGGAAATTTTCTGACATTTTCCGCCCACATAATTCTAGGAATGTTCTTACGCATCGTCTGATTGATGATTTTAACGGTAAGCCTTTATAGTCCGAGGCGTCGTTCGTAAGAGCGGCTTGGGTTTGGCGACTCGATTACAAATGGTAAGAAGGCCTTCAATCAAACGGAGTTTGAAATGAACAGATACATGGCTCTTACTTAGTAACGCCGACGATCAACCCCTTTTAGTCGATACCTCCGCACCGTTGCACATCTTGCTCGACACGGCGGGCTATAGAATCCGCGCTGTCACCCAGCTTTTAGAGAACCTCGCAATGCGAGGGGACATTCCGAGCGACTCAGTGGTCCTCCAGGACTTTGCACAGCTGTGCTGCATCTCCTTGAGGGATGGTTGCGACGTGCTCGATGTCATTGCCCGACGCTTGGATGCAGAGCCTGCTAGTTCAAAGGGCTCTCACGGGTAACACCAATTAGAAAGTGGATGCCACGAGGAAACACACAAACCGTGGCGAGGGAGCTTGCTCCCGCTGGGCGCGAAGCGGCCCTGTTTTTGGCGCTGCTACGCAGCCCAGCGGGAGCAAGCTCCTCGCCACAGGATGATTACCCGGCTTTATATCGCTTAACTGACTGGCATTACTCTCACGGGGCCCATCTCGTCGAAACGAGCATGGCTCGATGAACCGGAACCCTCCGCTTTGCCCGGACTCGATTAGTCACACAAGCTGATCAGCATGAATACACATACCTCGGAGACTCCGATGGCTACCAAAAAAATCAAGAAAACTCACAGGAAAGCCACTCACGAAGAGCTGACATTTCTTGACGTTCGACAAGCTGCAAGTGATGGTCAGAACGTGTTCGATAGATTTGTGATCACTGGCAAGCTTGCTACTAAAAAGTAGTTCTGGATGCCAACCGTTAAATTCGCACCCCTTTTGAAGAAGCAGAGAGCCGTAAATATTGCCGCACACCTTTTATAACTACGAAGTGTACGGCGAGATACCGGTCATCTTTGACAATAAAATCGTAATCTATCCCCCACGGCGCATCATAATAGGTCAGACGATCCCTGCCCCGAAACTCACGCTCGCGGTACTGTCGCGCAATCCATAACGCTACGCTCCCGTACGCCACAAAACCCCAGAAACGAAAAAACCCAGCGGATACGCCAAGCTTTTATGGGAACGGATGATTTTATTCTTCCTCCGTTCCTGTCGTAGAATTTCCATATTCCAAGACGTCGCAAGCCGCGATGAGGTCGGTGTAGGAATTAGGCATTTTTCCGTTTAGGAGCATTGCAGTAAAAACTGCATACACATCATTTTTATCGCCATCCTTCCTCAACGTTCTCTCATCATTGAGCCACGCATAGATGACGGTCATCGGCGCCTCGGATCTGAACTGAAAAAACAGGCGATACCGTGGAGGTATCCCTTGCTTCTTCACCCGAAACCAGTGCTTAAAGTCACGCCCTAGCGTGTTCCCCTGACGATAGCAGGGGTGGGTCGGATCGGACGGAACATTGATTAGGATATTCGCGCTCACCGTATCGAAAAGCTTGTAGACCGGATGATGGTGAAAGCCTTCCGGGTCATTAGCCATCACCCTCTCAACAGCGACGGTAATTTCTTCGAGGCGCGCAATGAATAACGGGTGAGCATAAAGTGCCCACCCGTTTTCGATATGAATCGTGCTTTCAGTCACGCTTAGCCTTCTTGAAGCTCGCGACGACGATTATCGTCCGCCTGATTGCGAATTGCTTGAATTCGCTGCAGCAGGCCGCGAGGGATAGGCTGGATACCTTCAGGATTTTCCTTGATATCCCTGTCAAGCAGATCAAGGAACTCGATACCTGCTTGAATCTCCGCCTTTCTGTCGGTAAACGAGACGACATTGCCTTTAGACATGACCTCTCTCCATTGCAAATTTTCCTGCACTTTCAACAGGACATGGCCTGAACGCTTCATGGCGAGCATGGCCTCACGGGGCATTTCCGTGCCCTCTGTAGGATCACTGTAGATCACTATGGTTCACGAGGAGTGCATTTAACACCATCAAAGCCGAATAAAGGAAGCCTGATGATGTAACAGATGGCGAAGCCCGTTCGAATGACCAGACAAGACGAAAATGTCATATCAGACGTCGACTTGCGTGCCTCTGTGCCGCAAGACAAGTCTCGCACGATCAAGCCGTGGCCCATCGAATACGCTTGTTTTCTGACGGGCGGTTATACCACCTGTGCAACAGAAAAGACCAAGGCGGTGTCTGGGCGGAGTCGAGGAGGATTCCAGCATGGCTGGGGAATGACATCCACGCTCATTCCCCCAAATACAAAAAACCCCGAGGCGATTAAGCGCTCGGGGCCTTTAAATATGGCGGAGAGATAGGGATTTGAACCCTAGGTACTGTCGCCAGTACAACGGATTTCGAATCCGTCCCGTTCGGCCACTCCGGCATCTCTCCAGTGGCGCGCATCATACCAGCACATTCGCCGGAAGCGAACCCCCGAGCGAAATTTTTTCCGTGCTATCAGATGCTTGCGTCGATTACAGCGGTACACCCAGGCGTTGGGCGACTTCTTCGTAGGCTTCGATGACGTCACCGAGGCCTTGGCGGAAGCGGTCCTTGTCCATCTTCTTCTTGGTGGCCTTGTCCCAGAGGCGGCAGCCGTCCGGGCTGAACTCGTCGCCCAGGACGATGGAGCCGTCGCTGAACACCCCGAATTCAAGCTTGAAGTCCACCAGCAGCAGACCGGCGTCGTCGAACAGCTTGGTCAGCACGTCGTTGACCTTGAGGGACAACTCCTTCATGCGCGCCAGTTGCTCGGCGGTGCCCCACCCGAACGCCACGACGTGGGATTCGTTGATGAACGGGTCGCCCTTGGCGTCGTCCTTCAGGAACAGCTCGAAGGTGTAGGGGTTGAGCTTCATGCCCTCTTCCACGCCCAGGCGCTTGACCAGGCTGCCGGCGGCGTAGTTACGCACGACGCACTCGACCGGGATCATGTCCAGCTTCTTGACCAGGCATTCGTTGTCGCCCAGCAGTTTGTCGAACTGGGTCGGTACGCCGGCGGCTTCGAGCTTCTGCATGATGAAGGCGTTGAACTTGTTGTTCACCATGCCCTTGCGGTCCAGCTGTTCGATGCGCTTGCCGTCGAACGCCGAGGTGTCGTTGCGAAACAGCAGGATCAAGCGGTCAGCGTCGTCGGTCTTGTAAACCGACTTGGCTTTGCCGCGGTAGAGTTCTTCACGTTTTTCCATGATGGGCTCCGCTTGCTAAGTAGATGGGCTAGGCGATATGTCGCCAGTCGAGCCCTGAATCTTGATCGGCCAGTTGCAGCCAGTCCGGGTCGCACCCGAGGGTGTCGACAAAACATTGCCGGGCCAGCTGCGGCAGGTTGTTCTTGCTGCTCAGATGGGCCAGGACCAGGTGTTGCAGGCCTTGCCAGCCCAACTCGGCCACCAGGTACGCCGCCTGGTGGTTGTTCAAATGTCCGTGTTCCCCGCCTACCCGCTGCTTGAGAAAGTAGGGGTAGAACCCACGCGCCAGCATGTCCCGGCAGTGGTTGGATTCGATCATCAATGCATCGAGATCCCGGTAACTGTCCATCACCCTGTCGCAATACGAACCCAGGTCCGTGAGCAATCCGAAGCGCCGCTCGCCGTCGCTGAACACATATTGCGTCGGTTCCCGGGCATCGTGGGCCACGCTGACGACGCTGATGTCCAGGCCTCCGATACGCAGTTGCTCGCCACCGGCCACGAAACCGGCTGGCTCGATGGGCTTGCGCAGGCCTTCCAGCGTGCCACGGCTCAGGTACACCGGCAGATTGTAGCGCCGAGACAGCAAACCCACGCCATGCACGTGGTCGGCATGTTCGTGGGTCACCAATATCGCGCTCAGTTGCGCCGGGTGCACACCCAGGCGCAACAGGCGCTTCTCGGTTTCCCGCAGGGAGAAACCACAATCGACCAGCACGTACGTGCCAGCACTGGCTATCAGCGTGCCGTTCCCCTGGCTACCGCTGCCGAGAACGGCAAAACGCATCGGATCAGCCCAGGTTGTCCTGAATCACGCCCAACACCTTGCGAGCCACGTCGGCCGGCGCCACGGTGTTGATGTTTTTCTCGACGGTGACCTGGACGTTGTCGCCGACCTTGCTCAGGCGAACCTGGTAACGCTCGGCACGGGCTTCGATTTCTTCCTTGTCCGGCTTGCTGCCGAACAGGCCACTGAAGAAGCCAGGTTTCTCGTCTTTCTTCTCGGCTTTTTCGGCGAGGTTGATGTAGTACAGGCCCAGGCTGCGGTTGATGTCTTCAACGCGCCATTCACCCTGTTCCAGCGCACGACCCACGCTCGACCAGGCACGGTCGAGGTCGGAGCCGACATTGAGCACCGGGTTGCCGCTGCCGTCTTCGCTCAGGCTGACGCGACTTGGCGTGTCGTAGTCGCGGGTGGCGAGCATCGACACCGAGCCGCCCTGCTCAGCGGTACGGCTCATGCTCGCGAGCATGTCGTCCACCAGCGCTGCGTCGAGGCCGGTGTTGACCGAACGGTTGGTGAAGGCCACGTCGGCAGTGCTGCCGGCGGGACGCTCGGCGCTGACCACGTAGATTTCACTGGTGTTGCGCTGCACGCCTGGCTCGATCCGCACACGCACGCGGGTTTCGCTGTCGGCTGCAACACCGGCGGCACTCAGGCGCTTGGCCATGGCGGCGGACAGCTCATCGGAACGCTGCCAGGTGGTGGTGAATTCGCCCGTCTGTGGGCGCTGTTCGTCCAGGCGGAAACCGTTGTCCTGGAAGAACTGGATTGCCACGGGCCAGACTTCGGCCGGTGGATGCTGGCCCATGACCCAGCTGGAATCACCGCTCTTCTGCAGGGTGTAGTCGCTGGCATCGGCCACGGCCGACAGCGGCTGTGGACGCGGGACAACGTATTCGCCCTTGACGCTGTCGTCGGCGACGTTGCGCGGGATCGGCAGCAGCGGATCCAGGCGCTTGGCGACGCTGACGTCCGGCGGCAGTTGCATCGGTGCAGTCTGTTGCGCTTGCAGGTAATCGCTACCAC
Organism: Pseudomonas sp. H2_D02; assembly: GCF_054677635.1. Taxonomy (NCBI): domain Bacteria; kingdom Pseudomonadati; phylum Pseudomonadota; class Gammaproteobacteria; order Pseudomonadales; family Pseudomonadaceae; genus Pseudomonas; species Pseudomonas sp. H2_D02. The sequence goes on along the minus strand of NZ_CP162816.1, from coordinate 2,305,752 downwards.
GGTCGCGGAAGTAACCTTCCGGCCCCCAGATCCATCCGCAGCCACTGGTGCTGGAGATAATCAAGGCAAGTGCGGAAAGTCCGGCCATTCGCTTCATGCGTTGTACTTCCTCAATTAAACCAGGACGCCGGACTGGCGCATGGCCTGCCGCAGCGTTTCGTGACAAGGGGTGCTCAGCCAGGTCAGTGGCAGGCGGATGCCTTCATGCATCAGGCCCATTTCGACCAGGGCAAACTTCACCGGGATCGGGTTGGCTTCGATGAACAGGTCCCTGTGCAGCGGCATCAGTTTTTCGTTCAGTGCCCGAGCGGTCTCGGCGTCGCCGTTCAGCGCAGCCTCGCAGAGGTCGGCCATTTCGCGCGGGGCAACGTTGGCGGTGACGGAAATGTTGCCCTTGCCACCCATCAGGATCAGCTCGACGGCGGTCGGATCATCACCGGACAGCACGAGGAAATTCTTGTCCACGCCATCGAGGATGGCCTTGGCGCGCTTCAGGTCGCCGGTGGCTTCCTTGATGCCGATGATGTTCGGCACGGTGGACAGGCGGATCACAGTCTCGGCCTGCATGTCGCAGGAGGTGCGGCCGGGAACGTTATAGAGGATCTGCGGGATGTCGACGGCGTCGGCAATGTGCTTGAAGTGCTGGTACAAGCCTTCCTGGGTCGGCTTGTTGTAGTACGGAACGACCAGCAGGCAGGCATCGGCCCCGGCTTCCTTGGCGTTGCGGGTCAGCTCGACGGCTTCGCGGGTCGAGTTGGCGCCCGTGCCGGCGATGACCGGAATGCGCCCGGCAACCTGTTTGACCACGGCTTTGATCACGGCGATGTGTTCTTCAACATCAAGGGTTGCCGACTCGCCGGTAGTACCGACTGCGACGATGGCATGGGTGCCGTTCTTGAGGTGGAAGTCCACGAGTTTGCTGAGGCTGTCCCAGTCAAGACGCCCTTGTGCATCCATGGGAGTGACCAGTGCCACCATACTGCCCGCAATCATGAAACCGCTCCTGCCGGAAAAAGAGAGCGGTAATGGTACTGGCGCCAAGATGCTTGTACAAGCGAACTCCCATTCCCCTTGGCGATGGTTTTCGCTACCCTTCAGGCTTTGATCGGTACTGATAAGCTCATACGCCGGTTTCCAGCTTCCGTTTCCGTCGCTCCAAGCCCCGATCCTGCGTTTGTCCCGGGGGTATTTGTGTTGCCCCGCAACGCATTGTCCCCTCCAGGCACAGGGCTTGAACCGTTCGGTTTCCCAGGGCTGTCACCGCGCCGAGCTGAAACGTATCGACCGCTCATCGCTTTAGGAATGCTGCATGTCCACCCCCACAGTCCGCGAACAATTCCTTGTCATCAGTGCCCTTGGCGCCAACCCCATGGAGCTGACTAACGTCCTGTGCCGCGCCAGCCATGAGAATCGCTGTGCCGTCGTGACGTCACGCCTGACTCGCCATGGCGAATGCAGCGCGCTCGTGCTGGAAATCTCCGGCAGCTGGGACGCCCTGGCCCGCCTGGAGGGCAGCCTGCCCTTGCTGGCCAAGAAGCATGCGTTCACCGTCAACGTGGTCCGCAGCGCAGCGCTGGAGAACCGTCCCCAGGCCCTGCCCTATGTGGCCTACGTGAGTTCGGCCTATCGCCCGGACATCATCAACGAGCTGTGCCAGTTCTTCATGGACCATCAAGTCGAGCTGGAGAACCTGACCTGCGACACCTACCAGGCTCCGCAGACCGGCGGCACCATGCTCAACGCTACGTTCACCGTGACACTGCCGGCCGGCACCCAGATCAGTTGGCTGCGCGATCAGTTCCTGGATTTCGCCGACGCGATGAACCTGGATGCCCTGATCGAACCGTGGCGCCCACAAAACCCAATGTAAGGAAGCGTTCATGGCCGTTGCCGTCGACCAGCCGGTTACCGATTTCCAAGCGCCCGCCACCAGCGGGCAGACCGTCAGCCTCGCGGCCCTGAAAGGCAAGCAGGTAGTCATTTACTTCTACCCGAAAGACAGCACCCCGGGTTGCACCACCGAAGGCCAGGGGTTCCGCGATCAGTACGCACAATTCCAGGCCGCCAACACCGAAGTGTTCGGCGTCTCCCGGGATAGCCTCAAGTCCCACGAGAACTTCAAGTGCAAGCAGGAATTCCCCTTCGAGCTCATCAGCGACAAGGACGAGGCGGTTTGCCAGTTGTTCGACGTGATCAAGTTGAAAAAGCTATACGGCAAGGAATACCTGGGCGTTGATCGCAGCACATTCCTGATCGACAAGGATGGCGTGCTGCGCCAGGAATGGCGCGGCGTGAAGGTACCGGGGCATGTGGATGCGGTGTTGGCGGCGGCTCAGGTGCTTAACAAGGCCTGAAATCTCGTTGCCTGTACTGGCGCTATCGCGAGCAAGCTCGCTCCCACACTGGATTTGTGTCGTTAAATCAAATCCCTGTGGGAGCGAGCTTGCTCGCGATGAGGCCTTAAGCATTACTTCATATTCAAGTCACAACAACGGCGCCACCACCGGTTCCTTGCTCGGCCACGCATCCAGCACCGCCTTGAACAGCGTCGCCAGGGGAATCGCGAAGAACACCCCCCAGAACCCCCACAAGCCGCCAAACAACAGCACCGCACAGATGATCGCCACCGGATGCAGGTTCACCGCCTCGGAAAACAGCAGCGGCACCAGCACATTGCCATCCAGCGTCTGGATGATTCCGTAGACCGCCATCAGGTAGATGAACTGATCGCTCCAGCCCCACTGGAACAGTGCAATCAGCGCCACCGGCACCGTCACGACCACGGTGCCGACGTAAGGCACCACCACGGAAATACCCACCAGCAAGGCCAGCAACGCTGCGTAGTTGAGGCCCAGGGCAACGAAGCCAATGTAGGTCACGCCGCCACAGATGAAAATCTCGATGACCTTGCCGCGGATGTAATTGGCGATCTGCCGGTTCATTTCCTGGGCAACCCGAGTGATCAGCGCTCGTTCGCGCGGCAGATAACCGCGGACCCAGCGCCCGATCATTTCCCGGTCCTTGAGAAAGAAAAACACCAGGATCGGCACCAGCACGAGGTAGATCATGATGTTTACCAGCAGCGGCAAGCTGGACAGGGAAAACGTCAGCGCCCACTGGCCGAACTTGCCGATCTCACCGCGCACCACTTCGATCGTCTGCAGCACCTGTTCATCCGAAACCAGGTGGGGATAGCGTTCAGGCAGTAACAGCAGCAGCGATTGCCACTTGGCGAGCATTCCTGGGAGTTCGTTGAACAGCGTCACCAACTGATGCCAGAGCAAGGGCACGATCACTACCAGGAACACCACCAGCAGTCCCATGAACAAGGCGAACACCATCCCCACCGCCAAGGAACCCGGCAGCCGCATACGCTCCAGCGTGGTGACCAGGCCTTGCATCAGGTACGCCAGCACCATCCCCGCCAACACGGGTGCGAGCATGCCCCCCAGTGTCAGGACCGCAGTGAATCCGAGGAACAGCAGCACGGCCAACACCACGGCTTCTTCATCCGAGAAGTAGCGCTGGATCCAGTCGCGTAACACTTTGAACATTAAAAATCCTTATGGGAGGGCTGTCGGCTTTCAGGCCTTTTGCAACCAGTAACGGTAGACGCCGTTCTCGTCCTCTTCGCGCAGCAGCGTATGACCGGCCAATCGGGCAAAGGTGCGGAAATCACGTTGGGAGCCCGCGTCCGTGGCGGTTACCTTGAGCACGGCGCCGCTGGCCAGGCGATTGAGTTCCAACTTGGCCTTGAGCAACGGCAACGGACAATTCAGGCCGCTGGCGTCCAGTTCGGCATCGTGGGCTACATCATCGGTCATTGCTTCACTCCGCAACAGGTCGTCGAGCCGCCTAGAATATCTGGTCCCGGACACGCTGTCCGGCTACAGTAAGGTCTTTGTCGACTAAGGCTCCGTGCATGACATTTCTGCGCCCCACCCTGCTGACGCTCGCTTGCCTGCTCGCCTCACCGGGCTTCGCCGACGACCTGCCGTCACTTGGCGATGCCAGTTCTGCCATCGTCTCGCCGGAACAGGAACACCAATTGGGTCGCGCCTGGCTGGCCCTGCTGCGTAGCCAGGTCTCGCAACTCAACGACCCGCAGCTCAAGGATTACGTCGAAACCAGCGTCTACAAGCTGGTGGAAACCAGCCAGGTCAATGACCGGCGCCTCGAATTCATTCTGATCAACAGCCCACAGCTCAACGCCTTCGCCGCACCCGGCGGGATCGTCGGGGTCAACGGCGGCCTGTTCCTCAACGCGCAGACCGAAGGCGAATACGCCTCGGTCATGGCCCACGAACTGGCGCACTTGTCGCAACGCCACTTCGCCCGTGGCGTGGAAGCCCAACAGCGTATGCAAGTGCCAATGATGGCGGCGCTGCTGGCTGGCATCGTGGTCGCCGCCGCTGGCGGGGGCGATGCCGGGATTGCCGCCATCGCCGGGACCCAGGCCGCCGCCATCCAGGAACAACGGCGCTTCTCGCGCCAGAACGAGCAGGAGGCCGACCGCATCGGCATCCAGAACTTGGAAAAGGCCGGCTATGATCCACGGTCGATGCCGACCATGTTCGAACGGCTGATGCGCCAGTACCGGTTTGACGCCCGTCCCCCGGAGTTCCTGCTGACTCACCCGGTTACCGAGTCGCGTATCGCCGACACCCGCAACCGTGCCGAACAGGCCAAGCCGGGGGGCATCGAGGACAGCATGCGCTATCAACTGATCCGCGCGCGGGTCCAGTTGACGTATGAAGAAACCCCGGGACTGGCCGCCAAGCGCTTCCGCGCGCTGCTCGACGAAAACCCGAAGAACGACGTGGCTCGCTATGGCCTGGCAATTGCCCAGGTCAAGGGCGGCCAGTTGAATGAGGCCCGTGAAAACCTCAAGCCGCTGCTGGCCAAATCACCCAACGAGATCATCTATAACCTGGCCCAGGTCGATCTGGACATCACCAGCAACAAGCTGCCAGACGCTCAATCTCGCGTCGACCGGCTGCTGGCCCAGTACCCGGGCAATTACCCGCTCAACCAGGTCCGTGTCGACCTGCTGCTCAAGCAGAATCGTCCCGCCGATGCGGAAAAAGCGCTGGAGACCCTGCTCAAGAGTCGTCCGGACGATCCGGACGTCTGGTACATGGTGGCGGAGACTCGCGGCCTGTCGGGCAATATCATCGGTTTGCACCAGGCCCGCGCCGAGTACTTCGCGCTGGTCGGAGACTATCGTCAGGCCATCCAACAACTGGACTTCGCCAAACGACGCGCGGGGAGCAATTTCCCGTTGTCGTCGCGCATCGATGCCCGGCAGCGGGAGCTCATGGAACAAGAGCGGATGGTCAAGGACATGATGGGTTGAATATCCATCAGGCATAAAAAAACCGCCTCGATTCGAGGCGGTTTTTTTTCAGCTCGGCTTATTCGGCCAGCTTGAAGGTGATGAAGCTTGCACGCCCCTGACGCAGGACACGCATCGACACCGAGCGGTTCTTCGGCAGCGCCTTGGCGATGTCGGTGAACTCCTTGGCGGAGCCGATGGCCTGGTTGTTCAGGTGCGTAATGATGTCGCCTGGTTGCAGGCCAATCAGGGCAGCAGGACCGTCCTGCACTTCCTTGATCACCACACCACCTTGCAACTCCAGGGTGCGCTTCTGCTCTTCAGTCAGCTCGACCACCGCAACACCGAGGCGATTGCTGCTGCGCTCGACGCCGGACTTGGGCTGCGATTCGAGTTCTTTACCCTCTTCCGGGATCGCGCCGACAGTCAGCTCGACATTCTTGCGCTTGCCTTCGCGGATCACTTCCAGGTTGGCCTTGGCGCCAGCCTTGAGCGCGCCCACCAGATGTGGCAAGTCGGCGGACATGATGATTGGCTGGCCATTGAGGCTGAGGATCACGTCACCCACCTGCAAGCCACCCTTGGCGGCCGGGCCACCTTCTTGAATTTGCGCAACCAACGCACCGGCGGGTTTCTCCAGCCCGAACGACTCAGCCAGATCCTTGTTCACTTCCTGGATGACCACGCCCAACCAACCCCGGCTGACCTTGCCCTCGCTTTTCAGTTGGTTGGATACATCCATCGCGACATCGATCGGAATGGCGAACGAAACGCCCATGAAACCGCCCGAACGGGTATAGATCTGAGAGTTGATGCCCACCACTTCACCGTTGAGGTTGAACAACGGGCCACCGGAATTGCCTGGGTTGATCGGCACGTCGGTCTGGATGAAAGGCACATAGTTTTCGTTCGGCAGGCTACGCCCGATAGCACTGACAATCCCTTGGGTCACAGTGTGGTCGAAACCGAACGGCGAACCGATGGCGACGACCCACTGGCCAGCCTTCAGATCCTGGGATTTGCCCAGCTTGAGCACCGGCAGGTCCTTGCCGTCGATTTTCAGAAGCGCCACATCGGAGCGCGGGTCGGTGCCGATCAGCTTGGCCTTCAGCTCGCTGCGATCGGCCAGGCGCACCAGGATCTCATCGGCATCGGCGATCACATGGTTGTTGGTCAGGATGTAGCCGTCAGGCGAAATGATGAAGCCCGATCCAAGGGACTGGGCTTCACGCTGGCGACCGCCGCCCGGCGAACGCGGTTGCTGCGGCATCCCACGCTCGAAGAACTCGCGCAGCATCGGCGGCAGGTCTTCCAGGTCTGGCATCTGCTGGTCCGAGACACGGCGATCCGGCAACTTCTGTGTGGTACTGATGTTCACGACAGCGGGCGAAGCCTGTTCGACCAGTTGTGTGAAGTCCGGTAATTCCACTGCCACGGCAGGAACGGCCTGACCGAGGACCAGCACGGTGGCAAATATGGAAAGATAGGTTTTCAAGCGTGGTATCGACATACGGCTCCCGTTACGACGAGCATGGTTAAGCGATATGGAGCAAGGACTACCGGAGAACGATACGCCGGTATTATTGTTCCGCAAACAGACAAGGCCAGAGCCGAGCGGCTCTGACCTAATAGAAAAAAATTGGTTTTTTTGCAAATGAAAATGCTGACAGGAAGTTTCGGCATTTCGATCAAGCCTTGGCGTCATCGGCCTCTTGCGCAATCGAGCCACCTGAGCACTGTGCTATTGGGCTGCCGCGACATCGGAGCGCATGGACAGCGCGATCCGTTCCGCCGTGCCAATGGGAATCTCACCTACCACCGTGACCATCATCTCGCCTTGGGGCGTGGTGAGCCGACGAGAAACAGCAGCCGTCGGACCCAGCTGGGTACGAGTGTCGGTTGCGGTGGCGCCATTCAGCGGTTCCAGGAATACCGAGAAACGAGCGAGCCCGTCGTCGTACATGAGACTATTGACCTGGATCTTGGTGTCCGGATCATTGCGTGCCACGCTGCTGGTCAGTTCAAAGCCAGGCGGAAGCCAGTCTGAATGCCAGGTAGTCTTCACGGCGGTAGCTTTATTCGAATCCTGAACGACAGCCTTGCACTCGGCACTGGCCTGCAGGTCACCTTCCGAAGGTTCGGAGGTGTTCAGTCGAGTGAACTGAAAGCGCTCCAGCAATTGGCCCTTGTCATTGAGCAACAGGGACTTGAGCGGTAAACCGGTCTCTTTGTCCAGATGCAGCTCGAAGCCATAGCGATGCTGGTCTTTAGGGGTCAGGGCGACAATGACAGCCTGACGCCCGGCCACGCGCGACTTGCCAATGACGGCAAGGTCGTACCAATTCTTGAGTTTTTGCGGATCGAGCGCACGTGCAGTGCCATCAGGCGTGTTTCCCAGCCCGGCGATCAAGGTGCCGCTGACGCATTGAGTATGTCCATCAATGCGCATGACCTCCTGTGCCGAACCGTCGAGCTGGAGCAACCGCTCGCGGACTTTGCCATCCTGGACGCGATGCCAGATGTTATGGGTAGAAAAACTACCGTTACGCTCGTAAACGAAAGTGCCCTGGAAGCTCTGCTGTTGCTCGGCCTGACTCAGACGATTGAGCCAGTCCTGAGCTTCACCGGCATAGGCTGGAGCCACACACCAGCCACCGAGCAGAAGCGAAACGAGAGGTATGGCGCGCATGGTCCTCCTTAACGGTTTTCCAGACTGGCCGCACGAGCATATGGCAGAGCGCTTTCAGTACCTTTCAACGCAGCTTGCTGAGCATGCTGGCGCAGATAGTTGGGCAGACGCTGATCGTGCCAACCTGGCTGTCCTTGCAGAACCCCGTTAGTCATGGGACCTGCGGCTTCAGAACTTTCGCTGTAGCCGGCCAGAACCGCAGGACCTTTGACCTGTGGCGTCGCCAGGCTTGGCTGGTTGGACTGCTGCGCCATTTGCACGCCAGCGATCTCATCCTGGTTGTACAGACGCACACCCGCCAGCACAGCAACGGTGACCGAAGCGGCAACAGCCAGTCGGCCCAGGCTGCGCCATGGTCCGCGGGAGGCTTTCGCCGGTACGGCTTCATCCGCCAGTGCAGCAGAAACCGCCGCAGCGATGTCCAGACGCGGAAGCAGCAGATCCTTGTGCATGACAGCCCGGGCGATCTGGTAACGAGCCCAGGTCTCACGGGTTTCAACATCGTCAAAGGCATTCAATACCCGACGCAATTCCAATTCGTCCGCTTCGTTATCCATCACTGCGGACAGCGATTCCTGCAGGGCTTCACGACTCATGGCGTTCCTCTCTTGGCTGTCGCCGCTGTCTCAGTTTTCCTGCAACAACGGTTGCAGGGCTTTATCGATGGCCTCCCGAGCGCGGAAGATCCGGGAGCGCACGGTACCCACCGGACACTGCATGACGCTCGCAATGTCCTCGTAACTCAGACCGTCGAATTCACGTAAAGTTAAAGCCGTACGCAAATCTTCAGGCAGTTGCTGGATGGTTCGATGGACGGTGCCTTCAATCTCATCCCGCAGCAATGCACGTTCAGGTGACTCGAGGTCCTTGAGGCCATGATCGCCATCGTAGAACTCGGCATCCTCGGAACTCACATCGCTATCCGGCGGCCGGCGGCCGCGTGAAACCAGATAGTTTTTCGCCGTGTTAATGGCGATGCGGTAAAGCCACGTGTAAAACGCGCTATCCCCGCGAAAATTTCCAAGTGCGCGGTAGGCCTTGATGAAGGCTTCCTGGGCAACATCCTGGGCTTCATGGGTGTCGTGCACGAAACGCACGATCAACCCGAGAATTTTGTGCTGGTATTTCAGCACTAGCAGATCGAAAGCTCGCTTGTCGCCGCGCTGAACGCGTTCGACCAGCTGCTGATCCTCTTCCTGGGTTAGCATGAACACTCCTCGATGAGCTCGAAGGAGGCTTGCATTACCAATTGACCGGGCTTGCAAACATAGACTCGGGCTTTTCGCAAAAGTTCTCCCCCTTCAAAGCAAGTTTCCGGCGCGCTCTGATCCGGCACGCACGAAAAACGCAGCACGAGATTCCCCGGCCGCGCGAATAATCTGTCGCCGGGCCTGTCGGACGAGGATTCAGATGAATCCCTGCACCAACCCGACGCTGTTCCCTTCTGCAGACAACCGTCTATTGAACGTATGCGCTTGGCAAAAGTTCCCACTATTTATCGCTCTTCAACGCGAAGATTTGGCGACCATGACGAGATAAACAGCGTTCTGTCCTCGAAAAGGCCGCGTTGTCGCACATTCATCGAAACCTTGACCCGACGAAGCGCATCGCTTTCCTGTCACCCTGGTTTCACATTGCCATGAACGCCCGGCTATTGTGCCGATCCCCCCTCTATATACTAGTGGGCTGCGTGGCTGCCTGACCCGTCGAAGCGGTGTCTGGCGCTAACCCCGACCCGGGTCGCTTCAAGCGGAAACCATTCGAATGAGCCAACAGTTCCAACATGATGTTCTGGTAATCGGCAGCGGCGCCGCCGGGTTGAGCCTGGCCTTGACCCTGCCTGCACATTTGCGCATCGCCGTGCTGAGCAAGGGAGACCTGGCCAACGGTTCGACGTTCTGGGCCCAGGGCGGCGTGGCGGCCGTGCTGGATGACGCCGATACCGTCCAATCCCACGTCGATGACACACTTAACGCGGGCGGCGGGCTGTGCAATCAGGAAGCGGTGCGCTTCACCGTCGAGCACAGCAAGGAAGCCATCCAGTGGCTCATCGACCAAGGCGTGCCATTCACTCGCGATGAACAGTCCGGCACCGAAGATGGCGGCTTCGAGTTCCACCTGACCCGCGAGGGCGGGCACAGCCATCGGCGAATCATCCATGCCGCCGATGCAACCGGCGCGGCCATTTTCAAGACGCTGTTGGCCCAGGCCCGGCAGCGCTCCAACATCGAATTGCTGGAGCAACGGGTCGCGATCGACCTGATTACCGAGAAGCGCCTGGGCCTGGAGGGGGATCGCTGCCTGGGCGCCTATGTGCTCAACCGCGGCACGGGAGAAGTGGACACCTACGGTGCGCGCTTCGTTATCCTGGCCTCCGGTGGCGCGGCAAAAGTCTATCTCTATACCAGCAACCCCGACGGAGCCTGTGGTGACGGCATTGCCATGGCCTGGCGCTCGGGCTGCCGGGTGGCGAACCTGGAATTCAACCAATTCCACCCTACCTGCCTGTATCACCCGCAGGCCAAGAGCTTCCTGGTGACCGAAGCCCTGCGTGGCGAAGGTGCTCATCTGAAGCTCCCCAACGGGGAGCGCTTCATGCAGCGCTTCGATCCTCGCGCCGAATTGGCACCCCGGGACATCGTCGCGCGGGCCATCGACCATGAAATGAAGCGCCTGGGCATCGACTGTGTCTATCTGGACATCAGCCATAAACCCGAGGCGTTCATCAAGAGCCATTTCCCGACGGTCTACGAGCGCTGCCTGGAATTCTCCATCGACATCACCAAGCAGCCGATCCCGGTGGTACCGGCAGCGCACTATACCTGTGGCGGGGTGATGGTTGACCAGCATGGCCGCACGGACGTGCCTGGCCTGTATGCCATCGGCGAAACCAGCTTCACCGGACTGCACGGCGCCAACCGCATGGCCAGCAACTCGCTACTGGAATGTTTCGTCTATGCCCGCTCGGCGGCGGCTGACATTCTCGAGCAATTACCCCAGATCGCCATCCCGGTCGCCCTGCCCTCGTGGGACGCCAGCCAGGTCACCGACTCGGACGAAGACGTGATCATCGCGCACAACTGGGACGAACTGCGGCGCTTCATGTGGGACTACGTCGGCATCGTACGCACCAACAAGCGCCTGCAACGGGCGCAGCACCGGGTGCGCCTGCTGCTCGACGAGATCGATGAGTTCTACAGCAACTATAAAGTCAGCCGCGACCTGATTGAACTGCGCAACCTGGCGCAGGTGGCCGAACTGATGATTCGCTCGGCCATGGAGCGCAAGGAAAGCCGAGGCCTGCATTACACGCTTGATTATCCGAACCTGCTGCCCGAGGCGCTGGATACTATCCTGGTGCCGCCCACCTACGCCGGCTGAACCGCAGCCGTACCCGCAGGCGCCGGTGGACATCCGGCGCCAGCGCGTCGCGGGGCACGCACAACGAGCGGATCCGCCACTCGCCCTTAAGGCGAAAGCGCAGCACCACGATCATCGGTAATGCGAGGCTGTCAGGTCGCAGCTGCACCGGTTGCCAACCGACATCGACGCGCCAGAGCTGCCAACCATCGGCATCGCGACGCAAGCCACGGAAGGCCTGTCGATGGGTCAGCAGCAAATGTCGCGGCAACACCCAGGCGCCATGGCCCAGGCACAGCATGACGCCAACGGCTGCGAAGCCGGACGGGACAGCCAGGAGCAGCAACGAGCCCAGGGCGAACGCCTGGGCCACGAGGTACGCCGCCAGCAATTGCCCGGAGGCCTGCCAGCGGCATTCGAAGCGATTACTTGGGTTGGACACGATCCAGAATCATCCGGACCATGCGTTGCAGTTCCGGGTCTTCCGATTCACTGCGCTCCATGAACCAGCCGAACATGTCCTGATCCTCGCACTCGAGCAGACGGACGTAGCAGGCACGATCGACCTCGTTAAGATGGGGGTAGACCTCTTTCACGAACGGCACCAGCAGCACGTCAAGCTCAAGCATGCCGCGGCGGCTATGCCAGTAGAGGCGATTCAGTTCAACATCTTCGACCATGGAGCGCTCCTCAAATAGAGCGCAAGTATACAGGCCCCGCCGTGGCGTGACAGACGGCTTTGGTCGGGCGCCGTCAATCCTTTGTGAACTACCCATTTCATGGGCGCCCCCTTATGATGTCTACCAGACTTTTTACCCTGCGATGACCCATGGCTGATTCCGCATTTTTCTGCACCCTGTCCCACGAAGGCGTACTCGCGGTCCGCGGCGTGGATGCCGGCAAATTCCTGCAAGGCCAATTGACCTGCAACCTCAACTACCTCAGCGACAGCCAGGCCAGCCTGGGCGCCCGTTGCACCCAGAAAGGCCGGATGCAATCGAGCTTTCGTATCGTCCTCGAAGGCGACGGCATACTGATGGCCATGGCCACGGAGCTTCTGGAGCCGCAACTGGCGGACCTGAAGAAATACGCGGTGTTCTCCAAATCCAAACTCACCGATGAAAGCCCGGCATGGGTTCGCTTCGGATTGGAAAACGCGGACACCGTGCTGAGCGGGCTGGGCCTCGACCTGCCGGCCGAAACCGACAGTGTGGTTCGCCAGCCATCGCTGATCGCTATTCGCGTCTCCCCCGGCCGCGCTGAACTCTGGGTTCGCGCCGAACAGGCCGATACGCTGCTGACGCAGCTGCGCGAGCAACTGCCCGAAGGCGACTTGAACCGCTGGCTGCTGGGTCAGGTCCGCGCGGGAATCGGCCAGGTCATGGCGGCCACGCGCGAGTTGTTCATTCCGCAGATGCTCAACCTGCAAGCCGTAGGCGGCGTGAGCTTCAAGAAAGGTTGCTACACCGGCCAGGAAATCGTCGCGCGCATGCAGTACCTCGGCAAACTCAAGCGTCGCCTGTATCGCCTGGAACTGGACGCCGCTGAATTGCCGGAGCCTGGCACCCCGCTGTTTTCCCCTACGCATGGCAGCTCGATCGGCGAGGTCGTCATTGCCGCCCGTGCCGAGCGAAACATTGAACTGCTGGCAGTATTGCAGGCCGAAGCGGCAGAAGATGGCAATTTGCACCTCGGTGCTTTGGAAGGACCCGCGCTACAATTGCTGGACTTGCCTTACGAACTGGACCGCGACCGCGAAATCCAGCGTTGATCGCAACATTTTGTCGCAACACCCTAGAGAACCGAAATGAGCGATTTGGCGGATAAGGTCCAGCGGGATTTGGTGGCGGCCATCGATAATGATGACCTGGTCTTGCCAACATTACCGGAAGTGGCCATGCAGATTCGCCGGGCCGCCGAAGACCCGGAAATCAGCGTCAGCAACCTGAGCAAAGTGATTGGCCGTGACACCGCCCTCTCGGCGCGCCTGATAAAAGTCGTCAACAGCCCGTTGCTGCGCGCCACGCAGGAAGTGACGGACCTGCACACGGCAATCACTCGGCTGGGCGTCAACTACAGCAGCAACCTGGCGATTGGCCTGGTCATGGAGCAGATTTTCCATGCCCGCTCCGAGGTCGTGGAACAGAAAATGCGCGAAGTCTGGCGCAAGAGCCTGGAAATAGCGGGTGTCAGCTACGCCCTCTGCCGCAGCTACACGCACCTCAAGCCTGATCAGGCGGCCTTGGGCGGATTGGTCCATCAGATCGGCGTCCTGCCGATCCTGACGTATGCCGAAGACAATAATGAATTGCTGTCGGACCCCATCAGCCTCAACCACGTCATCGAGACGATTCACCCGGTGCTGGGCGACAAGCTGCTCAGTGTCTGGGAATTTCCGGAAAGGTTGGTGAAGCTGCCGGGGTTGTACCTGGATTTCACCCGAGACTCCAAACAACTCGATTATGTAGACCTGGTGCAAGTCGCCGCGCTGTATTGCTACAAGGACACCGACCACCCGCTGAGCCGGATCGACGCGGTTGGAGTGCCGGCAATCAAGAAGCTGGGCATCGACCTCGACGATAAGGATCGGTGCGCGGACATTGAAGAAGCACGGACGATGTTTTACTGAACAGCCCGGACATCGAACCTGAACCTGGCATCAGTCCCGTGGCGACAGCATTCAGCGCGGGCTTATTCTGAGCCAGGGATGAAACTCACCCGTACCTTCAGCCCACCGTCCTGACCGTCGTGAAGGCTGATCTGCGCCAGATGCGCACGGCAGATTTCCCCGACGATCGCCAGCCCGAGGCCCGAGCCGGCCACCTGCTGGTTTCGCCGGTAGAAGCGCTGGAACACTCGTTCCCGTTCAGTCTCAGGAATACCGGGACCGTCATCCTCGACTTCCAGCACCGCCGCGCGCGACGACCCGCAGGATGACGTTGCCACCCGACGGTGTATGGGCCAGCGCGTTATCCACCAGATTGCTCAACAGCTCGTTCAATAAGGTCGGCTCGCCCCGCAACCAGATCGGCTCGTCGGCTTCCAGGGCCAACGCGACACCACGGGCATGAGCCAGCGGGGCCATGGCCATGCCCAGCTCACGGGCCAATTGGCTCAGGTCGAGCAATTGCGCACCGCCCTCGGCAATCGCCCGGGCGCCGTTTTCCACTCGCGCCAGTGACAGCAACTGGTTCGCCAGATGGGTCAAGCGGTCGGTGCCCTGGGCCGCGGTTTCCAGGGTTTCACGCCAGGTCGCCGGTTCGCTGGCACGCAAGCCCAGCTCCAGGCGTGCCTTGAGGGCGGCCAGTGGCGTGCGCAGTTCATGGGCGGCATCGGCGATGAATTGCGCCTGCCGTTCGAATTGGCCACGCAGGCGCTCGGTGAAATGGTTGAGCGCCCGGACAAGGGGCCACAACTCATGCTGGACCTCCACCAACGGAAGCGGCCGCAAGTCGTCTGGCTGACGCTCTTCCACCGCCGTACGCAGGCGCTCCAGCGGACGCAACGCGGCGCTGACCGCGAACCACACCAGCAATAATGCACCGACGGCCAGCATGCCCAGCCGCAATAGCGTGTCGGCCATCAGGCCCCGGGCCATGCTGATCCGTGCTTCTTCGGTTTCCGCCACGCGGATCTCCGCCATGCCGTTCATTTCCGGCTCGCTCACGGCCTTCAGCAGGCTGACCACGCGCACGTCCTGGCCCTGGTAACGCGCGTTGTAGAAACGTGCCAATGCCGGATAATCGTCAGTGCGCGGCGTGCCGGGCGGCGGACCCGGGAGATTTTCGTAACCGGAAATCAGCTGTTGGTGGATGTCGTTGACCTGGTAGTAGATACGTCCGGCGCTGTCATAGGCGAAGGTGTCCAAGGCCACGTAAGGCACGTCCGCGCTGAGCGTACCGTCTCGCTGCGAAAGACCGGCGGCGATGGTCCGGGCCGAGGCCAGCAGCGTCCGGTCATAGGCGGTATCGGCGGCTTCGCGACCATTCCAGTAGGCGCTCAGGCCGCTGGCGAGCATCAGCACCACCAGCAGCGATGCCAGGTTGCGCAGCAGCCGCCAGCGCAGGCTGTCGGGCTTATGCATCTCGGGTTTCCAACAGGTAGCCCAGCCCCCGGAATGTCACGATCGCCACGGCGTGGCCGTCGAGTTTCTTGCGCAAGCGATGCACATAGATCTCGATGGCGTCGGGGCTCGCCTCTTCGTCCAGGCCGAAGACCTGGGCTGCCAATTGCTCCTTGCTCATCACCCGCCCGGGCCGGGCAATCAGAGCCTCCAGGACAGCCTGCTCGCGGGAGGTCAACGTCATCAACTCATCGTCGAGGGTAAAGCGGCGGGTGTCCAGGTCGTAGACCAATCCTCCGCAGCGCTGCTGGCGCTCGCCACCCAACACGCTACGGCGCAGCAATGCCTTGACCCGGGCTTCCAGTTCGGTGAGTTCGAACGGCTTGGCCAGGTAATCATCGGCCCCAAGATTCAGCCCATGGACGCGGTCCTTGACGTCGCTGCGAGCGGTCAGCATCAGGACCGGCGTGGTCTTGCCCCGGGCCCGCAGGCGCGCCAGCACCTCGAAACCGTCCATGCGCGGCAGCCCGACATCGAGGACCACCACAGCGTATTCCTCGCTGCCCAACGCCAGGTCGGCGGCCACGCCGTCATGCAGCACGTCCACGGTCAAACCGGTGCTCTTGAGGGCTTGGGCGACACTTTCGGCGAGCTGCAGATGATCTTCGACGAGCAGAACACGCATGGTTTTTCCTCGATTCAAGGTATGGCCGACGCCATTCTTTGGCGCGGAGTTTACAGCCGCATCCGCAACTGTGAAGCCAAAAAGCATCCTGAAAGCTATTGAAAGGTTAGCGAAAGGTTGGCCGGCTAGAGTCCTGAAACGAACAGTTACGACTGTGGATCGCGTAACAGATCGCGAACGAAAAACGCCTCGAAGCGTTTTCGCCGAATAAAAACAATAAAGCGGAGTCACCACCATGCTGTCCATACAGCTTCAGGCTTCAATGCCCGTCCGTCTTTCCAGCCTCAACCAGACTACCCTTTCCTGTGCCGTTGCCCGCGCCGATGTTCATCGACGTCAGGATGCATCCGCGCAGCGCGATCTGCCGTACCCGTGAATGCCGGTGCCGACCAACCTCGCCCGGCCTCGGCCCTATTTTTTGCAACACACAACAACAACTCCTGTGGAGACAAAAATGAACCTATCACTGCGTAAAGTAGCCCTGGCCGTCGGATGCCTCGTGTTCGCGGGGCCGTTGCTCGCCGCTGACGCCTCCAAAGAACCCAAGCGCCCGGAATGCATCGCACCCGCCGCTCCGGGTGGCGGTTTCGACTTGACCTGCAAATTGGCGCAAAGCGCACTGGTCAACGAAAAACTGCTGACCAAGCCAATGCGTGTGACCTACATGCCCGGTGGTGTCGGCGCGGTGGCCTACAACGCGGTGGTGGCCCAGCGTCCGGCCGACGCCGGCACGTTGGTGGCCTGGTCCAGCGGTTCGTTGTTGAACCTGGCGCAAGGCAAGTTCGGCCGTTTTGATGAAACCAACGTGCGCTGGCTCGCTGCAGTCGGCACCAGCTACGGCGCCATTGCCGTGAAAAGCGATTCGCCCTACAAGAATCTCGACGACCTGGTACAGGCGCTGAAGAAAGACCCGGGCTCGGTGGTCATCGGTTCCGGCGGCACAGTCGGTAGCCAGGACTGGATGCAGACCGCTTTGATCGCCAAGGCCGCCGGTATCGACCCGCGCAAACTGCGCTATGTGGCCCTTGAAGGCGGCGGCGAAATCGCCACCGCGCTGCTTGGCGGTCATATCCAAGTGGGCAGTACCGACATCTCCGACTCCATGCCACACATCCTGAGTGGCGACATGCGTCTGTTGGCCGTGTTCTCCGACAAACGCCTGGACGAGCCGGAAATGAAAGACATTCCGACCGCCGTGGAACAGGGCTACGACATCCGCTGGCCGGTGGTACGTGGCTTCTACCTCGGCCCGAAAGTCACCGATGAAGAATACGCCTGGTGGAAAAACGCCTTCGACAAACTGCTGGCCTCCGAAGAGTTCGCCAAGCTGCGCGATCAGCGCGAACTGTTCCCGTTCGCCATGACCGGCCCGGAGCTGGACGCCTATGTGAAAAAGCAGGTAGCCGACTACAAGGTGCTGGCCAAAGAGTTCGGCCTGATTCAGTAATCGCCTCTGTTCTCGTGGTGGCGCTGAGCTGAACTCGGCGCCACCCAGGAGTTTGTCATGCTCACCATCCAACGTATTTTTGCCTCGGTGTTGCTGCTGGCGTGCATCGGCCTGGCGCTGATGGCCTGGCCGTACCAGGCACCTTTTTCCTACGAGCCGGTCGGCCCGCGCGCCTTCCCCTTGCTGATGCTGGGGCTGATGGGTTTGGCGCTGCTGTACATGGTGTTCCGTCCCGCGCCCATCGTGCACAGCGATGAAGACCCACAGCTGGACCGCGAAACCCTGCAGAAAATCGGCATCTGCGTGGTGCTGCTGCTGGTCTTCGCCGGAACCTTCGAACCCCTGGGGTTCATCCTCTCCAGCATTCTCATCGGGGTGCCGATGGCGCGGCTGTACGGCGGTCGCTGGGTGCCGAGCGTGGTGATCATCAGCCTGATGGCCATTGGTCTTTATCTGTTGTTCGACAAGCTGATGGACGTGCCGCTGCCCTTGGGCCTGCTCGACGTCCTGGAGAATTGATATGGATACCCTGAATTATCTCGGCCAGGGTTTTGGCGTTGCATTGACCCCCTATAACCTGGTCACGGCCCTAGCCGGCACGCTGATCGGCACCGTGGTCGGCCTGCTGCCGGGCCTGGGCCCGATCAACGGCGTGGCGCTGTTGATCCCGATTGCCTTCGCACTGGGGCTGCCGCCGGAGTCGGCGTTGATCCTGCTGGCGGCGGTGTACCTGGGTTGCGAATACGGCGGGCGTATCAGCTCGATCCTGCTCAATATCCCGGGCGAAGCCTCCACCGTGATGACCACCCTCGACGGCTACCCGATGGCTCGCCAGGGCCTGGCCGGGGTGGCGTTGTCGCTGTCGGCGTGGAGTTCGTTCATCGGCGCGCTCATCGCCACCTGCGGCATGGTGTTGTTCGCACCGTTGCTGGCCAAATGGGCGATTGCCTTCGGGCCGGCGGAATATTTCGTCCTGATGGTGTTCGCCATCGTCTGCCTGGGCGGCATGGCCGGTGATCGTCCGCTCAAGACCTTCGTCGCGGCGCTGATCGGCCTGTTCCTCTCCAGTGTCGGGATCGATGCCAACAGCGGTGTCTACCGCTTCACCGGCGATAACATTCACCTGACCGACGGCATCCAGTTCGTCGTGCTGGTGCTGGGCCTGTTCTCCATCAGCGAGATCCTGTTGCTGCTGGAAAAAACCCACCGTGGCCAGGAAGCGGTAAAGGCCACCGGGCGAATGATGTTCAACTTCAAGGAAGCGGCGTCGGTATTCGTCGTCAACCTGCGCTGTGGCTTGCTGGGCTTCATCATGGGCGTATTGCCGGGCGCCGGTGCGACGCTGGCCAGTGCCGTGGCCTACATGACCGAAAAACGTATCGCCGGTGCAAGTGGCACATTTGGCCAGGGCGACAGGCGCGGCCTCGCGGCACCGGAGACCGCCATTGGCGGCGCTGCCTGTGGTGCGCTGGTGCCGATGCTGACCCTCGGCGTTCCTGGCTCGGGCACCACGGCGGTGATGATCGGCGCGCTGTCGCTGTACAACATCACCCCTGGCCCGCTGCTGTTCCAGCAGCAACCGGATATCGTCTGGGGCCTGATCGCCTCGTTGTTCGTCGCCAACGTCATGCTGGTGATCCTCAACATCCCGATGATCCGCATCTTCACCCGCATCCTGGCCGTGCCGAACTGGGCGCTGGTGCCGGTCATCGCCATCATCACCGGCATCGGTGTCTATGCGGTGCACGCCACCACATTCGACCTGTTCCTGATGATCGGTATCGGCATCTTCGGCTATATCCTGCGCAAGCTGGAGTTCCCGCTGTCGCCGGTCCTGCTGGGCTTTATCCTCGGCGGGCTGATGGAGCAGAACCTGCGCCGTGCGCTATCGATCTCCAACGGCGCGCTGGAAATCCTCTGGTCGAGCCCGATCACGTTCGGTTGCTGGATCCTGACGGCGATCATGTTGTTCATGCCCCTGCTGCGAATCTGGCGTCGTCGCAGTGCCCAGCGTCGTGCCCTGGCCAATGTCTGAGGCAACTACTTTCAGACATTGGTGGGGAACACCGCTGGTCGGTCTGGCCGGCGGTTATCTGGCCAGCCTGATCGGCTGGCCCTTGCCCTGGATGGTCGGCTCGCTGTTGGCGATCATCCTGGTGCGCTGCCTCACACCGTGGCAATTGATGGAAATTCCCGGCGGCCGCAAATGCGGCCAATGGGTGGTGGGCATCGGCATCGGTTTGCACTTTACGCCAGTGGTGATGGAACAAGTCCTGAACCACTTCGGCCTGATTTTCTTCGGCGCGCTGATCACCAGCGTGTCCAGCGTGGTGAGTGTCTGGCTGATGCGTCGCACCGGCGAAGACCGCGCCACCGCTTTCTTCTCCAGCATGCCGGGCGGCTCCGGCGAAATGGTCAACCTTGGCGCCCGCAACGGTGCGATGCTCAGCCATGTTGCCGCGGGCCAGAGCCTGCGGGTCCTGGTGGTGGTGTTGTGCGTGCCGGCCGCATTCAAGTATCTGCTGGGCGATGGAACCCCGGTGCAACACGCCACGACGGTGGACTGGTTGTGGCTGGCGATCCTGTTTCCGGCAGGCGCCCTGCTCGCCTGGATCTGGGAACGCTTGCGCCAACCCAACCCATGGCTGTTCGGTCCGTTGTTGGTCAGCGCAGCGGTGAGCATTGGCTGGGATCTGCACATCGGCCTGCCCCACGGCGCCAGCCAGGTCGGCCAGTGGTTGATCGGCAGCGGATTGGGTTGCCATTTCAACCGGCAGTTCTTCCGTCGGGCACCGTCGTTCATGGGACGCACACTGGTTGGCACGGTATTGACGATGCTGATCGCAACGCTTGCGGCCCTGGGCCTGAGCACCTTGACCCAACTGGACTTGCGTTCGCTGACACTGGGCATGATGCCCGGTGGCATCGCGGAAATGAGCCTGACGGCGGAAACGCTGCAATTGTCGGTTCCGTTGGTCACGGCGTTGCAGGTGATGCGGCTGTTATTCGTGCTGTTTCTGGCGGAGCCGTTGTTCAGGTATTGGATGCGCAGGCCGGGTTCGGACTTGTAGACCGAGTTGCCCCCTTCGCGAGCAAGCCCGCTCCCACAGAGAACTCGCGGCGTACAAAAATCGGGCGGCCACTGAAGATCCAGTGTGGGAGCGAGCTTGCTCGCGAAGGGGCCAGCCCGATTAGCGCATCAAACCGGCGGCAACCGCCATTCGATCGGCTTCTCGCCATGTTGCTCGAGGAACTTGTTGGTCCGGCTGAAATGCCCGCAGCCGATGAATCCCCGATGGGCCGACAGCGGTGACGGATGCACCGAGGTCAGCACCAAGTGCTTGGTCGCATCGATCAGCTTCTGCTTGCTCTGGGCATGGGCGCCCCACAACAGGAACACCAGGTGAGGCTGGTGTTCGCTGACCACCTCGATAACCCTGTCGGTAAAGTGCTGCCAACCTTTCTTGGCGTGGGCGTTGGCATTGGCGCGCTCCACGGTCAGGGTCGTGTTGAGCAGCAACACACCCTGGTCGGCCCAGCTTTGCAGGTAGCCGTGGCTGGGAATGTCGATGTTCAGGTCGCGCTTCAACTCCTTGTAGATGTTCACCAGCGAGGGTGGTGTCGGCACGCCCGGCTGCACCGAAAAGCACAAGCCATGTGCCTGGCCTGGACCGTGATACGGATCCTGGCCAAGGATCACGACCTTGACCTTGTCCAGCGGCGTGGAATTGAGCGCGTTGAAGATCAACGGCGCGGGCGGATAGATCTCCTTGCCGGCCGCGTATTCACTGCGCAGGAACTCGCGCAACTCTGCCATGTAGGGCTGGTCGAATTCGGCACGCAGTGCCTGCTTCCAGCTCGGTTCGAGTTTGATACGGTCGTCAGAAGTCATGGGCACACCCGTTAAAAACAATGGGCGCACCCTAGGAAAGCCTACAGGGCTTGTCAATTGATCTGACGCGGATCCGGCACTTTCCCCCACAGCAGTCATACTGATCATTCAATTTTCTGATCGAGGTCACGATGAATCTGCACTTCGAAGAACTTACGGGTATCAATGGTGCGCGGCTCGGCATCGCCACCCTGGATGCGGAAAAATCCCTGAATGCCCTGACGCTGCCGATGATCAACGCCCTGCATGATCGCCTGGATGCCTGGGCCAGGGAGCCGCAGGTCGTCTGTGTCCTGCTGCGCGGCAACGGCGCCAAGGCGTTCTGTGCCGGTGGTGAAGTGCGCAGCCTGGTAGAAGCTTGCCGGGCTCATCCCGGTGAGGTGCCACCGCTGGCCGCGCAATTCTTCGCGGCGGAGTACCGCCTGGATTTCAACCTGCACACCTACCCCAAGCCGCTGCTGTGCTGGGGGCACGGCTATGTGCTGGGCGGCGGCATGGGTTTGCTGCAAGGCGCAAGCACGCGGATCGTCACGCCGAGCAGTCGCCTGGCAATGCCGGAGATCAGCATCGGCCTGTATCCGGATGTCGGCGCCAGTTGGTTCCTGTCGCGCCTGCCGGGCAAGCTCGGGCTGTTCCTCGGCCTGACCGGTGCCCACATGAATGCCCGCGACGCCATCGACCTTGGCCTGGCCGACCGTTTCCTGCTCGATGGGCAACAGGACGACCTGATCGAGGGCCTGCTGCAACTCAACTGGCAGGAGCAGACCGAGATGCAGCTCAACAGCCTGCTCAAGGCCTTGCAGCAAGAAGCCCTCCCCCAACTGCCCGAAGCCCAATGGCTGCCCCGCCGGGAGAAGATCGACGAATGGCTGGATGTCAGCGATGTGCGCTGCGCCTGGAAAGCCCTGAGCTTGCTGGTGGACCATCCCGATCCGCTGATCGCCCGGGCAGCCAAGACCATGGCCGAAGGCTCACCGCTGACGGCGCACCTGGTCTGGGAGCAAATCGCCCGAGCGCGGCATTTGTCCTTGGCCGGTGTGTTCCGCATGGAATACACCCTGAGCCTCAACTGCTGCCGCCATCCGGAGTTCAGCGAAGGCGTGCGGGCACGGTTGATCGACAAGGACCACAAGCCTCGTTGGCACTGGCCGGACATCAATCATGTGCCCGAAGCGGCAGTGGAGGCGCATTTCCACAAGGTGTGGGAGGGGCGGCATCCGTTGGCGGATTTGTCCAATGAATAGCCGAGCTAGAAGATTCCTGTGGGAGCGAGCTTGCTCGCGATAGAGGCATGCCAGACACATCGATATTGGCTGACCCGACGCCATCGCGAGCAAGCTCGCTCCCACAGGGCGGGTTTATGCCAGGCACAAAAAAAGCGGCGCTCAATGCGCCGCTTTTTTGTTGCCCTGGGATCAGCGGTGGTTGCCCCGTCCATCGCGACCACCATGTCCGCGATCACGATCGCCGTGTCCCCAATGATCTCGCCCGCCTCGACCGCCCCGGTCGTCATTCCAACCACCCCGGTCACGGCCGCCCCAGCCGCCACGATCCGGATAAGACCGGTATGCACGCGGCGGCGAGTAATAGCGTGGGCCTTGCTGGTAGTAACGCGGTGCCGAGTAATAGCGTGGCGCCGGTTGGTAATACCGCGGTGCGTAATAGCCACGCGGTGCCGAATAATATCCTCCGCTGTAATAGGCCGGCCCTGGCGAGGTGTAGACCTCTGAACGGTAATAGCTCGAGTCTCCGTCGTAGTAAGGCACGCATGCCGAAAGAGTCAGACCAAGAAATGCAATGAGGAGCAGTCGTCGATACATGGCGGCCTCCTGGACCGCGAATGGGCCGCATCAGCGACGCTGATGGGCGGCAGTCAACGTTGTGTGACTGACGAATATTCAGACAGCAAAATCGGAATCTGGTGCGACATGGCAACAACTGGAAACATGTCACTCGTCGCCCTCTTCCGGTGCGCCATGGCACCACAAGCAAGCACAAATCCGCCCTCAATCATCCCTCTCCGACGCTCGCCCGCTCTGGCATGGGCCTTTGCCTGAATTGGCACGGCTCTCGCTTTAACAATCCCCGTGCAGGAGTCATCACAGGTTCGCGGCACCACAATTTGCAATGGCTGACTAGGGTTCCGGCTCGCCTCTGGCGAGTGGCTGGTCCGAGAGTTGGCGACCTCCAGTTGAGGTTACACGGCGGGACAAAAGCCCGGGAGACAAGCCACCGTTCGCGGTGCCGCGTTGCTCCTGTCCGCCCTTGATCAACTGGAGAACCACCATGTTCAAGCTTCGTCTGTCCGCCCTGCTCCTCGCCGCTCTCTCGGCCCTCATGAGCTTCTCTTGCGTCGCCGCGCAAAAAGATCACTTCAGCGTGTGCTGGACCATTTACGCCGGCTGGATGCCCTGGGAATACGCCGGCAGCCAAGGCATCGTCGACAAATGGGCGAAAAAATACGGCATCACCATCGATGTCGTACAGCTCAACGACTACGTCGAATCCATCAACCAGTACACCGCTGGTCAGTTCGACGGCTGCACCATGACCAACATGGACGCCCTGACCATCCCCGCCGCCGGTGGCGTAGACAGCACCGCGCTGATCGTCAGTGATTTCTCCAACGGTAACGATGGCATCGTCCTCAAGGGCGACGGCAAGAAAGTCGCCGACCTCAAGGGCATGGACGTCAATCTGGTGGAGCTGTCGGTGTCTCATTACCTGCTGGCCCGCGCGCTGGATTCGGTCGGCCTCGCCGAGAAAGACCTGAAAGTCGTCAACACCTCCGATGCCGACATTTCCGCCGCCTTCAACACCGACCAGGTCAAGGCCGTCACCACCTGGAACCCGATGCTCTCGGACATCAAGGCGCAGCCAGGCGTGAGCGAAGTGTTCAACTCCAGCCAGGTGCCTGGCGAGATCATGGACATGATGGTGGTCAACACCCAGACCCTCCAGGACAACCCCGCCCTGGGCAAGGCCTTGACCGGCGCCTGGTTCGAAGTGGTGGCGCTGATGAACGCCAGGAATGCCGCCGCCAACGCTGCGCTGGAACACATGGCCAAGGCCTCGGGTACCGACCTCAAGGGTTTCCAGGCGCAACTGGACACCACCAAGCTGTTCGCCACGCCCCAGGAAGCGCTGGGCTTCGCCACCAGCGATCAACTGCCCGCCACCATGGGCAAGGTGGCCGAGTTCTCGTTCAAGCACGGCTTGCTGGGCGAAGGCGCCAAGGACACGAACGCGGTCGGCATGGCATTCGCCAATGGCGTGACCCGCGGCGACAAGGCCAACCTCAAGCTGCGCTTCGACCCCACCTACGTACAGCTGGCCGCCGACGCCAAGCTGTAGACCGGAGGACCTGGCATGCGCCTGATCAACCGCTACCCGGATCGCCCCAGCCGCTTGCTGCTGGTCATCCTGCCATTCGCGCTGGTGCTGTTCGCCTATTTCATGGGCTCGGCCGAACGACTGACAGAAAACCCCAACGACAAGCTGCTGCCCAGCGCCGGGCAGATGATCGATGCAGTGAAACGCCTGGCCTTCACCGCCGATGCCCGCAGTGGCGACTACCTGCTCTGGCAAGACACCGCGTCGAGCCTACGCCGGTTGGCCATTGGCCTGGGCATCAGCGCCCTGGCCGGGCTGTGCCTGGGCATCGCCGCCGGCACGCTACCGCTGTTCGGCGCGCCGTTGTCGCCGTTGCTTACCGTGGTCTCGATGGTGCCGCCCCTGGCGATCCTGCCGATCCTGTTCATCGTCTTCGGCTTGGGGGAACTGTCGAAAGTGATGCTCATCGTGATCGGCATCACGCCGTGCCTGGCGCGGGATCTGGAACAGCGCGCCCGGGAGATCCCGTCCGAACTGCTGATCAAGGCCCAGACCCTCGGCGCCTCGACCTGGACGCTGATGCTGCGCGTGGTGCTGCCGCAACTGCTGCCACGCTTGCTGATCTCGCTGAGATTGATGCTGGGTTCGGCCTGGCTGTTCCTGATTGCCGCCGAAGCCATCGCCTCCACCGATGGGCTCGGGTATCGGATTTTCCTCGTGCGTCGTTACCTGGCGATGGACGTGATCCTGCCGTACGTGGTGTGGATCACGCTGCTCGCCTGGCTGATGGACTGGGGGCTCAAGCGCCTGACCCTTCGAGCGTTCCCTTGGTACGAGGGGGGCGAGAGCATGAGCTTCATCAAGGTAAACAACGTCTGGCAGCAATACGACGATCAGGTCGTGCTGGAACGCTTGAACCTGAACGTCGCCGAGGGTGAGTTCTGCACACTGGTGGGCGCGTCGGGTTGCGGCAAGTCGACCTTCTTGCGCTTGTTGCTCGGCCAGGAGCGCACCAGTCGCGGACAAATCCTGCTGGATGGCGAACCCTTGGCCGGCGAACCAGACGCCAGCCGGGGCGTGGTGTTCCAGCGCTACTCGGTGTTCCCACACCTCACGGTGCTGGACAACGTCGCCCTGGGCCTGGAGTTGCCGCGTTCACCGTTGCTGGGCCGTCTGTTCGGCAGTGCCAAGCGCCAGGCTCGCGAAGAGGCTGCGCAATTGTTGGACAAGGTCGGCCTGGGCCACGCGTTGGACAAATACCCGGCGCAGCTTTCCGGCGGCATGCAGCAGCGATTGGCGATTGCCCAGGCGCTGATCATGAAGCCCCGAGTCCTGCTGCTGGATGAGCCCTTCGGCGCCCTCGACCCGGGTATCCGCAAAGACATGCATGCCTTGTTGCTGGCGCTGTGGCGCGAGACCCAACTGACGGTGTTCATGGTCACCCATGACCTGTCCGAAGGCTTCAGCCTCGGCACGCGCCTGCTGGTGTTTGACAAGGTGCGCGTCGATCCCCACGCACCTGGCGCCTACGGTGCACGCATCACCTACGACATTCCATTGAACAGCGACCGCCGCACCGCCCGTGCCGCCGTCGACGCCCTGCCCGCCGAATTGGCCGGCACGTTGCGTATCGCTTGAAAGGAGTTTTTCCATGACCGATTCGATCCAGCTGTTCCCCCCCTTCGCCGAAGAACTGCTGCCCGGTGGCGGCCATCGCTCGTTCGTGCTCAAGCGCGGCCAACTGCTGCGCCTGACCGATCTGCGCGGTGGCGCCAACGTGAGCCTGACACTGCTCAACGCCAACGAAAAAACCGAACGCCTGAACCTGCCCGACAGCCTCAAATGCCAACACACCGCCAAGCTCACCGCCGGCCATTGCCTGTATTCGGACATGGGGCGAGTGCTGGCGGCGATCACCGCTGACACCTGTGGTTGGAGCGACAGTTTTGGCGGTGTGCTCTGCGCCGAAGAGGTCGCTGAGAAATACGGTCAGGGTCGTTATCAGGAGCTGCGCAACGGCTTCTTTCGCAACGGCACCGACAACCTGCTGGTGGAGCTGGGCAAATGGGGGTTGGGCCTGTCCGACCTGCTGATGACCCTCAACTTGTTCAGCCGGGTCGACGTCGACGCGGCCGGCCATTTTCACTTCGTGGAGGGCAATTCCAAAGCTGGCGATTACATCGAGCTGTACGCGCCGATGGACACCTTGGTAGTGCTGACCGCGCTACAACACCCGATGGACCCGAACCCGCAATACGCCCCGCAACCGCTCAAGCTCAGTTGGATGAACGCCACCCCCAGCGTCGCCGAACATTGCCGCCAATCGCGCCCGGAAAACCAGCGCGGCTTCATCAACACCGACCGCCTGTTCGCCTGAGGATCGTCGCCATGTCACTCGCCATCGCCACTGCACACAAACAACCCGAGACCGCCATCTACCGCGCCACGATTCCTGCCGGCGAACCTTGGCTGACCGAAGTCAAGGCCGGCCAGACCTTGCGCATCCTCGACCTGGAGGGCAACCAGGCGGTCGATACGCTGTTCTACAGCCTGGCCAACCCCAGGGAACGCTATGACGTGCAGCGCACCTTGCGCCGGCAGAACAGCGTTTACCTGGGCACCGGGAGCGTGCTGTATTCCAACCTCGGCCGGCCGATGCTGACCATCGTCGAAGACACCTGCGGGCGTCACGACACCCTCGGCGGCGCCTGCGCCCAGGAAAGCAACACCGTGCGCTACGCCCTGGAAAAACGCCACATGCACAGCTGCCGCGACAACTACCTGCGGGCCTGCGCCCACGACGGTCGGCTGGGCAAGGGCGACATCGGGCCGAACATCAACTTCTTCATGAACGTGCCGGTCACCGCCAATGGCGGCCTGACGTTCGAAGACGGGATCTCGGCGCCGGGCAAATACGTCGACCTGCGGGCCGAGATTGACGTGATCGTCTTGATCTCCAACTGCCCGCAGTTGAATAACCCGTGCAACGCCTACAACCCCACGCCAGCGGAGCTTCTGATATGGAACTGAAATTCGTGCGCCTGCGCCGCTGGTTGTTCGCGTTGTGCCAGAGCCGGTCGGGGCAGTGCATCAAATAACGTTTACCAGACACCCGCAATCCAATGTGGGAGCGGGCTTGCTCGCGAAAGCGGTCCGACAGAGACATTGATGTTGACTGACACACCGACTTCGCGAGCAAGCCCGCTCCCACAAGGTTCAGCGGTGTTTTTAAGGTTGATTATTTCGCTCACGGGGACGACCCCGTTGGCCATCGAAAACTGCGGGACGGCCCGCATCCCAGTTCAGGCAGCACGTATGCCTGAGGGGGCAATGCCATGTTCGAAAAAATCCTCATCGCCAACCGTGGAGCCATCGCCTGCCGCATCCTGCGGACGTTGCGCGAATTGAATGTCCAGGGCGTCGCGGTGTACTCCCAAGCCGACGCTGCCAGCCTGCACATCCTCCAGGCCGACGAAGCCCACTGCCTGGGCGAAGGCGCGGCGGCCGGTACGTACCTGGCGGTGGATAAGCTGCTGGCGATTGCCAAGAGCAGCGGCGCGACGGCGATTCATCCCGGCTACGGCTTCCTCTCGGAAAACGCCGCTTTCGCCGAAGCCTGCGAGGCCGCGAATATTGCCTTCATCGGGCCGACACCGGAGCAACTGCGCGTGTTCGGTCTCAAGCACACCGCACGAGACCTCGCCCGCCAGCACGGCGTGCCGCTGCTTGAAGGCACTGAATTGCTCGACAGCCTCGACACCGCGCTGCTGGCCGGAACACAGGTCGGTTACCCGGTCATGCTCAAAAGCACGGCGGGCGGCGGCGGAATCGGCATGCGCGTGTGCCGTAGCGCCGCCGAGTTGAGCGAATCCTTCGAAGCGGTCAAACGCCTCGGGCAGAACAACTTCAGCGACGCCGAGCGTGTTCATCGAGAAGTACATCGAACGGGCTCGTCACCTGGAGGTGCAAGTTTTCGGCGACGGCCAGGGCCAAGTGATCGCCCTGGGCGTGCGCGATTGCTCGGTGCAACGGCGCAACCAGAAAGTCCTTGAGGAAACCCCGGCACCCAACCTGCCCGAAGGCATGGCCGAGGAACTCTGCGCGGCGGCGATCAAACTGGCCCGGGCGGTGAACTACCGCAGCGCGGGCACCGTGGAGTTCGTCTACGACAGTGACGCCGGGCGCTTCTACTTCCTGGAGGTGAACACGCGGCTGCAAGTTGAGCATGGCGTCACCGAGCAGGTCTGGGACGTCGACCTGGTGCGCTGGATGGTGCAATTGGCCGCCGGTGAGCTGCCGCCACTGAGCGAACTGAGCCTGGGTTTGAAAGCCTGCGGCCACGCGATCCAGGCGCGCCTGTATGCCGAGGATCCGGGTCGGGATTTCCAGCCAAGCCCAGGGCTGCTCACGGCGGTGGCGTTTCCTCAGGCCGACGGCAAGGCACTGCGCATCGACACGTGGGTCGAGGCAGGCTGTCAGATCCCGCCCTACTTCGATCCGATGATCGCCAAGGTGATTCGCTGGGCCCCGACCCGCGAGCAGGCGCGCAAGGGCCTGCATCAAGCGTTGGAAGACTGTCTGCTATACGGCGTCGAAACCAACCGCACCTACTTGCAGCAGATTCTCCTCTACGCGCCCTTCGCAACCGGCCAGCCCTGGACGCGTTGCCTGGAGACCCTGGCCTACCGCGCCAACACGTTCGAGGTGCTCAGCCCCGGCACCCAGACCAGCGTCCAGGATTACCCTGGCCGCCTCGGCTATTGGGCGGTGGGCGTACCGCCGTCGGGACCGATGGACAGCCGCTCGCTCCGCTTGGGCAATCGACTACTGGGCAATGACGAAGGTGCGGCGGCGCTGGAGATCACCATGAGCGGACCTTTGCTGCGCTTCAACTGCAACGCCCGGGTGACGGTGACCGGTGCGCAAATTGCCCTGGCCCTGGACGGCGAAGCGGTGCCGATGAACACTCCGCTGTCGATCGCCGCCGGATCCACCCTCGCCCTGGGCACCATCAGCGGCGCCGGGGCGCGCAGCTATCTGTGCCTGCAAGGTGGCTTGCAAGTGCCGGATTACCTGGGCAGCAAAAGTACCTTCACCCTCGGCCAGTTCGGCGGCCACGGCGGACGGGCGTTGTGCACCGGCGATGTGCTGCACCTGGCTGCTTTGGATGAGCGTGCCGCGTTGCCGTCAATCGACGCGCCGCCGCTCATGTTGCCCCCAGTGCGGCAGATCCGCGTGATCTACGGCCCGCATGGCGCGCCGGAATATTTCACCGAACGCTACATCCAGACGTTCTTCGACACCTCATGGGAAGTGCATTTCAACTCCAGCCGAACCGGCGTGCGGCTGATCGGGCCGAAGCCGGAATGGGTCCGGGCCGACGGCGGCGAAGCAGGCCTGCACGCCTCCAACATTCACGACAACCCGTATGCCATCGGCGCCGTGGATTTCACCGGCGACATGCCCGTCATCCTCGGCCCCGACGGCCCCAGCCTGGGAGGCTTCGTCTGCCCGGTGACGGTGATCGAGGCGGACCTGTGGCAGTTGGGACAGCTCAAGGCGGGGGACAAGGTGCGGTTCGTGCCGGTGGATATCTCGACCGCCCGATCATTGGTAACAGACTTCCCCCGTGGCGAGGGAGCTTGCTCCCGCTCGAGTGCGCAGCGCTCGCCAGACTGCACGCCGACCACTGAAAAGTTGGGGCCGCTGCGCGACCCAGCGGGAGCAAGCTCCCTCGCCACAGGTTTTGGGGATACACAAACATTGGTGTCACCCGTGGTGTTGGATATCGGCCAGGACGATACCCGCCTGGTCGCTCGCCTGGCTGGCGACACCCACCTGCTGCTGGAAATCGGCGCCCCCGAACTGGACCTGGTGCTGCGTTTCCGCGCCCACGCCTTGATGCAGGCCCTGGAACAAAAGCACCTGCACGGTGTGATCGACCTGACGCCGGGCATTCGCTCGCTGCAAGTGCACTACCAGCCCGAGCAACTGCCGCTGGCCGATTTGTTGGCTATCGTCGCCGGTGAGTGGGATGCCGTGTGCGCTGCGCAAGACCTGCAAGTACCCTCGCGCATCGTCCGCCTGCCGCTGTCCTGGGACGACCCGGCCTGCCAATTGGCCATCGAAAAATACATGACCACCGTGCGCAAGGACGCCCCTTGGTGCCCAAGCAATCTGGAGTTTATCCGGCGCATCAACGACCTGCCCAACCTCGACGAAGTGCAACGCACGGTATTCGACGCGAGCTATCTGGTGATGGGCCTAGGGGACGTCTACCTCGGGGCGCCGGTCGCCACGCCGCTCGACCCACGGCATCGGCTGGTGACCACCAAATACAACCCGGCCCGGACCTGGACCGCGGAAAACTCGGTGGGCATCGGCGGCGCCTATATGTGCGTGTACGGCATGGAAGGTCCGGGCGGCTATCAGTTCGTCGGGCGCACGTTGCAGATGTGGAATCGTTATCGGGATGTTGCCGCGTTTGACGGCAAGCCTTGGCTGCTGCGGTTCTTCGACCAGATCCGCTTCTATCCGGTCAGCGCCGATGAACTGTTGCGCATCCGGCGGGATTTCCCCTTGGGCCGCTTCGACCTGAACATCGAATACAGCCAGCTCAACCTCGCCGACTATCGGGGTTTCCTGGCCCGGGAAGCGGACAGCATCGCCGCGTTTCGTCAGCAGCAACAACAAGCCTTCAAGGCCGAGCGCGAGCGTTGGATCGCCAGCGGCCAGGCGCATTTCGACAGCGAGGAACCGACACCCGCGCCGAGCGAAGAGACGTTGCTGGGCGAGGACCAATTGAGCGTCGACAGCCACATCGCCGGCAATCTATGGCAAGTCCAGATAGAAGTGGGCACGCGGGTCGCCGCCGGTGACGTGTTGGTGATCCTGGAGTCCATGAAGATGGAGATCCCGGTGCTTGCGCCGATGGCCGGCGTGGTTCGCGAGGTGCGCGTCCAACCCGGTTCGGCGGTGCGCGCCGGACAGCGTGTCGTGGTGCTGGAACGTGACTGAACTCAATCAAGGGATTAATGCGATGAACCTCTCTCTGCGCCTGGACAACCTGCGCGACGCCTACCGCAACGGCAATATCACACCGCGCAAACTGCTGCTTGCCCTGCGGGAAAAAGCCGCTGCGCTCAACCCGGACTATCACCTGTTCATCCACCTGCTGTCGCCCGAGGAGCTGGAACCCTTCCTGACAGCATTGGAAGGCGCCGCCCCGGAAAGCCTCCCGCTGTATGGCGTGCCGTTTGCGATCAAGGACAACATTGACCTGGCCGGCATTCCCACCACCGCCGCCTGCCCGGCGTTTGCCTACGTGCCAAAACGTTCGGCGACGGTGGTCGAGCAGTTGCTGGCGCTGGGGGCTGTTCCCCTGGGCAAGACCAACCTCGATCAATTCGCCACCGGGCTCAACGGCACCCGCACCCCCTACGGTGCCTGTCGCAACAGCGTGCTGGCGGATTATCCGTCGGGTGGCTCGAGTGCCGGCTCGCCGCTGGCGGTGGCCCTGGGTCTGACAAGTTTTGCCTTGGGCACCGACACCGCAGGCTCCGGTCGGGTGCCTGCGGCGTTGAACAATCTGGTCGGACTGAAAGCCACCAAAGGTTTGATTTCCACCGCAGGCGTAGTGCCGGCCTGCCGAACGCTGGATTGCGTGACCACGTTCACCGCGACGGCGAGGGAAGCCAGCCAGCTATTGGCACTGACTGCACACCTCGACCCGCGCGACGAATACAGCCGCCGCAACCCGCAATGGAACGACGGCTCGGCGTTCGGCGCGCCACGACGCTTTCGCTTCGGCGTGCCCCGTTGGCAAGACCTCGAATTTTTCGGCTGTGACGAAGGCCCACGGTTGTTCCGCGAAGCCATCGAGCGCCTCGAACGCCTGGGCGGCGAAGCCGTCGAGCTGGACCTGTCGCCCTTCCTCGAAGCCGCACGCTTGCTCTACGAGGGGCCCTGGGTCGCCGAACGCTACAGCATCGCCGGGGAATTGATCGAGCGCGAACCCGACGCGGTGTTGCCGGTGATCCGCGCCGTCTTGGCGAAAGCGCCTACGGTGACGGGTGTCGAAACCTTCCGCGCCCAGTACCGTCTGCAAGCGCTCAAGGCCCGATGCGACCGCGCGATGGAAGCCCTCGATTGCGTGCTCACCCCGACCATCGGGCGCCCGGTGACGC
Organism: Pseudomonas sp. H2_D02; assembly: GCF_054677635.1. NCBI lineage: Bacteria > Pseudomonadati > Pseudomonadota > Gammaproteobacteria > Pseudomonadales > Pseudomonadaceae > Pseudomonas > Pseudomonas sp. H2_D02. The sequence continues at coordinate 2,272,762 of NZ_CP162816.1, read as the reverse complement.
TCGCCGAACTCGCTGCCGAACCGCTGCTGCGCAACGCGGAGCTGGGTTACTACACCAACTTCATGAACCTGCTGGACTACGCCGCCGTCGCCGTGCCCAGCGCTTTCATGGCCAATGGTCTGCCTTGGGGCGTCACGCTGTTCGGCCGGGCTTTCACCGATCAATACCTGCTGGGCGTGGCTGACGCCTTGCAACGACAGCAACTGCCTGGCCTGCCAACACCCGCCCATCCGGCGCGCCATGATCGGGCTCGATTGGTGGTGTGCGGCGCGCATCTGGATGGGTTGGCACTGAACGGGCAACTCACGCAGCGTGGCGCGCATCTGATCGAGACGACCCTCAGCTCGCCGGATTACCGCCTCTATGCCCTGGCCGGCGGCCCACCATTGCGTCCCGGCATGCTTCGCGTCGACGAGGGTGGCGTGGCGATTGAAGTGGAAGTCTGGGAACTGCCGAGCAGTGAATTGGGCTCGTTCCTGACTGGTATTCCCGCGCCGCTTGGGCTGGGCAAGGTGCAACTGGCCGACGGCCGCTGGGAAAGCGGTTTCATTTGCGAGCCGTATGGCCTGGACGGCGCGCAGGACATCAGTCACCTGGGAGGTTGGCGAACTTACCTGCGCAGTCAGAAATAGCGGTGAACCTGTGGTGGGAGAGCACACTCGCTCACCACAGCGTCCACAAACTGCAAATCCAGATACCTTTTTCCGCAAGGCCACTAAACTGATTCCATTGGGTCACTTCAAGGGAATCGCCATGTCGCTTCGCTCGCCGTTGTATTCCCCTCGCTCACCATTGCTGCTGTTGACCATTTTGCTCTGTGCCGGCTTCCTGGTGACTTCATTGCTGGGCTATTACGCCGCCAACACCTCGCTGCGGGACAATGCCCTCAAGGCGCTTTACCTCAATCTGCTGATCGGCGTGCTGGTGACAGCGGCCGCCCTTGTGGTGCTCTATCGGTTGATTGCCAGCTACCAGCGCCGGATCGACGCCCAAGCCATTCTCGACGGCCTGACCGAACTGCCGAATCGCCGGGGTTTCGACCTGCTGGCGGTGCAAGCCCTGCACGAAGCCCAGCGCGAGCCCAAGCCCTTGAGCGCCCTGTTGCTGGAGGTGGACAACTTCAAGCAACTGGACACCACCCATGGCCACATCGCCAGCGATCAATTGTTGACCGGCCTCGCCCGTGACCTGACCGATAACCTGCGACATTCGGACATTATCTGCCGCTGGAGCACCGATGCTTTCGCCCTGCTGCTCAAGGACACCGACGGCCAGAACGGTCTGAAGATCGCCGAGAAGATTCGCCAGCGCATCGAGCAGCAGCGCTATTTTTGCAGCGGAAAACAATTGCGGGTCACCATCAGCATCGGCGTCACCACCCTGCAGGATCAAGACACCTTGCACAGCCTGCTGTCCCGGGCCGATCATGCGCTGCAGCGCGCCCGACAGACCGGGAGCAATCGAACCTGCGTGGAAATGCCTCACTCCAGCTATGAATAAACCTGACCTCTGTCCGGCCTGCGGTGCCGTCAATGACTGCGCCCTCGCCGACCCGGAAACCGCCGATCGCGCCTGCTGGTGCTACGGCGTGAGCATCGACCCGGCGGTGCTCCAGGCATTGCCGGCCGAGCTGCGCGACAAATCCTGCCTGTGCCCACGGTGCGCCCGCGTGGATGACCAACTGCGCGCCAAGCCCCGACCGATCACGTAAGATGCCGGCCCTCCGCCTCCTAGCCCGTACTGCCCATGCGCGTTGACCGATTCCTCAGCAATCTGCCGCGGTTCAACCGCCAACAGGTCCGCTTCTTGTTAGTGGAACGTCGCGTACGGATCGACGGCCAGACCGTCATCGATCCACAGGCACACGTGCGCGAATTCAGCCGCGTCGAGGTGGATGACGAAGTGCTCCAAGCAGGGCGACCGGCGCGGTATTTCATGCTGCACAAGCCGCCCGGCTGCGTCAGCGCCACACGCGATCCGCAGCACCGTACCGTGCTCGACTTGCTCGACGAACCGGACAAGGATGACCTGCACATCGCCGGTCGCCTGGATTTCAACACCACCGGGCTGATGCTGATCACCAATGACGGCAGTTGGTCGCGGCGCCTGACCCAACCGCAGACCAAGCTGCCGAAGGTCTACTACGTCGAGACCGAACAAACCATCACCGCCGAGTACGCCGTCACCTTCGCCCAAGGCCTGTATTTCGCGTTCGAGGACCTCACCACCCAACCGGCGGAACTGACGCTGCTAGGACCGACGTCCGCACGGTTGAGCATCGTTGAAGGGCGCTACCATCAGGTTAAGCGCATGTTCGGTCACTTCAACAATAAAGTGCTGCGTCTGCATCGCGAACGGATGGGCCCGCTGGTACTGGACGCCCATCTGGAGCCCGGGGGATATCGCGCCCTGGGCCCGGAAGAAATCTGCCTGATCTGAAGGAAATGACCGCTGGGCAGAAGTGTCGAACAATTTCCAATGAGCACTTGCGCAACCGCCGGCCCCCTGCTTGAATCAAACCGTCGGCCGAAATGTGACCGACGAGTCACACCATACCTCTAAGAAACTTTTTGCCGGCTGGAGCCCTCAGGTTCCGCCTCATGCGTCGGCAAACTGCCCGCTATAACAACACCCGTCGACCGGCTGTCATGGATCGACATGGGCCTTATCTTCCAGGCGAATGCCTACCTGTCACATTGCCCGTGCAATCTCATTGCGCGCATACCCGCTTGCCAGGAGTCTTATGACATGAGGCCAGAAATCGCTGTGCTGGATATACAGGGTCAGTATCGGGTTTACACGGAGTTCTATCGCGCAGACGCCGCGCAAAAGACCATTATCCTGGTCAACGGCTCGATGGCCACCACCGCGTCGTTTGCTCAGACCGCGAAAAACCTCTACCCGCAATTCAACGTTGTGTTGTACGACCAGCCCTACGCGGGCAAGTCCAAGGCCCACAACCGCCACGAGAAAATGCTCACGAAGGAAATCGAAGGTCAGATTCTCCTGGAATTGATCGACCACTTCGCCGCCGAGCATGTGCTGTCGTTTTCCTGGGGCGGCGCCGCCACGCTGAGTGCCCTGGCGCAACGGCCACGGCGCATCGAAAAAGCCGTGATCAGTTCGTTCTCACCGGTGCTCAACGCGCCGATGCGCGACTACCTCGAACGCGGTGTGGATTACTTGAGCAGCCTGGACGGCGACCGTGTCGGCCACTTGGTCAACAACACCATCGGCAAGCACCTGCCGCCATTGTTCAAGCGCTTCAACTATCGCCACGTCAGCAGCCTGGCCGAGCACGAATACGGGCAGATGCACTTCCACATCAGCGACGTGCTGCACAGCGACCAGCAGTGCTACGTCAACGCCGCCAAGAAGGTCAACGTTCCGGTGCTGTTCCTGAACGGTGAATGGGACGAATACACCTCGGCCACCGACGCCAGGCTCTTTGCCGACCACGTCCAGCACAGCACCTTCACCACGCTGCAAGCCACCGGGCACTTCCTGGACATGGAACACAAAGCCGCCTGCCGCGACAGCCGCGACGCGTTGCTGGGCTTCCTCAAGCCGACCCGCCACGAAAGCCGACCGCGCTACAGCTATGTGCAGGACTACCATGCACTGGCTATCTGAAAAGTCATCGCGGGCGAGCCTCCGACAACGAGGCTTGCCCGCGAAGACCGCTCTGCTTTGAGGCTTGCGCAGACGGACAACCTCACCGTCCGGAAAGAAAAACTTCAAATCCAAGGCGACATCTGGTACAAAGTCAGCCGCTCTGAGCGGGTGTCGTATAATGGCATTACTCCAGCTTCCCAAGCTGATAACGAGGGTTCGATTCCCTTCACCCGCTCCAATCGAATTCAGGTCCTGCGTCGTGGTGGTTTTGACGGGGGATTAAAAAACCGGCTCTTGGTGGCCGGTTTTTTTGGTCTGCGATTTGTGGAGGCCTTGGCGGTAATTTTCTCTTCAGCGGGCGGGGTTGAAAACTTTTGCCCGGTTCAAGCAATACCGGGCAAAAGCGACGCATTCGAAACTCAAATGCTGGCTTAGCTATTTAGGCAAACAGATCATCGGCAAACGCCTTAATGCCCGACAGGCTGACGACCTGCATATCAGCCGTCTGGATCTGTTCGATGTTGTCATAACCTGCATACCAATCCTTGAGGCGCACACCTTCTTGCGGTGTCTCTCCTGAGGAGAAACTTGATCGGTGTAGATAGAGGTCATCACCGATGCGATCAACCAACAGTTCAGAGCTGCTGATATAGGACAATACCAATGTGTCGCCGCTGCTGATGCCGTCGTCCTGAATCGTCACTAACGTTGGAGTATTGATGGTGTAGGTATCGCCTCCCTCACCACCGTTAGCAAAACCGCCCCCCTGCAATACCAGTTTGTCATCCCCCAGACCTCCTAACAGTGAAAAGCCCAAGCCGGTCCCTGTCAGCAGGTCGCTGCCGTCCCCACCATCAGCCATACCATGTGCCACAGTGATGGTGTCACTTCCAGCCTCACCGTAAGCTTGAGTACCTTCGTCATTGGCAGCCGTGACGATGGTGTCGTTACCGTTGCCGCCGTACAGGATGTCTGCCTGCGGCCCATTCGCCGAGCTATCGATATTAAAAGGCCCAATCCACGAAGTCAGCCCACCATAGAGGAAATCATTGCCATCCCCGCCGTCGATGACGTCGTTGCCCAAGCCGCCCTCCAGATAATTGACACTCGTATTTCCAACCAAGACATCATTGAAATGACTGCCCAACACGTGTTCGATATTGAGCAATACATCGCCTTCGGCATCGCCGCCTTGATTGATTTGAGTCTGCAAGTTGATCGAGACGCCTGTTGCGCTTGTAATGTAAAAAGCACTGTCCAGCCCTACGCGACCATCGATTACATCTGCCCCGACTCCGCCAATGAAGATGTCCTTCAGACCCGAGCCCGATAGCGTGTCGTTGAAGTTGCTGCCCTGAATCATTTCAATGTTGGCGTAAGTATGACCAGCAGCCTCCCCTGTGTTAGTGCCGGTGGTCAGGTCGATCGTCACCGCGCTGTCAGCCTGTTCATAAGTGACTACATCGATGCCACCCGCGCCGTCGTGCACCATGGGCGAACTACCGCCATAGAAAATGTCATTGAAATTCGATCCTCTGATCACCTCGATACCGGTGTAGGTGTCACCTGCCGCGATCCCGGAATGCACGCCCGTCTTGAGGTTGATGCTCACAGCTTCTTTGCTGTCGATATAACCCGCTACGTCAATGCCGGCACCGCCGATGAACTGATCCGCGCCCGCGCCACCGTACAGTGTGTCGTTACCTGAACCACCGGTAATGACGTTGTCGCTCTCATTGCCGTAACCGGTGAATGCGCCAGTGCCGACATAAGTCAGGCGTTCGACGTTCGCCGCCAGGACCGTGCCGCTGGTATTGATCACCGATACACGGACTTCATCGTTGCCGCCACCGGCCTGTTCGATGATGGTGGGGGTCTGTCCCATGTTGATGTTGTAGACGTCGTCGCCAGCCCCCCCGTCCAGCCGTATCCCTACGGCCATGCTGTACGGACCCGCGGAGAACACGTCGTTGAAAGCAGAGCCTATGACGGTTTCGACCTCCGCCAAGATGGTGCCTTCGGCATCTCCGCCCGTTCCTGCGGCTCCCACCCCGCTACGGATATTGACGTTTATCCCGGCAGTCGAGCCCGAATAGTCGACCGTGTCGACCCCGGCACCGCCGTTAAAATCGATACCGCCACCATCGCCAATGAACGTGTCGTTGAAATTAGATCCCTTGATCGCCTCGATGTCGGTGTAGGTATCTCCTGCCGCGATCCCGGTATGCACGCCTGTCTTGAGGTTGATGGTCACAGCTTCTTTACTGTCGATATAACCCGCTATGTCATAACCGGCACCGCCAATGAACTGATCCGCTCCCGCGCCACCGAACAATGTGTCGTTACCTGAACCACCGGTAATGACGTTGTCGCTCTCATTGCCGTAACCGGTGAATGCGCCAGTGCCGACATAGGTCAGGCGTTCGACGTTCGCCGCCAGGACCGTGCCGCTGGTATTGATCACCGATACACGGACTTCATCGTTGCCGCCACCGGCCTGCTCGATGATGGTGGGGGTCTGTCCCATGTTGATGTTGTAGACGTCGTCGCCAGCCCCCCCGTCCAGCCGTATCCCTACGGCCATGCTGTACGGACCCGCGGAGAACACGTCGTTGAAAGCAGAGCCTATGACGGTTTCGACCTCCGCCAAGATGGTGCCTTCGGCATCTCCGCCCGTTCCTGCGGCTCCCACCCCGCTACGGATATTGACGTTTACCCCGGCAGTCGAGCCCGAATAGTCGACCGTGTCGACCCCGGCACCGCCGTTAAAATCGATACCGCTACCATCGCCAATGAACGTGTCGTTGAAATTAGATCCCTTGATCGCCTCGATGTCGGTGTAGGTATCTCCTGCCGCGATCCCGGTATGCACGCCTGTCTTGAGGTTGATGGTCACAGCTTCTTTACTGTCGATATAACCCGCTATGTCATAACCGGCACCGCCAATGAACTGATCCGCTCCCGCGCCACCGAACAATGTGTCGTTACCTGAACCACCGGTAATGACGTTGTCGCTCTCATTGCCGTAACCGGTGAATGCGCCAGTGCCGACATAGGTCAGTCGCTCGACGTTCGCCGCCAGGACCGTGCCGTTGGTATTGATCACCGATACACGGACTTCATCGTTGCCGCCACCGGCCTGTTCGATGATGTAGGGGGTCAGCCCCAGATTGATATTGTAGATGTCGTCGCCAGCCCCCCTTCCAGCCGTACCGTTGGGATTACGGTGTACGGGCCAGCGGAAATCACGTCATTGAAGGCAGAGCCTATGACGGTTTCGATATTCGCTAAAATAGTGCCTTCGGTATCTCCGCCCGTGCCTGCGGTTCCCCACCCATTACGGATATCGACGTTTACCCCGGCAGTCGAGCCCGAGTAGTCGACCGTGTCGATTCCGGCACCGCCGTCGAAATCCATACCGCTACCATCGCCAACGAACGTGTCGTTGAAATTCGATCCTCTGATCACCTCGATACCGGTGTAGGTATCACCTGCCGCGATCCCGGAATACACACCCGTCTTGAGGTTGATGCTTACCGCTTCCTTGCTGTCGGTATAACCCGCTACGTCAGTTCCGGCACCGCCAATGAACTGATCCGCTCCCGCGCCACCGAACAATGTGTCGTTACCTGAACCACCGGTAATGACGTTGTCGCTCTCATTGCCGTAACCGGTGAATGCGCCAGTGCCGACATAGGTCAGTCGCTCGACGTTCGCCGCCAGGACCGTGCCGTTGGTATTGATCACCGATACACGGACTTCATCGTTGCCGCCACCGGCCTGTTCGATGATGTAGGGGGTCAGCCCCAGATTGATATTGTAGATGTCGTCGCCAGCCCCCCCTTCCAGCCGTACCGTTGGGATTACGGTGTACGGGCCAGCGGAAATCACGTCATTGAAGGCAGAGCCTATGACGGTTTCGATGCCAGTGAGAATATCCCCCTCTGCGTCGCCACCCCGTCCAACAAGTCCAGCTCCCTGGCGCAAATCTATACTGATACCTTCAGTAGATGCCGAGTAGTCAACAGTATCTAAACCAGCACCGCCATCGATTTTGTCTGCACCAGCGGTGCCCTTGATTACATCGTTCCCACCCAGAGCGTTGATCTCATCATCCCCAGTGGTGCCAATTAATGCATCTGCGCCAGCCGTTCCATTAATAACTGCCATGCTTTTTCCCTGTTTTAGGATGGTAGAGGAGGTCTCGTAAATCAGTGTTTGTTTACATAACTGAAGCATGAGTCTCGGCGTTGTTTTTCGGCTGTGGCCAGTGAAGCTTGAGCGGAGACTTTGTCTAAGGAATGGGCAATTAAAGTGTCATTTATTAAATTTCAGGCACGACAAAACCGCCCAATTCGAAAACGGCGCGTGTTTGGCTTTTTATGATCAATGTATATTGGCGCAGCCGATCCATGCTGAGCTCCATTCAAGGCCCTTCCCCCTATGGGAAGTCAACTGGGCACTGAGCGTCCCTGCGTGATAGCACGACAATATCTCTCTACACAAGAGGTCTGGCACCGAAAAAAGGGCAGCACGCTGTTCGCGTCCAACATTGCCCTTTCTATGCCCACAACGAGCTCCGTCCCAATGAGGCTGGCAGAGGGCAATCACATGGTGACGGCGATTGCGAGACGTTGCGCGGCAGGAGCTTTGTAGCGTACGTCAGGGGACCACACCGATGATTTGATTTAGCGACAGAGAATCAAACATGCTTTACGGCAAAAGCGATGACCGCAAACGTGGTCAGGGCAAACGCAGCACCGATGCTGAACGGCAGCAACGTAACCCGGATTATAGCCGGGGCCGGGCGCCTCATTTCTTCGGCTAGCGCTTCCGCCTCTTGATGTAATTGCTCGATGCTCTCTTGATAATTACGAGGCGTGGACACGTCTCTTTCTCCTCCAGGGCTGCGGCTCTTGCTGAGTTTTGAACTACTCCGGGCAAAGCGCAGTACTTTAATAGCGCAAGTACCGTAGTGTGGGAATCGCTCATCGCCAGCCATTCATTTCGAGGGGAACACTATTCCTATCTGCTCGGTTACGGATAGCGGGTGATTTCCGCGTGGTTTGTAGGCAAAACCAGCAAGTTGCGTACGACAGACAACGGCCTCAATCCCCAGCCAAATGCCCCAACGGCAACGGCCCCGGCGCCTTCACCGTGTTAATTGCAAAATTGCTGCGAATATCACTCACTCCCGGCAGCTTCAGCAGCTTGCCTGTGACGAACCGGTCATAGGCCCGCAGATCGGGCACCACCACTTGCAGCAGGAAGTCGGACTCGCCCGACACCAGGAACGCCGAGATCACCTCGGGCAGTGCGGTCACTGCTTGACGAAACGCCTCGGCTCTTTCGTCGGTGTGCCGTTCGACCTTGATGCCGACAAAGATCGTCATACCAAGGCCTACTTCATCGCGGTCCAGGATGGCTTGATAGCCGCGAATCACTCCCGCTTCTTCGAGCATCCGCACACGGCGCAGGCACGGTGACGGCGACAAGCCGATTTCTTCGGCCAGTTGCACATTGCTCAACCGCCCGTCCCGTTGCAGTGCCGTCAGGATTTTGCGGTCGTAACCGTCAAGTTTCATAATTTGGCATTTTCCATTTATATGACTGAACCACTTGGCAGGTTATGCCAATTTCTAAAGCTTTAGAAGCTGAGTACGCAACCACCTGCCCTGCCCTTCGGCCATAGACTGACACCTTCAATTCACTGATTGCGGGGGTGTGCGATGACAGAGCTCTGGCTGTTTTTCATGGCGTTGACGGTGGCGTACCTGTTGCCCGGGCCGGACATGATTCTCGTGCTGCAGACCGGCGCCCGTCAGGGCCGGGCCGCGGCGCTAGCGACGGCGGTAGGATTGGGGATTGCCCGGGCATGTCATGTCGCGTTGGCAGCGATGGGCCTCTCGGTGTTGTTCAAGACGGCACCTTGGACCTTCGATGTGGTGCGCCTGGCCGGGGCTGCTTACCTGGCTTGGATCGGGTTTCAATGTTTGCGGACGACGTTGTTGCCCAGCTTCGAAGGAGACGCACCTACGATCGGAAAGCGACAATGGCACCAGGCGATCCAGCGCGGCCTGCTGACGAACCTGCTCAACCCCAAGGCCTTGCTGTTTTGCTCGGTGTTGCTGCCGCAGTTCATCCATCCACAGGACGGGCCGGTGCTGGAGCAATTCGCAATCTTGGGCATGGTGCTGGTCGGCGTTGGCCTGCTGTTCGACAGCGCTTATGCATTGATCGGCGTGGCGCTTGGACACTGGCTACAGCGCTCGCCTTCGGCCCAGCGCGTGCAGCAGTGGTTGTTTGGCAGTCTTCTGATTGGTTTTGCGGTGCGGCTGACGTTTGTGCAGCAGTCGTAGGTCCTGTGGATAAAGGAGTCCTACTGGGAAAACGGCTCAAAACCGGGGCTGCTTCGCAGCCCAGCGGGAGCAAGCTCCCTCGCCACGTCTATATCAGCCCCTCATCTCACATCCCTAAATAAAGCCAACCCCGCCCTATCCCGCTCTGGCCCGACGCCGCTTCTAGACTTCAAGCGAAGCGCCCACCAGTCCCAACCGTCGCTCACGGTGGTTATGGTGTTGATCATTCCTCATCAGTAGGTATAGTAACCACCAATAACACCACAGGGAGGTGTTGTGAATAGCCGATTCTTGATAAGCCAAATTGTTGCGGATGGTTGGTACCTGGTGCGTATCCGAGGCAGTCACCATCACTTCAAGCACCCGACCAAACCGGGGCTGGTCACGGTTCCTCATCCCAAGAAGGACCTGCTCAAGAAGACGGCCATCAGTATCTTGCAACAGGCCCTTCTCCAGACAGCCAGTTGCCCCGTTTTTCCGGAGGACGATTGAATGCTTTACCCGATTGCGATTTCCATGGGCGATGACAAGCACGCCTGGGGTGTTGAGGTGCCGGATATTCCCGGTTGTTTTTCCGCAGGTGACGACCTGGATGAGGCCATGGCGATGGCGCGTGAGGCGATCGAGGGGCATTTCGAGATTCTGGCTGAAGACGGCTCACCGATTCCATCGGCCAATACCGTTACCCTGCATGCAGCCAATCCACAATATGCCGGCTGCACTTGGGCGCTGGTGGATATTGATGTGACCAAATACCTGGGCAAGGCGCAGAAACTCAACATCACGTTGCCCGGCTACCTGCTCAACCGGATTGATGAATATGTGTTGAATCATCCTGAAGAGAAGAGCCGCTCCGGCTTCCTGGCATCGGCAGCGCTGAAGGTGCTGCAACAAGGGCGATGAGCAACCGCTGACAAAATACAAACCTGTGGGAGCGAGCTTGCTCGCGATAGCGGCTAATCAGTCGACAGCGAGGCTGCTGATCTGACGCCATCGCGAGCAAGCTCGGTCCCACAGGTTTGGTCCTTATTTGCTCTCCGGCTTGGACTCCTGCATCTGCACCGAAGATTTGGTGCCGTCGGTGTTGTCCTTGGTCTCGTTACCCGAGTTGTCAAAACAGCCGTGCAGGGCGAACAGGCAGCAGGCGAGGCAAAAAGTGCGGGCGAAATTCATGATGGACTCCGATGCTGGGGGCTTTAAGGAGTGACCTGCGAGCGTGGCAATGGTTGCGACTGTCATCGTGCCGGACGATGAACGTCGACGAACGTTTGCGGTTGAAATGTAAGTAGAATTTTCACCGACTCGTTGCTGTCACACCAGACAGGTGCATCCCATAAGGAAACACGGCAATGACGTTCGCAAAAATCGCGCAAAAACTGTCCCTCTGGGCGGGGGAGCCCCAAGACATTCCTGGGGGCCATCGTGTTGTTGGCGCTCTGGGCTGCCAGCGGACCTTTCTTCGGTTTCAACGACACCTGGCAATTGATCATCAACACCTCGACAACCATCATCACCTTCCTGATGGTGTTCCTGATCCAGAACACCCAGAACCGCGATACGGATATCTTGCATTTGAAAATCGATGAATTGCTGCGGGCGTCCAAGGACGCGCAGAACGCAATGCTCGGTCTCGAATCGCTGGACCTCAAGCAACTTGAAGCGCTGCGCAAGCAATATCAGGACATGGGCAAAGACGAAGCCAAGAGCCTTGACGGTATTGAGCAGAAGAACAAGATCGACTTGAACCAGTGCTGATGCAGAGGCGCGAGTGGTCCATGCCACTCGCGCATTTTTTGCGCATCAGGGCAACGGGTTGCCTCCCGTCACGCCAAACACTTCCCCGGTGATATAACTCGACTCTTGCGATGCAAGCAGCACATAAAGCGGCGCGCATTCCGCAGGCTGTCCGGGACGTTTCATCGGAACCTGGGAGCCAAACGTAGGAATCTTTTCCCGTGGTTGTCCCCCGCTGGGTTGCAGCACGGTCCAGATCGGCCCCGGCGCAACTGCATTGACACGGATGCCCTTGCTGATGACTTGCCCGGCCAACGCCTTGGTGAACGCCACGATCGCCGCCTTGGTGGTGGCGTAGTCCAGCAGCGTCGCGGACGGATCGTAGGATTGGATCGACGCCGTATTAATGATGGTCGCACCGGCCGGCATCAGTGGCACCGCAGTCTTGCAGATCCAGAACATCGCATAGATGTTGGTTTTCATGGTGTCGTCGAACTGCGCGGTGGTGATGTCGGCGATGTCTTTTTGCGCCTCCTGCTTACCGGCGACGTTGACCAGGATATCCAGGCCGTCGAGTTGCTGTTGCGCCATCTTGACCATTTGCGCACAGAACGCTTCATCCTTGAGGTCGCCAGGGATGGCGATGGCCTTGCGGCCCTCAGCCTTGATCAGTTCGATGACTTGCTGGGCGTCGCGCTCTTCGCTGGGCAGGTAATTGATCGCGACATCGGCGCCTTCCCGGGCGTAGGCGATGGCGGCGGCGCGACCGATCCCGGAGTCACCGCCGGTGATCAGTGCCTTGCGCCCTTCCAGGCGGCCGAAGCCTTGATAGGATTTTTCGCCATGATCGGGTTGCGGCAGCATGTCCTGGTCGATGCCCGGCGGGGACTGCGGCTGGTCCGGAAATTCCGGACGCGGGTATTGGGTCAGCGGATTCTGCATCGCGTATTGGTTGGGTTCTCGGCGTGTAGACATCGAGGTTCTCCTTTCTTGCGGGCAAAACGAGCCGGGACGTTGGCGCCCCGGTCCTGAACATAAGTCGGCGCAGTGGATCAGCGACTGGCCTGCAACGCCCTGGCCATCTCGAGATGGGTCTGCAGCTTGGGCAGCGTTTCGTCAGCGAACGCCTTGATCTCCGGCACGTCGGTGGTCTGGGCCTGCTGCTGGATCTGCTCGATGGCTTCTTCAGTGGCCTTGACCTGGCTGGCGGCATAAGCCGCTTCGAACGACTCGCCCTCGGCCACTTGCGGCATCAGGGTCTTGGCCTTGTCCGCCACTTCTTCCCGTGGCGCGACAGGCAAGTCGAGCTTCTTGGCGATTTTCGCCAAATGTTGGTTGGCGGTGGTGCGGTCGTTGATCACCATGATGGTGTAGTCCTTGACCTCCCGTGACTCCGCTTTCGAATGCGCCTCACGGCTGGCCTCGATGTCGGCCATGCCTTTGGCGGATGCATCGTTGATGAATTCGACAGGTGACTGGGCCCAGGCACTGTTGGCACCCAGGCCCATCAGCACGACAACACTGGTGGTGCGTAAAAAGGTGGCCATCCGGCTCATGGTCGCGCCCTCCTCTGAAATAAAGTCGCGACGCAATTTCCGTCGCAGAAATCAGAACCACCATTGGATATTCAGCGAGACGTGCGACCCGGCTTGCGGCCAATCTCGGCCTTCAGCGGGCTTTTATCGACGCTCGCGATGGTGGTTCTCCCACTTTTGCGACCTGCTTCGGACACCTTCGTTCGATCGTGGGCGACGTTTCCCGGATAAATGTTGCTAGACCCGCGCATGGCCCGGCCCTCCGTATTGCAAGAAATGACGGGCACGCATGCCCGGTATTTCATTGGAAATGGCCCAAGTCTCAAGGTTTGGAAAACACACGAATGCCACGACGAACGGTGGCGCGGACTCAGATGCCGAAGGCTCGGTGGTTGTGACGCTTGGCGGCGTACATCGCCTCGTCGGCGTGGCGGAACAGGGTGATGTCTTCGGTGCCATGGTCGGGAAAGCAGGCCACGCCGATGCTCGGTTCGATACTCAGGCAGTGGCCATCCAGCCGCAGCGGCTCAGCCAATGCACGGCGGATTTTTGCCTGCACCCGCTCGGCGTCTGTGACGTTCTGGATGCTATGCAACAAGACTACAAATTCATCACCACCGATGCGCGCGACGGTGTCGGTTTCGCGTATGCAGCCCCTGAGCCGACTCGCCACCGCTTGCAACAACATGTCGCCAACGCCGTGGCCATAGGTGTCGTTGACCTGCTTGAAACGATCCAGGTCGATATACAGCAAGGCCATCCGCCCCGACGCGGCACGGGCCGTGGCCAGCGCAGCCTTGAACCGCTCGCGCAGCAGCTCGCGATTGGGCACCTGGGTCAGTTGGTCGTACTGCGCCATGTGCTGCAACCGGGCGTGCAATTGCTGGCGCTCGATGGCGAGGGTGATCTGCGCACAGACGTATTGCAGCAATTCCTTGTCTTGTTCGGTGTAGCGTTCGCTGTCCGGGGCACTCTTGACGATCAAGGCACCGATCGTACCGTTCTGCGAATTCAGCGGCACGCCCAGCCAACAAGGCGATTGCGGCGTCGACACTAGGTCATGGAACTCCGCGGGCAAGGCACTGCAACCGGGGGTGAGCAGGATCGGCTGACCACTGCGGATGACTTCGGCGCACAAGCGTCCGATCATCGTACCGGGCAATTCGGGTTGTCGCTCTCGATCGTCGACGTGATACGCAAAGTCGATCTGCTCGCATTGCTCGTCATACAGCGCCACCGAAAAATTCAGCGCCGGTAGCCACTCGCCGATGATCAGGTGGACGCGCTTGAGCAAGGCCAGCAGGTCGGCGGCGGCATGGGCTGCCTCGGAGATCGCATACAACGCCGCCTGACGGGACTCCGCCTGCTTGCGCTCGGTGATGTCACGCGCCACCGCGATGCGCAGTTGGTCAGCCTCCGACCAGCGGGCCGACCACAGGATATGCACCACGCCACCGTCCTTGCGCAGGTAGCGGTTCTCGAAATTGAGCTTAGGCTCGCCCTCCATGATTTCCCGCGCAGCGTCGAGGGTCCGCTGGCGGTCGGCGGGATGCACCAGGTCGATCATTCGCCGGCCGATCAGCTCCTGTGGCGTGTAGCCCAGAATGCGCTCGCACGCCGCACTGACGAACACGAAACAGCCTTGGGCGTCGACGGCACATACGGCGTCCAGCAACAAATCGAGGTAACTGGCCAGCGGCGCGGGATTTCGAGTATCCATGACGCGGTAAGCCATCCGGGTGATACAGCCATGGGAGAACCGGGCATCCGTCAATCCGCGCCGCCCTGCAGACATGCGCAACCACGTATACCCACATTACCGATGAGGATAGCGCAGGCAATGGGACCGCCCTTGGAAAATTGACATCATTTTGCCAACACGCGATGGACAAGACCGAAGCGAAATCCATATTCAATGGGTTGACCACGCGCGCAGGGTAGCAAACGCAGCAAATTCACGGGTCGAAACCCTACTCCCACGCCGCAAATGGATTTCCCGTCCATCTCCCTAGGCAAGGTCCTACGTAGAACTCTCCGATCACTCTCAAATACACCGGAAACAGCCGATTCAAAGCCCTGCCCAGCAGTCTGTAAAGTCTCGACATACACACAAAGTGAAACACCCACGGACAGCAACGCATCACCAAGGAATGTACTCGAACCATGAACCAGACTGCGCTACCACCCCATCGCTTCAGCAACTATCGCAAGGTGATTTCCCTGGCGGACCAGGACTGGCAGAACGCCGACACCGGAAAAGCCGCCGGATTGAATGTGCACATCGAGAGCCCCAATGTGCTGGTCGACCAGCATGGTCGGACCTTCCACCACTTCTGTACGACATCCTACCTGGGCCTGGATTATCACCCCGCCTTGCTGGATGGAGCCATGACGGCGCTATGGGAAGCCGGAACCCTGCGCGTTGCCAACTCGAAAAATCGCTGCAAGCTGGAAATCCTCGACCAATACGAAAGCCAACTGTCGGAGTTGTTCGGCGCCAGTTGCCTCAGTGCATTGTCTTGCAGCGCAGCGAGCTCGGGAATACTGCCGTTGCTGGCCAGCGGTGCCTTGACCGGCAATCGACCACCGGTCATGGTCTTCGACAAGCAGGCCCATTACTCGATGAACCATATCAAGGCCGCCTGTGCGGATGAAACCCAGGTCATCACCTGCCCACACAACGACATGGACTTCCTCGAAGACGTGTGCAAACGCCACGCTAACGTGACCTACGTGGCGGACAGCGCCTACAGCATGGGCGGCATGGCGGACCTGGATAGCCTGATGTGTCTCAAGCAGCGCCATGGCCTGTTCCTTTATCTGGACGATTCCCATGCGTTGTCCGCCGTGGGGCCCTCCGGCATTGGCCTGGTGCGATCGCGAATCCAGGCGGTGGACGAACGCACCCTGATTGTCGCCTCGCTGGCCAAATCATTCGGTGCCAGCGGTGGACTGGCCATGTTTGGCAGTGAACGGCACAAGACCCTGGTGCAACGTTACGGCGGCCCAAGCAATTGGTCGCAAAGCCTGAATTCGGCCGCTATCGGCGCAGGCATGGCCTCGATCCGCTTGCACCGCAGTCCCGAATTCAGTTCGTTGCAGGAGCGTTTGCAAGCTAATATCCGGCTGTTCGACAGCCTTATCCGCACCGAACAGTACGCCAGCCCCATGGCGATTCGCCTGGTGCACTGCGGCGAGGCGGTCCTGGCCACGCGTCTCGCGGTTGAACTCGCCGAACTGGGGTATTTCACCTCAGCGGTCTTTTTCCCCGTGGTGCCACAAGACAAAGCCGCGATCCGGATCACCCTGCGTGCCGACATGACGCCTGAGGTGATCCGTTCGTTCTGCGAGCAGGTCATTGACCTGCTGTTGGCCCACGGGCGCGACACTCGCCCTTGAATCGAGCCCTTGATGAACAACCGCACAACCCTGATCGTCACCTGCGCCACCGTTTTCCTCGCACAACTGGGCATGAGCATCTACCTGCCGGCCGTGCCTGACATTGCCCTGGACCTCAAGGCCAATGCGGCCCAGGTGTCGTGGGGATTGTCGGTCTACCTGATCGGCATGGCGCTGCCCATGCTGTCATGGGGCAGCCTGAGCCAGCGGCTCGGGCGCAAACCCGTCTTGCTTACGGCATTGGTCCTGTACGGCCTGGGCAACCTGGCCTTGCCGTTGGGCACGTCACTGGAAGCGTTCTTGACGTTCAGGTTGTTCCAAGGCATCGGTGCCAGCGGTATTTCGGTGATGGCGCGAGTATTGATCCGCGACACGTTCAGCGGCGACCTGCTGGCCAAGGCGCTGTCGTGGATATCGATCGCCTTCGTGGTTGCCCTCGGCATCGGCCAGTACCTCGGTTCGTTGATCCAGGTCGCGTTCGGGTGGGAGGCGATTTTCCTGGGCTTGGGTGCGGTCAGCCTGGTGATGGCAGCGGCGGTGTCCAGGGCCCGGTTTCCGATATTGACCGAAGTAAACAGTGGGCAATCGGCGTGGCACGTGTACGGCCAAATCGTCAGGCATCGCGGTTTTCTGCTACCTGCACTGGCAGGTGGGCTGGGGTATGGCGTGATCATCGCCTTCAACACCGGCGCGCCGCTGATCCTGCAGGAAAGTTTCCATTGGTCCGCCATCGAATACGGCCTGTTGGGCTGGCCGATCAGCGCGGCGTACCTGCTCGGCGCGTTGGCGGTGAATGCATTCGTGCTACGCACCGGCCAGCGTCGACTGATGGTCTGGGGCATCGCGCTCGTGCTGGGCGGCAGCGTGACCATGCTGGCGGGAAGCATTGCATTGGCCAGTGTTGCCCTGCTGTTCTGGCTCCCGTACTGCTTCGCGGTGTTCGGCCAGTCGTTGAACTACCCCATCAGCCTGTCATTGGCGAACGAGGGCTCGCCAGTCGCCGGCGCATACGCCATGGCACTGAGCGGTTTCCTGCACCAGTTGATGGCCTCCGCGATCGGCGCCTTGGCCAGCCTGTTGTTGAGTCAACAGGCCTGGCCATTGGCGCTGTTGTGCACGCTGTTGGCGATGGCGGCGATGTTGTGCGTCAGGTTCATGCCGCCTCGGGCCACTTAGAACGCGCCGCGGAAAATCTCCTCGATCTGGCGCTGGTCCGCCGCTCGCGGGTTGGTCAGGCCGCAGGCATCCTTCAAGGCGTTGGCGGCGAGTACCGGCACGTCATTGAGGCGCACGCCCAGCTCACGCAAGCCCGCTGGAATGTCCACATCCACGGCCAGGCTGCGAATCGCCGCGATGGCGGATTGCGCACCTTCTTCAGGGCTGAACCCACGAATATCGGCCCCCATGGCATGGGCTACGTCCGTCAGCCGGACGGCACAGACCGCGGCATTGAAACTCTGCACATGGGGCAGCAACACGGCGTTGCACACGCCATGGGGCAAGTCATAGAAACCGCCCAACTGATGCGCCATCGCATGCACGAAACCCAGCGAAGCATTGTTGAATGCCATCCCCGCCAGAAACTGTGCGTAAGCCATGTTCTCCCGCGCCGCCAAGTCATTGCCGTCACGCACGGCCAGGCGCAGGTTGTTGCTGATCAAGGTAATCGCTTTGAGGGCGCAGGCGTCGGTGATGGGCGTGGCGGCGGTGGAGACATAAGCCTCGATCGCATGGGTCAGCGCATCCATGCCGGTCGCGGCGGTCAATCCTTTTGGCATCGCCACCATCAGGGCTGGGTCGTTGACCGACATCAGCGGCGTGACGTTGCGGTCGACGATGGCCATTTTCACATGACGCGTCTCGTCCGTGATGATGCAGAAACGGGTCATTTCACTGGCGGTGCCGGCCGTGGTGTTGATGGCGATCAGCGGCAGTTGCGGCTTGCTGGAGCGGTCGACGCCTTCGTAGTCGCAGATCTGCCCGCCATTGGTCGCGCACAACGCGATGCCCTTGGCGCAATCATGGGGAGAGCCACCACCCAGCGACACGATGAAATCGCAGCGGCTTTCCTTCAGCAAGCCGAGCCCGAGTTCAACGTTGGCGATGCTCGGGTTGGGCTTGGCACCGTCGTAGATCACCGCGTCGACATCCTGTAATGCCAGCAACTCGGCCACCTTGGAGGCCACGCCGGCCTTCGCCAACCCCGCGTCGGTGACGATCAGTGCCTTGCGAAAGCCGTAGTTGCGGATGGCGGTCATCGCCTCGTCGAGGCAACCCAGGCCCATGATGTTCACGGCGGGAATGAAAAAAGTGCTGCTCATGGGGACACGCTCCTGAAAGAGGCCGGATCGGCAGGGGCGTACAGGATTGACCGACTGGTCACAACGTATCTTGATCTGGCTCAAGACTGGGTCGTGATAAAGTCACGCCCTGCCTTTGCCACGTTTTGAGATGACTTTCGCAATGACCGATTTCCAGGAATACGACGCCCGGCTCGAAGATTGGGAGACCTTGCGCGCCGACACGGCCTTCAGCGGCCTGTTGGTAGGCAACGGCGCCAGCCGCGCCGTGTGGGACGATTTCGGCTATGACTCGTTGTTCGAAAACGCCCGTACCGTCGAGGAAAAACCCCTCAGTCCGTCGGAGCTGAGCGTGTTCGATGCGCTGCAGACCCGCAGTTTCGAGCAGGTGCTGGGTGCGCTGAAAACCACCAGCCGGGTCAACAAGGCCCTGGCGGTGAGCTCCGCCGCGCCGCGCAATCGCTACTACGCGATCAAGGAAGCGTTGATCAACGCCGTGCACGCCATGCACATCCCCTGGCGACTGGTGCAAGCGTCGACCCTGCAACGTCTCAACCAGGAACTGGGCCGCTACCGCACGGTGTTCACGACCAACTACGATTTGCTGAGCTACTGGGCGATCCAGCACGCTCCCGACACCGTCACCGACCTGTTCCTGGGAGCCGATCACAGCTTCGACCTGAGCCAGGCCAACACGGATAAACCATGCCTGCTGTACTTGCACGGTGGCTTGCACCTGGTGCGCAACCAGGACGGCACGGCACGCAAGCTCACCTCCACCGAGGGTACGTTGCTGGGCAGTTTCGCCATCAACAACACCCTCAAGACCCTCGATGATGTCCCACTGTTCATCAACGAAGGCCCGAGCCAGGACAAACTCAAGACCATCCGCAGCAGTGACTACTTGTCGTTCTGCTACGACCAGTTGCTGCAGCACGGCGACAACCTGTGCCTGTTCGGCCACGCCCTGGGCGAGCAGGACAGCCACATCGTTGATGCCCTGCGCCAGGCCGCGCCGAGAACCTTGGCCATCTCGATCTACCCGCGCAGCCAGGCTTGTATCCAGCACCAGAAACGGCATTACGCCAAGCTATTCCAAGGCCTGGACATTGAGCTGCGCTTCTTCGATGCCAAGAGTCATCCGCTGGGCGATCCGAAGCTGGCAGTGCCGGTTGAGGTGTAGTCTCCCGGTGACGTCTACAGGGTAATCGCCGTGCCCAGCAACGTCAGGAACCCCGCCAACCAGTTCGGATGCGCCGGCCAGGCCGGTGCCGTGGCCAGGTTGCCCTGGACGTGACCTTCGGTTACCGGAATATCGATGAAAGTCCCGCCGGCCAAGCGCACCTCCGGGGCACACGCCGGATAGGCGCTGCACTCGCGGCCTTCCAGGATGCCCGCCGCCGCGAGCAATTGCGCACCGTGGCACACCGCGGCGATCGGCTTGCCGGCCAGATCGAAATCACGCACCAGTTGCAGGACCTCTTCATTCAGGCGCAGGTATTCCGGAGCGCGACCGCCCGGCACCAGCAGCGCATCGTAATCGGCGGCCAGGACCTTGGCGAAGTCATGGTTGAGGGCAAACAAATGCCCCGTTTTTTCGCTGTAGGTCTGGTCGCCCTCGAAATCATGGATCGCGGTGCGGACGGTCTGGCCAGCCGTTTTATCCGGGCACACGGCATGCACCGTGTGGCCGATCATCTGCAACGCCTGGAACGGCACCATGACTTCATAATCTTCGACGTAATCGCCGACCAGCATGAGGATTTTCTTTGCGGCCATGGACTGGGCTCCTTTGGAATGCGTGAGGGTGGACGCATTAAAGGTAGACCGGTACATCGGTAGGTGAGGGATAAGCGCTGATTACCTGACGGGCTGTACCTCTGCCCCTCGTGGGAGCGAGCTTGCTCGCGATTCAGGCGATGCGGTGTTTCAGGCACACCGCGTTATCGTTTCATCGCGAGCAAGCTCGCTCCCACAAGAGGTCAGTGCTGTGCGGCGAGGTAGCCATCCGCTCGCAGCAGCGTTTCGAGGCAGTGCTCGGTGATGTGATAGAACGCCTTGAGTTCTTCGATCCTGGCGAGCAGTTCGGCGGGATCCACCGGTTCGGCACGCTTGACTGCGAGGATCATCTTGTTCTTGTTGGTGTGGTCCAGGGAAATGAACTCGAACACCTTGGTCTCGTAGCCGCAGGCTTCGAGGAACAACGCCCGCAAGCTGTCAGTGACCATTTCCGCCTGCTGGCCCAGGTGCAGGCCATATTGCAGCATCGGCTTGAGCAGCGCCGGGCTCTGGATCTGCAGGCGGATCTGTTTGTGGCAGCACGGCGAGCACATGATGATCGAGGCGCCCGAGCGAATGCCCATGTGGATCGCGTAGTCGGTGGCAATGTCACAGGCGTGCAAGGCAATCATCACATCCACCGCGCTCGGCGCCACGCTGCGCACGTCGCCATGCTGGAAGCTCAGGCCCGGGTGCTCCAGCCGCGCGGCGGCTTCGTTGCACAGCTTGACCATGTCTTCGCGCAACTCCACCCCGGTCACCACGCCTTCGGCCTGCAAGGTGTTGCGCAGGTAATCGTGGATGGCGAAGGTCAGGTAGCCCTTGCCCGAGCCGAAGTCCGAGACCCGCACCGGCTTGTCCAGGGCCAGCGGCGAAGACGTCAGCGCATGGCTGAAGACCTCGATGAACTTGTTGATCTGCTTCCACTTGCGCGACATCGCCGGAATCAGTTCGTGCTTGTGATTGGTTACGCCCAGGTCAGCCAGGAATGGCCGGCTCAAGTCGAGGAAGCGGTTCTTCTCGCGGTTGTGCTCGGTCGATGGCACCTCCCGCAGTTGCTGGGGCTTGCTCTTGAACAGCGAGCTCTTGCCCTTCTTGCTGTACTCCAATTGCGCCTCGTCGGTGATCGCCAGCAGGTGCGCGTTCTTGAACGAAGCCGGCAACAGCGCGGCGATGGTATCCACGCCTTCGGCCAGCGGGAAATTCTTGGTGATGTCGCGGGTCTTGTAGCGATAGACGAAGGACAGGCAAGGCTGATCCTTGACCGTGAGCTGCTTGATGATCAGCCGCTGCAGATCGGTTTCGTCACCGACGTACTTGGCCAGCACCAGCTTGATGAACGCGTTCTGCTCGAGATTGGCTTGCAGCAGCGCGATGAACTGGGCGTGGTGATCCGGCGCGGGACGGGCGGGAGTTGCAGTGACGGACATGGAGAAGCAGCCTCGGGGCGGGCGGATCGGGAATGGCGGGTATTTTAGGGGGGATGGGGTGCCAGGGCACGGGGAATTTCCTGTGGCGAGGGGATTTATCCCCGTTGGGCTGCGCAGCAGACCCAAATCAGACAACAGATCTCGACCCATAACCGGCTGTCGGCTAAAGGGGGCTACGCCCCCAACGGGGATAAATCCCCTCGCCACAACGGTGTCCGGCAGACACTCAGCCCAACACCACCAACCGATTCGGCAGTTCATTACGCGCATGGGTCACCGGTACGTGCTCCTTGAGCAATTCGCCGCAGGCCTCGATGCACGTCACAAAACCCTGCAACGTCTGGCCTTGGCGAACCTGCTGGGTGAACACCGCGACAATCGCATCCCAATGTGTATTGTCGAGTCGCTTGGAAATGCCCTCGTCCACCAAAATCTCCACATAGCGCTCGGCCTCGCAGACGAAGATCAGCATGCCGGTGCTGCCCACGGTGTGGTGCAGGTTCTGTTCGAGAAATTGCCGGCGCGCCAGGTTGGAAGCCCGCCAGTGGCGTACGGAGCGAGGGATCAGGTGCGTGGTGATGCCAGGCATGCGAAACACCAGGCACAGCACGATGAAACTACCCCACTGCACCCACAGCAGACTGTGCAGGGTCAGCCAACCTGTCAGGTACTGCAAGGCGCCGGGGACCACCAGTGCCAGCAGGCTGGCCCATAGCAACGGGATGTAGGCGTAGTCATCGGCGCGGGCGGCAAGCACCGTGACCAGCTCGGCGTCGGTGTCGCGCTCGACCCGGGCGATGGCCTCGGCCACTTTGCGTTGTTCGTGTTCAGTCAGTAATGCCATGTTTGAAAAAGCCCGCTCATTATTGTTCTCACCAGCCGCCCGACGAACCGCCGCCCCCGAAACTGCCGCCACCACCGCTGAAGCCACCGCCTCCGCTGCCACCGAAGCCACCACCGCCGCTTCTGTAACTGCTACCACCGGAACCGCCGCCGCTGGGCAGGATACCGAGCACTTGGCAGACGAATATCGTCAGGATGAAAAGCATCGCCAGGAAGATGAACAGCCCCGGATGGCGCTCGACGAAATCCCTCTCGTCCTGCTCACCCGCGTTGTACGCGGCTGCCGGTTCATCGAGGGAACTGCCGCCCAGGACCACGAGCATCGCCGCCACGCCGTCACTGATGCCCTTGTTGAAATTGCCCGTCTTGAACGCCGGGGTGATTACCTGGTTGATGATCACCGAACTCTGGGCATCAGTCAGACGATCCTCCAGGCCATAACCCACTTCGATGCGCAGTTTACGATCATCGCGGGCGACGATCAGCAGCGCGCCGTTGTTTTTGTCTTTCTGCCCGATGCCCCAGTGGCGGCCCAATTGATAGCCGAAGTCTTCGATGCTGGCGCCCTGGAGGTTGGCCAGCGTGACGACGACCACCTGTTCGCCGGTCGCCTGTTCATGGGCCTTGAGTTGCCCATCGAGTTGCGTGCGAACCGACGGGTCGAGCAGTTGGGCGGAGTCCACCACCCGCCCGGTCAACGCCGGGAAGCTCAATTCGGCCTGGGCTGTGGCTGCAAAAGCCCAGAGCAACAACATGAACAGCTTCAAGCTTCGAGCAGCAAGCCTCAAGCCGAAAGCAGTGCGCGTTGCCTGGACTTGCAGCTTGCTGCTCGGGGCTTGAGGCTGCTTCATCAAAACTTCACTTCAGGCGCTTTTTCGGCATTCGGGCTGGTGGCCTCGAAGGTCTCGCGGATCGGCAAGTCGCTGTACATCACGCTGTGCCACAGGCGACCGGGGAAGGTGCGGATTTCGGTGTTGTATTTCTGCACCGCCAGGATGAAGTCGCGACGGGCCACGGCGATGCGGTTCTCGGTGCCTTCGAGCTGCGACTGCAAGGCCAGGAAGTTCTGGTTGGCCTTCAAGTCCGGGTAGCGCTCGGACACCACCATCAAGCGGCTCAACGCGCCGCTCAACTGATCCTGGGCTTGCTGGAACTGCTTGAGTTTTTCCGGATTGTCCAGCGTGCTGGCATCGACCTGGATCGAAGTGGCCTTGGCCCGCGCTTCGATCACCGCCGTCAGGGTTTCCTGCTCATGCTGGGCATAGCCCTTGACGGTCTCTACCAGGTTGGGAATCAGGTCGGCGCGGCGCTGGTACTGGTTCTGCACCTGGCCCCAGGCCGCCTTGGCCTGTTCGTCCAGGGTCGGGATGTTGTTGATGCCGCAACCGGCCAGCAGTGTGGTGAACAGCATCAGGGCCAGCAGTTGCAGGCCGCTGCGGTGGTTCAGTCGTGGATTCATCAGGTGAAGCTCTCCGTTGCATTGCATTAACAAAACACCGCCACCTATCTTGCCGGTGTCTGGGGCATAATCGCCGCCGCACTGGATCGAATCGGATCTATGGGCTAAAAGATGCGCGGTGCGAAACTAAGTTCATCGCCACAGGTTCGAAAGTGTGCTGCATTTAATTGGATAACACCCGAACAACAATAGCCGCTCCTCACATTTAGGCTGACCGGCGTGTACTGATCACCGCCCTTTAGGCTTGCGAGAAAACTATTCATGAAGAAGCTGTGTTTGCTGGGCCTGTTTGTCACCCTGGCCAGTCAATCCGTATTAGCCGACAACCCGCCAGCCCCCATAGAGAACAAGGACGCTTTCATCAGCAACCTGATGAAACAGATGACCCTTCAGGAAAAGATCGGCCAGCTGCGCCTCATCAGCATCGGCCCGGAAATGCCCCGGGAGATGATCCGCAAGGAAATCGCCGCCGGCAACATCGGCGGCACGTTCAACTCCATTACCCGCGATGAAAACCGTCCGATGCAGGACGCGGCCATGCGCAGCCGGCTGAAGATCCCGATGTTCTTCGCCTATGACGTGATCCATGGCCATCGCACGATTTTCCCGATTCCCCTGGCCCTGGCCTCGAGCTGGGACATGGATGCCATCTACCGCTCCGGCCGCATCGCAGCCAAGGAAGCGGCGGCCGACAGCCTCGACATTACCTTCGCACCGATGGTCGATATTTCCCGCGACCCTCGCTGGGGCCGGACTTCAGAAGGCTTCGGCGAAGACACCTACCTGGTGTCGCGCATTGCCGGGGTGATGGTCAAGGCGTTCCAGGGCAGCGGTGCGAACGCAGCCGACAGCATCATGGCCAGCGTCAAGCACTTCGCCCTGTATGGCGCCGTGGAAGGCGGTCGGGACTACAACACCGTGGACATGAGCCCGGTGAAAATGTACCAGGACTACCTGCCGCCCTACCGCGCCGCCATCGACGCTGGCGCAGGCGGCGTGATGGTCGCGCTGAACTCCATCAACGGCGTACCGGCCACCGCCAACACCTGGCTGATGAACGATCTGTTGCGCAAGGAATGGGGTTTCAAGGGCCTGGCCGTCAGCGACCACGGCGCGATTTTCGAGTTGATCAAGCATGGCGTCGCCCGGGACGGTCGCGAAGCGGCCAAATTGGCGATCAAGGCCGGCATCGACATGAGCATGAACGACTCGCTCTACGGCAAGGAGCTGCCCGGCCTGCTCAAGGCTGGCGAGATCGAGCAGAGCGACATCGACAATGCGGTCCGCGAAGTACTGGCCGCCAAGTACGACATGGGCCTGTTCAAGGACCCGTACCTGCGTATCGGCAAGGCCGAGGATGACCCCGCCGACGTCTACGCCGACAGCCGCATGCACCGCGCCGATGCCCGCGACGTGGCGCGCCGCAGCCTGGTGCTGCTGGAAAACCGCAACCAGACCCTGCCCCTGAAGAAAACCGCGAAGATCGCCTTGGTCGGCCCGCTGGCCAAGGCGCCGATCGACATGATGGGCAGTTGGGCCGCCGCCGGGCGTCCGGCGCTGTCGGTCACCGTGTACGACGGCATGGCCCGGGCCCTGGGCGGTGAGTCGAAGCTGATCTATGCCCGTGGTGCCAATATCACCGGCGACAAGAAAGTGCTCGACTACCTGAACTTCCTCAACTTCGACGCCCCTGAAGTCGTGGACGACCCGCGTCCGGCACAGGTATTGATCGATGAAGCGGTTAAAGCCGCCAAGGAAGCGGACGTGGTCGTGGCCGCCGTGGGCGAGTCCCGTGGCATGTCCCATGAATCGTCGAGCCGCACTGAACTGAATATCCCGGCCAGCCAGCGCGAACTGATCAAGGCCCTGAAGGCCACCGGCAAGCCGTTGGTGTTGGTGCTGATGAATGGCCGTCCGCTGTCGCTGCTGGAAGAAAAACAGCAGGCCGATGCGATCCTGGAAACCTGGTTCAGCGGCACCGAAGGCGGCAATGCCATCGCGGACGTGCTGTTTGGTGACTACAACCCTTCGGGCAAGTTGCCGATCACCTTCCCACGCTCCGTCGGGCAGATTCCTACCTACTACAACCACCTGAGCATCGGTCGGCCGTTCACACCGGGCAAACCAGGCAACTACACCTCGCAGTACTTCGACGACACCACCGGCCCGCTCTACCCGTTCGGCTATGGCCTGAGCTACACGACGTTCAGCCTGTCGGACATGGCCCTGTCGTCCACCACGCTGAACAAGACCGGCAAGCTGGATGCGAGCATCACCCTGGAAAACACCGGCGACCGTGACGGCGAAACCGTGGTGCAGCTGTATATCCAGGACGTGACCGGCTCGATCATCCGTCCGGTGAAGGAATTGAAAAACTTCCGCAAGGTGATGCTCAAGGCCGGCGAGAAGAAGGTCATCCACTTCGACATCACCGAAGACGACCTGAAGTTCTTCAACGCCCAGCTCAAGTACGCCGCAGAGCCAGGCAAATTCAACGTGCAGATCGGCCTGGATTCCCAGGATGTGAAGCAGCAGAGCTTTGAGTTGCTCTGATCCAGCAACACTGAAATACCCTATGGGAGCGAGCTTGCTCGCGATGAGGCCTCATCAGTCACCGCATCATCGACTGTCAGGCCGCCATCGCGAGCAAGCTCGCTCCCACATTGGTTTTGCGGTGGATGGTTAGCCCCGCCGATCCAACAAGTTCACCACCACCCGATCCACCAATCCCCACACCCTTTGCTTGAACCGCTTCCACAATGGCCGGCGCTGCCAGGCGTCGAGGCTCATCTGCAGGCTCTGCTCGAAGTCCCGTTCAAAACTGGCCGCCACGGCCTTGCTCAATCCGGAGTCCAGCGCCTCCAGATTGGCTTCGAGGTTGAAGCGCAGGTTCCAGTGATCGAAATTGCACGAGCCGATGCTGACCCAATCGTCCACCAGCACCATTTTCAAGTGCAGGAAACAGGGTTGGTATTCGTAGATTTTCACCCCGGCCTTGAGCAGGCGTGGGTAATAGCGATGGCCGGCGTAACGCACGGACGGATGATCGGTGCGCGGGCCGGTCAGCAGCAGGCGCACATCGATGCCCCGCGCGGCGGCCTTGCGCAGCGAGCGGCGCACGTTCCAGGTCGGCAGGAAATACGGCGTAGCCATCCAGATGCGTTTCTGGCCGCTGTTCAATGCCCGGGACAGTGACTGCAGGATGTCGCGGTGCTGGCGGGCGTCGGCATACGCCACCCGGCCCATGCCTTCGCCGACCGGCGGAACCCGAGGCAGGCGCGGCAGGCCAAAATTGGACGCCGGTTTCCAGGCCCGTCGATGGCGGTTGGCGAGCCATTGGCGGTCGAACAGCAACTGCCAATCGAGCACCAGCGGACCGACGATTTCCACCATCACTTCATGCCAGTCACTGTGGTCATCCAAGGGGTTCCAGAACTCATCGGTAACCCCGGTGCCACCGACCACCGCCAAGCGTTGGTCGACCAGCAGGAGCTTGCGGTGATCGCGGTAGAGATTGCGCACCCAACGGCGCCAACTCAGGCGATTGTAGAAACGCAGTTCCACACCCGCCTGGACCAGGCGATTGCGCAGGCCCAGGGTAAACGCCAGGCTGCCGTAGTCGTCGAACAGGCAGCGCACGCGAACACCGCGTTCGGCGGCCTGGACGAGGGCCTGGACCATCGCCTCGGCGCAAGCGCCCGCCTCCACCAGGTACAACTCCAGTTCGACCTGTTCCTGGGCGCGGGCAATCTCCACCAGCATGCGCGGGAAAAACTGCGGACCGTCGATCAACAGCTCGAAGCGATTGCCTTCGCGCCAAGGGAATACCGGGCCGCTCATGTCAGCGCGCCGTGAAGATCAGTACCGCATTCACCGGCACCGACAGGCTGATGGCCGACAATCCGGCTAATGTTCGAAGCGTTTCCAAACCCGGCGCCAGATCGAAATCCGCTGCGTTGAGCACGACTGGCTCCAGGGTCACGACCTGGAAGCGACGCTCGTCCAGGCGCGTCGCCAGCAGTTGAACGTTGTATTCGTGCTGCTTGCCATGCAAATCCACCGTCACCGGCAGGCGCAGTTCCAGTTGCGCGCCATTGGCCAAATCCTGGATCGGTATCAGGTCGAGCTGCGCAGTGATGGTGGCCTCGGCGAACTGCTTGATTTCAAACAACTCGGCGCGCATGCGCTCGTCCCGCAGGGGAATGCCGCTGTTGATGGATTCGAGTTCGACCTCCAATCGCGCAAGGCCCTTGGGCTGGACCTGGCCGTGCAGCACGAGGAAACGCTGGACCTCGGAGACATTGCCGTTTTTGCTGCTGATAAAAGAGAGCCGCGACGACTCGCCGTCCAGATACCAATCGGCCTCGGCCGGCAGCGCGGCGCAGGCCAGCAGCAAGGTGGTGACAACGTGGGAGAAAGACCGCTTGAACATACAGACTCGGGGGGCAGATAAACCTGTGGCGAACCTTAACCGGGCCGAGGGCGCTTGCAAACTGTCTGTAGCAACAACAACCAGAAATCGCCCAGCTTTCGTGGCGAGGGGATTTATCCCCGCTGGGTTGCGCCGCAACCCCAAAACAGGCGAAGCATTGCATTAGGGAGAAACTTAGTTCAGCTATAGGGCCGCTACGCAGCCCGGCGGGGATAAATCCCCTCGCCACAGGGTTCGCGTCGTTTCTGGATTACTCCAACCGACACCCCTGTCGCTCCCCAATCCACCGCGCACTGTGGCTGCGCCCCAAGCCGCTGACGGTGATGCGCTTGGCTTCAGGTGTGTCGAGAAAATCGTTGGTGGGCACCGACTGCTTCACATAACCCCGGCAATATTCGGCCGGTTGCTGCATTACATAGCGGCACGAACAATATTCCTTGGCGGTATAGGCGCTGATGACGCCGGGAAACGCGCGCAACGCCACCCGCTCCAGCCAGACCCAACCGAACAGGGCAACCAGCAGCACCGCCATCAAGGTAAGCGACACTTTGCGCATCATGGCTGCACCGTCCCGGCGAAAGCCGCCATGGCGCGCTTGAGCAATTCGTTGTGACGATAGCTGCCGTCGCGATCGTCGCCGTAGCGCACGATCACCAACCTGGCGCTGGGAATGATGTACAGCGCCTGGCCCCAATGCCCAAGAGCAGCGAAGGTATCGGGTGGCGCGTCCGGCCACGGGCGGATCGTTCGGTCAGCGGCGCGATTGAGCCACCAGTGTCCGCCGGGCACGGCTTCGTCCTGACCGGCCTGGAAGCGGGTGAACGGCTCGCGGCTGAACGCAATCCAATCCTTGGGAATCAATTGTCGATCGCCCCAACGGCCATCCCGTTGCATCAACAGGCCGACACGCGCCAGGTCCCGAGCCGTGAGATAGGCATAGGACGAACCGACAAACGTGCCGCTGGCGTCGGTTTCCCAGGTCGCGTGACGGATGCCCAAGGGATCGAACAAGGCTGTCCAGGGATAATCGGCATAGCTCGCCGGGCCGACGATAGTTTTCAGTGCTGCCGCCAGCAGATTGCTGTCGCCGCTGGAATAGCGGAACACCTGGCCGGGCGGGCTGAAGCTGTCGTGCCCGGCGGTGAACGCCGCCATGTCGTGGCTTCCGCGAGTATAGAGCATCGCCACGACCGAAGAATTGAGCGGCGCGTATTCGTAGTCTTCTTGCCAGTCCAGGCCGGACGCCCAATGAAACAGATCGGCCAGGGTCATGCCCGGGTGTCGCTTCAGCGGCGGGTAGTACCGGGCCGCCGGGTCATCCAGGGCAAAGCGTTTTTCACCGTAGGCCACGCCGAACACCGTCGCCAGCAGGCTTTTGCTGATGGACCAGGTCAGGTGCGGGGTCTGGGCGGTGGTCGGCCCGGCGTAGCGTTCGTAGACCAGCCGACCGTCTTGGATCACCAGCAGCGCGTCGGTGCGAATGCCTTGGCGGGTAGCGTCGTCCCTCGGTACGAAGGCGTATTGCTCCAGGGCTTCGATGGCCGGCCCAGTGGGGGGCGGGCTGCTTGACCATTGCTCACCGGGCCAATCCTCGGCCTGGGCGTTCAGGTTGAGCAGCAACAGCGGGATCAGGAACCAGCCTTTGGACATTCGCGGGGCTCGCAGGATTGAACCTTCAGAGCCTATTCAGACTTGATGACAATTTCGAGGCGTGCGTGGCCCCCCTGTGGGAGCGAGCTTGCTCGCGATAGCAGAGTGTCAGCTAAGCATATGGCGACTGACAAACAGCTATCGCGAGCAAGCTCGCTCCCACAGGGGGCAGCCGCTTGAGGGGCTACCCCAACGCCTTGTCCAACCGCTTGGCCCGCGCCCCCGCCGCAATGTCCATCACCGCCTTGTCACGCCCCCACATCTCACGCCACGCCGCAGGTCCACCGGCCAAGGCGTCGTTCAGTTCGGCTTCGAGCCCTTGGAACTGGACGAACAGGCCACCCAGCAGCACATGCGTGGCAGCGCTCGAAGGATTGTGGCGGCTCGCCTCCGCGCACCCGGCGAGCAGCGCCAACAGGCGCAGTCGCAACGCCTGGGGCCAGGCGCATTCTTGCCCGACGCCATACAACCATGCAGTCATCGCGCTGAGCACATAAAGGTCTTCCAGGGTACGAAACGGTTTGACGTAGGCGTCCCAGCCGTCACCCGCCAGCAATTCGCACAGCGCGCCCTCCAACAGCACCCGACCATGGCTGATCTCCGGCATGAAGGGCAGGCCCGGGAGTTTTTCCAGCACCACACCCGGTTCGCCTGCGTAGGCCACCGCCAGGCTCAATCGCGGGCGCTCGTCTTCCGGCGACTCGCTTCGGGCCGCGATCAACAGCCATTCGGCGGCATCGCCAGCGGTGACGAAATCCTTGCGCCCGCTCACTCGCAAGTCGGTCAGGCGGGTCTGCATATCTGCCGGCCGCAGGCTGCGCTGCTCGGTGGCACACAACGCGCCGAGACTTTGCGGCGCGCTCGGCCAAAGCGTCCGCAGCGCCGCCTGATAGCCCACCAGGAACGCCAACCCAGGCGTCGCCATCGACCGCGCCCCGACCACGGCCAACTCGAACGGCGTGACCGTCCCCAGGCGGTGCAACAACGCGGCATAACCTTCAGCCAGATCCGCCCAGGCGGGCAACCGCTCGCCGCGTTCGATCAGGGTTTGCCAAGGCATGAAGGGCTCCTTTCGTGGGCTGTCATATAAGCATCACCAAAGCTTCATGGCGGTGACACCGGGGCTACATAGCCTGACTTTGCACAACATGGCTGCATAAAGAAAGTCGATTGGCTCAACCCAAGACGGGTAGACAGCCCGCACGGAGACTCGCTATGACCCAGATCGCCCGCATCCGCGACACCGGCAATGAACGCCGCCTGCAAGCCGAACGCCTGATCGGCGCCCAGGCCTTGCACGAAGCACAGGCCCTGCGCTTCAACGTCTTCAGCGGCGAATTCAACGCCAAGCTCAAAGGCGCGGAAATGGGTCTGGACATGGATGATTATGATGTTCACTGCGCCCACATCGGCGTACGCGACCTGAACACCGGCCGCCTCGTAGCCACCACTCGGCTGCTCGACCACCAGGCCGCCAGTAGCCTGGGCCGGTTCTACAGCGAAGAAGAATTCGCCCTCCACGGCCTGGTTCATCTGCAAGGCCCGATCCTGGAAATCGGCCGTACCTGCGTCGACCCGGCCTATCGCAATGGCGGCACCATCGCGGTGCTCTGGGGCGAACTGGCCGAAGTCCTCAACGAAGGCGGCTACAGCTACCTGATGGGTTGCGCGAGCATCCCGATGCAGGACGGCGGCATCCAGGCCCAGGCGATCATGCAGCGCCTGCGCGAACGCTACCTGTGCACCGAACACCTGCAGGCGGTGCCGAAAAAGCCCTTGCCGAGCCTGGACGTACCGTCCAACGTCATCGCCGAGATGCCACCGTTGCTCAAGGCCTACATGCGCCTGGGTGCGAAGATTTGCGGCGAGCCGTGCTGGGACGAAGATTTCCAGGTGGCCGACGTGTTCATCCTGCTCAAGCGCGACGAACTCTGCCCACGCTACGCCCGTCACTTCAAGGCAGCGGTCTGATGAGCCGGTTGCGGGTGTACGCGCGCATCGCGCGAGTATTGCTGGTGGTGGCGCTGGGCCTGAGCATGGCCAGCGTGTTCGGCCTGTTCGAACGCCTGGGCGTTGCCAACTCCATGGTCCGTCGCCAGCGTTGGTCGCGATTTTTCATGACGCGGTTGACCAATGCCCTGCCCTTTTCGGTGACGGTCCACGGCCAACTGCCCCGCCAGCCGATGCTGTGGGTCAGCAACCATGTGTCCTGGACCGACATTCCGCTGCTGGGCATGCTCACGCCGCTGTCGTTCCTGTCCAAGGCCGAAGTGCGCACCTGGCCGGTGGCCGGCTGGCTCGCCGCCAAGGCCGGCAGCCTGTTCATCCGTCGCGGTTCGGGCGACAGCCAACTGATCCGCAAGCAGATAAGCCGTCATCTTGAACAGGCTCATCCGCTGTTGATGTTCCCGGAAGGCACCACCACCGATGGCCGTTCGCTGCGCACCTTCCACGGTCGCCTGTTGTCGGCGGCCATCGATGCCGACGTCGCGTTGCAACCGGTGGCGATCCGTTACCTGCGCAACGGTGAACCGGATTCACTGGCCCCGTTCATTGGTGACGATGATTTGCTGTCGCACCTGATGCGGCTGTTCGCCAATGATCGTGGCGACGTGGAAATCCATCTGCTGGAACCGATTGCCTGTCACGGTCAGGAACGCGCGGTACTGGCGTTCCTGGCGCAGCAGGCGGTGCACAGGGCGTTGTTTGGCGAGATGCCAGAGAAGCAGCCAGTGCCGGTGCGGCCGGCGGCGATTGCGGCTTGATCCGTGTGAGATCCCTGTGGGAGCGAGCTTGCTCGCGATAGCGATTCAACATTCAGCAGATGTTCTGGCTGATATACCGCTATCGCGAGCAAGCTCGCTCCCACATGGGTTTATGGTGTGGTTTGGTTTTGGGCGAAATCCTGCAACTGCGGATAGAACAACCGAAAATCCTCGCTCAACGGCTCATAGAGCTTGACCAGTTCCGTCATCGCCCCCGCCAGCTCCTCCGGCCGTGACAAGCGCCGGGAAATGCCGCGCAGCACCTGCCCGATCACTTCGAATTCCTGATAGGACCCCAGCCAGTCATCCGCTGCCATGAACGGTGCGATGTGCGCCAGGCGCCCCGGCAACTGCGGTTCGGCGGCGAGGACCTGATAGACGCGGGAGGTGAAGTCCATCAGCGGCCCCTCACCGTACAGCGTCCAATCCCGGGCCAGGCAATGGTCGAAGAACACATCCAGTACGATCCCGGCATAACGCCGCCGCACCGTGGAAAAGCGCGACAAAGCGATATCCACCAACGGATGGCGATCGGTGTACATGTCGATGCGTCGATGCAGAGCGATCGCCGCTTCGATCCGCGGGTCGAATTGCCCTTGCAGCGGCCCTTTGACGAAATCGCCATAGAGGCTGCCGAGCAGTTGTTCCCGGCCAGGGCCGCCGAGGTGCAGGTGCGCGAGGTAGTTCATGGCGGGCAGCTTAGCACCACCGCGCCCATATCGTTATAACCCGATATAGCGATTTGTTCGGGGTTCAGATCAAATACATATTGGTATATCGCGAATTAACGATTTAAGGTTCGCTTCATCGCGATATAGCGTTTTACTCACCCGAGCCTGCCACCATGCCCCTCGACCTCGACGAAATAATAAAAGCCCTGGCGCACCCAGTACGGCGAGACATCCTCAACTGGCTCAAGGACCCCAAGGTCCAGTTTCCCGAGCAGTTGCACAACCATGAATTCGGCATTTGTGCCGGCCAGATCGACCAGCGTTGCGGCCTGTCGCAATCCACGGTCTCCGCGCATCTGGCGGTGCTGCAACGGGCCGGGTTGATCACCAGCCAGAAGGTCGGTCAGTGGCACTTCTTCAAACGCAACGAGGAAGTGATCCAGCAGTTCCTCAAGCAAATGAGCCAAGAGCTCTGACCTGACAAGGATTCGACATGCCCCTTTCCCTCTTCATCCTGGCGCTGAGCGCCTTCGCCATCGGCACGACGGAATTCGTCATCATGGGCTTGTTGCCCGACGTGGCGGCGGACCTCGGCGTGTCGATTCCCGGCGCCGGCTGGCTGGTCACCGGCTACGCCCTGGGCGTGGCCATCGGTGCGCCGTTCATGGCCCTGGCCACCGCGCGGCTGCCGCGCAAGGCCGCGCTGGTGGCGCTGATGGGGATCTTCATCATTGGCAACCTGCTCTGCGCCGTCGCCAGCGACTACAACGTGCTGATGCTGGCGCGAGTCGTCACCGCCCTGTGCCACGGTGCGTTCTTCGGCATCGGTTCGGTGGTCGCCGCCGGCCTGGTGGCGCCGAACAAGCGTGCCTCGGCCGTGGCCCTGATGTTCACCGGCCTGACCCTGGCCAACGTGCTTGGCGTACCGCTGGGCACCGCGCTGGGCCAGCAAGCCGGCTGGCGTTCGACCTTCTGGGCGGTAACGATCATCGGCGTAGTCGCCCTGATCGGCCTGATCCGCTTCCTGCCAGCCAAGCGCGACGAGGAAAAACTCGACATGCGTTCGGAGCTGGTGGCGCTCAAGGGAGCGGGCCTGTGGCTGTCGTTGAGCATGACCGCGCTGTTCTCCGCCTCGGTGTTCACCCTGTTTACCTACGTCGCCCCGCTGCTGGGTGAAGTGACCGGCGTATCGCCCCGTGGCGTGACGTGGACCCTGGTGCTGATCGGCCTAGGCCTGACCCTGGGCAACATCATCGGCGGCAAGCTGGCGGACAAGAGCCTGGCGAACACGCTGATGGGCGTATTCCTGACCATGGCGGTGGTGTCCACCATCTTGAGCTGGACCAGCGTGGCGTTGATCCCGACCGAGATCACGCTGTTCCTCTGGGCCACCGCCTGTTTCGCCGCGGTGCCGGCACTGCAGGTCAACGTGGTGACCTTCGGCAAAGACGCACCCAACCTGGTGTCCACCCTGAACATCGGCGCCTTCAACATCGGCAACGCCCTGGGCGCCTGGGTCGGCGGCAGCGTCATCGACCATGGCCTGGGCCTGACTTCCGTGCCCCTGGCGGCGGGCGCGCTGGCCGTGCTCGCGCTGCTGGTGACCCTGATCACTTTCCGCCAGGGCGGCAATGCCGACCTGGCCCCTGCCACTCACTGACTTTTAATTCTTTACTTGCGAGGTTGTATTTCATGGCGACAATTTTCGACCCTATCAAACTCGGCGACATCGAGCTGAAGAACCGCATCATCATGGCCCCGCTCACTCGCTGCCGTGCAGACGCCGGCCGTGTGCCCAACGCGTTGATGGCCGAATACTACGTGCAACGCGCCTCCGCCGGCCTGATCCTCAGTGAAGCCACGTCGGTGACGCCGATGGGCGTGGGCTACCCTGATACGCCGGGCATCTGGTCCAACGATCAGGTCCGCGGTTGGGCCAACGTGACCAAGGCCATCCACGGCGCTGGCGGCAAGATCTTCCTGCAGCTCTGGCACGTGGGCCGAATCTCCCACCCGTCCTACCTGGACGGCGAGCTTCCAGTGGCACCGAGCGCCATCCAACCCAAGGGCCACGTGAGCCTGGTGCGTCCGCTGGCCGACTATCCGACCCCACGTGCACTGGAAACCGCTGAAATCGCCGACATCGTCGATGCCTACCGCGTCGGCGCGGAAAACGCCAAGGCCGCCGGTTTCGATGGCGTGGAAATCCATGGCGCCAACGGTTACCTGCTCGACCAGTTCCTGCAAAGCAGCACCAACCAGCGCACCGACAACTACGGCGGCTCCCTGGAAAACCGTGCCCGCCTGCTGCTGGAAGTGACCGACGCCGCCATCGAAGTCTGGGGCGCCGGCCGCGTGGGCGTGCACCTGGCACCGCGCGCCGACTCCCACGACATGGGCGACGAGAACCGCCTGGAAACCTTCAGCTACGTTGCCCGCGAGCTGGGCAAGCGTGGCATCGCGTTTATCTGCTCCCGCGAGAAAGAAGGCGAAGACAGCATCGGCCCGCAACTCAAGCAAGCCTTCGGCGGCCCTTACATTGCCAACGAACGCTTCACCAAGGACAGTGCAAATGCCTGGCTGGCAGAAGGCAAGGCTGACGCCGTGGCGTTTGGCGTGCCGTTCATTGCCAACCCGGACCTGCCGGCACGCTTGAAAGCCGACGCGCCATTGAACGAGCCGCATCCGGAAACATTCTATGGGAAAGGTCCGGTGGGTTATATCGATTATCCATTGATGTAATTTAAACCACGCAGCCTTGTAAAAAAGCCCCGACTCGAAAGAGCCGGGGCTTTTTACGTCTAATGACTTTAACCCCAATCCAATTATTAAAGTTGAAATATCAAATAACAACACAACACCGTCTCACCATGGATTAATACTTCCGACAACGCTAATAATAAGCCCGAACAACCACCCTTCCACTGAACGAACCCCATCACCACCAAAAAATACAAACATGCAACTTCAACGTTTTACCAACCCAAAACATAATCAAATACTATTTATCTTATGCAGGCTTTAGCAGCCTGAAACTCTTTAGAGGGATCTTACTATGAGCCTTATGAAAAACCTGATTCTCGCCCTGTTACTGGGCCCCTTGGCGGCCGCCGTCAGCTTGGCCAACACGAACATCATCGTCAATGTTATAAACGATACGTCCCATGATCTGGAACTGACTAACCTTCTGGGTGAGTTTTCCATACCTGACGATTTTTCTGTCGTCCCCGCCGACGCAAATATGGAGTTTCACTTCAAACATGAAAGACAATTCACCTACCCCGTTGCTGGCTGGCAACCCACACTGAGGAAAATAAAACCTATTGAACTGGTTCTGACCTATCAGATGACTAACTTTAACTTCGGCTGCCAGCTGCAAACCCTGTTTGACGCCCGAGTTATTTTCGGTTTCCTGGAACCCAGCTACAAACCAAATTGGCAAAGCAGAACCGCGTATACCGGGAATGGCGAATATTCCTGTCGGTCAGTAATTACCCAAAGAATGCTGGAACCGCCCTTCAGCTACACCATTAACCTGACGATCGATGACAACAACCCGACCTGATCCAATGTTAGCGAGACTGAGGCCCAGGGCACGCGCCTGAGCAGGATGCGATTTGGCAAACACGCAACAATTTCCCTACAAAATAGCCGAGGCGCCGTCTTTCAACGCTGAGGCGGTGCCTATATAAAGTACCCCGCCAGGATAAATTTCCGGCGGGGTACTTCCTGATCGGCTATTGACACAAACCGACTCAATTACGCATTTTGTTTCATTTGCGCAGGCTAGGGCTCAAGTGCAGCATGTCCAGCCCGGTTTCCACCCAGCGCTCCGCTTCACCTGCCAGTGCGAAGCTGTCGGGGGCCAGCAGCCACTGGTAGAGGATGCCGTCAATGTAGGCATGAATGGCCACCGCCGCCCTTTCGGGATCCAGGTCATCCGGCAACTGGCCGCGTTTCATCGCATTGCGCAGCGACAGCGCAATACGCACATTACAGTCGAGGCTGACCTGCCGCCGCTGCTGGCGCAGGTCACACATTTCATCGGTGAACTCGCATTTATGGAAAAGAATCTCGTTGATGCGTCGGGTTTTCGGATCCAGGGCCACCTGCTGGAACAACCGCACCAGCAGTTTGCGTATGCATCCCAGGGGATCGACCTCCTCTTCGCTCTCACTGGCGCGTGCCAGCTCATCGAGCGGTTCATGCAACGTATCGAGCATGGCCTGGAGCAGATCCGCCTTGTTGCTGAAATGCCAGTAGATGGCGCCCCGCGTCACACCGGCGAGCGTCGCGATGTCAGCCAGCGTGGTGCGCGCCACGCCTCGCTCGAAGAACGCTTTTTCGGCCGCTTCGAGTATCTGGTTGCGAGTCTCCAGAGCCTCCTCTTTGGTACGACGGACCATGGCAGTAAACACCTCAATCAGGATGCATAAGCGATGCGTAAGGTTCAGCATGACAATCCATGAGGCAGTGCCGTCGACATGCGTCCCCGATTCGCATCGGCCTTTGTAAGGCTTTTGTAAATACGGATGGTACGCAATTTGGCTGTTTACAAACAACCGTGTACGTAAGTATATTTCTTAGCATCCTACTAATTGCTTATCTTGCTCTTTTTTACCTTCCACCTTCGAGCGCGCCTGTTACGCGCCTGGACCCGAGGATTTCCATGCAATTCAAGCCAGCTGTTACCGCTCTGGTCACTGCCATCGCCCTGGCATCGCTGCTCAGCGGATGCAAAAAGGAAGAGGCTGCCCCTGCGCCTCCCCCTCCCCAGGTCGGTGTGGTAACCCTCAAGACCCAGCCCTTTACCCTGACCTCCGAACTGCCGGGCCGCACCAGTGCGTTCCGCGTCGCGGAAGTGCGCCCGCAGGTCAACGGCATCATCCTCAAGCGCCTTTTCAAGGAAGGTGCCGACGTCAAGGCCGGCCAGCAGCTCTACCAGATCGACCCGGCCGTCTATGAGGCGACCCTCAAGAGTGCCGAGGCCAACCTGCGCTCCACCAAGTCGATTGCCGATCGCTACCAGCAACTGGTCAACGAACAGGCCGTAAGCCGGCAGGAATACGACACCGCCGTGGCCAATCGCCTGGAGTCGGAAGCCAACCTGCAGACTGCCCAGATCAACGTGCGCTACACCAAGGTCTATGCGCCTATTTCCGGTCGCATCGGTCGCTCCTCGGTGACTGAAGGCGCCTTGGTAAGCAACGGTCAGACCGATGCCCTGGCGACCATCCAGCAACTGGACCCGATCTACGTTGACGTGACGCAGAGCTCCGTCGAGCTGCTGCAACTGCGCCGCGAACTGGAAAGCGGCCGCCTGCAAAAGGCAGGCGACAATGCCGCCATGGTCAAGCTGACGCTGGAAGACGGCAGTCAGTATCCCCACGAGGGCAAACTGGAATTCTCCGAAGTCTCGGTCGACCAGACCACCGGCTCCGTGACCTTGCGCGCCGTGTTCCCCAACCCTGACCACACCTTGCTGCCGGGCATGTTCGTCCACGCACAATTGCAGGCCGGTGTGAACAGCGCGGCGATCCTGGCACCGCAGCAAGGCGTGACCCGCGACCTCAAGGGCATGCCGACCGCGATGGTCGTGGGCGCCGACAACAAGGTCGAGCTGCGCCAGCTCAAGGCCAGCCGCACCGTTGGCAACCAGTGGCTGATCGAAGACGGCCTCAAGGCCGGCGATCGCCTGATCACCGAAGGGTTGCAGTACGTACGGCCAGGTGTGGAAGTCAAGGCCACCGAAGCCACCAACGTAGGCGCCAAGAATCCGGCCCCCGCCCAGGCAGCTGACAAAGCCGCTGCGGCGGCAAAGGGGAGTAAACCATGTCGAAATTCTTTATCGACCGTCCGATCTTTGCCTGGGTAATCGCCCTGGTGATCATGCTGGTCGGCGCCCTGTCGATCCTCAAGTTGCCGATCAACCAATACCCGAGCATCGCGCCACCGGCCATTGCGATCCAGGTGACCTACCCGGGCGCATCCGCGCAAACCGTGCAGGACACCGTGGTGCAGGTCATCGAGCAACAGCTCAACGGCATCGACAACCTGCGCTACGTGTCGTCGGAAAGTAACTCCGACGGCAGCATGACCATCACCGCGACCTTCGAGCAGGGCACCAGCTCCGATACCGCGCAGGTCCAGGTCCAGAACAAGTTGAACCTGGCCACCCCGCTGCTGCCGCAAGAAGTGCAGCAACAGGGCATCCGCGTGACCAAGGCAGTGAAGAACTTCCTGATGGTGATCGGTGTGGTCTCGCGCGATGGCAGCATGACCAAGGACGACTTGGCCAACTACATCGTGTCCAACCTGCAGGATCCGATCTCGCGTACCGCCGGTGTCGGTGACTTCCAGGTCTTCGGCGCGCAATACGCGATGCGGATCTGGCTCGACCCGGCCAAGTTGAACAATTTCAACCTGACCCCGGTAGATGTGAAGAACGCCATCGCCGCGCAAAACGTCCAGGTCTCGTCCGGCCAACTCGGCGGCTTGCCTGCCCTGCCCGGCCAGCAACTGAACGCCACCATCATCGGCAAGACCCGCTTGCAGACCGCCGAGCAGTTCAAGGCGATCCTGCTCAAGGTCAACCCGGACGGCTCGCAAGTGCGCGTCGGCGACGTCGCCGATGTGGGCCTGGGCGGTGAGAACTACAGCGTCAGCGCCCAGTTCAACGGCGCACCAGCGTCGGGCCTGGCGGTCAAACTGGCCAACGGTGCCAACGCCCTCGATACAGCCAAGGCCCTGCGCAAGACCATCGACGACCTCAAGCCGTTCTTCCCGCAAGGCGTGGAAGTGGTGTTCCCCTACGACACCACGCCGGTGGTGAGCGAATCGATCAAGGGTGTGGTTGAAACCCTGGTCGAGGCGGTCGTACTGGTGTTCCTGGTGATGTTCCTGTTCCTGCAGAATTTCCGCGCCACCATCATCACCACGATGACGGTGCCGGTGGTGTTGCTGGGTACCTTCGGGATCCTTGCGGCGGCCGGCTTCAGCATCAACACCCTGACCATGTTCGGCATGGTGCTGGCCATCGGCTTGCTGGTGGACGACGCCATCGTCGTGGTGGAAAACGTCGAACGGGTGATGAGCGAAGAAGGCCTGTCACCCAAGGAAGCCACCAAGAAATCCATGGGCCAGATCCAGGGTGCGTTGGTGGGTATCGCGCTGGTGCTGTCGGCGGTGCTGTTGCCGATGGCGTTCTTCAGCGGTTCCACCGGTGTGATCTACAAGCAGTTCTCCATCACCA
Source organism: Pseudomonas sp. H2_D02 (assembly GCF_054677635.1). Classification (NCBI taxonomy): domain Bacteria; kingdom Pseudomonadati; phylum Pseudomonadota; class Gammaproteobacteria; order Pseudomonadales; family Pseudomonadaceae; genus Pseudomonas; species Pseudomonas sp. H2_D02. Next base: position 2,231,539 of record NZ_CP162816.1, on the reverse strand, counting down.
TCGTCTCGGCCATGGCCCTGTCGGTGCTGGTCGCCCTGATCTTCACCCCGGCCCTGTGCGCCACCATGCTCAAGCCGATCCCCAAGGGTGAGCACGGCACACCGAAACGCGGTTTCTTCGGCTGGTTCAACCGCAATTTCGACCGTGGCGTTCGCAGCTACGAGCGTGGCGTAGGCAACATGCTCAGGCACAAGGCCCCGTACCTGTTGGCTTACGTGATCATCGTGGTCGGCATGATCTGGCTGTTCACCCGCATCCCGACGGCGTTCCTGCCGGAAGAAGACCAGGGCGTGCTGTTTGCCCAGGTGCAGACACCAGCCGGTTCCAGCGCCGAGCGGACCCAGGCGGTGGTGGACAAGATGCGTGAGTTCCTGCTGCGTCCAAGCAAGGACGGCGGCGAAGGCGATGCCGTCGCATCGGTGTTCACCGTGACCGGCTTCAACTTCGCCGGTCGTGGCCAGAGCTCCGGCATGGCGTTCATCATGCTCAGGCCGTGGGAGGAGCGTAACGCCGACAACAGCGTGTTCAAGCTTGCTGGCCGTGCCCAGCAGCACTTCTTCACCTTCCGCGACGCGATGGTGTTCGCCTTCGCCCCGCCGGCCGTGCTGGAACTGGGTAACGCCACCGGTTTCGACGTGTTCCTGCAGGACCGTGCCGGTATCGGCCACGACAAGCTGATGGAGGCTCGCAACCAGTTCCTGGGGATGGCGTCCCAGAGCAAGATCCTCTCCCAGGTGCGTCCGAACGGCTTGAACGACGAGCCGCAATACCAGCTCGAAATCGACGACGAGAAGGCCAGCGCGCTGGGCATCACCTTATCGGACATCAACAACACCCTGTCGATTGCCCTGGGCAGTAGCTACGTGAACGACTTCATCGACCGCGGTCGGGTGAAAAAAGTGTATGTGCAGGGTCAGCCCGGCGCTCGCATGAGCCCCGAAGACCTGAAGAAGTGGTACGTGCGCAACAGCGCCGGGACCATGGTGCCGTTCACTGCGTTCGCCAAGGGTGAATGGGTCTACGGCTCGCCGAAGCTGGCGCGCTACAACGGCGTCGAAGCGATGGAAATCCTCGGCGCCCCGGCCCCGGGCTATTCCACCGGTGAAGCCATGGCCGAAGTCGAAGCCATCGCCAAGAAGCTGCCGGCCGGTGTCGGCATTTCCTGGACGGGCCTGTCCTACGAGGAACGTCTGTCGGGCTCCCAGGCGCCGGCGTTGTATGCCTTGTCGCTGCTGATGGTGTTCCTGTGCCTGGCAGCGCTGTATGAGAGCTGGTCGATTCCGATCGCGGTCATGCTCGTGGTGCCCCTGGGGATCATCGGGGCGCTGATGGCGACCAGCCTGCGCGGCCTGTCCAACGACGTGTACTTCCAGGTGGGCTTGCTGACGACCATCGGCCTGGCGGCGAAAAACGCCATCCTGATCGTCGAGTTCGCCAAGGAACTCCACGAACAGGGCCGGACCCTGATGGAAGCTGCCATCGAAGCCTGTAGGATGCGTCTGCGGCCGATCATCATGACGTCCCTGGCGTTCGTCCTCGGCGTGGTTCCGCTGGCGATTTCCACCGGCGCCGGCTCGGGCAGCCAGCACGCCATCGGTACCGGCGTGATTGGCGGTATGCTCACCGCGACCATCCTGGCAATCTTCTGGGTGCCCTTGTTCTTCGTGACGGTGTCGTCGATGGGTCGTCGCAAGAATATCGACCAGGACCACACTCCTGAAACTTCTAAAGAGGCTGGCCAATGAGCAAGTCGCTACTTTCCCTGACCATCGCCGCCGTCGTGCTCAGCGGTTGCTCGCTGATCCCCGACTATCAGCGGCCCGAAGCACCGGTCGCGGCGCAATACCCGCAAGGCCCGGCCTACGAGCCGGCCAATGCGCCCGGCCAGGCTGCCGCCGAACAGGGTTGGAAGCAGTTCTTCCATGACCCTGCGCTGCAGCAATTGATCCAGGTCGCCCTGGAGAACAACCGCGACCTGCGCGTCGCGGCGCTGAACATCGATGCCTACGCCGCGCAGTACCGCATCCAGCGCGCGGACCTGTTCCCGGCAGTCTCGGCCACCGGCTCCGGCAGCCGCCAGCGGGTACCGGCACGGGCTTCGCAAACCGGCGAAGCGGCGATCAGCAGTTCCTACTCGGCAACACTGGGGATCAGCGCCTATGAGCTGGACCTGTTCGGTCGCGTCCGCAGCTTGAGCGAGCAAGCCTTGCAAAGCTACTTCGCTACCGAAGAAGCCCGCCGCAGCACGCAGATCAGCCTGGTGGCCAACGTCGCCAATGCCTACCTGACCTGGCAGGCCGACAAGGAACTGCTCAAGCTGACCCAGGAAACCCTGGGCACCTACGAGCAGAGCCTGAAGCTGACCTCCCGCAGCGCCGAAGTTGGCGTGGCCTCGGCCCTGGACCTGAGCCAGGCGCGCACGGCGGTGGAAAACGCCCGCGTGCAACTGGCCCGCTACACCCGCCAGGTGGCCCAGGATGAAAACAGCCTGACCCTGCTGCTGGGCACCGGCCTGCCGGCCAACCTGCGCACCCAACCGTTGAGCGATGACCTGCTCAGCGAAGTGCCGGCCGGTTTGCCGTCGGACCTGTTGCAACGTCGTCCGGACATCCTCCAGGCCGAACGCAACCTGCTCGCCGCCAACGCCAATATCGGCGCCGCGCGGGCCGCGTTCTTCCCGAGCATCAGCCTGACGGCCAACGCCGGCACCCTGAGCCCGGACCTGTCCGGCCTGTTCAAGGGCGGTTCGGGCACTTGGACGTTCGCGCCGCAGATCAACCTGCCGATCTTCAACGCTGGCAGCCTGCGGGCGAGCCTGGATTACGCCAAGATCCAGAAAGACATCAACGTCGCGCAGTACGAGAAGTCGATTCAGACGGCGTTCCAGGAAGTCTCCGACGGCCTGGCCGCGCGCCAGACCTACAACGAGCAGTTGCAGGCCCAGACCGACTTCGTCGCCGCCAACCAGGACTACTACCGCCTGGCCGAGCGTCGCTACCGCATCGGTGTCGACAGCAACCTGACCTTCCTCGACGCCCAGCGCCAGTTGTTCAGCGCGCAACAATCGCTGATCACCGACCGCCTTGCGCAACTGACCAGCGAGGTCAATTTGTACAAGGCCCTGGGCGGTGGCTGGAATGCCGAGACGGGCAAGAGCGAACCGGTGGCGGAGAAGGCGCCGGAAACGAAGTTGTTCTGATTTGACGTCTGAAAACACGAAGCCCACCGAAAGGTGGGCTTCGTGTTTTTAAGGATTAATAAATATCCGAGTTCAACACACAACCCTGTGGGAGCAAGCTCGCTCCCACAGGGGATTGCGACCATCCATTCGGTTACTTTGCCGTTCGATAATCGCCCAAAACCCGCAAACAGCAATTGAACGGATCCCGGGCCGACCTTCACCATCGCTCGCACAAAACCAATAACAACAGGTTCGATGCCATGTCCCCACGCCCTGCACCGTCCGGCTGATCCTCGGTCGCTTTAGCAACCTGGCCCCACCGTACCGTTCGCACCCAAAAGTTGCGGCAACAACTCGCTTCGTCCACAAAAAATAAGAGACAACGCCCATGAAGCCCACACAGCACCTGTTCCCCAGCCTCATTGCCGTCGCCCTGAGCAGTACCGCCCTGCCCGTCCTGGCGGCGGAGTCGGGGTTTGTCGAAGACGCCAAGGCCACGCTGAACCTGCGCAACTTCTACTTCAACCGCAACTTCACCAACGACAACGCCGCCCAAGGCAAAGCCGAAGAATGGACCCAGAGTTTCATCCTCGACGCCAAGTCCGGCTTCACTCAAGGCACGGTCGGTTTCGGCGTGGACGTGCTGGGCATGTACTCGGTCAAGCTCGACGGCGGTCGCGGCACCGCCGGCACCCAATTGTTGCCAGTGCATGACGACGGTCGCCCGGCCGATGACTTCGGTCGCCTCGGTGTCGCCCTCAAGGCCAAGGTCTCGAAGACCGAACTGAAGGTCGGCGAGTGGATGCCGGTGCTGCCGATCCTGCGCTCCGACGACGGTCGTTCCCTGCCCCAGACTTTCCGTGGCGGCCAGGTCACTTCGACCGAAATCAACGGCCTGAGCCTCTACGGCGGCCAGTTCCGCGCCAACAGCCCGCGCAACGACGCGAGCATGGAAGACATGTCGATGAACGGCCGTGGTGCCTTCACCTCCGACCGTTTCAACTTCGGCGGCGGTGAATACGCCTTCAACGAAAAACGCACCCAGGTCGGCGTCTGGTACGCGGAACTGTCCGACATCTACCAGCAGCAGTATTTCAACCTGACCCACAGCCAGCCGATCGGCGACTGGACCCTGGGCGCCAACCTTGGTTACTTCACCGGCAAGGAAGACGGCAGCGCGCTGGCCGGCGACCTCGACAACAAAACCGCGTTCGCCATGCTTTCCGCCAAATACGGCGGCAACACCTTCTACGTCGGCCTGCAGAAAGTCGGCGGCGATGATGCCTGGATGCGCGTCAACGGCACCAGCGGCGGCACCCTGGCGAACGATAGCTACAACTCCAGCTACGACAACGCCAAGGAAAAATCCTGGCAAGTGCGCCATGACTTCAACTTCGCTGCTGTCGGCGTGCCGGGCCTGACCCTGATGAACCGCTACATCAGCGGTGACAACGTGCACACCGCCACCGTCGATGACGGCAAGGAATGGGGCCGTGAAACCGAACTGGCCTACACCGTGCAGAGCGGTGCGCTGAAGAGCCTGAACGTGAAGTGGCGTAACTCGACGATGCGCCGGGACTTCAGCACCAATGAGTTCGATGAGAACCGGTTGATCGTCAGCTATCCGATCAGTCTGTTGTAGAAGCCAAACATGGAGGGAGGCTGTACCACCGTCATCGCGAGCAAGCTCGCTCCCACAGGGTTAAATGTCGAGCACAAAATTTGTGTTCCCTGAAGATCCAGTGTGGGAGCGAGCTTGCTCGCGAAGGCATCATCACATTCAACATTGATGCAAGCTGACCCACCGCTTCCGCGAGCAGGCTCGCTCCCACAGGGATCGGGGGTGGGTCTCACCCCCGTGATTCGACGCCCAGTTCATCCCAGACCGATTCGGCCAGGTGAAAGGTGGCGTTGGCTGCCGGGATGCCGCAGTAGATGGCGCTCTGCATGATCACTTCCTTGATCTCGCTGCGGCTCACGCCGTTGTTGGCGGCGGCGCGCAGGTGCAGCTTGAGTTCTTCGTTGCGGTTCATACCGATCAGCATGGCGATGGTGATCAGGCTGCGGGTATGGCGCGGCAGTCCCGGGCGGGTCCAGATGTCGCCCCAGGCGTGACGGGTGATCATCTCCTGGAATTCGCTGTTGAATTCAGTCAGGGCGTTGAGGCTGCGGTCCACGTGGGCATCGCCCAGCACGGCGCGGCGTACCTGCATGCCTTCGTCGTAACGTTGTTTCTCGTCCACAAAAAATTCCTCAGGCCCGGCCGGAATCAAGCAGGAAATCCACCACCCGCGCGCTGAACGCAGCACCGGCCTGGACGTTGGAAAGATGTGCAGCGTAAAACTCGGCGTACTCGGCCCCACTGACGCGCTCCTGGATGAAGTGCCCGCCCGACGGCGGCGTCACCGCATCTCCGGTGCCGGCGATCACCAGCAGCGGCACGCGAATCGACATCAATTGCTCGCGGAAATCGGCATCACGCACCGCCGCGCAGTTGGCTGCATAACCTTGGGGCGACGTGGCGGCCAGCATGTCGGTGATTTTTTTTGCCGTCGCAGGCTGGGCCTCGGCAAAGTCCGGGGTAAACCAACGGGCAATCGAGGCGTCACGCAACGCCACCATCGCATCCTTGCCATCACGCAGCACGGTTTCGATGCGCGGGTTCCACACCGACGGATCGCCGATCTTGGCCGCCGTGTTGCACACCACCAATTTGCGCAGGCGTTCACCGGCATGGATGCCCAGCCACTGGCCGATCAACCCGCCCATGGAAAGGCCGCAGAAGTGCACCTTGTCGATATTCAACTGATCCAGCATCGCCAGCACATCGCGGCCCAGTTGTTCGATGCTATAGGGACCTTCGGTCACCAGCGACTGGCCATGCCCCCGCGTATCGAAACGCAGCACGCGAAAATGCTCGCTAAAGGCAGGAATCTGCTCGTCCCACATATGCAAATCAGTGCCCAGGGAGTTGGAGAGCACCAGCACCGGGGCGTCTTGCGGCCCATCGAATCGGTAGTTCAGATCGCCTTCGGCGAGTTTGACGAATCCCACAACTATCTCCTTTCAGGCATTCAGGGCAAGGTGTTCGGCCACGGCCCGGGCAACCCAGGTCTGGGCCTGGCCGAGGTAATGGGCCGGGTCGAGCAGATGATCGAGCTCGGTCGTGGACAACTGCGCGGTGACCTGGGGTTCATCCCCCAGCACAGCGCGCAGATGCCGCTGTTCGGCCACGGCGCGCTTGCAGCATTGTTCGAGCAAGTGATGCGCGGTATCGCGCCCCACAAGTTGGGCCAGGACGATGCTCACCGCTTCCGCCAGCACCAACCCCTGGGTCAGTTCCAGGTTGCGGGCCATGCGCGCCGCATCCACGTCCAACCCTTCGGCCAGCAGTCGCGCCTGTTGCAAGGCACCGGAGACCAGGCAACAGATCTCCGGCAGGGTTTCCCATTCGGCGTGCCACAGGCCCAGGCTGCGCTCGTGTTCCTGGGGCATGGCGCTGAACAGTGTCGACAACAAGCCAGGCACGCGCGTCGCCGCGCCGATCAGCACCGCCGCACCAACCGGGTTGCGCTTGTGGGGCATGGTCGACGAACCGCCCTTGCCTGGCGCCGACGGCTCGAACGCTTCGCCGGCCTCGGTCTGCATCAACAGGCTGATGTCGCGCCCCAATTTGCCCAGGCTACCGGCGACCAACCCCAGCACCGCGCCGAACTCCACCAGACGATCGCGCTGGGTGTGCCACGGTTGTTCCGGCAGGGTCAGTTGCAGCTCGGCGGCCAGAGCTTCGGCCACCGGCAGCGCCTGTTCACCCAACGCGGCAAGTGTCCCGGAGGCGCCGCCGAATTGCAGCACCAGCAGACGCGGCTTGAGTTCGCGCAGGCGTTGTCGGCTGCGGGTAACCGCCCCCAGCCAACCGGCGATCTTCATGCCCAGGGTCACCGGCGTGGCGTGTTGCAACCAGGTGCGCCCGGCCAGCGGTGTGGCGGCATAGCGGTCAGCTTGTCGGGCCAGGGTGACGGCCAGTTGCGCCAGCTCTGCCTCGATCAAGCCCAACGCCTGGCGCAGTTGCAGCACCAACCCGCTGTCCATCACATCCTGGCTGGTGGCGCCCAGGTGCACGTAGCGTTCAGCCTCGGCGCTGTCGATGGCGATGCGCTTGCCCAACGCCTTCACCAGCGGGATCGCCGAATTGCCGGCGCTGGCAATTGCTTCGCTCAGCGCGGAAAAATCGTACAGCTGGGCACAGCACGCGTTCTCGATCGGCGCCACCGCGTCGGGGGGAATCAGCCCTACGCGCGCCTCGGCCCGGGCCAGCGCGGCCTCGACATCCAGCATCGCCTGGACCCGCCCCGCATCACAGAAGATCTCGCGCATGTCGCGGGCGGTGAAGTAGGCATCGAACAGCTGATTGGCCGGTCGTTCGCTCATAAACAGTCCTTCGGAAAATGGTTGCCTTTGTGGCCACTACTTGCTGTGGCGAGGGGATTTATCCCCGCTGGGGCGCGAAGCGGCCCTTAATACCTGCTCTCGTCAGACGACTGATCGAGCCGACCTTGGGGCTGCTGCGCAGCCCAACGGGGATAAATCCCCTCGCCACAGCAAGCTCCCTCGCCACAATGACTCAAACAAGCCTTAAGTGAATGGATCAAAGATCATGGTGCAAATACGTCGGTTGCTTGGGCAGGCGCAGGCTGAACAGGAACGCCACCACCATCATCACCGTGACATACCAATAAAACGCGTTCTCCATGCCTTGGGCTTTCAGGCTCAAGGCGACGTATTCCGCCGAGCCACCAAAAATCGCATTGGCCACCGCGTAAGCCAACCCTACTCCCAGCGCGCGCACTTCAGGTGGAAACATTTCGGCTTTCACCAGGCCACTGATGGAGGTATAGAAACTGACGATCGCCAGCGCGAACGTGATCAGCACAAAGGCCAAAAACGGGCTGCTGATGCTTTTCAGCGTCAGCAGGATTGGCACCGTGCACAGCGCCCCCAGGCCGCCGAACCAGAGCATGGAGTTACGCCGGCCGATCTTGTCCGCCAGCATGCCGAACAGCGGCTGCATGCACATATACAGGAACAGCGCGCCGGTCATGATGTAACTGGCGGTCTTGGCGTGCAGGCCCGCCGTGTTCACCAGGTATTTCTGCATGTAGGTGGTGAACGTGTAGAAAATCAACGAACCGCCCGCGGTATAGCCCAGCACGGTAATGAACGCGGCCTTGTGGTCGCGAAACAGCGCGGCGATGCTGCCGGCGTCCTTGTTTTCGCGCATTTCCTTGCTGCTGGTTTCCTTCAAGGAGCGGCGCAGGAACAGGGATATCACGGCCGCTATCGCGCCCACCACGAACGGAATCCGCCAGCCATAGGCACGCAGTTCGTCTTCGTTGAGAAACTGTTGCAGGATCACCACCAGCGACACCGCCAGCAGTTGTCCGCCAATCAGCGTCACGTACTGGAACGACGCAAAGAAGCCACGCTGGCCTTTCAGGGCGACTTCGCTCATGTAGGTGGCGGTGGTGCCGTATTCGCCGCCGACCGACAGGCCTTGCAGCAGGCGTGCGAACAACAGCAACAGCGGTGCCCAGACACCGATGTCCTTGTAGGTGGGCAGGCAGGCGATGAGCAACGAGCCGAAACACATCATCAGCACCGAGATCATCATTGAGTTCTTGCGCCCATGACGGTCCGCCACCCGACCGAAGATCCAGCCGCCGATGGGTCGCATCAGGAACCCGGCGGCGAACACACCGGCCGTGTTGACCAGTTGCACCGTCGGGTTGTCCGAGGGGAAGAAGGCCGGCGCGAAGTAAATCGCACAGAACGCATAGACATAGAAGTCGAACCATTCGACCAGGTTGCCGGATGAGGCACCGACGATGGCGAAGATGCGTTTGCTGCGCTCCTCACCGGTGTAGTGGCTGGTTGGGGTGGTCATGGGTTATTCACTCGTTGGGGCTGACGAAGTCTAGACACACTTCGTAACACTCCCGTTCCACAAACAGTTTTTCAACGTGTAGTGCCTGTACTACCGCCATCGCGAGCAAGCTCGCTCCCACAGGGATTGCATCATCTCTGTGGCGAGGGAGCTTGCTCCCGCTGGCTTGCGCCCGTAGGAGCTGCGATCTTTTCCCTGACACTTGAGCCTCAAGCGAAAGATCAAAAGATCAAAAGATCGCAGGCTTCGCCAGCTCCTACAAAGCCGAGCGGGAGCAAGCTCCCTCGCCACGGGGAGTTCATTCAATAATCGAAGAACACCGTCTCGGCATCCGTGCCCTGCAGGATCACGTTCCACTGATACACGCCCGACGCATCGGCCTTGGCGACGAGGGTGCCGCGACGCTCCTCGGGCACGCAGGCCAGCAGCGGGTCGGTTTCGTTGGCCGGCTCGCCATCGAAATAAATGCGCGTCAGCAAATGCTTGACCAACCCGCGGGCGAACACCAGCACCACCAGGTGCGGGGCCTGGGTCGTGCCTGCCAATCCCGGTACGGTGCCCGGCTTGATGGTGGTGAAGCGGAAGCGCCCTTCGGCATCCACCGGCACCCGGCCAAAGCCGTCGAAGTGCGGGTCCAAGGGTTTGTCCTGGTCGTCTTCCGGGTGCGCGTACTTGCCAGCGGCGTTGGCCTGCCAGACTTCCAGCATCGCGTCGTTGACGATTTGGCCGTTGCCATCGACCACCTGCCCGGTGATCGCCACGCGCTGGCCGAGCGTCTCGGCAACGGTCAGGTCTTCGCGGTTCAGCCATGTCAGGCCGATGTGGTAGTAAGGCCCGACGGTGTGGGACGTAGTGGCGTTGAGCGTCATCTTATTTCTCCATCGGCGTGGCATCGCGGCCGCGCAAGACGATGTCCCAGCGATAACCGAGGGCGTAGTGAGGGACGGTTTTTTCCAGGTCGAAACGGGCGATCAGGCGTTCCTTGGCACTTGTGTCCGGCACGCAGTTGTAGATCGGGTCGTATTCCAGCAACGGGTCGCCCGGAAAATACATCTGCGTCACCAGGCGCGTCAGGATGCTCGGCCCGAACAGTGAGAAATGGATGTGCGCCGGGCGCCAGGCGTTGTGGTGGTTGCCCCATGGGTAGGCGCCGGGCTTGATGGTCTGGAACTGATACCAGCCGTCGGCGTCGGTGACGGTGCGACCGGTGCCGGTGAAATTCGGATCCAGCGGCGCATCGTGGTCGTCACGGTCATGGTTGTAGCGACCGGCGGCGTTGGCCTGCCAGATCTCCACGAGGATGCCCGGCACTGGCTCGCCGTGCTCATCCAGTACGCGCCCGTGAATGATGATTCGTTCACCCAGCGGCTCGCCAGCATGCTGGGCGGTCAGGTCGTGGTCCTTCTCCTTCAGGCGATCGGCACCTACGGTCGGCCCGGTAATTTCCGACAGCGAATGAGGCAGGTACACCAGCGGCTTGGACGGCGAGCGCAGGTTGGTGGACTGGTACGGCGGGTGCAGATACTCCGGCTGGGTGCCCGCTTGTGGGCGACGATAACCAGGCTTGTCAGTCATGAAGCATTCCTCGGTTTCTTATTAGTAGAGCGACGCATCAGACGCGTTCGATCGCCAGCGCCAGACCTTGGCCGACGCCGACACACATGGTCGCCAAGCCTTTCTTGCCGCCTGTTTTTTCCAGATGATGCAGCGCTGTCATCACCAAGCGTGCGCCGCTCATGCCCAGCGGATGACCCAAGGCGATCGCCCCACCGTTCGGGTTGACTTGCGGCGCATCGTCCGCCAGTCCCAAGTCTCGCAATACCGCCAAACCTTGGCTGGCGAAGGCTTCGTTAAGCTCGATCACATCAAAATCCGCGACGGCCAATCCCAGGCGTTCGGTGAGTTTGCGCACCGCCGGCACCGGACCGATGCCCATCACCCGCGGCGCCACACCGGCGCTGGCCATGCCCAACACTTTGCCGCGGGGCGTCAGGCCATGTTTTTTTACTGCTTCGGCCGACGCCAGGATCAACGCGGCCGCGCCGTCATTGACGCCCGAAGCGTTGCCGAGGCGGTGACCGTCTTGTCCGGACCGTTGACCGGTTTGAGTTTGCTCAGGGTTTCCAGCGTGGTGTCAGGGCGAGGATGTTCATCCTGCTCGACCACGGTTTCGCCCTTTTTATGGGCGATGCGCACCGGCACGATTTCCTCGGCGAAAAACCCTGCCGCCTGGGCCGCCGCCGTGCGTTGCTGGCTGCGCAAGGCGAAAGCGTCCTGGTCGGCGCGGGACACCGCGTAATCATCCGCCACGTTATCAGCGGTTTGCGGCATCGCATCCACGCCGTACTGGGCTTTCATCAACGGGTTGATGAAACGCCAGCCGATGGTGGTGTCCTCCAGCTTCATGTTGCGGGAAAACGCCGCGTCGGCCTTGCCCATCACGAACGGTGCACGAGACATCGATTCCACGCCGCCGGCAATCGCCAGTTCCATCTCGCCACTGGCGATGGCGCGGAACGCGGTGCCAATAGCGTCCATGCCCGAGGCGCAGAGCCGGTTGAGGGTCACGCCGGGAATGCTTTCCGACAGGCCCGCCAACAGCAGCGCCATGCGCGCGACGTTGCGGTTGTCTTCACCGGCCTGGTTGGCGCAGCCGAGGAACACTTCGTCCACCGCGCTCCAATCCACCGATGGATTGCGCTCCATCAATGCCTTGATCGGCACGGCGGCCAGGTCATCGGCGCGCACGCCGGACAAACCGCCGCCAAACCGGCCGATGGGGGTTCGAATCGCATCACAGATATAAACGTCACGCATCAGGCTTCTCCCGGTGCCTGGCCATGGGCCGCCGCGGTACGAGCTTCCAGGTCGCGCAATGCGCGCAGCTCGACTTCGGTCGGCTCGGCGGTGGTGTGCACCTGGTCGGCGAAACGGATCGCCCACCCGGTGGCCGCAATAACTTGCTCGCGAGTCACGCCGGGGTGCAATGCGGTGACCACGAATTCATGGCTGCTGGCTTCCGGTTCCATGATGCACAAGTCGGTGATGATGCCCACCGGACCTGCGCCCGGCAGGCCCAGGCGCTTGCGCGAATCGCCGCCTTCGCCGTGACCGACCGAGGTGATGAAATCCAGCTTGTCGACAAACGAACGCGCCGACTGCTTGAGGATGATCAGCACGCTCTTGGCCGAACCGGCGATTTCCGGCGCGCCACCGGCACCCGGCAGGCGGACTTTCGGTTGATGGTAATCGCCCACCACCGTGGTGTTGATGTTGCCGAAACGGTCGACCTGGGCCGCGCCGAGGAAACCGACGTCGATACGTCCGCCCTGCAGCCAATAGCGAAAAATCTCACCGGTCGGGACGACAGTGTCCGCGGTTTCCGCCAGCTCGCCGTCGCCGATGGACAGTGGCAACACGCTGGGCTTGGCGCCGATCGGGCCGGATTCATAGATCAGCACGACGTCTGGCGATGAGGTCAGACGCGCCAGGTTGGCCGCTTTCGACGGCAGGCCGATGCCGACGAAGCACACGGCATTGTTCTTCAAGCGACGCGCCGCGGCGACGGTCATCATTTCGTTGGTGGTGTAGTTCATGCTTTCACCTGCGAAGCGGCTGCCAGTCGGGCCTGGAATTCACTGAAATCCCGGGTGCCGTGGATGTATTCGTTGATCCATGCGGTGAACGTCTCACGGTCCCGGGCGATCGGATCCCACGCCTGGTAGAAACGATTGTCACGCTCGGTGTAGCCGTGGGCGTAGGACGGATGGGCACCGCCGGGGACATGGCACACCGCGCTCAACGCCCAGGTCGGCAGCACGCAGGCGTTCATCGGCGCGTTCAGGTCGTCGACGATTTCTTCCACGGTGACGATGCAACGCTTGGCGGCCAGGGCGGCTTCTTTCTGCACGCCGAGAATGCCCCACAGCAGCACGTTGCCCTTGCGGTCGGCTTTCTGGGCGTGGATCACGGTGATGTCCGGGCGCACTGAAGGTACAGCGGCCAATACTTCACCGGTGAAGGGACAGGTCACGCTCTTGATCAGTGGGTTGACCTTCGGCAGGTCGGAACCGGCGTAGGCTCGCAGTACCGCGAACGGTAAGCCGGAGGCACCGGCGACGTAGGCATTGGCCAGGTCGGCGTGGCTGTGTTCTTCGATCTCCAGCGGGTGCGGCCATTGTTTTTCCACGGCATCGCGCAGGCGGTGCAAGGACCCGACGCCAGGGTTGCCGCCCCAGGAGAAAATCAACTTGCGAGCACAACCGGCGCCGATCAACTGGTCGTAGATCAGGTCAGGCGTCATGCGTACCAACGTCAGGTCTTTCTTGCCCTGGCGAATGATTTCATGACCCGCCGCCGTTGGTATCAGGTGCGTGAAGCCTTCGAGCGCGACGGTATCGCCGTCGTTGACGAATTGCTTCACCGCGTCGTGCAGCGAAAGGATTTCAGCCATGGGGCAGGCTCCCGTTTTTCCAGTAGACCGACGTGAAGAAAAAGGCGCGAGGTCAAGCGCCGGAGTGACTGAAGATTAAGCTTCGGGATGACGGCAAAACAATCCGATAATCGACTGAGTGTTCGTTTATCGAACAGATTGTTGTTTGGCTATCGATTTCCCCTGCCATCGGAAACACGCGGGACTGTGGCGAGGGAGCTTGCTCCCGCTGGGCTGCGTAGCAGCCCCAAAAATCAGGGCCGCTTCGCGCCCCAGCGGGAGCAAGCTCCCTCGCCACGGGTGAGGATTCAGGCTCGGAAAAACTCAGGTCGCATCCGCATGGCTGACCATGCCCTTGATCACCACCGCCGTGGTCGCCAGGGCCGCAGGAATGACCAACGCCGTCAGGACCTGCTCGAAGTTCCAGCCCAGGCCCAACAACGTCGCGCCCATCCAGGCGCCAAGGATCGCCCCGAACCGACCGATGCCCAGCATCCAGGAAACCCCGGTGGCCCGGCCCTGGGTCGGATAGAAGCGCGCCGCCAGGGAAGGCATCGCCGATTGCGCGCCGTTTACGCACATGCCGGCCACCAACACCAGGGTGGCGAGCAAGGTGATGTTGCCCAGGCTCTGCCCTACCGCGTAGGCAAACAGCCCGGCCATCAGATAGAAAATGCCGATGACCTTGTGCGGATTGAACCGGTCCATCGCCCACCCCACGCCGACCGCGCTCAAGACGCCGCCGAATTGAAACAACGCACCGATAAACGCGGCCTGTTCCATGCTCGCGCCACTGTCACGCATCAGGGTCGGTAGCCAACTGGTCAGGAGATAGACAATCACCAGCCCCATGAAATACGTCAGCCACAACAACAAAGTGCCAGCGCTGTAGGTCCCGGAGAAAATCACCGCCAGCACGTTGCGCGCCTTCACGGTTTTCTGTTCCGGCACACTGAAGCTGGATGCCTGGGCAATGGTCGAAGGATCAATCGGCGCCAAGGTCTTGCGCACTTTGTCCGTGCCACGGTTCCGCACCACCAGGTAACGCGCCGACTCGGGCAACCAGAACAACAGCACCACCGCCAGGATCAGTGGCAGGATTCCGCCGATCATCAACAGGCTGTGCCAGCCGAATGCCGGGATCAACTTGGCCGAAATGAACCCGCCGCCAGCCATGCCGAGGTTGAAGCCACAGAACATGCTCGTCACCAGCAGCGACTTCTTGCGCTCCGGCGTGTACTCGGAGAGCAGCGTCGTGGCGTTCGGCATGCCAGCGCCCAGGCCCAGGCCCGTCAGGAAACGCAGCACCAGCAATTGGTCGACATTGGTGCTGTAGGCGGAAGCCAGGCTGAATGCGCCGAACAGGGCGACGGCCCCGACCAGCACGACCTTGCGCCCGAAGCGGTCCGCCAGGGGCCCGGAACCCAACGCGCCGAAGACCATGCCGATCAGCGCGGCACTCATCACCGGTCCAAGGCTGGCCCGGTCGATGCCCCAGTCCTGGGACAGGGCCGGCGCGATGAAGCCCATGGCCGCCGTATCGAGGCCGTCGAGGAAAACAATCAGGAAACAGAGAATGACCACGCGCCACTGATAGCGCGAAAGCGGTTGAGCGTTGATGAAGGACTGCACATCGAGGCAAGTGCCTACGGAAGTCTGGGGCTGGTTCATTTTATTTTTATTCCACGCAAGGGACGCCAGATGACGCTGCGCGACATTAATGAGACCAGGCAAATACCGTCAATTCATCCCGGCCGACTGTGTGCGTTTATCGAACAACTTAGCCTGAACACTTAACTGAACAATTGCGCGCTGAGGTCCCGGCTGGCTCCCAGCAGGCCCGGCAGGAAGCGTTGCTCCAACTCGTTGCGGCTGACCCGACCCGCGTGGGTACTGACATTCAGCGCCGCGACCACCTGGCCCGATGCGTCATACACCGGCACGGCGATCGAGCGCAGGCCTTGCTCCAGTTCCTGGTCGACGATGCACCAGCCTTGTTGCCGAACCTGCTGCAGGCATTCGAGCAACGCCTCGGGTGTATGCAACGTCCGGCTGGTCTTGGCCTGCAAGTCGGCGTGGTCCAGGTAATCGCGCAACGACGCATCGTCCAGGGCAGCCAACAGGATCCTGCCCATCGATGTGCAATACGCCGAGCAGACGGCCGCCCACGGACAGATCCACGGAAATCAGCCGCTGGGTGGTGGCCGAGCGGGCGATATAGAGGATGTCGTCACCTTCGAGCGTCGCCATGTTGCAGGCCTCGTGCAGCTGCTCGCTCATGCGGTCCAGGTACGGCTGGGCGGACACGGCCAACGGTGTCGACGACAGATAGGCGTGACCCAGGGTCAGCACCTTGGGCAGCAACGAATAGGTACGTCCGTCGGTGGTGGCGTAGCCGAGCTTGATCAAGGTATGCAGGCAACGTCTGACCGCGGCGCGGGGGATTTCCGTGCGGTGGCTGATCTGGGCGATGGTCAGGTGCCGCTTGCGCTCCTGGAATGCCTGGACCACGGCCAGGCCGCGGGCCAGCGACGTCATGAAATCCGGATCGCCAGTCAACGCCTGGATCCGCTTGGCAGGCGAGGCAACGATCGGCGGCGCGACTGAGGTGAAAGCGTTGCGCAATTGGTCGTTCATGTCGGATCCTCTGCGGAATATCGGCTATTACAACTGGCGGGCCGGCAGACGCACAAGGACGGATCGCCGACACCGTTCGATTATCGAACCGCCGATCGATAATCGCAATCAAGTGATGATGAATCCATGTCCCGACTGACCCGCACAGCGCTTTCGAAAGCGGCCGGCAATGGACATGTCCCCACTCGAAAATTGAACTTGTCGCCAACAATGGCGTCAGGATATCGACAGTTAGGGAAATACGTCTGTTGACACAACTAGTCCATACAAATATTGATTCACACAAACAACCAGCGGTTTTATCTTTACCGATAGTGTTCTTCCAACGGACCGCTATAATGCGTTTCAGTGACGGCGAGGCCCATCGACCTTACCATCCGCAGGCACGACAGTTCATCGCTGTTGTGTCGCCTGCCGGTGCCTGAAGCACCTGTGGCCGCTTCCCCTGTATCGGCAACAACACGAAGCCCTGATGCTACGTCAGCTGTCAGCTCTGGTGCCGTGGCCGTCTGCATGTTCCCATGCAGTGCGTATCACCAGATTCAATTAATTAATTAGGTAACACTGTGACGAAAGACGAACTGCGCGCGGAACTTGAGCGCCAGGAACAACGTTACAAGGAAGTTTACGGCGGGGAGATCACCACCTACGCCGCGCAACCTGAACCGGAACGCAAACCTTGGCGTAAACGCGCCACCGTCCAGGATCAGGCGTTCAGCCAGGAACTTCAGAAGATGGAAAAGGAACTCAAGGCCGAAGAGAGCTAACCTCCGGGCTTGATGTTTTCTGTGGACGGTATCCGGTCGCCACCCTGGCCGGCCCTCGTCGTCAAGCGCCCGCCAAAAGCGGGCCGCCATTTTCGCCACCGCCGGTTGGGGGCGTTCATGACCGACCTCTCTTCCAGATATTTCATACACATTTTCAGGCCCCTTCCTACCCCGAGGAGAGGCGTGTCCGCAGGGCTTTCTGCCTTGTAAACAAAGGCTTGCAGCTCCCCGGCAAAACCATGCCACGCACGGTTTCCTCCCGATTATTTCGTAGAAGAATGTGACCGATGAGCAGGCAGTGCATCGATTACCGAGGTTTTCTGGCATAATCGCGCCCCCTTATTCCCGGGTCAGAAAACCTTCATGATCGATTTATTCAGCGGACTGGATGCTTGGGTGCTTGTGAGCCTCTTGCTCGCCCTGGCTTTTGTCCTCGCCTTCGAGTTCATCAACGGCTTTCATGACACCGCTAACGCGGTTGCCACTGTTATCTACACCAAAGCCATGCCACCTCACCTGGCGGTGTTCTTTTCCGGTGTGTTCAATTTCCTCGGCGTGCTGCTGGGCGGCGTGGGGGTGGCGTATGCCATCGTTCACTTGCTGCCGGTGGAACTGCTGATCAATGTGAACACCGGACACGGGCTGGCCATGGTGTTCTCGCTGCTCGCAGCGGCCATCACCTGGAACCTGGGCACCTGGTACTTCGGTATTCCAGCGTCCAGCTCCCACACGCTGATCGGTTCGATCCTCGGCGTCGGCCTGGCCAATGCGCTGATCAACGATATCCCGTTGGCCGACGGGGTGAACTGGCAGAAGGCGATCGATATCGGCGCTTCCCTGGTGTTCTCGCCCATGGCCGGCTTCCTCATCGCCGCCCTGGTGTTGATTGGCCTGAAGTGGTGGCGTCCATTGTCGAAGATGCACAAGACGCCAGAGCAGCGTCGCAAGATCGACGACAAGAAGCACCCGCCGTTCTGGAATCGCCTGGTCCTGGTGATCTCGGCCATGGCGGTCAGCTTTGTCCACGGTTCCAACGATGGCCAAAAAGGTATCGGCCTGATCATGCTGGTGCTGATCGGTATCGTGCCGGCGCAGTTCGTACTCGACCTGACCAGCACCACCTACCAGATCGAGCGTACTCGTGATGCGACCCTGCACCTGAGCCAGTTCTACACGCGCAACAGCGACTCCCTCGGTGAGTTCCTGGCGCTGGGCAAAAGCGTCGAAGGTGATCTGCCGGAGAAATTCCGTTGCAACCCGCAACAGACCGAACCGACGATCAACGCCCTGCTCGACACCCTCAAAGGCGTGGCGGACTACCACTCGCTGCCGTCGGAAAGACGCATCGAGGTTCGTCGCTACCTACTTTGCCTGGACGACACGGCGAAGAAGGTCGGCAAGTTGCCAGGCCTGGCGGCCCGCGAGAAAGACGACCTGAACAAGCTGCGCAAGGACCTGACCGCCACCACTGAATACGCCCCGTTCTGGGTGATCCTGGCGGTTGCCCTGGCACTCGGCCTGGGCACCATGGTCGGCTGGAAACGCGTGGTACTGACCATTGGCGAGAAGATCGGCAAGCAAGGCATGACCTATGCCCAAGGCATGTCGGCGCAGATCACCACCGCCTGCATGATTGGCGCGGCGAACATCTTCAGCCTGCCGGTTTCCACCACCCACGTGCTGTCTTCCGGCGTGGCGGGCACCATGGTCGCCAACAAGAGCGGCCTGCAAGGTGGCACCGTGCGCAACATTCTCCTGGCCTGGGTGCTGACCCTGCCAGCGACAGTCGCCCTGTCGGCCGGGCTGTTCTGGCTGGCGTCCAAGGCCTTGGGCAGCTGATTCCAGCGGCTCACAAAAAAAGGTGCGTTCCTTGCGGTTCGCACCTTTTTTTATGCCCGCACACCTGACAACTGTGGGAGCGGGCTTGCTCGCGAAGGCGGCGGGTCAGTTAGCGATGCAGTGGCTGACATGCCGCATTCGCGAGCAAGCCCGCTCCCACACTGATTTAGCGTTGCCCTAGAAAAAATGCGCACAAAAAAAAGGGCGACCGAAGTCGCCCAAAATGCCTTGCGTGCTCGTTGTCGCTGGAAAGACCTACGGCTTTTTGCGCTTGTGAGCGTCTTTCCAGATGAATAATCCGAAACCTGCGAAAAACACGAACATGAGGCCAACCGTCAATACACCGGCAAACACCACATTATCGATAAACATGACTGGCCTCCTGGTCTTGTCCCTGTTGCGATGGGTTCAAGTTAACCAATCAGGCCTGGATGAAAATTGACCGGCGTCAATAACGCCCGCAACGGGGCGCGAAGAGGGGGAAATAACTGATCTGCATCAATGGATCGAGGGGATTTCAGCGCTTTTTCGGTTTGTTTTTCGGCTTTTTCTTCGCCTTGCCCAAAGGCATCGCCTGTTCGAATGCCTGGCGAACTTCATTGAGGCGCTTTTCGTTGAGGTCATGGACGCGCTTGGCGCGTTCAGCACTGAAGTCGATCAGTTTGTCGTCTTGGCTCATGGCGTACGGCATCGTGCAGTGAATGGCGATGCGCCCATGATGCGGGCTGTCGGACATATTGGCAAAGCCCGGATCAGATCTGGATATCGACCCACAGGCCCTGGCGCGATTCCCCCTCCACCAGCGGGACAACCGGAACGGTGTTATCGGCGTTCAGTTCCGTGCCGGGGACCGCCAGGTGCTCCTCGGGATCCTCATCCGCTTCACGGCGGCGCCGGTTGCGCTCCTGCTGGCGCTGCTGTTCCTCGCGCAATAGCAGCGCGGCCTCTTCCGGATCGCGGTTCTGCAGGTCGATGGTGCTTTCGTTGGAGCTCTGTTGCACCGGGACCACGGGCGGTATGTCCGGTCGCTGGCGAACCGGATCCTGTTGAGCGGTGATGGGTACGGCGCTCAAAGGGAGCATGGGTGGCAACATAAAGGTCTCCTGTCTTCAGGTTGTCGGCCAAGGGAGGTGCGGCTTGAACCGCTGGTCCGAAACTTGTGACCTGGTTGGCATTACGCCCCGGCAGGACACAAGCTTGTTTGATCACCGAGCCCGCTTAAGTTCCCTTGGATCACTGGATGACAAGTCGCCGCGAAGGCTGCATGCGTGCGTAAATCCTTTGGTCTGACGGAGCATTCCGTTAAGATAGCCGGCTTTTTCAAGGCGGGAGTCAGGCAGCATGGCGCAGCAGTATCAACCGGGGCAACGCTGGATCAGTGACAGCGAAGCCGAGCTGGGTTTAGGCACCGTTCTGGCACAGGACGGCCGCTTGTTGACCGTGCTCTATCCGGCCACTGGCGACACTCGCCAGTACGCGCTACGGAATGCGCCCCTCACTCGCGTGCGGTTTTCGCCGGGTGACGTGATCACTCACTTCGAAGGCTGGAAAATGACCGTGCGCGAAGTCGATGACGTCGACGGGCTGCTGGTCTATCACGGCCTCAACGCACAGAACGAAGTCGTCACGCTGCCGGAAACCCAACTGTCGAACTTCATCCAGTTCCGCCTGGCCAGCGACCGCCTGTTCGCCGGCCAGATCGATCCCCTGGCGTGGTTCTCCCTGCGCTACCACACGCTGGAACACACCAGCCGCCAATTGCAGTCCCCGCTATGGGGCCTGGGTGGCGTACGTGCCCAGCCGATTGCCCATCAACTGCACATCGCCCGCGAAGTGGCCGACCGCATCGCGCCGCGCGTGTTGCTGGCGGACGAAGTGGGCCTGGGCAAGACCATCGAAGCCGGACTGATCATTCATCGGCAACTGCTCTCCGGCCGTGCCAACCGCATCCTGATCCTGGTGCCGGAAAACCTCCAGCACCAATGGCTGGTTGAAATGCGTCGGCGCTTCAATCTGCAGGTGGCGCTGTTCGACGAAGAGCGTTTCATCGAAAGTGATGCCAGCAACCCGTTCGAAGACACCCAACTGGCGTTGGTGGCACTGGAATGGCTGGTGGAAGACGAGAAAGCCCAGGACGCGCTGTTTGCCGCGGGTTGGGATCTGATGGTCGTCGACGAAGCCCACCACCTGGTGTGGCATGAAGATCACGTCAGCCCGCAATATGCGCTGGTGGAGCAGCTGGCCGAAACCATCCCCGGCGTGTTGCTGCTCACCGCGACCCCGGAGCAACTCGGCCAGGACAGTCACTTCGCCCGCCTGCGCCTGCTTGACCCGAATCGTTTCCATGACCTGCAGGCCTTCCGCGCCGAAAGCGAAAACTATCGCCCGGTGGCCGAGGCCGTCCAGGAGCTGCTGGACAAAGGTCGACTCTCGCCCCAAGCCCACAAGACCATCCAGGGTTTCCTGGGTAACGAAGGCGAAGCACTGCTGACCGCCGTCAACGATGGCGACATCGAAGCCAGCGCCCGCCTGGTTCGCGAGCTGCTGGACCGCCACGGCACCGGCCGCGTGCTGTTCCGCAATACCCGCGCCGCCGTACAAGGCTTCCCCGAGCGCAAGCTGCACGCCTATCCACTGCCGTGCCCGGACGAATACCTCGAACTGCCGTTGGGCGATCACGCCGAGCTGTACCCGGAAGTCAGCTTCCAGGCCCAGCCGGACGCCAGCGAAGAAGAGCGCTGGTGGAAATTCGACCCGCGCGTCGAGTGGCTGATCGACCAACTGAAAATGCTCAAGCGCACCAAGGTCCTGGTGATCTGCGCCCACGCGGAAACCGCCATGGACCTGGAGGACGCCCTGCGCGTGCGCTCCGGCATTCCGGCCACGGTTTTCCACGAAGGCATGAATATCCTCGAGCGTGACCGTGCCGCCGCCTACTTCGCCGATGAAGAGTTCGGCGCGCAAGTGCTGATCTGTTCGGAAATCGGCAGCGAAGGCCGCAACTTCCAATTCGCTCACCACTTGGTCCTGTTCGACCTGCCGTCGCACCCGGACCTGTTGGAGCAGCGGATCGGCCGCCTGGATCGGATCGGCCAGAAACACACCATCGAGCTGCACGTGCCCTACCTGGAAACCAGCCCGCAAGCGCGGCTGTTCCAGTGGTATCACGAAGCGCTGAATGCCTTCCTCAACACCTGCCCGACCGGCAACGCCTTGCAGCATCAGTTCGGTCCGCGCCTGTTGCCGTTGCTGGAAGAAGCCGACGATGGCGACTGGCAAGCGCTGATCGATGAGGCCCGCGCCGAGCGCGAGCGCCTGGAAGCCGAGCTGCACACCGGTCGCGACCGCCTGCTGGAGCTCAACTCCGGCGGCGCAGGCGAAGGTGACGCGCTGGTCGAAGCGATTCTCGAACAGGACGACCAGTTCGCCCTGCCGATCTACATGGAGACCCTGTTCGACGCCTTCGGCATCGACAGCGAGGACCACTCCGACAACGCGCTGATCCTCAAGCCGAGCGAAAAAATGCTCGACGCCAGTTTCCCGCTGGGCGACGACGAAGGCGTGACCATCACCTATGACCGCAACCAGGCGCTGTCTCGCGAAGACATGCAGTTCATCACCTGGGAGCATCCGATGGTGCAAGGCGGCATGGACCTGGTGCTGTCCGGCTCCATGGGCAACACCGCCGTGGCGCTGATCAAGAACAAGGCGCTCAAGCCCGGCACCGTGCTGCTGGAACTGCTGTACGTCAGCGAAGTGGTTGCCCCGCGCTCGCTGCAACTGGGCCGCTACCTGCCACCGGCCGCCTTGCGCTGCCTGTTGGACGCGAACGGCAACGACCTGGCGGCCCGGGTCTCGTTCGAGACCTTGAACGACCAGCTCGAAAGCGTGCCTCGCGCCAGCGCCAACAAGTTCATCCAGGCCCAGCGTGACCAGCTCGCGCCGCGGATCAATGCCGGCGAAGAGAAGATCACCCCGCGTCACGCCGAACGCGTGGCCGAGGCTCAACGTCGCCTGGCGGCTGATACCGAGGAAGAACTGGCCCGCTTGACCGCGCTGCAAGCGGTTAACCCTACTGTTCGGGACAGTGAGCTGGAGGCACTGCGCCTAAGCAACGTGAGCAGGGGTTGGCGATGCTGGAGAAGGCGGCGTTGCGGTTGGAGGCGATTCGGGTGTTGGTGGCCGGGTGATTTTCGGCTGGGTTATGGGTGTATATCCGTATCTTCGGCCTTAAAGCTGACCTGGTTCTGTTTTCACCTGTGGGAGCGGGCTTGCCCGCGAAGAGGCCGGCAGGTTCGATATCTTCATCGACTGTGCCGCCGCCTTCGCGAGCAAGCCCGCTCCCACAGTGGTTTTTCAACAGTCACGAATCTTGAAGTTCAAGGGCTGTAATATCCCACCGCCACCAGGAAATGTCCCGCCTTCTTCAAATACGCATGCTTGTTCTCAACCCTCCCCGTCACCGGATTCTTCCAGCGATACTCATATTCCCCAGCGTCCTGCTTGCCGATCATGGCCAGGATCGGCTCGCCCACAGGCTTGCCGTCCGGATCCTTGATCTTGGCGAAATCGGTATTGATCAACCGCAGGTTGGTGCCGTGCCCAACATAGCGACGGGTATCGAGGTCAACGACAAACACATACAAGTCGTCCTGAAGGTAGCCGCCCTTGAGCGAGTTGATCGCCGTCAGCGTGCCTTTCTCGTTCTTCAGCAAATCACCCGCCGCCTTGTCCAACAGCGCCCTCGCCTGTTCGGCGGAGGCCCTTGGCAGGTAGTAGCCAACCGCGAGGATTCGCTCGCCGACCCGCTGGAAATACACATGCTTGCGCTCGACCTTGCCGTCTGCCCAGTTCTGCCAACGATAGTCAGCCTGCTGGATACCGCTGGCCTCGGGGGTTTTCAGCGCCTCTTTGAAAGCCTTGCGCAAGTCAGGTCCCAGCACCTCGGAAACGTCACGCCCGATCAACGCTGATGAAGGACCGCCGCTGGCAAGCATTACGCCTTGGGTATCGACCACGAACACGTAGCGGTCCTTGTCGACGAATTCGCCCTGGCGGCTGAACGCGGCGAACGCTTTGTCGCCGTTGTCGTGGTAGTAGGCCAGGGCCTTTTCCAGCAATGCCCGGGCGGCCTGGCCGTCGTCCGGCGCGGCGGCCTGGGCCTGGACCAATATCAGCAGTGCGGCCAGCCCGGCCAGCCTTCGAATAAACCCCATGCGCGCGCCCTCGTTCTTGTTGGTGTTTCAAGAGCGTAGACGGCGTGGGATAAGTAGGAGCTGCCGAGTGCAACGAGGCTGCGATCTTTTCCCTGACAATTGAGTTTTGAGCGAAAGACCTGAAGATCAAAAGATCGCAGCCTTCGCCAGCGCCTACGGGGTAGGCGCTGGCCAAGAGCTACCCAGGCTTATTGGGACCGAGCGCTCAGTTGCTGCTGCAGGTACTGAATCTGCGATTGCAGCGTGTTGATGTTGCGGGTGACCTGGCCACGGAACGCATCGAATTCGGCGGTGTTGCCCGAACGGTTGTCCTGCTGGCTCTTGAGCACGACCATGTCCTGCTCCAGGCGCTCGATGGCCGAGTTGGAAGTGGCTCGCTTCAGGGCCGTGATGTCGGCACCGATGCTCTTGAGCTGGGCATCCAGGGCACCGCCCTCGCCTTGGTTCTTCAGGGCAGTCACTTCAGCCGTCAGCGTCTTGAGCTGGGCTTGGAGTTCTTTGTTGGCCGCCTGCAACTGAGCGGTGGCGTTTTCCTGTGCGCTGGCCTGGGTAATGATCTGGGCCAGTTCCTTGCCCAGGTCATCGGACGGACCGAACGCGCCTTGCTGCGGCTTGTTCACCTCCTGCAACCGGCTTTCGAATTGCCGGCCCTGCTCCTGCAGCTTGTTGTCCAACTGCTTGATCTGCAGTTTCAAGGCTTCACTGTCGCTCATGACATTTGACTGGCCGGCGACAACCTTGCCGGAAATGTCCTGCAAGCGCCCCGCCGCATCCTCGCTGATCCGGGCGAAGCTTTCCTGGGTGGCCACCAGTTGCTGTTCCATCAGGGAAATCTGCTGGAAGCTCCACCACGCCAGGAACGCGAAGGCGCACAGCAGCGCGCCGATCAGTGCCCACAACGGCCCTGTGCTCGGGCCCTTGACCTTGGCGGCCGCAACGGGCGCCGGACGCGCTTGCACGTGGGGCTGGCGGTTGGGCATGAAGTCATCGTCATCGGGAATGTCGGCCCGCATCCGCAGGCTCGGTACATCATCGAAGTCGTCGTTGGCATCGTTACGCATGGGCATGGGTCTAACCTTTGGGAAACCGGGGATGGCTTGATGTGGCGAGTATAACCCCCTCGCCCGCCGCACCCATTGACCCCGAACCGGGCACTCGGTTCATGACGGGGCGATCAGCGGGCGTCCTGGACACGCCACCAGGCGCAAAATTCATCGAGGGCGGTCCACAAACCGACCTGTGGATCGTAATCGAGATAGTGCCTGGCCCGACTGATGTCCAGGGTGAAATTTCTGTTCATGACCTGCATGCCCAGGCGCGACACCGTCGGTTCGGGGCGACCGGGCCAAAGCGCGCACAAACCTTCGTTCACGGCACCGAGGCTGTAGGCCAGCCCGTAGGGCCGATAACGCCTGACCTGCGGGACTTCCATTTTTCGCATCACGTAGTTGACCACGTCCCACAGCGGAACCGGCGTCCCGTTACTGATGTTGTAGGCCTTGCCCAACGCCGAATCCGTGGCCAGCAGGCTGCTGAGCAGCGCTTCATTGAGGTTCTGGACGCTGGTGAAATCCACTTTGTTCAGTCCGTTGCCGACAATCGCCAGCCGACCCTTGCGCTGCATTTTCAACAGGCGCGGGAAAATGCTCATGTCTCCGGCCCCGGTGACGAAGCGCGGCCGCAGCGCCAACACTTCCAGGCCGAACTCCTGGGCGCCGAAGACTTTCTGTTCCGCCAGGTATTTGGTGGCGGCGTAGGGATGCTTGAAGCGCTTGGGCACTTGTTCTTCCGTCAGTCCCACGTGGTCACGGCCATCGAAATAAATGGACGGGGACGACAGGTGCACCATCCGCCGAACCTTCTGCTTGAGGCAAGCCTCGACAACGTTTTCGGTGAGCTGGACATTACCCAGGTGAAAATCCTGATAGCGGCCCCACAGCCCCACTGAGCCGGCGCAATGCACCACCGCATCAACGTCCCGACACAGTTCACGGGCCAGTTCCGGGTCGCTCAGGTCGCCTGGGATGAATTCGGCGCCGCGCCTCACCAGGTGCTCGACGCTTTCGGCCCGGCGGCCGTTGACCCGAACATCCAGGCCTTGCTCCAGGGCGAAACGCGCAAAGCGTCCGCCGATGAAGCCGCTCGCGCCGGTGACGAGAATTTTCATGTAGTGCTCCGATGAAGAAGGTTTTGCGTATTGCGTGCAATCCTGACGCTGCGAATCAGCCCAACGGCACCAGCCACTGCCCAGACGCGCGAACCAGTTGTTCGGTCAACAAGCCGAGCAACTGGCCGCCATTGCGCCAATGATGCCAGTACAGCGGCACATCGATCGGTTTATCTGCCACCAGCTCCACCAGTTCGCCCCGCTCCAGTTGCTCACGGACCTGTAATTCCGGCACCAGCCCCCAGCCAAGCCCCGCCTCGGCAAGGCGAATGAAACCTTCGGATGACGGGCACAGGTGATGCTCGAACCCCCCTTCGACGCCGAGGGACGCAAGGTATCGGTGCTGCAGGAAATCATCCGGGCCGAACACCAGGGCCGGCGCGCGAGCCAGTTGATCGGCGCGCACTCCATCGGGGAAATGCCGGGCGATGAAGGCCCGATTGGCAAGGGCACGGTAACGCATGGCCCCCAGCAATACGCTGCGGGCACCCGCCACGGGACGCTCGCTGGCACAAACACAAGCCGCCACTTCGCCAGCACGCATGCGCTTGAGGCCAACGGTCTGGTCCTCTACCACCAAGTCCAGCAACAGATGCTGTTCGGCGCAGAATGTCCCCACGGCGCCGGCCCACCACGTCGCCAGACTGTCGGCATTCAAGGCAATCCGCAGGCGCTCGGGGAGTCCCTCCTCGTCCAACGCTGGTACCAGGCTTTGCAGATCACGCTCCAGCAACCTGACCTGCTGGACATGGTTGAGCAGGCGACGGCCGATCTCGGTCGGTGCCGTGCGGCGTGGCGCGCACCAGTACGGGCTGGCCAACGCGCGCCTCGAGCAATTTGATCCGCTGGGAAATGGCCGATTGCGACAACCCCAGGACCTGCGCGGCACGTTCGAAACCGGCCTGCTCGACCACGGCCGCCAGGGCGGAAAGCAATTTGTAGTCGAACATCAGTTTTCCTAATGAGCAATCAGCAAGATTGGTTTTTCTTATAACTCGACGAACCGGAGAATGGCCAGCATTGCGAACCTGGATGGAGAAATACTTTATGTGGCAAAGCTATGTGAACGGCCTGCTGGTGGCCCTCGGGTTGATCATGGCGATTGGCGCCCAGAATGCCTTCGTCCTCGCCCAGAGCTTGCGCCGCGAGCATCACTTGCCCGTGGCGGCGCTCTGCGTGACCTGCGATGCGCTGTTGGTGGCTGCCGGGGTATTCGGGCTGGCAACCCTGCTGGCCCAAAGTCCGCTGCTGCTGTCGATCGCCCGCTGGGGGGGCGCCGTATTCTTGCTCTGGTACGGCAGCCAGGCATTGCGCCGGGCCTTTTCGAAACAAAGCCTGCAACGGGACGAGAAACAGGCGGCGCGCTCATTGCGCACGGTGCTGCTCAGCGCGTTGGCGGTCACGTTGCTCAATCCTCACGTCTATCTCGACACCGTGCTGCTGATCGGCTCCCTAGGCGCCCAGCAAAGCGTGCCCGGTGCGTATGTCCTGGGGGCGGCCAGTGCCTCGCTGCTGTGGTTTTCCGTTCTCGCCATCGGTGCCGCGTGGTTGGCGCCCTGGTTGGCCCGGCCCGCTACCTGGCGCGTCCTGGACCTGCTGGTGGCGCTGATGATGTTCACCGTGGCGATGCAATTAATCGTCTCGGGCTGATATTCCAAACCGCTCTGGAACCTCTATCCCACACAGTTGTTGCGTGGTTATGCCGCACCCCCGGTGCTATGATCCGACTCCTGCGCCCAAAGAGTACAAACTCGCTGGCGCTAGTCTGGCCGCCCGTGATCGGCCTTGCGCTCACCGCAACTGACCTGATTAGGAGAATCACCATGGCTTTCGAATTGCCGCCGCTGCCGTACCCACACGACGCACTGGCGCCACACATCTCCAAAGAAACGCTGGAATACCACCACGACAAGCACCACAACACCTATGTCGTGAACCTGAACAACCTGGTGCCTGGCACCGAGTTCGAAGGCAAGACCCTGGAAGAAATCGTCAAGACTTCCTCGGGCGGTATCTTCAACAACGCCGCTCAGGTCTGGAACCACACCTTCTACTGGAACTGCCTGGCGCCAAACGCCGGCGGTCAACCAACCGGCGCCCTGGCTGAAGCCATCAACGCCGCCTTCGGTTCGTTTGACAAGTTCAAGGAAGAATTCAGCAAGACGTCCATCGGCACCTTCGGTTCCGGCTGGGGCTGGCTGGTGAAGAAAGCTGACGGCTCCCTGGCCCTGGCCAGCACCATCGGCGCCAAGCAACCCGCTGACCAGCGGCGACACCCCGCTGCTGACCTGCGACGTTTGGGAACACGCCTACTACATCGACTACCGCAACCTTCGTCCAAAGTACGTCGAAGCGTTCTGGAACCTGGTCAACTGGAAGTTCGTGGCTGAGCAGTTCGAAGGCAAGGCCTTTACTGCGTAAGTTGTGATGCCAATAAAAAACGGCGCTTTCCCGACGGGAAGGCGCCGTTTTTTTTGGGGGGCGCTTGGATTGTTGTGTCGGAGCGGGCTTGCTCGCGAAGGCAGAGTGGCAGGCAACCTGTCCGTCGGCTGATACTCCGCTTTCGCGAGCAAGCCCGCTCCCACCACAAGCTTCGCGGTGAACGAGCAACAATCGCCCAGGGCAGATGACCTCGCGTCTGAAATCCAAGAAAAAATCCCGCCAGGCCTCAAGTTGCAGGCCCTTCCAACCGAAACAATGGTCGTAGAGTAATCACTCTGTAAACACCGTATAACGGCCAGGTTTCAGGCGAAAACCCTTGTGTTTGATTGTCCCTTTGACTGACATCACAGGATTGCCAATACTCATGGCAACTTGACGCTACCCGCACGGAACAAGGAATCTCTCTTTGAAGCTGGAACTCAAGAACAGCTTGTCTGTGAAGTTGCTCCGGGTCGTGCTCCTCTCGGCATTGATCGTTGGCATGATCTTGAGCTGTGCCCAGATCGTGTTCGATGCCTACAAAACCAACCAGGCCGTTACTGACGACGCCCAGCGCATCCTCGATATGTTCCGCGATCCTTCTACCCAGGCGGTCTACAGCCTGGACCGGGAAATGGGCATGCAGGTGATCGAAGGGCTGTTCCGGGACGAAGCCGTGCGCATGGCGTCCATCGGCCACCCCGGTGAAACCATGCTCGCGGAAAAGACCCGGCCTTTGCAGCATTCCAAAAGCCGTTGGCTGACCGACCTGATTCTCGGCCAGGAACGAACCTTCACCACGCAGTTGGTGGGTCGTGGCCCCTACAGCGAATATTACGGCGACCTCAGCATTACCCTGGACACCGCCACCTATGGCCAGGGCTTCATCATCAGTTCGGTGATCATCTTTACTTCCGGAATGCTGCGCGCCTTGGCGATGGGCCTGGTGCTGTACCTGGTTTATCACTGGCTGTTGACCAAACCCCTGTCGCGGATTATCCAGCACCTGACCGAAATCAATCCCGACCGCCCCAGCGCGCACAAGATCCCGCAATTGCCGGGACACGAACACAATGAGCTGGGCCTGTGGATCAATACCGCCAACCAGTTACTCGCCTCCATCGAGCGCAATACGCACCTGCGCCATGAAGCAGAAAACAGCCTGCTGCGCATGGCCCAGTACGACTTCCTGACCGGCCTGCCCAATCGCCAGCAACTTCAGCAGCAATTGGACAAGATCCTGGTGGATGCCGGGCGCCTGCAACGTCGCGTAGCGGTGTTGTGCGTAGGGCTGGATGATTTCAAGAGCATCAATGAACAATTCACCTATCAGACTGGCGACCAGTTGCTCTTGGCCCTGGCCGATCGACTGCGCGCCCACAGCGGGCGTCTCGGCGCGCTGGCGCGATTGGGCGGTGACCAGTTTGCCCTGGTCCAGGCCGATATCGAGCAACCCTACGAGGCCGCCGAACTGGCCCAGAGTATCCTCGACGACCTGGAAGCGCCGTTCGCGATCGATGATCACGAGATCCGCCTGCGCGCCACGATTGGTATCACCTTGTTTCCCGAAGACGGTGACAGCACGGAGAAACTGCTGCAGAAAGCCGAGCAGACCATGACCCTGGCCAAGACCCGCTCGCGCAATCGCTACCAGTTCTACATCGCAAGCGTCGACAGCGAGATGCGGCGGCGCCGCGAATTGGAAAAAGACCTGCGCGAAGCCCTGGCCCGTGGACAGTTCACGCTGGTGTACCAGCCGCAGATCAGTTACCGCGATTTGCGCGTGGTGGGCACCGAAGCCTTGATTCGCTGGCATCATCCCGAACACGGCCTGGTGCCGCCGGACCTGTTCATTCCCCTGGCCGAGCAGAACGGCACCATCATCGCCATCGGCGAATGGGTGCTGGACCAGGCTTGCAAGCAATTGCGCGAGTGGCACGACCAGGGCTTTGTCGACATGCGCATGGCGGTGAACCTGTCCACTGTGCAGTTGCACCACGCCGAGCTGCCACGGGTGGTGAACAACTTCCTGCAGATGTACCGCTTGCCGCCACGGAGCCTGGAACTGGAAGTCACCGAGACCGGCCTGATGGAAGACATCACCACTGCTGCCCAGCATCTGCTGAGCCTGCGTCGCTCCGGAGCGCTGATCGCCATTGATGACTTCGGCACCGGTTATTCGTCGCTGAGTTACCTCAAGAGCCTGCCGCTGGACAAGATCAAGATCGACAAGAGTTTCGTCCAGGACCTGCTCGATGACGAAGACGACGCGACCATCGTCCGCGCCATTATCCAGTTGGGCAAAAGCCTGGGGATGCAGGTCATTGCCGAAGGCGTCGAAACGATCGAGCAAGAGGCCTACATCATTTCCGAGGGCTGCCACGAAGGCCAGGGCTACTACTACAGCAAACCCCTGCCGGCCCGGGAGCTGGGCCTCTATCTGAAGCAGGCGGAGCGCATCAAGGCCTCCATCGTCTGACTCCCGCCTACAGACGCCGCCCAAAGGCGGCGATCTGCATTATCAAACAAGAAATATTTACAGCCGCACCCTTTACACATAATGCAAATCTTTCGCATTATGTCGCAGTTTTTGCGCACCCTCGCGCCAGCCCCACTCATCATCGAAGCAGGATCTACGCCATGATTCGTATGCCTCTGGCTACCGCCAGTCTGTTGGCCATCGCCATTTCCCTCGCCGGTTGCGGCGAAGGCAAAGACAAGGCCGCCGCGCCGCAAGCGCCAACGCCGGCCGCCAGCGCCGCTGCACCGGCGGCCCCCGCTGCCGCTGGCAAGATCGACGAAACCGCAGCCAAGGCTGTTGTCGCGCACTACGCCGACATCGTCTATGCCGTCTACAGCGATGCCGAATCCACCGCCAAGACCCTGCAAACCGCCGTCGACGCCTTCCTCGCCAAGCCGAATGCCGACACCCTGAAAGCCGCCAAGGCTGCCTGGGTTGCCGCGCGCGTGCCTTACCTGCAGAGCGAAGTATTCCGCTTCGGCAACACCATCATCGATGACTGGGAAGGCCAAGTGAACGCATGGCCCCTGGACGAAGGCCTGATCGACTACGTCGACAAATCCTACGAACATGCCTTGGGCAACCCGGGCGCCACCGCCAACATCATCGCCAACACCGAAGTCCAGGTCGGCGAAGACAAGGTCGACGTCAAGGACATCACCCCGGAAAAACTCGCCAGCCTGAACGAGCTGGGTGGTTCCGAGGCCAACGTTGCCACCGGTTACCACGCCATCGAATTCCTGCTGTGGGGCCAAGACCTCAACGGTACCGGCCCTGGCGCCGGCAATCGCCCGGCCTCGGATTACCTGGAAGGCGCCGGCGCCACTGGCGGCCACAACGACCGTCGTCGTGCCTACCTGAAGTCCGTGACCCAATTGCTGGTCAACGACCTGCAGGAAATGGTCGGCAACTGGAAGCCGAACGTGGCCGACAACTACCGCGCCACCCTGGAAGCCGAACCTGCCGAAACCGGCCTGCGCAAGATGTTGTTCGGCATGGGCAGCCTGTCCTTGGGCGAACTGGCGGGCGAGCGTATGAAAGTCTCCCTGGAAGCCAACTCCCCGGAAGACGAACAGGATTGCTTCAGCGATAACACCCACAACTCGCACTTCTACGATGCCAAGGGCGTGCGTAACGTCTACCTGGGCGAATACACCCGCGTCGACGGCACCAAGATGACTGGCGCCAGCCTGTCGTCCCTCGTGGCCAAGGCCGACCCGGCCGCCGACACCGCGCTCAAGACCGACCTGGCCGACACCGAAGCCAAGATCCAGGTCATGGTCGATCACGCCAACAAGGGTGAGCACTACGACCAACTGATCGCTGCTGGCAACACCGCGGGCAACCAGATCGTACGCGACGCCATCGCCGCCCTGGTCAAGCAGACCGGTTCGATCGAACAGGCCGCGGGCAAGCTGGGCATCAGCGACCTGAACCCGGACAATGCTGATCACGAGTTCTGATCAACGTTGGACGATTGAAAAAGGCGACCTTCGGGTCGCCTTTTTTGTTTGTGTGCCCTTCTGCGCACGGACATAAGCAAAAACCCGTGGCGAGGGAGCTTGCTCCCGCTGAGTTGCGCAGCAGCTCCTTTCATTTAACTGGCACACCGCGGGGGGCCGCTTCGCGACCCAGCGGGAGCAAGCTCCCTCGCCACGGGGCTGTGCCCGGCGCCACCTCATTGCAACCCGGCAAGCCTGGCTTCGATAAACCGCCGTTCCGGCAACTGCTGCGTCAGTTCAAGCGCACGTCGATACGCCGCCCTCGCCTCTTCAACCCGCCCCAACTGCCGACAGAACTCCGCCCGCGCCGAATGGGCCAGGTGATAGTCGGTCAATTCGCCCCGGCCCAATATCCCGTCGACCAGCTGCAGCCCCGCCTGGGGCCCGTCGCGCTTGGCCAGGGCAGCCGCCCGGTTGAGTTCGATCACCGGTGATGGCACCGCGCGCAAGAGCACGTCGTAGAGGCCGACGATCTGCGGCCAGTCGGTCTCTTGCGCCGTCGGTGCTTCGGCGTGCACCGCAGCGATCGCCGCTTGCAGGCAATAAGGCCCAAACCGCCGGGTATTGAGCGCGGCCTCGACCATGGCGCAGCCTTCGGTGATCATGGCGCGATCCCACAGCGACCGGTCCTGCTCGTCCAGCAAAACCAACTCGCCGGTCATTGAGGTTCGTGCCGGCCGCCGCGATTCGTGCAAGAGCATCAATGCGAGCAACCCCATGACTTCGGCTTCGGGCAGCAACTCCATCAACAGGCGCGCCAAACGGATGGCTTCGCGCGTCAGGTCTTCGCGGGTCAATTCGGCGCCCATCGATGCCGAATAGCCCTCGTTGAACACCAGGTAAATGACCCGAAGCACACTGTCGAGCCGCTCAGGCAGCTCCGTACGGGACGGCACCTGATAGGGAATCTTCGCATCGCGAATCTTTGCCTTGGCCCGCACGATGCGCTGGGCAATGGTCGCTGGCGCGGCGAGGAAGGCCCGGGCGATTTCCTCGGTGGTCAGGTCGCAGACTTCACGCAGGGTCAACGGCACCTGCGCATCGGCTGCCAGTGCCGGGTGACAACAAGTGAAAATCAGCCGCAGCCGATCGTCTTCCACGTCTTCATCGCTCCACTCGGTTTGCTCCAGTTCTTCAAGCTGGGCAATCAGCATCGGTTGCGAGGCGGCGAAGCGCGCCCGCCGACGCAAGCTGTCGATCGCCTTGAAGCGTCCGGCCGATACCAGCCAGGCCCGCGGGTTATCGGGCACACCGTCACGCTGCCAGCGCTCGACCGCGATAAAGAAGGCCTCGTGCAGGGCTTCTTCAGCGAGGTCGAAATCCCCCAGCAGGCGAATCAGGGTCGCCAGGATTCGCCGCGAGTCCTGGCGATAAACCTGCTCGACCCGTGCCTTGACCGCGTCGGCGGGCATCAGGCGGACAGGCCTTGGGTCACCGGCCTGATGGCTCGGCTGGAAACAGGCTCAAGCCTCATGAAAGCGCTCCCGTGGAGGATGAACGTTCAGGGATTCAATTGCCGCACAGGCCGGACCTCGACGCAGCCAACCCGGGCCGCCGGTATGTTGCCGGCGACCTGGATAGCTTCGTTCAGATCCTTGGCATCGATCAGATAGAAGCCCGCCAGTTGCTCCTTGGTTTCGGCGAACGGGCCGTCGGTAATCGACAACTTGCCGCCGCGCATGCGCACCGTGGTGGCGGTTTGGACCGACTCCAGGGCTTCGGCCGCGACCATCCGGCCGCTGCCCTGGATCGATTCGGCGTAGGCCATGCATTCGGCGTCCTCGGGACTGTCCGGCGAGTTATGCAGAACCTGTTCGTTGCTGTACACCAGGCATAAATACTTCATGGAAAACTCCGTGATCGGACTGATCGACAAGGATGGCAGAAGCGAACCGCAGCCGCTCAGGGCTGCAGATCGAAAATCGCCGTCCCGGCCATCGGATCGAACGGCGCCGACCAATGCTCATGGACGATTTTCCACTGCCCGGCGGAACGTTTGTAGCACGCCGTTACGCGCATCCAGCAAGCCTGCTCCTCGCCTTTGTCGTTGGTGCCGCCGCAATAGGCCAGCCAGTGGGCGAACGCAATATTGTCGGCTGGCGTGATCTGCACCTGATGGAAATCGAACTTGTGCGGGCCGGGGCACATTTCCATGCAGGCCTCCCAGTGGGTCCGGTAGGCGACCTTGCCCTTGAATTGCAGGGCCTGGATGGCGTCGAACGAGACAATGTTGTCGTCGTAGAGCGCCATGACTTTTTCCACGTCCTTGGCCATGACAGCCTGGCGATAGGTGTCGATCAGCGCCTGGATTTCGGTTTCGGTGGCTTGGGTGTTCATGGTGGTTCTCCGCAGTTTTTTGTTAGAGACATCCTTTGTCGTTTGGAGAAACGGCGAATCGACAGCCAAACAAAAATAATCCAAAGAAAAAATTTCGCTAGAATCCAAGGCCCATTCTGTCGGCAAACAACGGACGTTTTGATGACCGCCCAGCTCGTGCCTTATGAAGACCTGACCCCGCTGCAACGGCAACAGGTCGAATCCATCGAAATCCACCCCGAACAAATCAAGTTCTCCGGCGACATCCACGGTGCGTTGCACACACTGCTGTCCAAGCCCGGCCCAGGGGTCAAGGGTTTCGCGTTGCTGGCCGGCGAGGTTCCGGTGGCGTTCCTGCTGCTCAAGCGCCCGCCCGTGCTGCCCGCCTGGGCCAACGAACACAGCGCCACCCTGCACGCATTGCAAGTCGACCACCGCGCCCAAGGCAAGGGCTATGGCAAGGCCTGCCTGCAAGCGCTCCCCGCCGTGGCACGGGCAG
Source organism: Pseudomonas sp. H2_D02 (assembly GCF_054677635.1). NCBI lineage: Bacteria > Pseudomonadati > Pseudomonadota > Gammaproteobacteria > Pseudomonadales > Pseudomonadaceae > Pseudomonas > Pseudomonas sp. H2_D02. The sequence continues at coordinate 2,196,097 of NZ_CP162816.1, read as the reverse complement.
CGTGGCCGGAAATCAAGGGATTGGAGCTTTCGGTCGATGCCGACAACGACTCGGCCATCGCCCTTTACGCCCGGCTGGGCTGGGTCGACAGCGGAGAGGCCTACAAGGGCCGCATCGGTTATGAGCGGCGGATGGGGTTGGTGTTTCAACCAGGCGGATCAGCCGCCGGGAGGACTGATCCATGTTGACCTCGATTGAACAACTGGAAGCGATCTACGGCCAGCCCCATGAGCGGGCAGTGCGCAAACAGATCCCTTTTCTCAACGAGGATTACCAGGCGATGGTCCGGGCCTCGCCAATGGTGATCATCGGCTCGGCAGGGCCTGATGGCTTGGACAGTTCGCCCCGTGGCGACGCACCGGGTTTCGTGCAGATCCTCGACGAACACACTCTGGCGCTCCCCGACCGCCCGGGCAATAACCGCATCGACACCCTACGCAACGTCCTTCATGACCCTCGGGTGTCCCTGCTGTTCATCATCCCCGGAATCGGTGAGACGTTGCGAGTCAACGGCACCGCGCGCATCAGCGTCGAACCCGAGCTGCTCGAGCGCTTCGCTGTCAACGGGAAGTTGCCTCGCACGGTATTGCTGATCGCGATCGAAGCGGCGTTTTTTCATTGCTCCAAAGCTATCGTGCGCTCAGAGCTGTGGAATCCGGAGCGCTACCTTGATCGCTCGGCAGTTCCCAGCGCCGGAGCGATCCACAAGCGTTTGAATGAGGGGTTCGATGCCGAGGCTTATGACCGTGAAACACCTGCGCGGGTGCAGGCCAGCCTGTATTGAATAATCCTCTTCGCGCCTGAGGACGCATGGGGCGGGTTACTTTGGCTTGAGGGGAATCCAGATTTCCAGGCTGCCTTCGCCGGTCCGGGGATTGAAGTCTTCGCTGTAGCGCTCGAATTCCGGCTCGTCCGCCGCTTCGTGGCCGGATCGAGGCAGCCATTCCTTCCAGATGTATTGGAAGGTGTCCGGCAGGTTTTTCAGCGGCCCCTTGTGCTCGAACACCGCGTACGGCCCGGGCTGGACCTCTATCCAGCGGTACTGTTCGGGCAGGTCGTCGAGCCGGCTGATTTCCACCCCGGCAATGTATTCGAAGCCACCTTGACCGTCCGGGTTGCAGCACACCCCGTAGGTGACTTCGTCTTTCTGCCCCGGCACCTTGCCGAGCCAAGGCAGGAATTTTTCCCAGAGCTGCGGGATGTCCTGGGCAGTGTCCTGGGTAAAACGCGCGCCGAAACCGGCGATCAGCTGAAAGCGTCCCTGTTCAAAGCGCGGCTCGCCTGCGTTAACGCGTTTTTGCGTTTCCATTGCTTCAACACTCCGGAAAACTTGAAGTCGGGCTTGGCAGTATAGAAGCCAAACCGTGATTGCCAGACCGTTTCGCTTGTCAAAGTCCAGGCAGGATAGCCGTAGCGTTTTTTCCTACAAACTCGTTGTAGCCAGAAACAATCACGTAAACGGCGAAATAACAGAAGATCGCCGCGGAAGCCCAATAGGAGTAGCGCAGCAACTTGTCCCCTAACAATTTTCCGCCTTGGGTCGCCGCCAGGCACAGGCCCGCGCTCCAAAGCAACCCGGCGCTGAGAAATCCTCCCAGGAACAACGCCGAACTGAGCACAGTGCCACCACCAGAGCGGGCAATCAGCGTCCCGCCCACCGCCGCGAACCAGAGAATGGCACTGGGAGATGACATCGCGAGGAAGATTCCCCGAAAGAACTCCTGGCGTGGCGAGTTGCCTCGAGTTTCGCTGGCCTCGGCCAACACTGCATGATGGTAGATCGCTGAATGAACCATCTTCGCGGCGAAATACAACAACAGGACCGAGCCGCCAATCCACAGCACCCAGCGCACCGTGTCGTATTGCAACAACACAGTCATCCCGGCCAACGCCAGGACTGCGTAGATCAAATCCCCTACACAGGTGCCCAGGCCCAGGGCAAAGCCTTGGAAATAGCCGCGTTGCATCGCCAGGGTGATCATCGCGATATTGGCCACGCCAATGTCCAGGCACAGCGAAAGGCTCAGCAGGAAGCCGCTGGAAAATTCCATCATTCGTTCCATCAAGATTGGGTGTGCAGTGTTTACCGATCCACGGACCGGCGGTGGCACCGCAGCCGGGGCAACAGTGTCGTCGAAAATAGTTCGATGCGGCTACTGGACAATCTGTCATCAGCCCGATTATCTTGCGCCGCAGGCCACCGCAGTGGCCAACGTCGCTCGGACGGTTCCGGGCGCTCACGTATCTCGAGGCAACAATGGCCGAACAAGGTTCGCCGCGCCGCTTTGCGCGCATCGATCGACTCCCCCCGTACGTATTCAATATCACTGCCGAGCTGAAGATGGCTGCGCGTCGGCGCGGCGAAGACATCATCGACTTGAGCATGGGTAACCCCGACGGCGCCACGCCCCCACACATCGTGGAGAAACTGGTCACCGTCGCCCAGCGTGAAGACACCCACGGCTACTCCACGTCCAAAGGCATCCCACGCCTGCGCCGCGCCATTTCGCGCTGGTACAAGGACCGCTACGAAGTCGACATCGACCCGGAAAGCGAAGCCATCGTCACCATCGGTTCCAAGGAAGGCCTGGCGCACTTGATGCTGGCCACCCTGGACCAGGGCGACACGGTGCTGGTGCCCAACCCCAGCTATCCGATCCACATCTACGGCGCGGTGATTGCCGGCGCCCAGGTGCGTTCGGTGCCGCTGGTGCCTGGCGTGGATTTCTTCGATGAGCTGGAACGGGCCATTCGCGGCTCGATCCCGAAGCCGAAGATGATGATCCTCGGCTTCCCTTCCAACCCGACCGCACAATGCGTGGAGTTGGACTTTTTCGAGCGGGTCATCGCCCTCGCCAAGCAGTACGACGTGCTGGTGATCCACGACCTGGCCTATGCCGACATCGTCTATGACGGCTGGAAAGCCCCGTCGATCATGCAGGTGCCCGGCGCGAAAGACATCGCGGTGGAATTCTTCACCCTGTCCAAGAGCTACAACATGGCCGGCTGGCGCATCGGCTTCATGGTCGGCAACCCGGAACTGGTCAGCGCCCTCGCGCGGATCAAGAGCTACCACGACTACGGCACTTTCACCCCGCTGCAAGTCGCCGCCATCGCCGCCCTCGAAGGCGACCAGCAATGCGTGCGCGATATCGCCGAGCAATACCGCCAGCGCCGCAATGTGCTGGTCAAGGGCCTGCATGAACTGGGGTGGATGGTGGAAAACCCGAAGGCGTCGATGTACGTCTGGGCCAAGATTCCCGATGCCTATGCGCACCTGGGGTCGTTGGAGTTCGCCAAGAAGCTGTTGGCCGAGGCCAAGGTCTGCGTCTCGCCGGGGGTGGGGTTCGGGGAATATGGGGATGATCACGTGCGCTTTGCACTGATCGAGAACCAGGACCGGATTCGCCAGGCGGTGCGGGGGATTCGGGGGATGTTTCGGGCGGATGGGTTGATCAAAAAACCTGAGGCCTGACACAAAATTAATGTGGGAGCGGGCTTGCTCGCGAAGGCTGAGTGTCAGTCGAGTAGATGATGACTGACACACCGCCTTCGCGAGCAAGCCCGCTCCCACAGTTTGTGCCACAGCGCCTGTTAGATCACCAACGACAGCAGCAAGATAAAGATCAAGCCCACCACCGACAGGATGGTTTCCATCGCCGTCCAAGTCTTGAAGGTTTCGGCCACGGTCATGTTGAAGTACTGCTTGACCAGCCAGAAGCCCGCGTCGTTGACGTGGGACAGGATCAACGAACCGGCACCGGTCGCCAGCACCAGCAACTCACGGTTCACACCCGGCATCATCCCAACGACCGGCACCACGATCCCGGCACCGGTAATGGTGGCCACGGTCGCAGAACCCGTGGCAATCCGAATCACCGCAGCCACCAGCCACGCCAACAGGATCGGCGAGATCTGCGCGCTGACCGCCATGTGGCCGATCACGTCACCCACGCCGCTGGTCACCAGCATCTGCTTGAAGCCACCACCGGCACCGATGATCAGGATGATCGCGGCCGTCGGCGCCAGGCTGGCGTCCAGCCATTTCAGTATCTGGCTGGAGCCGATGCCCTGCTTGTAGCCGAAGGTGTAAAGCGACAACAGCAACGCCAACAGCAGCGCCGAGATCGGGTGGCCGATCATGTCCATCCAGGTGCGGAAGAAGTTGCCGTCCGGCAGCGTCACGTCAGCAAAAGTCTTGAGCAACATCAGGAACACCGGCGACAGCACGGTGACCAGGGTGATGCCGAAACTCGGCAGTTCGGTGCCGTCGGTTTCACGCGCCAGTTGATCCACCAGTTCCTGGTTCGGATGACCGGGGATGTGCTTGGCAATGAACGTACCGAAAATCGGGCCGGCAATGATGGCGGTCGGCAGCGCAACAATCAGGCCATAGAGAATGGTCTTGCCGATGTCAGCACCAAAGATGCCAATCGCCAGCAACGGGCCCGGGTGCGGCGGCACCAGGCCGTGGACTGCGGAAAGGCCGGCGAGCAACGGGATGCCGATCTTGATGATCGACACGCCAGTGCGGCGCGCCACGATGAACACCAGCGGGATCAGCAGCACGAAACCGATTTCGAAGAACAGCGGGATGCCCACCAGGAACGCGGCGAACATCATGGCCCATTGCACCTTGTCCTTGCCGAAGGCGCGGATGAGGGTCTGGGCAATCTGATCGGCCCCGCCCGACTCGGCCATCATTTTGCCAAGCATGGTGCCCAGCGCGAGGATGATGCCGACAAAACCGAGCACGCCACCGAAGCCGTCCTGGAACGCCTTGATGATGGTGCCGATCGGCATGCCCGACGTCAGGCCGAGAAACGCGGCTGCGATGGTCAGCGCAATGAAGGGGTGGATTTTGAACTTGGTGATGAGGACGATAAGTCCGATCACCGTAACCACTGCATCAAGCAGTAGGTACGTCTCGTGGGACATGCCAAACATGGGGGGTGTCTCCTGATTTGTTGTTGTTATTGAAGCAGTTATTTATGGACCGTCGGGACAGCGCTATCTTTCTGACGCAAAATTTTGAAACTCAACTGGCCAGCTTCAAACCGTGGGCCAGCCACCAGACGTAAGCCTGGCGTGCCAATTCATCAATGCTGTGGCTGGACGCATCCAGAGCCAGGGTCAGGGGCTCGCCAACAGGGGATTCAAGGGTGGCAAACTGGCTGTCGATCAGGGTCGACGGCATGAAATGACCGGGACGATGGGAAACACGGTCGGCGGCCACTTCAGGGGTCAATTCGAGAAACACGAAGCCCAGGCCAGGCAAGGCGCTGCGCAGGCGCTCGCGATAGCTGTGCTTGAGGGCCGAGCACGTCAGCACCGGGCGCTCGCCCGTGGCGTCGACACGGCGCAACTCGTCGCACAGGCTGTCGAGCCAGCCGGCACGGTCGTCGTCGTTCAGGGGGATACCGGCGCTCATCTTCTGGATGTTGGCCGCGGGGTGGAACGTGTCGCCTTCGATGGCGGTGGCGCCGCTCAGTTGGCACAGGGCCTGGCTGACGCAAGTTTTGCCGCAACCGGCAACGCCCATGATGACCAGGGCGGTGATTGGATTATTCATGTAACACCTCAGCGCGCAGACAGCGCTACCTTTGCCAGTTATGACACCGCAGCAAAAGCAGAAGTTGCCGACGCCTTCTTGTCATTTTTGTGGTTGCAGCATGTTCGTCCACGGCACCAGCGCACAGGGATCAGGCAAACCCCATCAACGCATTTGCAGCCGCGCCGAGACAGCGCTACCTTAGTGCCTTGATTTTTGTTTGGCAAGCCGCCCTGATGACCGTCACTAAAAACGATAAGAATACTCGCACCACCGGTCGCCCCACGCTCAATGAAGTCGCACGCCTGGCCGGTGTCAGCCCGATCACCGCCTCCCGTGCCCTGCGCGGCGTCAGCAGCGTGGCCGTGGAGCTGGTGGAAAAGGTCCGCCAGGCCGCCCTTGAGCTCAACTACGTCGTCAACCCCGCCGCCCGCGCCCTGGCCTCGGCCCAGAGCCATTCGGTGGTGGTGCTGGTGCCATCGCTGTCCAACCTGTTGTTCATCGATACCCTGGAAGCCATTCATCGCGTCTTGCGGCCCAAGGGCTTCGAAGTGGTGATCGGCAACTACCACTATTCCCGGGACGAAGAAGAAGACCTGTTGCGCAACTACATGGCCTATCAGCCCCGGGGTTTGTTGCTGACCGGGTTCGACCGAACCGAAAGCGCACGGCGCATGATCGAGGCCAGCAATATTCCCTGTGTGTACATGATGGAACTGGACCCCGGGGCTGGCCTCAACTGCGTGGGTTTTTCCCAGCTCAAGGCCGGTGAAACGGCTGCCGAGCATCTGATCTCCCGGGGGCGCAAGCGCCTGGCCTACATCGGCGCGCAATTGGACCAACGGACGTTGCTGCGCGGCGAAGGTTTCCGTCGCGCGCTGCAGAAGGTCGGGCTCTACGACCCGGACCTGGAAGTGTTGACCCCTCGCCCGTCATCGGTCGGCCTGGGCGGCGAGTTGTTCCTGCAATTGCTGGCGAGCCATCCGGACGTCGATGCGATCTTCTTCGGCAACGACGACCTGGCCCACGGTGCCCTGCTCGAAGCGTTGCGCTGTGGCATCAAGATCCCCGAGCAGGTTTCGATCCTCGGTTTCAACGACCTGCCCGCCTCGGCACACATGGTGCCGCGCTTGAGCAGCATCAGTACTCCCCGGGAAGCCGTCGGCCGCCACGCCGCGGAACAGATGCTCACCTTGATGGCCGGCAATCGCATCGCCCAGCCGGTGGTGGACCTCGGTTTCGAACTCAAGGTTCGCGAAAGTACCTGAGGCTCGGCACGATGCGGTCGATCCCTGCCGACGAACGGCAAGGTTTGGCCACCGCCGCTGAGCGCACCTTCCCCGTAGCCCTTGAAATACGGGACGTTGCGACGATGGCACGGGATATGCTGCTGCCCATCGCTCAGCCATTACCCGCAGGTGTTCATCATGTTGGTCAGTGTAAAACAACAAGCGATAAACCTACCCCTCAAGCGCCCGGGCGAAGACCCCACCGCCGAAGCCGCCAGCGGCCTGCAAAGCGCCGCCTTGCAAGCGCTGCGCGACAATATCCAGGCCCAGGCCAACCAAGGCAGCACCCAAGTCCAGGAGTCCATCACCCGGCAGGCCACGCAGCAGGTCAACGCCGCTACCGCGATCAGTGACAAGGTTGATGAGGCCTTCGCCAAGACCCGCGTGCAATTGCAAACGGTCGGCTCGTCAGCCCTTGAAGACACCAGCTCTGCCATGGCGCAGTTCAAGGACTACATGAGCAAGACGCCGGAAGAGCGCCTGCGCGACAGCATTCTCGAGGAGATGGGCATTACCGAAGAGGAATATGAGGCGATGCCGCCCGAGAAGCAACTGGCGGTCGGCGAGGAAATTGCCCAGCGCATGCAGGACAAGGCGGCGATGGCACAGGTCGAAAAAGCCCAGGAAAGCCGGTCGGATGAGAAGCACCCGGTCACGGACATGTTCCTCGCCTCGCTGTGAACCCGCCAGACAAGCGCCGGGAATATCCCGGCGCATTGTTTGTTCCCCTATAATCGCCCGCCTCCATTACACACCGCGCCCGCGCCATGTCCGAATTCCACTGCACACGCCTCGACGAGCCGCTATGGCCGCTGATGAACAAGTTCTACCGCGCCCATCAGTCGTCGATGAAAGCCGTGCGCGACGCGCAGCTTTGGGTGGCACGGCGCGAAGAAATCATCGCGGCACTCTGCCTGCGACCGGTTTCGGGGGGACATTGGCTGACGGGATTGTTCGTCGACCCGGCGTACCGCGTGCAAGGCGTCGCGGGGCGGCTGATCGCCGAAGCCGTGAAAGGCCTGGACGAGCCGGTGTGGTTGTTCTGCCACCCGGACCTGCGCGGCTTTTATGAGCGACGCGGGTTCAGTTTCGACCCGGAGCTGCCTTATGCGATGGCTGAACGACTGAGCCGGTACGCGCGCAGCAAGCCGATGATTGCGATGGGGTTGCCTACACGGTCCTGAATGGCACCCAGCCCCTTGTGGGGCGAGCTTGCTCGCGATGGCATAAGGTCAGTTGCCTCATGGGTGGCTGACACACCGCAATCGCGAGCAAGCTCGCTCCCACAGGGTTTGGTGGTGGATGTTTAATTGTCCGCTGAAGGATCGAGATCCGGAAACATCACCTCGGTAAAGCCGAACTTGCTGAAATCGGTGATGCGCGACGGGTACAAGCGGCCGATCAGGTGATCGCATTCATGCTGCACCACCCGGGCGTGGAAGCCTGAAGCGACGCGCACGATCGGCTCGCCCTTCGGGTCGAAACCTTCGTAGCGGATCTGCTGGTAGCGATTCACCGCACCACGCAAGCCTGGCACCGACAAGCAGCCTTCAAAGCCTTCTTCCATCAGTGGGCTCAGCGGCGTGATCAGCGGGTTGATCAGGATGGTCTGCGGCACCGCCTCGGCATCCGGATAGCGCTCGCTGTGCTCGAAGCCGAAGATCACCAGTTGCAGGTCCACACCGATCTGCGGTGCCGCCAGCCCGACGCCACCAACACTTTCCATGGTCTGGAACATGTCGTCGATCAATTGCCACAACTCGGGACTGTCGAACATTTCCGGCGGCACCGGCGGAGCGATGCGCAGCAGGCGTTCGTCGCCCATCTTCAGGATTTCACGGATCATGGTCGGGCTTCGTCAGTGTGGTTGTGATGGATGGAATGATCGCGCCCCAGGCCCGACACATGCTGCTTCTCGTGCTCGCCCGGGGTCTTTTCGCCCGTGTCCTTGCCTTCGGCGGACATGTGCTCGATCACCGCATTCATCTCCGCGCCGAGCAGCAGCACCGCCGCCGAGATGTAGAAATACAGCAACAACACGATGATCGCGCCGATACTGCCATACATCGCGTTGTAGTCGGCAAACGTCTTCACGTAGAACGCAAAGCCCAGGGACGCGATGATCCACACCACCACCGCCAATACCGAGCCCGGCGTGATGAAGCGAAACTCCTGCTTCACGTCGGGCATCACGTAGTAGATCAACGCCACGGCCACCATCAGCAGAAACACGATGACCGGCCAGCGCACGAGGGTCCAGACGGTAACGATGAATTCCTCCAGGCCGATCTGCGCGGCAATCCAGCCCATCACTTGCGGCCCCAACACCATCAGCGCGGCGGCGGCCAACAGCATGCCGGCGATGCCGACGGTGTACAGGATCGACAGCGGGAAACGCTTCCAGGCCGGGCGGCCTTCGACCACGTCATAAGCGGCGTTCATGGCGCTCATCATCAGGCGCACGCCAGCGGACGCGGTCCACAACGCAACCACGATACCCACCGACAGCAAGCCGCCCTTGGATTGCTGCAGCTGGTCGATCACCGGGTTGACCTGCTCCAGCGCCTGGGGCGGCAGGACCAGTTCCGATTGCAGGCGCAGCCAGGAGAAAAAGTCCGGCAGGTGCAGGAAGCCGATCAGCGCGATCAGGAAAAGAATGAAGGGAAACAATGAAAACAGCATCTGGTAAGCCAGAGCGGAGGCGTAGGTCGACATCTCGTCGTCGAGAAACTCGGTCACCGTGCGCATCATCACGCGGTGCAAGGGCAAGCCTTTCAAGGCCGGGAACATCATGAGCGTCTCCTTTCGCCGCAAAAAGAGGGGTCGCGTGGCGACTCAGGGGCCGTTTTCTACAACAAAGTAGCCTGTTTGGCGACTTTGGAGCAATTTCATCGTTTTACCAACTGACGCAGAATTGACCGGAGATCCATCGGGCAAGTTTCATCGTTCGTGCAAGCGGGGCTTTATGTTTGGCCGGCAACCGTCGAGAATGCCCCTCGTATTCAGGCCGTGGCCCGAAGCTCCAATCCCGTAGGAACGTTATGAAACTCGATAAGAAGCAGGCCATCGCCCGCAGGAACCAGGAACTGGGCGGTGCCGTCCTGGGTGTCAACAATTGCCATTTCAGCGAATTGAACCGCAACCGCAACATCTTCTGGTTCGATATTCCGGTGGCGCGCCTGGCCATCGGGCAGTACGAATGGATTCACCTGCTGCTGCACACCCCGGCCACCGACGAACTGCTGCACCTGAAAGTGCCGACCGTGTTCCTGCGGGAAAAAATGGAAGGCCTGGAAGTGCGCAACCAGGGTAAACGCAAGGCCGCCCTGAGCCTGGAACTGAGCGCCGACAAGGATTCCTACTTGCAGGACATGCGACCGGGTGGCACCAACCTGGATTTTGCGCAGTTTCGGTTGTAACGCCCATACCTGCCATTGTTGCAGAAGCGCTTTTGTGGCGAGGGAGCTTGCTCCCGCTGGACGCGAAGCGGCCCCTTGCGGTGAATCAGTCGGGACGGACGGGGCTGCTGCGCCCGAAGTGTCGGACCGACCCAGCGGGAGCAAGCTCCCTCGCCACAAGAACAGTCCTGCTCCAGGGCATCATCGCCCAATGAAAAGCCCCGCATCAGCGGGGCTTTTCATTGGCAGCGTGCTTACTTCTTCAGCCCCAACTTCCTCAGTTCTTCATCACGCAACTCGCGCCGCAGGATCTTGCCCACATTGGTGGTCGGCAATGCATCGCGGAACTCCACGGTCTTTGGCACCTTGTAGCCGGTGACGTTGGCGCGCATGTGTTCCATCACCTGCTCCTTGGTCAGCGTGACACCTGGCCGCGCGACGATGAATATCTTGATCGCCTCGCCGGACTTCTCGTCCGGTACGCCGATGGCCGCGCATTGCAGCACGCCCGGCAAGGTGGCCAATACATCCTCCAGCTCGTTCGGGTACACGTTGAAGCCGGAGATCAGGATCATGTCTTTCTTGCGATCGACGATGCGCATGTAGCCGTCCGGCTGGATCACCGCAATGTCACCGGTCTTGAGCCAGCCTTCGCTGTCGAGGATCTCGTCGGTGGCGTCCTGGCGCTGCCAATAGCCCTTCATCACCTGAGGGCCCTTCACGCACAATTCGCCGATTTCTCCCAACGGCTGCTCTTCGCCCGCGTCGTTGATCACCTTGCATAACGTCGACGGCACCGGAATGCCGATGGTGCCAACCTGGATGTTCTGGATCGGGTTGACGGTCGCCACCGGGCTCGTCTCGGTCATGCCGTAACCTTCGCAGATCGGGCAACCGGTGACCGCTTTCCAGCGCTCCGCCGCCGCCAGCTGCAGGGCCATGCCGCCCGACAGGGTGACTTTCAACGCCGAGAAATCCAGCTTGCGGAAGGCTTCGTTGTTGCAAAGCGCCACGAACAAGGTGTTAAGACCGACGAAGCCGCTGAATTTCCACTTCGACAGTTCCTTGACCATGGCCGACAAGTCGCGCGGGTTGCTGATCAGGATGTTGTGGTTGCCGATCAGCATCATCGCCATGCAATGAAAGGTGAAGGCATAGATGTGGTAAAGCGGCAGCGGCGTGATCAGCACTTCGCAACCTTCATTGAGGTTGGAGCCCATCAGCGCCTTGCACTGCAGCATGTTCGCCACCAGGTTGCGGTGGGTCAGCATCGCGCCCTTGGCCACGCCAGTGGTGCCGCCGGTATATTGCAACACCGCCACGTCATCGCGGCTGGGGTTGGCTTCGTTCACGGGCTGGCCGTGGCCCTTGCGCAGCACATCGTTGAACTTGATGGCCTTGGGCAGGTGATACGCCGGGACCATCTTCTTGACGTACTTGATCACGCTGTTGATCAACAGACGCTTGAGCGGCGGCAGCAGGTCGGCCACTTCCGTGACGATCACGTGCTTGACGCTGGTCTTGGGCACCACGTTTTCGGCCAGGTGCGCCATGTTCGCCAGGCACACCAACGCCTTGGCGCCGGAGTCGTTGAACTGGTGCTCCATTTCCCGCGCGGTGTAGAGCGGGTTGGTGTTGACCACGATCAGCCCGGCTCGGATGGCACCAAACACGGCGACGGGGTACTGGAGGACGTTGGGCAGTTGCACGGCGATTCGATCGCCCGGCTGCAAATCGGTATGCTGTTGCAGGTACGCGGCAAAGGCACCGGACAGCTCGTACAGCTCACCGTAGGTGATCGTCTTGCCAAGGTTGCTGAATGCCGGTTTGTCGGCGAAGCGCTGGCAGGATTGCTTCAACACCGCCTGAATATTCGGATACTCATCTGGATTGATGTCGGCAGCAATCCCAGCTGGGTACTTATCCTTCCAAAAGTCTTCGATCATGGAAGCCCCACTCCTCAGCAACGCGAATTCTCACCGCATTTGATGCGATTATTATTGGTGTTTGTTTATTGGGTGAATCTGGCTTGGATAAAGGCCGAGAAGTCACAAAAGCGCGCCGAGAGTAGCAGCTTTGCCAAGGGTCGCCTAGAGCCAAAAGTGGCCCCTACAGTCATAAACATGACTCAAGAATATGCAATGGTCATTTTTAGAGTAAAAAACCTAAGCCTTGCCTAATTGACCCGAATACATAAGAACCTGTGGGAGCGAGCTTGCTCGCGATGGCGGTGGGTCAGCCAACATTTCTGTTACTGACAGACCGCTATCGCGAGCAAGCTCGCTCCCACAGGGTTCCACTTTCACTCTCGAGCGTCAGGCGATATCGCGCAACTCCCGACGCAGGATCTTGCCCACCGGCGTCATCGGCAGCGACTCACGCAACACGATGTGCTTAGGCACCTTGTAGCCGGTGAAGTTTTCCTTGCAGTACGCCTTGAGTTCTTCGAGGCTGACCCCGGCCTCACGGGCGACCACGAACAGCTTCACCGCCTCCCCCGAGCGCTCGTCCGGCACGCCGATCACCGCGCAACTGGCGACTTTCGGATGGGCCATCACCACATCCTCGATTTCGTTCGGGTACACGTTGAAACCCGAGACAATGATCATGTCCTTCTTGCGGTCGACGATCCGCACGAACCCGTCGGGGTCGATCACTGCGATATCACCGGACTTGAACCAGCCCTCGCTGTCCAGCACTTCGGCAGTCGCTTCGGGCTTGTTCCAATAGCCTTTCATGATCTGCGGCCCCTTGATGCACAGCTCGCCGCGTTCACCGAGGGGCATCTCGACGCCGTCGTCGTTGATGACCTTCATCAGCGTACCCGGCACCGGCAGCCCTACCGTCCCCAGGCGCGACTTGCCGCCATAAGGGTTGGCGCTGGCCACCGGCGAAGTTTCGGTCAGGCCGTAGCCCTCGGTAATGCCGCAACCGGTGAGCTGTTTCCAGCGTTCGGCGGTGGCCTTGACCAACGCGGTGCCGCCCGAGTTGGTGACCTTGAGGCTGGAGAAATCCAGCGTCTTGAAATCCGGGTGGTCCATCAGCGCCACAAACAACGTGTTGAGCCCCAGCAGCAGCGAAAACCGCCAGTTCTTCAGCTCCTTGATAAAACCGCCGATGTCCCTCGGATTGGTGATCAGCACGTTGTGATTGCCGGTGACCATCATGCACATGCAGTTCGCCGTGAAAGCATAGATGTGGTACAGCGGCAGCGGCGCGATCATGACCTCCTGACCTTCGCGCAACAGTGGCTGGCCGTCGTCGCCGATCTGCCCCAGGCAAGCGCGGGCCTGTTGCATGTTGGCCACCAGGTTGCCGTGGGTCAGCATCGCGCCCTTCGCCAAGCCGGTGGTGCCACCGGTGTATTGCAGCACGGCGATGTCGTCGAGGCTGACGTTCAACGGCTTGATGCCCTGGCCGCGTCCCAGGCGCAAGGCGCTCTTGAAGGAAATGGCCTGTGGCAGCGAATAGGCCGGGACCATTTTCTTGACCTTGTTCACCACGGTATTCACCAGCCAGCCCTTGGCGGTGGGCATCAGGTCGCCCATCTTCGCTTCGATCAGGTATTGCAGGTCGGTGTCCGGCAGCACTTCCTGGACCTTCTGCCCGAACAGGTTCATGTACACCAGCGCCCGGGCACCGGAGTCCTTGAACTGATGGCGCATTTCCCGCGGGGTGTACAGCGGGTTGGTATTGACCACGATAAGTCCGGCGCGCAGGGCACCGAAGACAGCGATCGGGTATTGCAGGACATTGGGCATCTGCACCGCGATGCGATCGCCCGGCGCCAGGTCGGTATGGGCTTGCAGGTAACCGGCGAAGGCCGCGCTATAGCGTTCGAGCTCGGCGTAGGTGAGCGTTACCCCCATGTTGCTGAACGCCGGACGATCGGCAAATTTCTTGCAGGAACGCTCGAACACCTCGATAACCGACTTGTAGGCGCCCTGCTCGATATCCAAGGGCACGCCGGCTGGGCGTTTGTCATTCCAGAAATCAGGCTGCATTGTTTTTATCCTCTTTACCTGAACCTATCCGGGCCGCCTCTGTATCGCACATGGAGACGGAGCTCTTCGGACACTAGCAGCTATGGCCATTCAGGCAAATATGGCAACTTGCGTCATAGATTGTGTGAATCTTCGTGGATCGCCCTCGCCTGATCAGGCGAGACGCAACGGATGCGCTATACAATGCAGCGACGCTGCGTCTGACTTCGTGCAAAGGAAACGCCATGATCCACCAAACGTTCTGGCTGACCGCGACTGACCACAGCCGCCTGTTCGTCAATCAGTGGTTGCCCGAAGCCGCCCCGCTGGCGGTGATCATGCTGGCCCACGGCATGGCCGAACACAGCGGCCGCTATGGGCGCCTGGCCCAAGCGTTGTGCGATGAAGGCTATGGCGTCTACGCGCCGGACCTGCGCGGGCATGGCAAGACTGGCGAAGCAGCGGCACTCGGTCACTTTGCGGACGAGGACGGCTGGGCCAAGGTGGTCGGCGACCTGGCGAGCCTGAACCACCACATCGGCCAGCAACATCCAGAAACACCAATCCTGCTGCTGGGCCACAGCATGGGCAGCTATATCGCCCAGGGCTATCTGTTGCACCACAGCGCCAGCCTGCATGGCGCCCTCCTCAGCGGTTCGAATTTCCAACCCGTGGCGCTTTATCGCGCGGCGCGCCTGATCGCCCGCTTCGAGCGACGGCGCCAGGGGGCCACCGGGCGCAGCGCCCTGATCGAATGGCTGTCTTTTGGCAGTTTCAATAAAAGATTCAAACCGACGCGCACGCCCTTCGACTGGCTCAGCCGTGACCCCGCCGAAGTGGACAAGTACGTCCACGACCCGCTGTGCGGCTTTCGTTGCAGCAATCAGCTCTGGGTGGATCTGCTCGGCGGGTTGCAGCAGATCAGCAAAGCGTCCAATCTCGCGCAGATCGATCCGGGCCTGCCGCTGCTGGTGATTGGCGGCGAATGTGATCCGGTGAGTGAAGGCAAGCGTCTGAAGGATCTGGCCGATGCCTTGAGCAGCGCCGGCAATCAGCATCTGCAACTGAAGATCTACCCGCAGGCCCGGCACGAATTGTTCAATGAAACCAACCGCGATGAAGTGACTGCCGATGTGCTTGCCTGGATCGCCCAGGCCTTGAGCCACAAGCGGCCACCTCGCAGCGAATAGAACGACAGCGTTTTTCCTTTTTACCGTTACAGGAACCAGACATGACCCAGGTCACCAACATCCCTTACGAAGCCCTCGAAGTCGGCCAGACCGCCAGCTACAGCAAGACCGTCGAGGAGCGCGACATCCAGCTGTTCGCCGCGATGTCGGGCGATCACAACCCGGTGCACCTGGACGCCGAATTCGCCGCCGCCAGCATGTTCAAGGAACGCATCGCCCACGGCATGTTCAGCGGTGCGCTGATCAGCGCGGCGGTGGCGTGTGAACTGCCTGGGCCCGGCACCATCTACATCGGCCAGCAGATGAGCTTCCAGAAACCCGTGAAAATCGGCGACACCCTGACCGTCCGCCTGGAGATCCTGGAAAAGCTGCCGAAGTTCCGCGTGCGCATCGCCACCCGCGTGTTCAACCAGCGCGATGAACTGGTGGTGGACGGCGAAGCCGAAATCCTCGCGCCGCGCAAGCAGCAGACTGTGACGTTGCCGGAATTGCCGCAGATCACTGTTGGCTGACTACAGCGATCTATGGGAGTGAAATGTGGCGAGGGGATTTATCCCCGCTGGGGCGCGAAGCGCCCCCAATACCTCAAGACCACTGCGGTGTGTCAGCCTGGGCACAGGGGCTGCTGCGCAGCCCAGCGGGGCGGTGCGACGATTCGCTAAATCCCCTCGCCACAAATGACTGCAGTGTTGCGGCTATCGCTGTGCGTCCCGCACCTGCACACTCGCGGTCATCCCCGCGCTCAACGTCACCCCTTCCGGCACCTTGTCGAGCTTGATCCGCACCGGAATGCGCTGGGCCAGGCGCACCCAGTTGAAGGTCGGCTCGACTTCCGCCAGCAGCTGCGCGTCAGGGTTGGTGTTGCGGTCGGTGATGCCGCGGCTGATGCTTTCCACATGGCCTTCCAGCGCATGCCCGGCGCTCATCAACCAGACCTTGACCGGATCGCCCACGCGAATCCTCGGCAGTTTGGTTTCTTCGAAATAGGCCTGCACATAAAACGTCGAGTCATCGATCAGCGCCATGACCGGTTGCCCGGCATTCACGTAGTTGCCTTCGGCCAGGCGCAGGTTGGTGATGTGGCCGCTACGCGGAGCCAGGACCTGGCTGCGGGCCAGGTTCAGCTCGGCGACCTTCGCTTCGGCCTGGGCCTCGCGCAGTTCACCACGGGCGATACCGGCGTTGATCTGGGCGTTCTCGCGCAACTCGGCACTGATGGCCTGGGGCCCCAGGGCGGCCCGGCGACTGGCTTCGTGCTCACGCAGGCTCAACTGTTGCTGACGGGTCTGGACCACCGCCCGGGCTTTCTCCACGGCGGCCTCGAAACGCTCGCGATCGATACTCAGCAATAAATCGCCGGCCTTGACCTGCTGGTTATCCACAGCCTTGAGCTCGCGCACCCAGCCCGAGACGTCGGGGGCGATCACCACCACGTCGGCGCGGATTCGCGCATCACGGGTCCAGGGCGTGAGCATGTAGTACTGCCACAAATGAAACCCGGCGAAGATCGCCACGGCCACCACGCACAACGTGACGGCGACACGTACGGAGGTACGCATGTTCAACTCCTCATAACGGTCCGAGGACCAGGGTAATGACAGTCAGGACGCAGACATACAGGGCACAGTCGAACAAGGCTTCGTGCCAGATCCAGCGCCCGGCCGGCAGCAGGCCGAGCAACAGGCGCAGCGCACCGGTCGCCAGCAAGGCCAGCACCACGTAAATCAGGAACGGGCTGAGCAACACCCCGCCAATCGACCATTCACGCAAGCCCATGGCTAAGTTCCCCTCGTTCGGATTCGTGCTGGCGACACCAGGCGCGCCAGCTGCTCTGCAGTTGCACGACGGCGCCCTGGGCCAGTTTCAACGCATCGCTGGAAGGGTGCTGTGCCAACACCTGCAGATAGTCGTCGCTCACCCAGACCAACGCCTCGGCCTGGTCGCCGGCCGGACCGTGTTCCAAAACCTGTTCCAGCGTTTCGAAATAGCGGCGCTGGGCTGGGCTTTCGGGGATTTGGGCGACGGCCAGGCTCAATCGCAGGTGCAGTAGCTCATCGCCGATGTCCAGGCCCAGCAAACCGTCGTCCCAACGACTGCGCGCCGGCACCGGCAGTTCGGGATAGTGCCGGGCCAGTTGCAGCAACCGGTCGGCCATGCGCCCGCCAAACCAGCTTTCGGCGCCGCCCAGGTTGCGATGGGTCAGGCGCACCAGGTCATCCAGGGTCGCGGCCAGCAGCCGACGACTGTGCCAGGCCGGGTTACGCAGAATCAGGAGCTTGAAAGCCAAGACCGCCGCGCCGACGCCAATCATCATCGCCTGGGCATTGTTGAAAAAAGCCGCGACGTCGTACTTCATCGCATTGAGCGGTGACACCAACACCACGAAATGCAGGCAGAACGAAGTGGCCGTGGCAAATATCGGCGGCTTGGCCATCCCCAGCGCCCCGAGGAACAGCGGCACGCCCATGGCCATGCAGAGCATCGCGAAACTGTTCCATTGCGGCAGCAGGATTTCGCCAATCACGAACGCTGTCGGCACCGCCAGCAGAATGCCCCGCAAGAAACTCATGCCGATCTGCGCGCCGTTTTCGCGGCTGGCGAACAGGCTGCACACCACGCAAGTGAGCACCAGGGCACCGGACGCGGCAGGCCAGGCGGTTGCCAGCCAGAAACACGACACTGCCAGGAATGCGAGGGCACTGCGCGCACCAAAGACCATGGCCAGGGACAAATCGCGGTGCGGCGCCAAGGTTCGCGGCGGGTCCACCGTCGCCCTGCCCTCCTGCACCGCCGCCAGCGCAGCGCAGGCGGCCAGGGCGGTATCGAGCAGCAAGGCGAAACGAGCCAGGCAATAACTTTGCGCGGAGCTGATTAGCGGGTCGTGAGAGGCGTCCCAGACCCGCGGTCGTAACGCCTGCAATGCCGAGCTGTCCGCCTCCAGGGCTTGCTGTACCTCGTCCATCCAAGGCTGGAGCGCTTCGGCTTCCTGCGGTTCGAGCTGTTTCCACTGCCTGCGCACCGAACGGGAAATACGCAACAGCATCAACAATTTCTGGCTCAAGCCACTGATGGCCCGGGCGCGCTGGCGACCCAGGCTGCCTTCGAACCAGGCGTGTTCGCGTTGGGCGTCCACCGCGACGATCTTGCCGAGGATTTCGAGCAAACCCTTGCGCGCCTGGGCATCACCCGCCAACGTGGCGCGGGCCGCCTGCATGCCGCTCAGCCAGGCCGCACGGGCCTGGTCCGCCAGTTGTCGCTCGACCCGCAGGGGCCAGAGCAGCGCACTGGCCGCCGTGGCACAGGCGATGCCCAGGCTGATTTCGGTGCAACGCGCAACGGCTTGATCAAACACCGCAAGCGGATGGGAAATGGCCGGCAAAGCGATAATCGCCACCGTGTAGCCCGCCAGCACGAATGAATAGGACCAGGCGCTGCGCAACAGCGTCGAACACGCCGTGCACACGCCCAGCCACAGCGCCAGCGCCAGCAGGAACAACCATGGCGTCTGGGCGAACAGGCCCATGAACACCACCGACATGATGGTTCCCACCAGGGTGCCGAGCAAACGCGCCAAGCCCTTCTGCACCACCATCCCGGACAACGGCTGGGCGACGATGAATGCGGTCATCAGCGCCCAGGACGGCTGTTCCAGGCCCCAGCGCAACGCCAGCCATAGCGCCAGGCCGCCACCGAGCACGGTCTTGATGGCGAACTGCACAGCGAGGCGATCAGGGGCGAACAAGGCCTGGAGGGTAATGGGCACGCGAGAAACTCTTCTAGGGATGTTGTAACGATAGATCGCTGGGAAGGTGGCGCAATTATTAGCTAGCTATCTATTCGAGTCCAGAGTTGTTTGTCGACCCTTCATGTGAAGGCTCCCTCGCCACAAGAGTGTTCCCCGTCAGCCTGAGTCGCTCCACACAAAAAAAACGCCAGGCAAGCTGGCGTTTTTTTGGGCATCAAAGATGCGTATCAGCTGGCACGCGCCTGGTTACGCAGCGCCTTGACCTGATCGTGGTTGCGTTGCACGCCGTGGTACTGGCGCTCGACGAGATCACGAATGCCTACCAGGTTGTGCTTGTTGATTTTCTCGATGGCTTCCTTGTAAGCCTTCAGCGCATGGTCTTCGCCGCGCTCGGCTTCGTTGAGCACCGCTTCTTCGTCCTTGCCGGTGAACATCGACTTCACGTCGACCCAACGGCGGTGCAAGTCACCGGAGACGCTGGTGGAAGTTTCGGGTTCGCCACCCAGGGAACGGACCGCTGCCTGCAGTTCGGCCGCAGCGGTTGCGCAATCGGCGGAGCGCTTGACGAAAAGCGCCTTGAGCTCAGGATGCTTGATGTCTTCAGCGCAGGTCTTGAATCCTTCCTGGCCATCCTTGCTGGTCTCGATCAGGTCGTTCAAGACGGAGATGGATTCTTTGTTGATGTCAGTCATTTTTCAGTTCCTTTGCTTGGTGAATAAAAACCTGCAAGGAATATTGCATCGGCCATGCCAGCCACCAAAAACGATATAAATCCTTAATAATCAACCAGTTAAAAAACAGCGGAAAATCTGTATCCGCGTTATTTGCATGATCTGTCATTTGGCCTGCATGCAGAATGCCTGTATTTTGCCGATGGTTCCTATCAAGACAAATCGCAATGAATCCGGAAAAACTTGAGCTGCTGGTGACGCGCCAGATGCCCTTCGGCAAATACAAGGGCCGAATCCTCGCCGACTTGCCTGGTCAGTACTTGAACTGGTTCGCACGGGAGGGTTTTCCCAAGGGCGAACTGGGCGGCTTGCTGGCCTTGATGCAGGAAATCGACCACAACGGCTTGTCGGACCTGCTGGACCCGTTGCGGGCTAAACATGGCTTGCCCAAGCCTCGCCATTGACCATTGCCGCTGATTGATTGAGCCCCGCCATGCCCGAGAACACCCTGCGCGCCCACGACGAAACCTTCTGGGAAACCTTTATCGGTCGCTACGATGTCGACGCCGATGGCTTGCTCAATCTTGAAAACGGCTACTTCGGCCGAATGTCGCGCACCGTGGTCGAGGAATACCAGCGCAACATCGAACTCATCAACCGCAGCAACTCGGTGTACGTGCGCCAGCACTTCGACCGGGAACACGGCGAAGCCATTCGCCGCCAGGTGGCGCAACTGATCCGCGCCCCCGCGTCCACCGTGGCACTGGCTAACAGTGCGGTGGATGCCCTGCAGACGCTCATTCGCAACTACAACGGGCTCAAGCCCGGCGACAAGGTGCTGATCAGCGACGTCGAATACACCTCGGTCAAGAGCGCGATGCGCTGGCTGGCTCGCCAGCGCGGCGCGGAAGTCGTTGAGCTGGTCCTTCCCTACCCCGCCAGTTTCGACAACTTGGTGAGCACCTATCGAGAAGCCTTCATTCGCTACCCGCGCCTGAAGGTGATGGCGCTGACCTACGTCAATCACCTGACCGGCCTGGTGATGCCGGTCCAGGCGATTGCCGAGGCGGCGCGGGAATTCGAGGTCGACATCATTCTCGACGGTGCCCACGCCTTGGGGCAGATCGATTTCGACCTGAAGAAACTCGGCATCCCGTTCGCCGGGTTCAATCTGCAAAAATGGATTGGCGGCCCCTTGGCCCTGGGCTTTCTCTACATCGCGCCACAACGGCTGGCCGACATCGACCCGGACATGGACGAAGCCAACTACCCTGCCACCGACATACGCTCACGCACGCCCCACAGCACGCCCAATATCCCCGCGTTGCTGACGCTGCCCCTGGTGTTCGAAGAGCACCGTGCCCTGGGCGGTGCATCAGCCAAAGGCGCGCGGCTCTGTTACCTGCGCGACATGTGGGTGAGCGCCGTTCGTGACGTTCCGGGTATTGAAGTCATGACCCCGGATGACCGGCGGCTGTATTGCGGTATCACGTCCATGCGATTCACCGCACAGCCGGACCAGCAGGCGATGGCCGCCCGACTGCTCAAGGACCATGGGATTTTCACCGTGGTGCGCGAAACCAGCGTTGGACCGTGTATTCGCATCACGCCGGGATTGATTACGTTGGCGCGGGATATCGAGCGACTCACTGCGGCGCTGATTAACCTGAGCAGTACATAACCCGTGGCGAGGGAGCTTGCTCCCTCGCCACGGGGATCTGCAGCGAAATAATGGGCAAAAAAAACGGCGCGCCGACCAAGCGCACCGTAAAGCCGTAGAACACACAACGAAGTTCGGTAAGACAATCAGTCCAGCAACGCCAGTGCCTCGGCGGTGCATTCCTGGATACGGGCCCAGTCGCCGTTCTTGATCCACTCCGGATCGAGCATCCAGCTGCCGCCCACGCACATCACGTTTTTCAACGCCATGTAGCTCTTGATATTCGCCGGGCTGACGCCGCCGGTCGGGCAGAATTTCACTTCGCCGAACGGTCCGCCCAAGGCCTTGATCGCCGCCACGCCACCGCTGACTTCCGCCGGGAACAACTTGAAGCGGCGATAGCCCAGGCCATAACCTTCCATGATGCCCGAGGCATTGCTGATCCCCGGCAGCAACGGGATCGGGCTCTGGACGCTAGCCTCCAGCAGATCGCGAGTGATGCCTGGGGTAACGATGAACTGCGAACCGGCTGCCTCGGCGGCGGCCAGCATGTGGCGATCAAGCACCGTGCCAGCACCGGTCACCAGTTCCGGACGCTGTTCACGCAGCACCTGGATGGCCTTGAGGCCGAACTGCGAGCGCAAGGTCACTTCCAACGCCGTCAGACCGCCCGCCGCCAGGGCATCGGCCAGTGGCAGGATGTCCTGTTCACGGGCAATGGTGATCACCGGCAGGATCCGCGCCTTGGCGCAGAGGCTGTCGATCAGGGCAACTTTGTCCGCCATGGAAACGGTCGGGGATGGGTTTGTCATAGCGGCTGATCCTTGGTTCATGGGCACCAGTAAATCTCTAACGTAGGTTGCAGAAACGCGCGGATCGGCATTTCGGCGACATCGTCACCGGCCACCGCAGCGTTCAGGGTGGTCAATTTCGACTGACCGGAAATCGACAGCACTTTGTGTCGAGCCGAGGCCAGCAAGACGCGGCTCATGGTCAGGCGCTGGTGCGGCACGGTTGGCGCCAGCATCGGCCAGCAACGGCGCGCGCCCTCCTTGTCCAGGGCCTCGGCCAGGTTCGGACTGCCGGGAAACAGCGACGCGGTATGCCCGTCATCGCCCATGCCCAGGACCAGCACATCGATCGGCGGCAGCTCGGCCAGCAGCCGGTCCGCCTGTTCGGCGGCGGCTTCCAGGTTGGCGCTGGCGCTGTAGAGGCTCAGGAACTGGGCCTTCGCCGCAGCCCCTTGGAGCAGATAACGCTTGAGCAGGCCGGCATTGCTGTCGGCATGTTCAACCGGCACCCAGCGCTCATCGGCCAGGCTCACCACCACTTTCGACCAGTCCAGCGCCTGCTTGGCCAGGTTCTGGAAAAACGCTACAGGGCTGCGACCACCGGAAACCACCAGGGTCGCCGCGCCCTTGGCATCGATCACGGTGCGCAGTTGCTCGGCCACGTTCAGCGCCAGTTTTTCCGCCAGCGCCACCGGGCTCTTGAATGCCAGGGCTGTGACGCCCTGGGGCAGTTGCAATTCAGATATCGCCATACCATGACCTCCCATCCCGCGTGATCAGTGCAATGGAGCTCATCGGCCCCCAGGACCCAGCGGCATAAGGCTTGGGCGCATCACCGGACTTCTTCCAGCCGGCGATCAACTGGTCACACCACGTCCACGCGGCTTCGATTTCATCTTTACGGACAAACAGGTTCTGATTGCCGTTCATGACTTCCAGCAACAACCGCTCGTAGGCATCGGGAATCCGCGCGCTGCGATAGGTGTCGGAGAAGTTGAGTTGCAGCGGACCGCTGCGCAATTGCATGCCCTTGTCCAGGCCTTGCTCCTTGGTCATCACCCGCAAGGAAATCCCTTCGTCCGGTTGCAGGCGGATGATCAGTTTGTTGCTGATCTGCAAGCGCTGCTCGGGGGCGAAGATGTAGTGGGACGGTTCCTTGAAGTGAATCACGATCTGCGACAGCTTTTGCGGCATGCGCTTGCCGGTGCGCAGGTAGAACGGAACACCGGCCCAGCGCCAGTTGCGAATGTCGGCGCGCAGCGCAACAAAGGTCTCGGTGTCGCTCTGGGTATTGGAATTGGGCTCTTCCAGGTAGCCCGGAACCGCCTTGCCTTCGCTGTGGCCGGCGATGTATTGGCCGCGCACCACCTGGGTGGTCAGGCCTTCCGGGCTGATCGGCGCCAGGGCCTTGAGCACCTTGACCTTCTCGTCACGGATGCTGTCGGCGGACAGGTCGGCCGGCGGGTCCATGGCAATCAGGCAAAGCAGTTGCAGCAAGTGGTTCTGGATCATGTCCCGCAACTGGCCGGCCTTGTCGAAATAGCCCCAGCGGCCTTCGATACCGACCTTCTCGGCCACGGTGATTTCCACGTGGGAAATGTAGTTCTGGTTCCACTGGGTTTCGAACAGGCTGTTGGCGAAGCGCAGCGCGATCAGGTTCTGCACCGTCTCCTTGCCCAGGTAATGGTCGATACGGTAGGTGCGGTTTTCCGGGAAGAACTGCGCCACGGCATCGTTGACCTTGCGCGAGGATTCCAGGTCCGAGCCGATGGGTTTTTCCAGCACGACACGGGTGTTTTCGCTCAAGCCGACTTTCGCCAGGTTTTCGCAGATCGCGCCGTAGACGGCGGCCGGCGTGGCGAAATAGGCAATGACCTGTTGCTGGGTCGAACCGGCCTGCTCGGCGAGGGCGACGTAATCCTCAGCCTTGAGGAAATCCACGTGCAGGTAGGTCAGACGCGCCAGGAAACGCTCGATCACGGTTTCGTCGAGGTCTTTATCACCCACATAACGGCGCAGCTCAGTGGTGATGAACGCCAGGTGCTGCTGTTCGCTGCCGGGTTCGCGGGCCAACGCCAGGATCCGCGTGTCCTCGTGCAACAGGCCGGCGCCATCGAGCTGATAAAGGGCAGGAAACAGCTTGCGCAACGCCAGGTCGCCCAACGCGCCGAACAAGGCAAAGGTGCACGGTTCAACCGTAATCGAATGCATGATGTTTGTTCTTTTATCAAGTTAAGCTACAAATACCTTTTTTCAAGGTATCACTCAAGGAAAAATGTAGTAATAACCACAACATTTTTCGAAAATACCGATTCCGAGTGGTGGTCCGTCGGAGCCATCAGTAGGATAGGCCACCGCAAAGGGTCGTATCAAAGACCCGCCTCTCTAGGAATCTTGTATGGACCGCGTGCGAAATCTACTGGAGCAGATCCAGAGTCGCCTGGAAGACCTGAACAAGGCCGAACGCAAGGTGGCCGAAGTGATCCTGCTCAACCCACAGCAGGCAACCCGTTTCAGCATCGCCGCCCTCGCCCAGGCCGCGTCGGTCAGCGAACCGACCGTCAACCGCTTCTGCCGCTCGTTCGGTGTCAGCGGCTACCCGGAGCTCAAGCTGCAACTGGCCCAAAGCCTGGCCAGCGGCGCGGCTTATGTCAGCCGCGCGGTAGAGGCCGACGACAACCCGGAAGCCTACACGCAGAAAATCTTTGGCAGTGCCATTGCGTCATTGGACAGTGCCTGCCAGGCCCTTGATCCAAATTTGATCAGTCGCGCCGTGGATTTGCTGATCCAGGCCCGGCAGATCCACTTCTTCGGCCTCGGCGCCTCGGCCCCCGTGGCCCTGGATGCCCAGCATAAATTTTTCCGCTTCAACCTGGCGGTGACCGCCCACGCCGACGTGCTGATGCAACGCATGATCGCCTCGGTGGCCCATACCGGTGAGTTGTTCGTGATCATTTCCTACACCGGGCGTACCCGCGAATTGGTGGAAGTGGCGCGCATCGCCCGGGAGAACGGCGCATCGGTGCTCGGCCTGACCGCCGAAGGCTCGCCGCTCGCCAAGGCCAGCACCTTGAGCCTGAACATTCCGCTGCCAGAAGACACGGACATCTACATGCCGATGACGTCGCGGATCATCCAGCTCACCGTGCTGGACGTGCTCGCCACCGGCATGACCTTGCGCCGAGGCGTGGACTTCCAGCCGCACCTGCGCAAGATCAAGGAAAGCCTGAATGCCAGCCGGTATCCGGTTGGGGATGAGTTCAACTGATGTCATTCAGAATCTTCGGCGCCTGACGATCCGTCTTCGCGAGCAGGCTCGCTCCCACAAGGTTTCGTGAACGCCATAGAACCAGTGTGGGAGCGAGCTTGCTCCGGGCGGCGATCCGACGATGATGGCAGCTGCCACACCAAAGATTCTGGACTAAGCCCCCGCCCGCGCCTGCAAACTCAAATGCGCCCGCTCCCCCGGCGCCAGGCACACACTGTCGGTGCCGCCGCTGGCCGCTTCGACGCAGACGAATTCGTTGACCTCATCCCAACTCACCCCCAGCAACGGCCGTGCGCCCGGATGCCAGACCACGGTGTCGGCACTGTCACCGGTGTCGATGCACAGTTCGCGTTGCCAGGCGTGATCCTTGAGCTGCAATTCCCCTTCGTGCTGGAACACCCGCTGGCAGCCACCGTCCACCCGCAACTCGCCTTGCTGCCGGCAAACCTCGCGGTTCAATTGGTCATAACCCTGTGCACCTTCGAGCCCAGACAGCGCTACCTCACCGACGTCGCCAATACGCCAATAGGCGTGCAACGCCTGGCTCAACTGGCAAGGCAAGCTGTCTTGATGCTCGGTGCTCAAGCGCAGCTCCATGCGTTCGCCCAGGTCGGCATGCAGGTCCACTTGCCAGTCGCACAATTGCAATTGCCAGTGCAAATGCACGCCGTCGTCATCGCTGCGGCTGTCGAGCAGTTTCCAATTGATCAAACGCGCCCAGCCATGGGACGGCCAGGCATTTTCGCTCGGATGGCGGCCGTACCACGGCCAGCACACCGGAACGCCGCCGCGTATTGCACCGACCTGCGGCCACTTCGCCGCGCACCACAACCAGGGTTTCTGGCCGCGCGGCTGGAAGTGCAGCAACTGCGCACCCTGGCGACTGAAAACCGCCTGGCACAGGGGATGATCGATGACCAACACATCACGCTGCTGATAGCGCTCCCACGCAAACACCGGACGCTCGCGCAAGGATCTGAAAAAGCGTTGCAGGGGATGCTCATGCATGGGCTGTGGTCCTGGAAATCATTGAGTTGCTCATCTGCTTTTGTGGCGAGGGAGCTTGCTCCCGCTCGGCTGCGAAGCAGTCGTTAAGGAAGCAGATTCCGTCTGGCTGAAGCACCGAGTTGAATGGCTCAGGGGTCGCTTCGCAACCCAGCGGGAGCAAGCTCCCTCGCCACAGGTTCCGCGCCCAACCAAACGATCAATGCTTCACAAAAAAAAGCGGACAGCCTTGGCCGTCCGCAAATATGCGCACATAGAGAGGAGCTTATCGCAACAGCGTTAGAACACCGACTGAATTTTCAGGCCGGCTACCAAGGCGTTATCGACCTCGTCAACACCGCCCGGGTGGGTGATGTATTGCAGGTTCGGACGCACGGTCAGCCAGTTGGTCACGTGCACGCCATAGTTGAGTTCGTAGTTGTACTCAGTGCTACGCAGTGGCGCGAACAGTGGATCGTTGTAGTCAGTGACGCCGTTGGCGGCATTGGTCAGCTCGGCGTTTCTCTTCACGTCTTCGTTGACATGGATACGGGAGAAACCGATCCCGATGTCATCCTTCGGACGGGCGTCGAACGGCCCTTTGTACACGAACATCAACGACTGGTAGTTGTCGACGACGTTGGTGTCCTTGTCGTGGAAGGTCGCGTTGGCCGCGATGTTCAGGCCGCGGGAAGCGTCGCCGTTGTGAGTGGTGAGCTGTTGCTGCGCCACGAACCAGTAGCCGTGCTTGCTGTCGTGACTGCGGTAGGCGTTGCCGGTGGTGGCGGCATCGTTGCCGTCTTCGTCTTCACGGACGTCGTTGGCGTCAGCCGTGCTCTTGTAGTAACCGACGCGGTATTCGCCCGGCAGGTTGTTGACCTTCGGCGACCAGACCAGTTCGACAGGAATGACGGTACCTTTGGTGCCGCTGCCGCTGAGCTTGAAGCCGTTGCCGTGCTCCAACTGCGATGGGTTCTGGTTGTACGCACCGATTTGCGCGTAGAACTCAGGCGTGATGTTGTACTTCACGCGGATCGCGGCCTGGCTGACTGGCCAGTTGTACCAGATACCGGTCGCCCAGTTACCCACCTGGGAGCCACAGAACGCCAGGTTCTGGAATTCGCAAGGGAAGGTGTTGAAGTCTTCGCCTTCGCCGAAGTAACCGGCCTTGACGTCCAGCTTGCCGTCGAGGAACTGGTGCTTGATCCACAATTGGGTCAGACGAACCATGTGGCCACGGCCGTAGACTTCTTGGGAAGAACTCAGGGTACCCGCGCGCGGGTCGCCGACACGGTCGTTGGAGATGTTCTGACCGTTACGGTTGGTCAGCTGGATCTTGGCCTGGGTGTTATCCCAGCCCCACAGCTTTTCCAGGTCCAGCGCCACGCCCAGACCGAACTGGTCGGCGTAACGCGCGGTCTTGTCGTTGTTGTAGCCACCGTGCAGGTTGCCGCCCACCTCGCCGACGTAGTCGGCCTTGATGTCGATACCCTGCTCGATCAGTTTGGTCCGTTCACCGCCCCAGTCGCCCGTCATCCACTGCGAATCGGCGCTGAACGCGTCGGCAGCGTGTGCGCTACCGGCCAGCATCATCGCCGCAACGGCTGACAACTGGCAGATAAGCTGGGCATTGTTTTTCTTCTTCATCCCTACATCCTCGTCTTTATTGTTATTAACTGTTTTTATCTAACGCGGTTTACAACGATTGCGATGGATGGTCCCCCACTCACCGCATACTCCTTTTCCTGTGGAAGCGAGCGTGCTCGCGATAGCGGTGTGTCATTCACTTCAGCCGCAACTGATGTACCGCCATCGCGAGCAAGCTCGCTCCCACATATGTTCATCATCGGCCCTTGAACTGCGCCACATTGGCAGGCCGGTCTTCAGCCTGCGGCTGCGCGGCCACGCCCAGGCGTTCGCCGGACTTGGCGTCGAACAGCAAGACTTTCGCGGGATCGAATTGCAACGTCAGGGTCTCCCCCGGCTGCGGCGCCACGTCCGGCGCCAGTCGGCAGCAGACCTTGGTGTCGTTGAGATTGACGAACACCAGGGTGTCCGGACCGGTAGGTTCGGTAACCTGGACTTCGGCGCGAATGGTCGGCAAACCGTTCGGCTCGTTGCCGGCCAGCACGATCTGCTCCGGCCGCAGGCCAAGAATCACTTCGCGATCTTCCAGCCCGGCGTCCTGCATGCCCAGCGGCAACTCGCAACGGGCCTGGCCGCTGTCGAGCAAGGCCAGCAGGCGACCGTCCTTGCGTTGCAGGCGCAGCGGGATGAAGTTCATCGGCGGCGAACCGATGAAGCTCGCCACGAAGAGGTTGGCCGGGTTGTTGTAGATGTCCTTCGGCGTGCCGAACTGCTGGATGATCCCGTCCTTCATCACCGCCACTTTGTCGCCCAGGGTCATCGCTTCGATCTGGTCGTGGGTCACGTAGACCGTGGTGGTCTTCAGGCGCTGGTGCATCAGTTTCATTTCGGTGCGCATCTCGACCCGCAGCTTGGCGTCGAGGTTGGACAGCGGCTCGTCGAACAGGTAGATCTTCGGCCGCCGCGCCAGGGCACGGCCCATGGCGACGCGCTGCTGCTGGCCGCCGGAGAGCTGGCCGGGCTTGCGGTTGAGCAGGTGCTCGATCTGCAACAGCTTGGCGACCCGCGCCACTTCTTCGTTGATGTCCGACTGTTTCATCTTGCGAATCTTCAGGCCGAACTCGATGTTCTCGCGCACGCTCATGGTCGGGTACAGCGCGTAGGACTGGAACACCATGGCGATGTCACGATCCTTCGGGCTCATGCCGCTGACGTCCTGGTCGCCGATCATGATCGCGCCGCCGGTGATGGTCTCGAGGCCGGCGATGCAGTTCATCAGGGTCGATTTGCCGCAACCCGAAGGGCCTACCAGGATGAGGAATTCGCCTTCCTTGATCGACAACTGGATGTCTTTCAAGGTGTCGGGCAGGCCCACACCGTAGGTCTTGTTTACATTGCGAAGTTCAAGCGTAGCCATGATTACCCCTTGACCGCGCCAGCCGTGAGGCCGCGCACGAAATACTTGCCTGCGATCACATAGACCAGCAGGGTCGGCAGCCCGGCGATCATCGCCGCCGCCATATCCACGTTATATTCCTTGGCCCCGGTGCTGGTGTTGACCAGGTTGTTCAGCGCCACCGTGATGGGCTGGGAGTCACCGCTGGAGAACACCACGCCGAACAGGAAGTCGTTCCAGATCTGGGTGAACTGCCAGATCAGGCAGACCATGATGATCGGCGTCGACATCGGCAGGATGATGCGGCGGAAGATCGTAAAGAACCCGGCACCGTCCAGGCGCGCAGCCTTCACCAGCGCATCGGGGATGCTCACGTAGTAGTTGCGGAAGAACAGCGTAGTGAACGCCAGGCCGTAGACGACGTGGACAAACACCAGGCCGGTGGTGGTGCTGGCCAGGCCCATCTTGCCGAGGGTGAACGAGGCCGGCAGCAGCACGGTCTGGAACGGCAGGAAGCAACCGAACAGCAGCAGGCCGAAGAACAACTGCGACCCACGGAAGCGCCACATCGACAGCACATAACCGTTCAACGCACCGATGGCGGTGGAAATCAGCACGGCCGGCACGGTGATCTTGATCGAGTTCCAGAAATAGCCGTTGACCGTCGCCCAGGCCTTGACCCAGCCGATGCCGCTGACCACGGTCGGCCAGCTCAGCAGGTTACCGGTGCTGATGTCTTCCGGCGTCTTGAAGCTGGTCAACAGCATGACCACCAACGGCACCAGGTAAAGCAGTACCGCGAGGATCAGCACCGCGTAGATCGCGATGCGGCTCAGGCTGATGGAAGGTTTCGCAGCGAGACTAGTCATGACGCTTGGCCCTCAGCTCGGAATACAGGTAAGGCACGATGATCGCGAGGATCGCACCGAGCATCAGGATTGCGCTGGCCGAGCCCATGCCCATCTGGCCGCGACTGAAGGTGAACGAGTACATGAACATGGCAGGCAGGTCGGAGGAGTAACCCGGGCCACCGGCGGTCATGGCCGCCACCAGGTCGAAGCTCTTGATCGCAATGTGCGCCAGAATCATCACGGCACTGAAGAACACCGGGCGCAGGCTCGGCAGTACCACTTTCCAGTAGATGCGCGGCATGCTCGCGCCATCGATCTGCGCGGCGCGGATGATCGACTGGTCCACGCCACGCAGGCCGGCCAGGAACATCGCCATGATGAAACCCGAGGCCTGCCATACGGCAGCGATCACCAGGCAATACACCACGCGATCAGGGTCGATCAGCCAGTCCAGGCGGAAGCCTTCCCAGCCCCAGTCACGCAACAATTTATCCAGGCCCATGCCCGGGTTGAGCAGCCATTTCCAGGCGGTACCGGTGACGATCATCGAGAGCGCCATCGGGTACAGGTAAATGGTGCGGATGAAACCTTCGCGACGAATACGCTGGTCGAGGAACACCGCCAGCAGCACGCCGATGACCAGGGTAATGCCGATGAACATGCCACCGAACACCGCGAGGTTCTTGCTGGCTACCCACCAGCGGTCGTTGTCCCACAGCCGTGCGTATTGCGCCAGGCCCGCCCATTTGTAGGTGGGCAGGAAAGTCGACGTTGTGAACGACAGGACGAACGTCCACAGGATGTAGCCATAAAAGCCCACCAGGACGATGAACATGCTCGGCGCCAGCACCAGTTTTGGTAGCCAGCGCTGCAATGCATCGAACGGCGAGGCCTTGCTGAACACAGCAACAGAACTCATGAGGAAATCCAAACCAAAGAATAAAAACTACAAATGCATTCCCTTTGTGGGAGCGGGCTTGCTCGCGAAAGCGGTGTGCCAGCCAACGGATGTATCAACTGACACGACGCCTTCGCGAGCAAGCCCGCTCCCACAGGGCTCGCGGTGCTGACCTTACTTGGCCGACTGAACCGCTGCGCCCAGTTTCTTGGCAGCATCGGCCGGGTCGGCTTTCGGGTCGTTGATGTAGTTGGTCACGACGTCAAAGAACGCGCCTTGTACCGCCAATGTGGTCGCCATGTTGTGCGCCATGCTTGGCTGCAGGCCGCCGCTCTTGGCGTCTGCCAGGAAGTCCTTGGCAGCGGTCTGGGCGCAGGAGTCGAAACCGTACTTGCCCATGTCGGCCAGCATGTCGTTACGCACCGGGATCGAGCCCTTGTTGATGCTGAAGACTTTCTGGAAGTTCTCGCCCAGCACGACCTTGGCGATATCCTGCTGCCCCGCCGAAGTGCCTGCGTCCTTCTGCTTGAACACCGCCAGGGAGTCAATGTTGTAGGTGAAGGCCTTGTCAGTGCCTGGGAACGCTACGCACTCGTAGTCCTTGCCGGCGACTTTCTTCGCCGCGGTCCACTCGCTCTTGGCCCAGTCACCCATGATCTGCATGCCGGCCTTGCCGTTGATGACCTTGGCCGCTTCCAGGTTCCAGTCCTGGCCCTTGCCGTCGGCGTCCATGTAGGTCGCGACTTTCTTCAGCTCGGTCAATGCCTTGACCATTTCCGGACCGGTCAGCGCCTTGTTGTCCAGGTCGACCAGGGCTTTCTTGTAGCCATCAGCGCCCATGACCGAGAGCACCACCGCTTCGAACACGGTGCTGTCCTGCCACGGCTGGCCGCCGTGGGCCAGGGGAATGAAGCCTGCGGCCTTGAGCTTGTCACCGGCGGCGTAGAATTCTTCGAGGGTGGTCGGGTTCTTGGTGATGCCGGCTTTCTTGAAGACTTCCGGGTTGATCCACAACCAGTTGACGCGGTGGATATTCACCGGCACAGCGACGTAGTCACCTTCGTACTTCACGGTGTCGGAGACTTTCTTGTCGAGCAGGCTGTCCCACTTTTCCGCCTTGGAAACGTCCTTGAGGACGTCGGTGTCGAGCAGGCCAGTGGTTGCCCATTCCTGGATGTCCGGGCCCTTGATCTGGGCGACGCCCGGTGGGTTGCCAGCCACGGCACGGCTCTTGAGCACGGTCATGGCAGTGGAACCGCCACCGCTCGGCGACGGCGCCGTCCTTCCAGGTAAAGCCGTCTTTTTCCACCTGGGCCTTGAGCACATCGACCGCGGCTTTTTCACCACCCGACGTCCACCAGTGGACGACTTCCACGGAACCTTTCGATTCGGCGGCCAGGGCGCTGACAGGGAATGCTGCGACGGGAAGCAAGGAAGCAAGAGAAATGACAGTAGCGAGGCGAGAAATCGCATTCATCTAGAAGTACCTTTCTTGTTGTTATGCATGCAAGTCTGGTGCTTGCGCTGCATGGATTCTAATCAGGGGTTATCCCTTCGCAGGTAACGAAGGGACGCGGATATGTCACTGCATGGTTACACAGGCGCGGGAGCGGATAACCGCGCCAACGCAGACGCCATGCTGGGCGCCAGGGGAAGCCGAGGTATCAGCACGGCTTGCCAGGCGTGGTAAAGGTCCGGCTTGCCCGGCCAGATGTCGGCGCTGGGGCGGTTTTGTGGATCGAGTTCGTGGTGCCAACTGCCGTTGCAGCGGTCGATGAAATGCTTGTCGCAGAATTCCCAGAAACGCCGGTACCAGGCTTCGTATTGCGCCTCGTCGGTACGCTTGAGCAGCGCGCTGGCCGCTGCCGCCGCTTCGGCATGCACCCAATGCAGGCGATGACGAACCACGGCGCGGTTGTCCCAGTCCAGGGTGTAGACAATGCCCGGCGCGCCATCGACGTCCCAGCCGTGGCGGCAGTTCTGGTCGAAGAGTTTTTGCGCGTCCTGGGCCAGCCAGCCCGGGGTCAGCATGCCGATCTGCACGCGCGCGGCTTCAAGGTGCAGCAGTAGCCGCGCCCATTCGAAACCATGGCCGGGCGTGGTGCCGTAGGGACGAAACCCATCGGCCGGGTTGTCGTGGTTGTACTCGCGCAGCGGCTGCCAGTCGCGGTCGAAATGCTCGACGACCATGTAGTCGTTGGCGGCCGCATGCCCATGGATGACCCGCTCGACGATGCGCAGGGCCCGCGCCAGCCAGCGCGGGTCGTCCGTGGCATCGGCCAGGGCGAGAAAGGCTTCGGTGGCGTGCATGTTGCTGTTGGCGCCGCGATAAGCCTCTTCTTCGCGCCAGTCGCGGTTGAAGGATTCGCGCAAGGCGCCCTCTTCTTCGCACCAGAAATGCTCGTCGATGATCCGCACGGCTTCCTTGAGCAAGGCCTCGGCGCCGGGGCGCTGGGCCACGACCGCAGAGCTGGCGGCCAGGGCAACGAAAGCATGCAGGTAGGCGGCTTTGCCGGTTTCGTTTTCAGCGGGATTGGCCGTGGCGAACCAGCCGCCGAACTCAGCATCGCGCAGCGGCCCCATGAGGGCTTGCACGCCATGATCCACCAACTCGACAAACCCCGGCAGGCCCTGGATGTGGGCCATGGCGAAGCTGTGGGTCATGCGCGCGGTGTTCATGGTTTCGGCGCGGGCATCGGCGGGCAGGCGACCCAGCTCGTCCAGGTTGCCGAAACCGTCCGGCAGCTTCGAGGCCTTGGCAAACGCCAGCAGCCGCAAGCCTTCGGCGGCGAGCCATTGCTGGTGGGCAGGAGCGTTCAACCAACTGCTGAACGCCGGTTGGAAGGTGTCCATCGACATGACCTTTTTTGTTGTTTTGACCCGGGGAGTCTAAACAAGGGAGGGTCGGTGGCAGGTAACGAAAGGGACGAGTTATGTCACCGACTTGTGACATTTTCTTGAAAGGGGTGTTGGGACTACTGGCGCCTTCGCGAGCAAGCCCGCTCCCACAAGGGACTTGTGTCAAACACAATACCTGTGTTCAACGAGGTCCAATGTGGGAGCGGGCTTGCTCGCGAAGAACGATAGCGCGGTCCGACTAATCCACACTGCGAGGCAACTGCAACGTCACCCGCAACCCGCCCTCGCGCAGATTCTGCAGGCTGACTTCGCCACCATGGCTATGGGCAATGTTGCGGGCGATGCCCAGCCCCAAGCCGTAACCCTGCTGCTGCCCGGCCAGGCGAAAGTGCGGCTCGAAGACTTGCTCCAGGCGCTGTTCCGGCACGCCCGGGCCTTCATCGTCGACGTGCAGGATGAACGCTGTTTCATCGTCATCGATGTGCAGATGGGCACGCTGTCCGTATTTCAAGGCGTTGTCGATCAGGTTGCCGATGCAGCGCTTGAGGGCCAGCGGCTTGCCGGAATACGGCGCCAGCGCCCGACCATCCTGGGTGACCCGGCCATTGCCGTTGGGCGCGAGGTAGGGTTCCACCAAGCAATCCAGTACGTGATTGAGGTCCACCGGCTCGATGTTCTCGTGGATGTCGGTGTCCTTGACGCATTGCAACGCGCCCTTGACCAGTAACTCCAGCTCGTCCAGGTCACGGCCAAACTTGGCTTGCAGGTTTTCATCCTCCAGCAGCTCGACCCGCAACCGCAGCCGGGTGATCGGCGTGCGCAGGTCATGGGAGATCGCACTGAACAACTGGCTGCGCTCGGTCAGGTAGCGGCTGATGCGCTCGCGCATGGCGTTGAACGCCCGCCCCACTTCCACCACCTCACTGCCGCCGCCCTCGGCCACGGGCTGCACTTCAGCGCCAAGGGACATGTCCCGCGCGGCTCGGGCCAGACGCTTGAGGGGCCGGCTCTGCCAGTGCACCAGCAAGCCGATGAACAACAGCAACAGGCTACTGGTGAGCACGATGAACCCCACCTGCTGCTTGGGCAGGTCCTGTTCTTCGAGGCTGGTATAGGGTTCGGGCAGCAGCGAGGCGATGTACAGCCATTCACCCGGCGCCATCTGGATCTGCGTGACCAGCACCGGCGGATTCACCGGCTCAAGCGTCAGGGCGTAATGGGCCCAGGAGCGCGGCAGCTCATCGAGTTTCAGCCCGCCGTTGAAGATCCGCAGGTCTTCGGGGCTGACGAACTTGACGGAGATGTCCGCGTTGTTGCCCAGGGAGCGCCGCAGCACTTCATCCACCGCCTGGAGCACCGCCAGTTTGCGTGGTGTCACGGGCAACACGTCCATGCCCAGCGGCTTGTCATTGAGGGTGACGACGAATCGTGTACCGCCCATGCTCCGCAACTGGTCCAGCACCAAGGGCCGGTAAGCCACCGGCAGGGAGCGCAGATAGCTGACAGTGGCGGTCATCGAATGGGCGAGGCTGCGGGCGCTGGTGACCAGGCCTTCGAGCTGGGTGGCACGCAGTTGCGAAACCCAGATCAGGCTCGACAGCGTCTGGGCGAACAGCACGACCAGCAGGGTCAGCAGCAGCATCCGCCCGAGCAACGAGCGCGGCACCGGTATCCGCCGGACAATTTTCCTGATCGATTCAGTGACCATTGCTGGCAACCACACTGGCCGCCAGTTGATAACCGCTGCCGCGCACCGTGCGAATCAACCGCGGTGGCTTGTCCGTGTCGCGCAAGCGCTGGCGCAGACGACTGACCGCCATGTCGACGATCCGGTCGAGGGGCATCAGTTCGCGCCCACGGGTGGCATTGCCGATGGTGTCGCGGTCGAGGATTTCCTGGGGATGATCGAGGAACAGCTTGAGCAACGCGAAGTCGGCGCCGGAGAGGATCACTTCTTCGCCATCGGTGTGGAACAGCCGATGGCTGACCATGTCCAGCCGCCACTCGTCGAAGGCCAGCACATCGCCGCCCGACCGTTCCTGGCCGAACTGTGCCCGGCGCAGCAGCGCCTTGATACGCGCCTGCAATTCACGCGGGCTGAACGGCTTGCCCAGGTAATCATCGGCTCCCAGCTCCAGGCCAATGACCCGGTCGGCCTCATCGGAACTGGCGGTGAGCATGATGATCGGCACATGGGCCTGGCGCGGGTGTTCGCGAACCCAGCGGCAAAGGCTGAAGCCGTCCTCGTCGGGCAGCATCACATCGAGGATCACCAGGTCGCTCGGCGCCTCGTTCAAGGCCTGGCGAAACCCGGCGCCGTCGGGCGTGGTGCGCACCTGGAAACCCGCACGGCTGAGGTAGGTGTCCAGCAGTTCGCGAATCTCCTGGTCGTCGTCGACCAACAAAATCGATTTGTTCACTGAACTCACGGGGCCTCGTCCTTGTTGTTTGGATTGGGGGCGATTATGCCTGATGGACGGGTTCTACAAACACACCACAAAACACACTACAAAACCCTGTGGGAGCGAGCTTGCTCGCGATAACGGTTTATCAGTCAGCATCAATGGCGACTGACACTCCGCTATCGCGAGCAAGCTCGCTCCCACAGGGGGTCGTATTTCAAACTTCAAGCGTGTGTCGACTGCTCCAACGCCACGCCCGCGCCCATCAGGCCGGAGTACGGCGCTGTCACCAACCAGACCGGAATACCCTTGAAATAATCGCTCATGCAACCCTTGTCGGCGAAGGATTTGGCGAAGCCACTCTCAAGGAAGAAATCGGCAAACCGCGGGACCACGCCGCCAACGATGTAGACACCGCCGCGCCCACCCACCGTGAGTACGTTATTGCCCGCCACGCGCCCCAGCCATCGGCAGAACTGCTCAAGGACTTCCAGCGCAACAGGGTCCCCTGCCAGGCCGGCGGCGGTAATGGATTCAGGGGTATCGAGCACCGGTTCATGACCGTCCACCGCGCAGATCGCCCGGTAGACGCGGGGCAAGCCACTGCCACTCAGCGCGGTTTCGGCGCTGACGTGGCCGATTTCGTTGTAGATGTGTTGCCAGAGCTGGGTCTCGCGCGGACTGCTCATCGGCAGGTCGACATGGCCGCCCTCCCCCGGCAGCGCCGCGAAGCGACCTTCGCCCAGGTCCAGCAGCGTCCCGACGCCCAGCCCGGTGCCCGGCCCGATCACTACCGCCGGGCGCATCGGCTCCGGCGTGCCTTGGCAGACGACCCGGTATTCATCGGGACGCAAGCAGGTCATGCCCAGGGCCATGGCGGAAAAGTCGTTGACCAGCAACAGCTTCTCCACCTGCAGCGTCTTGCAGAACGCCAGGTTGCTCAGGCGCCAGTGGTTGTTGGTGAAGCGAAACTCATCACCGCTCACGGGGCCGGCCACCGACAGGCACACCGAGCCAATCGCACCCGGCGCCATGCCCATGCCGCTCAGGTAAACCTTGATGGCATCTTCCGGGCAGGCGTAATCCGCCGTCGCCAACACCTGGATGTTCTCCAGGTTGTGGTTCTTCCACAGGGCGAAACGCGCATTGGTCCCGCCGATGTCACCGACCAAAGCCAGTTTCAATTAATCGCCTCCAGGGCAGAAGTGAAGGCGCTGGCGCCCTGCTCTGCCGAGCTGAAAGCCATGCGCATGAAACCGAACAGCTCGCGACCGGTGCCGATGTTGTTGCCCAACAGGCCCTTGGCCGGCTCGCGCGCGGCGAATTCCTCGGCGTCCACCTTCAGTTCCAAGGTGCCTTTGACGCCATCGACGCGGATGATATCGCCCTCCTGCACCCGAGCCAACGCGCCGCCGACATAAGCTTCGGGGCTGACATGAATGGCCGCCGGGATTTTCCCCGACGCGCCGGACATGCGCCCGTCGGTGACCAGCGCCACCTTGAAGCCGCGATCCTGCAGCACGCCGAGGAACGGCGTCATCTTGTGCAGCTCGGGCATGCCATTGGAGCGCGGGCCCTGGAAGCGCATCACGGCGACAAAATCCTTTTCCAGCAGACCGGCCTTGAACGCATCGGCCAGATCCTGCTGATCCTGGAAGACCATGGCCGG
Source organism: Pseudomonas sp. H2_D02 (assembly GCF_054677635.1). NCBI lineage: Bacteria > Pseudomonadati > Pseudomonadota > Gammaproteobacteria > Pseudomonadales > Pseudomonadaceae > Pseudomonas > Pseudomonas sp. H2_D02. The sequence goes on along the minus strand of NZ_CP162816.1, from coordinate 2,157,905 downwards.
CGCCTCGACGACCTGGTTTTCCAAGGCCACGGCCGAGACTTTCATCACACCACGGCCGAGGTTGCCTTCCATCACCCGCAAGCCGCCTTCCGGCGAGAACGCACGGGCCACCGGGCGCAGGATGTTTTCGTCGAGGCTTTCGATCGGGCCGTCGCGCCACACCAGCTCGCCATCCTCGAGGAACGGCTCCTGGGTATAGCGGCTCAATCCGTGACCCAGCACGGTGTTGACGTTCTCGTGAAGCAGACCCGCTTCCAGCAATTCGCGGATCAGGAACGACATGCCGCCCGCCGCCTGGAAGTGGTTGATGTCGGCCTTGCCGTTCGGGTAGACGTGGCTCAGGGTCGGCACCACCTCGGAGAGGTCGGCCATGTCCTGCCAGGTCAGCTGGATGCCCGCCGCCATGGCAATGGCCGGCATGTGCAGGGTGTGGTTGGTCGAGCCGCCGGTGGCGTGCAGCGCAACGATGGAGTTGACCAGCGAGCGCTCGTCGACGATTTCGCCGATGGGCATGAAGTTGCCGCTCTGCTTGGTCAGGCGTGTGACCTGGAACGCCGCTTCACGGGTCAGGGCGTCGCGCAGCGGCGTGTTCGGGTTGACGAACGAAGCGCCTGGCAAGTGCAGGCCCATCACTTCCATCAGCAATTGGTTGGTGTTGGCGGTGCCGTAGAAGGTGCAGGTGCCGGGGCTGTGGTAGGACTTCATCTCCGATTCCAGCAGCTCTTCGCGCGTCGCCTTGCCTTCGGCGTAGCGCTGGCGCACGTCGGCTTTCTCTTTGTTGGAAATGCCCGAGACCATCGGCCCGCCGGGCACGAAGATCGTCGGCAAGTGACCGAAGCGCAGCGCGCCCATCATCAGGCCCGGGACGATCTTGTCGCAGATGCCGAGCATCAGCGCGCCGTCGAACATGTTGTGGGACAACGCCACCGCCGTGGACAGCGCGATCACTTCGCGGCTCGGCAGGCTCAGTTCCATCCCGGCCTCGCCCTGGGTCACGCCGTCGCACATGGCCGGCGTACCGCCAGCGAACTGGCCGACAGAGCCGATCTCGCGCAGGGCTTTCTTGATTTGTTCAGGGAAGGTTTCGTACGGCTGGTGGGCCGAGAGCATGTCGTTATAGGACGACACGATGGCGATGTTGGCGGCGTTCATCATCCGCAGGTGATGCTTGTCTTCCGTGCCGCAACCGGCCACGCCATGGGCGAAGTTGGCACACTGCAGCTTGCCGCGCATCGGGCCGTCGCTGGCTGCACCGCGGATCAGTGCAAGGTAAGCCTCACGAGTAGCGCGACTGCGGGCGATAAGCCGTTCGGTGACCTCAAGTACGCGGGGATGCATAGGTAGAACTCCAGGCTAACGGGTGTGGCGACCTGATTGTCTATGCTGGTTCAAAAGCCTTTGTACACCGCAGGAAAGACAGGGCGACAAACGGTTTTTGACCCATCGGACCAGTTGATTCAGGTCGCTCGTTGTAGATAAAACAAAATATTGCCACTAAAAAGGCTTGTTTTCTATTTTTATGCGAATAATCTTGTAATTCCAACAACAAATCGACGGCGGCGCAGTTAATGACTCTTCGAATCGCAATCAATGGTTTTGGCCGCATCGGCCGCAACGTCCTCCGCGCACTGTATACCCAAGGCTATCGTCGCGACTTGCAGATCGTCGCCATCAACGACCTGGGCGACAGTGCAATCAATGCCCATCTGCTCAAGTTCGACACCGTGCACGGCACCTTCGATGCCGACGTCCAGCACGACCACGAAAGCCTGACGGTCAATGGCGACCGCATCTCGGTCAGCGCCATCCGCAACCCGGCCGAACTGCCTTGGGCGGCCGAGAAGATCGACGTCGTGTTCGAATGCACCGGCCTGTTTACCGACCGTGCCAAGGCAGCCGCCCACATCAGCGCCGGCGCCCGCAAGGTGATCATCTCGGCACCGGCCAAGGGCGCCGATGCCACCGTCGTGTATGGCGTCAACCATGACATCCTGCGCCAGTCCCACCAGATCATCTCCAACGCGTCGTGCACCACCAACTGCCTGGCCCCGGTGGCCCAGGTGCTGCACCGCGAGCTGGGTATCGAAAGCGGCCTGATGACCACCATCCATGCCTACACCAACGACCAGAACCTGACCGACGTCTACCACAGCGACCCCTACCGCGCCCGCTCGGCCACCCAGAACATGATCCCGAGCAAGACCGGCGCCGCCGAAGCCGTGGGCCTGGTGCTGCCGGAACTGGCCGGCAAGCTGACCGGCATGGCCGTGCGCGTACCGGTGATCAACGTATCCCTGGTCGACCTCACCGTGCAGCTCAAGCGCGAAGCGTCGGCCGAAGAAGTCAACGAACTGCTGCGCCATGCCAGCCAGCATTCGAAGATCCTCGGCTACAACACCCTGCCGCTGGTTTCCAGCGATTTCAACCACAACCCGCTGTCGTCGATCTTCGACGCCAACCACACCAAGGCCAGCGGCAAGCTGCTCAAGGTATTGGCCTGGTATGACAACGAATGGGGCTTCTCCAACCGCATGCTGGATAACTGCCTGGCGTTGTGTAACGCGGAGTAACCGCCCCAGCAGCTTTTGAGCTTTTCTGTGGGAGGAGCTTGCTCGCGAAAGCGGTGTATCAGTCAACATCAATGGCGACTGACACTCCGTCATCGCGAGCAAGCTCGCTCCCACAGGGTTACAACATCGGTGAAATGAAGGCTTGACCCGTCGCGCAGATGATAAGCATTATCATCTACTCGAACCGGATCGGGCCCTACCGTGAGTCAATCGCGTTTTCATCACGTCTTTCTCGCCCAGCGTACCCCGCTGCTGCGCACCCTCGAGCGGATGGTCAACAACCCGAGCACCGCCGAAGACTTGCTTCAGGAAACCTACTTGCGCGTCACCCGCGCCCTGAGCGAGCGCACCGTCGATCATCTCGAACCCTTTGTCTTCCAGACCGCCCGCAACCTGGCGCTGGACCATTTGCGCGCGCGGCGAATCCAGTCACGGACCCTGGTCGATGACGTGCCGTTGGACGTCGTGAACAATGTGGTCGCCCCCCAAAGCAGCGCCGAAGACGCTGCCCATGCCGAACGAATGCTCGAACGCCTTAACGTCAGCCTGCAATCCCTCAGCCCGCGCCAACGGCAGGTCTTCATTCTCAGTCGGCTGCATGGCCACAGTTACCAAGACATCGCGCAACGATTGGACGTGTCCCTGAGTACCGTGCAAAAAGAATTGAAACTGATCATGGCCATCTGCGTGGGCGTGGCCGAACGCAACCCATGAATCAAGCAACAAGCCAGGCGTTTCGGGCCGCAAGCTGGACGCAAGCTTGCCAGCCACCGCTTGCGGCTTGTAGCGTGTGCCTGCCGCCAATAATGAGAATCCACCGTGACGGACAACCATCGCCCACCTGAAGCCGCCGAGGCACAGGACACTGCCCACGCCATGGACCAGGCGCTGGACTGGTTGATCCTGCTCGACAGCCCCAGCGAGGAGCAGCGCCAACACTTCCAGGCCTGGCTGGCGGCCGATCCTCGCCATGGCGAAGCGTTCGCCAGGGCCCAGGCGATCTGGAATGGCCCGCACGTCATCGAAAGCGCCCGACAACTGCGAGACCAGCCCAAAGTCACCGCGCTGTCGCGCCTGCGTGCCCATTGGAAACCGTTGGCAACTGCCGCCGTGCTGTTTCTCGGCCTGTTCAATTTCAGCGACTTGCCCCTGCACTTCGAAGCCGATCACCTGACGGTGGTCGGTGAGCGCCAGCGCCTGCAATTGGAAGACGGCTCCAAGGTCCTGCTCAACACCGATTCGGCGTTTTCCAGCACGTTCAGCGAACAGCGGCATGTGGCCCGCCTGTACAAGGGCGAGGCATTCTTCGAAGTGCCAGGCAACCGCAACCTGCCGCTGGAAATTGATGCCGGCCCGGTCACCGCCAGCGTCAGCGACACCACATTTGCCGTGCGTTACCTCGACGGCGTGGCCCAAGTCCAGGTGCAGCGCGGCGACATCGACCTGCGGGCCACCCGGTACGACACCCACGTGCGGTTGTCGGCCGGAGAAAGCATCCGCATCGGCCCCAACGGCTTCGACCGCCCCACACGCCTCGATGCGGGTACCGAGCTGGCCTGGGTACAAGGTCGGCTGGTGTTCGAAAACCGGCCGCTGAGCCAAGTCCTGGCCGAGCTGCGGCGCTACTACCCTGGCTGGATCATCAATACCAACGAACGTCTGGCCAACATCGCGGTGACGGGCAATTACCGCCTCGACCAGCCGCTGGATGCGGTCCGCTCCCTGGCGCACATCACCTCTGCGCGGTTGCAGGAATTCCCGGCACTGGTGATCCTGAACTAAATGAGAATTATTTTTACTCGATAGCCTTCGCTGGTTCGTCTCGTTATAGCCAATGCAATTGATTCGCATCTTCACGATGCCGATCTGCACCTATAACAGATGCGACACGGAGCGTTATCGATGTCCTCTCGCCTTACTTGCCGATTCCTCGCACCTTCCCGCGCGCTGTCATTACTGACCGCCGCCATCCTGATGGCCGGTGCCGCACCAGCAGCCTTCGCCGTCAATGGGCAATCGCCCGCCCACAACATGGGTGACTACACCTTCAACATCGCCCGACAGCCCTTGGTCTCCGCGCTCAACGCATTCACGACGGTGACGGGCTGGCAAGTCGGCTTGCCGGCTGAACTGGCCGCAGGCGTCGCTTCGCCGGGCGTGAACGGCTCTCTGCCGCCGGAAAAAGCCCTGGAGCGCTTGTTGGTGGGGACCGACCTGAGCTACCGCAAACTGGGCGATAACAACATCGTTCTGGAAAAACGCAGCGCCGGCAATGTGCTGGACTTGCAGCAAGTGACCATCAGTGCCACCCGCCAGGAACAGGACATCACCAGCGTACCGAGCACCGTTTCCATCCATGATCGCCAGGAACTCGATCGCAACAACGTCAACACCATCAAGGACCTGGTGCGCTACGAGCCCAGTGTTTCGGTGGGCGGCGCAGGCCAGCGTGGCGGCATCAGCGGCTACAACATCCGCGGCATCGACGGCAACCGGATCCTGACCCAGGTCGATGGCGTGGAAGTGCCCGGCGGTTTCTTCAACGGTCCCTATGCCAAGACCCAGCGCAACTATGTCGACCCGGAGATCATCAAGCGCGTGGAAATCCTCCGTGGCCCGGCCTCGGTGCTGTACGGCAGCAACGCCATTGGCGGTGTCGTCAGTTATTTCACCCTCGACGCTGAGGACATCATCAAGCCCGGCCAGGACGTCGGCGCACGCCTGAAGACCGGCTACAGCTCTGTCGACGAGAGCTGGCTCAAGTCCTCCACCGTCGCCGGTCGCAGAGGGCCATTCGACGGCCTGCTGCACTACAGCCAGCGCGACGGCCACGAGACCGAATCCTACGGCAGCAACAACGGCACCGGACTGGACCGCACCGCGGCCAACCCCGAAGACGTACGCGCCAACAACGTGCTGGCCAAGCTTGGCTGGGATTACAGCGATGACGCGCGCCTGAGCCTGGTGTATGAGAAGTACAAGGACGATCGCGACATCGATCTGAAAAGTGCCTACGGCGGCCCGTACGCCAACGGCCAACCGGCCATTCCCGCCTCGATCCTGCCCGGCGGCATGTACCAGTGGCGCACCGGCAACGACACCATCACCCGCGAACGTTTCGGCCTGGAGCACAACTTCGACCTCGACAGCCTGCTGGCCGACACGATCAAGTGGAGCCTGAACCACCAGGTCGCCAAGACCGACCAGAGCACCGCCGAATTCTACTTCCCGATCACGCGCCAGGTACTGCGCACGCGAGAAACGCTCTACGAAGAGAAGCAGTGGGTGTTCGACGCGCAACTGGACAAGTCATTCCGCATTGCTGACACCGATCACGCACTGACCTACGGCACCACGCTCAAGCAACAAAAGGTCACCGGTTCGCGCAGCGGCAATGGCGTGTGCCTGGCGGTCGGCGTGGGCTGCCCCGCCGTCGGCGCGATCAGCACGCGGGACGTGCTGGCAAAAGCCAGTGACTTCCCGGACCCGACGATCAACACCTACAGTTTGTTCGCCCAGGACCAGGTCAGCTGGGACAAATGGACCTTCACGCCAGCACTGCGCTACGACCACACCCGGCTCAAGCCACACCTGACCGAGGAATTCCTCAGCACCGTGGCCCCCACCGCCGCAGCGGCACGGTCAGTGGCCAGGACAAGACCTGGCATCGCGTCTCGCCCAAGTTCGGCCTGACCTATGACCTGACCGACCAATACACCTGGTACGGCCAGTACGCCGAAGGTTTCCGCACCCCGACCGCCAAGGCCCTGTATGGCCGTTTCGACAATGCGGGTATTGGCTACAGCGTGAAACCCAATCCCGACCTGGAACCGGAAAAAAGCAAGGGCTACGAGACCGGCCTGCGCGGCCGCTTCGACTCCGGCTCGTTCGACGTGGCGGTGTTCTACAACAAGTACCGCGACTTCATCAACGAGGACGCCATCATCCCCGGCGCCGACCGGTTGACCTTCCAGAGCAACAACATCAAGCACGCCACCATCAAGGGCATCGAAGCCAAGGGTCGCCTGGACCTGGACATGTTCGGCGCACCACGGGGGCTCTACACCCAAGGCTCGGTGGCTTACCTCCATGGCCGCAACGACGACACCGGCGAACCGCTCAACAGCATCAACCCACTGACCGGCGTGTTCGGCCTGGGTTACGACCAGGCGCAGTTTGGCACCTTGCTTAGTTGGACCCTGGTGAAGAAGCAAGACCGCGTCGATGACAGCAACTTCAACTCCCCTGATGGCGTCAGCAGCCAATTCAAGACGCCGGGTTTCGGCATTGTCGACCTGAGCGGGTACTACAAGGTCACCGACGACGTCACGGTCAGCGGCGGCCTCTACAACCTCACCGACAAGAAGTACTGGCTGTGGGACGACGTGCGCGGCTACGACAGCGTCGGCGAAGCGGCGGTGCTGAACCCGGCCAATCTCGATCGCCTCACGGCGCCTGGGCGCAACTTCGCGGTCAACCTGATCTGGGATATCTGATCCAGCGTTCAGCCAAAACAATTATCTGTGGCGAGGGGATTTATCCCCGCTGGGGTGCGCAGCAGCCCTAACAAAAATGGGACCGAAAGAAGCGGACTTTGGGGCCGCTTCGCGCCCCAGCGGGGATAAATCCCCTCGCCACAACTTCCACTCAAAGGAATTTTTCATGACCACACACCGCCCCGTTACCCGCTCCCAACGTCTGAACCAGATCACCCACGAGCCTCACGGCAGGCTCGACGCGCTGGTCAAGGCCCACGCCCCATTCGAAACCCAGGCCAGCTACGCCCGCTTCGTTGTCGCCCAGTACCAGTTCCAGTCGGAACTGGTGGCGCTGTACAACGACACGCAACTGACCGCGCTGATTGCCGATTTGCCCGCGCGCTGCCGCGCCGAAGCGGCCAAGGCCGACCTCGCGGACCTGGACACCGAAGTGCCGGCTCCCCTGGCCGGCGCAGTGAAGAACCCGACCCAGGCCGAAGCCCTCGGCTGGCTGTTCGTCTCCGAGGGTTCCAAGCTTGGCGCTGCGTTCTTGATCAAGCGCGCCGTCACCCTTGGAATGAACGAAATCTTTGGAGCCCGCCACTTGGCAGAACCGGCGAGCGGCCGCGCCGAAGGCTGGAAAACCTTCACCCGGACCCTCGACGAGTTGCCCTTCACCGAACAGCAGGAAGCCGAGGCGGACAAAGGCGCGCTGGACGCCTTCAACCGCTTTACCGTGCTGCTGGAACAGGCTTACGCGGCGCAATTGACTTGAATCCCCACCATCCCCTGTGGGAGCGAGCTTGCTCGCGATGACGGACTGCCAGCCAGCCTATTGGTCGCCTGACACACCGCTATCGCGAGCAAGCTCGCTCCCACAGGGCCAAGCGCCTGTCGGATAGAAATACATGAGCCGTACGCCCTCGAAACTCAGCCAACTGCTCTTCGCCCTCCTCGCCTACGCCAGCCTGGCCATCGGCCTGGTGGCCATCGCCGTGCCCGGCTTGCCGACCACTGAATTCATCCTGCTCGCCGCCTGGGCCGCGACCCGCAGTTCCCCGCGCCTGAGTGCCTGGCTGGAGGGCCACCGATTATTCGGACCGATGCTGCACAACTGGCGCAACGGCAAGGTCATCCCGCGCCGGGCCAAGATCGCCGCAACGGCCAGCATGCTGTGCTGCGCAGGGTTGATGCTGCTGGTGCTCGAACACCACTGGCCGGTTTACCTCGCGCTCGCGGGCATGGGCCTGGGCAATCTCTGGATCTGGTCACGCCCGGAACACCGTGGCAAGGGAGCTTGCTCCCGCTGGGCCGGTCCGACGCCTCGGGCGTAGCGACCCCCGATGTTCGTTTGATCTATGCTCGCTCTCTGGTTCAGGAGGGCTTCCAAATGTCAGACCTACTCTCATCCATGCAAACCGCCATCGGCTTGCCCACGACACCGATCCCCTTCACAGGCGAAGGCGCCCTGCCCTCGGCCTTCGCGGTCACGGAGCTGGCCAGCGCGAGCATCGGTGTGGCCGGTCAAGCGGTCGCCGAGCTCATCTACCAACAAACCGGTCGCCTGCCGACGCTTGAAGTCGACCAGCGCCTGGCCTCGTTCTGGTTTTCCACCTCCCTGCGACCCATCCGCTGGAGCGTACCGCCGATGTGGGATCCGGTGGCAGGCGACTATGCCACCGCCGACGGCTGGATCCGCCTGCACACCAACGCGCCGCATCATCGCCAGGCGGCGGAAAAGGTCCTCGGGGCCTGCGCCGACCGCGCCGACATGGCCAGCAAAGTGATCCGTTGGAACAAGGCCGACCTGGAGCAAGCCGTGGTCGACGCCGGCGGTTGCGCCGCACAGATGCGCTCGTGGCAGGCGTGGCAACTCCATCCGCAGGGCTTGGCGGTGAATGCCGAGCCTCTCGTTCAGTTGGATGACGACGCCGAAGGTTCGCCTGCGCCCTGGCTCGGCTCCGTCGCCCAGCCCCTGGCGGGCCTCAAGGTGCTGGACCTGACCCGCGTGCTGGCCGGCCCGATTGCCAGCCGTTTTCTTGCCGGCCTAGGCGCCGACGTACTGCGCATCGACCCGCCAACCTGGAACGAACCCGGCGTGGTGCCGGAAGTCACCCTCGGCAAACGTTGCGCCCGCCTCGACTTGCAGCAACCCGCCGACCGCGCAACGTTCGAGGCGCTGCTCAAGGAGGCCGACATCCTGCTACACGGCTACCGCGCCGACGCACTGGAACGCCTGGGCTATGGCGCCACGCAGCGCCAACGATTGGCCCCCGGCCTGATCGACGTCTGCCTCAACGCCTACGGCTGGAGCGGCCCCTGGCAACACCGCCGCGGCTTCGACAGCCTGGTGCAGATGAGCTGCGGCATCGCCGAGGCCGGCATGGCCTGGAAACACGCCGACAAGCCGACGCCGCTGCCGGTCCAGGCCCTGGACCATGGGACGGGTTACCTGATGGCGGCCAGCGCGATTGTGTTGGTCGCCCGCCGCTTGGCCACCAGCCATGGCGGCTCGGCACGCCTGTCGCTGGCGCGCACGGCGAAGCTGTTGATCGACGGCGGCGCTGGCACTCAGGTTGCATTGCGCCCTGAAGACGAGGCTGACCAGGGGCTGCTGGTGGAACAGACGCCGTGGGGCCCGGCGCATCGTTTGCAGGTCCCGCTGAGGATCACCGGAACGCCGCTGCAATGGACGTTGCCGGCCGCGGAATTGGGGGCTCACCGGGCACAGTGGTGATCGCCCGATCGCCATCGTCAGATCGCCTCCCGGAGCACGCTCGCTCCCACAGGTTTTGTTTCAACCAAACCCCATGTGGGAGCGAGCCTGCTCGCGAAAGCGGCACAAGAGTCACCACTAAATCCACGTCGAACGGTTATCTGACCTGGATCAGCTACCGCCCTTCCCAATCGACTTAGGCTGTTGACTCTCTTCCCCCGCATGGGAGTCATGCAATGTCCGATACCCCCGGAAAACTACGACTGGGTGCGCTGGTCGCGCTGGTAGTAGGATCGATGATCGGCGGCGGGATCTTTTCCCTGCCACAGAACATGGCCGCCAGCGCCGACGTCGGTGCCGTATTGATCGGCTGGGCCATTACCGCAGTGGGCATGCTGACCCTGGCTTTCGTCTTCCAGACCCTGGCCAACCGCAAGCCTGACCTGGACGGCGGCGTATACGCCTACGCCAAGGCCGGGTTCGGCGACTACATGGGTTTCTCGTCGGCCTGGGGCTACTGGATCAGCGCCTGGCTGGGCAACGTCGGCTACTTCGTGTTGCTGTTCAGCACCCTGGGCTATTTCTTCCCGATCTTTGGCGAGGGCAACACCGTCGCCGCGGTAATCGGCGCCTCGGTGTTGCTCTGGGCCGTGCATTTCCTCGTACTGCGTGGCATCAAGGAAGCCGCCTTCATCAACCTGGTGACCACCGTCGCCAAGATCGTGCCGCTGCTGTTGTTCGTGTTGATCGCGGTATTCGCCTTCAAGCTGGAGATTTTTACCGCCGACATCTGGGGCCTGAAGAATCCCGACCTGGGCAGCGTGATGGACCAAGTGCGACACATGATGCTGGTGACCGTGTGGGTGTTCATCGGCATCGAGGGCGCGAGTATTTTTTCCGCCCGCGCCGAGAAACGCAGCGACGTCGGCAAGGCCACCGTCATCGGTTTCATCACGGTGCTGTTGTTCCTGGTGCTGGTGAACGTGCTGTCCCTGGGGATCATGACCCAGCCTGAACTGGCCAAGCTGCAGAATCCATCCATGGCCGCCGTGCTGGAACATGTGGTCGGTCACTGGGGCGCGGTGTTGATCAGCGTTGGCCTGATCATCTCGCTGCTCGGCGCCCTGCTGTCCTGGGTCCTGTTGTGCGCCGAGATCATGTTCGCCGCCGCCAAGGACCACACCATGCCCGCGTTCCTGCGGCGGGAGAACGCCAACCATGTGCCGGCCAACGCCCTGTGGCTGACCAACGCGATGGTCCAGGTATTTTTGGTCATCACCCTGTTCTCGGCCAGTACCTATCTGTCACTGATCTACCTCGCCACCTCGATGATCCTGGTGCCGTACCTGTGGTCGGCAGCCTATGCAGTGTTGCTGGCGGTGCGCGGCGAGACCTACGAAGGCTTCGCGGCCGAGCGCCGCAAGGACCTGATCATCGGTGCCGTCGCGTTGATCTACGCCATGTGGCTGCTGTACGCCGGCGGGATCAAATACCTGCTGCTTTCCGCCCTGCTCTACGCCCCCGGCGCGATCCTGTTCGCCAAGGCCAAGCATGAACTGGGCAAGCCGGTTTTCACCTCGGTCGAGAAGCTGATTTTCGCCGCCGTGGTCGTCGGAGCCCTGGTGGCTGCGTACGGGCTCTACGCGGGTTTCCTGACCCTCTGACCGGTCAACTGTTTTATCTGGAGGATGTGTAATGACCACGGAAAAAGTGAAGTACGGCGTCCACTCCGAAGCCGGCAAATTGCGCAAAGTCATGGTCTGTTCACCCGGCCTGGCCCACCAGCGGCTGACGCCGAACAATTGCGACGAGCTGCTGTTCGATGACGTGCTGTGGGTCAACCAGGCCAAGCGCGACCATTTCGATTTCGTCACCAAGATGCGCGAACGCGGGATCGACGTCCTGGAGATGCACAACCTGCTGACCGACATTGTCGCCATTCCCGAGGCGCTGGATTGGATTCTGCATCGCAAGGTCACGGCCAACGCCGTGGGCCTGGGCCTGGTGCATGAAGTGAGTGCGTGGCTGCGCAGCCTGGAGCCGCGCCATATCGCCGAATACCTGATCGGCGGCGTCTCGGCCGATGACCTGCCGGACAGCTTCGGCGGCAAGACGATCCAGATGTTCCGCGACTTCCTCGGGCACTCCAGCTTCATCCTGCCGCCGCTGCCCAACACCCAGTTCACTCGCGATACCACGTGCTGGATCTACGGCGGCGTGACCCTGAACCCGATGTACTGGCCGGCGCGACGCCAGGAAACCCTGCTGGCCACCGCCATCTACAAATTCCACCCGGAGTTCACCCACGCCGATTTCCAGATCTGGTACGGCGACCCGGACCACGACCACGGCAATGCCACCCTCGAAGGCGGCGACGTGATGCCGATCGGTAACGGCGTGGTGTTGATCGGCATGGGCGAACGCTCATCCCGCCAGGCCATCGGCCAACTGGCGCTGAACCTGTTCAAGCACAACGCCGTGGAGCGCGTGATCGTCGCCGGCATGCCGAAATCCCGCGCAGCCATGCACCTGGACACCGTGTTCAGTTTCTGTGACCGCGACCTGGTGACGATTTTTCCGGAGGTCGTCAGCCAGATCGTGGCGTTTTCACTGCGCCCGGACGAGAGCAAACCCGGCGGCATCGACGTACGCCGCGAGGAAAGCAGCTTCCTCGATACAGTAGCCGCCGCCCTCAAGTTGCCGGCGCTGCGGATAGTGGAAACCGGCGGCAACAGCTTCGCCGCCGAACGCGAGCAATGGGACGACGGCAACAACGTGGTCGCCCTGGAACCGGGCGTGGTGATCGGCTACGACCGCAACACCTATACCAACACGCTGCTGCGCAAGGCCGGCGTGGAAGTCATCACCATCAGCGCCAGCGAGTTGGGCCGGGGCCGGGGCGGCGGCCATTGCATGACCTGCCCGATCATTCGCGACCCTATCGATTACTGACCTTCGAGCCTGGGCCGTTTTTATCGAGAACGGCCCAGGGGATAACCGACACCCAAGGAGATCCACCATGGCTTTCAACATGCGCAACCGCAGCCTGCTGAGCTTGATGCACCACACCAACCGCGAGCTGCACTTCCTGCTGGACCTGTCCCGTGACCTCAAGCGCGCCAAATACACTGGCACCGAGCAGCCGCACCTCAAGGGCAAGAACATCGCGCTGATCTTCGAAAAAACCTCGACCCGCACCCGCTGCGCCTTCGAAGTCGCGGCCCATGACCAGGGCGCCCACGTCACCTACATCGACCCGGTGTCGTCGCAGATCGGCCACAAGGAAAGCATGAAGGACACCGCCCGCGTCCTGGGGCGCATGTTCGACGCCATCGAATACCGGGGCTTCGAACAGGAAATTGTCGAAGAACTGGCCAAGTTCGCCGGGGTACCGGTGTTCAACGGCCTGACCGCCGAATTCCACCCGACCCAAATGATCGCCGACACCCTGACCATGCGCGAGCACAGCGACAAGCCGCTGCATGACATCAGCTACGCCTACCTGGGCGATGCGCGCTACAACATGGGTAATTCGCTCCTGATGATCGGCGCCAAACTGGGCATGGACGTGCGCATCGGCGCGCCGAAAGCGCTGTGGCCGCACCAGGATTTCATCGACCAATGCCAGGCCTTCGCCGCCGAAAGCGGCGCGCGGATCACCATCACCGAGGACCCGCAAGAAGCCGTCAAGGGCGTGGATTTCATCCACACCGATATCTGGGTGTCCATGGGCGAGCCGGTGGAAGCCTGGGACGAACGCATCGAGCAATTGCTGCCCTACCAGGTCAACACGCAGATGATGAAGGCCTCGGGCAACCCCCGGGTGAAATTCATGCACTGCCTGCCGGCGTTCCATAACAGCGAAACCAAGGTCGGCAAGGACATTGCCGCACGTTATCCGAATCTCGCCAACGGCGTTGAAGTGACCGAGGAGGTTTTCGAGTCCCCGGCCAACATTGCCTTCGAACAAGCGGAAAACCGCATGCACACCATCAAGGCGATCCTGGTGGCGGCGTTGGCGGATATCTGAATCCGGTTGAAGTGCTTTTCATTGTGGGAGCGAGCTTGCTCGCGATGTCGGCGGCCCATCCAACATCAATGCAAGCTGACACTCCGCCATCGTCGGATCGCCGCCCGGAGCAAGCTCGCTCCCACAGGGGACTGCATTGTTAGTTACATATTTGAAAGGACAACACCATGCGCATCGTCGTTGCCCTGGGCGGTAACGCCCTCCTGCGTCGGGGGGAACCCATGACCGCAGACAATCAACGCAGCAACATCCGCACCGCGACCGAACAGATCGCCAAGATCCATCCGGGCAACCAACTGGTCATCGCCCACGGCAACGGCCCGCAGGTCGGCCTGCTGTCGTTGCAGGCGGCGGCGTACACCTCGGTCACGCCGTACCCGCTGGACGTGTTGGGGGCCGAAACCGAAGGCATGATCGGCTACATCATCGAACAGGAACTGGGCAACCTGTTGGACTTCGAAGTGCCCTTCGCCACGCTGCTGACCCAGGTTGAAGTGGACGCCAACGACCCGGCGTTCCAGACCCCGAGCAAGCCCATCGGCCCGGTCTACAGCCAGCAAGAGGCGGAAAAACTCGCCGCCGAGAAAGGCTGGGCCATCGCCCCGGACGGCGACAAGTTCCGCCGCGTGGTCGCAAGCCCCAGGCCCAAGCGCATCTTCGAGATCCGTCCGATCAAATGGCTGCTGGAAAAAGGCAGCATCGTGATCTGCGCCGGTGGCGGCGGCATCCCGACGATGTATGACGTCGACGGCAAGCTGCAAGGCGTGGAAGCGGTGATCGACAAAGACCTGTGCTCGGCGCTGCTGGCCGAACAACTGGACAGCGATCTGCTGGTGATCGCCACCGATGTCAACGCCGCGTTCATCGACTTCGGCAAGCCGACTCAGAAAGCCATCGCCCAGGCCCACCCCGACGACATGGAACGGCTCGGTTTCGCCGCCGGGTCCATGGGGCCGAAGGTGCAAGCCGCCTGCGAATTCGCCCGCCACACCGGCAAGGACGCGGTGATCGGATCGCTGTCGGACATCGATGCTATCGTCCAGGGCACCGCTGGCACCCGCATCAGCATGGCAACGCCGGGGATCGTTTATCGGTAACGGCAAAACTTATGCGGCAGGCGCGGTGTCTGCCGTTCTCCACGCCTTCGAAGGAGAGACCTTATGGCCACGTTCCAACCCGGTCACCTGCACATGGAGCGCCATGCGCTGAGCAAGGACGACTACAGCTACAACCTGTGCATCGACTACGAGATTGCACAGGATCCCAAGGAGGGAACGGGCATGTCCTTCCGCCTGCACGGCACGGTGGAAGACAAGAACGTGGACGAGACGTTTTTCCTGGCCAAGGACCAGGCCTTCGACTTCGCCCGCCACGCCACGCGCATCGCCCAGCAATACGGCATGCCGAAGACCGCCAGCATCGGCTCGATGCACAAGTACTACGACGAAATGTTCGAAGACGTACGCCACCAACTGGACGTCAAGCCGGGGGATCCGATGAAGCCTGAGCACCTGGCATAACCCGGTTAAAAGACCACCCCAATCCCCTGTGGGAGCAAGCTTGCTCGCGATAGCGGTAGATCAGTCGACACTCAGGGTGACTGACCCGCCCTCATCGCGAGCAAGCTCGCTCCCACAAGGGATATCAGTGTTCTGAATATCGGTTAAACACCCTCACTGCCTCGCTGGCAACCCGCCACAGCTGACCTATGCTGAAAGCAGTACCCCCGGGTATTCGTTCAGAGGTCATCGCCATGAACATCAAAACAAGAAGACGCCTCGCCATCTTCATCACCTGCACCGCCACGCTTGCGCTGTACGGCACCGCGGCTTATCGGGTCGAGCAGGCCAGGCAGTTGCCCCGTGACTACGCCAGTTGCAACTTCGAACGCTGCATACCGCACAACGCATCCCTGAACGCTCTGCGCTGAGGCGGTTTCAGTCGTCTAGCTGATCGGTCTTGAGCCGGTCGCGGAAGGCCTTTGGCGAAATGCCGACACGCCGGCGAAACAGTCGGGTGAAGTTGGTCGGGTCAGAGAAGCCGAGCAGTTCGGATATCTCATAGATCGTCATGCCGGTGTAGGTCAGCAGCCGCTTGGCTTCCAACAATTGCCGCTCATGCATGATCTGCAATGCCGGCTGCCCCGCCAGTTCGCGGCAGGTACCGTTGAGGTGCGACACCGAAATACCCAGGCGATGGGCCAAGTCTTCGACCTTGACGTGCTGACGATAGGTTTCCTCCACCAGCTGAATGAAGCCGTTGAGGTATTCCCGGGCCCGTTGCGGGCGCTGGGTCGAGGTGCGCCGGCTCATCACTTGGCGACTGACCCAGACCATGATCACGCTGACCAGTGCGTGCATGAGCATTTCCCGGGCCGGTTGATGCCCGACGTACTCGGCCTGCAAGGCGCTGAACAAACTGTTGAGATAATCGGCGTTCTCGCCGGCCGGGTAGGCTTCGGCCTGGGCCAGGATATTGACCGAATGGCCCAATTGCCCTTGCAGGTGCGTGACCAGCGGCGCCGCCAGCGTCACGACATAACCCTGCACATCCTCGGAAAAACGAAAACCATGGACCGACAGCGGCGGCAGGATCTGCACCGCCGGCTCGTCAAGCCGGGTGCGTTGGCCTTCAATTTCCAGCTCTGCCTCGCCCTTGAAGACAAACAGCAACTGGCACAGGTCGGCATGCCGATGGGGCTTGATCTCCCATTGGTGCTCGCTGCTGCGGCTGGAAATGGTTTCGCAGTGCAGCAGGTCCGGCGTGGGCCAATCCTGGCTTTCGCCATAAAGCTTGAACACCGGGATCGAAGGCAGCTCAGTTTTCTTCATAACGAGGATCGGCCTTGGGTTACGGGCGGTAATCGCACCGATTGGCAGAAAGTACAGGTTTCAGCGCAGTTTTCCCCTTCAATTGACAGGTCCGCAAGCGAAAAATGCACGCCAGGATTACTAAAAATAAACGTCGACCCTGGTCGCGTGCCTCTTGCGAGTCATAACAACAATGAAAACCCTCAAGACCCAAGTCGCCATTATCGGCGCCGGCCCCTCTGGACTGCTGCTCGGCCAGTTGTTGCACAACGCTGGGATCGACACCGTGATCCTCGAACGGCAGACGCCCGACTACGTCCTCAGCCGCATCCGCGCCGGTGTACTCGAGCAAGGCATGGTGCAGTTGCTGCGCCAGGCCGGGGTTGGCCAGCGCATGGACGCCGAAGGCCTGCCACACGATGGCTTTGAACTGGTCCTCAATGGTCGCCGCGTGCACATTGATCTCAAGGGCCTGACCGGCGGGCAGAACGTCATCGTCTACGGCCAGACGGAAGTCACCCGCGACTTGATGGCGGCACGCGAGGCATCCGGCGCGCGGACGCTGTATCAGGTCGACAATGCCCAGCCCCACGACCTCACGAACGATCACCCCTTCGTGACCTTCGAACACGCCGGCGAAACCTGGCGCCTGGATTGCGACTACGTGGCCGGCTGCGACGGTTTCCACGGCGTGGCGCGGCAGTCGATTCCGGCGGAAAAACTCAAGGTCTTCGAGCGCGTCTACCCGTTCGGCTGGCTCGGCATCCTCGCCGATACCCCGCCCGTCCACGAAGAACTCGTCTATGCGCGCCACGAGCGCGGCTTCGCCCTGTGTAGCATGCGCTCACGCACCCGTACCCGTTATTACCTGCAAGTGCCCGCCGAGGAACAGGTGGCTGACTGGCCGGACGAGCGCTTCTGGACCGAACTGAAAAACCGCCTGCCCGCCGACCTGGCCGAAACACTGGTGACCGGTCCCTCCATCGAAAAAAGCATCGCGCCGCTGCGCAGCTTTGTGGTGGAACCGATGCAATACGGAAGGATGTTCCTGGTGGGCGACGCCGCCCACATCGTCCCGCCGACCGGTGCCAAGGGGTTGAACCTGGCTGCCAGCGATGTCAGCACGCTGTTCAATATCTTGCTCAAGGTCTATCGCGACGGTCGCCTGGATCTGCTGGAACGCTACTCCGACATCTGCCTGCGAAGGGTCTGGAAAGCCGAGCGGTTTTCCTGGTGGATGACGTCGATGCTGCACCGCTTCGATGACGATGCGTTCAACCAGCGCATCAGCGAAGCGGAGCTGGAGTACTTCGTCGACTCCGAGGCAGGTCGAAAAACCATCGCGGAAAATTACGTCGGCCTTCCTTACGAGGCTATCGAATAGTCGGCTATCGATTTAAACTGCGGGCATTTCGCCGCCAGGCACGATGCCCGCAGGTTCCACCGTGACTCAGCTCAATACTCCCCAAGCCCAACAGCCCGCCATCCGCAGCGTGCTAGTGGCGCTGATGCTGGCGATTTTCCTCGGGGCGTTGGACCAGACCATCGTCGCGGTCTCGATGCCGGCCATTTCCGCGCAGTTCAAGGACGTCAGCCTGCTGGCCTGGGTGATCTCCGGCTACATGGTCGCCATGACCGTGGCCGTGCCGATCTACGGCAAGCTGGGCGACTTGTATGGCCGGCGACCGCTGATGCTGTTCGGCATGGGCCTGTTCACCCTCGCCTCGCTGTTCTGCGGAATGGCGCAGAACATGGAGCAATTGGTGCTGGCGCGGATTTTCCAGGGCATCGGTGCCGGCGGCATGATTTCCGTGAGCCAGGCGATCATCGGCGACATCATCCCGCCCCGCGAGCGCGGTCGCTACCAGGGCTATTTCAGCAGCATGTACGCAGTGGCGAGCGTGGCCGGACCCGTGCTCGGCGGCTACATGACCGAGTACCTGTCGTGGCGCTGGGTCTTCTGGATCAACCTGCCGCTGGGCCTGGGCGCCTGGCTGGTGGCCCGGCGCACGCTGGTGGGGCTGCCGGTGCCGCAACGCACGCCGATCATCGACTATTTGGGCACCGTGTTGCTGATCATCGGCCTGACCGCGTTGCTGCTGGGCATTACCCAGATCGGCCAGGGCCACGCCTGGCACAGCCGCGAAGTGCTCGGGTCGCTAGGTTTCGCGGTGGTCGTGCTGGGCTTGTTCGCCTGGCATGAACGCCGCGCCCGCGAGCCGTTGCTGCCCATGCACCTGTTCGTCAACCGCAGCGCGGTGTTGTGCTGGTGCACGGTGTTTTTCACCAGTTTCCAGGCCATCTCCCTGACGGTGCTGGTGCCGTTGCGCTTCCAGAGCGTGACCGGCGCCGGCGCCGACAGCGCCGCGCTGCATTTGCTGCCGCTGGCGATGGGGCTGCCGATCGGTGCTTATTTTGCCGGGCGGCGGACCTCGGTCACCGGGCGCTACAAACCGATGATTCTCGGTGGCGCCGTGCTCTTCCCGTTCGCCATCCTCGGCATGGCCTTTACGCCGCCCGCTGTGTTCTGGCTGAGCAGCCTGTTCATGTTGCTCAGCGGCATCGCCTCCGGCATGCAATTTCCCACCTCGCTGGTGGGCTCGCAGAATTCGGTGCAGCAACGGGACATCGGCGTCGCGACCAGCACCACCAACCTGTTCCGCTCCCTGGGCGGGGCGGTGGGCGTGGCGCTGATGTCGGCGCTGCTGCTGGCGTTGCTGCAGGATTCGGGTTTTGCCCAGCTCGCCGGTTCGTCGGTGGTGGGCGAAGGGCACTCAGGCAACGTGCTGCTCGATGGCCTGAATGCCGCACCGGGCGAGGCGCTGGACGCTTTGCGCGAAGAATTGCAGGCAACGTTCCGTCACCTGCTGATGATCAGCGCGGCGGTGTCGTTGCTGGGGCTGGCGGCGGCGGTGGCGATGCCCGATCGCCTGTTGCGCGGACGAGAAGAAAAGACTCGGTAGCCAGAACAACACCTGTGGCGAGGGGATTTATCCCCGCTGGGCTGCGCAGCAGCCCTAAAACTGACGCCGCTGTGTGGCAGGTGAACTGAGTGCTTTTCGAGGGCTGCTCCGCACCCCAGCGGGGATAAATCCCCTCGCCACAACAGCTCGCTCGCCAAAGATTGAGCCTGGCGTTATCAAGCTGTCGCCGCCACGCCACCCGGCTCCACGGTCACGCTCATCCCCTCCTTCATCCGCCTGGCATCGCGCACAAAGCAGCGAGACGCCAGGAACAGGAACACCATGGTCAGCAACAGCGCCACCGGAATCAGGTACATCGCGTCATGCAGGCCGATGGCCTTGAACGCTTCGGTCATCTGGTCGACACCGGCGGCCGTCATGGCCGTGCGGGCGAAGTAGTCGGACAAGCCACCCACCACCACCGGCCCCAGGCCCCCGCCGAGCAAATACAATCCGGCGAAATACAACGCCATCGCCGTAGCACGCAGGCGCGGCTCCACCACGTCCTGGATCGCGGTGTAGACGCAGGTGTAGAAGTTGTAGGCAAACAGCCAACCGACACTGAATACCGCCACGAACACACCGATCTCGATGCGCCCTGCATGCAGGGCCCACGCCGTGGTGACGGTGGAAATCGCCAGGCTGAACGCTGCAAACAGCAGACGGCCGTTGGGCACGCGCTGGTGGATCTTGTCGGCGACCCAACCGCCCAAGGTCAGACCGAACAATCCGGTTACGCCGACCATGATGCCGGTGGCCACGGCCGCCTCGTGCAGCGGCATCCCGAAATAACGCTGCAACATCGGCACCAGGAACGAGTTGCAGGCATAAGTCGCGAAGTTGAAGCAAAGCCCTGCCAGCACCAGCCAGAGAAAGGTCGGAATTGCCAGCACCCGGCGAACCGGCTTATCAACCTTTTCCTGGGACACCTGCACGGTTTCGGCCGCGCCGCGCTTGGGCTCCTTGATAAAAAACATGAACACCGCCAGCACCAGCCCCGGCACCGCCGCGATGAAGAACGGCGCACGCCAGCTGTCGAACGCCTTGACCATCGCGCCAATGGTGAAGAATGCCAGCAGCAGGCCCAGCGGCAGACCCAGCATGAAGATGCCCATCGCCCGCGCCCGGCGGTGAGCCGGGAACAGATCTCCAATCAGCGAATTCGCCGCCGGTGCATAACTCGCCTCACCGATGCCCACGCCCATGCGCACCAGCAGGAACGCCCAGAAACTGCCCACCAGGCCATTCACCGCCGTCAGCCCACTCCAGGCCGCCAGGCCCCACCCCATCAACTTGCTGCGCGAACCGGTATCGGCCATGCGCCCCAGCGGCAAGCCGGCAATGGCGTAGACGATGGTGAACGCGGTACCGATGATGCCGATCTGGAAGTCGCTGAGGCTCCATTCCATGCGGATCGGTTCGATGATGATCGCCGGGATGGTGCGGTCGAAGAAGTTGAACAGGTTGGCCAGGAACAACAGGAACAGAATGCGCCAGGCATTCGCCGCTTGGGTCGAGTTCTGCATGGGTCCGTCTCTTTTATTGTTATGGGCGAGGCTTCCGAGCCCGGAATCTGCAATCTAGACAGCGATGCGCAGGCTGTCTCCAATCATTCGCCTGGCTGATACCCGACCATGGCGCCGGGCGTGTTTCATGACGGCGGTCAATTTCCTGTAACAATTGCCATCATTTCGCCTGTTTTCGATTAAAGAACGCCGTGGCATGGCCGATCCAACATGATCAGGAATAGATTCTCCCCGAGCGCTGCTCAGGCTGCAGCCCTGGACGCTTGGGTCGACATTCGCGCCATTCAAGGACGCGAGCTCCCATCCGCGACGGTTCGTCGACGAAATCGACGCACCAACCAGTTCAGGCATACGGCGCACAATGACTTCCAAAAAAACAGCCACTGCGGTTTCCGATCTGACCCTGAGCCCGGCCGCCAACGGCCCTGAAGCCTCGACGCTGTCGAGCAGCTCGCGATCCCTCGCAACCCAGCAATACCTGTATTTCACCGAGACCAACACCGACCGCATCCTCGACAACCTCGACGGCCTGCGTGATGCCGTGTTCCCGCGCCCGCCGCACCTGGTGGATGACGAGAGCGAACGCGGCCAGCAGGAATTCCCGTCGGTGTGCCTGATCGGCCTGGGGCGCTGCGGTTCCAATATCGCGCTGGACGTGGCGGAGCTGGTCTACAACGCTCGCAAGTTCTACCTCAACGAATTCAACGCCGAAGACAAGACCTACGGTGACAAGGGCTATCGCCCGGCGCAATGGATGCGCAACCTGCGCCTGGGCACCAGCAAGGCCAGCAAACCGGTGTTCCTGGTGGAGCCGCTGGTCATGCTGGGCGACTTGGACAAAGACATCGCCGGGCGTATCCGCTTCTCGCGCAAAGGCGAAAAAAGCGGCTTCCTGCGCGACTACAGCAAGATGAAAATCATGGACCTGTCGGAAGTCCATGCAGGCGGCGCCGGTAACGCGCCGATCCTCGGCCAGTACCTGGCGAAGATCATCCTGAACAAGGACACCCAGCGCTTCTCCAGCCCCGACTGGAAAATGATCCACTCGTACCTGATCGACAGCTGCGGCATCAAGGCCAACCAGTCGCGCCTGTATTTCTCGATCTTCAGCGCCGAGCGGCGGTACCGGCTCAGGCATGGCCTCGGAGTTCGGCCTGGCCCAGCAGTACTCGTACATGAACAAGACGTTCGACACCAAGCCGATGGACGAACACGACAGCAAGAGCGGTCATTCCTTCGTCTTCGAGCCGATCTTCACCAGTGGCATCTGCGTGCTGCCGAATATTTCCGATCACCGCAGTGAAATGTCCGAGGCCCTGCACATCAACGCCGGACGGCTGTTGTGCAAATACCTCTCGGAAGAATGGGATTTCTCGTACAACTTCGCCAACGAAGACAGCAGCGAAGCGAGCGTGATGGGGCGTATCCGGCCATGGAACGCGATGATGCTGATCTCCAACGACATCATGCGCTACGCCGAAGAAAGCGATGACGGCAACATCCAGAACATTGATGTCAATGCCATGGAAAAGCACGCCAACCAGTACATTTCCCAGCAGATCTTCAACATCCTGACGGCCCAGGCCGTAACGACCGACTACGACCAGAACTACTTCCGTCGCGCCGGCATCGACATCGGCGAAACCATTCGCCTGGACGCCAACGACCTGTTCATGAGTCTGGCCGGTCCGGTGGCGATTGCCTACGCCGAGTCTGTCGTCCCGGAAACCCCCGCGCCGAGCGGCGACAAGTTCAAGGTGTTCGAAAAAGAGCCGCCGCGCCTGAACATCGACGACCTGTTCTTCCGCTCCATCGACCTGCCGCACTTCAACAAGGTCACCCAGGCCATCGAAGGCATCAGCCTGCTGCCCATCGAGTCCAAGCGTTACCGCGCCTCGCTGGAGCAATACAAGAACTCTGGCTACGACGCTGCGGCCCTGCATGACCTGCACTTCTTCAAGAACTGCTCGTCGGTGGTATCGATCGTCTCGTTGCCGAAGGACTACAAGCTGTCCTACATGGACCTGAACCGGCTCAAGACCCACCTCAACAGCCTGTTCCCCAACACCACGCTCAAGCGCTACGCCTTGGTGATCGGCGCCTCGGCGAACCTGTCGCTGACCACCCTGATCGCCAAGAGCCCGTGCCTGTCGGACGATTTCCTGACGCTGATCGTGGCGTTCATCAAGCGCTGCTTCGCCCGTACGCCGTACCGCTTCGACGAGACCCTCGACAATTCGATCCTGGACTTCATCATCAACGAAGAATTCGACGAGGCGCGTATCGACGATCTGCTCAACGAATTCGAGAACCCGGCGAAGATCCTCGACACCAACTGGTACGCGATCAAGCCGATGTACGAGAAGAAATACCGCGAGCTGATCAGCGACAAGGAGAAGTTCGTCTCGATCAACGACATTCGCCTGTCCCGGGATTGCGTGAAGAAGTCCATCAAGTATTTGCGCGAGATTTACCGTCACCGGATCGGCAAGACCAAGGTTATTTCGCTTAATAACCATACGGGCAGGTCTTATTGAGGCTGGCGCAGCACCGCGTTGCCCCTTTCGCGAGCAAGCCCGCTCCCACAGGGGACCGCATTCTTTCTGAAGAAACGCGGTCCACTGTGGGAGCGGGCTTGCTCGCGAAGGCGGCCTGTGCAACGCCTCGAAACAACATCCAGAAACAATTGAGCAGCCAAAAGGCTGCTCAATAAACTGTTCCCGTTACGTATACGTCACCCTCCCTTGTGGCGTTTCGCCACGGCAGGCTGCCATCACGCTACTCGCCTACACACTTTCCAGCAGGTCCAAGCGAGAACCAATTTGGTGCACCGATCAATTCGATGCCCTTTCCTGGATCATGATCCACGGCGAAACCACCACGGCCCAGAGTTCTGGATCGCGCTCGAAAAAATCCAGCGCCCGCGTTTCAGACAGCTTGGCGACCTGCCCGGCGCCCAGCCAGGCGGCGACTTTGGTACCTTCGTCCTGGGCAAGGGCCTCGGCGGCTGCGATCAGATCCAGTGCCGGGTCGACCCACAATAGGGCACCCTTGGCAAAGAACGGCTCCAGCTCCTTCCAAGTGATAGATGCGGTTTCACCGAGCAATTTGGCATAGAGGGTGCTAGGTTCTTGATTCATGGGAGCTGTCCGGAAAAGAAATCGGCGCGAATGATAACGTCGGTGGTCTGGCAGAAAAACCCGGTTGCAATTGCAGCACCGATTGAAAAGCGCAGCAAAGCCAAGGATTGCCGATTTGACCGGACAAACCCCGCCGCGAATCTGTCTTTTTCTTTCAATAAAGCGACACCCTCAGGTTTTGCCCCCAAGCGCCAGCTTCCCTTGCCAACAATCGGCGCTCTACACTGTACCGGTACAGTTGCCGGGGGCATTTTCCGCGAGGATATCCAAGATATCTGACCCGGTTCTGCTGCTACGGCGCCAGGACTATAAAAACTACAACAGCATGAGTGGAGCACTATGACTAAGGCTACTAAGCAGATTTCCAAACTGTTTGCCGCTATGGTTCTGGCCGGGGTTGCCAGCCATTCGTTTGCCGCCGACACCATCAAGATCGGCATCGCCGGCCCGAAAACCGGCCCTGTAGCCCAATACGGCGACATGCAGTTCAGCGGCTCCAAGATGGCGATCGAGCAGATCAACGCCAAGGGCGGCGTCAACGGCAAGCAACTGGTCGCCGTTGAATACGACGACGCCTGCGATCCAAAACAAGCGGTCGCGGTCGCGAACAAGGTCGTCAACGACGGCGTCAAGTTCGTGGTCGGCCACCTGTGCTCCAGCTCTACCCAGCCCGCTTCGGACATCTACGAAGACGAAGGCGTGATCATGATCACGCCAGCGGCCACCAGCCCGGACATCACCGCTCGTGGCTACAAGATGATCTTCCGCACCATCGGCCTGGACAGCGCCCAAGGCCCAGCGGCCGGCAACTACATCGCCGACCACGTCAAGCCGAAGATCGTTGCGGTCCTGCACGACAAGCAGCAGTACGGTGAAGGCATCGCGAGCGCGGTGAAAGCCACCCTCGAGAAGAAAGGCACCAAGGTTGCCGTGTTCGAAGGCGTAAACGCCGGCGACAAGGACTTCTCCTCGATGATCGCCAAGCTCAAGCAAGCCAACGTCGACTTCGTCTACTACGGCGGCTACCACCCGGAGCTGGGCCTGATCCTGCGTCAAGCCCAGGAAAAAGGCCTGAAGGCCAAGTTCATGGGTCCGGAAGGCGTGGGTAACGACTCGATCTCGCAAATCGCCAAGGAAGCTTCCGAAGGCCTGCTGGTGACCCTGCCGAAATCCTTCGACCAGGATCCGGCCAACGTCGCCCTGGCTGACGCGTTCAAGGCCAAGAAAGAAGACCCGAGCGGTCCGTTCGTATTCCCGTCCTACTCCGCTGTGCAAGTGATCGCCCAGGCCATCACCTCCACCAAGAGCGAAGACCCGGAAAAAGTGGCTGAAGCCATCCACGCCGGCACCTTCAAGACGCCGACCGGTGACCTGAGCTTCGACAAGAACGGCGACCTGAAAGACTTCAAGTTCGTGGTTTACGAGTGGCATTTCGGCAAACCTAAAACCGAAGCTTCGCCTCAGTAAGGCCCTGCCTGACTGACTGCCAATAAAGCCCACGGCGTGCCGTGGGCTTTGTTTTGAATGTATTGGGCCGCGCTGGCGTGATCCGCCAGTCTCCCCACCTGAAAATCTCAAAACCGTCATCAGCGGTTCGCTGGCAAAACCCGCGTTCGAAGTGGATGAAGATCCACGGGGCCGGGCGGGAAAATGACTCCACCAGTGAAATGCGTATCAGGTTTTTAGGAGCGTTGTAATGCCTGACATCTATCACTTCTTCCAGCAGCTGGTTAACGGCCTGACCGTTGGCAGCACGTATGCCCTGATCGCCATCGGCTATACGATGGTCTACGGCATCATTGGAATGATCAACTTCGCCCACGGCGAGGTGTACATGATCGGCTCCTACGTGGCGTTCATCGCCATCGCCGGGCTGGCCATGATGGGACTCGACAGTGTCCCGCTGTTGATGACCGCGGCTTTCATCGCGAGCATCGTGGTCACCAGTTCCTATGGCTACAGCATCGAACGGATTGCCTATCGCCCCCTGCGCGGCAGCAACCGTCTGATCCCGCTGATTTCCGCCATCGGCATGTCGATTTTCCTGCAGAACACGGTACTGCTTTCGCAAGACTCCAAGGACAAATCCATTCCCAACCTGATTCCGGGCAACTTTGCCATCGGGCCAGGTGGGGCACATGAAGTGCTGATTTCCTACATGCAAATCGTGGTGTTCGTGGTGACCCTGGTCGCCATGCTCGGCCTCACCTTGTTCATCTCCCGTTCCCGCCTGGGCCGCGCCTGCCGCGCCTGCGCCGAGGACATCAAGATGGCCAACCTGCTGGGCATCAACACCAACAACATCATCGCCCTGACCTTCGTCATCGGTGCGGCCCTGGCGGCCATCGCCGCGGTGCTGTTGAGCATGCAATACGGCGTAATCAACCCCAACGCCGGCTTCCTCGTCGGCCTGAAGGCCTTTACCGCCGCGGTACTGGGCGGCATCGGCAGCATCCCCGGGGCAATGCTCGGCGGGCTGGTGCTGGGCGTGGCGGAAGCCTTTGGCGCCGACATCTTCGGCGACCAGTACAAGGACGTCGTGGCGTTCGGCTTGTTGGTTCTGGTTCTGTTATTCCGGCCGACCGGCATCCTGGGCCGCCCGGAGGTTGAAAAAGTATGACTAGGCATCTCAAATCGGCGCTTTTCAGCGCCCTGCTGGTCTGGGCCGTGGCCTACCCGGTACTCGGTCTCAAACTGACCATCGTCGGCATCAACCTGGAAGTGCACGGCACCAGCCCGGCCATCCTTGCCACCATCGCGATCTGCTCTGTGCTGATGTTCCTGCGCGTGCTGTTCAGCACGCAGATCAGCGCTGCATGGAAAGCATCGCCCGGCGTGCCGGTGATCCCGGCCAAGGCCAGCAACTTCCTGACCCTGCCGTCGACCCAGCGCTGGATCGTGCTGGGCCTGATCGTCGTGGCCCTGGTGTGGCCGTTCTTCGGTTCGCGCGGCGCGGTAGATATCGCCACGCTGATCCTGATCTACGTGATGCTGGGCCTGGGCCTGAACATCGTCGTAGGCCTGGCCGGGCTGCTGGACCTGGGCTACGTCGGTTTCTATGCCGTCGGCGCCTACAGCTACGCGCTGCTGTCCCACTACTTCGGCCTGAGCTTCTGGATCTGCCTGCCGATCGCCGGGATGATGGCCGCCACCTTCGGTTTCCTGCTGGGTTTCCCGGTCCTGCGCTTGCGCGGTGACTACCTGGCGATCGTGACCCTGGGTTTTGGCGAGATCATCCGTCTGTTCCTGCGCAACCTGACCGACATCACCGGTGGCCCGAACGGCATCAGCAACATCGAGAAACCGACGTTCTTCGGCCTGACCTTCGAGCGCAAGGCCGCCGAAGGCCTGCAGACCTTCCACGAGTACTTCGGCCTGCAATACAACTCGATCAACAAGGTGATCTTCCTCTATCTGGTTGCCCTGTTGCTGGCCCTGGCCGCGCTGTTCGTCATCAACCGCCTGCTGCGCATGCCGATCGGCCGCGCCTGGGAGGCATTGCGTGAAGACGAAATCGCCTGCCGTGCGCTGGGTCTCAACCCGACCGTGATCAAGCTGTCGGCGTTTACCCTGGGCGCTGCGTTTGCCGGTTTCGCCGGTAGCTTCTTTGCCGCCCGCCAAGGCCTGGTGACGCCCGAGTCCTTCACCTTCATCGAGTCGGCGATCATTCTCGCCATCGTCGTGCTGGGCGGGATGGGCTCGCAGTTGGGTGTGATCCTGGCGGCGATCGTAATGATCCTGCTTCCCGAAATGATGCGTGAATTCAGTGAATACCGCATGTTGATGTTCGGCGCCTTGATGGTGCTGATGATGATCTGGCGTCCTCAAGGTCTGCTGCCGATGCAACGCCCACACATGGAGCTGCGCAAATGAGCCGCGAGATCCTCAAGGTTGAAAACCTAAGCATGCGCTTTGGCGGCTTGCTGGCGGTCAACGGCGTGGCCCTGACCGTAAAAGAAAAACAAGTGGTTGCCTTGATCGGGCCGAACGGCGCGGGCAAGACCACCGTGTTCAACTGCCTGACCGGCTTCTACCAGCCCACCGGCGGCACCATCCTGCTGGACGGCGAGCCGATCCAGGGCCTGGCCGGCCACCACATCGCCCGCAAGGGCGTGGTGCGGACCTTCCAGAACGTGCGGCTGTTCAAGGACATGACGGCGGTCGAGAACCTGTTGATCGCCCAGCACCGTCACCTGAACACCAACTTCTTTGCCGGCCTGTTCAAGACCCCGGCGTTCCGCAAGAGCGAACGCGAGGCCATGGAGTACGCCGAGTATTGGCTCGACAAGGTCAACCTCACCGAGTTCGCCAACCGTACCGCCGGCACCCTGGCCTACGGTCAGCAACGGCGCCTGGAGATCGCCCGCTGCATGATGACCCGTCCGCGGATCCTCATGCTCGACGAACCGGCCGCTGGCCTGAACCCGAAGGAAACCGAAGACCTGAAGGCGTTGATCAGCGTGTTGCGCGAGGAGCACAACGTCACCGTGCTGCTGATCGAGCACGACATGAAGCTAGTCATGAGCATTTCCGACCACATCGTCGTGATCAACCAGGGCACGCCCCTGGCCGACGGCACGCCGGAACAGATCCGCGACAATCCTGAAGTGATCAAAGCCTACCTGGGGGAAGCGTAAATGCTGCAGTTCGAAAACGTTTCCACCTTCTACGGCAAGATCCAGGCGCTGCACAGCGTCAACGTCGAGGTCCGCCAGGGCGAAATCGTCACGCTGATCGGTGCCAACGGCGCCGGCAAGTCCACGCTGCTGATGACGCTCTGCGGTTCGCCCCAGGCCCACAGCGGCAGCATCCGCTACATGGGTGAGGAATTGGTGGGCCAGGACTCGGCGCGCATCATGCGCAAGAGCATCGCGGTGGTGCCGGAAGGTCGTCGGGTATTTGCCCGGCTGACCGTGGAAGAGAACCTCGCCATGGGCGGGTTCTTCACCGACAAGGGCGACTATCAGGAACAGATGGACAAGGTGCTGCACCTTTTCCCACGCCTGAAAGAACGTTTTACCCAGCGCGGCGGCACCATGTCCGGCGGCGAACAGCAAATGCTCGCCATCGGCCGTGCGCTGATGAGCAAGCCCAAGCTGCTGTTGCTCGACGAGCCTTCCCTGGGCCTGGCGCCGATCATCATCCAGCAGATCTTCGACATCATCGAACAACTGCGCAAGGATGGCGTGACGGTGTTCCTGGTGGAGCAGAACGCCAACCAGGCGCTGAAGATCGCAGACCGGGCGTACGTACTGGAGAACGGTCGCGTGGTGATGCAAGGCACCGGTGAAGCGCTGCTGACCGACCCGAAAGTGCGCGAGGCGTACTTGGGGGGTTGAATCTCTCGCAATAAAAAACGGCCTTCGGGCCGTTTTTTTCGTTCGGATGATGGACGTAAATCCCTGTGGCGAGGGAGCTTGCTCCCGCTGGCTGCGTAGCGGCCTTAAGATTTTGCGGTCGCTGCGCAACCGAGCGGGAGCAAGCTCCCTCGCCACGGGTACAGCGTGTTTCATCCTACAACCGATCCAACGCCTCCCCACTCCTCTTGAACCACTCAATCAGATAATCAGCCAGCACTTGCGTACGCTTGGGCAGCCCACCCTGATACGGGTGCACCAGGTACATCGGCATGCGCCGGGTCTGGAAGTCGCGCAGCAACCAGCGCAGGCGTCCGTCAGCCAATTCCTCGTTGAGCAGGTAAGACGGTAACCGGGCGATGCCGGCACCCGCCAGGGCGGCTTTTTTCAACAGGCTGTAATGGTTGCTGGCAAACGGCCCGGACACTCGCACCCGCAGCAATTCGTGTTGCTGGTGGTACAGCCATTCCTCACGTCCGCTGTAGTGGCTGTTGAGCAAGCACTTGTGCTCCGCCAGGGCCTGGGGTGTTTCCGGCTCGCCGTAGCGCTCCAGATAAGCCGGGCTGGCGCAGGTCATTTCATGCCAGGCCAGCAACGGACGAGCCACCAATCGCTCATCGATCGCCGCATCGGAGCGGATCGCCAGGTCGAAACCATCGCGGGATAGATCGCGATAGCCGTTGTTGAGCTCCAGCTCGATCTGCACGTCGGGATAGGCATGGGCAAACTCGGTAAGCAGCCCCTCGAAGAAGGTTTCGCCCAACGAAACCGGAACCGTCATACGCACCGGCCCGGAAACTTCGCCCTTCAAGCGGGCCAATGCCTGACGCGCCCTTTCCACCTGGACCAACAACGCCTGGGCCTGGGGCAACAGCGCAGCGCCCGCCGCAGTGAGACTCAAGCGTCGTGTCGTGCGCTGGAGCAGCAGCACCGAAAACCGTTCCTCCAGAAGACTGATGCGCTTGGACAGTTGCCCCTTGCTGCACCCCAACTGCTGCGCCGCCAAGGTGAAACTTCCAGCCTCCACCAGCACGGCAAACGCGGCGAGGTCGTCTATTTCGCTCAATGGATTGTTTCCAAATGAAAACCAAAGGTTTCCCATTAGCACGCTTATCCCCAGGAAAATCCACTCTAGACTTCAACCTCGTTCAACCCTACTGAGGTACAGCCCATGAAAATCCTGTTGATCGGTGCCAACGGCACCATCGGTTCAGCCATCGATAACGAGCTATCGCCGCGCCATGAAATCGTGCGCATCGGCCGCCACAGCGGTGACGTGCAGGTGGACATCAGCGACAGCGCCTCGATCCGCGCCCTGTTCGAAAAGACCGGGCGCTTCGACGCGCTGGTCTGTGCCGCAGGCAACGTCACCTTCGCGCCCCTGGGCGACATGACCGAGGACAGCTTCGCCCTCGGCTTGAAGGACAAACTGATGGGCCAGGTCAACCTGCTGCTGATCGGCCGCGAATTTGCCAACGACGGCGCAT
This sequence comes from Pseudomonas sp. H2_D02, assembly GCF_054677635.1. Classification (NCBI taxonomy): domain Bacteria; kingdom Pseudomonadati; phylum Pseudomonadota; class Gammaproteobacteria; order Pseudomonadales; family Pseudomonadaceae; genus Pseudomonas; species Pseudomonas sp. H2_D02. Next base: position 2,126,828 of record NZ_CP162816.1, on the reverse strand, counting down.
CTTTTACCTTCACCACCGGCGTGCTCAGTCACGACCCCATCAAGAGTGGCGCCTCGGCAGCCCTGGTGAACGGCGCCCTCGACAGTTTTGTACGCGCGGCGGCAATCGAATTGCCGCGAGGGTTACGGGTCAATTCGGTGAGCCCGAACGTACTGCTGGAAGCGATGGACAAATATGCCCCGTATTTCCGCGGTTATAAGCCGGTTCCTGCGGCTGATGTGGCGTTGGCCTACGCCAAGAGTGTCGAAGGCCTACAAACCGGCCAGACTTTTCATGTGGGCTAACCCCCCTTGTGATGAAGGATCAGTCTGAGTAACGTGGCGGCACTTGTCTGGAGACCCAATGATGCGTGCCGCTCGTTCCTTGTTATTTGTCGCCCTTCTTCCACTGTTCGCCGGCTGCCAGTTGCTCGAAGCCCCGCGCCAGAGCGTGTCCCATGCCGGGCAAACGCGTATGCAAGGCGAACTGACGGCAGCGGATGGCAAGCTGGTGTTCCAGCCGTGCCAGGAACAGCGCCGCTACATCGTCAATGACGCTGGCGGCACCAGCGTCCTGCAACAAGCCGCCACCTTGGCGGATGATAGCGGCAAGGTGTTCGCCGACTTGCGCGGTCGCATCGTTTCCAGCGCGTCGGCCGGTACCGAGAGTCAGTTGGACGTCGAGCAACTGTATCGCCTGGAACCTTCGGCGACCGCTTGCGACAACGCTGACTTCAAGCGCGTGATTCTGCGTGCAGCGGGCCACAGCCCAGAATGGGCCCTCACGGCCAGCGGCAAAGGCCTGGTGCTGGACCGCGCAGGCCAGCCCCCACTGGCGGTGCCTTACGTCGAGGAGCAACTGGGCGACGGCCGTTTCAACCTCGGCACCGAAGCCAACGGCCAGAAAGTCGAGCTCTGGGTCACGCCAGCGCGCTGTGTCGACAGCGCCACCGGCAGCGTGCAACACATGAGTGCGGAGTTGCGGGTCAACGGCCAGGTCCAGCGCGGTTGCGCCTATTTCGGCGGCGCGCGCGACGACTGATCCGACGGGAAGCTGTTTAAACCTCACCGAAAGCGGGTTTGCAGCTTATAATCGCCGGTTTGAAATACGCCCTGGCGCAGTAGTGCGTCCCGCGAACCGGATCCTGCCATGTTACGAATCACCGAACTCAAGCTGCCGATCGACCATCCTGAAGAAGACCTGCGTCCCGCCATCGTGCAACGCCTGGGCATCGCCAGCGATGACCTGCTCGACTTCACCTTGTTCAAGCGCAGCTACGACGCACGCAAGAAATCCTCCGAGCTGTGCTTCATCTACACCATCGACCTGACGGTGCGTGATGAAGCCAGCGTGCTGCGCAAATTTGCCGATGATCGTAACGTCAACGAAGCACCGGACATCAGCTACAAGGTGGTTGGCCACGCACCAGCCGACCTTGGCGAACGGCCGATCGTGGTCGGCTTTGGCCCGTGCGGCATCTTCGCCGCCATGCTGCTGGCGCAGATGGGCTTCAAGCCGATCATCCTCGAGCGCGGCCCGGAAGTACGCCAGCGCACCAAGGACACCTGGGGCCTGTGGCGCAAAAGCGTGCTCAACCCCGAATCCAACGTGCAATTTGGCGAGGGCGGCGCGGGGACATTCTCCGACGGCAAGCTCTACAGCCAGATCAAGGACCCGAAATTCCTCGGGCGCAAGGTCCTGCACGAGTTCGTCAAGGCCGGCGCGCCCGAAGAAATCCTCTACGTCAGCAAGCCACACATTGGTACGTTCCGCCTGACAGGCGTCGTGGAAAACATGCGTGAGCAGATTCGCGCCCTGGGCGGCGAAGTGCGCTTCGGACAGCGGGTCACCGATGTGCTGATCGAGGACGGCCAACTGGTCGGCGTCGAGCTGGCCAGCGGTGAACAGATCCACTCCAAACACGTGATTCTCGCCTTGGGCCACAGCGCCCGGGACACCTTCCGCATGCTCCACAGCCGTGGCGTGTACATGGAAGCCAAGCCGTTCTCGGTGGGTTTCCGTATCGAACACCCGCAATCGTTGATCGACAGCGCGCGCCTGGGCAAATACGCCGGGCACCCGAAACTCGGCGCCGCGGACTACAAGCTGGTGCACCACGCCAAGAATGGCCGTTCGGTATACAGCTTCTGCATGTGCCCGGGCGGCACCGTGGTGGCAGCCACCTCCGAGCCGAATCGGGTCGTGACCAACGGCATGAGCCAGTACTCGCGCAACGAGCGCAACGCCAACTCCGGCATCGTCGTGGGTATCACCCCGGAAGTGGATTACCCGGGTGGTCCGTTGGCAGGGATCGAGTTGCAGGAGCGCCTGGAATCCCACGCCTTCGTGCTCGGCGGCAGCAACTACGAAGCCCCTGCGCAACTGGTGGGCGACTTCATTGCCGGCAAACCGTCCACGGCGCTGGGCAGCGTCGAACCGTCCTACAAACCGGGGGTTGCCTTGGGCGACCTGGCCCTGGCCCTGCCGGAGTTCGCCATCGAAGCCATTCGTGAAGCGTTGCCAGCGTTCGAAAAGCAGATCCGTGGCTACTCGCTGCATGACGCCGTGCTGACCGGGATCGAGACCCGCACGTCGTCGCCGCTGCGCATTACCCGCAACGAAACGCTGCAGAGCCTGAATGTGAAGGGTTTGTTCCCGGCGGGCGAAGGTGCCGGTTATGCGGGCGGGATCCTCTCGGCGGGCGTCGATGGAATCCGGATTGCCGAGGCGGTGGCGCGGGACATGCTCGGCCTCGAGGCCTGACACCGGACCTGTGGGAGCGAGCTTGCTCGCGATGGCGGCCCGGCATTCAACACACTTGTTGACTGATCCACCGCTATCGCGAGCAAGCTCGCTCCCACAAGAGGCCTCAGTGATTCAAATATTGGCCCGCAACACACTCTCCGGCAGCGCTTCGCCTCGCTCCACACATGCCGCCACGGCGCTGATCAACGCGTCCAATTCATACCCTTGCTCCTTGAGCCACGCCGGATCGTAATAAGTCGTGGCGTAACGCTCCCCGCCATCACACAAGATCGCCACGATCGAGCCCGATTCGCTGGCGTCCACCATGCATTTTGCGGCAATCAGCGCGCCGATCAGGTTGGTGCCGCTGGAACCTCCGACCCGTCGTCCCAGGCGTTGGGCCAGGTACTGCATGGCCGCGAGGGACAAGGCGTCCGGCACCTTGACCATCGCATCGATGACTTTGGGCAGGAATGACGCTTCGACCCGTGGCCGGCCGATGCCTTCGATCCGCGAACCGCAATCCAGGCGCAGACTGGCATCGCCACTGCGGTAGTAGTCAAAGAACACCGAACGCTCGGCATCGGCACACAGCACCCGGGTGCAATGCTGGCGGTAGCGTACGTAGCGTCCCAGGGTGGCAGTCGTACCGCCGGTGCCGGGACTGGAAATCAGCCAAGTCGGCTCTGGATGCTGCTCGAAGCGCATCTGCTGAAAGATCGACTCGGCAATGTTGTTATTGGCTCGCCAGTCCGTGGCGCGCTCGGCGTAGGTGAATTGGTCGATGAAATGCCCGTCATGCTCACGGGCCAGGCGCTCGGACTCGGCGTAAATCTGCGTAGGATCATCGACCAAATGGCTCTGGCCGCCATAAAAAGCGATCTGTGCAATTTTTTCCCGCGAAGTGCTCGCAGGCATCACCGCGATGAATGGCAGGCCCAGCAATCTCGCGAAGTAAGCCTCGGAGATCGCCGTCGATCCGCTGGACGCCTCGATCACCGGCGCACCGGGCTTGAGCCAGCCGTTGCACAACGCGTAGAGAAACAGGGATCGGGCCAGTCGATGCTTGAGGCTGCCGGTGGGATGACTCGACTCATCCTTGAAATACAGCTCGATGCCCGGTAATCCAGGCAACGGCAGCGGGATCAGGTGCGTATCGGCGCTGCGCTGGAAATCGGCCTCGATGATGCGAATGGCTTCGCGCGCCCACTGGCGGTGGTCGTTCATGGTGTGTGTTCTCATTGGCTCGGTACGACACAGGCAGACCGAGGGCCGTGGGGCACGATCTGGTTCGGAAATACGAGACGCAAGCTTAGGAAAAAACCGACATCGCGCACAGGTACAGCTAAGGTCCAATATGGCACGGAACTGCCTGACCACCTGGGACGGTGCTTTGTAACGATATATAACAAAAAAGAATATAACTTTTGTTTTAGCAACCAACCGTACGGGTTAGGGTGTGCCATCTTTTTGAAATTGATGAATGGAGAGCAACCTTGGCTCTACGTAATTCTTTGTCACGGTTTTTCCAACTCGAAGCGGCCAGTGGCCTGTTGCTGATCGCCGCCGCTGTGCTGGCCCTGGTCATCAACAATTCGCCATTATCCTGGCTTTATGCCGGCTTGCTGGACACGCCCGTGGTTGCCCAAGTCGGTGCGCTGAAAATCGCCAAGCCCCTTCTGCTGTGGATCAACGACGGTTTGATGGCGTTGTTCTTCCTGCTGATTGGCCTGGAGGTCAAGCGCGAGGTACTCGATGGGCAACTGTCGAAGCCTTCGCAAATCGTCTTGCCGGGCGCAGCGGCGATCGGTGGCATGCTGGTGCCCGCACTGATCTATTGGTTCCTGAACCGCGACAATCCCGCCGCTCTTGCCGGCTGGGCCATTCCGACGGCCACCGATATTGCCTTCGCCCTGGGCGTGCTGGCATTGCTCGGCAAACGGGTGCCCGTATCGCTCAAGCTGTTCCTGATGACCCTGGCGATCATCGATGACCTGGGCGCCATTATCATTATCGCGATCTTCTATTCGGGTGCCTTGTCGACCTTGTCGCTGGGACTGGCGGCCGCGTGCATAGCCGGCCTGGTGGCGATGAACCGGATGGGCGTGGTCAAGCTCGGCCCCTATATGGTGGTCGGGCTGATTCTTTGGGTCTGCGTGCTCAAGAGCGGCGTCCACGCCACGCTGGCGGGTGTGACCCTGGCGTTCTGTATTCCGTTGCGCACGAAGAACGCCGAAACCTCTCCGTTGTTGACGCTGGAGCATGCCCTGCATCCCTGGGTGGCCTACGGCATCCTGCCGTTGTTTGCCTTCGCCAACGCCGGTCTGTCGCTGAGTGGCGTCACGGTGGAGAGCTTCACTCACCATGTGCCGATGGGCATTGCGATCGGTCTGTTGCTTGGCAAGACCGTCGGCGTGTTCGGCCTGACCTGGCTGGCCGTCAAGATCGGCATCGCCAGCCTGCCCAGCGGCGCGAACTGGGGCCAGGTGCTGGGGGTGGCGATACTTTGCGGGATCGGCTTTACGATGAGTCTGTTCGTGGGTTCCCTGGCGTTTGAGCCGGGTGTGAGTGAGTACGCGGGCATGGATCGGATGGGGATTCTTACCGGGTCGATCCTGGCGGCGTTGATTGGGTATGGGGTTACGGCTATGGCCAGTCGCAGGCCCCCTGTGACGGCTTCGTGATGGTGTACATATCCGTCTCTGCAGTCACGGCCGCTTAGGGTTCCGCCCTTACGGCGGCTCACTTTTGGAAGAGCGCCAAAAGTAAGCAAAAACGCTCTGCCCCACCACTCGGCACCTCGCCTAGGCTCGGTGTGCCCTCACTCCGGCATTGCTCCGTGGGCCCGCCGCGATGGGCCATCCATGGCCCTGCGCGGCTATCCCGGCATCCATGCCGGGATGCCCACTGCGCAATGCCTGCGTTCGGCCAGCGTGGTTTAACGGGGCATCAAGATCAAGATCAAAAGCAGAGCAACAGCAACAGCAACAGCCGGGCATCAGCCAGATATGTGTAGCTGAGCGACCGCTATCGCGAGCAAGCTCGCTCCCACATTGGATCTTCAGCAGCCACCCGATGCACATACGCCGCAGAACCCTGTGGGAGCGAGTCTGCTCGCGAAGAGGCCAGTGCATCCACATCATCATCGACTGTGACAACGCCTTCGCGAGCAGGCTCGCTCCCACAGGGGAAACGCGGTCCCCACCAAGAACCAGGTCGGCCCGAAGGCCGCCTCGGGATGGACGTAGATTTCGGCGCCCCGTTAACCACGATGGCCGGAGCGAAGCACCGAGTGGTGGGGCAAAAGCGTTTGGGTTACTTTTGACTGGGCCGGCTTCCGGGCTTCTCAAAAGTGACCCGCTGTAAGAGCGGAACCTTAAGTAGGCGTAACCAAAGAAACGGATATGGCCACTGCTCTATAGATACCGGCTCCTACGAAACAAACCAACTTAGTGCGATACGCGACTCGTGCCACCCACGGTGGAAATCCGCACCCGCTCACCTACGCGGAACACTTCATTCTCCTGAACCTGCTGCACATAGGCACGCATGCTGCCGTCATCTTCACGAACGGTAATTTCAACACCCTGCGTACGGGTCAAACCTTCTTCAGTGGCGGAGCCGATCAGGCCGCCGGCCACTGCACCGATGACGGCGGCGACGATGCTGCCGCGGCCACCACCGATGGCGCTGCCACCTACGCCGCCGACCACCGCACCGGCAGCTCCGCCGATCGGGGTCTTGGTGCCTTCGATCTTGACCGGGCGCAGGGATTCGATGGTCCCCATACGAATCGTCTGGACGCGACGCGCTTCGTCACGGGAATAGGAGTCACCGGTCAGGCTCGACTGACAGCCAGTGAGCAACATCGCCATCGTGGAAAAGGAAGCAACCAGCAAAACAGACTTACGCATAGCATCAACTCCAAAAGACAGGGATCCATTAAACTCCCCGGCTTGACGCCTGTCACGGCTTCACCGGGAAAATCTGCTTTCATTCAGGTGGGATACAGGCGCACCCGAAAAAATTCATCACACAGTAGCGCCAATTTCAAAAGTCTGCGTCACCGACCCAGGATTTTTCATGGATTACTTCATCATTATCGCGACCACCTTGGCCGGCCTGTACTTCCACTGGTGGCTGTACGTACGCATCAAACGTTGGGCGGACCGTGACCTGGCGTTGTCACTGGCGGGGCAGGACGAGCAGAAGAAAAGCTACATGTTGGAACAATTGGCTCGCGCCGGTGAACAACGAATCAAGCGGCGGGACCTGCCGCAATGGCTCCAGGCCGCCGCGGCAGGTTATCCGGATGTCACGGCGCCAGGCGCTCACGAATCCAGTCCGCCCCTTGAAGACGGTAGTTGAGACGGTCGTGAAGGCGGCTCGGGCGGCCCTGCCAGAACTCGATACGCTCGGGCAGCAGGCGATAACCGCCCCAATGCTCGGGGCAATGGGGTTGGTTGTCGCTGAAGCGCTGCTCGGTGGCCTTGAGCAGGTCCTCAAGCTCGCCGCGTCCGGCGATTACCCGGCTCTGGGGTGAAGCCCAGGCACCGAGGCGACTGCCCAGCGGCCGAACCTGGTAGTACGCGTCCGATTCCTGCGCAGAGACTTTCACAACCTTGCCTTCGATGCGCACCTGGCGCTCCAGGGTCGGCCAGAAAAACGTCATGGCTGCGAATGGATTCGCGGCGATCTGTTGCCCTTTGGCGCTGTCGTAGTTGGTGAAGAATGTGAAGCCCTGGGCATCCAGTCCCTTGAGCAGCAGGATCCGACAGTGGGGACGACCGTCCGCATCCACGGTCGCCAGGGTCATGGCGTTGGCCTCCACCGGGGCCTGTTCGGTTTTCACCGCGTCGGCGAACCATTGGTGGAAAAGCGCGAACGGCTCGCCCGGGGCTTGAGCCTCGGTCAAGCCATCGCGGGTGTAGTCACGACGCATATCAGCCAGCACTTGGGTCATGGCGCGTTCCTTGTGATCAGCCAATCACTGTTTTGGGGTGTCGGCGGCAGCGACTTTTTTCGCATCGGTCGCAGCCTTGGCCGGCTCTGGTTTCTTCGCCGGGGTGGCCTTCTTGGCCGGGCTTTTCTTCGCAGGTGTCTTCGCAGGAGCCTTCTTGGCCGCAGCTTTCTTGGTGACCGGGGCTGCGGCTTTTTTCGGCGCAACGGCTGGGGCCGGGGTCGCCGGCTTCACATCCTGGGCTGCGACCATCGTCACCGGTGCAGGGGCCGGCATGTTGTATTTGCTCAGCAAGGCAACCATGGTATTTGCCGGGGTGACCAACAGCTCCACACGACGGTTCAAGGCTCGACCTTCAACACTGTCGTTGGCCGCACGTGGCGCCACCGAGCCCATGCCGCGCAGCATCAGCCGATCGCGCTGCAGTCCGCTGAGGCGGAAAATCGCAGCGACGGACTGGGCACGTTCCTGGCTGAGCTTCAGATTGGCTGGCGCCGCGCCGGACGTATCAGCGTGGCCGAGGATCAGCACGGCGGTTTTCGGATCAGCTTCAAGTACCTTGGCGACACGGGTGAACGGGCCGAGTGTCACCGGTAGCAGCATGGCCGGACGGTCAGGGTTGAACGAGCCGTCCACGGGCGCCGTGACCACCAGCACGTTATCGCGACGCTCCAGCTCAAGCTTGCTGTCCTTGATGGCGGTGCGCAGCTTCGGCTCATAGTCGTCGAGCCAGGCCTGGGTGACTTTAGGGTCAGGCATCGGCACCGCCTTGGCGGTTTCCTGATCCTTGCCGCCGAATGGCCACCACCATTTACCGTTGCTCTCGGCTTCGGCTTTCGCCTGAGGTGCAACAGCGGCGGGTTTCACAGGAGTCTCCGGGGCCGGATCCTTGCTCGCAACCTTGTCGGACGACCCGAAAGGCCACCAGCCGCTGCCGCCCTCGGCATCATTTTGTGGATTTTGTGCGCAACCGGTAATAGCGAAGCACAGCGCCAGAGCGAGGGTTTTGTTCGATGACATTGGATAATCCACAAAATGATCTAAATGAAAAAACAAAGGCCATGTTCCGGCCGCATAAACAGACGCTTGGAAACCGAAAGGAACACGAGGTTCCTGTATCCACTCACTTCAGTGGCGCTTTATAGACAAGTGGCAAGCACCTTCGCAAGGTTCTGCGCACGGGGATCCATCAAGACATAGGGCCCGAGTGTATTGGTCACGAAACCGAACGCGACGTCATGTTCCGGGTCGGCAAAACCGAGGGAGCCTCCCGCCCCAGGGTGACCAAACGCTCGCGGGCCCAGGCCAAAGGTCGCGTTTGGCACATCCGGTTGATCGAGCATGCAGCCCAGGCCGAAGCGGGTCTGGGTCAATAAAGTCTTGTCCTCGCCGAAGCTGTGCTGGCGGGTCAGCTCGTCGAGCATTTCACCTTCCAGCAGGCTGCCGTCGAGCAGGCCGGCGTAGAATCCCGCGAGACTGCGGGCGTTGCCATGGCCATTCGCTGCCGGTTGCTGCATGCGGCGCCATTCGGGCTTGTTGGTGCTGGTCATGATCGATGGCGGGTTGGTGAAGGCCCGGGTGGTCATCGCCGTGGGCTCGCGCATCGTCACTTGCAACAGGCGCTGGGCCGCTGCGTCGCCGACGTTGCCTTTGCCCCGGGCGATATGCGCCACGCGATGAAACTCTTCGTCGGCCAGGCCAACGTGAAAATCCAGGCCCAAGGGTTTGGCGACCCGCGCCACGATGGACTCCCCCGGGCCACGCCCATCGGCCCTGCGCAGCAGTTCGCCGACCAACCAGCCGTAGGTGATCGCGGCGTAACCGTGGCCTTCGCCGGGCGTCCACCAAGGTGCTTCAGCGGCCAGGGCATCGACCATGACCTGCCAGTTATAAAGTGCCTCCGGGGCCAGCAGTTCTCTCAGCGCCGGTAGACCTGCCTGGTGGCAGAGCAACTGGCGCAGGGTGACGGACTGCTTGCCGGCCGCGGCGAATTCAGGCCAATAGCGCGCGACCGGGGCATCCAGCTGCAACTTGCCCTCGGCCACCAACTGCAGGGCCGTGACGGCGGTGAATGTCTTGGTGCAGGAGAACAGGTTGGCGATGGTGTCGCTGTGCCAGGCTTCACTGCCATCCTTGTCGGCGGTGCCGGCCCAGATGTCGATAACGGTGCGGCCACCCACCTGGATGCACAACGCAGCGCCACGTTCCTGGGGATCGTCGAACAGCGCGGCGAATGCTTCACGCACCGACTCGAACTGAAGCTCGTAATGACCTTGAATTTGCACCCGCAACTCCGTTGAAACAAAGACTTTTTCAGGTGGCTGGCATTGTTTCAGCCATTGGTGTTTTTGTGAACCTTCCCGAGACGGCTGGTTGTGGCAACGGGATTCAGGAAATCTCCCGCCGAAACGGCGGCAGCGCATTGAGGATTGCCTTGCCGTAGCGTTGGGTCACCAGCCTGCGGTCAAGCAAGGTGATGGTGCCGCGGTCTTCCTCGGTACGCAGCAGGCGACCGCAGGCCTGGACCAGTTTCAGCGAAGCGTCCGGCACGGAAATTTCCATGAACGGATTGCCGCCCCGGGCTTCGATCCATTCGGCCAATGCGGCTTCCACCGGGTCGTCCGGGACCGAGAAAGGAATCTTGGCGATCACCACGTGTTCGCAGTAGGCGCCGGGCAAATCCACCCCTTCGGCGAAGCTGGCCAGGCCAAACAGTACGCTGGAATCGCCGCCATCGACCCGCGCCTTGTGCTTGTTCAAGGTTTCCTGCTTCGACAGGTTGCCCTGGATGAACACTTGCTTGCGCCAATCACGGTCAAGCCCATCGAAGACGTCCTGCATCTGCTTGCGCGAGGAAAACAGCACCAGGGTGCCTCGCGATCCCTCCACCAACTCTGGCAGGTCGCGAATGATCGCGGCCGTATGGGCGGCGGCGTCCCGTGGATCGGCCTTGAGGTCAGGTACCCGCAACACACCGGCATCGGCATGATGGAATGGACTCGGGACCACAGCGGTCACGGCTTTTTTCGGCAGCCCGGCGCGCATGCGGAAGCGGTCGAACGTGCCCAGGGCAGTCAGCGTAGCGGATGTCACCAGCGCGCCGTAGGCCACGTTCCACAGGTTGCGACGCAGCATCTCCGCCGCCAGGATCGGGCTGGCATTGACCTCGATGTCGAACAGCGAACCGCTTTCGGCCAGGGTCAGCCAACGCGCCATCGGCGGATTGTCTTCCGGGTCTTCCGTGGTGAAAGCCGTCCACAGTTCCCAGTTGCCCTGCGAGCGGGACAGCAGGCTGCCAAACAGCGGGTACCACTCCTCGGCCTGGTTGCTGGCGATCCCGATGTTGACCTCGCCATCCATGCCCTCCTTGAGCAGGTCGGTCAGGCGGGTGAACAGGTCGGTCAAGCGGGCAAAGCCTTTCTTGAGTTCGATGCCCATTTCACGCATATGCTCGGGGATCACCCCGCCGACAAACCGATGCCGTGGCCGCTCGCGGCCCTCGACGTCTTCGCCGGGCTTGAAGTCCGCAACCTGTTCACAGGCAGTGAACATGAACTGCTGGTTCGTCTTGATCTCCCGCGCCAGCTCCGGCACCTGCTCGATGAACTTGCCCAGGTCACCCGGCAACGGATGCTGGGCCAGCAGTTTGGTGAGGTTCTTGGCGGTGGTTTCCAGCCAGTCGGCGGTGGAACGCAGCCGGGTGTAATGGGCGAAATGCCCGATCGCCTTGTCCGGCAGGTGATGGCCTTCGTCGAACACGTAGATCGTGTCGCGCGGGTCCGGCAGCACCGCACCGCCGCCAAGGGCCAGGTCGGCCAGGACCATGTCGTGGTTGGTGACGATGACGTCGACCTTGCCCATGCCTTCGCGGGCCTTGTAGAAGGCGCACTGGCCGAAGTTCGGGCAATGGCGGTTGGTGCACTGGCTATGGTCGGTGGTCAGGCGGGACCAGTCGGCATCTTCCAGGGCCGTAGACCAACTGTCGCGGTCGCCGTCCCATTTATTGCCGGCGAGTTTCTCGATCATGCTGGTGAACAGCTTCTGGCTGGCTTCATCAACTTCGATCTTGAAGCCTTCTTCTTCGAACAACTGGGCCGTGGCGGTCTGCGCATGGCCTTCCTGGAGCAACATGTCGAGCTTGGACAGGCACATGTATCGGCCGCGGCCCTTGGCCAGGGCGAAGCTGAAGTTCAGCCCGCTGTTGCGCATCAGGTCAGGCAGGTCCTTGTAGACGATCTGCTCCTGCAGGGCGACAGTGGCCGTGGCGATGACCAGGCGCTTGCCGGCAGCCTTGGCGGTAGGAATGGCCGCCAGGCTGTAGGCCACGGTCTTGCCAGTACCGGTGCCGGCCTCCACCGCCACGACGGCCGGTTCGCCACTGCGCCGGCCTTCGTCGTCGGTGTCGATGTCACCCAGGACTTTTGCCACTTCGGCAATCATCAGGCGCTGGCCATATCGCGGTTTGAGGCTCTTGGCTTCGAGAAAACGCGAATAGGCGCCCTGGATCGTGGTTTTGAGTTCGGTGCTGATCATGAATGGTCGGGCGCAAAAAACGCTGGATAAATTTTCAGTGGTTCGGATCGGCGGCTATCATACCCCGCTAATGAATCCTGCGCAGAACGGAGTGACCCAATGACACCCTTTGCCCTTGTCTACACCCTGCATTTACTGGCGGCCCTGGTCTGGGTCGGCGGCATGTTTTTCGCCTGGATGGTCCTGCGTCCCGCCGCAATCACGGCGCTTGAAGGCCCTGCCCGGCTGAAATTGTGGGTAGAAGTGTTTCAGCGTTTTTTTGTCTGGGTCTGGATCGCCGTGGTGCTGCTGCCGATCAGCGGCGTGGGCCTGATCCACATGCGCTTCGCCGGTTTCGAAACCGCGCCACGTTATGTCCAGGTGATGATGGGCTTGTACGTGGTGATGACGGCGCTGTTCATTCGTATCCAGGGCTTGCAACTGCCCGCATTGCGTAACGCGGTGACGGCGCAGGACTGGCCAACGGGTGCGGCGGTACTGGGGAAGATTCGGCGATTGGTGGGGATCAATTTGTTGATTGGCTTGCTGGTGGTGGCGATTGGCGCGGCGCGGCCAATGTTCTGAAAATCACATATAGCCCTGTGGGAGCGAGCTTGCTCGCGATGACGGTGTATCAGGGGATACTTCATCGACTTAAACAACGCTATCGCGAGCAAGCTCGCTCCCACAGGTCTTTCACAGGTCTGAATCAGGATGTTTCTTTAGAACCGCTGCACCGTCACCGCGCCTTCCGCTCCGGCAGGCCCAGGCTGGCCATCGGCGCCAGGACGGCCGCTCTTGCCGCCGTCGGCGGTATAGACCAGGCAACCCTTGGCCTTGCCGCCTGCGCCGGGTTTGCCACCGTGACCGGCCGGGCCACCGGCGCCACCGTCCACCGTCACCTTGATTTGCTCGTCCGGGTAGGCCCGGGGCAACTCAAGTCGAACCAGCGCGCCGGCCGCGCCCGGCTGGCCATCACCGCCATTGCTGCCGTCGGCACCGCGGCCAGCCGACCCCCAGGTGCACCCTGGCGCCTGTCCGTTGGCGCCGTCCAGGCCCACGTAACCTGGCGCCCCCGTTCCACCCCGCGCGTCCACCGACAGCAGGGGCGCGTTCAACGCATTGAAGCGCAAATTGAGATTGCGCCCCGGCCGCGCCGCCTTCGTATAGGTGCCCGGCGCGCCGCGAGCCGCGATCTGGCTTCCCTCGGCCAATTCGGCCTGGGCCACTTTCAATTCCAACGCCTGTTGCGCCGGCACGATCGCAATCCGCGCCTCGCGCCCCAGGTGCAATTGTCCGACGGACAGTTCCGTAACGTTCGAGGGCACGAGCAACGTGCCGAAATCAGCGACGTCCAAGCGCTCCAGCGTCAGCGAACTGGTGGTGTTGGGCAGGCGCACCAATGAGTTGCTTTCGACCTGGACCACTTGAGCGCTCGCCATTGGGCACACAAATGCTGCAAGCAGACACAATTTACGCATGGGAAGCCTCTGGCGCGGTCGGAAGGGTTTGCAGGTGGAAGATGCCGAACATCAACACTCGGAGGCGATCACGACCAGGGGCGGGACGGCCACGAAAGCTGGCCCTGAACCACAGCAGTTCAAGCACATGGAGAACCAGTAAAAACGCACCGGCGAAATTGACCAACAGATGCAGCGGATGGACGAATGGCATGATCAGGTTAACCAGCACCACCAGCCAGAACAGCAGCGTCAGTAAACGCCCCAGCCCCCAAAACACCTTCATATGGCCCTCCGACGGACATTATTGTTTGGCGCACATTAACGGCTTGCGCGCTGGATAAGCCAGAGGGCGAGACAAATTTAATCCTGGCGTCGACCGGCGTCCGCCGAGTCGCTCGCATCACGACTCGGCGGTGCTGTGTCAACGCAATCCATGGACTCAACGCTGAATATGCAACTCCACGCGACGGTTCTGGGCGCGCCCTTCCTCGGTCTCGTTGTCGGCCACCGGTTCGCTTTCGCCCTTGCCCTCGCTGGTGAGTTTTTCCGGAGCCAGGCCCTGGGTCAGCAAATATTCCACGACGCTGCTGGCCCGACGCTCGGACAGCCCTTCGTTATAGGCATCGGTACCGACGCTGTCGGTATGGCCGACCACGCGGATGCTGGCGACATTGGCATGGCTCAGCTTGCCCATCAGCCCATCGAGCTGACTTCGCGCTGCCGCCGTGAGATCGGATCTATCAAAATCAAACAGCACCTTGCCTGCGTCATTAAGGGTAATGACTTCACTGGCCGGCGCTTGCGGTTCGACCGGTGGGGCGCTGGCCGGATATTGCGGCAGCGGGCAACCATGGTGTTCGACAGGCGTGTCGGCCGGTGTATCGGGACAGCGGTCGCGGCGATCGAATACACCGTCGCCGTCTTCATCGCCATCCTGGGCGTAACAGATCAAGCCGCCGCCGAGCAGACCCAACGCCGCGCCGCCAGCGGCCCAGCCGCTGCTTTCGATGGCGCCCAGCCCGCCGCCGACCAGCCCACCGATCAAACTGCAGATCGGCCAGGTGCGCTGGTTGAGAGGTGCGCTGCCGTCGCTGTGAGTGGCGCAACCGGACAACAGACCGCTGGCCAGCAGTACCGGTAAGGCAACCCTGATGAGAACCTTCATGATGAATGCTCCTGTGTCACCGGCCCATACCGGTCACACAGGAGTAAAGACCCGCATCCGCGACTGTACAAGCCGCGGATGACAAGGGTTTCAGCGGTTTATCTTGATTTCGGTACGGCGGTTCATCGCGCGTCCATCGGCGGTTTTGTTATCCGCGACCGGCTGGCTTTCCCCGGCGCCCGCCACGGAGACGAAACTGGCGCGAGGCACACCGCTGTCGACCAGGTATTGAACCACTGAATTGGCCCGTTTTTCCGACAGCTTCTGGTTGTAGGCATCGCTGCCAACGCTGTCGGTGTGGCCAGTCACGCGCAGTTGCGCGGTGGAGCTTTCCTGCTTCAACCGGGTCGCGATGGTGCTGAGCACGTCCTTGTCGGCCGGCGTCAGCGTGGCCTTGTTGAATTCGAAGTGCACATCGCGAACCACGATGGTTTCTTCCTTGACCACCACAGGCTCCTCGGCCATTGGCGCCGGAGCGGGCGGTGGGCAGCCGTCGGCATCGACTTGCACGCCCTTCGGCGTGCCTGGGCACTTGTCGCGGCTGTCCGGGACACCATCGCCGTCCTCGTCGCCGTCGCCATGCACCCAGCAATAAGCCGCCGCCATGCCGCCTACGTACAAAGCGCCGCCGCCAGCCCACGAAGTGCTTTCTATGGCGCCTAATCCCGCACCAATTGCCCCCCCGACGGCCGCACAGGTCGGCCAGTCGGTTTTCTGCAAACCTGCGCAACCAGTCAACACACTGGTTAGCAGCACCAGGGGTAACGCTGTCCGAACTATGCTCATCGGGTTTTCTCCTTGAAGGATCGGCTTTTGCGCCGATTCAGGGGAGTAAAGACCCGACTGCCGATCTGCGCCAGCAACCGGCCATATCCGGTTTGGGTCCGTGTTTGCGGCGCTTCGATGAGTTTTAATGACAACCGCTCTAGGCCGTGATCCCAGCGCACGCTATCGTGGCGGTTCTGATTGAGGAACTTCGATGACCGTAGCCATCTCTTCGCGCACGCCCCAGCAAGCACTGGCCTCCGTGCTTGACCGTTACGCCCCGCAAAGGCTGTTGTTGATCGGCGCCAGCAGTTTTCCTGCCCTGGAGGCGTTCCAGCAGGCCCATCCCACAACCGAAGTGGTCCACGCCGGCCCCGGCGCATTGCCGCAGCGGACGTGGCGGCGCAGCGTTTTGACCTGGCCTTGGCGCTCGATTGTCTGGAGCATTTGCCCAAGCGCGACGGTCTGAACCTGCTGGGCGGCATTCGCAATCTCAACGCCAGCCGGATCGCGGTGCTGGCAGATCTCAACGCCTGTGGCTGGCAAGAGACGGATTTTTTTTCCCTGGCCCTGCAGGCCAGCGAGCGCTTTCAGCGCGAGGACCAGGTGCTGACCCTGTTCACCTACGATCTGCTTGAATACAAACAGGTGCCCGACTGGCTCAACTCACGCTTCTGGGCCAACCCTGAAAATTTTGGAAAATACTGGTGGTAGCTGTGGATACAAGCCTGCACACAACCATTTGCCCCTGCGGCAGCGGCAACGCGCTGGACGCCTGCTGTGGCCATTACCACGACGGTCATCCGGCGCCTTGTGCCGAAGCCTTGATGCGCTCGCGCTACAGCGCCTATGTGTTGGGCCTGGTGGATTACCTTGTCGGCACCACGCTCCCGGCCCAGCAGGATGGCCTCGATCGCCAAGCTATCGGCGAATGGAGTGCCAGCAGCACCTGGCTGGGGCTGGAAGTGGAAAGCAGCGAGGTGTTCGGTGGTCAACCGGAACATGCCTTCGTCACGTTTACCGCTCGCTGGCACGACAGCCAGGGCGAGCACAGCCATCGGGAGCAGTCTTCGTTCGTGCAGAACGGCGGGCGATGGTACTTCATCGACCCCACCGTGCCGGTCAAGACTGGCCGCAACGACAGTTGCCCGTGCGGCAGCGGGCATAAATTCAAGAAGTGCTGCGCCGGCTATTTCAATCGCTGATTTCGGAAACGTCCGACGCTCGTCCTCGGGTCAGGAGGACTAGACTGGGGATAAACCCGAGGTACGGACATGACCCAGACATCACGCTTGCTCCGCATCACTTGCCTGCTGTTGTTGGTCGGGCTCGGCGGTTGCGCGTCCTGGCGAGGTGAGGAGGCGCCTGAACCGCAAGTGCATCTGGTCAAGGTCGAGGTGGTGCGGGCACGACTGTTGGAGCAGAAGTTCATGCTGCACTTTCGCGTCGACAATCCCGGCGACAGCGACCTCACCGTGCGCGGCCTGACTTATCGGATCCACCTGGGCGATCTCTTGCTGACCGAAGGAGAGCATGAGCATTGGTTCACCGTGACTCCGCGGCACAGCGCCTATTTCAAGGTGCCGATCCGTACCAACCTGTGGCCGCAAGTCCGGGAAGTGGTGAAATTGTTGGAAAAACCACGACAACAGATCCCCTATCGCCTGGAGGGGGAGCTGGAAACCGGTTTATTCATCGCCGACTACGTGCACCTGGAGCGCAATGGCGTGATAATCGCCGCCGATTTTATTGCGGAGTAACCCCGATGACCCAACAACCCCACGTCCACGGCCCTGATTGCAATCACGATCACGACCATGACCACCATCACGACCATGGCCACGTCCACGGCCCGAACTGCGGCCACGCCCACCAGGAACCCGTGCGCAACGCCCTGAAGGACGTCGGCCGCAACGACCCTTGCCCATGTGGCAATGGCAAGAAATTCAAGAAGTGCCACGGGGCTTGATGCTCCGAACTGAAGATTTTTAGTCTGTCAGACCGCCATCGCGAGCAAGCTCGCTCCCACAGGGATTTGTGAACGTCACAGAACCAGTGGGAGCGAGCTTGCTCGCGATGAGGCCGGAACATCCAATACCCGCGTTTCAGCCCGCCCGCAAGATCCGCTCCACACTTACCACCGTCGCGTATTCCCCGTGCAGATTCGCCAATGACATTGCGTGCACCTCGGCAGCCGAACGGGCAATGCCAAAGTAATCGGCCTTGTCGAAAGTGAAACAGGCATCTTCGGCCACCCAGGTGTCGAATCCCAGATTGCCCGCCGTGCGAGCGGTGGACTCCACCGAGTTGTTCGTCGCCACGCCAACGATCACTAACTGTCCGATTCCGGCACCGCGCAAATCTGCCTCCAGGGTCGTGCCGCAAAAGGAATCCGGCACTTGCTTCTGAATCAATCGCTCCCCAGCTATCGGCTCGAACCGCTCCTGGACCTCCACGCCAGATTGCCCAGGCCAGAAAACCGAATCCTCGGAGCGGGAAAGGTGATGGACGTGGACGACTGGCCGCGCCGAATCTCGCCAGCGGGCAAGCAATTCCAACATACGCAACTCCGCTTCGGGATTGTTGCGAGGGCCGAGCTTGGGGTGGAGGATGCCTTTTTGTTGGTCAATGAGGACAAGCGCTGCGTTTTCTCTTAGCTCCATGCCGGTTTTCTCATGCTCAATCGTTGGGTTTTCCAACACTTGAACATCACCTTTTCATACAAGCAAGTCATCAATCGTCCCGTGAAGTCACAGGCCATTCCGGGCTTTCATCGCCAAATCAACAAATAACCCCACCACCGGCTTGCGCGCCCTCCTCCTGCTCACTAACGTAGCGCCTTTATTGTGCCACCCCCTCCCGCAGGAGCTTTGCCATGGCCTCGCCAGCCTCGATTTCCTTCATCCCCAAGCTCGGCGTTGCCGCAGCAGTGGCCAGCGTGCTCGGCTTGAGCGGTTGCCAGGCCTGGAATACCCAGGACACTGTCCCGCCCACCACCGGCGTACAACCGCTCAAGGGGCTGGCGCAAAATGTCTCGGTTCGGCGCAACGCCACGGGCATGCCGCTGATCGAGAGCAACAGCTTCCACGACGCCCTGTTCGCCCTCGGCTATGTCCATGCCAGCGACCGGATCACGCAAATGGCCACCCTGCGCCTGCTTGCCCAGGGCCGATTGGCGGAAATGTCCGGTGCCGAACGGTTGGATATCGACCGCTACATGCGTGCGGTGAACCTGAAGAAAAGTGCCGACGAGCTGTACAAGGCATCATCGCCACGCATCAAGCGTTTCTTTGAAGTCTATGCGCGGGGCGTCAACGCCTACCTGTTCCGCTATCGCGACAAGCTGCCCTCGGACCTGGCTGCCACTGGCTACAAGCCTGAATACTGGAAACCGGAAGACTCGGCGCTGCTGTTCTGCCTGCTGAATTTCAGCCAATCGGCCAACTTGCCGGAAGAAATCTCGACCTTGGTGCTGGCCCAGGGCGTGACCAACGACAAACTGGCCTGGCTGAGCCCGTCCTACCCGGATGAACCCTTGCCGCAGGCGGAAGGCGAGAAGCTTCAAGGTGTCCGGCTCAACGGCCAGGTTCCAGGCCTGGCTGAAATCAGCAAGGCTGGCGCCCAGTTGGCCGATCTGAATCTGATGGGCTCAGCGTTTTCAAGCAACTGGGCCATCGCCCCACAACACAGTCGCAATGGCAAAAGCCTGTTGGCCGGTGACAGTCATGGTCCGCTGGGCGTGCCGTCGCTCTGGAGCCCGGTGCAGATCCGCGCGCCCAAGTATCAGGCGGCCGGGCTATCCATAGCAGGTATTCCGCTCATCCTGGCGGGTTTCAACGGTAACGTGGCGTGGAGCATGAGCAGCGTTCTTGGTGACAACCAGGATCTGTTCCTGGAAAAAATCCGACGCCAAGGTAACGGCCTGTCCTACGAAGTCAATGGCAAATGGCAGCCGGTAGCCGTGCGCAACGAAACCTATTTCATCAAGGGCCAACGGTCTATTCGCGAAGCCGTCTATGAAACCCGCCACGGGTCCCTGCTCAACAGTGCCCAGGGTCCGGCCATGGCCAACGGCCTGGGGCTGGCCTTGCAACTGCCGAGTTTCACCGACGACAAGACCCTGGACGCGCTCTTTGATCTGTCGCGCTCGAAAAACGTCGAGAAAGCCTCGGATGCCAGCCGGGAAATCCGCGCGTTGGCGGTGAACATGGTGTTTGCCGACGCGCGCAACATTGGCTGGCAAGTCACCGGCCGTTATCCGAACCGTCGCGAAGGCGAGGGCCTGCTGCCGTCGCCGGGCTGGGACGGGCGCTATGATTGGGACGGCTATGCCGACCCGATGCTGCACCCGTACGACCAGGATCCAGCCCAGGGGTGGCTTGGCACCGCCAACCAGCGCGTCATCCCTCACGGCTACGGCATGCAGTTGTCCAATTCCTGGGCGACGCCGGAGCGTGGCGAGCGCCTCGCCGAACTGGCCGGTGCGGGCAAGCACGACGTTCGCAGCCTGAGCGCCATGCAATATGACCAGACCACGACCTTCGCGGCCAAACTCAAGAAAACCTTCGAAGCCCCGGGCATGGCCCAGCCGCTGAAACAGGCGATCGAAGCCCTGCCGGTGGCGGACCGGGCCAAGGCTCGCGAGGCCTATACCCGGCTGATGGCGTTCGACGGCAGGCTCAGTCCGGTTTCCACCGACGCGGCGATCTATGAGCTGTTCCTGCAAGAAAGCATGAAGCAGGTTTTCCTCGACGAATTGGGTCCGGAAAGCAGCCCGGCGTGGAAAGCGCTGGTTGCCAACGGCCAGTTGTCCTACTCGGCGCAGGCCGATCATCTGCTCGGTCGCGAGGACAGCCCATTCTGGGACGACGTCCGCACGCCGCAGAAAGAAGACAAGGCGGCGATCCTGGCCCGTAGCCTCGCGGCGGCCATCAGCATCGGCGACAGCCAGTTGGGCAGCGATCACACCGCCTGGCAGTGGGGCAAACTGCATCGTTATGAGTGGACAAATGCCAGCGGCCAGGTCGTACGGGGGCCGCTGGCGGCGGGTGGTGACGCCACCACGCTCAACACTGCCGCGTTCGCCTGGGGCCAGGACTTCAACACGACCGTGGCGCCGGCCACGCGTTTTCTCGTTGACTTCAGCCAACCCGAGCCATTGACGCTCCAGGGCGGCGCAGGCCAGTCGGGCAACCCGGCCAGCCCGAGCTACCTGAACGGTGTTGATCCGTGGATTAAGGGGCAATACCAGAGCGTGCCGTTGCAACCGCAGAACTTCGACCGGGCGTATGGCAAGACACGGTTGACGTTGGTGCCCGGTAAATAGATTTCCCATTGTGGCGAGGGGATTTATCCCCGTTGGGCTGCGGAGCAGCCCTAAAGCCAGACCATTCGGTGTATCAAAAATGGGCTGGGTGTCTCGAGGTCTGCTTCGCAGCCCAACGGGGATGAATCCCCTCGCCACAGTTGCCCATGCTGTCGCTTGATCCCCACCGAAACCCAATCGAACTTCTCCCCCCGCCCCCACCTCTACCAGACAAGCCCATCGCCCCGGTAACCGCATGGATCTTGTCATTGCCCGCCCCGAAGGCCTGTATTGTCCGCCGGGAGATTTCTACATCGATCCCTGGCGCCCAGTGGAACGTTCGGTCATTACCCACGCCCACGGTGACCATGCGCGCGGCGGCAACCAGCACTACCTGGCAGCGGCACCCGGCGAAGGCATCCTGCGCTCCCGACTGGGCCAGGACATCAATCTGCAAATCCTGCCCTACGGCGAGCGCCTGCAACATCACGGCGTCACCTTGAGCTTTCACCCTGCAGGCCATGTGCTGGGCTCAGCCCAGGTGCGGCTGGAGTATCAAGGCGAAGTGTGGGTGGCGTCCGGCGACTACAAGGTCGAGCCCGACGGCACCTGTGCGCCGTTCGAACCAGTGAAATGTCATACGTTCATTACCGAATCCACCTTCGGCCTGCCGATCTATCGCTGGCAACCCCAGGCACAGGTCTTCGATGAGATCAACCAGTGGTGGCGCGAAAACATTGCCGCTGGCCGGGCCAGCGTGTTGCTCTGCTATTCCTTCGGCAAGGCCCAGCGAATTCTCCATGGCATCGACGCAAGCCTCGGGCCGATCCTCGCCCACGGTGCGGTGGAGCCGCTAAACCGGGTCTATCGCGAAGCCGGGGTGCATTTGCCGCCAACGCTCTACGCCGAGCGACGTCAAAAAGAACGATCCGATCATGGGCCAGGCCCTGGTCATCGCCCCGCCCTCCGCCGGCGGCAGCACCTGGATGCGTCGGTTCGGCGATTACAGCGATGCGTTTGCCAGCGGCTGGATGCGCTTGCGCGGTACGCGTCGGCGCCGTGGCGTGGACCGGGGCTTCGTATTGTCCGACCACGCCGACTGGCCAGGCCTGCTCTGGGCGATTGAACAGACCGGTGCGGAGCGGGTCATGGTGACCCATGGGTCGGTTGCCGTGCTGGTGCGCCACCTGCGCGAGCAAGGCCTCGACGCCCAAGGCTTCACCACGGAGTACGGCGACGATGAAGAAGACGCCGCCTCGGCGGTCGGCACAGGTGAGGAGGCTTCATGAAAGCCTTTGCCGAGCTGTACGCCGAACTGGACGCCACCACTTCCAGCAACGCCAAGCTGGCCGCCATGCAGAATTATTTCGCCAAGGCGCCAGCCGAGGACGCCGCCTGGGCGGTGTATTTCCTGTCCGGCGGCCGGCCACGGCAATTGGTGCCAGTGAAAATCCTTCGGGAGGTGGCGGTCCAGGTGTCCGGCTTGTCGTTGTGGCTGTTCGAGGAAAGTTACCAGGCCGTGGGCGACCTGGCCGAAACCATCTCGCTGGTGTTGCCGGAGTCGCCCCACAGTTCCGACGAAGGCCTGGCGCGGTGGATCGAAGAAAAGCTGCTGCCGTTACGCGGCGAGTCGCCTGAAGTACTGGCCGAACGACTGCCGGTGCTATGGTCGCAGCTCGACCGACCAAGCCTGATGCTGTGCATCAAACTCATCACCGGCAGTTTCCGCGTCGGCGTGTCCAAGCTGTTGGTGACCCGGGCGCTCGCCGCCATGGCCGGCCTGGACAGCAAACGGGTGGCTCAGCGGCTGGTGGGCTACACCGATTTGTCCCATCGACCGACAGCGGCCAGCTATCTCAAGCTGATCGCTATCGAATCCGCTGACGAACATGCCCAGCGCGGCGGCCAGCCTTATCCGTTCTTCCTGGCCCATGCGTTGTCTGCGCCAGTGGATCAATTCGACTCACTGCTGGGGCCGGCCAGTGATTGGCAGGTGGAATGGAAATGGGACGGGATCCGCGCCCAGGTGATCAAGCGCGACGGACATTTGTGGGTGTGGTCGCGAGGCGAGGACTTGGTGACTGAACGCTTTCCGGAATTGCATCCCCTGGCCCAGGCGTTGCCCGACGGTACGGTGATCGATGGCGAAATCGTGGTCTGGAAAGCCCCGCAATCAGTCACCGAGGACGCCTTCGACCCGGAGGCGCCGCTACAACCGGCGGTGCAGCCCTTCGCCTTGTTGCAGCAACGTATCGGTCGCAAGACCCTGGGCAAGAAAATCCTTGAAGACGCCCCCGTGGTGGTGATGGCCTACGACCTGCTGGAATGGCAAGGCGAGGACTGGCGCAGCCGGCCCCAGGCCGAGCGCCGCGAGCAGTTGGAAACCCTGGTCGCCCGCTGCCACAGCCCGGTGTTGTTGCCGTCGCCCGTCGTGACCGGCCGGGACTGGCTCGACCTCGCCCACCAGCGCGAAGCCTCCCGTAGCCTGGGCGTCGAAGGCATGATGCTCAAGGCCCGTAACGCCCTGTATGGGGTGGGCCGGACCAAAGACATGGGGGTGTGGTGGAAGTGGAAAATCGACCCGTTCAGCGTCGATGCGGTATTGATCTATGCCCAACGCGGCCATGGCCGACGCGCCAGCCTGTACAGCGACTACACCTTCGCCGTGTGGGACAACCCGCCGGGCAGTCGTGAGCGCACCCTGGTGCCGTTCGCCAAGGCCTATTCAGGGCTGACCGATGCGGAAATGCGCCAGGTCGACAGCATCGTGCGCAAGACCACGGTAGAAAAATTCGGCCCGGTGAGCAGCGTCACGCCGACCCTGGTGTTCGAATTGGGCTTCGAAGGCATCGCCTTGTCCAAGCGCCACAAGAGCGGGATCGCGGTGCGCTTTCCACGGATGTTGCGTTGGCGCCAGGATAAAACCGTCGAAGAGGCCGACACCCTGGCAACACTTCAGGACCTGCTGAAATAACACCGCTCCCTTTGTGGCGAGGGAGCTTGCTCCCGCTGGGCCGGGCTGGCGCTCCAGCGCGAAGCGGCCCTCTGGTTCTGTATGCCACACCGCGTGGGGAGGCTGCGCCTCCAGCGGGAGCAAGCTCCCTCGCCACAAAAGCGCAGAGCCAACGAACAGCACGCTCCATCCCGGTGCGCTTTTTGATGTACGCTCCCCCTCGCGCACCATCGCGTTCCGTCACCCGCCGCCAGTGCTTTTAAAACACTTGTTCGGCACTATGGTTCGGAAATTGCTACCTTTATGCCGTCATACCGTTCAGACCTTCACCGGTAACAATCCAACGCGCCACAAGCGCTCAAATTGGTTTTAGGGACTCGATAATGAAAAAAGCACTGCTGACCCTTTCTGCACTGGCATTGTGCATGGCTGCTGGCGCTGCCTCGGCCAAGGAATACAAGGAACTGCGTTTTGGTGTCGACCCGTCCTACGCCCCGTTCGAATCCAAGGCCGCCGACGGCAGCCTGGTCGGTTTCGACATCGACCTGGGCAACGCGATCTGCGAAGAACTGAAGGTCAAATGCAAATGGGTCGAAAGCGATTTCGACGGCATGATCCCGGGCCTCAAGGCCAATAAATTCGACGGCGTGATCTCGTCCATGACGGTGACCCCAGCCCGCGAAAAAGCCATCGACTTCTCCAGCGAGCTGTTCTCCGGCCCAACGGCTTATGTATTCAAGAAAGGTTCGGGCCTGAGCGAAGATGTTGCCTCGCTCAAGGGCAAGACCGTCGGCTACGAGCAAGGCACCATCCAGGAAGCCTACGCCAAGGCCGTGCTGGACAAGGCCGGCGTCAAGACCCAGGCCTACCAGAACCAGGACCAGGTCTACGCCGACCTGACCTCCGGCCGCCTCGACGCCGCGATCCAGGACATGCTCCAGGCCGAACTGGGCTTCCTGAAATCGCCAAAAGGCGAAGGCTATGAAGTCAGCAAGCCGGTGGACAGCGAACTGCTGCCATCCAAGACCGCTATCGGTATCAAGAAAGGTAACAAAGAGCTGAAGGCACTTTTGGATAAAGGTATCAAAGCGTTACACGACGACGGCAAGTACGCCGAAATCCAGAAAAAACACTTTGGCGATCTGAATCTGTACAGCGGCAAATAATGTGCGGTGCCCACCCGGTTTCGGGTGGGCACTTTTTTTCTGCCAAAGGCACCTTCCATGTTCGAACAACTCCTACAAAATCTGGGGCTCTCGGCCTTCAGCCTGCAGGGCTTCGGCCCGCTGCTGATGCAAGGCACCTGGATGACGATCAAGCTCTCTGCCCTGTCGTTGCTGTTAAGCGTCTTGCTCGGCCTGCTGGGCGCCAGCGCCAAGTTGTCCAGCGTCAAG
Organism: Pseudomonas sp. H2_D02; assembly: GCF_054677635.1. NCBI lineage: Bacteria > Pseudomonadati > Pseudomonadota > Gammaproteobacteria > Pseudomonadales > Pseudomonadaceae > Pseudomonas > Pseudomonas sp. H2_D02. The sequence continues at coordinate 2,101,587 of NZ_CP162816.1, read as the reverse complement.
CTGCTGCGTATTCCAGCCCAGCTCTACACCACGCTGATTCGCGGCGTACCCGACCTGGTGCTGATGCTGCTGATCTTCTACAGCCTGCAAACCTGGCTGACTTCTTTTACTGATTTCATGGAATGGGAATACATCGAGATCAACCCATTCGGCGCTGGGGTCATCACCCTGGGCTTCATTTATGGCGCGTACTTCACCGAAACCTTTCGCGGCGCGATCCTCGCGGTGCCTCGCGGGCAGGTCGAAGCGGCCACGGCTTATGGCCTCAAGCGTGGCCAGCGTTTCCGCTACGTGGTGTTCCCGCAAATGATGCGCTTTGCCCTGCCGGGCATCGGCAACAATTGGATGGTGATGCTCAAGGCCACCGCACTGGTGTCGATCATCGGCCTGGCCGACCTGGTCAAGGCGGCACAGGACGCGGGCAAGAGCACCTACCAGCTGTTCTACTTCCTGGTGCTGGCAGCGTTGATCTACCTGCTGATCACCAGCGCATCCAATGTCATCCTGCGCTGGCTCGAACGCCGCTACGCCGCCGGAGCCCGGGAGGCCGTGCGATGATCGAACTCCTGCAGGAATACTGGCGACCGTTCCTCTACAGCGACGGCGTCCACATCACGGGCCTGGCGATGACCCTGTGGCTGCTCAGCGCTTCGTTGCTGATCGGCTTCGTGGTGTCGATCCCGCTGTCCATCGCCCGGGTTTCATCCAAGTTCTACGTCCGCTGGCCCGTGCAGTTCTATACCTACCTGTTCCGTGGCACGCCGCTCTACATCCAACTGCTGATCTGCTACACCGGCATCTACAGCATCGAGGCGGTACGCGCCCAACCCGTGCTCGACAGTTTCTTTCGCGACGCGATGAACTGCACGATCCTGGCCTTCGCCTTGAACACTTGCGCGTACACCACGGAGATTTTTGCCGGGGCAATCCGCAGCATGAACCATGGCGAGGTCGAAGCGGCCAAGGCTTACGGCTTGACCGGCTGGAAGCTCTACGCCTACGTGATCATGCCGTCGGCCCTGCGTCGTTCACTGCCGTATTACAGCAACGAAGTGATTCTGATGCTGCACTCGACGACCGTGGCGTTCACCGCTACCGTTCCCGATGTGCTGAAGGTCGCGCGGGATGCCAACTCGGCCACGTTCCTGACATTTCAATCGTTCGGGATCGCCGCGCTGATCTACCTGACCGTCACGTTTGCACTGGTGGGCCTCTTCCGTCTCGCCGAACGCCGCTGGCTGGCCTTTCTCGGCCCAACCCACTAAGGCTTCCGTTCCAGGACATACACGTAAATGCGCCACCAGATCCATGACCTGCTGGCCCCGCTGCCGGGGACCGCACGCAAGATCCACAGCTTCCACTTCGGCCCGGAAAAAGCCGAGGGCAAAATCTATATCCAGTCGTCCCTGCACGCCGATGAGTTGCCCGGCATGCTCGTGGCCTGGCACCTCAAGCAGCGCCTGGCCGAACTTGAAAAATCCGGCCATCTGCGACACGAAATTGTGCTGGTGCCGGTCGCCAACCCCATCGGCCTTGAACAGGTCTTGATGGACGTGCCCCTGGGCCGCTACGAACTGGAGAGTGGGCAGAATTTCAATCGCCGCTTCGTCGACCTGAGCGAAGAGATCGGTAACGAAATCGAAGAGCTGCTCACCGACGATCCGCAGCACAACCTGTTGCTCATCCGCACCAGCCTGCGTGATGCCCTGAGTCGGCAGACCGCCGGCACTCAACTGCAATCCCAGCGCCTGGTCCTGCAACGACTGGCCTGCGACGCCGACATGGTGCTCGACTTGCATTGCGACTTCGAAGCCGTGGCCCATCTCTACACCACGCCCGAAGCCTGGCCCCAGGTCGAGCCGCTGGCACGCTACATCGGTGCCGAGGCCAGCCTGTTGGCCACCGACTCGGGCGGCCAATCCTTCGATGAGTGTTTCACACTGCTCTGGTGGCAACTCAAGGAGCGTTTTGGAGAACGATTCGAAATCCCCCTGGGAAGCTTTTCGGTCACCGTCGAATTGCGCGGCCAGGGTGACGTCAACCATGGCCTGGCGAGCCTCGACTGCCAGGCCTTGATCGAATACCTGATCCGCTTCGGCGCCATCGACGGCGAACCGGTGCCGTTGCCCGACCTGCCCTACCCAGCCACGCCGTTGGCCGCCGTCGAACCGGTGGCGACGCCGGTCGGCGGCCTGCTGGTGTACAGCGCCCTGCCCGGCGAGTACATGGAGGCCGGGCAACTGATCGCCGAGATCATCGACCCGGTCAACGACACCGTCACCCCCGTCCATTGCCGTAATGCCGGGCTGCTATACGCCCGCTCGCTGCGTCGCATGGCCACTGCCGGCATGGTCATCGCCCATGTCGCCGGGACCGAAGCCTACCGCAGTGGTTACCTACTTTCGCCTTGAGGATGCCTGCTCCATGTACAAACTGACCATTGAAGGCCTGCACAAGAGCTACGGCCAGCATGAGGTGCTCAAAGGGGTTTCGCTCAAGGCCAGGACCGGCGACGTGATCAGCCTGATCGGCGCCAGCGGCTCGGGCAAAAGTACCTTCCTGCGTTGCATCAATTTCCTCGAACAACCCAACGACGGCGCCATGAGCCTGGACGGCCAGTCGATCCAGATGATCAAGGATCACCACGGCATGCGCGTGGCCGACGCCGACGAGTTGCAGCGCATCCGCACGCGCCTGGCTATGGTGTTCCAGCACTTCAACCTGTGGAGCCACATGACGGTGCTGGAAAACATCACCATGGCGCCGCGCCGGGTACTCGGTGTCAGCAAGCAGGAAGCCGACGACCGCGCCCGCCGCTACCTCGACAAGGTCGGCCTGCCGGCCCGCGTTGCCGAGCAATACCCGGCGTTCCTCTCCGGCGGCCAGCAACAGCGCGTCGCGATTGCCCGCGCATTGGCGATGGAGCCGGAAGTCATGCTGTTCGACGAGCCGACGTCGGCCCTGGACCCGGAACTGGTGGGCGAAGTGTTGAAGGTCATCCAGGGCCTGGCCGAAGAAGGCCGGACCATGATCATGGTGACCCACGAAATGAGCTTCGCTCGCAAGGTGTCCAACCAGGTACTGTTCCTGCACCAGGGCCTGGTGGAAGAAGAAGGCGCGCCGGAAGACGTGCTGGGCAATCCCATCAGCGAACGGCTCAAGCAGTTCCTGAGCGGCAACCTGAAATAACAGACTGCTTTTGTGGCGGGGGAGCTTGCTCCCGCTGGGCTGCTAAGCGGCCCCCTGGCCTTGGCTGACACGCTGCTGGGGAGGCTGCGCCTCCAGCGGGAGCAAGCTCCCTCGCCACAACAGCGCGCCCGCCACAACCAAGTCATAAAACCTTTCACCCGCCGCCGTGGTCTCTGAAGAAGGACTTTCAGGGCATGCACGGCACCCATGGCGACATCCAGCAACTTCGCGAAACATTGGTTCGACGCCCGGGGCTGGAAGCCGTTCGCTTTTCAAAAACACGTGTGGGCCGCCGTCAAGCGCGGCGAGTCGGGGCTGCTGCATGCCAGCACCGGCGCCGGCAAGACCTACGCCGTCTGGTTTGCCGCCCTCAATCGTTTCGCGCGCTCAGTGCCGCCGCCGGATAAGCCGCGCAAACGCAAACCGCCGGCCGAGCCGTTGACGGTCTTGTGGATCACGCCCATGCGGGCCTTGGCCGCCGACACCGCCAAAGCCCTCGAAGCGCCGCTCACGCCGTTGCAAATCCCATGGAGCGTCGGCCTGCGCACTGGCGACACCAGCGCCAGCGAGCGCGCCCGCCAAGGCCGGCGCCTGCCCACTGCGCTGATCACCACACCGGAAAGCCTGACGCTGATGCTGGCCCGTGCCGATGCGCAAACCGCCGTCTCGACCCTGCGCATGGTCGTGGTGGATGAATGGCACGAACTGCTCGGCAACAAGCGTGGCGTCCAGTTGCAATTGGCGTTGGCGCGCCTGCGACGCTGGCATCCCGGGCTGATTGTGTGGGGCGTATCCGCGACCTTGGGTAATCAGGCACACGCCGAGCAAGTCCTTATCCCGCAAGGCAACGGGGTCAGCGTGCAGGGCGCCAACGGCAAAGCCCTACAGGTCGATACGCTGTTGCCACCGACCCTCGAGCGCTTTCCATGGGCCGGGCACATCGGCTTGAAAATGCTGCCTCAGGTTGTCGCCGAAATTGACGCCAGCGGCAGTTGCCTGGTCTTCACCAACACCCGCGCGCAATCGGAAATCTGGTACCAGGCCATTCTCGATGCGCGACCGGATTGGGCCGGGCTGATTGCGCTGCACCACAGCTCGTTGTCCCGTGATACCCGCGACTGGGTGGAGCGAGCGTTGAAGGACGGCCAGCTCAAGGCCGTCGTGTGCACGTCCAGCCTGGACCTCGGCGTGGATTTCCTTCCCGTCGAACGCGTGATGCAGATCGGCTCGGCCAAAGGCGTTGCGCGACTGATGCAACGCGCCGGGCGCTCCGGCCATGCGCCGGGACGGACCTCGCGGATAACCCTGGTGCCCACCCATAGCCTGGAGCTCGTCGAGGCTGCCGCTGCCCAGGACGCCGCGGCACAGCGACGCATCGAACCGCGGGAATCGCCCGACAAACCCTTGGATGTCCTGGTCCAGCACCTGGTCAGCATGGCCCTGGGCGGCGGTTTCACTCCCGATGAGCTGTTCGACGAGGTCCGTAGCGCCTGGGCCTACCGCAACCTGAACCTGGCTGAATGGGCCTGGGCCCTGGCGTTCGTTCGTCACGGCGGGTTGTCGCTGACGGCCTACCCCGACTACCGACGGGTCGAACCGGACGAACACGGCATCTGGCGCGTCCCCGACGCCCGCCTGGCCAGGCGTCATCGCATGAGCATCGGCACCATCGTCAGCGACGCCAGCCTGCAACTGAAGTTCTGGAGCAAGGGCGGTGGCGGCAAGACCCTGGGCAGCGTGGAAGAAGGTTTCATCGCACGCCTGCGGCCCGGCGATGGTTTCCTGTTTGCCGGCCGGCTGCTAGAGCTGGTCCGGGTGGAGGACATGACCGCCTACGTGCGGCGCAGCCAGGCGAAGAAAGCCGCCGTACCGCGCTGGAACGGTGGGCGCATGCCGCTTTCCAGCGAGCTCGCCGCAGCTGTCGTGGCGCGCCTGAGCGAAGCCGCCGCCGGTCATTTCGACGGCCCGGAAATGCAAGCGGCGCAGCCCATGTTGAGCACGCAACTGCGCTGGTCCGGTTTGCCCACGCAAGGCACGTTTCTGGCCGAAACCCTCAAATCCCGGGAAGGTTGGCACTTGTTCCTGTATCCATTCGCCGGACGCCAGGTTCACCTGGGACTCGCCAGCTTGCTGGCCTGGCGCGTCAGCCAACGGCAACCGGTGACGTTTTCCATTGCGGTCAACGACTACGGCCTGGAATTGCTCAGCGCCACCGAGCTGGATTGGTCGGCACACCTGAACCCGACGCTGTTGCGCACCGACCACTTGCTGGACGACGTCCTTGCCAGCCTGAACGGCCGGCGAACTGGCCTTGCGCCGCTTCCGAGAGATCGCCCGGATCGCCGGGCTGGTGTTCGCCGGCTATCCCGGCGCGCCGAAGAGCACTCGGCAAGTCCAGGCGTCCAGCGGCTTGTTCTTCCAGGTGTTCAAGCAATACGACGCCGACAACCTGCTGCTGGCCCAGGCCGGCGAGGAAGTCCTGCGCGAAGAACTGGATATACGCCGATTGGAGCAGACCTTGGAACGCCTCGATACCTTGAAGCTCGACCTGCATGTCATCAAGCGCCCGACCCCGCTGGGTTTCCCATTGCTGGTGGAGCGGTTCCGCGAAAGCATGAGTTCGGAAAAGCTCGCCGACCGCATTCGCCGAATGGTCAGCGAACTGGAAAGAACCGCCGATCGGGGGACCGCCTGATGGCCGCGCCCTATCCCGTCAACCTCGCCGGGGAAGAGCTCTGGCTGCTCCCGCAAAAAGCCCTGTACTGGCCCGCCCAGGAAACGTTGATGGTGGCGGATGTACATTTCGGCAAAGCCGCTGCGTACCGCAGCCTCGGCCAGCCGGTTCCCCATGGCACGACAGCGAGCAACATCGCGGCGCTCGATGCATTGCTGGCGAGCCTGCCCTGCCGACTGCTGATTTTCCTTGGGGATTTTCTCCATGGGCCCGGCTCCCATGCACCGGGAACCTTAAGGGCCTTGGCGGACTGGCGTGCGCGACACCCGTCCCTGGCCATGACGCTCATACGCGGCAATCACGACAAGCGTCGTCGGCGACCCGCCGCCGGGCCTGAATATCCGCGTCGTCCCCGAGCCGCTGCTGCTGGGTCCTTTCGCCGTGCAACACGAACCGCACCCGCATTCGAGCCGGCACGTTCTGGCCGGCCACGTGCACCCGGTCTACCATCTCAGTGGCAAAGGTCGGCAGCGGCTGCGCCTGCCGTGCTTTCGCCTCGGCAGCGACATCAGCCTGCTGCCGGCCTTTGGCGCGTTCACGGGAGGCTATCGGGTCGAGCAAGGGAACGATTGCAAGATCTTTGTCATCGGCGACAACGAAATATGGCCCGTCAGTTGAAGCATTTGCGCTTCATCTGACGGGCCATATTCGGATCAGGCTACGGGAGCAGGAGGTGGCTCGTCCGGAAGCGTCGGCTCACCGGGTTCGGTGGGTTCCGTGGGGTTGGGATCAGGATCGGGGTCACCGGGAATCCCACCCGCCGCTTCGACAGGATGGGCCAGCAGTGACCAAGCCAGGACGCCGATCTGATTGGGCTCAAGCCTTGCCAGTTCGGCACTGATTCGCGGATCGATCTTCATAGAGCTACTCCTGAGCGAAGGCCCATTGGGGCTGACGCAAAAAAACGGGCAGTACACTTCATAGAGTGCCTGCCCGCTCAGGAATTCCAACAGCTCGTCAGAATCAGGTACGCGGCAGTGTCACGCCGCGCTGGCCCTGGTATTTACCACCCCGATCCTTGTAGGACACTTCGCACTCCTCGTCGGATTCGAGGAACAGCATCTGCGCCACACCCTCGTTGGCATAGATCTTCGCCGGCAGGGTGGTGGTGTTGGAGAACTCCAGCGTCACATGGCCTTCCCACTCAGGTTCCAACGGCGTCACGTTGACGATGATGCCACAGCGGGCATAGGTGCTTTTGCCCAGGCAGATAGTCAATACGTTGCGCGGGATGCGGAAGTACTCGACGGTGCGAGCCAGGGCGAAGGAGTTCGGCGGAATGATGCAAACGTCGCTCTTGATGTCGACGAAGCTCTTCTCGTCGAAATTCTTCGGGTCGACGGTGGCGGAGTTGATGTTGGTGAACACCTTGAATTCATCGGCGCAGCGTACGTCGTAGCCGTAGCTGGAAACGCCGAAGGAAATCAGCCGGTCGGCGCCTTCGCCACGCATCTGGCGCTCGACGAAAGGCTCGATCATGCCGTGCTCTTGCGCCATGCGGCGAATCCACTTGTCCGATTTGATGCTCATGGCGGGTTTCCTGAATAGCGAGGTGGAAAAAAACTGTCCGGCATCTTACCGGGGCACGGGTCGGGTTCAAAGTGCGGGACGCAAATCTCGGCGATCCACCTTGATTTCCGGCCCCCGGCGGCCATCGCGCTTGCCGTCAGTCATTAAAACCGAGAAACCTTCGCAAAGACCATTGGCACGTTCCGGAAAAAGGGTTAAGGTGGCGTCACTGTGCTGCTTGTGTCACTGAGAATCTCTACACGATATGTTGAATTTCGATCCAACCATCTACAAGAATTTTTCCTGCTCTTTGCACTCAGTCTCGGCCAGGGTTCTTCCTGAGTCGCAGTTATCTTTGTTCAAGGAGTTACACCATGTCTAATCGCCAAACCGGTACCGTTAAGTGGTTCAACGATGAAAAAGGCTTCGGCTTCATCACTCCACAATCCGGTGACGACCTGTTCGTTCACTTCAAAGCTATCCAATCCGACGGCTTCAAAAGCCTGAAAGAAGGCCAACAGGTTTCTTTCATCGCTACCCGCGGTCAGAAAGGCATGCAAGCTGAAGAAGTTCAAGTTATCTAACTTGTCCTTGCTTTAGTAAGAAGCCCCGCCCTTAAAAGCGGGGCTTTTTTGTGCCTGTCGATTTTTCAGGCACAAAAAAACTGTGGGAGCGAGCTTGCTCGCGATAGCGATCTGTCAGTCAACGTAGATGTTGCTGATCCACCGCTATCGCGAGCGAGCTCGCTCCCACATTGGTTTGTTGGTTAGCCTGGGATTACCAGGTCACGCCAAACCCAGCCGTGTAGCGCGTCTTGCTCAGGTCGCTGTCTTCAGTCCCCTCGATCACATCCTTCTCGGCCTTGAGGTTGAGCGACGCCCAGTCGGTCACTTTGTAGCGCAACCCGACTTCGGCGTCGTAGGCGTAGTCAGCAACGTCGGACAGCGGCTTGCCCACCTCGCCATTGGTGAAGAACTCAACGCGCTTGCCAATCAGGTAGCGGTTGTAATCCCACTTCATGGCGACGGAATAGAAGTTGTCCTTGCCCCCATCGCGATATTCGTAATCCGTGCGGTTGAGCAACGAACCCAGGGAGAACGCTCCCAGCTCGTCATCCCAGAATTGGTAGCCCGGACCGGTACCGACTACGCGCTGGCGGGCCAGGTCTTCGACTTTGTCGCGCTTGTAATTGAGGCGACCTTGCCAGAACCATTTGTCGGTGATAAACCGGTCGAGGGAGTATTCCAGCCGCCAATTGTCCGCCGACACCACGTCGTCCTGGAATTCGCGGTTGTACTCACCTTCAGCGGTGTGTCGCCATCTGCCGTGACGTGCCGAGGTCTTGAAGTCGATATCGTAGTCATCGGTATCGTTTTCCGCCCGCTGGTAATCCAGCGCGGCGTCGATATTGCCCTTCCAGACAAGGTCTTCGACGACCGGCTTGGGCTTGAGGATCTGCTGGATACTGGCCAGTTCGACGGTCTTGGGCGCTTCGCCGTTGGCCAGGATTACCTTGCCATCGTCGGCGGCCTGCAGCGACTTAGCCTTCTCGCCAGTGTAAGCATCCTGCTTGACCAGCAATTGCTGGTCGCTTTCCAGGGTCTTGACCTGTTTCCAGTCAATCGGGACCGCGCTAGGCGTAATCGGTCTGGATCAACAGTTTGCCGCCATCGAAAACGGTAATCTTGCCGCTGAGCTTGTCGCCGTTCTTCAACCAGACGGTATCGGCAAGCAATGGCATGGAGGCGCTCGTAACAGCTAGGCACAGCAGGGTTCTGGACAACATAAGCGATAATGGGCTCAAGTTTTCGGTGAAAAGGCGGCATTATCCCCCAGGATGACACCTCAGCAACGACTGACCCGCGTACGGGTGATGAGTTCACTTATCAACACGATCCGTAGGAATTAATCTACAGACGGACCTATTTCCAGGAACAACCCCCGTGACTGACACCCCAGCGCCTCCCGAAAATCCAGCCCAAGTCCGACGAACCACGCTCTACCTGACCCTGGCGCAGGTACCGGAAGGCAAAGTCGTCACTTATGGTCAGCTTGCCGATATGGCCGGCCTGGGCCGCGCGGCCCGCTGGGTCGGACGCACGCTCAGCCAATTGCCGAACGACACCAAGCTGCCCTGGCATCGAGTGCTGGCGGCCGGCGGTCGGATCAGCCTGCCGGCGGGCAGCGCCTCGGGGGATGAACAACGCGCACGCTTGCGCATGGAAGGGATCAGTGTCCTGAATAATCGTGTTGATATTCAGCGCCATGGCTGGCGCCCGGTAGAGCACAGCGGTTAGAGTGCGCGCTTTGTTTTCGCAATTTTTGAGGCAGACTCCAGCCCATGCCCCGTAAAACCTGGCGCGCCGCCCTCGCCGCCTATGCCAGTCCTTCGACGCTCGTGCTGTTGCTGCTTGGCTTCGCCGCCGGCTTGCCGTACATGCTGGTGTTTTCCACACTCTCGGTCTGGTTGCGCGAGGCCGGCGTGGCCCGCGAGACCATCGGTTACGCGAGCCTGATCGGCCTGGCCTATGCCTTCAAATGGGTGTGGTCGCCGTTGCTCGACCAATGGCGCCTTCCGTTGCTGGGCAAACTGGGGCGTCGGCGCTCATGGTTGGTGCTTTCCCAAGGCCTGGTGATCCTCGGCCTGGTCGGGATGAGCTTCTGCGACCCGCAAAAGCACCTGTCCTGGTTGATCGCGATTGCCGTCATAGTCGCCTTTGCCTCAGCCACCCAGGACATCGCCGTCGATGCCTATCGCCTGGAAATCGTCGAAGACACCCGCCAGGCCGCGTTGGCCGCCAGCTATATGTCTGGCTATCGGGTCGCCGCACTGCTCGCCACGGCCGGCGCGCTGTTCTTCGCCGAAGGGTTTGGCTCCACCGGGTTCAGCTACAAGCATTCGGCCTGGGCCGGAACGTACCTTCTGTTTGGCGTGCTGATGGTGCCAGCCTTGCTGACGTCACTCTTGATGCGCGAACCCCCCGTACCGCTGCGCACCCAGTTACAGGCCGGGCGCTATACCTTCGTTCACCAACTGGCCTCGGTCTTCGTGCTGATCGTGCTGCTGGTTTCGGTTCCGGCGATGTTCACCCAGCTCTACAACACTGACTTCGCCAGCGTATTGTTCGAAGGCGTCAGCCTGCTCGACCTGCTGCTCGAAGATCGCGCGTTCCTGCGGGCCATCCTCTACATCCTCCTGACCGCCCTGTGCCTGTCGTCCATGGGGCGTCGAGGCCTGGCGCCGGTACTGACGCCCGTCAACGACTTCATCCTGCGCTACCGCTGGCAGGCGCTCCTGCTGCTGGGACTGATCGCCACCTACCGGATGTCCGACACGGTCATGGGCGTCATGGCCAATGTGTTCTACATCGACCAAGGCTTTACCAAGGACCAGATCGCCAGCGTCAGCAAGATCTTCGGGCTGATCATGACACTGGTCGGCGCCGGCATGGGCGGCCTGCTGATCGTGCGTTTCGGAATCCTGCCGATCCTGTTCATCGGCGGTGTTTCCTCGGCCGCCACCAACATCCTGTTCCTGATGCTCACCGACATGGGCCCGAACCTGAAGATGCTGATTGTCACGATTTCCCTCGACAACTTCAGCTCAGGCCTGGCCACCTCGGCATTCGTCGCCTACCTGTCGAGCCTGACCAACCTGAAATTCTCGGCCACCCAATATGCCCTGCTCAGCTCGATCATGCTGCTGCTGCCACGCCTGATTGGCGGCTACTCAGGGGTGATGGTGGAGAAATTCGGCTATCACGATTTCTTCCTGATCACCGCCCTGCTCGGCGTGCCGACCTTGCTCCTGATCGCCTTGCATTGGTACCAGGAAAATAGTCGCCAAGGCCCGACGCCAGAATCGGAGTCGGAGCCGGAATCAACGCCAACCCGGCCCGCCCAAGAGTCGTAGGAAAGCTCAGCAGGCGCCGAAGAAACCGGCGCCTGGATCCGGCAACAGGCCACGCGCCTGTACGCCAGGGCATCTCGCCCGTACAATGCTGCGTCACTTCTCGTCATCAGCAACCGACAACGGCCAACCATGCGCACCAGTCAATTTTTGCTCGCCACACAGAAAGAAACGCCTTCCGACGCCGTCGTGATCAGCCATCAGCTGATGCTGCGTGCCGGCATGATCCGCAAACTCGCCTCCGGCCTGTACACCTGGCTGCCGATGGGCCTGCGGGTGATGCGCAAGGTCGAAGCCATCGTTCGCGAAGAGATGGACGCCGCCGGCTCCCTGGAAGTGTTGATGCCGAGCACCCAACCGGCCGAGCTGTGGCAGGAGTCGGGGCGCTGGGAGGAATACGGCCCCGAGCTGCTGCGCATCAAGGACCGTCATGGTCGCGACTTCTGTGCAGGCCCGACCCACGAAGAAGTGATCACCGACCTGATGCGCAACGAGTTGAGCAGCTACAAGCAGCTGCCGATCAACCTGTACCAGATCCAGACCAAGTTCCGTGACGAGATCCGTCCGCGTTTCGGCCTGATGCGCGGTCGCGAGTTCATCATGAAGGACTCCTACTCGTTCCATGCCGACCTGGCGTCGTTGCAGGTCACTTACGACCGCATGCACCAGGCGTATTGCAACGTGTTCACTCGCCTGGGCCTGAAGTTCCGTCCTGTAGAAGCCGACAACGGCTCCATCGGCGGTGCCGGCTCGCATGAATTCCATGTCCTGGCCGAATCCGGCGAAGACGACATTGTCTTCAGCAACGGCTCCGATTACGCCGCAAACATCGAGAAAGCCGAAGCCGTGCCACGGGAAACATCCCGCGCCGCGCCGGCCGAAGAATTGCGCCTGGTGGACACGCCGAACACCAAGACCATTGCCCAATTGGTGGAAGGCTACAACCTGCCCATCGAGCGCACCATCAAGACACTGATCGTGCGTGCGGAAGAAGAAGGCAAGCTGATTGCCCTGATCATCCGTGGCGATCATGAGCTGAATGAAATCAAGGCCGCCAACCAGCCTGGCGTCGCCAGCCCGCTGGTCATGGCCACCGATGCCGAGCTGCGCGACGCCATCGGCGCTGGCGCCGGCTCCCTCGGCCCGCTGAACCTGCCGCTGCCGATCATCATCGACCGCTCCGTGGAATTGATGAGCGACTTCGCCATCGGTGCCAACATCGATGACAAGCATTATTTCGGCGTGAACTGGGAGCGCGACCTGCCGGTTCCAACCGTCGCGGACCTGCGCAACGTCGTGGCCGGCGATCCAAGCCCGGACGGCAAGGGCACCCTGGAAATCAAGCGCGGCATCGAAGTCGGTCACATCTTCCAGCTGGGCGACAAGTACAGCAAGGCGATGAAATGCGAAGTGCTGGGCGAGAACGGCAAGCCAGTCACCCTGCAGATGGGTTGCTATGGCATTGGCGTGTCCCGCGTGGTGGCCGCCGCCATCGAGCAGAACAACGACGAGAACGGGATCATCTGGAGCGACACACTCGCGCCGTTCCAGATCGCCCTGGTGCCGCTGCGTTATGAAACCGAACAGGTTCGCGAAGCCACCGACAAGCTCTACGCCGAATTGACGGCCGCCGGCTTCGAGGTGCTGCTGGACGATCGCGACAAGAAAACCAGCCCCGGCATCAAGTTCGCCGACATGGAGCTGATCGGCATCCCGCACCGGATCGTGGTCAGCGACCGAGGCCTGGCCGAAGGCAACCTGGAATACAAGAGCCGTACCGAGGCCGAGCCGCAAGCGCTGCCGGTCGCCGACGTGCTGTCCTTCCTCCAGGCCCGTATCCGCCGCTGAGACCAGATAGAGACGTCATGTTCAAGCGAAACACCTTAGGCCTCGGGGGCGCCGCACTGTGCGGCGCCCTGCTGGTCAGCGGCTGCGCCAACCAGATGTCGCAACGCAACGAGCACGAAGAACGGATCGAGCGAAAGCTGCTCGACCATAGCCTGCAGATCGATGTGGGCGAACCCAAGGTGCTCGATCTGCCGCAGCGTCGGGTACGGATCAATGAGCAGAAGACTTTCGAAGTCACCGAATTCGAAGTCACCCGCCACTACGATCGCTACACGCCCTACCAGCCTTGGCGGGAGATCTACGAGATCCCGCTGGGCGCGGTAGCGGTGGTCGCTGGCGTCGGCGCGAACGTGGTCAACGTATTCGCCTTGGGCAGCCTCCCCGACTCCGCGACCCGCGACTGGATCAGCTACGGTTTCGCCGGGCTGAACCCGTTCATGAACGTACCTTCCAACGGTCGGGCGCAACAGAACCTTGCCGGTATCGACGAAGTCCAGCGTGACAAGCGCACGGAACACTCGAGCCTGCCCTGGAGCGAGCGCCCGGTCGAAGTGAAAGCCGCTCGCCAGACGTTCGAGATGAGCACAGACCGCAATGGCGTGTTGCGCTTGAACTTGCTGGAAAGCCCCTTCGCCGAACATGACCTGAGCCAATTCGGGAAATTGCAGATCAGCGTGACCGATGCCCAGGACGAGGTGCACACCGATTCATCCCTGAGCATCAGCAGCACGCTGCGCAGCAAGTTGGTGGAGGCCCATGGGCTGATCTACGACGATTTGGAAGATGACGAAGTGAGCCAGTGGGTCCACCGGGTCAAACGCCTGTCGGAACTGGGGCTTGAAGAAGAAGCCAGCGAGCTGGAACAGAGCCTGATCGAGCTGACCCGCAACGATCCGGAGCTGCAGACCGAGTTCATGAAAGCCTTGACCAAGGATGGCGGGCGGTTGGTGGCGGATCCTGGCGCCAATTGACTCCAGTTCGGATGCTCCCCCCGTGGCGAGGGAGCTTGCTCCCGCTGGGCCGCGAAGCGACCCCCAAAAAACTGCCGAATGCGGAGCTCCAGATACACCGCACTCGCCGGTTCACGACTGCTTCGCAGCCGAGCGGGAGCAAGCTCCCTCGCCACAAGGGTCCAGAGGACCTTAATGAACAGCGTTACCCTTTGGCGAGCGCTCAACGCTCGAACAACTCCAACTGCTCAAACCCGCCCCGCAAATCCTCCAACCGTACCCCTATCCCCAATAACCTCACCGGCTTGCCGCCCCGGTTGAATGCCTGGGTCAACAGCAACTGGTAACTGCCCAAGTCCCGCCCTGCCCCGGCCTGCTCCAGGGTGGTCTGGGTAAAGTCATGGAATTTCACCTTAACAAACGGCTTGCCCGGCCGGTAACTGCTGTCGATCCGCGCCATCCGCCCACTGAGGGTCTGCATCAGCTCCGGCAGCTTGTCGAGACAGCTTTTCAAGTCGGGCAAATCGACGTCGTAAGTGTTTTCCACACTGATGGACTGTCGCCGGCTGTCGTTCTGCACCAGGCGCTCGTCGATCCCACGGGCAAGACTCCAGAGCCTCTCACCGAAACTGCCGAATTCGCGCACCAGCGCGAGCTTGTCCCATTGGCGCAAGTGCAGGCAATCAACGATACCCAGCCTGTTCAGTTTATCGGCGGTGACCTTGCCGACCCCGTGGAGCTTGCTCACTGGTAGCGCCGAGACGAAATCGTCCACCTGATCGGGGGTTATGACGAACAAGCCGTTGGGTTTCTTCCAGTCGCTGGCGATCTTGGCGAGAAACTTGTTCGGCGCGACGCCTGCGGAGACGGTGATGTGCAGTTGATTGGACACACGCCGACGAATGTCCTGGGCGATACGCGTGGCGCTGCCGCCAAAATGCGCGCTGGCGGAGACGTCCAGGTACGCCTCGTCCAGGGACAGCGGCTCGATCAGGTCAGTGTAATCGCTGAAGATTGTGTGGATTTCCTTCGACGCTTCCCGATAGGCCTCCATCCTCGGCTTGACGATGGTCAGGTCAGGGCAGAGTTTCAGGGCATGGCCGGAAGACATGGCCGAACGCACGCCGTAGGCCCGCGCTTCGTAGTTGCAAGTAGCGATCACGCCTCGCCGGTCCGCCGAACCGCCAACCGCCAGGGGCTTGCCGGCCAGCCGTGGATCATCGCGCATTTCGATAGCGGCATAGAAGCAGTCGCAGTCGACGTGGATGATTTTGCGTTGCGTCATAAAAGAAGCGGCATATGGGACCAATCGGAGCGCCAGTATCGCATTCGGACCTGTATATAGCACCAGTAGTTTGAAATATCCTGCAGCGGACCTGGAAAATGCCCAGGTAAATTTATTTCCTTAATCGCACCGAGCCCCGCAATAGAGCGCGAACCCTTGCCAGGCGTGCGTCGCAGCGCTGTCACATTACCTTTCGGAAGGCTAACCAATTGAAGCGGAACAGGTTTTTCCGGATAAGGGATTGACAGTGCGCCAATCCTCTGTAGAATGCCGCCACACAGACGCGGGATGGAGCAGTCTGGTAGCTCGTCGGGCTCATAACCCGAAGGTCGTCGGTTCAAATCCGGCTCCCGCAACCAAACATCAAGAAAGGCTACTCGAAAGAGTGGCCTTTTTTGTGGGCGCCAGTTTTATACCAACCGACAGACGTCGCCGCTAGGCGCCCTGAGTTGTAGGACAATTTCCTTTTGTTTTTCGAGCATTTAGGCGAACGACCGTTAATTTGCCCCTTTGCCTTATTAACGGTTGACACTCTGGCGTTCGCCTGTAGAATGCCGCCACACAGACGCGGGATGGAGCAGTCTGGTAGCTCGTCGGGCTCATAACCCGAAGGTCGTCGGTTCAAATCCGGCTCCCGCAACCAAATATCAAGAAAGGCTGCTCGAAAGAGTGGCCTTTTTTGTGTCTGTCGAAAAAGCCGCATTACAAATATTTTGTAATTATTTTCCGCCGCAGGGATTGGTAACTTGGCTGGATACCCCCATCCTGTCGCGCATAGCTCAAGAGGTGATTGATGCGCGCCCACTCGTCTGACCCGCAAGACCCCGTTACTGCGACACAACCGATCAAGGCCGAGCGACTGCGTTGGCTGGATCGGATCAGCCAGTACCGCCAACCTATCGGTCTCGCCGTCACGCTGCTGCTGTTTGCGATCGCGTTGATCGCCTGTCGCCACCTCCTGAGCGAGCTCGATCTTTACGCGTTGCATGACTCGATCCTCGACGTGCCGAGGCCGGCGCTGCTCGGCGCAATTGTCGCCACCGTCGCCGGCTTCGTGATTCTGCTGGGTTATGAATGGTCCGCCACCCGCTACGCGGGCGTAACGCTGCCGCCTCAAACCATGGTCCTCGGCGGTTTCACTGCGTTTGCCATTGGCAATGCCATCGGCCTCTCATTGCTGTCGGGCGGCTCGGTTCGTTATCGCTTGTATGCGCGGCATGGCCTGGGAGCAGCCGACGTCGCCCATATGACCTTGTTCGCCAGCCTGTCCCTGGGCTGCGCGCTGCCCCCCTTGGCCGCGCTGGCAACCCTGAGCAACCTGCCCGCCGCGTCTGCCGCCTTGCACCTTCCCGCCGTCTTGCTGGGTTCGATCGCCGTGGCGGTCCTGTTGCTCACCAGCGTGCTGGCCGTTGGCATCTATCGTCGTCGGTTGCCTGAGCAACCCTACCGGGACAGCCTGCTGGTCAAGGCCGGTCGCCGCACGCTGCGCCTGCCGGGCCGGCGCCTGACATTCCTGCAATTGGTCATCACGGCGCTGGATGTCGCAGCGGCCGCCACTGTGCTTTATCTGCTGTTGCCGGAAGCGCCACCGTTCGGCCCATTCCTGCTGGTGTATCTGCTCGCGCTGGCCGCCGGCGTGCTCAGCCATGTGCCGGGTGGCGTCGGGGTGTTCGAAGCGATCCTGCTGGCCGCGTTTGCCGATAAACTGGGCGCCGCGCCGCTTGCCGCCGCCCTGTTGCTGTATCGCTTGATCTACGTACTGCTGCCGATGCTGGTGGCCTGCGTGCTGCTGCTGATCAACGAGGCGCAACGGCTGTTCCAGACGCGCCAGACCCTGCGTGCGGCGTCAGGTTTTGCCGCGCCGATCCTGGCCGTACTGGTATTCCTGTCTGGCGTGGTGCTGCTGTTTTCCGGTGTCACCCCCGAGATCGACACACGCCTGGAGCACATCGGCTTCCTGATTCCCCATCGACTGGTGGACGCCTCGCACTTCGGCGCGAGCCTGGTGGGCGTGCTCTGCCTGTTGCTGGCCCAAGGCCTGCGCCGGCGCCTGTCCGCCGCCTGGATGCTGACCACGGTTTTGCTGCTGGTGGGCGCCCTGCTCTCGCTGCTCAAGGGCTTTGACTGGGAAGAAGCCACGCTGCTGACCCTGACCGCTGCCCTGCTGGCAGTGTTCCGGCGCTCTTTCTACCGTCCGAGTCGCCTGACCGAACTGCCGTTTTCGCCTTTGTTCCTTATCGCCAGCCTCTGCGTGCTGGGCGCATCGATCTGGCTGTTGCTGTTTGCCTATCAGGACGTGCCCTACAGTCACCAATTGTGGTGGCAGTTTACCCTGGATGCCGATGCCCCCCGAGGCCTGCGCTCGTTGTTGGGCGCCGCCGTCCTGCTGGTGGTGGTTTCCCTGACCTGGCTGCTGCGCACGGCGCGCCCCGTGATCCATCAGCCCACGGCGGAAGAGCTGGAGCGTGCCAAGACCATTCTCATGGCGTCCTCGCAACCGGACGGTGGCTTGGCCCTGACCGGTGACAAGGCGCTGCTGTTTCACCCTAACGACGAAGCGTTCCTGATGTACGCGCGTCGCGGCCGCAGCCTGGTGGCACTGTATGATCCGATCGGACCGACCCAGCAACGGGCGGAAATGATCTGGCAGTTCCGCGACCTTTGCGACATTCATCATGCTCGCCCGGTGTTTTATCAGGTACGTGCCGAAAACCTGCCGTACTACATGGACATCGGCCTGACCGCGATCAAGCTGGGCGAAGAAGCGCGGGTCAACCTCAAGCGTTTCGACCTCGAGGCCAAGGGCAAGGAGATGAAGGACCTGCGTTACACCTGGAACCGCGGCACCCGGGATGGCCTGTCGCTGGAGTTCCACGAGCCGGGGCAGGCGCCGATGGATGAGCTCAAGGTCATTTCCGATGCCTGGCTGACCGGCAAGAACGTACGGGAAAAGGGGTTTTCCCTGGGCCGCTTCAGCGACGACTACCTCAAGCATTTCCGCATCGCGGTGATTCGTTTCGAGGGCAAGCCAGTCGCGTTCGCCAACTTGTTGGAAACCCACAGCCATGAACTGGCCAGCCTCGACCTGATGCGCGCCCACCCCGAAGCCCCGAAACTGACCATGGAGTTCATGATGGTCGGCCTGATCCAACATTATAAGAACCATGACTACGCCCGCTTCAGCCTCGGCATGGTCCCGCTCTCGGGCCTGCAACCGCGTCGTGGCGCACCGCTGACCCAGCGCCTGGGTTCGATGGTGTTCCGCCGTGGCGAGCAGCTCTACAATTTCCAGGGACTGCGCCGCTTCAAGGACAAATTCCAGCCTGACTGGGAACCTCGTTACATGGCCGTGCCCGCCGGACTCGATCCGCTGGTCGCGCTGGCCGATACCGCCGCCCTGATTGCAGGCGGCCTGACTGGATTGGTGAAACGCTGATGACGCAACGCTTTTGGCGATACCTGGTAGCCAGCCTGCTGGTGCTGGCGGTGATTCTTGGTGGCGGCTACTGGTACTGGAACCGCCCCGCCCCGCAACCGACCCTGGAACAACTGGAGCCCGCCGACGGCGTGGCGATGACCCGGGTCATTCCTGGCACCAAGTCGCGTGCCCATGTGCTGGTGGCGGTCAATGAAGACCAGAAGCTCAGCGACACCCAACTGACGACCCTCAGCCGCAGCGGCTCGGCAGAGATCGTCCAGGTGATCTTGCCCAAGGACTGCATGTTGCAAGGCCGCGCCTTGCAGGCTGGCCTGAGACAGCTTCATGGGCCGGCCACGCTGGTCAGCGGCATCGGCCCTGGCGCCGTGCTGGCCTGGCGCTGGTTGGCGGAACAGAAGGACGACAAGGCCCAGGCCGTTTCGGTGGACCTGGCCCTGGAAAAACCCGGCTGCACGCACCTGCTGCCGAAAAGCGCCGCCCACGGTCGCTGGCTGGTGGCCTGGAACGACAACCCCGACGACACCAGTGCCGGTTTCGTGCGGGACCAGCACAACGCCGAAACCAGCATCAGCGACTACGACATCAACCTGCCGCAGGTGCTGAACAACGAGTTGCGCAAGATTCTGGTCGGTACCGAAAAGGGCAAGGGTGGCTTGAGCATCCCGGTGGTGGAAGTGCCTGCCAGCCAAACGCGGGATACCGTGACGCTGTTCCTTTCCGGTGACGGTGGCTGGCGCGACCTGGACCGCGACGTGGCCGACGAAATGGCCAAGCTCGGCTACCCGGTGGTCGGCATCGACACCCTGCGCTACTACTGGCAGCACAAGAGCCCCGAACAGAGCGCGACCGACCTGACCGAACTGATGCAGCACTACCGGCAGATCTGGGGCACGAAGCGCTTCATCCTGACCGGCTACTCCTTCGGCGCCGATGTGCTGCCAGCGATCTACAACCGCCTGCCCGCTACCGAACAACAGCGGGTCGATGCGATTATCCTGCTCGCCTTCGCCCGTACCGGCAGCTTCGAGATCGAGGTCGAGGGCTGGCTCGGCAACGCCGGCACCGAAGCCGCCACGGGCCCGGAAATGGCCAAGCTGCCCGCCGAGAAAGTGGTGTGCATCTATGGCGGCGAAGAAGCCGACGAAAGCGGCTGCACCGACAAGACGGCCGTGGGTGAGGCGATCAAATTGCCGGGCGGCCACCACTTCGATGAAAACTACCCGGCCCTGGCCAAGCGGTTGATCGATGAGATCAACAAGCGGCAGAGCAAGCCTGCCGAGCAGTAAGCGGGTGCGAGCCTGACAAAGCCCCGGCAGCCTTACGGTTGCCGGGGCTTTTTTGTGCCAGCTCGACCTGCACAACACCCTGTGGGAGCGGGCTTGCTCGCGAAGGCGGCGTGTCAGTCGACATAATCGCTAACTGGCACGCCGCCTTCGCGAGCAAGCCCGCTCCCACAGGGGTTTTGGTTTGGCATCAGCATTTGTGTCGCCTACAAAAAAGCCCCCGCCGCCGCAAGGCAACGAGGGCTTTTTTATTTGCAGAAGTTACATCTCCACTTGAGTCCCCAACTCGATCACCCGGTTCAAAGGCAGGTTGAAGAACCGCAGGTTACCGTTGGCATTCTTCAGCATGAAGGCGAACAGCGACTCGCGCCAACGCGCCATGCCTTCGAGCTTGGAGGCGATGACGGTCTCGCGGCTGAGGAAATATGTCGTGCGCATCGGACTGAAATCCAAGTCATCCAGGTGGCAGAGCTTGAGCGCCTCGGGCACGTCCGGTTCGTCGGTGAAACCGAAGTGCAGGATCACCCGGAAGAATCCATCGCCGTAGGCATCGACCTCGAAACGCCGCTGCGGCGGCACGCGTGGAATGTCTTCGTACACCACCGTCAGCAACACCACTTGCTCATGCAGCACCTGGTTGTGCAACAGGTTGTGCAGCAGCGCATGAGGCACGGCGTCCGAACGCGCGGTCAGGAATACCGCAGTGCCCTTGACCCGATGGGGGGGCTGGACGCGGATGCTGCTGATGAAGATCGGCAACGGCAACGCGCCCTCGTCGAGACGGTCCACCAGCAATTGCTTGCCGCGCTTCCAAGTGGTCATCAGCACGAACAGGGCAATCCCGGCAATGACAGGGAATGCGCCGCCCTGGATGATTTTCGGTACGTTGGCGGCGAAATACAGCCCGTCCACCACCAGGAAACCAACCAGAACCGGGACCGCCAGCAACGGCGGCCACTTCCACAACAGCAGTATCACGGCCGAAACCAGAATCGTGGTCATCAGCATCGTCCCGGTCACCGCCACGCCATAGGCCGAAGCCAGCGCACCGGACGACTCGAAACCGAGCACCAGCAACACCACGCCGACCATCAGCGACCAGTTCACCGCGCCGATATAGATCTGGCCCTGTTCGGCGCTGGAGGTGTGCTGGATGTACATGCGCGGAATGTAACCGAGTTGGATGGCCTGGCGCGTCAGCGAAAACGCGCCGGAGATCACTGCCTGGGAGGCAATCACCGTGGCCAGCGTCGACAGGCCTACCAGCGGCAGCAATGCCCAACTCGGCGCCAGCAGATAGAACGGGTTGCGCGCCGCTTCCGGATCGCCGAGCAGCAAGGCGCCCTGGCCGAAATAGTTGAGCATCAAGCCCGGCAACACCAGGAGGAACCAGGCGCGGGCAATCGGCTTGCGACCAAAGTGCCCCATGTCGGCGTAGAGCGCTTCGGCGCCGGTCAACGCCAACACCACTGCACCGAGGATCGACACGCCCATGCCCGGATGCACAACGAAGAACCGGACGGCCCAGGCCGGATTCACCGCCTGCAACACTTCCGGGTGCTGGCTGATGCCATACACACCCAGGGCGCCCAGCACCAGGAACCAAGTCACCATGATCGGGCCGAACAGGATGCCGATGCGCGCAGTGCCGTGGCGCTGGATCAGGAACAGGGCAACCAGCACCACCAAGGACAGCGGCACCACCCAATGATCGATACCGTCAAACGCCAGGCCGAGCCCTTCGATCGCCGAAAGCACCGAGATCGCCGGGGTGATCATGCTGTCGCCGTAGAACAGCGCCGCACCGATCAGGCCGCAGACCACCAGCAACATGCGCAACCGCGCCCTGCCCGCCGCCGCCCGCCGCGCCAGGGCGGTGAGCGCCATGATGCCGCCCTCGCCCTGGTTGTCTGCGCGCAGGACAAACATCATGTACTTGAGCGAAACGACCCAGAGCAGCGACCAGAAAATCAGTGAGAGAATCCCCAGCACCCCGTCGTGGTTGACCGGTACGCCGTAACCACCGGAAAACACTTCCTTCAGGGTGTACAACGGGCTCGTGCCGATGTCGCCATAAACCACCCCGACCGCCGCGACCAGCATGCTCAGCGGTTTCGCTGCCGAATGCTCGGCACCCACCGCCTGACTACTTGCATGACCCATCCAACACTCCCGATTTCCAGACCTTTCTTCTATTAGCGAAGCCGAACGCTTTGCGGCGCAGCATGCGCCGTTTTACGCTTTGTTACAGACGTTTTGTTGACTGTAGCAATAGCCAGAAGGCAAAGGCGCGAAGCATAGCGCAGCACTCGTCGCATTTCCCGGTATAAAGCTGGTCAAGTGCGTCGACCACGGATAGAATTGCGCACTTTTTGATCAGAGGCGCGTCAGGCGCCCTGTCTCGGCAAGAGACGATCCCCCTACACCGAGGTTAGACATGTCCACCACTCCTGCGCCAGCCAACCCGAAGGTTGGCTTCGTATCCCTGGGTTGCCCGAAGGCTCTGGTCGACTCCGAGCGCATCCTGACCCAGCTACGCATGGAAGGTTATGACGTCGTGTCCACCTACCAGGACGCTGACGTGGTAGTGGTCAACACCTGTGGCTTCATCGACTCGGCCAAGGCCGAATCCCTTGAAGTGATCGGCGAGGCCATCAAGGAAAACGGCAAGGTCATCGTGACCGGCTGCATGGGCGTGGAAGAAGGCAACATCCGCGACGTGCACCCGAGCGTGTTGTCGGTGACCGGGCCGCAGCAGTACGAACAAGTGGTCAATGCCGTGCACGAAGTCGTGCCGCCGCGCCAGGACCACAATCCGCTGATCGACCTGGTGCCGCCGCAAGGCATCAAGCTGACCCCGCGTCACTACGCCTACCTGAAGATTTCCGAAGGCTGCAACCACAGCTGCAGTTTCTGCATCATCCCGTCGATGCGCGGCAAGCTGGTGAGCCGTCCGGTGGGTGATGTGCTCGACGAGGCACAGCGCCTGGTCAAGGCCGGCGTCAAGGAACTGCTGGTGATTTCCCAGGACACCAGCGCCTACGGCGTCGACGTCAAGTACCGTACCGGCTTCTGGAACGGCGCGCCGGTGAAAACCCGCATGACCGAGCTGTGCGAAGCACTGAGCACACTTGGCGTCTGGGTCCGCTTGCATTACGTCTACCCGTACCCGCACGTCGATGAGCTGATCCCGCTGATGGCCGCCGGCAAGATCCTGCCGTACCTGGACATCCCGTTCCAGCACGCCAGCCCGAAGGTGCTCAAGGCCATGAAACGTCCGGCCTTCGAAGACAAGACCCTGGCGCGCATCAAGAACTGGCGCGAAATCTGCCCGGACCTGATCATCCGCTCGACCTTCATCGTCGGCTTCCCGGGCGAAACCGAAGAAGATTTCCAGTACCTGCTGGACTGGCTGACCGAAGCCCAGCTCGACCGCGTCGGCTGCTTCCAGTATTCCCCCGTCGAAGGCGCACCGGCCAATGACCTGGACCTGGACGTGGTACCGGACGACGTCAAGCAAGACCGTTGGGAGCGCTTCATGGCGCACCAGCAGGCCATCAGCTCGGCACGCCTGCAGATGCGCATCGGCCGTGAAATCGAAGTGCTGGTGGACGAAGTCGACGAACAAGGCGCCGTGGGCCGCTGCTTCTTCGACGCTCCGGAAATCGACGGCAACGTGTTCATCGACAACGGCAGCAACCTGAAGCCGGGCGACAAGGTCTGGTGCAAGGTCACCGACGCCGATGAGTATGATTTGTGGGCTGAGCAGATCGGTTGATCCGCACAAAGCGGGACCGCTGTTGTGGCGAGGGAGCTTGCTCCCGCTGGGCTACGAAGTAGCCCCATCTTTGCGATTGCTAAGCAATCGAGCGGGAGCAAGCTCCCTCGCCACGGATTGTTTGCAAGCCACTCGCCGGCTCACGAAAAAACTTGATGAAGCCCTGCTCTGTAACAAGATGCAGGGCTTTTTTACGGCTATCGTATGCAGACAGGAAACCTCCATCACAAGGAACAGGCGGACATGCGCCAGCATTCGGTCATCCACACACCGAAACCGAGCGACTACCAGGAATTGACCCGGGTCTGGGAGGCCTCGGTACGGGCCACCCATGACTTCTTGC
The DNA here is from genome assembly GCF_054677635.1 of Pseudomonas sp. H2_D02. Taxonomy (NCBI): domain Bacteria; kingdom Pseudomonadati; phylum Pseudomonadota; class Gammaproteobacteria; order Pseudomonadales; family Pseudomonadaceae; genus Pseudomonas; species Pseudomonas sp. H2_D02. The sequence continues at coordinate 2,077,319 of NZ_CP162816.1, read as the reverse complement.
CAGACAGTTACATCGAGCTGCTGAAAAACCTCGTGCTCACCCGCTATCTGGACGCGGTGATGCTCATCTGCACCCGCGACAATCGTCAACGCATCACCGGTTTTGCGGGGGTGGCGGCTGGCAAGATTGAAATGCTGTTCATCGACCCGGAACATCGCGGCCAGGGCCTGGGTAAACAATTGCTGCGCTACGCCATGGAAAACTTGAACGCCGACCAGTTGGACGTCAATGAACAGAACCCACAGGCCCTGGGTTTCTATCTCAAGCAAGGCTTCGAAGTCGTCGGCCGTTCGGCACGGGATGGAATGGACCAGCCCTACCCGCTGCTGCACATGCGCTACAAACAACCCGACCTGAAGGCAGGACGCGGCTAAAAACGGCATGAGGCAAATGGACCCGCGATTAACCGGCGCCACACAGGTACAATGCCCACCCTCTTTTTGTTACGGCCCCGTCATGACTGACCCGATTCGTCTCTCCAAACGCCTCATCGAACTCGTCGGCTGTTCCCGTCGGGAAGCGGAGCTGTTCATCGAGGGCGGCTGGGTCACCGTCGACGGCGAAGTGATCGACGAGCCGCAGTTCAAGGTGACCACCCAAAAGGTCGCACTCGATCCCGAGGCCAAGGCCACCGCGCCGGAGCCCGTGACGCTGCTGCTGAACGTCCCGGCGGGCATGGATGTCGACACCGCCATGGCAACCCTCGGGCCACAGACCTTGAGCGAGGAGCATCGCTTCGGCAAGCGCCCACTCAAGGGCCATTTCCTGCGCCTGACCGCCAGTGCCGACCTGCAGGCCAACGCCAGCGGGCTGCTGGTGTTCACCCAGGATTGGAAGATCTTGCGCAAGCTCACCGCCGACGCCGCCAAGATCGAGCAGGAATATGTAGTGGAAGTCGAAGGCGAGATGGTCGCCCACGGCCTCAATCGCTTGAACCACGGGCTGACCTACAAAGGCAAGGAGTTGCCGGCGGTCAAGGCCAGCTGGCAGAACGAAAACCGCCTGCGCTTCGCCATGAAGAACCCGCAACCCGGTGTCATCGCGCTGTTTTGCCAGGCGGTCGGCCTGAAGGTCGTCGCCATTCGCCGCATCCGCATCGGCGGCGTGTCCATCGGCAAGGTGCCCTTGGGCCAGTGGCGCTACCTGTCTGCCAAAGAGAAATTCTAATTTTCCGGCGCCGCATCGAACCGGGGCGCCCACTGCCGATTCATCAGGATTGCACACATGATTCACAACGACGTACTGCGCAGCGTGCGCTACATGCTCGACATCAGCGACAAGAAAGTCATCGAGATCATCAAGTTGGGCGGGCTGGAAGTGTCCCTGGCGGACCTCACCGGCTATCTCAAGAAGGACGAGGAAGAAGGCTTCGTGTTCTGCCCGGACCTGGTTATGGCGCATTTTCTCGATGGCCTGGTGATTTTCAAGCGTGGCAAGGACGAAAGCCGTCCGCCGCAACCGATCGAAGTGCCGGTAACCAACAACATCATTTTGAAAAAACTGCGCGTGGCGTTCGAGCTGAAGGAGGACGACATGCACGCCATCCTCAAGGCCGCCGAATTCCCTGTGTCCAAGCCGGAACTGAGCGCGTTGTTTCGCAAATTCGGCCACACCAACTATCGCCCGTGCGGCGACCAATTGCTGCGCAACTTTCTCAAGGGGCTGACGCTGCGCGTTCGCGGCTGATAAGAAGGGCTGCTAACGCTTGAAACTCTGCTGATGCTTGCAGAGCTGTTGTGGCGAGGGAGCTTGCTCCCGCTGGACGCGCAGCGTCCCCTCGCGATGTGTCAGACAAAACCAGGGGGCCGCTTCGCGGCCCAGCGGGAGCAAGCTCCCTCGCCACAAAAACGCTCCCGCTATAGAGAACAGTGTCAATCTTGGCCCCCGCGCTATGATGCCCATTCAATCCTGCGTCGATCCCAGCCCATGACCTACAGCGTCTCCCCCATCGGCTTCGTCCGCTCCTGCTTCAAGGAGAAATTCGCCATCCCCCGCCAACCGCAACTGGCCCCCGCCGCACGCGGCGTGCTGGAACTGGTGGCGCCGTTCGACCAGGGCGAGGCGGTGCAGGGCCTCGAACAGGTCAGCCATGTCTGGTTGCTGTTCCTGTTCCACCAGGCCCTGGAAGACAAGCCTCGGTTGAAAGTCCGCCCGCCACGCCTGGGGGGCAACAAATCCATGGGGGTTTTCGCCACCCGTGCGACTCACCGCCCCAACGGCATCGGCCAGTCGGTGGTGAAGCTGGAACGGGTCGAAGCCGGACGCCTGTGGATCTCAGGCATCGACTTGCTGGACGGCACTCCGGTGCTGGACATCAAGCCCTACGTGCCCTATGCGGACAGCATCGACTCGGCCACCAACAGCATGGCCAACGCAGCACCTGGGTTGATTCCGGTGCAATGGGCGGAAGCTGCCCTGCTTCAAGCGCGCGAGCATGCCACGCGCCTGGAAGAGCCTTTGGTGGAGCTGATTGAACAATGCCTGGCCCAAGACCCACGCCCGGCGTACCAGGTTCCTACAGCGGAACGGGAATATGGCGCTCAGTTCTGGGATCTGGATGTGCGTTGGCATTACCCGGAGGCGGGGGTAATTCGGGTGTTGGAAGTCATTCCTGCGGTTGGATAAAACCCGGAAACGAAAAAGCCCGCGCGGCCTTCATCAGGCGGCGCGGGCTTTTTTTGGGGCATCTGCTGGATCGAGTCGCTGCCATCGCGAGCAAGCTCGCTCCCACAGGTTTTTTGAACACAGGCCCCATGTGGGAGCGAGCTTGCTCGCGATGGCGGTCGGTCAGCCACCGCAAATGCCGAAGTTTATTTCTCTACAAACGCCCGCTCGATCAGGTAGTCACCCGGCTCGCGCATACGCGGCGAAACGGTCAGGCCGAAGCTGTTGAGCACTTCGCTGGTCTCGTCGAGCATGCTTGGGCTGCCGCACAGCATCGCGCGGTCGTCCTGTGGATTGATCGGCGGCAGGCCGATGTCGCGGAACAGCTTGCCGCTGCGCATCAGGTCGGTCAGGCGGCCTTCGTTCTCGAATGGCTCGCGGGTCACGGTCGGGTAGTAGATCAGCTTGTCACGCAGCGCTTCACCGAAGAACTCGTTCTGTGGCAGGTGCTCGGTGATGAACTCGCGGTAGGCGACTTCATTGACGTAACGCACGCCGTGGCACAGGATCACCTTCTCGAAACGCTCGTAGGTTTCCGGATCCTGGATGACGCTCATGAACGGCGCCAGGCCGGTGCCGGTGCTGAGCAGGTAAAGATGCTTGCCAGGCTTGAGGTCGTCCAGCACCAGCGTACCGGTAGGCTTCTTGCTGATGATGATCTCGTCGCCTTCCTTCAAGTGCTGCAACTGCGAAGTCAGCGGACCGTCTGGCACCTTGATGCTGAAGAATTCGAGATGTTCTTCCCAGTTCGGGCTGGCAATCGAGTAAGCGCGCATAAGCGGGCGGCCGTTGGGCTGCTGCAGGCCGATCATCACGAACTGACCGTTCTCGAAGCGCAGGCCCGGATCGCGGGTGCACTTGAAGCTGAACAGAGTGTCGTTCCAGTGATGAACACTGAGGACACGCTCGTGGTTCATGTTGCTCATGTACGGGGGACTCCTGGAAATGATGCCTACGCCGATAATCTGCGCAATTGCATCGCATTCTAATGGCGGCGACAATATCTGTTAAATGGATTATTAAGATAAGGGTTATCGGTTATATAGATATGCGATTTACTCTACGTCAACTTCAAGTCTTCGTCGCCGTCGCCCAGCAGGAAAGCGTGTCCCGCGCCGCGGGCCTGCTCAATCTGTCACAGTCGGCCGCCAGTACCTCCATCACTGAATTGGAGCGCCAATCCAGCTGCCAATTGTTCGATCGCGCCGGCAAGCGACTGAGCCTCAACGCCTTGGGCAAGCAGTTGCTGCCCCAAGCCGTGGCATTGCTCGACCAGGCCAAGGAAATCGAAGACCTGCTCAACGGCAAGTCCGGCTTCGGCTCGCTGGCGGTCGGCGCCACGCTGACCATTGGCAATTACCTGGCGACGCTGCTGATCGGCGGTTTCATGCAGCGCCATCCGGAAAGCCAGGTGAAGCTGCATGTGCAAAACACTGCCAATATCGTGCACCAGGTCGCCCATTATGAAATTGATCTGGGTCTAATCGAAGGCGACTGCAGTCATCCGGACATCGAGGTGCAGAGCTGGGTCGAGGATGAACTGGTGGTGTTCTGCGCGCCCCAGCACCCGTTGGCCAAGCGTGGGCAGGCGACGATGGAGGAATTGACCCATGAGGCCTGGATCCTGCGTGAACAGGGCTCCGGTACGCGACTGACCTTCGACCAGGCCATGCGTCACCACCGCAGCGCGTTGAACATTCGCCTGGAGCTGGAACACACCGAAGCGATCAAGCGTGCCGTGGAGTCCGGCCTGGGGATTGGCTGCATCTCACGGTTGGCACTGCGTGACGCATTCCGCCGCGGCAGCCTCGTGGCCGTGGAAACCCCGGACATGGACTTGGCGCGGCAATTTTATTTCATCTGGCACAAGCAGAAATACCAGACTTCGGCCATGCGTGAATTCCTCGATCTATGCCGGGCATTCACCGCAGGGGTGCAGCGCAGCGATGAGATCGTCCTGCCGGCCATTGCCTGAGCCATCAGAGCAGCACGAGGCCCCAGACCAGGGCAATCATCGTCAGGGCGACAAGCTGGGCGGCGCTGCCCATGTCCTTGGCGTTTTTCGACAGCGGGTGCAGCTCGAGGGAAATGCGGTCGATCGCCGCCTCTACCGCCGAGTTGAGCAACTCCACGATCAAGGCCAGCAGGCATACCGCGACCAGCAATGCCTGCTCGACGCGGCTGACATTCAGGAAGAATGACAACGGAATCAGGATAACGTTGAGCAGCACCAGTTGACGGAACGCGGCTTCACCGACAAAAGCTGCACGCAGCCCGTCCAGGGAATAGCCGGAAGCGTTGAGGATGCGTTTCAGGCCGGTTTGGCCTTTAAAAGGAGACATAGAATTGGCAACTGGTCGAAAGGAGTGGGGACGCTAATGCAAATGCGGTCAAAAAAGCGTGAATTCACAGGCTACGATTGCGGAGAAATTGACTCAAGTTGTTGCAGCAGCAGTGCCGCCTGAGTTCGCGTACGCACGTTGAGCTTACGAAAGATCGCCGTGACGTGAGCCTTGATGGTGGCCTCCGAGACGTTCAACTCATAGGCGATCTGCTTGTTGAGGAGGCCTTCGCACACCATGGTCAACACCCGAAACTGCTGCGGTGTCAGGCTGGCCAATCCCTCACTGGCAGCCTTGGCTTCCTCGGACACACTCACCGCCTCGAATGCCTGCGGCGGCCAGGATACGTCGCCATCGAGGACGGCCTTGACCGCGTGCTGGATCATTTCCAGGGAACTGGATTTGGGGATGAACCCACTGGCGCCAAACTCCCGGGCCTTCACCATCACCGAGGCCTCTTCCTGCGCCGAGACCATCACCACGGGAATCTGTGGGTACTGCCCACGCAACAGCACCAGGCCGGAAAAGCCATATGCACCGGGCATGTTCAAGTCCAGCAGCACCAGGTCCCAGTCAGCCTTCTCGGCCAATCGGGTTTCCAGTTCCGCAATGCTGGCCACCTCCGTCAACCGGACGTCCGAGCCGAGGCCCAGGGTCACTGCCTGATGCAACGCGCTGCGAAAGAGCGGATGGTCATCGGCAATCAGGATTTCGTATGTGGCCATTTTTCAAATGATCCTGTTTTTAATGGCAGGCCCGATGCATTCGCGCCTCGCCAAACAACTCAAGACGCCGCCGACAGCGGCATCCACAGGGGCACGTTCAACGCCAATCACAGCGTTTCAAACTCTGGCCGCACCCTGGTCGGCGCCAAGCATGCCCAGCGAAGCCGGGGTGGTCAAGCAGCACGGCCGCCGCTGTGTCCAGTATGGGCCACTATTAGGCCAATACCGCTTGGCCGGCACGGACAAAGGGCTGCAATTCGGCATGGGCCGGGGTCGATACGTCCACTTCCTGCTGGCGCTTGGCGCCCAGGTAATGTTGGCTGAACACATCGAAATAGGCATCCAGCGCCGACGCGGCGTCGCTGTCCCCTGCCAGTTCAAGGCACAGGGCCGCCACTTCGGCGGTGCACAGGTGTTCACTGCGCGTCGAGCGCCGCAGGCGATAACGCGACAGTTTGTCCGGCAGCAGGCTCAGGATCGGTAAACGGTCGAAATAAGGGCTCTTGCGGAATATTTTCCGCGCCTCCGTCCAGGTGGCGTCCAGCAGGATGAACAATGGACGCTTGCCCGGGTCGACCTCGACCGTATGGGTGACCCGCGACGGTTCGACATACTCACCTGGAAAAACCAGGTATGGCTGCCATTGCGGGTCGTTCAGCAATGCAAGCAGTTGCTCATCGACGTCGGTGCGCGACCAGATGAACGCATGGTTGTCACGCACCACATCGGCAATCAGCCAACCGGTGTTGCTTGGCTTAAAGACTTCTTTATTGGTCATGATCAGGCAGACCCCGGAGTGGGTCTCGACGCTAGGGCGCCAGGCGCACAGGCAATGACTCTCGATGACCCGGCAAGCGCCACAGCGGGGCGCGCGCCAGCCCCGGGCCTGGAGCGGCTTGATGCCTTCATCGACACGCTGGTCGCGCAGGCGGGCTACGGCGTTAGGGGCATGGTTCATCGCGGGCAATGCCCGTAGACAGGAGAACTCGACACGAACAGGACTCGGCAGAACAGTGAAGGCCGGCAGTCTACCAGAGCGCGCAAGCCTGTACCGTCCACCTGGGCTCCCCTATAATCGCCGCCACTGAACGCACAGTCACGTGGCCGGTCGAACCACCAGTCACTGAACCAGGAGAGTTTCATGCTGCGCCTTATCGTCCCTACCGTTGCCGTTCTGCTGGCGACGTCCATCAGCGCTCAGGCTGCGTCGCTGAAAGAACTCGAACTGAACAAGATGCTGCAGAACGTTGCCAAGGAAAGCAGTGTCGGTACGCCGCGGGCGATCAACGAAGACATTCTCGACCAGGGTTATACCGTTGAAGGCACCGAGCTGATCAACCACCTCAGCGTGCAAAGCAGCCATGCCCAGAAAATGCGCGCAGACCCCAAGGCGGTTTACTTCCAATTGGGTTCCACGGTCTGCACCAATCCGGGTTTCCGCAAGCTGATGGCCAAGGGCGCGACCATGCGCTACGAGTTCACTGAAGTGAAGACCAATCGCCCGGTCGCCACCGAACGCTTCCAGGAATCGGATTGCCCGAAAGCAGCCAAGACCAAGAAGTAATCAGCCCGTACGCGCGCGCCGCTGCTCTTCGTCGGCGCGCAGCTCCGCCACCAGCGCTTGCAAATAGCGCGAGCGCCACTCCCGGCCTTCCAATCGACGGCAGCACTCCTCCTCGAGGCTTACCCGATTGGCTTGGGCCGCCTCCAACAGCGTCAGGTACAACTGCCTGTCGAGTTCCAGAGTCACTCTGGTCATCTCTCCCGCCTCCCTGCCATCCAATGCCTCACTCCATCGCGCGGACGCCCAGCCCTGGACGTCGAATGCTTGACACGCTTGTTATTGAGTAAATCAGAGCGGCACGCACCCAGTCGGCGATCTGACGAGCGGTACGAAATTCGAGGTGAGTTCCGATTCCCCCAGGACAATTGGGGAGGAGTTGCAAACGTTCATATTCGAGCGCCATGATCAGCAACGGACTAAATTCAACCTATCACCTGATATCGGGCAGACAGAGGCTGTCCTCGCCAATGCGTGACGCGTGATTGTTTTTTCATCCAAGGGAAACAGCAGGACCCATTGGATCGCTTGGCCGCCTTGCTGCAAATTGCGTCGAGCCAGGTTAACGCCCGGGCACGCGCCCGGACTGACAACGGCACAGGAGGTGTCGCGGCCTTGATGAATCTCTCGTCAGGGCCGGGGGTTCTGTTCAGAAGGAGAAGCTGAATGCCGTACAAACCGAATGATCTGCTCAGCCGTCATTTTGAAAACCATGGCCACGACCTCACCCGCAAGGTCGAAGAGCAACTCAACCTGGTATCGCCCAACAGCCCCAACCTCCCCATCTACCGCGACATGATCCTGACCGTGCTGCGCATGGCCCAGGAAGATCACAACCGCTGGAATGCCAAGATCACCCTTCAGGCCCTGCGGGAACTGGAGCACGCGTTTCGCACGCTTGAACAATTCAAGGGTCGCCGCAAGGTCACGGTCTTTGGCTCGGCCCGAACGCCCATCGAGCATCCTTTGTATGGCCTGGCACGTGAACTGGGTGCGGCGCTGGCTCGCTCGGACATGATGGTGATCACTGGCGCGGGCGGCGGCATCATGGCCGCAGCCCATGAAGGCGCGGGCCGGGAGCACAGCCTGGGATTCAACATCACCCTGCCCTTCGAACAGCACGCCAACCCGACCGTCGAAGGCACGCAAAACCTGCTGCCCTTCCACTTCTTCTTCACCCGCAAGCTTTTTTTCGTCAAGGAAGCCGACGCACTGGTGCTCTGCCCGGGTGGCTTCGGCACCCTGGACGAAGCGCTAGAGGTTTTGACCCTGGTACAAACCGGCAAGAGCCCATTAGTGCCAGTGGTGCTGCTGGACGCGCCCGGCGGCAAGTTCTGGCAGAGCGCCCTGGATTTCATCCGCGAACAGCTGGAGGAAAACCGCTACATCCTGCCAACCGACATGAAGTTGATGCGCCTGGTGTACAGCGCCGAGGAGGCGGTGGAGGAAATCAACCAGTTCTACCGCAACTTCCATTCCAGCCGCTGGCTCAAGCATCAATTCGTGATTCGCATGAACCACAAGCTCAATGAACAGGCGTTGCAACAGATGCAGGTCGAATTTGCCGACCTGTGCCTGAACGACTGCTTTCATCAGCATGCCTATAGCGGCGAAGAACCCGAGGAAGCGCCTTTCAGCCATCTGACGCGATTGGCATTTACGTTCAATGCCCGGGATCACGGCCGTTTAAGGGCGCTGGTGGACTACATCAACCTGCCGGAAAACTGGGCTCAACCTTCCACCAAGGCCCACCCGCTCACCTGGGAACCGATCAAGGTCACTTAAGGCCCATAAAAAAAACGGCCCGCTATCGAAATAGCGGGCCGTTTTTTATCAATCATCCATGCCTCGACCGCTGAACAAGCGGTTGATCATTTCCATGGAGTATCCTCGATACGCCAGGAAGCGCCCTTGCTTGGCACGCTCCCGTGCATCGATCGGCAAATGGCCAGAGAATTTGCGACGCCAAGTGTCCGTTAGCTGTTCCTGCCAATCGATACCGCTTTCGCGCAAGGCAAGTTCAATATCCGGGCGTTGCAAACCACGTTGCCCAAGTTCTTCGCGAATCCGCATCGGACCGTAGCCGGAGCGAGCACGATAAGAGACAAAGCTTTCGAGGTATCGCGCTTCCGACAACAGCCCTTCGTCCGTCAAACGGTCAAGGGCAGTATCAATCAGCTCATCGGGAGCGCCGCGCTGACGCAGCTTACGCGTCAGCTCGACTCGGCCATGCTCGCGCCTTGCGAGCAGGTCCATTGCGGTTCGCCGCACCGCGACGAGGGTATCGAGTACAGCGGTCATCGGATCGATCAGATATCAGCGTCAGCCAGGTCGTCAGCCGTCTCGCGATTGGCCACGGATTTGACGTCGGCGACCGGGCTCAACAGCTTGTCGCGCAATTGCTTCTCGAGGGCTGCCGCCACTTCCGGGTTATCCGCCAGGAACTTGGCCGAGTTGGCCTTGCCCTGACCGATCTTGGTGCCGTTGTAGGCATACCAGGCGCCGGATTTCTCGACGAAACCATGCAACACACCCAGGTCGATCATCTCGCCATTGAGGTAGATACCCTTGCCGTACAGGATCTGGAATTCAGCCTGACGGAACGGCGATGCCACCTTGTTCTTCACGACCTTGACGCGGGTTTCGCTGCCGACAACCTCATCACCTTCTTTCACCGCGCCAGTGCGGCGGATGTCCAGGCGAACCGAGGCGTAGAACTTCAACGCGTTACCACCGGTGGTGGTTTCAGGGCTGCCAAACATCACGCCGATCTTCATGCGGATCTGGTTGATGAAGATCACCAGGCAGTTGGCGTTCTTGATGTTACCGGTGATCTTGCGCAGCGCCTGGGACATCAGGCGAGCCTGGAGGCCCACGTGCATGTCGCCCATTTCACCTTCGATTTCGGCTTTTGGCACCAGTGCCGCCACGGAGTCGACGATGATCACGTCTACCGCGTTGGAACGCACCAGCATGTCGGTGATTTCCAGGGCCTGCTCGCCGGTGTCCGGCTGGGAAACCAGCAGGTCGTCGACGTTGACGCCCAGCTTGCCGGCGTACTCCGGGTCCAGGGCGTGTTCGGCGTCGACGAAGGCGCAGGTCGCGCCGGCTTTTTGGGCCTGGGCGATCACGGACAGGGTCAGCGTGGTTTTACCGGAGGATTCAGGACCGTAGATTTCAACAATACGACCTTTTGGCAAGCCGCCGATGCCAAGCGCGATGTCCAGGCCCAGGGAGCCGGTGGAGATGGAAGGAATAGCCTGACGGTCCTGATCGCCCATACGCATTACGGCACCCTTGCCGAATTGACGTTCGATCTGACCCAAGGCCGCAGCCAAGGCTTTCTTCTTGTTGTCGTCCATTAAAGTCCTCACGTAATCAATAAGGCCTGACGGCCAACACCTGTATAAGTAGCCAGTATTATTCCACAGCGATCGGGGATCGCCTACCCCTGATTTGAGATTTCTCCGGCGGCATGTTGTAACAGCCCGTCTAGCGCGGCCTTCACCGTTTGTCGGCGGACCTCGTCGCGGTTGCCCGGAAAGAACTTCTGCACGCTGAACACCGTCTCGCCAACGGCCCAGGCCAGCCACACGGTGCCCACCGGCTTGCTCGGCGAGCCCCCGTCCGGCCCGGCTACGCCGCTGACCGCCACGGCGAAACGCGCCAGGCTTTTCTGCTGGGCGCCCCGAGCCATGGCCTCCACCACCTCGCGACTGACCGCGCCCACTTTCTCGAACAACTCGTCGGGCACACCCAACTGCTGGGTCTTCTGGCGATTGGAATACGTGACAAAACCGGCCTCGAACCAGGCCGAGCTTCCCGGTATCCGGGTGATGGCCTCGGCAATCCCGCCACCGGTGCAGGACTCGGCGGTGGTGACGTGGGCATTGAGCAGTTGCAAGCGCCTGCCCAATTCAGCGGCCAGCTCGGTAATGTCGTCCATGATGCTCTCCTGATTCGACGCGATTGGCGCCTACCGTACACGAGCATTCGAAGCTTGCAAGGCTCGGCGGATCACTGGCGCAGCGCCCTGACATAGGCCTGGCAAGCCTGCAAGGCGATCAATCCACGGTCGCCCTCGTCGGTGATGGCGATAATTCGTCGAGCATGCGCCGGGTCAAGTCGGGCGCGTGGGGCGCCATGATCCAGGCCGCCGGTGCCGGGGGCGGCAGGCACTGCACAACCGGCGGAAACATCGTCGGCGTCGAGGAGGACTGACAGCCGGACATCGGCAGTAGCAAGGCGATCGCGCAGGCGATCCTGGTCACGTTGGGCATCGCTCAGGGCTCGGTAGTGGGTTTGTTCGCTGTTGGAGAGTCGTTGTTCCAAGGCGAGACGTTTGTCCTGCTCAGCCTTTTGCTGCATCGCGGCGGCCTGGGAGATCTGGTTCAGCGTCTCGGATTGTGACTGCGCCAACTGCGCCAACTGCCTGCCGTACCGCCAATCCTGAAACCGCCAGGCCAACATCGCCGGACCACCGATCAACAGCATCAGCAACATCGCGATACCAAGCGAGCGGAAGGAAAAAGGCATCAGGCCGAAGGTTGGCATAACACCTCCCTCGCCCTTGCCCAGAGTTGCAAACGATCCTGCAACCCGTTCAAACCACCATTGATGCGTCGCGTGATGTTGCTGAACTGATCACGGTCGGCCAGTTCGTTCAAGCCATTCTGCTCCCAGAACCACGCAGCAGACTCGGCGGCCCATTGCGGCTGTTCCAGCAGTTCGGGCAAGGCCAGCAGGCGCTCATCGCCAAACAATCCCAGGCTGCAACGAAGGTAATTGTCGTGGCCGGTAATCTGTATCAACCCCCGGCCACGATACTTCTGGCCGTCACCGTCGGCCTGGGGCGAGTTGCCCAGGCGAACGGCCAGGGTTCCGGTGTCGTATTTGCTCAGGTATTGCTCGCTGCCCAGCTCCCGCACGTAACGCAATTGTCCGGACTCATGACCGACCTGGGCGAGGAATGCGGCCATGCGTTTGACACCTACGATCTGATAACGACCCATGGCGTCGTTAAGGGCCGGCGCAAAAACGCCGGCATTGGCACCGGCGTTCGGAAGGATTTGCAGCAACTGAATTCCTGTAAACAGCATGGCGTTCTCCTTGATGTTATTGAAGGCTCTTCATATGTATTTTTTCAAGAAAGCTTTAGTCGAAGTTGACGTATATATTGTGTCCATGAACATATGAAGGGACTGCCATACATTGGCAAACATTGGTTTCTTTAAACCAAAATGAGTCGATTGCTTCAGTTACTCGAGTTATCTAGACAACATCAGAACTATCAGGCCATGGATATTCGGCCCGAATCTCAGCGAAACGAGAAAATCCATTGACTTTTGCCGCTTCTGCCGCCTCTGCATTGCCAAGCAGTCGTTCCCGGTTCGACTCGGAGAAGTGGCGGTCGGAGCCCTTTAATGGATCGGCATAAGCGATCAGCCGCAATGCTTCAATCTCCTCTCGAGTCGATGCAGGCCGCTTTTTCTGTTCTGCAGCATATGGGTAACCAGCAGCACTGACTAGAATCCGAGCCCCTTCGGCCTGCTTTGTCATCAGATCAAGGTAGGCCCCCATGGATATTTCAACAGCATCAGTAGGGATGGCGGTTCCGTGGACGCGCTCGCTATAAAACCCACCCGTTTTAGGACTGTATTTCATTTGCTCTCCTAGTAGCCTACGGCGAGATATTGAATATAAGAGTTCGGCAAAGACATGGTGGCGGCTATATCTTGACGATTTGCGAAAAAACCTGTCTGAGTTACCAGCCGCGTTTGCGCGACACAGCCGTCATTTACGCGCACGTCGTTGTACCCAAAGCTCGAAATTACGTTAAATACAGCAGTCGGAAAGGCGAGAGGGAAGGTCACTGAATACTCCCTGTCAGCAGTCGGCGTAGCAACACTTCCCCACTGGATCACCAATCCGCCAAGCCATGAAGGGAAAACCACATAACCATTTGTGGCCAGACTAATGGCAAAACCCCAGCGGAGTTTTTTCGGCGTAATAAACCTGTTATCGGCCGCACCTGCATCAGTTTCGGCCTGAGAAGCGACAGTGCCGGTATGCATGAGTTCGCCCCATGTACCGAGAGATCCGTTTCCCCTCCGAAAAAAAGCACGGTCACTGCTTCGGGAATAATACTGTTGGCTAACAAGACCAGAACCACCACGACGAATATCAATGAAACCCGCCTCAGGTATCGGCAGACCAATAGTCGTCGCATCGACCTGATATAGACCTGTTGCTGTAGTTGAATCAGCCACGGTCGTAAGCAAAGGTACTGAGTTAGAACCTAAACCGTACTTGGCCATTGCTTGAGCAGCGCCAAGCGGATTCAATGCCTTGGTTGCATTCAGACCCGCCTCGGCTTCGGCTTGCGTCGCAAACTGAACGATACCGGTGCGAGCCACTGTGGCGGTACGCGCCGATAGCCCAGCGGGAGTAACAGCCCGCTCGATATCAGCTCCAGACTGAGTTTCTGCATCAGTGGCCAATTCGACAACTCCACGACCAGTCGTCGAAGCTGCCGGTGGAGCCGCCGGGATCGCTGATGCAATCTTTGTCGTTATCGCAGCAAGAAGCTGTGCGTTGTTACTTTCATCCGGAACCAATCCTCCGGATGTAATCACGTTCAAAACTTCTTCCGTGACAGCATTCCCCCCACTGAGCCGGTATCAAGGATCCCGGTGCACCGGTCACCGGGTTCTCATCGACAAACTTGCCATTGACCAAACCTACACTGGGCACTCTTTTTGGATAATCCATTTTTTACTCCTTAGTCATAATTGATGTGTACCTGCGCATGAGCCGGTGCGCTGCGATGGATCAGGCACTCCAGGGCAGAGCCTGGGTTCATGCCAAAGCGTTCGCCCCAATAGCTGGCGCCAAAACGGCGGCCAAGAGAGAGGCGTCCGCCGGTGTTAAGCGTCCACATGAACTGCACTTGCCAGGTGCCGAAATGCGTCAGGCCAAACCGCGAACGTCCCATCCGGGGAGCCCGATGCTCGGTCATGGTCGCGTCGGGGTACCCTTGGCTGCGTGCAATATTGATAAAATACGCCGCCGTCTGGCTGCCCACCGCCAACAACCGCCGACGCACCGCCAACCGGCGATCGTCATACAGCGGCGTAGCCCCGAGGCACGGATCCGGCAAATTCATCACCCGCTCCCAATCCGGCACCAGCTCACTCACCCCCGCCGGATCCATCTCATTGAGCAGATCGGCGGCACGGGCGTCGAGGCGGGCCAGTTCCTCGGCGATGCCTTGCAGCACCTCATCCAGTTCCGGCACGCGCTCCGGGTCCCACGCCGGCCCGCTGGGTAGCAGGCTGCGCAGTTGGGCCTGGTACTGTTCGGCGGTTCTTATTCCAGCCATGTGCAGCCTCCGAACGTCAGCAACTGGTTGCTGGCGGCGGCGACGTCGGCCACCGGTGCGCTGAGTTTGTGGTCGGTTTCGCCGGTGGCGCTGCTGATGGCTTCGGCGATATGACTCAGCAGCAGCGTTTCGCCGAGACCGGCTTCGCGGTTATGCAGGTCGCGCAGTTGGGCCTCGATGGCGGCCCGCACGGCGCTGGTGTCCGGCGTGATGCGCAGCCGGTAGTTCACCGGTACCTGCGTCGGCGCCAGCACATGCAATTCGGCGGTCACCGGGCGCAACGGTTCGATATACGCTCGCACCTCCTCCAATTGCTCGGCGTTGGGGATCGGCTGCAGATCTTCGTCGCGCATCACGAACAGGCCGACGGTTCCCGGGCCCAGGTAACTGCCACGACACCACGCGCGGGTAATGCCGGCGCATTCCAGGGCCCAGGTCTCATAGTCCTGGGCCGAACCGCCATGGGGAATGATGCGATAGGAGCGGATCACCCTCGCCCGCAGCGACTCAAGGCTTTCCCGGGCGACACCTCCGGTCACGCCAGGCGCCAGCACGGTGAAGCTGCTGCCGATACCTAACACAGGCTGCACGGGCGTCAGCACCAGGCCGGCATTGGCATTGCCCAGGCTGCCAGCGTCCAGCGCGGCGATGGCGGCGGTGTTCAAGCCATTGCTGGTGGTACGGGCGGTGGTCACTTTGTACGTACGGCCATCGCTCGATTGCAGCAGCGTATCGACGTCCAGCACCGCACCGGCCGTGGCGGTGAAGCTGACGTTGCCGCTGGCCACCTGGGCCGCTTTGCGCGCCTGGTTCAGGCGCAGGGCGGCGATGCGTTCCAGGGTGGATTCATCGGCCTTGTCCGGCAGGATCTGCTCGGCGATCCAATCCAGGTAGCCATACAGGCCATAGGCGGCGCCGCCGAGGGTGCGGGCCAGTACTTGGGCATCGGACTGGCGCAGCGAATCGCTGGCCAGGTCGCTTTGGGCGCGCTTGATCAGCACCGGCAGCGAAGGGGTTTCAAACGGCATAGGTCACCTGCCAACTGTGGTCGGGGTTGATGTCCAGGCGCTCGCCATCGGCCAGGGTCAGGACCGTGCGCAGGTTCAGGCGCTGGGCGTCGAGGCGTTCGCTGATGATGTCGATAGCGCTGCAATGCCCGTCGTCGATCAGCCATTGCAGGGCTTCGCGGGCGTAGAACTCAGCGTCGAGTTGGGTCTGGCGAGTCAATTTGACCCGCCGCAACAGCCACAGCCGCGAACCGATGCGGTCGTCGGCGACGGTGGGAAAAGTGTCGCCCCACCAGCCGAAACGCTCCTCGTCATCGACGGCATCGTCGGCGGCGGCGCGGCGCCAGGTGAACAGGCTGATCAGCACCGAGCGGGTCAGCGCGGCGTGCAGGTTCTGGCTGATGAACATCATTGGCCACCCGCCGGCGCGCCGGTCTGTCCGTTGCCGGCCTGTACGCCGACATGCACGTGTTTGATCTGGCTGATGCCGCCGGCGACCTGGTCGCCCTGGGAGACGATCTTGCCGGTGTGGTTGATGACCGGGCTGTCGATGTTCACCGCGCTGCTGGCGCGGATGTTCAGGGTGGCGGTCTGGATGTCGATGACTCGCCCGCGCTTGAAGTGGAGCTTGTCGCCTTCATCGGTGTAGAGCGCCACCTCACCCGGGGCCAAGGCCTGGAGGCGGAAACGGCGGTCGGCGACCACCAGCACCACGGCATGGGAGCGATCGCCCCCGAGAAACGTGGCGATACCTTCGGCGCCGGCCAGCGGGTTGCTGGTGAAACCGTAGGGTTCGAAGTGCTCCATGTCGTCGTTCACTTCGCCTGCGGTAAGGCGCATTTGCAGCGACTGCAACTTGGTGGCCGAGTGGGCGAGCACGACAGTGCCGCGCGCCAGGAGGCGGGTCAGTAGGCTCATTGAGGTTTTCCTTCGGATCGGGTTAACAGACCTGAACATTGTGGGAGCGAGCTTGCTTGCGATAGCGGTCTGACATTCGATACTGATGTTGACTGACACACCGCCATCGCGAGCAAACTCGCTCCCACAGGGGATTTGTGGTGGGCAGAAACTTGGAGGCGATCTCGAAATACTGTGGGAGCGGGCTTGCTCCGGGCGGCGATCCGACGAAGACGGCGGCACCTCCAGCATTGATGCAAGCTGAGCCACCGCTTTCGCGAGCAAGCCCGCTCCCACAAGGGATTGCAGTGAACAGATATCCGGTGCCGGATTCAGGGTTTGGGCGGCACCGGGTTGGCGTCGAAGGTATGTGGCGGCGCGACTTGCAGGGTGGTGACGGAGCCTTGTGCCGACAGCGAGTACGTCACTTTGGATATCAGCATGTCTCCGTCGAACCCCAGCACCGGATCGATCACTCGCACTAAGGCGTTATGCCGCCACAAGTCACCATTGGCCTGGCGCCAGCCCTGCACGCGGTAGGTGGTGGTCAACGCCTTGCCGCTGCGGATGGCGCTCTCCCAATCGGCCCGTTGCTGGGCCAGTTCGAAGGTCAATTGCGCGCTCTCGCTGATCACCGTCACCCGCTTGCGCTTGAAGCTCAAGTCGGTGGCGGTGCCGGAAACTTCACTGACCGCCACCCCGCTCTGCTGGTCGTTGCCCTTGTGCTGGCCGATGACCCGGTATTCGGAGAACACCTGGCTGTAGTCCATCGGTGCGCTGCCCGACAGGATGTTCTTGCCCAGCTCCAACACATCACTCGCCCGCCCACCGCTGCCGGGTTTAGCCAACAGCACGCGCCCGTGGGCATCGTCGGTGGAGAACACGCGGAACAACGTCAACAAACGATCGATGGACTGAAAGACCGTTTCCCCCGGCACGATGCTGTGTTCGCTCAGCCGCGCGGTTTCCGGGATCTCACTGACCACACCCACGCCATATTGCGCCGCCAGGGCCTGGACGATGCTCAGCAGCGTTTGTCCGCGCCATTGCGTCGGGCGGTTGATGGCCGCGCAGTCCACCAGGTCCTGGGTTTTGGAGCTGCCTTCGATGCTCAGGCTGATCTGCCGACCGTCGTAGCTGACCGGTGCCTTGAACACATAGCCGCTGAGAACCAGGTCGGCACCAATGCGCACTTGGCATTCATCCCCCGGACGGATCGGCACCGACTGGGTCTGCCCCGGCCACTGCCACGTGATGTCGAGTTTGAAGGTGCGGAACTGGCGCTCCAGGTCCGCAGTGATTTCCACGCTTTTCCAGCCGCCGTAATCCAGCCCGCCGACGGTCAGCGAGACGGCATTGTCGAGCTCGTTCATGGCTTACTCCCCCGAGACTTTCAAATCGTTGGGCGGCAGGAAACCGGGATGGGCGACGCCGTTACGCTGGGTCACTTCCGTCACCCGTGTGGCATCGGCGAATTGCTGGTACGCCACCACCAGCGCCGGCAGGCTTTGCTTGAATGACAGGTTGATCAACCTCACGCCCGAAGACGCCACCGCCGTCAGGTGCGCAGCCATTTGCTGACGCAGATTGTTCATCGCCTGGTAGTGCTGCGGATCAGCCTTGAGGGAAGCCTGCCAGATCGCATCGTTGAGGGCGTCGCGCAGGGCCAGCACGTCGTCGGCGACCGGCACGTCCCGGCGCTGGACCGGTTGCACGGCCTGTTGCGCCACCGACGGCGTGGCGCCCAACTTGACTGCGGGCGCCGCCACCGGCATCGCCGCAATCCATTGCGCGACCTGCACCAACAGCGTGTCCTGGACCAGATCGGCTACGGCCTGGGCCGCCGCCGTGGTGTCCTTGCCGGTGGTGAGCTTGGGCGCGTCAGCCTTGCGAATGGCCTCCACCTGTTGCGACACGCTGGCAATCACGCCGCGGTAGCCGTCACGGGCGAAGTCCTTCAGTTCGCGGATGTCACCGAGCAGTCCCTTGAATTCGGCCGCCACTTCCTTGGGCAGCTCTTTCACCGCCTTGACCAGATCGCTGAGTTGCCGATAGGTCTCAATCAACGGCTTGAGCTCCTGCTCAATCACCCCGTAGATGTCCTTGAGGCTGTTGCGCAGGTCAGCGATGCCGATCCGTGCAGCCTTGATCAAGGTCATGGCGTCTTCGAAGCGCCGCACCGCCGAACCGAGGAAGCTGTCGGCCGAGACCAGCAGCAGTTTCTGGCTGTTGATCGTGGCCGACGGAAATTGCAGCGGTTGGTCGGGGTAGAACTTCAGGGCGAACGTCACCAGCCCGCCGTCCTGGCGGGTCTGGGTCATGTCGCACTCGCCGACCTTGACTTGCAGGCGGCCCAGCCACGGGTGCACCAGTTCGCCGCTGCCCTGCTCCAAGGCCTTGAGCAGTTTGTCGCGCTGCTCCAGGCAATCGGGGCCAACGATGAACGCGGTCAGCTCATGAATCTTCGCCTGCTGCCCAAGGCCCTCGAAAAAGGGCTGGTCGCGCTGTGGATATTCATGCAGTTGGCCTTTGTGGCCGACCGGGGTTTTCGCCTGGTCGACCCAGAACCCGACGCCACGAAACGACGCCGGCAACAAACGATCACGCCAGCTCATTGGAGCCTCCTGTGGAAAGTGAGCGATAGCCGATGCGCGAACTCACCGCCAGGGCCGGTTGATTGGTCTGGGGCGGATCGGCGCGCAGCCCGGCCGGCGCGTTTTCGAAACGCACGGTCAGGCCGCCTTCGAGTTGCGTGCGGTTGTTGGCGGCGCTCTGTTGCACCAGGTTGCTGGAGGTTTGCGGCAACGCTCCAGGCGCCAGCTCACCCTTGCCTTCGGCGCTGGTGACGCGCTGCGCCTCGGTCAATCCTTCGACCTTGGCGGTGAACGAGGTGATCATCTCGCCGAAGCCGCCGTTGAAAAACGCCTTGATCGGCGCGATCACCGTCTGCAGCTCGCTCCACCACTGGCTGAACCACTCGCCCACCGGCCCCCACTGCTTGGTCAGGCCTTCGATGGGCGACCAGTCGAACAGGCCGCTGAACACCGCCAGCATGATCGACACCTGGTTGCGGATGCCTTCCCAGATGCCGGCGAAGACCTCGCCGATCGTGCCCCAGTTAGCCATGATCAATCCCAGCGGCGTCCAGTCGAACAGGCCTTTGAGGGCGTCCATCACTGGCACGGTCAAGGCTTTGAGCAGATCCCAGATCGCCGCGAACAGCCCTGTCAGGGGCGTCCAGTTGGCAACGATCAAACCCAAGGGTGACCAGGCGAACAGCGTCTGCATGAAACCGATGACCGGCGTTGCCGCCGCCACGATCACATTCCAGAGCGCGCCGAAAAAGCTGCTGATCGGCCCCCAGTTGCTGATCACCTGCCCCATCGGGGTGTAGGCGAACATCGTCTTGAAGAACTCGACCATCGGCAACACGATCGGCGCGAGCCGTTGCCAGAGCCCGGCAAAGAATGCCGAGATCGGCGTCCAATGGGCGATGATCATCCCGGCCGCCAAGGCGATGCCCATGGCAATCAAGCTGATGGGGTTCATTTTCATCGCCAGGCTGACCACTTCCATGGCCTGGCTCGCACCGCTGACCGCGGTCTGCATCGCGTTGAACGCGACAACGCCCGTCGCCAGGCCCTGGACCAGTTGCGGATTGTCCTGCAGCACCTGGGCCACGCTGCTGATCATCGGCTGCAAACCGACCGCCACCGCGTTGACCGCAGGCCCCAGCGCCGAACCGAATTGCACCGACACGTTGCTGATGGAAGTCTTCAATCCATCCAGATTCTGTGCCGCTACACGAGGCGCTTCAGACGCCTGGACGGCATTGGCCGCCACGCTCGCTGCGCCCGCTTCGTCCTTGAAGGCCAGCGCCGACTTGAGCCCGTCCATGAACGGTTGGGCCAGGCCACCGCTGGGCAGCAGACCGGAGATATCCAGGCTGCCCAACCCCGTGGCATCAAGGTTCT
The DNA here is from genome assembly GCF_054677635.1 of Pseudomonas sp. H2_D02. NCBI lineage: Bacteria > Pseudomonadati > Pseudomonadota > Gammaproteobacteria > Pseudomonadales > Pseudomonadaceae > Pseudomonas > Pseudomonas sp. H2_D02. The sequence continues at coordinate 2,056,768 of NZ_CP162816.1, read as the reverse complement.
GCTTGAAACCCGCGACCTTTGCACGAAGGCTCGCGAGCTTGGGTGACAGCTCGTCGATGCCCGTCAGCAGCACCGCTTTTTTCTCTACCTTTTCTGTGTCTGCCATCACTGCACCTGCTGCATCGCATTGATCCGTTGCGCGTGCTCCAACGATTCACGGAGCACGTCCAGTGGCCTGGCCATCATCTGTTCGGGGTCAACCTTCCAGAACCAGGCCAGGTCATAGGCGGCGGCGATCAGGTCGCCGATGGTTGCGACGCCGCACTCATGAAAAAACTCGCGACGGCCCAGCTCAAGGCATTGAGGTCAGCCAGGTCCAACTGGTTGACCGACGACGGCGGGATGCCGGCGCACACCGCGATGTATTTGGCCGCGACGTCCATGTCCAGGCTCACCTCCTCGCTCTTGTCGATCTTGTACGGCAGCGCCTTGATCGCCCGGACTTCCTGCACCGTCGGACGGCGCAGGGTCAGCTCGCTCAATGGCTCGCCGTGGGCCTCGATGGCCACGCGCAAGGTCACGACGTCAGTCATTGCCAGGTCCCCTTGATGCCTTCGAATTTCAGCTCGATGGTGGCGTCGTCGCCCTTGGAAACCGGCTCCTCCACCAGGTAGGCGCCGGCCAGCACGTAGACCTTGCCGTTGTTGAATTCGCAGGTGACGGTCATGTCCGTGCCGGCCACCAGTTGCTTGAGCGGGAAGTCCGCGGTGTGCAGCGCCGTCACCTTGAAGGACGGGGCAATGTCGGTTTCCTTGTAGAAACCCGGTACGACGGTTTCGCGTTTGGTGAACATCAGTGGCGCTTCGCAGCCGCCGTTGATGGTCAGTTGAGCGCCGTCCACTTTGACGTAGCAGGTGCCCGCAATCAGTTGACCCATGGTGTTTCTCCCTTCAAATAAAAAGCCCACGCGAGGTGGGCTGAATCAAGCAATTGAGCATCACTGTCAGGCAGCGGCGTCGTATTGCAGGCGGAATTGGTTGAGCAGCGCGAACACCCGCAGGCCGTTGATGTAGTCCGGCGGGAACAGCACGTTGACCCGGCTCGGATCCTGGCTGTCGCGCTCGACCACCAGGTGCTCGGCGAACAGCTCGGCGTTCTCCACATGGCCTTCCAGTTCGAGCTTGGCATACTGGGCGATCAGCTCGCCGCGGATCGTGCTCGGGGTCACGATGGGCTGGCCGGCGCCGAAACGGGTGCCGTCCGAGGCCAGTTTGTGGCGACCGTACTTGCTGGTGATCACGCTTTGCAGGCGGCGAACGATGAACGCCGACTGGTGCAGGGTTTCACTGTCCAGGTAGGAGTTGTCAGCCTGGCCGAAAGCGTTCTTCTGATACGTGGTGATGGAACGCTGGATGCGTACATAGCCACCTTCGTAGTACGCCGTGGCAATGCCGTAGTTGAGCAGCGACTGGCGCTCGGTCAGGGTGAAGCGTTCGCTGGCCGGTGCCGGGTCCAAGCCTGGCAGGCTGCCGCTCTGGGTCGGACGGCTGGCGTCGGCGGAGATGAACACCGCCGTGCGCGCAGCCAACGCAGCGGCCTGGACCCAGAACGGTTGCGGTACGCCCAGCTCCAGCGCCTGGATCGTCATGTGCTGGTCGTTGCGCGCCTGAACGGCGGCGACCAGGGTGCCGAGGGTGCCGCGCTTGGCACTGTAGACATGGCCGAATAACTGCTTGGCCCAGGACCAGCGACCGGTGCTGTCGTCCATGACCGCTTGCCAGGTGTTGAGGCTCGCTACATCGGACCAGGGCATGGCGATGAATTCAAAAGGCTCGTCGCCCAGGGCCGCGACGGCGGCGGTCTGGTCCGGTACACCGGCGCCGCCGGTCATCGCGGTGATGGCGGTGGTCAGCCCCGCCGGGGTGTCTTCGCCATTGCTCTTGCCCAGGCGATTGAATTGCAGGCTGATGTCGTTGCCGCTGTCGCCGGTCCATTTGGCGCTGAGGGTCACAACACCTTCGGCGGCCGCAGCGGTCACCGGCAGGTCGGCGGCAGCGTTGATTTTCAATGCCAGCGCAGTGGCGGCCTGGGCTGCCGTGGCGCCGTTGACGATGGCGGCCTGGACGCGCACACCGCCGACGTACAGGTTGAGCAGGCCGCTTTCAGTCGCGGCGCCGGTGAAGGTCAGCACGCCCTTGGCGATGGAACCCTCGATATTGTGCAGCGGCAGGCACCAGATCTCACCGAGCGGGTCGGTCTTGCGCCAGGTCTCGTACATCGAGGCGAGCATCGAGCCCTGCCCGCCGATGCTCTTGGCCAGCGCGACGCTGGACACCAGCACCAGCTTGCCGACCTCGGCCGGCGCAACGTTGTCGTTGACCTGGGCGACGATCAACCGGCGCATGGCCGACGACGCGCTATTGGCGGCCGAGTTGTCCATTTCGGCGTAGAACAGCGGAACACGAATGTCCGCAGGAATGTTGCTGAATCCGATCGCCATTATTTGGCTCCCTGTGGTTTTGCCGCTTTCACGGCTTTGGTAGTGATATCGCCATCGGCCAGACGTCGACGCCACCAGGCGTTGTCGGGCACTTCACGGCCCTCGAGGGGCAACAGATCGCCCGCTTCCGGGTCCGGTACGGCACGGCCCGGGGCCGGCAGCACGGTGATGCGTTTGCTCATGGGGTTACGTCTCCAGAGAAAGTCAGTTCCACGCGCCCGTCGGGGCCGGGATGTTTCAGATTGGGGTCCGCCGGGTCGATGGCATCGACCCGCACGGTGGCCCCGGTAAAGGACGACAAGCCGTCCAGTTCACGCTCGTGCCAGCTTTCGGCAGGCTGGCTCGCCAGATTGCGGCCCAGCTGGAACTCGGCGGAAAAACGCAGCCGGTACGAGACGCGGCTGCTATTGCCGGAAACCAGTTCGCTGCCGTCGTATTCGATGCCGCTGTACTCGGCGCCCGGCTTGAAACCCACCAGTGCACGCCACAGTTCGGCCCGCAGGTCGTGCAACAGATCCAGCGCTTTTGTCGCGTCAGTGGCGTCTAGCACCAGCACCACATCGAAACGGTCGCGTACCGCTTGCAGCGTGACGTTCTGTGCCGCGTTCTTGCTGGCGATGTCGGCGGTGGGCAGGACATAGGCGCAGGGGGGTTGCAGCGGGGCCTCGGCTTGCAGCGTGGCAAGATCGAAGCCTGCGGCCACGCGGAGGCCGAGCGTGGGGCATTGCTCACGCAACTGCGTGAGGATCGGGGTGATCTTCATGGAGGAATTCCAGTTGTAGAGAAGATGCAGTCGAGGAAGACCTGTGGGAGCGAGCTTGCTCGCGAAAGCGGTGGGTCAGGCAGCATTGATGTTGGATGTGCTGGCGTCTTCGCGAGCAAGCCCGCTCCCACAGGGGGGTGGCGGGGTCAGGCCTTGGTATCCAGGCGGGTCGCATGAATCAAGCAGCGATAGCTTTTTTCCCGGTCGCCACTAGCGGTGACCTTGTCGATCGACCAGCGACCGCGCATGAAATCCGGCCAGGTGGGGTCCAGCAATACGATGCCCTCGGCGGACAGCCCAGGGTTGCCAGGGCACTCGATGTCCACCTTGAGCGCTTCGCGCTCCATCCGGCGCACCTCTCCTTCAGCGGCGGCGCGGGCGTCGTCGGCGCTCTGGAAGCGCTGGCGCAGGGTCTTGAACGGCGCGATGCCGCTCTCCTCGACCTGCAGCTTGCCGGCCGCCGCATCCCACCAACGGGTCTTGCAGCCCTGGTACTTGGCTCGGGCGGTTTCATCAAACTTCGCCGAAATGAAGGCGTGGTCGCCTGGGCGATTGTTGGTCGTCACCGACAGTTTCATCTCGGGCAGAACCTTGCCCGACAGCGACTTCGCCTGGCCGCGCCGGGCCAGCACATACAGCTCGTTGACGGGTTTGGCGACCGCGTCATAACGGTGAGCCAGGCGCGTCAGAAACCCCATGTCGGTTTCGTTGGTCTGGTCGATGTGCTCGATTTTGATCAACGACAGGTCGGGCGCCACCCGGGGGGAAAACCCGTGCCGGGAAGTCAGCTGACGAAACAGCGCTCCCAGGGTCGTCGGGCCATGGCTGACGGATCGGCGTTGCTTGAACCCGGTCTGGTCCGCGGCACTGAACGGCGCCGCCATGGCCGCCAGCACGAGTTGCAGGGGAAACAGGAACGGCGTGCGCCGGGTGATGACGAACTCGCCTTTGTCCACCAGCCCCGACTCCAGATAACCGACCCGCAGGCCAATCTTGCCGCCCAGGCTGGGCAACCCTTCCAGACCGTCCAGGCTGATGGTGAGCGTCAGCTGATCGGACTCGATCCCCGCCGCATCGACATGCTCCCATTTGAGCAGGCGTTCGTTGAGCAGCGCAGCGTTTGCGCCATAAATTTCCACCGCAGGCGTGAAACCCAATGACATGTCGCCTCCTTAATCCCAGGCCGAAACCGGTGGCGATGCCACCGGCTTGAGGTCCACTTCCGGCAGGATCACCCATACGCCCGCGGGCAATACCGGGCTCCATTCCGCCAACCCTGGATTGAGCAGCCAGAGCGCTTCTTCAACGGCGTCGTCACACCGCCCAAGCTCGCGGTACAGCAACAGATTCACCGAGTCACCGGCGATACTTCGAACCCTACGCATTGGCGAACTCCGTCAAAACAACCACCCAGCCGACCACCATCGCCGTACCGTCATCAATGATCTCGGTCTGGGTTTCGGTGACATCATTGATTCGCCACCGGCCCCAGTTGCGGCCAATGCCATCGACCAACGGCAAAGGGATGCGCAGGGCTTGCAGCGCCCGCAACTCATCAAGGCGATCCATGGCGGTTGCGTACATCGATTTGCCGGTGATCGTCAGCCCTTGCAGGCCTTGGCCGACCTGGCTGGACTTGGGTTTGCCGGTGAGGATGTCGAGGTTTTTCCAGCCACCGTCCGACGTATGCACCAGTTGGTGGTACGCAAAATTTCTCGACAGGCCAAAGATGAAACTGCCGAGTGCCATTTGTTGACGCATCACGTACCTCCGTCGGTCAGGGCCGCATCACTGCGCATGGCGAGCGAGTTGGGCATGGTCATCAAGCCGAATTGGCCCGAGAGCTGCTGCACGACCAGGTTCGCCAGTTGACTTGCGCTGGCTTGGTCTTGGCCGTTGATGTAGATATTTGCGGTCATGGTGTTCTGCTGTTGGTTGGCCTGGGCGCTGGTCAATTCTTTCGTCACCGCCTCCGGAGCCTCGAGCCGATCGGAAGGAGACGCCAGTTGCTCACCCAGCCACGAACCGGCCATGCCGCCAACAAAACCGCCGATTGCGGTGCCGATTCCAGGCAGAAGGAACGACCCGATCGCCGCCCCAACGACCGTTCCGGTCATCTGGCCGACGGCACCTCCAACGGCCTTGTCATCGCCGTCGCGCAATCCTTTGTAGGCATCGTATCCGGCACTGACTACCATTAGCGGTGCCGCTGCTTTGCTGACCAGGGGTTGGGCCTTGGCCACGGCTCCCATCAAACGGCTCGCCGTACCGGCAGGCCTGGTCCTGGTCACGCGGGGCGCTCCTTTTTTGCCGCCCATGCCCTTGCGGGTACCGTCATCAGCGTCGGCGATTACATCCCCCACGCTTTCTGGCAGGCGAGCGGCGGTCTGGTCCAGGACCTTTTTGCCCACTCTCGAAAGCCCCTCCGACAACACAGCGTTGCCAAGCAGCGCCACTAGAGATGCGACGGCCGCAACTGCAAGCGCAACGCCCGCTGCGGCCTTCGGCGACGCTTCTGCCAGCGAACTCAAACCGCCCGTCACCGTGTCGAGGGAGGCCGTCAAACCGTCATCCACCGGCATCAGCGCATTGCCAACCGCCGAGGACAGACGCGTCTGATTCGCCTGATGAGCGTTCCATCGTCCTTGTGAGGTCTGGCCAAGCGTTTCGGCGGTTTTGGCAACGGAGCCGTCGTACTTCGGCAACACTCCGTCGGTGGTCCGTTCGGACACCAGCGCAAAGGCCTTTTGGGTGTCTTGCGGTTTTTTCAGCAGCTCAAGAATCGCGGTGTTATCGCCAAACAGAACCTTGGTCAGCGACTGCTGCTCGTCGGCAGGTTTTTTCTTCAGTGCTTCAAGCACCAGGGTGATGGTTCCCGATGCGTCCGTACGCAGACCGTCGGCCACCATCGCCGGATTGAACCTGGGGTCCAGCTCGGTCCAGGCCTGACGCTGCTGCGGTGAGGCTGCATTCCCCTTGGCCAACACCGTGGTGAACACTTTCAAAGCCTCACCGGCGCCAGCCTTGTCCACGCCGCTGTTCAGGAACGCCGCCGCGAGGGCCGCCACCTGCTCCGGGGTCATTCCCGCGCCGATGCCAGCCTCGCCACCACGTTGCATGACCGAGCCAATGTCGGCCGCTTTGACATTCAGGCCACTGTTGCCCAAGTGGTTGGTCGCATCCGCCAGGCTCAGGCTTTGTCCCCGGTCCAGCTCCATCGCCGTGCGCCAGGCCAACAACATCTCGCTGGCAGCCTTGACATCAAGACCGAACGCCGACGCCATGACCGCGCTGTCGCGAGTAAAACTCAGCAACTCGTCCTGTTTCTTGGCTGGGTCGAGGCCACTCCCGATACCTGCTTTCGCCGCTGCCAATTCGACCTGCGCCAGCTGCACCGCTGTCGCCCCGCTGGGTGCCACCTGTTTTTCGCTGGCCATCTTCAGGTTGGCGATCGCCATGCCGGAGAGCTGATCCTTGCTCAGTTTCGCCACCAGATTGAGCTCAACCATCGCCAACTCCAAGGCTATGGAAGATTTGCGTCGATCAGGCGGTACGCTTTGTTCAACCTCGGCCTTTAACTTGGATTTCGGCTCGCTGCTGGACGCCGCCGCCGAACCATTTGCCTTGAGCAGCGATTGCTGCTGTGACAGGGCAACGTTCAGCAATGTCAGCGTTTCTCGCAACTTGACCTGTTCCGACACCAGCAGGCGGATGTCGAGACTGGCCGTGGTCAATGCCAGGTTCAGCCCCGACGTTTCCAATACGCCGCCAATGCTCGCCGCGCCGGACAGCGAAAACGTGTTGTCTGCCATCCTGTTCTACTCCTGTTTCACGCCAAGGCGAGTGATCGCGATGTCGTATCGGCGCAAGGCCTTGCTGGCGTCCCACTCCAGGATTTCCGCTTCACTTACCGAGTAAATGAGCGGCACCACATCGAGGATCACTTCGATGTCGCGCTCCGAAAGAAGTCCGCCGGTTTGTTTAAAAAATCGTCGATGCGTACCTGCAGCTGGGTCCAGTCGGGCACAGTCAGGTGATCGAGGTCGGGGATCATCAGGCCAGTGCAATGGGCGGTGATGAACTCGGCGCGTTCCTTGGCCGTCTTCAGTTTTTTCATCGCCTTGGTGGCACGCAGCACAGGCATTTCCAAGGTCAGCGAGGTCAGGCTGCGGCCCGCCACCTCGAGCGGTTGCAGCAGCGGCACCTCGTCGGGATCGGCCTGCGTGTCATTCAGAAAATACGAAACTGGGCGCGTGGACATTTCGTGCACGTATTGCGCAATGCTCACGTAGTCCGGGCGCTTGAGCTGGTCCAGCTCCTTGGCCGACAGGCCGGTGGCCAGCTTGGCCAATTCGAAGAACTGCTCGTCTTCGTCATCGCCAGCGCGGGCCAGGGCGTCCTTTTGCGCGGCGTAGTACAGCGGCTTGAGTTGCAACCGCTCGATCTGCGAGCCGTCGTCACCGGTGATCGGCGATAGCAGCTCATGGGTAGGAGGCATCCAGGACATGAAATCAATTCCTTGGTGAAGCAGGGTGGACGAGCCACCTGTGGGAGCGGGCTTGCTCGCGAAAGCGGTGTGTCAGTCAACATTGCTGTTGAAGCTGATGGCCTCTTCGCGAGCAAGCCCGCTCCCACAGGGACAGTGTCTAGCCGGCTGGTTTGTTTAAGGCAGCAACACCGCACGACGGGCATCGCCAAGAATGTCGACGCCGTTGAGCACGAACTTCTGGGTGCGCACGTCGATGTCGATCACCGGGACGCCGTTTTCCAGGCGGTTGTAGGTGCGGCAGGACAGCTCGAGGGTCGTGGTGGGCTTCTCGTTCATCTTCAACGCGGCTTCGTCGAGGGATTTCAACTTGCCGCCCACCGTGTGGTAGGTGAACCAGGTGTTGCCGTCCTGATCCTGGCCCGCTTCACGCACGTTCAGCAGAATGTCGTCGCCGACGCTCACGCCCAGGGCCAACATGATTTCCGGCCCGACGCCTTGCAGCACCAGCTTGGCCGTCAGCACCTTGCCGCCCTTGGCCATTTCCTCGCCGATGAAGCGGCCGCCACGCATCTCTTCCATTTCGAATTCGATCTTCGGCGGCGTGAATTCTTCCACGGTCGCCGACAGCGGCAGGCCTTGCAGGGTGGCCGCGATGGCCTGTCTTACGCGGTTGGTAAACATTAGAGAACGTCCTCCAGGAACTGCTCGATGATTTCATCGCGGGCATTGAGTTGATAAATCATGTGTTCGTTCGGCGCGTAGCGGCCGTAGTCGATGACCACGTACCAGGTGCCGTTCTTGTACTTCTCGACGCTGTTCAGTTCCGGATGCAGGTACACGCTGCCGCCAGGGATGGTTTCGTCGGCGACCAGGGTTTGCAGCCAGTCGTTGATGCGCTTGACCTCCTGGTCCATGAACGACTTGGTCAGGTTCTTGGCCATGGCTTTCTGGCCGGCCTTCACCAGCTTGCGGCTGATGGCATCTTCCAGGCCGACGTAGCTGATGAACTTGCCGGTGATGGAGCGGTTGCCCAGCAGCGAGAAGCCGCCGAGGATGGTGCGGGCGTAGTAGCTGACGCCGTAGCGGTTGAGCAGATCGCCTTCGGTGGAGGTGTCGAGGATGTTGTATTCGACGGTGCGCGAAACGTCTTCGGCGAAGGTCACCTGGTTGCCCGGGCTCTCCCACTGCTTGACCTTGGCGAGCGCGGCAATGGCCAGGCTCGACGGGGCCAGGAAGACGTTTTTCTTCGCGGCCTTGGAATACACCGCCGGCATGTTGTGCACCACCAGGCAACGGTCGAAACCGAGGTCGGCGCCGCCCAGTTCCTGGCTATAGGTCACTTGATCAGCGACCGAGGCGTCCTTGCCATCCAGCACCACACGGGCCTTGATGCGCTTGCCGAACGACGCGAACTCTCCGGCCACGGCCTTGGTGCCGGTGAAGCCCGGCGCGCCGATGATGGTCAGGTCTTCCGCCACGCCACTCAATGCGGCCAGGCCCAACTTGCGCCCGGTCTGTGCCTCGATGCCGCCGATCACATTGTTCTGCGTGTCGGCCAGAGTCGCGCCTTCTTCGACGATGACCACATAGACCGGCACCTTGACCACTTTGAGAATCTGGTAGACCGCGTGGAACAACGTCCCCGCCTCGGCACCGGTCGGGTCCAACTGGGCCTGGGTGGTGAAACTGTTGATGCGGAACGGGGTGTTTTTCGGAATCAGCGGGTTGGCATTCGGCGCGGTGCCGACCAACCCGATGACGTTGTCCCCCAGGCCACCCATGGCCTCCGGGGATTCAGTGGCATTGACGGTGATGCCGTTGTGCTCGAAGTTCAAAACCTCAGCCATGGTTATTCAGCCTTTTTGGTGGTGGCCTTTAGGGCCTTGGTGATTGGGGTAGCTTGCGTGTCAGCAGCCGGCTCCTGCGTATTCAGGACGCTGGTCAGTTCGAGGCGACCGGCACTGCGCAGAGCGCTGGCCTCGACATCCAACAGGCCCAATGTCTGGCCGACGCTCGACCAATGGCCGCCGCCGGTAGGAAATGGCAGTAGCACGGTGTATTGCTTACGAATGGGCATCTACGGTCCCCCCAGATGCGAAAACACAAAAGCCCCATAGAGGGGCTCAATGCGGGCGAAAAAAAACCGCTCTCGCGGTCGTGGTTTACTTGACGAAATCTGGCAACACGGGCCAGAGCAGCCTGGACGGCTCCGCGTCCGTTTCGGGGATGTCTCGCAAGGCCTGGCGATAAGCCTTGATCTCGGCAAGCTGGGTTCCTGTTGCGGGGAAGTCTGGTAATTGAGTGAAATCCGTGTCTCGCAACAGTTGATTACGGCGCGTGCGAATGGCGGCCCACTCGATTTCAGGCGATGGTACGGCAAGTGGAATTTCGGGTATGTCATTGTTGGACAGATCAGACATGTTCGTTCCTTAGCTGAAAACAACGGTTTCGGCCAGCGACAACCTGGTGACCAAATCCCCAAGGTTGAACAACCGACCATTGCCCACACGCATGGTGTCAATGCGCACGGTGGTGTAATAAATGTTTGGAATGAGAATGCGCATGACAATATTGCCGTTTGTATCGACATAGACAGAAGGGGTCATGTTTCCAAACGTCGAAGCGTTTTGCAGAACCCGAGTGGGCTGATAGCAATACCCCACCAACGTTTCGTCGATTATTTTGGCTGTGCCGTAGCTGTACCCCTTGATGTTGAACCAGAACATCTCCGAATGAACATTGATGTTAAGCGGCACTTTGAAATGCATGTACACATTGGCGCTGGCGCCCAGGTTGGTGGAGACGAAATCACCTTGCGCCGTTGCACCATAGACGCCGCCAGTCCCGTAGACATGTCCCTGCAAAACGTTGCGACGAATCGTGCCCAGGGCGCTTGGATCCCCTTCTACATCCTTCTGGCTTCGCCATTCATTGAACTGCGTCAACGCCGTGGCCATGGTCGTATTGATAGTGCCAATTTTTCCATTGACCGTCGTGGTCAAGTTGTTGGCCGCTGATACCAGCGACGCGATAGTGGTTTCCAGACTCACATTCAGACTCCTTGTGCTATTTGATTATTTAGCTTCGAGCGCCATCACTCGAAACATCAGACCAACGTGCCGCGCCATGTTGTCGATATTGGCGGTAGCCAATGTGGCGATTTCTTCACTTAATAGAATGTTCAGGTTGTCGGACCCGACCACCACCGTGACGCTTTGCGCAGGCAACGGTGAAATATCCAGCGTGAACTTCTGTAATACTCGCGCGGCAGCGGCTTTGTAGGTCAGCAGCTTTCCAGCCACCGAATACACCGCCAACAGCGTGCCCGTGGAAAGATAGAAACCGAACTCGCCAATTTCATATTCATCCGGCCCTTCAAACAGAGCAGCCATTCGCAGTTGCCCTGGATCCAAGTCTTCGTAATCCACGATTGGCACACGTTGTCGTTCATTGCGAAGCGCCGTTTCCGATCCATTGGGATCGTAGCGGGCGGTGCCGGCCCCGATGTGAGTGATCTCACCTTTCAAGCCTTGGTTTTTCGCCTGTAACACTTCGGCCAAGCCGGCGGAAGTGAAGCGAACCAAGCGCGTAATGTCTTCTGTCATGGCTGCGCCCTGAGGTCGTAATCGTTGATGGTGTAGGGTTGGAAAAAGCCGGTGCTGATAAGCCGTATATCTAGGTCAATGGATGGCAACGCTCCGTCTAGAAACAGCTCCCCTTCGCTAATGGCCGCGTCTCCGGCTGCCGCCAGCATCAAACTGCCCTTCGTGGGATGTACAAAGGTGATGGTGGCCTGGTCGCGTTCGCTCTTGGCGGCATCGATTCGCCGTATCAAGCGATTGTGATCGCCGCTCGACCAGCTGCGGCCGATGACCGCTTGCACATCAAAGGTGTAGGGATGAGCAAGAGGCTGTTGCTCATACCAGGCAGTGACCTGAGGCGTGAAACCCATAGACTCGACGGCATGATTCAGCGCCTGACGCGTACCGGCCTGCCGCTGGATCTGCCAGGACAACGAAACGGTCAAGCGTTTTTCCGGTTCATTGGCCTCCGCGTCCCATTCACCGACTCCTCTATCCGCCGCCAAATACGGCAGGAACGCCAAAGGCGTTTCCCGCGGATTCATCAACTCCGGAAACGGCGGATCGATGCGCTCAAGCAATTGGGTAAACCCAAGATCCAGCGCCCGTTCCAACGGTGAGCTGTTGACCGGCAGCAGGCCCGGGCGAGGTGTGTCGTCACTCATAACGTGTCCACCTCAACCTCGACGCCCGTGCAGTACGGGGCCTGGGAAGCACTCGTCACAATCGGCGCAAGCGGTTCGAGAATCTGCAGCTGAACCGCGCCGGCGCTGTGCAGCGTGTAGTCGATCCAGCTCGGGTCCACGCGACCTTCCAGGCGATGGCAGGCCTCGGCGTATTCCTGCAGTTGCTGCTGGGCGGCAACCTGGGTCAGGCCTGAGTCCGGCCCGGGATTGATCTTCGCCACGACGCGGATCTTGTAGTTCTTGATTTGCGCGGGTTGGACGATGACCCGATCGGTTTCCGGCCGTACATCCGGCCGGGCGAAATGCTCGCGGACGCGGTCGAGCAACGTTTCGGATGGCGTTCCATCGCCGTCGCGGGACAACACCGTGACCGTGACTTCGCCGGGCGCGGTGCGGCGTCCGTTGCCGTCCTTGATCTGCCCGGCGTAGCTGTCCGGGTCGAAGGTGTACGTGACCGTCACCACACCCGCCGAGGCGTTCTCGACTTTCACCACGGGACGTTGCCCCAAGGTGAAAATCTCCCGCCGATATTGCATGCGCGAACCCGCCGCCGGAGCGTGGGGCGCCAGGTAATAGCGCAGCCGCGCATCGTCATCGCTCTCGTAGACCGGGGCGATGGGCGGGAACGCGGCCGGGTCGCCCGGGTCGAGCAACTGGCGTTCGAGCCCCATGTCCGCGAGGCGAGCGTCGAGGTTGGTGCCGGTGGCCCACCACGCCAACATCTGCTTGATGCGGGCGTTGTATTTGCGTTCGTGGGTTTGCAGCCGGACGCAGAACGCCTCGAGGGCCAGGGTCAGCAGTTCGCTTTCGTTCTCGAGGCTGTCCACCAGCTTGGCGGCGCTGGCGGGAGAGCGTGCGGCGACGTACTCGACCACGAAGGTCTTGAACTCGGCGAGCAAATCCTCGAACGCGTCGACGGTGACGATGGCCGGTTCGGCCAGTTGGTTCTGGCCAGGAATCAGCATGCTCATGTCACCACCTCGAACGTCTGCTTGCGGTTTTTCCAGGTGCCGGCGAAACGCAACAGCAAGCCGGCGCCTTGTCGATTGGCGACGATGACCTGCGGCTCGAAATCATCGATGCCGTTATGGGGGTTGTAGAACGCTTGGGCCGCGTGGCTCTGGGCGAGGATCAGCAGGTCGTCGCCGAGGTTCTGCCCGAGCAACTCGGTCAATGCGCAGCCATACAACGGACGCTTCTGGCGAGTGCCTAACGGCGTGGTAAGTGCGCGGGTGGCGCGCTGCACAAATTGCAGCCAGTCGTCGACCGTCGCGCCGGTGTTGCGATCGATTCCAATCATGGGAAATCCTTTATGCGGTACTGATGACGCGCCCCTGATGATCCACCACCGGGCCGCTCAGGTGCACACCGGCGGCATCGAGGCGAATGCCGACGGCGCCCAGTTTTAGTTCGATGGTTTGCGGCGTCATCACCAGGCTTGATGGGCCAATGCTCAACCGGAGGGATTCGCGGGAACCGCTGAACGCCGCCGGGCCGTTCTGCCAGTGCAGGACATGGCTGGCGTGGTCGTAGCCGTTTTCCGTGCCGTCCTGATAGAGGCGACGCGTCAGCGAAGCCTGGGTCGAGACGGGCGGAAACTGACCGCCGTTAAGGCCGAACAAGGCGACCGCTTGGCCACCGCCGTCGCCGCCGCCATGGTTCAGCAACAGGCATTGCTCGCCCACGGACGGAATCCGCGACTCGCTCTGGGCGCTCGGCGCTCGGGTTGAAGAAGCGGATCGCCGGCGTCAGCAGCCCGCCATGGCTGACTTTGCAGGTATTGCTGGCCGCGTCGACTTCCTGGCAAATGCCGATGCGGCAGAAACTCTCCGCACGTCGATGCAAGTCTTCCAATTCGGTTTCCATCTGCGCCAGACGTTCGATGATCGGCCCCAGATGCATCCGTAACAGCGCATCAAACATGGCTCATCCCTCGAGTGCGGTGTATTGGTCCGGGTCGTCGATGTTCGAAACTTCCCAGGTGCGGGCAAACTTCGCAATACCGAGCGGGTCATCCAACAGCGTCGGCCCGAGGTACAGGGTCTGGCTGAAGGAAAGGGTCCAGGCGGTGTATTGCCGCGCCGGGTGGATGAACGTGGACGGGAGGCTATCGAGCTCCGTCGGCAGATCGCATTGATCGCCGGACAGCCCCCAGCGGTTATCCATGACCAGATGCTTCAGCTCTGCGGCCAAGTCGCAGGCGTCCCATCCTGGAACGGCCATGACCACTTGCAGGGAAACCGTCAGGACATGGGCGATACGCCCGTCGTTGGCACGCTGGCCGGGGGCATCGCGCTCAATGGCGATCAGCACCCAGGGTTGATCGTCGGTGCCGTCGAACTCCTGGGGACTGCCGACTTTCAAGGCGGGATAAATGGCGCGCAGCGTCTGGGCAATGGCGAAGAACAGTTGCGATGGTTTTTCGAGGACGGCAGGCATCAAGGCCTCCTTTATTCATGGCGGCACGAAGATCACCAGCAAGGGATCAATGTGGGTCGGAACGGGAATCGCGCGGCGGCAGTTCACTCACGCCCATCCGCTTGGCGGCCCAGCGTTCGTAAAGCCCGATGGCCACATCCGCGCCGGCCATGGCCGTCAGGCAACCGAAGGCGCCCGCAGCCCAGATCGACAGGCCCATGGCGTACAACAGCATGATCGCCGAGACGCCACAGATCATGCAGGCACCGGAACGCAGCGCCAGGCGACGCAGCAGCGACCAACCACGGGCGCCCTCTTTATCGGCACGCCACATCTCGCCAGTCACCCCGCCCACCAGGGCGAGCACGATGACCAGCCAGATCGGCATGTCCAGCAACGCTTGTTGCTCGTTTGTCATGTCTCGTTTCCTGGGGTGATTTAGTTTGGGCGGGTAAGTTGTGTGAGGTTGAATGAGATGTGGGTCGGTGCAACGCATTAGGTTGCTAGGAGCGGCGTTCAAGCTTTGTCTAGGTAATTCAGGGCTGTCATCACTTTGGCGCAGCGCAAGTCGCGCCTTTGTAAGCCATGGTGTAGGTGTAGTGCCTGTCCCAAGACAGCGGTAGCGCACTGGGTGCGGCCCATTCCGCGTAGTTACCCGACATCGAACCAGCGACAGCTAACTTACCCATGGCAATGGTCGCGAGATTGTTGGCGCTCCCTGCACCCGGCATTGGCACACTCCCATTCCATTGGAGATCGTCCCCGTTCTGGAACCATGCGCCCTTCCAGCCAGCCTGCGAACTCGAGTACCAGGTATTGTCTGCTTTGAAACAGATCGTTTGGTTGGCATAAAAACCACCGCCCGGAACATGGTAGTAGGCGAATTGCCAGGAACCGACAGGAGAGGTTTCAGCACTTGCGTTAAGGGACTGGAAGGCCAGGACAGCTACGACCAGCACACTGAAAAAGGTTTTCATCAGTTACATCCTTTTAGATAGGTAAGTTTTTTAAATCACTTTTTTATCTGGGCATCTCCTTGGTTTCACGGATGAGCGCATGGAAATGCCCTGCCTGTTTGAAGCACCTCACGGCACAGGCATTCCAAAAAGCCCGGTCGCCCAGGCTTTTCAGTAATGCGCTTGATCTTTCGGCGCGACTGGCGCGGTACGGATCCATTCAAATTGTTCCTCCGGCCGCGGTCCCTGCCCGCCGGATAACTGCTTCTGGTGCTTTACGCTGCACACCCGGGCCAGTTGCCAACCCTTTGAACCGTTAAGGCCGGTTCATCGCTGCCTGTTGGTGGAACTAAAGAGCTTCGTTGCCAGCCGCTTTGTCGAGCGGCTTGGACACAGAATATGCATGGATGCATATACAGTCAATGCGTAAATGCATTTATTTATGCACATGAAATGCGCAAATGCATGAAGGCCTTGTGGGCACGGTGGTTTCGGGTTTTCAGGAGGCGAAAAAAAAACCCGCACGACGGCGGGTTTTATCTGACAGCGGAAGGGTTAGCGGGCGTACATGCCCCACCAGAAGACGTGACCGAGGATGACGATCTGCTCGTCCTGCATTTCCTGGAAGGTATAGTCCTCATCCGGATGCTCATCGCGGTTGAAGCTGCGCAGGCGGATGCCGGTGGGCAGGCGATAAAGCTGCTTCACCCGCAGTTGGCCGTTGTGGTTGATGGCGTAGAGGTCACCGTCGACGATGTCGCCGATCCCGCATTTACCGGCATTCACCCCAACCGTGGCGCCGTCGCGCAGCACTGGCAACATGCTGTTGCCGCGTACCGTCACGCATTTGGCCTGGTCGAACTGCACGCCGTTGTGGCGCAGGCTGCGCTTGCCGAAACGCAGGCTGGAGCGCTCGCTTTCCTCGATGACGAATCTTCCTGATCCAGCAGCCAATTCAACCTCACGCAGAAAAGGAACGGACACCTCGTCTTCCTCGACGGGCGTGTCGTCGTCCCAAAGGCTTATGTCCTTGAGTTCAGAATGCGGCTCGTCGCGGCGGCTGTTGTCGGCGGGCGCAACATCGGCGCGCCCGCGCAACTGGTCGGTGCTCACGGCGAAATATTCGGCGATCTTCGAGATGTGTTTATCCGAAGGGTCGACGATCTTGCCGCTGAGGATCCGCGAGAGGGTGGACTGAGGCACGCCGGTACGCCGGTGAAGCTCCGTGGGGGAGATCCCGTGCTGATCGAGCAATGCTCTTAATACGGTAGAAACGTTGCGTTTTTGCATAACGCGCATAATGCTTGTTCTTTTCGCGGAAGACAAATGCTGATTTGCATAAATCGTTAATACACCTCACGAAGCTTGGTTAGATGCATTTGTGGCGAGGGAGCTTGCTCCCGCTGGGCTGCGCAGCAGCCCCCTTTTTGTGAGCGCTTCGCACTCAAGCGGGAGCAAGCTCCCTCGCCACGGAATCCGTCCTACACACCTTTGGGAAAAGGCTTCAAAGATGTCCTTCAGATGCGCAACACAAGGCTACGTCAACTTGCGCCTCTGCCTACAACTACGCCAGAATCCGCCGGCTTGTGCGCCTTGGATCCCATCGGTACTTTTGACCTCGTCACTGCCTATCAGTGATCGGGTTTAGTCGCTCGGTATTCCAAGGTGCTCATTGCTCCCTTCAGTCAGGTATCCCTACTCCTGCACTTGATGGTAGCTGTGCGCAGGGCGCCCTCGGGCGCGCCGGTTCCTTGGATCCCCGGTCGACTAACCTGCGTACAGCTGCCGCCCCCTCGTTTAGTCGCGAGTGAGTGGTGGCTCAACCTCAAGGATCCATAGAATGCCGAAGCACACACCGAATCCCCCTAACGAACACGTCTCCCGCACCCAATCGGCCAACGCCAAGAAACTCGACGACGCGGCCACCCGCGCCCTGGACTACTACCTCAAGCCGAAAACCGACAAAGAAACCGCTGACACACCCGACACCCTTTTCATCATCGCCCCAACATCGACGCCGAATGCCTGCTCGCCAACCTCAGCGAAACCCTGGCCTCGGCCAACGCCATGGTCAGCGACCTGGCATTCGACCTGAAGGGCTCGCGACGGAATATCTTGCTGGGGGTTCAACAGATGATCGAGCTGAGCCAGTTGCTGGCGAACCGGGCGTTGGATGTGGTTGAGGTGAGGTAGGCATTCATGGTGCAAGCCGAGACCTGAGAGAAACCCGAGTCATCACTGTGGGAGCGAGCTTGCTCGCGATGGCGGTAGTCCAGTTACTACTAAGTTGTATTGGCAGCCGTCATCGCGAGCAAGCTCGCTCCCACAATTGGATCAGGATACAGCCGGAGAAACAGGTCGGCTATAAGGCCGCCTTCGCGAGCAGGCTCGCTCCCACAATTGGATCGGAGTACAGCCGGAGGAACAGGCCGGCTTGCGGGCTCTTCAAAAGTGACCCGCCGTCAGGGCGGCACCCTAAGTAGCCGTTACCGAAAAACGGATAAGCACACAGTCCCAAAAACCACTCACATATGGGTAGCACCAGACCGCCCATGTTAACCTTGCGCCCATCGCGGAAAAGCCGGGCCAATGCCCCTCCTTTTGCCTACACACTTCAACGAGCTTTGCCTGACACCCATGAATACAGCCGTGAACGACCTGTCCTCCCACACGCCGATGATGCAGCAATACTGGCGCCTGAAGAACCAGCACCCCGATCAGCTGATGTTCTACCGCATGGGCGACTTCTACGAGATCTTCTACGAGGACGCGAAGAAGGCCGCCAAGCTGCTGGACATCACCCTGACGGCGCGTGGGCAGTCGGCGGGCATGGCGATTCCGATGTGTGGGATTCCTTACCACGCAGCGGAAGGTTACCTGGCGAAACTGGTCAAGCTTGGCGAGTCCGTGGTGATCTGCGAACAAGTCGGCGACCCGGCCACCAGCAAAGGCCCAGTGGAACGCCAAGTCGTGCGGATCATCACCCCGGGTACGGTCAGTGACGAAGCCTTGCTGGACGAGCGCCGGGACAACCTCATTGCCGCGGTCTTGGGCGACGAGCGGCTGTTTGGCCTGGCCGTGCTGGACATCACCAGTGGCAATTTCTCGGTGCTGGAAATCAAGGGCTGGGAAAACCTGCTGGCGGAGCTGGAGCGGGTCAACCCGGTGGAGCTGTTGATTCCCGATGACTGGCCCAAAGACCTGCCGGCGGAAAAACGCCGTGGGGTGCGTCGTCGGGCGCCGTGGGATTTCGAGCGCGACTCGGCGCTGAAAAGTCTCTGCCAGCAGTTTTCCACCCAGGACCTGAAAGGCTTCGGTTGCGAGAATTTGACCCTGGCCATCGGCGCGGCCGGTTGCCTGCTGGCCTACGCCAAGGAAACCCAGCGCACCGCCCTGCCCCACTTGCGCAGCCTGCGTCACGAGCGCCTGGATGACACGGTGGTGCTGGACGGCGCGAGCCGACGCAACCTGGAGCTGGACACCAACCTGGCCGGCGGCCGCGACAACACCTTGCAATCGGTGGTCGATCGCTGCCAGACCGCCATGGGCAGCCGTCTGCTGACCCGCTGGTTGAACCGTCCGCTGCGGGACCTGACGGTACTGACAGCGCGCCAGTCCTCCATTACCTGTCTGCTGGACCGTTATCGCTTCGAGCAGTTGCAACCGCAACTCAAGGAAATCGGCGACATCGAGCGGATCCTCGCCCGCATCGGCTTGCGCAACGCCCGTCCCCGCGACTTGGCACGCCTGCGCGATGCCCTCGGCGCGCTGCCTGAATTGCAAGTGGCGATGACCGACCTCGAAGCGCCGCACCTGCAACAACTGGCGCGCACCACCAGCACCTACCCGGAGCTGGCCGCGCTGCTGGAAAAAGCCATTATCGACAACCCGCCCGCGGTGATCCGTGACGGTGGCGTGCTGAAAACCGGCTACGACGCCGAGCTCGACGAGTTGCAATCGCTGAGCGAGAACGCCGGCCAGTTCCTGATCGACCTCGAAGCCCGGGAAAAAGCCCGTACCGGCCTGGCCAACCTCAAGGTCGGCTACAACCGCATCCACGGCTACTTCATCGAACTGCCGAGCAAGCAGGCCGAGCAAGCCCCAGCCGACTACATTCGCCGCCAGACCCTCAAGGGCGCCGAGCGTTTCATCACCCCCGAGCTCAAGGCGTTCGAAGACAAGGCGCTGTCGGCCAAGAGCCGCGCCCTGGCCCGGGAAAAGATGCTCTACGAAGCGCTGCTTGAAGACCTGATCAGCCAACTGCCGCCGTTGCAGGACACCGCCGCCGCCCTGGCGGAACTGGACGTGCTGAGCAACCTGGCCGAACGCGCGCTCAACCTGGACCTCAACTGCCCGCGCTTCGTCAGCGAGCCGTGCATGCGCATCAGCCAGGGTCGTCACCCGGTGGTCGAGCAAGTCTTGACAACGCCGTTCGTGGCCAACGACCTGAGCCTGGACGACAATACGCGCATGCTGGTGATCACCGGTCCGAACATGGGCGGTAAATCCACCTACATGCGCCAGACCGCGTTGATCGTGCTGCTGGCCCACATCGGCAGCTTTGTGCCCGCGGCCAGCTGCGAATTGTCGTTGGTAGACCGCATCTTCACCCGGATCGGCTCCAGTGATGACTTGGCCGGTGGTCGTTCGACGTTCATGGTGGAAATGAGTGAAACCGCGAACATCCTGCACAACGCCACCGAGCGCAGCCTGGTGCTGATGGACGAAGTCGGTCGCGGCACCAGCACCTTCGACGGCTTGTCCCTGGCTTGGGCTGCGGCAGAACGTCTCGCCCAGTTGCGGGCCTACACGCTGTTCGCCACGCACTACTTCGAATTGACGGTGCTGCCGGAGAGCCAACCGCTGGTGGCCAACGTTCACCTCAACGCCACCGAGCACAACGAACGCATTGTGTTCCTGCACCATGTCCTGCCCGGCCCGGCGAGTCAGAGCTACGGATTGGCGGTGGCGCAGTTGGCCGGCGTGCCAAGCGACGTGATCAGCCGCGCCCGCGAGCACCTGAGCCGCCTGGAAACCACCAGCCTGCCCCATGAAGCACCGCGCCCGACCAAAGGCAAACCGGCCGCGCCGCAGCAAAGCGATCTGTTCGCCAGCCTGCCGCATCCGGTGCTCGATGAACTGGCCAAGCTCGATCTGGATGACCTGACACCACGCCGTGCACTCGAATTGCTTTATACATTGAAGACACGGATCTAACACACAGGCTTTCAAGCTGTTAGAATCGCGCGCGGTTTGGGATGCTGCTGCCTATTAGCCTGGGT
Source organism: Pseudomonas sp. H2_D02 (assembly GCF_054677635.1). Classification (NCBI taxonomy): domain Bacteria; kingdom Pseudomonadati; phylum Pseudomonadota; class Gammaproteobacteria; order Pseudomonadales; family Pseudomonadaceae; genus Pseudomonas; species Pseudomonas sp. H2_D02. The sequence continues at coordinate 2,036,153 of NZ_CP162816.1, read as the reverse complement.
TTGCAGACTATCGCTCCCAAACCCCGCGACCCCCACCGTGAAGGGGGTTCGCCGCAGCCGCCTGAGGAGAAATTAGAAATGACCTTCGTCGTCACCGACAACTGCATCAAGTGCAAGTACACCGACTGCGTAGAAGTGTGTCCGGTGGACTGCTTTTACGAAGGGCCGAACTTCCTGGTCATTCACCCGGACGAGTGCATCGACTGCGCGCTGTGTGAACCGGAATGCCCGGCGAATGCCATTTTCTCGGAAGACGAAGTGCCGGCCGGCATGGAGAACTTCATCGAGCTGAACGCTGAACTGGCGGACATCTGGCCGAACATCACCGAGAAGAAAGACGCCCTGCCGGACGCCGAAGAGTGGGACGGCAAGACTGGCAAGATCGCAGACCTCGAGCGCTGATCTTTCCGGCGTCACCAAAAGGCCCGTTGCGGGCCTTTTTGCTGCTTGGATCCAAATCGCAGGCATAAAAAAGGGGCGGTTTGACCCGCCCACATTTTTTCCCTAATCCCTTTAATCCTTTTCATCGTCCTGATGAATCGCGTCCTGCGATGTCCTTCCGTTCCCATCGTCCATGACGGGTGTGTCTGTCCGTCGACACAGGACTGATATTAGTGTTTTCCGAGGAGAGTGCAACGCGGCTGATACAGGTGGCTGACTTTGTCACACTAACTTCATCAGATAATTTTCTTTATAAATCAGTCAGATATAAAAATATCACAGCGTTTATAGCGGTCTATCCCGGCGACGGGAAACCGATCGCTTACGCAACACTAGGCAAAGGCTTACAAACTGAAACTACAAAATGGGTACGACCGAAAGATCACACTTACCCAGAAACGCAAAAGCCCCGAACCGGTCGGGGCTTTATCTCCTGCGCTTGCTGAGTGTTACTGAAACAACGACTCGCTCGACAGGCCATTCTTCTCCAGAATCTCCCGAAGACGCTTGAGGCCTTCAACCTGGATCTGCCTGACCCGCTCACGGGTCAACCCAATCTCCAGCCCGACATCCTCCAGCGTGCTGCTTTCATGCCCGCGCAAGCCGAAGCGGCGAATCACCACTTCCCGTTGCTTGTCGGTCAGCTCCGAAAGCCACTGGTCGATGCTCTGGGACAGATCGTCATCCTGGAGCAACTCGCACGGGTCAGTCGGGCGATCGTCGGTAAGGGTATCCAGCAAGGTCTTATCCGAGTCCGGCCCCAGGGAAACGTCCACCGAGGAAACTCGCTCGTTCAGCCCCAGCATGCGCTTGACCTCGCCCACCGGTTTTTCCAACAGGTTGGCGATCTCTTCGGGGGAAGGTTCGTGGTCGAGCTTCTGGGTCAGTTCACGGGCAGCCCGCAGGTAGACATTCAGCTCCTTGACCACATGGATCGGCAGCCGGATGGTCCGGGTCTGGTTCATGATCGCCCGTTCGATGGTCTGGCGAATCCACCAGGTCGCATAGGTCGAGAAACGGAAGCCGCGCTCGGGGTCGAATTTCTCGACCGCGCGAATCAGTCCCAGGTTGCCCTCTTCGATCAGGTCCAGCAGCGAAAGCCCACGGTTGACGTAGCGTCGGGCGATTTTCACCACCAGGCGCAGGTTGCTTTCAATCATGCGTTTTCGACCGGCCGGGTCGCCACTTTGCGACAACCGCGCAAAATGAACTTCTTCCTCGGGGGAGAGCAGCGGCGAGAAACCGATTTCGTTGAGGTACAACTGAGTGGCGTCCAGCGCCCGGGTGTAATCGATGTACTTATGTTGTTTAAGTGAAGCGGAGTGTTTGGATTTGGCACGAACGGAAGGTGGAGTCGCCCCTTCATCATTCGACATCGAATCCATAGCGATGCCGGTCTCCATCAGGAGAACCTCATCGTCGATGTCAAACTCCGGCACTTCTTTACTGAGAGCCATTGTTATAGTCCTTTGGTGAGTTCGACCTCAAGCTCGAGCGACGCCTTTATCCTTGGCAACGCTGGAGCCTGTTCCCTCTACGCGACGGAACAGGCTGACATGCAAATCAACGACGTGGCAGGAATTGCAGCGGATCTACAGGCTTACCTTGTCGGCGAATCTCAAAATGCAGTTTCACCCGGTCTGTACCCGTCGATCCCATTTCGGCAATTGTCTGCCCGACCTTGACCTGCTGCCCCTCCCGAACCAACAGCCTGCGGTTGTGACCGTAGGCACTGACGTAGGTATCGCTGTGTTTGATGATCACGAGTTCGCCGTAGCCCCTCAAACCACTCCCGGCGTACACAACCGTGCCATCAGACGCGGCAAAAACAGGCTGTCCCAAATCCCCGGCGATATCAATTCCTTTATTCAAACTACCGTTTGAAGAGAATTTTCCAATGAGAACGCCATTAGAAGGCCATCCCCAGCCAGTCGGGGCGGGGCCTGCCGGAGGCATCGGAGCGGGTGCCGGTTTGTTCGCGACGGACGGTACAGTCGCCGTTCCAGCAGTGGCCGGACGACGAATAACGGTGGTTTTGCTCGAGGACGAAGGGGTCGAACCCGACTGCGTGACGACCGCCGTTGGCGTTGAACCGCTGCGACCGTCAAAGCGAATTGTCTGACCTGGGTGAATCGTATAAGGCGCAGGAATGTTGTTCCGAGCCGCGAGGGCTTTGTAGTCCCAGCCGTAGCGAAAAGCGATGGAAAACAACGTATCGCCGCGACGGACTACATACTGGCCGGTCGTGACTGTAGGCCGTTGCGGTGTCGCGTTGTTGCGATCGACCACCCGGACGTTACCCGAAGGCGTACTGGAACAACCGACCAGCAAGGTACTCAAGAAAAGGCCAGTCACCAGGCGCTTAAAGCTCGTGATACCCATACGCTGCGCAATGACTGTGAGACTCACCCGCCGCTCCCTTTGTGGTGGCTGAAGATATTGAAAACTGCCTGTCCAGGCAGACATGTTGCCCCGTGGCTGGCCGATACCGTGCTTCTATAAAGGAAGCTCGAGGCACCGCCGCACACGTTTGCTCGACGCTGTTGAACGCCGTTTGGCAATTCGGCGCTGGACTGATCCGTGCAGCTGTAAGACACAGCACGGGCCGCGGAATTCAGCGCCCGGTTATAAATGCTCAGGCCAACGGCCCATTGAGCAGCGGCACGAAACGCACCGCTCCAAGGACGTGTCGCGAGAAGCCGTGTTCTTCGCGCACGATCAACATCAATTGCTGGACTTCGCCCGAGCCCACCGGAATGACCAGTCGCCCACCGGGAGCGAGCTGATCCAGCAAGGCCTGGGGTACGTCGGTAGCGACCGCCGTCACGATGATGCCGTTATAAGGCGCCAGGGCCGGCCAACCTTCCCACCCATCGCCCCAGCGAAATACCACGTTGCGCAGGTTCAATTCCACCAGGCGTTCCTTGGCGCGATCCTGCAGCACCTTGATCCGCTCTACGGAGAACACCCGCTCGACCAACTGCGACAACACTGCGGTCTGGTAGCCCGAGCCCGTGCCGATCTCCAGCACTTTGTCCAGCGGCCCCGCCTCCAGCAGCAACTCGCTCATGCGAGCGACCATATAAGGCTGGGAAATGGTCTGGTTGTGGCCAATCGGCAATGCGGTGTCTTCGTAAGCGCGATGGGCCAGGGCCTCATCGACGAACAAATGCCGTGGCGTGCGTCGGATCACTTCCAGGACCTGGGCGTTGGACAGGCCTTCTTCGTAAAGCCGCTGGATCAATCGCTCCCGCGTGCGCTGGGAGGTCATGCCGATGCCTCGGCGCAGCATATCGTCTTGTTCACGCGCCATCAGTGCAGCCCCTCCAGCCAGCCATCAAGATGCCTGAAGGCTTCGTTGAAGGTTCGATCGAGCTGCAAGGGCGTGATCGAGACATAGCCTTGCATCACGGCATGGAAGTCCGTGCCGGGCCCGCCATCTTCGGCGTCGCCGGCCGCGGCGATCCAGTAGCCAGCCTTGCCGCGCGGGTCGACGACATGCATCGGCTTGGCGGCGCGGGCACGGTGGCCCAGGCGAGTGAGCTGGATGCCACGAATGTGATCGAGCGGCAAGTTCGGAATGTTCACGTTCAGTACCGTGCGCGGCGGCAGGTCCAGTTCACCGTGGGCCTCTACCAGTTTGCGGGCAAAGTAGGCGGCGGTGGGCAAGTTGTCGACCTGCCGTGAAACAAACGAAAAGGCAAAGGACGTCTGGTTCAGGAAACGACCTTCCAAGGCTGCGGCGACCGTGCCTGAATACAGCACATCGTCGCCCAGGTTGGCCCCCAGATTTATACCTGAGACCACCATGTCCGGCTCGCGCTCCAACAGGCCGTTCAGGCCAAGGTGTACGCAATCGGTTGGCGTACCGTTGAGACTGATGAAGCCGTTGTCCAGATAGCACGGGTGCAGCGGACGGTCGAGCGTCAGCGAGCTGCTGGCGCCGCTTTTGTCCTGGTCCGGGGCGATCACCACGCACTCGGCAAAATCCGCCAGCGCAGCATAAAGCGCGGCAAGGCCGGGCGCTGTCACCCCGTCGTCGTTAGAAATCAGAATACGCATGGGCTGTCCGTCTGCCCCACCGGCACCAGATCGACGAGTTCGCGCACCAAGACAGTGGCGAAGCATCCGGCCGGCAGGACGAATTCCAGTTGCAGAATGTCAGGCTCGGGATAATGCCACGACAGCCCGCCAATGGGCAGTCGCAGGATGCGACGTTCGTGACTCATTCCCGCGTTTATCAACCAATCTCGAAGGTCAGCCTCGCCTTGGGCAATCGCCTGTTCCAGCTCGAAAATATCTCCGGCGGCGGGCGAAGGTCCCTCGCCCCACTGCGGTCCAGTGGGATGCAGGTCGAGAATCGCCAGGCGCGGATCGCTGCATTCGGCCTCCCCGGCCGGAAAGAAGCTACGGCTGTCGGTGAATGCCAGCAAGTCGCCTACCCGGGCTTGTTGCCAGGTACCGTCGGCCACCCGGGCCGCCAGCACTTTGTTGAACAGGAAGCTGCGCGCCGTCGACAACAGCCGCGAACGTACGTTGCGCTGTTCCGGCAAAGCCTTGCGTGCAGCCCAGGCGCGGGCATCGACCACGTTTCCGCCATCGTGGCCAAAGCGCTGGGCGCCGAAATAATTGGGGATCCCCTCTTGCACAATCTGCTGCAGACGCGCGTCGATGGCGTCCTTGTCGCCCTTGAACTGGGTCAGGCGCAAGGTAAAGCCGTTGGCCGAGTGTGCGCCGCGCTGCAGCTTGCGCCGGTGGCGAGCGGTCTTGAGGATTTTCAAGGTGTCGTTCTCTGCCGCCGACAAATCCGGATCAGCCTTGCCGGGCAATTGCACGCTGAACCACTGACGGGTCAGTGCCTGACGATCCTTGAGCCCGGCGTAGCTGACGGTACGCAGTGGCACGCCGGCGGCCTTGGCGATACGCCGGGCAGCCTCTTCGGTGTTCAAGCCACGTTTTTCCACCCAGATCCAGAGATGCTCGCCGTCGCCGGTCAACGGGATGTCGAGCACTTCATCGACCTGGAAATCCTCAGCGCTGGCCTTGAGTACCGCGCTGCCCAACGACTCACCATGGGCCCGTGGCCCCAACAGTTCCAATTCGGTCATGGGCGCAGCAACAAGGCAACGGAATGGACGGCAATACCTTCTTCGCGACCGACAAAGCCAAGCTTCTCGGTAGTGGTGGCTTTCACGTTCACTTGGTCCAGCTCAACTTGGAGATCCTCGGCAATCAACTGGCGCATCGCTTCGATGTGCGGAGCCATTTTGGGGGCTTGGGCAACAATGGTGTTATCGACGTTGCCGACTTTCCAGCCCTTGGCGTGGATCAACGAAACCACATGGCGCAGCAGCACGCGGCTGTCGGCACCCTTGAATTGCGGGTCGGTGTCGGGGAAGTGCTTGCCGATATCGCCCAAGGCAGCCGCGCCGAGCAGTGCGTCGCTCAAGGCGTGCAGCAGGACATCACCGTCAGAATGCGCGAGCAGCCCGAAGCCGTGTGCGATCCGCACGCCGCCCAGAGTAATGAAGTCGCCTTCAGTGAAACGGTGAACATCGTAGCCGTGGCCAATACGCATAAAAAAACGCCCCGATTTTTGTCAGGGCGTGATTCTACCTGCATTAGGCGTTTAGAGCGCGTGCATGATGTTGTAAGTGTTCACCGATGAAACTGGCGATGAAGAAATAGCTGTGGTCATAGCCCGGTTGCAGGCGCAGTTCCAATGGATGGCCGGCCGCTTTCGCCGCTTGCTGCAAGGCCTCGGGCTTGAGTTGGTTGGCGAGGAAGTCATCGCGATCGCCCTGGTCCACCAGCAGCGGCAGCTTTTCGCCCGCCTCGGCGATCAATGCGCACGCATCCCACTCGCGCCATTTCGAGCGATCTTCCCCAAGGTAGCGAGAAAACGCTTTCTGTCCCCATGGGCAATCCATCGGATTGTTGATCGGCGAAAAGGCCGACACCGAACGGTAACGCCCAGGGTTGCGCAAGGCGCACACAAGTGCGCCATGACCGCCCATGGAATGACCGCTGATGCCACGTTTATCCGAAGCCGGGAAATGCGCTTCGACCAATGTCGGCAATTCCTGCACGACGTAGTCATGCATCCGATAGTGCCGCGCCCAAGGATCCTGCGTGGCGTTCAGATAGAACCCCGCCCCCAGGCCGAAGTCCCACGCACCGTCCGGATCGCCCGGCACGTCGGCGCCACGGGGGCTGGTGTCGGGCGCGACGATGATCAGCCCCAGCTCGGCGGCCATGCGCTGGGCACCGGCCTTTTGCATGAAGTTCTCGTCGGTGCAGGTCAGCCCGGACAGCCAATACAGCACCGGAAGCTTGCCGCCCTGCTCGGCTTGCGGCGGCAGGTACACGGCAAACACCATGTCACAACCGAGCACTTCGGAACGGTGCCGGTAACGCTTATGCCAGCCGCCGAAGCTTTTCTGGCAAGAGATGTTTTCCAGACTCATGGGCAATACATCAGTTGCAAGCGGCAAGCTTTAAGCTGCAAGAGGGCGGTGAACCGACTTGCGGCTTATGGCTTGAAGCTTGCGGCTGCTCCTTAAAAATGAATGACGGTACGGATGCTCTTGCCTTCGTGCATCAGGTCGAACGCCTTGTTGATGTCTTCCAGGCCCATGGTGTGGGTGATGAAAGTGTCCAGCGGAATCTCGCCCTTTTCGGCCATGTCCACATAGCTCGGCAACTCAGTGCGACCGCGCACGCCGCCAAACGCCGAACCACGCCAGACGCGCCCGGTCACCAGTTGGAATGGACGGGTGGCAATCTCCTGGCCGGCCCCGGCCACGCCGATGATCACCGACTCGCCCCAGCCCTTGTGGCAGCACTCCAGCGCGGCACGCATCAACTGGACATTGCCGATGCATTCGAAGGAAAAGTCCACGCCGCCGTCCGTCATGTCGACGATGACTTCCTGGATCGGACGGTCGAAGTCTTTCGGGTTGACGCAATCAGTGGCGCCCAGTTGTTTGGCGATTTCGAATTTGGCCGGGTTGATGTCGATGGCGATGATGCGCGCGGCCTTGGCCTTCACGGCGCCAATCACGGCCGAAAGGCCGATGCCGCCCAGGCCGAAGATCGCCACAGTGTCACCCGGCTTGACCTTGGCGGTGTTCAGCACAGCGCCGATACCCGTGGTGACGCCACAACCCAGCAGGCAGACCTTTTCCAGCGGCGCTTCTTTTGGAATCTTCGCAACGGAGATTTCCGGCAGCACGGTGTACTCAGAGAACGTCGAGGTGCCCATGTAGTGGAAAATCGTCTCGCCCTTGTAGGAAAAGCGCGACGTACCGTCCGGCATCAAGCCTTTGCCCTGGGTGGCGCGAATAGCCTGGCAGAGGTTGGTCTTGCCCGACTTGCAGAATTTGCACTGGCCGCACTCCGGCGTGTACAGCGGAATCACATGGTCGCCCACCGCCACCGACGTCACGCCTTCGCCGATGGCCTCGACAATGGCGCCGCCTTCGTGGCCGAGGATCGACGGAAAAATCCCTTCCGGGTCGGCGCCCGACAGGGTGTAGGCATCGGTGTGGCAGACACCGGAAGCCACCACGCGCAACAGCACTTCGCCCGCCTTGGGCATGGCCACGTCGACCTCGACGATTTCCAGGGGTTTCTTGGCCTCGAAGGCAACGGCGGCGCGTGACTTGATCATCCGGATACTCCAGCAAATAAAAACGAGACAAGGAGTGTAATCCGCCACCAGACGATGAATAATCCGGCTAAAAGCAAAACATTATTGCCATACAGGGATAATCCTCCATGTCGGATAACCGCTGGGAAGGTATCGACGAGTTTGTGGCCGTGGCCGAATGCAGCCAATTCACCGCCGCCGCGGAACGGCTCGGGGTTTCGTCTTCCCATATCAGCCGACAAATCGTACGGCTTGAAGAGCGTCTACAGACACGACTGCTCTATCGCAGCACCCGCCGTGTGACGTTGACCGAAGCCGGGCAAACCTTTTTGCAGCACTGCCAGCGCCTCCAGGATGGACGCGAGGAAGCACTGCGGGCCGTCGGCGACCTGACCAGCGAGCCCAAGGGCATGCTGCGCATGACCTGTGCCGTGGCTTACGGCGAACGGTTTATCGTGCCGTTGGTGACGCGATTCATGGGCCTGTATCCGCAATTGCGGGTGGACATAGAATTGAGCAATCGCCAGTTGGACCTCGTCCACGAAGGCCTGGACCTGGCGATTCGCCTCGGCCGCCTGCAGGACTCACGCTTGGTCGCCGCACGCCTGGCACCGCGACGCATGTACCTTTGCGCTTCGCCCTCCTACCTGGAACGTTATGGTCGCCCCCACAGCTTGTCGGAACTGAGCCGCCACAACTGCCTGATCGGCAGTTCCGACATGTGGCAACTGGAGCAGAACGGGCGGGAATTTTCCCAGCGAGTACAGGGAAACTGGCGTTGTAACAGTGGGCAAGCGGTACTTGATGCAGCGCTTCAAGGCGTGGGTTTGTGCCAGTTGCCGGACTATTACGTGCTGGAGCATTTGAACAGCGGTGCGTTGATTTCGCTGCTGGAGGCTCATCAGCCACCGAATACGGCGGTGTGGGCGTTGTACCCGCAGCAACGGCATCTGTCGCCGAAAGTGCGCAAGTTGGTGGATTATTTGAAGGGGGCTTGGCTGAGCGGCCTGAATATCGGGGGTGACAGTGGTTTTTTTGTTGTCCGGGATGACGCCATCGCGAGCAAGCTCGCTCCCACAGTGGACCGGTGTGAACACACATCCATCACTCGACGATAACCCTGTGGGAGCGAGCTTGCTCGCGATGGCGCCGGCCCAGACAATGACGATCCAACGAGGAAACAGATCCAGCTTAACGCCGATTCGCCCACCGCTGGCGCAACCACTCCAGATCTTCTGGCCGGGTCACCTTGATGTTATCCGCCCGCCCTTCGATCAACCGAGGCGCCTGCCCCGCCCATTCCATGGCGGACGCTTCGTCGGTAATCACTGCATCCGCCACCAGGCTGTCGGCCAGGGCTCGATGCAAGGCGCCGAGGCGGAACATTTGTGGCGTGTAGGCTTGCCAGACCACGCTGCGATCGACCGTTTCCAGCACGCGGCCATGCTTGTCGACGCGCTTGAGGGTATCGCGCGCCAGGCACACCCAGCAGGCCGCCGACCGGATCGTTCGCCAGCTCATGGAGCAAGTTATCAAGATCGTCCCGGGCCAGGTTCGGCCGCGCGGCGTCGTGTACCAGCACCCAATCGAAATCGTCGGCGCCCTGCTCGTGAAGGTGCAGCAACGCATTGAGCACCGAACCCGAACGCTGCTCACCGCCATCCACACGCTGGATACGCGGATCGCTGGCACAGGCCAGTGTCGGCCAATAGGGATCGTCAGATGCCACGCTGACCACCACGCCCTTGACGGTCGGATGATCGAGGAAACAGCCAAGGCTGTGTTCGAGAATTGTGCGTCCGCCCAGTTGCAAGTATTGCTTGGGTCGGTCCGCGGCCATACGGGCACCTACGCCCGCGGCAGGAATCACGGCCCAAAAGGCCGGTAAACGAATGCTCATTGGGCCAGTTGATAGAGGGTTTCGCCCTCTTTCACCATGCCCAATTCATGGCGAGCCCGCTCTTCGACGGTCTCCATGCCTTTCTTCAGTTCCATCACTTCCGCGTCCATCACCCGGTTACGCTCCAGCAATGCCTCGTTTTCGGCGTGCTGGTCGGCAATTTGCTGAGTCAACTCGGCCACCTGCGCCAAGCTGCCATTACCCACCCAAAGGCGGTACTGCAGGCCGGCCAGCAACAAGAGCAAGACGAGAAACAACCAATTGGGACTGCGCATCGAATATCAGGTATCCAGTGAAAAAAGACCGCCATGCCAAACTTTGAAGCGTCTGATAGCACGAAGCCTGGAAGATCCAGGCTTGTGCTTGATAAGGCATCAGATTAGAGGCAAAACCGCCACCTTGGCGACCTTTGCGACGCAATCCGCTGTCTTTTTATCATTTACAGCTTAACCGCGAAACTCGGCGCGACCGTTGTACTTGGCCTTACCGTTCAACTGCTCTTCGATGCGCAGCAGTTGGTTGTACTTGGAAACGCGGTCGGAGCGGCACAGCGAACCGGTCTTGATCTGGCCCGCCGCGGTGCCCACGGCCAGGTCGGCAATGGTCGAGTCTTCGGTTTCACCCGAGCGGTGGGAGATCACGGCGGTGTAACCGGCGGCCTTGGCCATCTGGATGGCTTCCAGGGTTTCGGTCAGGGTGCCGATCTGGTTGAACTTGATCAGGATCGAGTTGGCGATCTTCTTGTCGATGCCTTCTTTCAGGATCTTGGTGTTGGTCACGAACAGGTCGTCGCCCACCAGCTGGGTTTTCTCGCCGATCTTGTCGGTGAGGATTTTCCAGCCCGCCCAGTCGGACTCGTCCAGGCCGTCTTCGATGGAGATGATCGGGTAGCGTTCGGTCAAGCCCTTGAGGTAATCGGCGAAACCTTCGGCGGTGAACACCTGGCCTTCGCCAGACAGGTTGTATTTGCCGTCTTCGAAGAACTCACTGGCGGCGCAGTCCAGAGCCAGGGTCACGTCGGTGCCCAGCTTGTAGCCAGCGTTGGCCACGGCTTCGGAGATCACTTTCAGTGCATCTTCGTTGGACGCCAGGTTCGGTGCGAAACCGCCTTCGTCGCCAACGGCGGTGCTCAGGCCACGGGCCTTCAGCACGGCCTTGAGGTGATGGAAAATCTCGGTGCCCATGCGCAAGCCTTCGGAGAAGGTCTTGGCACCCACCGGCTGCACCATGAATTCCTGGATGTCGACGTTGTTATCGGCATGCTCGCCGCCGTTGATGATATTCATCATCGGTACCGGCATCGAGTACACGCCCGGCGTACCGTTGAGGTTGGCGATGTGGGCGTACAGCGGCAGGTCCTGGTCCTGGGCAGCGGCCTTGGCAGCGGCCAGGGACACGGCGAGGATCGCGTTGGCGCCCAGGGTGGCTTTGTTTTCGGTACCGTCGAGCTTGATCATGGCGTGATCGAGGGCTTTCTGGTCGGCAGGGTCCTTGCCCAGCAACAGGTCACGGATCGGACCGTTGATGTTGGCGACGGCCTTCAGCACGCCCTTGCCCAGGTAACGGCTCTTGTCGCCATCACGCAGCTCCAGCGCTTCGCGCGAGCCAGTGGAAGCACCGGACGGCGCACAGGCGCTGCCGATGATGCCGTTGTCGAGAAGCACGTCCGCTTCGACAGTGGGGTTGCCACGGGAGTCGAGAACTTCACGACCTTTGATGTCGACGATTTTTGCCATTGTTGTAAACACTCCAAAGTTGACGAAAACGACGCAGCGAGAGGAAATCTTTTATCGTCGGCGGGATAGAGCAGCGGGCAGGCTTGCCGACGACAACGCCCGGCCCGCAGGCCAGAGCGTTTATCGAGCGGTACTTTACCGGAGAAAATCGCGTTACGCGGTTTCTATCGTCGGAAAACCCTTGACCAGTTCATCCAGCGACTTGAGCTGAGACAGGAAAGGTTCCAGCTTGTTCAAGCGCAAGGCACAAGGGCCGTCGCACTTGGCGTTGTCAGGGTCAGGGTGGGCTTCAAGGAACAGGCCAGCCAGGGACTGGCTCATGCCGGCCTTGGCCAGGTCGGTGACCTGGGCGCGACGACCACCCGCGGAATCGGAGCGACCGCCAGGCATTTGCAGCGCGTGGGTCACGTCGAAGAACACCGGGTACTCGAACTGCTTCATGATGCCGAAACCGAGCATGTCCACCACGAGGTTGTTGTAGCCGAAGCTCGAACCCCGCTCGCAGAGGATCAACTGGTCGTTGCCGGCCTCTTCGCACTTGCTCAGGATGTGTTTCATTTCCTGGGGTGCGAGGAACTGGGCTTTCTTGATGTTGATCACGGCGCCAGTCTTGGCCATCGCGACCACCAGGTCGGTCTGGCGCGACAGGAAGGCCGGCAACTGGATGATGTCGCAGACCTCGGCGACCACCGCGGCCTGGTCAGGCTCGTGGACGTCGGTGATGATCGGCACGCCGAAGGCTTGCTTGATGTCCTGGAAAATCCGCATCCCCTCTTCCAGGCCCGGACCACGGTAGGAAGTCACCGACGAACGGTTGGCCTTGTCGAAGCTGGCCTTGAAGACGTATGGAATACCCAGTTTCTGGGTAACCTTCACATACTCCTCGCAGACCTGCATCGCCATGTCGCGGCTTTCCAGCACGTTCATGCCGCCAAACAGCACCATGGGTTTGTCGTTGGCAATCTCGATGTCGCCAACGCGGATGATCTTCTGGGCCATCGTCTTATGCCTTTTTCTGGTGTTGAGCCAAAGCGGCTTTCACGAAACCACTGAACAGCGGGTGACCGTCGCGCGGTGTCGAAGTGAACTCCGGGTGGAACTGGCAGGCGACGAACCATGGATGGTCCGCAGCCTCGACCACTTCAACCAGTGCACCGTCACCGGAACGACCGGAAATCTTCAGGCCGGCTTCGATCAGTTGTGGCAGCAGGTTGTTGTTCACTTCGTAGCGGTGGCGATGACGCTCGACGATCACGTCCTTGGCGTAGCAATCGTGCACCTTGGAGCCGGCTTCGAGCAGGCATTCCTGCGCGCCGAGGCGCATGGTGCCGCCCAGGTCCGAGCTTTCGGTACGCACTTCGACGGCGCCGGTGGCATCTTCCCACTCGGTGATCAGGCCCACGACCGGGTGGCCACTGGCACGATCGAATTCGGTGGAGTTGGCGTCTTTCCAGCCCATCACGTTACGGGCGAACTCGATGACCGCCACTTGCATCCCGAGGCAGATGCCCAGGTACGGCACCTTGTTCTCGCGGGCGTATTGCACGGCGGTGATCTTGCCTTCCACGCCGCGCAGGCCAAAGCCGCCCGGTACGAGGATCGCATCGGCGCCTTCGAGCAGGCCGGTGCCCTGGTTCTCGATGTCTTCGGAGTCGATGTAGCGCAGGTTGACCTTGGTGCGGTTGCTGATGCCGGCATGACTCATCGCTTCGATCAGCGACTTGTAGGCGTCCAGCAGCTCCATGTACTTGCCGACCATGGCGATGGTGACTTCGTGCTCTGGATTGAGCTTGGCATCGACCACGGCGTCCCACTCGGACAGGTCGGCGCTGGCGCATTGCAGGCCGAAGCGCTCGACAACGAAGTCATCGAGGCCCTGGGAGTGCAGGATGCCCGGGATCTTGTAGATGGTGTCGGCGTCTTCCAGGCCGATGACCGCACGTTCTTCCACGTTGGTGAACTGGGCGATCTTGCGACGCGAGGAGATGTCGATCGGGTGATCGGAGCGGCAGATCAGCACGTCCGGCTGCAGGCCGATGGAACGCAGTTCCTTGACCGAGTGCTGGGTTGGCTTGGTCTTGGTTTCGCCGGCGGTGGCGATGTACGGCACCAGGGTCAGGTGCATCAGCATCGCGCGCTTGGCACCGATTTCGAAACGCAACTGGCGGATGGCTTCAAGGAACGGCTGGGACTCGATGTCGCCCACAGTGCCGCCGATCTCGACCATCGCCACGTCCGCGTCGCCGGCACCCTTGATGATGCGGCGCTTGATTTCGTCGGTGATGTGCGGGATGACCTGGATGGTTGCGCCAAGGTAGTCACCACGACGCTCTTTGCGCAGGACGTGCTCGTAGACACGGCCGGTGGTGAAGTTGTTGTTCTGGGTCATGGTCGTGCGGATGAACCGCTCGTAGTGGCCCAGGTCCAGGTCGGTCTCGGCGCCGTCGTGGGTGACGAACACTTCACCGTGCTGGAACGGGCTCATGGTGCCCGGGTCGACGTTGATGTACGGGTCCAGCTTGAGCATGGTGACCTTAAGTCCCCGCGCCTCCAGGATGGCCGCCAATGAAGCCGAGGCAATGCCTTTCCCCAATGAAGAAACAACACCGCCCGTGACGAATATGTAGCGCGTCATGAAAAACCCTAGAAGTCTGCGTTAAAGCGGTCCGAGCCGCCGGGGAAAGCGAAGGAAGGCCGAAGCCCCCGATCACCTGCATTAATCACAGTGCACCTTTCAAAAAAACCGCCGCGTCGGGACAGACCGGAGGTGAAATCACCGGTACGTTGTTCGCTACACATTTTTTGGAATCGCCCAGCAAAGACTGCTTGGTAATCGGCAACTCCTGCAATTCAGGCGAATCCACAGAAGTTGTATCAAGAAGGGAGCGTAGTCTACCGGAAAGCCCCTTTCAGCTCAAACCCAGATCTTGGCTTTCATGGCTGCCAGATCAGTTGCCAACTGCCATCAGTCCCCCGATCGAATCCCTGAAGGCTGGCCAACCCCAGCAATTGCTCGCCCCGATACAGGAGCGGCAAACGGCCACGTACGAACGCCGGCACGCCGTTTTCGTTGAGCAAACGCTTGAGATCCCGGTGCCCGCGCCCCGGCAATTCCATGATTTCACCGCCCTGGCGATAGCGGATGCAAAGCGCTCCCGAGGGGGCTGCGCCAAGAAGAATTACCCGACCATTACCCGGCAGCAACAATGGCCGATCGACCTCAGGCCATTCAATCGGACCCGAGACCGGCTGTCGCCAATGGTCGGATAACCACCAGATGCGTCCGCCGGTCCGGTGCAATTCTCCGTCCGCCAGGCGCCAGACCGGATGGCCATCGCCCCTGGCGTCACGCAACGAGTCCCAGCCCACCCAATGATCACTGTCGGGAAGCTTAGTCACCGGTGCCAGCCAATGACTCAATGCGTTGCGCTGGCGGGCCGCAGACAAAGCGCGCAAGGGCGCCAGCTCAAGGGACCGCAACCCGAGCCAGTCGAACGCGCTGGCGCTCATGGCACACTCCAGATCGATCTGCGCCAACTCGTCCAGCAAGCCTTGCGCCTCGCTCAGGTGCGCGGCGCTGCGGGCGAGGGTCGTGGATGCCTGGGGCCACTGTTCGGCCAAGACCGGAAAGACCCGTTGGCGCAGGAAATTGCGGGCGTAACGATGGTCATCGTTGGAAGGGTCCTCGACCCAGCTCAAGCCATGCCGGCTGGCATAGGCCTCCAACTCCACGCGGGATACATCGAGCAATGGTCGCAGCAAATGTCCCCGGCCCAGTGGTCGCTGCCTCGGCATCGCCGCGAGGCCTCGCGCGCCCGCCCCACGCAGCAAACGAAACAGCAGGGTCTCGGCTTGATCGTCCCGGTGCTGGGCGGTGAGCAGCATTTGGTTCTCCAGTGTCGCGGCTATGAACGCCGCGTACCGCGCCTCCCGGGCGGCGCGCTCGACACTGGCGCCTGGCCGGACCTCAACGCTGACCACTTCAAGCGGCACCCCAAGGGCCTCGCAGACCCTGCGACAATGTTCCGGCCACGCCTCGGCCACGACCTGGAGACCATGATGGATATGGATGGCGCTGAGCGGTGGCAGGGCTTGGTTTTTGGCCAGGGAAACGAGCAGGTGCAGCAGGACGGTGGAATCGAGGCCACCGGAGAAGGCGATGCGCCAGTGGGCGGCGTTGCGCCAGGGAGATAGCTGTGTGAGGAGCCGGGTTGGCAGATCAATCCTGGGCTGATTCATGGAAACTTGCCTTCACACCAATCAAATGTGGGAGCGAGCTTGCTCGCGATGGCGGTGTATCAGTCAACTTATCGGTTGAATGTTAAACCGCCATCGCGAGCAAGCTCGCTCCCACACAGGGTACAACGCTTGGATCAGAGGCCGTAGCTCATCAACCGCTCATAACGACGGGCCAGCAACGCGTCGTTGTCGAACTTCTTGAGCATCGACAGCTGCGAACTCAGCTCCGCGCGAATCAGCGCAGCGGCCGCAGCCGGGTCACGGTGGGCGCCGCCCACTGGCTCGTTGATCACTTTATCAACGATGCCCAGGCCTTTGAGGCGCTCGGCGGTGATGCCCATGGCTTCGGCGGCATCCGGCGCCTTCTCGGCGGTTTTCCAGAGGATCGAGGCGCAGCCTTCCGGCGAGATCACCGCGTAGGTGGAGTATTGCAGCATGTTCAACTGATCGCAGACACCGATGGCCAACGCACCGCCCGAACCGCCTTCGCCGATCACGGTGGCGATGATCGGGGTTTTCAGGCGAGCCATCACGCGCAGGTTCCAGGCGATCGCTTCGCTCTGGTTGCGCTCTTCGGCGTCGATGCCTGGGTAAGCGCCCGGGGTGTCGATGAAGGTCAGGATCGGCATCTTGAAGCGTTCGGCCATTTCCATCAGGCGGCAGGCCTTGCGGTAGCCTTCCGGACGCGGCATGCCGAAGTTGCGACGCACCTTCTCGCGCACTTCGCGGCCCTTCTGGTGACCGATCACCATCACTGGCTGGTCGTCCAGGCGGGCAACGCCGCCGACGATCGCGGCGTCGTCGGAGAAGTGACGGTCGCCGTGCAGCTCATCGAACTCAGTAAAGATGTGGTCGATGTAGTCCAGGGTATAGGGACGACGCGGGTGACGCGCCAGACGCGCGATCTGCCAGCTGGTCAGCTTGCCGAAGATGTCTTCGGTCAGCGTGCGGCTCTTGTCCTGCAGCCGAGAGATTTCATCGCCGATATTCAGCGAATTGTCGTTACCGACCAAGCGCAACTCTTCGATCTTGGCTTGAAGGTCGGCGATCGGCTGTTCGAAATCTAGAAAATTCGGGTTCATAGGCGTCCGTCTTGGGTCGACGTCCAAGAGAGCTTGGGCCGGCCGGTTGTCTATTCGCGCCCTACCTTAAGGGAGAGGCGCGTTCAGGTCGAGATTAAAAATTCGAGTCGAGGTCAGGGGCGCTCCGGATACGGAAGTGGCCCCTGGCCGTCAACGGTATTGGAGGAAGACGTTGTCTTTGCCGAACTGGTCACGCAAGGCTTGAATCAACGCATCCGCCGGATCGATCCGCCAACCTTCGCCGAACTGCAGCACGGCCTTGGCGTCGGGTCGCACATACTCCATCGTGATCGGGCAAGCACCGCGATGGCGCTTGAACAACTCGCCCAGCCAGCGTAGCTGATCGCCTTTCAGATCCTGGGTTTGCAACTTCAGGCGCAGGCTCTCGGCCAGGTTGGTACGGGCATCCTCCATGCTCATCACCCGCTTGACCCGCAGCCGCAGGCCACCGGAGAAGTCATCGTTACTGACCTCGCCTTCCACCACCACCATCGCGTCGGTCTGCAACAACGACTGCGCGGAATGGAACGCATCGGCGAACAACGACGCCTCGATACGCCCGGAGCGGTCGTCGAGGGTGATGAAGCCCATCTTGTCGCCCTTTTTGTTCTTCATTACCCGCAGGGCGATGATCATGCCGGCGACCGTTTGCGTGTCGCGAGCCGGCTTCAGGTCGATGATGCGCTGGCGGGCGAAGCGGCGGATCTCGCCTTCGTATTCGTCGATCGGGTGACCGGTCAGGTACAGGCCCAAGGTGTCTTTCTCTCCCTTGAGGCGCTCCTTGAGGGTCAGTTCCTTGGCCTTGCGATGGTTGCCATAGACGTCGGCGTCCTCCTCGACGAACAGCCCGCCAAACAAGTCGGCGTGGCCGCTGTCATGGGTGCGGGCGGTCTGTTCGGCG
Source organism: Pseudomonas sp. H2_D02 (assembly GCF_054677635.1). Classification (NCBI taxonomy): domain Bacteria; kingdom Pseudomonadati; phylum Pseudomonadota; class Gammaproteobacteria; order Pseudomonadales; family Pseudomonadaceae; genus Pseudomonas; species Pseudomonas sp. H2_D02. Next base: position 2,018,203 of record NZ_CP162816.1, on the reverse strand, counting down.
GCCTTGATCGCTTCTTCCATCGCCGCCAGCAACACCGCGCGATTGCGATCGATGTTGGCCTGGTAGGCCTTCGGCTCATCGTGGAAGTAAGGCCCCAGGCGGTCCAGCGCGCCGCTGCGGATCAAACCGTCGAGGGTGCGCTTGTTGATGCGCTTGAGGTCAACCCGCGCGCAGAAATCGAACAGATCCTTGAATGGCCCGTCCTGGCGCGCTTCGGTGATGGCTTCCACCGGCCCCTCGCCCACGCCCTTGATGGCGCCGAGGCCATAGATGATGCGGCCTTCCTCGTTCACCGTGAACTTGAACTCCGATGCGTTCACGTCCGGTGCGTCGAGGCGCAGCTTCATGGTCCGCACTTCTTCGATCAAGGTCACGACCTTGTCGGTGTTGTGCATGTCCGCGGACAGTACCGCCGCCATGAACGGCGCCGGGTAGTGTGCCTTCAACCATGCGGTCTGGTACGAGACCAGGCCATAGGCGGCGGAGTGGGATTTGTTGAAGCCGTAGCCGGCGAACTTTTCCACCAGGTCGAAAATGTTGCCCGCCAGGTCCGCATCGATGCCGTTGTTCGCGCAACCTTCGATGAAGCCACCGCGCTGCTTGGCCATCTCCTCGGGTTTTTTCTTACCCATGGCTCGACGCAGCATGTCCGCGCCACCGAGGGTGTAGCCGGCCATCACCTGGGCAATCTGCATCACCTGTTCCTGATACAGGATGATGCCGTAGGTCGGTGCCAATACCGGCTTCAAGCCTTCGTACTGGTAGTCGGGGTGCGGGTACGCCAGCTCGGCGCGACCGTGCTTGCGGTTGATGAAGTCATCCACCATGCCCGATTGCAGCGGGCCCGGACGGAACAGGGCCACCAGTGCGATCAAGTCTTCCAGGCAGTCGGGCTTGAGCTTCTTGATCAGCTCCTTCATGCCTCGGGATTCAAGCTGGAACACCGCGGTGGTTTCGGCTTTCTGCAACAGGCTGTAGGTCGGCTTGTCGTCCAGCGGAATAAAGGCAATGTCCAGCGGCTCTTCGCCGACCTTGGCCCGGTCGCGGTTGATGGTTTTCAGCGCCCAGTCGATGATGGTCAGGGTCCGCAAGCCGAGGAAGTCGAACTTCACCAGGCCCGCCGCCTCGACGTCATCCTTGTCGAACTGGGTGACCAGGCCGTCGCCCTCTTCATCGCAATAGATCGGCGAGAAGTCAGTCAGCTTGGTCGGCGCGATCACCACACCACCGGCGTGCTTGCCGACGTTACGCACCACGCCTTCGAGCTTGCGGGCCATCTCCCAGATTTCCGCAGCTTCCTCATCGACCTTGATGAAGTCCCGCAGGATTTCTTCCTGCTCGTAGGCTTTTTCCAGGGTCATGCCGACTTCGAACGGGATCATCTTCGACAGGCGATCCGCCAGACCGTAGGACTTGCCCTGCACCCGCGCCACGTCGCGCACCACAGCCTTGGCAGCCATGGAACCGAAGGTAATGATCTGGCTCACCGCGTTGCGGCCGTATTTCTCGGCCACGTAGTCGATCACCCGGTCGCGGCCGTCCATGCAGAAGTCGACGTCGAAGTCGGGCATGGAAACCCGTTCCGGGTTGAGGAAACGTTCGAACAGCAGGTCATATTCCAGCGGGTCGAGGTCGGTGATCTTCTGCACGTAGGCCACCAGCGAACCGGCACCCGACCCCCGGCCAGGGCCAACGGGCACGCCGTTGCTCTTGGCCCACTGGATAAAGTCCATCACGATCAGGAAGTAACCGGGGAACCCCATCTGGATGATGATATCCAGCTCGAAATTCAACCGATCGACATAGACCTGGCGCTTGGCTTCGTAATCTTCAGTGGTGTCCTTGGGCAGCAGGACGCTCAGGCGTTCTTCGAGGCCGTCGAACGAGACCTTGCGGAAATATTCATCGATGGTCATCCCATCGGGAATCGGGAAGTTGGGCAGGAAGTGCTTGCCCAGCTTCACTTCGATGTTGCAACGCTTGGCGATCTCGACGGTGTTTTCCAGCGCTTCGGGCAAGTCGCTGAACAGCTCCGCCATTTCCTCGGCGCTCTTGAGATATTGCTGGTCGCTGTAGTTTTTCGGCCGACGGGGGTCGTCGAGGGCCCGGCCCTCACCGATGCAGACGCGGGTTTCGTGGGCCTCGAAATCTTCCTGCTTGATGAACCGCACGTCGTTGGTCGCCACCAGCGGCGCACCGAGCTTGTCGGCGAGGGCTACGGCGGCGTGCAGGTGTTCTTCGTCATTGGGACGGTTGGTGCGCTGCACTTCGATGTAGAAGCGATCCGGGAACACGGCCATCCAGTCGCGGGCCAGTTGTTCGGCTTCTTCGACATTGCCGCTGAGCAGGGCCTGGCCGATTTCACCCTCCTTGGCCGCCGACAGCATGATCAGCCCTTCGCTGGCCTCGGCCACCCACTCGCGCTCGATGATGATCGAGCCATTGCGCTGGCCGTCGATAAAGCCGCGGGAAATCAGCTCGGTGAGGTTGCGGTAGCCCAAGGCGTTCATCACCAGCAGGCTGATTCGGCTCAGCGGCGCGTCCGGGTCCTTGTTCGCCAGCCACAGGTCGGCGCCGCAGATCGGCTTGATCCCTGCGCCCATGGCGTTCTTGTAGAACTTGACCAGCGAACACATGTTGTTCTGGTCGGTAACGGCCACGGCAGGCATGTTCATGCCCACCAGCGTCTTGACCAGGGGCTTGATCCGCACCAGACCGTCGACCAGGGAGTATTCAGTGTGCAGGCGTAGATGAACGAATGAAGCCGGCATAGTGATCCTGCGTTAAGTCATGAAAACAACAAGGCCCGGATTGTACCGGGCCTTGGGTAAAACATCAGCCAGCAACCCATTCTCTTGAGGATTGAACCCGTGGCGAGGGAGCTTGCTCCCGCTGGGCTGCGCGGCAGCCCCCTTCTTATGGGCGCTTCGCACCCAAGCGGGAGCAAGCTCCCTCGCCACGATGAATCAGGTGAACCCCTCGCTCACGATCACCCCATCCCGAGCTTCATAAGCCAGCCTAACCGGGGCAAACGATCGCCGATGAATCGGCGTCGGGCCAAGGCGCGCCAAGGCTTCCAGGTGGACGGGGGTCGGATAACCCTTGTGGCTGCCGATGCCATAGCCCGGATAGATCAGCTCGAACGCGGCCATTTCCCGATCACGACTGACCTTGGCCAGGATCGAAGCCGCCGCGATGGCCGGCACTTTGCCGTCGCCCTGGATGACCGCTTCGGCGCGCATCGACAGTTTCGGGCAACGATTGCCGTCGATCATCGCCAGCTTCGGCGTGATATGCAGCCCCTGCACCGCACGCTGCATGGCGAGCATGGTGGCGTGCAGGATATTGAGCTCATCGATTTCTTCGACTTCGGCCCGGGCGATGCACCAGCTCAGGGCCTTTTCGCAGATTTCGTCGTAGAGCTTCTCGCGACGGGCCTCGGTGAGCTTCTTGGAATCATCCAGACCCAGGATCGGCCGGTTCGGATCAAGGATCACCGCCGCCGTCACCACCGCACCGCACAAAGGCCCACGCCCGACTTCATCGACACCGGCAACGAGTTCTTCGACTTCAGCGACCAGGTTGAAGTCCAGGCCCATCTGTAGCTTTACGTTGCTCATGGTTTTGCGCCAATCAGGGTCAGTACCGCGTCAGCCGCCTGGTTGGAGGCATCGCGACGCAGGGTACGGTGAATTTCGTCAAAACCCCGGGTCTGTTCCTCGCCGCCGTCGATCAAGGGCGACAGCGTGGTGGCCAGCGCCTCGGCGGTCGCGTCGTCTTGCAGCAGCTCAGGGACCAGCAAGCGCTGGGCCAGGAGATTGGGCAAGGAAACGTAAGGGCTCTTGACCATGCGCTTGAGAATCCAGAACGTCAGCGGCGCCAGGCGATAGGCGACTACCATTGGGCGTTTGTACAACAACGCTTCAAGGGTAGCAGTGCCTGACGCAATCAACACCGCATCACAAGCGGCCAGTGCTTGATGGGATTGGCCGTCGAGCAAGGTAACCGGCAAATCGCGCCCGGCCAGCAACGCTTCGAGCTGGACTCGCCGCTGCGGACTGGCACACGGCAGAACAAAACGTACACCGGGCCGCATCGCCCGCAGGCGTTCAGCGGCGTCGAAGAACAAGCCGCCCAGGCGACTGACCTCGCCACCGCGACTGCCGGGCATCAATGCCACCAGCGGCCCTGCAGGCAGGTTCAACGCCTGGCGCGCCGCCGCGCGGTCCGCCTCCAGGGGAATGGTATCGGCCAGGGTGTGTCCGACAAACCGCACCGGCACGCCTTTTTCTTCGTAGAAACGGGCTTCGAACGGCAGCAGCGTCAGCATCAGGTCGCAACCTTCGCGGATCTTCAACACGCGTTTCTGCCGCCAGGCCCAGACCGACGGGCTGACGTAATGCACGGTCTTGATACCCGCCTGGCGCAATTTGAGTTCGATATTGAGGGTGAAATCCGGCGCATCGATACCGATGAAGACGTCCGGTTTTTCTTCGATCAGCGTCTGGATCAGCTTCTTGCGCCGGGCCAGCAGCTCCCGCAAGCGACCGAGCACTTCCACCAGGCCCATGACTGACAGGCGCTCCATGGGGAAGTAGGACTCCAGCCCTTCGGCCTGCATCAATGGCCCACCAACCCCGATGAATTCGACTGCGGGATGCTGCGCCTTGAGCGCACGCATCAGACCGGCACCCAGAATGTCACCGGAAGCCTCTCCCGCCACCAGCGCGATACGCAGACTAGCCATGGTCAGCGCGTGATGCCGCGAGTCGACGACTGGATGGAATCACGGAATATCGCGACTTCCGGGAACTGCGTCGAGGCTTCGGCCAGCTCGGCCAGCGCCTGCTCGACCGTCAGGCCCTGGCGATAGACAACCTTGTAGGCGCGGCGCAGCGCCGTAATCGCCTCTTCGCTGAAACCACGACGACGCATGCCCTCGAAGTTCATGCTGCGGGCTTCGGCCGGGTTACCGAACACGGTGACGTATGCGGGAACGTCCTTGCCGATGGCCGTGCCCATGCCGGAGAAGCTATGGGCACCGATATGGCAATACTGGTGGACCAGGGTGAAGCCGGACAGGATCGCCCAGTCATCCACGTGCACATGGCCGGCCAACGCAGTGTTGTTGACCAAGATGCAATGGTTGCCGATGACGCTGTCGTGGCCGATGTGGGCATAGGCCATGATCAGGTTATGGTCGCCCAGTGTCGTTTCGGAACGGTCCTGGACGGTGCCACGGTGAATCGTCACGCCTTCGCGGATCACGTTGTGATCGCCGATGACCAGGCGGGTTTCTTCACCTTTGTATTTCAGATCGGGCGTGTCCTCGCCTACCGATGAAAACTGGTAGATGCGATTGTGCCGGCCGATTCGGGTCGGCCCCTTGAGAATTACGTGGGGGCCGATCACCGTGCCCTCGCCGATTTCCACACCTGCGCCGATGATCGACCAAGGGCCAACCTCGACATCGGCGGCCAGCACGGCCGACGGATCGATGATTGCGCGAGGGTCAATCAAACTCATAGTTTGCGTTCCGCGCAGATGATTTCAGCGGAGCAGACCGGCTTGCCATCGACCGAGGCCTGGCATTCGAACTTCCAGATCTGGCGCTTGCAACTGATGAACTTGGCCTCGAGGATCAATTGATCGCCCGGGGTCACTGGCTGGCGAAAGCGCAGCTTGTCGGAGCCGACGAAGTAGTAGAGCGTGCCATCGGCAGGCTTCACGTCGAGCATTTTGAAACCAAGGATCCCGGCAGCCTGAGCCATCGCTTCGATGATCAACACGCCCGGCATGATTGGATGCGCGGGGAAGTGGCCATTGAAGAACGGTTCGTTGATGCTGACATTCTTGTAGGCGCGAATGCGCTTGCCTTCAACATCCAGGTCCACGACCCGATCCACCAGCAGGAACGGGTAACGGTGAGGCAGGTATTCGCGAATCTCGTTGATGTCCATCATTTCGGGGGGAAGCCTATGTAAAGATTGGGAGCGCACGAGTGACGCGCACTCCGCTAGCAAATCAAGATGCCCTAACGGCTGTGCACACTTGATATGGAAATGGTATCAGCCATCTGATGAAGCATTACCGCCAGGGGTCACGTCCCCTACACGCTTTTCCACCTGCTTGAGGCGCCGCGCGATGTCGTCGAGCTGGCGGATACGCGCCGCGCTCTTGCGCCATTCGGCTGCCGGCTGCATGGCCGTACCGGATGAATAGGCGCCCGGCTCGGTAATCGAGTGGGTGACCATGGTCATGCCGGTCAGGAAAACGTTGTCACAGATTTCGATGTGACCTACCAGCCCTACGCCACCGGCCAGCATGCAATGCCTGCCGATCTTGGTACTGCCGGAAATGCCCACGCAAGCGGCCATGGCGGTATGGTCACCGACCTGGACGTTGTGGGCGATCTGGATCTGGTTGTCGAGCTTGACGCCGTTACCGATGACGGTGTCGGCCAGCGCACCACGGTCGATCGCGGTATTGACGCCAATCTCCACATCATCGCCAACGGTCACGCCACCGATCTGGGCGATCTTCTGCCAGACGCCTTTCTCGTTGGCAAAACCAAATCCTTCACCACCGAGCACCGCGCCAGACTGAATCACCACACGCTTGCCGATGCGCACGTCGTGATACAGGGTGACACGCGGAGCCAGCCAGCCGCCCTCGCCGATCTCGCTGCGCGCGCCGACAAAGCAGTGGGCGCCCAGCGTCACGCCAGCGCCAATCCGGGCCGCGCTTTCGATGACGACAAAAGGCCCTACGCTGGCCGTGGGGTCAACGATCGCATCCGCCGCGATTACCGCACTGGGATGAATGCCCGCAGGCGATTTGGGCTTGGGGTCGAAAAGATGGGAAATCCGCGCATACGCCAGGTAAGGATCGGCCACGATCAGCGCATCGCCAGCAAACCCTTCGGCATCACCGGCCTTCAGCAACAGCGCTGCGGCCCGGCTGTCTGCCAGGTATTTGCGGTATTGGGGATTTGCCAGAAAGCTCAACTGAGCTGGGCCAGCCTCTTGCAAAGTGGCTAGCCCAGTAATTGCCCTCTCCGGGTCGCCACGCAGGGTGGCGCCGAGGAACTCAGCCAGTTGGCCGAGCTTGATAGTCGCTGTCATGGATTACTTCAGCTGGTTCATGCGCTCGATGACCTGGCGCGTGATGTCGTATTGAGGTTTGACATCGATCACTGCGCCGCGCTCGAACACCAGGTCGAAACCACCTTTCTTGATGACTTCTTCAACGGCGCTGTCGAGTTTCGGCTTGAGCTGCTTGAGCATTTCACGGTCAGCCACGGCTTTCGCTTCGTTCAGTTCCTTGGATTGGAACTGGAAGTCGCGGGCCTTCTGCTTGAATTCCAGCTCAAGACGCTCGCGCTCGCCCTGGGCCATCTTGTCGCCACCGGCGACTAGACGGTCCTGGATACCCTTGGCGCTGCTTTCCAGGCCCTTGAGCTTGGTCAGTTGCGGGCCGAATTTCTTCTCCGCGTCCACGGCATATTTCTTCGCCGCATCGGATTCCAGCAGGGCCATCTGATAATTCAGCACGGCGATCTTCATGTCGGCAAAAGCCGGACCTGCGACCAGTACGGTCGCCAGGAGAACCAATTGAGTCAACTTACGCACGATGTACTCCTACAAAATCCATTGTCGTTATCTTGGGCCGGACACTTAGAACGTCTGGCCGAGGGAAAATTGGAACACTTGGGTTTCAGCGTCATCCGGTTTCTTGATCGGCATCGCCAGCGCGAAACTCAACGGGCCCAGCGCGGTGACCCAGGTCACGCCCACGCCGACGGAACTGGCAAGGTTGCTGAGGCTGATGTCGTTGCATTCTGCATTGGATGACGTGCCATTGTTGTTGGTGGCGTTATCGCAACTGGAGTCGAATACGTTACCCACGTCCCAGAATACAGAGGTACGCAGGGAGCGCTGGTCCTTGACGAACGGCATCGGGAACAGCACTTCAACCCCGCCCTGAATCAGGACGTTACCACCGAATGGAAGCGGATCCTGGTCCGGATCCCGGATGGTCCCTTGGTTGCCAGTGACGGCTGCGCCACGGCTCGGCGTACTGCGAGGCCCCAGGGTGCTGTCCTTGAAGCCGCGTACCGAGTTGAAACCACCCGCGTAGTAGTTCTCGTAGAACGGCAGGCCGTCAGTCGAACCGTAGCCATCGCCATAACCCAGCTCGGTGTGCAGGCGCATGGTGTAGTTATCGGTCAGCGGCTGGAACAGTTGGCCGCGATAATCGAGCTTGAAGAACGACAGGTCGCTGCCCGGTACGGTCGATTCAAGCACCAGGCTCTGGGAGTGACCACGTGTCGCCAATACGCCCTTGTTCAGGGTCGACTCGGACCAACCAACAGACGCCTTGAAGTTCAGGTACTTGTCGCCTTCCTTCTCGACGAAATCGAAGATCTCGTCAACGGTATAGCGGCCGGTGCTGATCTCGTCCTGCTGGGCGGTGAGCCCGAACGTAAGACGCGAAGTCTCGCTGATTGGATAACCTACGTTGACGCCGGCACCCAGGCTGTCAACTGCATAGCTGGAGACATCGGAATCGAGTTCGTCGTAGTCAGTGGTGCGATAGAAGGCGTTGTAGCCCAGGCTCACGCCGTCGGCGGTCCAGTAGGGGTCCACGTAGCCGAAGTTGTAGCGGGTCTGGTATTCGCTACGGGTCAGGCCGACGCTGACCTTGTTACCGGTACCGAGGAAGTTGTTCTGGGTGATCGAACCGCCCAGGATCAAGCCTGCGCTCTGGGCGAAACCGACGCTCGCGGTGATCGAACCGGAAGCCTGTTCCTCGACACTGTAGTTCACGTCAACCTGGTCATCGACGCCCGGTACGGCCGGGGTCTCGACGTTGACTTCCTTGAAGAAGCCGAGGCGCTCCAGGCGGGTCTTGGATTGGTCGATCAGGTAGGTCGAAGCCCAGCCACCTTCCATCTGGCGCATTTCACGGCGCAGCACTTCGTCCTCGGACTTGGTGTTGCCACGGAAGTTGATGCGATTGACGTAGGCGCGCTTGCCCGGGTCCACGGCAAAGGTGATGTCGACGGTATGGTCTTCATCGTGTGGCTGTGGCACGCCGTTGACGTTGGCGAAGGTGTAGCCCTCGTTACCGAGGCGACGGGTGATCAGCTCGGACGTGGTGGTCATCAGCTTGCGCGAGAATACCTGGCCCTTCTGCACCAGCAAAAGCGACTTGACCTGGTCTTCAGGGACCTTCAGGTCGCCGCTGAGCTTGACGTCACGAACGGTGTATTTCTCGCCTTCGTTGACGTTGACGGTGATGTAGACGTGCTTCTTGTCCGGGGTAATGGACACCTGGGTCGAAGCAATGTCCATGTTGATGTAGCCACGGTCCAGGTAGTAGGAACGCAGGCGCTCCAGGTCACCGGAGAGTTTTTCACGGGCGTACTTGTCGTCGTTCTTGAAGAACGACAACCAGTTGGTGGTCTTGAGTTCGAACAGGTCGATCAGGTCTTCGTCTGGGAAAACCGTATTGCCTACCACGTTGATGTGCTGGATGGCGGCGACGGTGCCTTCGTTGATGTTCACCTTCAGGCCAACGCGGTTGCGCGGTTGCGGGACGACTTCGGTATCAACGGTGGCCGAGTAGCGGCCCTGGGCAACGTACTGGCGTTGCAACTCGTTACGAACGCCTTCGAGTGTCGCGCGCTGGAAGATCTCGCCTTCCGCCAGGCCCGATTGCTTCAGGCCTTTCATCAGGTCTTCGGTGGAGATCGCCTTGTTGCCCTCGATCTCGATACTGGCGACCGATGGGCGCTCGACTACCGTGATGACCAGGACATTGCCGTCGCGGCCCAGCTGGATATCTTGAAAGAACCCGGTCTTGAACAACGCACGAGTGGATTCCACCAGGCGCCGATCATCCGCCTGCTCGCCGACGTTCAGCGGCAAGGCACCAAAGACGCTACCCGCGGAAACCCGCTGGAGGCCGTTGACGCGAATATCAGAGATAGTGAAGGACTCGGCGTGAACTTCGGCGATCATCAATACGGTGAGAACCGCAGTTAGCAGCAGACGTTTCATGAAGTCCTTTCTTATTCCAACTGGCAATAAACAAACTGCCGCAAAATGCGGCAGATTCGCAATTCAGCGAAGCGTTACAGACGACCCAGATCGTTGACCAAGGCAAGCAACATCACCCCGACCACCAAGCTGATACCGATCTGTATCCCCCAACCTTGCACCCGATCCGACAAGGGACGACCACGCGCCCACTCGATCAGATAAAACAGCAGATGCCCCCCATCCAGTACCGGGATGGGCAGCAAATTCAGAACCCCCAGGCTAATGCTCAGATAAGCAAGGAAATTCAGGAAATCAGCAACGCCCGACTGGGCAGAAGCGCCCGCCACTTTAGCAATGGTTATCGGTCCACTCAAGTTTTTTACCGAGAGCTCGCCGAACAACATTTTCTTCAGCGAGTCGAGGGTCAGGACACTCATGGTCCAAGTACGCCGCACACCCTCACCGATTGCCGCGACAGGACCGAAGCTGACCTCCCGGATCATTTCCGGTGGCCAGTCGACCGCCTTGACGCCAGCCCCCAGGTAACCGGTCGGCGCTTTGCTCTCACCGCGGGCAGCCAAGGCGACAGGGACGTCGATTGAAGCACCATCGCGCTCGACACGCAGCATGATTTTGGTATCAGGGCGAACACGAACCGAGTCGACGACCTGTTGCCAGTCACTGACAGGCTGGCCGTCGAATGCCAGCAAACGGTCACCGGTTTTCAGGCCAGCAGCGCTAGCCGGGCCTTTCGGATCGAGCTCGGCAAGCACGGGCGGCAACGCCGGACGCCATGGGCGAATCCCCAGGGAACGGATCGGGTCGGGCTCATCGGCGCCCTTGAGCCAGTTGTCGAGGACCAGCTCCCGAGGCGAGTCCGCCGTCGAGCCTTGTTCGCGCACCATCAATTGCAGCGAACCGCTTTCACCCAGGCGACGCACCAACTGCAAGTTGACCGCAGCCCAACCCGATGTCGGCTCGCCGTCGATGGCAACGATTTCCTGGCCCGCGCCCAACCCGGCCCGCGCCGCAACGCTACCCGCCTCGACCGCGCCGATGACAGGCCGTACCTGCTCACTGCCCAGCATGGCCAGCGCCCAGAAAAACACCATGGCCAGCAGGAAGTTGGCAATCGGGCCCGCCGCGACGATAGCGATGCGCTGACGGACGGTCTTTCGATTGAAAGACTGATCAAGCTGATCGGCCGGGACTTCGCCTTCGCGCTCATCGAGCATCTTGACGTAGCCGCCCAATGGGATGGCTGCCACGACGAACTCGGTGCCTTTCTTGTCATGCCAGCGCAACAACGGCATGCCGAAACCGACGGAAAAGCGCAGAACCTTGACGCCACAGCGACGCGCGACCCAGAAATGGCCGAATTCGTGAAAAGTGACCAGCACCCCCAGTGCAACCAGGGTGCCGACAATCATATAGAGCGCGCTCATCTGTTTTCTCCACAATCCTGCCTGGGACAACCCTGGCTAACGTACCGCAGCCTTAGCGCCCGTGGCGCTGCAACCATCGGCCCGCCAGCTCGCGAGCCCTGGCATCCGCCGTGAATACCGCATCGAGGTCATCGAGCGAAACCACAGCTTCGAGATTCAAGACCTCCTCGATGATACTCGCGATCTCGAGGTAGCGGACACGCCCATCGAGAAACGCTGCAACTGCCACCTCGTTGGCGGCGTTAAGCATGGCCGGCGCGCTGTTGCCCGCCTCGGCCGCCTGTCGCGCCAGGCGCAGGCAGGGAAAACGTTGCTCATCGGGCGCCTGGAAGTCCAGCCGAGCAATGGCAAACAGGTCCAAGGGTGCGACACCTGAATCAATCCGCTCCGGCCAGGCCAAAGCATTGGCAATAGGTGTGCGCATGTCCGGATTACCCAACTGGGCCAGCACCGAGCCATCTACATAGTCCACAAGGGAGTGGATAACGCTTTGTGGATGGATGACCACCTCGACCTGGGCCGGCTTTGCATCGAACAGCCAGCAGGCCTCGATGAGTTCCAGCCCCTTGTTCATCATGCTGGCCGAATCCACGGAGATCTTGCGCCCCATGGACCAGTTCGGATGAGCGCAAGCCTGGTCGGGTGAAACATGCACCAATTCTTCCAGCGGTGTCTGCCGGAAGGGACCACCAGAGGCTGTCAGAAGAATCCTCCTGACACCGACCGCACCCAGGCCACGGGAAAAATCCCGGGGCATGCATTGAAAAATCGCGTTGTGTTCGCTGTCGATAGGCAGCAGCACCGAGCCACTCTTGCGCACCGCCTGCATGAACAGCGCACCCGACATCACCAGCGCTTCCTTGTTGGCCAGCAGGATTTTCTTGCCAGCCTCAACCGCCGCCAGCGTTGGACGCAAGCCCGCCGCGCCGACAATCGCTGCCATCACGGCATCGACTTCAGGATCGGAGGCCACCTGACACAAGCCCTCCTCCCCCACCAGCACGCGCGTCTGCAAGCCGGCCGCATTCAGGTCATCCTGCAATGCCCGAGCCACGCCGGCTTCGGGCACCACGGCAAACCGCGGCGCATGGCGAATGCACAGCGCCAGCAGCTCGTTGAGGCGAGTAAAGCCGCTGAGGGCAAATACCTGATAGCGCTCCGGGTGCCGGCCAATCACATCCAGCGTACTGAGGCCTATCGAACCGGTGGCCCCCAGGACGGTAATCTGCTGGGGACGACTCACGATGCCGCCATCCACAACAGCACGGCGAAGATCGGGATCGCGGCGGTCAGGCTGTCGATGCGATCCAGCACGCCACCATGGCCAGGCAGCAGGTTACTGCTGTCCTTGATTCCGGATTGGCGCTTGAACATGCTTTCGGTCAGGTCACCGACCACGGACACGAACACGATCAGGGCGGCGCCAAACAGCCCCATCAGCAATTGCGCGACAGTCCAGTCCCGCACGAAGCCGACCACGGTGGTGATCACCAGGCTCAAGGCCAGGCCGCCATAGACGCCTTCCCAGCTTTTGCCGGGACTGACCTTTGGCGCGAGCTTTCGCTTGCCAAACGCCCGACCGGAGAAGTAAGCCCCGACATCGGCGCCCCAGACCAACACCATCACCGCCATGATCTGCCAGTTGCCCAGCGCCCCCTGCTTGATCCAGATCAGCCCTTGCCAGGCCGGCAGCAGGATCAACAGGCCGATCACCAGCTTGGTCGCCGCATTGGCCCAATGGTGCGTCGTCCGCGGGTAGGTCAGGACCAGGAAAGTCGCCATCGCCCACCACAGCACCGCAGCGCCCAGCACCCAAGGCGCAAGGCCAGGCACCACGTACATGATGAACAACATGGCCGCCACGGCCGCCGCGTAGGCCACGCGCGCCGACTGCGCAGGGAAACCCGCCAGCCGAGCCCATTCCCACGCCCCCAAGGTCACGACAAGGCCGATGAACAGCGCAAAACTGCCACCCTCGAGCAGGAAAAAACCGCCCAAGGCGATGGGCAGCAGGATCAGGGCAGTGATGATTCGTTGTTTGAGCATTAAACCCGGGCTCCAGCTTCGATCTGCTCGCTCGTTTTACCGAAACGACGCTGACGGGAAGCGAAATCGGCCAGCGCGGTGCGCATGGCTTCGTGTTTGAAGTCCGGCCAGAACAGGTCGGAGAAATACAGCTCGGCGTAAGCCAGCTGCCAAAGCAGGAAATTACTGATGCGGTGTTCGCCACCGGTGCGGATGCACAAGTCGGGCAGCGGCAAGTCGCCGGTCGCCAGACAGGTTTGCAAGAGGTCGGGCGTAATGTCCTCGGGACGCAGATGACCGGCCTGGACTTCCCGCGCCAGTCGCTGGGCCGCCTGGGCGATGTCCCACTGCCCGCCATAGTTGGCGGCAATTTGCAGGACAAACCGATCAGCGCCCGCCGTGGCGGACTCGGCTTCACGCATGGCAGCTTGCAGCTCCGGATGAAAACGCGAACGATCACCAATGATCCGCAGGCTGATCTTGTTCTCATCCAGACGCTTGGCCTCACGCCGCAACGCCTTGAGGAACAGATCCATCAAGGCGCTGACCTCATCGGCCGGACGTTGCCAATTTTCACTGGAAAAGGCGAACAGGGTGAGCACCTCGACCCCTGCCTCCGCGCACACCTCGATGACAGCACGAACCGCATCAACCCCAGCCTTGTGCCCGGCGACACCGGGCATGAAGCGTTTCTTGGCCCAGCGGTTATTGCCGTCCATGATGATCGCCACGTGGCGCGGCACCGCGAACGGCACGGCCTGCTTGGTCTTATCCATTAAAGCGAGACCCTTATACGGCCATCAGGTCTTTTTCTTTCTCGTCCGTGGCCTTGGTGATCTGGGCCTCGGATTCCTTGGTCAACTTATCGATATCAGCGATGGCACGACGCTCTTCGTCTTCACTGATTGCCTTGTCCTTGATCAGCTTCTTCAGCTCACCCAACGCGTCACGACGGATATTGCGCACGGCAACACGCGCGTCTTCCGCCGCGCTACGGGCCTGCTTGGTGAAGCCTTTGCGCGTTTCCTCGGTGAGGGCCGGCATCGGGATCAGCAGCAACTCACCCAGGTTGGTTGGGTTGAGGTTCAGACCGGCGCTCTGGATGGCCTTGTCTACAGCAGCGAGCATGTTGCGCTCGAAAGCCACGACCTGCAGGGTGCGCGAATCTTTCACGGTGACGTTGGCGACGCTGCTCAGCGGTGTGTCAGCGCCGTAGTAAGGCACCATGACGCTGCCGAGGATGCTCGGGTGAGCCTTGCCGGTACGAATCTGGCCGAATGCGTGGGCCAGAGACTCCAAGGACTTCTGCATGCGCTCTTGAGCGTCTTTCTTGATTTCGTTGATCATTGTTGAACTTCCTCGATCAGTGTTCCTTCGGCGCCGCCATGGACGATGTTCAGCAGGGCGCCAGGCTTGTTCATATTGAAAACGCGCAACGGCATCTTATGGTCGCGGCACAGGCAGATAGCCGTCAGGTCCATGACACCCAGCTTGCGATCCAGCACTTCATCGTAGGTCAGATGATCGAACTTCTCGGCATGCGGGTCTTTGAACGGGTCGGCGGTATACACACCATCCACCTTGGTTGCCTTGAGCACGACATCGGCATCGATCTCGATCGCTCGCAGGCAGGCTGCGGAATCCGTGGTGAAGAACGGATTACCGGTACCGGCGGCAAAAATCACCACTTCCTTGGAGTTGAGGTGGCGCATGGCTTTGCGGCGATCGTAGTGATCGGTCACGCCAACCATGGAAATGGCCGACATCACGATGGCCGAAATATTGGCACGCTCCAGTGCGTCGCGCATAGCCAGGGCGTTCATCACAGTGGCCAGCATGCCCATGTGGTCGCCCGTGACCCGATCCATGCCGGCCGCGCTCAGCGCTGCGCCACGGAACAGGTTGCCGCCGCCGATGACCAGCCCGACCTGAACGCCGATCCCGACCAACTGGCCCACTTCCAGGGCCATGCGATCCAGCACTTTCGGGTCGATCCCGAACTCCTCCGAGCCCATCAGGGCCTCGCCGCTAAGCTTGAGTAGAATGCGTTTATAGCGAGCCTGATAACCACTGCCCTGCTGAGCCATTGCGAATCTCTCCTGCGGCGTATTTTTTCAAAAAATTCTTAACGGACTGTTTGCAGCCTCGTTCACTCTAGCTTGACGCTGACACAGCGCCATCGGAACACGGCTTTGTAAGCCAGTTCCGACAGGAAACCAATAAAAATCGGCATCCCCATCCGAAAAGAGGCTGCGCGCGTTAAGCGGGCAGCCTCTTCTGGGCGACGTTATGGAAACCGTCTTATTGCTTGCTGGCAGCAGCTACCTGGGCAGCAACTTCTTCAGCGAAGTTGTCGACCGGCTTCTCGATGCCTTCGCCCACTTTGAAGTAGGTGAAGGAAACGATTTCAGCACCGGCTTTCTTCGCCAGGTCGCCGACCTTGATTTCCGGGTTCTTGACGAAAGCCTGCTCAACCAGGCTGGCTTCGGCCAGGAACTTGGAGATACGGCCGCTGACCATTTTCTCGGCGATTTCGGCAGGCTTGCCTTTCAGCTTCTCTTCGTTCAGCTGCAGGAAAACGCCCTTCTCGCGCTCGATCGCTTCAGCCGAAACGTCGGACGGCAGCAGGAACTCAGGGTTGGTTGCAGCTACGTGCATGGCGATGTCTTTCGCCAGTTCGGTATCGCCGCCCTTCAGGACAACTGCAACACCGATCTTGTTGCCGTGCAGGTAGGTACCGACCACGTCACCTTCAACGCGAACCAGGCGACGGATGTTGACGTTCTCGCCGGTCTTGCCAACCAGGACCAGGCGCGCTTCTTCCTGAGCTTCGATCAGCGGAGCTGCGTCGGTCAGTTTGTCAGCGAAGGCTTTGTCGACGCTGGCAGCGACGAATGCCTTGAAGTCGTCCTGCAGAGCCAGGAAGTCGGTCTGGGAGTTGACTTCCAGCAGAACGGCGGCTTTACCGTCGTCCTTGATGGCGATGGCGCCTTCAGCGGCAACGTTGCCAGCTTTCTTGGCAGCCTTGATGGCGCCCGAAGCACGCATGTCATCAATGGCTTTCTCGATGTCGCCGCCAGCCTTGGTCAAGGCTTTCTTGCAGTCCATCATGCCTTCGCCGGTACGCTCGCGCAGTTCTTTGACCAACGCTGCAGTAATCTCTGCCATTTCAAAATCCTCTTGGATAGGTTTTCAACCATTCCACCCGACCGAACGGGCGATCAATTCTTCCTGGAAAACCACTGCTTATAGACCGCGACAAGTTACAAACAGGTAGCTACGCTGGCGACAAGTGGTTTTCGAGGTGGCAAAAAGGGGGCCAAGCCCCCTTTTTGCTTACTGAGTCAACGCCAGGGGCGTCGATTACTCAGCGGCTGCTGCCGGAGCTTCTTCAGCGAAGACTTCGGTGCCGCCATTAACATTGTTGCGACCACGGATCACAGCGTCAGCCATCGAACCCATGTACAGCTGGATGGCGCGAATGGCGTCATCGTTGCCTGGGATGATGTAGTCAACGCCTTCCGGGCTGCTGTTGGTATCGACAACGCCGATGACCGGGATACCCAGCTTGTTGGCTTCGGTGATCGCGATGCGCTCGTGGTCAACGTCGATCACGAACAGTGCGTCAGGCAGACCGCCCATGTCCTTGATACCGCCCAGGGAGCGGTCCAGCTTCTCAAGATCGCGAGTGCGCATCAGCGCTTCTTTCTTGGTCAGCTTGGCGAAAGTACCGTCTTCGGACTGGACTTCAAGATCACGCAGACGCTTGATGGAAGCGCGGATGGTCTTGAAGTTGGTCAGCATGCCGCCCAACCAGCGGTGATCGACGTACGGCGAACCGCAACGTGCTGCTTCTTCAGCAACGATCTTGCCAGCGGAACGCTTGGTGCCGACGAACAGAATCTTGTTTTTGCCCTGGGCCAGGCGCTCTACGAAGGTCAGTGCTTCGTTGAACATCGGCAGGGTTTTTTCAAGGTTGATGATGTGGATCTTGTTACGCGCGCCGAAAATGTACTTGCCCATTTTCGGGTTCCAGTAACGGGTCTGGTGACCGAAGTGCACACCGGCCTTCAGCATATCGCGCATGTTGACTTGGGACATGATAGTTCCTTGATAAGTCGGGTTTGGCCTCCACGTATCCCAATGACCAACCAGCGGCGGTATAAGCCGAAGGCACCCAGGTCATCGTGTCGACACGTGTGTGGATTTAAGCTTACGGGGTCATCCCCGGAAAGCGGCGCATTTTATACCACAGCAAGGGCGAAAACGGAACACGGATTCTGAAATCCCGGCAAAGCCCCCTTCCCACAGCCCTTTCATGGTTCATGGATGTACACCCATATAGAGAGAAGCGATGCATGTGGACGCGGATTTGCGCTGATCGTCTGTTAGAATCGCCTCTTTCAGGGCCACGCGAGTCATCATCCGCCGCCCATTTCGTTTTGAACAGCGCCGTCGGGCGCAGAGAGAGCCTGTATGACCGTCACCCTCAAGACTCCCGAAGACATCGCCAAAATGCGCGTCGCCGGCAAACTCGCCGCCGAAGTGCTGGAAATGATCGCCGACTACGTCAAGCCGGGCGTGACCACCGAAGAGCTGGACCGCATCTGCCACGACTACATCGTCAACGAGCAGAAGGCCATCCCCGCCCCGCTCAACTATAAAGGCTTCCCGAAGTCGATCTGCACCTCGATCAACCATGTGGTCTGCCACGGCATCCCCAACGAAAAACCGTTGAAGGACGGCGACACCTTGAACATCGACGTCACCGTCATCAAGGACGGCTACCACGGCGATACCAGCCGCATGTTTCACGTCGGCAATGTCCCGGAGTGGGCCGAGCGCCTGTCCAAGGTCACCCAGGAATGCATGTACATGGCCATCGAACTGGTGAAGCCGGGCTGCCGCCTGGGTGACATCGGCGAAGTGATCCAGAAGCACGCGCAGAAGAACGGCTTCTCGGTGGTGCGTGAATTCTGTGGCCACGGCATCGGCAAGGTGTTCCACGAAGAACCGCAGATCCTGCACTATGGCCGCGCCGGCACTGGCATGGAGCTGCAGGCGGGCATGACCTTCACCATCGAGCCGATGATCAACCAGGGCCGCGCCGACACCAAGGTGCTGGGTGACGGCTGGACCGCCATCACCAAGGATCGCAAGCTGTCGGCCCAATGGGAACACACCCTGCTGGTGACCGAGACGGGCTACGAGATCTTTACCCTGCGCAGCGATGACACCATCCCACGCGTTTCCGCCTGACCCGTAACCAGCCTATAGATATAGATAGAAAGGAAAGCCATTCGATGCCGCAGGTGGATCCCGAACTCTTCGACCGCGGCCAGTTCCAGGCTGAACTGGCCCTGAAGGAAAGCCCCATCTCGGCGTTCAAAAAAGCGATCCGCCAGGCCCACGAAGTGCTCGACCAGCGCTTTCGCAGCGGCCGCGATATCCGCCGGCTGATCGAGGACCGCGCCTGGTTCGTCGACAACATCCTGCAAAAGGCCTGGGAGCAGTTCAACTGGAGCGAGGACGCCGACATCGCCCTGGTGGCGGTGGGCGGCTACGGGCGCGGCGAACTGCACCCTTATTCCGACATCGACCTGCTGATCCTGCTGGACAGCGCCGATCATGAGATTTTCCGCGACTCCATCGAGCGCTTCCTGACGCTGTTGTGGGATATCGGCCTGGAAGTCGGCCAGAGCGTACGTTCGGTGCAGGAATGCGCCGACGAAGCCCGCGCCGACCTGACAGTGATCACCAACCTGATGGAAAGCCGCACCGTTGCCGGCCCCGAGCGACTGCGCCAGCGCATGCTCGACGTCACCAGCACGGCGCACATGTGGCCGAGCAAGGATTTTTTCCTGGCCAAGCGCGCCGAACAGAAGGCTCGCCACCACAAGTACAACGACACCGAGTACAACCTGGAACCCAACGTCAAGGGCTCGCCCGGCGGGCTGCGGGATATCCAGACGATCCTGTGGGTTGCCCGTCGGCAGTACGGCACGCTCAACCTGCGGGCCCTGGCCGGAGAAGGTTTCCTGGTGGAAAGCGAGAATGCCCTTCTCGCCTCGTCCCAGGAATTCCTGTGGAAGGTCCGCTACGCCCTGCACATGCTCGCCGGGCGCGCCGAGGATCGACTGCTGTTCGACCACCAGCGCTCCATCGCCGGCCTGCTGGGTTTCGAAGGCCAGGACGCCAAGCAGTCCATTGAAAACTTCATGCAGCAGTATTACCGCGTGGTGATGAGCATTGCCCAGCTCAGCGAGCTGATCATCCAGCACTTCGAAGAGGTCATTCTCGCCTCCGAGGATGAGGCGCCGCCGCAGCCGATCAATTCACGATTCCAGCTGCACGACGGCTACATCGAGGCGCGCAACGCCAACGTGTTCCGCCGCACGCCGTTCGCCATGCTCGAGATTTTCGTGCTCATGGCCCAACAGCCGGAAATCAAGGGCGTGCGCGCCGACACCATTCGCCTGTTGCGGGAAAACCGGCACCTGATCGACGACGACTTCCGCAACGACATTCGCAACACCAGCCTGTTCATCGAGCTGTTCAAGTGCAAGATCGGTGTGCACCGCAACCTGCGTCGGATGAACCGCTACGGGATCCTCGGGCGCTACCTGCCGGAGTTCGGCCATATCGTCGGGCAGATGCAGCACGACCTGTTCCACATCTATACGGTCGACGCCCACACGCTGAACCTGATCAAGCACCTGCGCAAGCTGCAATACACCCAGGTTTCGGAGAAATTTCCGTTGGCCAGCAAACTCATGGCCAAGCTGCCCAAGCCCGAGCTGATCTACATGGCGGGGCTCTATCACGACATCGGTAAGGGTCGCCAGGGCGACCATTCCGAGATCGGCGCGGTCGATGCCGAGGCGTTCTGCCAGCGGCACCAACTGCCGGTATGGGACAGCCGGCTGATCGTCTGGCTGGTGCAAAACCACTTGATGATGTCGACCACCGCCCAGCGCAAGGACTTGTCTGATCCGCAGGTGATCCACGATTTCGCCCAGACCGTCGGCGATGAGACGCGCCTGGATTACCTCTACGTGCTGACCGTGGCCGACATCAACGCCACCAACCCGACCCTGTGGAACTCCTGGCGGGCGAGCCTGCTGCGCCAGCTGTACACCGAGACCAAGCGGGCCTTGCGCCGCGGCCTGGAAAACCCGGTGGACCGCGAAGAACAGATCCGCCGCACCCAGAGCGCGGCCCTGGATATCCTGGTACGCGGCGGCACCGATCCAGACGATGTCGAGCAGCTCTGGTCGCAACTGGGCGATGACTATTTCCTGCGCCACACCGCTGGCGACGTGGCCTGGCACAGCGACGCGATCCTGCAGCAGCCGGCCGACGGCGGACCGCTGGTGTTGATCAAGGAAACCACCCAGCGCGAGTTCGAGGGCGGCACGCAGATATTCATCTACGCCCCGGACCAGCACGATTTCTTCGCCGTGACCGTGGCGGCGATGGACCAGCTCAACCTCAACATCCATGACGCCCGGGTCATTACGTCTACCAGCCAGTTCACCCTCGACACCTACATCGTGCTCGACACCGACGGCGATTCGATCGGTGACAACCCGGCGCGAATCAAGCAGATTCGCGATGGCCTCACCGAGGCCCTGCGCAACCCGGCGGACTACCCGACCATCATCCAGCGTCGGGTGCCGCGCCAGCTCAAGCATTTCGCCTTTGCGCCACAGGTGACGATCCACAACGACGCCCATCGCCAGGTCACCGTGCTGGAACTCAGCGCGCCGGACCGCCCGGGCCTGCTGGCGCGCGTCGGCCATATCTTCCTGGAATTCGACCTGTCGCTGCAGAACGCCAAGATCGCCACGCTCGGCGAACGGGTGGAAGACGTGTTCTTCATTACCGACGCCCATAATCATCCGCTTTCTGATCCGCAACTGTGCAGCCGCTTGCAGGAAGCGATCGTCCAGCATTTGAGCGTCAACCAGGAACCCGATGCTCATCTGACACGCATCAGCATCTGAACGAACAAATTCCCCCTGTGGGAGCGAGCCTGCTCGCGAAAGCGACGGGTCAGTCAATGGTTTTGTCGACTGACACACCGTATTCGCGAGCAGGCTCGCTCCCACAGGGGCAGTACCCACATTGAACGAGGCCCCCGATGAACAACGCTCTGAACCAGCTCCAACCCTACCCGTTCGAAAAACTCCGCGCCCTGCTCGGCAGCGTCACGCCGAACCCGGCCAAGCGCCCGATCGCGCTGTCCATCGGCGAGCCCAAGCACCGTTCGCCGAGCTTCGTGGCTGAGGCCCTGGCCAGCAATCTGGAAAAAATGGCGGTGTACCCGACCACCCTCGGTATTCCGGAACTGCGTGAAGCCATCACTGGCTGGTGCGAGCGTCGCTTCAATGTGCCAAGCGGCTGGCTCGACCCGGCGCGCCATGTGCTGCCGGTCAACGGCACCCGCGAAGCGCTGTTCGCCTTCACCCAGACCGTGGTCAACCGGGGCGACGACGCCTTGGTGGTGAGCCCGAACCCGTTCTACCAGATCTACGAAGGCGCGGCGTTCCTGGCCGGGGCCAAGCCGCACTACCTGCCTTGCCTCGATGCCAACGGCTTCAATCCGGATTTCGATGCCGTCTCGCCGGACATCTGGAAACGCTGCCAGATCCTGTTCCTGTGCTCCCCCGGCAACCCGACCGGCGCGCTGATTCCGGTGGACGTGCTGAAGAAACTCATCGCCCTGGCTGACGAATATGACTTCGTGATCGCCTCGGACGAATGCTACAGCGAACTCTACTTCGACGAACAAACCCCGCCTCCGGGCCTGCTCACCGCTTGCGTCGAACTGGGCCGCAAGGACTTCAAGCGCTGCGTGGTGTTCCACAGCCTCTCCAAGCGCTCCAACCTGCCGGGCCTGCGCTCCGGTTTCGTGGCCGGCGACGCCGACATCCTCAAGGGCTTCCTGCTGTACCGCACCTACCATGGCTGCGCGATGCCGGTTCAGACCCAACTGGCAAGCATCGCCGCGTGGAACGACGAAGTGCACGTGCGGGCCAACCGCGCGCTGTACCGGGAGAAGTTCGACGCAGTGCTGGAAATCCTCAGCCCGGTGCTGGACGTGCAACGCCCTGATGGCAGTTTCTACCTGTGGCCGAACGTAGCGGGCGATGACGCGGCGTTCTGCCGTGACCTGTTCGAACAGGAACACGTGACCGTCGTACCGGGCTCGTACCTGTCCCGCGACGTGGACGGCGTCAACCCAGGCGCCGGCCGCGTGCGCATGGCCCTGGTTGCGCCATTGGCGGAGTGCGTGGAAGCGGCGGAGCGGATTCGCGCGTTTATCCAACGTCGGGGTTGATGGCTCTACCGGGGCTGTTGTGGCGAGGGAGCTTGCTCCCGCTGGGCTGCGCAGCAGCCCCAACAGCAGCATCCGCATCAACCCCACCCTGTACAAATCCTCAGTAATACCTGGGTTGCGCAATGCACCTATTTCGGTACACTTCGTTCATGGTTGATATTGCCCCCATACTGAACATACGTTTCTTCCGCACCGACGCCGGGAATGAGCCCGTTCGCGAATGGCTGACTGACCTGCCTCGCGAGCATAGACGGATGATCGGGACTGACATCAAGACCGTTCAGATTGGTTGGCCTATAGGTATGCCGGTGGTTCGCAAGCTGGACACTGGGCTTTGGGAGGTCAGGATTGACCTTGGAGAAACCATCGCCCGCGTTCTCTTCACTGTGGTGGGCTCTGACATGGTTCTACTCCACGCTTTCATAAAGAAAAGTCAAAAAACACCAGCCACCGACATGGCAACCGCCAAGCAGCGCAAAGCAAGACTATGAGGCACCGCAAATGAACAAGCATATTGGATCTGATTTTGACGACTTCCTCGCCGAGCAAGGTATCGCCGAAGAAGTTTCCGCAGCTGCGCTCAAGCGCGTTATTGCCTGGCAGATTGCCGAAGCAATGAAGCTTCAGAAAGTGACCAAAAAGGCCTTGGCACAGCGGATGCACACCAGTCGCACTGCTGTTGATCGTGCGCTGGATCAGAACGATGCGGGAATGACACTGGCAACACTTGCCAGCGCAGCGCGTGCGTTGGGTCAGAGGGTGGAAGTACGGTTGGTGCCTGAGCAGGAAGAAGCTCACGCCTAAGCGCTGTCGTGGCGAGGGTGCTTGCTCCTCGCCACAGAGCTCAGTGCCGCAGGTATTATTGCGTCATCCAATCGATTTATCGCGAGCAAGCTCGCTCCCACAGTGGATGGGTGTTGATCACAGAACGCGTGATCGACACCAACCTCCTGTGGGAGCGAGCTTGCTCGCGAAGAGGCCGGCACTTATTACATCAAGTCCCAAGCTCTACCCGATCCAGGCACTTGTTCGCCAACAACATCCCCAACTCAATCATCTGGGCCACTCCCAATGCTACATGCCGTCGCGAGCCGTCCTGATCGAAGGCAAGGTCATTGAGCATTGCATTGGCCGAAGCCAGGGTTTCGCTGAGGTTGGCCAGCAACACTTCGGTGTCGATACCGTCAGCCACAGTGAATAGCTGTACCGAGGGTTTGGGTTCTGATCTGCTGTCGTCAGGTTTGAGGTAATGATCCAGCGCACGATCAGCGGCTTCTTGCAGCTTTTCGGGGGCGTAGTCGCCGTAAGGGAAAGTGGAGGCCGGCTTTGGAGGATTGGGAGTTTCTTTGATCATTTGATGCTCCTTGGGTGTTGGAGCTGCCACAAAGTCTTCTCACGGACTTAGAGAGAGTGGCAGCCGTACGCGGGGTGAGAATCCGGGTTAACACCCACCAAAAACCCGGCCATGTCGAAACATGCCCGCGCACAGCCGCCATAACACGATGTATGGACGAAACGCGCCTGCACTTTATATGGCCGGCGCCTATGCGCATAGTGGGTGTTCGGATTCTCACGTCCGGTCGCTGAATTGGCAGCGACACCCAGAGGCTAGAGCCCCCGCTTCCGACGGACAACCTTAAAAACTTGTCGGAAATTTCGGCGCGTCTGACAGACCACGATCGCTTGCTCAGACAAGAAAAGAAATAAAACGGGCCTCCATAGAACAACCCATTGATTCTATTGGTTTAGAAGTTCAACAGATCTCATGCAGCCTTGTTTCAAGAATCAAGCTGGCTTGAATTCGTTATTACCGACAGCCATGATCGCCCCGTCACCAGCGAACGCTGGCAGGAGTCTGGGTCCCTCTCCGGGTTGACCCAGCCACGCAGACGGGGCAAAGCAACCTCAGATGCGTGTCGATTGAAGCCGCCTTCGGGCGGCTTTGCTTTTTATGAGGTTAAGGATGTGTAGCGGTCTAATGAAACCGCAAACTCCATCCCCCTAGACTTAGCATTGGAGATGAATCGTTCGAATCCGAGGATCTGCACGCAAAGCGCCTTGACCACTTCGCCAGCAAAGCAATAGCTACCGCGCCTACGAACAATCTCATAGGGTCACCCCTGTGGCAGATGAGCCAAGATATCGGAAACAGAGTGCCCGACAGGACTGCAAGCTGCTGCTTGTGAGCGCTTGCAAAAGTCCCACCATGGGACTACATTCTCAACCATGAGAATTATCGCCATCAGTCATCTGAAAGCCTTCTGGGAGAAATACCCAGATTCCGAACAGCAGCTTAAGGCGTGGCTTGACGATGCCAAAAAAGCCACTTGGACCAACCCAAACGACATCAAGGCGCAATACGGTAACGCAAGCATTCTCAAGAGTCGCCGCGTGGTGTTCAACATCAAGGGTAACGACTACCGCCTGGTGGTCGCCATTGCCTACCGCTTCGGCGCTGTGTACATCAAGTTTGTCGGCACTCATCGTCGGTACGATGAGATCGACGCAAACACCGTGGAAATGGAGTAATCATCATGAACATTCGCCCAATCCGCACCGATGAAGAATACCGGGTAGCTCTCAAAGAGATATCTCCGCTGTTTGAGCATGAGCCTGAACCTGGCACCCCGGAAGGCGATGCTTTCGAAGTCATGGTCACTCTGATCGAGGCATACGAAACCAAGAACTTCCCGGTTGATCTGCCTGACCCAATTGAAGCCATCAAGTTTCGCATGGAGCAATCCGGACTCACTGCAGCCGATCTTGCTCCGGCTATCGGAAAAACGAACCGCGTATACGAGGTGCTCAACCGTAAACGCTCGTTAACTCTGCCCATGATCTGGAAGCTTCACGATATGTTCGGCATCCCTGCAGAAAGCCTGATAAAGCCAGTAAAAGCTGCCTGATACTAGCCCGGCCCGCCGGGCTTTTTCAGCATGTGCGCGAGCAGGGTTGCTGCATTGAATTCGCTTTCTTATCGCAGCTCTTGGCTAACGCGAAGTCAGCACAGGATCGCCCACCATTCGTATTTGACTTCACCCATCGCGAGCAAGGTATGTTCATAGAGCTTGTGATCGATCCCAGACTCTTCGGACGATGAGGCCGATATTTATTTCCCCAACCCCAAATTCGCCTCCGCCAAATCCAACTCCCCCAGCACCTCCCGCAACACATCGTCGCCAATCTGGTGATGCCGGCTAAGCCGATACAGCTCCAGTCGCTGCGCCCGATAGGCCTTCAACCGCAGCCGACGCTCCAGCAAATCCATCTCGAACGCCAGCGCCTGGGCTTCGGCTGAGTCGTTGAACACCTCGAGCTGATGGCGATACTCGGACATCAACCGCGCCTTGACCTCCGTCGCCAGCGCAGCCTGGGCCGCGTCCGGTACAACGCTTGGTTCTTCGACTTCCAGCGCATGAATCGCCGCCTCAGCGGTTTTACGCCACGCCTCGCGGACTTCGTTTCGGCGCTTGTCGTCGGGACTTTTCTCGATGCCACGCAGCAGCATCGGCAGGGCGATGCAGGCCGCGATCAGCGACAACAGGATCACCCCAGCGGCAATGAAGATCAGCAAGTCGCGCTCCGGGAATTCAACACCGGCGCTCAACAACAACGGCACCGACAGCACGCCCGCCAGCGTCACCGCCCCGCGTACACCGCCAAACGTCAACAACCAGCAGGAACGCGCGGTCGGCACCAGGGTCAGCTCGCCCTTGCCGCGCCAGCGGCGCACCAGCCCGGATACGCGCCAGATGCTTTGCACCCAGACAAACCGCAGCACCAGCAACACCAGGAAAATCGCCACCACGTCCAGGCAGCGATAAAACAGTGTTGGCCACAACGTCGTCTCGTGGCTGGTCACCGCCTTGATAATGTCCGGCAATTGCAAGCCCAGCAGCAGAAAGATCAGGCCGTTGAAAGCGAATTCCAGCAACGCCCAGACGCTGCGATTGAGCAGCCGCGTGCCCGTCTGGCGCGGCAGCAGGTCGAGCCAACTCTGCATCATCCCCGCCGCCACCGCCGAGAGAATCCCCGAGGCACCCAAGCGTTCAGCCAGCACATAGGCGGCAAACGGCAGTAACAACATGAACACCACGTGGGTCGCCGGATCGTCCCAGCCACGGGCAATCATCCAGGCCCGCAAGCGGCCCATCAGCCAACTCAGCGCCACGCCCACCAACAGGCCGCCGACCGCCACCAGGACGAAGGCCAGGCTCGCCCCCGCCAGGGAAAACACGCCGGTGATTGCCGCTGCCAGGGCGAACTTGAAGGTCACCAGGCCCGACGCATCGTTCATCAACGCTTCGCCCTGGAGCATGTGCATCAACGGTGCGGGCAAGCGATCCCGGGCAATTGCCGAGACCGCCACGGCGTCGGTCGGCGACAGGACAGCCGCCAAGGCGAAGGCCACCGGCAACGGGATATCGGGCAGCAACCAATGAATGAAATAACCCGCCAACACCACCGTGAACAGAACCAGCCCCACCGCCAGCGTCAGGACCGGCCCACGCAGGCGCCAGAGCTCGCGCTTGGGCATTCGCCAACCGTCGGAGAACAGCAGCGGCGGCAAGAACAAAAACAGGAACAACTCGGGATCAAGCGCCACATGCAGTCCCAGCGAGGGCCAGGCCAGCACGGCACCGGCAGCGATCTGCACCAGGGGCAACGGCAGCGGGATCAACCGTCCGATCAGGCGCGACACGCCGACCAGCATCAACAGGATCAGGACGGTATAGGCGCTTTGCATAACGGACTTCCAATGACAGCCATACACATCTCCGGCAACAGCTGGCCGGTGAAGTGCCATATTAACTGCCGAGGCGGACCGCTGCCGTTGCACATTGGTCGCACCTCAGCGGCAACAATGCGCCATCATCCGTCGGCCACCCCTAACCTCCACGCGGCAGGGGCGACCGGCAATCAACCAATGCTAAACCGCTCGCTCGGCGGCACTGAGGGTCGAGCGGGCCGAGACAAAATCGACGCTGTCACCCTCATTGTCGCTCTCTTCCTCAACATGTTCGGCCACCGGCGTTTCAACCAAAGGCAACATTCCCTGCAGCTCATCCGGATGAGCGGGACCGGCGGATAGCCTGTCCAACGCAGCGGAAGCCTTGTCCGCCAACGGCTGCGTCATCACGGCCGTGGTCACCCAGGCGGCGAGCACCGGGGCCATGGTGGCGGTGACGGTCGCCTTGCCAGCTGCCGCAACACCCGCAGGCGAAATCCCGGCGTTCCTGGCTGCATTGACAGCGGCGGTCTGGGCCATGCCGATCGCGGTAATACCGCCGGCCAACGCGCCGAGACCACTGACCAAGCCCGTCGGCGTCACCAAGGCTTGCAGCGATTTGCTGCCATCGCGCATCGCGTCCAGCGGCAGGCTGCCGACTCGCTTGGCAATACCCATCGCCGCATTTCCTACGCCATAATTCTTGAGATCCTTGTAGCGCTGATGCCAGTCCTGGCGCCCCAACAGGTATTCCGGGCCAATCCGGTGTTTCGATTTATCGATGGAATGTTGCAGATCATAGGCCGCCATGCCGGAAAGCGGAGAACCGACAGCCGCCATCACCGAGTCCACCTTGCTGCCCGTCTGCGCATCGACCGTTTTTGTCACCACGGGTTGGACCACTGTGCGCAAGACGTTTCGCGCGGTGAAGGTCTGGAAGGTCAGGCTGCCTTCGACAGCCTGGGTCGTCAGGCTCGGCTTCACCGCCTGGGCGGCTTCCTGCATGACCGGCTCCAGCTCGGCATTGTCGGCCACCAGCCATTGGGTATCGCTGGTGGCTCGCTTCATCAGGCCATTGCCGACCGTGTCGGCGGCGCTGCTGACCAGGCCGGCAATGGCCGACAGCGCCAATGGCGCGGTAATCGAGCCATTGCCGGTCACCGCCGGGGCGAAGTCCAGCGCGATGGACGCCGCGCCAAAGGGAACCGAACGGAGGAATCCGACGGTGTCATGGGCCGCGCGATCCAGGCGCGAGCCCTTGGTGAGCACGGCGTCGACGCTTTCCGCGGTTTCCCCGTCATTGGCCAAGGTCCGTGAACGATCGTCGATCAGTGCTTCGAAGGCCTCGCGATTGGCACCGTTCATATGGGGCTCGAATACCCGGGTGAGCTGGGCCTTGATGGCGCCCGTCCGATTGGCCAGGTCCTGTTCAGCGGTGACAGGGCCGATCGGGACGGCTGCAGTGGTCCCGGTGGTCGAGGTCGTTGAAGGGGGCGGGAGTGTTTCTTCAGTTTGATCCGTCAGTGGATGGAACGGGGTCAGGGAGATGGAATCCATGGGCGGGGTCTCTTGTGTGGAAAAGTGCTGGGTCTACCTGTGCTGTGTGGCCACCTCTTTCCGATCGGTTCCGCCTCGTCCGATCCGTCGCGACAGTCAAGGCACTGAAAGGAACGACGTGGCATAATCGTCGGCTGATTTTCAGGACGATACCGGGAACGTTTTGGGGGAGCACTCATGCCCAATGAAAACAAGCACTTACAGCTTTTCGGCATCAAAGCCTGCGATACGATGAAAAAAGCCCGTACCTGGCTCGATGAGCACGCGGTGCGCTATGACTTTCACGATTACAAAACTGCCGGCATCGACCGTGAGCACCTGACCCAGTGGTGCAACGAGCATGGCTGGCAAGTGGTGTTGAACCGTGCCGGTACGACCTTTCGCAAACTCGACGACGAACGCAAAGCCGATCTCGACCAGACGAAAGCCATCGAACTGATGCTCGCCCAACCCTCGATGATCAAGCGACCGGTGCTCGATCTCGGTGACCGAACCCTGATTGGCTTCAAGCCAGATATTTATGCGGCAGAAATCAAGTAAGCCTGCCCAGTCCATTTTGTAGAGGTAATTTCATGTCCACTACCCTGTTCAGCCTGGCCTTCGGCGTTGGCACCCAAAACCGTGAAGGCGCCTGGCTGGAAGTCTTCTACGCACAGCCACTGCTCAAGCCGTCGGCAGAGATCGTCGCGGCCATCGCGCCGATCCTGGGCTACAGCGAAGGCAACCAGGCCATCACCTTCACCACCGCCCAGGCGTCCCAACTGGCTGAAGCACTGCGCAACGTCGACGCCGCCCAAGCCGCGCTGCTGACCCGCCTGGCCGAAAGCCACAAGCCACTGGTCGCCACCCTGCTGGCCGAAGATGCCCAACTGTCTTCCACGCCTGAGGCTTACCTCAAGCTGCACCTGCTGTCCCATCGCCTGGTCAAGCCCCATGGCCTGAACCTGGCCGGCATCTTCCCTCTGCTGCCGAACGTGGCCTGGACCAGCCAAGGCGCGATCGACCTGGCCGAACTGGCCGAGCACCAGCTCGAAGCCCGCCTGCGTGGCGAGTTGCTGGAAGTATTCTCGGTGGACAAGTTCCCGAAAATGACCGACTACGTGGTCCCGGCCGGCGTGCGTATCGCTGATGCCGCGCGTCTGCGCCTGGGCGCCTATGTGGGCGAAGGCACCACGGTCATGCACGAAGGTTTCGTCAACTTCAACGCTGGCACCGAAGGCCCGGGCATGATCGAAGGCCGTGTCTCGGCGGGCGTGTTCGTCGGCAAGGGCTCGGACCTGGGCGGCGGCTGCTCGACCATGGGCACCCTGTCGGGCGGTGGCAACATCGTGATCAAGGTCGGCGAAGGCTGCCTGATCGGCGCGAACGCCGGCATCGGTATCCCGCTGGGCGACCGCAACACCGTGGAGTCGGGCCTGTACGTGACCGCTGGCACCAAAGTGAAGCTGCTGGACGAAAACAACCAACTGGTCAAAGTGGTCAAGGCCCGCGACCTGGCCGGCCAACCTGACCTGTTGTTCCGCCGCAATTCCGAAACCGGCGCGGTGGAATGCAAGACCCACAAGTCGGCCATCGAGCTGAACGAAGCACTGCACGCGCATAACTAAGCTGCTTCACACACTCACCTGTGGGAGCGAGCCTCTGTGGGAGCCGAGCTTGCTCGCGATGAACGATGACGCGGTCTTGCAGTAAAACCGTGTCGCTGCCATCGCGAGCAAGCTCGGCTCCCACAAAAGCCCGCTCCCACAGGGTCCGGCGTAACTCCAGCAGGGCCCGAAAGCATGTTGATTCAATCCCCCTGGCGCGCCGATTTCCCGGCCATCGCCGCCCTGCAACGGCAAGGCCAGACCTACCTGGACAGCGCCGCCACCACGCAAAAACCCCAAGCTTTGCTCGACGCGCTGGCGCATTACTACGCCAACGGTGCGGCCAACGTACACCGGGCGCAACATTTGCCCGGGGCGCTGGCTACCCAGGCATTCGAAGACAGTCGCCTCAAGGTCTCACAATGGCTCAATGCCGGAAACTGCGGGCAAGTGGTCTTCACCCATGGCGCCACGTCGGCGCTGAACCTGCTGGCCTATGGGCTGGAACATCTGTTCAACCCGGGCGATGAAATTGTCGTCAGCGCCTTGGAACACCACGCCAACCTGTTGCCCTGGCAGCAACTGGCGGAGCGTCGCGCGTTGACCCTGGTGGTGCTGCCGCTGGATGCCGATGGGGTGATCGATACGAGTGCCGCCGCCGAGCTGATCGGACCGCGCACGCGCCTGTTGGCGGTGAGCCAGTTGTCCAACGTCCTCGGCACCTGGCAGCCGTTGCTCGGCGCTGTTGGCGATGGCCAAGGCGCAGGGCGCGCTGACGGTCATCGATGGCGCCCAGGGCGTGGTCCACGGCCGCCATGATGTGGAGGCACTGGGCTGCGATTTCTACGTGTTTTCCAGCCACAAGCTCTACGGCCCCGAAGGCCTGGGGGCGCTGTTCGGTCGCAGCGAAGCGCTTGGTCTACTGCGTCATTGGCAGTTTGGCGGTGAAATGGTCCAGCAGGCCGATTACCACAGCGCCACCTTCCGCCCGGCGCCACTGGGTTTCGAGGCTGGCACACCGCCTATCGCCAGCGTGATCGGCCTGGGGGCGACGCTGGATTACCTGTCCGGGCTCGACGGGCAGGCGGTCATCGATCATGAAACCGCCCTGCATGACTATTTGCTCCACGGTCTGCAGGCGCGCAACGGCGTGCGCCTGATGGGAAGTCCCCAACTCGCACTGTCCAGCTTCGTGGTCGATGGCATCCACAACGCCGACCTTGCGCACCTGCTGACCGAGCAAGGCATCGCCGTGCGTGCCGGGCATCATTGCGCGATGCCGTTGTTCAAGCATCTGAAGCTGTCCGGGGCAATCCGGGTGTCGCTGGCGCTGTACAACGATTCCGCCGACATCGAGCGTTTCTTCGAGGCGCTGGACCAGGCCCTGGAGATGCTGCGATGAATCTGCCTGCCGACGCCATCGCCGCGCTACAGATTTTCCAGGACGCCTCCGGGTGGGAACAACGCGCCCGGCTGTTGATGCAATGGGGCGAGCGCCTGGCGCCATTGAGCGATGCAGACAAGTGCGACGCCAACCTTGTCGGCGGCTGTGAAAGCCAAGTCTGGCTGGTGGGTCAGTTGCGAGACGGCCACTGGCAGTTTTCAGCCAGCAGCGATGCGCGGTTGATCCGTGGTCTGGTGGCGTTGTTGCTGGCGCGGGTCAATGGTTTGTCCGCTGAAGAATTGCAGCAGGTGGATTTGCCGAGTTGGTTCAATCAGTTGGGATTGTCGCGGCAGTTGTCGCCGTCGCGTAGCAATGGCTTGAACGCAGTGCTACAGCGGATGCGCGAGTTGGCGCAATAATTGTGGCGAGGGGATTTATCCCCGCTGGGCTGCGAAGCGGCCCCAAACCAGGCAACTCGGTGTGCCGAGAGGATTGAGTTCACAGTTTTAGGGGGCTGCTTCGCAGCCCAACGGGGATAAATCCCCTCGCCACAATTACTGTCCGGGCTTGGTCCTGTCCGCCGGCCGCCGCATGCCCGCGACGATCTTATCCACAGCCTTGGTCGCCGCGACCATGCCGAACGTCGCCGTGACCATCATCACCGCGCCAAACCCTCCGGCGCAGTCGAGCTTGACGCCGTCGCCGACAAAACTCTTTTGCAGGCATATGCTGCCGTCCGGTTTCGGGTAGCGCAATTGTTCGGTGGAGAACACGCAAGGCACGCTGTAGTGGCGGGTCACGGTGCGGGAGAAGCCGTAGTCGCGGCGCAAGGTCGAGCGCACCTTGGAGGCCAGCGGATCGTTGAACGTACGGTTCAAATCGCAGACCTGGATCAGCGTCGGGTCGATCTGCCCGCCCGCGCCGCCGGTGGTGATGATCTGGATCTTGCGGCGCTTGCACCAGGCGATCAGCGCGGCCTTGGCGTTGACGCTGTCGATGCAGTCGATCACGCAATCGATGTTCGGCGTGATGTACTCGGCCATGGTGTCGCGGGTCACGAAGTCCGCCACCGCGTGCACGGTGCAGTCGGGGTTGATGCCCCGCAGCCGCTCGGCCATCACCTCGACCTTGGGCTTGCCGACTGTACTGTCCAGGGCGTGCAATTGACGGTTGGCGTTACTGACGCAGACATCGTCCAGGTCGAACAGCGAAATCTCGCCCACGCCGCAACGGGCGATGGCCTCCGCCGCCCAGGAGCCGACACCGCCAACGCCGACAATCGCCACATGGGCCGCCCGCAGGCGCTCCAGGCCTTCGATGCCATACAAACGGGCGATACCGGCAAACCGTGGATCTTCTGTACTCATGACCATTACCCCAAAAACCGGCGCGCATTATAGGGCTTTGCCACGGCAATTCGAGCTGTTCGCGAATTGAACCCCTCCAATTTTCCCTTGTGGGAGCGAGCTTGCTCGCGATGGCGTCAGTCCAGTCAATAGAGTATCGACTGATCCACCGCCATCGCGAGCAAGCTCGCTCCCACAGGTTTTGTGTTCCACCTGTCCCGCACCAGGGGGCCATGGTGGTCGTTTTGCTATAAGATAACCGCCATTTTGCGCGAGCCAGCCCGCGCCTGCACAAGCCTTGCGTTCACACTATATTCCCGGAGTTTTCCATGACGGCCCACGCCGACCTCTCGCCGACCCTGCAACTCGCCTGCGACCTGATCCGCCGCCCGTCCGTGACGCCGGCCGACGCCGATTGCCAGAAACTGATGATGCAGCGCCTGGGCGACGCCGGTTTCAAACTGGAGCCGATGCGCATCGAGGATGTGGATAACTTCTGGGCCAGCCATGGCAAGCAGGACGGCCCGGTGTTGTGCTTCGCCGGTCACACCGATGTGGTGCCGACCGGCCCGGTGCAGGCTTGGCAACTCGACCCGTTCGATGCGGTCATCGACGAACAGGGCATGCTCTGCGGCCGTGGCGCGGCGGACATGAAAGGCAGCCTGGCGGCGATGGTGGTGGCGGCCGAACGGTTCGTCGCCGACTACCCGGACCACAAGGGCTCGCTGACCTTCCTGATCACCAGCGATGAAGAAGGCCCGGCCCACCACGGCACCAAAGCCGTGGTCGAACGCCTCAAGGCCCGCCAGGAGCGACTGGACTGGTGCATCGTCGGCGAGCCGTCGAGCACCACGCTGGTGGGCGATGTGGTCAAGAATGGCCGGCGCGGTTCCCTCGGCGCGAAGTTGACCGTGCGCGGCAAGCAAGGCCACGTGGCTTATCCACACCTGGCGAAGAACCCGATCCACCTGGCCGCGCCAGCCCTGGCAGAACTGGCCGCCGAGCATTGGGACCATGGCAACGACTTCTTCCCGCCGACCAGTTTCCAGATCTCCAACCTCAATTCCGGCACCGGCGCGACCAACGTGATCCCCGGTGACCTGGTGGCGGTGTTCAACTTCCGCTTCTCCACCGAATCCACCGTCGAAGGCCTGCAACAGCGCGTCGCCGCCATCCTCGACAAGCATCAACTGGACTGGCACATCGACTGGGCCTTGTCCGGCCTGCCGTTCCTCACTGAGCCGGGTGCCTTGCTGGACGCCGTGTCATCGAGCATCAAGGACGTGACGGGCCGCGAGACCAAAGCCTCCACCAGCGGCGGCACTTCAGATGGTCGTTTCATCGCCACCATGGGCACGCAGGTCGTGGAGCTGGGGCCGGTCAACGCGACCATCCACCAGGTCAACGAACGCGTGCTGGCGGCCGATCTCGAAGTGCTGACCGAGATCTACTACAAGACGCTGATCAAGTTGCTCGCCTGATGCTCGCTTGCCCGATCTGCAGTGAGCCGCTGAACGCGGTGGACAACGGCGTGGTGTGCCCCGCCGGACATCGCTTCGACCGTGCGCGGCAGGGTTACCTGAACCTGCTGCCGGTGCAGCACAAGAACAGCCGCGACCCCGGCGACAACCAGGCAATGGTCGAAGCTCGCCGCGACTTTCTCAATGCCGGCCACTACGCCCCGGTCGCCCGGCGCCTGGCCGAACTGGCCGCCGAACGCGCGCCTGGGCGCTGGCTGGACATCGGTTGTGGCGAGGGTTATTACACCGCGCAAATCGCCGAAGCGTTGCCCAATGCCGATGGCTACGCCCTCGACATTTCCCGTGAAGCTATCAAACGGGCCTGCAAGCGCAACCCGCAGCTGACCTG
This sequence comes from Pseudomonas sp. H2_D02, assembly GCF_054677635.1. Classification (NCBI taxonomy): domain Bacteria; kingdom Pseudomonadati; phylum Pseudomonadota; class Gammaproteobacteria; order Pseudomonadales; family Pseudomonadaceae; genus Pseudomonas; species Pseudomonas sp. H2_D02. The sequence goes on along the minus strand of NZ_CP162816.1, from coordinate 1,982,873 downwards.
GTTGATCGCCAGCATGGCCCGGGTGCCGTTGGCGGACGGCTGCTGCCAGTTCCTCGCCAGCGTGTTCAGCCCATTGGATTGGCAGGAGGCCAAGCGCCTGCTCAGCCCCGGCGGCGGCCTGATGAAAGTCGGCCCTACCGCCGGCCACCTGATGGAGTTGCGCGAGCGCCTGTACGACGAAGTCCGCGAATACACCGACGACAAGCACCTGGCTCTGGTACCGCCGGGCATGGTGCTGGATCACAGCGAAACCCTCGAATTCAGACTGACGCTCGATAACGGGCAGGACCGCGCCAACCTGCTGGCGATGACGCCGCACGGCTGGCGAGCCAGTGCCGAACGCCGCGCCGGCGTGATCGAGCAGGCCGAGCCGTTCGAAGTCACGGTGTCGATGCGCTACGATTATTTCATTCTTCAATAATTACCTTGGGCCCCGGGCAACTGTCTGGGGCCAGTTAAATCCGCGAATGGATTTTTCAAGACCGCAGCGAGGACATCCATGCGCCAACCCGATATCGAGATTTACCTGAAGGACGCCGACGTCGACCACAAAGCCATCGCCCACTGGCTCGGCGAAGCCCTGGGGCCGTGCAGCGACTGGGTGCAGAAAGGCCAGACTTACAAGTGCAAGGCTGGCGACATCCCAGTGACCTGGTTGCCCAAGGCCGTAGGCAAATGGAACAGCCTGTATCTGGAAAGTGATCAGACGCCGTGGGAAGACGACATCGCCTGCGCCCGCGCCGCTTTCGCCGCACTGAACGTCGAAGTGCGCTGCGCACCCGGCTCGTGGGTGGAGGAAGAAGGTGAAGAGTCGGCGGATCGCTGGATTCGCATCAGCGCCGATGGGGAAGAAGAGATTACCTGGAAGACGGCGTGACGCTGACCTCCAGTCCACCGAAGAGCCAATGTGGGAGCGAGCTTGCTCGCGATAGCGGTCTGCCTGAGACGGTGATGTTGAATGTAACGCCGTCTTCGCGAGCAAGCTCGCTCCCACAGGGGATATGGGGTGGGCACGAACCAGGTGGCACCCCATCCAAAACTGTGGGAGCAGGCTCTCCCACACTGGTTTTTTGTGTTGCCAGTGAATGCGGGTTACAACCCCACCACATCCTCAGCCTGCAAGCCCTTCTGCCCTTCCACGACCGCGTACTCGACCTGCTGGCCTTCGGTCAGTGAACGGTGGCCTTCGCCACGGATCGCGCGGTAATGCACGAACACATCCGCGCCGCCTTCACGCTGGATGAAGCCGTAGCCCTTGGCGTCGTTGAACCACTTCACATTGCCGGTTTCGCGTGCTGCCATGATGCTCACTCCCATTTTTATTTTGAGTCGGCTTTTCGCAGGAAAGCCGTACGAACTTAGCCACCGTCCGGTCGTCGATGTGGAAGGCCGGGGCAGTAACTGGCCGAGTATATGACACCCGAGAAAACTCTCAACTGACTTTACTTCGGCGCTTTTTTGCCGATTTTCGACGAATCCGGCACACTGACGGCCGCTCCATCCCATTCACTCATGCAGAAGCCGTATGACCCGCTCCCCGTTCCGCCGTCTTGTGTTTGGCACCTTGCGCCGACTGTTGTATCTCTGGGTTCGCTCCGAGACGATCAACCAGTCGTCCTTTACCCTCAACCTCGACCGCAGTCGTCCCGTGTTCTACGTCCTGCAAGATCCTTCGCTCACCGACCTCGCGGTGCTCGACACCGAGTGCACCAAGGCCGGCCTGCCGCGCCCGGTGCTGCCGGTCTCGGTGGGCAACCTGCTGGAGCCGGCGGCATTCTTCTACCTGACGCCGGCACCGGACTGGCTCGGGCGCCAGGACAAGCGAGGAGCGCCGCCCACCCTGACGCGGCTGGTCGACGTGCTGACCCACAATGTCGCCGAAGATGCGCAGATCATTCCGGTCAGTGTGTTCTGGGGCCAGTCGCCCGACAGCGAATCCAGCCCCTGGAAGCTGTTGTTCGCCGACAGTTGGGCGGTCACCGGGCGCTTGCGTCGATTGCTGAGCATCATGATTCTCGGGCGCAAGACCCGCGTGCAGTTTTCCGCGCCGATCCACCTGCGCGAGCTGATCGAGCACGACAAGGGCCACGAACGCACCGTGCGCATGGCCCAGCGGATCCTGCGGGTGCACTTCCGCAACCTTAAAGCGGCGGTCATCGGCCCTGACATTTCCCACCGACGCAACCTGGTCAAGGGGCTGTTGAACCAGCCGCTGGTCAAGCAGGCCATTGCCGAAGAAGCCGAGCGGGAGAAAATTTCCCCGGAAAAAGCCAAGGCCCAGGCCCTGCGCTACGGCAACGAGATCGCCTCGGACTACACCTACACGGCCATCCGCTTCCTGGAAGTGGTGCTGAGCTGGTTCTGGAACAAGATCTACGACGGCATCAAGGTCAACCACATCGAAGGCGTGCAGAACGTCGCCCAGGGCCACGAAGTCATCTACGTGCCGTGCCACCGCAGTCACATCGACTACTTGCTGTTGTCGTACCTGCTGTTTCGCAACGGCCTGACGCCACCGCACATCGCCGCGGGCATCAACCTGAACATGCCGGTGATCGGCAGCCTGCTGCGCCGTGGCGGGGCGTTCTTCATGCGCCGTACGTTCAAGGGCAACCCGCTCTACACCGCCGTGTTCAACGAATACCTGCACACGCTGTTCACCAAGGGCTTCCCGGTGGAGTATTTCGTCGAAGGCGGCCGTTCGCGCACCGGGCGCATGCTGCAACCCAAGACTGGCATGCTCGCCATTACCCTGCGCAGCTTCCTGCGCTCGTCGCGCATGCCCATCGTGTTCGTGCCGGTGTACATCGGTTATGAGCGCGTGCTGGAAGGCCGCACCTACCTGGGCGAACTGCGCGGCGCGAGCAAGAAGAAAGAGTCGATCTTCGATATCTTCAAGGTCATCGGCGCCCTCAAGCAGCGCTTCGGCCAAGTGGCGGTGAACTTCGGCGAGCCGATCAAGCTGGCGGAATTCCTCGACGGCGAACAGCCCGATTGGCGCCAACAGGAACTGGGTCCGCAATTCAAACCAGCCTGGCTCAACGCAACCACCAACCGCCTCGGCGAACGCGTGGCGCGGCACCTGAACGAAGCCGCGGCCATCAACCCGGTCAACCTTGTCGCCCTGGCATTGCTGTCCACCAGCCGCCTGGCCCTGGACGACCAGGCCATGGCCCGAGTGCTGGACTTGTACCTCGCGTTGCTGCGCAAAGTGCCGTATTCACCGCATACCACGCTGCCTGAGGGCGACGGCCAGGCGTTGATCGAGCATGTCAAAGGCATGGACCTGCTGTCGGAACAGAGCGATGCCTTGGGCAAGATCCTGTACCTGGACGAGCAGAATGCGGTGCTGATGACCTACTACCGCAACAACGTGCTGCACATCTTCGCCCTGCCGGCGCTGCTGGCGAGCTTCTTCCAGAGCAGCTCGCGCATGAGCCGCGAGCAGATCCTGCGCTATACCCGCGCGTTGTACCCGTACCTGCAATCGGAGCTGTTCATTCGCTGGTCGCTGGAGGAACTGGACGCCGTGGTCGACCAATGGCTCGAAGCGTTCGTCGAGCAGGGCCTGCTGCGTTTCGAGAAAGACCTGTACCTGCGTCCTGCGCCCAGTTCAAGGCATTTCGTGCTGCTGACGCTGCTATCGAAGAGCATCGCCCAGACCCTGCAACGCTTCTACATGACCGTTTCGCTGCTGCTCAACAGCGGCCAGAACAGCATCAGCGCCGAAGAGCTGGAAGACCTCTGCACCGTCATGGCCCAGCGCCTGTCGATCCTGCACGGACTGAACGCGCCGGAGTTCTTCGACAAGAGCCTGTTCCGCCACTTCATCCAGACGATGCTCGACCTCGACGTACTGCGCCGCGATGAAGCGGGCAAGCTAAGCTATCACGAGCTGCTCGGTGAACTGGCCGAAGGTGCGGCCAAGCGCGTGCTGCCGACGGAGATTCGTTTGTCGATCCGCCAGGTGGCGTTGCATCGCGACGAAGAGGTGACTGAGACTCGCAACCAGCCCTGAAACTTGATCTGGGGCAGCGTGGGGTTGCCCCGATCAGCCAGTCGATATATGCGATCCCACATCTTCAAGCGGCACAGGCGACGTCAAACGAAGAAAAGCCCTACAGATATCGTTAGACCAAGACTCTAGGATGGGCTCACGTCAATATCGACGGATTGAAAAGGAATTCAACATGAGCCTGCATACCATCCAAGCGTCCATTCATTTGCCTGAAGATGTTCAACTCCCTGAAAGCGGAGGCACTCACATCACTTTCGCAACGCCGCATACCTCCAGCGGCCATGGCGGCAACCAGATACCCAAAATGCCATGGATCGTCAGCTTCACCATCAACAGCGACGTCGCGACCGAAGGCGAAGAGTTTTCGGTGACCGCGCAAATCAACGCCCCTCGTCCTCTTTTCCTGAACACCCCGCATACGTTCATCTGGAACGGCGGTGATCAGAACGTTGATATCAACCTGACCCTCGCGCCACCGGAAACCGAAGAGACTCTGCCATTCACGTTCGGCTCCTGAGTCGCAACGTTCAGGTGGATTTATAAACCAGAATCCTCCAGATTCTCTTTGACGCTGGCGTGTTGTTGGCGTCAAAGGGAAAGGTAATGACCCATGAAAAGATTTGCTCTGCTTGCCTCCATGGCCGTACTGGCCGCTTGCCAATCGGCAACGCCACCCTCCGCAACCGTCCAAACCCTTGACGGTGAAGTATTCTATTTGCAGCGCATCGCCTTGCCGCCCACTGCAACCTTGACCGTAAGCCTGCAAGACGTTTCCCTGGCCGACGCTGCGGCGGTAGTGATCGACGAGCAACGTGGCCCGGTCGAAGGGCAGGTCCCATTACCGTTCAAGCTCAGTTATGATCCGGCACAGGTCAAGCCCGGTCATCGTTATGCCGTGAGCGCCCGCATCGAAGTCGACGGCCAGTTGATGTTCATCACCACTGAACAACACACCGTGCAGCTCGATGGCAAAGATCCGCAGCCGTTGAAGATTCGCGTCAACGCCGCACGCTGATTCCTGTTCCACTCTTCAAGGAAGCTGCCATGCTCCGCTCTACCCTTCGCTTCACCGGCCTGTGTGCCGGCCTGTTGATCTGCGCCAACGCCATGGCCTTGTCCCTGGGCGATCTGTCCCAGAAAGACGCCACGGGTGGCCTCAAGGATGCACTGACCCAAGGCGCCCAGATTGCCGTCAAGCAACTGGGCAAGCCGGGCGGTTTCAGCAACAACCCGGACGTGAAGATCGAGTTGCCAGGCAAGCTCGGCAAAGTCGCCGGCAAGATGAAAGCCTTCGGCATGGGTGACCAGGTGGATCAATTGGAAACCAGCATGAACCAGGCGGCCGAAGCCGCCGTAGTGCAGGCCCAGCCGATCCTGGTCGATGCCGTGAAGAACATGAGCGTGAGCGATGCCAAGGGCATCTTGAGCGGTGGCAACGATTCGGCCACGCAATACCTGAACAAGAGCAGCCGCGAACAGATTCGCGCCAAGTTCCTGCCTATCGTCAAGCAAGCCACCGACAAGGTCGGCCTGGCCCAGAAGTACAACGCCTTTGCCGGCCAGGCTGCGACGCTGGGTGTAGTGGACGCCAAGAGCGCCAACGTCGAGAACTACGTGACCGAGCAGGCCCTGGACGGCTTGTTCAAGATGATCGGCGAGCAGGAAGCCACCATTCGCAAGAACCCCGCGGCTGCGGCGACCAGTTTGGCGAAGAAAGTGTTCGGTACGCTCTAAACCCCAACCCAAAACAACTGTGGGAGCGAGCTTGCTCGCGATAGCGGTGTAACAGCCAACGAAGATGTTGAGGCTGATATTGCTATCGCGAGCAAGCTCGCTCCCACATTGGGTTCATGGAGGCCACAGGCCGAGGTCAGGTCTTCTTGACCCTGAACCACGCCGCATACAGCGCCGGCAGGAACAGCAGCGTCAACGCTGTCGCCACAATCAGCCCCCCCATGATCGCCACCGCCATCGGGCCGAAGAACAGGCTGCGCGACAGCGGAATCATCGCCAGCACCGCCGCCAGCGCGGTGAGCACGATCGGGCGGAATCGTCGCACCGTCGCTTCGATGATCGCCTGCCATGGCGCAAGCCCGGCCTTGATGTCCTGTTCGATCTGGTCCACCAGGATCACCGAGTTGCGCATGATCATGCCAGACAGCGCGATGGTGCCGAGCATGGCGACGAAACCGAACGGCTGGCGGAACACCAACAGAAACAGCGTGACACCAATCAACCCCAGCGGCGCGGTGAGGAACACCATCGCCGTGCGGGAGAAGCTGCGCAATTGCAGCATCAACAACGTCAGCACCACCACGATGAACAGCGGCACACCGGCGTTCACTGATTTCTGGCCACGGGCCGAGTCCTCCACGGTGCCACCCACTTCCAGCAAATAGCCGTCCGGCAGTTCCGCTTGAATCGCGTCCAGGGTCGGGAAGATCTGCTGGACCAGGGTCGCCGGCTGTTCCTTGCCGTAGATATCGGCCCGAACGGTCACGCTCGGCAGACGGTTGCGATGCCAGATCACGCCCTCTTCGAAGCCATACTCCAGTGTCGCGATCTGCGACAGCGCAACGCTCGCACCGTTGTCGGTGGGCACCGCCAGGCTTGGCAGCCGCGAAAGCTCGGTGCGCTCATGCACGGTGCCGCGCAGCAGGATCTCGATCAGCTCGTTGTCTTCCCGGTATTGGCTGACACTGGATCCGGTCAGAGAACTTTGCAGGAAGCTGGACAGATTGGCGGTGGTCACCCCCAAGGCCCGGGCGCGGTCCTGGTCGATATTCAGATACACCACCTTGCTCGGCTCTTCCCAGTCCAGATGTACATTGGCAACGTAGGGATTTTCCCGGACCTTCGTCGCCACTTTCCGCGCCAGGGCCCGGACTACCTCGATGTGCTCGCCCGTCACGCGGAACTGCACCGGGTAGCCCACCGGCGGACCGTTCTCCAGGCGTGTCACCCGCGAGCGCAACGTCGGGAACTGCTCGTTCAGGGTGCTGATCAGCCAACTGCGCAACGGCTCGCGGTCTTCGATCGTCTTGGCCAGCACCACGAATTGGGCGAAGCTTGGCGCCGGCAGTTGCTGGTCCAGCGGCAGATAGAAACGCGGTGATCCGGTGCCGACGTAGGCAACATAATTGTCGATGCCGGCGTGATCCTTGAGCAGCGCTTCCAGGCGCTTGACCTGCTCGGCGGTGTTGCTCAGGGAGGCTCCTTCCTGCAGTTTCAAGTCGACCATCAGTTCCAGCCGCCCCGATGCCGGAAAGAACTGCTGCGGCACGAAACGGAACAACGCCACCGAGCCGACAAACAACAGCACGGTCAGCAGGATGACGGTTTTGCGCCGACGCACACACCACTCCACCATCCGCCGGACACGCTGATAGAACGGCGTGCCGTAAGGGTCGGTCTGGCCGTCAGTCGTGCCATGTTTGGCCGCGTGAATTTTCGCCAGGTCCGGCAGGAGCTTTTCCCCCAGGTACGGCACGAACACCACCGCGGCGACCCAGGAGGCCAGCAATGCCAAAGTCACCACTTGGAAAATCGAACGGGTGTATTCGCCGGTGCCCGATTGCGCGGTGGCGATCGGCAGGAAGCCCGCCGCCGTGATCAAGGTACCGGTGAGCATCGGGAATGCGGTGCTGGTCCAGGCGAAGCTGGCCGCCTTGATCCGGTCGAAGCCCTGCTCCATCTTGATCGCCATCATCTCCACCGCAATGATCGCGTCGTCCACCAGCAGCCCCAGGGCCAATACCAGCGCACCGAGGGAAATCTTGTGCAGGCCGATCCCCAGGTAATACATGGCGGCGAAGGTCATCGCCAACACCAGAGGAATCGCCAGGGCCACCACCATCCCGGTGCGCAGCCCGAGGGAGAAGAAGCTCACCAGCAACACGATGGTCAGTGCTTCCACCAGCACCTGGACGAACTCACCGACGCCGGTTTTCACCGCCGCCGGCTGGTCCGACACCTTGTGCAATTGCATGCCGGCCGGCAGTGAGTTCTGGAGGCGAGCAAAGTCGACCTCAAGGGCCTTGCCCAGAATCAGGATATCCCCGCCTTGCTTCATCGCCACGGCCAGGCCGATGGCGTCCTCGCCCATGAAGCGTATGCGGGGCGCCGAGCGGGTCGTTGAAACCGCGGCGCACGTCCGCCAGGTCGCTGATACGGAACGTACGATCGCCGACCCGGATCGGGAAGTTGCGGATCTCTTCCACGGTCTGGAAATTCCCCGAGACCCGTAGCTGCAAACGCTCGCTGCCGGTTTCGAAGAAGCCGGCGGTGGAAACCGTGTTCTGCTCTTCAAGGGCCTGCTGGACCGCCGCCAAGGGCAGGCCGAGGGTCGCCAGCTTAACGTTCGACAACTCGATCCAGATCTTCTCGTCCTGCAAACCGATCAGTTCGACCTTGCCCACATCCTTGACCCGCTGCAGCTGGAGCTGGATGCGATCGGCGTAATCCTTGAGCACGGCATAGTCGAAACCTTCGCCGGTCAGCGCGTAGATATTGCCGAAGGTGGTGCCGAATTCATCGTTGAAGAACGGCCCCTGGACATCCGGCGGCAAGGTGTGGCGAATGTCGCCGATCTTCTTGCGCAACTGATACCACAGCTCGGGAATCTGCGCCGAATGCATGGAATCACGCGCCGCGAAAGTCACCTGGGATTCCCCCGGGCGGGAGAACGAGACGATCTTTTCGTAATCGCCGGTCTCCATCAGCTTCTTTTCGATACGCTCGGTGACCTGGCGCGACACTTCCTCAGCCGTGGCGCCGGGCCAGATCGTGCGGATGACCATGGCCTTGAAGGTGAACGGCGGGTCTTCGCTCTGGCCGAGCTTGGTGTAGGAAAGTGCTCCGACGATTGCCAGCAACAGCATCAGGAACAGTACGATCTGGCGGTTGCGCAACGCCCATTCGGAAAGATTGAAACCCATCGGGGATTACTCCTTGGCCGCCAGGTTGACCACGCGGTTGGAGCGATCCACCGGCCGCACCTGCTGGCCATCGAGGAGCACATGCACGCCTGCGGCCACCACCCAGTCATTCGCACCCAGGCCTTCAAGTACCGGCACGGTTTTTTCGCCAAAGGCACCGACACGGACCGGGACTTTCTTGAGGGTGTTGTTGGCGTTGACCACCCAGACGTAGGTCGCACCGTTTTCGGCGGTGAGGGCCGACAGCGGCACTGACAGCGGGACCTTTTCGGCATTCTGGATAAACACCCGGGCGCTCTGGCCCAGTTCCGCCGGGACGCTGCCGGCGGTGAACGCGACGCGAGCGGCGAAGGTGCGGGATTTCGGGTCGGCGGCGGGCGAGAGTTCGCGGATGTGTCCACTGAAGCGCTGGTCGGGTTGGCTCCACAGCTCCACCGAAACCGGCTGGCCGATCTTGAAGCGGCCGAAGCTCTGCTCAGGCAAGCTGATCAGCACCTCACGCTCACCGTCGGTGGCCAGCGTGAAGACCGTCTGCCCGGCCGACACCACCTGACCGACCTCCACCGAACGCCGGGCCACGACGCCATCCTGGGGCGCGCGCAATACGGAATAGCTCGCCTGGTTGCTGGCGACATCGAACTCAGCCTTGATCTGCTTGAGCCGCGCGGCCCCGGAACGATAGAGATTCTCGGCGTTGTCGTATTGGGAGCGGCTGACCATCTGCCGTTCCATCAAGGTCTTGTAGCGGTCGCGCTCGGCGCGCACCAGGCTCAAGTTGGCCTCGGCGGCGGCGACCTGGGCCCGGCTCGCTTCCAGTTGCAGGCGTACATCTTCAGGATCGAGTTCAGCCAAGGGTTGATTGGCCTTGACCCGCTGCCCCTCTTCGACCAACCGTCGGCTCACTTTGCCGCCAATGCGAAACGCCAGGTCCGGTTCGAACCGCGCCCGCACTTCGCCAGGATAACTGTCCATCGCCAAGGCCGAAGGCTCTGGCTTGACCACCATGGCGGGGCGGACGACAGCGGCGACCGGCTCATCGTGGCCACACGCAGACAATAAAAAAGCCAGGCTGACTGGCAGGGCGAGGGGCAGGACATAGCGGAACATGGTGGATGACCTTTCGCTAATGGTGCTTGGAATAATTATACTGGCGAGTATGTTATTAATAGCAAACTCACCAGTCCAGTATTAAAAGCGAATAATGTCGAACAATCCTCTCCCTCCCAGCGGCCCCGGTCGCCCAAAGGATCTGGCCAAGCGCCAAGCCATTCTCGACGCCGCGAAACGTCTGTTCCTGAGCCTGGGTTACGCCAGTACCAGCATGGATGCCGTGGCGACCGAGGCCGGCGTGTCGAAGCTGACGGTCTACAGTCACTTCAACGACAAGGAAACCCTGTTTGCCGCCGCGGTGATTGCCAAATGCGAGGAGCAAGTTCCGACGCTTTTTTTCGAATGGCCTGATGGCGTTCCCATTGAGCACGTGTTGCTGAACATCGCCCGTGGTTTCAATCAACTGATCAACAGCGACGAATCGGTCAACCTGCATCGGTTGATGATTGCCTTGGGCAGCCAGGATCCGAAACTTTCGACGATTTTCTACGAGGCCGGCCCGCAACGCATGCTTTCAGGCATGGAGCGGTTACTGAGCAAGGTCAACCAGAGCGGCGCCTTGAGCATCGACAAACCGAGAAATGCCGCCGAACATTTCTTCTGCCTGATCAAGGGCGCGGCGAATTTCCGGTTGCTGTACGGCTGCGATGGGCCGCAGGACGCCGAGGCGGCCGAGGCTCATGTGCAGGAAGTGGTGGGGTTGTTTGTGCGGGCTTATCGGGCTTAGTTTTCCAGCGCCATCATTTCAGCATAGGAAGCCCCTTCGCGAGCAGGCTCGCGAACGAAGGCACCGCGATCTCAAGCCTTGAGCGCTTTCTTGGGATAGATATCGTACCGACTGGACTTGCCCTCAAGCCCATGACTCGGCTTCGGCCCTTCGATGCAAGGCGCCTTGCGCGGGCGCTTCACCACCACCCGGTGGGTCGCCAGCGCCAGTGCCGCGGCCAACAGCGCCGGGGCGTCATTGTCATCACCCACCAATGGCCGGAACAGGCGCATCTCTTTCTTCACCAGGGCGGTTTTCTCCCGATGAGGGAACATCGGGTCCAGGTAGATTACCTGGGGCGGCTCGCCTTCCCAGGTGCGCATCACCTCGATGGAATTGCCCTTGAGCAAACGCATGCGCGCCACGATCGGCGCCACGTCGAAATCCTCCGCGCCACGGGCCAGGCCATCTTCCAGCAAGGCGCCGATCAGCGGCTGGCGCTCGATCAGGCTCATTTCGCAGCCCAGGCTCGCCAGCACGAACGCGTCCTTGCCCAGCCCAGCCGTGGCGTCGAGTACCCGAGGACGCACACCTTGGGCGACACCGACGGCCTTGGCGATCATCTGGCCGCTGCCGCCGCCGTACAACCGACGATGGGCCGCGCCACCCTCGACGAAGTCCACCCGCACCGGTCCCGGCGCGTCCGGCCCCAGTTGCTGCAATTGCAAACCCTGCTCGCCAACCTGCAAGGCAAACTCGCCATCGTCTACTTGCAACGGCAGGCCAAGCCGCTCGGCCCATTGCTCGGCTTGCGCCTGGAAGGCCGGGGCCAGGGCCTCGACGTGGATGCGGCAGGCCGCGGGTTGCTCAATCATGAAAACACGCTCAAAAAATTAAGGATCGGCAAAAACGGCCGATAACAACGGTGAACGGCATTTTGCCAGAGCTGAGCGTCGACCGAGAAAAATGTCAGACATTCAATCCACATCGATAGGCGTTATCTCCCCTTACGGCGATTACAGCCTGCGTAACACCCAAGCGCTGAGCGGCGTCAGTCACCTGTGGCAGGATTTTTTCGCCCGGGCCCTGGCCGATCAGTTGGGTGAAAACGCACCGGCGCCAGGCAGCTACCAGCCCGTCGCCCTCGATGAAGCGGTTGAACCGACCCTCGGCGCCGAACTGCTGGAACACATCGTCAGCCAACGCACCTGCGACGTGACTGAGACCCAGGTCAAGCCACCCGAGCCGTTGTTCCTGCCGATCGCCGAGTTCGAACTTGACTTGCTGGACAAGCCGTTCCCACCCTTCCCGCCGGAAGAAATCGTCGCCCAGCAAAAGCAGCAGACCTTCGAGAGCAATTGGGTCCGCCCGATCGTTCTCACCGCCGGCCAACCCCTGCCAGAACCGGGCCCGGCACCACAACCGCGTCCGTTGCACCTGCCGATTGCCGAGTTCGAACTCGAGCTGTTGGACAAACCCTTCCCGCCGTTCCCGGAAGAGGAATTGGTGGCGCAGCAGAAACAACTCGATTTCGATACCCGTTGGGCACGGCCGATCGTGCTGCAGAACCTGCGCATCGCCGCCTGATTCTTACCGACAGATCCACCACGGCCCGACATCCAGATGAAAATGGTTGCGGTGCGCCGCGTTGTAGTCCGGACTCAACACCACACTGAACATGTCGCACGCGCCGTCGCGCACCTGCCGCAGGAACTGCGCATCGGTGTTGTCCTTCGGCCAATCCTTGAGCACGCTGACCGCGCGCCCATCGGCCAGGCGAAACCCGGCGATGTCGAGCGCGCTGGCGGTGGCATGCTGGCTGCGCGCGCCGCTTTCACGACCGTACATATTGCGACAGGCAAAGCTGCCCAAGTGATCGACCCGCGTGACCTTCTGCCCATAGACCGCCGTTGCCGCCGGCTGCAGCGCATGGCGCTCGAACAACGCGAAGGCCACGGCCAGCGGGCAACTGGCCAGGAAACTGCTGCTCAGCGCCACCTCGCCGCCCTGCACCCGCAACACATTGGTCAACGGACACGTCGTGTTGGCGCCGCTGTCCGCCTGGCGAGCGGTGCGAAGCCCTGACGTCGCAAGCGCCTGGTCGCACAGTTGCGGGTCGTTGCGCAGGGCCATCAGCTTGTAGCGGGTCAGCAGGTTCGGCGGGACGTTGACGTCCAACGGCGCCCAGGGATTCCATTGCGGCGGCACCGACAGCCAGCCGCGCCAAACCCCAAATACCGCAGCGCCAGCAACCAGCGCCAATACCATCAACACTTTGAAAAACCGCACGACAACGCCTCGGGCATCAACCCTTGAATAATTGATTGGCCTGACTGTACGGCATCGAGCGACGGGTGAAGGTGAACGTGCCCTGCTGCTGGATCTCCTCGGCAGCGCGGAAGAACTCGCCGTAGGCCGCCAGTGCCAGGGCCGATCCGACGCTGATGCGCTTGACGCCCAGTTCGCTCAACTGTGCCACGGTGAGGTCCAGCGCGCCGGACATCAGCACATTCACTGGCTTGGGCACCACGGCCCGGACCACCGCGAGGACTTGTTCGGCGCTGCTCAACCCCGGCGCGTAGAGCACGTCGGCACCTGCGTCGGCGAACGCCTTCAAGCGTCGAATGGTGTCGTCCAGGTCGGGTTTGCCGTGCAGGAAATTCTCCGCCCGGGCGGTCAGCAGGAACGGGAACGGCAGGCTGCGTACCGCGTCGGCCGCGGCCTTGACGCGCGCCACTGCGTGGTCGAAGCAATAGATCGGACTGTCCGGACGCCCGGTGGCGTCTTCGATCGAGCCCCCCACTGCCCCGGCTTCTGCCGCACGCAAGAGGCTGCGGGCACATTCTTCGGGCGCATCGGCAAAGCCATTTTCCAGATCGACCGCCACTGGCAGATCCGTGGCCGCCACGATTGCTCGCACGTTGGCCAGTGTGTCATCCAGGGCCAGCCCACCATCGGGTCTCGCCAGGGAAAAAGCGTAGCCGGCACTGGTGGTGGCCAAGGCTTCGAAGCCAAGGGTGGCGAGCATCTTGGCCGAACCGGCATCCCACGGATTGGGAATGACAAACGCCCCTTCACGCTCGTGCAAGGCCTTGAACACCTGGGCTCGCCGGGTTTGTGCATCCATGAAAGTCGCTCCTGAACTAAGGAAGAGATCGCCTCAGAGCAAACCCAGTTGCTCGGCGGCGGGTTCTCTATATAGCTCAGGCAGGGCCGGCAAGCCAGGCAAACGGCTCATCAAGCGGCTGTGAAAATGCATCGCGAGTCTTGCCGCCAGGAGGTTGTCGGCGGTGTGCAGGAACATGTACGGCGTGCGCCCTTCTTCGATCCACTCGGCGATTTTCTCCACCCAAGGCGTCAGGAACGGCTCGTTGGCCTCCACCACGGGATGGCCGACGAAGCGCACCTGTGGGCATTGGGTGAACGCTGCTGGCCGCGTAGGCACCCGTGGCTTTTTATATTGGGCATGGATCACTGAGGGATCGGTCGAGGCACAGCTGAACAAACCCCGTGGATCGAGGCAGATACGTTCCACGCCGCGATCGAGCAACAGGCGATTGAGCTGGCGCTCGGCATCGCCCTTGGCGAAGAACTCATCGTGACGGACCTCGACGGCCAACGGTCGCGGGAAAGCGTCGATGAAAGCTACCAGCTCTGATAGCCGATTGGGCGTGAACGCCTTGGACAGTTGCAGCCAGAACGGCGAAACCCGCTCGCCCAGCGGGCTGAGCAATTGAACGAAGGTTTCGGTGGCTGTCAGATGTTCGCGCAAGTCACCGCCGTGACTGATGTCGCCCGGAATCTTGGCCGTGAAACGAAAATGTTCGGGCATGATTTCCGCCCAGCGCTGGACGGTGGCCGCAGACGGGCTCGCATAGAAGGTCGTGTTGCCTTCCACGGCGTTGAAAACCTGGCTATAGAGATTCAGGAACTCGGAGCTCTTGGCGTCCTGGGGATAAAGATAATCGCGCCAGGCGTTTTCACTCCAGGACGGGCAGCCGAGGTAATAAGGCAACCGCATCAGATGTAGAGGTCGAGCCCCAGCACTTCCATATCCCAGTCGACAAAACCGGCAGTGCTCAAATAACTGGCAAGGGCCGTGGCGACACTGCGGCTCATGGCGCGGTGGTACAGCATGTCTTGCTGGCGGGCGGGGAGATTGCTCAGGCGTTGCGCGGAGGCTTTGGCGGCACGGGCGGCCAGTTGCTCTTCGGACGGAAGTTCCAGGTCGCCATCGATGTCATCGAAGGTTTCGGGCTCAGCGGTTTTACCCGCACGAGGCCGACGCTTGATGGGATAGGACTGTGATGAAACGCCGTCTATACGCATGACAAAATGCTCGGTATCAATGATGGCAATTTAGCGGCACATTCGCAGCCGCGCAAATGCGCAAGTGATAACTAGAACACATAAAGTCAAAAAGGTTTAAAAACGGGGTGAAAAAGTGACGACTGGCAAGGTTGGGTGTGACTTTTGGATCGGGCAATGACTTTTTGGCTGGAAGTCCAGGGGCTGAAGAATGCCTCGTGGCGAGGGGATTTATCCCCGCTGGGCGCGCAGCGCCCCCGACATTGTTTTGTCAGCCACACACTTGACGAGTGCTGCGCACTCGGGCGGGGATAAATCCCCTCGCCACAACTGCGCTCGCCTTTGGATGGGGTAATGCTTGTTTAGCGCTCGGACTTGGGCGTGGCGACCCTGTCCCGCAGGTAAACCGGCTGCGCCTCATCGGCCGCAATGGCCTCGCCGCGCTCCCAAGCGAAGCGTGCCAGCGCCAGCAGGTCTTCGGCATGGGGCAGCATCGACGCGTCCTGGCCGCCAACGCTGGCGCCGATCCGCTCGCCATAGCCCCACCCGGTACCGGCGCCGAACCAATCGCCACTCGCCTCTTCCGGCAATGCCGCCGACTCGGGTGGCAATACTGCTTCACGGCCCACCAGGCGCATCTCGCCATCGGTTTCGCGATAACAGCCCCAGTACACCTCGTCCATGCGTGCATCAATGGCAGCCGCCACCTGGCGCGCGCCGTGTTCGCGCAAGGCACGCTGGGCCAGCACCGCCAGGTTCGACACCGGCAATACCGGACGTTCCAGGGCAAAGGCCAGGCCCTGCACGACGCCAATGGCGATCCGCACGCCGGTGAACGCCCCGGGCCCACGGCCAAAGGCAATTGCGTCAACCGCTTGCAAGGTCGTCCCGGCGTCGCTCAACAACTGCTGGATCATTGGCAACAACTTCTGCGCGTGCAGGCGCGGGATCACCTCGTAATGGCTCGTAACCTTGCCGTCGTGCAGCAAGGCAACGGAGCAAGCTTCGGTCGCGGTGTCCAGGGCCAGCAAGGTGCTCATCGATGTGTCCGTAAATCAGGTGGGGAAAAAGTGCGCCAGTATAAACAACTACGGCCCGCAAGCGGGCCGTCGTCGATGCAACTGATCAGACTTTTCAGCTCAGCGCTTCAAGCACCTTGCCGGTGATCGCATCGACCGAGCCAACGCCCGGGATGTGGCTGTACTTCGGCTTGCCCTGGGCAGCGGACAGCTTCTGGTAGAAGTCCACCAGCGGCTTGGTCTGGGAATGGTAGACCGACAGGCGATGACGCACGGTTTCTTCAGTGTCGTCCTTGCGTTGCACCAGCTCGTCGCCAGTCACGTCGTCCTTGCCGGCGACCTTTGGCGGGTTGTAGACGGTGTGATAGACACGACCGGACGCTTCGTGAACGCGACGGCCGGCAATGCGCTGGACGATTTCTTCGTCATCTACCGCGATTTCGACCACGTGATCGAGCTCCACTCCGGCAGTCACCAGGGCTTCAGCCTGGGGAATGGTGCGCGGGAAACCGTCGAACAGGAAGCCATTGGCGCAGTCCGGTTGAGCGATGCGATCCTTGACCAGGGCGATGATCAGGTCATCCGACACCAGGCCGCCGGCATCCATGATGCTCTTGGCTTGAACACCCAATGGGGTGCCAGCCTTGACCGCGGCACGCAGCATGTCGCCGGTGGAGATTTGCGGGATACCGAATTTCTCGGTGATGAACTTTGCCTGAGTACCTTTACCGGCCCCGGGAGCTCCCAGCAGAATGACGCGCATCGATGTGCTCCTCAATTTTTTTATGTAAAACGCTCGGATTCGCCTCGTGGGGCCAATCTTCGAAAAACAGGATCGTGACCGCCCAAACGGTCAAAGGCTGCTCAAGATACACAGCAGGCCCGAGCCACACAAGCCGCCGAAAGTCGGAGGAACCCGCGCCCGACGCGACCTTTGTATGAGGTGGCGAGAGTCGCAACCGGGCAACAAACTGTCGCCTGGTCGACCTGCCCTTCCCCGCAAACGGCTACGCCCGGACGAACCGGGCGAGCTGTTTCACGCAACGCCCCGACGTCAACCGGTGTTGCGCAAACCGGCGGCGATCCCTGCCACAGACACCAGCAACGCCTGTTCCACGGGGCTGCCCTGGGCAACGTCCTGCTGCCGCGAACGCGCCAACAGTTCGGCCTGCAAGAGGTGCAGCGGGTCGAGGTAAGTGTTGCGCAAGCGAATGAATTCCAGCGTGTCTGGGCTATGTGCCAGTAGCTGCGACTGGCCGGTCAACCCCAGGACCACCGCGCACGCCTGCGACAATAGGTCGCGTAAATGCACGCCCAACGGCAGCAGTGCCGGCTCCACCAGACGCTCATCGTAGGACTGGGCAATGTCGGCGTCGGCCTTGGCCAGCACCATCTCCAGCATGTCGATGCGGGTACGGAAGAACGGCCACTGCTCGCGCATCTGCCCGAGCAACTCACCCTCACCCCGCTCCAACGCCTTGCCCAGGGCGGTTTCCCAACCGAGCCAGGCGGGCAGCATCAGGCGCGTCTGGGTCCAGCCGAAGATCCACGGAATCGCCCGTAGGCTTTCGATACCTCCGGCGCGGCGCTTGGCCGGGCGACTGCCCAGGGGCAGCCGGCCCAATTCCTGCTCCGGCGTGGACTGGCGGAAATACTCGACGAATTGCGGATTTTCCCGCACCACGGCGCGATAGGCTCGGACGCCGTCGGCGGCCAGCTCGTCCATCAAATGACGCCATTCTGGCGTGGGCGGCGGCGGTGGCAGCAGGGTCGCCTCCAGCACCGCAGCGAGATAAAGGTTGAGGTTCTGTTCGGCGATGTCTGGCAGGCCAAATTTGAAACGAATCATTTCGCCCTGTTCGGTGGTGCGGAACCGACCGGCCACCGAACCCGGCGGCTGGGACAGGATCGCCGCGTGCGCCGGGCCACCGCCACGGCCCACCGTGCCCCCGCGACCATGGAACAGCAGCAGTTCGACTTGCTGCTCGCGACAGATATCCACCAAGCGCTCCTGCGCCCGATATTGCGCCCAGGCCGCCGCCGTGGTGCCGGCGTCCTTGGCCGAATCGGAATAGCCGATCATCACTTCCTGAGGCCCTTGCAGGCGTGCACGGTAGCCGGGCAGCGACAAAAGACGCTCCATCACCGGACCGGCGTTATCCAGGTCGGCAAGGGTTTCAAACAGCGGCACCACCCGCATCGGCCGCAGCACGCCGGCTTCCTTGAGCAACAGCTGCACCGCCAGCACATCGGAAGCCGCGCCGGCCATGGAAATCACGTAGGAGCCCAAGGACGCCGCTGGCGCCGCCGCGACTTCCCGGCAGGTCGCCAGGACTTCGGCGGTATCGGCCGACGGCTTGAAATGCGGCGGCAACAACGGGCGACGGTTATTCAGCTCGTCCAGTAAGAAACCGATGCGCTGCTCTTCGTTCCATTCTTCATAGCGCCCAAGCCCGAGGTAATCGGTGATCTCGGTCATGGCCGTCGTATGGCGAGTCGAATCCTGGCGCACATCGAGGCGCACCAGGAACAGCCCGAACGTCACTGCACGGCGCAGGCAATCAAGCAGCGGCCCATCGGCAATCACGCCCATGCCGCATTCGTGCAGGGACTGGTAGCACAGCTCCAACGGATCGAGCAGCTCGCGGTTGTTCTGCAACACCTCGGCGCTGGCGGGCGTCGAGGCCTTCAACGAGGCCTGGGCCCAGTTGCGCGTGGCCCGCAGGCGCTCACGCAATTGCTTGAGCACCGCACGATAGGGTTCGGCGCTGTCGCCGGCCTGGGCGCGCAAAGCCGCGCTGGCGTTCTGCATGGACAGGTCGGCCGCCAGGTGATCGACATCGCGCAGATAAAGGTCCGCCGCCATCCAACGCGCCAGCAACAGCACTTCACGGGTGACCGCGGCGGTGACGTTCGGGTTGCCGTCGCGGTCGCCGCCCATCCACGAGGCAAAGCGGATCGGCGCGGCTTCCAGGGGCAAGCGCAGCCCGGTGGCGGCGTGAAGGGCCTGGTCGGCCTTGCGCAGGTAATTGGGGATGGCGTGCCACAGCGAATGCTCGATCACCGCGAAACCCCACTTGGCCTCGTCCACGGGCGTGGGCCGGGTCCGGCGAATTTCTTCGGTGTGCCAGGCTTCGGCGATCAACCGTTGCAAGCGCTGGTGGATTTGCGCGCGCTCGGCGCTGGTGAGGTCGCGGTGATCCTGGGCGGCCAATTGCGCAGCAATGGCGTCGTATTTCTGGATCAGCGTACGCCGGGCGACTTCGGTGGGGTGGGCGGTGAGAACCAGTTCGATGTCCAGCCGGCCCAATTGCCTGGCCAGCGATTCAGCGCTGTGGCCTTCGGCACGCAGGCGCGCCAGCAGTTCGGGCAGCACTCGCGCTTCGAACGGTGCAGGCTTGGATTCTTCGCGCCGATGAATCAATTGGTATTGCTCGGCGATGTTGGCCAAGTTGAGGAACTGGTTGAACGCCCGCGCCACCGGCAGCAGTTCATCCTCGCTCAACTGGTTGAGGCTGGCGCTCAACTCGGCGTCCATGGAACCACGGCGATCAGCCTTGGCGCCCTTGCGGATCTGCTCGATCTTGTCGAGAAAGGTGTCCCCGTACTGGTCGCGAATGGTGTTGCCCAGCAGCTCGCCGAGCAGGTGGACGTCCTCGCGCAAGCGGGCATCGATATCGGTCATCAGCAGTTCTCCAGCAAAAAGGTCCGGACAGCTTTGTAGGAGAGAGTGCCGATGCCAGTCGTTAATGACAAGCGACGAAGGGACTTTAAACCTTGTCAGGCAAAGCTAGTCTCATGGATAAGCCACACGACGGCTTGTCACTATCGCGCCCGCCAAAAGCAGGGCTATTGAGGTCATCATGAAAATCCGTGAGCTTGCCCAGCATTGGGAAGAAAACGCCAAGGGTCGCCTGACCCAGACCGGCTACACGATTCATCTCGACGTCGAGGCCGCGGCACGCCTGGCGGCCATCTGCGACATGTACCCCAAGCGCCACCCTGAAGAATTGCTCGGCGAGCTCATCGGCGCGGCACTGGAAGAGCTGGAAGCCAGCTTTCCCTACGTCAGGGGATCGCAGGTAGTGGCCACCGATGAAGAAGGCGATCCGCTGTACGAAGACGTCGGGCCGACCCCGCGGTTCCTCGCATTGTCCCGCCGCCATCTGCATGAACTTTCCTCGCAGAACGACAAATCCAAACACTGACTCCTGCCCCCTGTGGAGCTGCCGAGCGAAGCGAGGCTGCGATCGTTCTTCTGATACTCGAGTTCCGAGTGAAAGATCAAAAGATCGCAGCCCCGCTTCGCTCGGCAGTTCCTACACGCGCCTCGCCCAAAAAAATGCACGCCTCACGGCGCCCGTAATACCGCTGCACGCCTTGAAAGTTCAGCTTTTTTGCCCCTGACCGATCAGTCAGCAATTCTTTTGGCGAATGGCCATCCTTGCCTGAACTTTTGAAAAACGCCTCGGGTCACACCGAGTAACCATACTGGAACGGCCGTTTAAATAAACGCGCCCTGGCGCCCGCGCCAAAACAGACGTCACGGCTTCGGTCCCAGCATGGATTCGTGTTTTTTCAGGAGTTTTCCAATGGAGTTGAAGCCTATGAATACCTGCACTGCCAAACCCTCATCCACTGGCCTGCGCGGCCTGAAGTTGGCTGCCCTGGCTATCGGTAGCAGCTTCATCCTGGCCGGTTGTGCCGGCAATCCACCGTCGGAGCAATATGCGGTCACGCAATCGGCGGTCAACAGCGCCGTCAGCGCCGGTGGCACCGAGTTCGCCGCGGTGGAAATGAAATCGGCCCAGGACAAACTCAAGCAAGCCGAAATCGCCATGCACGACGAGAACTACGAAGAGGCCAAGCGTCTGGCCGAACAGGCCGAATGGGATGCCCGCGTCGCTGAGCGCAAGGCCCAGGCCGCCAAGGCCGAACAGGCTCTCAAGGACTCTCAGAAAGGGGTTCAGGAACTGCGTCAGGAAGGCATGAACAAGGTTCAGTAAACCGCTCACGCCACGACGTATTTCTCATCGATAAAAGGACGACAGACTATGACGCACAAACATTTCATGATGCCCGCCCTGCTTGCCGCCTGCGTAGCCCTGGCCGCTTGCTCCCACGATCCGAACGCGAACCTGGAACAGGCCCGCACCAACTACAACGGGCTGCAGGCCGATCCGGCGGCGACCAAAGTGGCTGCGCTCGAAACCAAGGACGCCGCCGATTTCCTGGCCAAGGCCGACAAGGCCTACCTGGATAACGAAGACGAAGCCAAGGTCGACCAGTTGGCCTACCTGACCAACCAGCGTGTCGAAGTGGCCAAGCAGACCATCGCCCTGCGCAACGCCGAAGCCGAACTGAAAAACGCCGGTGACGAACGCGCCCGTGCATTGCTGGAAGCCCGTAACGCGCAGATCAAGCAGTTGCAGGACAGCCTCAACGCCAAGCAGACCGAGCGCGGTACCCTGGTGACCTTCGGCGACGTGCTGTTTGCCACCAACAAATCCGACCTGCGCACCAGCGGCATGACCAACGTGAGCAAGCTTGCGCAATTCCTCCAGGAAAATCCGGATCGCAAGGTGATCATCGAAGGCTACACCGACAGCACCGGCTCGGACTCCTACAACCAGTCGCTGTCCGAGCGCCGTGCCAGCTCAGTGCGCACGGCCCTGGTGAAAATGGGTGTCGATCCAGCCCGCATCGTGACCCAGGGTTACGGCAAGGAATTTCCGGTCGCCGACAACACCAGCGTCTCGGGCCGCGCCATGAACCGTCGCGTGGAAGTGACCATCTCCAACGACAACCAGCCCGTAGCCCCGCGTTCGACCATGAGCGCCAACTGATCGGGTGAATGAAACGAAAAGCCCCGCCTGGTTTCGTCAGGCGGGGCTTTTTCATGGCCGCATATATTTGGCTGTACCCCTTCCCTGTGGGAGCGAGCTTGCTCGCGATGGCGGTGGGACAGGCACCATCTCTGTTGACTGTAATGCCGCTATCGCGAGCAAGCTCGCTCCCACAAGGGATAGCGGTGTCCTTGAGATTGGATTACGGCTGCAGTTTTTGCGGGGTTTCCTGCCCCATGCACCGCACTGCACGCTTCTTCTCGTTGATCAGCACGCCGGTCAGGCCTTTCTGCTCGGTGTCGAACAACACCAGCACGCCATCGATGCACTGGGCGACCTGCGGCGCCGGCTCCAGGGAGACCTTGTAGTCCTCGCCCGGCACGGTCTTGAGCATGGTGAACTGGTTGAGCAGCAACGCATCCTCGGGCTTGGCGAAATGCAGGTAGCCGTAGTACCACAGCACCGCGACAGTGCCGAGGATGCTGCAGATACCGGTGATGATCAGGGGGATGGCGTTACGTTCTTCGCTCATTGCGGGTTCTCGGATGGTTCAACAGGGGATTTCGGGTAGTTCGGAATTTCACCCAGGCGGCGCAGGCCATCGAAATGCCGGGGGTCGTCGAGGTAGCGCAGCATCACGGTTCGCCAGGTCGGATCGGCGAAGGTCTGCACATGCCCGCCACGGGTCAGTTGCAACACCCGGGGCGGCGGCGCAGCTTGATACAAGCGGATGCCGTTGGAAAGAGGCACGATCGGGTCATCGAGGCTGTGGTAGATCAGTTTTGGCACGCCGTTCAATTGCGCGATCGAGCCGATGGCGCTGTCACCGTCCGGCACCAGCCACGACAGCGGCACTTGGAACGCCCAGGTCAGCCACGACGTGCCGAGGGCGAAACGCCCGACATCGCGGTAGCTGGCGGGCACCCCGTCCAGTACCAAAGCCTTGAGCTGCTGCTGGCGCTGGGGATGCTCGACCAGGTAATGCACCGCCAATGCGCCACCCAGGCTCTGGCCGAGCAGCACCAACGGCTTGCCCCTGACCTCGGGCGCATCGTCGAGCCATTTGAATGCCGCATCGATGTCCTGGTAAATCGCCGGCAGGCTCGGCTCGCCTTCGGAAACGCCATAGCCACGGTAATCGACCATCAACACCTGATAACCCTGCTCCGGCAACCACCAGCTCCCACCGAGGTGCCAGGCCAGGTTGCCGCCATTGCCGTGCAGGTGCAGCACCGTGCCCTTGACCTCGACACCCGGCTTCACCGGCAGCCACCAGCCACGCAGCTTCAGCCCATCAGCAGTGGTCAGGGTGACGTCGCGGTATTCGAGCTTGGCCCGCTCCGGCGTGAACGGCAGGCCGCGTTCCGGGTAGAACAGCAAGGAGCTGCAACCGCCCAGGGCCAGCAGCAGGCAAATGATGCCGAGGTTTCGCATCCGGTGAAGCCTCGCAAGTTAGGACTAAACGCCGTCTTGTGGGAGCGAGCAGGCTCGCTCCCACAAGGAATGAGGTGTGGTTAAAGGATGTTCGAATAATCCGCTTCGATCCGATCCAGGCTCAGGTGGTTCAAGAAGTTGGAGAAGCACATCCAGGCCGACAGCGCATTCATGTCACGGAACTGCTCGGGCAGGTATTTCGGCGGTACGACCAGGCCTTCATCCACCAACTGGCGCAACGTACGCATGTCCTCCAGGGTGGTCTTGCCGCAGAACAGCAGCGGCACCTGCTCCAGCTTGCCTTTGCGCACGGCGAGCTGAATGTAGTTGTAAACCATGATGAAGCCCTTGAGGTAGGACAAGTCTTTGGTGAATGGCAGACCGGTCGGCACCGAGCCACGGAACACCCGGCTGGCGTTGCCGTAGCTTTCGGCCATTTCAAAACCCTGTTCGCGGAAGAACTCGAACACCTGCAGGAAATCGGCCCCCTCCTCCACCATATGAATGGCCCGGGTGCGGTTGGTGAGCTTGCGCAGGCGACTCGGGTAGGAGGCGAAGGTGATGATTTCCATGAGGATCGCCAGGCCTTCCTGGGTCACCGTCGACGAGGGCGGCCCTTTGGACAGGAAGGTGCAGATCGGCTGGTTCAAGCCATTGAGGGTGGTGCCGACGTGGACCAGCCCTTCGTGAACCTCAAGTGCACGCACGTCGCGCTCGTTGAACATCGCGTCGGTGCGGATCTTGATGTAGTCGGCGCCCGCCGCCGCGTCAGCAACGATGCCGTCGGACTCGAACACGCGGATGGTTTCCTCGGCTTCGCCGAACACCCGGTTGAGACGATGTTGCAACAGGCCGACGGCTTCCTTGGCGCTGAGCACCTTGGGTTCGTCCTTGAGGTCGCCACGGCCGTCGATGTTATTCAGGTAATCGGAGAGCATCAGGCCCAGGTCGGCCAGGGTCGGGTCGCCAGCGTGGAAGGCGTCGGAGGCGGCGCCGTACAGTTCCTGGGAGATCAGCCCGAAATCCTCGGTACCGCGCGCTTCGAGCATGCGCACCACCATGCGGTATTCCTTGCACATGCGGCGCATGATCTGGCCAACCGGGTTGAACTGCCCGAGCTGGCGGGTGATGTCGCGCTCGATGTTCTGGAACTCCAGCTTCACTTTGCTGGAGTCGAACGACAGGGGGCGGTTGAGGTAATAATCGCGGTCCACCGCCGGCAGTTCCTTGCCCTTGGCCTTGAGAAACCCCTTGCGGACGTTCTCGTCCCACTTCACCGCGTCGAGAATGCGAATCGGCGTCTGCGCCAGCACAATGCGATCGGACAAGGTGCGTATCGTCTGCTGGTAATCGTCCACCCGGAACTCCTGTGAAAAAACGTCCGCTTATAACCGTTATTGGGATTTGACCAGTCGCTGGTAGCGCACGGCTTCCGAGAACACGTCGGAATTGGCCGGGTCATCGAGGTAGCTGAAAACCTTGCTCATGTCGCTGTCCACCAGCACGCCATCACCCTCTTCGCTCGGGTTCGGCTGGCCGCTGAGGAGCTTCTGGCCGATGGCCTGGTTGATCTGTTCCATGTCCAGGTTGTAGACCACCAGTTCCTGCTTGTCGGTCAGTTCGAAACCGGCGATGACGAAATGTCCGCCAAACCGGGCCGGCACTTTTGCCGACAGGTACCAGCGGCTGCCGTGGCGAGAGACCGTCAGGGGAATGGCTTCGCGCTCCTGGGGCCTGGCCCTGAAGTAACTGATGGCCTGGTAGTGGTGCTTGCCGACTTCCGTCAGTTCCAGGTTCAACGGTTCGCCCCAGGCGTTGGTGCTGGTCCAGTGGCCGAGCAGGCCCTTGGGCGCGGCTTCGCTGTCGGGCAATGGCGCCTTGAACGACACCAGGCAACCACTGAGCAACAGCAACGAAACGGCCAGTACAACGGCACGCCAGGCTTTCATTGAAACTCCCTATGGTCTGTGGCGAGGGGATTTATCCCCGCTGGGCTGCGAAGCAGCCCCCTTTGCAGTCAGCTCCGTTAGCCAGATGTACCGAGTTGGCTGGTTTTGGGGCCGCTTCGCAGCCCAACGGGGATAAATCCCCTCGCCACAGGGGACTGTGGTAACCCTAAAAGGGCTACACCGACGCCAGTACCAAGTGCATGTAGCGGGTCAGGATGCCGAGCATGTCTTCTTCGGCTACCGGCTCGGCGCCATTGAGCAAGCCCTGATATTCCATCCGTCCGATAATCGCCGTCAACACTTTGGCATCCTGTTGCGGCTCGCGCGAGCCCAGAACCTGGAAAAACTGACACGTGCCGTGCAACAGGATTTGCTGATGAGAGCGTACCAGCACCGCCAGTCGCGGGTTGAGCAACGCTTCCTGGCGGAACGCTTGTTCGGCCATCAGGTAGTCGCGACGGCTCTGCAGTTGATGCTGCACGTAATCAGCGGTCATCCGCGCGATGTCGTCGGCCAATTGCGAGCGCGACTCGGCGCTGCCGTCCCCATAGGCGACCATCTCGCGCAGCAAGCCCTCGTTATTGGCCCACAACTTGGCCATGAAGGCCGCGCTGCGCTCCACGTATTGGGCGAAGGTATCGGTGAGCAGGTCATCGATGTCCTTGAAGTAATACGTGGTGGCCGACAGCGGCACGCCCGCTTCGGCGGCCACCGCGCGGTGTCGCACCGCCCGCACGCCATCGCGCACGACAATGCGCATGGCCGCGTCGAGAATCTTCTGTCGGCGCTGTTCACTGCCCTGTCGGCTGGCCTTGCGACCTTGGTACTGAACACTTTCAGCCACAGCAGTGGCGACGCCCGCTGCACCTTCTTGAGCCATTGCACGATTCACGACAGGTCTTTCCTCGCAATTTCAGAAGTAACCAATTGATACGTTTGTACCAGACAGGCAATAAAAAGCCGCCCATCGAGGCGGCTTTTTATTTGAAGCACTTACGCTTGGGGCCGCATGTGCGGGAAGAGGATGACATCGCGGATCGACGGTGAGTTGGTCAACAACATCACCAGGCGATCGATGCCGATGCCTTCGCCGGCCGTTGGCGGCATGCCGTATTCCAGGGCACGGACGAAGTCCGCGTCGTAGTGCATGGCTTCGTCGTCGCCGGCGTCCTTGTCGGCCACCTGGGCCATGAAGCGCTCGGCCTGGTCTTCCGCGTCATTGAGCTCGGAGTAGGCGTTGGCGATTTCACGACCACCGATGAACAGCTCGAAGCGGTCGGTCACGCTTGGGTTCTCGTCGTTGCGACGGGCCAGAGGCGACACTTCGAACGGGTACTGGGTGATGAAGTGCGGCTGCTCCAGCTTGTGCTCGACCAGCTCTTCGAAAATCATCACTTGCAGCTTGCCCAGGCCTTCGAAGCCGAGCACCTTGGCGCCGGCCTTCTTGGCGATGGCGCGGGCCTTGTCGATGTCTTGCAAGTCGGCGGCGGTGATTTCCGGGTTGTACTTGAGGATCGAGTCGAACACCGACAAACGCACGAACGGCTCGCCGAAGTGGAACACCTTGTCGCCGTACGGCACGTCGGTGCTGCCCAGGACCAACTGCGCCAGCTCGCGGAACAGTTCCTCGGTCAGGTCCATGTTGTCTTCGTAGTCGGCGTAGGCCTGGTAGAACTCGAGCATGGTGAACTCGGGGTTGTGCCGGGTCGAAACGCCTTCGTTACGGAAGTTGCGGTTGATCTCGAAGACTTTTTCGAACCCGCCGACCACCAGGCGCTTGAGGTACAGCTCCGGGGCGATACGCAGGAACATTTCCATGTCCAGGGCGTTGTGGTGGGTTTCGAACGGCTTGGCCGCCGCGCCGCCAGGGATGGTCTGCAACATCGGCGTCTCGACTTCGAGGAAGTCACGCTTCATCAGGAAGCTGCGGATGTGGGCGATGACTTGCGAACGCACGCGGAAGGTCTGGCGCACCTCTTCGTTGACGATCAGGTCGACGTAGCGCTGGCGATAGCGCTGCTCGGTGTCGGTCAGGCCGTGGTGCTTGTCCGGCAATGGGCGCAGGGACTTGGTCAGCAGGCGCACGCTGGTCATTTCGACGTACAGGTCGCCCTTGCCGGAGCGGGCCAGGGTGCCTTCGGCGGCGATGATGTCGCCCAGGTCCCAGGTCTTGACGGCGGCCAGGGTTTCTTCCGGCAGGGTCTTGCGGTTGACGTAGACCTGGATGCGCCCGGTCATGTCCTGGATCACCATGAACGAACCACGGTTGAGCATGATGCGACCGGCAACCTTGACCGGAATCGCCGCCTCGGCCAGCTCTTCCTTGGTCTTGTCCGCATACTTCTTCTGCAGGACGTCGCAATACGCGTCGCGGCGGAAGTCGTTGGGGAAGGCCTGGCCCTTGGCGCGCTCGGCAGCAAGCTTTTCCTTGCGCAGGGCGATCAGGGAGTTTTCTTCCTGTTGCAGGGCTTGCGGGTCGAGTTCTAGGTCGCTCATGTCTTTAAGGTTTCCATCACAGGTTCGTTGCCCCCGGCCCCGGGGCCGGAGTTTGCGGGCAGGCCTCGCTCCCATGGAAGCGTGCCTGCCCACCGCGTGGGTGTCGCGTTACAGCCCTTGCTTGAGGCTGGCGATCAGGTATTCATCGATGTCGCCGTCGAGCACTTTGTCGCAGTCGCTGCGTTCGATGCTGGTGCGCAGGTCCTTGATCCGCGAGGCGTCGAGCACGTACGAGCGGATCTGGTGACCCCAGCCGATGTCGGACTTGGTGTCTTCCAGGGCCTGGGACGCGGCGTTGCGCTTCTGCACTTCCTGCTCGTACAAGCGGGCCCGCAGCATCTTCATCGCGGTGTCTTTGTTCGCGTGCTGGGAACGCTCGTTCTGGCAACTGACCACGGTGTTGGTCGGTACGTGGGTGATCCGCACGGCCGAGTCGGTGGTGTTGACGTGCTGGCCACCGGCCCCGGAGGAACGGTAGGTGTCGATGCGCAGGTCGGCCGGGTTGATCTCGATTTCGATGTTGTCATCGATTTCCGGAGAGACGAACACGGCCGAGAACGAGGTATGGCGACGGTTGCCAGAGTCGAACGGGCTCTTGCGCACCAGGCGGTGCA
Organism: Pseudomonas sp. H2_D02; assembly: GCF_054677635.1. NCBI lineage: Bacteria > Pseudomonadati > Pseudomonadota > Gammaproteobacteria > Pseudomonadales > Pseudomonadaceae > Pseudomonas > Pseudomonas sp. H2_D02. The sequence goes on along the minus strand of NZ_CP162816.1, from coordinate 1,954,436 downwards.
CGCCGATCTCGGTCCGCAGCCAGCCGAAGGCGTATTCGCCCTTGATGTGCACGGTGGCGCCCTTGATCCCGGCGACTTCACCGGCCGACAGCTCCATGATGGTCGCGTCGAAACCGCGTTTGTCGGCCCAGCGCAGGTACATGCGCAGCAGGATGTTGGCCCAGTCCTGGGCCTCGGTGCCGCCGGAACCGGCCTGGATGTCCAGGTAGGCGTTGTTCATGTCCATCTCGCCGCTGAACATGCGACGGAATTCCAGCTTGGCGAGGTTCTCGTCCAGGCGCGTCAGCTCGGCGACGACATCACCGACCGCGCCTTCGTCGTTCTCTTCGACAGCCATGTCCAGCAGGTCGCGGCAATCGGCCAGGCCACTGGACAACTCGTCCAGGGTCTCGACGATCTGCGCCAGCGCAGAACGCTCGCGGCCCAGCTCCTGGGCGTACGAAGGGTTGTTCCAGACATTCGGATCTTCAAGCTCGCGATTGACTTCGGTCAGGCGCTCATGCTTTTGATCGTAGTCAAAGATACCCCCGAATAGTTTCGGAGCGCTCGGACAGGTCCTTGATGGTGTTCAGGATCGGGTTGATTTCCATGGCGGGCAGCACTCGTTGGCGAACTTTTGAAAGCCGGCGAGTATAACGTAATCAGGCGCCAGCGGCAGCCCGCCTGGCGGCTTTAGGGGGAATGAGATTCAGCGCACTGTGGCGAGGGGATTTATCCCCGTTGGGCTGCGAAGCAGCCCCAAATGCAGTCAACTCAGTTTTCCTGGCACACCGAGTTGCCGGGTTTTAGGGCTGCTTCGCAGCCCAGCGGGGATAAATCCCCTCGCCACAATAAACCGCTCCGCCACAAAGGGAACCCTGCCAAGCCGGAGTTTATTCGACTCCAACCCGATTGCGCCCATTGTGCTTGGCCATGTACAGCCCCTTGTCCGCCGCGGAAATCAACTCCCGGCAATCGCTGCCCTGCTGCGGGGTGAAGGTCGAGACGCCGATGCTGATGGTCAGGTTTTCCCCGCCGTCGGGCGTGGTGTGGGGGATTTTCAGGGCGACGACGCTCTGGCGCAGTTTTTCGGCCATCAGCCGCGCACCGCCAGGGGACGTGCCAGGCAAGACCAGCGCGAACTCCTCGCCGCCATAGCGGGCCGGCAGGTCGGAAGGCCGGCTGCATGAGTCGCGGATCGCCGTGGCGACCTTGCGCAGCGCTTCATCGCCCTCGAGGTGGCCGAAGTTGTCGTTGTAGGACTTGAAGTAATCCACGTCGATCATCAACAGCGACAATTGGGACTGGTCCCGCAGCGCCCTTCTCCACTCCAGTTCCAGGTATTCATCGAAGTGCTGCAGCGGTTCGACAGGCCGGTCAGGCCATCGGAGTTCATCAGCCGTTGCAGCACCAGGTTGGTGTCCAACAACTGCTGCTGGCTGACCCGCAACGCGCGAAAGGCCGCGTCGCGCTGCAACAGCATCATGTAGGAGCGGGAGTGATAGCGGATGCGCGCCACCAGTTCGATGTTGTCCGGCAATTTGACCAGGTAGTCGTTGGCCCCGGCGGCGAACGCCGCGCTCTTGATCAACGGGTCCTCCTTGGTCGACAGGACGATGATCGGAATTTCACGGGTCGCCGGATGGTTGCGGTATTCGCGCACCAGGCTCAGGCCATCGAGGCCTGGCATCACCAGGTCCTGGAGAATCACCGTCGGCTTGATGCGCACGGCATGGGCGATGGCCTGGTGCGGATCGGAACAGAAGTGGAAATCGATGTTCTGTTCGTTCGACAGCCCGCGTCGCACCGCCTCGCCGATCATCGCCTGGTCGTCGACGAGCAACACCATCGCGGCATTCTCATCGCGCTTGAAATCGTCGAGCTGTAGATCATTCATGGGGGCTCACCTGAATACTGCCTAGGGTGCGGGGGTTGGTCATTGGGTGAAAATCTCCACCAAGCGTGGCGCTATTTTATCCAGCGCCAGGATCTGCGCAGCCGCGTCGATGGCCGCCGCCGCCTTGGGCATGCCGTATACCGCGCTGCTCTGCTGGTCCTGGGCGATGGTCACGCAGCCCTGCTGACGCATGAGTTTAAGCCCTTGCGCACCGTCGCGGCCCATGCCGGTGAGCAAGACGCCCACCGCATCACCGCTCCAGAAGTTGGCGACACTCTCGAAAAACACATCGATGGAAGGCCGATAGATCTCATTGACCGGCTCGGCGGTGTAGGCCAGCGTGCCATTTTTCAACAGGCGCAAATGATGATTGGTCCCGGCCAACAGCACCGTGCCGCTTTGCGGCGTCTCGCCCTGGCGAGCCAGGCGGACGTTGAATCCCGACACGCCGCTGAGCCACTCGGCCATGCCAGCGGCGAACACCTCGTCCACATGCTGGACCAGCACGATCGCCGGGGCGAAGTCGCGCGGCAGCCCCTTGAGCAGCACTTCCAACGCCGCCGGGCCGCCAGCCGACGATCCGATCGCCACCAGGCTGTTGCGTGACACCGACGCCCGCTGGGCAGCCGGCGTGACGTGCTCGCGGTTGCCACGCTCGCCGATCAGCCAGCCGATGTTGGCGATCTTGCGCAACAGCGGTGCCGCGGCGTCTTCGGGCCTGCCGACGCCCAGGGCCGGGGTATCGACCACATCGAGGGCACCGTGGCCCATGGCCTCGAACACGCGATGGACGTTCTGCTGGCTGTCGCCGGTAACGATCACGATGGCGCATGGCGTGTCGGCCATGATCCGCCGGGTCGCTTCCACGCCGCCCATGATCGGCATGAACAGGTCCATCAGGATCAGGTCCGGCGTGTATTCATGACAACGCTGCACGGCCTCGGCGCCGTTGGCGGCCACCCAGACCAGCTGATGCGCGGGCTCGAACGCCAGCGCACGGCGCAGGGCCTCGACCGCCAGGGGCATGTCATTGACGATGGCGATCTTCAAGCGCGTGCTCCTCCGATCAATTCGACCACGGCGTCGAGCAAGGCGTCGTCATGGAAACTCGCCTTGGCTAGATAATAGTCGGCCCCGGCGTCCAGGCCGCGGCGGCGATCTTCTTCGCGATCCTTGTAGGAAACCACCATCACCGGCAGCGATTGCAAGCGGTTGTCGCGCCGCAGCAGCGACACCAATTCGATACCGTCCATGCGCGGCATGTCGATGTCGGTAATGAGCAAATCGAAATCCTCCGAGCGCAACGCGTTCCAGCCGTCCATGCCATCCACCGCCACTGCCACGTCATAGCCGCGATTGAGCAGCAGCTTGCGCTCCAGTTCTCGCACCGTCAGGGAGTCATCGACCACCAGGATCCGCTTGCGCGGGGCCTGGGCTTCGTTTTGCCGGGCGATGCGTTCCAATCGTCCGGTATCGAGCAGCTTGTCCACCGAGCGCAGCAGATCTTCCACATCGACAATCAGCACCACCGAGCCGTCGTCGAGCAATGCCCCGGCGGAAATGTCCTGGACCTTGCCCAGGCGCTCGTCCAACGGCAACACCACCAGCGTCCGCTCACCGATGAACCGTTCCACCGCGACGCCATAGATGACCTCTCGTTCGCGGATCACCACGACCTTGAGGACCTGGCCGTTGTTGGGCGTCACCGGACGATTGAGCAATTGCGTGGCGGCCACCAGGCCAACATGGCGCCCCTCATGCCAGAAGTGCTGGCGGCCTTCGACCTGGACGATGTCTTGCGGCGCGAGGTCGCACATGCGCTCGATATGGGCCAAGGGGAACGCGTAGGCTTCGCCGCCGACTTCCACCACCAGGCTGCGCACCACCGACAACGTCAGCGGCACTTCCAGGTGGAAACGACTGCCGGCGCCCGCCGTCTGCTCCAACACCACCGCGCCGCGCAACTGCCGGACCATATGCTGGACCGCATCCAGGCCGACTCCGCGCCCGGACACTTCAGTGACCTTGTCCCGCAGGCTGAAGCCCGGCAGGAACAGGAAGGTCAGCAGTTCCTCTTCGCTCAGGCTGGCGGCGGTCTGCTCGGGAGAAAGCCCGCGCTCGACAATCGTCCGCCGCACCCGCTCCAGGTCCACGCCCGCGCCATCATCCGCCAGCTCCAGTACCAACAGGCCGGCCTGATGGGAGGCGCGCAGGCGAATCAAGCCTTCGGCGGGCTTGCCTGCCAGCACCCGTTGCTCGGGCATCTCGATGCCGTGGTCGACGGCGTTACGCAGCAGATGCGTCAGCGGCGCCTCGAGTTTTTCCAGTACGTCGCGATCGACCTGGGTTTTCTCGCCTTCGATTTCCAGGCGCACCTGTTTGCCCAGGCTGCGCCCCAAGTCCCGGACCATCCGCGCCTGCCCCGCAAGCACATCGGCAAACGGTCGCATGCGACAGGCCAGTGCCGTGTCGTACAACACTTGTGCCCGCTGGCTGGCCTGCCAGGCGAACTCATCCAGCTCAGCGGTTTTCTGCGCGAGCATCTGTTGGGTTTCGGCCAGCAGCCGCCGCGCATCGTTGAGGGCTTCCTGGGCTTGCAGGCTCAGCGCGTGATCCTTGAGATGCACGTTCAGGTCTTCGAGGGCGCGCAGGCCATTGCTTTGCTGGCGCCTGATCCGTTGCATCGTCGCCAGCCAGGGCTTGAGGCGCTGGGTTTCGACGAGGGATTTGCTCGACAGGTCCAACAGGCTGTTAAGGCGTCCGGCCGTGACCCGCAAGACGCGCTCGCCGCCCTCGGTGGTGCGTTTTTTCTTGGCGGTCGGTTCCAGCGGTTCCATGGACATCGGCTCGGGCGCTTCGCTACGCACGGGTTCGGCGGGTATCTCGATGGTCGGCGCCATGACGGTGGGAGTCGGAGCTGGCGTTGCGGACGGATCCAGCAGGTGTCCCAACAACCCGACATAGGCCTCGATGTCCTCGGCAGAAACGCTGTTGCCGGGGGTCGCGATACGCGTCAGCAAGTCCGTGCCCTGCAGCAGCGCGTCGATATGCTCGGCGCGCAAGACCAGCCGCCGCTCCTGGGCGCTGACCAGGCAATCTTCCATCACATGGGCCACGCTGACGCCGGCATCGACCCCGACGATTCGCGCGGCGCCCTTGAGCGAATGGGCCGCACGCATGCACGACTCCAGGTGATCGGCCTGAGTCGGATCGCGCTCCAAGGCCAGCAAACCGGCACTCAATACCTGGGTCTGGGCTTCGGCTTCCAGGCTGAACAGCTCCAGCAACGAGGCATCGCGCATCTGGTCGGGGGTCATGACAGGCTCCGGGACACCGCGGACAGCAATTGCTCTTCGTCCAGCCAACGCAGGCTGCGTCCTTTGTACTGCAACACGCCACGGGTGTACTTGCCCGCCGATGGCGAAGCGTTCGCCAGGATGCGCTCGTCGATGGCATGGATGCCGTCCACTTCATCGACTGGCATCAGCACCGGCCCACCTTGGGCGGCGACGATCAGCATGCGTGGCATGATCCGCCCACCGGAGGGCGCCGGCGAACCCGGCTCCAACCCCAGCAGTTCTACCAACGACAGGCAGGCCACCAGGGCGCCGCGTACATTCGCCACCCCCAGCAGGGCTCGCGAACGCTGGTGGGGCAACGAATGGATCGCCTGCAAGGGCGCCACTTCCACCAGGCTGCGGGTGCTCAGGCCGAGCCACTCTTCACCCAGGCGGAACATCAGCAGCGAGCGCGTGACAATATCGCTGTCGACCGGGGCATAAACCAGCTCCCGCTCATCCTGGCGCAGCGCATAACGGTCGAGCAAACGGGTGGCCGCCGCCGAGTACACCGAGCAATTGCGGCAATGGATGTGCTCGGCCAGCAAGGGACAGGACTTGTCGCCATGCACGCCGATGCGGTTCCAGCAGTCGTCGATGGCCTGGGCGTCGTCATGGGTCACGTTATAGGAAGCCGAACCGCTCATCGTTTGTGCTCACTGTCTGCCGCGCGACCACTGCGGGCCGCACGTTCCTGCAATCGACGGGCGCCGACCGCGTCTCCCTGGGAAGCCAGCAGCGCCGCCAGATGCACCAGGGCCTCGGCGTGTTGCGGCTCAAGATAGAGCGTCTTGCGATAAAACCCCTGGGCCTCCAGCGCATTGCCGGCCATATCGCTGAGCAGGCCCAGCCAATAGAAAACCTGGGCGTTTGGCGCGTGGCTGCGCAGATATTCTTCGCACACCGCACGCGCCTCGGCGCTCTTGCCACCGTTGGCCAGGGCGGCGATGTTGGCCAGCAACGTCGCGGCGTCGCTGCTTTTCGGTTCGGTAATCGGCGTCACACTCGCGGCGAACGGGCGCGGCCGACTCACGGGCGCAGCGACGCGCGATGGCGGCTGGCGGATCGGCAGCGGCGTCGGCATCAACGTGGGCAACGGCTGCGGCTCCGGTGCGCCCTGGCGGCTGAAGGCGAACGACTGGGCAACGCCGATCGAACGCATGCCCAGCCGTCCGAGCAAACTGCCCTCGGCGGGACCGATGAACAGCACGCCGTCCTGATGGGTCAGGCGCTTGAGCACCTCGAACACCTGCTGCTGGGTCGGCTGGTCGAAATAAATCAGCAGATTGCGGCAGAACACGAAGTCGTAGGGGGCCTCGTTTACCAGCAACGCCGGATCCAGCACGTTCCCCGTTTGCAGGCGCACCTGTTCGCGTACCCGCTCGTCGAGGCGATAGCCTTCGTCTTCGGCATTGAAATATCGCTCCCGAAAGCCAATGTCCGCGCCACGGAAAGAGTTGCGGCCGTAACGCGCTTGCCTGGCCTTGTCCACGGACAAGGGACTGACGTCCATGCCATCGACCTTGAACTGATGCGGCCCCAGGCCTGCATCGAACAAAGCCATGGCGATCGAGTACGGTTCCTCGCCAGTGGAACACGGCAGGCTGAGGATACGCAGGGCACGCAGGTGCTTGATGTCGGCCAGGCGCTGGGTTGCCAGCCGAGCCAACGTCGCGAAGGACTCGGGGTAGCGGAAGAACCACGTCTCCGGAACGATCACCGCTTCAATCAGCGCCTGTTGCTCCTGGGCGGAGTGCTGCAAGCTTTGCCAGTAGTCATCGGTGGTTCGACCGGGCACGGCAAGGACCCGCTGGCGCACAGCCCGTTCGATAATGGCGGGGCCGACGGAGGTCACGTCCAGGCCGATGCGTTCCTTGAGGAAGTCGAAGAATCGCTGGTCGCTGTTCATGCCCGTTCCTCGAAGTCATCGGGACTTAGCGGCGGCGAGGGAAACAGCAGCGCGCGAACGGATTCGTCGAGCAAGTCGTTGACCCGCACCCATTGCATCATTCCTTGTGCATCTTCGCGTACCGGACCGAGGTAAGGCGCCTGGCGATTGTCCAGGCCATAGGGTTTGAAATCCGCCGGATCACAGCGCAAGGTGTCGGTGGCCTGCTCCAATATCAAGCCCAGCACCTGTCCGGTTTGCTGCGCCCCCGGCCGATACTGCACCAGTACCAGCCGGGTGCTGGTGCGCGCCTCGGCGCTCTGGCCAAAGGTCAACGCGCACAGATCGATCACCGGCACCACCACGCCGCGCCAGGCAAATACCCCCGCGACCCAGGACGGCGTCCGGGCGATCGGCTTGAGTGGCAGGCGCGGCAATACTTCCACCACATCGGTGGCTTGCAGGGCGTAGCGCTCGTTACCGATGCAAAACATCAGGAACAACGTCTGCCGGGCCGCCGAAACGGCGCCACGGCGGGCTTCTGGCTCGCTCATCAGACTTTGAAACGCGAAACGCCGCTGCGCAGTCCCACGGCCACCTGACTGAGTTCGTCGATGGCGGAACTGGCCTGGCGCAGGGACTCCACGGTCTGGCTGCTGGCATCGCCCAATTGCACCAGCGCGTGGTTGATCTGCTCGGCACCGGTGGCCTGGGCCTGCATGCCCTCGTTGACCATCAGCACCCGCGGCGCCAGGGCCTGGACTTGATGGATGATCTGCGACAGCTGTTCGCCCACCTGCTGCACTTCGGCCATGCCTCGGCGCACTTCCTCGGAGAATTTGTCCATGCCCATCACGCCAGCCGAAACAGCGGACTGGATTTCACGGACCATCTGCTCGATGTCGTAGGTGGCAACAGCGGTCTGGTCGGCCAGGCGGCGCACTTCGGTGGCAACGACGGCAAACCCGCGACCGTACTCGCCCGCCTTCTCGGCCTCGATGGCGGCGTTGAGGGACAACAGGTTGGTCTGGTCGGCCACCTTGACGATAGTGACGACCACCTGGTTGATGTTGCCGGCCTTCTCGTTGAGGATCGCCAGTTTCGCGTTGACCAGGTCGGCGGCGCCCATCACCGAATGCATGGTGTCTTCCATGCGCGCCAGGCCTTGCTGTCCGGAGCCGGCGGCGACCGAGGCCTGGTCGGCGGCGGTGGACACTTCAGTCATGGTGCGCACCAGGTCGCGGGACGTGGCGGCGATTTCTCGGGAGGTCGCACCGATCTCGGTGGTGGTCGCTGCGGTTTCAGTGGCCGTGGCCTGTTGCTGCCGGGACGTCGCGGCGATCTCGGTCACCGACGTGGTGACCTGGACGGATGAGCGCTGGGCCTGGGACACCAGGGCAGTCAGCTCGGCCATCATGTCGTTGAAACCGGTCTCCACCGCGCCGAATTCGTCTTTGCGCGCCAGGTTCAGGCGTCCGCTCAGGTCACCGCTGCGCATCACTTCGAGGATCTCGACGATGCGGCTCATCGGCGCCATGATCGCGCGCATCAGCAACAGGCCACACAACAAGGCGATGACCAGCGCAACCAGGAATGACAGGCCCATGGCGACCTTGGCGGCCGTCACCGCATCATCAATGGTTTGCATGGCCGTTTCAGCCAGGTCACGGTTGCGGTCGATAATCTGATTCAAATGTCCGCGGCCACCCAACCATGCAGGCGTCAGCTCTTTATCCAGCGCCAGCCGCGCCCCTTCGTAATCCTTGCGCTGGTAAAGATCCAGGACCTTGGCCACGGCCTGGTTGAAGGCTTGGTGATAGCCCTCGAACTCATCGAACGACGCCTGGTCGGCAGGGTTCTGTATCAGTTTTTGATAGTTCTGGATTTCTTCGCGCAGATGCTGCTCGAAGCCTTGATAGCGGGCCTTGTCCTCCGCGGTGATTTCCCGGTTCCCGGAGAGGCCGACGATCTGCTGGGTCAAGACATAGCTGTCTACCCAGCCGCCACGGATCATGGAGCTGTAGTAAACCCCGGGCACCGCATCGACCCGTACCTTTTCTTCACTTTCCTGGATCTTCCACAACCGTGAAAACGAGACAATCACCATCAGCAGCATGATGGCGATGATCACCGCAAAACTCGCCAGGATGCGTTGGCGCAATGTCCAATTCTTCACAGTAAAACCTCGGGACGCTTTGAATTGCCGGGAGTATAGCCGAGGGAGGCGGTGCGTCTGCATGGCGGTTGAGGGAGATTTTTGAAACCGTTTGCTCAAGCGTGAAACACGCACCGTGGCGAGGGAGCTTGCTCCCGCTCGGCGGCGCAGCCGCCGTCAACCGACCGAAAGGGTCCATTGGGAAACGCTGTTGGGGCGGCTTCGCCACCCAGCGGGAGCAAGCTCCCTCGCCACGGTGCGGTGAACTCAATAACATTGGACAACACAACACCATTGAGGGAGGTTAGGCAGCAGCCTGGCGCACCTGCTTCTCCAGTTCTGCCTTCAGCCCCGGCTCCAGCTTGAGTTGGCGCGCCAGTTCGTCGAGGTAGGATTTCTCCATGAAGTTTTCCTCGTCCACCAGCATCACGCTGGCGATGTACATTTCCGCGGCAATTTCCGGCGTGCTGGCCGCTCGGGCCACATCGGCAGGGTCCAGGGGTTTGTTGAGTTCGGCGTGCAACCAGTGCTGCAGTTCCTGGTCGTTGTCGAGCTTGGTGAATTCACCTTCGATCAATTGCCGCTCCCGCTCGTCCACATGGCCGTCAGCCTTGGCCGCCGCGACCAGGGCCTTGAGGATCGCCTGGCTGTGTTGCTCGACTTGCCCCGCCGGGACGCGGTCCAGGGTCTGCGGCTCGGTCTTCGGCGCGTTGCCCTGCTGGGCCTGCCAGTTGCCATAAGCCTTGTAGGCAATCACCCCCAACGCAGCCAAGCCGCCATAAGCCAAGGCCTTGCCACCGAAGTTGCGGGCCTTCTTGTTGCCCAGCAGCAACCCCATGGCCCCGGCGGCCAACGCTCCGCCGCCCGCGCCGGAAAGCATTCCGCCCAGGTTGCCGGAGCCGCCGAGCAACCCGCCCAGGCCGGAAGACGGCTTGCCCTGCGAACCGCCCGCCTTGTTCTGCAGCAGTTCCTGGCCGGACTTGAGAAGCTGATCGAGCAATCCACGGGTGTTCATTTGTTGCCTCCACGTTTTCAGGTCAACTTGAGGCCACCAGCCTAGATCGAAAGTGCCCTGTCGCCCTTGGCGAGATTGCTTCCAGATGTTGCCTGGCACGTCCAGCGTCAGCGCCGGCTCCCATTCTAAAAAAACGATATACACTCGGGGACATCGATAAATTCGCCCCCGGGTATCCCGCCATGATGACGCTGCGCCAGATCCGCCATTTCATAGCCGTGGCCGAAACCGGCTCGATCTCCGCCGCTGCGCAGACTGCATTCATCTCCCAATCCACCCTGACCCTGGCCATCCAGCAATTGGAGGAAGAGATCGGCGTCAGCCTGTTCAGTCGGCACGCCAAGGGCATGACATTGACGCACCAGGGGCACCAATTCCTGCGCCAGGCCCACCTGATCCTGGCCACCGTCGACAATGCCAAGCGCAGCCTGCAACAAAGCACCGACCAAGTGGCTGGCCAAGTCACCGTCGGCGTGACCAGCCTTGTCGCCGGTTACTACCTGGCGGACCTCTTGACCCGTTTCCAGCGCGCCTATCCTAACGTGGCGATCCGCGTCATGGAGGACGAACGACCTTATATCGAGCATCTGCTGGTCAGCGGCGAAATCGATGTCGGCGTCCTGATCCTGTCCAACCTCGAAGACCGCCACGCCCTGCAGACCGAAGTGCTGACCCACTCACCGTATCGCCTATGGCTGCCGGCCCAGCATCCGCTGCTGGAACACGACAGCATCAACCTGGCGGACGTGGCCCGGGAGCCGCTGATCCAGTTGAACGTCGACGAGATGGATCGCAACGCGCAACGCCTCTGGCGCGGCGCAGGCTTGCAGCCGCAGGTCACGCTGCGCACCGCCTCGACCGAAGCGGTGCGCAGTCTAGTGGCCGCCGGGCTGGGCGTGTCGATCCAGCCGGACATGACCTATCGTCCGTGGTCGCTGGAGGGCGACATCATCGAGGCACGCCCGATTGCCGACCTCAACCAGACGCTTGACGTCGGCCTGGCGTGGCGCCGGGGCACGGCGCGACCGGCGTCGGTCGATCCATTCCTGACCGTCGCTCGGGAGCAACGCCCAAGCGGGCGCAAGCCATCTATTTAATCGAACGCAGCCTTGAGTATTTCGAATTTGTCGGCCTTGCGGCTGAGCACTAGTCTTGCTGCATCGCCACAATCCCTTGTGTGAGAACAATCCATTGTGGGAGCGAGCTTGCTCGCGATGGCGGTGTGACAGGCGACATCGATTCGACTGATACACCGCCATCGCGAGCAAGCTCGCTCCCACAGGTTCTTTGTTTCAACTGAGACCTATAAAAAATGGCCGGCACGCAAAACCCGTTCTGTACCGCGTTGCTGATCGACGGAGCGTTGGTCCCCGGCGAAGGCGTTGTCGAGCCGATCCTCAACCCCGCCACTGGTGAAGTACTCGTCCACATCGCCGAGGCCAGCCTCGAACAGGTCGAGACCGCGATCCTCGCCGCCCACCACGCCTTCCCCGACTGGTCACGCACCACGCCGCAACACCGCTCGAACCTGCTGCTGGAAATCGCCAGCACCATCGAAAAAAACGCCGACGAACTGGCCCGCCTCGAATCACTGAACTGCGGCAAGCCGCTGCACCTGGCCCGCCAGGATGACTTGAGCGCCACGGTGGACGTGTTCCGTTTCTTCGCCGGCGCCGTGCGCTGCCAGACCGGCCAGCTCAGCGGTGAATACCTGCCCGGCTACACCAGCATGGTGCGCCGCGACCCGCTGGGCGTGGTGGCATCGATAGCGCCGTGGAACTACCCGATCATGATGGCGGCCTGGAAAATCGCCCCGGCCCTGGCCGCCGGCAACACCTTGGTGTTCAAGCCTTCGGAGCACACCCCGCTGTCGATCCTGGCCCTGGCGCCAACGTTGGCGGAGATCCTGCCGCGCGGCGTCATCAATATCATCTGCGGTGGCGGTGAAGGCGTCGGCAGCCACTTGGTCAGTCATCCGAAGGTGCGCATGGTCTCGTTGACGGGGGATATCGTCACCGGGCAGAAGATCCTCCAGGCCGCCGCGAAAACCCTCAAGCGCACGCATCTCGAACTGGGCGGCAAGGCCCCGGTGATTGTCTGTGACGACGCTGACCTGCGGGCGGTGGTCGAGGGTGTGCGCACCTATGGCTATTACAACGCCGGCCAGGATTGCACCGCGGCCTGCCGGATCTACGCCCAGGCCGGCATTCATGACCAACTCGTGGCCGAACTCGGTGCGGCGGTCGGCAGCCTGCGCTTTGCCGGCAAGCGCGACGCCGACAACGAAATCGGCCCGCTGATCAGCGTCCGCCAACGCGACCGGGTCGCCAGTTTTGTCGAGCGTGCCCTCGGCCAACCGCATATCGAACGCATCACAGGTGCGGCGGTGCATTCCGGCGCCGGTTTCTTTTACCAGCCGACACTGCTGGCCGGCTGCAAGCAAAGTGATGAGATCGTCCAGCGCGAGGTATTCGGACCGGTCGTCACCGTGACCCGCTTCGACGAACTCAGCCAGGCGGTGGATTGGGCCAATGATTCGGAATATGGCCTGGCGTCCTCGGTGTGGACCCAGAACCTCGACAAGGCGATGCAGGTGGCGGCGCGGCTGCAATACGGCTGCACCTGGATCAACAGCCATTTCATGCTGGTCAGCGAAATGCCCCACGGCGGACTGAAACGTTCGGGCTATGGGAAAGACCTGTCCAGCGACTCGCTCCAGGACTACAGCGTGGTGCGACACATCATGGCCAGGCATGGCCAGCATCTCTAGATAACAGCACTACTCTAATAACAAGCCATTCGTGGCGCTTCACCGGTTCAAAACTGCCCCGACCATAATTAAAGCAAGAGGGATTTCCATGTACGCGCACAAGACCGTATTGCTCAGTGCAATCACCACGGCGTTGCTGACCAGCGTCAGCCTGCAGGCCGCCGAACCGCTCAAGGCCGTTGGTGCTGGCGAAGGCCAACTGGATATCGTCGCCTGGCCGGGCTACATCGAACGCGGTGAAAGCGACAAGGCCTACGACTGGGTCACCGGCTTCGAGAAGGAAACCGGCTGCAAGGTCAATGTGAAAACCGCCGCGACGTCCGATGAAATGGTCAGCCTGATGACCAAGGGCGGCTACGACCTGGTGACCGCCTCGGGCGACGCGTCGTTGCGGCTGATTGCCGGCAAGCGGGTGCAACCGATCAACACCGCACTGATCGCCAACTGGAAAAACCTCGACCCGCGCCTCAAGGATGCGCCGTGGTACGTGGTCAACCAACAGACCTACGGCACCCCGTACCAATGGGGCCCGAATGTACTGATGTACAACACCAGCGTGTTCAAGCAGGCACCGACCAGTTGGAGCGTGCTGTTCAACGCCCAGGATTTGCCCGACGGCAAGCCGAACAAGGGCCGCGTGCAAGCCTACGATGGCCCGATCTACATCGCCGACGCGGCGCTGTACCTCAAGACCGCCAAGCCTGAGCTGGGTATCAAGGACCCGTACCAACTCGACGAGGCCCAATACAAGGCGGTGCTCGAATTGCTGCGGGGCCAACAGCCGTTGATCCATCGCTACTGGCATGACACCACCGTGCAGATGAGCGATTTCAAGAACGAAGGCGTGGTGGCGTCCGGCGCCTGGCCGTATCAGGTCAACGGCCTGATGAACGAGAAACAGCCGATCGCCTCGACCATTCCGAAAGAAGGTGCCACCGGCTGGGCCGACACGACGATGCTGCATGCCGAGGCCAAGCACCCGAACTGCGCCTACAAATGGATGGATTGGTCGCTGCAACCGAAAGTCCAAGGCGACGTCGCCGCGTGGTTCGGCTCCTTGCCTGCGGTGCCGGCGGCGTGCAAGGGCAGCGAGCTTCTGGGCGCCGAAGGTTGCAAGACCAACGGCTTCGATCAGTTCGACAAGATCGCGTTCTGGAAAACCCCACAGGCCGAGGGCGGCAAGTTCGTGCCGTACAGCCGCTGGACCCAGGATTACATTGCGATCATGGGCGGACGTTAAGCGCAGCCGAACACTGTTTTTGTGGCGAGGGGATTTATCCCCGCTGGGCGGCGAAGCAGCCCCAAAGCAGGCGACTCAATCTGTCTGATACCCACAGGTGTCAGGTTTTGGGGGGCTTCGCCCCCAGCGGGGATAAATCCCCTCGCCACGAGTCCGTGCCTGTCCCCTGGTAATGATTTAACGAAAGCCCGCTTTTCCGGAGCCCGCACCATGACGCTTGCAGTCCAGTTCACCCACGTTTCCCGTCAGTTCGGCGAGGTGAAGGCCGTTGACCGGGTCTCCATCGATATCCAGGACGGCGAGTTCTTTTCCATGCTGGGCCCTTCCGGCTCGGGCAAGACCACGTGCCTGCGGCTGATCGCCGGGTTCGAGCAGCCCAGTGCCGGTTCGATCCGCATCCACGGTGAAGAAGCCACCGGGCTCGCGCCTTATCAGCGCGACGTCAACACGGTTTTCCAGGACTACGCCCTCTTTCCCCACATGAACGTGCGCGACAACGTGGCCTACGGTTTGAAAGTCAAAGGCGTGGCCAAGGCAGAACGAATCAAGCGCGCCGACGAAGCGCTGGAGATGGTTGCCCTGGGCGGCTATGGCGAGCGCAAGCCGGTGCAGCTTTCAGGCGGCCAGCGCCAACGCGTCGCCCTGGCCCGCGCGCTGGTCAATCGTCCTCGGGTGTTGCTGCTGGATGAACCGCTGGGCGCCCTCGACCTGAAGTTGCGCGAACAGATGCAGGGCGAGTTGAAGAAGCTGCAACGCCAGCTGGGCATCACCTTCATTTTCGTCACCCACGACCAGACCGAAGCGCTGTCGATGTCGGATCGCGTCGCGGTCTTCAACAAAGGTCGGATCGAACAAGTCGATACCCCACGCAACCTCTATATGAAACCGGCAACCACCTTCGTTGCCGAGTTCGTCGGCACCTCCAACGTGATCCGTGGCGAACTGGCCCGGCAATTGAGCGGTCATCCACAGCCGTTTTCGATTCGCCCGGAGCATGTGCGTTTCGCCGAAGGCCCGCTGGCCGGCCATGAAATCGAAATCCAGGGCCTGCTCCATGACATCCAGTACCAGGGCAGCGCCACGCGTTACGAGCTGAAACTCGACAACGGCCAGACGCTGAACCTCAGCCAGGCCAATACCCAATGGGTGGACAACGCGACCCAATACCAGACCGGCCAGCAGCTCACCGTGCGCTGGGCCCGCGAGGCAATGATCGCCCTGAATGACACCGGGGCCGAGGTCTGAAAATGAATACCTTGGCTCTCACGCGAACGCCCGCCCCCGGCTCACCGCTGCGGCGTTTTTCCAACGTGCTGTACCGACGCCCCAACCTGTACCTGTCGATGTTGCTGGTGCCACCGCTGATCTGGTTCGGCGCAATCTACCTGGGTTCGCTGCTGACCTTGCTGTGGCAGGGTTTCTACACCTTCGACGACTTCACCATGGCGGTCACGCCGGACCTGACCCTGGCGAATTTCGCGGCGCTGTTCCAACCGTCGAATTTCGACATCATCGTGCGCACCCTGGCCATGGCAATCGTGGTGTCCATCGCCAGCGCCATCGTCGCCTTCCCGATTGCCTATTACATGGCGCGCTACACCAGCGGCAAGACGAAGGCGTTTTTCTACATCGCGGTCATGCTGCCGATGTGGGCCAGCTACATCGTCAAGGCCTATGCCTGGACGCTGCTGCTGGCCAAGGGCGGCGTGGCGCAGTGGTTCGTCCAGCACCTGGGCCTGGGCCCTGTGTTGCAGTTCGTGCTGGGGATTCCCGGCGTGGGCGGCAGCACCTTGTCCACCTCACACCTGGGGCGCTTCCTGGTGTTCGTCTACATCTGGCTGCCATTCATGATCCTGCCGATCCAGGCGTCCCTGGAGCGTCTGCCGCCGTCGCTGCTGCAAGCCTCGGCGGACCTTGGCGCCAAGCCCCGCCAGACGTTCATGCAAGTGATCCTGCCGTTGTCGATCCCGGGAATTGCCGCCGGCTCGATCTTCACGTTCTCGCTGACCCTGGGGGATTTCATCGTGCCGCAACTGGTGGGACCGCCAGGGTATTTCGTCGGCAGCATGGTCTACGCCCAGCAAGGCGCCATCGGCAACATGCCCATGGCCGCGGCGTTCACGCTGGTGCCCATCGTGCTGATCGCCATCTACCTTTCCATCGTCAAGCGACTGGGGGCTTTCGATGCACTCTGACTCTCAAGCGTCGTGGGGCTTGCGGATCGCGGCATGGGGCGGGCTGGTGTTCCTGCACTTTCCGATCCTGATCATCTTCCTGTATGCCTTCAATACCGAAGACGCTGCGTTCAGCTTTCCGCCCAAGGGGCTGACATTGAAGTGGTTCAGCGTGGCCTTCTCGCGCCCCGACGTGCTGGAGGCGATCAAGCTGTCCTTGCAGGTCGCCGCTGTCGCGACGCTGATTGCCATGGTGCTCGGCACATTGGCCTCGGCAGCGCTGTACCGCCGGGACTTCTTCGGCAAACAGGGCATTTCGCTGATGCTGATCCTGCCGATCGCCTTGCCGGGAATCATCACCGGCATCGCCCTGCTGGCAACGTTCAAGACCCTGGGCATAGAGCCCGGGATGTTCACCATCATTGTCGGGCACGCGACTTTTTGCGTGGTGATCGTCTACAACAACGTTATCGCCCGCCTGCGCCGCACGTCCCACAGCCTGATCGAGGCCTCGATGGACCTGGGCGCCGACGGCTGGCAGACCTTTCGCTACATCGTCCTGCCTAACCTGGGGTCGGCGCTGCTGGCCGGCGGGATGCTCGCGTTTGCCCTGTCGTTCGACGAAATCATCGTCACCACCTTCACCGCCGGCCACGAGCGCACTTTGCCGCTCTGGCTGCTCAACCAGCTCAGCCGCCCTCGCGACGTGCCGGTGACCAACGTGGTGGCGATGCTGGTGATGATGGTGACGATGTTGCCGATATTGGGCGCGTATTACCTGACGCGCGGGGGTGAAAGCGTGGCGGGGAGTGGCGGGAAATAATCAATGAAGATCGCTCATCGCAGGAACCGCAATCCTGTGGGAGCGAGCTTGCTCGCGAATGCGTCGTGTCAGTCGCTGCAAAGGTGAATGACCTACCACTATCGCGAGCAAGCTCGCTCCCACAGGGGACTTGGAAACCATTCAAGAGGACAAGGACATGCAAACCAAACTGCTGATCAACGGCCATCTGGTCAACGGCGAAGGCCCTGGCCAGGCGGTATTCAACCCGGCCCTGGGTCGGGTCCTGGTGGAAATCAATGAAGCCAGCGAGGCCCAGGTCGATGCCGCCGTGCGTGCCGCCGACAGCGCCTTCGAATCCTGGTCGCAAGTGCCACCCAAGGACCGCTCCCTGTTGCTGCTCAAGCTGGCCGACGCCATCGAAGCCAACGGTGAGGAACTGGCGAAGCTGGAATCGGACAACTGCGGCAAACCCTTCAGCGCCGCGTTGAACGACGAGATCCCGGCGATTGCCGACGTGTTCCGTTTCTTTGCCGGCGCCAGCCGCTGCATGAGCGGTTCGTCGGGCGGCGAATACCTGCCGGGGCACACGTCGATGATCCGTCGTGATCCAGTGGGGGTTATCGCTTCCATTGCGCCGTGGAATTACCCGTTGATGATGGTCGCCTGGAAAATCGCTCCAGCCCTGGCCGCCGGCAACACCGTGGTGCTCAAGCCGTCGGAGCAGACCCCGCTGACTGCATTGCGCCTGGCGGAACTGGCCGCGCAGATTTTCCCCGCCGGCGTGCTCAACGTGGTCTTCGGCCGTGGGCAAACCGTCGGCAATCCGCTGGTTACCCACCCGAAAGTGCGGATGGTATCGCTGACCGGTTCCATCGCCACCGGTTCGAACATCATTTCCAGCACTGCCGACAGCGTCAAGCGCATGCACATGGAGCTGGGTGGGAAAGCCCCGGTGATCATCTTCGACGACGCCGACATCGACGCAGCCGTGGAAGGCATCCGCACCTTCGGCTTCTACAACGCCGGCCAGGATTGCACCGCCGCTTGTCGCATCTACGCCCAGCAAGGCATCTATGACCGGTTCGTCGAGAAACTCGGCGCTGCGGTCAGCAGCATCAAGTACGGTTTGCAGAACGAGCCCGACACCGAAATGGGCCCGCTGATCACCGCCCAGCATCGCGACCGCGTGGCCGCTTTCGTCGAGCGGGCCATCGCCCAGCCGCATATCCGCCTGATCACCGGTGGCAAGGCCGTGGACGGCAACGGTTTCTTCTTTGAACCCACGGTGCTGGCCGACGCCCAGCAGGACGACGAAATCGTCCGCCGCGAAGTCTTCGGCCCGGTGGTGTCCGTCACCCCGTTCCTCGATGAAGCGCAAGTATTGGCGTGGGCCAACGACTCGGACTATGGATTGGCCTCATCGGTATGGACCACCGACGTCGGCCGTGCCCATCGCCTGTCAGCGCGACTGCAATACGGCTGCACCTGGGTGAACACTCACTTCATGCTCGTCAGCGAAATGCCCCACGGCGGTCAGAAACGCTCCGGCTACGGCAAGGACATGTCCATGTATGGGCTGGAGGATTACACGGTGGTGCGGCATGTGATGTTCAAGCACTGAGCCGAAATACAATTGATTCACGACCGGACGACAGTGTCCGGTCGTGTTTTTTAACGGTCATGGCAACACACTCATTTCATTTGTATCTGGCAGGCAATCGCGCCATCAACTCGCCTGTACGCCGCTTCATCTTCGCCCTGCCATGGGTGACCTCGAAGCAATCCTGGGCCCAATCCCTTGCCACAGGGTGTCTCACGGCACGTAACACCACTTCGCCAAGCGCATTGATGCTGAATTCGACAGTACACCCCGGAACCAATTGCAGGGCCTCGCGAATAGCCTTGGGAATGGTCACCCGTCCGTTGCTTGCTACCGTTGACGACATAACGCTCTCCTTTGAAATAGCGTGTTCAAAACTGCGAGACACGCCGCATCGCGTCTACGAGGTAGCGCATGGCGATCCGGTCGTTTTCCGACAACTCTCGATAGCGCTCGACCAACCTCAATTCCTCCAGGCTAAGCCGGCGCGACCGACGCTTGATGCCCAGGCCGGGAAAAACGCCCAGCATTTCGGTGATGCCCTGTAATTTCGTCATGACTTGTCCTTCGTTGCGTCGTTGGCCTGATAGCGCCTGGTGAACGGTTATGCCGGCTATCTCGCTAAAGAATAAGGAGGATTCCAAGCGTGAAAAGCGTTTTTTAGAGTAATTAGTCAAAAAACGCCGAAACGCCGTAAAAAAAAGAAAACTCTGTAAGAAAGTTTGACCGAACCCCGCATTGCCATCTCTCGATCCCATCATTTGCCCTATGATTTTGCGCCTCGGTGAACCGATCCAGCTCTCAGGTATCTGTTCTAACGTCCGTCGCGTTTGGCCAAAGGCATGTCCGAACCCTAATACCAATCCCTGTTCCCAGGATCGGCGCGGGATTGTTTCGATAGAAGGTTGTATTTATGCACCGCAGGAACCTGCTCAAGGCCTCCATGGCCTTTGCCGCCTACACCGGGCTCTCAGCTTCCGGGCTCATGGCTGCACGCGCCTGGGCGGCCGATCAGGCAGCCGATGGCGAAGCCCGGCCGTTCGATTTCGATGCGCTGAAAGACCAGGCCCGGCAGTTGGCCAGGAGCCCCTACACCGACACCAAGCAAGTCCTGCCGCCCACCCTGGCGCAGATGTCGCCCCTGCAATTCAACGCCATCAAGTACGACGCCAACCATTCGCTGTGGAACGCGGTGGACGGCCAGCTGGATGTCCAGTTCTTCCACGTCGGCATGGGTTTCAAGCAGCCAGTGCGCATGTACAGCGTCGATGCGAAGACGCGCATGGCCCGGGAGGTGCATTTCCGTCCGGAGCTGTTCAATTACGAGAAGACCACGGTCAACACCTCGCAACTGACCGGTGACCTGGGCTTCGCCGGGTTCCGTGTGTTCAAGGCACCGGAGCTGGACCGCCACGATATCGTTTCCTTCCTCGGCGCCAGTTATTTCCGCGCCGTCGACGCCAGCGGCCAGTACGGCTTGTCAGCCCGTGGCCTGGCCATCGACACCTACGCCAAGAAGCGCGAGGAGTTTCCGGATTTCACCAAGTTCTGGTTCGAAACCCCGGACAAGAACAGCACCCGTTTCGTGGTCTATGCCTTGCTCGACTCGCCTAGCGCCACCGGTGCCTATCGTTTCGACATCGACTGCCAACCGACCCGGGTCGTCATGGAGATCGACGCGCATATCAACGCCCGTACCGCCATCGAGCAACTGGGTATTGCGCCAATGACCAGCATGTTCAGTTGCGGCACCGTCGAACGACGCATGTGCGACACCATTCACCCGCAAATCCATGATTCCGACCGGCTGGCCATGTGGCGCGGCAACGGTGAGTGGGTCTGCCGCCCGCTGAACAATCCCGCGACCCTGCAATTCAACGCCTTCGCCGACAAGAACCCGAAAGGCTTCGGCCTGGTGCAGACCGACCATGACTTCGACAGTTACCAGGACACCGTCGACTGGTACAGCAAACGTCCAAGCCTGTGGGTAGAACCTACGACCGCATGGGGCGAGGGCTCCGTCGATCTGCTGGAGATTCCCACCACTGGCGAAACCCTCGATAACATCGTCGCGTTCTGGACACCGAAAAAACCCGTCGCCGCCGGTGATTCGCTGAACTACGGCTACAAGCTCTACTGGAGCGCCTTGCCTCCGGTCAGCACGGACCTGGCGCACGTCGATGCGACCCGTTCCGGCATGGGCGGCTTCATCGAAGGCTGGGCACCCGGCGAGCACTACCCGACCGTCTGGGCGCGGCGTTTTGCCGTGGACTTCAGCGGCGGCGGCCTCGACCAGTTGCCACCGGGCACCGGCATCGAACCGGTGGTGACCTGCTCCCACGGCGAAGTGAAGGATTTCAATGTGCTGGTGCTGGATTCGATCAAGGGCTACCGCATCACCTTTGACTGGTACCCGACCGACGATCGCGTGGACCCGGTGGAGATGCGGCTGTTCATTCGCTCCAAGGACCGGACCTTGAGCGAAACCTGGTTGTACCAGTACTTTCCGCCGAGCGCCGGATAAGCGTAAGTATCCCTGACAGTAATCGAGTGTCTGGACTGGCCCAATCGTCGGATCGCCGCCCGGAGCAAGCTCGCTCCCACAGGGGGATATGTGAACAACACAACTCCACTGTGGGAGCGAGCTTGCTTGCGATGAGGCCGGTCCAACCACCGAATAATCCAGCCCGATAAACAAAAGCCCCGGCCAATACTGACCGGGGCTTTTTGTTTTATCAGGCCCTCAATCCCGCAAATCCGACTCATGGATCGGCTGGTCCCGATGCGTCGCCCGCTGGTACTGCGCCGGCCAGGTGGCCTTGCGTCCGCCCAGGTCATCATCGGCATGCAGCGCCCAATATGGATCACGCAACAGTTCGCGGGCGAGGAAGATGATGTCGGCCTGGCAGGTGCGCAGGATGTGCTCGGCCTGGGCCGGTTCGGTGATCATGCCCACGGTGCCGGTGGCGATTTCCGACTCCTTGCGTACCCGCTCGGCGAAGCGCGTCTGATAGCCCGGGCCGGTGGGAATTTCCGCATTCGCGGCGGTGCCGCCCGACGACACGTCAATCAAGTCCACCCCCAGCATCCTGAAGCGTCGCGCCAACTCCACGGTTTCATCCGGGTTCCAGCCGTCTTCGACCCAGTCGGTGGCGGAGACACGCACGAATACCGGGAGCTCTTCAGGCCAGGCAGCCCTGACCGCTTCGGTCACTTGCAACACCAGCCGGATGCGATTTTCGAACGACCCGCCATATTGATCGCGGCGCTGATTGCTCAACGGCGAAAGGAATTGATGCAGCAGATAGCCATGGGCCGCGTGGACCTCGACGACCTTGAAGCCGGCGGTCAAGGCGCGCTTGGCCGCGTCCACGAATGCCTGGATGACGTCGGCGATCTGCCCCTCGTCCAGTTGGACCGGTTGGGTGTGCTGCGGATCGAAGGCGATCGGCGACGGGCCGACCGGCACCCAGCCACCATCCTCCGGCTTGACGCTGCCATGCTTGCCCAGCCATGGCCGCCAGGTGCTGGCCTTGCGACCGGCGTGGGCGAGTTGAATGCCCGGCACGGCCCCTTGTGCGGTGATGAAACGGGTGATGCGCTGTAGGGGCTCGATCTGTTCGTCGTTCCACAAGCCCAGGTCCTGGGCGGTAATGCGACCATCGGCGGTGACGGCGGTGGCTTCAGTGAAGACTAGCCCGGCGCCCCCCACGGCGCGGCTGCCGAGGTGCACCAGGTGCCAATCGTTGGCCAGGCCATCGGCGCTCGAATACTGGCACATCGGCGACACCGCGATGCGATTGGGCAGGGTCAGTTGACGAAGGGTATAGGGTTCCAGCAGCAGACTCATGGGGCACCTCTCGAATCAGTGGGCAGGCTCCAGGGTTCTGTTTGAAAAGTCGACGAGTGACAAAAGGCGCAACACCCGCCCCCGCGGGCAAAGAAACAGACAAGACGTCACAAGGGCTATCAAGCAGTGCTTAGAGACTAGTCGACAACCTGGGAGGAAGCAGGGTTCAGACCTGAAAAACTGACGGTGTGACGCAACGCCACTCGCTCGAGGCTTGCTCGCATTTTGTGGCGAGGGAGCTTGCTCCCGCTGGGTCGCGAAGCGGCCCCCTGAATTCCAGCCATCACATCGCAAGGGGACGCTGGCGCGTCCAGCGGGAGCAAGCTCCCTCGCCACAGAGTCCGGACACAGGATATGAGGGGTGTCTACCGCGGTTCGATATGGGCAATCATCAACTGCACCGTTTCCTGGCCGCGGAACTCGTTGAGGTCGAGCTTGTAGGCGAGTTCGACCCAACGCACCGTAGGATTTGGCCAGATCTCGCGGTCGATGCCAAAAGCGATGCCATCGAGCTTCACCGAGCCGCACTCGCTCTTGAGGATGACCTTCAGGTGCCGCTCGCCCACCACGCGCTGCTCGACCAACTGGAACACGCCATGGAACATCGGCTCCGGGAAATGCTGGCCCCAAGGGCCGGCGTGACGCAGCGCCCGGGCCAGTTCCAGGTGGAACTCCTCCACCGCCAGGGTGCCGTCGGACAACAGCCGGCCGGTCAGGTCTTCTTCACGCAATTGCCTGCGCACTTCCGCGTCAAATGCCTCGGCGAACATCGGAAAGTTTGCCTCGGGCAACGTCAGCCCCGCCGCCATGGCATGACCGCCGTATTTGCTGATCAGCGTTGGATGCTGCGCGGCAACGACGCTCAGCGCATCGCGAATATGAAAACCCGGTACCGAGCGGCCGGAGCCTTTGAGCAAACCGTCCCCGGCATCGGCAAAGGCAATGGTCGGACGGAAATACCGCTCTTTCATCCGCGACGCGAGGATGCCGATAACCCCTTGGTGCCACTGCGGATCGAACAGGCATAAACCGAACGGCATCGACTCCACCGGCAAATCCTTGAGCTGGGCCAGCGCTTCGCGCTGCATGCCCTGTTCGATGGACTTGCGGTCCTGGTTCATGCCATCCAGTTGCGCCGCCATTTCCCGCGCCAGCGCCGGGTCATCGGTGAGCAGGCATTCGATGCCCAGGCTCATGTCATCCAGGCGCCCCGCCGCATTCAGTCGCGGGCCGAGAATGAAACCGAGATCGGTGGACGTGATACGCGACGGGTCGCGCTTGGCCACTTCGAGGATCGCCTTGATCCCGGGACGGGCGCGGCCGGCGCGAATACGCTCCAGGCCCTGGTGCACCAGGATCCGGTTATTGGCGTCCAAAGGAACCACGTCGGCGACGCTGCCCAGCGCCACCAGGTCCAGCAGCTCGCCGATGTTCGGTTGGGGCTTGGTGGCATACCAGCCCAGGCTGCGCAAGCGTGCCCGCAGGGCCATCAGCACGTAAAAAATCACGCCGACGCCCGCCAGTGCCTTGCTGGGAAAATCACAACCCGGTTGGTTCGGGTTGACGATGGCATCAGCCGCCGGCAATTCGAGGCCGGGCAGGTGGTGGTCGGTGACCAGCACTTTGAGACCCGCGGCTTTCGCCGCCGCCACGCCTTCGACGCTGGAGATGCCATTGTCCACGGTGATCAGCAATTGCGGCTCGCGCTCCAGGGCGACTTCAACGATTTCCGGAGTCAATCCGTAGCCATATTCGAAGCGGTTGGGCACCAGGTAATCGACATGGGCCGCACCGAGCAGGCGCAGGCCCAATACCCCTACCGTGCTGGCGGTCGCACCGTCCGCATCGAAATCGCCAACGATCAGGATGCGCTGCCGTTGTTCCAGCGCCGTCACCAGCAGGTCTACTGCGGCGTCGATTCCCTTGAGCTGCTGGTAAGGGATCAGGCGTGCCAGGCTTTTATCCAATTCAACCGCAGATTGCACGCCTCGGGCGGCGTACAGGCGGGTCAACAGCGGCGGCAGGTCACCGAGGAATGGCAGGGTGTCGGGTAACTGGCGGGGTTCTATGCGCATGGGGAAAGACGAAAACTTCTCTTAAAGTGGGAATTCTTGTGGCGAAGGAGCTTGCTCCCGCTGGGCCGGGTTGGCGCTCCAGCGCGCAGCGGCCCTCCTCTTGTGGGCGCTGCGCCCCCAAGCGGGAGCAAGCTCCCTCGCCACGGTGAATCTATGCAATATGGCCCATCATCCACGCTCGCCCAGTAACCACTGCAGCTGCACTTCGTGCTGGCCACGGTCGTCGGTCACGAAAATCGTCCCTTCGCTGATCATCACGTCCCACTTGATGACCCGGGGCATGTCCCGGGCCAGGGTTTCGAGGACTTCCTGGGGCACGGCGGCGATGTTCACGTTCTTCAGCGTCTTCACGGCGGGAATCACCTTGCCTTCCCAGACACGCAGGCTGCCATAGGCCAGCAGGCTGGTGCGCTCGGTGCGGCGCGAGCACCAGGTCAGGCGCTCGGCGTCCGGCTGGCCGACTTCGATCCAATGCAGCACGCGATCGTCCAGGCTTTTTTCCCACAAAGCGGGCTCATCGACGTCTGACAGACCACGACCGAACGACAGCAGCTCGTTGTACCAGAACGCGTAGGCCAGCAGGCGCACGGTCATGCGCTCCTCGGTTTCCGAAGGATGGCGGGCGATGGTCTGCTTCACGCTCTCATACACACTGCGGTCGAGGTCGGTGAGGTTCAGTTCAAACTTGTAGGTCGTGGACGGCTGGGCCATGAACGGGCTTCTTGATACGAGGAAAGGCGGCAAGTCTAACCGATGACACGGGCAATCCACGAATTGCCGACCATCAACCTGCGGCGACTGACCTTGGCCTATGATAAAACGCTGTTCTCGTTCCGCCTTTGTCCTACAAGGATTCGTTATGTCGCTTACTGCCAAACCCCTTGCCGGCGTCAAGGTCATCGAACTCGGCACCCTGATCGCCGGCCCTTTCGCCTCGCGCATCTGCGGTGAATTCGGCGCCGAGGTGATCAAGGTCGAATCGCCTGACGGCGGCGATCCGCTGCGTAAATGGCGCAAGCTGTATGAAGGTACGTCCTTGTGGTGGTTCGTCCAGGCACGCAACAAAAAGTCCCTGACACTGAACCTCAAGCATCCTGAAGGCTTGGCGATCCTGAAACAGTTGATCGGCGAAGCGGACATCCTGATCGAGAATTTTCGTCCCGGCGTGCTGGAAAAGCTCGGCCTGGGATGGGACGTGTTGCACGCACTGAACCCGAAATTGGTCATGGTGCGACTTTCCGGGTTCGGTCAGACCGGGCCGATGAAGGATCAGCCCGGATTTGGCGCCGTCGGAGAATCCATGGGCGGCCTGCGCTACATCACCGGTTTCGAGGACCGCCCGCCGGTGCGTACGGGAATTTCCATCGGCGACTCCATTGCCGCGCTCTGGGGCGTGATCGGCGCGCTGATGGCCTTGCGTCATCGCGAGGTGAACGGCGGCACCGGACAAGTAGTGGACGTGGCGCTGTATGAAGCGATATTCGCCATGATGGAAAGCATGGTGCCGGAATTCGATGTGTTCGGTTTCATTCGCGAACGCACCGGCAACATCATGCCCGGCATCACCCCATCGTCCATCCATACCAGCGCCGACGGCAAGCATGTACAGATCGGCGCCAACGGTGATGCGATCTTCAAGCGCTTCATGCAAATCATCGGCCGTGACGACCTGGCCAACGACCCGCAACTGGCCAGCAATGATGGACGCGACAGTCGCCGCGACGAGCTCTACGGCGTGATCGATCGTTGGGTCAACTCACTGCCGCTGGAGGCTGTCATCGAACAGTTGAACCAGGCTGGAGTCCCGGCCAGTCGGATTTTCAGTGCCGAAGACATGTTCAGCGACCCGCAATTTCTCGCCCGGGAAATGTTCCTGCAGGCCAAGCTGCCGGACGGCAAGGCGTTCAAGATGCCCGGGATCATCCCGAAGCTCTCGGAAACACCTGGCACGTCCGAATGGGTCGGACCGGCGTTGGGCGAGCACAATGCGCTGGTGCTCGGTGAGCTTGGCTACGATGCACAGCAAATCGCCAAACTGCGGGCCGATGGTGCTGTTTGATGCGACCGTGGATCTGCTGTGAACGAAAATCTCGAATTCACCATAGATCCATTGTGGGAGCGAGCTTGCTCGCGATTGCGGTGTGTCCGTTGACGTCGGAATTGGCTGACCCGACGCCATCGCGAGCAAGCTCGCTCCCACCCAGATTCAGCGCGGTCGAGTGGCCGCGCCAAGGCCTGAACGCCAGGCAAAAAGAAACCCCGAGAAGTGGGGAGACAACTCGGGGTTAAACGTGACCATTCAGGTCAGTACAACAAGCGACAAGCACCGGAGCACAATGCTTGCTCTTGTTGGTAAAAGGTCTGACTCACCAGGGTGTAGGAAGGTTCCCTAGGAAATGTCGCTCAATTCGGGACGGTCATGACCTTGTCGCGCGCCAGATTGCGCAATGCCGCAATCACGCAAGGCTCCAAGCGGCCTTCGGCAATCATCACGTCACGATGCAGGCCATCGACCACGTCAGTCAGTTGGCGCTTGTCGGCCAATTGGGCCTGATTGAACGCTCGCTCGACCATGATGGCGCCCGAGCGGTTCTTCAGCGTCACCAGGCACTCGCCCTTTGTACCGGAGGGAGTGAGCGTGACCTGGCACGGGCTCAAGGCTTCATTCAGCAACAGGCTGATACTTTCCATTCGATCACCCTTCATTAGTCCGAAAAAACAACTGCACAGTAAGTGACCGTTGGGCCTGGCGGAAAGTTCGCCAGCGCAACGAAGCGCCACCTCCGAGACCTGTTCAAACGAGCATGCGCGTCCAATGTGACAGGCAGACAACAGCCATTGCCCGTCGCCGTGCTCACGCCAGGAACCGGTTCGAGCGCCGCCATCGCCGCCCGACATCGATCCATCCCCCCAGGAGCCCTCGCAATTGCCCATCGGCACCATAAAATGGCACCGACCAGTGGTAGATGTCCCGTAATCCGCAGTTGAACATCAGTTGACGGTCAACAAATCGCGGCTTGCGGCTTTGCAATTGCTCCATCAGTTCACCATGCAGCAGCTCGGCAGTCGCCAATGGAAAGGCCGAAGAGTCTGTCAAACGGGTCCCTCGAAGTTTTTCGAAGCGGGTCGAAAACTGTTCCTCGTAACTTCTGTTGCACATGACCAGCCGTCCCTCGAGGTCACGAATGAAGATCGGATCGGGAATGGCGTCCATCAGGGCTCGCTGGAAGGTCAACTGGTCGTTGAGTACCGCCTCGGCCTTGAGACGCTGATTGATCTGCGCCTGCAGGCGACGGCTCCACAGCAGGGACAACAGGCCGAACACGCCCGCCCCGACCACACACCAATAGCCCCACTGGGAGACACGTGCCCAGAGCGACGGTGCCTGGCGCGGGGCAATACTTGCCAACCATTTTGAGCGCAGCGCGCGCATTTCTTCGACCGGAAATGCTTCCAGCGCCTTGTTCAAAATGCCCAGCAAAGGTCGCAGGTCCTGGCGTACAGCCAGATAATCGGGCTCCCATCGACCTTCGAGGTTGCTGCCCACCTGTAGCTGACCTGCGGGATAAAGGTGCGCGCCGGTTTCATTCTCGATGGTGGCATGGGCTTCCCGGCTCTCCACCAGCGCCCTCGCCTCCCAATAGGTCTTGACCGTGCGCAGTTCGATGGCCGGATGGTCGCGCTTGATCTGCGCTTCCAACGCGTGGCGTGCAGGCAACGCCAGGACCTTGCCATTGAGCTGCTCCAGCGAACGCAGCAGTGGCGCTCCGTTGCGCCCGACGAAGACCCAGCCGGAGCCTCCGAACGCATGGCTGAAACTCAGGAACTCCCGGCGCTCGTCGTTCATCGCCAGGGTGGTGGTCATGTCGGCCTCGCCGTTTTGCAACATCACGATCAATTGATCGGGAGAGAACGACTCCCGGTGGACGAACTCAAGGCCGGTCATGTGCGCGATACGCCGCAGAATATCGTCGTTCAGCCCATTCCATCGCCCGCGTTCATCTTTGAACAGGTACAGCGGGAATTGCATCGAGGCAACGACGACACGCGGATTTTCCCTGATCCACCGCAACTCCTCGGCATCAAGCGCCAGCCGCCCGCCCGGCTCGAACGGTGGTTGGCCGGAGGCCGCCAGTTGGGCCGCGCCGCCCCACTGGGTCCAGTACATCAGGACCAGGCCCATCATCCAGCTCAACACTGGTTTGCATCGGATAAAGAACAACATCTGCACTTCCTTCGAAATTACCCGCCCATCCCTCCAAGGGCGAAAACCCGGCCAGTTTGGCATGCAGAAACAAGAAAGCCCGTCAGGAGACGGGCTTCAAAATGTGACAGGTTAGAGCCGTCAGAGAGGCTTGCCGCGATTGCCATGCTGACTGACAAAGGCCTGCACGGCTTTCAAGTCGTTCGGCAACACCGTGCAACGCTCATTTCGCTCAAACAAATCAGAAAGATGTGCAGGCAGTTCGAGCGCTTTTCCTACGCCCGCCTTCTCCACGGCTTCCGGAAACTTGACCGGGTGAGCGGTGCCCAGGATGACCATCGGGATGTCCAGGCTGCGACGACACTCGCGCGCGGCCCTCACACCAATAGCGGTGTGTGGGTCGAGCAACTCACCGCTTTGCCCGAACACCTCGGCGATGGTCTCGCAGGTCTGCGCGTCATCCACGGCCAGGGAATCGAACAGCTTGCGGGCTTCGGTCCAACGCTCGGCCTCGACGCTGAAACCGCCGCCCTGGCGGAAGCTGTCCATCAGGCCGGCAATCGCCGCGCCATTGCGACCGTGCAGGTCGAAAAGCAGGCGCTCGAAGTTCGACGACACCATGATGTCCATCGAAGGTGACAGTGTGGCGTGCAGGGTTTCCTTGACGTACTGGTTGCCGCTCATGAAGCGGTGCAGGATGTCGTTGCGGTTGGTGGCGACGATCAGTTGATTGATCGGCAGGCCCATGTTGCGCGCCAGGTAGCCAGCGAAGATATCGCCGAAGTTACCGGTCGGCACCGAGAACGATACCGAACGGGCCGGGCCGCCCAATTGCAGGGCCGCGTGGAAGTAATAGACGATCTGGGCCATGATCCGCGCCCAGTTGATCGAGTTCACCGCCACCAGCCGCGTGCCCTTGAGGAAACTCTGGTCGGCGAAGCTCGCCTTGACCATTTCCTGGCAGTCATCGAAATTGCCTTCGATGGCGATGTTGTGGATATTTTCGCCGAAGATGGTCGTCATCTGCCGGCGCTGCACTTCCGAGACGCGGTTGTGCGGGTGCAGGATGAAGATGTCGACGTTCTCGCAATGCTTGCAGCCTTCGATGGCGGCCGAACCGGTGTCGCCGGAAGTCGCACCGACAATCACCACGCGCTCGCCACGTTTCTGCAGCACGTAGTCCAGCAGGCGACCGAGCAGTTGCAAGGCGAAATCCTTGAACGCGAGGGTCGGACCGTGGAACAACTCCAAGACCCATTCGTTACCGTTGAGCTGACGCAACGGGGCAATGGCATTGTGGGAAAAGACGCCATAGGTCTCTTCGAGGATCTTCTTGAAATCGGCGTCCGGAATGCTGCCGGCAACAAACGGGCGCATGACGCGGAAGGCCAGCTCGTGATACGGCAGGCCGGCCCAGGAGGCGATTTCTTCCTGGGTGAAACGCGGCAGGTTCTCCGGCACATAGAGACCGCCATCCGTGGCCAGGCCGGCCAGCAGGACATCTTCGAAATTCAGGGCCGGTGCCTGGCCGCGGGTGCTGATATAGCGCATAGGGGCAAACCTTCGGTTTGAGCTTCAAGCCTCAAGCTACAAGCTACAAGTGAAAAGCGGGTCGGCTTTTACTTGCAGCTTGCAGCTTAGAGCTTGCCGCTAAATTAGTTCAAATGTTCGACGCGGATACGGACCACTGGGCCAACGACGCCTTGCAGGGCCTCCAACGCGGCAATGGCGTCGTTGATGCGCTGCTCGACCACACGGTGGGTCAGCAGGATCATCGGCACCAGGCCGTCGTGCTCCTCGACTTCCTTCTGCATGATCGACTCGATGTTGATGCCACGCTCCGAAAGGATGCTCGCGACCTGGGCCAATACGCCCGGGTGGTCCTTGGCCTGGATGCGCAAGTAGTAGGCGCTTTCGCAGGCGTCGATCGGAAGAATCGGATGGGCCGACAGCGAATCCGGCTGGAAGGCCAGGTGCGGCACGCGGTTTTCCGGGTCCGAGGTCATGGCGCGAACCACATCCACCAGGTCGGCGATTACCGAGGATGCAGTCGGCTCCATGCCGGCGCCAGCCCCGTAGAACAGCGTCGAGCCGGAGGCATCGCCGTTGACCATCACCGCATTCATCACGCCGTTGACGTTGGCGATCAGGCGATCCGCCGGGATCAACGTCGGATGCACCCGCAATTCGATGCCGCTGGCGGTGCTGCGCGCCACGCCCAGGTGCTTGATGCGATAGCCGAGGGCTTCGGCATAGTTCACGTCGGCGGTGGTCAGCTTGGTGATGCCTTCGGTGTAGGCCTTGTCGAATTGCAGCGGGATGCCAAAGGCGATGGAAGCCAGGATCGTCAGCTTGTGCGCTGCGTCGATGCCTTCCACGTCGAAGGTCGGATCGGCCTCGGCGTAACCCAGGGCCTGGGCTTCGGTGAGTACATCCTCGAAGGTGCGGCCTTTTTCGCGCATCTCGGTGAGGATGAAGTTGCCGGTGCCGTTGATGATCCCCGCAACCCAGTTGATGCGGTTGGCCGAGAGGCCTTCGCGAATCGCCTTGATCACCGGGATACCCCCGGCCACGGCGGCTTCGAACGCCACGATCACGCCTTTCTCGCGTGCCTTGGCGAAAATCTCATTACCGTGAACGGCGATGAGCGCCTTGTTCGCGGTGACCACATGCTTGCCATTCTCGATGGCCTTGAGTACCAGCTCTCGGGCAACGGTATAGCCGCCCATCAGCTCTATCACGATGTCGATCTCAGGGTTCGTGGCCACTTCGAAGACATCGTTGGTAATCGCAATACCGGTCGTCTGGAACTGAGGCTTTGGCGTGCGCATGGCAATTTGTGCCACTTCGATTCCACGCCCGGCACGACGAGCAATTTCCTCGGCGTTGCGCTGAAGTACGTTGAAGGTGCCGCCACCGACGGTACCTAACCCACAGATGCCTACTTTGACCGGATTCACTCTTGACTCCCCATGAAACGGCCGACGCAAGGTCGGCCGTGAAATACAGCCGCGCAGCAACGCGACTTTGTGTTTAACGGCCCGACGAAGGTTTTCGCCGAGCCGTGATCTTCAAAAGCGGATCGACCCTGGTCATTTTGCGCTCCAGGGCCAGTTTGGCGACTTGCGGCGCCGGCTGATAGCCCGGAATTACCTGGCCGTCCGCCAAAACGATAGCCGGCGTGCCGTTCACGCCGATGGACTGGCCGAGGGCGAACTGCTTGGAAACCGGGTTCTCGCACTTGGCGGCCTTGATTTCCTTGCCGTCGACCATCTTGTCCATGGCCGCCTTCTTGTCCTTGGAGCACCAGACCGCCTGCAGCTGCTCGTCACCCGGCGAACCCAGGCCCTGGCGCGGGAACGCCACGTAGCGCACTTCGATACCGCGCTTGTTCAGCTCCGGCACTTCAGCGTGCAGCTTGTGGCAATACGGGCAAGTGGTGTCGGTGAATACGGTGATGTGCGACTTGGTCTCGCCGATCGCCGGGTAGACCACGGTCTCGGCAACCGGGATGCCGTTGATCAGCTTGGAGATGCCCTGGCGCTCGGTGATCTCGGTGAGATTGACCGGCTTGCCATCCTTGAGCGCGAACAGGTTGCCCTGGACGATGTACTGGCCGTCGGCACTGGCGTACAGCACACGGCTGCCCTTGAGCTTGACTTCATACAGGCCGGACATCGGGCTGGCGGTAATGGCTTCGATCGGCACTTCGAGCTCAAGGTTGGCCAGGCTCTTGCGGATGGCCTGGTCGGCAGCGTCATCGGCGATGGCAAAGGTACTGGCCAGCGCAATGGCGGCGGCGGTGAACATCTGGATCAAACGCATGGGGACTCCTGAGGCGAACAAATGGGACGAGGAAACGCCGACCCGCAGATTCGGGTTCCAGCCGCCCACTGTGCAAACCGGGAAAGCCTACCACATAAGGGTGGCGTGGCCGAATGCCGCTGACACACGACGTTTTGTAGTCACATACAGAATTGATGGCGGCTGACACACAGCTATCGCGAGCAAGCTCGCTCCCACACTTTGATCGGTGCCAGGCCGGGATCGCGCGCCCAACACGGATCCCTGTGGGAGCGAGCTTGCTCGCGATGGCGTCAGCATTGACAACATCGCGGCAGGCTCAGCCCCGGGGATGATGCTTGGCATGCAACTCCTGCAACCGCGCTCGGGCCACATGGGTGTAGATCTGGGTTGTGGATAGATCGCTGTGCCCCAGCAGCATCTGCACCACTCGCAAGTCGGCGCCGTGATTAAGCAGGTGCGTGGCGAAGGCATGCCGCAAGGTGTGCGGGGAAAGCGATTTATTGATCCCGGCTACCTTGGCCTGGTGCTTGATGCGGTGCCAGAAGGTCTGGCGGGTCATCTGCTCGCCCCGCAAGCTGGGAAACAGCACGTCGCTGGGACGCCCGCCCAGCAGGTCATGACGGGCATCGCGCATGTAGCGCTCGACCCAGACGATCGCTTCCTCGCCCATCGGCACCAGGCGCTCCTTGCTGCCCTTACCCATCACCCGCAGCACGCCCTGGCGCAGGTTCACCTGTTCCAGCGTCAGGCTGATCAATTCGGTGACGCGCAGACCACAGGCATACAGGACTTCCAGCATGGCCCGGTCACGCTGGCCGATGGGGTCGCTGAGGTCGGGGGCCGCCAGCAACGCCTCCACGTCTGCCTCCGACAAGGATTTGGGCAGCGGACGCCCCAGCTGCGGCATTTCCACGCGCAAGGTCGGGTCCACCGCGATCAACTTTTCTCTCAGCAAATAGCGATAAAACCCACGCAAACCGGAAAGAAATCGGGCAGTGGAGCGCGGTTTGTAGTTCTGCTCCAAGCGCCACGCCAGATGATCGAGGATCAGTTCCCGCCCGGCGTTTACCAACTCCAGGTTCTTTTCCTGCAACCAGCCGTTGAACAGGGCCAGGTCGCTGCGATAGGCGCCGCGGGTGTTATCGGAAAGCCCTTTTTCCAGCCACAGGGCGTCGAGAAACTGGTCTATGAGCGGATGATCGATGGCGGGCATAAAAACTCTTGAAGGATACGGGCACACACGGTGTCGAAAGGGCCATAAAGCTATGCAGAGTGCTCAAAGCACAAATCGCAGGCAACAAAAAAGCAGCCCGCAGGCTGCTTTTTTTGCATCGGAAGCTGGACTTAAGCCAGTTTTTCCTTGATGCGAGCTGCTTTACCCGACAGGTCACGCAGGTAGTACAGCTTGGCTTTACGTACGTCACCGCGACGCTTGACAGCCATGCTGTCGATTTGCGGGCTGTAGGTCTGGAAAGTACGCTCTACGCCAACACCGTTGGAGATTTTACGAACGGTGAATGCACTGTTTACGCCGCGGTTACGCTTGGCGATAACAACACCTTCGAACGCTTGCAGACGCGCACGGTCGCCTTCCTTCACTTTCACCTGAACGACAATGGTGTCGCCCGGGGCAAAGGTAGGGATCTCTTTGGTCATCTGCTCTGCTTCGAGTGCAAGGATGATTTTGTTAGTCATGCTGTGCTCCTAAGGCAAGTCATCGGACTTACCATCGATACGTTGTTAACTATCGTCCCGCTCGCGGATGTATTCCTCGAGCAGCTTCTTCTCTTCTCCAGAAAGCGAGCGGCTTTCCAGAAGATCGGCGCGTCGTTCATAGGTCCGACCAAGGGACTGCTGTAAACGCCAACGCCGGATGTGCGCGTGGTTGCCACTTAGCAACACGTCGGGAACACGCTGATCCGCATACACCTCCGGTCGGGTGTAGTGCGGGCAATCCAGCAGACCATCCGTAAAGGAATCTTCCTCGGCGGAATCCGCATGCCCTAAAGCTCCAGGCAGCAGTCGTGTAACCGCATCGATCAGGACCATCGCCGGCAGCTCGCCGCCAGACAATACATAGTCGCCAATCGACCACTCTTCATCGACATGAGCTTCAATGAAACGCTCGTCAATGCCTTCATAACGGCCGGCAATCAGGATCAATGCATCCGAATTCGCCAGCTCGCGTACCGCCGACTGAGTCAGCTGACGGCCTTGGGGCGACAGGTAAATTACCTTCGCCGCCTCCCCGGCTGCTGCCTTGGCCTGAACCAGTGCATCTTCCAGGGGCTTGATCTTCATCACCATGCCCGGACCACCGCCAAACGGGCGATCGTCCACAGTGTGATGCCGATCCGTGGTGTAGTCTCGCGGATTCCAACAAGTGAGCTGCAACAGCTCCTGTTTCACCGCGCGGCTGGTTATGCCGTATTCGCTGATGGCGGAAAACATCTCGGGAAACAGCGTGATGACTTCAACGCGCAAATTAGCCACGTTTAGAAATCCGCATCCCATTCCACCTTCATCTCGCCTGCTTCAAGGTCGACTGCCAACACGCATTGCTCGGTATAGGGCAACAGGCGTTCGCGATCATCCAGGCTGCCGACGCAAGGCTTGACCACCATGACATCGTTCGAACCGGTCTCGAGCAGGTGATCGATCTTCCCGAGCAATTGCCCAAGGTGGTCGATGACCTTCAGACCCACCAGCTGGTACCAGTAGTACTCGCCGTCGGTCAGTTCAGGGAACAGGTTGCGCGGCACACAGATCTCATAACCGGCCAGAAGACGTGCTTCTTCACGATCATCGAGATCCTTGAGCTTTGCGACCAGGAACTTGTCGTTCCCGCGTCCGCTGACCAGCTCCACCTGTTTCACGCTACCTTCGCGCTTGAGCGTCCAGGTTTTGTAGTCCAACAGGTTCTTGATCGGATCAGTAAAGGAATACACCTTCACTTCGCCGCGAACGCCATGTACAGAGTAGATCTTGCCGACAACGATCAAATCACCGGCATCTTTTGGCGTCGCGTTCATATTGCTCAGGCCGCGGCCTTAGCCGATTCCTTCAACAACTGAGCAACGCGCTCAGAAGGTTGTGCACCAACGCTCAGCCAGTAGGCTACGCGCTCTTGGTTCACGGACAGACGAACTTCCTGACCACGGGCAACAGGGTTGAAGAAACCAACCTGCTCCTTGTGGGAACCGTCACGCGGATTGCGGCTGTCGGTTACGGTCAGGTGGTAAAACGGGCGCTTTTTGGAGCCGCCAAGGGCAAGACGGATTGTTAGCATGTGAACATCGTTCCTGTAGTCGGTGCTGCAAATCTAAATGCACAGCGGGCATAGGTGCCCGAAAGGCCGCATATTCTAAGGAATATCCGGACTTTTGCAAATGACTTTTTCCGGCGCCTGGTGCCGTGCAATCAAGATCTGCCATGAAGCCGTCATTAAAAACGGCAGGTCAGCTCCCGCCTGGCGCGGGTTTGCTGGAGATCCCCGCATCCGTGCGGGGCAACGCCGACATGACAGCCGGCGCAGATTCTTTACATTTTCGGCATGCCGCCGCCGGGCAACATACCGCCCATGCCGCGCATCATCTTGGCCATCCCGCCCTTGGCGGAGAATTTCTTCATCATCTTCTGCATCTGCTTGTGCTGCTTGATCAAGCGACCGATGTCCTGCACCTGGGTGCCGGAACCCATGGCGATACGGCGCTTGCGCGAACCGCTGATCAGCTCAGGGTCGCGGCGCTCGGCCGGGGTCATGGAGTTGATGATGGCTTCCATCTGCTTGAACTGCTTTTCCGCCGCGCCCTGGGCATTGCCCATCTGCGCCAGGTTTACGCCACCGATGTTCGGCAGTTTGTCCATGAGGCCGCCGAGGCCGCCCATGTTCTTCATTTGTTGCAACTGGTCGCGGAAATCCTCGAGGTCGAAGCCCTTGCCCTTCTTCAGCTTCTTGGCCAGTTTGTCGGCTTTGTCCTTGTCGAGTGTCGCTTCCGCCTGTTCGATCAGGCTGAGCACGTCGCCCATGCCGAGGATGCGCGAAGCGATACGCTCAGGGTGGAACGGCTCGAGCGCTTCGCTCTTCTCGCCCATGCCGATGAACTTGATCGGCTTGCCGGTGATGGCGCGTACCGACAGCGCGGCACCGCCACGGGCGTCGCCGTCGACCTTGGTCAGGATCACGCCGGTCAGCGGCAGCGCATCACCGAAGGCCTTGGCGGTGTTGGCCGCGTCCTGGCCGGTCATGGCATCGACGACAAACAGGGTTTCTACCGGGTTGATCGCGGCATGCAGCACCTTGATCTCGCCCATCATCTCTTCATCGATGTGCAGGCGACCGGCGGTATCGACGATGACCACGTCGATGAACTTGAGCTTCGCTTCCTTTATAGCCGCCTGGGCGATGTCCACCGGCTTCTGGCTCAGGTCGGACGGGAAGAACGTCACGCCGATATCGTTGGCCAGGGTTTCCAGCTGCTTGATTGCCGCCGGACGGTAGATGTCCGCGGACACCACCATTACCGATTTTTTCTTGCGCTCTTTAAGGAAGCGCGCCAGTTTGCCAGCCGTGGTGGTCTTGCCCGCGCCCTGGAGACCGGCCATCAGCACTACCGCTGGCGGTACGGCGCTCAGGTTCAGGTCTTCGTTG
Organism: Pseudomonas sp. H2_D02; assembly: GCF_054677635.1. Classification (NCBI taxonomy): domain Bacteria; kingdom Pseudomonadati; phylum Pseudomonadota; class Gammaproteobacteria; order Pseudomonadales; family Pseudomonadaceae; genus Pseudomonas; species Pseudomonas sp. H2_D02. The sequence goes on along the minus strand of NZ_CP162816.1, from coordinate 1,917,009 downwards.
GCGGCGCCCATCAGGCTTTCGAGCTCGGCCTGGACGATCTTCACGAAGGCCTGGCCCGGCGTCAGGCTGCGCGACACTTCGGTGCCAACGGCGCGTTCCTTCACCGAATTGACGAAGTCCTTGACCACCGGCAGGGCGACGTCGGCTTCGAGCAACGCCATGCGCACTTCGCGCAAGGTGTCTTTGATGTTGTCCTCGGTCAGCTTCGCCTTGCCGGTGACATGGCGCAGCGTCTGCGAGAGACGGTCGGTTAGGTTTTCAAACATGCGCGATCCTTTCAGGCCCAGATATGACCGGGATAATGGCGGCCCAGACCGTGAAATATGTGCTCGGCGAGCCTGCGGCGTGGGCAGGTCGCGGATTATAGCGAAGAAGCGTGCGGCGTACACCTTGCAGTGGTCTTTCGTGTGGAGGGGGTTCTATGCCAAACTCAGCGCCTTTCGGGCTTGCCTAACAGGACTTATGCTCCCCTTGTCACCCAGTTTGCTTGCTTCCCTCGCCGCCGCCTGCCTGTACGCCGCTGCGACCCTCTATCAAGGCACCCGCCTGGCCTCCGGCGCCAAGGCGAACAAACGCCTGCTGGTCACGCTTGGCGTGCTGGCGGTGCTCGGCCATGCGGCCAGCCTTTTTACCCACTTGATGACGCCGATCGGCCTGGGCCTGGACTTCTTCAACGCCGCCAGCCTGATTGCCGTCGCGGTGATCGCCCTGACGCTGCTGGCCTGCTCGCGCATACCCGTGGAAAACCTGCTGGTGCTGTTGTTCCCGCTGGGGCTGGCCACGGTGCTGCTGGCGCAGTTCGCGCCGTCGGGCACGGTGCAGATCATCGACGAAGAGCCGGGCATCCTCGCCCATATCCTGCTGTCGATCCTCGCCTACGGCCTGTTTACCATCGCGGTATTCCAGGCGCTGCTCCTGCTGGTGCAGGACCATCAACTCAAGCACAAGCACCCGTCCGGGCTGATCCGCAATTTCCCTCCGCTGCAAACCATGGAAAGCCTGCTGTTCGGTTTCCTCTGGGCCGGCTGGACCCTGCTGTCGCTGTCGCTGATCTCCGGCTGGCTGTTCGTCGAGAACCTGTTCGCCCAACACCTTGTGCACAAGACCTTGCTGGCATGCCTGGCGTGGGTGGTGTTCAGCGTGCTGCTGTGGGGCCGCAACCGTCTCGGCTGGCGTGGCCACAAGGCGATTCGCTGGACACTGGCGGGGTTCTGCCTGCTGATGCTGGCGTACTTCGGCAGCAAGTTGGTCCGCGAATATATCCTGCATATCTGACGGACGAGTCTGATGGAGAGCCTGCCCGTAGGGCCCATGTTTGCGGTAATGGTCGTACTGATCCTCTGGTCGGCCCTGTTCACGGCCATCGAAGCTGCCCAGCAACACTTGCTGGCCCAACGCCGCGCCTCGCGCGCCAGTGACAAACCGCTGGCGCGCCTGAGCTTCCCCTTGGCCAGCCTGATCCTGTGCAATACCTTCTGCCGTGCCCTGGCCGTGGTCATCGCCACGTTGCTGGCACTCTTCACCTGGCTGGAAAACGGCCCCTGGCTGGCCTGGCTCGGCACCAGTGCGGCCCTGCTGGTGTTCGCCGATTACCTGCCTCGCACCTTGGCGAGCCGTTTTCCCGATGCCGTATTGGGCTTGGGCAACACGTTGCTCGGCGTACCACTGAAAATTCTCTACCCCGCCGCCTGGCTGCTCAATGGCCTCAGCCAATTGCTGCTACGCCCCTTTGCCCGCAAGGCCCGCGCAGTCCAGCAAAGCGACGATGAACCACCCGCAACGCCCCGCGCCGAACAGGAACAGGAGCAGGGCAACGGTCGGGTACACCCGATTTCCGGCATCCATGCGCTGGACAACATCACGGTCAACGACATCCTCGTGCCTCGCAGCGAGGTGGACGGGATCAACCTGGACGACCCCATCGGCGAGATCATCGAGCAGTTGCGCCTGAACCGGCGCACCCGGCTGCCGGTGTTCCACAGCGACATCAACCAGGTCGAAGCAGTGCTCAACACTCGGCAGATCCGTCATATGCTGGCGGATGCGAGCCTGACCCAGGAAGCGCTGCTCGCCGCCTGCCACGAGCCGTACTTCGTGCCTGAAAGTACACCGCTGCAATTGCAGTTGCTTAACTTCCACAAGCAGCAGCGACGCCTGGGCATGGTGGTGGACGAATATGGCGAGGTGCTGGGCATCGTGACCCTGGAGGACATTCTCGAGGAAATCGTCGGCGAGTTCGAAAGCGAGCACAGCCTCGACAACCCGCATGTCCATCCTCAACCCGACGGGCGCTTGATGATCGATGGCGCGGCATCGATCCGCGAACTGAACAAGACCCTCGGCTGGCACCTGCCCTGCGACGGTCCCAAGACCCTCAACGGCTTGGTGACCGAAGCGTTGGAGACCATCCCGGAAAGCCCGGTGTGCCTGAAGATCGGCCGCTATCGACTGGAAATCATCGAAACCGTCGACAACCGCGTCAGCCAGGTGCTGGTGTGGCATAACAGTACGGTGCCGACTTTTTCCTGAATCCCAACAGTTCAAGGTAAAACACCGTCGTGGCGAGGGGATTTATCCCCGCTGGGCTGCACAGCAGCCCTAGAACCCAACAACTCGGTGTGCCAGGCAAATTGATTGAGTGCATTTGGGACTGCTTCGCAGTCCAGCGGGGATAAATCCCCTCGCCACAAAAAGCTCATCGTCGACACTGATATTGTGCGCGGGCTCACTTGTTGATTCGTTAGCCTCCTTCTTATACTCAATTCGCTTATCCAGCCCCGCCCAAGCCCCGAGCCTACCCTGCGCACGGAAGGTTCCGGGTCGTTCACCGCAATATCCGCTTCATCCCTGCGACTGTTCCTACCCGGAACAGCGACAGCGCCCACCCCACATCCCTGGGTATTCGACCATAATAATTCGCTCCAACGGAGCACATGACTGTCAGGGATAACCGCATGACAACCACCACCTGCAACGACGCCGTGCCTGTCCAGCCGACCAATTCGGCCAGCCGGGTGGCGACCGCGAGCTTCATCGGCACCGCCATCGAGTTCTACGATTTCTACGTCTACGCCACCGCCGCCGCCCTGGTGATCGGGCCGGTGTTTTTTCCGCAAACCTCAGGCACGGCACAGATGCTGTCGTCCTTCCTGACCTTCGGCATCGCCTTCCTTGCCCGTCCGCTGGGCTCGGCGCTGTTCGGCCACTTCGGCGACCGCATCGGGCGCAAATCGACACTGGTGGCATCGCTGCTGCTGATGGGCGTCTGTACAACCCTCATCGGTGTGCTTCCCGGCTACGCCAGCATCGGCGCCTGGGCGCCCATCCTCCTGTGCCTGCTGCGTTTCGGCCAAGGGCTGGGGCTTGGCGGCGAATGGGGCGGCGCGGCCTTGCTGGCCACCGAGAACGCGCCCAAAGGCAAGCGTGCCTGGTTCGGCATGTTCCCCCAACTGGGCCCTTCCATCGGTTTCCTGGCGGCGAACGGGCTGTTCCTGACCCTGGCCATGACCCTGGATGACGAGCAGTTCCGGTCCTGGGGCTGGCGGATTCCGTTCCTGCTCAGCGCCGTACTGGTGATTGTCGGCCTCTACGTACGCCTCAAACTCCATGAGACGCCGGTTTTCGCCAGTGCCATGGCCCGCCAGGAACGAGTGAAAATCCCGTTGGTCGAGTTGCTCAGCCAGTACTGGGCGCCCACATTGCTCGGCGCGGCGGCGATGGTGGTGTGTTACGCCCTGTTCTACATCTCCACGGTGTTTTCCCTGAGCTATGGCGTTGCGAGCCTGGGCTACAGTCGCGAGACGTTCCTTGGCCTGCTGTGCTTTGCGGTGTTGTTCATGGCCGCCGCGACACCGCTGTCGGCCTGGGCCAGCGACCGATTTGGCCGCAAGCCAGTATTGATCGGCGGCGGCCTGCTGGCGGTGGCCTCGGGCTTCCTCATGGAACCCTTGCTGACCCAAGGGTCCACTGGCGGCGTGGCGCTGTTCCTGTGCATCGAACTGTTCCTGATGGGCGTGACCTTCGCCCCGATGGGCGCGTTGCTGCCGGAGCTGTTTCCCACGCACGTGCGCTACACCGGTGCTTCGGCGGCCTACAACCTGGGCGGTATTGTCGGCGCCTCCGCCGCACCGTTCTTCGCCCAGAAGCTGGTGGCGATGGGTGGCCTGAGCTACGTCGGCGGGTACGTTTCCGGGGCCGCCGTGCTCAGCGTGATCGCGGTAATGTGCCTGAAGGAAACGCGTCATAACGACTTGAACCGGGTCGCCTGACGCGCCTCTGCAGGAACTGCCGCAGGCTGCGATCTTTTGATCTTTTGATCCTTTGATCTTTCGCTTGGAACTCAAGCATCAGGAGAAAGATCGCAGCCTCGCTTCGCTCGGCAGCTCCGGACCAACGCGCTCCAATGAAATAGCCGTTAACAATCCCCCCATTGAAACCACCCCTCACCTGCCCCATCTAAGATCCATACTCCATTGCGCAGGTGCCCCATGAGCGACCAGCACTCTACTGAAGCCACGAACGAATACGCTGAATCCGAGCACATCGAACACACTTCCTCCGGCACCGGCCTGGCCCTGCCTGGCCAGAGCCTGCCGGACAAGGTCTACATCATTCCGATCCACAACCGCCCGTTCTTCCCGGCCCAGGTGCTGCCGGTCATCGTCAATGAAGAGCCGTGGGCCGAAACCCTGGAATTGGTGGCCAAATCCGAACATCACTCCCTGGCGCTGTTTTTCATGGACAGTCCCCAGGAAGACCCGCGCCATTTCGACACCTCGAAGCTGCCGCTGTACGGCACGCTGGTGAAGGTTCACCACGCCAGCCGTGAAGCCGGAAAATTGCAGTTCGTCGCCCAGGGCCTGACCCGCGTGCGCATCCGCACCTGGCTCAAGCATCATCGCCCGCCGTACCTCGTGGAGGTCGAGTATCCGCACCAACCAAGCGAGCCGACCGATGAGGTCAAGGCCTATGGCATGGCGCTGATCAACGCGATCAAGGAGCTGCTGCCGCTCAACCCGCTGTACAGCGAAGAGCTGAAGAACTACCTCAACCGCTTCAGCCCCAACGATCCATCGCCACTGACAGACTTCGCCGCCGCGCTCACTTCCGCCACCGGCAGCGAGCTGCAGGAAGTGCTCGATTGCGTGCCGATGCTCAAGCGCATGGAAAAAGTGCTGCCGATGCTGCGCAAGGAAGTCGAGGTCGCGCGGCTGCAAAAAGAGATTTCCGCCGAGGTCAACAGCAAGATCGGCGAACATCAGCGCCAGTTCTTCCTCAAGGAACAGCTCAAGGTCATCCAGCAGGAGCTGGGGCTGACCAAGGATGATCGCAGCGCCGACCTGGAACAATTCGAGCAGCGCCTGGAAGGCAAGGTCCTGCCCGCCCAGGCCCAGAAGCGCATCGAAGAGGAAATGAACAAGCTCTCGATCCTGGAAACCGGCTCACCGGAATATGCCGTCACGCGCAATTACCTGGATTGGGCGACATCGGTGCCGTGGGGCGTGTATGGCCAGGACAAGCTCGACCTCAAGCACGCCCGCAAGGTACTCGACCAGCACCACGCCGGCCTGGACGACATCAAGGACCGCATCCTCGAATTCCTCGCCGTGGGCGCCTATAAAGGCGAAATCAGCGGCTCCATCGTCTTGCTGGTGGGCCCACCGGGCGTGGGCAAGACCAGCGTGGGCAAATCGATCGCCGAATCCCTCGGGCGGCCGTTCTACCGTTTCAGCGTCGGCGGCATGCGCGACGAAGCCGAGATCAAGGGCCACCGGCGCACCTACATCGGCGCCCAGCCGGGCAAGCTGGTGCAGGCGCTCAAGGACGTCGAAGTGATGAACCCGGTGATCATGCTCGACGAAATCGACAAGATGGGCCAGAGCTACCAAGGCGACCCGGCGTCAGCGCTGCTGGAAACCCTCGATCCCGAGCAGAATGTCGAATTCCTCGACCATTACCTGGACATGCGCCTGGACCTGTCGAAAGTGCTTTTCGTCTGCACCGCCAACACCCTGGACTCGATCCCCGGCCCGCTGCTGGACCGCATGGAAGTGATTCGCCTGTCGGGCTATATCACCGAAGAAAAGGTCGCCATTGCCAAGCGCCACCTGTGGCCCAAGCAACTGGCCAAGGCCGGCGTGTCCAAGGGCAGCCTGAGCATCAACGACAGCGCCCTGAAGGCCCTTATCGACGGCTACGCCCGTGAAGCCGGGGTGCGCCAGTTGGAAAAGCAATTGGGCAAGCTGGTGCGCAAGGCCGTGATGAAGCTGATCGACGATCCTAAAGCGGTGATCAAGCTCGGACCAAAGGACCTTGAGGCCTCCCTGGGCAAACCGGTGTTCCGCAACGAGCAGGTGCTGTCCGGCGTCGGGGTGATTACCGGCCTGGCCTGGACCAGCATGGGTGGCGCGACGCTGCCGATCGAAGCAACGCGCATCCACACGCTCAATCGTGGCTTCAAGCTGACCGGGCAACTGGGTGAGGTGATGAAGGAATCGGCGGAAATTGCCCACAGCTACGTCAGCTCGCACCTGAAGCAGTTCGGCGGTGACCCGAAGTTCTTCGACGAGGCCTTTGTCCACCTGCATGTGCCAGAAGGCGCTACGCCGAAGGACGGGCCAAGTGCCAAGCGTAACCATGGCCAGCGCCCTGCTGTCCCTGGCGCGCAACCAGCCGCCGAAGAAAGGCGTGGCCATGACTGGCGAACTGACCTTGACCGGGCACGTGCTGCCGATTGGCGGCGTACGCGAGAAGGTCATCGCGGCGCGACGGCAGAAGATCAACGAACTGATCCTGCCGGACGCCAACCGAGGTAACTTCGAGGAACTGCCGGATTATCTGAAGGAAGGCGTCACGGTGCATTTCGCCAAGCGGTTTGCGGATGTGGCGAAGGTGTTGTTCTGATCGTTCTCTAGTGCTTGTACTGGCCTCATCGCGAGCAAGCTCGCTCCCACAGGGGATTTGTGGTTTTCACAATGCTTGTGATCCATCCCAAATTGTGTGGGAGCGGGCTTGCTCGCGAAGGCGCCATCCGCACCCGCGCACTTCCACCTGACACACCCAGTAGCATCTTCGGTTATGCTCGCCGTTCGTCGTGAATGCCGGAGTCTTTATGTCCCTCACCCGCCTGCTCGTCCCGGTCAGCCTCGCCCTGCTGACCGCTTGCGCCACGCAGCCGAAACAGAACGTGACGCTGGAGAAGCAGAGTCAGTGCCCTGTGCGACTCAACAGCGGGCAGAACCTGATCCTGAGCCTGCCGAGCAACCCCACCACCGGCTATCGCTGGAGTATCCAGGACTCGGCCGGCGGCGTTCTAAAAGGCCTTGGCCCGGAAGTCTATCGCAACCCCGAGGACGCTGGCGTGGTCGGCGCCGCCGGGGTATCGACCTGGCGTTTCCAGGCGTTTGCGGGTGGCACCGGGCGCTTGCGCCTGACTTATCAACAGCCGTGGGCACCGGAAGTGCCGCCCGTGGAAACCTTTGATTGCGCCATTTCGGTGAATTGAGCAGGGGTTGGCTGATAGGCAAACGCCCATTTGAAAGCCGCACAGAACCGATGATTTTCTGGTTAAAATGCCGGCCTTTTCGCCCCCCAGCCGCTGGAACCGCCGTGAGCAAAGAACCCGATCGCCTATTCGCCCAACCCTTGGCCCAGGTGCCTGACTTCGCCTTCAATGAAGACGTGGTACGGGTGTTCCCGGACATGATCAAGCGTTCGGTGCCAGGCTACCCGACCATCGTCGAGAACCTCGGTGTGCTCGCGGCGCAATTTGCCCAGCCCAACAGCGTGCTGTACGACCTGGGATCGTCCCTCGGCGCGGTGACCCAGGCCCTGCGCCGCCATGTGCGCACCGACGGTTGCCGGGTGATTGCGGTGGATAACTCGGCGGCCATGGTCGAGCGCTGCCGCGAATACCTCAACGGCCAGGACTCGATGTTCCAGGAGTTGCTGCCAGTGGAGGTGATCGAGGGCGACATCCTGGCCCTGGCGTTCCAGCCGGCCTCGGTGGTGGCGTTGAACTTCACCCTGCAATTCATCGCGCCGGACCAGCGCACCGCGCTGCTCGGCCGCATCCGCCAATCGTTGCTGCCCGGTGGCGCCCTGATCCTTTCAGAGAAGCTGCGCTTCAACGATGCCGAGGAACACGCGCTGCTCACCGACCTGCACGTGGCCTTCAAGCGCGCCAACGGCTACAGCGAACTGGAAATCGCCCAGAAACGCAGCGCCATCGAAAATGTCATGAAGCCCGACAGCCTCGAAGAACACCGCGAGCGCCTGCTGGCGGCCGGGTTCTCGAAAGTCGTGCCGTGGTTCCAGTGTCTTAACTTCGCCTCGTTGATTGCCTTGCCATGATTGATCTGTCTCCCCTTGCCCGCCACCTGGCCGGCACGCCCCTGGCCGATTGGGCCGCGACGCTGCAGGCGCAGCTGGACGCCAAGATGGAAAAGGGCCACGGCGACCTGGAGCGTTGGCAAAGCGCGCTCGATGCGCTGCCTGTCTTGCAGCCCACCACCGTGGATCTGCTGAATGGCCTGACCCTCGACACCGATTGTTCCGACGAGACCCGGGCGCAAATGCGTACCGCGTTGATGGGCCTGTCGCCATGGCGAAAAGGGCCTTTCGACCTGTTTGGCGTGCACGTCGACACCGAATGGCGCTCGGACTGGAAATGGTCGCGCGTCGCCCCGCATCTCGATCTCAAGGGCAAGCGCATCCTCGATGTGGGCTGCGGCAATGGTTACTACATGTGGCGCATGCTCGGTGCCGGGGCGGACACGGTGATCGGTGTCGACCCCAACTGGCTGTTCTTCTGCCAGTTCCAGGCGGTGCAGCGCTACCTGTCGCAGCCCAACGCCTGGCACCTGCCATTCCCGTTCGAGGCTCTTCCGCCGGAGCTGGAAGGCTTCGACACGGTGTTCTCCATGGGCGTGTTCTACCACCGCCGATCGCCGATCGAGCATTTGCTTGCCTTGAAGGATTGCCTGGTCAAGGGCGGTGAACTGGTGCTGGAGACCTTGGTAATCGAGGGCGACGAACATCAGGTGTTGGTGCCGGAGGACCGCTACGCGCAGATGCGCAACGTGTGGTTCCTGCCGTCAGTGCCCGCACTGGAACGCTGGCTGCGCCGCGCCGGGTTCCGCGATGTGCGCTGCGTCGACGTGAGCCTGACCACCGTGGAAGAACAACGCAGCACCGAGTGGATGAAATATCAGTCGCTGAGCGATTTCCTCGACCCTGAAGACCACAGCAAGACCATCGAAGGCCTGCCGAGCGCCGATGCGGGCGGTGATTGTGGCGCGCAAATAACCAGTCCAAGCACCACAAAAAACCTGTGGGAGCGAGCTCGCGATGGCGACCTGACATTCAACAGAGATGTCGCCTGACAGACCGCTATCGCGAGCAAGCTCGCTCCCACAGGGGGTCAGTGTTCAGTCTGAAGACTTGGCTCTTCGGGCCTTGAAGAATTCACTCAGCACCGTGCTGCACTCCTCAGCCAACACCCCACCCTCGAACATCACCCGATGGTTCAGGAAGCCCTGGCTGAAAAACTGTCCCTGGCTCTGCACAATCCCTGCCTTGGGCTCCAGCGCTCCATAGACGACCCGGGCGATACGTGAATGAACGATGAGGCCGGCGCACATGCTGCACGGCTCCAGGGTCACATAGAGGGTGCTGCCCGGCAGGCGATAGTTGCTCACCGCCTGGGCGGCCGCGCGGATCGCGACCATTTCCGCGTGGGCGCTGGGGTCGTGGCCGCTGATCGGGCAGTTGAAGCCGCGCCCGATGATCTCGCCATCCTGCACCAGCACCGCGCCCACCGGCACTTCGCCCAGCGCCGCGCCTTGTGCCGCGAGAGCCAGGGCTTCGCGCATGAAATCCTGGTCACGGCTGCGGTCAATGATCCTGGCGGGGCGAATCTGGCGCATCACGCCACCTCGATGGCGGCCATCAGGCCGGTTTCCATGTGGTCGATCACATGGCAATGGAACATCCACACGCCCGGATTATCCGCCACCAATGCCACCTGCGCCCGCTCGTTCTTGCCCAGCAGGTAGGTGTCGGTGAAATACGGGATGACTTTGTGGCGGTTCGACGCAATCACCTTGAAGCTCATGCCGTGCAAATGGATCGGATGCTGATACTGGGTCATGTTTTTCAATTCAAAAATGTAGCTCTGGCCTTTCTTCAGCGTGGCGATCGGCCGGTCGGCGCAGGTCTTGTCGGTGATGTCCCAAGCCTTGCCGTTGATCTGCCACAGGCTCGGCGGCTTGCCGTTGTCAGTGTTGACCGACACCGAGCCGACCCATTCGAAATTGAAGTTGAGTTTCTCGGCATTGGCCAGGTCCGGCTCCGACACCGGGTTGGGCGGTAATGCAGGCGGCCATGGGCTCGGCGCGTCGTTATTGGGTACCGAACGCAATGTCCCCAGGCGTACCGGGCCATTGCGCAACGACAATTCTTCGCCGGCCGGCGGCGCCTTGATCGCCAGGCAGATGCGCATGCCCGGCCCCAGCCAGTATTCCTTGCCCAATGGGCGCGGCTCGATGGGGTTACCGTCCAGCGCATAGATCTGCGCTTCAACGCCAGGAATGTTGATGCGATAAGTGAGCGTGTTGTCGAGGTTGAGCAAGCGCACGCGAGTGATCTGCCCGGCCGGCAAATCGATGACCGCCTGCGGCACACCGTTGATGGTCGACAACCGCCCGGCCGTGCCACCACGCGCCGCCTCGCGGGGAATGCTGAACTCGACGAACTGGCCCTGCTCGTCCACGTGCCAGCTCTTGAGGCTCAAGGTCTGTTCGAACTTGAAACCGGTCGGCTCGCGCTCTTCGATGATCAGCGGCCCGACCAATCCTCGTCCGAGCTCTTCGCTGCTGTTGACGTGGGGGTGGTACCAATAGCTGCCGGCGTCCGGCACACGGAACTTGTAATCGAAATATTCACCCGGCAACACCGGTAGCTGCGAGACGTACGGCACGCCGTCCATTTCCAGCGGCAAGCGGATGCCGTGCCAATGAATCGTGGTCGCGACCGGCAGGTGATTGATGAAACGCACCCGCAGCCATTCGCCCTGGCGCACCCGCAGTTCGGTGCCCGGCGCTGACGGACCAAACGCCCATGCCTGGGTCTTGTGCCCGGCCACCAGTTCCACGTCCAAAGGTGCGGCGATCAATTCATAATCGTGACCGGCCTCGGCATCGGCCATCTTGCCCAGCCAATACCGCGACGCACCGCCTGCACCCACGCCAACGACAACAAGACCGGCCAGGCCACCGAGAATTTGGCGACGGGTAAAGGACATGAACGCGACTACCTCTGCATCTGCGACGGACCGGTGGGCCCGCAAAAGGCGAATACGATACACCCGCAGATGAGAAACGGTAAGGAAACCAAGATGAAAAAAACCTGTGGTGGTCACTTCCCGACAAAAGAATGAACCGAGCGGTCAGCGCGCGTTTACCCCCCGAGGCGTAAAAAAGGCCAGCGCCGCCGCGACGACGAACAAGGCAGGCACATCGCCGAGCAAGTGCCCGTAGTGCGACATCCCGTCCATCCCGACGCCAAACGACTGCACCGCCATTATCGCGCCATGCACGATGCTCGACCACACCGTGAACCCGATCAGGCTCAAGTGTTTCATCGGCTCGCGGGAGGCCCTCAGCAGGAACACGCCGAGCGTCGCGTAGATGCCGACAATCATCAGCGGATAGTCGGAATGGCCGCTGTGCCATGCCCAGCCGGACGGCCACAGGATCATCAATGGCCAGATCGCGAACACGGCGATCAGACCGACCATGATCAAGACGATGCGCAGGGCGGCGAGCTTTTGAACGTCGTTCATGGCGGGCTCCTGGATTGCGGGTGTGTTACACCGCAATGGGTGCCAGGAGTATAGAACGCGTCTGGAAATCCACATCGACCTCCCATGTGACGAAGGAGCTCGCTCCCGTTGGGCTGCGCAGCAGCCCTCCAAGATTGTCACACAACCAAAGCGTCCAGCTCTTTAAAAGCCACGCCAGGAAATCGTCGACCTTCTTTCGCAACGTTGACCTGCAAGGCCACCTGCGCGACATCCAGCACGTTCCCGGCAAGCGAATAGCTGCCCTTGGCCTGGAGCCAGCTGAGAACGTCCGCCAAATGCCAAATGGATGTACTGCCCTCATGCACCGGCGTAGGGAAGCTGCCCGGATGAGCCAACATCAGCTTGCGCATGTTCTGCCGAGACACGCCTACGATCTCGGCGACGTCTGTCAGACCGACTAAATCAGGCGCAACCTCGATCAACTTGGCCGATGGCACCGCGCGCTGGACATCGGCCAGAGCGCTAAGCACGGCCTCGACCGCATCAGGCGCATCGCGAGTGAACTCAAGCGCCATCCGTCCGGGCTGCCCGATACCAACCAGGGCATCGTCGCAGCCCGCTTCACCCAGCCGCTCGACCAATTCATCCATGGCACAGCCGTCATCAACAAGCTGATATTTCAAGGTAAAGATATATTCCATCGTTCTATTCCTTAGCATCGTGATCCGCATCGCGCTGATTGCGATGCCTCGAGCAATTCTCCACGACGCGTCTCAACGCTCGCGCGTGGTTGCCTGGGTTCTTCGGCGTGCTCCATATCGAAGTGATGCAGAACTCACCGCAACGGCACTCCACGTCTTTGGACGGGCAGTAAAACCGCCCCCAAGCGTGGCTGCCGCCGACTTCTATGCGCCAGCCGTGCCCTTCGGCATGCCTTAACGCTTCCTCAATCTCTTTTTTCGGGTGCGTTGGACGAGTCATCCGTGATCTCCAGTATTCGCATGAAACGCAGGGTTGTCAAATGACAACCCTGCGCACTCTTTCAAACGCAGCATTCAGCCGCGCTCACGTTGGTCGATAGCAACTTGATGAACTGTGCGCGGACGTCGGTGAGCACGCGCCAGCGTTTGCGAGCACGCCGGCGAAACCAGCCGGGCATCGCCGCCGATGGTAAGCACTCTTCTGCGCCTATTGAGGCAAGAAATCGTAGCGAAAGGTGACGGTGGCGCTTGGCACTCCAGCGGGAGCAAGCTGTCTCGCCGCGGTTCCGGGTCGACGGAACGGTCCTGTGGGGGGAGCTTCCAAGTCCGGAAGCAATTAAAGGAAAATTGCCGGCTGAGAATCGAGTACGTTTCAAGCTATGTGTTTGCCTGACAAGCAGCCCCCACCTTCCGTACAATGCCGCCGTGGCTATGGAACACCTTCCTTCTATCCCTCATGACCTAGGGGTTCCGCTCTCCACACCGCGCCTGCTTCTTGCAGGCGTTTTCATATCGACTGCACACGCGACGCTGCTGCCCAATCACAACGGCGGCCAAAGGGAGAATCAAGCATGAATCAGGAGCTGTTCCTGCGTCGCCGCAGCAAGGTTCACGTCCCGACGGGCACCGGCGGTGCCACGCGCGCCCAGGTCGCGTCGGCTGTCCAGGAAATCGCCGCGTTCCGATGCGTGCTATCGGAACCATTGATTGAGCGCATCATCATGCTCTCGGCGGCAGAACTCACACACTGGCTGCGCGAAATTGTCGGGGTACTTCGGCGGCAGACCGGCGCCCATGTGCACCACAGGCCGCTTTACCCAGCCTTTCCAGAACAAGTACTGAAGGCTTCCGAAGCGGAGTTGTATCTTACCGCCGTCTTGCACTACCTCACGCTTTGGCGTTTGCCACCCGAAGAGCACCCTCGACCTGTGATGTTGGAAGGGAATTTCGTATCCCGGGTCATCGAACTGGGAAGCGTCTCTGAATTCGAGTCGATGCTCGAACCGCTGGTTTCCGCGCGTACCTCGCTCTCCGATGAGGAAACTACTGATGTCGTCTGGTTTATCCGAGCGTACAAAGGCGACGTGTTCCGTCTGCTGCCGGAAGCCGTACCGTTTCGGGAAACCCGTGCATTGGTTGGCGGCGCACTGCTCCGGCATGTAGCCAGCGATGCACGGCTGGACGCCTTCCTGGAACGAAACGTCGAAACGGCGACGGACGTGCTACGACTGGCGGTCGCATTGACTGGAGGAGACGTGTCGCTGACGACAGCTTCGACTCGTTTCACGGCGATGAAGCGCGCGACGCGCCGTCTGCTGTTGCGCCTACTCGATCGCGCACCCAGCGCTGCGGAAGATGTGATGCGCCATGCCGAACGCTGGAAGCGCTTGGCCGAAGTGCTGCATCCGGGGGAGTATGCGGATAAGTACCCACGCGCTCTCGCCGCCATCACGGCAGCGCGCCGCAACGACGCGCCGGCCTCGTTTGGATCACGTGTCGAAACACTGCTTGCCCAGCGTCAGATCGCCGCGCTTACGCCCATACTGCAGGATCGTCCCGGTGAGTTCGCTCGACGGCTGGATGTGACCTTGCGCCGTGCGACCGATCCAGATGCCGTGCTCGATGCTTTCGAGGCTGTCGCGACGCAGGTCTCTTCACCCATCCTGCTGCAGGTGCTGGCCCAAGTAAGAGCCCCGCGTCCCCTGCCCTTGCGGGCCTTCACACCGAAAGGAGCCTTGGCCAAAGTCTATGGCATCAAGGATCGACGTGAACCTCTCACACCCGAGGTGTTGGCACGTGCGGCCCAAATTTGCGAGGACGCTCTGATCAAGCGTTTCGCGTCGCTGCCTCCGTTAGGCCGCTGCTTCATTGATCCCTCACTGCACGAATACAGAGTGCCACTTGCGCAGCGTGCCGCATCGAAGTCGCTGCGTACGCTGGTGCGAGGCAGCCGGTTGCCTATGCCTGACACGCGTTTCATTCGCCTGTTCCTCTGGTGGAAAAACGGCGGTCAACGCACAGACATCGACTTGTCCGCTGCTTTTTTCAACACCCGTTTCGTGTTCATGCAAACTGTCTCGTACTACAACCTGAAGGCGTTCGGTGGTTACCACAGCGGTGACATCGTCGACGCGCCCCACGGCGCTTCGGAATTCATCGACCTTGACGTTGATGCCCTCCTCGAGAAGGGTATCCGCTACGTCGTCACGTCCATCAACTCTTATACCGAGCAGCCGTACTGCGACCTTCCCGAATGCTTCGCTGGCTGGATGGCCCGTGCTGACGTGGCATCGGGTGAAGTATTCGAACCGCGATCCGTGATCGACCGTCTCGACATCGCGTCCGATACACAGATCTGTCTGCCGTTCGTGATGGACTTGCAGGAGCGGCGCGTGATTTGGGCCGATCTAGGGCTCACATCTTCACCACGATGGAACAACGTTCAGAACAACCTGAGTGGGATATCGTTGATGCTGCGGGCCTTGGTGCACACGCCACGTCCGGATCTGGAGACGCTGTTCGATCTACATGTGCGTGCGCGAGGAGAACGGGTGGCTTCGCCGGAACAGGCACAGGCGGTATTTTCGCCTCACCAAGGGGTTACGCCGTTCGATACGGATTTGATTCGAGCAGAGTTTCTCTGATGCCTGAACCAGCCTTCGACATGATCGCCGCGTGCCTGGCCCTGTCAGCCATCGATTAGAACGGGATAAAAATGATTAGATAACAAGCGCCGCGCACAAAAACGATTATTTCTAACAACCGGCTCGTCAGAGTGAAGGAAGAGGCTGAAGACGCCCCTTCCTCCCTCCGATGACAAAATCGACGTTGCATCGATTTCAGAACCGCAGGGGATAATTATCCCCTGGGATGTCCCATCACTCCCACTCAATCGTCGCCGGCGGCTTGCTCGACACGTCATACGTCACGCGAGAAATGCCTTCGATTTCATTGATGATCCGCCCGGAAACGGTTTCCAGCAGCTCGTACGGCAGGTGCGCCCAGCGAGCGGTCATGAAGTCGATGGTTTCCACGGCGCGCAGGGCCACGACCCAGGCGTAGCGACGGCCATCACCGACCACGCCCACCGATTTCACCGGTTGGAACACCACGAACGCCTGGCTGACCTTGTGGTACCAGTCGGCCTTGCGCAGTTCTTCGATGAAGATGTGGTCGGCGCG
This sequence comes from Pseudomonas sp. H2_D02, assembly GCF_054677635.1. NCBI lineage: Bacteria > Pseudomonadati > Pseudomonadota > Gammaproteobacteria > Pseudomonadales > Pseudomonadaceae > Pseudomonas > Pseudomonas sp. H2_D02. The sequence continues at coordinate 1,901,044 of NZ_CP162816.1, read as the reverse complement.
ACGCAGCAGGTCGGCGTATTCCTTCTTCACTTCACCGAGGATCCGCACGCCCAGGCCCGGGCCCGGGAATGGGTGGCGGTAGACCATGTCGTACGGCAGGCCCAGTTCCAGGCCGAGGCGACGCACTTCGTCCTTGAACAGTTCGCGCAGTGGCTCGACCAGCTTGAGGTTCATCTCTTCCGGCAGGCCACCGACGTTGTGGTGGGACTTGATCACGTGGGCCTTGCCGCTCTTGGCGCCGGCCGACTCGATCACGTCGGGGTAGATGGTGCCCTGGGCCAGGTACTTGATGTTGTCCAGCTTGCAGGATTCGGCATCGAACACGTCGATGAAGGTACGGCCGATGATCTTGCGCTTCTTCTCCGGGTCGGACTCACCGGCCAGGTTGTTCAGGAACTGCTCTTCGGCGTTGGCGCGGATCACCTTGACGCCCATGTTCTCGGCGAACATGGCCATCACTTGCTCGCCTTCGTGCAGGCGCAACAAGCCGTTGTCGACGAACACGCAGGTCAGCTGGTCGCCGATGGCCTTGTGCAGCAATGCGGCAACCACCGAGGAGTCGACGCCGCCGGACAGGCCCAGCAACACGTTGTCGGTACCGACCTGGGCGCGGACCTGGGCGATGGCGTCTTCAGCGATCTTCGACGGGGTCCAGAGGGCTTCGCACCCGCAGATGTCGAGGATGAAGCGCGACAGGATGCGGCCGCCCTGCTTGGTGTGGGTCACTTCAGGGTGGAACTGCACGCCGTAGTAGCGACGATCATCGTTGAACATGCCGGCAATCGGGCAGCTCGGGGTGCTGGCGAGGACGTGGAAGTCTTCCGGCATCTTGGTGACCTTGTCACCGTGGCTCATCCACACGTCGAGGCCGAACAGGCCATCAGCGTCGACGTGATCTTCGATGCCGTCCAACAGGCGGCTCTTGCCGACCACGTCGACACGAGCATAACCGAACTCACGCAGGTCCGAACCTTCGACCTTGCCGCCCAGTTGTTCAGCCATGGTCTGCATGCCGTAGCAGATGCCGAAGACCGGCACGCCCAGGTCGAACACGGCTTGCGGGCAGCGCGGGCTGTCGGCTTCGTGCACGGACTCGGGGCCGCCAGCGAGGATGACGCCTTTAGGCGCGAATTCGCGAATCGCTTCGTCATCCATGTCGAACGGATGCAGTTCGCAGTACACGCCGATCTCACGCACGCGGCGGGCGATCAGCTGGGTGTACTGGGAACCGAAGTCGAGGATCAGGATGCGGTGAGCGTGAATGTCGAGGGCCATGACTCATTCTCATGTAGTGAATCAGAAACAACTCGGGGCTGAATGAACAGCCCCGGTGATTAACGTTTTGCTGAAGGCCTTAACCTACGCGGTAGTTTGGCGCTTCCTTGGTGATCTGCACGTCGTGGACATGGGACTCGGCCATGCCGGCGCCGGTGATGCGCACGAATTCAGGCTTCGTGCGCATCTCTTCGATGTCGGCGCTGCCGGTGTAGCCCATGGAAGAACGCAGGCCGCCCATCAGTTGATGGATGATAGCGCTCAGGGTGCCCTTGTACGGCACGCGACCTTCGATGCCTTCCGGCACCAGCTTCTCGGCCCCTGCGGAGGAGTCCTGGAAGTAACGGTCGGAAGAGCCCTGGGCCTGGGACATCGCGCCCAGCGAACCCATGCCGCGATAGGCCTTGTAGCTACGGCCCTGGAACAGTTCGATCTCGCCCGGCGCTTCTTCGGTACCGGCGAACATCGAACCCATCATCACGCAGTAGGCACCGGCGACGATGGCCTTGGACAGGTCACCGGAGAAGCGGATACCGCCGTCGGCGATCAACGGCACGCCCGTGCCTTCAAGGGCGGCGGCGACGTTGGCGATGGCGCTGATCTGCGGCACGCCGACACCGGCGACGATGCGGGTGGTGCAGATCGAGCCAGGGCCGATACCGACCTTCACGGCGTCGGCGCCGGCGTCGGCCAGGGCCTTGGCGGCAGCGCCAGTGGCGATGTTGCCGCCGATCACCTGCACTTCAGGGAAGTTCTGCTTGACCCAGCGCACACGGTCGATCACGCCTTTGGAGTGACCGTGGGCGGTGTCGACCACCACCACGTCGACACCGGCGTTGACCAGGGCCGCGACACGGTCACCGGTGTCCTTGCCGGTGCCGACGGCGGCGCCGACGCGCAGACGACCTTGGTCGTCCTTGCTGGCCAGCGGGTAGGCCTTGGCTTTTTCGATGTCGTTGACGGTCATCATGCCCTTGAGGGCGAACTTGTCGTCGACGATCAGCACGCGTTCGATGCGGTGCTTGTGCAGCAACTCGCGGACTTCGTCCTTGCTGGTGCCTTCCTTGACCGTGACCAGGCGCTCTTTAGGCGTCATCACTTGGCGGACGGTGGCATCCAGGCGGTTCTCGAAACGCACGTCGCGGGACGTGACGATGCCGACCAGGTCGCCATCGTGCAGCACCGGAACGCCGGAGATATTGTGCATGCGGGTCAGTTCGAACAGATCCCGGACCGTGGCGTCAGCCTCGATGGTGATCGGATCCTTGACCACGCCAGCCTCGAACCGCTTGACCTTGCGCACTTCGGCGGCCTGCTGTTCGATGGTCATGTTCTTGTGGATGATCCCGATACCGCCTTCCTGGGCCATGGCAATGGCCAGACGGGCTTCGGTCACGGTGTCCATGGCGGCGGAAACCAGGGGGATATTCAGTTCGATGCCACGGGTGAGACGGGTTTTGAGACTGACTTCGTTAGGCAGTACCTCGGAATAACCGGGCACTAGGAGAATGTCGTCGAAGGTCAGAGCTTCTTGGCTGATACGCAGCATCGCGGGGGCTCCCGAGCGGGAAAATGGAAGCGCGCCATTATACTCATGCACCCCGTCTGGCTCAATGTAAAACTCTGTCTATTATTGGCGGGGTGATTGACGGGCTGAAACCACCGCACGCACATCCAAAACACTGGATGCTTTTGTGGCGAGGGGATTTATCCCCGTTGGGGTGCGAAGCGCCCCCAGGATCTCTTTTACTGCAGTGTGTCAGCCCTGACGTCGGGGGCTGCTTCGCAGCCCAGCGGGGATAAATCCCCTCGCCACAAAAGCATCCAGTTGTGTACCTATCTACAACTCCACCTTCACCCAACTCACCGGCTGATCCAGCCAATCGGCGAATTCATCGATGAAGTCCTGCTTGAACCCCGCCTCCAGCCAGTTGTTGAAGATGAAACCCAGGTTGGAGAAAGCGCAGGGTTGCAGGAACAGGAAGCCATTGATGTCGTCTTCGTGCCCGCATTCAGGGCAGGTGAAGTTATCGGTGCGCCCCGGCATCCAGTCTTCCAGGCTTTCGAACAGCGCTTCGCCAATCTCCTTGCGGCACTCGGCACAACCAGCTTCCTCGAGAAAGCCCTTGGCCGGTGTATAGATACAGCGGTTGGTGATGATCTCCAGGCCGTTGACCGGTTCGCCGAACGGCAACGCGTCGGGATGCAGGACCACGTCGCGAGCACCCGGGGCGATGGCATGGGCCATGCGATTGCCGGTACGTCCGCAGGTGGTCAGTTGTTCTTCGACAATGTTCTTGCGCACCAGCCAACGCACGATCGCCCGGGCCCGAGGCTCGTGGACCGGCAAGGTGGAAATTTTCGGGACGATGATGCTTTGCGAATTCATGGCGAGGCCTGGCGGTTTCCTGGCGGATCTTATAAAAGGCCGGCAGCTTAATCCCTGGCGGGATCAGGTCAAGCACTCAGGTAGCGCCCGATCAACGCGAGGCCACTGGCGAGCACCAGCCACGTGACCAGGCGCACGAAGGCCTCTCGGGACATTTTCATGGTCAGGCGACGCCCCACCCACAACCCCAGCGCCATGGCCGGCATCAAACACAGCGCCAGTACCAATAAGGGTAGCTCGGCATACACGCCCGCGATGACGAACAGACTCAAGCGTACCACCGTGCTGCAGCTGATCAGCGCACTCTGGGTCGCCTGCGCCGCCTCCTTGGACAAACGGCTGTTCAGGTAGATCGCATACAAAAAGCCGCCACTGCCAAACAGCGCGCCAAACAATCCGCCCACCGTGCCCATGGGGATCGACCACAGCGCCGATAGCTGCGCCGGCCGGGTCTTTATCAACAAGCTGTAGATCGCATAGGCACTGATAAACAGCCCCATCAACAGCAGTAAGAGGTCGGACTTGAGATTGAGCAGGAAGATCACGCCCAAGGTGCAACCCACCGCCATGCAGGGCAGCAACCGCAGCAGCTCAGGCCGGGACACCTCCCGGCGCGAAGGCAACAGGTTGCCGAAGGCCGCGACGAAATCCAGCAACACCAGCAACGGGACGATCTTCGACAGGGGCATGAACAACAGCAGGATCGGCGCCGCCACCAGCGCCGTGCCGAACCCGGCGATGCCGAAGACGATGTAGGCCAGGACGATGGCCGAGCCGATCACCAGCCATTGCGTGGGGGCGAATGCCCATTCACCTAGCCACGGTAGAAAATTCATCCGGCACTTCCTTGATGAGGAGAGCGGGGACTTTAGCCAGATGCCGAGGGGGACATCCAGCATTTATATCAACCGATCCGACGCTATCGCGAGCAAGCTCGCTCCCACATAGGGAGTTCAGCGCGACATAAATCCAGTGTGGGAGCGAGCTTGCTCGCGATGCAGGCAACCCGGTCTAATTCTCTGCACACTGTCCGCGAATCCCCTTATCATGCCGCCCATGATTAAAGATCCCTTTGCCCGACTGGGCCTGGACCGCGAGGTCCTGACTGTCAGCCAGCTCAACGGCCGTGCACGGGTGTTGCTCGAAGACGTGTTCAGCAACATCTGGGTCGAGGGCGAAATCTCCAACCTCGCCCGCCCCGCCTCCGGCCACGTGTATTTCACCCTCAAGGACAGCGGCGCCCAGGTGCGTTGCGCGCTGTTCCGGCAGAACGCCGCGCGGGTGCGCCAGGCCTTGAAGGACGGGCTGGCGGTGAAGGTGCGCGGCAAGGTCTCGCTGTTCGAAGGCCGTGGCGACTATCAACTGATCCTCGACACCGTGGAGCCGGCCGGCGATGGCGCCCTGCGCCTGGCCTTCGATGCCCTGAAGGAAAAGCTCAGCGCCGAAGGCCTGTTCAGTGCCGAGCGCAAGGTACCGTTGCCGGCCCATCCGCAACGCATCGGCATCATCAGCTCACCGACGGGCGCGGTGATCCGCGACATCATCAGCGTATTCCGCCGCCGCGCTCCGCAGATTTCCCTGACCTTGATTCCCACCGCCGTACAGGGCCGCGAGGCCACCGCGCAAATCGTCCGCGCCCTGAAACTGGCCGATGCCCGCGGCTTCGACGCGCTGATCCTGGCCCGGGGCGGCGGTTCGCTGGAAGACTTGTGGTGTTTCAACGAAGAGGCCGTGGCCCGGGCGGTGGATGCTTGCGTCACGCCGATCGTCAGCGCCGTGGGCCATGAAACCGACGTGTCCATCAGCGATTTCGTCGCGGATGTGCGCGCGCCGACCCCGTCCGCCGCCGCCGAACTGCTGGCGCCGGACGCTGGCGACCTGGTGCGCCGGGTCGAAAGCCTGCATCGCCGACTGGTGATGCGCATGCGCGATCGGCTGATGCGCGATCAACTGCGCCTCGAAGGTCTTACCCGACGCCTGCGCCACCCCGGCGAACGCCTGCGCCAGCAAGCCCAGCGCCTCGATGATCTGGACATGCGCATGCGCCGGGCCTTCGAACGCAGCCTCAATACCCGCCGCGAACGGCTGATCCGCCTGGAAACCCGCCTGGCCGGGCAGCATCCGGGCCGCCAACTGGCGATGTTGCGCCAGCGCCTCGACAGCCTCGCCGAACGCCTGCCCCGGGCGATGCGCGAAGGTCTTAAAACGCGACGCGTCCAGCTACAGAACCAGATGCAGACGCTGCACATCGTCAGCCCGCTGGCGACCCTCGGTCGCGGCTACAGCATCCTGCTCGACGAACGCGGCCACGCGATCCGCAACGCCGGGCAAACCCAGACCGGCCAGCGGCTGACCGCCAAGCTCGGCGAAGGCGAACTGCTGGTGCGGGTCGAAGACAACCACCTGACGCCGGTCACCCTTTCTCTACTGGACTGATTCATGCCGCGATATCTCGCCTCATTGCTCTTGCTCTGCCTGACCTTCAACGCTTACGCCGACAGCTACATCAGCCGCCTGCTGAACAAACCGGTGCCCGGCGGCGTGGCCGTGGTGGACCTGGGCAGCGCGGCCCAGGCGCCGAAAGCCACCTACCAGGGCAAACCGGTGCTGGTGGTCAAGGAACAGCAGAATTGGCTGGCAATTGTCGGCATTCCGCTGACGGTCCAACCCGGCACGCAGCAGATCAGCAGCGGCGGCAGTACCCAGCCCTTCGTGGTCGGCTACAAGCAGTACCCCGAGCAGCACATCACGCTGAAAAACACGCGCCAGGTCAACCCGAACCCGGCGGACCTCAAGCGTATCAACGCCGAGCTCGCGGTGCAGCTGAAGGCCTACCGCAGCTTCAGCCCGAACATTCCCAGCAACCTGTTGCTGGACAAACCGGTCAACGGTCCGCTGTCGAGCAAGTTCGGCGTGCGTCGCTTCTTCAACGGTGAAGAACGCAACCCCCACGCCGGCCTGGACTTCGCCGTACCCGCTGGCACGCCGATCAAGACCCCGGCCGCGCGGCAAGGTGATCCTCACCGGCAATTACTTCTTCAATGGCAACACGGTGTTTGTCGACCATGGCCAAGGCTTCATCAGCATGTTCTGCCACATGTCGAAGATCGACGTGAAGGTCGGCCAGCAACTGGCCCGCGGCGCGGTGGTCGGCAAGGTCGGCGCCACCGGTCGCGCGACCGGGCCGCACATGCACTGGAACATCAGCCTGAATGATGCGCGGGTGGATCCGGCGATTTTTATCGGTGCGTTTCAACCCTGAGTGTTTGTGGTGAGGCTACTGGCCTCATCGCGAGCAAGCTCGCTCCCACATGGGGATCTCAGTGAACAACATTTGCAATCAGCACAGATCCCCTGTGGGAGCGAGCTTGCTCGCGATGACGGCTGTCGCATCACCGCCTCCTGCGGATTGCCAAGCTAAAAACATCGACGCAATTTCCAGGAACCCATTCCCGAACATGCGCGATTAAATCCCGCAAATCAGTTCAAAAACAGAACTTCTCCCAATTTTTTCCGACTGCTTGCAACCCCCGCCCACGCGGTTAGGGTTGAAAGCATGAAAACCTCTCACACCCTCATTCAGCTTCGCCAGCACCGCAGCCTGTGCCTCGTCAGCGCACGACTGCCGGGCTGAATCGCGGCACCTCGTCCCGGCTGAAGAGCCACCCCATTCGAAACACCGGCAGGCCGCCTTTTTCCGGCCACGACAATAAGGATTCCGCCCATGAGCATGCTCAAAGACCCGTCTTCGAAATACCGCGCGTTCCCGACCATCAACCTGCCGGATCGCACCTGGCCGTCGAAGACCATCACCGCCGCGCCGATCTGGTGCAGTTCCGACCTGCGCGATGGCAACCAGTCGCTGATCGAGCCGATGGACGCAGTCAAGAAGCTGCGCTTCTGGAAGACCCTCGTTGCAGTAGGCGTGAAGGAAATCGAAGCATCGTTCCCAGCGGCGTCGCAGACCGACTTCGATTTCGTGCGCACCCTCATCGAAGAAGGCCACATCCCGGACGACACCACCATCCAGGTGCTGACCCAGGCCCGTGAAGACCTCATCGCCCGTACCTTCGAATCCCTGCGTGGCGCGAAGAAGGCCATCGTCCACCTGTACAACGCCACCTGCCCGTCGTTCCGCCGCATCGTGTTCAACCAGGACAAGGAAGGCGTGAAGGAAATTGCGGTGAACGCGGCCAAGCTGTTCGTCAAATACGCCGCGCAACAGCCGGAAACCCAGTGGCAGTTCGAATACTCGCCAGAAACCTTCAGCGCCACCGAGCTGGAGTTCGCCAAGGAAGTCTGCGACGCCGTGATCGAAGTGTGGAACCCGACGCCTGAGCGCAAGGTGATCCTCAACCTGCCAGCCACCGTGGAAGTCGCCACCCCGAACATCTACGCCGACCAGATCGAGTGGTTCCACCGCAACATCACTCGTCGTGACAGCGTGCTGATCAGCCTGCACACCCACAACGACCGTGGCACCGGCGTGGCCGCTACCGAGCTGGGCCTGATGGCCGGCGCCGACCGTGTCGAAGGCTGCCTGTTCGGCAACGGCGAACGCACCGGTAACGTCGACCTGGTGACCGTGGCGCTGAACCTCTACACCCAGGGCATCAACCCTGAACTGGATTTCTCCGACATTGACGGCGTGCGCAAAGTGGTCGAAGAGTGCAACCAGATTCCGGTGCACCCACGTCACCCGTACGTCGGCGACCTGGTTCACACCGCCTTCTCCGGTTCGCACCAGGACGCCATCCGCAAGGGCTTTGCCCAGCAGAAACCGGACACCCTGTGGGAAGTGCCGTACCTGCCGATCGACCCGGCCGACATTGGCCGCAGCTACGAGGCAGTGATTCGTGTGAACAGCCAGTCGGGCAAGGGCGGCATCGCCTACCTGCTGGAACAGGAATACGGCATCAGCCTGCCGCGTCGCATGCAGATCGAGTTCAGCCAGGTGGTGCAGCGCGAGACCGATCGCCTGGGCCTGGAGATGACCGCCCAGCAGATCCATGCCTTGCTGCAGCGTGAATACCTGCAAGCCAACACCCCGTACGCGCTGGTCAGCCATCGCCTGCAGGAAGAAAACGGCAACAGCGCCGTGGAAGTGGAAGTGGCAAGCAAGGGCCAGGGCGAAACCAACCTGCACTGGCGCGGCCGAGGCAACGGCGCCCTGGAAGCGCTGGTGGCCGGCCTGCCGATTCCGGTGGAAATCATGGACTACAACGAGCACGCCATCGGCGTCGGCACCAATGCCAAGGCCGCGGCGTACATCGAACTGCGGGTCAACGGCGAGCGTGCGGTGCACGGCGTGGGCATCGACGAAAACATCACCACGGCGAGCTTCAAGGCACTGTTCAGCGCACTGAACCGCTCGCTGAGCCAGCCGGAAGCCAAGGCGGCTTGATCCAAGGCTGAAATGCAAAAAGGCCCTGGGGTGTGAACCCTGGGGCCTTTTTGTTTGGCTGATGGTTTTGTGTGGCCTGTTCCGGCCCCTTCGCGAGCAAGCCCGCTCCCACAATGGATCTGCTGCGAGAACAAACTCTGTGCCTGGCAGAAATCTCCTGTGGGAGCGGGCTTGCTCGCGAAGGGGCCCTTTCAGACGACCAAAATGTCAGGCATGGGTATCGATCGAAACAGTCATCGCCTGCAACAGCGCAGCCTGCAGGGTCTGCAAGGTCGCCTGGGTTGCCATGATCTGGGTCTGGATCGCCATGGCTTCCTGGGATTTCTGCTCCTGATCGGCCTGGCTTTTCTGCACGCGGGCCAACTGGGCTTGCTGTTCGGCCAGCAGCTTCTCGGTCCGCTCGATCTGCTTCTTCAACTGCTCGATGACGTCGCTGGCGCCGCTGCTGCCGCCTGCACCGGCGATGTTCGCACCGCTGGTGTCGACTTTCAGTGCCTTGTCTTTTTCTTCGTTGCTGTCAGTCGGTGTCACCGGACTGACCGCCTTCTCTTCCTCAGCCCCGCGAATGGAGACTTTTGGAGCTGACAGCGGATAAGGGTTTACGGTCGTTGCGCTGATACTGGTCATAGAGACTCCTCCTTGGCTGACCGGTTATCGGCACGCAACAGCGCTTCTTGAGGCTGAATCGTTTCAATAAATAAACTCGAAACGGTCGGCGTCCAGGTTGGCCGGAAACCGCGTGCGATAAGCTGCCAGGTCCGCCGCGCTCAGGCACACGGTGAACACTCCGTCGGCTTCGCCAGCGCTGAGCAGGGTTTCGCCCTGGAAGTCCAGCACCTGGCTGTCGCCGGTATAGGCGAAGCCCTTGCCGTCAGTGCCGATCCGGTTAACCGCCGCTACGTAGCACAGGTTTTCGATGGCCCGCGCCGGCAGAAGCCGGTTCCAGTGATGGCGCCGGGCGCCCGGCCAGTTGGCGGTATACAGCAACAGGTCAGTGTCCTCGGCGTCGCGACTCCATGCAGGGAAGCGCAGGTCGTAGCAGATCAACGGGCGAATCCGCCAGCCCTTGAGCTCGAACAGCACCTGCTGGTCGCCCGGTGTGTAGTGGTTATGCTCGCCCGCCATGCGGAACAGATGGCGCTTGTCGTAATGCAGCACTTCGCCGTCCGGCCGCGCCCACAGCAAGCGATTGCGATGGCTGCCATCGGCGGCCTGGACGATCACGCTGCCGGTGATTACCGCATCCAGTCTCGCCGCCTGGTCCTTGAGCCACTTGCTGGCGGGTCCGTTTTCAGGCTCCGCCAGGGTCTCGGATTCCATGGAAAAACCGGTGGTGAACATTTCCGGCAGGATGATCAAGTCCGCCCCGCGCGCCTGCTCAAGCAACGCGTCGAAATGCTCCAGGTTGGCCCGGCGGTCGTGCCAAGCCAAGGTGGTCTGGATCAAGGCAATGTTCAGGTTGGGCAAGGCACTCAGATCACGCATAGTTTTTCCGCCGCTTCACGCAGCGTCTCCTCGCGCTTGGCAAAGCATAAGCGCACCAGGCGCTGGCCCTGCGGCGGGTTCTGGTAGAAGACCGAAATCGGGATGGTCGCCACGCCGTGTTCACGGGTCATCCACAGCGCCATGTCGACGTCATTGAGGTCTGGGCGGATCTGCGAGTAATCGACCAGTTGGAAGTAAGTGCCGGCGACGCGCTTGAAGCTGAACCGCGACGGTGCCAGCAGATCGCAGAACAGGTCGCGCTTGGCCTGATAGAAGCCTGGCAGTTCATCGACGTGTTCGGGGTGCTCGGCCATGTAGTCGGCCAACGCATACTGCAATGGCGTCACGCCGCAGAAGCTGACGTACTGATGCACTTTGCGCAGCTCCGCCGTCAGGGCGGCAGGCGCGACGACGTAGCCGGTTTTCCAGCCCGTGACGTGGTAGGTCTTGCCGAACGAACTGACCACGAAGGCGCGACGATACAGTTCCTCATGGGCAAGTACGCTGACATGAGGCACGCCGTCGAATACCAAGTGCTCGTAGACTTCGTCGCTGATCAGGTAGATGTCACGATCACGGATCAAGGCCGCCAATTGGTCCAGCTCGGCGCGGCTGATCAACGCTCCGCTGGGGTTGTGCGGCGTGTTGAGGATGATCATGCGCGTGCGCGGGCTCAGGGCTTCGCCGAGCTTCTGGAAATCGATGGCGAAATCGTCCAGGCCCAGTGGCACATGCACGCAACGCCCGCCGGCCAGTTGCACGGAAGGCTCGTAGCTGTCGTAGGCTGGGTCGAAGACGATGACTTCGTCGCCACTGTTAACCACCGCCGCAATAGCGCAGAAAATCGCCTGGGTCGCGCCTGGGGTCACGGTGACTTCCTGATCGGCATCGACGCTGGCGCCATAGCTGCGGGCGATCTTCGCCGCGATCTGCTGGCGCAGCGCCGGCAGGCCGGTCATGGGCGAATATTGGTTGTGGCCTTGGGCAATGTGCCGGCCGACCGCATCGCGCAGGGCTTGCGGGCCATCGAAATCGGGAAACCCCTGGGACAGGTTCAGCGCGCCGGTCTGTGCGGCGAGCTGGGACATCTGGGTGAAAATCGTGATGCCGACGTTCGGCAACTTGCTGGTGATCATCGAGGGTTCCCTGGGTCTGCACCCGGCTCTGGTGCGGCGCGGGAGAGGTCGAGGATAGCCCAATCGCCGGGCATGAAAAAGGGTGCCCGTGGGCACCCTCTTCAATGCATCTCGTCGCGGAACCTGTGGCGAGGGGATTTATCCCCGCTGGGTTGCGCAGCAGCCCTAGAACCCAACAACTCGGTATATCAGGCGTATTGAGTTGCCTGTCTTGGGGCTGCTTCGCAGCCCAGCGGGGATAAATCCCCTCGCCACAGGGTTCGGCGCGCTGCATCGACAATCAGCGCTTGTCGCGACGCTTCTTGTCGGCCTTCTTGTGGTGCGACATCAAGCGGCGCTTCTTGTTGACCTGGCGGTCGGTGAGCGTGTTCTTGTTGCCTTCGTACGGGTTCTCGCCGCCCTTGAACTCGATGCGGATCGGGGTGCCGACCAACTTCAGGACGCGACGATAAGTGTTCTCCAGATAGCGAACGTACGACTTGGGCACTTTCTCGATCTGGTTGCCGTGGATCACAATGATCGGCGGGTTGGCGCCACCCAAGTGGGCGTAGCGCAGCTTGATCCGACGATTGTTGACCATCGGTGGCGCGTGCTCGCCAACGGCGTCTTCGAGGATCTGGGTGAGGCGGTTGGTCGGCCAGCGGGTGACCGCCGACTTGAACGAGTTCTGCACCGAAGCGTAGAGGTTGCCCACGCCCGTGCCGTGCAGGGCCGAGATGAAGTGGATGTCGGCGAAGTCGACGAAGAACAGCCGGCGCTGCAATTCGACCTTCACGTAGTCGCGCTCGCTCGGCGTCATGCCGTCCCACTTGTTGATCGCGATAACCAGCGCACGCCCGGCTTCCAGGGCAAAGCCCAGCAGGTTCAGGTCGTGATCCACCACGCCTTCGCGGGCGTCCATCACGAAGATCACCACGTTGGCGTCCTTGATCGCCTGCAGCGTTTTCACCACGGAGAACTTTTCGACTTCTTCGTGGATCTTGCCGCGCTTGCGCACACCGGCGGTGTCGATCAGCGTGTACTTCTCTTCGTTACGCTCGAAGGGGATGTAGATGCTGTCGCGGGTGGTGCCGGGCTGGTCGTAGACGATGACCCGGTCTTCGCCGAGCATGCGGTTGACCAAGGTCGACTTGCCGACGTTCGGGCGACCGATGATCGCGATCTTGATCCCGTCTTTTTCGCTCGGGCCCGGGATGCGCTTGGCTTCCTCGCCCTCGGCAACGATTTCTTCCTCGCCTTCTTCCGGCTCGTCTTCGTCATCCTTGGGGAAATCAGCCAGGGCGATTTCCAGCATCTGGGTGATGCCACGTCCGTGGGCACCGGCGATCGGTATCGCCTGGCCCATGCCCAACGGCGCGAACTCGGCGCGGGCCATGTCGGGGTCGATGTTGTCGACCTTGTTGGCGACCACGTAGGAACGCTTGTTACGCTTGCGCAAATGCTCGGCGATCATCTGGTCGGCGGCGGTAAAACCGGCCTTGGCGTCTACCAGGAACAGCACCACATCGGCTTCTTCGATGGCGAGCAGAGACTGCTCGGCCATTTTTTCGTCCATGCCGTGTTCATCACCGGAGATGCCGCCGGTGTCGACCAGAATATAGGTACGCCCTTGCCACTTGGCCTCACCGTATTGGCGATCACGGGTCAGACCGGACAAGTCGCCGACGATGGCGTCGCGAGTCCTGGTCAGGCGGTTGAACAAGGTGGACTTGCCGACGTTCGGTCGGCCCACCAGGGCGATTACGGGAACCATGCGGCTCTCCACTTCGTTATTTCAGAAAATACAAAAGCCGCTGCGAGGCAGCGGCTGGTGCTCGGGGCCAACCTGTAGGAGCGGGCTTGCTCGCGAATGCGCTGGCCCAATGAGATGGATGTCAACTGATCCACCGCTTTCGCGAGCAAGCCCGCTCCCACATGAATGAAGCCGCTTGGGAATTAACCCAAGCATAGTCTTACTTGATGGTCAGGGCTTCCAGTTTGCCGCTGTTGCCATACACATAAATCATGCTGCCCACCACCAGCGGACGGGCACGCAGGCCGTCGCTGTCGATGCGCTCACGGCCGACGAAACGACCGTCCACCTGGCTGAGCAGGTGCAGGTAACCTTCCAGGTCACCCACTGCAACGTAGCTGGAGAACACTTCCGGGGCCGACAGTTGACGACGGGCCAGGGAATCGTTGCTCCACAACGCGGTGGTGGAACGTTCATCGACGCCTTCGACCGTGCCCGAGGACAGGCTCACATAGACGCTGCCAAAACCCTGGGCGACACCGGCGTAGCTGGAAGCATCGCGCTGCCAGAGTACACGACCGCTTTCCAGGTCCAGCGCCGCGACGCGACCCTGGTAGCTGGCGACATACAGCGTACCGCCGGACAGCAGCAGGCCGCCGTCGATGTCGACTACACGTTCCAACTCCGAACGACCTTGAGGGATCGCTACACGCTGTTCCCAGACCGGCACGCCGTTGGAAATGTCCAGGGCGACGACTTTACCAGTCGACAAACCAGCCACCGCGAGGCGGTTGGTGACGATCGGCGCACTGGTGCCGCGCAAGGTCAGTACCGCCGGAGTGCTGTCATACAACCAGCGCTGGTTGCCGGTGGCGGCATCCAGGCCGATCAGGCGGTCATCCTGGGTCTGGACCACGACCACGTCGCCGTTGGTGGCGGGCGGTGCGAGGACTTCACTGGTCACGCGGGCGCGCCATTTCTCTTCACCGCTGCTCGCGTCCAGGGCGACGATCTCCCCCTTGAGCGTGCCGATCATGACCAGCCCGTAACCCACGCCAACGGCGCCGGACACAGGCAGCTCGAGATCTTTCTCCCACTTCACGTCGCCGTTCATGCGATCCATGGCCATGACGACGCCCGTGACATCGCCGGCATAAATGGTGTCGCCGTCGATGGCCGGCACCAGCATGTTGTAGGTTTCACCCTGGCCGTCACCGATGGAACGGCTCCATTGCTTCTGCAGCACGACTTCTTCTTTGAAGTCGGTCAGTTCGGCCGGAGGCAGTTCTTTCTTGCTGTTGCTGCTGCAACCCGCGGCCAGAATGGCCAGGGCCAGCAATGCTGCATGTTTCCAACGGATCACGTCACGCATCCCCTTTGGCCAGGTCGTCCAGCTTGATTTGCAGGCCACCGACCGCGGCTTCATCCGACAGCGCAGCCTTGGCTTTTTGGTAGGCCGCATGGGCCTCATCGGCACGGCCCAGCTGTACCAGCAGGTCGCCCTTGAGTTCTTCGCGAGTCGCCAGGAACGCCTTGTCGGCGTCGCCGTCGAGCAGCTTCAAGGCGTCTTCGGTCTTGTTCTGTGCCGCCAGCACCTGTGCCAAGCGCTGACGTGCGACTTCGCCCAGGGTCGGGTTGGCCGGCTTGTCGACGATCGCTTTCAGCTCAGTGGCCGCATCGTCCAGCTTGCCGCTGTCTACCGCGACCTTGGCCACGAACAGGCTGCCGTACTGGGCGTAGGCGGTACCGCCGAACTCTTTGTTCAGCTTGCCGGCCAGGTCCGCCACGCGTGCCGCGTCAGGCTTGCCGTCCGGGGTCAGGGTGGTTTCCAGCAATTGCTGGTAGAGCATCGAGGCGCCTTGCGACTGGTTGCTCTGGTATTTCTGGTAGGCCTGCCAGCCGAACACGATGACCAGCGCCAACAGGCCGCCAGTGACCAGCGGCTTGCCGTTGCGCGTCCACCAGTCCTTCAAATCCGCCAGCTGTTCATCTTCGGTACTCGACACCCCAATACTCCTTAATCGCTAAATCGGCTGTTTGACAGCTTCAACCCTGCACGACGCAGGTGGCCAGGTGTGCAGCAAGCGCATCCCAGGCAATGCTTTGTTGTTCGCCCTGGCCACGCAGGGGTTTGAAACCTACCACTTGTTGGGCCAGTTCGTCGTCACCGAGGATCAATGCGTACAGCGCACCGCTCTTGTCGGCCTTCTTGAATTGGCTCTTGAAGCTGCCGGCACCGGCGTTGACCTGCAGGCGCAGGTTGGGCAACTGGTCGCGAACCCGCTCGCTCAACGACAGGGCGGCCAGCTCGGCAGCCTCGCCAAAGGCGCACAGGTAGACGTCGACCTGACGGGACAGCTCTTCAGGCACCTTGTCCAGCGCCTCAAGCATCAATACGAGGCGCTCGATGCCCATGGCAAAGCCCACGCCGGGGGTCGGCTTGCCGCCCATCTGCTCCACCAGCCCGTCGTAACGGCCGCATGCGGCACACGGTGCCCTGGGCGCCGAGCTTGTCGGTGACCCATTCGAAGACGGTCTTGCTGTAGTAGTCCAGGCCGCGAACCAACTTCGGGTTGATCACGTAGGGGATGCCCACGGCGTCGAGGCGAGCCTTCAGCCCTTCGAAGTGCGCACGGGACTCGTCGTCGAGGTAGTCGGCCATTTTCGGCGCGTCCACCAGGATCGCCTGGGTTTCCGGATTCTTGGTGTCGAGCACGCGCAACGGGTTGGTCTTCATGCGGCGCTGGCTGTCTTCATCCAGCTTGTCCACGTGCGCGGAGAGAAACTCCACCAACGCTTCGCGGTAGCGACCGCGGGATTCACTGGTGCCCAGGCTGTTGAGCTCGAGCTTGACCGCATCACGCAGCCCCAGCTCGCCCCAAAGGCGCCAGGTCATGACGATCAGCTCGGCGTCGATGTCCGGCCCCTCGAGGTTGAACACCTCGAGACCGATCTGGTGGAACTGGCGATAACGGCCTTTCTGCGGGCGCTCGTGGCGGAACATCGGGCCGACGTACCAGAGTTTCTGCACCTGGCCGCCGCCGGTGATGCCGTGCTCGAGCACTGCACGCACACAGGCCGCCGTGCCTTCGGGGCGCAGGGTCAGGGAATCGCCGTTGCGGTCGTCGAAGGTGTACATCTCTTTTTCGACGATGTCGGTGACTTCACCAATGGAGCGTTTGAACAGCTCGGTGAACTCGACGATCGGCATGCGGATCTGCCGATAACCGTAATTATCCAGCAAACGCGCCACGGTGCCCTCGAAATAACGCCATAGGGGCGTCTGCTCGGGCAGGATGTCGTTCATGCCACGAATGGCTTGCAGAGACTTGCTCACATGTATTCCTTAATCTTGCGACTTAACCGCGCGCGATGACCGCTGCGTCGGCTTCGACCTTTTCGGCCGCCTTCTGGCGAATCAGCCGTTCCAGCTCATCCACCAGATTGTCATTCGTCAGTTTCTGCGACGGCTTGCCGTCGATGTAAATCAGGTTCGGTGTACCGCCAGTCAGGCCGATATGGGCCTCCTTGGCTTCGCCAGGCCCGTTGACCACGCAGCCGATCACCGCGACATCCAGCGGCACCAGCAGGTCTTCGAGGCGCCCTTCCAGTTCGTTCATGGTCTTGACCACATCGAAGTTCTGCCGCGAGCAACTCGGGCAGGCGATGAAGTTGATGCCACGGGAACGCAGGTGCAGGGACTTGAGAATGTCGTAGCCGACTTTCACTTCCTCGACCGGGTCAGCCGCCAACGAGATGCGGATGGTATCGCCAATCCCCTCGGCGAGCAGCATACCGAGGCCGACGGCGGATTTCACCGTACCCGAACGCAACCCACCGGCTTCGGTGATGCCCAGGTGCAATGGCTGGACAATTTCCTTGGCCAGCAGGCGGTAGGCTTCGACGGCCATGAACACGTCGGACGCCTTCACGCTGACCTTGAAGTCCTGGAAATTCAGGCGTTCGAGGTGTTCCACATGGCGCAGGGCCGACTCCACCAGCGCGGCTGGGGTCGGTTCGCCGTATTTCTTCTGCAGGTCTTTTTCCAGGGAACCGGCGTTCACGCCGATGCGGATCGGGATGCCGCGGTCGCGGGCGGCATCGACCACGGCACGAACACGGTCTTCGCGACCGATATTGCCCGGGTTGATGCGCAGGCAATCGACACCCAGCTCGGCCACGCGCAAGGCAATGCGGTAGTCGAAATGAATGTCGGCCACCAACGGGACCTTGACCAGTTGCTTGATCTTGCCGAACGCCTCGGCGGCATCCATGTCCGGCACGGAGACACGCACGATGTCGACGCCGAGCGGCTTCCAGGCGGTTGATCTGTGCGACCGTGGCGGCCACGTCATTGGTGTCGCTGTTGGTCATGCTCTGCACAGCGATTGGCGCATCGCCGCCCACGGGCACGTTACCGACCCAGATTTTCCGGGATTCGCGACGCTTGATTGGAGATTCGCCGTGCATGACTTATTGACCCAACTTCAGGCGAGCGGTCTCGCCACTGGTGAACGGAGCGATGTCGACCGGCTGGCCGTTGTAGCTGACCTGCGCGCCACGGGCATAACCCAGGCGTACGGCAAACGGTGGCTTACCGTTGACAGACGCGCTGTCGCCCTTGCGCTTGAGGCCACTGAACAGGACTTTGCCGTTGCCATCGGTGATCTGCGTCCAGCAATCGGCGGTGAACTGGATCTGGACCTGGCCGTCACCCGCCGCCGGGGCCGCTGGAGCAGCGGGTACCGCCGGAGTCGCCACGGCAGGTGCTGGCGTGGCAGGCGCAGGAGTAGCAGGCGCTGTCGGAGTGCTGCCAGCATGGGCCGGAGGAGCAGGCGCCGCCGGAGTGTTGCCGGCATGGGCCGGAGCCGTAGGCGCTGCAGGCGTGGGAACGGGCGCCTGCGCGGCTGGGGCGGCTGGCTCGGTGCCGGCAGCGGTATCGGCCTCGGCGCCATCCTGGCCCTGGGGCAACGCCAGTGCGGTTTCGCCTTCAGCCTGGCCTTCGGCAACGGCCTGGTCTTCCGGCTCGTCCAGCGGATGGATCTGGGTGGTGCCGTCGGCGCCTTCGACTTCGACGTGCTCGGTGTTCATCGCAACCGGTTCCTTGGTACGCAAGGACGCCTGGTCCTGCCACCAGACAAAACCGCCACCGATCACCGCGATCAGCAGCAACAAGCTGACGATGCGCAGAATGGTGTGGGAAACACGCACGGGCTCTTCGATACGGCCCAGGCTGTGCACGTTGCTGCCCTGGGCGTCGGAACCGGTGTATTGATCGAACTGCTGGACCAGCACGGTCTGGTCCATGTCGAGCAATTTGGCATAGGCGCGGATATAGCCCCGGGCGAAGGTATGCCCTGGCAATTTGTCGAACGCGCCGGCTTCCAGATTGCTCAGGGAAGTCACGGTAAGATTGAGCTTGTGGGCCACTTCGGCCAGCGACCAACCATTGCTTTCGCGGGCTTGACGCAGGGTCTCACCGGGATTTACGCGAGTCGCTGCTACAACTTCGGGATGCGCCGCTTTCATCATTGCTCCGACAGGTATTGCTGATATTCCGGCGTACCGGGATAGAGTCTTTTGAGTTGCAGGCCGTAACTTGCAGCCTTGTCGCGATCTTCAAACACATGTGCCAGCCGAACGCCGAGCAATAGACTACGTGCATTTTGTTCGCTCAGCAGGCTAAAACGCTCGTAATAGTCACGCGCGGGCACATAATGCCTGTCTTCGTAAGACAACTCAGCCATTTCCAGCAATGCACGCGGTTGTTGGCGGTTGAGCCGCAGCGCCTTCTCAAGCTGCTGGCGGGCCAGGTCGCGCTGGCCGAGTTTGGCAGCCGTCATGCCGAGGTTCTCGAAAACCCGTGAACGCTCGGGATAAAGGGTATCGGCGGCCGCTTGCTCGAAACGTTCGTAGGCGTCCTTGTAACGGGCCTGTTCGTAGAGAAAACTGCCGTAGTTGTTCAGGATACGGGCATCTTGTGGCCGGGCCGACAACGCCTTGCGAAAATGCTCGTCAGCCAGCTCCGATTCCAGCTCGGCCTGGAACACCAGCGCCAGCGCCGCATTGGCATCGGCGTCGGAGCTGTCCAGTTCCAAAGCTTTCTTGAGGGGCACCTTGGCCCGCTCGGTCATGCCCTGCTGCAGATAGCCGATGCCCAGTTGCACGTAGGCCTGGCGGGCTTCGTCGCGCCCTTTGCTGGTCTTCATCGGGTTGTAGTCACCCGACAGGACACAACCGGAACAGAGACCGGCCAGCAGCAAAACGAGCGCGAAGCGCAGGGACATAGAGTTCCTCTCTTAGTGACTGTTCGCAGCGTTCTGCACTGCATCGTCGGTGGCGTTCAGTTCGCGCACGGCGATGTAGCGTTCGCTGCGACGGGTGCGATCCAGCACCTGTCCTACCAATTGGCCACACGCGGCGTCGATGTCTTCGCCGCGAGTCGTGCGCACGGTGACGTTGAAGCCAGCGTGATGTAGCTGATCCTGGAAGCGACGAATCGCGTTGTTGCTCGGACGCTCGTAACCAGAATGCGGGAACGGGTTGAACGGGATCAGGTTGATCTTGCACGGGATGTTCTTGAGCAGCTCGATCATCTCGACCGCATGTTCAACCTTGTCGTTCACATCCTTGAGCAGGGTGTACTCGATGGTCAGCACGCGTTTCTCGCCCAACGCCGACATGTAGCGCTGGCAGGATTCGAGCAGCATCTTAAGCGGATATTTCTTGTTGATCGGCACCAATTGGTTACGCAATGCGTCATTGGGTGCATGCAGCGACAACGCCAGGGAGACGTCGATGTGCTTGGCCAGCTCATCGATCATCGGCACCACGCCGGAGGTAGACAGGGTCACGCGGCGCTTGGAAATGCCATAGCCCAGGTCATCCATCATCAAATGCATGGCGGAGACGACGTTGTCGAAGTTCAGCAGCGGCTCACCCATGCCCATCATCACCACGTTGGTGATGGCACGGTCGACGGTTGCCGGGACGCTGCCAAAGGATTTGTTGGCAATCCACACCTGGCCGATCACTTCGGCGGCGGTGAGGTTGCTATTGAAGCCTTGCTTGCCGGTGGAGCAGAAACTGCAATCCAGGGCACAGCCTGCCTGGGACGAAACGCACAAGGTGCCGCGCTTGCCCTGGGGAATGTAGACGGTCTCGACGCAGCTGCCGGACGCCACGCGCACCACCCATTTACGGGTGCCGTCGCTGGAAATGTCCTGGCTGACCACTTCGGGGCCGCGAATCTCGGCAACAGCCTTGAGCTTTTCGCGCAGGGCCTTGCCGACATTCGTCATGGCGTCGAAGTCGTCGACGCCAAAGTGGTGAATCCATTTCATCACCTGGCCGGCACGGAAACGCTTCTCCCCGATCGAGTCGAAGAATTTCTCCATTTCCGGCTGGGTCAGGCCCAACAGGTTGGTTTTGCCGTTCGATGTAGTCATGGATTCACCTTCACTCAAAAGCCTGGGCTTAGCGAGTGGTTACTTCAGTAGCGGAGAAAAAGTAAGCGATTTCGCGAGCAGCGGCGGCTTCGGAGTCCGAACCGTGGACGGCGTTGGCGTCGATGGATTCAGCGAAGTCAGCACGGATGGTGCCAGGAGCAGCTTCTTTAGGGTTGGTAGCGCCCATCAGCTCACGGTTGCGAGCGATGGCGTTTTCGCCTTCCAGCACCTGGACGACAACCGGACCGGAAGTCATGAAGGCAACCAGCTCACCGAAGAAACCGCGCTCGCTGTGCTCAGCGTAGAAGCCTTCGGCTTCGGCTTTGGACAGTTGCTTCATTTTCGAAGCTACAACGCGCAGGCCAGCGTCTTCGAAGCGGGTAACGATCTTGCCGATCACGTTTTTAGCAACGGCGTCAGGCTTGATGATGGAGAAAGTACGTTGAACAGCCATGGTGTAACTCCAGAAACGGTAATTTGCGAAAAATTAAACCCGCGAATTATACGCGGGTTCAGGGGTATTGCCTAACCTGCCGGGTCGATCAGTCGATTTCGTCGATCCAGAGCTGTTGGACAGCCTCCAGGACCTTCTCGCCACAACGGCCAGAGGTGTTGTCGAAATCGGGTAATTCCATGATCCAGCGCTGCAAATCGACAAAATTCACAGACTCCGGGTTCACGTCCGGCTTGGCTTCGGCCAGTTCTTCTGCGATGCGTTGTACATCAGTCCAACCATAGCTCATGACAGTATCACCATCAGTGCGGCGCTTCGGCCGCATGGTTAAGCGAATATTTCGGAATCTCGACGGTCAGGTCTTCGGTGCCGACGATGGCTTGGCAACCCAGGCGCGATTGCGCTTCCAGGCCCCAGGCCCGATCGAGGAAATCTTCCTCCAGTTCGTCCGCTTCTTCCAGCGAGTCGAACCCTTCGCGAATGACGCAATGGCAGGTCGTGCAAGCGCAGACGCCGCCACAGGCACTTTCCATCTCGATATGGTGCTCATGGGCCAGCTCGAGAATCGAAATTCCGGGCTCAGCCTCCACGACCATGCCCTCCGGACAGAACTTCTCGTGGGGCAGAAAAATCACCTGCGGCATCAGTTATTCCTCGATTTCATTCAGGTTGCGCCCCGCCAGGGCGGCTTTCACCGTCGAGTCCAGGCGGCGGGCAGCAAAGGCATCGGTGACCTGCGACAGACGCTTGGTCTGCTGCTCGATGGCATAACCATCGGTGCCCTTGATCAATTCGGAGAGTTCTTGCATCTGCATTTCGATGACCATGCGCTCTTCGGCGTCGAGCAGGCGCTCGCCATCGGCTTCGAGAGCGGCCTGCACGGCTTCGACCAGGCGCTGGCCGTCAACCTGCTGCTCGCGCAGCACACGGGCGACCTTGTCGTCGCTGGCGTGCTGGAAGGAATCCTTGAGCATCTTGGCGATTTCACCGTCGGTCAGGCCATAGGAAGGCTTGACCTGGATGCTCGCTTCCACGCCCGAACCCAGTTCGCGAGCGGAAACGTTGAGCAGACCGTCGGCATCGACCTGGAAGGTCACCCGGATCTTCGCCGCACCGGCGACCATGGCCGGGATGCCGCGCAATTCGAAGCGGGCCAGGGAACGGCAGTCGCTGATCAGCTCACGCTCACCTTGCAGCACGTGGATCATCATGGCCGACTGGCCGTCTTTATAAGTGGTGAAGTCCTGGGCACGGGCAACCGGGATGGTGGTGTTGCGCGGGATCACCTTCTCCATCAGGCCGCCCATGGTTTCCAACCCCAGGGACAATGGGATCACGTCGAGCAACAGCAGTTCGCCGCCGTCGCGCTTGTTGCCGGCCAGGGTATCGGCCTGGATCGCGGCGCCGATGGCGACCACCTGATCCGGGTCAATTTCGGTCAGCGGCTGACGGCCGAAGGCTTCGGCAACGGCTTCGCGAACCCGAGGCACGCGGGTCGAACCACCGACCATGACCACGGCCTTGACGTCTTCGAGCTCTACGCCGGAATCGCGCACGGCACGGCGGCAGGCCTTGAGGCTGCGGGCAACCATGGGTTCGATCAGGGCATCGAAGGCTTCGCGGGTCAGCGCGGCTTTCCACTCGCCATAAACGACTTCAACCGTGTTGGCGTCGGTCAAGGCTTCCTTGGCGGCGCAGGCAGTTTGCAGCAGGTGGCGTTGCGCACCCGGGTCGAGGTCGGCGGAGAGGCCCGCTTGCTCGATGATCCAGCCCGCGATGGCATGGTCGAAGTCATCGCCGCCCAGGGCACTGTCGCCACCGGTTGCCAGGACTTCGAAAACACCACCAGTCAGGCGCAGGATCGAAATATCGAACGTACCGCCGCCCAGGTCGTAGATCGCGACAAGGCCTTCGGCGTGCTGATCGAGGCCGTAGGCAACGGCCGCTGCAGTCGGCTCGTTGAGCAAGCGCAGCACGTTCAGGCCGGCGAGCTTGGCGGCGTCCTTGGTGGCTTGGCGCTGAGCGTCGTCGAAATAGGCCGGCACCGTGATCACCGCCCCCACCAGTTCACCGCCCAACGCCGCTTCGGCACGTTGGCGCAGGACTTTCAGGATGTCAGCGGAAACCTCTACCGGGCTTTTCGGGCCTTGGACGGTTTCGATGAACGGCATATGGGATTCGCCACCGACGAAGCGGTACGGCAATTGATCGCCCAGTTGCTTGACGTCGGACAGACCACGACCCATCAAGCGCTTGACCGAGACAATGGTATTCAGGGGATCGGTGGCGGCGGCCAGCTTGGCCGACTCGCCCACTTCAACGCGGTCGGCGTGATAACGCACGGCGGACGGCAGGATCACCCGTCCCTGCTCGTCGGCCAGCGGTTCGGAAAGACCGCTGCGCAAGGCAGCGACCAGGGAATTGGTGGTACCCAAGTCGATCCCGACAGCCAGGCGACGCTGGTGCGGTTGTGGACTTTGGCCGGGTTCGGCGATCTGCAGTAGGGCCATCGTAATCAGGACTTATCTGTAATCAGGCGTGCGACCGGAGCGGCACTGGGTTAATCGTCGAGGCGCTCTTCTAGTTGGCGCACTTCGTGGGTGAGCTTGTCGAGGAACTGCATGCGCCGCATCAGGCGTTCGGCCTGTTCGCGTTGCGCGGCATCGTTCCAGCAGGCTGCGAAGCTTTCGTTCAGTGTGTGCTGGGCATCTTTCAGGCGGCGCTTGAAAACCGCGACACCGGCCAGGTCGGCGCTGTCCTGCAGGTCTTCAAGCTCCTCGCGCCATTGCATCTGCTGCAACAGGAACTCGGGATCGTGGACCGTGACTTCCAGGGGCAGCTCATGACCGCTGATGGCGAGCAGGTAACGCGCGCGCTTGGCCGGGTTCTTGAGCGTCTGGTAAGCCTCGTTGAGATTCGCCGACTGCTCGAGCGCCCGCCGCTGCTCCGCCTCGGAGGCATCGGCAAAGCGATCGGGGTGGACACCACGGGCCAGTTCCAGATAACGCGCGGACAACTGATCGAGGTCCAGCTGGAAAGCAGGCTGCAACTGGAACAACGCAAAATGACAAGGAGTACCCACGAGCAGCCTCAGATGTTGAAGCTTTCGCCGCAGCCACATTCACCGCGCACGTTGGGATTGTTGAACTTGAAGCCTTCGTTCAACCCTTCCTTGACGAAATCCAGCTCGGTGCCGTCCAGGTACGTCAGGCTCTTCGGGTCAATGATCACTTTCTGACCATGACTTTCGAACACCTGGTCGTCTTCACCGACTTCGTCGACGAATTCCAGTACATAGGCGAGGCCGGAACAGCCCGTGGTGCGAACACCCAGGCGGATACCCTCGCCCTTGCCGCGCCCTGCAAGAGAACGCTGCACATGCTTAGCTGCCGCTTCTGTCATCTGGATAGCCATGGAAACTCCTTACCGTAACGCGGATCAGATCAAGCCTTTCTTCTGCTTGTAGTCGCGAACGGCGGCCTTGATGGCGTCTTCAGCGAGTACCGAGCAGTGGATTTTCACTGGCGGCAAGGCCAGCTCTTCGGCCAGCTGGGTGTTCTTGATGGTTTCGGCTTCGTCGAGGGTCTTGCCTTTCATCCACTCGGTGGCCAGGGAGCTGGACGCGATGGCGGAACCGCAGCCGTAGGTCTTGAACTTGGCGTCTTCGATGATGCCTTGCTCGTTGACCTTGATCTGCAGGCGCATCACGTCGCCGCACGCCGGGGCGCCGACCATGCCGGTGCCGACGTCAGGATCCTGCGCGTCCATCTTGCCGACGTTGCGCGGGTTCTCGTAGTGGTCGATGACCTTTTCGCTATATGCCATTTGCTTCAATCCTCATCAGTGGAGCCGCTCTGGTGGCGACTTCTCAGTGCGCCGCCCATTCGATTTTCGAAATGTCGACGCCGTCTTTGTACATGTCCCACAGCGGCGACAGAGCGCGCAGCTTGGTCACGGCCTCGCAGACTTTCTGCGCGGCATAATCGATTTCTTCTTCGGTGGTGAAGCGGCCGAAGGTGAAGCGGATGGAACTGTGGGCCAGTTCGTCGTTGCGGCCCAGGGCGCGCAGTACGTACGAAGGCTCAAGCGACGCCGAGGTGCACGCCGAACCGGACGACACGGCCAGATCCTTGAGTGCCATGATCAGCGACTCGCCTTCAACGTAGTTGAAGCTCAGGTTCAGGTTGTGCGGGACGCGGGCGGTCATGCTGCCGTTGACGTACAGCTCTTCGAGGTGCTCGACCTGCTTGAAGAAACGGTCGCTCAAGGCCTTGATGCGCACGTTCTCGGCCGCCATGTCTTCCTTGGCGACGCGGAAGGCTTCGCCCATGCCGACGATCTGGTGGGTCGCCAGGGTACCGGAACGCATGCCACGCTCGTGACCGCCGCCGTGCATGGTCGCTTCGAGGCGAACACGCGGCTTGCGGCTGACGTACAGGGCGCCGATGCCTTTAGGACCGTAGGTCTTGTGGGCGGAGAACGACATCAGGTCGACTTTCAGCTTGGACAGGTCGATGTCGACCTTGCCAGTGGACTGCGCCGCGTCGACGTGGAACAGGACGCCCTTGGAGCGGGTCAGCTCGCCGATGGCGGCGATGTCGTTGACGGTGCCGATTTCGTTGTTCACGTGCATGATCGAAACCAGGATGGTGTCGTCGCGCAGGGCGGCTTCGACCATGGCCGGGGTGATCAGGCCATCTTCACCGGGCTCGATGTAGGTGACTTCGAAGCCTTCACGCTCCAGTTGGCGCGTGGTGTCCAGGACAGCCTTGTGCTCGATCTTCGAGGTGATCAGGTGCTTGCCCTTGGTGTGGTAGAAATGCGCGACACCCTTGATTGCCAGGTTGTCGGACTCGGTGGCACCGGAGGTCCAGACGATTTCACGCGGGTCGGCGTTGACCAGGTCGGCGACTTGGCGACGGGCGTTTTCCACCGATTCCTCGGCCTTCCAGCCGAAGACGTGGGAGCGGGACGCCGGGTTACCGAAGTTTCCGTCGACCAGCAGGCATTCACTCATCTTTTGCGCGACACGCGGATCAACCGGGGTGGTCGCAGAGTAATCAAGGTAAATCGGCAATTTCATGGACTCTCTCCTAAATCAGGCTGGCTGGCGTTCCGCGTGCTCTGCGGCGGTCATTCGACGGCGGACGCTTCGATCTTGTCCAGGTGCGGCGCCTTGCCATTGCAACGGCGCTGGTCCTGACGCTGGGCTACTTCTTGCACCTCACGGCGAGTCACAAGGTCGGCCAAGCTGATACCACTCAGAAATTCGTGAATCTGCAGGCTCAAGTCGCACCACAGATGATGGGTCAGGCAAGTATCGCCGCCATGGCAATCGCCCAGCCCCTGGCATTTGGTCGCATCGACCGATTCGTTCACGGCATCGATCACCTGGGCGACCTGGATGCCTTGCATCTCGCGCGACAGCTGGTAGCCGCCGCCGGGGCCGCGAACACTGGAGACCAGGTTGCTGCGGCGCAGCTTGGCGAACAGTTGTTCGAGGTAGGACAGGGAAATGCCCTGGCGCTCGGAGATATCGGCGAGGGACACCGGCCCGTGCTGCGCATGCAATGCCAGATCGAGCATTGCGGTCACGGCGTATCGGCCTTTTGTAGTCAGTCGCATGGACAATTACCACGGAGTTCGGAATGGGGGCGAGTATGCAATTCCCGAGTATTTAAGTCAAGTATAAGACCTAGTGCTTTACTCAGGTTTACCCGCAAAAGAGCGCGCGAATGATAGCAAAGGTAGGCGGCTAACGACCAGCGATACCGCGTTATCGTTCATCGCGAGCAAGCTCGCTCCCACAGGGCTCTCTGGCGAGCACATAATTCATGTACGACGCAAATTCCATGTGGGAGCGAGCTTGCTCGCGATGAGGCCAGCAGGGTTTCAACTGGCCTGGGTCTCATCCTTGTCCTTCACACACGCAAAGTCTTCCTCGCGCAGTTCAGGCAGGTCCTTGGCACAGTAATTACTGCCCAGGTCCTTCAGGGCGCCGCACATCCCTTCCAGGCGCCCGTCCACTGCTTGCAGGTGGTCGAGCAACTGGTTGATGGCGCGAGCCACCGGGTCGGGCATGTCTTCGCCAACACCGTAGGCGTCGAAGCCGATCTTTTCGGCCATGGCCTTGCGACGGGCGTCCTGCTCGTCATCGGACTTGACGATGATCCGCCCTGGAATGCCCACCACAGTGGCGCCGGGCGGCACGGCCTTGGTCACCACCGCATTGGAGCCGACTTTCGCCCCGGCCCCGACCGTGAACGGCCCGAGCACCTTGGCGCCAGCCCCCACGACAACGCCGTCTTCCAGCGTCGGGTGACGCTTGCCTTTGTTCCAACTGGTGCCGCCGAGGGTCACGCCTTGATAAAGCGTCACGTCGTCGCCGATTTCGGCGGTCTCGCCAATGACGATGCCCATGCCGTGGTCGATGAAGAACCGGCGACCGACCTTGGCGCCCGGGTGGATCTCGATCCCGGTCAGCCAGCGCCCGAAGTTCGAGACCAGCCGCGCCAGCCATTTCCAGCCCATGTTCCACAGGGCGCCGGACAGGCGATGGATCCAGATGGCGTGCATCCCCGGGTAGCAGGTCAACACTTCAAAGGCATTGCGCGCCGCCGGGTCACGATGAAAGACGCTCTGGATATCTTCACGCAAACGTTCGAACATTTTATTCCTTCCGCTTAATCAGCTCGCCACGGGCCGCTTTCTGGGTTTCCGTGAGGATGCCGCGCAATATATTCATTTCCGCCCGGCTTACCGAGCTTCGTCCGTACAACCGACGCAGGCGCGCCATCAAGTGCCGAGGCTTGTCCGGGTCGAGGAATTCGATGTCCACCAGGGTCTGCTCCAGGTGTTCATAGAATCGCTCCAGTTCGTCCATGGTCGCCAGTGTCTCACTGCGCGGCGACGTCGCCTCGTATTTTTCCAGCTTGCTGGGCTGGCCCTCGGCTTGCAGCCAGGCCATGCGCACTTCATAACTCAACACCTGCACCGCCGCCCCGAGGTTCAGCGAGCTGAAGCCGGGGTCGGAAGGGATATGCACGTGGAAATGACATCGCTGCAGCTCTTCATTGGTGAGGCCGGAATCTTCACGGCCAAACACCAAGGCGATCTGCCCGCCCTGCCCGGCCTCCTCGACCACTTTGGTGCCGCATTCTCGGGGATCGAGCAACGGCCAGGGAATGCGGCGGTCGCGGGCACTGGTGCCGAGCACCAGGTTGCAACCCACCAGGGCGTCTTCCAGCGTGGCGACGACCTCGGCATTGGCCAGGATGTCATTGGCGCCGGATGCCCGGGCATCGGCTTCGTGGTGGGGAAACGAACGGGGCTCGACCAGTACCAGCCGCGACAGGCCCATGTTCTTCATGGCCCGCGCAGCTCCGCCGATGTTTCCCGGATGGCTGGTATTGACCAGGACGACACGAATGTTCTGCAACAAGGGAGGCGCTCTCGAACACGATAAAGGGAGCAAATCTTACCTAAGCACCTACCGTTAAGCTATGAAAGCGAACACCAACCTTCTCCTGAGAAAACTTTCTGATAGAATGCGCGGCTTTCTTTAACAACCTTAGGTGACACCTCCATGCAGCCCATGCTGAATATCGCGCTGCGCGCCGCCCGCAGCGCCAGTGAACTGATCTTCCGCTCCATCGAGCGCCTGGATACCATCAAGGTCGATGAAAAAGACGCCAAGGACTACGTGTCCGAGGTCGATCGCGCCGCCGAGCAAAAGATCGTCGACGCCCTGCGCAAGGCTTACCCGAACCACTCCATCCTCGGTGAAGAGACCGGCATGCACGCCGGTACTGGCATCGAAGGCGAAGAGTACCTGTGGATCATCGATCCGCTGGACGGCACCACCAACTTCTTGCGCGGCATTCCTCATTTCGCTGTCAGCATCGCCTGCAAATACCGTGGCCGCCTGGAACACGCCGTTGTGCTGGACCCGGTTCGCCAGGAAGAATTCACCGCCAGCCGTGGCCGTGGCGCCCAACTGAACGGTCGTCGCCTGCGCGTCAGCGGCCGCACCAGCCTGGACGGCGCCCTGCTGGGCACCGGCTTCCCGTTCCGCGATGACCAGATGGACAACCTGGACAACTACCTGGGCATGTTCCGCGCCCTGGTCGGCCAGACCGCCGGCATCCGCCGTGCCGGTGCTGCGAGCCTGGACTTGGCTTATGTGGCTGCTGGTCGTTTCGATGCGTTCTGGGAATCGGGCCTGTCCGAGTGGGACATGGCGGCCGGCGCCCTGCTGATCCAGGAAGCCGGTGGCTTGGTGAGCGACTTCACCGGTGGGCATGATTTCCTTGAAAAAGGCCACATCGTTGCCGGCAACACCAAATGCTTCAAGGCTGTGCTGACGGCCATCCAGCCGCACTTGCCGGCTTCGTTGAAGCGCTAAGCAGCTCGGCTAGAAAAAAGCACCTTTCGGGGTGCTTTTTTTATGCCTACGTGCTCACCCCACTCACCCGTGGCGAGGGGATTTATCCCCGCTGGGCTGCGCAGCAGCCCCTCCCCAGCAGCCAAATTTAATCTGCCTGACACACTTGGCTGGCCGCAATTAGGGCCGCTACGCGCCCCAGCGGGGATAAATCCCCTCGCCACGATGGATGACACCTTGAATATGGATGCAGGCTGAACCACCGCTTTCGCGAGCAAGCTCGCTCCCACAGGGAAATTTGGGGTAGGCACAAGATTTGTGCCCACCGCAGATCCAATGTGGGAGCGAGCTTGCTCGCGAAGAGGCCGGCACATTCAATATCGATGCAAGCTGAGCCACCGCTTTCGCGAGCAAGCTCGCTCCCACAGGGGATTCGGGGTGGCGCTTGAACTGTGGGCATGAAAAAAGCACCCCGAAGGGTGCTTTTTCATAGCGGTTGGATCACTGGGCCGGTTCGTTCTGACCCAGGATCAGTTGGCCTTCCTTGCTCACCGGGATCTGGTTGCCCGGGTCGCGGTCCATACGGACTTTGCCTTCCTTGCCGTCGAGCATGTAGCGAACGTCGTAGCCTACAACCTTGTCGCTGATGTCATTGACCGTGTTGCAGCGAGTTTGGGTGGTGGTGTACGTGTCGCGTTCCTGCATGCCTTCCTGAATCTTGTTACCGGCATAACCGCCGCCAGCCGCACCGGCCACGGTGGCGATTTTCTTGCCGGTGCCGCCGCCGATCTGGTTGCCCAACAGGCCACCGGCCACAGCGCCGAGCACGGTGCCGGCGATCTGGTGCTGGTCCTGGACTGGCTTCTGCCGAGTCACGGTGACGTCCTTGCACACTTCACGCGGAGTCTTGATCTGGGTCTTGACCGGTTCCACGGCCAATACTTGCGCGTACTCAGGGCCACTCTTTACCAAGCTGTAGGTGGCGACCGCACCACCGGCAGTCACACCGACAGCACCCA
Organism: Pseudomonas sp. H2_D02; assembly: GCF_054677635.1. NCBI lineage: Bacteria > Pseudomonadati > Pseudomonadota > Gammaproteobacteria > Pseudomonadales > Pseudomonadaceae > Pseudomonas > Pseudomonas sp. H2_D02. The sequence goes on along the minus strand of NZ_CP162816.1, from coordinate 1,870,319 downwards.
ATACCGCACCAACCAGCATCGATTTGTTCACTTGAACCTCCAGGGCCATCACATGCGGATTAATCCGCGCTTCTCCCAGCCTTGGAGCACAAAAAAAGGCGCGAGTTCAACTCGCGCCTTTTCTGCCGTGACGGACGGAAAACCGAGCCTTACGGGCGGTCGTCCACCTCGGTCTCGGTGGCTGCCGGAGGAATCAGATCCTCGGAGCTCAGGTTCAGCCAGATCAACACCACGTTGGCGATGTAGATCGACGAGTAGGTACCCGCCATCACACCAATGAACAGCGCGATGGAGAAACCGAACAGGTTGTCGCCGCCGAAGAACAGCAGCGCGGCAATCGCCAGCAAGGTGGAGATCGACGTCGCCATGGTCCGCAGCAGGGTCTGGGTGGTCGAGATGTTGATGTTCTCGACCAAGGACGCCTTGCGCAGTACCCGGAAGTTCTCACGCACCCGGTCGAACACCACGATGGTGTCGTTGAGCGAGTAACCGATGATCGCCAGCACCGCCGCCAGCACCGTCAAGTCGAAGGTGATCTGGAAGAACGACAGGATGCCCACGGTCACGATCACGTCGTGGATCAGCGAGACGATGGCCCCCACCGCGAACTTCCACTGGAAGCGGAAGGCCAGGTAGAGCATCACGCCGCCCAGGGCCAACAGCATGCCGAGGCCGCCCTGGTCGCGCAGTTCTTCACCCACTTGCGGGCCGACGAACTCCACGCGCTTGACCTGGGCCGGGTTGTCGCCGCCGGCCTTCTGCAAGGCTTCGGCTACCTGGTGGCCCAGTTGCGGGTCTTCGCCTGGCATGCGCACCAGCAAATCGGTGGTGGCGCCAAAGCTCTGCACGACGGCATCGCTGTAGCCCGAGGTCGCCAGTTGCTCACGCACCTTGCTGACGTCGGCCGGACGCTCGTAGGTCAGCTCGATGAGCGTACCGCCGGTGAAGTCCAGGCCGTAGTTCAGGCCCTTGGTGGCCCAGCTGAACAACGCCAGGGCCGTGAGGAACAATGTGACGCCGAACGCAATGTTGCGAACGCCCATGAAGTTGATTGTACGTAACATGGCAGCCCCTTAAATCCACAACTTCTTGACGTCACGACCACCATAAATCAGGTTGACCATTGCACGGGTCACCATGATGGCTGTGAACATCGAGGTAAAGATCCCGAGGGACATGGTCACTGCGAAACCCTTGACCGGGCCGGTGCCCATGGCAAAGAGAATCCCGCCGACCAGCAACGTGGTCAGGTTGGAGTCGATAATCGCAGTGAATGCGCGGCCGAAGCCTTCGTTGATTGCCCGCTGGACCGACATGCCCGCGGCGATTTCTTCACGTATCCGCGAGAAGATCAGCACGTTGGCGTCCACCGCCATGCCCATGGTCAAGACGATACCGGCGATACCCGGCAGGGTCAGCGTCGCGCCCAACAACGACATCAGGGCCAGCAGCAGCACCATGTTCACCGCCAGCGCAACCGTGGCGATCAAGCCGAAGAAGCGGTAGATGGCGATGATGAACAGCGACACGAACAACATGCCCCACAGGGATGCATCGACACCCTTGGTGATGTTGTCGGCACCCAGGCTCGGGCCGATGGTGCGCTCTTCAGCGAAGTACATCGGCGCGGCCAGGCCACCGGCACGCAGCAACAAGGCCAGTTCCGAGGATTCGCCCTGGCCGTTCAGGCCGGTGATGCGGAACTGGCTGCCCAGTGGCGACTGGATGGTCGCCAGGCTGATGATCTTCTTCTCTTCCTTGAAGGTCTGCACCGGTACGTCTTTCTCGACACCGTTGATCACTTGCTTGGTGTAGGTAGTGGTCGGCTTCTGCTCGATGAAGATCACCGCCATGCTGCGACCGACGTTGCTGCGCGTGGCGCGGCTCATCAGTTCGCCGCCGTGGCCGTCGAGGCGAATGTTCACCTGCGGACGACCCTGCTCGTCGAAGCCCGCCTGGGCGTCGGTCACCTGGTCACCAGTGATGATCAGGCCACGCTCGATCTGCGCCGCCGGACGACCGCCTTCACGGAACTCGAAGCTCTCGGAAGTGGCCTTGGACGCACCCGGCTCAGCGGCCAGGCGGAATTCCAGGTTGGCGGTCTTGCCGAGGATACGCTTGGCTTCGGCCGTGTCCTGCACGCCTGGCAGCTCAACCACGATGCGGTTGGCGCCCTGGCGCTGCACGATCGGCTCGGCCACACCCAGCTCGTTGACGCGGTTACGTACCGTGGTCAAGTTCTGCTTGATGGAGTATTCGCGGATTTCCGCCAGCTTGGCCGGGGTCATCGCCAGACGCAGCACCGGTTGGCCATTGAGGTCGGCCGGTACAATGTCGAAATCGTTGAAATTCTTGCGGACCAGCGCACGAGCCTGTTCGCGGGCGTCTTCATCGCTGAAGCCCAGTTGAATGGCACCTTCGAACTGCGGCAGGCTGCGATAACGCACGCGCTCTTTGCGCAGCAGGCTCTTGACGTCGCCTTCGTAGACTTTCAGGCGTGCGTCGAGGGCTTTTTCCATGTCCACTTCCAGCAGGAAGTGCACGCCACCGGACAAGTCCAGGCCCAACTTCATTGGGTGGGCGCCAAGATTGCGCAGCCATTGCGGGGTGGTCTGGGCCAGGTTCAGGGCTACAACGTAGTCGTCGCCCAACGCCTTGCGCACCACGTCCTTGGCCGGCAGCTGATCTTCAGACTTGACCAGGCGCAACAGGCCGCCCTTGCCGTTTTCAGCGATGGACGCAGCCTTGACCTCGATATTGGAAGCCTTGAGCGCAGCGCTCGCACGGTCCAGATCGGCCTGGGTGACCTGCAGCGCAGTGCTTGCGCCACTGACCTGAATGGCCGGGTCATCCGGGTAAAGATTGGGAGCGGAATAAATCAGACCGACCGCCAGCACCGCCAGGATCAGTAGGTATTTCCACAGAGGGTATTTGTTCAGCATCACGCCGCCCGCTTATGACGCGGGGCGCCTTGCGCGCCCCGTCGATTGAAGAGAAGTTGTTACTTAGATCGCTTTCAGCGTGCCTTTTGGCAGCGTGGCCGCGATGGCGCCCTTCTGGAACTTCATTTCAACAGTGTCGGACACTTCCAGTACCACGAAGTCATCAGCCACTTTAGTGATCTTGCCAGCGATGCCGCCGGTGGTGACCACTTCATCACCTTTCTGCAAGCTGCTGAGCAGGTTCTTCTGCTCTTTGGCGCGCTTGGCCTGTGGACGCCAGATCATCAGGTAGAAGATGACCAGGAAGCCGACCAGGAAAATCCACTCGAAACCGCCACCCATTGGCGCAGCTGCAGGTGCAGCGGCATCGGCCATGGCGTTAGAGATAAAAAAGCTCATTTAGCACTCCAGTTGCAAGTATTGAATCTAGGGATCGGAAAACTCAGTCCAAAGGCGGAACAGGCAACCCGCGCTTGGCATAGAAGGCCTCGACAAAGGCGGCCAATGTACCCTGTTGGATAGCCTCGCGCAAACCAGCCATAAGCACCTGATAATGGCGCAAATTGTGGATGGTATTGAGCATGCTGCCGAGCATTTCGCCGCACTTGTCCAAATGATGCAGATAAGCACGGGAGAAGTTCTGGCAGGTGTAGCAATCGCACGTCGGATCGAGCGGCGAATCATCATGGCGATGGAACGCGTTACGGATCTTCAGCACGCCGGTGTCGATGAACAGATGCCCATTGCGGGCATTACGGGTTGGCATCACGCAATCGAACATGTCCACCCCGCGGCGCACACCCTCAACCAGATCTTCCGGTTTGCCAACGCCCATAAGGTAACGAGGTTTGTCAGCGGGCATTTCGCCCGGCAGGTAATCGAGCACCTTGATCATCTCGTGCTTCGGTTCGCCCACCGACAGGCCGCCAATCGCCAGGCCGTCAAAACCAATCTTGTCCAGGCCTTCCAGCGAGCGCATGCGCAGGTCGCGGTGCATGCCGCCCTGGACAATGCCAAACAGCGCCGCGGTGTTGTCGCCATGGGCATTCTTCGAACGCTGGGCCCAGCGCAACGACAGCTCCATGGACACCCGCGCCACGTCTTCATCGGCCGGGTAAGGCGTGCATTCGTCGAAGATCATCACGATGTCCGAGCCTAGGTCGCGCTGCACCTGCATCGACTCTTCCGGCCCCATGAACACCTTGGAACCGTCCACCGGAGAAGCGAAGGTCACGCCCTCCTCCTTGATCTTGCGCATGGCACCGAGGCTGAACACCTGGAAGCCGCCGGAGTCGGTCAGGATCGGGCCTTTCCACTGCATGAAATCATGCAGGTCGCCGTGGGCCTTGATCACTTCCATGCCCGGGCGCAGCCACAGGTGGAAGGTGTTGCCGAGGATGATCTCCGCGCCAATCGCCTCGATGTCACGCGGCAGCATGCCCTTGACCGTGCCGTAGGTGCCCACCGGCATGAACGCAGGGGTTTCCACGGTTCCGCGGGGGAAGGTCAGGCGTCCGCGACGAGCCTTGCCATCGGTGGCAAGCAACTCGAAGGACATGCGACAGGTGCGACTCATACGGTTTCCTCGGGCCCGCGTGGCGCGGGGTTACGGGTGATGAACATCGCATCACCGTAGCTGAAAAAGCGGTACCCATGCTCGACGGCGGCCTTGTAGGCGGCCATGGCTTCGGGATAACCGGCGAACGCCGAAACCAGCATCAACAGCGTGGACTCGGGCAAATGAAAGTTGGTGACCAGGGCATCGACCACATGAAACGGCCGGCCCGGGTAGATAAAGATGTCGGTGTCGCCACTGAAGGGCTTGAGCACGCCATCGCGCGCGGCGCTTTCCAAGGAACGCACGCTGGTGGTCCCCACCGCCACCACCCGCCCACCGCGGGCGCGACAGGCCGCCACGGCATCGACGACTTCCTGGCTCACTTCGAGCCATTCGCTGTGCATGTGGTGGTCTTCGATGCGATCCACGCGCACCGGCTGGAACGTCCCCGCGCCGACGTGCAGCGTCACGAACGCCGTCTCCACGCCCTTGGCGGCGATCGCCTCCAGCAACGGCTGATCAAAATGCAGCCCCGCCGTCGGCGCCGCCACCGCCCCCAGGCGCTCGGCGTACACGGTCTGATAACGCTCGCGGTCCGAACCCTCGTCCGGGCGGTCTATATAAGGAGGCAACGGCATGTGCCCGACACGGTCGAGCAGCGGCAACACCTCTTCAGCGAACTCCAGCTCGAACAACGCATCATGCCGCGCCACCATCCGCGCCTCACCGCCGCCGTCGATCAAGATCGACGAACCCGGCTTGGGCGACTTGCTCGACCGCACATGGGCCAGCACCCGATGACTGTCCAGCACCCGCTCCACCAGAATCTCCAGCTTGCCGCCGGAAGCCTTCTGGCCAAACAAACGCGCCGGAATCACCCGGGTATTGTTGAACACCATCAAATCGCCCGGGCGCAAATGCTCGAGCAAATCAGTGAATTGACGGTGAGCCATGGCACCGCTGGCCCCGTCCAGGGTCAACAGTCGACTGGCGCGCCGCTCGGCCAGCGGGTGGCGAGCGATCAGCGAATCCGGGAGTTCGAAAGTAAAGTCAGCAACACGCATGATGGGGTTCGTCTAGCAGGGCCGGAAAGTCTAGCGGAAATATTAAAAATTCACCATGAAACGTGATTGACCAACGGTAGGCACCTCTCTATACTTCGCCGCCATTGAGCCCTGATGGCGGAATTGGTAGACGCGGCGGATTCAAAATCCGTTTTCGAAAGGAGTGGGAGTTCGAGTCTCCCTCGGGGCACCATCTTAAAGAAAGACCTTGAAATTCAAGGTCTTTTTTTTCGTCTGTAGGAAAGTGGTTTGGCCCATGATGGACGCAAATCTCACCCAGGGTGCCCGCTGTTGTGGCGAGGGGATTCATCCCCGCTGGGCTGCAAAGCAGCCCCCAATACCAGCCCTGTGCCGAGGAGAAACCTGCGATAAGAAAGAACCGGTGGCAGGAAAAACCCCGTGGCGAGGGAGCTTGCTCCCGCTTGAGCGCAAAGCGCTCACAAAATAGTCAGTCCCCACACCGATACTCCGACTAACACTCGCCAGGACATAAACCTTCAACCCAACTCCACCCCACCCTCCTCACCCAGTCACAAAGGATTTCACCCCATGAAATTGCTGCTGGAAACGGTCGCTCTTTACTCGCTCAAGCTGGCTTATGAGACAGAAGGCCACAGCCCGATTCTGCGGGATGATCCGTTGATGGGGAGTTGTGATCGGGAGGTTTTTGGGTTGTTGGTGCGGCGGGGGGATGTGGCTGGGATTCAGGGCGAAATCAGTCGATGCCTGGTTCTGGCGTTGGGGGCGGTTGGTGGGGTGGAAACCGTGCTTGGCTGTGAGCTGCATCGTTTGGCAAAGAATTTTGGTGCTGCACAGACGACCGAGGGGCTTTATGCTCCAGCTATCACTCTGAGGGATTATCTGCGGGATGTTCTTTGAGCAGGACATGACAAGCCAGAGGGTAACGAGCAACGGACCCGCCCCCTAGCGATTCAAAAAAATAGCGTTGTATTTACGCTGGCTAACCCGACAGGAGGAAATCATGATCGACTTTAAAGAGGCTGAAGCGGCTGCCCGTAATGGCTTCGATGATTTTGTAAAGGGAGCAAGTAACATCGTTCTGGAGGAAATTGTTATCTCAGATGACAATTCACGGTATGAAGTTACCTTTAGCTACGATGTCGACCGTACCCCTTCATCGATCTCAGGAACTCGTACTAGAACGCCGCTTTTTGAATTGGCCACTGTTTTGGGCAAGCGGAAAGAGTACAAGACTTTTTTGGTGTCCTCTAGGGATGGATCGCTCAAGGGCTTTAAGCGTTACAAAGGCCAATAAGATGGCCAAACACAAAAAAAGATCGGTACCCAATCACAAAAGAGACATAATTATTGACACTAATCTTCTGCTACTGTTGATAATTGGCAGCGTAGAAGAAGGCAGGTTCATCTCTAGCTCGAAGAGACTGAAAGACTTTAGCGTGGATGACTATGATTTATTGCTTAAAGCCATCAAACCATTTGGAGAGGGCTACACAACGAAATACATTGCCGCAGAGGTCTCCAACCTTCTAGATTTAAAGGATTATGCCCAAGAGAAAGCCTTTGAAATTGCCAGAACCATTTTTGAAACATTCAAAGAGATAGATTCCAATCTCAACGATGACTTACAAAACCCCTACTTCCCCCAATTCGGGTTGACTGACTCCAAGCTAATAGAATTGTCATCCACTCATTTAATATTCACCGCTGACGACCGGCTATCCCCTCTATTATGGGGATCTGGCGAGGGAAATGTTTACTCACTAGCGATGATAAGAGCACTCGCCTCTTAAGGTCGAGTGGGCCACTGGGGAAACTATCGGAAAATGGTTAAACCGTTGCCAAGGATACAGGTGAATCTACAAATCGAAATCGAACGAATCTTTGGCAACAATACGTTCGCCAGACCACTGTTCTATTCCTATCCCGGCGGCCTGCGCCTTGAACTCTCCGAACCCGGCGGCGTGGTCGATCAGTTCCTAACCGCGCTCCGCAAAGCGACAAAAATCTGTAACGACATCTTCCACGGCGAAGACGAGCTCGTCGTCTGCCTGCGCGCCTACTCTGACGCAAGCCATTTCATCCACAGGCCAGAACTTCGCGCGCTGCGATCAGCCGGGATACTCCTTCAAACTCCCCATCTGCCACCTTGAGACGTTGCTATGGGGAGCCCTAGCCAAAGACCTCGCGCCGATCCAACCGCAATTCAACTGCATTTTGTATCTCTTCAACCTGCCACAGGGCGTTGTGGTCTTTCCCTATGACGACAGAGGCATGGATGTCGTTGGGCCTAACGAAACGCTACTCAGGCAGTTGTACTGCCAGCATCAAGAATATTTGCTGGACTACGACCGCGCAGAGATGGATAGCACATTTGCAACGGCCCCCCCTTCCCCACCTTCTGGCCCTTCAGGCAACAAGCTCTTCAAGTAACCAAGGAATGTTCATAGCATTGAAGGACTCAGATTGATGTCAATTTCCATAGGGAGGTAGGCATACTGTCAAAGGATCCCCTCAAATGCCCATCCAACGAAATGAACAGCGCTGCTTTCTGCCGGGATGAAACACAGCACATCATGCTGACAGCCGAGACTGAACATGCCATCCAGCCAAGCATCAAAATCTGCCATATCTGCAGGTTCAATCACTGCTGCTTTCCCGTCCGATCTAACGTCCAGAGTTGAGGGCCTATACCAGATATTAGGGAAAACCGACCTGGCAACGCACGCAGGCATTGAGGTCAGCCTATGCGGAGAGGATTTGGTCATTCCCTATCGAATCCATCACGAGGGTGACGAGCAAGGATGTTTACAGTTAGATGGACTCCAGCGCGTCATGTATTCCTGCATCCTGACAAGACATCACGATGGCCATGTCCGACACCGCCAACTCGAGCAAATTCTGTCTGTGCCTGAACCCTGGGTTGTCCCGTTCGTGATGCAACTTACTGGCGAGTACGTAATGGAAATACTCGACACCTGCGAAGCTCATCTGCCAACACTCGATTCGGAGCTTTACAGGGCATTTATTAAAGACAATCCCAAATATTTCAAAGCGCTACAGGATCGAATGATCAGCTACTGGGATTGCTACTACCGTCACCGGTACGAGGACCGGCGGGACTACGTGGGGTTTAGGCTATTCGAACACTTTCGCACGCTGGCAACGTCATAGGGGTGAGGGAAGTCACGTTAGCGTGTGACCGGCATTGGTTACCCCTAGCTGGCCTGCACGAATCTACCCGAGCACAAAAAAGGCCTTGCCAGGCAAGACCTTTTTCCATTCCAGGGCAGCGCGTGACTCAGTTGCCCTACCTCACCTCAACAATATCCAAAGCCCGATTCGCCAACAGCTCACTCACTTCAATCACCTGCAAAATCCCCAACGCCACCCGCCTTCGCGAGCCATCCAGATCGAATGCAAGATCACTGATCATCGCATTCGCCGAAGCCAGATTCTCACTCAGATTCGCAAGCAAGCACTCAGAATCCACATTCGGATCAATCCGGAAAATTGAGTCGGTCTTGTCAGACGTTTCGACCTTAGGCTTGGGCTTCAGGTAGTAATCCAGCGCCCGCGTGGCAGCGTCGTCGATTTTCTTGTTGCGGGCAGACTGAGCACGAGAAACGTGCTCATCGGTAACTGGGGGATTCGGTGTAATTTTGACCATGGTCCTAGCTCTCTTTTGGTTAAGGCTACGACCCGTTCGCGACTAAACGATTGGGAGGCAGCTGTACGCAGGTTAGTCGACCGACGAGCTAAGAAATCGGCGCGCCCGGAGGCGCCCTGCGCACAGCCACCATCGAGTGCAGGGATGGGGATACCTGACTGACGGACGCTTGAGCGACTTAGCTACGGCGGGCGACTAAACCCGGTCACTGATAAGCAGCGACAGATCCCAAACTACCGACGTAACCCAAGGCGCACAAGCCGGCGGATTCTGGCGTAGTTGTAGGCAAAGGCGCAAGGCGATGTGGGCTGGCGAGGCTTTGTTGGCGGTGTCTGTCGGGCGTTACTGACAAGGCTTCATTTGGCTGGCGTGAACAGTTGCCCGATGGATAAAGAGGGGCTGCTGCGCAGCCCAGCGGGAGCAAGCTCCCTCGCCACGGGGTTCAGCGTTTACTCAACTGAGCAGCGTAGTAATAAATAGGTCTGTCCCTTTCTGGACACAGCACCTATCCCGGGCAGCTCAACTGTTCAGGACGAAGCTCAATGGAAAAGAGTGTGGTGTTCCTGGCCAGATAGACATGCTCCTGGTGAAACTTGAACCTGCCCATCATCGCCAGCAACTGCGGTTCCTTGCAGGCCAGTTGCTCCAGACCACGGCGTACTCCCGCCTCCATGCTGGCCTTGCGTTCCTCGGAGAGGCTGCTTGCTGCCAAGTCGATCCTGTAGCGGTAGAAGATCGTGTCGCCGTAGATGAAACCGACGTATTCAAGTGTGGTTATCGCATCCACTTGCTTTGGGAGGGTCGCGTCCAACTGGGCGAGGTGCTGGACCAGTTGCGCCTGCTGGGCCACCTTCTCCCGCTCGGCCTTGAGCGCGGAATAGCGTCCAACCCCGGCAATCAGTACCACCGCAGCGATACCCAGATAGAAATTACGCGGGTTGCGCCGCTTCTTCGGCGCCAACTTCATCAACATACTAATGACTCGTCCTGAGCATGAAAAAGCCCCTAGCGAAACCAGGGGCCACGGGTGAAAACGGCATAGCCTGACACAATCACCTGACAGCCTATAGCCGTTGCCGCGACAGAATGGTTTTCAAGGCGTCACAAAATATCTTCCCATTCCATCCCCTCCCGCAAAGCCCCCATCCGCTCCAGCAAAGTCCCCTTCCGTCCCGCACCCCGATAATCCCCCGCTTCACCCACCCCAAGCGCTACAACCGAGCACCGCGTCCCTCCCATGAACCTACGCACCTTCATTCGCAGCTACTGCCTCAACGCCAGGCTCGCCACGAATGCACTCACCCGCCTGCACAAATCGCTCTCTTCCCTGGTCGCCTACCTGGCCCAGCAAGGCTTCGATTCCAACATTTGGCCCGCCACCCGTGACGAAGCCGAGTTGGACCGTCACCTCAACAACCTGTGCCCTGAGCTGGCGACAACGGTGTTCACCCACGCCCGCGAAGGCATCATCCTGGTCGATCCATTCGGCCGGGTCATCGGCGTAAACGAGGCCTTCACCCGTCTCACCGGCTACAGCCAGGAAGAGGTGCAGGGCCGCGAGTTGAATTCCCACCGCATGGTCCGTCGCCTCACCGCTTTTTACGCCCCCATGAGAAACGCCCTGGATTTCCATGGCCATTGGTCCGGTGAGATCCAAAGCAATCACAAGGACGGCCGGGAGATGACGTCGCGGATCAGCATCAGTGCTGTGCATGACCGTCACGGTAATGTTCAGCACTACGTGGCGCTGCTCGGCGACATGACGCAGATGAAGCAGCGTCTGCAGTTGCTGGAGCGGGATGCGCGGTATGACGCGCTCACGCAGTTGCCCAATCGGTTGTTGTTGGCCGAACGGATGCGGCAGGCGTTGGGCAAGGCGCGGATTTATCAGCAGAAGGTGGCGATCGCGTTTATTGACCTGGATGGGTTCAAGGCGCTGAACGACAGTTATGGCCATGACTGGGGCGATCGGGTGCTGCAGATTGTCGCGGCGCGGATCAATGCGACGTTGCGTGAAGGCGATACGTTGGCCCGGCTCGGAGGGGATGAGTTTGTCGCCGGGCTGGTGGGTTTGCACGCGGAGGAGGACAGCGAGCCGTTGCTCAAGCGGATGTTGGCGGCGGCGAATGCGCCGATTGTGATTGGTGCGCAAAAAGTAGAGATCGCGGCGAGTATCGGGGTGGCGTTTTACCCTGAGCACGGGCATGAGATCGATGGGTTGATCAGCAAGGCGGATCAGGCCATGTACTTGTCGAAGAAGGCTGGCGGTAATCGCCTGGCGTTTTGTCCGACGCGGTTTATTTCGCTCAATAGCGAAGTCTGACGGTGGTGCCGAGGGTGCGTTCGCTGCCGGTCATGACGCCGTAGTCGCCGGCGCCGAGCAGTGAGTAGACGGCGGTGATGTAGTTGCGGTCGAAGACGTTGCGCACCCAGCCTTCGACTTCCCAGGCACGGCCCTGGCTGCGCACGCCCAGGCGCAGGTTGGTGAGGCCGTAGCTGGGTTGATAGCTGCCTTCGCCGCCTTCGAGGGTGCCGTAGTAGCCGGTGCGGAAGCTGTAGTCGACGCCGCTGTAGAGTTCCAGGCCGTAGGGCAGCGGGTGGGTGTGGTCGAGGCCGCTGCTGAGGCTCCATTCCGGCGCGTTGTAGAGCCGCTCGCCGCTAAGGTCGCAGGTCCATTGGCCCGAGGCCGGTGGGCACGGCGCGTTGGGGAAGCTGCGGTAGCGCGCATCGCTCCAGGCCACGCCCAGGCGGCCGGTGAGTTGCGAGGTGAGTTGCCAGGCGGAATCGAGTTCGATGCCGCGCAGGTGGACTTTGCCGACGTTGATCAGGTTGTCCCGCAGCGGCGGCGCGAACAGCGATGTGGGCGGGCTGTAGGTGAGCGCCTGGTAGTCGTCGACGTCGGTCTGGTAGACGGCGAGATCGAGCATCGCGCGCTGGTCCCAGAACCGCGTCTTCATGCCCGCTTCCAGGGAGGTGGCGCGTTCCGGCTCGAAGGTCGCCGCGGTAAACGGGCCGATCACGTCGAAGTTGATGCCGCCAGCCTTGTAGCCTCGCGACCAACTGACGTAACCCATCATCCCGTCGTTGAAGCGGTAGCTGGCGCTGAGCAGGCCGGAGACGTTATTTTCTTTGATGGAGTCTTCGCGGTAGTAAGCACGGCCGAGGGCGATGTCCCGCAGCAGTTGCCCGCCCACTTGGAACACCGGGGGCAAACCCGTCAGCGGGGCGAGGTTGCTGGCATCGCGGGAGATCCAGCCGTCCTTGCGCTCCTGGCTGTAGCGCAGGCCGCCGGTGAGTTCCAGCGGGTCAATCGGGCGCCAGGAGAGTTGGCCGAAAACGGCGCGGCTGTCGCCGTTTTGCTCGCCGTCGTAGCGTTGCCGCGCACCGTCCAGCAACAGGGCGGGCACCTGGCTCGGATCGGTGATGTTGATGCCCAGTTTTTTCAACTGCTCCAGTTGATCGCCGACGAACCAGGACGCGGCGTCCTTGCCGTATTCGACGTCGATCTGGCGGTCGAGCTGTTGGCGCAGGTAATACAGGCCGGCGACATAATCGACGGACGAGCCGGCCGTGCCGGACAGGCGCCATTCCTGGCTGAACTGCCGGTGGTCCAAAGCGGCTTCGGATTGCATCACCGAACGTGCGGTACTGTCGGCGTCACGGTCGGCGCGGTAATCCCAGTCGCGGTAGGCGGTGATGCTGGTCAAGCGCATGGCCTCGTCGAGGTCCCAGTTCAATTCCAGCGAGACACCGTTCTGCAGGGTTTGCGGATGTCCCGGCGCGTCGATGCGGGATTCGCGTTTGTAGGGGTCGGGCTCGGCCAGCGGATAGCCGAGGAATTTGGCGCGCTTGCGGGTTTGCTCGCCGTAGTGATTGACCAGCAGCACGTTGCCGGCTTCGTTCTGCTCGGCGTAGTCGGCGATCAGGCGGGCGCTGAAGTCGCTGTTCGGCGTCCACAGCAACTGACCGCGCAGGCCGTGGCTGTCGGCGTCGCCGAGGCGGCTGCCGTCTTGCAGGTTTTCCACAGAGCCTTCGCTGGAGCTGTCGAACACGTTGAGTCGACCCGCAAGCACGTCGTCTTGCAGCGGCCCGGAAATCGTCCCGCGATATTCCCGCAGGCCACGCTCGCCGTAGCTGGCTTCGAGGTTGGCTTCGGGCTGGAACGTTGGTTGCCTGGTGACGATGTTCAGCGCGCTCGGCGGTGGTGTTCTTGCCGAACAAGGTGCCTTGGGGGCCGCGCAAAACTTCGATGCGTTCGATGTCCATCAACTCGGTGAAGGCCATGCCCTGGCGCGCCTGGTAGACGCCATCGACGTAGGTGCCGACGCTGCCTTCCAGGCCATCGTTGTAGGCGGTCGCACCGAAGCCGCGCAGGCCGAAGCCGGCGTAGCGGGCGTCGTGGCCGGACACGATCAATCCGGGCACGCGTTGTTGGATGTCTTGCAACCGGTGCAGGCCGGCCTCGTCCAGTTGCTCGCCGTAGAGGACGTTGATCGGGATCGGCACGTCTTGCGGGTCTTCTTCGCGACGGCGAGCGGTGACGGTGGTTGCGTCGAGCGTGAGGGCGCTGGGCGTCTCCTGTTCCGCCTGGGTCGACACCCAGGGCAACGCGCAAAGGCTGCCGAGCAAGAGCAGCCGATAACCCAGACCCGGCATGCTAGAACTCCCGAGCCATCGCGCGATGCACCGTGTCCTGGCAAACCAGCGTTTTGATCCTCGCCAGCAATTCGCGGCTGTCGGCGGGCTTGAGCAGCACCGCGTCGAAGGTCAGGTCTTGCGGGTAATCTTCCGGCCTGCGTGGCGGGATCGCTGAATAAAGCATCACCGGCAGGTCGTGCTCACGGTCGCGCACCTGTCGTAGCAGTTCCCAACCGTCCATGCCGGGCATCATCTGGTCGCTGATCAGCAGGTCGATCGGTTGCTCCGCCAGGCAGGCCAAGGCATCTTCGCCGTGCGTTGCGATGCTGACATCGAAACCATAGCCGGCCAGCAGATCATAGAGCCATTCGCTGTTCTGCTCGATGTCGTCCACCAGCAGCACGTGTTTGCCCTCGCCATCGAGCGGCGTGACGTTATTGTCGACGATGCCGTTTTCCAGGTCGTGCTCGTCGGCGCATTTCAACTGCAGACGGAAACTGAAGTGGCTGCCCTGCCCCGTGGCCTGGGGTTCGAGGCGGCTGTCCATGCGCTCCAGCAATTGGCTGACGATGGACAGGCCCAGCCCGCTGCCTTCGTAGCGTTGCGCGTTGCGGCCACGGCGGAACGGTTGCAGCAGTTGTTCGAATTCATGCGGGTCGATGCCGATGCCGGTGTCGATCACGCTGAAGCGCAGTTCCACGGTGTTTGCGGTTGCACCTGGGCCACCGTTCACCTCGAAACGAATCTGGCCGTTGCGGGTGAATTTCGCCGCGTTCGCCAAAAGGTTCATGAGCACCTGCCGAAGCCGTTTGAAGTCGGCCTCCACCAGCGGTGGCAGGTCATCCGCCAGTACCGCGTTGAAGCTGTTGCCCTGGCGTGCGGCGAGGAAGCCCGCTTCGTCTGCGATCTCTTGGAGGAAGCCGTACAGATAACCCGGCGCGAGGGCCAGTTGCATCTGCTCCAGTTCGCCACGGGAAAACTCGAGCATCTCGTCGATCAGCTCCAGTTGCTGGCGGGCGTTGCGCTCGATGGTCGCTTGATAGTCGCGGTTCGGCCCAGCGTGGAGCAGGCGCGCGTAGTCGATGATGCGCACCAGCGGCGAGCGCAGGTCGTGGCTGATCCGCGCCATCAACGCACTGCGCGCCTCGAGGGATTCGCGCAATTGCGAGGTGCGCAGCGCCACGGTGCTTTCCAGGCGTTCATGCTCGGCCTGGCGTTGTTGGTCGAGGGTGGACAGGGCGTGTTTTTCGCGGTTGCGGCTGCGGAGGACTTCCATGATCAAGGTGCACACCAGCAACACAACACCCGGCAAGGTCGACGATAAATTGTTTTTGCTGTGCGGCGACTGCCAGGGCAACTGTTCCTGCGGGAAAAAATTCCGCATCAGCATTTGCCCAACCAGCAGTCCTGGCACCAGCCAGGCCATCCAGTTGTAGCTAAGCCTTTTGCGCCACGCCATGAATAACGTGGGGAACAACGCGCCGTAGAAACTCAGCAGGGACATCTGGACTATCTGTGCGCCCTGGACTGGATCGACCTTCAGCCACCAGACGCGGCCGAGAATGCAGCCCAACAGCGGCACCCAATAGCTCCAGCCAATGATTCTGGGCAGGCGGGCAACCTGCAACAGCACGCGCATGTAGGCGAGGAAGAGGACGATTGAAAGCGCGCTGGCGCAGGTCATTAGCTCCCGTGTCCAGCCCAGCGCGGTGGGCCAGTAGATCAAGTAACCGTTGATGATGCAGGTCATCAGGATGTAGCTCAGGACCGCGCCCGCATTCACGCTCAGCAGTGGGGAGCGCAGGATCCAGCCGACGATCAGGCCGAACGGCACGACCAGCAGGACAATGCCGAGGGTCAGTCCGTCGCTCAGGTACGTCTGTTGCTGACTGCGCAGCAGCGCCGGTTCGGACCACAGTTCCGGCTCCAACAGCATTTGAAAATTGCTCGCCACCCGGACGAACACCGTGGTGCTCTCCCCCGCCACCAACGTGACGGGGAACGCCGGTTGACGCGCTGCCGGCTGGGGCCATTCGGCCAGGGGATAGGCGGCTCCGCCATGGGCATCCTGCCCCGGCTGGTAGACGCGGATGTCTTCCAGGCGCGGCGCGCCGACCACCAGCAGGCGCGAACACGTCGCAGCGCTTGAGTTGGTCAGTTGTAATTTCAACCAGAAGGCCGAGCGACTGTAACCCTGCGTCGGCCAGCCTGGAGTCGCCACCTTGAAATCGGCGTCAGGCCGTTGCGCGACTTCTTGCAGGCTCAGGCGTGCCTGGGTGTCCTCGAAAATCTGCACCACCGGCATCAGGTTCAGATAGTCGGTGCGGCAGATATCCACAGGCGCCGCACGCAGCACACCTGTGGATAACATCATTATCGTCAGCAACAGTAATTGTAGAAGCCGCATCAGGCGCGCCCGGCCGACTCGGTTTCAACGATGCCCAGGGCTTGCTGGCGAAACTGGCTGGGCGTCATGCCGATTCGCTGGCGGAAGGCGGTGGTGAAATTGCAGGCGTTGCGAAAGCCCACCAGCTCGGCGACGTCCTGCACGCTCATGGCGCTTTCGCAGAGCAGATCCTGGCCGCGTCGCAAACGCGCGTCGCGAATATAGGCGAACACGGTCATGCCCAGGTGCTCGCGAAAAATCGCGGTGAGACGTTTTTCATGGGTGCCGACCTTTTGCGCGAGGCTGGCCAGGGACGGGATGTCGTCCAACTGGTTTTCAATCAGTCGCATCGCCGCGCGCAGGACGATTTCGTCGCCTTGCGGTTCCGGATCGGCCGGGCTGGCTTGAACGGTTGGCGGCGCGCGCCAGGTCAATTGCAGGTGGATCTTGATGCGTGCGAGCACTTCTTCCGGGGCGCAGGATTTGGGGATGTAATCGACGCCACCGACGGTCAAGCCTTCAAGGCGTTCCATCGAGCTGTTGGCCGACGACAGAAAGAGAATGGGCGTCTGCCGGGTCGCCGGAGCCTCGCGCAGAAGCCTGCACAGGCTGAAACCGTTCATATGCGGCATGTGCACGTCCAGCACGATCAGGTCCGGGCGTAAGGCCAATGCGCGCTGATAACCCTGGAGGGCATCGCTGGCCAGGGAAACGCGCCAGGGCTGCGCCTTCAATAGAACGAGCGTTGCGCGGATGTCCTCCGGGACATCGTCAATCAGCAGAATATGCGGCGGCTCGGATGACACCGCCGCGCCCCCAGCCATCGCCGCCCGCCTTTCGTATCGTCCGTCGTCCATTCGCTACGTTCTCTTATCGTGCTTTTTCCAATTCAATTGCCGGAGCAACAGGATTTTTCAAAACAATTCGATGGATCAGTAAAAAATCGTTATACCGATAGCGGCAGGTCCGGCGAAGACTTGAAGGCGCCCAACTATCCTTGGTCGCTATGCTGAGGCGATCCCACTTCAACAGGCAGGCTGCGATGATCCAATGTAAACGCGCCTATGAAACAGCCAGCGCCGAGGATGGCGTGCGGGTGCTGGTCGACCGGCTGTGGCCGCGTAGTTGCCCCAAGGATGCCCTGGCGATTGCCGAGTGGCTGCCGGAGGTGGGGCCTTCCCACGCACTGCGCAAGGCGTTCAAGGCGGGGGCGGTTTCGTTTGCCGAGTTCAGGGCGGCCTATCGGCGTGAGCTGGCGGCCCGACCGGAGCATTGGTGGAAGTTGGTGGACGTCGCGCGGGGCGGGACGCTTACCCTGGTGTATGCGGCCAAGTCGACGCGCGAGAACAATGCGGTGGTGTTGGCGCAGTGGTTGGAGGATGAGGTGGATAAGCGCGCGGAGGGGAACTCGCCGGTGTGTTATCTGGATGAGTTCCCGGAGCTCTGAGATGGGCTTGCTTTGACCCGTGGCGAGGGAGCTTGCTCCCTCGCCACGGGTTATTGATTTGCCTAAGATCGGCGCAGAGAAATCACAAGGAAGACCACCGTAATGCAATCGCAATTCGATCCGTTGGTCCACATCGATTGGAAAACCCCGGGCAGCGACCTGCTCGGGCTGTTGCAGCATTACTATCCCGACATCGATGTGTTCGCCGGTCCGGGGTTCGAGGCGTTGCTGGACGAACTGTCCAACGAGATGCCCGAGGTCTGCTTCGAAGCCCTGGCGCCGGTGCTGGCGGGTCGGGGTTTTGACTTGTGGAATCTGGATGCCGGCGCTGATGATTATCGACCGGTGATCTTCCCCTCCGATCAACGCGAGGCGTTTGCCCAGTATTGGCAAAGCCCACGTGGCGAGCCGAGGTTCACGCCGATTTTGATCGAGCCGCAGAAGCCTGCCGTCACCGAGCATAAGCCGACCAAACCCAAGCGCGGCAAGCTGAAGTGGCTGCAGGAAGTCCATGACTACCCCGGCCCTACCTACGTGCATGGATACAACTACCGCAACGGCTGGGCTGCAATCACCGAACAGGATGAAGATCGCTGGCTGTGCTTTTTGATCGACTACAACCAGTGGCCGCCCGCCGAACAGGACATGCTCGAACAACGCACCGATGAAGTGGATGGCGCGGACCTGCGCCTGATCGACGCCAACACCCGGCGCAGCCTGTGGAGACGCCAGGTCAAACACGGCGATTACAGCGCGGATGATCGGTTCAAATACGAGATTCGCCGGGGCGATGCCACCGAGGACTTCGGCCCTGCCGGGCTGCAGTGGCCGGCATTCGAAGAGCCCTGCGTCGTCGTAGACGATGAGATATTCGAGCGCCAGCGCATCTACGAACCCAAGCACCTGACACGGATCTGGCGGATCACGGCGGACAGCAGCGAGGTGATTTTCGAAGACTCGGACGAGCTCACCATCCTGCCTGTCGGCGGGCGTCGATTGTTGTTCATGCAGCACAACGGCAAGCGCTGCTGGGTCTGGAACCAGGACACCCAACAGGCCATCGTCGCCAAGCCGATGCCCACCGAGGCTTATAAGCTGAGGGCATCGACCGCGTACTTGGGCGGCGACGAGATTCTGCTGTTCAGCGAAAGCGCGCGGCAGAACGTCGAGCACTCGGGTTATCAAGAGACCGTGCTATTGGCGTGGCGCTTCAATTTCATCGCCGGCGCCAAATCAAAGGCGACGCTGGACGGTTTCGGCAGTGAGCTGCGCCAGGACACACGTCTGCTCGTCACGCAGCCCAAGCAGGTGATTACGTTGCGCACGTTCCATGGGCAACTGCAGGTAGCGCGCGGGCATGGCGATTGGTGGGTGTGGAGCTACCGCGCCAACACCTTTGGCACACACACGCAGGCCTGGTTTTGGAATCAGCGCAGCAATGAGGTGGTGAAGCTGACCAGCAAGGATATCCCGCGCATCAAACCGGAGATTCGTTATCTGCCGTCGCTGGATCGGTACCTGGCGTTCGAGGCGGATTTTGTGGCGCAGTTGCCGGAGTTTAGCGAGATCGTTGAGGCCAAGGGGTGTGAGGTTCTGACTTTCAAGTGATGCAGCGCTGACGTACCGCATTTTCTAAATCCCCGGCCCCTTTGTGGCGAGGGGGCGTTTCCTAAATATTCAGCACCCCACGAAACCCACGCGCCGCGTAATACGACTGCACACCGTTGTGGTAGATGAACACCCGACCATAACGGTAATCGCCAAAAATCGCCCCATCGAGCGCACGAAGTTCCGGAGGCGTCGCCAGCCAACTGGACGTCTTGGCATCGAACTCACCGAGCGTCTGCAGGGCTCGGTATTGCTCCTCGGTCAACAGGGTTATCCCCATGTCGTCAGCCATCTCGATCGCGCTGCCCTTGGGCTTGTTCTCCTTGCGCGCATCCAGGGCGGCGCGGTCATAGCAAAGGCTTCGGCGCCCGGTGGGGCTCTCCTTGGCGCAATCAAAGAAGGTGACAACGCCAGTTCCCGGGTCGAGGCCGATCACGTCGGGCTCGCCGCCGGTGGCCTCCATGGCCTGGAGGGTTTTCAGGGCATTGGGGTTGTTTTCGAGCCGGGTCTGGATGTCGGACCAGGGGATGTCTGGGTGACGGTTCGGGTGTTGTTCGAAGCGGGTTTTCAGGGTTTGAAGCAGCGCTTGTTGTTCTTGTTTTTTCATGTCGTGAAATTCCTGGTGATCGATTAATCGTTTCTAAAGATTGAAATTTTCAGGCAGGACATATGCCGCAAAGGTCCTCGCATTGCCGGCCATGGCGCGCCTCACCAGAATAGCCCGCCTATTTAACCGCAAGGATCGCAATGCGCTTGATAAGGAGTGCGGAAAAGGGGCTTGAACCGACCGAGTCTCCCGACATTGCCGCACATTTGGTCGATGACGCCCTGATGCGCGGCCATGTCATCGACGGGCTCGATCAGTTTGGAATGCGGGCGAAGATCAACCGGGACAACGATATCGTCGAGGCCGTCCGGAACGGAGACCTGCTGCTGGTGAAGTCGGGGCTCGCCAGCTCAGGCGGCGGTTTCATGCCGCGCCTGGCGCCGGAGCCAGAACAGCTCCCCGTCCCCCCGGAACAATGGCCGTTGCCCAAGCCCCGGCAAGACTTGGTCTTTGCCAAATCCTGCATCGCCGAGAACTGGTGCCAAACGGGCGCCGGCACGACGCCTGAGCCCGCCTCGAATTTCGGCCGGATCATGGTGGCGGGCGCCATGCTCATGCCTTCGGCAAGTACCGCAATCGCCTCGGCGCTTGGCGCAGACCTCGCGCTGGGCCGCATCGCCGGCGGCGGGATCATGCAACAACGCCTCACCTGGGCGGTACGCGGCGCGGGCGGCCCTGCCAGCGTTTTCGTCCTGGGCATGCTGCCCACTAAAATGGCCGACGGCACCCTGTACACCGACGACCAGCTACGCCGCCTGAACCACGCAACCACACGTGTCCGCTTCCAATTCCGCCGTGACGCCGACGGCGTGCTCCAGGTGTACGGCATCCACAGCGGTCCCTCGGCCGACGACTCGGTGCGCACCGTGCAGGTGACCTGGAACACCGACCAGACGGCGATGGAGGCGACGCTCAACGGCATCACCCTCATCTGGACGCCGCAGCAGACCCCGCTTGGTTCGCTTCCACCGCTGACCTACCCCGACGATATCGGCAAGCAGCTGGGCACGATCCTCGTCCATCCGATCGCAGAGGACGTCGACAGCCAGATTGATGGGCTGCCGGGAGAAGATGTTACGGCGGATGACGGTATCTTGGTGTTTCCGGCGGATACGGGGCTGAAGTCGCTTTATGTGGTGTTTGCGCGGCCTGCTAAAGGAGACCATAAATACTATCCGCCTCCTAAAGGGCTTATTGCGTTTCCTGATGCAAAAATTGCCACTCGCAAAACGCCGGTAAAAGGCGGAGGAGGTCTACGGAAGCGATGGAAAACAAGGGACGGGACTATCTACGAATGGGACTGCCAGCATGGGAAAGTAGAAAAATACAATAAACGTGGAAAACACCTAGGGGAATTTGACTCCGAAACCGGTGAACAAACCAAAGATGCAGACAATACACGTGAGGTAGAACCTTGAAGTACATTGTTGAAGCTTTTGACAGATCTAGCGACTTCTTAGTTTTTGAGATTGATCTTCCCGAAAACTGCGATGCGCAACTGAAACAAATCATGGGATGGTCCACCCCCCAACGCGGCGATGAAGGTTATAACCTGAGCCCCAGCCAAGCCGCAGCTATTGAAGCATTGGCCGGCAAGCGTTTTTACGATGATGATCATATATTTCAGCTCACCTGTAACATAGATTAAGGAGCGACACGCAGAATGTATTTGGAGATCACCGGTTATTTTTCTGAGGGCCACGAAGACGACTTTATTCAATTTGAGCTCGACGTACCCCCTGAGTATGAGTCAGCAATCATGAAAATTCTGGGATGGAGAAGCTTGGCTGACGAGATTGTTGGTGAGTTGCCATTAAGCGTTGCGCAGGTTCGACAGATAGAACAAGTAATACAGCAACCGCTACCTGAAAATCTCGATCTATTCATCGGCGTACGGGGATGACAGAAAACAGCGGAGACGACTAATTGTACCTGTGCATCAGCGGATTTTTACGTAGTGTGAATGAAGATGACTCGCTTAAATTCGATTTTGATCTAGATGAACATCTCAACGATCAAATTGTACGAATTTTAGGCCACCGCAGCCTTAACGCGATGTCTGAAGGGGAGTGGCTGCTGACGAAGGAGCAGGTAATCGAGCTATCGCAAATTATCGGGGAATCTCTACCGACAGATCTTGATTTGTATATTGGCGTCCTGGCGTAGCTGACGACAGAACCGGGACGTAGCAAGAAATGGAACACGAGATGCCGGCACAACATCGCATGTCATATATCGTCGAGATCTTCGACAAAAAAAGCGAGACGTTAACTTTTGAAATAAGACTGCCTGCTGGGAGCGATGCACAACTGAAGCAGATCATGGAATGGTCGGCCCCCCAACGCGGCGGCTCAGGTTATAACCTGAGCCCCAGCCAAGCCGCAGCTATTGAAGCATTGGCCGGCAAGCGTTTTTACGATGACGATCATATTTTTCAGCTCACCTGCAATATTGGCTGAAATTCTTCGACGAGCTTCATGCACGAAAATCCGCGATCAGCATCACGGATTTTGCACGCTATCATTACTTCTGATACCGTGCTGAAATTGTGATAGGAAGGATTACCATGACAGCTATTCGGCAGGACCTTGACCTTCAGGACAGACGTGATCTGATCGAACTCAAAGCCTACGTTGAAAGCGTGCTTGGCCTGAAGCTACGACTGAAACCGTGGGAAAACGTGAAGATCCTTCCGTATGCATTGCGTGATCGATACGAGTTTTTCATCACAAATTTCTTCGACGCCCCATGTCTTATTCTGAAGGAACGTCCACAGCGTGAAGCCAGCGTTGCTGATGTAGCCAAGCATATCCAGGCCATCCACAACCTCCAGTCCCACAACAAGTTGCCCGAGACTGGCGATCTAATGATTTTCGTCACCGATACGCTACCCAGTTATGACCGCAAGCGACTGGTAGAGAAAGGCGTTCAGTTCATCGTGCCGGGCAATCAACTTTTTCTTCCGGCCTTTGGCATGGATTTGCGTGAATATTACCGCCAGCGCCTGAACAAACCTCAGGTTCTGAGCCCCGCCACCCAAGCCATGCTGATTCAATACTTGATCAAAGGCTGGCATCACTCGCTGCTGATCACCCGCGCAGCATTCGAGCAGTCCTTCTCCTACGCCAAAATGACCATCACCCGAGCGATCAGGGAACTGACCGACTTGGACATTGTTAAGCCTGGAAAAGAACTGGGCGAATCCGCAATCATTTTTCATTTATCGCCCGAGGAAACGTGGGAAAGGGCGAAGGAGGCCATGCGCACGCCGGTCAAGAAAACACTTTGGCTCAATGCAATCCCGGAGGCATTTGACACACCAATGTTATTGGCAGGAGAAACGGCACTGGCCGAGATGAGCCTTCTTGCCAGCCCAAAAGTGATTTGTTTTGCAATGACGGCAGCGCAGTTCGATCAAATTCGAACACGCGCGCAGTCTGAAAGGAACGAGATCTACGGGGACACTTTTGGCGGTTGGGGTTCAACGACAAAAACGATCCAGTCAAAACTCGAGGCCACGGCCCCCTATGCCGAGGTGCCACAAAACCATGCGGCGTGTTGCATTCAGTTTTGGAGCTATGAACCACCCCGCAGCAACATCGCCAATGGGATCGTGGATCCCTTTTCTCTCTATCTAAGCCTCAAGGATGACCACGATGAACGCATACAAATGTGTCTGGATGAAATGATGGAGAATGTGAAATGGTAGTGGGTGTTGACCGGTTTCGAGAGTATTTCAAAGACTTCCAGGGCAGTTACGTTCTGATCGGAGGGATGGCCGCCTCGATTGCCATGGAGGAACTCGGCGAGGCATTTCGACCGACCAAGGATCTGGATATCGTGCTGGTCGTCGAAGCCCTCGACCGTGAATTCGTCGGACAGTTCTGGAAGTTCATCAAGGACGGCGGCTATACCATTCGCCAGAATGGGGACAGCGATGAGGATTCCCCTGTTTTCTATCGTTTCCAAAATCCTGTGGACAAGTCTTTTCCTGTTCAGGTCGAGCTGTTTTCCCGCGTCCCGGACGGCCTGGACCACGAAGAAGCAGCCCGAATGACTAAGATTCCCGTAGAGGAACAAGCTGCGAGCCTGTCTGCGATTATCCTGGATGATGAGTACTATGCCTTTCTCCTCGCTGGCATCGATCATACCCAGGAGATCAGCCATATCGGGGCCGACCGGCTCGTTCCCCTCAAAGCCCATGCCTGGCTCAACAAGAAGGCGTCGCTTGGGCAAGGCATTGCAGTGGACAGTCGCGATATCAAAAAGCATTTCAGGGATGTGATCGTACTGGCTGTCGGTCTCACTGAGGGAATGGCTCAGCTACCGGAACGACTGGCGCTCGATTTGAAGTCGTTTCTTAACCAAGTGCCCACTGAGCTCGCGTCAAATCCTCAGGCCTACAAAGGGGTGGACGGCGACCGCCTGATCAAGACTATTCAAGAAGCCTTCAGCCTAGCCTGAATCAGTTTTTCCGCACGATATCATTAAGCCTGATATCGTGCTGAAACATTGTTTCAGCTCATAGCTAGAGGCATCAGCCCGAAACAGGGACCACCGTTGTGCCTCCCCTGTGGATAAACATCACTGACATTCAACGACAACTACACCGCCACTTCCTAGCTATCGACCTTCCTGAAGTTCAATTGAAACTCCTGAGTCCAGCTGCAGGCGATGGACGCAATAGTGGCACTTCAGTAGCATTCACCCCCTTCATCGATCCCCTCAAGGATGACCCATGCTCGCCCTGCCTCGCTCCCCAGCCCCGTTGCTAGCATTGTCCGCGTTGTTTGTATTGCTCGGCGGCTGCAACGTCCATGGCAGTTACCCCGATGCCATCGAACCGGACGCCGCCAAGTTGCGGTTCGTCGCCAACACCAGCAACGCCACCCTGGATTATTTCGACGCAGCCCATTGCGACGGGCAAACCACGGGCATTCTCAACAACATGCTGCTGAGCGATACCGCGCGGCGGGTGGGGATGAGCGTTCCGGCGCCCAAGGATGCGAGGGGTTATCTGGAGGTCAAGCTCAAGCCCGGCGAGCAGATTCACCTGCGCACCAACATGAACAGCGGTTATGCCGTGTGTGGCAAGGGCTTCAACTTCACGCCCGAGGCCAATGCAGAATACGAGGTGACGTTCAAGTCCGAGAAGAACTTCTGCCTGACTCAGTTGCAACGCTTGCAACGGGTCGACGGCAAGGACGTGCGCACACCGATCCCGATCCTGAAAAAGGACTTTCCCGCCTGCGCCGGTCGCAATGCGCTGTTTCCCAAGATCTACCCGGACACACCCCATCGCTTGGAGCTGATGAATCGAGTCATCGATAAAAGCCTGGTCGTCACGGTGAAGACGGATCCGGCCAAGGAAAAAGTCGAGAGCTATTCGACAGAGAAGCTGGACACCCTGATCAGCGAACGCAAGGCCAAGCTCGGCTTCGACCTGCCGGCTGACTACTGGACGCTGTACCGGGAAAACCTGAAGACATTTGGTGATGACATGGCGCAGAACAAGGCGCACTCGATGGAACGCTTCAAGGAGGAATACCAGGCGCGCCTGCGGCAGTTGAAGGACGAGCAGTTGGAACAGTGGGCGTTGCCTAAAACCGCCGATGCCAAGCCGGAGAAAGCCGAGGTCGACCTGGACGTCGCGATGATGGTGGAATATTTCCGGATCGGGAATGTGGTAACGGTCGAAGCGGTGGGTCATCACCTGGACAGGATGTCGCTGATGGATGAGCGTTACGGGGTGTGCGCGCGGTACGCGGAGTGCTGGAAGCGCAACTAGCAGGAGGATGGGCCACCATCTTCGCGAGCAAGCCCGCTCCCACAGGGGGGGGGACGGCGGAAGGTTACTGCGCGGTCAACTCGGTCAAAGCACGAACCCGCTGCTGCACATTGATCAAATGCAGCCGCATCGAAGCCCGCGCCGCCTCGGCATCACGGCGCGCCAACGCCGCGTAGACCTGCTCCCGCTCACGCACCACCAACGCCCGGTTCTCGCCCGTCACCACCGGCCCGGCCTGTTGCACAACCGCGAGCAATGTATTGCCGACATGGGCGATGGCATCGATGAAGAAACTGTTGCCGGTGCATTGGGCGATCTGCAGATGAAATTCGAAATCGGCCCGGGCGCTGTCGTCATCCGTTGGGTCAAGCGCATTCGCTACGTCGAGCGCTTCACGCATCGCCAGCAATTGCTCAGGCGTAGCCCGTTGCGCGGCGATGCCGGCGGCTTCCACTTCCAGGCTCAGGCGCAGTTCGATGACGGCCAATGCGTCGTAGGCGCCGCCCTTGACGTGCTTGCTGCCCTGGAAATCTCCCGGCCGGGCGGTGTCGACCACAAAGGTGCCGATGCCGTGGCGTGTCTCGACCAAACCTTCGGCCTGCAGCCGGGACATGGCTTCACGGACCACGGTCCGACTGACGCCGCGTTCCTTGATGATGACCTGTTCGGTCGGCAGCTTGCTGCCCGCGGGCAGCTCGCCGGCGAGTATCTGCTGCGTCAGGTCGACCACCAGTTGCTGAGTCATGCTCAGGCGTCGATCGGTTGTGACACGCTCCATTGCACCTATCCATCAAGCCAGACGATCGCGGCATTATAGCCGCGACCTTGCCCCAAAACTCACTATAATGCCCGCTGATCACACTAGAGCACGCCGATGACGGACCAAGCGTTATCTCCATTGAACAAGCCGCGCCGCCTCGCCGAGACACTGGTCGACCGTTTTGCCCAGCGCATGCGCGACGGCATTCTGAAATGCGGCGAAAAGCTCCCCACCGAAGTGCACATCATGGAAGCCGAAGGCGTCAGCCGTTCGGTGGTGCGCGAAGCATTGTCGCGCTTGCAGGCGGCAGGGTTGGTGGAGACGCGCCATGGCGTCGGCACCTTTGTGCTGGACATGCCTGGCGCCGGAAGGTTTTACCCTCGGGCCGGCGACGATCGCCACGTTGTCCGATGTGCTTAACTTGCTGGAGTTTCGCCTGAGCCTGGAAGTACAGGCCGCCGGCATGGCCGCCGAGCGCGCCACGCCCGAAGCCCTGGCCGAGCTGGCCCAGGCGCTGGAAGCGTTGTTGCAAGGGCCTGAGAAATCCGGCACCACGATCAATGCCGATTTCCAGTTCCACCTGAAGATCGCCAAGGCGGCCGGCAATTACTACCTGATCGATATCATGAAGCACCTGGGCACCAAGCTGATCCCGCGTACCCGGATGAACTCCGCCTATTCGGGGCAGAGTGATCGCAGCGCCTACCTGCAGGGGATCAATGCCGAACACCAACAGATTTTCGATGCCATCGCCAGTCACAATGTCGACGCGGCGCGGGCGGCCATGTACCTGCACTTGAGCAACAGCCGCATGCGCCTGTGTGAAACCCAACAACGCCAGGCGTTCTACAACGAGTAACCCCCGCAGTTTTGTGGCTGCAGTGACCACAGCATTTGTATCCTCCACCGCCCCCTGTGGGAGCGAGCTTGCTCGCGAAGGCGGCGGCACATCCAATATCATCGGCACAGGCAGACCGCTATCGCGAGCAAGCTCGCTCCCACAGTTTTATTCAGTGTTGACTACCTCTCCCACAACTCAGAAAAAGTTGTACTGGACCCCCACCCGCAACCGCAGTTGCCGATCACTGTCCACCGAGTTGACTTTGATATCACCCACTTCAAAGAACGGTGCCCAGCGCTTATCCCATTTGTACTTGACCACGGCATTCTGCTCATAGTCATCGGTGCCGCCGTTGTAGCGGATGTAATCGGCATCGAAGTAAGTCAGTTGATACTCGTAAGCCCAAGGCCCTTGGTTTGCATAGTTGATATAGACGTCGTAGCGATGGATCGTCTGGTCGTCCTGGCCGTTGTCCGGCACGTCGCGATCGACCTTGTCACGGTCCAGCTTGCTGACGTCGTAGCGATAGCGACCGGCGATGCTCAGTTCCTTGGTGATCTTGTAGCCCAGGCGCATGCCCGTCTTGTAGGTGGTGGATTCCTCGTCGCTTTCCATGGCGAACGAAGGCGTCAGCGTCCAGCGATCATCGATCTTGTGCTGGTAGTTGACGGTAAATTCGTGGCCGCTGCCGACGGTGTTGTCGAAAGCGACATCTTCCCGGTCACCAGCGGTCTTGTATTTGAGCTCACCTTCCAGGCCCACACCGTTATCCAGCCTGATGCCGAACTTGGCGCGGTCGGCGTGCATGCGGGTCTTTTCAGCGTATTGATGGCGGACGTTGATATAACCGGTATCCGCCTGAGCGACAACCGAAGTGAACAGCGAAGCGATCGACAAAACTACCAGGGTCTTTTTCATGTTTTTTATTCTTGTAAGTTGAAATCAATAGTTGGGTTGAACGCCAAATCGCAGGCGAGCGCGTGCGCGCATTGAAACGTGCGGTTCAACGTGTTCTGCGGTTTAAAACAGGTACAGCGGGTTAGTTACTTCAAACGGCGATAGGGACTCGTTGTATGTCGCGACTGGCTTGCACCAGCAGGCGTGTGTATTCGTGGGCGGCGCCATCGTTTGCCAGTCGATGACTGTCGAGCGTCTCCACTACCCTGCCCTGCTGCATCACCGCCAGCCGATCGCACAAATGCGCAACGACGGCCAGGTCGTGGGTGACCATCAGATAAGTCAGCCCTTCCTGGCGGCGCAGTTCGGCCAACAGGTTGAGGATTTCCGCCTGCACCGAGACGTCCAGCGCCGAGGTTGGCTCATCCAGCAGCAACACCCGTGGGCGCAGGATCAGCGCCCGGGCAATCGCCACGCGCTGGCGCTGGCCGCCGGACAATTGATGCGGGTAACGAAAGCGAAAGCTGTCGTTCAAGCCGACTTTGCGCAGGATCTCGCTGACCTTTTGCCCACGCCCGTCGATGCCATGGATGCGCAGTGGTTCCTGCAAAGCGGCGTCGATGGTGTAGCGCGGATGCAGTGAAGCGTATGGATCCTGAAAAACCATCTGCACGGTGCGGTAGTGGTCCAGCGGCAGCTTGCGCGTCACCGCCCGGCCGGCGACTTGCAATTGTCCGGTCCAGTGCTGGTACTGTCCGGCCAGGCAACGCAGCACGGTGGTCTTGCCCGAACCGGACTCCCCCACCAGGCCGAAGGCTTCACCTTCGGCGACGCTCAAATCGACGTCGTGCAATACCGCATTCAGTGCCGCGCCCGTGCCGAAACTGAGGTTCAGGCCGGTGATTTCGATCATGCTCATGACAGGCTCCTCAAGGGTTCAACCAGTGTGGGTCGCGCTGCAACACCGGCAGCGTGGCGCGCGGATGGTCCAGGCTGGGCAACGCCGCCAACAGGCCTTGGGTGTACGGATGGGTGGCGTTGTCCAGGTCGGCGGCGGCAATCGACTCGACCACGCGCCCGGCGTACATCACCAGCACCCGATCACAGAAATGCCGCACCAGGTTCAGGTCGTGGCTGATGAAAATCAGCCCGAGGTCACGCTCGCAGACCAACTCTTCAAGCACGTTGAGCACCTGCTGAGCGCACCGACACGTCCAGCGCCGATGTGGGCTCGTCGGCGATGATCACCTGGGGATCGGTGATGACCATCATGGCGATCATGATCCGCTGGCCCATGCCGCCCGACACCTCGTGCGGATACAGGTCATAAACCCGCCGAGGGTCGCGGATGTGCACCTTGGCGAGCATATCCAGGGCCCGTTCCCGGGCTTGGTGATGGGGCACCTTGTGGTGGGCGAGATAGGCTTCGGCGATTTGCTCGCCAACGCGCACCACCGGGTTCAGCGAGTACTTCGGGTCTTGCATGATCATCGACATGCGCGCCCCGCGAATCGCCTGGATCTGCTTTTCGCTGGCGCTCAGCAAGTCGATATCGGCAAAACGCAAGGTCTTGGCGGTGACCCGCGCCGTCGGTGGATGCAAGCGCAAAAGGCTGCGGCCGACGGTCGATTTACCCGAGCCGGATTCACCGACGATGGCGAGTTTTTCCCGGCCCAGGGTGAACGACACATCGCGCACCGCCAGCGAGGTTTTGCCCGCGTTGCGAAACTCCACGCATAAATCCTGTACGGCCAGTTTTATCTCAGTCATGGGACTTTCCTCAGGATTGGCTGCGGGGGTCGAGGACGTCGCGCAAGCCGTCGCCCAACAGGTTGAAGGCCAGGCTGACCAGCATGATCGCCGCACCGGGCGCCGCCACCAGCCACCAGCTTTCGAGCATGTAGCGCCGCCCGGTGGAGATCATCGCGCCCCACTCCGGCAGCGGTGCCTGGGCGCCGAGACCGAGAAAGCCCAGGGCAGCGGCAGTGAGGATGATGCTCGCCATGTTCATGGTCAGGCGGATGATCACCGACGACAGGCACATCGGGATGATGTGGCGCAGGATGATCCGGGTGCTCGACGCGCCTTGAAGTTGAACCGCGACGACGAAGTCAGCGTTGCGCAGCGGCAGCGTTTCGGCGCGAGCGAGCCGGGCAATCGGCGGCCAGGCGGTGAGTGCGATGGCGATCACCGCGTGCTCCAGACCCGGGCCGAGGGCGGCGATGAAGGCCAGCGCCAGGACCAGGCTGGGGAACGAGATGAAGATGTCGGTGATGCGCATGAACAGGCTGTCGACCCAGCCGCCGAAGTAACCGGAAACGGTGCCGACCAACAGGCCGATGGGGCCGACGATCACCGTCACCAGCAAAACGATGTACAGCGTGATGCGCGAGCCATACACCAGCCGGGCGAACACATCGCGACCGTATTCGTCCGTGCCGAACCAATGCGCGCTGCTGGGCGCTTGCAACGCGCCGGCAAGGTTCTGCAACAGGGGATCGTGACCGGCGATCCACGGCGCCAACGCCGCCACCACCATCAAGGTCGAGACCACAACCAGGCCGGCAAACGTCATCGGGTTGCGCAGCAAAAATCGCAGCAGTCGAGTGGCGCTGGCCACCAGCGCAGCCGTACTCGAAGCGGGCAGCGCGGCACTGCCGGCTGCGCTGGAAGCAAGGGGCAGGTTCATTAGCGAGTCCTCGGGTCGAAGATCTTGTAGAGCGCGTCGCTGATCAGGTTCAGCGTCACGAAGATGAGGCCGATCAACAGCACGCAAGCCATCACCGCGTTCATGTCGCCGAGCAACAGACTGCTCGTCAGGTACTGCCCGAAGCCTGGCCAGGCGAAGACGGTTTCGATCAGCACCGCGCCTTCGAGCAACCCGCCGTAGGCCAGCGCAACAATGGTCAACAGCTGCACGCGGATGTTGCCGAAGGCGTGGCCCCAGACGATCTTGCGCTGGGACAGACCCTTGACCCGCGCGGTAATGATGTATTCCTGGGACAACTGCTCAAGCATGAAGCTGCGGGTCATGCGACTGATGTAGGCGACCGAGTTGAAACTGAGGATCACCGCCGGCAGCAGGATGTGCCGCAGTGCGCTGCGAAAGGCTTCCCAATCGCCGGACCAGGCAGTGTCGATCAACAACAGCCCGGTGTGCGTCGGAATCAACCCGTCATAAGCCAGGCCGATCCGCCCGACACCGCCGGCCCAACCCAACCAGGCGTAGAACACCAGGAAAGCCATCATGCCGATCCAGAAAATCGGCGTGGAGTAACCGAACAGCGTGATCAGCCGAGCGACATGGTCACCGGCACGGCCCTGATGGGTCGCCGCGTAGACACCCAGCGGCAGCCCCGCCAACACGCCAAACAGAATGGCCAGGGTCGCCAGTTCCAACGTGGCCGGAAACACCCGGGCGATGTCGGTGATGACTGGATTGCCGGTCAGCAAGGCCATGCCGAAGTCACCGTGGAGCAGGTCGCCGAGGTAGATCGCAAACTGCGTCCACAACGGTTTGTCCAGGCCCAGCTCCTTGTAGACCTGGGCATAGGCCGAGGCGTCGGCGTCCGGGCCGACGATGGCCAGCACCGGGTCCAGCGGCATCACCCGTCCGATAAAGAAAGTCAGCAGCAGCAACCCCAGCAGCGTCACCGCCACCGAGCCGCCGCGCCGGGTCGCCGAAGCGGCCCGGGTGGTCCAGATTGAAAAGGATGCAGTCGACATATTCATTCCTGCCTTGGCCTTGGGGCCGTCGATTTCAGCGCTGCTTATAGACGTCGCGAAGGCGCGTGGTGGCGGCGGTGTGGCCGATGTAGTTGCGCACGTCGGCGTGGATCACCACCTCGTCGACCATTTGCGAGACCGGCATGATTGCCCCGGCTTGTTGGTCGTAGAGGGTCTGGACCTGGGCGTACATCTGCCGCTGGCGCTCGGGGTCGCGCTCGCGCTCGGCCTGCTCGATCAACTGGTTGAGCTGCGGGTCGAAGAACGAGGTGCGCCAGCCCTGGAAATTGCTCAACTTGGCTTCGGTGCGGTTGTCCGGGTTGTACACCAGGGCGCGCAGGCTCGAATGCGGATGCCGCTCAGCCCCGCCGCCGCCACGCCCGACGAGGATGTCGAATTGACGGTCGCGCATCGCCCCGTAGATCTGGTTGCCGGTGCCGGTGATGATCGTCGCCTGGATGCCCGCTTGGGCGAGCGTCGCTTGCAGGCTGGTGGCGATATTGATGAACGGTGGATCGGTCAGCGAACGGATGCTCACCTTGAAGCCGTCGGCGTGACCGGCTTCCGCCAGGAGGCGCTTGGCCTTGGCCACGTCCAGGCGATAACCCGGATCGTCCAGGCGCGCTCGGCAAGCCCAGTTGCATCGGCCGTTGGTTGATCACGCCGTAGTGCGGCATCACCACGTCGTTGATGCCCTGGTAGTCGATCAACAATCGGATCGCCTGGCGCACGCGGATGTCCTGGAACAGCGGCTGCTGCATGCTCAACGCCACGTAGTACAGCGTGCCCCGGGCGATGCTCTGGATGTGCACGTCATCGACCGCGCCCAGGGCCTTGATGTCGGTGGCCGCCATGCCGCGGGCAACGTCCAGGTCACCGCGCTCGACCATCAGGCGCAAGGCCTGGGATTCGGTCATGTTGCGCATGATCACCCGGCGCAACTTCGGCGCGCCGCGCCAGTACTCATCGTTGCGACTCATCAGGATCACGTCGTTGGCGCGCCAGATATCCAGCTTGAACGCACCGGAACCTGCCGTATGCGTGGCCAGCCACGCCGCGCCCTGATCGTCGCCGACCTGATGCTGCAAGGCCACCGAGCGATCGACGATGAAGGCACTGGGCGAGGTCGCCAACGTGTTGAGCACCAGCAACGGATCGGTGCTGCGCGGCAGCTCCATGACAAAGGTGTGCGGCCCTTCGGCGCGCATCAGTTTGACGACGTTTTCGGCGGTGAAGCCGTAGGCTTTCCAGGTCGAAGCCAGGGCGCGATTGAGCGTGACCACCCGCTGCAAGGACCAGGCGACGTCTTGCGCAGTGAGCGGCGCACCGGAGTGAAAGCGCACGTCGTCGCGCAATTGAAAGGTCAGGCGCATACGGTCCGGGCTGATTTCCCAGCTTTTGGCCAGGGCGGGAATCAGCGTGTCCGGCTTCGCCGCGTCTTGCTCCAGGAGCATGTCATAGACGTTGGCGTTGACCTCGGCCACTTCGAGCCCCGTCGCGGCAGCCGGGTCCAGGGACAGCAGGTTGATCATGCTCATGCCCACCACCAATTGGTCGGCGGGCGTTTCGCCTTGGGCCAG
The DNA here is from genome assembly GCF_054677635.1 of Pseudomonas sp. H2_D02. NCBI lineage: Bacteria > Pseudomonadati > Pseudomonadota > Gammaproteobacteria > Pseudomonadales > Pseudomonadaceae > Pseudomonas > Pseudomonas sp. H2_D02. Next base: position 1,836,828 of record NZ_CP162816.1, on the reverse strand, counting down.
GCTGACGGGCGCCTGCACGGTGCACAGGGCCACGATGACACACAGCAGCCTGGTCAGGCGCTTGGGCCAGAGTTTCATGGTTCAGTCCTTTCTTATATTTATAAAGACTTGTCGTCCGGGCCGTTCAGCCTCGGACGCAGTGCGCCATCAGTGCCGGGATAATGTATTGGCTTCGATATACGCGAAGTTGATGTCCTCGCCCAACCCCGGCCGATCCGACAGATGCACATAACCGTCGGCGTCCATCGGATCGACGAGGCTGTTGAGGTGCGCCGGCACTTCCTCGTAGTCGAGAAACGGGTGCAGCAGGCCTCGCTCGTACCAACGACAATTGCTGATCGCCCCGACCACGGCGAGGTTCGCCGCGCCGTTGCCGTGGACTTCGCAATCCATGCCGAACGACTCGGCCAGATGCGCCACTTTCAGGCACGGCCCGATACCGCCGACGCCGGCCACGCCGGCGCGCAGGATGTCACAAGACTTCTGCGTCACCCAACTGGCGCGGCTGTGGAATTTGCCGGCGATGCTTTCCGGGCCCAGCACCGGGATGTCCAGGTTCGCAGCGAGCCAGGCGTAGGACTCGGCGGAGTCTTCCATCATCGGCTCTTCGAACCAGGCGAAATTCAGCTTCTCCAAGGCCTTGCCGATGGTCAGCGCATCCATGCGGCTGTACCAGTGGTAGCCATCGAGCATCAGGGCGATGTCCGGGCCAACCGCCTCGCGGACGGCGGCGCAGGCCTGGATGTCCATTTGCGGATTTGGTGCGAAGGAAATCGGCGGCATCCAGGTGTGCAGCTTGATTGCCTTGTAGCCGCGCTTGACCAGCTTCTCGGCAAACTGGCCGTACTCATCCGGCGTCGACAGACCACCCGGCAAATCGTCGCCGCACATCGTCGAGCCATAGGCCAGGACCTTGTCGCGGTAACCGCCGATGAGCTTGTGCACCGGCAACTTCAGCTTGCGCCCGGCCAGATCCCACAAGGCTTGTTCCACCAGGGCCAGGGCCCGATCGGTGAATTGCCCGGCGCTGCCGCGCTGCCAGTGCGCCAGATCCTGCCAGATGCTCTCACGGTCCATCGGGTCGCGGCCGATCAGCACCTTGCGCACGAAGGATTCGATGATGTGCGGGCGAATCAATTCAGGCGTACCGAAGGCATAACCCTCCGATCCGTCGTCGCAACTGATTCGCAGCAGGGCCATCTTGATCATGACTTCGTCGCCGGGATGGGCGTGGCCGGCACTGTCCTGGGCGCGACGCGACGGGGTGGAAAAGATTTCGACGTTAACGCCTGTGATTCTCATGGGAGGGCCACCGTGTTGTTATTTTTTATTTGTATGTCGTCATACAACGTAACGGATTATTCGAATGTTTTCGCAGACGTGTCAACCCACAAAACCAAACAAACAGGAGATTTTTCATCAAACCATCTTCCCAAGGAAGATGGCGCCCATAGAAGTCGTCATACCACACGACTTTGTCATCGCAGGGAATCAGCTCGCTCCCTCTGCGGGAATTGTTGGGCTAAAGTGATTGGGTCATTGGCGTGACACCCCATGCGGAGGCCGGTATGAAGGACTTCACCATCGAACGCATCGACCACATCGTCCTGCGGGTAACCGACATCGAGCGCAGTCTCGCCTTCTACACCTCGGTGTTCGGCTGCGAGCTCAGGAAGCGTCGGGACGATCTGGGATTGATCCATCTCGGTGCCGGTGCATCGATGATCGATCTGGTGGCTGTCGATGGCCCGCTTGGCCGCCAGGGTGGCGCGGCTGCCGGCAAGCAGGGCCATAACGTCGATCACTTCTGCCTGCGCATCGAACCGTTTGACGAGCAGGCCTTGATCGCTCACTTGCGCAAAGCGGGCCTGACCGTCGAAAAAGCGCAGATGCGTTATGGCGCGGAAGGGAAAGGCTGGTCGGTCTACTGCTTCGATCCGGATGGCAATCAGATCGAGTTGAAGGGGCCAGCGTTGGAGGCTTGAACTCCAGCCAGCCTGATGCGGTCGGGCCAAGAGGTGCCTGGAGATGACTTTGGAGATTTCAACTGCGTGGTTAAATCCTTTTCGTGCGCCGCCGGCTCCAGGTAATGCCCGCCGCAGCCGCGATAATCATCACTCCGATATTTCCGAACAGCCAGATCGCGAAATTGCGGCTCTGGTCCGCATCGCTTTCATACAGCGGACCCAAATAGGTTCCGATCAGTATGAAAATCAGATTAAAAGCACCCATGGCCGAAGCGACCAGCAGCAAGACGAACAAGACTCCTTTGATGACCTTCATATGACCTTCCAGAACCAGATGTCCTTGGACTCATGGTAATCCGAGAAGGTACCTTCGATGGAGAAGCCCATTTGTATTCGTGGGTAACTCAACCAGTCCGTCAGCCGGCGACCATTCCAAAGGTCGATGTGATCGCCACTGCGATTGGCAGAGGTTTCATTTGCCCGGCGCCAGAAGTCCTTGAAGAAAATGATTCCCTGCTGCCCTTCCAGGCTGTCTTCAAAGTCTTCGCTTTTGACGGTTTTCATGCCTTGCAAGCCGGGAATCCTGGCTCGACTCAAGGCTTTGGCGAGTTCTTCGGCAGCCAATATGTGCCCTTCGCTCTTGGGATGCTGCCAACAATGACGCACACTCCTGAGCTGGCTCATGTCGGCGCCTGCGCGCCGCAGGGCCACGCCGAGATTGATCGCGCATTGATCGCTAAAGTTCTTGGAACCATTCGTCCTGCAAGGCGCGGCGTCGCCGAATATTTCGGGATGACTCTTCCATAACGTATCAAACGTAAACACCCTGTTCCCCCTGCGGCTTTTGATCCTGGAGGCCTAGCCTAGCAGATGGCGAAACAGCTTCATTTTACCTATCACCCAATCACCCGCGTTTTTTCTCCTAGACTTGCCATGTTTGCAGTTCGCCGGGGCTGGGATGAGCCCGCACGATAAACATAATTCCAAGAGAATCGCCATGCTCAGACCCTTATGGAACGCGCTCGCCTTCACGCTGGCTTTCACCACGCTGGGCACCGCTGCGGCGGACCCCATCGTCATCAAGTTCTCCCACGTGGTGGGCGAGCAGACGCCCAAGGGCCAAGGCGCCTTGATGTTCAAGAAGCTGGTGGAGGAACGCTTGCCGGGCAAGGTCAAGGTGGAGGTTTATCCCAATTCCACGCTTTATGGCGATGACAAGGAAATGGAAGCGTTACTGCTGGGAGACGTGCAGATCATTGCGCGTTCGCTGGCCAAGTTCGAGCAGTACACCCGCAAGGTACAGCTGTTCGACTTGCCGTTCCTGTTCGACGACATTGCCGCGGTAGACCGTTTCCAACAGAGCCCCCAGGGCCAGCAATTGCTCAAGTCCATGGAAAGCAAGAACATCACGGGCCTGGCCTATTGGCATAACGGCATGAAGCAATTGTCGGCGACCAGGCCACTTCGTACGCCCGAAGATGCGCGCGGCCTGGTCTTTCGCGTGCAGACTTCCGCCGTACTGGAGGAGCAGTTCAAGGCAGTGGGCGCCAAAGGGCAACCGATGATATTTTCGGTGGTGTATCAGGGGTTGCGTACGGGCCTGGTCAACGGCACGGAAAACACCTATTCGAATTTCTACAACCAGAAACTCCATGAGGTGCAGAAATACGTTACCGAATCCAACCACGGCATACTCGATTACATGCTGATTACCACGTCGGACTTCTGGAACGGCCTGCCGCCGGATATCCGCGCGGAACTGCAGAAGATCGTGGTCGAATCCACTGCCCATGCCAACAAGGAAGCGGAGCGATTCAACCAGCTGGACAAACAGCACGTCCTGGACGCCAAGACCACCGAGATCATTACCCTCACGCCGCAAGAGCGCAACGCCTGGCGCGACAAGATGAAACCGGTGTGGGCGAAGTTTGAAAAGGACATCGGCCCGGACCTGATCCAGGCTGCCGAAGCGTCCAACCCGGCGCAGTAATACGCGGCACTTGATGTCACAATGCCCCGGCAAGCTATTTTCTGCCTAGACTTGCAACTGTCCCACCGTGCGTTTTGTTGAATGAGCCCGCACGGGCAAAACTAAAAATAAAAGGAAACCCCAATGTTCAAACCTATGTGGAAAGCACTCGTCTGCACGCTGGCCCTCAGCGCGCTGGGCTCGGCCATGGCAGCCGATCCGGTGGTCATCAAGTTCTCGCACGTGGTGGCCGAACAAACCCCTAAAGGCCAAGGTGCGTTGCTGTTCAAGAAGTTGGTGGAAGAACGCTTGCCGGGCAAAGTCAAAGTCGAGGTGTACCCCAACTCCTCGCTGTTCGGCGACGGCAAGGAAATGGAAGCCCTGCTGTTGGGCGACGTGCAGATGATCGCGCCGTCCCTGGCCAAGTTCGAGCAATACACCAAGACGGTGCAGTTGTTTGACCTGCCCTTCCTGTTCGACGACATCTCCGCCGTGGACCGTTTCCAGTTGAGCCCAGAAGGTCAGAAACTGCTCAAGTCCATGGAAAGCAAGAACATCACCGGCCTGGCCTATTGGCACAACGGCATGAAGCAAATGTCCGCCAACAAACCGCTACGCGAACCCAAAGATGCCCGTGGCTTGAAGTTCCGCGTACAGGCGTCTGCGGTGCTCGAGGAACAGTTCAAGGCCGTCAACGCCAACCCGCGCAAGATGAGTTTCGCCGAGGTGTACCAAGGCCTGCAGACCGGTGTGGTGAACGGTGCGGAGAACCCCTACTCGAACATCTACAGCCAGAAGATGCATGAAGTGCAGAAGTACATCACCGAATCCAACCACGGTGTACTCGACTACATGCTGATCACCAACACCAAGTTCTGGAACGGCCTGCAGCCGGACGTGCGTAGCGAACTGGACAAGATCCTGGTTGAAGTGACCGCGCACGTGAACAAAGAAGCCGCGCAACTTAACCAGAACGACAAGCAGCGCATTGTCGACGCCAAGACCACCGAAATCATCACCCTCACGCCTGAAGAGCGCAACGAATGGCGCGACAAGATGAAGCCGGTATGGAAGAAGTTCGAAGGTGACATCGGTGCCGACCTGATCAAAGCCGCCGAAGCCTCCAACAAGGCACAGTAATGGGTTGGCCGGCGCTGCTGTCGAGGCAGCGCCGGCCTGTCGTCCTCCCTGCAGGAGATGCCATCCATGAACGCCCTTCGGCGCACTTGGGAACATTTCGAGGAAGCTTTCATTGCCTTCCTTTTGGCCGCCATGACGTTGGTCACCTTCGTCTACGTGGTCCTCAACAACCTTTATGCCGTGTTCTATAGCCTTGGCGACAACTGGCCGGCCGCCAGCGAGTCGATGTTCGCCATTGGCGACGGCATCATGGGCATGGCCCAGGCGATGACCTGGAGCAGCTCGCTGACCAAGGCGCTATTTGGCTGGCTGATTTTCTTCGGTCTTTCCTACGGCGTGCGCACCGCAGGACACATCGGTGTCGACGCGCTGGTGAAACTGGCGAGCAAACCAGTGCAACGCTACATTGGCGTGATCGCCTGCCTGTGCTGCCTGGGTTATGCCGGGTTGCTGGCAGTGGCGAGTTTCGAGTGGATCAACACGTTGATGATTGCTGAGATCGGCGCCGAAGACCTCGGCCATTTCGGCATCATGCAATGGCATGTCGGGCTGATCGTGCCCGTAGGATTCGCCCTGGTGTTTATCCGTTTCGCGGAGATTCTCGTACGCATTTTGATGAATCGTCAGACGGGCCTGGGCCTGGCCGATGAAGCCGCGGAAGCGATCAAACTGACCGAGATCGAGGAAGACAAGCCATGACCATTGCCTTCCTGTTCATTGCGCTGTTCGTGCTCATGTTCATCGGCGTGCCGATTGCGATTTCCCTGGGCCTAGCCGGATCGCTGACGATCATTTTCTTCAGCCCCGACTCGGTGCGTTCCCTGGCGATCAAGCTGTTCGAAACCAGCGAGCACTACACTTTGCTGGCGATTCCGTTCTTCCTGCTGGCCGGTGCGTTCATGACCACCGGTGGCGTGGCACGACGGTTGATCGATTTTGCCAACGCCTGTGTCGGCCACATCCGTGGCGGCCTGGCGATTGCGGCAGTGTTGGCGTGCATGTTGTTTGCCGCGCTGTCCGGTTCCAGCCCCGCAACGGTGGCGGCGGTGGGCTCCATCGCGATTGCCGGCATGGTGCGTTCGGGTTATCCACAAGCGTTTGGCGCCGGCATCGTCTGCAACGCCGGCACTTTGGGCATCCTGATTCCGCCGTCGATCGTGATGGTGGTGTACGCGGCCGCGACCGAAACCTCCGTAGGCAAGTTGTTCATGGCCGGTGTGGTGCCGGGCTTGTTGCTGGGTGTCTTCTTGATGGTGGCGATCTACATCGTCGCGGTGAAGAAAAACCTGCCAGCCTTGCCCAGGGCAACCTTGCGCGAATGGCTGACGGCGGCACGCAAGGCGGTCTGGGGCCTGCTGCTGATGGTCATCATCCTCGGCGGGATCTATTCGGGGATGTTCACACCCACCGAGGCTGCGGCGGTCGCAGCGGTGTATTCGGCGTTTATCGCACTGTTCGTCTACAAGGACCTGACGTTCCGCGAGACGCCGAAGGTGCTGCTGGAGTCGGCCAAGTTGAGCATCATGCTGATGTTCATCATTGCCAACGCCATGCTCTTCGCCCATGTGCTGACCACTGAGCAACTGCCGCAACAGATCACCGCGTGGGTGATCGAGGCCGGGTTGACGCCAGTGACCTTCCTGCTGGTGGTGAACATCGTGCTGCTGATTGCCGGTGCGTTCATGGAGCCGTCGGCGATCATCCTGATCCTGGCGCCGATCCTGTTCCCGATCGCCATGAAACTGGGCATCGATCCGATTCACCTGGGCATCATCATGGTGGTGAACCTGGAAATCGGCTTGATCACGCCGCCGGTGGGCTTGAACCTGTTTGTCACCTCGGCGGTGACCGGCATGTCGCTGACGGCCACCATCCGCGCAGCCATGCCGTGGCTGATGATCTTGCTGGCGTTCCTGGTGTTGATTACCTATGTGCCGTGGATTTCGCTGGTTCTGCCGAACTGGTTGGGAATGAGCTGATCCTGTGGCGAGGGAGCTTGCTCCCTCGCCACAAAGACGCAGCCGCCACAGCCCTTGGGCGCATTGCGTTATGATCCCTGCTTCCTTCTGAAGCAGAGCTTTTCCTACGAATGTTGCCGTCCCCTTCCGACACACCAACCACCCTACCCTCCGTCCTCGTCGGTCCGCTGCTGCGGCGATTGGAAGCCCGGCGGCTGGTGATGTGGCTGGTGGGTTCACGACCCTTGACGTTGACTTTGCGCCTCGACGAAGCAGGCGATCTCGAGCTCGACGCCACGCGCTGCACGGTGGTGCCCGTGGGGCGGCAGGCATTCTTGCACTTGATCGACGTGCATCTCGATACTGCCCTGGCGCTGGATGTGACGATTGACTACGACCTGCTGGTAGACGGCACGCCCATCGCCGAATGGGCGCCGCACCTGCTGTACGGCGGTGCGAAGTGCCCTAATTTCATGCTGCATTCGCGCATCGGGCAACTGGTCCATGGCTCCTGCCGCAAACCCCACTACCCGGCCAACGACGGTTTGCTCTGTGTCGACCGACTGTTGGCGCAATCTCCCGAGCAACGGCCGGCGTTGTTGATGATGAGCGGCGACCAGGTGTATGCCGACGATGTCGCCGGGCCGATGTTGCGGGCGATCCATGCCTTGATCGAGCGCCTGGGGTTGTTCGAAGAATGCCTCGAAGGTGCGGTGGTTGAAGACAGCGCCAAGCTTTACCAACACCCCGCCAGTTATTACCACCGTGCAGACTTGCTGCCAGCGCTCGAAAGCAACGAAACCCTGCGTGAGCGTTTCTTCGGCGGGGCACGCAAGCCGATCTTCACCAGCAGCAGCGCAGATAATCACCTGGTGACCTTCGCCGAAGTCATGGCGATGTATCTGCTGGTGTGGTCGCCCGTGCCGTGGACGTTGATCGACCCGCAACCACCCGAATTGACCGCCGAACGACGTCAACGCTATGACGTGGAGCAACAACGCATCGAGGCTTTCAGGGCCGGACTTGGCGGCGTGGCCCGGGTGTTCGCGCACCTGTCCTGCTTGATGATCTTCGATGACCACGACATCACCGACGACTGGAATTTATCCGCACAATGGGAGGAAACGGCCTACGGGCATCCGTTCTCCAAGCGCATCATCGGCAACGCGCTGATCGCCTATATGCTCTGCCAGGGCTGGGGCAATAACCCGGACGTGTTTGGCGAGGTGATCCAGCAAACCGTGGCGTTATGCGGCACCGCCAAAGACCGCTACCTCGACAGCGCGCCGCAGGACACGCTGATCGACACGCTGCTCGGTTTCCAGCAATGGCACTACGTGCTGCCGAGCACGCCGGCGCTGGTGGTGCTCGACACCCGTACGCGCCGCTGGCGCAGCGAAAACAACCTCAAGCAGCCGTCGGGCCTGCTGGACTGGGAAGCGCTGAGCGAGCTGCAACAAGAACTGCTGGACCATCCCTCGGCGATCATCGTGTCACCGGCGCCGATCTTCGGCGTGAAACTGATCGAGACCGTGCAGCGGGTGTTCAGTTGGTGCGGTTATCCACTGTTGGTGGACGCGGAAAACTGGATGGCCCATCGCGGCGCGGCCCAGGTGATCCTGAATATTTTCCGACATTCACGTACGCCCGGCAGCTATGTGGTGCTCTCGGGTGACGTGCATTATTCCTTCGTCTATGAGGTATTGATCCCACATCGCAAGGGCGGTCCGCGCATTTGGCAGATCACCAGCAGCGGCATCAAGAATGAGTTTCCTCCGGCGCTGCTGGAGTGGTTCGATCGACTGAACCGCTGGCTCTATTCCCCCCGATCCCCCTTGAACTGGTTCACCAAGCGCCGCAGCATGCGCATCATTCCCCACGTCCCGGAACACGCCGAGGCCGGGGAACGCTTGTGGAATTCGGCGGGTATCGGCCAGGTGTTTTTCAATGAGCAGGGGCAACCGGCGGACATCTACCAGCACAACGCCAACGGCCATCCGCCGACACGCATGCTGGCGCCGAAATCGCCCCCAGGCTGATCACTTGCTGGCCGAGGCCATCAGCACGCCGAAGGAAAAGAACGTCAGGCCGGACAACTTGCCGACAACGCGCGTGCCTTGGCGCGTGGATAGCCAGCCCCTGGCACGGCTCGCCATCAGCGCATAGCCACTGTGTATGCCGATGACGAGCAGGCCGTAGGACGCCACCAGCAGGAGAAACTGCGTGTAATAGTTACCTGCCGGCTCGATGAACTGCGGGAACACCGCCAGGAAAAAGAACCCGGCCTTGGGGTTGAGCAACTGGATCGACAACGCCTCGACAAATCGCCGCCAAGGACGTGAAGGCGTGTCGTTGAGGGTCGGAATGAAGGTCTTGGTGTTCCACATCTTCACGCCCAGATACAGCAAGTAAGCCGCGCCGATGTATTTCAACACGGTGAAGGCCGTCGCCGACGTCGCCAGGATCAAGCCCACACTGCTGGCCGAGATGCCCGCCACCAGGAAACCGCCTAGGGCGATGCCGAGGATACCGGGCAAGGCGCCGCTCCAGCCATGACGCACCGAGTTGGACAGGGTCAGGACCACGCCCGGGCCAGGGCTGAGGATGGTCAGGGTTGCGAGCAGCAGGAACAATCCATAGCTGGCCATAGTGGCTCCGTTGGCGATTTATGTTTGCAGGCGACAGACACTGTAGACGGATTTCATATTGGCGCAGGAAAAATCTGTGGGAGCGAGCTTGCTCGCGATGACGGAGTGTCAGGTGATGAAGATGCTGAATGTTGGGCCGTCATCGCGAGCAAGCTCGCTCCCACATGGGGATTGGGTGAGGGTCAGAACGCCAGCTGCAGGCTTTGCTGGCCTTCGAGGCTGAGCAAAAACTGCTTGGCGGCGAGGCCGCCAGCGAAACCGGTGAGGCTGCCGGACGTGCCGATGACGCGATGGCAGGGGGCGATGATGGAGATCGGGTTGCGTCCGTTGGCCGCTCCGACGGCGCGGGTCGCGGTCGGCTGGCCAATCTGGATGGCAATGTCGCGGTAGCTGCGGGTCTCGCCGAATGGGATCGTCAGCAAAGCCTGCCAGACCCGCACCTGGAAATCAGTGCCGGCGAAGTCCAGCTCCAATTCGAAACGGCGGCGCTGGCCGGCGAAGTATTCCAGCAGCTGACGCTCGGTCTCCTTGAGCGTCGGGTGATCGTCGTCTGGCTCCAGCGGCCCGAGGCGCACACGATTGAGCCGTTCGTTTTCCCACAGGATCGCCGCCAGCTTCGTGCCTCGGGCAACAAGGATCAGCTCGCCGACGGGGGACGGGATGGTTTTGTACAACGGCAACATCGAATGGAATCCTCGACTCACGCGTAATGGCTCTTGTGGCGAGGGAGCTTGCTCCCTCGCCACAGTTTTGTCACAGCAACCTCATCCCAACAACCCCAACGCCTTAGCCCGCGCCACGGCCTGGGTGCGGCGTTCTACGCCGAGTTTACTGTTGATATGGCTGGCGTGGGTTTTCACCGTGTGCAGCGAAATGAACAATTGCTCGCTGATCTCCTGGTTGGAACAGCCCTGGGCGATCAGTTGCAACACCGCGCGTTCGCGGCTACTGAGGGTCTCGACCGGCGTCATGGATTCGGTAGCTGGCGTCGCCGCCGATGGCAAGGATTCGAGCAGTTGTTGGCGCAAGTCGCTGGGCGGTGCCTGCAACAGTTGCTCGCGCAGCCACTCCGGATGTTCTTTCAACAACCACTCGAAAGGTTGCAGCACCCCGCCGATGGCGGCCTCGAAGGCTTGGGCCAGAGCGCTTCGTGCTTGCGGCTCACGCTCCACAGCGAGCAGCAACGCGACCTTCTGATTGAGCACCATGACGCTGAGCATTTGCCGGCCGGTTTGCTGCGCGTGCTCCAGCAACGCATCGAGGCGCCCTTCGGCCTGCATCGGTTGCCCGCGGATGGATTCCAGCAAGGCCTGTTGCAGTTCAACGTGCAGTGGCAGTTGCGGATGGAATTCCGGAGGCGCGGCAGCCCGTTCGCCAGTGTAGGTCTGTCCCAGTCGCGCCAACCAGGCTTCGGCCAGCTCGGTGCGGCCCTGGGCAAGCCAGAGCTCGCATTTGACCAGGGTGATCATCGCCAGGTAATACACCGGCGGAACGTCCCAGATATGCATCAGGCGCTCCGCCTCGGCCAGTTCGGCAAAGGCCCGGGCGAACTCGCCGTTGTAGCCTTCGACGCGTGCAATCACGCAATGGCCGATCAACACGCTGATGTCACGGCAGGCCCTGGCTTCGGTCAGGCCGGCTTGCAACCGTGCCAATCCAGCCTGGGACTGCATGCGCAGGGTCAGCAGAAATCCCTCATACAGGACCAAACGCGCTCGCACCGCGTACAACCGTTGTGGCGACAAACCCTGCAGACGTTGCAGCCCTTGTCTCACTTCTTCGAGCGCCCGCAGGATTTCTCCCCGGGCTTGCAGTACCCGGGCCCGATCGTAATGGGCGAGGGCCTCGAAGAGCGGATTGCCGACCCGTTGCGCCAGCTCCAGGGAATCCCGGTTCAAGGCACGAGCCCGCCACAGGTCGCCATCGGCAATCGCCAGGTTCGACAGCGTGGACAAGCACATCAGGCGTTGGCCATAGCGTTTTTGCGGCAGGCTTTCCAGGGCTTCGGTGCAATAGCGCAACGTAGCCGCGCGGTCGCCACGCCCTCGGGCAACAATGCCGCTCAGGGCTAGCCATTGCGCGAGCATGGACTTTTGCGCAGTGGCCGATGGGGCTGGCAGGAAGCGGCTCAAGTGTGCGGCCAACTCCTCGGCGGCATCCAGTTGGCAGGCCAGGCCCAGCGCCCAACTGTAGAGCACGATCAACCTCGGGGTGCTGATGAGGAGGCTGTCGGGCAAGTCCATTTTCCAGCGCAGCAACATGCCGACGTTCTGCTCGGCCAGCAGTTGCTCTTCCGACAGGTTCTGCACGAGGTTCGCCGCCACATCCAGGTGCCCCGCCCGCAGCGCCTGCTCCACGGCTTCGTCGATCAAGCCCTGGGCGTTGAACCAACGGCAAGCCCGAAGGTGCAGGGTCGCGGCCGGCACCATGGCCGGCGCACTGGGACGGCTGCGCAACAGGTCGGAAAACAGGTGATGAAAACGGTACCAGTGGCCATGTTCGTCCAACGGCACCAGGAACACTTGGTGCGCGGCCAGGTATTGAAGAATTTCCTGACTGTCATGGGCATCGCGCACCGCATCGCACAGCTCGCTGCAGAAGCGCTCTTGCGGGGCGATGTCATAGAGAAACGCCTGCACCTCGGCGGGCAGGCAATCAATGACTTCCTCCAGCAGGTAATCGCGGATCAGCCCTTCCCCACCGTGCAGGGCCTGGGGCAGCCGTCCGTCATTGCCGGCCTCGGAAGCCGCGAGCAACCAGAAACGCAGCCCGGCCACCCAACCTTCACTGCGCTGGATGAGGCTTTCCAGCGCCTCCCCGCGCAGTGAACTGCTGTGACGCTGGAGCAAGGTCAGCGCTTCGTCATGAGTCAGGCGCAGGTCTTGTTCGTTGAGTTCGAGCAATTGCCGCGACAGGCGTAGCCGTGCCAGGTGCCAGTCCGGTCGCTGGCGGCTGGTGACCAGTACCAGCAGCCCGTCGGGCAGGTGATTGAGAAAAAACTGCAGGCAGCGATCCAGCACCGGGCTCTGGGCGAGATGGTAGTCATCGAGCACCAGCAACAAGGGAGTGCGAGGGGACAGATGCGCCGACAGCTCATCGAGCAGACCGTCGAGCCATTCTTCGAACGCGAAGGGCTGATGGCGCTGGCGCATTTTCAGCAGGCCCAGTGCCCGGCCACCCAGTTGCGGGAAAAACGCCTGGAGCCCTTCGAGCAGCCGCTCCAGGAAACGCCCCGGGTCGTTGTCCCTGGCACTGAGCCCCAACCAGAGGCTATGCCAGTGGGCCGGCAGGCCCTGGCAGAACTCCACCGCCAGCGAGCTTTTGCCAAACCCCGCCGGCGCACTCACCAACAGCAACCGGCCACCAAGCCCGGCACCCAGGCGCTCGCACAACCGCGGCCGCACGACATGGCCGTCGGGCAAGGGTGGGCGGTAGAAGCGCCCTTCCTGTACCGCAATGGCTGCGCGGGAAGAATCCGGAAGTGAAGACAAATCAGTCATGGCCGGCTCTTGTTGGAATGCGGGTGGCGGCGTTGCAGATGTCCGCAGACTAGCCGTAAACGGAGAGGTATTGAAGGGAGTGCTACAAATGGCTACAAAAAGGCTACAAACCAAATGCCTTGGAGTGCTGCTTTTGTGTCGGTCAAAAAAAACGCCCCGAACCAGTCGGGGCGTTTTTTCGAGGATGCGGCCTCGGGTGGAGCGATTTAGCGAACGCCTTCCTGGCGCAGTGCCGCCGGGGTGAAGTCGCTGGTGGACGCGGTGAAGCCGAAGTCGTAGGCCGATTTCTCTTCGTTCTTCATGCCCAGGGCCAGGTAGCGACCGGACTGCAGGTCATAGATAACCTCCATGGCGTACCACGGCACTTGCTTGTCGTAGTAGTTCTCGGCATGGGCTTCGGCCACGCGCCACAGCTGGCCACGACCGTCGTAGTGATCGATGACCGCGGCTTGCCAGGTGTCTTCGTCGATGTAGAAGTCACGCTTGGCGTAGATGTGGCGCTGGCCTTCCTTCAGGGTTGCGGTCACATGCCAGACGCGACGCAGCTCATAGCGCGCCAAGTCCTGGTTGATGTGGCCGGCCTTGAGGATGTCGGCGTACTTGAGCTGCGGCGAATCGATCTTGTGGCTGTTGGAGGCGATGTACAGCTCTTTCTTGCCTTCCAGCTTCCAGTCGTAACGGTCCGGCGCGCCGTTGTACATGTCCAGGTTATCGGAGGTGCGCAGGCCGTCGGCGGCGGTACCCGGGCCGTCGTAGGCGACTTGCGGGGCCTGGCGCACGCGGCGTTGGCCGGCGTTGTAGATCCAGGCCTTGCGCGGCTCCTTCACCTGGTCGAGGGTTTCGTGCACCAGCAGCACGGTACCGGCCAGGCGCGCCGGCGCAGTCACTTGCTGCTTGAAGTAGAACAGCACGTTGCCCGGGTTGGCCGGATCGAAGCCCTTGATCTTGTCGCGGAACACGAACTGATCCTGGAAGTACACGAGGTTGTACGAACCGTTGGGCTGCGGCGTGGCCTGGGTGACCAGACGTGTCACGCTGCCGCCGCGATAGCGGGTGATGTGGTTCCAGATCACTTCGAGCCCGCTCTGGGGAATCGGGAACGGCACCGCCGTCTCGAAATTCTCCAGGCCGTTGCCAGCGCCCACCAGCTTGGTGTTCACGGCGTTTTTCTTGATGGAGGCCAACACGTCATCCGGCACGGTGGCGCCGCGATGGGTCGGGTAGACCGGCATCTTGAAGGTTTCCGGGTAGCGCTTGAACATCGCGTACTGGCCCGGGGCGAGCTTGTCCTTGTACTGGTCGACGTTCTGCGCGGTGATGGTGAAGACCGGTTTTTCACTGGCGTACGGGTCGGAGAGGAAGCCCTTGCCGTCCACGCTGCCGGCGTTCTTGGCCATGGGTTTCCAGGCGGTGATCGAACCATCGGCATTGCCAGCCATCTCGGCGCCCATCGGCGTCAGGCTCTTGCCCAGCTTATCGGCCTCGGCGGCAGGCACGGCGGCCATGACGCTGGCCGCCAACAGGGATAGTCCCAGCGCACCGACTTGCAACAGATTCTTTGTTATTTTCATAGTGTGTCGTCCTGAAATACGGCTTAGAAGTTCACGCCGACGCTGAGCGCCACGAAGTCGCGATCGTCCACAGTGGTGTACTTGCCGTCGAAGAAGTTGGTGTAGGCCAGGCTGGCGGTGTAGGTGTTCTGGTACTCGGCATCCAGCCCGAGGCTGACGGCCTTGCGACCTTCCTCGAAGTTGGCGCCAGGGCCTGGCGAGTAGCCTTTCACATCATGGGACCAAGCCACGTTCGGCCGCAGGTTTACACCGGCGAACACGTCGTTGTAGTCCCAGATCGCGCGACCGCGATAACCCCAGGAGTTTGCCGTGGTGAAGCCATCATTTTCGCAATAGCGACTAGCGTTGTTCTGCGCTCCGCCTGCCAGGGTCGAACCGTTCAATATCTCGCATTGGCCATTCGGCAATGGCCCAGGGCCATAGCTTGGATCACGGCCATAACGCGCCTTGGAAGTGCTTTCCAGACCACCGACGTGAGTGAAACCGACCTCGCCTACCAATGTCAGGCGCTCGGCGCCCATGACCTGATCGAAGAAGTGGGTAAAGGTGGTTTGCAGTTGTGTCACTTCCTTGCGGCGATAGCCTGGCTGGTCCGTGTCTGCCTGTCCTGGCAGTACAGAAACATCGGGGTTCAGAGGCGTTAATCCGGAAAACAGGATGTCAGTGGTATTGAGCTGGACCGGTGCATTCGGACGGTAGCTGATTTCGCCGCTCCATGCGGTACCTGTGGGCAATGTGGTCGAGAAGCTCAGGCCATACAGGCGGATATCTTCGGGATACTCGACGTAGTAGTTTGAATTACCTGCGACCACCATCGGTACCATGGCTTGAGCCATGGCAACCGCTTGAGCAAACGGAATGCCAGCGGCCATCAGCGACCCTACCAACCCTGGTCCGCTGGTATAAGCGCTGGCTGGTGCACCATGACCGCTGAAAATTGGCGCACGGCTGTGGTAGT
Organism: Pseudomonas sp. H2_D02; assembly: GCF_054677635.1. Taxonomy (NCBI): domain Bacteria; kingdom Pseudomonadati; phylum Pseudomonadota; class Gammaproteobacteria; order Pseudomonadales; family Pseudomonadaceae; genus Pseudomonas; species Pseudomonas sp. H2_D02. The sequence continues at coordinate 1,821,117 of NZ_CP162816.1, read as the reverse complement.
TCATGAAATAAGCGCCAAACTCAGTATCCAGCGGCTCGTACATGTACTTGAAAGACACGCCAAACTGGCCGCTGTCCCGAGCATCACGGTCGGCGCCACGACGAACCAAAGTGCCTTCGCCATCTACGTCCACACCGAACGCACCCAAGGTAGGCATCGCAGCAGCTGGAATCGCCGACGCGCTCCTCAGCACTCGCAGGTTACTGTCACAACCATCGGAAATGACGTCCGGCTGCGAGAAGAAAGTCCCGCAGTTGTCAGTAACGGTCTGGTCCCACTCCAATTGGTAGAAAGCTTCAGCTGACAAATTGTCGGTCAGGCTCTGGGACACATAGAACATATTGACCGGGATCAGCCCTTCCTTGACCTCGGCGCCCGGACGACGGAACGCGGATACATCGACCGGGTTGATGGCATTGATGCCGTTCTGAATGAAGGTGCTCTCGCCCCAACTAACCACCTGCTTGCCGAGGCGCACCGAGCCGGGCTGATCGGCAATGGCGTAGTTGTGGTAAATGAACGCATCGAGAATCTGCCCGCCGGAAGACTGAGCGCCTTCTTTTCGGTTGCTGTCGCTGATGTCCTTGAACGGACGGCTTTCGTCCTTGAGCTCAAAGTCATACCAATACTTGCCACGCACAAACACACCGGTGTCGCCGTACTTCAGCTCCAGGTCATGGATACCCTTGAAGATCTTCGAGAAGGTTTCCCCACGCTTGAAATTCAAGTGACCGTCATCAGAGGTCTGGGACAAACCATGGCCACCATTGTTGACGCCGATCAGGTTCTTGTTGGCCTTGGCCGTGGACCAGCTCGCGCCGACCGACAGGGACGAATCGAACTGGCCTTCGATTTCACCGATGTTGAAGCTGACGCCGAAAGCCGGGCCGGCGAGCGAGGAGGCAAGACTGACGGCCAGCGGCAATTTTGCCCGGCGCCAGAAAGTGTTTGCTGAGGTCATCGACGCAACTCCATGTGTTTTATTGTTATGGCAGTGGGTATTTCCGGAAACCCTTCGCCGTGCTGGCACGTGCGTCCCATTCCAGAAAACCTTGAGCGGACTATAGCCAGCAGGTAGTACGGCTTGATCCCTCTAAAGTGTGATTTGCAGCCCACGACCACTCTGGAACAGTCCTTCGCCAGGCCGACACCTGTCGGCACGGCAAGGATGGCTGAATTTTCGGTTTTGACAAGACAAGCGCTTGCTTGGTGGGGCTGCCGTGCCCTTTTCGGGCACGGCAGGGACGCTCAGAGCGTCGAGAGGAAGGTGCTGTTGTTGCTTTGCCATTCGGTGATGTCGACGCGGATACGCTTCTTGTCGAGCTTGCCGACGCTGGTCTTGGGAATTTCCGTAACAAGGGCAATCTGGCTCGGGATTGCCCACTTGCTCAGGTGCCCCAGCTCGACGAATGGCTTGAGGTGTTCCTTGAGCTCGCGAGCCCCGATCTCATGCCCTTCGCGAATCACCAGCAAGGCAAACGGCCGCTCGCCCCACTGCGGATCGGGAATGCCGACCACTGCTACTTCACGTACCGCCGCATGACGGCTGATGAGGTCTTCGAGGTCCAGGGAGGAGATCCACTCGCCACCGGTCTTGATCACGTCCTTGATGCGGTCCCTAATGTCGATGAAGCCCATGCCGTCGAGCGTGGCGACATCGCCGGTGTGCAACCAGCCGCCGCTCCAGAGCTCGGCGCCCTTTTGCGGTTCATTGAAATAACCTTCGGTGAGCCACGGCGCGCGCAGCACCAATTCGCCCTGGGTCTCGCCGTCGGCGGGCAGGAAGCGGCCCTCGCCGTCGACGATCGCCGCCTCCACCAGCGGCCCCGGCACGCCGGCCTTGATCCGGTAGGTGATGCGTTCGTCTTCGCTGCCGGCCATCAGTTCGTCGTTGAGGTGGGCGCAGGACACCAGCGGGCCGGTCTCGGACATGCCGTAGGCGGCGGTGAGCTGGATGCCCTTGGCTTTGGCCGCCTCGTACAGGCTGCGGTTGAGGGCGCTGCCACCAATGACGATTTTCCAGCCGCCGAAATCGGTGCCCTGGGCGCCCTTGGCGTTGAGCACCATCTGCAGGATGGTCGGCACGCAGTGGGAGAACGTGACCTTTTCCTTGCGCCACAGCTCTACCAGGAACTCCGGGTCGTAGCGGCCGGGGTAGACCTGCTTGAGCCCCAGCATGGTCGCCACGTACGGCAGGCCCCAGGCGTGGACATGGAACATTGGCGTGATCGGCATGTACACGTCGTTGGTGCCCAGCAGCCGCACGCTGTCGATGGCGCCCATGATGGTCGACACGCCCAGGGTATGCAGCACCAGTTGCCGATGGGTGAAATACACGCCCTTGGGGTTGCCTGTGGTGCCGGTGGTATAGAACGTGGTGGCGACGGAGTTCTCGTCGAAATCCTGGAAGTCGTAGACCGGGCTTGCACCGGCCAGCAGTTGCTCGTACTCGCCAACCAGATCTGGCAGGTCGGCGGTTTTTTCCGGCAGGTCGGTCAGCAGCAAGGTTTTCTTCACCGTGGTCAGGTGCCCGGCAATCGCCTGGTACAACCCGACGAACTCACTGTTGACCAGCACGAAGCGGTCCTCGGCGTGGTTCATGGTGTAGAGGATCTGCTCTGGCGACAGGCGCACGTTGATGGTGTGGATCACCGCGCCGATCATCGGGATCGCGAACATGCATTCCAGGTAACGATGACTGTCCCAGTCCATCACCGCCACGGTATCGCCGGCCTTCACCCCCGCCTCGGTCAGCACATTGGCCAGCCGCGCGACGCGCTCGATCAGCGTCGGGTAGCTGTAGCGCAACTGGTCGCGGTAGATGATCTCGCGGGTTTTCTCGTAACGCGCGCCGGACATCAGCAGCCGCTTGATCAGCAGCGGGTATTGATAGGCGCCTTCGGCTGGAGGAATTACGCGAGTCTGCAACATAAGTGTCCCTTTTCTGACTGCACGGTCTTGGCTGGAAAGTAAGCACTCTAAAGCGCTTATTCGCGGATCAAATCAGCCGAAGGAATGATTTGATCCGCTCGCAAATACCAGCTTTGAGCCATCATCGGGACGGGTTCAGCCCGCTCAGTGGGACTCGGTAAACGCCAGCTTCACCCCGATGGCAACCAGCACGGCACCCATGGTCCGGTCGAACCAATGACCCATGCGGGCAAAAGCGGCACGCACCCGTGCCTGGCTGAACAGCATCGCGACCATGCAGAACCAGGCCGCCGTGGCGACTGCGAGATAGACGCCGTAGCCGGCCTGGATCGCCATCGGGGTATGGGGATTGATGACCACGGTGAACAGGGACAGGAAGAACAGCGTCGCCTTGGGATTCAGGCCGTTGGTCACGAAGCCGGCGGTAAATGCGCCGCGAGCGGTGCGTTCGCCGACTTCCTTGTGCAGGTTTTCCTCGCTGGCCTTGGCCGGCTGCGCACGCAATGCCTTGAAGCCGATGTACAACAGGTAGGCGGCGGCCGCCCACTTCAATGCGTTGAACAGCACGATCGATTGGGACACGATCAGGCCGATGCCCAGCAGCGAATACCCCACGTGCAGGAAGATCGCGGTGCCGACGCCCAACGCTGTCCACGTCCCGGCGCGGCGACCGTGGGTCACGCTTTCACGCACCACCACGGCGAAATCCGGACCAGGGCTGGCCACGGCCAGCAAATGGATCAGGGCGACGGTGAGGAATTCGGCGAGGTACATGGTGCGGCTCCTTGCGACAATCTCTGTTGAATGAATCCCGTGGCGAGGGAGCTTGCTCCCGCTCGGCTGCGCAGCAGTCGCTTGCCTCTGGGGCCTGCTTCGCAGGCCAGCGGGAGCAAGCTCCCTCGCCACGGCAAATGTTCTGATAGGCTCGCCACATTACGCCTTCAGTCCTTTCCATGACAGGTACAGCTGATGACCAATACCGCCCGCGCAGTTTTTCTCGATCACCCTTCCCTGGACCTCGGCGACCTCGACCTCGGCCCGTTGCGCGAATGCTTCGGCGAACTGCAACTGTTCGCCGGAACCCGCCAGGATGAGGTAACAGAGCGGCTCAAGGGCGCCACGGTGGCGATCACCAACAAGGTCGTGATCGATGCAGCCGCGATGGCCGCCAACCCCGAACTGCAACTGATCCTGATCAGCGCCACCGGCACCAACAACGTCGACCTGGTCGCGGCCCGCCGCCATGGCATTACCGTCAGCAACTGCCAGGGCTACGGCACGCCGTCGGTCGCCCAGCATACGATCATGCTGTTGCTGAACCTGGCGACGCGCCTGGCCGATTATCAAAAAGCCGTGGGCGAAGGTCGCTGGCAACAGGCTTCGCAGTTCTGCCTGCTGGATTATCCGATTGTCGAGCTGCAGGGCAAGACCCTCGGACTGCTCGGCCATGGCGAATTGGGCGGCGCCGTCGCGCGGCTGGCCGAAGCCTTTGGCATGAGCGTCTTGCTGGGACAGATTCCCGGACGCCCCGCTCGTCCCGACCGCCTGCCATTGGACCAACTGTTGCCGCGAGTGGACGCCCTGACGCTGCACTGTCCGCTCAACGAGCACACCCGTCATTTCATCGGCACGCGCGAACTGGCCTTGCTCAAACCCGGTACGTTCGTGGTCAACACCGCACGCGGCGGGCTGATCGACGAGCAAGCCTTGGCCGACGCCCTGCGCAGCGGTCACCTGGGCGGTGCGGCCACCGACGTGTTGAGCGTGGAGCCGCCCACCGAGGGCAATCCGCTGTTGGCAGGCGATATCCCCCGGTTGATCGTCACGCCCCACAACGCCTGGGGCAGCCGCGAGGCACGGCAGCGGATCGTTGGCCAACTGAGCGAAAACGCCCAGGGATTTTTCAGCGGTACAGCGCGACGGATCGTCAGTTGATAAACTGCCGCACTTTTTTTCAAGGAGCAGACCATGGATCCGCGCAGTGAAGTACTGCTTCGTCAACCTGAGCTATTCCAGGGTTCGGTCCTGCTGGCTGGCCTGCCCGCCGACGATCTGCTCGGCCGCCTGCCCGAGGCCCATGGTTGGTGCTGGCACGCCGGCGATCAAGCGGCCCTGGATGCGCGCTTCCCGGAGCGCAGCCATTTTGGCGTGAACGTACCCGAGCGAGGGTTCGACACCGCCGTGGTGTTCCTGCCCAAGGCCAAGGACCTCACCGACTACATCCTCAACGCCGTGGCCGCGCGCCTGGCCGGTCGCGAGGTGTACTTGGTGGGGGAAAAACGCAGCGGCATCGAGGGGGCTTCCAAGCAGCTCAACCCATTCGGCAAGCCACGCAAGCTCGACAGCGCGCGGCACTGCCAGCTCTGGCAAGTCACCGTCGCCAACGCGCCCGAGGCCAAGCCGCTGGAAAGCCTTGCACAGACGTATGAGCTGCCGTTGGCCGAAGGTGCTCTGAAGGTCATCAGCTTGCCGGGGGTATTCAGTCACGGGCGGCTGGATCGTGGCAGTGCGCTGTTGCTGGAGCACTTGGACAAGCTGCCCAGCGGCCACCTGCTGGACTTCGGCTGCGGCGCCGGTGTGCTGGGCGCCGCGGTCAAGCGTCGCTACCCGCACAACACCGTGACACTGCTGGATGTGGATGCCTTCGCCGCCGCCAGCAGTCGCCTGACCTTGGCCGCCAACGGCCTGGAAGCCGAGGTGCTGACCGGTGACGGGATCGACGCTGCGCCCATGGGTTTGAACGCGATCCTCAGTAACCCCCCGTTCCATGTCGGCGTACACACGGATTATCACGCGACGGAAAACCTGCTGCGAAAAGCCGCCAAACATCTGAAAAATGGCGGCGAACTGCGGCTGGTCGCCAACAGCTTCCTCAAATACCAGCCGCTGATCGAAGAGCACCTCGGCACGTGCACCATCAAGGCCGAAGGCCAGGGTTTTCGCATCTACCGGGCCAAGCGCGGCTGAAGCATTTTGGAAAAACAGCGCTTGCCCAATCGGATTTGCCTAGGCAGAATCCGCACCGTCCTAGGGGAGTAGTCTCCCGCGAGCGCCCTGCTCGCCCGGCATACGTCAACATACTTGGTCAGCAGACCATGGCGTATGCGGCCCAAGCGTCCACGCAGATGGTCGCTGGGTTTGACAAGACCTATGACACGCACACCTTACCCGGGGCGGGAAGGCTGTACGTGTCATAGCCGTGTCGACCCGCCCCTCTTAGGAATTTCCTGATGCTGGACTCTCTACTCGTACCTACCGCCATCGTTGCGCTGGCTGAAATCGGCGACAAGACGCAACTGCTCGCGCTGATCCTTGCCGCTCGCTTTCGCAAACCCTGGCCGATCATCGCCGGCATCGTCGCCGCGACCCTGGCCAACCACGCGGCAGCGGGCGCGGTGGGTGCCTGGGTCAGTGGGTTCTTCTCCGACTCGGTGTTGCACTGGATATTGGCGGCAAGCTTCGCGGCCACGGCATTGTGGACCCTGGTCCCGGACAAGCTGGACGATGAAGAGGCCAACACGGCTCGCAGGTTCGGGCCGTTCCTGACCACGCTGATCGCGTTCTTCCTGGCGGAAATCGGCGACAAGACCCAGATCGCCACGGTGATGCTCGCCGCGCAATACCCGGAACTGTGGTTGGTGATCATTGGCACCACCGTGGGCATGTTGATTGCCAACGTGCCGGTGGTATTGGCTGGCAACTTCGCCGCCGAGAAACTGCCCCTGGCCCTCATTCGCCGCCTGGCCGCCTCGGCGTTTTTCATCCTGGCAATCGTGGCGGTGTACAAGGCAATGCAGAGCAGCGGGTGGGTTTGATGCTTTTGTGGCGAGGGAGCTTGCTCCCTCTGGGCCTGTAGGAGCTGCCGAGCGAAGCGAGGCTGCGATCTTTTCCAACACAACTGATCCCAAACAAAAGATCAGGATCAAAAGATCGTCCGAACGCGGCCCGAGCCTTCGCCAGCTCCTACAGGCCCGAGCGGGAGCAAGCTCCCTCGCCACAAAACAGGGTGATGCTTACTTCTTGGCCTGCTGGTAAAGCGGCATCACCTTCGGAATCGCCGCTTGCAACGAGGCGATCCGACTGCTCGACGATGGGTGGGTGCTCATGAATTCCGGCGGAGCGCCTTCCGAAGCCTTGGCCATCTTGTTCCAAAGGGTGATCGCGGCGTTCGGGTCGTAGCCGGCGCGGGCGGCCAGTTCGAGGCCGATCAGGTCGGCTTCGTTCTCGTTGCCACGGCTGTTGGGCAAGGTCATGCCGTAGTTGGCCACGGTGTCGGCCAGCGCCAGGCTGTCCTGGCCCAGGCCGAATATCGCTCCGGCGCCCTGCTTGGCCATTTCGATGCCATAGGCCTTGGACATGGCTTCACGGCCGTGCTCGCGCAAGGCGTGGGCAATTTCGTGACCCATGATCGCAGCGATTTCAGCATCGGTCAGTTTCAACTGATCGATCAAGCCGGAGTAGAACATGATCTTGCCGCCAGGCCCGCAGTTGGCATTGAGCTCGTCACTCTTGATCAGGTTGACTTCCCAGTTCCACTGCGCCGAATCCGGGCGGAACACAGGCGCCTGGGCAATCAGGCGGTCGGCAATGACCTGGAGACGCTTGGCATCGCTGCTGGTCTTGTCCAAAGCGCCCTGGGCTTTCGCCTCGCCCATGGTTTTCTGATAGGACTGGGCGTACATCTGGTTGACCTCGGCGGTCGACAGCATGCTGAACATGTACTGCTTGCGCTCCACCCCCACGGCTCCGCCGCTGGTGGTGTTGACCGATTGGCAACCGGCAAGCAGCAGACCTGCACTCAGCGCACTTACCATCAAAATCTTGTTCATTTATGAAGCTCCCTGGAAACGTGGGCGTATCCTAGGCGTTGATTTGTATCGGCGCCAGATACACAGCGCGAGGATTACAGATTTTTCTGAAAGGCCCGACTCCCGGTGGGAGCGAGCCTGCTCGCGAAGGGGTTGGGACTGTCGCCACAACCCTCAAGCCGGCGTCAGGCACTCCGGCCCATTGAGTTTCGGGTCGTTGACCATGTTCGCCAACACCCGCTCGCGCAATTGCCCCGGCTCGCTCGCCAGCAGCCCTTGCAAGGCATGCAACGGTGTCTCGGGATCAAGCCAGAGGCGTTGGCCTTCTTCGTCCAGAATCAATGGCCGACGCTGGCCAGCCGCCGGTTGGGTGATGACTGCCGTGCTCAACCACACCTGTTCCTGCACCGGATACGCTTCCCAGATCGCCGCGAAAAACAGCGACGAACCCTCTCCCGGCGTCAGCCAGTACGGGCGTTTACGCGATCCACCGCGCCATTCGTAGAATCCGTTGGCCGGCAGCAGGCACCGGCGCAAACGCAGGGCCTCGCGGAACATCGGTTGCTCGGCGACGGTTTCGGCCCGGGCGTGGGCGGGAGTACGGGACAGATCGGTCAGCCACGGCGGCGTCAGCCCCCAGCGCGCCCGGGCCAATTCGCGCTGGCCGTCGGCGCCAACCCGCAGCATCAGCACCGAATCGTTGGGCGAAATGTTCCATTGGGCCTTCTGATCGACGGGGAAGCCGGGCAAGGCCGCGAAGGCGGGATTCCAGCGAAACAGGGCATAACGTCCACACATGGGGAAATACGGCTCTCATATCAAACGGCGGCCAGCCTAACAGACCAGCGTTCCGGGGTAACTGTCCGGTTCATCGCCGGGCACCGGCAGCGCGGCATTGTAGGCGGCGATCAACTCCCGGGCGTATTGCGCCTGTTCATCGTCCACCGCCAGCCCCAACAGCCCGTGCATCGGCAGCTCCCCCGCGCCACCCACCAGGTCACGGCCCACCAGATGTGCCGTGATGCCTTCGCTGGCGAGCATGCCTTGGAGCAATTCGCCTTCCATCAGGTTTTCCAACTCGTAGATTCGCTGCATGGCCACCCCATCATTCGTTTTCGCTGAAGACCTCGAGGTGCCACTCCTCACCGTGGACTTGCAGTACGAAGGTAATCGGCCGACAGCAGACCTGACAGTCTTCGATATAGGTCTGGTCGCCACCGGAAAGATCCAATGAAGTCTCTACCTCTTCCCCACAATACGGACATTCATACTCAGCGGCTTCCAGCATCGCGGTCTCCCAAGTGACTTGTGCGTATAATCGCCGGTCTATTTGCAGGGCTATTTTCGTCTGGCTTATTTTCCAGGCCGTGCCCTGTCGTATTTTCGATCGAACCTTTACTTACCCTAGCCGTTTCCAACAAGAGAGCATGATGGGCGAATTCGATGCCATCCGACCTTACGACGACAGTGAAGTCCCAGCAGTGCTGGCACGGCTGCTCAGCGACAAGGCGTTTCTAGATATCCTCACCCACTTCCGCTTCCCGCGCCTGGCCGGCGCGTTCGGCTGGATGCTCAAACCCCTTATAGCGCAGAAGTTGCGTCGAGAGTTCGCCGGTGTGACATCGGTCGCCACGTTGCAGGACAAAGTGGAGTTCTATGTCGACCACACCATCGAGCGCGCCACCGATGGCGTGACGTACACCGGGGTGGAGCAATTCAAATCCGGCAACGCTTACCTGTTCATCGCCAACCACCGCGACATCGTGATGGACCCGGCGTTCGTCAACTACGCCGTGTACCACGCCGGCCTGCCGACCCCGCGCATCGCCATTGGCGACAATCTGCTGCAGAAGCCGTTCGTCAGCGACCTGATGCGCCTGAACAAGAGTTTTATCGTGCACCGCTCGATCACCGGTCGCCGGGAAAAAATGGCGGCGTACCAGTTGCTGTCGGCGTACATCAACCACTCGATCCGCAACGATTGCGCCTCGATCTGGATCGCCCAGGCCGAAGGTAGGGCCAAGGACGGTGACGATCGCACCGAATCAGCGATCCTCAAGATGTTCCACATGAGCCGCAAGGACGAACCGTTCGGCGAGGTGATCCGCTCGCTGAACCTGACGCCGGTGTCGATCAGCTACGAATACGATCCGTGTGACCAGGCCAAGGCCCGCGAGTTGTACATCCGCGCCACTACCGGGACCTACACCAAGGCACCGGGCGAGGATGACGTCAGCATCGCCAAGGGCATCACTGGCTATAAAGGCCGGGTCCATGTGAATTTTGCCGCGCCGATCACCGAGCTGTTCGAGGACACCAAGCAACTGGCAGCGGAGATGGACCGGCAGATCCTCGGCGGTTATCGCCTGTTCCCGGTGCATTACCTGGCCTATGCCCAATGGGCCGACGCCGACCCGCAGCTACAGGTCCCGACGGCCGCCGAGGTGTTCGGTGCCGAAGAACTGGCGAAGGCCCAAGAGGAATGGCAGCGTCGACTGGATGAGTGTCCGGTGGAACAGCGACCGTTCCTGGTGCTGCAATATGCAACGCCGGTGCGTAACCAGTATCGGGTCAAGGCGGGGTTGGCGCTTTAAGCGACAGCCCTTAGAGCGAGTGACCTGTGGCGAGGGGATTTATCCCCGCTCGAGTGCACAGCACTCGCAAGCCCTTGGGCTAGCCATAGATATCGGGTCTGCTACGCAGCCCAGCGGGGCGGTGCGACGTTTCGCTCAATCCCCTCGCCACAGATTGCTTCATCAGAGCTTTGTGCTGAACCACGACATCAACAGCGCCACGCCCAGGCAAGCAAAACCGAAGCGGTAGAAAAACCGGTTCATGCGTTGCGTCGCCAGGTCCAGCAGCGCTTCGAATCGTTCATTGCTTTCGCCGCCACGCGCTTCGAGACAGGCCCGCGCCCGCTGCTCGCGGCGGCGCGTTGCGTGCAATACCCAGCCACCCGGGCAGGCAAACAGCAGCGCGAGCAGGTTGATCAGTTTGGCGGGGTGGGCAGCGAACAACGAAAACAGTTGCAACGACATCACGAACCTCAAGCGAAAAACGGACGCCTTGCGCCCAAGACCTATAAATCAGGGCGCGGATTCTACCGAAAGCCTGGCGCGCTGCGCGGCTTTTTCCGACCGGTAACGATGTCGTTCAATACTGAATGCGTTTGTGGCGGATTAATTTCATCCGTCACGGTTTCGTCATAAGGATAGGCCACCCTGTCGCCCTCCAAACCTGCACGGAACCCGTCATGCTGCACGCCGAAAACCAGGATCGCCTCTACCTCATCAGCCCGAGCGACGAACAACAGAACCTCGTCGACAGCCTGTCCTTCAACGTCCAGGACCGGCACTGGCTGGTGTATTGCGCCCTCGGCGGCCATCCACATGCTGATCTTCCGGAGACAGACCTGCTGACCGGGATCAGCGTGCTGGAGCTTTATTCCCAGGCCGCCTGAATATCTCATCCATAAAAAAACCCTGTGGGAGCGAGCTTGCTCGCGATGGCAGTGATCAGCCAACATCAAAGTGGCTGACATTCCGCTATCGCGAGCAAGCTCGCTCCCACAGGGATATGGGGCTTGTTACTTACTCTGCCAACACCTGACCAATGGTCGGGTCCTTGAACAGACGGGTCAGGGCATCGCTCAACACGTCGCTGACCAGCTTGGTATTGGTGTCCTGGTTCGGCGCCATGCCAAAGCGCTGGTCCAGCGAAGCGCCGTAACGACCGCTGTAGCGACGGTTCGCGTTCTGCACGTCGGAGCGGAAGGTCGCGCCGATCGTTGCTTCGGTCACGTACATGCCTTCCTTGGGCGACTGGTATTTCAGCTCCGCCAGGGTCACGGTCAGTTGCGGCGCGTTCATGGCGTTCGCGGTCGGGGTGAAGCCCAGCAGGCGCACGGCCGCCTCGGCCTGGGCCTGCAACTTCGGCAGGATCTGCGCGCCCTGCACCGTGATCACGCTGGTTTCAGGGTACAACCCACCGCGGGTGCCGAGGGTCGGCGACGGACGACCGTCCACGACACGCACCACGACCGGCTGGCCACGGCCCACCGGCGCCAATTGGGCGTTGAGCTTGGGTTCCGGGTTAAGTTGCTGCGGGCTGTGGGCACAGCCGACGAGGGTCAGACTGGTCACGGCGATCAAACCGAACAACAGGCGTTGCAACATGCTCTTCTCTCCAGAATCGGGCACAAACAGGCCGGCAGTATAGCGGTGCGCCATCGCGGCGAACCAGCGTCGCAGCATGAATACCGAGATGTCTGACAAGGGCCACCGTGGGCGGTTCCTGTCACCCCGTTGTCACCTTCCTTAAACCAGCATGTCATGGCCGGCTGTCAGGCTGTCCACAAGTTCCCTCGACACGGTATCCGACCATGCGTTTTCTGATCGATCTGTTTACCCCCCGTCCCCATCATCGCTGCTTTGCCCTGCTGGACCGCGCCGGTCGCTGCCAGGCGTTCAAGCAATGCAGCTTGCAACCCATGGGCGAAGGCTGGGTGGAAATCGAAGAGATCCGCCTCAACTGGCTGCACCAGCCCCTGCCCGTCGAAGCGCGAGTGCAACCGCCCCGCGCACGCGCCCGTAGCCGGCAACTGTTGGCCGTCTGACCGGAAGGCTAATAAAAGTCATAAAACACGACCATTTCCACGCGTTTCTTCGTTACAATCTCCCCCCGATTATAAGGACGTCTCCTGATCGGGCCTCGCAACATCGCTGATGCGCTTGTATTGGCACTTCGCACCGCCCACAGAGAGCCGCCCACACAGATCGAGTGAAGCTGGCGCGCTTGCTGTTCCCGGGCAAAATCTCCGCTTTTCACGAATCTGCAGAGCTGTCATTACGCTCGGTCACTGAGCTGTCTGCCCGTTTTGCCTGTCATGTACTCCATGGGGGCAACCAAACCGGGCGCGGTGCCAGGCTGGGACAGCCCTTTTTTGAGGTTCACGTCTTCAAAAGAGCGTGAAAAAACGGGTTTTCACAACTTCACAAGAGTGTGGCGAGCAAATGAAGAGTTTTGCGTCTGAACAAGCACCATTAGCGTCTGGAACAGCCCAACGACACAGGACCGGATATCGCTCAAGAACCGGCGCCTGAAGCCTGTCCGCTACGGATTTGGTTGCACGAACGGATGTCTCGGCCATAAGTCGAATTGCCGGTGCGGCGCTTAAATGAGTTCATGTGACTCTTGAGGCCGTGCTGCATGCATCCGCAGTGTTGCGAAAAATTGCGAAGATTCGGACATGGCGATTCCTGGCCGTGGATTCCTGGGGCGCAACTGACTTGCCCCGCTTCCTGGCCGCTATGCCGACAATTTGGTGCTGCAGATTTTTGGAGACGCGTTAAATGGCGCATAACGAAGCAGTCGATGTAGTTCTGGTAGGGGCCGGCATCATGAGTGCCACCCTGGCCGTGCTGCTCAAGGAGCTCGACCCCGCGATCTCGCTGGAAGTCGTCGAGCTGATGGATTCCGGTGCCGCGGAGAGTTCCAATCCCTGGAACAACGCCGGTACCGGCCACGCCGGGCTGTGTGAGCTGAACTACACGCCCCAGGCCGCCGACGGCACCGTCGACATCAAGAAAGCCGTGCACATCAACACCCAGTTCGAAGTGTCGAAGCAGTTCTGGACGTACCTGACCAGGAAGGGCACGTTCGGCTCGTCGAAATCCTTCATCGCCCCCGTGCCGCACTTGAGCTTCGTGCAGGGCGAGAAAGGCGTGGAGTTTTTGAAGAAGCGCTTCGAACTGATGCGCCAGCATCACGCCTTCGCCGACATGGAATACACCGAAGACAAGGGCCAGATGGCCGAGTGGATGCCGCTGATGATGCCAGGCCGGCCGGCTGACGAAGTTGTCGCCGCCACCCGCGTCATGAACGGTACCGACGTCAACTTCGGCGCCTTGACCAACCAGTTGCTCAAGCACCTGGGCAGTGCGCCGGACACCCAGATCAAATACTGCAAGCGCGTCACCGGCCTCAAGCGCAACGGTGATGGCTGGACCGTGAGCATCAAGGACGTCAATTCCGGCAATACCCGGGAAGTCGACGCCAAGTTCGTCTTCCTCGGTGCAGGTGGCGCCGCGTTACCACTGCTGCAAGCCTCAGGCATCGAAGAGAGCAAGGGCTTCGGCGGCTTTCCGGTCAGCGGCCAGTGGCTGCGTTGCGACAACCCGGAAGTGGTCAAGCACCACCAGGCCAAGGTCTACAGCCAGGCCGCCGTGGGCTCGCCGCCAATGTCGGTGCCGCACCTGGACACCCGCGTGGTCGACGGCAAGAAGTCCCTGCTGTTCGGGCCATACGCCGGTTTCACCACCAAGTTCCTCAAGCACGGCTCGATCATGGACTTGCCGTTGTCGGTACGCGCCGGCAACATCGGCCCGATGCTGGCCGTGGCCCGGGACAACATGGACCTGACCAAGTACCTGATCAGCGAAGTGATGCAGTCCATGGAACAGCGCCTGGAATCCTTGCGCCGCTTCTACCCCGAGGCGAAAGCCGAAGACTGGCGCCTGGAAGTGGCCGGCCAACGGGTGCAGATCATCAAGAAAGACCCGAAGAAAGGCGGCATCCTGCAATTCGGCACCGAGCTGGTGGCGGCCAAGGACGGCAGCCTCGCCGCCTTGCTCGGCGCTTCGCCAGGTGCTTCGGTAACCGTGTCGATCATGCTGGAACTGATCGAGCGTTGCTTCCCGGAAAAAACCAAGGGCGAGTGGGCCACCAAGCTTGCGGAAATCTTCCCGGCCCGGGAAAAAGTGCTGGAAACCGACGCGGCGCTGTATCGCAAGATCAATGCGCAGAACAACATCGCGCTGGAGTTGGTTGAAGAAAGCAGCGAGACCCAAAGCTACGCTTGATTCGATCGGCTAAAAAAACGCCCCGTTCTCCATGAGAGCGGGGCGTTTTTTTTTGGACCTCGTGGCGAGGGAGCTTGCTCCCGCTGGCCTGCGAAGCAGGCCCCTGAATCAATCAGCCACGCGCCTTCTCGATCAATTCAATGTATTCCTGGGCATTGCGCTGATCGCGAACCAGCGTCACGAAATCATTGCCATGTTCGTCCTTGCCGTTAAGGTCGTAGCCCGCCTCGGCAAAAAACACCAGGAAGCGCTCGAAATCATCGACACGCAGCCCACGGTAGGCCTTGATCAGTTTGTGCAGCGACGGCGACGTGGCATCGATCGGTTCAAAATTGAGGAACAGCTTGATCTGTTCATCGCCAATCTCGTCACCAATCACCTGTTTCTTGTCTTTACGCATTGCCGGCTCCAGCTCGCACAGTTCACGGGGCGGGCAGTTTACCCCCTGCCGGGCGTCGCGGCTCAACGCGGGCGTGCGGTGCCGGTGTGCAGGTCGGCCCAGATGTGACCGTTGGCGTAGCTGAGAAACTGCACGTAGACCGTGTCGTTGCGCAGCAGATCGATGACGACTCGGTACTGGGCCTGTGGATAAGACAGGGTCAGGGTCTTGCTTGCCTCGTCGAACACCGGTTTCTTCAGGCTTTTGCTTTCGCCATCGAAATTGAGGATGACCTGGTTGATGGTCGCGCCCTTGTTCAGGGGTTTGCCTTTGAGCCGCACCATCAAGGGCGAGGTGACCGGGATCGGTTGTTGATTGGACGGTCGCTGGTTGCCCAGCACCACCGAATACTCCGTGACTTGCAGCAACTGCTGCTGTTCGGGCTGTTCCTGGCGCGCCACCAGGTCATCGGAGGGCAGGAACTGGCTGTGCATCGGCGCAGCCATGGCTGTCATGGGCAGGCTGGCTATCAATAGCAGAGTGGCGCAGCGGTGGATCGATACACGCATGACAGGCTCCAGAGACTTGGCTGGGCACGCTAGCATCCGTGGAAAAAATAAGCGACCCGGGTCAATACATCCAGGTGTCTGGCGCGGCATACTCAGAGGGCAATCTGCGTGACCTCACCTGTGGCGAGGGAGCTTGCTCCCGCGGGGACGGTCCGACGCTTCGGGCGCAGCCGCCCCAAATAGGCCAACGCAACCATCCAGACGGAACGCGTCTGCCGATTTTACGACGGCTTCGCCGCCGAGCGGGAGCAAGCTCCCTCGCCACGGGGAAATATGTCTGCAGGTCCAGGCGTTTCACTCCGTTCAATTTCGTGTGGAGTCTCCATGTCCTTCTCCGCCCCACCGCTGTTTGCCGCCTGGCGCCAAGCCTGGCGTGCCGGTTACACCCTTGAACGCCTGCGCGGCGATCTGGTGGCCGGGCTCACCGTGGGCATCATCGCCATCCCCCTGGCCATGGCACTGGCCATCGCCGTTGGCGTCCCGCCCCAGCATGGCCTGTACACGGTGCTGGTGGCGGCGCCACTGATCGCCCTGACCGGCGGCTCGCGTTTCAACGTGAGTGGGCCGACGGCTGCCTTTGTCGTCATCCTGCTGCCCATCACCCAGCAATACGGATTGGGCGGCCTGCTGCTGTGCACGATGCTCGCCGGCTTGATCCTGATCGCCCTGGGATTGATGCGCGCCGGGCGGCTGATCCAATACATCCCCTATCCCGTGATCCTCGGTTTCACTGCCGGGATCGGCGTCGTGATCGCCACGCTGCAACTCAAGGACCTGTTGGGACTGACCACCGCAGGCCACGCCAAGCACTACATCGAACAGCTCGGCGAGCTGGTCGTCGCGTTGCCCAGCGCCCATCTTGGCGACGGCATCATCGGCGTCGCGTGCCTGGCCGTGCTGATTGCCTGGCCGCGCTGGGTACCACGGGTTCCCGGGCACCTGGTGGCCTTGCTCGTGGGCGCGCTGCTGGGGCTGGCGATGGAGCGTGGCGGATGGCCGATCGCAACATTGGGCGAGCGCTTCAGCTATGTCGTCGATGGCATCGCCTATCCCGGCATCCCGCCTTTCCTGCCGAGCTTCGACTGGCCGTGGAACCTGTCGGACAGCCAAGGTCATGGGCTGGTGCTTTCCTATGACCTGTTCCGCCAATTGCTGGGGCCGGCGTTTGCCATCGCCATGCTCGGTGCCATCGAATCATTGTTGTGCGCGGTAGTGGCGGACGGCATGACCGGCAGCAAACATGACCCGAACGCCGAGCTGATGGGCCAGGGCCTGGGCAATCTGGTTGCGCCGCTGTTCGGCGGCATCACCGCCACCGCCGCCATCGCCCGTAGCGCCACCAACGTGCGCAGCGGCGCGACCTCACCGCTGGCGGCGATCATCCACAGCCTGGTGGTATTGGTGGCGATTGTGCTGCTGGCACCGCTGTTCAGCTACTTGCCCATGGCCGCGCTGGCGGCATTGCTGGTGATGGTGGCCTGGAACATGAGCGAGGCCGGGCATGTGCTGCACACGCTGCGTATAGCGCCGCGCAGCGATGTGCTGGTCCTGTTGACCTGCCTGAGCCTGACCGTGCTGTTCGACATGGTGATGGCCGTCGCCGTCGGCCTGTTGCTGGCGGCCGGACTGTTTATCAAGCGCATGAGCGAACTGACCGACAGCGCCGAGCTGCCGCGCCATGTCCATAAAGCCTTGCTGGACATGCCCGAGCATGTTCGCTGCTATGCCATTCGCGGGCCGTTGTTCTTTGGCGCAGCGGAAAAAGCCCTGGACGTGCTGCGCAAGTTCGACCCGGGTGTTCGGGTGGTGGTCGTGGAAATGAGCGCCGTACCGATGCTGGACATGACCGCCCTGGCCGCGTTTGAAAATATCCTGAGGGATTACCGCAAGCAGGGCATCGGCCTGATCCTGGTCGCGACCGCGCCGAGGGTACGCCTGAAACTGCGCCGCGCTGGGATACACCGCGAGCAGCGTCAATTGGCGTATGTGCAGACCTTGGAACAGGCGCGGGTCAAGAGCGAGCATTGGTTGGCCAGTCACACAGCCCACTGAAGACGCGCCTGACCTGTGGCGAGGGGATTTATCCCCTCGCCACAAAAGACTCCTCACCACAGGTCGATCAATCGAACTGAGCGCGCATCCAAGCGTGGTATTGCGCCACGCCGGGCTCGCCTTCGCGAGGTGCCCAATGGGCCAGTTCGCCCTCGCCCACTGGCCGATAAGGGCCCGCCTTGCATTCGAACATCAGGCTGTCGGCTTCGAGTACCACCAGGCCGTGGTAGACGCCAGCCGGCAAGTCGACACCGAGGCAAGCGCCGCCAGCCTGCAGGATTCGCTTGTCGAGCACCGTACCGGTTTCGTCGAAGATCAACACACCGAGCCGGCCCTTGAGCACAAGCAAGGTCTCAGCCTTGTCGGCGCTCAAATGGCGATGTGGCGGGATGTAGGTCGACGGCTGCAAGCCCACCGCCATGCGATGGCAAGGCTCGTCCATCTGGTGGAAGTTGTGATGCTGCCGCCCGCGTGGGCTGGCCGCGGCTTTCCCGGCCAGTTCATCGAACAGGGCTTGATCCAGGAACGCCGGCCCAGTCATCTATTACATCCCCTTGACCGCAAAGATACCGTTGGCGTTGCGCCAGTAGCCTTTGTAGTCCATGCCATAGCCAAAGATGTATCGGTCGATGCACGGCAAACCGACGAAGTCGGCCTTCAGGTCCGGACGAGCCTTGCGGTCGTGATCCTTGTCGATCAGCACGGCGGTGTGCACCGCGCGGGCGCTAGGCGTGTTTGCAGAAATCGATGATCGCGCCCAGGGTATGACCTTCGTCGAGGATGTCGTCGATGATCAGTACGTCGCGGTCGATGAACGAGACTTCCGGCTTGGCTTTCCAGAACAGGTCGCCGCCGCTGGTTTCGTTGCGATAACGGGTCGCGTGCAGGTAGGACGCTTCCAGCGGGAAGTTCAGATAGGTCAGCAGCTTGCCGGAGAAAATCAGCCCGCCGTTCATCACGCAGAACACGACCGGATTGCTTTCGGCCAACTGATCGTTGATTTGCGCACCGACACGGGCGATGGCCGCTTCGACTTCAGCTTCGGTGTACAGGCAGTCAGCCTCTCGCATGACTTGACGGATATGCTCGAGATCAGCGGACATGGCGCTCTCCAGGGGTGGCAGTTCGGAAAAGCCGGAAAAGGTACGCATCCCGCCCGGCCAGATCAAGCATTTGTGGACTAACGTTCTGTATTGTCTATAGGACAACACCCTCGGATAGATTAATCTAGGCCGGTTTTTTTGCCCGCCGCCGGAGCCTTCCCCATGCCCATCCTCGAGATCCGCCATCCGCTGATCAGACATAAACTCGGCCTGATGCGCCGCGCCGACATCAGCACGAAGAACTTTCGCGAACTCGCCCAGGAAGTCGGTGCCCTGCTCACCTACGAAGCCACCAAGGACCTGCCGCTGGAGTCCTATGAAATCGACGGCTGGGCCGGTACGGTCCAGGTCGAGAAAATCGCCGGCAAGAAAATCACCGTGGTACCGATCCTGCGCGCCGACATCGGCATGCTCGAAGGCGTGCTCAGCCTGATCCCGGGGGCCAAGGTCAGCGCCGTGGGCGTGGCTCGCAACGAGCAGACCCTGCAGGCCCATACCTACCTGGAAAAACTGGTGCCGGAAATCGACGAGCGCCTGGCGATGATCATCGACCCGATGCTCGCCACCGGCAGTTCGATGGTCGCCACCATCGACCTGCTGAAGAAAGCCGGTTGCCGGGACATTCGCGCGATGGTGCTGGTCGCCGCCCCCGAAGGCATCAAGGCCGTGGAAGATGCCCACCCGGACGTGACCATCTACACCGCGTCCATCGACCAGAAACTCAACGAACATGGCTACATCATTCCGGGCCTGGGCGATGCCGGCGACAAGATTTTCGGCACCAAGCAGAAGGACGCCTGAGCATGCAGGACGAGTTCAACGATCCGCTCTGGCGCCAGGTGCTGTCCGGCGCCCAGATGCTGTTCGTCGCCTTCGGCGCGCTGGTATTGATGCCGCTGATCACTGGGCTGGACCCGAACGTGGCGCTGTTCACCGCCGGCCTGGGAACGATCCTGTTCCAGGTCGTCACCGGACGCCAGGTGCCGGTGTTTCTCGCCTCGAGTTTTGCCTTCATCACGCCGATCATCCTTGCCAAGGGCCAGTTCGGCCTGGCAGCGACCATGGGCGGCGTGATGGCGGCCGGTTTCGTCTACACGTTCCTGGGCCTGGCGGTAAAGATCAAGGGCACCGGGTTCATCGACCGCCTGTTGCCGCCAGTGGTGATCGGGCCGGTGATCATTTCCATCGGCCTGGCCATGGCGCCGATTGCCGCCAACATGGCGATGGGCAAGGCCGGCGATGGCACTGAGCTGATTCATTATCAGACCGCGATGATGATTTCCATGCCGACGCTGCTCACCACCTTGATCGTAGCGGTGTTCGGCAAAGGCATTTTCCGCCTGGTGCCGATCATTTCCGGCGTGCTGGTGGGTTTTGCCATGGCATTTTTCTTCGGTGTCGTGGACACCGCAAAAATCGCCGCCGCGCCATGGTTCGCCCTGCCGGCGTTCACCGCACCGGAGTTCAACTGGCAGGCAATCCTGTTCATCGTGCCGGTCGCCCTGGCGCCGGCCATCGAGCACATCGGCGGTGTGATCGCCGTGGGCAGCGTGACCGGTCGTGACTACCTGAAAAAACCCGGCCTGCATCGCACACTGCTCGGCGACGGCATTGCCACCACCGCCGCCGGCCTGTTCGGCGGCCCGCCCAACACCACCTACGCCGAAGTGACTGGCGCGGTGATGCTGACCAAGAACTACAACCCGAAGATCATGACCTGGGCGGCAATCTTTGCCATCAGCCTGGCGTTCATCGGCAAGTTCGGCGCGCTGCTGCAGAGCATCCCGGTACCGGTGATGGGCGGGATCCTGTGCCTGCTGTTCGGCTCGATCGCGGCGGTGGGCATGAACACGCTGATCCGCCACAAGATCGACTTGGGCGAAGCCCGCAACCTGGTGATCGTTTCAGTGACCTTGGTGTTCGGCATCGGCGGCGTGCTGGTGGGCACCGGCACCGGCCCGGACGACTTCGGTCTCAAGGGCATCGCGCTGTGCGCCGTGGTGGCGATCGCGTTGAACCTGTTGCTGCCGGGCAATGACGGTTGGAAGCAGAAGAAGGCGGATGAGCCGTTGATCTGACTCAGGCTTGAAGGCTTTTTTGACCCTTAAATAGCCATCGCGAGCAAGCTCGCTCCCACAGTGGATCTCGAGTGGTCACAAAATTTGTGTACACCGCAGGCCCATGTGGGAGCGAGCTTGCTCGCGATGAGGCCCTAGAACCTCACAAAGCTATCGGCGCCCGCTCGCAGAGAGTACTCAACGCCTGCGCCCACTGCGGATCGTCATTGAGACACGGCACCAACACCAACTCCTCCCCTCCCGCTTCGCGAAACTGTTCACGGCCACGGTCGCCGATTTCCTCCAGCGTCTCGATGCAATCGGCGACGAACGCCGGGCACATCACGAGGACCTTCTTCACGCCGCTCTTGGCCAGTTCCTCCAGGCGCGCTTCAGTGTACGGTTCGATCCACTTGGCACGGCCCAGTCGCGACTGGAACGACACCGACCATTTTCCATCCGCCAGGCCCATGCGATGGGCAAACAGCTCGGCGGTGCGGATGCACTGGGCGCGGTAACACGTTGCCATGACTTCCGGCGGCGCGTTCTTGCAGCAGTCGGCATCCTTGAAACAGTGGAAACCCGTGGGATCGAGCTTGGTCAGGTGCCGTTCGGGCAGGCCATGGAAACTCAGCAGCAAGTGATCATGGTCCTGCATCAAGTACGGCTTGGCGCTGGCGACCAGCGCATCGAGGTATTCCGGCTGGTCGTAGAACGGCTGGAGAATCGAGAACTGCACATCGAGCTTCTTTTCGCGCACGACCCGCTTGGCCTCTTCAACCACTGTGGTCACGGTGCTTTCCGCGAATTGCGGATACAACGGCGCCAGCGTGATGTTCTTGTGGCCCTGGCTCGCCAGCCGTACCAGGGTGGATTCGAGGGAGGGCTCGCCATAACGCATCGCCAGTTCCACCGGGCCTTGAGTCCATTGACGGGTCATGGCTTGCTGCAAGCGCCGGCTGAGCACCACCAGCGGCGAGCCCTCCTCCCACCAGATCGACGCATAGGCATGGGCCGACTGCTCGGGGCGCTTGATCAGGATCAGCGACACCAGCAACCGACGCACCGGCCAAGGCAAGTCGATAACGTACGGATCCATCAGGAATTGATTGAGGTAGCGGCGCACATCGGCCACCGAGGTGGAGGCAGGCGAACCCAGATTCACCAGAAGCAACGCGTGATCGGTCATGCAACATCCTATTTCAAAGGCGACCCGACAAATCTTCCAGGGCCGCAGGCAAATCAGTGAACCGGAATGAAAAACCCGCCGCCTGTAATCGGGCCGGCGTGGCGCGCTGGCCGCCCAGCAATAGTAATGACAACTCACCCAACGTGACTTTCAGCGCCAGCTCTGGCATCGGCACCACCGCCGGCCGATGCAACACGTGCCCCAGGGCCTTGGCAAAATCGCGGTTGCGCACCGGGTTCGGCGCGCAGGCATTATAAGGACCGCTGCTGTCATCGCGGTGCAGAAGAAAATCAATCAGGGCGATTTGATCGTCGATATGAATCCACGGCATCCACTGCCGACCATCGCCGATACGCCCGCCCAGCGCCAGCTTGAAGGGCAACAACAGCCGCGACAAAAAGCCGCCCTCGGCAGACAGGACCAAGCCGGTGCGAACCAGCACCACACGCAGGCCCATGGCCTCGGCCCGCTGCGCGGTTTCTTCCCAGGCAATGCACAGCTGGCTGGCGAAGTCCTCGCTGACCGGCCCCGATTCCTCGGTCAACTCTCGCTCGCCGCCGTCGCCATACCAACCCACCGCGGAACCGGAAATCAGTACCTGCGGCTTCTGTTCGCAACGCTCCAACCATGCGAGCAAAACCTCGGTCAGCGTGACGCGGCTGCTCCACAGCAACATCTTGCGCTTATGACTCCAGGGGCGGTCGGCAATGGGCGCCCCCGCCAGGTTGACCACCGCGTCTACGGGCTCGCTGATCTCGTCGAGCTTGGCGACGCCGCGTACCTGCGCGCCGCAAATTTCAGCCACTTGTTCAGGTCGACGACTCCAGACCGTCAAGTGATGCCCCTGCTCCAACCAGTGCCGGCAGAGCTGCCGTCCGATCAAACCAGTACCGCCGGTCAGCAATATGTGCATGAGGTGTACCTCTCATCGCGTTTTACCCGGCCCATTAGTCTATTTTTATAGGTAGAGATTGTTCATATCGGACAGGCCCTGTTTCTAACAATAGGACAACCTGTCGAAACGCGAACGGTAAAACTTATACCAAAAATCAAAATTGTACAGGATTAAACGACGGCGTAGTCTGTACAGAAAGTTAAACGAGGCCCTCATGACTGTACCTATCGCAATCATCGGTACCGGCATCGCCGGGTTATCAGCCGCCCAGGCCCTGACGGAGGCCGGGCACGTCATCCAACTCTTCGACAAAAGCCACGGCAGCGGCGGTCGCATGTCGAGCAAGCGCAGTGACGCTGGCGCCCTGGACATGGGCGCACAATATTTCACCGCCCGCGATCGGCGCTTCGTCACGGAAGTCCAGCGCTGGCAAGCCAACGGCTGGGCGGCGGAGTGGAACCCGCAGCTTTATCATTATCAGGAGGGGCAAATGAGCCCCTCCCCCGACGAACAGACCCGCTGGGTCGGAACCCCTCGCATGAGCGCCATTACCCGCGCCCTGCTCGGCGAACTGCAGGTGCAATTCGCCTGCCGCATCACCGAGGTGTTTCGCGGCCAGGAACACTGGCACCTGCAGGACGCGGAAGGGTTCACCCATGGCCCCTTCGGCCAGGTGATCATCGCCACGCCGGCTGCCCCAGGCCACCGCGTTGCTGGCGGCCGTGCCGAAACTGGCCGGGGTCGCCGCCGGGGTAAAAATGGACCCTACCTGGGCCGTGGCGCTGGCCTTCGAACATCCCCTGGATACACCTATGGAAGGCTGCTTCGTACAAGACAGCCCCCTCGACTGGCTGGCGCGCAACCGCAGCAAACCGGGGCGCGACAGCAAGCTCGACACGTGGGTGCTGCACGCCACGAGTGACTGGAGCCGCCAGCACATCGACATGCCCAAGGAAGCGGTTATCGAACATTTGCACGGTGCCTTCGCCGAACTGTTGCACAGCGCGATGCCAGCGCCGAGCTTCAGCGTGGCCCATCGCTGGCTGTATGCGCGCCCTGCCGGCAGTCATGAATGGGGCGCACTGGCGGACGCGGACCTGGGTTTGTATGTGTGTGGCGACTGGTGCCTGTCCGGCCGGGTCGAAGGCGCCTGGCTCAGCGGCCAGGAGGCCGCTCGCCGCTTGCACGCCAGTCTTCAGTGAATCGTGTCATCCCGTACCGCTCGCTGCTGTCGCAAAAGACAGCAGCCCATCCCGCGCCAATGTGTCATGAACTCCGCTCGTTCAATTCGCGGTTGACTTGTGCCCGTTCGGACCTATGATGAAAATATTGTACAGAAAACAAAAACTGTACAAGATTAAGCCATCAGAGGTCGCCCATGCCCAGCGAAGCCCATGCCAAACCCAGAATTGCCATCAGCGCCTGCCTGATGGGCGCTGAAGTTCGCTTTAACGGCGGGCATAAACAATCGCCACTGTGCAGTCGCACGCTCACGGAATACTTCGATTTCGTCCCGGTGTGCCCCGAGGTCGCCATCGGCCTGGGCATTCCCCGCGAGCCGATTCGCCTGGTGGGCAACCCAGAGCATCCTGACGCGGTCGGCACGGTGAATCGCGACCTCGACGTGACGGGACCGTTGGCCGAATACGGACGGCAGATGGCCGGGGAGTTGGAGGGTATCTGTGGCTATATCTTCATGCAGAAATCCCCTTCCTGCGGGCTGGAACGGGTCAAGGTCTACGATCACAACGGCGTGCCCCAGGACGGCGGTGGACGAGGCATCTATGCCCAGGCTTTTTGCGAGCGTCATCCGGACCTGCCGGTGGAGGAAGATGGCCGCCTGAATGACCCGGTGCTGCGGGAGAATTTCCTGACGCGCGTGTTCGCCTATGCGGCCTGGCAACCGCTGCGCCAGCGAGGCCTGACCCGACGTGACCTCATCGAATTTCACTCGCGCTACAAATACCTGCTGATGGCCCACAACCCAGTGCAGTACAAGGCACTGGGCAATTTGTTGGGCAACATGGGCAAGGGCGATCCCGACGAATTGGGCGCACGTTATTTCAGCGCCTTGATGGCCGCCTTGAAAAAATGCGCTACCCGCCGTACCCACACCAACGTACTCCAGCACTTGAGCGGCTATCTCAAGCGCGCCATCGATGCCGATGACAAGCAGGAAGTGCAACACCTCATCGCGCAATATCGCCTCGGCATCGTGCCGCTGGTGGTACCGCTGACACTGCTCAAGCACCACCTGCGCCAGCACCCCGACCCTTATCTGGCGCAGCAGGTGTACCTGCAACCTCACCCGGAAAATCTCAGCTTGCGAAACGCCATTTGATGAACACGAAACCTGATTCAAGCGCCAGCGAAGACCTCGGCGTCGATTTTGCCGAGGCACTGGCGCAGGGCTGGCTTCCCATCCGCGAAGTGGCCCGGCAAACCGGCGTCAATGCCGTCACGCTGCGGGCCTGGGAGCGACGCTACGGCTTGATCGTGCCGCACCGCACCGCCAAGGGTCATCGCCTGTTCAATGCCGAGCATGTGCAGCGGATCCAGAGCATCCTCACCTGGATCAATCGCGGCGTGGCGGTGAGCAAGATCAAGCCGTTGCTCGAGACGCCGCAACCACCCGAAGAGCCCGTGCAGGACGAATGGCAACGCCAGCGCCATGCCTTGCTGCTGGCCGTGACACAACTGGCCGAGCGTCAGGTCGACGACCTGATCAACCAGGCGATGGCGCTGTATCCGCCGCGGACAGTCTGCGAACAGTTGTTGCTGCCCTTGCTGGCCGAGTTGCAAACGCGCTGGCAAGGCCAGTTCGGCGCGCAACTGGAGCAGGTGTTTTTCCACACTTGGCTGCGCAGCAAATTCGGCAGCCGGATTTATCACAACAACCGCCAGCTGCGTGGCGCGCCGTTGCTGCTGGTCAATCAATCGCAATCACATCAGGAACCCTGCTTGTGGCTCACCGCCTGGCTCGCCAGCAGCGCCGATTGCCCCGTGGAAATACTTGACGGGCCGCTGCCTGCCGGAGAGTTGGCCCTGGCGGTCGAACGCCTCAAGGTTCGCGCCGTGCTGGTGTATTCCAACCACGCCCTGGACCTGTCCCAACTGCCCAGGCTGCTGAATGCAATCGACTGCCCGATCATCATCGCCGGCCCGGCCGCGTCGATCCATCAAGCCAGGTTATCCACAGGCGTCTCGACGCTGGACGTGTCCTGGGCCGAAGACCCACTGGCCGCTTACCGCGAGCTGAGCCGCAGAGAACTCCTGTAGATGAAAGACCGCATGCAACTGATCTGGCTGCGCAGCGACTTGCGCCTGCACGACAACACCGCCCTGGCGGCAGCCGCAGCCGCGGGCCCCTGCGTGGCGGTGTACCTGATGAGCCCCGGGCAATGGCGCGCCCATGACGATGCTCCCTGCAAGATCGATTTCTGGCTGCGCAACCTCGCCTCGTTGAGTGCGGCGCTGAACACATTGAACATTCCGCTGCTGATTCGCCACGCTTCGCACTGGGACCAGGCGCCCCAGGTGCTGGCAACACTGTGTCGCGAATTGAATATCAGCGCCGTGCATGCCAACGAAGAATACGGCGTGAACGAAACCCGGCGTGATGGCGAGGTTGCTCGAACCCTGAAGGATCAAGGCGTGGCGTTCCACGGTTACCTTGATCAACTGCTGTTCCGGCCCGGCAGCGTCCTGACCAGGACCGGCAACTATTTCCAAGTGTTCAGCCAGTTTCGCAAGGTGTGCTACCAGCGCTTGAACCTTTCGCTACCCAATCTGGTTCCCGCGCCGACCGGACAAGCCCGCACGGCCATCGCCAGCGATCCGGTGCCCGCACACGTCGAAGGTTTCGCACCTCCCAGCGAGGCGCTACGTGCCCTCTGGCCTGCCGGCGAGAACGAGGCCCGACGGCGGCTGGACGCCTTTATCGATCAACACATCGATGAATACCAGCGAGAGCGCGACTTCCCCGCCCACCCCGGCACCAGCCAGCTTTCGGCCTATCTGGTGGCCGGCGTTGTTTCACCACGCCAGTGCCTGCACGCTGCGCTGCAAGCCAACCAGGGCGAATTCGAGAGCGGAAGTGCCGGTACCGTGGCCTGGATCAATGAATTGCTCTGGCGCGAGTTCTATAAACACATTCTTGTGGGCTATCCACGCGTGTCGCGCCATCGCGCGTTCCGCCCGGAAACCGAAGCGCTGGCCTGGCGCAAGGCTCCCGACGAATTGGAAGCCTGGCAGCAGGGCCGCACCGGCCTGCCGATTATCGACGCGGCCATGCGTCAATTATTGGAGACCGGCTGGATGCACAACCGCCTGCGGATGGTGGTCGCCATGTTCCTGACCAAGAATTTGCTGATCGACTGGCGCGAAGGCGAACGTTTTTTCATGCGCCACCTGATCGACGGGGACTTGGCCGCCAACAATGGCGGCTGGCAGTGGAGTGCTTCCACCGGCACGGATTCCGCGCCCTGGTTCCGCATCTTCAACCCCTTGAGCCAATCGGAAAAATTTGATCGCGAGGGACTATTTATCAAACGATGGATACCTGAACTGAACGATCTCGACGGGCTACGGGTCCATAGCCCAAATGCACAAGGCAATCTGTTTGACGCGGTGCAATACCATCGGCCGATCGTCGACCTGGCCGAATCCCGAGCACGTGCGCTGACAGCCTTCAGGAATCTGCCAGCGCGACAAGACATGGGATGACATGGATGGCCGATCACCGAACATGAAATTGTTGAAGACCGGATGCAATCAGTTGTGAAGGCTATGTAGTCTGACTAATCGAAGGGGCCATTAAAGGCATTGTGCAGGATGCACGGTCCAAGCCTGGTTCTTTCAAATCAAGGCTGTGCGCAAAAAGGGGAGAACGATGGCGCGAAAATATTGGCTGACCGGTGCCAGTAATGGATTGGGGGTTGCGTTGGCCGAAGCGATTCTTCAGGCCGGAGGGCAGTTGGCCGTGAGTTCCCGCGTCGCGCCCTCTTGCGAGACCCTTTCACAACAATTTCCCGGCCAGGTGCTGATGGTGCCGGGCAGCTTGACCGACAGCCAGACCGTTCGAGAGATTGGCCAGCGGCTTGCCCAGGAATGGGGAGCACTGGATACAGTGATCATCAATGCAGGCACGGCTGAATACGTTGCCGGCCAACCCACCGATAGCACACTGATTGAACACATCATTCGCAGCAATTTGCTTGCAGCGAGTTTCTGCATCGAGACGGCGCGTCCATTGTTACACCAGGGAGCCGAGCCGCATCTGGTGGGCATCACCAGCCCGGTCACTTACTTGCGACCCTCGCAAGCCGAGGGCGACGGCAACGCGATGCGCCAAGTATTCGAGTCAGTGCGTGCCGACCTGGCCTCCAAGGGGATCGACCTCACATTGGTCATCCCTGGCTTCGGCAATTCGGCGACAGGTGTCGATGAGGATTTTTCAGTGCTGGCCCGATGGACCGCTGAAACGGCAGCGAGCCACATACTGACGCAATTGGAGGAACGCCCCCACGAGATGGCCTTGCCTGCTGCCTCCCTGACGAAGCTCTGGCCGTTACCGTCATCAAGCGACCCCACCCAAGGCGACATCGCCGCCTGCCAAAAAGCAGGACAATCCCCGATCAAGGGACAACCCTGATCGGCCCGGTTGCCTTACACTGCGCCCCATGAAAACCATCCCTCTCGTTGAACTCCCCGCGCCGGTCGTCACCTGCTCGACCTGCGCGGCGTGCTGCTGCCAGCTCGAAGTCATGCTCATCACCGACACCGGCGTTCCCGAGCGGTTTATCGACACCGACGATTGGGGAGGGGAAGTCATGCTGCGGCTCGACGATGGCTGGTGCGCAGCGCTGGATCGCGACAGCATGATGTGCACGATCTACGAGAGGCGTCCGCTGATTTGCAGGGAATTCGAAATGGGTGCGCCGGAATGCCTGGAGGAGCGACAGGGCATTGCGACGGCGTATCGGTAGGAAATCCGCGTTTATTGGGGGAGTGGGCTTGCTCGCGAAAGCGGCGGTTCAGCCAGCATTGATGTGACTGACACTACGCATTCGCGAGCAAGCCCGCCCCCACAGGATCGAGTGTTACAACGGCATCGTGTAGTGCAGCGCGTAGCTTTCCACACCGTCGTTGGTCGACTTGATGCCGGCGTTGGAGTAATGAGTGGCGCGGATGCCCACTTCATGCCCACCCTTGAAGCGCAGGCCGAAACCGATGCGATCCTCGAACTGGAACGCCGTGCCCAGCTTGTTGCTTTCCACTTCGGTGTTTTCAAACAACGCAACGCCCACGCCCGCCTCGATATAAGGCTTCACATTCTGACCGGCAAATTCGTACACAAATACCGGCGAAAACGACAAGCTATGGTTGCTGGAGGTCTCATCCCCCTCCCAGTACGTGTAGGCACCGCTCCAGTAACCGGTCAGGCGCCCCACGTCGCTCTGCAACCAACTTTTGTCCCAATCGAATTGCATGCCCAGGCGGTAGGTCATGGTCGAGTCGCCAGTCTGGCCTACCCCGAACTCGACGCCCGCTGCCTGCGCGGTGTAAGTGTGCCCCAGCAATGCAGCCGCAAACGCGGCAAAGCAGAATAAGCGCTTCATTAGAAACATCCTTTTCCGACAGCCTAGTTAGTTTTTTCTTACAACAGACAGAGCTATAGAAATCGGCGCCAAAACAGAAGTTCAGCTCGATTTACACAATTTTCACGTTTTTTTTACAGTTCGAAGTTTCGCACAATGTCAGACGAATCCCATAGAGTCGGTAGGATTTTTCTTAAATGTAGCGGATCCGAACTGGTCCAGAATTGCGCTTCACTGGCCGGCCCGTGGGCCAGTAGATTCCGTTCGGCCAACAGGCGTTGAAGTTGCCGAGCCACGGCGGCGCCCGTGTCGATCAGGCTGATATGTTCAGGAACCATTTGCTTGAGCAACGGCTTGAGGAATGGATAGTGCGTGCAGCCGAGGATCAATGTGTCGCAACCGGCCGCCAGCAAGGGAGTGACGTAGCCTTGTAGCAATTGAAGCAAGGCCGGGCTGTTCAAGTCACCGGCCTCGATCAATTCCACCAGCCCTGGGCAGGGCTGCGTGATGACCCGCACATCCGTGGCAAAACGATCGAGCAACGCGGCGAACTTGGCGCTCTGCAAGGTGCCCGTGGTTGCCAGCACACCCACGATGCCGCTTCGTGTGGCGGCGGCGGCGGGCTTGACCGCTGGCTCCATGCCGACGATGGGCCACTCGGGGTAATCGCGACGCAGGTCGGCCACGCCGGCTACCGTCGCAGTGTTGCAAGCGACCACCAGCGCCTTGGCGCCTTCGCGCTGGAGAAAGCCCGCAATGATCGCGCATCGCTCGCGAATGAATTCCGGGCTCTTCTCGCCGTAAGGGATATGCCCGCAGTCAGCGATATACAGGAGAGATTCATTGGGCAGCAACCGACGGATCTCACCCAGCACCGACAGCCCGCCGACCCCGGAATCGAACACACCGACCGGCGCTTCACTCATGTCGGCTTGCCACAGACGCTGCAACCCGGATCACGCTTGACCCGCAATTCGCGAAAACGCGTGCCCAAGGCATCGATCAACAGCAAGCGCCCCACCAGCGGCTCACCAAAACCGGCCAGCAGCTTCAAGGCTTCGAGCGCCTGGAGGCTGCCCACCAACCCCACGAGCGGGCCAAGTACGCCGGCCTCGCTGCAGGTCAATTCAGCTTCGCTGCCGTGACCGTAGAGGCAGTGGTAACACGGACTTTCGGCGCGACGCGGATCGAACACCGATAACTGTCCTTCCAGACGAATCGCCGCGCCGCTGACCAATGGCTTGCCCGCCGCCACACAGGCAGCGTTCACCGCTTCGCGCGTGGAAAAATTGTCCGAGCAATCCAGCACCACGTCCACCGCCGCCACGGCATCTGCCAGGCTGTCTTCGTCCATCGCAGCCGTGTGAGGCACCAGCCGGACCTCGGGATTGATGGCGGTCAGGCGCCGCACCGCCGATTCGACTTTGCTCAGGCCGACGCTGTCGGTGTCGTGGATGATCTGCCGCTGGAGGTTGGTCAGGTCGACCGTGTCGAAGTCCGCCAAGTGCATCTCGCCAACGCCAGCGGCGGCGAGGTACAACGCCACCGGAGCGCCGAGGCCGCCCAGGCCGATGATCAACACGCGGCCCTGCTTGAGGCGCAACTGCCCATCGATGTCGACGTGTTGCAGCAGAATCTGTCGGCTATAGCGCAGCAATTCCTGATCGTTCAGCACGGCAGGCGTCCCAGGCTGATGCGTTCATGATTGCCCAGGTCCTTGCGACTGTGGACTTCGGCGAACCCTCGGCCGCTCAACAGGTCGCGCACCGGTTCAGCCTGGTCGTAACCGTGTTCGAGCATCAACCAGCCGCCCGCCTCGAGATGATCGGGGGCCAGGTCAACGATCGCGCGCAAGTCATCAAGCCCGTCCGGCCCCGCGACCAGCGCACTGGCCGGCTCGAACCGCACGTCGCCCTCGGCCAGGTGCGGGTCGCTGGCGGCGATATAGGGCGGGTTGCTGATGATCAATTCGAAACGTTTGCCCTCCAGGGCGCTGAACCAGTGACTGCTCGCCACCGTCACGTTGCGCAGGTCCAGGCGCTGGCGATTGCGTTCGGCCAGGGCCACCGCTTCGAGCACCCGATCGACCGCCGTGACTGTCCAGGCCGGGCGCTCGCTGGCCAACGCCAGGGCTATCGCGCCGCTGCCGGTGCCGAGGTCCAGGACCCGGGCCGGCGTGGCCGGCAGCAAGGCCAACGCGGTTTCCACCAGCAGCTCGGTGTCGGGGCGCGGGATCAGCGTATGGGGCGCCACCTCCAGGTCCAGTTTCCAGAAGCCCTGCTGCCCGAGAATGTAGGCCACCGGCTCACCGGAGCGACGGCGACGCAGGTACTCGGAAAACAACAGCGCCGCCTCGCTGGGTACGATCCGCTCGGGCCAGGTGTGCAGGAAGCTGCGGGACTTGCCCAGCGCAGCGGCCAGCAGCAACTCGGCGTCCAGCCGTGGCGTGGGCGAATCCGGCAGCTCGGCGGCGCGTAACAGACTGGCAATGATGGTCATTTATTCACCTGTGCCTATTCGCCAATCGCGGCCAACTGGTCGGCCTGGTATTCGGCCAGCAAGGGCTCGATCACCGCGTCGACACCACCGGCAAGGATTTCATCCAGGGAATACAGGGTCAGGTTGACGCGATGGTCGGTGACCCGGCCCTGGGCAAAGTTGTAGGTACGGATCCGCTCGGAACGATCACCCGAGCCCACCAACAATTTCCGCTCGCTGGCGATGGCGTTGGCGGCGGCGCTGGTCTGCTGGTCGTTGAGCTTGGCCGACAACCAGGACATCGCCCGCGCGCGGTTCTTGTGCTGGGAGCGCTCTTCCTGGCACTCGACCACGATGCCCGAGGGCAAGTGCGTGATGCGGATCGCCGAATCGGTCTTGTTGACGTGCTGGCCGCCCGCGCCGGAGGAGCGGTAGGTGTCGATCCGCAGGTCCGCCGGGTTGATCTCGATGGCTTCCTGTTCGTCCGGCTCGGGCAACACCGCCACGGTGCAGGCGGATGTGTGGATGCGGCCCTGGGATTCGGTGGCCGGCACACGTTGTACGCGGTGGGCGCCGGATTCGAATTTCAGCTTGCCATAGACGTTGTCACCCTCGACCCGGGCGATGACTTCTTTATAGCCGCCGTGTTCGCCTTCGTTCTCCGAGAGGATTTCCACACGCCAGCCACGACGCTCGGCGTAGCGCGAGTACATGCGAAACAGGTCGCCGGAAAAGATCGCCGCCTCGTCACCACCGGTGCCGGCGCGGATTTCAAGGAACACGTTGCGCCCGTCGTTCGGATCCTTGGGCAGCAGCATGCGCTGCAGGTTGCTTTCCAACTCGACCAGTTGCTCCTTGGCCTCGCGCACCTCTTCCACCGCCATTTCGCGCATGTCCGGGTCGCTGTCCTTGAGCAGCGCCTGGGCGCCCTCGAGATCGCCTTGCACCTTGAGCAACTGTTTATAGGTCGCGACAATCGGCTCGACTTCCGCGTACTCCTTGGAGTAGGTCCGGAACTTGTTCTGGTCGGAAATGACCTCGCCGTCGCCCAGTAAGGCGGTCAGTTCCTCGAAACGGTCCTGGAGAATGTCCAGCTTATTGAGCAGTGACGCTTTCATTGCGATTTTTTATCCGAAAAGCTATCCGGTGAAGCCTCACCGAGGGCGAAAAGTTCCTGGGCCATGGCCAACGCATCGAGGCGGCCTTCGGCGGTCAGTTTCTTGAGCTGGACGCTGGGCGCGTGGAGCAGCTTGTTGGTCAGGCCACGGGCCAGTTGCACCAGCACCTCTTCGGCACTGCCACCGTTGGCCAGCAGGCGCTGGGCCTTTTGCAATTCTTCGTCACGCAGCCGTTCACTTTGCTGACGATACGCCTTGAGCACGTCCACCGCCGCCAGCTCGCGCAGGCGCACCATGAAATCCTCGGCGCCGACGGTAATCATCTCTTCCGCCGCCTGGGCCGCGCCTTGCCGGCTCTTCAGGTTTTCGGCAACCACTTCGTGCAGGTCATCGACACTGTAGAGGTAAACGTCGTCCAGTTCGCCGACTTCCGGCTCGATGTCACGCGGCACGGCAATGTCGACCATGAAGATCGGCTTGTGCTTGCGCAGCTTCAAGGCGCTTTCCACCGCGCCCTTGCCAAGAATCGGCAACTGGCTGGCGGTGGAACTGATGACGATGTCGCTGTGTACCAGCTCGGCGGGAATGTCGGACAGCAGCACCGCGTGGGCGCCAAACTGTTCGGCCAGGGTGCTGGCGCGCTCCAGCGTGCGGTTGGCGACCACGATGCGTTTCACGCCCAGGTCATGCAGGTGGCGGGCAACCAGGGTGATGGTCTCGCCGGCACCGATCAGCAACGCCTGGCTGCGCTGCAGGTCACTGAAAATCTGCTTCGCCAGGCTGACCGCGGCAAACGCCACGGACACCGGGTTCTCGCCAATGGCGGTGTCGGTGCGCACCTGCTTGGCGGCATTGAACGTGGCCTGGAACAGCCGCCCCAGCAGCGGGCCGACGGTGCCTGCCTCGCGCGCCACGGCGTACGCCGATTTCATCTGGCCGAGGATCTGCGGCTCGCCCAACACCAGCGAATCAAGCCCCGAGGCGACGCGCATCATGTGACGAACGGCCGCATCATCTTCGTGCACATAGGCGCTGGAGCGCAGCTCTTCAAGACTCAAATCATGGTATTCGGCCAGCCAGCGCAGCACTGAATCGGCCGAAACGTGATCCTGTTCTATATAAAGTTCGCTGCGATTGCAGGTGGAGAGGATCGCAGCTTCGCGGCTGTCGGTGAGTCGGCAGAGCTGCTGCAGGGCCTCAACCAGCTGCTCAGGCGTAAAGGCCACGCGCTCGCGGACGTCTACTGAAGCAGTCTTGTGGTTAATACCAAGTGCAAGGAAGGCCATTCAAGGTCGCTGATGGTGACGTGAAGCCGGCAATTGTCCTACTTCGCCAGATCCAGAACAACCACCCCCGACTATTGTCACAATTACCTGTGCCTATAAAGCATCCGCCGAGACTCGGTTATGTTTGACCGATGGCTTGTGTCATGATGATCCGACCGCAGGTTAGTCGTCCTCTTCCTATATGAATAGATCCTTTGCGTTGCTCCTCGCTTTTGCCTTCCTCGGCGGCTGCCAGTCCATGGCCCCCGTTTCGACGGACGGTACGCCACCGGTCGAAGACAGTTCCCCGACCCCCGAAAAGCCCAAGGTCTACGGCTCGTTCAGCGAGGAGACCATCTTCAGCCTGCTGAGTGCCGAGCTGGCGGGCCAGCGCAATCGCTTCGATATTGCGCTGGACAACTACGTCACCCAGGCCATCAATACCCAGGACCCGGGGATTTCCGAGCGCGCGTTTCGCATCGCCGAATACCTGGGCGCTGACCAGCCTGCATTGGATACTGCGCTGATCTGGGCGAAGAACGCCCCGGACGATCTGGAAGCGCAACGCGCTGCCGCCATACAACTGGCACGTGCCGGACGCTATGACGATGCCATGACGTATATGGAAAAAGTCCTGCAGGGCAAGGGCGACACCCATTTCGACTTCCTCGCGCTGTCCGCGGCCGATACCGACCAGGAAACCCGCGCCGGCCTGATGAAGAGCTTCGACCGCCTGCTGCAGCGTCATCCGAACAATGGGCAACTGATTTTCGGCAAGGCATTGCTGCTGCAACAGGACGGCGACTCCCAGGGCGCCCTCACCCTGCTGGAAGACAACCCGCCAGAGGCAGGCGAAGTAGCGCCCATCCTGTTGCGTGCACGGCTGTTGCAAGGCATGAATCGCGGCGACGAAGCCCTGCCGCTGATGGAAAAAAGCATCAAGAAATATCCGGACGACAAACGCCTGCGCCTTACCTATGCGCGCATGCTGGTCGAGAACAACCGCATGGACGACGCCAAGGTCGAGTTTTCCAGCCTGGTGCAGCAGTACCCGGAGGATGATGACCTGCGTTATTCCCTGGCACTGGTCTGCCTGGAAGCCAAGGCTTGGGAAGAGGCCAAGGGCTACCTGGAAGACCTGATCGCGCGGGAAAGCCATGTCGATTCGGCCCACCTCAACCTCGGTCGCATCGCCGAGGAGCGCAACGACCCCGAGAGTGCCCTGATCGAATACGCCCAGGTCGGCCCGGGCAATGATTATCTCCCGGCGCAGTTGCGCCAGGCCGACATCCTGATGGGCAACGGCAGGACGGCCGAGGCCCAGAGTCGCCTGGCCATCCAGCGCGACACCCAGCCGGATTATGGTATCCAGCTTTTCCTGATCGAGGCCGAGACCCTGTCGGCCAACAACCAGGGCGACAAGGCCTGGGGCGTGTTGCAACAAGCCTTGAAGCAATACCCGGACGATCTGAACCTGCTGTATACCCGCGCCATGCTGGCGGAAAAACGCAATGACCTGGCCCAGATGGAGAAAGACCTGCGCCTGATCATCCAGCGCGACCCGGACAACGCCATGGCCCTCAACGCCCTTGGCTACACCCTGTCGGATCGCACTACCCGCTACGATGAAGCCAAGGCGCTGATCGAGCAGGCCCACCAGATCAACCCGGAAGACCCGGCGGTACTCGACAGTCTCGGCTGGGTGAACTTCCGCCTGGGCAACCTCGACGAAGCCGAACGCCTGTTGCGCCAGGCGCTGGAGCGCTTTCCCGATCAGGAAGTCGCCGCTCACCTGGGTGAAGTGTTGTGGGCCAACGGCAAGCAACGCGAAGCCCGGCAGATCTGGGACAAGTTCCTCAAGGAACAGCCCGACAGCCCCATCCTGCGCAGCACCATCAAACGCCTGACCGGATCAGAGACTCTTTAAGATTATGTTTTTGCGCCATTTCATCGTTTTCAGTTTCATCGCCCTGCTCGCCGGTTGCGCGGGCTTCGGCGCCCGTGAATCCGTCCAGGGCCAGGGCAACCAGGCCCAGTGGCGCGAGCACAAGCAACAATTGAGTGGCCTCGATGGCTGGCAGATCGACGGCAAGATCGGTATTCGCGCGCCGAAGGATTCGGGCAGCGGCACCTTGTTCTGGCTGCAGCGCCAGGATTACTACGACATTCGCCTCTCCGGGCCGCTGGGCCGTGGCGCCGCACGCTTGACCGGCCGGCCGGGCCAGGTTTCGCTGGAAGTCGCCAACCAGGGACGCTACGAGGCGCCAACGCCTGAAGCGCTGCTGGAAGAACAATTGGGCTGGAAACTGCCGGTGTCGCATCTGACCTGGTGGGTTCGCGGCCTGCCGGCACCGGACAGCAAAAGCCGCTTGACCCTCGACGCGGACAGTCGCCTGTCCAACCTGGAACAGGACGACTGGCAGATCGAATACCTCAGCTATGCCCAGCAGAACGGTTATTGGTTGCCGGAACGCATCAAATTGCACGGCAGCAACCTCGACGTCACGCTGGTCATCAAGCAATGGCAGCCGCGCAAGCTGGGGCAATGACATGAGCGCGACACGCCTGACGCTCCCCTCCCCGGCCAAGCTCAACCTGATGCTGCACATCCTCGGCCGGCGACCGGACGGTTACCACGAGCTGCAAACGATCTTTCAGTTCCTGGACTACGGCGACGAGATTACTTTCGCCGTGCGCGACGATGGCGTGATCCGCTTGCACACCGAATTCGCTGGCGTTCCCCACGACAGCAACCTGATCGTCAAGGCCGCAAAACAACTCCAGGAACAATCCGGTTGTTCGCTGGGCATCGATATCTGGATCGAAAAAATCCTGCCCATGGGCGGCGGTATCGGTGGCGGCAGCTCGAATGCGGCGACAACTTTGCTGGGCCTGAATCATTTGTGGCAACTGGGCTGGGACTTGGATCGGCTGGCGGCCCTGGGCCTGACGCTAGGCGCCGACGTGCCGGTTTTCGTGCGGGGCCACGCGGCTTTTGCCGAGGGCGTGGGGGAAAAACTCACGCCGGTAGAACCCGAAGAACCCTGGTACTTGGTGCTGGTGCCGCAAGTATCTGTAAGTACAGCAGAAATTTTTTCAGATCCACTGTTGACACGTAACTCTCCTCCCATTAAAGTGCGCCCCGTTCCCAAGGGAAACAGTCGAAATGACTGCTTACCGGTGGTAGCAAAGCGTTATCCAGATGTTCGTAACGCATTGAATTTGTTAGGTAATTTTACCGAAGCAAAACTCACCGGAACTGGAAGTTGTGTGTTTGGGGGCTTCCCAAGCAAAGCTGAAGCTGATAAAGTCTCGGCCCTTCTGACAGAGACCCTTACAGGGTTTGTAGCAAAAGGAAGCAACGTTTCGATGTTGCATCGCAAGCTGCAAAGCCTGCTCTAAAAGGAATCGAGTGCTGGGCACTCGCAGCAACAGATACAGGGGCGTCGCCAAGCGGTAAGGCAGCAGGTTTTGATCCTGCCATGCGTTGGTTCGAATCCAGCCGCCCCTGCCATTTTCCTATACTCATCCAGGTATACCCTCAGCCTTCAGGTACTGCGCGTGTCCAAGATGATGGTCTTTACGGGGAACGCCAACCCCGATCTGGCTCGGCGTGTCGTACGTCAGCTGCATATCCCTCTCGGTGACATTTCTGTCGGTAAGTTCTCCGACGGCGAAATCACTGCCGAGATCAATGAAAACGTTCGCGGTAAAGACGTCTTCATTATTCAGCCGACTTGCGCTCCGACCAACGATAACCTGATGGAACTCGTCGTGATGGCTGATGCCTTCCGCCGCTCCTCGGCTACTCGTATCACTGCTGTTATTCCTTACTTTGGTTATGCCCGCCAGGATCGCCGTCCGCGTTCCGCACGTGTGGCTATCAGCGCGAAAGTCGTCG
This sequence comes from Pseudomonas sp. H2_D02, assembly GCF_054677635.1. Taxonomy (NCBI): domain Bacteria; kingdom Pseudomonadati; phylum Pseudomonadota; class Gammaproteobacteria; order Pseudomonadales; family Pseudomonadaceae; genus Pseudomonas; species Pseudomonas sp. H2_D02. The sequence goes on along the minus strand of NZ_CP162816.1, from coordinate 1,782,913 downwards.
CCGATATGCTGACCGTAGTCGGCATCGATCGTGTACTCACGGTCGATCTGCATGCTGACCAGATTCAGGGCTTCTTCGATATTCCCGTGGATAACATCTACGGCTCCCCAGTCCTGGTGGATGACATTGAAGATCAGCGCTTCGAAAACCTCATGATCGTGTCCCCGGATATCGGCGGCGTCGTGCGTGCACGGGCCGTTGCCAAATCCCTGGGCGTTGATCTGGGTATCATCGACAAACGCCGTGAGAAAGCCAATCACTCCGAAGTGATGCATATCATTGGTGACGTCGAAGGGCGTACCTGCATTCTGGTCGATGACATGGTCGATACCGCCGGCACCCTGTGCCACGCGGCCAAGGCCCTGAAAGAGCATGGCGCTGCCAAGGTCTTTGCCTACTGCACACACCCAGTGCTGTCCGGTCGGGCGATCGAAAACATTGAAAATTCCGTGCTGGACGAGCTGGTGGTGACCAACACCATCCCGTTGTCCGCTGCAGCACAAGCCTGTGCGCGTATCCGTCAACTGGATATCGCACCGGTGGTTGCCGAGGCGGTTCGCCGCATCAGCAATGAAGAATCGATCAGTGCGATGTTCCGCTAAGGGCCCTGCCCTTTCCTGAATGTCTCGTTGACGAAAAGCGCCCCGCCCCAACACTCATGTTGGGGCGGGGCTTTTTTTGCCCATACCGCTTTGGCGTCGGTCGCAGACGTCATTCGGAAATGGCTATTTTGGAGATACAACATGAACGATTTTACTCTGAATGCTGAAGTGCGTTCCGACCTGGGGAAAGGTGCGAGCCGCCGCCTGCGTCGTCTCGCAAGCCTGGTTCCAGCTGTAGTCTACGGTGGCGAAAAAGCCCCTGAGTCCATCAGCATGCTGGCCAAGGAAGTTGCCAAACTGCTCGAAAACGAAGCGGCCTACAGCCACATCATCGAGCTGAACATTGGCGGCACCAAGCAAAACGTCGTGATCAAAGCCCTGCAGCGTCACCCGGCCAAAGGCCACGTGATGCACGCTGACTTCGTCCGCGTTGTTGCCGGTCAGAAGCTGACTGCTGTTGTTCCAGTGCACTTCATCAACGAAGCTGCCCCGGTCAAGAAAGGCGGCGAGATCTCGCACGTGACTTCGGAAATCGAAGTTTCCTGCCTGCCGAAAGACCTGCCTGAATTCATCGAAGTCGACCTGGCTGACGCCGAAGTCGGCACGATCATTCACCTGTCCGACCTCAAGGCTCCTAAAGGCGTTGAGTTTGTTGCCCTGGCTCACGGTGATGACAAGGCTGTTGCCAACGTCCACGCTCCACGTGTTGCTCCAGAAGCTACTGAAGAAGGCGCTGCAGAGTAATTTCACTCTGTCGCCGGAGTGACCGGAAACATCGCGGACTGGAACGTAGCGAGACAACGGGCAAGAACGCGAAGTTTACTTAACGGTAGATCCGCAATTTTCGTTCGTTGTCGCCACACCGTCTGACGCGACATGTTATCCACCACTCCAGGAAGGGCCCCTATCGTGACTGCCATCAAACTGATCGTTGGCCTGGGTAATCCAGGCACCGAATACGAACAGACCCGGCATAACGCAGGGGCCCTTTTTGTTGAGCGCATCGCGCACGCCCAAGGCGTCAGCCTGGCCGCCGATCGCAAATATTTCGGCTTGACCGGGCGCTTTTCGCACCAGGGTCAGGATGTTCGCCTGTTGATTCCCACCACCTACATGAACCGCAGCGGCCAGGCCGTGGCGGCATTGGCCGGTTTCTTTCGCATCAAGCCGGAAGAAATCCTGGTGGCCCACGACGAACTCGACCTGCCTCCGGGCGTCGCCAAGCTCAAGCAGGGCGGCGGCCATGGCGGTCACAACGGGTTGCGCGACATCATCGCGCAACTGGGTAATCAGAATACCTTTCACCGCCTGCGGCTCGGCATAGGCCACCCGGGCGTTGCCAGTATGGTTTCAAACTTTGTCCTGGGTCGTGCGCCTCGCGCCGAACAGGAAAAACTCGATGCCAGCATCGACTTCGCCCTCGGCGTGCTGCCGGATATCCTCGCCGGTGAATGGAACCGCGCGATGAAAAACCTGCACAGCCAGAAGGCCTGACACTTATCCGAGGGGAAACACCATGGGATTCAATTGCGGCATCGTCGGCCTGCCTAACGTCGGCAAGTCCACCCTGTTCAACGCCCTGACCAAATCCGGGATCGCGGCCGAGAACTTCCCCTTCTGCACCATCGAGCCGAACAGCGGCATCGTGCCGATGCCCGATCCACGCCTGGAAGCCTTGGCGGCGATCGTCAATCCCAAGCGTATCCTGCCGACCACCATGGAATTCGTCGACATCGCTGGCTTGGTGGCCGGTGCGTCGAAAGGCGAAGGCCTGGGTAACAAGTTCCTGGCCAACATCCGTGAGACCGATGCCATCGCCCACGTGGTGCGCTGCTTCGAAGACGAGAACGTGATTCACGTTTCCAACAGCGTCGACCCAAAACGCGACATCGAAATCATCGACCTGGAACTGATTTTCGCCGACCTCGACAGCTGCGAGAAACAACTGCAGAAAGTCGCTCGAAACGCCAAGGGTGGCGACAAGGACGCCGTCGTCCAGAAAGGCCTGTTGGAACAGCTGATCGCCCACTTCACCGAAGGCAAGCCTGCGCGCAGCCTGATGAAGAACATGAGCACCGACGAGAAACAGGTGATCAAGGGCTTCCACCTGCTGACCACCAAGCCGGTCATGTACATCGCCAACGTCGCTGAAGACGGTTTCGAGAACAACCCGCACCTGGACGTGGTCAAGGCCATTGCCGAAGAAGAAGGCGCCATGGTCGTTCCGGTCTGCAACAAGATCGAAGCGGAAATCGCCGAGCTGGACGACGGTGAAGAGAAAGACATGTTCCTCGAGGCCCTGGGCCTGGAAGAGCCTGGCCTGAACCGCGTGATTCGCGCCGGCTACGAAATGCTCCACCTGCAGACCTACTTCACTGCCGGTGTCGAAGAAGTCCGCGCCTGGACCGTTCGCGTGGGTGCTACCGCCCCGCAAGCCGCCGGCGTCATCCACACCGACTTCGAGAAAGGCTTCATCCGCGCCGAAGTCATCGCCTACTCGGATTTCATCCAGTACAAGGGCGAAGCGGGCGCCAAGGAAGCCGGCAAATGGCGTCTGGAAGGCAAGGAATACATCGTCAAGGACGGCGACGTGATGCACTTCCGCTTTAACGTCTGAAGTGAAAAAAACCGCGTGGCAGCGTCTGTCTGCCACGCGGTTTTTTTGTGCCCGTCAACTCAGCAAATGCCATTGATCGACATCTGGCGCCACCCCGATCAGGCCTAATTCGGCGTCGGGCGTCGCTGCGGGAGCAAAGACCATGTTGTCTTCGCCAAGGCTTTCCCGCCAGTCCCCAGCCAGTGCGATCTGGAACGAATGGCCTTGGGCGTCCGCTTCCGCATCCTTCAGGTAAGTGCGGTCCAGTGCCTCGTTGTAAACCAACTTCAGCGTAGTGTCCGTACCCTCTCCGAAACCGGTGTAGCCCAGCGCCGACACATCGATCTTGTCGTCAACCGTGAAGCCTTCGATCAGGTCGGCAAAGCTCTGGCTGTCAGTCCGGTAGCTGTCCTCGGTGGAGAGATAGCGGAACACGTCGGCATTTTCCCGATTGTCCGTCCACAACGAAATGTCGGCCCGGTCTCCGCCGTTGAGACGGTCGGCGCCCGCGCCACCGATGATGACATCCGCTCCGGCGCCGCCGTTGATACGGTCATTGCCGTCGAGGCCACGGATGATCTCCGACAAGGCAGAACCGCTGATCGTATCGTTGGCAGACGTCCCTTCGACGGTGGGCGCGGTAAACACCAGGTTGGTGCTGTTCAACTGCCCGACCAGATTACCGTCCAGGGCCAGTTCAAAACGTTGCCCGGCGGCATCGGCGTCGAAGCTCTTGAGGTACGTGCGAGTGCCGTCCGCGCTGGCCTGGATGGCCAACGTACCGTCATGCCCGTCGCCAATCCCGGTGAAGCCCAAGCCGATCAGGTCAATGCGGTCCTCAGAGACATCGAAGTCCTGGATGCGGTCGCTGTTGTTCAATGTGGCGGTGCGGAAACTGTCGCCCAATTCGGCAAAACGGAAAATGTCCGCGCCTGCGCCACCTTGCAACACGTCACGTCCGCCGTCGCCCTGGAGCACATCGTCGCCCGCCAGGCCATGGATGATTTCGGCGGCATCGGTGCCGCGCAGGATTTCCTCGCCAGCGTACCCATCCACGTGGAGCTTGCCATCCTGGCTGCCGAAGCTGGTGTCCAGGCTGCCGTCGGCGTTCAGGCGGATGACATTGAAATCTCCGCTGTTCGTGCCGGCAGCCAAAATCCGGCCATCCGCTTGTACCGTCAAAGCCACCGGCGTGTCGGCCTCGAAGGTCACCAAGCCATTGCTGCCAAAGCTGCTGTCGAAGGATCCGTCAGCGTTGAGCCGCGCCACGGTAGCCAAGCTATCGCCCTCGCCATGGCCCATCACGATAATCTTGCCGTCAGCCTGCACGGTGACCACCGAGTCTTCGCCAAACCCCATGGTGGCGTTCAAATGCAGGACGCCATCATCACCGAAACGGGTGTCCAACTGACCGTCGGCGTTGAAACGCTGCAAGGCGAACGTCGGATCGCCCACACCAGCGGCGTTGTAGGCAGCCCCGACCACGACGCTTCCATCCGCCAGCACGGCAGTTGAGATCCCGCCGTTGAAGAACGGATCTTCGGAAATATCGACGGTCAGCACGCCATGGTTGCCAAAGCCGTCGAACAAGCTGCCGTCATTGCCAACCTTGGTCACGGTCGCCTGGTCAAACCCGCGGGCACTGACCTGAAAGGTGCCGTCCGTATTGGCCGTCAGGTCGATATCCTTGAAGTCATGGCCGATGTCGACCGTCATGACGCCGTTCTGACCAAAGCCAGCATCGCGCGTCCCGTCGCTGTTATAGCGCTCCACCTGTATGCCGGTGTTCAGCGCCACAGCGACAAGCACCTTGCCATCGAACTGCACCGCCGTCAGCTCATAGCGGGACGCTGGCGCTGTCGTGGCCGGTACCATGTCGACGCCACCGTCATGAAAGCCGGTATCCAGGCTTCCATCCGCATTCAGGCGGATAACGGAATGGTTCTGTTCGTAACCGTAGCTTTCCTCACCTGGCGCCCCGGGGTATCCCCATGCCAGGTACTCGGTATAGCCGCCAATCAATATCTTGCCGTCCGACTGGACAGTGATGCTCTGGGCATCATCGAACTGGCCGGTGAGGTCGACCTGGACAGTGCCCGGGCCGGTTCTCACGGTATGGGAATCCACTTTCGTACTATCGAAGGTTGTCATGGTTTAGTCCTTTAAATAAATGCCGGATTCGTCACTCTGGAAGAGCCACAACGCTTTGCACGCTTCCGATCATTGGCTTGACCGGTGGCTTGCAGCCGTCAGCAGGCTGGATGGCCCTTTTGCTCGGAGGCATCAACGAGCGGCAAGTTCACTTCTGGCTGGGGGATGACGACAGATGGCCAATAACCCTCCCCTTCCCACTTATTTCCCTAGGCAATCGGCTCCCCTGTAGGCAACTTCCTAAGGAAGAGGAACGCGCCTTTATAGGACGTTTCTGAATTTTCAGAACGGGCGGTTTGCCTATGGTATCTGCCCTTCGCCGTGAGCCAATCTGGTCCCCTCGACAACAAAAAACCACGCGCCATGAGCGTGGTTTTCCAGGGGCATCCATGACTAACCCACTCCCGACCTTCTTCGACCACAGCCGCCACACCCTGCGAATCTCCGGCGTCGACACTCACCTCGACGTCCTGGCGTTCACCGGCGAAGAACACCTGAGTCGTCCCTACCTCTACCGCATCGAATTCACCTGCACCGAGCGCGACCTGGCGGCCACCGACGTGCTCAACCGGTGGGGTTATTTCAACCTGTACGCCGTGCCGCCACCGCCGACGCCCAAGGGCTTCACGCCGCCGGTGATCAAGCCGCTGCGCGCCTTTCATGGCGTGATCTCAGGCTTCAAGCGCCTGTCCGGTTCCAACGACGAAGCCCGCTACGAAATCACCCTGCAACCGCGTTTCGCGCGGCTTGGGCGCGGCAAGCAATTTCGCATCTACCAGCAGCAGTCGGTGCCCGAGATCGTCGAGCACATCCTGCGCACGCGCCACGATTTTCGTGGCGAGGAGTTCTATTTCAACCTGGTGCGCCAGTACCCCCGGCGCGAACAGGTGATGCAATACGACGAGAGCGACCTGGCCTTCGTCGAGCGCCTGCTGGCCGAGGTCGGCATCTGGTACCGCGTCACCAGCGACGATCGCCTGAACATCGACGTGGTGGAATTTCACGACGATCAGCGGCACTACCAGCGCGGCGTCACGTTGCCGTGCCGCCCGCCGTCGGGCTTGTCCGCCGATGGGCAGGATGCGGTCTGGAACCTGCAGACCGCCCACCGGATGGTCGAGCAAAGCATCAACTTTCGCGCCTACCATCACCGCGAGGCCCACGCCTTTCTGGACGGTGAAGTCGACCACACCCGAGGCGCCAAGGGCACCTACGGCGAGGCCTATCACTACGGCGAACCCTACACGGTGCTGGGCGAGCGCTACGCCCTGGACGAAGACCTGCAAAGCGAAAGCGGTTTCTTCTACGCCCGCCTGCGCCACGAGCTCTACCTCAACGACCAGACCCGCCTCAGCGGCACCACCAGCAGCGCCATCCTGGCCCCGGCGCAGCGCCTCGACATCACCGGCGGCGCGCCGAAGGCCTTCGGGACCGGCGCGGTGATCGTCAGCCTGCGCACCGAAGCGGCCCGCGACCGCAGCTTCGTCGCCCACTTCCAAGCCATTCCCTACTCGGAAACGGTGTGCTTTCGCCCAGCGCTGCTGCCCAAGCCGCGCATGAGCGGCACCATCCCCGCCCGCGTCAGCCACCCGGTCGTCAACCCGCCGTACGCCGACCTCGACTTCGAGGGCCGCTACAAAGTGCGCTTCCTGTTCGACCGCGACACCTGGCAACCCGGCCGCGAAAGCGCCTGGCTGCGCCTGGCCCGACCCTACGGCGGCGACACCCACGGCCTGCACTTCCCGCTGCAGGCCGGCACCGAAGTGGCCATCGCCTTCGAACACGGCGACCCCGACCGCCCCTACATCGCCCACGCCCTGCACGATGACCGCCACCCCGACCCGGTCACCGCCCGCAACGAACGCCGCAACGTCCTGCGCACCCCGACCAACAACAAACTGCGCCTGGACGACACCCGCGGGGAGGAACACATCAAGCTCAGCACTGAACACAGTGGCAAGAGCCAGTTGAACCTGGGGCATCTGGTGGACGCCGCGCGCAAGAAACGTGGGGAAGGGTTTGAGTTGCGCACCGATGGCTGGGGCGCGATTCGGGGTGGCAAGGGGGTGTTTATCAGTGCGGATGAGCAGGTCCGTGCCCAAGGCCAGGTGCTCGATATGAGCGAGGCGACAGGTCGGTTGCAACAGGCCGCCGATCAGTTGGAAAGCCTTTCCAATGACGCGCAGGCGAGCCAGGCCGACCCCGCCGACGTGCAGGCGCAACTGGCCTTGCTCAGGCAAGACCTCGAACAACTCAAGTCCTCCGTCCTGCTGCTCAGCGCCCCGCAAGGCATCGCGCTGACCAGCGGCAAGCACCTGCAACTCGCCGCGCAACACAACCTGATGCTCAACGCCGGCGGCCAGGCCGACCTCAGCGTGGTCAAGCGCCTGTTCATCGGCGTGGGCCAGGGGGTGAGCCTGTTCGTGCGCAAACTGGGCCTCAAGCTGATCGCCAACCAGGGGCCGGTGATGGTGCAGGCGCAGAACGACCGATTGGAACTGATGGCGCGTCATGGGCTGGACATCAGCAGCACCGAAGACGAGATCCGCATCGTCGCGAAGAAAAAGATCACCCTCAACGCAGGCGGCAGCTACATCACGCTGGATGAGGGCCTCATCGAGTCGGGGACGCGGGGGGACTTTGTCGTGAAGTCGGCGAATTTCGAATATGTGCAAGAGGCTGCCGAACAGGCCGCACCGCTGAAAACACTGCCTGAGCTGGCTGAACACGACGCCAGATCCGCAGCGCTAACGGACTTCTCCGGTTGATCCCCTCCACGAAACCAAAGGCCAAATAAACCATGCTCAACTCACTGCTTCGCCTTTTCGAACGCTCCGACAATCGCAGGGGTTCAAGACCCGATCAAGCGGGTCCTCCCATCTGGCCGACGCCGGATACCAGGCCCATCAACGCCCCTTCGCCGCTTGAACATCAGGATGTCGGGCTGTCGCCAGTCAACACCTGGAGCCATCCCTTCAAGGACAGAAACCACCCATTGCTGCACTTGACTCAACTGGCCAAGGCCACGGCGGGTTACTTCCCACTGGGGCGCAATGGCCTCTGGCATGGCGGCGTGCATTTCGACGCGGGCACCGCAAGCCAGTTCGATCAATCCAGCGTGCACTGCCTGGCCGACGGAGAGGTGGTGGCGTATCGCATCGATCGACACGCACCGACCACGGCCTACCAATTCAACAAGCTCGTCGTGAACAAACCCTTCTCGCGAAATTTCGTGCTCGTGCGCCATCTTTTGCAGCCACCGAAAATCAAGGGCAGCCCGGACACACCGCCCAGCCTGATCATCTACAGCCTGTACATGCATTTGCAGGACTGGGCGGCTTACCAACAAGACCCAGCCCTGACGCGCCCGGGTTTCTGGCCTGAGGGGCAGACCCGTTGGGTGAAGGAAACGGTACAAGACATATTCTACGGTCGCTCCGAACAACGCGGCCTGAACGTGCGCAACATGGCCCGTCAAGGCAAGGTGCTGACATTCCTGCCCGCCGGCGCCGCGGTAACTGTCAGCGGCGACGGTGAATTCCGCAAACTGGAAAACACCCTTGGACCGGAGGTTTTGATCGATGCCGAAGGTGCGCTGCGCGGCTACCTTTCTGCCTATTTTCTGGAACTCATTTCTGCGAATCAGTATCGCGTCAGGAGCCGTAGCCCGCTGAATGTGCGTGCCGAAGCGAATCTCCTCAGTGAAATTCTTTTGGAATTGCCACCGGGCACCGAAGTGACGATCAGTGGCGAAGGCGAATTCCGAAAGCTGGAGCGCGTCAACCAATACATCCATTACCCCTCGTTGCGAGGGGAGCTGGAACCGCTGGCGCATGATCGAGTGGTGGTGCTGGACGAACCGGTGCCTATCAAGGCCGGTGATCTGATCGGCCACATCGGCGAGTACCAAAGCTACAACGCGGATCGCCCGGAAAACAAACTGCACCTGGAAGTATTCAGCGAACAAGACGCGCGCGCCTTCCTCAAAGCCAGTCGCGCCTGGGCCGAACGGTTGCCGAAGCATGACAAGACTTGGCTGAAGCTCGCCAAGGGCACCCCCGTATTGCCGCATCAAGATGATTACAACACCACGCGCCCCCCACATTTAGCAAGAGCCAACCGCTTCAGCGACGCCGACCTGTTGGTTCCCAAAAGCCTGCTCGATGACTTACCGGACAAATACAAGATCGCCGTCTTCGCCACGCCTGAACGAAAAGCACAAAACTGGTACCGCCTCGATGGCCTGCTGAACGATGGCGACAACGCTGCGCTGGACGGCTGGGTGTGCGAAGAAGTTGGCGTGACGCCGTGGGTCAATCCCTGGTCATGGGACGGCTACGAAGTGATCTTCGACTACTCGTCCCCCCGAGAACACCTGGCCTCCTTCCACCGCGCCGTGGACCGTTTCAGCGGCGCGCAACTGGAACGCTACGGCCCGATGGCCGACGCGGGCGACAAAGGGCCGGTCCAGCGCCGACTGTTCGACATCATCGACCGCAACCACGACGGCAAGGTGACCGCCGAAGAGCTGCAAACAGCCCTCAACGTACCGGCCCACGCCCAATCGATCTCACAACTGATCGTGCTCAAGGAAAGCGAATGGTTCCACCGCCCGCAAAAGTGGGATGCATTGGACGAACTGCTCGGCCATAGCGGCTCGACGCCGCATGTGAACTGGTTGGCGGAGAAAGAACGGATCAAGGCGTTGTGTTGGTGGGATGAGGTGATGGAGAAGGTTGGGCTGCCGGAGGACGGGAAGGTTTATCACTTTCATCCGGTGGGGGTTGGGGGCAATTTTACGGCAGCAATTGATGACAATGATCTCTCGTGGTTGAAAGTGCCTTTTGGGCAGCTCACCTTCGACGTAGAAGGTAACGACATCGAGGACCCGAATAATCCTTTGTATCGATACTTCAGTCGAGTAGTCCATTGGCCAGGCGGTGCGTCGGGCATAACGATTGGTCGCGGATATGATCTTGGGCAAAGGCCGAGACCCTCTATGGACTTGTCGGCAGCAGGTATAGAAGAGCCTTTGCGATCATGGTTAATTAGGGCTGGCGGACTGAAAGGTCAAGCAGCAAAAGACTATTTTGATATAGCTGACGCGGACATAAAGGCCGCTACCATATCTAGAAAACAGCAACACGACCTATTTATTCCAATATATGAATCAATGAGGAATGAAGTAATTAGAATCTCTCGAAAGACCGACGTAAGCAGTATGTATGGGCATATCAAATGGGAAACGCTTGACAAAAAAATCAAAGACGTGATGATCGACCTCAGATATCGAGGAGATTACACAAGTGACGCTAGAAAAATTGTGCAAAAATATATAGTAGACAATGATTTTGCGAACTTCTCTAAGGCTATCTCCTCGCGCGAAAATTGGACCTCAGTACCTGAAGATAGATTCAATAAACGCTTCAGATATCTAGAGGACTAACAAATGAGACGATTAGCTATTGCGTTGTTTATTTTGAGCACCATTGACTTCTCGAATGCTGCTCCCGTTAATTATTCAGCGGTGGCAGAGGCCAACTCTGGAAGATCCGGCAAAGAGCTGGTTCGATATTTAAGAATATTTGAAGATGCATGTCTTTATATCGAAACATTGAGTCTCGACGGCAATTGGAGCGCGACGTCACGAGCGAGCGTGTGCGATCTTGAAGGTCAATTGTTCTCATCCGACTTTACTTATGTTGGATTTCAAGACATATCTTTCGAGATAGATGGGATACACCTCACTTTAAGCACTACGCCACTCGAGCCTATAGGAGAAGAAACAAGAAAATGCTTTATCCCGATCACAAATGGGCAAATCGGTAGGCTGCAGTGCTCAAAGGCGGAAAGCGCATAGGCATAAAAATTTCCGGAATGACCAAATGAAAGTAACCCAACTCTTTGGCGGAGCACTCTTAGCCATGTCTTTAACGTGTATAGCTGACATAAACTACATGCGCGCCGCGACGATAGTCTCACATCGAAGCAATGAAGTGGTATACAGATATGTGCGCCTATATGAGGATCCTTGCATATACATTGATACTTTGGCGCCCCGAAAAAACTGGAAAATCGTAAGCACCAAAACGATATGCGCATATGAGGGTAAGGATTTCCACCAAGGATACACATTTGCCGAGCCCAGCGATCTAAACATTCGAGATGGGATTTTTTATTTTAAACTTAAACTTGTAACTCTTCCGCCTATTGAGATGAAAAAATTGAAATGTCAAATCAACCTTGATAACAAAGGCAGCCACTCCCTAAAATGCACGCCGCAAATTAAGTAGCGAATAGGTAAAAACGATGATGACAAGAAAAAAGGAGGTTACCCAAGAAACTTAGGGCGCCTATTTCTGCGCAAAAGATTATTTACACATACCATTAGCCAAACAAACTAGTGAGAGCATGACCCAAACAAACAAAGCAGTATCCGTGCTTCTTAAGCTATCAACTGAACTGCCCAATGAGACAGCCGAACGAGCTTGTCGACTCTCTGCCGGGCGAAAAATCATCTCAATAAGAAAAAAGCAGCCCCACATAAAACGATTCCTACCACTCGCAAAAAACACAGTAATACTGTCAATGGTATTTTCCTTTTTTTCTAACGAGCCACGAGCAGAATACGTTAATCCCTATGAAAAAATATCGCACGCACTTAACGGCAACATCCTAAAATACTCGCTAAACAAAAGAGGTGACTGTGCCATTTTTCAAGTTCTTGACACAAAAGCTCTAAATATAAAGTCCACAAAAAGAATGTGTAGTTTCAGAGGAGCTTCTTTTTGGGATCAAGTAGCAGACGCACATTTCTACAACATTTCGTTCTCTGGCACCGGAATAAAATTCCATCTCAGCATCACCCCTCTTTACCCAGTAAAAGAAGAAATATTTGAATGTATCGTACCCATCAAAGCGAGCAAGCTATTACCTATAATATGTAGCCCCTTCCCAGAACAATCATTGGTGCACTGAGATGGAGCGCATACCTTCGACCTGCTTCAATGTGAAAGACGATTCAAACAATAATCAACGGAAGATTTTCAGAGCGATAAAACTAAAGAAAGTATCTTCAAAGCTCTTTCAAACGCAGGTAGGCAAGCAGCAAAAAATATTTAGTAAACATTCAGCCTTAGGAAATTTATTAGATGAGAGAACCAAGCATTATCTTGATTTCATCCAGCCAGAGGAAGAAGCAAAAACTCTCGAAAAGGGGGTAGCATGCGATTGTTAGCATTGATTTCCTTTATTACGCATTCGCTGTACTCATCAACTCTTTCCGCGAGCGAACGTTGCGTTCCGAACGACACCACTACCAGAGGGATTTTAGGATGTGTAGCTATCTCCTATGAAAAAATCGACAGAAACCTCAATCAACAATACCTATCACTATTAAAAAGCTCAGACTTTCATCACCACAAGCTTCTCATTAAGGGACAGCGGACCTGGATCAAATATAGAGATCTAAAATGCGACACTGTCTTTAATGGGATAAATCCAGGAGAAGAGGCAGAAATAGAAAAAACAGGTTGCCTTGCCTCTTTGACATCGTCGCGTTTGTCCGAGCTGATTTACATTGAAACAGGCATAAGCAACGATAATTTCTACACCATGCTTTCAATTATAGGTAAGGACCTGTCAAAAACTCGATCAGAGCTTCTGCAGCACATCGATAATATTGTTCACAGCTTTGAAGGTTTTGAATATGCCAAACAGAATTGTGAATTGATAAATTCCATTCATCGCGAGGATTTGATGTTCTGCGAGGCGCGCATCAAGTACAAAGACATTGGCTTAATTAAATGAGAGAGTTCGTTGCCACCGTCTTGTTTCTTACTGCTTTGGAACAAGCCAGCGCACACGCTTGTGACGGCCTCGGCTTGGACTCGGCCTATCGTTCTATAAGTATGGAAGGAGTTACAGCATGTTTCCTCTACACAAAAACAAACAAGCTAGAAAAAAACCAGCTATCTATTGATCCTGACGGATTGACTCTTTACTCCATCTCTGAATTCCAGAAGCCCAAGCTGATTTACGAGTTTCCGTACGCCGGAACAAAGGGTGAGATACAAGATGCATTTATTGCCAGTGTAGACGGCGGGCCAGACCGAAGGCTATTCGTGATACATCGCATCGAAACACCTTCTTCATGGGAAAGCACAAGCGAAATTTATGACGTAATCGCTATAAAACTTGAACATAATATTTTAACTTTAGATAAACATGTCTCGCGTTTTTTTGACATGGGAGGCGACCTCATTGACTCGTCAGGCAACGTTATATATCGATACCCTTACAAAAACAAGGCGAGCATAAAAACAGCACTTAATTCATCGTTATTCAATGCTGCGAATAGCGCTTCTCAATTGGAAGGCGTTATACGCGAAAACACATTTCTTTATGAGGGTGATCACGCCCCGGCTATTCAAGACCGAAGCAAGATTTATTTGACAAAGGGGGACTTGGTTGTATTGAAAGACTCGGTAGCAGGCTGGTGCAAAGTCTCGCATGCAGGAAAAGTAAAAACGGTAGAGATGTGGGCCCAATGCCAAGCGATAGCCTTTCAAGGATAGGCAACAACAAGACACCAATAAGAAATCGGTTTTAACAAGGAGCAAAACATGAAAAACATCATCCGAATCGGCGACAAAAACTCAGGAAACGGCACCGTCCAATCAGGCTCAACCGTCATGAAATTCGGCGGTATCGGTGTCGCTCGGCAAGGCGATCCGGTGGATTGCCCGGTGCCGGGGCATGGGCGGACGGTCGTTGCCGAAGGTCATCCGACGTTCAAGGACAATGGCGTGCCCGTCGCCTTTGCCGGGCATCTGTGCGCCTGTGGCTGTGCACTGATTTCATCCATGCCTGGCGTGGGGGCCCGTTAATCATGCCGGTGCGAATGGATGACATCCCGGTCTTGGCGCCTAGGCCGGTACGGCCACGGGCCAGGCTTTGGCTTGGGTTATTGGTGTTTTGTCTGTTGTTGGGAGCTGTGGGCGTTTTGTCGCTCGGCCCCGAAGCGTTGCACCAGAATCCTGAAGTTTCCTGGGGCCTGGCTTTGGGCGTGCCGTTGCTGGGGTGGTGTGCCCTGGGTTTCGGGCGGACGTTGCTGTATCTCGGCGAACAAGCGGTGGCCGATGGTTGGGATCAGGCGCGACAGGCGGACCTTGTCCAAAAAAACCGTCAAGGAAGGCGATTGCTACAGGTGTTGAAAGTCGACTTGCATACCGCCCTGCGCGCCCCCGGCGACGAACCTGCAGTGCAGTTGGAGGCTTTGCAGAGTGGCATCAAGGCGCAAACGATGCAGCCTTCGAGGCTCGTTTCGTCATCGTCATGCCACAGTCGTTTACCGGGCGATGGGGCTGAAGATCTCGAACCGTTGTTGCTGCGAACGTTGCAACAGGTATTGGAGGAATTGGCCCCTATCCTGGCCCAGTTGCCTGACTATACGCGGCTGGGGCTGCTGTTGGACGTCGATAGCGGCTTGTCGCGTTCCGGGTGGGACCGGACGTGGGAGCAGGCATGGCAAGCGTCCGCTATCCGCCAGGCACCGGTTCTACTCGAAGGCAATGGCTTGGATGCGTTGGATCAATGGCTCGATCAGCGCTTTTATGAGGAAGCTGTGCTGCTGGTCATCGGATTGCAGTTTGCACCGAGACAACCCGAGGGCACGGCGGAAGTGATCGCCGGTTTGTTGCTCGGCAATCAGCTGGCGCAAACCAACGTGGCACCCGTGGCTTTGCTCCACCGCCCGGAGCAGGAGCGCCAACCTTGTCCCGACGCGCTGCATGCTGCCGCGACACAGGCAAGTGCCTGGGTACCGGTAGAGTTCAAGGCGATCCGGCAGGTCTGGCGGGCGGGTATTGATGCGCAACGTCATACAGCCGTGGACAGCGTATCCACCCAGCTATCGATACCGATGCAGCATGAGCATGGTCTCCATGACTTGGACGCAATGCTGGGGAACCCAGGCAAAGCTTCGCCATGGCTGGCGATTGTCGCGGCGACGCAAGCCATTCAGGTTGGCGCGGGGCCGCAGTTCATTTTCAGCGGCAATGGCCGCGCTGACGCCAGGCTTTGGGGCATGGCATTGACGCCTGCGCCTTCCCTCCCGGAATAGGAAATTCGAATGCAGCTGCGAAGTTCTATACGTGTGTGGACGGTGGCCAGCGGGTTGTTGCTGATTTGCGCAGCCTTGGGCGCTGTGATGTGGCGATACCCTCAGTCGCTGGGCGTTCAGCCTGATAGCGACCTTCAGGCGCTCGGATTGCTGGGAATATCCACGATGGCGCTGGTATTGGTGTTGTTCCTGGGTGGATTCAATTTTCTAGGCAACGTCTGGGGTCGTTCGGCTTATCGAAAATATCAGACGGACACCAGCCCGCCACCGACGCTCAATAAGGTCGAGCCCAATTCGATGAATGAAAAGTCGTTGATTGAGCTCCGCGAAACCCTCCACCACCAATACGGCCCCCTCTGGCGCCACAAAGTCCGCCTGCTGCTCATCGTCGGCGAACCCACCGAAATCACCGCCATCGCCCCGCAGCTGGCGGATAAGAAGTGGCTCGAAGGCCAGCGCACCGTGCTGTTGTGGGGCGGCAGCCTCCAAGAGAGTCTGGAAAATCCTGTGCTCGACCCGTGGCTCAACCTACGCCGATGGCGCCCCTTGGACGGGGTAGTCTGGGCATTGACCCCCGAGCAGATCGCCGATGCAGTGCCGCTGGCCAAGGGCATGCGCCATTTGCAGGGGCTGGCTCGTCGAATGCGGCGGCAGGTGCCGTTGCATCTCTGGCAGGTGTGCGAAAGCACCTGGTCCCAGGAGGGGCGCGAGCGTCAGCCGGTGGGTTGTCTGCTGCTCGGCGAAGGTCACCCCAGCGATGCTGGAAGAATGCCTGGAGGAACTGGTCGAGCCTTTGCGTCACCAAGGCATCGTGCAGATGAAGCTCAAGAAGCAGCTACACCACGATTTCCTGCTGCGTTTGTCGCGGGATTTGCAGGCCGATGGCATCGCCCGTTGGCGTCAAGCGCTGGCGCCGTCGTTGAGTGGGTTCAATCCGGGAGTGAGGCTGCGTGGGCTGTGGTTCAGCCAGCCGCTGCGCGAGATCCGGAGCGCTGACGGCGAGCATTTCTGGTGGCCGGATCCGGTGTGGCAGGGCGTGCAGCGCGACAAGGCGGTTGGCGCGCGGCTGGGCTGGGGGGCGCCGCGGGTCGTTTATGCGTTGTGCCTGGGTTTGGCCGTGGTGTGGGGCGTGGGAATGGCGCTGTCCTTTGTTGGCAATCGGGCGCAGATCGTTCAGGTGCAAGCGGTGTTGGCGGGGCTGGACGCGTCGTCGCGGGCCGATGAGCAATTGCTCGCCTTCAACGAGCTGGTCCACGTGCTGGCGCGCCTGGATCACCGTGCCGTGGCCGGTGCGCCATGGCATCTGCGCTTTGGCTTGAACCGCAATCCCGTCCTGCTTGAAATGCTCTGGCCGCGTTACGTCGAGGCCAATAATCGCCTGGTGCGCGACCCGGCGGCGGCGCGGTTGCGCGAGCAACTGGAGGCGTTGGTCAAGTTGGCGCCGGGCAGTGCCGAGCGCGTCGAGCGCTCGGCGGTTGCCTACGATCAGCTCAAGGCGTACCTGATGATGGCGCGGCCGGAAAAAGCCGAGGCGGAGCTTCTGGTCAAGACGCTCGCCCATGCCGAACCCACCCGGGAAGAGGTTGCCCCCGCGCTCTGGCGAACGCTGGCGCCCGGCTTCTGGCAGTTCTACGCCGAGCAGTTGGCCGCGCACCCCGACTGGCGCATCGAGGCCGATCCTCGGTTGGTGGCGCAGGTACGCCAGGCCTTGCTCGATCAACTGGGCCAGCGCAACGCCGAGGCCAGCCTGTACCAACAGGTGCTGGATGACGCCGGCCAGCATTATTCGGCCCTGGACCTGGCGCAGATGGTCGGCGACACCGAGGCCGCCGGGCTGTTTTCCAGCAAGGCCAGCGTGCCGGGGGTGTTCACGCGCCAGGCCTGGGAGGGTCAGGTGCGCCAGGCCATCGACGACATCGCCCAGGCGCGGCGTGAGGAAATCGATTGGGTGCTCAGCGACAGACCCGGCGAGGTCGACCCCCGGTTGACGCCGGACGAGCTGAAGACGCGCCTGACTGAACGCTATTTCCAGGATTACGCCAGCGCCTGGCTCGGGTTTCTCAACAGCCTGCGCGCCCGCCAACCGAAAAACCTGGACGGGGTGATCGAGCAACTGACGCTGATGAGCGACGTGCGTCAGTCGCCGCTGATCGCGTTGATCAATACGCTGGCTTACCAGGGGCAGGCCGGCACTCGCGGTCAGGCCTTGAGCGACTCGCTGATGAAGTCCGCGCACAAGCTGATCGGGCCGGACAAGGCGCCGGTGATCGATCAATTCGTGGATCGGCCCGGTGGACCGCTGGACGCCACCTTCGGACCGTTGTTGACGCTGCTGGGCAAGGGCGCCGAAGAGCGAAACGCCAGCGACCATCTGAGCCTCCAGGCCTACCTCACCCAAGTGACCCGCGTGCGCCTGAAGCTGCAACAGATCAGCACCGCCACCGACCCCATGGAAATGACCCAGGCGCTGGCGCAGACGGTGTTCCAGGGTCGCGGCATCGACCTGACCGACACTCAGTCCTACGGCCGATTGATGGCTGCCAGCCTTGGCGCGCAATGGGCTGGCGTTGGCGAGACGCTGTTCGTCCAGCCGCTGGATCAGGCTTGGCAGCGGGTGCTGCAACCGTCGGCGGCGGGCCTCAACAGCCAGTGGCAGCGCTCGATCGTCGAGCACTGGAACGCGGCGTTCGCCGGGCGTTATCCGTTCGCCGCGACGGCCAGCGATGCTTCGTTGCCGATGCTGGGGCAGATGATCCGCGCCGACACGGGGCGCATCGAGCGCTTCCTGCACAGCCAATTGAGCGGCGTGCTGCGCAAGGAAGGTAACCGCTGGGTGGCCGACCCGCGTCATGGTCGCGGCTTGCGGGTCAATCCGCAGTTCCTGACGGCAATCAACCAACTCGGCGACCTGGCCGACGTGCTCTTCACCGACGGCGGCCTGGGCCTGAGTTTCGAGCTGAGCGGCAAAGGCGTGCGCGATGTGGTGCAGACCACCTTCATCCTCAACGGTGAAAAACACGAGTACTTCAACCAGAAGGAACGCTGGCAGCGCTTCGGCTGGCCGGGGCGCAGCGACTATCCCGGGGTCAGCCTGACCTGGACCAGCGTCCACACCGGCGAGCGGTTGTTCGCCGACTACGCCGGCACCTGGGGGCTGATCCGCTTGCTGGAACAGGCCAAATTTACGCCGCTGGACGATGGCGACAGCCGCTACCGCATGGTGCTCAAGGCCCCCGATGGCCTGGGCCTGACCTGGCACCTGCGCACCGAACTCGATGCCGGGCCGATGACGCTGCTGAAGTTGCGCGGGTTCAAGTTGCCGGGGCGGATATTTCTGGAGGGACGCGAGGCGGCGGAGGGATAGGCTTACACTCGGTGGCGAGAGCGCTTACGCCCGCCGGGCCCGTGTGGGGCGACCCGCCGTGCACCACTGCTGCGTGCACGGCTTGGGTTCGAGCGCCGGGTATCAATCCTTATCCAGACGCACTGAATCCTGTCCGGACGTTACCTGCGCCCAGCCGCAACTAGAACAGATAGCCCATGTAGATCGCCGCGCCGCCACCGGCCTGCAGACCGGCGTTCACGCCGGCCATGACCACTGCGCCCTTGGCCGAACGTGCCAGTTGCCGGTTGACCGTGGTCGACGCGATGAGCGAGGTCGCCGGATTGGAGCTCAAGGCCACCGACAGTGCCAACAGCTTGGGATCGAGTCCGAACAGCAGCGCTGTGGCCGAACCACCGACCACCAGGCCCACGCCCACTTCGGTGTACATGCAAGGGCCGGTGATGTCGTCGCTGGTCAGGTCGCGATCGACCAGGGCATCGCTGACAAACACCTTGCCGGTGCTGGGGAACGCCTCTGCCGCACCCGCCCCACTTACGCCCTTGCCTTTGATCTGGATATTGATCTTGCCGAAACGCGGCAGCCGCGCACCAAATCCGACACCCACGCCGACGCCGCCATAGCGGTAGCTGACGTCCTCGCCTTGGGGCGAACGCAGGATGATCGACCCGCCGCTGCCCGCCACCATGACCACGGTCAGACCGCCACCGCTGGCGGTCTGGTATTGCCAACGACTTTCATTGACCGGAATAGGGATGTTGTAGCTCATGCGTTCAAAGTCCTTTAAGTGAATGAGCCGCGCCGCGACCGCGCTGGCGGGTGACTTTCAATAGTCCTACCAGAGTGAATACCAAACCGATGCCGCCCAATAATGCCGAGGTCCCCCACAAGGCACCCCGATCATCGACGATGGCGCTGCCGGCCGGCTGCTCGGGCGAATAGTGCACCCGCACCGGCTGGTCTTTCTGATAACCGAAGATAAAGCCGCCCTGAGGGTAGGAAATCTTTTCGCCGCTTGCGGTGGTGAAGGCGATCTCGGGATGCGAACCACCGGCATTCAAGTGGCTGACAATGCCATCAGCCATTTCGGCGCGAGCAAGAAACTCGCGCCGATCGAGCGCCAGATTGAAGGCGGCGCCCAACAAACCAATGCCAATCAGCGCGAAAAGCAATCCCAGCAGTGTCTGTCCGATGCGTGACGGCGTGTCGTTAGCCATGGCAGGTCTCGGTATTCGTCCGTGAAGAAGGGCCCGCAGGATAGCAAAAAGCCTCCCCGCTGACCTTTTTTTACCTTGAAACTTTCACCTTGAACCGCCCAAGCACACGCTGCATCAACGAGGCTCGCTCGGAGAGATCCTTGGCGGCGATGGCACATTCGTGGGAGTTCGACTGGTTCTTCTGGGTCACCTCGTCGATCTGTTCGAGCCCGATGCTCGCCTGTTGCAAGCCTGAAGCCTGCTCGCTGGAGGCCTGGTAGATCAGCGAAACCAGGCTGGAGACTTCGCTGGTCCCGCTGACGATATTCTTCAGCGATTCGGCGGTACGGCCGGCGATGATCATGCCGCGCTGGGTCTTGCTCGAGGAATCGGCGATCAGCGCAGCTGTCTGCTGGGCCGCCTCGGCGCTGCGGGCGGCCAGGCTGCGCACTTCGTCCGCCACCACCGCGAAACCACGGCCGAGTTCACCTGCCCGCGCAGCCTCGATCGCCGCATTGAGCGCGAGGAGGTTGGTTTGCGCGGCAATGTTATCGATGGTGGTGATGATGGCCGTGATGTCCTTGCCCGAGTTATCGATTTCGGCCATGGCGGCGATCAGCTCACTCATCAGCTTATCGCTCTCCCCCGCATCGGCGCGTGAAGCCTGGGATTGCTCATCGGCTTTCTTGGCATTGGCGGCGTTGTCCCGGGTCTGGGCGGCCATTTGCGTCATCACCGCACTGATCTCGGTGATGGACGAGGCGGAATTGGAGGCGCCCTCGGACAGTGACTGGCTCAGGTCGGTCACCTGCGTCGAGCTGCCGGTGATCTGGGTGGCGCTGGCCTGAACTTCGGAAATCAACTGGTTCAGGTTGCTGACCATTTTCTCCAGCGACTTGCCCAACGTGTCCTGGGGCGAAGACAGCCGGACCTGCAGATCCAGGTCACCTTCGGAAATGCGCTCCGCCACCCTCACCTGCCGTTGCAGACTCTCGGACATATCGTTCAGGGCGGCCGACAACTGCCCGACTTCATCTTCGGACTGCTGCACCAGTCGGCGCGAAAAATCCCCGAGGCTGATGGTCGCGGCCAAGGCAGCCGCCTCGCGAATCGGCCCGACGATCTTGGCGGCGGCATACCACAGGGCGGCCAGGGCCAACAATGAAATGACCAACCCTACCGACACCTGCCAGATACTGTTGTCGAGGCTGCGCGCCTGCAGCTCCTGCTCCAAGGCGATGGCCTGGCTCATGACCACGGCCTTGGGCAGGCGAATCAACACCGCCCAGGGTTTGCCGGTACGGCCGAGCACAATCGGCATCAGCACTTCGATATTCTGGGTTTGCGCATTCAGCAGGCCATCCCCTCGACCGCCCTGGATATCGCCTAGCACCTTTTCCCAGGAATCGGGCAAGAGGGCCTTGATAGGCTGGCCGATCAGGTCGGTACGCTGGCTGTCCGCGACCACCAGCCCCTGGTTGCTCAGGATCGATACCGTGCCTTTGCCGCCATAGAGGTCGGCAGACATCTGCTCGCTGAGTTTCTGGATGAAGGCGATGTCGAAGTCAGCGCCAACCACCCCGTAGAATTTCCCTTCGGAGACGATGGGCACCGACAAGGTGGTCAGCCAGACATTTTTCCCCTGCACCACGTAGGGAATGGGGTCCAACACGCTTTCCTTCAGGGTGTCGCGCGGGCCGCTGTACCACCCGCCCTTGAGCACACCATTGGCATGGCGGTCGGCCGAGTCATACTCGACCAACGGTTGCACCGCGACATGACCATCGGCGCTGCGCGTCCAGTAAGGCGTAAAACGTCCGGTCACGGGGTTGTTGCCGTCTTGTGCGTTGCGGAACCCGGGGTCCTGCCCGTCCAGCGCATTCGGCTCCCAGCAGGAATAGGTGCCGTTGAAGTCAGGGTTGTCCTTGAGCACATTGAGCAGCACGCTGTTGATCTGTTCACGGCCCAATGCCAGGGGGCTTTGCGAAGCCTTGCTGGCGGCAAAAGTATTGGCCATTGTGCGTGCTGCATCCAATGCATTCTGCAGCTTGGCCTGGATGGCGTTGGCACGGGATTCGGCCAGGTTCTGGATTTCCCGGATGGTTGATTTTTCAACCAGCGCACTGACCTCGCTCGCGACATATTGCTCATTCGACCGGGCAGTAAAGAGCCCGTAGACAACCAGGCTGACAGACGAAACAAACAGGCATGCGCCCGCCGTGACACAAATGCGTGCCTGCAACGACGTGAACTTCATATCATTCCCCACCCGATTCTATTTTTCGCGCCGCCATGAAGAACATGCGGCAGCCACCGCGTGCACGACTCGGCGAATACGACTGACGCTGCTTACGTCATGCACCGAAGTGGATGGCCGGGCATGGCGATACAGCTGGTTATTGGTTGAACGTGGGGAGATGGCGCGCAGATTCACTCTATGCGTCCGAGGGACGATAAAGGACATTCAACGTCAGGAGCCGAAGACTTCCGGAAACGAAGGCCTTCGCGGAAAGAATGTGAATCCGCTATCCAGTCACCGTAAAGCGACCCCTGGATATTTGCCGCAGAGTCCATTCCAACCATTTGCCACGCAGGCAAATTAGCACGAGCGGTATTTGTACAAGAGCCAACTTAAGGCTCATGTAGATCGAGACTTTAGTACCGGTTATTCATGACTCGAGCCGCCAAGAGCTCGGTGTTTCCCAAGAACACCGAGCCGTCTGGCTGGAGGCTGCTCAGGCCTTTTTTGTCCTGGGCAAAAAGATCGCCAACACCCCAAACAACGGCAGGAACGAGCACAGCCAGTACACGTATTCAATGCCACGAATATCTGCCAGATGCCCCAGCAGCGCGGCGCCAATCCCGCCGAAGCCGAACATCAGGCCGAAGAATACGCCTGCGATCATCCCGACGTTGCCCGGCACCAGTTCCTGGGCATACACCACGATCGCGGAGAACGCCGAGGCCAGGATGAAGCCGATTACTATGCTGAGAATGCTGGTCCACAGCAGGTCGACGTGAGGCAGGATCAGGGTGAATGGCGCCACGCCGAGGATCGAGAACCAGATCACCGCCTTACGCCCGATCCTGTCGCCGATCGGGCCGCCAAAGAACGTTCCCGCCGCCACCGCGCCTAGGAACAGAAACAGGTGCAACTGCGAAGAGGCCACCGACAGGTCGAACTTCTCGATCAGGTAGAACGTGAAGTAGCTGGTGAAACTGGCCATGTAGAAGTACTTGGAAAACACCAGCAGCCCGAGCACCACGAGCGCACTGAGGACACGCCCCTTGGACAACCCGTGGGTCGCCGCCTGGCCTTGCTTGAGCTTGAACAGGTTCAGGTGGTTGGCGTACCAGCGGCTGATGCGGTACAGCACGAACAAGGCAAACAGCGCGAACAGGCCGAACCAGGCCACGTTGCCTTGCCCGTAAGGGATGATGATCGCCGCCGCCAACAGCGGGCCGAAGGCAGAGCCGGCGTTACCGCCCACCTGGAAAGTCGACTGGGCCAAGCCATAGCGGCCCCCGGAAGCCAGCCGGGCCACCCGCGACGCTTCGGGGTGGAAGGTCGACGAGCCGATGCCGATCAACGCGGCGGCCAGCAGGATCAAGGCAAAACTGCCCACCATCGACATCATCACGATGCCGACCAATGTGCACACCGTTCCCATGCCGGCAGGAGCCAGGGCTTGGGATGCCGATCGGTGTGATAACCCACCCAGGGTTGCAGCAGCGAAGCGGTGAGCTGAAAGGTCAACGTGATCAGGCCAACCTGGGTAAATGTCAGGCCGTAGCTCTCCTTGAGCATCGGATAGATCGACGGCAAGACCGCCTGGATCAGGTCGTTGATCAGATGCGCCAGCGCCACCGCACCAATGATGCGCATGACCAGTGGGCTGCTTTGGGGCGTCGCGGCTGCCGACGTCATGTCGGCCTGGGTATTGCTGATAGCCATGGGAGTTTCCATACGGCGGGTGGGTGCACGAGGCAGGCGCATCAATGTGCCATTTTTCACCGTGGCAAGGCTATCCCCTTAGCTTGCTATCGACCTATAAAAAACAAGGTGATAGCGCAACGCCATGGTCTGAATCTTGCCTTGCTAATGCTCTAAGACGTGATCCCCTTACAAAGGGGATCGAGAATGGGAAGTTTCGCTACAGAGCAGGCCTACAGAGCCAGCCTGGACAAGCTTTCGAGGCCTTTTAAGAGGACACCCGTTTCAGCACCTGTGTAAAAACGCACAAATTCGGTGCAAGGGTGTTCAGGGGAGTATGGGCATGCAGGCTTTTCTATCACCGGGGATCCGGTTGCTGGGGCATTTTGGTTTCGCCCGTAAATTCCAGCTGTTGTTCCTGTTATTCATCCTGCCGCTCATGGGCAGCTTGTGGCTCATCGGCCAGGATTACCGCGACAAGCTCAGCCTGATTTCCGGGGAGCGCGCCGGGGTGCGTCAATTGCTGGCGCTGGATAACCTGGACAATCTGCTGACCGCCCAGCGCAATCGCGCGGCCCGTTGGCGCGCCACCGAAACCAATCGACAACCCACTCCCGCGACGCTGGCCGCCATGGCGGCGTTCGACGCCGTGCAGCCGGCGCTCAACCAGGCCGCCACCGACCTGGGCGCCACTTTGCAAACCGAAGGCGCCGAAGCCGACACCCTCGCCCGCTACCAGGCTTTGCAAACCAGCCTCAACGGCCTGGATTCCAAAAGCCTGGGCAGCGTGGGCTGGTGGCCGGACGGCTATGACCGCTTCACCGCCGCCCTTGGCGCGTTGCAAGCCCTGCGCGAACAGATCGTCATGGACAATCGCCTGACGCTCGCGTCCTGGCTGGAAACCTATCTGCTGACACAAATCTCGACCCAGCAGACACCCGACCTGATCGAACGTGTCGGGCGCCTGGCCAGCGTCGGCCAAGCCTCGGTGGTGTCAGGCCAATTCACGCTGCAGAGCCGCTTGCAACTGCGTGACCTGCGCAGCCGCATTGGCGACGCACGGGACCAGTTGGTCAAGACCGGTGCCCTTCTGGAAACCCGCCTGCCGAGCGAATTGCAAAGCTGGGCTGGTCAATTCCAAGGTAGCCTCAAGAATCTCGACAGCGGTTTGAAAGTCTTGGATGACGGCGTGTTCGGCGGTTCCATCAACCTCAAGCCGGAAGGCTTCGAGAAACACATGGACGCCCTCCTCGCCGACCTCGCGACCCTGCGCCAGCAGTCATTGGTGGCGCTGGATACTCGGCTGGACCAGTATCATGGCTCGGCTATCCGCCAATTCACCTTGGTCGCCGTAGTGCTCGGCTGCCTGCTGCTGGCCGCGCTGTATCTCTTCGTTTGCCTGCAAGCATCCATCCGCCGCAGCGCCAGTGGCATCACCCTGCTGGCCGAAGCCTTGCGCGATGGCAACCTGAGCCTGCAAGTGCCGGTGCAGGGCCGGGACGAACTGGCGGCGATCAGCACCGCCCTCAATGTCGCCGTGGTCCAGTTGCGCAACAGCCTGTTGGGCGTGGATCACGAAACACTGCAACTGAGCGATGCCGTGCGCACCCTCAACACGCATTCCAGCGGCGCCCTGGGTGAAGTCGAGGCGCAGCAGATGCAGATCAGCCAGATTGCCGCCGCCGCGACACAACTGGCCGCGACCTCCCAAGGCGTCGCGAAAAGTTGTGAACAGGCGTCAGACAGCGCCCAGCAGACCCGCCGCATCGCGGCCGACAGCAGCCGCGACAGCCAACGCACCACGGCGAGCATCCAGCAGCTCAACCAGCGGCTCAACGAGACCGCCGCCGCGCTGGGCCGGGTCAGCGAACAGGGCCAGCAGATCCAACTGGTGGTCGACACCATTCGCGGCGTCGCCGAGCAGACCAACCTGCTGGCGCTCAACGCCGCCATCGAAGCCGCTCGCGCCGGAGAACAGGGCCGCGGCTTCGCCGTCGTGGCCGACGAAGTGCGCAGCCTGTCGCAACGCACCCAGTCCTCCACGCAGCAGATCGCCGGCACCGTCGACAGCCTGCGCGCGACGGTCAACGAAGCCGTCAGCCTGATGGAAGCGGCCTGCGGCCAGGCCCAGACCGACGCCCAAGCGGTCACCGGCCTTGGTGAACGCCTCGGCGAAATTGCCAGCGCCGTGCAAAGCGTGACCGATACCCTGGCGCAGATCGCCACTGCGGTTGATGAGCAAGCCAGCACGGCTGACGAAGTCAGCGGCAATATCCAGCAGGTCGACCAGGCCGCCATGCGCCTGCTCGAAGGCGCCCGCGCCGTGAACCTGGCGGCGGATACCTTGAGCCAAGGCAGCCAGGCCTTGAGTGCAAACACAGGGAGATTTCAACTCAGCTGACGGGCATTTGCAGCGAGGGCGGATAAGCGGTTGAAAGTGCAAAGAAATATTTTAGGTTTGCGCTTGACACATCTCCACCGCAAGGGAATAATGCGCGCCACTTGGCTACATAGCTCAGTTGGTTAGAGCATAGCATTCATAATGCTGGGGTCCGGGGTTCAAGTCCCTGTGTAGCCACCAAGTCCTGTTCAAAGACATTCTTGAATGTCTTTGAACAACAAGAAGCCCGCCTAGTGCGGGCTTTCTTGTTTCTGGGGTTCCCTGAATGCCCCCGCAAGATTTCAACTGATCCCACGGGGCGCAAGGAGTTACGCGGCTTCCTGGAAATCCATCTCCGGTGGCTGGCGACGGAAGCCTCCGGTCAGCACCGCCAGGTACACCACGCCAATCGCCAGCCAGCTCAGGCCCAGGTAGATTGCTGAGTGATCGAGGCTGACCATCAGCCATACATCCGCCGCCAGGCCGATAAACGGGAACAGCAGGAACAGCACGAGTTCACGCAGCCCCTTCCTCTCTGCTCCAATCCAGTAATGAAAGATCACTGACAGGTTCACCAGACTGAACGCGAGGAACGCGCCAAAGTTGATGAATGAGGTTGATGTAGTGACGTCCAGTTTCAGCGCCAGCAAAGCGACCACGGCGCATAAAAGAATGCTGTTGACCGGCGTACCAAAGCGCTCATGCAAGGTACCGAAGAACGATTTTGGCAGCACGCCATCACGGCCCATGGCGAACAACAGCCGCGAGCCGCTGGCCTGGGCTGACAGCCCCGACGCGAACTGGCCGACGATCAGGCCGATCAGGAAGATCGACACGAACAGGTCGCCACCGATGTTGCGGGCAATTTCGTAGGCCGCCGCGTCGACGCTGTCGAACTGGAACGACGGGTGCGCGATCTGCACGAAGTACGACACGCTGACGAAGATCAATCCGCCGATCAGGGTAATCAGCATGATCGCTCGCGGGATGGTACGGCGCGGGTCGCGGGTTTCCTCGGTCAAGGTACTGACCGCGTCAAACCCGAGGAACGAATAACAAGCGATAGCTGCACCGCTCATGATCAGCGGCATCTGCATGTCACCGTTGAAGAACGGCTTGATCGACCACAACGGTGTGCTCGCGTCCCCTGCGACGTAATGGACGCACAGCGCAACGAAGGCGACCAGGACCAGGAACTGCACCAGCATCAACAGCGCGTTGATGCCATTGGCCAATTTCAGACCGACAATATTGATCGCGCTCGTAACGCCGATGAACACCAGCACCCAGAGCCACTGTGGCAAGGCCGGGAACGCGGAGTGCAGGTAGGCCGCGCCGATCAGCCAGATCGCCATGGGCAGGAACAGGTAATCGAGCAATACCGCCCAACCGGCGATGAAACCCAGTTTCGGGCTGATCGCCTTGCGCACGTAGCTATAGGCCGAACCGGCGACGGGGAACGCCGCAGCCATTCGGCCGTAGCTCATCGCGGTGAAAAACATCGCCACCAATGCCGCCAGGTAAGCGGCGGGGACCATGCCTGTAGTGGATTGCGCGAGGATGCCGAAGGTACCGAGAACAATGATCGGTGTCATGTAAGCGATGCCGAACAGCACCACCGACCCCAGTGACAGGGTGCGTTGCAAATGAGCCATGAGCGACTACTCCGAATTATTAGATTTATGGCAGAGCCGAGTTCGGCACAAGGTTTTCGGGTGTTACGTTGTTGTTCTGGTTTTGGCCAACAGGAATGTGTTGCTTGTCAGGGCCTCTTCGCGGGCAAGCCTGCTCCCACATTGGATCTCGGGCATTCTTACAACCGGGTGGGAGCGGGCTTGCCCGCGAAGGCGTCAGCCCCGGCAACACAGGATCAGGATCAACGCGAAGGAATCAGTAGCTCCCGCACTCCGCAGGCATGCTCGACAATCTCCCCTGGCATCTTCAGCCGCTGATCATCGAGGTACCGGTAATCACGCCGCGCCGCCGTCAGCTGGTTCAGGTCCAGTTCCACCGAGAACTGGCCTTGATCACGCCCCGCCTCGAACAATAAGGTGCCGAGCGGGTCGACCAACGCACTGCCGCCTGCAAACACCAACCCGCCATCGCCCTCTTCCACGCGATTGACCATCAGCGCAAACGCTTGGTTTTCCTGGGCGCGGGCCATGATCGCGGTGCGGTGAGTCGGGCCATAGGGGTCCATGTTGCCGTTGGTGACGATCAGCAGCTCGGCCCCCAATTGCGCCAGGGCGCGGGCAGTTTCCGGGAATTCGATGTCGTAGCAGATCAGCAGGCCGACCCGCACACCATTCCACTCGCATGTCGCGTAACGGTCACCGGCCTCGAATACTCCGCGATCCGACGCCCAGAGATGCGTCTTGCGATATTTCAGGGCAATGCCCTCTGGTGTGATCAACAGCGTGGTGTTGTAGAAACGGCCGCGATCGTTCTCGGCCACGCCGATCACCACGGCAATATCACGTTCCCGGGCCGCAGCAAGCACCGCACTGACGGTCGGTCCGTCCAGCGGCTCGGCGGTTTCGGCCAACGTCTCGACCGACGGAAAGCCCATCAGGTGGGTTTCGGGAAACACGATCATTTGCGTGTCGGCAGCACAGGCGGCAATCGCCGCAAGCGCGCGTTCCAGGTTGTAGGTCGTGTCGTTATCACGGCCCGCCAATTGGGCGAGTTCGACTTTCATGGGTATTCCTTGTTCTTGACCAGGCTGGCGGAAAGATTGCCCGGACGGTGTCTGTGCGCCAGTATGCGCAGCAAGCCCAGGGCCGGGAAATCACGCCGCTGGGGTAACCCGATAGGGGTAGAGGCATGACACTTTCATTAGACGACATCGCGTGGCACCGCTCGGTCGGGCAACTGATCGACGCCTTGGACAAGCCCAATTTCTGGACGCAGCTGGTCCGTTTGCTGGATCAGTACGTACCCTTCGACAGTTGGGTGGCACTGCTTTTCAGCGCCGATCAACGCCCGCAGGTTTTTGCCGAATGCCCGGGCGCGGATGGCAGCCCCGATCAGTTGTTCCAGGACTATCTGCGCGGGTTGTACCTGCTCGATCCGTTCTACATCGCTTGTCGCGAGCAGTCGCGCACCGGGCTGTATCGCCTGTCGGAAGTGGCACCGGAACATTTCGAGTTGACCGAGTATTACCAGCGTTACTTTCGCCTGAACGTTGTATCCGACGAAGTCCAGTTCAATTGCCAGCTCGAAGGCGATCGCACGCTGTGCCTGTCGTTGGGCAGCAAGCAGCGGTTCAGTGGCCAGCAGCTTGCCTTGCTGTCGCTGATCCAGCCTTGGGTGCTCGGCCTGTTGCGCCAGCGCCTGCCTTACGAAATCAACGAAGT
This sequence comes from Pseudomonas sp. H2_D02, assembly GCF_054677635.1. Lineage (NCBI taxonomy): Bacteria > Pseudomonadati > Pseudomonadota > Gammaproteobacteria > Pseudomonadales > Pseudomonadaceae > Pseudomonas > Pseudomonas sp. H2_D02. The sequence continues at coordinate 1,753,232 of NZ_CP162816.1, read as the reverse complement.
GGTGGCGCTGGCGCCAGCGCCACCGCAGGTCGACTGGCGCGTGCAGTTGGAAGCGTCGGTGCAACAGCTCAAAGGCACACAGTTGACCGCACGGGAACTGGATGTCGGACGCTTGATGCTCAGTGGTTGCTCAAGCAAGGAAATCGCCCGCAAGCTGGAAATCTCTGCCGAAACCGTGAAAGTCCATAAAAAACACATGTACAGCAAGCTGGGGATCAAGTCCCAATCCGAGCTGTTTTCGATTTTCCTCCAGGCGCAGAATGCCTGACGTTTCCTGTGGGGCGAAGCCGAACCGCCTCCCCCACTGATTTGCACCCCACGCCTCGTATCGCTACAGTCGGCCTCAATATCCCTGGCCCACGGATGGAGCGACACGTGCTTTCAGACCTCAGACCGAATCTTAATCGCCTGTCAGCCGTTTCGCTGTTGGCTGTCGCCCTGACACTCGCCGCCTGTAAGACTCCGCTCTCCTCCACGCCTCCCTTGCCCAGCGCACCGGAGATCGCTTCCGGCTACCGCACCGATCTGCAGACTCGCCACGCAGATAAACACATGGCCGCCGCGGCGAACCCGCTGGCTGCCGAGGCTGGCCGGGAAATGTTGCGGCGCGGCGGCTCGGCCATCGATGCGGCGATTGCGATGCAAGCGGTGCTGACGCTAGTGGAGCCGCAGTCTTCCGGCATCGGCGGCGGTGCGTTCATTGTGCTGTGGGACGGCAAGGCGGTGCGCACCTATGACGGTCGCGAAACCGCCCCGGCCGGCGCCAGCGAAAAGCTGTTCCTTCAGGCCGACGGCAAACCCATGCCGTTTACCGCCGCGCAGATCGGCGGACGCTCGGTGGGCACGCCGGGCGTGTTGCGGGCGCTGGAGCTGGCCCACCGCAAGCATGGCCGCCTCCCGTGGGCGACGTTGTTCGAACCGGCAATTGCCCTGGCGGACCAGGGTTTCAAGATTTCTCCACGGTTGCACTCGATGATCGCGGCCGATGCTTCGTTGCCAGGCTCGCCCGACATGGCCGCGTATTTCCTGAACGCCGATGGCAGCCCCAAGGCCGCCGGCACATTGCTGAAGAATCCGGCATTGGCTCGTGTCTTCAAACGCATTGCCAGCGAAGGGCCGAATGCCTTGTATGAAGGGCCAGTCGCCGAAGAGATCGTCGCCAAGGTCCAGGGTCACGCCAACCCCGGCAGCCTTTCACTGAAAGATCTCAAGGGCTATGCCGCCCGGGAACGTGCGCCGTTGTGCACCGACTACAAACGCTGGCAAGTCTGCGGGATGGCGCCACCGTCGTCGGGTGGAATCGCCGTGGCACAGATCCTCGGGACGCTGGAAAGCCTCGAACATCGTGACGCCCGCTGGGCACTCGCGCCGTTGAAGCCGCACACGTCCGACAAACCCGCCGGCATCGAGCCCGCACCCGAAGCGGTGCACCTGATCGCTGAAGCTGAACGCCTGGCCTACGCCGACCGCGCCCTGTATGTCGCCGACTCGGACTTTGTCCCGGTGCCGGTCAAAGGGCTGGTCGATCCGGGCTACCTGGCCAGCCGCGCCAACCTGATCGGCCCGCGCAGCATGGGCGTAGCCAAACCCGGGACGCCGCCGGGCATCCAGGTTGCCTACGCGCCGGACCGTTCGCCGCTGCGCATTTCCACCTCGCAAGTGGTGGCGGTGGATGACCAGGGCGGCGCCGTGTCGATGACCACCACCGTGGAATCGGCGTTCGGATCGCATCTGATGGTCCAGGGTTTCATGCTCAACAATCAGATGACTGACTTTTCGTTCATACCCGAAGAAAACGGGCAGAAAGTCGCCAACCGCGTCGAACCCGGAAAACGCCCGCGTTCGTCCATGGCGCCGACGCTGGTGTTCGACCGTCAGAATGGCGAACTGCTGGCTGCCGTCGGTTCTCCAGGAGGCTCGCAGATCATCGAATACGTCGCCAAGTCGGTGATCGGCCTGCTGGACTGGAACCTCGATCCGCAAGCCGCTATCAACCTCCCCAATTTCGGCAGCCGTAATGGCGCGACCGAGCTGGAACAAGGGCAGTTCAGCCCGGCGCTGGTCCAGGCCTTGAAAGACAAAGGCCACACGGTGGGCGAAATCGACATGACCAGCGGCACCCAGGCGATTGTCCGAGTGCGTGATGCACAAGGAAAAGCCTCGCTGGCTGGCGGGGCCGATCCAAGGCGCGAAGGTCAAGCGCTGGGCGACTGATCAGGCTCGATTTGCGGCTGGTAAACCAGCAGGTCTCCAGGCTGGCAATGCAAATAGCCGCAAATGGCTTCAAGGGTCGCCAGGCGTATGCCCTTGACCTTTCCTTGCTTCAACAAGGAAAGGTTGGCCTCGGTGATGCCAATGGCGGCGGCAAGGTCCTTGGACTTGACCTTGCGCATCGCCAGCATCACATCAAGTTGAATAACAATAGGCATGGGTATCTCAAACGAAAGTTCGGTTTTCTGATTCGACTTCACTGGCCTGGGACAATATCCGGGCGATGATCGCAATGCACCCGGCAATAAACAAAGCGACAAAAGAAGGTGCGGTAATGGAGATGCTCAGTATGTGCTGGCCGGCGGGGGCATTCATCGTAACCCACAGGCTCAGCAGCGGTTCGCACAGGAAATCCAGAAACACCCATAGCGCTACTGCACGACCGGCTTTGCCCAGCAGATTGGCAGCTTCGCTGGAGAAATACTGTCCCTGCGCATAGCGGTTGAAGAGCTGCCGCAAATTGACCAACCCTGCCGCCAGCGCCAACAACGGGATACTCGACAGGAGGATCGCGCCGAGGCTTTGCCAGCCAGTCATCGACATTGCGTCCTCGGACAGACTCGACAACATACGTCGGGACAGCGAAAAACCCAGGCCGTACTCTGATTCGATATCAGGGAATAGCCAGATCACAGCGTTGATAATCATCATGGCAGCAACAAAGATCAGCGTAACGGCAGCCATGCGTTGGCTATAAAGAGCAAGGCGATTCGAAGGCATGTGTGGCTCCAACAGAACGAAAGGAGCCCAAAACATAACCAATTAATTATCAATTTACGATAATTAATTGGCGCATAACAATAATCTGAAACACATTACGTCGACAATTGATTGGCAAACTGGCTCACCGCATCCACCACCTTCTTCGCCCCATCCTGAATCTCGACGATCACGCTCCCCGCCTCGGCCGCCAAGGCCAGGCCCTGTTCGGCCTGGTGCTGGCCGTCGGTCATCAGCGCCACGGCATTGCGGGCCATGTCCTGGTTCTGGCGGACCACACCGACGATTTCATCGGTGGCCTGGCTGGTGCGCGAAGCCAGTTGCCGCACTTCATCGGCCACCACGGCGAAGCCCCGGCCCTGTTCACCAGCCCGGGCGGCCTCGATGGCGGCGTTGAGCGCCAGCAGGTTGGTCTGCTCGGCGATGCCGCTGATGGTCTTGACGATGGTGCCAATCACCAGGGATTGCTCGTTCAGCGCTTCGATGCCTTGCCCGGCGGTCTGCATGTGCCGGGCGAGGTCGCGCATCACGTCCACGGCCTGGGTCACGACGGTAGTGCCGCGCTGGGCGCTATTGTCGGTCTGCAGGGAGGTGCTGTAGGCAATGTTGGCAGCATCGGCGACGGCTTTTTCCTGATTGACCTGGTCAGTGATGTTGGTGGCGAACTTGACGACTTTGTAGAGGCGATCGTTAGCATCGACCACCGGGTTGTAGGACGCTTCCAGCCACACCTCGCGGCCGTTGCTGTCGATACGCTTGAAGCGTCCGGCAACGAACTCGCCGCTGTTCAGGCGCTTCCAGAAATGTTGATAGGCCGGGCTGTTGTATTCCTCGGGCTCGCAAAATGTACGATGGTGCTTGCCCTTGATCTGCGCCAGGCTGTAACCCATCGCATTGAGGAAGCGGTCGTTGGCGGTCAGGACGTGTCCGCCCAGGTCAAATTCAATCACCGCCGTCGAACGCACCAAGGCACCGATCAGGTTCTCATGCTCGCGGGAATTTTCGATGGTGCGGGTCAGGTCGTTGGAGTACATCGAAAAATAACGAACTCGTCCCTCAGCATTGCGCACCGGCTGAAGGATCGAGCGCAACCAGGCCTCTTTGCCATCGCCTCTTGTCAGGCGAACGGCCCCGGAGAAGTGCTCACCGCGGGTCAGCGCGGTCTTGAAACGAATCTGGAATTCATTGGACTTCAGGTAGGCCGGCACCAAGTCTTCGATGGATCGCCCTATCAGGTCTTGGCTCTTGTAATGCATATCGTCGAGAAAGTTCTGATTGACCGACTGCACCCGGCCTTCCGCATCCAGGGTCAGGCCGAGCATTTCACGGTCCAGGCTCTCTTTCACTTGCATGAGACTGGAAAGTTCTTGGCGAAGAGCAAGCAGCTCCTGCTTCAGGCGATTGTTGAACATGGCAAGCTCCGGCAGGCAGGAGAAATTCTGCTATTCCCTTTGCCATCGGCCCGGCGATCTTTTTCTAAAGAGTGCCGCCGGTCGGTCTGGAAAATAATCAGGTCGTGCTCGAACGCCGCTCCGTCTCCCATGGTCATTGGATTGTTCTATTGTTTGCGCCTGACCGCCGATGCTTCGTCGCTCCAGATACCCATAACCATAAAAAATCGAGGTAATTGCCGTGACCACCGACATTGAAGACAGCCGTTCCGCCCGCTTCGCGCTGCGCTGTTCCAGTTTTGCCGAGCGCTGGTTCCCTGACTCCTGGGTGTTCGCCGCGCTGGCGGTGCTGGTGGTCGCGCTGGCGACACAGCTCATCGGCGCCACGCCCACCGCGGCAGCCATGGCCTTCGGCGATGGGTTCTGGAGCTTGATCCCGTTCACGATGCAGATGGCCTTCGTGGTGATCGGCGGTTACGTGGTCGCCAGCTCGCCACCGGCCGTCAAATTGATCGATCGCCTGGCGCGCATTCCCAAGAATGGCCGCAGCGCCGTGGCCTGGGTCGCGCTGATTTCCATGATCGCGTCGCTGCTCAACTGGGGCTTGTCGCTGGTGTTCGGCGGCTTGCTGGTTCGGGCCCTCGCCCGTCGCGCCGACTTGAAGATGGATTATCGTGCCGCGCGGCGCTGCCGCCTATCTGGGCCTGGGAGCGGTGTGGGCGTTGGGGTTGTCTTCCTCGGCCGCTCAACTGCAGGCCAACCCGGCCAGCCTGCCGCCGTCGATCCTGTCGATTACCGGCGTCATTCCGTTTACCCAGACGATCTTTCTCTGGCAATCCGGGGTGATGCTGCTGGCGCTGATCGTGATCTCGGTAATCATCGCCTACGCCACCGCTCCCGGCCCCAACAGTGCCCGTGACGCCGCTGCCTGCGGGATCGACCCCAGTTTCAGCATCGCGGCGCTGCAACCGCGAACCCGACCCGGGGAATGGCTGGAACACAGTCCGCTGCTGACGATTGCGCTGGTGCTGCTGGCCGCCGGCTGGCTGTTCCATGAGTTTTCGACCAAGCCGGCGATCAGCGCCATTTCCGGACTCAATACCTACAACTTTTTGTTCATCATGCTCGGGGCCTTGCTTCACTGGCGGCCACGCAGCTTTCTTGACGCCGTGGCCCGCGCGGTGCCGACCACCACGGGCGTGTTGATCCAGTTTCCACTGTACGGCTCGATCGCCGCGCTGCTGACCACGGTCAAGGGCAGCGATGCGCAGACGCTGGCCCACCATATCTCGACCTTTTTCGTACAGATTGCCTCCCATGACACCTACGCCTTGTTGATGGGCGTCTATTCGGCGGTGCTGGGCTTTTTCATTCCCTCCGGCGGCGGCAAGTGGATCATCGAGGCACCTTATGTGATGCAGGTGGCCAACGATCTCAACTATCACCTTGGGTGGGCGGTGCAGATCTATAACGCCGCCGAAGCGCTGCCAAACCTGATCAACCCGTTCTACATGCTTCCGTTGTTGGGCGTGCTCGGCTTGAAAGCCCGGGACTTGATCGGCTTTTCCTTCGTGCAGTTGCTGGTGCATACGCCGCTGGTGCTGGCGCTGCTGTGGGCATTGGGGACGACGTTGAGTTATCTGCCGCCAGTGATGCCATAAAGCCATAAAAAAGGGCCGATTTTTCAATCGGCCCACTTCTTCTTCGGCTCCGTCTGTTTCAGTATGGATACACCCTGTTTCGAGGGGCCCACGCTGAAAAGGATCTGAGCATGTTCAAACTCGCCGCACTTCCTCTTGCCGCCCTGGCCTTGAGCGCCACCGCCCAAGCCGCCGACATCGACGTCAACCTTGGCAGCACCGAACGCGTCACCCGTCTCTTCGCTTATCCCAACAACTGCAACGTCATTTGTTTCCGCAACTGGACACTCGAGCAGACCGTCGAGCATTACCTGACGCAAAGCGTCCAGCGTGACGGCTACGACGCGGCCAAGGTCAGCGTCAAAAGTGACAACGGCACCGTCTATGCGAATATCAGCGGCGTGCCGAAGAGCTACGGCCAGCCGCTGAAGAACCTGCTCGATGCCGGGGACTTGGCGTACAACGGCGCCAGCAAACTCAACAATGATAAAAAATGGGCCTACAACTGGTACCTGTTCCTGCCGTTGGGCATGGCCCTGGACAACCGCAAGAGTGTCGAACTGCTGCACTTCCCGCCGGATTATTCCCTGACCCAGGCCCAGGATTACCTGGAATCGGCCACCACGGATCGCTGGGCCACGCTGCTGACCGCCAACGGTATTGCCGCGCCGAACACACCGGCTTACCAGACCATCATCGACATCGCGCCCATCGCAGCCCCGTCCAATGCCGGCAGTACGCTGGCAGGGCTCTACAGTTACTTCAACGATTACCAGACCACCATGGTCAAGCAAGTCACTCAAGGTGCCAAGGGCACGTCGTTGCCAATGGTGGCCTTCGGCGCGCCCGTCCGGGACTGGATCAAGACCCAATACGGCCAGACCGTCGCCGTGCTCGGCCTGGCAACCATCGAGCCGGCTCCGGGCGCCAAGGTTCCGGTCCTTGGTTCCAACCATCCCAGCTATATCTGGTACGCCGCTGACCCGGCCAGCTACGACGGCGACGAAGCCAAGGCAGATGCTGCGGGCTTGAAAGTGATGGGCCAGGACTTGAGCGCCGCCTGCTGGCAGGCCGGCATGGGCAGCAAGCCAGGCACCGACCCGAGCACACTCTTGAACCAGTGCACGCAAACCTGGCAGGTGACGCAAAAAGAGAAAACCTGCGAGTTGTTCTACACCTCGGTTCGTAAACTGAGCGAGGCGGACGCACAGAAGAAATGTGAGACACCGCCAGTCAAGTCGGAACTGCAACAGCTGAAAGTGCCAATGCCATTGCCCGCAGAAGCCGTATAACCCCTGACAAGCCCTCCCGTGCAAGCCTGCGCTCACACGGGGAGGCGCTTACAGCACCTGTCAGAGTTGACAGTAGAAACAACCCACGGTTTGGAGGAATCTATCGGCGTTCTCAACGACCGTTGGCAGGACGCCTGCGCTGAAAAGTCGAGTGCTTGGCACCGACAAGGACTGTCATGACCCAGTTCAAAGCTGATCGCACTGGCCCAGGGAATCGGGACTGCGTTTACCTGGAAACCCAGCTCAGCAGCCACCAGGGCTACCCCTCAATGCACGATTTTGAAGTGCACCAGACGAACGATGGGCGCGGCAACGGAATTGTCGCACGCAAGCAGTTCGCCTCCATGACGCGGATGTGCAGGGTGTCGGGACTGCTGGTCAGTCGCCGACGCCTGCACACCTTGCAGATTCTGCCGAATGTCCACATGTATGACCCACACTTCGCCGGGCTGCTGCTGCATTCATGCAACCCGAATGTCTTCCTGGACATGAGCGAACTGTGGTTATGGTCACTGACCGACATCCGCGAAGGCGATTGCCTGACGATGGACTACGCCAGCACCGAACAGAAGCTGTATCGGCAATTCGCCTGCCGGTGTGGTTCGTCCAACTGTCACGGCTGGATCACCGGATATGACGAATCGCCCAACGAGCAAGGAATGGAGTTCCTTCGGCACTGGCGGCGTCGCTGTCATCGCAACTGAAACGCCCTGTTCAGGGTGCGTCTACCGGGCGCAAGCGATACTGCGGCGGCAGTTGTTCGAAACCGCTGATCGTCGTGTCCAGGCTTTTCCAGCGTCCATCCTTGATGCCGTAGATGCAGCCGTGGATCGACAGGCTTTGTCCCCTATGCCAGGCATTCTGCACGATGCTGGTATGGCCGACGTTCGCCACCTGCTGGATGACGTTGAGTTCGCACAAGCGGTCCACGCGCTCTTCTTCGGTGGGCAGCTTGGCCAACGCATCGCGATGTTCGTAGTACAGGTCGCGAATAGAACGCAGCCAACCGTCGATCAGGCCCAACTGGCGATCCTGCATCGAGGCACGTACGCCGCCGCAGCCGTAGTGGCCCGTCACCAGGATGTGCTTGACCTTGAGCACGTCCACCGCGTACTGGATGACCGAGAGGCAGTTCAGGTCGGTGTGCAACACCACGTTGGCGACGTTACGGTGCACGAACAGATCACCCGGCAACATACCGACGATTTCGTTGGCCGGCACCCGTGCATCGGAACAGCCGATCCACAGGTATTCGGGGGTTTGCTGACGAGCCAGCTTGGCGAAGAAGTCAGGATCCTCCTGCTTGATCGCATCGGCCCAGCGTGCGTTGTTATCAATCAGATCTTGTAATTCATTCATGCTGTCCAGCCTCGATAGAGAGTGCGCAACTGTGACAGACGACCGCCGGTCGAGGTCACGTCGGCGACGCATTGGAATTCCTGGCCGCGCAGCCGGTCGACTCTTAGTAAGGCCCACAGTATGAGGAATTGCCATGAATGATTCACGACGTCCCTTCGATGCGACGCAACCGGAGCCTATCGATGACAATGAAGACCGCATGGGCTCGATGCGTGAGCTGGAATTCGACGATGACGAATACGATGCCCGGATCGGTGATGAATTGCCGGAAGATGAGCGCGAGCATCTGCTACCGGAGGAGCGTGTCCGTGAGGCCGGTATGACAGGCGCCTCGATGGATGACCGCCAGCCGACCGACGATGACATGAGCCCGGAAACCCTGATCCATGAAGACGGCGCCCGGGACGCACATGAAGCCGGCGAGGATGAACAGGCCGATTGGGACCTGAGCGTCGTTGGTGAAAACGATATTGGTGGAGGCGATGGGCTGGACGAAGCGGAAATGGCCGATATCGATCCGCTCGATGGCAAGCGTTGACTCGACCCTGTGGAGGCGAGCCTGCTCGTCCAGTTGCATTTATGTTGGATGTAGCGCCGCCATCGCGAGCAAGCTCGCTCCCACACGGGTTTTGTGGTTGACCTTAAACCTGACAAACGCCGCCAATCCCCTGTGGGAGCGAGCTTGCTCGCGATGGCGGCAGTCCGGTCGACTTAATCCACCAAGGTACACGCCATGACCACCGCATCCTCGCGCCCGCCCACAGCCGGGTAATAATCGCGCCGCCGTCCAACCTCGTTGAAGCCATAGCGCTCATAAAGCCGAAACGCCGTGCGATTGCTGTCGCGTACTTCCAGGAAGCATTCCCGGGCCTCGGCCTTGTAGGCGATCGACATCAGGTGTTCCAACAGCCGCAGGCCAAGGCCCCGCCCTTGGTTTTCCGGTTTGACCGTGATGTTGAGCAGGTGCGCCTCATCCAGAATGATCTGCACCACGCCGTGACCGACCTGCTGCTCGCCTTCGAACATCAGCCAGATCTGGTATTTGCCCAGCCCATCAAGAAATATCCCCCGGGTCCAGGGGTGGCTGTAGGCTGCATATTCAATCTTCAGCACAGCGTCGAGGTCCGCCTCGGTCATCGGGCGGAACGATACAGCGTCACTCATTCGATTCTTTCCAGCGCGCCATCAGCCGGCGCATGGCTTGCCAGACGTCAGCCTTGTGCCGTGGCGTTTCCATTAAAAGTTCCAGCCCGGGCAACGCCCAGGCCGAGCCCAGGCCTTCGACCTGCAGTTCGCGGTTGAACGCCTCGGCATCCGCCTCGCCGGCAAACCTCACCGCCGGCAAGCCGATCAGCCACAGGCACACGCAGGGTTCGTCTTCGAGCCGCGCCGAAACGAATCCCTGGACGAAATCCCGCGCCGCCTCAGGCCCCTGATCCATCGTGCCCCGTGACAACAGCGGCCAGCGCACCGGTTCACCGATGATCTGCGGGCTGTCCGGCAGGCCGGCGGCGCGCAGCATGTCCTTGAGCAGCAGGTAAGCGGGATCGCGGCTTTGGAACGGATCACCTGTGGGTAATTCCACCAGTAACAGGCAGCGCCCGGCGCGCAGCAACTGCAGGGCGAAGCGCGGCGGCGGTACGTGGGCAACCTTGACCGGGGCCGGCGTTTCGTCGGCCTCTTCTACCGGTTTGGCATTCGTACGGGTCGAGGCCAGGCTCGGACGCGGAACTTCGATTTTCGGCCGCTCGGCGACAGGCGCCACCGGTTCGGCAACGGTCTTGGCCGCAGGCGCCACTGGTGCCGGCGCGATCGCCACCGGCTCAGGCGCTTCCAACAGCTCAGGCCGCGACGGGGCGGCAAAGGGCAATTCGGTACGCGGCAGCCAGTTGACCACCTGCATGGCGGTCAGATAGGCGCGGCGACGAGACTCGATAAGCAAGGGTCGGCCACTTGTGGATAACTGAAAGTGGCAGCGATTCTACCGCCCTTCGACGCGGATCGCTTCCCTGTCGCTTCATTAGTTGTTCAATACACGACGACAGTCCGTCCAAGGGGTGAATCGCAACCGGCCCGATGCAGTACAATCGCCGCTTTTAATTGCCAACCCGACGGCCATTGCGATGATCGAACCCAAGCGCGTCTTGCGCGCCCTCGCCGAACACTGGGCATTGCTGGAACCTTTGTGCGAGCACTTCGACCAGGGCACCCTGAGCCTCAACGAATTGCGTTCACAGCTGGCCGCCCAACAACTGGACAGCACGCCCCAGGACATCACCAACCTGCTGGACGTGTGGATCCGCCTGGACATCCTCGTGCCGGTGGCGAAAAGCCCGAACCGTTTCGAGCTCAACGCCCAGATCCATGATTTCCTTGCATACCTGCGCCGCGAACACCGCCTGGGCCTGTGCCTGGAGATCGAAGCGTACCTGCGCCACCTCGAGCGCCTGGCCGGCTACATCCAGGACGCCTTCGACGTGCGCGACGGCAACGACCTGGCCCGCCAGTTGCGCCTGCTGGACATGCGCGTGCGCGACGTCCTCAAGAAACTCGCCAACGACGAACAGGCGTTGGTCGCCGTCGCCGAACGGGCCAAGACCAGCGACCGGCAGATCCCGCTGCGCCAGCGCTATGCCGAAGTGCTGGCGACCTGGGACGAATACGTCGAGCCGATGATCCAGTTGGTGAACGCCGACGGCGCCTTCGAGCAAGGCGTGCGCAAGGTCGAGAATGTGCTGTTGCGCATGCTCACCGAACAGCAGCGCCTCGGTCACCTGGTGGACGACGACATGTTGCTGCGCACCCACGCGCGCATCCTGGAAATGCAGACCAGCGCCCAGCTGACCCTGCGCCATGCCCGGGAACTACTTCTGCCGCTGCGCGAAGAGGCTCGCCGCCACAACGCCGTGACCCGTGGCGCCGCCCTGGCCCTGGCCGCCATTCGCCGCAAAGGCATCGACGCCGTGCCACAAGCGGCCATGCCGCTGTTCACCCGGCCGCAAAGCACCTTCCTGGGCAGCGCCAGCCAGGTTGAAGCCTACGTCTATGCCCTGGCCCGCTTCGAACCGAAACCGGCGCGCTTCCCCAAATCCCACAAGACTCACAAGGGTGGCGAAGCCCCGCGTGCACCACGCACCGTGCGCGAGATGGTCGAGCGTTGCGAAGACGCCCTGCCGATGCCGGACTTGATGACGTGGCTGCTGGAGCAGGAACCGGACGGCGCCACCGACGAATTGCTGTACTGGTTCTCGCGCCTGTCGCGGGAAAAACGCTTCAAGCGCGAGCGTCTGGAACGCCGCGACTACCATACTCACGAGCATCAGGTCAGCCTGCGCTCCTTCGCCCTGCTCTCGGCCGGCGACACCGCCACCGAGGATTCTGCGAGCATCCCCCATGCATCTTGATCTATCCGAACTGTCCCAGCTGGCGCCGATCTTCCGCGAGCTGTTCAAGGGGTATCACGTCAGCCGCCGCGACCCGGAGCTGTACGCCCAACTGTCGAACTTCCAGGACCAGTACCGCACGCTGTTCAAGGCCTTGGGCTTCGAGCTGGTGTGCGACACCCGTGGCTTCTACTACTTCGTGCCGGACCTGGCCGCCGCCGCGGTGAACAAGACTGCCCAGCGCCTGGCCCTGTTCACCTTCATCCTGGTCGAGCACCTGGCCGACCAGGGCCGCGACCCGATCGCCGTGCTCGACGGCGGCAGCCTGGGCCGCGATGAGCTGCCTTCGCTGCTGGAGAAATACCGCGACCTGTTCATCCAGGCCGAGGTACAGACCCAGGAAGAGCTGGAAGAAAAAATCATGCGCCGCATGACCCAACTGGGTTTTGCCAGCGAAGAAAACGGCGTGTACCGCTTCCTGCCGCCGATGCATCGCTTCCTCGACGTCTGCCTGTCAGTCCAGCAGGACCGCGACCTGGCCGCCAGCCTGCACAGCGTATTGCCGCTGCCGGCGCCAGTGCTCATCGATGAAGACAGCGACGAAAAACTGCTGCAGACCGATGATCCGCTGGACCTCAGCGAATTTGAAGGTGAAAGCGAAGAAGACGCACTGGCCCGCGCCATTGCAGAAGAACAGGAGACCGACGCATGAGCAAGGAACGCTACGGCATCCGCCGCTTTGCCCTTTTGAACACCGCCGGCTACAGCCTCGGTTTGTTTCCCCTGGAAGAACCGCTGTCGGTGTACGGCGCGAACAACCTCGGTAAATCCGCCTCGATCAATGCCTTGCAGTTCCCGATCCTGGCGCGCATGTCTGACATGAGTTTCGGCAAGTACAGCCTTGAACAATCCCGGCGCTTCTACTTTGCCTCGGACACCAGCTATATCCTCGTGGAAGTCGCCCTGCCCCATGGCCCGCACGTGATTGGCGTGGTCGGCCGCGGCCCTGGCGGCGGTTTCGGTCACCAGTTCTTTGCCTATGCCGGCAAACTGGACCTGGCCCATTATCAGAAGGACGACACCTGCCTGCGGCAGAAAGAACTGTTCACCAACTTGGAACGCGAAGGCCTGAAAGCCTACGAACTCAAGCCGGATGAACTGCGCCGCCTGCTGGTCGGTGGTCACACCTCGATCCCGCTGGACCTGACGCTGATCCCGCTGCGCTCCACCAGCGAGCAAAGCCTCAAGACCTTCCGCGCCCTGTTCATCAACCTGCTGCATATGCGGGAAATCACCGCGGCCAAACTCAAGCAACTGTTCCTCGATGCGTTCGAGCACAGCCTGCGCTCGGGCAGCGTGGACTACATCGCCGCGTGCGAAGAAGCCTTCCGCGACGTACGACGCATGGAGCAGGACTACAACTCCCTGGTGGCCGCCGGTCCGCTGGTGGAAGCCCTGGCCAATGGCGTGAAGCAGCGCGATATCCTGCGCGGCAAATTGCATCGCCTCTCGCCGCTGCTCGACTCGCTGCTGGGCACTTGGTCGGACTACGCCAGTGCGCGCAAGGAAGAGCTGACCATCCAGGCCGAGCACTACCGCAACGAGCAGGATTCGCTGCAGAACGACCAGCGCGGCGGCACCCAGGAGCTGATGCGCCTGGAGCGGGAAATCAGCGGCATCCAGCGCTGGATCGGCGAACTGTCGGTGCTCAAGAACCGCTTTGCCCTGGTGGATGACGTTAAGGTGCTGGAACAGGCATTGCTTGCCGCCAAGGACGCCCACGACGAATTGGCCGGCGCCTTGGCCCAGTCCCGGCAATTCAGTGCCGAAGATTTGGAAGAGCGCCTGCGGGACCTGGAAAAGCGCCTGAAGTCGGTCAAGCAACAACTCGATCACGCCGACAACAACAGCTACGCCCGTCTGCGGGAAGAATTCTCCCAGCAGGACGTGGAACGCCTGATGCGCCTGTTCAACAGCGCCCTGTTCAGCCTGCCGTTGGGCGAGCACGGTATCGCGCTGGACGAGAATGGCGACTGGGTCAAATCCATGGAGCTGATCCTCGACGGCTTCAAGGGCGAGCGTTTCGAAGTGCCGGGCCTGTCCATCGACCTGTCCCACATCGAGCCTCCGGCCCTGCAAGCCTTGGCCGACCGTGCCGCGCTGCGTGACCAGAAAGAGCGTCTGGAAAAAGAACTCAAGCAGCTCAAGACCCAACAAGCCGTGGCCGCCGACCGCGCCGCGAGCAAGACCCAGACCGAGGCGCTGTACCAGCAGGTCCTCGATGCCCAGAAAGCCCTGGAAGATTTCCGTCGCACCCAGACCTTGAGCGCCGAAGAAGGCGAGAAACTCGAGCAACTGGCGCAGATGGAAGCCGCCCAGGACGAGCTCAAGCGCTCCAGCGATGCCTTCACCGAGCGCGTCCAGCAATTGTCCGCCAAGTTGCAATTGGTGGGCCGGCAGATCGCCGACATGGAAGCCAAGCAACGCACCCTCGACGACGCCCTGCGCCGTCGTCAATTGCTGCCGGCGGACCTGCCGTTTGGCACCCCGTTCATGGACCCGGTCGACGATTCCATGGACAACCTGCTGCCGCTGCTCAACGACTACCAGGACAGTTGGCAAGGCCTGTTGCGGGTCGACGGCCAGATCGAGGCGCTGTACGCGCAGGTGCGCCTCAAGGGCGTGGCCAAGTTCGACAGCGAAGACGACATGGAGCGGCGCCTGCAACTGCTGATCAACGCCTATGCCCACCGCACCGACGAAGCCCTGACCTTGGGCAAGGCGCGCCGTGCGGCGGTGACCGACATCGCCCGGACGCTGCGCAACATCCGCAGCGACTACGACAGCCTCGAGCATCAACTGGCGCTGTTCAACCGCGAGATCAACAAGCGCCAAGTGTCCAACCTGCAGAGCTTCCGCATCGTCCTGGCGCCGAACAAGGAAGCGCTCAAGCACATCGACCAGATCATCCACAGCGCCGGCCAGTACGAGGAGGGCGAGACGCTGTCGGTATTCGACCTCAGCCAGAGCGCCGAGCAGGACAACAAGAACGAAGAAGCCAAGGAATACCTGGCGCGGCTGGTGGCGGCGAACCACAACCAGCTCGGCCTCAAGGACCTGTTCGAACTCGCATTCGAGATCACCAAGGTCAACGGCCAGCCGGTGATTCATACCGACATCGACGGCGCGGCGTCCAACGGCACCACCATGACCATCAAGGCGCTGACCAACATGTACTTGTTGCTGCACCTGATGGACCGCGAACAGGCCGGCCGCGTACGCCTGCCGTACTACCTGGACGAAGCGGCGGACATCGACGAGAAGAACCAGGCGGCACTATTGGAGACCAGCCTGCAGTTGGGCTTCGTGCCGATCCTGGCGAGCGTGAAGCCGCAGGTCTGCGCCAGTGTCGCCATCGACCTGGAAGGCGGCAGCGGCCCGAACGGCATCTACATCGATGAAGCGGACTGGAAGTACATCCGTCGTCACGATGCGGTGAAAGCTACGATGAATGTACAGGCCGATGAGCCGGAGCTGGATTCGGTGTGATGTGATTAGCTGGATGTGAAAAGGCCGCGATCCAATGGATCGCGGCCTTTTTGTTGCAACAAGCTTACTTGCCGAGACTGATCTTCGGCGCCCAGGTCAGCCATTCATCTTCGAACTTGTCGAACAGCGGGAACGTCTGCTCCGGCCTGGCCGGGTTACCCATCCGCTCGCCATCCGGCGTCGCAAAAGCAATACCGCCCTGGATCAGCGTCTCCAACGACTCGGTCCGCACCGTCGCTCCCTTGAACAGTCCGAAATCCAGACCGAACCCGCTGCTGTTCCAGAAACGCGTACCGCTACGCACCAGTGGCGCGTACTTGGGTTCTATCAGGATGTGGATAAGCACCCGGTCCGCCGTCTGGCCCAACTCGTAGCCCGTCACTTTGCCTACCGTAATCTCGCGGTAAGTCACTGGCACGCCAATCTTCAACGACCCCCGTCGAGCAGCGCTCAACACCAAGCTCAAGCCGGCCTCCGGGATGGCACTCTCGGGTGGTTCGGCCAAGGCTACGAAGTTTTTCTGCGGCCCGAGGTTTTTCACGGCAGGCTGCACTTCGATGTACTGGCCGGTCACCAGGGTTTCCAGGTTCGAGGTCTTCATCAAACCCAACTCCGGCTTGACCACCCAGAACTGAGTCCCGGTGCGGGCGATACGCTCAGGCACTTCGGTGATGCGTGCGGTGACCAGCACCGACTGCATGTCGGCGCTCAGGTCCACGCCTTCAATCTTGCCCACATCCAATCCCTTGAACCTGATCGGTGTACCGCTGCGCAACCCGTCGGCGCGATCGACCTTGATCGTCACAACGGTGCCCCTCTGCTGCGCGGCTTCGCGGTCCGCATGCAAACGGAACCGTGGGATGCGCCTTTTCAGCGGCACGTTCGGCTCCGGTGTTTCGAAAGCGATGCCACCGGCCATCAAGCTTTGCAGCGATTCGCTCTTGACCTGGATCCCGCCCGTCAAACCACCCGTGAGCGTGACGCCGCTGGCGTTCCAGAATCGCGTCGAACCGTTGACCAATCCCTCATATTCCTTCTCGATATGCACACCGATGATCAGTTGTTTCTTCTTCCGGGAAAACTGATAGCTCTGCACCGATCCGACCTTGACCTGCTTGTAGAGAATAGGACTGCCGACCTCCAACGAACCGAGATTCTCGGTCAACAAGACCAGATGCAGCCCGGGTGAACGCAGATCCAGCGGCGGCGCCTTCGCCCTGGCCTCAAACTCGCGCTGAGGGGCGCCGCCCTTGTCGCCGGGTCGCACCGCGATGTAGTTACCTTTCACCAGCGCTTCCAGGCCTGTGATACCCGCCAGGGAAATCGACGGCTTGACCACCCAGAACTGAGCACCGGCCACTAGGTAATCTTCGGCCAACGGATCGAGCGTCAGCTCTGCGCTGGCACTGGCCAGGTCAGGATCGACTTTCAACGTCTTCAAGCTACCGACCTGGATGCCCTTGTACATCACCGGCGTACGGCCAGCCTGCAGCCCTTCGAAGTCACTGAGCTTGACCTTGACGCGGATCCCGGCAGCGGCCGCATCGAAATCCTCGTACAGGCGAAACGGCAGGCTTGGGTCGGTGGGAGGGCTGTCCTTGCGGTTCTCCGGCGTGGCGAATGCGATACCCCCGGCGACGATGCTGGCCAAGGATTCGCTACGTACCTTGACCCCCGACAGGTTGGCATCGATGCTGATGCCGCTGGCATTCCAGAACCGCGTGTGTTTGCGGACCAGGCTGGCGTAGGTCGGCTCGATGAAAACCTTGATCTCTACAGTGCGTTGGTCTTCGGACAGTGAGTAACTTTTCACCTGGCCGACTTGGATCTGCTTGTAAAATACCGGACTGCCACGGTCCAGCGAGCCCAGTCGGTCGGCTTTGATCGTCAAGTGCAACCCCGGTTTGGCGTCCGACAACGGTGGCTCTTCGGCCAAAGCCTTGAACTTGCGGGTCGATTCACCCTCCCCAGGACTGATCGCAACATAGTTGCCTGAAACCAGCGTCTCCAGTCCGGTAATCCCTGCCAGGCTCACGCTTGGCTTGACCAGCCAGAAACGGGTGCCGGTCTTGAGGTATTGCTCGACATCCTTGTTCATCTCGATGGTTGCAATGACGCCCTTCGAGTTGCCTTCATCGTCGAGCGTGAGGTCTTTCACTTTGCCGACCGTCATGCCTTTGTAGACGACCTCGGTCTTGTTGACCTGAATACCCTCACCGCTTTCAAAACGCACATTGATTTCGATACCGGTATCGTTGTAAGCCCGCCAGCCGAGCCAGCCGCCGATGATCAAGGCGATCAGTGGCAATACCCAGATGGCCGACCAGTTCGAAGCCGGTCGGGTTTTAGCGGTAGGCAAATCATTCATGGTCGTCATCCGACTCCGTGTTATCCCAAATCAGTCGGGGATCAAAAGTTACTGCGGCAATCATCGTGAGAATCACCACACTGGCAAATGCGATGGCACCGAGACCGGCTTCGACACTGGCCAACCTCCCGAAATTCACCACGGCCACCAGGATGGCGATTACGAAAATATCCAGCATCGACCAGCGGCCGATGAACTCGATAAAACGGTACATGAGGATGCGCTGGCGCGCGGACATGGGTTGGTGACGTTGCACGGAAAAAAGCAACAAGGCGATGCCCACCAGCTTGAAGGTGGGCACAACAATGCTGGCAACAAACACCACCGCAGCAATCGGGATCATGCCGTGCTGAACCAGTTCGATGACCCCGGACATGATGGTGCTGGGCGCACCTTGGCCCAACGAGTTGATCGTCATGATCGGCAGGACATTGGCGGGAACGTAGACGATCGCTGCCGTGATCAATAGCGCCCAGGTCCGCATCAGACTGTTTGGTCGACGAGGGTGGATTCGGGCACCGCAACGGGTGCAAGTCTGTTTATCAGCGCCCGATTCCTGTCGATTCAATTCATGACACTCCGTGCAAATCAGGATGCCTGCATCAATTGCTCGCATGGGTATCCCCTCCTGACAATGCCTGCCAGATCTGATGCGGTGACATCACCACCTCCAGCCAGACCTGAACCAGCAACAAGCTGACAAAACACACCAGGCCCAGTCCCACGGTAATCGCCGCCATATCCGCTAGCTTGACGATGGCAACCAGCACGCCCATGAGATAAACCTCGAGCATCCCCCAGTCCCTGAGATGGTGATAAATGCGATACAGCAACAAGCCGTAACTTCGTCCGATGTTCCAGCGAATGGTCAGCAGCACAACCAACTGGCAGAGCAGCTTAAGCAGTGGGATCCCCATGCTGCTGAGGAAAACCACCACCGCTACGCCCTGCATCCCTGTATCGAACAGACCGACCACGCCGCTCCAAACGGTGTCCTGGGAGGATTGCCCGAGTAAATTGAGCTGCATGATGGGTAGGAAATTTGCCGGTATGAACAACAGCAGCGCGGCGATAACCAGAGCGAGACTGCGCTCCACTACATTGTGCCGGTGAGCGTAGAGCTCATATCCACAGCGAGGGCATTCGGCTCTTTCGCCATGGGCCAGCTTAGGCTTGCGCATCAACAGATCGCATTCATGACACGCGACCAGATCGTCCAGCGGCAGATCTGACAACCTATCAACGTCTGACGAATCGGGCATAAAGCGCTCTGGCTCAACTTAGGTGCGGCTATTCTAGTGCTCCAGCTCGAAAATAACTGTGCAAATTTATTACGAGCTTTCGCAGGCTTTTATAACGAGCAAAACAAAACCCCTACCTGCGTCAGCAGATAGGGGTTTCGGAATTTAATCTTGACGATGACCTACTCTCACATGGGGAAACCCCACACTACCATCGGCGATGCATCGTTTCACTTCTGAGTTCGGGATGGGATCAGGTGGTTCCAATGCTCTATGGTCGTCAAGAAATTCGGGTACTGAGTCGTGGCCTCGCGGCCTCGCTTCAGCAAATTGGGTATGTGACAGCTTTCGGTGTTTGGTGAGTTTCGAACTTTCGGTTCATCTCGTCTTCACACACCGCAATCTGGCCTCTTTCGAGTCTACAGATTGCTTGGGTGTTATATGGTCAAGCCTCACGGGCAATTAGTACAGGTTAGCTCAACGCCTCACAGCGCTTACACACCCTGCCTATCAACGTCGTAGTCTTCGACGGCCCTTCAGGGGACTCAAGGTCCCAGTGAGATCTCATCTTGAGGCAAGTTTCCCGCTTAGATGCTTTCAGCGGTTATCTTTTCCGAACATAGCTACCCGGCAATGCCACTGGCGTGACAACCGGAACACCAGAGGTTCGTCCACTCCGGTCCTCTCGTACTAGGAGCAGCCCCTCTCAAATCTCAAACGTCCACGGCAGATAGGGACCGAACTGTCTCACGACGTTCTAAACCCAGCTCGCGTACCACTTTAAATGGCGAACAGCCATACCCTTGGGACCGGCTTCAGCCCCAGGATGTGATGAGCCGACATCGAGGTGCCAAACACCGCCGTCGATATGAACTCTTGGGCGGTATCAGCCTGTTATCCCCGGAGTACCTTTTATCCGTTGAGCGATGGCCCTTCCATACAGAACCACCGGATCACTAAGACCTACTTTCGTACCTGCTCGACGTGTCTGTCTCGCAGTCAAGCGCGCTTTTGCCTTTATACTCTACGACCGATTTCCGACCGGTCTGAGCGCACCTTCGTACTCCTCCGTTACTCTTTAGGAGGAGACCGCCCCAGTCAAACTACCCACCATACACTGTCCTCGATCCGGATAACGGACCTGAGTTAGAACCTCAAAGTTGCCAGGGTGGTATTTCAAGGATGGCTCCACGCAGACTGGCGTCCACGCTTCAAAGCCTCCCACCTATCCTACACAAGCAAATTCAAAGTCCAGTGCAAAGCTATAGTAAAGGTTCACGGGGTCTTTCCGTCTAGCCGCGGATACACTGCATCTTCACAGCGATTTCAATTTCACTGAGTCTCGGGTGGAGACAGCGCCGCCATCGTTACGCCATTCGTGCAGGTCGGAACTTACCCGACAAGGAATTTCGCTACCTTAGGACCGTTATAGTTACGGCCGCCGTTTACCGGGGCTTCGATCAAGAGCTTCGCGTTAGCTAACCCCATCAATTAACCTTCCGGCACCGGGCAGGCGTCACACCCTATACGTCCACTTTCGTGTTTGCAGAGTGCTGTGTTTTTAATAAACAGTCGCAGCGGCCTGGTATCTTCGACCGGCGTGGGCTTACGCAGCAAGTGCTTCACCCTCACCGGCGCACCTTCTCCCGAAGTTACGGTGCCATTTTGCCTAGTTCCTTCACCCGAGTTCTCTCAAGCGCCTTGGTATTCTCTACCCAACCACCTGTGTCGGTTTGGGGTACGGTTCCTGGTTACCTGAAGCTTAGAAGCTTTTCTTGGAAGCATGGCATCAACCACTTCGTCACCCAAAGGGTAACTCGTCATCAGCTCTCGGCCTTGAAACCCCGGATTTACCTAAGATTTCAGCCTACCACCTTAAACTTGGACAACCAACGCCAAGCTGGCCTAGCCTTCTCCGTCCCTCCATCGCAATAACCAGAAGTACAGGAATATTAACCTGTTTTCCATCGACTACGCTTTTCAGCCTCGCCTTAGGGACCGACTAACCCTGCGTCGATTAACGTTGCGCAGGAAACCTTGGTCTTTCGGCGTGGGTGTTTTTCACACCCATTGTCGTTACTCATGTCAGCATTCGCACTTCTGATACCTCCAGCAAGCTTCTCAACTCACCTTCACAGGCTTACAGAACGCTCCTCTACCGCATCACTTACGTGATACCCGTAGCTTCGGTGTATGGTTTGAGCCCCGTTACATCTTCCGCGCAGGCCGACTCGACTAGTGAGCTATTACGCTTTCTTTAAAGGGTGGCTGCTTCTAAGCCAACCTCCTAGCTGTCTAAGCCTTCCCACATCGTTTCCCACTTAACCATAACTTTGGGACCTTAGCTGACGGTCTGGGTTGTTTCCCTTTTCACGACGGACGTTAGCACCCGCCGTGTGTCTCCCATGCTCGGCACTTGTAGGTATTCGGAGTTTGCATCGGTTTGGTAAGTCGGGATGACCCCCTAGCCGAAACAGTGCTCTACCCCCTACAGTGATACATGAGGCGCTACCTAAATAGCTTTCGAGGAGAACCAGCTATCTCCGAGCTTGATTAGCCTTTCACTCCGATCCACAGGTCATCCGCTAACTTTTCAACGGTAGTCGGTTCGGTCCTCCAGTCAGTGTTACCTAACCTTCAACCTGCCCATGGATAGATCGCCCGGTTTCGGGTCTATTCCCAGCGACTAGACGCCCTATTAAGACTCGCTTTCGCTACGCCTCCCCTATTCGGTTAAGCTCGCCACTGAAAATAAGTCGCTGACCCATTATACAAAAGGTACGCAGTCACCCAACAAAGTGGGCTCCCACTGCTTGTACGCATACGGTTTCAGGATCTATTTCACTCCCCTCTCCGGGGTTCTTTTCGCCTTTCCCTCACGGTACTAGTTCACTATCGGTCAGTCAGTAGTATTTAGCCTTGGAGGATGGTCCCCCCATATTCAGACAAAGTTTCTCGTGCTCCGTCCTACTCGATTTCACTTCTAAGATCCTTTCGCGTACAGGGCTATCACCCACTATGGCCGCACTTTCCAGAGCGTTCCGCTAAAATCAAAGAAGCTTAAGGGCTAGTCCCCGTTCGCTCGCCACTACTAAGGGAATCTCGGTTGATTTCTTTTCCTCAGGGTACTTAGATGTTTCAGTTCCCCTGGTTCGCTTCTTGCACCTATGTATTCAGTACAAGATAACCATCTTATGATGGCTGGGTTCCCCCATTCAGACATCTCCGGATCAAAGTCTGTTTGCCGACTCCCCGAAGCTTTTCGCAGGCTACCACGTCTTTCATCGCCTCTGACTGCCAAGGCATCCACCGTATGCGCTTCTTCACTTGACCATATAACCCCAAGCAATCTGGTTATACTGTGAAGACGACATTCGCCGAAAATTCGAATTTCTCAACTAAGAGAACTCACAAATTTTACCTTAGCCTGATCCGTTACCAGTGAAAGTAACGTTCAGTCTATCTTTCTATCACATACCCAAATTTTTAAAGAACGATCTAATCAAAAGACTAGAAATCAACATTCACCATCACCTTGATGGAATGCTCATTTCTAAGCTTTCAGAAGCAGTTTATGGTGGAGCCAAGCGGGATCGAACCGCTGACCTCCTGCGTGCAAGGCAGGCGCTCTCCCAGCTGAGCTATGGCCCCATTACAAAATTGGTGGGTCTGGGCAGATTCGAACTGCCGACCTCACCCTTATCAGGGGTGCGCTCTAACCAACTGAGCTACAGACCCAATTTCGAGCTTGTAACTGTTAGCTGTGAGCTATCAGCTTGGAGCTTAAAGCTGCTTCTATCGTCTTCTTCAATGAATCAAGCAATTCGTGTGGGAGCTCATGAAGCAGCTGCGGTCGTCGATTAAGGAGGTGATCCAGCCGCAGGTTCCCCTACGGCTACCTTGTTACGACTTCACCCCAGTCATGAATCACACCGTGGTAACCGTCCCCCCGAAGGTTAGACTAGCTACTTCTGGTGCAACCCACTCCCATGGTGTGACGGGCGGTGTGTACAAGGCC
>NZ_CP162816.1:530000-1727500 GCF_054677635.1 Pseudomonas sp. H2_D02 | reverse complement strand
AAGGCCAAATTGCTGCCGCGAGGAAAACCCCGATCCGCCAAGCAGGAAAACGCATCAGTAGTCTTTCCTCAAATCCATTCCTGCATATAAAGAGGCAACCTCATCCCCGTAACCGTTGAACATCAACGTGTCGCGTACATTGGGGCTGAATAGTCCACTCGGAAGACGACGCTCCCTCGCCTGCGTCCAGCGTGGGTGGTCAACGGTCGGATTGACGTTGGCATAAAAACCGTACTCATCGGACGCAATGCTCTGCCAGGTGGTCTTGGGCTGCTCACTGACCAAGCTGATGCGCACGATCGACTTTACGCTCTTGAAACCATACTTCCATGGCACCACCAATCGCAGCGGCGCCCCGTTCTGGTTAGGCAGCTCACGCCCGTACATGCCAACCGCCAGTATGGCCAACGGATTCATTGCCTCGTCCAATCGCAAACCTTCCACGTAAGGCCAATCAATCAGGGCAAAGCCAGAACGCTGGCCCGGCATGGCCTTGGGATCTTGCAATGTTTCGAAGCGAATGTGTTTGGCCTTGGAAGTCGGCTCGACCTGCTTGAGCAGCGCGGAGATGGGGAAACCGATCCACGGGATCACCATTGACCACGCCTCAACGCAACGCAACCGATAGATCCGCTCCTCCAATTGATAAGGCTTCATGAAGTCTTCCAGGGCATAGCGCCCCGGCTTACCCACCTCACCGTCCACCACCACGCTCCAGGGCTCGGTCTTCAACGAACCGGAGTTGGCCGCCGGGTCGCCTTTATCGGTGCCGAACTCATAGAAGTTGTTGTAGTGCGTGGCGTCCTTGAACGGCGTGATCGACTCATCCTTTGCCGTCACGGCGCCCCACTGGGTAGAAGGAAGCTTCTCGGCAAACCAGGAAGGCGCCTTTCCGGGCTCGGCATCAGGATAACGCGCCATATCGGCGGCACCGGCCCAGTTCGGCAGACCACCAATCGCCAAGCCGGCCACAGTGGCGCTGAGCATCTGGCGACGAGAGAGATAAAATGATTCAGGCGTGACCTCAGACTCACGACAGTCCGACGTCTTGGGGATCTTGATCAGCATGGCGACTCCGCAGTATTGGAGGGCAGATACACCCGTACACTGCGGAGTATGGAGGAGATTACATTAAGGCAACGTTTAGCGGCGACGAAGACGCAGCAAATATTGCACCGGCCCGGAAGCCGCATAGGCGAGGAATACCAGCAGCAGGATGCGCGGCGGATCACTGAACACCACGGCAAATACCAGCACCACGGCGAGGATGGCCACGAACGGCACGCGCCCCTTCAGATCCAGCTCCTTGAAGCTGTTGTACTTGATGTTACTGACCATCAGCATCCCGGCCGCGGCAACCAGCAGCGCCACCAGGAAGGACATCTTCGAACCCTGGATGCCATAGTCGCTGAATGCCCAGACTACGCCCGCCACCACACCTGCCGCCGCCGGACTGGCAAGCCCGATGAAGTAGCGCTTGTCGGCGGTACCGACCTGCGTGTTGAAACGCGCCAAGCGCAACGCGGCACCAGCGACGTAAATGAAGGCAACCATCCAGCCGACCTTGCCCATGTCTCCCAGCGCCCAACCGAACGCCAACAACGCAGGGGCAACACCGAACGCAACCATATCGGACAGCGAGTCGTACTCGGCTCCGAATGCGCTTTGGGTGTTGGTCATGCGGGCCACCCGTCCATCCAGGCCGTCCAGAACCATGGCGACAAAAATCGCAATCGCGGCGAAAGCAAAGTAGCGACTCGCCCCCACGCTATCGCCAGCACTCAATGCGGCCTGGGCACTCATGGAACTGATGATGGAATAGAAGCCGGCGAACAGGTTCGCGGTGGTGAACAGGTTCGGCAGCAGATAGATACCACGATGCCGGACCTTGCGGCCTTCAGCGTCATGGCCTTCTTCGACGTGTTCATCGATGGGCAACAGGCTTTCGGCGTCAGGAGCCTGGTTCGGCTCGTCGGGACGTTCGCTCATGGACAATACCTTGCAACGGTGTGAAAAATTCGACAGGCGCCTGGGACGACGGTTCTGCCGCAAACGATGCAGCTTTATACCAGAAGCCATCACCCAAACGAAAAAACGCGGCCAGGGCCGCGTTTTTCGATCAAGCTCGCGACTTAGTTCTTGGCTTTGTCGACGATCTTGTTGGCACCGATCCACGGCATCATCGAGCGCAGTTGCTCGCCGATGATTTCGATACCGTGGGCGGCGTTGTTACGACGCTTGGCGGTCATCGAAGGATAGCCGGTAGCGCCTTCGCTGATGAACATCTTGGCGTATTCGCCGTCCTGAATACGTTTCAGGGCGTTGCGCATGGCCTGGCGGGACTCGGCGTTGATGACTTCCGGACCGGTCACGTACTCGCCGTATTCGGCGTTGTTGGAGATCGAGTAGTTCATGTTGGCGATACCGCCTTCGTACATGAGGTCAACGATCAGTTTCAGTTCGTGCAGGCATTCGAAGTAGGCCATTTCTGGTGCGTAGCCGGCTTCAACCAGGGTTTCGAAACCAGCTTTCACCAGCTCGACGGTACCGCCGCACAGAACGGCTTGTTCGCCGAACAGGTCGGTTTCAGTCTCGTCCTTGAAGGTGGTTTCGATGATGCCGGTACGACCGCCACCGACACCAGCAGCGTAGGACAGGGCGACGTTCTTGGCGTTGCCGGAGGCGTCCTGGTAGATGGCGATCAGGTCAGGAATACCGCCGCCCTTCACGAACTCGGAACGCACGGTGTGGCCCGGTGCCTTTGGCGCGATCATGATCACGTCGAGGTCGGCGCGCGGCACGACCTGGTTGTAATGGATCGCGAAGCCGTGGGAGAAGGCCAGGGTGGCGCCCTTCTTGATGTTCGGCTCGATTTCGTTCTTGTACAGCGCCGATTGGAACTCGTCCGGGGTCAGGATCATGACCAGGTCGGCAGCGGCAACGGCGGAAGCCACGTCGGTGACTTTCAGGCCATGGGCCTCGGCCTTGGCAACGGTGGCCGAGCCTTTGCGCAGGCCGACGGTCACGTCAACGCCGGAATCTTTCAGGTTGCACGCCTGGGCGTGACCTTGGGAGCCGTAGCCGATGATGGCGACTTTCTTGCCTTGGATGATCGACAGGTCGCAATCTTTATCGTAGAAAACTTTCATGAATTTCCCCTATATCCGGCCGTTCCGGCCATTCGCAAATTTGGTTAGATGCTCAGTACTTTGTCGCCACGGGCAATCCCGGTGACACCACTGCGTACGGTTTCCAGAATCGAGGCAGTGCCGATCGATTGAATGAAGCTGTCGAGCTTGTCGCTGGTACCGGTCAACTGAACGGTATAGACGCTGGCGCTGACATCGACGATCTGCCCACGATAAATATCGGTAGTGCGTTTGATCTCGGCACGCTGGGCGCCGGTGGCCTTGACCTTGACCAGCATCAGCTCGCGCTCGATATGAGCGCTTTCCGACAGGTCCACCAGCTTGACCACCTCGATCAGCTTGTTCAGGTTCTTGGTGATCTGCTCGATGATCTCATCGTGGCCCACGGTGGTCAGCGTCAGACGCGACAGGGTCGGGTCCTCGGTTGGTGCCACGGTCAGGCTTTCGATGTTGTAGTTGCGCTGCGAGAACAGGCCTACTACGCGAGACAGAGCACCCGGTTCGTTTTCCAGAAGCAAGGAAATAATGTGTCGCATGATTAGGTACGCTCCGTCTTGCTCAGCCACATATCGCGCATGGAGCCGTCTTTGATCTGCATCGGGTAGACGTGCTCGCTGGTATCGACCTGGATATCGAGGAACACCAGGCGATCCTTCATCGCGAAGGCTTCTTCAAGCCCGGATTTCAAATCCTTCAGGTCAGTGATGCGGATGCCGACGTGGCCATAGGCCTCGACCAGCTTGACGAAGTCCGGCAACGATTCCATGTAGGAATGCGAATGGCGGCTGCCGTAGCTCATGTCCTGCCACTGGCGAACCATGCCCAGTACACCGTTGTTCAGGTTGACGATTTTCACCGGCAGACCGTACTGCAGGCAGGTCGACAGTTCCTGGATGTTCATCTGGATACTGCCTTCGCCGGTCACGCAGGCGACATCATTGTCCGGGAAGCTCAGTTTCACGCCCATGGCCGCCGGGAACCCGAAGCCCATGGTGCCCAGGCCACCGGAGTTGATCCAGCGGTTGGGTTTGTTGAACTTGTAGTACTGCGCCGCGAACATCTGGTGCTGACCTACGTCGGACGTCACGAATGCATCGCCCTTGGTCACTTCGCACAGGGTCTCGATGACGGTCTGCGGCTTGATCACGCTGCCGTCGCCCTTGTCGTAGGGAAACAGGCCGCGATCACCGCGCCATTCATCAACCTGCTTCCACCAGCTGGCCACGGACTCCTTGTTCGGAGCCTCGCCGATTTCCTTGAGAATGGCGACCATTTCAGTCAGCACGCTCTCTACAGGACCGACAATCGGCACGTCTGCCTTGATGGTCTTGGAGATGGACGCCGGGTCGATATCGATGTGGATGATCTTGGCGTTCGGGCAGAATTTCGCCGGACCGTTGATGACACGGTCGTCGAAACGCGCGCCCACCGCCAGGATGACATCGGCATGGTGCATCGCCAGGTTGGCGGTGTAGCTGCCATGCATGCCGAGCATGCCGATGAACTGGCGATCGGTGCCTGGGTAGGCGCCGAGGCCCATCAGCGTATTGGTAACCGGCAGGTTGAGCATCTTCGCCAATTCGGTCAGCGGCGCGGAGCCACCGCCGAGGATCACGCCACCACCGGAGTACAGCACGGGACGCTTGGCCGCCAGCAGCATTTCGGCGGCCTTGCGGATTTGTCCCGAGTGACCGCGCACGGCCGGGCTGTAGGAGCGCAGCTTGGCTTTTTTCGGGTAGATGTATTCGAATTTCTCGGCCGGGTTGGTCATGTCTTTCGGCACGTCCACTACGACCGGGCCCGGACGGCCGGATTCGGCCAGGTAGAAGGCCTTCTTCATGACTTCCGGGATTTCCGAAGCGTGCTTGATCATGAAGCTGTGCTTCACGATCGGCCGGGAGATACCGATCATGTCGGTCTCCTGGAACGCATCGGTACCGACCATGGTGCTGGGCACCTGGCCGGAGATGATCACCATCGGAATCGAGTCCATGTAGGCCGTGGCGATACCGGTGATGGCGTTCGTGGCGCCGGGGCCGGATGTCACCAGGACCACGCCGGCCTTGCCGGTGGCGCGGGCATAGCCGTCAGCCATGTGGGTGGCCGCTTGTTCATGACGAACCAGGATGTGGGTCACTTCCGGTTCTTTGAACAGGGCATCATAGACATGAAGAAGAGCACCGCCGGGGTACCCGTAGATATATTTGACGCCTTCGTCACGCAAGAAGCGGACGAGCATCTCACCGCCAGATAAAAGCTCCACGTTGTTCACCTCTAAAACGCCAGAATACCGACCCATGGAAAAAGGGACGGGTCTTAATAGGTTTACTTCTCGGCAGAGCATGAGCGACGGTGGTCGCCGACTACGTCAGCACTGACTGAGCAAGTATTGGGATCGTCCCAAGTGTTGCGGGCCTTTCCCACCCAGCGCGAGGTAACGCGTTGCGGGTGTAACAGGTCGGCGCGGATGTGCGCCTCATGATCTGCCGAGTGGGTCTGCTTCTGGCAGTCCCTCTACAGCGGACTTTGGATTCTTCTGTTTCGCCCTCTGCAAGTCAAGTCGTCAATGTGCTTTATTGAAGTAAGCACATGAGAACGCAAGAAAAAACCTTTAAACGGCTACTCTGTTAGCTTCGATTGCGCAACCCAGGACAAGGAAACAGCATGCGAACGATGTTATTGACGGCCATCCTGCTGGCAAGCCTGAGCCCAATGAGCATGGCCGGCCAGATCTACAAATGGGTGGACGCCCAAGGTGTGACCCATTTCGGCGCCCAACCGCCCGAGGGCGTGGATGCGACTACCGTGGGCAAGACCCCGACGCCTGCCGCCAAACCGCAAGCGCCCGCTTCAGGTGGTGTCGTTGGTGATCAGAAAATGATCGACAAGCAAGTGAAGCAGCAAGTGGCCGAACAGGAGGCCCAGCTCAAGGCGTTCTGCGAACAGGCCCGGACCAACCTGGCGCAACTGCAGAACAACCCCAGGGTGCGAGAAGAGGTGGAAGGTGAAATGCGCCGCCTTACCGAGGAAGAGCGGCGCCAGCGCATCGATGAAACCCGCAAGCAGGTTGAAGAAAACTGTCAGTGAGCAGCGTCAGCTGACGTCGGTGATCAACTGGTCGAACTGCGCGAGCAACTGCTGCAATTTGACGCCCTGCCCCGGCCGCTGGGCATAGACCATTTCGGCCATGGCCAGGATGCCCGAGGCGTTGGGCAGCGGCAGGTCGTTTTCCAGGATGGCTTTCATCCGCGGAAGAAAGATCCATTGCAACCACTGCTCGAAATCCAGGGTGTCGACCGCGAACGGCTCGACACTGGCCAGCGCCTCGGCCGAAGGCGACACGTCACTCCACCAGCCCTGGACCCGCAGTTCTCGCTCGATCAGCAGCAACTGATCGGCGATCAAGGGAAAACGACCATCCATCAGAGGGATACCTTGGCCTTCTGGCGGGCCAGTGCGGCGCCCGCCGAATCGCCCTGTTTCTCACGAGCCTGGGCGATCAATTCCCACAGGCTTGCCTGGAGTGCCGGGCGGCCACTGGAGAACGTCAGGCCGCGACGGGCCAGTTGTTCAGCCTGTGGCGCATCGCCCTGGGCCATGCGCACCTGAGCCAGTCGATAAAGCACTTGCGGTTCGCGCGGCGCGACGCGCTGGGCTCGCTCGAGGCTCGAGGAAGCACCATTGAGGTCACCACCGGCTTGCTGCTGTTGCGCCGTGGTCAACAGCGCCAACACCGGGCCGTCCAGTTGCTCATCGGCGGACAAGCCACCCGAACCCGCCGAGGGAATGCTGCTCGGCGTCGATGGCATGCTGTAGCTGCCCTGGTTGATCGGTGAAGTTTCGATAGGCCCTGGCGTGATCGGACCCGGCGTGATCGGCGTGCTGCTGATCGGCGCCGAAGTCGTTGCACCGCCACCTGGCACCATCACGACGACACCGGTGTCGCCCTGCGGGATTGCCTGGACCTGGCCCGGCATCGGCCGTTTTACCGTCGTTTGACGGAAACCACCATTGGCCGAGACCCGCTCGCTATTGGAGACGGCGGTACCGGAATCGACAACCGGAATCGAACCGCGCTGTACGGTAGAGCAGCCACTGAGCAAAGCCACGGCGGTTACCGCTGGAATCAACCACTTGTTCACTTGAAACCCTCTTTGCTTAATTCATCCAGTCCTTGACCCAATCCATCACCGATTCGGCGGGATTCTGACCGCCGCATGCCGCACCGGGTGGCGGTTCGCTGCCGCGAATATACGGCATCTGCACGGCGCCCGGGCAATTCGCGTCGGAGCCCTGTCCGGTGCGCGAATCGACCCACGCCTGGACGATGTTGTCCGGTTGCGGCATGTCCAGCGGCAGCGGATCGGCCTTGCGCATGAAACTGGTCCAGACCTGCAACGCACCGGTGGCGCCGGTGAACGGCGTCTTGCCATTGTCGTCACGCCCCAGCCAGACCACCGCCAGCAGATCCTGGCTGAAACCGGCGAACCAACTGTCGCGCGAATCGTTACTGGTGCCGGTCTTGCCCGCCAGGGTCAACGTTCGGGGGAGCACGTTATAGACCGAGCTGCCGGTCCCTTCACGCATGACTCGCTGCATGGCGCTCTGGATCAGATAAATGGAAGCCGGATCGAAACGTTGCTGGATCTGGAATGGATAACGCTTGAGCGGCTCGCCGTCGGCAGTGAGCACGCTGCGGATGCCGCGCATCGGCGTATTGAAGCCGCCATTGGCCAATGTCTGGTACATCGCCGCGACTTCGATCGGCGTAAGGCCACCAGCCCCCAGCAACATCGATGGGAACGCCGGGAATTCGCGAGTCACTCCCAGGCGTGCCAAGGTCTTGAGCACGTTAGGCACACCGACTTCCAGGCCGAGGCGAGCCGTCGACAGGTTGTAGGAATGGGCCAGCCCCTGATAAAGGAACACCGTACCGTGGGCGCGGCGATCATAGTTCTGCGGCGTCCACACCTGTCCGTCCGCACCCTTGACCGAGAATGACTCGTCGGACAGCCAACTGGTCAGGGTGTACTGGCTTGGTTTTTCCAAGGCCGTGAGATACACCGCCGGCTTGATCAGCGAGCCGATGGGGCGCACCGCATCCAATGCCCGGTTGAAGCCTGCAAAGCTGGCCTGGCGGCTGCCGATCATTGCCTGGACTTCACCGGTTTCCGGGTTGGTCACGACCATGGCCGCTTCGACTTCGTCAGAACCCTTGCGCCCCGCCAGTCGCTTGAAGGTGTCATTGACTGACGCCTCAGCCTTCATCTGCAGGATCGGGTCGAAACTGGTAAAGATCCGCAAGCCTTCTTCGGTCAAGTCTTCGTCGCGATAGTCTTCCCGCAGCTGCCGCTTGACCAGGTCCATGAAACCTGGGAACGAACTGTCCGCCAGGCTGCCACGCTTGGTCACGCCCAGCGGCATCTTCTTCGCCGCTTCGACCTGCTCGGCCGTGGCTACGCCCTGTTGTTGCAGCAAGTCGAGCACCAGGTTGCGCCGCTCAAGGGCACGTTCCGGGTTGCGACGCGGGTTATAGGAAGAAGGCCCCTTGACCATGCCCACCAGCAACGCCACTTGATGCAGCTTGAGCTCGGACAGCGGCTGGCTGAAGAAGAACTGGCTGGCCAGGCCGAAGCCGTGGACCGCCCGCTGCCCATCCTGGCCGACGAACACTTCATTGAGGTAGGCCTCAAGAATTTCCTGCTTGCTGTAGTGCATCTCCAGCAGCAACGCCATCATGGCTTCGGTCAGTTTTCGGGTCAGGCTACGCTCGTTGGTCAGGTAGAAGTTCTTCACCAACTGCTGGGTCAGGGTACTGCCGCCCTGGCGCATATGCCCCGACGACGTATTGATCCAGACGGCCCGGGCAATCGACTTGGGCGATACGCCGAAGTGATGGTAGAAATCACGGTCCTCGACGGCAATCAGCGTATCGAGCAGGAACGGTGGCACCTGGTCGATCTTGATCAGGATGCGGTCTTCCAGATTCTTGGGATACAGGCCACCGATCAGCAGCGGTTCCAGGCGCACCACCGACAGGCTCGCATTATTGGCGCCGGTCAGCGCAGCGACGTAGTCACCGGAAAAACGCACCCGCACCGGTTGTGCCTGCTCCATGCCTTCATAGAACTGGAACCCACGGGTATTGAGGTCGATGGTATTGCCGTTGACCGAGGCCGCACCCGGACCATTGGCGACGCTTTCGCGGCGATAACCCAAGGCATCGAGCTCGGTCAGGAAATCGTCCTTGCTCAGCTTTTGTCCGACGAACAGTTCCAACGGCCGGGCATAGACCTTGGCCGGGATGGTCCAGCGCTTGCCGGAGAACTTTTCCTGGACGATGGCATCGAGGTAGACGGCAAAACCGGCAAGCACGACAAGGCCTACCAGGCTCAGTTTAAGGGCCCAGCCCAGCCAGGGCCGAAGGCGGCTGGCGGGTGGTTTCTTGGGGGTGCGGGGGGATCGGGTACGAGTCATGGCGGCGGATTATACGCACTTTGTCGTGGTTCAACATGAGTCCGCCAAGGTTTGCGTTAGCGCGGCTTGCGGCCATAATGACCGCCTCGAATTTTCCAGACTCTGAAGGATCGCCCGTGAGCCAATCACTGATCGCTGCCCTGCAAAACCCGGCCCTTTACCCGCACCCCGTCGAAGGGTTCCAGGTCATCGAAACCCACATCTCCTGGGTATTGCTCACCGGCCCCTATGCCTACAAATTCAAGAAGCCGGTCAATTTCGGTTTCCTCGACTTCACCAGTCTCGACGCGCGCAAGCACTTCTGTGGTGAAGAGCTGCGCTTGAACCAACGCCTGACCCAGGATCTTTACCTGGAAGTCTTGCCGATCACCGGCAGCGCCGAAGCGCCACAACTGGGCGGCGACGGCCCGGCCATCGAATACGCCTTGAAAATGCGCCAATTTCCCCAGAGCGAACTGCTCAGCACCCTGCAGGCCAACGGCGAACTCACCACCGCACACATTGATGAAATGGCCGCGCAGATCGCCCAGTTCCACCTCTCCACGCCCAAGGTGCCGGCCGACAATTCGGCGGGTACACCGGACAGCGTCATGGCACCGGTGCGGCAAAACTTCGAGCAGATCCGTCCGTTCCTCAGCGACAAGGCCGACCTGCAGCAACTCGAAGCCCTTCAAGCCTGGGCCGAAACCAGCTTCGAACGCCTCAAGCCACTGTTCGCCCAGCGCAAGGCCGACGGTTTCATTCGCGAATGCCACGGTGACATTCACCTGGGCAACGCCACCGTAATCGACGGTAAAGTAGTGATCTTCGACTGCATCGAGTTCAACGAGCCATTCCGTTTCACCGACGTCTACGCCGACACCGGCTTCCTGGCGATGGACCTCGAAGACCGCGGCCTCAAGTCGCTCGCGCGGCGGTTCGTCAGTCAATACCTGGAACTCACCGGTGACTACAGCGGCCTGGAACTGCTGAACTTCTATAAAGCCTACCGCGCCCTGGTCCGGGCCAAGGTCGCGCTGTTCAGCATGCCCGCCGAAGCCGACCCGGTACAGCGCGCCACCACCCTGCGCCAATACCGCAACTACGCCAACCTGGCCGAAAGCTACAGCACCATTCCTTCGCGCTTCCTGGCCATTACCCATGGCGTCTCGGCCGTTGGCAAAAGCCACGTTGCGATGCGCCTGGTGGAGGCCCTCGGCGCGATTCGCCTGCGTTCGGATGTGGAGCGCAAGCGCCTGTTCGGTGAACAGCAAGTGCCGAACGACCCGAAAGCCGGCATCTATAGCAGCGATGCCAGCAGCGCCACATACGCGCGCCTGCATGAAATCGCCGACGTGATCCTGCATGCGGGATTCCCGGTGGTGATCGATGCCACTTACCTCAAGCATGACCAGCGCGACGCCGCTGCCAAAGTCGCCGAAGGCACGGGCGCGCCGTTCCTGATCCTGGATTGCGACGCGCCGCAAGCCGTCATCGAAAGCCGACTCGCCCAGCGCCAGGCCGACCAGAAAGACCCGTCCGACGCCAACCTGGCAGTGATCGCCGCCCAACAGGTGAGCCGCGAAGCGCTGAGCCCGGCTGAGATCCTCTGCAGCAAGCGAGTTCAAACCAACGAAAGCGGCACGCTGGATGTCGTGGTTGCGCAGATTCGCCAACGCCTGCCAGGCCTGTAGGAGACTATTTCGGCCGTGAACCGACGCCCGGCTTCACGGCCGCCAAATAGTGGCACTATACTGGCCCCATAAAACCAACAGGTGATATGCCATGAGCCACCCCAAGCTTCTCGATACCCCGCTGTATGCCTTGTTGCGCAAAGACGACATTGCCGGATTCAACAGCCAACGCCCCCAAGGTCCGATCGATATGCGCGGCGGCGATTTCCGCGGCCTTGACTTGCGCGAACTGAACGCCGACGACGTGGACTTCACGGACGCGTACTTCCGTTCCGCCGATCTGCGTGGCATCGATTTCCGCAAGTCATCGCTGGAAGGCGCAAGCCTTGCCCATGCGCAGATCTCCGGCACCTATTTCCCGCCCGAGCTGTCTGCCGATGAAATCCTGATGTCCATGAACTTCGGTACTCGCCTGCGCTACCGCACCCGCTGAACCTGAAGGAAACGGCCACGGCACCGAACGATCTCCAGCGCCCCCGCTTGCGCTGGACGATGTGCCTTTCTGCTTGTTCATACCCATCGTGCGTAATGCCTTAGAAGCTTTTGCATCGATTCCGACCAAAGAATCACGCTTTTCCTACTGAGCGCTACACTCCTGAGAAGCTTGCCCACTGCACCAGTCGGCCGTCGCAAGGAGGCTCGATGAATGATGAACTGCAACACCTGAAGAATCTGGGCAAGACATCAGCCCAGTGGCTGCACGCCGTGGGTATCCACAGTGCCTCGGACCTGCGCCGTCTCGGCGCGGTGGACGCCTACCGCGCCGTGCGCACTCGTGGTTTTCGCGCTTCCAAGGTTTTGCTCTACGCCATAGAGGGTGCGCTGATGGACATGCATTGGAACGATATTCCGGCCGAACGCAAAGAAGCGCTGAACAAACAGCTGGACGCCATTTCCACGCGCCACAAAGCCTGACGTTACCTTTTGCGATTTCCATGACAGGCAACAGATATTTTTTGTCGGTGGGAAAACAATGTTTGACTTGGAAATGAGAATCGCTATGATTACCACATCCGGTCGCGAGACTGGTCGATATTTGAAAAGCCCTTGGTTCGGACTCTCAGATATCTCCTCATCAGGCTAATCACGGTTATTTGACCCGGCTCTTGCCGGGTCTTTTTTTGCCCGGAAATTATTGCCTGCCGTCTCCACGCATCTGTGCGCAATAGTCTTGGGACGGTGTCGCCGGGGTGTACCACACGAAATCAGCCATGGCCGGCGTAACGTCGCCGCCCTCCTCGGCCAGCATCAGGACGACTGGTGCGTCACGAGCGCCCAGATCCAGTGCATGCAGCGGCACGCCAACGTCTTTGCGAACATGCCAGGCGCCCGCGAACAACAATGCCGGCGCGGGAGCCTCGAGCAATCGCTCGGCCATGCGCCGGTCACGCTGTTGCTGCACCGCCAACATCGCCGGCATCTGCGACTCTGGCAGTAGTCCGCAATGAGACTCGCGGATTTGTCCCAACAGTTTCTCCTTCACCGTAGCTGCATTGGAGCGAGTGCCGCTTATGGCGGGAGCTTGGCGATAGATGCGCTGGATGTCCGCGTTGTCCAGATTCGCTGACGACACCGGATAAGATTGCCTCAAGGCGAACTCGACCATGGGCCCGTACAGACGCCAATCCCAACCTGGCGACCAATCCAACGCGCCAGGTAAATCCTGCGGCAGGGCAGGCAATTGGCGAACCGCGTCGACCCTTGGCTGTTGGTGTGGCGTCAGCATCTCCAGCAGCAAGCTGCCTCGGGGACGCTGGTCGGCCAGGGCCTGGAGCAGCCAGCGCTGCAGCGTGTGGTGGTCACGGTTGTCGTGCTGTTCGCCGACCACGACTCGCGGGGCCTGCGCCAAACGGCCGACCAATGCCCGAGGCGTGATCGATTCGCCCGTATGCAAATCACGGATCCGCCCGCCCACCGGGGGCGGGGCGACACTCTGGCAAGCCGACAAGACACCCAACATCAGAATCAGGATCAAGCGCACATCGGAATCCTCCAGCCAGCCTCAGCGGACAATGATCAACGGATGTCCGCGCTCCGGATGGGTTTGCACCAGCACGTCGAGGCCAAACACCGCCTTGAGCGGCTCCGGGCGCAGCACTTGCCGAGGCGTATCCAGGGCCACCGGCCGGCCGGACGCCAACAGCAGCAGGCGATCACAGTAGCGCGCCGCCAGGTTCAGGTCATGCAGGATCACCAGCACCGCCGCGCCGCGACCAGCAAATTCACGCACCGCATGCAGGATAGTGTGCTGATGCAGCGGATCGAGCATCGAGGTCGGTTCGTCCAGCAGCAGGATTTGCCCCGCCTCACCCGGCCACAGTTGCGCCAGCACCCGCGCCAAGTGCACCCGTTGGCGCTCGCCGCCGGACAGATCCAGATAATTGCGGCCTTGCAAATGCACCGCGTCCGCCGCTTGCAGCGTCCATTCGACGATTTGCCCGTCACGCACCCGACCGCTCTGGTGAGGCAGTCGTCCCATGCCGACCACTTCTTCTACACGGAACGCGAAATCCAGTGTCGAGGACTGCGGCAACACCGCCAGGCGACGAGCGCGCTCGGCACCCGCCCACTGAATCAGAGGCCGGTCATCGAGCCAGACCTGCCCTTGCGCCGGCCGTAACTCGCCACACAAACCCGCCAGCAAAGTACTTTTACCCGCGCCATTGGGACCGAGCACACCCAGCACTTCGCCGGGATTGAGCTGCAGATCGAGATCCGCCAGTACGGTTCTACGTCCACGGTGGATGTGCAAGTCTTGCGCTCGCAACATCAGGCGCGCCCCCGCAGCAATAAATAAAGGAAGAAAGGTGCACCGATGAACGCCGTGACGATGCCGATCGGCAGCTCCGCCGGGGCCAGCGCCAGGCGCGCCACCAGATCGGCGAATAAAAGGAGACTGGCGCCTGCCAACATTGATGCAGGCAGCAGGACGCGATGGTCAGGCCCCGCCAATAGTCGCAACAGGTGGGGCACCACCAGCCCGACAAAACCGATCATGCCCGCTGCCGCGACTGCGGCGCCTACGCCCAGCGCCGTACAGAGCACCAATTCACGCTTGAGCCATTCGACATCAATGCCCAGGTGAGCGGCTTCGGACTCTCCCAGCAACAGTGCATTGAGCGCCCGCGCCCGACGCGGCAACCAGATCGCCACGCCCGCACTGACCAGCAACAACGGCCACAACCGCGCGTAGCTGGCCCCATTCAGGCTGCCCAGGTTCCAGAACGTCAGGGTCCGCAAAGTCGCATCGTCCGCCAGGTAAGTGAACAGGCCAACCGCCGCCCCGGACAACGCCGTCAAGGCAATGCCGGCGAGGAGCATCGTGGCGACGTGAGTCCGGCCGTTGCGCCGTCCAAGGCGATAGACCAGCGCCGTGACCCCGAGCCCGCCGAGAAATGCACACACTGACAATACGTAGGGCGCGAATGCTTCAGGCAACCCGCCCAGCGCCGAGCCCCCGACGATGGCAAACGCCGCCCCCAGTGCCGCCCCGCTGGACACGCCGACCAACCCCGGGTCGGCGAGCGGATTGCGAAACAGCCCCTGCATCGCCACGCCAGACAACGCCAAGATCCCGCCCACCGCCAAGCCCAGCAAGGTACGAGGCAGGCGAATCTGGCCAAGGATCAGCTCGGCCTGCTCCAGGCCATCGTCAGCCATCGGCCAACCCAGCAGGCGCAGTGCAGCGCGCAAGGTATCGAACAACGGCAAGCTCACCGGCCCCAAGGACAGGGACAGCCAGATTGCCAACAGACACAGCAGGCCCAGGCCGATGAACAACGTGCGCGGTTTGACCCGTGCCGTCATGGCGTCTTGGCCAGGTAGAACTTATCGGCCAGCTTGATCAGGCCCTGTGGCGCAGCGTGGACATTCAGGCGCATCAGGCAGCTTCCTCAAGAAGTTTTTCACGGGCAAGGCTTGGTCAAGTATCCTCGAACGCCTGCGAAGAATGCGCCATTTGATGATTGCCTTCATTTGCCCGTCAAGCATGGAACTCGGCGACATAGCCTGTGGGAGCGAGCCTGCTCGCGAATGCGGTGGGCCAGCCCACACCAAGAACACTGACACGCAGCATTCGCGAGCAGGCTCGCTCCCACAAAGAGCCCATCCTTTATGACATTTAGAGACGTACATGAAACTTCTTTGTACCGCCGCCGAATTACCCGACAACAGCAGTCGCGGCTTCGACATCGAAGGGCGCAAGCTGCTGGCCGTGCGGCGTGCAGGCCAAGCCTACGTCTATCTCAATCGTTGCCCGCATCGTGG
Organism: Pseudomonas sp. H2_D02; assembly: GCF_054677635.1. Lineage (NCBI taxonomy): Bacteria > Pseudomonadati > Pseudomonadota > Gammaproteobacteria > Pseudomonadales > Pseudomonadaceae > Pseudomonas > Pseudomonas sp. H2_D02. The sequence goes on along the minus strand of NZ_CP162816.1, from coordinate 1,711,935 downwards.
CGTGCCGCTGGAATGGCAACCCGATCAGTTTCTCGACGCCAGCGCCAGTCTCATCCAATGCGCGACCCATGGCGCGCTGTTCCTGATCGAAAGCGGTGAGTGCGTCGCCGGCCCTTGCGCCGGACAATTCCTGACCGCCCTAGACAGCCGGGAGGACGATCAAGGTATCTGGGTCAATCTGTAACGGCTCAATCAATACCGGCAACGGGCGATCCACCCACATCTGCTCCGGCGTCAGCGAGGCGCCGTAGGCCAGCACTTCCACCCCGGCGGCCACCGCCTCGCGCAATGCCGCGGCGTAAACCGGGTCGATTTCCTGCGCCGGGCGCACCGCCTCGATGCCACTCAGGTTCACGCAATACAACTGCACCGCGCGCACGCCTTCCCGAGCCAGGCAGGCCAGCTCTCGCAAATGCTTGGCACCGCGCAGGGTCACCGCGTCGGGAAACGCCGCCACATTCGTCCCGGCGAAACCCAGCGTAACGCTCTTCACCTCGACCCAGGCCGAGCTGCAATCGGCGTAATCGAGCCGAAAGTCGATACGGCTGTTCTCCACGCCATAGGCCACTTCCCGCTTCAGCCCTATGAAACCGTTCAGCTCCTGGATGACACCGGCCCGCAGCGCCTCCTCGATCAGCGAATTGGCCCGCGCGGTATTGATGCAGGCCAAGCGCCCCTGAGGGGTTTCGCCTATTTCCCAAGTGCCCGGCAACTTGCGCTTGGGGTCGTTGGAACGACTGAACCAGACGCGCGCGCCCTCGGCCATGCAATTGAGCATCGAGCCGGTGTTGGGACAGTGAATGGTCAGCAATTCGCCATGAACGGTCTCGATATCGGCGAGAAAACGCTTGTAACGTCGAATCAGCCGTCCCTCTTCCAAAGCCGGGGAAAATAGCATCAGCCTTGCCAACTCCGCAGTCCACGTTCAATTCGCTCCACCGCTTCCTGTAGCCGCGGCAGGCTTTGGGTGTAGGCAAACCTCACGTGATGGCCGGCTTGATGACGACCGAAGTCCAGCCCCGGCGTGAACGCCACGTGCTCGGTTTCCAGAAAGTGCTGGCAGAACGCAAAGGCATCGCCGCCAAATGCGCTGATGTCGGCATAGAGGTAGAACGCGCCTTGCGGCTCCACGGCGATACCGAATCCCAACTCGCGCAAAGCCGGCAGGAGGAAGTCGCGACGCAACGCGAACTCGGCACGACGTTGCTCGAAAATCTCGATGGTCGCCGGCTCGAAACACGCCAGGGCCGCGTATTGGGCCATGCTGGGTGCACTGATGTAGAGGTTTTGCGCAAGCTTTTCCAACTCACCAACAGCCGCCGAAGGCGCCACCAGCCAGCCGAGCCGCCAGCCGGTCATGCCGAAATACTTGGAAAAGCTGTTCAGGACAAACGCATCGTCATCGACCTCCAGCACGCTGGCGGCGTCGGTGCCGTAGGTCAGGCCGTGATAGATCTCGTCGACCACCAGATGGCCGTTGTGGCTCTTGATCGCCTTGGACAGGCCCGCCAATTCATCCCGGGAAAGAATCGTCCCGGTCGGGTTGGCCGGGGAAGCCACCAGCGCACCCACGCTGTCATGGTCCCAATGGCGATTCACCAGATCTGGCGTCAATTGATAACGCACGTCCGGCCCTACGGGCACCAGTTGCGCCGCACCTTCGATCAGGCGCAGGAAATGACGGTTGCACGGATAGCCAGGGTCGGCCAGCAGCCAGTGCTTGCCTGGGTCCACCAGCAAGGCGCTGGCCAGCAGCAACGCGCCGGACCCACCCGGCGTCACCAGGACACGCCGGGGATCGATATCCACCCCGTAGCGTTGCGTGTAGAAACCGGCAATGGCCTCGCGCAGTTCAGGAATGCCACGGGCCGCTGTGTAACGGGTCTTGCCCGCCGCCAAGGCCGCCTGGCCGGCCTGGATGATCGGCTCGGCGGTGGTGAAGTCCGGCTCGCCGATCTCCAGGTGAATGACGTCGTGCCCGGCGGCCTGCAATTCGTTGGCACGGGCCAGCAACGCCATGACATGGAAAGGTTCGATGGCACGACTGCGTGCGCTGTAGGGCTGGGCCATGGGGCCGTCCTTCGCGAAAAAAGAACCGATTCTACCCAACTCGCGAACAGCTGCGGGAACGAGCGCAAATCTAAAACGGTCCTAGCGCGTAGATCGCTGGAAATGACTCCAGCGTTTAACCCAGGCTTGACTAAAATCAAGCATTGAGCAGGTTTGCGACCCCACCGGACCGGACCCGGCCATGTTTTACAGGCCCCAGCCGCGCCAGGCTCGACAACCGGGAGTAGCGCGGCCCGATTTGATCTGGTAAGTTCGCCCGCTTGCAGCCGCAGGGCCGGCAGGTGTCGGTGATGGAGCAATCCTGCGTAGTGGATTACAAGAGTAGAGGCGGTCCATTCATGCCCACCCAAGCAAAGCAGAAAGAAAACCAGTCGCTCAGCGGGTTTGAGCCATATGTCGCGAAAGAGGGCGAGGAGTACATGGGCGCCCCCATGCGCGCGCACTTCACCAGGATCCTGAACAAGTGGAAACAGGACCTGATGCAGGAAGTCGATCGCACGGTTGACCATATGAAGGACGACGCGGCCAACTTCCCTGATCCGGCCGACCGTGCCAGCCAGGAAGAAGAATTCAGCCTTGAATTGCGTGCCCGCGACCGTGAACGCAAGCTGATCAAGAAAATCGACAAGACGCTGCAACTGATTGAAGACGAAGAGTACGGCTGGTGCGAGTCCTGCGGCGTCGAGATTGGCGTCAAGCGACTGGAAGCACGTCCGACCGCCGATATGTGCGTCGACTGCAAGACCCTCGCGGAAATCAAGGAAAAACAGGTCGGCAAGTAATCGCCGGGGCTGTCATCGAAACGGAGCGTTCATACGCTCCGTTTTTTGTTTGCGCTCCAGCTGCACACCCAATCCCCTTGTGGGAGCGAGCTTGCTCGCGATGACGGCGACTTATTCAATACTTATGCAAGCTGGCCCACCGCTATCGCGAGCAAGCTCGCTCCCACAGGGAATTATGCTCCGCCATCAAGATCTGCACGCCTTGTGCCCGGACCCAGTAACATTCGCCCTATGACTGCCTACATCGGACGCTTCGCCCCCACCCCCAGCGGACACTTGCATTTCGGCTCGCTGGTCGCCGCGCTGGCGTCGTATCTCGATGCCCGGGCCGTCGGTGGACGCTGGTTGTTGCGCATGGAAGACCTCGACCCTCCACGGGAAGAGCCCGGCGCGCAAGCGGCGATTCTCAAGGCCCTGGAAAGCTACGGATTTGAATGGGACGGCGAAATGGTGCGCCAGAGTGACCGCCACGAAGCCTACCAGCAGGTCATCGACCGCTTGTTCAGCCAAGGCCTGGCCTACGCCTGCACCTGTTCGCGCAAGCAACTGGAGCCGTACCAAGGCATTTATCCGGGATTGTGCCGCAACGCCGGCCACGACGCCGAGGGCGCCGCCATCCGTCTGCGCGTTCCCGAACTCGAATATCATTTCGTCGACCGGGTCCAGGGCGAGTTCCGCCAACACCTGGGCCGCGAGGCGGGCGACTTCGTGATTCGCCGTCGCGACGGACTCTATGCCTATCAATTGGCCGTGGTCCTCGACGATGCCTGGCAAGGCGTCACCGACATTGTCCGCGGCGCCGACCTGCTGGATTCCACGCCGCGCCAACTCTACCTGCAAGAACTGCTCGGGTTACCACAACCGCGTTATCTGCACGTCCCGCTGATCACCCAGCCGGACGGACACAAGCTCGGCAAATCCTATCGCTCGCCACCGTTGACGGCCGACCAAGCAACGCATCTGCTGTTAAGGGCGTTGCGCGCGTTGGGCCAGCAACCGGCGCCGGAGCTGGTGGATGCCAGCCCACGGGAGTTGCTGGCCTGGGGCATTCGCCACTGGGATGCGGGGCAGATCCCGCGCACACTGACGCAGCCCGAAGCGCAAATACCGTGACGGCCCTTGCAGCCTGCCGCCTATCCGTTACCATCGCCGCACGTTTTCGGGCACGTGCATAAAAAAGAGAGACCGGGATGTACATCTATCGCTTGGTCCTGCTCCTGGTAGTGGGGATTTACCTGTTCTCCCCGGCCATCATGGATTGGTGGATCGATGCCACGGGTGCCTGGTATCGGCCGTATCTGCTCTGGCTGATCCTGATCGTCGTGACCTTTATCCTTCAGAGCCAAAAAGATGCCGATGAGCTTTAGCCTGACCCAGATGATCCTGATCAGCGCCGCCTACCTGGCGGTGCTGTTCGGCGTAGCCTGGATCAGCGAACGAGGCATGATCCCGCGCGCGATCATTCGCCACCCACTGACTTACACCCTGTCGCTGGGCGTGTACGCCAGCGCATGGGCGTTCTATGGCACGGTGGGCCTGGCCTATCAGTACGGCTACGGCTTCCTGTCCAGTTACCTTGGGGTTTCCGGGGCCTTCCTGCTGGCACCGGTGCTGCTCTACCCGATCCTGAAAATCACCCGCACCTACCAACTGTCGTCGTTGGCCGACCTGTTCGCCTTCCGCTTCCGCAGCACCTGGGCGGGCGCGCTGACCACGATTTTCATGCTGGTCGGCGTGCTGCCGTTGCTCGCGCTCCAAATGCAGGCGGTCGCCGATTCCATCAGCATCCTGACCCAAGAACCGGTGCAGCACCGGGTGGCGCTGAGCTTCTGCGTCCTGATCATCCTCTTCACGATTTTCTTCGGCTCACGGCACATCGCCACGCGGGAAAAACATGAAGGCCTGGTGTTCGCGATCGCCTTCGAATCGGTGATCAAGCTGATCGCCATCGGTGGTGTCGGCCTCTATGCCTTGTATGGCGTATTCGACGGCCCGCAGCAGCTCGAGATCTGGCTGCTGCAGAACCAGACCGCCCTCGCGGCGCTGCACACGCCGCTCCAGGAAGGACCGTGGCGCACGCTGCTACTGGTGTTCTTCGCCTCGGCGATCGTGATGCCGCACATGTATCACATGACGTTCACCGAAAACCTCAACCCGCGCTCGCTGGTCAGCGCAAGCTGGGGCCTGCCGCTGTTCCTGTTGTTGATGAGCCTGGCCGTGCCGCTGATCCTCTGGGCCGGGTTGAAACTGGGGGCCAGCACCAATCCGGAATACTTCACCCTCGGCATTGGCATCGCCGCCAACAACAAGGCGCTGGCGCTGCTGGCCTATGTCGGCGGCCTGTCGGCGGCCAGCGGCCTGATCATCGTGACCACCCTGGCGCTGTCGGGCATGGCCCTCAACCATTTGGTGCTGCCGCTCTACCAGCCTCCCGCAGAGGGGAACATCTATCGCTGGCTGAAATGGACCCGCCGCGCACTGATCGTCGCGATCATCATGGCCGGCTACGGTTTCTACCTGATGCTGGGAGACGGACAGGACCTGGCCAACCTGGGCATCGTCGCGTTCGTTGCGACCCTGCAATTCCTGCCCGGCGTACTGTCGGTGCTGTATTGGCCGACCGCCAACCGCCGCGGCTTCATCGCCGGCCTGCTGGCGGGCATCGTGGTCTGGCTGGTCGCCATGCTGCTGCCACTGCTGGGCAACCTGCAGGGTTTCTATATTCCACTGTTGAACATGATCTACGTGCTCGACGACACCAGCTGGCACATGGCAGCCATCGCCTCGCTGGCGGCGAACGTGCTGATGTTCACCCTGATCTCGCTGTTCACCAACGCCAGCAGCGAAGAAGCCAGCGCTGCCGAAGCCTGCGCCGTGGATAACGTCCGCCGTCCGCAGCGCCGTGAACTGCACGCTGCCTCGCCCCAGGAATTCGCCACCCAACTGGCCAAGCCCCTTGGCGCCAAGGCCGCGCAAAAGGAAGTCGAACAGGCCCTGCGCGACCTTTACCTGCCGTTTGATGAGCGCCGTCCATACGCCTTGCGCCGGTTGCGGGATCGGATCGAAGCCAACCTGTCCGGCCTGATGGGCCCCAGCGTGGCACAGGACATGGTCGAGACCTTCCTGCCCTACAAGGCCGGCGGTGAGAACTATGTCACCGAAGACATCCACTTCATCGAAAGCCGCCTCGAGGACTACCACTCGCGCCTCACCGGCCTGGCCGCCGAGCTGGACGCCCTGCGTCGTTATCACCGCCAGACCCTGCAGGAACTGCCGATGGGGGTCTGTTCCCTGGCCAAGGACCAGGAAATCCTGATGTGGAACAAGGCCATGGAGGAACTGACCGGCATCGCCGCCCAGCGCGTGGTCGGTTCACGCCTGAGCACCCTGGGCGAGCCGTGGAAAGGCTTGCTGCAAGGCTTCATCGACCTGCCGGATGAGCATCTGCACAAACAACACCTGGCGCTCGACGGCCAGACCCGCTGGCTGAACCTGCACAAGGCGGCCATCGACGAGCCGTTGGCGCCGGGTAACAGTGGCCTGGTGCTGTTGGTGGAAGACCTGACCGACACCCAGATGCTCGAAGACAAGCTGGTCCACTCCGAGCGACTGGCCAGCATCGGCCGATTGGCGGCCGGCGTGGCCCACGAAATCGGCAACCCGATCACCGGCATCGCGTGCCTGGCGCAAAACCTTCGTGAAGAGCGCGAGGAAGACGGCGAACTGACGGAAATCAGCGGCCAGATCCTCGAGCAGACCAAACGCGTCTCGCGCATCGTCCAGTCCCTGATGAGCTTCGCCCATGCCGGCGGCCATCAGCACAATGACGAACCTGTCTGCCTGGCAGAAGTGGCACAGGATGCCATCGGTCTCCTGGCGCTCAACCGGCGCAACTTCGAAGTCCAATTCTACAATTTGTGCGACCCGGATCACTGGGTCGACGGCGATCCCCAACGGCTCGCCCAAGTACTGATCAACCTGTTGTCCAACGCGCGCGACGCCTCACCGGCCGGCAGCGCGGTGCGTGTCAGGAGTGAAGCCTTCGAACACACGGTCGACCTGATCGTCGAAGACGAAGGCAGCGGTATCCCACAGAACATCATGGACCGATTGTTCGAACCCTTCTTCACCACCAAGGATCCTGGCGAAGGCACCGGTCTGGGCCTCGCACTGGTCTATTCCATCGTTGAAGAGCATTATGGACAAATCACCATCGACAGCCCGGCCGATGTTCAGAGCCAGCGCGGCACCCGTATCCGGGTCACCTTGCCGCGTCATGTCGAAGCGACGTCCGCTGTGAACTGAGACCGTCGAGAGAATCGAATCAATGCCGCACATTTTGATCGTCGAAGACGAAACAATTATCCGCTCCGCCTTGCGCCGTCTGCTGGAACGCAACCAGTACCAGGTCAGCGAAGCCGGTTCCGTGCAGGAAGCACAAGAGCGCTTCAGCATTCCCACATTTGACCTGATCGTCAGCGACCTGCGTCTGCCCGGCGCCCCCGGGACCGAGTTGATCAAGCTCGGACAGGGCACGCCGGTGCTGATCATGACCAGTTACGCGAGCCTGCGCTCGGCGGTCGACTCCATGAAAATGGGCGCGGTGGACTACATCGCCAAACCGTTCGACCACGATGAGATGCTCCAGGCTGTAGCCCGCATCCTGCGTGACCGCCAGACAGCGACCAGCCAACCGTCGGAACCGACGAATGGCAAGGTAGCCGCTGGAAAAGCAGGAGCCAGCAACAGCAATGGCGAAATCGGCATCATCGGCTCGTGCCCGCCCATGCAGGATCTGTACGTCAAGATCCGCAAAGTGGCGCCGACTGACTCCAATGTCCTGATCCAGGGCGAGTCCGGCACCGGCAAGGAGTTGGTGGCCCGGGCACTGCACAACCTGTCCCGCCGGGCCAAGGCGCCGATGATCTCGGTGAACTGCGCGGCCATTCCGGAAAGCCTGATCGAATCCGAGCTGTTCGGCCACGAAAAGGGTGCGTTCACAGGCGCCAGCGCCGGGCGTGCCGGCCTGGTGGAAGCGGCAGACGGCGGCACGCTGTTCCTCGATGAGATCGGCGAACTGCCACTGGAAGCCCAGGCGCGATTGCTGCGGGTGCTCCAGGAAGGCGAGATCCGTCGAGTTGGCTCGGTCCAGTCACAGAAGGTCGACGTACGCCTGATCGCCGCGACCCACCGGGACCTGAAGAGCCTGGCGAAGATCGGCCAGTTCCGTGAAGACCTTTATTACCGCCTGCACGTGATTGCCCTGAAACTGCCACCCCTGCGCGAGCGCGGTGCCGACGTCAACGAAATCGCCAATGCGTTCCTCGCCCGCCAGAGCGCGCGGATCAACCGTACCGACTTGAAATTCGCCCCGGATGCCGAGCAGGCCATTCGTCATTACGCTTGGCCCGGTAACGTCCGGGAGCTGGAAAACGCTGTGGAGCGAGCGGTGATCCTGAGCGAAAGCCCGGAAATCTCCGCCGACCTGCTGGGCATCGACATCGAACTGAGTGACCTCGACGACGAAGAATTCATCGGCCTGGCCCCACAACAGGGAGGCGCTGCCAACAACACCAGCCATGAACCCACCGAGGACCTGTCCCTGGAAGACTATTTCCAGCATTTCGTCCTTGAACATCAGGACCACATGACCGAGACCGAGCTGGCACGCAAGCTGGGCGTCAGCCGCAAATGCCTGTGGGAACGTCGCCAGCGCCTGGGGATTCCACGGCGCAAGACCGGGGCAACCAGCGAAAGCTGAGGTGTACAGGTAACATCGCACATTGTGAAAAAACTGTTACCTCAGCTTTTTCACGTAACAGAAGCCGGGGTTTACGGTAACGAAACCCCGGCTTTTTTTCGCCTCGAAAAAACCGGCATATCGATAGAACCCCGGTTTTGCTGGGCCTGGCAAAAGTTGGCACGCACCCTGCTATAGCTTTGGTACAAGAACAATAACAAGCAATGCACAAGACAATAAAAATAAGACGAATCGACTCACGCACAATAAAAACAAGACGGCGAGAGGCGCAGCTAACTGATTCTTTTGGAGAGGCGTTGTATTTGGGGCTTGCCCCACAACCAGGCCGAGAACAATAAAAACTGTCTCAAGACAGGTGCCTGAACTGGTTGGATCGATGGATCACTGCAACACAGCGACCAAAGCAATCCGTTTGCTCTTGGCTCCCGATTGGGAGGGTCACGAAGGGAAAACCTCGTGGCGCGGGCACTCAACAAAAACAAGAAGCCCGAAACCAATAATAAAAACAGAGCACGCAACTAATTCTGGGGGAGCTTCGGCTCCCCTTGTGGTTTCTGTCGTTCCGCTTTCCCGCTGCCTACAAAGCCTGTCGCTTAAGCTTGCAGCTCAAAACGCCTGCGTCCTACACCATCCGTTGACTAAATGCTAGAATCCCCGCCCATCATGCGGCCATTCTTCGTTTTTGGCTGAATATTCCTTCAAACAGTGCATCCCATGCTGAAGAAGCTGTTCCAGTCATTCCGTTCTCCCTTGCGTCGTACGCAACACATACGCAGCACGCCTGAAGTGCTCAATAGCGGCCAGCATTCGTTGCAAAAGGCCCAATTCAGCCGTTACGCGGTGAACATCGTCGAACGCCTGCAGAACGCCGGCTACCAGGCTTATCTGGTCGGCGGCTGCGTGCGCGACATGCTGCTGAATATCACCCCCAAGGATTTCGACGTCGCCACCAGCGCCACGCCCGAGCAGATACGCGCCGAGTTCCGCAATGCGCGGATCATCGGGCGACGTTTCAAGCTGGTGCATATCCACTTCGGTCGCGAGATCATCGAGGTGGCGACCTTCCGCGCCAACCATCCGCAAAACGACGAAGACGAAGACAGCAACCAATCGTCTCGCAACGAGAGCGGACGCATTCTGCGCGATAACGTCTACGGCACACTGGAAGAAGACGCGCAGCGCCGCGACTTCACCATCAACGCCCTGTATTACGACCCGGTGAGCGAGCGCATCCTCGATTACGCCAACGGCGTGCACGACATTCGCAATCGCTTGATCCGCCTGATCGGCGATCCCAAGCAGCGTTACCAGGAAGACCCGGTGCGGATGCTGCGGGCCGTGCGTTTCGCCGCCAAGCTGGATTTCGGCATCGAAAAACACAGCGCCCTGCCGATTCGCGAGCTCGCGCCAATGCTGCGGGAAATCCCCTCGGCCCGCCTGTTCGAGGAAGTGCTCAAGCTGTTCCTGTCAGGTAACGCGGCAGATACTTTCGAAATGCTCGTGGACCTGCAGCTCTTCGATCCGCTGTTCCCCGCCAGCGCCGAAGCCCTGGAGCACAACCCGACCTACACCCACACCCTGATCAGCGAAGCGCTCATCAACACCGACCTGCGGATCAAGCAGAACAAGCCGGTAACGCCAGCGTTCCTGTTCGCCGCCTTGCTCTGGCCAGCCCTGCCCGCTCGCGTGCTGCGCTTGCAAGACCGTGGCATGCCGCCGATTCCGGCGATGCAGGAAGCCGCCCACGAGCTGATCGCCGAACAGTGCCAGCGTATTGCCATTCCAAAACGCTTCACGATGCCGATCCGCGAGATCTGGGACATGCAGGAGCGCCTGCCACGGCGCAGCGGCAAACGTGCCGACCTGCTGCTGGAAAACCCGCGTTTTCGCGCCGGCTACGACTTCCTGCTGTTGCGTGAAAGCGCAGGCGAGCAGACCGATGGTCTGGGCGAATGGTGGACCGATTACCAGGACGCCAACGACAGCGAGCGCCGCGAGATGATCCGCGAGCTCAGCGGCAAGGACGACGGCACCAGCGGCCCGCGCAAGCGTCGGCGCAGCAGCGGTGCCAAGCGTAAGCGTGCCGGCGTACCGAGCGCATCAGACGAGTAATCGATGGAACGCATCTATATCGGCATGGGCAGCAACCTGGCCGAACCCGCCGAGCAACTGCGCTGCGCCATCGAGGCGCTGGCGCGCCTGCCCGAGACCCGACTGGCAGGCGTCTCGGCGTTTTATCAAAGCGATTCCCTGCTGCCCGGCCAGCCGCGCTACACCAATGCGGTGGCGGCCCTGGACAGCGACCTGGCACCGCTTGAGCTGCTCGACGCGCTGCAAGCCATCGAAACCGGCCAGGGTCGCGAGCGCCTTGAGCGCTGGGGCCCGCGCACCCTGGACCTGGACATCCTGCTGTTCGGTGACCGTCTGATCGACGAGCCCCGCCTCAAGGTCCCCCACTACCATATGCAAGCCAGGGCTTTTGTGCTCTACCCCCTGGCCGAACTGGCCCCCGCCGACCTGCGCCTGGCCGATGGACGCCTGCTCAAGGATCTCCTTGCGGCGTGCCCCTTCGCCGGTTTGGAACGCTTGCCACCTCTCTGACGAACACCCTCCATCCCTGTGCGAGCTTGCTCGCGATAGCTGTGTATCAGTCAACCATGCTGTGACTGACAGGACGCCATCGCGAGCAAGCTCGCTCCCACAGAATCCAGGACCGGGCAGTCAGATCTTAAACACACCCCCTCGCTGAAACGCATCAGTAACCGCGGTAACACCCGGCGGTAACACATCCAATTGACTTCCCCGATACTCCTCACGACTATAGGCGTCCCGTCGCCGCCAACGCGGCGCTAATGGGCGCAATCCAGGCCTTACAAGCACCACGCAAAGAAGGTGCGCCTGTATTCGAGCGCCTCATGAGGACTTTTTCATGCCAGCTATTACCCTGACCACGCTGCAAGGTCTCAAGCAAAAAGGTGAAAAAATCACCATGCTGACCTGCTATGACGCCACCTTCGCCCATGCCTGCAATGAGGCTGGAGTCGAGGTGCTGCTGGTGGGCGACTCCCTCGGCATGGTGTTGCAAGGTCACGACAGCACCTTGCCGGTGACCACTGCCGAGATGGCCTACCACGTAGCGGCGGTCAAGCGTGGTAACACCGACGCGCTGATCCTCGCCGACCTGCCGTTCATGGCCTACGCCACCCTTGAACAAACCATGGCCAACAGCGCCCTGCTGATGCAGGCCGGCGCCCACATGGTCAAGGTCGAAGGTGCGTTGTGGCTGGCCGATTCGATACGGCTGCTGGCCGAACGTGGCATTCCGGTGTGCGCGCACTTGGGCCTCACCCCTCAAGCCGTGAATATCCTCGGTGGCTACAAGGTCCAGGGCCGCAATGAAAACCAGGCGCGGCAGATGCGCGCCGATGCGATCGCGCTGGAGCAGGCCGGAGCCGCCATGTTGCTGCTCGAATGCGTGCCCAGCGAACTGGCCCAGGAAATCACCCAGGCGGTGAAGATTCCAGTGATCGGCATCGGCGCTGGCAACGCCACCGACGGTCAGGTGCTGGTGCTCCACGACATGCTCGGGCTGTCGATCACCGGTCGCGTGCCGAAGTTCGTGAAAAACTTCATGGCTGGGCAACCCTCTATCCAGGCAGCCCTGCAAGCCTACGTCGCCGAAGTGAAGGCGGCGTCCTTCCCGGGCGCCGAACACGGATTCTCCGCATGAACACCGTCAAGACCGTACGCGAACTCCGGGCCGCCGTGGCTCGCGCCCGTGGCGAGGGCAAGCGCATCGCCTTCGTCCCGACCATGGGCAACTTGCACAGCGGCCACATGGCCCTGGTGACCAAAGCCTCGCAACGAGCCGATTTCGTCGTGGCGAGCATCTTCGTCAACCCATTGCAGTTCGGCGCTGGCGAAGATTTGGACAAGTACCCGCGCACCCTGGCGGCGGACCAGGAGAAATTGCTCCAGGCCGGTTGCCACTTGTTGTTCGCCCCCAGCGTCGAGGAGATGTACCCCGACGGCATGGCCGGGCAGACCCGGGTCAGTGTCCCGCAGTTATCCGAAGGGCTCTGCGGCGCCAGCCGTCCGGGGCATTTCGAAGGCGTGGCGACGGTGGTCAGCAAGCTGTTCAACATGGTCCAGCCGGACCTGGCGGTGTTCGGCCAGAAGGATTTCCAGCAACTGGCGGTGATCCGCGCCTTGGTCCATGACCTGAACATGCCGATCCAGATCATCGGCGAGCCGACCGTTCGCGCCGAGGACGGCCTGGCGCTGTCTTCACGCAACGGCTTTCTCAGCCCTGATCAACGCGCCGTCGCGCCCGTGGTCTATCGCGTCCTGAGCCAGATCGCCGAGGCCATCAAGCAAGGGCAGCGGGATTACCCGGCGCTCATCGCTGAGCAGCTCCAGCAATTGGAAGCCGCCGGCCTGCGCCCCGACTACCTGGAAATCCGCCACGCCAAGACCTTGCGTCCGGCCGTGAACGAGGATCGCGACCTGGTGATCCTGGTGGCGGCATTCCTCGGTACCACGCGCCTGATCGACAACCTGCACCTGGATCTCGACGCGCACGCCTAATATCCCAAACCTTGTGGGAGCGAGCTTGCTCGCGATAGCGATCCGCCAGGCGACATCCATGTCATCTGACCCGCCGCCATCGCGAGCAAGCTCGCTCCCACAGGAGTTATGCGGTGTTATTGCCGCCTCGGCTGCCTTCGGGCAAACTGCCCGCCGTTCGGACCCGACCAGAGGAAACACCCATGCACGCCATCATGCTCAAGGCCAAGTTGCACCGCGCCGAAGTCACTCACGCCGTGCTCGACTACGAAGGCTCCTGCGCCATTGATGGAGAGTGGCTGGACCTGTCGGGCATCCGCGAGTATGAACAGATCCAGATCTATAACGTCGACAATGGCGAACGCTTCACCACCTACGCCATCCGTGGCGAGGAAGGTTCGCGAATGATCTCGGTGAACGGTGCCGCAGCGCACAAGGCCAAGGTCGGTGACCGCGTGATCATCTGCGCCTATGCCCACTACAGCGAGGCCGAGTTGCTCAACTTCAAGCCACGCATGCTCTACATGGCGCCGGGCAACGAACTGAGCCACACCAGCAACGCCATTCCGGTTCAGGTCGCCTGATTCAATTCACCTGTTTCACCTCCCCCAGTGGGAGCGAGCCTGCTCGCGAAAGCGGTGTGTCAGTCACCGTCCAATGTATCTGCCAGGCCGCTTTCGCGAGCAGGCTCGCTCCCACCTTGGAATCTGCAACTCCCGCCTGTCGGACCTTCCCGCTCACGTTGTATAAAAAAGTACCGGGAAACGGTCAGACAAAGTCAAGACAGATCGCAACGCGAGGTTTACTGTAGTCGCCCTGTGCCCGGCGATCGTGTCGACGCAGTTATCCGGACGCCCGCCTCCAGCCGCGCCGGAATTTTTAGTGTACAAAAGGTCGTTCAAGTAAAAAGGAAACCCGCAGCGATGGCGTATTACCGAACTCCTCAAGACGTGACCGCTCTGCCCGCCTGGCAAGCGCTGAATGACCACCGCAAAGCCATGCAGGATTTCAGCATGCGCGAAGCGTTCAATGCCGATCCGCAGCGTTTCAACCAATTCACCCTTTCGAGCTGCGGCCTGTTTCTCGATTATTCGAAGAACCTGATCAACGCCCAGACCCGCGACCTGCTGGTGGGCCTGGCGAACGAAGTCGACCTCAAGGGCGCGATCAAGGCGCTGTTCGAAGGCGAAATCGTCAACGCATCGGAAAACCGCCCGGCCCTGCACACCGCCCTGCGCCGTCCAGTCGGCGACAAGTTGCTGGTCAACGGCGTCAACGTGATGCCGGACGTGCACAAGGTGCTGAACCAGATCACCGACCTGGTCGGCCGCATTCACGACGGCCTGTGGCGCGGTTACACCGAGAAGCCGATCACCGACGTGGTGAACATCGGTATTGGTGGTTCGTTCCTCGGTCCGCAACTGGTGTCCGAAGCACTGTTGTCCTACACGCACAAAGGCGTTCGCTGCCACTACCTGGCGAACATCGATGGCAGCGAGTTCCACGAACTGACCATGAAGCTGCGCGCCGAGACCACGCTGTTCATCGTCTCGTCGAAATCCTTCAACACCCTCGAAACCCTGAAGAACGCCCAGGCCGCCCGTGCCTGGTACCTGGCCCAGGGCGGTTCGGAAGCGGAGTTGTATCGCCACTTCATCGCCGTATCGAGCAACAACGCGGCCGCCGTGGCCTTCGGCATCCGCGAAGAGAACATCTTCCCGATGTGGGACTGGGTCGGCGGTCGCTACTCGCTGTGGTCGGCCATCGGCCTGCCGATTGCCCTGGCCATCGGCATGTCGAACTTCAAGGAACTGCTGTCCGGCGCCTATTCCATGGACCAGCATTTCCAGAGCGCCCCGTTCGAACAGAACATGCCGGTGCTCCTGGCATTGCTGGGCGTGTGGTACGGCAACTTCTGGGGTGCGCAGAGCCACGCGATCCTGCCGTACGACCATTACCTGCGCAACATCACCAAGCACTTGCAACAGCTGGACATGGAATCCAACGGCAAGAGCGTGCGCCAGGACGGTACGCCAGTCTCTACCGACACCGGTCCGGTGATCTGGGGCGGCGTCGGCGCCAACGGCCAGCACGCTTACCATCAGTTGCTGCACCAAGGCACCCAGTTCATCCCGGCCGACTTCATCGTGCCGATCGTCAGCTTCAACCCGGTTTCCGACCATCACCAGTGGCTGTACGCCAACTGCCTGTCCCAAAGCCAGGCGCTGATGCTCGGCAAGACCCGCGCCGAGGCCGAGGCCGAGTTGCGTGACAAGGGCATGAGCGAGGACGAAGTGCAGAAGCTGGCGGCACACAAGGTGATTCCGGGCAACCGTCCGAGCAACACCCTGGTGGTCGAACGCATCAGCCCGCGCCGCCTCGGTGCGCTGGTTGCCCTGTATGAACACAAAGTGTTCGTGCAAAGCGTGGTCTGGGGCATCAACGCCTTCGACCAGTGGGGCGTGGAACTGGGCAAGGAACTGGGCAAGGGCGTCTACAACCGCCTGGTGGGAAGCGAAGAGAACCCAGCCGAAGATGCCTCGACTCAAGGCCTGATCAACTACTTCCGCGGGCGTCATCGCGGCTGATCCCTGAGTCTGTTTTATCCCTGTGGGAGCGGGCTTGCTCGCGAAAGCGGTGGATCAGTCAACTAAGATGTTGACTGACACACCGTCTTCGCGAGCAAGCCCGCTCCCACAGTTGCTTTGTGCATGACTTGAACCCACGGGCCACCGAGCGCATCTTTATACCTTGTCGCAAAACAAGAATAAGGAACCGTCATGTTCGATATCAGCCAGTACCCCCACGCCGATGCCGTCCGCCGGGCTGCGCAACTGAGTCAGGACGAGTACAAGCGGCTCTACAAAGAATCCATCGAACACCCCAGCACCTTCTGGGCCGAGCAGGCCACGCGCTTTCTCGACTGGATGTCCCCGTGGCAGACCGTCCAGCGCTACAACCTCAAGAACGGCGACGCGAGCTGGTTCGCCGGCGGCACGCTGAACGTCAGCGCCAATTGCATCGACCGACACCTGGCGACGCGCGGCGACCAGACCGCGATCATCTGGGAAGGCGACAACCCCGCCGAATCGGCAGAAATCAGCTACAGAAAACTTCATCATCACGTGTGTCGCCTGGCCAACGTGCTGAAAAGCCGTGGCGTGAAGAAAGGCGACCGGGTCTGCATCTACATGCCAATGATTCCGGAAGCGGCCTACGCGATGCTCGCCTGCACACGTATCGGTGCGGTGCATTCGGTGGTGTTCGGCGGCTTTTCGCCGGATTCACTGCGCGACCGGATTCTCGATGCCGATTGCCGCACCGTCATCACCGCCGATGAAGGCGTGCGCGGCGGGCGTTTCATACCGCTCAAGCGCAATGTCGACAAGGCGCTGGAAAGCTGCCCGAACGTCAGCACCGTGCTGGTGGTCGAGCGCACCCAGGGCGAGGTGAACTGGGTCGAAGGACGGGACCTCTGGTATCACCAGGCCACACATGAGGTGAGCGACGATTGCCCGCCTGAACCAATGGACGCCGAAGACCCGTTGTTCATCCTCTATACCTCCGGCAGCACCGGCAAGCCCAAGGGTGTGCTGCACACCACTGGCGGTTATCTGCTGCAAGCGGCGATGACCTTCAAGTACGTACTCGATTACCGTGATAACGAAGTCTTCTGGTGCACCGCCGACGTCGGCTGGGTCACTGGCCATAGCTACATCGTCTACGGTCCGCTGGCCAACGGTGCCACCACGCTGATATTCGAGGGCGTGCCGAGTTATCCGAGCAGTTCGCGGTTCTGGCAGGTGATCGACAAGCATCAAGTCAACATTTTCTATACCGCGCCAACCGCCCTGCGTGCACTGATGCGCGAAGGCGCAGCGCCCCTGCAGGAAACTTCTCGCAAGAGCCTGCGATTGCTCGGCAGTGTCGGTGAGCCGATCAACCCCGAGGCGTGGGAATGGTATTTCAACGTTGTAGGCGAACAGCGTTGCCCGATTGTCGATACCTGGTGGCAGACCGAGACCGGCGGCATCATGCTCAGCCCCCTGGTGAGCGCGCCACGGCTCAAGCCAGGCTGCGCCACGCGACCGATGTTCGGCGTGCAACCGGTGCTGCTGGATGAGGTTGGCAAGGAAATCATCGGCGCGGGCAGCGGCGTGCTGGCGATCAAGTCGAGCTGGCCGGCACAGATTCGCAGCGTCTATGGCGATCACCAGCGCATGGTCGATACGTACTTCAAGCCCTACCCTGGCTATTACTTCACAGGTGATGGCGCCCGGCGCGACGAAGACGGCGACTTTTGGATCACCGGACGCATCGACGACGTCATCAACGTCTCGGGCCACCGTATCGGCACCGCCGAGGTGGAAAGCGCCCTGGTGCTGCACGACAGCATTGCCGAAGCGGCGGTCGTCGGTTATCCCCACGACCTCAAGGGCCAGGGCATCTATGCCTTCGTCACCCCGATGGACGGTGTCGAGGCCAACGATGAGCTGAAGAAGGAGTTGCTGGCCCATGTCAGCAAGGAAATCGGAAGTTTTGCCAAACCGGAGCTGATCCAGTGGGCGCCGGCCCTGCCCAAGACTCGTTCGGGCAAGATCATGCGACGGATCCTGCGCAAGATCGCCTGCAACGAACTCGACAGCCTCGGCGACACCTCGACCCTGGCCGACCCGAGCGTGGTGGAGGGCCTGATCGACAAGCGCCTGAACCGCTGATGATTCCTTGTGGGAGCGAGCTTGCTCGCGATGGCGGTGTATCAGTTGATACCGATGTCTCTGACCCACTGTTATCGCGAGCAAGCTCGCTCCCACAACGACCACGCCAGCCATAACTGTTAAACTCCCGCGCCTCATTTCTCTAAGGCGCGCCCGGCATGTCTTCCTTGAATCTGGCGCTGCGCGCCGCCCTCGAACAGCGCCAGGCCCTGCTCGACCAACTGCACCGGCAAGGCACCGACTGCTATCGCCTGTTCCACGGCAGCCAGGAAGGCGCGCCCGGCCTGACCGTCGACCGCTACGGCCCGCAACTGCTGGTGCAGAGTTTTCATCAGTCGCTGGAGCGAGATGAGCTGCTGCAACTGCACGGCATCGTCAACGAACGCCTGGGCCTGGACAGCCTGCTGGTCTACAACGATCGCTCCCGGGGCAACTCTCGCATCGACCGCCAGGACAGCGTCTACCAGGCTGACGAGGCCGCCCTGCAAGACCTCATCGGGCATGAATGGGGCTTGAACTACCGCGTTCGCGGGCGTCATGCCGGCCAGGATCCGTTGCTGTTCCTCGACCTGCGCAACGCACGCGGCTGGGTCAAGGACCACAGCCGGGGCAAAAGCGTCCTGAACCTCTTTGCCTACACCTGCGGCGTAGGCCTCAGCGCAGCGGCTGGCGGAGCGCGGGAGGTCTGCAACCTGGATTTCGCCGAAGGCAACCTGGCGGTGGGACGCGAGAACGGCTTGCTCAACCCGGAGCTGCCGACGATGGAGTTCATACAGTCGGATTATTTCCCGGCGATTCGTCAACTGGCCGGCCTGCCCATCAGCCAGCGGCGCGGGCAGAAACTGCCCAGCTATGTTCGCCTGGAACCGCGCCAATATGACCTGGTGCTACTTGATCCGCCCGCCTGGGCCAAAAGCGCCTTTGGCACCGTCGATCTGTTGCGCGATTACCAGAGTTTGCTCAAGCCAGCGCTGCTCACCACCGCCGACGATGGCGTGCTGATCTGCTGCAACAACCTGGCGAAGGTATCCATGGACGACTGGCGCGAACAGGTGTTGCGGTGTGCGCAGAAGATCGGTCGGCCGGTACGCGAATGGAGCGTGCTGGCGCCCGGCGACGATTTTCCGTCACAGGATCGGCAGCCACCGCTCAAAACATTGATTCTCCAGTTCTGAGCAGGCCCCAGCAATCCCACAAAAAAAACGGACAAATCTCATAAAACACAGTGGCTTCGGAACCGTAAACGCATGCCATACTCCAAGGCACTCCGATTCACACCAGACGAAGCCACACATGCCCAAAGGATTGATTCGCGCTCTCGGCGCCCTGTTGACCGCATTGGCCCTCTACAGCCTGTTGGGCTTCCTGATATTGCCGGGCATTGCCCTGCGTATCGCCAACCAGCAACTGGCCGCCCACGCGACGGTGCCGGCCCAGATCCAGCGCATCGAACTCAATCCTTTCAGCCTTGAAGTGACTGTGTGGGGCTTGATGGTCGGCGAGCCGGGCAAGGAGCAGGTTGGCTTTGAACGCCTCTACGCGAACCTGCAGCTCGACAGCATTTGGTCCGGCGCCCTGCACCTGGCCGACATCGAGCTCGACAAGCCAAAGACCGAAGTGATATTCGCCAAGGACGGTCAGTTGAACCTGCTGGGCCTGTTCAAACTGCCGCCCAGCGAGCCAACGCCAGCCGATCCCGAGGCCAAGCCATTTCCCTTGCGAGTGGACCGGATCAAACTCGCCAGCGGCTACGTTCACTTCCAGGACCTGCGGCCCAGCGAACCCATCGAGTTTCTCTACGACACCCTCGATTTCGAACTGAAGAACCTCAGCACCCTGCCCGACGACAGCGCAGACATGACCCTCGTTGCCGCGGGTCCCGCGGGCGGGCAGATCGACTGGAAGGGCAACTTCAGCCTGGCGCCGATTGCCTCCGAAGGGACGCTGAAAGTCACCGATGGCCAGATGAAAGCCTGGTGGCCCTATGTGCGTGACGCGGTGCCCCTGGTGTTGGAAAACGGCGTGCTGAACCTCAGCACCGACTACAAACTCAACCTCGCCAAGGGCACGGAACTGCTGCTCAACAACACGGCTATCAGTGTCGCCCCTTTCGCCATCAAGGCACCGGATGGCCGTCCCCTGGCCAGGCTTGAGCGTCTCGACGTCAGCGAAACCTCCCTGGACCTGGCGAAGCAGCAGGTCATCGTCGGCAAGGTTCGTAGCCAGAAACTCGAAACCTGGGCCGCGCGGGAAGCGGACGGACAATTGGACTGGCAGAAGCTCTTCGCCAGCCAGCCAGCCAAGCCAAAGGCCAAGGTCGAACCGGCGTCCGCACCGGCAGCCGCCGACTCGCCCAAGCCTGAGCCGACAGCACCGAGCAAGCCGTGGCAGGTGCTGTTGAAAGATGTGCAACTGCGTAATTACCAAGTGCACCTGGCCGACCGCCAGGCACAGCCGGCCGTCGCGTTGGAGGTCGGCCCACTTAACCTGGACCTGCAGAACTACGACACCCTCAATGGCTCGCCTTTCAATCTCAAGCTGGATACCGGGCTGGGCAAGCAGGGCAAGATCCTCGCCGATGGCGTGGTCAACCTGAACCCCGTCACTGCGAAGCTCAACGTCAAGACGCAAGACATTGACCTGCGAGTCGCCCAAGCCTACATCAATCCGTTCATTCGCCTGGAGCTGCGCTCCGGGATGCTCGGCAGTGATCTGGTGGTGGACCTCAAGAACACCGCCCCCCTGGCATTCGCGGTCACCGGCCGTGCCCAGGTCGATCAGTTGCACACCCTCGACACCCTCAAGACCCGTGATTTTCTCAAATGGCAGCGCCTGGAAGTCCAGGGCCTCAATTACCAGCATGGCGACAGCCTGTCGATCGACAAGGTCAACCTGTTCCAGCCCTATGCGCGCTTCATGATCAACGAAGATCGCACCACCAGCGTCGACGATCTGTTGATTCCACAACCGGCCGATGGACCCGCGAAGAATACGGCGGCCAAACCGGCCTCGAAGGACAAGCCGCTGGGTATTCATATTGGTGGCATCGCCATCAACGATGGCTCGGCCAACTTCGCCGACTTCAGCCTGACGCCAAACTTCGCCACGGCCATCCAGCAACTCAACGGTGAAATCGGCACCATCGACAGCCGCCAGGCCAAGCCGGCCAGCGTGGATGTGAAGGGCAAGGTCGATCGCTATGCACCCGTCACTATCAAGGGCGCGGTCAATCCCTTCGACCCGATGGCGAGCCTCGACATCGCCACCAGTTTCAAACGGGTCGAGCTGACCACCCTGACGCCCTACTCCGGCAAGTTCGCCGGCTACCGCATCCGCAAGGGCCGGCTCAATCTCGACCTGCATTACCGGATCACCAAGGGCCAGCTCCAGGCCGACAACAAAGTCGTGGTCGAGCAGTTGCAACTGGGTGAAAAGGTCGACAGTCCAGACGCCGTCAGCCTGCCGCTCAAGCTGGCCGTCGCCTTGCTCAAGGACTCCGAGGGCAGGATTACCATCGAACTGCCGGTCTCCGGCAACCTCAACGACCCGCAGTTCAGCGTGATGCCGATTGTCTGGCAGACCCTGCGCAACCTGGTGGTCCGCGCAGCCCAGGCGCCATTCAAGCTCATCGGCGGGCTGGTGGCCGGCGGTGGCTCGGAAGACCTGGGGAGCGTGGCATTCGCACCGGGGTCCAGCGAATTGAGCAAGGAAAACGAAAGCGTGCTGCTCAAGCTGTCCGAAGCCTTGGGCAAGCGTCCCGAACTGCGCCTGGAAATCGAAGGCACCGCCGCCGAAAGCAGCGACGGTCCGCTGCTCGCCGGCCAGCGCCTGGAACGCGAATACCAATACACCTATTACAAGATGCTGCAGCGCCGGGGAGACAAAGTCCCGGCCAAGGCTTCGTTGCTGCAAGTACCGGAAGATGAAAAACCTCCCCTGCTGGAAGGAATCTACCGCACTCGCCTGAAAACCCAGCCACCGGCTGAATGGACGCAGTTGGACAAGAAGGCCCGCATCGAGAAACTCCGGGAAGGGGTCATCACGTTCTGGAGCGGCAGCGACCTGCTGTTGCGTGAACTGGGCCAGGAGCGCGCCAGCAGCATCAAGGATTTCCTGGTGGACAAAGGCAAGCTAGCCGATGACCGGGTGTACTTCATCGACGCGAGCCTGGGCCAGGCCGAAAAAGACGGTACCGTCATCACCCCAATGCATTTGGATGCGGAATGAAATGAAGTCTCTGTACGGACTCAGCCTGAGCCTGCTGCTACTCGCAGCCGGCCAGGCCTCGGCCGCCGATACATTGCGTTGCGGCAGCCAGTTGATCAGCGTCGGGGATCGTTCGAGCGAGGTGCTGCAAAAATGTGGTCAGCCTGCGGCGCGTGATGACCTGGGCTACAAACGCAGCGTCAACCGCCGGGAAGAATATCCGGTGGAGGAATGGACCTACGGGCCCAACAGCGGGATGTACCAGTATTTGCGCTTCGAGGGGAACCGGCTGGTGCAGATCACCAGCAAGCGTGGGCGGTGATGGGCTGGGCTATTCCAGGATATCTGCAGCGACAGTGCCGACGCCTTCGCGAGCAGGCTCGCTCCCACAGGGGCCGGGTTGTTTCTGGAAGAAAGCGATCAAATGTGGGAGCGAGCCTGCTCGCGAAAGGGACTACCCGGTTTCCCTGACTGGCTCACATGCTCTCTCCCAGAATAGAACAGGCCCCCGGCACGAATGCCGGGGGCCTGTAATGGCCACGTCCGTGTGGCCTTTCGCATGAACTCCAAAGCGACGGCAGACGTATAACCCAGCCCGTTTGCCGCGCCTTCTCCCGTCCAGGCGAGAAGTCTTTCCTTATTCGGATTTCAGGCCATCAGCCGATACGGCTTTGACGCCTTTGATTTTCTTGGTGATCGCGACGGCGGTGTCTTTCTGCGCATCGCTCAAGACAGTGGTCGAAGACAGCGACACAACACCCTTGTTGGTTTCAACCTTGATGTCGGAGCCTGGAATGCCTTTCTCGGTGACCAGGTCGGCTTTGACCTTGGTGGTGATCCAGGTATCGGAAACGTCTTCCTTAGCCTCTGTCACTTCGCCCGCAGCCAGCATCATCGGGGCCTGAGTTGCTTGAGTGGTCTCGGCGAAAGCGCTAGCCATGGTCAGGGTCAGTGCAGTGGCAGCAGCGGCAGTGATAGCGAACTTCTTCATACGAGTAACTCCTGTTTTTCTCAGAAACTGCCGAAAGTGCATCGCGGCAGGTTGTCAGGAGTAGTGCGAAGGCTGTGCCAGTTTTGAAACAAAAGAAATTTCCTGATAAATCAAATAGTTAAGCGAAGCGGTTGTTTTCACAATCATGCAAATTGCATGACCGGGGATTTTGGTACATGCAACTTGCGGGTTTAAGCCGTTCGCTAACGTTATGAATTAACAAGATTTTCCGTGGCGAGGGAGCTTGCTCCCGCTGGGCTGCGTAGCAGCCCTTAATGTAAGCCAGACGGCGCAAGCAATCTTGCGCCATGGTGACGGACTTGAGCCTCAGGTGGATGAGGTATTTACGGTGCAGCCGCTACGGTGCAGCCGCCCGCTGGCAAGAACTCTTCAGCAACATTAGAAGCACAGGTCCAGGCGCCCGTTCCGGCACGACTGAGAGTGATCGTTTTACCAACAATGGAAGAAGGCGCTTCCTTGATGGTGCAAGTGACGGTGGCGGTCCCGGCAGCAGCATCACCTGAGACAGCCATTGTGCAATTATTGCTTGATGCCGGTACGCCCGTGTTGGCAGCGGTTGGCGTCGTACCTTTATTCAGAAGGTCTTCAACCGGCACCTTCAACGAAGAAGCCTCCGCCAACCCGACCGTCACCTTCGCCCGCGCCTGATACTTCGAATACTGCGGCAACGCAAACGTCGCCAGGATCCCAATGATCGCCACCACGATCAGCAGCTCGATCAGCGTAAAACCCTTTTGCTTGTTCATAGACATCTCCCATGCATGAGTCGAAATCTCATGACCTGAAGCGGCCGTTGCAGGGCACGTGCCAACCCTGGAAAGCCCATCCAGCCAAGGCCTTCCCCGCCGCAAAGGCCCGCCGTCCTACCCCAACAACCGCACTATCTGACGCTTTTTGTCACCTCTGCTCGCTGGTCAGCCGCCTATGCTTGACTAGGCTATAAATCATGAACAGCCCGCGTCCGGTATCCCCATGAATGACATCGCCCTCAGCGGCCTGGCCAAGCAATTGGTGCTGGCCGAACTGATCACCGAACAAAGCGCGCAGCAGGCTTTTCAACAGGCCCAGCGCAATCGAGTGCCCCTGGTCAGTTACCTGGTGCAGAACAAACTGATCCAGAGCCGGCAGGTGACGGAAATCGCCTCGGAGCATTTCGGTATAGCCCTGCTGGACCTCAACAGCCTCGACAAGGACAACCAGCCCGCAGGCCTGGTCAGCGAAAAACTGGTGCGCCAGCATCACGCCCTGCCGCTGTGGCGGCGCGGCAACAAGCTGTACGTGGGCATTTCCGACCCCACTAACCATCAAGCCATCAACGACATCCAGTTCAGCACCGGCCTGACCACCGAAGCCATCCTGGTGGAAGACGACAAGCTCAGCGATGCCATCGAGAAATTCTTCGAGTCCAGCAGCACCGGCCTGGAGGGCATGGCCGACGTCGACCTCGACGGCCTGGACATCGAGTCGACCGATGATCGCAAGCAGGACAGCATCGTCGGACAGGACGGCGACGATGCGCCGGTGGTGCGCTTCGTCAACAAGATGCTGCTGGATGCCATCAAGGGTGGCTCTTCCGACCTGCACTTCGAACCCTATGAAAAAACCTACCGGGTCCGGGTGCGCACCGACGGCATGCTGCGAGAAGTCGCCAAGCCCCCCATCCAACTGGCCAACCGTATTGCCGCGCGACTCAAGGTCATGGCCAGCCTGGACATCTCCGAGCGGCGCAAACCCCAGGACGGTCGCCTGAAGATGCGCCTGTCAAAAACCAAGTCCATCGACTTCCGGGTCAACACCCTGCCCACGCTCTGGGGCGAAAAAGTGGTGATCCGGATCCTCGACCCCTCCAGTGCGCAAATGGGCATCGATGCCCTGGGCTACGAGCCGGAACAGAAAGACTTGTACATGGCCGCCCTCAAGCAGCCGCAGGGACTGATCCTGGTGACCGGGCCGACCGGTTCGGGCAAGACCGTGTCGCTCTACACCGGCTTGAACATCCTCAACACCGTGGACATCAATATTTCCACCGCCGAAGACCCGGTGGAAATCAACATGGAAGGCATCAACCAGGTCAACGTGAACCCACGCCAAGGCCTGGATTTCGCCCATGCCCTGCGCTCGTTCCTGCGCCAGGACCCGGATGTGATCATGGTCGGCGAGATCCGCGACCTGGAAACCGCCGAAATCGCCATCAAGGCCGCCCAGACCGGGCACCTGGTGCTGTCCACCCTGCACACCAACAGCGCCGCCGAAACCCTGGTCCGCCTGCATAACATGGGCATCCCAGGGTTCAACATCGCCACGGCGGTGCACCTGATCATCGCCCAGCGCTTGGCGCGAAAATTGTGCACGCATTGCAAGAAAGCCATCGAGATTCCCGAGGAAACCCTGCTCAAGGAAGGTTTCCCCCGGGAACGCATCGGCTCATTCACGATCTATGAGCCGGTCGGTTGCGAACAGTGCAACAACGGCTACAAAGGTCGCGTGGGGGTATACGAAGTGGTCAAGAACACGCCGGAGCTGCAACGGTTGATCATGGCCGAGGGCAACTCCCTGGAAATCGACCTGCAAATGCGCAAGGACGGCTTCAACGACCTGCGTACGTCGGGGCTGGCCAAAGTGATGCAAGGCGTCACCAGCCTCGAAGAAATCAACCGGGTCACCAAGGATTGAACATGGCGGTCAAGGCAGTAAAAACCGACGTCTACGTGTGGGAAGGCAAGGACCGCAAAGGCACGAAAATGTCCGGCGAACTGACCGGCCAGAGCCCGGCGCTGATCAAGGCGCAACTGCGCAAACAGGGTATCAATCCAGGCAAGGTGCGCAAGAAATCCACTTCGATATTCAGCAAGGGCAAGCGCATCAAGCCGTTGGACATCGCCCTCTTCACACGCCAGATGGCGACGATGCTCAAGGCTGGCGTGCCGTTGCTGCAAGCGTTCGACATCATTGGCGAAGGCTTCGACAACGCCAACATGCGCAAGCTGGTGGACGAGGTGAAACAGGAGGTCGCCGTCGGCAACAGCTTTGCTGCGGCGTTGCGCAAATGCCCGCAGTATTTCGATGAGTTGTATTGCAACCTGGTGGACGTCGGCGAGCAGGCCGGTGCCCTCGATACGCTGCTGGACCGGGTCGCGACCTACAAGGAAAAAAGCGAGGCCCTCAAGGCCAAGATCAAGAAAGCCATGACGTATCCCGCGGCCGTGGTAGCTGTCGCGGCCGTGGTCACGAGCATCCTGCTGATCAAGGTCGTGCCGCAGTTCGAGTCGGTATTCGCAGGCTTTGGCGCAAAATTGCCGGCCTTCACGCTGATGGTCATCGGCCTGTCGGAATTCTTGCAGGAATGGTGGTGGATACTGCTGGGTGGGTTGGTGGGTGGATTTTTCGGCGTGAAATATGCGCTGAAGCGCTCCCAGGCATTCCGTGACTGGCGGGACAAGTGGCTGCTCAAGCTGCCCCTGGTGGGCACCCTGATGTACAAGTCCGCCGTGGCTCGCTATGCCCGTACGCTGTCCACGACATTCGCCGCCGGCGTGCCGCTGGTCGAAGCCCTCGACTCGGTGTCGGGCGCCACCGGCAACGTGGTATTCAAGCGTGCGGTGCTTCGCATTCGACAAGACGTCTCGACCGGCATGCAGCTGAATTTTTCCATGCGTGCCTCCGGCATCTTCCCCAACCTGGCGATCCAGATGACGGCCATTGGCGAGGAATCCGGCGCGCTGGATGACATGCTCGACAAGGTGGCGAGTTTTTACGAAGCCGAAGTGGATAATCTGGTGGACAACCTCACCAGCCTGATGGAACCCTTCATCATGGTGATCCTGGGGGTGGTCGTCGGTGGCCTGGTGGTTGCCATGTACATGCCCATCTTCCAACTCGGCTCTGCGATCTGACATGCCCTTGAGCGAATTCTTCCTGCTTTACCCCTTGGCTTTCGTGCTGACGGCACTGCTGCTCGGGCTGATCATTGGCAGTTTTCTCAACGTGCTGGTTTGGCGCCTGCCGAAGATGCTTGACCGTGAATGGCGGCTACAAGCCCAGGACTTGCTCGGCCTGCCGGCCGAAGCTCCCGGCCCGGTCTACAACCTGATGCTGCCCCATTCCCAGTGCCCGCACTGCGGCCACCGCATCCGCGCCTGGGAAAATATTCCACTGCTCAGCTACCTGGCGTTGCGCGGGCGCTGCTCCAGTTGCGCCGCCCCCATCGGCAAGCGCTACCCATTGACCGAGCTGGCTTGCGGCGCCCTGTCTGCGTTCGTCGCCTGGCATTTCGGCTTCGGCTGGCATGCGGCAATGGCGATGGTGCTGAGCTGGGGCTTGTTGTCCATGAGCCTGATCGACGCCGAGCATCAATTGCTGCCCGACTCTCTCGTACTGCCCTTGTTGTGGCTGGGCTTGATCGTCAACAGCTTCGGGCTGTTCGTGTCCCTCAACCAGGCATTATGGGGCGCTGTCGGCGGTTATCTGGTGCTGTGGGTGGTGTTCTGGGTGTTCAAGTTGCTGACCGGCAAGGAAGGCATGGGCTATGGCGACTTCAAGCTGCTGGCGATGCTGGGCGCCTGGGGCGGCTGGCAAATCCTGCCAGTGACGCTGCTGCTGTCTTCGCTGGTGGGCGCCGTCGTCGGCGTCGTCATGCTGCGCATGCGCAACGCACCGACATCGACACAGATCCCCTTCGGACCCTATCTGGCGATTGCCGGCTGGATTGCCTTGCTCTGGGGTGGTCAAATAACCGACTTCTATTGGCACTCAGTCGGTTTCTAATGAACAGCTCCGCGGAAAAACCCTGGATTCTCGGCCTGACCGGAGGCATCGGCAGCGGCAAGAGCGCGGCGGCCCAGCACTTCATCGACCTGGGCGTGCACGTCATCGACGCTGACCATGCAGCGCGCTGGGTCGTCGAACCCGGACGCCCAGCGCTGGGTAAAATCGCCGAGCACTTTGGCCCGGGTGTGCTGCAAGCGGACGGCGCGCTGGATCGAGCCGCGCTGCGCACGCTCATCTTCGAGAATGCCGAGGAGCGCCGCTGGCTGGAAGCCCTGCTGCACCCGCTGATTGCCGAAGAGATCGCCCATCATCTGGCCCAGGCAAGATCGTCCTATGCGATCCTGGTGTCACCGCTATTGATCGAGTCGGGGCAGTACGCCATGACCCAGCGGATCCTGGTGATCGACGCACCTGAACAATTGCAGGTCGAACGCACCTTGCAGCGCGACCAGACCAGCGAGCAGCAGGTCCAGGCGATCCTCAAGGCTCAATCAAGTCGCCAGGATCGCCTGAGCCATGCCGACGACGTGGTGGTCAACGACCGCGACCTCGCCTGGCTGCACAGCGAGGTCGAGCGCCTGCATCACTTTTACCTTACCTTGCGTGGAGGCCAATCATGAGCCAACCCCCAATCGTTGATTGCCCAACCTGTGGCGCCCCGGTCGAATGGACCCCTGAAAGCAAATTCCGGCCGTTCTGCTCGGATCGCTGCAAGCTGATCGACCTCGGCGCCTGGGCGTCGGAAGAACACAAGATTCCGGTGGCACCGGACGCCGAGGATGAGTTGTTCAGCGAAGACTTTAATCCCCGCTCGCATCACTAAGGCCTGGCCTGAATCATTGTGGCGAGGGGATAAATCCCCTCGCCACAGAGTCATCGGGCAGCATTCACCCCCTAAGGCCGCATGAACCCGTAATCCTGGCTGTCGTCGAGATTTTCCGCGAGGAAGCTCAACTCATCGGCCAAATCGTCGACACTGCGTACGGTCTTGCTCTGCTGCACGATTGCGCTGAGCAATGCTCGCAGGCTCAAGCCCGGATCGAAGCCGATCTCCATGGCCGCGTCGTGACTGCGCCGGACTTCTTGCCTCGCCCACTCATAAACACTCATGGTTGCACTCCTGGAAATTTTCCAAAGCATGCAGCGCGGCAGGCGGTGCAGCCTTGACGTGAATCAAGGCTTGTCCTCATCGTTCCAGGGCGCCGACAGGTAGCGCGTGCGGTTGAAGGTCTCCAGCCATTCGGGACTGAACACCACCAGCGCGCTGACCACCATGCCGTTGATGAAGGCCTCGGGGAAGATGATCAGCCAGAGGTAACCGATGAAGTCTTCCAGCCAGTACGGCATGACGAAGATGCCGTCGTACCAGAGCAGGCCAAGCCCCAGCAGCAGGCACCCCAGCGCCGAAAGCGCGGCGGCGAGAAACCCGGAGCAGAAGATATACACAAACAGATTGCGCGGCTGGGCACGCTCCACCAGGACGGCGCAACCTTCAGTGATCAGCACCGGCAGGAGAATCAACAGCGCGCCATTGATGCCGACCGCCATCATGTCCTGGCGGCCCAGCAGCACCAGCGCGAGCTGCGCACAGAGCCCACCGAGGATCGCCAAGGGCCAGTCCAGCAGCAAGGTAACGGCCGTCATGCCGAGGAAGTGATACGAGACGCCCGTGTCGAAGTCTCGCCGTACCAGCCACAACAGGAACAACGCCAACACCGTGCCGAACAGCAAATGCTGGCGACGGCTGTCAGTAAACAACTCGACCCACCGCGCCCGCGCCACTGCCCAAGCCAGCACCGGCACGTAAACCAGCCAGCCGACCGTCAGGGTCTGCGGTGAGAGCAGTTCGGCACCGATCATGGCAACTCCTGCGAAGGCGTGAACGTGGTACAGCGCGGGTTCGAGCACCGGTTCAACAGGCAGCTCGTTCGCTATTCAGTAACGATGCTCCCAGGCTGTTGCACCAATGCCATTGCAAACTTGCCGAAGCCCACCGACCAATCCGAATAGTCATTTTCGTGCATGAAAATGAACACGTCTTGCGGGCGAACCTGGGCTTGGCCGGCGAGATTGTCAGCGATGCCTTTATAGAGGTCACGCTTCATCGCATCGCTGCGGCCTCTGCGCATCGTAATCTCAATCACGATCAAATTGTCTGAACGAGCCACACCATTGAAAGTTCGGCTGTAGAAGAACTGTTGCGGATCATAGTCCGTCACCAGGTTGAACAATTCATCCTGGGGCATACCAATGCCGTCGACCAACGCTTGGTGTATGCCATCGACGATGCGTTGGCGCTGTTGCTGGCTGGTGCTTTTGGTGACAGCTGTACGTACAAACGGCATGTGAGTTGCTCTCAATTGGATTCTCGAATAGTCCACCACCTGAACAGTGTGCGGATAAGCGCAAGCCCAGCGATTTTGCGCAAACCTCACGTTCGCCGATAACGATTTATGCGGCCGGAGTATTTGAGTTAAAGTCACTTCATGAGACGTCGCCTGCCCCCATTGAATGCGTTGCGTACCTTCGAGGCTGCGGCTCGACTCGGGAAAATGACGTCCGCTGCCGAAGAGCTTTCCGTCACGCCCGGCGCTGTGAGTCGCCAGGTACGCCAGTTGGAACTGAGCCTTGGCGTCGATCTGTTCGAAGGGCCCAAGAACAAGCCGCAGCTCACCACGGCCGGCAAAGAACTCTTGCCTCAATTGACGGCCGCGCTGGACCAGATCGAGGCGGCAGTGGGCCGGGTCCGGGATACCGCGACAGGCACCCTGGACGTCTCCTGCTTCAGCACGTTTACCGTCAAGTGGTTGATACCTCGCCTGTTCGACTTCAACTCGACTTACCCGGATATCAAGATTCGCTTGAGCTCACCGGTCGCTGGGGCCGATCCGGGCCGGGATCGCTATGACGTAATGATCACCGCGGAGCAGGACGTCATTGGCGAACCAGAAAATACGGTCCTGCTGTTTCCTGAACGACTGGGCATCGTTTTGTCGCCGGCATTAGCCGCACGCCTGCAACTCACCGATCTGAGCTCGATCTTCAGTCATCCGCTGCTGCATACCCGAACGCGTCCAGACGCCTGGGCAAACTGGGCCAACGCGGTTGGCTACCGGGACACGCCCCCGACCGGACTGGAATACGAGCACTATTACTTTACTTTGGAAGCGGCAATTGCCGGCTTGGGGATTTGCGTCGCCCCTTGGCATCTGGTGGCCGACGATATTCGCCTTGGCCGCCTGGTGGCACCGTTTGGCTTTTATCCGAGCCGTTATGTCTACCTGGCGAAGCGAAGCGGGCAACACAGCAAGAAACTGGAGCTGTTCTGCGCCTGGCTGGCGCATCAGGCTGAACAGGACGGCCCGCCAGGCCCTGCCTGAGCGATAATTTGCCCTCAGCGACACGCTTTATTTTTTATCAACACATTTGAACGCTAAGCTTGGGCTCATGGATGATTCCGATTATTTACGCCTGCTGACGATCGCTGCCGAGCAGGCCAACGCCTTTCTCTCCAATGCCCGCAAATGGGAGCGTGAGCGTTGGGTCTGCCAGCGCCTGCTGCAAGGGCTGAACGTGCCCTATCGCGCCGACGAGTTTGCGCCGGCCGGGGAGCCGCCAGACGTCTTGTTCCGCGATGCCAACTTCGAAGTGTTCTTTGTGCTCGACGAAGGCCGTCGCCTCAATGACGAATGGCGCGATGAACTACAGCGTCGCCGCAGCGCCTTCTCCCTGAGCCAACTGGTGCGCCGCGAGGCCAAGCCCCGGCGGATCCCCGCCAACGAATTCCTGATGCGGCTGGCGCCGACCCTGCGCAAGAAAGCCCACAACTACACCGAGCGCGGCATGGACCTGGGAGAGTTGGACATCATCGCGTTCGCCAGCCTCAAGCGCGAAGTGCTGGACCTCAACAGCCACTTTCCGCCGCCGACCGAATACCTGCGCCAGGGTTGGCGCTCCTTGTCGCTGGTGGGGCCGACCTTCGCCCGCGTACTGTTCGCCCATCCCGATGCGCCGGATTTCCTGCGGGGCAACCTGGGTCGCAGCATCGTCTTCGATGTCGGGATCAGCCTGTGAGCCCCTTGCAGGAACTGATCGCCGCCGTGCCGCAACAGGGCCGCGTGCGCTGGATCGGTGTGCGGCCCCAGGGTCACGCGCCGATGATCGAGCTGGACGCCGTGGAGGCGCGCCTGGAGGCCGGTCTCACCGGCGATCATGCGCGCCCCGGCGTGCGCAATGCGCGGCAGGTGACGTTGATCCAGTGGGAGCACCTGGGCGTGATCAGCTCGCTGATGGGCCGTCCCGACGATCAGCCCATACTGCCGCGAGAGCTGCGGCGCAATATCGTAGTCAGCGGGATCAACCTGTTCAGCCTCAAGGGCCGGCGCTTTCGCATCGGCCAGGCCATTTTCGAAACCACCGGCTGGTGCCAGCCCTGCGCACGGCTGGAGCGAAACCTTGGCGAAGGTACATTCCAGGCGGTACGCGGCCATGGCGGAATCACCGCCCGAGTGTTAAAAAGTGGAATCATTCGCCTGGACGACAGCCTGATCGTCGAACCCGTTCCGGCGAGCGGCTACGCGGCTTTCAATGCCGGCTAGCCGGACGCTGTAACGTCTTCACATCCCGCAACGTCTACCTGACGAGGCCTTTATGACCAGTCGCCTGAACCCAGATGACCAGAAGCATGTCGAAGAGTACCTGCAACTGTCCCAGCACCGAGTCGAGCGCCGGCCTTTTCGGCCGTGGATGCTCCTCGTGGTGGTACTGGCCGTGACCATCGGCCTGGGCCTGTTGAGCCGACTGATCAGCTACCTGACGCTATGAGCCGCTTTTTGTCGCTGATGCTCGCGCAGGTAACGGCACCGAATTCCTTTAGCCTTGCGAGATATCCCCATGACTCATCGTATTGTCATCGTTGGCGGCGGCGCCGGCGGCCTGGAGTTGGCTACCCGTCTGGGTAAGACTCTGGGCAAGCGCGGCACGGCCAGTGTGATGCTGGTCGACGCGAACCTGACCCACATCTGGAAACCCCTGCTGCACGAAGTGGCTGCCGGTTCCTTGAACTCCTCCGAAGACGAACTCAACTACGTCGCCCAGGCGAAATGGAACCACTTCGAGTTCCAGCTCGGGCGCATGAGCGGCCTGGATCGCGAGAACAAGAAAATCCAACTGGCCGCCACCTATGACGAGGCGGGTGTGGAGCTGTTACCGGCCCGGGAGCTGGGCTACGACACACTGGTAATCGCAGTGGGCAGCACCACCAACGACTTCGGCACCGAGGGCGCGGCGCAACACTGCCTGTTCCTTGATACTCGCAAACAGGCCGAGCGCTTCCACCAGCAATTGCTCCACCACTACCTGCGCGCCCATGCCGGGCAGACCGATATCGTCGAGCGCATCAGCGTCGCCATCGTCGGCGCGGGCGCGACGGGCGTCGAACTGGCGGCCGAACTGCACAACGCCGCCCACGAATTGCATGCCTACGGCCTGGACCGGATCAAACCGGAAAACATGCACATCACCTTGATCGAGGCGGGTCCACGGGTCTTGCCAGCGTTGCCTGAGCGTATCGGCGGACCGGTGCACAAGACCCTGGAAAAACTCGGGGTCAACGTCATGACCAACGCTGCCGTCAGCCAGGTGACCGCTGACAGCCTGGTTACGGCGGATGGCAAAGTGATCGACGCGAGCCTGAAGGTTTGGGCGGCCGGGATTCGTGCGCCGGAATTTCTCAAGGACATCGATGAGCTGGAGACCAACCGGATCAATCAGCTGCAGGTGCTGCCGACGCTACAGACCACGCGCGACGAGAACATCTTTGCCTTCGGCGACTGCGCCGCCTGCCCGCAACCGGGCAGCGACCGCAACGTTCCACCCCGCGCCCAGGCCGCGCACCAACAAGCCTCGCTGCTAGCGAAATCGCTGAAATTGCGGATCGAAGGCAAGGCCCTGCCGGAATACAAATACACCGACTACGGTTCGCTGATCTCGCTGTCGCGCTTCTCGGCGGTGGGTAACCTGATGGGCAACCTGACCGGCAGCGTGATGCTCGAAGGTTGGCTGGCGCGGATGTTCTATGTGTCGCTGTATCGCATGCACCAGATGGCGCTGTACGGGATGTTCCGCACGGCGATGCTGATGCTGGGCAGCAAGATCGGGCGCGGGACTGAACCGCGGTTGAAACTGCACTGAGGATAAAAAGCGAAGCGCCAGCCGCGTGTGGTGGCGCTGAGCTATAGAGATGCATCGCCTGTTCCATGGTCTTCGCGAGCAAGCCCGCTCCCACAGGAGATCGAGTAGTTCACGAGTACGCGATCAACTGTGGGAGCGGGCTTGCTCGCGAAGGCGGCCGTGCAGTCAACAGTATCCAAACGATAAAACTCAATCTGCGCGGCCAATCATTCAAACCTGAAACCGCTGCACCATCGTGCGCAGTGAATTCGCCAGTTGCGACAGCTCGTGGCTGGACGCGCTGGTCTGGTCCGCGCCGGTGGCCGAGCGCACGGACAAATCACGGATATTGACCAGGTTACGATCCACTTCGCGGGCCACTTGCGCCTGCTCCTCGGCGGCGCTGGCGATCACCAGGTTGCGCTCGTGGATTTGATGCACCGACGCGGTGATGGTCTGCAATGCCTCGCCTGCCCGCTCCGCCATCGCCAACGTGGTCGCCGCGCGACTGGAACTGGCCTGCATGGAATCCAGCGCCTGGGTGGCGCCGTTGCGCATGCCCTGGACCATCTGCTCGATCTCCTGGGTCGATTGCTGCGTGCGATAAGCCAGCGCTCGCACTTCGTCGGCGACCACGGCAAAACCACGACCGCTCTCCCCCGCCCTGGCCGCTTCGATGGCCGCGTTGAGCGCCAACAGATTGGTCTGCTCGGCAATGGCCCGGATCACATCCAGCACCTTGCCGATGTCCTGGGACTGGCTCGCCAACGACTGCACCAGGCCACCGGTCACTTGTACATCACTGGCAAGCGCGCTGATGGCCTCGACGGTGTCGCTGACCCGCTCCTGGCCCAACGTCGCCGATTCGCTGGATTGGCGAGTGGCATCGGAGGTGGACACGGCGTTGCGCGCGACTTCTTCCACGGCAGTGGTCATTTCCGTGACGGCGGTGGCGGCCTGTTCGATTTCGTTGTTTTGCTGTTGCAGGCTCTGGGTGCTGTCGAGGGTGACGGCGTTCAGCTCATCGGCAGCGGTCGCCAGTTGTGTTGCCGAGCCGCTGATGCTCTGCAAGGTTTGCCGAAGGTTCTGTTGCATGGTCGCCAGAGCCTTGAGCAAGCGGCTCACTTCATCGTTGCCGTGGGTCTCGATAGGCCGGGTCAGGTCGCCCCGGGCCACGTTCTCGGCCGCATTCAACGCCTCGCCCAGAGGCTTGACGATGCTGCGCGTCAACAACATCGCCAGCACAACGGTGGCCAGGGCAGCCAGCACGACGAACAGGCTGACGATCATTCGCGAATTGACGTAATGCTCCTGGGATTTCTGGCTCTCGATGGACACTTGCTTGGAGAACAACTCCGCAAGGTCGTTGAGCTGCTTGCCCGAGCCATCCACCACGGTTTTCATGTCCACCAACAACAGCTTGATCAGTTCATCCCGACGGCCCTGCTCCGCCAGGATGAACGATTGCGCGATACCGGCACGGTAAGCGGCAAAGGTTTGCTTGAACTGATCATAGAGGGCCTTGCCTTCAGGCGTCACAACGAGCTTTTCGTACGCCGCGATTTTTTCGCTCAGTTCCTTGTCGCGCGTGTCCATTTGTCCGCGGTACACAGCAACGTTCTTCGGGTCCTGATCCAGGGCCATGCGCAGGGAAATGGTACGGATCCGCAGCATCCACTCGCGGATTTCGTCACCCCCGCGAATGCTCGGCAGCCATTGAGTCTCCACCGCGACCTCACTGTCGCGAATGCTCGACATCTGCCCCAACGCAAACACCCCGAGCAACGCCACCAACAGGGCGATCAAGGCAAAACCCAGCGCGGCACGGGGTGCGATATTCAATTGACGAAGAAACATAACGGGCGCCTTTCTTGTTGTTAGCCAAAAGTAAGGGCGTCGGTCCATGCCCTCTCGGCGGGTTATCGGCAGGTTGTACGACGACTTGATGCCATCGGCATTTTTCGCAGGCAAAAAAAATCCCCGTATCTTTCGATACGAGGATTTTCAATATGGTCGGGGTAAGGGGATTCGAACTCCTGACATCCTGCTCCCAAAGCAGGCGCGCTACCGGACTGCGCTATACCCCGGTAAAAAAAAGGCGACCCTTGCAAGTCGCCTTCCTCGATCAGCGCTTTTGGCCTCTGATCTTAAGATTCGATTCCAGCGAACTGGTTTCAAAAATGGTGGGTCGTGTGGGATTCGAACCTACGACCAATTGGTTAAAAGCCAACTGCTCTACCAACTGAGCTAACGACCCAAATATGGTCGGGGTAAGGGGATTCGAACTCCTGACATCCTGCTCCCAAAGCAGGCGCGCTACCGGACTGCGCTATACCCCGATTGAAATGGCTCCGTGACCAGGACTCGAACCTGGGACCCAATGATTAACAGTCATTTGCTCTACCGACTGAGCTATCACGGAACTGATATTTCAAGTTACTGCATTGAAGCTAGCTTCAACCTCTTCTACCCGTCTGCATCGCTGCGTTCGTGTGTCTGAGGCGCGCTATTCTACAATTTTCAAAACCTCTGTCAACCCCTTAAATTGCTTTCAAGACAATGATTTGCAACTTATTTTGGGTTCCCTCTCGCTGAGAAGTGACCCTGGGGGTGACGTACTGCGGGGCGCACTTTACAAGCCTTTTCCTTTGAGTTCAACGGCCTGATGAAAAAAATGGCCTTGCAAGGCAAGGCCATTTCCATCGTCGGCAGGGCCGGCCTTCAGTTGAAGACGATTTCGTCGTTCTCCACCGTACCGGTCACGGTTTCGCCCGGCATGAAGCGACCGGACAGAATCAACTGCGCCAGCGGGTTTTCGATCCAGCGCTGGATCGCTCGTTTGAGCGGCCGCGCGCCGTAGACCGGGTCGTAACCCACCGCGATCAGCTTGTCCAACGCCTCGTCGCTCAGTTGCAGCTTCAGCTCGCGCTCGGTGAGGCGGCTGCGCAGGCGCCCCAGCTGGATCTCGGTGATACCGGCGATCTGATCCCGGGCCAACGGCTCGAAGATCACCACTTCGTCCACACGGTTGATGAACTCCGGCCGGAAGTGCGTGGAGATCGCATCCATCACGGCGGCACGTTGCGCCTCGCGGTCACCCACCAATTCCTGGATCTGCGTCGAGCCCAGGTTGGAGGTCATCACGATCACCGTGTTGCGGAAATCCACCGTACGGCCATGGCTGTCGGTCAGGCGACCATCCTCCAGCACTTGCAGCAAGATGTTGAACACATCCGGGTGCGCCTTCTCGACTTCATCGAGCAGGATCACCGAGTACGGCTTGCGACGCACGGCCTCGGTCAGGTAGCCGCCCTCTTCATAACCGACATAGCCCGGTGGAGCGCCGATCAGCCGCGCCACGGAGTGCTTCTCCATGAACTCGGACATGTCGATGCGCACCATGGCTTCCTCGGTATCGAAGAGGAATTCGGCCAGCGCCTTGCACAATTCGGTCTTACCCACGCCGGTCGGGCCGAGGAACATGAACGAGCCACTCGGACGATTAGGGTCCGACAACCCGGCGCGGGACCGGCGCACGGCGTTGGACACCGCCACCACCGCTTCTTCCTGGCCGATCACACGCTGGTGCAACAGACTTTCCATCTTCAATAGCTTGTCGCGCTCGCCTTCGAGCATCTTCGAGACCGGAATGCCGGTCCACTTGGACACCACTTCGGCGATTTCTTCCTCGGTGACCTTGCTGCGCAGCAACTGGTTTTCGCTCTTGCCGTGCTGGTCGACCATCTGCAGGCTGCGCTCCAGGTCCGGGATCACCCCATACTGCAGCTCGGCCATGCGGTTGAGGTCGCCTTTGCGGCGGGCCGCTTCCAGTTCCTGGCGGGACTGTTCGATCTTCTGCTGGATCTGCGCCGAACCCTGGACTTCGGCTTTTTCCGAATTCCAGATCTCCTCGAGGTCGGAGTATTCACGCTCATGACGAACGATTTCTTCCTGCAACCTTTCCAGGCGTTTCTTCGCCGCTTCGTCGCTTTCCTTCTTCAAGGCCTGGGACTCGACCTTGAGCTGAATCAGGCGCCGCTCCAACCGATCCAGCACTTCCGGCTTGGAGTCGATTTCCATGCGGATACGGCTGGCGGCCTCGTCGATCAAGTCGATGGCCTTGTCCGGCAACTGGCGGTCGGTGATATAGCGATGGCTGAGCTTGGCCGCCGCGATGATCGCGCCATCGGTGATCGCCACTTTGTGGTGGACTTCGTAGCGCTCCTTGAGGCCGCGCAAGATCGCGATGGTGTCTTCCTCGCTGGGCTCCTCCACCAGCACTTTCTGGAAGCGCCGCTCCAGGGCCGCGTCTTTCTCGATGTACTGGCGATATTCGTTCAGCGTGGTCGCACCGACGCAATGCAGCTCGCCGCGAGCCAGCGCAGGCTTGAGCATGTTACCGGCGTCCATCGAGCCTTCACCCTTGCCCGCGCCGACCATGGTGTGCAGCTCGTCGATGAACAGGATGATCTGGCCTTCCTGCTTCGACAGTTCATTGAGCAGAGCCTTGAGCCGTTCTTCGAATTCGCCGCGGTACTTGGCGCCGGCAATCAGTGCCCCCATGTCCAGGGACAAGAGTCGCTTGCCCCGCAGCCCATCGGGCACTTCGCCGTTGATGATGCGCTGGGCCAGGCCTTCGGCAATGGCGGTCTTGCCCACGCCAGGCTCACCGATCAGCACCGGGTTGTTCTTGGTACGACGTTGCAGCACCTGGATGGTGCGGCGAATTTCATCGTCGCGACCAATCACCGGGTCGAGCTTGCCTTCCTCGGCGCGCTTGGTCAGGTCGACGGTGTATTTATCCAGGGCCTGGCGGGCTTCCTCGTGGTTCGGATCGTTGACCGCATCGCCGCCACGCAGGTTATTGATGGCATTTTCCAGGGCTTTCTTACTCACACCCTGGCCGAGTAACAATTTGCCGAGCTTGCTGTTCTCGTCCATCGCGGCGAGCAGGACCAACTCGCTGGAGATGAACTGGTCGCCCTTCTGCTGGGCCAGGCGATCGGCCTGGTTGAGCAGCCGCGCCAGATCCTGGGACATGTTCACGTCGCCGGTGGGGTTCTGGATCTTGGGCAGTTGGTCGAGTTCCTTGGCCAACTCTTTGCGCAGGCTGTTGACGTCAAAGCCCACCTGCATCAGCAGTGGCTTGATCGAGCCGCCCTGCTGTTCGAGCATGGCTTGCATCAAGTGCGCCGGTTCGATACCGGGATGGTCCAGGCCGACGGCCAGGGACTGGGCATCGGACAGCGCCAATTGCAATTTGCTGGTTAAACGATCAATACGCATGGGTCACCTTCCTAATGAGCAGGCCGGACCTAGAGAAACATCCTGAATGAAGAAACCTGCCAGATACCGTTATAGATGTGGTCGATTCTGGAAGATTCAAGCAGCGCGCTGTTGATACAGATCAGGGGAGTCTAGCGTTCAAGCCAGATCAGGGAGGCGAAACGACCGGTGCGGGGATTGCGCCGGTAGGAATAGAAGCGAGGATCGGTCACGGTGCACAAACCGCCACCATAGACGGCTGTTACGCCGCGTGCCGCCAGGCGTAGCCGTGCCAACGCGTAGATATCGGCGAGAAATTTGCCGGCATTGGGGCTTGGCGCAAAGGCCTGGTCCGCCGAAGGCAGATGGGCTATGAAGGCTTCGCGCACTTCCGGGCCGACCTCAAAGGCTTGCGGGCCAATGGCCGGGCCGAGCCAGGCGAGTATCTCTTCGCTGGGTTGCTGCAGGCTGTCGAGCGTAGCTTCCAGCACACCGTTGGCCAGCCCCCGCCAACCGGCATGGGCTGCCGCGACATGGGTGCCGGCACGATTGCAGAACAATACCGGCAGGCAATCCGCCGTCATCGCCGTGCAAGCGATGCCCGGCGTGGCGCTCCAACTGGCATCGGCAGTGACGACCCGAGT
The DNA here is from genome assembly GCF_054677635.1 of Pseudomonas sp. H2_D02. Taxonomy (NCBI): domain Bacteria; kingdom Pseudomonadati; phylum Pseudomonadota; class Gammaproteobacteria; order Pseudomonadales; family Pseudomonadaceae; genus Pseudomonas; species Pseudomonas sp. H2_D02. The sequence continues at coordinate 1,671,973 of NZ_CP162816.1, read as the reverse complement.
CGGATCAGCCTCGACCACGTCAATTCCATGGACTTGCTGCAACCAGGCCGGACGCATGACGAACCGATCAGTGAGGCGACGACGGTTTTCGGCAACAGCCGTAGGGTCGTCGCCCACATGATCGCCCAGGTTGAGGCTGTCGAACGGCGCCTGGCTGACGCCGCCCTCGCGGGTGGTGACGCAGGCCTTGACCCGGGCCGGCGCGGGCCAGTCGGGTATCAGCCAGTCGTTCATCCGATGAACGCCTCGCGGTCCTGCTTCAGCAAGGTCAGCAGCCAGACGAAATCATCCGGCAACGGCGACTCCCAGCTCATGCGCTTGCCGGTCGTCGGGTGATCCAGTTCGAGGAAACGTGCGTGCAGCGCCTGGCGCGGGAAATTCTTCAGCGATTCGACCATGGTCTGGCTGGCAGCCGGCGGAATGCGGAAGCGACCACCGTAGGCCGGGTCGCCCACCAACGGGAAGTTGATGTGGGCCATGTGCACGCGAATCTGGTGGGTCCGACCGGTTTCCAGCTTGACCCGCACGTGGGTATGGGAACGGAAACGCTCCAGCACGCGGTAATGACTGACCGCCTGCTTGCCGCCTTCCATCACCGCCATGCGCTGGCGCTGCTGGCCGTGGCGACCGATCGGCGCGTTGATCTTGCCACCCGCGGTGACCACGCCGATCACGATGCATTCATAGATGCGGCTGACACTGCGGCTTTGCAACTGCGTGACCAGTTGTGTCTGCGCCTGGATGGTCTTGGCGACCACCATCAGGCCGGTGGTGTCCTTGTCCAAACGATGCACGATACCGGCGCGGGGGACATTGACGATGTCCGGCACGTGGTGCAGCAAGGCGTTCAGCAGGGTGCCATCGGCATGACCGGCCGCCGGGTGCACCACCAGGCCCGCGGGCTTGTTGATCACCAGGATGTCGTCATCTTCATAGACGATGTCGAGGGCGATGTCTTGGGCGACCCATTCTCCCTGGGCCTCCTGCTCGGCGGTCAGCTCGAGGATGGCGCCGCCATGGACGATGTCGCGCGGACGGATGACCGCCCCGTCCACCGTCAGGCGGCCGTCCTTGATCCAGGCGGAAAGGCGCGAGCGCGAGTGCTCTGCGAAGAGTTGGGCGGCGACTTGATCGAGGCGTTGGCCGCCCAAATCGGACGGCACCTCTGCGCGAAGTTCTATTTTATCGGACATGCTCGGACTGGGCGTCGGCACAGCCTTTGGTTTCGGCTGCGCGCTTGTGGTTAAATACGGCGTCTTTTGCCCCGAGGCTTTTCAACGGGGCGCTCATCATAACAGGACGGCCCCGCCCAAGACAGCGGCCGTCATAGGGACGCAAGCCGCCATGCAAGTGAAACACCTGCTGCTGATCGCCATCCTCGCATTGACTGCTGCTTGCTCGTCGAAGGAAGTCGTAGACGAAAACCTGAGCGAAGTCGAACTGTACCAACAGGCGCAGAACGACCTGGACAACAACAGCTATACCAGCGCCACCGCCAAATTGAAGGCGCTGGAGTCGCGGTATCCGTTCGGTCGCTACGCCGACCAGGCGCAACTGGAGTTGATCTACGCCAACTACAAGAACGCCGAGCCGGAAGCGGCCAAGTCCGCCGCCGAGCGCTTCATTCGTCTGCACCCGCAGCACCCGAACGTCGATTACGCCTACTACCTCAAGGGCCTGACCTCCTTCGACCAGGACGTCGGCCTGCTGGCGCGCTTCCTGCCGCTGGACATGACCAAGCGTGACCCGGGCGCCGCGCGCGACTCCTACAACGAGTTCGCCCAGCTGACCAGCCGCTTCCCCAACAGCCGCTACTCGCCTGATGCCAAGCAGCGCATGATCTACCTGCGCAACCTGCTGGCTTCCTACGAAATCCACGTGGCCGACTACTACCTGACCCGCCAGGCCTACGTTGCCGCCGCCAACCGTGGCCGCTATGTGGTGGAAAACTTCCAGGAAACCCCATCGGTGGGCGACGGCCTGGCGGTGATGACCGAAGCCTACCAGCGCCTGCACCTGGATGAGCTCGCGGCCACCAGCCTGGAAACCCTGAAGCTGAACTATCCGGACCACCCTTCCCTGGTCGACGGCCAGTTCACGCCGCGCGTCGATGAGGCGGACAACCGTTCGTGGCTGAGCAAGGCGACCCTGGGCATGATCGAATCCCGTCCGCCGCTGCCGCCGGGCGAAACCCGCGCCAACCAGGACGTACAGCGCCAGTTCCAGGACGCCAAGGAAGCCATTCCGAACGAGCTCAAGCCAAAGGACGAAAACGGCGACGTGATCGAAGAACCGGAGCCTGAGAACGAGTCCGGCGACCGCTCCTGGTTCAGCTACATGACATTCGGCCTGTTCGACTGAGACTTGGCCTGACAAAAAAGGAGACCTGCGAGTCTCCTTTTTTGTGCCTGGGTTTTATTGCGCTGTGCGCCGTTCCAGTCCTTGGCTAAACTGCCTGATCTCTAGCCAAAAAGCCGCCCATCATGCTTCGTCTACTGTTCTGGATCGCCCTGATTGCCGCCGCGGTATGGTTCTGGCGCAAATTCAAGGCCAGCACTTCCGCGCCCAACGCAACCCGTGAACAGGACGCGCCGCCCATGGTTCGTTGCGCCCATTGCGGCGTGCACCTGCCACGGGATCGCGCATTGCCCCTCCAACAGCAATGGTATTGCAGCCAGGCTCACCTTGAGCAAGGCCCAGGCACTCGTGAGCGCTGAAGCCCCGCTCCCTCGCGTCAAACAGGCGCAGCGCCTGCTGCGTCTGTATCACCTGTACCGCCTCAGCATCGGCATCACCCTGGTGCTGCTGATTTCCAGCAACATGGATAACCGCCTGCTGGAGTTCGCCAACGACGATCTGCTGCGCAGCGGCAGCTGGTTATACCTGGTACTGAACATCCTGCTGGTGGTGTTCCTGGAAAACACCCGTCGTCCTGCCCAGTTGTTCGGCCTGGCCTTGACCGACGTCCTGTTGCTGTCGTGGCTGTTCTTCGTCGCGGGCGGCGCCCCCAGCGCCATTGGCAACCTGATCATCGTCTCGGTGGCGATCAGCAATACCTTGCTGCGCGGCCGGATCGGCCTGTTGATTGCCGCCGTCGCCACCCTGGGCATCGTTGGCTCGACGTTCGTGCTCGGTCTCAGCGATTCGAGCCGACCCAGCAGCTATCTGCAAGCAGGCACCCTGGGCGCCCTGTGCTTCGCCGCCGCGTTGCTGGTGCAACGCCTGACCCGACGACTGGAAGCCAGCGAAACCCTGGCCGAGCAAAAAGCCAGCGAAGTGCTCAGCCTCGAAGCCCTCAATGCGCTGATCCTGCAGCGCATGCGCACCGGCATCCTGGTCCTGGATCGCCAACGCAGAGTTCAGTTGGCCAACGAAAGCGCCTTGAACCTGCTGGGCATGCATGACCTGGTCGGCCAACGGATCGACGATTATTCCAGCGCCTTGGTCGAGCGATTGCAGGGGTGGTTGAACAACCCCAGCCTGCGCCCGCAAAGCCTGACCATCAGCAGCACGGGCCTGACCCTGCAACCCAGCTTCATCGCCCTCGGGGCAGAGGATCAGCAACAGATCCTGATATTTCTCGAAGACCTGGCCCAGGTGGCCCAACACGCCCAGCAATTGAAGCTGGCATCGTTGGGGCGTCTCACCGCCGGTATCGCCCATGAAATCCGCAATCCGCTGGGGGCAATCAGCCACGCCGCGCAATTGCTGCGCGAGTCCGAGGAACTGAACGACGCGGACCGGCGTCTGACGCAGATTATTCAAGATCACTCCCAACGAATGAATCGCGTCATCGAAAACGTCCTGCAACTGTCCCGTCGCCAGCAAACCGCCCCCCAACGCCTGGATCTGCGTAGCTGCCTCGAGCAATTCGTCCGGCAGGCCCGCGAAAGCGCGGAAGGACACCAACAACTGCACCTGAGCATCGACCCCGGCGACTACATCACGCTCATGGACCCCGACCAACTGACCCAAGTGCTCGACAACCTGTTGCGCAACGCCTGGCGCCACAGCGCGCTGGCCCATGACAAGGCCGAGGCCTGGTTGAAGCTGTTCATCGATCCCCATAGCCAACTGGCCACGCTGGACATCATCGACAACGGCCCTGGCGTAACGCCGGACCAGCAGGCGCACCTGTTCGAACCTTTTTTCACCACCAGCAGCCAAGGCACCGGCCTTGGGCTCTATCTGTCCCGTGAGCTGTGCGAAAGCAACCAGGCCCGCCTAGACTTCAAACCACGCCAAGGCGGCGGTTGCTTCCGCATCACCTTTGCTCACGGACGGAAACAGATTTGAATACACGCTCACGGCAACGAATCCTGATCGTCGATGACGAGCCGGACATCCGCGAACTCCTGGAGATCACCCTGGGCAGGATGAAACTCGACACCCGCAGCGCCAAGAATCTCAGCGAGGCCCAATCCCTGCTGGCGGCCGAAGCCTTCGACCTGTGCCTGACCGACATGCGCCTGCCCGATGGCACGGGCCTGGAGCTGGTCAAACATATCCAGCAACGGTATTCCCAACTGCCCGTGGCGATGATCACCGCCTATGGCAGCCTGGAAGTCGCCATCGATGCCCTCAAGGCAGGCGCCTTCGATTTCCTGACCAAGCCAGTCGATCTAGCTCGCCTGCGGGAATTGGTCGGCAGCGCCCTGCGCCTGTCACCGGGCACCACGCCCGGCGCGACCGTCGAACGCGTTCTACTGGGGGATTCGCCGCCGATGCGCGGCGTGCGCAAGCAAATCGAAAAACTGGCCCGAAGCCAGGCGCCGGTCTATATCAGCGGCGAGTCGGGCTGTGGCAAGGAATTGGTCGCCCGCCTGATCCATGAACAAGGGCCGCGCGCCAGCCAGCCTTTCGTGCCGGTCAACTGTGGGGCAATTCCCACTGAACTGATGGAAAGCGAGTTTTTCGGCCACCGCAAAGGCAGCTTCAGCGGCGCCATCGAAGACAAACCCGGGTTGTTCCAGGCCGCCCACGGCGGGACGCTGTTCCTCGACGAAGTGGCCGACCTGCCGCTGGCGATGCAGGTCAAGCTCTTGCGCGCCATCCAGGAAAAAGCCGTGCGCGCCGTCGGCGGCCAGCAGGAAGAAGTGATGGACGTGCGAATTCTCTGCGCCACTCACAAAGACCTCGACGCCGAAGTCGCGGCCGGGCGCTTTCGCCAGGATCTGTATTACCGACTGAACGTCATTGAACTGCGCGTCCCGCCCCTGCGCGAACGTCGTGAAGATATCGAGCCGCTGGCCAACTACATGCTCCAGCGCCTGGCCGCGAGCACCGGTAACCCGGCGGCGAAGCTGCATCCTGCGGCACTCGATGCCCTGCGCAATTACCGCTTCCCCGGCAACGTGCGGGAGCTGGAGAACATGCTGGAACGGGCCTATACCCTTTGCGAACACCATCAGATCGAGGCCGATGACCTGCGCCTTGCCGAGAGCAACGTGGCTGGCGATGTGGCTAACCCGGATCTGGTGCGGGTCGACAACCTGGAGGATTACCTGGAAGACGTCGAACGCAAGGTTATCCTCCAGGCGCTTGAAGAGACCCGCTGGAATCGCACGGCGGCGGCACAGCGGTTGAAGTTGTCGTTTCGGTCGATGCGGTATCGGTTGAAGAAGTTGGGGTTGGATTGAGTGATCATCGAGATTTAGCTCAATCAGAGCCGGAGCCGTACAAAACTTTGTGGCGAGGGGATTTATCCCCGCTGGGCTGCGAAGCGGCCCCCAAACTCACATATCGGTGCATCAGGTTGATCGAGTTGTTGCTTTTGGGGCTGCTGCGCAGCCCAGCGGGGATAAATCCCCTCGCCACGGAACAGTATTTCTACCCGACGATTTCTCTAGCCCACCGGCACCTGCTCATCCAGCACACGATTGGCGAGCAGTTCACCCAGTTCAATCAGTTGCTGTACGCCCAGGGCAATTTGTCGTCGTGAGCCTTCAAGGTCGAAGGCCAGGTCGCTGATGGTGGCGTTGGCTGAGGCCAGGGTTTCGCTGAGGTTGGTGAGGAGGGATTCGGTGTCAATGCCCTCCGCGACGGTGAATAGTTGGTTCGGAGCTGGTTTCTTTTGGGTTTCAGGTTTTGGATCAAGGTAAGAGTCAATGGTGCGTTTGGTGGCTTCATTGAGCTGGGGGTGGTCAGGATCGTTCTGTGTTGATGAATGATCTGTTTCGGGGGGATTGGGTGTAACTTTGACCATTTTGCATCTCCAAGTTTTTGGAGCTGTCACCGGTCGCCGCGACGCGATTGGAGGTGGCAGCTGTACGCAGGTTCGCGGACCGAGAACTTGAAAACCCGGCATACCCGAAGGTATCCCACGCACAGCCAGCCATGACACAACGACAGGTACCGGAGCACCGTCGTCGGCTGGAATTATGCACCAAGTTAGCGGGCCGCGACGCCCGGACGCTGAATTGGCAGCGACGGGGAAAGGTTAACGAGAGTTCTTCTCACACGGCAACCGCCAGAACTCGTCGGAAAATTCGGCTTGAGTCCGGGGGTTGTCCGACCATTCCCACAAAGGCTGGCTGGGAGGCGGTGTGTATATCCGTTTCTGCGGTAACGGCTGCTTAGGGTTCCGCTCTTACAGCGGGTCACTTTTGGAAGAGCGCCAAAAGTAACCAAAAGCGCTTTGCCCCACCACTCGGCACCTCGCCTAGGCTCGGTGTGCCCTCACTCCTGCATTGCTCCGTGGGCCCGCCGCGATGGGCCATCCATGGCCCTGCGCGGCTATCCCGGCATCCATGCCGGGATGCCCACTGCGCAATGCCTGCGTTCGGCCAGCGTGGTTTAACGGGGCGCCAAGATCAAGATCAAGATCAAGATCCAAAGCAAGAGCAAGAGCGCGGCGTCAGCCAGGATTTATTTAGCTGAACCACCGCTTTCGCGAGCAGGCTCGCTCCCACATGGTTTTGCAGATATTCACACATCTGCACACAACCCAAAAACCTGTGGGAGCGAGCTTGCTCGCGAAGAGGCCGGCACATTCAACATCTTCATCGATTGTGAGAATGCTTTCGCGAGCAAGCTCGCTCCCACAATTGGGTCTGAGTATAGGTGCAGTATCAAAACCGAACCTTACAACCGCCCCGCCGAGCGCATAAGGCACAGGGTCAATCACCGGCTCCCGCCCCAACATCACATCCACAAACAACCGACACGAAGCCGGCGCCAGCACCAGCCCATTGCGATAATGCCCACAGTTCAACCAAAGCCCCGCAAACCCCGGCACTTCGCCGATATAAGGAATCCCCTCCGGCGACCCGGGCCGCAACCCCGCCCAATGCCCTACCACCTCGGCATCGGCAAGCTCGGGAATAAGCGCCACCGCCGAAGCCTTGAGGCTTTCCAGCGCGACATCGGTCGGGGTCTTGTCAAAGCCCTCGCGCTCCAGCGTACTGCCGACCAGGATGTGCCCATCACGACGCGGGATCGCGTAGCGCCCCTTGGCCAGGACCATGCTCGACAGAAAATCCTCCGCGCATTTGTACAGGATCATCTGCCCTTTAACCGGCTCGACCGGCAGCTTCAAGCCCAGCGTCTTGAGCAGCTCGCCACTCCAGGCGCCAGCGGCCAATACCACTTGGTCGCCGCGAACCTCACCAGCAGAACTATTCACCCCCACCACACGCTCACCGTCGCGAATGAATCCGCTGACTTCACAGTGTTCGTGAAGCGTGACATTGGGCATCGCCAGCAAGGCCGCCTTGAGGGATTTCACCAGCCGGGGATTACGCACGTTAGCCACATCGGCCATGTAGATCGCCCGGGAAAATCCCGAACCCAGCACCGGGACCGCATCGTGGACCTCCGAGATATCCACAGCCCGCAGCGGGCGCCCTTCCCGTTTGGCCCAGGCCAGCGCTTCTTCCTGGTCGTCGAGGTCCAGCCAATACAGCCCGGTGACATGCACCTGCGGATCAATGCCCGTAGCGGCGAACAAGCGCTCGCCCAGTTGTGGATAAAAATCCTGCGACCAATGGGCCAACGCGGTAACCGCCGGGCTATAGCGCCAGGGATAAAGGGGCGAAACGATACCGCCACCCGCCCAGGAGGCCTCCTGACCGACGCCGGAGCGATCCAGCAGCACCACGCGCTGCCCTTCCGAAGCGAGGTTGAATGCGGTCAGCAGGCCAATGACTCCGCCGCCGACAATCACCATTTGCTGTTGCCTGGTCATGTTCTGTTTCGACTCATAAGACAATGGACGCAAACTACGTCCGGAAAAAATCAGCGGCCCCAGCAATCCTTGGCGGTCACGCCAGCGGCGGCGTTCTCCACATTTCGTACGCCGGTATTGGTGATCACGAAGTCACCACATTTGTCCGCCGCCATGGGCGAGCCGCCCTTGCGCACTGCCTTCAAGATGAAGCTCTGGTCCGTCAGCGTCGTCGGAGTAATGGTGTACGAATCATTACCGGCGCTCAGGCCAGTCGCGTTGGTGTAGGCGTTGTTCCTCGAGTAGTAGCGCTCGAGGATCTGCGCCTGCTCCGACAACAGCGAGGCGATCTCGGTGCGCCGGGCCTTTTTCATGTATTCGGTCAGGCTCGGATAGCCGACGGTGATCACAATACCGATGATCGCGATGACGATCATGATTTCGATCAAGGTGAAACCTCGGTTGGATTTGTGCATGCCTTACCTCACTGTATTTGCCGCCACATGATACGACGGCTGCCACCGACGGACTTGGTCAGCAGGTCTGTGATACCTCCACCGGAGTCATTCACGACCATGTTGGTTGCCCCATTGGCGCTGACGACGGCACTCAAGGTCGGTATCCCGCCCGTGAACACCACGCCAGCGGAAATCGTGTCGAGGGTATTGATCGAACCATCGTTATTGGTATCGAGCACCGCATAGTTGAGCATCTTACCGTTGAACGCATCCACTTCGATCAGCTTGCCGGTACCGAAGCTGGCGCACGGGTCGGTGGTATCAACGGCGGCGGTCGTGAAGACAACACGCCCGAGCACCAGGCTGGCTGGGTTGATGACCCGCTCCCCGGTCAAGGCGTTGTTGTACACCAGCGGCAAGTACCAGCCCTTCTTGGTGGGATAGGCGACATCGGTCTGACTGGTGGTCACGAACTGCCCCGTCGTCCCGGAAAAAATATTGGTGATCGATTGGGCCTGAAGGCTCGCCACGGTGATTTGCCCCCCGCCGCCGATCGCATCCCAGATCGAATAGAACCCTTGCAGGTCCTTGTTGAGCTTGTCGGCCGATTCGTTGAACTTGCCAGTGCCGAAAAATACCTGGATGCCGCCTTGGGGATTGTCCGCCAACAAAGGCTGCGCAGTGATCGGCTGGGTAGCCCCACCAGGGGCGGTAAACAATGGCTGGCCAGCAAACGCCAGGCCCCAGGTGGTCGGGGAGGTGCCACTGAGGTCGAACTTCCACATCCGCCCTTTCAAGTCACCGCCGTAGGCGGCTTGCACCACGTTCTGGGAATTGACCCGCAGCTTGACCGACGACAGGCCGTTATCGGTTTCGCTGCTGTTGACGACAATTTTGCGAATCAGCGAACCGTCGCGAATGTCCACCACGTACAACGCCGCCACGCCGCTATTGCTGCCATAGCCGTTGGAGATGAACGCGGCCCAGCGACCGTCCGCCAGGCGCGCCACTTCAGGCCGTGCGTAGGCGTAGCCCAGGTCGTTGAAGGGATGGCCCGTGTTGGCGATGGCTGGAGCGCTGACTTCCCAAAGTGCCCGGATCGCGTTACCCGCCGACGCATCGAACAATTGCACCGCATAAAACGCCCGGCCACCGGCACCGGTGCCGCCCAGGGCGAGGGTTTTCCAGACGCTGCCCAGTTGCGCATCGAATACACCGACCTGCCCGTCCACCAAAAACTTGTGGCTCACGCCATTGATATAGGTGGGATCAGCGATCATCTCCAGCGAAGGCAGCACGCTCGACGGCATGTAGGCGTAGCGCCGGGTTCCATTCGTGCTGTTGATCACGCTGAAGAAACCGTCATTGCCGTTCACCACCAGGCTGGCGCTCATGTTTGTCGCCTTGGTCGCCAGGTAGGTGCTGTAGCTGGTGTCGCCCACCAGGTCCGAGGCGGTCTGGTCGTTGGGTGAGGCCAGCACCAACGGTGAGTTGATGATGTCGCCGAGCAAGACGCTGCGTACTTTCAAGCCCGTCTTGTTGGTGCCCTTGCTCCACTCCACCAGGTCGTTGCCGGTGATACCGGTGGGCAAGCCTTGGCTCAGGCTGGTCTGCTGGGCCGGCGAGAAGTTGCCGTAGGCCAGCGTGATCGGCACGTTGGTGGCGGTGTTCCAGGACTGATAGATCGGCGCCGTGGCGCCGGGCACGATGGCCGTGTCGGTGGTCCATTGCATCGCCGCCGTGTTGACCGTACCGGTCGAGGTAAAGCCGAACGCCTTGATGGTGCCACGCCAATCCTTGGGGTCGTAGGTGGTCTGGTAGTAACTGGAGGTGCTGGACAGCGTCGCGCCATTGCTGGTGCCGCCGCCCCCCGAGCCGGCCTTGGAGGTGATGTCGCTCAAGGCGGATGACAACGCGGAGTTCAGGCCCTCGCTGTCGGTGGCCTGGTAATACTTGCCCGCACCGTAGCGGGCCGCGTCGGACAACATCTGGTTGGTGGCGGTGAATCCGACGGTGTAGGTGTTGAGGTATTGGCGTCGGAAGTCGGCCGATTCCCAGCTTTTTCCGGTGACGTCGGTGCCGGTGGTGCGCATGTCGATGTCGAAGGCGAATTTGGCGATGTCGTCCAGGTAAAGCGTGTCGCCTTCGCCGTCACCCGCAGGATCGGCACCATCGTTAGTGCTGATGCCATCCCAGTTCGGCAAACGACTACCGCCCAACGGGTCATTGGTGGGGAACGTTCGGTCGTAGGTGGGCAGGCCATCGGTAATGACCACACCGAAATTCTTCTGGCATCGATACTGGATCGGGCTGGTGTAGGTGCTGGGTGTACCGTTGTAAAACGGCGCCATGCCTCGGAAATAGCGGGTGACTTCATAGTAACTTTCGGCCAGCGGGGTATTGGCAACGGCCCCCAAGGCATTGATGGCGTTGATCAGGGCAGTGTAATTGGCGTTGGCCTGGGTCTGGGTGACACTGCCGCTGACTGGCGACAAGTCGCTGATGGCCCGGGCGATATAGCCACCTGGACCGGAGTTGCTACTGTTGGGCGGGTTGAAAGTGGCAAGGCCGATGCGCAGGGCGCGGTTGTTGGCGACAAGATCAGTCGAGACATCCCGTGCCACGTTGACTCGGTAGTCGTTCGGAATCGTGCCAGTGGTGAAGTCCCGGCTGGAGCCGTTGGCCAGGGTCACCAAATACGCCAGGTACCTCGCGGTGTAACGAGTATTGCCACCGCCCACTGGATCTGGCAGTCGCAGACAGACGCGCCCGATACTGGCTCGATAGAAACCGTACCAGCCAGACGAGCAACCGCCCCGCAAAAGACTCACCAACAGGATGTTCGAATCGTCCAGGTCCAGCTCATATCGGTCATTGCAACTGCTGCTGGAGTTGCATGCAAATGTGCGCGTTTGCGTCGCAGCCGGATCAAACCCCGCCGCCCAGATAATGTTATTCATGCTCCCCGAGTCATCGATCAGCAGCATCACGTTGGGCGTCACCGCCGCCGCGCTCAACAGTGGCGATTCCGAAGGCGTGAAGCCATAGACCGGCGCCGCCAGGTAAAGGCTGAGCAACGCCCCCCACACCGCGCCCAGCAGCGCCCTAATATTTCGCATAGATGCTCTCCACCACGCTGCGCTGGTTGTTGCCCACCACAGCCACCGCGGTGATCCGGTACAGCGTTGCCGAGGTATTGATCGGCACGTTGACCGCCGTAAGCGTCGTGCCGATGTTCTGCACGCCATAAAACCCACCGGCGGCGGCCACCCAGAGCACGCCCGACGCCGAGTTGCGCCCTGCCACCGTTACCGTCGCCGACTCCGCCGGTGGCGCACATTGGGCCGTGGTGGTACAGACCGGCAATGAATACGTCTCGACCTGCACGGCGCTTTCTCCCACCCGCAGCGCAGCCTCGGCCAGCTGGAATGACTGGTTGCGCTGCATGACGCTGCTGGTCATTTTTTCCTGGAGCGTGGCGCTCTGCATGGACGAAAGGCCGATCAACGTCAGCAGCAACAAAAAGACCAGGCTGACCAGCAATGCCATGCCGCGCTGGCCGTGTCGGTGCCCTATCGAAATCATCGATCGCCCCTTCATAGCAGCCGGTTCCGCAAAGCGGCGACCACATTGAAGGTCTGGTCGCGCACGGTGTTCCGCGGATCGAACAGCGTCAGGGTCAGGCGTACGCTGCGGATCAGCGCCGGGTCGCTCGGGTTGGCGCTGTAGCTGGTGGCAGCGGTGTCCGTCGCACTGCCGGCCATGCCGAATGTCACGTTGAATGCCCGTACATTGTCCACCAGCACCGCCATGGTCGGAGTGCCGGGGCCTGTGCCCAGCAGTAGCTGATTGTTGTTGAAGCCGTAGATCAGTCGGCGAATCGGGAAGGCCAACTGACCCGTCGCGGGCGCACGGGCGTTGGAATAGGCCGTTGCCGAGGTGCGGCAATCGGAGACCACGGTCCAGGTCGGTGCGTTACCGCCACTGCCAATGTCCGCCGTCACCAGGGTCAACCTGCGGTTCGCGTTGTCCCAGCGGATCGGCGTGATCTGGCTGGCCGCGAAACTGTTATCCGTGGAAGCATCGATGACGGTCGCCAGGCAACCGAACATGCCGACCATGCGAATCTCCTGAACCATCTTGCTCAAGGCAAACCGTGCGTCCTCCTGCATGACGGCGGCAGCGTTCTGGCTGACGTAGGTGTTCTTCGCCGCGATGAAAACCTGCACGACGCCCAACACCACGATGAGGCTGATGACCAGCGCGATCATCAATTCGATCAGGCCGAAGCCGCGGCTGCGTCCGTTCATGGCGTCGCCGCCACCGGATCGACGGCGACACGGCTGGTCAGCACGAAGCTGCGCCGCGCCTCGGCCGCGTTGGTCGTGTTGGCGGCCCGGGCATCGTCCCAGGAAATGGTGATGGTGTAGACCCGCTGGTTCAGTGCCACAGTGCCCGTGGCGGTGGCGCCGCCGAAGGCGACGATGTTGGTCTTGAAGTCGTACAGGTCCTGGTCCCGGGCCACGTTGAGGTTGGGGGAGCCGGGTGGAGCGATGGTGTAGTCGGCGCCAGAATTGGCGCGGATGCGGTCCAGCAGGTCATAGGCAATGAAACTGGCCTGGCTGGTCATGCGCGAGCTGTCGGTGTATTTGAGCGCATTGAGCTGGATCATCGCCGCGCCCAGCAAGCCCACCCCGAGAATCAGCACTGCCACCAGCACTTCGATCAGCGTCATGCCCTCCTGCGCCTTTTTGCTGCAACCCTTCATCCGCAATTTCCATTCAATACGATTCGTCCATTGAGGCAAACATTCAGCGTCCGGCTTTGCGCCCCCCTTACGTAATTGAAGCTCACCGGCACGGCCAGGCCCGATAATCCGCCGAGGTTGTTGAAATCGATACTGGTCACCTCTGAGGTTAGCGTCAGAGTCGCGCCGCTGCCCATCGCTGGAACAACCCGCAATACATTCGGGTTGGGCGGATTGCCAGTGTTGTCATACACGATCAGTTCGCCGTTCCAGGCACCACCCTGCGTGGTCGGGCGAACGCGCGTGGTGATGCCACGGTTGATCGCTTCCATTCGGGCGAAGTTCAAGGCCCGCTGCAGGTCACCGATTTCGGTATCGGCCTTGGTGCTTTGCAGCGAACCGGTGAACGACGGTACCGCCATGGTAATCAGCAGCAGCATCACGCCAAGGGCCACCAGCACCTCGATCAGCGTGAAACCTTTTGTACGAAGATCCATCGATGCCCTCCGTTGCCGTCGGCTATACCTGCCATTACACGCTAGAACAAACCACCGCCGTGTGGGTGGTTGTTTCAATCAGGACGCCAGGATCGCGTCGTTTTCGTACTCCAGGGAGGAGACGTCATGTATCAACAAGGCTTCAGCCTGATCGAACTGCTCATCGGACTGGCAATTGCCGCAATTGTTCTGCCGTTGGCCAGTACAAGCTACACCCAACTGATCGAATCCATCGAACGCGAGGACACCGCGCAGCTACTGCTCAGCGGATTGCGCAGCGCCCGCAGTGAAGCCATCACGCGTAACTGCCGGGTGTTGATACACGCAATAGATAACGATTGGAGCAAAGGCTGGCGGATCATGCTGGACGACAAGGAGAAGACCTTGTTGAAGGAGCGCAGGAGCAGCGCTCGGGTAGTTGGCAACTCGACGGTCAAGCGCAGGATCAGGTTCGGCAGCCAGGGAGAGGCCCTGCATTCCAATGGCTCATTCCAGGCCGGCACGCTGCATGTGTGCGCCAAACGCCGGCCGGTCAGCCATCACCAAGTGATATTGGCGCCGTCCGGCCGCGTCCGCCTGGAAAGTATCGAGGCCGAGCAGGCCCTGTGTGCAAAAGGACTCAAAGCAGGGAGCGGACGCGCAGTTCCTTCGGCATCGAGAACGTGATGTTTTCCTCGCGACCGGCCAGCTCGTCAGCCCCGGTTGCACCCCAGGCCTGCAATTGCTGGATCACACCGCGCACCAGGACTTCCGGGGCGGAGGCACCGGCGGTAATGCCGATCCGCTCGACGCCGTCGAACCAGCTGCGTTGCATGTCTTCGGCGCCGTCGATCAGGTAGGCCGGGGTGGACATGCGCTCGGCCAGCTCACGCAGGCGATTGGAATTGGAGCTGTTCGGGCTGCCGACGACCAGGACCACGTCGCATTCGTCGGCCAGTTGCTTGACCGCGTCCTGACGGTTCTGGGTCGCGTAGCAGATGTCGTCCTTGCGCGGTCCGCCAATGGCCGGGAAGCGCGAACGCAAGGCGTCGATGACGCGACTGGTGTCATCCATGGACAGGGTGGTCTGGGTGACGAAAGCGAGTTTTTCCGGGTTGCGCACCTGCAGGGCCGCCACGTCTTCCTCGTCCTCGACCAGGTAGATGGCGCCGCCGTTGCTGGCGTCGTACTGGCCCATGGTGCCTTCGACTTCCGGGTGGCCCTCGTGGCCGATCAGGATGCATTCGCGACCGTCGCGGCTGTAGCGTGCGACTTCGATATGGACCTTGGTGACCAGCGGGCAGGTGGCGTCGAAGACTTTCAGGCCTCGGCCGGCGGCTTCGGTACGCACCGCCTGGGAAACGCCGTGGGCGCTGAAGATCACGATGACGTCGTCCGGCACCTGGTCCAGTTCCTCGACGAAAATAGCCCCGCGGCTGCGCAGGTCCTCGACGACGAACTTGTTGTGCACCACTTCATGGCGCACGTAGATCGGCGGCCCGAACACTTCCAGGGCGCGGTTGACGATTTCGATCGCCCGGTCCACGCCGGCGCAGAAGCCACGGGGGTTGGCGAGTTTGATTTGCATGCTGTGCCTCGTGTCTTGCGCGCAAGAGATTGAATCAATGCAATCCAGTGTGGGAGCGAGCTTGCTCGCTCCCACAGTGAATCGGGTGGCAGCAGGAACTGCCTGTTAAATCCTAAACCGCCTTGACCTCAAGAATTTCCACTTCGAAATTCAAGGTCTTGCCCGCCAGTGGATGATTGAAATCAACGGTCACCTGGGCATCGTCAAATGCCTTAACCACACCCGGCAATTCGGTATTGGCCGCGTCATTGAAGATCACCAGCAAGCCCTCCGACAGTTCCATGTCCTGGAATTGCGAGCGTGGCATGGTCTGCACGTTTTGCGGGTTGGGCTGACCAAAGGCATTTTCCGGCGGAACGACCACGGTTCGCTTGTCGCCGGCCTTGAAACCGAAGATTGCCGCTTCGAAACCGGGCAGCAGGTTGCCGTCGCCGACCTTGAACACCGCCGGAGCCTTGTCGAAGGTGCTGTCAACGGTGTCGCCGTTTTCCAGGTGCAGGGCGAAGTGAAGCTTCACTTCGGTGTTTTGAGCGATACGCTGCTCAGTCATGGACGGCTTCTCCGGTTTTCTTGCTCTTGAACATATCCAGGGCGAGCATCACGGCGCCCACGCTGATGGCGCTGTCGGCAAAGTTGAACGCCGGGAAATACCAGCGGTTCTGCCAATGCACCAGGATGAAATCGATCACATGGCCCAAGGCAATCCGATCGTAGAGGTTGCCCAACGCGCCGCCGAGGACCAGCGCCAGCGCCACGGCCAGCCAGGTTTCGTCACGCCCCAGGCGCTTGAGCCAGACCACCAGCACGGCACTGACCACCACGGCAATCAGCGCGAACAGCCAGCGCTGCCAGCCCGAACTGTCGGCCAGGAAGCTGAACGCCGCGCCAGTGTTGTAGGCCAGGGTCCAACTGAAGTAGTCGGGAATGACCACGATCTGCTGGTACATGGTCAACGCGTTCTCGAAGTAGTACTTGCTGGCCTGGTCGATGACCAGCACCAGCAAGCTCAACCAGAGCCAGCCCAACCGACCGAAACGGCCCGCTGCATTAGGCATAGTGGCGAACCTCGCCGCTACCGCTGATGTTGTCGACGCAACGACCGCAGATTTCCGGATGCTCCGGGTTCACGCCGACGTCTTCACGGCAGTGCCAGCAACGGGCGCACTTGGTGTGGTTCGACTTGACGATCTTCAGCTTCAGGCCGCTGACTTCAGTGATCACCGCATCGGCCGGCGCCTGCACGAAAGGTGCAACGCTGGCGGTGGAGGTGATCAGCACGAAGCGCAGTTCGTTGCCCAGCTTGGCCAGGTCGGCGCTCAAGGCATCTTCGGCATAGAGGGTCACTTCGGCTTGCAGGTTGCCGCCGACGGCCTTGGCCGCCCGCTGGATCTCCATTTCCTTGTTGACCGCAGCCTTGACCGCCATCACGCGATCCCAATACGCACGGTCCAGCTCGAAGCCTTGCGGCAGTTCGGTCAGGCCTTCGTACCAGGTGTTGAGCATCACCGACTCGTTGCGCTCGCCCGGCAGGTATTCCCACAGTTCATCGGCGGTGAACGCCAGGATCGGTGCGATCCAGCGCACCAGCGCCTCGCTGATGTGGAACAGCGCGGTCTGGCAGGAGCGCCGGGCCTTGCTGTTGGCGCCGGTGGTGTACTGGCGATCCTTGATGATGTCGAGGTAGAAACCACCCAACTCCTGGACGCAGAAGTTGTGGATCTTGGAATACACGTTCCAGAAACGGTACTCGCCGTAGTGTTCTTGCAATTCGCGTTGCAGCAACAGGGTACGGTCCACGGCCCAACGGTCCAGCGCGAGCATGTCTTCGGCCGGCAGCAGGTCGGTGGCCGGGTTGAAGCCGGTCAGGTTCGAAAGCAGGAAGCGCGCGGTGTTGCGGATCCGCCGGTAGGCATCCGCGCTGCGTTGCAGGATCTGCTCGGAAACGGCCATCTCGCCGGAATAGTCGGTGGACGCCACCCACAGGCGCATGATGTCGGCGCCGAGGGTGTCGTTGACTTTCTGCGGCGCGATCACGTTGCCCAGGGACTTGGACATCTTGCGGCCGGACTCGTCGACGGTGAAGCCGTGGGTCAGCAGCTCGCGGTACGGCGCGTGGTTGTCGATGGCGCAACCGGTCAGCAAGGACGAGTGGAACCAGCCACGATGCTGGTCCGAACCTTCCAGGTACAGGTCGGCGCGCGGGCCGGTCTCATGACCCATCGGGTGCGAACCGCGCAGTACGTGCCAATGGGTGGTGCCGGAGTCGAACCAGACGTCCAGGGTGTCGCTGATCTTGTCGTACAGCGGTGCTTCGTCGCCCAGCAGCTCGGCGGCATCGAGCTTGAACCAGGCTTCGATGCCTTCGGCTTCGACGCGCTTGGCCACGATTTCCATCAGTTCGACGGTGCGCGGGTGCAACTCACCGCTTTCCTTGTTCAAGAAGAACGGGATCGGCACGCCCCAGTTACGCTGGCGGGAGATGCACCAGTCCGGACGGTTGGCGATCATCGAGTGCAGGCGCGCCTGGCCCCAGGCCGGCACGAACTGGGTTTCTTCGATGGCCTTGAGCGAACGCTGGCGCAGGGTGTCGCCGCTGGTGGGCTGCTTGTCCATGCCGATGAACCACTGCGCGGTGGCGCGGTAGATCAGCGGGGTCTTGTGGCGCCAGCAGTGCATGTAGCTGTGTTCGATGATGGTGGTGTGCAGCAACGCACCGACTTCGGTCAGCTTGTCGACGATGGCCGGGTTGGCTTTCCAGATGAACTGGCCGCCAAAGAACTCCAGCGACGGCACGTACACGCCATTGCTCTGCACCGGGTTGAGGATGTCGTCGTTGACCATGCCGTATTTCTTGCAAGTCACGAAGTCGTCGACGCCATAGGCCGGCGCGGAGTGGACCACGCCGGTGCCCGCGCCCAGTTCCACGTAGTCGGCCAGGTACACCGGCGACAAGCGGTCATAGAACGGATGGCGGAAATTGATCAGTTCCAGCGCCGACCCCGGAGCGGTGGCGATCACCGAACCTTCGAGGTTATAGCGGGCCAGGCAGGATTCGACCAGCTCTTCGGCCAGCACCAGTAGCTTGTCGCCAACGTCGACCAAGGCGTAGTTGAATTCCGGGTGGACGTTCAGCGCCTGGTTGGCCGGAATGGTCCACGGGGTGGTGGTCCAGATCACGATCGAGGCCGGCTTGGCCAGCTTGCCCAGGCCGAAAGCCGCGGCGAGCTTGTCTTCATCGGCGATAGGGAACGCGACGTCGATGGTCGAGGACTTCTTGTTCTCGTACTCGACTTCCGCCTCGGCCAGGGCCGAACCGCAATCGAAGCACCAGTTCACCGGCTTGAGGCCCTTGAACACGAAGCCGCCCTCGACGATTTTCGCCAGGGCACGGATTTCGCCGGCTTCGTTCTTGAAGTCCATGGTCTTGTATGGGTTGGCGAAGTCGCCCAGCACGCCGAGGCGGATGAATTCGGACTTCTGCCCTTCGATCTGCTCGGTGGCGTAGGCACGGCACAGCTCGCGGGTCTTGTCCGCGCCCAGGTTCTTGCCGTGGGTCACTTCGACCTTGTGTTCGATCGGCAGGCCATGGCAGTCCCAGCCCGGGACATACGGCGCGTCAAAACCCGACAGGGTCTTGGAGCGGATGATCATGTCCTTGAGAATCTTGTTCAGCGCGTGACCGATGTGGATGGTGCCGTTGGCGTACGGAGGGCCGTCGTGCAGGACGAACTTCGGACGATCCTTGCCAATCTCGCGCAACTTTCCGTACAGGCCAATGCTGTCCCAACGCTGCAGAATCTGTGGTTCGCGCTGAGGCAGGCCGGCCTTCATTGGGAAGGCGGTGTCCGGAAGGTTTAGCGTGGCTTTATAGTCGGTCATTTAAGGCTCTTCATTAGCGATTGGCGCTGGTTGCGACAAGGGCACGGGCGGCGGCGATATCTGCATGGATCGCCGTCTTGAGCGCCTCCAGAGAGGCAAAACGCTGCTCTTCACGCAGCTTCTGGTGGAAAACCACCGTCAAACGCCGGTCATACAGATCGCCGGCAAAATCCAGAATGTGTACTTCGAGATGGGCCTTGCCATCCCCCTGCACCGTAGGACGAACGCCAATGTTGGCGACGCCGGGCCAGGTCTTGCCGTCGATGTCGACACTCACCAGGAACACCCCGGTCAGCGGCACGCGACGGCGCTTGAGTTGCACGTTGGCCGTTGGCGTGCCCAATTGGCGCGCCAGCTTCTGCCCGTGCAGGATCCGCCCGGCAATCCGGTACGGCCGACCGAGCAAGCGCTCGGCCAATGCGAAGTCGGCAGCCGCCAGGGCGTTGCGGACCTGGGTGCTGCTGACGCGCAAACCATCCATCTCGACGGTCTGCGCCGCTTCGACGGTGAAGCCCCGGGCGACGCCGGTCTGTTGCAGGTAATCGAAATCGCCTGCCCGGTCGCAACCGAAACGGAAATCGTCACCGACTTCCAGATGCTTCACGTCGAGGCCATCCACCAGGATGGTATCGACGAATTCGGCGGCACTGAGCTGGCTCAGGCGCTGGTTGAAAGCCAGGCACAGGACCCGGTCGACGCCTTCGGCCGCAAGCAATTGCAGTTTGTCCCGCAACCGGGCCAGACGGGCCGGAGCGGTGTCCGGGGCGAAAAACTCCCGGGGCTGCGGCTCGAAGATCACCACGCAACTGGGCAGGCCCAATTCCAGCGCACGCTCGCGCAGCCGCGCCAGGATAGCCTGGTGGCCACGGTGAACACCGTCAAAGTTGCCAATAGTGGCGACACAGCCCCGATGCCGGGGACGCAGGTTGTGGAGGCCTCGAACCAGCTGCATAACGCGCTTCTTGCTCATAAAGTGGCCGATTATAACCACACCCGGCGGTCGGTGACAGGCAACACCGTAACCCAAAGTGATCGAACCGACAAAACCGCCGCCCGCCCCTGGATTATCAGGGGCAACCTGTCAGCTCAAGGCCTTGCGATTGAAGTCGCGCAAACGGAAGCCCATCAACAGCAACATGCCGAAATACGCCACCACGCCCGCCACGACCAGCACACCCAGGCGCAGGAAACGCTCGAGCATCACGCCTTCGCCCCAAGCCGGCATGAAATGCATCCCGACCAGCAGCACCGCCGACATCACCGCCACGGCGACCAGCAACTTGAGCCCGAACTTGCCCCAGCCCGGCATCGGTTGATACATCTTCTGCTTGCGCAGTTGATAGAACAGCAGCCCGGCGTTGAGACAGGCACCCGCGCTGATCGCCAGGGCCAGGCCGGCGTGGGCCAGCGGACCGATGAGCAGCAGGTTGAACAGTTGGGTCATGCACAGGGTAAAGATGGCGATTTTCACCGGCGTACGGATGTTCTGCTGGGCGTAGAAGCCCGGCGCGAGGACTTTGATCACGATGATCCCGAGCAGCCCCACCGAGTAGGCGATCAGCGCCCGTTGGGTCATCAGGGCATCGAATGCATTGAATTGACCGTACTGGAACAGCGAAACCGTCAGCGGCTCGGCCAGGATCCCCAGCGCCAGGGCACAAGGCAGGACCAGTACGAAACACAGGCGCAGGCCCCAATCGAGGATCCGCGAATACTCATGGCGATCCTGGCTGGCGTAGGTCTTGGCCAGGGTCGGCAGCAGGATCGTGCCCAGCGCCACGCCCAGCACGCCGGATGGCAATTCCATCAAGCGGTCGGCGTAATACATCCACGACACCGAGCCCGCCACCAGGAACGAGGCAAAAATGGTATTGATGATCAGGGAAATCTGGCTCACCGAGACGCCGAGGATGGCCGGCAGCATCTGCTTCATGACCCGCCACACGCCGCTGTCGCGCAAGTTCAGCCGCGGCAGCACCAGCATGCCGATCTTCTTCAGGTGCGGCAGTTGGTAGAGCAACTGCGCCAGGCCGCCCGCCAACACCGCCCAACCCAGCGCCATCACCGGCGGATCGAAGTACGGCGTCAGGAACACCGCGAAGATGATCATGCTGACGTTGAGCAGCGTCGGCACGAAGGCCGGCACGGAGAAACGGTTCCAAGTGTTGAGGATCGCGCCGGCCAGGGACGACAGGGAAATCAGCAATATATAAGGAAAGGTCACCCGCAACAGGTCAGAGGTGAGCTGGAATTTTTCCGGCGTGTCGGTGAAACCTGGTGCAGTGGCCCAGATCACCCAGGGCGCGGCGAGCATGCCGGCGGCCGTGACCAAGGCCAGCACCAGCGTCAGCAGACCGGTGACGTAGGCAATGAAGGTACGGGTCGCTTCGTCGCCCTTCTGGCTTTTATATTCCGCCAGGATCGGCACGAAGGCCTGGGAAAACGCCCCTTCGGCGAAGATCCGCCGCAACAGGTTGGGCAACTTGAACGCAATGAAGAAGGCGTCGGTGGCCATTCCGGCACCGAATATCCGGGCGATCAACGTATCGCGAACGAATCCCAGGATGCGGGAAAGCATCGTGATAGAGCTGACGGCAGCCAACGATTTGAGCAGGTTCATGAAAAGAGTTTTTGCCTGTCGATAAACAGCAGGCGAACAATGCGCCCACTTGTGCGATACTCCGCGCCGCTAAACAGCACAGCGCCAAAGCCCGCGAGTTTACAGGTCGCACGCCGGAAAGAAATCATTCGGTGCGCCGCACCTGCCATTCAGCGGAACGTGTCACCCGCCCTTGACAAGACCTCAACTCATCGGCATGATTCGCGGCCTATTTTGTTTGCTATTTCCTAAAAAGTCTTTCGAGGAGCTCGACGGTGGCCAACACACCTTCCGCCAAAAAACGTGCAAAACAGGCTGAGAAGCGTCGCAGCCACAACGCCAGCCTGCGTTCCATGGTCCGTACCTACATCAAGAACGTAGTCAAGGCCATCGACGCAAAAGACGCTGAAAAAGCACAAGCTGCTTACGTTCTGGCTGTGCCAGTTATCGACCGCATGGCCGATAAAGGCATCATCCACAAGAACAAGGCTGCTCGCCATAAGAGCCGCCTGAATGGCCACGTAAAGGCCTTGAACGTTGCCGCTGCTGCCTAAGCGACGCGCTCATTAAAAAACCGACCTCAGGGTCGGTTTTTTATTGCCTGGGATTTACCAGCCGCACCTCAAATTAAAACTGTGGGAGCGAGCCTGCTCGCGAATGCGATCTGCCAGTGACATTGATGCCAGCTGACACACCGTATTCGCGAGCAGGCTCACTCCCACACAGGGGCATTTAGCGCAGGTTATTGAGCCCGAGCCCAAGGCAAGATCGGAATAGCGGTCACCGCATTTTGCGGACTGCCCTCGATCACCCGGTCGCTGTAGACCAGGTAAACCAGGGTATTGCGCTTCTTGTCGAGGAACCGCACCACTTGCATGGTCTTGAACACCAGCGAAGTGCGCTCGCGGAACACCTCCTCGCCATCCTTGAGCTCACCCTTGAAGCTGATGGGCCCAACCTGGCGACAGGCGATGGACGCCTCGGCGCGATCCTCGGCCAGGCCCAGGCCGCCTTTTACACCCCCAGTCTTGGCTCGCGACAGGTAGCAGGTCACGCCATCGACCTTAGGGTCGTCGAACGCCTCGACCACGATCCGATCGTTCGGCCCGACAAACTTGAACACGGTCGAGACCTGACCGATTTCTTCGGCCGAAGCCAGCAGCGGCACTGCCAACAGCAAGCCGATCAATCCTTTTGCCAAACCCATGATTTTTCCTTAGACGAGGATCAGGTTGTCACGGTGAACCAGCTCGGGCTCCGCCATGTAACCCAACAAGCCGACAATCGCATCAGACGACTGACCGATGATTTTCTGCGCCTCCAGCGCGCTGTAGTTAGCCAGGCCACGGGCGATCTCGCGACCGTCCGGCGCCACGCACACGACCATTTCACCGCGGCGGAAACTGCCCTGGACGAGCTTCACACCTACCGGCAGCAGGCTTTTGTTGCCTTGGGACAAGGCCGACACGGCACCCGCGTCCAGCACCAACGTGCCACGGGTTTGCAGATGCCCAGCCAGCCATTGCTTGCGCGCCGCCAGCATGCCGCGCTCTGGCGAGAGCAAGGTGCCGATGCGCTCGCCTGACTTCAGGCGATCCAGCACCCGCTCCAAGCGCCCGCCGACAATGATGGTATGAGCACCGGAACGGGCCGCCAGACGCGCAGCGCGCAGCTTGGTCTGCATGCCACCGCGCCCCAGCGCCCCGCCCGTACCACCGGCAACCGCATCCAGCGCCGGGTCGTCGGCACGGGCTTCGTAGATCAGCCTGGCGTCAGGGTTGTTGCGCGGATCGGCATCGAACATGCCGTCGCGGTCCGTGAGAATCACCAGCAGGTCCGCCTCCACCAGGTTCGCCACCAATGCAGCCAGGGTGTCGTTGTCACCAAAACGGATCTCGTCGGTGACTACGGTGTCGTTCTCGTTGATCACCGGGATGACTTTCAGCTCCACCAGCGCTCGCAACGTACTGCGGGCATTGAGGTAGCGCTTGCGGTCGGACAGGTCGTCATGGGTCAGCAGGATCTGCGCCGTGTGGCGGCCATGCTCGGCAAAGCTCGACTCCCAGGCTTGGACCAGGCCCATCTGGCCGATGGCGGCAGCAGCCTGCAGCTCATGCATCGCGCTGGGTCGCGACGTCCAGCCCAGGCGACTCATACCGGCGGCCACGGCCCCGGACGAGACCAATACCAGTTCGACGCCAGCCTCATGCAAGGCCACCATCTGCTCGACCCACACCGCCATTGCCTGGCGATCCAGGCCTTTGCCATCCGCTGTCAGCAGTGCACTGCCGATCTTCACGACCCAGCGCTGCGCACCCGTCACCTTGCTCCGCATTTTCTTCAACCTTTGCCAGCGAACGGCGCGACCCAGCGCCGCCCATGGGATTATTCGTATTTGCGTTCTACAGATACCAAAACGCCGCTCGATTGAGCGGCGCCTTGGAAACCGGCTGGTTACGATGATAACACCGCACCGAAACACTTGAACCTGTGGGAGCGATGGTGCGGCAATCCGACTTGCTCGCGATTGCAGGGGTCAGCAATATTGATACCGGCTGTCACACCGCTATCGCGAGCAAGCTCGCTCCCACAGGCCTTGGTTTCAACTGAGTAGCATCAGTCGCGGACGTAGATAATTTCCGGACCGTCCTCGTCATCCACATCTTCTTCGTCCCAATCGTCGTCGCCGATGTCATGGACCGACTTGACGCCACTGCGGCGCAACGCACGCTGGTCGTCCAGCGCCTGCAACTGCGCGCGAGCCTCGTCTTCGATGCGCTGGTCGAGCTCTGCCAGCTCTTCCTTGTAGGCCGGGTCGTTGGCCAGGCGGTCGGCGCGATCTTCCAGGTAACGCATGATGTCGTGGCACAGGCGCTCGGTGTTTTCCTTGGCAATGGCCGAGATCACATAGACCGGACCTTCCCACTCCAGGCGATCAACGATTTCCTTGACCCGCTCCTCGTGCTCTTCTTCGAGGATCTGGTCGCACTTGTTCAGCACCAGCCAACGGTCGCGCTCGGCCAGGGCCGGGCTGAACTTGGTCAGCTCGTTGACGATGACTTCGGCAGCATCGGCAGCACTGGTTTCATCCAGCGGTGCCATGTCGACGAGGTGCAGCAACAGGCGGGTACGAGACAAATGCTTGAGGAAGCGAATCCCCAGGCCCGCACCTTCGGAAGCCCCTTCGATCAACCCCGGGATGTCGGCGATCACGAAGCTCTTCCAGCGGTCAACGCTGACCACACCCAGGTTCGGCACCAGGGTCGTGAACGGGTAATCGGCGACTTTCGGCTTGGCTGCAGAGACCGAACGGATGAAGGTACTTTTACCGGCGTTCGGCAAGCCCAGCAGGCCCACGTCGGCCAACACCTTCATTTCCAGCTTCAGGTCGCGCTGCTCGCCGGGCTTGCCTGGCGTAGTCTGGCGCGGCGCACGGTTGGTGCTGGATTTGAAACGGGTGTTGCCCAGGCCGTGCCAACCGCCATGGGCGACCAGCAGACGCTGACCGGCCTTGGTCAGGTCGCCGATGACTTCCTGGGTGGCGGAGTCGATCACCGTGGTGCCAACCGGCACGCGCAGGATCAGGTCTTCACCTTTCTTGCCGGTGCAGTCGGTGCTGCCGCCGTTGGAGCCACGCTCGGCATCGAAGTGCCGGGTGTAACGGTAGTCCACCAGGGTGTTGAGGTTTTCGTCGGCGAGCATGTAGATCGAGCCGCCATCACCCCCGTCACCACCGTTCGGACCACCATTTTCAATGAATTTTTCCCGACGGAAACTCATGCAGCCATTGCCGCCGTCGCCAGCCTTTACTCGAATCGATACTTCATCAACAAACTTCATGACACACGCCTCTCGCCGTACGGACGAGCCGAAAAAAACAAGACATAAGACTCTTGCAAAAATGAGCGCAGCGACCTCAAAACACGCCCAACCGCAGCGCCGACAGCCCATACAAACAGTTTTGCAAGAGACTCACCCCACAAACGAAAAAGCCCCGTCGCAAGACAGGGCTTTTCCAGCGGTCTCGCAATTAAGCTGCGATAACGCTTACGTAACGACGACCGAAGGCGCCTTTCACTTCGAACTTGATCACGCCTTCGACTTTAGCGAAGAGGGTGTGATCTTTACCCATGCCCACGCCGTAGCCAGCGTGGAATTGGGTGCCGCGCTGACGCACGATGATGTTGCCTGCTTTGATAGCCTGGCCGCCATACATCTTCACGCCAAGGCGTTTGGCTTCTGAGTCGCGACCGTTACGGGTACTACCACCAGCTTTTTTGTGTGCCATGAGTTCAATTCTCCTAGTGAGGAATTAGGCTGAAATTAAGCCTGAATACCGGTGATTTTGATCTCGGTGTACCACTGGCGGTGGCCCATACGCTTCATGTGGTGCTTACGGCGACGGAACTTGATGATGCGGACTTTATCGTGACGACCTTGGGAGATCACTTCAGCCACAACGGTAGCGCCAGCAACGACTGGAGCGCCGATATTCACGTCATCGCCATTGGCGACCAACAGAACGCGATCAAAAGTCACGGATTCGCCAGTAGCGATTTCCAGTTTTTCGATCTTCAGGTATTCACCTGGGGCGACCTTGTATTGCTTGCCACCAGTAACAATTACTGCGTACGACATGGTATTTCTCCGATAATCCTGCTCACCCAGCGCTTTATAAGAAGAGGTATTGGCTGGCATGGCTGCATGGGCTGGAAGGCCCGGATGCAATTGCGTAAGGCAGGTGCTGCCCAGGAAGTTCAGGGTGCGCGATTGTACGCAAGCTGACCGAGCCTTGCAAGTAGCCGCCCCGCACTGCAGAAGCATGCGCCTTGACAGGCCAGGACGTGGGTCCTAGCATGCCGCGCAACCCTTCTGGAGCGCCTGTCGCTGATGCAACCCCAAGCTTTCTACCGCGCAGTGGCGGACGATTTTAGTGCCGTCGACGGTATCATCAAGAAGCAGCTGACTTCCCGCGTGCCGCTGGTATCGAAAATCGGCGACTACATCACTTCGGCTGGCGGCAAGCGCCTGCGTCCTTTATTGGTGCTGCTGTGCGGCAAGGCCCTGGGTCGCGAAGGCGACGACATGCGCCTGCTGGCCGCCACCATCGAGTTCCTGCACACCGCGACGCTGCTGCATGACGACGTCGTCGACATGTCCGGCATGCGCCGTGGCCGCTCGACCGCCAACGCCATGTGGGGCAACGCCCCAAGCGTGCTGGTGGGCGACTTCCTGTACTCGCGCTCGTTCGAAATGATGGTCGAGCTAGGTTCGATGCCGGTGATGAAGATCCTGTCCCAGGCCACGCGCATCATCGCCGAGGGCGAAGTGCTGCAGCTGTCCAAGGTGCGCGATGCCAGCACCACCGAAGAAACCTACATGGAAGTCATTCGCGGCAAGACCGCGATGCTTTTCGAAGCCTCGACCCACAGCGCCGCAGCCCTGGCAGGCGCCACCGCCGAGCAGAGCGAAGCCCTGCGCACCTTCGGCGATCACCTGGGCGTTGCGTTCCAACTGGTAGACGACCTGCTGGACTACAAGGGCGATGCCGAGACCTTGGGCAAGAATGTCGGTGACGACCTGGCCGAAGGCAAGCCGACCCTGCCGCTGATCTACACCATGCGCGAAGGCACGCCGGAACAAGCAGCGCTGGTGCGCCAGGCGATCCAGAAAGGCGGGATCGAAGACCTGGAGCGTATCCGTGCCGCGGTCGAAGCCTCCGGCTCGCTGGAATACACCGCGACACTGGCCCGGGACTATGTCGCCCGCGCGATCAAGTGCCTCGATGCGCTGCCGGCCAGCGAGTATCGCGATGCACTGGTGGAACTGAGCGAGTTTGCGGTCGCCCGTACTCACTGACACACCGGCCTTTTTTGTGGCGAGGGGATTTATCCCCGCTGGGCTGCGAAGCAGCCCTAAAAGCTACATTCCGGTGTTCCAGGTAGATTGGTTTGAGCTCTCTTGGGGCTGCTGCGCAGCCCAGCGGGGATAAATCCCCTCGCCACAGGTTCTCCGAACGCAGTACCCCCCTCTTTCGCGACAAAACCCTATACAATGTGCGCCCTTTTGCCCTCCTGATACTCAAGGAACCCTAGTGAGCACGTTGCCTCCCTGCCCTAAATGCAATTCCGAATACACCTACGAAGACGGCACCCAGCTGGTCTGCCCGGAGTGCGCCCACGAATGGTCCGCCAGCGGCGAAGCTGAAGCGCCTTCCGACGACACCGTGAAGAAAGATTCGGTCGGCAACGTCCTGCAGGACGGCGACACCATCACCGTGATCAAGGACCTCAAGGTCAAGGGCACATCGCTGGTGGTCAAAGTCGGCACCAAGGTGAAGAACATCCGCCTGTGCGATGGCGACCACGACATCGACTGCAAGATCGACGGCATCGGCCCGATGAAGCTGAAATCCGAGTTCGTCAGAAAAGTCTGATCCTGCTGTAATCCCATCCCGCGCCCCGCGTGGGATGGCTCCCCCCTTCTCGCTTAAAGCCCTATCTTGCGCAAGCTTGGCCAATCCGCGCCAATTCGCGCTATCACGACCCATCGTCAGAAAAACAATCGCCACGCCAATAGAGACTTGCTATTTAGCGAATAAGAATTATTCTCATCAAACCCATCAAGGAGATGAGAACCATGACTTATTTGATCGATGCCTGGCTGGACCGCCCACATCCCTACCTGAGGATCCTGCATCGGGAAACCGGGGAAGTCTGCGCGGTACTGGAAGAAGAAGCCTTGAATGAGCTGCAGGACCAGGGAGACCTGGACCTCAACAGCCTCAACTCCAGCGAACCGCTGGTGCTCAAGGAGTTGGTGCGAAACCTGTTCCTGTTCTGCTACGCCCGGGCGTTGCGCCCGACGGGTGATTTCAGCGGCAGGTTCCACGGATGAAGCACCTGACCCTGTGGGAGCGAGCTTGCTCGCGAAGCGGTGTGTCATTCAACATCGATATCGATTGACTGACCGCCATCGCGAGCAAGCTCGCTCCCACAGTTTTTTGTCCGGCTGTAAAAACCGGACAGGGTCTTACAGTACGTCCAGCAGCTCGACGTCAAACACCAGCACGCTGTGCGGCGGGATGCTGCCAACGCCTTGAGCGCCGTAGGCCAGCTCGCTCGGCACGTACAGGCGCCATTTGCTGCCGGCGTTCATCAGTTGCAGCGCTTCGGTCCAGCCTGGGATCACGCCGCCTACCGGGAACTCGGCTGGCTGGCCACGATCGTAGGAGCTGTCGAACACAGTGCCGTCGATCAGGGTGCCGTGGTAATGGGTGCGCACCTGGTCTTCACGGGTCGGCTTGGCGCCTTCACCCTGGGTCAGCACTTCGAATTGCAGGCCGGAAGCCAAGGTGGTGATGCCTTCGCGCTTGGCGTTTTCAGCCAGGAACGCACGGCCTTCGCCCGCAGCGGCTTCTGCCTTGGCGGCGGCTTCGGCCTGCATGATTTCACGAATGACCTTGAAGCTGGCGGACATCTCGTCCTGGCCCACACGGCTAGGCTTGCCGGCGAACGCGTCGGTCAGGCCAGCCAGGATCGCGTCCAGGCTCACACCCGGTGGCGGGTTGTCGCGCAGTTGGTCGCCCAACTGACGGCCAATGCCGTAGCTGACGCGGGTTTCGTCGGTGGACAGGTTAACTTCGGACATGATGCTGCTCCGCTGTGCGGACGGCTCGAGAATTGCCGTGAATGACACAGCGCCTCCCGGAGCGCCCGGAACCAAAAGGGCGAGCAGACTAGCACAGATGCCATGGCGCGGACGAACCGCTCACGCGCCCTCCCCTCCAAACGACAACGCCCGCCTGTTTCTCGACAGGCGGGCGCTGCGTCGGCACTGAGGATGGCTCAGTGCTTGGTCAGTTTGTCCAGGTAGCCCATGGCAAACGCCGACACCACGAAGGTCATGTGGATGATCACGTACCACATCAGGTGTTCGGGATCGACGTTTTTGGCGTCCATGAAGATACGCAGCAAGTGGATCGAGGAAATGGCCACGATCGACGCGGCGACTTTCATCTTCAGCGAAGACGAGTCCATGGTGCCCAGCCAGTTGAGCTTTTCCTTGTCGTCGCCAATATCCAGTTGCGAGACGAAGTTCTCGTAGCCGGAAATCATCACCATCACCAGCAGGCCGCCCACCAGCGCCATGTCGATGAGCGACAACAGCACGAGGATCAGGTCCGACTCGGCCATGGAAAAGACGTTGGGAATGACATGAAAGACTTCCTGGAAGAATTTCAGCGCCAGGGCCAGCAAGCCCAGGGACAGCCCGAAGTAGATCGGCGCCAGCAGCCAACGGGAGGCATACATTGCATTTTCGATAAAGCGTTCCATTGAATCTCATACCAGGGCTGAAAAATCGCGGCGAGTATATCAGCCACGATCCGCCCCACAAACGCCGCCCCCTCACTCGGGATCCGGCGCTTGTGTCAATTTTTTACTGCCCAGGCATGCGTCACTGAAGCGGACGGTACTCGAAGCCGCCGACGTTGCGACAACGGCCTCCGTTGATTTCCCGCAGTTGTGCCTGCATATGCAGGGACCAGATCTGCGGATCATCCGCCAGCTCATAGCCATGGGTCGTCAGGCTCTGGACGATGGTATCGAGGATGGTTTCAGCGGCTGTCGGACCGGGGAACGGCCCTTGGGCCTTGATGGCGGAGGGTTGCTCACCGGCCATTCCGGCGGCGAAGAGCACGGTCCACATGCCGGTGTCGCCGGCAAGGGGGCGCACGGCGCATTCGATGCGGGTGACAAGCCCGAGGCATTGACGAGTAAGGCAAAGGTTGCGCGACATGGCGGCGCCCCTCGGTAGATCCGGTATTCAGCCCGGGAGGGGCTGTTTCGATCCAATGATGGCTCTCGTTATCCTTGAACTGAGGATAGGAGAAAAGTTCCGGCACCGAAGGATTTCGAGACCAGAATACGCCGAGCGGTCACAGTGTGAATATTGACGCCAAAGTGGTGACACTTTTTAAGGAAGCCACAAGAACTGTGGGAGCGGGCTTGCTCGCGAAAGCGGTGTGTCAGCCAACGACAATGTCGACTGACAATCCGCTTTCGCGAGCAAGCCCGCTCCCACAATTAGATCGCCATCAGAACATCAAGCCGGCTTGGCTTCCACCAGCGCCTGCTGCGCCATTTCCTTTTCCGCTTCCTTGATATCGTCTTCGCTGATCATTTCCGCGATGACCCGCAGTCGTTCCACCACGCGGGCATTGACGCTGCCCTCCGGGAACTCGCCGTTCTCGTCCGGTTCGCCAGCGGGCTCGCCCACCAGCAGGCTCAGGGCTTCGTCGGCCTGGCGCACGGCATAGACATGGAACTGCCCGGCGCGCACGGCCGCCAGCACTTTCTCGTCGAGCATCAGGGTCGCGACGTTGGCCTGGGGAATGATCGCCCCTTGCTCGCCCGTTAGCCCGCGGGCTTCGCAGAGGCGGAAGAAGCCTTCGATCTTCTCGTTGACCCCGCCCACCGCCTGCACTTCACCGAACTGGTTGATCGAGCCGGTGATGGCGAAGCATTGCTTCAACGGGGTCTTCGACAAGGCCGAGATCAGTGTGCAAGCCTCCCCAAGGGACGCACTGTCGCCGTCCACATAACCGTAGGATTGCTCCAGGGCGATACTGGCTGAAATCGCCAGCGGGAACTCCTGGGCATACCGGCTGCCCAGGTATCCGGTCAGGATCATCACCCCCTTGGAGTGAATCGGCTGGCCTAGGTTGACCTCTCGTTCGATGTCGACGATACCGCTGCCGCCCGGGTACACCGTGGCGGAAATCCGCGCTGGCACGCCAAACGCCGAGTCGCCCACTTCCAGCACCGTCAACCCGTTGCACTTGCCCACGGCCGCGCCGTCGGTGTCGATGAGAATGATCCCCGCCAGCATGTCGTCGAGGATTCGCGCCGAAACGCGCCCGGTGCGGGTGGCCTTGGCCTTGAGCGCACGTTCGATGTGGCCGGCGTCGGTCATCTCGTCACCGGCCAGTTGGCGAATGAAATCCGCCTCGCTGACCAGCTGGAACAGATCGCCAATCCGCGCCGACAAGCGCCCCTGATGCTCGGCCAGGCGTGCACTGTAGGTGGCCAGGCGCGCCACCGCATCAGCGGTCAGCGGTGCCATGCCCTCTTCCGAGGTTCGGGTCTTGAGCAACTGGGCAAACTGCTCCAGGCTCTCGTCGCCCATCGGGATGTCTTCGTCGAAATCCACCAGCACGCGAAACATCTCCTGGAAATCCGAATCCAGGTCCTGCAAAGCGTAATAGAGCTGGCGCGCGCCGATGATCACGACCTTGACCTGCAACGGAATGTGTTGCGGCGTCAGGGTCACCGTGGCCAAGCGACCCAGCTCGCCCAGCGGCGATTCCATTTTCAGCTTGCGCGACTGCAGGGCGCGCTTGAGCGCATCCCACACGAACGGCTCGCCGAGCATTTTTTCCGCTTCGAGGATCAGGAAACCGCCGTTGGCACGGTGCAGGGCACCCGGACGCAACTGTCGATACGTGGTGTAGAGCGCACCTTGGTCGGTGCTGTACTCGATTCGGCCAAACAGGTTGTCGTAGGTCGGGTGCGGCTCGAACACCACCGGGGCGCCACCGCTCGCCGGATGGCCGACGACCAGGCTCGGCGCGTATTGCTCTTCCAGCAGCTTGCGGGCGACGGCGTCGGTCTTGCTGTCATCCACCAACTGCTCGACCACGGTCTTGAGCAGATAGACCTGCATGGCTTGCAGATAACCGCACACGGCGGCGTTCTCGGCGTATTTCTCCGACAACGGCGCCAGCAATGGTTGCAAGGCCAGGGTGATGGTTTCTTCGTTGAGGTGACGCAACTGGTTGTTGGACTCGCGTTTCCACTGCGGCAGGCTGGCGAGTTCTTCGTTCAGACGCTCCTCCAGGCCGGAAATATCCTCATGGAATCGCTCGCGCTCGGCCTCTGGCAACTGGGCGAACTCCGCCTCGTCCAGGGCCTTGCCCTCGCTCATCGGGGTGAAGGCGATGTTGCTGCTGTCACGGTACAGCGCGACATCTTTTTCCAGCGCCAGCCGCTCGATTACATCGAGGGCACGGTCGTAGCGCTGGTTGAAGGCGCGGTCGATGGCGCTTTTTTTCTGTTGATAGGACGGATGCTCGAACACCGCCGGAAACGTCGCCAGCAGGTTGTCGATCAGGCCATTGATATCGCCAATGAAGGTGCCGGCGGTGCCCGACGGCAGCTCCAGGGCGCGCGGCTCGCGGGGTTCATCGAAGTTATTGACATAGACCCAGTCCGACGGGGTCTGCATGCGCTTGCCTTCGGCCTTGAGGTAGCGTTTGACGAACGAGAACCGGCCGGTGCCGGGCTCCCCCATGACAAATACGTTGTAGCCGGGGCGTGGCATCGCCACACCGAACTGCAATGCTTCGACCGCACGTTCCTGGCCAAGCACACCGCGGAAGGGCTCCAGATCATTGGTGGTAGAGAAGCTGAACTGTTCAGCGGAAAACGGACGGGTCAGCGCTTCGGGCGCTAGACGCAAGCTGGCAGCAACAGGATCAGGCATCGGGCTTCCTTACATCAGGCGGGGCAGATAGCGGCATTCTGGCGCTGCCCGTACCTGACTGGCAAGGAGCGCCTGAGGCCAAAGCATAGTCGAGGGACCAACCCAGGGCAGAGCCCCGCAAGCAACGGGTTTGCAGTAATGTTTTTGCAAAATGCCACGGAACCCTCGGATCGTGCCTAAACTCCAAACTGCGCGGCTGGAACAATAACCGGCCCACTGGCTGCTGTAGGGGCCAGACCCTGTCCATTGGTATGCACATAAAGAGAACATAGCTATGAAACGGATTCTTCTCGGTACTCTCTTCACCGCTGTATCCATCAACGCCATGGCTCAGGCGCCGGGCGGCCCGGATTGCGGTTGGGGCAACATGCTGTTCGAAGGTCAGCGTGGCACTCCGGCCCACTTCCTCGCATCCACCACCAACGGCACTTCCGGCAACGCCACCTTCGGCATGACCTCCGGCACCAACGGCTGCTCGACCAACGCAGCGCTGACCTACGGTGGCAAGTCCTGGCTGGCCATGAATGGCATGATGAACGAGCTGTCCGAAGACATGGCCAAGGGTCAGGGCGAAGCGCTGACCACCTACGCCGTGGTACTGGGTGTGGCGCCGGAAGATCGCGCACACTTCTCCGCTGTGACCCACGAGCACTTCCAGCAGATCTTCAGCAAGGCTGACGTGACGGCAGAAGACGTGCATACCAATACCCTGGCCGTGCTGAAAAACGACCCTCGCCTGGCCAAGTACGCAACTCAAGCTTAAGCTCGACACCACTCGCTCCTTTCGGGGAGCGGGTTTTCTTTTTGGGGCCCCTCCGGTCTTTATTTTTCGACTTTCCAAGTAGCCGACTATGCTCAAACGCCTTGCCTGGCTGGCGCTCTGTGTGTGCGCCCCGCTGTCCGCCGCGCCTCATGTCGACCCTCAACGTTTGCAGCAACTGGCCAATGACCGCTTCTGGATTTCCCTGGGTCACTACGAAACCGCCAAGCTCGGTGGCTGGCGCAGTTACATCAGCGACAAGAAATTCTTCCTCGCACCCGACGGCAACGAACATCCCGACCGCGAGCTGACCGCCACGCTGCAAGCCCTGTACGGCCCGGCCAGCGCTGGCCAGCAACACGCCCAATGCGTGTACCCGGCGCGCACCCGCTGGCTGAAGGCGCAGCTCGGCCTGACGAACCTGCCTGCGGTCAACTGCAGCGATTACATCCAGTGGTTCAAGGACGTTTCGCCCCACAGCGCGGTGATGATCTTCCCCGCTGCCTACCTGAACAGCCCGTCCTCGATGTTCGGTCACACCTTATTGCGTATCGACCAGGCCGACGTGCAAAGCGACAAGACCGCGCTGCTCAGCTACGCGATCAACTTCGGCGCCTACATCGAAGGCTCGGACAACAGCATCCTTTACGCCTGGAAGGGTCTGATGGGCGGTTATCCCGGCCTGTTCGCCCTGGTGCCCTACCAGGAGAAACTCTCCGAATACCGTAGCCTGGAGAACCGCGACCTGTGGGAATACCGCCTCAACCTGAGCCAGGCGGAAACCGAACGCATGGTCGAGCATGTGTGGGAACTCAAGCAGATCCAGTTCGACTACTTCTTCTTCGACGAAAACTGCTCCTATCGCCTGCTTGAACTGCTGCAAGTCGCGCGCCCCAGCCTGCGCTTGACCGAACAGTTCCCGCTGACGGCGATTCCCACCGACACCGTCAAGGCAGTGAAAGAAGCCGGGCTGGTGGAAAGCATCCAGTATCGACCGTCCCGCGAACGAGAGCTGCTCAGCCGCGCCGAACCGCTCAGCGATGACGAACAACAATGGGTACTGCAGGTCAGCGCCGACCAGCAGCAGCTGCAACGACCTGAATTCAAGGCGCTGCCGCGCGATCGCCAGGCGCTGATCATCGACGCGGCCTACCGCCTGGAGCGTTATCGCGCCAACGGCCAGGAGCGTGATCCCCAGCGTGCCCAACGCAGCTTCGAACTGTTGCGGGCGATCAACCAGAACCCCGCGCCGGAACTGGACATCGCGCAACCGGGCCTGCCCGAAGACGGCCACGAATCGCGCACCTGGCAAGCAGGCCTGGGCACGCGGGGTGACCGGGCGTTTGGCGAGTATGGCCTGCGCATGGCCTATCACGACCTCAATGACAACGCAGAGAGTTTCCCGCTAGGGGCGCAGATCGAAATCCTCCAATTGAAACTGCGCCAATACGAGGGCAACGATTGGCAAGTGCAGCAATTGGACCTGGCGACCATTCGCTCCTTGACCCCACGCAACGAGCTGTTGCAGCCGTTGTCCTGGCAAGTCACTGGCGGCTTGGAACGCGTGCCAGGCAAGCACGACGATGAAACGCTGGTCAGTCACGTCAATGGTGGTGGCGGCGGCACTTGGGCGTTGGGGGAGGATGTGTTGGGCTTTGCCCTGGGCACCGTACGGGTCGAGCACAATAACGATTTCGCCCAGTTCATCGCCCCGGCCGCCGGATTCAACAGCGGGGTGCTGTGGAAAAACCCGCTGGGCAACCTGAGCCTGGAAGCCAAGGGCGATTATTTCTTCAACGGCGAAGTGCGCCGCAGCCTGAGCCTGAACCAACAATGGGAATTGTCCCGCAACCTCGGCCTGCGCCTGAGTGCCCAGCGCGAATTCAGCCAACTGGCTTCGCCGGAGAATGAGGTAATGCTTGAAGTGAAGTGGTATCACTACTGAGCGAACGGATTAATCACCGCGCTTTCACACCGTTCTGACGAATCCGCTTCTAGACTTCTGTCATGAGTGGATCGGGCAGGAACGCAAAACATGTGGCGCGCGGCGGTGGTACTGGGTGTGTTGGTGTTGCTCGGTGGCTGTGAAACCACCCATGAAGATTTGATCGCCCGAGGTTATCCGCCGGCCTTCGCCGACGGTTTCGACGATGGCTGCAGCAGCGGCCGACAAGCCGCCGGCGCGATCACCGGCCAGTTCAGGAAGGACGTGCCGCGTTATCTCAAGGACCCGCGCTACGCCGAGGGCTGGAGCGACGGCTTTCGCCAATGCCAGGCCATGCGCGAGAGTGAAGAACGTGACGCCTATCGCGAACGCCACTGGGACGACCGCGAACGTGCCTGGCAACAGGAAAAAGATCGCGACGCCGCCCGGGCTTATCGCTCGCAGTGAGTCGCTCAGAGACATTCGTCGAAACCAAAACCTTGCGACCATGGCCCAAACTCCAACAGAGGAGAACCCTATGAGTCGCGCTTTCGTCAACGAAGACAACGCCGCCGCCCAGGCCGATCAACCGGTCGAACGCCAGATCAGTGCGCAACCCAACTACGTCACACCCACCGGGCTTGTCCAGCTCCAGGCCCGGGTCGCTGAGTTGCAGGCCTTGCACAGCCAGCAGGCGATCCAAGGGGATCTGGCGGACAAGCAGCGGATCGCCGACCTTGAACGGGATCTGCGCTATTTCAAGCAGCGCCTGCAAAGCGCCCAGGTCGTTGCGCCGACTTCGTCCGAACAAGTGCGAATCGGGCACTGGGTGACCTTTGTCGATGAACAGGATCACGAACAGCGAGTGCAGTTAGTGGGTGAAGACCAGGCCGATGCGGCCAA
Organism: Pseudomonas sp. H2_D02; assembly: GCF_054677635.1. Lineage (NCBI taxonomy): Bacteria > Pseudomonadati > Pseudomonadota > Gammaproteobacteria > Pseudomonadales > Pseudomonadaceae > Pseudomonas > Pseudomonas sp. H2_D02. The sequence goes on along the minus strand of NZ_CP162816.1, from coordinate 1,634,931 downwards.
AGGATTGATCAATTGGGGCTCGCCACTGGGGCGGGCGTTGCTGGGGGCCAAGGTGGGGGATGAGGTGGTGTGGAAGCGGCCAGCGGGGGATGTGGCGATCGAGGTGGTGGCGATTGAATTGGAGTAAAACCCGAGGCGTTCGTGGCGAGGGAGCTTGCTCCCGCTGGGTGGCACAGCCGCCCTCGCTTTTTTGCGGTTGCTGCGCAACCGAGCGGGAGCAAGCTCCCTCGCCACGGTCTTCGCTTCGATAAGCTGTTCCATGAAAAACGGAGCCCCGAAGGCTCCGTTGTTCATGCAACCGACCCAATCAGGCCAGTTTTTTGTGCCGTACGCGATGCGGCTGGGCAGCGGCTTCGCCGAGACGCTTCTTGCGGTCGGCTTCGTACTCGGTGTAGTTGCCTTCGAAGAACACCGCTTGCGAGTCGTCTTCGTACGCCAGGATGTGAGTCGCCACACGATCGAGGAACCACCGATCGTGGGAGATCACAATGGCGGCGCCAGGGAAGTCCAGCAAGGCTTCTTCCAGGGAGCGCAGGGTTTCGACGTCGAGGTCGTTGGACGGTTCGTCGAGCAGCAGGACGTTGCCGCCCTCCTTCAGCGTCAACGCCAGGTGCAAGCGACCACGCTCACCACCGGAGAGGTCCTTGACGAACTTCTGCTGGTCGCCACCCTTGAAGTTGAAGCGACCGACATAAGTGCGCGACGGGATTTCATAGTTGCCGATGCGGATCTGGTCGGAACCGTCGGAGATCTGCTGGAACACGGTCTTGCTGCCGTCCAGGTCCTCACGGCTCTGGTCGACGCAGGCCAGTTGCACGGTTTCACCGATCTCGATGCTGCCCGAATCCGGGGTTTCCTTGCCCATCAGCATGCGGAACAGCGTGGATTTACCTGCGCCGTTACCACCGATCACACCGACGATGGCGCCTTTGGGCATGGAGAACGACAGGTTGTCGATCAACACGCGATCGCCGTAGCCCTTGGTGACGTTCTTGAACTCGATGACCTTGTCACCCAGGCGCGGACCGGCCGGGATGTAGATCTCGTTGGTTTCACTGCGCTTCTGGAATTCCTGGGACTGCATTTCCTCGAAGCGCTGCAGGCGAGCCTTGGATTTGGACTGGCGGGCCTTGGCGCCTTTGCGCACCCACTCCAGTTCTTCCTTCATGGCTTTTTCATGGGCCGATTGCTGCTTGGATTCCTGGGCCAGACGATCGGACTTGGCTTCCAGCCAGCCCGAATAGTTGCCCTCGTATGGAATGCCCGCGCCGCGGTCGAGTTCCAGGATCCAGCCGGCGACGTTGTCCAGGAAGTACCGGTCGTGCGTGATCGCAACCACGGTGCCCGGGAAGTCGTGCAGGAAGTGTTCGAGCCAGGCAACGGAATCGGCGTCCAGGTGGTTGGTCGGTTCGTCGAGCAGCAGCATGTCCGGGGCCGACAGCAGCAGGCGACACAGGGCCACGCGGCGCTTCTCACCACCGGAGAGATGTTCGACCTTCGCGTCCCAGGCTGGCAGGCGCAGCGCATCGGCGGCGACTTCCAGTTGGCGGTCCAGGTTGTGACCGTCGCTGGCCTGCAGGATCGCTTCGAGCTTGGCCTGCTCGGCGGCCAGCTTGTCGAAGTCGGCATCCGGGTCGGCGTAGGCGGCATAGACCTCGTCCAGGCGCGCCTGGGCGTCCTTGATGACGCTGACCGCTTCCTCGACCACTTCACGGACGGTCTTGGTCGGATCCAGCTGAGGCTCTTGCGGCAGGTAGCCGATGTTCAGGTCTGGCATCGGACGGGCTTCGCCGTCGAATTCGTTATCGACGCCGGCCATGATCTTCAACAGGGTGGATTTACCCGAGCCGTTGAGACCCAGTACGCCGATCTTGGCGCCGGGGAAAAAAGACAAGGAGATGTTTTTCAAGATTTCCCGCTTCGGCGGAACAACTTTGCTCAGCCGATGCATGGTGAAGACGTATTGAGCCATGGTGAACCTAGCGTCAGTGACAGGTGAAAAGAACGAGCCAGGCCATGCGCGGCACCGGCACTTGATGCTATCAATGCCTGCGGGCGGATGGCGCCTGGGAAGCTGGAGCTGGAACGCTCTTGTTTGACCGGCAAAGCTACCTCAACCGTCGGTCCAGGTCCAGCCGCCAAGGGCTGGCACTTTGCCACAAGTCAAGGCATGCTAGCCGCCCTTCGGGCGTCCGGCTTATAGTGCCCGTCGCGCCAGTCCAGCAAACCGCAGGATTACAGCTTGTCCAATGTCACGCCGCCTCCGTCCCCACGCGCACCGACAGCTGTGCCTGGCCTCCCCCTGCGCGGAACATTGAAGGGCGCGCTGGCCTCGCTGGTCCTGTTATTGCTGGGCCTGCTCTTCTGGCAGTTGCTTGATCAGCTGCGTGAAACCCAGCAGCAACAACGTCAATACACCATCGACTACACCGCCGACCTGGCCGCGCAAGTCAGCCTGAACATGGCCTTGAACGCGCAAATCGCCCTTAACCTGCTACCGATCGTCGAACAACCGCAAACCGCCGACGAACAGCAGGCCCTGCTGCGCAAGCTTCAGCAATCATTGCCCCAATTGCGCAGCCTGGCGTTGCTGAGCCCATCGGGCAGGGTGCTCAGTGACAGCGATGCCGACAGCCAGGACGCCGACTACCTGGCCGAGCTGGTACGACGTAGCCGTGCCCAGGCGCACTACTTCAGCAATGCCGAAGATGGCTCCGTGGTGCACCTGTTGCTGCACCAGGCCAGCGGCAGCAGTCGTGGTTACTGGGCGCTGCGCCTGACGCCGAGCTTCTTCTCGACGTTGACCAAACAGGCCGACACGGGCCTGCGACCGTTGTGGCTGGTGGAGAACCGTCTCAACCAGCAAATCATCAGCCGCGACGAAAGCCGGCCCTCGACCACCCCGACCCAACTGACCTCCCAAGACCTGAGCGACACCGTGCTGACCGTGCCCCTGAGCAGCAGCGACTGGCAACTGCGCGGGTTGTTCGATCGGCGCCAGGTGCTTGAACAACTGCTCCCGGCCTTCATCGGCAAATGCCTGCTGGGCCTGGCGTTCTCGATGCTCCCGGTGATCGCCCTGCTGAACATGCGACGACGCCAGCGGCAATTGCACGAAGGCCGCCGTCGCTACCAGGACATTTTCGAGGGCACCGGCGTGGCCCTCTGCGTGCTCGACCTGTCCGGCCTGAAGGCATTCTTCACCCGGACCGGCCTGCAGGACGGCGAACAGTTGCGCGCCTGGCTGCAGGACCCGCAGCACCTCGGACAGTTGCAGCAGCAGGTGCACGTCACCGAAGTCAACCAGATGGCCTTGAAGCTGCTCAATGTCGATTCCTGCGAACAAGCCTGGCAACTGCTGGTCGGCAACGGCCCGAGGGACAACAATCCCATCGGTTCGAAACTGCTCGAAGCACTGCTCGACGAGCACAAGCAGCTGGAACTGGAAATCAAGTTGCAGGACGCCCATGGTCGAGACCAGCATTTATGGCTGGTCCTGCGCTTGCCGGAAACACAGCGCGACTATAACGCCGTCATCCTGAGCATCAACGACATCACCAGCCGCAAGCTGGTCGAACTCTCGCTGCTCGAACGCGAAGGTTTCTGGTCCGATGTGGTACGCACCGTTCCGGATCATCTTTATGTACAGGACGTCATCAGCCAGCGGATGATCTTCAGCAACCACCACCTGGGGCAGACGCTCGGCTACGACCGCACCGAGTTGCACCAGATGGGCGAGTACTTCTGGGAAATCCTGCTGCACAGCGACGACGCCGACCAGTACCACTTTCTGCGCCAGCAACAGCGACGCGGCGGCTATACGCAACTGTTGCAATGCCAATTGCGCTTCCGCCATCGCAACGGCAAATGGCGACGCTTCGAGGTTCGTGAGCAAGCCCTGGCCCGGGACCGCTACGACCAGGTGACACGCATCATCGGTGTGGCAAAAGACATCACCGAGCAGATCGAGGCCAGCGAATCCCTGCGCGACAGCGAGCAACGCTACCGGATGCTCGCCGAAAGCATCAGCGACGTGATTTTCTCCACCGACAGCAAGCTCTCGCTCAACTATGTCAGCCCGTCGGTCCAGGCGGTGCTGGGCTACACCTCCGATTGGATTTTCCAGAACGGCTGGCAGTCGACCATCGCCAATCCGCAGCAGCTGACGGGCATCTATAGCCTGATGGACCGGGTCAGCAAGGCCCTCGACAAGCCCGACCAACTGGCCGAACTGCGCAACCAGATGCAGACCCAACTGTTTTTGTTCGACTGCCTGCGCGCCGATGGGCGCAAGATTCCAATCGAACTGCGGCTGGTGCTGGTGTGGGACGACCATGGCGCGTTCGAAGGCGTGCTCGGCGTCGGCCGCGACATCAGCCAACAGCGTCGAGCCGAAAAAGACCTGCGCATGGCCGCCACCGTATTCGAACATTCGACCTCGGCGATCCTGATCACCGACCCTGCCGGCTATATCGTCCAGGCCAACGAGGCTTTCAGCCGCGTCAGCGGTTATGCCGTCTCGCAGGTCCTGGACCAGTTGCCCAACATGCTCACCGTCGACGACCAGCAGGAAGCCCATTTGCGCTACGTGCTCAAGCAACTGCAACAGCACAGCACCTGGGAAGGCGAAGTCTGGCTCAAGCGCCGTAATGGCGAACATTATCCGGCCTGGGTCGGCATCACGGCGGTGCTGGACGACGAAGGCGACCTGGCCAGTTACGTGTGCTTCTTCAGCGACATCAGCGAGCGCAAGGCCAGCGAGCAGCGCATTCATCGCCTGGCCTATTATGACGCCCTGACCCACCTGCCCAACCGCACGCTGTTCCAGGATCGCCTGCACACCGCGCTGCAATCGGCGGAGCGGCAGAAGACCTGGGTCGTGCTGATGTTCCTCGACCTGGACCGCTTCAAGCCGATCAACGACTCCCTCGGCCACGCCGCCTAGGCGACCGCATGCTCAAGGAAATGGCCACGCGCCTGCTCGGCTGCGTGGCCGACGACGACACCGTGGCGCGCATGGGCGGCGACGAGTTCACGCTGCTGCTGCAACCGCGCGCCAGCCGCGAAATGGCCTTGAACCGGGCCATCACCGTGGCCGAGCAGATCCTCGCCAGCCTGGTCCGGCCATTCGTGCTGGAAGGCCGGGAATTCTTCGTCACCGCCAGTATCGGCATCGCCCTGAGTCCCCAGGACGGCAACGAACTGAGCCAGTTGATGAAGAACGCCGACACGGCCATGTACCACGCCAAGGAACGCGGCAAGAACAACTTCCAGTTCTACCAGGCCGACATGAACGCCAGCGCCCTGGAGCGCCTGGAATTGGAAAGCGACCTGCGCCATGCCCTGGAGCAGAACGAGTTCGTGCTGTATTACCAACCGCAGTTCAGCGGCGATGGCAAACGCCTGACCGGTGCCGAGGCCCTGCTGCGCTGGCGCCATCCGCGACGCGGGCTGGTGCCGCCGGGGGACTTCATTCCCGTACTCGAGGAACTCGGGCTGGTGGTGGACGTCGGCGACTGGGTCATCACCGAAGCCTGTCGGCAACTCAGGACCTGGCACCAGGCCAAGGTCCGGGTGCCGAAAGTCTCGGTCAACATTTCCGCCCGGCAGTTCTCCGACGGCCAGTTGGGCACGCGCATCGCCACTATCCTGCGCAACACCGGCCTGCCGCCGGCCTGCCTGGAGCTGGAACTCACGGAAAGTATCCTGATGCGCGAAGTCAGCGAGGCAATGCAGATCCTTGCCGGGCTGAAAAACCTCGGCCTTAGCATCGCCGTCGATGATTTCGGCACCGGTTATTCGTCGCTCAACTACCTCAAGCAATTCCCCATCGACGTGCTGAAGATCGACCGCACCTTCGTCGACGGCCTGCCGTCCGGCGAGCAGGACGCACAGATCGCCCGGGCAATCATCGCCATGGCCCACAGCCTCAACCTCGCGGTGATCGCCGAGGGCGTCGAAACCCACGAGCAACTGGACTTCCTGCGCGAGCACGGCTGCGACGAGGTCCAGGGCTACCTGTTCGGCCGCCCGATGCCGGCGAATCGGTTCGAAGCGCAGTTCAGCAATGATGCGTTGTTCATGATTGATTGAGGCAGCTGCGAGCTTCAAGCGGCAAGCTTCAAGCTAACGCGAATCTGCTTCTGCTTGTAGCTCGTCGCTTGCAGCTTGAAGCTGAATTCCTTTCATATGCCTTCCAAAACCGGTTGAGGTAGAATGCCCCCCTTTTCTGCCCCGATCCTTGAGGACCGCCATGTTCAGCCGTGATTTGACTATTGCCAAGTACGACGCCGATCTCTTTGCCGCCATGGAGCAAGAAGCTCAGCGCCAGGAAGAGCACATTGAGCTGATCGCTTCGGAAAACTACACCAGCCCCGCGGTGATGGAAGCTCAAGGCTCGGTACTGACCAACAAGTACGCCGAAGGCTACCCAGGCAAGCGCTACTACGGTGGTTGCGAGTATGTCGATGTGGTCGAGCAACTGGCCATTGACCGCGCCAAGGAGCTGTTCGGCGCCGACTACGCCAACGTCCAGCCACACGCTGGTTCCCAAGCCAACGCCGCCGTGTACCTGGCGCTGCTGTCGGCCGGCGACACCATCCTGGGCATGAGCCTGGCCCACGGCGGTCACCTGACCCACGGCGCCAGCGTTTCCTCCTCCGGCAAGCTGTACAACGCCGTCCAGTACGGTATCGACGGCAATGGCCTGATCGACTATGACGAAGTCGAGCGCCTGGCCCTCGAGCACAAGCCGAAAATGATCGTGGCCGGTTTCTCCGCCTACTCCCAGGTCCTCGACTTCCCGCGCTTCCGCGAAATCGCCGACAAGGTCGGTGCCTACCTGTTCGTCGACATGGCCCACGTTGCCGGCCTCGTCGCCGCTGGCGTGTACCCGAACCCGGTGCCGTTCGCCGACGTGGTGACCACCACCACCCACAAGACCCTGCGCGGTCCACGTGGCGGCCTGATCCTGGCTCGCGCCAACGCCGACATCGAGAAGAAGCTGAACTCCGCTGTCTTCCCGGGCGCCCAGGGTGGCCCGCTGGAGCACGTGATCGCCGCCAAGGCAATCTGCTTCAAGGAAGCCCTGCAACCTGAGTTCAAGGCGTACCAGCAGCAAGTCGTCAAGAACGCCAAGGCCATGGCCGGTGTGTTCATCGAACGCGGCTTCGACGTAGTGTCCGGCGGCACCGAGAACCACCTGTTCCTGCTGTCGCTGATCAAGCAGGAAATCTCCGGCAAAGACGCTGACGCAGCGCTGGGCAAAGCGTTCATCACCGTCAACAAGAACTCGGTACCCAACGATCCACGCTCCCCGTTCGTCACCTCGGGCCTGCGCTTCGGCACCCCGGCCGTGACCACTCGTGGCTTCAAGGAAGCCGAGTGCAAGGAACTGGCCGGCTGGATCTGCGACATCCTGGCGGACCTGAACAACGAAGCGGTGATCGACGCCGTGCGTGAGAAGGTCAAGGCCATCTGCAAGAAGCTGCCGGTGTACGGCGCTTAACAGCAGCTGCGACAAAAAAACCGGCCCCAGTGGCCGGTTTTTTTGTCGTTGGAAAACGAATGCCGCAGGCGCTGGCTTTCAGCGGAGCGCGGCTTCGAAGCCGGCGCGGATCTTTTCTTCAGGCAGTTCGTCGGCGATGAACACCATCACGCTTTCCCGGGTTTCGCCCGGCGCCCATTCGGTGTCCCAATCAAAACCGTACAGTTTGAGCACACCCTGGAACACCAATCGACGGGGCTCGCCCTCAATGTTCAACACACCTTTGTAGCGCAGCAGTTGCTTGCCGTGCTCTTCGAGCAACTGGTTCATGAACTCGCTGAGCTTTTCGATATCCAGCGCCCTGTCAGTACGCAGCACCAGGCTGCTGATGCGATCGCCCGTGGTTGCCTTGCCGACCGGTCGCAAGCTGAACCCGGTACCCAAGTCCGCATTGAGATTGAATCCACGAATGTCGAGCAACTCGGCCAGATCGATCTTGCCATGCTCGACCACCCGGATCGGTGCCCGCCGGTTGATTCGAGCCAGGCGCTCACCGAGTGCCTCGACCTGGCTTGAGTCCACCAGATCGGTTTTGCTCAGTAACAGACGGTCGGCGAATCCGACCTGGGCCTGGGCGATGGTTTGGGTCAGGTGGACATCAGCGTGGGCGGCATCCACCAAGGTCAGGATTCCGTCGAGGATGTAACGCTCGCGCAGGTCTTCGTCGATGAAAAATGTCTGGGCCACCGGGGCCGGATCGGCCAGGCCGGTGCATTCGATCACCAAACGATCGAAGTGGATCTCGCCGCTGTCCAGCCGTTCGAGCAACAGGTAAAGGGCTTTGGTCAGGTCGGTGTGAATGGTGCAGCACACGCAGCCGTTGGCCAGCGTCATGACTTGCACCGGCTCGTCACCCAGCAGTTGGGTGTCGATGCCGGCATCGCTGAATTCATTCTCGATCACTGCGATTTTCAAGCCGTGCTCGGCCTTGAGCAGATGACGCAGCAATGTGGTCTTGCCCGCACCGAGGAAGCCGCTGAGGATCGTGACCGGGATGGGAGAGGACAAACTGGATCTCCTTTGATACCTGAAAAGAAAGCTGATCCTGTGGGAGCGAGCCTGCTTGTGAAAGCGGTGGATCAGTCAAATCATCGCTAACTGACCCACCGCTTTCGCAAGCAAGCTCGCTCCCACAGGGGAATCGGTGTGCACGCAAATCTCGAAACCACCCAAAAACAACTGTGAGAGCGGGCTTGCTCGCGATGGCGTCAGGTCAGCCGAATTATCGTTGACTGACACTCCGCTTTCGCGAGCAAGCTCGCTCCCACAGGGGAACGGTGGTGTACACAAATCTTGAGACCAGCCCAAAACAACTGTGGGATAGACTCAGTTCAACAGCACTTCGGCCCACCCTTGCCGCCGTAACGGGCCTCCTGGCGTTCGCGGAAGAACGCCTCGTAGTCCATCATCGGCTTGTCCGGGTGCTTGGTTTGCATGTGCTCGACGTAGTTGTCGTAGTCGGGCATGCCGACCATCAGGCGGGCGGCCTGACCGAGGTATTTACCGAGGCGACTCAAGTCATTGAACATCGTTGCAATCCCCTATCAAGCGTCCGGCACGGCCTGGAATGGCGCTTCTTTGTCCGTGCGTTCTTTCGTGCCCCAGGCGGCGATGCCGACCTTGAGCGCGTAGAACAGGATGCTGAAGACCACGAACAGGAACAACACCGTCAGCGTTGCGTTGGTGTAGGCGTTGAACACCACGTGCTGCATCTGCTCGATGCTCTTGGCCGGGGCCAGGATCTGGCCGGCGGCCAGGGCATCGTTGTATTTGCGCGCCAGGGCCAGGAAGCCGATCGCCGGGTTGGCGTCGAACAGCTTGATCAGGCCCGCGGTGGTGGTGCAGATCAGCAGCCAGCTCGCCGGCAGCAGCGTGACCCAGACGTAGCGCTGGCGCTTCATCTTGATCAGCACCACGGTGGCGAGCATCAGCGCGATACCGGCCAGCATCTGGTTGGAGATGCCGAACAGCGGCCACAAGGTGTTGATGCCGCCCAGCGGGTCGATCACGCCCTGGTACAGCAAGTAGCCCCACAGCGCGACGCAGCCGGCGGTGGCGATCAGGTTGGCGGGCCAGGATTCGGTGCGCTTGAGCGAAGGCACGAACGAGCCGAGCAGGTCCTGGAGCATGAAGCGCCCGGCACGGGTGCCGGCGTCCACCGCGGTGAGGATGAACAGCGCTTCGAACAGGATCGCGAAGTGGTACCAGAACGCCATGGTGTTTTCACCCGGCAGCACCGAGTGCAGGATCTGCGCGATCCCGACCGCCAGGGTCGGCGCACCGCCGGCACGGGCCAGCACGGTGGTCTCGCCGATGTCCTTGGCCACCGCTTGCAGCGCGTCGGGGGTGATTGCGAAACCCCAGCTGCTGACGGTCTGGGCCACGGCCACCACGTCACCGCCGACGATCGCCGCCGGGCTGTTCATGGCGAAGTACACGCCCGGTTCGATCACCGAGGCAGCAACCATCGCCATGATGGCCACGAAGGATTCCATCAGCATGCCGCCGTAACCGATGTAGCGAGCGTTGGTTTCGTTATCCAGCAGCTTGGGCGTGGTGCCCGAGGAGATCAGCGCGTGGAAGCCCGAGACCGCGCCACAGGCGATGGTGATGAACAGGAACGGGAACAGGCCGCCCTTCCACACCGGCCCGGTGCCGTCGGTGAACTGGGTCAGCGCCGGCATTTTCAGCTCGGGCATGGTCACCAGGATGCCGATCGCCAGGGCGACGATGGTGCCGATCTTCAGGAAGGTCGACAGGTAGTCCCGTGGCGCGAGGATCAGCCACACCGGCAGCACCGCCGCGACAAAACCGTAGCCGATCAGCATCCAGGTGATCTGGATCCCGGTGAAGGTGAAGGCCTTGGCCCAGACCGGGTCGGCGGCGATTTGCCCGCCCAGCCAGATCGAACCCAGCAGCAACAGCACGCCGATGACCGAGATTTCACCGATGCGGCCCGGGCGGATGTAGCGCATGTAGATGCCCATGAACATCGCGATCGGGATGGTCGCCATCACCGTGAAGATCCCCCACGGGCTCTCGGCCAGGGCCTTGACCACGATCAGCGCCAGCACCGCGAGGATGATGATCATGATCAGGAAGCAGCCGAACAGCGCGATGGTGCCGGGAATGCGGCCCATTTCCTCGCGCACCATGTCGCCCAGGGAGCGCCCGTTGCGCCGGGTGGAGAGGAACAGGACCATGAAGTCCTGCACCGCACCGGCCAGCACCACGCCGGCGATCAGCCAGAGCGTGCCGGGCAAATAGCCCATCTGCGCCGCCAGCACCGGCCCGACCAGCGGCCCCGCGCCAGCAATGGCCGCGAAGTGGTGGCCGAAAAGAATGTGTTTGTTGGTCGGGACGTAGTCCAGGCCATCGTTGTTGAGCACGGCAGGCGTGGCCCGGCGCGCATCGAGTTGCATCACGTTGTTGGCGATGAAGAGGCTGTAGTAGCGGTAGGCGACCAGGTAGATGGCGACTGCCGCGACGACGATCCAGAGGGCGTTGATCGGCTCTCCGCGGCGCAAGGCCACGACGCCCAAGGCGCACGCTCCTAAGACGGCCAGCAGTAGCCAGGGCAGATGGCGTAGCAGGCTATTATTGTTTTTCATTTTTATATTCCGGCCAGGGTGGACAAGAAAGACAGCCACTGGAGTTTAGCGCTAACCCGCGCAAAGGCCATACCCCGACATTTGTCGGCCACTGACCGAACGGCAACGACGGCGCGCCAGTTGGGTCTATAGTCAGTGGATCATCAGGGGGAATGAGTAATGAGCGAACGCCGCCGCTTCGTACGAATTGAATTCCATGCCAAGACCGAGCTGAGCCAGGGGCCGTTCATCTGGCCGGTGAAGTTGCTGGATCTGTCCCTCAAGGGGCTACTGATCGAAAAGCCCCAGCCTTGGCTCGGAGATCCGGAGGAGCCGTTCATGGCGGACATCCACCTGAGCCCCGAGGCGGAGGTCAAGATGGAAGTCAGGTTGACTCATGATGACCATGGTCACCTGGGCTTCGTCTGCGAGCACATCGACTTGGATTCCATCGCCCACCTGCGTCGATTGGTAGAACTGAACCTGGCCGATCATGATGAACTGGAGCGGGAACTGGCGGCGCTGATCCAGATTTGAATACGCCGCGGCCCTCCTGTGGCGAGGGGATTTATCCCCGTTGGGCTGCGCAGCAGCCCCTCAGAAAAGCAACTCCAATCTAACTGACCCACCGAGTTGTCAGGTTCAGGGCTGCTCCGCAGCCCAGCGGGGATAAATCCCCTCGCCACAGATAAAATTCCATCACAGAGGCCTGCATCCGTCTCGACATTATTCGAACAGCGCATCCAACGCCTGCTCCAGGCGTGTCACCGCAATAATCTGCAACCCCGCCGGTGCTTCCTTCGGCGCGTTGCCCTTGGGCACGATGGCGCGCTTGAAGCCGTGCTTGGCCGCCTCCTTGAGCCGCTCCTGCCCACTGGGCACCGGCCGCACTTCGCCCGAAAGCCCCACTTCGCCAAACACCAACAGATCATGGGGCAGCGGTCGATTGCGCAGGCTGGACATGACGGCCGCCATCAATGCCAGGTCGGACGCGGTCTCCAGCACCTTGACCCCGCCCACCACGTTGAGGAATACGTCCTGGTCATGCGTAGGAATCCCGCCGTGCCGGTGCAGGACAGCCAACAGCATGGCCAGCCGGTTCTGATCCAGCCCCAAGGTGACCCGGCGCGGGTTCGCCAGGTGGCTGTCATCCACCAACGCCTGCACTTCCACCAGCATCGGGCGGGTGCCTTCCCAGGTGGCCATGACCACGCTGCCTGGCACTTCCTCCTGGGCTCGCGTCAGAAAAATCGCCGAAGGGTTGGATACTTCCTTCAGGCCCCGGTCAGTCATGCCGAAAACGCCCAACTCGTTGACGGCGCCAAAACGGTTCTTCACCGCCCTCAGCAAACGCAGGCGCCCATCGGATTCGCCTTCGAAATACAACACCGTGTCCACCATGTGCTCCAGCACGCGCGGCCCCGCCAGCGCGCCTTCCTTGGTGACGTGGCCTACCAGGAAGATCGCCGTGCCGCTCTGCTTGGCGTAGCGCACCAGCAACGCCGCGCTCTCGCGTACCTGAGACACGCCGCCCGGAGCCGATTGCAGTTGTTCGGTGAAAATGGTCTGGATCGAGTCGATCACCATGACCTTGGGTTTTTCCAGGCGCGCCGTGGCGATGATCGTTTCGATACAAGTCTCGGTCATCACCCGCAGTTGATCCTGGGGCAAGCCCAAACGCCGGGCGCGCATGGCGACTTGTTGCTGGGATTCTTCGCCGGTCACGTAAAGGGCGGGCATGCGCGTGGCGAGGTTGCACAGGGTTTGCAGCAGGATGGTGGATTTGCCTATGCCAGGGTCGCCGCCAATCAACACCACCGAACCGTCCACCAGGCCGCCGCCCAGCACACGGTCCAGCTCGCCGGACGCGGTAGAGAAGCGCGGGATTTCCTCGACGCTGACTTCGGCCAGGGTCTTGATCTGCGCTTGTTGGCCGGCCCACCCGGTGCGGCCGGTAGGCGCCGCCGCCCCGCCGCTCTCCACCATGGTTTCGGTCAGGGTGTTCCAGGCCCCACATTCGCTGCATTGGCCAGCCCATTTGGGAAAGGTCGAGCCGCACTCGGTGCAGCCGTACATGCGCTTTGCCTTGGCCATCTGAACTCCGGGTAAAAACCGCGATGATAACAGCCGGGCTTTACTGCGGGGCCGGCATTCTGATTTCACCCTTTGCCAGGCCAGCCGCGGTATTGCCCAGCGGATCCCTGGCATCCAGGTCGGCGCCCTTGGCCTTCAGGGCGTCGAGCAACTCATCGCGCTTGAACAGGCCGGCATACATCGCCGCAGTCTGTCCGGCACCGTTGCGTTGGTCGGGGCTGCAGTCGGTCGACAATAAACGCCGCGCGATCTGCACTTCGCCCTTGAAAATGGCGCCCATCAGCGCCGTGTTGCCACGTTTGTCCTGGGCGCAGGCATCCGCCCCGGCAGCCAGCAGCCGTTCCACCGCCGGCCCGTGGCCGTGATAAGCCGCCAGGATCAGCGCGGTGTAGCCCTTTTCGTCGCGAGTATCGAGCGAGTAGCCGGCCTCTATGAACGTATTGAGCATCGGCACATCGCCCCGGCGGGCGGCGTCGAAATAATAGTCTTGCAACTGTTCCCGCACCCCGGCCGTGTCGGCGGGCGGAACCTGATCAGCCAGCACAGCCCATGACCCAGTGGCGAATATCAGTAAAAGGAATTTACGCATCGTGGCCTCTCCATACGATTCCAGACAGGGGGAGCCGACCAGCTCGTCTCCCCCCGGTGGATCAGTCGTTCAGCTTCTCGGCCAACGCCTTGACCCGCGCCAGATCGCCCTTGGCGACACGGGCCACGCCGGTGCCGTATTCAGGGTCAGCCTTGTAGAGGAACGACAGGATGATGTGCTTGCTCTCATCGTCGGTGGTCGCCAATGACCCGCCGAAACTTTCGATCAGGTCATCACGCTCTTTCTTGCCGAACGAACGGTACAGATCACCGGCCTGCTTGAAATTCTGCTCACGCTGGATTTTCGCCTGCTGGGTACTGCCGGTCAGCTCGGTCTGGCTATAGCGCGCAGCGGACTGCTCTTCACGTGGCAGCAGCCGGCTCGGCTGATAATTCACGCCGGTACTGCTGCTGCCAGCATTCATCGCGCCGTCCTGGTTACCGTTATTGACGGCGACCTTGGGGGCGTTGATGGGCAATTGCAACGCGTTCGGCCCGACCCGGTACATTTGCGTATCGGCATAAGAAAACACCCGGCCCTGCAACAGGCGATCTTCCGAAGGTTCAATGCCCGGCACCAGGTTGGCGGGCGCCATCGCCACTTGTTCGGTTTCCTGGAATACATTTGCCGGGTTGCGATTCAAGACCATTTGTCCAACTTTTCGCTCAGGCACATCCGGCCAGATCTTGGTGGCGTCCAGTGGGTCGAAGTCGAACGTGGACAAGTCCTGCGGCTTGAGTACCTGGACGTACAAGTCCCACTTGGGAAAGTTGCCCTTGTTGATATGACTGACCAAGTCATTGGTCATGTGGCTGTAATCCTGCCCCTGTACTTTCACGACTTCTTTCGGGTCGAGATTCTTCAGCCCCTGCAAACTTTTCCAATGAAACTTCACATAACTGATCTCGCCCTTGGCATTGATCAGTTTGTAAGCATGCACGCCGTTACCGTCCATTTCACGATAACTGGCTGGCGTGCCGGAGTTGGAATACAGCTCTGTCAGCGTGCGAGTCGCTTCCGGGACATGGGAAAAGAAATCGAAACGACGGGAGTCATCGTCCAGGTTAGTTCGCGGGTCAGGTTTGAACGCGTGCACCATGTCGGGAAACTTGATGGCGTCGCGAATGAAGAATGTCGGGAAGTTATTACCCACCAGATCCCAGTTGCCATCGGCGGTATAGAACTTGGTGGCAAAGCCACGAGGGTCGCGCAACGTCTCCGGCGAATGATTGCCGTGCACCACGGCGGAAAAGCGCACGAACACCGGCGTGACTTGCCCAGCGGCGAAGACCTTCGCCTTGGTCAAGTCGCTCAGGTCATTGGAGACAGTAAATTCGCCATGGGCCCCGGTACCACGGGCATGCACGACACGCTCGGGGATGCGCTCACGGTCAAAACGCTGGAGCTTCTGGATAAGTTGCACATCCTGCAGCAAGGTCGGGCCATTGGGGCCTGCGGTTTGCGAGTTCTGGTTGTCGCCTACCGCCGCGCCATTGTCGCGGGTCAAGGTGGCGGCATTGACGGACAGGGAAAACAGGCTGGCGGTGAGCACAACAAGTGAGCGACGACCGGACATGGCGCCGAGGCCTGGGGAAATGTTCATTGGCGTTTCCTCTGATTTTATAGAGCGCATCCATGTGCGCCTTTCAGAGGCTAGTGCCCGAAAATCCAAAACCTAAATAGAAATGCCATACCGCATTGATAGAAAAAACGGTGTAGGGAATCGGGCTGAAACCGCGTATCACGCGCGATTGGTGGCACTTTGTAAACTTTTCACAGGCTGCCGAGTCGATAAACAGGCCAGCAAATGTAAGCAGGCATGTCGAGCGATCCACGTTTGGCTGGCTTACACTGCGGGTACCTACTTATCTGTCACAAGGAATAACTCATGGGCGTGCTAAGCGAGTTCAAGGCCTTCGCGGTCAAAGGCAATGTCGTCGACATGGCCGTCGGGATTATCATCGGTGCCGCTTTTGGCAAGATTGTTTCGTCATTCGTGGGTGACGTGGTCATGCCTCCGATCGGCCTTTTGATCGGCGGGGTGGACTTCAGCGACCTGGCCATCACACTCAAGGCCGCCCAAGGCGATACGCCGGCCGTCGTGCTGGCCTACGGCAAGTTCATCCAGAGCATGGTGGACTTCATCATCGTCGCGTTCGCCATTTTCATGGGCGTCAAGGCCATCAACCGCCTCAAGCGCGAAGAGGCCGTTGCCCCGAGCGCGCCCCCCGTCCCCACCAAGGAAGAACAATTGCTGAGCGAAATTCGCGACCTGCTCAAGGCCCAAAACGAACGGCCCTGAGCATTCACGCAAATAAAAAATGGCGTCCACTGGACGCCATTTTCCTTACCAGTAGTTTTCCACCGCCACCTGCCCAGGCCGGCGAGTGAGGCTCAGTTGCAGGCCCTTGGCCTTGAGCAGCTTGCGTGTGTCGTCGATCATTTGCGGATTGCCGCACAGCATGACGCGCGAGTGCTCCGGCGTCAGCGTGACATTGGCGGCTCGCTCCAATTCGCCATTTTCAATCAGCGTGGTGATTCGCCCATTCAACGCGGCCGGATGCTGGTCGCGGGTGACCGTTGGAATGAACCGAAACTTATGGGCGTATTCGGCAAGATAATCACGCTGGGTCAACCCTTCGATCAACGCCTGATAGGCCAGCTCCCGTCCTTCGCGAACGCTATAGACCAGGATGATTCGCTCGAATTTTTCCCAGACCTCGAAGTCCTGGAGGATTGAGAGAAACGGCGCAACGCCGGTGCCCGTGGACAAAAGCCACAAGTCCCGTCCATCCACGAAACGGTCCAGGGTCAGGTAACCAAAGGCCTGGCGTTCGACCAATAGACAATCACCGGGCTTGAGGCGGCTGAGCTCGCTGGTGAACTCTCCGTCCGGGACGACGATGGAAAAAAACTCGAGGAATTCGTCAAAGGGTGACGACACCATGGAATAGGCGCGCCACACGGTCGTACCGTCCGCCTTGACGACCCCAAGCCGGGCGAACTGGCCTGCCCGAAAGCGAAAGCCGCGATCTCGGGTGGTACGCAATGTAAACAGATGAGGCGTCAGGGGTTGCACGTCGATCAGCGTCTGGCGGGTAAACTTTTCTGCGCTGTCAGTCATGGGCGACTCCAATGGGACAAGACTCTAGTGTCCCGCAAAGTCGCCACGTTAACCACCGAGAAGAAGGATAGCATTAAGCTATCAACTCAGGTCCTGCCGGGAAAAATCTTCTAGCAGAGTTATACAGAACTAAAATCATGTATCGAAAAAACGAAATAGCCGTGAGTTATTTAGTAGCAACAAGTACAAGTGAAAAGAAAAAATTCTAACTAGAGCGTAGGATAAGTCCTACACTCTTTCTCGCATCACCGATTGGATCCGCTTCGCGGTATGTCACCCCAGGAGAATGCGATGGACGAATGGAAAGATTTGCAACTAAGAAAACTATCGTGTGAACAGGACTTGCAAAAAGCCTATCGCCTGGTCATGAATTTCTTTAATAATCAGGGCTTTGAATACTGTGCCTTTACAGCTTATTCAGGACTGCCAGGTCGATGTGCCAGCAAGATAAACCTCAATAATTATCCTTATGGATGGGACAGGCTCTATGAACAAAATGGTTACGCTGCTAACGATCCACTAGTGGCGCACTGCAATCAATCCGCTCTGCCTATTCTATGGGACGAACATGTTTTTTCCGAAGCCCCCAAGTTGCGGGAGGACTTAGTTCGACAGGGCCTCAGGTATGGCTGGACCCAAGCTGTCCATGATGAAAAGAGTTCTTGCTACAGCTTGTTCAGCCTCGCCAGGACTCATTGCCGTATTGACGCAGAAGAGCATTATGGGAACCTCGGCTACGCCATTTTTGCCAGCCAGAAGCTGCATACGCTGGCGAGCAAAAAATTGGCCAGGCTGCCTTCGCCAAAGACATGTCCTCTCTCGCCTCGCGAAATTGAAGTATTGAGATGGTCCGCCGAAGGCAAGACCGCCTCGGAAGTCGGCAGGATCCTTTGCCTTTCCGAACGCACCGTGAACTTCCATGTGTGTAGCTGCATGCGCAAATTGAACGTGACCAATAAAATCTCGGCGGTGGCCAAGGCGGCCCATACTCACGTGATTTGAACAGCGGGTCAGGTTGCGAACCTGAAAACCCGCGAGTAATGCCTTGCGAAAAAACGTAACATTCGCGGCTCCACTTGAATGATGACGCGCCTACCACGCGACGCAGTTCATTCAGGCGGCCCCGCTGACACACCTGCCACCAGGCAGCGGGACATTCGTTGATTTGCCAGAGTCCCAGCCATGCCTTTGCTTGACAGTCCCTTCGCCAAACTCGACCTGATCCGCCAGCCCGAACAGCAGAACGAACCGCTGCAGGCTTTCGACGCGGCCGACGAATACCTGCTTGCGTACCTGGCCGAGCAACAACCGTGCGCCGGTACCCACGTGTTGGTACTCAATGACAGCTTCGGCGCCCTGGCTGCCAGCCTTACCGGCAAAGTGCAGGTCACCAGCAGCGGGGACTCGTTCCTGGCCTTCCAGGCATTGGAGAAAAACCTGGTACGCAACGGCCTGCCCTTCGATGCGGTGCCGACCGTGCCCGCCAGTGAACCGGTGGCCGGCCCCTTCGACCGAGTGCTGGTGAAAGTCCCCAAGACCCTGGCCCTGCTGGAGGAACAACTGATCCGGCTGCAAGGCCAACTGGCGCCAGGTTCGCAAGTCATTGCCGCGGCGATGGTCAAGCATCTGCCCCGGGCCGCCGGTGAGTTGCTGGAACGTTA
Organism: Pseudomonas sp. H2_D02; assembly: GCF_054677635.1. Lineage (NCBI taxonomy): Bacteria > Pseudomonadati > Pseudomonadota > Gammaproteobacteria > Pseudomonadales > Pseudomonadaceae > Pseudomonas > Pseudomonas sp. H2_D02. The sequence goes on along the minus strand of NZ_CP162816.1, from coordinate 1,616,327 downwards.
CATCGGCCCCGTCCAGGCCTCGCTGGCGGTCAAGAAGGCTCGCCTGTTGATTGCCACGCCACAAGCCAAGCCACCGGCCACCTCCCCTTATCCCACGCGTTATGGCTTGGACGAGCCGAAAATCGAGCTGCTCAACCACGCCAACGTGTTCTGTCGCGAAGGGCTGGACATCGGCACCCGTGCCTTCCTGCCGCACCTGCCAAAAAACCTGGGCTCGGCGCGGGTCGCGGACCTGGGTTGCGGCAACGGCGTGCTGGCCATCGCCAGCGCCCTGGCAAACCCGGACGCTCGCTACACCCTGGTGGACGAGTCATACATGGCCGTGCAATCGGCCGCCGAAAACTGGCGGGCCGCCCTGGGTGAGCGCGAAGTTGTCGTGAGGGCGGGAGACGGCTTGGCCGGGCAAGAAGCGCAGTCCCTGGATGTGGTGCTGTGCAACCCGCCCTTCCACCAGCAGCAAGTGGTGGGCGACTTCCTCGCCTGGCGCATGTTCCAGCAAGCCCGCGAAGCGCTGGTGGTCGGCGGCGCCCTGTACATCGTCGGCAACCGGCACCTGGGCTACCACAGCAAGCTGGCGCGCCTGTTTCGGGGCGTCGAGCAAGTGGCCGCCACGCCGAAGTTCGTGATTCTCAAGGCTCGCAAATAGGCTGGATCAGTGAGTCGTCAGCCCCGCTGCGTTCATGAACATCCGCATCAGGCTGGCGACCACAAACAGCGCCAGCACACTGCCAGCCCAAATCACCGCCAGCCAACCGAGCCGCTGCCATAACGGTTTTTTCTCAGCGGCCTCGATGTCCTTCAAGTCAGGCTTGGCCATGCTCGGCACCTCGCAGGTCGATCAATGGTAGCCGTCGTCATGGGTCACCTTGCCGCGGAACACGTAGTAGCTCCAGAAGGTGTACACCAGGATCAACGGAATGATGAACAACGTGCCGACCAGCATGAAGCCCTGGCTCTGTGGCGGTGACGCGGCGTCCCAGATCGAAATGGACGGCGGCACGATGTTCGGCCACAGGCTGATGCCCAGGCCGCTGTAGCCGAGGAAAATCAGTACCAGCGTCAGGATGAATGGCGTGTAGTTGGCATTGCGGGCCACGGCGCGGAACAACCCGTACATGGTCACGAGCACCAGGATCGGTACCGGCAGGAACCAGAACAGGTTCGGCAGGGTAAACCAGCGGGCCGCGATATCGGCGTGGGCCAGCGGCGTCCAGATACTGACGATGCCGATCACCGCCAGTACCACGAAGGCCAGCGGCCTCGCCAGATCGTGCATCTGTTCCTGCAATTTGCCTTCGGTCTTCATGATCAGCCAGGTACAGCCGAGCAAGGCGTAGGCGGCAATCAGCGCCAGGCCACAGAACATCGTGAATGGCGTGAACCAGTCCAGGGAGCCGCCAGCGTATTGGCGATTGACCACCTCGAAGCCGTCGATGAACGCCCCCAGCGCAACGCCCTGGAAGAACGTCGCCGTCAGCGAACCACCGATGAACGCCTTGTCCCACAAGTGCCGCTTCTCGGCCCTGGCCTTGAAGCGAAACTCGAACGCCACGCCCCGGAAGATCAGGCCGATGAGCATCAGGATCAGCGGCAGGTACAACGCCGAGAGCACCACCGAATAGGCCAGCGGGAACGCCCCGAACAGCCCGGCGCCGCCCAGCACCAGCCAGGTTTCGTTACCGTCCCAGACCGGCGCGACGGTGTTCATCATCACGTCGCGGTCGCGCTCGCCCTTGACGAAGGGGAAGAGAATGCCGATGCCCAGGTCGAAGCCGTCCATGATTACGTACATCATGATGCCGAAGATGATGACCACGGCCCAGATCAGCGGAAGATCAATACCCATGACTCAATTCCCCTTGTGCGAGCTGTCGTTGTGGTCCACTTCGTCGTCGCCTTCGTTGGCCGCCGACAATGGACGGGCCGGGGTGCGTTTCTGGCCAGGGCCACCATCGGTCGGCTCGGCTTCGTGGGCCACCGGGCCCTTGCGCACCAGGCGCATCATGTAGCTCAGGCCCGCGCCAAACAGGGCGAAATACACCACCACGAACATGACCAGGGTGAAACTCATTTGCGCAAAGCTATGGCCGGACGAAGCATCGGCGGTGCGCATCAAGCCGTAGACCACCCACGGCTGACGCCCGATCTCCGTAGTGAACCAGCCCGCCAGAATCGCAATAAGTCCGGACGGCCCCATCCACAGCACCAAATGCAGGAAGGGTCTGGACTGATAGAGCCGGTGACCGCGACGCAACCAGAGGCTGCACAGGCCGGTGAAGATCATCAGGAAACCCAGGCCCACCATGACCCGGAACGACCAGAACACAATGGTCGAATTCGGCCGGTCCTCAGGCGGGAACTCCTTGAGGGCCGGCACTTGATCGGTCAAGGAGTGCGTCAGGATCAAGCTGCCCAGGTACGGGATCTCCACGGCGTATTTGGTTTTTTCTGCCTTCATGTCGGGCCAGCCGAACAGGATCAGCGGCGTGGGCTCGTCGCCGACATTCTCCCAGTGGCCTTCGATCGCGGCAATTTTCGCCGGTTGATGCTTGAGGGTATTGAGGCCATGGAAGTCGCCGATGACCGCTTGTACCGGCGCCACCAGCAAGGCCATCCACATGGCCATCGACAACATGCGGCGCACGGCCGGATTGTCGCGGCCGCGCAGCAAGTGCCAGGCCGCCGATGAGCCGACGAAAAACGCCGTGGCCACAAAGGCCGCGACCGACATGTGCATCAGCCGGAACGGGAACGAAGGGTTGAACACCACCGCCAGCCAGTCCACCGGAATGACCCGCCCATCAACGATTTCGTAGCCCTGCGGGGTTTGCATCCAGCTATTGGAGGACAGGATCCAGAACGTCGAGATCAGCGTGCCGATCGCCACCATGACGGTGGAAAAGAAGTGCAGGCCGCGGCCGACGCGATTCCAGCCGAACAGCATCACACCGAGGAAACCCGCTTCGAGGAAGAACGCCGTGAGCACTTCATAGGTCAGCAGCGGCCCGGTTACAGCACCGGCGAAGTCCGAGAAACGGCTCCAGTTGGTGCCGAACTGATACGCCATGACCAGCCCGGACACCACGCCCATGCCGAAGTTGACGGCAAAGATTTTCGACCAGAAGTGGTACAGGTCGCGGTAGGTATCGTCCCGCGTCTTGAGCCACAGGCCTTCGAGTACCGCCAGGTAACTCGCCAGGCCGATGGTGATGGCCGGGAACAGGATGTGGAACGAGATCGTGAACGCAAACTGGATTCGGGCGAGATCGAGCGCCTCCAAACCGAACATAAGTCTTCCTCTGTCAGGTAAAACCGGCTGCGGGCGGGGCTTGCACCACAGCCCCCAGGGATATGGAGTGCGATGCTTTTAAAATCGTTCTTTTTTAAACCGTCACAACGCAGGACTCTGGCCGGATGGCCGCCAGCACAACGCCCCGAAAGGGAATTGACCTGGGTCAAGCAATGCTCAAAGAGTAGTCGCATATCGACCGATGGACGGCGTGGTCTTTTGTCGCGTGACAGGTTGTCTCAGTGCCAAAACCCAGCCCCAAATCCAGATTTCCCGAACCTGCAGGGACCTCGCCACAAATGTTCCCTCAAGCCAATATCGATGTTTGGCTAACTATTTTTCCAACCACCGCAACTTCCAGTTACAGCTCGGTGATAATCTCGTGGCCTTCATCACCGGACCCCGTCGCAGATGCCCAGCCAAGCACCGTTGCTGCTCCGTCACCATCGTCCCTTCATCGCCTTCTGGCTGGCCCGGATATTCACCGCCAGCGGTTTCCAGATGCTCACCGTGGCCATCGGCTGGAACCTTTATCAACTGACCGGCAACGTCCTCGACCTCGGGCTGGTCGGCCTTGTGGAATTCGCCCCGCGCGTACTGTTCATGCTTCACACCGGGCATGTGGCGGATCGATACGATCGACGCAAAGTCGCCGCGATCTGCCAATCATTGCAGGCGATGATCGCCCTGGCCCTGGCGATTGGCAGCGCCACCGACCACATCACGCGGGAGATGATCTTCATCCTCGCCTTCCTGCTCGGCGCGGCCCGGTCCTTCGAAATGCCGACCACCCAGGCCTTGCTGCCGAGCATCGTCCCGGCTGCGCTGTTTCCCCGGGCCGTGGCCGCCGCGCAATCGGCCCAGCAATCGGCGACCATCGTCGCCCCGGCCCTTGGCGGTCTGCTGTATGCCTTCGGCAGTGTCTGGGTCTATGGGCCGACCGTGCTGCTCTACATCATTGCCTGTTGCCTGATGCTCAACCTGCCTGCCAGGCAGACGCCGCTGAACAAAGGCAAGGCGACCCTCGACTCGCTGTTGGCCGGTATTCGCTTCATTCGCAGCCGCCCGGACATCCTCGGGGCGATCTCCCTGGACCTGTTCGCGGTGCTGCTGGGGGGCGCAACCGCGTTGCTACCGGTATTCGCCAAGGACATCCTGCTCACCGGGCCCTGGGGCCTGGGCCTGTTGCGTTCGGCGCCAGCGGTCGGTGCCCTGCTGATGTCGCTGTGGCTGGCGCGCTTCGCCGTAGAGCGCAAGGTCGGCCGGGTGATGTTCACCGCCGTGGGGGTGTTCGGTGTCGCCACCATCGCGTTCGGCCTCTCCACGTCATTCTGGTTTTCCCTCGCGGTGCTGGTGGTGCTGGGCGCGGCCGACATGATCAGCATGGTGATCCGCGCCTCCTTCGTACAGCTGGAAACGCCGGACGAGATGCGCGGACGGGTCAGCGCAGTGAATGGCTTGTTCATCGGCGCGTCGAACCAGTTGGGCGAATTCGAATCCGGCCTCACCGCCCATTGGTTCGGCACCGTGCCGGCAGTGGTCATGGGCGGCGTCGGCACCCTGTTGGTGACCGGGGTCTGGATCAAACTGTTCCCGACCCTGGCCCACCGCGACCGGATGCACGAACCGGTGGACGACGCAAAAGCCTAGGCTCGGTACGAAATGTATCCGCACTCGCCCATACTGCGTTGAAACGGGGCTCGGAATGCTCATGTACTCCAGTACACTGCGCTTCCTCGCCCCGTTTCGCCTTGTCTGGCCTTCGCGCGAACACATTTCGTACAGAGCCTAGAGCAACTTGTCCAGGGTGATCGGGAAGTCCCTCACCCGTTTGCCCGTGGCGTGGTAAATCGCATTCGCCACTGCGGCAGCCACGCCGACAATGCCGATCTCACCGACGCCCTTGGAACCGAGGGCGTTGACGATCTCGTCATGTTCCTCGACAAAAATCACGTCTATGTCGCCGATATCGGCGTTGACCGGCACGTGGTATTCGGCCAGGTTGTGGTTCATGTGTCGGCCCAGGGCGTGGTCCGTCAGGGTTTCTTCATGCAGCGCCATGCCGACGCCCCAGACCACGCCACCGAGGATCTGGCTGCGGGCGGTTTTCGGATTGATTACCCGTCCGGCGGCAATCGCGCTGACGACCCGATTGACCTTCACCGTGCCGAGGTCTTCGTCCACCAGCACTTCAGCGAATACGGCCGAGTGCGTCGCGGTGGCGTAGGCCTGGCGTTTCTCGTCCGGCCCGGCGGAGACCTCGGCCTGCAACGGCATTTCACCGCTTTTGCGCGCCAGCTCCGACAGCGCGACACGGGCCGCGCCCATGCGCAGCTCACCGTCGGCAAACGTGACCTGTTCAAGGGTCGCGGCGCTGAACTCAGGGCAGGACTGCCGGGCCACAGCGAGCAGTTTTTCCCTGACCGCTTCACAGGCCTGCTGCACCGCCGTCCCCACGGACGAGACGGTAAACGAACCGCCCTGCAGCGGAGCCGTCGGAAGCGACGAGTCACCCAGAACAAAGGTGACGTTCTCAAGGGAAACGCCTGACGCCTCGGCGGCAATCTGAGTCATGACCGTGTAGGTACCGGTGCCGATATCGGTGGTCGCGCTGCTGACGGTCAACTTGCCATCGGCGTCCAGCGATGCCCGGGCGCTGGCCTTCTGCTGCATGGCTTCCCACACGCCGCCGGCCATGCCCCAGCCCACCAGTTGCCGGTCCTTGCGCATGCTGCGCGGTTCCGGGTTGCGCTTGTCCCAGCCGAAACGCTTGGCACCTTCGGCGTAACAGGCCCGCAGTTCCTTGCTGGAATACGGCTTGCCCTCGTTTTCGTTGCGCTCGGCGTAGTTGATCAGGCGCAACTGCACCGGGTCGATTGCCAAGGCACAGGCCAACTCGTCCATGGCGCATTCCAGGCCGATCAACCCAAGGGCCGCGCCCGGCGCGCGCATGTCCAGCGGCGTGTAGACGTCCAGCGGCGCCAGCTTGTAGGTCAACGTCACGTTGTCGCAGTGATAGAGCATGCCGCTCCACTCCACGACGTGTTCGGTGAAGTCTTCGAAACGCGAGGTCTGGCCGATGGCGGAGTGCGCCACGGCGAGCAACCTGCCGTTGGCGGCGGCGCCCAGTTGGAGGCGCTGGAAGGTTCGTGGCCGATAGCCAAAGGTAAACATCTGCTGGCGCGTCAGGCTCACGCGTACCGAGCGTTTCAGCGCCAGCGCGGCCATCACCGCCAGCGGCAATTGGTATTGCGGCCGCAGTCCGGAACCGAAGGCGCCGCCTACGAACGCGGCAAACACCCGCACGTGTTCCTTCTCCAGGCCGAACACTTTTTGCACATACTGCTGGCAGTTCTGCGCGCCTTGGGTCTTGTCGTGGATATTCAGGCTGCCGTCGGGTTGATACAGCACGGTGGAGGCGTGAGGCTCCATCGGGTTGTGATGCTCAACCGGGGTGCTGTAGGACACATCCACGCTCAACGCCGAACTGGCGTACTCGCCCTGAAAATTCCCACGGGGCTTGGGCAATTCGGCTGGCGCCGGATGGGCTTCGTTTTGCTGGATGGTCAGGTCGGTCTGATGCGCCTCGGCTTCGTACTCGATGTCCACGAGCGAGCCGGCATAACGGGCCAGTTCCAGGTTCTCGGCCACCACCAGGGCCAGCGGCTGGCCGCTGTAGAGAATCCGCTCGTTGAACAGCGGCCGGAACGGTGAGCCCTCCGCCGCATCGGCATCCTGGTAGGGCTCGTCGTAACTGGCGATTCTCGGGCGATTGGTGTGGTCGATCACCGCGACGACGCCCGGCAGCGCCAACGCCCGCGACGCATCGATGCGCACGACGCGACCGCGGGCAATCGCGCTGGACACCACGCTGCCGTGCAACAAGCCAAGTTCGGGGTATTCACCGGCATAACGGGCGCGACCGGTCACCTTGAGCAGGCCATCGACGCGGTCCAGCGGTTGCCCTATGGTTTTGCTCTGTGCGTTCATCGGGCGGTTCCTCCCACCAGTGCCGCTTCGCTCAAGGCGCGGACGATCGCCCGTCGCGCCAGTTTGACCTTGAAGCCGTTGTGCGCCAGCGGTTCAGCGTCCTGCAGCAGCGCATCGGCGGCGGCCGTGAAGGTTTCACGGCTGACGACCTGGCCTGCCAGCCAGCTCTCCACCGCCCGGTCGCGCCAAGGCTTGTGTGCCACGCCGCCGAGGGCCAGGCGCGCCTGTCGGATCACCGGTCCGTCCAGCTCCAGCGCCGCCGCCACCGACACCAGCGCGAAAGCATAGGACGCCCGGTCGCGGATTTTCAGGTAATGGCTGTGTTCGGCGAAACCGGCGGGCGGCAGCTCGATGTAGGTGATCAGCTCGTCATCGGCCAGTTGATTGTCCCGGTCCGGAGCGTCGCCGGGCAGACGATGGAAATCGGCGAACTCGATGGTCCGTGGACCACCGCGCCCCAGCACATGGACCACCGCATCAAGGGCCGCCAGGGCCACGCACATGTCTGAGGGATGCGTCGCGACGCACTGCTCACTGGCTCCCAGGATTGCGTGTATCCGATTCAAGCCGCTTCGGGCCGGGCATCCACTGCCGGGCCTGCGTTTGTTGCAGGGCACGCTGGCGTCATAAAAATAGTAACAACGGGTGCGCTGCAACAGATTGCCACCCGTGCTGGCCATGTTGCGCAACTGCGGCGAAGCACCGGCGAGGATGGCCTGGGAAAGCAACGGATAACGGCGCTCGATCCAAGGATGCCAGGCCAGGTCGGCATTGCTCACCAGCGCGCCGATCATCACCCCGCCCGAGGGCGTTTCGCTGAGGTCGGCCAAGGGCAGGCCGGTGATATCGATCAGATGCTCGGGGCGGGTGAGGTTTTCCTTCATCAGATCCAGCAGATTGGTGCCGCCAGCGATGAAGCGCGAATGGGCACTCGACAGTTCCACGGCCGCCCGCAGCGTATCGGGCTTGCTGTAGCGAAAGGGATTCACGACTCACCTCCCGTCTGCTGGCAGAGCGGCAGGGCTTCTTCAATGGCATCGCGGATGTTGTTATAGGCACCGCACCGGCAGAGATTGCCGCTCATCAGCTCGCTGATTTCAGCCGAGCCCTGCGCCCTGCCCTCGTTGGCCAAGCCCACCGCCGAACAGATCTGCCCTGGCGTGCAGTAACCACACTGGAAGGCGTCATGCTTGATGAATGCACGTTGCATGGGATGCAATTCATCGCCATCCGCCAAGCCCTCGACAGTGGTCAGCTCGGCGCCATCGCACATTATCGCCAGGGTCAGGCAGGCGTTGATCCGCTTGCCGTCGCGCAGCACCGTGCAGGCACCGCACTGGCCGTGGTCACAGCCCTTCTTGCTGCCTACCAGGTCCAACTGCTCGCGCAGCAGGTCCAGCAGCGTGGTCCAGGGCAACACTTGCAACTCGCGCACCGCGCCATTGAGGGTCAGACGTATGGGATGAGGGACGAAGGACGCCGGCGTCGCTTCGGACAAAGTCGCGCTCATGGAACACCTCACGGTTAGTCGTACACGCGGCGTTTTGGGAAACCACCGTCATAAGGGGTACGACTTCGGGGTGTGGTGAGCGTTCAAGGCGATTGAATGACGAAACACTGCCGTCTGCTGCGCAGCCGGGCGGGAGCAAGCTCCCTCGCCACGAGACTGCGCAGGTTTTTGAAGTGTCAGGCCAACAGTTCAGCCGCTACCACGCTCCTCACCCCTTTACCGGCAAGTGCTTCCACCAGCGCAAGGGCAAACACCAGGGCGGCGGCGGAACCCTGGGCGGTGATGCAATTGCCGTCCACCACCACCGGTTGATCGACGAAGCTGCACCCGGACAGTTGCTGACTGACCGCAGGCAGGCAGGTCATGCGACGCTGGCGCAGGACGCCGAATGCCTGGAGCACCAACGCCGGGGCTTCGGCGATGGCGGCAAACAAGCGCCCGGCCGCGGCCTGGTCCTTGACCAACTGCTGCAAGGGCTGATGGGCGGCCAGGTGCTGCGCGCCGATGATGCCGCCGGGCAGGACGATCAGGTCGAAATCCTGCACCAGCACGTCCACCAGCATGCCGTCGGCGGTCAGGCGCGTGCCGCGTGCGCAAGTCAGCATGCGACGACCTTCGATACTCGCCACCACCACTTCAAGCTGCGCGCGACGCAACACGTCGATCAGCGTCACCGCCTGCAAGTCATCGACGCCTTCGGCCACGGCGATCAGGGCTCGGGGGATCTTGGTTCCAGGAATCATGGGCGCTCTCCACTGGGTGATGCTTGTAGTGTAGGAGTTGTCGAAGGCTGCGATCTTTTGATAGGCGCTTGAGATTCAAGTCAGGGTAAAGATCGCAGCCTCGCTGCGCTCGGCAGCTCCTACGCCGCGCCCGCAGGGGCATCGGCTATTTGATGTACAGCTGCGTGGTCATCCGGTTGCCCGGCGCGTTGATCGAGACGTTGCTGAAACTGAAGGTCCCCTCTTGCTTGCCCTTCAGATCGAAGATGTACACGTAGCCAACCGTCCTGGTTGTCTTCGAGCAATCATTGAGGTTGCCATTGCTGTACGCACACACGGGCGAGCGGGTGCCGTCGACTTCGAAGCCGTCCAGCGTGACGTTCGGCTGGTGGCCGTAACCGACCTCCAGCACGTAGACCTTGATGTTCGGGCCGCCGTGGTCGCAACGGGTCTGCGCCTGACCTGGGGCGATGTCCTCGAAACCACAGGCCGGCGATTCGACCTTGAGCACCTTGACCTCGCTCAGCGGCGGCGCCGATGCGGCATGGGCAGCCGACACGGACAGCCAGAGGCTCAATGCGCAGACCGAGGCAAATTTTTTCATGCAATACATACCGACCTCCCGGAACCGCGCGCAGTATGGCCCAACTTTTGCGACTGCACACTTTTGCAACTGCACACTTCGCGACTGAACACCTTTGCGACTCAAGACAGAGGATCGCAGCCACATCGCCGCGCTGTTATGATGCGCGGCTTTTTCCGACCCACAGAAAATTCCGGCCGCCATGGGTGTGCTGTGCTTTGCTGTTGAGGTCGATACATTCACGGCGCCGGGCGCGCCACGGGGAGCAGACATGCTGGAAAGGCTGTTTCAACTCAAGGCACACAACACCAACGTGCGGACCGAGATTCTGGCGGGCGTCACGACCTTCCTGGCCATGGCCTACATTCTGTTCGTGAACCCGAGCATTCTCGGTGAAACCGGCATGGACAAGGGCGCGGTATTCGTCGCCACTTGCCTGGCGGCGGCCATCGGCTCGACCGTGATGGGGCTGATTGCCAACTACCCGATCGCCCTCGCGCCGGGCATGGGCCTGAATGCCTTCTTTACCTACACCGTGGTCCTGCACATGGGCCACACGTGGCAAGTGGCGCTGGGGGCGGTGTTCGTCTCCGCCGTGCTGTTCTTCCTGCTATCGATCTTCCGCATCCGCGAATGGATCATCAACAGCATCCCGCTGCCGCTGCGCTCGGCCATTGCCGCCGGTATCGGCCTGTTCCTGGCACTGATCGCCCTGAGCAATGCCGGCATCGTGGTGAAAAACCCGGCGACCATGGTCGGCCTCGGCGACCTGAAACAACCGGCGCCGATCCTCGCGACCCTGGGCTTTGTCCTCATCGTCGCCCTCGAGGCCTTGAAAGTACGCGGCGCAGTGCTGATCGGCATCCTGGCGGTCACCATCGTCGCGATCCTGATGGGCTTCACCCCGTTCAACGGCGTCATTTCCGCACCGCCATCCTTGGCCCCGACCTTCCTGCAACTGGACATCATGGGCGCCTTGGACATCGGTCTCGTGAACGTGATCTTCGCCTTCCTGTTCGTCGATCTGTTCGACAACTCCGGCACCCTGATCGGCGTCGCCAAGCGCGCCGGGTTGATGGGCAAGGACGGGCACATGCCAAAGATGGGCCGCGCACTGATCGCCGACAGCACCGCCGCCATGGCCGGTTCGCTGCTGGGCACTTCGACGACCACCAGCTACATCGAATCGGCGGCGGGCGTCAGTGCCGGCGGCCGCACTGGCCTGACGGCCATCGTGGTGGCGATCCTGTTCCTGCTGGCGCTGTTCTTCTCGCCGCTGGCCGCCAGCGTCCCGGCCTTCGCCACCGCGCCGGCGCTGCTGTTCGTGGCGGTGTTGATGACTTCGGGCCTGGCGGAAATCGACTGGGACGACATCACCGTCGCCGCCCCGGTCGTGATCACTGCCCTGGCGATGCCTTTCACCTACTCCATCGCCAACGGCATTGCCTTCGGCTTCATCGCCTGGACCGCCATCAAGCTGGTCTCCGGTCGTGGCCGTGAGCTGAACCCGGCGCTGGTCATTCTGTCGATCCTGTTCGTGATCAAGTTGGGTTGGTTCAACGCATGACTTTTGATTTCCAAGCCTACGCTGCTCAGTTGCAGGACAAGGTCACCCGCTTGCGTGACCTGTTGGCGCCGTTCGATGCACCAGAACCTGCGGTGTTCGATTCGCCCCTGAAGCACTTCCGCCTGCGCGCCGAATTCCGTCTATGGCGCGAGGCCGGCGAACGGCACTACGCAATGTTCTCCCAGGACGACAAGCGCACACCGATCCTCATCGAGGAATTTCCCATCGCCAGCCTGCGCATCAACCAGTTGATGCCGCAACTCAAGGCCGCCTGGCAAGCCAGCGCCCCCCTGAGCCATAAGCTGTTCCAGGTGGAGTTCCTGACCACCCTGGCCGGTGATGCGATGATCACCCTGTGTTATCACCGCCCGCTGGACGAGCACTGGCACGCTGCGGCCTCGAAACTGGCGGCCGACCTGGGCGTCAGCATCATTGGTCGCTCCAAGGGCAAGCGCGAAGTGATCGGCCACGATTACGTGGTGGAGAAACTCGACGTGGGCGGCCGCACCTTCAGCTATCGCCAGCCCGAGGGCGCCTTCACCCAGCCCAACGGCACGGTGAACCAGAAGATGCTCAACTGGGCTTATGAAGCGCTGGGCGAGCGCAGCGACGATCTGCTGGAGTTGTACTGCGGCAACGGCAACTTCACCCTGCCCCTGGCCACCCGCGTGCGCAAAGTGCTGGCCACCGAAATCAGCAAGACCTCGGTGAACGCCGCGCTGAGCAACCTCAGCGAAAACGCGGTGGATAACGTCACGCTGGTGCGCCTGTCCGCCGAAGAATTGACCGAAGCCCTGAACGAAGTCCGGCCGTTCCGTCGTCTGCATGGCATCGACCTGAAAAGCTACGAGTTCGGCAGCGTCTTCGTCGATCCGCCTCGCGCCGGCATGGACCCGGACACCTGCGAGCTGACCCGGCGCTTCGACAACATCCTCTACATCTCCTGCAACCCTGACACCCTCGCCGCCAACATCGCGCAACTGAACGACACCCACCGCATCACGCGCTGCGCGTTGTTCGATCAATTTCCCTGGACCCATCACATGGAATCCGGGGTGTTGTTGACGCGACGCTGAACCCGCCTTTTGGGGTAAAGGATTACCTTGTGGCGAGGGGATTTATCCCCGCTGGGCTGCGGAGCAGCCCCATGCCTGTCTGTGCCAACAGTTTGCGAGCGCTGCGCGCTCGAGCGGGGATAAATCCCCTCGCCACAATTGCCTTCCCCAATCTCTCGGCTGATGCAATGTTCGATCATCGAACACTTATTGCCCGTCGACCGCTGCTTTATTTGACCAAATTAACCATCTAGTACAATTTATCTCCACCGGCTGGATCCCCGCCGACACCAACAATAAAAAATGTGGAGAAATGTGCGATGCCTCCGATCGTTCTGGTGCTCAACGGCCCGAACCTGAACCTGCTCGGCACCCGCGAGCCGGCAACCTATGGCCACGAAACCCTGGCTGATATTTCTGCGTTATGTGCCCGCACCGCCGAGGAGCTGGGCCTTGCCGTGGAGTTTCGCCAGACCAACCAGGAAGGTGAATTGCTGGACTGGATTCACGGCGCCCGTGGCCGATGCGCCGGCATCATCATCAACCCCGCGGCCTGGACCCACACCTCCGTGGCGATCCGCGACGCCCTGGTGGCGAGCGAAGTGCCAGTCATCGAAGTCCATCTTTCCAACGTCCACGCCCGCGAGACGTTCCGTCACCACTCCTTTGTTTCATCGGTGGCCATCGGCGTGATGTGCGGGTTCGGCAGCCATGGTTATCGCCTGGCCCTGGAACATTTCAGTCAGCGGTTGAAAGGTTGATACGCATGTCGAATATCACTGTGCTGGCCGGGCTCATCGGCGCGGGCATCCAGGCGTCGCGCACACCGGCGCTGCATGAGCGCGAAGGCGATGCCCAGGGCATGCGCTACCTCTATCGACTGATCGATCTCGATGCGCTGAAGCTCGACAGCAGCGCCCTGCCCGATTTGCTGATGGCCGCCGAACGCATGGACTTCACTGGCCTGAACATCACCTTTCCCTGCAAGCAGGCGATCATTCCGTTATTGGACGAGTTGTCGCCCGAGGCCAGCGGGATCGGTGCGGTGAATACCGTGGTGCTCAAGGACGGCAAGCGCATCGGCCATAACACCGACTGCCTGGGGTTCGCCGAAGGTTTTCGTCGTGGCTTGGGTGATGTCGCGCGCAAGCGCGTGGTCCAGATGGGCGCAGGAGGCGCCGGCGCGGCGGTGGCCCATGCGTTGCTGGTGGAAGGCGTGGAGACGCTGAGCATTTTTGATGTCGAGGTCAGCCGTGCCGAGGCATTGGCGAACAACTTGAATCAACACTTCGGCGCCGGCCGCGCTCGTGCCGGGCATGACCTTGCAATTGCCATGGCCGAGGCCGACGGCTTGGTGAACACCACACCCATGGGCATGGCGAAACTGCCGGGCATGCCGGTGCCGGTCGAGTTGTTGCGGGGCGACCTGTGGGTGGCGGAGATCGTTTATTTCCCGTTGGAAACCGAACTCCTGCGCAACGCCCGCGCCCTCGGCTGCCGCACGCTGGACGGCGGCACCATGGCGGTGTTCCAGGCGGTCAAGGCGTTCGAACTGTTCAGCGGCGTGGCGCCGGATGCGCAGCGGATGCTGGCGCATTTCCAGAGCATGAATCACTAAAGCCGAGTGAAAATCCCTGCGAGGAATGAACTGTGGGAGCGAGCTTGCTCGCGATTGCGGTACACCAGTCACCATCGAGGTTGGCTGATCCACCGCTATCGCGAGCAAGCTCGCTCCCACATAGGATTGCTTGCACGTCAGGTTCGGTGTCAGGCCCGCAAGTAACGCAACACCGACTCACACACCATCTGCCGATGCCGCTGCTTGACCGCTTCGTCCGACAGGTCGATCTGGAAGATTTCACCGAATGTCTGGCGGTTGGATACCCGATAGAAGCAGAACGAGCTGATCAACAAATGTACGTCCAGCGGTTCGAGGCCGGCACGGAATATGCCTTCTTCGGCGCCACGACGGAGGATCACGCCCAGGGAATCGAGGATGGTGTTGGTCATCGCCTTGATCGCACCGGACTGTTTCACGTATTCGGCGTTGTGGATGTTTTCGATGCAGACGATGCGCACGAAATCCACGTTGCGATCATGGTGATCGAAGGTGAATTCCACCAGGCGCCGGATCGCCTCGACCGGCGCCAGTTCCGCCAGGTGCAGGCGGCTTTCTGTGGTGCGGATATCACCGTAGAGTTTCTCCAGCACCTCGACGTACAACTGCTCCTTGCTGCCGAAGTAGTAATAGATCATGCGCTTGGAGGTGTGGATGCGCTCGGCGATGGCGTCGACCCGGGCGCCGGCCAGGCCTTGCTGGACGAACTCGACGATGGCTTCCTGGAGAATATTTTCCCGGGTTTTCTCCGGGTTGTTCTTGCGACTCTTGCGCGGCGCGGCGACAGGCTCGTCGAGGGCTGCGGGAAGCTCTGGATTCATAGTCATTGCGGGCTCAGGCCGTCACTGCACAGGTGGGCGATTATGGGCTGCACCGGGCAGTGAAGGAAGCCAAGGCACTGCCCTTTACCGCCACGGTTACGATTTCCCTACAACTTGGCGTGTCGCACGCCGCCGCTGCGGGACTTGGCCATGGCCGCCAGGCGCACCGCGACGTTGGCCGCGCCGTAACCAGCGTAACCGTTCTTGCGCTGGATGATCTCGAAGAAGAACCGCCCTTCGAACGGCTCGGTGTAGACGTGGAACAGCTCACCACCCTGGGCATCACGGTCATACAGCACGTTGAAATAGGCCAGTTCGCTGAGAAACTCGTCGTCGAAATCGAAACGCGCCGCCAGGTCGTCGTAATAGTTGAGCGGAATGTCGAGCAACGGCACCCCGGCCTCCTTGGCTCGACTGACCTGGGCGAAGATGTCATCGCAATCGAAGGCAATGTGATGCACGCCGGAACCGCGATAACTCGACAGCGCGTGTGAAATAGCGGTGTTGCGGTTCTCGGAAATGTTCAACGGCAAGCGAATCGAACTGCAACGACTGCGCAGGGCACGGCTTTTCACCAGGCCATATGGATCAGGCAGCACCACTTCGTCGTCAGCCTCGAAATCCAGCAGGCTCTTGTAGAACAGCACCCAACTGTCGAGGCTGTCGGCCGGCAACGCCATCGCCATGTGGTCGATGCGCTTGAGCCCGGCGCCGACGGCGGCAGCCGGTTGCAGGTGGAAATCGGTGCCATAGACATCGGCGTCCCGATCCACCAGGTAGATCAGGCTGCTGTCCGGCGCGCGCACCGCCGCCAGTTCCAGTTCGTTGGGCCCGACCAGGCCGCGATAAGGCTGGCCTTTAAAGGCCACGGCCCGTTTCAGGGCGCTGGCGCTGTCCTTGACCCGAACCGCCATGGCGCACAGCGACGGGCCATGGGCTTCGAAAAAGCTGTGGGCGAAGGAATACGGCTCGCAGTTGAGGATCAGGTTGATATCGCCCTGGCGCAACAGGCTGACGTTCTTGGAGCGATGCTGGCCAGCCTTGACGAAACCCAGGCGCTCCAACCAATGGGCGAGCTTGGCCCCCAGGTTATCGTTGACAGCGAACTCCAGGAACTCGATGCCGTCGTATTCGCTGGCCGGCGCTGTTTCAAAAAGAATGTCAGGCTTCTGCGCAGGCGCTTGTTCGGCCAGGCGCTGACGGGTCTTTTCTTCCAGGTACAGCAACGAACGCAAGCCGTCGGCAGCGTTGGCCCGTGGCGGCGCGGCGCGAAAACCGTCGTTGAAGATTTCCAGCGACAGCGGCCCGGTGTAGCCACTCTGGATGATCGGCGCGAGGAAACCTGGCAAGTCGAATTCGCCCTGGCCCGGGAAACAGCGGAAGTGCCGGCTCCACTCCAGGACATCCATCGCCAGGATCGGCGCATCGGCCATTTGCACAAAGAAGATCTTGTCGCCGGGAATCTCGGCGATCGCGCTCGGGTCGCCCTTGAGGGACAAGGTGTGGAAGCTGTCGAGCAGCACGCCGAGGCTCGGATGATCAGCCTGGCGCACGATGTTCCAGACCTGTTGATACGTATTGACGTGCCGGCCCCAGGCCAACGCTTCATAACCGATGCGCAGGCCCCGCGCGCCGGCCCGCTCGGCCAGCAGGCGCAGGTCGTCGATGAGGATCTGCTCATCGCCAACGCTGTCAGCCGAGGCATTGCTGCACACCAGCACCAGGTCGGTGCCCAACTCCTGCATCAAATCGAATTTGCGCTCGGCCCGTTCCAGGTTGCGCGCCAGGCGATCGCGGCGGCAGCCTTCGAAATCACGAAAGGGTTGGAACAACGTGATAGCGACGCCCAGGTCGGCGCACATCTGCCGGATTTCCCGAGGACTGCCATCGTAGTAGAGAAGATCGTTTTCGAAGATCTCCACCCCGTCGAAACCGGCGGCGGCAATGGCTTCGAGTTTTTCCGGCAGGGTACCGCTCAACGAAACGGTGGCAATGGAACGCTGCATGACTTCGGCTCCCGGGACAGGCGTCGGCTACAAAAGATGCGCCGCTTTTAAAAGAGTCAGGGGATTATTGAGCTGACGGTTTTTTTGGGCAATTTAATATGTACCGTCTGGTTAGTTTTTGGGGCGATTATCGAACACAATGCCCGATCAGCGAATTGACGATTTTTTGTCCACTGCCCACCATCGGCCCCACGTTGACGCCCGACTTCGGGTTCAATGCAGACCCAGACCACACCATAAGAATTTCAAGAACGGGTGCACCTTATGATTCCTTCCCAAAGTTCCCGCCTGGCCCCCGGCCCGATTGCCACCAGCGGTGGCATCGGCGACAAGATCCGTGGCGCGATGGCCGTGGGCAAGACCCGTTGGGGCATGCTCGCCCTGGTGTTCTTCGCCACCACGCTGAACTACATCGACCGCGCGGCCCTCGGGGTGATGCAGCCGATCCTGGCCAAGGAAATGAGCTGGACGGCGATGGACTACGCCAATATCAACTTCTGGTTCCAGGTCGGTTATGCGGTCGGCTTCGTGCTGCAGGGCCGATTGATCGACCGGATCGGCGTCAAGCGCGTGTTCTTCTGCGCCGTGCTGCTCTGGAGCCTGGCGACCGGCGCCCACGGCCTGGCCACCTCGGCAGTGGGCTTCATGGTGTGCCGCTTCATCCTCGGTCTCACCGAAGCCGCCAACTACCCGGCCTGTGTGAAAACCACGCGGCTGTGGTTCCCGGCCGGCGAACGGGCCGTGGCCACCGGTATCTTCAACGCCGGGACCAACGTCGGCGCGATGTTCACCCCGATGCTGCTGCCACTGATCCTGCACGTCTGGGGCTGGCAGGCGGCGTTCCTGTGCATGGCGACGCTGGGCGGGATCTGGTTGCTGTTCTGGGGCCTGAAATACTTCAACCCCGAAGACCACCCGAGCGTGAAACAGTCGGAACTGGACTACATCCAGGCCCAGGACGAACCGGACCAGGCCCGCGTGCCCTTCTCTCGTATCCTGCGCATGCGCGGCACCTGGGCGTTCGCCCTGGCCTACTCGATCACTGCGCCGGTGTTCTGGTTCTACCTCTACTGGCTGCCGCCGTTCCTGAACCAGCAATACAACCTGGGCATCAACGTGACCCAGATGGGCATCCCGCTGATCATCATCTACCTGACCGCCGATTTCGGCAGCGTCGGCGGCGGGATCCTGTCTTCATTCCTGATTGGCCGCGGGGTCAATCCGATCAAGGCGCGACTGATGTCCATGTTGCTGTTCGCCTGCTGCATCGTCGGGGTGATCATGGCGGCCGGTTCCAGCAGCCTCTGGGTCGCGGTGTTTGCGATTTCCCTGGCCATCGGTGCACACCAGGCCTGGACCGCCAACATCTGGAGCCTGGTGATGGACTACACGCCCAAGCACATGATGAGCACGGTGTTCGGCTTCGGCGGCATGTGCGCGGCCATCGGCGGGATGTTCATGACGCAGCTGGTGGGGCACATCCTCACGATCACGAACAACAACTACACCGTGCTGTTCACCCTGATCCCGGCGATGTACTTCATCGCGCTGACCTGGATGTACTTCATGGCACCGCGCAAGGTGCCTACGCTGGAAAACTGAAACTGGAGGCATCTCCGGGTAATCAAGCCGAGCACATTTGTGGCGAGGGGATTTATCCCCTCGCCACAGGAGTCTGCATAGCCTCTTACTTACGCCGCTGTTGCCACGCCGCCGCCAACCCACTCAAGCAGATCAAGGTAATCCCCACCACCGTGGTCAGCGTCGGCGTATGGCTGAAAAACAACCAGCCCAGCAACCCGGCAAAGATGATCTGGCAATACCCGAACGGCGCGAGCAGCGCCGGGGCGGCAAAACGGAAGGCCTGGGTCAGCATCAAGTGCGCGGTCATCCCGCAGGCCCCCAGCGCTAGCATCATCAAGCCGTGGGACACGCTGGGCACCTGCCAGAAGAACGGCACCAAGGCGCTCATCACCAACGTGTTGCACAACCCGGCGAAAAAATTGCTGGTCGTGGGGCTGTCGATCTCGGCGAGTTTGCGCGTGAGCAGCTGGTAGAAGCAGAAAAACAGCGCCGAGCAGAACGGCAACAGCACCGCCGAGCGTGAACAGATCGCCACCGGGATGAACAATGATCAACACCCCGATGAACCCGAAGATCACCGCAATCCACTGACCGCGCGTCACGTGCTCGCCCAGCAGCGGTACCGACAATGCCGTGACCAGCACGGGGGCGAGGAAGTTGACCGCCGTCGCCTCTGCCAATGGGATGAACATCAGCGACGTGGTGAAAAACAGACTGGTGCCCAACAGGCACAACGCCCGCGCAACCTGCCACAACGGGCGCTTGGTGCGCAGCACGCGCAGCCCCGAGCGCGGCAGGAAAATACCCGCCATCAACAAGGTGTGCACCACGTAACGGGCCCAGACCACCATGATGATCGGATAGAAACCCGAGAGGTATTTGGACAGCGCGTCGTGACTGGAGAACAGGAACGTTGCGACCAGGATAAGCACGATGCCCTTGAAAGCCTGATTGACGCCGGAGAGCGGAGTGCTGATGGTCATGAAGGAAACCTGCGTTGCTTGATATTGAGGCCGTGATGCACAGTGCAGTTATTGGGCCAGCGAGGGTTCCGATAGTTCTGGATCCCAAGTGTAATGAAAATTCGGCGGCCGGACAGGATTGGCTCGCCGATGAACCAAAATCCTCGTCCGTTGCCTCACTGCTCAAGCACGCCGCGCGCCTTGGGCGCCCGGAAGCTAGACTCACCGCCACAGCAGTCATTTCTTCGCAGGGCCATTCAGAGGACTTCCCACATGTTATGGAAAAAAGGTCGCCGCAGTGACAACGTGGTGGATGCCCGTGATGACGGTGGGGGCGGCGGTGGAATGCGTTTCGGCGGCGGCAAGGGGTTGAGCCTGACGGCGATCATCCTGATCGTCGGCATCGGCTGGATCACCGGCCAGGACCCCATGCAGATCCTTGGGCAATTGGCCGGGCAGATGGACCAAGGGGCCGCGCCCACCTCTTCTCAAACCCGCCAGGCGCCGCCGGCCAATGATGAACAGGCCGAATTCGTGCGCGCCATCCTCGGCGATACCGAAGACACCTGGGGCCAGGTCTTCCAACAGGCCGGTCGCCAATACCAGCAACCGAAGCTGGTGCTGTTCAGCGGTCGGGTCAACTCGGCCTGCGGCCTGGCCTCCTCGGCGACCGGCCCGTTCTATTGCCCGGCGGACCGGCAGGTCTACCTGGACATGAGTTTCTTCCAGGAAATGTCCCAGCGTTTTTCGGCCGCCGGGGACTTCGCCCAGGCCTACGTCATTGCCCACGAAATCGGCCACCACGTGCAAACGCTGCTCGGCGTCTCGGCGAAAGTCCAGGAGGCGCGCCAGCAAGGCCGGCAAATGGAAGGTGACGGCGGCTTGCTGGTGCGCCAGGAATTGCAGGCCGATTGCCTCGCGCGGCGTCTGGGCCAACCACGCGCAAAAACGCCTGAACTGGCTTGAGCCGGGGGACATCGAAGAAGCCTTGAACGCCGCCAATGCCATTGGTGACGATCGCCTGCAGCAGCAAGGCCAGGGCCGCGTGGTGCCGGACTCGTTTACCCATGGCACCTCGGCGCAACGGGTGCGCTGGTTCAAGACCGGTTTCGCCCAGGGCCAGGTCAGCCAGTGCGACACCTTCGCGGCGAAAAACCTGTAGATGAAGTGGGCGACGTTGATCTGGCTGGTGCTCGTTTGCGCAGTTGCCCAGGCCGAGGAACACGCCGTCAAGGCAGTCGCCCAAGGTCGCCTGTTGCTCAAGGACGGGGTCATGGCCGTTGCCGTGAGCCCGCCGCCGGCGTCGATCCAGCGGGTGCTGATCATCGTCCACGGTCGGCTGCGCAATGCCGACACTTATCTTCGCAGTGGCGAAAAGGCCGCCGCGCAGGCCGGTCAAACGGCAACCACGCTGATCATCGCCCCGCAATTCCTCAACGAACAGGACGTGGCGCGCCATCAACTGCCCGCCGACCTCCTGCGTTGGCAAGGCAACGACTGGATGGCGGGAGGGCTGTCCATAGGGCCGAATCCAGTCAGTTCCTTCCAAGTGCTGGATGACATCATTGCGCGGGTCAGCGATCGACAGCAGTTCCCTGAGGTGAAGGAGATCGTCATCGCCGGCCACTCCGGCGGCGCACAAGTGGTGCAGCGCTATGCCCTGCTCGCCCACGGCACCTACCGCATCGCGCCACGGTTCGTCATTGCCAATCCATCCTCATATGCCTACCTCGACGCGCAGCGGCCCATGGCGTTCGCCCTCGCCAGTTGCCCGTCCTTCAACCGTTGGAAATACGGCCTGGAGCACCTGCCCGCCTACGCCGCCGGGCAAACGCCGGCGCAACTCGAAGATAACTACATCAAGCGCGACATCACCTATTTGCTGGGACAACAGGACATTGATCCGGAGCATCCGGCCCTGGACAAAGGCTGCGAGGCGCAGACCCAAGGGGCGTACCGACTGCTGCGCGGGCATTTCTTTTTCGACTACCTGACGCGACGCCATCCGCAGGGGCTGAATCAGCGACTGATCGAAGTGCCCGGGGTTGGGCATGATGGGGATGGGATGTTCAATTCGCCGGAGGGGTTGAGGGTGTTGTTTGGGCAGTAAGTCTTGTGGCGGCTTATCGGACCTCATCGCGAGCAAGCTCGCTCCCACAGTGGGCCTGGTGCAGACACAAATCTTGCGCTCGACAAAAATCCCCTTGTGGGAGCGAGCTTGCTCGCGATGACGGTCAATCAGCCAACCGACCTCTCAAGCCGACAACATCCGCCGCAACTCAAAGCAATCCCGCGCATGCCAATCCGTCAGCTCCGGCCAGGGATTATCCGGCAGGTTCACCAACACCGTCCGCGCCCCTGCCGCGCGACCGCAGTCCAGGTCGAAACGGTAGTCACCCACCATGACCATCGAGCCCGGGGCCACGTCCCATGCCTCGGCCAGTTTCAACAGGCCACCGGGATGCGGCTTGGGCGGTGCTTCGTCGCGGCCCAGCACGTCCTCCACCGCAAAACAGTCCGCCAGGCCAATGGCTTCGAGGGTGATGTGGGCCAGCTCGCGAGCATTGCGGGTCAGGATGCCCAGGCGATAGCCGCGTCCCGCCAACTCTCGCACCAGCTCAACCGCGCCCGGCGCGGGCTTGGAGCCCAGCGCCAGGTCCCGTTCGTGTTCCAGCAGCCAGGCGTGCTTGGCGGCGGCTTCTGCAGCGGGCAGGGCCGCCAGATGGGTGAGAATGTCGTCTTCGGCCGGAATCGCCAGGGCTACGCGGATCGCGGCGAAATCATGCACGGCGATGGTCAGCGTGCCGTCCATGTCGAACACCCAATGCCGCACATCGGCCAGGCTCATGCCCAGTCCTTGCGATGGCGGATCAAGCCTTCCTGGGTCACCGACGCGACCAGTTGTCCGGCGCGGTTGTACACGCTGCCCCGGGAAAAACCACGGGAATTGCCAGCCCACGGACTGTCCATGGCGTAGAGCAACCAGTCGTCGGCGCGCAGGTCCGCGTGGAACCACAACGCGTGGTCAAGGCTCGCGACCTGCATATCCTTGTGCCACACCGATTTGCCGTGGGGCAGCAACGAGGTGGTCAACAGGCCGAAGTCCGACGCGTAGGCCAACAGGTATTTGTGCAGGGCCGGAATGTCCGCCAAGGCGCCATCGGCACGGAACCACACGTATTTGACCGGATCGGCCGGTTGCGGGTTGTAAGGATCTTTTTCGGTGACCGGGCGCACCTCGATCGGCTTGGGGCACAGCAGTTTTTCGCGCATGTGCTCCGGCAGCAGATGGGCGCGCTGCTGGGTCAGCTCCAGCTCGGAAGGCAGGTTTTCCGGCCCGACGACCTGCGGCATGGTGCTCTGGTGCTCAAAACCCTGCTCGTCATACTGGAAAGAGGCGCTGCAGGTGAAGATCGGGTTGCCCTTCTGGATCGCCGTGACCCGCCGGGTGCTGAAGCTGCCGCCATCGCGAACGCGATCGACCTGGTAGACCACCGGCAACGCCGCATCCCCCGGACGCAGGAAATAGCCATGCATCGAGTGCACGTGGCGCGCCTCTTCCACGGTCTGGCTGGCCGCCGACAATGACTGGCCCAGTACCTGGCCGCCGAACAGCTGCCGAAACCCGAGGTCCTGGCTACGACCGCGAAACAGGTTCTCTTCGATCGGTTCCAGGGTCAGCAGGTCGACCAGATCTTCCAACACGTGGCTCATTCAGACTTTCCTCACACAGCGCAAAAACCGCGCAGTCTGTGCTGCGGCGGATCGATAATTGGCCCGGGCCATTTTGGCGGGCATTGTAACGTCCGTGTCGGCTAACCGTGCAGCGTCTGCAACCACTGCTCGCGATCGATGCGATAGAGCACATGGTGACGCAATGGATGATCAACCGCGAGCTTGGGGTGCTCGAAGTCATCCGCCGGATCATGCTGCATGCCGATGGCCTGCATGACCTTCTGCGACGGCAGGTTATCCACAGCAGTAAACGCCACCACTTCGTCCAGCCCCAGGCGGTCGAAGGCACAGCGCAGCGCTGTCCACGCCGCTTCGCTGGCATAACCAAGCCCCCAGTGTTCGCGGGCCAGGCGCCAACCGATTTCCACCGCCGGGGTGAAATGCGCGTCGAACCCGACCACGCCCAGCCCGGTGAAGCCAATGAAAGCGCCGGTGTCCTTGCGCTCCAGTGCCCACAAACCAAAACCATGCTCGGCAAAATGCCCGCGCACGCGGCCGATCAACGCAGCGCTTTCCAGGCGACTCAAGGGTGCCGGAAAATAACGCATCACTTGCGGATCGGCGGACATGGCCGCAAACGCCGGCAAATCATCGTCGCGCCATTGCCGCAATATCAGCCGTGCGCTTTCCAGTTCCAGTATCGGCTCCATCTTCACTCCCTTTCCATGCCCCAGAGTCTACATCGCTGGTAGGATCCGTCACTCATTCACCGCTGAAAACACCATGCCCCTGCCGCTTATCTATCACGAAGACTACAGCCCCGAGTTCCCAGCGGATCACCGCTTCCCCATGGACAAGTTCCGCCTGCTGCGCGACCACCTGGTAGAAAGTGGCCTGACGACAGATGCGGACCTGTTGCGCCCCGCCCTGTGCCCGCCAGAAATCCTCGCCCTGGCCCATGACCGCGCTTATATCGAACGCTACATGGGCGGTGAGTTGTCCCGCGAAGACCAACGGCGACTTGGCCTGCCCTGGAGCGAAGCCCTGGCCCGGCGAACGGTACGCGCGGTGGGTGGCTCGCTCCTGGCCGCCGAAAAGGCCCTCGAACACGGGTTGGCCTGTCATCTGGCCGGCGGCACCCATCACGCCCACTACGATCACCCGGCCGGCTTTTGCATTTTCAATGACCTGGCGGTGATCAGCCGCTACTTCCTGGCCAGCGGTCGCGTCTCGCGGGTGTTGATTTTCGACTGCGACGTGCACCAGGGCGACGGTACTGCTCGAATACTCCATGACACCCCGGACGCCGTGACAGTTTCCCTGCACTGCGAAAAGAATTTCCCGGCACGCAAGGCGCAAAGCGATTGGGACATTGCGCTGCCGATGGGCATGGACGATGCCGCTTACCTTAAAGTCGTGGACGATGCGCTCAATTACCTGCTGCCGCTCTACCAGCCGGACCTGGTGCTGTATGACGCCGGCGTCGACGTGCACAAGGACGACGCCCTCGGTTACCTGAAACTGACCGACGAAGGCCTCGCCGCCCGGGACGAGAGCGTGATGCGTCATTGCCTCGGGCGGGACATCCCCGTCGTCGGCGTGATCGGTGGTGGCTACAGCAAGGACCGCAAGGCCCTGGCCCGACGCCACGGGATCCTGCACCACAGCGCACAAAAGGTCTGGATGTCATCAGGCTGTCATTGAACGCTGGGCGCGTTACCCACAATGCCTGTGGAGCGGCCTGTGGATAACCTGAGCGAAACGGCTCGCAGCCTGTGTTGCCTATGGCTCGCAGGGGCTTGGTTGTTTTTTGATCACCTTAATTTAAGAACGCCACCTACCTTGTGGGAGCGGGCTTGCTCGCGAACGCGGTGTGTCAGTCGATATTTGCCTCACTGACACACCGCTTTCGCGAGCAAGCCCGCTCCCACAGGAATTTGTGCTGATAGAATGCCGCGCTATTCCTAGCTTCCGCAGTTCACACCATGACCTCGACCACCCAGCCTCCCTTCCCAAACATCGCCATCATCGGCGGCGGCCCTGCTGGCCTGATGGCGGCCGAGGTGTTGAGCCAGGCCGGTGTCCGGGTCGATCTGTACGACGGCATGCCCTCGGTGGGCAGGAAATTTCTCCTGGCCGGCGTCGGCGGCATGAACATCACCCACTCCGAAGCCTTCCCGGCCTTCCTGTCCCGCTACGGCGAACGCGCGTCGAATATCGCCCCGCTGCTGCGAGCATTCGGCGCGGATGAGTTATGCCAATGGATTCACGGCCTGGGCATCGACACCTTCGTCGGCAGCTCGGGACGGGTATTTCCAACCGACATGAAAGCCGCCCCGCTGCTGCGCGCCTGGCTCAAGCGTTTACGTGAGGCCGGGGTGGTGATCCACACCCGCCACCGCTGGCTCGGCTGGAACCCCGACGGCAGCCTGCGCATCGCCAGCCCGGAGGAGAAAAGAGTCTTGCGCCCGACGCGACATTATTGGCATTGGGCGGCGGCAGTTGGTCGCGCCTGGGCTCCGATGGTGCCTGGATGCTGCCGCTGGAACAGCGCGGCGTGGCCCTTGCGCCGCTGCAGCCGAGTAACTGCGGATTCGACGTGACGGCCTGGAGCGACCTGATGATCAGCAAATTCGCCGGCGCCCCGCTGAAGAACATCGCCATCGGCCTCAACGACGATGTGCCTCGCCTGGGCGAATGCGTCATCACCGCCACCGGCATCGAAGGCAGCCTGATCTATGCGCTGTCGGCAGCGATTCGTGAGGCCATCAACCAGCACGGCCGCGCGACCATTCATCTGGACCTGTTGCCGGGCCGGCCTGTGGATAAAATCCTTCAGGCCCTGAACAAGCCACGCGGGTCGCGCTCGATGGCCAAGCACTTGCACAGCCAGTTGGGGATCGACGGGGTCAAGGCAGCCTTGTTGCGCGAGCTGACATCCGTCGATTGCTTCGCCGACATGGCGCGGCTGGCGGAAGCGATCAAGACCTTGTCGGTCACGCTGGTGAAAACCCGTCCGCTGGACGAAGCGATCAGCAGTGCCGGCGGCGTGGCCTTCGAAGCGTTGGATGAACGGCTGATGCTCAAGCAGCTCCCCGGCGTTTTCTGCGCAGGAGAGATGCTCGACTGGGAAGCGCCAACCGGCGGCTACCTGCTCACGGCGTGCTTTGCCAGTGGTCGGGCGGCGGGGTTGGGGATGGTGGAGTTTCTACGAAACAGCGGGAAGTTATAAGCTGCAAGCTGCAAGCTGAAGACCATCGACATACAACTTGCGGCTTGCAGCTTGAAACTTGCAGCTGCCGTCAAGGCTTACGCTTACGCGGCCCAGTATTGAACACCGGCACTTTTCGCACCGGCTTGACCGACGGCTCCACCGGCCCCGAATCACCGCTGTCCACCCACTTGCCCAAGTTGCGCTTGCCGCCACCGCCCTGGGCTTTCGGTTTCTTCGGCTTCTTCGGTTTCTTGATCACTTGGCCGCTGGCATCGGTCTCCGGCACGCGGTGCTCAGGCTCGAAGTCCTGCTCCATCTGCCGGGGCAGTGTCTGACGGGTCAGGGTCTCGATGGCCGATAGCAGATTCACTTCATCGGCGCAGACCAGGGAAATCGCCTGCCCGGTGGCGCCCGCCCGGCCCGTGCGGCCGATGCGGTGGATGTAGTCCTCGGCGACGATCGGCAGGTCGAAGTTCACCACCAATGGCAAATCCTCGATATCCAAGCCACGGGCGGCGACGTCGGTGGCCACCAGGATCTGCACTTCGCTGGCCTTGAAGCGATCCAGAGCGCGCTGGCGGGTCGCCTGGGGTTTGTCACCGTGGATGCCATCGGCATTGACACCGAGGCCCTGGAGTTTTTCCACCAGCGCATCGACGCCGTTGCGGGTCTTGGCGAACACCAGCACCTGTTTCCACTTGTGCTTGCGCATCAGATGAATGAACAGCTCCGGCTTGCGCTTCTTGTCCACCGTCACCACCCATTGCTTGACGGTGTTGGCAGCCACGTTGCGCGGGCTCACTTCGATGCTCAGTGGGTCGTTGAGCATCTGCCCGGCCAACAGCCGGATCGCATCGGAGAAGGTCGCCGAGAACAGCAGCGTCTGGCGCTTCTTCGGCAGCGCCTTGTAGATGTTCGCCAGTTCCTCGGAAAAACCGAGGTCGAGCATGCGATCGGCTTCGTCCAGCACCAGGGTCTGCAACTGGTTGAATTTCAGCGCATTCTGGCGGAACAGGTCGAGCAAGCGGCCCGGCGTCGCCACCAGCAAGTCGACGCCTTTGCGCAACTTCATCATCTGCGGGTTGATGCTGACGCCGCCGTACACGGCGTAGGTGCTCAAGGGCAGGTTCTGCGCGTATTGGCGCACGCTTTCGTGGACCTGCTCGGCCAGTTCGCGGGTCGGCACCAGGATCAGCGCACGCACCGAGTTGGCGGCGACTTTCGGCCCTTCGGTGGTCAGCAACTGCAACAGCGGCACGGCAAAACCGGCGGTCTTGCCGGTGCCGGTCTGGGCCGCGGCCATCAGGTCGCGCCCGGCGAGCACGGCCGGCATGGCTTGGGCCTGGACCGGCGTCGGAGTCTGGTAGCCGAGCGTCTCGAGGGCGCGCAGCAGGGGTTCGATCAGGCCAAGGGTGGCGAAAGTCATGGAGGTACCGTAGGAAAAATCAGCGCAGGGTGTGCAATGCGCGGCAGTTTACCCTAAATCAGGATTCGGCCGGTGCAGGCTTGGGCTTGCGCCACTGCGGCAAGCCGATCAACACCACGGCGCTGATGATCACCAGCATCGCCAAGGCTTCTTCGATGCCAATGCTTTCTCCTGCGAAGACGATGCCCAGCAACACCGCCACCGCCGGGTTGACGTAGGCATAGCTGGTGGCCGCCGCCGGACGCACATGCTTGAGCAGGTACATGTAGGCATTGAAGGCGATGATCGAACCGAAACCGATCAGGTAGACCAGCGCGAACCAGCCTTCCAGCGGCGGCATGCTTTCCAGGCGTTCGCCACTGGCGAAGCTGCCGATCAACAGCACCACGCCGGCTACCAGCATCTCCACCGCGCTGGCCATGGCACCTGCGGGTAGTTGCACATGTTTGCTCAACACCGAACCGAAGGCCCAGGACGCCGCCGCAAACACCAGCAAAGCCGCCCCCAAAGGACTCGATTGCAGGTTGGAACCCAGGTTGAGCATGGCGATGCCGATCAATCCCAGCACAATCCCCGCCCACTCGAGACGGGTATTGCGTGCGCCCCAGAAATATCCGCAGAGCAAAGTAAACAATGGCACCGTCGCCACGGCCAGCGCCGCCACGCCCGAAGCCACGCCCGTATGCTCGGCGATACTCACCGCACCATTGCCGAAGGTCAGTAGCAACACGCCAATGAGCGCCCCGGCCTTCCATTGCGCCCAGGTCGGCGTCGGCGCGCCCTTCCACCGCAAGAAGCCGTACATCAACGACCCGGCGATCACAAAACGAATCCCCGCCAGCAGCAACGGCGGCCAATGCTCGACGCCGATGCGAATCACCAGGTAGGTCGAACCCCAGATGACATACAAGGCGAAAAAGGCAGCGATCAACGGCAACGGAAAACGGCGTGGGCCAGGCATGTTCAACTCGAAGTCAGGACGATGAAACCCATCATTCTAAAAAGGCGCTCGGCAGAAATTAAGTTACAAAATCTGTTTATCCGAGCCATACACTTTTCAAGGCACGACCAATACGACTGAACACAGACCAACCCTGTGGGAGCGAGCTTGCTCGCGATAGCTTTGGATCAGCCAACATAACATTGACTGATACACCGCAATCGCGAGCAAGCTCGCTCCCACAAAAGGTTTCGCGGTGCGTTCAGAACCCGCGATGGCGCTTGAGGTGTTCGTTGATCTTCGCCGTCGGCACTTTCTGCAAACTGCACAGCAGGTCATGGGACAACTCCCGCAACCCATGCTTCTGGCGCAATTCCGCAGCGAGGTGCGCGGTAAGGTTGGCGGCCATTTCGGCGTCGGCCATGGCCCGGTGAGCCTGGCCGGTGTGGGGCAGGCCGGCGAATGCGTTGAGCGTGCCAAGCTTGTGGTTCGGCGCCGATGGCATCAAGCGCCGGGCCAGCAACAACGAACAGGCAAAGTTCTGCAGGCGGGTGCGCTTGATGCGCCCCAGTTCGAAGTCCCAGAACTTCTGGTCGAACGCGGCGTTATGCGCCAGCAGCGGCGTGATGCCGACAAACTCGTTGACCTCGTTCATCACTTTTTCCGCAGGGGGAGCGCTGCGCAGCATGGCGTTGCTGATCCCGGTCAGTTGTTCGATGAAGGCCGGCACGCGAACACCGGCGTTCATCAGGCTCTGGTAACGGTCGACGATCCGGCCTTGTTCAAGGATCACCACGGCGATTTCCGTGGCCCGGCAACTGCTGCTCGGGGTGATGCCGGTGGTTTCAAAGTCGATGACTGCGATGCGTTCCAAACCTGTGGGGCTCCTTGAAGATCAATTCTTGAGCAGCAACGCGCCTTCGATGGGCACGTAGCGGCTGGCGGCGCGGATCAGCGAGTTGGCGGTCAGCCCCGGCACACCGTAGGCCACCGCTTGCACGCCGTGCTTGCTGATGATGCGTTCGAGCAGCATGTCGAAATCGCCGTCGCCGGAGGCCAGCACCACTTCATCGACATGGTCGGCAGCGTCCATGATGTCGAGCGTGATGCCCACGTCCCAGTCGCCCTTGGCCGAACCGTCGCTGCGTTGGATGTAGGGCTTGAGCTTCACGGTGAAGCCGAGGTTGCGCAGGATCTGCTGGAACTGCTGTTGCTTGCTGTCGCCGCGATCGATCGCGTAGGCATAGGCCTCGACGATCTGGCCCTGTTTGCTGACGTCAGCCCATAGCGCCGCGTAGTTGAAATGGCAGCCATAGGCTTGGCGCACGGTGTAGTAGAGGTTCTGGACATCGGCGAACACTGCGATTTTTTTCACCGCGTTTCCTCATGAATGCACACGCGTGCAGGCCAGCCGGCCCGAAAAGTCGCCCAGTATGCCAGCCTCGAGGAATGTTCCGCGAATAATCGGCCCGAGGCGCCCGGGCGCCTCGGACGAATGGCAGGTCAGACGAACGAGTCGTCGTCGCCGAAGAAGGACGAATCGTCGCCGTAGTCCGCGTCGCTGACACCGCCCGGGTCGTTGTCGTAGGAACCGTTGTCGGCCACGCGCTGGTCATCGCCCCAGCCGTTGTCGCCGCTGTTGGCCGTATCGTTGACGGGCTGGGCCGGTTCTTCCTTGAGGATCTCGACGATTTCCTGAGGCTGATTGCTGTGGAACAGACTGCTGATGCCCTGGGCCAGCATCACGCCACCGGCCACGCCCGCCGCGGTTTTCAAGGCGCCACCGAGGAAGCTGCTGGCCGCCGGGGCCGGCTGTTGCGGCGCGCCATAGTTGCCGGGCGCGGCACCAAAACCTTGCTGGGCCGGCGCGTTGAACGACGGCCGTCCCGGTTCACGCCAGCCGCCACCGCTGGGCGCTGGTGTACTTGCAGGATGCGAATCGCGGTTTCCGCCACCAAAAATACTCGAGAGAAAACCACCGCCGCCGCTGGGCGCCGAAGCCGGATTGCGAGCCTGCTGCAACTCGGCTTGCAATTGCTCGACCTGCTGGGCGAGTTGCTTGTTCTGCTCGTCCAGGCGCTTGATCGCCGCCTCTTGCACCAGAATCGCCTGGGCCATGAAATAGCCCGCCGCAGGCTGGTTGGCCAAGTGTTCCTTGATCCGCGCCTCAGCCTGGGCGTCGCGCGGGGCTGATTCCTTTTCGGCCTGTTGCAGCCGTGAAAACAGTCCATCGATCAGGGTTTGTTCTTCGCTGTTCATGGCGACCTCATCAGATTGCCGGATAAAAAACCAAGCCGGTCCACAAAAGACCGGTGCCCGTCAGTAATGGGGTCCGCCAGGAACCTTTCAATGGTCTTTACCTGATGTTTACGTTTGTTTATGCGGTCACCTGATGGGTAAAGTGTCGGACCGCTTTTTTGAACTGCGATACCGACCCATGAATCCCTTAGAAGTACTGCGTGACTCCTTGTATTTTTTCAAACGCCATCTGGGCCGCATCGCCCAGTTGTGCCTGCCGCTGGTGATCATTGAAGCGGTGCTGCAACAAGGAGTGGACAACGCCTTCGGGGCCGACGGTTTTTCCGGCTACAGCGTGATCGTCGGTCTATTGGTGTACCCGTTGTATACCGCAGCGTTGATTCTGTTCCTCGATGCCCGCAGCCGTGGCGAAGCCCCGCGGGCGCGCGACCTGCTCGCGGCCGCCCTGCTTCAATGGCCACGCTTCGCCTTGCTGACCGCCCTCAATACGCTGCTGATCCTGATTGGCATCTCATTGTATTTCCTGCCGGGGTTGTGGCTGATGGTGGTCCTGGCCTTTGGTGAATACCTGTTGGTGTTGAGGGGTATGTCGCCTCTGGCCGCCATGAAGGAAAGCGCGCGCCTGAGTCGAGGCCATTTCTGGCGAATCCTGCTGTGCATCCTGGCCGTAATGGTCCCGCTGTGGCTGCTCAAGGGCGCCAGCGTCTCGGTGTACCCTGCACCGCAGAACCCCTTGATCAGTCTGCTGATCGATAGCATTCACAGCTTCCTGCAACTGTTCACCACTGTGGTGTTGTTCCGAATGTTCATGCTGATTGCCGAAAAACCCGAGCCATGAGCCGTCTGCTGCGATACACCGTGCTGGGCCTGTTGTTGATCGTCGGCATCGGCGTCTTCTCGATCTATGGGCTGACCTGGCGTCCCCAGGCCCGGGAAGCGCTGCCCGTCAGTTGTGCCGCGGACGCCGCGCCGCTGATGCCCGGCCAGGCGTTGAAGGTGATGACCTGGAACGTCCAGTTCCTGGCCGGCAAGCGCTACGTGTTCTGGCACGACCTGGCCCAGGGCGACGATGAAAGCCCGACCCTCGAAGACATGGCCTTTAGCCTCGACGAAGTGGCGCGGGTCATTCGCGATGAACAGCCGGACGTGGTGTTGCTCCAGGAACTGGACAACGGTGCCAAGGCCAGCCATTACCAGGAACAACTCAAGCTGCTGCAGGAGCGCCTGGCCGACCTCTACCCATGCGGCACCAGCGCCTTCGACTGGAAAGCCGATTTCATCCCCAGCCCGCGCATCTTTGGCAGCGTTGGCCGGCAATTGGCGACGCTGAGTCGCTACCGCATCGACCATGCCGAGCGGGTGCAATTACCCGTGGCGGATGGGAGTTTCATCAGTCGTCAGTTCCAGCCGAAAAACGCCTTGCTGGTGAGTTACCTGCCACTGAGCGGCGGCGGCCAAGTGGCGGTGCTCAATACACACCTGGAGCGGGCGGCACGGCCGGACGACACCGCGCAGAAACAGATCGATGCCGTGTCCAAGGCTTTGGACAAGCTCGAATCCGCCAGCACGTCCTGGCTGATCGGTGGCGATTTCAACCTGTTGCCCCTGGGTCAATACCGGCGCCTGCCGGCTGGAACAGCGCTCGCCCTACTCCGCCGACAGCGAGCTGCATCTGTTGTGGGACAAATACCCGATGATCCCGACCAACAACGAGGCCAGCGGCATCGACCGCGAACACTGGCTCACCCACTACCCGAACGACCCGGGCCTCAACGGCCCCGACCGCACCGTCGACTACCTGTTCTACAGCCCACGCCTCAAGCGGGTCGAAGCCCAGGTCCGGCAGGACGACACCTTGCGCATCTCCGATCATTTGCCGGTGATTGCGCGGTTTTTGTTGCTCAAGCAGCGCCTTAGCCGACTCACCGCCAAACACCTGTGGGAGCAAGCTGGCTCGGCCCACAAGGATTTCGAGAGCAGCACGGCCCTGTGGCGAGGGAGCTTGTTCCCGCTTGAGTGCGCAGCGCTCATTGCTTTTGGGGCCCGCTGCGCGCGCCAGCGGGAGCAAGCTCCCTCGCCACAAAAGCTCTCAAGCATCACGCCACAGATCGATCAACGCTCCCACAGGCCTGCCGGCGCCAAAACGCATTACAGCGCCACCGGCGTAACCAGCCTCCCCTCTTCGAAATAGGTATCGAGATTTTCGAGAACCAGGTCCGCCATGGCTTGGCGGGTCTCGTGAGTACCGCTGCCAATATGTGGAAGCAATACGACGTTATCCATTTCCAGTAACGCGGCCGGAACATGGGGCTCGTCCTCGAACACGTCCAAGGCGGCACCGCCGATTTCCGACTCAAGGAGGGCCGTGACCAATGCCGCCTCATCGACGACACTGCCCCTGGCCACATTGATCAGAAAGGATTTGGGACCGAGCGCGCGCATGACCTGTCGATTGATCAGATGCCGGGTTTGCGGGCCGCCAGGAACGAGAACAACAAGGTAGTCCGCGGCAGTGGCCAGTGCTTGAAGGTCGGCGTAATGGGTATAGGAAACCTCGGCATACGGTCCATTGGGTCGATAATACGCGACGTTCATGTCGAAGGCCGAGACCCGTCTGGCGAGCGTCTTGCCGATCTTGCCCAAGCCTACGATGCCGCAGGTTTTACCGTGCAGGTCATTGCCCAAGGGGAATTTTGCCTCCCGCCATTTGCCGGCCCGCACGAAGCGCTCGGCCTCGCAGACTCTACGGGATACGCAAAGCATCAACGCCAGTGCCGTTTCGGCCACGCTGTTGTTGAGCACGTCCGGCGTATTGCTCAACTGGATACCACGACGGGCCAGGTAAGCCGTATCGAGAGCGTCATAACCGACACCGAAACTGGTAATCACCTCGAGATGGGGCAGCTGTTCCAGGACCTGATGGTCAGCCCCGTACACACCACTGGTTACAACCGCGCGTATAGAATCGCCATGTAAAGCGACCCAGTGGGTGAAGTCGGCAATCTCCCAGCGCTTGTGGACGCTGTAGTGTTCTTCCAACGACTGCATCAAGGATGGGTGCATGGGCCCCCATACCAGCACGTCCATTTTGAGATCGATCACGGTAGCTCCCCTTTCAAGGAGGCTCTGGATAGAGCCTCGCAAACCTATCCACTGCCGAACCGAGGAGATTCCTCAGGGACGGGCACCCACCTCGGTTTCCTGAACCGTCCACGGCTTGACTTGTTCGCTGAGCGTCAGCCCCAAACCGGGACGGGTGGGGACGAGCATCCGGCCGTCACGGGTCTCCAGGCGCTCGTTGAACAAAGGCTCAAGCCATTCGAAGTGCTCGACCCAGGGTTCGGTCGGATAGGCTGCCGCCAGGTGAACGTGCAGTTCCATGGCGAAATGCGGGGCCAGCATCAGGCCCGCTTGCTCAGCCATCGACGCGACCTTCAAGTAAGGGGTGATGCCGCCCACTCGTGGCGCGTCCGGCATCAAGAAGTCCGCGCCGCGCAGCTTGATGAATTCGGCGTGCTCGGCGACGCTGGTGAGCATTTCACCCGTGGCGATCGGCGTATCGAATTGTTGTGCCAACGCGGCGTGGCCTTCGGCGTCATAGCAGTCCAGGGGTTCCTCGATCCAGATCAGGTTGTACGCCTCGAACTGGCGGCACATGCGCTGGGCCGTCGGCCGATCCCATTGCTGGTTGGCATCGACCATCAGCGGGAAGTTGTCACCCAGGTGCTTGCGCACCGTGCTGACCCGCTCAATGTCGAGGGCACAATCCGGTTGTCCGACTTTCAACTTGATACCGCCGATGCCCTTTTCGCGGGACACGTCGGTATTTTTCATCAGTTGATCCAGCGGGGTATGGAGAAAGCCTCCCGAGGTGTTGTAGCAACGCACCGAATCGCGTTGGGCGCCGAGCAAACGGGCCAGCGACAAGTTGGCGCGCTTGGCTTTCAGGTCCCACAACGCCACGTCGAACGCCCCCAAAGCCTGGGTCGACATGCCACTGCGGCCCACCGAGGCGCCAGCCCAGCAGAGTTTGGTCCAGAGCTTGGAAATGTCACTCGGATTTTCGCCGATCAGCACCGGGGCGATTTCCTTGGCATGGGCGAATTGCCCCGGTCCGCCGGCACGTTTCGAGTAACTGAAGCCGAGGCCACGATGCCCCTCGAGGGTTTCAATTTCAGCGAAGAGGATGGCGATCTCGGTCATCGGTTTCTGCCGCCCGGTAAGCACCTTGGCATCACTGATCGGATTGGCCAGCGGCAAGATCACCGAAGCGACACGAACCCAGGCAATACGGTCGTCATCGGAGGACTTGGGAAGGTCTTTTGATACGAACATGTGTGCGCTCCTTGGACATTGAAAAGCGTTCAGGTGTGGAAGCTCCTGCCAGTCTATGATTGCGCAATCATAGACTGATCAAAAAAAAGCCCTCGCTCGATACAACCGAAGACCTTTGAATGGATACTACACTGATTGCGCAATCATTCAACCGAAGGCAACCGATAAACAGATTTTCAATTCAGGTGCTCGCGCGGTCGATCAAGGTGAAACCGGTGTCAATCCGCACCGTTTTCTGGGCCAAAGGGTTTTCGAATCGCTCAAGCAGCGCCTCGGCCACTTGCAAGCCGATGCGCTTGCCGTCGACGCTGACAGTCGACAACGCCGGGTAGACCTGCGCGGCACTGCTCAGATCCCCGAACCCCATGACGGCAAGGTCGCCGGGCACATTCAAGCCTTGGCTGGCGGCTTCGGCCAAAACGCCTTGAGCCACGGTGTCCGAGCTGCACACCACGATGTCGGGCCGCGGTGATTGGTCCAGCAGTCGCCGAAGCCCCTCTCGCCCGACTTCGAGCGTGGCAGGTGGCGCCAGGATTTCCATGGGCACTTGCTCGATTCCCTGGCGTTTCAGCTCGGCGATAAGGCTGTTGCAACGGCGCAGACCCCGGGGGTCGCTGATGGTCACCACGGAAAATCGCCTGTAACCCTTTTTCACCAGGTGTCGCGCGGTCTCCTCCCCCACCTTTTCGTGGGAAAAACCCACCAGCATGTCCAAAGGGTCCTCACTCAAGTCCCAGGCCTCAACCACGGGAATACCCGCCTGAGCGAGGCGCAAGCGGCTTGATTCGGTGTGAAGCGTACCGGTCAGTACGATGCCATCCGGACGCCGGCCGAGTACCGCCTCCAACAGTTTTTCTTCCTGCTCTGCGCTATAGCCTGTAAGGCCCAGCAGGGTCTGATAGCCCGCCTGGGTCAGGCGGTCCATCAACGATTGCACGGTGTCTGCAAAAATGGAGTTAGCGATAGTGGGAAGGAAAATCGCCACTAGGCGGCTTTTGTTGCTCGCCAAGCCACCGGCCAGCATGTTTGGCACATAACCCGACTGGCGCACCGCCTCCCGGACCTTTTCCCGCGTGTTCTCGCTCACCAGCTCCGGTCGATGCAAGGCCCTGGAAACGGTCATTGGCGAGACCCCGGCAATCTTTGCCACATCGATCAATGTCAAGCTGGCCCCTTTGTTGGCCGCTGTCATCGATGCTTCAGTGGTGGGCGTTGCGGGTTTCTTTGCCATGACATGTCCAAATCTGGAGCTGAGTAACCGAGGCTGCGTGGAAAAGCAGCTTATCCGTCGGTGAATTTACCATCTGCGACCCTGGCCAAGCCGGGGATTTTCACTTGCGCGGCTTGACCCGCGCCGTCGCTTCCGCCACCAACGGATCATCCGGCCAGTAATGCTTGGGATAGCGCCCCTTGAGATCCTTCTTCACCTCGGCATAGGTGCTGCGCCAGAAGTTCGCCAAATCCTGGGTCACTTGCACCGGCCGACGCGCCGGCGACAGCAGGTGCAGCTTGACCACCTGCCGTCCGCTGCGGCGATGCGCGGGGTATCGGCCAAGCCGAAAAGCTCCTGCAAGCGCACGGCAAGGATTGGCGGATGCTCGCTGTAATCCAGGCGAATCGACGATCCCGAAGGCACGTTCAAATGGTGGGGCGCCTGTTCGTCCAGGCGTTGCGGCAAAGGCCAGGGCAGCAGGTTGTGGACGATGCTCGACAAATCCAGGTTCGCGAAATGACTGAGTCGAGAGACGCGTCCCAGATACGGCATCAACCAATCCTCGAGACTGCCCAGCAATGCCGTGTCGCTGACATCCGGCCATTCGCTTTCGCCCTTGGCCTCCAGGTCGAGCCGGCGCAACAGCGCCACGCGCGCTTGCCATTGCCGCAACTCCGGCGTCCACGGCAGCAGCTCCAGGCCCTTGCGCCGCACCAGGTTGACCAGCGCCTGGCTGCGGGCTGCTTCATCCAGCCCGGCCAGCGGCTCGCGGCTGAGCACCA
This sequence comes from Pseudomonas sp. H2_D02, assembly GCF_054677635.1. NCBI lineage: Bacteria > Pseudomonadati > Pseudomonadota > Gammaproteobacteria > Pseudomonadales > Pseudomonadaceae > Pseudomonas > Pseudomonas sp. H2_D02. Next base: position 1,578,776 of record NZ_CP162816.1, on the reverse strand, counting down.
GTTCGCCGACCTTGCGCTGGCGTTCGGCCCGCAGCACGCCTTCGCGCTCGTCCCAGTCCAGTTGATCGACCGTCTGCACCTGCTCGGCCAGCACTGAATCGAACAGCGCCGGGTCGAAATCCGTCGCCAGGTAAATCCGCTCCTCCCGCTGGCCTTGGCGACTGCCCAATTCGGCGATCACCAGCCACGCTTGTTTCATCAGGCTATCCGCCTCGGCGAACAGCGCCGCACGACCATTGGCCAGGCGATACTCCGCACCGCCGGGGCGCCGTTGCTGGGCGACACGATCCGGATAGGCCAACGCCAACAATGCACCGAGCCAGCGTGGATGATCGGGATCGGCGACGGCTTCCCCGGCCTTGCCCCGTAGATAGCCGCGATATTGCCGGGCCAATTGCCGGGCCCGCTGCACGCCACCTTGGGCGCCGCGTGCCGCTCGCTCCTCGCCGGACAACAAGACCAGACGGCTGTGCAGATCTGCGCCGGCGCCGCGCAGGATGTCGCGCTCGCCAAGCAGCGCCGCCACGTTGCAAGCCATGTCCGCCAACCCCAGCGCCTGGCCACGCAACAGCAAGTGTGCGATACGTGGATGAGCCGGCAGCTCGGCCATGGCCTGGCCGTGGCGGGTCAGTTGGCCGCCATCGAGTGCGCCGAGACGTTGCAACAGATCCTGGGCCTGGGCATACGCGGCGGTCGGCGGAACGTCGAGCCACACCAACTGCTGCGGCGTCACGCCCCAACGCCCCAATTGCAGGGCCAACCCGGCCAGGTCCGCCGAAAGAATCTCGGCGCTGCCGTAGGCGGCCAACTGTTCGTGCTGGTCTTCGGACCACAACCGATAGCACACCCCTGGTTCCAGGCGCCCGGCTCGACCGGCCCGTTGGGTCGCGCTAGCCCGGGAGATGCGTTGGGTATCGAGACGGGTCATGCCGCTGCCCGGATCGAATCGCGGTACGCGGGCGAGCCCGGCGTCCACCACTACCCGCACACCGTTGATGGTCAGGCTCGTCTCGGCGATGTTGGTGGCCAGCACGACTTTACGTTGGCCGGGCGGCGCCGGATCGATGGCGGCGCGCTGGGCAGCGAGGTCCAGTTCGCCATGCAACGGGCACAGCAACACGTTGCCGCCGTCGCCGAGGGCATCGGCCAATTGTTGATGAACGCGACGGATTTCCGCTTGCCCAGGCAGGAACACCAGCACGCTGCCGGTTTCATCGTGCAGCGCCTCGAGCACGGTCTGCACCAGTCGCGGCTCGATAAATTCCCCAGGCTGGAATGGCCGGCCCCAGCGCACCGCCACCGGGAACATGCGCCCTTCGCTGCGCAGGATCGGCGCGTCGTCCAGCAGTCCGGCCAGACGCTCGCCTTCCAGGGTCGCGGACATCAACAGGATCTTCAGCGGCTGCTCTTCGCGAAACAGCTCCCGGCCATTGAGGCTCAGGGCCAGCGCCAGATCGGCGTCAAGGCTGCGCTCGTGAAATTCATCGAAAATCAGCAGCCCAACGCCTTCCAATGCCGGATCGTCCTGCAGGCGACGGGTGAGGATGCCTTCGGTGACCACTTCAATGCGCGTATGAGGCCCCACCTTGCTGTCGAGGCGAATCCGGTAGCCGACGGTTTCACCGACCTTTTCCCCGAGTTCGCTGGCCAGCCGCTCGGCCGCCGCCCGTGCCGCCAGGCGTCGGGGTTCGAGCATGAGGATGGTCTGCCCGGCCAGCCAGGACTCGTTCAACAGGGCCAAGGGAACACGGGTGGTTTTACCAGCGCCAGGGGGCGCTTCGAGCACCGCTTCGTGGCGCTTGGCCAGGGCTTGGCGCAGCGCGGGTAAAACTTCATCAATCGGCAAGGAAATCATGCTGGCTCCAAAACAGAGGGCCGAGTATAACGGCGAACTGTTTAGCGTGGTCTGGACTCCAACCAGCAACGCCCATACCTGCTCAGGAGATTGCTATGCGTATTCCCTTTCGCGTGATCGGCGGCGTCCTGGTCGCCACCCTGCTGACCCAGATCAGCGCGTGTGGCTCGATCTTCTACCCGGACCGTCGCGGCCAGATCGAAGGCAAGATCGACCCGGCCATCGCCGCGCTCGATGCCGTCGGCCTGTTGTTCTACATCATCCCCGGCCTGATCGCCTTTGCCGTGGACTTCGCCACCGGCGCGATTTATTTCGAGCCGGGCAAGAGCGTCCAGATCGACCCGGAGAAACTCAAGCCAGCCATCAACCCCGACGGCACGGTCAACAATCACAAGCTGCAAGCCATCCTTGAAAGCGAACTGGGCCGCAGCTTCCCGCTGGACGATCCACGCCTGATCCAGCACAAGGGCAACGTTCAACAACTGGCCACCCTCGGTCTGAAACCCGCTGCTTGAAGCAACCCAAGGATGATCGCGTCATGACCACTGGTGCCGAACACGCTCGCCTGCTACGCCTGGCCACCCGGGCGTCGGTGGCCGTGGCGCTTATCCTTGTCGCCGCCAAGGCGCTGGCCTGGTGGTTGAGCGGTTCGGTGAGCATGCTCGCCGGCCTGACCGACTCGGCGCTGGACGGCGTCACTTCGTTGCTCAATCTGCTGGCGGTGCATTACGCGCTGCGCCCTGCCGACGACGATCACCGCTACGGGCATGGCAAGGCTGAGTCCTTGGCGGGCATGGCCCAGGCGCTGTTTATCGGCGGCAGTGCGGTGCTGATTGCCTTGCAGGCCTTCGAGCGGCTGAAAAACCCGTTGCCCGTGGAAGCGCCTTGGCTGAGCGTCGGCGTGATCGTGTTTTCCCTGGTGCTCACCTTGGCGCTGCTGGCGTTGCAGCATCGGGTCGTGCGCGCCACCGGCTCCAACGCGGTGCGCGCCGATTCGCTGCATTACCGTTCGGACTTGTTGCTCAACGGCAGCATCCTGGTCGCGCTGGTCCTGGCCGGGTTCGGTTGGTATCAACTCGACGCCTGGTTCGGCCTGGGGATCGCCCTCTATATTCTGTGGAGCGCGGTGCAGATCGCCCGGGAAAGCTTCGCGGTGCTGATGGATGAAGAACTGCCACCGGACGTCAGCCAGCACATGCTGGAACTGGCATGCGCCGTACCCGGCGTGGTCGGTGCCCATGACCTGCGCACGCGGATCTCCGGCAACCATTGGTTCGTGCAGTTGCACTTGGAATTGCCGGGGGAACTGACCTTGTCAGTCGCCCACGGCATCAGCGACCAGGCCGCCGACGCGATTCACCGCGCGTATCCGAAGGCCGAAGTGCTGGTGCATGCCGATCCGCTGGAAGTGGTGAAGCCCACCAGCGCTTGATGCCGAGCACCGGGCCCCGTGGCGAGGGAGCTTGCTCCCGCTCGGTTGCGCAGCGACCGTAAAATACAGGGCCTGCTGCGCAGGCCAGCGGGAGCAAGCTCCCTCGCCACAAGAGCAATACCGGCTCCATCAGAACTCAGTACGTCACTTGATACCCACGGCTACTCAAGCAACTCCCCTCGGCCTGGCGATAGGTCTGCACCACCTCCGGCGCCGGTGGGTAGGTGTAGTTGCGCGGATCGAAACCACTCTGCTGCACCGCCCAGCGATAGCAATCGTAGCCGTCCTGGTTGACCTGCTCGGGAGACTGGCCGTTGGCCGGGTAAGCCACCACGTCAAAACTGTTGCCCTGGGGTTGTGGCTGCGGGTTGGCGGCCGGCGCCTCGACCACGACGTAATCCCGGGTATTGGCTTCGTAGATGTAATACGCGCCGAGCGGCGAGGAAGAACAGCGAACTGCCGATCCAGACCTCACGGGCATAGTCCGGCAGATAGCGCGTGCGAATCCCCCGTGGCGGCTGGACCACGACATAACGCGGGCCTTGCGGGCGATACCAGTAGCCACCGGAATAGAAATAATCCTGGCCGCGATAAGGCACGCGGTAGTTGCGATCCGGGAAACGATCGATCACATACCCAGGCCGATACTGCGGCCCCGGGCCCCAGCCATTGCCATGCCCGTCCGGCCGACCGGGCCAATGTTGCTCGGGACGCCCCTCATGACCAGGACGAGGCCCGCCGTTCGGATAGCTGTCGTTGCGGCGCGGAATATCGCGGTAGTACCCCGGTTGCGGTTCACGGGTCTGGGTCACGCTGTCGGGCCGCCCCTGGATCGGCAAATGATTGCCCGGTGGCTGCTGCGGCGGGCGACCTTGGACGTTGGGGTCCTGCGGCGGACGTTCGTAGTGTTGCCCGCCCTGGTATTGCGGCTTGACCTCGAACTGTCGGCTGTTGTCGCCCCGGATGATCTCGTTGTTTTGCTGCCTGGGTTGGCCTGAATAACCCTGGCCGTTGCCGCCTCGCCCGTCCTGGCCGTGACCACCGTCGGGGCCGCCACGGTTTTGCTGATCGTCGGCCACTCCCTGCGCACTGACACTTGCCCACAACAGACCAACACCTGCCAAACGCCAGATGCGCGACTTCATGAAATTCCTCACAACGGTTCGGGGCCTGAAGGTAAGACTGGAAAAGCCCAGGCCGGTTCTGCGACAGGTTATCAGGCGCGGGGTTTATTTCGCAGGCATAAAAAAGGGAGGCCCGTCGGCCTCCCCTTGAGAACTTCGTCCGTGCGCGACGCTTATGACGTCGGCTCACCTCACGCCGTCTTCTGGACAGTGTGCAGCTCGGGGGTCTGCCAGTACCGGTGGGTACTGCGACCGCAGCCGGCCGGATTGGGCGGGCTGCACTGGACTGTTTGTCCGAGCAGTGATCTTGGTGGTAAGCATAGGCCCGGGGCGCCGGCAGGGGATTGCGAAGATTGCTTGAATAAACACCACTTGCGCAATTTTTACCCTTGGATGGATAATCTTCCGCAATTAACCGAATAAAGGCCCGCTCGATGAGCAAACTCGACCGTTACGACCTGAGCATTCTGGCGGAATTGCAGCGCGACGCGCGTATCTCCAACCAGGAATTGGCCGAGCGCATCGGCTTGTCGCCCTCCCCGTGCTCCCGGCGGGTCAAGCAACTGGAGGACGACGGCTACATCACCCGCCAGGTCGCCCTGCTCGACCGCAAGATGCTGGGCCTGAGCCTGACGGCCTACGTGCTGATCGGCATGGACCGCCATACCCCCGATCGCTTCGAGACCTTCGAAGCCGCGATCCGCAGCCTGCCGCAAGTACTGGAGTGCAGCCTGGTGACCGGCATCGACGCGGACTACCAGCTCAAGGTGGTGGTGCCGGACATGGACCATTACCAGAAACTGTTGCTGGGGCACCTGACCCGAATCGAAGGGGTCACCAGCGTGCGCTCGAGTTTTGTGTTGAATCAGGTGCTAAACAGCACTGAATTACCGTTGACGCATCTGCGTAGCTAACCGCTTTCATGCCCATCTACTGTGGGAGCGGGCTTGCTCGCGAAGACGACGGCACATTCAACATTTTTGCTGATTGACAGACCGCTTTCGCGAGCAAGCCCGCTCCCACAGTCAATTCAAGCGCTGCTGAGTCCGAGTTCAGATGAACAGCTGCGACACACCGCCGCAGCCCAATCCTGCGCCCCGCCCCCATGCCTTATACTCGCCGCGCCTTTTCAATCCCGCCCACGCTGGAGTGCCCCGATGGATCCTGCTGTTTTCGAAGAGTGGATGATGACCGGCCTGGTCAGCATCCTGATCATTTTCATGGGTTTCATCGTCTGGGACCTGGCGAAGAAGTCCAAGGCCGGGCGCTTTGGCTCGTTTATCCTGTTTTTCGTGCTGGGCCTCGGCGTCGCGGCATTCGTCATCAAGAGCGTGGTGATCGGCCTGATCGAATCCGGCGCGTTATAAGCGCGCCTAGCACTTCCTTCCACTGGCCCTGGTCGAGCCCTTCGAGCGTCCAGTCACCGATCCTGACCCGCACCAGGCGCAAGGTCGGCAAGCCTACCGCGGCGGTCATGCGTCGTACCTGGCGGTTGCGTCCTTCACGTATGACCAGCTCCAGCCAGCTCGTCGGCACGCTCTTGCGAAAGCGCACCGGCGGGTTGCGCGGCCACAACTGCGGCTCCTCCAGTTGGCGGGCCTCGGCCGGCAGCGTCATGCCATCGTTCAATTCCACGCCATCGCGCAGGCGCTGCAGCTGTTCGTCGCTCGGCTCGCCCTCGACTTGCACCCAGTACGTCTTGGCCAGCTTGTGCTTGGGATCGGCGATGCGCGCCTGCAGTTGTCCGTCATTGGTCAACAACAGCAGCCCTTCGCTGTCGCGGTCGAGGCGACCGGCCGGGTAGATGCCGGGCACGTCGATGAAATCCTTGAGCGTCGCCCGCCCTTCGCCGTCGCTGAATTGCGTCAGCACATCAAAGGGTTTGTTGAACAGGATCAGCTTCGGCTCGGCCGGAGGCGCCTTGGCCACACGGCGCGGGGCGGAGGCTGGAGGCTTCGCGCCAGGGCGGCGGGAAACGGGACGTGGGGGACGGGGCATGGCAGCGACAACATCTAACGGTCAGGGCCGACCATGCTAGTGGCCCGACCGTTAAATGACCACCATCCGATCAGCGGAACGGCGGCTCGTCGAAGCTGCGCAGCTTGCGCGAGTGCAACGAATTGAGCTCGGTGCGCAGCAGGTCCACCGCCGCGATCCCGATCTTCAGGTGCTGGTTGACCGCCCGCTCATAAAAAGCGTTGGCAGAACCCGGCAGCTTGATCTCGCTGTGCAGCGGCTTGTCCGAAACGCACAGCAACGTGCCATAAGGCACCCGCAGACGATAACCCTGGGCGGCGATGGTACCGCTTTCCATGTCCACCGCCACCGCGCGGGACAGGTTGATCAACGGGCGCTCCTGGGCCCAGCGCAGCTCCCAGTTGCGGTCGTCGTAGGTCAGCACGGTGCCGGTGCGCAGGCGCTTTTTCAGCTCGTCGCCTTTCTCGCCAGTCACGTTCGCCGCCGCCTGCTGAAGCGCCAGTTGCACTTCGGCCAGGGCCGGGATCGGGATGTTCGGCGGCACCACCCGGTCGAGAATCCCATCGCGGCGCATGTAGGCGTGGGCCAGCACGTAATCGCCGATGGTCTGGGACTGCCGCAGGCCGCCGCAGTGTCCGATCATCAGCCAGCAATGCGGGCGCAGCACGGCCAGGTGATCGGTGATGTTCTTGGCGTTGGACGGGCCGACGCCGATGTTCACCAGGGTCACGCCGTGGCCGTCGCTGGCCTGCAAGTGATAGGCCGGCATCTGGTAGCGGTGCCAGACCACGCCGGCGGCGATGGCCGAGGCTTCGCCGTGGTCCATGTTCTTGTCGATGATCACGTTGCCCGGCAACACCATGCGCACGAAACGCGGGTCGCTGCGCAATTGCTCAAGGCCATGGACGATGAATTGGTCGACATAGCGGTGGTAGTTGGTCAGCAGGATCCACGGCTGCACATGGCGCCAGTCGCTGCCGGTGTAGTGCACCAACCGGCGCAGGGAGAAATCCACCCGGGCGGCGTCGAACAGCGCCAGGGGCAACGGGTCGGTGTTTTCCCAATCGTAGAGGCCATCGGCGATGCCATCGGTGGCGGCCGACAAGTCGGTGCTCGGGAACACCCGCGCCAGCACGGCGGCGGTGACACCGGAGCCAGCGAGCTCATCGCCCTGCTCAACCACGTACGGGTAAGGAATGTTCTGCTCGCTGACGCCCACCTCGACCGTGACGGTGAAGTCGTGCATCAACGGCACGAGCTGTTCCAGCAGGTATTTGCGGAACGCGGATGGATGAGTGACGGTGACACTGTAAGTGCCCGGCAACTGGACCTTGGCGTAGGCGCGGGTGGTTTGCGGGACTTCGCCGTGGCAATGGTAGGTCAGGCGCAGGGCCGGGTAGCGAAACAAGGCCCGTTGCTCGGCATCCGGCTCGATGCGGTCCTTGAGGTAGCGCTTGAGCGCCTGGTTCAGCGCGGTGGTCGCACGCTCATGCAGGGCCGCGAGACGATCCACGGCTTGTTCGGCGGTTTGAACGACAATAAACGCTTCGGTCACGATCAGCTTCCTGTGTTCTGACTTGCAGGCCTTCATCTTGCCTGCATCGTGGTCCGACGGGAACAGTGGCGTATTGGTTGATCTTTCGCGGAGCTTCTTGTGGGAGCGAGCCTGCTCGCGAAAGCAGTGTGTCAGACAACACAGAGGTTGAATGTACCGACGCTTTCGCGAGCAAGCCCGCTCCCACAGGGGCATGTGCCGACCTGAACCTTCTTAGAAACCCTGCGGACTCGAGCGCGCAATGATCGCCTCTACATTCAAGCCACGGGGCAATGCGCCGTAGACCCTGGCGCCGGATCCAAGGCGACTGGCAATAAAGGCATCGCTGACATCACTGTTCCCCGCTTCGAGCAGCAACCTCGCTTGCAGGCCTACGGCGATGTCTTCGGTCAATTGCCGGGCGCGGTACTGGATGTCGTCGGTGTCCTTGAACGCCGCGTGCAATTGGTCGATATGGGTGGCCAGGCGCTTGTCCCCATGACCGTCGCCCAGTTCGTTGAACAGCACTTCCAGCACGCCTGGCTCCTTGGACAAGGCGCGCAATACATCGAGGCATTGCACGTTGCCTGAACCTTCCCACGTCGAGTTGACCGGTGCCTCCCGATACAGGCGCGGCAGGATGCTGTCTTCGACGTAGCCGGCGCCGCCCATGCATTCGGCGGCTTCGTTGATCATTGCGGGGGCACGCTTGCAGATCCAGTACTTGCCCACCGCCGTCACCAGTCGGGCGAACTTGGCTTCGTGCTCGTCGTCCAGATGGTCCAGCGCCCGGCCCATGCGCAGGCTCAGGGCCAATGCAGATTCGCTTTCCAGCGCCAGGTCGGCGAGCACGTTCTGCATCAGTGGCTGTTCGCTCAAGACTTTGCCACCGACCTTGCGGTGCGCGCAGTGGTGACTGGCCTGGGTCAGCGCCTGGCGCATCAGGGCGCTGGAACCGACCATGCAATCGAAGCGGGTCATGGCGACCATCTCGATGATTGTCGGCACGCCCCGGCCCTCTTCCCCGACCATCCAGGCCAGGGCTCCGCGGAACTCCACTTCGCTGGACGCATTGGAACAATTGCCCAGCTTGTTTTTCAGCCGCTGGATGTAGAACTGATTGCGCGTGTCGTCCGGGCGATGGCGCGGCAGCAGGAAACAGGTCAGGCCCTTGTCGGTCTGGGCCAGGGTCAGGAACGCATCGCACATCGGTGCCGAGCAGAACCATTTATGGCCGACCAGTTCATAGGCCTGCCCCGGCCCGCTGGCGCCCACTGGAAAAGCCTTGGTGGTATTGGCCCGCACGTCGGTGCCACCCTGTTTTTCGGTCATCGCCATGCCCAGCGTGACGCCGGCCTTGTGGGCCATGCCGACGTTACGCGGGTCGTATTCGGTGGCGAGCACCTTCGGCACCCAGCGCTCGGCCAGGTCCGGCTGCAGGCGCAACGCCGGCACGCTGGCGAAGGTCATGGTCAAGGGACAACCGGTGCCGGCTTCGGCCTGGCTGTGCAGGTAAGTCATGGAAGCGCGGGCGACATGGGCGCCGGGTTGCGGATGAGCCCACGGCAGGCTGGGCAGGCCATGCTCGATGGCGGTGCGCATCAACTGGTGATACGCGGGATGAAACTCCACCAGGTCAATGCGATGGCCGTAGCGGTCATGACTGGAAAACACCGGTTTGTTCTGGTTGGCCAGGAACCCGGCCTCCATCAGCGGCCCACCCGCCAGCGCACCGTAGGCATCGATCCGCGCCTGCGCCCAACCGGCGCCGAAACGCTGCGACCACTGTTGCAGCGGCAGGTCGATGCGATACAGGTTGGCACCGTCCAGGGACGGCGGCTGATTGGTGACGTCGTGGGTTTCGGCGAACTGGTGCAGGTTCATGACGGGGCTCCTTGGTCGGCCAGCAGGGATTCAGTTAAGCATCGCCTCCTGATCGATCAAAGTGGCATACCCGCCTAAATATCGGCGCTTTCACCCTGTTTCGGACAAAGTACTCGCCGCTGCAAAACGGCTTGCAAAACCTCGAATTTCACCGGTTTGCCCAGATAGTCGATCAAGGCTCCCGAAGGGCAGCAAGCTGCATCATGACGCGGACTGGCTACCAGCACGGGCAAATCCTCGCAACCGGCCAGCGCCCGAATCTGGCAGCCGACTGACACGCCATCCTGGGGCGATGACTGGCAATCGAGGAGCACTGCGTCAAAACTTTCGACCTGCAGCACATCCAAGGCAGCCCGACCACTGTCGACGGTACGCACCCGGTAGCCCAGCTTGAGCAGCATGCCGCGCATGACCAACTGATCGATGTTGTTGTCATCCGCCAACAGCACTGTGCAATCCTGGGGCTCGCGCGAATCCCGGCGCCCGTTGAATGAAAAAGGGCTCGGGACACCCGCCGGCAACGCGATGTCGAACGCCACGTCCAGCTGGAAACGGCTGCCGCGCCCCGGCTCGGAGGTGTGGGTCAGCCGCCCGCCGAGCAATTCGACCAGTTGGCGGCAGATCGCCAGGCCCACACCGAGGCCGCCGTATTCGCGGGTCATCGAACCGTCGAGCTGGAAAAAGCGCTGGTACAAAGTTGCTTCGCCAAGGTCGGTAAAACCGATGCCGGTGTCGATCACGGCGAAGGACAACACCAGGCGATCGAGCTCCGACGGACGCCCGCTGACCCGCAACGCGACGCCCCCTGAGCGGGTGAACTTGATGGCGTTGTCCAGAAGGCATTCCAGGCACTGGGCCAGTTTGCCGCTGTCACCCAACAGCCGGTCTGCCAGGCCGGGGTTTATGTCGACCTTGAAATCCAGGCCCTTGGCCGCCGCGTTGGCACCGAACTGCACCTGCAACGCGTCAATCACACCGCGCAGGCTGAACGGCGCCGGGTAGACCTTGAGTTTGCCGGCCTGCAACTCGGTGAGCGTAAGGATGCCGTTGACCATGCGCATCATGTCCCGCGCCGAACCGGCGGCGGTCTGTTGGTACTGGGTCAACTCCTCGTCCATTTCGACGGTTTCCATCAACTCCAGCGAGCCGATCACGCCGTTCATCGGCGTGCGCAACTCATGGGTCAAGGTGGCGAGGAATTCATCCTTGAGTTTGTTGCCCTGGGCCAGTTGCTGGTTGAGCACTTCCAGTTTCTGCCCGGCGTCGAACAGCGTCTGGGCCTGCTGCTCGCGCATGGCGTTGATGCGGTCGGCCAGGGCGAGGGACAACAGCGCCACCTCGATGGCCGAGCCAATCTGGCTGGCGTACATGGTCAGGAAGATGTTCGGCAGATAACCGAGCACCATCATTGTGTTGACGATGCCGCCCAGCAGGAACGCCGACCAGGCGATGATGAAATAACGCGCGACCCGCAGGCCACGCCACCAGGCGAACAGCCCGGCGGCGAAAATCACCACGGTGAACACCAGCGCCAATGCGGTTGCCAGGCGCAACGCCAGGGCGTAACTGGTCATCAACGACAAGCCCACCACCACCGCGCCGTAGGCAATCAGCGCCAGCAGCAACCGGTCGAGCCAGCGACTGTGTTGCGCGGTCTGCAGGAAGCTGCGGGCGAACTGGCTGCCGAACAGGCCCGCGCAGCCGATGAAGAACGGCGTCGCGGCGTTGGCCCACCAGGGATTGTCCGGCCAGAAATATTCGACCGCCGCGCCATTGACCGACAATTGATACAGGCCGAACGAGGCAATGTAGAAGATGTAATACAGGTAGCTGGTGTCGCGCACGCTCAGGTAAATGAACAGGTTGTAGACCAGCATGCCCAGCAACACGCCATAAATGATCCCCAGCACATACAGGCGCAACGGCTGTTGTTCCAGATAAGCGGTGCTCGACCACAGCGTCAGTGGCGCCTGGATCGAGCCCTCGCTTTGCAGCCGCAGGTAGACGGTCTGGCGTTGATCGGGCTGGAAGTCCAGGCTGAACAGGTAATTGTTCTGGCGAATCTCGCGACGGGCGAACGGCAGCGCATCGCCCGTCTGGCGGACCAGGCGATACGCTCCGGTGCCATCGGCCAGATACAGGTCCAGGTGATCCAATGGTGGATATGCCAGCTCCAACAGCCAGGTCCGCTGGGCGCCGGGATTGCCCGGACGATAGTGCAAGTCGATTTTCAGCCAGAACGCCGAGCGTGAATAACCGGCGTTCAACGTGGCTTTGTCATGGGGTTTGAAGCGACCGGCCGCAGCCTGGGCCAGGACGTCATCGATGGAATCCGTGCCGCTGGCGTCTTCAAAGACTTGCAGGGCGTTGCCCAAGGGCAGGCTCTGGGTAAATTCATCGAATTCGAGGGCGCTTGCCAAGGGGGACAAGCACAACAGCAACATCAGCAAATAGCGCATTTAAGCCCCAGCGTGGCCTGTCCGGTTGAGTCAGGAAGCCCCCCATTCCCTGAGTAGACGTAACACCGGCATTACCTGTTATTGGTTGGATCCATCCCTAGCATAGCCGTTGATGGCCAATTTGCACCATGGAAATTTTTCCGACAAAAGGCTCTAGGACGGGCGTCTCAGCGCCAAGCATTGAGATAGAGCTGTTGCTTTGGTCAGGTCACAATTTCGTCGGCGCGGAGTTCTATTGTGGCGAGGGGATTTATCCCCGCTGGGCTGCACAGCAGCCCCAATAACTGTCGCCGCGGTATACCAGCCAGTTTGAATGGGGGCGCTTCGCACCCCAACGAGGATAAATCCCCTCGCCACAGATAAATCCCCTCGCCACAGACGACTTGCATCAACAGAGGTGCGCGCCGATCGGTGGGGTTTGGTGATAAGCTCGCGCACCATGAATATCTACAGCTCTCGCCCCGTTGTCCTCTGTCTCTCCGGCCACGACCCCAGTGGTGGCGCCGGCTTGCAGGCAGATATCGAAGCCCTGCTCGCCCAGGGCTGTCATGCCGCCCCGGCGGTTACCGCGTTGACCGTGCAAGACACTGTCAACGTCAGCGATTTCCGCGTACTCGATCGCGAGTGGGTGCTGGCGCAAGCCAATGCCGTGCTCAACGATTCGCCCGTGGCGGCGGTCAAGCTGGGGATGCTCGGCTCGCTGGAAATGGTCGACACGGTGGTCGAGCTGCTCCAGGCGCACCCCCATCTGCCGATGGTCTGCGACCCGGTGCTGCGCGCCGGTGGCGGTGGACGGCTGGGCAAGGATGAAGTCGGCTACGCCATGCGCGAACGCCTGCTGCCGCTGGCGATCATCGCCACGCCCAACCTGCCCGAAGCGCGCATCCTCGCCGAACTGCCAGAAGGCAGCGCCGATGAATGCGCCGAAAAACTGCTGCCCTTCGTCAAGCACCTGCTGATCACCGGCGGTCACGGCGACGAACATGAAGTCCATAATCGCCTGTACAGCCGCGATGGTCGCCGCGAAACCTTTACCTGCCAGCGCTTGCCTGGCAGCTACCACGGTTCCGGCTGCACCCTGGCCAGCGCCCTGGCCGGCCGGCTGGCCCAGGGCGAACAGCTCGTCAGCGCCGTCAAGACGGCGCTGGATTACACCTGGCGCACCTTGCGCGATGCCGAACAACTGGGCAAAGGCCAGTTCGTGCCGCGTCGCCTGCCGCTGGATTTCTGCTCGTAGCACCGGAGGCCTGTGGAATGAAATTACGTGGCCTTTACGCCATCACCGATAGCCAATTGCTGGCCGGCAAGTTCCTCGCTTATGTAGAAGCGGCGCTGGAAGGTGGCGTGACCCTGCTGCAATACCGTGACAAAAGCAGCGACGACGCCCGCCGCCTGCGGGAAGCCGAAGCCCTGCGCAACCTGTGCGAGCGCTACAAGACCCAGCTGATCATCAACGACGACGCCGAACTGGCCGCACGCCTGGGCGTCGGTGTGCACCTGGGCCAGACCGATGGCCCGCTGGCGCCGGTGCGGGCGCTGCTCGGCCACAAGGCGATCGTCGGCGCCACCTGTCACGCCAGCCTGGCACTGGCCGAACAGGCCGCCAGCGAGGGCGCCACTTATGTCGCGTTCGGGCGCTTCTTCAATTCCAACACCAAGCCCGGCGCGCCCAGCGCAACCCCTGAACTGCTCGAACAGGCCCACCGCACACTGCATGTTCCGGTGTGCGCCATCGGCGGTATCACCCTGGACAACGCTGCCCCGCTGGTGGCCCACGGGGTCGACCTGCTGGCGGTGGTCCACGGCCTGTTCGGCGCCGACAGCACCGCTGAAGTGACGCGCCGTGCCCGCGCCTTCAACGAACTGCTGCAGATCAAATAGTCTATTTTCCGTTTTCGAGATCCCAACCATGTCCCGTTCCGAAACCCTGTTTGCCAACGCCCAGAAACACATCCCCGGCGGCGTGAACTCGCCTGTTCGTGCGTTCAAGAGCGTCGGCGGTACCCCGCTGTTCTTCAAGCATGCCGAAGGCGCATACGTCACCGACGAAGACGACAAGCGCTACGTCGACTATGTGGGTTCGTGGGGTCCGATGATCCTCGGCCACAGCCATCCTGACGTGCTGGATGCCGTGCGCAAGCAGCTGGAACACGGCCTGTCCTACGGTGCGCCGACGGCGATGGAAACCGAAATGGCCGACCTGGTCTGCTCCATCGTGCCGTCGATGGAAATGGTGCGCATGGTCAGCTCCGGCACCGAAGCGACGATGAGCGCGATTCGCCTGGCCCGCGGCTACACCGGTCGCGACAGCATCATCAAGTTCGAAGGCTGCTACCACGGCCATTCCGACAGCCTGCTGGTCAAGGCCGGTTCCGGCGCGCTGACCCAAGGCGTGCCCAGCTCGGCGGGCGTGCCGGCGGCGTTCGCCAAACACACCCTGACGTTGCCGTTCAACGATCTCGAAGAAGTCGAGAAGATGCTCGGCGAAGTCGGCCAGGAAGTGGCCTGCATCATCGTTGAGCCGGTGGCCGGCAACATGAACTGCGTGCCGCCGGCGCCAGGCTTCCTCGAAGGCCTGCGCAGCCTGTGCGACCAGCATGGCGTGGTGTTGATTTTCGATGAAGTGATGACCGGTTTCCGCGTCGCCCTCGGCGGCGCCCAGGCCCATTACGGTGTGACGCCGGACTTGAGCACCTTCGGCAAGATCATCGGCGGCGGCATGCCGGTGGGCTGCTTCGGCGGCAAGCGCGCGATCATGGAGTGCATCGCACCGCTGGGCCCGGTCTACCAGGCCGGCACGCTGTCGGGCAACCCGCTGGCCATGGCTGCCGGCCTGACCACCCTGCGCCTGATCAGCCGCCCGGGTTTCCATGCCGAATTGACCGACTTCACCACGCGCCTGCTCGATGGCTTGCAGGTACGTGCCGATGCGGCGGGCATTCCGTTCGTCACCACCCAGGCCGGTGGCATGTTCGGCCTGTATTTCAGTGGCGCCGATGACATCGTGACCTTCGACGACGTGATGGCCAGCGACTCTGACCGCTTCAAGCGCTTCTTCCACCTGATGCTCGAAGGTGGCGTCTACCTCGCGCCGAGCGCGTTCGAAGCCGGCTTCACCTCCATCGCCCATGGCGACGCCGAGTTGAAGATCACACTCGACGCGGCCGAGCGCGCCTTCGCGGCGCTGAAATAAGCCTGTGGATAACTGACGCTGGCTCACACCAGCGTCAGCGATTGCCCATGTAACCCGCGTTGTTTTCCTACATATTTGCCCCATAAGCCGTTCCTGCCGTTCCATCGCAGCAGAAAAACGAGTAAAGACTTTGTAAGGATGGCCCCGCTTATTTCATAATGCGCGCTTATTGGATCCCCCGGAGGGTCCACGCGCCCCTCAGAGGTAAGTCGATTCCCATGAACCGCACCGGCCGCACCCTTGCCCTGGGCTGCCTGTTGCTCCTTCAGCCCCTGCTCGCGAATGCACAGGCAGGCGGTAACTCGTTGTTGATCCCGGCGATGGGCCGTTGCACGCTCAACACCCAGCCACAAGATCTCGCACCGGCACTCGACGCCTGTCGAAAAGCGGCCGACGCGGGCGACGCGCAAGCGCAATACGAGTTGGGCGAGTTCTACTACGACGGCAAGGCCGCGCCCCGCGACCTCAAGCAAGCCCTCAGCTACTTCGAAAAAGCCTCGCTGCAAGGCCATGCCCAGGCGCAATACAAGCTGGGTGGCATGTTCTTCCATGGTGAAGGCGTGCCGGCCAACAATGTCCAGGCTTATATCGTCTTGAAGATGGCGGCGGTCAACGGCGCTGAAGAGGCATTGGACACCGCTGATGAAGTCGCCGAGCAGATGCCCCGCGACGAACTCGAAGTGGCGACCCAGGTGCTGGGGCAGATCTTTCGCAAATACCTGATGGAATTGCAGAACGCCGATGGGCGCACACCCTTCTCGCCGCTGCCCTGAATCCACCACGGTCCCCTGTGGCGAGGGAGCTTGCTCCCGCTGGAGTGCGAAGCGCTCCCAGAAATCTTAGGGCCGCTTCGCAGCCCAGCGGGGATAAATCCCCTCGCCACAAAAGCTCCCTGGCAAAAACCGGGGCTTGAGGTTTACTTCTCAGGCATCGGCATCGGAAACGGCATCACATTGCCGACCGCGCCGCGGGCTTCGCTGATTTTTGGCGTGCCGAGGCGCTCCACCTCATCGATGCGCACGATCGAATGCATTGGCACGAAGCTGCGCACCACGCCTTCGAATTGTGCCTTGAGCTTTTCTTCGCTCGGGTCGACGACCACTTGCGTGCGCTCGCCAAAGACGAATTCCTCGACTTCCAGGAAACCCCACAGATCACTTTGATAGATCTGCTTGGCGTACATTTCGAACACCTGGCCCTGGTTGAGGAAAATCACCTTGTAGATTGGAGCTTCACGTTTGGTCATGGCTGGCGAAACACATCGGCGGGTAAAAAATGAGGGCGCGAACTATAGCATAGCCACTGCTCGCACAGCGGTAGGAACAGCGGGACTTGTTCCCTATAATGCGCGGTTCTTTGAATCACGTGATGAACCCGTCCATGGCCAAGAAGCTTTACATCGAAACCCACGGTTGCCAGATGAACGAGTACGACAGCTCGCGCATGGTCGATCTGCTGGGCGAACACCAGGCCCTGGAAGTCACCGCCCGCGCCGAAGACGCGGACGTGATCCTGCTCAACACCTGTTCGATCCGCGAACGTGCCCAGGACCGGGTGTACTCCCAACTGGGCCGCTGGCGCGAACTGAAGCTCGCCAACCCGGAGATGGTCATCGCCGTGGGCGGTTGCGTGGCCAGCCAGGAAGGCGCGGCGATTCGCGATCGTGCACCGTACGTGGACGTAGTCTTCGGCCCGCAGACCTTGCACCGCCTGCCGGAAATGATCGACGCCGCGCGCGTAACCAAATTGCCGCAAGTCGACGTTTCGTTCCCCGAGATCGAAAAATTCGACCACCTGCCCGAGCCGCGTATCGACGGTCCCAGCGCCTATGTCTCGGTGATGGAGGGCTGCAGCAAGTACTGCACGTTCTGCGTAGTGCCCTATACCCGCGGCGAAGAAGTCAGCCGGCCGTTCGACGACGTGATCGCTGAGATCATCCATCTGGCGGAAAACGGCGTGCGCGAAGTGACCTTGCTGGGGCAGAACGTCAACGGCTATCGCGGCCTGACCCACGATGGGCGCCTGGCGGACCTCGCCGAACTCATCCGCGTAGTAGCGGCGGTAGACGGTATCGACCGAATCCGCTACACCACGTCCCATCCGCTGGAATTCTCCGACAGCCTGATCCAGGCCCACGCCGAGGTCCCCGAGCTGGTCAAGCACCTGCACTTGCCGGTGCAATCGGGCTCCGACCGGATCCTCGCCGCCATGAAGCGCAACCACACAGCGCTGGAGTACAAATCCAAACTGCGCAAATTGCGTGCGGCAGTGCCGGGCATCTGCATCAGTTCGGACTTTATCGTCGGTTTCCCCGGCGAAACCGAGAAAGACTTCCAGCAAACCATGAAGCTGATCGAAGACGTGGGCTTCGACTTCTCCTATTCTTTCGTCTACAGCCAACGCCCCGGGACCCCGGCGGCCGATCTCGCGGACGAAACCCCGGAAGAAGTCAAAAAGGAACGACTCAACGCCTTGCAGCACCGCCTGAACCAACAGGGTTTCGAGATCAGCCGACAAATGGTCGGTTCGGTCCAGCGGATCCTGGTCACCGATTACTCGAAAAAAGACCCGGGTGAATTGCAGGGCCGCACCGAGAACAACCGCATCGTCAACTTCCGTTGCGACACGCCGGCCTTGATCGGCCAGTTCGCCGACGTGCACATCGACGCCGCGCAACCGCACTCGCTGCGTGGTTCGCTGGTCCAGTAACAACACAATCCCATGTGGGAGCGAGCTTGCTCGCGATAGCGGTATCACAGCCAATACTCAGGTTGAATGTGGGGCCGCCATCGCGAGCAAGCTCGCTCCCACAGTGGCCGTGGCAAGCCCTGTGATCAGATTCGCCCGTTTAAGAGCTTTCGCACCCAGCCTACTGGCGTTATCCTTGATTTCACCTTAATTGCCCCTGGGCGGCTAAAAACGACCTTGAACGCACCCATCGAACCTCATCGTTTCATACTCGAGCCCTTTGAGGCTCGCCGCTTCGCCAATCTGTGCGGGCAATTCGACGAGCACCTGCGCTTGATCGAACAGCGCCTGGCCATCGAGATCCGCAACCGCGGGAACCAGTTCGAGCTGATCGGCGAACCCAAGCACACCTCCTCCGCGGAAAACCTGCTGCGCCGCCTCTATCGGGAAACCAAGGCGAGCGAGCTGTCTCCGGACATGGTCCACCTGTTCCTGCAGGAATCGGCGGTCGAAGAACTCGACAACCACGCCCCTTCCGAACCTGCGGTGGCCCTGCGCACGAAAAAAGGCATGATTCGCCCACGCGGCTTGAATCAGCAGCGCTACGTGAAGGAAATCCTGGCCAACGACATCAACTTCGGCATCGGCCCGGCCGGTACCGGCAAGACCTACCTGGCCGTGGCCTGCGCCGTCGATGCGCTGGAGCGCGAACAGGTACGACGCATCCTACTGGTGCGTCCGGCCGTCGAAGCGGGCGAAAAGCTCGGCTTCCTGCCCGGCGACCTGGCCCAGAAGATCGACCCCTACCTGCGCCCACTCTATGACGCGCTGTACGAAATGCTCGGTTTCGAATACGTCGCCAAGCTGATCGAGCGCCAGGTCATCGAGGTCGCGCCGCTGGCCTACATGCGCGGTCGCACGCTGAACAACAGCTTCATCATCCTCGATGAAAGCCAGAACACCACGGTCGAACAGATGAAGATGTTCCTGACGCGGATCGGCTTCGGCTCCACCGCCGTCATCACCGGGGACATCACCCAGGTCGACCTGCCCCGTGGCACCAAGTCCGGACTGAACCACGTGATCCAGGTCCTCAAGGACGTGCCGGGCATCAGCTTCACGCATTTCATGCCCAAGGACGTCGTGCGCCATCCGTTGGTGCAGCGCATCGTCGAAGCCTACGAGCGTTTCGAGCATCGCGCCGAGGAAGAGCTGGCCGACAGCAAAGGCAATGGCCGCAATGCTTGAACTCGACCTGCAACTGGCCAGCGACCACACTGCCCCCAGCGAGGCCCTGTTCCGCCAATGGTGCGAGCTGGCCCTGCGCCAGCGCAGCGCCGATTCGGAGCTGACCATTCGCTTGGTGGACGAACCCGAAGGCCGTGAACTCAACCGCACCTGGCGACAGAAAGACTACGCAACCAACGTGCTGTCCTTCCCCGCCGACGTTCCCGACGAGTTGCTCGACATTCCATTGCTGGGCGACCTGGTGATCTGCGTCCCGGTGGTGGAGCGTGAAGCCGCCGAGCAAGGCAAGTCCCCGGAAGCCCATTGGGCACATCTGGTCATTCACGGCTGCTTGCATCTATTGGGTTACGACCATATAGAAGATGACGAAGCCGAGGAGATGGAAGGACTGGAACGGACGTTGCTTGCCGAACTGGGGCATCCCGACCCTTACGCCGACGACGAACATTGATACATCAACTGTAACGACAAAGGATTCAGAGTAATCGCTATGAGCGAAGATCGATCGACCAACGGGCATAAGTCATGGCTGGGCAAGCTCACCCAGGCTTTTGCCCATGAGCCGAAAAACCGCCAGGAGCTGCTTGAGCTGCTGCGCGATGCACACCAGAACAAACTGCTGGACAGCGAAGCGCTGGCCATCGTCGAGGGCGCCATCCAGGTCGCTGACCTGCAAGTGCGGGACATCATGGTCCCGCGCTCGCAGATGATCAGCATCAAGGCGACCCAGACACCCCGCGAGTTCCTGCCCGCCGTGGTCGACTCCGCCCACTCGCGCTACCCGGTCGTCGGCGAAAGCCATGACGATGTCATGGGCGTGCTGCTGGCCAAGGATCTGCTGCCGCTGATCCTCCAGGAGAACGGCGACAGCTTCAACATCAAGGACCTGCTGCGTCCGGCCACCTTCGTGCCCGAGTCCAAGCGCCTGAACGTTCTGTTGCGTGAATTCCGCGCCAACCACAACCACATGGCCATCGTCATCGACGAATACGGCGGCGTGGCTGGGCTGGTCACCATCGAAGACGTGCTCGAACAGATCGTCGGCGACATCGAGGATGAGCATGACGTCGAGGAAGACAGCTACATCAAGCCACTGCCCAGCGGCGACTTCCTGATCAAGGCGCTGACGCCGATCGATAGCTTCAACGAGTTTTTTGACAGCGAATTTTCCGACGATGAGTTCGACACCGTCGGCGGCCTGGTGATGAGTGCTTTCGGACACCTGCCCAAGCGCAACGAAACCACCGAGATCGGTTCCTGGCGCTTCCGCATCCTGAATGCCGACAGCCGCCGGATTCATCTGCTGCGCCTGTCACCCATTGCCCGTTAAACCCTGCGAGACCCGCTAAGGATTCAAATGCGCTGGATAACCCGCCCCGGCTGGCCCGGTAACCTGCTGGCCGTGGCGGCCGGCGCGATCACCACCCTGGCCCTGGCGCCCTTCAATATCTGGCCGCTGGCATTGCTGGCGGTCGGGCTGTTCTATGCGGGCTTGCGCGAGCTCTCGCCACGCCAGGCGCTGGGACGTGGCTGGTGTTTCGGTTTCGGCCTGTTTGGCGCGGGCACCAGTTGGATCTATGTCAGCATCCATAACTTCGGTGGCGCCTCGGTGTTGCTCGCCGGGTTGCTGATGCTGTTGTTCATCGCCGCCATCGCCTGGTTCTTTGCCCTGCCCGCCTGGCTCTGGGCACGTTGGCTGCGGCGCAGCGAAGCGCCCTTGGCCGATGCCCTGGCGTTCGCCGCGCTGTGGCTGGGCCAGGAGGCGTTTCGCGGCTGGTTCCTGACCGGTTTCCCCTGGCTTTACTCCGGCTACAGCCAGCTCGACGGCCCACTGGCCGGCCTCGCGCCGCTGGGTGGGATGTGGCTGATTTCCTTCACCCTGGCCCTGACCGCCGCGCTGCTGTACAACGCGCCCCGGCTGGTGCGGTCCGGGCGCAAAGGCTTCATCGTCGCGGGCGTGGCGCTGTTGGTTGGCCCATGGCTCGCCGGCATGGCGCTTAAAGGGCATGCCTGGACCAGTCCTTCGGGCGATCCGCTGAGCGTCGCCGCGATCCAGGGCAATATCGAACAAAGCATGAAATGGGACCCGGAACAGCTCAACGCCCAGTTGGCGCTGTACCGCGACATGAGTTTCACCTCCAAGCGTGTCGACCTGCTGATCTGGCCGGAAACCGCCGTGCCCGTGCTCAAGGAGTCCGCCCAGGGCTACCTGGACATGATGGGCAGTTTTGCCGCCGAGCGGCACTCGGCGCTGATTACCGGCGTGCCGATTCGCCAACTGGTGCGCCACGAAAAACGCTACTTCAATGGCATCACCGTAACGGGTGAAGGCGACGGGACTTACCTCAAGCAAAAGCTCGTGCCCTTCGGCGAGTACGTGCCGCTGCAGGACCTGCTGCGCGGGCTGATCGCGTTTTTTGACCTGCCCATGTCGGATTTTGCCCGTGGCCCGGCTGACCAGCCGTTGCTGCAGGCCAAGGGATACCAGATCGCGCCCTTTATCTGCTATGAGGTGGTCTACCCGGAATTCGCCGCCAGCCTTTCGGCGCGCAGTGATTTGTTGCTGACCATCAGCAACGACACCTGGTTCGGCACCTCGATCGGCCCGTTGCAACACCTGCAGATGGCGCAGATGCGTGCGCTGGAGGCGGGTCGCTGGATGATTCGCGCCACCAACAACGGCGTCACCGGCCTGATCAACCCGTTTGGCCAGATCACCGCCAGCATCCCGCAATTCGAACGCGGCATCCTCTATGGCGACGTGGTGCCGATGCACGACCTGACGCCTTACCTGCAATGGCGCTCGTGGCCGCTGATCATCTTGTGCGTGTTGCTGCTGGGCTGGGCGCTGATGGCAGGGCGGATGGCCAAGACCGTTTAAGACTTGGCGATTGCCTTTGTGGCGAGGGGATTTATCCCCGCTGGGGTGCGAAGCGCCCCCTCTCAAACTGTCTGACACACCGCTGCCTCAGGCTTTTAGGGCTGCTTCGCAGCCCAGCGGGGATAAATCCCCTCGCCACATTAAATCCTCTCCGCACAGATGGATGCCGCTTGCCGCAACAGCGCTCAGCGGTAGAACAACCAATACCCCACCAGTCCCACCGCTTCATTCATCAGCTGCCCCGACTGCCAGATCGACTTGAATTCCGGCATCCAGCCGCCCAGTGGCCGGGCATTATCCTGGCCCAGGAAGCCCACCGGCGCCGGGATTACCTCGAAACCTGCCCGTTCGAAACTCCAGACCGCCCGTGGCATGTGCCAGGCCTGGGTCACAACCACCACGCGCTTCACCCCTTCGGGCAGCAAAATCTGCGCGCTCATCTGAGCGTTTTCCCATGTCGTGCGGCTGCGCTCCTCCTGCCAACGCACGGTCACGCCGAAGTCGTCGAGCATCGAGTCGGCCATCAGCTTCGCTTCGCTGGGCGGAGTGCCGTAGTGCAGGCCACCGGTAGTCAGCACCGGCAAACCGGACGCCTTGGTCAGCCGCGCGGCATAACGCTGGCGCTCCAGGCCGATACCGGTGGGCTGGTCGGCGCCCCACGCCAGGTCGCCGCGCTCACGCCCCGAACCCAGCACCACAATGGCGTCGGCGCGCTGGGCCAGGGTCGCCCATTCGCTGCGCAGCAGCGGCGGTTCGCGCTCCAACGCCCTGGCACTCCATTGCACCACCACCGGCAGGCTCAATAGCCAGAAGCCCCCCAACCCCGCGGCGAAACACACCCGGGCCAGGCGCGGCCGGGAGTGACGCCACCACCAGGCAAGCGCCAACAGCAGTAGAAGAATGCCGGGCGGCAATAAAAGTTGTTTGATGAAATAGCGAAACGGCATCGGGCATCTCCATAGATGCCCGAAGCCTAGGTGGGTTGACGCAAAGCGACAACAGATTCCAAAAACATCGAATCAAAAAAAAGCGACACGCGTGAATCCGGCGTTACTTGAACTGCAATGACCGGACCTTTACAGCATCCTTGTCGGGCGTCCGGTCCTTTAGCCAGACAACTTTGGCCGAACGGGGCGCATCGAGACGCTTGTTTGCCTGGGCCCCGCTTGCAGGTCCCTGGTGCCCGACCTGCTCAAGGTAGGCCTTGACCAGTTCGAACTCTGCGGGGCTCAAGCCGCGCAGTTCCAGCTCTGCCGGGCGTTCATCACGCAAGCGACCGGCGGTTCTTGCAGCGTCCAGGGCCACCCCGAGACGATCGATCAGTTTTTCGTATAACTCAGGTGTAGCGACTTTTCGTTGTGATTCAACCATCCCTCACCTCATTGAAGATAAGACTCACTCCCCATTGAGAAGCTTAGCTTCGCTGGGCAAACCGGCAGCGCGCCGCGACCAACGGCCCTGAACACCGGTCGTCGGCGAAGGTCTGCAAGGCTCGGCAATGGTTCGGCAGCAATCAGGGTTTCCCTCGGCAGAGCGCGGTCATGTATGCTACGGCGCTTCCTGTAACTCCACTTCCTGCTTGGCTGGGCATCGAAAACGCCGCATTCGGCGTCATCTGCGTCCAGCATGGCAACGAAGAGGATTGGGCCACCCCATTCAGTACAAAAGTAGCCATGCACGAACACTACCAGCCCCGTGAAATCGAAGCCGCCGCCCAGTCGTTCTGGGACGAGCAAAAGTCCTTTGAAGTCAGCGAACAGCCAGGCAAGGAAACTTACTACTGCCTGTCGATGTTCCCTTACCCCAGCGGCAAGCTACACATGGGGCACGTGCGCAACTACACCATCGGCGACGTGATCTCCCGCTACCAACGCATGCAAGGCAAGAACGTCCTGCAACCCATGGGTTGGGACGCCTTCGGCATCGCCGGCGGAAAACGCCGCGATGAAGAACAACGTGGCCCCCGCCAAGTGGACCTACGAAAACATCGCCTACATGAAGTCCCAGCTGCGCAGCCTGGGCCTGGCGGTGGACTGGTCCCGCGAAATCACCACCTGCAAGCCTGATTACTACCGCTGGGAACAATGGCTGTTCACCCGCCTGTTCGAAAAAGGCGTGATCTACCGCAAGAACGGCACCGTGAACTGGGACCCGGTGGACCAGACCGTACTGGCCAACGAGCAAGTGATCGACGGCCGCGGCTGGCGCTCCGGCGCGCTGATCGAAAAGCGCGAGATCCCGATGTACTACTTCAAGATCACCGCGTACGCGGATGAACTCCTGGAGAGCCTCGACGAGCTGACCGGCTGGCCCGAGCAGGTCAAGACCATGCAGCGCAACTGGATCGGCAAGTCCCGGGGCATGGAAGTGCAGTTCCCGTACGACGTCGCCTCCATTGGCGAAGCCGGCACCCTGAAAGTCTTCACCACCCGTCCGGACACCCTGATGGGCGCGACGTATGTCGCTGTGGCCGCCGAGCATCCGCTGGCGACCCTGGCAGCGCAGAACAACCCCGAGCTGCAGGCGTTCATCGCCGAATGCAAGGGCGGCAGCGTCGCCGAAGCCGACGTTGCCACGCAGGAGAAGAAAGGCCTGCCGACTTCACTGTTCGTCGAGCACCCGCTCACCGGCGAGAAACTGCCGGTGTGGGTCGCCAACTACGTGCTGATGCACTACGGCGACGGCGCGGTCATGGCCGTTCCGGCCCACGACGAGCGCGATTTCGAGTTCGCCCACAAGTACAACCTGCCGGTCAAACCGGTCGTGCGCACCAGCGCCGGCGACCAGACCCCGGCACCTTGGCAAGACGCCTACGGTGAGCACGGCGAGCTGATCAATTCCGGTGAGTTCAACGGCCTGGATTTCGCCGGCGCGTTCGATGCCATCGAAGTGGCCCTGATCAAGAAGAACCTCGGTGCCTCGCGCACCCAGTTCCGCCTGCGTGACTGGGGCATCAGTCGCCAGCGCTACTGGGGCTGCCCGATCCCGATCGTGCATTGCGACACCTGCGGCGACGTACCGGTGCCGGAAGATCAACTGCCGGTGGTCCTGCCGGAAGACGTCGTACCCGACGGCGCCGGTTCGCCCCTGGCGCGCATGCCCGAGTTCTATGAGTGCAACTGCCCGAAATGCGGTGCACCGGCCAAGCGCGAAACCGACACCATGGACACCTTCGTGGAGTCCTCGTGGTACTACGCGCGCTACGCCTCGCCGCACTTCGAAGGCGGCCTGGTGGAAAAATCCGCGGCCGACCACTGGTTGCCGGTGGACCAGTACATCGGCGGCATCGAACACGCCATTCTCCACCTGCTCTACGCGCGTTTCTTCCACAAGCTGATGCGCGACGAAGGCCTGGTGAGCTCCAACGAGCCGTTCAAGAACCTGCTGACCCAAGGCATGGTGATCGCCGAGACTTACTATCGTCGCGAAGCCAACGGTGCCTACACCTGGTTCAACCCGAGCGACGTCGAACTCGAACGCGACAGCAAGGCCAAGGTCATCAGCGCCAAGCTGATCGCCGACGGCCTGCCGGTGGAAATCGGCGGCACCGAGAAAATGGCCAAGTCGAAGAACAACGGCGTCGACCCACAGTCGATGATCGACCAGTTCGGCGCAGACACCTGCCGCCTGTTCATGATGTTCGCCTCGCCGCCCGACATGAGCGCCGAATGGTCCGACTCGGGCGTCGAGGGCTCGCACCGCTTCCTCAAGCGCGTCTGGCGCCTGGCCCAGGCCCACGTCACCCAGGGCCTGCCGGGCAAACTGGACGTGGCCAGCCTGAACGACGAGCAGAAAGCCGTTCGCCGCGCGATCCACCTGGCCATCAAGCAGGCCAGCCATGACGTCGGCCAGAACCACAAATTCAACACCGCCATCGCCCAGGTGATGACGCTGATGAACGTACTGGAAAAAGCCGCCCAAGGCACCGAGCAGGATCGCGCGTTGATCCATGAAGGCCTGGAGGCGGTGACGCTGCTGCTGGCACCGATCACTCCGCACATCAGCCACGAGTTGTGGAATCAACTGGGTCACGCCGACCCGGTGATCGACGCCCGTTGGCCGCTGGTGGACGAAACCGCGCTGGTGCAGGACAGCCTGACCCTGGTCATCCAGGTCAATGGCAAGCTGCGCGGCCAGATCGAAATGCCGGCCGCCGCCACTCGCGAAGAAGTCGAAGCCGCGGCGCGTGCCAATGAGAACGTGCTGCGCTTTGTCGATGGCCTGACGATCCGTAAAGTGATCGTCGTGCCCGGCAAGCTGGTCAATATCGTCGCAAGCTAATTGGATCAGGCGACCGGGCCAGGGGCCCGGCGCCGAACATGACCTGCGGGGCCGCACGCTCGGCCCATGGGTTTCAAGGGGAGCAACAAGATGATCAAACGTAATCTGCTGGTTATGGGCCTCGCGGTCCTGCTGAGTGCCTGCGGCTTCCAACTGCGCGGTACCGGCAGCACCGACCTGGCCATCACCGAGCTGGACCTCAGCGCACGCGATGCTTATGGCGAAACAGTAAAAGCATTGCGCGATGCGCTGGAAAACAGCGGCGTGAAGGTCCACAGCGGTGCGCCGTACAAGCTGGTCTTGACCCGCGAGCAGCAAAACCAGCGCAGCCTGAGCTATGCCGGTGCCGGTCGTTCAGCCGAATATGAGCTGAACAACGTGCTGAACTATCAAATCCGCGGCCAGAACGACCTTGTGTTGATGGACGACAAGCTCCAGGTGCAAAAAGTCTATCTGCATGACGGCAACAACATCGTGGGTTCCGATCAGGAATCCAGCGAAGTACGCGAAGAAATGCGCCGCGACATGGTTCAGCGCATGATGCTGCGCCTGCAGCAACTGACACCCGCCCAGCTGGAGCAATTGCAGCAGACCGCCGACGCCAAGGCCAAGGCAGAAGCCGACGCTCTGGAAGCGGCACGCAAGGCTGAGGCGGAAACCCCGCAACAGTCGCCGATGCAAATTCCAGCTCAATAAGCCTTGCGGGGCGCCTTGGCGCCCCGCTCGCCTACCCTTATGAAGCTCGCTCCCGCGCAACTCGGCAAACACCTGCAAGGCGCCCTCGCGCCGGTCTATATCATCAGCGGCGATGACCCGCTGCTGTGCCAGGAAGCCGCCGACGCCATCCGCTCCGCCGCTCGCCAGCAAGGTTTCGACGAACGCCAGGTGTTCGCCGCCGACGCCAGTTTTGACTGGGGTACGTTGTTGCAGGCCGGCGCAAGCATGTCGCTGTTTGCCGAGAAACGCCTGCTGGAACTGCGTTTGCCTTCAGGTAAACCCGGTGACAAAGGTGCCGCCGCACTGATCGAATATTGCTCGCGACCGGCCGAAGACACGGTACTGCTCATCAGCCTGCCGAAACTCGACGGCAGTGCGCAGAAAACCAAGTGGGGCAAGGCCCTGGTCGAAGGGCCGCAGACCCAGTTCGTGCAGATCTGGCCGGTGGACGTCAGCCAGTTGCCGAGCTGGATCCGCCAGCGTCTGTCCCAGGCCGGGCTGTCGGCCAGCCAGGACGCGGTGGAATTGATCGCCGCCCGGGTCGAAGGCAACCTGCTGGCCGCCGCCCAGGAAATCGAAAAGCTCAAGCTGATGGCCGAAGGCGGGCAGATCACCGTGGAAACGGTCCAGGCCGCCGTAGCCGACAGCGCCCGCTTCGACGTCTTCGGGCTGACCGATGCGATCCTCAACGGCGAAGCCGCCCATGCCTTGCGCATGCTCGAAGGCCTGCGGGGCGAAGGCGTCGAGCCACCGGTGATCCTCTGGGCCCTGGCCCGGGAGCTGCGGCTGCTGGCCAACCTGTCGCTGCAATACAGCCAGGGCGTGCCCCTGGACAAGGCCTTCAGCCAGGCCCGTCCGCCCGTGTGGGATAAACGCAAACCGCTGATGAGCAAAGCCCTGCAGCGGTACTCGGCGTCGCGCTGGGCACAACTGCTGCTGGAAGCCCAGCGCATCGATGCGCAGATCAAGGGCCAGGCTGCCGGCTCGCCGTGGATGAGCCTCAGTCGGTTGTCGTTGTTGATGGCGGGGCAGCGGTTGCCACTGCCAGCTGAATAAACCTCCCTTGAAAGCGCATCGCAATGCCTGTGGCGAGGGGATTTATCCCCGCTGGGCTGCGCAGCAGCCCCAAAAGAACTGGATGCGATTCGTCTGACACACTCAGGTGTCTGGCTTTAGGGCTGCTGCGCACCCCAACGGGGATAAATCCCCTCGCCACAAATCAATTCCTTGCCACAATTGCGTATTCGTTAGCTGATACTTTCTGTATCGATGCAGGGACTGGACAAAACCCCAGTCCTGCCCCATGATTTCCCCCGCAAAACCACCCCACGAGAGATCCGATCATGAGCAAAAAGCCATCCAAGCATGGCCCCAACAAGGCCAAGTCCATCGTCGCCCAACCCCTGTTCCGCAGCCGCCAGGAACGACCCGCCAAGGGCAAAGGCAGCTACCGCCGCGAAGCCTTCCAGTCTGACAACTGGGAGGCTTCTTGCTTTCTGGCGGCTTGAAACACCTAGACAAGCCCTACGCCCCTTTCGCATGTTAAGGTCGGCACCTGATTTGTATTTCTGGACCCGTGCATGCCCTTCTGTCTTTCCCATCGTTGGCCACTGCGCCAAATGATTGTTGCCACAAGCGTCGCCCTGCTTGTCGCCTGCGCCGAAAAACCTACCGCCGCCGACGCCCAACCGCTGCAGCCCGCACCCGCCGTGACCGCCCCCGCCATCGTGCCGCCGATCATGCCGACCAGTGACGACCTGGACATCGTACCGACCCAGACCTTCGCCGAATGGCAGGCCGGGTTTCGCCGAGAGGCGCTGGCCGCCGGGATCCGCGGTGATCTGTTCGATCGCGCGTTCATCGGTGTCAGCCCGGACATGAGCGTCATCAAGGCCGATCGCAGCCAGCCGGAATTCACCCGCCCCGTGTGGGAATACCTCGACGGCGCGCTGTCGCCGCTGCGGGTCAATAAAGGCAAGAGCCTGATCCAACAGAACGCCCAGGTCCTGCAAAACATCGAGCAGCGTTATGGCGTCGATCGCGCGGCGCTGGTGGCGGTGTGGGGCATGGAGAGCAACTTCGGTCAGTTCCAGGGCACCAAGTCCGTCATCAACTCCCTGGCAACCCTGGCCTATGAGGGACGGCGTCCGGCCTTTGCCCATGCCCAACTGATCGCCGCGCTGCAGATCCTGCAACAGGGCGATATCACACCGGAAAAAATGCTCGGTTCCTGGGCTGGGGCCATGGGCCAGACCCAGTTCATTCCGACCACCTACAACACCCATGCAGTGGACTTTGACGGCGACGGTCGCCGCGACATCTGGGGCAGCTCAACCGATGCCCTGGCGTCGACCGCGCACTATCTGCAGAGCTCCGGCTGGCAGCGTGGCCAACGATGGGGATTCGAGGTCTCGCTCAACGAGGGCTTCGACTACACGCTGGCCGATGGCACGATCCGCAAGCCTGTCGCTGAATGGGAGCGACTGGGCGTTTCAGAATATGGTGGCCTGCCGATAACGCCGGATGACAAGCAACTCTCGGCGTCCCTCCTCCTGCTCGGCAGGCCATCGTGGCCCGGCGTTCCTGATCTTCGATAACTTCCGCGCCATCCTCAAGTACAACAATTCGTCGTCCTATGCGCTGGCGGTTGGGCTGTTGTCGGAGCGCTTCACCGGTGGAGGCCTAGTCTACGGTCAGTGGCCCAAGGAAGACCTGCCGCTGAGCCGCAGCGAACGTATCGAATTGCAGGTGCTGCTCGGCAAGCACAACTACGACGCGGGCAACCCCGACGGCATCATCGGCGCCAACACCCGCAAGGCGATCCGCAGCGCGCAGCAATCGTTTGGCTGGCCGGCGGATGGGTATCCGACCCATCAGTTGCTGGAGGCGTTGCGTAGCCGTTGAATTGGCGGCTGATGCCATCGCGAGCAAGCTCGCTCCCACAGGTGTTCTCGGTCAACCTGTGGGAGCGAGCTTGCTCGCGATGACTGACTATCAGGCAATAAAGAACTAAAGACTGACCACCACATCCTGCTCCAACACCAACTTCTTCTCCCCCGCATCCAGCGTCACCAACGCCCCCATGGGCAAGGTCAGGTTCGGATCGCAGTGCCCGCTGCGCCAGCCAGACAACACTGGGATGCGCAACGGCGCGAAGGTCTGCTTGAGCAACCGGTTCAACGCTTCGACATCCACCCCGGCCACGTCCCCCACCAATACACCGCGCAACTTCGCCAGCGTGCCCGCGAGTCGCAATTGGGTCAGCAGGCGATCGATGCGGTACAGGGGTTCGTTGACGTCTTCGATGAACAGGATCACACCTTCGGCGTCGATCTGGTAAGGCGTGCCCATGGTCGCGGCGATCATCGAGAGGTTGCCTCCCAGCAGACGTCCATGGGCGATGCCCGGCTCGACGGTGGTCAGCGGGTATGCTGCGGGATGGCTCAGGACGTCGCCGGCCTTCAATTGACCGCGTAGCAGGCTGAAGAACGAGGTGACGGTTGGGGGTTCCTTGTCGCCCAGGAGGTCGGCGTTTAGCAGCGGGCCGTGGAAGGTGACGAAGCCTGCGTAGCGGCTGATGGCGAGGTGCAGGGCGGTGATGTCGCTGTAGCCTACGAATGGCTTGGGGTTGCGGCGTATGAGGTCGAAGTCGATGCGATCCAGCAGCCGGGGGGTGCCGTAGCCGCCGCGTAGGCAGATGATAGCGTTGATTTCTGGGTCGGCGAAGGCGGCGTGGAGGTCATTGAGGCGGATTTCGTCGGGGCCGGCGAGGTAGCCGTCTTTTTCGTAGACGCCTGGGAAGATTCGCAGTTCATGGCCCCTTGCACGCATCCATTGGATGGCTTTTTCCGTGTCCAGGGGTGCGGGGCCGGCGGGGGCGATCACGGCGATCAGGCCTTCGTGCGGGAGTGCTGGGACGGGGTGGTGTGGGGTCATGGGGTTTCCGGGTTTTTGATCGTCTGATCGTGTGTATATCCGTTTTTTTGTAACGGCGGCTGGTGGTTCCGCTCTTACAGCGGGTCACTTTTTTCAAACGCCAAAAAAGTAACCAAAAACGCTGTGCCCCACCACTCGGCACCTCGCCTAGGCTCGGTGTGCCCTCACTCCGGCATTGCTCCGTGGGCCCGCCGCGATGGGCCATCCATGGCCCTGCGCGGCTATCCCGGCATCCATGCCGGGATGCCCACTCCACAATGCCTGCGTTCGGCCAGCGTGGTTTAACGGGGCGCCAAGATCAAGATCAAGATCCAAAGCAAGAGCAAGAGCAAGAGCCAGAGCCAGAGCAGGGCATCAGCCAGGATTTATTTAGCTGAGCCACCGCTTTCGCGAGCAAGCCCGCTCCCACATTGGATTTTCGGCAGGCATCCAATGCACATTCACCGCGAAACCCGGTGGGAGCGGGCTTGCTCGCGAAGAGGCCGGTACACCCAACATCAGCGCAAACTGACACACCGCCTTCGCGAGCAAGCTCGCTCCCATAGGAGATATGCAATCCACCAGAAACCAGGTCGACCCTTAAGGCCGCCTCGCTTTTGCTTTTGCTTTTGCTTTTGCTTTTGCTTTTGATCTGAAGCGCCCCGTTAACCACGCTGGCTGAACGAAGGTATTGCGCAGTGGGTAACCCGGCATGGATGCCGGGTTAGCCGCGCAGGGCCATGGATGGCCCATCGCGGCGGGCCCACGGAGCGATGCCTTCGTTCAGGCATGCCGAGCCTAGGCGAGGCACCGAGTGGTGGGGCAAAGCCTTTTTGGTTACTTTTTTGGCGTCTGAAAAAAGTGACCCGCCGTAAGGGCGGAACCATCAGCCGCCGTTACGCAAAAAACGGATATACACCCCACCTAAAAAATCAGCCCCCAAGCAACTCAGCCTTGACCAACTTAGCCTGCTCATCAGCATGATACGAAGACCGCACCAACGGCCCCGAAGCCACGTTCTTGAAGCCCATCTTGTATCCCTCCTCGGCAAACCAGGCAAAGGTATCCGGGTGCACAAAACGCTGCACCGGCAAGTGGCTACGGGAAGGCTGCAGATATTGGCCCAAGGTCAGCATGTCAATGTCATGCTCACGCATGCGCTTCATGACCTCGATAACTTCCTCATCGGTCTCACCCAGGCCCAGCATCAAGCCAGACTTGGTCGGAATGTGCGGCATCATCTGCTTGAAACGCTGCAGCAAGGTCAACGACCACTGGTAGTCCGAGCCCGGACGCGCGGCCTTGTACAGGCGTGGCACGGTTTCCAGGTTGTGGTTGAACACATCTGGCGGCTCGGCAGCGGTGATTTCCAGGGCGATATCCATGCGGCCGCGGTAGTCCGGCACCAGGGTTTCCAACTGCACGTTCGGCGACAGCTTGCGGATTTCGCGAATGCAGTCGGCGAAGTGCTGGGCACCACCGTCACGCAGGTCGTCGCGGTCCACCGAGGTGATGACCACGTACTTGAGCTTCAGGTCGGCAATGGCGATCGCCAGGCTTTCCGGCTCGTTGACGTCCAATGGCTTCGGACGACCGTGGCCGACGTCGCAGAATGGGCAGCGACGGGTGCAGATGTCGCCCATGATCATGAACGTCGCGGTACCGCCGGAGAAGCATTCGCCCAGGTTCGGGCAGGAGGCTTCTTCGCAGACGCTGTGCAGCTTGTGCTTGCGCAGCAGCGCCTTGATGCGGTCGACTTCCGGGGAAACCGGGATGCGCACGCGGATCCAGTCGGGTTTCTTCGGCAGTTCGGTGGTGGGGATGATCTTGACCGGAATGCGTGCAACCTTCTCGGCGCCGCGCAGCTTGACGCCGGCCTCTACCTTGGCACGCGGGGCCGGACGTTCGGTGACGTCCTGCGTCGGGATCATGGTTTGCACTGCATCAGTAGTCATATCAGTCGATTCCGCCCGTGAGGGTCGTCTGCTCAGCATAGTCGAGGTGTTTGACGAGCTGCGCGCGCAGCCGGGCACTTACCTCGGCAAATTCAATCGATCCTGTGTGATCGCGCAGCTGGGTCATCGCCAGCCCTGCGTAGCCACAGGGATTAATCCGTCGGAACGGTTCAAGATTCATGTCCACGTTCAACGCCAGGCCGTGAAACGAACAACCATGGCGGATCCGCAGACCAAGGGAGGCGATCTTCGCCCCGTCGACGTACACGCCCGGTGCATCGGGCTTGGCCGCCGCGGCCACACCGTAGCTGGCGAGCAGCTCGATCAGGCACGTCTCCATGCGCGTGACCAGCTCGCGCACGCCGAATCCCAGTTTGCGCACATCCAGCAGCAGGTAGGCCACCAGTTGGCCGGGACCATGGTAAGTCACCTGCCCGCCCCGGTCGACCTTCACCACCGGGATATCACCCGGCAGCAATAGATGCTCGGCCTTGCCCGCCTGGCCCTGGGTGAACACCGGCGGGTGTTCGACCAGCCAGACTTCATCAGCCGCCGCGTCGCCGCGTTCGTTGGTGAAGCGCTGCATGGCATGCCAGACCGGCTCGTAAGCCATCATGCCCAGCTCGCGAAAGCCCAGCGTGCCCGGCATCACAACACCATGTGCACGAAACCGGTCGCTCGCAGCTCGCTGTTGATGTCGTAGAGCTGTTCCTGGCCGGTGGCAATGATGTGCAACTGGATCGTCGTGTACTTGCCGTTGGTACTCTGGCGCTCAGCCAGGGTCTTGAGGTCAACGGTGGCGTGTTTCTCAAGGATCGCGACGATCTTGTCCTTGAAGCCCACACCGGTGTCGCCGATTACTTTGATCGGGTAATCCGCGCAGGGAAATTCGATCTTTGGCGCCTTTACTTCAGAGTCTGTCATGGCGTAACGGCCTCGCAAGGCGTGGTAACGAACATGGCCCCGCGCCGGAAAGGAACGGGGCCATGCAGGTCAACACTCGGAATCAGTTGAACAAGCCGTAGAAGAATAGACGGATGCTATCCCACATGCGGCGGAAGATACCACCTTCCTCGACCGCGTCCAGCGCGATCAGGTCGGCGCTGTGCACCACCTTGTCTTCCAGTTTGACTTCGACCTTGCCGATGACGTCACCCTTGGCGATCGGCGCGGTCAGTTGCGGATTCATGGTCATGCTGGCGGCGAGCTTCTTGAGCTGGCCTTTCGGCAGGGTCATGGTCAGGTCCTGGGCCAGGCCGGCCTTCACCTGGTTGGTGGAACCTTTCCAGACCTGGGCCTGGGCCAGTTCGGTGCCCTTCTGGTAGAAGGTCTGGGTTTCGAAGAAACGGAAACCGTAGGTCAGCAGCTTCTGGGTTTCAGCGGCACGAGCCACTTCGCTGCTGGTGCCGAAGACCACGGCGATCAGGCGCATGCCGTCGCGCACGGCCGAAGACACCATGCAATAGCCCGCTTCGTCGGTGTGACCGGTCTTCAGGCCATCGACGGTCTTGTCGCGCCACAGCAGCAGGTTGCGGTTAGGTTGCTTGATGCCGTTCCAGAAGAACTCCTTCTGGGAGTAGATGGCGTAGTGCGCCGGGTCTTCGTGGATGATTGCCCGGGCCAGCACCGCCATGTCGTGAGCCGACGAGTAGTGCTCAGGGTTCGGCAGGCCGGTCGGGTTCATGAAGTGGCTGTTGGTCATGCCCAGGTCGGCCACGGTTTTGTTCATCATGTCGGCGAACGCATCTTCGCTGCCGGCGATGTGCTCGGCCAGGGCGACGCTGGCGTCGTTGCCGGACTGGATGATGATGCCGTGCAGCAGGTCGCTGACGGTCACTTGCGAGCCGACCTTGATGAACATCCGCGAACCGCCGGTGCGCCAGGCATTCTCGCTGACGGTGACCGGATCGTTCTCGCCAATCTGGCCACGACGAATCTCCAGCGTGGCGATGTAGGCGGTCATCAGCTTGGTCAGGCTGGCCGGTGGCAGGCGCTGGTCACCATTGTTCTCCACCAGCACATTGCCGCTGCTGGCATCCATGAGGACATAGGCCTTGGCCGCCAGTTGTGGAGGCGAAGGCATCATCTCGACCGCGAATGCGGCCGGAGAGAGAAGCAGCGGGACTAACAGGCAAAGGCGTTTGGCAAAGGTGGTGATGTTCATCCGTCTCTCGAAATCGCTAATGGGACTGCCCGAAGGCAGAACTAAACAGGCAGCCTCTTAACGGGCCGCCGCGTATTTAAGTTGCTCACTCACAACCCTTGCCGGGCTTTTGTTATTGATGGAGCCAACAACCTGACCCGCCCAAACCGCAAGCGGGCCTTTCAAATCTACTCAGCCGTGACCAGGCTCGGCGAACCGAGATTGGCCAGGCGCACACTGTTCTGCACCTGCTGGACTTCACCCGGAGAACCGATCGGCCCCAGGCGCACCCGATGCAGTGTCTGCTGGTTGCGCACGATCGAGCTGATGAACACCGGCGCGCTGACCATCGAGCTCAGCTTCGACCTCAACAGCTCGGCAGCGTCCGGGTTGGCGAACGCGCCCACTTGCAGATACTGGCCAGACGCTGTTGCAGAAGCGTTTTTTTGGGTCGATCTGCACGGGCACCACGGCCGCCGCATGTTGCTGCGGCGGTGGGGTCCATTGCTCGACCGTACCGGTGGAAGCCGTCACGGTCGGCGCGGCATTTTGCGCCACTTTCGGCTCGTTGAGCATCAAAGGCGCCGGACGGCCGCGCTGGGCCCACCATTCCTGCGGATCAATGCCTTCGACCTTGACCCGCGCAGTGCCGATTTCAGCGTAACCGAGCTTTTTCGCCGCCGCATACGACAAGTCGATGATCCGGTCGGAATAGAACGGCCCACGGTCGTTGACCCGCAGGATCACGCTCTTGTTGTTGTCCAGGTTGGTCACCCGCACATAGCTGGGCAGCGGCAAGGTCTTGTGGGCAGCGCTCATGCCATAAAGGTCGTAGACCTCGCCATTGGCGGTGTTCTGGCCATGGAACTTGGTGCCGTACCAGGACGCCGTGCCCGAGGCCACATAGCGCTTGGAATCAGCCATTGGGAAATAGGTCTTGCCCAGCACCGTATACGGGTTGGCCTTGTAGGGGCCGGTGTGCAGGGTCGGCGTTGCGTCGGGGATGCGCGAGACATCCACGTCCCACCACGGCGCGCCGTCCTTGTGGGCCCGGTTGATGTCCAGGCCCGGCGTGGCTTTCACGACGTTGCTGTTCTTCTGGGTCGGTGCGCGGCTGGTTGAACAACTGACGACCAACAGCGACAGCGCAGCCAATGCCACCAGCTTGAGGGGCCCGGCTTTCAGGGGTTGATAGGTAGGCATTGCCCGCATTATTTGACGCCCCGTGCTTTGACCAGCTCTTCAGACAGTTGATATACGGCCATGGCGTACATCACGCTGCGGTTATAACGCGTAATCGCGTAGAAATTCTTCAGGCCCATCCAATATTCGGGGCCCTGCTCGCCTTCCAGGCGCATTGCGGTGACTGGCATGTCATCACGCAGCGCATCATGACTCGACCAGCCCAGCGCTCGCAACTCCCCGACGGTTTTCGTCGGCTCGATGCCCTCGGTCAGGCCCTCGTCCACCTGCTCGCCACGCACATCGGCACGGCTGACCACCGGTTCGCCGGCCTCCCAGCCATGGCGCTTGAAATAGCTGGCAACACTGCCGATGGCATCCGTCGGATTGGTCCAGATATTGATGTGGCCGTCGCCGTCGAAATCCACAGCATAGGCGCGGAAACTGCTTGGCATGAATTGCGGCAGGCCCATCGCCCCGGCGTAGGAACCCTTGAGGGTCATTGGATCAACTTGTTCTTCGCGAGCCAGCAACAGGAACTCGCGCAGTTCCTTGCGGAAGAACTCGGCGCGGGGCGGGTAATCGAAACCCAGGGTCGACAGCGCGTCGATCACCCGGAAATTGCCGGTATTGCGGCCAAAGAAGGTTTCAACGCCGATGATCGACACGATGACCTGGGCCGGCACGCCATACTCCTGCTCGGCGCGGGCCAGCGCGGCCTCGTGCTGGCGCCAGAAATCCACGCCCCGGGCGATCCGCGCCTCGGTGATGAACATCGGCCGGTATTCGCTCCACTGCTTGACGCGCTCGGCGGGCCGGGAGATCGCGTCGAGAATCGACTGCTTGCGCTCGGCCTCGCGGAACACCCCCATCAGCTGTTCGCCGGCAAAACCGTAGTCGCGGGTCATTTCACCGACAAACTCGGCCACTTGCGGCGAGCCTTCATATTCGCCTGCCACGGCATGCGGCGCACAGCCCAGGAAGCCGACCAGGCCGACCCACGGCGCATATCGCGTCGACCAGCCACGCATTGCTTGCATTGAACTCTTCACCTTATTCAAACCTGAGCAATCCACTTGCGATGGGTATGGATCGACATCAAAACCCCAAACGCTGACAGTAGTGTCACCAGCGAAGTTCCTCCGTAGCTAATGAATGGCAACGGCACCCCCACGACCGGCAGCAGGCCACTGACCATACCGATGTTGACGAAAACATAAACAAAAAACGTCATGGTCAGGCTGTAGGCGAGCAATTTGCCGAACAGCGTCTGCGCCTGGGCCGTGATCACCAGGCCCCGGCCGATCAACAACAGGTAGATCAACAGCAGCACGCAGATACCCACCAGGCCGAACTCCTCGCCCATCACCGCGATGATGAAGTCGGTGTGGCTTTCCGGCAGAAAGTCCAGGTGCGACTGGGTACCCATCAGCCAACCCTTGCCGAACACGCCGCCGGAACCGATGGCGGCCTTGGACTGGATGATGTTCCAGCCGGTGCCCAGCGGATCGCTCTCCGGATCGAGGAACGTCAGGATCCGCTGCTTCTGGTAGTCGTGCATCACGAAGTACCACATCGCCACCGACACCGGCACGGCGATGGCGATCACGCTGAGGATCCAGCGCCAGCGCAACCCGCCCATGAACAGCACGAAGGCGCCGCCAGCCAGGATCAGCAGCGAGGTGCCGAGGTCCGGCTGGCGCACGATGAGGATGAACGGGATGCCGATCAGCAACAGGCTGATGCACACGTGCTTGAGCTGCGGCGGCAAGGTGCGCTTGGACAGGTACCAGGCGATGGTCGCCGGCATGATGATCTTGAGGAATTCCGAGGGCTGGAAGCGGATCACCCCGGGGATGTTGATCCAGCGGGTGGCGCCCATGGCGTTGTGGCCCATCACGTCCACCACCACCAGCAAGCCTACGCCCACCACATAGGCCAGCGGCACCCAGCGCGCCATGAAGCGCGGTTCGAGCTGGGCGATGACGATCATCGACACCAGGCCGATGCCGAACGAGGTGGCCTGCTTGGCCAGCAGGTCCCAGCTCTTGCCGCTGGCCGAATACAGCACGAACAGGCTGCCGGCCGCCAATGTCAGCAGCAGGATCAGCAACGGCCCGTCGATGTGCATGCGCTGCAGCAAGGTGGCGCGACGGCGCATCACATCTTCGCTGGAGAGGATGCGGTCGAAATTATTCTTCACGGGCCGTAGCCTCCGCGCTGATGGGGCTTGCGAATTCGGGCTTGAGCTGGCCGTGCTCGTCCAGCAGCCAGGCGTCCATGACCTGGCGCACCACCGGGGCGGCGACGCCGGAACCGGACTCACCGTTCTCGACCATCACCGAGACGACGATCTTCGGGTTGTCGGCCGGTGCGAAACCGACGAACAAGGCGTGGTCGCGATGGCGCTCCTGGACCTTGGAGCGGTCGTACTTCTCGCCCTGCTTGATCGCCACCACCTGGGCGGTACCGCTCTTGCCGGCAATCCGATACGGCGAGCCGATGGCTGCCTTGCGCGCGGTACCCCGGGCGCCGTGCATGACCTGCTGCATGCCGTTGTTGACCTTCTGCCAGTCCGACGGGTTGCGCAGGATGATGTCCGGCATCGGGTCCGGGTCCACCGGCTTCTCGCCTTCGATGGTCTTGGCCAGGTGCGGGCGATACCACTTGCCCTTGCTCGCCACCAATGCCGTGGCCTGGGCCAATTGCAGCGGCGTCGCCTGCATGTAGCCCTGGCCGATCCCGAGGATCAGGGTTTCGCCGGGGAACCAGGCCTGGCGGCGCGTCGCCCGTTTCCACTCGCGGGACGGCATCAGGCCTGGGGATTCTTCGAACATGTCCAGGGAGACTTTCTGACCGATGCCGAACTTGTTCATGTAGGACGACAACCGATCGATCCCCAGCTTGTGGGCCAGGTCATAGAAATAGGTGTCGTTGGAACGCATGATCGCTGTTTCCAGGTCTACGTAGCCGTCGCCGGTGCGGTTCCAGTTGCGATACTTGTGGTCGTAGTTGGGCAGCATGTAGTAGCCCGGATCGTAGACCCGGGTCGACGCGGTCACCACGCCGGAGTCCAGCCCGGCAATCGCCACGGCCGGCTTGATGGTCGAACCCGGCGGATAGAGCCCGCGCAGCACGCGGTTGAACAACGGCCGATCGATGGAATCGCGCAGCTCGGCATAGGCCCTGAAACTGATGCCGGTGACGAACAGGTTCGGGTCGAAGCTCGGCTGGCTGACCATCGCCAGGACCTCGCCGGTGTTCGGGTCCAGCGCAACCACGGCACCACGCCGCCCGCCCAGCGCCGCCTCGGCGGCTTCCTGCAACTTGATGTCCAGGCTCAGGACGATGTCCTTGCCGGGAATCGGGTCGGTACGCTTGAGCACCCGCAGCACCCGGCCCCGGGCGTTGGTCTCGACTTCCTCGTAACCCACCTGGCCGTGCAGCTCGGCCTCGTAGAATCGCTCGATGCCGGTCTTGCCGATGTGGTGGGTGCCGCTGTAGTTGACCGGGTCGAGGGTCTTGAGCTCTTTTTCGTTGATCCGGCCCATGTAGCCGACCGAGTGGGCGAAATGCGGCCCTTGGGGGTAATGCCGCACCAGTTGCGCCACCACTTCCACGCCGGGCAGGCGGAACTGGTTCACGGCGATCAGGGCGATCTGCTCTTCGGTCAGCTCGAACATGATCGGCACCGGCTCGAAGGGGCGCCGGCCCTGACGCATGCGTTTCTCGAAGATGACCCGGTCCTCGGGCGTCAGTTGCAGCACTTCGACGATCACGTCGAGGACTTTCTGCCAGTCGCCGGAACGTTCGCGGGTCATGCTCAGGCTGAAGCTGGGCCGGTTGTCCGCCACCACCACGCCGTTGCGGTCGAAGATCAGCCCACGGGTCGGCGGAATGGGTTGCACATGCACCCGGTTACTTTCCGACAGGGTCGAGTGGTACTCGTACTGGATGACCTGGAGAAAATACAACCGCGCAATCAGCACGCCGATCAGCGTCACCACGGTAATGGCGCCGAACACGACGCGGCCCCGCACCAGGCGGGCGTCTTTTTCGTGGTCCTTGATGCGGATCGGCTGGGGCATGAGAGCAGGATTACTTGTGGTAAGGGTGCCCGGACAAGACTGTCCAGGCACGATACAACTGTTCACCGATCAGGATCCGCACCAGCGGGTGCGGCAACGTCAACGGCGATAACGACCAGCGCTGGTCGGCCCGGGCACAGACTTCCGGCGCCAGCCCTTCCGGGCCACCGACCATGAAATTGACCGTGCGCGAGTCCAGCCGCCAGCGATCGAGCTCGACCGCCAATTGCTCGGTACTCCAGGGCTTGCCGTGGACTTCCAGGGTGACGACGCGCTCGTTCGGCCCGACCTTGGCCAGCATGGCTTCGCCTTCCTGGCGGATAAAGCGCGCCACGTCGGCATTCTTGCCACGGGTGTTGAGCGGAATTTCCACCAGTTCCAGGGCCAGCTCGGACGGAAGACGCTTGGCATATTCATGCCAGCCTTCTTCCACCCACTTGGGCATGCGAGAACCGACGGCGATCAGGCGCAGTCGCACAGCGATCCCTTATTGCTGGTCTTTGTTGAGCTTGGTGAAGTGCTCATGGGTGTTTTCCGGGCTGTGGTGCGCGGCGCTGGCCGAACGGCTCTGCTCGGCACCGGCCCACAGGCGCTCCAGGTCATAGAACTGGCGCGCCGACGCGGTCATCATGTGCACGATGACGTCGTCCATGTCCAACAGGACCCAATCGCTGTCGCCCTTGCCTTCTTCGCCCAGCGGCTTGACGCCCTGTGCCTTGACCGCTTCGCGGACCTTGTCCAGCATCGCGCCGATCTGGCGGTTGGAGGTACCGGTGGCGATGATCATGTAGTCAGTGATGCTCTGCTTCTCGCGAACGTCGATCACTTGGATATCCTGGGCCTTGACGTCTTCCAGGGCCGCCACGGCCACCTTGACCAGCTCTTCGCCGGCCAGCGCCACGCCGGTGTGTGCTTCTACCGGCAGCGGGGCGCTCTTGAAGGTGCCCTTGCGCTTTACTTTGTTCAGGTCTTTGTCAGTCATAAAAAACTCGTTTTGCTCATGTGTTCGGGCGCTCGGTACACGTTGATCCGTGTCGGCGGAGCGCGCCTTGTTCAGTTCGACGCACGGTACAGACCGTGCGCATCGATGTAGGCCAGGACCGCGTCGGGCACCAGGAAACGTACCGACTTACCGCTGGCCAGCAGTTGACGGATCTGGGTGGCGGATACCGCGAGCGGCGTCTGCCAGACGAATGCAATCTGTCCGCTCGGCCCCTTCAGGGCCAGCGGGTCGCTCACCGAGCGCGCCGCCAGCAGGTTGCGCAAGGCATCCGGCGGCTCGCTGTCGGCATCCGGGCGTTGCAGCACCAGGATGTGGCAATGCTGGAGCAACTCTTCCCAGCGATGCCAAGTGGGCAGGCCGCAAAATGCGTCCCAGCCCAGAAGCAGGAAAACCTGGGCTTCGGCGGCCAGTTCGGCGCGCATCAGCTCCAGG
Organism: Pseudomonas sp. H2_D02; assembly: GCF_054677635.1. Taxonomy (NCBI): domain Bacteria; kingdom Pseudomonadati; phylum Pseudomonadota; class Gammaproteobacteria; order Pseudomonadales; family Pseudomonadaceae; genus Pseudomonas; species Pseudomonas sp. H2_D02. The sequence goes on along the minus strand of NZ_CP162816.1, from coordinate 1,536,785 downwards.
GTATCAATGGTGTAGGACGGTTTGTCCCGCTGCAATTCGCGGGCATCCACCACCAACGGCGCCACACCGGCCACCGCGCACTCGACCATCGCCAGGCGATCCCGGGCCGACACCTGCGGCGTGTCCCGATGAGGCGGCCGGGCGCTGGGCGTCAGGCGCAGCTCATCGAGGGCCAGGGCGTCGGCAACTTCCAGCGCACCGCGCAAATGGCCGATGTGCACCGGGTCGAATGTGCCGCCCAGGATACCGATGCGCTTTGGCGCGGTCGCCGTCACAGCGGGCTTAGTCACAGGGGCCAGTGGGTCGAGGTCGCCCAAGTCAGACCGGCTCCTGCCCGCGCAACTGGCCGTCGCCGACCACGATGTACTTCTCGCAGGTCAGACCTTCGAGGCCCACCGGGCCACGGGCGTGCAGCTTATCAGTAGAAATGCCGATCTCGGCGCCCAATCCGTATTCAAAGCCATCGGCAAAGCAGGTCGGTGCGTTGATCATCACCGACGCCGAGTCCACTTCGGTCACGAAACGCCGGGTTTCGCCCTGGTGTTCGCTGACGATGGCATCGGTGTGCTGGGAGCCGTGGCGGTTGATGTGCTCGATGGCCTCTTCCAGCCCGTCCACGACGCGGATCGACAGGATCGGCGCCAGGTATTCGGTGTTCCAGTCTTCCTCGGTCGCCACCGCGGCCTCGATGATCGCCCGGGTGCGTTCGCAACCGCGCAGTTCGACGCCTTTTTCGCGGAACTGGGCCGCCATCGACGGCAGGAAATGCTCGGCAACCGCCTGATCCACCAGCAAGGTTTCCATCGCACCGCAGATACCGTAGCGGTAGGTCTTGGCGTTGAAGGCGATGCGCTGGGCCTTCGGCAATTCGGCATGGGCGCTGACGTAGACGTGGCAGATGCCGTCCAGGTGCTTGATCACCGGCACGCGAGCGTCGCGACTGACGCGCTCGATCAGCCCCTTGCCGCCACGGGGCACGATGACGTCGACGAACTCGGGCATGGTGATCAGCGCGCCGACCGCCGCGCGATCGGTGGTTTCCACCACTTGCACGACGGCGGCCGGCAGGTTGGCTTCGGCCAGGCCGCGCTGGATGCAGGCGGCAATGGCGCGGTTGGAGTGGATCGCCTCGGAACCGCCACGCAGGATGGTCGCGTTACCGGACTTCAGGCACAGGCTCGCGGCGTCGATGGTGACGTTCGGCCGCGACTCGTAGATGATCCCGACCACGCCCAGGGGCACGCGCATCTTGCCGACCTGGATACCCGACGGCCGATAGCTCATGTCGCGGATCGCCCCGACCGGGTCCGGCAGTGCCGCGACCTGACGCAGACCGACGATCATGCCGTCGATGCGTGCCGGGGTCAGCGCCAGGCGTTCGAGCATGGCCGGCTCAAGCCCATTGGCCCGGCCAGCGGCCAGGTCCAGTTCGTTGGCGGCGGACAACTCGGCGCGAGCGGCGTCCAGCGCATTGGCGGCGGCCTGCAGGGCGCGGTTCTTCTGCGCGGTGCTGGCACGGCCGATGATGCGCGACGCTTCGCGGGCGGCGCGACCCAGGCGGGTCATGTAGTCAAGAACGGACTCAGTCATGGTCTGTGTGGTCTTGGCAAAGAGGAAAGCGGCAGATTATAGCTGTCGTAACCCTCGACTAACAGCGCGGTCTCACAGCAGTGACCGGCGGAGATTGAAAACAGGCATAAACCGCCGACATTCCGTTCACTGTTCAGCGGTAATTAAGCTATCCGTTGTTATCATCGCGCTATCTTTGGCCTGACCTCGCCCACTGCCATGACCGATTCGCCTCCAACGCCCAGCGCCTTGCCCCACGCTTTTTTTGACCGCGACGCCCAGGTACTCGCCCAGGACCTGCTGGGCAAAGTCATCCGCCACAAGGTCGGTGACCTGTGGCTCAGCGCGCGGATCATCGAGACCGAAGCGTATTACTTCGCCGAAAAAGGCAGCCACGCCTCTCTGGGCTACACGGAAAAGCGCAAGGCTTTGTTTCTGGATGGCGGGCACATCTATATGTACTACGCCCGGGGCGGCGATTCCCTGAACTTCAGTGCCCAAGGCCCCGGCAACGCGGTCTTGATCAAGTCCGCGTACCCGTGGGTGGACAGCATCAGCGGGCCGGCGAGCCTGGCGCAGATGCTCCTGAACAACCCCGACGCCCAGGGCCGGCCGCGCACACCGCAAAAGCTCTGTGCCGGCCAGACCTTGCTGTGCAAGGCTCTGGGCCTGAAAGTGCCGGATTGGGACGCCAAGCGCTTCGACCCGGAACGGTTATTGGTGGAAGACGTCGGTGTACCAACGGTCAATGTGATCCAGACCACCCGCCTGGGCATTCCGCTGGGGCGGGACGAACACCTGCCCTACCGCTTCGTCGATGCCGCCTATGCACCATGGTGCACTCGCAACCCGCTGCGGCGCGGGCAGGTCGAAGGCCGGGATTATTTTTTGCTGTCCTGAACATAAACACTGCATGACCCTGTAGCCCCTTGTGGGAGCGAGCTTGCTCGCGATGGCGCCAGGCCTGTGAAATAAATGGCGACTGACACACCGCTATCGCGAGCAAGCTCGCTCCCACAGTTTGAAGCTTCTGTGATCTTTAGTTTTCGTTCACACAGCAAAAATTGCATGCCCATCACTATTGAATGGAGTTGTTTTTATGGGCCCATGGCTCGATAGCATCACCGGCTGGCTGACCGTCAACCCGCAATGGCTGGCGGTGGCGGTGTTTGTCGTCGCCTGCGTTGAATGCCTGGCCATCGCCGGGTTGATCGTGCCCGGCACCGTGCTGTTGTTCGCGATCGCGGTGCTGGCCGGCAGTGGTGCGTTGTCCTTGGGTGAAACCTTGCTGCTGGGCCTTCTCGGCGGATTGCTGGGGGACCTGGTGTCGTACTTCCTGGGCCGGCATTTCCACCAGAACATCCGGCGCCTGCCGGGGCTGCGGCATCATCCGGAATGGATGAGCGCTGCGGAAGGTTATTTCCAGCGCTACGGCATCGCCAGCCTGCTGGTGGGACGCTTTATCGGCCCGTTGCGACCGATGCTGCCAATGGTGGCCGGGATGTGCGACATGCCGTTCCCGCGCTTCGCCGTCGTCAGCCTGGTGGCCGCGTCAGGTTGGACCGTCGCCTATTTGCTGCCGGGTTGGGCCACTGGCGCGGCGTTCCGCCTGCCATTGCCCGAAGGCTTCTGGCCGCAGGCCGGCGTTGTCATCGGCAGCATCGCGTTGATGCTCGGCCTGAGCGTCAACAGCAGCCTGCGTCGTCATCGCCATGCCTCGGCAATCATCGCCGGTGTTGGCCTGGCGATCCTGATCAGCCTGTTCATCGGTTTCCGCTACCTGGCCGCCTTCGACCAGGGCTTGATGGCGCTGGTACAGGAGCATCGCAGCGCTACGCTGGATGAAATCGCCGTGACCTTCACGCTGATCGGTGAATTTCGCAACATGCTGATCTTCAGCGCCCTGCTGACCGGACTGCTGTTATTGGCGCGCCAGTGGCGGCAGGCGATCTTTGCCGGGGCGACCATGTTGCTCACTGCCCTGGCGAACACCGGCACCAAGCACTTCTTCGCCCGCGTGCGCCCGGAAATCCTCACCGACCCCTTGACCAGCTACAGCATGCCCAGCGGCCACGCCTCCGGCGCATTTGCCCTGTTCCTGAGCCTCGCCGTACTGGCCGGTCGCGGCCAACCACCACGCCTGCGCCTGACCTGGCTGTTGCTTGGTTCGTTGCCGGCGTTGGCCATTGCCCTGTCGCGGGTCTACCTCGGCGCGCACTGGCCAAGCGATGTCGTTGCCGGCGCCATGCTCGCCGCCAGCGTCTGCGCCGCCGTGCTGTGGTTGAGCCAACGCCAGGAGCCGCTGCGCGCCATGCCGCCGAAAATCTGGTGGCTGATTCTGCCGGCGTTGGTGGCGGTGTTCAGCTTCTTCGCCTTGCGGCATTTGCCGCATGCGATGTTGCGGTATGCCTACTAATCCCGAGACACAGTGTTTCCCTGTGGGAGCGAGCTTGCTCGCGAAGGCGGCTGTACATTCAATACTGATGCAAGCTGACCCGCCGCTATCGCGAGCAAGCTCGCTCCCACCGGGGACCGGTGTTGTTCGATGGATGTACCTCAGGCAAACAGTTCGCCTTGCAACTCATCAAGCAACGCCTGGATCGCATCCAGTCGCTGTTGCGGATCGTCGAGTTGCAACAGGTCGAGCTTGTCCAGTTCGTTGAACGGCAGCAGATAGGCCAGTTGATTGGCGAGGGACTGTTGGCCGGTGGCTTCGGTGCCCATGTTCAGCGCCTCGACCATCGGATGTTCGGCCAGGGCCTTGAGCAGCGCCACCAGGTCGGCGTCCTCGTCCTGCAGCGGTTGTTCCGGCTCGTCTTCCAGCCATTCGACTTCAGCCACGGTGAGCTGATCGGCCTGGACGCTGCTGCTGTGCACGAGAAAACGCCGGCCGCCCTGCACCCGAATGCCCAGCAGGCCGTTCTCCTGCTGGGAAAAATCGGTGATCAGCGCTTCACAGCCGACCCGCGCATAGCCGTCAGGCGCGATGCCGACCTCCTCGCCATCGAGGATGCACACCACCCCGAAGCCTTCGCCCTTTTTCATGCAGCGTCCGATCATGTCGAGGTAACGCGCCTCGAAAATCTGCAGATCAAGAATGCAACCGGGGAACAACACAGTGTTCAGCGGAAACAGCGGCAAGCTCATAACTCGTTCCTTAAACCGTCATCGACACCACCAGCGGCAGCAGCACCGCCGTGGCCACGCCCATCAGACTCATCGCCAGCGCCGCGAAGGCACCGGTTTCCTCGCTTTCCTGCAACGCCACCGACGTCCCTACCGCATGGGCCGTCAGGCCCAGGGCCATGCCGCGGGCCTCGGGACTGTGGACACCCAACCGGGTCAGAATGCTCGGGCCGAGGATCGCCCCGAGCACACCGGTGATCAACACGAACACCGCCGCCATCGCCGCCACGCCACCGATCTGCTCGGCCACCAGCATCGCGATGGGCGAAGTCACGGACTTGGGCGCCATCGTCATGAGAATCATGTGCTCGGCGCCAAACGCCCAGCCCAGCACCACGGCGGAACCGGTGGCAAACACCCCGCCTATCACCAGCGTAGTAAAAATCGGCCAGAACAATTGACGGATTCGCCGCAGGTTCAAGTACAGCGGCACCGCCAGCGCCACGGTTGCCGGCCCCAGCAGGATGCTGAGGATTTCCGTGCTCTTGCGGTATTCGGCGTAGCTGATGCCGCAGCCGACCAGCACGGCGATCAGCACCAGCATCGACATCAATACGGGCTGGAGGAACACCCAGCGGGTCTTTTCGAACGCCGCCAGCACCAATTGATAGGCGCCCAGGGTGATGCCGATGCCAAACAGCGGATGGTGGATGACTGAGGTCCAGGCGCCCTGCCAATCGAACATCATGGCGCGTCCTCCGGCTCGACGATATGGCGCCGGGCCAGGCGCTGCATCAGCACGCCCGTCAGCATCACGGAAAGGACCAGCGACAGCACCAGCGCGCCGACAATCGCCCAGAAGTCGGCGGCGATCGCTCGGGCGTAGACCATCACCCCCACCGCTGCGGCGGCACCAGCAGCAACGGCAGGTAGCGCAACAAGCTGCTGGCGGCGAGGTTCAATGGCTCGCTGACTTCGCCGCGAGCGATCAGGTAGCCCAGCATCAGCAGCAGGCCCACGATCGGCCCTGGCAGGATCGGCAGGAACAAATGATTGATGGCGGTGCCCAGCAATTGGAACAGCACCAGCCAGGTCAGGCCCCTTAGCAACATCCGCTTTCTCCCTCTACAACAGACCCAATGAACGCGCCAATTCGGTTCACGGCATGATTCCGTGGCGAGGGAGCTTGCTCCCGCTTGAGTGCGAAGCGCTCATAAAATGGGGCCGCTGCGCAGCCCAGCGGGAGCAAGCTCCCTCGCCACGGAATCAAACACGCACGTTGAAAGAACCGAATTGCAAAGAATGCGCCGGCATTATAAGCACGCCCGCGCTATGGTTCGGCATTCGTAAAAAGCATGGTCGATGACCTTCCCGGCGCGCCATGTTGATCTACAGTGGTTCTCGGGGGCGCAGATCCCCGTTCCATAAAAGCAGGACAGATGAACCAAGGAGAGTCTCAATGCCCTACGTTCCCGTTACAGCGCTCAAGGATTATGTCGGCAAGGAACTCGGATGTTCCGATTGGCTGACCATCGATCAGGACCGCATCAACCTGTTCGCCGAAGCCACAGGCGACTTCCAATTCATCCACGTCGATCCGGTGAAGGCCGCGCAGACGCCATTCGGCAGCACCATCGCCCACGGTTTCCTGTCGCTGTCGCTGATGCCCAAACTGATGGAAGACATCCTGATTTTGCCCGAGGGCGTGAAGATGGTCGTCAACTACGGGCTGGACAGCGTGCGCTTTATCCAACCGGTAAAAGTCGACTCGAAGGTCCGGCTCAAGGTCGAACTGGTGGACGTCACCGAGAAAAAACCCGGCCAGTGGCTGCTCAAGGCGACCGCTACCCTGGAAATCGAAGGGTCGGAAAAACCGGCCTACATCGCCGAGCCACTGTCGCTCTGCTTCGTGTAGACCCTTGCGGTCGCGAAACCGCTCATGCAGTTTCGCATCGCTTCAACGCGCATAGCTGCGGCATACTCGTCGCCTGATTACTTGGATCCCGTTATGCGCGCACTTGTCCCCCTGACCCTGGCCCTCCTGCTCACCGCTTGCGGCGACGGCGAATCGCCGTTGCCTCCCGATGCCCGCCTGCCCGACGGTGGGCGCTATCGCGGCGACCTGGTGGACGGCCTGCTGCAAGGCCAGGGGCGCATCGATTACCCCAACGGCAGTTGGTACGCCGGACAGTTCGACAAGGGCCAGTGGCACGGCGCCGGCGAATGGCACGGCAGCAATGGCGAGGTTTATCGCGGCCAATTCGAGCATGGGCTGTTCCACGGCCAAGGCAGCCTGACCACGCCGACCAGCAGCTACACCGGCGGCTTCAAGCAGGGCCGGCGGGACGGCGAAGGGACGCTCAAGGAAAACGGCATGACCTACCGGGGCGAGTTCAAGGCCGACCGTTATTCCGGTCTCGGCCGCCTCGAACTCGACGACGGCAGCCAGTACCAGGGCCCGTTCGTCAACGGCAAGCCGAATGGCGAAGGCCAGCGCTTCGACGCCAGCGGTAACCAGTTCACCGGGCATTTCGTCGACGGCCAACTCCAAGGCAAGGGCACCTTCAACAGCGCCGATGGCGATGTCTACATCGGCGGTTTCAAGAACAACCAACTCAATGGCCGAGGCCGCTACGAAAACGCCGATGGCGATGTCTGGATCGGCCAGTTCAAGGATGGCGCACTGACCGGCAAGGGTGAATTGATCGGCGCCGACGGCAGCCATTACCTCGGCCATTTCAACGATTGGCGCTTCACCGGCGAGGGTCGCCTGAACCTGCCCGATGGCAGCTTCTACACCGGCCAGTTCGAAAGCGACAGCTACCACGGCCGCGGCACCCTGGTGCTGACGGACGGCACCGTGCAAAGCGGCACCTGGGCGAAGGGTCAGCGGATACGCGACGCCGATGGCAGGCTGCTGCCGGATGTGCTCGAACTCGGCATCCTGGCCCAAGGCCGCCTGCTGGACGACGCCCTCGCCAACATCCCGACCTCGACGCCAGCGGTGGAGCTGTACAGCCTGACCCTGGGCGGCGACGGCAAGCAAAGCGTGTTCCTGCGCGAATCCGACTATGTCGCCAACATGCTCGCCAGCCGTTTCGGCGCCTTCGGCCAGATCCGCCTGGTGAACCACCGCGACCACCTCGGCGACCGTCCCATGGCCACTCGCGAAAGCCTGCGCCGCGCCGTCGTCACCCTGGCCGAGCGCAGCGGCCCGGAAGACCTGGTGTTCATTTACCTGACCAGCCACGGCACCAGCGAGCACGAACTGGTCCTCGACCAACCGCGCATGGAACTGGCCGACCTGCCGGCCGACGAACTGGCCGCGGTGCTGTCGCCGCTGAAGAACCGCGACAAGATCGTGGTGATTTCCGCCTGCTATTCCGGTGGTTTCATTCCGGCGCTCAAGGACGAACGGACCCTGGTCATGACCGCTTCGCGGGCCGACCGGGTGTCCTTCGGCTGCTCGGAAGAGGCCAACTTCACGTACTTTGGCGACGCTCTGTTCGCCCAGGCGCTGAACCAGACCGATGATCTGGAACAAGCCTTCAAGCGCGCCAAGGGCATCGTCGCCGAACGGGAACAGGCGGACAACTTCGAAGCCTCGGAACCGCAGATCTGGGCCCCTCGCACCGTCCTGTCCCACTGGCAACTGCTCCGCAAACAGCAGGCGCGAAAAGCATTGCAAAGTGCTGCACTGAACGACGAGGCCAAAAAGAGCAACTAAGCTGAACCGTATCAAGGGGGAAACACTATGTACTTGACGCCTCAGCATGTTTTGCTCGCCGGCGCGACCGGGTTGACCGGGGAACACCTGTTGGACCGGCTGCTCAACGAGCCGACCATCACCCGGGTCCTCGCGCCGTCCCGCCGGCCACTGGCCGAGCATCCGCACCTGGAAAATCCGGTTGGGGAACCGGCCGAGTTGCTGCAACGGCTGGAAGGCCCGGTGGACATCGCCTTCTGCTGCCTCGGCACCACCATCAAGAAAGCCGGCTCCGAGCAGGCCTTTCGCGCGGTGGACCTGGACCTGGTGGTGGCCTTCGCCAAACGCGCCCGGGAGCTGGGCGCACGGCATCTGATCGTGATCAGCGCGCTGGGGGCCGATGCCAAGTCCTCGATTTTCTACAACCGGGTCAAAGGTGAAATGGAGGCGGCCCTCAAGGCCCAGGACTGGCCGCAACTGACCCTCTGCCGGCCTTCCCTGCTGCTGGGCGACCGAGTAGAGCCGCGTTTGGCCGAGCAACTGGCCGGGCCCTTGTCCAAGCTGATTCCAGGCAAATATCACGGCATCGAAGCCTGCCAACTGGCCCGGGCCATGTGGCGGCTTGCGCTGGAGGAACAGGATGGGGTGCGGGTGGTGGAGTCGGATGAGTTGCGCAAGCTTGGTAAATAAAGTGACACCTGGGACAGCGCGATCATTGTGGCGAGGGGATTTATCCCCGCTGGGCCGCGAAGCGGCCCCAATTGTTCGTGTGTCCATGCAGTTGCTAAGGAAGAATGATCCGATCTCAGGGGCCTGCTTCGCAGTCCAACGGGGATAAATCCCCTCGCCACAAATGATCCCTAGCACACCTGCACTCACGTTGGGCGTTACAAACCGCCAGTGGCCTGAAACCCCACACCCAACGCCGTGAACAACGACAACGGCAGCAACACAGTATCGAGGAGCGCACTCCCCGGCAGATCGAGCCCTGGATAGCTCGGCGCTTCAGCCCCAAAACGGTCCTTGGCGCAGCAGCCACCGTTCAGTGCATACAAGTCCAGGCGCGTCCCCGCATACACCACCGGCGCCCCCGGCTTCGCGGCGTCGAGGGTGCGAGCGGTGGCGCAGCCGGTCAATTGCAGCGCCAACAGCACGACCAGCAGCTTATTCATCGCTGCTCAAATGGTGCTCGCCCCAGCGCGGCAACATGTCCTGGGGAATGTTCAGCAAATTTAAAATCCGCGCCACCACGAAATCGATCAGGTCATCGATGGTCTGCGGCTGGTGATAAAACCCCGGCGACGCCGGCAGGATGCTCACGCCCATGTTCGACAGCTTGAGCATGTGCTCCAGATGGATGCTCGAATATGGCGCTTCCCGCGGCACCAGGATCAACTGGCGGCGCTCCTTGAGCGTGACGTCCGCCGCCCTTTCGATCAGGTTGTTGCAGGCGCCGGTGGCAATCGCCGACAGCGTGCCGGTGGAACACGGCACCACCACCATCGCCGCTCGGCGCGCCGGAGCCCGAGGCCACCGGCGACATCCAGTCTTCCTTGCCATACACGCGGATCTGCCCCGCCGCCGCACCGGTGTATTCGGTGAGGAAGGCCTGCATCATCTGAGTCTTGGGTGGCAGGGTCACATCCGTCTCGGTGGCCATCACCAGTTGCGCGGCCTTGGAGATGAGGAAATGCACTTCACGGTCCTCGCGCACCAGGCAATCGAGCAGGCGCAAGCCGTACTGGGCGCCGGACGCACCGGTCATCGCCAGCGTGATGCGCTCCGGGCCGCCGTCCTGCAAACGAGTGTTCATTTCAGCGCCTCGGCCAGTTTGCCGTGCAGGCCGCCGAAGCCGCCGTTGCTCATGATCACCACGTGAGTGCCGGGCTGGGCCTGGCTCTTCACACGCTCGATGATGCCTTCCAGGGAGTCGCTGACAATCGACGGCACCGTGCACAGCGCGGCGGTGGCAGCGAGGTCCCAACCCAGGTTGGCCGGTGCGTACCAGATCACCTGGTCGGCATCGGCCACGCTTTCCGGCAGGCCGTCACGGTGGGCGCCGAGCTTCATGGAATTGGAGCGCGGCTCGATGATCGCGATCAGCGGCGCATCGCCGATGCGCTTGCGCAAGCCGTCGAGCGTGGTGGCAATGGCAGTCGGGTGATGGGCGAAATCGTCGTAAATGGTGATGCCGCGTACCTCGGCGACTTTCTCCATCCGCCGCTTCACGCTCTTGAACGCGCTCAACGCGGCGATGCCCATGGACGGCACCACGCCGACATGACGGGCCGCCGCCAGGGTCGCCAAGGCATTGGCAACGTTGTGCTGGCCGGTCATGTCCCATTCGACTATGCCTTGGGACTGGCCCTCGAACATCACTTCGAACTCAGAACCGTCATCCTTGAGCAACTTCACTTGCCACTGCCCGCCCGCGCCGGTGGTTTGCACCGGGGTCCAGCAGCCCATCTCAATGACGCGCTGCAACGCCGGCTCGGTGGTCGGATGGATCACCAGGCCTTCGCTGGGAATGGTGCGCACCAAATGGTGGAATTGCCGCTCGATGGCCGGCAGATCGGGGAAGATGTCGGCGTGATCGAACTCAAGGTTGTTGAGGATCGCCGTGCGTGGACGGTAGTGGACAAATTTCGAGCGCTTGTCGAAAAACGCGCTGTCGTATTCGTCGGCTTCGATCACGAAGAACGGCGTGCCGCCCAGGCGAGCCGACACGGAGAAGTTCTGCGGCACGCCACCGATCAGGAAACCCGGACTCATGCCGGCGTGCTCCAGGACCCAGGCGAGCATGCTGCTGGTGGTGGTCTTGCCGTGGGTGCCGGCCACGGCCAGGACCCAACGGCCCTGCAACACGTGATCGGCCAGCCACTGCGGCCCGGACACGTACGGCAGGCCTTTGTTGAGCACGTATTCCACCGCCGGGTTGCCACGGGACATGGCGTTGCCGATGACCACCAGGTCCGGCGCCGGGTCCAGTTGCGCCGGGTCATAGCCTTGGGTCAGCTCGATGCCCTGGGCTTCCAGTTGAGTGCTCATCGGCGGGTAGACGTTGGCGTCGGAACCGGTCACATGATGGCCCAGCTCCTTGGCCAGGACCGCCATCGAACCCATGAAAGTGCCGCAAATACCGAGAATATGGATGTGCATAGTCGACCTCGTAAACATGGCCGCAGGTTAGCGTAGGGAGGGGAAAATCGCACCTTGTGTTTGAACCTCGGCGCACAGGCGGCCTTCTGTGGGAGCGAGCTTGCTCGCGATAGCGGTGGGTCAGCTTGCGGCGATATTGAATGTGCCGACGTCATCGCGAGCAAGCTCGCTCCCACAAATGAATGTACAAGCTGGCTTTTGTGGCGAGGGGATTTATCCCCGTTGGGCTGCGCAGCGGCCCCTAAACCAGGTAACTCGGCGTGCCAGTAAGATTGAGTTCACTGCTTTAGGGCTGCTGCGCAGCCCAGCGGGGATAAATCCCCTCGCCACAAAGGCAGTCAGTGCTTTATCGGGCAATCGCGTGTTTACGCAGCTTGCGGTAAAGGGTATTGCGGCTGATCCCCAGTTGTTCCGCCGTGTGGGTCATGTGCCAGCGCTGGCGCTCCAGTGCATCGAGCAATGCCAGGCGCTCGGCATCTTCCAATGGGTGTTCAGTCGGGGCTTCAACCATCACAACCGAGCGCTGGCGGATCATCGCTCGGCAAATCCTCCAGCCCGATCCGTCCGCCATCACACAACGCAGCGAGGGTACGCAACACATTGCGCAATTGCCGCACATTGCCCGGCCAGTCGAACCCCAGCAACACCTGGCGCGCCGGTTCGTCAATAAAGACCGTTTCGCCGCCGCTCTCCTCGGCCAGCAGGAAATCCAGCAACTGCGATTTGTCACTGCGCTCGCGCAACGCCGGCAGCGGGATTTCCAAGCCATTGAGGCGGTAGTACAAATCCTCACGGAAGCTGCCATCCCGCACCCGATCGAGCAACTGTCGGTGAGTGGCGCTGATGATGCGCACGTTCACCGCCTCGGGCTCGCCGCCGATGGGTACCACCTGGCGATCCTCCAGCACCCGCAGTAACCGGGTCTGCAAAGCCAGGGGCATGTCGCCGATTTCATCGAGGAACAGCGTGCCGCCGTCAGCCTGCTGCAGCTTGCCGCGCATGCCTTCCTTGCGCGCCCCGGTGAAACTGCCGCCGCGATAACCGAACAGCTCGCTCTCGATCAGGCTTTCCGGAATGGCCGCACAATTGAGGGCGACAAAATTTTTCCCGGCGCGCTGGCTGGCGTGGTGCACGGCCTTGGCGAACGCCTCCTTGCCGGAGCCGGTTTCGCCGTGGATCAGCAGCGGCACATCGCGCTCGAACACCCGCAGCGCCTTGCGAAAATGCTCCTGCAACGCCGCATCCCCCAAGCAGATCCCCGGCAGACGGGCCGGCTCGATAACCTTGAAGGCCGGCGCGACCGGCACCGGCACGCTGCGCGGCTGGCCGCGCAACACGGCGAACAGGTGCCGGCCATCGCGGGTGCGCAGCGGCCAACTGGCGCTGGCCTGGGCACTGGCCCGGCCCATCAATTCATCCAGCGAACAATCGAAAAAATCCTCGACCCGCTGACCCAGCAAGCCACCGCGGATATGCCCGAGCAGGTTCAGCGCGCTCTGGTTCACCGCGCAAATTCGCCCTTCGCCGTCGAACGCCATCAGCCCTTCACTGAACAGCCCCACGGACTCGGCCTGTAAGTGAAAGCGCAGCAGCCATTGGTTGTCGAAGCATCGGAGGAAATAGCAGCTCTCGATCATCTTCGCCGAGAGGTTGACCAGTGCCATGGTGTGAAACTGGCTCTGGCGCGACACGTCCGGCCGCGCCGAGGACACGTCGAGCACCGCCAGCAGCTCGCCCTGGGGATCGAACACCGGGCTGGCCGAGCAGGTCAGGCCGGTGTGGCGGCCACGAAAATGTTCTTCCTGGTGGATGGTCAGGGCCTGGCGTTCCACCAGGCAGGTGCCGATGCCGTTGGTGCCTTCGCAGGCTTCGCTCCAGTCGGCGCCGAGCCAGAGGCCGGCCCGCTCGAAAATCTTCCGTTCGCTGGGAGCGGTGACGCAATTGAGGATCACGCCCCGGGCGTCGGTCAGCAGCACTGCGTGGCCGGCGCCGGAGAGTTGTTGATGCAGGCTGGTCATTTCCGTGCCGGCGATGTGCAGCACCTGTTGCAAGCGTTCGCGGCTTTCCAGCACCCGACCGTGCTCGAGCACCGTCGGCGCCAGGTTCTGGGCCGGGTCGAGGTGATAGTCCTCGAGGCAACGCAGCCAGGAACGGGCAATCGACGGATCGCTGCCAGGGCCCTGCAAATGGGCCTTGCCCTGGGTGACCGTCAGGACTTGCTGGGCATGGCGACTCAAGTGGTTGCTGTGCATTTTCTTATTGTTCTCCCCGAAGGTAACGGCCTTACTGGAGCAACTGTTTAACACTTAACCTGTGTTTGACACTTAGACCTGTGCTTGACACTCACCCCTGTGGCGAGGGGATTTGTCCCCGCTGGGCTGCGCAGCAGCCCCAAAACCTGAGAGTGCGGTGCATCAGGTTGATCGAGTTGGCTGCTTTGGGGGCTGCTTCGCAGCCCAGCGGGGATAAATCCCCTCGCCACAGATAAATCCCCTCGCCACAACATTGCTGGGCAGGCCAATTTGGTGAGGCCCAGCATCCTCCAGCCCAACCGCCTTTGCAATGCTGGCGCGACCTGCCGGTCACAGACTGTCTCACCCATGGCACAAACTGTCACACCCCGCGTATCGCAACCGTGACACAGCCCCTCCGTTTGTCCGACCAACTCCTCCTAAAGTCTTGATTTCCGGGCCCCGCAAGGCAGTGGCCCGACCTTTGCTCTAGGCTTAAGTACCAGCGCGAATTTGCGCGGCTCCCTAATAAGCACAAAAGCCAAGGAGAACTCATCATGCGTTACGCTCACCCCGGTACTGAAGGCGCTATCGTTTCGTTCAAGGCTAAATACGGTAACTACATCGGCGGCGAGTTCGTCGCGCCTGTCAAAGGTCAGTACTTCACCAACACATCCCCGGTCAATGGCCAGCCCATCGCCGAATTCCCGCGCTCCACAGCCGAAGACATCGACAAAGCCCTGGACGCCGCCCACGCCGCCGCCGATGCCTGGGGCGCCACGTCCGTCCAGGCGCGTTCGCTGATCCTGCTGAAAATCGCCGACCGCATCGAAGCGAACCTCGAAACCCTGGCGATCACCGAATCCTGGGACAACGGCAAGGCCGTGCGCGAAACCCTCAACGCCGACATCCCCCTCGCTGCCGACCACTTCCGCTACTTCGCCGGCTGCCTGCGGGCCCAGGAAGGCAGCGCCGCCGAGATCGACGGCAACACCGTGGCCTACCACATCCACGAACCGCTGGGCGTGGTCGGGCAGATCATCCCGTGGAACTTCCCGCTGCTGATGGCCGCCTGGAAACTCGCCCCGGCCCTCGCCGCCGGTAACTGCGTGGTGCTCAAGCCGGCCGAGCAAACCCCGCTGGGCATCTGCGTGCTCATGGAGCTGATCGGCGACCTGCTGCCACCGGGCGTGCTGAACGTGGTGCAAGGTTTCGGCAAGGAAGCTGGCGAAGCCCTCGCCACCAGCAAGCGCATCGCCAAGATCGCCTTTACCGGCTCGACCCCGGTCGGCTCGCACATCATGAAATGCGCCGCCGAGAACATCATCCCGTCCACCGTTGAACTGGGCGGCAAGTCGCCAAACATCTTCTTCGAAGACATCATGCAGGCCGAGCCAAGCTTCATCGAAAAAGCCGCCGAAGGCCTGGTGCTGGCGTTCTTCAACCAGGGCGAAGTCTGCACCTGCCCATCCCGCGCCCTGGTGCAGGAGTCGATCTACGACGAATTCATGCAAGTGGTGATGAAGAAAGTCCTGCAGATCAAACGCGGCGACCCGCTGGACACCGACACCATGGTCGGCGCCCAGGCCTCCGAGCAGCAATTCGACAAGATTCTTTCGTACCTGGAAATCGCCAAGGGCGAAGGCGCCGAGCTGTTGACCGGCGGCAAGGTGGAAAAACTCGAGGGCAACCTGGCGACCGGGTATTACATCCAGCCGACCCTGCTCAAGGGCACCAACAAGATGCGCGTGTTCCAAGAAGAAATTTTCGGCCCGGTGGTGAGCATCACCACCTTCAAGGACGAAGCCGAAGCCCTGGCGATCGCCAACGACACCGAGTTCGGCCTTGGCGCCGGCCTGTGGACCCGCGACATCAACCGCGCCTATCGCATGGGCCGGGCGATCAAGGCCGGTCGCGTCTGGACCAATTGCTACCACCTGTACCCGGCGCATGCTGCGTTCGGTGGCTACAAGAAGTCCGGCGTCGGGCGTGAGACGCACAAGATGATGCTCGACCACTACCAGCAGACCAAGAACCTGCTGGTGAGCTACGACATCAATCCGTTGGGGTTCTTCTAAGCCAAAGAGGGTGAAGCAGGTATTCCTGCTTCGCCCTTAAGATAGCTATCGCGAGCAAGCTCGCTCCCACAGGGATCTGTGGATAACTCGTTTCCAGGGTTGGCAACAGATCCACTGTGGGAGCGAGCTTGCTCCGGGCGGCGATCCGACGATGGCGCCCTCACTCACACACAGAATCAATGCCCCACCGCTCTGGCATGAGCCTTGCGTGCCCGCTCCACAGCAAACCCGAAAGTCCAACAGATCAAACAATAAAAAAGACAGAGAGGACTTATGACTTCTACCACCCAACTCAAACCCACACTCGGCACCCTGCATTTATGGGGCATTGCCGTCGGCCTGGTGATTTCCGGCGAATACTTCGGCTGGAGCTACGGCTGGGGCACCGCAGGGACCCTGGGGTTTCTCGTCACCGCCCTGATGGTGGCGTTGATGTACACCTGCTTCATCTTCAGTTTCACCGAACTGACCACCGCAATTCCCCACGCCGGCGGGCCTTTTGCCTACAGTCGACGGGCCTTTGGTGAGAAAGGCGGGTTGATCGCCGGGATCGCCACCCTGATCGAATTCGTCTTCGCGCCGCCGGCCATCGCCATGGCCATCGGCGCCTACCTCAACGTGCAGTTTCCCGAGCTCGATCCCAAGCTCGCGGCGGTTGGCGCGTACATCGTATTCATGACCCTGAACATCCTCGGCGTCAGCATCGCCGCCGCCTTCGAGCTGGTGGTCACCGTGCTGGCGGTCGCCGAGTTGCTGGTGTTCATGGGCGTGGTCGCGCCGGGCTTCAGCTTCAGTAACTTCGTGCTCAACGGCTGGTCGGGCTCCAATGAGTTCACCCTCGCCTCGATCCCGGGCATCTTCGCCGCGATCCCCTTCGCCATCTGGTTCTTCCTCGCCATCGAAGGCGCGGCCATGGCCGCCGAAGAAGCCAAGGACCCGAAGCGCACGATTCCCCGCGCCTATGTCAGCGGCATCCTGACCCTGGTGTTCCTGGCCATCGGCGTGATGATCATGGCCGGCGGCGTCGGTGACTGGCGGCAACTGTCGAACATCAACGACCCGCTGCCCCAGGCCATGAAGGCCGTGGTCGGCAACGATTCAACCTGGATGCACATGCTGGTGTGGATCGGCCTGTTCGGCCTGGTGGCGAGTTTCCACGGGATCATCCTCGGCTACTCGCGGCAGTTCTTCGCCCTGGCCCGGGCCGGCTACCTGCCTCGCGGCCTGGCAAAACTCTCGCGTTTCCAGACTCCGCACCGGGCGATCCTGGCCGGCGGCGTCATCGGCATCGCGGCGATCTACAGCGATGGCCTGGTCAACCTGCAGGGCATGAGCCTGACGGCGGCGATGATCACCATGTCGGTGTTCGGCGCCATCGTAATGTACATCATCAGCATGCTCAGCCTGTTCAGGCTGCGTAAGACCGAACCGAACCTGGAACGCACCTTCCGCGCGCCGGGCTATCCGCTCGTGCCGGGCATCGCGCTGTTCCTGGCGGTGGTGTGCCTGGTGGCGATGGCGTGGTTCAACACCCTGATCGGCCTGGTGTTCCTCGGGTTCATGATTGTCGGCTACCTGTATTTCCAACTGACCGCCAAGCAGCGCTCCGACGCGCCGGCGGACGCTATGCTCACAGGTATCTGAAGTTGCACCGGCACCGGGCCGAGGGCTCGGTGCCTGCTATTTAAAAGTGCACACCGTCCCCTGTGGGAGCGAGCTTGCTCGCGATAGATGTGTATCAGTCGACAAGTATTTTTGCTGACACTCCGCTATCGCGAGCAAGCTCGCTCCCACAGGGTTACGGGTTGTATTTGAGTATTTAGAGAACCAGGAGGACACCGCCCATGGCCGCATTCGCCCATTCCGTCGGCGCCCAGACCTACCGCTTCGACAGCCTCAAAGACCTGATGGCCAAGGCCAGCCCGGCGCGTTCCGGGGATTTCCTCGCCGAAGTCGCCGCCCTCAACGATGGCGAGCGCGTGGCCGCGCAAATGGCTTTGGCTGACTTGCCCCTCAGCCATTTCCTGCAAGAAATGCTGATTCCTTACGAGATCGACGAAGTCACCCGGCTGATCGTCGACACCCATGACAAACAAGCTTTTGCCGCCGTCAGCCACCTCACCGTCGGCGGTTTTCGCGACTGGCTGCTCAGCGACGTCGCCGATGAGCAGAGCCTGCGGGCACTCGCTCCGGGCCTGACGCCAGAAATGGTCGCCGCCGTGTCAAAGATCATGCGCGTGCAAGACCTGGTGCTGGTGGCGCAGAAAATCCGCGTGGTCACCAAATTCCGCGGCACCCTCGGCCTGCGCGGGCGCCTGTCCACCCGCCTGCAACCCAACCACCCCACCGACGAACCTGCCGGGATCGCCGCGAGCATCCTCGACGGCCTGCTCTTCGGCAACGGCGACGCCATGATCGGCATCAATCCGGCCACCGACAGCACCGCCTCGATCTGCGCCATGCTGGAAATGCTCGACGCCATCATCCAGCGCTACGACATTCCCACCCAGGGCTGCGTGCTGACCCACGTCACCACCTCCATCGAAGCGGCGAACCGTGGCGTGCCCCTGGACCTGGTGTTCCAGTCCATCGCCGGCACCGAAGCGGCCAACGCCAGTTTTGGCATCAGCCTGAACATCTTGAAAGAAGGCTACGACGCCGGCCTCAGCCTGAATCGCGGCACCCTCGGCAACAACCTGATGTATTTCGAAACCGGCCAGGGCAGCGCGCTGTCGGCCAACGCCCACCACGGCGTCGATCAACAGACCTGCGAGACCCGGGCCTACGCCGTGGCGCGACATTTCAACCCGTTTTTGGTGAACACGGTTGTAGGCTTCATCGGCCCGGAATACCTCTACAACGGTAAACAAATCATCCGCGCCGGCCTCGAAGACCACTTCTGCGGCAAGTTGCTGGGCGTGCCGATGGGTTGCGACATCTGCTACACCAACCACGCCGAAGCCGACCAGGACGACATGGACACCCTGCTGACCCTGCTGGGCGTGGCCGGGATCAACTTCATCATGGGCATCCCCGGCTCCGACGACATCATGCTCAACTACCAGACCACCTCGTTCCACGACGCCCTCTACGCCCGTCAGACCCTGGGCCTGAAGCCGGCGCCGGAATTCGAAACGTGGTTGGCGAACATGGGCATCTTCACCCAGGCCGATGGCCGGGTGCGGTTCGGCGACAACCTGCCACCGGCGTTTCGCCAGGCCCTTGCGCATTTGGGATAAGCCGCATTTTTATGAGTGAGTTGCCCATGGATAAAAAACCTGTCGATTCGCAAAACCCTTGGCTGAACCTGCGCAACCTCACCCCGGCGCGCATTGCCCTGGGCCGCACCGGCACCAGCCTGCCGACCTCGGCGCAACTGGATTTCCAATTCGCCCACGCCCAGGCGCGCGATGCGGTGCACCTGGCGTTTGATCACCAGGGCATTCGCGCACAACTGACTGAGCGCGGCCGTGAAAGCCTGTTGCTCCACAGTGCCGCAGCCGACCGCCATAGCTATCTACAGCGCCCGGACCTGGGCCGGCGGCTCGATGAGGCATCCGCGCAAATCCTGGACGAGTACGCGGCGGCCCATCCCGGCGGCGTGGATTTGGCTATCGTGGTGGCTGACGGCCTGTCAGCGCTGGCGGTGCATCGCCATACCTTGCCGTTCCTGGCGCGGCTGGAAGAACAGATCGCCGCCGAAGGCTGGTCCGTTTCGCCGGTGGTCCTGGTGGAACAGGGTCGCGTCGCCGTGGCGGATGAAGTGGCGCAGCGGCTCGGCGCGAAAATGTCGGTGATCCTGATCGGCGAACGCCCCGGCCTCAGCTCCCCCGACAGCCTCGGGCTGTATTTCACCTACGCCCCCAAGGTCGGCCTGACCGATGCCTATCGCAACTGCATCTCCAACGTCCGCCTCGAAGGCTTGAGCTACGGGATGGCGGCCCATCGCCTGATCTACCTGATGCGCGAGGCCTGCCGCCGTCAGCTTTCGGGGGTCAATCTGAAGGACGAAGCCCAGGTTCATACTCTAGAGTCGGAAAACCCTGCCGATATGAAAGGTAATTTCCTGCTGGCGCCGCCCCGCAACTGATCCGTTTATCCGATTGCGTTTTTGATCCGCTTTCAGGCAGCATCAAAAGCACGGCAGCGCGACATTGTTGTCTGAATATCTGTCGACCTTTGCAGACGAGACCTACCATGCGGATTATCCAAGCGACCCTGGAACACCTGGACCTGCTGACCCCATTGTTCGTCAAATACCGGGAATTCTACGGCTCGCTGCCATACCCGGACTCGTCCCGAGCCTTCCTCGAAAAGCGCCTGCGCCGCAAGGAATCGGTCATCTACCTGGCCCTGCCGGATGACGACGACAACAAATTGCTCGGCTTCTGCCAGCTCTACCCCAGCTTCTCGTCGCTGTCGCTCAAGCGCGTGTGGATCCTCAACGACATCTACGTCGCCGAAGACGCCCGCCGCCAACTCGTCGCCGACAACCTGATCCGCACCGCAAAAAAAATGGCCAAGGAAACCAACGCCGTGCGCATGCGCGTCTCCACCAGCAGCAACAACGAAGTCGCGCAGAAAACCTACGAATCGATCGGCTTCAAGGAAGACACCGAGTTCAAGAACTACGTGCTGCCAATCAGCGAAGGGCTCTGACCCCTGTGGCTGGGTTAAAAACTCTGTGGCTGAGTGAACCCCTTGTGGCTGGTGAAACCGTGTGGCGAGGGGATTTATCCCCGCTGGGCTGCGCAGCAGCCCCAAAACTTGAGCACGCGGTGCACCAGCCTGACCGAGCCAGCTTTTGAGGGGGACCGCTTCGCGCTCCAGCGGGGATAAATCCCCTCGCCACAGAATCCCGCTCCACAAACAAACTCCACTGACACCACACCCCGTGGCGAGGGAGCTTGCTCCCGCTGGGCTGCGCAGCAGCCCCAAAACCTAAGCACGCGGTACACCAGCCTGACCGAGTCAGCTTTTGAGGGGGACCGCTTCGCGGTCCAGCGGGAGCAAGCTCCCTCACCACAAAAACGGTCCGAGCCACGCCTCATCCAGCCAATCCCTCAGAAATCCCCAGCTACAAACTCAACACGCGCTTCACAATCCCCACCGTATAATGCCGCTCGTCCCAGCTTGTAAGAAAAAGCTACACACCCTGTAGTCATACTCAAAAGCCAGACCCACCAGCCCGCCGAGCCGGGCCGCCACCAAGGTGCTACACATGGATTTCAACCCCCTCGACCTCATCCTGCATCTCGACGTCTACCTCGACATGCTGGTGACCAACTACGGGACGTGGGTCTACGCCATCCTGTTCCTGGTGATCTTCTGTGAAACCGGCCTGGTGGTCATGCCCTTCCTGCCCGGCGATTCCCTGCTGTTCATCGCCGGCGCCGTCGCCGCCGGTGGCGCCATGGACCCAATGCTGCTGGGCGGCCTGTTGATGCTCGCGGCCATCCTCGGCGACAGCACCAACTACCTCATCGGCCGCACCGCTGGCGAAAAACTCTTCAGCAATCCCAACTCGAAAATCTTCCGCCGCGACTACCTGCAACAAACCCACGACTTCTACGCCAAACATGGCGGCAAAACCGTGACCCTGGCGCGCTTCCTGCCGATCATCCGCACCTTCGCGCCCTTCGTCGCTGGCGTCGGCAAAATGAACTACCTGCGCTTCCTCGGCTTCAGCGTCCTCGGCACCGTCCTCTGGGTCGGCGGCCTGGTGACCCTCGGCTACTTCTTCGGCAACGTGCCCTTCATCAAGCAGAACCTGTCGCTGCTGGTGGTGGGCATCATCCTGCTGTCGTTGCTGCCGATGATCATCAGCCTGGTGCGCAGCAAACTGAGCCAACGCGCCTCGAAAGCCGAAACACGCTGATCGCCCATGTGGTCCCTGAGCAACTGGCGCCGCCGACGCACCCTCGCCAAACACCCCGTGGCCGAGGACACCTGGCAGCGGGTGCGCCAACAATTGAGCTTCCTCGACGGCATCAGCGCCGCCGAGGACCAATGGCTGCGGGAAGCCTGCGTCCTGTTCCTGCACGATAAACACCTCACCGCCCTGCCCGGCGTCGAACTGCACCAGGAACAACGCCTGCTGCTCGCCGCCCAGGCCCAGTTGCCGCTGATGCACCTCGGCGAACTGAACTGGTACCAAGGCTTCCACGAAATCGTCCTCTACCCCGACGACTTCCTCAGCCCCCAGCGCTACCGCGACGCCAGCGGCATCGAACACGAATGGGACGGCGAACACAGCGGCGAAGCCTGGCCCCAAGGCCCGATCATCCTGGCCTGGGACGGCGTCATGGCCAGCGGCGGCTGGGACGGCTACAACCTGGTGATCCACGAACTGGCGCACAAACTCGACATGCTCAACGGCGACGCCAACGGCCTGCCACCGCTGCACGCCGACATGCGCGTCAGCGACTGGGCCGAGGCCATGCAGCAAGCCTTCGACGACCTCGACCGCCAACTCGACCACAACCCCGACGCAGAAACCGCCATCGACCCCTACGCCGCCGAAAACCCGGCCGAATTCTTCGCCGTCACCAGCGAATACTTCTTCAGCGCCCCGGACCTGCTGCACCAGACCTATCCCAAGGTGTACGAACAGCTCAAGGCGTTCTACCGCCAGGATCCGTTGGCCCGGCTGCGGCAACTTCAGGCCGAAGATCCGGTCTATCAGGCGTCATACCAAGGTCTCTAAGACCTTGGGAACGTGGCATCAGCGGACGAATATGCCTATAATCGCCGCCACTTTTTGGTCAATCCGACCAGTCATCTGGTCAACTAACGGGGGCACCGCCCAATGAGCTACAGCAAGATTCCGGCTGGCAAAGACCTGCCGAACGACATCTACGTCGCGATCGAAATCCCGGCCAACCACGCCCCGATCAAATACGAAATCGACAAAGACAGCGATTGCCTGTTCGTTGACCGTTTCATGGCCACCCCGATGTTCTACCCGGCCAACTACGGTTACATCCCCAACACCCTGGCCGACGACGGCGACCCCCTCGACGTGCTGGTCGTGACCCCATACCCAGTGGCCCCAGGCTCGGTCATCCGCGCCCGTCCAGTCGGCATCCTGAACATGACCGACGACGGCGGCGGCGATGCCAAAGTCATCGCAGTGCCACACGACAAACTGTCGCAACTGTACGTCGACGTGAAGGAATACACCGACCTGCCACCACTGCTGATCCAGCAGATCGAGCACTTCTTCGCGAACTACAAAGACCTCGAAAAAGGCAAGTGGGTCAAGATCGAAGGCTGGGCCGGCGCAGACGCCGCCCGCGAAGCGATCACCAAGTCGGTTGCCGCCTACAAAGGCTGAAATCGAACTTAAAAAGAACCCCGGTTAATACCGGGGTTTTTTATGCCTGGACCCTACTTAATACAACTTCGTATTAGTAGCGTTTACCCACGTTTACATTGCCAGTTTCGATTCCCGCAAACGGAAAGATCGTCTTATAAATTCACACGACATGTTTATTGCCCAAAACACAGTCGTCTCTAAACTTTCCGTTTATGAAAATACTTTCCAGTGGCGACCGCTTCAGAGCCCTTCTCAGAGAAGCGAACATCCGATCCGCCGACTTCGCGAAGTTGTACGGCGTGAAATCCCAACACGTGAACAACTGGTTCAACCGTGGCATCCCGCCCGGGCGCATCCACTCCATCGCCAGCCTGCTGACCGTCAGCCCGGAATGGCTCGCCCGCGGCGAAGGCCCGCAAACGCCATTGGGCCTCGGCCCCGGCACCACCTATGAAGCCGCCGAAAACGACGGCGTCTACAGCGTGGCGGAACCCACGGACATCGAACTGCCTTTCTACAAGGAAGTCCCCATCGCCCCCGGCGAAACCAAAACCCACATCACCGAAATCCCCGACCAATCCATCCGCCTGCCCCGCAGCCACCTCGAATCCCTCGAAATCGACCCCAGCGACGCCATCTGCACCACCATGGTCGGCGACAGCATGGCCGAACGTATAGAAGACGGCTCCACCCTCGCCATCGACCGCGGCCTGACCCAAATCGTCGACGGCCAAATCTACGCCCTCGAACACGACGGGATGCTGCGTATCAAATACCTGCATCGAATCCCCGGTAACCGACTGCGGCTGCGTAGTCATAACAGCGCTGCGTATCCTGATGAGGTGTTCAGCGCAGAACAGATCGACAAGCAACACATCCACGTGATCGGCTGGGTGTTCTGGTGGTCAACCCTCAACAAACAGAGACCGCCGGTGTTCGATTGACTCCCCAACGGCAGGGATCGCTTTTCGTGGCGAGGGAGCTTGCTCCCGCTGGGCTGCGCAGCAGCCCCCTGCTTTCCCCCTAAATCCCCCTAACCCAATGATTCCACACCACTTACCACTGGGATTCCAAAGCAAACCCGCGTATCCTCCGCCCCACATTTGCGAGCCCACGCCTCGCACCGACAAGGCAGATCACTTTCTGACCAAGTCCCACAGCCGGCCGCAAGAGCCGGATGTACGTTTTGAAGGCTGGTAAGGTTTGTCAAAAACGAGCTGAATCAGTCAACGAGAAGCCGGCCATAAGCCGGCTTTTTAATGTCTGAGCTTTATTCCATAACCCTTGCCCCAGCCCAGACTCAGCCCTTACCCGAACTATCAACGCCCAAATCCTCCCAATAACCTATCAATCCTGCATGACCTATGACATGTAGCTAGTCCAGCGGGTTAAACTCGGCTTTTTTGCCTACTCCAAGGAGTTGCTGCGTGAACACGGAAAATCATTCCCAGACGGCCGCCTTTCTCTGGTCGATTGCCGACCTGCTGCGTGGTGATTTCAAGCAATCCCAGTATGGCCGCATCATCCTACCGTTCACTTTATTGCGCCGTATGGAATGCGTGCTGGCACCGACGAAAGACGAAGTGATCAAGCAAACTTTCGCCCAAGAAGGCCGTCCAGATACCGTGCGAGAAATGATCCTGCTGCGCTCCGCAGGCCAGCAATTTTTCAATGCTTCGCCGCTGACGTTAGGAACTCTGTCGGACACCCAGACCGCCGCCGACTTAATGAGTTACGTACAGGCCTTCAGCAAGGACGCCCGCGAGATCTTCGAGCACTTCCACTTCGAAGACTTCGTCCAACAGTTGTCCAGCGCCAACCTGCTCTATCAAGTGGTGCAACGATTTGCTGCTACCGACCTGAGCCCCGAGCGCATCAGCAACTTCGGTATGGGCATCATCTTCGAAGAGCTGATCCGCAAATTCGCAGAAAGCTCTAACGAAACTGCCGGGGAGCACTTCACCCCGCGCGACATCGTGCACCTCACCACCTCGCTGGTGATTACCAATCAGGATCACAAACTTACGCCCAACAGCATCGTCACGATCTATGACCCGACGGCGGGCACGGGTGGATTTCTGTCAGAAGGTGATGAGTATATTCAATCCATCAGCGACAAAGTCAGCGTTTCACTGCATGGCCAGGAGCTAAATCCCGAGTCTTACGCCATTTGCAAAGCGGATATGCTGATCAAGGGCCAGGATGTGACGAGCATCAAGCTCGGGAACACGCTGTCCAGCGATCTACTGGCCGGCAAGCGCTTCGACTTCATGCTCAGCAATCCGCCTTTCGGTGTTGAATGGAAAAAAGTGCAAAAGCAGATCACCGACGAGCACACCCACAAGGGTTTCGACGGCCGCTTTGGCCCCGGCCTACCACGGGTATCCGACGGTTCACTTCTGTTCCTCCTGCACTTGGTCAGCAAGATGCGTGACCCGCGTGAGGGAGGCTCGCGCATCGGTATCATCCTCAATGGCTCGCCGCTGTTTACTGGTGGCGCGGGTTCTGGCGAGTCGGAAATCCGCCGTTACCTGCTGCAGAACGACCTGGTCGAAGCCATCGTCGCGTTGCCGACGGACATGTTCTACAACACCGGCATCGCTACCTATGTGTGGATACTCAGCAACCATAAGGCTGCCGCGCGCCAGGGTAAGGTGCAGTTGATCGACGGTAGCCAGCACTACGCCAAAATGCGCAAGTCGCTCGGCAGCAAGCGCCAGTACATCACCGAAGATCAAATCAACGAACTGGTGCGCCTGTACGGTAGCTTCGAGCAAACTGCACAGAGCAAAATCTTCCCCGTCGATGCCTTCGGCTATCGCCGCATAACTGTCGAGCGCCCGCTGCGCCTGAACTTCCAAACCAGCGCCGAGCGAATCGACAACGTATTGGAAGAAAAAGCTCTGCAAAAACTCGACAGCACCGCTCAGCAGCAATTGATAGCCGCCCTGCAAACCATGGACGCCAGGGTGCTGCACCGAAACCGTGAGCAATTCAGCAAGCAGCTGAAAAAAACCCTTACCGCACACAGTATCAGCCTCAGTGCGTCGGAGCTGAAAGCCCTGCTCAGTTACCTGAGCGAGCGCGACCCCGAGGCGGATATTTGCACCACCAAGGGCCAGCCGGAAGCGGACGCTAGCCTGCGCGACAACGAGAACGTGCCGTTGGGGGAGTCGGTTTACGACTATTTCCAGCGCGAAGTCATGCCCCATGTACCAGATGCCTGGATCGACGAAAGCAAAACTGATGCTCAGGATGGCGAAGTCGGTATTGTTGGCTTCGAGATTCCCTTTAATCGTCACTTCTACGTGTTCCAACCGCCGCGTCCGTTGGCCGAAATCGACCTAGACCTGAAAGCTTGCACCGACCGCATCAAGCTGATGATCAAGGAGCTATCGGCATGACGTTTCCAGCGTATCCGGACTACAGGGATTCCGGGGTCGAATGGCTAGGGGCGGTACCCACATATTGGGAGTCGTGGAAGATATCTCATGCATTTGGGGAGCTTGGTAGCGGCACTACGCCACCAACCAGTGAGACTGAATGGTACGAGGGAGGAACGGTGCCTTGGGTGACAACAGGCGAGCTGAGAGAAAGTATTATTTGGGAGACAAAAAAACTACTTTCACCTAAGGCTATTTCGGCTTTTTCAGCCCTACGACTTCATCCTGCAGGTTCATTAGCCATCGCTATGTATGGCGCAACGATAGGACGACTTGGAATCCTAGGCGTTGAAGCAACTACAAATCAAGCATGCTGTTTGTTGACTCGGCCGAATCACTTGCATGTCAAATTCACGTTTTATTGGCTGCTCGTTTTCAAGCAAAGCATCATCGATTTATACGCGTCCGGCGGCGGACAACCAAATATCAACCAAGAAATTATTGCCAATCTAAAGATTCCAGCTCCAGGAGTTCAAGAACAGATCCAAATTGCCCGTTTCCTCGACCACGAAACCGCCCGCATCGACGCGCTGATCGAAGAGCAGCAGCGCTTGATCGAACTGCTCAAGGAAAAGCGCCAGGCCGTGATCTCCCACGCCGTCACCAAAGGCCTCGATCCCACGGTGCCGATGAAAGACTCCGGCGCGGAATGGCTAGGCGAGGTGCCTGGCGCATTGGGAGACTTTGCGAATAGGTGCCGTTTACTCGGAAGCTGCGGATAAAGGGCTGGCCGAGCTTCCTGTGTTACGTGTTTCGATTCATCACGGGGTATCTGATAAGGAGTTGTCAGAGGAGGAGTCGGACAGAAAAATCACCCGCATAGACGATCGCGAGAAGTACAAGCGAGTTCGCCCCGGGGACCTTGTCTACAACATGATGAGAGCGTGGCAGGGTGGGTTTGGTGCTGTCCTCGTAGATGGCCTTGTTAGCCCTGCATATGTAGTGGCCCGCCCTAAAAACGAAGATATCTCAAGATATGTAGAACAGCTTTTGAGAACGGGCTGTGCTGTCGAGGAAATGCGTAAAAATTCTTACGGGATTACAGACTTTCGACTGCGACTTTACTGGGATCAATTCAAAAACATCGTCATTGTCATCCCGCCAGAGGTTGAAAGGCAGCAGATCATGGAGCGCATTGATTCGTTGATTAACGAGTCTGAGGCTTTGAAAAGTGAAGCAGATCGGCTGATCGTCATTCTCCAAGAACGCCGCTCAGCTCTAATCTCCGCCGCCGTCACTGGCAAAATCGACGTGCGCGGCTGGCAGCCACCGGCCCGCGCGCAAGCCCCCGTATTAGAAGCAGAGGCCGTATAAATGGCGGACAGCAAGGAAGCTCAGTTTCAACAAGACATTATCGACGCCCTGGCCACCCAAGGCTGGCTGGTGGGCACGGCCAGCGGCTACGACCGGCGCACGGCGCTGTATACCGAAGATGTGCTGGGCTACTTCAAGGAGGCCTGGCCGGAGCGTTGGGACAAGTTCGCCAAGGCCAACCCGAACAACCCGGATGATGTGCTGGTGCAAAAGCTGGTACGCGAGCTGGAGCAGAGCGGCACGCTCGATGTGCTGCGCCATGGCTTCAAGCTGCCGGCGGTGAAGGTTGAGCTGTGCAGCTTTCAGCCCGACCACGGCATGAATCCGGACACCCTCAAACGCTACCAGTGCAACCGCCTGCGCGTGGTGCCGGAGGTGTCCTACTCGCCGCATTTTCGCGAGGCTGGCAGCGGTGGGCAGACCTATAACCCACGGCTGGATCTGGTGCTGTTCGTCAACGGCATCCCCACCGCCACGCTGGAGCTGAAAAGCGAGTTCAAGCAGTCGGTGGAAAACGCTAAGCGCCAGTATCGGCAGGATCGTCCGGTAAAAGACCCGCTCACACGCAAGCCCGAGCCACTGCTGACCTTCAAGCGCGGTGCGCTGGTGCACTTTGCCGTGGGCCAGAACGAAGTGGCGATGACCACCAAGCTGGCGGGCAAGGACACCTTCTTCCTGCCGTTCAACCTCGGCAGCGCGGAAGGCGGCGCGGGCAACCCGCTGCCGGAAGATGACAGCCAATACGCCACCAGCTACCTGTGGCAACGCCTGATGCAGCCGGATGCCTGGCTCAAGGTGCTAGGGCGATTTCTGCACCTGGACAAGAAAACCAGCGAAGGCTTCGACGGCACGCCGGTGACCAAGGAGACGATGATCT
This sequence comes from Pseudomonas sp. H2_D02, assembly GCF_054677635.1. NCBI lineage: Bacteria > Pseudomonadati > Pseudomonadota > Gammaproteobacteria > Pseudomonadales > Pseudomonadaceae > Pseudomonas > Pseudomonas sp. H2_D02. The sequence goes on along the minus strand of NZ_CP162816.1, from coordinate 1,507,964 downwards.
TCCCGCGTTACCACCAGTGGGAAGTGGTCGACACGCTGATCAACACCACCCGCGCCGAAGGGCCGGGCAAGCGCTATTTGATCCAGCACAGCGCCGGCTCGGGCAAGTCCAACTCCATCGCCTGGACGGCGCATCAACTGGCCTCGCTGTACGACGATGCCGGCCAACGGTTGTTCAACTCGGTGATCGTGATTACCGACCGCACCGTGTTGGATAAGCAGCTGCAGGAAACCATCTACCAGTTCGAGCATGCCCAAGGCGTGGTCAAGCAGATCAATCGTGAAACCAGCAGCCAGAGCAAATCCGAACAATTGGTCGAGGCGCTGGCTGAGCAGACGCGCATCATCATCGTCACCATCCAGACCTTTCCTGCATTGTTCGATGCGTTAGACAAGTATCCCAAGCTGGCTAGCGGGCGCTACGCGGTAATCGCTGACGAGGCGCACTCTTCGCAGACCGGCTCCTCAGCTAGCAAGTTGAAGCAGATACTCGGTAGCGATGCACAAGACGCCGAGGAAATCAGCGCCGAAGAATTGTTGGACGCTGCTGTACAAGCGCGCCAACCGAACGAGCGCATCAGCTATTACGCTTTCACTGCGACGCCCAAACCCAAGACCCTAGAGCTGTTCGGTCGTCCGGCTGACCCTACGCTGCCGGCTAGCTCCAGCAACAAGCCGGAGCCTTTCCATCTTTACTCCATGCGCCAGGCTATCGAGGAAGGTTTCATTCTCGACGTGCTGCGGAACTACACCACCTACAGCACCGCCTGGAAGATCGCCCACCCGGACGGCGAAGACGATGAGGTGGAGAGCAAGAAGGCACGTATCAAGCTAGCGCGCTGGGTGCGCTTGCATCCATACAACATCAGTCAAAAGGTTGAAGTGATCGTCGAGCACTTCCGCACCAATATCCGCCATTTGCTCAATGGCCAAGCCAAGGCCATGGTGGTGACCAGCAGCCGCCAGGAAGCGGTGCGTTACCAGTTAGCGGTGAGGGCTTATGTAAAGCAGATGGGCTACAACGATGTGCACCCACTGGTGGCATTCTCTGGCAGCGTGCTACCCGATGAGGCGATCCCTGAAGAAGTGACGGAAAGCAGCAGCTTGCTCAACCCAGGCCTAAATGGCCGCGACCTAGCACTGGCGTTCGATACCCCAGACTTCAACGTGATGATCGCGGCCAACAAGTATCAAACTGGATTCGATCAGCCCAAGCTGTGTGCCATGTACGTGGACAAGAAACTGCAAGGCGTGGACTGCGTGCAGACCCTGTCGCGGCTGAACCGTACTTTCGGCGACAGCAAAGAAACTTTCATCCTCGATTTCTTCAACGAGCCGCAGGATATTCTCGACGCCTTCTTGCCGTACTACACCAAGGCCGAGCTGAGCGATGTGACGGACCCACAAATCATCTACGACCTTCAGAAGAAGCTGGATGCCGAGGGAATTTACTACTGGCAGGAGGTCGAGGCGTTCGCCATGGCTTTCTTCGACTCCAAGGCTGCGGCCAGTAAGCTCAGCTATTACTGCGCGCCGGCCAAGGAGCGCTTTGCCAAGCGTTACGCCATGTCGTTAGAGTCGCGCCAGCAGGCGCTAGACCTCAAACGTATGGCTGAAGCCAACGGTGATAGTAACGGACTGAAAAAAGCAGAGTTCGAGCTGAAAGAGGCTGGCGAACAAATAGATCAACTCGACCTGTTCCGAAAAAACTTACAGAGCTTCGTGCGCCTGTACGAATTCCTCTCGCAGATTGTGGCTTACGAGGACCGCGAGCTGGAGCAGCTTTGCGTGTACGCCAAGCATTTGCACCCACTGCTGCGGTTGGATCGCCTACAACAAGACGACGTGGACGTGGGCGAGCTGCAACTGACCCATTACCGACTGAGCAAGCGTGCCGAGCATCAACTGCACCTGAGCGAGGAACAAGGTAACTACCAGCTGAAACCTGGCAGCGATGTGGGCAGCGGTAAACCTCACGACCCGGAGAAAAAGCGTTTATCGGAAATTATTGAGGCGCTCAACGAGATATTTGGCGCCGAAGTGAGTGACGACGATCAGTTGCAATTCCTTGCCGGCATCGCTCAACGCATCAGTCGTCAGGAAGATGTGATGGCGCAGGTAAATAACCACTCGATCGAACAAGTGATGCACGGCCTGTTTCCGAAGCGAGTGCTTAACACCGTACTGGACGCCATGACCGACCACGAGAAATTGTCGCTGGAAGTTTTGGACAACGAAACCAAAAGTCGGGCGTTTGCGCTGGTGATTCTAAAGATGCTGAAGACGACGGCTGGCTTCGATGAGGATCCACGGCACGGTGCCTGATGGGTTATTCATCGGGAAAACTCAATTACTAAAACGACGGGGGAATTTACGGTGCGGGAAAGCTCTGCTACATCAGTCCCCCGGCTACACAATAGCTTACGCTTTGATAGCGCCACGACTCACTCGCTATGGGTTGCCTGAGAAACCGTAACTTATACTCCCTCCTCGACCGCAAAAAGTAGCCATCACAGGGAAGCGTCCATGTCCGTTCCAACCTACGATCAGTTCATCGAACCCATCCTGCGCTTTCTCGCTACCAAACCTGCCGGAGCCCTTGCTCGGGATGCCCATGAGGCGGCAGCCAAGATGCTGCAACTGACCGTAGAACAACGTGAAGAAGTAATCGCCAGCGGGCAAGCCATCTATAAAAACAGAGCGGGCTGGGCGCATGATCGGCTGAAGCGCGCCGGCCTATCCAGTAGCGCCAAACGTGGATATTGGAAACTGACGGAGACAGGTGCGACTTACGCCAAAGACCATCCAGCCCCCTTGCCTTCCGATGAAGTTGAACATTTAGCCATCGGCTATATGAATGTGAAGCTGAAGGTTGCCCCCGACGCAGCCCCGCTTGATGACGAAACGCCTATTGGGCCTGACGTAACCTCCGCAACCGCGAGCCCAGATGATCGCCTCGAACAAGCCCTACAGGAATTACGCAACGCAACTGCTGCCGATTTGTTGGACAACTTGTTACAGGTGAGCCCTAACCGCTTCGAAGTCATCGTACTTGATGTGCTTCATCGCCTGGGTTACGGCGCCAGCCGCAATGACCTACAGCGGGTCGGCGGCTCTGGCGATGCTGGCATCGACGGCATTATTTCGCTCGATAAGCTGGGACTCGAGAAGGTTTACGTGCAAGCCAAGCGGTGGCAAAACACAGTGGGCCGTCCTGAGCTGCAGGCGTTCTACGGTGCGCTCGCCGGGCAAAAAGCCAAACGCGGCGTTTTCATCACAACATCTGGTTTCACCGCTCATGCAATCGACTTCGCTAAATCAGTGGAAGGCATCGTGTTGGTGGACGGCATGCGGCTGGTGCACTTGATGATGGATCACGAAGTGGGCGTTACATCACGAATCTTGCGGCTGCCGACGTTGGATCGCGATTATTTCGATGAGGAATGAGCAGCAGCTTTTCTGACAGAGGGACCATAACCGCATAACTGTTGTGGCCTTGAGTGATGGCATATTAGAATCAACCCGTATGCCCTACTAGACCCCTCGGGTTGAGGGTTGGGGAACAGCTAGGACAGCGCCCATTAGATATGCGTAGGTCAAGGAGACCGTTATGTCAGACGCCAGAACCATCAAAGATCAGTACTACGTCTACCATCTGACTTCTATTGAAAACCTGGATGGGATCTTCTCTGCAGGCCTGAAGCCTCGGGCCAGCCTCGCCAATTTCACTGATGTTGCCGACAGTGAGATTCTCAAGAAACGCAAAGCTCTCAACCTTGACCGCTATGTTCCCTTTCACTGGTTCGCCGGTAATCCGTTTGATGGCCGCGTGCAGCTTGATCACCCCGAATCAACGTTCGTGCTGATCTCAGTTTTCAGAACATTTGCCAAGGAAAAGGGCTGGAAGATCATCCCGCAGCATCCACTTGCAGATGAGGCAATTCAGGTCCTCGACTACAGCGCTGGGTTCCAAGCCATCAATTGGGAGCTCATGAATACCCGCGAATATCAAAACCACGAGTGCAAAAACGTTTGCATGGCTGAATGCTTGTCTCCCTACGTGGTTGCGCCAAAAGATTTTTCCAGGATTTACGTCCCAAACGATGAGGTCAAACAGATTTGTGAGGCTAAAATGCGCCCCATCAATCTAGCGACTCCCATCAGTGTGAACCCTGGAATGTTCCTATAAATGATCTACAGCAGACTGAATCCAGAGAAGGCTCTGATTTGGCGTATCGTCCATCGGGATAACCTGCCTTGGATTCTGGACAACGGTCTGCACTGTGCAAATTCGAACGTTCAGTCACCACAGTACGTAAACATCGGCAACCCTGACTTGATCGACAAGCGCCGAACCCGCCACGTCCCCATAGCTCCGGGAGGGGTATTGGCCGACTACGTGCCCTTCTATTTCACGCCCTTCTCTGTGATGATGAAAAATATCCACTCGGGGTGGAGTGTTCAACAGCGCAGCAATGACGAGATCGTGATTTTGGTCTCTAGCCTGTACCGCGTTGAGGAGATGGGCCTTCCGTTCGTCTACACGACCGCGCATGCCTACCCGGATTGGACAGACTATTACAGCGACCTGGCGAATCTCGGCCAGATCGATTGGTCTATCATTCAACGACGCGACTTTAAGCGCGACCCTGACGACCCCCGGAAGATGGAGCGGTATCAGGCCGAAGCGCTGATCCACAACCATCTACCCATTACAGGACTCCTTGGCATCATGTGCTACACCGATGCAATGAAAAAACGCATAGAACGAGACGTAGCCGCTCGAGGCCTGACGTTGGCTGTTCATGCGCGTCCAGGATGGTATTTCCAATGATCAGGTTTACCCAAGGCAACCTTCTAGAAGCCAAAACCGAAGCCCTTGTCAACACGGTGAATACCGTGGGTGTGATGGGTAAAGGTATCGCGCTGATGTTCAAAGAACGCTTCACGGAGAATTACCGACTGTACGCTGCTGCCTGCAAGGCTGGCGAAGTGGAGACGGGCAAGGTTCACGTGACGGCGGTCAGCGAGCTGGAGGGGCCGCGCTGGATCGTCAACTTCCCGACCAAACGTCACTGGCGCTCACCTTCGCAGATGGCGTGGATAACCGAAGGCTTACGCGATCTGCGTCGCTTCTTGATTGAAAACCATGTGAAGTCCGTGGCGGTTCCACCGCTGGGCGCTGGTAACGGTGGTTTGAAGTGGCCCGAGGTTCGCGAGCAGATTGTTGAAGTCTTGAGTGATCTGGATGTCGATGTGCTGGTGTTCGAGCCGTCCAACCAGTATTTGAACGTTGCTAAGCGTAACGGTGTGGAGAAGCTCACGCCTGCTCGTGCACTGATAGCCGAACTGGTTCGTCGCTACTGGGTTCTGGGTATGGAATGCAGCCTGCTTGAGATTCAGAAGCTGGCTTGGTTTCTTGAGCGCGCCATCGAAAAGCTGCCAAACACCGAAAACCCTCTCAATCTTCAGTTTGTTGCTCATAAGTACGGGCCCTATGCCAACCGGTTGGAGCATCTGCTCAACAATCTGGACGGCAGCTACCTGCATTGCGACAAGCGCATCAGTGATGCGGGTATTAGCGATGTGATCTGGTTTGACGAAGGGCGCAAAGCGTTCTTACAGACCTATCTTCAAACAGAGGCCAAGGAGTACGCCCAGGCCTTGGAGCGTACCGCCGAGTTGATCGATGGTTTTGAGTCGCCTTTTGGCATGGAATTGTTGGCTACGGTTGATTGGTTGCTGAGCCAGGATGGGATTTCCCCGACTGTTCCTGCCGTGCGCGAGGCGTTGAAGCATTGGGATGGCGGAGCGGGTGCTGCGGCTCGTAAAAGCAAGCTGTTCGATGATCAGGCGCTTGATATCGCGCTGAAGCGGCTTACTTCCAGTATTTTTAGGCCTGAGATGGCGAGCTGTTAGAGGTAACGCCTATCTCAGCCGGGTAATTGTGCAAGTAGCTCTTGCACAATTAGAGCTCGTCGTTTCGGGCGGTTCGCGGATACAAAAAAGGTCTTGCCGAGCAAGACCTTTTTTCATACCTGGGGTACGTGCAGCCCCTGTTACCTCACCTCAACAATATCCAAAGCCCGATTCGCCAGCAGCTCACTCACCTCAATCACCTGCAAAATCCCCATCGCAACACGCCGTCGCGATCCATCAAGATCAAACGCCAAATCACTGATCATGGCATTCGCCGAAGCCAGGTTTTCGCTGAGGCTGGCAAGCAGACACTCCGAATCAACATCCGGTGCGATACGGAAGATGCTGTTGGGATTGTCAGACGTTTCTTTCTTCGGAGTAGGCTTCAGATAAAAATCCAATGCCCGGTTGGCAGCATCATCAAGCTTCTTGTTACGAGCAGTCTGAGCGCGAGATACATGCTCATCTGCAGTCGGAGGGTTCGGTGTAATTTTGACCATAGCCTTAACTCTCTTTGGTGAGGCCACAACCCTCTCGCTGCTAAACGAGTGGGTGGCAGCTGTACGCGGGTTAGCAGACCGACGAGTTAAGAAATCGGCGCGCCCGGGGGCGCCCCACGTACAGCCACCATCAAATGCAGGGATGGGGATTCCTGACTGATGAAGCTTGATACGACTCAACTCGACGGGCTGCTAAACCCGATCACTGATGGGCAGTGACAGGATCAAAACTACCGACGCGGCCAAGAACGCACAAGCCGGCGGATTCTGGCGTAGTTGTAGGCAATGGCGCAAGAAAACGTCAGTCGCGCCCTGGATTCCAAGCACCCAATAAACACCGCGCCGCGCCACCCCATCACAAGAGGACAACGTGTCGCCGTTTTTCGATTTCTGCGACACGTTCCGTCCTCATGTCGCTGCCGACGACATGAGAATAAAACGTGTCGTCAAAACGGCGTTTTAGCGACATGACAGCTAAAGCGACTCCTTGGGACTGACTCGCCCCTCACCCCAACGTATTCAAACAAACCACCTTCGGCTGGGTCATTTCCTCATAGGCAAACCGCACCCCTTCCCTGCCCAAGCTCCCATACTTGGACCCACCAAACGGCATCGCATCAAACCGGAAATCCGACGAGTCATTGATCATCACGCCCCCCGCCTCGATCCGTCGCGCAGCGCTCATCGCCGTGGACAGATCATTGGTGAAAATCCCAGCGTGAAGGGCGTACTCAGGCTCGTTAGCCAACGCAATCGCCTCATCAAACGTCTCGAACACCTGCAAAACCACCACCGGCGCAAACGCTTCGTTGCACCAGAGCCGGCTGGAATGATCGACATTTTCCAACACCGTAGCCGCATAGCAATTGCCCTGACGACGGTGGCCACAGAGCAACGTGGCGCCTTGTTGCAGCGCTTCGTTCACCATCTGTTCGGCGTTCTGCGCAGCTTGCTGGGTGATCATCGGCCCGATGTCGGTATTGGCGAGCAGCGGGTTGCCGACGACGAGGGCTTGGGCCTGGTTGACGAAGCGTTCGCGGAAGGCGGCGTAGATCGGTGCGTGGATGAGCAGGCGTTGGGTGCCGATGCAGTTTTGCCCGGCGGCCCAGAACGCGCCGGAGACGCAGCTTTCGACCGCGGCGTCGAGGTTGCAGTCGCCCATGACGATGACGGGGGCGTTGCCGCCGAGGTCCATGGCGAGTTTTTTCAGGCCGGCGGTGCGGGCGATTTGTTCGCCGGTGACGAAGCCGCCGGTGAAGGAGATCATGCGCACGTCGCGGGCGGCGACCAGGGCTTTGCCCAGTTCCGCGCCGCCAGTGGCGACGGTGACCACGGTTTCAGGCAGGCCGGCGGCGACCAGGTACGAGACCAGTTTGAGGGCGGACAACGGGGCCAGTTCGGACGGTTTGAGGATCACCGCGTTGCCGCCGGCGATGGCTGGGCCGAGTTTGTGGGCGACCAGGTTGAGCGGGTCGTTGTAGGGGGTGATGGCGACGATCAGGCCGAGGGGTTCGCGGGTGAACCATCCTTGGCGCGATTCGGCGCCTTCGTAGGCGTCGAACGGGACGATTTCACCGGCGTTGCGTTTGGCTTCTTCGGCGGAGAGTTTGAGGGTGTTGACGCAGCGTTTGACTTCTTTTTCCGCCTGTTTGAGGGTCTTGCCGGCTTCGTCGACGATCAGCCGGGCGAAGGCTTTGGCGTCGCGTTCGATGTTCAGGGCGGCGTGTTCGAGGATGCTGGCGCGGCGATGACGTGGGAGTGCGGCGCAGGTTTTTGCGCCGCTGCGTGCGGTTTCGAGCAGGTGTGGGACTTCCGAGGCTTTGAGGTCGGCGACGGTGCCGACGATGCTGCCGTCAAAGGGGTTGAGGACTTCGATGTGCGGTTCGACAACCGCCAGGGCCAGGCGCGATACGTTCACTGGTTGTGCTCCTGTTTGCGGGTTGCCGATTGGTGGATGTGGATGATGTCGGAGAGCAGCGCGAAGGCGGTTTCGGTGCGGCCTGCGCCTGGGCCGGAGACGGTGACGGCACCGAGCAGTTCGCTGGTGAACGACACGGCGTTGGTGGCGCTGCTGATGCTCGCCAGCGGGTGGTCGTTGCTGAGCAGGCGCGGTTCGACGCTGGCGCTGATGGAGCCGTCGGCATTGCGGGTGGCGGCGCCGATGAGTTTCCAGCGTGCGTTGTCGCGGCGGGCTTTTTCGATGTCGTCGAGGCTGAGGGCGGAGATACCTTTGCAGCTGACGTCGTTGACGGTGAGTTTGGCGTCGAGCAGTTCGTTGGCGAGGATGACGACTTTGAGACGGACGTCGTGGCCTTCGACGTCGGCGGTTGGGTCGGCTTCGGCGTAGCCCAGGGCTTGGGCCTGGCTGACGGCTTCGGCGAACCCGAGGCCGCCTTCCATGGCGGTGAGGACAAAGTTGGAGGTGCCGTTGAGGATGCCTTCGAAACCAGTGATCGAGCTGCCGGCCAGGGCTTGTTTGGCGAGGCGGATGACCGGGGTGCCGCTCATCACTGAGCCTTCGTATTCAAAGGCGACGTTGTTGCGTCGGGCCAGGGCCTTGAGTTCGGCGCCGTGCAGGGCGATGGGGCCTTTGTTGGTGGTGACCACGTGTTTGCCACGCTCCAGGGCCCAGCGGCAGAACGAGGTGGCGGGCTCGCCGTCCACGGGATTGGTGAAGGTGGCTTCGGCGATGATGTCGGCGCCGCAATCCTTGATCACGGCTTCGTTGAGGGCGTCGACGGTGCCGCCAGGGAGTTGGGCCATGGCGCCTTTGCTGGCGGGCAACCGGGCGAGCGAGGCGGCGTCGAGGCCGTGGCGGTTCATCACCGAACCGAGGAACAGGTCGGTCACGCCGACGATTTTCAGGGTGAAGCCGAGTTCGGTTTTCCACTGCTGGTTGCGCTCGGCAATCAGTTGGGCCAATGCCCGGTTTACACCGCCGAAGCCGACTAGAGCCAGTTTGTATTCAGTCATTTTTGTTATGTCCCTTGATCCGGGTGATGAGGTTTGTTGGGATCTAGGTTAGGGGGCTGGGGTGGGCAGTGAAATATGCCAATTTGCTCTATTTTCTGGGCGTTTTGACCAGGGGGTGGGCGAAGTGGTGGGTGGGGGGAAAGCCGACAGAATCGACTGGCCGAACACAGGCCTCTGTGGGAGTGAGTCTGCTCGCGAAGGGGTCAGGTCAGGCAACATTGATGTCGACTGGTCTACCGCCATCGCGAGCAAGCTCGCTCCCACAGTTTTTTTCAGTGTTTGGTCCATTGGAGTCGGGGCATTCATCTGCGCCGGCTCTTGTGGCGAGGGAGCTTGCTCCCTCGCCACGGGGTTTGTGGTGGCTGGCTTATTTGTGAACACCATTAGCGGTAGTGAGTAGGCGGGGCCTGGCTGAACACATTCCCCTGTGGGAGCGGGCTTGCTCGCGAAAGGGCCAGGTCAGGCGACATTGATGGTGGCTGGTGTACCGCTATCGCGAACAAGCCCGCTCCCACAGTTTTCTTCAGTGTTTGGTCTATTAGCGGCAGAGCATGCACCCGCCGGCTCTTGCTCCCGCTGGGCTGCGCAGCGGCCCCAAATCATTCAACGCGGTGGGTCAGGTTGATTGAGTCAACTTGGTTGGGGCTGCTTTGCAGCCCAGCGGGAGCAAGCTCCCTCGCCACGGGGTTTGTGGTGGCCGGCTTATTTGTGGACACCATTAGCGATAGTGAGTAGGCGGGGCCTGGCCGAACACAGGCCTCTGTGGGAGTGAGTCTGCTCGCGATAGGGCCAGGTCAGGCGACATTGATGGTGGCTGGTGTACCGCTTCGCGAGCAAGCCCGCTCCCACAGTTTTCTTCAGTGTTTGGTCTATTAGTGGCAGAGCATGCACCCGCCGGCTCTTGTGGCGAGGGGATTTATCCCCGCTGGGCTGCGAAGCGGCCCCAAATCATTCAGCGCGGTGGGTCAGGTTGATCGAGGTCAACCTAGTTGGGGCTGCTTTGCAGCCCAGCGGGAGCAAGCTCCCTCGCCACGGGTTGGGTGTAGGTTCAGACCACCGAAGACAACACAAACGATGTCACGGTGTTCTCCACGCCCGGCAGCGCGGAGATCTCTTTCCATACTTTATGGACCCGCTCCGGGTTCGCCGCCCCCACCCGCAGCATCAAGTCAAACTCGCCACTCATGACGTCGCACTGCAGCACTTCCGGCATCGCCTGCAACGCTTGCAACACCTCCGCGCCACGCATGCGGTCGTAGCGGTAGACGAAGATCACGGCGTTGATGTTCGACGACGCTTGCGCGCCCTCCCCCGTGCGAACGGTGTAGCCCTGGATCACGCCGTCGCGTTCGAGGCGTTCGATGCGTTGGCGGACGGCGTTGCGCGAGAGGTTGACCTTGGCCGCCAGCTCGGCGTGGGCGGCGCGGGCGTTGAGTCGCAGTTCGGCGATGATGCGTTCGTCGAGGGGATCGAGGATTCGCTTCATGGGGCCTCCTGTTACAGCGCGCCGAGCAGTTGATGGAGGGCAGCGAGGTCGTCCGGCTGGATGCGATGGATCTGCGCTGGGCCATGCTCGGAAGCCGGACGTTGTTGCGCCGCCACGGGGATCCCCAACTCACCGAGCAAGACCGCCGATTTGATCGGTGATATCTCGCCCAGGGTCACCATCGGTGCCACCAGGCTTCTGCGGTACAAACGCGCCGCGAGCACGCCGGTGGCGGTGTGTGGGTCGATGACATAACCGGTGTCGCGATACAGCGAAGTGATCTCGTTCAGCGTCTGTTCATCGCTGACCGCGTACGAGTCGATGATCATCCGCGCCTTTAGCCAGAATTCATTGGCGATGGTCATTTCGCCGTCGGTTTCGAAGGTGTGCATCAACGCGCTCACGGCTTGATCATCATGCCCGTAGAGCTCCCAGAGAAAGCGTTCCAGGTTGGAGAAGATCGACAAGTCCATGGCCGGCGACAGGGTCTTGCTCGCACGTAACCGCGAATAGTGGTTCTTCAAAAAGAACTGATGCAGCGCATCGTTCTGGTTGGTGACGACGATCATTTGCGTGATCGGCAAACCCATCTTCTGAGCGATGTAGCCGGCATAGACTTCGGCAAAACTCGCCGCCGGTACGCTGAAACCGATGGGCCGCTGACCGCCGCCCAACTGCAGCACGGCGTGAAAATAAAACACCAACTGCGCCATGACGCTGACCCAGTTGCTGGAGTTGAAACTGATCGCCTCATGCTCTCGGAACAGTTGGGTGACGAGGGTCTGGCATTCATCGAAACTGCCCTCCACGGCGACTTGATGAATCCGCGGATGCGCCGTTGCTTGCAAGTCGTGAAGCTGGTCTTGCGGTACGCCGGCCTCGGGATAGATCACCACCACGTCGGTCTCGTCGCAGTGCTTGAAGGCCTCGATGGCGGCCAGGCCGGTGTCGCCGTTGGTCACGCCGATCACCACGGCGCGACGCCCGCGTTTGCGCAGGAAATACTGCACCAGCCGCGCCTGCAATTGCGCGGCAAAATCTTTCGAAGAGCGAGTCGGCCCATGGAACAATTCCAGGACCCACTCGTTGCGGTCCACCTGATGCAACGGCGCCAGGGAGCGGTGGCTGAACTGGCTGCCGGCTTCCTTGAGCAAGCGCTTGAAGTCAACCTCGGGGATCGCCTCGCCTACGAACGGGCGCATCACTCGGTAGGCCAGTTCGTCGTAGGACAGCGTCGACCAATTAGCGATGTCCTGGGGTTCGAACTGCGGCAGTTCCACGGGGACAAACAGCCCACCATCTTCGGCGATGGCCGACAGCACGACTTTTTCGAAATCGACCTGCACGGCGGAATTTCGGGTACTCACGTAGCGCATGGTCAACTCCGCAAACTCAGATAAAACAGCTCATTTGTAGCGATGCGCCTGCTCCACCAGCCAGGTGGAAAACCGCGCCGCGTCCGGGTGTTGCTCGGCCCCGGAACTGCGCACCAGGTAGAACGATTCGCTGGCTTCGATGCGCTGGGCGAAGGGTTCGACCAGGCGTCCGTCGTCCAGCAATTCACTGACCATCGATGACCGCGCCAGGGCGATGCCCTGCCCCAGTTCGGCCATGCGCAAGGTGCAGACCAGGGTGTCGAATTGCAGGCCGGTCGAAGAATCCACGCTGTCGACGCCGACCCTGTTCAGCCAGTAACCCCAGCCTTCTTCGTAGCCCAATACGTGCAGCAGCGGATGCTTGGCTACGTCCGTCGGCGCCTTCAGCGTCGCCATCAGGGCCGGCGAGCAAACCGGGAACAAGGTGTCCCAGGTCAGCCGTTGCGACACCAGGCCGGGCCATTGGCCGTGGCCCCAGCGAATCTCCATGTCGTCTTCGCCGTCCAGCTCCTTGACCCAGATGTTGCTGATGTAGCGGATATCGACGTGGGGATGTGCCTGACGGAAATCCACCAGTTTCGGTGCCAGCCAGTGCACGAAAAACGCCAGGCTGCCGCGCACCTTGATCGGCCGGCGCTTGTGCTGGCCGAAGATTTCGTTGGTGCCCACCGCCAGTCGCGTGATCGCGTCTTGCACCACCGGCAGGTAGGCCTGGCCTTCTTCGGTCAGACCCAGGCCACGGGGCAAGCGCTTGAACAGCGCCACGCCGAGGTGGCTTTCCAATTGGCGGATCTGCTGGCTGACCGCGCCCTGGGTCAGGAACAATTCATCGGCGGCGTGGGTGAAGTTCAGGCAGCGGGCGGACACTTCGAACGCCCGCAGCCAGTTCAACGGGGGCAACGTTTTTTGCTTCATGGTCTTACCTCGTTAACCCCCACGCACCGGGCACGCTTGCCCGCCCCGTCGATGCGGTTAGAACGCGTCGGACGGTTGTGCCACGAGGGCGACCGACAAGCGTCGCTCGCGGCTTTTGCGGGTAATGTAATACACGAAGTAACACCAGGCGATGAACGGCAAGCCGAAGTACAGCGCCACTCGCTGTTCAGGGTCGAAGGCGATGCCGACACACGCCAGGCTGCAGCACACCAACGCTCCCAGCGGCACCCACGGATAACCGCGAACGCGGAACTTGAGGTCGCGAATGTCGCCGCCGTTGGCGACGTAGTGGCGGCGGAAGCCGATCTGGCTCGCCGCGATGCTCATCCACACCACCACCACGGCCAGGCCGGAGATCGACACCAACGCCAGGTAGATGGTGTCGGCGGCAAACACGCTGCTGAGCAACGATGCGGCGCCGCCGGCCATGCTGACGATGATCGCGTTGAGCGGCGTTCCCATGCGGGTCAGGGCCGAGAACTGCTTGGGCAGGTGGCCTTGGTCGCTGAGGGTCCAGAGCATGCGCGAGGCGGCATACAGCCCGGAGTTGGCCGCCGACAACAGGGCGGTGATGATCACGAAGTTCATGATGTCGGCGGAGTACGGAATGCCGATGTAGGTGAACACGGTGACGAACGGACTTTCCACCAGGCCAGCCTGTTCGCGGGGCAACAGCGTCGCGAGGACAAAAATGGTCCCGACAAAAAACACCGCCAGGCGCAGCACCGTGGTGCGGATGGCGCGGGGTACGTTGCGTTGCGGATCCTTGGTTTCCCCGGCAGCGATGCCGATCAGTTCAGTGCCGGAGAAGGCGAAGGAAACTGCCAGCAGCGTCATCGCAATCGGCATGAAGCCCGTAGGAAAAAGTCCTTCGCGAGTGAAGTTGCTTAACCCGATGCTGTGGGCCTGGTCGATGTTCAGCAAACCGAGAATCGCACCACCGCCGATCAGCAGGAACACCACCACAGTCAGCACTTTGATCAACGACAGCCAGAACTCGGTCTCGGCGAACAAACGCACCGACACTACGTTGGTGAGGAACACCACGCCGGCGAACAGCGCACTCCAGATCCACACCGGGGTGTCGGGAAACCATCGGGTCATGAGAATGCCAGCGGCGGTGAACTCGGAACCGATCGCCACCGTCCATGTCAGCCAGTACAGCCACGCCACGGTGTAGCCGGTGCCGGGGCCGAGGAAGCGTGTTGCATAGGTGCTGAACGAGCCGGTTTCCGGCATCTGCACCGCCAGCTCACCGAGGCACATCATCACCATGTAGACCATGAGCGCGCCGATGACGTACGCGATGACCGCGCCCATCGGGCCGGCCTGGTTGACGGTGTAGCCGGAGGTCAGGAACAGCCCGGTGCCGATCACGCCACCCAAGGCGAGCATGACGATATGGCGCGTCTGCATTTCCTGCTTGAAGCCGGCCCGCGTACTGCTTTGTTGTTCTGTTAGGGACATGGTTGTTTCTCATGAAATGTCAGGGCGCGCATCGACGTCTACGCGAGTCAGACAAGCGCCGCTGAGCTTTTATTATTATTCCTATTCATGAACGCCCCGCTGACAGCCTTGTCGCGGGGTTATCAACTTGCTGACTTCAGTTTGCGGCCTCGGTGAGCACTTCATTGAGTTGCGGGTCGAGGGACTTCCTGACGAAGGCGAAGGCCTGTTTCAGGTCATCCAACAAGTCGTCGGTGTCTTCGATGCCGACCGACACGCGCACCAGCCCTTCGGAAATCCCCAGGGCCAGGCGTTCTTCCAAGGTGTTCTCGACGTGACTGGTGGTGCGGGCCGGGCCGTAGATGGTTTCGACTGCGCCGAGATTGCCCGCGCAATGAGCAAAGCGCAGACGCGGCAACAACACCTTGACCGTGTCCATGCCTCCCTCCAGCACAAAGCTGACAATGGCGCCGAAACCGGACATTTGCGCGCAGGCCACTGCGTGATTGGGATGGCTCGGCAAGCCGGGATAGTTGACCGATTCCACCAGCGGTTCCGTGCACAGGAACTCCGCCAGGGCGCGGGCGCTCGCCTGTTGCTGGCGCATGCGCAGGGCGAGGGTTTTCATGCCACGGATGATCATGTAGGCCGAGAACGGGTCGAGCGTGGCGCCGTTGATTTCGCGGTAATGACGCACCTTCGCCATCAAGGCTTCGCTGCCGCACACCAGGCCGCCGAGCACATCGCCGTGGCCGCTGAGGAATTTGGTCGCGCTGTGGATCACCACGTCGACACCCAGTGCCAGCGGGTTCTGGTTCAACGGCGTGGCGAAGGTGTTGTCCGCCACCACCAGGGCGCCGACGTGTTTCGCCGCCGCAACCAGGCGCGGGATGTCGAGGATTTTCAGGGTCGGGTTGGTTGGCGTTTCCAGGTACAGGACCTGGCAGCCCTTGGCGATTTCCCGCTCGATTTCCTCGTGGTCGAAGGTCTCGCACAAGGTCACCGCGACGCCGGTGCGCGGCAGGAATTCTTCGAAGATTTTGTTGGTGCCGCCGTAGCTGTCCTTGGTCGACACCACGCGATCGCCATTGGCGAGGAAGGTGTAGAGCACGCTGCTGATCGCCGCCATGCCGCTGCTGAAGGCCACGGCGGATTCGGCCATTTCCAGTTCGCGGATCTTCGCTTCGACGGTCTCGACGGTCGGGTTGCTCATGCGGCTGTAGATAAAGCCCGGCGCCTTGCCCAACGCGACGTCGTACCAGACGTCGATGTCGTCATAACCGTACGCGGCGCTGACGACGATGGGGGTCTGGGTGGCGTTGTAAGGATGCCTGACTTGCTCCCCGCCCCACACCGCCCGGGTGCCCGCTCCTGCGTTGATAAGCCCTGCGCTGTCAGGTTTTTTGTTCATTGTGACTACTCGCACTGAGGGGGTGGACGTTGAGCCATCCGCCGGAATCTGAGGGCCAATATAGGGAAAAGCCGCGCCTCCGAGAAACGATGTTATCGGTGCCAAAGGGGTTGTTTTTTTAATGGCTGGATGAGACCCAGCAAGTAAGTGGGTAATACAAAAATCTGTGGGAGCGAGCTTGCTCGCGATTGGGATTTATCTGCTGCAAAGATGTTGGCTGACCCACCGCTTTCGCGAGCAAGCTCGCTCCCACAAGGGATTTGGTGTGGTTCCAGCCTATCCGGGACCAATTAAAGATTTGCCCTACAAACACTGCCTCCTTCCCTGACTTATTTCTCCGGCCATCCCCGGCAAAGTCTCGCGCCCACTTCAGCGTTGCGAGAGGCCTACATGTCCATCAACGACAAAATCCTTGCCCAGGGCAACGTCATTGGTTCGTTGGTGATGGCGCTCATGGACTCGGACCAGCCGGATGTCGAGGCGGTGTTGCAGGACTTTCGCCACTGCCTGAGCGACTACGACAGTTGGGCGGAACGTTTCTGGACGGGTCGGGCGTTGGACATCGAGCAGATGTTCAAGGTGGGCAACGAGGTGTCGCTCGCACCCGCGAAAAATGGCGGCAAGCAGGTCAGCGCCGTAGTGGCGGCCTGCCCCGCCCAAGGCCCGCTGACGCTCGTGCACATGTTCCAGTCCTCGCGCTTCGTGCCGATTGGCAACACACCCGTGATGCTGGAACCGATCATTGGGGGCGAGCCGGGGAAGGAAATTTTCGGCGAGCCGATCCGCCACGAGATCGGGCCGAGCGGCATCCTGGAAGTCAGCGAATGCGACCGAGGAAAGCGCTACCGCATCACCTTTTTTCCTGATGTAACGACTGCTCATGTCGAGGCGCTGTACGCGTCCTACCAGAAGGTGATTGGCGAGCTCGAAGGCTGGCTGAGTGCCGAGTGGGACGAGTTTCACCCCCTGTGGAAAGAGTTCTCCGACAGCGGCTTCGCGAAGCGCTTCAATGTGCTCCAGCAAGCCGAGCTTCGCGGCTTTGAAAAAGCCGTGTACGGACTGTGGGACAGCGTCAAACAGCTTTTCAAGCTGCTGGCGGACCTGCAAGCCAACAGCGAAAAGCTGTTGGAATACCTTACCGAAGCCGAGCTTGAGCAACTGCTGGAAGCGTCATCCGAAGCGATTGCCAAAGGCCTGATGATCCTCAGCGATGAGCCCTTGCTCTTCGTCTACACGGCGGCCTTTACCAGTTGGCTGCGGATGATGCCGCCGCAGTACAGCGCCGAGGTCATGGGTGAGTTGCGCGCGTCGGTGCTGATCAACTTCCTGTTGGCGGCGGTTACCGGTGGACTGGGCGTCGGCCTGCGCATGAGCGGCAAGGTGCTGCGTCATGTCCGTTCGGAGCGTGTCCGGACGTGGCTGCAGGCCTCGAGCCAACGCCTGGGCCAACTCGGTGGCGACAGCCTTAACGCTCATGCCGATGTGCTCAAGCCGGTGGTGATCGCAGGCCGAGGCCCGTCCGTGGGTCCCGCGCCTGTCACTCCGCTACAGATCACTGCAGGAGATTCCCCACCACTGTCGGTCAGAAATCCGGCCCCGGTCGTGCGGGAAAAATCCCAGCCCTCTACTCGGCTGAGCAAACAAGAACACCACGACGACGCCTCCACTCAATCGACAAACCCCAACGGCGACCCCGCCGACAGCGCCGCCCAGACCCGCACCCACGGCTGCCCGGTGTCGATGGTCACCGGCGAAGAACTGCTGACCTTGGACGACGGCATCCTCGACGGACGCTTGCCGTTTACCTTCACCCGCCTCTATCGCACCAGCGCCGCCGAGCTGGACATCGGCCTCGGCCGCGGGTGGAGCCATGCCCTGGCCCATCGCCTGGTGATCGAAGGCGAGCAGGTCATCTGGCTCGACCAGGAAAACCGCCGCACCACCTTCCCCCGGCCCAGCCTGAAACGCCCGGCCATCCACAACAGCCTGGCCCGCGCGGCGATCTACCTGAGCAATGAGCCGGACGAACTGATCATCGCCCAGCCCGGCGAAGACGCCCCTTTCCTACATTTTCGCGACGGTTGTCTGATCGCCCTGAGCGATCGGTACGACAACCGCCTGACCGTCCAGCGCAACATCTACGGCGACATCAGCCGGCTGGACAACGGCGCCGGACGCTGCCTGCGCTTGCGCTACGAACATCGCCACCTGGTCGCCATCGACTACCAGAGTTTTCACCCGGCGCCGACCCGCGACGAAAGTTGGCGCACTGAACAAACGCTGGTTTCCTACCGCTACGACGGCCGTTTCCGACTCATCGAAGCGACCAATGCGGCTGGCGAAAGCGAGCGCTACGACTACGACGACCAGCACGTCATCCTCCAGCGGCAACTGGCCGGCGGCGCGAGTTTTTACTGGGAGTGGCAGGGCTCCGGTCCGGCGGCGCGCTGCGTGCGGCACTGGGCGTCGTTCGCGCAGATGGACAGCCGCTACACCTGGAGCGAGGACGGCAGCGTCACCGTTCACAACCTCGATGGCAGCCAGGAAGTCTACGTCCACGACGACCGCGCGCGACTGGTGCGCCAGGTCGATCCCGCCGGCGGCGAACACCTCAAGGCCTATGACGAACAGGGCCGGCTGATCGCCGAGCAAGACCCGCTCGGCGCCGTCACCGAATACCGCTACGACGAAGTCGGACGGCTGGTGGCGCTGATTCCGCCTGAAGACGAGCCCACGTCCTACGAATACCGAAACGGTTTCCTGCACACCCGGCAGCGCGGCAAAGCCGTGTGGACCTACCGCCGCAACGACCAGGGCGATGTCATCGAGGCCATCGACCCGGACGGCCAAAGCACCTGGTACCACTACGACGGCCAAGGGCAACTGAAAACCATCAGCTACCCGGACGCCAGCACCCATTATTTTGTGCGCAATCACCTGGCCCAGTTGACGGAAGAAACCCTGCCCGATGGCAGCCAGCGGTGTTTTTCCTACGACGCCCAAGGGCGTTTGCTGACCCGCCAGGACGAACACGGCGCCACCACCCATTACCAATGGGACGCCGTGGGCCGCTTGCTGCAAACCACCTTGCCCGGTGGCGCCACCCGCACCTGGCGCTACAACGCCTACGGCAAGGTCATCGCCGAACGGGACGAACTGGGCCGCACCACCCGCTACGAATACGCCGACGATTTGCACCTGATCAGCCGTCGGCTCAACCCCGACGGCAGCGAACTCAAATATCGCTACGACTCGGCGCGGCTGTTGCTGACCGACATCGAGAACGAATCCGGCGAACACTATCAGCTGGACTACACGCCCAACGGACTGATCCGACAGGAAACCGGCTTCGATGGCCAGCGCACCGGTTATGCCTACGACCTCAACGGCCACCTGCTGGAAAAGACCGAGTTTGGCGCCGATGGCAGTCAGCGCATCACTCACTACCAGCGTGACAGGGCTGGCCGCCTGGTGCGAAAAACCTTGCCAGATGGCGAGGCGGTCGATTACCGCTACGACGCCCTTGGACGCTTGGTCAGCGTCGACGACGGCCATTGGCCGCTGGCTTATGAATATGACCATCAGGACCGCCTGGTCGCCGAACACCAGGGCTGGGCCACCCTGCGCTATCGCTATGACAGCGTCGGTCGTTTGATCCACTGCCGACTGCCCGACCGCAGCACCCTCGACTATCGCCACGCCCGCGGCGGCGCGCTGATCGCCATCGACCTCAACGGCACCTGCCTGACCGAACACCGTTTCAAGGGCGGCCGCGAAACCCAACGCCAGCAAGGCCTGCTGCTCAGCGACTATCGCTACGACGAGCAAGGTCGCCTCAAGGCCCAAACCGTGTGGCAGACCGAGCAGCACCAATTGTTCTGGCGCGATTACTCCTACAGCGCCAACGGCAACCTCGCCGCCCTTTCTGACAATCGAAACCGCCGCAGCTACCAATACGACGCGCAAGATCGCCTGCTCCGCATCGACTATGCCCACAGCCAAGGCCCCGAACGCTTCGCCCACGACCCGGCCGGCAACCTGCTGCTGCAAGACCGCCCCGGCCCGACCACCCTCAAGGCCAACCGCCTGCTCATGGAGGGCGACCGCCACTACGACTACGACGCCTACGGCAACCTCATCCGCGAACGCCGCGGCAAAACCCAATGCCTCGTCACGCACTACCGCTACGACAGCCAACACCGCCTCATCGGCGTCACCAGCCCGGACGGCAACGAAACGTCCTACCGCTACGATGCCTTCGGCCGACGCATCGAAAAGACCGTGGCCGGCCAGACCACGGAATTTATCTGGCAAGGCGATCAAGTCATCGCCGAAAGCAGCGACCACTACCAAAGCTACGTCTACGAACCCGGCACCTTCCGCCCCCTCGCCCTGCTCGAAGGCGAAGGCCCGGACAACGCCACGCCGTTCCACTACCACAACGACCACCTCGGCACGCCCCAGGAACTGACCAGCCACCAGGGCGAAATCGTCTGGGCCGCGCGCTACAACGGCTACGGAAAACTCACCGAACTGCGGCACGGCAACAGCAAGCGCCTGGAACAACCGCTGCGCTTCCAGGGCCAATACCACGACCGGGAAAGCGGCCTGCATTACAACCGGCACCGGTACTACAATCCGGAGACGGGGCGGTATCTGACGCTCGATCCGAGCAAGCTCAAGGGTGGTCTCAACGGGTATCGGTACACCCTGAACCCGACGGGGTGGGTGGATCCGTTGGGGTTGGAGGATTGCCCTGGGGGTGACGGGTGTAAGAGGCCTGCGGTTGGCGAGCAGGATCCGGCGGCTAAGGTTGCAGTTAGCCAAACCGAACCTAAGTTACCTATTCCTAAAAAGGAAGAGGATTTCCTGTATCGCGGCGATGAGCGGGATCCCGAAGATGTTTTTGAAAATGGCTTTAAAAGCAAAGGTAAAAGCAAGGATTTGTTTCTACACTCTATAGATAGTGATTGGCCCCCTAGCTATTACATTAGTACATCCTCTTCAAGAAATGTAGGAAAGAGATTTGCCACCGGCGACCACACAAGAATAGGGTACTTGTATACACTGCAGAAAATTCCGGGGCATGATCTGAAAAAAGAGCTAGGGTCGGCATATTTGTTTGGAGCCGAACAAGAGATTGCAATTCCAGGCCGAATAAAAAATGAAGATGTGCTCGGAGCAACTTTAATACTTGAAAATGGAAAAGAGTTTGGGTACTCCATACCCAACCCCAATAGGAGAATAAAATGATCTCCAAAGTCGACGTGTACATATCCAGAGGGAAAACAAAAGAAAAAACCCGTCTTGTGTGTGACTCAGAAAAAATCGCAATAACTTTTTCTACAGCAGGCGGCATTGAAAAAACTTATGCGGGCGGCAATTTTTATAGGTGCTTTTCTAGTCTCCGGCGAGACAATCCGGATGTGATTTTTTTCTGTAAAGGTGCGAAGACGAATGTTCACCCCTCCGGAATGTCAGCACAGATGTCGCAGGGGCTAAAAGCGTATGAACTGAGCATGGGCGTCGCTCCAACGCTCGATGACTTGGTTTATATATTTGATTATGACGATAGCAATTTGGCAAGCGACCCGGACAAACAAGAAGCTTTTTTCAAGGAGTGGATTGAATCTCACTTAAGAAAAACTTAAAAGTTAAACTGCATTTTCTTTCAATACAAAGAACAGCAACGCGCAGCAGCAGTCTAGTCAATGGGCCCCGTCAATTAAAAAAGCGTCTTAATTCGAAGCCTAGCGCACCTACAGAGCTTATTAAGCAACAATGAAAATCAAACACCACGAACTCTTTCAGTTTTTTGGATGCTACTTCCATCAAGATTGGATGTGCGAGTCGCCAGACCCTGACGACATAATAAGAAGCTTTGCTTCTGACTCTACACCTGAAACCATATTCATGGTTAAAAATGAAATCTCGACGCTATTAAAGCTTAAACTTAGCAACGAAAATATTAGAAAACTTATTATGAGTGAGATGCCATGCAACTATTGCTACTGGTTGGATTGGGAGTCCGGCGAAATGTGGTTAAAGCATATTCTGCAAGTTATGACTCACACTGATGCCTCCCAGCTTGGCAATGATTAAAGGTGGCAGCCGTACGCAGGTTAGCAGACCGGGGAAACAAGAAACCGGCGCGTCCGGGGACGCCCTGCGCACAGCCACCATCAAGTACAGAATGAAGAACTTCTGACTGGATGACGCCTTGCACAACCTGTTTCACCACGAGCTGCTAAACCCGATCACGATGAGCAGTGACGGGATTCAGCTACCGGCGTGGGCCGAGGCGCACAAGCCGGCGGATTCTGGCGTAGTTGTAGGCAAAGGCGCAAGGCGGTGTCGGCAAGCTGTCACCTCTGTGGATTATGGAGATAGGTCTGTCAGATCAGTTGGATAACTCCCGGCTGACACACCGCCATCGCGAGCAAGCTCGCTCCCACAAGGGATCACCTAAAGGCCCAGAGCCGCGCTTCGAGCCGGCCATGACGCCGATAACCAAAAAAACGGAACCCAATCCCAGCGCTCCCCCTCAATTCCAGAGAGACCAACCCGAGACGGAGCCCGCCGCCATGAACCACCCGACCCTCACCTTCGCCCAACTCCACCTCGGCGATCGCTTCACCCTGCCCGCCGATCACCGCTTATTCACCAAGCTCACCGACAGCACTGCCCGTGAGCACAGCGTGCATTCGATCAATCTGAAGGAGGAAGGTTACGGTTACGCCGAAGACCCCATAAAAAACCTGCCCGGGGAAGCGCCGATCGAGTACGTCCCGGTCGGTGGGCCGTTGCGGGCTGGTGGATAGGGCTCCTGCCGACGTTATAAACGCCGCGACATGAGCCACGGTTCCTTGCCCCAGGCCTCGAAGCGCTCCAGCACTTCCCAACCAAGCTTGGCGTAGTAGTCCCGTTCACTGTGGGTGTGCAGGTACAACGTCGCGAAGCCAGCCTCTTTGGCATCGTTGCAGATGCCTTCGATCAATCGCGCGGCGAGGCCTCGGCGGCGGGCGTCCGGGTGGACGAATACGCAGGCGAGCCAGGGGCCGAGCTCGGGGCGCTCGGGCAGGTCGTCATTGGCCAGCGAGGCGCCGCCCAGTAGCTGGTCGTGTTCCAGGGCGACCAGGCATTTCCAGCGGCCATCGCGCTGCCCTGCCGAGAATTCCTCCTGCCAATGGCCGAGTGATTGGTGGGCGAATTCGTAGGTGAATTCCCGATATAGCCATTCGGCCATCAGGTTGCATTTGTCCATGTGGTTAACAAGCCAATCCACTCGCAGCATTTGTACGGTCCTTATCGAGTCGCTCCACCAGCGCGAATACCTCCGCAGATGCCTACCCGCGCGCATTCCCAGCAAATACCCACCAGCAACGCCCCAACCTATCGTAATCTCGCATCTGCACAAGCCCTGCCCCGAATCCGGCCGAGATCACAGTCCAAATGCCTTCCATCTATCAACTCAAGCCCGCTTTCCAGAATCTGCTTCGCCCCACCGTACAACGCCTTTACAACAAGGGCGTCACCGCCAACCAGGTGACCTTGCTCGCGGGCGTCGTTTCCGTGCTGGTGGGGGCGGTGATTGCGTGGTTCGCCAGTCATCCGTGGGTTTTCGTCCTGGTGCCGGTGTGGATGTTCCTGCGCATGGCGTTGAATGCGGTGGATGGCATGTTGGCGCGGGAGTTTGGCCAGCAATCGAATCTGGGCGCCTACCTCAATGAGCTATGCGATATCATCGCCGACGCTGCCTTGATCCTGCCTTTTGCCCTGTTTCCCGATACCAGCCTGTTGCTCGTGTTGTTGGTCACGCTGTTGGCGTTGTTCAGCGAATACGCCGGCGTGCTCGGGGCGATGGTCGGGGCTTCGCGGCGCTATGACGGGCCGATGGGCAAGAGTGATCGCGCCTTTGTGTTTGGCGTGCTGGCGACCGGTATTGCCCTGGGTTGGCTCGGGGCGCTGTGGGTTGATGGTGTGATGGCGGTGGTTGCCGCCCTGCTGGTTTATACCTTGGTCAATCGGGTCCGTCATGGCCTGAGCCAAGTGACGGAAAACGCTCCCTCAGCATAAGGAAGTTGCAATGCGCGAAGCCCAGGAACTGACGTTCACCACCCACGATGGCGTGGAGTTGTTCTACCGGCACTGGCCGGCTGTCGAGGCCACGGCGGGTGAACCCCGCCAGGCTGTGTTGTTGTTTCACCGCGGCCATGAGCATTCGGGGCGCATCGCGCACCTGGTGGATGAGCTGGATTTGCCCGGGTTCGAGTTTTTCGCCTGGGACGCACGCGGCCACGGCCAGTCGCCTGGCGAACGCGGCGACAGCCCGAGCTTTGCCACCAGCGCCCGGGACGTGCAGACCTTCTGCGATCACATCGGCGCGACGCACCAGATCGACGAACAGAACATTGCCGTGGTTGCGCAAAGCGTCGGCGCGGTGATCGCGTCCACCTGGGTCCACGATTACGCGCCGCGCATTCGCTCGCTGGTGCTGGCGTCGCCGGCCTTCAAGGTCAAGCTCTACGTGCCGTTCGCCCGTCCGGGCCTGGCGCTGATGCGCAAGTTCCGTGGCAACTTCTTCGTCAACAGCTACGTCAAGGCCAAGTTCCTCAGCCACGACCCGGAACGAGTCGCGTCCTACGACAGCGATCCGCTGATCACCAAGGCCATCTCGGTGAATGTGCTACTGGGCCTGTACGAAGCCGCCGACCGGGTTGTAGCCGATGCCCAGGCGATCCAGGTGCCGACGCAGCTGTTGATTTCCGGTTCCGACTTCGTGGTGCATCGCAAACCCCAGGAGCAGTTCTTCGAGCGGCTGGGCAGCTTGCACAAGGAAAAACACATCCTGCCGGGCTTCTTCCACGACACCCTCGGTGAGAAAAACCGTGCGCCCGCCATCGCCAGCGCCCGTCGCTTTATCTTGCAGAATTTTGCCCGTCCGCTGGAGCGCCCTTCCCTGCTGGACGCCGATCGCCTCGGCGTGACCTGCGCCGAAGCCGAAACCCTGGCGACGCCGCTCCCGCACAACTCGCTGCGTGACCTTTACTGGCGCATGACCCGCGCCAGCATGCGCTTTGGCAGCAAGTTGTCTGCGGGTGTGAAGCTGGGCTTCGACACCGGGTTCGACTCCGGCAGCACGCTGGACTACGTCTATCGCAATCGCCCCACCGGTACCTCGGCGCTGGGCAAGATGATCGACCAGAACTATCTGAACTCCATCGGCTGGCGCGGCATTCGCCAGCGCAAGGTGCACGTTGAAGAACTGCTGCGCCTGGCGATGGCCGAGCTGCGCGCCCAGGACCGCGAGGTGCGCATCGTCGACATCGCCGCCGGTCATGGCCGCTACATCCTCGAAGCGCTGCAAGGCGTCAGCCCGTTGCCGGAGTCGATCCTGCTGCGCGACTACAGCGACATCAACGTGCGCGACGGCAGTGCGCTGATCGTGGAAAAAGGTTTGGGCGAGATCGCTCGATTCGTCAAGGGCGATGCCTTCGACCGCCAGGACCTGGCAGCGCTCGAACCGAAGCCGACCCTCGCCGTGGTCTCCGGCCTGTATGAATTGTTCGCCGACAACCAGATGGTCGGAGGCTCCCTCGCCGGCCTGGCTGAAGCCGTGGAGCCCGGCGGTTTCCTGGTCTACACCGGCCAGCCATGGCACCCGCAACTGGAACTGATCGCCCGCGCCCTGACCAGCCACCGCGCCGGCCAGGCGTGGGTAATGCGTCGACGCACCCAGGCGGAAATGGACCAATTGGTCGAGGCAGCAGGCTTCCGCAAGATCACCCTGCGGGTCGATGAGTGGGGCATTTTCAGCGTTTCGCTGGCGCAGCGGGTCCAGTAATGAGCGCCGTCATCGCTCCAGCCCGCGAACCCGCGCTGTTGAAACCGGCAGTGCTGTGGCTGCTGTTGCTGGCGCCGCTGTTTTTCACCACGTACGGCTTCGCCACCTGGGTCACGGCCCAGCGTGACGACGTCGGCAGCCTGGTGTTCGGCTGGGAAAGCCACATGCCGTTCATGGCCTGGACCATCGTGCCGTACTGGTCGATCGACCTGCTGTACGGCTTGTCCCTGTTGCTGCCCAACAGCCGCGACGAACTCAAGCGCCACGCCTTGCGCCTGCTCACGGCCCAGGTGATCGCGGTCAGTTGCTTCCTGCTCTGGCCGCTGACGTTCACCTTCCCCCGACCGGAAATGGACGGCGTGTTTGGCTGGTTATTCGAGGTGCTGGCGGGCTTCGACAAGCCGTTCAACCAGGCACCGTCGCTGCACATCGCGCTGCTGGTGGTGCTCTGGGTTTGTTATGAGCGCCACCTGCAAGGCGTCTGGCGTTGGTTGATGCACGGCTGGTTCGCGTTGATTGGCGTGTCGGTGCTGACCACGTATCAACATCATTTTGTCGACGTGCCGACTGGCGCGCTGGCCGGGTGGTTGTGTGTCTGGTTGTGGCCGCTGGACCGACCGAGTCCGCTGTTCAGTGCGCGCCTGACGACAGATCCTCCCCGCCGCCGCTTGGCCTTGCGTTATGGCCTGGGCGCGGCGGCGATGTTTATCCCGGCGTTTGCCTTCGGTGGCACATGGCTCTGGCTGATCTGGCCAGCAGTGGCGGTGCTGATGGTGGCGCTGAATTATCTGCTGTTCGGCGCGAGTGGGTTCCAGAAGCGCGAAGACGGTCGACTGAGCCCGGCGGTGCGCTGGATTCTGGCGCCTTATCTGGCGGCGGCGTGGATCAATTCCCGCCTGTGGACGCGCAAGCACCCGCAGCCGGATCAGATCATGGATGACGTCTGGCTCGGGCGGATTCCTACGTCATCTGCGCTGAAAGACAGTCCGTTCAGCGGGGTGCTCGACCTTTGCGCCGAGTTGTCCATGGACACCACGGCCATCGCCTACCGCTCCGTGCCGGTACTCGACCTGACCGCACCGACCGCCGAGCAATGCCTGGAGGCCGCACAGAAAATCGAGCAACTGCGCCAGCACGGGCCGGTGCTGGTCTGCTGTGCCTTGGGTTATTCGCGCAGCGCCACGGCCGTGGCGGCGTGGTTGCTTCACAGCGGCCGGGCGGCGAGTGTCGATGCCGCAATCGTGCAGATCCAGCGCGCTCGACCGCGCATCGTCTTGCACGCCGAGCACCGTCGGGCACTGGAACAGTTATCCACAACGCAGGGGAATGCTCATGATCAGTGATATGGAGCTCCACACCGTGGCGAGCCTGTTGCGCCGCGGTCATTCGTTGGATCAACTGTCCACGGGGCTGACGTTGCTGGCGGCGCTGCTGGGGTTGGGGCAATGGCTGGTGGGCGTGATCGATCCGTGGTTGCTGCTGTTGAGTGCTGCGCTTGTGGTTATCGGGGTGCTGGAAAAATACTGGGCGTTGCGCGTGGCGTTCGACGCCGATCTGTTCCAGCGCATGGCGGACAGCACCCACTCCCTGGCCGAACGCACCTATGAACTGGATCAAGCCCTGACCGCGTTGGGCCTGCAACCCGCCGAACGCGCCGGGCGCCTGTGGACCGAAAGGCGGCACGGCGCGTTATTGCTGCTGCGGCGGCAGTCGCGGTTGCTGGCGATACAAGTTGTCCTGGTGCTGGGCTTCATCCTGGCCAGTCCCTGGCTAGCGTCAGGTATCTAGATCGTTGTAGTTGTTGTGGCGAGGGGATTCATCCCCGCTGGGCTGCGCAGCAGCCCCCAAACCGGACAACTTGGTGTGCCAGGAAGATTGAGTAAAGCTTTAGGGCTGCTGCGCAGCCCAGCGGGGATGAATCCCCTCGCCACAAAAGAGTGCTCGCCACAGTGATACTTATGTTTCTCAGGACAAGGAATCCTCATGTTCGAACCCGTGGTCGCCAACCTCATCACCTCCGCCGCGCGGATGGTCACCGGCGCTCGCAGCCTGTGGCTCGGCTGCGCGCCCAAGCCCGTGCAGCGGATCTATTTCGCCAACCACAGCAGCCACGGTGATTTCGTGTTGCTCTGGGCCTCGCTGCCGCCGGCGCTGCGCAAGCTCACCCGCCCGGTCGCCGGGGCTGATTACTGGCAAACCAGCCCGATGCGCCGCTACATCATCAACCGGGTGTTCAACGGCGTATTGGTGGACCGCGAGCGCAAGGATCCTTCCTACAGCCCCTTGCAGCCAATGCTCGACGCGCTGGAAAACGGTGACTCGCTGATCATCTTCCCCGAGGGCACGCGCAACCCGGACGAAGGCCTGCTGCCGTTCAAGAGCGGGATCTACCACTTGATGAAAAGCCACCCCGAAGTGGAGGTGATCCCGGTGTGGATCGCCAACCTCAACCGCGTCATGCCCAAGGGCCGCGTGTTGCCGTTGCCGCTGCTGTGCACGACCAGTTTCGGCGCACCGCTGTGCATCGAAGAAGGCGAAAGCAAAGAGCAATTTCTAGAACGCAGCCGCGCCGCGCTGCTGGCACTGGCCCCGGAGCACGTTTGACATGGATCGATATACCCTGATGTTGTTTGGCGGGATCGGCGCGATTCTGGTGCTGGCCTCGTTGGTCGGTTTCATCCTCAAGCTACGGACCAAAGGCGCGCCGAACTCGGTCATCGAGAACCTCAACGCGCGGATCAACGCCTGGTGGATCATGGTGCTGGTGATCGGCATCGCGTTCTGGCTCGGCAACGCGGCAGTGATCCTGTTGTTCTACGCGGTGTCGTTCTACGCGCTGCGGGAATTCCTCACCCTCACCCCAACCCGGCGCAGTGACTACCCGGCCCTGGTGGCGGCGTTCTACCTGGCGCTGCCGCTGCAATACCTATTGATCTACTACGACTGGTACGGGCTGTTCTCGATCTTCATTCCGGTGTACGTGTTCCTGCTGCTGCCGATCCTCGCGTCTCTGGGCGGCGACAGCACGCACTTCCTGGAACGCGCTTCGAAAGTGCAATGGGGCTTGATGATCGCGGTGTTCTGCATCTCCTTCGTGCCCGCCCTGCTAACGCTGGACATCGCCGGTTTTGAAGGACGCAACTTGTTGCTGATCGCCTACCTGGTGATCGTGGTGCAGCTCTCGGATGTGTTGCAGTACGTCTGCGGCAAGCTGTTCGGCAAACGCAAGATCGCGCCCAACCTGTCGCCCTCGAAAACCGTGGAAGGTTTTGTCGGTGGTATTTTCCTCGCCTCGCTGATCGGCGGTGCGCTGTGGTGGATCACGCCGTTCAATCCGTGGCAGTCGTTCCTCATCGCGCTGTTGATCAACCTGCTGGGCTTCGCCGGCGGCATCGTCATGTCGGCAATCAAGCGCGACCGTGGGGTCAAGGATTGGGGCCACATGATCGAGGGCCACGGCGGCATGCTCGACCGCCTGGACTCGGTGTGCTTCGCCGCACCGATCTTCTTCCATCTGGTTCGGTATTGGTGGACTTGAGATAACCCTGTCCTGAGACACCGCTTACCCCTGTGGCGAGGGGATTTATCCCCGTTGGGCTGCGAAGCGGCCCCATAATCCGCGCATGCTGTGCGTCAGGTTGACCGAGTTACTTGCTCTTGGGACCGCTTCGCGCTCCAGCGGGGATAAATCCCCTCGCCACAGGGGCATTTGCACCCACCCAACAGGTACCTTGCCCTCGGTTCAATGCGCCAACATATTGTGATGCACGCTGTACATGATCCACAGCGACAGCCCCACCAGCAGCGCAATCACCACGGTGGAGAACACCAGCGCCGTCACGTTCCAGCGTTGATGCGGTGAGAAGTTGAGGTGCAGGAAGTAGATCAGGTGCACGACGACCTGGATCACCGCAAAAATCGCCACGACGCCGGCTGTCACAGGCTTGGGCAGCGTGGGATACATCACCAGGGCGAACGGGATGACGGTGAGGATGACCGACAGCACAAACCCGGTGAGGTAGGATTTCACGCTGCCGTGACTGGCGTCGACGCTGCCATGAAGGTTGCTCATTTACATCACTCCAAACAGATAGACCACGGTAAACACGCAGATCCACACCACGTCGAGGAAGTGCCAGAACAGGCTCAGGCAGCCCATGCGCGTGGCGTTGACCGTGGTCAGGCCGTTGCGTTGGACCTGGAACATCACCACCGCCATCCAGATCAGGCCGGCGGTGACGTGCAGGCCGTGTGTCCCCACCAGCGTGAAGAACCCGGAGAGAAAGGCGCTGCGGTCGGGGCCGTAGCCTTCGCCGATGAGCTTTTGGAACTCATGGATTTCCATGCCGATAAACGCCAGGCCGAGGACGAAGGTCAGGCCGAGCCAGGCCAGCACCTTCTGCTTCTGCCCGGCGCTCAGCGCGAGCATGGCGAAGCCGTAGGTAATGCTGCTGAACAGCAGGATGAAGGTTTCCGTGAGAACGTAGGGCAATTCGAAAATATCGGCGGCACCAGGCCCGCCGGCCACGCTCTGCCCGAGCACCGCATAGGTCGCGAACAGCGTTGCGAACAAAATGCAGTCGGTCATCAGGTAGATCCAGAACCCGAACAGGGTCATGGAGCTTGCATCCGAATGCCCGTGTTCGGATTCCGGCGCGGTGGCGTTTGGCTGGACGAGATTGGACATGGTCAAGCCTCCGCCAACATCTTGATGCGTTGGTTTTCGATGCGCGCCACCTCCTCGGCAGGCACGTAGTAGTCGATGTCGTCATCGGCGCTACGCCAGATCACGCCACCAATGGCGGCGACGAGCCCGACGATGGCCAGCCACCAGATATGCCAGACCAGGGCAAAGCACATGATCAGGCTGAACAGGCTGATGACCAGCCCCATGGCAGTGTTGCGCGGCATATGGATGGCTTGGAAATCGGCTTCGACGGCGCTCTTCTGGCCGCGCTCCTTCATGCCCCAATAGGCATCGATACCCTCCACCACCGGTTGCTGGGCGAAGTTGTAGAACGGCGGCGGCGAGGCGGTTGACCACTCCAGCGTGCGCCCGTCCCACGGATCCCCCGTCAGGTCGCGGTTCTGGTGGCGTTGGCGGATGCTGAAGTAGAACTGCAGGATCTGGCAGCTGACCCCGCAAAGGATGATGCCCACGCCCAGCAACTCCGCCAGCAGCCATGGCTCCCATTCGGGCACGTTGAAGTGGTTCAGGCGCCGGGTCATGCCCATGAAGCCGAGGAAGTAAGACGGCATGAAGGCGAAATAGAACCCGATGATCCAGCACCAGAACGCCGCCCGGCCCAAGCGGTCGTGGAGCTTGAAGCCGAACGCCTTGGGGAACCAGTAGGTCAGGCCGCACATATAGCCGAACACGGCGCCGCCGATGATCACGTTGTGGAAGTGGGCGATCAGGAACAGGCTGTTGTGCAGCAGGAAATCCGCCCCGGGCACCGCCAGCAGCACGCCGGTCATGCCGCCGATGCTGAACGTGACGATAAAGCCCACCGTCCACAGCATCGGCGTTTCAAAGCGCACCCGCCCGCGGTACATGGTGAACAGCCAGGTGAAGATTTTCACCCCGGTGGGCACGGCGATGATCATGGTCATGATGCCGAAGAACGCGTTGACGTTCGCCCCCGAGCCCATGGTGAAGAAGTGGTGCACCCAGACGATGAACGACAGGATGGTGATGACGATCGTCGCCCACACCAGCGAGTGATAGCCGAACAGGCGCTTGCGGCTGAAGGTCGACGCGACCTCGGAAAAGATGCCGAACGCCGGCAGGATCAGGATGTACACCTCCGGGTGGCCCCACGCCCAGATGAGGTTGACGTACATCATCGGGTTGCCGCCCAGCTCGTTGGTGAAGAAGTGCATGTCCAGGTAGCGGTCGAGGCTGAGCATGAACAACGTGGCGGTGAGGATCGGGAACGACGCGAGGATCAGCACCGCCGTGCACAGCACCGTCCAGGTGAACACCGGCATGCGGAAAAGGGTCATGCCCGGTGTACGCATTTTCAGGATCGTGACGAAGAAATTCACCCCGGTGAGCAACGTCCCGACCCCGGATATCTGCAAGGACCAAATGTAATAGTCCACCCCGACCCCAGGACTGTAGGAAAGCCCCGATAACGGTGGATAAGCCACCCAACCGGTGCGGGCGAACTCACCCACCGCCAGGGAGACGTTCACCAACATCGCCCCGGCGACGAACAACCAGAAACTCAACGCGTTGAGGAACGGGAACGCCACGTCCCGGGCGCCGATCTGCAAGGGCACGACGATGTTCATCAAGCCCACCACCAGCGGCATCGCCATGAAGAAAATCATGATCACGCCGTGGGCGGTGAAGATCTGATCGTAGTGCTCCGGCGGCAGGTAGCCGGGCGAACCGTCGGACGCCATCGCCTGTTGCGTGCGCATCATGATCGCGTCGGAGAAGCCGCGCAGCAGCATTACCAGGCCGACGACGATGTACATCACGCCGATGCGCTTGTGGTCCACCGAGGTAAACCACTCGTTCCACAGGTAGGCCCACTTGCGGTAGTAGGTGATGGCGGCGATGCCAGCCAAGGCGATCAGCGCCACTACGGCGAGGGTCCACATGATGATGGGCTCATCCGTCGGGATCGCCTCAAGCGTCAGTTTTCCAAACATGCTGTTCTACTCCAGATCGTGTTACTGCCCTTGCTGCCGGGCCCCGACGGGTGATTCGATGCTGCCTTGCATGTGCCCCATGCGATGCTCGACTTCACGGGAGCGGTTCATGCCTTCGTACTTATCGATGATGCTCTGGAACAAATCCGGCTGGATCGAGGCGTAGTGTTCAACCGGGTGCTTGACCGTAGGCCGGGCGAGTCGCGCATAACTGTCCTTGTCCAAACGCCCCTGCCCCGCCCGTACGCCGGCGACCCACTTGTCGAAGCCCGCCGCATCGGTGGCCAGGGTCCGGAAGTGCATGTCGGAGAAACCCGGGCCGTTGTAGTTGGCGGCGATGCCTCGGTATTCCCCCGCCTCGTTGGCGATCAGGTGCAGTTGGGTCTGCATGCCGGCCATGGCATAGATCTGCCCGCCCAACGCAGGAATGAAGAACGAGGTCATGGCGCCGTCGGACGTCACGCGAAAGTTCACCGGTGTGTCCAACGGCATGGCCAGTTCGTTGACCGAGGCGATGCCCAGTTCCGGGTAGATGAACAGCCACTTCCAATCGGTGGCGACCACCTGTACCACCAACGGCTTGACGTCGGAATCCAGCGGTCGATAAGGATCGAGCGCATGGGTGGACTTCCAAGTGACCACCCCCAGAATGATGATGATCACCAGCGGCACACCCCAGACCACGGTTTCGATCTTGCGCGAGTGCGCCCACTCCGGCGTGTATTTCGCCTTTGTGTTGGAGGCGCGGTATTTCACGGAAAAGATGAACGCCATGACAATCACCGGTATCACCACCAGCAACATCAACAGCGTCGAGAGAATGATCAAGTTGCGTTGGTCAACGCCGACCTGTCCCTTGGGATTGAACAACACCATGTCGCAACCGCCGAGCAACAGCATCCCGCCGACCAGCAACAACCTTGATACGTAACAAGGCAGTCGGGTTCGCATGTCTTGGGCTTCGCTTATGGGTTGTTTGTCAGTTGCCGCGCGATCTTGTCCTTGATCGACAGGCGCTGCTCCTTGAGCCCGCGGAGGTCGTCATCCTCGACGTTGCCCGCCGAAATCGATTCGGCCGCCAACACTTGGTTATCCACATCCGTGTATTCATCGAGCAAGCGATCAAGTTCCGGGTCTTGCTGGCGCCGCTGTTGAACCGCCTCTTTGCTGCAATTCAAATCCTGGTAAAGATCGTGAGAAGCAGGCATGGCCTTCTCCTTTCAGCAGTGTTGTTGGGTACACGATTTTTAGAATTGGCCCCCACGCCTTAGTTGAGAGAAACATCCTGATACGGTGACGAACGGCATCGCTGGCAAAAAAAAGCCCACGAGACGTGGGCAAAGGGAAAGCGGATATATCGAGGGCCGCGTCAGGAGGATTGTCTACCGGCGGCCGAGGGCATTGCCGTGGAGTCCACCCGGACCGTGCGTGACTGAAGTATTGCCTTCTCCCACTCCCTGGCATCGTGGCTGCAAAAAATCTCGACGTGCCCGTCCTGAACCCGCGCCAGTTCCCGCAGGCGATCCTGATTGCGCATCCGTGCCGAGCGGCAGGTGTCCATCATGTATTGATAGAACTTCAGGCCCGGCGGGCAACGGCGCTCGGCTTGATGGACTTCATCGTGAAAAAAATACGCGTCGCCGGCATGCAGCATCCAGCCGTCAGGCGTGCGCAGGGCGATCCCGGCATGGCCGGCGGTATGGCCCTGCAGCGGCACCAGGAAAATGTCCTCTTCTTCGGCGCCGATCAACGCACGCACCGAATCGAAACCGAACCAGGTGTCGCCGTCCGGGGCATAGAACTCCCAATTATCGACGCCCTGCCACTGGCGCGCCTGGAACCGGCGCCGACTGATCCAGCTGTCAGCCGAGCGGGCCGCCGCCATTTCGTCGCGCATGACATGCACCCGCGCCTGGGGAAAATCCTGCAGCCCGCCGGCGTGATCGAAATCCAGATGCGTCAGCAGGATATGCCGCACGTCGTTGGCATCGAAACCCAGGCGCCGCACCTGATCCAGGGCCGTCAGGCGATGTTCGAACTTGATGTTGTTGAAGGCCCGGAAAAATCGACTCAATCGCTCGGGCGTCTGCACGTCCCGCTGGCCAAAACCGGTGTCCACCAGGACCAGGCCGTTGCTGTCGGTTTCAATCAGCAGGCAATGACACACCAGGCACGCCGTCAGCCCCCGGCTGTAGCCGTCGAACAGCTTCCCGCCCACCGGGCACATGCAACCGCAGTTCAGGTGGTGGATATGCATGGAGGCCTCCTGCACGAATGGCGTGTCGATTTCTAGACTCTAAGAAATCGACAGGAAGGCGACAGGTGCAATTCCGCAAAGGCGACAGGCGGTGGCTATGCCCGGGAAAAGATACCCTGTGGGAGCGAGCTTGCTCGCGATGGCGGCCGGTCAGTCACATGGATATCGACTGGTCCACCGCTATCGCGAGCAAGCTCGCTCCCACAAGGGGTTCGGTGTCAGGGGATCAATCGAGGATCAGATGCGGCAGGAACCGGCTGGAGTCCTTGGTGATCAGGCTGTTGTCTTCCCGCACGCCAATGCCGGCCGCCTGGTCGCCGATGACCCAGGAACCGATCAGCGTGTAGCTGTCGCCGAAGCGTGGCAGTGGCGCGAATTCCTGGAGGATGAACGGCGCGTCGGTGTAGGGCCCGTCTTCCTTGACGATCAAGCCGTCAGCGGTCTGCAACTCGATGTTGGCGCCTTCCCGGGAAAAGAACGGCTTGCGCACCCAGCCCTTGGGCACCGCTTTGCTGGTGTCGGTGTCGAGGTGAGCCGCGAGCAGGTTCGGGTGGCCTTTGTTGAATTCCCACAGCAGGGGCAAGATGCCTTTGTTGGAGATGATCGACTTCCAGGCCGGTTCGAAAAACTGCGTGTCGCATTGGGCAATCGCAGCACCAAACGGTTCGTGGAAGATGAACTCCCAGGCGTGCAGCTTGAACAGGTGCGGAATCCAGCGTTCTTCCAGGTCGACGAACCGTCCGTCGCTGTTGAGGCCGATGTCTTCGATATCGATGTGCCGCGATTCGATGCCGACTTTTTCCGCGATCAGGCGCAAGTAATCCGTGGTGCCCTTGTCCTCCACCGAGCCTTTCATCGAGGCGAAGTAAAATGGCTCGGTGAGCTGCAACTGGGCGAAGGCCTGGTGCAGCTTGGTGTCGATGCTGTTGAACTGGTCGGCATGGGCCGGCAGCATGCCGCGCTCGATGCACTGTTCCAGCCAGCCCCACTGGAACGCCGCCGCCTCGTAGAGGCTGGTCGGCGTGTCGTAGTTGAGCTCCAACAGCTTGGCCGGGCCCGTGCCGTTGTAGGAGAAATCCATGCGCCCATACAGGTGCGGGTGGCCTTCAAGCCATGAGGTGCGCACCAGGTCGAAGAACGGCGCGGGAATGCTCAGGCGCTCCAGCAATTCTTCGCTCCGGACCACCCGGGCCACGAGGTCCATGCACATCTCATGGAGCTCGGTGGTCGGGTCTTCCAGGTCATCCTCGATCTGCTTGAGGGTGAACTGGTAGTACGCGCTTTCGTCCCAATAGGGTTCGTCGTCGATGGTGTGAAACAGAAAGCCGAGCTGCTCAGCGGTCTGCTTCCAGTCAGGACGTTCTGCGCACTGGATCTTCTTCATGGCGCTGGTTCCTCAACCGCCGGAGCTGCTGGAACCGCCCCAACCGCTGCGGGCGCTGGAACTGCTGCCGAAACCACCACGGGACGTGGAGGACGAGACGGACATCGCCTTGCTGCTCTTGATGGAGTCGGTGTAGCTGCCATACCGCGCCTGGTTGGACTTGTTGAAGGTCGAACCTCTCGACACCCGCTGGCTGAGCGTCGAAGACCCGAAGTCGCCACGGTCATCGCGGTAGCGGTAGACCGGTTCGGAGTAATAGCTGTTGCGGTTGCTGCTCAACATGTTACCGATCAGCATGCCGGTCAGCAGGTTGCCGAAGCCGGAACCACCGACGTTCGCTTCCGACGCCGGCAATTGGGCCCGGGCGGCGTCGAC
This sequence comes from Pseudomonas sp. H2_D02, assembly GCF_054677635.1. Lineage (NCBI taxonomy): Bacteria > Pseudomonadati > Pseudomonadota > Gammaproteobacteria > Pseudomonadales > Pseudomonadaceae > Pseudomonas > Pseudomonas sp. H2_D02. The sequence goes on along the minus strand of NZ_CP162816.1, from coordinate 1,471,395 downwards.
CTGGGATTGCGTGACTTCGCCATCGGCACTCAGCTCGAAACCACCGAGCTTGGGGATGAACTTGCCGGCCGAGTCCTGCTGGCACCAATCGGGGACAAAGTCGGCATCGCAATCAGCCTGGCTGTCGTAGGTCGGCGCGATGCGACGGTGCTCGGCCATGGCGGTCATGTAGGCGTCGGCGCAGATGTCCACCGGCAGCTTTTCATCGACACATTGCTGGACGGACTGGAAGTTGTACTTCTTCTGCAACTTGTAGGTTTTTTCCGTTGGCCCGCAACCGGATATCGCCAGGGCGACCGATGCAGCCAGCGAAAGCTGGACGTACTTGCTTCGTTTCATCGGGATCTCCGTGGCGCGATCAGTTCGTGGAAGGCGTCATGCACGCGGCGTTCAACATGCCGACGCTGATGGCCACGGCGGCAATGTAGATACCGGCGGCGATTTCACCGTTCTTGATGCGCGCGGAAGCGCCCTTGAGTACCAGGCTGGTCACCAGGAACGCCAGCAACTGGACGACCGCGGCGATCACCGCCCAGACGACGAAGTCCAGCATGTTGATCGAGTAGGCAATCACGTTGCTGGCCGGAATGGCGAAACCGATGACGGCACCGCCCAGGGCGATGGCCGCGGCCACGTTGCCCGAACGGATCAGTTCGAATTCCTTGTGCGGTGTGACGCGGGTGTAGATGAACTGGAACAGCGCAAACAGCACGGCGGCGCCGAGGATGTACATGACAAAGCCGAGCACGGCGGCTTTGTTCAGGGAAATGGAGAGCGCTTCAAGCATGGACTTCTTCCTTATTCAAAAAGTGTTCAGGTCAGTGGTGTACAGCGAAATACCCAGCGAAGTGCTCAGGCTGACAGTGCCTTCGGCGTCCTCTTCGACGGAGAACAGCAGGAACTCCCGGCGATCCGTCAGGCCCGTGTCGCGGGCGTACAGCATCGAACGGTGTTCGACGTTGTAGGACTCGTCCGGATTGCTCACGCGCTCGCTCAACACCACCAGCTCCGTCTGTCCCGCCTCGGTGCCCCATTCGCGGGTGTATTCGACGCCGTCGTGGGTGTAGGTCGGCAGGCCGATCAGGCTTTCGGGGCCGGCGAGGCGACGCAACTCGGCCTCACTGTTGATCGTGACGTAGCTGAGGTAGTTGAACAGGATCACCGACTCGACCTGCCCGGCGACGTCACCGCTGGTGTGCACCTGAAACCAGTAGTCCTCGTCGTTCATGTAGGCGCGCGACAGCCAGTTCGACTGCCCGAGGTCGACGATGCCCAGGCTCCAGATCTGTTGGTTGGCCGGGACCACCACGGCGCTGTTGCCGTCGAGCAACAACTTGAGCGTCGCATCGAACATGACTTGCTTGCCAGAGGCCAGGCCCAGCGGCCCAACGACAGGTGTGCTGGTTGTCGTGTTCGCGTTCGGGGCCTCAAGCCCCATCAACTGTTTAAACCACCCCATGGGAAATATCCTTGAGACGCGTGGAAGCGATGTAGAAAAGTTCGCCGCCCATGACGCGGGTGGCGCCAGGCGGGTTGATCGATGGATGTCGGGCGCCCTTTGCGCGGTAACCGATCAGCGTAGCGTTGTGCTGCTCTTTCATGCGGGTGTAGAGGTCGCCGAACGTCGCTTCGAACGCCTCGGGCAGTTTCATCAGGTACTGGGTGGCGCCTTCGCCGACACAGAGCAATTCATTGATGACCACTGACGAGCCCGGGTCCTGGGAAGCACGCACCAGCATTTCGATCGCCATGCTCGAGGTGCATTCCAGGCTCGGCGCGTAGGCGCTGGCGAGGGCGGCAATCTCGCTGTCATTGAAATGAGCGACGACATGCCCGACCGGTCCCAGACGATTGACCGCCAGCACGGTGGCCAGGGTCAGGTCGTCGGAATGGGTGCGCACCAACACACGTTCGGCGCCCGGCACGCCGGCACGTTGCAACAACGCGACGGAAGACAGGCTATCGCCCTTGATGTATGTGGCCTTGCCGGGCATGGGGTTTTCTTCGAGATCGCAATCGCAGATGACGATCAGGTTGTCATTGGACGTTTCGTCCTGCAGCAGCAGTTCAATGACCCGCTCGCTGGAAGCACCTTCCCAACCGATCAGAACCGTGTGACCGCTCTTACCGGTGAAATCGCCTTTGCCCTTCATGCCTTTTCTCCATACATCGATGACGCTGCTGGTGGTTTTGCCGATGACCGTCGTCAACAGGGCAATGCCCCCGAGCATGATCCAGGTCGCCACGAAAATTCGCCCGGCGGATGTCTGCGGCAACAGATCGCCATAGCCGACAGTGAGCGTGGTGGTGAGATAGAAGTAGATAAACGTGGCGGCGGTGATGAGGTGCTGCTCGCCCAGCAGCACCAGGCCGATCCAGGCGATGGACAGATGCACACCCAACGCAATGGCCAGCCCCGCCCAACCGAAGCGATGGAAGAAGGACGACGCGTAGGTGCGCAACAGAAGGAAAATCGACATTTCGTCCCTGACTCCGTGGGGCTTGGTTCCTGGCGGGCTAATCGCTCTGGCATCCGAGTGCCCGAGCGTAGTGGCCGGACAGCATTAAACCTGTTGCGGGGCTTGGATAGAAGTACCTTGGCGACAATAAATCCGCTGAGCAGGCAGGCCTGGCACAGTCCTTGTGGCGAGGGGATTTATCCCCGCTGGGCCGCGAAGCGGCCCCCAAGTAGCGAACGCTACCTGACTGACACACCGAGGTGTCAGGTTTTAGGGCTGCTTCGCAGCCCAGCGGGGATAAATCCCCTCGCCACAGGTTTTGTGTTCGGCCTGCCTCGATTTTACTCAGCCGATTTTTTCTTCAGGCGTTCCAGGATCGCATTGGCGCTGCCTTCGTTCGGCGTGATGCCGAGCATCGCGCAGCTTGCGCTCCAGGTCAGAGCCGGTCGAAGCCTCGGCCAGCTCGTCCTGGGCTTGCAGTTCAGCGGCACGTTGTTGTTGCTTGGCCTGCAGGCGGTTGAGGGTTCCGACGGCGGTTTCCAGCTTGCCATTGGCGCCGCCGCTGGCGATCGAGGCGCTGACCTGGGCCTTCTGCACGCTTTCCCGGGCCTTGGCCATGTCCACTTGCTGGCGCAGGCTCTTGATGCGGCTTTCGGCCTTGGTGATGTCCTTGCGCATGTTGTCCGCATAGCCACCGAACTCGGTCGCGTGCTTTTGCTCGGCGTCCAGTTCGTTGGTCAGGGTCGAAATGGCTTCGGCCACTTCCAGGGCCAGGTCTTCGCGGTTGGCCTGGATCGCGGCCAGGGCCTTGGCTTCCAGGTCCTTGATCTTGGCGTTGTATTCGCCGACGCGATCGGTCGCCAGCTTGTGCTTGGCCATGATGGTGACCAGCTCGCGCTTGGCATTGGCCAGCGCGGTGTCGGCGTCGCGGATTTCCTGGTCGAGGATGCGCAGGGCCTGTTGGTCGACGATCGATTCGCCGACTTCGTTGGCACCGCCACGCAGTGCGGTGAACAACTTGCTCCAGATGGACTGGGTCATGGGAGGGTTCCTATTCGGCGAATTAAATGAAGAAGCGTTCGAAGGCTTCGCTGGCGCGCTGGACGTTGTCGACGAGGGTTTTGACCTCGGTGACGACGTTGGTCAGGCTGGAACCTGCGCTCAGGGAGCCGAACATGTTGTAGACGACCTGCCCGTTGGGCATGGACTCGATGCCGATCGACGACAGCGGGAACATTTCCCGGCTGCGCAACACGGCGTCGTTGAAGGCCGCGACGTCGTTGATCGACTCGACATCCACCAGCACGGTATCGACGATGATCTGGTCGCCGACCACGGCGATGTAGATCGGCAAGCCACCGAAGTCATTCATTTCCAGCTTGATGCTGGACTCGGCGCCTTGGACGAGGGAGAGGGTGATGTCGTTCGCGACCACTTCATCCAGAGCCTGAAGGGCGCTGTAGAGGCGATCGATGTTCCAGTTGTTACCTGCGCTCATGTAATCCTCCGACATGAATGGGCCAGCCAGAATCGGCTGGCGTAGCTGTTTCTCCATTTGCTTGAGCAGGCTTCGGTTTTCAGGAAGCACCCAAGTCTCGTGTTTCACATACCCGGCGGCACTCAGGCCCGCGCGCATCTGCTTCATGTAGAAGCTCGATGGCTTTTTCGCGGAGGGTTTGGCGCGCTCTCCCGTGCGGCTCGCTGAATCGGTCACAGACCCGTCATCCGGGTCTGATGGAGAGCTGGTTGGCATGGTACTGACCCCACTGTGAAAAACTCACGCGTGAGAAACACTACAGGTACTTTCCAAGCCTCACAATAGCTCACGCGTGAGATTTTTCTGAATCACAAACACCGACGAACCCTGTGGGAGCGAGCTTGCTCGCGATAGCGGTACACCAGCTTGCAGAGATGTTGGATTGACCGACGCCATCGCGAGCAAGCTCGCTCCCACATTGGTTTCCGAGCGTTCACAGATCAGGCGTTCGCCATAGATCCCCTGTGGGAGCGGGCTTGCTCGCGAAATCGGTGTGTCAGCTTGCATTGATATTGAATGTGCCGCCGTCTTCGCGAGCAAGCCCGCTCCCACAGGTTCCGCGCAGGCTTTACGGATAGCTAAAGCTCTTGACCAACGTCAGCTCGCCCACCGCCCGCATCGGCACCACGAAGGTCTCCATCTTCTCGCTCGGTGTGCCTTCTTCGGTGATGACAGTGACTTTTGCCGTGGTCAGGGCTTGTTGCGCTTGCTCCACTGGTTCGCCATCGCCCTCTTCATCCTCATCACCGCGGTACCCGCCGCCGTAGTAGTTCACATACACCAGGTACTGGCCCTTGATCGGCGCGGGCATGGCGAAGATTTCCGGGCCGTAGCCGGTGGTGACGTCGACATCGAGGGCAGCGCCGTTGGCGACGGCGCGGTCGCCGTACCAGATGTGCGCGCCATCAGGCGTGACGAGGTGCAGGTCCAGGTCGGTGCCGTCGCTGTCCCAGGTCAGCAACACCCGCAACTTGGCCGGGGTGGCGCCGCCGCTGGTGTTGAGGAATTGCGTGCGGTGGCGCTGCTGGCCATCGGCGCTGCGCACCTCAACGCTGTTGCTGCCATTGGGGAACGAGAACGGCCGATCAAAGCGACCTTCCTCGTCGAGCTTCAATGGCAAGCTCACGCCGTTGACGATGAGTTGGCCCGGCTCATTGCTCTTCGGCGTGCCTTTGATCTGGCCGGTGATGCGGGCGGTGTTGGCCTGGCCTGGGGGCGTGTTGACCGACGAGGCCGGGTAGTTGACGGTCTGGCTGAAGCTTTCGCCCTCGCCGCCCGGCGCACCGCTGCGCCAGCCGCCAATGGGGGTTTCCAGCTTGATGGCGTCGGCGGCCATGGTCGGGGGCAACGCGGTCAGGGCGCAGAGCAACAGCAAGACCTGTGGATAACGGAGTGTCATGGTCTATTCCAGCAAAAGGTGACGGGCGAGCCCTTCGATATAGTTTTCGTCCTGGCCATTGGGGTGAGCCTCAAAAGCCAGGTGCAGATATTCATGGGTCAGGTCGAGGCGGTCTTGCAGCGACAGCACGCCGCGCACGTAGATGCGCTGGCGCTCTCGGTCGACATACGGCCGGCCGAAGGCGACGCGGCACACCGCGAAGGCACTGATTTCGTTGTAGCCGACTTCGCTTTCCAACCGCTCACGCCAGCCCCGTCGCTGTTTGAGTAGCCACTCCTGGGCGGCGGGCAGTGCTTCGCAGGACGCCACCGGGTTGTCCCAACGGCTGAGGCTGGCACGTGGATAGGCGTGCAACAGGATCGCGTCGTAGCGCTGGCCGCCGTTGGCTTGCTCGACGGCCTGGGCCCAGGACAACTTGTCCGGGCCGGGTTGATCGGAGTGATACGTCACATCGGTGCCGGCCAGGACCAGGTCGCTGGTCCACGCGGCAATCGCTCGGGTTTCCGGCGCCGCCGGACGCGGCGCGACGCGCTGGCGATGGCTGCTGTCGTCGATGCTCAGGCAATCGCCGTTGCGCTGGGCGTTTTGCAACAGGTAGGTGCGGATAGCCACGGCCAATGCCTTGGCCGCTTCGGCGGGTTCGGCCTTGGCTTCGCGCTGCAGGACCCGAGCGACGTATTCCTCCCGGTCCAACCGCGCGACCAGTTTGCCAGGCAGCAGGAACAGTTCGCCGTCGCTGTGGATATCCAGCTGGTTGCCGTTGCTGAACTCGACGCGGTAGTCGCCGCGCAGTTGTCCCGGCGTGGCTGGACGTTCACCGGACATCACTCGTTGCAAGGGATAGCGGGCAAACAACCCCACTTCCACGCAACGCCCGGTTTCCGCCGGCCAACGGGATGGCAGTGCCATGGCCAAGCCATCGCCATATTTCTTCAAGACCTGCTGGCTGGTACCGCGTCCACCGGCCCAGACGGGCGTGCCATCGACCAGCCAACCGGCGAAACCGCCCTGGCGCGACGAAGGCCCTTGATCGCCCAGCCAGCTCCAGGTCTTGACCCGCAGGCGACCGCCCAACTGACCGACCAACCGACCATCCGCCGCGCCAAGCACTACGTCGAGCAACACCCGACGAGCCTGATCCTGGGCCGGCAGCGTCGCCAGCGCCTTGAGCAGCTCTGCCACGGGCACTTGGGTTTGCGGCTGCAAGGCCGGCAGGTCCTGCAACCATTTCGGCGCCTGCCGCGCTTGCCAGTAATCCCGCCAGCCAGGCGCCGAAAGTCCGAGCCGTTGCGGTTCGAAATACAAGCCGCAGGACTTCACCAGTGCCTGGTCGCGACCAATGCTCTGCCCGGCGTTGCAGCAATAGACTTCTTCTTTCGATTCGCCTCGGCATTCATAGGCCGGCTCGCGGGCATCGGTGTCCACCAGCCAGGCGTAGACGAAGAGTTTCCACAAGCTGCCCAGCGGTGCCTGTAACGAATCGGGCAACGGCTGGCGGTCCAGCACCTGGGTCTGGCTTACGCGCAACAGTTGACCGTCGAAGGCCAGGCGCAGCGGCTCCTCCTGCGCTGTCGCCAGCACAGGAATCAAGCACAACCACCACCAGCCCCAACGCCTGCGCATGTCAGTCGACCGTCACCTGACCGAGCGCCGGTTTCTGTTCGCGGGCCTGGTTCTGTGGCGCGTAGACCTGAGTGAAGCGCACCGGCGGCAGGGTGAACTGACCCTTCTGGGAGAAACGCACCAAGTGCCGCAGGCGCAGCTCGCCACTGAGGGCATCCACCGGCACGGCGTAAGCCATCTGGCCCGGCTCGAAGCGGGCCTTTTCCAGGGACGTCGGCTCGCTGTCGGCCTTGCCCATCAATTGGATGCCCCAGGTGGTGCGTTCCACATCGGCGCCCGGCGGCAGCGGCACTTCGAGCATGCCGTAGCGCAGCGGCGTCGCGGCCTTGCTGTTGATGATCACTTCATCCAGATAGAGGGCGTCGCTGGACAACGGCTTGTTGCCCACGGCTTCGAGCTTGAAGGTGAACGCCTCGTCGCCTGGCACCAGGCGCGACAGGCGACGGGTGATCGACACGGCCATCGGCGCCACGGGGGCTTGCTGGCTCTGGAAGCTCAACGCCGCTTGCAATGGACGCTCCTGGGCGCCGGTCAGGGTCAGTAGCGTTGGAAGCTGCGCGCCCTGCCATTGCCAGTAGGTTTCGCCGGTCGCGCCTTGCTTGGCTTTCCAGCCTTCGCCCGGCGCCAGGGCCACGGCCGGCGCGGCCTGTTCGATGCTGCGCTGCAACCAGGTCAGGGCCAGTGCGCGTTCCAGGGTGGACTGCTGCGGCAGCACGCGCTCCAGCAATGCGCTGGCGCGAGCCTGATCGAAGCCTTGCACCGACAACAACAAAGCCTCGACGAACGGCTGGGAGCTGAGTTCCAGTTGCTGTTGCGCGGCGTCGGCCTGACGGCTGAACGCTGCCGGCAACGGCACTTTCGCCTGCTTGGCGAGGGACGCGGTCAGGACACGGGCGCTGGCCAGGCCAAGGGCCGAATCCGGCGCGTACATGACCAGGCTGTCCTCGCCGCTGTCCAGCACGCTCTCGGTGCTGTCTTCACTGGCCTTGGCCAAGTCATCCATCAGCCCACTGAGCAAGGTGTTCACCGGCAATTGCATCTGTTTGGCGAACGACAGGATCAATGCGCGCTGCAACAGCGGCGTATCGCCGGCCTGCTTGGCATAGACCTCCAGCACCCGCTGCCAGTGTTCCGGCGGCAGGTTCAGGTCCAGGGCCTTGCTGGCGTTCCAGTCGGCGTAATAGGCATAGGCAGTGAGGAACGCGTCCGGCTCGCCGTCCTGGCCCCACCAGGTGAAACTCGCCGAAGGCCCGGCCATCTGCACCAGGCGCAGGCGGCTGTTTTGCATGATCAGCCGCAAACGGTCGCGGATCTGCGGGTTCGACGCCAGGGTCGGATACGCGATGCTCAACGGCAGCAGGCGGCTGGCGGTCTGCTCGACGCCGCCATACGGATAGCTGAGCAGGTCGTCCAGGGCCGAACGGAACAGCGCTTGCGGGCTGTCATCCAGGCGCAGGCGGATATCGCTGGCGTCCGTGCGGCCAGTTCAGTGGCGTGTCGCCGCTGGCCACGTCGAGGCGTTGGCTCTGGGTGACTTGCCAACCGTTGCCGCTGGCATTGAGGTGCATGGCCAGGCTGTCCTGGGTTTCACCGTTCAATTGCAATTGAACGTTCAAGTCGCCGTCGGTCAAGGCCATGGCTGGCAGCGCGACGTAGTTGATGCCGTTTTTCAGCTCCGCCACCACACGCTGCTCGGCGCCGGCGTAGCGGATCAGCAACTCGGTTTTCAACGGCTTCTCGGACTGGCTGAAAGCGAACAGGCCCAGTTGCGGCTTGTCGCCCACGCGGAAGCGGGTCGGGCCGCTCCATTTCAGGTACAGCGGTTTCTCCGAGGCAATGAACTGTTTCTTCTGGCCGACTTGGCCATCGTCGGCGATCGCCTTGGCGGTGATACGCCAGCGGGTCAACGAGTCCGGCATCTTGAAGGTAAAGCGCGCCTTGCCGTTGGCATCGGTGACCAGCTCCGGTTGCCAGGCGGCGGTGTCGACGTCTTCGCGACGCGGCCGTTCCAGCACCTTGACCCCACGCTCGCTGCGGTTGGCCTTGCCCGGCGCGCCGGGGCTGCCTGGCAGCGCCACGTCGTAGCTGATGAAGGACAGGCTGGCGCTGGTGCGCACGTTGTTGCGGCGCGGATGGTAGAAGAACTGGTCGATGGTCGGTGCGACTTCCGGTTGCAGCGCGTAGACCATTTCATCGACAACGCTGACGGTCAGGTGCGCGGGAATCGCCTTGCCGGCGAACTGGGTCCCCAGGTCGACGGTCACCGTGTCGCCCGGGCGATAGGTGGCTTTATCGGTGGTGATCGCGACGTCGATCTGCGGCGCAACGACCTTGATGCCGGCGTTCTGGAAGCTGTATTGGCCGCCCTTGGTGTACAGCACGGAGAAGGTCAGGTTCGGCGCGAAATTATCCTTCACGGCAATGCGTGCGCGGTACTGGGTGTCGCTGAGTTTCTCCATTTTCAGCCAGTCGGCGCCCTTGGAGAGCATCGCGGTGGCCTCGACCTTGTCCCGCTCAAGCGACAGCAACGCATCGCTGACCGGCTCGGGGAAGGTGATCAGCGCCAGGGCTTCGTCACCGGTCTTGTATTCGGTTTTGTCGAGGACGATTTCGACCGTGCCCGGCACGGCCTTGATGCCTTCGCCGGTCACCGCATGGCTGGTCGCGCCGATGACCCGGCCATGGTCGTCCTTGAGCGTGAGGTTGTAAGTGCCGGGGCGGTCGAAGGTCAGGCTGAAGCCTTTGTCCTTGGCGGCCAGTTTGCCTTCGCCGGTGGTCTGGTCTTCCAGACGGACCCAGCCATAGCTGCCCGGTGTCACGGCTTTGCTTTGTTCGTTGCCGCCTTCGTTGGCGTAGCTGAACGCGACTTTCTCGCCGGCTGCGCTGAAACGGCGGGGCGCGCCCAGGCGGAAATTCGCCGCGCCGCGGTCGATGAGGATTTCCTTGGTGGTCTTGACCCGATATGCCGCGCCATCGCTGGCAAACACGGTGAGCGTGTAGCGGCTCGGCTTGTCGGCGGCCGGCAGGTCGAGGTTGGCGTTGCCCTTGGCATCGGTGGTGACTTCGCTGCTGGTCAGCTCCACCGGGAATTGCCCCAGGTATTGCAGCTCGTTATCGACCATCGACAGTTGCTGGGCGCGCAGGCTCAGGCTGACCTTGGCGTTCGCCACCGGCTTGCCGTCCGGGTACAGCAGCACCAGGTTGCCCTTGACCGGCTCGCCGGTGCGGTAGTCCTGCTTGGCCAGGTTCAGCGCGATCTCGAAGTGCGGCTTGATGTATTCGGCTACGCGGAAGGCGCTGCTGTAGAGCTGGTCCTTGTAGCTGAAGCGCAGCTCGTAGCCACCGGCCACGGCGTTTTCCGGCAGCTGGAAACGGCCTTGGGTGCCGGCCTTGGAATCGAGCTTCAGGGCCAGGGTTTGCAGCGCGGTGCCGGTAGCGTCGAGCACGCTGACGTTGACGTCGGCGGCCGCTGGCTGCACCGAGTCACGGGCGTTCTTGAACTCGCGACCGACGATTTTCAGCGACACCCAATCCCCCGGCCGGTACAGCGGCCGATCGGTGAAGGCGTAGAGCTTGGTGTCGTAGATCTCGCTGTCGTAATAGAAGTTTTCGGAGACGAATACGCCGCCCTCCTCGTCTTCGCCGATGACGAACGAACGCTCCGGGCTGACATGCTTGAGGCGCAGCAGGCCGTCTTCATCGGTGGCCCCGCTGCTCATCACGCCCAGGCCGTCAGTCCACAACACGTTCACCTTGGGCACCGAGCGCCCTTCATGCTTGCGTGCGGCCCAGACCAGCAATTCGTCACCGGCGATCTTGCTCACGGCCACGGTGTTGGAGACGAAGACCATGGTGGTCGCGCGGTATTTGCCGATCAGTGCTTCCACCAGGTACAGGCCCGGCTTCAACTGGCCCAGCGGCACATAGACGTTGCCCGGCGCGACGCTGACGAACTCGCTGGACGAACCGGCCAGGTTGACGCCCGCCGGCGGCTGGATCGGCTTGGCCTGCCACAGCGGATAGCGGAACTGGCTGACCACTGGCAAACCGGGGATCAAGGCGAATTGCGCTGGCGCGTCGTACGGCGTCGGCGCAACCAGGGCGTCGCCGATCTTCAGTTCCGGCACTTCTTCGGTGACCTGCTGGCGGGACTCGTAGGAGAACGCCCGTTGCATCACCCGACGGGATTTGCGGTACCAGTTGTCCCACAGGTACGCCAAGGTGTTCGACAGGCCCTCGCCCTTGAACTGGCCGTCGCTGACCACGCGGTGCAGGTTCTTCTGGCGCTTGAGGAACTCCAGCGGTTTTTCGATCCGATAGACGCGGATATCAGCGCCGCCGTAGGGCTCCATGCGGAACCGGCGGTAGTCGCGCCCCGGTGCTTCGAGGCGGACCATGGCTTGCTCGTCGCTGGCGAAGCTGCTGTCGGCCAGCAGGAAAAAGCTTTCACCGGACACCGGCGTATAACCGCTGGGCTCCACGGTGTCTTCGGCATTCACCAGGGGCGCCAGCACCAGGGCGAACAGCAGGGGCAGTTTTGAACACAAGCGCAGCATGCGGGCACCGGTCATTGGGTGAGAAAGTTGAGTCGATAGACGCCGATGAAGTTGGGGTTGGCTGCGTCGGGTATCCATCGGGTGTCCTTCCAGTTCATGAGTTGTTGCAGGCTTGCGGAGCGCATGCCGTTGTCGGTTGGGGTGGTCGTGCCGGTGTGATAGGCGATGTAGCGGCCCATCCAGATCATCAGGTGCTGGTCGTCGCCCTGGTCGAAGAACATCAGGTCGCCAGGCCGGGCCTGGGTGACATCCCGGCCCACCAGGCGGCTGTTGAACTGGATCAGCTTGATCGCGTTGACGTAGGGCCCGACCTTGCCGCCGCCCTGCTGCCATTGCTGGGCGAGGCTGCGTTGTGCATCGCTGAGCGGCAGCTCCGGCGGCAGGTAGCGATTGGACAGGCCATTGCTGCGCAGCCATTTTTCATCGTGGACCTTCAGCGCTTCGTTGGCGGCGAAACGCACCAGCCCGGCGCAATCCTGCTGATACCAGCGTGGGCTCGGGCCTTTGGTCAGTTGTTCCTGGGCGATGCGCACGAACCAGGCACGGAATACCTGGGACTGCTGCGCGTCCAGCGCCGGCGCCTCGACGGCAAGCGCAGGCCCACCGAGCAGCAACGCCAGCAGCAACCCATACGCGCGGTTGCGGATCAGTCCTGTCACAGCGCTTTCCATTCCAGCGGCAGCCACTGCCAATGGCCGTCCGGCTCGCTGCCTGCTGGCAACGTCAGGGCGTATTTGCCGTAGCCGCCAAGGGTGCGCAGTTTCGGGATCAGGTAGGTTTGCGCGGCGTTGTAGAACACCGGTTCCATGTCCTGGGGCAGGCTGTCGAGGGTTTCGCGCTGCATCAGTTGCGCCATGGAATCCGGGCCGAAGTAGATCGGCATCAGCAAGTCCTTGGGCACCACGTCGGCCATGGGCGGGAAGCGTTTGTCGAGGGTGCCGAGGGCCTTGTCGACCAACTTGTCATCGAGGGAGAACAGCAAGGTCGAACCGTGGCGCGCCAGGCTGACGCGCATGAACGCCTTGCCGGTAATCGCCTCGGGCTGCTGCGCTTCCTTGGCCGAATAAGGCCCGAAGTTGGAACTGACCTGGCGTTGCCATTGGTGCGTCGAACCTTCTTGCTTCTCCACCACCGGAAATGCATGTTCGGCAACGTTGTTTTCATAGGCGCCGACCATCGAACCGAACAGGTTGCCCAGGTCGGCGTCGAGCTTGCCGTCGTCTTCGTTCAGGCTCGCCACCAGCAGCGGCGTGTACAGCCGGGAATCGGCGTACCAGCACAGGCCTGCCGCGCCCGCCACGTGGTCGACCATGGCCTGGGCGGCTTTTTCCTCGGCGCCGAGTTTGACCAGCAACGGTTTCTGTTGCTCGGCGGCCAGGGGCAAGGCCACGCAGGCGCTGGCGCCCATGGGCATGGCTTGCCAGATCGGCTTGAAGTCGAAGTCCGGCTGGTTTTCCAATTCATCCATGGCCAGGAAGCTGTGCCAGCCCTTGTCGTCCATGTCGAAACGCAAGCCGGCGAAGTTCGGGATGAACCGCTGGTAGCCCATGGCGAGCACGCTGGCGTTGACGGAGATGCGCTGCTTGACCTCCGGGGCCTTGGCCGTCAGGCCGAAGGCTTCGGGGAAGAGTTTTTCGCCGGCCAGCAGCGCCTCGAGGGCCTGGGTCGAGACCATGCCACGTTCGTCGGTAGGGCCATGGCCTTGGTCGTAGAGCTTGGTCGGGTTGGACAGCACGACCAACTTGTCGCCATGGGAGGCGAAGACCAGGGATTTGCTCGCGTTATAGCTGAGCTGGTAGAGCGCGACTTCATCGCCGCTCACCTTCAAGTCACCCAGTTTGCTCAACTGAGTGTCATCCAGGGCGACTTTCGCCAGCGGCTCCAGCACCTTCGCCAACCCGCCGCGATCCATCACCAGCAGGAAATCCTTGAGACGACCGTCCGCCCCGCGCCACAACGCCACGTCCGCCGGCTGGTCGAAAAGCTGCTCGATCAGGCTGTCCTGCAGCTTGAGGTCATGCTCGTAGATGATCCGGCGCAGGCTGCCGATCAGGCCGAGGCGGTCGGCGTGGGCTTCGTAATAGAAGACGAAGTCCTCGGTGAGGGTGGCCTTGAGGAACGGCACCGCCAGGAGATCCTTGGGTAACTGGCTCAGGGAATGGGCCTCGATCAAGCCGTCGGGACGACTCACGCCGAGTTTTTCCAACGCCAGCTCCATGGGCGGCGCCTTGGGCTTGGTCATGAACCAGCCCAACCCGCCGGCCGCGCCGGCCACCAGGCACAGCCCGAGCAGAATCGCCGGCCAGCGGCGTCCAGGTTTGGCGACAGGTGTCGGCGTGGTCGGGGAAGCAGTGTTGTCGCTCATATTCACAAGGGCCTGTTCATCCGTGGACCGGATTAGTAGTTGAAAGTCTTTACCAGCAACAGATCGCCAATGGCGCGCAGGGGCACGACAAAGGTCTCGCGTTTTTCATCGACGGTGTTTTCGTTGAGCACCAGGTTGATCTGCGAGGTAATCACCTCGTTCTGGTTGCTCGTTTCATCGAAGTTGTAGCCGCCGTCGCCGTAGTTGCCCCAATAGTTCACGTAGACCAAGTAGGTGCCGTGCATCGGCGCGGTCATGGTGAACATTTCGGGACCGGGACCGTCGACCCCGTCCGGGTCGAGGCCGCCGCCGTTGCTCAGGGCCGGCTGGCCAAAGAAGGCATGTTGGCCGTCGGGTGTGACGATATGCAGGTCGAGTTCAGCGTTTGGATCGTCCCAGCCCAGCACCACGCGGATCTGCGCCGGGGTGCGCAAGTTATTGGCTTCGTAGAATTGCACGCGCTTGAGGGACTGGCCTTCGGAGCTGCGCACTTCGACGCTGTTGGAGCCAGCGCCAAAGGCGTATGGCCGGGCGAAACGCCCCTCTTCATCGGTGTAGAGATTCAGCGGGTTGCCGTTGACCGACAGGCTGTGGGGCTGACGCGCCGTGCCCATGTCCTTGATCCGGCCTTCGATCATCGTGCGATTGCGCTGGATGCCGCGGTCTATGGGCGGCGTGGGATAGGCGACCTGGGGGTTTTCCGTGCGATCGAGCAAGCCGCTGTAGCGCCAGCCGCCGACCGGCTCCGACATTTCAGCCGAAGGCCCGGCCCACGCCAGCGGCGCACCGAGCAACACGATCAATAAAGAAAGAAAACGCACGTAAGCCTCCTGCCATGCACGACGCAACCCGACACCCTTCCCGGGGCGCTGTTTGTCATTATTCGGGGTTCGTCTGAAGGCCCCGTTACAAGGGGCCGAAGATGGCGCGAAGAGTAGCCATTTGACAGTTTTTTCACAATCGGGAAACGCGCGATTCTGTGTGGGAAATCACGTATCGAACGTGGCGTGAGCCGAATAGAGGATTTATTCGGCTCACGAAATGAGCCGAATACGGAACCCGACGTCACTTCTGACGAAATCCCGTGGCGAGGGAGCTTGCTCCCGCTGGGCTGCGCAGCAGCCCCAAACCCGCCGGGTTGATCCAGTTTGCGACCGCTGCGCGCTCGAGCGGGAGCAAGCTCCCTCGCCACAAAAGCACTGGATCACGGCCCGCGTTACCCCACCCTGATTTGCCCGAAAACCCCATGTCTGCTAGTGTCGCGCCGGTTTAACAGTCAACCGGAATAGCCGCCATGGCCCGCAAAAAAGCTGCACTGGATTTCGAACAATCTCTGGCCGACCTGCAAACACTGGTCGAACGGCTGGAGAACGGCGAATTGTCGCTGGAAGACTCGCTGACGGCTTTCGAGCAAGGTATCGGCTTGACTCGCGACTGCCAGGCGGCATTGGCCCAGGCCGAGCAGAAGGTGCAATTGTTGCTCGAGCGCGACGGCGAGTTGACCGAAGAACCGTTCGACGCGGAACAGCCTGAATGATCGGCGCGTATCAGGCCAGCAGCCAGGCCCGGGTCAATGCTGCACTGGATACCTTGTTCAGCGCCCCGAGCCCGGAACTGGCGCGGCTGTACGAAGCCATGCGCTACAGCGTGATGAACGGCGGCAAGCGGGTACGTCCGCTGCTGGCCTATGCCGCGTGCGAAGCCCTTGGCGGCGCGGCCGAGCAGGCCAACGGCGCGGCTTGCGCGGTTGAGCTGATTCACGCCTATTCCCTGGTGCATGACGACCTGCCGGCCATGGACGATGACGACCTGCGTCGCGGCCAGCCAACGACTCACAAAAAATTCGACGAAGCCTGCGCGATCCTGGCCGGTGATGGCCTGCAGAGCCTGGCCTTCAGTGCGCTGCTGGACCCGACCCTGAGCGATTGCCCGGCGCAGGTTCGCCTGGACATGGTCAGCGCCCTGGCATTGGCGGCAGGCCCTGCCGGAATGGTCGGAGGCCAAGCCATCGACCTCGGTTCGGTGGGCTTGAAGCTCGATCAGGACGCATTGGAATACATGCACCGGCACAAGACCGGCGCGCTGATCGAAGCCAGCGTCAAGCTCGGCGCCCTGGCCAGCGGCCGGGCCACGCCCGCACAGCTGCAGGCCTTGCAGACCTACGCCCGAGCCATCGGCCTGGCGTTCCAGGTGCAGGACGACATCCTCGACGTCGAAAGCGATACCCAGACCCTGGGCAAGCGCCAAGGCGCCGACATCGCGCGGGACAAGCCAACCTACCCGGCCCTGCTCGGCCTCGATGCCGCCAAGGCCTACGCCCTGGAACTGCGCGACCAGGCCCTGGCCGCGCTGCGACCCTTTGACGCGGCGGCCGAACCGTTGCGCGATCTGGCGCGTTATATCGTCGAACGACGCAGCTGATACACGGTCAACCCATTTAAGTGCGTATCGGCCAAGTTCCGGCCGACGCGTGGGCAGCTTGCGATGCATAAGGTAAACTGCCGCCTCTTTCTATACCTATAACGATTCGCCTGATGCCCACGACGTTCCAAGAGATTCCCCGCAAGCGCCCGACCACGCCCCTGCTGGACCGCGCCAACACGCCGGACGGCCTGCGTCGCCTGGGTGAAGCCGAGCTGGAAACCCTGGCCGATGAGTTGCGCCTGGAACTGCTCTACACGGTCGGCCAGACCGGTGGGCACTTCGGCGCGGGCCTTGGCGTCATCGAGCTGACCATCGCGTTGCATTACGTCTTCGACACCCCGGACGACCGGCTGGTGTGGGACGTCGGGCACCAGGCGTATCCGCATAAAATCCTCACCGGACGTCGCGACCGCATGGGCACGCTGCGCCAGAAGGACGGCATCGCCGCCTTCCCGCGCCGTTCCGAGAGCGAATACGACACCTTCGGTGTTGGCCACTCCAGCACCTCCATCAGCGCCGCCCTGGGCATGGCAATTGCCGCCCGCCTGCAAAACAGCGAACGCAAGGCGATCGCCGTGATCGGCGACGGCGCACTGACCGCCGGCATGGCCTTCGAGGCGCTGAACCATGCGCCGGAAGTCGACGCCAACATGCTGGTGATCCTCAACGACAACGACATGTCGATCTCGCGCAACGTCGGCGGCTTGTCCAACTACCTGGCGAAGATCCTTTCCAGCCGCACCTACGCGAGCATGCGCGAAGGCAGCAAGAAGGTCCTGTCGCGCCTGCCCGGCGCCTGGGAAATCGCCCGCCGCACCGAAGAATACGCCAAGGGCATGCTGGTCCCCGGCACGCTGTTCGAAGAGCTGGGCTGGAACTACATCGGCCCCATCGACGGTCATGACCTGCCCACGCTGATCGCCACCCTGCGCAACATGCGCGACCTCAAGGGCCCGCAGTTCCTGCACGTGGTCACCAAGAAAGGCAAAGGCTTCGCCCCGGCGGAAGTCGACCCGATCGGCTACCACGCGATCACCAAGCTCGAACCCCTGGACGCTCCGGCGGCCGCGCCGAAAAAGGCTGGCGGACCGAAGTATTCCGGCGTGTTCGGCCAATGGCTGTGCGACATGGCCGCCGCCGACCCGCGCCTGGTGGGCATCACCCCGGCGATGAAGGAAGGCTCGGACCTGGTGGCCTTCAGCGAACGCTACCCGCAGCGCTATTTCGACGTGGCGATTGCCGAGCAGCACGCCGTGACCCTCGCCGCCGGCATGGCCTGCGAAGGCGCCAAGCCTGTCGTGGCGATCTACTCGACGTTCCTGCAGCGCGGCTATGACCAGCTCGTCCACGATGTAGCCGTGCAGAACCTCGACGTGCTGTTCGCCATCGACCGCGCCGGGCTGGTGGGCGAAGACGGCCCGACCCATGCCGGGAGCTTCGACTTGTCGTACCTGCGTTGCATCCCCGGCATGCTGGTGATGACGCCGAGCGATGAAAACGAACTGCGCAAGATGCTCACCACCGGCCACCTGTTCAACGGCCCGGCGGCGGTGCGCTACCCGCGCGGCACCGGCCCGAACGCCACGATTGAAAGCGAATTGGAGCCGATCGAGATCGGCAAGGGCGTGATCCGTCGCCAGGGCAAGCAAACGGCCCTGCTGGTGTTTGGCGTACAACTGGCCGAGGCCCTGAAAGTCGCCGAGACACTCGACGCCACCGTGGTGGACATGCGTTTCGTCAAACCCCTGGACGAAGCCATGGTCCGCGAGATGGCCGCCAGCCACCAACTGCTGGTGACCGTCGAAGAGAACGCCATCATGGGCGGCGCCGGCTCGGCAGTCAGCGAATGCCTGGCGCGGGAAAACATCCTCAAGCCAGTGCTGCACCTGGGCCTGCCGGATACCTACGTCGAACACGCCAAGCCGGCGCAGATGCTGGCCGAATGCGGGCTGGACGAGGCTGGGATCGAAGCGGCGGTGCGGCTGCGGTTGCAACTGCTGGGCCTGTAAGTTCAGCCCACACAAGCCCCTGTGGGAGCGAGCTTGCTCGCGATAGCGGAAGATCAGTCAATTAACCCATTGGCTGACAAACCGCTATCGCGAGCAAGCTCGCTCCCACATTGGTTTTGTGTGAATCAAGCATGATTGGAACCCCATGAAACACCGCCTCGCCCTCACCCTCGCCCTGCTCCCCATCCCCGACCTGCTGGCCGACACCTTCGAACGCGATCAAGCACTGACGCTGCCCGATATCCTGATCAGCGCCAACCGCCAGGTCGAGGCCCGAAATGACAGCAGCGCCGCCAACACGATCTTCACCCGCGACGACATCGAACGCCTGCAAACGGCCAGCGTCACCGACCTGCTCAGCCGCGTGCCGGGTGTGCAGGTTGCGCCACTGGGCGGGCGCGGCAGCCTGCCGGGGATTTACATCCGAGGCACCAAGTCAGCCCAGAGCCTGGTGCTGGTGGACGGCCAGCGCATCGGCAACGCCACCTCCGGCGACAGCAACCTGCAACGCCTGAACATCAATCAAATCGAACGGGTGGAAGTGCTGCGCGGTTCGCGCTCGGTGATCTACGGCGCCGATGCGGTGGGCGGGGTGGTCCAGATTTTCACCCGACGCGGTACCGAACAAGGCCTGCAACCGCGCCTGCACCTCGGTTTTGGCAACCACCAGACCTGGGAGCGCAGCCTTGGCCTGTCCGGTGGCGACAAGCAGACCCGCTTCAACCTGGGCGCGAGCCTGGACGAAACCGCAGGAGGCAATCGAACCCACGAGTCCTACGCCAGCGACCGCGACGACGACGCGAACCGCAACCGGTCCTTCAGCCTGAGTTTGAGCCATGCGCTCAACGACGACCTGGAAGTCGGCGTGAACCTGCTGGATAACCGCGGCAAGAGCGAATACGACAACCCGTTCGGCCGTTTCGACCCCAACACCTTCGAGTCCCTGCCCCAGCAGCCTTATAGCGAATTTGCCGTGAGCAGCTTCAGCACCTACGTGGACGGGCGAATCAACGATGCCTGGCAATCCCGCCTCGAACTGGGCCACAGCGAGAACCGCGAGAAAACCTACGACAAGCTCAGCGATGTACGCGAAACCTTCAATACCTACCGTGATTCGCTGACATGGCAGAACGACGTGACGCTCGACGGGCGCAACAGCCTGATCCTGGGCGGCGACGGGTATCAGGACCGGGTCAACAGCAGCACACCGTTCGATGAAGACAGTCGCTGGAACCGCGCAGCGTTTATCCAGCACCGCTTCCGGGGCGAAAGTTTTTCCACTGAACTGGGCCTGCGTCGTGACCAGAACCAGCAATTCGGCGGCCAGAACAGCTGGAGCGGAACGCTCACCCTGCCGGTCAACCCGGATAACGACGTGTTGCTGACCTACAGCGAAAGCTTCCGCGCGCCGACCTTCAACGATCTGTATTACCCGGACTACAGCAACCCCGACCTGAAACCCGAGACCGCCAAGAGCTACGAACTGCAATGGCGCAGCCAACTGAGCCACCGTGCCAGCGTCGAGGCTTCGCTGTACCGCACCGACCTGGAAGACGCGATCATTTTTGGCCGCGACTCACGTCCGCAGAACGTCGCTTCGGCGCGGATCAACGGCTTCGAGATGGCCTACCGGCAGGAACTGTTCGGCTGGCAGGGCAACCTGGGCCTGGCCATCATCGACCCGCGCGATCGCGACAGTGGCCACACCCTCGCCCGCCGCGCCCGACGGACGCTGAACCTGGACCTGGATCGGCAATTCGATCGCCTGGGCCTCGGCGCCACCTGGCAAGCGGTGAGCAGTAGCTATGACGATGAAAACAACCGCAATGCCTTGGGCGGCTATGCCCTGCTCGGGTTGCGCGGCAGTTGGGCGCTGAGCCGGGAAGTGAAGCTGGAGATGAAGGTGGATAATGTGCTGGACCAGAGTTACAGCCGGGCGCTGTACAGCCATGACGGTGAGCAGCATGGGTATCGGGAGGAAGGTCGGGCCTGGTTGTTTGGGGTGACCTGGACCCCGGCGCTCTGATCCAGAACCTGTAGCGTCTGGACTGGCCTCATCGCGAGCAAGCTCGCTCCCACAGTTGATCTTCAGTGACCACAGGTTTTGTGTTCACAACAAAACCTGTGGGAGCGAGCTTGCTCGCGATTGCAGGCGCCGCGGTCTACCGATCTGGCGCAATCAATTCGCACAACCGCGCAGTCGCCTCGATCATCTGCCCGCTGGGCCGCTCCAGCCCTTTGTCATTGACCAACAGCAACCTCCCCTGCGCCACCGGCCAGGTTTTCCAGGCGTCTAGCTGCGCCTGGTCCGTGGCCAGGATCATCTGCGGTTGGCGCTGCAACACCGACTCCACGCTCACCTGCGGCGCTGGCAGATCGAGGTCGGCAAAAACGTTGTGGGCGCCGCACACGGCCAGCGCATCACTGATGATCTGCCCGCCACCGACGGTGTACAACGGCCGGTCCCAGACCTGATAGAACACCGGCACCGGCGTGTCCCGGCGATAGCGTTGTCGCAGCGCCTCAAGACGTTCACGCAACTGCGCCGCTCGCTGCACGCCCCGTTCCGGACGGCCGAGCTGGGTGGCGATGTCTTGAATTTGTGTAATGAGCTGGTCAAGGCTGTGGGGTTCGGCGACGTAGATCGGAATGCCCAGCGCTTTAAGTTGCGCGCGCTGCCCCGGACCCACGCTGCCCGGCCAGAGCAGAAGCAAATCAGGCTTGAGGCTGAGCAGACGCTCCATGTCCAGCTGGCCGTAACGCCCAACCGAAGGCAGATCCTTCAGGACCGTCGGACGTTCACCGCCATCCAACACGCCCACCAGCAGGTCGGCGGAATCGAGCTCGACAACGATTTCCGAGAGCGAGGGCGCCAGGCTGACCACACGGGTCGCCGCCATCGTCGAGGCGCTGGTGGCCAGCAGCAGGACCGCCAGCCAAAGACGCATCAACCGAGCTGACGCGGGATGCGATACAGGTAGAACAACACGGCGGTGGATAACGCCAGGAGCATCAACGGCACCGCTTCGAGGCCAACGAACACCGCCAGGGCGCCAATCCATGCTGGCAGGCCTGCCACCAGGAAGGCTGCGCGCCGTCGCGCCGCCAGGGTGATCCAGGCTTGGGGTTCTTCAGGTGTATCGAGGGACTTTTGCGTGGCGACCAGGGCGTTTTTATAGCCGCCGAAGAACCGCAGGCTGACAAACATCGACGCCACGCCCGCAATGAACAGCGGCATCGCCAGCACTGGCAGGATAGCCTCGCCCTGGCCGAATACCGCGTTGATCACGAACAGCGGCAGCAAGGCCAGCGCCAGGTACTGCCACCAGCTGACGGCCAGGCGCCGCCGGACTTGGCCGCGCGTCACGCCCGGTCGACCTCGCCCTGGTGCTCGTTGCCCATCATGTGGTCGAGCTTGCTGGCCTTGGTTGCCAGGTAGAGTTTGTTGTGCGGGTTGTGACCGGTGTGCAGCGGCACGCGCTCGGCCACTACGATCCCCATGTCGGTCAGCGCCTTGACCTTGCGCGGGTTGTTGGTCATCAACCGCAAGGACTTGATACCCAGGTGCTCGAGCATCGGCAAGCAGATGCTGTAGTCGCGCAAGTCGGCGGCAAAGCCGAGGCGCTCGTTGGCTTCCACCGTGTCCGCACCGCCGTCTTGCAGCTCATAGGCGCGGATCTTGTTCAGCAGGCCAATGCCACGCCCTTCCTGGCGCAAATACAGCAACACGCCACGACCTTCACGGGCGATGGCCTGCAATGCCGCTTCGAGTTGCGAGCCGCAATCGCAGCGCTGGCTGAACAGGGCATCGCCCGTCAGGCATTCGGAGTGCAGGCGGCCGAGTACCGGAGCGCCGTCGGCGAAATCACCCAGGCTCAGCACAACGTGCTCGCGACCGGTGGCTTCATCGAGAAAACCATGCATGGTGAATTGCGCAAAGGGCGTTGGCAGCTTGGAAGCGGCAACAAAAACGACAGGCACCGGTGTGCTCCTGATCTAGTACTGAAGATTCGCAGAGGCGGGCATTGTAACAGCACGATCCGAGGGACGCTTAGGCTGAATTACTGCCTATTAGCATCGAAAAGTTTGATCACGGCTTCGGTGGCTTGCCATTCTCGTCAAACGGATAGGGTTGCTTCCAGCGTTCGAAAATCGGTTTCAACTCGCCGCTCTTCACCAGCACTTCCATACGGCGGTCGAACAGCGCCCGCAACGTACGGCCGTTTTCGTTATTGGCGAACCCCAGGTACAGCGGCAGATTGATCAGCGGCGAGAGTTTGAATTGCTTGGGATCGTCAGCCTTGGCGAGCACATCCTGGATTTCCATCAACGCATCGATATAAAAATCGGCACGATCATGGGCCAGCATCGGCAAGATACCCACGGCGCGGTGAATTTCATTGAAACGCCGGATGTTGGGCAGGTAGTTGTTGTATTCGTACCCGCGCATCCACACCAGTCGATAGTTGCCAATCGTCGCCAGCGTCGGTGACGGCTTGGAGGCCAGCCCCAGGGCATAGATATGATCGACGTCGTAATGCCAATGCGGGTACAGCAGCCCTTCGGTTTCATCGCGATAGGCGCCTACCTGTGCATCCACCTCCCCACGTTGCACCAACCCGATCGAGCGGGTGTAGGGCACGCTGCGGGTCTCCAGCTTGACGCCTTCAGGCTCGAACACGGCCCGCAAGATGTCCCAGCCCATGCCCTGGCCATCGGCCTGGGTGTAGTCGGCCCACTCTTCGCTGGCCGCACGGATCTTGCCGGGCAGCGGCCCCGATTCGGCCGCCGGAACACCGAGCAGCGCCCCTAAACACAGCAACAGCAGTAGTGCGCGGCTTACGCCCATGCCTGGTTCCCTCAGGTAAAACACCACACCAACCCTTGCATTGCGAGCCAGGCAAACACCCCGGCCAGGACATCGTCGAGCATGATGCCGACACCCCCGTGTACATGCCTGTCGATCCAGCGGATGGGCCATGGCTTGAGGATATCGAAGAAGCGGAACACCAGGAAACCCGTCAGCAACCAGTACCAGCCTTCCGGCACCAGCCACAAGGTAATCCACATGCCGACCATCTCGTCCCAGACGATACCTTCATGGTCATGCACCCGCAGGTCGTCCGCCACTTTGCCACATAACCAGAAGCCGAACAGCATGGTGATGCCGAGCATCAGCCAGTAGCCCCAGTCCGGCAACATCTGCCACAACGGTATGAAGGGTAGCGCAACCAGCGAGCCCCAGGTGCCCGGTGCTTTAGGCAAAGTACCCGAACCGAAGCCAAAAGCCATGAAATGCCAGGGATTGCGCCACACCGAAGGCGGGACAAACTCTGCCGGAACCTGATTGGGATGATCTGTCACGGTGTCTCCCGAAAATGTTGATAACCCCGTATTTGTGGGGTGATGTCGCGTCCGAGGCTGTCCGCCAGCATGACGCCCTGCCCGGCGCAGACCTTGCCGACCACATGGATCGGCCAACCTTCGGCCAAAAGCGCCGATAATCGGACCGGCGGCAGGGTAAACAACAACACGTAGTCGTCGCCACCACTCAGTGCCGCCTGTTGGGCGCCCGGCTGGCCGAGCAATGCCACCAGAGCGTTGGACAGCGGTAGTCGGTCCCGTTCAACAGTCAGTGCCACATCCGAGGCCTGCGCGATATGCCCGCAATCGGCCAGCAAGCCATCGGAAATATCCATCGCCGCACTGGCCTTGCCCCGCAATGCCAGGCCGAGGTCGATCTGCGGCTGCGGTGACCAGTAATGCGCCAGCAGCGGCCCGGCGACCTCAGGTTCGGCGCTGCGCTGGCCGAGGACCAGCGGCAACGCCCCAGCGGCATTGCCCAGCTCGCCGCCGACACACAACAGATCGCCCGGCTGCGCGCCGCTTCGGGTCAAGGCCTGCCCGGCCGGCACGCGACCGAACACGGTCATGGTCAGGCTCAACGGGCCGCGGGTGGTATCACCGCCCACCAGCGCCACGCCGCACGCCTGGGCCATCTGGCTCAAACCGTGGGCGTAGGCTTGCAGCCAATCGGCGGTCACGGTTGGCAGGGTCAGGGCGAGGGTGAAGGCAACAGGGCTGGCGCCCATGGCAGCCAGGTCGCTCACCGCCACAGCCAGCGAGCGCTGGCCGAGCAGGAACGGGTCGCAAGGATCAGGGAAATGCACACCGGCCACGAGCGTGTCGGTGGAAACCGCCAGCTGTTCCCCGGAAGGAACGGCCAGCAAGGCGCAGTCGTCGCCGATCCCCAGCGCAACGCCCTCGCCGCCCTGCGCGCATGGCGCAGCGGCGAAGTAATGGCGGATCAGCTCAAACTCACCCATGGGATTTCAAGCGCTATCAGCGCTTGAACGCCTTCACTTCAGCTTCACGCAGGCGCGGGGCGAGCTTGTCGAGCACACCGTTGACGAACTTGTGGCCGTCGGTGGAACCGAAGACTTTCGCCAGTTCGATCCCTTCGTTGATCACCACGCGATACGGTACGTCGACGCGCTTGAGCAGCTCCCAGGTGGACAGGCGCAGGACCGCCAGTTCAACCGGATCCAGCTCTTCGATGGCCAAGTCCAGGCAAGGCGTCAGCGCCGTGTCGATTTCGGTCTTGAACTGCGGAACCCCGTGGAGGATTTCGCGGAAATACGCGCCGTCGACATCACTGAAATCGTTATCGACGCGAAACTGCGCTTCGATCTCGTTCAGCGATTGCTTGGCCATGTGCCATTGGTACAGGGCCTGGGTCGCGAGCTGACGGGCTTCGCGGCGCTTGACGCTCTTCGAAGGCTTGCCGGCATCCGCGGGCTTTGGATCGCGCGGGTTGAAACGATCGCTTTCGTCGCTAATCACTTGGCCTCCAACTGCGCCAGCAGGCTGACCATTTCCAGGGCGGACAGGGCAGCTTCGGCACCTTTGTTACCGGCCTTGGTGCCGGAACGTTCGATGGCTTGTTCGATGGAATCAACGGTCAGCACGCCGAACGCGACCGGTACGCCGAACTCCATGGACACCTGGGCCAGGCCCTTGGTGCATTCGCCAGCGACGTATTCGAAGTGCGGAGTACCGCCACGAATGACCGCGCCGAGGGCGATGATCGCCGCGTATTCGCCCTTTTGAGCGACTTTCTGCGCAACCAGCGGAATTTCGAAGGCGCCAGGCGCACGGATAATGGTGATGTCGCTTTCGCTCACGCCATGGCGAACCAGGGCATCGACCGCGCCGTCGACCAGGCTCTCAACCACGAAGCTGTTGAAACGGCCAACTACCAGCGCGTAGCGGCCCTTGGGGGCGATGAAGGTACCTTCGATGGTCTTCAGGGTCATTCGTCAGATCTCTTAAAGAGCCGGAGCACGTTCGATACGCGCTCCTCAGTGATATTAGCCACGAATACAGGGTCGTGGATCCCGCCATCTCATTCACTTGCACATCTTTTATGGTGAGGACACTTACTCCCGCCGAACCACGTCGTAGGAGCTGTCGAGTGCAACGAGGCTGCGATCTTTCCCCAGACACTTGAGTCCCAAGCGAAAGATCAAAATCAAAAGATCGCAGCCTTCGGCAGCTCCTACACCCGTTGGGAGCAAACTCCCTCACCACATAAAATCAGCAAGCCTGATAATGCCGCAATCCCCGGGCCATTATTCGGAGGGCACGTATTCTACAACTTCCAGATCGAAACCGGATATCGCATTAAATTTCATGGGTGCGCTCATCAGGCGCATCTTGCGTACGCCCAGGTCGCGAAGGATCTGCGAACCGGCACCGACGATGCTGTAGGTGGTCGGTTTTTTCACCGGTTGTTGTTCGGTGGTTTCGCGGATATGCGCCAGCAGCACATCGCCATCGAGCGGATGTCCGAGCAGCAGCACCACGCCGCTGCCCGCCTCGGCCACGGCGGCCATGGCGGCGCGCAGGCTCCAGCGGCCGGGTTGCTTGACCATCAGCAAGTCGCGCAGCGGGTCCATGTTGTGCACGCGGACCAGGGTCGGTTCTTCAGCACAGACAGTGCCCAGGGTCAGCGCCATGTGCACGTCGCCTTCCACCGAATCGCGGTAGGTCACCAGGTTGAACTGGCCCAGTTCGCTGTCCAACGGCTGCTCGGCAATCCGCTGAACGGTACGTTCGTGGATCATCCGATAGTGGATCAGGTCGGCGATGGTGCCGATCTTGATGTTGTGCTCGATGGCAAAGGCTTCCAGCTCCGCGCGACGGGACATGGTGCCGTCGTCGTTCATCACTTCGCAGATGACGCCGGCGGGCTCGAAACCGGCCATGCGCGCCAGGTCGCACGCTGCTTCGGTGTGGCCGGCACGGGCCAGGGTGCCGCCGGCCTGGGCCATCAGCGGAAAGATATGGCCCGGGCTGACGATGTCTTCGGCCTTGGCGTCGGCGGCCGCAGCGGCTTGCACGGTGCGCGCGCGGTCAGCGGCGGAGATACCGGTGGTCACGCCCTCGGCGGCCTCGATGGACACGGTGAACTTGGTGCCGAAGCCCGAGCCATTGCGCGGCGCCATCAGCGGCAGCTTCAGCAGTTCGCAGCGCTCGCGGGTCATCGGCATGCAGATCAGGCCACGGGCGTGCTTGGCCATGAAGTTGATGTGTTCGGCCTTGCAGCATTCGGCGGCCATGATCAGGTCGCCTTCGTTCTCGCGGTCTTCGTCATCCATGAGGATGACCATCTTGCCTTGGCGGATGTCTTCAACCAGTTCTTCGATGCTATTGAGCGCCACGCGGCACCCCCTTGGGTCAGGATTTGAGGTAGCCGTTGGCGGCCAGAAAACTTTCAGTGATGTTACCGGCCCGCCGTTGTGAAGGGTCAGACTCTGCGGCCTTGTCGCCCAACAGCAGGCGCTCCAGGTAACGGGCCAGCAGGTCGACTTCCAGGTTGACCCGGCGACCTGGCCGATACGAAGCCATGATGGTTTCGCTCAACGTATGGGGAATGATCGTCAGCATGAACTCGGCGCCATCCACCGCGTTGACCGTCAGGCTGGTGCCGTCGACAGTGATCGAGCCTTTATGGGCGATGTACTTGGCCAGTTCTTTCGGAGCGCGGATACGAAATTCCACGGCACGGGCGTTATCGGTACGCGAGACGACTTCACCGACGCCATCCACATGGCCGCTGACCAGGTGACCGCCCAGGCGGGTGGTTGGTGTAAGGGCTTTTTCCAGGTTGACCGGGCTGCCACTCTTGAGGTCATTCATGGCGGTGCAGTCGAGGGTTTCGCGGCTGACGTCGGCGAGGAAGCCATTGCCCGGCAGCTCGACGGCCGTCAGGCAGACACCGTTCACGGCGATGCTGTCGCCCAACTTGACGTCGCTCAGGTCGAGCTTGCCGGTTTCGACATGGACCCGCACATCGCCGCCCTTGGGGGTGAGTGCGCGGATGCTGCCGATGGATTCGATGATGCCGGTAAACATGGAGTCCTCCTCGAGAACGGGCCGCCGCTTGAGCGAAAGCCGGGAATTATACGCTCGCCAGCGGAACGGGGATGGCAATGACTCGCCAGTCATCGCCCACGGCGCGAATGTCGATGATTTTCAGCTGCGGCGCGTCTTTCATCTGCGCCAGCGGCCAGTCGAGCAGCGGCCGCGCTGTGGAACCGAGGAACTTGCCGGCGACGAAAATCTGGAATTCGTCCACCAGGCCTTGCCGGGCAAATGCTCCCGCCAGTCGCGGGCCGGCCTCCACCAGCACTTCATTCACGCCTCGGGCCGCCAATTCAACCAACAGCCGTCGCAAATCGACCTGACCGTCGTCACCCGCCACGATCATGCATTCGGGACCGTTGGCGTACTGTTCTTCCACCGCCATGCAGGTAGCGACCAGCGCCGGGCCAGCCTTGAAAAACGCCGCATTCAGCGGCACCCGCAGGCGTCCATCCACGAGCACGCGCAATGGCGGGCGGCTCATGGCCAACGCGGTCTGCTCGGCGTCCAGCCCCAGCTCGTCGGCGCGCACGGTCAGCCGGGCGTTGTCCGCCAGCACCGTGTCGGCACCGGTCAGCACGACACTGGCCTGGGCCCGCAGGCGTTGGACCGCCGAACGTGCAGCGGGGCCGGTGATCCACTGGCTCTCGCCGCTTTCCATGGCCGTGCGACCGTCGAGGCTCATGGCGAGCTTGACCCGCACGAACGGCAGGCCGTGCTCCATGCGCTTGAGAAAACCTTCGTTGAGCTTGCGCGCTTCGCCTTCGAGCACGCCGCTTTCGGTGGCGATCCCGGCCTGGGCCAACCGCTGCAGGCCGCGGCCGGCGACTTCGGGATTGGGGTCCTGCATCGCCGCCACCACCCGCGCCACGCCGGTATTGACCAACGCATCGGCACACGGCGGCGTACGGCCATGGTGGCTGCACGGTTCGAGGGTCACATAGGCCGTGGCGCCCCGGGCGTTGTCACCGGCGGCCCGCAGGGCATGGACTTCGGCGTGGGGTTCGCCAGCGCGGATGTGCCAGCCTTCGCCGACCACCTGCCCGTCCCGCACGATTACGCAACCTACCCGAGGATTGGGGTGGGTGGTGTAGTGACCACGTCGCGCCAACTCCAGGGCGCGGGCCATGTAGTGGGCGTCGAGGACGGCTTGTTGCGCCGGGCTGGTCATTCTTTCACCGGCTCGCGGGCCAGGCGGTCGATTTCCTCGCGGAATTCGTTGAGGTCCTGGAAACGTCGATAGACCGAGGCGAAGCGGATGTAGGCCACTTCATCGAGCTTCTGCAACTCGGCCATCACCAGCTCGCCGACGACGAGGGACTTGACCTCGCGCTCGCCGGTCGCGCGCAGCTTGTGCTTGATGTGCACCAGCGCCGCTTCCAGGCGCTCGACGCTCACCGGGCGTTTTTCCAGGGCGCGCTGCATGCCGGCGCGCAGTTTTTCTTCATCGAACGGCTGGCGGCTGCCGTCGGTCTTGATCAGGCGCGGCAACACCAGTTCAGCCGTCTCGAACGTCGTGAAACGCTCGCCGCAGGCCAGGCATTCGCGGCGGCGGCGGACTTGTTCGCCTTCGGCGACCAGTCGCGAGTCGATGACTTTGGTGTCGTTGGCACCGCAGAAGGGACAGTGCATGGTGGCAGGCAACAAAAAAAGGGAGGGCCATGGTAGCGCATCCCACTGGCAAGACAAGCCATAGGGTTTACGGTATACAGACGGGCTTATCGCCAGATCCATGGAATTCACCTTGCTGGAGCCACCCATGCCGCTACGATCCATTGTTTTGCTCAGCCTTTTCAGCCTGCTGATGGCGTGCAGCAGCGACGCCCCCAAACCCGCCGCGCCGGCTCCAACGCCCGCGCCAAAACAGGCCCAGGAGAAGGCCCGCCAGGCAGCGGAGCTGGGACCGCTGCCGGCTGTATCAGCGCGAGTTGAGCGGCACCTTGCAAGGCGTGCCGGCCGGGGCTGAAGTGGAACTGGCGCTGCTGGTGATCGATGACAAGGATCGCCCGCAGCAACTGCTCGCCAGTTCCAGCCTGATCGGCACCAATCAGGCCCTGCCGTTCCACCTGCGCTTCAACCCCGAGGCGTTCCCCGTTGGCGCCCGCGTGGAATTGCGCGGCCGGGCCAGCCAGTCGGGCCAGTTGATCCTGCACCTGCCGGAGCAACGCATCAGCCAACCGACCACCCAGGCGCTGGGCGTCCTGCAATTCGTCAAAGCGCCATGAGGGCACCGCAGGACCTGCAACAAGCGCTGGGCGAGTTGCTTGGCGATGCGCGCCTGGTGGCCTGTCCGCTACCGGGCACAGACTTGAAGTTGTGGCTGATTGACGGCGACAACATGGACCGCGCCTTCAGCCCGGAGGAAACCCGGCGCATCCTCCACGAACCGCCCTACTGGAGTTTTTGCTGGGCCAGCGGCCTGGCGATGGCACGCTACCTGGCCGAACAACCACAGTGGGTCGAAGGCAAGCGAGTGCTGGATTTCGGCGCTGGCTCCGGGGTGGCGGGCATCGCGGCGATCAAGGCCGGCGCGCTGGAAGTGGTGGCCTGCGACCTGGATCCGTTGGCGATTGGCGCGTGCCAGGCGAATGCCGAACTCAACGGCGTCGAGCTGGGTTATTCGAGGGATTTTTTCGCCGAGGCTGATCGCTTCGATCTGATCCTGGTCGCCGACGTGCTCTACGACCGGGCCAACCTGCCGTTGCTCGATGAGTTTCTCAGCCGGGGTCGCGAGGCGTTGGTGGCCGATTCCCGGGTGCGGGATTTCCAGCATCCGCTGTACCGGCGCATCGAAATGCTCGAGGCCATGACCTTGCCGGACCTGGCCGAGCCGGAGGAGTTTCGGCATGTGAGCCTGTACCACGCTCGGCGCTGACTCATAGAAGCTTGCTCGCGATAAGGCCCTGCCAATCAATACACCTCTCACTGCCACCCCGCTTTCAGCCACCCCCCACCAAGCCGTATAGTTGCCCCATTCAAGCGTTCTACGAGATTTCCCATGACCCAGGACACGCCTTACATCTTTGACGCCACCACGGCCGATTTCGACCAGTCGGTGATCGCCAACTCTTTCCACAAACCGGTGCTGGTGGATTTCTGGGCCGAGTGGTGCGCGCCGTGCAAGGCGTTGATGCCCATGTTGCAAGGCATCGCCGAGAGCTATCGGGGCGAACTGCTGCTGGCCAAGGTCAACTGCGACATCGAGCAGGACATCGTTGCCCGCTTCGGCATTCGCAGCCTGCCGACCGTGGTGCTGTTCAAGGACGGCCAGCCGGTCGACGGCTTTGCCGGGGCCCAGCCGGAATCCGCGGTGCGGGCCATGCTCGAACCCCATGTGCAGATGCCGCCGCCAGCCGCCGCCGATCCGCTCGAACAGGCCCAGGCGCTGTTTGACGAAGGCCGCTTCGCCGACGCCGAAGCCGTGCTCACGGTGCTGCTGGGTGAAGACAACACCAACGCCAAGGCGCTGATTCTCTATGCCCGCTGCCTGACCGAGCGCGGTGAACTGGGCGAGGCACAAACAGTCCTCGACGCGGTGAAAAGCGACGAGCACAAGGCTGCACTGGCCGGTGCCAAGGCGCAAATTCAGTTCCTCGGCCTGGCCAAGGATCTACCGGACGCCGCCGAGCTCAAGGCGCGCCTGGCGCAAAATCCGCAGGACGATGAGGCGGTGTATCAACTGGCGATCCAGCAACTGGCGCGCCAACAGTACGAAGCGGCCCTCGATGCCCTGCTCAAGCTGTTCGTGCGTAACCGCAGCTACAGCGAAGGCCTGCCGCACAAGACCTTGCTGCAAGTGTTCGAACTGCTGGGCAACGACCATCCGCTGGTGACGACCTATCGGCGCAAGCTGTTCGCCGCGTTGTATTGATTGCACCGTAGGAGCTCCTACACAGCTTCTACGCAGTTTCGTGCCAGCTGTAGAGCGGTGTGTCGCCGCCGCTGATGACTTTTACATCCGGGCTGTGGCGCAAGCGCACCAACAAGCGCTTGCCTGACGAGGCGCTGCCGGTCAGGCCTTCGAGTTGTTCCAGCAGGTCCGGGCCGCTCAGTTGGCCGGCCTTGCGCAGCAGTTCCTTGGCGATCTGCCATTGGGCATCATCTTGATTCGCCGGTTTGGCCGCAGGTGCCACTGCACTCTCGGACTTGGCCACTTGCAACTGCGCGCCGAGCTGCGCCCAGTCGTCCTCATCCATTTCGATCGTCAAGTCCACCGGCCACTCGCCGACGGTTCCGCGTATCCGCAACATTACCGTGCTCCCGAAGATTTCATGTTCGCATGCTCCCATGGGCCTTGCGCGACGCCAAGCAGACGGTCAAACTCTGCGCACTTTCGTTATAAGATTACATAACCTTTTCGGAGACTCGTCATGCGTCGTCTGCTTCTCGCTTTGCCGTTCGCCCTGCTGCCATTGGCCGTCGCTCACGCCGCGGTGGAGCATGACCATGACCATGACCATGACCACGAACACGGCAGCCTCGGCGCCCATGAACACGGCGTCGCTCGACTGAACGCCGCCCTGGACGGCCAGACCCTGGAATTGGAACTGGAAAGCCCGGCGATGAACCTGGTGGGTTTCGAACACGCCGCCACCAGCGATGCCGACAAGGCCAAGGTCGCCGCCGTGCGCGCGCAATTGGAAAAACCACTGGCGCTGTTCACCCTGCCAGCCGCCGCCAAATGCACCGTGGCCCAGCAGGAACTGGAAAGCCCGTTGTTCGGTGATGAACCGGACCATGAAGACCATGACGAAGACGCCGATGGCGACGAACACCATGGCGAACACAGCGAGATCCACGCCCACTATCAATTCACCTGCGCCACCCCTGGCGCCTTGAAGAACCTGGACTTGGCGACGCTGTTCAAAACCTTCCCGGCCACCCAGAAAATTCAGGTACAACTGATCAGCCCGAGCGGCCAGCAAGGCGTGGAAGTGACGGCCAAGGCGCCAGCGTTGAAATTCTGACTCACCGAAAACCTCATGTGGGAGCGGGCTTGCTCGCGAATGCGCTTAAGCACATTTAACAGTGATGTCGCCTGGCACCGCTTTCGCGAGCAAGCCCGCTCCCACAGGGGGGCTCCCACTACTCTGAAAAACCGGCGATATGACCCAAGCACTCATCGAACTGTCCAACCTGGGCTTCAGTTGGCCCGGGCACCCGCCCTTGCTGGATATCCCGGCGTTTCGCCTGGAAGCCGGCGAAACCGTGTTCCTCAAGGGCCCGAGCGGCAGCGGCAAGACCACCTTGCTGGGGCTGCTGGGCGGCGTGCAGACACCGGATCGCGGCAGCATCCGCCTGCTCGGCCAGGAACTCAGCGAACTGGGCGCCGGCCGCCGCGACCGCTTCCGTGTGGACCACACCGGCTACATCTTCCAGCAGTTCAACCTGCTGCCGTTTCTCTCGGTGCGCGAAAACGTCGAATTGCCCTGCCACTTTTCCAAACTGCGCGCGCAACGGGCTATCCAGCGTCACGGCAGCATCGACCAGGCCGCCGCCACCTTACTGGCCCACCTGGGGCTGACCGATCCAAGCCTGTTGGAGCGGCGCGCCGATTCATTGTCCATCGGCCAGCAACAACGGGTCGCTGCCGCCCGCGCCTTGATCGGCCAACCGGAACTGGTGATCGCCGACGAACCGACTTCGGCCCTGGACTACGACGCTAGGGAAAATTTCCTGCGCCTGTTGTTTGCGGAATGCCGCGAAGCCGGGTCGAGCCTGTTGTTTGTCAGCCATGACCAGAGCCTGGCGCCGCTGTTCGACCGTAACCTCTCGCTGGCCGATCTCAATCGCGCCGCCACGCCACTCGAGGTCTGAGATGTATTTGTTCCGTCTAGCCATGGCCAGCCTGGCGAACCGCCGCTTCACCGCGATCCTCACTGCGTTTGCCATTGCCCTGTCGGTGTGCCTGCTGCTGGCGGTGGAACGCGTGCGCACCGAGGCGCGGGCCAGTTTCGCCAGCACCATCAGCGGCACCGACCTGATCGTCGGCGCCCGCTCCGGCTCGGTGAACCTGCTGCTGTACTCGGTGTTTCGCATCGGCAACGCCACCAACAACATCCGCTGGGACAGCTTCGAGCAGTTCGCCAAGAACCCGAAAGTGAAATGGGCGATTCCCATGTCCCTCGGCGATTCCCATCGCGGTTATCGGGTGATGGGCACCACCGAGGCCTATTTCGAGCATTACCAGTACGGCCGCCAGCAACACCTGGAACTGGCCGATGGCCGGGCGTTCGCCACCGATCCATTCGAAGTCGTGCTGGGCGCCGAAGTAGCCGAGGCGCTGCATTACAAACTGGGGGACAAACTGGTGCTGGCCCACGGCGTCGCGGCGATCAGCCTGGTCAAGCATGACGACAAGCCCTTCACCGTGGTCGGGATTCTCAAGCGCACCGGTACGCCAGTGGACCGCACACTGCACATCAGCCTCGGCGGTATGGAGGCCATCCACATCGATTGGAAAAACGGCGTGCCGGCCCAGGGCAATGGCCGCATCAGCGCCGACCAGGCCCGCAATATGGATCTCACGCCCCAAGCGATCACCGCGTTCATGCTTGGCCTCAACAGCAAGATCTCGACCTTCGCCTTGCAGCGCGAGATCAACGAATTCCGCGGCGAACCGCTGCTGGCGATCCTGCCCGGCGTGGCGTTGCAGGAATTGTGGAGCCTGATGGGCACGGCGGAAAAAGCCCTATTCGTGATTTCGTTGTTCGTGGTGCTGACCGGGTTGATCGGCATGCTCACGGCGATTCTCACCAGCCTCAACGAGCGCCGCCGGGAAATGGCGATCCTGCGCTCGGTGGGCGCACGGCCGTGGCACATCGCGAGCCTGCTGGTGCTCGAAGCCTTCGCCTTGGCGCTGGCCGGCGTCACTGCGGGGCTGGCGTTGCTGTACATCGGCATCGCCGCCGCCCAGGGTTACGTGCAGTCTGCCTATGGCTTGTACTTGCCGCTGGGCTGGCCAAGTGAATATGAATGGACGCTGCTGGCTGGCATCCTGGTCGCCGCCCTGTTGATGGGCAGCGTGCCGGCCTGGCGCGCCTATCGCCAATCGTTGGCCGATGGCCTGTCGATCCGTTTATGAGGAAGCCGAAGATGCCCCGCGCCGTGCTTGCGCTGTTGATGCTGGTCGCCGCCCTGCCCCTTTGGGCGGCCGAGCCGAGGGACCTGGCCTGGTCGGAAATGATCCCGCCGGACGCGCCACCGGAAGTGCCGAACATGACGCCGTTGCACGACCTGTCGAAGATGAGCGATGCCCTGGCTGCCGAATCCGCCCCTGCGGCCAGGCAGGACCTGCCCAACGCGCCGGTGGTCAAGGCCCTCGATGGCCAGCAGATTCGTTTGCCGGGCTACATCGTGCCGCTGGAAGTCAGCGAAGAAGGTCGCACCACGGACTTTTTGTTGGTGCCGTACTTCGGCGCCTGTATCCATGTGCCGCCTCCGCCGTCGAACCAGATCGTCCATGTGAAAAGCGAAGTCGGGGTCAAGCTCGACGAGTTGTATCAGCCGTACTGGGTCGAAGGGCCGATGCAGGTCAAGCCGTCCACCAGTGAACTGGCCGATGCCGGGTATCAGATGGAGGCTGAGAAGATTTATGTGTATGAGCTGCCGGAGTGAATCCGGTGGTGATGGGTTGTTGATGAGATAGCTATCGTCGGATGGGGCCCTCAAGGTTTGCTCATCATCATTTCATTGAGCTGAGTCAATTAAACACCCCCTGACTCATTGAGCTGAGTCAAAAGACCGGACCAGACGGCTTCGTACCATGGGACATCAATTTTCGATGCCTTCTGGAGCCCTCAATGAACAAGTCCTTGCTCAGCGCTTCCCTTATCGCGCTCGCCCTCGCCGCCCCACTCGCCCAGGCCCATACTGCCGGCGACATCATCGTTCGCGCCGGTGCGATCACCGTCAACCCGGACGGTGACAGTTCCAGCGTCAAGGTCGACCGTGGCCCGCTGGCCGGCACCGACCTGGGCGGCAAGGCGACCATGAGCAGCGACACGCAACTGGGCTTGAACTTCGCCTACATGCTCACCAACAACTGGGGTATCGAATTGCTGGCGGCCTCGCCGTTCGAGCATGACGTAAAAATCAAAGGCACCGCCCTTGGCGCCGCAAACAACAAGCTCGGCACCCTCAAGCACCTGCCGCCGACCTTGAGCCTGGTCTACTACCCGCTCGACGCCAAATCGGCCTTCCAGCCTTATGTCGGTGCGGGCATCAACTACACCTGGATCTATGACGAGCACGTCGGCAGCGAAGCCAGCGCCAACGGCTTCAGTAACTTCCGCGCGAAAAACAGCTGGGGCATGGCCTGGCAAGTCGGTGCGGACTACATGCTGACCGACAACATCATGATCAACGGCCAGATCCGCTACATCGACATCGACACCACTGCGTATGTCGACAACAACGCCGTGGCCGGCGGTACCCGGGCCAAGGTGGACGTCGATGTGGATCCGTTCGTCTACATGGTGGGGTTGGGTTACAAGTTCTGAGCCTGAGCACCATCGCGAGTTGACAACACCCTGTGGCGAGGGGATTTATCCCCGCTGGACTGCGCAGCAGTCCCCTGGCTGGTCGACCTTGATCAGCCTGACACGCCGAGGTGGCAGCTTTTGGGGCTGCTGCGCAGCCCAACGGGGATAAATCCCCTCGCCACAACGTGGTAGGCCGTGACAAAAAAGGCGCCTCGAGAGGCGCCTTTTTCATGGCGGAAACTCAGCGCCCCAACAATCGCGCCAGCCCCACGCTCATCGGCGTCTGCTTCGGAACGCTGAAACGCTCCAACAGGCGACCGTTGTCGGCGCGCGAATGACGGATGTCACCGGAACGCGCCGGGCCGTGGCTGATGGTGGGCAAGTCACCCACCACTACCGCCAGGGCCTGGAGCATCTGCTTGAGCGTCGTCGCCTGGTTCCAGCCGACATTCACCGCGCCCA
Source organism: Pseudomonas sp. H2_D02 (assembly GCF_054677635.1). Lineage (NCBI taxonomy): Bacteria > Pseudomonadati > Pseudomonadota > Gammaproteobacteria > Pseudomonadales > Pseudomonadaceae > Pseudomonas > Pseudomonas sp. H2_D02. The sequence goes on along the minus strand of NZ_CP162816.1, from coordinate 1,434,652 downwards.
CCCCCACTTCAGGCTTTTCGATGGCCTGGACCAACACGTCCACCAGGTCCTCGACATAGACGAAATCCCGAGTCTGCTCGCCATCACCGAACACGGTGATCGGCAGGCCTTTCTGCGCGCGCTCGCTGAAAATGCTGATGACGCCTGAATAGGGCGAGGATGGATCCTGGCGTGGGCCGTAAATGTTGAAGAAGCGGAACACCGCTGGCTCCAGATCGTGCTGGCGACGATAGAAGTCGAAATAGTATTCGCTGGCCAGTTTGTCCGCCGCGTAGGGCGTGAGCGGTGCCTTGGGGGTGTCTTCGTCGATGGACTGGCCTTCGCCGTTGTTGCCGTAGACCGCCGCGCTGGAGGCGAACAGCACCCGTTTCACGCCGCTCTGGCGCATGGCTTCGCAGACATTCAGGGTGCCGATGAAATTGCTTTGGTGCGTGCGCACCGGATCATCCACCGAGGCTTGCACCGAGGCCACCGCCGCCAGGTGCGCCACGGCACGGCAACCGGCCATGGCCTGGGCGACCAGCGCAGCGTCGGCGACGTCGCCTTCGATCAGTTCCACCGCCGGGTTGTCCAGCGGCAGGTTGCTGCGCTTGCCGGTGGACAAATCATCGAGAATGCGTACCGAGTGCCCTTTGGCGAGCAAGGCGTCGGTCAGGTGCGAACCAATGAAACCCGCGCCGCCGGTAATGAGTACAGGGCCGTCAGCCATGGCGATAAAACCTATCCAGTAAGCTCGGGAGCGCGGCGCGCCAGGCGCGGGGCTTGATCCCGAAGGTGTGCAGAATTTTCTTGCAGGCCAGGACCGCGTGTTGCGGTTCTTCCGCGGCGTCCGGCCTTGCGGCATGGGCCTGGGGCGTGGGCGACTCGATCGCCAGCGGATGCAGGGCCCGCGCTTCGGTGAGAATCGCCTGGCCCAGCGCCAGTGGCGTGGTCGCTTCATGCCCGGCGTAATGATACGTGCCCCACAGCGGCGCGGCACAATCGAGTTGCTTGAGCACCGAGATGATCACCCGCGCCGCATCGTCAACCGGCGTCGGATTGCCCCGACGGTCATCGGCCAGCAACAACTCGTCGGGCTGTTCGGCCCGGGCCAGGAAACGGCCGAGGATGCCGTCGGCACTGTCATCCAGCAGCCAGCCGAAACGCAGCAATACATGTTGCGGGCAGGTGGCGCGCACGCTTTGCTCGATTCGCCACAAGGCCTGGCCACGCAGGCCCAGCGGCACGGGCTCGTCCTTTTCGCTGTAGGCGGTGGCGCGGGAGCCATCGAATACGCGGTAGCTCGACGGTTGCAGCAAGACGATGTTGTGATGCTGGCACAGTTCCGCCAGGCGCTCGACCGCCCGCTCCTGGCTGGCCAGGCGCTGCTCACTGACAGTCTCGGCCTGGAACCAGTCGAAGTAGTACGCCAGGTTGATCAAGGCGTCCGGCCGGGTGTCGTCGAGCAGTTGCGTCAGGCTCGCGGCATCCCAGCCGTCTTCGGGGGGCGGGGGGCAAGAAAACCGATGTCTTCTTCTGCACCGAGGCGAATCAGCGCCTGCCCAAGGGCATTTCCGCCGCCCAGTAACATAAGGCGCATTCGCATAAAGTCAGCAGGCCCAGTCTGTTGGCACAAGAATTTGGTCGACAACGCCCGAGGGCGTCGTCGGAATCGTTGCATTTTGCGGGTTTAGTGCGCAACCGTCATCCGTAAAGTGCAGATCTCCGGGTTTGCCGTTTTCCAAGGCGGTTGCTGAGCTCTTGTGGCGAGGGGATTTAGCGAAACGTCGCACCGCCCCGCTGGGCTGCGCAGCAGCCCCAACCAAGCAAATGAGGCGAGCCTGACCCACCCAGGTGTTAATTAAAGGGACTGCTGCGCAGTCCAGCGGGGATAAATCCCCTCGCCACTTGCATCATCCCCACCCCACCCGCCTAAACTGCCCACATGAATCTGCCCCTTGCAGCCGACCACGCCATGGCAGGCTTTCACCCCGCCGTTCGCGCCTGGTTCAGCCAGACATTCCCGGCGGTCACGGCCGCCCAGGCCCGGGCGTGGCCGTTGATCGGCCAGCGCCGTTCGGTGCTGGTCGCCGCTCCAACGGGTTCGGGCAAGACCCTGACCGCATTTCTCGCAGTGCTGGATGACCTGGTGCACCGCGGCCTGGAGCAAGGTGGCCTGCCGGACGCGACGCTGGTGGTCTACGTCTCGCCGCTCAAGGCCCTGAGCAACGACATCCAGATCAACCTGCAGAATCCCCTGGCCGGTATCACCGAGCAGTTGCAGCGAATGGGCCTGCCGCCCTTGCCCATCACCACCGCCGTGCGCACCGGTGACACCCCGCAAAAAGAACGCTCGGCGATGCGCAAGACCGCGCCGCACATCCTCGTGACCACCCCCGAATCGCTCTATGTGCTGCTCGGCTCCGATTCCGGCCGGCAGATGCTTGCCAGCACCCGCACGGTGATCGTCGATGAAATCCACGCCATTGCCGCCAGCAAGCGCGGCAGCCACCTGGCCTTGAGCCTGGAACGGCTGCAAGCGCTGTGCGCCGAACCGCTGATGCGCATCGGCTTGTCCGCCACGCAAAAACCCATCGAAGCGGTGTCACGCTTTCTGGTCGGCGAAGGACGCACCTGCGAAATCGTCGACATCGGCCACGCCCGCCCGCGGGACTTGGACATCGAGGTGCCGCCGGTGCCGCTTTCTGCGGTGATGGCCAATGACGTCTGGGAGCTGGTCTACAACCGCCTCGCCGAGCTGGCCCGGGCGCACCGAACCACGCTGGTGTTCGTCAACACGCGGCGGCTGGCCGAACGCCTGAGTCGTCACTTGAGCGAACGCCTGGGCAAGGACGCCGTGGCGGCCCACCACGGCAGCCTGGCGAAGGAGTTTCGCCTCGACGCCGAGCAACGCCTCAAGCGCGGTGAATTGCAGGTGCTGATTGCCACGGCGTCGCTGGAGCTGGGCATCGACATTGGCGATGTCGACCTGGTCTGCCAGATCGCCTCGCCCCGTTCGATCTCGGCGTTCCTGCAAAGGGTTGGCCGCTCCGGCCACCAGGTCGGCGGCACGCCCAAGGGGCGCCTGTTCGCCACCACCCGCGACGACTTGATCGAATGCGCCGCCCTGCTCGACTGCGTGCGCCGTGGCGAGCTGGACATCCTGCACATCCCCAGGGCGCCGCTGGACGTCCTGGCCCAGCAGATCGTCGCCGAAGTCAGTTGCCAGGAATGGCATGAACAGGCGTTGCTGGAAATGTTCCGCCGCGCCTCGCCCTACGCGGAGCTGGACGAAGCCCACTACCAGGCCTTGCTGCAAATGCTCGCCGAGGGACTCAATGGCCGACAAGGCGTGCGCAGCGCCTACCTGCACCGCGACGCCGTGACCCGGACCTTGCGCGGGCGCCGGGGCAGCAAACTGACGGCGGTGACCAGCGGCGGCACTATCCCGGACAACGCTGACTACAGCGTGCTGCTCGAACCACAGGGGTTGAACATCGGCAGCGTCAATGAAGACTTCGCCGTGGAGAGCATCGCCGGCGATGTGTTCCAGCTGGGCAATACGTCCTATCGCATCATCCGCGTCGAGACCGGCCGCGTGCGGGTCGAGGACGCCCAGGGTCAACCACCGACCATCCCGTTCTGGCTCGGCGAAGCCCCGGGGCGCAGCGCCGAGTTGTCTCAGGCCGTCGCCCGCCTGCAAGCCCAGCTCGATCAACTGCTCGGCGCCACGCCGGGTAATCTGCAACCGGCACTCGACTGGCTGACAGGCACCTTGCACCTGAACCTTGCCAGCGCCGAGCAGATCCTCGATTACCTCGCCCCGGCACGCCTGGCCTTCGGCGCCCTGCCGTCCCAGGACACCTTGGTGATGGAACGGTTTTTCGACGAGTCCGGCGGCACGCAACTGATCATCCATACGCCCTTCGGCAGCCGCATCAACCGCGCCTGGGGCCTGGCCCTGCGTAAGCGTTTCTGCCGCACCTTCAACTTCGAGTTGCAGGCCGCCGCCAGCGAGGACGCCATCGTGCTGTCGCTGTCCACCAGCCACAGCTTCGAACTGGACGAGGTCTGGCGCTACCTCAACAGCCAGAGCGCCGAGCAGATCCTGATTCAAGCGGTATTGGATGCGCCGCTGTTCGGCGTGCGCTGGCGCTGGAATGCCGGCGTGGCCCTGGCGTTGCCGCGCTATACCGGCGGGCGCAAAGTCGCGCCACAGATCCAGCGCATGAAAAGTGAAGACTTGATCGCCAGCGTGTTCCCGGACCAGATCGCCTGCCTGGAAAACCTCGCCGACGAGCGAGAGATTCCTGATCATCCGCTGGTGGAGCAAACCCTGGACGATTGCCTGCACGAGGCGATGGACAGCGAAGGCTGGCTGGCGCTGTTGCGGCGCATGGAAGCGGGTGAGATCCGCCTGGTCAGCCGCGACCTGCCGGCGCCCTCGCCCCTGGCGGCAGAAATCCTCAGCGCCCGGCCTTACACCTTCCTTGACGACGCGCCGCTGGAGGAGCGCCGTACCCAAGCGGTGATCAACCGCCGCTGGAGCGATCCGCAATCCACCGACGACCTCGGTGCGCTGGACGCCGAGGCCATCCAGGCCGTGCGGGAAGAGGCCTGGCCGACGCCGACCAATGTCGATGAAATCCATGAAGCGTTGATGAGCCTGGCCTGCATCGCCGACAGCGAAGCCAGTGCCGAGCCGTCTTGGCTGGACGGGCTGCGGACCCTGGCGGAGCGCGGCCGCGCCAGTCACATTCAGATCAGTGACGAGCGCGGCCTGTGGGTGCCGCTGGAGCGGCTGACGTGCCTGCAGGCGATTTATCCACAAGCCCAATGGCAGCCGCCGCTGACACCGCTGCCGGGGTTCGATGAGCCGTGGGACAGCGACGAGGCCGTGGTGGAAGTGCTGCGCGCGCGGCTCAGTGCCTTTGGCCCGCAGCCGTTGACGGCGATCGCCTACCCGCTGGGGCTGTCGCCGGCGCAAGCGACCCAGGCCCTGGCTCAGCTCGAACAACAGGGGTATGTGCTGCGCGGTCGCTTCACTCCGGGCACCGCTCAAGAGGAGTGGTGCGAACGGCATCTGCTGGCGCGGATCCACCGCTACACGGTCAAGCGCTTGCGCCGGGAAATCGAGCCGGTGATGTTGCAGGATTTCATGCGTTTCCTGTTCGACTGGCAGCATCTGTCGCCGTCCAGCCAGGGCCGCGGCAACGCGGTGCTGCCGTCGATCATCGGCCAGTTCGAAGGCTACCCGGCCGCCGCCTCGGCCTGGGACAGCGACCTTTTGCCAGCGCGAATCAAGGATTATTCGCCGAGCTGGCTCGACGAACTGTGCCGCAGCGGCAAGTTCGTCTGGACGCGCCTGAGCGCTCGTCAGAAGTTATCCGCCAGCGCTTTGCGCAGCACGCCGATCGTGTTGCTGCCGCGCGCCAAGGTCGCGCTGTGGAGCAGCCTGGCCGAGCAGACACCGATCAGCGAACTGTCGCTCAAGACGCAAAAAGTCCATCAGGCCCTCAGTGAACATGGCGCGTTGTTTTTCGATGAATTGCTGCACGAGGCCCATTTGCTGCGCAGCGAACTGGAAATCGCCTTGCAGGAACTGGTCGGTGCCGGGCTCGTGAATGCTGACAGCTTCGCCGGGCTGCGGGCCTTGATCACCCCTGCCAGCAAACGCCAGGCCCGTAGCAGCCGGCGCGGACGCGGGGCGTTTGTCGGCGGCATGGACGATGCCGGGCGCTGGGCCTTATTACGCCGCAGTTCACCCGCGCCAGAACCCGGCAACCGGCCCGCGCCCACACCGCCCGAAACCCTGGAACACATCGCCATGACCCTGCTGCGCCGTTATGGCGTGGTGTTCTGGCGCCTGCTGGAGCGCGAGGCCGATTGGTTGCCGAGCTGGCGTGAATTGCTGCGCACGTTTCATCGTCTGGAGGCACGGGACGAGATTCGAGGCGGGCGCTTCGTCAGCGGGCTGGCCGGCGAACAATTCGCCTTGCCCGAAGCCATCCCGCTGCTGCGCGACGCCAGGCGTCGACCCACCGATGGCAGCCTGGTGGCGGTGTGCGGGGTTGATCCGCTGAACCTAGCCGGCACGTTGTTGCCCGGGGCGAAAGTGCCGGCGCTGGCGAGTAATCGGCTGGTGTATCGGGATGGGTTGCCGGTGGCGGCGCTGGTGGCGGGCAAGCAGCAGCTATTTGTGGAGTTGGATGCAGAAGGGATGGCTGGGGTCAGGAACAAGCTCATTCAGAAAAATTGAGGGTGTCTGGCCGGGCCCCTTCGCGAGCAAGCCCGCTCCCACAGGGGGCTGTCCATTCACCACAAACCTACTGTGGGAGCGAGCTTGCTCGCGATGAGGCCATAAGCCTCACCACAAACCTGAAGTAATTATTGAGCTTGATCAGCCTGCTCGCCCCCTGCCTTCGGCTCCTCAACCAACCGCTTCGGCAACACCACCTGCTGTGGATAAGTCTGCGCGAAGTGCACCGACGGCTCGTTATCCACAAGCTTTTTCAATCGCTGGTTGAATGCCCGGCTCACCGCGTACTGCCCGCCCGAGACCGTGCGGAACTGGGCCGTGAGGACTACGCCGTTGAGGTCCATCTTGTCCACGCCGAACACATCCAGCGGCCCTTGCAGGTTGAACTTGAGGAACGGGTCCTCGGAAATCGAATCGCCGGCCTCGCGGATCAATTCAATGGCACGGTCCACGTCGGTGTCGTAGGTGAACTGCACCGAGAAAAATGCAAAGGCGAATTGCCGGGATTGGTTGGTCACGGCCTTGATTTGCCCGAACGGCACCGAATGCACGAAACCCTTGCCATCGCGCAGGCGCAGGGTGCGGATGGTCAGGCCTTCGACGGTGCCGGCATGACCGGAGCTGAGCACCACCCAGTCGCCGATGGACAGCGTGTCCTCGATGATGATGAACAGTCCGGTGATCACATCTTGCACCAGTTGCTGCGAACCGAAACCGATCGCCAGCCCGACCACGCCGGCACCGGCGAGCAATGGCGCGACGTTGATGCCGAGGTTGGCCATGGTGGTGATCGCGCAAATCACCACCAGGATGATTTTGGCCGCGTTGCGCAACAGCGGCAGGATGGTCTTCACCCGGGTGCTGGGTGCCCGGGCGCCGCGCTTGTTGAGCGGAGGTTTCAACGCCTCCTGGATCGCCGTGTCGAGCACTACCCACGTCAGCCAGGTCACCAGGAAGATCAGGCCGATGCGGCTCAGGGAATCGCTGATTGCCCGTCCCACGGCGTTGCGCGAGGCGAACTCGAACAAAGAGATTCCCCAGATCCGTCCGAGCACTTCGATGAATACCACGGCCATGACAATCCGCAACAAGGCGTGCAGCAAGCTCAACAGCCGCCCCTTGTAGGCGCTGTTGCGCTGGATGGCCTCGGCCTTGGGCGATTTGAAGATGTGCTGGAACACGGTGCTGAGGAACACCGTCGCGATCAGCAGGAGGGTGGTGAACAAGGCGCAACGCAGGGCCTTCTGGTTGTCTTCGCCGACACCGATCAGGCTCACCGCCGAGACCAGTACCATCAGCAGGATCGGCCAATACCAGAGCCCGGAAAAAATCCGCAGTGATTCCTGCAAGGCCGGTTGCTTGAGACGCTGGGCCAGCGGTCGATTGCGGATCAGATGGGCCACGGGCCGGCGCATGTGGATCACCAGCCAACCGAAGATCAGCGAAGCCGACAGCCCAGTGAACACCGCGACGCTGCTGGTGATATTGCCGCCCAGTTGGCGGGCGATCTGCGGGCTGGTCAGGGCATCGCTGAGGGCCGCCAGGAAGCCGATCAGGAACAACGGCCGTGGGCTGAAACGCCGGATGATCGCCACGGCACGGCGTTTGTGGCCGGCGTTGAACATCACGATCACGCAGAGCAGCACCGATGTGGAAACAATGCCGCTGCTGGTGGCGTAGGCGAAACACAGCGCGAGGGCGCGACCGACCGAGACTTGCAGGAAATGGCTGACGTAAAGGGTCAAGGGCAGGCAGGCCACGGCCGGCAAGGTGTACGGCAGCAGATAACCGAGCAGGTCCCGCAACCGCTGGCGAGTGCGTAGCCAGCGGCGCCGACCGAGACGTCGCACCAGCAAGCGCGCACCGGCGCAGAGCAGCGCGAAGGTCCCCAGCCACACGCCTGACAGCAACAGGAAATCGCCCGCTATCCGCCAGGACGAACGGGACGTCTGGTCCACCAGTCGATCGACCTCGTCAGCCGCCCGATCCGCCCGCAGGCGCCAGGCATCCACCAGGCTCTGGTCGAGGTCGAGCTTGTCCTGGACATCGTCGATGCTGGAACTGATTGCTCCCAATAAGCCGCCTTGCACCAGCGGTTCGGGCTCGGTCGGGGCTTCGGCAGGCTTGGGGAGGCCAGGGACCGCAGCGGTCCCGTAGGCGCTGGTGCCGGTCATGGCCAACAGCAATAGCAGCAATACAGTGCTCAATCGAGACAAAACGCGGGGCTCCTTCGCACGGGGTCGGTAAGGAACTGATCAACAAAGGGGCGGCAAGTTCGCTGATATCTGTTTGGTCCGGGGACATGGTGGACACATGTTCGGAGACATGGTGGACAGTTAACGAAGCCGTTTACCTGATATTACGGATCGGACGTTCATGTCAATTTGTGCAACACGATGCCTACCCCAATAGACATCGTGCTTGCCGTCCTCCAAGGTCCTGCGCAAGCCCACACGCTCACCTGTAAAGGCCCGGCCCAGCTTTAACTCCCAGCCGCGCCAGTTGAGTTCTCCGTTAGCCTGGACGGTCCGAACTTCGTCATCGTCGCCGTATTCCAGTTCCGGTAACGCCTCTTGATAGCACAGCTCGCTCTGTCGGTACCGGGAGGCCGGAACGTTGTGATTCAGCGCTTGGTGAGGGCGTTGGTGGTTATAGACTTCCCGCCAGTGGTCAAAGGTTTGCTGAGCTGCGTCGAGGTCAATCAGTGTTCTGTCGGTGAGTAGTTCCGCCTTTAGGCTTCGATGAAAACGTTCGAGCTTACCCTGGGTTTGGGGGTGATAAGGCCGCGAGTGCGACACCTCGATACCTTGGCGCATCAGCCATAGCTCAAGGCCTGTGTAGGCATCTCCCTCGTGTCCCCAAGGTGGCCCATTGTCCATTGTCATGCGACGGGGCAGCCCGTAACGCCGAAAAGCACTGACCAAGTGGCCTTGCACCGTTTCCCTTTTTTCGTTTGCGCAGGCGGCAATTATCAGCGAAAAACGCGAATGATCATCCAGCAAGGTCAATGGATGACAACGCCCTGCACGCATGCCGACATGGCCTTTGAAGTCCATTTGCCAGAGATCGTTTGGTTGAGGATGCTCGAACCGAATGAAAGGTTTAATCAGAGATGCAGCGGGATCAATTCGATCGTTGCGCTTGAGGATGGCGTGCACGGTGCTGGGCGCCGGCATGACATGGCCTTTTTCTTCAAAGTACCGCTTGATCTTCCGGGCCCCCCAGGCAGTGTGTTCCAGGTTCAACTCCAGAATCTGTTTTTCAGGAGTGGCAGTAGTTTTTCCAGGTGAGGACAGCGGCCGTCGGGACTGGTCAATCAAGCCGGCAGCGCCTTTTTCCTCGAAACGTTTGAGCCACTTGTAGCCAGTCGTTCGGCTAATGCTGTAACGGCGACAAAGTTCTTTTATGTTCGCCCCATCTTGGCGGGCTAAGGAGACGAACTCAGTACGAAGCTGCAAGGCAGACACCTCTTTCCAGGACACACGACATCTCCAGATGATCAATGTGTCGTATTAAAAAGTGTCCACTATGTCCCCGAACAGGTGTTAACCATGTCCCCGGACCAAACAATATCCCGTGGCGAGGGGATTTATCCCCGCTGGGCTGCGAAGCGGCCCCAAAATCTAACGCCTCGGTATGTCAGGCTGAATGTGCTCCGCCTGTTGGGGCTGCTGCGCAGCCCAGCGGGGATAAATCCCCTCGCCACGGTACTTCACCGTTTGCGCCACCATCGGTAAGGCCATCGAAACTTTCCAGCCCGCCCGGCGGTCATCAAAAGACACAGGCAGTACGAGGTCATTGGCACGGGAGGGATACATGACGGCGATCCACATTGGCATTTCCGGTTGGCGCTACACGCCCTGGCGCGGAGATTTCTATCCCAAGGGGCTGGCGCAGAAACGAGAACTGCAATTCGCCTCTCGAGCGGTCAACAGCATCGAAATCAATGGATCGTTCTACGCCCTGCAACGCCCCGAACGGTATGCCCAGTGGTACGCCGAGACGCCGCCGGACTTCGTGTTCAGCGTCAAGGCGCCGCGCTTCATTACCCACATCAAGCGCCTGCGGGACATTCACAAGCCGCTGGCGAATTTCTTCGCGTCCGGGGTGCTGGAGCTCAAGGAAAAACTCGGCGCCATCCTCTGGCAGTTTCCACCCAGCTTCAAATTCGACCCGGAACTGTTCGAAGACTTCCTCAAGCAACTGCCCCATGACACCCAGGCCGCCGCCGCGCTGGCCCGGGAGCACGAGTCGCGCCTGGACGGCCACGCCAGCACCGAGACCGATAAAAAGCGCCCGCTGCGCCATGCCGTGGAAATCCGCCACGAAAGCTTCATCGACCCCCGCTTCGTCGCCCTGCTCAAACGCTACGACGTTGCCCTGGTGGTCGCCGATACCGCCGGAAAATGGCCCTACCGCGAGGACGTCACCAGCGACTTCGTCTACCTGCGCCTGCACGGCGCCGAAGAGTTGTACGCCAGCGGCTACACCGACGAGGCGCTCAAGCGCTGGGGCGACCGGATCGAGGCCTGGAGCCACGGCACGCAGCCGAGCGACGCACAGTTGATCGATCCGAAAAAGAAACCCCGGCCGCGCAAGAGCCGGGAAGTGTTCTGCTATTTCGACAACGACATCAAAGTCCGCGCGCCCTACGACGCGCGCCACCTGCTGGAGCGCTTCGACCTGGACAAGCACCTCGCCACCGCTCCCGGTGTGCGCCCGGCCGAAGGAGTATTGCCATGAGCACGCCAGAATCCAGCGAAGCCACCCGCGAGCCGCTGCACGATTCGGCGCAGCGACTGCTCGACGGAGTCAATCGATTCACGGTGCTGACGGTCAACACGCATAAGGGCTTCACCGCGCTGAATCGGCGCTTCATCCTGCCGGAACTGCGCGAAGCCGTGCGCAGCGTGTCCGCCGACGTGGTGTTCCTGCAGGAAGTACACGGCACCCACGAACACCATCCCCAGCGCTACAGCAACTGGCCGAGCATCCCGCAATATGAATTTCTCGCCGACACCCTCTGGCCGCAGTTCGCCTATGGGCGCAACGCGGTGTATCCGGCGGGCGACCATGGCAACGCATTGCTGTCGAAATTCCAGATCATCCGCCACGACAACCTCGACGTGTCCATCAGCGGCCACGAAAGCCGCGGCATGCTGCACAGCGTGCTGCGCCTGCCGAACGCTGACGGTGGACGGGACGTGCACGCCATTTGCGTGCACCTGGGGTTGCGTGAAGGCCATCGCGTCGAGCAACTGAAGCTGCTTTGCCAACGCTTGAGCGAATTGCCGCCCGAAGCACCGGTCATCGTTGCCGGCGACTTCAACGACTGGCGTGGCAAGGCCAATGACCTGCTCGCGCCCTGCGGCCTGCGGGAGGTATTCGCCGAACAGTGGGGCAAGCCGGCCCGCAGTTTTCCGGCGCGCCTGCCGATCCTGCGCCTGGACCGCATCTACGTGCGCAACCTCAAGGCCCATCACGCCAAGGTATTGAATGTACGTCCCTGGTCGCACCTTTCCGACCACGCACCGCTGTCGGTGGAGATCGAATTATGAACGCGACGATGGACAAGGCGACGGTGGAAAAGGTCGAGGTGCCGCCGACCGAACGCAACCCGGCGCTGGCCGACGTCGAATACGGCTGGCACGGCAACAACCGCGTCACGCTGCTGGAAAACGGTGAGGAATATTTCCCACGGGTTTTCGAAGCGATTCGCCGCGCCCAGGAAGAAATCCTCCTGGAGACGTTCATTCTGTTCGAGGACAAGGTCGGCTTTGAACTGCGGGATATATTGGTCGAGGCGGCCAAGCGCGGCGTACGCATCACCGTCAACCTCGACGGTTTCGGTTGCGGCGAGCTGAGCACGGCGTTTCTCGCCTCGTTGAGCGACGCCGGGGTACGCCTGCAGATGTTCGATCCGGCCCCCCGGCACCTGGGCATCCGCACCAACTGGTTCCGCCGCCTGCACCGCAAGATCGTAGTGGTGGACGGGGTGATCGCGTTCATCGGCGGAATCAACTTTTCCGCTGACCACCTGGGCGACTTCGGTCCCGAGGCCAAGCAGGATTACTCAGTGGAAATCAAAGGTCCGGCGGTGGTGGATATCCATCACTTCGCGCTGCTGCAAAGCGGTCGGCCAGCCCGGGCCAAGTATTGGTGGCAACGTCGCCGCAGCCGCCGCACCGAGTTGGCCTTCAACGACCATGACGGCCAGGTGCGCCTGGTCTACCGCGATAACCACGAGCATCAGACCGACATCGAAGAGGTCTACCTGCAAGTGCTGCGCAGCGCCCAGCGTCGGGTGGTAATCGCCAACGCGTATTTCTTCCCCGGTTATCGGTTGCTGCGCGAGATCCGCAACGCCGCGCGACGTGGCGTGGAGGTGCGGCTGATCCTGCAAGGGCAACCGGACATGATGATCGCCAAGCTCGCGGCGCGGATGCTCTATGACTATCTGATCAAGGCCGGCGTGACGATCTACGAGTATTGCGAGCGGCCGCTGCACGGCAAGGTCGCCTTGGTCGATGAAGACTGGAGCACGGTCGGTTCGAGCAACCTCGACCCGCTGAGCCTGTCCCTGAACCTGGAAGCCAACGTGCTGATCCGCGACCGGGCGTTCAACCGCGAACTGTTCGAGCGCCTCGATCACCTGAGCCGCAATCACTGCACCGTCATGCCCGAAAATCACGCCCGTCGCGGGCGGCTGTGGCGCATGACCATCGGTTTCATGGTGTTCCACTTCCTGCGTCATTTTCCGGCCTGGGCCGGATGGTTGCCGGCCCATAAACCGCGTCTGAAACCTTTTTCGCCGCCGACGGCGGTCCGGAGCGAACCCCATGAACCACTCTGAAGCGCACACCGCGCCGAGAGATGCCCAAGCCCCGGAACAGGCCAAGCCGAAGTCGCGCTGGAGTCGCTGGAAACGCCCGCTGACCCTGGCTTTTTTCCTGCTGCTGATCGTGCTGTTCACCGCCCTGGCGCGGCGCATCGATTGGTCCGAGGTGTTCACGACCCTGGCGGATTTCAAGCTGCGCACTTTGCTGATCGCCGCCGCGCTGACCATCGCCAGCTTCATCACCTATGCCGGCTTCGACCTGATCGGGCGCACTTACATCCGGCAAAAACTGGGCTGGCGGCAAATACTTCCGGTGGGGGTGATCAGTTACGCCTTCAATCTCAACCTCAGTGCTTGGGTCGGCGGCATCGCCATGCGCTATCGGCTGTATTCGCGGCTGGGGGTGAGCACGGGCAATATCGCCAAGATTCTCGGCTTGAGCCTGGCCACCAACTGGTTCGGCTACATGACCTTGGCCGGCGTGGTGTTCAGTAGTGGCCTGGTGACGATGCCTCCGGGCTGGAAACTGAGCAGCGATGCGCTGCAAGGCGTCGGAGTGCTGCTATTGCTAATCAGCGCCGGCTATCTGCTGGCCTGCCGTTTCTCCAAGCGCCGGGCCTGGACGGTGCGCGGCATGGAAATCAACCTGCCTTCGCTGCGCATGGCCGTGTTGCAATTGGCATTGGGGGCGCTGAACTGGTCGCTGATGGCGGCGGTGATCTTTACGCTGTTGCCGAGCAAACTCGAATACCCGGTGGTGCTCGGGGTGCTGTTGATCAGCAGCATTGCTGGCGTGATTACTCACATTCCGGCCGGGCTCGGGGTGCTGGAGGCAGTGTTTGTCGCGCTGTTGCAGCATGAGGTGTCACGGGGCAGCTTGATCGCGGGGTTGATTGCCTACCGGGCGATCTATTTCATCCTGCCGCTGTTGGTCACGGTGGTGATGTACCTGGTGATCGAGGCGAAGGCCAAGGCGTTGCGGGTCAAGCCTGGGGTCAAGTGAGCGGTTGCTTGAATCACGAGGTGCTTGTGCTAGCCTCTTCGCGAGCAAGCCCGCTCCCACAGGGATTCGCAGAGAGTCTGAGCCCGGGTTCACACAGGTCTCTTGTGGGAGCGGGCTTGCTCGCGATGAGGCCCGCCTGAACGCCACATGTCTACCGCTCCTGAATAATGCTCAACCGCTCGCCCACCACCATCTCCGTGATCCAGCTCACCAGGATCGAGGTGTAGGCCTGTTGTGACACGGGGTCGCTCAGGGAATGGTCGGCGCCGTCGATGATCCGATGGGTCAACGAGTGGGTCTGCTGGCACGCCGCTCGATAACTCATGATCGTGGCGTGGGGCACATGGTCATCGGTCTCGGACTCCACCAGCAGCACATCGCCCGTGAATTGCGAGCAGGCCTGCAAGGCCCGGTTGGTGTCGGCGTGGACCAAGGTGCTGCGATAATCGAGCAGGTCGGTCTTGTCCAGGTCACGCTTGGGCGTGTGCCACTGCTCGTCCCGGTAGAGCGCCGGCACCCGCAAGGCCAGCCAGCGCACCGGACGCAACGACGTCAGGATCGAGGCCAGGTAACCGCCGTAGCTGGTGCCGACCACCGCGATCGCCGATGTGTCCAGGCCGGGGTGGGCCAGCAATCGGTCATAGGCCGCCAGCAAGTCCCGCAGGTTGTCCTCCCGCGTAACCCGTGACAACGGAATTCCCGCGCCCCCCGTGTGCCCGCGCAAGTCGAAGGTCAGGCACACGCAGCCCAGGCCGGCGATGCCCTTCGCCCGTTCAAGATCACGTTCCTGGCTGCCGCCCCAACCGTGTACGAACAACACACCGGGGACCTTTGATTTGGGGCTCAGGAAGGTCCCGTTCATATGCTCATCATCGATGGCAATCTGGATGGTTTCACTTCTAGCCGTCATAGGATTGAACCGTTACGTATTTGAGTAGGAAATCACCGTTTTCCGCCGCGCCCCGATAAACCTCCGTCGCGCCGGGGGGCAGCGGCTGATCGGTGTAGGTTTCGACCGAGGACACCCGGACCGCGCGGACCGAAGGATCCTCGACAAACACCTGCAGTGCCGCGAGCTCCGCGCTGCTGGCACCGCCCATTCGCCAGGATTGCTCCAGCACGCCGCCGCGAGGCTGGCCACCAGTATCCGTCCCTTGGGCGATGTCGTAATTGCGCCGCGATGCAAAGAACGTCGGAAATGCCTGGTTGGCGGCGTCATCGAACACCTGGGCCAGACGCACCGCCTCGCGCACATCGTCTTGCAGTTCCAGACCGAGCAACTCGATGTAGCCACCTTGGGCCACCAGCAGGTCGGAACCGCCATAGACCTCCTGCCCTTCGTTGTCATGGGTCAGGTGTTGCACGCCGCAGTAGCTCAAGACCTTGCCGTTGATGAAGCTTTGGCCGACGCTCTGGGTCTTGACCTCACTGAGGTTCTGCTCCAGCACGATGCCCTCGCTGAACACCGCCTGGGCGTCCGGCGCCGCGACGATTTCGTCGAATTGCCCGATGCTCCGGATGACCCGCTGGCCACGTCCGGCGCAAGCATGGATTGGCTTGAAGCGAATCGGTCCGGCGTAAAGCAAATGCTCGGCGGCCTGGCGCGCATCCTTGAGGGAGAACACGCTGACGCCGTCGAGTACAACGCCCCGGGTCAGCTTGGCGAACAGCGGCGACCAACCTTTCGGCGCAACCGCGTCCTTATTCAACAGACCATGGGCGATCGCCTTGGTGCAGATGAAATCGTAATCGACGTAACCGCCCCAGAGATCATCCGGCCCCTTGACGCCCAGGCGCAATGCAGCCTCCGCGCCGATCAGGGTTTGCGTGGGCAACAGGTACAGATCCCGTCCGGCGTGTTGCTGGTTGTCGTAGCTGCCACCGTATTCCAGGCCAAGGATATTCGCCAACCAGCGCGCCAGCGCCCGATTGGTTTCGACTTCATGCAGCGGCGCCTGGGGATTGACCGAGTGAGCTACTACTAATTTGTCACGATGGATCGACGTCATGCGTTGTCCTTTCAACTGCGCTCAATAGCCGTAGCCATAAGGATTGCAGAGATCAGGCCAACGGCACGGCGGAGGACGAACGGTCGAGGAACCGGGGGGTGATGGCGGATGATGTGGCACGGGGCCTGTTTCATTCTGCACGACGAGAAGTGGGGATCCGGCAAATTGCACGACGCCACTGCGGATTCTCTGTGGCGAGGGAGCTTGATCCCGCTGGGCTGCGCAGCAGCCCCTAACGATTAAAATGACACACCGCGGTGTAAGTTCTCTGTGGGGCGCTGCGCACCCAGCGGGAGCAAGCTCCCTCGCCACGGGTCGGTTTCAGCCTTTGGAAGCGCTCGGCGGACTTACCCCAAACCTCGCCCGGTAATCACTCGGCGCCAGCCCGGTGATTTTCTTGAAGGTCGAGCGAAAGGCACCGGGGTCCTGATAGCCCACGGTCCAGGCAATGTGATCGATGGTGCCGTTGGTGAACTCCAGCATTTCCCGGGCCTTGCCGACTCGCAGGTGCTGGCAGTATTCGGTGGGCTTGAGTCCGGTGGCGGCACGGAACCGGCGCAGGAAGGTGCGTTCTTCCAGGCCGGCCTGCTCCGCCATTGCGCCGAGGGAGACATCCACCGCGCCGCTGCGCTGCAGCCAGTGCTGCACCTTGAGGATCGCGCCGTCACCGTGTCCCAGGATCGGCGCGAAATTGCTGCCGCACTGACTCGCGCTGTCGCTGTGCTCGACCACCAGGAATTTCGCCGTGCGCGTGGCGATGCTGGGTTCGAGCAGACGGTCCACCAGCCGCAGCCCGAGCTCCGACCAGGCCATCAGCCCCGCCGTGGTGATCAGGTCACCGTCATCGACGATGGGTTTGTCGGCGTTGAGCTTGATCTTCGGATAACGCGCCGCGAAAGACTTCGCCGACGTCCAGTGGGTGGTGGCGCTGCGACCGTCGAGCAGGCCGCTTTCGGCCAGAAGGATCGAACCCACGCAAACCCCGCCCAATACGGTGCCGTCGGCATGCTGAGCCCGAAGCCAATCCATCAGGACCGGCGTGGCAAGCTTTTCATTGAAGCCGGCAATGGAGGGCGGGATCAGCAAGGCAATAAGCCTGCTCGGCGCTCCGTCCTCGCTGTCGAACACCCGCAGCGGCACCTCACCGTTCTCCGTGCGCCAATGACTCACTCGCAGCCTCGGCAACTGCGCACTGGCCTGCTCGGTCGCGATCCTGGCCGCGACCGTGAACAGATCGGTCAGGCCGTGCACCGCCGCCAATTGCGCACCGGGATACATCAGCACGCCAAGTTCAGCGAATGCCCTTTCCTGCGCCATTGTCAGTTTTCCCTCGCCTATTGTCGTTACGGCCAATCCTCCCATCGCCGGGCTTGGCCAATACTGGCTTCACCGCAATCAACCGAGGAAGTCCCCATGTCCAAGCAAGCGCTCATCGTAGTCGATATCCAGAACGACTACTTCCCCCAGGGAAAATGGCCATTGGTCGGCGTCGAGGCTGCAGCCGACAATGCCGGCAAAATGATCGAAGCGTTTCGTCAGGCTGCAAACCCGGTGGTGCACGTTCGCCACGAATTCACTTCCGACGAAGCGCCCTTTTTCACGCCAGGCTCCGAAGGCGCGCAATTGCATTCCAAGGTACGCAACCGTGCCGATGAGCCGGTGGTGCTCAAGCATTTCGTCAATTCGTTTCGCGAGACCGAACTGCAGGCGATCCTCGATCAGCAAGGCGTTGAGCAGGTGGTGGTGGTCGGTAGCATGAGCCATATGTGTATCGATGGCATCGTGCGGGCGGCAGCAGACCTGGGCTACGGCGTCACGGTGATTCACGACGCGTGCGCGACTCGCGATCTTGAATTCAACGGCGTGGTCGTCCCGGCCGCACAAGTCCATGCCGCGTTCATGTCGGCGCTGGGGTTTGCCTATGCGAATGTGGTGAGTACCGAGCAGTTCCTGAGCGACAGCCAGGCGCAGGCGCAGTGATAAACAGCGAGCAAAATGACTAGGCGTGCGTGGGCTACTTGCCCTCCCAGATCGGGAGGGCAAGACTTACCAGGGCATCAATGAAGTGGCCTATGCTCCGGAATGTCGACCAGCGTCAACGTGCAGCCACCATGGCCATTGACTCTCAAGGCTCTCCCATCCGCAACCTTCAAGGCCACCCCAAGCTGTTCCCACGCCGGACGAAAATCCCCTGTTTTAGCGATCGTCAAATCAATGAAGTCCGGACCATATTCAACGGTCCATCGGATCACCAGGCAGCCTCCATCTTTCCACTCATGACTGATGCCGTCATCTTCAAATAACACGCCGCTGGAGGTGCCTGAAGGTGCGGGAAAAATCACCAGCTCGCGACGCCGATCAAGGGCGGGATCGTTAAGCTTGTGGCATTCACCGGTCGGTATAGCAGCGCCCCCTCGTACCAACAAGGGCAAACGTTCCAACGGCGCATCCAGGGAAACGTATTGGCCGCCTTCGTACCAGTCACCGGTGTGCCAGTCGCACCAGCCTGTCGTATTCAGGGGTAGCCATACCTCGCGCTCGCGTGCGCCTTGCTCTACGACGCTGGCGACGAGGACGTCCCGGCCAAGAAGGAACTCGTCGTTTTCCTTGAACGTTTGAGGGTCATGCTCGTGGTCGAGAAACGTTGGTCGCAGAATGGGCTCGTCTTCGTGACTGGCTTGCCACAGCAAGGTGTAGAAATAAGGCATCAACCGGTATCTGAGCCTGATCGCGTCGCGGACCGCATCGGTGACCGAAGGATGCATCCATGGCTCATTGACCGTGCCATCGTCGTTCCAGGAGTGAATGGTGAAGCGTGGATGCATCACACCGTTCTGGACCCAACGGACAAACAGCTCGGGATCCGGCTTGTTGCCGGAGAACCCACCTACATCGTGGCCCACGTTGTACAACCCCGACAGGCTCATGCCCAGGCCCATGCGAGTGTTGTAGCGAAGTGTTTTCCAGTGGGTCCGGTTGTCACCGCTCCAGGTCTGGACATAGCGCTGCATGCCGGCACACCCTGAACGTGAAATAAGGTAGGGCCGTTCTGATGGTGAAAACTGCTGTTGTGCCTCTAAAGACGCTCTCATCATCAGCAATGCCATGACGGGCCGGATATGTTTGATCGCTATCTCGCGCCCGAAGCCATGACAGCGCGCCTCACCGTCCCACACTTCGAATTCATTGTTATCGTTCCACGTGCATTCAATGCCCAGTTCCAGCAGCTGTGATGTGACATTTGACTGCCACCAACCGACAGCGTCCGGGTTGGTGAAGTCCAGATGAGAGCCGTCGTCGTCCCAGAAGACCGACCGCTCTGGCATGTCGTGTTCAGAGTCACCGATGAACATCTTTTGGTGGGCGACCTCGGCGTAGCGCGGGTGGTCCTGCAGCAGGCATGGCTTTATGTTGGCGATCAGCCTGACGCCGGCATCACGGTAGGCCTGGGCAAGCGCCTTGGGGTCCGGGACCTTTTCACGGTTCCAGTTGAACACATAGCGTTTTTCGCCAATGGAGGTGTACCCGGATGACAGCTGAAAAGAGTCACAGGGAATATCGTGCTGACGGCACAGATCAAGAAACTCCAGCAACTGTTCCTGGGCATTATCGGCATCGGTATAACGCATGGTTGAGCCGCTGTAGCCCAGGCTCCATTTAGGCAGGAACAAGGTGCGTCCGGTCAGGCGAACGAAAGCCTTCGTCACATCCAGTACGCGGGGGCCTGCAAGTACCCAGTAGTCGAGGTCACCGGCATCCGCCTTGTACCGACGATAGGGTCGGTGATAGTTATCCAGCTCGTTCCCCAGATCAAACAGGCTGGTGTTCAGGTTGTCATAAAACATCCCGAAGCTGGCGTGCTCCTGGTGCGTGATGACAAAGGGAATATGCTTGTACAGCGGGTCGGTGCTCGCAGCGTCATAACCCATTGCATCCAGGTTACGCATTTCAAAACGTTTGTCGGCGCGATTCAAATCGCCGGTTTTTTCGCCGAGCCCGTAATAGCGATGTTCCGGCGCGCGAAGCTGGTAATGCTCCAGGCCTTCACCATGAGCATCAAGCAAATAAGCACCGGTGGGCCGATCCGAGACCAACGGCCTCCAGTCCTGGCCATCATGGTATTCCCACTGTAGCCACAGCGGTTGATGCACCGTGATGCGTAGTTTTTTGGTCGTGAGTACCAACCGATCCTGACCTTCTTCGACCCGGTACGTGGGCAAAGAGAAATCCGCCAACGACTCGCGGGCCCGGCCCTCCCAGGCAACGTCCTCCCGGGGCGCGATGCTCCAGGTCCGATCCAGTGCCAACGTGCCAGCCCGCATGAGCAGGACACGCGCCAAACCGTCTTCGAGGATATGGATTCTGAAGAGATGCCGGCCCTCGACCAGGAGCTCGACGTAGCCTTTTTCCTGGGCCTGTAGCGTCCAGACTTTAAGTGACTTCATTGTGCACGCACCGCTTTTGATTTGGACGTTCTGTCCGCGATAAACAAAATCATGAAAAACGCACCTATAAAATCAAAGAGCCCCATCGCAATGAACAATGGGTTGAACCCTATCTTGTCCACGCTGACACCGATGATCAGCGAGAAAAGAAAGCTGGCAATCCAGGCGCATGAACCTCGCATTCCGTTCACCGTTGCCAGCTCATCCCGATCAAACGTTTCGACGACCAGTGCGCTCAACATGCAGGAAATAATCTGGTGGCCAAAACCGCCAAGCGAAATAAGCGCTATCGCAACATAGGGGTCTTTCACCTGGGTCATCACGGCGAGCGAAAACATCAGGAACGCGCCGGTGATTGAACTGGCGACGATCGAGTTCACCCGGGTGCATTTGAAAAAACGATGGTAAGCGCGTGACAGATAACCGCTGGCGATACTGCCCAGATCCGCCGCCAGAAACGGAACCCAGGCAAACAGTACGATTTGCTTGAGGTCCATTCCTCTTTCGTTGGCCAGATACAGCGGCACCCAGAAACTCATGACGGCCCATGCCGGCTCTGCCATGAAGGCAGGAAGCGCGATACCGTAGAATCGCTTGTCCCGGCCGATCTTCTTCAACGCCTTGAAAAATGGCATTTGCTGGCCAATTTTTTCGCCATCTTGTTGGATATGCTGCAACTCATCGGGCGATAAGCGCGGGTGGATATCAGGGGCGTGGTAGAGCCACGCCCAGACGGCGGCCCAAATCAGGCCGATCCCCCCGGAAATCAGAAATGCGCCCTGCCAGCCCAGGGATACATGGGCCAGGTAGATGATGGGGGGCGCGAGCATCGCCCCCAGGGAAAAGCCAACCCCCGCCCAGCCTGCTGCGACAGGTCGTTCCTTTTTCGGAAACCAGTCCCCTATCGCCTTGGCATTGGCCGGTGTGGCCGCGGCCTCCGAAGCGCCCATGAAAAAACGCAGGATCGCCAGATGTACCCAACTCGCAGCCCCGGCATGAAGCAGGCACATCACCGACCATACGACGGCGCATATCACGAAGCCGAGCTTGAGCCCGATCGCATCGATCAGCCAGCCGCAGATGGGCTGGAAAACGGTATAGGCCAGTTGAAACGAGGCGACCACCCACGAGTACTGTTCAGTCGACATGCTGAACGTGGTCTTTAGTTCCGGCGCCAGGATGCCCAGGGAATTGCGGGTTATATAGTTGACGGTGACGCCGAGCAAAAACAGGGACAGCATCCACCAACGCAAATGCGGGATGAATTTTAGCTTGGCCGAAAGTCGAGCATTGCGTTCGATATCGATAGTCATCAATTCTTCGCCTGTCGCCGGATTTTCCGGCGTGTTGTTTTTATTTGAGGCTTGAACGCTATGGCACTGCTCATGGCTCGTACAGAAGCAAGCATGTATGGATTTACATTCCTCTCCAGCGCAGCTCGGCAGAAACCCAAGGACGCTAGGATTGGTGGCCCTTTTCTGCTATGAAAGCCTTTACATAAATTGTCTCAATGGATAAGCCGCGATGGGGAAATTACGCATTGCTGAAATCGCGGCACAGACGGGCCTGTCCATCGCGACGGTGTCGCGAGTGCTTGCTGGCAAATCGAATACCCGTCCGGCCACGAGAGAAAAAGTATTGGCGGCGGCTCGTCAGCAGGGCGTGCTGGAAGACCTCGCCAATGGTCGCTTCCTGCTCAACGGGCTGACCATTTTCGCGCCCTCGCGGGCCTTCAACGTACGCGCTGATATCTTCTATTACAAAGTCATCCAGGGCATCACGCAGGCGGTCGCGCAACATGACGTTCGCGTCCGCTACTGCGAGCTTGAAGAGGTCGACAGCGACGCCTTGTTGTTTCTGGAAAAGATGAACCAGAAGGACACCGGTGCGGCGATCCTGATTGGTATCGATGATCCGCACATACACCAACTGGCGGCCGACCTCAGCAAGCCGACGGTGCTGATCAACTGCATCGATCGCAGCATGCGCCTGCCCTCGATATCGCCCGACCACTTTCTAATCGGCCACTATTCGATCAATTATCTGTTTCAAATGGGGCACCGAAATGTCCTGACGCTCCAGTGCCTCAGGCGGTACACGATGGATCTGCGAATACGTGGAATTCGTGATGCATGGAAGGAGCAAAATCTCGAATTTGTCGAAGCAAAACACCTGATGGTTGCCGAGGGTTTCGGCAGTGCTGAATCTGAGGCGCGGATAGCGACCTTCTTGGAAAACTGCGCACCTGACGACCGACCGACTGCCATTCTGGCCGGGGGTGATTTCATGGCGGCCGGGGCCGTTAAAGCGCTGCAGAATGCTGGCTTGAGGGTTCCCCAGAATGTTTCAGTGATGAGCATGGACGGGTTCAACCTGGCCGACATCAACGACATACCGCTCACCACCCTTCACGTGCCCCGCGATGAATTGGGCGCAGAAGCGATCAGGGTCTTGAGGCAGCAGCTGTTCGAACCGCGATCGCCTTGTGGCAATCTTCTTCTCGGTGGCCAACTCATCACCGGCAGCTCAGTGCGACGCATCAAGCACAGCGCCAAGCAGACGCCGGTCTATCAGAAGATTATTTATGACTGATCGATTCGCGGTTTTGCACAGAGCGAAAAAAACCCTCCTGGCTTTGCAGCGAAGAGGTTTTTTTATCGAACTTGAAGTGTCAGTGAGCGAGGAGCCTCATCGACTGATACCACTGAGTCCTAGAACGGAATATCGTCGTCAAAGCTGTCGAAATCCGGAGCCGGTTGCGGCGCGGCCTGTTGTGGGGCCGGGCGCTCGCGTTGTGGCTGTGGCGCCGACTGCGGGCGAGGCGCTTGCTGGCGCGGAGCCGACTGCTGGTAGTTGTTGCCGCCCTGCTGCTGGTCGCCTTGCGGACGGCCACCGAGCAATTGCATGGTGCCTTGCATGTCGACCACGATTTCGGTGGTGTAGCGCTTGATACCGTCCTTTTCCCACTCGCGGGTCTGCAGCTTGCCTTCGATGTAGACCTGTGAACCCTTGCGCAGGTATTCGCCGGCAATCTCAGCCACTTTGCCGAACATCGACACGCGGTGCCACTCGGTCTTCTCGACCTTCTGGCCGGTTTGCTTGTCGGTCCATTGTTCGCTGGTCGCCAGGCTCAGGTTGGTCACGGCGTTGCCGTTAGGCAGGTAGCGAACTTCTGGATCCTGGCCGCAAGTACCGACCAATATGACTTTGTTAACCCCACGGGCCATAACGTTCTCCTAGGCTTCGCACGCTGCCGGGGCCGGGTTGTTCACCAGGCGCTCGAGCGTCGCACGATCCAATAATTCGGTGTCCAGTTTGATATACACGGCCGCCTCGTCGGCGACCACCACTGCATCGGTTACTCCCACGACGGCCCTGAGGCGCTCGGCCAGGCCTGCTTCGCGGATGGCTTCGGGCGACAACGGCAAGCGCAGGCTCGTCACATACGGAGGTTCGCGCATGGTAACAGCAAAGGCCAACCAAAGTGCAGCCAGCGCGGCACATCCCAGGAACACAACCGACAAACCGCCATGCTGGAACAACCAGCCGCCGAGGATGCCGCCCAGTGCCGAACCCAGGAACTGGCTGGTGGAATAAACCCCCATCGCCGTGCCCTTGCCGCCCGCCGGAGAAACCTTGCTGATCAACGACGGCAGTGACGCCTCGAGCAGGTTGAACGCAGTGAAGAACACTACCGTGCCGATCACCAAGGCCCGCAGGCTGTCGCCGAACTGCCAGAAGAATAGCTCAGTGAGCATGAGCGTCACGACGGCGCCGAGTAAAACTCGTTTCATTTTGCGTCGCTTCTCGCCATAGATGATGAACGGGATCATGGCGAAAAA
Source organism: Pseudomonas sp. H2_D02 (assembly GCF_054677635.1). Classification (NCBI taxonomy): domain Bacteria; kingdom Pseudomonadati; phylum Pseudomonadota; class Gammaproteobacteria; order Pseudomonadales; family Pseudomonadaceae; genus Pseudomonas; species Pseudomonas sp. H2_D02. The sequence goes on along the minus strand of NZ_CP162816.1, from coordinate 1,410,277 downwards.
CGAAATCAGCAATGCCGTCAGGTAGACCCACCAGTGCTGCTCCTTGGGCAGGCCGGCCTTTTCCACCAGCGCCAGCGGCAGGGCCACGAAGCTGGACATCAGCATGGCGTGGAGTACGAAGATGCCCAGGTCCAGGCGCAGCAGGTCGGGATGCTTGAGTGTCGGCACCAGCGCCTGGCGGGCGACTCCGGATTCGCGATGCTGCAACGGCCCGGTGGAACGCGGCACGATGACCGCTACGATGAGGATACCCACCAACGCCATCGCGCCAGTGGCCAGGAACAGACCCGACAAGCCAAAGGCTCGCGTCAACAACGGTCCTACGACCATGGCGACGGCGAACGACAGACCAATCGTCATGCCGATCATCGCCATGGCTTTTGTCCGATGCTGTTCGCGGGTCAGGTCTGACAGCAATGCCATGACAGCGGCGGAAATAGCACCCGCGCCTTGCAGGATCCGTCCGGCGATCACGCCCCAGATCGAGTCCGCGTTCGCCGCCAACACGCTGCCGAGGGCGAACACGATAAGCCCCAGGTAAATGACGGGACGTCGACCGATACGGTCGGAAATGATCCCGAAAGGGATCTGGAAAATCGCCTGGGTCAGGCCGTAGGCGCCGATCGCCAGCCCAATGAGGGCCGGGGTCGCGCCCGCCAGGTCCATGCCATAGGTCGCCAGTACCGGCAACACCATGAACATGCCCAGCATGCGAAAGGCGAACACCAGGGCCAGACCGCTTGCCGCGCGGGTCTCGCCGCTACTCATGCGTTCGCTGTGGGGATCGTGCATGGAAAAACCTCGTGTGAACCGGCGGGGATTCTACCAGTCCCATCGATTGAGGGGGTATATGGCGACCGTTTGCCGCGCAGTCTTCATGTATGACGCTTGATAGTGTGTATCCATCCAGTATTTACCCGTATACTCCTACGTTTTCGATGCCCGCCGAGCGAGGCCACTTTGGACAAGATCCTGATTCGTGGGGCCCGTACCCACAACCTGAAGAACATCGACCTGACCCTGCCACGGGACAAGCTGATCGTCATCACCGGCCTGTCCGGATCCGGCAAATCATCGCTGGCTTTCGACACCTTGTACGCCGAAGGCCAGCGACGCTATGTCGAATCGCTGTCGGCCTACGCCCGGCAGTTCCTGTCGATGATGGAAAAACCCGACGTCGACACCATCGAAGGCCTGTCGCCGGCGATCTCCATTGAACAGAAGTCGACCTCCCACAACCCACGGTCGACAGTCGGCACGATCACCGAGATCTACGACTACCTTCGCCTGCTCTATGCGCGCGTCGGTGTTCCCCGCTGCCCCGATCATGACATTCCACTGGAAGCCCAGACCGTCAGCCAGATGGTCGACCTCGTGCTGGCCCAGCCCGAAGGCAGCAAGCTGATGCTCCTGGCGCCGGTCATCCGCGAGCGCAAGGGCGAGCACCTGATGGTCTTCGAAGAGCTGCGCGCCCAGGGGTTCGTTCGTGCGCGGGTCAACGGCAAATTGTGCGAGCTCGACGAGCTGCCGAAGCTGGATAAACAGAAGAAGCATTCCATCGATGTGGTGGTGGACCGCTTCAAGGTCCGCGCCGATCTCCAGCAACGCCTGGCCGAGTCCTTCGAGACCGCGTTGAAGCTGGCCGACGGCATCGCCCTGGTGGCGCCGATGGACGACGAGCCTGGCGAGGAGATGATCTTTTCCGCGCGCTTCGCCTGCCCGATCTGCGGCCATGCGATCAGCGAACTGGAGCCCAAGCTGTTCTCCTTCAACAACCCGGCTGGCGCCTGCCCGACCTGCGACGGCCTGGGGGTCAAGCAGTTCTTCGACACCAAGCGCCTGGTCAATGGCGAACTGACCCTGGCCGAAGGCGCGATTCGTGGCTGGGACAGGCGCAACGTCTACTACTTCCAGATGCTTGGGTCGCTGGCAGCCCACTACAAGTTCAGCCTGGACAAGCCGTTCAGCGAGCTGCCCGCCGACCAGCAGAAATTCATCCTGCACGGCAGCGGCTCGCAGAATGTCGACTTCAAATACCTGAACGACCGTGGCGATATCGTCAAGCGCTCGCATCCGTTCGAAGGCATCGTGCCGAACCTGGAGCGGCGCTATCGCGAAACCGAATCGGCCAGCGTGCGCGAAGAACTGGCCAAGTTCCTCAGCACCCAGCCCTGCCCCGATTGCCGCGGCACCCGCTTGCGTCGAGAAGCGCGACATGTGTGGGTCGGCGAGAAGACGCTGCCGAGCGGTGACCAACCTGCCGATTGGCGATGCCACCGATTATTTCGGCGGCTTGAAACTCACCGGTCGTCGTGGCGAAATCGCCGACAAGATCCTCAAGGAAATCCGCGAGCGCCTGCAATTCCTGGTGAATGTCGGGCTGGATTACCTGACCCTCGATCGCAGCGCAGACACCTTGTCCGGCGGCGAAGCCCAGCGTATCCGCCTTGCCAGCCAGATCGGCGCCGGCCTGGTGGGTGTCATGTACATCCTCGACGAACCGTCCATTGGCCTCCACCAGCGGGATAACGACCGCCTGCTCGGAACCCTGAAGCACCTGCGGGATATCGGCAACACGGTCATCGTCGTAGAGCATGACGAAGACGCGATTCGCCTGGCGGACTACGTGGTGGACATCGGCCCGGGCGCGGGCGTCCACGGTGGGCACATTGTCGCCCAAGGCACTGCCGCCGAAGTCATGGCGCACCCCGACTCGCTGACCGGCAAATACCTGTCGGGCCGGGTGAAGATCAAGGTTCCGGCCAAGCGCACGCCACGCAACAAGAAACTGTCGCTGACCCTCAAGGGTGCCCGCGGCAACAACCTGCGCAACGTCGACCTGGAGATCCCGATTGGCCTGCTCACGTGTGTCACCGGCGTGTCAGGTTCCGGCAAGTCGACGCTGATCAACAACACGCTGTTCCCGCTCAGTGCCACCGCCCTGAACGGCGCCACGACCCTGGAAGCCGCCGCTCACGACAGCATCAAGGGCCTGGAGCACCTGGACAAGGTCGTCGACATCGACCAAAGCCCGATCGGTCGTACGCCGCGCTCCAACCCGGCGACCTACACCGGGCTGTTCACCCCGATCCGCGAACTGTTCGCCGGCGTACCGGAGTCCCGCTCACGGGGTTACGGCCCGGGGCGTTTCTCGTTCAACGTCAAGGGTGGGCGCTGCGAGGCCTGCCAGGGCGATGGCCTGATCAAGGTGGAAATGCACTTCCTGCCTGACATCTACGTGCCATGCGATGTGTGCAAGAGCAAGCGTTACAACCGCGAGACCCTGGAGATCAAGTACAAGGGCAAGAACATCCACGAGACCCTGGAGATGACCATAGAAGAGGCCCGGGTGTTCTTCGACGCGGTACCGGCTTTGGCGCGCAAACTCCAGACGTTGATGGATGTAGGGCTGTCGTACATCAAGCTCGGGCAGTCGGCAACGACCTTGTCCGGCGGCGAGGCGCAGCGGGTCAAGCTGTCGCGCGAGCTGTCCAAGCGCGATACCGGCAAGACGCTGTATATCCTCGATGAGCCGACCACCGGTTTGCACTTCGCCGATATCCAGCAGTTGCTCGATGTACTGCATCGTCTTCGCGATCACGGCAACACCGTGGTGGTCATTGAACACAACCTGGACGTGATCAAGACCGCTGACTGGCTGGTGGACCTGGGCCCGGAAGGCGGTTCCAAGGGCGGCCAGATCATTGCCGTAGGGACGCCGGAGCAGGTGGCGGAGATGAAGCAGTCCCACACCGGGTATTACCTCAAGCCACTGCTGGAGCGTGATCGGGACTGATTCTCCCTGGCACAAAAAAGCCCCTGTCATCTCATCGATGGCAGGGGCTTTTTGTTCGTTTCCTGTAGGAGCGAGCTTGCTTCTACAATGACCACATCAGAACTGCGACTGCAGGTAGTTTTCCAATCCGATCAGCTTGATCAGGCCCAACTGCTTCTCCAGCCAGTAGGTATGATCTTCTTCGGTATCGTTGAGCTGGATACGCAGGATCTCGCGGGTCACGTAGTCGTTGTGCTGCTCGCATAACTCAATGCCTTTGCACAGCGCGGCGCGAACCTTGTATTCCAGGCGAAGGTCGGCGGCGAGCATGTCGGGCACGGTGGTCCCGACGTCCAGGTCGTCCGGGCGCATCCGCGGCGTGCCTTCGAGCATAAGGATCCGGCGCATCAACGCATCAGCGTGCTGTGCCTCTTCTTCCATCTCATGGTTGATACGTTCGTAGAGCTCGGTAAAACCCCAATCCTCGTACATCCGCGAATGGATGAAATATTGATCACGGGCTGCCAGCTCGCCGGTCAGCAACGTGTTGAGGTAATCGATTACGTCTGGGTGACCTTGCATCGCCCTACATCTCCACAAGCTTTGAAAGGCTCTAGTTTGAACCAAGCAGACTGCAAGGTCACTCGTCTAGCGCAACAAAAGTGAAGAAAATCCAAGAAAAGCAGGTTAAATAACGCAAAAACCGCCCTAATGAGGGCGGTTCTGCTTCTCGTTTAGACTTAGTTAAGCTGTACGCCCAGCGCCTTTGCGATACCTTCTCCGTAAGCAGCGTCTGCCTTGAAGAAATGCTGCAGTTGGCGATCAACCACATCCGCCGAAACGCCACCCATCGCGCCAGCAACGTTGCTGATCAGCAGCGCTTTCTGCTCGTCGCTCATCAAGCGGAACAGCGCGCCAGCGTGGCTGTAGTAGTCAGTGTCTTCGCGGTGATCATAACGATCCGCCGCACCGCTGAGGGCCAATGCCGGCTCCGCATAATGCGGTGCCTGCTTCGGCGCTTCGACATAGCTGTTAGGCTCGTAGTTGGGAGCCGCGCCACCATTGCTGCCGAACGCCATCGCGCCGTCACGCTGGTAGGTATTGACCGGGCTGCGCGGCGCATTCACCGGCAATTGCTGGTGATTGGTACCCACGCGGTAGCGGTGTGCATCGGCGTAGGCAAATACGCGGCCCTGCAGCATGCGATCAGGCGAAAGACCCACACCCGGCACCATGTTGCTCGGCCCGAATGCCGCTTGCTCGACCTCGGCAAAGTAGTTCAGCGGATTGCGATTGAGTTCGAGCTCACCGACTTCGATCAGCGGGAATTCCTTCTGTGACCAGGTCTTGGTCACATCGAACGGGTTCTCGTAATGACCCGCAGCCTGAGCCTCGGTCATGATCTGGATGCAAACGCTCCATTTCGGGAAATCACCGCGCTCGATCGCGTTGAACAAGTCGCGCTGGGCATAATCCGGGTCGGTACCCGCCAGGCGAGCGGCCTCGGCCGGTGCCAGGTTCTTGATCCCCTGCTTGGTCTTGTAGTGCCATTTCACCCAGTGACGCTCACCTTGGGCATTGATCAGGCTATAGGTATGACTGCCGAAGCCGTGCATGTGACGGTAGCCGTCAGGAATGCCGCGGTCAGAGAACAGGATGGTGATCTGGTGCAGCGCCTCTGGAGAGTGCGACCAAAAATCCCACATCATCTGCGCGCTTTTGAGATTGCTTTGCGGCAAGCGTTTTTGCGTGTGGATGAAGTCCGGAAATTTCAGCGGATCGCGGATGAAGAATACAGGCGTGTTGTTGCCAACGATGTCCCAGTTGCCTTCTTCTGTGTAGAACTTCAAGGCGAAACCGCGTGGATCGCGCTCGGTGTCAGCGGAGCCGCGCTCACCGCCAACGGTGGAGAAGCGAAGGAAAGTTGGCGTCTGCTTGCCCACCGAATCGAACAGCTTCGCGCTGGTGTATTGGGTGATATCACGGGTTACGGTGAAGGTGCCGTATGCACCTGACCCTTTCGCGTGCACGCGGCGTTCGGGAATGTTTTCGCGGTTGAAATGAGCAAGCTTCTCGATCAGGTGGAAATCATCGAGCAGCAGCGGGCCACGTGGGCCGGCGGAGCGAGAGTTCTGGTTATCGGCGACAGGAGCGCCGCTGGCGGTCGTAAGCGTTTTTATCTGGCTCATGCTCAATTCTTCCTAGGTCGGTCTTCGGACTGCCGGCTAATCGGCTGGAGAGGAGTATTGATCAACAATGTAACGGCCACAAATTTATTAAATTGTGCGTATCAATAGAGAATCTCTACCAACAACCCCAACAGCAATAGTGGCGCCTTGGCCCTATGGAAGCTTGTACGAATAAGCTGTTTTTCTTACGCACACAAAAAACCGGGCACTAGGCCCGGTTCTTTGTTGCAGACTGTCGTCTTACTCGGCGCTTACAGCTTCGTGCGGCAGTAGCACGATCAACCAACTCGACGTACGCCATAGGCGCGTTGTCGCCAGCGCGGAAACCGCACTTGAGGATGCGCAGGTAGCCACCCTCACGGGTAGCGTAACGCTTGCCCAGGTCGTTGAAGAGCTTACCAACGATAGCTTTCGAACGAGTACGGTCGAAAGCCAGGCGGCGGTTAGCCAGGCTGTCTGTCTTGGCCAGAGTGATCAGCGGCTCGGCAACGCGGCGCAGTTCTTTGGCTTTCGGCAGTGTAGTTTTGATCAGCTCGTGCTCGAACAGCGACACCGCCATGTTTTGAAACATGGCCTTGCGGTGCGAGCTGGTGCGGCTCAGGTGACGACCACTTTTACGATGACGCATGGTTCATTCCTTACCAAACACAACGTTCGGTGATTACGACGATCAGGCAGTCGCCTTGTCGTCCTTCTTAAGACTTGCAGGCGGCCAGTTGTCGAGGCGCATGCCGAGGGACAGACCGCGGGAGGCCAGAACGTCCTTGATTTCAGTCAAGGATTTCTTGCCAAGGTTCGGAGTCTTCAACAGCTCTACTTCGGTACGCTGAATCAGGTCGCCGATGTAGTAGATGTTTTCCGCCTTAAGGCAGTTAGCCGAACGTACAGTCAGTTCCAGATCGTCAACCGGGCGAAGCAGGATCGGATCGATCTCGTCTTCCTGCTCGACAACCACTGGCTCACTGTCACCTTTGAGGTCGACGAACGCAGCCAACTGCTGTTGCAGGATGGTTGCTGCACGACGGATAGCCTCTTCAGGATCCAGGGTACCGTTGGTTTCCAGATCAATAACCAGCTTGTCCAGGTTGGTACGCTGTTCGACACGGGCGTTTTCCACCACGTATGCGATACGGCGAACCGGGCTGAACGAAGAGTCAAGCTGCAAGCGACCGATGCTGCGGCTTTCGTCTTCATCGCTCTGACGCGAGTCTGCCGGTTCATAACCACGACCACGAGCTACGGTGAGCTTCATGTTCAGGGCGCCGTTAGACGCCAGGTTAGCGATTACGTGATCGGGGTTAACGATCTCGACATCATGATCCAGCTGAATATCGGCAGCGGTAACCACCCCCGAACCCTTCTTCGACAAGGTCAGCGTAACTTCGTCACGACCGTGCAGCTTGATAGCCAGACCTTTAAGGTTCAACAGGATTTCAATTACGTCTTCCTGTACACCTTCGATGGCGCTGTACTCGTGGAGCACACCGTCAATCTCGGCCTCGACTACTGCACAGCCGGGCATTGAGGACAACAGGATGCGGCGCAGCGCGTTGCCCAGGGTGTGGCCGAAACCACGCTCGAGAGGCTCGAGTGTGATCTTGGCGCGGGTTGGACTGACAACCTGCACATCAATATGGCGGGGTGTCAGGAACTCATTTACCGAAATCTGCATGGATGCACCTATTTTCTAGCCCTTACTTGGAGTAGAGCTCGACAATCAGGCTTTCGTTGATGTCGGCGGACAGATCACTGCGAGCAGGAACGTTCTTGAAAACGCCCGACTTCTTCTCAGTGTCTACTTCTACCCATTCTACGCGGCCACGTTGGGCACACAGATCGAGAGCTTGGACAATGCGAAGTTGGTTCTTTGCTTTCTCGCGAACAGCAACCACGTCACCAGCACGAACCTGGTAGGACGGAACGTTTACGGTCTGGCCGTTAACGCTGATCGACTTGTGCGATACCAGCTGACGGGATTCGGCACGAGTAGAACCGAAACCCATACGGTATACAACGTTGTCCAGGCGGCATTCGAGCAGTTGCAACAGGTTTTCGCCGGTTGCGCCTTTCTTGCCAGCAGCTTCTTTGTAGTAGCCGCTGAATTGACGCTCGAGAACGCCATAGATACGGCGGACCTTCTGCTTTTCACGCAGTTGGGTGCCGTAGTCGGACTGGCGACCGCGGCGTTGGCCGTGGATACCAGGTGCTGCTTCAATGTTGCACTTCGATTCGATCGCGCGCACGCCGCTCTTCAGGAAGAGATCGGTGCCTTCGCGACGAGCGAGTTTGCATTTTGGACCAATGTAACGAGCCATTCTTTACAATCTCCTGGATTACACGCGGCGCTTCTTCGGCGGACGGCACCCGTTGTGCGGGATTGGCGTCACGTCGGTGATGCTGGCGATCTTGTAGCCACAGCCGTTCAAAGCGCGGACTGCGGATTCACGACCTGGACCTGGACCTTTGACGTTGACGTCGAGGTTTTTCAGGCCGTATTCCAGCGCAGCTTGACCAGCACGCTCAGCAGCTACTTGAGCAGCGAACGGGGTGGACTTGCGGGAACCGCGGAAACCCGAACCACCGGAGGTAGCCCAGGAAAGAGCGTTACCTTGACGGTCGGTAATGGTCACGATGGTGTTGTTAAAAGAAGCATGGATGTGGGCGATGCCATCAACCACTGTCTTTTTAACTTTTTTACGAGGACGAGCAGCAGGTTTTGCCATGATTAAATTCCTGTCGATTCGCTGGGGCGATTACTTGCGGATCGGCTTACGCGGACCTTTACGGGTACGCGCGTTGGTCTTGGTACGCTGACCGCGTACTGGCAGACCACGACGATGACGCAGACCGCGATAGCAACCGAGGTCCATCAAGCGCTTGATTTTCATGTTGATTTCGCGACGCAGGTCACCTTCAGTGGTGAACTTCGCCACTTCGCCACGCAGCTGTTCAATTTGCTCGTCGCTCAGATCCTTGATCTTTGCCGCTGGGTTAACCCCAGTCACTGCACAAATTTTCTGTGCAGTAGTGCGACCAACACCATAGATGTAGGTCAGCGAGATAACAGTATGCTTGTTATCTGGAATGTTGACGCCTGCAATACGGGCCATTCAGTGGGACTCCAATTGACAGCTACCTACGCCCCGGAAGCCAAGAAATAGGGCGCGAGATAATATCGCTGTAATAACAAATAATCAACCCGGCAGCGCACTAGCTGCCGGGCTTAAAGCACAATCACACTCAGCCTTGGCGCTGTTTGTGACGCGGTTCCGCGCTGCAAATTACCCGAACAACACCTTCGCGGCGAATAATCTTGCAGTTACGGCACAGCTTTTTCACCGATGCACGAACTTTCATCACCAACTCCTCGAACCTTATGGACGCTACTCAGCGCAACATGCCGCTGCCGTAGCCCTTCAGGTTGGCTTTCTTCATCAGGGATTCGTACTGGTGCGAAACGAGGTGCGATTGTACTTGGGACATGAAGTCCATCACAACCACGACCACGATCAGCAACGAGGTCCCGCCAAGGTAGAACGGTACGTTTGCCGCAACCACCAGGAACTGGGGAAGCAGGCAGACGGCCGTCATGTAAAGAGCACCGAACATGGTCAAGCGAGTCAGAACGCCATCAATGTAGCGCGCAGACTGCTCACCAGGACGGATGCCCGGAATAAAGGCACCGGACTTCTTCAGGTTTTCCGCTACGTCTTTCGGATTGAACATCAACGCCGTATAGAAGAAGCAGAAGAAAATAATCCCTGCACTAAACAGCAGAATATTCAACGGCTGACCAGGAGCGATCGACTGCGAGATGTCCTGCAACCAGCCCATACCTTCAGACTGGCCGAACCAGGCACCCAACGAAGCCGGGAACAGCAGGATGCTGCTCGCGAAAATGGCCGGGATAACGCCGGCCATGTTCACCTTCAACGGCAAGTGGCTGGTCTGCGCAGCAAACACCTTGCGGCCCTGCTGACGCTTGGCGTAGTGAACAGCAATACGACGCTGGCCACGCTCAATGAACACCACGAAACCGATAATCGCTACTGCCAGCAAACCGATGGCAACCAAGGCAAAAATGTTGATATCGCCCTGACGCGCAGACTCGAAAGACTGCCCGATTGCTCTCGGAAGACCGGCGACGATACCTGCGAAAATCAACATCGAGATACCGTTGCCAACACCACGCTCAGTAATCTGCTCACCCAGCCACATCATGAACATTGCGCCCGCCACAAACGTGGTTACCGCAACGAAATGGAAGCTAAAGTCACCAGTGAACGATACGCCCTGCCCAGCCAGGCCAATGGACATGCCAATGGCTTGAACGAGAGCGAGGACGACAGTGCCGTAGCGGGTGTACTGGCTGATCTTGCGACGGCCAGCTTCACCTTCCTTCTTCAACTGCTCCAGCTGCGGGCTGACGGCGGTCATCAACTGCATGATGATCGATGCCGAGATGTACGGCATGATCCCCAATGCAAAAATGCTCATCCGTTCCAGCGCGCCGCCGGAAAACATGTTGAACAAGCTAAGAATGGTCCCCTCATTCTGTCGAAACAGGTCCGCGAGTCGGTCCGGGTTGATACCTGGAACCGGGATGTGTGCGCCTATTCGGTAGACGATAATCGCCAGGAACAGAAAACGCAGACGAGCCCAGAGTTCAGACATACCGCCTTTGCCGAGCGCAGAGAGAGCACCTTGCTTAGCCATTTATTCCTCGAACTTGCCGCCAGCTGCTTCGATAGCCGCACGCGCACCTTTGGTGGCGCCGATTCCCTTTCCGATGGTGACAGCACGAGCAACTTCGCCCGACAGCATGATTTTCACACGCTGTACGTTCTGGTTGATCACGTTGGCATCCTTCAGGGACTGCACGGTGACGATGTCGCCGTCCACTTTGGCCAGTTCGGACAGACGCACTTCTGCGCGGTCCATGGCTTTCAGGGAAACGAAACCGAACTTCGGCAGGCGACGATGCAGCGGCTGTTGACCGCCTTCAAAGCCTGGAGCAATAGTGCCACCGGAGCGGGAGGTCTGACCTTTGTGGCCACGGCCACCGGTCTTGCCCAAACCACTACCGATACCACGGCCCGGACGATGCTTTTCGCGACGGGAACCCGGCGCTGGACTCAGATCATTGAGTTTCATCGATTAACCCTCGACACGCAGCATGTAGTAAGCCTTGTTGATCATCCCGCGATTCTCGGGAGTATCCAGGACTTCTACAGTGTGACCGATGCGACGCAGACCCAGACCCTTAACGCACAGTTTGTGGTTAGGGATGCGGCCGGTCATGCTTTTGATCAGCGTAACTTTTACGGTAGCCATGATCAGAAGATCTCCTTGACGCTTTTGCCACGCTTGGCGGCAATGGATTCAGGAGACTGCATTGCTTTCAAACCCTTGAAAGTGGCGTGAACCACGTTTACAGGGTTAGTCGAGCCGTAGCACTTGGCCAGAACGTTCTGAACGCCAGCAACTTCGAGGACAGCACGCATAGCGCCGCCAGCGATGATACCGGTACCTTCAGAAGCAGGCTGCATGTACACCTTCGAAGCGCCATGGGCGGACTTCATTGCGTACTGCAGAGTGGTGCCGTTCAGATCAACCTGGATCATGTTGCGGCGAGCAGCTTCCATTGCCTTCTGGATCGCAGCAGGCACTTCACGCGACTTGCCACGGCCGAAGCCAACACGGCCCTTACCATCACCCACCACGGTCAACGCGGTGAAAGTGAAGATACGGCCGCCTTTAACGGTTTTGGCTACGCGGTTAACTTGAACCAGCTTCTCGATGTAGCCTTCGTCGCGCTTTTGGTCGTTATTTGACATAACTTAGAACTCCAGCCCAGCTTCACGAGCAGCATCAGCCAGCGCCTTGACGCGGCCGTGGTACTTGAAGCCAGAGCGGTCGAAAGCCACCTGCGAGACGCCAGCGGCTTTAGCACGCGTAGCGACCAGCTGGCCAACCTTAGTGGCCGCGTCGATGTTGCCAGTGGCACCATCACGCAGTTCTTTATCCAAAGTCGAGGCACTTGCCAGGACTTTGTTGCCGTCGGCCGAAATGACCTGGGCGTAGATGTGCTGCGACGAGCGGAACACGCAGAGACGCACGACTTCGAGTTCGTGCATTTTCAGGCGTGCTTTGCGAGCGCGACGCAGTCGAGTAACTTTTTTGTCGGTCATTTGCTATGCCCTACTTCTTCTTGGCTTCTTTACGACGGACGACTTCGTCCGCGTAGCGCACACCCTTGCCTTTGTACGGCTCTGGTGGACGGAAGTCGCGGATCTCGGCGGCCACTTGACCTACCAGCTGCTTGTCGATGCCCTTGATCAGGATATCGGTCTGGCTAGGAGTCTCAGCGGTGATGCCTTCCGGCAGTTCATAATCCACTGGGTGCGAGAAGCCAAGAGCCAGGTTCAGCACTGTGCCTTTTGCTTGCGCTTTGTAACCAACACCGACCAGCTGGAGCTTGCGCTCGAAGCCTTGGCTTACGCCTTGGACCATGTTGTTTACCAACGCACGAGTGGTACCAGCCATTGCGCGAGTCTGTTGATCGCCATTGCGAGCAGCGAAACGCAGCTCACCAGCTTCTTCAACGATCTCAACGGACGAATGGATGTTCAGTTGCAGAGTGCCCTTGGCACCCTTCACCGAAAGCTGTTGGCCTGCGAATTTGACTTCGACACCGGCTGGCAGCTTAACGGGGTTCTTAGCGACGCGTGACATGCTTATCCCCCCTTAGAACACAGTGCAAAGAACTTCGCCGCCGACACCGGCAGCGCGCGCAGCACGATCCGTCATCACACCTTTGTTGGTGGAGACGATAGACACGCCCAGGCCGCCACGAACTTTCGGCAGATCCTCAACGGACTTGTACTGACGCAGGCCAGGACGGCTAACGCGCTTCACTTCCTCGATGACCGGACGGCCTTCGAAGTACTTCAGCTCGATGGACAGCAGAGGCTTGATTTCGCTGCTGATCTGATAACCCGCAATGTAACCTTCGTCCTTCAGGACTTTGGCAACAGCTACCTTCAACGTAGAAGATGGCATGCTTACGACGGACTTTTCAGCCATCTGGGCATTACGGATACGAGTTAGCATGTCCGCTAACGGGTCCTGCATACTCATGGGCTAGACGCTCCTAATACACAAAAAATTAGCCTTTCGGCTAGTACGTGTCGCCGAGCGCATCCGCGCAATAAAAACACGGGCTCAGGCGAGCCGGGTATTCTAGACACACCCCAGAAATGAATCAAGCCCCAAAAGGGGCTTGATTCAAGTTCAAGGCCACCGATGGTCAGGATCTTGCGACCCCGAACATCGTGACTTTGACAGTGCTTACCAGCTGGCTTTAACCAGACCTGGAACGTCACCACGCATAGCAGCTTGACGCAGCATGTTACGGCCGAGGCCGAACTTGCGGTACACGCCGTGCGGACGACCAGTCAGGCGGCAGCGGTTACGCATGCGCGAAGCGCTCGCGTCACGTGGCTGCTTCTGCAGTGCTACGGTAGCTTCCCAACGCGCTTCTGGACTTGCGTTCAGATCAACGATGATAGCTTTCAGCGCTGCACGCTTGGTGGCGTACTTGGCAACGGTGAGCTGACGCTTCAGCTCACGGTTCTTCATGCTCTTCTTGGCCATTGTCCTACTCCAATCAGTTGCGGAACGGGAATTTGAAAGCACGCAGCAATGCGCGACCTTCTTCATCCGTCCGAGCAGTGGTGGTCAGGGTAATGTCCAGACCGCGGAGAGCATCGATCTTGTCGTAATCGATTTCCGGGAAAATGATCTGCTCTTTTACGCCCATGCTGTAGTTGCCACGACCATCGAAGGACTTGGCATTCAGGCCGCGGAAGTCGCGAACCCGAGGCAGGGAGATCGACAGCAGACGATCCAGGAACTCGTACATACGCTCACGGCGCAGGGTCACCTTGACGCCGATCGGCCAACCTTCACGGACTTTAAAGCCAGCGATGGATTTCCGAGCGTAGGTCACGACGACTTTCTGGCCGGTGATCTTTTCCAGGTCGGCAACAGCGTGCTCGATGACTTTTTTGTCGCCGATCGCTTCGCCCAGACCCATGTTCAGGGTGATTTTGGTAACGCGCGGAACTTCCATCACGTTCGAAAGCTTAAGTTCTTCCTTAAGTTTCGGTGCGATTTCCTTCCGGTAAATCTCTTTTAGTCGTGCCATGGTCTTCTACCTAGCAGTGTTCAAGCATCAACCGCTTTTTGGGTCGACTTGAAGACACGAATTTTCTTACCGTCTTCTACTTTGAAACCAACGCGGTCAGCCTTGTTGGTTTCGCCGTTGAAAATGGCGACGTTGGAAGCGTGCAGTGGCGCTTCTTTCTCGACGATACCGCCCTGTACGCCCGACATCGGGTTAGGCTTGGTATGACGCTTGACCAGGTTCAGACCACCAACAACCAGACGGTTGTCAGCAAGAACCTTCAGCACCTTACCGCGCTTACCCTTGTCTTTGCCGGCGATCACGATGATCTCGTCGTCACGACGAATCTTTTGCATGTCGGATCTCCTTACAGCACTTCTGGGGCGAGCGAGACGATCTTCATGAACTTCTCAGTACGAAGTTCACGGGTCACTGGCCCAAAGATACGGGTGCCGATTGGCTCTTGCTTGTTGTTCAACAGAACAGCAGCGTTGCCATCAAAGCGGATGATGGAGCCGTCAGCACGACGAACACCGTGGCGAGTGCGGACTACAACAGCAGTCATCACTTGACCTTTCTTCACCTTACCGCGAGGAATTGCTTCCTTGACGGTAACTTTGATGATGTCACCGATACCAGCGTAACGACGATGGGAGCCACCCAGCACCTTGATGCACATAACGCGGCGAGCGCCGCTGTTATCGGCCACATCGAGCATGGATTGAGTCTGAATCATATAATTTCTCCGACCCCTAGCCCTTAGACTTCCACAGCGCGTTCGAGAACATCAACCAGCGCCCAAGATTTGGTCTTGGCCATCGGACGAGTTTCACGAATAGTGACCTTGTCGCCGATGTGGCACTGATTGGTTTCGTCGTGCGCGTGCAGCTTAGTCGAACGCTTAACGTATTTACCGTAGATCGGGTGCTTAACGCGACGCTCGATCAGAACGGTGATGGTTTTGTCCATCTTGTCGCTGACAACACGGCCAGTCAGCGTACGGACAGTTTTTTCGGCTTCAGCCATGATCACTTACCTGCCTGCTGGTTGAGCACAGTTTTCACGCGAGCGATGTCACGCTTAACTTGCGAGAGCAGATGAGACTGCCCCAACTGGCCAGTTGCTTTCTGCATGCGCAGATTGAACTGGTCGCGCAGCAGGCCGAGCAGTTGCTCGTTCAGCTGCTGTGCGGATTTTTCACGAAGTTCATTCGCTTTCATCACATCACCGTCCGTTTAACAAAGGAGGTGGCGAGCGGCAGCTTTGCAGCAGCCAGGGCGAAAGCCTCACGCGCCAGCTCTTCAGAAACACCCTCGATTTCATACAGGACTTTGCCTGGCTGAATCTGGGCAACCCAGTACTCCACGTTACCCTTACCTTTACCCATCCGAACTTCGAGTGGCTTCTTGGTGACAGGCTTGTCCGGGAATACACGGATCCAGATCTTGCCGCCACGTTTTACGTGACGGGTCAGAGCACGACGCGCTGACTCGATCTGACGAGCGGTGAGACGACCACGAGCAACAGACTTCAGCGCGAACTCGCCGAAGCTGACTTTGCTACCGCGCAATGCCAGGCCACGGTTATGACCGGTCATCTGCTTGCGGAACTTCGTACGCTTTGGTTGCAACATTTGGCGTACCCCTTACTTAGCAGCTTTTTTACGAGGCGCTGGTGCTTGTGGCTTCAGTTCTTCTTGGCGACCACCAATTACTTCGCCTTTGAAGATCCAAACCTTTACACCGATCACACCGTAGGTGGTGTGAGCTTCGTAGTTGGCATAGTCGATGTCGGCACGCAGGGTGTGCAGTGGCACACGACCTTCGCGATACCATTCAGTACGTGCGATTTCAGCACCGCCGAGACGACCGCTCACTTGGATTTTGATGCCTTTGGCACCAATGCGCATTGCGTTCTGTACAGCGCGCTTCATAGCGCGACGGAACATTACACGACGCTCCAGCTGCTGAGCTACGCTCTGCGCAACCAGCATACCGTCGAGTTCCGGCTTGCGGATCTCTTCGATATTGATGTGCACAGGCACACCCATTTGCTTGGTCAGGTCCTGACGCAGTTTCTCAACATCTTCACCTTTCTTCCCGATAACGATACCTGGGCGAGCGGTGTGGATGGTGATACGTGCAGTCTGAGCCGGACGATGGATATCGATACGGCTGACGGACGCGCTTTTTAGTTTGTCTTGGAGATACTCACGCACCTTCAGATCAGCGAACAAGTAGTCCGCATAAGTCCGACCGTCTGCGTACCAGACGGAGGTGTGCTCCTTGACGATTCCCAGGCGAATGCCAATGGGATGTACTTTCTGACCCATCTCTTCGACTCCGTTACTTGTCAGCAACCTTGACAGTGATATGGCAAGACCGCTTGACGATGCGATCAGCACGGCCTTTGGCACGTGGCATGATGCGCTTCAGCGAACGCCCTTCGTTGACGAAAACGGTGCTGACCTTCAGGTCATCAACGTCTGCGCCTTCGTTATGCTCGGCGTTGGCTACGGCCGACTCCAGCACTTTTTTCATGATCTCGGCGGCTTTCTTACTGCTGAAAGCCAACAGGTTGAGCGCTTCGCCCACCTTCTTCCCGCGGATCTGGTCGGCGACCAAGCGGGCTTTCTGGGCGGAGATTCGAGCGCCCGACAACTTAGCGGCTACTTCCATTTCCTAACCCCTTAACGCTTGGCTTTCTTGTCTGCCACGTGCCCGCGATAAGTGCGGGTACCGGCGAACTCGCCCAGTTTGTGGCCGACCATGTCTTCGTTAACGAGAACTGGGACGTGTTGACGACCGTTGTGTACAGCAATGGTCAGACCGACCATTTGTGGCAGGATCATCGAACGGCGCGACCAGGTCTTAACTGGTTTGCGATCGTTCTTTTCCGCCGCCACTTCGATCTTCTTCAGTAGGTGAAGATCAATAAAAGGACCTTTTTTCAGAGAACGTGGCACTGTCGTATCCCTCTATTTACTTGCGACGACGGACGATCATTTTGTCGGTACGCTTATTACCACGAGTCTTCGCGCCCTTAGTCGGGAAGCCCCATGGCGATACCGGATGACGACCACCAGAGGTACGACCTTCACCACCACCATGTGGGTGGTCAACCGGGTTCATGGCAACACCACGAACGGTTGGGCGAACGCCACGCCAGCGCTTGGCACCAGCTTTACCCAACGAACGCAGGCTGTGCTCGGAGTTCGAGACTTCACCCAGGGTCGCACGGCATTCAGCCAGTACTTTACGCATCTCACCAGAACGCAGACGCAGGGTCACGTAGACACCTTCACGAGCGATCAGCTGAGCCGAAGCACCAGCGGAACGAGCGATTTGCGCGCCTTTACCTGGCTTCAATTCGATGCCGTGTACGGTGCTACCA
Source organism: Pseudomonas sp. H2_D02 (assembly GCF_054677635.1). Lineage (NCBI taxonomy): Bacteria > Pseudomonadati > Pseudomonadota > Gammaproteobacteria > Pseudomonadales > Pseudomonadaceae > Pseudomonas > Pseudomonas sp. H2_D02. Next base: position 1,392,732 of record NZ_CP162816.1, on the reverse strand, counting down.
ACTGGAATGTTGCGCAGCTGCAGAGCGTTGCCCGGCTTGATCGGTGCCAAGGCACCTGCGATCAGCTGGTCGCCAGCACTCACGCCTTTAGGGGCGATGATGTAGCGACGCTCGCCATCTGCGTACAGCAGCAGAGCGATGTGAGCAGTACGGTTTGGATCGTATTCGATACGCTCGACGGTGGCAGCGATGCCATCCTTGTCGTTGCGACGGAAGTCGACCAGACGATAATGCTGCTTATGACCACCACCGATGTGACGAGTGGTAATACGGCCATTGTTGTTACGACCACCAGACTTCGATTTTTTCTCGAGCAGCGGTGCGTGAGGAGCGCCTTTATGCAGCTCCTGGTTGACCACCTTGACCACAAAACGGCGGCCAGGGGAAGTCGGTTTGCATTTAACGATTGCCATGATGCACCCCTTCCTTACTCAGCACTGCTGCTGAAATCGAGATCTTGGCCTGGCTGAAGGGAGATAACTGCCTTCTTCCAGTCATTACGCTTGCCCAGACCGCGAGCAGTGCGCTTGCTTTTACCCAGAACGTTCAGGGTAGTCACGCGCTCTACTTTCACGCTGAACAGGCTTTCGACGGCCTTCTTGATTTCCAGCTTGGTTGCGTCGGTAGCAACCTTGAAAACGAACTGGCCTTTCTTGTCTGCCAGAACCGTAGCCTTCTCGGAAACGTGCGGGCCAAGCAGAACTTTAAATACGCGTTCCTGGTTCATCCCAGCAGCTCCTCGAATTTCTTCACGGCCGACACGGTGATCAACACCTTGTCGTATGCGATCAGACTGACCGGATCGGAACCTTGCACGTCACGAACGTCGACGTGTGGCAGGTTGCGAGCAGCCAGGTACAGGTTCTGATCAACAGCGTCAGACACGATCAGGACGTCAGTCAGGCCCATGCCGTTCAGCTTGTTCAGCAGATCTTTGGTTTTCGGTGCTTCGACAGCGAAGTCCTGAACCACGACCAGACGATCAGTACGCACCAGCTCAGCAAGAATGGAACGCATTGCTGCGCGATACATCTTCTTGTTCAGCTTCTGGGAGTGATCCTGAGGACGAGCTGCGAAAGTGGTACCGCCGCCACGCCAGATTGGGCTACGGATAGTACCGGCACGAGCACGGCCAGTACCTTTCTGACGCCATGGGCGCTTACCGCCACCGGAAACGTCGGAACGGGTCTTTTGCTGCTTGCTACCTTGACGGCCGCCAGCCATGTAGGCCACGACTGCTTGGTGAACCAGCGTCTCGTTGAATTCGCCGCCAAATGTCAGTTCGGAAACTTCGATCGCTTGAGCGTCATTTACATTTAATTGCATGTCAGCTTCCCCTTAACCGCGAGCCTTGGCTGCTGGACGTACAACCAAGTTGCCGCCAGTAGCGCCAGGAACAGCGCCCTTGACCAACAACAGATTGCGTTCAGCGTCCACGCGCACTACTTCGAGGGACTGCACGGTCACGCGCTCAGCGCCCATATGACCGGACATTTTCTTGCCCTTGAATACACGACCAGGAGTCTGGCACTGGCCGATAGAGCCTGGAACGCGGTGGGATACGGAGTTACCGTGGGTGTTATCTTGCCCGCGGAAGTTCCAACGCTTGATCGTACCCTGGAAGCCTTTACCCTTGGACTGACCGGTTACATCAACCAGTTGACCAGCGGCGAAGATTTCAGCGTTGATCAGGTCGCCAGCCTGGTACTCGCCTTCTTCAAGGCGGAATTCCATTACGGTACGACCAGCGGCAACGTTCGCCTTGGCGAAGTGGCCAGCCTGAGCTGCTGTTACACGCGAAGCGCGACGCTCGCCGACAGTGACTTGCACTGCACGATAGCCATCGGTCTCTTCAGTTTTGAACTGGGTGACGCGATTCGGCTCGATCTCAATGACCGTGACCGGAATGGAGACACCTTCTTCGGTGAAAATACGGGTCATACCGCATTTACGACCGACTACACCAATAGTCATGTTGTAAACCTCATGAGTGTACGGGGCTTTCACCCGCTATGGCCGCCCATTTCAGAGCGTTACACGACTAAGACCGAGTCTTAGCCGAGGCTGATCTGCACTTCCACACCGGCCGCAAGATCGAGCTTCATAAGAGCATCAACGGTTTTATCCGTTGGCTGGACGATGTCCAGAACGCGCTTGTGAGTACGGATCTCGTACTGGTCACGCGCGTCTTTGTTGACGTGCGGGGAGACCAGAACGGTGAACCGCTCTTTACGGGTAGGCAGTGGAATTGGACCACGCACTTGAGCACCAGTACGTTTCGCGGTTTCCACGATTTCCTGGGTGGATTGGTCGATCAGGCGATGGTCAAAAGCCTTCAACCTGATACGGATTTGCTGATTTTGCATTGGATTTCAGACTCCGGCTGCTATTCCCACCGGGCGCAATACGCCCGTTAAAAGGAGGCGCAATTCTATAGACGCCCCCGATAGGTGTCAACCCAATAAAAAAGCCCCCGCTAAGCGGGGGCTTTCCTGTCCATCGAACCGACTCTGAAAGAGTCTTATTCGATGACTTTGGCTACGACGCCGGCTGCCGACGGTACGACCGCCTTCACGGATAGCGAAACGCAGGCCGTCTTCCATTGCGATGGTCTTGATCAGGGTAACAGTCATCTGAATGTTGTCACCTGGCATTACCATTTCAACGCCTTCTGGCAGCTCGCAGTTACCAGTCACGTCAGTTGTACGGAAGTAGAACTGTGGACGGTAGCCTTTGAAGAACGGAGTGTGACGACCGCCTTCTTCCTTGCTCAGAACGTAGACTTCTGCGGTGAACTTGGTGTGCGGCTTGACGGTGCCTGGCTTGACCAGAACCTGGCCACGCTCAACGTCGTCACGCTTGGTGCCGCGCAGCAGCACGCCGCAGTTCTCGCCAGCACGACCTTCGTCGAGCAGCTTGCGGAACATTTCAACGCCGGTGCAGGTAGTTTTCTGAGTGTCGCGCAGACCGACGATCTCAACTTCTTCCTGGATACGGACGATGCCACGCTCAACACGACCAGTCACAACAGTACCGCGACCAGAGATCGAGAATACGTCTTCGATTGGCATCAGGAACGGCTTGTCGATAGCACGCTCCGGCTCTGGGATGTAGCTGTCCAGAGTTTCCACCAGCTTCTTGACAGCGGTGGTGCCCATTTCGTTGTCGTCTTGGCCGTTCAGAGCCATCAGAGCCGAACCGATGATGATTGGAGTGTCATCACCTGGGAAGTCGTAAGTGCTCAGCAGGTCGCGCACTTCCATCTCAACCAGTTCCAGCAGCTCAGCATCGTCAACCATGTCAGCCTTGTTCAGGAAGACAACGATGTACGGAACGCCTACCTGACGGGACAGCAGGATGTGCTCACGGGTTTGTGGCATCGGACCATCGGCGGCCGAGCAAACCAGGATCGCGCCGTCCATCTGGGCAGCACCGGTGATCATGTTTTTTACGTAGTCGGCGTGACCTGGGCAGTCAACGTGTGCGTAGTGACGCACGGCCGAATCGTATTCAACGTGAGCGGTGTTGATGGTGATACCGCGAGCTTTTTCTTCCGGGGCGCTGTCGATCTTGTCGAAGTCAACCTTGGCCGAACCGAAAACTTCGGAGCAGACACGGGTCAGAGCAGCGGTCAGGGTAGTTTTACCGTGGTCAACGTGGCCGATGGTGCCAACGTTGACGTGCGGTTTGTTCCGTTCAAATTTTTCTTTAGCCACGACAATTAACTCCTAGCTTAAAGGGGCTGGATCAGCCTTGCTTTTTGGTAACAGTCTCGACGATATGCGACGGAGCTGTATTGTATTTTTTGAATTCCATAGAGTAGCTTGCGCGACCCTGAGACATGGAGCGAACGTCGGTTGCGTAACCGAACATCTCACCCAACGGAACCTCGGCGCGGATAACCTTGCCGGAAACCGTATCTTCCATACCCAGAATCATGCCACGACGACGGTTAAGGTCGCCCATGACATCACCCATGTAGTCTTCAGGCGTAACGACTTCTACCGCCATGATAGGCTCAAGCAACTCACCACCGCCCTTCTGGGCCAGTTGCTTGGTAGCCATGGAAGCAGCCACCTTAAACGCCATCTCGTTGGAGTCGACGTCGTGGTAAGAACCGTCGAACACGGTCGCCTTCAGGCCGATCAGCGGATAGCCGGCAACAACGCCGTTCTTCATCTGCTCTTCGATACCCTTCTGGATCGCTGGGATGTATTCCTTCGGAACCACACCACCTACGACTTCGTTCAGGAATTGCAGACCTTCCTGACCTTCGTCAGCAGGAGCAAAACGGATCCAGCAGTGACCGAACTGGCCACGACCGCCGGACTGGCGAACGAACTTGCCTTCGATTTCACAGCTCTTCGTGATGCGCTCACGATAGGAAACCTGAGGCTTACCGATGTTGGCTTCGACGTTGAACTCACGGCGCATCCGGTCAACCAGGATGTCCAGGTGCAGCTCGCCCATGCCGGAGATGATCGTCTGACCAGTCTCTTCATCAGTCTTGACGCGGAAAGACGGGTCTTCCTGAGCAAGCTTGCCCAGAGCGATACCCATTTTTTCCTGGTCATCCTTGGTCTTAGGCTCAACGGCAACCGAAATAACCGGCTCCGGGAAGTCCATGCGAACCAGGATGATTGGCTTGTCAGCGTTGCACAAGGTTTCACCAGTGGTGACGTCCTTCATGCCGATCAAGGCCGCGATGTCGCCAGCGCGTACTTCCTTGATTTCTTCACGGGCGTTTGCGTGCATCTGCACCATACGACCCACGCGCTCTTTCTTGCCTTTTACCGAGTTGATCACGCCGTCGCCGGATGCCAACACGCCCGAGTAAACTCGAACAAAGGTCAAGGTACCCACGAATGGGTCGGTAGCGATCTTGAACGCCAAGGCCGCGAACGGCTCGTCATCACTTGCGTGACGCTCCATTTCCTCTTCCTCGTTATCAGGGTTGGAACCCTTGATAGCAGGAATGTCGGTTGGAGCAGGCAGGAAGTCGATCACAGCGTCGAGAACCAGGGGAACACCCTTGTTCTTGAAGGAAGAACCGCAAACAGCCAGAACGATCTCACCAGCGATAGTGCGCTGACGCAGAGCGGCCTTGATTTCGTCGTTGGTGAGTTCTTCACCCTCGAGGTACTTGTTCATCAGCTCTTCGCTGGCTTCGGCTGCAGCCTCAACCATGTTGCTGCGCCATTGCTCGGCTTCTTCCAACAGCTCGGCAGGAATTTCCTTGCGAACAGGAACCATGCCCTTGTCGGCATCATTCCAGTACACGGCCTGCATGTTGATCAGGTCGATCTGGCCCTGGAAGTTGTCTTCCGAACCGATAGCGAGCTGGATAGGCACCGGAGTGTGACCCAGACGCTGCTTGATCTGACCGATCACGCGCAGGAAGTTGGCACCAGCACGGTCCATCTTGTTTACGTAAACAAGACGTGGAACGCCGTATTTGTTGGCCTGACGCCATACGGTTTCCGACTGAGGCTCAACACCCGAAGTACCACAGAACACAACGACCGCGCCGTCGAGTACACGCAGGGAACGCTCAACTTCAATGGTGAAGTCTACGTGGCCCGGGGTATCGATTACGTTGAAGCGATGCTCGTGCGGGTACTGCTTCTCGGAACCTTTCCAGAAGGCGGTGATAGCAGCAGAAGTAATGGTAATACCACGCTCCTGCTCCTGAACCATCCAGTCTGTGGTCGCGGCGCCGTCATGCACCTCGCCCATTTTGTGACTTTTGCCGGTGTAAAAAAGGACGCGCTCGGTGGTGGTGGTTTTACCAGCATCCACGTGAGCAACGATACCGATGTTACGGTAGCGATTAATCGGTGTAGTACGAGCCATAAAGCCCTCGCAAATTGAGTGACGCTAAAATTAGAAGCGGTAGTGCGAGAAAGCCTTGTTGGCTTCAGCCATACGGTGCACGTCTTCACGCTTCTTAACTGCAGCACCTTTACCTTCAGCAGCGTCCAACAGTTCACCAGCCAAACGCAGGGCCATGGACTTCTCGCCGCGCTTGCGGGCGAAGTCTACCAGCCAGCGCATTGCCAGGGCGTTACGACGGGAAGGACGAACTTCGACCGGAACCTGGTAAGTAGCACCGCCTACACGGCGCGACTTCACTTCGACCAGCGGAGCGATGGCGTCGAGAGCTTTCTCGAAGATTTCCAGGGGATCGCTGTTCTTGCGTTCCTTAACTTTGTCCAGTGCGCCATAAACGATACGCTCGGCAACGGCTTTCTTGCCGCTTTCCATAACGTGGTTCATGAACTTGGCGAGAATCTGGCTTCCGTATTTCGGATCGTCCAGAATCTCACGTTTGGCTGCTACGCGACGTCTTGGCATGATAAGCCCTCAAGCGGTCTTCAGGTTAGCCCGGGACAGCAGATGCGTGCCCGACCTTACTCTTATCGACTCAATAAAAATGAAAAACTGCAAAACGACCGATTACTTCGGACGCTTGGTACCGTACTTCGAACGACCCTGGTTACGACCTTTAACGCCGGAAGTATCCAAAGAACCGCGAACGGTGTGGTAACGAACACCTGGCAAGTCTTTTACACGACCGCCGCGGATCAGCACCACGCTGTGCTCTTGCAGGTTGTGGCCTTCACCACCGATGTACGAGGAAACCTCGAAACCGTTGGTCAGACGCACACGGCATACTTTACGCAGTGCCGAGTTAGGTTTTTTCGGCGTGGTGGTATACACACGGGTGCATACGCCACGACGTTGCGGGCAGTTCTGCAGCGCAGGCACGTCGGATTTCTCGACGATACGCTTACGCGGCTGACGTACCAGCTGGTTGATAGTTGCCATCTACTAGCTCCACTGTTGTCTTGCGACGCTATTGTCTTGCAAGAAAAGCAAAATGGCAGGAACGAATTCCCGCCAAATTTAGGGGATCAAGAGTCTAAAGAGGATCTTGTCCCCAGTCAAGGCAAGGCCCCGACCTCCCCGCCCGCCAGATCTCGACAATTTGTCTCGATCCGCCGAACGGGATGACCAGGGCCAGGCACTCAATCAACGCCGAACTCAGTTACCGCTCGAGTTCAGTGCTTCGGTCAGTGCAGCTTCCACTTCACTGGCGCTTACGCGCAACGGCTTGTCTGCATCACGGCGACGCTTGCGCTCGCTGTGATAAGCCAAACCGGTACCGGCCGGGATCAGACGACCCACGACCACGTTTTCTTTCAGGCCGCGCAGGTAATCGCGCTTGCCGGTTACCGCCGCTTCGGTCAGTACGCGAGTGGTTTCCTGGAAGGAAGCCGCCGAGATGAACGATTCGGTGGACAACGACGCCTTGGTGATACCCAGCAGCACGCGAGTGAACTTGGAGACGAACTTGTCTTCCGTCGCCAGACGCTCGTTTTCCACCAGCACGTGAGTCAGTTCCATCTGGTCGCCCTTGATGAAACTCGAGTCGCCGGATTCAGCGATCTCGACCTTACGCAGCATCTGACGCAGGATGGTCTCGATGTGCTTGTCGTTGATCTTCACGCCTTGCAGACGATAAACGTCCTGGATCTCGTTCACGATGTACTTGGCCAGCGCACTCACACCCAGCAGACGCAGGATGTCGTGTGGATCGCTCGGACCGTCGGAGATAACTTCGCCGCGGTTTACCTGTTCGCCTTCGAAGACGTTCAGGTGACGCCACTTCGGAATCAACTCTTCGTACGGATCGCTACCGTCGTTCGGGGTGATAACCAGGCGGCGCTTGCCCTTGGTCTCTTTACCGAACGCGATGGTGCCGCTGACTTCAGCCAGGATCGAGGCTTCTTTCGGACGACGGGCTTCGAACAAGTCGGCAACACGCGGCAGACCACCGGTGATGTCACGGGTTTTCGAGGTTTCCTGCGGGATACGAGCGATTACGTCACCGATCGCGATCCGCGCACCGTCCGCCACACCGACCAGGGCGTTGGCTGGCAGGAAGTACTGAGCGATTACGTCAGTGCCTGGCAGCAACAGATCCTTGCCGTTGTCGTCGACCATCTTCACGGCTGGACGGATGTCCTTGCCCGCAGCTGGACGATCTTTTGCGTCGAGTACTTCGATGTTGGTCATACCGGTCAATTCGTCAGTCTGACGCTTGATCGTGATGCCTTCTTCCATGCCCACGTAGGTCACGGTACCTTTCATCTCGGTAACGATTGGGTGAGTGTGCGGATCCCACTTGGCCACGATGGCACCAGCGTCGACCTTGTCACCTTCCTTCACCGAAATCACAGCACCGTACGGCAGCTTGTAGCGCTCGCGCTCACGACCGAAGTCGTCGGCAATTGCCAGCTCACCGGAACGGGACACAGCCACCAGGTGGCCGTCCACTCGCTCAACGTGCTTCAGGTTGTGCAGGCGGACGGTACCGCCATTCTTCACCTGGACGCTGTCGGCTGCGGAGGTCCGGCTTGCCGCACCACCGATGTGGAACGTACGCATGGTCAGCTGGGTACCCGGCTCACCGATGGACTGGGCAGCAATAACGCCGACCGCTTCACCGATGTTCACCTGGTGACCACGAGCCAGGTCGCGACCGTAGCACTTGGCGCAGATGCCGTAGCGGGTTTCGCAGCTGATTGGCGAACGCACGATCACTTCGTCGATGCTGTTGAGCTCGATGAATTCGACCCACTTTTCGTCAACCAGGGTGCCGGCAGGAACGATGACGTCCTCGGTACCTGGCTTGAATACGTCACGGGCAATGACACGACCCAATACGCGCTCACCCAACGGCTCTACAACGTCACCGCCTTCAATGTGCGGCGTCATGACCAGGCCGTGCTCGGTGCCGCAATCGATCTCGGTCACGACCAAGTCTTGCGCCACGTCTACCAGACGACGAGTCAGGTAACCGGAGTTCGCGGTTTTCAACGCGGTATCCGCGAGACCCTTACGAGCACCGTGAGTGGAGATGAAGTACTGGAGTACGCTCAAACCTTCACGGAAGTTCGCAGTAATCGGCGTCTCGATGATGGAGCCGTCCGGCTTGGCCATCAGGCCACGCATACCGGCGAGCTGACGGATCTGCGCAGCAGAACCCCGTGCACCCGAGTCGGCCATCATGTACATCGAGTTGAACGATTCCTGGTCAACTTCGTTGCCGTGGCGGTCGATGACTTTCTCTTTCGAGAGGTTGGCCATCATCGCCTTGGAAACTTCGTCGTTCGCCTTGGACCAGAGGTCGATTACCTTGTTGTACTTCTCGCCCTGGGTTACCAGGCCGGACGCGTACTGGCTTTCGATCTCTTTCACTTCTTCGGTGGCAGCACCGATGATGCGGGCTTTTTCATCAGGGATAACGAAGTCGTTAACACCGATGGAAACGCCGGAGATGGTCGAATAGGCAAAACCGGTGTACATCAACTGGTCGGCGAAGATCACGGTCTCTTTCAGACCAACCACGCGGTAGCACTGGTTGATCAGCTTGGAGATCGCCTTTTTCTTCATCGGCAGGTTGACGACATCGAACGACAAGCCTTTTGGCACAACCTGGAACAACAGCGCACGACCGACAGTGGTGTCGACGATGCGAGTGTTGGTCACGCTGTTGCCATCACGATCGTTTACGGTTTCATTGATCCGCACCTTGATCTTGGCGTGCAGTGCGGCTTCGCCAGCACGGAACACACGGTCGACTTCCTGCAGATCCGCGAACACACGACCTTCGCCCTTGGCGTTGATCGCTTCACGAGTCATGTAGTACAGACCCAATACAACGTCCTGGGACGGAACGATGATTGGCTCACCGTTGGCTGGCGACAGGATGTTGTTGGTCGACATCATCAACGCACGCGCTTCGAGCTGGGCTTCCAGCGTCAGCGGTACGTGCACGGCCATCTGGTCGCCGTCGAAGTCGGCGTTGTACGCAGCACAGACCAGAGGGTGCAGCTGGATAGCCTTGCCTTCGATCAGTACCGGTTCAAACGCCTGGATGCCCAGACGGTGAAGGGTCGGTGCACGGTTGAGCAGCACTGGGTGTTCGCGAATCACTTCGGCGAGAACGTCCCAGACCTCTGGCAGTTCGCGCTCGACCATTTTCTTGGCGGCTTTGATGGTGGTCGCAAGACCACGCATTTCCAGCTTGCCGAAGATGAACGGCTTGAACAGCTCCAGCGCCATTTTCTTGGGCAGGCCGCACTGATGCAGACGCAGGGTCGGGCCTACGGTAATTACCGAACGACCGGAGTAGTCAACACGCTTACCGAGCAAGTTCTGACGGAAACGACCTTGCTTACCCTTGATCATGTCAGCCAGGGATTTCAGAGGACGCTTGTTCGAACCGGTGATAGCCCGGCCACGACGACCGTTGTCGAGCAGTGCGTCGACCGCTTCCTGCAACATACGCTTTTCGTTGCGCACGATGATGTCCGGAGCGGACAGGTCGAGCAGACGCTTCAAGCGGTTGTTACGGTTGATCACTCGACGATACAGATCGTTGAGGTCGGAAGTCGCGAAGCGACCGCCATCGAGCGGAACCAGTGGACGCAGGTCTGGCGGCAGAACCGGCAGAACGGTCAGCACCATCCACTCTGGCAGGTTGCCGGAACCCTGGAAGGCTTCCATCAACTTCAGACGCTTGGACAGCTTCTTGATCTTGGTTTCGGAGTTGGTTTGCGGAATCTCTTCGCGCAGACGACCAATCTCGTGCTCCAGGTCGATCGCGTGCAGCAGTTCGCGGACAGCTTCGGCACCCATGCGGGCATCGAAATCGTCGCCGAACTCTTCCAGCGCTTCGAAGTACTGTTCGTCATTCAGCAGCTGGCCCTTTTCAAGGGTGGTCATGCCTGGATCGATAACGACATAGCTCTCGAAGTAGAGAACGCGTTCGATATCACGCAGGGTCATGTCCATCAGCAGGCCGATACGGGACGGCAGCGATTTCAGGAACCAGATGTGAGCAACTGGCGAGGCCAGTTCGATGTGCGCCATGCGCTCACGACGAACCTTTGCCAGCGCGACTTCAACGCCGCACTTCTCGCAGATCACGCCGCGATGCTTCAAGCGCTTGTACTTACCGCACAGGCACTCGTAATCCTTTACCGGGCCAAAGATCTTGGCGCAGAACAGGCCGTCACGCTCGGGTTTGAACGTACGGTAGTTGATGGTTTCCGGCTTTTTAACTTCACCGAACGACCACGAACGGATCATCTCAGGCGAGGCCAATCCAATACGGATGGCGTCGAACTCTTCGACTTGACCCTGGTTTTTCAGCAAATTCAGTAGGTCTTTCAAGGCCTTTCCTCCTGGCGGAGCAGAGAGCGGGCAAGACAGCCCCGCTCTCGATTCGCGTCACGTGTTATTCGGTTTCCAGATCGATATCGATGCCGAGGGAACGAATTTCCTTGATCAACACGTTGAAGGACTCGGGCATGCCCGGCTCCATACGGTGATCGCCGTCCACGATGTTTTTGTACATCTTGGTCCGGCCGTTCACATCGTCCGACTTCACTGTGAGCATTTCTTGCAGAGTGTATGCAGCACCGTATGCTTCCAGTGCCCAGACCTCCATCTCCCCGAAACGCTGACCACCGAACTGCGCCTTACCACCCAGCGGCTGCTGGGTAACCAGGCTGTAAGAACCGGTAGAACGAGCATGCATCTTGTCGTCTACCAAGTGGTTCAGCTTCAGCATGTACATGTAGCCAACGGTAACCGGACGCTCGAACTTGTTGCCGGTACGGCCGTCGAACAGCTGCATCTGGCCGCTTTCCGGCAGGTCTGCCAGTTTCAGCATGGCCTTGATTTCGCTTTCCTTGGCACCATCGAACACCGGGGTAGCCATCGGAACGCCGCCGCGCAGGTTCTTCGCCAGATCCAGGATTTCCTGGTCGGAGAAGGTGTCCAGCTCTTCGTTGCGCCCGCCGATCTCGTTGTAGATCTCGTGCAGGAACTTGCGCAGGTCAGCGACCTTGCGCTGCTCTTCGATCATACGGTTGATCTTCTCGCCCAAGCCCTTGGCCGCGAGGCCCAGGTGGGTTTCAAGGATCTGACCAACGTTCATACGCGAAGGTACGCCCAACGGGTTGAGGACCACATCGACCGGGGTGCCATTGGCATCGTGCGGCATGTCTTCAACCGGCATGATCACGGAGACCACACCCTTGTTACCGTGACGACCGGCCATCTTGTCGCCCGGCTGGATGCGGCGACGGATTGCCAGGTAAACCTTGACGATTTTCAGCACGCCTGGAGCCAGGTCATCGCCCTGCTGCAGCTTGCGCTTCTTGTCTTCGAACTTGTCGTCCAGCAGACGGCGGCGATCAACGATGTAGGCCTGGGCCTTCTCGAGCTGCTCGTTCAGAGCATCTTCAGCCATGCGCAGTTTGAACCACTGGCCATGCTCAAGACCGTCGAGGACTTCGTCGGTGATTTCCTGACCTTTCTTCAGGCCGGCGCCGCCTTCGGCTTTGTGGCCGACCAGGGCGGAGCGCAGACGCTCGAAAGTTGCGCCTTCAACGATACGGAACTCTTCGTTCAGGTCCTTGCGGATCTCGTCGAGCTGAGTCTTCTCGATCGACAGTGCACGAGCATCACGCTCAACGCCGTCACGGGTGAAGACCTGTACGTCGATGACAGTACCCTTGGTGCCGGTAGGCACGCGCAGGGAGGTGTCTTTTACGTCGCTGGCTTTTTCACCGAAGATCGCACGCAGCAGTTTTTCTTCCGGAGTCAGTTGGGTCTCGCCTTTCGGAGTGACCTTGCCGACCAGGATGTCGCCCGCGCCTACTTCAGCACCTACGTAAACGATACCGGCTTCGTCCAGCTTGTTCAGTGCAGCCTCACCCACGTTCGGGATGTCCGCAGTGATTTCCTCTGGGCCAAGCTTGGTGTCACGAGCCACGCAGGTCAGTTCCTGGATGTGGATCGTGGTGAAGCGGTCTTCCTGAACCACACGCTCGGACAGGCAGATGGAGTCTTCGAAGTTGAAGCCGTTCCATGCCATGAACGCGATGCGCATGTTCTGACCCAAGGCCAGTTCACCCATATCGGTGGACGGGCCGTCGGCCATGATGTCGCTACGCTGAACCCGATCACCCTTGCTCACCAGCGGACGCTGGTTGATGCAGGTGTTCTGGTTCGAGCGGGTGTATTTGGTCAGGTTGTAGATGTCGACACCGGCTTCGCCAGTTTCAACTTCGTCATCGGCAACACGAACCACGATACGGCTGGCGTCGACGGAGTCGATCACACCGCCACGACGAGCCACGACGCAAACGCCGGAGTCGCGAGCAACGTTGCGCTCCATACCAGTACCAACCAGCGGCTTGTCGGCACGCAGGGTAGGTACAGCCTGACGCTGCATGTTCGAACCCATCAACGCACGGTTGGCGTCGTCGTGCTCGAGGAACGGGATCAGCGACGCTGCAACCGAAACTACCTGCTTCGGCGATACGTCCATCAAGGTGACGTCTTCCGGCGCCTTGACGGTGAACTCGTTCAAGTGACGAACAGCTACCAGCTCGTCGACCAGGACTTTCTTCTCGTTCATCGTGGCAGAAGCCTGGGCGATCACATGATCAGCTTCTTCGATGGCGGACAGGAAAACGATCTCGTCGGTAACCAGGGCGTCTTTCACCACGCGGTACGGGCTTTCAAGGAAGCCGTACTGGTTGGTGCGCGCATAGGCAGCCAGGGAGTTGATCAGACCGATGTTCGGACCTTCCGGCGTTTCGATCGGGCATACACGACCGTAGTGAGTCGGGTGTACGTCACGAACTTCGAAGCCTGCACGCTCACGCGTCAGACCGCCTGGGCCGAGTGCGGAGACACGACGCTTGTGGGTGATCTCGGACAGCGGGTTGTTCTGGTCCATGAACTGGGACAGCTGGCTCGAACCGAAGAACTCCTTCACCGCCGCAGCCACAGGCTTGGCATTGATCAGGTCTTGTGGCATCAGGCCTTCGCTTTCAGCCATCGACAGGCGTTCCTTGACCGCACGCTCTACGCGCACCAGGCCAACACGGAACTGGTTCTCGGCCATTTCGCCTACGCAGCGAACACGACGGTTACCCAGGTGGTCGATGTCATCGACGATGCCCTTGCCGTTACGGATGTCGACCAAGGTCTTGAGGACCGCAACGATGTCATCCTTGTTCAGCACGCCCGAACCTTCGATCTCGGTACGACCGATACGACGGTTGAACTTCATCCGGCCGACCGCAGACAGGTCATAGCGCTCAGGGCTGAAGAACAGGTTGTTGAACAGGGTCTCGGCAGCATCCTTGGTTGGTGGCTCGCCAGGACGCATCATGCGATAGATCTCGACCAAGGCTTCCAACTGGTTGCCGGTGGAGTCGATCTTCAGCGTGTCGGAGATGAACGGACCGCAGTCGATGTCGTTGGTGTACAGGGTCTCGATACGAACGACCTGGGCCTTGACGATTTTCGCCAGGATCTCGACGGTCAGCTCGGTGTTGCACTCAGCGATGATCTCGCCAGTGGCTGGATGCACGATGACCTTGGCCGAAGTGCGACCCAGGACGTAGTCCATCGGCACCTGCAGCTCTTTGATCCCGGCTTTTTCCAGCTGGTTGATGTGGCGAGCGGTAATACGACGACCTTGCTCGACAATAACCTTGCCCTTGTCGTCCTGGATATCGAGGACCGCAATTTCACCGCGCAGGCGCTGAGGCACCAGCTCCAGGCTCAGGTTTTCACCTTGCACATGGAAGACGTTGGTGGTGTAGAACGCGTCCAGTACTTCCTCGGTGGTATAGCCGAGCGCGCGCAGCAGCACCGATGCAGGCAGCTTGCGACGACGGTCGATACGCACGAATACGCAGTCTTTCGGGTCGAACTCGAAATCCAACCACGAACCGCGGTAAGGAATGATGCGCGCGGAGTAGAGCAGTTTGCCGGAGCTGTGCGTCTTGCCACGGTCGTGGTCGAAGAACACGCCCGGAGAACGGTGCAGCTGGGAAACGATTACACGCTCGGTACCGTTGATTACGAAGGTACCGTTTTCAGTCATCAGGGGGATCTCACCCATGTAGACTTCTTGCTCTTTGATGTCCTTGATCGCTTTGTTCGACGATTCTTTGTCGAAAATGATCAGGCGCACTTTTACCCGCAAAGGTACGGCGTAAGTTACACCGCGCAATACGCATTCTTTGACATCAAATGCCGGTTCGCCCAGGCGATAACCGACGTACTCCAGCGCAGCATTGCCGGAGTAGCTGATGATCGGGAAAACGGATTTGAAGGCCGCATGCAGGCCCACGTCGCGGAACTGATCTTTAGTCGCTCCCGCTTGCAAGAATTCACGATACGAATCCAGCTGGATGGCCAGGAGGTACGGCACATCCATGACGTCCGGCAACTTGCTAAAGTCCTTGCGGATACGTTTTTTCTCAGTATATGAGTAAGCCATCAGCGTTCCCCAGCTTGGTCACCTGCTTGTTTGGCCCCTCCCGACGGGAGCAGCCAGAAAATCGTGCAAACCCCATGGTTTGCGCCACCACATCGGGTGGTTACAGCTCGCGATCAGCACCGACCCAGTCGGCTGCCAATAACGGAAAAAGGCCGGTGGCAAGAGCCACCAGCCATCAGCCTGTCGCTTAACGCTCGGGCTGGAGACGCAAAGTCGATGCTTACTTCAGCTCGACTTTAGCGCCTGCTTCTTCCAGAACTGCTTTGGCTTTGTCAGCTGCGTCTTTGGCAACAGCTTCCAGAACCATGGCAGGAGCGCCGTCAACTACAGCCTTGGCTTCTTTCAGGCCCAGACCGGTCAGTTCACGTACTGCCTTGATCACGTTTACTTTCTTCTCGCCAGCTTCGGTCAGCATGACGTTGAATTCGGTTTGCTCTTCAGCAACGGCAGCAGCAACAGCTGGACCAGCGGAAGCAGCAGCAGCGGTAACACCGAATTTTTCTTCGAAAGCTTTGATCAGCTCAACAACTTCCATTACGGACATGTTGGCAACGGCTTCGAGGATGTCGTTTTGAGAGATAGTCATGAAACTAAATTCCTGAATTGGGGGACGGCCTACGCGACCATCGAAATAAACAAAAAACGCGAAAAGAGGTGTCGAGCCTTAGGCTGCGGCAGCTTCTTTCTGGTCGCGCAGTGCCGCCAGGGTACGAGCCAATTTGCTGGTGGCGCCTTGCATCACGCTCATCAGCTGGGAAATTGCTTCGTCACGGGTCGGCAGAGTCGCCAATACGTCGATCTGGTTAGCTGCGAGGAACTTGCCCTCGAACGCAGCTGCCTTAATCTCGAACTTGTCCTGACCTTTGGCGAATTCCTTGAACAAACGGGCAGCAGCGCCAGGATGTTGGGTGGAGAACGCAATCAAGGTCGGGCCGGTGAACACGTCGTTAAGGACACTGTATTCAGTGTCAGCAACAGCGCGCTTGAGCAGGGTGTTACGTACTACACGTACGTAAACGCCAGCTTCACGAGCCTCTTTACGGAGTCCGGTCATAGCGCCTACTGTTACGCCACGGGCATCAGCCACGACAGCGGACAGAGCAGCTTTGGCAGCCTCGTTGACTTCAGCGACGATGGCCTTCTTGTCTTCGAGTTTAATTGCCACGGGTTTAACTCCTGCTTGTTACCGTTTCATCCGATCGAAACCGAATGTCGTTTTGGTGTCTGATTCGGTAAGGAACCGGGAGCACCATCTGCGTAGGCTTGTGGTTTAAGACTTGCGTCGCCTACGGTCTTGGACAGCCCCCGCCAGGCAGGGACCCCAATATGTCGACTGGCGCAATCGCTTGCGCCAACCTTTGTCTTACGCGTCGAGCGAGCTCTGATCAATGATCAGACCTGGGCCCATAGTGGTGCTCAGGGTAACGCGCTTGACGTAGATACCTTTCGAAGAAGCTGGCTTGATGCGCTTCAGATCGGCGATCAGGGCTTCAACGTTTTCCTTCAGCTTGACGGCGTCGAAGCCAATCTTGCCAACGGAAGTGTGGATAATGCCGTTTTTGTCGGTGCGATAACGAACCTGACCAGCCTTGGCGTTCTTGACCGCGGTGGCTACGTCTGGGGTTACGGTGCCGACTTTAGGGTTAGGCATCAGGCCACGTGGACCGAGGATCTGACCCAGCTGGCCTACAACGCGCATGGCATCCGGGGATGCGATCACGACGTCATAGTTCAGGTCGCCGCCTTTCATTTCAGCAGCCAGATCGTCCATGCCTACGCGATCAGCACCAGCAGCCAGAGCAGCTTCAGCTGCTGGACCCTGGGTGAACACGGCAACGCGAACGGTCTTGCCAGTGCCGTGTGGCAGCACGGTAGCGCTACGTACGACCTGGTCGGATTTACGTGGGTCAACGCCCAGGTTCACAGCAACGTCGAACGACTCGCTGAACTTGACAGTCGACAGCTCAGCCAGCAGAGCGGCGGCATCTACAAAGTTGTAGGCCTTGCCAGCTTCGATTTTGCCGGCGATAGCCTTTTGACGCTTGGTCAGCTTAGCCATTACACACCCTCCACGTTAAGGCCCATGCTACGAGCAGAACCGGCGATAGTACGCACGGCTGCATCCATATCAGCTGCAGTCAGATCCGCGTTTTTGGTTTTCGCGATTTCTTCCAGCTGAGCACGGGTAACGGTGCCAACCTTAACGGTGTTTGGACGAGCGGAACCGCTGGTCAAACCTGCAGCCTTCTTCAGCAGAACCGAAGCAGGGGTGCTTTTTGTTTCGAAAGTGAAGCTACGGTCGCTGTAGACAGTGATGATCACTGGAGTCGGCAGACCTGGCTCAAGACCCTGAGTACGGGCGTTGAAGGCCTTGCAGAATTCCATGATGTTCACGCCGTGCTGACCCAGAGCAGGACCAACAGGTGGGCTTGGGTTAGCCTGAGCGGCCTTCACTTGCAGCTTGATGTAAGCGGTAATCTTCTTGGCCATGAGGCACTCCAATTACGGGTTCGAACGCCTCGAAAGGCTCCCCGGTTGCTTGCGCGTTTATCCCAGTGACGACAAAACCCCACAGCCTTGGGCTGCGGGGTTGGGATGCCTGTTCGATCAGACCTTTTCGACCTGACTGAACTCCAGCTCTACCGGAGTAGAGCGACCGAAAATGAGCACTGCCACTTGGATCCGGCTCTTTTCGTAGTTAACTTCTTCAACCGTGCCGTTGAAATCAGCGAATGGACCGTCGGTGACACGTACAACCTCACCTGGTTCAAACAACGTTTTCGGCTTCGGCTTGTCGCTACCATCAGCGACGCGACGCAGAATCGCTTCCGCCTCTTTATCGGTGATCGGCGCAGGCTTGTCGGCGGTACCGCCAATGAAGCCCATCACACGAGGGGTATCCTTGACCAAGTGCCAAGTCCCTTCGTTCATATCCATCTGTACCAGCACATAGCCCGGAAAGAACTTACGTTCGCTTTTGCGTTTCTGGCCATTACGCATTTCAACCACTTCTTCAGTGGGAACCAGAATCTCGCCAAAGCCATCTTCCATGCCAGCCAGCTTCACACGCTCTATCAGCGAGCGCATAACATGCTTCTCGTAACCCGAGTAAGCATGCACAACGTACCAACGCTTAGCCACGGGACACCCTTAGCCAACAATCAAGGAAACAAGCCAGCCGAGCAGGGAATCGAGCCCCCACAACAGCAACGCCATTACCAGAACAACAGCCACAACGATCAACGTGGTCTGCGTGGTTTCTTGGCGAGTCGGCCATACGACTTTACGAATCTCGGTGCGAGCTTCCTTAGCGAGTACAAAGAAAGACTTGCCCTTGGCTGTCTGCAGGCCTACAAAGGCAGCTACAGCAGCAATAGCAAGCAATGCAAGTACGCGGTACAGGATCGGCGAAGCAGAAAAATACTGATTGCCAACAACGCCAACAACTACCAAAGCGACTACCACTAGCCACTTGAGCAGATCGAAGCGAGAGCCTTGAGCTTCAGCTTTAGGAGTCATCTATGAAGATCCTGTGAAAAGAAAGCCAGACACACCGAGTGAATCTGGCAGGTCAGGAGGGAATCGAACCCCCAACCTACGGTTTTGGAGACCGTCGCTCTGCCAATTGAGCTACTGACCTAAAACAAAATCAGGCCGACCATTATGCCGGCCCGAAAAAGACATTACAACTGTTTACTCGATGACTTTGGCTACGACACCGGCGCCGACGGTACGACCGCCTTCACGGATAGCGAAACGCAGGCCGTCTTCCATTGCGATGGTCTTGATCAAGGTAACAGTCATCTGAATGTTGTCACCTGGCATTACCATTTCAACGCCTTCTGGCAGCTCGCAGTTACCAGTCACGTCAGTTGTACGGAAGTAGAACTGTGGACGGTAGCCTTTGAAAAACGGAGTGTGACGACCGCCTTCTTCCTTGCTCAGAACGTAGACTTCTGCGGTGAACTTGGTGTGCGGCTTGACGGTGCCTGGCTTGACCAGAACCTGGCCACGCTCAACGTCGTCACGCTTGGTGCCGCGCAGCAGCACGCCGCAGTTCTCGCCAGCACGACCTTCGTCGAGCAGCTTGCGGAACATTTCAACGCCGGTGCAGGTAGTTTTCTGAGTGTCGCGCAGACCGACGATCTCAACTTCTTCCTGGATACGGACGATGCCACGCTCAACACGACCAGTCACAACAGTACCGCGACCGGAGATCGAGAATACGTCTTCGATTGGCATCAGGAACGGCTTGTCGATAGCACGCTCTGGCTCTGGGATGTAGCTGTCCAGAGTTTCCACCAGCTTCTTGACAGCAGTGGTGCCCATTTCGTTGTCGTCTTGGCCGTTCAGAGCCATCAGAGCCGAACCGATGATGATTGGAGTGTCATCACCTGGGAAGTCGTAAGTGCTCAGCAGGTCGCGCACTTCCATCTCAACCAGTTCCAGCAGCTCAGCGTCGTCAACCATGTCAGCCTTGTTCAGGAAGACAACGATGTACGGAACGCCTACCTGACGGGACAGCAGGATGTGCTCACGGGTTTGTGGCATCGGACCATCGGCGGCCGAGCAAACCAGGATCGCGCCGTCCATCTGGGCAGCACCGGTGATCATGTTTTTTACGTAGTCGGCGTGACCTGGGCAGTCAACGTGCGCGTAGTGACGCACAGCCGAATCGTATTCAACGTGAGCGGTGTTGATGGTGATACCGCGAGCTTTTTCTTCCGGGGCGCTGTCGATCTTGTCGAAGTCAACCTTGGCCGAACCGAAAACTTCGGAGCAGACACGGGTCAGAGCAGCGGTCAGCGTGGTTTTACCGTGGTCGACGTGACCAATGGTGCCAACGTTGACGTGCGGCTTATTACGTTCGAACTTTTCCTTAGCCATCGAAATCACCCCTAGGAGAAGAATTTAGCGAGTCACACAAGCCATTAAAACAAAGGCAGATATTTTCATATCTGCCTTGTTATATGGAGCTCTTGAGCGGATTTGAACCGCTGACCTCACCCTTACCAAGGGTGTGCTCTACCAACTGAGCTACAAGAGCAAAACACTTTGCACAACCTGCAAACTTGGAGCGGGTAGCGGGAATCGAACCCGCATCATCAGCTTGGAAGGCTGAGGTTCTACCACTAAACTATACCCGCGGAGCTTGCAGCTCACGCTAAAAATGGTGGAGGGGGAAGGATTCGAACCTTCGAAGTCGTAGACGTCAGATTTACAGTCTGATCCCTTTGGCCGCTCGGGAACCCCTCCTAAGCGAGCCGGCATTCTATATCATGCCAGCCTTCTGTCAAGCATTTTCTCATTAAAAACCTGAGGTTAGCTGCGTTGACGTCGCTTCGTATCGCTTACCCTTAAAGGTCTTCGCTGCGAAGCGGGCGCCATTCTATGCAAACTACCCTGCGGGTGCAACCCCTTCGCATGGCATTATTTTATGTTTTAACTCATTGAATTCTTTAGAAAGGTTTTGAAGCAGTGTTTCATTTACCTTTCCCGCGCTTTCCTGGGGAACCTGGACCCAGAAGCCACCCCCCTCAGGAACATTCGGCGAGCTCGGTGCTACCGAACGACCTGCAATGCCTGAGGCAGCCAGACGCTGCTCCAACTGCCTGGCCAGCTCCGGACGGACAAAACCACCTAAGTAGACACAGTTTTTGGAGGCCTCACCTGGCCTGCCTGAATCACGCCTGACAAGCGCATCAGCAGTTTCACTCAAGAGATGAATATCCTGTTGCGAACCGCGATACAAACTCAACGGCGTGACATCCTTGGCGCGAAGCGGGGCTTCCTGCTGGTGCCAGACGTAATAGAAGACATTTAAAACCAGCAATAGTAGAAACAGCCACCGCATAGAAACCTCAAGACAAAGGACAAGCCATCGCCAAACCGACAAAAACGAGATCTGGGACCACCTTGGCATCGGGAACAACCCCGGATACCAGATTGGCATCCCCCCCCGTAAGAAACACTACGAAATCCTTTCCCCAATATTGCCGCGCCAATTCAAGCTGAGTCAGCACAAACCCTCTGAGCATCAACATGCAACCGCGCTCCACCGCCTCGACAGTCGCACGACCTGGAGCGAGGCTCTCATGGGCGCGCTCGGCTGCTATATCGTCATAGCGGATTTTACGCGTGTGGGTGCGCAATTGATTACGCATCAAAGGCATACCTGGGCAAATGAACCCTCCGAGATGTCCGCCATCCGCAGCCACAAAGTCAGCCGTAACAGCAGTACCAAAATCAAGGACCAGGCATGCCCCCGAAGCGAGATGGAACCCACCAAGCAAGGCCAGCCATCGATCGAGCCCCAATCGCTCGTAATCTTCGTAGCCATTTCGCACACCCGCCATTTCCCGCGCAGGCACCGCGAGAACTACCGACACCCCGAACGACTCAACCAGCGAAGCGACCAACGAATCCGTCTCCGCCTGGGTCCTTACACTAACAAGACGACATTTATTGAGCTGGAATTTCTCGGCATCACTCAGGCTCGCCAGCAGATCGCTATCGGAGCTGACCACGCCACCCCCGACTGGCGTCACCCCGTCAGGACGAAGAACGCGCCACTTGATGAAGCTATTGCCGCAGTCGAGCTCAAGAATCATCACGCAACCTCAAACCGAGCTCACCGCCGCTAAAGTTCTTTTCCACACCATCTACCTTCAAACGCAACGCACCCTGATGATCAATGCCCAGCACAATACCGTCGACCTTATTAACACCAGCAATCAGAGATACAGCTCGCCCCTGCCAAAGATGATACTGCTCCCACTCCGACTGAAGCGCTGCAAATCCTGACGCATGATGAAGCTCCAGATATCGCTGCAGCTTCGCACCCAATCGTGCCACCAGCTCATTTCGATCGTAACTCCTGCCAGCCTCAAGACACATCGAAGTCCATTGCTGGTCGACCTCGTCAGTCGATTGCATGTTCACGTTAATCCCGACACCTAGGACAACATGGCAAACGTCTGCAGGATCTCCCACCAATTCGAGCAAAATACCGGCGATTTTTTTCTCACCCACCAAGACATCATTGGGCCATTTCAACCCCGCCGCTGCGATCCCCATATCACGCAAGACATGCATGACCGCCAGCCCGACGACCAGGCTCAGCCCTTCGAGCTGCCGCATACCGCCGTCAATGCGCAACACCAGACTGTGATAGAGATTTTCAGCAAACGGACTGACCCACTTACGACCTCGACGGCCGCGACCCGCAACCTGTCGCTCAGCCAGGACCAAGAAAGGTGCCACCCCACCACGCTCGATGAGACGCAACGCCTCGGCGTTGGTGGAGTCGATAGAGTCGAATAAATGGACAGGCCATTCACCAAGGCCTTTTTTGCAAATCTCTGCCGCGTCCAAAAGCAATAGGGGCTTAGCCAACTGATACCCCTTACCCCGGACCTTATGAACAGACAATCCTAAATCCGCCTCCAAGTGCTGCAACTGCTTCCATACAGCACTGCGACTGATGCCCAGTGCAACACCCAGCGCCTGCCCCGAATGAAAGCGGCCATCCTTCAGAAGTTTTAGCAACGTGAGCATGCGGACTGCGCCCTGATAATGAGGCCCGCATGATAGCCATGCGCAAGACGGTTGCATAGAAACACAAAATTACTTTCCTGCGGGCAAAACAAAACCCCTACCTGCGTCAGCAGATAGGGGTTTCGGAATTTAATCTTGACGATGACCTACTCTCACATGGGGAAACCCCACACTACCATCGGCGATGCATCGTTTCACTTCTGAGTTCGGGATGGGATCAGGTGGTTCCAATGCTCTATGGTCGTCAAGAAATTCGGGTACTGAGTCGTGGCCTCGTGGCCTCGCTTCAGCAAATTGGGTATGTGACAGCTTTCGGTGTTTGGTGAGTTTCGAACTTTCGGTTCATCTCGTCTTCACACACCGCAATCTGGCCTCTTTCGAGTCTACAGATTGCTTGGGTGTTATATGGTCAAGCCTCACGGGCAATTAGTACAGGTTAGCTCAACGCCTCACAGCGCTTACACACCCTGCCTATCAACGTCGTAGTCTTCGACGGCCCTTCAGGGGACTCAAGGTCCCAGTGAGATCTCATCTTGAGGCAAGTTTCCCGCTTAGATGCTTTCAGCGGTTATCTTTTCCGAACATAGCTACCCGGCAATGCCACTGGCGTGACAACCGGAACACCAGAGGTTCGTCCACTCCGGTCCTCTCGTACTAGGAGCAGCCCCTCTCAAATCTCAAACGTCCACGGCAGATAGGGACCGAACTGTCTCACGACGTTCTAAACCCAGCTCGCGTACCACTTTAAATGGCGAACAGCCATACCCTTGGGACCGGCTTCAGCCCCAGGATGTGATGAGCCGACATCGAGGTGCCAAACACCGCCGTCGATATGAACTCTTGGGCGGTATCAGCCTGTTATCCCCGGAGTACCTTTTATCCGTTGAGCGATGGCCCTTCCATACAGAACCACCGGATCACTAAGACCTACTTTCGTACCTGCTCGACGTGTCTGTCTCGCAGTCAAGCGCGCTTTTGCCTTTATACTCTACGACCGATTTCCGACCGGTCTGAGCGCACCTTCGTACTCCTCCGTTACTCTTTAGGAGGAGACCGCCCCAGTCAAACTACCCACCATACACTGTCCTCGATCCGGATAACGGACCTGAGTTAGAACCTCAAAGTTGCCAGGGTGGTATTTCAAGGATGGCTCCACGCAGACTGGCGTCCACGCTTCAAAGCCTCCCACCTATCCTACACAAGCAAATTCAAAGTCCAGTGCAAAGCTATAGTAAAGGTTCACGGGGTCTTTCCGTCTAGCCGCGGATACACTGCATCTTCACAGCGATTTCAATTTCACTGAGTCTCGGGTGGAGACAGCGCCGCCATCGTTACGCCATTCGTGCAGGTCGGAACTTACCCGACAAGGAATTTCGCTACCTTAGGACCGTTATAGTTACGGCCGCCGTTTACCGGGGCTTCGATCAAGAGCTTCGCGTTAGCTAACCCCATCAATTAACCTTCCGGCACCGGGCAGGCGTCACACCCTATACGTCCACTTTCGTGTTTGCAGAGTGCTGTGTTTTTAATAAACAGTCGCAGCGGCCTGGTATCTTCGACCGGCGTGGGCTTACGCAGCAAGTGCTTCACCCTCACCGGCGCACCTTCTCCCGAAGTTACGGTGCCATTTTGCCTAGTTCCTTCACCCGAGTTCTCTCAAGCGCCTTGGTATTCTCTACCCAACCACCTGTGTCGGTTTGGGGTACGGTTCCTGGTTACCTGAAGCTTAGAAGCTTTTCTTGGAAGCATGGCATCAACCACTTCGTCACCCAAAGGGTAACTCGTCATCAGCTCTCGGCCTTGAAACCCCGGATTTACCTAAGATTTCAGCCTACCACCTTAAACTTGGACAACCAACGCCAAGCTGGCCTAGCCTTCTCCGTCCCTCCATCGCAATAACCAGAAGTACAGGAATATTAACCTGTTTTCCATCGACTACGCTTTTCAGCCTCGCCTTAGGGACCGACTAACCCTGCGTCGATTAACGTTGCGCAGGAAACCTTGGTCTTTCGGCGTGGGTGTTTTTCACACCCATTGTCGTTACTCATGTCAGCATTCGCACTTCTGATACCTCCAGCAAGCTTCTCAACTCACCTTCACAGGCTTACAGAACGCTCCTCTACCGCATCACTTACGTGATACCCGTAGCTTCGGTGTATGGTTTGAGCCCCGTTACATCTTCCGCGCAGGCCGACTCGACTAGTGAGCTATTACGCTTTCTTTAAAGGGTGGCTGCTTCTAAGCCAACCTCCTAGCTGTCTAAGCCTTCCCACATCGTTTCCCACTTAACCATAACTTTGGGACCTTAGCTGACGGTCTGGGTTGTTTCCCTTTTCACGACGGACGTTAGCACCCGCCGTGTGTCTCCCATGCTCGGCACTTGTAGGTATTCGGAGTTTGCATCGGTTTGGTAAGTCGGGATGACCCCCTAGCCGAAACAGTGCTCTACCCCCTACAGTGATACATGAGGCGCTACCTAAATAGCTTTCGAGGAGAACCAGCTATCTCCGAGCTTGATTAGCCTTTCACTCCGATCCACAGGTCATCCGCTAACTTTTCAACGGTAGTCGGTTCGGTCCTCCAGTCAGTGTTACCTAACCTTCAACCTGCCCATGGATAGATCGCCCGGTTTCGGGTCTATTCCCAGCGACTAGACGCCCTATTAAGACTCGCTTTCGCTACGCCTCCCCTATTCGGTTAAGCTCGCCACTGAAAATAAGTCGCTGACCCATTATACAAAAGGTACGCAGTCACCCAACAAAGTGGGCTCCCACTGCTTGTACGCATACGGTTTCAGGATCTATTTCACTCCCCTCTCCGGGGTTCTTTTCGCCTTTCCCTCACGGTACTAGTTCACTATCGGTCAGTCAGTAGTATTTAGCCTTGGAGGATGGTCCCCCCATATTCAGACAAAGTTTCTCGTGCTCCGTCCTACTCGATTTCACTTCTAAGATCCTTTCGCGTACAGGGCTATCACCCACTATGGCCGCACTTTCCAGAGCGTTCCGCTAAAATCAAAGAAGCTTAAGGGCTAGTCCCCGTTCGCTCGCCACTACTAAGGGAATCTCGGTTGATTTCTTTTCCTCAGGGTACTTAGATGTTTCAGTTCCCCTGGTTCGCCTCTTGCACCTATGTATTCAGTACAAGATAACCATCTTATGATGGCTGGGTTCCCCCATTCAGACATCTCCGGATCAAAGTCTGTTTGCCGACTCCCCGAAGCTTTTCGCAGGCTACCACGTCTTTCATCGCCTCTGACTGCCAAGGCATCCACCGTATGCGCTTCTTCACTTGACCATATAACCCCAAGCAATCTGGTTATACTGTGAAGACGACATTCGCCGAAAATTCGAACTTCTCAATTAAGAGAACTCACAAATTTTACCTTAGCCTGATCCGTTACCAGTGAAAGTAACGTTCAGTCTATCTTTCTATCACATACCCAAATTTTTAAAGAACGAACTAGTCAAAGACTAGAAATCAACATTCACCATCGAACCGATGGAATGCTCATTTCTAAGCTTTATACAATCGAAGCAGTAGTGGTGGAGCCAAGCGGGATCGAACCGCTGACCTCCTGCGTGCAAGGCAGGCGCTCTCCCAGCTGAGCTATGGCCCCGTATTTCTACAGGCGTTTCCCACACAAAATTGGTGGGTCTGGGCAGATTCGAACTGCCGACCTCACCCTTATCAGGGGTGCGCTCTAACCAACTGAGCTACAGACCCAATTCCGGGCTGCTTCTTTCGTCTTCTTCAATGAATCAAGCAATTCGTGTGGGAGCTCATGAAGCAGCTGCGGTCGTCGATTAAGGAGGTGATCCAGCCGCAGGTTCCCCTACGGCTACCTTGTTACGACTTCACCCCAGTCATGAATCACACCGTGGTAACCGTCCCCCCGAAGGTTAGACTAGCTACTTCTGGTGCAACCCACTCCCATGGTGTGACGGGCGGTGTGTACAAGGCCCGGGAACGTATTCACCGCGACATTCTGATTCGCGATTACTAGCGATTCCGACTTCACGCAGTCGAGTTGCAGACTGCGATCCGGACTACGATCGGTTTTGTGGGATTAGCTCCACCTCGCGGCTTGGCAACCCTCTGTACCGACCATTGTAGCACGTGTGTAGCCCAGGCCGTAAGGGCCATGATGACTTGACGTCATCCCCACCTTCCTCCGGTTTGTCACCGGCAGTCTCCTTAGAGTGCCCACCATAACGTGCTGGTAACTAAGGACAAGGGTTGCGCTCGTTACGGGACTTAACCCAACATCTCACGACACGAGCTGACGACAGCCATGCAGCACCTGTCTCAATGTTCCCGAAGGCACCAATCCATCTCTGGAAAGTTCATTGGATGTCAAGGCCTGGTAAGGTTCTTCGCGTTGCTTCGAATTAAACCACATGCTCCACCGCTTGTGCGGGCCCCCGTCAATTCATTTGAGTTTTAACCTTGCGGCCGTACTCCCCAGGCGGTCAACTTAATGCGTTAGCTGCGCCACTAAGAGCTCAAGGCTCCCAACGGCTAGTTGACATCGTTTACGGCGTGGACTACCAGGGTATCTAATCCTGTTTGCTCCCCACGCTTTCGCACCTCAGTGTCAGTATCAGTCCAGGTGGTCGCCTTCGCCACTGGTGTTCCTTCCTATATCTACGCATTTCACCGCTACACAGGAAATTCCACCACCCTCTACCATACTCTAGCTCGACAGTTTTGAATGCAGTTCCCAGGTTGAGCCCGGGGATTTCACATCCAACTTAACGAACCACCTACGCGCGCTTTACGCCCAGTAATTCCGATTAACGCTTGCACCCTCTGTATTACCGCGGCTGCTGGCACAGAGTTAGCCGGTGCTTATTCTGTCGGTAACGTCAAAACACTAACGTATTAGGTTAATGCCCTTCCTCCCAACTTAAAGTGCTTTACAATCCGAAGACCTTCTTCACACACGCGGCATGGCTGGATCAGGCTTTCGCCCATTGTCCAATATTCCCCACTGCTGCCTCCCGTAGGAGTCTGGACCGTGTCTCAGTTCCAGTGTGACTGATCATCCTCTCAGACCAGTTACGGATCGTCGCCTTGGTGAGCCATTACCTCACCAACTAGCTAATCCGACCTAGGCTCATCTGATAGCGCAAGGCCCGAAGGTCCCCTGCTTTCTCCCGTAGGACGTATGCGGTATTAGCGTCCGTTTCCGAGCGTTATCCCCCACTACCAGGCAGATTCCTAGGCATTACTCACCCGTCCGCCGCTCTCAAGAGGTGCAAGCACCTCTCTACCGCTCGACTTGCATGTGTTAGGCCTGCCGCCAGCGTTCAATCTGAGCCATGATCAAACTCTTCAGTTCAAACATCTTTGGGTTTTGAGAAAACCCTAAACTTGGCTCAGCAATCGTTGGTTACATCTTTGATTTCTCGCGGAGCAACTTGTGATGCTGATAATCTGTTGACTAGCAGTCTGACTCCACAAGCACCCACACGAATTGCTTGATTCAGTTGTTAAAGAGCGGTGGGTTGAGCCTTTCGTCTCAACCGAGGCGCGCATTCTACAGCGCCCCGTGTATCTGTCAAGCGGTTATTTTAAGAAGTTTTCAAAGTTTCGCTTGGAAATCCTTAACAACTTCAACCACTTGCGCTTTCGATCTCTCGTTAGCGGGAGGCGAATTCTACAGCGTTGTTCGCTGCTGTCAACACCTCTTTTTCACCGCTTTCGACCGAGAGGATCGAATCGCCAA
The DNA here is from genome assembly GCF_054677635.1 of Pseudomonas sp. H2_D02. NCBI lineage: Bacteria > Pseudomonadati > Pseudomonadota > Gammaproteobacteria > Pseudomonadales > Pseudomonadaceae > Pseudomonas > Pseudomonas sp. H2_D02. The sequence goes on along the minus strand of NZ_CP162816.1, from coordinate 1,364,062 downwards.
TAGAGCCAAACAACACCGCTCTATCAACTCCTTCAACGCTTCGATGAACTGAAGCGCCTGACCTATCGAAACCTACTTAACTCATTGAAACTCAAGGAGTTTTCCGTTTCGACTGCGCCGGAAGTGGGGCGAATTATAGACACCTGGAATCTGCCGTCAACCGTTATTTTCAGCTTTACTCAGATTTCAGCGTGATACGTGCGAAAGCTTTCTTGCCGGCCTGGCATACATGAGTGGACCCCAGCTCATATATATAGGTGCGATCTACAACCTCACCATCTATACGCACGCCACCCGAACCCAACAGATCTCGCGCCACTGCCGCATTCTTGACCAAGCCTGCTTTATTAAGAACCGCCGCAATCGGCATATTCTCAACAGCAGTCAGCTCGATCTCTGGCAGATCATCCGGCAGCTCACCGTCCTTCATACGATTACCCGCCGCACGATGAGCACTGGCCGCAGCCTCCTCACCATGGAAACGAGCAACGATCTCCTCAGCCAACTTGATCTTGATGTCCCGTGGATTGGCGCCCGCCTCTACGTCGGCACGGAACGCATTGATCTCATCCATGGACCGGAAGCTCAACAGCTCAAAGTAACGCCACATCAGCACATCGGGAATGGAAACCAGTTTGCTGTACATGACGCCCGGCGCTTCCTGGATACCTACGTAGTTGCCCAGCGATTTGGACATCTTCTTCACGCCATCCAGACCTTCAAGCAATGGCATGGTCAGAATGCACTGCGCCTCCTGACCATAACCACGCTGCAGCTCACGCCCCATCAACAGGTTGAACTTCTGGTCGGTACCACCGAGCTCTACGTCGGCACGCAACGCAACCGAGTCATAGCCCTGCACCAGCGGATAGAGGAACTCATGAATGGCGATGGGCTGATTGGTCGTATAACGCTTGTCGAAATCATCGCGTTCGAGCATGCGAGCCACAGTGTACTGAGACGTCAGGCGAATGAAATCCGCTGGCCCCATCTGATCCATCCAAGTGGAGTTGAACGCCACTTCGGTCTTGGCCGGATCAAGAATCTTGAAAACCTGAGTCTTGTAGGTCTCGGCGTTATCGAGAACCTGCTCGCGGGTCAGGGGTGGGCGCGTAGCACTCTTCCCGCTCGGATCACCGATCATGCCGGTGAAGTCCCCGATAAGGAAGATGACCTGATGCCCCAGATCCTGGAACTGGCGCAGCTTATTAATAAGCACGGTATGACCCAGGTGCAGATCGGGCGCCGTCGGATCGAAGCCAGCCTTGATACGCAGCGGCTGCCCGCGCTTGAGCTTTTCGATCAGCTCGGACTCGACCAACAGTTCTTCCGCACCACGTTTGATCAGCGCTAGCTGCTCTTCAACCGACTTCATAACAGACCCGTAAGGCTCAGATTCAAAGGGCCCCAACCATACAAGATCGCGCACCAAATACAAGGTTTGCCCGGCGCACGGACGCCGATCCACAGAACAGAGCGTTCGCGGGCTTGCTTCGCAGGGGTTTTGGTTATATTTTATACAGTTATTTCATCTTCATCATGTCATTCATCTTTTCCAATTCATTTTTTTCAAAAGTCAAAATTACCTATGACCACAGAACCGTCTAAAGCGCCGCCGCTTTACCCGAAGACCCACCTGCTTGCCGCCAGTGGCATCGCAGCCCTCCTAAGCCTGGCGCTGCTGGTGTTTCCCTCCAGCGATGTTGAAGCCAAAAAGACGACTCTGAGTCTTGAACTGGAAAGTCCTGCTGAACAACTGACACAAGAACAAGACGCCGCCGAAGCCGTTCAAGCCACAAACGAGCCGGCCGCCTCTCCATTCGCGCAGATTGAAAATAGCCCGGAAGACGCTGCCACGGCCGCCGCCCAGGCAGAAGCGCCCGCAGCAGCAGAAGAAAAGAAAGGGCCTGACCATCGTGAAGTGATTGTCGCCAAAGGCGACACACTTTCCACTCTCTTCGAAAAGGTTGGCCTGCCCTCCACCTCGGTCCATGAGGTCCTGGCCAGCGACAAGCAAGCCAAGCAATTCACTCAACTGCAACGTGGTCAGAAACTGGAGTTCGAACTCAACCCAGATGGCCAGCTGACCAACCTGCACACCAAGCTGAGCGACCTGGAAAGCATCACCCTGACCAAGAATGACAAGGGTTATGTGTTCAACCGCGTCACGGCAAAGCCCACCGTCCGATCAGCCTACGTCCATGGCGTCATAAACAGCTCATTGTCCCAGTCGGCAGCGCGCGCGGGGCTCTCCCATAGCCTGACCATGGACATGGCCAGCGTATTTGGCTACGACATCGACTTTGCCCAGGATATTCGCCAGGGCGACGAATTCGACGTCATCTACGAACAGAAAGTGGTCAACGGGAAGAGCGTCGGTAACGGCCCGATTCTTTCCGCGCGTTTTACCAACCGCGGCAAGACCTACACTGCGGTGCGCTACACCAACAAGCAGGGCAACAGCAGCTACTACACCGCCGACGGAAACAGCATGCGCAAGGCATTCATCCGTACGCCGGTGGATTTCGCCCGCATCAGTTCGAAGTTCTCCGCCGGTCGCAAGCATCCGATCCTGAACAAGATTCGCGCCCACAAAGGTGTCGATTACGCCGCCCCCCGTGGCACACCGATCAAGGCGGCCGGCGACGGCAAGGTCTTGCTGGCCGGACGTCGCGGCGGTTATGGCAACACCGTGATCATCCAGCACGGCAATACCTACCGTACGCTGTATGGCCACATGCAAGGCTTCGCCAAGGGTGTGAAGACGGGAGGCACTGTCAAGCAAGGCCAGGTTATTGGATATATCGGCACCACCGGCCTGTCCACCGGCCCACACTTGCATTATGAATTCCAAGTCAACGGCGTCCATGTCGATCCGCTCGGCCAGAAATTGCCGATGGCCGACCCGATCGCCAAGGCCGAGCGTGCGCGCTTCCTGGCCCAAAGCCAGCCATTGATGGCTCGCATGGATCAAGAAAAAGCCACCATGCTGGCTTCGAGCAAGCGCTAAGCAATGGCGCTCTATATCGGTGTGATGTCCGGGACCAGCCTCGATGGCTTGGATATCGCACTGGTCGAATTGGCCCCGGCGATCAAATTGATCGCCACCCACTACATTCCCATGCCCGCCACTCTGCGCACCGAACTGCTCGAGTTGTGCAGCAGCGGGCCCGATGAGATCGCCCGTTCCGCCATGGCTCAGCACAGCTGGGTAAAACTGGCCGCACAGGGCATCCACGCCATACTCAACGAACAGAAACTCAAGCCTGAGGCCATCACGGCCATTGGCAGCCACGGCCAGACCATTCGCCACGAGCCATCCCGTGGCTTTACCGTGCAAATCGGCAATCCGGCACTGTTGAGTGAGTTGACCGACATCAGCGTCGTCAGTGACTTCCGCAGCCGCGACGTCGCCGCTGGCGGGCAAGGCGCCCCACTGGTTCCAGCGTTTCACGAAGCTCTGTTCGAAGAACGAGTCGGTCATCGTGCCGTGCTGAATGTCGGCGGCTTCAGCAATCTCAGCCTGATAGAACCTGAAAAGCCGGTCGCCGGTTTCGATTGTGGCCCAGGCAATGTGCTGCTCGATGCATGGATACATCAACAACGAGGCGAACACTTTGATCGCAATGGCCAGTGGGCTGCCAGCGGGAAAGTCGAGCCAACCTTGCTCAAGACGTTGCTCAGCGACCCCTTTTTTGTCACCAAGGGGCCGAAAAGCACCGGGCGCGAAGTCTTCAACCTTCCCTGGCTGAACCAGCATCTGTCGCAGTTGCCAGCCTTCGCTCCGGAGGACGTACAGGCAACGTTGCTTGAGCTGACTGCCCTGACGATCGTTGAATCACTGCAGCATGCCCAGTCGAACACTCAAGAGTTACTGGTCTGCGGCGGTGGCGCGCACAACCAGACGCTCATGAAGCGTCTGGCTGACTTGCTGCCGAATGCCAAGGTCAGCAGTACGGCGCTATACGGCGTAGACCCGGACTGGGTTGAAGCCATGGCTTTCGCCTGGCTTGCACATTGTTGCCTTGAAGGCATTCCAGGCAATCGCCCAAGTGTCACGGGCGCCCGTGGCTTGCGCATACTCGGCGCCATCTATCCGGCCTGATATCAAAAAAGGCGGACAATAAAAAACCGCAGGGCCGTACGGCGCTGCGGTTTTTTATTTATTGAAACGCTTAGATCGAGAACGAAGAACCACATCCACAGGTAGTGGTCGCGTTAGGGTTCTTGATCACGAACCGCGACCCTTCCAGGCCCTCCTGGTAATCCACCTCGGCACCCGCCAGGTACTGGAAGCTCATCGGGTCAACCACCAGGCTGACGCCTTCGCGCTCAACGATGGTGTCGTCTTCGGCCACTTCTTCATCGAAAGTGAAGCCGTACTGAAAACCGGAACAACCGCCGCCCGTTACGAATACGCGCAGCTTCAAACGATCATTGCCCTCTTCATCGACCAGGCTCTTCACCTTGTGCGCGGCACCGTGGGTGAATTGCAAAGCCGTGGGGGTGAAGGTTTCGACGCTCATGCTGAATATCTCCCGGCGCTTACGCCGCCATAATGCGTGATGGCGGGCATTATCCGCTTCTCCTACAAAATTGGTCAACTATTTGCGGAGCAGCAAGCTACAAGTTCAAAGCTGCAAGCTTGTAGCTTAAAGCTTGCAGCTTGTTACTGCTGTTAAGGCAACATCCCCGCATGGGACAATCCCAGGCGCTCATCCAGACCGAAAAGGATGTTCAGGTTTTGCACCGCTTGGCCGGACGCGCCCTTGACCAGGTTATCGATGACCGACAACACCACGACCAAGTCCCCATCTTGCGGACGATGCACGGCGATCCGGCAAACGTTCGCACCGCGCACGCTACGGGTTTCCGGATGGCTGCCGGCCGGCATAACGTCGACGAACGGTTCGTTGGCGTAGCGTTTCTCGAACAGCGCCTGCAAATCGACGGAGCGATCGACCACCGTTGCGTAAAGAGTGGAATGGATTCCACGAATCATTGGCGTCAGGTGCGGCACAAACGTCAGGCCGACGTCCTTGCCCGCCGCCCGACGCAACCCTTGGCGGATTTCCGGCAAGTGGCGATGCCCTTTTACCGCATAGGCCTTCATGCTTTCCGACGTTTCGGAATACAGCGAGCCGACACTGGCGCCTCGACCGGCGCCACTGACCCCGGATTTGCAATCAGCGATCAGGCGCGAAGTGTCGGCAAGACCGGCCTCGAGCAACGGCAGGAAGCCCAACTGCGTAGCAGTCGGATAGCAACCCGGCACGGCGATCAATCGTGCCTGCCTGATTTTCTCGCGATTGACTTCCGGCAAGCCGTAGACCGCCTCATCCAGAAGCTCCGGTGCCCCGTGGGGCTGGCCGTACCACTTGGCCCATTCGTCCGCGTCCTGCAGGCGGAAGTCAGCCGACAGATCGATCACCTTGGTTCCGGCCGCCAACAGCTCCCCCGCCAAGGCGTGAGCAACGCCATGAGGAGTGGCAAAGAACACCACATCGCAGGCGCCCAGGGTCTTGATGTCCGGAACGCTGAATGCCAGGCCGTCGTAATGGCCTCGCAGGTTCGGATACATGTCGGCGACGGCCAGGCCGGCCTCGGATCGGGAGGTGATGACCACCACCTCAGCTTGCGGATGCTGCGCCAACAGACGCAGCAGTTCGACACCGGTGTAACCCGTGCCGCCGACGATACCGACCTTGACCATAAACCTGCCCTCAACGAACCACTGGAAAGCCGTCGATAATAGGGGCCACAACGCGTGGCGACAACCGTCAAGGTGACGTGTGGCCGCTCCAACCTCTACTATCGGGCTACCGTGAATCTTGGAATAACTAAAAATGCTCTATCTGTGGCTCAAGGCACTTCACATCGTCAGCATGGTTTGTTGGTTCGCCGGTTTGTTCTACCTGCCGCGCCTGTTTGTCTATCACGCCCAAAGCGAAGACAACGTCAGCAAGGAGCGCTTCTGCGTGATGGAGCGCAAGTTGTATCGCGGCATCATGGGCCCGGCGATGATTGCCACGCTAGTGTTTGGCATTTGGTTGCTCAGCCTCAATGCCGGCGCCTACTTCACCCAGGGTGGCTGGATGCACGCCAAGTTGACCCTGGTCGTTCTGCTGATCGGTTATCACCACATGTGCGGCGCCCAAGTAAAACGCTTCGCTCGTGGCGAGAACACCCGCAGCCATGTCTTTTATCGCTGGTTCAACGAGGTGCCAGTTCTGATATTGCTGGCTATCGTAATTCTGGTCGTAGTCCGGCCGTTCTAAAGTCCAGTAGCACTATTCGATCGGGGGTACATCCCATGCCGTTGCCCGCTTTGCTTGAAGAACGTCTGCGGCTGCCTGTCGTTGCCGCGCCGATGTTCCTGATTTCCAATCCCCAGCTCGTGCTTGCCTGCTGTCGCAATGGCGTTGTCGGCAGTTTCCCGGCACTGAACCAACGCGAAAGCAGCGGTTTCAAGGCTTGGCTGGAAGAAATCGAAGCGGGCCTGGCAACAATGGAAAAGCCAGCGCCCTACGCGGTCAATCTAATCGTTCATGCCAGCAACCCGCGGCTCCAGGCTGACCTGGCGATCTGCATCGAGCACAAGGTACCTATCGTCATTACCAGCCTGGGCGCGGTAAAAGAGCTGGTGGATGCGGTGCATGGGTATGGCGGCCTGGTTTTTCACGACGTGACTACTCGCCGTCACGCAGAAAAAGCCGCGGAAGCAGGTGTAGACGGCTTGATTGCCGTCGCGGCCGGTGCTGGAGGGCATGCCGGGACCTGGAGCCCTTTCGCTTTGGTCGCCGAAATTCGGCAGTTCTTTGATAAAACCCTGCTGCTCGCAGGATGTTTGAACCACGGCCATCAGATTTTGGCGGCGCAACTGCTCGGCGCGGATCTGGCCTACTTCGGAACGCGGTTCATTGGCACGACAGAAAGTCACGCGTCCGACGCTTATAAAGAGATGTTGCTCACATCCAGGGCCGCAGACATCGTGCATACTCCCGCAGTGTCCGGCGTGCCAGCCAGTTTCATGCGCCAGAGCCTGGAAGATGCCGGCTTCGACCTGCTTGCCCTGCAGAACAAGAGCGCGGCAGATCCCGGATCGAAACTCAAACCGCTGAGCGATGAAGCCAAGGCCTGGAAGACCGTATGGTCCGCAGGCCAGGGCGTTGGTGAGATCAACGATTTACCCAGCGTCGATCAACTGATCGCGCGCCTGGATAAAGAATACCGCCAGGCACAAGCGCGGGCGGCACAGCTCGGAGGCCAATGGCCCCGCTGAACCCAAAAACACAAACCAACTTTGAAAGACAAGGATGCCAGGCATGAGCGAAACCCGCTTCAACATTGTATTCGACGGAGCCCTGTTGCCAGGCGTCGATACCACTACCGCCAAGCTAAACCTCGCGGAGCTGTTCAAGAGCGATGTCAGCGCCATTGAACGTTTGTTCAGTGGTCGCAAGGTGTCGCTTAAAAACAACCTGTCCCAGGGCGACGCGCAGAAGTACCTGGAAGCGCTGCATAAAAGCGGCATCGATGCACGAATCGAAGCAGAACCGTCCCTTCAGCTGGACCTCGGCGAGGTGCAGGAATCGCTGCATCAGGCAAGCGGGCGCCACCCGGACTCCATACTTGACCCCGTTTCCCCCTATGCCCCTCCCCGCGCCCCGGTAGGCGAAACGCTCGCCGAATACGGCCCGCTCAAGCCCTTCAGTTTCGAAGGCCGTATCGGGCGCCTGCGGTACCTGGCCTGGACCATGGTTCTGACACTGGCGGTAATGCCTGTGGTCGGGATTGCATTCTGGTTGAGCCTGTCCTGGTTGCTCGTCGCCAGCTCGACGACCGCGATGATCATCGGCGGACTCGTAGCCGTAGCCATCTTCCTCGCTTTTGCCTACGTGAGTATCCAGTTCAGCGCTCAGCGCCTGCACGATCTCGGCTGGTCCGGATGGCTGTGGTTGCTCAACCTGGTGCCGTTCGTGGGCAGCCTCTTCCCATTCGTCCTCATATTCGCTCCAGGCAATAGTGGCCCGAATCGCTACGGCCCTCCACCTCCGCCCAACAGCACCGCGGTCAAGGTTCTTGCCTGGCTGTGGGTCGTCCTGATCGCCCTGATTTTCATCGGTGCATTGGCTGGCGCATTCAGCAGCATCGGCGAGGAGTACGGCAGCAGCTCCTTGAGCAGTTATGAAAGCAGCGAATCCATTGACGAATCGGCCGAAGAACCGGCCGCCGAAGCAGCCGAGCCAGCCGCACCTTCTGTAGACTACGAGGAAGAGGAACAATAAGCGCGCTTTGCGCCGGTGACAGCTCAGTCCACCGGCGCCCTGCGCGGCGATGGAGAACTGCATGACCCGTTACGCTCTGATCACTGGTGCTTCCAGTGGTATCGGCCTGGCCATGGCCGAAGCACTGGCCCGGCGTGGGCGCAACCTGATATTGGTAGCTCGACAGCGTGATCGGCTGGAAAGTATTGCAATAGAGCTGACCCAACGGTTTGGCGTGGAGGTGTTGTTCCGCGCCTGCGACCTGGGAGAACCCCTTCGACTCTCAGGCTTCCTGCTGGAATTGGAGGAAGGCGAGCGCCAGATCGATCTGCTGGTCAATTGCGCTCGAGCATCGGCACCAGTGGTCCGTTCCTGGCCCAGGACTGGATGACCGAACAAGACCTGATCGAAGTGAATATCCTTGCCCTCACACGCCTCTGCCATGCAATAGGCAACAGCATGGCGCTGCATGGCGGCGGCCAGATACTCAACGTCGCATCGACTGCTGCCTTCCTGCCCGGCCCCTGGATGAGCACGTATCACGCCAGCAAAGCCTATGTGCTGCACTTCTCCGAAGCCCTGCGGGTCGAATTGAAAAAATGCGCAATCAACGTCTCGGTACTGTGCCCCGGGCCGACTCGCACGGACTTTTTCGCGAAGGCACAACTGGATGAACAGAAACTCGACGGCAAGAAGAAATTGATGAGCCCTGAGGAAGTTGCGCTCTATACCGTTCGCGCGCTGGATAGGAATCGAGCCATTATCATTCCCGGACGCCGCAATCGCTGGTTCACCTCGCTGCCGCGGTTGGGACCACGCTGGCTGGTCCGGACCGTCAGCGGCATGCTCAACAAGGCCTGCTGTCCGCGCTGATTCCTTCAAGCTGAAAAACCCGGGCTGGCAAACCAGCCCTTCAGTACACTCGACTTCGACTAAACCAACGGAGAGACCGCTGTGGATACCCTATTTACCAAGATCATCAACCGGGAAATCCCGGCGAAGATCATCTATGAGGATGACCAGGTCCTGGCCTTCCACGACATTGCTCCACAGGCACCGGTTCACTTCCTGGTCATTCCAAAGAAACCGATCCGCACCCTCAATGACCTGACCGAGGACGACAAAGGACTGGCTGGGCATATCCTGTACACGGCCCAGCGCCTGGCCGTCGAGCTGGGTTGCGAAGAAGGCTTCCGGGTGGTGATGAACTGCAATGAACTCGGTGGGCAGACCGTCTATCACATTCATATGCATGTGCTCGGACAGCGCCAGATGAATTGGCCGCCGGGCTGATCCATGATCCAACGCAAATCCCCAGTGGCCGATTGAGTTAAACTGGTCGCCGAGATTCTTTCCGGAGGTAAGCATGACTACGCAACGTCACTACTCGCCCATCGATCGCCTGCTGCTGCAGGCCGACACCGCGATGCGTACGCTGTTGCCCTTCAGTGGCCAGCCGTACCGTCCATCGCCGGCCATCGTGCAGCCGGACGTGCAGATGAGCGATGAAGAGACTCGCCATGTCGCCGGACTGATGCGCATCAACCATACCGGTGAAGTCTGCGCCCAGGCGCTCTACCAAGGCCAGGCGCTGACAGCGAAATTGCCGCAGGTACGCGAAGCGATGGAACAGGCCGCCGAGGAAGAAATTGACCATCTGGTCTGGTGTGAACAACGCATTCGCCAGTTGGGCAGCCACACCAGCGTGCTGAATCCCCTGTTTTATGGCATGTCGTTCGGGATCGGCGCCGTGGCAGGCCTGATCAGTGACAAGGTCAGCCTTGGTTTTGTCGCGGCGACCGAGCATCAGGTGTGCAAGCACCTGAATGAGCACCTGCAGCAATTGCCCGTCGAGGATGAAAAGTCCCGGGCGATTCTTGAGCAGATGCGTGAAGATGAAGAGCACCACGCCGAGAGCGCTCTGGAAGCCGGCGGCTTCCGCTTCCCGGCCCCCGTCAAATTTGGCATGAGCCTGCTGGCCAAAGTCATGACCAAGAGTACTTATCGGATCTGATAGCGAAAGCGGAACGAGGCCTTCCAAAAAGAAAAAAGGCGGCTGTCCATGGACAGTCGCCTTTTTTCATAGCCGAAACTTTAGCGCGGCATATTGCGCGCGTAAAAAATTTCCAGCATTTCGTGCTTGACCCGCTCTTCCACCTGCCCACGCTGTTCAGCAGACAGATTGCTCGTGGCGTCGCCGAACAGGTAGTTATCCAGCTCAAAGTCCTTGAGCAGCATTTTGGTGTGGAACAGGTTCTCCTGATACACGTTCACGTCCGTCATCTGGTACGCGTCGCGAGTGTCTTCGGAGAGGTAGTTCTGGATCGAATTGATCTCGTGATCGATGAAGTGCTTGTGGCCTTCCACGTCCCGGGTAAACCCACGTACGCGATAATCCACGGTCACGATATCGGAATCGAATTGGTGAATCAGGAAGTTGAGTGCCTTGAGCGGTGAAATGACCCCACAGGTCGACACGTCGATGTCCACTCGGAACGTAGCGATGCCATCCACTGGATGGATTTCCGGATAGGTGTGGACCGTGATATGGCTCTTGTCGAGGTGGGCCAGGATAATTTCAGGCAACGGGCCCGGGGACTCTTCGATTTGGCTGTCGGTCGGTGTCACCGGCTCTTCCGAAATCAAGATAGTCACGCTGGCGCCCTGGGGCTCATAGTCCTGACTTGCTATGTTCAGGATGTTGGCACCAATGATATCGACAACTTCCGTGAGAATCTGCGTGAGGCGCTTGGCGTTGTACTCTTTATTGATGTACTCGACGTAGGCCTGCTGGTCTTGCGGGGTTTCCGCATAGCAGATGTCATAGATGTTGAAGCTCAAGGTCTTTGTCAGGTTATTGAACCCATGGAGCTTGAGTTTGCTTTTCACCGTTTGAAAACTCTCTGTGTATTGCGGCCTGGCCGCGTGATCAAGCATGCCCGTCAGATGCGAACGACGCACCTGCGTAGGACGGTTAACACCTCTTCGCGATGGCGATTTTGGTTGTCTGTCCAGGCAAGGGACCGGCCGCAAGCCGATCACTGCCCTGAAAAAAGTGGCGCATTATGCAGACGTCAGCTTCTGATCGCCAGAGCTTGCACCGCTTTTGTGATGGTTGGATGTCGATTCAACCCAATTCGATGATTTCATAATCGTGAGTGATTTCAACACCGGCGGCGCCGAGCATGATCGAGGCCGAACAATATTTCTCGGCCGACAGCTCGATGGCGCGCTTGACCTGGGCCTCTTTCAGCCCCCGGCCCTTCACCACAAAGTGCATATGGATCTTGGTGAAAACCTTCGGATCCTCGGTCGCCCGCTCGGCTTCCAGGAAGGCTTCGCAACTTTCGACCGCTTGGCGCGACTTCTTGAGGATGCTGACCACATCGAAATTGCTGCAGCCACCAACACCCAGCAGCAGCATTTCCATTGGCCGAACACCCAGGTTCCGACCTCCGGCGTCCGGCGGGCCATCCATGACGACCACATGACCGCTGCCCGACTCACCGAGGAACATGGCTTCGCCAGCCCATTGGATGCGTGCCTTCATCGTCAAGACTCCACTGTCATAAAAAGGGGGCGCCAGCTTAGCACAGCCCCCGGTAATGGCTGCTCCCGCCTGAGGGCGCCCGGCGCAGATTACACTCGGTAAATTCTCAAATTAATTAAGACGCCTCTGTTAAGCTGGCGCCCAGTCGCTGGCGTATGGCCAGCTTTTGCGATAGCTATTCGCCTTCATAACAATCAGACCACCAAACCGCGCAGTTTTTCGGGACACAACCATGGTTGCCATTACTCCCACGTCCAAGATCAAGAATCTCGACAAGCTCTTGATGCATTGCCAGCGTCGCCGCTACCCCGCCAAGCACAACATCATTTGTGCGGGGGACCGTTCCGACACGCTGTTCTTCATCATCAAGGGATCAGTCACTATCCTGATCGAGGACGATGAAGGACGGGAGATGATCATCGCCTACCTCAATTCGGGGGACTTCTTCGGCGAGTTGGGTTTGTTCGAACAGGCCGGCAAGGAGCAAGAGCGCAGCGCTTGGGTGCGGGCGAAAGTCGAATGCGAAGTCGCAGAAATCGGCTACAGCAAATTTCGGGAGCTGTCGCAGCAGGATCCGGACATCCTTTTCGTCCTCAGCGGACAAATCGCACAGCGCCTGCGCAACACCACGCGCAAGGTAGGCGACCTCGCCTTCTTCGACGTAACCGGTCGTGTCGCCCGTTGCCTTTTGGACCTGTGCAAGCAGCCCGACGCCATGACCCACCCCGACGGGATGCAGATCAAAGTGACGCGTCAGGAAATCGGCCGAATTGTCGGCTGCTCCCGCGAGATGGTTGGCCGTGTGCTCAAGGACCTGGAAGAACGCAACCTGGTCAGCGTCAAAGGCAAGACGATGGTGGTCTTCGGCACCCGCTAGAGACTGTCCAGCAGTTCCTGGTACAAAGTCTCGAGTCGCTCCAGGGCGTGGGGCGCGGGAAATTTTTCATGAAGGGCAATATGGCTCTCGGCACGCACGCGTTGCTCCAGGCCACAGGCTTCATTGAAACGATTGACCGCCGCGACCATGGCTTCGCGCTCGTCGTCCATCAGTAGTGCGCCATGCACCAGCCCTACCGGACGCTGCCCTCCCTTGCTCTGTCGCCAACGCTGGGCGGTGCCTACCATCTTCCGACCGTCCAGATTGACATTGAAGCGCCCATCACAAAAAGCGCCCGCCACTTCCCCTAGCGACGCCACCCCGCCCAATTCATCGAGCAACTGGCAGATGGGATCGCATAACCGACGATAGGCGGTTTCGATCCGCCCATGATCACCTTCACTGCGCGACGGTGCGTAGACCAGCGCGATATTGATCGTCGCGGCTGATTGAGGCACCGGCTCGCCGCCGGTTTCGCGCAGGAGTACCGGCCAGCCATGGGCGGCTGATACTTCGCAGGCGATGTCGAATCCCGGCAAGCGACTCAGGCGACGCGGCATGACCAGCGCGCGGTCATTCGGTTGCCAGAACAGCAAGCCGGACTCAGTGTCACCGGCGCAAACGCTCGCCAGCAAGTCCTGTTCGGCTTGCAAGCCGTTTTCGACAGTAAAGGAAATGGCGGGAGACATTCGTTCAGTCCAACGTCGAGCCAGTCACCGGAACGCTGCGCTCGGGAAAGAACAACCGTTGCAACTCCATGCCCGGGCTTTCGGCCCGCATGAACGCTTCGCCCACCAGGAACGAATACACGTCGCTGATTTCCATCAACTCGACATCGGCCCGGTTGAGGATGCCGCTTTCGGTGATGACCAGCCGATCACGGGGGATTCGCGGCAACAGGTCCAAGGTCGTTTCCAGGTTGACTTCGAAGGTGTGCAGGTTGCGATTGTTCACGCCGACCAGCTTGGTATCCAGGGTCTTGAGGGCCCGCTCCAGCTCTTCGCCATCGTGGACTTCCACCAGCACATCCAAGCCGACGCCCTTCGCAACCGCGGCCAACTCGGCCATCTTCACGTCGTCCAAGGCGGAAACGATCAACAGCACGCAATCGGCGCCCAAGGCCCGGGCCTCGACGATCTGGTACGGGTCGATCATGAAATCCTTGCGGATCACCGGCAGCTTGCATGCCGCCCGCGCCTGCTTGAGATAGTCGTCGGCGCCTTGGAAAAAATCCACATCGGTCAGCACCGAAAGGCAGGTCGCGCCGCCATTCTCGTAGCTCTTGGCGATGTCGGCCGGAACGAAATGCCCGCGAATCACACCTTTGCTGGGGGAAGCCTTCTTGATTTCGGCAATCACCGCCGGCTGCTTCTTCTTCGCCTGTTCGATCAGCGCCTGGGCAAAGCCGCGAGGCGCATCGGCCGAACGTGCGAGGTTTTCCAACTCGGCCAAGCTGACCCGGGCACTGCGCTCGGCGACTTCCTGCTTCTTGCGAGCCAGAATGTTTTCCAGAACCGTTGGCACGCTCATCCTTCATTCTCCACTTTGAATACGGCGGTAAACGCGCCCAATTCTTCCAGTTTTTCACGGGCCAGGCCGGTGTGCAGCGCATCATGGGCGAGCTCGACACCTTGCTTGAGGCTACTGGCATGATCGGCGGCGTACAACGCGGCACCCGCGTTGAGCACGATCATCTCGGCTGCCTTCTGGCCATTCTCGGTCTTACGGCGCCCCAAGGCATCGCGGATCAATTCCAGCGACTGGGCCGGGCCATCCACTGCCAGCCCATGGAGGCTCTGGCTCTTCATGCCCAGGTCCTCAGGTTCGACCCAGTACTGCGTAATCTGATCATTTTTTAGCTCAGCCACGAAGGTGGGCGCCGCCAGGCTGAACTCATCCAGGCCATCCTTCGAATGGACCACCAGCACGTGCTTGCTACCCAGACGTTGCAATACCTCGGCCAGAGGCAGGCACAACGCCTCGCTGAATACTCCCACCACCTGATGCTTCACACCGGCCGGATTCGTAAGCGGGCCGAGCATATTGAACAGCGTGCGCAAGCCCAACTCCCGACGGGGCGCGGCGGCATGCTTCATGGCACTGTGGTGGGTCTGGGCGAACATGAAGCCGATGCCCACGCTATCGATACAGCGAGCCACCTGAACCGGGGTCAGGTTCAGGTAGATACCCGCAGCCTCCAGCAGGTCGGCACTGCCGCTCTTGCCCGAGACCGCACGGTTGCCATGCTTGGCGACAGTGCAACCCGCCGCAGCGACGACAAATGCCGAGGCGGTGGACACGTTGAAGATATTGGCACCATCACCGCCGGTCCCTACCACGTCCACCACGCCGTCCAGCGTCTTGAGTTCGACCTTGTCCGCCAGTTCCCGCATGGTGGTCACGGCACCGACGATTTCGTCGATGCTCTCGCTCTTCATGCGCATGGCCATCATGAACGCACCAATCTGCGCATCCGTGCATTGGCCAGTCATGATTTCGCGCATCACGTCGCGCATTTCATCGGTGCTCAGGTCGAGCTGGCCGACGATACGGTTCAGGGCTGTCTTGATATCCATGAAAAGTCCTTAGCGCGTGCCGCCGGTTTGTTTGAGGAAATTGGCGAACAGCTCGTGGCCCTGTTCAGTGAGGATAGACTCAGGGTGGAATTGCACACCTTCGATATTTAACGTCTTGTGTCGCAACCCCATGATCTCGTCGACCGAACCGTCTTCGAGCTGGGTCCAGGCAGTCAACTCCAAGCAGTCGGGCAGCGTATCGTGCTTGACGACGAGGGAGTGGTAGCGGGTGACGGTAAGCGGATGATTCAGGCCTTCGAATACGCCCTTGTCTTCATGGAACACCGGGCTGGTCTTGCCATGCATGACTTGTCGGGCGCGCACGACATCGCCACCGAACGCCTGTCCGATCGACTGATGGCCCAGGCACACGCCGAGGATCGGCAGCTTGCCGGCAAAATACTTGATCGCTTCGATGGAAATGCCCGCTTCGGTCGGCGTACACGGGCCAGGGGAGACCACGATGCGCTCAGGCTTGAGGGCCTCGATTTCGGCGATGGTCAGCTCGTCGTTGCGCACCACCTTGACCTCGGCACCGAGCTCGCCAAGGTACTGCACAACGTTGTAGGTAAAGGAGTCGTAATTATCGATCATCAGCAACATGGCGTAGCAACCTTTTGATTCACTGACTTAAAAACGGCCTTTGGGACGGGAAAGCCCTTGGCCACAGGTTGTCGAGGGAGGACTTCAGTCGCCTGAAGTCTGCTCCGCCAACGCCACGGCACGGAACATCGCCCGACGCTTGTTCAGGGTTTCTTCCCACTCCAATGCCGGCACCGAGTCAGCAACGATGCCACCGCCAGCCTGTACGTGCAGTTCGCCGTTCTTGATGACCGCGGTACGAATCGCAATAGCGGTGTCCATGTTGCCGTTCCAGGCGAAGTAACCCACCGCCCCGCCGTACACACCGCGCTTGACCGGTTCCAGTTCGTCGATGATTTCCATCGCCCGGATTTTCGGTGCGCCCGACAACGTGCCGGCCGGCAGAATCGCCCGCAAGGCGTCCATGGCCGTCAACCCGGCTTTCAACTGCCCGGTAACGTTGGACACGATGTGCATCACGTTGGAATAGCGCTCGATGACCATTTTTTCGGTGAGTTTTACCGAACCGATCTCCGAGACACGCCCGGTGTCGTTGCGCCCCAGGTCGATCAGCATCAGGTGCTCGGCGATTTCCTTGTCGTCCGACAGCAGGTCCTCTTCGAGGGCCCGGTCCGCTTCCCCCGTGGCGCCACGGGGGCGAGTACCGGCGATCGGTCGGACGGTGATCAGGTTGTCTTCGACCCGCACCAGCACTTCCGGCGAACTGCCCACGACGTGGAAATCGCCGAAATTGAAGAAGTACATGTAGGGCGTCGGGTTGAAGCAGCGCAACGCCCGGTAGAGGTCGATGGGCGCCGCCTTGAAGTCGATGGACATCCGTTGCGACGGCACCACTTGCATGCAGTCACCGGCAAGGATGTATTCCTTGATGGTATCGACGGCCCGTTCATAGTCATCCTGGGTGAAGCTGGAACGGAACACCGGATCGGCGGCCGACTGCTTGCTGAAATCCAGGCCTGGGCGCGGCGTGATCGGTTGACGGAGCTTTTCCAACAGCGCCTGCAGGCTTTTCTGACCTTGCTCGTAGGCATCTTCCTGGGACGGGTCTGCCAGGACAATCGCATGCATCTTGCCGGCGAGGTTATCGAAGACCACCACAGCGTCGGAGACCATCAGCAGGATGTCCGGCACGCCCAGCGGGTCAGGATTCGGGCAGGTGCCGAGACGTTTTTCCACGTAGCGCACGCAGTCGTAGCCAAAATATCCGACCAGGCCACCGTTGAAACGGGGCAGGCCCGGGATGGTTGGCACGTTGTAGCGGGCCTTGAAGGATTCGACGAACGCCAGCGGATCCTCGACGTCGAGGCTTTCGATCTCGACGCCGTCGTGGGTCACGCTGATGCGATGGCCATGCACCCGCAGCACCGTACGACACGGCAAGCCAATCATGGAATAACGACCCCATTTCTCGCCGCCCTGCACCGATTCGAGCAGGTAGGAGTTGGGCTGGTCGGCCAGCTTGAGGTAGATCGACAGCGGCGTGTCGAAGTCGGCCAGGGTTTCGCAGGCGAGCGGGATGCGGTTGTAGCCGGCAGCGGCTAGACGCAGGAATTCTTCGCGGATCATGGGGTGCCTCGTGGCAAGAGGAGCTGACAGTCAGGTATGCAAACGCGCCGGATAACCGGCCAGGATCAAGTCAGGCGCGCCAACGCCAGCGGGCCAGGGCCTTCATGACTTTCATCCAGAGTTTGCGAGTGACCACCACGATGGCGTTTCCAGAAGAGGATTGAACAGCGTCGGGCAACGTTATCTCAGCGGCCGGGTCCAGGCAACCGGGAATTAACAGACGCAAGTCATCGATCACCAACGTCGGAAACTCTTCGGCGATCGGCCGGCCATGGTTATAACCGTAGCTCAACGCCACGCACTTGACGCCTGCCGCTTTCGCCGCCAGTACATCGCTGCGCGAATCACCGACGAACAACGACTGTGAGGCCGGGATGTTGGCCATTTTCATCACGAAGAACAGCGCCGCAGGGTCGGGTTTTTTCTGCGGCAACGTATCGCCGCCGATGATCCAGCGGAAATAACGGCCGATTTTCATCTGGTCCAGCAGCGGCGCGACGAAGCGCTCCGGCTTGTTGGTGATCAGCGCCATTTCCACGCCTTGCTTGTGCAGCCATTTGAGCGCGGAACGCACACCGGGGTAGACCACGGTCAGTTCGTGGTTGCCTTCGTAGGCTTCATTGAACAGTTCCATGGCCCGTTCGGCTTCGGCTTCATCGACGCCTTGGGCATCGATGTGGTTGGCCAGGGCCCGACGCACCAGCATCGGCGCACCGTTGCCCACCCACTGGCGCACCGCGTCGATGCCGAGCGGGTGGGCGTCCGAGCTTGAGCAGCATGCTGTCCACGGCGGCCGCGAGATCCGGTACCGAATCGACCAGTGTGCCATCCAGGTCGAACATCACCAGGCGCGGCAGGCTGCCGGGAAACAGCTGCTCGAAGCCGCTCATGGACGCGCCAAGGCCAGTTCGGCGCGCATTTTTGCAATCACCTCTTGGTAGTTCGGCGCATTGAAGATCGCCGAACCGGCGACAAAGGTGTCGGCGCCGGCCGCAGCGATTTCACGGATATTGTTCACGTTCACGCCGCCGTCGATTTCCAGGCGGATGTCACGCCCCGAGGCATCGATCAATGCGCGAGCTTCGCGCAGCTTGTCGAGGGTGCCCGGGATGAACTTCTGCCCGCCGAAGCCAGGGTTGACGCTCATCAGCAGGACCATGTCGACCTTGTCCATCACGTATTTCAATACGTCCAGCGGCGTAGCCGGGTTGAATACCAGGCCGGCCTTGCAACCGCCTTCGCGGATCAGTTGCAGGGAGCGATCGACATGCAGCGTGGCTTCCGGGTGGAAGGTGATGTAGGTCGCGCCCGCCTCGATGAAATCACCGACGATGCGGTCCACCGGGCTGACCATCAGGTGCGCGTCGATCGGCGCAGTAATGCCGTACTTGCGCAGCGCCGCGCAGACCATCGGGCCGATGGTCAGGTTGGGTACATAGTGGTTGTCCATGACATCGAAGTGCACGATGTCGGCCCCGGCGGCCAGAACGTTGTCCACTTCCTCGCCCAGGCGGGCGAAGTCGGCGGAGAGAATCGACGGAGCAATAGCGAAGGGCTGCATGACGCACCTGTTTTGAGCGAAATCACGATGGCGCGCATTGTATACCTCAAGATTTGGCGCGCCCACCGTGACAGTCGATCAATACGCCGCGCGGTAGATCTTCTCGATATCGGCGGCGCTCAGTTGGCGCGGATTGTTGCGCATCAGGCGCTCGATCCCCGCAGCCTCCACCGCCATGGACGGGATCACGTCCTCGGTCACGCCCAGGCCGCTCAGGCCTTGGGGGATCTGCACCGCGGCGCACAAGGCGACCATCGCATCGACAGCCTCGTCGGCGGCTTCAAGGTCGCTCAGGTGAGCGGTCCTGATGCCCATGGCCTCGGCGATGTCGCGCATGCGCTCGACACAGGCCATTTTGTTCCACGCCATTACATAGGGCAGCAGCAACGCATTGGCGACCCCGTGGGATACGTGGAAACGCCCGCCCAACGGATATGCCAGCGCATGCACAGCCCCAACCCCGGCATTGCCGAAGGCCATGCCGGCCATCAGGCTGGCGGTGGCCATGTCTTCGCGGGCTTGCAGATGGTTAGGGTTGGCGTAGGCCTTGGGCAGAGCCCGGGTGATCAGCTTGATTGCGCCAATGGCCAGTGCATCGGTAATCGGCGAGGCGTTGAGCGACAGGTAGGCCTCGATGGCATGCGCCAGCGCGTCGACGCCACTGGCAGCCGTTACGCCGCGCGGGCATGTGAGGGTCATCTGCGGGCTGACCAGCGCCACATCCGGCAACAGATAATCGCTGACGATGCCTTTTTTCAGCTGGGCGGCCTTGTCGGAGAGGATCGCCACGTTGGTCACTTCCGAACCGGTACCGGCGGTGGTAGGAATGGCGATCATCGGCGGGCCTTTGCGCGGCACCTGATCGACACCGAACATATCCTGCAGCTCGCCGTGGTAACCGGCGTAGACACCCACGCATTTGGCGATATCGATGGCACTGCCGCCGCCCAGGCCGATCAGTCCATCATGGCCACCGTCGCGGTAGGCTTGCATGCAATCTTCGACGATGGCGATTTCCGGGTCTGGCATGACCCGGTCGAAAATCTCGTAGTCGCGTCCGCCCAGGTGCTGCAGCGCCAGTTCCACCGTGCCGGACTTGACCAGCGCTGCGTCGGTCACGATCAGTGGATTGTCGACGTCCAGGCGCGTCAACTCGGCGGCCAGTTGCTCGATGGCAGCGGCACCGGTGATCAGTTTGTGGGCGATCTTGAATGAGGAAAGACTCATGTGCGCGGCCTCTTGTTCGAGTATGGGCTGGCACAAGGATAGCTCGGGATTGAGGGTTGTCCGCGATTGAGCTCAGATACACCGCGAATTCAATGTGGGAGCGGGCTTGCTCGCGAAAGCGGCGGAACATTCAACATTTATGTCGACTGATACACCGCTTTCGCGAGCAAGCCCGCTCCCACAGGGCCAACGCAGGCCTCAGACCTGGCTGGTCCGCAGCTTCTCGCTACGCCCACGCAACCACTCCAGGGTCAGCAGCAGGATCACCGAGAAGGCAATCAGCAACGTCGCCGCCGCCGCGATGGTGGGGCTGAGGTTTTCGCGGATACCGCTGAACATCTGCCGTGGCAACGTTGCCTGCTCGGGGCCGGCCAGGAACAGGGTTACGACCACCTCGTCGAACGACGTCGCGAAGGCGAACAGCGCACCAGAGATCACGCCTGGGGCGATCAGCGGCAGGGTCACCCGACGAAACGCGGTCAATGGCGACGCCCCGAGACTTGCAGCTGCCCGGACGAGGTTGTGGTTGAAACCCTGCAGCGTCGCCGAGACCGTGATGATGACGAACGGTACGCCCAGCACGGCGTGGACGATGATCAAGGAGAAGAAGCTGTTACCCATGCCCAGCGGTGCGAAAAACAGATAGCTCGCCACGCCGATGATCACCACCGGCACCACCATCGGGGAAATCACCAGGGCCATCACCAGCGCCTTGCCCGGGAAATCGCCGCGAGTCAGGCCAATGGCCGCCAGCGTACCGAAGATCATCGCCAGCAATGTAGCCGCCGGGGCAACGATGATGCTGTTCTTCAAGGCCCGCATCCACTCCGCCGAAGCGAAGAAGTCGTGATACCACTGCAACGAAAAGCCCTGCAGCGGATAGACCAGGAAGCTGCCTGAGTTGAACGACAACGGAATGATCACCAGCACCGGCAGGATCAGGAACAACAGGACCAGCCCGCAAAGTATGCGCAAGCTGTAGAACCACACCCGTTCGACGGGGGACATGTAAGGACTCAGCATTTCAGATCTCCCCTTAGCTCAGGCGCAGGCGACTGGCGCCCACCAGCCAGCTGTAAATCAGATAAAGCACGATGGTCGCGAGCAACAGCAGCCCGCCGAGCGCCGTCGCCATGCCCCAGTTGATGCTGGTGTTGGTGTAGAACGCGACGAAATAGCTGACCATCTGGTCGTTCGGACTGCCCAGCAGCGCCGGGGTGATGTAGTAGCCGATGGCAAGGATGAACACCAACAGGCACCCGGCGCCGACACCTGCATAGGTCTGCGGGAAGTAGACCCGCCAGAAACTGGCAAACGGGTGGCAGCCCAGGGAAATCGCCGCCCGCATGTAGGTGGGCGAGATGCCCTTCATCACGCTGTAGATCGGCAGGATCATGAACGGCAGCAGGATGTGGACCATCGAGATGTAGACGCCGGTGCGGTTGAACACCAGCTCCAGCGGTTTATCGATGACACCCATGGCCATCAACGCGCTGTTGATCAACCCACCGGACTGCAGCAGCACGATCCACGCCGCCACCCGCACCAGGATCGAAGTCCAGAACGGCAGCAGCACCAGGATCATCAGCAGGTTGCTTTGACGCGACGGCAGGTTCGCCAGCAGGTAGGCCAGCGGATAGGCAAGTACCAGGCAGATCGCGGTGATCACCAGGCCCATCCAGAAAGTACGGGTGAAGATGTCCAGGTAGATCGCCTGGTCGGGGGTGGCTGGCGCCAGTTCGCCGAGATCGTCGATGCGGTGGTCGACAGCCGCCAACAGGTAATACGGCGTGACGTTACTGGTGTTGCGGCGGATCACTTGCCAGTACGCCGGATCGCCCCAACGCTCGTCGAGGCCTTCCAATGCTTCTTTATAAGAGGCGGGCTCAGTCGCGAACGGCAGCGCCCGGGCCGTTTTCGTCAGCAGGCTGCGATAGCCGGCCGATTCCATGTTCAGTCGCTTGGACAAGTCGCCCAGCGTTTGATTTTTGCGGGCTTCAGCCAGGTCTTCGCTGGCAGCCTTGTACACCGGCTCGCCGGGCAAACCACGTCCGTCCCAGGCAGCGACGGCAGCGACGGTGCGCGGCATGGCGCCCACGACTTCCGGGTTGCTGACGCTTTTGAACAGCAGCGCGACGATTGGCACCAGGAACACCAGCAACAGAAACAGTACCAGCGGCGCGATCAGGGCCTGGGCCTTCCAGCGGTTGACCCGCTCGGCGCGCTTGAGCCGCTGCTTGAGGGTGGGGCTGGTGCCCGCGTTCATTGGAACGGCGATGGCCATGGCGAACTCCGCAAATCTTCTTGATCGTTACAGGGGCGGCGGGCCGCCTCTGTTCTGTTGAAACACCCGGGTCGATGAAAGAGCCTGTGGGAGCGAGCTTGCTCGCGATGGCTGCGGCACATTCAAGATTGATGTGCCTGACAGACCGCTATCGCGAGCAAGCTCGCTCCCACATGGATCTCGTCCAGTTTCAGACCGTCGGGTTACTTCGCCGCCCAGGAGTTGAAGCGCTGCTCCAGTTGCTCGCCGTTGTCAGCCCAGAAGCTGACGTCGATCTGCACTTGGTTGGCGATGTTTTCCGGGGTGGTCGGCATGTCTTTCAGGACATCCTTGGCCAGCAACGGCACCGCCTGGGTATTGGCCGGGCCGTAGGCGATGTTTTCCGAGTAGGTCTTCTGCTGCTGTGGCGCCACCGAGAAGGCGATGAATTTCTTCGCCGCTTCGGCGCGGGTCTTGTCCAGGCCACGGGGGATAGCCCACGCGTCGAAGTCGTAGATGCCGCCGTTCCACACCACTTTCAGATTGCTTTCTTTCTGTACCGCGGCGATCCGGCCGTTGTAGGCCGAGCTCATGACCACGTCACCGGAAGCGAGGTATTGCGGCGGTTGCGCACCGGCTTCCCACCACTGGATGTTCGGCTTGAGTTCGTCGAGTTTCTTGAACGCGCGGTCCTGGCCATCTTTGCCGGCCAGCACTTTGTAGACGTCTTTCGGCGCTACGCCGTCGGCCATCAGGGCGAATTCCAAGGTGTACTTGGCGCCCTTGCGCAGGCCGCGCTTGCCCGGGAACTGCTTGGTGTCCCAGAAGTCAGCCCAACTGGTCGGCGCAGTCTTCAGCTTGTCGGCGTTATAGGCCAACACGGTCGACCATACGAAGAAACCTACGCCACAAGGCTGGATGGCGCCCTTGACGTAATCTTCAGCTTTGCCGAACAGGGCCGGATCCAGTTGTTCGAACATGTCTTCGTCACAACCGCGGGACAACTCCGGCGACTCGACTTCCACCAGGTCCCAGGAAACGCTCTTGGTATCGACCATGGCCTTGACCTTGGCCATTTCGCCGTTGTATTCGCCCGCCACGATCTTGCCGTTGCCGGCCGCTTCCCACGGTGCGTAGAAGGCTTTGACCTGAGCCGCCTTGTTCGCCCCGCCGAAAGACACCACGGTCAGGTCCGGGCCCGCCGCCATCGCGCTTGCCGCACCCATCATGCCCAGTGTCAGGGCTGTGAACTTCAGGGATCTCAACATTTATTGTTCTCTCCACGTGCAGGGTTGGTGTTGGTACAGCAGGGGGCGATCAGTTCGCCTCTAGAAGGGGATCGAGCGCACGCACATGCTCGACTTGCCAGCCAAGCGGAACCACGTCCCCGACGGCGAGCGCGGGATCGAGCTCGGCAATCGGCTGTTTCACGAAGAAGTCATTCTTGCCGCAGACTTCCAGGCGAACCCGGACGTGGTCGCCCAGATAGATGAATTCCGCCACCCTCCCTGAGAAGCGGTTGACACATTGTTCGCTGGAGCCGTTAAGGCTTACCCGCTCCGGCCGGATCGACAGCGTGACCGGCTCGCCAGGTTTGCCGACATTGACGGCCAGGGCCTCGACTTTCTCTCCGCGCCCCAGCTCCACCAGGCAGCGATCGCCGGTCTGGCTGTGCAGGCGTCCATTGAGGCGGTTGTTTTCGCCGATGAAGTTGGCGACGAAGGTGTTTTTCGGTTCTTCGTAGAGTGTGCGCGGCGGGGCAATCTGCTGGATCTCGCCCTGGTGGAACACGGCTACGCGGTCGGACATGGTCAGGGCTTCGCCCTGGTCGTGGGTCACGTAGACCACGGTCACGCCGAGGCGCTGGTGCAGATGCTTGATTTCCATCTGCATGTGTTCGCGCAATTGCTTGTCCAGCGCGCCGAGAGGCTCATCCATCAGGACCAACTGCGGTTCGAACACCAGCGCCCGGGCCAGGGCCACCCGCTGCTGCTGGCCGCCGGACAACTGTGCGGGATAGCGTTGGGCAAAGCTGTCCAACTGCACCATGCTCAGGACACGCTTGACCCGGTCACCGACGTCGCTCTTGTTCAAGCCGCGCACGGTCAAGGGAAAGGCCAGGTTCTCGGCCACGGTCATGTGCGGGAACAACGCGTAGTTCTGGAACACCATGCCGATGTCGCGCTTGTGCGGCGGCACGTTATTGATGGAGCGGCCAGCCAACTGGATCTCGCCAGCGGTCGGGGTCTCGAACCCGGCGAGCATCATCAGGCTGGTGGTCTTGCCGGAGCCGGAAGGTCCGAGCAGGGTCAGGAATTCGCCTTTGCGAATGTCCAGGTTGAGGTCCTTGACGATCAGGTTCTCGCCGTCGTAGCTCTTTTGCACACCACGAAAGCTGACCAGCACATCGCTGGTCCCCGCGCTTGAATCGACCTGGCTCATACCCGCACCTTTTGTATTGATGACTGCTTGTGAATCAAGCCTAGTGGAGCCTGGGGGCCACGCAAATCGGGGCGCAGGAGAGAATCACCTCAGCCGGATGGAAGAGTCGGGGTAGGGATTGCCCTACACGGATGGCGGGATTGGATAAATGCAGCGGTGGGTTTCGAGCGGCGAGCTGCAAGTAGGGGCAAAAGCGCTGCTGGGGCGTGTCGCAAATGGATATGCCAACACTAACCCTGTGGGAGCGAGCTTGCTCGCGATGGCGGTCTGTCAGCTACCTATGTGCTGAATGATCTGACGCTATCGCGAGCAAGCTCGCTCCACAAGGGGACGATGATGGGGGTTAGAGCAGCTTGTGCTCCATCGCGTATTTCACCAATTCAGCCAACGAAGTGATGTTGAGCTTCTGCATCAGCCGCGCCTTGTGGGTGCTGATGGTCTTGCTGCTCAAGGCCAACTGCTGGGCGATGTCGTTGACGTTGGCGCCCTGGGCGAGGCGTTCGAAGACCGAAAATTCGCGCTCCGACAATAGGGAGTGCAGCGGCCGGGCGTCGGTCAGGCCAACTTCGAAGACCATGCGGTCGGCCAGGTCCGGATCAATGTAGCGCCCGCCCGCGGCGACCTTGCGAATCGCCATGAGCAGCAAGGCCGGGTCGCTGTCCTTGGTGGCGTAGCCGGCGGCACCGACCTTCAGGGCGCGCGCGGCCATTTGCGCCTCGTCATGCATCGACAGCACCAGGATCGCCGGCGGATTGTTCAGCGACCGGATCCGTGGGATCGCCTCCAGGCCATTGACCCCCGGCATGGAAATATCCAGCAACACCACTTCGCAGGGCACGTGGCGCAGGGTCTCGAGCAACTGTTCGCCATTGCTCGCCTCCCCCACCACCACCAGATCCTTGGCCAGGCCGATCAACTGCTTGATGCCTTCGCGGACAATGGTGTGGTCTTCGGCTACCAGTACACGGATCACGTTCTTCTCCAGGTTCGGGATCTTCGCGAGCAGGCTCGCTCCCACAGGTTTTGTGTATCCCATCAAGCCTCATGTAATGGCACGCGCACCGACAAGGTCGTGCCCTCCCCCGGCTCACTGTCGAGGGTCAACTGCCCGCCCATGATCAACACGCGCTCACGCATGCCAACCAGGCCAAAGGATGTTGGCCGTCCCGCGTCAGTAATGAATCCTACACCGTCATCGCTGACTGCCAGACACAACTGGTCGTCTTCCTGCACCAGCGTCAACTCTACGGTATGCGCCTGGGCATGGCGCATCACATTGGTCAGCGCCTCCTGGAGTATCCGAAACAGGCCGATGGCCTTGGCGTCGCTCAAGGGCGGCAGGTTGTCAGGTACTTGCACCAGGCAAGGGATCTGCGTACGCGCCTCGAAACGCCGGGCCTGCCATTCGATGGCCGAGGCGATACCGGCGTCCAGGATCGGCGGGCGCAGCGCCGTCGCCACGTCGCGTACCAACTGGAACAGCTGGGCAATCAGGCGCTTCATGCTGTTGAGCCGTTCCTGCAGGCCCGGATCGAGTTGTGCGTAGGCCAATTCACACATGGAAGTTTCAAGCTTCAGTACCGTCAGCATCTGACCCAGTTCATCATGGACTTCCCGGGCGATCCGCGCCTTTTCCTCTTCCCGTACGCTTTCCAGGTGCGCCGACAGTTCACGCAATTGTTCCCGGGAACTGGCCAGCTCCAGTTCGATGCGCTTGCTTTCGGTGATGTCCCAGACGATACCGTCCCAGACGTAGGCGCCATCTTCGAGGCGACGGGTGATCGCCTTGATCTCGGCCCAGCGCTCCAGGCCTTCGCGGGTCAGGATACGTCCCTGCCAAGACCAATCGCTGTCGCTGTCCAGCGCCTGGTCCTGGGAACGGTGATAGCCAGACTTGTCTTCGGGGTGCACCAGACTGCGCAGCCCGGTATCGCTACGGGCCAGGGTTGCCGGGGAATAACCCACCAGGCTTTCGCTGCCTTCACTGATGTAGGCAAAGTCGATCTGTCCGGTCACCGATGCCCGCTCCAGGCGAAAGACCATTCCCGGAACGTTGGCGGCGATGCCCTGCAGGCGCGCCTCGCTTTCGCGCAGAGCCGCCAGCGCACGTCGACGTTCCGTCACATCGTTGAGGTAGACCACCAGGTATTCGGCATCACGAAAACGCAGGAAGCTCAAGGAAACGTCGGCCGGCAGGATGCTCCCGTCCGCTCGCACACACTCGGTCTCGAAACTCTGTGGCCCCTCCTCACTGGCACGGGCACGCTTCCACAGGTTCAGCCAGCGGTCCATGTGCAGGCCCGGCTCGAAGTCGATCAGCGGCCGGTCGATGATCGCGCCCTGCGCGTAGCCGAGCATGGTTTCGGCAGCACGGTTGGCGTAGCGCACATGACTGTCCCAGTTGACCCAGAGGATGCCGACGGTGCTCTGGTCGATGGAAAACTGGGTCAAGCGCAAGGCTTCTTCGCTGGCGGTGCGTTGGGCGATGTCTTCCCGCGCGGCACGCAGGCGACGCTCCACCGAGCGCTGCTGGCGGCGCTGCCAGAATACGATGGCCACGCTGCTGAGCAGCATTGCCAGGAGCAACAGCGTCAGGTTCTGCCAGAAGCCCGGGGTCTCGGTCAGGCGCGGATATTTTGGCTTGAGCCAGCGGCTGTGCAGTTGCTCCAGATCCTTCGCCGGGATGGCCTGCAAGGCGCTGTCGATGATCTCGGCCAACTGCGGCCAGTCCCGGCGTGTGGCCACCCGCAGCAATTGCGGCGAACCGATGTCGCCCACCACCGCCAGCTCGGCGAATTCGGGCTCGACCATCAGCCGTCCAAGCTGCGCCTCGTCGACCACCGCGTATCGGGCCTGCTGGGTCAGCAACAGCTGCAAGGCTTCACGCTCCATCGGCACACCCTGCAAATTGAGCGCCGGATAGTTGCTGCGCAGATAGTCGGCCGTGGCACTGGGCATGCGCACCGCAACCCGGCTCTGAGTGTCGAGCTTCTCCAATTCCACGCCTTCGGCGCCTTTCTGCGCGCCGACGATCAGTTGCGGTACACGCATATAAGGGTCGGAAAATTGCCAGAGCCTGAGCCCCACCGGAGTCTGGGTCAGGCCTGGGGCGACATCCACCTTGCCATCACGCACCGCCTCTTCCAGTTGCGCAACGTCCTGAAAGTTGCGCCAGGTCAGTTCGACGTTCAAAGCCTTGCCCAACCACTGCATCAGCTCGACGTTGGTACCGGACAAACGCTGCAAGCGCCGGTCGTATTGCGCGTACGGTGCCTGCAGCACCAGGCCGACCCGTAGCTGCGGATGCTCCGCCAACCACTGGCGCTGGACGCCATTGAGTTGCACGTCATGGGTCTGCGGCGCAGGCGCGGCCCAGGCCATCAAGGGAAGCCATAAACAGCCGATAACCCACAGGCAGCAAAAACGCATCATCGAAGTCTCACGCACTGACAAATACTGACCAACCCATTAGGCTGCCGGAAATACTTCTGGTCATGGAATATCCGATGCCCTCTGTTTATCGCCTGGCGTTGCCAGCATTGTGCCTGTCGCTGATCCTGCCGAGTGCATTTTCTGTGCACAGCCGGCGAACCAGCCCCCGCCGCTGCGGAACAACCCGCCGAAGAGAAGCCGGCCGAACGTCAACCCTTGCTCGAGCGTAGCCAGGAAGAAGCGGCGGCGCTTGCACGAAAGGTCCCGTCCCAGGAACAACAACAGCTACAAACCGGCAGCGATGCTTTTCTTGCGCTGTGGAAGCCAGCCAACACCAGCGATCCCAAGGGCGCGGTCATCATAATCCCCGGCGCAGGCGAAACAGCTGACTGGCCTCAAGCAATCGGCCCATTGCGCAAAAAGTTGCCGGATGCCGAATGGGGCAGCCTGAGTATCACGCTGCCGGACCTGCAAAGCGACGTCATCGCACCCCGCACCGTGGAAACACCGCCCGAAACCAAACCGGCGGACGTAGCGGCCGCAGCGCCGGACGCCACCACCGCCGCCCCCATCGAGCAAGTGGCCGGGGGCGAAGCCGATGCGGCAGATCCCGCCATCGCCGAAACCGGTGAAGAACATGCCAAGGCCGACGCCGAACGGATTTTTGCCCGCATCGATGCGGCGCTGGCCTACGCCGAACAGCAGAGCGCCCGCAGCATCGTGCTGCTGGGCCACGGCACTGGTGCCTATTGGGCGGCGCGCTACCTCAGCGAAAAGCAGCCCGCGCAGATCGAACGCTTCGTGATGGTCGCGGCCCAAACGCCCGTCACCGCCACGCCGGGCCTGGCCGAACTGACGCCCACCCTGAAGCTGGCCACCGCCGACATTTTCTATATGGACAAACCATTGGATCGCAACGCGGCCCTGGAACGCCTGCAAGCGAGCAAGCGATTGAAGGGGTCGAATTTCAGCCAGGTCGCCCTCAAGGCGTTGCCCAACGCAACGGCGGAGCAGGAACAGTTGTTCCGGCGGGTTCGGGGTTGGTTGAATCCACAAACGGACTAACGCTTCAAGTGAACCATTATTGTGGCGAGGGATTTATCCCCGCCGTGGTGCGAAGCGGCCCCAAATTGTCGATGCGGGTGTCAGAAATTCCCTGATGAATGGTTTTGGGAGCGCTTCGCACTCCAGCGGGGATAAATCCCCTCGCCACAATTGCTCGACGCTCGGCTAGCGGAAATCCCGCCGTTCGCGAATCAGCCTATAGGCGTTATGCAGCTCCCGGGTCCTGTCAGTCGCTTCACGCACCTGCAAGGGCGTCGCCCCGCTACCGGCGATCTTGTCCGGGTGGTGGCGGCTGAGCAGCCGACGGTAAGCCCGCTTTATCTGTGACGGCTCACTGGTGGCGGAAACGCCCAGCAGCCGCAACGCCTCCTGGTAAGTCACGCCGCTGTTGGGTCGCGACAGTTTCTGCGGTTCGTAATCGATCGCCAGCGCCTGGACCTGCTGCGGCGTCCAGCCCAACCACTTGCCCCATTGGGCAAGCAACTCGCGCTCACTCGCACCTGCACGGCCATCGGCCCA
This sequence comes from Pseudomonas sp. H2_D02, assembly GCF_054677635.1. Lineage (NCBI taxonomy): Bacteria > Pseudomonadati > Pseudomonadota > Gammaproteobacteria > Pseudomonadales > Pseudomonadaceae > Pseudomonas > Pseudomonas sp. H2_D02. The sequence goes on along the minus strand of NZ_CP162816.1, from coordinate 1,334,114 downwards.
CACCATCCGCCAGCAAGCCCGTAGCACGCCTTCAGCCGCATGGGGCTGGAGGGCGAGGCGGCGCAGATAACCGCGCAAGCGATCGTGCTCGGACTTGCCCCGGTTGAACGCCGCGATGGCGCGACGTTGCGCCGGCTCGCTCAAGTCGAGCGCGCGCATCTCTTGGCGAGCCTGCTGGATATGCCCATCGACGACGCGCCCATCGCTTTTCGCCAGGCGTCCGAGCAACACGAACAACAATTCATCATTGCGCAACGCCGGACGACCGCCCAGGCGCTCACGCACTTGCGCCCAGCTGTGCAGGTCCAGGCGCCGATCCAGCGCCTGTCCCAACAGTGCGCCGAGCATGGCCCCCGGGATGCTGGCTATGGCAAAGCCCGCTCCCGCTCCGATCAGAGTCCCTGGCCACCACATATCAACGGCTCGCTTCTATCAATGTTTCAACCTGCGCCAAGCGTTCATGAGTCCCGACATCTATCCAATGCCCGTCCAGGCGTTCGCCGCTGACCTGTTCCAGGGCCATGGCCCGGCGCAACAACGGCGCAAGCTTGAACGCGCCGTCAACGCAACCGTCGAACAGCCGCGGGTGCAGGACTGCGATCCCGCTATAGGTCAGTTTGTCGGCCGTCGGCGCGCCTTCATGAACCTTTCCGTCGGCCAGGATGAAATCCCCGCCGGGGTGATGCTCGGGATTGTCCACCAACACCAGATGGGCCATGGCGTCGAGCGGCCGATGCAAGGTGCCGAAATCGAAGTCGGTCCAGATGTCGCCATTGACCACCACGAACGCTTCGTCGTCCAACAGCGGTAGCGCGCGGAAGATGCCGCCACCGGTTTCCAATGGCTCGCCTTCCGCCGAATAGGCAATGCGCACGCCGAACCGCGAGCCGTCTCCCAGGTAATCCTCGATCTGTTGGCCGAGCCAGGCGTGATTGATCACCACCTCGCTGAAGCCGGCGGCAACCAGCGCGCGCAGGTGATACTCGATCAAGGGAACGCCGGCGACGCGGATCAAAGGCTTGGGCGTGGTCAGCGTCAGGGGCCGCATGCGCTCGCCCTTGCCTGCCGCCAGGATCATCGCCTTCATGCGGTCGCTCCGGCCGATTGCCGCAGGCTGCAAAGCAGTTCATCAAGCGGCGCCAATTCAGGACGACGAGCGATGACCGCTTCTATATATGCGAAGAACCGCGGTACATCACCCAGGTATCTCGGCTTGCCGTCGCGATGGCAGATACGCGCGAAGATGCCGATCACCTTCAGATGGCGCTGTACGCCCATCAAGTCGCTGGCGCGCAGGAAATCCTCGAAATCCGGCTGGACCGGAATGCCGAGGGCACCGGCTTCTTGCCAGTAATTTTCCAGCCAACCACGCACACGCTCCTCGGGCCAACTGAGGAAGGCGTCCTTGAACAGACAGGTCACGTCGTAGGTCACCGGGCCATAAACCGCATCCTGGAAATCCAGCACGCCTGGATTGGGCTCGCTGAGCATCAGGTTGCGCGGCATGTAGTCGCGGTGCACCAGTACTTTCGGTTGGGCCAGGGCACTGTTGATCAATAGCTCGGACGCTTGCTGCCAAAGTTGTTGCTGGGTCGCATCGAGTTCGATGCCCAGCTCGCGCTTGACGTACCACTCCGGGAACAGCTCCAGTTCGCGACGCAGCAAAGCAACGTCATAGCTGGGCAGTGGCGCCACCATCGGCAGTTGCTGAAACGCCAACAAGGCTTGCAGGGCATCGCGGAACAAATCGTCGGCATTTTCGCCGTCGATCACGTCCAGATACGTCCGGTTGCCCAAATCGTTGAGCAAAAGAAAACCGCGTTCGAGGTCTTCAGCATAAATTTTTGGCACGTTGATGCCGGATTTCGCCAGCAAAAAAGCAATATCGACGAAGGGTTTGCAGTTTTCCTGTGGCGGCGGCGCGTCCATCACGATCAAGCTGCGGCCCGCGCCTTCCCAACGGAAATACCGCCGGAAACTCGCGTCGCTGCTGGCCGCGGTCAATGTGGCCGGGGGCACGGCGCCCCAACCTTGCTGGGTGAAAAGGATCGGTAGTTGCTCATCGAGCCAAACTTTCAGGTGTTGCAAGCGTACATCTTGGTCAGGCATTGCAAGGGTCTCCGACGGCGCTAGCCGTCAAGCGGGTCATGCTTTATTATCCAGCATCTTTTTCAGACCATCGAGAGGCGTGCGGCCCACACCGCGGGCAGATGGCACGCAGGAAGCCCGGACTAATAAGATGGCATTGAAATCCCCCGCGTTTCGTAAAAAATTTCCGTTGCTGGTCACCGGCAGTCTGCTGGCCCTGCAACCTTTGGCCTCTTCATTCGTCGTCGCGGCGCAGCAGTATGACTGCTCCGTCTCCGCTTCGGGTGCCTGGGACTGTTCACCCAAGACGCCGGCCGCTGCATTGCCGCCGCGCCCCGTGCATGAAGGCAGCGCAGTAGCCGATAGCGGCAGCGCCCCGGCCGAAAGCGGTTCTGGCGAAGAAGCCGGTGAAAAGCCGATGCTGGTCACCGAAGCCAAGGGCCGTGGCCTGAAGTCGCGCAGTGCAGACTACAGTCACCTGGACTGGGTTCCGCGCGAGAACCTCACGCCCGCTCAACTGGCTGAAACCGGTCCCTACTGCGCTGGCGCGTATATCGAACCGACGCGTCCTGGCATGAACGACAAGACGGCCAAAAGCGATGCCCCGACCTTCCTGGGCGCCAAGGCCTCGCGCTACGAGCAGGAGCAGCAGGTAGCGACCCTGGCCGGTGACGTGGTCATGCGCCAGGGCAGCATGCAGGTCGAAGCCGACGAGGCCAGCCTGTACCAGGCCGAGAACCGTGGCGAGCTGAATGGCAACGTACGGGTTCGCGACAACGGTGCGCTGATCGTCGGCGACCACGCCGATGTGCAGCTGGACACCGGCGAAGCCAAGGTCGACAACGCCGAATACGTGATGCACAAGTCGCGCATCCGCGGTAATGCGCTTTATGCCAAGCGCGCCGAGAACGCGATCATCCGCCTCAAGGACGGTACGTACACCACGTGCGAACCGAGCAGCAACGCCTGGACACTCAAGGGCAACAACATCACCTTGAACCCGGCCACCGGTTTCGGTACTGCAACCAACGTGACATTGCGGGTCAAGGACATTCCGGTCCTGTACACGCCGTACATCTATTTCCCGATCGACGACCGTCGCCAGTCCGGCTTCCTGCCGCCGACCATTGGCAGCGGCAGCGATACCGGCTTACTGCTGGTCACCCCGTACTATTTCAACCTGGCGCCAAACTACGACGCCACGTTGTACCCACGCTACATGGGCAAGCGCGGAATGTTGATGGAAGGCGAATTCCGTTACCTGACCAAATCCAGTGAAGGTCAGTTCGGCGCCGCGTACCTCAACGATGAAGACGATGAGCGTAGCGGGCAGACCGACTACGACAAGACCCGCTACATGTACAACTGGCAGCACAAGGGCGGCCTCGATTCGCGCGTGCTGACGGAAGTCGACTACACCAAGATCAGCGATCCGTACTACTTCCAGGATCTCCAGACCGACCAGATCGGCGTGGAATCGCGGGACTATGTGAACCAGCAAGGTGCCGTCAGCTATCGCGGTGACAACTACACCGCGCGGTTGAATGCCCAGGCTTACCAGATGGCGACGATTTCGAAGGTCACGCCTTATAATCGCCTGCCTCAGATCACTTTCAACGGCTCTCTGCCCGAACATCCGTATGGTCTGGATTTCGCGTACAAGACCGAGCTGGTGCGGTTTGATCGTGATTTGCGGACCGGTAACTACACCGACGAAGACGGAAATACTGAGCCGTTCCTCGACAACAACATCCGCGGCTTGGCCAGGGCTAACGGCGATCGCCTGAACCTGGCCCCTGTGATGAGCCTGCCGATGACCGCAAGCTACGGCTATATCAAGCCGTCGCTCAAATACCAGTACACCCAATATGATCTGGACCTGGACAGCAGGGGCAAATCGCAGGTCGCGGCGCAGAACGCCGAAGCCGATCGCCTGCGCGGCACCTACAGCAGTAGCCAGAGCCGTGGCGTTCCAATCGCCAGCATCGACAGCGGCCTGTATTTCGACCGCGACACCCAATGGTTCGGCACCAACTACCGCCAGACCCTGGAGCCCCGCCTGTTCTATCTCTATGTACCAGAGAAGGACCAGAGCGATATCCCGGTGTTCGATACCAGCGAATCGACCTTCAGCTATTCCTCGCTGTTCCGGGATAACCGCTTCACCGGCTCCGACCGTGTCGGCGACGAGAACAAGCTGTCCCTGGGCGTGACCAGCCGCTGGATCGAAGAAAACGGTTTCGAGCGTCAACGCGTCAGCGTTGGCCAGGCCTTGTACTTCAAGGATCGCGAAGTCCAACTGCCAGGCATCGACTTCAAGACTCGCGAAGACGCCAAGTCCGACGTTTCCCCGTACGCCTTGGAATACGAATATCGCTGGAACCGCGATTGGCGCACCACGGCGACCTACAACTGGGATCCGGATACTCACAGCCCTCGTTCGGGCAGTGCGATGTTCCACTACCAGCCGGAAGACAACCCGAACAAAGTCATCAACGCCGGTTATCGCTATCGCAACGACCAGGTCCGCTACGACGAGGCCACAGGTCAATGGCAAGTGGGCGGTGGCGACTACGGCACCCCGGGTACACCCGGTTACGTGAAGGACTACTACAAGATCAAGCAGCACGACTTCTCGGTCATCTGGCCGATCGTGCCGCAGTGGAACGCCATCAGCCGCTGGCAGTATGACTACAACCGCAACCGTACCCTGGAAGCCTTTGGTGGTTTCGAATACGACAACTGCTGCTGGAAACTGCGCCTGATCAACCGTTACTGGGTCGACTATGAAGAGTTCAGTCAAGCCGCCCCGGAAAACGAAAAAGGCGACCACGGCGTCTTCCTCCAAATTGTTCTGAAGGGACTCGGCGGCCTCACCGGCGCCAAGGTAGAGAGTTTCCTCGACAAAGGCATTCAAGGTTATCGTGAACGTGAAGACCAAGCTTTCTGATTGTCTGCGCCCGCTGATGCTGGGCGCGCTGTTCCTGGGTACCGCGGCCAACGCCGCGGTGCAATCCATCGACAAGGTCGTGGCCATCGTCGACAACGACGTGGTCATGCAAAGCCAACTGGACCAGCGTGTCCATGAAGTCCAGCAAACCATTGCCAAGCGTGGCGGTGGCTTGCCACCACCGGGCGTGCTGGACCAGCAGGTGCTTGAGCGCCTGATCGTTGAAAACCTGCAATTGCAGATTGGCGAACGTTCCGGCATCCGCATCACCGATGAAGAGCTGAACCAGGCTGTCGGCACCATTGCCCAGCGCAACAACATGACCATCGACCAGTTCCGCGCTGCCCTGGCTCGCGACGGCCTGTCTTTTGACGACGCCCGCGACCAGATCCGTCGCGAGATGGTCATCAGCCGTGTACGTCAGCGTCGTGTGGCCGAACGCATCCAGGTGTCCGAGCAGGAAGTGAAGAACTTTCTCGCTTCCGACCTGGGCAAAATGCAGCTGTCCGAAGAGCTGCACCTGGCAAACATCCTGATCCCCACTCCGGAAAGCGCCAACTCCGAAGCGATCCAGAGTGCGTATCGCCAGGCGACGGACGTTTACCAGCAACTCAAGCAAGGCGCTGACTTTGGCCAGATGGCCGTGGCGCGTTCCGCCAGCGAGAACGCGCTGGAAGGCGGCGACATGGGCTGGCGCAAAGCCGCTCAGCTGCCCCCTCCGTTCGACCGCGAGCTCAGTTCCATGGCCGTGGGTGACATCACCCAGCCAGCCCGTACACCCGGCGGTTTCATCATCCTGAAGCTGTTGGAAAAACGCGGTGGCGGCACCCAGGTTCGCGACGAAGTACATGTTCGCCACATCCTGATCAAGCCGAGTGAAATCCGCAGCGAAGCCGAAACCAAGCGTTTGGCCGAGAAGCTTTACGAACGGATCACTTCTGGCGAGGACTTCGCCGAGCTGGCGAAGAGCTTCTCGGAAGACCCGGGTTCGGCCCTGAACGGTGGCGACCTGAACTGGGTCGACCCGAATGCGCTGGTTCCCGAATTCCGCCAGGTCATGGCCGAAACACCGCAGGGCCAACTGTCCAAGCCGTTCAAGAGCCCTTATGGCTGGCACGTGCTGGAAGTCCTTGGCCGCCGCGCCACCGACAGCACGACCCAGGCGCGCGAGCAGCAGGCCATGACGGTATTGCGTAACCGCAAATACGACGAAGAGTTGCAAACCTGGCTGCGCCAGATTCGCGACGAAGCCTACGTCGAAATCAAACTCCCTGGCGCAGACCAGGCAGCGCAGTGAAACCCAAGCGCTTCGCGCTGACCCCCGGCGAACCAGCCGGCATTGGTCCCGACCTGTGCCTGCTGCTCGCCTCGCAAGCCCAGCCGCACCCCCTGATTGCCATCACCAGCCGCGACCTGCTCATTGAGCGGGCCGCGCAGTTGGGGGTGGCGGTCGACCTGCTATCGGTCACGCCGGATGCCTGGCCGGATGCTCCGGCGCCTGCCGGCTGCCTGTATGTATGGGATACCCCGTTGGGCGCCCCGGTCGTGACGGGACAGTTGGATACCGCCAACGCGGCGTTCGTCCTGGAAACCCTGACCCGCGCAGGCCAGGGCTGCCTGGACGGAGCCTTCGCTGGCATGATCACCGCGCCGGTGCACAAGGGCGTGATCAACGACTCCGGCATACCGTTTTCCGGCCACACGGAGTTCCTGGCCGACCTGACCCAGACCGCGCAAGTGGTGATGATGCTCGCCACCCGAGGCCTTCGCGTGGCGCTGGTCACCACTCACCTGCCCCTGAAGGATGTCGCCGACGCCGTAACATCGCAACGCCTGGAACGGGTCACGCGGATACTGCACACCGACCTCCGGGAAAAATTCGGCATCGCCCAGCCTCGTATCCTGGTGTGCGGGCTGAACCCCCATGCCGGCGAAGGCGGACACCTGGGCCGCGAAGAAATCGACATCATTGAACCTACATTGGAACGCTTGCGCAGCGAGGGCATGGATTTGCGTGGCCCGCTGCCGGCCGACACTCTGTTTACCCCCAAATATCTGGAGCACTGCGACGCGGTGCTGGCGATGTACCACGACCAGGGCCTGCCCGTGCTGAAGTACAAAGGCTTCGGCGCGGCGGTCAACGTGACCCTGGGCCTGCCCATCATCCGTACCTCGGTGGACCACGGCACTGCCCTGGACCTGGCCGGCAGCGGCAGGATCGACACCGGCAGCCTGCAAGTCGCACTGGAAACCGCCTACCAGATGGCCGAGACCCATTTATGACCGAGCAATACCAACACCGTGCGCGCAAGCGCTTCGGCCAGAACTTCCTGCATGACGCTGGCGTGATCGATCGCATCCTGCGCTCCATCAATGCCAAGGTGGATGACCGCCTGCTCGAGATCGGGCCGGGCCAAGGTGCCCTGACCGAAGGTTTGCTCGGCAGCGGCGCACAACTGGACGTGGTGGAACTGGACAAGGACCTCGTCCCGATCCTTAACCAGCAATTCGCCGGCAAGAGCAACTTCAACCTGCACCAAGGCGACGCGCTGAAATTCGACTTCAACAGCCTGAACGCCGCGCCGGGCAGCCTTCGAGTCGTGGGCAACCTGCCATACAACATCTCCACGCCGCTGATTTTTCACCTGCTGAACAATGCCAGTCTGATCCGCGACATGCACTTCATGCTGCAGAAGGAAGTGGTCGAGCGCCTCGCCGCCGGTCCTGGCGGCGGCGATTGGGGGCGTTTGTCGATCATGGTCCAGTACCACTGCCGCGTGGATCACCTGTTCAACGTGGGGCCTGGCGCGTTCAACCCACCACCGAAAGTCGACTCCGCCATCGTCCGGCTTGTCCCCCACGCGGTCCTGCCGCATCCGGCAAAGGATCATCGCTTGCTGGAACGCGTCGTGCGCGAAGCCTTCAACCAGCGTCGCAAAACCCTGCGCAACACCTTGAAGCTGTTGCTCAGCAGCGCCGAAATCGAAGCCGCATCGGCGTCGATGGCAGCCTGCGTCCCGAGCAGCTGGACCTGGCGGCTTTCGTGCGCCTGGCCGACAAGCTCAGCGAACAAGTCACGCCCACGACGGCTGCCAACTAACAGGCCACGACCGCTATCGGGCAGTACGCCGGTCTGGTTTACTACCCGATACGTGGCCTAGACTAATCTCTTGAGTCATGTCCGCGTCCCGCTTAAGGCCTTTTTGCATGTCCGATCCTCGTTATCAGGTCGACGTCAGCGTCGCCACCCGCTTTCTGGCAGAACAGTCGCAACCCGAACACAACCGTTTCGCTTTCGCCTATACCATCACGGTGCGCAACAACGGCTCTTTGCCGGCCAGGCTATTGTCGCGACACTGGGTCATCACCGATGGCGACGGACACGTCGAGGAAGTCCGCGGCGAGGGCGTGGTCGGCCAGCAACCGTTGATCGACGCAGGTAAAAGCCACAGCTATAGCAGCGGCACGGTGATGACCACCCAGGTCGGCACCATGCAGGGTACCTACCAGATGTTGGCCGAAGACGGTAAACGCTTCGACGCCATCATCAAGCCCTTTCGCCTGGCGGTGCCCGGAGCGCTGCACTGATGGCCACGTATGCGGTGGGCGACCTGCAAGGCTGCCTAGACCCGCTCAGGTGCCTGCTGGAACGGGTAGCGTTTGATCCACAAAAAGACACGCTGTGGCTGGTGGGCGACCTGGTCAACCGCGGCCCGCAATCACTCGAAACCCTTCGCTTTCTCCATGGCATCCGCGATTCGCTGGTCTGCGTGCTTGGCAACCACGACCTGCACTTGCTGGCCGCCTGGCAGAACATCGAGCGCCTGAAAAAATCCGATACCTTGAAAGAGATCCTGGACGCGCCTGATTGCGTCGAGCTGCTCGAATGGCTGCGCCAGCAAAAGCTCATGCATTACGACGAGACGCGCAACCTTGCACTGGTCCATGCCGGCATTCCGCCCCAATGGTCCCTGCGCAAGGCATTAAAGTGCGCGAGCGAAGTGGAGCAGGCGCTACGGGACGACAACCTGTTCGGCCCCTACCTGGACGGCATGTACGGCAACGAACCGGTCAAATGGGACAATGACCTGACCGGCGCGGCCCGCCTTCGGGTCATTACCAACTATTTCACCCGCATGCGTTTCTGCACACGCGACGGCAAGCTGGATCTCAAGGGCAAGGAAGGCATCGAGACCGCCCCACCCGGTTATGCGCCATGGTTCAAGCACAAGGAACGCAAGACCCGTAACCTGAAGATCATTTTTGGTCATTGGGCGGCCCTTGAAGGTCAAAGCGACGAGCCCGGGGTCTTTGCCCTCGATACCGGCTGCGTATGGGGCAGCGCGTTGACGCTGATGAACGTCGACACCGGCGAACTGCTGCGCTGCGATTGCGACGATAAAGGCCGCCCCAAACCACATCCATCGACCACCGCATCATTGCCGGCCGGCACTGCCCTTTGATCGGCTTTGCGCTTCAGGCCACAGGAGTCCTAAATGACCGAATTCAAACGCATCCCTCCCGAACAGGCCCACGCCCTGCGTGAACAAAGCGCCGTTGTCGTCGATGTGCGCGACCCCGCCACTTTCGCAGCTTTGCACATCAGTGGCTCCAAGCATCTGGATAATCATTCCCTTCATGCTTTCATCCAGGCCGCTGATCTCGATGCGCCTACCATCGTGGTCTGCTACCACGGCAACTCCAGCCAGAGTGCGGCGGCCTACTTGATCAGCCAGGGCTTCAGTGACGTCTACAGCCTGGACGGTGGTTTTGAGCTGTGGCGCTCGACTTACCCTGGAGAAACCGAGCAAGGCTCCCACGAATAATTTTTTATGCCGTGCAAGCCCACGCGAACCGCGGGCTTGGGCGATGGCAGACGAACGGTCTGCCATAACTAATTACGTATTCCACCTTTACCTCTCAGATTCCGAACTATCCTTAGCCTCAGGCCATCCAAAACAGGGGAGAGCCGGTACACCGGCGCGCGGGTCATCGGGAGTCAGCTTCCAGGAGTCGATATTCCTGGAAGCATTCTGGGGGGTAAAACGGCAACTGGGTTCCCAGCGGCTGTCCAGCATCGACTGATTGATCCGACACCGGCTCCACGTATCGAGCGAGGTGACGTCATGAGTATTTTTAGCCACTTCCAGCAACGTTTCGAGTCCACGCGGCAGGAGGAGTACTCGCTGCAGGAATACCTCGAACTCTGCAAGCAGGACCGCAGTGCCTACGCATCGGCCGCGGAGCGTCTGTTGCTGGCCATTGGAGAACCGGAACTGCTGGATACCTCGACCAACTCGAGGCTCTCGCGGATATTTTCCAACAAGGTGATCCGCCGCTACCCGGCCTTTGCCGACTTCCACGGGATGGAGGAATGCATCGAGCAGATCGTGTCCTACTTCCGCCATGCCGCCCAGGGCCTGGAGGAGAAGAAACAAATCCTCTACCTGCTCGGCCCCGTCGGCGGCGGTAAATCATCACTGGCCGAGAAGCTCAAGCAACTGATTGAGAAAGTGCCCTTTTATGCCATCAAGGGGTCGCCGGTGTTCGAGTCCCCGCTGGGGCTGTTCAACGCCACCGAAGATGGCGCCATTCTCGAGGAAGATTTCGGCATTCCGCGCCGCTACCTCAACACCATCATGTCGCCATGGGCCACCAAGCGCCTGGCCGAGTTCGGCGGTGACATCAGCCAGTTCCGGGTGGTCAAGCTCTACCCATCGATCCTCAACCAGATTGCGGTCGCCAAGACCGAGCCTGGGGATGAAAACAACCAGGACATTTCCGCCCTGGTGGGCAAGGTCGATATCCGCAAGCTGGAGGAATTCCCACAGAACGACGCCGACGCCTACAGCTATTCTGGCGCGCTGTGCCGGGCCAACCAGGGCCTGATGGAATTCGTCGAAATGTTCAAGGCGCCCATCAAGGTGCTTCACCCGTTGCTGACCGCCACCCAGGAAGGTAACTACAACAGCACCGAGGGGTTGGGGGCGATTCCGTTCAGCGGCATCCTGCTGGCGCACTCCAACGAATCGGAATGGCACACCTTCCGCAACAACAAGAACAACGAAGCCTTCATCGACCGGATCTACATCGTCAAGGTGCCTTACTGCCTGCGGGTCACCGACGAGGTGAAGATCTACGACAAGCTGCTGTTCAACAGCTCGCTGTCCAAGGCCCATTGCGCGCCCGACACACTGAAGATGCTGGCCCAGTTCACCGTGCTGTCGCGCCTCAAGGAGCCGGAAAACTCCAACATCTATTCGAAGATGCGGGTCTACGACGGCGAAAATCTCAAGGACACCGATCCAAAGGCCAAGTCGATCCAGGAATACCGCGACAACGCGGGCGTGGACGAAGGGATGAACGGCCTCTCCACTCGTTTCGCGTTCAAGATCCTGTCCAAGGTCTTCAACTTCGATCCGCATGAAATCGCCGCCAACCCGGTCCACCTGTTGTATGTGCTTGAGCAACAGATCGAGCAGGAACAATTCCAGGCGGAAACCCGCGAGCGGTACCTGCGCTTCCTCAAGGAATACCTGGCGCCCCGCTACATCGAGTTCATCGGCAAGGAAATCCAGACCGCCTACCTGGAATCCTACAGCGAATACGGTCAGAACATCTTCGATCGCTACGTGCTGTACGCAGATTTCTGGATTCAGGACCAGGAATACCGTGATCCGGAAACCGGCGAGATCCTCAATCGCGTGGCGCTCAACGAGGAACTGGAAAAGATCGAGAAACCGGCGGGCATCAGCAATCCGAAGGATTTCCGCAACGAGATCGTCAACTTCGTCCTGCGCGCCCGGGCCAACAACAACGGCAAGAACCCTACGTGGCTCAGCTACGAGAAGCTGCGGGTGGTCATCGAGAAGAAAATGTTCTCCAACACCGAAGACCTGCTGCCCGTCATCAGCTTCAACGCCAAGGCCAGCAAGGAGGACCAGCAAAAACACAACGACTTCGTTACACGCATGGTCGAACGTGGCTACACCGACAAACAGGTACGACTGCTGTCCGAGTGGTACCTGCGGGTCCGGAAATCGCAGTAGTACAGCGACAAGCTACAAGCTATAAGCTGCAAGAGAAAAGCGCGTGAGCCTGCTTTTGCTCGCAGCTTGTAGCTCACGACTTGAAGCTCCCCCGGAGGGGCCTATGAGCTATGTGATCGACCGACGCCTCAATGGCAAGAACAAGAGCACGGTGAACCGCCAGCGTTTTTTGCGGCGCTACCGTGATCACATCAAGAAAGCCGTCGAAGAGGCGGTCAGCCGCCGCTCCATTACCGACATGGAACACGGCGAACAAATCAGCATTCCCGGTCGCGACATCGACGAGCCGGTGCTTCACCATGGCCGCGGCGGCAAGCAGACCGTCGTGCACCCTGGAAACAAGGAATTCACCAGCGGCGAGCACATCCCTCGCCCACCCGGTGGGGGCGGAGGCAAAGGCCCTGGCAAGGCTGGCAATTCCGGCGAAGGCATGGACGAGTTCGTGTTCCAGATTACCCAGGAGGAATTCCTTGAATTCATGTTCGAGGACCTGGAGTTGCCGAACCTGGTCAAACGCAACCTGACGGGCACAGACACCTTCAAGACCGTGCGGGCCGGTATCAGCAACGAGGGCAACCCCTCGCGCATCAACATCATCCGCACCCTGCGCTCAGCCCACGCCCGCCGCATCGCCCTGTCAGGTAGCAGCCGGGCGAAACTGCGCGAAGCCAAGGAAGAACTGGCCCGTCTCAAGCGCGAGGAACCCGATAACTTCGGCGACATTCAGGACCTGGAAGCGGAGATCGAGAAACTCAGCGCGCGCATCCACCGCGTGCCGTTCCTGGATACTTTCGACCTCAAGTACAACCTGCTGGTGAAGCAGCCAAACCCCAGTTCCAAGGCCGTGATGTTCTGCCTCATGGACGTATCCGGCTCCATGACCCAAGCGACCAAGGACATTGCCAAGCGCTTCTTCATCCTGTTGTACCTGTTCCTGAAGCGGAACTACGACAAGATCGACGTGGTGTTCATCCGTCACCACACCAGCGCCCGGGAGGTCGACGAAGAAGAATTTTTCTATTCCCGGGAAACCGGTGGCACCATTGTTTCCAGCGCCTTGAAGTTGATGCAGGAAATCATGGCCGCACGTTATCCAGCCAACGAATGGAATATCTATGCGGCGCAGGCGTCCGACGGGGATAACTGGAACGACGATTCGCCCATTTGCCGCGACATCCTGATCAACCAGATCATGCCGTTCGTCCAGTACTACACCTATGTGGAAATAACTCCACGCGAACATCAGGCCCTGTGGTACGAATACGAACGCATCGCCGAAGCCTTTTCCGACACGTTTGCCCAACAGCAACTGGTCTCGGCCGGGGATATCTACCCGGTCTTCCGTGAACTCTTCCAGCGCAGGTTAGTGACATGACCGCCAAAAAAGAGCAGAAGCGCCAGCCCATCTCCACCGGTTCCGAATGGACATTTGAACTGATCCAGGCCTACGACCGCGAAATCAGTCGTATCGCGGACCGTTATGCCCTGGACACCTACCCGAACCAGATTGAAGTGATCACCGCCGAGCAGATGATGGACGCCTATGCGTCGGTCGGCATGCCGCTGGGCTATCACCACTGGTCCTATGGCAAGCATTTTCTCAGTACGGAAAAATCCTATAGCCGAGGCCAGATGGGATTGGCCTACGAAATCGTGATCAACTCCGACCCGTGCATTGCCTACCTGATGGAAGAAAACACCATCTGCATGCAAGCCTTGGTGGTGGCGCATGCGTGCTATGGGCACAACAGTTTCTTCAAGGGCAACTACCTGTTCCGTACGTGGACCGATGCCAGCTCGATCATCGATTACCTGGTATTTGCCAAGCAGTACATCATGCAGTGCGAAGAGCGCCACGGCATCGACGCCGTGGAGGACTTGCTGGACTCCTGCCATGCCTTGATGAACTACGGCGTGGACCGCTACAAGCGCCCCTATCCGATTTCCGCTGAAGAAGAGCGGCGCAGGCAGAAAGACAGGGAAGAACATCTGCAGAAGCAGATCAACGACCTATGGCGGACCATCCCCAAGGGCGCGGACAAATACAGCGAGAAGGACAACGCGCGCTTCCCTGCCGAGCCCCAGGAAAACATCCTCTATTTCATCGAAAAGCATGCGCCGCTGCTGGAGCCTTGGCAGCGGGAAATCGTGCGGATCGTGCGCAAGATCGCCCAGTATTTCTATCCGCAGCGCCAGACCCAGGTCATGAACGAGGGTTGGGCGACGTTCTGGCACTACACACTGATGAACGACCTGTACGACGAGGGCCTGGTCACCGACGGCTTCATGATGGAGTTCCTCACATCCCATACCAGCGTGGTGTTCCAGCCCGGCTTCGACAGCCCGTATTACAGCGGCATCAACCCTTATGCGCTGGGCTTCGCGATGTACCGCGACATTCGGCGGATGTGTGAAAACCCAACCGAAGAGGATCGTCGCTGGTTTCCTGAGCTGGCCGGGTCGGATTGGTTGTCCACGATCAAATTCGCGATGAGCAGCTTCAAGGATGAGAGCTTCATCCTGCAGTACCTTTCGCCCAAAGTGATCCGCGACCTGAAGCTATTCAGCATCCTTGACGATGATCAGAAGGACGACCTGCTGGTACCCGCGATCCATGATGAAAGCGGTTATCGCATCATCCGTGAAACCCTGGCGGCGCAGTACAACCTGGGCAATCGCGAACCCAACGTACAGATCTACAGCATCGACCGCCGTGGGGATCGCTCGCTGACGCTCCGTCATCAACAGCACAATCGCAAGCCGCTGGGCGATTCAACCGATGAAGTCCTCAAGCACCTGCATCGCCTCTGGGGATTCGATATCCACCTCGAAACCCTGCAAGGCGAACAGGTGATGAAAACCCATCATGTCCCCCCGCGAAATGAACAAGCCGAAGGAGACTACGGCCGCCTGGACTTGGCCGTCATACATCTTTGATAGCGTTTTCGCCTCCGGCGGTCCGGCGTAAAGGTTTATCCTGTCGGCCCAACGGAGGTTTTTTATGCAAATCTACAAAGTTGGCGGCGCCGTTCGCGACCGCCTGCTGGGGATTCCCGTCACCGACATCGATCGGGTCGTGGTGGGGGCCACCGCCGAGGAAATGCTCGCCAAGGGCTTCCGCCCCGTAGGGGCTGATTTCCCGGTATTTCTTGACCCGAAGACAGGCGAGGAATATGCCCTCGCCCGCACGGAACGAAAGAGCGGCAGGGGTTATGGTGGCTTCGTGTTCCATGCCAGCCCCGAGGTGACGCTCGAAGAAGACCTGATCCGCAGGGACCTGACAATCAACGCGATTGCCGAGGATGATCATGGCAATCTCATCGACCCCTATCATGGCCAGCGTGATATCGAAGCACGGATGCTGCGTCACGTTTCCATGGCTTTCGCCGAAGATCCCCTCAGGGTCCTGCGTGTTGCTCGTTTTGCCGCGCGCTATGCCCCGCTGGGCTTCAAGGTTGCAGACGAGACTCTCGAGCTGATGCGCCAACTCAGCGGTTCAGGAGAGCTGGAAGCACTGACGGCAGAACGCAGCTGGAAAGAAATCTCACGCGCGCTGATGGAAAACCAGCCGCAGGTATTTATTCAAGTGCTTCATGACTGTGATGCGCTCAAGGTCCTGATGCCCGAAGTCGATGCATTGTTCGGCGTACCACAACCTGAAGCCCATCATCCCGAAATCGACACGGGCGCTCATACCCTAGGCGTGCTGGAACAGTCAGCACGGTTCAAGCAGCCGCTGTCGGTCCGTTGGGCTTGCCTGTTGCATGATTTGGGAAAAGGCCTGACGCCCGAGCATGAATGGCCACGCCACATCGCCCATGAACACACCGGGCTGAAACTGATCAAAGCGGTCAACGAGCGTTTCAAGGCGCCCCGCGACTGTCAGGAATTGGCGCTACTGGTGGGCCAATACCACACCCATGGTCATCGCGCGCTGGAACTCAAGGCATCCACTTTGCTTGAGCTGCTGCAGAGTTTCGATGTGTACCGGCGCCCCCAGCGCTTCGAGGAGTTCATCGCCGCATGCGAGATGGACGCACGCGGACGCAAGGGGCTTGAAGAGCGAAGTTATCCACAGGCCGATTATCTGCGGGGCGCTGCGTCAGCGGCCCGGGCAGTAGCGGTGCAACCGTTGCTGGAGAAAGGCTTCAAGGGACCGGAACTCGGTGAGGCGATCAAGCGTGAGCGCCTCAAGGCGCTGAAGGCTTACAAGGAAGCGGCGAGCTGACGACGTCGGCCGCCGCTTTACAGCAGATCCAACGGCGTAAGCTGCTTCCCTCGCCACTCGAATGCCACCGGCGCTAGCACCTGGTCGATCTGTGCTTCTTCCCACAACGTTGCAAAGCTCTTGCCCACGCCCGGATGAATCCGATCCGGCGCAATCAACGACAAAGGCCATAGCACAAAGGCATTCTTGAGGATTTCCGCGCGCGGAAGGATCAACCCATCGAAGTTGCCAACCTGTTCGCCATACAACAACACGTCGATATCCAACGGCAAACCCTTGCGGTCCGGCGCGTAACGACCATTGTCGGCCTCGATGAATTTGAGCCGGCGATCCAGCTCCATCAGCGGTAGGTCAGTGAAGGCCGACACGACAAAATTGAAGAACGGACCGCTCTTGATGCCTACCGGCTGGCTCTCGAACACGGCCGAGCAGCGCATATCGACCAAAAAACCGGCCAATGCCTCAAGCCCTGCGGACAAATGGGTTTCGCGCTCGATATTGCTGCCGAGCCCGAGGAAAACCTGTGTCAGCGACATCCGCGCTCGATCTCCACGCCAACCCCACTGGCAGCCGGAACGGCGCCAGGCTTGGTTACTTTCAGGCGCAGCCAGGTAATCTCGAACTCGTCCATGAGTTCCTTGGCCAAACGCTCTGCAAAGGTCTCGACCAGCTGGAACTGCGCCAGCTCTGCGAACGCCTGGATACGCGCCGAAACGCTGGCGTAATCGAGAGCCAGGGTAAGGTCGTCGCCCGCGGCGGCCGGGCGGTTGTCCCAGGCGAAGCTCAGGTCAAGCCGCAGACACTGTCGGATGCCTCGCTCCCAGTCGTAGGCACCGATTACCGTGTCGACTTCCAGGCCCTCGATAAACACTCTGTCCAAGCACTTTTCTCCGCAGCACGACAAGGGCGCAATGCGCCGTTAGAATCAGGGCGTCCTCGCCCGGAATGGTTAGCATGTTTTGGTTACTGGCGATCCTCGCCTACCTGCTCGGCTCACTGTCCTTCGCCATTTTGCTCAGCCGCCTGACCGGTCGCCCGGATCCGCGAATGAGTGGCTCGGGCAATGCCGGTGCCACCAACATGCTGCGCCTGGCCGGACGCAAACTCGCCATCCTGACCCTGCTTGGCGACCTCTGCAAAGGCCTTGTCCCGGTATTGATCGCCAGCCTTGCAGGGCTCTCGTTGCAGCAACAGGCCTGGATCGGCGTCTGCGCCGTCATCGGCCACCTGTTCCCGCTGTACTTTCGCTTTCGTGGCGGCAAGGGTGTCGCCACCGCCGCCGGCATGCTGCTGGGTCTTTATCCCCCTGCCGCCCTGCTGGCTGTCTGCGCCTGGCTGCTGACCTTCTACCTGACTCGGACCAGCTCCCTGGCCGCGCTGATCGCCACGCCGCTGACCCTGCCGTTGCTAGCCTGGCAGGAACCGGCGGCCCTGCTGCCAATGACCGCGCTGGTTGCACTGATCGTCTGGCGCCACCGGGGCAATCTACGCGACCTGTTCGCCGGGCGCGAACGGCATTTTTAAATGACGCTTCACAGCGGCGCCAACTGCTCCATGGGCCAGCGCGCCTGCACGCTGATCGCCAGGCTTTCCTGCTGGCCGGCCAGCAAACGTTGGCAACCAGCAAAAGCGATCATCGCGCCATTATCTGTGCAGAACTCCGGCCGGGCGTAGTAAACGTCGCCCTTCATGTCGCCGAGCATTTTTTCCAATGACAATCGCAAGGCTTTGTTGGCACTCACCCCGCCGGCGATGACCAAGCGCTTGAGCCCGGCCTGTTTCAAGGCGCGCTTGCACTTGATGGTCAAAGTCTCCACCACGGCTTGCTGGAATGCCAGGGAGATGTCGCAACGGGCTTGCTCACTGTCGTCCCCGGCGCTGACGCACTGCTGCCAGGTATTCAACGCGAAGGTTTTCAGGCCGCTGAAGCTGAAATCCAGGCCAGGCCGATCGCACATCGGACGAGGGAAGACGAAACGTCCTTCAACCCCTTGGGTTGCCAGCCGTGCGATTTCCGGTCCGCCCGGATAATTGAGGCCCATCATCTTCGCGGTTTTGTCGAAAGCTTCCCCGGCGGCATCATCGAGCGACTCCCCCATGAGGGCGTACTGACCGATTCCGTCCACGCGGACAAGCTGCGTATGACCACCCGACACCAACAAAGCGACGAACGGAAATTCCGGCGGTTGCGGTTCCAGCATTGGGGCCAGCAGGTGACCTTCCATGTGGTGCACGCCCAAGGCCGGAATGCCCCAGGCAAAGGCCAGCGCCTGGGCACAGGAAGCGCCGACCAGCAGCGCGCCGACCAGGCCCGGCCCTGCGGTATAGGCGATGGCATCGATCTCGGTCGGCACACAGCCGGCTTCGGCCAGGACCTGGCGGATCAAGGGCAGCATGCGCTTGACGTGGTCACGGGACGCAAGCTCGGGCACCACGCCGCCATAGGCGCGGTGCAGGTCGATTTGACTGAACAAAGCATCGGCCAGCAGGCCACGCTCGCTGTCGTAGAGAGCAACGCCGGTTTCGTCGCAGGATGTTTCTAATCCCAGTACTAGCATGGGTTTGCGCCTTGTAGAGGCTGAATTCGAAGGCGCGCATAATAGTCGCCGCGTTGTGCCCCGACCAGCGGTTTTCGATCAGAGGCTTTGCATTCCGAGCGTTGAGGGGTTAACATCCGCAACCCTTAAAAACCGACGTCTTCAAGTGCTCTTTTGCCGCGAGGATGTTGACCCCGGTAATGAATGAAGGTAGCTCTGGATGCCAGCCGTCAAAGTAAAAGAGAACGAACCCTTCGACGTAGCTCTGCGTCGTTTCAAGCGCTCCTGCGAAAAAGCCGGTGTTCTGGCTGAAGTTCGTAGCCGCGAATTCTACGAGAAGCCGACTTCCGAGCGTAAGCGCAAAGCAGCAGCCGCTGTTAAGCGTCACGCCAAGAAAGTTCAGCGCGAACAGCGCCGCGCCGTACGTCTGTACTAATACACAGACGTCCGTCGCAAGCTTCTTGCCAAGCCCGGCCATCAAGCCGGGCTTATGGCATTTGCGGAAAACGCTTGATGCTTCACTGTCAAAGCCGCAGACGCGACCTAGACAACCCGCTTCACCGCGTCAGACCTGGCTCTTTTGCCAGCGGTGCACGTCTCTTCTGACGAGCCTTCCAAGGCTACTGACGAGCACACCCTGATTCCTCTAACGACGATCAGCCCAAGGCACCCGCTTGCGTGCCCGCTTGATGAGCTATCCGTGGCCAGACCGGCCGTTACCGGACTCAGCGCAACACATTCATACAGTCGAATACTGATAGTCATTAACGTCAGTGGATAATCGGCAGATACACTTCCCGACAGCAATGATGCAGACGACCCGGTCGAGCCACCTGTTTTCCGTGCCTCAAAACCAGGAACCGATGACGCCTGCTGATCTCGGGCCCTTTTTCGCGCAGTGATGATGAGAACGCCATGGCCGGGCTGATTCCCCAGAGCTTTATTGACGACCTCCTGAACCGCACCGACATCGTCGACGTGGTCAGCTCTCGCCTGCAAATGAAGAAAGCGGGCAAGAACTACACGGCCTGCTGCCCGTTCCACAAAGAAAAAACCCCATCTTTCAGCGTCAGCCCCGACAAGCAGTTCTACTACTGCTTTGGCTGCGGCGCGGGCGGCAATGCCCTCGGCTTCATCATGGACCACGACAACCTGGACTTCCCCCAGGCTGTCGAAGAACTGGCCAAAGCCGCTGGCATGGAAATTCCTCGCGAGGAAAGCGGTCGGCAGCACAAGCCGCGCCAACCGACCGACTCGCCGCTTTATCCACTGCTGACCGCCGCGGCTGATTTTTATCGCCAGGCCCTGAAAAGCCATCCGGCCCGCAAGGCGGCGGTGGATTATCTCAAGGGCCGCGGCCTGACCGGCGAGATTGCCCGTGATTTCGGCCTCGGCTTCGCCCCGCCCGGCTGGGACAATCTGTACAAGCATTTAAGCAGCGACACACTGCAGCAGCGCGCGATGATCGATGCCGGCCTGCTGGTCGAGAATGCCGAGACCGGCAAGCGCTACGACCGCTTCCGTGACCGCGTGATGTTCCCGATCCGCGATACGCGCGGGCGAATCATCGCCTTTGGCGGTCGGGTACTGGGCGATGACAAACCTAAGTATCTGAACTCCCCGGAAACGCCGGTGTTCCATAAAGGCCAGGAGCTTTATGGCCTGTACGAAGCGCGCAAGAACAACCGCAACCTCGACGAGATCATTGTCGTCGAAGGCTACATGGACGTCATCGCCCTGGCCCAGCAAGGCTTGCGCAACGCCGTTGCAACCTTGGGCACGGCCACCAGCGAAGAACACATGAAGCGCCTGTTTCGCGTGGTGCCGAGCGTGCTGTTCTGCTTCGACGGCGACCAGGCCGGGCGCAATGCCGCCTGGCGTGCGCTGGAGGCAACGTTGCCATGTTTGCAGGACGGGCGACGCGCACGCTTTCTATTCCTGCCCGAGGGCGAAGACCCGGACACCCTGGTGCGCTCCGAAGGCACCGATGCATTTCGTGCACGGATCAACCAGCACGCGCAGCCGCTGGCCGATTATTTTTTCCAGCAACTGACCGAAGAAGCCGATCCGCGCTCCCTCGAAGGCAAGGCGCACATGGCCACCCTCGCGGCACCGCTGATCGACAAGGTGCCGGGCGCCAACCTGCGCACGCTCATGCGTCAACGCCTGAGCGAAATCACCGGCCTCAACAACGAAGCGATGAATCAACTGGCCCACAGCGCCCCTCAAGAGGCGCCGCCAGCCTATGACCCAGGCATTGATTACGACGCGATGCCGGATTTCGCCGACTATCATCAACCCCAGCAGGATTACGCCCCGCAGCAGGAATGGACGCCGAAAAAGAACGCCGGTGGCGGCAAGAAATGGGACAAGAAACCCTGGGACAAGAACGGCAAGCGCGGCGATCGCGACCAGCCACGTGCCCCGCGCGTGCCGGCCGCCGTCGAACCACCAACACTGGCCGCCTTGCGCACCTTGCTGCATCACCCGCAACTGGCCGGGAAAGTAGAGGACGCCGGGCACTTCGCCGCCGAGGACCACAGCAACACACAATTGCTGGTGGCACTCCTTGAAGCCGTGCAGAAGAACCCCAAGCTAAACTCATTCCAGTTGATCGCGCGGTGGCACGGCACCGAGCAAGGGCGCCTGTTGAAGGCGCTGGCCGAGAAGGAATGGCTGATAGAGGGAGACAACCTTGAACAACAGTTTTTCGACACCATTACTAGCTTGTCCGCCCGCCAACGCGAGCGAAACCTGGAACAACTTCTGCGCAAAGCTCGCCAGAGCGAGTTGACCAGCGAAGAGAAAAACCAATTGCGGGATTTACTCAGCCGCAATGTTTGCGCATCAAACCCGACCTCAACTGGCGCGTGAGGTCACAGCTCAGGTATAATCCTCGGCTTGTTTTTTGCCCGCCAAGACCTTCAGTGGATAGGGTGTTATGTCCGGAAAAGCGCAACAGCAGTCTCGTATCAAAGAGTTGATCCTATTGGGTCGTGAGCAGGGCTACCTGACTTACGCGGAGGTCAACGACCACCTGCCGGAGGATATTTCAGATCCGGAACAGGTGGAAGACATCATCCGCATGATCAACGACATGGGGATCAACGTATTCGAGGTTGCTCCAGATAAGGATGCCCTTATGCTGGCCGACGCCGATACCGACGAGGCGGCCGCTGAAGAAGCGGCCGCAGCGTTGGCAGCGGTCGAGACCGACATTGGTCGCACCACGGACCCCGTGCGCATGTACATGCGTGAAATGGGTACGGTAGAGCTCCTCACACGTGAAGGCGAGATCGAAATCGCCAAGCGTATTGAAGAAGGTATCCGTGAAGTGATGGGCGCGATCGCGCACTTCCCTGGCACGGTTGACCATATTCTCTCGGAGTACACCCGCGTCACCACCGAAGGTGGCCGCCTGTCCGACGTTCTGAGTGGCTACATCGACCCGGATGACGGCATTGCGCCGCCTGCCGCCGAAGTGCCGCCACCGATCGACTCGAAAGCCGCCAAGGCCGACGATGACACCGATGACGAAGACGCCGAAGCCAGCGACGACGAAGAAGAAGCCGAAAGCGGTCCGGATCCCATCATCGCTGCCCAGCGCTTCGGCGCCGTGGCCGACCAGATGGAAATCACCCGCAAGGCGCTGAAGAAGCATGGTCGCAGCAACAAGCAGGCCATCGCCGAGCTGTTGGCGCTGGCCGAGCTGTTCATGCCGATCAAGCTGGTGCCCAAGCAGTTCGAAGGCCTGGTGGAGCGTGTTCGTAGCGCCCTGGATCGCCTGCGCCAGCAAGAACGCGCCATCATGCAGCTGTGCGTTCGTGATGCGCGCATGCCGCGTGCAGACTTCCTGCGCCAGTTCCCTGGCCACGAAGTCGACGAAAGCTGGACCGATGCATTGGCCAAAGGCAAGAGCAAGTACGCCGAAGCCATTGCCCGCCTGCAACCGGACATCGTTCGTTGCCAGCAGAAGCTGAGCGCGCTGGAGGCCGAGACTGGCCTGAGCATCGCCGAGATCAAGGACATCAACCGTCGCATGTCGATCGGCGAGGCCAAGGCCCGTCGCGCGAAGAAAGAGATGGTCGAAGCGAACTTGCGTCTGGTGATCTCCATCGCCAAGAAGTACACCAACCGCGGCCTGCAATTCCTCGATCTGATCCAGGAAGGCAACATCGGCCTGATGAAGGCGGTGGATAAGTTCGAATACCGTCGCGGCTACAAGTTCTCGACTTATGCCACCTGGTGGATCCGTCAGGCGATCACTCGCTCGATCGCCGACCAGGCCCGCACCATCCGTATTCCGGTGCACATGATCGAGACCATCAACAAGCTCAACCGCATTTCCCGGCAGATGTTGCAGGAAATGGGTCGCGAACCGACGCCGGAAGAGCTGGGCGAACGCATGGAAATGCCTGAGGACAAGATCCGCAAGGTACTGAAGATCGCCAAAGAGCCGATCTCCATGGAGACCCCGATCGGTGATGACGAAGACTCCCATCTGGGTGACTTCATCGAAGACTCCACCATGCAGTCTCCGATCGATGTCGCCACTGTCGAGAGTCTCAAGGAAGCGACTCGCGAAGTACTTTCCGGCCTCACTGCCCGTGAAGCCAAGGTGCTGCGCATGCGCTTCGGCATCGATATGAATACCGACCACACCCTTGAGGAAGTCGGCAAGCAGTTCGATGTAACCCGTGAGCGGATTCGTCAGATCGAAGCCAAGGCGTTGCGCAAACTGCGCCACCCGACGCGAAGCGAGCATCTGCGCTCCTTCCTCGACGAGTGACCTTCAAAACCCCCGGCCCTGCCGGGGGTTTTGCTATCTGCAGATAAAACGCCCTTCGTTGCCCTCCCGCCCTGTTGCCCGTCTACACTCGAAACATCCTCCCAAGCCATGACGAGACCGTGATGCCCAGACTGACGGCCGTGCTTTTGCTGTCACTGATGACCTGGACCGCGACGGCCGGCGCGTTGACGCTCACCGATGAAGAGCACCGCTGGCTCAAGGACCACCCCGACCTGCGCCTGGGCGTCGATGCCTCGTGGCCACCGTTCGAGTTTCGCGACGATCAGGGCCGCTACCAGGGCTTGGCCGCCGATTACGTGGAAATCATTCGCCGGCGACTGGCTGTCACGTTGACGCCCATTGAACCGGTGAGTTGGACCGTCGTGCTGGAACAGGTCGCACAGGGCAGGATCGATCTCCTGCCGGGCATCATGTCCACCCCTGAACGGCAGAACTACCTGGCTTTCACCCGCCCATACCTGGACTTTCCGATTGTCATCCTGGCCCATCACGGCGGCGCCCAGCCGCGCAATCTTGAAGACCTCTACGGTCTGAAAATCGCCGTTGTGGAGAACTATGCCCCCCACGAACTGTTGCGCAATCACCACCCCGACCTGAACCTGGTGGCACTGCCCAACGTCAGCTCAGCCTTGCAGGCGTTGGCAACCGATGAGGTGGATGCCGTCGTCGGCGACTTGGCGTCCAGCGTCTGGAGCTTGCGCCAACTCAAGCTCGACGGACTCTATGTCAGTGGCGAGACCCCTTATCGTTATCAGCTCGCGATGGCCGTCCCGCAGGAAAACAAGATTCTGGTGAGTATCCTGGACAAGGTCATGGCGGACATGTCCCCCGCCGAGGTCAGCGAAATCCAGGAAAAATGGATCGGCAACGTGCGCGACTATCGGCAGTTCTGGTCAGATTTGTTGCTGTACGGCCTGCCAGGGCTGCTTCTACTGGTGGGTATCCTGGCAGTGGTGATTCGCATCAACCGCCGCCTCAGCTCCGAGATAGCCAGGCGAGTCGACCTGGAGCAAGAGCTGCGCAGCAGCGAATACCACTATCGCGGACTGGTCGAAAGTCTATCGGCGATTGCCTGGGAAGCACGGGTCAGCGACTTCACCTACAGCTACGTCTCGCCCCACGCCGAAGAATTGCTCGGCTATCCGCTCAGCCATTGGCTCATCCCGGGGTTCTGGCGCAACATCATTCACCCGGCCGACCTCATCCGCGCGCAGACCTATTGCGACCACGAGGTGCTTGCCGGGCGCGACCATTGCATCGACTACCGGGTGATAACCGCCGACGGTCGCTGCCTGTGGGTACGGGACATCGTCAGCCTGATCGAACACGGCCATGAGCCATTGATGCGCGGGTTGATGATCGATATCAGTGAAGCCAAGCACACCGAGGAAGCGTTGCGCCTGTCCGAACAGAAGTTCGGATCGGTGTTTCGCCAGTGCCCGGACATTCTGGTCATCGCCCGGCTGCTGGACGGCTGCCTGCTGGAAGTCAACAAAGCCTTTGAAGAGCAGATCGGCCTGAGCGCCGACCAGGTGGTAGGCAAGAGCGCCACCGACCTGGATATATGGGGCATACAGGGTGTGGGCCCGAGCCTGTTGCAGCGTCTGCAAGCCGGAAGTATTCGCAACCTGGAGATGCCCTTTCGGCGCAGTAACGGCCAGGTCTTCACCGGGTTGATCTCCGCGGAACCGTTTGACCTCGACACCACCCCGGCGCTGGTCGTGGTGGTCCGTGATATCAGCCAGCTCAAGGAAACCCAGCAACAGTTGCAGACCTCCGAAGAGAAGTTTGCCAAGGCCTTCCACGCCTCGCCCGATGGCCTGCTACTGTCCCGGCAGAGCGATGGCTTGCTGATCGAGGTCAACGACGGTTTCAGCCGTATCACCGGTTTCAATAGCTCGCTTTCGGTGGACCGTTCGACGCTCGACCTGGGCATCTGGGTCAACCTCAACGAGCGCAAGCAGATGCTCGACCTGCTGCAACGGGACGGCTTCGTCAAGGATTTCAGCTGCCATATCCGCCGCAACGACGGGCAGATCCGACTCTGCGAGGTGTCCAGCCGTCCGCTGCCCATCGGCAACGAAGACTGCATGCTGACCATCGCCCGGGACATCACCGAACGCCACCTCATGCAGGAAAAACTGCAACAGGCCGCCACGGTCTTCGAAAGCACCGCCGAAGGCGTATTGATCACCGACACGCAGCAGCACATCAGCGCCGTGAACCGCGCCTTCACCGAGATCACCGGCTACAGCGAAACCGAAGCCTTGGGTCATACGCCTCGCTTGCTCGCGTCCGGCCTGCATGACAGCGCGTTCTATGCGGCGATGTGGCATCAATTGACGGCCGAAGGGCACTGGCAGGGCGAGATCTCCAACCGCCGCAAGAACGGCGAACTCTACCCCAGCTGGCTGACGATCAGCGCCGTCCGCAACCGCGAACAACAGATCACGCACTTCGTCGCGGTGTTCGCTGACATCTCCAGCCTCAAGCACGCCCAGGCTCGCCTCGACTACCAGGCACACCACGACCCGCTGACCGGCCTGCCAAATCGCACCCTGTTCGAAAGCCGTCTGCTGACGGCCCTGAACAACCAGCAGGAAAACGGCGGCCAGGGCGCGGTCCTGTTTCTCGACCTGGACCGTTTCAAGCACATCAACGACAGCCTCGGGCACCCGGTCGGCGACCTGCTCCTCAAGGGCATCGCCGTGCGACTGCGAGAACAACTGCGCGATATCGACACGGTCGCGCGACTGGGCGGTGACGAATTCATCATCCTGCTGCCCGGCCTGCAACAGCCCAGCGATGCCGAGCACATCGCGCATAAACTCTTGAATTGCTTCGCCGCGCCATTCCAGGCCGGCGAACATGAGTTTTTCATCAGCGCCAGCATCGGCACCAGCCTGTATCCGCAAGACGGCGGCGATGTCGCCACGCTGGTCAAGAATGCCGATGCGGCGATGTACCGTTCCAAGGCCAAGGGTCGCAACCGGGTTGAAAGCTACACCCGCGATCTCACGGCCCAGGCCAGCGAACGCGTCGCCTTGGAACACGAACTGCGACGGGCCATTGAACGCAACGAGCTGTCGCTGTCCTTCCAGCCGAAAATCAGTCTCGCCGACAACCGGCTGGTGGGCGCCGAAGCGCTCATTCGCTGGACGCACCCGACCTTCGGTGACGTGCCGCCCGAACATTTCATCCCGTTGGCGGAAGAAAACGGCATGATCCTGCAGATCGGCGATTGGGTATTGGAAAGCGCATGCCGCCAGCTCTGCGAGTGGAACAGCAACCATGAAAGCCTCGGCCCGCTGTCGGTCAACCTCGCGGGAGCCCAACTGCGCCAACCCAACCTGCTGGGCCGCATCGAGCAACTGCTGCGGGAAAACCAGCTTGAGCCTGGCTTATTGCAACTGGAAATTACTGAAAACTTCATCATGAGCCAGGCCGAAGAGGCGCTGACGGTACTGCACCAACTGAAGAAACTCGGCGTGCAACTGGCCATCGACGACTTCGGCACCGGCTATTCCTCCCTGAGCTATCTCAAGCGACTGCCGCTGGACATCCTCAAGATCGACCAGTCATTTGTCCGCGGTCTGCCTGACGACCCCCACGATGCCGCCATTGTGCGAGCAATCATCGCCCTGGGGCGCAGCATGCAGTTCACCATCATCGCCGAAGGCGTCGAAACCCTGGCCCAACAGCAATTCCTCACCGAAGAAGGCTGCGAACAGATCCAGGGCTACATCGTCAGCCTGCCCCTCTGCGCCGAGGAATTCGCCGCAACGTTTCTGCGTATGACCGTATCGGATTTTTCGGATAGCACAGCCGAGAAACCGTCGCTATAATCCGCGGCCTACTGAGGGCCCATAGCTCAGTTGGTTAGAGCAGAGGACTCATAATCCTTTGGTCCACGGTTCGAGTCCGTGTGGGCCCACCAAATTGAAAGCCGCGCATTGCGCGGCTTTCGTCGTTTCCAGGGTACAAGGATTTAATGAATCACTTGATGCCAAGTGATCGATCCAGCGAGATCGCACCGCCGCCGCGGGCGACGATGAGCAATTGCAAGCCTGCCCAGGAAAGGTGGGTTGCCCAGGCGTCAGGGTAGACAAACACCTCGATTACAAACGTCATGCCCAGCAATGCCAATGCCGACAGTCGCGAGAACAGGCCTAGCACAAGCAGCACTGGAAAAAGATGCTCACTGTAGGTTGCCAGGTGCGCGGCCAGTTCCGGTGTGACCAGCGGCAGTGCGTATTCTGTGCGAAACAGCTCGTAGGTGCTGGGCGTGATCGTCAGAAAACCACTGACCTTGGTACGCCCTGACATCAGGAAGATGGCTGCGATGGATAGCCGCGCAACCAGCACCAACAACGAGTCACCCAGCATCGCGCCAAGTCGGTCTGCGATGCTGTTCCACATGCCCCGCAAGGATTTGTCGGCTGTGGACGAAGGATTTCTTATGGCGTCCATGATCTGCTCCGCTGGCTAAGTTGCGGTTATGGGATGCTTACAGAGGCGAACGCGTCGGCGCTGAATAAGCGGGTAATGAGTTCTGAAAAATCCAGGTCAGGCTGAACCTCAAGGGCCTTTTCCGCGGCCTGTTCGAGCGGTAGATGGGCTGCGCAGGCATCCAGGAACCTGCAATCGGCAGCACTGGCGGCCTGCCAAAGAACCTTGCCTTGCTTGCGCGTCAGCAGCGCTCCTTCGCCTCGCCAATCGAGTTCATCGGGCATGTCCCGCCCTTCACGATTGAACCGCCAAAGGGTGTAGGCGGGGTTGTCCGGGAACCACGCCCACCGGCAAGCGGCCTTCGGTGTGAGTCGGCTGCGGGCCAAGTCCTGTGGGGGCAGCTTCGCCAGTTCGCTCGGATCGACGTCGGGTTCATCTTCGGCGCAATGGACGTGCGTCCAGAGCAGATCAAGGCGGGCGACGTCGCCCAGATAAGGCATTTCCCGCGCGTGCTCGAAAGCGTCGAGAAAATCCGGGAATCCAGCCCCGTAATGCAACAACCGGGAATCGGTCGGGGGCGCCTGCCGGGCATGAAGCGTCGCGGCAGCCTTGAGCCACTCTGTACCGACCAAGCGTTCGACGGTGGGAAAGTTCGCCAGTAATGCGTCCACCGATCCTTTGAGAACAGTATTGCGGTACACCATGAAACCGGGCTGTTCGATCAGCGCGGTCATTCCAGTCGAATGTCGCTCATATAACGCGTCGACGAACGCATCCTGGAAACTTGCCAGCGAGGTGTTCATATCGTCACTTCCGATATACGCCGGCTGCCGATGCTCAACAACCCCTGCGCCCTGTCTCGTTCAGCCAGCAAGACATCGAACCCGGGAATATTGTCGTCGCGCTCGATCAAGGTCGGGCGCCTGCCGATCCGGTCGATAACGCGTTGATACAACAACCAGACATCATCAGCGATGGGCGCATCGTGAGTATCGATCAGTAGTTGCGTGTCCCCCGGATCCACTGCGTGACCTGCCAAATGTATTTCCATGATCGCCTTGGCCGGAAAGGCATCCAGATACTTCGACGCATCGAAGCCCAGGTTATGCGCGCTGATATGGACGTTATTGATGTCCAGCAACAACCCGCAGCCAGTCCTTGTACTCAGTTCGGTCAGGAACTCTATTTCGCTGAATTCATGCCCCGGCAAACTCAGATAATGAGTGGGGTTTTCAATGGCAATCGAACGTCCCAGGGCGTCTTGTGTTCGTTGGATATTGCTTGCGATGCGCTGCAATGCCTCGACTGTACGAGGGAATGGCAACAGATCAGGATGATATTGGCCACGCCATGCGGACCAGGCCAGATGTTCGGAAATCAATGCAGGCTGTACACGGTCGACCAGTGCCTTGAAACGCTTCAGATGGCTTTCGTCCGGTGGGCAATCGGCAGCCAGTGAAAGTGAAACACCGTGCAGCGACAGCGGGTGCTGGCTCCCGATTGCCTCCAGCCACGCGAGACGGGGGCCACCTTCAACCATGTAGTTTTCCGGATGAACTTCGAACCAGAGTCCCTCGGCAGCGCAGTCAAGCGCATCGGAGTAATGGTTCGGTTTCAGGCCGAGTCCGGCCCCCATCTGGAATACGTTTTTCATGATCGGTGAACCCCCTTGGCACTGCGATTACATAGGCGTAAGAGAGCCCATGCCTTTTGGCGTCTTGATGGAGGTGCACGTACCGGCAGGCACGTTTTTCCAGGCATTGGCCTGATAGTCCATTTTGGCGGTGCCCGCACAGGTCGTGCCTGCCCCCGCTTTGCAATCGTTCTTGCCGGCCATGGAAACGCCGTAGCATTTTTCCATGGCGCCTGCTGCGGCAGGCGTTTCTGCGGCGATGGCACCGGCGGCGAACGAAGAGAAGGCAACGGCGAGGGCGGCAAGTTTGAGGTTGTTCATGATGTGCTCTCCAGAAAATGGGTTGGTCGCTGCATCAATGCTTGGGCATTGTGTTTGCGATCCACCAAGTAGTTCGATGCCGTTCCGGATTCGGTTACAGCGACCACAAAATATTTTTGGGGCCAGCAAAAAATGCCTCACGCCGGGAAGCCGCATGTAAGATTCGCTGCCGGCATTAGCAGCAACGAGATAATTTTCCCTTTCGTGTAACCAGAGCGAACGATGGAACGAACTACGGATAACGATGCTTTGCGCAGCCGAGAGCTCCATCTTCAGGCCTTGTTTCTCTCCGGCCTGGATGGAGACGAAAGGGCTTATCGCACGTTTCTATCGGAGCTAAGCGGTCATCTTCGCGGCTTTTTACGCTCAAGGCTTCAACAGCGCCCCGGAGACATCGAAGATCTGCTGCAAGAGGTTTTACTGGCCGTTCATAATGCGCGCCAGACGTATCAAGCAGATCAACCGTTGACGGCATGGGTCTTTGCCATTGCGCGTTACAAGCTCATCGACTTTTTCCGTGGGAGATCACGCCATGACGTGTTCAATGACTCCCTCGACGATGCGGCAGAGCTGTTTGCCGAGCCGCATCTTGAACCTGCGCAGGCCAGTCGCGACCTGGGCAAGTTGCTTGAGCAACTACCTGAACGCCAGCGTCTACCTATCGTACGCGTGAAACTGGAAGGGCTGTCTGTGACGGAAGCCGCTCAAACGACGGGGTTATCCGAGTCTGCGGTGAAGATAGGGATACACCGAGGGCTGAAAGCCCTGGCGTCGAGAGTGAGAGGTGCACGATGAAGACTGATGATTTGATTTCCCTGCTCGCCTCGGGCGTGACCCCGGTCGATCGACGGGCGCCCGCCAAGCGATTCAGTATCGCGGTGCTGGCCGGCCTCCTGGGCGCCCTTTTTCTAGTGGTCGCACTGAAAGGCGTGCGCCCAGACTTGGGCCAGGTCATGGCGACACCGATTTTCTGGGCCAAGATCGCGTTTCCGCTCTGCCTGATGATCGGCACGCTGGGCATGGTCATGAGGCTGGCCAGGCCTGGAGTGGCCTCGGGACCCGGTAAAATCCTCATCGTCGCAGCTGTCACTGCGGTGTGGGTTGGCGCGATCTATGTCCTCATGGTGACCGCACCTGATGATCGCGTCGCCGTCATTCTGGGCGATACCTGGCGGGTGTGCGCGCTCAATATAACCCTGCTGTCGATTCCGGGATTCATCGCGGTGTTCTGGGCTCTGCGCGGCCTCGCTCCCACGAACCTGACGCTTACAGGAGCCTGCGGCGGACTGCTGGCAGGCTCAATGGCGACGATTGCCTATTCTCTTCATTGTCCCGAAATGCAGGTCCCATTTTGGGCAGTCTGGTACTTGTTGGGCATGTTGGTGCCGACGATACTGGGCGCGCTGCTCGGGCGACGCTGGCTGCGCTGGTAGCAGGCCCTTCGGTTTTTCCAGGGCCCTACGACTGCGACGCCACGCGCCTCTACTTAGTGTCGGTTCACCTACGACAAGAAACCCCATCCCACCGAGACCTCCATCATCACCAGCCCCAGCCTGTCCCGACTGTTCCTCGAACTCTTCTGGCAACTCGGCATCCTGGTGGTGCCAGCCTTCTTCGTCACCATCCTGCCGCCGCCGCTGGCCTTGCTGGCGGTGGTATTGCTCGGTTTGCTGATGGGGCTGGCCGCGCGGCTGGGCTTTCAGCCGATGGGCCGAGGCATTGCCCGGCTGACAGTCGGAGCGGTGTTTGGCCTGGGCTTCAGCCTGGGTCGGGCGCTGCCCGAGTGGTGGGGCATCCTGGTGGCTATCGTTGCGATCATCGTCGGCCTTGCCTGCGTCAGCAAATGGGAGCGACGTCTTGGGCTGGCGCCGGTTACCACCAAAGGGCCGAGCGCCTGGGGTGGCAGCGAGCCGCTGTTGACGCCTGAAGGAGAACCGATCCGGCAGTTCAACCACAGCGAAATCGCCATGGGCGGTCCTGTTTACTGCGACTATCTGTTTCCCGACGGCGTACTTCTGCAAGGGCTTGGCTCTTCAGCGGTATTTTCCAGCGACGGTCGTTATTTCGCCGCGCCCGTGCCGTCCCGCCAGGAATGGGGACTGGTCATCCTCGATCGCCAGCAGCGCAAGGTCTACCGCTGCGCCGAAAGCGAGTTCTGGGAATTGGATTCCTTCAATCCTGACGAACTGATCGGCCGTCATAGCCCCCTGGTGGACAACGGTGCTCGCCAAGCGCGGCTTGAGGATCTGCTGCGAACCGCACAGGTGGCGGACCTGGTTCCCGTCGCTGACCTGTGGCTTGAACCAGGCTGGCACCCGGACAATGTAGCGCCCACCTTCGAGCGGCCCAGCGCCGACGGCCAGCATCGCCTGGAGGGCGATCTATTGCTGCCCGCGACCTTCCGTGATCTGGACCAGCCATTGGCGCCGCTGTATTCCCCGCACTATGCCATCAGCGTCGACGGGCAGCCGTCGGGGCTGGTCATGGCAGCCGATGCACCTTTGGTCTGGGGCGCCACTGAACCCGCGCTGGTGTGTCTGGCCCGAGAGCAAGCCAACGATGCGGACAGCGATCAGTATTGGTTGTGGCAAGCGGAAAATGGCTGGCGCGCCCTGCCCTCGCCCTGGGTGAAAAGCGCCGCCGAGCCTTCCTTTTACTGGCACGAGTTGCTGAGCCTCGAGGCGAACCGTGTGCACATCGGCACGTACCTCGACTATCCGCGACCGAGCTCCGGCCGTTACGGCTATCGCCTGGACAGCATCCACAGCGATACCGAAACCCAGACAGGTCACGACGCCCAGGGTCGCGTGCTGGTTGGTGAATTCAAGCTGACCCGGATGTCCATCGTCATGCCGCTGGACAGTCGCGGCCGGCGAGGAAACTCGTGCATCGAGACACAGTCGATGCTGGACGGCAAACGCGCTTGTCTGACCTGGATGCGCGACAACCCCGACGGACTCGGAAGTTATCGCTGCCAGATCGGCGATTGGTCCTTGCCGGGAAGTTGGTTGCTTGATCATCGGGTCTCCGATTGCGGGCGCTACCTGGCGCTGCTGCCCTTTGAGCACGCAACGACAGTGGCGACCCACGCGGTGGTCGCAGACTTGCAGGAACGACGCCTGCTGCAAGGGCCCGCCCTGTGGGTGGAGCGCATACTCGATTTCCGCGATGGCCGCTTGAGCCTGGCGGTCGTCGAAGGTCGTCTTGATAACGATCTGGAAAGCAGCCCATTAATGCGCTTCAACGTCGTCGCGCCACAGGTCGGAGGTGACGCTTCGTTCTTCCGTTCCAATGAACACTCCCGGCTGTTCTACAACACCGTTCAGCTACAGCCGGAAGATTCGCAGCTCCACATCGTTGAGCCACGGCGCCTGGTGGACCGCCCCCAAGCGGCCACCGCCGACGGCGACTTCATCCAACCCGCGCCGAATGACCAGGATGCCGCCTGGCTATTCGGCAGCGAAACGGAATACGCCGACAGTTGGGTGCGTGCCGGTACGCCTCGCCTCGGCGGGCACCTGTTGACGGCGTCGGGCTGTGCATTGGTTGACCTGGCGCCGTCGATGGCCTGGTCATCCAATAGCCGATATCTGGCGTTGACCTGCATGGCAACCGACGTGACAGAACTCTGTGGAAACTACCGGGGCTGGCAGTTGCTGCTGCTCGATGTCCAAGACCATACGCTGCGGATACACCCGCGGTGGCTGGGTCATCGGCCGTTGTTTGAAAGCTTCGACGAGCAACAACTACAGGTACGCTGTTTCAAGCGCGATTGGGAAATTGAAGGCAATGACGACCGAGGTTCGGTGCAGGCGTTTTCACTGGGCGACTTGCTGCAGTTGCCGGCCGAGCCCCTGATCGGCCAGGACGGTCTTTGGCTCAGGTCTTCCCAGGCGCACCTCGCCCCGGCTTGGCGAGCGCTGGCCTTGCCTGCCACCCGCTACTTCGAACGCCGGAGCCTGTAACATGCCCGCCATTGATGCATGCGCCGGAGCTGACCTTGACTGATACCCGCCCTCCCGTCCTCGACGAAATCGATCGCCAACTGATCGCGGCGCTGCAAATCAACGCGCGGGAAAGTGTTGCGATGCTGGCCCGGCAACTGGGCATCGCCCGCACGACCGTGACCTCGCGCCTGGCTCGATTGGAGAAAACCAAGGTCATCACCGGATATGGCGTGCGCCTTGGGCAGCGAGTGATCGATGGCGGTTTGCAGGCTTATGTCGGCATCAAGGTCCAGCCACGCTCCGGCAAGGACGTGTTGCGACGCCTGAGCGCGATGGCCCAGGTCCAGCAGTTGTGCGCGGTCAGCGGCGAATTCGATTACGTGGCCTGGTTGCGCACGGATTCGCCGGAGCAGCTGGATCAGTTGCTGGACCAGATCGGCAGCGTGGACGGGGTGGAGAAAACCACCACCTCGATCATCCTCAGCAGCAAGATCGATCGGGGCCAGCCGGTCTAAAGCCAACCCAAAAACCTGTGGGAGCGGGCTTGCTCGCGATAGCGGTGTGTCAGTCAACATTCTCATGGCTGATCCACCGCTTTCGCGAGCAGGCTCGCTCCCACATGGGACCAGGATTCGTCATTACGATTGCGAGATTGCTACAAATGACGAAAAACAGCGCAAAACGACGACACATTGCGTCTTATTAACGTGTTTCTCCCTCTCTAGAATGGCTGGCATCTTTTCCTATACTCAGACGCGAACGTCGCGTCGAGTCGCCCATCAAGGTCCGCCATGAACAAGAACAATCGCCACCCAGCAGACGGCAAGAAACCCATCACCATTTTTGGGCCGGATTTTCCGTTCGCCTTTGACGACTGGATCGAACACCCGGCCGGCCTGGGCGTCATTCCGGAACATAATCACGGCGCCGAAGTGGCGATTGTCGGTGCCGGCATCGCTGGCCTGGTGGCGGCGTACGAGTTGATGAAGCTGGGCCTCAAGCCCGTGGTCTACGAAGCGTCGAAAATGGGCGGGCGCCTGCGCTCCCAGGCGTTCAACGGCGCCGAAGGCATCATTGCCGAGCTCGGCGGCATGCGGTTCCCGGTGTCGTCCACGGCGTTCTATCACTACGTCGACAAGCTGGGCCTGGAGACCAAACCCTTTCCCAACCCGTTGACTTCGGCCTCGGGCAGCACCGTCATTGACCTGGAAGGCCAGACTTACTATGCAGAAAGCATGGCCGACCTTCCCGCGCTGTTCCAGGAAGTCGCCGACGCCTGGGCCGACGCATTGGAGGCGGGTTCACGCTTCAGCGAGATCCAGCAAGCGATCCGCGACCGCGACGTGCCACGTCTCAAGGAACTGTGGAACACCCTGGTGCCGCTGTGGGATGACCGCACCTTCTATGATTTCGTCGCCACCTCCAAGGCGTTCGCCAAGCTCTCGTTCCTGCACCGCGAAGTGTTCGGCCAGGTCGGCTTCGGCACGGGCGGCTGGGACTCGGACTTCCCCAACTCGATGCTGGAAATCTTCCGTGTGGTAATGACCAACTGTGATGATCATCAACACCTGGTCGTCGGCGGTGTGGAACAGGTGCCTCACGGTATCTGGAAGCACGTGCCGGAGCGTTGCGCACACTGGCCAGCAGGCACCAGCCTCAATTCGCTGCACCTGGGCGCGCCTCGTGCCGGCGTGAAACGCATCGCTCGGGCCGATAATGACCGGTTCAGCGTCACCGACGTCTGGGGCGACACGCGCGAATATGCCGCCGTGCTGGTCACCTGCCAGACGTGGCTGTTGACCACCCAGATCGAATGCGAAGAGGCGCTGTTCTCGCAGAAACTGTGGATGGCCCTGGACCGCACCCGCTACATGCAGTCGTCGAAGACCTTCGTGATGGTCGACCGGCCGTTCTGGAAGGACAAGGACCCGGAAACCGGCCGCGACCTGATGAGCATGACCCTCACCGACCGCCTGACCCGTGGCACCTACCTGTTCGACAATGGCGACGACAAGCCGGGCGTGATCTGCCTGTCATATTCGTGGATGAGCGATGCGCTGAAAATGCTGCCTTATCCTGTGGAAAAACGGGTGAAGCTGGCCCTCGATGCCCTGAAGAAGATTTATCCGAAGGTGGACATCGCCGCGCGGATCATTGGCGAACCGATCACCGTGTCCTGGGAAGCGGACCCTTACTTCCTCGGCGCATTCAAGGGCGCCTTGCCGGGCCACTATCGCTATAACCAGCGCATGTACGCGCATTTCATGCAGGACGACATGCCCGCCGAACAAAAAGGGATCTTTATCGCTCGGCGACGACGTCTCATGGACACCCGCCTGGGTTGAAGGCGCGGTACAGACCTCGCTCAACGCCGTGTGGGGAATCATGAAACACTTCGGCGGTGAAACTCACCCCGAGAACCCGGGTCCAGGTGATGTGTTCGACGAAATCGGTCCGATCGCCCTGCCCGAATAAAAGGAGTTGTCGATGCGCGTAGCCCTTTACCAATGCCCACCGTTGCCCATGGACCCGGCCGGCAACCTGCAGCGCCTGCATCAGATCGCGCTGGAAGCCAGGGGCGCCGATGTGCTGGTGGTGCCGGAGATGTTCCTCACCGGCTACAACATCGGGGTCGATGCGGTGAATGTACTGGCGGAGGTCTACAACGGCGAATGGGCGCAGCAAATCGGCCGTATCGCCAAGGCGGCCGGCCTGGCGATTCTCTATGGCTACCCTGAACGCAGCGAAGACGGGCAGATCTACAACGCTGTCCAACTGATCGATGCCCACGGTGAACGCCTGGCCAACTACCGCAAGAGCCACCTGTTCGGTGACTTGGACCACACGATGTTCAGCGCCGGCGACGCGGCGTTGCCGATCGTGGAACTCAACGGCTGGAAGCTCGGTTTCCTGATCTGCTATGACCTGGAGTTCCCGGAAAACGCGCGGCGCCTGGCACTGGCCGGCGCCGAACTGATCCTGGTGCCTACCGCCAACATGCAACCCTACGAGTTCATTGCCGATGTCACCGTGCGCGCACGGGCGATCGAGAACCAGTGCTTCGTCGCCTACGCCAATTATTGCGGCCACGAAGGCGAATTGCAGTATTGCGGCCAGAGCAGCATCGCTGCACCGGACGGCAGTCGGCCGGCGTTGGCGGGCCTGGACGAAGCATTGATCGTGGGCGATCTCGATCGACAGCTGATCGATGATTCCCGCGCGGCCTACAACTACCTGCACGACCGTCGCCCCGCGCTTTATGGCGACTTGCCTAAACACTGATCCGGACTAATCCGCTAGCATGAGCGCATCCCCATCCTGGAAGCGCTCATGCCGGTCCCCGATCCCCTCCGCCCCCACATTGAAACCCTGGCCAACGGCCTGCAGGTGACATTGCGTCATGTTCCCGGCCTCAAGCGCTGCGCCGCTGTGTTGCGGGTGGCGGCTGGCAGCCACGATGCGCCCGAGGCCTGGCCGGGCCTGGCGCATTTCCTCGAGCATCTTTTCTTCCTGGGGACAGAACGCTTTCCTACCGGACAGCACCTGATGGCCTACGTGCAAGGTCACGGCGGGCAAATCAATGCGCGCACCAGCGAACGCACCACCGACTTTTTCCTGGAGTTGCCACCGGCAGCCCTGCCCGGCGGACTGGACCGGCTGGCCGATATGCTCGTCCATCCGCGCCTGGACGAAAACGATCAAATGCGCGAACGCGAGGTCCTCCACGCTGAATTCGTCGCCTGGTCCCAGGACGCAGCGGCCCAGCGACAGATGGCCTTGTACGAAGGGTTAGCGGCGAGACATCCGCTACGGGGATTTCATGCGGGCAATCGCGACAGCCTTGGCGTATCGCAGCAGGAATTCCAAACGGCACTGCGGGATTTCTACCAGCGTTTCTATCAGGGCGGCCAAATGACCCTGAGCCTGGCTGGCCCGCAGGACATCGAAGCCTTGCGGACCCTGGCCATCCAATTCAGCGAGCACGTGCCCACCCATGAAACAGCGCTCCGGCAGGCACCGCCGAGGCTCATGGCGTCCGCCGACGCCAGTTATCAGCAGACGCGGGAAGGCGGCCTCGATTTGCTGTTCGCCTTCGAACACCTGCCCGCCGCCTCGCCCCGAGCCTTGGATTTCCTGTGCCATTGGCTGAACAACCCTAAGCCTGGCGGCTTGCTCGCGACACTGCGCCAGCAAGGCCTGGCTGACAGCCTCAAGGCCACCGCGTTGTATGAATTTGCCGGCCAAGCGCTGCTGCATATCGAACTCAAGCTCGACAGCGGAGAAACACCCGTCGATAGCCGGCCGTTGCTGCGCGACTGGCTGGGCTTTTTTACCGCCCAGGACGACTGGGCGTCACTGCGCCAGGCATACACCTCGCTTCGGCAACGTCAGCAAGAAACAGCGACCGCCTTG
Source organism: Pseudomonas sp. H2_D02 (assembly GCF_054677635.1). Classification (NCBI taxonomy): domain Bacteria; kingdom Pseudomonadati; phylum Pseudomonadota; class Gammaproteobacteria; order Pseudomonadales; family Pseudomonadaceae; genus Pseudomonas; species Pseudomonas sp. H2_D02. Next base: position 1,295,689 of record NZ_CP162816.1, on the reverse strand, counting down.
CAACTGGCCCGCTGGGACTGCGAAGAACGCGAAGGTCCGCTGTCGGAAAAAGACTTGATACGCCTCAGGGAAATCCTCAGGCAACTGCACCCCGTGGAGAACGTCGCCGGACAATGGCACGTGCCAGCGCCCAACCCATTTCTGCAAACCATCAGTGAACCACCCCGCGCCGGTTTGATCCGCGGCCAGACCAGCGCCCACCGTGGCTTGCGCACATTTGCCCAGGACCGCAGCCGGGGCCGCCGGGAACGCTCGCCCATGCAGTTCAGCCAGGCATTGCCGGATACCTCACCTGAAGGTGCGGTATACCTGCGTTGGCAACTGCCGGCACAAGCACCGCTCGATTTTCAACTCAGGCTAGATCGACAATTGACGGATTTGCGCGAAGACGCCCGTCAGGCCGGTGTCGACATTGCCTTTGAACCCAGCGGCCAGCAATGGCTATTGAAACTGCTCGGCTTGCAGGCACCAATGCCGTTGGTCCTTGAACACTTGCTGACGAAGCTGGGACAGCCACTGCCGCCCGTCCCGGCCCGGGACGACGCGCCGCTGATACCGATCCGACAGCTGTTGCGCGAATTGCCGAATCATTGCCAGCAAAACCCACGGTCATCCTCGCAACCCTCATCCGGCAGCGATCAGGGTGTCTGGGCGCACGCCCACTGGGACGGTTTGGCCGTCGGTCTGTCGGCGGCCACCCAGGCCGCCATTGGGCCCGTATTGGCGCGAGTCCCTGGTATCGCCCGAGAGGAAGCTCCGACAACGAGCGTGCCTGCGCCGATGCGTCGCTGGCATTCGCTCCAGACCCAAGGCGACGAACAGGCCGTGCTGCTGTTCTGTCCCACGCCCACCCAGGATTTGGCCGATGAAGCCGCGTGGCGCCTGCTTGCCCATCTGTGCCAAGCCCCGTACTACCAACGCCTGCGGGTCGAGTTGCAGTTGGGCTATGCGGTGTTCAGTGGCTTGAAACAGATCGACGGCCGGACCGGCTTGTTGCTGGGCGCGCAATCCCCCACGGCGTCGGCGGCGCAGTTGGTCGAGCACATGGAGCAGTTCCTGGACGGCTTGGTGGAGCTGATCGAGCAGATTGACGATGCGACCCTGGCCAGCCATCGACAAGCCCTGGGCAGCCAGCTGCAAAGTACCGTGCTGCCGGTTGCCCAGGTCGCCGAAGTGCTCTGGCAAGGCAAGCTGGCCGGTCGTCCATCGGACTACCTTCAACAGTTACCCGACGCCATAACAGCTATCACGCGCAGACACTTGATAGACGCGGCCCAGCGCCTGGCCGACGCCCATGGCGGACGGTATTGCCTGAGCAACGCGCCGTGTCCGGGAATGCCTTGGCAAGCGGGGCATTGATCGTTACGGACCGTGCAACGAGCTTTCTCAAAGAATCGCGGCGAACGAATTTGTCAGATTTAGTAACATAGCCGCCTAAGCATCTGAACATCTCCCTGCGGAGGTGGACTATATGTATAGGCTCCACCTGTACCATCTAACCGAAGCATCCCAACCAAAGGAGTATTCCCATGTCCTGGTCCAAACCCGCATATATCGATCTGCGTATCGGCTTCGAAGTCACCATGTACTTCGCCAGCCGTTGATAGCTGCAGGCGGTAGTAAGCAACACCACGCCTCGGTCATCCGGGGCGTTTTTTATTTCGGTTTGCAGATGGAGCGGCCATGTTCGTCCAGATTCTAGGTTCCGCCGTCGGCGGCGGTTTCCCCAGTGGAACTGCAACTGCGCCAATTGCGCAGGTTTTCGCAACGGCAGCCTGCGGGCCCAGGCGCGTACCCAGTCGTCCATCGCGATTTCCGATGACGGCGTGAGCTGGGTGTTGTGCAACGCCTCACCGGACATCCGCGCCCAACTCCAGGGTTTCGCCCCGATGCAGCCTGGCCGGGCCCTGCGGGACACAGGCATTGGCGCGATCATCCTGATGGACAGCCAGATCGACCACACCACCGGCCTGCTCAGCCTGCGTGAAGGCTGCCCGCACCAAGTCTGGTGTACCGACATGGTCCATGAAGACCTGAGCACCGGCTTCCCGCTGTTCAACATGCTGACCCACTGGAACGGCGGGTTGAGTTGGAATCGCATTGAACTCGACCAGAGCTTCACCATCGCCGCCTGCCCGAACCTGCGCTTTACGCCACTGCCCCTGCGCAGCGCCGCCCCGCCCTATTCCCCGCACCGCTTCGACCCGCATCCGGGCGACAACATCGGGCTGATCGTCGAAGACCTGCGCACCGGCGGCAAGCTGTTCTACGCCCCAGGCCTGGGCAAGGTCGACGAGTCGTTGCTACAGATCATGGCCGGCAGCGATTGCCTGTTGGTGGACGGTACGATGTGGGACGACGATGAAATGCAGCGCCGTGGCGTCGGCACCCGTACCGGTCGGGAAATGGGCCACCTGGCGCAGAACGGCCCTGGCGGCATGCTTGAAGTGCTGGAGCGGCTGCCAGAGCAGCGCAAGGTCCTTATTCATATCAACAACACCAATCCGATCCTGGACGAGGATTCGCCCGAGCGGGCCGAGCTGGTGCGACGCAATGTCGAAGTCGCCTACGACGGCATGAGCATCGAACTGTAGGAGGGCCCGAAATGACTGACACGCCATTGACCACCGCAGAATTTGAAGCAGCCTTGCGCGCCAAGGGCGCCTTCTACCATATCCATCACCCGTATCACGTGGCGATGTACGAAGGCCGTGCCACGCGCGAGCAGATCCAGGGCTGGGTCGCGAACCGCTTCTATTACCAAGTGAACATCCCACTCAAGGACGCCGCGATCCTGGCCAACTGCCCGGACCGGGAGATCCGCCGCGAGTGGATTCAGCGCCTGCTCGACCATGACGGCGCACCCGGTGAAGATGGCGGCATCGAAGCCTGGCTGCGGCTGGGCCAAGCGGTGGGCCTGGACCCCGACCAGTTGCGTTCCCAAGAACTGGTGCTGCCGGGCGTGCGCTTCGCCGTAGACGCCTACGTCAACTTCGCCCGCCGGGCCAGTTGGCAGGAAGCCGCGAGCAGCTCGTTGACCGAACTGTTCGCCCCGCAGATCCACCAGTCGCGCCTCGACAGCTGGCCCCAGCATTACCCGTGGATCGACCCGACCGGCTACGAATACTTCCGCACCCGCCTGGGCCAGGCCCGGCGCGACGTGGAGCATGGCTTGGCGATCACGTTGCAGCACTACACCACGCGCGCTGGCCAGGACCGCATGCTGGAAATCCTCCAGTTCAAACTGGACATTCTCTGGAGCATGCTCGACGCCATGAGCATGGCCTACGAACTGAATCGCCCGCCCTATCACACCGTGACCGACCAACGGGTTTGGCATAAAGGAATTACCCTATGAGTTTCGATCGCAGCCAAACCCCCAACTGGCGCCCCGGCTATCGCTTCCAGTACGAACCGGCCCAGAAAGGCCACGTGCTGCTCTATCCTGAAGGCATGATCAAGCTGAACGACAGCGCTGCGCTGATCGGTGGCCTGATCGATGGCGAACGCGATGTGGCGGCAATCATCGCTGAGCTGGATAAACAATTTCCCGGTGTGCCTGAGCTCGGTGACGACATCGAGCAATTCATGGAGGTCGCCCGTGCACAGCACTGGATCACCCTTGCCTGAGAAGCCCGCCGTTGGCCTGCCGTTGTGGCTGCTGGCCGAGCTGACCTATCGCTGCCCGCTGCAATGCCCGTACTGCTCCAACCCGCTGGACTTTGCCGAGCAAGGCAAGGAGCTCAGCACGGAGCAGTGGTTCAAGGTGTTCCGCGAGGCGCGAGAAATGGGCGCCGCGCAATTGGGCTTTTCCGGCGGCGAGCCGCTGGTGCGCCAGGACCTGGCCGAGCTGATCGGCGAGGCGCGCAAGCTGGGTTTCTACACCAACCTGATCACCTCAGGCATCGGCCTGACCGAACAGAAGATCAGCGACTTCAAGAAGGCTGGCCTGGACCACATCCAGATCAGTTTCCAGGCCAGCGACGAGCAGGTGAACAACCTGCTGGCCGGCTCGAAGAAAGCCTTCGCGCAAAAACTCGAAATGGCCCGGGCGGTGAAAGCCCACGGCTATCCCATGGTGCTGAACTTCGTGACCCATCGGCACAACATCGACAAGATCGACCGTATCATCGAGCTGTGCATCGCCCTCGAAGCTGACTTCGTCGAACTCGCCACGTGCCAGTTCTACGGCTGGGCGCAGCTCAACCGCGTCGGCCTGCTGCCGACCCGGGAACAGCTGGTGCGGGCCGAGCGCATCACTAACGAATACCGGGCCAAGCTGGAAGCCGAAGGCAACCCGTGCAAACTGATCTTTGTCACGCCGGACTACTATGAAGAACGCCCCAAAGGCTGCATGAATGGCTGGGGCAGCATTTTTCTCACCGTCACGCCGGACGGCACGGCATTGCCGTGTCACGGCGCCCGGCAGATGCCGGTGCAGTTCCCGAATGTGCGCGACCACAGCATGCAGCACATCTGGTACGACTCGTTCGGCTTCAACCGTTTCCGCGGTTACGACTGGATGCCCGAGCCCTGCCGCTCGTGCGATGAGAAGGAAAAGGACTTTGGCGGCTGCCGTTGCCAGGCGTTCATGCTCACGGGCGATGCCAGCAATGCCGACCCGGTGTGCAGCAAATCCGAACACCATGGGATAATTCTCCAGGCTCGCGAAGACGCCGAGCACGCCACGCAAACCATCGAGCAACTGGCCTTTCGCAATGAACGAAACTCACGCCTCATCGTTAAAGGCTGATCCGCTCAGCGCCGCCCAGGCTGTCGCGGCAGGCATCGATTTTGCCGAACTGCAACTCGGGCCCCTAGGTCTGTTCTGGAATGAATACCGCCCCGCGGACGGAGCCTGTCGGATCTGGCATTGGCGAGATGGCCAGGCGCATTGCCTGACCCCGGATGGCTTCAGCGTGCGCAGCCGGGTCTATGAGTATGGCGGCGGGTCGTTCTGCCTGAGCGATGACGGCGTGCTGTTTGTCAACGAGGCCGACCAACAGTTGTATCACCAATTGCTGGGAGACCCGCGCCCCGTGGCGTTGACCTCGGGTGAACGTCGATATGGCGATCTGCACTTCGCCGCAGGGCACGTGCTAGCGGTGGAAGAACAGGCCAACCAGCATCGTCTGGTGTCGATCGGGCTGACCGATCATCAGCGATGCGTATTGGCCGAAGGCGCGGATTTCTATGCCGCGCCGATCCTGAGTCCTGATCAAAAGCGTCTCGCCTGGATCGAGTGGAGTCGCCCCCACCAGCCCTGGACGGCCACGCGGCTGATGCTGGCCGAGCGCAACGATGCAGGTTGGGGCGAACCGGTCTGCATGGCGGGTCACGGTGCGGAGGAGTCCATCCAGCAACCGCGCTTCGATGCTTCCAATCGTCTTTATTGCCTGACCGATCGAGGCGGTTACTGGCAACCTTGGGGTGAATACGTGGGCGTCCTGAGGCCATTGGCTGCCGCCGAAGCCGACCACGCCCCCGCACCCTGGCAACTGGGCGGTTGTACATGGCTGCCCATCGACGAAGAGACTTACCTGGCGAGCTGGACCGAGGTAGGTTTTGGTCGGCTGGGCTTGTGCCATGGTGACGCAACCGAAGACTTTACCGGGACCTACAGCCGCTTTCGCAGCCTGGCGCAAGATGAGCGTTTCATCTATGCCATTGCCGCCTCGCCAACCAGCCCGTCGGCGGTCATCGCCATCGAACGACAGAGCCACGACACCACCGTGCTGGCTGGCGGCATTGCACCGCTATTGGCCGAACAGATCAGCCGTCCACAGACCCTGCGCTACCCCGTTGCTTCAAGTGAAGCCCACGGGTTCTTTTATCCGGCCATGGACGCCAACCCGAAACCGCCGCTGGTGGTATTCATCCATGGCGGGCCGACTTCCGCCTGTTATCCGATATTTGATCCGCGCATCCAGTACTGGACCCAGCGCGGCTTTGCCGTGGCCGATCTCAACTACCGCGGCAGCAGTGGTTATGGCCGGGCCTACCGGCAGGCATTGCATCTGAATTGGGGCGTGGTGGATGTCGAGGATGCCTGCGCCGTCGTTGCGTACCTGGATGAGCAAGGCCTGGTCGATGGCCGCTGCGCCTTCATTCGTGGCGGCAGCGCCGGTGGGTATACGACCCTTTGCGCCTTGGCATTCCGGGATGTGTTCCGTGGCGGAGCCAGCCTCTATGGTGTCAGCGATCCGGTTGCCCTGGGCCGCGCCACGCACAAGTTCGAAGGCGACTATCTGGACTGGCTGATCGCCGACCCGCACGTAGATGCCGAGCGCTATCGGGCCCGTACTCCGTTGCTTCACGCAGACAGGATCCGCGCGCCGATGATTTTTTTCCAAGGCGAGCTGGATGCCGTGGTCGTGCCGCAACAGACCCGCGATATGGTCAAGGCATTGCAGGACAAAGGTGTTCCAGTGGAGGCGCATTACTACGCCGACGAGCGCCACGGCTTTCGCAAGGCCGTGAACCAGGCGCATGCGCTGGAGCATGAGTGGTTGTTTTATCGCAAGGTGATGGACGCTGGCTTATAGCAGTGACGAGCTTTTGTGGCGACGGAGCTTGCTCCCGCTGGGTCGCGAAGCGGCCCCAAGCTTTTTGCGATCGCTGCGCAATCCAGCGGGAGCAAGCTCCCTCGCCACAAAGGAATCCTCAATAAAGGAATCCTCTGGCCGCAGGGCTTCAACGCTTGGCGATGATATACACCGCGTGCACGATGCCGGGGATATAACCCAACAGCGTCAGCAGGATATTCAGCCAGAAAGCCCCGCCGAAACCGACTTGCAGGAACACACCCAGCGGTGGCAGCAGGATGGCGATGATGATGCGAATGAAATCCATGGATGACTCCCTGATGAGCGATGGCCACGTTGCCATAGCCATGGACACCTGCCCGCTCGTCGGGGTTCAGTAATTGCTCGCGGGAGGCCTCGAAAGCGTCCGCCGATAAAAAACGCGGACAAAAGAAAACCCCGCCGAAGCGGGGCTTTGCAGACTGTTTCCCTGACATCCATTTCACTCCGCCTTCCTGGCAGAATCCTACGTGTCCGTGTTGTTACTTTTGCGCGTCCTGCGCTACGTCCATGGAAGCTAGATTAGCCCTGGATCCAATCGGACGATAGAGGGAAATCGCCAGCACGTCATGTAAGCATTTGCTTACATGACGGCATGTTTCAGAATTGGCCGGGTTCCAGCAGGAACAACGACTCACTGCCGGCCTTCACCGAAGCGCTCAGGGAATGGATCCGCGGCAACAGGCGGGCGAAGTAGAATCGCGCCGTGCCCAGCTTGCTGGCATAGAACTCATCCTGGTTTTCCTTGCCCAGGGCCGCCCTGGCCATGAGCGCCCACATGTAGGCGTATGCGGTGTAGCCAAATGCCTGGAGGTATTCCACCGACGCCGCGCCGATTTCGTTCGGATTGCTTTTCGCCCGGTCCAGCAACCATTCGGTCAGTTCGTCCAGCGTGCCGACGGCATCGTTCAACGGCTTGGTGAACTCCGACAACTCGCTGCTTGCCGTGGCGGTGAAATGGCGAATCTCATCGGCGAACAATTTATAGAACGCCCCGCCACTGCCGACGATCTTGCGTCCCACCAGATCCAGCGCCTGGATACCGTTGGTGCCTTCGTAGATTTGTGTGATGCGCACGTCGCGCACCAGTTGCTCCTGGCCCCATTCGCGAATGTAGCCGTGACCGCCAAAGATCTGCTGGCCGTGAACGGTGGTTTCCAGACCCAGGTCGGTGAGGAAGGCCTTGGCGACGGGGGTCAACAGCGCGACCAGATCTTCCGCACGCTTGCGCGTGGCGGGGTCTTCGCTGAACTTCGCGGTATCCAGTTGCATCGCGACGTAGGTGGAAAATGCGCGGCCACCCTCGTTCGAGGCTTTCATGGTCAGCAGCATGCGACGCACGTCCGGGTGGACGATGATCGGGTCGGCGACCTTGTCCTTGTTCTGCGCGCCAGTTGGCGAGCGGCTTTGCAGGCGGTCACGGGCGTATTCGATGGCGTTCTGGTAGGAGCGCTCGCCGGTGGCCAGGCCCTGGATACCGACGCCCAGGCGCTCGTAGTTCATCATGGTGAACATCGCCGCCAGGCCTTTGTTCGGCTCGCCTACCAGATAACCCACGGCCTCGTCGAAGTTCATCACACACGTGGCGGACGCCTGGATACCCATTTTGTGTTCGATCGACCCGCAGTTGGCCGCGTTCCGCGCGCCCAGGCTGCCGTCGGCATTGACCATGAATTTCGGCACCAGGAACAGCGAGATGCCTTTCGGCCCAGCCGGAGCGTCCGGGAGTTTCGCCAACACCAGGTGGATGATGTTTTCGGTGAGGTCGTGTTCGCCGCCGGTGATGAAAATCTTCGTACCACTGACCTTGTAGGAACCGTCAGCCTGGGGCTCCGCCTTGGTGCGGATGATCCCCAGGTCGGTACCGGCGTGAGGCTCGGTCAGGCACATGGAACCGGCCCAGATACCGGCGTACATGTTCGGCAGATACGCCGCTTTCAATTCCTCGCTTGCATGGGCGTTGATCGACAGGCAAGCCCCGGCGGTCAGCATCGGATACAGGCCGAAGGACAGGCTGGCCGAGTTGACCATTTCCTCGACCTGGGCCGAAACGGCCTTGGGCATGCCCATGCCGCCATAAGCCGGATCACCGCCAACGCCGACCCAACCGCCTTCGGCGTAAGTCTTGTAGGCCTGTGGGAAACCTGCCGGCGTGGTGACAGCGCCGTCCGACCAGTGACAACCTGCTTCGTCAGCTGCACGACTGAGGGGGGCGACGCTTTTACTGGTGACCTTTCCGGCTTCCTCCAGAATCGCTTCGACAGTTTCAGCATCCACGGTCTCGGCCAGCGCCGGCAGTTGGGCCCAGAGTTTTGCGACCTCGAACACTTCATTGAGGACGAAGCGCATATCGCGCAGGGGCGCTTTGTAGTCAGCCATGGCAAACCTCGCAAGATCTAAACAATTGGTTCGTAGGAAAGCGGTTTCGCAATGGGCCAGAGTGTACCCCAACAACTTTTGCGACACATAGGGTCAACCCATGACTGTTTTGTTATCTTTAGTCACGGTCAAAAGTTGATGTTTTACCGTGGCGAGGGAGCTTGCTCCCGCTGGGGTGCGCAGCAGCCCTCTTTTGAGCGCTACGCACTGGAGCGCCAGCCCGGTCACGCGGGAGCAAGCTCCCTCGCCACGGAGAATGTCTCAGCCCATCAAAGCGCAAACAATTCCGCCGGCAACTTCATCAGGCATTCACTCCCAGCCTCGACGGCGGCCCGATGAGCGGTCGTGCGCGGCAGCAGGCGCTTGAAATAAAACTCACAGGTCGCCAGCTTGGCCCGGCAAAAATCTCCATCGCCGTCGCCACTGTCGAGCTGTGCCTGGGCCACCAACGCCATCCGCAGCCACAGATAGGCCAGGATGATGTAGCCGCTGTACATCAGGTAATCCACCGAGGCAGCCCCTACCTCATCGGGGTTTTTCATGGCCGCCATGCCAACCTGGGTCGTCAGTTCGCCCCACTGCCGGTTGAGGCCATCGAGCTGCGCAACGTATCCGTCGAGCTGCGGATGCCCGGCATTGGCGGCGCAGAACTTGTGGACGATCCTGGTGAAGCCGCGCAGTAACTTGCCCTGACTGCCCAGGACCTTGCGCCCCAGCAGGTCCAGGGCCTGGATGCCATTGGTGCCCTCATAGATCGGCGCGATCCGACAGTCGCGCACCAGTTGCTCCATGCCCCATTCGCGGATAAAACCGTGGCCGCCAAACACCTGCATGCCGTGGTTGGTCACCTCCAGTCCGGTATCGGTCATGAAGGCTTTGCAGATTGGCGTGAGAAAAGCCAACAAGTCTTCGGCCTCCTGGCGGGCGGTTTCGTCGCTGCTCAGGTGCGCGGTGTCGAGCAATTGCGCAGTGAAATACGTCAACGCCCGGTTGCCTTCGTTGAAGGCTTTCATCGTCAACAGCATTCGACGCACGTCGGGATGGACGATGATCGGGTCAGCGACTTTTTCCGGTGCCTTGGGGCCAGTCAGCGAACGCATCTGCAGGCGATCGTTGGCGTACTTGATCGCGCCCTGGAAACTCGCCTCGCCCAAACACAGGCCCTGCATGCCAGTGCCGAGGCGGGCGTGGTTCATCATGGTGAACATGCAATTGAGTCCCTTGTTCGCCTCGCCGATCAGGAAACCCTTGGCGCCGTCAAAATTCAGCACGCAGGTGGCCGAGGCCTTGATGCCCATCTTGTGCTCGATCGACCCGCAGGAAACGCCATTGCGTTCCCCGGCCTCGCCCGTGGCGTCCGGCAGGAACTTCGGCACGATGAACAGCGAGATGCCCTTGGTGCCGGCCGGCGCATCCGGCAGCTTGGCGAGCACCAGGTGAATGATGTTGTCGCTCATGTCGTGCTCGCCGGCGCTGATGAAGATCTTGCTGCCAGTCACTGCGTAACTGCCGTCAGCCTGAGGCACGGCGCGGGTCTTGATGATCCCAAGGTCGGTGCCGCAGTGGGCTTCGGTCAGGCACATGGTGCCGGTCCACTGGCCGGCGGTGAGTTTGCTGAGATAGGTCTGCTTCTGCTCCTCGGTGCCGTGGGCGTGGATGGCCGACATGGCCCCGTGGGTCAGGCCGGGATACATGCCCCAGGACGTATTGCTCGACCCGATCATTTCGCTGATGACCAACCCCAGGGAACTGGGCAGGCCCTGGCCACCATACGCCGGATCCGCCGCCAGGCCGTGCCAGCCGCCTTCCACATACTGTGCGAAAGCCTGCTTGAAACCTGTAGGCGTAGTCACCACGCCATTGTCGAAATGGCAGCCCTCTTCGTCACCTGGGCGATTGAGTGGCGCCAGCACGTGCTCGCAGAACCGGGCGCCTTCCTCGAGGATGGCGCTGACCATATCCGGACTGGCATCGCTGGCACCCAGTTCGGCATAGCGGCCATGGAAATCGAAGACGTGGTCGATCAGAAAGCGCATGTCACGCAGGGGGGCTTTGTACTCGGGCATGGTGGTTTTCTCCGGTAGCAGATCGTTCCAACCTACTGCCGGCCATCAAGCCTCACAATCACAGTCCAGACGCTGAATGCGCCATCATCACTCAACCCGCGGCGGCTTCCATGCGCACCGCGCCGCGACGATTCTGGCCGAAGGCGATCACACAGTTTCGACCCGCGCCCTTGGCGTTATAGAGCGCCTGGTCTGCCGATTTGAGCACTTCTTCGGGCGTACGCTGCTCGATGCGCTCGGCCACGCCGATGCTGACGGTCACCGATACGCTGGAGGCGCCAGCGCCGGCGCGACGCTGCCGCCCTTGTTGATCGTCCTGGGGGCGGCTGTCGGGATTGCGCAGTTGAATCGCGTACGTCTCGATGGATTGGCGGATGACTTCCAGATGGGGCATGCACTCATCAATGGTCTTGCCTGCGAACACCAAGGCGAATTCCTCGCCGCCGTAGCGATACGCCCTACCGCCACCGCCGATCTTCGACAGCTTGCTGGCCACCAGGCGCAGCACCTGGTCGCCGACGTCGTGGCCGTGGGTATCGTTGAATTTCTTGAAATGGTCGACGTCGCTCATTGCGAGCACGTAATTGCGCCCCAGGCGCTGCATGCGTTCGTTCAGCGCCCGACGTCCCGGCAGGCCGGTGAGTTCGTCGCGGAAGGCCATTTGATAAGCCTCGTGGGCAACCGCGGCGGCGATCATCAACATCACTTGGCTGCACATGATGTTCAGGGTGAACGGCAGGATGAAGGTTTTCGGCAGCATCCAGAACAAGCCAAGCAAGCCCACCAATTGCGCCGCGTGCAGCGGCCGGGGGTTGCGCCAGTATTGCCAGGCCAGCAGCAGGAACGCAGCCGCGAACATTGGGTAGGACAATTGGATCAGGCTCATCCAGGCGCCGTGCAACGCGGGCCAGCGGATCTCCGAAAGCCACAACAACAACGGCTGGGGGAAACTTTGCTCCAGCGCCAGGGCCACGCTGCCGAAGACCAGCAACACCGCGAACCGGGCCACCATGTCCTGGAACAGATGGGTGCGCTCCTGCCACGCGGCGAACAGCCCGAACAACAGCGGCAGCAGCAGGCAGACGAGATGGAAGACCACCGCCGCGTCTTCACGCACCTTGCCGTTATCGCGGTAAAAATCGGTCTGGGTATCCAGCAGGAAGTAGGCGATGTACACCGTGACCATCAGAAACAGCTCGCGCTGACGGCGGTAGACGGCGCAATACGCGCCTCCCAGAAGCAGCACCAATGTAGGCAGCACATTGAACAGGGAGGTGAAGAAGACGTTGAGATCCTTGACGTAGGCAGCCGCAAGCCCCGACAACAACAGCAGCAGTGACGGTAGGAAATGGCTCAGACGTACAGCGGAAGAACGCGGCAAGGGTAAAGCTCCGACCCGGCTGATCAAAGATGGCATTGTGCACGCGAGGTGTGACCGATGTCACACTGCCATCGCTGTAACGGCAGGTGGGGAAGTTTTCTTAGGGTTGGGTTGGATGAATATTGTTTCAGAATCACACTTGATGCCCACAAGGAAATTGTGGTGACCATGAAAAAGCCGCTGCTCCCGAAGAAGCAGCGGCTTTTGTGAAGAACAACCTAAAGCTTAGTAGCCCAGTGCGAAGTCTTCTTCTTTCATGTCCATCAGGTTGTTAGCGCCCGACAACATGGCCGCAACGTGAGTGCGGGTGCGCGGCAGGATGCGCTGGAAGTAGAAGCGCGCGGTCTGCAGCTTGGCGGTGTAGAAGGCTTCTTCGCTGGTGCCGGCTGCGAGTTTCTCCGCCGCCAGGCGCGCCATGTCGGCCCAGAAATAAGCCAGGCAGGCGTAACCGGAATACATCAGGTAATCCACCGAGGCCGCGCCGACTTCTTCGCGATCCTTCATGGCGGCCATGCCGACCTTCATGGTCAACTCGCCCCATTCCTTGTTCAACGCAGCCAGGGGTTCGACGAACTCCTTGACCGCTTCGTTGCCTTCGTTGCCCTGGCAGAACTTGTGGACGATCTTGGTGAAGCCCTTGAGCGCTTCGCCCTGGGTCATCAGCACTTTACGACCCAGCAGGTCGAGCGCCTGGATGCCGGTAGTGCCTTCGTACAGCATCGAGATACGGCTGTCGCGCACGTTCTGCTCCATGCCCCACTCGGCGATGAAACCGTGACCACCGTAGATCTGCACGCCGTGGTTGGCCGATTCGAAGCCGACTTCGGTCATGAAGGCCTTGGCGATTGGCGTCATGAACGCCAGCAGCGCGTCGGCTTTCTTCTTCTCTTCTTCGTCCACGCCATACTTGACGATATCGACCTGCTTGGCGGTGAAGTAGACCATCGCTCGGTTGCCCTCGGCGAAGGCTTTCATGGTCAGCAGCATGCGACGAACGTCAGGGTGGACGATGATCGGGTCAGCGGCCTTGTCCGGCGCTTTCGGGCCAGTCAGGGAACGCATCTGCAGGCGATCACGGGCGTATTTCAGGCCGCCCTGGAAGCCGATCTCGGCGTGGGCCAGGCCTTGCAGCGCGGTGCCCAGGCGTGCGGTGTTCATAAAGGTGAACATGCAGTTCAGGCCTTTGTTCGCCGGGCCGATCAGGAAACCGGTGGCCGCGTCGAAGTTCATCACGCAGGTGGCGTTGCCGTGGATGCCCATCTTGTGTTCCAGGGAGCCGCAGCTCACGGCATTGCGCTGGCCGACGGTGCCATCGGCGTTAGGCAGGAATTTCGGCACGATGAACAGCGAGATGCCCTTGGTGCCCGCAGGTGCATCCGGCAAGCGTGCCAGCACGATGTGGACGATGTTGTCGGCCATGTCGTGTTCGCCGGCCGAAATGAAGATCTTGGTGCCGGTCACTTTGTACGAACCATCGGCCTGAGGCTCGGCCTTGGTGCGCAGCATGCCCAGGTCGGTGCCGCAGTGCGGTTCGGTCAGGCACATGGTGCCGGTCCATTCGCCGGACACCAGCTTGGTCAGGTAAGCCTCTTGCTGCTCGGGCGTACCGTGTTCGGAAATGGTGTTCATCGCACCATGGGACAGGCCCGGGTACATGCCCCACGACCAGTTGGCTTCGCCGACCATCTCGCTGACTGCCAGGCCCAGGGACTCCGGCAAGCCTTGACCGCCATGCTCGACATCGTGGGCCAGGCTTGGCCAGCCGCCTTCGACGAACTGCTTGTAGGCTTCCTTGAAGCCGGTCGGGGTTTTCACGCCGGACTCGCTCCAGGTGCAACCTTCGATGTCACCCACGCGGTTCAGCGGCGCCAACACCTGCTCACAAAACTTGGCGCCTTCTTCGAGAATGGCGTCAACCATGTCCGGAGTTGCGTCCTGGCAAGCCGGAAGGCTCTGATAATGCGCTTCGTAGCCGAGCAGTTCGTCACGAACGAAGCGAATATCACGCAAGGGGGCCTTGTAGTCAGGCATAGCGATAACCTCTGCTGATGTAACCGGGGATGAACGACCGCGGCGAATTGTTGTAGCGGTCAAACAGGTGTTTGAAACATACGTTTACGCCCAAACCTTGTCAAGCGTCGATCCTTCGCCGTTCGTCATCGACCCCTGGAAAATATCGGACACAGAAAAACCATCGCGTTGAAAAATCAGCGATGCCTGCAAAAAAAGATTAGTCGAGCAATAAGACACCAGAGACAAGAACGCCGCGAATAATCGCGGCGTTCTCATAAATCTCAGGTGCTTGTATCAAGCGAAAGTATCAATCAACGTACCAAGCATCTCATCGGAAGCCTTGGCGACATTCACGCCCAGCTGTACTTGAAACTTGCCTTGGGCCATTTCGACCATGTTGCTGGCCACATCCGATTGCTGGCTGCGATCCACCGAACGCAGGCGATCGACCTGGACTTCGGACGACTGGCTGGTGACCGAACGCTCGATTGTATTGTTGGCGATCTGGCTGGAGGCCTGATCGACACGGTTCTGCCCTGTCTGAATCGTGCTCAGACCGGCATAGAACGCGGTGTTTCCTGAGATTTCCATGGCAGGGCTCGTCTACTTGAAGGGGTCGACACCGGCATTGAAACAGAAGCCCTGGAAAAACACCCGACAAAAACACTAATGGCACAGTGCCTCGTCATAGGCAAAACCTTGGCGGGTTCTCAGTCCAGCAAATCCAATTGCAGGTGCTCGGCTACCGCTTTAGCCGTCACGCTCTGGATCCGCGCCACCCGGCCCAGGCAAGGCGCCGGCAGGCGTTCGGCCAGGGTCGCCAGGTTTTCTTCGAGGCGCGAGGTGGCCGGGTCGATGATATTTGCCACCCAACCGGCCAATTGCAAACCGTCACGGGCAATAGCCTCGGCCGTCAACAACGCATGGCTGATACACCCCAGGCGCACGCCCACCACCAGGATCACCGGCAGCCCCAGCGCTATCGCCAAGTCGGAAAGATTGTCCTGGCCGGCCAGCGGCACGCGCCAACCGCCCGCGCCTTCGATCAAGGTGAAGTCGGCGTCCAGCGCCAGCACTTCGCGCATCGGCCCCAGCAGCGACTGCACCGTCAACGCCACACCGGCTTCCCGGGCGGCCAGGTGCGGTGCAATGGCCGGTTCGAATGCCACCGGATTGACCTGTGCATAAGTCAGCGGCACCGAGCACTCGGCCAGCAACGCCAAGGCGTCGGCATTGCGCAGGCCCTTGGGCGTCACGTCGCAGCCGGAGGCCACCGGTTTGCCGGCAGCCGTACTCATGCCGGCTTGTCGCGCCGCGTGCAGCAGGCCCGCCGCAACGGTGGTCTTGCCCACATCGGTATCGGTGCCGGTGATGAAATAAGCCTGGCTCATAGCGGTTTCTCCAACACGGCGTAGACCACCTGATAGGTCGCGGGCAGGCCCTGGGCCTGGCGGAACTGCTCGTAGGCTTCGACCAGCGCGAGGATTCGCGCCCTGCCCGTCAATCCTCCGGGTCGGCCCGGGTTCAGATTATGAGCGCCCAATGCTTTCAATTCGTGGGTCAGGCTACGTACATCCGGGTAGTGCAATACGTGGGGCTGATTTTCCAGGCGGAGGACATTCAATCCGCTGCTTGCGCATAACTGTTGATAAGTCTCGAAATCACGGAAACGGTTGACGTGCACCCAGCCATCCACCTGACGCCAACTGTCACGCAATTCGTACAGCGTGCCGACACAAAGGCTGGTAAAGGCAAACACGCCGCCCGGCTTCAATACGCGATGGGCCTCGCTCAGCACCGAGGCAAAATCGGCGCACCATTGCACCGCGAGACTGGAGAAAACCAAATCACAGCTCGCCGCCTGCAAAGGCAGCCGCTCAGCATCACCGGCGATGAAATGCGCGGCCCCGCCTCTTGGTCGAGCATGGTTGAGCATGCCCTCGGCAATATCCAGCGCGAAGCCGGTCTCCTCGCCGAAACGAGCACCCAAGGCCCGGGTGAAATAACCGGTGCCACAGCCCAGGTCCATCCAGCGCTGCGGATCAAGCGACGAAGGCAGTCGCCCGAGCAATTGTTGCCCCACGTCACGCTGCAGTTCAGCGACGCTGTCATAGCTGGCCGCCGCCCGGGAAAACGAGGCCGCGACCTGACGTTTATCGGGCAAGGCGCCAAGTAGCTTCACAGACAAATCAGTCATCACCGGACTCATGCAAGAAAGCCTGGATCGCCCCCGCCACGCCGTGGGGGTCTTCCAGAAGAAATGCGTGGCCGGCCTGTTCAATCAGGCCGATTTCGACATCCGGCAACAGCGCCAACAACTCGCCCGCCGCTTCGGCTGGCACCAAGGCATCGAGCCCGGCAAACAAATGCAATTGCGGGCCGCGAAACCCCTGCAATGCCACACGAGTGTCGAGCAGCGTCAACAACTCGAGCCCGGCCATCAGCACTTCAGGCGCTGTATTCGGAGCGCCGCCCAGCAACAATCGCGACAACCCCCGTGGGTCGCCGCAACCTTGGGCACACAGCAAACTGAAGCGTTTGAGCGTCTGGCGCGGATCCGCAGCACACCCGGCAAGAAACCCATCGAAGGTCTCGCCGGCCATCGCGCTCGGCCATTGATCATGAGCCACGAAAGACACATTGCTGGCCAACGTCAGCAAGCCACAGCAGCGCTCGCCCCGACGCGCCGCCAGTTCCGAGGCCAACATGCCACCCAGGGACCAGCCTCCGAGCCAGGCATCCTGAGGCAACGTCGCGTCCAACTCATCGAGCCAGTCCGCCAGATTGCTCGAAGCCAGCGCCGGCAAGGGCTCGATTTCCACCTGCAAGTGCTCATCGAGCCCCTGCAGCGCAGCGGCCAACGGTTCGAGAGGCGAAACGCCCAGGCCCCAACCAGGCAGCAATATCAGTCGATCACGCATGACTCGGCTCCGGTCCCAGTTGGACAAAACACTCCGCCAGTGCCTCTAACAATAGTTGCACCTGGGCTTCGCTGTGGGCGGCGGTCAGGGTCACACGCAGGCGAGCACTGCCGGCGGGGACGGTCGGTGGACGGATCGCGGTCACCATCAGCCCCCGTTCACGCAGCATCCGTGACAGTTGCATCGCCCGCCCGGCATCTCCGATCAGGATGGGCTGGATCGGCGTGAAACTGTCCATCAATTGCAAACCAATCTGCTCGGCGCCCTGGCGGAACTGGCGAATCAGTCGCTGCAAATGCTCACGCCGCCAATCTTCGCTGCGCAGCAGTTCAAGGCTCTTGAGCGTGGCGCAGGCCAAAGCCGGTGGCTGGCTCGTGGTGTAGATGTAGGGACGCGCGAACTGGACGAGGCTTTCGATGAGTTCCTCACTGCCCGCCACAAAGGCGCCAGCGGTGCCAAAAGCCTTGCCCAGCGTGCCGACCAGCACGGGGACGTCTTCCTGGCTCAGACCGAAATGTTCGACGACACCGCCGCCGCTGGTGCCCAGCGTGCCGAAGCCGTGGGCATCATCCACCATCAGCCAGGCGCCCTTGGCCTTGGCTTCATGGGCGAGGGCCGGCAAGTCGGCGACGTCGCCGTCCATGCTGAATACCCCATCGGTGACCACCAAGGTGTTACCAACCGCTTTTTCCAGGCGCTGGGCCAGGCTCCGGGCATCGTTGTGCAGATAACGGTTGAAACGCGCGCCGGACAACAAACCGCCATCGATCAATGAAGCGTGGTTGAGGCGATCCTCCAGCACGGTGTCGCCCTGCCCGATCAACGCCGTGACCGCGCCGAGATTGGCCATGTAGCCGGTGGTGAAAAGCAACGCCCGTGGGCGGCCGGTCAGCTCGGCCAATGCTTCTTCCAAGGCGTGATGCGGCCCGCTGTGGCCGATTACCAGATGAGAGGCCCCGCCGCCGACGCCCCAACGCGCGGCACCTTCGCGCCAGGCCTCGATGACTTGCGGGTGATTGGCCAGGCCCAGGTAATCGTTGTTGCAGAACGCCAACAGCGGCTGGCCGTCGACCACCACTTCCGGACCCTGGGGGCTTTCGAGCAGCGGGCGCTGGCGATAGAGATTTTCAGCACGACGGGCAGCCAGGCGTGCGGCGAGATCGAAGGGCATGCTGGCCTCAACTGTTTAAAGACTGGCCAAAGCCCCTTGTGGGAGCGAGCTTGCTCGCGATAGCGGTGAGCCAGTCGACATAAATGTTGAATGTTCCATCGCCATCGCGAGCAAGCTCGCTCCCACAGGGTCTTGCATTCCAATCAGGGAATCGGTGCGTGATCAAACAGCGGCGTTATAGAACTGCTCGCTGCTCTTCTGCTCCACCAGCGCCTGTTCAATGGCCGCCTGGTGCACTTCATCGGCATGTTCTTCACGGGCTTCCGGCTGGATGCCCAGGCGCGCGAACAGTTGCATGTCCTTGTCAGCCTGCGGGTTGGCGGTGGTCAGCAGCTTGTCGCCGTAGAAGATCGAGTTCGCGCCGGCGAAAAACGCCAGGGCCTGCATTTGCTCGTTCATCGCTTCGCGGCCGGCGGACAAGCGCACGTGGGATGTCGGCATGAGGATCCGCGCCACGGCCAGCATGCGGATGAAATCGAACGGATCGACATCCTCGGCATTCTCCAGCGGCGTGCCCGCGACTTTCACCAGCATGTTGATCGGCACCGACTCCGGGTGCTCCGGCAGGTTTGCCAGTTGGATCAGCAGGTTGGCGCGGTCGTCCAGGGATTCGCCCATGCCGAGGATGCCACCGGAGCAGATCTTCATCCCAGAATCACGCACGTAGGCCAGGGTCTGCAGGCGCTCGCTGTAGGTGCGGGTGGTGATGATGCTGCCGTAGAACTCCGGCGAGGTATCGAGGTTGTGGTTGTAGTAATCCAGGCCGGCCTGGGCCAGCGCTTCGGTCTGTTCCTGGTCGAGGCGGCCCAGGGTCATGCAGGTCTCCAGGCCCATGGCCTTCACACCCTTGACCATCTCCAGCACGTAAGGCATGTCCTTGGCCGACGGGTGCTTCCACGCCGCGCCCATGCAGAATCGGGTCGAACCGATGGCCTTGGCCCGAGCCGCCTCTTCGAGGACCTTCTGCACTTCCAGCAATTTCTCTTTTTCCAGCCCGGTGTTGTAGTGGCCGGACTGTGGACAATATTTGCAATCTTCCGGGCAAGCGCCGGTCTTGATCGACAGCAGCGTGGAAACCTGGACGCGGTTGGCGTCGAAGTGCGCGCGGTGCACGGTCTGCGCCTGGAAAAGCAGGTCGTTGAATGGCTGGACGAAGAGTGCTTTGACTTCGGCCAAAGACCAGTCATGACGCAGGTTGGCAGTGGTGCTGGCGCTCATGGGCATTTCCTTGATTATGCTTGGCTGGCGCCTGGGACACTCAATACCCACAGGCGCGACACGGATGTTCGGCATATTTAAGGAAGTGTCATGCGCTGTCAACCTCGATACAAATGGCCGGTTTACATCTGGTTAAAAAACAAACAATCCTGTCTGTTATGCGGCGAACCCACGGACACACCGCAGCCAATCTGCACGCCTTGTGAAAGCGAGTTGCCCTGGCTTGGCTATCAATGCAATGTCTGCGCGCTTCCGCTGCCCATGTCAGGGCTCCGCTGCGGACAATGCGCCACGCGACCGCCGGCTTTCGAACGGGTCGTGGCGCCGTGGATCTATGACTTCCCGGTGGACACGCTGGTCACCCGCTTCAAGCATCAGGCGAAGTGGCCGCTTGGGCGCTTACTCGGCGAACTGTTGGCGCAGTCGATCCAACATCATTTTGATGAAGGGCTGGAGCGTCCCGACGCGTTGGTGCCGGTGCCACTGGCGGCTCGACGCCTCCGGCAGCGCGGTTTCAACCAGGCGGCGCTGCTGGCCCGCTGGCTCAGCGAGCCGTTGCAGATTCCTTGCGACGAGAATCTGCTGCTGCGCGTCCAGGACACCCCTGCGCAACAGGCCCTTGATGCCCGGGCGCGACGTCGCAATCTTCGCCAAGCCTTTGCCCTGGCACCTGACGCTTTATTGATGAACCGCCACTTGGCCCTGGTGGACGATGTGCTCACCACGGGTGCCACGGCCCAGACGCTAGCACGCCTGTTACTCGATGCTGGCGCCGCCCGGGTCGATGTGTATTGCCTGGCCCGCACGCCAAAACCCGGCGACCCCGCTTGACGCGCCGCCGCCGAGGCGCCAACGTCCGGGCATCAAATCCCTGCGCGCAGTTTTTCGTCATGTCATTGCCTACGCTCCTGACCCAGCACATCGTCCGCCGACCACAGCGCATCGCCCTGTTGCAGCACATCGCCGAACAGGGCTCGATCACCCGCGCCGCCAAGAGCGCGGGCCTGAGCTATAAGGCCGCATGGGACGCGATTGACGAACTGAACAACCTGGCGGACCAACCGCTGGTCGTACGCAGCGTGGGTGGCAAGGGCGGTGGTGGCGCAAAACTGTCGGAGGAAGGCCAACGTGTCCTGCGCCTCTATCAGCGCTTGCAAACCTTGCAGGCGCAACTTCTGGAAGCGAGCGAGGACGCAGGGGACCTGGGGCTGCTCAGCCGACTGATGCTGCGCACCAGTGCCCGGAACCAGTTGCATGGCAAAGTCCTCGGCATCGACGCCCAAGGTCACAACGACCGGGTGTGCGTGGAGCTGGCTCGCGGCCTGGTCATCGACACGCAGATCACCCACGACAGCACGCTGCGCCTGGAACTGGAAACCGGTACCGAAGTGGTCGCCTTGATCAAGGCCGGTTGGCTGGAACTGTACCCCGCTGATCAGCCAGAGCATCCGGGGACCAATACGCTGCGCGGGGTAATCGAAGACATCGCCGCCGCCGAAAACGGCCCCAGCGAGGTGCGCATCGGCCTGCCCAATGGCCAGACCTTGTGTGCCCTGGCTCATCCGTCGCTGCTCAGAGAGCGAAACCTTGACGCCGGCTCACCGGTGCAAGTGTGTTTTTCGCCGTCGAATGTGTTGCTGGGCACGCCGTTGTAGGCCGCTGAAACAAAAGCTTCATCGACCCGCTTTAAGGTGACTGCCAAAACCAGCAGGGAGCCTGATGATGAGCCTATTAGAAGATAACCAATCCACCGACCTGGAAAACATCGTCGGCTTGAGCCGTCGCCGCTTCATTGGTGCCGGCGCCCTATGCGGTGCAGCGATGTTCCTGGGCGGCAACCTGCTGAGCCGCAGCGTCATGGCCGCCGCCGTGAGCGAAGGCAACAAACGCATGCTGGGCTTCGACGGCATCGCCGCCGCGACGACAGACACCATTACGCTGCCGCCAGGCTACAAAGCCTCGGTGTTGATCAGTTGGGGCCAGCCACTGCAAAAAAACGCACCGGCATTCGACCCCAGCGGCAACGGCACCGCCCGCGCGCAGGAAGTGCAATTTGGCGACAACAACGACGGCATGAGCCTGTTCCCAATGCCAGGGGACGAAAACCGTGCGTTGATGGCAATCAACAACGAATACACCAATTATCGCTATCTCTTCCCCCATGGCGGTCAGCCGCAGTCGGCCGAAGAGGTGCACAAGGCCCAGGCCTGCGAAGGCGTGTCGGTGATCGAGATCGAACGTCGTCGCGGTCAATGGCAGTTCGTCCAGGATTCTCGCTACAACCGCCGGATCCATGGCAACACGCCGATTCGCCTGAGCGGCCCGGCTGCCGGTCACGACTGGGTGAAAACCAGTGCCGACAAAAGCGGCAAGAAAGTGCTGGGCACCTTCCAGAACTGCGCCAATGGCATGACGCCGTGGGGCACTTACCTGACCTGTGAAGAAAACTTCACCGACTGCTTCGGCAGCAGCAAGGCCGACCTGAAATTCGATGACGCGCAAAAGCGCTACGGCGCCACCGTCACCAGCCGCGAGATCAACTGGCACCCGCATGACCCGCGCTTCGACCTGGCGAAGAACCCCAACGAACTCAATCGCCATGGCTGGGTGGTGGAAATCGATCCATTCGACCCAAAATCCACTCCGGTGAAACGCACGGCCCTGGGCCGTTTCAAACACGAAAACGCCGCCCTCGCACAAACCCATGACGGTCGCGCCGTGGTGTACATGGGCGACGACGAACGCGGCGAATTCATCTACAAATTCGTCAGCCGGGATCGCATCGACCACCGCAACGCCAAGGCCAACCGCGACTTGCTGGACCATGGCACCCTGTACGTGGCGCGCTTCGACGCCGGCGATGGCAACCCGGACCATCCGAAAGGCAAGGGCCAGTGGATCGAGCTGAGCCACGGCAAGAACGGCCTCGACGCCAGCAAGGGCTTCAATGGCCAGGCCGAGGTGCTGATCCACGCGCGCCTGGCCGGCAGTGCCGTGGGCGCGACTCGCATGGACCGCCCTGAGTGGATCGTGGTCAGCCCGAAAGACGGCCAGGTCTATTGCACCCTGACCAACAACGCCAAGCGCGGCGAAGACGGCCAACCGGTGGACGGGCCAAACCCACGGGCCAAGAACGTCTACGGGCAGATCCTGCGCTGGCGCACCGACCGCGACGACCACGCCTCCAACACCTTCGAGTGGGACCTGTTCGTGGTCGCGGGCAACCCGACGGTACATGCCGGCACCCCGAAAGCCGGGTCGTCCAACGTCACTGCACAGAACATGTTCAATAGCCCCGACGGCCTGGGCTTCGACAAGGCCGGCCGGCTATGGATCCTCACCGACGGCGACTCCAGCAACGCCGGGGACTTCGCCGGCATGGGCAACAACCAGATGCTCTGCGCCGACCCCGACAGTGGCGAAATCCGCCGCTTCATGGTCGGGCCGGTGGGCTGTGAAGTGACCGGGATCAGTTTTGCACCGGACCAGAAGGCCCTTTTCGTGGGCATTCAGCACCCGGGTGAAAACGGCGGTTCGACCTTCCCCGAGCACCTGCCCAATGGCAAGCCGCGGTCTTCGGTGATGGTGATTACCCGCGAAGACGGCGGCGTCATCGGCGCCTGACACTTTGTGGCGAGGGAGCTTGCTCCCTCGCCACAAAGTCTCAACGATCAATCCCGACTGCTTTGCGCTACCATGCTGGGCCGGACGCGGCAGCCCTGCCGCTGCGCAGGAGTCAGCATGTCCCATCCGTTCGAAACCCTCACGCCCGACCTGGTGCTCGATGCCGTTGAAAGCATCGGCTTTCTCAGCGACGCCCGCGTGCTGGCCCTCAACAGTTACGAAAACCGCGTCTATCAGGTCGGCATCGAAGACGCCGAGCCGCTGATCGCCAAGTTCTATCGCCCCCAGCGCTGGACCAACGAAGCCATTCTGGAAGAACACCAATTCACCTTCGAACTGGCCGACCGTGAAGTGCCGGTGGTGGCGCCGTTGATCCATAACGGCGCCAGCCTGCACGAACATGCCGGGTTTCGTTTCACCCTGTTTCCCCGCCGCGGCGGCCGCGCGCCGGAGCCAGGCAATCTCGATCAGCTTTATCGCCTGGGCCAGTTGCTCGGGCGCCTGCACGCGATCGGCGCGACCCGTCCGTTCGAACACCGTGAAGCGCTGGGCGTGAAGAATTTCGGCCACGACTCGCTGGACACTGTGCTGCAAAGCGGCTTCGTCCCTCGTAGCCTGCTGCCGGCCTACGAATCGGTTGCCAGGGACTTGCTCAAGCGCGTCGAGGATGCCTACGCCGCCACGCCCCACCAGAACATCCGCATGCACGGCGACTGCCATCCCGGCAACATGATGTGCCGCGACGAGGTGTTCCACATCGTCGACCTGGACGATTGCCGCATGGGGCCGGCGGTGCAGGATCTGTGGATGATGCTTGCAGGGGATCGCCAGGAATGCCTGGGGCAGCTGTCGGAGTTGATGGACGGTTACCAGGAATTCCATGATTTCGATCCGCGGGAATTGGCACTGATCGAACCTCTGCGAGCCCTGCGCCTGATGCATTACAGCGCCTGGCTGGCCCGCCGCTGGGACGACCCGGCGTTTCCGCGGAGTTTCCCGTGGTTTGGCAGTGAGCGTTACTGGGGCGACCAGATATTGGCGTTGCGCGAGCAATTGGCGGCGCTCAATGAAGAGCCGTTGAAGCTTTTTTGATTGGATTGGGTTCCACCAGTCACTGCGAATCCCCTGTGGGAGCGGGCTTGCTCGCGAAAGCGGTGGATCAGCTTGCATGGATGTTGAATGTGCAGCCGCCTTCGCGAGCAAGCCCGCTCCCACACAGGGTTCGCAGTGGAACGCTCACAAAGGTTCACAGCACAACCAGACAAATCTCCTTACAATCACTCCTTTGTTAGCTGCCTAAGCAAGGATTCTGCATGCAAGCCGCCAACCCGCGTCGCGGGTACATCCTGGGCCTGAGTGCCTACATCATCTGGGGTCTGTTCCCGATCTATTTCAAAGCCATCGCCAGCGTGCCGTCGGTGGAAATCATTATCCACCGGGTGCTGTGGTCCGCCCTGTTCGGTGCGGCGTTACTGATGGTCTGGAAACACCCAGGCTGGTGGCGCGAGTTGCGGGACAATCCGCGTCGCCTGGCGATCCTGGCCTTGAGCGGCACGTTGATCGCGGCCAACTGGCTGACCTACGTCTGGGCGGTAAACAACGGGAGGATGCTCGAAGCCAGCCTGGGCTACTACATCAATCCGCTGATCAACGTATTGCTGGGCATGCTGATCCTCGGCGAGCGCCTGCGCCGCATGCAGTGGCTGGCGGTGGGGTTGGCGGCAGTCGGCGTGGCCCAGCAGGTCTGGCAAGTGGGCAGCCTGCCGTGGGTGTCGCTGGCACTGGCGCTGACGTTTGGCTTCTACGGATTGATCCGCAAGCAGGCGCCGGTCAAGGCCTTGCCCGGGCTGGTGGTGGAAACCTGGATGCTGGTGCCGATCGCCATCGCCTGGTTGCTGTTCAATCCATCGGCCACCAGCGCCCAAGCCGCGTTCTGGACCACCTCCGAAGCCTGGTGGCTGGTGGCGGCCGGCCCGGTGACGCTGGTCCCACTGGTGTGCTTCAACGCCGCTGCGCGGCATTTGCCTTACACCACGCTGGGTTTCTTGCAGTACATCGCCCCGACGCTCGTGCTCCTGCTCGCAGTGCTGCTGTTCGGTGAGCATCTGTCGTCCAGCACGTTGGTGGCGTTCATCTTTATCTGGGCCGGACTGGCGGTGTACAGCATCGATGCCGTGATCAGCATGCGTCGGCGCAACTGATCAAAAAACGCACAACCTTCTACAGGCCACGTCCGGCGTGGCCTGCGCGTTTCCTTCCCAAGGTTATCCACAGCGTGATCCCCGCCGTTTGTGCACAAGCCCTTGAAAACTGGTGGTTTTTTGATCATCGACCGCTGAGCCCCGGCGGGCTTGGGCTGGGGCCGGGTCTCTACAGGTTATCCACAGGCAGGCGCAGTTTTTCCTTGGATAACCTTGTCAGGCTTCGTCGCTGAGTTTCAGCTCAACCATCAACTCATCGGCCAAGGTCTCCAGGCGTTCCTGCAGTGTTTCCAGCGACAGGGTCAGGGGCACCCCGAGAATCGCCTCGGCATGAAACAGCAACTCACTGCTCATGGGCGCCGGCCGGACGTGGGTCACCAGACGCTCGACATTGACGCCCTGCTCGCTCAACAAGCGGGTGATGTCCCGCACGATGCCAGGACGATCATTGCCCACCAGCTCCATGGCAATGGGTTTCCAGGTGCAGGACTCTTCAACGGCGCTTTCCGCGATCAACACGCGAATGCCGTGGACCGACAATCCCTGCAAGGCTTCGATCAATTCTTCATGGGCCTCGGCCGGAGCGCTGAGGCGCAGGATCCCGGCGAATTGCCCGGCCAAGTGCGACATGCGGCTTTCCAGCCAGTTACCACCATGCGCGGCGATGCAATCGGCGATGCGCTCGACCTGCCCGGGTTTGTCCGGGGCGAAAACAGTGATGACGAGGTGGTCCATGGCGCAGTCCTCTTGTTGGGGAAGAAAGAGTATAGGCAGGGCGCACAAATCCTGTGGCGAGGGGATTTATCCCCGCTGGGGCGCGAAGCGGCCCTTAATCCTTATACCTCGGCGTGCCATACGGATTGGGTCGATATGCGATGGGGCTGCTTCGCAACCCAGCGGGGATAAATCCCCTCGCCACAGTTGTGTGTGCACTTCAGAGCCCGCCTATAAATCGTGTACAGGTTTTAATATTTATCTGGAACAATCCATCTGTTTTTTGAGAACATCCCGTTCCGCGCTGTGACTGTACTGCTTTAGTCGGTCGCAGAACGACGCAATTAGTCTAATTTTCACATGCGCAATTGATCATGTAGTATGCCGCAGCGCGCACTACATAATCGTACTGCGAGATGTTCCACCGATGTCTGCCCAGGCCGGTCGCATCCCTGTAAAGCCCCGTCAGCAAGGCTTGATCACCCAGCCGCCAGCGATGGCATGTACTGGTTCAGGGGTTTGTGGTTTAAATGTCCGAGGCTTCATTGTCAAAATCGAAGAGCTGAAAAGCGAAATAGCTGAGCAGAGTGAGGCAAGCAATGACTGAACACGTTCAAGTCGGTGGCCTGCAGGTCGCCAAAGTCCTGTTCGACTTCGTGAATAACGAAGCCATTCCCGGAACCGGCCTCACCGCCGACGCATTCTGGGCCGGCGCCGACAAGGTCATTCATGACCTGGCTCCGAAGAACAAAGCCCTACTCGCCAAACGCGACGATTTCCAGGCGCGGATCGACGCCTGGCACCAGGCACGTGCCGGCCAGGCCCACGACGCCGTGGCTTACAAAGCCTTCCTGCAAGACATTGGATACCTGCTGCCAGAAGCGGCGGACTTCCAGGCCACGACCCAAAACGTCGATGACGAAATCGCCCGCATGGCCGGCCCGCAACTGGTGGTGCCGGTGATGAACGCCCGCTTCGCCCTCAACGCCTCGAACGCCCGCTGGGGTTCGCTGTATGACGCGCTGTACGGCACCGATGCCATCAGCGAGGCCGATGGCGCGGAAAAAGGCAAAGGCTACAACAAGGTCCGCGGTGACAAGGTCATCGCCTTCGCCCGTGCCTTCCTCGACGAAGCAGCCCCGCTGGCCGCCGGCTCCCACGTTGACTCCACCGCCTACAAAATCGTCGACGGCAAACTGGTGGTCACCCTCAAGGGCGGCAGCAACAGCGGCCTGCGCGTTGATGCCCAACTGATCGGCTTCCAGGGCGATGCCTCGGCACCGACCGCGGTGCTGCTGAAACACAACGGCCTGCACTTCGAAATCCAGATCGACGCCAGCACCCCGGTCGGCCAGACCGATGCCGCCGGCGTCAAAGACATCCTGATGGAAGCGGCGCTGACCACCATCATGGACTGCGAAGACTCGGTCGCCGCCGTCGATGCAGATGACAAAGTGGTGATCTATCGCAACTGGCTGGGCCTGATGAAGGGCGACCTGGCGGAACAAGTCGCCAAGGGCGGCCAGACCTTCACCCGGACCATGAACCCGGACCGCGTCTACACCGCCGCAGACGGTTCGAGCGTGACCCTGCACGGCCGCTCACTGCTGTTCGTGCGCAACGTTGGCCACCTGATGACCATCGACGCGATCCTGGACAAGGACGGCAACGAAGTGCCGGAAGGTATCCTCGACGGCCTGGTCACCAGCCTGGCGGCGATCCACAGCCTCAACGGCAACACCTCGCGCCGCAACAGCCGCACCGGCTCGGTGTACATCGTCAAGCCGAAGATGCACGGCCCGGAAGAAGCCGCGTTCACCAACGAGCTGTTCGGTCGCGTCGAGGACGTGCTGAACCTGCCGCGCAACACCCTCAAGGTCGGGATCATGGACGAGGAGCGCCGTACCACGGTCAACCTCAAGGCCTGCATCAAGGCAGCCAGCGAGCGCGTGGTGTTCATCAATACCGGTTTCCTCGACCGCACCGGCGATGAAATCCACACCTCCATGGAAGCCGGCCCGATGGTGCGCAAGGCCGACATGAAGGCCGAGAAGTGGATCGGCGCGTATGAAAACTGGAACGTCGACATCGGCTTGAGCACCGGCCTGCAAGGTCGCGCGCAAATCGGCAAGGGCATGTGGGCGATGCCCGACCTGATGGCGGCGATGCTCGAACAGAAAATCGCTCACCCAATGGCCGGCGCCAATACCGCATGGGTGCCGTCGCCGACTGCCGCCGCGTTGCACGCGCTGCATTACCACAAGGTCGACGTGTTCGCCCGCCAGGCCGAACTGGCCAAGCGCGCCCGCGCTTCGGTGGACGACATCCTGACCATCCCACTGGCCGTCAACCCGAGCTGGACGCCGGAGCAGATCAAGAACGAACTGGACAACAACGCCCAGGGCATCCTCGGCTACGTGGTACGTTGGATCGACCAGGGCGTCGGCTGTTCCAAAGTGCCGGACATCAACGATATCGGCCTGATGGAAGACCGGGCGACGCTGCGTATTTCCAGCCAGCACATCGCCAACTGGCTGCGCCACGGCATCGTCACGCAAGATCAGGTGATGGAAAGCCTCAAGCGCATGGCGCCGGTGGTCGACCGCCAGAACGCCAGCGACCCGCTGTACCGCCCGCTGGCGCCGGACTTCGACAGCAACATCGCCTTCCAGGCGGCGGTCGAGTTGGTGGTCGAAGGCACCAAGCAGCCGAATGGCTATACCGAGCCGGTGCTGCACCGTCGTCGTCGCGAGTTCAAGGCCGCCAATGGGTTGTGATTGAGCGACAGTGATGCAAAAAAGCCCTGATCTCTCGATCAGGGCTTTTTCATTTGCAACACCTGACAGCCTTTGTGGCGAGGGAGCTTGCTCCCGCTCGGTTGCGCAGCGACCGCAATATAGCTCAATGGAGATTCCCAGGTCTGGAAAAGGGTCTGCTTCGCAGCCCAGCGGGAGCAAGCTCCCTCGCCACAAAAGCACTTCGGCACGATTGAAGAAGATGGGCTAAAGATCCATCCCCAACTCATGCTTGACCAACCCCAGCAGCTTTTCGG
Source organism: Pseudomonas sp. H2_D02 (assembly GCF_054677635.1). Lineage (NCBI taxonomy): Bacteria > Pseudomonadati > Pseudomonadota > Gammaproteobacteria > Pseudomonadales > Pseudomonadaceae > Pseudomonas > Pseudomonas sp. H2_D02. The sequence continues at coordinate 1,266,365 of NZ_CP162816.1, read as the reverse complement.
TGTCGATCGGCTTGAGCAAAAAGTCCACCACGCTCAGGTGCATGGCTTCGATGGCGTCCTTCACATCGGCGTCGCCCGACACGATGATGATCGGCAACGCGGCACGCTCCGACTCACGCACCAGGCGCACCAGTTCCAGGCCATCGACGTTGCCCATGCGCAGGTCGGTGATAAGCAGGCCAATGGACGGCTTGGTCTCCAGCATCTTGAGTGCGGTTTCGCCACTGGCCGCGGTCATGCAGCGGATGCCGTCCAATGCCAGGATCTCCGACAGCAGCTCGCGGGCGTCCTTGTCGTCATCGACGATCAATACACGCTGCGGCGGCAGGTCGGGTTCCAGCATGACGGCACTCAGCGCCTCGCGCTCGGCGTCACTCAAAATATCGTGGTCGGACATGATGCTCTCTACGTTCCTTGAATCGATCCCCTGGCACAGTGGTCAGACATCGTTCTGCGGCGCTTCAATGTGCACTTCGTCGGATTTTTTTCCAAGAGCATTCGAGGAAGAATTTTCCGAGGCGAAGCGTAGGATATTTCTGTAGTTCCGGCCTGATAGTGGCGACCTAGACTTACGTCCAATGGGCACTCCACGTTCAGAGGCCGACCATGGCGAACAGATCCGACCACAACAAATCGAAAAAGATTGCGCCATGGTGATGAAAAAAGCGGACGCCTTTATCCAGGCAGGGAAAACCGCGGTGTTGCAGAACATCCAGGGCACTTTGCAGTTCCTGCAACGCTTCCCCCCGTTCAACCAAATGGAAAACGCCCACCTGGCCTATCTGGTGGAGCAATGCCTGCTGCGTTTCTACGCGCCGGGCGAAACGATCATCAAGCCGGCCGACGGTCCGGTAGAGCACTTCTATATCGTCAAGCAAGGCCGCGTGGTGGGCGAACGTCCCCATTCAGCGAAGGGCGGCACCGAGACCACTTTTGAAATCACCACGGGCGAATGTTTTCCCCTCGCCGCGCTGTTGGGCGAGCGAGCCACCCGCACCGAGCATCGGGCCGGTGAAGATACGTTCTGCCTGCAGTTGAACAAGCTGGCCTTCATCAAGCTGTTCGCCCTGTCCGGCCCGTTTCGCGATTTCGCCCTGCGAGGGGTCAGCAGCCTGCTCGACCAGGTCAACCAGCAAGTGCAGCAGAAATCTGCACAGACCCTGGGCACGCAATATTCCCTCAATACGCGCCTGGGTGAGCTGGCGATGCGTCACCCGGTCAGTTGCAGCCCTGAAACGCCGCTGCGCGAGGCCGTGAAGCTGATGCACGACCAACAGGTCGGCAGCATCGTCGTGGTCAATGAACATAAAGCGCCGATGGGGATATTTACCCTGCGCGACTTGCGGCAAGTCGTGGCCGACGGCAGCGGGGATTTTTCCGAGTCGATCGCAATGCACATGACCCAGGCGCCGTTTTTCCTGTCACCGGACCACAGCGCCTTCGACGCGGCCATCGCCATGACCGAGCGCCACATCGCCCATGTCTGCCTGGTCAAGGACCAGCGCCTGTGTGGCGTGGTGTCGGAGCGGGATCTGTTTTCCCTGCAACGCGTCGACCTGGTGCACCTGGCCCGGACGATTCGCAACGCCCCACGGGTGGAAAACCTGGTGACGCTGCGCGGCGAGATCGGCCAACTGGTGGAGCGAATGCTGGCCCACGGCGCGTCGTCAACGCAGATCACCCACATCATCACCTTGCTCAACGACCACACCGTGTGCCGGGTCATCGAGTTGACCTTGGCCGACAAAGGCGACCCGGGCGTGCCGTTCAGTTGGCTGTGTTTCGGCAGCGAAGGCCGCCGCGAGCAGACCCTGCACACCGACCAGGACAACGGCATTCTTTTCGAAGCCCGCGATGCCGCCCACGCGGCGCAGATCCGTGGCCTGCTGCTGCCCATCGCCCAGCAGATCAACCAGAGCCTGGCGCTGTGCGGCTTCACCTTGTGCAAAGGCAACATCATGGCCGGCAACCCCGAACTCTGCCTGTCCCGCGCTGAATGGGCACGGCGCTTCGCGGCCTTCATTCGCGAAGCGACGCCCGAGAACCTGCTGGGTTCGAGCATCTATTTCGATCTGCGAGTGGTCTGGGGCGACGAGCAAGGCTGCGAGCAACTGCGCCAGCAGATTCTCGATCAAGTGGCCGACAACCGCTTGTTCCAGCGCATGATGGCCGAGAATGCCCTTCGCCATCGCCCGCCCGTTGGACGCTTCCGGGATTTCGTGCTCAGCCGCAAGAACGGCGAAAAAGCCACCCTCGACCTGAAGGTGCAAGGGCTGACGCCTTTCGTCGACGGCGCTCGATTGCTGGCATTGGCCAACGGCATCGAGGCCAACAACACCCTCGAACGCTTGCGGCAACTGGTCGTCAAGGAAGTCATCGAACCGCTGGACGGCGCGGCTTATGAAGAGGCCTATCATTTCATCCAGCAGACCCGGATGCAGCAACATCAATTGCAGACCCGGGAAAACCTGCCCTATTCCAACCGTGTCGACCCCGACAGCCTCAATCATCTGGACCGGCGGATCCTGCGCGAATCCCTGCGCCAGGCCCAACGCCTGCAGAGCAGCCTGACGTTGAGGTATCAACTGTGAGCCTGTTTTCCTGGCTGCGCCCGGTCCAGCCAACGCTTGGCGACGCCTTGCAGCAACGCCTGGCCAACCTGCCCGCCCCTGCCCCATTGGCTGAATGCAGCTTGCGGGAACAGCGTTGGGTGGTGGTCGACCTGGAAACCACCGGCCTTAACCTGAACAAAGACCAGGTGTTGTCCATCGGCGCCGTGGTGATCGAAGACGGTGCCATCGACTTCAGCCAGCAATTCGAGCGGACCTTGCAATGCGACAAGCAGAAGCTCGGGCCAAGCGTGCTGATCCACGGCCTGGCGCCGAGTGCCATCGCCGCTGGCAGCGACCCGGCCGAAGCCCTGCTGGCGTTCATGGAATTCGTCGGCGACAGTCCGCTGCTGGCGTTTCATGCGCCATTCGATTCCCACATGCTCGGGCGCGCCACGAAAGATTACCTGGGCTACCGACTCCAGCATCCCTTCCTGGACGTGGCCGACCTGGCGCCGATGCTTTGCCCGCAAGCCAACCTGCGCAAGTCCGGCCTGGACGAATGGATCGACTGGTTCAAGCTGCAAGTCTTCGAACGCCACAACGCCAGCGCCGACGCCTTGGCCACGGCGGAGCTGGCGCTGATCCTGTTCAGCCGCGCCCGCCAGCAGGAGATCCACAGCCCCCTCGCCTTGCAACAACGCCTCGGGCAATGGAAACGGCGGCAGCAGGCGCCTTCGCTTTAATCCAAGCCCTTGAGCACACCTAGCCCTTGGGGGAGCGAGCTTGCTCGCGATGGCGCAGCATCAGTCCCCCCAATGCGACTGCCCCACCGCTATCGCGAGCAAGCTCGCTTCCACAGGGGTATTGCATACCCCGACCAGCGCCAATTGCTTTCCCTCCCCCGCCTCTGCCACAATCGCGAACAATTCTCGTTACTTAAAACATCGGTGATGTTCCGTGTCGTCAGTCCCTAGTGTCCGGTCTCACAAGTACCGTCCCTTTTTTGACGAGTGGCTGCTGTCGTCAGGCAAGGCGCCGCGACGAGTCATAGCCCGCTATGGCGAGGAGCGGCAACACAGCATGACGGCAGCAGACACCGTCAAAAAAGGGACGGTACTTGTGAGACCGGGCACTACTCCTCATAGTGATTTGGTTGGTGCGTTGTACCGTGACCATCGCGGCTGGCTATTGGCATGGCTACGGCGCAACGTGGCCTGCGCGCAGCGGGCCGAGGACCTGAGCCAGGACACGTTTGTGCGCTTGCTGGGTCGCGAGGAATTGAAGGCGCCCCGGGAACCACGTGCGTTTCTGGTGGCGATCGCCAAGGGGCTGTTGTTCGACTACTTCCGTCGGGCCGCCCTCGAACAGGCCTACCTGACCGAACTGATGCTGATTCCAGAAGACGAGCAGCCATCGGTAGAAGAGCAACAACTCATCCTCGAAGACCTGAAGAACATCGATCGCCTGCTGGGCAAGTTGTCCAGCAAGGCCCGCGCCGCCTTCTTCTATAACCGCCTCGATGGCCTCGGCCACGCTGAAATCGCCGAGCGCCTGGGGGTTTCGGTTCCACGGGTACGGCAATACCTGGCCCAAGGCATGCGGCAGTGCTACATCGCGCTTTATGGTGAGCCGACATGACCGCAGCCCACGGAAAACCGGTTTCGGCCCGCGTTCTGGACGCGGCCATTGCCTGGCAGTTGTCCTTGGACTCGAGCAGCCGTCAGGACCGCGAAGCATTCGCCCAATGGCATGCCGCCGATGAGGAACATGCTCGCGCCTGGCAACAACTGGGCATGCTCGACCAGCGCTTCAACGTCGCCAGCGGCCCGGCGCGCGCCGTGTTGCTGCAATCGCGGGTCGGCATCCGCCGACGCCTGCGCAAGGTTGGCAGCGGACTGGCCAGCATCGTCGCGGTCATCGGCTTGGCGCTGTTCGCCGGTGATCGTTACCTGCCACTGGATTATTGGCTGGCCGACCAGCGTACCGCCACGGGTGAACAGCGCACGTTGCGCCTGGCGGACGGCACGTTGATCAACCTCAACACCCACAGTGCGCTGGACGTACGTTTCGACGACAAGCAGCGGCGTATCGTCCTGCAGGAAGGCGAGATCCTGGTGGAAACCGGCCACAACGATCCGCGTCCTTTCATCGTCGAGACGCGCGAAGGCAGCATGCGCGCGCTGGGCACGCGTTTCCTAGTGAGGCTCGAAGACCAGGGCACGCGCCTGAGCGTGCTGAAGTCCGCGGTGGCGGCGCATCCGCAGGCCACCGATGGAGAACAGATCCTGCGTGAAGGCCAGCAAGTGCTGATGCGCCGGAATGGCCTCGGGCCAACCCTGGCGTTGAAGCCCGGCGCCGATGCCTGGACCCGCGGCATGCTGGTGGTGGATAACGCGCGCCTTGAAGACCTGGTCCAGGAGCTGGGGCGCTATCGACGTGGTTATCTCGGCGTCGAGCCCCAAGTGGCTGACCTGCGGATCACCGGCAGCTTCCCGTTGCACGATACCGATCTGGCCCTGACCGCCCTGCTGCCAACCTTGCCGGTGCAGGTCGAGCATCACACGCGGTGGTGGGTGATGGTGGGGCCACGGGTCGACGCCAAACGCTGAAAGATGTTGCGCCAGTAATGGCTCCTTCGCGAGCAGGCTCGCTCCCACAAGGTTTGCATTCCCATGTGGGAGCGAGCCTGCTCGCGAAGGGGCCATGGATGCCAGCACAAAGCCACCAATATCAATCTTAATCTAAATTATTTTTATCCAGCCCTATCACTTTCCGAACTTCATCCGGCACACAGGCAATTGAGAAATATTTCCATTCAGGAGCCGCCGTATGTCCCGCCCGCTTGAGACCCTGTTGCGCCCCAGCCTGCTGGCCGTTGCCATTGCCCTTGCCGCCCCGTTGACCAGCGCCACGCTGCTGGCCGCCGAGCAGGCCTCAAGCTTGCGCGCCTACAACCTGCCCGCTGCGCCATTGGCCAGCACCCTGACCCAGATCGCCAGCCAGGCCGGCCTCGCCCTGAGCCTGGATCCGTCCCTGGCTTCCGGCAAGACATCGGCGCCGGTCCAGGGTCAGTTCGACGCCACTGGCGCGCTGCGCGAAGCCTTGCGGGGCACCGGTCTGCAATTGGAACAAAGCAGCGCCGGCACCTTCAGCCTGGTGGCCGCGCCTGAAGGAGTGCTGATGCTGCCGGAAACCAGCGTGATCGGCGCAGGCGTCAGCGAAACCGCGTGGGGGCCGACCGAGGGCTACGCCGCTACCCGCACCGCCGCCGGCACCAAGACCGATACGCCGATTGTCGAGCTGCCCCGCTCGGTCTCGGTGGTCACGCGCCAGCAGATGGACGACCGCTCCGTCCTCAACCTGAACGACGCCTTGCGCTACACCGCCGGCGTGCAAAGCAGCGGCTACGGTTCGGACTCACGTAACGATTGGCTGCTGGTGCGCGGCTTCGTGCCGACCCAATTCCTCGATGGCCTGCCGCTGCCCAAGGGCAACTACGTCACGCCGAAAATCGAAACCTGGAACCTTGAGCGCATCGCCGTGCTGCGTGGCCCGGCCTCCTCGGTCTACGGGCAGACGCCGCCTGGCGGCATGCTCGACATGGTCAGCCGTCGCCCACAATCTGAAAGCAGCCATGAAGTCGAATTGCAGGCCGGCAGCTACGAGCACAAGCAGATCAACTTCGACAGCACCGGCAAGGTCGATGACGACGGCCAGTTCCTTTATCGACTCAGCGGCACCGTGCGCGACAGCAACGCCCAGGTCGATCACATCCCGGACAAGCGCTACAACATCGCCCCGAGCCTGACCTGGAATATCAATGACGACACGCACCTGACCTTCCTGTCGCAATACACCCGCGACGACACCGGCATCACCGGGCAATTCCTGCCATTGCAAGGCACCAAGCTGTCCTCGCCGGCGGGCAAGATTTCCCATCACAAGAACCTGGGCGATCCGGACTGGGAATTCTACGATCGAACTTATTACGCGTTGGGCTATGCCTTTGAAACCCGCCTGAACGACACCTGGCAGTTCCGCCAGAACCTGCGCTATACCAAGAGTGATCTCGAGTTCCAGGGAATTACAGCGGGGACGTTCCCACCTGATCAGGCAGTGAGTCCCGACGGGACAGTCAAGCGCAGCGCCGGGATCGTCAACGAAGATGTCAGTCAGTTCGCCGTTGATAACAACATTCAAGCCGACTTCCAGACCGGAGCAGTGAGCCACACCTTGCTGCTGGGCCTGGACCACCAGCGCTCCAATGCAAATTCAAAATGGCTCTGGGGCTCCAACGGCGTCCCCGACAGCAACATCCACAACCCGATCTACGGGCAGGACTTTTCCAACGTCCAGTACTTCACCATGTACGACTATAACCAGAAGACCAACCAGACTGGTCTGTATATCCAGGACCAGATCGCCCTGGACAATTGGCGCCTGACCCTCGGCGGTCGTGAAGACTGGATTCACACTAGCACCGAATTCCACAACCAGAACAACGCGACCGACACCCTGCGCGACAAGAAATTCAGCGGCAACGCGGCGCTGAGCTATGTCTTCGATAACGGCGTGACGCCTTATATTTCCTTCGCGCAATCGTTCCAGGCGGCAGCGGGTTCTACCGTCAACAGCACCCAAGCGTTCAAGCCCACCGAAGGCGAACAATACGAAGCGGGTATCAAGTACCAGCCACCCGGCACCAAGACCTTGCTGACCGCCGCGGTGTTCGACTTGACGCAAAAAAACAACTCCGTCACCGAAAACAACATCACCCGCCAAGTGGGCGAGGTTCGCGTCCGCGGCGTCGAATTGGAAGCCTCCGGCGACGTGACCGACAACCTGAAGCTGATCGGTTCCTACACCTATAACGACAGCGAGATCACCAAGGGCACCGCAGCCGAAGAAGGCAAGCGCATGGCCCAGGTACCGCGTCACCAGGCCACCGCGTGGGCCGACTACACCTGGCACAACGGCCCGCTGGACGGTTTTGGTGTCGGTGCCGGCGTGCGTTATGTCGGCGATACCTACGGCAACACCACCAACACCGATTGGGGGCATGTCGGGTCCTACACGGTGTATGACGCTTCGGCCCATTACGACCTCGGTCGTTTGAACAAGACCCTCAAGGGCGTCACGGTCGCGGTGGACGCGAAGAACCTCTTCAACAAGGACTACCTGTCCACTTGTGACGGCTCCTACTGCTACTACGGCGACCAACGCAACGTCGTCGCCAGCGTGAATTACAAATGGTAAACGGTTAGCATTTGCGTAAACCTATTTAGAGGCACCCGCTGGATGCAACACGGTTCATGTAAGGGCACAAAACCGTGGCGAGGGAGCTTGCTCCCGCTGGGCTGCGTAGCAGCCCCAAAAAGCTTGGGACCGCTCCGCGATCCAGCGGGAGCAAGCTCCCTCGCCACAATGAGTACCCGCCAAGCGAACCGCGCTATTACTACAGGTGCCCTTTTGCATTCGGACCGATCATGAAAAGCAAAACCATCCGCCGCTGGTCCTTCGTCCACACCTGGACCAGCCTGATCTGCACAGTGTTCCTGCTGATGCTGGCGATCACCGGGCTGCCGTTGATCTTCCACCATGAAATCGAACACCTGCTGGGCGACGCTCCGCAGCTTCGGGAAATGCCGGCCGATACGCCGCCGCTGGACCTGCAACAACTGGTGGAAAAAGCCAAGGCCCATCGCCCGGGCGAGGTGGTCCAGTATTTTGGCTGGGACGAGGACGACCCCAACGGCATCATCACCATCATGGCGCCGACGCCGGGCACCGAACCCAACTCATCCCACACGTTCATGCTCGATGCGCGCACCGGCGAAGCCCTGGAAATGCCTTCGGCCAACGGCGGCTTCATGATGGTCATGCTGCGCCTGCACGTAGACCTGTTCGCTGGCTTGCCGGGCAAGTTGCTACTGGCGTTCATGGGTTTCCTGTTCGTGATCGCCATCGTCTCCGGCGTGGTGCTGTATTTACCATTCATGCGCCGCTTGAAATTCGCCACGGTGCGCCAGGACAAATCCACGCGCCTGCGCTGGCTCGACCTGCACAACCTGATCGGCGTCGTCACGCTGGTGTGGGCGCTGACCGTTGGCGTCACCGGCGTGATCGCCGCCTGCGCCGACTTGATCATCGCCGCGTGGCGCAACGACAGCCTCAGCGCCATGGTCGAACCCTATCGCAACGCCCCGCCATTGACCGAACTGGCACCGGCAACCCGCTTGCTGGACATCGCCAAGGACGTCGCGCCTGGCATGGAGCCGAGCTTCATCGCTTTCCCCGGCACGCTGTTTTCCAGCGAACACCATTACAGCGTGTTCATGAAAGGCAGCACCCACCTGACCTCCCATTTGCTGACGCCGGTCCTGATCGACGCCAGCACCCTGGACGTCACCGCCGTGGCTGAACGTCCCTGGTACATGGACATGATGAGCCTGTCCCTGCCACTGCATTTCGGCGACTACGGCGGCCGACCGATGCAGATCTTCTGGGCGACCCTGGACGTGCTGACCATCGTCGTCCTGGGCAGTGGCGTCTACCTGTGGATCGTTCGACGTAAAGCCGCCAAGCGCGCGACCGTCGGTGCGGAGGTCACGTCGTGAGGCCTCGGCAGTCAAATTTCTGGAAGGTATTCGCGATCCCCAGCGCAATCGGCGTGCTTTGCGCCGCCGGATTGTTCAGCGCCCTGCTCGGCGATGGCATGTGGGACGCCTTGAGCTGGGTCGGGTTGGGGATACCCTCCGCGCTGGCGGTGTGGGGATTGCTCCCGCGCCGCCGTTGACGACAGGCGTCAGGAATCGATCTGACGCCCGCTCCCCGCCATGTCATACGCCGACAACCTCAACGACGACGGTTTCCGACCAGGCAATCTCTGACATATTTATTGACAAATTAATCCTTGCACTCTTATAAAGGCGCCAGTTGTACGACAACCTACAACGCACCCATAACAAAATTCCGAGTGAAAGGCGAAATGACCCGCAGTCGATCAGCCTCCGAAATCTCCACCTCTCGCCGCTTCCTGACGTATATCGCCCGCGCCGTCGCCGGCTGACGTCCTCTCGCAGCCATGCTGCACCGAAGACACCAAATCCAAAAATAATTGATGGTGAAGTGATGAAAATCAAAGGCATCCGCTGGTGGATGGTCGGCCTGGTCACGGCCGGCCTGATGGTCAACTACCTGGCTCGAAACACCCTTTCCGTGGCTGCTCCGACGCTGATGAGCGAAATGAGCATCTCCACCGAGCAATACTCCCACATCGTCGTGGCCTGGCAGATCTGTTACGCGCTGATGCAACCGGTGGCCGGCTACATCATCGATGCCATCGGCACCAAGATGGGCTTCGCCATTTTCGCCTTCGCCTGGTCCATCGCCTGCGCCGCAGCGGCAATGGCCTCCGGTTGGCAGGGCCTGGCGTTTTTCCGCGGCTTGCTTGGCCTGACAGAAGCCGCCGGGTTGCCGGCCGCAGTGAAGACTTCCACCGAATGGTTCCCGGCCAAGGAACGCTCGGTTGCAATCGGCTGGTTCAACATCGGTTCCTCGATCGGCGCCGTGCTGGCGCCGCCGCTGGTGGTCTGGGCGATCCTGAACAGTGGCTGGGAACTGGCGTTCCTGATCGTTGGCGGCCTGGGCGTGGCCTGGACTTTCCTCTGGCTGGTCTTCTACAAGCACCCCCGTGACCAGAAGCTTTTGGACGACGCCGAGCGTGATTACATCCTCAGCGGCCAGGAAGCGCACTTCCAAGACCCGACGCCGAAAAAAGGCAGCTGGAAACGCATCATCGCCAGCCGCAACTTCTACGCCATCGCCAGCGCCCGGATCCTCTCCGAGCCGGCCTGGCAGACGTTCAACGCCTGGATTCCGTTGTACTTGATGACCGAGCGGCACATGAACATCAAGGAGATCGCGATGTTTGCCTGGCTGCCCTTCCTGGCCGCCGACCTTGGCTGCGTATTGGGTGGCTACCTGAGCCCGTTTTTCCACAAGTACTGCAAGGTATCGCTGTTCACGTCCCGCAAAATGGTGCTGTTGTTTGGTGCCTCCTGCATGATCGGCCCGGCCTGTATCGGCCTCGTCGCAAGCCCGTATACCGCCATCGCCCTGCTTTGCGTCGGCGGGTTTGCCCACCAGACACTCTCCGGTGCGCTATACGCCATCACCTCCGACTCCTTCGGCAAGAACGAAGTCGCCACGGCGACCGGCATGGGCGGGATGTTCGGTTACCTGGGTGCTGCCGCCTTCACGCTGTTGTTCGGCGTCATGGTGACGAAGATCGGCTACAGCCCGCTGTTCGTGCTGCTGGCGATCTTCGACGTGGTGGCTGCGTTCATCGTCTGGACCGTTGCCCGGGAACTCAAGCATCAGCCGACAACGCCGCAGCCCGACGCGCAAGCGCTGCAACCCGCAGCCTGATGCACGACGCGACCGGGCCACTTTTGGCTCGGTCGCGCTATGCTGCGCAACACGCCCCTGATCGAGACGTCCACCATGTCCACCCCCAGCATGACGCTGTTTCACAACCCTGCTTCGCCCTTCGTCCGCAAGGTCCTGGTGCTGCTGCACGAGACCGGCCAGCAAGACCGCGTGGCGTTGCAACTGAGCCTGCTCACGCCGGTCAAGCCGGACCGCGCGTTGATCGATGAAAACCCGTTGAGCAAGATCCCGGCCCTGCGCCTGGCCAACGGAACGGTGATCCATGACAGCCGTGTGATCCTTGATTACCTCGACCACCAGCACGTCGGCAACCCGCTGATCCCTCGGGATGGCGCGGCACGCTGGCGGCGCCTGACCCTGGCCTCAATGGCCGATGGGATCATGGACGCGGCGGTGATGATCCGTTATGAGACCGCGCTGCGCCCTGCGGAAAAACACTGGGACGAATGGCTCGATGCGCAACGGGACAAGATTCGTCGCGCCCTGGCCATGCTCGAAGCCGAGGCGATTGCCGAACTGGCGAGCCATTTCGACATCGCCGCCATCAGCGTCGCCTGTGCCCTGGGTTACCTGGACCTGCGCCACCCGGACCTGGAATGGCGCAAGGCCAATCCGCAGTTGGCGGCGTGGTTTGCCGAGGTGAGCCTGCGACCTTCAATGGCCGAGACGGTGCCCAGGGTTTAGTTTGGCATTGACTGATCCGGCCTCATCGCGAGCAAGCCCGCTCCCACATTGGGTTGCTTTGTTTTGACCACCGGGATCCCCTGTGGGAGCGAGCTTGCTCGCGATGGCAGCGCACCGGATCCAGAGGAAACAACCCAGTAATGAGCATCACCAACTTTTCTCCCTCTCGCTGATCCTCACGCAGCCCCAACGACCGGCTCATTTCACCTCTCCCAGATCGAAGCTCATCGCCGCCGCAGGTTTCGCGCCCACGCCGTACCAGTCCAGCTTGCGGGTCAGCACCATGAACACGCCCAGCAGACCGAACAGCAACAGCGAGCCCATCAGCAACGCGTAGTCTTCAGCGCTCAACAGGCCGTAGAGCAAGCCATACAACCCCGCCAACCCCGCGGAAAAGCCCAGGCCGTGGCCCACGCTACGCAGCACATGGCAGACGTAGAATCCGATCAACACCACGCAGGCACTGGCCGACACCAGGTACGCCAAGGTGAAGCCGATGTGTTCCGACAGCGACAGCAGCAACAGATAGAAGAACGCCAGGGCCACGCCCACCAACGCATATTGGACCGGGTGCACTGCCAGGCTCTTGAGCACTTCGAAGAGAAAGAACCCGGCGAAGGTCAGCGCGATGAACAGCAGCGCATATTTGATCGCTCGATCGCTCTTGAGGTACTGGTCCACCGGATCGACGAAACTTACACCGAACGCACGACTGCGGAACGCTTCACAGCCATCGGTGGGCACGCAGGCTTGAAGCGTCTCCAAGAGGTTGGTGGAGAAAAACGACGTCTGCCAATCGGCACTGAAACCCTGCTCGTTGATCTCGCGATTGACTGGCAAGTAGTTGCCGATGAAGCTGGGGTGCGGCCAGTCGGCGGACAGGTGCACTTTGGTGGCCTTGCCCACCGGAAGAATCTGTAGGTCGCCAGTGCCTTGCAAGCGCAGATCGAAGCCGAAAGTCAGCTCGGGGCTGCCCTGGGCAGTGATCATCGGCAACGGCACGTGCACACCCTGCCCCAACCAGCTGAGGCGCGAGCCAGGCAGGAAATCAACGGTCTTCTGGTTCAGCGTGAGGGTCAGCGCATTCTCGATACCGCGAATGTCGCTGATGCCAACGCTCAGGTACGGTTCATCGAAGCGGTAGTCGGCGAAATCCTTGGGGGCGACACCATAGTGCTCCGGCACCTTGAAGCGGCCATCGATCCGGTTGTCGGCATGAAACAGACGCGCCTCGTAGATGCCCCGGGCACGGGTTTCGGTGCGGATCTGACCGTCGAGTTCGAATTGTTCCGGCAAGAAGTACAACTCGCCACTTCGTTGGACGGTTTCCAGGAAACGCACGCCGGTCTTTTCGTTGGTGTTCCACACCTTCACGTCCCTGCGATACGGCACGATGATCATCGGCCCGACCAATTGCTGGCTGTAGCTGGAACTGCGGGCGATGTCCTGCAACACCCCATCGCGCAATTCCTGGCGCTCGTCGATAAGGCCGTTGATCATCAACAGCGGGATCATCAGCAAGAGGATCAAGAGGGCGATCATGCCCAGTTTTATAGCGAGACTGCGGTTCATGTGAGGCTCTCCCTGTTCGAATGGGGGAGAGTCTGGCGCGGCAGTGTGGGGGGTTTATGGGGCGAATGTGGAGATTGTGTGGAGAGTAGAAGTTATCCGACCCAAAGAGAAACCTGTGGCGAGGGAGCTTGCTCCCTCGCCACAACTGTATTTCATTTCCTAGGACGTGGTTTCAAGGCAACCGCAGCACCACTTCCACCCCGCCCTCGACATTGCCGATACTGAACTCACCACCATGCAACTGCACCACTTCCTCGACGAAATTCAGCCCAAGGCCTGTGCTCTTGCGGCCGGTACCCGGGCGAGGCAAAGAGTAAAAACGCTCGCTCAGGCGTGGCAAGGCATAGTCGGGAATCGGCTCGGCCTGGTTGAACAGGCGCAATTCGACGCGGTTGCCGGTGCGCTCGGCGCTGACCCGCAGCAGCCCGTTGGCAGGCGTGAAATCCAGGGCATTTTCCAACAGGTTGCCCAAGGCCTGGCGCAACAGGAACGGCTCTCCGGTCAGCGCCAGATCGGCGGCGATTTGCTGCTCGATCCTCAACTGGCGACTTTCGATCCAGCCACCACGCGCTTCCAACAATTCATCCATCAACGCCGCCAGCGGCACCGGGACTTCTTCTTCCAGCCCCTGGCGCTGCTCGACCTGGGCCAGGTTGAGCAAGCGTTCGATCAGTTGCTGCATGCGCACGCTTTCACTGTCGATGTTGCTGACGAACCGTTGTCGCTGGGCAGCGGGCATGTCGCTCTGCAGCAGCTCGGCGGCGCCACGGATCGCAGCCAGCGGGCTCTTGAGTTCGTGGGTCAGCGTATGGACGTATCGCTCGACGTACGCCTTGCCTTCGAGTTGCGTGCGCATGTGCTCGACAGCGCCGGCCAGTTGTTCGAATTCCCCCCCCGATAATGCGGCACCTCAACCCGACGGCCCTGGCTGACCGCCTGGGCATATACCGTCAAGCGGCGCAACGCCGCGCTGAGCCACCACGACAACAGGGCGCCCAGCAACAGGCCCAGCACGACCAACCCGGCGCCGTAGATCAGCAGCCGCCGCTCCGTACGGTCGATATAAGGCTGCAGCGAACTATTGGGCTTGGCGACTGTGACCACGCCGATGATCTGGCCGTTGTCACGGATCGGCGCCCCGACGTGCATCACCGAAGACGCCGGGTCATCCGGATCGCTGCGGGTCGAGCGGGCGCCGTAGTGGCCGCGCAGGGTCAGGTAGACGTCGTTCCAGCGCGAATAATCCTGGCCCACCGCCACGCCGCTAGAGTCCAGCACCACGATCCCCTTGGCATCGGTGACGTAGATACGATGGCTGACCTGGTTTTTCGGCAGGCCCCAGATCGTCGCCGCCGGCTGCCGATCTCCGTAGGATTTGAGCAATTGAGGCCAGCGATTCTGGCCGAGCGTCCCGGCCTTGAAATCGTCCCGCAGGATTTCGGCCATCAAGTTGGCCGTGTCCACCAAGGTCTCTTCGGTGGATTGGCGCACGCCAGGGCGGATTTCTTCCATCACCGTGTTGAGCACGAAATAGCCGGTCAAGCCGATAAACAGCACGTAGACCAGGAAAATACGGATTCCCAGGGACATCAACTGTGCCCCGGGCTGTAGCTGTAGCCAAGGCCCCGGTGGGTCTGGATCGGCTCGGCCTCGGCCCTGACCAGGCGCAACTTGGCGCGCAGGCTCTTGATGTGGCTGTCGATACTGCGCTCGTAGCCGGCGTCGCTGGCCACGCCAAGTGCATCCAGCAGCTGTTCGCGGCTGAACACCCGCTCGGGCTGCTCCAGCAGGCAATGCAACAGGCGAAATTCGTGGCGAGTCAGGTTCAACGGTTTGCCGCGATAGCTGATCTGCACGCGATCATGATCGACCTGGAACAACGCGGCTCCCGTCTCGACGACCGGTCGCGGCGCCACTCGCTTGAGAATCGCGCGGACCCTGGCGGCCACTTCCCGAGGGCTGAAAGGCTTGACCACATAGTCGTCGGCACCGATTTCCAGACCCACGACCCGATCGATCTCGCCATCCCGAGCGGTAAGAAAGATGACCGGAACGTCGCTGAAACGCCTGAGATTCTTACACGTCTCGAATCCACTGATATCCGGCAGGCCCACATCGAGGATGATCAGGTCCGCCGGGGTGTGCTTCTGGTGCTCGAGGGCGGCGGCGCCAAGGCTCAACCAAGTGGTGTCAAAGCCCTCGCCCTGCAGGGCGAACACCAGCGTATCGGCGATGGCGGCTTCGTCTTCGACAATCAGAATATGCGGCATGGCGTCCGAGCCCGACAGGAAAGTTGCCGGAACGGTGCCCCAAGCCTCGGGGCACGTCAATCGGGGAAATCAACAGTCCGGTTTATCCGCGGTAAACCGCCGCGCCGGGTTGACCGCTGCGCCGAACTCGCGAAGGGCCTTGGCGCCGATCAACAATGGGTAATTGAAACTGCTGCGGTCGGTCAGGTTGACCTCGACGGTGCGCTTGACGTTGCCCAGGCACAATTCCAGGTCAACCACAGGACGCTTGGTGGGTGCGATCTTTTCATCGTCGTCCTCGTCCTCTTCGGACCGGGTCTTGATTTTGCTGATCCGGGCGATCTTGTGCTCATAGATCTTGTTGCTCGCGCCTTTGGTCGCCAGGCGGAACCGTACCCAATCATCGCCGTCACGGGTGAACGTCTCGATGTCCTTGGCCGACAGCGAGGCAGTCAGCGCACCGGTATCCATCTTTGCCTTGAGCACTTCGCCGCCCATTTCCGGCAGCGCGATGTATTCATAGCGCCCGTACAGCGTGGGTTCGGCGGCCAATGCAGGAAGGGCCACCAGGGAAAGCAGGGCTAGAAGGGATTTCATGCAATAGGGCTTCCTGTGTGGGTGGTTTTTTAGACCGTGGCTGATGAATTCGTTCGGTTGACTTCGGTAGCAATGGCTAGGAGAAACTCCAGCCAAGCACTACTTCTGTGGCGAGGGGATTTATCCCCTCGCCACAGAGCACACCCAGCATACCGGCCAAAAGGTGAAACATTCGTCCATCGCAATTTGGCCTACCACCCGAAGCTTGCTTATCATGGCCCGCCCACCCGCTTTCAAGAGTCGTCTATGCGCCGCCTGCTCACCGGCTGTCTCGTCACCCTGTTGCTGTTGCTCAACACCCTGGTGCTGTTCGGGCCGCTCATGGTGTTCGCACTGCTCAAGCTGATCCTGCCCGGGCGCTTTCGCGACTACGCCTCGTGGGCGGTGATGTGGATCGCCGAGACCTGGGCTGAAATCGACAAGCTGATCTTCGCCCTGTGCATCCCCACTCGCTGGGACATTCGCGGTGGCGAAGGGCTGCGCGGCGACACCTCGTACCTGGTGATCAGCAATCACCAATCCTGGGTCGACATTCCCGCCCTCGTCCAGACCCTCAACCGGCGCACGCCGTTCTTCAAGTTCTTCCTCAAGAAAGAACTGATCTGGGTGCCCTTTCTTGGGTTGGCCTGGTGGGCGTTGGATTACCCCTTCATGAAGCGCTACACCAAGGCCTTCCTGGCGAAGAACCCGGAACTGGCTGGCCGCGACCTGGAAATCACCAAGGCCGCCTGCGAGTTGTTCAAGCGCCAGCCGGTCACCGTGGTGAACTACCTCGAAGGCACACGCTTCACGGCAGCCAAGAGCCAGGCGCAGCAATCGCCCTTCACCCACCTGCTCAAGCCCAAGGCCGGCGGCGTGGCGTTCGTGCTCGCGGCAATGGGCGAGCAACTGGACGCGGTGCTCGATGTGACGGTGGTGTATCCGCAGGAACGAATCCCCGGCTTCTGGAATTTGATCAGCGGCGCCGTGCCCAGGGTCATCATCGACATCAAGACTCGCGAGCTGGACCCCACGCTATGGCAAGGCGACTACGAAAACGACCCGGTGTTTCGCCAACACGTCCAGGATTGGGTCAACCAGCTCTGGGCCGAGAAAGACCAACGCATCGCCACGTTGCGCAACGAGCCCGAATGATCAGAGACCGGCGCCGTTCCCCCAGATGCCGCCCAGGTTCTGCAACAACGAACTGGCTACGCCTTGTTGACCGAGGTATTGCAGGATAATCGGGGCGAATTGACCAATCATGCCACTGTCCATGCCCAGGGCGCCGAAGGCATTGTTCAGGTCGTTGGTGTCCTTGACATTCCCCAGCAGGCCGTCGAGCAAGGCGTTCTTTTCCGACCCGCCGCCCAGTAAGCCGCCCAAGCCGTTGAGCCCGCCGATAGCACTGTTGCCGGCGATCTGGTCCAGCCCCGGCACGCTTTTGCTTAACTCGGAGAACTGCGGTTCGCTGAGGCGGTTCTTCGCCAACCCCAGCATTGCCCCTGCTCCACCGATGGCCTGCTCGGGGGTTATATCGAGTTCCGAGCCCAGCGAATTGAGCAGTCCGGCCGCTTTCGGCGCAGCGGCCACGGCGCCCTCCTGCTCGTCGCCCTGGATGGCCGTGATCATATTGGCCGCATCACCAAGGCTGAACTGCGCAAAGACCGGGCTGGCCGCCAACGACAGCAGGCAAGACAGTGCAAAACCGCGTGAAACCTTCATCCGGACATACCCTCTTGCCATTAAAAAGCCGCTTCGTAGGAAGCGGCGCGAAAACCGAGCGTTGGACTGGGGCATCGGGGAATTGTTCCATCATTAACTTAATAAGCTTCAACAGCATCTTCAGAAACTTCCTACAGACAATTCGGAAAGTTTTAGCTTTTAACTTAAACAACTCATAACCTGAGCAATTAGCTGTTAAATATTCATACATAATTCAAAATTGACATGACGACCTGTCAACTCTGACAGTAGCCCGCCCCGGAGACAGCCACAATAATGGCTACGGACCGAGCCAGGAGGCGCGCGATGTTAAAAATCTTATGGACCGGCAGCACCGCACTATTATCGTTGACTATGGGCCAGGTTCATGCGAGTGAAATAACCTGTCCTTCCGCCGCGAACATACATCGAAACATCGAAGCGGTAGAAGACATCTATTTTGTCGACGAACAAAATGCGTTCGAGTGGCAGAGCCAATCCGTTGTGGATGCAGTTAACCCACAATCGCTGTCATTCAAGGGTGCTGATTATGCATTGCATGTTGAAAATAATGGCGAGGGACTTCCCACGCATACGACCGTCACATGCAGATACGGCGAAATAAACTTGATACTTGAATATTCGAGCGTTCAAGAACCGGCCTATTCTGCGTGGCTGGATAACACCTGCAACAACCAAGACGTCAACCAGTGCCAATTGATAACCGCCGATTATTTTCTAGCCAACTTTGATTAGGGTTGATTGGGTTATGGTCCACCTGCTTCAGCTTTCGGCCTGCCCTTCCCGGCGCAGTTCCCGTAAAGTGCGGCTTCTTCTCCCAGAGTTCGCCTATGAACGTACAAATTGGCGGTGCGACACTCGCCGTTATCCTGACAGGCATGCTCATCGTCCTGGGTGTCAACGAATGCCAACGCGGCCCCCTCAACCCGGATATTGCCGACGACACCAGTGAGGAACAGAAGTCCTGGCTGACTGTTGAACATCGCATCAAGCGCTCGGACCCGGCCCTGACCGAAGTCATACGCGACCAGCAAGCCCTGATCGTGCTCTACCGTCCAGACGCTGCGACGCAGGCGTCAGAACCTTGGGTCGATCACATGCTGCGTGTGGTTGGCCATGGCCTGGCCGCACTCAATGGCGCCCCCGGCGGCAAGCAATACACGCAAGTCACGATCAAGGCACGGATGCTTGTCGATGATGACGTGGAACTGGTCTACGACATGTCGGGGTTCGACGCCATCAAGACGCGACAGGGCGGCTACGTGACGTTCGCCAGCATGCCGCGAAGCATGGTGTTCAGCCGCGAGGCCTTGACCCAGGCCCAGAATTATTGCCGTGGCCCTAGCGCCCGTGGATTTTATCCTGAGTTCTGCGAGCGGGTCCTGCCACCGAAGGCCCCTGAATGACCGTGGCGAGTGCAAAGCTCGCCCTCCCGTTTTGAAAAGCAAGGGCCGCTTCGCACCCCAGCGGGAGCAAGCTCCCTCGCCACGACTGCATCGGAACCGTATTCGCGCCGTGACCCACTGCGGGAAAACATCGCATTTCGCGAAGAGCTTAGCTCGGACGCGGTCGTGCTCCACGATTTCGCCTTGTTGTTATCCATTCCGCTGCGCGACGGATGCGACTTACTGGATGTAATCGGACGCAGGCTACAGGCGCAAGCCATGACCGCTACGGCAGTTACCTGATTAGCAAGGGCAAGCCGTTATTTCTTGAATTTTCCTGCCACACCCTTCGGATACGAGCCTGCACGAGATGGTTCGCGAACTTGGAACTGAGAGAAAGCACAAAATAAAAAGGGCGACATCACTGTCGCCCTTTTTCCGTCTTGCCTACAGCCTTATGCCGCGCTGAACAACTTGTGCGGATCGATCACAAACTTCTTCGGCACGCCCGCATCAAACTCGCCGTAGCCTTTCGGCGCGTCGTCCAGGCTGATGACCTGCACGCCAACGATTTCGGCGATGTTGATGCGGTCCCACATGATCGCCTGCATCAGTTGGCGGTTGTACTTCATTACCGGGGTCTGGCCGGTGTGGAAGCTGTGGGATTTGGCCCAGCCCAGGCCGAAGCGGATGCTCAGGCTGCCCATCTTCGCCGCTGCATCGACGGCGCCCGGGTCTTCGGTGACGTAGAGGCCGGGGATGCCGATCTTGCCGGCCACGCGGACCACGCCCATCAGCGAGTTGAGCACGGTGGCCGGGGCTTCGTGCTTGACGCCGTCATGGCCGTGGCCGCGGGCTTCGAAGCCAACCGCGTCGACCGCACAATCGACCTCAGGCTCGCCCAACAGCGCGGCGATCTGTTCGTGCAGCGGGGTGTCCTGGGACAGGTCGGCAATTTCAAAACCCTGGGCCTTGGCGTGGGCCAGGCGAACCGGGTTGACGTCGCCGATGATGACCACGGCCGCGCCCAACAGACGAGCGGAAGCAGCAGCGGCCAGGCCAACCGGGCCGGCACCGGCGATGTAGACGGTGCTGCCAGGGCCAACGCCGGCAGTGACGGCGCCGTGGTAGCCGGTCGGCAGGATGTCGGACAGGCAGGTCAGGTCACGGATTTTCTCCATGGCCTTGTCGCGGTCCGGCAGTTTCAACAGGTTGAAATCGGCGTACGGCACCAGCACGTATTCGGCCTGGCCGCCGGTCCAGTCGCCCATGTCCACGTAACCGTAGGCACCGCCGGCGACGGGCCGGGTTGACGGTCAGGCACACACCGGTGTGTTGCTCCTTGCAGGAACGGCAGCGCCCGCAAGCCACGTTGAACGGCACCGAGACCAGGTCGCCGATTTTCAGGTTCTCGACGTCGCTGCCCTTCTCGATCACTTCACCGGTGATCTCGTGTCCCAGGACCAGGCCGGTCTGGGCGGTGGTACGGCCGCGCACCATGTGTTGGTCGGAGCCGCAGATGTTGGTGGAGACCACGCGCAGGATGACGCCATGCTCGATCTTCCTGCCGCGCGGGTCCTGCATTTTGGGATAGTCGATTTTCTGTACTTCGACCTTGCCGTTGCCGAGATACACGACACCACGATTACCAGACATGCTTTCACCTCGCTGTTGTTTTTGTGGAACTGCGTTGCCCAGGCAGGCAGCGCGTTGATTGCTCGGGTTGATGCCTGAGCTTCAAGCGGCAAGCTACAAGCCGCAAGAAGCACGCATACCGCCTTTTCTTGCGGCTTGAAGCTTGAAGCTTGTGGCTAAAGCACCACGGTACGATTGGCGTTCAGAAATACTCGCCGCTCAATGTGATACCCCACCGCCCGGGCCAAGGTCAGCCCTTCGATGTCCCGGCCCTTGGCGATCAGGTCTTCGGGATAGTGGCTGTGGTCCACCACCTCCACGCCCTGGGCGATGATCGGGCCTTCGTCCAGGTCGTTGTTGATGTAGTGCGCCGTGGCGCCCACCAACTTCACGCCTTTGTTGTAGGCCTGGTGATACGGCTTGGCGCCCTTGAAGCCCGGCAGCAGCGAGTGATGGATGTTGATCGCCTTGCCATCGAGCTTGCGGCACAACTCCGGCGACAGCACTTGCATGTAGCGGGCAAGGATCACCAGCTCGGCGCCGGTGTCTTCGATCACCTGCCACACCTGTCGCTCCTGGGCCGGCTTGTCGTTCGGGTCCAGGGGGAAATGGTAGTAGGGAATCTGGTGCCAGTCGGCCAGCGGCTTGAGGTCCGGGTGGTTGGAGACTACGGCCACCACGTCCATGGATAACTGGCCGATGCGCTGGCGGTAGAGCAAATCGTTGAGGCAGTGATCGGCCTTGGAGACCATGATCACCACTTTGGGCCGGTAGTTCGGCGGCGTCAGTTCGAAGACCATACCGAAGGCTTGCGCACGCTCGGCCAGGCCGGCGCGAAAGCTCTGCTCATCGAAACCATCAGGCTGGCGAAACTCCACGCGAATGAAAAAGCGCGCCGAGAGCCGGTCGTCGAAGGAATGATGCTCGGTGACGTAGCAGCCCTGCTCGAACAGAAAGCGGGTCACCGCATCCACCGTGCCGAGCACGCTGGGGCAGTCGGCAGTCAAGATCCATGTGTCTGGGGCGCGGCTCATTGCGGTGACTCCTGTTTGTTATGGACAAATCCCCCGCTAAGCACAGAACCCTGTGGCGAGGGGATTCATCCCCGCTGGGCTGCGAAGCAGCCCCTAGACCTGCAACTTCAGAGTGTCAGGTTGATCACATCAAGCTTTTGGGGCTGCTGCGCAGCCCAGCGGGGATGAATCCCCTCGCCACAAAAAGACAGTGTCCGACCTTAGTCAGGCCTGCACGCTCAACCCATACTCAGCCGCCGCATCCTGCAACCACAGCCACCAGTAATCGGAGAAGCTGCGACGGATCACCAGTTCCCAGGTGTCTTCACTCGTGTGGCGGATCACCAGTTGCGACTTGGCGAACACCGTGCCCACCGCCTTGCCTACCGGAAAGTTGTTTGGGTGAACATCGTAGCTGGTGGATTTCATCAGCACGTCGCGTACGTTCGGGCCGGACAGTTCGAGGATCTGCTGGCCGCCGCTGACGTTGACGATCTGGATGTGCAGGTCGCCCAGGGCTTCGCGCAGCTTCTGCTCGGCGGCGAACTCTTCGCCGGTGGGCACCACCAGCAGCCATTCATCCGGGCCGAGCCATTGCAGGCTGGTCTCGCCCTTGATGATGACGCTCAGGGCGCCCGGCAATTCCAGGCCCAGGGCCTTGTGTACGCCGGCGGCGAACGCCGGGTCGTGGCCATCGCCACGAAGGGTCAGGTGGCCGAGGAGTTTTTTCTCGCGCACGGTCACGCCGGCGTTCTTGCGGCCCTTGCCCACCAGGCTGGCGAGGTCGGCATGGTGCAGCGACGACTCGGCCTTGGCCCCGGTGGTTGGGCGTTGTTGGTACACGTTGACTGCGGTCATATGGAGCACCTGTCTTGAATTCTGTAGTTCCGGCCTTTGTGGTGGCTGTCCTGCCGTCTTCGCGAGCAAGCCCGCTCCCACATTGGATTGATGCCTGGCTCAAATTCCTTTGGCGACTTCAATCCTGTGGGAGCGGGCTTGCTCGCGAATCAGGCGACTCGGTGAAGCTGCCCACCCACAGGACCAAAGTCCCTTAGATGTTCTGCCGATCCCCCTTCGGATCGAAGAACACCGAAGAAACGATCTCTGCCTCGATCACGCTACCGTCGGCCAATGGCGCGAACACGCGTTCGCCCAGGCGCTTCAAGCCGCCCTTGACCACGCCCATCGCAAACGAATAACCCAGGGAGTTATGCGCATAGCTGGAGGTGACGTGGCCGACCATCGACATCGGGATCGCCTGCTTCGGGTTGAACACCAGTTGCGCGCCTTCCGGCAGCCAGACATTCGGGTCGATCGGCTTGAGGCCCACCAGTTGCTTGCGGTCTTCACGCACGCAATCTTCACGGTTCATGCCGCGCCAGCCGATCCACGAGAACGGCTTGGTCCGGCCAACGCACCAGCCCATGTTCAGGTCGTCCGGGGTCATCGAGCCGTCCGTGTCCTGGCCGACGATGATGAAGCCCTTCTCGGCCCGCAATACGTGCATGGTCTCGGTGCCGTACGGGGTCAGGTTGTACTTCTTGCCGGCCTCGACGATCTGTTCGAGCACGCCCATGGCGTAGTCGGCCTGCACGTTGATTTCGTACGACAGCTCACCGGTGAACGAGATCCGGAACACCCGCGCCGGGACGCCGCCCACCAGGCCTTCCTTCCAGGTCATGAACGGGAAAGCGTCCTTGTCCAGGTCGATGTCGGTGACGTCGCCGAGCAGCTTGCGGCTGTTGGGCCCCGACAGGGTCATGGTCGCCCAGTGGTCGGTGACCGAGGTGAAGTACACCTTCAGGTCCGGCCATTCGGTCTGGTGATAGATCTCCAGCCATTGCAGCACGCGCGCGGCACCGCCGGTGGTGGTGGTCATCAGGAAGTGATTGTCCGCCAGACAGGCCGTTACGCCGTCGTCGAAGACCATGCCGTCTTCCTTGCACATCAGGCCGTACCGGGCCTTGCCCACGTCGAGCTTGGTCCAGGCGTTGGTGTAGACGCGGTTGAGGAACTCGCGGGCGTCCGGACCCTGGATGTCGATCTTGCCCAGGGTCGAAGCGTCGAGCAGACCGACGCTGTCACGCACGGCCTGGCATTCGCGCTTGACCGCGGCATGCAGGTCTTCGCCGTTCTTCGGGAAGTACCAAGGGCGCTTCCACTGGCCGACGTCTTCGAACTCAGCACCGTTCTTCACATGCCAGGCATGCAGCGCGGTGAAGCGCACCGGCTCGAAGATGTGCCCACAGTGCCGGCCCGCCACCGCGCCGAAAGTCACCGGCGTGTAGTTCGGACGGAACATGGTGGTGCCCATCTGCGGAATGCTCACGTTCAGCGAGCGGGCCGCGATGGCCAGGCCGTTGACGTTGCCCAGCTTGCCCTGGTCGGTACCGAAGCCCAGTGCGGTGTAGCGCTTGACGTGTTCCACCGACTCGAAGCCTTCGCGGGTGGCGAGTTCGATGGCGGCGGCAGTGACGTCGTTCTGCAGGTCGACGAATTGCTTCGGCGCCCGTGCGGTGGCTTTTTCGTGGGGCACTTGGAACAGCGCCAGGGTCGGTTCTTCGTGACGGCTCAGCGCTTTAGGCAACACGCCCTCGACGGCCTTGAAGCCGGCTTCGCTGGCCGCACGCACGCCGCCTTCGAAACCGTCGGCCAAGCTATCGCCGAGGCCATAGACGCCGTTGATACCGCCGACACAGACACGTTTTTGCGGTGCTTCGCCCGGTACGAAACCGAGGATGTCTTCACGCCAGATCGGCTTGCCGCCCAGGTGTGAAGCCAGGTGGACCACCGGGCTGTAGCCGCCGGAGCTGGCCACCAGGTCGCAGTCCAGCCATTCGCCGGGGCTGGTGACTTTGTGGGCACGGACGTCGATCGCGGCCACACGTGCCCCGGTGACGCGCTTGCTGCCACGGGCCTCGATCACGGCGCTGCCGGTGAGGATGCGGATGCCCTTGGCGCGGGCTTCTTCCACCAGCGCACCCCGTGGGTTACTGCGGGCGTCGGCCACGGCGACCACTTGCAGGCCGGCATCGAACCAGTCCAGGGCCACGCGATAGGCGTGGTCGTTGTTGGTGCTCAGGACCAGTTTCTTGCCCGGCGCCACGCCGTAGCGGCGGATGTAGGTAGAAACTGCGCCAGCCAGCATGTTGCCCGGCACGTCGTTGTTGCCGTAGACCAATGGGCGCTCGCAGGCGCCGGTCGCCAGGACCACGCGCTTGGCGCGAACCCGGTTGATGCGCTGGCGAACCTGGCCGATCGGTGCGCGGTCACCCAGGTGATCAGTGAGCCGCTCATGGATGGTCAGGAAGTTATGGTCGTGATAACCGTTCACGGTGGCGCGAGGCAACAGCACCACTTCCGGCATCGAGCGCAGCTCAGCCACTGCGGCCGCGACCCACTCGGTCGCCGGCTTGCCGTCCAGGCTTTCGCGGGAGTCGAGCAGGCTGCCGCCGAACTCTTCTTGCTCATCGGCCAGGATCACTCGGGCACCGCTGCGGCCAGCGGCCAACGCGGCAGCCAGGCCAGACGGGCCGGCGCCAACGATCAGCACGTCGCAGTGACGGTTCATGTAGTCGTAGGTGTCCGGATCGTTCTCGGTCGGCGAGCGGCCCAGGCCTGCGGCCTTGCGGATGTACTTCTCGTAGGTCATCCAGAACGATTGCGGGTACATGAAGGTTTTGTAGTAGAAACCCGGTGGCATCAGCTTGCCGCCGACCTTGCCGAGAATCCCCATCATGTCGTTGTTCACATTCGGCCAGCCGTTGGTGCTGGTGGCGACCAAACCTTGGTACAGCGCCTGTTGCGTGGCGCGCACGTTGGGAATCTGCGTGGCTTCGGTGGCACCGATCTGCAGCACCGCGTTCGGCTCTTCGGCGCCGCGCGGCGAAGATGCCGCGCGGACGGGAATACTTGAAGCTGCGACCGATGATGTCGACACCGTTGGCCAGCAACGCGGCGGCCAGGGAGTCACCTTCGAAGCCTTTGTAGGTCTGGCCGTTGAAGGTGAATGTCAGCACTTTGTTGCGGTCGATCCGTCCGCCGTTGGACAGGCGATTGATCTGGCTCATACCTTCTCTCCCAGAGCCTGTGCAGCCGCTTTCGGACTGTCAGCCTTGTCGGTGAACTGCGGCTTTTCGCCGATCTTGTAGGTTTCGAGAATCTCGTAGGTCACGGTGTCACGGGTCGCGTTGAAGTACTGGCGGCAACCGGCGACGTGATCCCACAGTTCATGGTGCAACCCGCGTGGGTTGTCACGGAAGAACATGTAGTCGCCCCACTGCTCGTCGGTGCAGGCGTTCGGATCCAGTGGACGCGGGATATGCGCCTGGCCGGATGCATGGAATTCCTCTTCGGAGCGCAGTTCGCCGCAGTGAGGACAGAAGATATGCAACATGGGGATTTCTCCTGTTAGTGGGCAACCGCAGCAGCGCCGTGTTCATCGATCAACGCACCGTTGTGGAAACGGTCGATGGAGAAAGGTGCGGCCAATGGGTGCATTTCACCCTTGGCCAGGCTCGCGGCAAACACGTTGCCCGAGCCAGGTGTGGCCTTGAAGCCACCGGTGCCCCAACCGCAGTTGAAGAACATGTTCGGCACCGGGGTCTTGGAGATGATCGGGCAGGCGTCCGGCGTGGTGTCGACGATGCCGCCCCACTGGCGGTTCATGCGCACGCGGGACAACACCGGGAACATCTCGACGATGGCCTGGATGGTGTGCTCGATCACCGGGTACGAACCACGCTGGCCGTAGCCGTTGTAGCCATCGATGCCGGCGCCGATCACCAGGTCGCCCTTGTCGGACTGGCTGATGTAGCCGTGCACGGCGTTGGACATGATCACGCTGTCGATGATTGGCTTGATCGGCTCGGACACCAGCGCTTGCAGCGGGTGGGATTCGACCGGCAGGCGGAAGCCCGCGAGCTTGGCCATGTGCCCGGAGTTACCGGCAGTGACCACGCCGACGCGCTTGGCGCCGATGAAGCCCTTGTTGGTTTCCACGCCGATGCACACACCGTTTTCCTTGCGGAAACCGATCACTTCGGTCTGCTGGATCAAGTCCACGCCCAACGCGTCCGCCGCTCGGGCAAAGCCCCAGGCCACGGCATCGTGACGCGCCACGCCGCCGCGACGCTGGACGGTGGCGCCCATCACCGGGTAGCGGGTGTTTTTCGAGCAATCCAGGTACGGGATCTCGTCGGCCACTTGCTTGGCGTTGAGCAGCTCGCCATCCACGCCGTTGAGGCGGTTGGCGCTGACGCGACGCTCGGAATCACGGATGTCCTGCAGGGTGTGGCACAGGTTGTAGACGCCACGCTGGGAGAACATCACGTTGTAGTTCAGGTCCTGGGACAGGCCTTCCCAGAGTTTCATCGCGTGTTCGTACAGGTGGGCCGATTCATCCCACAGGTAGTTGGAGCGCACGATGGTGGTGTTGCGCGCGGTGTTACCGCCGCCCAACCAGCCCTTCTCGACCACGGCCACGTTGGTGATGCCGTGCTCCTTGGCCAGGTAGTAGGCGGTCGCCAGACCGTGCCCGCCACCGCCGACGATGACCACGTCGTAGACCTTTTTCGGGGTCGGCGTGCGCCACATCCGCTGCCAGTTTTCATGATGGCTGAGTGAGTGTTTGAAGAGGCCGAAGCCCGAATAGCGTTGCATAGTCATTTACTCCAAAACCGACTCAGCGATAAACCGGGAAGTCCGCGCACAGGGCCGCCACTTGCTGCGCGACATTGGCCTCGACATCGGCGTCGCCGAGGTTGTCGAGGATGTCGCAGATCCAGCCGGCCAGCGTGACGCACTGGGTAACCTTGAAACCACGCGTGGTCACCGCCGGGGTGCCGATGCGCAGGCCCGAGGTCACGAACGGCGATTGCGGGTCGTTCGGCACGGCATTCTTATTGACGGTGATGTGGGCGCGGCCCAGGGCAGCATCCGCGTCCTTGCCGGTCAGGCCCTGGCGAATCAGGCTGACCAGGAACAGGTGGTTGTCGGTGCCGCCGGACACTACATCGTAGCCGCGCTTGATGAACACGCCAGCCATGGCCTGGGCGTTATCGATCACTTGCTGCTGGTAAGCCTTGAAGCCAGGCTCCGCCGCTTCCTTGAAGCACACCGCCTTGCCGGCGATCACGTGCATCAGCGGGCCGCCCTGGGCGCCGGGGAATACCGCGGCGTTGAGCTTCTTCTCGATTTCTTCGTTGGCCTTGGCCAGGATCAGGCCGCCACGTGGACCGCGCAGGGTCTTGTGAGTGGTAGTGGTCACCACGTCGGCGTACGGCAGCGGGTTCGGGTACAGGCCGGCGGCAACCAGGCCAGCGACGTGGGCCATATCGACGAACAACAAGGCACCGACCTTGTCGGCGATCTGGCGGAAGCGTGGGAAATCCAGGGTCTTGGAGTAGGCGGAGAAACCGGCGACGATCATCTTCGGCTTGCACTCGACCGCCAGGCGCTCGACTTCGTCGTAGTCGATCAGGCCGGTGGTGGTGTCGATGCCGTATTGCACCGCGTTGTAGAGCTTGCCCGAGGACGACACTTTCGCACCGTGGGTCAGGTGACCGCCGTGGGCCAGGCTCATGCCCAGGATGGTGTCGCCGGCCTGCAGCAGGGCCAGGTACACGGCACTGTTGGCCGACGAACCGGAGTGCGGCTGGACGTTGGCGTAATCGGCGCCGAACAATTGCTTGGCGCGCTCAATGGCCAGGGCCTCGACCTTGTCGACGTGCTCGCAGCCACCGTAGTAGCGCTTGCCCGGATAGCCTTCGGCGTATTTGTTGGTCAAGCCGCTGCCCTGGGCCTGCATCACACGCTTGCTGGTGTAGTTCTCCGACGCGATCAGTTCGATGTGATCTTCCTGGCGTTGCTCCTCGGCATTCATCGCCGCCAGCAGTGCATCATCGTAGCCTTGGATTTGGTCTTGCTTGCTGAACATCGCGTCTCTCCCAGCGGCGGCGGTGCGCCTTTCGTCTCGGTGAGGCACGGACCGTTTCGGTCGTGCCCTTTGGATGCGATGGTATGGCCGGCGCAGGCAGGTCAAATGCCTATGGACGCCACGCAAAGGTGCGTTTACGACATGCGCTCAAATGGAATGGAGCACCGGCACTGTGGCGAGGGAGCTTGCTCCCGCCAGACTCTGTAGGAGCTGGCGAAGCCTGCGATCTTTTGATCTTGATCTTTCACTCTTGATTCAATGAGCAGCGGAAAGATCGCAGCCTCGCTTCGCTCGACAGCTCCTACGTAGCCCAGCGGGAGCAAGCTCCCTCGCCACAAGGGCTATGCGGCAATCTGGCGAACCGCGAGCAGCACCAAGAAATGCCCTGGATACAGCGCATACGCCCAGCGCCGCATGGGCATTGGATGAAAACGACCCGCCTGTCGCAAAAGCACCAGCCCCAGCCATGGCGCGATCAGGCAAGCCACCAGCCCCCACAACGCCACCGCATCCCCCAGCCATGCCGCGCCATACAAGACCCGCCATTGATTGGCCGCCACGCAGACCAAGCCCGGCAACAACGCCAGCAATGGCAAGCGCTTGAACACCAACAGCGTCGCCAACGGCAGCAACACACCGAAGAAGCCGAACATCAGTTGCGACGAAAACAGCCCCGCCAGCAGTAACGCCGCTGCGGCCAGGCCGCGCGCCTCGAGGGTAGGCGTCCGCCAACAGCGTGCCACCAACAACCCGAGAACCAGCGTCGGCATCACGTTCAGCGTCGTGGGGTCGGGAATGAACAAGCGATAAGGGATTTCGCTGACGGCACTGAACAGCAACAGCCAGCCCAGGTAGCGCCACGAGCCGGCACTTGGCCCGCCGCGCGCCAGGTTTGCCGCCATCGCCAGGCAAAACCACGGAAACGCCAGCCGCCCCGGCACATATAGCCAATCGACGGAAAAACCGACATATCGCAGATGATCGAGAATCATCGACAACAGTGCCAACCATTTGAGCAAGTCCAGGGCACCATCACGTCGTCTCATGTTTATATCGGCCCAGTTACTTGGTCTTTTTCTGACAGAAACATCCCTTATGTTCCTCCGCCAATCTTGGGTAAAGTGCGCACCAGTATCGATCACGGCGTTGTGGACCCAAGCACGCCGAACCATGGAACCCCTCATCCGGGGCATTCCGCCAGGGATCTCTTACCCAGGACTCTCTATTCAAGGAGCAAGGCCATGACCGACAAGAGCCAACAATTCGCCAGCGACAACTATTCCGGTATTTGCCCCGAAGCCTGGGCCGCCATGGAAGAAGCCAACCAGGGCCACCAGCGTGCCTACGGTGATGACGATTGGACCCACCGCGCGGCAGATGGCTTTCGGGAGCTATTCGAAACCGACTGCGAAGTGTTCTTTGCGTTCAACGGCACGGCTGCCAACTCCCTGGCCCTTTCGTCGCTGTGCCAGAGTTATCACAGCGTGATCTGCTCGGAAACCGCCCACGTCGAAACCGACGAATGCGGCGCACCGGAATTCTTTTCCAACGGTTCCAAGCTGCTGGTGGCGCGCACCGAGAATGGCAAGCTGACCCCCGAGTCGATCCGCGAGGTCGCCCTCAAGCGCCAGGACATCCACTATCCCAAGCCGCGCGTCGTGACCCTGACCCAGGCCACGGAAGTCGGCAGCGTCTACACGCCGGATGAAATCCGCGCCATCAGCGCCACCTGCAAGGAACTGGGGTTGAACCTGCACATGGACGGCGCACGGTTCTCCAACGCCTGCGCCTTCCTCGGCTGCACCCCAGCCGACCTGACCTGGAAAGCCGGCGTCGACGTGCTGTGCTTCGGCGGCACTAAGAATGGCATGGCGGTGGGTGAAGCCATCCTGTTCTTCAACCACGACCTGGCCGAAGACTTCGACTATCGCTGCAAACAGGCCGGGCAGTTGGCGTCGAAAATGCGCTTTCTCTCCGCACCGTGGGTCGGCTTGCTGCAAGACGACGCGTGGCTCAAGCACGCCCGCCACGCCAACCGCTGCGCGCAACTGCTGGCAGAACTGGTCAGCGACATCGACGGCGTGGAACTGATGTTCCCGGTCCAGGCCAACGGCGTGTTCCTGCAACTCTCGGAACCGGCCATCGCCGCACTGACGGCCAAGGGCTGGCGTTTCTACACCTTCATCGGCAAGGGCGGCGCACGCTTCATGTGCTCGTGGGATACCGAGGAAGCGCGGGTGCGGGAATTGGCGGCGGATATTCGGGAAGTGATGGCGGGCTAAGTAGAAATACACTCAAGACCGGGCCGGGACACCCGTGGCGAGGGGATTTATCCCCGCTGGGCTGCGAAGCAGCCCCAAAGCAGTCAACTCGGTCTGCCTGAAACACCGCGATTGCAGGTTTTAGGGCTGCTTCGCAGCCCAACGGGGATAAATCCCCTCGCCACAGGAAATCCCTCTAGGCACAAGTAAATCCCTCCAGGTACAGAGGGATTTACACCTGCCTGAGCGAGCAAATCAGAAATCAATCCGCACATCCCCCTTCGGCACGCTGCAGCACGACAGGATATAACCCTCGGCCTCGTCGTCCTCGGTGATGCCGCCGTTGTGCTCCATCTCCACTTCCCCGCCCAGCTTCAGTACTTTGCAGGTGCCGCAGATGCCCATGCCGCAGGCCTTGGGGATCATCATGCCGAGCTTGGCGGCAGCGGCGTGGACGGTTTCTCCCGGCCCCACGCGAATGCTCTTGCCCGATGAAGTGAACTCCACCAGGTGCAGGTCAGCCGCATCGACTTCTGGCGCGTCGGCAGCCTGCTCGGCCTGCTCCACCGCGTCGGCACGGGCTTCCGGCGGCGTCGCGCCGAAGGACTCCTCGTGGTAGCGCTTCATGTCATAGCCAGCGGCTTCCAGCAGGCGCTTGACCGCAGTCATGTACGGGGTCGGGCCGCAGCAGAACACCTCGCGCTCGAGGAAGTCGGGCACCATCAGTTCCAGCATCTTGTGATTCAGGTAGCCGCGATACCCGGCCCACGGCTCGCCCAGGCCATGCTTTTCGCAGATCAGGTGCAAGCTGAAGTTGTCGATCCGCGACGCCATGTGCTCCAGCTCGCGGTGGTAGATGATGTCCTTGGGCGAGCGGGCGCTGTGGATGAAAGTCATGTCGACATTGGCGTTGGTGTCGTAGAACCAGCGCGCCATGGACATGCACGGCGTAATGCCCACGCCGCCACTGAGGTAAAGCACTTTCGGGCTCGGGAAATCGATAGCGTTGAACAGCCCCACCGGCCCATGTACCGCCAGTTCCTGGCCCTCGTGCAGGGTGTCGTGCAGCCAGTTGGAAACCTTGCCCCCCGGCACGCGCTTGATCGTCACGGAGAAACTGTAGGGCACCGACGGCGAGCTGGAGATCGTGTAGGAACGCATGATCGGCTGGCCTTCGATTTCCAGCTCCAGGGTGACGAACTGCCCCGGCTTGAAAAAGAACATGATTGGCTGGTCGGCCATGAAGCAAAAGGTGCGCACATCCCAGGTTTCCTGGATGACTTTGACGCAACGCACGATATGTCGGCCATTGGCCCAGGTCTGGGTCGTGACCGGGTTCAGGAAATTATTGGACATGCTGATCTCCACGGCCGACTGTCGGCCTTCATGAGGGCGATTGTGCGCAGGCACCTGAGTGACCATTTACCTATCTGCGACATTCACATACTTATCGCGACCAGCCCCCAACGACCGGGGCTTGCGCGTCGGGAACAGATTGGGCCATGTCGCCCATGGATAAGGTTGCGCCCCTGCGCGGCCCCACACTCGCCCCAACAGACAAACAGATTTTTTTGCCTTGCGTAGCACAACCGATCAGCCACTTTTTTGATGGTCACGTAGAGGACCATGAGGACAAAACGATGGACGTCACCACTACCCTGAGCCTGGGCGATCCGCTGGAACCCGCACGCAAGGCCACCGCGCAAATGCTGCAAGAGCGCGAGCGTACCTTTTCGCTGCCGCAACCGTTCTACAGTGACGAGCGCCTGTTTGATATCGACATGCAGGAAATCTTCCAGAAAGAATGGTTGATCGCCGGCATGACCTGCGAGATCCCGGCCAAGGGCAACTACCTGACGCTGCAGATCGGCAAGAACCCGATCATCGTGATTCGCGGCGCCGAGGGCGTGGTGCACGCCTTCCATAACGTCTGCCGCCACCGCGGTTCGCGGCTGTGCACCAGTGAAAAGGGCAAGGTCGCCAAACTGGTCTGTCACTACCACCAGTGGACCTACGAGCTGGACGGTCGCCTGCTGTTCGCCGGTACCGAGATGGGCGCCGACTTCGACATGAAGCAGTACGGCCTCAAGCCTGTGAACGTGAAGACTGCTGGCGGCTACATCTTCATCAGCCTGGCCGAGAACCCGCCGGCGATCGATGACTTCCTGTCGACACTGAACCACTACATGGAACCGTACGACATGGAAAACACCAAGGTGGCGGTGCAAACCACCTTGATGGAAAAGGCCAACTGGAAGCTCGTGCTGGAAAACAACCGCGAGTGCTACCACTGCAACGCCTCGCACCCCGAATTGCTCAAGACCCTGCTGGAATGGGACGACGTCACAGACCCGCGCGCCGACCAGGCGTTCAAGGACCACGTGGCCGCCTCCGCCGCCGCCTGGGAAGCCGAGAAGATCCCTTACGCCCACGCCAGTTTCGGCCTGCGCAACCGCATCGTGCGCATGCCGCTGCTCAAGGGCACCGTGTCGATGACCATGGACGGCAAGCAGGGCTGCGCCAAGCTGATGGGTCGCATCAAGAACCCGGACCTGGGCTCGATGCGCATCCTGCACCTGCCGCACTCGTGGAACCACTGCATGGGCGACCACATCATCGTCTTCACCGTGTGGCCGATCAGCGCCCAGGAAACCATGGTCACCACCAAGTGGCTGGTGCACAAGGACGCGGTCGAAGGCGTGGACTACGACGTGGAGCGCATGCGCCAGGTCTGGGACGCCACCAACGACCAGGACCGTCGCCTCGCCGAGGAAAACCAGCGCGGCATCAACTCCACCGCCTACCAGCCAGGCCCGTACTCCAAGACCTATGAGTTCGGCGTGGTGAACTTCGTGGACTGGTACAGCGAGCGCATGCTCAATAACCTGGGGGCCGAGCCGGCGCCGTACCTCAAGGGCGTGCCGGTCCAGGGCTAAATCAAAAGCATCGTCGGATCGCCGCCCGGAGCAAGCTCGCTCCCACAGGGGGTCTTCAGCGCACCGAAGACCCCATGTGGGAGCGAGCTTGCTCGCGATAGCGGCCTGACATTCACCGACTACTGGGAAGACCACCGCACACTGCCATCCTCCCCATAAAACGTCTCGACAATCTCCTCCCCCCTCAACTGCACCTTCACATACCCATTCAACACCCGCTCCGGATACGCCTCGTCCCCCGCCAGCTCAGTTTCCGACCACAGCACCCGCGCATGCCCATTCAACTCGCTGGTGGTGCCATAGGGAATCGCTCCATGCCCGGCGCAGCGCGCATGCAAGCCGCCTTGCGCCGCATAGCAGATGCCGTTGTGCAGATGGCCCCAATACCAATAATCCGGCTCACGCCCCAGGGCGTCACAGACCGGTTGGTAGAGCGCAGTCTTGTGGTGCCCGGAGATATCGAAGCCCTGGTGATGACTGAGGACCATGAGCTTCTTGCGCTTGGGCAGGGTTTTCATCCACTCGATCTGCTGGGTGTTGAGGGTGCCGTCCATGTACAGGTTCATGGCGTCCGAGGCGTAGGCGCTGTCCAGCCCAACCACCAGCCAATCGTCGTTGTACAGCGCAAAGTAACTGGTGCCTTGCTGCACCGGGAACCGCTTGGCCAGTTCCTTGAAATAACCATGTGCGCCGCTGTACATCTCATGATTGGAGTTGAGGGTGAACGAGCCGTGCTTGCCTTGGGGCCAGCCGACCATGTCGACGTCTTCCTGGGAGTGGGTGTCGGCGTAATACACGTCGCCCAGGTGGATGGTGAAATCGGCCAGGGCCAGTTGCATCTGGTTGGCGACGGCCACGGCGGGCGCGTGGCTGTCGAACGGCCCCGTGCCCCAGTCACCGGCGATGGCGAGCACCACGTCGTTGTCCATTTTCACCAGCGCCGGGGTCGTGGCGAACGTCGCATGGTGGCGCAGGTTTTCGATCCACTTGAGTAGCGCCTCGCTCCACAGCAGGTCCAACAGTTCCCACTTGCGACAACCCAATAACGTGCCGTCCTTGAGCACCCGGGTCGGCAACTCGTCTTCGCTTTGCGGCAGCGGTGTGGCGTTGCCGATCTTCAGGATCGACAGGCCGTGCGCCAACTCCCACGGCACCGCCGGTTCATCGTCCGGCAGATCACCGTGGTCGATCACGTGACGGGCCTGGTCGTGGCCTCGCTCCAGCAATTTGACGATGGCCTGGAACTCCTCGGGCTCCAGGTCGTTGACGAGTTTCTTCCAGGACATTTCCAGCCGCGTGACCAACCCGTGCAGGCGGACCTTGACTTTGTCGAACTCATGTTCCCAATGGTGCAGTAATGACATGTGAACGCTCCTTCGTTTTGCCCCGGGCTACAGGGTCTTCATGAATTCAATCAGGGCCCGCTTGTCGACGTCCGACAGCTGCGTGCCGTACAGGTGACCGCCGTTGTGGTTGCCTTCCAGGCGGGTGTCGTATTTGAAATCCGCCGACGCCTTCATCTGCGCGCCGCTGGTGACGAAACCGACCTTCTGCGGGTCGTAGATATCGGAACCCGTGTAGAACACTTGCGGACGTTGCTCCGGCGCTTGCAACAGATCCCACAGGGTCGGCACCGAGCCGTTGTGCAGGTACGGCGCGCGCAACCAGATGCCGTCGGTGGGCGTGTTGCTGTAGCTCTGGGTCTTGCGGTAGGCGCCAAAGTCGAACGGTGGTTTCTTGAAGCCATGGAACGCCGTCACCAGGCCAGTCGTGAACGAGTTGAGCCTATGGGGATCGGTGCCCAACTGGTCGATGTTGGTGGTGACCTGGCCGGTGTCGCTACGGCCGAAATCATGGCAAGCGGCGCAGTTTTGCTCCCAGATCGGTTTGCCCTGGGCGACTTTCCCTTGGTCCAGGGCGAACGGCCAGGCCGGTGCCTTGTGGCCCAGCAGCCAGTTGGTCACCCGGTTGAAACTCGGCGGCAGCACCGACTCCGGCGTCGCGCCCACGGCCATGGCCGCTGCGTAGTTGCGTTCGTGGATCTTGTTGTTATTGCCGTCCCAATGCAGGTACATGGATTCGCGAGGTTTCTGGTTCCACACCTGGGGCAGGTCCACGGTGCCGATGGTCGAGTCATCCGGGAAGCCGAACACCACCATCTTGGTCGGGTTGAAGGTGTCGGTCCGCCCAGGCCCTTGGGCCGGACGCAGCTTCTGCCAGGCGTAGGCCTGTTTCTGTTTGAGCAACGCGCTCTTGGCCATCGGGATGATCAGGTAGCGGTTGTAGAGCTTTTCAAAAAAGCCCAGCTGGAACTTGCCGTTGATGGCCGCCATCACCGCGTCGGGGGTGAATTTCGGGTCGCTGGCGCATTCATAGGCGAACCATTGGAAGGCTTGCAGTTGCAAGGTATTGGCC
The DNA here is from genome assembly GCF_054677635.1 of Pseudomonas sp. H2_D02. Classification (NCBI taxonomy): domain Bacteria; kingdom Pseudomonadati; phylum Pseudomonadota; class Gammaproteobacteria; order Pseudomonadales; family Pseudomonadaceae; genus Pseudomonas; species Pseudomonas sp. H2_D02. The sequence continues at coordinate 1,229,974 of NZ_CP162816.1, read as the reverse complement.
GGCGCGGCGGCGACGGGCACCGCGACGTCAGAGGCATTGGCCCGGTAGGAACCGGTGTGGCACAGGGCGCAGTTCGGCTCCACGGTGGGGTAGCCGAGCTGCCGCTTGGCCATGCCGATGGGCAAGTCCTTGCCGTTTTCATAGAGGAAACCGAACACCTCGTAGCCACCCGGCTTGGGCAGTTTTTCCGGGCACATCTGCGGCAGCACGGCGAACAGGTAATACGGAATTCGCGCCTCGATGCCCAGGCCGATGGCGGCGTATTTGTAATGGTCTTCGTCGGAAGCGAAGTCCGGTTGCGGCACTTCCCGGATCATCTGGTACCAGGTCTGGTAGCCGATGAAACCCAACAGCAAGACCACCACCAACGTGCCGACCTTGAACCCGTGGCTCTGCCAGCGCAGCGCCCAGCCGGCGCGCCATTCCCGCCAGCCGGCGCAGAGCAACGCCAGCGGACGGTTGGCCACCGGGCTGCCGAGGTACAGCAGCACGCCCAGGACCAGGAACATGGTCAGGTCGCCCATTAACATCGGCACGAACAGCGAGCCCTGGTTGTTGGTGTTGATCAGGTAGATCCAGAACACCACCGCCACCAGGCGCGACAGCACGCACAACCACGAATGCACCACGAAACGCGGCGCGTTGAAGCCCGAGGGCATGTAGAAAAGGCTGATCCCCACCAGCAACATGCCGGCGTTCTCCAGCCAGGGATCGGACAGCACGGGTGGCAGGCCGAGCATGGACGTCAGCAAGGCCGGTGCAAACAGCGCCGGGATCGCGAAGAACATGTTCATGACGATTCCGACCCAGATGACGCGTTGGAACCAGCGGATGTAAGTGTTCATGGCATCCTTTTCCTTATTCCTGACTCACCACAAAGCCATGTGGCGAGGGAGCTTGCTCCCGCTGGGCCGCGTAGCGGCCCCCAAGACTTCAAAAGCGACGACTGCTTCGCAGCCGAGCGGGAGCAAGCTCCCTCGCCACGGAGGGCAGTCAGCTAGCCCAACGCAGTCTTCTCCAGGTGCTCAAGAATGATCGGATACACATCCACCACCGCATCCTTGCCGAACATGCAGTCGATGTGGCCGTACCCCGGTATTTCGTGGCGGCTGAACAGTTGCGGACCATGCATGTCGCACAGCCGTTCGTAGGTCTTGAGGGTGCTTTGCGGCAGGTAGCACTGGTTGTCGGCGCCGCTGATGAAGCAGATCGGTAACTTCAACCGGTCGAAATGCGGCATGTAGACGTCGTTGCCCTTGAAGTCCACCAGGTGCCCCTTGCGCACGATCAGCGCCAGGTGCTCGAAAGTCTGGATGTTCGACTCGCCGAACAATTCATGCAGGTTGTCGTGCAGGGTTTCATTGAGGGTGTCGTGGCGGTACAGCGAGGCGTACATGAACGTGATGCGATGGCAGACCGGGTTGGTGCAATAGCCTTGGGCCTCGATCCGGGCATAGCCGTTGAGGGCCTTGTCGTAGAGTTTGTTGAACCAGCTTTCCTTGGTGTCGGCGTAGGCGGTCATGGATTTGATGCCGATGGCATCGAGCATTCCCGGCAGATGCAAACCGGCCTTCAGACCGGTGGCGGTGGCGACCACCGTGTCGGCGGCGATCTGCGAGCAGACCACCGAGCGCACGCCCTGCAATCCCGCGAGCATCGACATGAAGAAGGTCGTCGCACCGTAGCAATGCACCACGCATTGCACCTCTCGGGCCTGGGTCGCCTGCTGGATCTGTTCGATGGCGGCCTTGAAATCGTACTGGGCGACCTGATCGCCGTTCCATTCATTTTTGCTGGCCGGCAGCAGGATGCTCACCCGAAGATCCAACAGCCAGACGTCGTATTCGTGTTTGCAGAGGTACTCCAGCAGGTTGGTGTGGATGGTGTCGGTGGAGAAGATATTCGAACCCACGCCCAGGCCATGGACCAGCATCACCGGACCTTTGCTGCCGGCCTGGTAGCGGGTCAGGCGCAACTCGACGTTGTCCTCGGTCTGGAAGAAATGCACCACGGGGGCCGGCGCATCCAGTGGCCTTTTCAAGCGGGGTGGTGCGTCCGGGTTGAAGTAGACGTCGCCAGCGAAGACACCGCCGTAGCTCTCCCACAGGATCCCGGCGAAGAACTTGCCGAACCGCGCCAGCGCCTCCACCCGCTCGCGCTCATTGCGGGCGTTGAGTACCTTCATCGTGGTCATCTGCTTGGCAAAATCGGCCGGCAGGATATGCATCACCCCGGAGCCGAGCACTGCGCCGGTCTTGTCCGGTCCGCGATAGAGCGTGACGTAGAGCGTGCTGGTGTCGTGCCAGATGTTCAACACGCCGTTGTCCTCGGGCACGGTCTTGAAGGCGCTGAAAAAGTAGTCGCTGCCGTCTTCGGCGGTCAGCTTCATGTCGTAGTTCATATGGCGCACGCCGACCTGCTCCTGGTATTGCTCGAACAGGTTGAACACGCCGTTGCTGGCAACCAGCGGCTTGGCCGACAGCAGAGGCGCATCGAGGGTGCCCACCAGGGTCGCGGCGTGCTCCGGTTCCTTGATCAAGCGATCAAGGTCGGCGGCGGTGATGGTCAGGGTGAATTCGATCGGTGAGTTATCGGCCTTGCCGCGCTTGGCCGCCGCTTCGTAAAGATTGAGGTCGGTGCCTTGGGGCTGGGTGAACGCCGTGGAGAAATACCCCTTCATGGTTTCGGTGAACTGCACGCCAAGGGTCGGCGCCGCCACCGGTTTGCGCGGGGCCGACGGCAGCGTGTAGTCGATCAGCCAGCCGCGATCCGCCGCCAGCAACCCCATGTTGCGCTCACTGACCGCCGAAATGGTCAGCAACGGGTTGACCGCCAGGGACGTCGGGATCACCGAGCCGTCCGCCACGTACAAGCCTGGGTAGACGTCGGTGCCGCTGGCACCGCTGAACACCTGGCCCTTGTGGTTGACCACGCCCTGGACCGCGTCTTCGCCCATCACACAGCCGCCCAGCGGATGGACCGAGACGATGCTGTGCTTGAGCAGTTTGGTCCAGATCGGGTTCTCGACCCAGATCCCGCCCAGGGCCTTGGTGCTCTGGTGCAGCCGTTCGTTGCCGAGGGTGACGTTTTCCTGCTCGCCGACACCCGGCCAGTCGATGCGTAGCTGATCCTTGTTGTCGAGGACCATGCGGCCCTTGCCGTTGTCATGGCTCATGATCAAGTAGGTCTGCATGTTGTGCAGTGCGCCGTAATACGGCCCGCGCAGAAAGCTCTCGGCCTCGCGGCCCTTGTACTTGAGGCTGGCACCGAAGCCAGTGTCGGTCGGCACGCCGATCATTTCAGCGAACGTCGCCATGCTCGGCACCATGGCCCGGCCCAGGGCTCCGGGGATCGAGCCCTCCTCGATCACCATCCGGCTGCGCCAGTCACCCTCGGTGCGCATGTCGATCACCGACGTGATGCACGGCCCCACCGGCTCGAGTTCCTTGGCCGAATGGGCGCCAAAGCCGATGCCGTTGATGACCTGGTCGCAGTTGTGGCCGAAGCCGAGGATGTCACCGTTGCCGCTCATGTTCTCGCCCAACTGGGCGGACATCGACAAGCCCTTGTCCCTCGAGCGCAGCATGATTTCGGTGGAGCCCAAGGTGCCGGCGGACACCACCACGATGTCTGCGCGGACAAAAAGCGTCGGCGCCGAAAACATCTCGCGACCGCTGTCCAGGTACTGGAAATGCACGATCCAACCATCGCCGTCGCGCTCCAGGTGCCGCACCTCGGCCTGGCAGAAAATCTCCGCGCCGTGGTTCCAGGCGTCCGGCAGGTAGTTCATCAGCGTGGTGTTCTTGGCCTTGTTGTTACAGCCCGAGACGCAGTCGCCACAGCCGTTGCACGGCAGTTGTTCGACGCCGACGTGGTTGAGGTTGTTGGGCAGTTTGTCGAAGGTCACGTTGATCGGCGGCTTGTAGAAATGCGCGCCCTGCTTGAGGTAATCCGCCGATTTCTTGTGGGCGTCGAGCTTGGGCAGGTTCGGCGAGGACGCCGGATAGGGATTGGGCTTGAGCATCTCCCGGGCCCGCGCATAACCGTCCTTGAGCAGCGTGTCGCTGTGCTCGCGCATCGCCAGCGGCCAACGCGGGTCCTCGAAGACCCCGGGTTCGGCTTCCAGCGCGACGTTGGCATTGATCAGCGATGTGCCGCCCAGGCCACAACCGACCACCACGTTCTGCTGGGCGTTGACGTGCAGGTCGAACAACCCGGTGCGCGAACCGATGTGACCGTCCGGATCATGCACCTGCAACTCCTCGGTGGCGGCGAGCAACGTGTTGGGGTACTCACCGGGCTGGATCTCCCGGCCCCGCTCCAGTAGACAGACCGTGCGCCCGGCCCGGGACAAGCGCGACGCGGCGATGCCGCCGCCGTAGCCGGAACCAATGACGATAACGTCGTAGTGTTCCTTTATTTCACTGATGGGGGTCGAGATCCGTGTCATGTTCAAGTCCTCTCAGGCAGAAGGGGCAACTCTGCGGTTGCCTGCAAATCCACAGGCGCACAAGCGCCTGGCCGCTATCCCGTATGGGTTGGAGCGGCAGTCAACGGTGTCGGTGGGAAAAGCTCAGGTGTTATAGGCGCGCACGCTGATTGGCTGCGCGACGATGAACACGTCTAGGCAGCGCGGTGGGAGGCGTCGGGATGCACGTCGGGGCTGAAGCGAGTAACGGGGTGGGGGCCTTGCTATCCATCGTGCGTTCTCCCTGAACCAGATATGGATAAAGTCGCGCTGTCCTTGTGCCCTGAGTGAAGACAGGCGACACCTGTACGTCAAGGCAGTTCCTTAGAACTGTATGAAATTTGATCTATCGCGTTTGGCGCTAAGCCCGCCGTGGCTTACAGGGTTCCGCGAACAAGTTATCCACATGGACACCCACAGCAAATGGGGACAACCAGGCTCGCGTCAGAAATTTTTTGCGCGTCGATGTGAATAAAATCCGTGACTTATCCGTCGGCAACGGTTTCCTGACGGATTGACTGTTTTTTGATCAGACCGCTGAGAAGCCTGAATATCAAGGGCTACAGAGCAGAGCGAACACCTTATCCACAGAAGCGCCAACAGTGTTTGGGGGTAAATTTGACGGTTCTGTGGAAAACCTATCGAACGCCTTCCAAATCGGTGTTTTCCGGACGTTTTCAAGAGGCCGGGGCGAATTTGGCTATTATTTAACCAACACCTTGCAGGCACCGTAGCGCTTGGCTTGCAGCGGAGAGCGAACATCTTATCCACAGAAGCGCCAACAGAGATTGGGGGCAAGTTTTCCTCGCACCGGGGGTTTATTCACAGAGAAAAGCCAATAAAAACCGATGGTTAGGTTGGCTATTTATTAATCGATGGGCTGGAGAGCCTGATTGGCATGGGCCGTAGCGAGGGGCCAACAGGTTATCCACAGAGGGACGCACAGGGATTGTGAGTAACGCTTAGTGGGTTAGCACAACATACAGGCGCACCGCCAATCCCCTGTGGGAGCGAGCTTGCTCGCGATTGCATTCTGCCAGCCATATAATTTTGACTGACCCACCGCTATCGCGAGCAAGCTCGCTCCCACAGGGATTGGCGGTGATTCGGGTTCAGCGAACCACCCCTTCTTCCACCAACAGCTTGAGAATCGCCTCGGCCCCCGCCTCCGGGCTCACGCCCTTGAGCACTTGCCCGCCTCCGCCGCTGGCCTTGGCCGTGGCGGCTTTCATGCGGTCGGCACCGCTCTTGGCCTTGATCACTTTCAGACGCTTGGGTCGTGGCTTGGCCGGCTGCAGGGTCGCCACCGCCAGCAACGCATCGTCGATGATCTCGACTTCCTCAGCGTGCAACGCCCCACGCCGCGCCGGGCCGTAGGCGCTTTGCCGAGGTTTGGGCGCAGCGTTATCCACAGTGGCGAGAAATGGCAGGCGCACCTTGAGCCGTCGCCGCTGGCCACGGGGCAAGGCTTGCAACACCAGGGCCGCGCCGTTTTCGATGGATTCGACCTGAGCCAATCCCACCACCAGCGGCCAACCGAGACTCTCGGCCAGCAGGAACGGCAGCATGCCCGAGCCTTCGCCGGTTTCCGCCTGGCTCCCGGTCAGCACCACTTGGGCGCCAGCGTCACGCAGATAGTCGGTCAGAGCCGGCAACGCATCGGCCCCGTTCGGGTTTTCCAACACGTGCAGTTCATCCAGCCCCATGCCCAGGTAAGCGCGCAGGGCCGGTTCGGCCACATCGCCGGCGTGCAGCACTTGCAGGTCATTGCCGGCCAATTGCAGGCCCAGCTCCACGGCGCGGGCGTCTTGCTCGGCGCGCCGGGGTCGACCAGAGGTCGGGTGGGCACCGATGGAGACGAGGCTGATCACTTGGGTACTCATGAACGTTTCCTTAGCTTAAGCCGCATCGCGCCTGGCTTCGTTGCGGTAAGCCTCTACCGCCGCGATCAGGGCCTGGAGAATCGCCGCGCTGTCACCGATCACCGACAGGTCCGCACGCTTGATCATGTCGCAACCCGGATCGAGGTTGATCGCCACCACCTTGTCGCAGGCGCCGATACCTTGCAGGTGCTGGATCGCCCCGGAAATCCCCACGGCCACATAAACCCGTGCCGTGACCCAGGTGCCGGACGCACCGACCTGGCGATCGCGAGCCATGAAGCCATCGTCCACCGCCACCCGCGAAGCGCCTTCGGTAGCGCCCAAGGCCGCCGCCGTCCTGTGGAAAAGTGCCCAGTCCTTGACGCCGTTGCCGCCGGAGAAAATGAATTCGGCCTCAGCCATCGGAATCGCGCCGGGGTCCACCGCCACGGCGCCAAGGTCTTCGATGCGCGACAAGCTGCGGGCCACGCTTGTGGATAACTCCACCGGCAAGGCTTCGTGACGGGTTTCGCTGACCGGCTCGGCGCATTCGGCAGCGGCCAGGATCAACCGCGCCAACGGCCGGGCCAAGTCCTGCAAGCCCGCACCGGCGCGGCCGATGCACGCCTCGTCCTTGACCTGCCAGACCCGTGTGGCCGGGCGTTCGCCCAAGGCCGCGGCGAAGCGTCGACCCAGTTCACCGCCGCCGCTGCGACTGTCAGGCAGCAGCCAATGACGCGGATTGAACTGGTTATCCACAGCCCGCAGGCCTTGCACCCGTTGTTCCGGTGCATAACCGCTGAATTCTTCGCCCTCGAGCACCAGCAAACGGTCCACGCCTGCGGTGGCGAAGGCACTTTCCTTGTGCTCGCCGAACACCACGGCCAGCACCGCGCCGTCGCTGCCGGCCAGCTGATGGGCCAGGCCCAGCAGGTCACGGTCATGACTGCTCAGGCGGCCACCGACCATGTCCGGCACGACGCTGATATAAAACGCCGGTTGCACGACTTGATGCAGCGGCAGTTGCACTTCAACGGCAGCGGTGCGTTTGCTCGCACCACCCTGCTGGGCGCCGCTGCGGTCAATGCGCTTGATGCCGTTGGGGCCGATGAAACCGACACCGTGCACATTCTTGCGAATGACGCCGTTGGGCCCCATCCAGCTGTGCTGCACCGGTTGCATGGCCGCGTGCAGCGGGTGCAGGCGGTTGCGGGCGATCCACTCGGCGCGAGGGTCGCGGCGGATAATGTCGCTCATTAATGCACCTCCGCGGGTTCACGTTTGGCCGGCGCCACAGGCTTGTTCGGGGCCGCGTCTTCAAGCAGCGCGTCGGCCACCAGTTCGGCAATGTCCTTGATCATCGGCCGTGGTTCGACCACGCCTTCGAGCATCGCGGTGCATTGTGGACAACCCACCGCCACCAGCTCGGCGCCGGTTTCGCGGATGTCGTCCATGCGCATGTCCGGGATGCGCTGCTTGCCCGGGATGTCCGTGATCGGCGCGCCGCCGCCACCGCCGCAGCAACGCGAACGGAAACCGGAACGCTGCATTTCCTTGACCTCGATGCCCAGCGCACGCAGCACCTGGCGCGGCGCCTCGTATTCGCCGTTGTAGCGGCCCAGGTAGCACGGGTCGTGATAGGTCACGCTGTCGCCCTTGTGCTGGCCAAGGTTCAGCGCGCCGGCGTCGATGATTTCCGCCAGGTAGGTGCTGTGGTGCTGCACCAGGTAGTTGCCATCGAAGGCGCCGTATTCGTTTTTCAGCACGTGGAAGCTGTGGGGGTCGCAGGTGACGATGCGGTTGAAGCTGTATTTGGCCAGGGTCTGGATGTTGCGCTTGGCCAACAGCTGGAACGTCGCTTCATCGCCCAGGCGCCGGGCCACGTCGCCACTGTCGCGTTCTTCGAGGCCGAGCACGGCGAAGTCGATTTTCGCCGCCTTCAGGACTTTGACGAACGCCCGCAGGGTGCGCTGGTTGCGCATGTCGAAAGCGCCGTCGCCGACCCAGAACAGCACGTCGGTGGATTTCTTCTCGCTGAGCAGGTTCAGGTTCAGGTCCGCCGCCCAGTTCATCCGCCCGCCCGGGGCGAAGCCGCCCGGGTTGTCGGTGGCGATGAGGTTTTCCAGCACCTCGGCACCCTTGTTCGGCGTCGCGCCTTTTTCCAGGGTCAGGTGGCGGCGCATGTCGACGATGGCATCGACGTGCTCGATCATCATCGGGCATTCCTCGACGCACGCCCGGCAGGTGGTGCAGGACCAAAGGGTCTCGGCATCCACCAGGCCGTTGACGATCGGCTGGTGCGGATTACCGCCATGCTCGCCCACCGGTTTACCTGGATAGGGGCTGCCGGCGAATTTCGCATCGGTGCCGCCGGCCAGGCCGACGACCATGTCCTGGATAAGTTTTTTCGGGTTCAACGGCTGGCCGGCGGCGAATGCCGGGCAGGCCGCTTCGCACTTGCCGCACTGCACGCAAGCGTCGAAACCGAGCAGTTGGTTCCAGGTGAAGTCCTTGGGTTTCTCCACACCCAGCGGTGCGGCGGGGTCGTTCAGGTCCAGCGGCTTCAAGCCCGTGGAGCGGCCACCACCAAAGCGTTCGGCGCGGCGGTGCCAGGCCAGGTGCAAGGCACCGGCGAAGGCGTGCTTCATCGGCCCGCCCCAGGTCATGCCGAAAAACAATTCCGACACACCCCACAGCACGCCGACACCCAGGATCGCCGCCACCAGCCAGCCACCGAAGTTTTCCGGAAGGATGCCCGCCACCGGCAGGGTCACCAGGAAGAACGACGCCGAGAAGGCCAGCAGGCTTTTCGGCAGGCGCATCCACGGGCCTTTCGATAAACGCGCTGGCGGGTTGCGCCGCCGCAGGTACATGAAGATCGCCCCCACGAACATCACCGCCGACATCAGCAGCAACGCATAGCCGAGGATACGGTTGTGCAGGCCAAAACCGTGGACGAGGATCGCCAACACAATCGATGCCACCGCACCACCCGCCGTGGCGACGTGGGTGTTGGCAATGTACTTGTCCCGCGCCACCACGTGGTGCAGATCCACCATGTAGCGCTTGGGCATGGCAAAGAGACCGCCGATCAGATCGACTTTCGACGGTCGTCCCCGGCGCCACATGTTCACCCGCCGCAGGGCGCCGAGGGCCGCGAGGCCCAGGGCTGCGAACAGCAGGATTGGAAGAAGGGTGTTCAACATAGGTGTTGCTCCCAAAGACCTCAGGGTCTTGCAGGTCGAGATGCCTTACTCGGTCACTGTGGGAGCGAGCTTGCTCGCGATTGCATTCTGTCAGTCACATTTGCATTGACTGACCCACCGCTTTCGCGAGCAAGCCCGCTCCCACAGGAGTTTGGTGCAAGCCGTTAGAAATCCTTGCACAACCGCAGGGCGTCGTAGATGGCGGCGTGGGTATTACGCTGGGCCACGCAATCGCCGATGCGGAACAGCAGGTAGCCATCGCCGCTCTGCTCCAGGCACGGCTGGGGCTTGATCGCGAACAGGGCTTCGACGTCGATCTGGCCCTTGTTGCGCGAACCTTCCTTGAGCGCGTAGTAGATTTCTTCGTCCGGCCGCACGCCGTTTTCCACCACAACCTGGTCCACCACACGCTCTTCCTTGGCGCCGGTGTATTCGTTCTCCAGCACCGCCACCAGCTTGTCGCCTTCGCGGTAGACCTTCTCCAGCATCATGTCCCCGGTCATGATCACTTCCTTGGGGTACATGCTGCGGTAGTAGGTCGGGAACGAAGTCCCGCCAATCGCCACGCCCGGTTTGATGTCGTCAGTGACGATTTCCACCTGGCTACCCTTGTCGGCGAGGAAGTCGGCCACCGACATGCCGGTGAATTCGCAGATGGTGTCGTAGACCAGCACGTTCTTGCCTGGCGCGACCTTGCCGTCGAGCACGTCCCAACTGCTGACCACCAGCCCTTCGGCGGCGCCCCAGTGTTCGTTCTGCTCCAGGTTCGGATGCCCACCGACGGCCAGCACCACCACGTCCGGACGCAGGTCCATGATGGTCGGCGCGTCAGCCGCCACGCCCAGGCGCAGGTCGACTTTCAGCCGCGCCAGTTCCAGCTGGAACCAGCGGGTGATACCGGCGATCTGGTCCCGTTGCGGGGCTTTCGAGGCGGTGGTGATCTGCCCGCCGATGAATTCCTTCTTCTCGAACAGGGTCACGTCGTGGCCACGTTCGGCGGCCACACGCGCGGCTTCCATCCCAGCCGGGCCGGCACCGACCACCACGACTTTGCGCTTGGGCCCGGTGGATTTCTCGATGATGTGCGGCACGCCCATGTATTCACGGGATGTCGCGGCGTTCTGGATGCACAGCACGTCCAGCCCTTGGTACTGGCGGTCGATGCAGTAGTTGGCGCCGACGCACTGCTTGATCTGGTCGATCTGGCCCATCTTGATCTTGGCGATCAGGTGCGGGTCGGCGATGTGGGCGCGGGTCATGCCGACCATGTCGACGTAACCACCCTCCAGGATCCGCGTGGCCTGGTTCGGGTCCTTGATGTTCTGCGCGTGCAGCACCGGGACCTTGACCACTTCCTTGATACCGGCGGCCAGGTGCAGGAACGGCTCCGGTGGATAACTCATGTTCGGGATGACGTTGGCCAGGGTGTTGTGGGTGTCGCAACCCGAACCCACCACACCGATGAAATCGAGCATGCCGGTGTCATCGTAATACTTGGCGATCTGCTTCATGTCCTCGTGGGACAAGCCGTCCGGGTGGAACTCGTCACCGCACAGACGCATGCCCACGCAGAAATCATCGCCCACTTCGGCGCGCACGGCCTTCAACACTTCCAGGCCGAACTTCATGCGGCCTTCGAAGCTGCCGCCCCATTCGTCGGTCCGCTTGTTGACCCGCGGGCTCCAGAACTGGTCGATCATGTGCTGGTGCACGGCCGACAGCTCGACGCCGTCCAGGCCGCCGGCCTTCGCGCGTCGCGCCGCCTGGGCGTAGTTGCCGATCACCCGCCAGATTTCTTCCGGCTCGATGGTCTTGCAAGTCGCACGGTGCACCGGCTCACGCACGCCGGACGGCGACATCAGGGTCGGCCAGTTGAAGCCGTCCCAGCGCGAGCGACGACCCATGTGGGTAATCTGGATCATGATCTTGGCGCCATGCTTGTGCATGGCGTCGGCCAGGTTCTGGAAGTGCGGAATGATGCGGTCGGTGGACAGGTTCACCGAGCTCCACCATTCCTGCGGGCTGTCGATGGCGACCACCGACGAGCCGCCGCAGATCGCCAGGCCGATGCCGCCCTTGGCCTTCTCTTCGTAATACTTCACGTACCGGTCGGTGGTCATCCCGCCGTCGGTGGCGTAGACCTCGGCGTGCGCGGTGCTGAGCACGCGGTTGCGGATGGTCAGCTTGCCGATCTGGATCGGCTGGAACATTGCTTCAAAAGCCATGGCGCGATCCTCGACTTACAACGGCTTGACGATGAACAGGCCGTCGTCGTGGCCTTCTTCGGAACCGCCGTAGACCTGCTCGGCCACGGTGCGGATCGAACTGCCGCGCGCGGCCAGGATCTGGTCCATGGCACCGGCGAACCAGCCGGTGAACATGTAATCGACCTTGCGCCCGACCTTGCCGTACACATAGACGAACGCCGAGTGCTGGAGCTTGACGCTGGCGGTGCCTTTGTCCAGGTCGATGTCCTGGATCTTGAACAGGCCCCAGCCACGCTGGGACAGGCGCTTCATGTAGTGCTCGAACACCGCGACGCCTTCCAGGCCGTGGCATTCGGCTTCTTTTTCACACCAGTGCCAGGCGGATTTGTAGCCGGCCTTGTAGAGAATCTCGGCGTAGGCGTCAGCGCCCAGCACTTCCTCGATGCCCATGTGGTTGTTGACGAAGAAGTGACGCGGTACGTACAGCATCGGCAGGGCGTCGGAGGTCCAGACACCGGTTTCGCTGTCGACTTCGATAGGCAGTTGCGGGGCGATCTTGGCCATGAAAACTTGACTCCGGAAATTCGTGATGTGCCTGCGGCGCGAGTGGCCGCAGGTAAAGGATTCAGTGATGCAGCGGGGTTTATTCGCCCCAGACGTCCTTGAGAACGTTGACCCAGTTTTCCCCCATGATCTTGCGCACCACCCGCTCAGGATGGCCGCGCTTGAGCAGCGTCTCGGTGAGGTTCGGGAATTCGCCCACGGTGCGGATGCCCAGGGGGTTGATGATCTTGCCGAAGCTGGTCAGACGACGGGCGTAGCCCTTGTCGTGGGTCAGCATTTCGAAGAAGTCCTGGCCGTGGCCCTGGGTGAAGTCGGTGCCGATGCCGATGGCGTCCTCGCCGACGATGTTCATGGTGTATTCGATGGCTTCGGCGTAGTCGTCGATGGTCGAATCGATGCCCTTGGCCAGGAACGGCGCGAACATGGTCACTCCGACGAAACCGCCGTGGTCGGCAATGAACTTCAGCTCTTCATCGGATTTGTTGCGCGGGTGCTCCTTCAGGCCGGACGGCAGGCAGTGGGAGTAGCAGACCGGTTTCTTCGATTCGAGGATGACTTCTTCGGAGGTCTTGGAACCGACGTGGGACAGGTCGCACATGATGCCGACGCGGTTCATCTCGGCGACGATTTCGCGGCCGAAGCCCGACAGGCCGCCGTCGCGCTCGTAGCAACCGGTGCCTACCAAGTTCTGGGTGTTGTAGCACATCTGCACCACGCCCACGCCGAGCTGCTTGAAGATCTCGACATAGCCGAGCTGGTCTTCGAAGGCGTGGGCGTTCTGGAAGCCGAAGATGATGCCGGTCTTGCCCTGCTCCTTGGCACGACGGATATCAGCGGTGGTTTTCACCGGGATCACCAGGTCGCTGTTCTCGCGGATCAGTTTCTGGCTGGCAACGATGTTGTTGATGGTGGCCTGGAAACCTTCCCACACCGACACGGTGCAGTTGGCTGCGGTCAGGCCGCCCTTGCGCATGTCTTCGAACAGGTCGCGGTTCCACTTGGCAATGATCAGCCCGTCGATAACGATGCTGTCGGCGTGCAATTCGGCTGGGCTCATCAGGCAGTCCCCTTGTTGGCGATTCATGCGCCGAATCGTGTGCCTGGCGCTTTGGGGCCAGCATATGCCGGAGGGCGGTGGCGACCGGGTGCAAAAACGACAGGGGAATTGCCGAAAGCGTCAATCCGCGACAATGGGCTGCAACGCCCCCCCTCCGACCATCTGTTATTTACCCGGCGCTTGCGCCAGAATCCGCGTCACCACTGGCTTTCACTGGATTTGAGCGACAACCCGATGAAATCGATTCTTCTTGCCCTGGCATTGATCAGCACCGTCGCCCATGCGACCGAAGACACCGAGCCCAACCCCTGCGACGAAGTTGAAAACGACGTCCAGACCCTGGCCTGCTCGGCTTATGGAAAGAAGGCTGCCGAGCAGTTGCTCAACGAAAACCTGCAAAGCCTCAATGAGCGGCTGCAGACCCGCTACGCCAGCGACAAGGCCCAGCTCAACGACATCACCGCCAAAATCAAGGCCGCCCAGCAACTCTGGCAAAAACAGCGCGACGCCGATTGCGCCATCGCCGCCTTCCCGGCCAAGCCCGGCAGCGACGCCTACAAAATCGCCGAAAACGACTGCATGGCCCAGGTGAGTGATGACCGGTCGGAGTTTTTGGAGTCGATTGGGCAGGAGTGAGGGCAATATTCAGACATCTTTCACGCGTTGGCTCTGGACGGGATATAAGTCAGGATTCGCAAATCTTATAAAAGACTTATATCCTTCCATGAACACTATTCACTGGACCAGAAAAGCCGTTAAGCAGCTTTTGAAATTGCACTCCGTCCATCAGGTTCAGGTTCGGGACGCCGTTACGACGCTCGCCCAGATGCCTGACGTGGTGAATGTCAAAGCACTTGTTGGCCATGGCTATGCGTACCGCCTGCGGGTAGGTAGCTATCGAGTCATGTTCGATTGGGACGGGGCGATCAAGGTCGTCAGCATTCAAGAGGTCAAGAAACGCGATGAACGAACCTACTGATATTCAGATCATCAACGACGCAGACGGAAATCCGGCATTCGTGGTCATTCCGTATGCGCAGTACGTTGCGCAAAAGCTGGAGCCCGACCTGATCCCGCATGAGGTTGTCAGCCGTATCGTCGACGGCGCCACGCCAATACGCGCCTGGCGTGAACATTTGAACCTGACTCAGGATGAGGTCGCCAGGCGCCTCGGTATTTCTCAACCCGCGTTTGCTCAGCAAGAATCTGTCGCCAAGCCTCGCCGGGCCACCCGCGAGAAAATTGCTGCGGCCTTTGGCATCCATGCTGATCAGTTGGAGCTATAAGAGCTGCCCGCCTCCATCCAGCAAAGGAATTCACATGAAAACGTGCGGCATTGAAATCAAAGGCAGCGAAGCGATCATCGCCGTTGCCTCGCTGGACCAGCAGGCGTTGAGCCACGTCGCATTGAACATCAAGAAGATCGCTCTGGACGATGACGATCAAGCCGCGAACGTCAAGGCCTTCGCCGCCCAGGTACGGGCGTTCGTGACGGACAATGGCATCGAGCGCATCGCCATCAAGAAGCGCAGCAAGAAAGGCGAGTTCGCCGGTGGGCCGACCACGTTCAAGATCGAAGGGGTGTTCCAGTTGCTGGAAGGTTGCGAGGTGACGCTGCTGTCGCCACAGACCATCAACGCCCAGAGCAAGAAACATGATTTCGCCCTGCCGAGCGACGCTGAACAAATATCAGCACGAGGCCTATAAAGCAGCCTGCTCGGCGCTGATGAAGAAATAGATCTCCTAAGACAAACACCGTACCTGTGGCGAGGGAGCTTGCTCCCGCTCGGCTGCGCAGCAGTCGTAAAACCGGCCTGCAGGGTTCACCTGCTGCACTGCGGTATCCGGTTTCAGGGCGGCTGCGCCCCAAGCGGGAGCAAGCTCCCTCGCCACGGGAAATTTTCCAGGCTCACTATTGCTTGCGATACCCCTTCGACCAATCAGTAAAGCCTTGTCCTCCAGCGCCAAACACGCCGATCGGATATAAGCCCGTCAAACCACCTCCCGCTCGTCCCCCTGCCGTCGTCGATCCTCCCTCGGACACCGGGCAAACCGAGCCCGGTAGCTGCGGGTGAAGTACGACGGTGACTCAAAGCCGCAGGCAATGCTCACTTCCAGCACACTCATGTCGGTCTGGCGCAGCAGTTGCCGGGCCTTTTCCAGGCGCAATCGCAGGTAGAAGCCGCTGGGGGTGTCGTTCAGGTGCAGGCGGAACAGGCGTTCGAGTTGCCGGCGGGTGACATTGATCGATTCGGCCAGCGCCAAGGTCGTCAGGGGTGGCTCGCTGTGGGCTTCCATCTCGCCAATCACATGCACCAGTTTCTTGTTGCGAATGCCGTAGCGGTTGGCGATTTCCATGCGCTGGTGATCTTTGCGCGGACGAATGCGACCGAGCACGAATTGTTCGCTGACCTGGATCGCCAATTCCGAACCGTGGGCCTGGCCGATGAGGTCGAGCATCAGGTCGATGGATGCGGTGCCGCCGGCGCAGGTAATGCGGCGGCGGTCGATCTCGAAGAGTTCCTGGGTCACGCTGAGCTGTGGATAGGATTCCTTGAACGCTTCAATCGCTTCCCAGTGCAGGGTGACGCGATGCCCGTCCAGTAATTCCGCATCCGCGAGGACGACGCTGCCGGTATCGATGCCGCCGAGGATAACGCCGTCATTGTCCAGTCTGTGCAGCCAGCGCTCCAACACCGGAGTGACGAATTTCAACGGCTCGAACCCAGCCACCACCCATAACGTCGCGCCTTTTTTCAGCGGCTCCAGCGCCGCATCGGCGTTGACCGACATGCCGTTGCTCGCCAACACCGCCCCGCCATCGGCGCTCAACACATGCCAGCGATACAGCTCGCCACGGAAGCGATTGGCGACCCGTAGCGGCTCGATGGCCGAAATGAAACCGATGGCCGAGAAACCCGGCATCAACAAGAAATAGAAATCCTGGGACATGGAACGCACTCGGTTGGCGGGCAGCGTGCGGACTTTGATACGCCAGTTGGAAGGGGTGTTCAAGTGCAAGAGTCGCTGTAGTGCAAGACCACGTCGCCGCTGTGCGTTTTGAACAAGCCACGGCTGCGTACTTTGGCATCACCGGCGCGCAGATGCCGGAACCCATAACAACAAGCTGCCGAGGAACCCGACATGAAAAGACTGATCAGCTCCTGCGTTCTTGCACTCACCGGTACCGCTTTCCTGACCTCGGCTACCCAGGCGGCCGAACCCGCCGCCTGCCGGGACGTGCGCCTGGGCGTGGTCAACTGGACCGACGTCATCGCCACCAGCGCCCTGACCCAAGTGATGCTCGACGGCCTCGGCTACAAGACCAAACAGACCAGCGCGTCCCAGCAAATCATCTTCGCCGGCATCCGCGACCAGCGCCTGGATTTGTTCCTGGGCTATTGGAACCCGTTGATGACCCAGACCATCACGCCGTTCGTCCAGGCCAAGCAGGTCAAGGTGCTGGAGCAGCCCAGCCTCCAGGACGCCCGCGCCACCCTTGCCGTGCCGACGTACCTGGCCGACAAGGGCCTGAAGACCT
Organism: Pseudomonas sp. H2_D02; assembly: GCF_054677635.1. Classification (NCBI taxonomy): domain Bacteria; kingdom Pseudomonadati; phylum Pseudomonadota; class Gammaproteobacteria; order Pseudomonadales; family Pseudomonadaceae; genus Pseudomonas; species Pseudomonas sp. H2_D02. The sequence continues at coordinate 1,213,069 of NZ_CP162816.1, read as the reverse complement.
TCGCCGACATCGCCAAGTTCGAGAAGGAGCTGGGCGGCAAGATCTATGGCATCGAGCCCGGCTCCGGCGCCAACACCCAGATCAAGGCGATGATCGCCAAGAACCAGTTCGGCCTGGGCAAGTTCCAGTTGGTGGAGTCCAGCGAGGCCGGCATGCTCGCCGCCGTGGACCGCGCCGTGCGGCGCAAGGAAGCCGTGGTGTTCTTCGGCTGGGCGCCGCACCCGATGAACGTCAACGTGCAGATGACCTACCTCACGGGCAGCGAAGATGCCCTCGGTCCGAACGAAGGCATGGCCACTGTCTGGACCGTCACCGCGCCGAACTACGCCGAGCAGTGCCCGAACGTCAGTCGCCTGCTGAGCAACCTGACCTTCACCGCCGAAGACGAGAGCCGGATGATGCAGCCGCTGCTCGATCACAAGGATCCACTCGAATCGGCCCGGCAGTGGCTCAAGGATCATCCGCAGGACAAGCAGCGCTGGCTCGAAGGCGTGACCACCTTCGACGGCAAGCCCGCCGCCGACAACCTGAAACTCACCAGCAACTGACCCAACGCTATCCATCTGCGCAGCATCAATCGGCTGCGCGGTGACCCACCACGCCTGAAGGAATCCGCACCATGAACCACGACGTCATCATCACCTGCGCACTTACCGGTGCTGGCGACACGACCGCCAAGAGCCCCCACGTGCCGGTCACCCCGAAACAGATCGCGGCGGCTGCCGTCGAGGCGGCAAAGGCCGGGGCCACGGTGGTCCACTGCCACGTCCGCGACCCGCAGACCGGCAAGTTCAGCCGCGACGTGGCGTTGTACCGCGAAGTGATGGAGCGCATCCGTGAGTCGGACGTGGACATCATCGTCAACCTCACCGCCGGCATGGGCGGCGACCTGGAAATCGGTGGTGGCGAAAACCCAATGGAGTTTGGCCCCAACACCGACCTTGTGGGGCCGCTGACCCGCCTGGCCCACGTCGAAGAATTGCTGCCGGAAATCTGCACGTTGGATTGCGGCACCCTGAACTTCGGTGATGGCGACACTATTTACGTCTCCACCCCGGCGCAACTGCGGGCCGGCGCCAAGCGCATCACTGAGCTGGGGGTCAAGGCCGAGCTGGAGATCTTCGACACCGGCCACCTGTGGTTCGCCAAGCAGTTGATCAAGGAAGGCCTGCTGGACAACCCGCTGTTCCAACTCTGCCTGGGTATCCCATGGGGCGCACCGGCCGACACCACCACCATGAAAGCCATGGTCGACAACCTGCCCGCGGACGCGGTGTGGGCCGGCTTCGGCATCGGCCGCATGCAAATGCCGATGGCGGCCCAGGCGGTGCTGCTGGGGGGCAACGTCCGGGTCGGGCTGGAAGACAACCTCTGGCTGGACAAAGGCGTGCTCGCCACCAACGGCCAACTGGTGGAGCGCGCCGGCGAAATCCTCAGCCGCCTTGGCGCCCGCGTGCTCACCCCAGCTGAAGGCCGCAAGAAAATGGGCCTGGTCCAGCGCGGCTGAGCCGAATCTCCACCGTCCCCCTGTGGGAGCGAGCTTGCTCGCGATAACGATAGTCCGGCCTTCAAAGATGCGTCAGATGCGCCGTCGCCATCGCGAGCAAGCTCGCTCCCACAGGTGATCTTCACTCTTTTCAGGAAACCACCATGCGCTTCATCACCGACATCAAGACCTTCGCCGCCCTGGGCAGCGGCGTCATCGGCAGCGGCTGGGTCAGCCGCGCCCTCGCCCATGGCCTCGACGTGGTCGCCTGGGACCCTGCGCCCGGCGCGGAAGCCGCGCTGCGCAAACGCGTCGCCAATGCCTGGGGCGCCCTGGAGAAACAAGGCCTGGCCCCTGGCGCCTCCCAGGATCGACTGCGCTTTGTCGCGACCATCGAAGAATGCGTGCGCGACGCCGATTTCATCCAGGAAAGCGCCCCCGAGCGCCTGGAGCTCAAACTCCAGCTACACAGCCAGATCAGCGCCGCCGCCAAGCCGAACGCATTGATCGGCTCGAGCACCTCGGGGCTGCTGCCGAGTGAATTCTATGAAAGCTCGACCCATCCGGAACGCTGCGTGGTCGGGCACCCGTTCAACCCGGTCTACCTGTTGCCCCTGGTGGAAGTGGTCGGTGGCAAGAACACCGCGCCCGAAGCCGTCCAAGCAGCGATGCAAGTCTATGAGTCCCTCGGCATGCGGCCGCTGCACGTGCGCAAGGAAGTGCCCGGTTTCATCGCCGACCGTTTGCTCGAAGCGCTCTGGCGCGAGGCGCTGCACCTGGTCAATGACGGCGTGGCAACCACGGGTGAAATCGACGACGCCATCCGTTTTGGCGCCGGGTTGCGCTGGTCGTTCATGGGCACGTTCCTGACCTACACCCTGGCCGGCGGCGACGCAGGGATGCGCCATTTCATGGCCCAGTTCGGCCCGGCGCTGCAACTGCCCTGGACCTACCTGCCGGCACCGGAGCTGACCGAAAAACTGATCGACGACGTGGTGGACGGGACGAACGAGCAATTGGGGCAGCACAGCATTTCGGCGCTGGAGCGCTATCGTGATGATTGCCTGATGGCGGTGCTGGAGGCGGTGAAGGCCACCAAGGAAAAGCATGGGATGGCCTTCGCCGAGTAAACCTTGGTTTTTTGGGCCAGCAAGTCTGGCCCCATCGCGAGCAAGCTCGCTCCCACATTGGTGCTGTGTCGTTCACGAAACCTGTGGGAGCGAGCTTGCTCGCGATAGCGGCCTCCCAGTCACCACAACTGTCGGAACCAGAGTCATGCCCACCCTCACCACCTACCAAACCCGAGTCCTCCCCGAGTGGGTCGACTACAACGGTCATTTGCGCGACGCGTTCTACTTGCTGATCTTCAGCTATGCCACCGACGCGCTGATGGACCGCCTCGGTCTGGACAGCCAAAGTCGCGAAGCCAACGGCCATTCCCTGTTCACCCTTGAGCTGCACCTGAACTACCTGCACGAAGTGAAGCTCGGCGCCGATGTCGAGGTGCACACGCACATCATTGGCCACGACGCCAAGCGCCTGCATCTCTATCACAGCCTGCACCTGGCGGGCGGCGACAAAGAGCTGGCCGGCAATGAACAGATGCTGCTTCACGTCGATCTGGCTGGGCCACGCTCCGCGCCGTTCACCGAACAGACCCTGGGCACACTCAAAGCCCTGCTCGACAGCCAATCCGATTTGCCGACGCCGGCCTATATCGGTCGAGTCATCGCGCTGCCCCCCGCCCGATAAAATCCCGAGGAGATCGCCATGCACACCGCCGCCGCAATCGCCGACTTCCGCAGCTATCCTCTGGTCCACGCATTGACCGCTGCGACACCGTTGGCCGATCGGGTTCACGTCACTTGGGCCGATGGTCGCCTCAGCCCCTTTCATCTCCAGTGGCTGCGCGACAACTGCCCTTGTCAGCAATGCGTCTACAGCGTCACCCGTGAGCAAGTCCTGGAAATCGTCGATGTGCCCGAAGACTTGGCGCCCGGTGAAATCCGCGTCGATGATCAAGGGCGCCTGTGCGTGGCCTGGCAGGACGGCCACCAGAGCCAATTCGACCCGGGCTGGCTGCGCGCCCACGCCTATGACGAGCAATCCAGGGCCGAGCGCCTGGCGAGCAAGCCGCAACGACACCTCTGGCAGCACGACTTGCAACTGCCGGTGTTCGACTACCAGGCACTGATGGAGGACGCCGGCGCGCTGCTGCAATGGCTGCTGGCGGTACGCGACATCGGCCTGACCCAGGTACGAGGCGTGCCCACCGAACCCGGCTCGCTGAAACAGATCGCCCAACGCATTTCCTTCATTCGCGAGAGCAATTTCGGTGTGCTGTTCAACGTGCAATCCAAGGCCGACGCCGACAGCAACGCCTACACCGCTTTCAACCTGCCATTGCACAGCGACCTGCCGACACGAGAGTTGCAGCCGGGCCTGCAATTCCTGCATTGCCTGGTGAATGACGCCATGGGTGGCGAAAGTATTTTCGTCGACGGCTTCGCCATTGCCGAAGCGCTGCGCCAGGAAGATCCCGAAGCCTTCGATGCGCTGTGCCAGATCCCGGTGGAGTTCCGCAACAAGGACCGCCACAGCGACTACCGCTGCCTGGCACCGATCATCGCGCTGGACACACTGGGACAGGTCTCGGAGATCCGCATGGCGAACTTCCTGCGCGGGCCGTTCGACACCTCGGTCGAGCAGATGCCCAGGCTCTATCGCGCCTACCGCCGCTTCATCGCGCTGACCCGCGAACCACGCTTTCGCCTGATGCAGCGGCTCGAACCCGGGCAACTGTGGTGCTTCGACAACCGCCGCACCCTCCACGCGCGCAACGCCTTCGACCCGGCGACCGGGGCGCGGCATTTCCAGGGGTGTTATGTGGATCGGGATGAGTTGTTGTCGCGGATTCTGGTGTTGCAAAGGTAAACCGCGTCATCGTTCATCGCGAGCAAGCTCGCTCCCACATTAGATTTTGTGAACGACACAGAACCCCTGTGGGAGCGAGCTTGCTCGCGATAGCGCCCTGTCAAACAACCCATCACGCCCTGATTTTCACAGGCAAAAAAAATCCCCGATCAAGCCGTGACAGGATCGGGGCAGGAGCGTTACTGGAGGAGCTGTTGCGCGAGGGTGACCAAACCATCGTGATTCAGCTTGGGGCCAGTGTGCCCAGTCCAGGACCCGGCGAGTTAGCCGAAAACGACGCGTTCATAGTCATTCATGACAGAACGACGATTTGCCCTTGCCGCCGCTTCGGGTGGCTACCAGAATCGAGACACGACCCCAATCCCTGAACAAGGAAAAGCGTCATGATGTACGCCGATTTGATCGACCAGGAAGACCTGTTGGGCCATCTCAAGGCCCTGGGGTTGCAGATTCCCAGCGGCTCGACGGCCGAGCAGGCCTGTGAGTGTGCCGTGCGCGGCTTGGACAGGGCTCGCGCCAATGAACTGCGGCGGATGGTCAAGGAGATGTATACCAGCAGCGCGACCATCCTTCCGGCCGTGCGCCAGGCGATCGACAAGCAACTGCTGCCAGCGTTGACGCAATACCAGCAGAACCATAGCGCCTGACCTTGTGGCGAGGGAGCTTGCTCCCGCTGGGCTGCGTAGCAGCCCCAAAAGCTTGGACCGCTGCGCGCTGGAGCGCCAGCCCGGTCCAGCGGGAGCGAGCTACCTCGCCACAAAGGCGCTGCGGTCTAGAGCCTCACGCTGGCAAACGTCGACTCGTTGCGCGCCTGGCTCAGCGCCGACAGCGGGCCGGACAGCGGCGACAGCACCAGCGCCTGCGGCAGCGGCATCATTGCCACCTGTTGCGTGGTGTTGGAACCGACGCGCTCATCCCGTGGCGGAATGCCGAAGTACTCGCGGTAGCACTTGGAGAAGTGCGGGGTGGAGACGAAGCCGCACACCGAGGCCACTTCGATGATCGACATCGGTGTCTGCTTGAGCAGTTGTCGCGCCCGAATCAGTCGCAGCTTGAGGTAATAGCGCGACGGCGAGCAATGCAGGTACTTCTGGAACAGGCGCTCCAGCTGGCGCCGGGACACGGCGACGTACACCGCCAGTTCGTCCAGGTCGATCGGCTCTTCGAGATTGGCCTCCATCAGCGCGACGATTTCCTGCAGCTTCGGCTGGTTGGTACCAAGCATGTGCTTGAGCGGCACGCGCTGATGGTCCTGCTCGTTGCGAATACGCTCGTAGACAAACATTTCGGAGATTGCCGCCGACAGCTCGCGACCGTGATCGCGACTGATCAGGTGCAGCATCATGTCCAGCGGCGCGGTGCCACCGGAGCTGGTGAAACGGTTGCGGTCGAGGGTGAACAGGCGCGTGCTCATCGACACCCGTGGAAAGGCTTCCTGCATCGCCGCCAGGCATTCCCAGTGCACGCTGCAATCGAAACCGTCCAGCAGGCCGGCGCAGGCCAGGGCCCAACTGCCGGTGCAGACCGCGCCAAGGCGACGGGATTGACGGGCCTGGCCTTGCAGCCATGAGACATGTTCGCGTGTAACCGTGCGTTGAATGCCGATGCCGCCGCAGACGATGACGGTGTCCAGGGACGGCGCCTTGTGCATGGAGGCGTCCGGCGTGATCTGCAAACCGTCACTGGCCCAGACCTGGCCGCCATCGACGGTCAGGGTAGTCCAGCGATACAGCTCGCGACCGGACAGTTGGTTGGCCATGCGTAGCGGTTCCACCGCGGACGCCAGGGAAATCAGCGTGAAATTGTCCAGCAGCAGAAAGCCGATGGATTGAGGCGCACGGTTCTGGGGTTGGGCCCCGGAGTTGGACGTCGTCATCGCGGTATCTCCTCACACAAAGCGGGTGATGGCCTCAGGCGGAGGCTCTTGTTATTGCCCACCGTTCTCTTGCGTGAGACGGGGCTTTATCGGGATAGAGCAATTGCCATGCCTAAATTTGAATACGCGTTCAATAACTCCTGAAAACGACATGCCGGCCTGTCTATATAAGGGGCCTGTCGAGGCTGGGTTATAAGTGCCATCAAGGGCCGCAGGCGCCTACCACAGCGGGCTGTGAGCAGATCGGTAGCACTTGTGGTAACTGGGCTGCGCCGTTTGCGCGATGGTTGTCACCGCAAGCGCGGGGACGGACGGTAGCGCGGCGTCCGAGGGCGTGACCGACAAGTCACGCCTTATCTGTTTGCGACGCGCTAAAAGGTGGCGCATTTGCGAGCGGGTGTTCATTTTACGAGCGGTTTTACAATCTTTTGTGGCGAGGGGATTTAGCGAAACGTCGCACCGCCCCGCTGGGCTGCGGAGCAGCCCTGAATCCAGACACCGCGATGCACAAGAAATCGAAGGGGGCCGCTTCGCGCCCCAACGGGGATAAATCCCCTCGCCACAAAATCAACACTCCACCGCACTGACCGCCAGCCCGCCCCGCGATGTCTCTTTATATTTGTCGTGCATGTCGGCGCCGGTATCGCGCATGGTGCGGATCACTCGGTCCAGGGAAATGAAATGCTGGCCGTCACCGCGCAAGGCCATTTGTGCTGCGTTGATGGCTTTTACCGCAGCGATCGCGTTGCGCTCGATGCACGGCACCTGGACCAGGCCGCCCACCGGATCGCAGGTCAGGCCGAGGTTGTGTTCCAGGCCGATTTCCGCCGCGTTGCACAGTTGCTCCGGCGAGGCCCCGAGGATTTCCGCCAGGCCCGCCGCCGCCATGGCGCAGGCCGAGCCGACCTCACCCTGGCAGCCCACTTCGGCGCCCGAGATCGAGGCGTTTTTCTTGCACAGGATCCCAACCGCCGCCGCGCCGAGGAAATAATCCACGACGTTGGCGTCGGTGACCGCCTCGCTGAACTTCATGAAGTAATGCAGCACCGCCGGAATGATTCCCGCCGCGCCATTGGTCGGCGCCGTGACCATGCGCCCACCGGCGGCGTTTTCCTCGTTGACTGCCAGGGCGAACAGGTTGACCCACTCCATGGCGCTCAGGGTCGAGCCGATCACGTTTGGTTTGTTCAATTCTTGCAGGCTGCGGTGCAATTTGGCCGCCCGCCGACGTACATTCAAGCCGCCCGGCAAGAGGCCTTCATGCTTGAGGCCCTGCTCCACGCAGCTCTGCATGGCCCGCCAGAGTTTCATCAGGCCGCTGCGAATCTCCTCTTCCGAACGCCAGACTTTCTCGTTGGCCATCATCAATTCAGCCACCCGCAAATTGTGCGTGCGGCACAGCCCGAGCAACTCCTCGGCGCTGGAAAAGTCGTAGGGCAACTCGGTGGTGTCCAGGTCCATCACGCCGCTGGAAGCCTGGGCCTGGTCGACGACGAATCCGCCGCCGACCGAATAATAGGTATCGCGGTGCAGCTCGCCGTTGTCGCCCTCGGCTACCAGCGTCATCGCGTTGGGGTGGAACGGCAGGTTTTCGTCGAGCAGGCGCATGTCCCGGGACCAGACGAAAGGCACCGGCAGGCGACCATCGAGCAACAGGGTCTCGGTCTCGCGCAGCAGCTCGATGCGCGTGCCGATCTGCGACGGGTCGATCGAGTCGGGCCATTCGCCCATCAAGCCCATGATCGTGGCGGTATCGCTGCCGTGGCCAATGCCGGTGGCCGACAGCGAACCGAACAGCTGCACCTCGACCCGGCGCACCTCGTGCAGCAGCGACTTCGCGCGCAACGCTTCAAGAAACAGCGCCGCGGCGCGCATCGGCCCCACGGTGTGGGAACTGGATGGGCCGATACCAATCTTGAACAGGTCGAATACGCTGATTGCCATTGCCTTGAATCTCCAGAACGGTCACATCCGGGCGCAGGAGCGCCCGGTGGCGGAGCTGCTACGCTCAACGCCGGGATGGCCGCATCATCCGGCTTTTGAATGGGCTTTCGACGTCTGACACCGACGCAATCATGCCCACCAGCGCCGCGTCCTTGTCGCCCGGGTTTTACGACGTTTTTTTGCGTGTCAGAAGCCAGCCGAGGGCCGAAAAAATCTGTAAACGACGTCACCAACACTGGATGCGACCCTCCCTGTACTGGATACGACTCACCCTGTAGGCGTCGGATTTGCACTGGTACATGATCGGTTACGGCTCGTTTGCAAGGCCGCGTGTCACAAAGCGTGCTCACGCGCCACCAACCGCAACTTAAAAAAAGCAAAAAAGCGCGGTTGTCCCGACCGGACACTGCCAATAAAACACCAGGAGTCCACCCATGAAAGGTTCCAAGCCGTTGTTGTTGGCCGCCATGCTGAGTCTTCCAATGCTGGCCAACGCTGCAGAGCCCGCTCAATGCAGCACCGTCAACTTCTCCGATGTCGGCTGGACCGACATCACCGTAACCACCGCCACCACCAGCGTGGTGCTCGATGCCCTCGGCTACAAGACCAAGACCACGATGATTTCGGTGCCGGTGACCTACAAGTCCCTGGCCGATGGCAAGAACATGGACGTGTTCCTCGGCAACTGGATGCCGACCATGGAAAACGACATCAAGGCCTATCGCGAAGCCGGCACCGTGGAAACCGTGCGCACCAACCTCAAGGGTGCCAAATACACCCTCGCCGTTCCCCAGGCCTTGTATGACAAAGGCCTGCACGATTTCGCCGACATCCCTAAATTCAAGAAAGAGCTCGACGGCAAGATCTACGGGATCGAACCGGGCAACGACGGCAACCGCCTGATCCAGAGCATGATCGAGAAGAACGCCTTCGGCCTGAAGGACGCGGGCTTCAAGGTCGTCGAGTCGAGTGAGGCCGGCATGCTCTCCCAGGTCGACCGCGCCTCCAAGCGCGGGACTGACGTGGTGTTCCTCGGCTGGGCGCCGCATCCGATGAATACCCGCTTCAAAATCCAGTACCTGACCGGCGGCGACGACTTCTTCGGCCCCGACTTCGGTGCCGCTACCGTGGCGACCAACACCCGCAAAGGCTACAGCCAGGAATGCAGCAACGTTGGCCAGCTGTTGAAAAACCTGGAGTTCACCGTCGACATGGAAAGCACGCTGATGGGCAACGTGCTCGACGACAAGATGAAACCCGAGGCCGCCGCCAAGGCCTGGCTGAAGAAAAATCCACAGGTGCTCGATACCTGGCTCGCTGGCGTCACCACCATTGACGGTAAACCTGGCCTGGAGGCCGTGAAAGGCAAGCTCGGTCTGTAACTTGTTTATGCCGGGCGGGTTCGCTCGCCCGGGCTGTTTATTCCTTGCATGCGGACGTTCACTACCATGCTTATTGATCAGAAAATACCCTTGGGCCAGTACATCGCGGGCTTTGTCGAATGGTTGACGCAAAACGGCGCCAACACTTTCGACGCAATCGCGCTGTTCCTGGAAACGATGATTCACGGCGTGACGTTTGCGCTGACCTGGTTCAACCCCCTGGCCCTGATCGGCCTCATTGCGCTACTGGCGCACTTCATCCAGCGCAAATGGGGCCTGACCGTTTTCGTCATCGCGTCCTTCTTGCTGATCCTCAACCTGGGTTACTGGCAAGAGACCATGGAAACCCTCGCCCAGGTGCTGTTCGCGACCCTGGTCTGCGTGCTGATCGGCGTGCCGCTGGGCATTGTTGCCGCGCACAAGCCGATGTTCTACACCCTGATGCGTCCCGTACTCGATCTGATGCAGACCGTACCGACCTTCGTCTACCTCATTCCTACCCTGACTCTCTTCGGTCTGGGTGTGGTCCCAGGCTTGATCTCCACGGTGGTGTTCGCGATTGCCGCCCCCATCCGCCTGACCTACCTGGGCATCCGCGACGTTCCGGAAGAACTGATGGACGCCGGCAAAGCCTTCGGCTGTTCCCGTCGCCAACTGCTGTCGCGCATCGAACTGCCCCACGCAATGCCAAGCATCGCGGCCGGTATCACCCAGTGCATCATGCTGTCGTTGTCGATGGTGGTAATCGCGGCACTGGTGGGTGCCGACGGCCTGGGCAAACCTGTGGTCAACGCACTGAACACCGCTGATATCGCCCTGGGCTTCGAAGCCGGCCTGGCGATCGTATTGCTGGCGATCATGCTCGACCGAATCTGCAAACAACCCGACGCCAAAGTAGGGGGTGACGCATGAGCATAATCCGCTTCGAAGAGGTCGACGTGATCTTTGCCAAAGATCCACGCGAAGCCCTCAAGCTGCTCGACAAGGGCATGACCCGCAACGAAATCCTGAAGAAGACCGGGCAGATCGTCGGTGTGGAAAAGGCCAGCCTCGACATCGAAAAAGGCGAGATCTGTGTGCTGATGGGCCTGTCCGGCTCCGGCAAATCCAGCCTGCTGCGTTGCATCAACGGCTTGAACACGGTGAGTCGCGGCAAATTGTTCGTCGAGCACGAAGGCCGGCAGATCGACATCGCCTCCTGCACCCCCGCCGAACTGAAGATGATGCGCACCAAACGCATCGCCATGGTGTTCCAGAAGTTCGCCCTGATGCCTTGGCTGACGGTGCGCGAGAACATCAGCTTCGGCCTGGAAATGCAGGGCCGACCGGAGAAGGAACGCAAGAAGCTGGTGGATGAGAAGCTTGAGCTGGTGGGCCTGACCCAGTGGCGCAACAAGAAGCCCGACGAACTGTCCGGCGGCATGCAGCAACGGGTCGGCCTGGCCCGCGCCCTGGCGATGGACGCCGATATCCTGTTGATGGACGAACCGTTCTCGGCCCTCGACCCGCTGATCCGCCAAGGCCTGCAAGACGAACTGCTGGAGCTGCAGCGCAAGCTGAGCAAGACCATCGTGTTCGTCAGCCACGACCTCGACGAAGCCCTGAAACTGGGCAGCCGTATCGCGATCATGAAAGACGGCCGGATCATCCAGTACAGCAAGCCGGAAGAGATTGTGCTGAACCCGGCGGACGATTACGTGCGTACGTTCGTCGCCCACACCAACCCGCTCAACGTGCTCTGCGGCCGCAGCCTGATGCGTACCCTGGACAACTGCAAGCGCATCAACGGTTCGGTGTGCCTGGATCCGGGCGGTGACTCCTGGCTCGACCTGGCCGAAGGCAATACCATCAAGGGCGCCCGGCAGAACGGCGCCGCGCTGGACTTGCAGAACTGGGCGCCGGGCCAAGCCGTCGAAGGCCTGGGCCGCCGCCCGACGCTGGTGGATTCGAACATCGGCATGCGCGATGCCTTGCAGATCCGCTACCAGACCGGCAACAAGCTGGTGCTGCATGACAACCAGAAAGTCGTCGGCATCCTCGGTGACAGCGAGCTGTACCACGCGCTGCTCGGCAAGAACCTGGGCTAAGCCCCACGCACACAAAAACGCCGCGAGATGATCGCGGCGTTTTTGTCTGCGCAGAAACAAGAATTGGAATGCTCTTGTGGCGAGGGGATTTATCCCCGCTGGGTTGCGCAGCAGCCCCAATGGCTTTGGGAGCGCTGCGCACTCCAGCGGGGATAAATCCCCTCGCCACAACAGTGTTCACAACTATCGAACGGGTCAGCTAAAGACCCGGCCCAGCGCCGCCAACTCCGCCCGCTCCTGCTCAGCCTGCACATCCTGGCGCATGGCCTTGTGCAGCCCGAACATGAAGACCACCAGCACCACCGAGAACGGCAGCCCAGCCAGCACCACCATGGTCTGCATCGCCTCGAAGTTACCGGCGAACAACAGGCCAACGGTTACCAGCGTGATGACCACCGACCAGAAAATCCGCAACCAGTGCGGTGCATCTTCATCGACACTGCCGCCCTTGCACGAAAGGTTCGCCATCATCACCGCGCCGGAGTCGGCCGGGGTCAGGAACAACACGAAACCGACGAAGATCGACACGCCGATCACGACTTTCGAGGCCGGGTAAAACTCCAGCAACTGATAGATCGACATGGACGGCTGCGTCAGCGCCGTCTTGCCCAGTTCCACCGCCCCTTGATTCATCACCAGGTCCAGGGCCGAGTTACCGAAGATCGACAGCCACGCCAATGTAAAGCCCAGGGGAATCAGCAACACGCCCGCCACCAGTTCGCGCACAGTACGCCCACGGGAAATCCGCGCGATGAACATGCCGACGAAAGGCGCCCAGGAAATCCACCAGGCCCAGTAGAACAGGGTCCACAGACCCAGCCAGCGGTCGGACTTGGCGCTGTCGTCGACATACACATACAGGTCGAACGTCTTGAGAATCACGCCGTTGAGGTAGTCACCGACGTTCTGCACGAAACCGTTGAGCAGGTGCAGGGTCGGACCGAACAACAACACGAAGATCAGCAAGCCGCTGAACAACACGATGTTCAGGTTGGACAGCCGGCGAATGCCGTTTTCCACGCCCGAGACAGCGGCGATGGTCGCCACGGTGCTCATCACGATGATCACGATCAGCAGGTTGGTGTTGCTGTGCTCGATGCCGAACAGGTTTTCCAGCCCGGACGCGACTTGCAGCGAACCGATCCCCAGGTTGGTCACCAGCCCCAGCAACGTGACGAACATGCCGAAACCGTCTACGGCATGACCCGCCGCGCCCTTGACCCAGCGCTCGCCCACCAATGGATACAAGGCCGAGCGCAGCGCCAGCGGTTGGTTGTGCCGGTAGGCGAAATATGCCACGGCCAGGCCCACCAGGGCATAGATCGCCCAGCCATGCAGGCCCCAGTGCAAGAACGTCAACTGCACGGCCTGGCGCGCGGCCATCTGGCTGCCGGCCACGCCTTCGGGCGGGTTGAAGAAATGATCCAGCGGCTCGGACGCACCGAAGTACAACAAGGAAATGCCAATGCCCGACGAAAACAGCATCCCGGCCCAGGCGCCGTAGCTGAAGTCCGGCGTGTCGTGCTTGCTGCCCAGCTTGAGTTTGCCGTAGGAGGAAAGCGCCAGGCCCACCACGAACACCAGGTAGGCGGCGATCACCACCATGTAGTACCAGCCGAAGCTGCGGGACAGCCACGCCTGGGCAATGCCGAGCAACCGGCCGGCCTCCTGTGGCGCAATGATCAATATGGCGGTGAGCAGCAGGATCAGCGCGGTGGAGGTGTAGAACACCCAACCGTTGACCGTCACCTTTTGCGGTGGGGTCTTTATTAGCAAGGCAGAACTCATTGCACGGATGCTCCAGGCAGTGCGAGAGAAGGACAAGGCAACGCGATACCCGACCAATCGGTGAGTGGGCAGCCGACCGGCGGGTGTTATAAAGACACCCTTGGAGCCCTCGCCCCCGTCATGCGCGGGTCTTGGGTCCTTGATGTCTCGCTTCCGCGCCATTTACGCGTAGGAAATTTCGGTAAATCGCGACGAATTGTCGCAGAGCTTATTCTTTGTTGATTGAACGTTCAATCAAAACAAAATAGACTGGCCCTCATGAAGGCGGACCGAACTCGTCCGCCCGATGGCCCAAGGAGATTTGCAGATGCCCAAGGTCGGTATGCAACCCATCCGCCGCCAGCAATTGATCGAAGCCACCTTGCAGGCGGTCGATCAGGTCGGAATGGGGGACGCCAGCATTGCGCTGATCGCCCGTTTGGCCGGTGTTTCGAACGGCATCATCAGTCACTACTTTCAGGACAAGAATGGCCTGATCGCGGCGACGGCCCAGTACCTGATGAGTGTCCTGAGCGAGAACGTCACCGCGCGTCGCCAAGCGCTGACGGATTCGAGCCCGCGAGCTCACCTGAAGGTGATCATCGAAGGCAACTTCGACGCCAGCCAGGTCAACGGTCCGGCGATGAAAACCTGGTTGGCCTTCTGGGCCACCAGCATGCATCACCCGTCATTGCACAGGTTGCAGCGGATCAACGATCACCGTCTGTATTCCAACCTGTGTTGCCAGTTCCGCCGCGTGTTGCCTGTTGACCAGGCGCGCAGCGCGGCACGGGGCCTGGCCGCGCTGATTGACGGTTTGTGGCTGCGCGGGGCACTGTCGGGAGACGCATTCGATACCGCCCAGGCACACCAGATCGCTTACGAATACATGGATTTCCAACTGGCCAAGTCAGGAATGCCAGAGCACACAGAATCGCTCGCCACCTGAACCGCCACCGCAGCGCGTAGTCAGCTATGAACGACACGCTCGGTGCTCAGCCAACCACTTATGCACTTGCGAGGACTTTATGGCCCGTTTCGAACTGCAAAAACTCTACATCGATGGCGCGTACAGCGATGCCAGCGGCGACGCCACCTTCGAAGCCATCAACCCGGCCAACGGTGAAGTGCTCGCCTTGGTGCAGCGCGCAACGTTCGAGGACGTCGAGCGTGCCGTGGCCAGCGCCGAAAAAGGCCAGAAAGTCTGGGCCGCCATGACCGCCATGCAACGCTCGCGCATCCTGCGCCGCGCCGTGGACATCCTGCGCGAGCGCAACGATGAGCTGGCCGCCCTGGAAACCCTGGACACCGGCAAATCGTTCTCCGAAACCAAATACGTCGACATCGTCACCGGCGCCGACGTGCTGGAATACTATGCCGGCCTCGTGCCCGCCATCGAAGGCGAGCAGGTTCCGCTACGCACCACTTCCTTCATCTACACCCGTCGCGAGCCCCTGGGCGTGGTCGCCGGTATCGGCGCGTGGAACTACCCGATCCAGATCGCCCTGTGGAAATCCGCCCCGGCCCTGGCCGCCGGTAACGCGATGATCTTCAAGCCAAGCGAAGTCACCTCGCTGACCACCCTGAAACTGGCCGAGATCTACACCGAGGCCGGCGTTCCAGCGGGCGTGTTCAACGTGCTGACCGGCAGCGGTCGCGAAGTCGGCACCTGGCTGACCGAGCACCCGCGCATCGAGAAAATCTCCTTCACCGGCGGCACCGACACCGGCAAGAAAGTCATGGCCAGCGCCTCGAGCTCGTCGCTCAAGGACGTGACCATGGAACTGGGCGGCAAGTCGCCGCTGATCATCTTCGACGACGCTGACCTGGACCGCGCCGCCGACACCGCGATGATGGCCAACTTCTACAGCTCCGGCCAGGTCTGCACCAACGGCACCCGCGTGTTCGTGCCGAGCCACCTCAAAGCGGCGTTCGAAGCCAAGATTGTCGAGCGCGTGGCGCGCATCCGCGTCGGTAACCCTGAAGACGAAAACACCAACTTCGGCCCGCTGGTGAGCTTCGCCCACATGGAAAGCGTGTTGGGCTACATCGACAAAGGCAAAGCCGAAGGCGCGCGCTTGCTGTGCGGCGGCGGTCGCCTGACGGAAGGCGAATTCGCCAAGGGCGCGTTCGTCGCCCCGACCGTGTTCACCGACTGCACCGATGACATGACCATCGTGCGTGAAGAAATTTTCGGCCCGGTGATGAGCATCCTCACCTATGAAACCGAAGAAGAAGTGATCCGCCGCGCCAACGACACCGACTTCGGCCTGGCGGCTGGCGTCGTCACCCGCGACCTCAACCGCGCCCACCGCGTGATTCACCAGCTCGAAGCCGGCATCTGCTGGATCAACGCCTGGGGCGAATCGGCGGCGGAAATGCCGGTCGGTGGCTACAAGCAATCGGGCGTGGGCCGGGAGAACGGGATCAGCTCGCTGAACAACTTCACCCGCATCAAGTCGGTGCAGGTCGAGATGGGCGATTACACGTCGGTGTTCTGATCGGACACGGCACCTGAGGTGAGGCTTCTGTGGCGAGGGAGCTTGCTCCCGCTGGGCCGCGAAGCGGCCCCACTTCAGGCCCCTGAGTTTTCCAGACAGAACATGGTCGCCCTTTTTGCGACTGCTGCGCAGCCGAGCGGGAGCAAGCTCCCTCGCCACAGAGAATGTGGCACTCGATGACCGCGACCTGAACCCAACTCAAAAAGAGGGTGCATTTCATGTCCCAAGAATTCGATTACATCATCATCGGTGCCGGCTCGGCCGGTAACACCCTGGCCACCCGCCTGACCGAAGACGAAGGCGTCACCGTCCTGCTGCTCGAAGCCGGCGGCCCGGACTATCGCCTCGACTTCCGTACGCAAATGCCCGCCGCCCTGGCATTTCCTCTCCAGGGCCGTCGCTACAACTGGGCCTATGAAACCGACCCGGAGCCGCACATGAACGGCCGTCGCATGGAGTGCGGACGCGGCAAGGGCCTGGGCGGTTCTTCGCTGATCAACGGCATGTGCTACATCCGCGGCAACGCCCTGGACTATGACAACTGGGCCAAGCTGCCGGGCCTGGAAGACTGGACCTACCTCGATTGCCTGCCGTATTTCCGCAAGGCCGAAACCCGTGACATCGGCCCGAACGACTACCACGGCGGCGACGGCCCGGTCAGCGTGACCACGCCCAAGGCCGGTAACAACCCGTTGTTCCACGCCATGGTCGAAGCCGGCGTGCAGGCCGGTTACCCGCGTACCGACGACCTCAACGGTTATCAGCAGGAAGGTTTCGGCCCGATGGACCGTACCGTCACGCCCAACGGCCGTCGCGCCAGTACCGCCCGTGGTTACCTGGACATCGCCAAGAAGCGCTCGACACTGACCATCGTCACCCACGCCCTGACCGACAAGATCCTGTTCGAAGGCAAGCGTGCGGTCGGCGTGCGCTACCTGGTGGGCGCCGCTGAAGAGCGCGTCGAAGCTCGGGCGCGCAAGGAAGTGCTGCTGTGCTCCGGCGCCATTGCCTCGCCGCAGATCCTCCAGCGCTCCGGCGTTGGCCCGGCCAAGCTGCTGAAGAATCTCGACATCCCGGTGGTCCATGACCTGCCGGGCGTCGGCGAAAACCTGCAGGATCACCTGGAGTTGTACCTGCAATACGCTTGCACCCAACCGGTCTCGCTGTACCCGTCGTTGCTCTGGTACAACCAGCCGGCCATCGGTGCCGAGTGGCTGTTCAACGGCACCGGCATCGGCGCCAGCAACCAGTTCGAAGCCGGTGGTTTCATCCGTACTCGTCCGGATTTCGAATGGCCGAACATCCAGTACCACTTCCTGCCGGTGGCGATTAACTACAACGGCAGCAACGGCGTGAAGGAACATGGTTTCCAGGCGCACATGGGCTCCATGCGTTCGCCAAGCCGTGGCCGGATCCAGGCCAAGTCCAAAGACCCGCGCCAGCACCCGAGCATCCTGTTCAACTACATGGCCACCGAGCAGGACTGGCAGGAATTTCGCGACGGCATCCGCCTGACCCGCGAGATCATGCAGCAACCGGCGCTCGATGCCTTCCGTGGTCGCGAGATCAGCCCGGGCATCGACGTGCAGACGGACGAGCAACTGGACCAGTTCATCCGCGAGCATGCCGAAACCGCGTTCCACCCGTCTTGCTCGTGCAAGATGGGCACCGACGACATGGCCGTGGTAGACGGCGAAGGCCGCGTGCATGGCATGGTAGGGTTGCGCGTGGTCGACGCCTCGATCATGCCGATCATCACCACCGGCAACCTCAATGCGCCGACGATCATGATGGCCGAGAAAATCGCCGACAAGATCCGTGGTCGCAAGCCGTTGCCGCGCAGCACCGCACCGTACTACGTGGCCGGTGATGCGCCGGTGCGCGGCAAGCCGGTGCGTGAAGTGGCGACGGCTGCACAGTAAGACTCAAGACCGCGGCGCGGCCTTCGCGAGCAGGCTCGCTCCCACATGGGTTGGGTGGTGGACACGGATTTTGTGACCACCGAAGATCCCAATTGTGGGAGCGGGCTTGCTCGCGAAGGCGGTGGGTCAGCTTGCATCAATGTTGAATGTGCCGCCGTCTTCGCGAGCAAGCCCGCGCCCACATGGGTTGGGTGGTGGACACGGATTTTGTGACCACCGAAGATCCCAATTGTGGGAGCGGGCTTGCTCGCGAAGGCGGTGGGTCAGCTTGCATCAATGTTGAATGTGCCGCCGTCTTCGCGAGCAAGCCCGCGCCCACAAAGTCCCCACGGCGGATGCAGATTTCGTGAGCACTGAAGATCCACTGTGGGAGCGAGCCTGCTCGCGAAGGGGCCAGTCCATTCAGCATATTTCTCTGACTGCCACACCGCAAAACTCCATCTGCCTTGATCCCTCCCCCGCCCCAGGCCTACTCTAGAGCCACCGCGTCAATGCGCCGCACCTCGCTGCATCGCCACTCCAGACAAGGAGGTTTCATGTTCGACTTCCATCCCCAGCTCAAGCAGCGGTTTGCTGCCTTGCGCACGGGTGCTGAATTCTTTTCCCTGCGTTATGTCCGTGAGTCCGGCCAGCACCTGTCGGTGCGCAAGAACGTCGCCGAACCACCGAGCTTGGACCGCGACGAAGGGGCGATGCTCACCGTGCGGGTCAACGGTGTCGAGACCTACGCGGCCACCAACGATCTGTCCCAGGCCGGCCTGCAAGCGGCACTGGAGCGCGCCGAGCAACACGCTCGCCGGCTCAAGCCCCATGCGCTGCTCGACTTGCGCGAGCAAGCGGTGTCCAGCGACCGTGCCGACTACTTCTCGCCGCATTTCGACCAGGCTTTCCCTCCGCTGAGCGATTGCTACCAACTGCTCGGCGACCAATCGGCTTCGGTGCCCACCGACGAACGCCTGGTGAACTGGCAGGCCAGCATCGGCCTGACCCAGGTCGAGCAGATCTACCTCAACAGTGCCGGCGCTGAGTTGCGCCAGGCCCAACGCTTCATCTACCCGGCCCTGGACGTCACCGCCTTCGACGGCCACGACAGCCAGACCCGCACCCTGGGCCGGGAAAATTTCGGCCAGCAAGGCGGCTTCGATGTGATCAGCCGTTGCGGCCTGATCGGCGCCGGCCCGAGAATCGCCGACCAGGCCCTGCAGTTGCTCATGGCGCCGAATACCCCAGCAGGCCCGCGTGACCTGCTGCTGATGCCCGACCAGATGATGCTGCAGATCCACGAGTCCATCGGCCATCCGCTGGAACTGGACCGCATCCTCGGGGATGAGCGCAATTACGCCGGTACCAGCTTCGTCAAGACCAGCGATTTCGGCCACTTGCAATATGGCTCCAGCCTGTTGAACGTGACCTTCGACCCGGATATTCCCGAGGAACTGGCGAGCTACAGCCATGACGACGACGGCAGCGCCGCGAGCAAGCAGTTCCTGATTCGTGAAGGGCTGCTGTTGCGTCCATTGGGCGGCGCGCTGTCGCAGTTCCGCGCTGGCCTCGACGGTGTCGCCAACAGCCGCGCCTGCGGTTGGAACCGCCCCCCCATCGATCGCATGGCGAACCTGAACATCGAACCCGGCGACCAATCCCTGGAGCAACTGATCCAGGGCATCGAGCACGGCGTGTTGATGCGCACTAACCGGTCCTGGTCCATCGACGACGCCCGCAACAAGTTCCAGTTCGGTTGCGAATGGGGCCAGTTGATCGAAAACGGTGAGCTCAAGGATGTGGTGAAGAACCCCAACTACCGGGGCATCTCCGCGCAATTCTGGAAGAGCCTGAGAGCGGTGGGCGATGCGAGCACGTCCCAGGTTCTCGGCACGCCGAACTGCGGCAAGGGCGAACCGAACCAGGTCATCCGCGTCGGCCATGCGTCGCCGGCCTGTGTGTTCAGCCATGTCGATGTGTTTGGGGGAGACGCCTGATGAGCACTGTCAATAATCAAGCGGGGGCGTTCAAGGCGTTGGTCGATTGGCTACGCGATGCGCTGCGCGAACCTGAACAATTCACCCTCGGCTACGCCGCCGAGTCTTCGGCCTTCGTGCGCTTCAACCACGGTAAGGTCCGCCAGGCCGGCCAGGTGCAGCAGGCGAATGTCAGTTTCAAATTGATCAACGACGGCCGTCATGCCGATTTGCAGATCACCTTGTCCGGTGACACCGAGACCGACCTGCAACGCTTGGCCGAAGGGCTACGGCAACTGCGCGAAACCTTGCCGCTGTTGCCTGCCGATCCTTACCTGCTGCTCAACCAGAATCACTGGCGCAGCGACAACGTGCAGGCCCATCCACTGCCCGAAACGGAGCAGGCCGTCGCTGAAATCACCCGCGCCGCCGAAGGCCTGGATCTGGTCGGGTTCTATGCTGCGGGGCCCATCAGCCGCGGTTTCGCCAGTTCTTCAGGCGCATTCGGCTGGCACCAGGCCAACAGTTTCAACTTCGACTTCAGCCTGTTCCATGAGAACGGCCAGGCAGTGAAAGCCAGCTACGCCGGGCATGAATGGAGCCGCGAGGGATTCGCCCGGCGCTTCGAACAGGCTCGCGAGCAACTGGAGTTTCTCGGCCGCCCGCTGCGCACGCTGCCGCCCGGCGAATACCGCGCTTATCTGGCGCCGGCCGCCCTGGAAGAGATCATGGGCATGCTCAGTTGGGGCGGTTTTTCCGCACGGGCGATTGCCAGCAAGCAGAGCCCGCTGCAGAAGTTCTACGCTGGCGAGGCCCACTTCAGTCCCAACGTGTGGTTGACCGAGCAGGTCAGCGGCTCCTTGAGCCCGGCGTTTTCCGACGAAGGTTATCCCCGCGACGACCTGACGCTGATTGCCAAGGGCACGGCCAACGCGCGACTGGTCAACTCCCGCAGCGCCGCCGAATACGGCCTCACTGCCAATGGCGCCAGCAGCTACGAATACCCCACGGCGCTGGACATGAAGGAGGGCCACCTCGAGCAGCGGCACATTCTTGAGGAGCTCGGCACCGGCTTGTACATCAGCAACCTGTGGTACCTGAACTACTCGGACCAACCCGCGGCGCGCCTGACCGGCATGACCCGCTTCGCCACGTTCTGGGTCGAGAACGGCCAGATCCAGGCTCCGGTCAGTACCATGCGTTTCGACGACAGCGTCTACAGCCTGCTGGGCTCGCACCTCGAAGCGCTGACCCGGGAGCGGGAACTTCTGCTTTCGGCCAGCACCTACAGCCAACGGGCCACGGCCTCGATGTTGTTGCCGGGGGCGTTGGTGAAGCGCTTGACCTTGACCCTGTAGTTAGCAAACACAGAACCTGTGGCGAGGGGATTTATCCCCGCTGGGTTGCGAAGCGACCCCAAGAAGCTTGAATAGGCTCCGCCTGTTTTACTGGGCTGGTAGATCGGGGGCTGCTTCGCAGCCCAGCGGGGATAAATCCCCTCGCCACAAAGCGCTTTCGCTGCAGGTCAATGTCCACTGTCCACACAAGAGGTCCCATGCCCAACCGCGCTCCCCTCGATGCCGTCACCGCCCGCTGGCTCCCGTGGGTGGTGGCGATTGCCTTTTTCATGCAGTCCCTCGACGGGACCATCCTCAACACTGCCCTGCCCGCCATGGCCAGTGACCTGGCGGAAAACCCGCTGCGCATGCAGGGTGTGATCATTGCCTACATGCTCACCGTGGCGCTGTTGATCCCGGCGTCAGGCTGGATCGCCGACCGCTTCGGCACCAAGAAGATTTTCTTCGGCGCGATCCTGTTGTTCAGCTTCGGCTCCTTGCTCTGCGCCTTGTCCAGTTCGTTGAGCATGCTGGTCGGCGCCCGTGTCGTCCAAGGCCTGGGCGGTGCGTTGATGCTGCCGGTGGGCAGGCTGGTGGTATTGCGGGCCTATCCACGCTCGGAGCTGGTGCGAATCATGGGTTTCATCACCATTCCCGGCCTGCTCGGCCCGCTGATCGGCCCGACCATGGGCGGCTGGATGGTGGAATACATGACCTGGCACTGGATTTTCATCATCAACCTGCCGGTGGGCGTGATCGGCTGTTATGCCGTGTGGAAATTCATCCCGGACCTGCGCGGCAGCGAGCGCACGCGCTTCGATGGCCTGGGCTTTTTGCTGTTTGGCGCGGCGATGGTACTGATCACCATTGCCATGGAAGGCCTGGGTGAATTGCACCTGCCGCACCTGCGGGTGATGTTGCTGCTGTTCGGCGGCATGGCCTGCCTGGCGGCCTACTGGTTGCGGGCCGGGCACGTCGAGAACGCGCTGTTCCCACCGTCGCTGTTCAAGACCCGAACCTTCGCCGTGGGCATCCTCGGCAACCTGTTCGCGCGCCTGGGCAGCGGCGCCCTGCCGTTCCTGGTGCCGTTGTTGTTGCAAGTCGCCTTGGGTTATTCGCCCTCCCAGGCCGGGATGAGCATGCTGCCCCTGGCGGCCGCGGCGATGGTCGCCAAATCGGTCGCCCGGCCATTGATCGAGCGCTTCGGCTATCGCATTGTCCTTACCGCCAATACCCTCGCCCTGGGCGTGATGCTGGCGAGCATGGGGCTGGTCAGCGAACAGACGCCGTACTGGCTGTTGCTGGCGCATCTGGCAGTGCTGGGGGCGATCAACTCGCTACAATTCACCGCGATGAACACCGTGACCCTGATCGACCTGGACGATGCCAGCGCCAGCAGTGGCAACAGCCTGTTGTCGGTGGTGGCGCAACTGTCCCTGAGCCTCGGCGTGGCTTGCGCCGGAGCCTTGCTTGGCGGCTTCACGGCCCAGGTTGGCAACGACGGGGTGGAGACGGTGCTGGGCGCGTTCCAATTGACCTTCGTGACGGTGGGGATCATGGCGATGCTGGCGGCGACGATCTTTTCCCAGTTGTCGAAGCAGGATGGACGGCGGCAGAAGCGGCCGGATGAGCATATCGAACACTGACCAGTGGAATTGGGGAGCTTTTGTGGCGAGGGGATTTATCCCCGCTGGGTTGCGCAGCAGCCCCAAAAAGGCTGAATGCGCTCTCCCTGATCCACCAAGGTGACCATCCTAGGGGCTGCTTCGCAGCCCAGCGGGGATAAATCCCCTCGCCACAATAAATCCCCGCCACATGTTCTGCGGTTCGGCCCTCACAGCTCGTCCAGAACTTTCGAAGAAAGTGGCACGAGGCTGCTACACTGCGCGACATTTTGTTTTGCAGGCCAGTCCCGTGACCACCATTGCCACCGCTTTTAATACTTTGCCGCTGTCCGCCGCCATGCTGGCTAACCTCGAATCACTCGGTTATGCCCAGATGACGCCGATCCAGGCGCAAAGCTTGCCGGTGATCCTCAAAGGCATGGACTTGATCGCCCAGGCCAAGACCGGCAGCGGTAAGACTGCCGCCTTCGGCATCGGCCTGCTGAATCCGATCAACCCGCGCTATTTCGGCTGCCAGGCCCTGGTGATGTGCCCGACCCGCGAGCTGGCCGACCAGGTTGCCAAGGAAATCCGCCGCCTGGCCCGCGCCGAAGACAACATCAAGGTCCTGACCCTGTGCGGCGGCGTGTCGTTCGGCCCGCAGATCGCCTCCCTCGAACACGGCGCTCACATCATCGTCGGCACGCCGGGGCGCATCCAGCAGCATCTGCGCAAGGGCTCGCTGGTGCTCGACGGCCTCAATACGCTGATTCTCGACGAAGCCGATCGCATGCTCGACATGGGCTTCTACGACGCCATTGAAGACATCATCCAGCAGACCCCGGAACGCCGCCAGACACTGCTGTTCTCCGCCACCTACCCGGTGGGCATCAAGCAGCTAGCCTCCAAGTTCATGCGTGACCCGCAGCAAGTGAAGGCCGAGGCGTTCCACTCCGACGCGCAGATCGAGCAGCGTTTCTACGAGATTTCGCCCGAGGAGCGCATGGACGCGGTGGTCAAGGTCCTGGCGCATTTCCGTCCGGCTTCTTGCGTGGCGTTCTGCTTCACCAAGCAGCAGGTCCAGGAAACCGTCGATCACCTGACGTCCAAGGGCATCTCCGCCGTCGGCCTGCACGGCGACCTTGAACAACGCGACCGCGACCAGGTGCTGGCGATGTTCGCCAACCGCAGCACTTCGGTGCTGGTGGCCACCGACGTGGCGGCCCGCGGCCTGGACATCGATGCCCTGGACATGGTGATCAACGTCGAACTGGCCCGGGATTCGGAAATCCACATCCACCGCGTCGGCCGCACCGGCCGCGCCGGTGAGAAAGGCATCGCCATCAGCCTGGTGGCGCCGTCCGAAGCCCACCGCGCCCAGGCTATCGAGCAACTGCAGAAGTCGCCGCTGAGCTGGGACCAACTGGACAACCTCAAGCCCCAGGGTGGCGGCCCGTTGCTGCCAGCGATGAGCACCCTGTGCATCGGCGCCGGGCGCAAGGACAAGGTCCGTCCCGGCGACATCCTTGGTGCCCTGACCGGCGACGCCGGCATTCCCGGCGCCCAGGTCGGCAAAATCGCGATCTTCGATTTCCAGGCCTACGTGGCCGTGGAACGCGGGATCGCCAAGCAGGCGCTGCAACGCCTGAACGATGGCAAGATCAAGGGTCGGTCGTTGCGGGTGCGGATCCTGTAACCGATCGCCAACCCAACAGATATCAAACTGTGGGAGCGAGCTTGCTCGCGATGGCGTCAGTTCTGTCACCTCGATGTTGACTGAACCACCGCTATCGCGAGCAAGCTCGCTCCCACATTCAGTATTGTGGAAAGCTGAGAGGACACCGTTTTGCGCTCTACCGAAGTCGTGATCATTGGCGCTGGCGCCGCGGGGTTGATGTGCGCGCTGACCGCTGCCGCGCGCGGACGCCAAGTGATGCTGCTGGACCACGCCAACAAGGCCGGCAAGAAAATCCGCATGTCGGGCGGTGGACGCTGCAATTTCACCAATATGTACACCGAGCCGGGCAATTTCCTCTCGCAGAACCCACACTTCTGCAAATCGGCGCTGGCCCGCTACACCCAATGGGATTTCATCGCGCTGGTGGCCAAGCACGGCGTGCCCTATCACGAGAAAAAACTCGGCCAATTGTTTTGCGATAACAAGTCCAGCGACATCCTCGGCCTGCTGCTGGACGAATGCGACCAGGCCGGCGTCAACCTGCACCTGGACACCTCGATCGAGCAGATCGAAAAGACCGACGGCGGCTACCTGCTGCAAACCACCCTCGGCGCCCTCACCTGCCAGTCCCTGGTCATCGCTACCGGCGGGCTGTCGATTCCGACCCTCGGGGCAACCGGCTTCGGTTATCAGGTGGCGAAGCAATTTGGCCATGAGTTGCTGCCAACTCGCGCCGGGCTGGTGCCGTTCACCATCACCGACCAGCTCAAGACCCTGTGCACTGAACTGTCGGGCACCTCGGTCGATTGCCTGGTGAGCTGCAATGGCCAGAGTTTTCGCGAGAACATCCTGTTCACCCACCGCGGCCTGAGCGGCCCGGCGATATTACAGATTTCCTCGTTCTGGGAACCAGGGGACACGGTGCAGATCAACCTTTTGCCCGACCACGACGTGCCGCAATGGCTGCAGCAGCAACAGGCCGAACGTCCCAACAGCGAATTGAAAACACTGCTGGGCGAGCTGTTCACCAAGAAAATGGCCAACCTGCTGGCCGACACCTGGTTCGCCTCCAAACCCATGAAGCAATACACCCACGCGGAGCTGGCGGACATCGCCGAGAAACTGGCGAGCTGGAACGTCGTCCCTGCCGGCACTGAAGGCTACCGCACCGCCGAAGTCACGCTGGGTGGCGTCGACACCCGGGAAGTCTCGTCCAAGACCATGGAATCGTTGAAAAGCCCCGGGCTGTACTTCATCGGCGAAGTGCTGGATGTCACTGGGCACCTGGGCGGGTTCAACTTCCAGTGGGCCTGGGCTTCGGGGTATGCGGCGGCGCAGTACGTCTGATCCCACCCCATGTTGAGCCTGCTTTTGTGGCGAGGGGATTTATCCCCTCGCCACAGAGGTGTAAGTGTCCTTCATCCTCCGGAACACTTTTTGCTGTCAGATGTGATCGCCGCCATTGCATCGGCGTCATTACTGCCTCAATTTAGCGTCATTGCCCGTCAGGCCCTTGCACTTCATGTCATCGACCTCGTTTAGCCAATCCCTGCGGCGCCTTTGGGCGCTGGACAAGTTCAGTTATAGCGTGCGGGTGTTCATCGCCCTGACCGGCAGCATGGGGCTGTGCTGGTATCTGGATGAAATGGGGCTGCTGATTCCCCTGTTCCTGGGCATCATCGCCAGCGCCCTGGCCGAGACCGATGACAGTTGGCAAGGCCGCCTCAACGCCTTGGTCGTGACGCTGGTGTGCTTCACCGTTGCCGCGTTGTCGGTGGAGTTGCTGTTTCCCTATCCCGTCCTGTTCATAGTCGCCCTGGCCCTGGCTGCCTTTGGCCTGACCATGCTTGGCGCCTTGGGCGAGCGCTACGGCGCGATCGCCTCGGCCACCTTGATTCTCTCGGTCTACACCGTCATCGGCGTGGACCAGCGCGGCGGCGCGGTGACTGACTTCTGGCACGAACCTTCACTGCTGGTGGCCGGTGCCGCATGGTATGGCCTGCTCTCGGTCCTCTGGCACGCGCTGTTTTCCAACCAGCCCGTGCAGCAAAGCCTGGCGCGACTGTTTCGCGAATTGGGGCGTTACCTGAAGCTCAAGTCGTCGTTGCTCGAACCGATCCGCCACCTGGACGTCGAGGCGCGACGCCTGGAACTGGCCCAGCAGAACGGTCGGGTCGTCGCCGCGCTCAACAGCGCCAAGGAAATCATCCTGCACCGCGTCGGCAACGGCCGACCCGGCTCGAAAGTCAGCCGCTACCTGAAGCTGTATTTTCTCGCCCAGGACATCCACGAACGCGCGAGCTCTTCCCATTACCCCTATAACGCGCTGGCCGAAGCCTTCTTTCACAGCGATGTGCTGTTCCGCTGCCAGCGCCTGCTGCGCCAGCAGGGCAAGGCCTGCCAGGCTCTGGCGGAGTCGATCCAGCTGCGCCAGCCGTTCGTCTATGACGACAGCTTTGCCGAAGCGTTGAACGACCTGCACGCGTCCCTCGAACATTTGCGCATCCAGAGCAACCCGGCCTGGCGCGGTTTGCTGCGTTCGCTGCGCGCGTTGTCGGTGAACCTTGGCACGATGGACCGTCTGCTCAGCGATGCGAGCAATCCCGACGCGTTGGCCGACGCCACCGACAGCAGCCTCCTGGACCGCTCACCACGCAACCTCAAGGACGTCTGGGTACGCCTGCGTACCCAGCTCACGCCCACCTCGCTGCTGTTTCGTCACGCGCTGCGATTGCCGTTGGCCTTGAGCGTGGGCTACGCCATGGTGCACCTGATCCACCCGTCCCAAGGCTACTGGATCGTCCTTACCACACTGTTCGTTTGCCAACCCAACTACGGCGCCACCCGGCGCAAGCTCGGCCAGCGGATCATCGGCACCGCGATCGGCCTGACGGTGGCCTGGGCATTGTTCGATCTGTTCCCGAACCCGCTGGTGCAGTCGTGCTTCGCCATCGTCGCCGGAGTCATATTCTTTACCAACCGCACCACCCGCTACACCCTGGCGACCGCGGCAATCACCATCATGGTGCTGTTCTGCTTCAACCAGGTCGGCGACGGCTACGGCCTGCTGCTGCCACGGCTATTCGATACCTTGGTAGGCAGCCTGATCGCCGGGCTGGCAGTGTTCCTGTTCCTGCCCGACTGGCAGGGCCGACGGCTGAACAAAGTGCTCGCCAACACGCTCACCTGCAACAGCATCTACCTGCGCCAGATCATGCAGCAATACGCGGCCGGAAAAAGTGACGACCTGGCCTATCGCCTGGCCCGACGCAACGCCCATAACGCCGATGCGGCGCTGTCCACCACGCTGGCGAACATGCTGATGGAGCCTGGGCATTTCCGTAAGGAGGCCGACGTCGGATTCCGCTTCCTGGTGTTGTCCCACACGTTGCTCAGCTACCTGTCAGGCCTGGGCGCCCACCGGGGCACGGAATTGCCAACTGAAGTGCGCGAATACCTGATCGACGGCGCGGGCGTAAAACTGGCGTCCAGCATCGATGAAATCGCCCAAGGCCTGGCGAGCAAACAGTCGATTGCCATCCAGAGTGACGAAGAGGAAGCACTGGCCAGCGAGCTTGAGCAGATGCCCGACGAAATCGACGAAGGGCAGCGGCTGGTGCAGACTCAATTGGCCTTGATCTGCCGCCAGTTGGGGCCGTTGCGCACGTTGGCGGCGCATTTGATCAAGGACACCAGCGAGGCTTGAGACTGTAGTGGATGGGCCGGCCCCTTCGCGAGCAGGCTCGCTCCCACAACAAATGTACGTTTGCCTGTGGGAGCGAGCCTGCTCGCGAATGAGCACCCGCCACACAGCTGTCTTACATCCCATGCGCCTTCAATAGCCGCTCATAACTCCCATCCGCCCTCATCGCCGCAATTTCACGATCGAATCCAGCCACGATCTGCTCGTGTTCGGGGTTCTTCAGGCTGACCAATATGTGCAGGCTGTTTTCGCTCAAGGGCTTGGGCAGGAACTCCACGGCGTTGCGCACCTTTGGGGATTCCCGAGCCAGGTAGTAACGGGCGACGTACTCATCTTCCAAGGTCAGTTTCACCCGGTCGGCAGCCAGCATGCGCACGGCCATCGCAAAGTTGTGCACAGGGATCTTCTGCATCTGCGCGTCCTCGTCGAACGCCTTGGCATAGGCGTAGCCACGCACCACGGCGACGGGGTAGGCATATAGCTGCTGAAGATTATCGAACTCGATGTCCGCATCCTTGCGCTTGATGAAGCGCACCCGGTTAAGCAAATACTCGGCCGAGAACTGACCCACATGGGTGCGTTCTTCGGCGTACCAGGCGTTGACCAGCACGTCGTAGCGCCCTTCACTGATGCCCAGCATCGCCCGTGCCCAGGGCACCTGCTCGAAGTCACTGGCATAGCCCGCCCGCGCCAGGGCCGTCGTGACGATATCGGTCGCCAGGCCGCCGTTGACCAAGGTCGAATCGGTGAAAGGGGGCCAGGCATCGGCCACCAGGCGCAACTTCTGCGCGCAGACGCTGTGGCTCAGCAACAACAGTCCGACCAAAGCAAGAACTCGATGCAATCGCGGCATGCCAAACATCCTTGACGGGTTCAAGCCCGGTTTGTTTTTAGCCGAAATCCAAGGGACATCCGCAGACGTCCGGTCCTAACGTTAGCTCATCGAAACCGCTGCGCAGGGCTGAATCGAAGATTACACAAAGAAGACAAGACCGCGACACATCCATGATGGCATTTTGGTCTTTATCACAGATTTTCCGACCAATCGAAAAGAGACTTCCGACGTGAGGACGCCTAATATCGGCATCAGGCATTCAAGGAAATTCAAAAAATGGATATCGACTGGGTCTGCAAACATCACAGCGACGTGAGCAAGGAGCAGCTGTACGCCATTCTAAAATTGCGCGCCGACGTGTTCGTGGTCGAGCAGAGCTGCGCCTACCCGGACGTGGATGGACTCGATCTGGAAGGAGACACGTGCCACCTGATGGCTTGGCGGGACAATCACCTGATCGCCTACCTTCGTTTGCTCGATCCCCACTCGCGCAACAGCGACGTGGTGATTGGCCGGGTGGTCATCGCGCCAGAAGCACGCGGCCAGGGGCTGGGGCATGCGCTGATGGAGCGTGCGCTCGAACAGGCGCAGAAGCACTGGCCCGGCACATCGATTTCGTTGTCGGCCCAGGCGCATCTGCAGGGGTATTACGGGCGGTATGGGTTTGAAGCGGTGGGTGTCGAGTATCTGGAGGATGGGATTCCGCATATCGGCATGCATCGTCCTTAAGGTCCTCTTCGCGAGCAAGCCCGCTCCCACAAGGGTTCTGAGGTAGACAAAGTTTTTGTGCCTACAAAAGATCCCACTGTGGGAGCGGGCTTGCTCGCGAAGACGCCAACCCAGACACAACCAGCATTCAGGGATAGCCGAGCACCGCCCTGATCCGCTCCAGGTTCTGCTCGATCCACCCCCGATCAATCGCCCCCCAATCGCGAATCCGATATCGCCCGGCATGGTTGCGCGCGCCTTCTTCTTGTTCGAACTCACACAGGATATCCAGGTCCGCCAGCGCCGCCACGGTGTCCTGGGCCGTACGCCGGGGCATGCCGGTGACTTCGGTGAGGGCCGGGACGTTACTGGCCAGGCCGCTGTCGATCAGGTAAGCCACATACAAGCGACGATAGAAGCTGCTCTTGGTCTTGCTGACGTCCATCCGATCATTCCTTGTCTTGTTGCAGGTCCCGCCAGGTCAGGTACACCCGCAGGTCGAATTCCAACTGGTGATAACCCGGCAGCATGTGCTCGCAAAGTTGGTAGAACGCCTTGTTGTGGTCCGATTCCTTGAAGTGGGCCAGCTCGTGAACCACGATCATCTTCAGGAAGTCGGGCGCCGCCTCCTTGAACAACGATGCGATGCGGATTTCCTTCTTGGCCTTGAGCTTGCCACCTTGCACCCGCGACACGGCTGTATGCAGGCCCAGTGCACGATGCGTCAGGTCCAGGCGATTGTCGAACAGCACCTTGTCGATGGCCGGCGCGTTACGCAGGTATTGCTGCTTGAGTTCCAGCGCGTAGGCGTACAACGCCTTATCGCTCTGGATCGGATGCCGGTCGGGATAGCGCTGGCGCAGGTAATCGCCCAGCCGATCCTCGGCGATCAATTGTTGCACCTGGGCTTGCAAGGCGGCGGGGTACGCCTGGAGGTATTTGAGCGCAGTCATCGGGCGGCCACACCATTACAAAAGGCCGCCAGTGTAGCGAATTCAGGCGATGACCGCGCTCCAGTCGAAGGGCTTGGCGAAGGCGTTGGTGTCTTCCGCCATCAAGGGGCGCGCCACGAGGAAACCTTGCACGAACTCGCAGCCGTGGGCCTGCAACCACTGATATTGTTCGCGGGTCTCCACCCCTTCGGCGATCACTCGCAAGCCCAGTTGCCGACACAGGTCGATCACCGAGGCGGCCAATGCGGCATCTCGGGGCGAGCCTGGCAAACGGGCGATCAAATGCCGGTCGAGCTTGAGGGTATCGAGCTCCAGATCCCGCAGGTGAGCCAACGAGCAAGGCCCGGAACCGAAGTCATCCAGCGCCACGCGCACCCCCAGATGGCGCAGCAATCGCAGTTGCTTATGGGTCTCGTCCGGGTTGCGCATCAGCGCATCCTCGGTCACCTCGACCTCAAGTTGCCGAGGCTTCAAGGCGTGGCGCTCCAGCACCTGGCGCAACTCGGTCACCAGGTTGGGCATGCCGAACTGAGTGCTGCTCAAGCTCACGCCCAACACCAGATCCTCGGCGAACAAGCGCTCCCAGACTTTGCGCTGGGCCGCGCTGCGGTGGTAGATCCAACTGCCCAGTCGGCTGATCAGCCGCGCCTCTTCCAACAGCGGCAGGAACAAGCCCGGCGGAACATCGCCGACGCTTGGGTGCTGCCAACGCAACAGCGCCTCGAACCCGCGAATGCGTCCATCATGAATACTGACCTGCGGCTGGTAGACCATATTGAAGTCGCGGTTTTCGATGGCCGAGCGCACGCTTTCCTCGAGCATCAGCCGTGAACGGGCCCGACCGTTCATTTCGTGGTCATAAAAACGATATTGCTGGCGGCCGGCGCGCTTGGCCTCGTACATCGCGATGTCGGAAGCGCGCAGCAGGCCATCGAGGTTGGAGCCGCAATCCGGGTAAGTCGCGATCCCGATGCTGGCCCCCAGCGTCACGTCCATGCCTTCGATCTGCTGGCAGATCGAAACCCGTTCAATAAGTTTCTCGGCGATCTTGGCAGCCTGCTCGGGTACTTCAAGATCCAGCAGGGCCGTGAACTCATCACCGCCGAGCCGCGCGAGAATATCGAAGGGTCGCAGGCAGGCCTTCAATTGTTCGGAGACCCAGCGCAGCACCCGATCGCCGGCATCGTGGCCCAGGGAATCGTTGACGCGCTTGAAGCCATCAAGGTCCAGGTACAGCAGCACCCAGTTGCTTTCCAGCCGTTCGCTGCGCATCAGCAGGTTTTCCGCCGTCTGATAGAACCCCCTGCGGTTGAGCAAGCCGGTCAGCGGGTCAGTCACAGCCTGGAATTCCAACTGCTGGTGCAGATGGCGAACCACCGACATGTCCTGGAGCGTCACCACCATGGCCTTCTGTTCCGAGGGCAAAGGCGCACAGGACAGGGCCACCGACACCTGCTGGCCGGGTGCGGTACGCAACACCGCATCGTGCAGGCGCCAGGTTTCGCCGCGCTGGTAGGCGATATGGATCTCCGAGTCCGTCCATTCGGGAATATGGGGCTTCTGCAGGAAATCGAGTAAAGGCATCCCCTGCAACTGGTCCGCGGTGGCATTGAGCAGACGGCACGTCGAAGGGTTGGCGAAACGGATGCAGCCGTCCTCATCCACCACCAGGATCCCTTCGGCGGCGTTGTCCAGCACCGAGGCATTGAAGGCCCGTGCCGCTTCGAGATCCTGGCTCAAGCGCTGCAAGGCGCGGCGGTTACGCTGGTGCTCGAGCAACGCCTGGACCTTGGGCTTGAGGATCTGCGGATCGAAGGGTTTGAACAGGTAATCCACCGCGCCACTGGCGTAGCCCTTGATGACGGCGTCCTGGGACTGCTCGTTGGCGGTGAGGAAAATGATTGGCGTGAGCCGCGTGCGCTGGCTGCCGCGCATCAGGCGCGCCACTTCGAAACCGTCCATGTCCGGCATCTGCACATCCAGCAGCACCAGGTCGATGTCATGTTCGAGCAGCAGATTCAGCGCCTCGATCCCCGAGGACGCGGTCATCACCTGCCAATCCTGACGCTGCAGCAACGCTCGCATGCTGAGCAGGTTTTCGGGGTAGTCATCAACGATCAAAAGGACAGAGCTGTCTTCGCCAAACGGGGGTTGCGCGCATTCCATGCTGCTTCTCTTATCGGGGCGCCATGTCCGCCCTATCGAGCAAGGCGGACAACATACAGTGATCTCACTCTAGACCGGGATTTTGAAAAGCAGTAGGTGTCATCGCGCCATCATCCAGACAAAGCCCGAAATAGCCGACTAACGGTCACCCCAGTCAGGCACAAAAGCTGCAACGACACCACTGACAGTCAATTGACGTCAAACAACCGCCGAACGGTCAACAAGAAAAGCCCCTATCCAGCGTTTCGAGACGCTTCAAAAGGGCGGTTTAAAGCCTCCCGACGCGGCGCACCCTTTTTTACATCCCGATACGTAGGACCTGAACATGATCGATCTCACCACCTGGAACTTGAGCATCCCCGAAGGCAGCCCGGCGATGACCATCGAAACCCCTCGCCTGGCGCAAGGGTTCAAGGATCAATATTTCAACGCCGAAACCGGCACCGTGTTCTTCTGGGCCCCGGTAACCGGCACCAAGACGGCCAACGCGATTTACCCGCGCAGCGAACTGCGCGAAACCTATCCCGACGGCACCTTGCGCAACTGGCTTTACCCGTCGGCGGACAACACCCTGCGCGCCACCATTACCGTCAATCAGGTACCCAGCTCCGGCAAGATCGTGATTGGTCAGATTCATACCAAGGACAGCACCAGCCCGATGGTGAAGCTGGAATACCAATACAAGACCTACAGCTCCACGGGAAACATCGTCGCCAAGGTGCGCATGCGTCCTGATGACGAGACGGGGCAGGTCATTACCATTGCCACCGGCGTGACCCTGAACCGCAGCTTTTCGTACATGATTCACCTGAGCCCCAAGGGTGCACTTGGCATCAGCGCAGCGGGTTACAACTGGCGTACCACCGTAGATCCGAGCTGGAAGGTAAAGCCGCTGTATTTCAAGGCCGGCGTTTATGTCCAGGACAACACGGGCTATGTCACTGAAGGCGGAAAAGTGACGTTCAGCCTGTTGGAAATCAAACACACCACCCTTTGATCGCCGCCCCGCTCCGCCGTGACAGCAGCACGGAACGCTGCTATCGACCGTCCCGTTTAGAAAGCATCCGACTCAGGGTGCTTTTTTTGGTCTTGAATCCGGCAAGGCTGCCAAATGGCCATCCCGTAAGGTTCCCCGCAAAAACCAGATAATCGACCAATGGTCGTTTTTCTCGGGCACAAAACCGGCAAACGCCACTCTGACGGTCTGCTGACGCCAACCCTCCGCCGGACGACTGTGTCAAATCTTCGTCCCCACCCCTTCTTGGCGTCGGAAAAAGCGCGTCTTAGAGCCTCCGGCTGTGGCGTAAATCATTTCTTCTCCTCAGAAAGGATCCGAACATGGTCGATCTTGCAACCTGGAACCTGAGCATTCCCGAAGGCAGCCCGCCAAAAACCATCGAAACCCCTCGTTTGGTGGACGGGTTTCAGGACAAGTATTTCAACTCCTCAGGCAGCACGGTGTACTTCTGGTCACCGGTGACCGGCACCAAGACAGAGAATGCCATTTACCCGCGCAGCGAACTGCGCGAGACCTACAAGGACGGCACCCTGCGCAACTGGGTCTACCCCGACGCCGACAACCAGCTGCGGGCGAGCCTCGTCGTCAACCAGGTGCCCAGCAGCGGCAAGATCGTGATTGGTCAGATCCATGCCAAGGACAGCAGCAAGCCCATGGTCAAGCTGGAATACCAATACAGCGACTCCAGCGCCACCGGCAACATTGTCGCCAAGGTCCGCATGCGTCCCGATGACAGCGAAGGCAGGGTCATCACGGTCGCCACGGGGGTCAAGCTCAACCGGTCATTCTCTTACCGGATCCACCTGGATCGTACCGGCGACTTGGGCATTACCGCGGCGGGTAACAGCTGGTACACCACCGTCGGTCGCGCCTGGCGCGACAAGCCGTTGTACTTCAAGGCCGGTGTGTATGTGCAGGACAACACGGGCTATACCAGCGAAGGTGGGAAGGTGACGTTCAGCGTGTTGGATATCGATCACAACACCTGATTTGCTCCTTCTGAAAATCTCGTAGGAATTTACGCCCCGTGGCGAGGGAGCTTGCTCCCGCTGGGCGGCGAAGCGGCCCCCCTTTCCTCCAGACCTACCGCATTTGCCGGTTTTACGGCGGCTGCGCCCCCGAGCGGGAGCAAGCTCCCTCGCCACGGGGGGCGATGCGTCCTACAGGGGAGATTTTGGCGTTGGGAATCTGCTCTATAGTTCGGGGGGCTGCTGGCTTTGGTCGGTGGGCAGGGGTTTCGCAGCCCTGGTGGGTTAGAATCACGACCGTCAGAAATCGATGTAGGCCTATCCCGCCTACCTCGGCTTTTCATGGCGGCTGTGTGTGGGAGATCTTCGGGTCTGCCGGGTTTCTCTAACTCCTCGGTCTGCGAACCCGCACATGGCTGCCACCTAATTTGTTTCGCAGCGAACGGTGGCAAATATCTATTTGAGTTAGAGGTTTGTCATGAAAGCCGAACAATTGCCCACTCGCTTCACTCCGCTCACCCCGATCGCCACCACCCAGCCCGTCCTGTTCGTCGATAAAACCGTCCCACTGGCCGAGCTCCACGCCTGCGCCAGCGAACGCCTGCATGCGACCCTCGATTACCTGACGCTCATGGCCTGCACCACCCTGCGCGATTCGGCCGCCAGCGATTTCAACACTCTCACCAACGTCGCCCGGATTCTGGTCCAGGATGTTACCGACGTGTTCGGCGTCATTGAACAACGCGGCCTCGAAGACCAATAAAGCCCTCCCGGTGGGAGATGATCCCCTGTGGGAGCGAGCTTGCTCGCGATAGCGCTGGGTCAGTGATAGGGATGTCGGCTGACACAGCGCTATCAGGATCTGTGTGTATGTCCGTTTTTTTGTAACGGCCACTTATGGTTTCGCCCTTACGGGCGGAACCATAAGTGGCCATCATCCAAAAAACGGATATACACAAATCCCACCCATAAAAAAACCCGCATTTCTGCGGGTTTTCTCACAACGCTAAAGCCTTAGTTGACCTTAGCGCTCAACTCACCCTTCAAATACCGCTGATACATGGCTTCCAACGAGATCGGCTTGATCTTCGAAGCATTACCCGCCGTACCAAACGCCTCATAACGCGCAATACAAACATCCCGCATCGCCGTCACCGTCGCACCAAAGAACTTGCGCGGGTCGAACTCGCTAGGATTGGTTGCCATCAACCGACGCATCGCACCGGTGGAAGCCAAACGCAGGTCAGTGTCAATGTTGACCTTGCGCACGCCGTACTTGATGCCTTCGACGATTTCTTCAACCGGCACGCCGTAGGTTTCCTTGATGTCGCCGCCGTACTGGTTGATGATCGCCAGCCACTCCTGCGGTACCGAGGAAGAACCGTGCATCACCAGGTGGGTGTTGGGGATGCGCTTGTGGATTTCCTTGATGCGGTCGATGGCCAGCACGTCGCCAGTGGGCGGTTTGGTGAATTTGTAGGCGCCGTGGCTGGTGCCGATGGCGATGGCCAGGGCGTCGACTTGGGTTTTCTTGACGAAATCCGCGGCTTCTTCCGGATCGGTCAGCATCTGACTGTGATCCAGCACGCCTTCGGCGCCGATGCCGTCTTCTTCGCCGGCCATGCCGGTTTCCAACGAGCCCAGGCAACCCAGTTCGCCTTCCACCGAAACGCCGCAGGCGTGGGCCATGGCGACGGTCTGCTGGGTGACGCGCACGTTGTACTCGTAGTCGGTCGGGGTCTTGCCGTCTTCGCCCAGGGAGCCGTCCATCATTACCGAGCTGAAGCCCAGTTGGATCGAGCGCTGGCAGACGTCAGGGCTGGTGCCGTGGTCCTGGTGCATGCACACCGGGATGTGCGGGAATTCTTCGATCGCCGCCAGGATCAGGTGGCGCAGGAACGGCGCGCCGGCGTATTTGCGGGCACCAGCCGAAGCCTGGACGATCACCGGGGAGTCAGTCTTGTCAGCGGCTTCCATGATGGCGCGCATCTGCTCAAGGTTGTTGACGTTAAAGGCTGGGACGCCGTAGCCGAACTCGGCTGCGTGGTCCAGCATCTGACGCATGCTGATAAGTGCCATTGTGTGTATCTCTCCCGGTCGAGGGTCGTTAATCGTGCCAGCCTGCCGGAGCGGCGGCGGCTATTCAAGTCATTGCGGATCGGGGGTTGGCCCGGGCCGCGTGTTCGGTATCGCTAAACCCAAATATTGACGCGATCCCTGTGGGAGCGAGCTTGCTCGCGATGAGGGTGGCACATTCAACATCTCTGTTGCCTGATAGACCGCTATCGCGAGCAAGCTCGCTCCCACATGGGATCTGCTTCCCTATTCAGATCTGTGTGAATCAGATGAATCTTGTCACTCAGCCTTGCAACCACGTCCGATCAGATCATTGGTGGCGACCCAGTACACCAGGCCTTCCTCACCCTTGATGTGAAACGCCAGCATGTCATCGCTGTACAGCGAACCTTCGGCACCCGGTTCGAGCTTGAGACGATAGACCTTGTCGGCGCCGCCGAGGCGGACATCGACTGCCTTGCGTGCCGCATCGGTGTAACGCCAGAGCACCTTGGCTTCGCTGTCACATGTCCAACTCGTCCAGCCCTCTGCAACGGGTTCGGACGACTGCAGAAAACCCAGTTGCGAGCAACCGGCCAACAATGCCAACGCCATGACGGCGACAAAGCCTTTCATCCGTGTTCCTCGACGGGCGGCACAGGCCGCCCGCCATGAGTTAAAGAGTCTGACCCGTCAAGGGCAACCATGTTCCTTGACCGGCGCTTGCGTCTCGTATTTATCCAGGCCGTCCGGCCCGGAACGCTTGTTCAGCACCGGGTTGGTCTCGGCCTGCCAGTCAGCCTGGTAGCAGCCATCCTCGGGCGTTGGCGCCGCATTATCCGGCGCCGTGGCTTTCGGGCTGCTGGAACAGGCCGCCAGCAACGTCGCAGCCATCAGCACCATGAACGTCTTGACCATTGGAACACTCCTTTGCCTGGTCAACGCTGCCTCAGGCCTTGGCCCGGCTTTCCAGGACTTCCACGGCTGGCAACACTTTGCCCTCGACGAATTCAAGGAACGCGCCACCGCCGGTAGAAATGTAGGAGATCTGCTCAGCCACGCCATATTTATCGATGGCCGCCAGGGTATCGCCACCGCCGGCGATGGAAAACGCGGCGCTTTCGGCGATGGCTTGGGCCAGTACTTTTGTGCCGTTACCGAACTGGTCGAACTCGAACACGCCAACTGGACCGTTCCACAGGATGGTCTGGGAGGATTTCAGCAGTTCAGCGAAATTGGCCGCAGTTTGCGGGCCAATGTCGAGGATCATGTCGTCTTCGGCCACGTCGGCGATCAGCTTCACGGTGGCGGTGGCGCTTTCGGCAAATTCCTTGGCGACCACCACGTCCACCGGCAGCGGCACGCTGACCTTGGCGGCGATTTCACGGGCGGTGTCCAGCAGGTCCGGCTCGTACAGCGACTTGCCAACCGGATGGCCGGCCGCAGCGAGGAAGGTGTTGGCGATGCCGCCACCGACGATCAACTGGTTGCAGACTTGGCTCAGGCTGTTGAGTACATCGAGCTTGGTCGACACCTTGGAACCGGCAACGATAGCGGCCATCGGCTGGGCCGGAGAACCCAGAGCCTTGCCCAGCGCATCGAGTTCGGCGGCCAGCAGCGGGCCAGCAGCGGCGACCTTGGCAAACTTCGCCACGCCATGGGTCGAGCCCTCGGCGCGGTGGGCGGTGCCGAAGGCGTCCATCACGAACACGTCGCACAGGGCGGCGTATTGCTGGGCCAGTTCGTCGGCGTTCTTTTTCTCGCCTTTGTTGAAACGCACGTTTTCGAACAGCACGACGTCGCCAGCCTTGACGTCGACACCGCCCAGGTAATCGGCCACCAGGGGAACGTCACGGCCCAGGGCCTTGCTCAGGTAATCGGCCACAGGCTTGAGGCTGTTTTCCGCCGAAAACTCGCCTTCGGTCGGACGGCCCAAGTGCGAGCAGACCATCACGGCCGCGCCTTTTTCCAGGGCCAGCTTGATGGTCGGCAGCGAGGCCAGGATGCGCGCGTCGCTGGTGACAACACCGTCCTTGACGGGGACGTTGAGGTCTTCGCGGATCAGTACGCGCTTACCTTGCAGATCGAGGTCGGACATCTTCAACACGGTCATGGGTCGCAATTCCTGGGTAACTGTTTAGAGAGCAGGTTTATTGGAAGCTGTTTGCAGGTAATGCTCGGCAACGTCCAGCATTCGATTGGCAAAACCCCATTCGTTGTCGAACCAGGCCAGGATATTCACAAGCCTCGGCCCGGAAACGCGGGTCTGGCTGGCATCGACGATGGCCGAATGCGGGTCGTGGTTGAAATCACAACTGGCGTGAGGCAACTCGGTGTAGGCCAGGAGGCCTTTGAGCGGGCCACTGGTGGCGGCTTCGCGCAGGATCCGGTTGACCTCGGTAGCGTCGGTATCGCTCACGGTCTGCATCGTGATATCGAGGCAGGACACGTTGACCGTCGGCACCCGCACGGCTTTGGCCTGAATTCGCCCGGCAAGTTCCGGCAACAGCCGTTCAATGCCACGCGCCAGACCAGTGGACACCGGAATCACCGATTGGAACGCCGAGCGAGTGCGGCGCAAGTCCTCGTGGTGATAGGCGTCGATCACCGGTTGGTCGTTCATTGCCGAGTGGATCGTGGTAATGGACACGTATTCCAGGCCAATGGCCTGGTCCAGCAGGCGCAACAGCGGCACGCCGCAGTTGGTGGTGCAGGACGCGTTGGAGACCAGCAGCTCTTCGCCGGTCAGGCAGTCCTGGTTCACACCGTAGACGATGGTGGCGTCGACGTCCGCCTCGCTGGCCATCGGCTGGGAAAACAGCACCCGTGGCGCGCCCGCGGCGATGAACCGCTGGCCATCGTCGCGAGTGTTGTAGGCGCCGGAGCATTCAAGCACCAGGTCGACGCCCAGGGACGCCCAATCGATGCCTTCAGGGGTGGCGCTGCGCAGGACCTTCACGCAGTCGCCATTGATATGCAGACAATCGCCCTCGACCCGCACTTCGCCGGGGAACCGGCCATGGGTGGAGTCAAAGCGTGTCAGGTATTCGATGCTGGCCATGTCGGCCAGATCGTTGATGGCCACAATCTCGAACCCGGCCTTCGCCCCTCGCTCGAACAACGCACGCAAGACGCAACGACCAATGCGGCCGTAGCCGTTGAGTGCAACTTTGTAGGGACGCGGTTGGGGCATGGGGGTTCTCTGATCGGGTGAGCCTGTTAAGACTGCATTGCCTGAACTACCGCTTTCGCGAGCAAGCCCGCTCCCACATTAAAAATGCAATCTCATGTGGGAGCGAGCCTGCTCGCGAAGGCGATAGCCCAGGCGACACAATTAGCGGATCAGTCTTCCAGCAGCTCTTCAGCCTGACCCAGGATGTTTTCCAGGGTGAAGCCAAACTCCTCGAACAACGCTGGCGCAGGAGCCGATTCGCCGTAGGTGGTCATGCCGATCACGCGACCTTCCAGGCCCACGTACTTGTACCAGTAATCGGCGTGAGCGGCTTCGATGGCGATGCGCGCGCTGACCTGCAGCGGCAACACCGCTTGCTTGTAGCCGGCGTCCTGGGCGTCGAAAACGCTGGTGCATGGCATGGACACCACGCGCACGTTGCGGCCCTGCTCGGTCAGCTTGTCGTAGGCCTGGACGGCCAGGCCGACTTCCGAACCGGTGGCGATCAGGATCAGTTCAGGCTCGCCGATGCAGTCCTTGAGCACATAGCCGCCACGGCTGATGTCGCCGATCTGGCCGGCATCGCGAGATTGGTGTTGCAGGTTCTGACGGGAGAAGATCAGCGCCGATGGGCCATCGTTACGCTCAATCGCGTATTTCCAGGCCACTGCCGACTCCACGGCGTCACATGGGCGCCAGGTGTCCAGGTTCGGCGTGCAGCGCAGGCTCGCCAGTTGCTCGATCGGCTGGTGAGTCGGGCCGTCTTCGCCCAGGCCGATGGAGTCGTGGGTGAACACGTACAGCACGCGCTTCTTCATCAGGGCCGACATGCGCACGGCGTTGCGGGCGTACTCCATGAACATCAGGAAGGTCGCGCCGTAAGGCACCAGACCGCCGTGCAGGGCTACGCCGTTCATGATCGCACTCATGCCGAACTCGCGAACGCCGTAGTACATATAGTTGCCGCTGGCGTCTTCGGCCGTGACGCCTTTGCAACCTTTCCACAGGGTCAGGTTGGAGCCTGCCAGGTCGGCCGAACCGCCCAGCAGTTCCGGCAGCAGCGGGCCGAAGGCATTCAGGGTGTTCTGGCTGGCCTTGCGGCTGGCGATGGTTTCGCCCTTGGCGGCAACCTCGGCGATGTAGGCAGAGGCTTTCTCGGCGAAGTCGGCCGGCAGCTCGCCGCTGAGGCGACGGACCAGCTCGTTGGCCAGCTCAGGGAATTCAGCGGAGTAGGCAGCAAAGCGCTGGTCCCACTCGGCTTCGGCCGCGCGGCCTTTTTCCTTGGCGTCCCATTCGGCATAGATGTCGGCCGGGATTTCGAACGGACCGTGCTCCCACTTCAGCGCGGCACGGGTCAGGGCGATTTCCTCGGCACCCAATGGCGCGCCGTGGCAGTCTTCCTTGCCCTGCTTGTTCGGCGAACCAAAACCGATGGTGGTCTTGCAGCAGATCAGGGTTGGCTGAGCGCTCTTGCGAGCAGTCTCGATGGCGATCTTGATTTCTTCCGGGTCGTGACCGTCGACGTTGCGGATCACCAGCCAGTTGTAGGCTTCGAAGCGCTTGGGCGTGTCGTCGGTGAACCAGCCTTCGACTTCGCCGTCGATGGAGATGCCGTTGTCATCGTAGAAAGCAATCAGCTTGTCCAGGCCCAGGGTGCCGGCCAAAGACGCGACCTCATGGGAAATGCCTTCCATCATGCAGCCATCACCCAGGAAAACGTAGGTGTGGTGGTCGACAACGTTGTGGTCCGGGCGATTGAACTGCGCGGCCAGGACTTTTTCCGCCAGGGCGAAGCCCACGGCGTTGGCCAGGCCTTGGCCCAGCGGGCCGGTGGTGGTTTCCACGCCAGGGGTGTAGCCGTATTCCGGGTGGCCCGGGGTGCGGCTGTGCAGTTGGCGGAAGTTCTTCAGGTCATCGATCGACAGGTCATAACCGGTCAGGTGCAGCAACGAGTAGATCAACATCGACCCGTGGCCGTTGGACAGCACGAAGCGGTCACGGTCGGCGAACGAAGGGTTGCTCGGGTTGTGCTTGAGGTAGTCGCGCCACAGCACCTCGGCGATATCCGCCATACCCATGGGGGCGCCGGGATGGCCGCTGTTGGCTTTTTGCACGGCATCCATGCTGAGGGCACGAATGGCATTGGCACGCTCACGACGGCTGGGCATCGCTGATCTCCTGGGTTTTGAATAACGAAACTGAAAAAAGGCGAGCATTTTCCCTCACCCACCCGCCCCGGGGCAATCAGATACTCGTCCAAAGGCGATATTTGCGGTGGATAAAGTCGCATTGGCCAGGTGAAACCTTTCCGCTGATGGGGGGTAGAGTCAAGCACGCACTTGGAAGTGCCATTTATCGAGCAATATCAAAACTTTTTGATATTGACCTTGCGATGCGCCAGACCCGTCACTAGACTGCCGACCTATGAATTTACGCGTGCCTTCCATTCGCCATGATGACAGCGATGAGCTGGCGGCCCTTTGCAAGGCCGGCGGCGATCCGTTGCGGCTGAATGTATTGCGCGCCTTGGCCAACGACTCGTTCGGCGTACTGGAACTGGCGCAGATCTTCGGCATCGGCCAATCCGGCATGAGTCATCACCTCAAGGTCCTGGCCCAGGCCGACCTGGTGGCGACACGTCGCGAAGGCAATGCGATTTTCTATCGGCGCGCCCTGCCCCACACCGAGCTGCTAGGTGGCAAGCTGCACGCCGCGTTGCTCGAAGAAGTGGACGAGCTGGACCTGCCGATGGATGTGCGGGAGCGCATTGCCCAGGTCCACGGGCAACGCGCCGCCGCCAGCCAGGATTTTTTCGCACGGGTGGCGGAGAAATTTCGCGCCCAGCAGGATTTGATCGCCGGGCTGCCGCAATACCGTGACAGTGTGGTGGCGCTGCTCGATAAACTGAGTTTCGGACAGGCTGCCACGGCGATAGAAGTCGGTCCCGGCGACGGCGCTTTCCTGCCGGAACTGGCGCGACGCTTCAATCAGGTCACCGCGCTGGACAACAGCCCGGCGATGCTAGAACTGGCCCGCCAGGTGTGCGAACGCGAATCCCTGGCTAATGTCAGCCTGCAACTGGCCGATGCCCTGAACGGCGTCAGCCTGCGGGCCGATTGCGTGGTATTGAACATGGTGCTTCACCATTTTGCCGCACCGGCCGACGCGCTCAAGCACATGGCCAACCTGCTGCAACCGGGCGGTAGCCTGTTGGTGACAGAGTTATGCAGCCACAACCAGAGTTGGGCCAAGGAGGCCTGCGGAGATCTCTGGCTGGGGTTTGAACAGGACGATCTGGCCCGTTGGGCCACCGCTGCGGGCCTCGTGCCCGGGGAAAGCCTCTATGTAGGCTTACGTAATGGTTTCCAGATTCAGGTCCGCCATTTTCAGCGGCCGGCTGGCGACACTCACCATCGGTAACTTGTAGGAAAACATCGAGATGAGCGAATACTCCCTTTTCACCTCCGAGTCCGTGTCTGAAGGGCATCCGGACAAAATCGCCGACCAGATTTCTGATGCGGTGCTGGACGCCATCATTGCTGAAGACAAGTTCGCCCGCGTGGCGTGCGAGACTCTGGTGAAAACGGGCGTGGCGATCATCGCCGGCGAAGTCACCACCTCGGCCTGGGTCGACCTGGAACAGATCGTTCGCGACGTGATCCTCGGGATCGGCTACAACAGCTCCGACGTCGGCTTCGACGGCGCGACCTGCGGCGTGATGAACATCATCGGCAAGCAGTCCCCGGACATCAACCAGGGCGTTGACCGTGCCAAGCCGGAAGATCAGGGCGCTGGCGACCAAGGCCTGATGTTCGGCTACGCCAGCAACGAAAC
Source organism: Pseudomonas sp. H2_D02 (assembly GCF_054677635.1). NCBI lineage: Bacteria > Pseudomonadati > Pseudomonadota > Gammaproteobacteria > Pseudomonadales > Pseudomonadaceae > Pseudomonas > Pseudomonas sp. H2_D02. The sequence goes on along the minus strand of NZ_CP162816.1, from coordinate 1,169,181 downwards.
CGACGTATTGATGCCGGCACCGATCACCTTCTCGCACCAGTTGGTCCAGCGTCAGGCAGAAGCCCGCAAATCCGGCCTGCTGCCTTGGCTGCGCCCGGACGCCAAGTCGCAAGTGACTTGCCGTTACGAAGGCGGCAAGGTCGTCGGCATCGACGCGGTCGTGCTGTCGACCCAACACAACCCGGAAGTGTCCTACAAAGATTTGCGCGAAGGCGTGATGGAGCTGATCGTCAAGCACGTGCTGCCTGCCGAACTGCTGTCCAAGGACACCCAGTTCCACATCAACCCGACTGGCCAGTTCATCATCGGCGGCCCAGTGGGCGACTGCGGCCTGACCGGTCGCAAGATCATCGTCGACAGCTACGGCGGCATGGCCCGTCACGGCGGCGGCGCGTTCTCCGGCAAGGATCCGTCCAAGGTTGACCGCTCGGCGGCGTACGCCGGTCGGTATGTCGCCAAGAACATCGTTGCCGCCGGCCTGGCCGAGCGCTGCGAGATCCAGGTTTCCTACGCCATCGGCGTCGCCCAGCCTACGTCCATCTCGCTGAATACCTTCGGCACCGGCAAGATTGGCGACGACAAGATCATCCAACTGGTGCGTGAAGTGTTCGACCTGCGTCCATACGCGATCACCACCATGCTCGACCTGCTGCACCCGATGTACCAGGACACCGCAGCCTACGGCCACTTCGGTCGCACGCCGCAGACCAAGACCGTGGGCGACGACACCTTCACCACCTTCACCTGGGAAAAAACCGACCGCGCCGACGCCCTGCGCGCCGCTGCTGGCCTGTAATACCTCGCTGCAATGAAAAGCCCCTGGCGACCGAGAGTCGCCAGGGGCTTTTTTTTGCTTTTGAGGAGGGTCATACCCGCTTCAGGCGCGGCGCGCCACCAGCAGGAACGACGCAGCGCTCGCCAACAGCCCCGCACACATCCGATTGAACAAGCGCTTGCCGCTCGGCCGGGCAAACAATCGCCGCGCATAAATGCCCATGTAGCAATACAAGCCGATCGCCACGCATTCCAACGCCAGGAACAGCCCGCCCAATACGGCGAACTGCTGAGCGACAGTGCCAGTACGGTCAACGAACTGCGGCAGGAAAGCGGTGAACAACAGAATCGCCTTGGGATTGCCGATTGCCACCAGGAACTCCTGCCGCGCCAGGCTGGCCATGCTCATGGAAACGGTCGTCGCCTCGCCGCTGGCTTCAGGCTGCGCGCGCCACAACTGCACGGCGAGGTAGAAAAGATAACCGGCGCCCACAAGCTTGATGCCGAGGAACAATAGCTCCGAGGTGTGCAGCACCGCCGTCAGCCCCACCGCCGCCAGGGCAATCATGATGGCAAACGCCACCAAACGACCGATGCCGCCGCTGCACGCCTGGACAAAACCATAACGCGAGGCATTGCTGATCGACAGCAGGTTGTTCGGGCCCGGCGCCATGTTCAGCGCGAAGCAGGCCGGGATGAAGACAGCGAGGGTCGTCAGGTCCATCGGTTGCACTCCTGGCAGAGCGGATCAAGCGTCCATTCTGCACCACTCATCGATGGGTTCAAGGGACAGTTGCACAGCCAGATCGGCCAGAATTGTACCTTCGGCACTTTGCCCCCAGGCTTCGCAAAACGCGGTAACGCTCTGGGTCTCGCAACTTTACGCACAGTGGCTAGCCTTCAGGAACTCAACCAAGCAAGGATGCTTCAATGCCACCGTTTTTTTATGCAATCGCCGGTCTTTTATTCATCGCCGTACCCGCAATGGCCACGCCTTGTCCCACCTGGCCCACGGAGCGTGCCCACGCCGAGGTCGCCGCGCTGCAACAGCAAATCGACACGTGGGACGACAGCTATCACCGCCTCGGCCAATCCCAGGTGGCCGACGAACTCTACGATCAGTCCCGCACGCAGTTGAGCCAGTGGCGCAGTTGCTTCAGTCTTCCGGCAATCGATAATCCCCTGCGCTCAGCGGGCGGGACGGTGCGACACCCGGTCGTCCATACCGGCCTGGAGAAACTCAAGGATGCCGAAGCCGTCGGTGCTTGGCTGCACGGTCGCGAAGACGTCTGGGCCCAACCGAAAGTCGATGGCGTGGCGGTGACGCTGGTGTATCGAAAGGGCCAGCTGTATCAGGCGATCAGTCGCGGCGATGGCGTTCTGGGCCAGGACTGGACCGTTAATGCGCGAAAGATCCGCGCCATCCCCCAACGACTGCGCCAGCCCCTGGACCTGGTCGTCCAGGGTGAGTTGTACTGGCGCCTGGAGACTCATGTCCAAGCCGACAGCGGCAGCGTGAATGCCCGCGCAACCATGGCGGGCCTGATGGCACGCACCAACCTGACGATACACGACGGGATCTATATAGGCCTGTTTGTCTGGGAATGGCCTGAAGGGCCCGACACCCTGAGCGAGCGGATGGCCGCGCTGGGTGAGCTGGGCTTCGCTGATACCCTTGACTACAGCCAACCTGTCCGGGACCTGGCCGATGCCGAACGGTGGCGTAACCACTGGTATCGCACCCCGCTGCCATTCGCCAGCGACGGGATCGTTCTACGCCAGAGTCGCCGCCCTCCCGCCGACCGCTGGCAGGCCCGGACGCCGTTCTGGAGCGTCGCCTGGAAATACCCGTACGCCCAAGCCATGGCTGAAGTCCGCAAGGTCAACTTCAAGATCGGTCGCACGGGACGCATCACGCCCGTACTGGAACTTGAACGCATACGACTCGACGACCGATGGATTCGCCGGGTGAGCGTCAGCTCCCTCCAGCGCTGGGAAGAGATGGACATTCGCCCCGGCGATCGGGTCGCCATCAGCCTGGCCGGCCTGACCATTCCGCGTCTTGATGAGGTCGTGCTTCGCAGCCTCGAACGCCAGGAAGTCAACCCACCTGCGGCAGCCGACCATCATTTCCTGAGTTGCTGGCAACCGACGCCCGGCTGCGAAAGCCAATTCCTCGCGCGCCTGGACTGGCTCAGCGGCAAGAATGGCCTCGCCCTGCCCCACGTCGGCCCCGGCACGTGGAAAAAGCTACTGGCCGCCGGTCAACTCGACGGATTGCTGGATTGGTTGACCCTCGATGCCGCCGAGCTTGCTACCATTGCCGGCTTCGGCGAACGCAAAAGTGCCCATCTGCTTGCCAGCCTCGACAGCGCCCGGCAGCGGCCCTTTCGTCAATGGCTCAAGGCCCTTGGCTTGCCGCCCACTGCAAATGCGCGGCTGGACGGACCGTGGCAAGCGCTGGCCGAACGCAGCACTGAACAATGGCAAGTCGAAGCCGGCATCGGGCCGGGACGCGCCGCGCAACTGAGCGCTTTTTTTCGCGACCCGCAGGTGCTGGCCTTGAGTGAGATATTACGCACCGCCGGGGTCGATGGTTTTTAATCCGCCCCCCACGGTTGAACCCAAGGGGCGACTACGCGTTCCAACTGCGCACCTGTACCGACCGCCCGCGAGTTTTTATGGAGTTGTTATGAATTTCCTGCCTCCTGTTGCCCTGCTGGTGCTATGCAGCGCCATGGCCACCTTTTCATTGGCGGACGAGCAAACCCCGGAGCTCACCGGTTGCGCAGCCAAACGCCAAGGCATCATCAATCAGATCGAACTGGCCAAGTCTCGGGGCAACCAGGACCAGCAGGCGGGCCTCGAAACGGCGCTGGACGAAGTCACGACCCATTGTACGGATGCCTCCCTGCGCAAGGAGCGGGAGAACAAAGTGCTCGAAGCCAAGCATGAAGTCAGTCGTCGCCAGGCCGATCTGGACAAGGCCATGAAAAAAGGCGACGCGGAAAGGATCAACAAACGCAAGGACAAATTGGCAGCGTCCCGCAAGGAATTGCAGGAAGCGGTGGATGAGTTGGATAAGTAGGTTCTAGCTGCAAGTTTCCAGCGGCAAGCTGCAAGTTCAAAGCGCCACACTTGCAGCTTTCAGCTTGACGCTTGCAACTGCTTCACAATCAATGATCCCGAAACTCTTTATGGCAGGCACTGCACGCATCTTCGACCTTCTGCACCGCTGGCCCCAGGTTGCTGGCTCGGTAGGGCTGGACCTTGCTGACAATCACCAATTCACCAGTGGCGGCTTCCAGGCTGCGGGCAAGCTCCTGGAAGCGCGCCTGTTTTTTCCAGACCTCATCCGTGGCGCTGGTATGGTCTTGCTCACGTACTGGCGGAAAATGCTTCCAAGGCTCATGGGACAGTTGATCCAGCTTTACCGCACCCTCGGCAAAACGCGCGCCATCGAACGGGACGCGGCCGCGCAGCATGCCGCCCAACTCTTCGTTGGTCTTGAGCATCTGTTTGAAGATCGCCTTGCGCTGGCCCAGGGGAGAGTTGGGATCGACACCGCCACAAGCGGACAGCAGCAGGCAGGCCAGTACGGTCATGGACAATCGTTTTACGAACATTTCGGCCTCGGGACAGGAAACGGCCGTCAGTATCCTCGGGTCATTGGCAAAGGCCAATGGCCCTATCAACAATAGGGGTTGTCGAGCGCCTGAAAACGCTGGATGACCGCAAAGGAAATTTCATGAACAGCCGCATCAAGCCCTGGCACAAAGGCCTGGCATTGACCCTACCGCTGATGGCATTACTGGCTGGCTGCAATCGCGGCGAAAAGGTCGAAGAGCCCCAGACGCACGCCGTCGCGACGTATGCCAGTGCCACTTGGGAAGCGCTGCCAGCGGTATCCGATGAGGACCTGCTGGCCGGCTTCGGTGCCTGGCGCAGCGCTTGCACCCGACTCAAGGCGGACGCAACCTGGGGCCCAACCTGCGCGGCTGCCGCCAATGTGCCGCAGACCGCAAAGGCCGTGCGCAATTTCTTGAAGCAGAACCTGGACGTCTTTGGCCTGCGCTCGGGCGATAACAGCCCCAATGGCCTGATTACCGGCTACTACGAACCGGTCTACCCTGGCAGTCTCACCCAGACCGCGAAGGCGAATATTCCGGTCTATGGCGTACCGGACGACATGATTATCGTGTCCCTGGACAGCATTTATCCTGAGCTGAAGGGCAAACGCCTGCGCGGGCGCCTCGAAGGCCGGGTGCTCAAGCCTTACGACGATGCCGCCGCCATCGAAACCAAGGGCGTGAAGGCGCCGGTTATCGCCTGGCTGACGGACCCGATGAACCTGCAATTCCTGCAGATCCAGGGTTCGGGACGCATTCGGCTTGATGACGGCCGCCAGGTGCGCATCGGCTATGCCGACCAGAACGGCCACCCGTATCGACCCATTGGCCGCTGGTTGGTTGAGCAGGGAGAGCTGAAAAAGGAAGACGTGACCATGGGCACCATCAGCGCCTGGGCCAAGGCCAACCCCCACCGCATTCCTGAATTGCTGGGCAGCAACCCCAGCTATGTGTTCTTCAACCGCAACCCCGACAGCAACGAAGGCCCGCGAGGCTCGTTGAACGTCCCGCTCACCGCCGGCTACAGCGTAGCGGTAGATCGCAAGGTCATTCCGTTGGGCAGCCTGTTGTGGCTGTCCACCACACGCCCCGACGGCAGCGCCTTGAACCGCCCCGTCGCCGCCCAGGATACGGGCGGGGCCATTGCCGGTGAAGTGCGGGCCGACTTGTTCTGGGGCACGGGCGAAACGGCCGGGCAACTGGCGGGGGACATGAAGCAACAAGGCCAGATCTGGATGCTCTGGCCCAAGGGCATGGCGTTGCCCCAGGTGCCGCAGGTGGCGAATGCGGTGACCGCAGCCCCCTAGGAATGTGTTGACTGTGCGGGCCATTTCGCGAGCAGGCTCGCTCCCACAATGGGTTTCGATGAATACAGATTTTTGTGCATACACTCGATCCAATGTGGGAGCTAACCTGCTCGCGGAGAGGCCAGCACCGGCGCGTTCATTCAAATACCAGGCTCAGACCGAAACAAAGAAGAAACTCAGCACCAACCCCACCCCCACGAACCACACCAGCGAACGCAGGACCGCCCAGTCGGCCAGGTAGCAAATGATGTAGAGCAGGCGGCTGGTGATGAACAGCACGGCCAGCACGTTGATAGTCACCAACTCGGCATTGCCGGCCAGATGCGCGACGATCACCGCCGCTGCGAAAAAAGGTGTGATCTCGAAGCTGTTCAGTTGCGCGGCGTATGCACGCCGGGGAGCGCCCTCGAGCGAGTCCAGGAAATCCCGCGGATCGTAGTTATCCCGTAGCCTGAACCGCCCGCCCGCCTTGGCGATCGCCACACACAGGTAAGGCAGCAGAAAGGCAATCAACACACACCACAGCGCAACCGTCATGACGCAGTTCCTTCTTTGAATTTATGGAAAATCGAGAGTCGGCCATTGCTTAGAATTTCATGACCAGCATGCCAACCAGCACCAGCCCGCAGGCTAAGAGTCGCGGCCGGCCGAAAGGTTCTTTCAGGTAGCGCATGCCGAAGAGCACCACCAGGATCACGCTGATCTCCCGCAGCGCCGCGGCTTCGGCGATCGAGCCCAATTGCATCGCCCATAGCACCAGAGCGTAGCTGAACAATACGCAGAACCCGACCGCCAGCCCCAAGCGCCATTGTTCACGCCAGAACAGCATGAACGCCGGTCGTTTGCCGACCAGCGCCAACAGAGGAAACGGCCAGGCACTGAGCAGCGTGATCCAGACCAGGTAATCCAGCGGATGAGGCCAGCGGCGCAGGGCCTGGCCATCGATGAAGGTGTAGCCGCCGATGCACAGGCCGATCAGCGCGACCACCGGCAGCATCGACCAGGGCAACCGCTCGCCACCACCGCCCTGCCACAACAGGCACAGCATGCCGAACGGTATCAGCAGGATGCCGATGATCTGTTGCGTCGTCAGGACTTCACCGGCAAACATCAGCGTCAGGGCCAGCACCACGAGCGGAGAGAGGCCGCGCATCAAGGGATAGACCAGCCCCAGGTCACCGACCCGATAAGCCTGGATCAGCAAATAGCGATACAACAGCTCGAATGCAGCCGACGCCAGGATCCATGGCCAGATTTCCAGCGGCGGCCATTCCACGAAGCCCACCGCCAATGCCCCGAACAGCAACGCGACAGTGTCCATGCACGCCACCACCAACAACCGCTCGCCACTGAACTTGATCAGCGTATTCCATGCCGCATGCAACAGCGCCGCGACCAATACCAACACCGTTGCCAGCACGGCACGCTCCTTGATTCCGCCCGTAGAATTGACTCGCGATCCTTCAACAGCTGTTTATACTGCACGCAACCACGCCGCACTTCAGTTGCGCATAGATCAATACCAATAATTCTGCCTGCCGCCCGTTCGATCGAACCAAGGCGCCGGCATGCGTATGCCTGATCCGAGCGTCAAGACTACAGACAGAGACCTTGCGCATGCCACTTGCTTTGCTTGCTTTGGCCGTCGCCGCTTTCGGCATCGGCACGACTGAATTCGTCATCATGGGGCTGCTGCCCGATGTCGCCCGTGACCTGGCCGTGAGCATTCCCCAGGCCGGGTTGCTGATCACCGGTTATGCCCTGGGGGTGGTATTTGGCGCACCGATCCTGGCGATCGGCACCGCGAACATGCCGCGCAAGGCCACGTTGCTGGGCATGACACTGATGTTCATCCTCGGCAATGTGCTGTGTGCCCTGGCCCCGAACTACACCACGCTGATGGCCGCCCGGGTGATTACCGCTCTGTGCCACGGCGCTTTTTTTGGTATCGGCTCGGTGGTGGCGGCCGGGTTGGTGGCGCCGAACAAACGGGCCCAGGCCATCGCGATGATGTTTACCGGCCTGACCTTGGCGAACGTCCTGGGTGTTCCCTTGGGCACGGCGCTGGGCCAATACGCGGGTTGGCGGGCGACGTTCTGGGCGGTTTCGGTGATTGGCATCATTGCCGCCGTTGCCCAATGGGTCTGGCTGCCCAGGGAAATCCCCATGGACAAGGCCAACCTTGCCAGCGAATTCAAGGTACTCGGCAAGGTCAATGTGCTGCTGGCGCTGGGCATGAGCGTGCTGGCCTCCACCAGTCTGTTCAGCGTGTTCACCTACATCGCGCCGATCCTGCAGGACATCACCGGGGTCAGTCCCCACGGCGTCACCGTCATGCTGCTGTTGTTCGGCGTTGGCCTGACGGCGGGCAGTTTCCTCGGCGGACGCTTGGCTGACCGGCGCCTGCTACCGTCCCTGGTGGGCATGGCGCTGGCCGTGGTGCTGGTGCTTGCCGCGTTCAGCCAGACCAGTCAATCGGTGATTCCGGCGGCGATTACTCTGGTGCTGTGGGGCATCTTTGCCTTCGCCCTGTGCCCGATCCTGCAACTGCTGATCATTGACCAGGCCCATGAGGCACCGAATCTTGGCTCGACCCTGAACCAGAGCGCCTTCAACCTCGGCAATGCCGTCGGCGCCTGGATCGGCGGGCTGGTCGTCGCCAGCGGTGCCAACCTTGCCGATCTGCCGTGGACCGGCGCGCTGGTGGGCGGGCTCACCGTACTGGCAGCGCTCTACTTTATTTATCGCCAGCGTCGTCAGGGCGCCGTGGCAGGCTTTGCCGACTGAGGGGCGTATTGGTCTCGCTGCGCACCTGCGCATGGCTGATCAGCGCGAAGATGAAACTGCCACCGATGATGTTCCCCGCCAGGGTGGGCGCGGCGAACACCATCCAGAAATCTTCCCAGGACAACTGGCCAGCGAATACCAGATACGACACCTCGGCTGAACCGACCACGATGTGGGTGAAATCCCCGAGCGCCATCAAGTAGGTGATCAACACGATGATCAACATCTTGGCGCTTTCCATGGACGGAATCATCCACACCATGGTGGCAATCATCCAACCGGAAATGATGCCCTTGGCGAACATCTGGCCGCTGTCGTTCTCCATGACCTTGCGCCCGATATCCAGGAACGCCAAGTCGGTGCGCTGATCGAAAATCGGCAGGTGCAGCATCACGTAGGCCACCAGCAACGTACCGCACAGGTTGCCCACCAGCACCACGCCCCATAACCGGAACAATCGACCGAAATTGCCCAAGGTTGGCTTGCTCATGATGGGCAGCACAGCGGTCAGGGTGTTTTCGGTAAACAATTGCTGACGCGCCAGGATCACCGCCAGGAAGCCCGCGCAGTAGCCGAAACTGGCGATCACCTTGAAGCCGTCGTGGTCGGGCAGCCTGGAGTTGAGCAGTCCCATCGCCATCAGCGACAATCCCATGGTCAATCCCGCCGCCAGGGCCGACCACCACAGTGCCGCGACGCTGCGCTCCAGCTCCTGGTTGCCCTGGGTGCGAATGATCTCGTGCAGAACCGCCGCCCTCGGCGGCTGGTTGCGGTCGACCTCGTGCTGTTCCTCTGCCGAGAGGTCAGGGGTCTTGCCGTCTTCGTGAGTGTCCATACAGCTCCTGAACCGGTGGCGTGATGTACCTACGACACACGGCATCCGGAGCTGTTCAGTGATGCCGGCAAATCACAGGCGCCTGCAGAACCGCCTTCGCGAGCAGGCTCGCCCCCACAGAGTCTCCGTTGGCGTTCAATGCGGGCGAACCTGCTCGCGAGGAGGGGCGCGCCGCCGACGTCACTCGACGGTATCGTCCTTGAACTGATCCTTGACGTACTTGATCTCGGTCCTGCCGTGAGGGGCCGGCAGGCCGTCTTCGCCGAGATTGACGAAGACCATTTTCTCCACCGTCAGGATGCTCTTGCGGGTGATCTTGTTGCGCACTTCGCACGTCAGGGTGATGGAGGTGCGACCGAACTCGGTGGCGGTGATGCCCAGTTCGATGATGTCGCCCTGGCGCGAAGCACTGACAAAATTGATTTCGGAAATGTACTTGGTGACCACGCGCTGGTTACCCAGCTGGACGATGGCATAGATGGCCGCCTCTTCGTCGATCCAGCGCAACAAGCTGCCACCGAACAGCGTGCCATTGGGGTTGAGGTCTTCGGGCTTGACCCATTTGCGGGTATGGAAATTCATGATCACTCCTGGACGTCTGGCCGATGAATGCCCGCATCATGGCAGACGAGGCGCGCGGGCTCTACGTCGCCGCCCCTATAACGATCATCGGCAATTTCGATTTGCCGACAGAAACCCTTTGGAAGATCCGATTAGGCCGTTATAATCGCCCCCGTTTCATCGGCCCACGCTTTGGGCCGCTCCCGCCACCTGTCCGAGGGGCGCTGCAGCAGGCTCGACCTGTCAGGCTCGGATGGGGCGTTGCCCGTACGGGGCTCCTCGTACAGGCACTAAACGCACAACGGCGCCCATTCGCATACATTACGAATGGAGGCTCTTCATGAGCGCTGTTATCACGCCTGCCGCTTTTACCGACTACAAAGTCGCCGACATGTCCCTGGCTGCCTGGGGCCGTCGCGAAATCATCATCGCCGAATCCGAAATGCCAGCCCTGATGGGCCTGCGTCGCAAATACTCTGGCGAACAGCCATTGAAAGGCGCAAAAATCCTCGGCTGCATCCACATGACCATCCAGACCGCCGTGCTGATCGAAACCCTGGTTGCCCTGGGTGCCGAAGTGCGCTGGTCTTCCTGCAACATCTTCTCGACCCAGGACCAGGCCGCTGCCGCCATCGCCGCCGCCGGCATCCCGGTGTTCGCCTGGAAAGGCGAGACCGAGCAAGAGTACGAGTGGTGCCTGGAGCAGACCATCCTCAAGGATGGCCAGCCATGGGACACCAACATGATCCTCGACGACGGCGGCGACCTGACCGAGCTGCTGCACAAGAAATACCCGGCCGTACTGGACAAGGTCCACGGCGTGACCGAAGAAACCACCACCGGCGTACACCGTCTGCTGGACATGCTGGCCAAGGGCGAGCTGAAGATCCCGGCCATCAACGTCAACGACTCGGTGACCAAGAGCAAGAACGACAACAAATACGGCTGCCGTCACAGCCTCAACGACGCCATCAAGCGCGGCACCGACCACCTGTTGTCGGGTAAGCAAGCGCTGGTGATCGGCTACGGTGACGTGGGCAAGGGTTCGGCCCAGTCCCTGCGCCAGGAAGGCATGATCGTCAAGGTGTCCGAAGTCGACCCGATCTGCGCCATGCAAGCCTGCATGGACGGTTTCGAGCTGGTTTCGCCGTTCATCGACGGGATCAACGACGGCACCGAGGCCAGCATCGACAAGGCCCTGCTGGGCAAGATCGACCTGATCGTGACCACCACCGGCAACGTCAATGTCTGCGACGCCAACATGCTCAAGGCCCTGAAAAAGCGCGCCGTGGTCTGCAACATTGGTCACTTCGACAATGAAATCGACACCGCTTTCATGCGCAAGAACTGGGCATGGGAAGAAGTGAAGCCACAGGTCCACAAGGTTCACCGCACCGGCGCTGGCAGCTTCGACCCACAGAACGATGACTACCTGATCCTGCTGGCCGAAGGCCGCCTGGTTAACCTGGGCAACGCCACCGGTCACCCAAGCCGCATCATGGACGGTTCGTTCGCCAACCAGGTCCTGGCCCAGATCTTCCTGTTCGGCCAGAAATACGCCGACCTGTCGCCAGCCCAGAAGGCCGAGCGCCTGACCGTGGAAGTACTGCCGAAGAAACTCGACGAAGAAGTGGCCCTGGAAATGGTCCGCGGTTTCGGCGGCGTGGTCACCAAGCTGACCAAGCAACAGGCTGACTATATCGGCGTCACCGTCGAAGGCCCGTTCAAGCCGCACGCTTATCGCTACTGATCGGTGCTATTGCCTGCTCTCCTTGTGGGAGCGGGCTTGCTCGCGAAATAGGTTCATCATTCAACATTGATGCGCCTGACACTCCGCCTTCGCGGGCAAGCCCGCTCCCACATTGTGCTGCGCAAGGTCTCCAAGCCCACGAGTTTCCAAGGATATGACCATGTCCCAAGACCGTCGCTACAGCTTCGAGTTCTTCCCGACGAAGACCGATGCTGGGCATGAAAAGCTGATCGCCACTGCTCGCCAGTTGGCAAGCTACAACCCTGATTTTTTCTCCTGCACCTACGGCAGCCAAGCGGTTCGACCCGTGACCGTACGCTGAATACCGTGCTGCAGCTCGAAAGCGAAGTCAAAGTCCCTGCCGCACCGCACTTGTCCTGCGTGGGTGACAGCAAGGACGACCTGCGCAGCCTGCTGACCCAATACAAGGCCGCAGGGATCAAGCGCATCGTAGCCCTGCGCGGCGACCTGCCCTCGGGCATGGGCATGGCCAGCGGCGAGCTGCGCCACGCCAATGAACTGGTTGAGTTCATTCGCGAAGAAACCGGCGAGCACTTCCACATTGAAATCGCCGCCTATCCGGAGATGCACCCCCAGGCGCGCAATTTCGAAGACGATTTGCGCAACTTCGTGCGCAAGGCCAACGCTGGCGCCAGCAGCGCAATCACCCAGTACTTCTTCAACGCCGACAGCTATTTCTATTTCGTCGAGCGCGTTCGCCAGATGGGTGTCGAGATTCCGGTAGTGCCGGGAATCATGCCGATCACCAACTACAGCAAGCTCGCACGCTTCTCTGACGCCTGCGGCGCGGAGATCCCCCGATGGATCCGCAAGCAACTGGAAGCCTACGGCGACGACACCGCCAGCATCCAGCGCTTCGGTGAAGAGGTCATCACGCAGATGTGTGAACGCTTGCTACAGGGCGGCGCACCGGGGCTGCACTTCTATACCCTGAACCAGGCAGAGCCTAGCCTCGCGGTGTGGAACAATCTCAAGCTGCCGCGTTAAAGCCAACTTGATGTGTACGCAAAGGCCCTGGCACAACCAGGGCCTTTTTTGATCCCGTCCAAGCAAAGCCACAGCCCGCGTGCCAGAGCGCTCTAGCTATTTGACAGGCTCTCGTCGTAACCTCCGGTCATGCCTGTAATCGCCCGTTTAACGACACTTCTTCTCTTGTGCCTGAGCTTCGCTGCCCAGGCCGAGAAATTGCGCATTGTCACCGAACCCTGGGCACCCTATGTCTACGAGGAAAACGGCAAGATCCTCGGCTTGGACTATGAAACAACAGCCATCGTCTTCAAGCGCCTGGGCATCGACGTCGAATGGCAGTTGCTGCCCTGGAAGCGCTGCCTGGCGATGCTGGAACAGGGGTTGGCGGACGGTGCGCTGGACATCTTCCACAGCGACGAGCGCGACGCCCTGCTGCTTTACCCCAGCGAACCGCTGTCGGACGTCGAGTTTGTGATGTTCTATGCCAACGCCCGGCCTCATCCATTTCGTACGCTCGATGAACTCGATGGACTGACCGTGGGGACCTCGCCAGGTTATCTGTATAGCCAGGCTTTCAGGGAATCGTCCCGATTCAAACGGGAGACTGCGCCGACTCATGAAGCCAACTTCGGCAAATTGCAATTGGGTCGGATCGACCTGCTCATTACCGACCGCCGGGTGGGCCGGCATGTGCTCAAGGCGCTGCAACTAGGCGACCAGATCACGGAGAACCCTTTGGTCGTCAGCCGACAAAGCCAATACCTGGCGGTACGGCGCAAGGCCGGCATGGATTTGCTCGTGCAACGCTTCGGCGCAGAACTCAAGCGTTTCAAGCATGAGCCGGCCTACGCCGAACTGAGTGCCCGATATGGCGCAGGCTCCAGTGCCAACGTTGCGCCGCGCGACACCGTGCCACGCTGAAATACGCCGTTGAGCAGCAGGAAAGCGGCGCACGGCGATTGCTCTGTTATACTCCGGCCTTCCCGCCAGGCTCACGCCCGGACGCCCGGTCTTGCAAAAGGCATCCCGACACCGCTACAGCGCAGCTTCCAGCCCGCGCGAGCCCTGTCCGGACCCGCCTTCCAGACCCGGCAGGACCGGACGGGATGAGGTCTTCGATCGACCATCATTCGCGCCAGGCAAGACTATCCCATTGGGCCAGGCCCTCACTAAAAACAGGATTACTCATGTCCTTTGCTTCCCTCGGTCTCTCCGAGGCTTTAGTCGGCGCCATCGAAGCCGCCGGCTACACCCAGCCTACCCCGGTGCAACAGCGGGCCATCCCCGCCGTGTTGCAAGGTCGCGACCTGATGGTCGCCGCACAGACAGGTACGGGCAAGACCGGCGGTTTCGCCCTTCCGATCCTGGAACGGCTGTTCCCGAACGGTCACCCGGACAAATCCCAGCGTCATGGCCCGCGCCAACCGCGCGTACTGGTCCTGACGCCTACCCGCGAACTGGCGGCCCAGGTGCACGAGAGCTTCAAGGTCTACGCTCGTGACCTGAAATTCGTCAGTGCCTGCATTTTTGGCGGTGTCGGCATGAACCCGCAGGTCCAGGCCATGGCGCGCGGCGTCGACGTGCTGGTGGCCTGCCCCGGCCGCCTGCTGGACCTCGCCGGCCAGGGCAGCGTCGATCTGTCCCACGTGGAAATCCTCGTGCTGGACGAAGCCGACCGCATGCTCGACATGGGTTTTGTCCATGATGTGAAGAAAGTCCTGGCCCGCCTTCCAGCCAAGCGCCAGAACCTGCTGTTTTCGGCGACCTTCTCCAAGGACATCACCGACCTGGCCGGTAAGCTGTTGCACAACCCGGAACGCATCGAAGTCACGCCGCCGAACACCACGGTCGAGCGAATCGAACAGCGCGTATTCCGCCTTCCCGCCAGCCACAAGCGTGCCCTGCTGGCACACCTGATCACCACCGGCGCCTGGGAACAGGTCCTGGTTTTCACCCGCACCAAGCATGGCGCCAATCGCCTGGCCGAATACCTCGACAAACACGGCCTGCCCGCCGTCGCGATCCATGGCAACAAGAGCCAGAACGCTCGTACCAAGGCCCTGGCCGACTTCAAGGCCGGCGAAGTGCGCATCCTGGTGGCCACCGACATCGCCGCACGCGGCCTGGACATCGATCAGTTGCCTCACGTCGTCAACTTCGAGTTGCCCAACGTCGATGAAGACTATGTGCACCGTATCGGCCGTACTGGCCGGGCCGGTCGTTCGGGCGAAGCGATTTCCCTGGTCGCGCCGGACGAGGAAAAGCTGCTCAAGAGCATTGAGCGCATGACCAAGCAGAAGATTCCCGACGGCGACCTGATGGGCTTCGATGCCAGCACGATCGAGGCCGAGAAGCCTGAAGTGCGCGAGCGTCCGGACGTCCGCAACCCGCGTAACCCAAGAGGCCCGCGTGGCGATGGCCCGAATGGCAGCGGTGGCGGTCGCAAGGACAAAGGAAAAGACAAGGGCAAGGAAAAGCCGGCCAGCAACGGTCGCGGCGAACGCCCGGCCCGCGAACAGAAACCCCGCGAGGGCTCCCCGGCCCGTGAGCAGCAGCGCCCGGCACCTCGCGCCGCATCTGATCGCGCCCCAGACGAGTTCCTGGACGACGATATCGACAATTTCGGCAACCGCGTCGACTACGTACCCCAGCAGAAACCGGCCGCAGGCCGCGGTCGCCGCCCAGGCGCCCCGGCACAAGGCGCAGGTTCAGGCGCACCGCGCAATGGCCAGCCCCAAGGGCGCCAGAACGGACCGCGCAACAGCAATGGTTCGTCCACCGGCACCCCACCGGCCAAGCGCAACGGCCCGCGCAACGGTGCGCCACGTGACGGCCAGGCCCGTCGTGAAGACTCCCGTCCACGACGCCCAGCCCGTGGCGACGACCAGGCTCGCCAGGAGCCCGCGGTGCAGAACCCGCGTGGCAACCAGCCGAAAATCATCCACAAGGAATCGAAAACCGATCGTTTCCCGACGCCTGAACAGCTGGATCAACTGCCAAGCCGTCCGCGTGGCGAAAAACCGGCCTTGCTGACACGCAATCGCTGAGTTTTCCCAAGCCATGAAAAATGCCCCGGGTCTCGCGACCCGGGGCATTTTTTTTGGCCCGACACACTTCCAAATGTGGGAGCGAGCTTGCTCGCGATGGCGGCAGTCCTGTCACATTAAGGTTGGCTGATGCACCGCTATCGCGAGCAAGCTCGCTCCCACAGGGTCCTTTGTATCACCCGGAACCCGGTGCAATAAAAAACGCCCCTGGCCGCAAGACCAGGGGCGTTTTTTCGTCAGACGCGAACGTTACTTCGCTTTGACACCCTCAAACGAGATGTACAGCTCAACGGCGTCGGATTGCGGACCCAGGTCCATCATTTTTCCGAAGTCGGAACGCTTGATGGTGGTGGTGCCCTCAAAGCCAGCGCGGTAGCCGCCCCATGGATCCTTGCCCTCACCCAGGAATGTCGCTTTCACCACGATTGGCTTGGTGACGCCGTGCAAGGTCAGATCACCCGTCACGTCGGCAGTGTCCTTGCCGTCGGCGTTTTTACCAGTGGGCTTGACGCCGGTGGATACGAATTTGGCGTCAGCGTATTTGGCCACTTCCAGGAAGTCTTTGCTGGCAATGTGTTTGTCGCGCTCGGCGTGGTTAGTGAAAACACTGGCGGTACGAACGTTGAACTCGATCTTGCTGGCTTCAGGCTTGGCGGCGTCGAAGCTGAACTTGCCGTCGATGTCCTTGAAGGTACCGGTGATGTAGCTATAGCCCAGGTGGCTGATCTTGAAATCAACGAAGGCGTGCTGGCCTTCCTTGTCGACCACATAGTCGGCAGCCATGGCCTGGCCGGCGGACAGCAGGGCAGAACCGATTGCCAGGGCGGCGAGCGTCTTTTTCAACATGCTTTCTATTCCTTTGGAGTCGAGGTTGAACATCAGGCTTGGCGCCCCAGCATGCGCTTGAGGGTCGCGTCACGGTCGATAAAGTGGTGTTTCAATGCTGCCAACGCATGGAGGCCGGAAAAAATTACCAGCGCCCATGCGAGGTACAGGTGGATCTGGCCGGCGACGTCTGCCTGGTCGGGCAGTCCGGACACCAGCGCGGGCACTTCAAACAGACCAAACACCGAGATCCCGACACCGTCTGCGGTGGAAATCAGGTAGCCGGCGATCATCACGGCAAACAGCCCGAGATACAGTGCGCTATGGCCAACCTTGGCGCCTACGCGGGTGAGACGACCATAGGTTTCCAGGGTCGGTGGCGGTGGGCTGACAAAACGCCAGAGCACTCGCAGCACCATCACCGCCAACAGCACCAGGCCGATGCTCTTGTGCAGCTCCGGCGCGTCTTTGCGCCAGGAACTGTAGTAATCCAGCCCGACCATCCACAGGCCCAGCGCAAACAACCCGTACACCGCCAGGGCAACGGCCCAATGCGAAACGATGCTGACCCAGCCATAGCGAGAAGAAGAGTTGCGTAGCTGCATTGCCCATATCCTGTAAAAACTTCGACCAAGACTAGCGAGTTATCTATCGATTTAAAGCGGAAATTTTCGCTTTGAAATATCGAGAAATACGATCATCAGTCTGGGAGGGGTGCGTTAAGGAAAGATTAAAGCGGATGCGTTGCGTGGTGGCGAGGGGAAGCGTGCATGGATCCCGCAGGGTGGAAGGGGCTCATCGCGAATGCTGTTCATTTTGAGGGCTTCGGTAAACCCGTGGCGAGGGAGCTTGCTCCCTCGCCACGGGGCCATCGTTTCTCTTGAATGAACCTGCATAAAAAAACGCGGCCCATGGCCGCGTTTTTTTACACCTGAACGTTATTGAGCCTTGGTCTCAGTAGCCGTCGCCGGTTTGGCCACCGGCTTCTTCACCGGCTCGGCCTTTTTCGCCGGAGCCTTGGCCGGGGCTTTTTTTGCCGGTGCCTTGGCGGCCGGTTTTTTCGCTGCTGGCTTGGCCGCCGCTTTCTTGGCCGGCTCGACTTTCGCCGGGGCCGGCGCGGGTGGTTCTACCGGGGCCGGCGCTGGAGCAGGTGCAGGCGCAGGAGGCGGGGCTACCGGCTCGGGGGCCTTGACCGGCTCCGGCTTCTTGTCGTCATCCGAGCCACCGAACAGGTTGCTGAAGAAGTTGCCCTTCTTCGCCGCCACCGCGCCAGCGGCAGCCGCCGCGGCCGGGGCGACCTTCGGTGGTTCGAAGGATTTGCCTGCAGCCAGGTCTTCAACCTGGCTGGCGGCACGTTGACCGCTGCGCAGCGCGCCTTCCAGCGTGCCTGGGTACATGGCGTCGGTGTGTTCACCGGCAAAGGCTACGCGCTGCAAGGGCTTTTCCCACAGGCGCCAGTATTTGCTGATCTGGCCCGGACCAAACGCCAGGTACGCGCCGCCCATGGACGGGTCGGTGCTGTAGCGACGAATTTCATAACCGGTGAACGCACCACGGGCCTGCGGATAAAACGCGTGCAGGCGGATCAGCACCTGGTCGACCATCTGCTTGTCGCCGAAGGCCTGCATCACCCGGGCGTTGTCGCCGGACAGGTTGATGACTACGTTGGCCCCGCCCTTCATGGCCGGCTCGATCCACATCATGCCCAGGCCGGTGTTGCTATAGATCTCGCCCGACATGCGCGCCTTGCTGTCCCAGACCGGGGTCTTGAACTTGAGCATGATCTGGTCGCGCCAGCCGTAGTTGGTGCCTTTGATCGCGCCTTGGTGCTGGGCGTCCAGGGCCGGGGTCAATTGGATCTTGTTCAACGCCCGCAGCGGCACCGCGAGTACGACGTAGTCAGCCTGGTAGCCGACGCTGCCAACCTTGACGGTGACGCCGTCCTTGTCCTGGGAAATGGCCGAGACCGGGGATCCGGTCTTGATGGTTTTCAGCTGCTTGACGAATGCCTGGGCCAACACCGGGCTGCCACCGAGCAGGCGCGAGGCGCGCAGGTCACGGTCGGACACGCCGCGATAGACGCGGTTCTGCTGGGCGAAATACAGCAGAGAGAGGCGCGACGGTTCGTCATAGCGGGTACGAATTTCCTGGTTGACCAATTGCCGCGCGGTGGCGGGCAGTTGCAGGCGGTCGAGCCAGTTGGACACGGTGATCTGGTCGAGCGCATGCAACGTGCTGGTGGCCGCCGGGTTCAGCGGATCGTCGATGGAGCGCGCCAACTCATCCAGGGTGGTCTCGTAGCGCTTGAGCGCTTCGGCGGTGGCGGGCTGCTTGGTCGCCAGGTCGGCGGCGGTGAAATAAGTACCGTCGATCAGGTAACTCGGGGTACGCACGAATTCCGGGGCCGGGGTGGTGCTCAGCTTGAACGTCGAAACGTATTTATTCAGCACTGGCTGAGTCTTTTCGTTGCCGATCCACTCACTGGTGGCCATGCCCGAACGGCCGCCCAGGCTCGGCTTGGCTTCCAGCAGGGTCACGGCCCAGCCCTTGTTCTGCAGCTCATAGGCCGCCGTCAGTCCGGCCAGCCCACCGCCGATGACGATGGCCGTCGGTTGCTTGTCCTTGGCCAGCGCCGAAACGCTGAACAGCCCTATCATCACCAGCGCACAGGCGCGCAGCCAACCAGCAGACATTCAGCGAACTCCGGAATAAAGCGTAAGAATTTTCGATTTTTTCGAGCCAGTCGGCTCTCGGTCTTTCGAGCCAGTCGGCTCAGGAACGGCGAAGAATACGTCAGCCATCAAAACGCCGCCAGCGACGTCTATCGCCTGGCTCAAAGTAGCGACAACGACACAATGGGTTGTCCGCCGGGCCGCCATTGCATAGGCTTGCGCGATTGTTTTGCCCGCGCCCGCCGCGAGCCGCCTCGAGGAGACTGTACATGGGCCTGAATAACCAGTGGATGCAACGCGATCTCGCGGTACTGTGGCACCCCTGCACCCAGATGAAAGATCACGAACAGCTGCCGCTGATCCCTATCAAGCGCGGCGAAGGCGTGTGGCTGGAAGACTTCGAAGGCAAGCGCTACCTCGACGCGGTGAGTTCGTGGTGGGTCAACGTATTCGGCCACGCCAACCCGCGCATCAACCAACGCATCAAGGATCAGGTCGATCAGTTGGAGCATGTGATCCTCGCCGGCTTCAGCCACCAGCCGGTGATCGAGCTGTCCGAGCGCCTGGTGAAGATGACGCCCGAAGGCCTGACCCGGTGCTTCTACGCCGATAACGGCTCGTCGTGCATCGAAGTGGCGATGAAGATGAGCTTTCACTACTGGATCAATCGCGACCAGCCCGCCAAGAAACGCTTCGTCACCCTGAGCAACAGCTACCACGGTGAAACCATCGCCGCGATGTCAGTGGGCGACGTGCCGTTGTTCACCGAGACCTACAAGGCGCTGCTGCTGGACACGATCAAAGTGCCGAGCCCCGACTGTTATCACCGCCCCGAGGGCATGGGCTGGGAAGAGCATTCACGCAACATGTTCCAGGCCATGGAGCAGACCCTCGCCGAACACCACGACAGCGTCGCCGCCGTGATTGTCGAGCCGCTGATCCAGGGCGCCGGCGGCATGCGCATGTATCACCCGGTGTACCTGAAGCTGCTGCGCGAGGCCTGCGATCGCTATGGCGTGCACCTGATCCACGACGAAATCGCCGTCGGCTTCGGCCGCACCGGGACGATGTTTGCCTGTGAACAGGCCGGTATCACACCGGATTTCCTTTGCCTGTCCAAGGCCTTGACCGGCGGCTACCTGCCGCTGGCGGCGTGCATGACCACCGATGACGTCTACAGCGCGTTCTACGATGACTACCCGACCCTGCGCGCCTTCCTCCATTCCCACAGCTACACCGGCAACCCGCTGGCCTGCGCCGCTGCCCTGGCGACGTTGGATATTTTCGAAGAAGACAACGTCATCGAAACCAACAAGGCGCTGGCCCAACGCATGGCGAGCGCCACCGCGCACCTGGCCGATCACCCGAACGTTGCGGAGGTGCGCCAGACCGGCATGGTGCTGGCCATCGAGATGGTCAAGGACAAGGCCAGCAAAACCGCTTATCCGTGGCAGGAGCGCCGTGGCCTGGCGGTGTTCCAGCATGCCCTGGAGCGCGGCGCGTTGCTGCGGCCGCTGGGCAGCGTGGTGTATTTCCTGCCGCCGTATGTCATCACGCCGGAGCAGATTGATTTCCTGGCTGAAGTGGCCAGTGAAGGCATCGACATCGCCACCCGGGACAAGGTCAGCGTGGCAGTGCCGAAGGACTTCCATCCGGGCTATCGCGATCCGGGCTGACGCTGCGATGAACGGTTGGAACACTGTTGTGGCGAGGGGATAAATCCCCTCGCCACAGGTTTAACTATTTAGAGATTCGAAATGAGACTGTCCCGCTTCTTCATCGACACCCCCCTGAGCCACGGCGATCACGAATTGCCCGAAGCCCAGGCCCACTACATCGGTCGGGTGCTGCGTATGGCCGAGGGCGATGCGGTGCAGGTATTCGACGGCTCCGGCCAGGAATTCCGTGGCACCTTGGCCGAGGTCGGCAAGAAACGCGTGCGCGTGCAACTCGACGAGCAGTTTGCCGGACAGCCTGAATCGCCCCTGCGCATCCACCTCGGCCAGGGTCTGTCCCGGGGCGAACGCATGGACTGGGCGATCCAGAAGGCCACTGAACTGGGGGTCAGCGAGATCACGCCGATCTTCACCGAGCGCTGCGAAGTACGTCTCAAGGACGAGCGCGCCGACAAGCGCCTGCTGCATTGGCGCCAGGTGGCGATCAGCGCCTGCGAGCAATGTGGGCGCTCCACCGTGCCGGTGATCCATCCGCCACTGTTGCTGGCCGACTGGTTGAAGCAGGCCGAGGCCGAATTGAAGCTGGTGCTGCACCCGGTGGCCGATCCACTGGTCAGCCATGCCAAGCCTTCGACCCTGGCGTTCCTGATCGGTCCCGAGGGCGGGTTGTCGGATGCCGAAGTCGAGCAGGCCAAGACCGCCGGCTACCACGCCGCCCGCCTCGGCCCCCGCGTGCTGCGTACCGAAACCGCGCCGGTGGTGGCGTTGGCGGTGGCGCAGCAGTTGTGGGGGGATTTCTGAGCCTCGGCGACCACTGAAGATCAACTGTGGGAGCGAGCTTGCTCGCGATTGCGGTGAATCAATCGACACTTGCACAGGCTGACCCACCGCTATCGCGAGCAAGCTCGCTCCCACAGGAATCATCGGTGCAGCGCGATCACTGCACCGGCTCACTCGTCGGCTTGGCAATGATCGCCTTTAACTCGCTGGTCATCGGGAATTCCAGGTTCAAGCCCTTGGGCGGGATCGGCTTCTGGAACCAGCGATCGTAGATCGCGTTGATTTCCCCTGACTTGTACAGGTCCGCCAGGGTCGCGTTGACCAGCGCCAGGAATTGCGGATCGTCCTTGCGCACCATGCAGCTGTAGATTTCCCGCGACTGCTCTTCCCCGACCACGACCCATTTGTGTGGATCGCGCGCCTTGGCCCTTTCACCGTAAAGCAGCGCGTCGTCCATGTAGAACGCCGCCGCCCGCCCGGTCTCGAGCATCTGGAAGGCTTCGCCGTGGTCCTTGGCGCTGATCACGAACATATCGACCTTGTTGTCCTGGTTGTAGCTTTTCAGGAACCGCTCATTGGTCGTGCCGGCGGTGGTCACCACGTTCTTGCCACGCAGGTCGGCGAAGCTGTGGATGCCGCTGTCCTTGGCGGTCAGCAACTGACCCTTCACGTAAATGAAACCGTAGGAAAACGCCACTTGCTTCTGCCGCTCGGCGGTCACGCCGGTGGAACCGCACTCCAGGTCCACGGTGCCGTTCTGCACCAGCGGGATGCGTGTCTGGGACGTGACGAGGTTGTACTTCACGTTCAGTTGCGGCAACGCCAGTTGCTGCTGGATGCGCGCGACAATCTTGCTTGCCAGCTCCACCGAATAGCCCATCGGCTTGCCGCTGTTGTCCGCGACGTAGGAAAACGGCACCGAGGCGTCGCGATAGCCCAGGGTGATGCTCTTGCTGCTGGCGACCTTGTCCAGGGTGCCGGCCGGCGGCGCTTCATTGGCGAATGCCGGGGCACTCAGCAGCAGGCTCAGGGTACAGCCGATCAACGTGATTTTTTGCATTGTTATTCTCCGTTGCGGGTGGGTCAGGCGGCGCGGGGCGTGAGGCCTCGCATGTCGATGGAAGGTGTACGTTGGCGGATCAGCTCACTGAGCAAGCGGCCGCTGCCGCACGCCAGGGTAAAGCCCAAGGCGCCATGGCCCAGGTTGAGCCACAGGTTGCGGTAGCCGGTGGCGCCAATCAGTGGCACGCCGCTGGGCGTGGCCGGACGCATGCCCGCCCACTCGATGGCGCGTTCGTAATTCCCGGCCAGCGGCAAGGTGTCTATCGCCTGGCGCCGGATAAGGGCCAGGCGCCTGGGGTCCGGTGCCGGGTCGAAACCGACAATGTCGACCATCGCCGCCACCCTCAATTGTTCACCGATGCGAGCGTAGACCACCTTGCGGTCATAGTCGGTGATGCTCAGCTCCGGCGCCCGGTGCCGCGCCTCGATCGGTACCGTCAGGCTGTAGCCCTTGAGGGGATACAGCGGCAATCGCAGCCCGGGTAATGCGAGCGCTGCGCTGCGATGACCCGCGGCGATCACCAAGGCGTCTACGTCCAGGCGATGTCTGCCCAGGTCGATTGCCTGCACCGTGCCATTGGCATGATGGAGAGCGGTCACCGCACGCCCTAGCAAAAACTCGCAGCGCCCCGAAGCCCGGAGCCGCGCCGCCAATTGCAGGCAGAACGCATGGCAATCGGCGGCCTCCTCGTCCGGCGTATAGATCCCGCCCACGAACGGCACGTCAGCCAGTGCCGGCTCCAGGCTCGCGCACTCCTCGGGGCCCAGTACTTGTTGATGATCAAGGTCAGACAGGCGCCGGCGGGCGTGCTCGAAATGGCCGGCATTTCGAAACGTCACCAACTTGCCGTTGCGCCGCCAGTCGAAGCCGTCGAGGCGATCCTCTTCGCGCCAAGTCTGCAATGTCGCCTGGCTCAGCAACGCCAGGCGCAACAGGTGCTCACCGTTGCGGCGGTTGACCGAGGTCCGGCACGCCCCGATGAATGCCGCCATCCAGCGCCATTGGCCCGGGTCGAGGCGCGGGCGCAACTTCAGCGGCGAATCCGCGCGCAACATCCAGCCCAGGGCTTGCCACGGCACCCCGGCATCCGCCAGCGGCGTGACGTAGCGATAGGACAACTGCCCGCCATTGGCGAAGCTGGTTTCGCTGCCCAACGCGTCCCGAGCTTCGACAAGCGTGACGTCGACGCCTTCGCGAACCAGTGCATAGGCCGTCGCCAGCCCGATCACGCCGCCACCGATGATGCAAACCCGCTGAGCCATGTCCGTCTCGCACCTGTTTCGAATGGCCCAAGGTTAGGATCGGATGACAGCGTTCGAACAATGAATAAAGATGGGCTTCCTATAAACAAAGGTTATGGGCTCGCCATGCGCCTTCGTCATATCGAGATTTTCCAGGCCATCCGCCAGACCGGCTCCATCAGCGGCGCCGCGCAGTTGTTGCATGTCTCCCAGCCGGCGGTGACCAAGGTGTTGCAGCATGCCGAGCAGCAGTTGGGCTTTGCGCTGTTCCTGCGGGTGCGCGGCAAGTTGCAGGCCACGCCCGAAGCGCTGGAGCTGGAGCGCGAAGTAGACAAGGTCAGCGAAAGCCTGCAAGGCGTGCGGCGCCTGGCCCAGAGCCTGCGCCGCGAGCCGGGGCACAGCCTGCGGATCGGCGCCACGCCGGCCTTGGCGCTGTCATTGCTGCCGACGGCGGTTCATCAATGGACCCAACGTTACCCGGACATCGTCTGCGAGTTATCCAGCGCCCACAGCCGCGAACTGACGCAGAACCTGCTGATGCGCGAAATCGACGTCGCCCTGACCCTGCAACCGCCCGATCACCCCGGCCTCAAGGCCCAGCCCCTGGCCAGCGGGGTGTTGGTTGCCCTGGCCCCCAGCGGCCATTGGCCCGAGGCGGCGATCGGCACGCCCATGCCGTTGCAGGCCCTGGCCGGCGCGCCGTTGATCGGCCTGTCCAGCACCGACCCGTTGTCAGCCAGGCTGGACGGCTACCTCAAGTCGGTGGAACCACCGCCACGCGTCAGCATTTCCGTACAGACCTATTCACTGGCCCGGGCCATGGTCGAATCCGGCGCCGGGCTGGCGGTGATCGACCCGTTCACGGCTTTAGGCGCTTCGCGCTCCCGCACGGCCATCCGGCCCTTGTCGCCGCCGCTGCCCATTTCCCTCTACGCGGTGACCCGGGCCAACGAGGCCCCGGCCCATACGATGGGCGCCTTGCTGGAGATCTTCGCCAGCCAGGCCCAGGCACAACTGGATCGTCTGTTTGCAGGTGCTCAAAGCACGTAGAACAGGATCGCGACGAAATGCAGCAGGCTGCCAGCGATGACAAACAGGTGCCAGATGCCATGGGCATGGCGCAGGCGCTGGTCGAGGGCGAAAAAAATGATGCCCACCGTGTAAAGCACGCCGCCCGAAGCCAGCCAGGCGAACCCGGCGCTGCCCAGCGCCGCCAGCAACGGCTTGACCGCCACCAGGACGATCCAGCCCATCACCGCATAAATGACGATCGACAGGATCCGTGCTTCGGAGCGTGGCTTGATTTCCTGGAGGATGCCGATCACGGCCAGCCCCCAGACGATCCCGAACAAGGTCCAGCCCCACGGCCCGCGCAGCGTCACCAGGCAGAACGGCGTGTAGCTGCCGGCGATCAGCAGATAGATCGAAAAATGATCGACCTTTTGCATGATCGCTTTCTTGCGCCCACGCACGCTGTGGTACACCGTCGAGGCGCTGTACAGCACCAGCAAGGTGAACCCGTAGATCGCCACGCTGACGATCTTCCACGGATCGCCCGCCATCCCGGCAATCACCAGCAACCACACCGCGCCAATAAACGCCGCGACCGCCCCCACCAGGTGCGTCCAGGCGTTGAGTCGTTCCCCGTGATACATCCAATCCCACTCCATATTCCGAAACTGGCGCCAAGGCTCAGGCTTGGCGGGGCAAAGTGCAATGGTTTGTACCCGTGCTAGACACAAACCCGTGGTGAGGGAGCTTGCTCCCGCTTGACCGGGCTGGCGCTCCAGTGCGCAGCGCTCACAAGATTCTTGGGGCGGCTTCGCCACCCAGCGGGAGCAAGCTCCCTCGCCACAAAAGCTTCCCAGCCACATAAATCGCGTCGCCAGGAAGACATGGGGCACAATCAGCCCATACGAATAAGAGTCCGCCCCCCATGCTGATCGACGAAGAATTGACCCTGAAGAAACTCGAGGTGTTCCTGGCCTTCATGCGCACCGGTAGCCTCGCGCGGGCGGCGGCCGAGTTGCAGACCAGCAACGTCAGCGTGCACCGGGCCATTCATTCGCTGGAGAGCGCCTTGCGTTGCCCATTGTTCAAGCACGAGGGCCGCAACCTCACCCCCTTGGAAAGCGCCTATGTGCTGGAAGAGCGGGCGCAGAAACTGATCCAGGACGTGATCGAAAGCGTGCGCCTGACCCGCGAGGCGGCTGGTTTTTCCGCCGAGCGCTTCAAGCTTGGCTCGCTGTATTCGCTGACGGTCAAGACCGTGCCGCAGCTGATCATGGGCCTGAAGATCCGCCGCAGCGAACTCAATATCGACCTGATCATGGGTTCCAACATCGACCTCCTGTACAAGCTCAAGAACATGGAAGTCGATGCGATCCTGGTGTCGCTGGACGACAGCGTCAACGACCCGGACTGCGAACAGATCCAGCTGTTTTCCGATGACATCTTCCTTGCCACGCCGGCCAACTCACCCTTCGCCCAGCGCAGCGAAGTCGACCTGGCCGAGGTGCGCGACGAAACCTTCATCACCCTGACCCAGGGCTTCGCCACGCACCAGGACGGCAATCGGGTGTTCAAGCAGGCGGGGTTCGAGCCGAAGGTGGCGATGCAGGTCAACGATATCTTTACCCTGCTGAGCATGGTCAGTTCCGGGGTGGGCTATGCCCTGCTGCCGGGCAGGATCGCGGCGGTCTACGAAAACCGGGTGAAACTGATCCCGTTGCAGGAAAAGTACCGGTTGCAGCAGCACATCGGTGTGGTGTTCCTCAAGGCCAAGGAACGCGACCCGAACCTGCTGGCGCTATTGGCGGAGTGCCGGATGTATGCCAATCGCCAGGCTTGAGACCGAGTCGCGCCCTTCGCGAGCAAGCCCGCTCCCACAGGGGATTTGTGAACCCAATCCAATGTGGGAGCGAGCCTGCTCGCGAAGGCGCCAGCGCGGTTAGCGAAGAGCCTAAGCCCTACCCCATCAACCCCCGCATGATCAAAAACAACAACGAAGGCCCCAACAAGCACCCAAGCGCCGTATAGAACGCAGCCGTCAGGCAGCCATAGGGCACCAGCTTCGGATCGGTCGCCGCCAAGCCACCGGCCACGCCGCTGGAAGTGCCCATCAACCCGCCGAAGATCACCGCACTACGCGGGTTGTTGAGGCCGATGAACGGCGCCACGAACGGCGTCGCCACCATCACCAGGATCGCCTTGATCAGCCCGGCGGCAATGGACAGCGCCATCACCTCGGAGCTGGCGCCAATCGCTGCCCCGGTCACCGGCCCGACGATATAGGTCACCGCCCCGGCGCCGATGGTGGTCAGGCTCACCGAATCGGTATAACCGAAGGCCATCGCCACGCCGACACCGGCAATAAACGAAGTCCCGACCCCGACGAACAAGGCCAGCACGCCAACGAAACCGGCGCGCTTGAGTTCTTCGATACTGACGCCGAACGCCGTGGCGACGATGGCGAAGTCCCGCAGCATCGCACCACCCAGCAGACCAATCCCGGACAGCAACGGAATGTCCACCACGCCCTTCTGCCCGCCCGTCATGGCCCCGCCGATGTATGAGAGCACCAGCCCCAGCAGGATGGCGATGGCCGAACCGTGCAAGCGACCTTTGGTGAACGTATTGCTGATCCAGTAGGACACCCACATCGTGATGCCGACAATGGCGAAACCGCTGATCAGGCCGTAGCCGGTGATGACTTTCATCATGGATTCGTACATGGCGGTCACCCTACCGTTTTCACGGACACGTTGGATTGAGGGTCCTTGTTGCCGATGCGCACCAGCACCGGCACCAACGCAAAGGCAATCACTACCGCCAGGGTTCCGGCCAGGATCGCCATCGGCCCACCCTTCAATGCGCCGTAAACGTTTTGCTGCGCCGCCATCGCCACCACGATCGGGATATAGATGGCGCTCCAGAATTCCACGCCGGCTTCGGACTTGCCCTTGAACAGGCCGCGCTTGTTCAGGTAACTGCCCAGGCCGATCAACAGCAGCATCGCAATGCCGACGCCGCCGACGTTGGCCGGCACGCCAATCAATTTGCCTAGCAGCTCACCGATGAAAATACCCGCCAGGGTACAAAAGGCCAGAAACGCCACACCGTAGATAATCATTGTCGTAGTCCTCAAAATGCATCGTCGAAGTTGTTGTTTTTGTGCTTCGCCAGCTTGAGTCGGTGTCTAGGGTTGGCGGAGTCCCTCCTCATGCAGCAGCGCTTGCAGCGTGTCGAGCCGCGCGCCGTCGAACGCCATGACGGTACCTTGCTCGAACACCCGGCGCGCCAGCCCGGTCAATACCGCGCCAGGCGGCAACTCGATCTGCAGGCGCACGCCACGCTCGTAGGCGCTCTGCACGGTGCCGCGCCAATCGACGACCCGGCACATGTTGAACGCGAGATCGTCACGCAACGCATCGGCCTTGATCACCGGGCGGGCGCGGCTACCGCTGAGATAGCCCAGGGTCGGCGCCTTCAACGATACGTTGGCGAATGCCTCGGACAATGTCCGCGCCGGTGCCTCCAGCAACGGGCAATGGGACGGCACGCTGACCGCCAATCGGCAGGCCTTGCCGGCGCCTTGCCGCCGGGCCTTCTCGGCGACGAGGCCCATGGCTTCGTCGCTGCCGGCAATGACCACCTGGTTGTCGGCGTTGATATTGGCCAGGTAAACCGGCGTTGTTTCACTGTGCACCTGCGCCAGCAAGGTTTCCACGGCGGCGAGGTCCAGGCCGATCATCGCCGTCATGCCGTAGCCTTGCGGGTAGGCCTGCTGCATCAGTTCGCCACGCAAGCTGACCAATCGCAGCGCATCGGCAAAATCCAGCGCACCGGCCACGACCGCCGCCGGATACGCGCCGATGGACAGTCCCGCGACGTAATCCGGCGCGAGGGCCTGCTCCAGCAGTCGACGAGCCGCCGCCACGCCGGCGATCAGCAGGCACAGCTGCACGGCGCGCGTCGATTGCAAGGCCTCGGCACTGTCCAATCGCAAGACGTCTTCATCCAGCACATCCCCCGCCTCGTCGAGAATCAGCGGCGCCAAGCCATGGAGCATGCCCACGCGCTGCGCACCCTGGCCGGGGAAGACGAAGAGGCTGCTCACGCGACCTGCTCCAGCGGAGATTGCCAAGGGTCATTCACCAGGCGCGCCCGGGTATCATCCTTGAGCAAGACCCGCCGCGACGAACCCGCCCACTCGCGCAGGGCCACGGCACCGCAAGGCGTTTGCAACTGCATGTCCACGGCGCAGACCGAGGCATCCAGCAGCGCCAGCACTTCCTTGGCCTGGAGACGACCCAGACGCCGCGGCGTGCGCAGGATCAAATCCAGGTCGCTGCGCTCATGCAGTGCCTCGACGCCCGTGGCCAATTCGAACCCGGCGCTGCCGCCCACGCCCCAGCTCCAACCACCGGCGTCGAGCAAGGGTCGCAGCTGCGCCAGGGCTGTCAATGCCGGCAGGTCACGACGGGATTCGACATGGCAAAGGTCTTCCGGGCGCACTCGGCGCTGGATCGCAGCCATAGACATCGATGTGGCGAAGCGCTGCTCCCGGGAGCGACCGCGTATACCCACCGCGACGTGCCCTGGGGAGGACAACGCCCGACGCACCACCACCGGCTGCCCGAGGTCCAGCGACTCGACGGCCCAGCCCGGCGCATCCGCAGGCAACTGCGAGGCAGTCATCCCCCAGAGCAGGTCATGGGCCAGGAACGTGCTCACCACTGCGCCCTCAGCAATTGGCGAACGGTGCTCGAAGCGGCGCGATGGTTCGAGCCCAGGCGATTGGTCAAATCCCGAGGTGCACCTGCCAGGTCATTGATCGCTTGTTGCAGGCAATCAATCACCCGGCCCAGATCCGCCGCCGTCGGCTGCTCGATCTGTTCCACCGACAAGGTTTCCCAAAGCAGCCCCAGGCTGGCGTAGCTGTCGATGTCATAGGCCATCGGCGGCACGCTGGCGGCCAGGGCTTCGAGTTCTTCGACACTGCGCAGGGTCACGCGCGCCGCCGAGGCCTTGCCCATGGCATGAACCATCACGCCCGGGTCGCGCAGGGCGATCAACCGGTTGGCCTGGTAGCCGTGGGCGAGGAACGCACCGGACATCGCCTTGCCCACCAGCAAGCCAATCACCGGATGCCCGGCCAATCGGGCGCGGGCATAACTGTCCGCCGCGCCGGCCAGCGCCTGGTGAATCCCGAGGGCTTCTTCGCGACGGCCATAAGCCTGGCTGGGCACGTCGACGATGGCGACCAGCGCACGTTTGCGCGGCGCATTGCGGTCGTCTTCAATGGCATCGTCCACCGCCTTGGCGAGGCCCCAGCCTTCGAGCAAGCCGACTTCGCCGTTGCGTGCTCGAGGAAAACGGTTGGCGGGATCGGCCACCACGGCGAGCAGGCGCGCAGTTTGTTCGCCCAGTTGGACATCGGCGACTTTCAGCGAAGCCGGCAGGCCGGCCAACGCCTCGGCACCACCGCTCAGGGCCTCGAACCAGCGCAGGCCTCTCAATGAATACGAAGTCATGGACGTTCTCCCTGATACAGCTGGCGAACCGCTGCCGGTTCGATTTGCACGTCGGTGTCCAAGTGAGCCAAGCGCTGGAGGAACAACTCGGCCTGGCCGCTGCGGTGTTCGGCGGGCACACCCTGGCGCAACAGTTCACTGACTAGCCGGCGAATCTGCGCGACATCGTCGGCCGCGTATCGGTCCACCAATCCAGTGGCGTAACGCTGTTCGCCGCCGGTCAGGCTCCAGATGAACGGCCGGTCGCGGGAGTCGTATTCGTCGATCCCGGCTTCCTGCTCGATCACCTGCGGGCCGTTCAGCCCCAGCCGTGCTTCCTGGGTCACCAGCAAGTAACTGCACAACCCGGCTGCGATGGACATGCCGCCAAAACAGCCGACGCTGCCGGCGACCACACCCACCACTGGCTGGTACTGGCGCAGGTCGACGATTGCCGAGTGAATCTCGGCAATCGCCGCGAGCCCGAGGTTGGCTTCCTGCAACCGTACGCCGCCGGTTTCCAGCAGCAACACGGCGCGGGTCGGAATACCGTTGCGGTTGTCTTCGGCGGCCAGCTCCAATGCTCCGGCGATTTTTGCCCCGCCGACTTCACCGAGGCTGCCGCCTTGGAACGCGCCTTCGATGGCAGCCACGACAACCGGCAGACCGTCTAGGTTGCCCTTGGCGATCACTACGCCGTCGTCGCTCTGCGGCACCACGCCCTGGCGCAGCAGCCACGGCGACATGACGCGCTGGAACGGATCGAGCAGCTCACGGAACGTTCCCTCGTCGAGCAAGGCCCTGGCCCGTTGCCGGGCGCCGAGTTCGACGAAGCTGTGCTTGTTGAGCAACGCTGCGCTGTCAGTCATGGCCGATCTCCTCGAAACCTTGCTCCAGGCGCAGACGCACCACGCCGGGGGTGGCGCCGAAATCATGGATGTCGATGCTCATTGCCGGCGGCGTCTGGCCGTCGAACATGCGGGTGAACAAATGCTGCCAGCGTTGCTCGCTGCCGTTGACCGACGTCTGCACGTGAATGGTCAATTTGCCCGCCAGCCCCGGTTCGATCAGCACTTCCAGGTCGCCCGAGCCGACGCAACCCACCAGCGCCCGGCCCCGTGGCGGCTGCCCGGCGGGGAATTCAAAGGATAAGGTTTCCATCAGCAAGCTCCTGGGAAGAGGCCATCGCCGCGTTCGATACGGTCGAGAAACAGGCAGGCGGCGAGCAAGTCGGCAGCGCCGCCGGGCGAGGCGTTCAAGGCAATCAGTTGTTGGTCCAGCGCATGAAGTTGGCGACGACCGCCCAGGCTCGCACTGCCACCGGCATCGAGCACCGCTTTGGCGCCGTGCTGCATGGCCTGCAAACCGGCTTCGCCAGCGCGGTAGAGCACGCAGGTGTCGGCCAGGGTGGTCATGATTGCCAGCAAAGCATCGAGCCGGGCGTTCTGTTCGCCCGCACCCGCCGCGCGACTGCGCTTGAGTTGCGGCAGGCCCAGGCCGGTCACCGCCGGGAATGCCAGTTGCGCTTCCTCCCGGGCACCGCGCACGCCGTAGCGTTGGGCGACCTGGGCGCCATGGCTCAGGGGTTGCGGTGCATAACGGTCATTGAGCAAGGCCAGGCGTGCGGCACGTAAAGTGACGGCACTGGCAACACTGGATTCAGCTTCCAGCGCCGCCGCCGCGACCAGCAGGCCCAAGGCCCAGATCGCGCCACGGTGGGTATTCACGCCGCCCGTGGTCACCAGCATCGCGGCTTCGCCTTCCCGGCCGATCCGGCCGAGGGCTTCGCGCAGTGGCAGGCCGATTTCGCCGCAGTCGAGGGCGGCCTCGGCCATTTCCTTGAAGGCCGGCCACAATGACAACGCCGAAGCGTGCATCAGGCCCAGGTGCAAATCGGTGTGGGCACCGCTGCCGCGACGGTCCACCAGCGCCGGTTTCGGCGAGAGGTCGGCCTCGTCGATCAATGCGTCCACCGCCAGGTCGGCCAGACGTTCAGCCAGGGAGATTGGCTTGGGTTGCAGGTTTAAGGCGCGCATTTACCAGCTCCTGAACTTGGCGG
Organism: Pseudomonas sp. H2_D02; assembly: GCF_054677635.1. Taxonomy (NCBI): domain Bacteria; kingdom Pseudomonadati; phylum Pseudomonadota; class Gammaproteobacteria; order Pseudomonadales; family Pseudomonadaceae; genus Pseudomonas; species Pseudomonas sp. H2_D02. The sequence goes on along the minus strand of NZ_CP162816.1, from coordinate 1,136,670 downwards.
GCGGGTTGTAGAGGCCACCGGACCACTCCACCAGGTCGGCCACGCTCTTGGCCGCGAGCAATTCGCGGGTGGCGTCGGTGCGGCGGATACCGAGGTCTTCGGGCAAGGCGATCAGCCCCTCGCGGCGCATGCGCGCAGTGTCTTTCGGGTCATGGCGCAAGCCGATGGCCGTCACCCCGGCCACGGCGGCGATCATTGCCTGGCGCTCTTCGAGAGAGCGGGCCTTGTACAGGTAGGCGATGCCTTCCTCGGTCAGCAGGTGGGTAACGTCGTCGCCGTAGATCATGATCGGCGCCAGCGGCATGCCGGCTTTCTTCGCCACGTCCACCGCGTCGAGGGTGTCGACGAAGGTCGGCTTGCCGCCCTCCTGGAACGTCTCGACCATCTGCACCACCAGCTTCTTGCCGCGTTCGAGCAACGGCGCTTCACCGTCACCGTGACGCATGTCGAGCCAGGCCGGCGTGCCGTGACGACGACCGCGCGGATCATGGCCCATGTTCGGCGCCCCGCCGAAGCCGGCCAAGCGGCCCCGGGTCACGGTGGAGGAATGACCGTCGCCGTCCACTTGCAGGGTGGCGCCGATGAACAGGTCCACCGCGTACTGCCCGGCCAGTTGGCAGACCATGCGGTTGGAGCGCAGCGAGCCGTCATGGCCGGTGAAGAATACGTCGGGCCGGGCGGCGATGTAGTTTTCCATGCCCAATTCGGTGCCGAAGCAATGCACACTTTCGACCCAGCCGCTTTCGATGGCCGGAATCAGCGTCGGATGCGGATTGAGCGTCCAGTTGCGGCAAATCTTGCCTTTCAGGCCGAGGGATTCGCCGTAGGTCGGCAGGATCAACTCGATGGCGGCGGTATTGAAACCAATACCGTGGTTGAGGGACTGGACGTTGTGTTTTTCGTAGATCCCGCGGATCGCCATCATCGCCATCAGCACGTGTACAGGCTTGATATGACGCGGGTCGCGGGTGAACAGCGGCTCGATGTAGAACGGCTTGTCGGCCACCACCACGAAATCCACCCAGGACGCCGGGATATCCACACGCGGCAGCTCGCTGACGTCGTCCACCAATTGGTTGACCTGGACGATGACGATGCCATCGCTGAAGGCCGCCGGCTCGATCAGCGCGGGCGTGTCCTCGGTACTCGGGCCGGTGTAGATATTGCCGGCGCGGTCGGCCATGAAACCGGCCGAGAGCACGACGTTGGGAATCAGGTCCACCACCAGCCGTGCATAGAGCTCGATGTAGGTGTGGATCGCACCGATTTCCAGCAGGCCGTCTTCCAGCAATTGGCTGATGCGCAGGCTCTGGGTACCGGCGAAGGAGAAATCGAGCTTGCGGGCGATGCCGCGTTCAAACAGGTCCAGGTGCTCGGAACGACCGACACTGGGCATGATCATGTGCAGATCGTGCAGCTTTGACGGATCGGCCTTGGCGAGGGAGCGGGAAAGGAAATCCGCCTGCTTCTGGTTATTGCCCTCCAACACCACGCGGTCGCCGGGCAGGATCAAGGCCTCCAGCGCCGCAACGATTTTATCGGTGGGCAACACCACGCCATCGGCAAGGCCCTTGACCAACGCCAGGCGCCGCTGCTTTTCGCTGCGCCGCCGCGTCCATCGCGAGTCGGGGGATATTGTTGTTGTCATGACCACTCCACGGGTTCGCTGTCGTGGAGGTCACATTAGGAGTGTTGTGGCGAGGGCATCAATCAAGCTCGACGGCGGATCGTTACGGTGGGAGTAACGAATTCCTGAGCGGGTACAAATTCTTGTGGAAGCGAGCTTACTCGCGATGACGATGGGTCAAGCATGCTGACTGTTCTGCCACCATCACGAGCAGGCTCGCACCACAGGAGTCCATGTGATTACAGCGAATTAGCGAAGCAGCCTCAAACCAACGCCTTTCATAAACAGCCGCTGGTCGAATTGAGGCTTCAAACTGTCAGTCCTGACAGTAGCCAACCTGCCAGTTACAGCGCCGAATAGGCTGCGCCGCGATCTTTAATGTCCGGTTTCTTCGGCAAGGTCAAAAAAGCGCTGACTGGAGAGAAACACCATGAACGACAACGAATACGGGCACGACTTTGAAGATGGAAAACGCAACGGCTGGGAAAATGATATTGGCTCCCTGGATGGGACGCTCAAGTCGGAACAAGACCCAGGCGGCAAGAAGAATACCTTCTGGTCCGGCAAGCTGGAATACAGACCCCCATCAACGTTTCAGCCATCTCTCGCCAAGATGTTTACCTTTCCAGAACCAAAGCAAGACAAAGGTTTTCTTCTCACATCCTTCAGATACCGCGTTCACCCACCGGAGGCGGGGGAAGCAGAAACGATCAGAGTCATAGTTACTGCAAACGTATCGCTGGGCTTTTCCGCTTTTTGGATATATCCGAGCACGCCAACCGGTACGTGGCTCCCGAGTGATCTAATTGCGGTTTCCTACTCTGGTACCGGGGCCCATGTCGTGATCGGTACGGATTTCGGGGAGTCTGGTGTGTCCCGTAAGCTGGACATCGATGACATCAAGGTCGAGCGGGTTCCCGATAAATAGACAATCACGAAAGGTCGCCTGGCTTTGCAGGTTTTTACCCAGGGGGACCCGTTCCCTCGTCGCGGTTTTTGGTAACCCGATATATCAAGTTGAATAATTACCTTGTGGGAGCGGGCTTGCTCGCGAAGGCGGTATATCAGTCAACATTGACGTGTCTGACACTCCGCTTTCGCGAGCAAGCCCGCTCCCACAGTTACAGTGTCAGGTCTATTTTCTTACCAGCCCCGCAGCAACCACCAACTCTTCCATCGCCAGTAAATCCGGCACCTTCGCCACATGTTCCCCGACCTGCACCGCCGCCTGCTCCAGCCCGCACAGCGGCACGTCGACGTAGCTCAACTGGCTGTCGAGCTTGCAGGAACGTGGAATACCTTGGACCAGCAAAGCGATGAAGCGCAGTTCCGGGCGCCCGCCCAGGGCGTTGAGCACGACGATGCGGGCGCGCTCGCCGATGACGGTTTTCTGGCCGCAGGCCGACTCGAAGCTCAGCAACGGGATTTGTCGCTCGCGCCAGCTTACCCAGCCCAGGAACCACGGTGGCGTGTCCATATCGAAGGCGCTGCGCTGGTAGTCGATCAGCTCGGCCACCGCCACGTTGGGCAAGATCAGATGACGATCGGCCAATGGCAGCAACAGCCCGGTGAGGTGGCTGGTACGAGGGTGAAAGTCATGCATGGGTCTTGCTCCAGTAGGCGATGCTGTCGAGCAGCACCGATTCCTGGTACGGCTTGCCCAGGTAGTCATTGACGCCGATGGCCATGGCGCGGTCGCGGTGTTTCTGGCCGGTGCGGGAGGTGATCATGATGATCGGCAGGTGCGCCAGGCGCGGGTCGTTGCGCACCTGCGTGGCGACTTCGAAGCCGTCCATGCGCGGCATCTCGATGTCGAGCAGCATCAGGTCCGGCGAGTGTTCGGCCAACAGGGCCATGGCGTCCACGCCATCCTTGGCGGTGAGGACGTGCATGCCATGGCGCTCCAGCAGCCGGCTGGTGACCTTGCGCACCGTCACGGAGTCGTCCACCACCAGCACCAGCAGCGGCCGTTGCGGTTCGCCATCGCCTTCAGTCGGCACTTCGCGACGCGGTACCTGGTGGGGCAAGGCGCGGATCGGTGCCAACAGGTCGAGAATCAGCACCACTCGCCCATCCCCCAGGATCGTCGCCCCGGACAGGCCCCGCACCGCCGAAAATTGCGGGCCAAGGCTCTTGACCACGATCTCCCGGGTGCCGGTGGTGGCGTCGACCTGAACCGCGACATGCCGTTCGTTGCACTGCACCAGCAACACCGGCAAGGGTTGGCTCTGGCCCAGCAGTTTCGGGCGGGCGCCGGTTTTCAGCAGCTCACCCAGGTAACACAGCTCGTAGCGCTGCCCGGCGTAGGTGTAAGTCGGCGGATCGAGCTGGTAATAGCCATCCAGTTCGGCGGGCAACACCCGGACGATGCTCTCGATGGTGTTCAGCGGAATGGCGTATTGGTCTTCGTGGCACTGCACCATCAGCGCGCGGTTGACCGCCACGGTGAACGGCAGGCGGATGCGAAAATGCACACCCTGCCCAGGCGTGGAGTCGATGGACATGGTGCCACCCAGTTGCCGCACCTCTTCGTGGACCACGTCCATGCCGACACCACGTCCGGAAATCTGGGTGATCTTTTCCGCCGTGGAAAAGCCCGGCTGGAGGATGAATTGCAGCACGTCACGGTCGCTGATGTCGCTGTCGGGCGCCAGCAGGCCCCGTTTGATTGCCTTGCGCCGCACCGCGTCCAACGGCACCCCGGCGCCATCGTCACGGATGTCGAAAATGATGTCGCCGCCCTCTCGCGACAAATCGAGACTGATGCGCCCACGGGCCGGCTTGCCGGCGGCGATGCGCACGTCAGCCGGCTCCAGGCCATGGTCGACGGCGTTGCGCAGCATGTGTTCCAGAGGCGCGGCCATGCGTTCAAGCACGTTGCGGTCCATCTCGCCCTCGGCATTATCGACCACGAACTCGACGTCCTTGCCCAGCTCCTGCGCGACTTGCCGGACGATGCGCTTGAGGCGCGGCAACATACGCTCGAACGGCACCATGCGCGTACGCACCAGGCCTTCCTGCAGCTCGGTGTTGATGCGCCCTTGCTGTTGCAGCAGGTTTTCCGCGTCGTGATTGCTGCGGTCGAGGGTTTCCTTGAGGTCGAGCAAATCCGAGGCCGACTCGAACAATGCCCGGGACAATTGCTGCAGTTGCGAATGGCGATCCATTTCCAGCGGATCGAACTCTTCGTAGCCCAGGCGCTCGGCATCCACTTGTTGACGACTGAGGATCCGTCCCTGGGTTTCGGTGTCCAGGCGCCGCAACTGATCGCGCATGCGCTCGATGGTGGTTTCCATCTCGCCCAGCGCCACGCGCGCGTCGTTGACCTGCTGTTCGATGCGCCCTCGGAAAATCGAGGTCTCGCCGGCCAGGTTCACCAGGTCGTCGAGCAATTCGGCGGACACCTTGACCATGTCAGCGCCGTCGCTCGGCGTAGCGGGTTCGGCTCGCGCAGGCAGCGTTGGCGATGGGGCGATTGGCGGCGCGGCAGCGTCTTCTGACGCCTCGCTCACCTGCGGATGGTTGACCGCCTGGATCCGCGCAATCAGCCGGTCACCGGGCGGGCACGGCTGGCCGGCGCGAACGGCGTCGAGCATTTGTGCCAGACGGTCATGGCCGCCCTGCACCAGCGTAAACAGCGCTGGGTTCGGTTGCAGCAGTCCTGTCGACAAGCCTTCATAGAGGTTTTCCAGCTCATGGGCGAGGTCGCCGATGGGCGCGATTTCGACCATTCGCGCGCCGCCCTTGAGGGTGTGCAAGTCGCGCAACAGGGTTTCCACGGCCTGGCGGTTCGCCGGATCCTCCTGCCAGCGCAGCAACGCCGCGCCGGAACTGTCGAGGATGTCGAAGCCCTCTTCGAGGAATATTTCCAGGAGTTCGGGGTCATGGCCCGCGGCGTCACCTTGATGGGACGGCGGCAGCTCGATGGTATTCGGCTTGTCCTGGCGGAACCGGTGCAGGGCATCGATCAGCGCAACGGGGTCACCCAGCGGTTGTCCTTGCTGCAACTGCCCCAGCAGCAGGTCGAGACGCTCGTGACTGTTGTTGAGCAACTGCGCCAGCGCCTCGCTGTAGCTGTAGCGGCGGTCCACCAACCCCTCATAGAGATTTTCCAGTTCCTGGGCCAGATCACTCACCGGCCGGATATCGGCCATGCGCGCGCCGCCCTTGAGGGTATGCAAGTCTCGCTGCAGCGATGACAGTGGCGCGCCGTTGTCCGGGTCCGCCAGCCAGCGCTGCAAGGCTTGGGCGGCGCTTTCAAGGATGTCCTGCGCTTCTTCGAGGAAGATCGACGCGATGTCATCGTCCATGGACGTATCGGCGCTCGCGCCGTGTTCCATTTCGGCCGTCGCCTGGCCCAGCTCGCGAATGCTCAGGGTGCGACTGCCGTCGCTGCGAATCAGCCCCGTGGCGGCCGGGTCGAGACTTTCCTGGAGCAGCGTGCGAAGAGCCTGCACCCGCTCGGGTTGCGAATGCACTTCCTGCCCGGCCGCCAGTTCGTCGAGCATGTCGATCAACGCTTCATGGGCGCGTTGCGCTTCCTGGAAGAATGCGTCGCTGACCGCCAGACTGCTCTCTTCGACCGCGCCGTAAAGGTCGAGCAAGGCTTCGCAAAGTTCATCCACCGGGTGCAGGTCGGCCAGGTGCGCGCCTTCGCCCAGGGTGGTCAACTCGTCGAGCAACGCGCTGAGCTCCTGGCCTTCGCCAGGATGTTGTTGCCAGCGCTGCAGCAGGTTTTCAGCATCCAGCAGGATGTCCATGCCCTGGGCGAGGAAGTTGTTGATCAACTGCGGATCACGCTTGGTCCGCGCGCCTTGGTCCGGTGTGCCGAGGACCGCTTGCAAGCGCTCGGTCATCAGTGCCTGGGCGCGCTGGATCAGGTCGGCGGCACCACAGATCGGCACCAGCGGCTCGCTGTGCAGTTGACGCAGCCCTCGTCGCAACAGCCCTTCGCCTTCGAGCAGCAGCTCCACCTCATCCAGGTCCAGGGCAATCAAGTGCGCCTTGTATTCCCGGGCCAGTTCGTCCAGCGCCCCGGCGAGCTCGGCAATGGGCAGCACGCCAGCCATGGAAGCGCTGCCCTTGAGCGTGTGCAGGGCACGTTGCAGTTCGTCGTTGGCCTGCAGCGGAAGGTGTTCGGCGGCCTGGTCGAGGAAGCGATTGAGCGCAGCGAGGTGCCCCTGGGCTTCGTTGTCGAATATCTTCAGCAACAGCGGGTCAAGCGCCGCCACGTCCTGTTCATCGTCCTCTTCGGCATCGCCGCCCTTGGCGAGCGCGTGGGCGCGAGCAGCCAGGCGGTCGACATCATCACGCTGGCGCTGGTGATGAGCCGCAAACTCAGCGACCAGCCCCGGCAGCAATTGCACCGTCTCAACAACCAGCTGCAGGACCGAAGCGCCCGGCTCGACACTGCGTTCCAGCACGCGGTTGAGCAGGTTTTCCACCGCCCAGGCCAATTCTCCCAACACCAGCGCCCGGACCATCCGGCCGCTGCCCTTGAGGGTATGGAAAGCCCGCCGCAGTTCTGTCAGGGCGCCGTGGTCGTCGGGGTCGGCCGTCCAGCGCGGCAAGTATTCATGCAGGACATCCAGTACCTCGTCGGTCTCCTCGAGGAACACCTCGCGCAGTTCATCGTCCACCGGGCTTTCATCCATGGGGGGCGGCAGCAGGCTACCCGGCATGTTCCTCGCCGGCGGGTTGACCGCCGAGACCGGGTTGGCCAGCACTTCGGCCAATGACTGCACGGTCTGCGGATCGTCCAGTTCCTGCAAATCCTGCATGACCTGGGCTTCGTTGGGGCTCAGCACGTCATCGAGCAACGGGACGCGAGCTTCGTCAGGGAAATAACCGAGGACGCCCAGGCTGCGCTCGACGCCGTCCAACAGGCTCTCGGCGGGCTTCAGCGGGTCTTCGCCCAAGCGCTCCAGATAATATTCCAGCCCGCTGATCACATCGGCCAAATGATCGAGCTCCTCCCACCCTGGCTGGGCATGTTCAAGCAGCAGGTGCTCGCGGATAAATTCGTTGCACGCCTCCACCAGCCTGGCGGCACGGCTCAACGGGATCATCGCCAGCGCACCGCGCACCTGGGTCAGCAGCGCGGGCATTTCCGTGAGCTGCTCGCTGTTCCAGTCGGCGTCGATGTAGTCGACGATCATGTCCTTGGCCTGTTGCAGGCAGGTGTGGGCTTCCTTGATGACGATCTGGTGGATCTGGGTCAGGTCGATCGTCGGCAGGTGGTTGTCTTCGCGACTTTCAGGTTCGACGGTACCGACCATGCCGGCCAGCGTCGCCTCGACGTAGAGCAAGGCGGCCGGCGACGTCCATCAGCGTCGCATCGTCAGGCTCGCGCTGGCCCTGGGCGAGGCTCAGCACCACGGCCAACTGATCGATGATGACTTTGCGCGGCTGGCCAAACCCCAGCACCGCCAACGTGTCAGCGATTTGCCGCAAGGGCGCCAGCAGGCTGTCCAGTTCCGAGGCATGCTGGCGATCGCTGCGCACGAACAGGTCCAGGCGCTCCTTGACCCGCACCAACTCCTCGCACAATGCGGCAAGGACCGAGCGCATGGCATCGCGGTCGGGCCCGGCCAGGCGCGCGCGTTCTTCGTCGACCATGGCGCTGTCGGGCAGCGCATCGTCCAGTGAGTAGCGTTCTTTCATGATCTGCATCTGCCCGCTGGGATGTTCGGCCTTGGCAATATAGAACAACAGACTCTTGAGCAGGTGTGGCGGGGCCGGCTGATTGATGCCGGATATGCCTTGCTCCAGCAAGCGCTTGAGTTCCTTGTCGGCGTCCTTGAACAGGCTGCGCAGCGCCGGACTGTTGGCGATACGCCCGTCGCGCATGCCTTCGACCAGCGCCGAGGCGACTTGCCACAACGCATTGAGCGGCGCTCCGGCGCACAGGGCTTCGAGACGGTGGAAGACCTTGGCCAGGTAACCGAGATGCGTGACGTCGTCCTGCTCACGCAGCAATCCCGCCAGCGCGACTTGCAGGCTCTGGCGCAACTTGCGCAGGATATTCGGCAGGTCGGCCGGTTCGAGCCGCTTCAAGGCGTCATCGTCGAGCGGCGCGATGTCTGGCAGTTCCGGGCTGAACAGGCGGGTTTCGGACAACAGGCCTTCACCCCGGGCACTGCGCAAGTCGTTGATCAACGGCAGTACCACCAACGGCAGGTCGCGGCGGGCGCCGTGGACGCGCTCAAGGTAAGTCGGCAGTTGGCCAAGCGCCTGGCGCAACAGGCTGATGGCCTCGTCGCGGTGGGCGATACGGTTGTCCTGCAGGGCGATGCACAGTTGTTCCATTTCCTCGGCGAGCAACGCCGCGCCATAGAACTCGACCATCTGCAGGCCGCCATGGACCTGATGGATGCAGGCCAGGCACTGGCCGAGGGCATCCACTGCCTGCGGATCGTCCACCAGGCGGTTGAGGGCCAGGTGGGCCTGCTTCAGCGTTTCGGCAATCTCGCCCTTGACCCATTCCAGGGCCACATAGTCGTGCCGATCACCCATAACCACTCCAAATCAACAGTCGTATGCCGCAGGATTACATCAGCCTTTGTGGCGAGGGAGCTTGCTCCCGCTTCGGGCGCAGCGGCCCCAAGAACTTTGTGAGCGCTGCGCACTCAAGCGGGAGCAAGCTCCCTCGCCACAAAGCCTCCTCGCCACATGCCCTTTTTCAATATGCAGGGCTGATCAGTTACTGCTTGTCCTCATCGCCAGCCGGCCCCGTGCGGCAAGGTGAACCCTGACACCGACCGGCGCAGTTGGCTGGCCATTTTCGCCAGGTTGCCGATGCTCTCTGCCGTGGCCGTGGAGCCCGAGGACGTTTGCGAAGTGATCTGCTGGATCACGTTCATGGTCAAGGATATCTGGCCCGCCGAGGTGGTCTGTTGCTGCGCCGCGTTGGAAATACTCTGGATCAGCGCCGCCAGGGTCTTGGACACGCCTTCGATTTCTTCCAGGGCCACGTCGGCATCCTGGGCCAGCCGGGCGCCGCGCACCACTTCGGTGGTGGTCTGTTCCATGGAAATCACCGCCTCGTTGGTATCGGCCTGGATCGCTCGCACCAGCGTTTCGATCTGCCGCGTCGCGGCCGAGGAGCGCTCCGCCAGCCGCTGAACTTCATCGGCCACCACCGCAAAGCCGCGCCCGGCATCACCGGCCATGGACGCCTGGATCGCGGCGTTGAGCGCCAGGATGTTGGTCTGGTCGGCGATGTCGTCGATCAGGCTGACAATGTCGCCAATTTCCTGGGACGACTCGCCCAGGCGCTTGATGCGCTTGGCGGTGTCCTGGATCTGCTCGCGGATGTTGTCCATGCCATGAATGGTGTTGTGCACCACCTCGTTGCCCTTGTTGGCGATCTCCACGGAGCGCTCGGCCACCGCCGACGATTCGGCGGCATTGGCCGACACCTGGTCGATGGATTGGGCCATTTCATTGATTGAAGTCGAAGCTTCGGAAATTTGCTGGGCCTGGTGTTCGGACGCCTGGGCCAGGTGCATCGCCGTGGCCTGGGTCTCCTGCACCGCGGCGGCCACCTGGCCGGCAGTGAGGTTGATCGTCGCCACCAGATCGCGCAGCTGGTCCACCGAATAATTGATGGAATCGGCGATGGTCCCGGTGAAATCCTCGGTGACCGAGGCGGTGACGGTCAGGTCGCCGTCGGCCAGGTCTTCGATCTCGTCCAGCAAGCGCATGATCGCGTTCTGGTTGCGTTCGTTCTTTTCCGCCGTTTCGCGCAACTGGCGGTTGGTTTCGCGAACCATCACCAGGCCGATGAGGATGATCGACATCAGCGCCAGCAGACCCAGCACATAACCACCAATGGTGTTAACGGAGCGCCCGCCCGCGAGGTTTTCGAACGCCGAAGCCAGGTGCGAGGCTTCATCCAGCAGGGTTTGCGACAGGTTGAAGATGTTGCCCGCCGATTCGCGAACCTTGAACAGTTCCGGGGAGGTCTCGAGGATTTCATCCACCGAGCCCGAGACGAACTCGAACAGCTCACTGATTTCGCTCAGGCGCGCCCGGGCATCGCGGTCCTGCACCTGGGAAATCTTCAAGGTCGGGTCGCCTTGCAGCATGCCGTTGAGCACCTGGCCGAAACGCGCGGCATCACGACCGAACGTATCGGCGGCCTGGCTGGCGTTTTCGTCCCCCGCCAACACGGTATTCACCGCGCCGAGAATCCGCTCGGCCAGCAGCGATTGGCGCTGGGCCATGGCCACCTGGGGGGCCGGTGCGCCCCTTTGCAGGAGGATTTCGACGACTTTCTCGTATTCGACTTGCAGTTGCGGCACGGTTTCGGCCAGCGTCGCCGCGACCTGATGCAGCGACAAGACGGTTTGTTCGCTGGAAAGAATGGCATCGGTGTTCTTGAGCAGGCGCTCCCAGTCCAGCTGCACGGCGCGCATCTGCGGACGCAGGGTGGCAGGCGCAGGCGGCAGGCCGGTGACCGGGTCGCCCTGCTTCAGGTAACCCCAGCGCTGGGCGAAATCATTGCGCGCATCGCTCAGCAATTTGAACGCGGCGGCCTTGCCGGCGGCGGCCTCGGTGGCGTTCTTGGCAATGCGCTGGGACAACACCCGCAGCTCACCGGCGTGCCCGATGTATTGCTTGTCATAGGTGGACTGGATGTTGAGGTACGCGAAGTTGGCGAACAACAGCATGATGAAGACAATCAACGCGACGAACAGCACGATGATCTGCGAACGACTGCGCGACGCTTCCAGTGGCTTGCCTGTTTTTGCTTTGATCATCGGTTCTCGCCTGTCCCCAAAACCCCAAACCACCGCCATTCAAATGTGGGAGCGAGCTTGCTCGCGATAGCGGCGGTACAGCTTGCATCAATGTTGACTGCACTGGCGCTATCGCGAGCAAGCTCGCTCCCACAGGGGCCGCGCTGCGGCCTGTTAAACCGCCACATCCATGAATCCCGACGACCGCGCCAGGGCAAACGGACTGAACACCTGCCACTGCCGCTCGCCCTCGAACCGGCCCTGGACGAAGGCCGTCTCCGGGCCATCGAGGTCGTTCGCCGGGGCCGACTCCAGGCCGTCCCGGGCAAAATGCTGCAGGCCGAGCACTTCGTCCACCAGCAAACCGGCGAACACCTCGTCATGGTCCACCACCAGCACCCGCCGCTGCTTGCGCACGCTGGACAGTTCATGGCCGAAGAAGCCGCACAGATCCATCAACGGCAGCAAACGCCCGCGCAGGTTAGCCACTCCGCGAACCCATGGCTTGACCCCGGGCAACGGCGTGTGACGCGGCTCGTGCAGCACTTCGCTGACTTCACCCATGGGCGCCACGAACCAGTGTTCGCCCAGGCGAAAGCCGATACCGCTCCAGGTGTCGCGGTGGACCGGTTGGGACGGCAGGTCCGCGCCCAGCAACCGACAGCGCCGATCGATCCGCAGCAACAGCTCGAAAGCGGTCAGGGATTGGCTCATGGCCGTGCGTTCAACCCAGTACTTTGTTCAGGGTTGCGATCAGGGTGTCTTCATCCACCGGTTTGGTCAGGTAATCCCTCGCGCCCTGGCGGGTGCCCCAGACCTTGTCGGTTTCCTGGTCCTTGGTGGTGATGATGATCACCGGAATGTGCCCGGTGTCCGGGTCCTTGGTCAGTTGGCGAGTGGCCTGGAACCCGTTGAGGCCGGGCATGACGATGTCCATCAATACCGCGTCGGGTTTTTCCTGGCGGGCCAGTGCCACGCCATCGGCGCCGTTCTCAGCCTTGAGAACCTGATGACCGTGCTTTTCCAGCATGCCGGTCAGTTTGTACATTTCAGTCGGCGAATCATCGACGATCAGAACTCGTGCCATGGTGTTCCCCATTTTCTGTAGACCTCGGGCCCGCAGGCCGAGCGTCATGAGTTTGCCTGGTGCGGCTGGACAGCGGAAAAGCCCGGGACATGGGCCTGTATCGCGCCCAGCAATTCTTCCTTGCTGAAAGGCTTGGTCAGAAACTGATCGGAGCCGACGATGCGCCCCTTGGCCTTGTCGAACAGGCCATCGCGGGACGACAGCATGATCACTGGCGTCGCCTTGAAGGCCCCGTTGTTCTTGATCAGGGCGCAGGTCTGGTAACCGTCCAGGCGCGGCATCATGATGTCGACAAAGATAATGCCTGGATGATGGTCGACGATCTTGGCCAGCGCATCGAAGCCGTCGACCGCCGTGATTACCTCGCAACCGACGTTGCGCAGCAGGGTTTCGGCGGTGCGGCGGATAGTCTTCGAGTCGTCGATGACCATGACCTTCAAGGCGCTGGGTTGCTGCTGCGTAGATTGCTCTGCCATTGCCACTGCGAACCGGTTTTTAACGCATAAGTGTGAACGACAGCGCAAACCCTTGATGTTCAAGGCCCGCACGTCACATGGCAGCCTTTTTAGCACAGTCTCCATCGCCGATCTATCAGCCGCTCGGCACGGTGGTTTTTCCTTGACCGCCAATCTTCCGGGCGCCACTCTGACGCCACTTTTTCACGCCATTTGTGCCCATCGAAATTATGAGGAACCAAGCCATGAGCGTACGCGTCGGCATTGTCATGGACCCAATCGCCAGCATTTCCTACAAGAAGGATAGCTCGCTGGCCATGCTGCTGGCCGCTCAGAAGCGCGGCTGGGAACTGTTCTACATGGAGCAGCGCGACCTCTACCAGGCCGAAGGCCAGGCCCAGGCGCGGATGAAACCGCTGAAAGTCTTCGCCAACCCGGAGAAATGGTTCGAACTGGGCGAGGAAAGCGATGCACTGCTGAGCGACCTGGACGTGATCCTGATGCGCAAGGATCCGCCGTTCGACATGGAATTCGTGTATTCCACCTATCTCCTTGAACAGGCAGAAAGCGCCGGCGTGCTGGTGGTCAACAAGCCGCAGAGCCTGCGCGACTGCAACGAAAAGCTGTTCGCCACGCTGTTCCCGCAATGCACGCCGCCGACCATCGTCAGCCGTCGTCCGGACGTGTTGCGTGAATTCGCCGATCATCACGGCGACGTTATCCTCAAGCCGCTGGACGGCATGGGCGGTTCTTCGATCTTCCGCCACACCGCCGGCCACCCGAACCTGTCGGTGATCCTGGAAACCCTGACCTTGCATGGCAAGCAGCAAATCATGATCCAGGGCTACCTGCCGGCCATCATCGACGGCGACAAACGCATCCTGATGATCGACGGCGAGCCCGTGGATTATTGCCTGGCACGCATCCCGGCGGCCGGCGAAACCCGTGGCAACCTGGCGGCCGGTGGTCGTGGCGAAGCCCGTCCGCTGACCGACAAGGACCGCTGGATCGCCGCCCAGGTCGGCCCGACACTGCGGGAAAAAGGCCTGTTGTTCGTCGGCCTGGACGTGATCGGCGAGCACCTGACGGAAATCAACGTCACCAGCCCGACCTGCATCCGCGAAATCGACAATGCCTTCGGCACCGACATCGGCGGGATGCTGATGGATGCCATCGAGAAGCAGCTGCAAGCGGCAAGTCACAAGCGACAAGTTTGATGCAGCTTGTCGCTTGCAGCTTGAGGCTTGAAGCTAAAAACCAACATTGCGTTATCATGCCCGGCCTGTGAAACCCGCGATGTTGGTTTTTTTGCCATGACACTCCCGTCCGATCTGCCCCTAGAGCTCGCCCATCGTGGCGTGCGCGCGGCTGATCGTCTCGGTTTTACCCTGTTCCTGGCGGCGCTGATCCACCTGGCCGTGCTGCTGGGCGTCGGCTTTGCCACGGTCGAACCCAAGCAGATCAGCCAGACCCTGGAAATTACCCTGGCGACGTTCAAGAGCGAGACCAAGCCCAGGAAGGCCGACTTTCTCGCCCAGGAAAACCAGCAAGGCAGCGGCACCCTGGAAAAGAAAGCAACGCCCAAGACCACCGAGATCGCGCCGTTCCAGGACAACAAAGTCCAGAAGATAACCCCACCGCCGGCCGCCAAGCCGGAGGTCCAGGAGACGGCGCCCAAGGCTGCCGTGACCACCGTGGCGCCGAAGCCGAAAAAGGCCCCGGTCAAGGAAGAGGTCAAGCCCGATCCGAAGCCCAAGGCGCCTGAGCCGACCTTCGACAGCTCGCAGCTTTCCAGCGACATCGCCAGCCTGGAAGCCGAGCTGGCCCAGGAGCAACAGCTGTACGCCAAGCGTCCGCGCATTCACCGCCTCAGTGCCGCTTCGACCATGCGCGACAAGGGTGCCTGGTACAAGGATGAGTGGCGCAAGAAGGTCGAGCGCATCGGCAACCTCAATTACCCCGAGGAAGCCCGGCGCAAACAGATCTACGGCAACCTGCGGCTAATGGTCTCGATCAACCGCGACGGCTCGCTGTACGAGGTGCTGGTGCTCGAATCCTCCGGCCAACCCCTGCTGGACCAGGCCGCCCAGCGGATCGTACGCCTGGCCGCGCCGTTCGCGCCGTTCACCGGGGACCTGTCGGACATCGACCGCCTGGAAATCATCCGCACCTGGAAGTTTGCCCGCGGTGATCGGCTGTCCAGTAACTGATAACCACCCAATTCCCTTGTGGGAGCGAGCTTGCTCGCGATAGCGGACGGTCAGTCGACCTCTGTGTTGAATGATCAATTGCTATCGCGAGCAAGCTCGCTCCCACAGGGGATCGGTGACAGTCTCAGGCATTTCCTGGCTTGTCAGTTCGGCCCTGCCCCGCCACACTAGCGCCTATGAAAAACGTCAGCCCCACCTACCTCAAGCATCATTTCCTGATCGCCATGCCGCACATGGCCGATCCGAACTTTGCCCACACCTTGACCTACATCGTCGAGCACACGGCGAACGGGGCCATGGGATTGGTGGTCAACCGCCCGCAAGAGCTGAACCTGGCGGACATCCTTGAGCAATTGCGTCCCGAGGTCGAGCCGCCACTGCTGTGCCAGCATGTGCCGATTTTTATGGGTGGCCCGGTGCAGACCGATCGCGGTTTCGTGCTCCATCCGTCGGGCCCCAAATTCCAGGCCACGGTGGACCTGGACGGTGTGTCGCTGTCCACCTCCCAGGACGTGCTGTTCGCCATCGCCGACGGCGTCGGCCCGCAAAAAAGCCTGATTGCCCTCGGCTATGCCGGTTGGGAACCCGGGCAACTGGAAGCCGAGCTGGCGGATAACGCCTGGCTGACCTGCCCGTTCGACGCCGACATCCTCTTCAATACCAGCAGCGAACTGCGCCTGGAAGCGGCGGCCAGCCGGTTGGGTGTCAACCTCAGCCTGCTCACCAGCCAGGCGGGACACGCCTGATGGCCTTGCGCTTGCTGCTGGGCTTCGATTACGGCACCAAACAGATCGGCGTTGCGGTCGGCCAGGTCATTACCGGCCAGGCCCGTGAGCTGTGCACCTTGAAGGCGCAGAATGGCGTTCCGGACTGGAACCAGGTCGAAGCGCTGATCAAGGAATGGAAACCCGACGCCGTGGTGGTCGGCCTGCCGCTGAACATGGACGGCACGCCCAGCGACATGTGCCTGCGCGCCGAAAAGTTCGCCCGCCGGCTCAACGGCCGCTTCAACCTGCCCTTCTATACCCATGATGAGCGCCTGACGACCTTCGAGGCCAAGGGCGAACGCCTGGTGCGCGGCGGGCAGAAAGGCAGTTACCGCGACAACCCGGTGGACGCCATCGCCGCCGCCCTGCTGTTGCAGGGCTGGCTCGATGCCAATACCGCCCTGTTCGAAACCTGATTTTTTGAAAGCGCCGCCAAGGCGCTTTCTTTTAGCGATAAACCGAGTCACGAGCACCGACCCGGAAACCTGAAGGAGCCAGCATGAGCCTGCCCAATCCCGCCGAGCTGATCAGCCAGATGGCGATCCGTCTTACGGCGCACCTGGAACAACGCGGCATCAGCGAACCGCGCTACATCGGCATCCGCACTGGCGGCGTCTGGGTTGCCCAGGCCTTGCTCGATGAGCTGGGCAGCGATTCGCCGCTGGGCACCCTGGACGTGTCCTTCTACCGCGACGACTTCAGCCAGAACGGCCTGCACCCGCAAGTGCGCCCCTCGGCCCTGCCATTCGAGATCGAAGGCCAGCACCTGGTGCTGATCGACGACGTCCTGATGAGCGGCCGGACCATCCGCGCCGCCATGAACGAACTGTTCGATTACGGCCGCCCGGCCAGCGTGACGCTGGTGTGCCTGCTGGACCTGGACGCCGCCGAGCTGCCGATCCGGCCGAACGTGGTCGGCGCGACACTGACGCTGGCCGCCCATGAGCGGGTCAAGCTCTCCGGGCCGTCGCCGCTGCAACTCGAACTGCAAGACCTTGCCCTTTAACTGCCCTTGTAAGAGTCCATCGCGATGACGCCTCTCGAAACCAAGCGCCCGCTGCAGCTCAACGATCAGGGCCAGCTGCGGCACTTCCTGTCCCTCGACGGCCTGCGCCGCGAGCTGCTGACAGAAATCCTCGACACCGCCGACTCGTTCCTCGAAGTTGGCGCCCGTGCGGTGAAGAAAGTCCCGTTGCTGCGCGGCAAGACCGTGTGCAACGTGTTCTTCGAAAACTCCACCCGCACCCGTACCACCTTCGAACTGGCGGCCCAGCGGCTGTCGGCGGACGTGATCACCCTCAACGTCTCCACGTCCTCGGCGAGCAAGGGTGAAACCCTGCTCGACACCCTGCGTAACCTCGAAGCTATGGCCGCCGACATGTTCGTCGTGCGCCACGGTGATTCCGGTGCAGCGCACTTCATTGCCGAACACGTGTGCCCGCAAGTGGCGATCATCAACGGCGGCGACGGCCGTCACGCCCACCCGACCCAGGGCATGCTGGACATGCTGACCATCCGCCGGCACAAGGGCAGCTTCGAGAACCTGTCGGTGGCCATCGTCGGCGACATCCTGCACTCGCGGGTGGCCCGCTCGAACATGCTGGCCCTCAAGACCCTCGGCTGCCCGGACATCCGCGTGATCGCGCCGAAAACCCTGCTGCCCATCGGCGTCGAGCAATACGGTGTGAAGGTCTACACCGACATGACCGAAGGCCTGAAGGATGTGGACGTGGTGATCATGCTGCGCCTGCAACGCGAACGCATGACCGGCGGCCTGCTGCCCAGCGAAGGCGAGTTCTACCGCTTGTTCGGCTTGACCACCGCGCGCCTGGCCGGGGCCAAGCCGGATGCCATCGTCATGCACCCGGGGCCGATCAACCGCGGCGTGGAGATCGAGTCGGCGGTGGCCGACGGGCCGCATTCGGTGATCCTCAACCAAGTGACCTACGGCATCGCCATCCGCATGGCCGTGCTGTCCATGGCCATGAGCGGGCAAACGGCCCAGCGCCAATTTGACCAGGAGAACGCCCAGTGAAGCTCAGCATTCTCGGCGCACGCGTGATCGATCCGGCCAGCGGCCTGGATCAAGTGACCGACATTCATATCGATGCCTGCAAGGTCGTCGCCCTTGGCGCGGCGCCGGCGGGCTTCGCGGCGGTCGAGACCCTCGACGCCCAAGGCCTGGTCGCCGCCCCTGGCCTGGTGGACCTCAACGTCGCCCTGCGCGAGCCGGGCTACAGCCGCAAAGGCAGCATCGTCAGCGAAACCCGCGCCGCCGCCGCCGGTGGCGTGACCAGCCTGTGCTGCCCACCGCAGACCAAACCGGTGCTGGACACATCGGCCGTGGCCGAACTGATCCTCGACCGCGCCCGCGAAGCCGGCAACACCAAGGTTTTCCCGATTGGCGCACTGAGCAAAGGCCTCGATGGCGAGCAATTGGCCGAGCTGATCGCCCTGCGTGATGCCGGGTGCGTGGCGTTCGGCAATGGCCTGAACAGCTTCCGCAACACCCGTACGCTGTGTCGCGCACTGGAATATGCGGCGACTTTCGGCCTGACCGTCATCTTCAATTCCCAGGATCACGACCTGGCCGAAGGCGGTCTCGCCCATGAAGGCCCGACCGCCAGCTTCCTCGGCCTGCCGGGCATTCCGGAAACGGCCGAGACCGTGGCCCTGGCCCGGGACCTGCTGCTGGTGGAACAAAGCGGCGTGCGCGCCCACTTCAGCCAACTGACCAGCGCCCGTGGCGCGGCGCTGATCGCCCAGGCCCAGGCCCGCGGCTTGCCGGTGACCGCCGACGTGGCGCTGTATCAGTTGATCCTGACCGATGAGGCGCTGATCGATTTCAACAGCGTCTATCACGTCCAGCCGCCGCTGCGCACCCGCGCCGACCGCGAAGGCTTGCGCGAGGCGGTGAAGTCCGGGGTGATCTCGGCCATTTCCAGCCATCACCAGCCCCACGAGCGCGACGCCAAGCTGGCACCCTTCGGCGCCACCGAACCGGGCATCAGCAGCGTTGAACTGCTGTTGCCGCTGGCCATGACGCTGGTGGAGGACGGCTTGCTGGACTTGCCAACCTTGCTGGCGCGCCTGAGCGCCGGCCCGGCCCAGGCCCTGCAATTGCCGGTCGGGAAACTGGCCGTGGGTGCGGCGGCGGACCTGGTGCTGTTCGACCCCGCCGCGTCCACGGTGGCTGGCGAAGCCTGGCGCTCCAAGGGCGACAACTGCCCGTTCCTCGGTCACAGCCTGCCGGGGGTGGTGCGCTATACGCTGATGGATGGGCGGATTACCCACCAGGCCTGAAAAACCGCGTCGCTCCTATCGCGAGCAAGCTCGCTCCCACAGGGATCTCGGTGAACACAGGATATGTGAACACCTCCGATCCAGTGTGGGAGCGAGCTTGCTCGCGATGCAGGCAACTCGGTCTTAGTGAAAAGCCCCACGCTTCTGCGCATTACGAATCGACACCTGGTCGTTCAGCGTCCAGAAGTCATACAGCACACCCAGGAAAAACACCCCGCCGGTCAGCAGATAGATAATCCCGCTGAGCCACTTCCCCTGATACATGCGATGCACGCCCAAGACGCCGAGGAAGGTCAGCAGAATCCACGCCACGGTGTATTCGATAGGTCCCGGGGTGAAACGCAGATCCGCTTCGCGGTCCATGGCCGGGATCAGGAACAGGTCGATCAACCAACCGATGCCCAGCAGGCCGAAGGTGAAGAACCAGATCGTGCCAGTCACCGGCTTGCCGTAATAGAAACGGTGCGCACCGGTGAAGCCGAAAATCCAGAGCAGATACCCGATCACTTTGCTATGGGTGTCACGGGTTGCGTCCTGCTGATAGCTGTTCATGAATGGCCTCTTTTGCCTCGATAGAAAAATTTGTTCGGACTTTTTGTGACTTTTTTGTGTCTCGCCGACAAGCGGTCCTGAGCGACTCGGACCTGTGAAACGCCCGTGTTATGGGGGTCTTGTCGGACAATTGGGTCAATTGTCGCAATTGTGCAGGGTTCAGGCTGGGTTCCGGATCGACAAACGGCCTCGAAACGGCGAAAAAAGCTGTTATAAAGTTGCGCGCTAACCTTTATGAGCCTTGCCTAATGCGTCCATTTTTCAAGACATGGCTGACCATCTGCCTATTATTGCCACTGGCCGCCCACGCCACCAATCGTGAGCAACGTCTTCCCAACGTCAACGGCTACACCCCGAAATCCCATGTTTCTGCTCCAGGGAGCAAAAACAACCCAGGCACCCAGCGCCTGAGCACGACCAACAGCAAGCTGGTTCCGCCCATGGCGACCAAAGCGAGCAGCAACGTGTTGAGCCGCGCCGTGAATGTACTGGGCACACCTTACCGCTGGGGCGGCAGCAGCCCAAGCAAAGGTTTCGATTGCAGCGGTTTGGTGAAGTACGCCTTCAACGACGCCACGTTCGACCTGCCGCGCACCTCCAATGCGATGGCTGCCGGTCATGGCGAGAAAGTCGAGCGCAAGGACTTGAAGCCTGGCGACCTGATTTTCTTCAAGCTCAAGAGCCGCCGGGTCAACCACGTGGCGATCTACCTGGGCAACGACCGCTTCATCCACGCGCCACGGCGGGGCAAGTCGGTGACCATCGACACGCTGAACAAGCCGTATTGGAACACCCATTACGTGGTTGCCAAGCGGGTGCTGCCGAAAGAACCGGGCGCGATGCGGGTGGTTCAGCGCTGAGCCAGCATTTTTGCTGTAGCTGATGACCCCATCGCGAGCAAGCTCGCTCCCACACTCGATTTCCATTCGCTGAAAGTCCTGTGGGAGCGAGCTTGCTCGCGATGAGGCCTGCAAAAGCACCACATCTCTAAAAGTTATCCGGCGTACGCGCCCGCTCCCGCGCATGTTCGCGGCTGATCAGCCCCTTGTTCACCAACTCTTTCAGGCACATGTCCAGCGTCTGCATCCCCAGCGAGCCGCCGGTCTGGATCGACGAATACATCTGCGCGATCTTGTCTTCCCGGATGAGATTGCGGATCGCCGAGGTGCCGAGCATGATTTCGTGTGCAGCGACCCGGCCGCCACCGATCTTCTTGACCAGCGTCTGGGAGATCACCGCTTGAAGCGACTCCGACAGCATCGAGCGAACCATGGACTTTTCGTCGCCGGGGAACACATCCACCACCCGGTCAATGGTCTTGGCTGCCGATGTGGTGTGCAGCGTACCAAACACCAAGTGCCCGGTTTCAGCGGCGGTCAGCGCCAGGCGAATGGTTTCCAGGTCACGCATTTCCCCCACCAGGATCACGTCCGGGTCTTCCCGCAGGGCCGAGCGCAGGGCCGTGGAAAAACCTTGGGTGTCGCGGTGCACCTCGCGCTGGTTGATCAGGCATTTGCGCGGTTCATGGACGAACTCGATCGGGTCCTCGATGGTAAGGATGTGATGGTGCTTGTGGCTATTCAGGTAATCGATCATCGCCGCCAGGGTCGTGGACTTGCCTGAACCAGTAGGCCCGGTCACCAGCACGAGCCCGCGTGGGGCCTCGGTGATCTTGCGAAACACCTCGCCCATGCCCAGGTCTTCCATGGTCAGGACTTTCGACGGGATGGTCCGGAACACCGCCCCGGCGCCACGATTCTGATTGAAGGCGTTGACCCTGAACCGCGCCACACCCGGCACGTCGAAGGAGAAATCCGTTTCCAGAAATTTCTCGTAATCCACTCGCTGCCGGTCGTTCATGATGTCGTAGATCAGCTCATGAACCTGTTTATGGTCCAGTGCCAGGCAGGTTTATCCGTCGCACATCGCCGTCGACACGGATCATCGGCGGCAGCCCGGCGGACAGGTGCAGGTCCGACGCCCCCTGTTTGGCGCTGAAGGCCAACAGTTCAGTGATATCCATAGCGCTCCTCAATTCCAGTAGAATGCCGCGAACCTCAGACCCGCTGGCCTTTCTTTATGACCACGATAGCAGACAACATTGCTCAGGTTAGATCGCGCATCCATGCGGCGGAGCACGCCGCCCAGCGTGCCGCAGGCAGCGTCCAACTGCTGGCAGTGAGCAAGACCAAGCCCGCCCAGGCCCTGCGCGAAGCCTATGCCGCCGGCCTCAGGGACTTCGGCGAGAACTACCTGCAAGAAGCGCTCGGCAAGCAGGCGGAACTGACCGACCTGCCCTTGATCTGGCACTTCATCGGCCCCATTCAATCGAACAAGACGCGCGCTATTGCCGAACATTTCGACTGGGTGCACTCCGTGGATCGCCTGAAAATTGCCCAACGCCTGTCCGAGCAGCGCCCGGCCGAGCTGCCGCCGTTGAACATCTGCATCCAGGTCAACGTCAGCGGCGAAACCAGTAAATCCGGTTGCACACCGACGGACCTGCCAGCCCTCGCCAAGGCCATCGCCGCATTGCCACATCTCACATTGCGCGGGTTGATGGCCATTCCCGAACCGACCGACGATCGCGCCGAGCAGGACGCGGCGTTTGCGGCCGTCCAGCGCCTGCAAGCCAGCCTGGACCTGCCCCTGGATACGTTATCCATGGGTATGAGCCATGACCTCGAATCCGCCATCGCCCAAGGCGCCACCTGGGTGCGCATCGGTACTGCATTGTTTGGCGCTCGCGACTACGGTCAAACACCCAGCTGATCCATTCATCTCTTTATAAGGACCTGTCATGAGCAACACGCGTATTGCCTTTATCGGCGCCAAGCAACATGGCCGCCAGCCTGATCGGCGGCCTGCGGGCCAAGGGCCTGGACGCATCCATGATTCGCGCCAGCGATCCGGGTGAAGAGACTCGCAAGCGGGTCAGCGCCGAGCACGGCATCGAAACCTTCGCCGACAACGCCCAGGCCATCGACGGCGTGGACGTCATCGTGCTGGCGGTCAAGCCGCAAGCGATGAAGACCGTCTGCGAGGCCCTTCGCCCGAATCTCAAGCCTCATCAACTGGTGGTGTCGATTGCCGCGGGCATCACCTGCGCGAGCATGAACAACTGGCTCGGTGCCCAGCCGATCGTGCGTTGCATGCCTAATACCCCGGCCCTGTTGCGCCAGGGTGTCAGCGGCCTGTATGCAACCGGCCAAGTGAGCGCCGGACAGCGTCAGCAGGCCGAAGAACTGCTGTCGGCCGTCGGCCTGGCGCTGTGGCTGGAGACCGAGCAGCAACTGGATGCCGTCACCGCCGTCTCCGGCTCGGGCCCGGCGTATTTTTTCCTGCTGATCGAAGCCATGACCGCCGTCGGCGAGAAACTCGGCCTGCCCCGGGAAACCGCTGCGCAACTGACGTTGCAAACCGCTCTCGGTGCCGCGCATATGGCGGTGTCCAGTGATGTCGATGCGGCCGAGTTGCGTCGCCGCGTGACCTCGCCGGCCGGCACCACGGAAGCGGCCATCAAATCATTCCAGGCCGGCGGCTTCGAAGCCCTGGTGGAAAAAGCACTCGGCGCCGCCGCGCACCGCTCGGCCGAAATGGCCGAACAACTGGGCCAATAAGGAGCCATTCATGATTGGATTGAACACTGCAGCGGTCTATGTCCTGCAAACCCTCGGCAGCCTGTACCTGCTGATCGTGCTGATGCGCTTTGTGCTGCAACTGGTGCGCGCCAACTTCTACAACCCGCTGTGCCAGTTCGTGGTCAAGGCTACCCAGCCGCTACTCAAGCCGTTGCGCCGGATCATCCCGAGCCTGTTCGGCCTGGACATGTCCTCGCTGGTGTTGGCGATCCTGGTGCAGTTGGCACTGATGGCGCTGACCCTGCTGTTGACCTACGGCACCACCGGCAACCCGCTGCAACTGCTGATCTGGTCGATCATCGGCGTCACCGCGCTGTTCCTGAAGATATTCTTCTTCGCCTTGATCATCAGCGTGATCCTGTCCTGGGTCGCACCGGGCAGCCACAACCCGGGGGCCGAACTGGTGAACCAGATCTGCGAGCCGGCCCTGGCGCCGTTCCGTCGCATCGTGCCGAACCTCGGCGGCCTGGATATCTCGCCGATCCTGGCGTTCATGGTGCTCAAGCTGCTCGACATGCTGGTGATCAATAATTTGGCGGCGATGACCATGATGCCGGAGATTTTGCGGGTGCTTATTTGATCCAGGCAACCTGATCCCTGTGGCAAAGGACCTGTCTGTGGCGAGGGGATTTATCCCCGCTGGGCCGCGAAGCGGCCCCAAAGCAGACAACTCGGCCAGCCTGATACTCCGCATACTCAGGTTTCAGGGCTGCTTCGCAGCCCAACGGGGATAAATCCCCTCGCCACAAATAAATCCGCTCGCAACCATCGGATTCCCCGCTTGCGCCGTTTGCTTGCCGCTAACCCCAGCGGTCTTTAGACTTACGCCTCATTTCAACGCGAGCAGGGTCGATGCCAGCTGCCTTTCCCCCCGATTCCGTTGGTCTGGTGACGCCTCAAATGGCGCATTTCAGCGAGCCCCTGGCCCTGGCCTGCGGCCGTTCGTTGCCAGCCTATGACCTGATCTACGAAACCTACGGCACCCTCAATGCCACGGCGAGCAATGCCGTGCTGATCTGCCACGCCTTGTCGGGGCATCACCACGCCGCCGGCTACCACAGCGTCGATGACCGCAAGCCCGGCTGGTGGGACAGTTGCATCGGCCCGGGCAAGCCCATCGACACCAACAAGTTCTTCGTCGTCAGCCTGAACAACCTCGGCGGTTGCAACGGCTCCACCGGCCCCAGCAGTATCAACCCGGACACCGGCAAGCCCTTCGGCGCCGATTTCCCGGTACTGACCGTGGAAGACTGGGTCCACAGCCAGGCGCGCCTGGCCGACCGTCTCGGCATCGCCCAATGGGCAGCGGTTATCGGCGGCAGCCTGGGTGGCATGCAAGCGCTGCAATGGACCATCACCTACCCGGACCGCGTGCGCCACTGCCTGGCAATCGCCTCGGCACCCAAGCTGTCGGCGCAGAACATCGCCTTCAACGAAGTGGCGCGCCAGGCGATCCTCACCGACCCCGAATTCCACGGCGGCTCGTTCCAGGAACACGGCGTGATCCCCAAGCGCGGGCTGATGCTGGCACGGATGGTCGGGCACATCACCTACCTGTCCGACGATTCCATGGGCGAGAAATTCGGCCGTGGTCTCAAGAGCGAGAAGCTCAACTACGACTTCCACAGCGTCGAGTTCCAGGTCGAGAGCTACCTGCGTTATCAGGGAGAAGAGTTCTCCGGGCGTTTCGACGCCAACACCTACCTGTTGATGACCAAGGCGCTGGACTACTTCGATCCGGCGGCGAACTTCGACGATAACCTGGCGAAAACCTTCGCCAACGCCACCGCCAAGTTCTGCGTGATGTCGTTTACCACCGACTGGCGCTTCTCCCCGGCCCGCTCCCGGGAACTGGTGGACGCACTGATGGCCGCGCGCAAGGACGTCTGCTACCTGGAAATCGACGCGCCCCAGGGCCACGACGCCTTTTTGATCCCGATCCCGCGCTACCTGCAGGCGTTCGGCAACTACATGAATCGTATTACGCTGTGAGGACGCCATGAGAGCCGATCTGGACATCATCCAGGAATGGATCCCCATGCGGCAGCCGGGTGCTCGACCTGGGCTGCGGCAACGGCGAATTGCTGACCTGGCTGCGGGACAACAAGCAAGTGACGGGCTACGGGCTGGAAAATGACCCGGACAACATCGCCGAATGCGTGGCCAAGGGCATCAACGTCATCGAGCAGGACCTGGACAAGGGCCTGGGCAACTTCGCCAGCAACAGCTTCGACATCGTGGTCATGACCCAGGCCCTGCAAGCCGTGCACTACCCGGACAAGATCCTCGACGAAATGCTGCGCGTCGGGCGCCAGTGCATCATCACCTTCCCCAACTTCGGTCACTGGCGGTGCCGCTGGTACCTGGCGAGCAAGGGGCGGATGCCGGTGTCGGAGTTCCTGCCCTACACCTGGTACAACACGCCGAACATCCACTTCTGCACCTTCGAGGATTTCGAGGAGTTGTGCCGCGAACGCGAAGCCAAGGTCATTGATCGCCTGGCCGTAGACCAGCAGCACCGCCACGGGTGGGCGAGCAAGCTTTGGCCTAATCTGTTAGGTGAGATAGGCATCTATCGGGTCAGCAGCCCAGGCCTCGCCGATCATCAGGTCGCGGTGTAAACGCCGGCCTTTCCAGGAGCACGACATGAAACGTCTAGGGTTGTTTCTCATCACCGCCTGCCTAAGCGTCGGCGTCATGGCCGCCGATGTCATCAAGGGCGAGCGCAAGGAAGTGTTCGGTGACGTCACCGTGCACTACAACACGTTCAACTCCACCTTCCTAACGCCTGACATCGCCAAGGGCGCCGAACTGATCCGCAGCAAGAACCAGGGCGTGATCAATGTTTCGGTGATCAAGGGTGGCAAGCCGCTGATCGCCCAAGTCAGCGGCACGGTCAAGGACCTGACCAGCAAGACGGTCCCGCTCAGCTTCCGCCAGATCACTGAGCCAGGCGCGATTTATTACGTCGCCCAATACCCGGTGGACCAGCAGGAAACCCGCACCTTTGAAATCAAGGTGCAGATCGGCGACAAGATCAACACCCTCAACTTCAACCAGGAACTGTTCCCGGGCCAATGATCAAGCTCACCCAACTCGTGCTGGCCAGCCACAACGCCGGCAAACTCAAGGAACTCCAGGCGATGCTCGGCGGGTCGGTGCAATTGCGCTCGATCGGCGAGTTCAGCCAGGTGGAACCGGAAGAGACCGGCCTGTCGTTCGTCGAGAACGCCATTCTCAAGGCCCGCAACGCCGCGCGCATCTCCGGCCTGCCGGCGCTGGCCGACGACTCCGGACTGGCGGTGGATTTCCTCGGCGGCGCGCCGGGCATCTATTCGGCCCGTTACGCCGATGGCAAGGGTGATGCGGCGAACAACGCCAAGCTGCTCGAAGCCCTCAAGGATGTTCCTGAAGCCGAGCGCGGCGCGCAGTTCGTATGTGTGCTGGCGCTGGTGCGCCATGCCGATGACCCGCTGCCGATCCTCTGCGAAGGCCTGTGGCATGGACGCATTCTGACCGAGGCCAGCGGCGAGCACGGTTTCGGCTACGACCCATTGTTCTGGGTGCCTGAGCGCAATTGCTCCAGTGCCGAGCTGGGCCCCGTGGAAAAGAACCAACTGAGCCACCGCGCCCGCGCCATGGCCCTGCTGCGCCAGCGTCTGGGCCTGCAATGACCACCGACGCCCCCGCACCGCTGATCCACGGCGGCGCGCAAACCCCTCGGGCACCACTGCCGGTGCTGCCGCCCCTGGCGTTGTACGTCCACATCCCGTGGTGTGTGCGCAAATGTCCGTATTGCGACTTCAACTCCCACACCGCCAGCCCGCAGTTGCCGGAAGAAGAGTATGTCGACGCCTTGCTGGCCGATCTCGACCAGGATCTGCACGCGGTTCATGGTCGTGAACTGAGTTCGATATTTTTCGGCGGCGGTACGCCAAGCCTGTTCAGCGCCCAGGCGCTGGGACGGCTTCTCCAGGGTGTCGAGGCGCGCATTCCCTTCGCGCCGGACATTGAAATCACCCTGGAAGCCAACCCCGGAACGTTCGAGCAAGCGAAGTTCGTCGCCTACCGGGCGCTGGGCATCAATCGCCTGTCCATCGGCATCCAGAGCTTCCAGCAGGCCAAGCTCGAAGCGCTGGGCCGGATCCACAACGGTGACGAGGCGGTGCGCGCCGCTGGCATGGCCCGCCAGGCCGGGTTCGACAACTTCAACCTCGACTTGATGCACGGCTTGCCTGACCAGTCCCTCGAAGACGCCTTGAGCGACCTGCGCCAGGCCATTGCGCTGAAGCCCACTCATTTGTCCTGGTACCAGCTGACGCTGGAGCCGAACACCGTGTTCTGGAACCAGCCGCCAACATTGCCGGAAGACGACACGCTGTGGGACATCCAGGAAGCCGGGCAGGCATTGCTGGCCGAGCACGGCTACGCCCAGTACGAAGTCTCGGCGTATGCCCAGCCCGGTCGGGCGGCGCGGCACAACCTCAACTATTGGAGCTTCGGCGATTTCATCGGCATCGGCGCCGGGGCCCACGGCAAGCTCAGCCATCCGGACGGGCGCATCGTGCGCACCTGGAAGACCCGCTTGCCCAAGGATTACCTGAATCCGGCCAAAAGCTTCCAGGCGGGTGAGAAAACCCTCGCCAACGAGGAACTGCCGTTCGAGTTCCTGATGAATGCCCTGCGCCTGACCGCAGGCGTGGAAGCGCGGCTGTACCCGGAGCGCACCGGTCTGCCCCTTGAGAGCCTGGCCGAAGGCCGGCGCGAGGCCGAACAAAGTGGGTTGTTGCAGGTCGAACCGTCACGTCTGGCGGCGACCGAGCGCGGACAGCTGTTTCTCAATGACTTGCTGCAAACATTTCTGAGCTGATCAACACAAGGAAATCGAATGGATCTGGTACTCGACCTGCTCGCCACTGTGTCCCGCTGGAGCCGCAGCAACCTGTCGGAAATCTCCCTGGCATTGGTAGGCTGCCTGCTGGTGCTGTTTGGTGCCGATATCAAGGGCTGGGTCGAACAACGCCTGGGCAGCATCGCCGGCGCGTTGCGCGTCCCGCTGATTGCCCTGCTGTGCATGATCGGCAGTGGCGCCGCGCTGATCTACGCCACGCCGTGGATCGTCCGAGGCTTGAGCCAGTTCAACAACTACAGCCTGGCCCCGGTGTTGTTGGTGGTGCTGGTGTTGATTGGCGTGGTGGCGGATCGGCGCTGAACTGACAGACACCACGAAACACATGTGGGAGCGGGCTTGCTCGCGAATGCGGCAGAACATTCAACATCCATGTCGACTGCTACACCGCTTTCGCGAGCAAGCCCGCTCCCACAGGGGATCCCATTTCAGCAGGGATTTCTGATGCTTACGCCAGCTTCTCGAACTTCAAATCCCAAACCCCATGCCCAAGCCGTTCGCCACGGCGTTCGAACTTGGTGATCGGCCGTTCGGCCGGGCGCGGTACGCACTTGCCGTCTTCGGCCAGGTTGCGATAACCCGGGGCGACGTTCATCACTTCCAACATGTATTCGGCGTAGGGCTCCCAGTCGGTAGCCATGTGCAGCACACCGCCGACCTTCAACTTGCTACGCACCAGCTCAGCGAACGACGCCTGGACGATCCGGCGCTTGTGGTGACGACTTTTGTGCCAAGGATCCGGGAAGAACAACATCAGTCGGTCGAGGCTGTTGTCGGCGATGCAGCGATTGAGCACTTCAATGGCGTCGCAATCGTAGACCCGCAGGTTCGTCAGGCCCTGGGTCAACACACCGTTGAGCAGTGCTCCGACGCCCGGGCGGTGTACTTCCACGCCAATGAAATCCTGCTCCGGCGAAGCGGCAGCCATCTCCAGTAACGAATGGCCCATGCCAAAGCCGATTTCCAGCGAGCGCGGCGCCGAGCGGCCGAAGACCTGGTCAAAATCCACCGGCGCATCGGCCAAGGGCAGGACGTAAAGCGGGGCGCCTTGCTCCAGGCCGCGTTGCTGGCCTTCAGTCATGCGCCCGGCGCGCATCACGAAACTCTTGATGCGGCGGTGCTGGCGCTCTTCGCCCTCTTCCGGCAGGACAGGCGTGTCGTTCGATTCAGTCATCAATGGCTCTTACTTGATCAGACCATCCAGCGGCGAAGACGCGCTGGCGTAGAGTTTTTTCGGCATGCGGCCCGCGAGGTAGGCCAGGCGGCCGGCAACAATGGCGTGCTTCATGGCTTCGGCCATCAGGATCGGTTGCTGGGCATGGGCGATGGCCGAGTTCATCAGCACCGCCTCGCAACCCAACTCCATGGCGATGGTGGCGTCGGAGGCGGTACCGACACCGGCATCCACCAGCACCGGGATCTTGGCTTCTTCCAGGATGATCTGCAGGTTGTATGGGTTGCAGATCCCCAGGCCGGTGCCAATCAGGCCGGCCAGCGGCATGACCGCGATGCAGCCGATTTCCGCCAGTTGACGGGCGATGATCGGGTCATCGCTGGTGTAGACCATCACGTCGAAACCTTCCTTGACCAGCGTCTCCGCAGCCTTGAGGGTTTCGATCACGTTGGGGAACAGGGTTTTCTGGTCCGCCAGCACTTCCAGCTTCACCAGGTTATGGCCATCGAGCAGCTCACGGGCCAGGCGGCAGGTGCGCACGGCCTCGATGGCGTCGAAGCAACCGGCGGTGTTCGGCAGGATGGTGTAGCGATCCGGCGGCAGGATATCCAGCAGGTTCGGTTCGCCCGGGTTCTGGCCGATGTTGGTCCGGCGCACGGCGACGGTCACGATCTCGGCGCCCGAGGCTTCGATGGCCAGGCGGGTCTCTTCCATGTCGCGGTATTTGCCGGTGCCTACCAGCAAACGCGACTGGTAGGTACGACCGGCCAGGACGAAAGGCTTGTCGCTACGAACGATGCTCATGGGAAATCCTCTGTAGGGGTGAGGTTCTTGCGAAAGGCTGCGAAATCGAGGCGACTAGCCACCGCCAATGGCGTGGACCACTTCGACGCTATCACCGTCGTTCAACGTGGTTTCGGCGTGCTGGCTGCGCGGGACGATATCCAGATTGAGCTCCACCGCGACGCGGCGTCCGGTAAGTTCCAGACGGGTCAGCAGGGCCGCAACGGTTTCGCCGTCGGGCAGGTCAAGGGGTTCGCCGTTCAACTGAATGCGCATGCCGGATGCCGCCATCATTTTTAGGGGCTGGCATTCTAGCCCGATCAGTCTGGGTGACCCAAGTCCCTTGGTCAGCTTCAAGCTTCACGCGGCAAGTTGCAGGCGCCAGGCCGCGATGCCCAGGCATAACCAGCCGATCAGAAAGGCCACGCCGCCCAGGGGCGTGATGATGCCCAGCTTGCTGATGCCGGTGAGGGTCAGCAAATAAAGGCTGCCGGAGAACAGCAGGATGCCGATCACAAATGAGATCCCGGCCCACGTGACGATACGACCCGGAATATGCGTGGCCAGCAGCGCGACACCCAGCAGGGCCAGGGTATGCACCAGTTGATAGGTGACGCCGGTGTGGAAAATCGCCAGGTAATCGGCGCTCAGGCGGTTTTTCAGGCCATGGGCGGCAAACGCACCTAAGGCCACGCCGGTGAAGCCGAAAAAAGCCGCCAGCATCAGAAAGCTACGCAACATGGGAACTCCGATCAGACTCGGTGGACAGGGTCTGTATAATGGCCCGCTCGACGGGTTCGGCCAAGCCATCTCTATGCTGCGTACATTGTTTCGACGATTCGTTAAAGCCCTGCTCTGGTTCGCCGTCGGCAGTGTTGTGCTGGTGCTGTTGTTTCGCGTGGTGCCGCCGCCATTCACCGCGCTGATGATCGAGCGCAAGGTTGAATCCTGGTTCGGTGGCGAACCCATCGACCTGCAGCGCGACTGGCAACCCTGGGACCAGATTTCCGACAACCTCAAGGTGGCGGTGATTGCCGGCGAAGATCAGAAGTTTCCCGAACACTGGGGCTTCGACATCAGTGCAATCCAGGCTGCGTTCGCCCATAACGGACGCGGCGGTTCAATTCGTGGCGCCAGCA
Organism: Pseudomonas sp. H2_D02; assembly: GCF_054677635.1. Classification (NCBI taxonomy): domain Bacteria; kingdom Pseudomonadati; phylum Pseudomonadota; class Gammaproteobacteria; order Pseudomonadales; family Pseudomonadaceae; genus Pseudomonas; species Pseudomonas sp. H2_D02. Next base: position 1,105,280 of record NZ_CP162816.1, on the reverse strand, counting down.
CCCTTAGCCAGCAAGTATCGAAGAACCTGTTTCTGTGGTCCGGTCGCAGTTGGCTGCGCAAGGGGCTGGAAGCCTGGTTCACCGCGCTGATTGAAGTGTTCTGGCCAAAGCAGCGGATCCTTGAGGTGTACCTCAACAGTGTCGAGTGGGACGACGGGGTGTTCGGCGCGGAAGCAGCGGCGCGGCACCACTTTCGCGTAAGTGCCGATGCCTTGTCCCGGCAACAGGCCAGCTTGTTGGCAGCGGTGCTGCCCAACCCGCGCAAATGGAGCGCCAGCCGACCGAGCCCTTATGTGCTACGGCGGGCGGGCTGGATTCGTCAGCAGATGAGCCAGTTGGGGGGCGATGGTTATCTGCTGGAACTCGATCATGCGCGGCGGGCGCCTTGGGCGCAGTAGCCGAGACACCAATAATCAACTGTGGGAGCGAGCTCGCTCGCGATGACAATTGAGCACTCAGTAGAGATGTCGACTGACCCACCGCCATCGCGAGCAAGCTCGCTCCCACAAGGGACCCGGGTCGAATCCAACATCGCGCACAATAAAAAACGCCCCGATCATCACTGATCGGGGCGTTTTGTTTGTGGCCTTTATCGCAGGTCAGGCCGCGATCGACACCTTGAGCTTGTTCATCGCGCTCTTTTCAAGCTGGCGAATCCGCTCGGCCGACACGTTGTACTTCTGCGCCAGGTCGTGCAGCGTGGCTTTTTCCTCGGCCAGCCAGCGCTGGTAGAGAATGTCGCGGCTGCGTTCGTCCAGCACTTCCAGGGCTTCGTGCAGGTTGGTGTTGGAGTTGTCGCTCCAGTCGGCGTCTTCCAGTTGACGCGCCGGGTCGTACCGGTGGTCTTCCAGGTAATTGGCCGGCGATTGGAAAGCACTGTCGTCGTCCGCTTCGGCGGCCGGGTCGAAGGCCATGTCATGGCCGGTCAGGCGGCTTTCCATTTCGCGCACTTCACGAGGTTCCACACCTAGACTTTCGGCTACGCGATGGACTTCCTCGTTGCTCAGCCAGGCCAGGCGCTTCTTCTGGCTGCGCAGGTTGAAGAACAGCTTGCGCTGGGCCTTGGTGGTCGCGACTTTCACGATGCGCCAGTTGCGCAGGATGAACTCGTGGATTTCCGCCTTGATCCAGTGCACCGCAAACGACACCAGGCGCACACCCATTTCCGGGTTGAAACGCTTGACCGCCTTCATCAGGCCAACGTTGCCTTCCTGGATCAGGTCGGCCTGGGCCAGCCCGTAGCCGGAATAGCTGCGGGCGATATGTACGACAAAACGCAGGTGGGCGAGCACCATCTGCCGAGCCGCCTCAAGATCCTGCTCATAATAGAGACTCTCGGCCAGTTCACGCTCCTGCTCGGGCGACAGCAATGGAATGCTGTTCACCGTGTGCACATAGGCCTCAAGGTTTGCACCCGGGACTAGAGCATAAGCAGGTTGCAAAGAAGTGGTCATACGAAAAAACCTCCGACTCACATAACTCGTGCAGTTCAGCACTGCGAAAATTGACCGGGAACCGTAGGACAAGTTCCCACAAAAACTGAAAGGTCAATACGCGCAAAAAACACTATTTTGGAGCAAGCTCACGCAGGTGGCGTGCTACCGCAATCCATGCACCGATATAACCCAACAGCACCGCGCCAAGCAAGAGCGACAGACCGTCGGCGACTGGCACACCGGCCAGCGAAAAATCGCTGCCGTACAAACCGGCCAGACCCACTACCGCATCGTTCAGCCAATCCAGGCCGAACGCCAATACGCCCCAGGACAGGATCCCGGCACCGAAGCCATACAGCGCCCCCATATAAAGGAAGGGCCTGCGTACATAACTGTCCGTACCGCCGACGAGTTTAATCACTTCTATCTCGGTGCGGCGGTTTTCAATATGAAGACGAATGGTATTGCCTATCACCAAAAGTAATGCGGAAACCAGCAGCACCGTCAGGCCGAAGACAAACCGGTCGCCGAGCTTGAGTATCGCCGCAAGACGCTCGACCCAGACTAGATCAAGTTGTGCCTGTTGTACCTTCGGCAATTCGGAAAGTCTTTGTCTCAATGCTTCAAGGGTCGGCTTGTCGACCTCGTTCGGGGTCACCAGCACCACGCCCGGCAGCGGGTTTTCCGGCAGTTCCTTGAGGGCTTCGCCCAGGCCGGATTGCTGCTGGAACTCCTCAAGAGCCTGCTCGCGCCCCACGTACTCGGCATCGGCCACGCCCGGCATGGCCTTGATCTGCTCACGCAGCGCCTCGCCTTCGCCCGGCGTCGCATCCAGTTGCAAATAAAGGGAGATCTGCGCCGCACGCTGCCAGGAGCCACCCAGGCGTTCGACATTATTCAGCAGTAATGACAGGCCCATGGGCAAGCTCAAGGCCACTGCCATGACCATGCAGGTAAAGAAACTGCCGATGGGCTGCTTGCCCAGGCGCCGAAGGCTATCGAGCAGGCTGGCGCGATGGCTTTCGATCCAGGCATGTAGCAGCGTGGCGAAATCCGGACCGTCGTCATCGTCGCGTTTCTTTTTCGGCGGCTGCGGATCGGAGGCCTTGGGGGCTACACGCTCGGCCACTTTAGGGCTTCGGGTTGCGCTCATACACCTGCCTCCCCGTCACCGATCAGTCGACCGCGCTGCAAGGTGAGCATGCGATGACGCATGCGTGCGATCAGGGCCAGGTCGTGACTGGCAATCAGTACGCTGGTGCCCAGACGGTTGATGTCTTCGAATACGCCCATGATTTCTGCCGCCAGTCGTGGGTCGAGGTTACCGGTGGGTTCATCCGCCAACAGCAAGGCCGGACGATGGACGATGGCGCGGGCGATACCCACGCGCTGTTGCTGGCCGGTGGACAGGTCGCCCGGATAAAGGTCGGTCTTGTCCGACAACGCTACGCGTTCCAAGGCCGAATCCACGCGTTTGTTGATCTCGGCCTTGGACAACCCAAGGATCTGCAACGGCAGCGCGACGTTGTTGAACACCGTGCGGTCGAACAACAACTGGTGATTCTGGAATACCACGCCGATCTGGCGGCGCAAGAAGGGAATCTGGGCGTTGCTGATGGTGCTCAGGTCCTGGCCAGCCAACAGCAGCTTGCCGGTGGTGGGTCGCTCCATCGCCAGCAGCAGGCGAAGCAAGGTACTTTTACCAGCGCCGGAATGGCCGGTGACAAACAGAAACTCGCCCCGACGGACCCGAAAGCTCAGCTCATGCAAGCCGACGTGACCGTTCGGATAGCGTTTACCGACCTGTTCGAAACGAATCATGAATGCTCCCGCTCGGCAAACAATGCCTGGACAAAAGGCTCGGCTTCAAAGGTGCGCAAATCGTCAATGCCTTCGCCCACGCCGATGTAGCGAATCGGCAGGCCGAACTGCTTGGCCAGGGCGAAAATCACCCCGCCCTTGGCAGTGCCGTCGAGCTTGGTCAGGGCCAACCCCGTCAGTTCGACGGTCTGGTTGAATTGCTTGGCCTGGTTGATGGCGTTCTGGCCGGTACCGGCGTCCAGCACCAGCAGGACCTCGTGAGGCGCATCGGCGTCGAGTTTGCCGATTACCCGGCGGACCTTCTTCAATTCTTCCATCAGGTTGTCTTTGGTGTGCAGGCGACCGGCCGTGTCGGCGATCAGCACATCGATGCCCCGGGCCTTGGCGGCCTGCACGGCGTCGAAGATCACCGAGGCGGAGTCGGCGCCGGTGTGCTGGGCGATCACCGGGATCTTGTTGCGTTCGCCCCACACTTGCAGCTGTTCGACTGCGGCAGCGCGGAAGGTATCGCCGGCGGCGAGCATGACCTTCTTGCCTTCGAGTTGCAGCTTCTTCGCCAGCTTGCCGATGGTGGTGGTCTTGCCGGCACCGTTGACGCCCACGACCAAAATCACGAATGGCTTGTTCTGCGAGGCCACCACCAGGGGTTTTTCCACCGGCTTGAGCAGGTTGGTCAGTTCGCCTTGCAGGGATTTGTACAGTGCATCGGCATCGGTCAGCTGTTTGCGCGCGACCTTCTGGGTCAGGCTCTGGATGATCACGGAAGTGGCCTCGACGCCGACATCGGCGGTCAACAGGCGGGTCTCGATGTCTTCCAGCAATTCATCGTCGATGACTTTCTTGCCCAGGAACAGGCTGGCCATGCCTTCGCCGATGCTGGCGCTGGTCTTGGACAGGCCCTGCTTCAAGCGGGCAAAGAAGCCGACTTTGTTCTCTTCGGCCGGGACCTGGACCTCTACTGGCTCTGGCTCTGGTACAAGATCTGGAACCGGAGGCACGACCACGGCGCTCGGTGTTTCCTCCGGTTGCGTCGGGGCGGGAATTGGCGGGGTGACGTGGGGCGCCTGGGCGTCCTCCACCAGCGCGACCGGCTCTTCCGCCACGGGCAGGGTCAGCCAGGGCGTCTGCCCGGCGGGCGGAGTCAGGGGTTGCTCGAGCACCGGCTCAGCCACTGGCTCGGCTTCAGGCTCGGCCGGCTGCAATACCGGTTCGGCAATCGGCAGGACAATGGGCGCGGCCTCTTCGGCCACCGGCGCTTCGGCGGGCTCTGGCTGCGGTTGTGGCTGTTCGGCAACGGTTTCCTGCGGCTTCTTGCGCAGCCATCCGAACAGGCTTTTCTTCTCGCCAGCCGCAGCTGGGGTCTTCTTGTCGTCGTTGGAACCAAACATGGAGGACGGCTATCTCACGGTAGCGACGCGCCACGAGGGCGCCTCGGTGATAAATATTCGATGCTGAACAGACTGCGTTTCATCCAGCTTGTTCACGCGCAACAGATTGTCGAAATGTCGCCAGGACACCTCTTGGTCGATTTTTTCGAAGGACTGGTACGGCATCATCGGCGAAAACGCGGGGATCCACGAAAAAACCCAACGTTAATGCCCAGAACCCAGACAACCTTGGGCCGATAAAAGACCCGATAGGCGTGGCCGCCAGTAAAACGGACCGTTATCCTAGCACCTCCTCGCCTGCTGCGGCTAAGACCCGGCAGGCAGCCCAACAGGTTTAAACACGAATGAATGCTCTTGCCCGCTGCGCCGCTGGCCTGCTGCTCGGCACGGTCTGCCTGCCTTTTTCAGCCCTTGCTGCCGATCCACAACCCACCCACGAATTTACCCTCGACAACGGCCTGAAGGTCGTCGTTCGCGAAGACCATCGCGCGCCGGTGGTGGTATCCCAGGTCTGGTACAAGGTCGGTTCCAGCTACGAAACACCGGGCCAGACCGGTTTGTCCCATGCCCTGGAACACATGATGTTCAAGGGCAGCGAGAAAGTCGGCCCCGGCGAGGCGTCGCTGATCCTGCGCGACCTCGGTGCCGAAGAAAATGCCTTCACCAGCGACGATTTCACCGCCTACTACCAAGTGCTGGCGCGCGATCGCCTGGGCGTGGCCTTCGAACTGGAAGCCGACCGCATGGCCAGCCTGCGCCTGCCGCCAGAAGAGTTCAGCCGCGAGATCGAAGTCATCAAGGAAGAGCGCCGCATGCGCACCGATGACAAGCCGATGTCCAAGGCCTTCGAACGCTTCAAGGCCATGGCGTACCCGGCCAGCGGCTACCACACGCCGACGATCGGCTGGATGGCCGACCTGGATCGGATGACTGTCGAGGAGCTGCGCCACTGGTACGAGTCCTGGTACACCCCGAACAACGCCACGCTGGTGGTGGTCGGCGACGTGACGCCAGACGAGGTCAAATCCCTGGCCCAGCGTTATTTCGGTCCGATTGCCCGGCGCCCGGTGCCGGTCGCGAAAATCCCGCTGGAGCTGGCCGAACCCGGCGAACGCCAGATTACCCTGCATGTGCAGACCCAACTGCCCAGCGTGATGCTGGCCTTCAATGTGCCAAGCATCGCCACCGCGACGGACAAGGCGTCGGTCAACGCGCTGCGGCTGATCTCGGCCCTGCTGGATGGCGGCTACAGCGGCCGGATCCCGACCCAGCTGGAGCGCGGCGAAGAGTTGGTGTCCGGCGGCTCGTCGAACTACGACGCCTTTACCCGCGGCGACACGCTGTTCACCTTGTCGGCAACGCCCAACACGCAGAAAAACAAGACCCTCGCCCAGGCCGAAGCGGGCTTGTGGCGCTTGCTTGAACAGCTGAAAACCACCGCACCGACCGCCGAGGAGCTGGAACGCGTCCGCGCCCAGGTCATCGCAGGCCTGGTGTATGAGCGCGACTCGATCACCAGCCAGGCCACCGCCATCGGCCAGCTGGAAACCGTCGGCTTGTCCTGGAAACTGATGGACAGCGAACTCGCCGAACTGCAAAGCGTGACCCCGCAGGATATCCAGAAGGCAGCCCAGCTGTATTTCACCCGCTCGCGCCTGAGCGTTGCGCACGTCCTGCCCGAGGAGAAAGCTCATGAGTGAGCGCAAATCATCGCGCCTGGTGCTGATCGGCCTGGTCTTGATCGCCCTGGTCGGCGCCCTGGCCTTTTACCTGACACCTTCAAGCGCCCCCAAGGCCAGCCAGGCATTGGACAAAGCCAAGTCCAGCAGCAAACTGCAATCCCTGGCCGAACTGAACGACAAGGCGCCCAGTCGGCGCCAGCTAGACGTGCAGACCTGGAAAACCGCCGACGGCGCCAAGGTGCTGTTCGTCGAAGCCCGCGAGCTGCCGATGTTCGACCTGCGCCTGACCTTCGCCGTCGGCAGCAGCCAGGACGGCGACGCCCCCGGCCTCGCCCTGCTGACCAACGCCATGCTCAACGAAGGCGTAGCCGGCAAGGACGTCAGCGCGATTGCCCAAGGCTTCGAAAGCCTCGGCGCGGACTTCGGCAACGGCGCCTACCGTGACATGGCCGTGGCTTCCCTGCGCAGCCTCAGCGCAGCGGACAAGCGAGAGCCGGCGTTGAAGTTGTTCGCCGAAGTGGTCGGCAAACCGACCTTCCCCGCCGACTCCTTCGCCCGGATCAAGAACCAGATGCTCGACGGCTTCGAGTACCAGAAGCAGAATCCCGGCAAATTGGCGGGCCTGGAGCTGATGAAGCGCCTGTACGGCGAGCATCCGTATGCCCATTCCAGCGATGGCACCGCCGACAGCATTCCGCCGATCACCCTGGCCCAGGCCCGGGCCTTCCATGCCAAGGCCTATGCCGCCGGTAACGCGGTGATTGCGCTGGTGGGGGATTTGTCCCGCGCCGAGGCTGAAGCGGTTGCCAGCCAAGTCTCCGCCGCGCTGCCCAAAGGCCCGGCCCTGGCGAAAACCCCCGCACCGGCGGAGCCGAAGGCGAGCATCGGCCATATCGAATTCCCGTCCAAGCAGACCAACCTGATGCTCGCGCAACTGGGCATCGACCGCGACGACCCGGATTACGCGGCCGTTACCCTCGGCAACCAGATCCTCGGTGGCGGTGGTTTCGGTACGCGATTGATGACGGAAGTGCGCGAGAAGCGCGGCCTGACCTATGGCGTCTACTCCGGCTTCACGGCGATGCAAGCCCGTGGCCCGTTCATGATCAACCTGCAAACCCGCGCGGAGATGAGCGAGGGCACTTTGAAGCTGGTTCAGGACGTGTTCGCCGATTACCTCAAGAATGGCCCGATCCAGAAGGAACTCGAAGACGCCAAGCGCGAACTGGCCGGCAGCTTCCCACTGTCCACCGCCAGCAATGCCGACATCGTCGGCCAGCTCGGCGCCATGGGTTTCTATGACTTGCCGCTGAGCTACCTGGAAGACTTCATGCGTCAAACCCAGGAACTGACGGTTGAGCAGGTGAAGACCGCACTGAACAAACATCTGAGCACCGACAAGATGGTCATCGTCACCGCTGGCCCGAGCGTGCCGCAAAAGCCGTTGCCGGCCCCCACTGACAAACCTGCCGAGCAGCCGCTCGGGGTCCCGGAGCATTAATGGCCCGCCCATCCAATCCCAGCAAGAAACCCGCGCACAACGGCGTGAACCAGTTGCGCATCATCGGCGGCGAATGGCGCAGCAGGCGCCTGAGCTTCCCCGATGCCCCTGGCCTGCGGCCGACCCCGGACCGGGTGCGCGAAACCCTGTTCAACTGGCTCGCCCCTTACGTGGCGGGCGCCAAGGTCCTCGATCCGTTTGCCGGCAGCGGCGCGCTGTTTCTCGAGGCGCTGTCCCGTGGCGCCGCCATGGGCCAGGCGCTGGACGCCAGCAACGTGGCGGTTTCCAGCCTGAAGGAACACCTGGGGACCCTGCGTTGCACCGTTGGCCAGGTGCAAACCGCCGATGCGTTGCGCTACCTCGACAGCCAACCGGCGACGGCCTTCGACCTGGTGTTTCTCGACCCGCCTTTCAACCAGAACCTGTTGCCGGCGGTCTGCGCCTTGCTCGAGGAACGTCAGTGGCTGGCCGAGGATGCCTGGGTCTACACTGAAAGCGAAACCGCCCCGTCCACCCTGGGCTTGCCGGGCAACTGGCGCTTGCACCGCGAGCAGAAATCCGGACGGGTGTATTACGCCTTGTGGCAGCGTCTGACAAAGGACATTGGCTGAACGGCTGACCAGTGCATCGAGAATAATAATGATGTCCGCCGCATCCGAACGTTTCGCCCCGGCTCCGGGGCTCGGCAATCCACACCTGCAAACCTTGTGGGGCCCCTTGTGGCGCAAGACCACGCACATCGCTCGTCAACGCGAGCGCTTGTGGCTCGAGGATGGCGATTTCCTCGATCTCGACTGGTACGGCCCCCACAGCGCCGAAGCGCCATTGGTACTGGTGCTTCATGGGTTGACGGGCTCTTCCAACTCCCCTTACGTGGCCGGTTTGCAGCAGGCTCTCGATCGCCAGGGCTGGGCCAGTGCAGCCTTGAACTGGCGCGGTTGCTCGGGCGAGCCGAACCTGTTGCCCCGCAGCTATCACTCTGGCGTCAGCGAAGATTTGGCAGCCGCCCTTGCTCATCTACGAGCCCGGCGACCCTTGGCGCCATTGTTTGCAGTGGGTTATTCACTGGGCGGCAATGTGTTGCTCAAGCACTTGGGGGAAACCGGCAGCAACAGCCAGTTGCAAGGCGCGGTGGCGGTCTCGGTGCCGTTTCGCCTCGACCAGTGCGCCGATCGCATCGGCCAGGGATTTTCCAAGTTCTACCAGGCGCACTTCATGCGGCAACTGGTGGCCTATGTGCGCAACAAGCAACGCCAGTTCCTGCACGACGGACGTCATGAGGGCCTGGCAACCCTGGCGGCGCTTGGCCCGCTGGAGAACATGCGCACCTTCTGGGATTTCGATGGCCGGGTAACGGCGCCGCTGCATGGGTTTTCCGACGCAGCGGATTATTACCGTCGTGCCTCCAGCCGTTACTTCCTGGCGGATATCAGCACGCCGACCCTGGTCATCCAGGCCGCCGACGATCCGTTCGTGTTCCCCCACAGCCTGCCCGAACCCGGCGAGTTATCAACCTCGACCCAATTCGAGCTGCACGCCAGGGGTGGGCATGTGGGGTTTGTCGATGGAACCTTGCGGTGTCCAGGGTATTACCTGGAACGGCGCATTCCGGATTGGCTGGCCAGCCTGGGTCGCGGGTGACTAAGACACGAATCTGCCCAAAGCCCATGTGGGAGCGAGCTTGCTCGCGATAGCGGTGGTCAGCCGCATTGAATTTGACTGACGCACCGTCATCGCGAGCAAGCTCGCTCCCACATTGACCCTCCCACATTGCCCCTGAGCAGCTGTTACTCGCCCTTCGCCACACCGCGCTGAGGATCATTGATCCACTCACTCCACGAGCCAGCGTACAGCCGCCCCAAGGGATACCCGGCCAGGCTCAAGGCAAACAGGTTATGGCACGCCGTCACGCCAGAGCCGCAGTAGGCCACCAGCCCAGTCGGCGAGCGATCGCCCAGTTTTTCGGCGAAGCGCTGCTTGAGCTGGTCGGCCGGCAGGAACCGGCCATCCGCGCCGAGGTTATCGGTGAAGGCCGCGCATTGCGCTCCCGGGATGTGTCCGGCCACCGGGTCGATCGGCTCGACTTCGCCCTTGAAGCGCGGCAGCGCTCGTGCGTCCAGCAAGGTCATGTCCGGCTGGCCAAGGCGTTGCTGCAGCGTGTCGGCATCGACCAGCAAATCCGCATCCGGCGAACCACTGAAGGTCCCGGCCGACGTGGCAGGCGGATCCAGGCTCAGGGGCAAGCCGGCCGCGTGCCAGGCCTTGAGCCCTCCGTCGAGGAGATACACGCCGTCCCGCTTGCCCAGCCAGGCCAGCAGCCACCAGGCCCGGGCGGCATAGGCACCGGGGCCATCGTCATACAGCACGATGTCGCTGTCGTTGTTGATGCCCCAGCTCTGGAGGCGCGCGATCAAGGCGCCAGGACCGGGCAAAGGGTGGCGCCCGGTCACACCCTTTAGAACCGGCCCGCTCAAATCCCGCTCCAGGTCCGCGAACGACGCACCGGCGATATGGCCCTCGGCGTAACTGCGCTGGCCATAGTCCGGATCATCCAGGGCAAAACGACAATCAAGGATGACCAACCCGGGTTGCGACCGCCTCTCTTCAAGGGCCTGGGGGCTGATAAGTTGCGCGATGGGCATGGTGAGCTCCTGAGATTGAAACAAGGGAGGGCCGAACCTACTGCCCCTCCTCAAGGGTCTGGGCCAGCGGGACGTAAAACTCTTTGAACAGATCATCCACCGCTTCACGGGCTCCGTCGGTCACAAAACCCGCCTCCAGCACCAGCACTTGATAGACACCGCGCTTGATCGCCTGCTCGCTCAGATGGCTGGAGTTTTCCCGGGTCGTGCAGAGGAAACGTACCCACGAGGTGAGGATAATCCAGGCATTGAGGGTCAGGGATTCGATCTGCACCCGGTCCATCTTCAGGATGCCGGCAGCGACGAAGCCTTCGTAGATCGCGGTGCCATGGATCAGGCAGCGCTGGGAGAACCGTCGATAGCGAGCCGCCAGCTCCGCGTCGCTGTCGAGCAGATGCTCCAGGTCCCGATGCAGGAAGCGGTAGCGCCACATCGCTGACAGCAGTTCTTGCAGATAGAAACGCTTGTCGTCCACCGTGGCCGCGCGGCCCTGGGGCGGACGCAGGAAGCTGTCCACCAGGTTTTCGTATTCGCTGAACAGCACGGCGATGATCGCCTGCTTGTTGGGGAAATGGTAATAGAGGTTGCCCGGGGACATGTCCATGTGGGCAGCAATGTGATTGGTGCTGACACTGCGCTCGCCCTGCCGATTGAACAACTCCAGGCTGTTCTGCACGATGCGCTCGCTGGTTTTTATTCGTGGGGCCATGGCTTGGGCTTTAATTCAAAAGTCAGTGGGAGGCATCTTACGACCTATCGGTCACGGGATAAAACCCAAGCAATTTTACAGGTCCTCATTTGACTTTCTAGAGCATTAGCTCTAGAAAGCACCGACTCCAATAATAAATCCGGTGCCCACCATGCCCGCCGACGTTGCTTACCTGCACGAGTCCCAACAGCAACTGGAAGAGCTCCGAGCATTGTTCGATGCCCAGCGCCTGGCCTACACAGCCCATCCGATGCCACCGGCTGAACAGCGCCTGCAATGGCTCAAGGCATTGCGCGAACTGTTGAGCAATGAACGGCAGGCGTTGATCAATGCGATCAGCCAGGACTTCAGCCACCGCAGTCCAGACGAAACGCTACTCGCCGAGCTGATGCCGAGCCTGCATGGCATCCATTACGCCAGCCGGCACCTGAAGGGCTGGATGAAACCCTCCCGACGCAAGGTCGGCGTGGCGTTCCAGCCGGCGTCGGCCAAGGTCGTCTACCAGCCGCTGGGCGTTGTCGGAGTCATCGTGCCTTGGAACTATCCACTGTTCCTGGCCATCGGGCCGTTGGTGGGGGCGCTGTCGGCGGGCAACCGAGTGATGCTCAAGCTCAGCGAATCGACGCCAGCCACCGGCTTGCTGCTCAAGCAATTGCTGGCGCGGGTCTTTCCCCAGGACCTGGTGTGCGTCGTGCTGGGCGAAGCAGACGTTGGCGTCGCGTTCTCCCGGCTGCCCTTCGACCACCTGTTGTTTACCGGTGCCACCAGCATCGGCAAGCATGTGATGCGTGCCGCCGCCGAGAACCTCACCCCCGTTACCCTTGAGCTGGGTGGCAAGTCTCCCGCCATCGTGTCCGAGGATGTCCCACTCAAGGACGCCGCCGAGCGCATCGCCTTCGGCAAGACCCTCAATGCCGGACAGACCTGCGTCGCGCCCGACTACGTGCTGGTGCCGCAGAACCGCGTCGGGGCGTTCGTCGAGGCGTATCGTGAGGCGGTTCGCGGCTTTTACCCGACGCTGGCTGACAACCCGGACTACACCGCAATCATCAATGAGCGACAGCTGGCACGGCTCAACGGCTACATCAGTGATGCCACCAGTAAAGGCGCCTTGCTGATCGAGCTGTTCGACCAGGGCCAGGGACGACGCATGGCCCACAGTCTGCTGCTCAACGTCACGGATGACATGACCGTCATGCAGGACGAGATCTTCGGCCCGCTGCTGCCGATCGTGCCTTATGCAGATTTGAACCAGGCGTTTGCCTACATCAATCAGCGACCTCGCCCGCTGGCGCTCTACTATTTCGGCTACAACAAGGCCGAGCAAAATCGCGTACTGACCGAAACCCATTCCGGCGGCGTCTGCCTGAACGACACCCTGTTGCACGTGGCCCAGGACGACATGCCGTTCGGCGGCATTGGTGCCTCAGGGATGGGGCACTATCACGGACACGAGGGTTTCCTGACCTTCAGCAAGGCCAAGGGCGTGCTGGTGAAGCAGCGATTCAACGCCGCGAAACTGATCTATCCGCCCTATGGCAAGCCTTTGCAGAAATTGATCCAGAAGCTGTTCATCCGCTGACAGTGCTTCCCAGGGGAATAACAATAATGAACCCGAGCCTGACCGATACGCCCACCCTGTCGCGGCGGGGCTTGCTGCACTTGAGCCTCGGCGCCGGCGCGTTTCTCGCCACGGTCGGATTGGGAGCCACGTTGAGCGGTTGCTCCACCAGCCAGCCGGCCAGCGGCCTAGTAGCATTGCGTGACAGTGACCTGCCATTTTTGCGTGCGGTCATTGCGGTGATGCTGAACGGCGCCGTGACGGCGCAAACGCTCGACGCCGCCACCAACGCCACGTTGCAGAGCCTGGATCGCGGCCTGGCGCATCTGTCCCCGTCCATGCTCAAGCTCACACGCCAGCTCTTCGATGTGCTCACGCTGGGTATCACTCGCGGGCCACTGACCGGGATCTGGGGTGCGTGGGAAAACGCCAGCACCGAGAACATCCAAGCGTTTCTGGCACGGTGGGAAAACAGCTCGCTGAGTTTGTTGCGCCAAGGCCACGGATCGTTGCTGCAAATGGTGATGATGGCTTGGTACAGCTGCCCCGAATCCTGGGGCCATTGCGGATACCCAGGGCCGCCAGTGGTTTGAAGCAAGATCCAATCCCTGTGGGAGCGGGCTTGCCCGCGAATGCAGTTATACATTCTCCCCTGTGCAAGCTGATCCACCGCCTTCGCGAGCAAGCCCGCTCCCACAAGAGCCTGTCGCAACCTACTCACAACAAGAGGCCCCGAACATGCCCGTACCCGACCCGTTCCGCGAAGGCCTCGCCCGTGGCTGGACCACCTACAACGGCGCGCAACTGGCCGAGGACCTGACGCTGGAAGCCGATGTGGCGATCATCGGCAGCGGCGGCCGGCGGTGGTACCACGGCGGAGATTCTCAGCGCCGCCGGCTACAAGGTGCTGCTGATCGAGGAAGGCCCGCTCAAGACCAGCCATGACTTCACGCTGCGCGAGGACCAGGCCTATACCAGCCTGTACCAGGAGGGCCTCGGGCGCATGAGCAAGGACGGCGCCATTACCATTCTCCAGGGGCGGGCGGTGGGCGGCACGACCTTGATCAACTGGACATCGAGCTTTCGCACGCCTACGCAAACCCTTGAGCACTGGGCCGCCGAGCACAACGTCAAAGGTCACAGTGCCGCCGAAATGGCGCCTTGGTTCGAACGCATGGAGCAGCGCCTCGGTGTAGCGCCCTGGCTGATACCACCCAACGCCAACAACGACGTGATTCGCAAGGGCTGCGAGCAACTGGGCTACAGCTGGCACGTCATCCCGCGCAACGTGCGCGGTTGCTGGAACCTGGGTTATTGCGGCATGGGCTGCCCGACCAACGCCAAGCAGTCGATGCTCGTCACCACGATACCTGCCACGCTGGACAAGGGTGGCGCGCTGCTTTACCTGGCGCGAGCCGAGCGTCTGACGATCAAGAACGACACCGTCGACGGCCTCGAATGCCAAGCCATGGACGAGCGTTGCGTGGCGCCGACCGGGCGACGCATCACCGTCAAGGCGCGGCATTACGTGCTTGCCGGTGGCGGCATCAACAGTCCCGCCCTGTTGCTGCGCTCCGATGCGCCAGACCCTCACGAGCGCCTGGGCAAGCGTACGTTCCTGCATTTGGTGAACATGTCGGCCGGCCAGTTCGATGAAGTCATCAATCCGTTCTACGGCGCGCCGCAATCGATCTACTCGGATCACTTCCAATGGCAGGACGGTATCACCGGAAAAATGTCCTACAAGCTTGAGGTGCCGCCCTTGCATCCCGCATTGGCCGCCACGCTGCTGGGAGGCTTCGGCGAGGAAAATGCCAGGCACATGGCGCACCTGCCCCATACCCACGCCATGCTGGCGTTGTTGCGTGATGGCTTTCACCCCGACAGCCCCGGCGGTACCGTCGAGTTACGCAGCGACGGCACGCCGGTGCTCGACTATCAGGTTTCGCCCTATGCGTGGGACGGTCTGCGCCGAGCGTTCCACAGCATGGCCGAGATTCAGTTTGCCGGCGGGGCCAGGGCGGTCATGCCGATGCACAGCGATGCCCATTATGTGAAAACCCTGGCAGAGGCACGGGTGATGATCGACGGGCTCGACCTCGCCCTCTACCGCACGCGCCTGGGCAGCGCCCATGTCATGGGCGGCTGTGCCATGGGCGAAGATCCAGGCTCAGCCGTGGCCGACAGCCTTGGCCGCCACCACCAATTGGGCAACCTGTCGATCCACGATGGCTCGCTGTTCCCCACCAGCATCGGCGCCAACCCACAGTTGTCGGTGTATGGGCTGACGGCGAAACTGGCGTCGAATCTGGCCGAACGCCTGAAAAATTCATGAAAATATGCACCATTCGCAGCGTCTATAGTTCTTTTCTACGCAACAGCCGACTTGGCCGACCGAGAAGGCTGCGATACCATCCGACTCCCCAACGCACTCCCGCCAGGACGACGCGATGAACCGAGTGTTGTACCCAGGTACCTTCGACCCTATTACCAAGGGCCATGGCGATCTGGTCGAACGCGCCTCGCGCCTGTTCGACCATGTGATCATCGCCGTCGCCGCCAGCCCGAAGAAAAACCCGCTGTTCCCGCTGGAACAACGTGTGGAACTGGCCCGTGAGGTCACCAAGCACCTGCCCAACGTGGAGGTGGTCGGCTTCTCGACGCTGCTGGCGCACTTCGCCAAGGAAAAGAACGCCAACGTGTTCCTGCGCGGCCTGCGCGCGGTCTCGGACTTCGAATACGAATTCCAGCTGGCGAACATGAACCGGCAACTGGCACCGGACGTCGAAAGCCTGTTCCTGACGCCGTCGGAACGCTATTCCTTCATTTCCTCGACCCTGGTTCGGGAAATCGCAGCGTTGGGTGGCGACATCACCAAGTTTGTCCATCCGGCCGTGGCCGACGCGCTGACCCTGCGTTTCAAGAAATAACCTGCCGGTGCTGCGAGTCGCCTCGCAGCACAGCGCAGTCCATCGCGCCCGCGTGCACTGCGCTCGCCAATGCGGCACAATTGCGCCCATACGTTTTCAGATGCCCGGGCCCAATGCCCCGGCAGGAGCCTGCATGTCCCTGATCATCACCGACGACTGCATCAATTGCGACGTCTGCGAACCCGAATGCCCGAACGAAGCCATTTCCCAAGGCGAAGAGATCTACGTCATCGACCCGAACCTGTGCACCCAATGCGTCGGCCATTACGACGAACCCCAGTGCCAGCAAGTCTGCCCGGTGGATTGCATCCCGTTGGACGAAGCGCACCCGGAGACTGAAGAACAGTTGATGGCGAAGTATCGCAAGATTACTGGCAAGGCTTGAATTTTCAGGGGCCCTACTGGCCTCATCGCGAGCAAGCTCGCCCCCACAGGGATTGCTCTGCTTACATTATTGGCGGCTGACGCAAACTACTTGTGGGAGCGAGCTTGCTCGCGATGAGGGCGTCAGCCGCGCCCAATGCTCAATCCTGCCGCTCAAACCCCTCCCCGATACACCCCAGGCAACGCACGAAGGTAGCCTTCGCCGGATCCACCACCAGCGCCTTCCCCGCATCGCCAACCCCACCGCCCAGCGCGGTAAAGGGCAACGACACGACAAACGCCCCGGCGCCAATCACGGTGGCAGCCAGCAGCAACGGCCGTGCAATCAGCAAATCGCCGATCATGGCGTAGGCCGGCGGATTCTGGATGGTGTAGCGCGGGTCACCGCTCTCGGTGTTCGCAAAGGCAGGCAAACTGGCACCCAACGAGAGCGCCAGAACGATAGGTCGAAGCAGATTCATGAGGCCATCCTTCGGCTAAGCAGTCTGATAACTGACTATAGACCGTAGGACAAATCATCTCTGGCAGCGTGGACACCAGACGCTGGCGCGCTGGCCCAGGCGGATTTCCCGCAGCCCCGTGCCACAGGCTTTGCACAACTCCCCGCCCCGACCGTAGACGAACAGTTCCTGCTGGAAATAGCCCGGCTGGCCATCCCCGCCGATGAAGTCCCGTAGCGTGGTGCCGCCGCGCTCGATGGCATGGGCAAGGATGCGCTTGATCTCGATCGCCAGTTTCAAATAGCGCGCCCGCGAGATGCCTCCCGCTTCACGCCGCGGGTCGATCCCGGCGGCAAACAGCGCTTCGGTCGCGTAGATATTGCCCACGCCCACCACCACCGCGTTGTCCATGATGAACGGCTTGACCGCCATCGAACGCCCGCGCGACAGCTGGAAAAGCCGTTCGCCATCGAACAGGTCGGTCAAGGGCTCGGGGCCGAGGCGAATCAACAGCTCATGATTGAGCGGATCCAGGCTCCAGAGCATCGCGCCGAAACGGCGAGGATCGGTGTAGCGCAAGGCCAGGCCGGACTCCAACTCGATGTCGACATGCTCATGCTTGGCGGCTGGCATGCCGATTTCAACCAGGCGCAAGTTGCCGGACATACCCAGGTGGCTGATCAACGTGCCGACCTCGGCGTTGATCAACAGGTACTTGGCACGGCGCTCCACCTGCACGATGCGCTGGCCCGAGAGCCGCACGTCGAGATCCTCCGGGATCGGCCAGCGCAGGCGGCGGTCACGGACCACCACACGACTGACCCGTTGGCCTTCAAGATGGGGCGCGATGCCTCGACGGGTGGTTTCGACTTCCGGCAGTTCTGGCATGGGGTTCTCGAATCAGGCGAACAGTGGCACTCAACGAGTGGCCAGGTCGCGAATTTCCTGTTTCTGGGTCTGGAAGTCATATTCCGACAACCCGATGTAATCGAGCACCAGCGGCCCGACGCTGTCCCACTCGTGATCGTCGGCCTGATTGCCCAGCACACGATGGGAGGCGCAAATGTTCTCCGACATCTTGAGGATCGCCAGCAGGTTCTTCAGCGGGCTGTTATTGCGCGACGTTTCGTCACTGAAGATCGCCAGGGCGTTGTGGTGATTGGCGATGGCCTGGCTGACGTGATCCGGCAGGCGCCAGGATTTGGATGTGTAATAACCGACCACCGCATGGTTGGTGTTGAACACGCGGTTCTCGGTGTCGACCACCCGGCACTCGGCGCTGGCATTGGCGTAGGCCTCCTCCAACACGCTCATGTAAGTGGGGAATTGCTTGAGCATCAGCGGTATGCCGCAATCATGGAACAAGCCCAGGGCATAGGCTTCGTCACCGTTCTGCAGGCCGACGCGCTTGGCGAGGGTCAGGCAGGTCATCGCCACATCCTGGGCGGTATCCCAGAAACGATTCAAGGTGACGATCGTGTCATCGTGCAATTCGCCCTTGATGGACTGCGCATTGATCAGGTTGATGATCGAACGGCTGCCCAGCAGGTTCACCGCGCGCTGGATCGAGGTGATCTTGTTGCTCAGGCCGTAATACGGCGAATTGACGATCTTGAGCAACGCGCCCGAGAGCCCCGGGTCCTGGGAAATCAGCTTGGCGATGGTCTCCAGGTCCGGGTCGGGCATGTACTGCTCCATCTGCAAATCCACCATGATTTGCGGCTGGGGCGGGACACTGATGCCTTGCAGGGACTGTTGGATCTGTTCGGCGGAAAGCTCTTTGGACATGGGTACGCACTCTGGGCCAGGCGGGGATTCTAACGCTTAAAGCGCAATCCGATACACCGCCGGGTAGTTCGGCGGAACTTTCATTAAAGCCTCGGCTTCGGATTTTGTAGAGCCGACAGCCAAGCCTGCATACAGGCTTAGGTCGGCAGCCTACCTACTCAGCTTGAGGAGATTTTTCATGCCTGGCTCCCTGAATGACAAACGCGTGGCCATCCTGGTGACAAACGGTTTCGAACAGGCCGAACTGACCGGCCCCAAGCAGGCGCTGGAGCAGGCCGGGGCCAAGGTGGAGATCGTCTCGGCCAGCGAAGGCCAGGTCAAAGGCTGGAACCATGACAAACCGGCCGACGACTTCAAGGTCGACCTGACCTTCAAGGCCGCCAACATCGACCAATACGATGCCGTGGTGCTGCCCGGCGGCGTGCAGAACTCCGACACCATCCGCATCGACACCGACGCCCAGAACCTGGTCAAGGGCTTCGACGCGGCGGGCAAACCCATCGCGGTAATCTGCCACGGCGGCTGGTTGCTGGTGTCGAGCGGATTGGTCAAGGGCAAGACCATGACCAGCTACAAAACCCTCAAGGACGACCTGGTCAACGCCGGCGCGAATTGGGTCGACCAGGAAGTGGTCAAGGACGGAACCTGGATCAGCAGCCGTCAACCCGACGACATTCCGGCGTTCAATCGCGAGCTGATCAGCGCATTGTCCGCGTGACCCATGGTGGCGAGGCGAGCAAAGCTCCCTCGCCGCATGTCCACCACAGGCCCCGCGATGGTTGCAACACGGTATACTCCCGCTCTTTTTTCCGGAGCGACGTCATGTCCCTGCCTAGCCTGCGCCTCAAAGCCAACGCCGACCGTCGCCTGCGCGCCGGCCACTTGTGGGTCTACAGTAACGAAATCGATGTAGCCGCCACCCCGTTGCACGGCTTCAAGGCCGGCGACCAGGCAATCCTCGAGGCCGCGGGTGGCAAGCCGCTGGGCATCGTCGCGATGAGCCCCAACAACCTGATCTGCGCGCGCCTGCTGTCCCGCGATGCGAAGCTGCCACTGGACAAGTCCCTGCTGGTGCATCGCCTCAACGTGGCGTTGTCCTTGCGCGAGCGGCTGTTCGACAAGCCTTTCTATCGCCTGGTCTACGGTGACTCCGATCTTCTGCCGGGCCTGGTGGTCGACCGTTTCGGCGATATCCTGGTGGTGCAGATCGCCTCCGCCACCATGGAAGCCCATAAAGACGACGTGATCGCCGCGCTGACCCAAGTGCTCAAGCCCAGCGGCATCCTGTTCAAGAACGACTCCGCCGCTCGTGACGCCGAAGGCCTGGAACGCTACGTCGAGACCGTGTTCGGCCTGGTGCCGGAGTGGGTTGCCCTCGAGGAGAACGGCGTAAAATTCGAAGCGCCAGTCATCCAAGGCCAAAAAACCGGCTGGTTCTACGACCACCGCATGAACCGCGCACGCCTGGCGCCGTACGTCAAAGGCAAACGCGTACTGGACCTGTACAGCTACATCGGCGGCTGGGGCGTGCAGGCCGCGGCGTTCGGCGCCAGTGAAGTATTTTGCGTCGATGCTTCGGCCTTCGCCCTCGACGGTGTCGAGCGCAACGCCGCACTGAATGGTGTCGCCGAAAAAATGACCTGCATCGAAGGCGACGTGTTCGAAGCCCTCAAGGAACTGAAAGCCAGCGAAGAACGCTTCGATGTGATCGTGGCCGACCCACCGGCCTTCATCAAACGCAAGAAAGACATGAAGAACGGCGAAGGCGCCTACCGCCGCCTGAACGAGCAAGCCATGCGCCTGCTCACCAAGGACGGCATCCTGGTCAGCGCCTCGTGCTCGATGCACCTGCCCGAAGACGACCTGCAGAACATCTTGCTGACCAGCGCCCGTCACCTGGACCGCAACATCCAACTGCTCGAACGCGGCGGCCAGGGACCAGACCATCCGGTGCACCCGGCAATCGCCGAAACCCGCTACATCAAGAGCATCACTTGCCGGTTGTTGCCTAACAGCTGAGGCCGGGCGGGGCCAGTGCCGCAGCGCTGTGCCCCGCACATTCGAATTGCATACTGATCGCGGCCTTGGCTGCGATTTTTTTGCGCGTCTGGAAAGTACTGCATTGAAGTTTCTGTAAGAAGCTCCCCACGACATTATTAGAATTTTCCTACTCAAAATTTATTTGCCAATGTCTCACTAATAACTATGATCAACCTGTCACGACGCAAGTGACAATCCATACAAAAAAACACATCAACAAAGCAAAGGAGTTTAACAATGAAAACAATCCATCTAGAAGCTAATAAAATTGCAAACCTGGCGAGCCTGATCATTCCAAAAGCCGCTAAGTAAGTAATAAGTGGGGCCGAGGAGTGCCGGCAACTCAGCCCCATTCAACTTATGAGCCACTGCGGGGTCAAAATCGATGCATATAAATCCGAGCCTCTTTATACTTGCGCACCCGCCATGCCAGATTGTCTGGAACTATGAAAACCACACCCAGCATGAACTCGAACTCGACTATTCTACACGTCTAGCTCAACTCACTAGCGACCCAACTTTATTCGACAAGCACAATCCCATTGATATCGATCTATTAGAAGCTGGGATACTTATAGCAGAGCCCAAAAAACCTTTAGATTGGAAATGGGATTCATTGTCTAAGATATTCCATATCGGCACAAAAAATATTCCTTGCGAAACTGTTCCTCAAAACGTGACCGAATGGGCAAAGCTTTATCTGGAACATTGCAACGAAGTCCTCGAGTCGCCAGCACCTCCGGCCAAGATAAAACCGGACTTGAGCAAGCTTATTTTCCTTTCGCCCTGCTCGTGGGAGGACCTTCAGGACGTTTCTCTGGCGCAGACGCTTGTCGACCGCCGCACGTCTCGCTCATTCAGCGAAGAGTCCATTTCGCTAAAGCAGGTCAGCACCCTGCTTTATCTGACGCTAGGTTACCTGAACGAACGACCTTTCGTTCCCGGAGCTGACCAGCCGGAAGCCTT
This sequence comes from Pseudomonas sp. H2_D02, assembly GCF_054677635.1. Classification (NCBI taxonomy): domain Bacteria; kingdom Pseudomonadati; phylum Pseudomonadota; class Gammaproteobacteria; order Pseudomonadales; family Pseudomonadaceae; genus Pseudomonas; species Pseudomonas sp. H2_D02. The sequence continues at coordinate 1,083,992 of NZ_CP162816.1, read as the reverse complement.
GGGCGCGCGACGCAGCAGTCCCTCTGGTGGAGGTTTGAATGCCTGCGATGGCTACCTTTACGTGCGCAACGTCGAGGGGTTGAAAGCCGGTGTCTACGCTTATTACCCGGATAAACATGCCTTGAGTCTGATCGGCCCGCTACCGGCTGAACCTTTGGGCCTGTTGTTAAGCGGACAACATTTCATCAATGCGCTGCCATTCGGGCTATTCCTCACCTCCCGATTCGACAAACTCTGGTGGAAATACGAACACTCCCGCACCTATCGGATGGCTTTCATCGAAGTGGGACACGTGTCTCAGGTATTCCTGATGGTCGCGACCGGTCTTGGACTCGATACGTGGCTGACCGGAGCGCTAACTGATTGCAAGGTGGAACAACTGCTGGGCCTTAAAGAAAGTCCCGAGCAACCATTGTTTTTTGTCGGTTGTGGCCGGGGCGACGGGCAAGTGCATTGCGAAGCACTGAGGGCATTGGCCAATACTCAGGACATTACCCCATGACTGGCTCAACCTTTACGCAAACGCCTTGCTACACCCTAGGCGACTGGGACAACAAGGCAGCGGTGCGCGTGCGCAAGGACGACTACCGCCTTCCCGAGGATCTGGAGCAACAGTTGTGGGTCAGGGACTGGTTCCCGCCGGCCTTCGTCCCCTATATCGAACACCCGCTGATCAAGGCAGCTGGACGTTCCATCGTCCAGCGTCTTGAGGCTAATCACCTAGTGTATTTCTTAGACTACACCACGTTGCTGGAACACCGGGTCGTCAACCGTTCCGTGGAGACCATCGTTCATGGCGAACTTGACGTGACGATTCCGAACATGATGAAAACTGCCGCGCTGCAGCTCTATACCGATGAAGGCTATCACGCGCTGTTCTCCAATGAAGTAGCCGAGCAGGTCGCCGCCATGTATGGCATCGGTGATCGTCAAACGCCGAGACGCATTGAACGGCTGCTGGGCATGATCGATAAAATCCATTCGAAGCATCGTCCCCTGGCATGGTTCCTGATGGGATTCGTCTCTGAAACAATAATCGCCAAAGAGCTGCTGGCCATCACCCGCGAAAGCTTGGTTTCCACGGTGTACCGAATGCTCAGGAATCATCTTGAGGACGAAGCACGCCACAGTCGCTACTTTAGCGAAGTGTTCCAGTTTCTGTGGGCCGTCCTGGCCCCACCACAGCGCGATCAGGCCGCAAGGATGTTACTGGAGATCATAGGGCTTTATTTCGAACCAGACGCGTCCTGGCTAATGAGTAGCCTTGCCAGCGTAGGCTTCGACGAGCAGTCATCCCGACTGATCATCGCAGATCTCTTGCAACCAGACGCCCATATACAACGGCTTCGCTCCGGCACGGTATCGACGTTCGCAGCCATGAAGAAGGCGCGCTTCTTCGACAACGAACACAACCGACAGCTTTTTTCTCAAGCGGGGTTTATCGATGGCTGACACCAAGATCCTTATGCAGACCCGCAAACCTGCTGCCGTCGGTTTGCTACTGACGCTGACCTTGCTTGGCGTGTTTCCGATAGATGTGGTGCTGCCCTCGTTCCCTGCACTGTCCGAACACTTTCAGAGCCCATCATCCGATATCGCCCTGTCTGTCAGCCTGTTCGCGGTGGGCATCGCCCTTTCGCAACTGCTGATCGGTCCGCTTTCCGACGTTATGGGACGAAAAAACCTGCTGTTGATCGGGATCACCATTTCAGCGGGTGGAGCAACAGGTTGCGTACTCGCCGACAGTTACTGGTCCTTTCTCTTCTTCCGTGTCGTCCAGGCCTTGGGGTGCGGTTGTTTCGTGCTGTCCCAAGCGCTGATCCAAGACCTGTTCACCGGACAGGAACAGCAGCGATTGCGAGTCTTGCTGGTCACCTGCGGCGGGATTTTTATTTCCGTTTCGCCCCTGGCTGGCACCGGGCTGCAAAGCTGGATGGGCTGGCGCGGCAGCTTCCTGGTGTTCATTGCCCTGGCAATTGGCGTATTCGCAAGCGCCTGTCATTTGCTTGAACGCTCCCCGTCCGGCAGTCAATCCAGGCGTTTCAATATCATCGCATCCTATCGAAAGGTCTTCGGTGACTTCAGTTTCATCGCTTATTGGTTAACCTCGGCGCTGGCTTTTTCCTGCCATTTTTCGTTCATCGTCATTTCCCCCCTGGTGCTGATCGACCAGTTGCACTTATCACCCGAGGCTTTTTCGCTGGTACTGCTGGGCTATGGGCTGGCCTATATCGGTGGGGGCGCGGTGGCGTCCGTGCTGAGCAATCGAGTCGATCCACAGGCGCAAATCGTCACGGGGCTGGGCCTGATCCTTGCCGCAGGCCTCCTGATGCTGGGGCTCGCCAATTACCTAGGCTTGTCGATCACTACTCTGTTAGCGCCCATGATCGTTTGCACCGCCGGAACGACCATTGCCAGGGCGGCAGCCAACAACCAAGCCATGACGATATTTCCGGCGCAGGCTGGCACGTCCGCCTCGGCCGGTAGCGTACTGATCTTTATTGTCGGCGGGATAACCAGTGCCGTGATCAGCCTCACCCCGCTGGACTTACAGCTGGCCCTGGCCCTCTGCCTGATCCTGCTCAGCCTGCTGGGGCTGGTACTCAATGCCCTGGTCCGGCAGCGTGGCAAGGGCTTGTTGCCCGGCTGAACCGTGCCAGTCGTCATCCCGAGCGCGACATTGGCCTCGGTTCAGCGCTTTGCGTCATTTCATCCTGGCGCCAGCGGTGTAGAATCGTGGCATTCATCGCCATTCATCCCCGGCGGGTTTATGAGCTCATGCCGAGGCGCGCAGCGATCCTGCAAAGTCATCGGCCACTTCCGGACACACCGCCAATCCCGAGTGTTCCAGAGGTCAACAGAAGCTCACTTCCCCTTTGATACTTTGATTAGCCGCCCGGAGTGCTCCATGCCTGATTACCGCTCGAAAACATCCACCCATGGCCGCAACATGGCCGGCGCCCGTGCTTTGTGGCGCGCCACGGGGATGAAGGATGACGACTTCAAGAAGCCGATCATCGCCATTGCCAACTCCTTCACCCAGTTCGTACCGGGCCACGTCCACCTCAAGGACCTCGGCCAACTGGTTGCCCGTGAAATCGAGCGCGTCGGCGGCGTTGCCAAGGAATTCAACACCATTGCCGTGGACGACGGCATCGCCATGGGCCACGACGGCATGCTCTATTCGCTGCCGAGCCGCGAGATCATCGCCGACTCCGTCGAATACATGGTCAACGCCCACTGCGCCGACGCCATCGTGTGCATTTCCAACTGCGACAAGATCACCCCCGGCATGCTCATGGCCGCCCTGCGCCTGAACATCCCGGTGATCTTCGTCTCCGGCGGCCCGATGGAAGCCGGCAAGACCAAGCTCGCCAGCCACGGCCTGGACCTGGTCGATGCCATGGTGATCGCCGCCGACTCCAGCGCCTCTGACGAGAAGGTCGCCGAGTACGAGCGCAGCGCCTGCCCGACCTGCGGCTCGTGCTCCGGCATGTTCACCGCCAACTCGATGAACTGCCTGACCGAAGCCCTGGGCCTGGCCCTGCCGGGCAACGGTTCGACCCTCGCCACCCACAGCGATCGCGAACAATTGTTCCTGCAGGCTGGCCGGACCATCGTCGAGCTGTGCAAGCGCTACTACGGCGAAAACGACGAGTCGGTGTTGCCACGCAACATCGCCAACTTCAAGGCGTTCGAAAACGCCATGACCCTGGACATCGCCATGGGCGGTTCCACTAACACGATCCTGCACTTGCTGGCCGCTGCCCAGGAAGCCGAGATCGATTTCGACCTGCGTGACATCGACCGCCTGTCCCGTCACGTACCACAACTGTGCAAGGTCGCGCCGAACATCCAGAAGTACCACATGGAAGACGTGCACCGTGCCGGCGGGATCTTCAGCATCCTCGGCTCCCTGGCCCGTGGCGGCCTGCTGCACACCGATCTGCCGACCGTGCACAGCAAGAGCATGGCCGAGGCCATCGCCAAGTGGGACATCACCCAGACCACCGACGAGGCCGTGCATCACTTCTTCAAGGCCGGCCCGGCGGGTATCCCGACGCAAACCGCGTTCAGCCAGTCGACCCGCTGGGAAACCCTGGACGACGACCGTGAAAACGGCTGTATCCGCAGTGTCGAGCACGCGTACTCCAAGGAAGGCGGCCTGGCCGTGCTGTACGGCAACATCGCCCTGGATGGCTGCGTGGTGAAAACCGCCGGCGTCGACGAGTCGATCCACGTATTCGAAGGCAACGCCAAGATCTTCGAAAGCCAGGACAGCGCCGTACGCGGCATCTTGGCCGATGAAGTGAAGGCCGGCGATATCGTGATCATCCGCTATGAAGGTCCGAAGGGCGGTCCGGGCATGCAGGAAATGCTCTACCCAACTTCCTACCTGAAGTCCAAGGGACTGGGCAAAGCCTGCGCCCTGCTGACCGACGGTCGTTTCTCCGGCGGCACTTCAGGCTTGTCCATCGGCCACGCCTCGCCAGAAGCGGCGGCTGGCGGTGCCATCGGCCTGGTGCGCGATGGCGACAAGGTCCTGATCGACATTCCAAACCGCTCGATCAACCTGCTGATCAGCGACGAGGAACTGGCCGAGCGCCGCATCGAACAGGACAAGAAAGGCTGGAAGCCGGTGGAAGTGCGTCCGCGCAAAGTCACCACGGCCCTGAAGGCCTACGCCCTGCTCGCCACCAGCGCCGACAAGGGCGCGGTGCGCAACAAGGCGATGCTGGACGGGTTGTAAGCGCCCCGAGCCGCAAACAAAAATGCCCCGCCAAGTGCGGGGCATTTTTTTGGGCTTCAGCTCGGCCCGTTGAGTCAAGTGATCTTCGTGGCGAGGGAGCTTGCTCCCGCTGGGTCGCGAAGCGGCCCCAAAATTCGCCCCTCACCTCAATGTATGAGCTGACGACCTTGGGGCTGCTGCGCAGCGAGCTCCCTCGCCACAGGGGTCCTTGGTATTACTGTGGGGACAGGGTCTACTGGATATCTTCCGGCTTGACGATCACCCAGTTCTTGTCCGCCGTCACCGGCAGTCCTTCCTTGGCTTGGGCAGCCGCGTGCTTGGCCATCATGCCGTTGATCTGGGTCATGTACTTGTCCTTGCGGTTGACCCACAGGTGAATGCCGCCCTTGGCCACGTCCACATCGTGGAACAGCATGTAGCCGTCGCTGCTCGGCGTATCGCCAGCCACCAGAACCGGTTTTTTCCATTCGTCGATGTAGGTCAGGATCGCGGCATGCTTGCCAGCCATCCAGGTTGCCGGGGTCCATAGATAGGGCGTGTATTCCAAGCCCAGGTTGGCCTTTTCGTCATACTTGCCGGCAGTGATCTGCTTGCGTGCCGTGGTCAGTTCACCGGTCTTGCGGTCCTTGAGCAGCGTGGTCACGCCGATCACGTTCTGTGGCTTGAGGTTGTAGCCGTACTTCGGGTCCGAGGCGACCATGCGCACCAGTTCTTCGGAAGCGGCGGTCATGACATAGACCTCGATGCCGTTTTCCATCAGCTTGTTGTACAGCTCGGCCTGGCCGGTGAAGACTTTCGGTGGGTTGACGTTGTATTGGACTACCTTGTCGCCATCGTAATAGGTGGTCGGCACCGGCTTGCCGGAAGCCATCAATTCGTCGACATACCCCTTCAATTCCTCGAGCGTGAACCCGGAGAATACCTGGGCCACCCACGGGTAGCAGACCATGTCGTCCACTTCGCACAGGCGATAGTAATAGCTGAACAGGCTTTCCTTGTGATCCGCCGTGTCCTTGAACGGCATCAACTTCAAGGACGGATCGAGTTTTTCCCGAGTAATGAGCCCCTTGTTCTCCATGAATGGCAACAACGACTCTTCGAGGTCATAGCGGTAACTGGTGTTGTCCATGTCGAACACCGCGTAGTTACCCTTGTTGGCATTGGCCGCAATCATGGCCTCCAAGGCCTTGGCCTGTTCCGCTGGCCAGTGCTTGAGATCGGTGGCGAGCGCTTGGCCGGCGAGGCTCAGGCCTAAAGCGACAGCGAGCAAGTGAGGTACGAGCTTCATCGGCATTACTCCCATTTGATAAGAGTTCGACGCTAACAAATGCCTGTGACAGATCTCGCCTGTGGGCGACCGCTTGCGTCTCGATAACGGCAGCGGCATGTCCCTGGGCGCCAGCGGCTTATTCCAAAAGCGACAGTAAACATTCTTTTTTAGTATTAATTCTTTAGATTTCAGACTGTTAGGCTTTCCGGCTCACAGTCGCGGCGCTTGGCGGCTGGCAAAGTCTTATCGGAGCTATTTCATGAATGTGCCGCTGATACTCAATCTGTTGGTGTTCATCGGGCTGCTGTTCGGCCTGGCGCAAACCCGCCACGGCACCTGGAGCCTGGCAAAAAAGGTATTGCTGGCGCTGGTGCTGGGCGTGGTGTTCGGCATCGCCCTGCATACGATTTACGGCGCAGGCAACCCGGTGCTCAAGGCCTCGATCGGTTGGTTCGACCTGGTCGGCAATGGCTACGTGCAGTTGCTGCAAATGATCGTGATCCCGCTGGTCTTCGCCTCGATCCTCAGCGCCGTGGCACGACTGCATAACGCCTCGTCCCTGGGCAAGATCAGCTTCCTGACCATCGGCACGCTGCTGTTCACCACCGCCATCGCGGCACTGATCGGCATCGGCCTGACCAACCTGTTCGGCCTGACCGCCGAGGGCCTGGTGGCCGGTACCCAGGAACTGGCGCGCCTGCAAGTGATCCAGAGCGACTACGCCGGCAAGGTCGCCGACCTGAATATCCCGCAACTGCTGCTTTCGTTCATTCCGCAGAACCCGTTTGCCGACCTGGCACGAGCGAAGCCGACGTCGATTATCAGCGTGGTGATTTTCGCCGCGTTCCTGGGTGTCGCGGCGTTGCAGTTGCTCAAGGATGACGCCGAGAAAGGCCAGAAAGTGATCAATGCCATCGACACCTTGCAAGGCTGGGTGACGCGCCTGGTGCGCCTGGTGATGAAACTGACGCCGTACGGCGTATTGGCATTGATGACCAAGGTAGTCGCCGGCTCCAACCTGCAGGACATCATCAAGCTCGGCAGTTTCGTGGTGGTGTCGTACCTGGGGCTGGGCTTGATGTTCGTGGTCCATGGCCTGCTTGTATCGGCGGCCGGGATCAATCCGTTGCGCTTCTTCCGCAAGATCTGGCCGGTGCTGACGTTCGCCTTCACCAGCCGCTCGAGCGCTGCAACCATCCCGTTGAGCATCGAAGCCCAGACCAGCCGCCTCGGCATTCCCCGTGCGATCGCCAGCTTCAGCGCCTCGTTCGGCGCCACCATCGGCCAGAACGGTTGCGCCGGGCTCTATCCAGCGATGTTGGCGGTGATGGTCGCGCCGACAGTGGGCATCAACCCGCTGGACCCCGTGTGGATCGCAACGCTGGTCGCCATCGTGACCTTGAGTTCGGCGGGCGTGGCCGGTGTCGGTGGCGGCGCGACATTTGCCGCGCTGATCGTGCTTCCGGCCATGGGCTTGCCGGTTTCACTGGTGGCGCTGCTGATCTCTGTGGAGCCGCTGATCGACATGGGCCGCACCGCGTTGAACGTCAGCGGCTCGATCACCGCGGGGGCGATCACCAGCCAGGTGATGCAGCAGACTGACAAGGCGCTGCTGGATGCCGAGGAGCATGGGGAGTTGGTGCACGCTTGATTCGGCGGTGCCAGATAGATTGCCTTCGCGAACAAGCTCGCTCCCACAGGGATCAGCACTGAACACAAATTTCATGTTCGCCAAAAATCCAATGTGGGAGCGAGCTTGCTCGCGATGCTTTTAGCGCTTTTCCCAGACTTCGAAACTGTAGGCCGGCCTGTCCCCTTCAGCCGGATTCGGCTGGTTCGACACCAGCGTCCATAGGCTCGAATCAAACGCCGGGAACCACGCATCCCCTTCCGGGCTCAGCGCCACACGGGTCAGGTACAGCCGATCAGCCTGGTCCAGCGCCTGCGCATAGAGCTGGGCCCCGCCGATCAGCATCAGCTCGTCCACCCCCTGTTCCAACGCCCAGGCTTCGGCCCGCTCCACCGCCGCTTCAAGCGTGGAATAAACCTCCGCGCCATCCAAAACCAGGTCCGGCTGGCGGCTGACCACGATGTTCAAGCGACCCGGCAACGGCCGACCCAGGGAGTCCCAGGTCTTGCGCCCCATGATGATCGGCTTGCCCAGGGTGGTGGCCTTGAAGTATTTGAAATCCCCCGGCAAGTGCCAGGGCATGCTGTTGTCGATGCCGATCACACGGTTTTCACCGAGGGCTGCGATCAGGCTTAAGGGAAGTGTTTTTTTCATGACCGCGAGGATACCAGAGGCCCGGACCGGCGCCACAGCGGTTATGCTCTTTGCTCATTCGAGCAACGGAAGCCCCCGTGACAGAACTGCAGAACCTCTGGCTGACCGAGACGATACGCCTGCGTGAAGAACACGCCGGCCCGCTCGAGGACCAGGAAGCCAATCGCCTGGCCCGCGCGGCAGGAGGCGATTTAACCACCCGCATCCGCCACCGCGCCCGCTGGCTGGCCGACCGCGATGGCCTTACCCAAGCCCTGCGCCATTGGCTGCAAGGGGCGCGCCTGGCACTGGTGGTATTGGCGGTGCTCGCCATCATCAGCGGCGCCGGCCTGGGGTTTGCCGCGCTCGGCGATGGGCGTGCGCCGGTCAATGTCTTCTGGGCCTTGGGCAGTCTGTTGGGGCTGAATCTGATTCTGCTTATCGGCTGGGCCCTGGGCTTGATATTCGCCGGGGGACAAGGCGCCACGCTGGGACGCCTTTGGCTGTGGCTCAGCGAAAAACTGGCCCGCGATGCCAAGGCCGCCCAACTGGCGCCAGCCCTGTTGCTGTTGCTGCAACGGCACCGGCTCAACCGCTGGGTACTCGGTGTGCTGGTCAATGGTTTATGGCTGTTGGCGATGCTCAGCGCGTTGGTCATCGTCTTGCTGCTGATGGCGACCCGGCGCTATGGCTTCGTCTGGGAGACCACGATTCTCGGTGGCGAGACCTTTGTCGCCATGACCCAGGCCCTTGGCGCACTGCCGGCCCTGCTGGGCTTCAGCGTGCCGACCGTCGAGATGATCCGCGCCAGCGGCGACGCCGCGTTGAATATCGAGAGCGCCCGCCAGGCCTGGGCCGGCTGGTTGGTCGGCGTCCTGCTGGTCTACGGCGTACTGCCACGTCTATGCCTGGCGCTGCTGTGCCTGTGGCGTTGGCGTCGTGGCCGCGCCAGCCTTCGCCTGGACTTGAACCTGCCTGGCTACGCGCAGTTGCGCGAGCGGTTGATGCCCAGCAGCGAACGCCTGGGGGTCAACGATGCCGCGCCCGCGCAACTGCACCGAATCGACAGCACCATCGGCGCAATGGAAAGTGACGGCGCGTTGCTCGTGGCGATCGAGTTGGACGAACGGCCCTGGCCGCCGAAGCTGCCCGATTCCGTTAAAAACGCCGGCATCCTCGACAGCCGCGAGTCTCGCCACAAACTCCTGGAACAACTGTCACGCTTTCCTCCCGCGCGCCTGGCGATTGCCTGTGATCCACGGCGCTCGCCAGACCGTGGCAGCCTCGCGTTGATTGCCGAGCTGGCCCGCAGCGCCAGCGCCACCCGTGTCTGGCTGCTGCAGGCGCCGCCCGGCGAAGCGCTGGACGGCGAGCGCCTGGGAGACTGGCATAACGCGCTGCAACAGCTGCAACTGCCGTTTGCCGACTGCGCCCCGATGAACTGGCTGGAGACCGGCCATGACTGAATCCTTCAAACCTCTGAAGCTCGCGGTGGTCGGCCACACCAATGTCGGCAAGACCTCCTTGCTGCGCACCTTGACCCGCGACGTCGGCTTCGGCGAAGTCTCCCACCGCCCGAGCACCACCCGTCATGTTGAAGGCGCTCGCCTGTCGGTGGATGGCCAGGCGCTGTTGGAACTGTACGACACACCGGGGCTGGAAGACGCCATCGCCCTGCTCGATTACCTCGAACGTCTCGAACGTCCCGGTGAGCGCCTGGACGGCCCGGCGCGGCTTGCACGCTTCCTCGACGGCAGCGAGGCTCGGCAACGCTTCGAACAGGAAGCCAAGGTGCTGCGGCAATTGCTCGCCAGCGATGCCGGGCTGTATGTCATCGATGCCCGCGAGCCCGTGCTGGCCAAGTACCGTGATGAATTGGAAGTCCTCGCCAGTTGCGGCAAACCGTTGCTGCCAGTGCTCAACTTCGTCAGCAGCGCCCAGCATCGCGAGCCTGAGTGGCGCGAAGCCCTGGCGCGATTGGGGCTGCATGCGTTGGTGCGCTTCGACAGCGTCGCCCCACCGGAAGATGGCGAACGGCGCCTGTATGAAAGCCTGGCACTGCTGCTGGAAAGCGCGCGCGAACAACTGGAACGCCTGATCGCCGATCAACAGGCCCAGCGCCAGGCGCGCCAGCAGAGTGCAAAGCGCCTGATCGCCGAACTGCTGATCGACTGCGCCGCCTGCCGACGCAGCGTTGCCAGCGATGCCGATCTGGAGCACCAAGCCATCAGCCAATTGCGCGACGCCGTTCGCCAGCGCGAGCAGCGCTGCGTCGAAGCCCTGCTCAAGCTCTACGCCTTCCGCCCCGAGGACGCCGCGACTGGCGACTTGCCGCTGCTGGATGGCCGCTGGGGCGACGACTTGTTCAATCCCGATACCCTCAAGCAACTCGGTGTACGCGTCGGCGGCGGGATCGCGGCGGGTGCAGCGGCTGGTGCAGGCGTGGATTTGCTGGTGGGCGGGCTGACCCTTGGCGCGGCCGCCCTGGCCGGGGCGATTGCTGGCGGTGCGCTGCAAACAGCCCGCAGTTATGGCAACCGGTTGATGGGCAAGCTCAAGGGCCAGCGTGAACTGACCGTGGACGACGGCGTGCTGCGCCTGCTGGCCTTGCGCCAACGGCAATTGCTGCAAGCGATCAACCAGCGCGGCCATGCGGCGATGGACAGCATCCGCATCGCCACACCCCAGGACAAGACTTGGCGCGAGGGCAAGCTGCCCGAGGCGTTGGGCAAGGCGCGGGCGTATCCGCAGTGGTCCTCGCTTAATCCCAATCCGCGCTTGAGCCAGGCCGAGCGCCAGGAACAGATCGAGCAGTTGGCCGAGCAGCTCTAGCCCACCAGCCTAAGCCTTCCTCTGTGGCGAGGGGATTTATCCCCGTTGGGTCGCGTAGCGGCCCCGGCTTTCCATTGGATGCGCTGCTGCGGCCGATATTTTTTGGGGGCGCTTCGCACCCCAGCGGGGATAAATCCCCTCGCCACAAAAAAGCGATTCGCCGCAATTATTTTGCGGCCAACGCTTTTAGCGTCGAAGCCGCTTCCGCCAATTCAAGTTCATTGAACACCCGTACGCCATGCCGCTTGAGCAACGCCGCCGTCACGCCTTCGCCACTGACTTTCACACCACTGAACGTGCCGTCATAGGTCAGCAGGTTGCCGCAAGACGGGCTGTTGGCCTTGAGCACAGCGATCCGGATGCCGTGTTCACGCACCAGGTCCAATGCCTGATGCGCACCGGACAGAAACTGCACGGTCACGTCCTCGCCGTCGGTGGTAATCACCGCCGCGTCGCCATCGAGCACCTGCGCACCCTGCCCACCGGGAATCTCCGCAGCCGCCCGAGGCGTGGGCAAGCCTCCGGCGACTTCCGGGCACAGCGGCACGACCCGACCCTCGTCGAGCCATTGCTGGAGCTGATCGAACGGGCCACTGGCGCCACCGTCGTAGCGTACGCGGTGACCGAGCAAGCAGCGGCTGACGAGGATTTTTTCCATGTTCAGAACAACTCGTTGCCGCGACGCCGGAACCAACCGGTCAACGACAGGCGATCACGGATGGCCGGCAGGACTTCATGGGGAATGTCCCCGGAGAGAAACACCACCAGGCAGCCGCCCGTGGGCACCACGTCATGCTCCACGCCGTCATCCAGGTACATGCGCAATTGACCACCGTGTTCCGGCAACCAGGCGTCGTTGAGATAGAGCACCGCCGAGACCATGCGCCGGTCATCATCCCGGAATCGGTCGACGTGCTTGAGATAGAGCGCACCCGGCGGATACAGGGCAAAGTGGCTTTCGAAATCCTCCAGGCCCAGGAACAGCCCACGGTTCAAGGCCTCGCGCAGGCTGTCCATCAGCGCCAGGTAACGATCGCAGGCGTCGACCTGGCCAGGCTCGATCCACTGGATGCGATCACCCCGAATACCCTCTCGAATCTCGGAAAACGGCCCGCGCCCGACGGCGGCCGGGGCCAGTTCGCCTTCAACGGCGCGCTGACGGCATTCAGCCGCCAAGGCACGCGTCAGCGCATCCGGCAGGAAAATGTTCTGCTGCGACCAGCCGCGCTCGGCCAGGTCGTCGACGATACGTAACAGCAACGGATGATCAGAAGGTATTTGCATGGCGCGCATAGTATTCCTGTGCCTGCAAAACCGACAGCGCCGCGCAGCAGATCAGCCACGCCAGGTAGCACCGCCGTACGAACTTGATACGAATTCTCGACAAGTTCCCGTACCCCACGGAGAATAGTCCGCTGCTGACAGGAGTCCCTATGCGCCGTTTGCTTTTCTCACTGTTGATGTTCTGCGTTTTGCCCGCCTGGGCAGACAGCTACGACCAGTTGTACAAGGTCGCCGGCTGGCCGGAACAACGGGCGCATTTCAATGACGCCTTGAGCGCCGCGCAGCAGCGTTACCAGAGCAGCCTGCCGCCGGCATGGTGTTCCAGGCGCTGGTGAACAACAGCAATCAGCGTTTCGCGCCCCAGGCCATGGATCAACGGGCCGAGGCCCAACTGCGCAAGAAACTGGCCGACCCGAACCCAGCCCTGAGCTTTTTCCAGACGCCGCTGGGCCGTAAAGTCGTCGCCGCCGAACTGCTTGCCACTCGCCGCGATCAATTGGCGAAGAACGCCAAGGGCCTGCCGAAGATGCAAGCCAGCGACAACCGCCTGCTGATCATCGGCCACCTGGCCCAGGCGCTGCCCGCCCGTGAAGCGGGTGCCGAAGTCAGCCTGGCGATCGCCGGCGTGGCCGCCGACAGCCTGAGCTCGATGATTCCCGGCCTGCTGGGCGGCGGCCAGGCCCAAGGCATGCTGAACGGCCAGCGCCAGCGCCTGATGGACCAGATCGGCGCAGACCTGAACAACACGCTGCTGTACGTCTACCGCGACCTGAGCGACACCGAGCTGGAAGAGTTCGCCACCTTCGCCGAGTCGGCCGAGGGGCAGGCGTATTACCAAGCCGCCTTGGCGGCGATTCGGGCGGGGTTGGCGGTGGGGCAGAACCTGGGGCAGTAGTTCAGCACCGCTATCGCGAGCAAGCTCGCTCCCACAGGGACTGAATGCACAGTTCCATTGTGGGAGCGAGCTTGCTCGCGATTGACGGTAGCCCAGTCACCGCCGATCCCGGCTCATCCGCTTGGTCAAGAACCCAAACATCTCCTGCCGAATCTCCAGCGCCTCGTTCGCCAAGTGATGCCGTCCTTCGGGCAGCATCAACACTTGCGGCCGGTCGAACTTACCGCGCAACACCTGCAGGTTATGCCGCCAATCCACGGTCATGTCCGCCTGCCCCTGCACGATCAGCGGCTGGCGCGAGCTGCTCGGCGCCGCCTCGATACGCTTGATCCATTGCGCCAGCGCGCCGACCCACGCGGTGGGCAGGCGCAGCGGTTGCAGTGGGTCGGCTTGCAGGAATGGCAGGAAATCCGGATCGGTGGAGTTCTCGCTGAAGCGCCGGGCAATGCCGGTCACGAACGGCTTGAGCAGGTAATAACTGAGGCGTGACCAGCCCCAGGCCCGAGGTCGCACCAAGGGCGACAACAGGATGACCTGGCCCTGGGCCGGACTTTGCGCGCCCTGGTTGAGCACATGGTCCACTACGATCGCACCGCCGGTGCTTTGTCCGCACAGGTGCCAGGGTTGCGGCAAATCCAGCGTTCCGGCCTCAGCCAGCAGGCCTTGCAGCGTTGCCTGGTAGTCGGCGAAATCGCCGATGCTGGCGCGCTCTCCACCCGACAGGCCATGGCCCGGCAGATCGCAGCTGATGACCGCGAATTGCTGATCCAGTGCCCACTCGATCAGGTGTCGATACAACCCCATATGGTCGTAATAACCGTGAAAGAGGAACAAGGTCGCCACGGCCTTTTCCGGCCACCACACCTGGCCTACCAATTCATACCCGGCGCGCTCAAAGCGCCCCAGGCCTCGACGCAAGGTATGTGTCGGGAAATCCAGTCCATAGAAGCGCTGATAGGCCTGCGCTTGCGCAGAAAGAGGTTGCCATTGCGCCAGCGGTTGCAGGCTGGCGCGCAGTTGATCGGGGTCGAAAGAGGCAGGCATCAAGAGTCCAGGCAAAAGCGCATCGCGCGAAACAGGCTTTATGAGCCTGCGATATTCATCTGTCGCGCCAGGCATGGCAAGCTACGCCGCTTCAGAGGATCGACTCCATGCGCTCGTCCCACCGCACGACCTTGCTTGCCAGCCTTATCGCCCTCGGGTGCGCCGCCGTGCTGTGGTTCGCCTATGACTGGTTCCAGGGGCGCTTCCTCCGGGCGTTCAGCCAGCATACCGCGGTGTTTTCCGGCGATCCTCTGCGCCTGCCTCCCGACCTGGCCGGCCCCGGCGCGATCCGCCTGGTGCATTTCTGGGATCCGGCCTGCCCGTGCAACGTCGGCAACCAGCAGCACCTTTCCGAGCTGATCGACAAATACTCAGCCCAAGGGGTCGAGTTCTATGCGGTTCAGAAAACCGGCAGCCAAGGGCACCTACCCACCAACCTGACCCACCTCAAGCCCCTGGCCGCGTTGCCCGGTTCGGGGCAGATTCCCGCCAGTCCCGCCGTGGCGATCTGGGACCGCGCTGGCAAGCTGGCGTATTTCGGCCCTTACAGCGAGGGCCTGACGTGCAACTCGAGCAACAGCTTTATCGAACCGATTCTCGAAGCACTAAGTGTTAACCGGGAAGTTAACGCGACCCATACGCTCGCGGTGGGCTGTTATTGCCCATGGTCGACTTCGAATTGATCTAATCAAACTACGATACGTATTGGCAACATGCCCAGCCTCGCCGCGCGAAGTTGAGCACTTGCTCTTTTCTAGAGCTCTTGCTCAAAGTGACCGTTTTAGCTGAACCGTTTGTCGGATCCAATTTTCCCAAGCGCGCCCGATACGCCTCTTTTTTGCCTTCAAGCCCCAGGCCAGCCGGGTTTCTCAGCGGTTTTCGAGGCGCTTCGACCGTCGAGCTGAATCGATTAACAACCGCCGCCGCAACGTGAACTTTTCTTTAAACGCTTCTCTAAACCCGTACAGCAGATGTTGATCACCTATTCGGTTGCGCGGCGGCGCTATATATCGAGGAAGTTGTACACGCCTTTTCATCGTTTTACTTGTCGACCCTCCTAAACCAAACAAAAAATGGAATCGTCAGTGATGCAAAAGTTGCTATGCGCTGCACTTTCCACTTCCACCAAAGAGGATGCTCTCAACCTTGAGGCGTTTGCCCAGTGCGTGGCCCCGCTAGGGGTCGATGTGCTGTTGCGCGGCGAAACCGGCACTGGCAAGGACACCCTGGCGGAAAAGATCCACAGCTTGTCCGGCCGTTCCGGAAAATTCGTCGCCATCAACTGCGCCGCCATTCCCGAATCCCTGGCGGAGAGCCAGCTCTTCGGGGCCAACACCGGAGCATTCACCGGGGCCAGCCAGAATCGCGCGGGGTTCGTCGAAGCCGCGCACAACGGCACCCTGTACCTGGATGAAATCGACAGCATGCCGCTGGGGCTGCAAGCCAAGCTGCTGCGTGTCCTGGAGTCGAGGACGGTGCAGCGGCTGGGCTCGACCCAGAACATCCCGGTGGACATGCGGGTGATCGCCTCGGCCCAAAGCCCATTGGCGGACATGGTCGAACGTGGCGAATTTCGCCGGGATCTCTATTTTCGCCTGAACATCATCAGCCTCAAGCTGCCGCCGCTGCGCAGCCGCAAGGAGCGCATCGTGCCGCTGTTCCAGACCCTCGTGCGGCGCGAAGCCCAGGCGCTGGACCGACCTTATGTCGCTCCGTCGCCGGCGCTGCTGCGCCAGTTGCTCGGCTACGCCTGGCCCGGAAACATCCGCGAGTTGCAATCGGCCGCCAAGCGCTACGTGCTCGGCCTCCCGGCACTTCCCCGCGCCGAGCAGCTGGAGCACAACAGCTCGACGCTCAAGCTGAAGGAACACCTGCAGCAGTTCGAAAAGATCCTCATCGAAGACTGCATGCGCCGTCACCATCACTGCATCGACAAAGTCATCGCTGAACTGGGTATCGCCCGGCGCACGCTGTATTACCGGATGAAGTGCCTGCAAATCTCCTCGAGTTGAGTGGATCGGTGGAACCGTTTGCGTAGCGGTCGCCACTTAACCGTCGAGACGTTCACGATCGTCTCGCCATTCCACAATCCGGAGATACGACTATGAGTTTCGGTGGAGCTTCTCTCGCCGCCTCCATGGCTGCCATGCAGCAGATGGACGCCACGTCGGCGGCGATGACGACCATGAAATCCCAATTCGACCAGAAGAAACTGGTCGCCGACACCATGAATGCCATTTCAGCGGAGTCGATGGACAGCGCGACCAAGGCCATCACCGCCATGGGGGAGGCGTCGAAAAACATACGATTCTGACCCTCTCGCTCCAGCCCCGCTCCGGCGGGGAACCTCACGTGCAATGAGAGGAGGCCCTATGCAGATCCATACGCCCGACAGCCTTCACGCTCCCAGGGACTTGCCCCGCGACGACACGACGCAGCGCCCCACCTCGACCTCGGCGGGCCTGGCGAATCTGCTCGCCGAACATCTGGCACAGCCGGGTGCGGGCAACCGGCTGCGCGAATCGCTCGTGCAATGGGGCAGTGAGCACGGCTCGACAGGCGGCCAGTCCCGGCCAGGCCTGCCCAGCCCGCAGGACAGACTGGCGGCAGAGACCGAAGCGCCTCTGCACCTGGTGCTCGAAGACATTCTTGAAGAGATCAACGGTGGCACCGGCTCCACGCTCGACGTGGACATCGATGACGCCTATTCCAACGAAGACTTGTTCAACGACCTGGCGCAGATGCTCGCCCATCGCCGGCAGCCCATCGGCGACAACGATGTCGACAGCCAGAGCGATTTCGGCAACGCCAATAACCCGTTCTGTGGCGCGCTGTTCGGCGCCTGGGAGATGGAGGGCGACCACGCCACGCGGCGCAGTCGTCATGACACGAGCCTGTCGCTGCTGCTGCAGATCATCGCGGTCCTGGGCCGGAGGAAACTGCTGACGCTGCTGGACATCGACGAAGAGGAACGGCAGGCGCGCTATGAACCAGAGGACCTGGACCTGCTGTTCGAAGTCGCACGATTCATGGACCAGCACCCGACGCGCTATCCATCACCAACAGGCCCCGATGCAGAGCAGTGGACATGGACCGAACGCGTTGCCTGCGGCGCGTCCCTGGATGCTCGCGAAACCCGGTTGTTCCAACTTGCCCTGGAAGAATTGGACCTCGCCCTCGCCCGCCTGTCCGGCCAGCACACCCCGATGATGCGGCGCGGCCGACGCAGCCGGGAAGAAGTCGAGTTTCACCTGAGCGTCACCGGTAGCGCTCGCAACGTCTTGAAGCTGATGTACGCCTGAAGCCCACCCTGAAATTGGAGAAAATCCATGACCATCCAAGCCCTCGACACGACCAGCGTTGCCTCCACCGCTGCCAAGCCTGGCGGCAGCCCCCACGCGCGAGCCGAGACCAGCGATGTCAGCTGGTTCAACGCGCAGATGCATGAAAAACCGCCAGTCCCCGATAGCGAAAACAACGTCGCGGCGAGGATCATCGATTCGCTGTCCAGCCGCTCCGGCGAATTGCAGCGGCTGGATGATCGCGCCAACCGCGACATGCTCAAGGCCATCCGCACCGCCGATCCGCAAGACATGTTGCAGTCGAACCGGTCGCTGTCGTCCTTCCACCTGGAGAGCCTGATGACCGCGAAGATCGTCAGCAAGGGCTCCCAGGCCATCGAGAAGCTCACCAATCTCCAGTAAAGGGAAGCCGGTCATGTTCATGCGCGCATTCTCATCTCTAGTGCTGTGCCTGTTGCTCGCCGGTTGCGACGAAAGGACCGCGCTGCACAGTCATCTCTCCGAGCAGGATGCCAATGAAGTGATCGCCGAACTGGCGAACAAGAATGTCGAGGCCAGCAAGCAGATCGACAAGGACGGGCTGACCGTGCTGGTCGAGCCGGCCGACATGAACAGCGCCGTGCAGGTGCTGGAAGCGGCCGGCCTGCCACGCCGGTCGCGCTCCAGCCTGGGGGAGATCTTCCGCAAGGAAGGGGTGATTTCAACGCCGATGGAAGAGCGCGCCCGCTACATCTACGCACTGTCCCAGGAGCTTGAATCTACGCTGTCGCAAATCGATGGCGTGGTGCTCGCCCGGGTCCATGTGGTCCTGCCGGAACGGGTCGCGCCAGGCGAGCCGGTCCAACCGGCATCGGCATCGGTGTTCATCAAGCACACCAACGCCCTCGATCCCGACAGCATCACGCCGCGCGTGCGCAACCTGGTCGCCAGCGGGATCCCCGGCATGGCCGACGCGGCCCAGAACCCGGCCAAGCTGTCGGTGGTCTTCGTGCCCGCCGCGGCTTATCAGGAGCGGCGCAAGATGGCGTATTTCGGACCGTTCCTCATGCAGGCCGAAGACGTCGGTTATTGGCGCGCCGTGACCGTCGCGGCCAGCGTCACCTTGCTCGCGCTCTTGGCGGGCGTCTTGTATGGCGTCTATCGGTTGTGGCGCAACGGCGTGCTGGTGTTGCCGCGTTTTCTCGATCGCAAGGCTGGAACGCCGGCGCCGCAACCGAGCGGCGCGACACCGTCCCTGTTCGCAGTGAAATCCCCGGGGGCCAAGCCTGACAACAACGGGACGGCGGCATGAATCCGACGCTCGATTGGGTTCGCTGGTGGAGTCTTGCGTGGCGCGAGGCCGATCGGGACTGGTATCCGCCAGCCCTTCGCCTGTTGACCGCCCCCCAACTGGACGCCTTGGCGCGAGCGCATCATGCCGCACTGGCGCGCCGTTTCGGCATCACGCTCTGCACGCCGCCACCGCCCGATCCTTCAGTGCTTTCGCTATGTTGTGGCACGCCCCGGATCCTGCATCTTGCTTGTCGACTGGTGGCGAACACTTGCTCGCCGCTAACGGTATCCGACGAGCTTTCCCCACAGGATCAGGCCTGGTGCGAACGCACCGCCAAGGCACTGCGTCCTGGCCATTGGCTCGAACAAGGCCAGGATTCGCTCGCACTGCTGCGCGCCTGGCTGGAGGAGCGGACCTGGGAGCGGGTGCGCCTGGCCTTTCCTCGCAGCCGGATCGTCGCCCTCGAATCGCAGCCCACCCCACAGCCGCCCGTCGCCAAGCTCAACACGCTGTGGCAGTCCGCCTGCTGGAAAGCCGAGCAAAGCCTGGCGCCAGCGACCACCCAAACGGAGATGCACGATGCTCGCCCGGCGCTCGCTTGAACTACGCCCCGAAGGTCAAGGCTTGCAACAGCCTTACATCCCTTATGAAACCCTGGTGGATTGTGGCCGTGCCCAGGCCGTACTCGAACACGCCCAGGCACAGGCCGCGCAGTTGATCGCACACGCCGCCGAGCAGGCCGACGCGGCAGTGATCGAGGCTCAAGTCCGATTCTGGGAGAACGCCGAAACCGTGCTTGCCGCTTGGGAAAGCCAGCGCCAGGCCATGTGGGAACGAATCGAGACCAGCGCCGCGCAATTGGTCAACGAGGCCCTGGGGACGCTACTGGACGATGTCCCGGGGCAGGCACGGATCGATGCGCTCGTGCGTCAGCTTGCGACCCGCCAGGACGACCCGATCGAGGCCACCCTTCGCTGCCATCCCGATGACCTGGCGCGCCTGGCGCAAAGCCTGGGCGCGGCAGGCGAACGTCCCTGGACGCCAGTCGCGGACGCCAACCTGGAGGTTCACCAGCTGAAGCTGGAAACGCCGGGGGGGACGTTCCTGCTCGATTGGGAAACAGCCGTCAACGCGTTGCGCCTGCCTGAACCGCAGCGGTAGCACCACGACCCCGTGGCGAGGGAGCTTGCTCCCGCTCGGCTCTGTAGGAGCTGGCGAAGCCTGCGATCTTTGATCTTTTGCTCAAGCTTCAATGAGTAGTGAAAAGATCGCAGCCTCGCTTCGCTCGGCAGCTCCTACAAAACCAGCGGGAGCAAGCTCCCTCGCCACGGGGATTGCGCGCACCTGAAGAGTCTCACGCCTCCCCCTCCGATCTTTTTCCTCGCTTTTCGCGGAACCGCCACTGGCGTAACCACCACTCATCCGGTGAACACGCCTATCTCGGAGGAACCGACCATGTCTTCTATCGATGCCTTGCAGCGCCGCCTCGACACCTACTTCCAGCGCGCCACCGATAACGTCAACAACGCGGCGATCAATGCCGCAGAGAGCCAATCGCTGGACGACATGCATTCGTTCTTCACCAGCATGAACGGCATGTCGGTCGCGGTGAATGCGGCCACTCAACAGACCACCGCCCACCACAACCTCGCCAAGGCGATCATCGATGCAATGCCATGAGCTGCGCACACAGCTCGCCCGCTGGCGCGCCAGCGTCGATGGCCCCGAGCATTTCGCCCTTGTCGTCGACGATGGCGAAGCGGTTTTCAACACGCTCGAAGCCGGCTTGCTGGTGTCGGTCGAGTTGAACGTCGCGCTGGGCAACGAAGCGTCCCTGGAAGACGTCCTGCGGCTGGCGCATCCAAGCCTCTCGCGATTCCCCGGTGCGCTGGCCCGTTCGCCCCAGGACGATCGGTTATGGCTACTGGCGCACCTGGGCCAGGACGCACACCTCGACGATTTGCTCGAAACCCTTGAAGCCTTGCTCAACCAGCGGGACACCTGGCAGTCGGCCCTTCATAAAAGCCCACGTGCCGTCGCGCAACGTCCCTCGCATTTTCACTTGCTCGGAACAGGAATCCGCCATGCCTAACAGGTGGCTTGCACCGTACCCTCCGTTGTCCGCTGGCAAGGCAGTTCTTCGCCGGTCGATCGCGCGTCGTTGGACGAAAGCCTCGTTGCTCGCCCTGGCCTTGGCCGGCGCGCTGGGCGCGGGCATGCCGACAGAGGCGGCAGTACCGACCGACTGGAAGAACACGCCGTACGCCTACGATGCCCAGAACACGCCACTGCCCAAGGTACTTGGCGATTTTGCCAACACCTTCGGCGTGCAACTGGTGCTCGACGGCACCGTGAAAGGCACCGTCGACGGCCGGATGCGCGCTGAAAGTCCCCAGGCGTTCCTCGATCGGCTCGGCCTGGAAAATCGCTTCCAGTGGTTCATGTACGGCAACACCTTGTACGTCAGCCCGTTGCAGAACCAGGACTCCAAGCGCCTGGAAGTGTCCGCCGACGCGGCACCGGACATGAAGCAAGCCTTGATCGACATCGGCCTGCTGGACCCGCGCTTCGGTTGGGGCGAGTTGCCCGACGAAGGGGTGGTCCTGGTCTCCGGCCCGGAGCGCTACGTGCGCCTGGTGGCGCAGTTCGCCGAAGCACGCAAGACACCGGAAGAGAAGCAGGAAGTGATCAGCTTCCCGCTGCGCTACGCCACCGCCGCCGACCGCAGCGTCAAGTACCGGGGCGATACGCTGGTGATTCCCGGGGTCGCGACCATCCTCAAAGGCTTGCTGGAAAGCCGCAGCGCCGTTTCGGGCGGGATGCAGGCGGCCTCGCCCCAAGCGGCGTTCCAGAACATGCAGACCCAGCAATCCATGAGCATGGGCAACATCGAGCAATTGGCGTTGAACGGCATGGGGCGTCCGAACACCAACCGCGTGCAGCCCGGCGGGAACGGGGGCAGCGGCGGTCGCGGCCGGATCCGCGTCGAAGCCGACGTGCGCAACAACGCGGTGCTCATCTACGACTCACCCAAACGGCGGGAGATCTATACGCCGCTGATCCGTGATGTGGACGTGCCGCGCAAGCTCGTGGAGATTGACGCGATCATCCTCGACATCGACCGCACCCAACTGGCCGAGCTGGCGTCGAACTGGAACGTTGAAAGCGGCGACCTGATTGGCGGCGCCTCGATGATTCGTCCCGGCGCCAGCTCGACGGTGTTCATCCAGGACTACGGCGATTTCTCCGCGCAACTGCGCGCCCTGGAAGGTCGCGGCCTGGCCTCGGTGGTGGCCAATCCATCGGTGTTGACCCTGGAAAACCAGCCGGCGGTCATCGACTTCAGCAAGACCGAATACATCTCCGCCATCGGCGAACGCGTGGCCACCGTCGAGCCCATCACGGCCGGCACCAGCCTGCAGGTCGTGCCTCACGCCATCGAAACCGGTGGCCGCAACCAGATCCAGATGTCCCTGGACATCGAGGACGGTCGCATCGAACCCTCGGAAGTCGGGCAACAGACCCCCAGCGTGCGCCGGGGCGTGGTCAGCACCCAAGCGGTGATGGGCGAAAGCCGCTCGCTGGTGGTGGGCGGCTTTCATACCGAAGAAACCGGGGACAACCTTGAGCGGGTGCCGTGGCTGGGGCGTATCCCGCTGATCGGACCGCTGCTGTTCTCCTCGACCACGCGCGAGACCAGTCGCCGCGAACGGGTGTTCATCCTCACGCCACGCCTGATCGGTGACCAGGTCGACCCGGCTCGCTACATCTCCGCACTCGATCGGGAGCAGGTGGACAGCGCCATGGCGCGCCTGGAAGAGCGGCGCAACGGCACCCGCCCCGTCGGTCGCGTCGAGGTCAGCGATGTCCTCGCGCAACTGGCCGACGGCAATATCCCGGCGACATTCAAGCAGGCCGCCTCGATCCCCTATTCACCCGACACGCTGTGTGCGTTGCAGCCTGGCTTGTCCCTGGACGCCACGAGAGCCCAATGGTTCGCCGGCCCCGACTACGGAATCGCCGTGGGCGTGGTGCGCAACGAGGGCAGTCATCGGCTGCGCTTCGACGAGGCGAGCTGCAGCACCCGTTGGACCCTGGCGGCTTCCGCCTGGCCGAAGGTGTGGCTTGAGCCGGGCGAAGAAACGGAAGTCTTCGTCGTCATGAAACAACCCAAGCGCACGCCAGGCGGCGGACGCTCTTCTCTCCTGCAAACCAGTGCGAGGACCACGCCATGAGTCGCACGCTGAAGCTACTCGTCATATTGCTGAGCCTGCCGGTGTTCGCCGGCTGCGCAAGCCGCTGGGGCTGCCAGGGCGATGCCTGCGACCGCGCCGAACCCGATACCGGCCGGCTGGTGATCTGGTGGTCGCCGGGCATGCGCGGCGGCCTGGGTTCACCTGAACACCCGCTCGACCACACGGTCGTTCCACTGGAGAACTGAAACGGTATGTCTTTTTCGGTACACAGCGTAAGCACGCGCCAGGCTTTTCAGAAAAACATCATCGCCGGCATCGCGACGTATTGGGAAATTGCCCCGGGCATCGAGTTCTGCCTGCGACGCGAACCTCACAGCGTGGGGCTGGCCTTGCAAGTGCACAGCCAGGCGCTGCGGGCGAACCAGATGCAGCACGCGCTCGAACGACGTTTCGCCCAGCCGGGAGACTACGCGCAGCTGTTCCTGTTTCTTGATCCGCAGCGCGCATTGGTGGTTTGGCAGGCCCTGCCGGAATCACCGATATCGTCGCAAATGCTCGACGAGATCCAGTCCCGGCAGTTGGCGCTGCTGGGCCTGGAAGACCTCGACGATTATTCGGTGGCTTATTAACGAGCTGCCTGGCCACGGATCTGGCTCACCTGTGGCGAGGGTTCATGATTTTTTGTTGAGGAGATTTTCCATGACCGCTCCACCCATCGCCCAGCGCCTGATCGCGGCCCTAGCGGAACACTTGAATGCGGACCTTCAGCTGGAGGGCGGCGTCTGTGCGTTGTATGACGCGAGCAACCGCGAAGCCGTGGTCATCGAGCTGCCCGAACATGGCGATCTCGCCATCCTCCACTGCGCGGTCGACGTGCCAGCCCATATGCCCGGCCTGCACAAGCGCTTGCTGGAGCTCAACTTTCGATTGGACTTGCTCGCCGGCAGTTGGCTGGCCCTGGACGATAAGGGCACCGTTCGCTTGTGTGCCCACTGCCCATTGTCGATGCTCGACGAAGCGCAGTTCTGCCATTGGGTCGTGGGTTTCATCGGCCAGGTCGGCGAGGTGCGTACACGCTGGATGCCATCCGCAGCACCCACGGCTTCACGTCCAGCCTCGCTCAACGCGAGCCGTGCCCGGCTGGTCTAGACAACGAACGTGGCGAGGGAGCTTGCTCCCGCTGGGCTGCGCAGCAGACCCGTTTTTTGTGAGGGCTTCGCCCTCAAGCGGGAGCAAGCTCCCTCGCCACGGGGTGTTTCTGCTGGGCCATTGCGGTCCTTACCGAAGCTTCATCGCTTCACCGCCCTCCTGCATGACTTTCCTGGCGCTGTCCATGAAGCCCTTGGTCACCTCCGTCACCGTATCGCTCATCAACTTGGCCATGTCGGCGGAGCTTTTGACCAGCACCATGGTGCTCTGACGCTCCTCCATTCCCATCTGCATCTGGAACTGCTTTTCCATCAGCGCTTTCTGACGGGTCTCCATCTCGCTCATGAACGAGTCGGGCGTGCGAGACGGTGGCGTGGAGCTGGACCTTTGCGTGTCATCCAGCGGCCGATCGTCGGACGCCGCCGTGCGGTTCGCGCCCCGAGTGCGGGTCCGGCCACGTTGGTGCACCGTAGGGGGGACCGATGATGAACGTCCCAGCCCATGCAGGCTCTGGGTGCCGGTGCGCTGCTGGGCGTCGCGAGGTTGCTGGCTCAGCGAGGGTGAGCGCGATGAGTGCAAACCTTCGGCGCCATGCAGGGCACCGGTGCCCCTTATGGACAGCGGATTGGGTTCAGGCATGGAAAATCTCCTCGAGTCGATGGGCGTGCAATGCGCACGGTTGGCAAGCCGGCATCGCCCGGGCGAGTCCGACTCACTACCTGAGTGGCACCCGCGTATGCATCGGTTCCATCGGCCTCAACGCAGGTTCAATTCCGGAATTTCGATCACCTCGCCCTTGGCCTCGTCGTCCAGCTCGCGCAGGACCCGATAGATGTGCGCGACGGCCTGGAGCGTTTCCCTCGGGATATAACCGCCAACGTCTTCGCGGTAGATCGTTCGCGCCAGCCAGATGCACTGGATCACCGGGACGCGCGCAGCCTTGGCCCGCTCGATCAGCGCGCGGGCATCGGCATCGACACCTTTGGTGATCAACTGCGGCAACGGCGTCTGCTCGGGACGATAGAACAACGCGACGGCATAGTGAGTCGGGTTGACCACCAACATGTCGGCCTCCTCCACCGGCTTGGTTTCCTGGCTGGCGGGCTGGTCGATCAACTGTCGGGCCAGGCTGCGGCGGTGCATCTTGACGTGGGGGTCGCCTTCCATTTCCTTGAACTCTTTGCGCACCTCCTCTTCGCTCATGCGCAGCCGCTTGGCGAAGAAGTATTTCTGCAGGCCGAAATCGAGGATCGCCAGCACCAGCAACACGCCCAGGCAGATGTGCATGATGTGCCGGAACAGGCCGGCCAGCCCGCGCCAATACCCGTTCAGGTCACCATTGACCAGGCTGATCAACGAGCCGAGGGCCGGCATCGTCACCAGGTAAAGCACGCTGGCGATGAACACTGCCTTGACCAGGCCCATGAACAATTGGATCAGCGCCTGGGCGGAGAACATCTGCTGGGCCTGGTTCAGCGGATTCAGACGGTTCGGATCAGGTTGAAGGGCCTCGGGCGCGAACAGGAAGCCGAACTGCACCCAGCCGGCGATCAGCCGCGTGGCAATGGCCAAGCCCACGGTCATCAAGGTGAAGTTGAGCAACACCCCGCCGGCGTGGGCCAGGGTTTCCTCGAAGGCACGGACAAAGTCACCATCGAGCCGGTGCAGCGGGAACGCGACCATGTCACCCAGCGCCTGCATGCTGCTGTCGGCCTGGGTCAAGGCCACTTCGGTGATTGCCGTGAGCACCAACAGGCTGCTCAAATCCTGGCTCTGGCCGACCTGACCCTTCTTGCGCGCGTCGCGGATTTTCTTCGGTGTCGCCTGCTTGGTCTTTTCGCCGCTGTCTTCGCTCATGAACGAGCCCCTCCTTCAGGGCGCCGGTATCAACAGATGCAGCAGATGGCGGATTTCCCCGTATCGGCTGAGACGGCCGGTCATCGCGTCCCACAACGTGGGCAGGTAGAACAGCAGGAAGCCCAGGCCGACCAGGCTCTTGGCCGGCATGGCGAGGACGAACACCTGCAACTGCGGGCTGTACAGGCTGAGCAAGGCCAGGGCGAACTCCACCAGCAACAGCAAGCCGATGAAGGGCGCGGCGTAGAGCATCATGTGCATGAACATTTCGCCGAGCAGCCCGAGAAACACACCAAAGCCATCCGCGCCGGGCAACGGGAACCAGACCGTGGGCGACCACACCAGGTAGCTGTCCCAGATCACCTGGGTCAGCGTGCCGATGCCCAAGGTGGCGACCAGCAACAGGATGGTCATTTCCTTGAACAGATGGCCCAAGGGCGTCGTATCCGTGCCGAGGGCCGGATTCAATTGCCCGCCGATGAGCGCGCCGCGCTGGTTGTCGAGCAAGGCCCCTACCGATTCGTAGAGCCAGAACGGCATCGCCAGCAGCACACCCAGGAGCAAGCCCAGCAGCACCTCCTTGAACATCAGCCCGCCGAGGGTCAGCCAGTCGGCCTGTGCGTCAATCAACGCCTGGCGAATACCCGGCGCGGGCAGCATGCCCAGGGCGAACACCACGGCATGGCGCGGCAAGCCTCGCAGATGCTGGAAGCAGAACACCGGGACCAGGTACGCCACCGGATAAATGCGCGCCATGCCGAGGGCGATCGACAGCAGCAAGTCGAAATACGGGACGAACGCCTGGGCCGTCATCAGGTGCTGGCCATCATTTCAAATGCCCGGCGCAACAGCCCCAGCAGCTCGCCGCCAATCCAGCGACCGGTGACCAGCAAGGTCAGTCCCACCGCCACCAGCTTGATCCCGAACGGCAAGGTCTGGTCCTGGATCTGCATCAACGCCTGCACCAGGGAGGTCAGCACGCCAACGATCACCGCGACGATCAAGGGCGGCGCGGACAGCAGCACCACCAACAGCATGCCTTCCTTGAACAATGTCAGCGCGTCCATCGCAGGCCCTCAAAGGTAGGAATAGAAAAGGCTGTCGAGCAACTGCGTCCAACCCTGCACGAGCACGAAGATCAGCAGCTTGAGCGGCAACGAGATGGTCATCGGCGCGACCATCTGCATGCCGAGCGCCAGCAGCAGGTTGGACACAATCAGGTCAATGACGATGAACGGGATGTAGATCAGGAACCCCATCTGGAAACCCGCTTCGAGCTCCGACAGCATGAAGGCCGGGATGAGCAGCATCAGGTCATCGCGACTGGCTTGCTCGGCGCGCTCCTTGGGCCACATCCGCTGGGTGTTTTCCAGCAGATGGGTGAGGATGTCCGGGTTGGTATTGCGCGACATGAACGCTTGCAACGGCTTGACCGCGTTCAAGGCCGAGCCCTGCAGCGCCTCGGTGCTGCTGAAATCCAGCGGCTGCTCCTTCAGTTGCTCGGCGATGTTGTGACCGACCGGCGCCATGATGAACAGCGTTGCGGCCAGGGCGATGGCGTAGAGCGCCATGTTCGGCGGCACCTGCTGCACGCCGATGGCGTTGCGGGTGATGGTCAGCACGATGGCGATCTTGAGAAAGGCGCTGCAGATGATCAGCAGCAGCGGAACCAATGAGATCCCGCCGATGAACAGCGCCAGCAGAAAGGGGTCGACCCCCTGGAAGCTCATCCAGCCACATCCACGCGAGTGACTTGCAGGCCGAGCCGACCCTCGACGTCCACCAGTTCACCCTGGGCCAAGGCCCGTTCACCATGGAACAACGTCGCCGCACCCGGTGCCACGCCCTGGACCTGGAGCACCGCGCCGGGCGCCAGGTTGCGCAGTTCGCCCAGGGTCAGGCTCAAGTGACCACAGCGTATCGTCAGCGCCAGGGGCAAGTCGCCGAAGCGCTCGTCGCCGGCCACCGGCGCCTGCACCGGCGTCTCTGCGGCTACAGTTTCGGCATCGTCAGGCGCCGCGAAACCCGTCGCCTCGGGCGCCTCTGCGTCGGGTTCGTAGCGGGCGGTATCGTCCCAGTCGGGGGTCAGGATATCGGTGTCAGCGGTGGTACTCATATCGGTCTCCTCCAGAGCGAGCAAGGTCAGGCGCAACGGCGCGGAGCGGCTCTGCACCCCGACCCGCAGGCAGTGCCGGCCGAGGCGAACCAGCCCTTGGCCGGATGGGTCGAACAAGGCGGTTTCCGGCACCAGCACGTCACCGGGGCGCAGCGCCGACACTTGCCCAGCCGCCAGCGCGAGGTGTCCCAGAAGCAATGGAACGTGCAGCGCAAAATGATCGTCCACCGGTGTTGTCCGCCGCTGCCAAGGCGCTGCGCGAAGCAATCCCAGCAAGGTCGACCCGGCCAGTTCCAGGTGACTCGTCGCATGAGCCGCGCCCAGCCGTGCTTCGAGCCGGCAGGGAATGCCCCGGACCGCGGGGCCGGTGGTTGGCTTGAGAAAACCGAACGCCTGGCGCAGCGGCTCGCTCAGGGTCTGCTGGAACAGCGCCCAGAACCAGGCATCGTCCGGCCCAGGCTCGGCCGGCAGGACCACCGGACATTCGCCGAACAAGCTGAGCAGCGGCCCCGGCTCGTCAAGCGCCAAGACGCCATGGGTGCACTCGAGCAAACACGACTCGCCTCCCAAGGCGCCGCTGTCCAGGGTCAGTTCCAGCAAGCCCGTCTCGCCCGCCACCTCGAAAGACAAGCTGACGCCCGTTCCCAATCGCTGCCGGGCGACGGCGTCATCGCCGCTCATCGGTGGCAGCGCCAAAGCCTGTACGCTCATGTCACGCTCGCCTCTTCTTCGTGGGTCACGCGCACCACCACCGGTTGGCCCAGGCTTTGGGCCAGTGCCTCTTCGAGGCGCCCGGTTCGACTCGACAGCCGCGCGCGCGTCTCTTCGCTTTCGCCGCTCAGGCCGATGTCCCAGCCGGACGTCCCGCCCAGCCGCTGGGCAGTCACCCTGATCCGGCCCAGATGAGGAAGGTGCAGCAGCAGGTCAAGTTGCTGGTCGAGGGTGGCCTGGAGGCGTGGCGAGAGCTGATCGACAAATGCCTCCATTTCACCACCCTCCAGATTCACCAACCCCGATAGGGAGCCGGTGCCTGCCATGTCGTCCTCGGAGCCGCCCCGCGGCGCATCGACCCACTGGCGAAACCAGTAGCCGTCGCTGCGTTCTGCCGTCACCTCGGGGTCGCGCCCAGTGGCAGGCAAAGGCTCGCGCGCCACTGGACGACTGGCCCGGCTCACCTGGGCAAGCGGTTGCTCATACGCCTTCGGCGCGTGACGAACGGGGGCCGCCGCAGGGCTGCCATGGGGTGACGGTCCACCGTGCACAGAGCGTTCATTCATCACCGGAGACCTCCACCAGGTAATCCATCATTGCGCTGAGCTTTTCCAGGTCACGCCTGCGCCCTCGCAGGCGCTCCAGGGCAGCTTCGGTGTCGCGTGCCTGTTGCGCCTGTTCCTCGTCGAGTGCCTGCAAGGCCTGCGCTTGCTCGGCCAACTCGCCGATCAAGCGTCGCTCCTCGGTGCTCCAGGCGTTGAGTTCGCAGACGCTCAGCGCGCGGCCACGGTGCTCGCCGTATAACGCCTCGCGCTGTGCCGCCTGCTGCTCGCTCGCGGCCTGCCAGCGCGCCCGCGCGGCGACGACCGCTGCTTCGCGCTCACGCAACAAGTCGCGCTGTTGGCGCCAGGCCCGTTCGGCTTGCGCCTCGCGGTGCCGACGCACCGGCGCCAGGGCATCCAGATCAGCCCGGGACATAAGCGGTCAACTGCTTGAGATGGGCGAGCGTCGACGCAAACGGCTCGGGCTCGCGCAGGTCCTGGCGCAGGAATGCGTCCAGGGCACCGCGCGACTCCACCGCCAGGTCGGTCAAGGGGTCGGCGCCGGCCTGGTATTCGCCCAGGCGCAGCATCAGCTCGATCTGATCGTAGGCCGACAGCAAGCGGCGCAGATTGATGCCCGCGCGCAGGTGCTCGGCCTCGGCCACATTGGCCAAGGTTCGCGACAGGCTGGCAAGCACGTCGATGGCCGGGTAATGACCGCGCTCCGCGAGTTTGCGCGACAGGACGATGTGGCCGTCGAGCAGCGAACGGACTTCGTCCGCCACCGGATCGTTCATGGAGTCCTGCTCGATGAGCACGGTATAGAGCGCGGTGATCGCCCCGTCATTGCTCAACCCCGCCCGCTCCACCAGGCGCGGCAACAGGCTGTACACCGAAGGAGGCAAGCCGCCCCGCCCCAACGGCTCGCCCGCCGCCAGGCCAATTTCCCGTTGGGCGCGGGCGAACCGGGTCAGCGAATCGATGAGCAGCAAGACCCGCTGGCCCCGGGCACGAAAGCCCTCGGCCAGGGCCGTGGCGGTGAATGCCGCGCGGGCGCGCTCCATGCTGGAACGGTCGGACGTGGCGCACACCAGGACCGCACGGGCCCGCAGTTCATCATCCAGCTCATGGTCGAGGAATTCCCGCAGCTCGCGACCGCGCTCGCCGATCAGGCCGAAAACGATCACGTCACATTCAACGTTGCGGGCGATCTCCGCCAACAGCGTGGTCTTGCCGCAACCGGCGCCGGCGAACAACCCGACACGCTGGCCTTCGCCAAGCGTCAGCGCGCCGTCGATGGCGCGTACGCCAGTCATCAACGGTCGCTGGATGCGCGGCCGTGCGGTCGGCGGCGGGGCTTCGCCGATCACTTGCGAGGCCTCCGGCACTTGAGGCCCGGCGAACGCGCCTACGCCATCTTCAAGCAAAGGCCGGCCAAAGCCATCCAGCACCTGCCCCAGCAACTGCGGGCCGACGGTCACCCGATGCGGCATGCCCAGCGGCTCCACCGCCGCACCTACGCGAACACCCTCCAGGCCACCCAAGGCGCTGAGCAAGGCGTCGTGCTGGTCGAAGCCGACGATCTCGGCGAGCAATGGCTCACGCCCGTCACGCTCGACCTGGCAGAGGTCACCGATCTGCGCCCCCGGCAGCCGGCATTGCAACAAGATCCCGCTGACCCGCTGCACCCGTCCGCGCACCATCACCGGCGCGAATCGGCGCAGGCGTGCCCGCTGCCCGGCTTCCCAGGTCTCCAATCGGGCGATGGCTGTGTGCATCACCACGTCACCTCGTAGCGCTGCTCGCCTTCGAAAGTGACTTTGCCGCTGTCGATGGCGGTCAGTCGCAGACCGTCGATCTGATCGCCGAGGAACAGCCGGCGACCGTCGGAGGTGACGACGTGACCACGCTTGCCGCCGACAATCTGGGCGATCTGGAACGGCAGTTGCGTCAGCCGTTCCTTGACGTTGGCCGTGATCTCGATCGACGTGTCATAGCGAGCGTGGAAACGCTCCATCAGCCGCTCGACCACCGCCAGGCGCTGGCGCGGCAGCTCGCCCACCAGCGCCAGCCGACCGTCCTGGACCTCGACCCGGACATTGGCATCCAGGTCGCGCTCCTGGAGCATGCGATCCAGCTCCAGGCGAACCGCCTCCACTGTGTCCAATGCAGCCTTGGCCGGCTTGTGCTGCTGCGCCGCACTGGGCGCTACCGTCGGTGCCGGTTGGCTGGTAAAGGCCCACGCGCTGGAGGCGACGGTGATCACCGCCGCAGCGATTCCCAGGCGCTTGGGCCACGACGGCCGTGCCGCGGTTTTTTGGGTGTCACGGTCCGCCGTCAAGTGCGCAGCATCATCCAGTGCCGCTTCTTCAGGCCAAGGCTGATCGGCCGGGGCCAGGCACAACCAGACGCCGGCGATGGAAAAAGGTGTATTGCCTGGCAAAGGCTCGGTCGCGACCCAAGGCTGGCCTTGTCCGTTGCAAACCACGCCCTCCAGCGACGCCAGCAGCCACTGGCCCTGGACTAGGCTGACGGCAGCGTGACGCCCGCAGATGCCTGGGTCGTAGAGCGCGAGATCGGCGTCTTCCGCCGCCCCGACAACCCATTGCTCACCCACCAGCGGCAATGCCGCCCCCCGGTGCAGACCACTCAATACGCGTAGCTCGAACATGGCCAATTTCCTCAAGGCGCGACCGAAGTGCGCCGACAATCCGCTTGAACGACGGGGCACGGGCGGCCCTCGTCCACTGTCACAGCCAGGCCATCGGACGCGCCTGGTTTCACATCGCTACGCCTGGCATCGCGGCTGGCGCGCCAAGCGCAAGAACACGTCATGCGGCATCCTCGATCTGGAGGGCTTCCTGCTCCAGATCAAAGCGCCCCAGCACGGTGACCTGGGCATTGCTGTGCAACTCGCTGAAGGCCAGCACCGGCACATGGTTGAACTCGTCGCGCAACAGATCCCGCAGCGGCGCGCGCAAGTCCTGCGCCACCAACAGCACCGCCGTCCGCTTGGCCCGCAGCGGGAAACCTTCGCGCAGTTGCAGGACCAGGGCGCGGGTGTGCACGCTCTCCAGGGCAAAGAAGGTTTCGGTCTGGGTCTGGCGCAGCGCGTCGCGCAGCAACCCTTCGGTCTCTGGCGTCAGCAGCCAGACGTGCAGGCCGTTTTCATCGCGGTACTGGTGGTAGATTTGCGACTTCAAGGCGATGCGCGCGTAGTCGGTCAGCGCGCCGACGTCACGCTCGTGCTGGCCGTGCTCGATCAACGACTCGGCGATCAGCCGCACCGCCCGCAGCGGCACGCCCTCGCCCGCCAGGCGTTGCAGCACGGCAGCGAAACGGGCCAGGGGCATGGTTC
This sequence comes from Pseudomonas sp. H2_D02, assembly GCF_054677635.1. Classification (NCBI taxonomy): domain Bacteria; kingdom Pseudomonadati; phylum Pseudomonadota; class Gammaproteobacteria; order Pseudomonadales; family Pseudomonadaceae; genus Pseudomonas; species Pseudomonas sp. H2_D02. The sequence goes on along the minus strand of NZ_CP162816.1, from coordinate 1,051,150 downwards.
GTTGCAGTTCCTGCACCAGCTCTGGCTGGCCCGCTTCGAGCCAACTGAGAATCGACTTGCTCTCTTGCAAGCCGAGGAACTGCGGCCCGGTGGCAAACATGGCGCGGCTCATGCGTTCCACCAGCAACTCTCCCGCCGGTACCGCTTCCACGCGTTCGTCCGCCAGCAACGGGTCGCCGGGCGCCAGCCAGAGCCATTGATGCTCGTCGCGTACTTCGCTGCCGACCCGGGCATCCTGCGGTTCGAACGGCAACGGCCCGCGGGCGACGGCTACGCGATCTCCAAACGTGGCGCGCAGCATCGGCACCTCGTGCACGCAGAAGCGGAATTCGTCGTCCTCCAGGCGCGCGCTGTATTCGATCTCGAACGGCGGCAAGGTCAGGCCGAAACCGGCGACCAGCGCGTTGCGTTTCTTGCGGATCGCCTGGATGACCTCGTCGGCGGCCGGGTTGCCTTGCATCGACTTGGAGAACTGCAAGAGATAGGCACGGGTCGGGTCGAAGCTGCGCAAATCCTCGGCGCCATTCTGCTCCGGTGTGACGCTGGCTTGAGGCTGCTCGCCCTCGCGCGCCTGTCGCGCGCGGCCATACAGCTGGACGATGCCCGCCGTGCCGGTGATCACGGCAATGACGATGAACACCAGCGTCGGCATGCCGGGCAACGCGGCGAAGCCGAGCATGCCCACCGAAGCGATGACCCAGGCCTTGGGTTCGGCGGTCAATTGCTTGGCGATTTCCTTGCCGACGCTGCTGCCCGCCGGCTGCCCTTCCGGCGATACGCGGGTGATGATCATGCCGGCGGTGAGGGAAATCAGCAGTGCCGGAATTTGCGCAATGAGGCCGTCGCCGATGGTCAACACGGCATACAAGTGCATCGACTCGGACGCGCTCATATCGTGCTGGACCATGCCGACCGAAAAGCCGCCGATGAGGTTGATCACCACGATCACCAGGCCGGCGATGGCGTCGCCCTTGACGAACTTCATCGCCCCGTCCATCGCCCCGAACAATTGGCTTTCCTTGTTCAATTCCTCGCGACGACGGCGCGCTTCGCTGACGTCGATCAGGTTGGCCCGCAGGTCGCTGTCGATGGACATCTGCTTGCCCGGCAAGGCGTCCAGGGTGAACCGCGCCGCCACTTCGGCAACCCGCTCCGAGCCCTTGGTGATCACCAGGAAGTTGACCACCGTGAGGATGAGAAAGATCACCAGCCCGACGGCCAGGTTGCCCCCGACCACGAAATTGCCGAACGCCTGGACGATATGGCCAGCGTCGCCCTGGAGCAGGATCAACCGCGTGGTCGCCACCGACAGTGCCAAGCGGAACAACGTGGTCAGCAGCAGCACCGCTGGAAACGAGGAAAACGCCAGCGGTCGTGGCAGGTACAACGAGAGCACGATCAACAGGCAGGAAATACAGATGTTGATGGCGATCAGCGCATCGACGACTGAAGTCGGCAACGGCAGGATCAGCATGAACACGATGCCAAGCACGACGAACGCCCCGGCCACTTCGATACGCCGCACCGCCGCGTTGGCGACCTTGTTCAGCAGGGCAATCATGACCGCGCCCCAATGACCGGTTCGGCGGTCTGTCCACGGGTCTCGCCACGGGAACGCTCATCGAGCAGCACCAGCAGATTCTTCAGCGCGGTCTGGCGGCTTTTCGCATCTCGCCAGAGCGCCAACGGCAAGCGCTTGAGCAAGGGATACAAGCCGTTCAAGGAAACCAGTTGATCATGCTCCTCGTCCCCTCCCAGTTCGCGACCGATACGCCGCACTTCCGCCGAAGACAGGCCGCTGCTGACAAACCCGAGCATGCGTTGCAGCAGCAGGACGGCGGTGAGCTGGCTGGACGGGCAACTGTAGGCCAGTTGCTCCAGCAGACGGCGACAGCTTTGCAGCACGCTGCCCAGTTGCGTCGAGGCAGCCAGGCCGATCAGCAGCGTACGCAGCAAGGGCGTAGGCCGCGAAGGCGCGTGGGCGGCGATGTCGTCGGCCAGCGCGCGGCGCATCATGTCCAGCCCGGACACGAATGCCGTTTCGCCGAACAGGCCAAGCAACGCCTGCATCATGGTCGGCAACGATTGCTTGAGCACCACGGTGTCGTAATAGAGGCGACGTACCGCCTGGCGCAATTCAGGATCGCCACCGGCGGCACGCAGGGCCTCGGCGATGTTCATGCCGGCCTGGATCTGCGCACCGTAACGCTCGCGCAGCAGTTGCAGGTAGTCGCGGGCGCGCTTGGCCTCGACAAGACGACCTTGCGCCTCGGCGTCCAGCAACGTTTGCTGGAGGATCAGGTCAGTCCGGGCCGGATCGCCGCCGGTAGACTGCACCACCTCTTCCAATACCGGCTCGCCCATCAGCAGCACACCGGCCTGGGCCGCCATGGCACTCAGGCTCTGCTTGCCTGGATGGCCAAGCTGGTCGTACCACTCTTCCAACTGCTCGCGGGTTTCGACCCGTGTCCGGCCCACCTCACTGCGGGCGTTGCGAATGCGCCGCTGGCTCAGCGCCTTGGTGTTGCGCTCCACGTGATGACTGAAGGTCATGCCGACCTCCTCCATCGAATTGGACTGCGCGACCTGCGTCGATTCCACAGGCCTGCCAACGCCCGCGACTGCCGAAACGGCCTGGGCGAGATTGACGGCAATGTGCGCATTGGTCGGGGCTTCTACTTTCATGACAAACCGGGAGCGTGGTTTCGGACGCTCAGTGGGTGGCGCCGATCCCGCATTCGGTTCCATGGCCGATCAGGCCTTTTTCGATCTCATCGGCGACACCTTCCGCATGCCGATTTTCGACGGTCCGTGCGGTGCAATTTCATGCAGTGAATTCTTTGAAAGTCGTGCACGAGCTTGCACAAATAGAGCTTTAGCACTAACAAAAATACTTTGAATATCAGGTAGATAGATTATGAAAGCGGCTTGGCACAGGTCCTGCTGAAGGGGGAACGCCGACATACGGATCGGCGCTATGGAACCTACTCAGAGGGATTTATCAATGAACAGCCTGAACCTCATGCTGCCCCCGCAAACCTCCTCGAAACGCCCAGGCACGCCGGGCGTCAGTTTCGGCGAGGAACGTAAGCTCCGTCTGTTTGTGCAAAAGCGTGTGCTCAACCAGGACGACGCCGACGACATCATCCAACTCACTTACCTGGAAGCCTGGCGCAACCAGGAGAAGTTCAAGGGACTGGCCAAGCCGGACACCTGGCTGTGCGGCATCGCCCTCAACCTGATCCGCAATCACTTCCGCCGCTTCTACGCGCAACCGCCACTGAGCACGTTCGACGAAAGCGATTTCAACGAATCCAGCGAAGACATCGACCTGAGTGAACTGTGCGATAACCGCCGGCTGCTGGACCGCACGCTGTCTGCCATGGACGCGCTGCCCAAGGACATGCGCGAAACCCTGTGGACCGCCGTGGACACCGAGAGCAGCTACCGCGATGCCGCCGAACGGCTGGGCGTGCCCATCGGCACCGTACGCTCGCGGCTGTTTCGCGCCCGTGAACAACTCAAGCGCAGCGTCTACGGAGAAGCCCGGCCATGACCCATAATCGTCTGAACAGCCGACCCGACCTGCCACGCGGCGTGCGCCGCTATACCCCCGACGACCTGCCGGTGATGACGGATATCTTCAACGAAAGCGCTCTGGGCGGCACCAGTTCCCCCGTGCTCAGAGCGTTTTCCCTGAAGGAAATGACCTTCTTCGTCGATTGCTTCGTCAAGGAAGGTGATCCGATCTACGTGCTCGAACGTGGCGGTGAAGTGGTCGCCTGGTTGATCGTCAACCGCTTCTGCTGGGGCGCCCAGGCCTGCCGGCTGACCGGCGAAGTATCGATCTACGTGCGCAACGACCACATTGGCAGCGGCGTCGGCATTCGCCTGGGCCAGGCAGCGGTGGTGTTGGCCAAGCGGTACGGTTTCGAAACGTTGGTGGCCTGGATCATCGAGCACAACGAGGCGAGCAAACGTGGCGTGCAGGGATTGGGCGCGACGCAATGGGGCCGTTTCCCGGGTATCGCCCGGTTCGCTGACAAGCGCGCGGACGTGGTGCTTTATGGGTTGGACCTGATGCCCATCGACACGGCATCCACTACCGCTTCAGCGCCTGTGCAAACACTGGAGACCAGCCTGGCGTGAGTCCACGGCTCGTCCGGAGGCATTGCCGGGCGAGCCGTCTCGTGAATTCGAACCCATGCCATTTTTTGCACGGGGCACCACGAATCCTCGCCACAAAGGCTCAGCACTACCGAATCAATCCACCGAATCAGCCCACCGACCAGCACACCGGCAACGCATCCGGTCCCCTGAAGTTGGGCACATAACGCCAGCGCACAGCACTTGGATCAACCGCCAATCGCAGACCCGGGCAGCGCCGCAGCAAGGTGTTCAACGCAATGTCCAATTCCTGCCGAGCCAACGATGCACCCAGGCAATAATGCGTGCCCTTGCCGAACGACATGTGCGGGCAGGCCGGGCGGGTGATATCCAGCCGATCAGGATTGGCACACATCGCCTCGTCGCGATTGGCCGAGCCCACCACCGCCACCACAAATTGCCCGCGTCGCAGATGTTGCCCGGCCAATTCAGTGTCCCGCGTGACGAAGCGGACCATTGCCCGTTCCACCGACGAGTCATAGCGCAAGAACTCCTCGACCGCGTCGGGCATCAGTGCCGGCTCATCACGCAACCGGACCAGCGCATCGGGGTGTTGCACGAGCGTGTGCACAGCATTGCCAATCATCGACGCCGACGTTTCGTGGCCGGCGATGATCAGCAGCGCAATCATGCTGCACAACTCGCTTCGGCTGAGCATGCGGCCCTCTTCCTCGACCTGGGCCAGGGCCGACACCAGGTCATCGGTCGGATAGGCCCGGCGCCGGTCGATCAAGGCAAGCATGTAGCCGGCGAACTCGTTGTAGCAGCGTTGCAGTTCACTCAGATCGTGGCCCACCTGCCGGACGATCATGTGGGACCAGCGGCGGAAATCGTCTCGGTCCTGAGCAGGTACGCCGAGCAGCTCGGCGATGACGGTGATCGACAGCGGGAAGGCATATTGGCTCACCACATCCATTCGCCCGCTTGGCCCAACGGCGTCCAGCAGCGACTCGGCAATCTGCTCGATACGCGGCCGCATGGCGGTCACCGCCTTCAGGGTAAACGCCTTGTTGACCAGCCGACGCAGCCGACGATGACTCTCTCCGTCACGGTTAAGCATGTGGTCATTGAGAAAGGCGATGGACTGCTCGCCCCCCAGCATCGCCGCGAACTGCGGATCGATCCGTGACGGATCGCGGGCGAAGCGCTCGCTGTCCAACAGCACCTCCTCGACCTCCCGGGCCCCGGTGACGTACCACATCGGCAACTGCCCATCGGGCTGGCTGAGGAACACCGGGGACGCTTGGCGCAACGCCGCATAATGCCGATAAGCCTCGCCGCGAAAGGCGTCGCTGTTCAAGTCGAGGGTACGCTCGTAGGGCATGGACATTCTCCGGGGGCAGGCATCGTTGCTCCTGAGTGGCGGGGGGCGCCCAAAAAGATCCCTATGAAAAAACGCTGCTCGCGACGGCGGTGGATCAGTGGCTATCAATGCAAGCTGAACGGCCGCCTTCGCGAGCAAGCTCGCTCCCACAAGGGAAATGTGGTGTGGCACCAGAGCCAGGTCGGCCCTAAGGCCGCCTCGGCTCGGCTTTTGATCTGCCAGGCCCCGTTAACCACGATGGCCGAACGCAGGCATTGTGGAGTGGGCAACCCGGCATGGATGCCGGGTTAGCCGCGCAGGGCCATGGATGGCCCATCGCGGCGGGCCCACGGAGCAATGCCGGAGTGCGGGCATGCCGAGCCTAGGCGAGGCACCGAGTGGTGGGGCAAGCCTTTTTGGTTACTTTTTTGGCGTCTGAAAAAAGTGACCCGCCGTAAGGGCGGAACCATAAGCCGCCGTGACCGCAGCAATGGATATGTACCCGATCAACAACATCCCGACTGAATGCTCCCCAGAGGTCAGTGAACCGTTCCCCCAGCCCTCGTCACTCAAGGAAAACCCCCAACCCTGCGTGGAACTGACATGACACACTCACCCGCCATCCACGGCCACTGCGACCCTCGCTTCGAACCGGTCAAAGCGGCTTTCACCGGACTGATGCAAAGCCCTTTCGAACGCGGCGCCGCCCTGTGCGTCCAGGTCGACGGTGAAACAGTGATCGACCTGTGGGCTGGTATCGCCGGGCCGGAACCGGACAGCCATTGGCAGCGCGACACACTGCTCAACCTGTTCTCCTGCACCAAGCCCTTCACGGCCGTGGCGATCATGCAACTGGTTGGCGAAGGACGCCTGGACCTGGATGCACCAGTCTGCCGCTACTGGCCCGAGTTCGCCAACGCCGGCAAAGCATCGACGACCGTGCGCCAAGTGCTCTGCCATCGCGCCGGGCTACCGGCGCTGCGCACGCCCCTCGCCCCGGAAACCCTTTACGACTGGGACACCATGATTGCCCTGATCGCCGAGGAGCAGCCATGGGCCGATGCAGGGCAACAGCAGACCTATTCACCGTTGCTGTTCGGCTGGATTCTCGGTGAGCTGCTACGCCGAGTGGATGGCGTAAGCCCGGCGCAAAGCATCCACCAGCGGGTGGCGGTGCCGCTCGAACTGGATTTTCATATCGGCCTGGACGACGCGACCATCGCTCGCTGCGCCTACATGGCCCGAACCAAAGATGAAGTCGACGATGAAGCCTTTGGTCGAGTCCTGCAGTATGTGCTCACCGAGCCGACAGCCATGAGCTCACTGGCCTTCGCCAACCCGCCGATGGTGCTGGGGCGCAGTAACGAGCCGGGCTGGAAGCGCATGACCCAGCCGGCGGCGAACGGTCACGGCAACGCCCGCAGCCTGGCGGAGTTCTATGCCGGCCTGCTGGACGGGCGGTTGCTGGAGTCGCCACTGCTCAACGAAATGCTGCGCGAGCACAGCGCCGAATATGACCCGACCATCCAGACACCGACGCGGTTCGGCCTGGGCATCATGCTCAACCAGGCGGACGTGGCGAACGGCAGTTACGGCATGGGACCCGACGCCTTTGGCCACATGGGCGCCGGCGGCACCATCGGTTTTGCCGACCCCGAGCGCGGCGTGGCGTTCGGCTTTGCCTGCAACACCATTGGTTCCTACGTCTTGATGGACCCTCGCGCACGCGGCCTGGCGAATGTGGCGATGGGGTGTCTCTGAACCGGACACCCGGCGCTGGATCCGTGGCGAGGGAGCTTGCTCCCGCTGGATTGCGCAGCAATCCCATTGTCTGATGGGCGCTGCGCACCCAAGCGGGAGCAAGCTCCCTCGCCACGGATTGAATATCGGCAACTCATTGCACAGCCCGCTCAAACCCCCGGAGGCGGCACCACCTCCGCGACCTGCGGCTCGGCCACACCGGCCTCCGGAGAAGCAGCGACTTGCTCGTCACCACTCGCCCGAGGCAGCGCCGCCTTGGCGATCATGTCCGGTTGTGCCAGCAACCTGCGTGACGCTTCCACCGGCATCAGCAGACGCCCCCTGACCCGGCCGCGCCCGGCTGGATTGAGCATGCGCAACTCGCGTTCATGGACGCCGGATACCTGCGCCAGTTGCGCGAGGTCCACGGGTTGCGCCAACGCGACCATCTGGAAGTACGGCTGGTCGGCAATCGGCGCCAGGCTCACGCCGTAGCTCGCTGGCGCGTTGACCAACTGCGACAACGCCAGCAACCGTGGCACATAGTTCTGGGTTTCTCCGGGCAACGACAGGTTCCAGTAAGTGGTCGCCAGGCCCCGGGCGCGGTTCCGGGTGATGGCGTCGCGCACCCGCCCTTCCCCGGCGTTGTAGGCGGCCAGCGCCAGCAGCCAGTCACCGTCGAAGTAGTCGTGCAGGTAGGACAGATAATCCAGGGCCGCCCGGGTGGACGACGGAATGTCTCGACGCTCGTCGTAGTCGCCCCGTTGCTGCAATTGATAACGACGCCCGGTGGCGGGAATGAATTGCCAGAGCCCCAAGGCCTGGGCAGGCGATTGCGCATTGGGGTTGAACCCGCTCTCGATCGCCGGCAGCAGGGCCAGCTCCAGCGGCATGTTGCGCTTGTTCAGTTCGCCGACGATGAAGTGCAAGTATCGGCTGCCGGCGCGTCCGGTCTGGGTGAGAAACGCCGGGCGCTCCATCAGCCAGCGGCGTTGCTCGTCGATACGCGCCACGCCTTGGGTCTTGGCCTGCAAGGAAAACCCCTGGCGCATCCGTGCCCACAGGCTGCCACCGCTTTGCGGCGATGATTCGCCAATCTCGATGATCGTGTCGGTGGGCGCCGGTTCGAGCCAGCGCAATTGGGCGCGATACGGTTCATTGGCGAAACGATCGCCGATGGTCAGCTGCGGTTCGAGGTGTTGACACCCGTACAGCAAGGTCCCCATGGCGAGCAGAGACAACCCTTTGGGGACAAATCGAAGGGCCGGCGAAAGTGCAAGTGATCGGGACATGGGCGGTCAACCTTGAATGAGGTGGCGCCATTGGGTGGCAGATCAGCTGCCAGCGGTTCCACGCGGCGCAGTGGAACCGAAATGCCGCAGGTGTCACTCACGATGGGCAGCAGGCGCTCGTCGGTGCCTGGATGACAATGCGAGGTCAATCATGGCGTCACCCACCTATTGCAAGCTGATCGATCAGCTCTGCGAACTCACGATGATTCCTACCCCGTCAGCGTTCTACGAACAGGCAAACCTGTCGGTCAAGGAAGTCGATTTTTCCCTCAAGCACACACCCGGCGTGGGCGAGGGAGACGTGTTCATCTACTGCGGCTTCGGGCCGTTGCCCGTGGCGAATCGCGAAGCGGTCATGCAACGGCTGCTGGAAACCAACCTGTACCTGCTGAGCGGCGCGTTCTGCCCGTCGCTGTCGTACAACCGCGACAGCGAACAGGTGGTCCTGATCGGCCACGTGCCCCTGGACAACCTCAGCGCCGAGCGCCTGCTCGGACTGATGAGCGGTGCTGCCGACATGGCGCTTATCTGGCGGGAGGGCTACTTCTTCGACGGCGCCAGCCCGGGCCAAGCCGCCAAGACCACCCAGCAAAAACCCACCCCGCGTAGCGCAGGGCTGAACAACGCCCTGTCGATCTAGGAAAGGAGAACATCACATGCCAGCAGTATCAGTAGGCGGAACCTCAAGTTCGGCGCCATTGCACCAGCAGCAGGATGATCGGATCACGCCGGTGGGCACCAGCCTGGCCGGACAGGTGCGTCCTTCCACGACTCCCCTGGTGCCTTATCACTTCGAAGGGAAAGCAAGCGACAAGACCCAGGAAACGCTCAAGACCAGGCAGCATCGCCTGACAGTGATGATCAACAAACTCGGCAAGGAAAACGCTGATAGCAACCCTATCGGCTATGCACGCCAACAGATGGTTCTGGAAGGTACCGCGTTGGACTACGCGCCCAATGCAGGCTATCAGGACATCCAAAAGCACCTTGCCGAACTTGGCGGCACGCCTCATCCAATGCTGTCCGGCCACGAAGAAACCGAAGCATTCGTCAAGGATTTCAACGAGTACCTAGGCAAGAACGAGGCCGATCGGGAAGAAAGCGGCGGTTTCAAAGCCGTCTGGGACAAGCATTGCGAGCGCGTCGGTAACACCCTCGGCGCCTATCACTCGCTGTGCCAGGAAGTGATCGACCAAACCCCGGGGGAAGACGATCGCAAGCTGCTGGAGAGCAGCCATAAAGCCTTCCGTGGTTATGCAAAAGGCGTCACGCAAGCCATGACGCAAGACATGCCCCAGCGACTGAACAGGTTCATGGAAAGCCGGATCGAGCACGCGCAACAAGCGGCGAGCAACGAGAGCCTGCCCCAGGCCGACCGAGACAAGGCGAACGACGAGTTGAGCCAACTGCGTGAGGTCCGGGATGAGCTTGGCGAGTTCCTCAAGAAAGATGACGACAAGCCCGGTACCACAAGCGAACTGGCAAAAGCCACGAAGAAGAACGAAGTGCTGGACACCGCGCTGAAGAATGTCGGACGCCAGGACTACGTGGCCGAACTCAAGACCCACAGCGGCTTCGTGACGGGCCTGGCCGTATTTGCCGACGCGGGGATCCCCCAGGGCTTCGCGTCGGCCGGACACTTCGGCGCCAGCACCGCGGCAATCGACGAGGCGATGGCGGATCAGTCCTTTGGAAAACATGTGGCGGCGACATCAACCGTCCTTGGTACCGCCCACAAGGTCATCAGCGACGGTCTGCGCCCGTTTATCCAAGTCGTCGTCGACAAGACCATCGGCCGGGGGTTGGAAAAGGTCGACCCGCTGGCGGTGTACCCCAAGGCCTTGCAAGACATCACCGTGAATGGGCGGCGGGTTGCCAACGCCCAACGTGACACCCTCGACGCGACACAGAGCGACAAGCGAGCCGATTTCAAACTGAAACAGAACGCCAACAACTTCGGCACCATGAGCGGCGACTTCACCGGTTACCTCGCCTTCGGCGCGGCCCATGCGGTACGGGACACGATAGACCAGTTCACGTCCGTCAACGCCTCCGGCATCGCGGCTCGCAGCGTCGCCTCGGCAGTGGGCGGCACCTTCATGGCGGGCGGCCAGGCGGTGGCCAAATATGCCCAGACCCACGGCGACGAGCAGATCCCCACCTATCGCGTCACGAAGGAAAACCGCGAATGGAAAGAGCTCCTGCCCAAGGCGTTTGCCGAAGCGACTGGCAAGCTCAACCCGATCAGCATGGCCAATGTCAGCGACTTGACCAACCGAATCGTCGGTGTCGGTCCGGGGATCGCCATGCGCACCGGGGTCGGAGACGCCGCCGCGGTGGGTGAAAACCCCGATGTCCGGGAGAAAATGGAGCAGATTGTCACAACCTTCTTCTCCTCCGGCCTGACGCTGCTCCCATTCTTCGCCAACAGCGTGGCGGCCCCCCTGGAAAATAAAGCACTGGGCGATGGCACGGACGACCTGACCAAGCGAGCGCAAGTACCGTGGCAGAACGTTACCAATCCAAACCGCGACACCCTGCCCCACACCCAGACCGAGGGCTTGACCCGCAACCTCGAGAACGCCTATCACGTCACCCGAGGCCTGACCCAGGTGGTTCCTCAAAGCACCCTCTCCGCGCTGAACATCACCGCTGACTTTGCCAAGGGCGTGGTAACGAGGCCGAAAAAGGCCGGCGACGGCCTGGAACTGGCAGAGCGCGGCGAAGCGCGACCCCAGGGCGGACCGTCCACCGAAGCCACGCCCACCACCCGACCAAGCTGAAAAACCGCCGGGCCATCGCCAGACGGTCCGGCATCCTTCCCTCCTCGCTGGCCACACGTATTCGCCTGTGGCCAGCCCTCGCGACACTCCGAATCACTTCTCTGCGCTCCATGACAACGCTCAACGTCTGCCTTTGCATGGCAAGGAAACTTGCTCCCACTGGCCTGTAGGAGCTGCCGAGCGAAGCGAGGCTGCGATCTTTCCACTACCCATTGAATCTGGAGCGAAAGATCAAAAGATCGCAGGCTTCGCCAGCTCCTACAGGCCAAGCGCCCTCGCCGTGGGCGATTCGGTTGATGGAAAGGAAAATCCCTCCGAGGAACGATGCACCGGCACGCGATTGCATGTTAAACAGGGAATCAGCAGCAAGATCATGGGACCGCTGCCACTCGAATAAGGATCAACCATGAAACGCACCCTCGTCGCCTTCCTGTCGCTGATCGTCACCGCAATCATCGTCGCGGGCGGCTACCTCTACAGCAAGCAGCCGACCCGCCAGGGCACGGTGCAGTTGCAAGGGCTGCTGGGCTCGGTGACGGTGCGCTATGACGAACGCGGCGTGCCGCACATTCGCGCCGAGAACGAAACCGACCTGTACCGCGCCCTCGGTTATGTCCATGCCCAGGACCGGCTGTTCCAGATGGAAATCATGCGCCGCCTCGCCCGGGGCGAACTGGCGGAAATCCTCGGCCCCAAGCTGCTCGACACCGACAAGCTGATGCGCAGCCTGCGCATTCGCGAGCGCGCCGCCAGCTACGTCGCCGAGCAGGATCGACAATCGCCGGCCTGGATCGCGACGCAGGCGTACCTGGACGGCATCAACACCTATCAGCAAACTCACACGCGGCCGCTGGAGTTCGATGTGCTGGGCATTCCCAAGCGTCCCTTCACCGCCGAAGACACCGCCAGCATCGTCGGCTACATGGCCTACAGCTTTGCCGCGGCCTTTCGCACCGAACCCTTGCTGACCTACGTGCGTGACCAGCTCGGTGCCGACTACCTGAACATCTTCGACCTCGACTGGCAGCCCCAGGGCGTGCTACAGCAGGCTCCGGCAAGCGGTCCGACACTGACCGCCAGCGCTTGGAAAGACGTCAACGCCCTGGCGCGCCTGAGCGAGCAGGCCTTGGCCGACAACGGCCTGCCGCAATTCGAAGGCAGCAACGCCTGGGCGGTCTCCGGCAATCGCACCCACAGTGGCAAGCCCTTGCTGGCCGGCGATCCGCATATCCGTTTTTCAGCGCCGTCGGTGTGGTACGAGGCACACCTCTCGGCGCCGGGATTCGAACTCTACGGCCAGTACCAGGCCCTGATGCCGTTTGCCTCGCTGGGCATGAACAAGGATTTCGGCTGGAGCGTCACCATGTTCCAGAACGACGACCTGGACCTGGTGGCCGAGAAGGTCAACCCGGACAACCCCGAACAGGTCTGGTACCGCGACCGATGGGTGGACATGACCCGCAGCGAACAGCAGATTGCCGTGAAGGGCCAAGCACCCGTGACACTGGTGCTGCGCCAGTCGCCCCATGGGCCGATCGTCAACGATGCCCTCGGTGCCAATGCCGGCAAGACGCCAATCGCCATGTGGTGGGGGTTCCTGGAAAGCCGCAACCCGATCCTCGAGGCGTTCTACCAGCTCAATCGCGCCGACACCTTGGTCAAGGCTCGTGGCGCGTCGGCGAAGATCCATGCGCCCGGCCTGAATGTGGTCTGGGCCAACGCCAAGGGTGATATCGGCTGGTGGGCCGCAGCCCAATTACCCAAGCGGCCGGCTGGTGTGAAGCCCGGTTTCATTCTCGACGGCAGCAGCACCGAAGCGGACAAGGACGGTTTCTACCCGTTCGGCAGTAACCCCCAGGAAGAGAACCCGGCCCGGGGCTATGTCCTCTCGGCGAATTTCCAGCCGGTGGCGGCCAGCGGGATCGAGATCCCCGGCTACTACAACCTGCCCGACCGCGGCCAGCAACTCGACCGGCAGTTGAGTGAAAAGCAAGCCAAATGGGACATCCAGACCACCCAGAAACTACAACTGGGTACCACCACCGCCTACGGTCCGCGCTTGCTCGCGCCCTTGTTGCCGATCCTGCGCGAAGCGGTCAGCGACCCGCAGGAACGCAAGTGGGTGGAGCAACTGGCTGACTGGAAGGGCGACTACCCGCTGGACTCCGTCAGCGCCACGCTGTTCAACCAGTTCCTGTTCGACTTGGCCGACGTTGCCCTGCGCGATGAACTGGGGGACAGTTTCTTCGAAACCGCGCTGTCGACCCGCGTGATTGACGCCGCGCTTCCCCGCCTGGCCGCCGCCAAGGACTCGCCGTGGTGGGACGATCGCTCGACGCTGGGCACCGAAACCCGCGCCGACATGGTCATCAAGGCCTGGCACCGGACCCTGGTGCACCTGAAGGCCACCTTGGGCGAGGACGCCAGCCAATGGCAGTGGGGCCAGGCTCACACCCTGACCCACGGCCATCCGCTGGGCCAGCAGAAACCGCTGGACCGGATCTTCAACGTCGGCCCATTCGCCGCCCCCGGCACCCATGAAGTGCCGAACAACCTCTCGGCCAGGATCGGTCCGACGCCCTGGCCAGTGACCTATGGCCCCTCCACCCGGCGCATCATCGACTTCGCCGACCCGGCCCACAGCGTCACCATCAATCCCGTGGGCCAGAGCGGCGTGCCGTTCGACAAGCACTACGAGGACCAGGCCGAAGCCTACATCGAGGGGCTGTATCACCAGGCGCACCTGGCCGAAGAAGAGGTCACGGCCAACACCCGCGGTACGTTGAAGCTGCTACCCGCCAGGGCGGAGTAAATCTTTTCGACCATCAGCAGGCCCGATCGCCATGGATGGTCAAGACTACAAGGGCCCAAACCCGTTTATTTCAAAGGAGTCCACGCAATGTTCAATAACTGGTCCGAGCTGCTGCCTACCATCAAGAGCGCCTTTGGCGCCTTGGGCAAAAGCAATCCGAAAATGGTCAAGGCCTACATGGCCCTGGATGAAGCCGCCGCCGAGAACGACGTACTCGACGCCAAGACCCGCGAGCTGATCTCCATTGCCGTGGCGATCACCACCCGCTGTGACGGTTGCATCGGCGTACACACCGACGCCGCGATCAAGGCCGGCGCGACCCGCGAAGAAATCGCGGCCACCCTGGCGACAGCGGTCTCGCTGAATGCCGGCGCGGCTTATATCTATTCCCTGCGGGCGCTGGAGGCCCATGACGCACTGAAAAAATGAGCTCAAAGCATCGCGGCGAAATTCAACCTGAACTGTTGCGGTGTCACGCCCAACCGCCGATTGAATACGCTGCGCATGTGTTGGGCATCACGAAAGCCGCATTGGTATGCCACGGTCTTGAGCGGTGCCCGAGTGCTTTCCAGCATCACGCGTGCCGCGTCCACCCGGGCCTGCTCGACGAACTCCGCCGGCGTGACCTTCGCCTCCCGGCTGAACACGCGGGAGAAATTGCGTGGGCTCATGTTCGCCGCGTTGGCGAGGTCGGCGATGCCCAGGTCACCGTTGAGATTCGCCAGCACGTACGCCTGGACCTGAGCCACGGTGGAGGTCGGCTCGGCATGGGGCGTGAGGAACGGACTGAACTGCGATTGACCGCCTGAACGCTGGGTGAACACCACCAGCCGCTTGGCGACATTCAGCGCCACGTCCGGCCCGTGGTCCTGCGCCAGCAGGAACAGCGACAGGTCGATGCCTGCCGTAACACCCGCCGAGGTATAGAGCTCGCCGTCCTGCACGTACAGCCGATCGGCTTCGACCCGGGTCGAGGGGCACATCTGCGCCAGCGCCGAAGCATCGCCCCAATGGGTGGTGACGGTCCGCCCTTCGAGCAGTCCGGCCCGGGCCAGCATGAACGCGCCATTGCAGATCGAACCAAAGCGCCGGGCCCGTGCGCAGGCCTCGCGCAGCCAGGCATTGAACGCCGGGCCAAAGTCCATGAACGGCAATTGCGGCCCGCCCGCGACCAACAGCAGGTCGTACGCCTCCGATGCTTCGCTGAAATGACGGTGGGGATTGAGGGACATTCCGTTGGAGCAAGACGTCGCACCGCGCTCGACGCCGATCACTTGCAACCGATAGTGATCCTGCGTGGCGAGAAAGCGATTGGCTTCGCAAAACACATCCATGGGGCCGCTGACGTCCAGGGATTGGGCGCCTGTGAACACCACGATGGCGACGGATATTTCCATGATTCTGGCCGACCTGTCCGGATTGACCACCGAACCCTAGCCAATCCGGCGCGCAGAAGCCAGATGGCATGAAACCCGAGTTCATTGGCCGTAATCGCAGCCATGGCGCGATTGCTGCGCCATACCCCGGCGAACAGACTGGAACCTCAGCGCCGCCACGGCGCACCGTCAAGAGGAGAGCAGCATGAACAGCATCGCCGGCATCCAGATCCCCGACAGCGCCCTCGCCCGGGCCACCACCGAATACATTCGCGACATTGAATCGGACCTGCTGTACCACCATTCCCGCCGGGTGTTCCTGTTCGGCGCGTTGAGCGGCCAACGCCAGCAATTGGCTTACGATCCGGAGCTGCTGTACGTCGGCGCGATGTTTCACGATATCGGGCTGGTCGAAGGTTATCGCAGCGACGATGAGCGTTTCGAGGTGGATGGCGCGAATGCCGCCGCAGCGTTTCTCAAACCCTACGGGTTGAGCGACGACGACATCGAGCAAGTGTGGCTTTCGATCGCGTTGCACACCACGCCCGGCGTGCCCAAGCACCTGCGCCCCAACGTCGCCCTGGTGACCGCTGGCGTGGAGATGGACGTGCTGGGCATGGATTACGCCGCATTCCCGGCCGCACAACGCGACGCCGTGGTACATGCGCATCCCCGTGGGGAAGGCTTCAAGGAATGCATCATCTGCGCCTTCGCCGACGGCTTGCGGCATCGTCCGCAGACCACCTTCGGCAATGTGAAGACCGACGTGCTGAGGGATCAGGAGCCGGGGTTCAAGCCGATGAACTTCGTTGAAGTAATCCGCAGCTCGCCTTGGAATTCATAACCAGCCTGTACACCACCTTCGCGAGCAGGCTCGCTCCCACAGAGGATCCGAGCCAGGCCGCGAATTTATGGACACCACAAAAACCTGTGGGAGCGAGCTTGCTCGCGAAGGCGGACTGACCGTCAACACCTGCATCGACTGCCACACCGCTATCGTCGGATCGCCGCCCGGAGCAAGCTCGCTCCCACAGAGGATCCGAGCCAGGCCACGAATTTATGGACACCACAAAAACCTGTGGGAGCGAGCTTGCTCGCGAAGGCGGCCTGACCGTCAACACCTACATCGACTGCCATACCGCTATCGCGAGCAAGCTCGCTCCCACACAGGATCCGAGCCAGGCCACAAATTCACGGACCACAAAAAACTGTGGGAGCAAGCTTGTCCCCACATTGGGTTCTGCGTTACCTCAGGCCGAAACAGTCTCCGCCCGGCGGACTTCCGGTTGTTTCCAGGAATCGGCGGCGCTTTCCTCGATGGCTTGCTGGATCGCCCGCTTGCGGTTTTCTTCGGCGCGGCGGCTGAAGTACCAGACCAGGAACGTCACCAGGGACACCGCCAGCAGGATCAGGCTCGCCACGGCGTTGATTTCCGGTTTCACCCCCAGGCGTACCGCCGAGAAGACTTCCATCGGCAATGTGGTGGAGCCAGGGCCGGAGACGAAGCTGGCCAATACCAAGTCGTCGAGGGACAGCGCGAACGACATCATGCCGCCTGCCGCCAGCGACGGCGCGATCATCGGAATGGTGATCAGGAAGAACACCTTCCACGGCCGCGCCCCGAGGTCCATGGCCGCCTCTTCGATGGACAGGTCCAGCTCACGCAAGCGCGCCGACACCACCACCGCCACATAGGCCGCGCAGAACGTGGTGTGGGCGATCCAGATCGTGACAATGCCACGCTCCTGGGGCCAGCCGATCATTTGCGCCATGGCCACGAACAGCAGCAACAGCGACAGGCCGGTGATCACTTCCGGCATCACCAATGGCGCGGTGACCAGGCCACCGAACAGCGTGCGGCCCTTGAAGTGGGTGATACGGGTCAGCACGAAGGCCGCCAGCGTCCCCAGGGCTACCGCAGCAATCGCGGTGTAGCAGGCGATCTCCAGCGAGCGCACCACCGAGCCCATCAGTTGGGTGTTGTCCAGCAGGCCGACGTACCACTTGACCGACCAGCCGCCCCACACCGTCACCAGTTTCGAGGCGTTGAACGAGAAGATCACCAGGATCACCATCGGTGCGTAGATGAACAACAGGCCCAGCACCAGCATCAGGCTTGAAAAACTGAAGCGCTTCATTCCTTGCCCTCCATTTCCTTGGCCTGACTGCGGTTGAACAGGATGATGGGCACGATCAGGATCGCCAGCATCACTACCGCCAGGGCGGATGCCACCGGCCAGTCACGGTTGTTGAAAAATTCCTGCCACAGCACTTTACCGATCATCAGCGTTTCCGGGCCGCCCAGCAGCTCCGGAATCACGAACTCGCCCACCACCGGGATGAACACCAGCATGCAGCCGGCAACGATGCCGTTCTTGGACAGCGGCACGGTGATTTTCCAGAAGCTGTTAAAGGTGCTCGAGCCCAGGTCGGACGCGGCTTCCAGCAGGCTTGGATCGTGTTTGACCAGGTTGGCGTACAACGGCAGGATCATGAACGGCAGGTACGAATAGACCACGCCGATATACACCGCCAGGTTGGTGTTGAGGATCTGCAGCGGCTCGCTGATCCAGCCCATGCTCATCAGGAAACCGTTGAGCAAGCCGTTGTTGCTGAGGATGCCCATCCACGCGTAGACGCGGATGAGGATCGCGGTCCAGGTCGGCATCATGATCAGCAGCACCAGCACCGTCTGCATTTCCTTGCGGGCGTTGGCGATGCCGTAGGCCATCGGATAGCCGATCAGCAGGCACAAGGTGGTGCTGATCAGGGCCATTTTCAGCGACCCAAGGTAGGCGGCGATGTACAGCTCGTCCTCGCTCAACATCACGTAGTTGGCGAGATTGAGCAGCACCTGCAGTTTCTGGTCGACGTAGCTGTAGATCTCGGTATACGGCGGAATCGCCACGTCGGCTTCGGCGAAGCTGATCTTCAGGACGATGAAGAACGGCAGCATGAAGAACAGGAACAACCAGATGAAGGGCACCCCGATGACCATCTGACGGCCACCGGGCGTTATTCGGGCGAGTCGGCGTTTGAATTTGCGCATGTTCATGAGCGAAGCACCACGCCGCTGTCGTCTTCCCACCAGACGAACACCTGGTCACCCCAGGTCGGACGTTGGCCACGGCGTTCGGCATTGGCGACGAAGGACTGCACCAGCTTGCCGCTCGGCAATTCGACGTAGAACACTGAATGGCCGCCCAGGTAGGCGATGTCGTGGACCTTGCCGCTGGACCAGTTGTGCTCGCAGGTCGGCTGCTCGGACGTGACCAGCAGTTTTTCCGGGCGAATGGCGTAGGTCACCGACTTGTCCTGCACCGAGGTGCTGATGCCGTGGCCGACGTAGATGCTGCGGTCCAGGTCCTTGCAGGTCAGCACCGCGTGGCCTTCGGCGTCGTCCACCACTTCGGTCTCGAAGATGTTGACGTTGCCGATGAACTCGCAGACCAGGCGACTGGTCGGGGTCTCGTAGATATCGATCGGGCTGCCGATCTGCGCGATCCAGCCCAGGTGCATGATCGCGATGCGCTCGGCCATGGTCATGGCCTCTTCCTGGTCGTGGGTCACCATCACGCAGGTCACGCCGACCCGCTCGATGATTTCCACCAGTTCGAGTTGCATCTGCGAGCGCAGCTTCTTGTCCAGGGCACCCATCGGTTCATCGAGCAGCAGCAGCTTCGGCCGCTTCGCCAGGGAACGGGCCAGGGCCACGCGCTGACGCTGGCCGCCGGAGAGCTGGTGCGGCTTGCGCTTGGCGTACTGGCTCATCTGCACCAGCTTGAGCATCTCGGCCACGCGGGCGTCGATCTCGGCCTTGGGAATCTTGTCCTGCTGCAGGCCGAAGGCGATGTTCTGCGCCACGGTCATGTGCGGGAACAAGGCGTAGGACTGGAACATCATGTTGATTGGCCGCTCATAGGGCGGCATGTCGGTGATGTCCACGCCATCGAGGAAAATCCGCCCCTCCGTGGGCCGCTCGAAACCTGCCAGCATGCGCAGCAAGGTGGACTTGCCCGATCCCGAACCGCCGAGCAAGGCAAAGATCTCGCCTTTCTTGATCTCCAGGGACACGTCGTCCACGGCAATCGTCTCGTCGAACTTCTTCGTGACCCGGTCGATTTTGACCAACACCTGCTTGGGTGTCTGGTCGCCCTCGAGGGCTTTCTTATAGGCGCCGGAGGCAACTGCCATTTACGAAACTCCCACAAAATTTGCAGCTCGCCCAAGACGGGCGAACCTTCTGAAAGTTAGAGCGTTGAACGCTATTTACCCGACTTGACCTTGGTCCAGCTGCGGGTCATGAGTCGTTGGATCTTGGCCGGCAACTCGGAGTTGACGTAGAGCTTGTCGACGACCGCTTGCGGTGGATAAACCGCTTCGTCGGTGCGTACTTTCTGGTCCATCAGTTCGCCAGCCTTGGGGTTCGGGTTGGCATAACCGACCACGTCGCTGACCTGGGCGATCACTTCAGGCTTGAGCAGGTAGTTGATGAACGCATGGGCCTCCTTGACGTTGGTGGCGTCGCGCGGGATCGCCAGCATGTCGAACCAGAGGTTGCCGCCTTCCTTGGGAATCACGTAGGCAATTTCGATACCCTTGCCGGCTTCGCTGGCGCGGGAACGGGCCTGGAAGATGTCGCCGGAGAACCCGGCGGCCACGCAGATCTCGCCATTGGCCAGATCGGAGATGTACTTGGAGGAGTTGAAATAGGTCACGTAAGGTCGGATCTTGAGGAGCTGGGCCTCGGCCTTCTTGTAGTCTTCCGGATCCTGGCTGTTGGGGTCCAGGCCCAGGTAATTGAGCATCGCCGGGATCATCTCGTCACCCGAATCGAGGAACGAAACGCCACAGCTGGACAGCTTCTTGATGTTTTCCGGCTCGAACAGCATGGCCCACGAATCAATCTTGTCGACGCCCAGGACGGCCTTGATCTTCTCGACGTTGTAGCCGATGCCGTTGGTGCCCCACAGGTAAGGCACGGCGTACTGGTTGCCCGGGTCGTTCTTTTCCAGGCGCTTGAGCAACAGCGGATCGAGGTTGGCGTAGTTGGACAGCTGGGATTTGTCGAGCTTCTGGAACGCCCCGGCCTTGATCTGCTTGCCCAGGAAATGGTTGGACGGCACGACCACGTCGTAACCGGTACGACCGGCCAGCAACTTGCCTTCCAGGGTTTCGTTGGAATCGAATACGTCATAGACCGGCTTGATCCCGGTGGCTTTCTCGAAGTCCGCCAGCGTGGATTCGCCGATGTAGTCCGACCAGTTATAAATATGCACGGTGGAGGCCGCCTGGACACTGACAGCAAATGTCAGGCCGGCACCGACCAGCAAGGCGTTGCGCAACAAAGAAAAGACAGGCACGTGGAGGTCCTCTTAAATAGTTGGGCCCAAGTTGCCCCCGTCACCGGGCCAATGAAGTGCCCTGCAACAAAACCGGCGCGCAACTTACCCTCGATAAACCGATCCAGCAAAACTTTTAGTTATTTAATTGCTCCCGTTGTCGCCGTCGCGACGACCGCGACAACGAGAGACTGCTTCAAGCCGGTTTATTTACCGGATTTGATCTTGGTCCAGCTGCGGGTCAACAGCCGCTGGGTGGCCGCATCCAGATCGCTGATCGCGTACAGCTTGGCCTTCACTTCGTCCGATGGATAAATGCTCGGGTCACCGGAAATTTCCTTGTCCACCAGAGGGGTGGCGGCCTTGTTGCCGTTCGGGAAACGCACGTTGTCGGTGATCTCCGCCATGATTTCCGGCTGCATGATGAAGTTCATCCACTTGTAGGCGGCCTCGAGGTTTTCGGCATCCTTGGGAATGGCGACCATGTCATAGAACGAACCGGCACCTTCCTTCGGAATGGTGTAGGCCACTTTCACCTTGCCACCAGCTTCGGCTGCGCGGCTCTTCGATTGCTCGATATCACCCGAGTAGCCCACGGCCACGCAGATGTTGCCGTTGGCCAGGTCCGAGATGTATTTGGAAGAGTGGAAGTAACCGATCGATGGGCGCAGCTTGAGGAACAGTGCTTCGGCTTCGGCCAGTTGCTTCTTGTCTTTGCTGTCGGTCGGGTAACCGAGGTAATGCAGGGCCACCGGGATCATTTCCGTTGGCGAGTCGAGGAAACTCACACCGCAGCTCTTGAGCTTGGCGATGTTCTCCGGCTTGAGCAGGGTGTCCCACGAATCGATCTTGTCGACGCCCAATGCGGCCTTGACCTTCTCGGGGTTGTAGCCGATGCCGATGGTGCCCCACATGTAAGGGAAGGCGTGCTTGTTGCCTTGGTCGCTGGCATCGCCGACGGCCTTGAGCAGGTCGGTGTCCAGGTTCTTCCAGTTAGGCAGCTTGGACTTGTCCAGCTCCTGGTAGACGCCGGCCTTGATCTGCTTGGCGAGGAAGTTGTTCGACGGCACCACGACGTCGTAGCCGGACTTGCCGGCCAGCAATTTGGCTTCCAGCGTCTCGTTGCTGTCGAACACGTCGTAGACGACCTTGATCCCCGTCTCTTTCTCGAACTTGGCGACCGTGTCCGGCGCGATGTAGTCGGACCAGTTATAGACGTGCAGCACTTTATCGTCCGCCTGGACGGCGCCCGCCATCAGGCCCGCCAGGGACATGGCGAGGAGGGTCTTGCCAGCTATCTTCATACCTAATGCCTTCATGGATGATGCTCCGGTTATTCTTTTTAGCCACGTTCAGCGCAACTTGAACAGCAGCGGTAGTCTGGCAAGTTACAGGGCAGGCTTTCAACACAAGCCCAGCCTTTTGTTCATGCTGGGCGAGGGCCGTTCCGGCACCTCGCTCAGAGCCTAGCACTTAGCCCTGCAACGCACTGAGCGTCAGGTCCAGGCATTGCCGCGCCTTGGCCACCAGTTCGTCGATCTCGGCCTTGCTGATCACCAGCGGCGGCGCAATGATCATGGTGTCGCCCACCGCACGCATGATCAGCCCGTTATCGAAGCAGAACTGCCGGCAGATCATGCCCACGCCCTTGCCTTCGTAGCGTTTGCGCGTGGCCTTGTCCTGGACCAGTTCGATAGCCCCCAGCAAACCGACACCGCGCACTTCACCCACCAGCGGATGATCGTTCAGTTCCCGCAGGCGTTGTTGCAAATAGGGTGCCGTTTCGCCGTGGACGCGCTCGATGATCTTTTCTTCACGCAGGATGCGGATGTTTTCCAGGGCCACCGCAGCGGCCACGGGATGACCGGAGTAGGTAAAGCCGTGGTTGAAATCGCCGCCTTCGTTGAGCACCGCGACCACGTCATCGCGCACGATCAGGCCACCCATGGGGATGTAGCCGGAGGTCAGGCCCTTGGCGATGGTCATCATGTGCGGTTTCAACCCGTAGAAGTCGGTACCGAACCACTCACCGGTGCGCCCGAAACCGCAGATCACTTCATCGGCCACGAACAGGATGTCGTACTTGGCGAGGATTTCCTTCATGCGCGGCCAGTAGCTGTCCGGCGGCACGATCACCCCGCCCGCGCCCTGGATCGGCTCGGCAATGAACGCACCGACGTTGTCGACGCCGATCTCGAGGATCTTCTCTTCCAGTTGGTTGGCGGCCCAGATGCCGAACTCTTCAGGACTCATGTCGCCGCCTTCGCCGAACCAGTACGGCTGGGCGATATGGACGATGCCAGGGATCGGCAGGTCGCCCTGCTCGTGCATATAGGTCATGCCGCCCAGGCTGGCGCCGGCCACGGTCGAGCCGTGATAACCGTTCTTGCGGCTGATGATGACTTTCTTGTTCGGCTGACCCTTGATCGCCCAGTAATGGCGGACCATGCGCAACATGGTGTCGTTGCCTTCCGAGCCGGAGCCGGTGAAGAACACATGGTTCATGCCTTCCGGGGCGATGTCGGCGATGGCCTTGGACAATTCCAGTACCGGCGGGTGGGCGGTCTGGAAGAACAGGTTGTAATACGGCAACTCACGCATCTGTTGGCTGGCGGCGTCCGCCAGCTCATCGCGACCGTAGCCGACGGCCACGCACCAGAGGCCGGCCATGCCGTCGAGGATCTTGTTGCCTTCACTGTCCCAGAGGTACACGCCCTTGGCGTGGGTGATGATGCGCGGGCCTTTCTCTTTGAGCTGTTTGAAATCGCTGAAGGGTGCGAGGTGATGGTCGTTGCTCAGGGCCTGCCATTCACGGGTTTGCGGGTTGTTGCGGGTCATGCGAATTCTCCTTTATTCCATTGAGGGCGGGGCCTATGGCAGCCCCGCCCGGCGCATCAGACGGCAAAGAGCAGGAATTCCCGCTCCCACGAACTGATGACGCGCTTGAAGTTTTCATGCTCGGCCCGCTTGACCGCGACGTAGCCCGTGATGAATTTCTTGCCCAGGTATTTCTCGATGGTGGTGCTGTTTTCCATGCGCTCCAGGGCATCTTCGATGGTCAACGGCAGGCGCAGGTTGCGGCGCTCATACCCTCGGCCCACCACGGGGGCGCTCGGATTGATGCCTTCGACCATGCCGATGTAGCCGCACAACAGGCTGGCGGCAATCGCCAGGTACGGGTTGGCGTCGGCGCCCGGCAAGCGGTTTTCCACCCGACGGTTCTGCGGCCCGGCATCCGGCACCCGCAGGCCCACGGTACGGTTCTCCTCGCCCCACTCCACGTTCACCGGCGCCGAGGTATCGGGCAGGAAGCGGCGGAACGAGTTGACGTTGGGCGCGAACAGCGGCAGCAGCTCGGGGATGAATTTCTGCAGGCCACCGATGTGGTGCAGGAACAGATCGCTCATGGTCCCGTCTTCGTTGGAGAAGACGTTCTTGCCGGTTTCCTTGTCGATGATGCTCTGGTGCAGGTGCATCGCGCTGCCCGGCTCGCCGGTCATGGGCTTGGCCATGAACGTGGCGGCCACGTCGTGTTTGAGCGCTGCCTCGCGCATGGTGCGCTTGAACACCAGGATCTGGTCGGCCAGGGACAGCGCGTCGCCATGACGGAAGTTGATCTCCATCTGCGCGGTGCCGTCCTCATGGATCAGCGTGTCGAGGTCCAGCTCCTGCAATTCGCACCAGTCGTAGACGTCTTCGAACAGCGGGTCGAATTCGTTGGCAGCTTCGATCGAGAACGATTGGCGACCGGTTTCCGGGCGGCCGGAGCGGCCGATCGGCGGTTGCAGCGGAAAGTCCGGGTCGTCGCTGCGCTTGGTCAGGTAGAACTCCATTTCCGGCGCGACAATCGGCTGCCAGCCCTTGTCGGCGTAGAGCTTGAGCACCTTCTTCAATACGTTGCGCGGCGACAGCTCGATGGGGTTGCCTTGCTTGTCGTAGGAATCATGGATCACCTGTGCGGTGGGCTCGATGGCCCATGGCACCAGGAACACTGCGTTTTCGTCCGGGCGGCACATCATGTCGATGTCGGCAGGGTCGAGCAGTTCGTAATAGATGTCGTCTTCGACATAGTCGCCCGTTACGGTCTGGAGCAGGACGCTCTCGGGCAGGCGCATGCCTTTTTCGGCAATGAACTTGTTGGTCGGCGAGATCTTGCCCCGGGTGATGCCGGTCAGGTCGCCAATCATGCATTCGACTTCTGTGATCTTGTGGTCTTTCAACCAATCGGTGAGCTGGTCGAGGTTGTTACTCATAAATGCCTCTAGGCGTGAGTTTCCTGGCTGCTATTAGAAGTCAGGCGTTGTTTGACGCATCGGCGTCGCGTTGTGTTGCCCTTGCTCGGCAGGCATCGCCAAATGCCTGGAAAATCGCAAGATAGTACGGATTAGAGCCTACCGCCCATTCCGGGTGCCATTGCACACCTAAAGCAAAAGCCTTGCCTTGTACAACCGAGACGGCCTCGATCAGGCCATCCGGCGCCAGCGCTTCGGCCCGCAGTCCCGGTGCCAGGCGCTCGATGCCCTGGCTGTGAATCGAGTTGACGTCGATCTGCGGCGGCAGGCCCAGGCCCGCGAGAACCCCGCCTGGCTGGATATGCACGACGTGGGCCGGGCCGTATTGGATCTCGACCGGTTGGGTGTCGTCTTCACGATGATCGATAAAGGTTCCGACTTCATGAACTTTCTGATGCAGGCTGCCGCCAAAGGCTACGTTCATTTCCTGGAAGCCCCGGCAGATGCCCAGCACCGGGACGCCCGCGTCGACAGCGGCGCGGATCAGCGGAAGGGTGATGGCGTCACGTGCAGGATCATGGGCAGTGCCTGGCGCACTGGCCGGGCCTTGGTAGTGAAAAGGTTCTACATTGGAAGGAGAGCCGGTAAAGAGAATACCGTCCAGGGCGTCCAGAATATCGGACGGTGCGAACAGATCCGCCAGTGAGGGGATCAGCACTGGCAAGCCCTTGGCGGCTGTTGCGACAGCCCGGGCATATTTGTCGCCAGTGGTGTGATACGCATGCAAACCGATCTGCCTGGAGCAGGTGGTGACGCCGATTAACGGCAGGCGAGACATGAAGCACCCCGGTATTATTGCTGTTATGGGTTTGAATCGAGCTTAGCCTTGTTCATTTTTTTACACAACACCCCCGTAAAAAATACAACACGGCCCGCTCAAGCCTGCGGGCGCCAAGCCCCTCAAAGGGAAAAAAACGCCCCAAATTGCCTCAAAAAAGCCCCACAGGTGCTTTTTTAGGGCAAAAAAGGCCCTGCTTGACTTCGGCATGCCGTTCGGGTTGACTGGCTTTCGAAGAGATCAATGATTGATATTTTTAACAACAAAGGTGTTGCATCATGTCGGTACCCCCGCGTGCCGTTCAGCTTAACGAAGCGAACGCGTTCCTTAAGGAACATCCTGAGGTTCTGTACGTTGACCTTCTGATTGCGGATATGAATGGTGTGGTGCGCGGCAAGCGCATCGAACGCACCAGCCTCCACAAGGTTTACGAGAAAGGCATCAACCTGCCGGCCTCTCTATTTGCCCTGGATATCAATGGCTCGACGGTGGAAAGCACCGGCCTGGGCCTGGACATCGGCGATGCCGACCGCATCTGCTATCCCATCCCCGGCACTCTGAGCAACGAACCCTGGCAGAAGCGCCCGACCGCGCAACTGCTGATGACCATGCACGAACTGGAAGGCGAACCCTTCTTTGCCGACCCGCGTGAAGTCCTGCGCCAGGTCGTGACCAAGTTCGATGAATTGGGCCTGACCATCTGCGCGGCTTTCGAGCTGGAGTTCTACCTGATCGACCAGGAGAACGTGAATGGCCGCCCACAACCGCCCCGCTCGCCCATCTCCGGAAAACGCCCGCATTCGACACAGGTCTACCTGATCGATGACCTCGACGAATACGTCGATTGCCTCCAGGACATCCTGGAAGGGGCCAAGGAGCAAGGCATTCCCGCCGACGCCATCGTCAAGGAAAGTGCCCCGGCGCAGTTCGAAGTCAACCTGCACCACGTCGCCGACCCGATCAAGGCTTGCGACTACGCGGTCCTGCTCAAGCGGTTGATCAAGAACATTGCCTACGACCATGAAATGGACACCACATTCATGGCCAAGCCGTACCCGGGCCAGGCAGGCAATGGTTTGCACGTCCACATTTCGATCTTGGACAAAGACGGCAAGAATATCTTTGCCAGCGAGGATCCCGAGCAGAACGCCGCACTGCGTCACGCGATCGGCGGTGTGCTCGAGACCCTGCCCGCGCAGATGGCTTTCCTCTGCCCGAACGTCAACTCCTACCGTCGTTTCGGCGCACAGTTCTATGTGCCGAACTCGCCGACCTGGGGCCTGGACAACCGCACCGTCGCCTTGCGCGTACCGACCGGCTCGGCCGATGCGGTGCGCCTGGAGCACCGCGTTGCCGGCGCCGATGCCAACCCGTACCTGCTGATGGCAGCCGTATTGGCGGGTGTGCATCACGGCCTGACCAACAAGATCGAGCCCGGCGCGCCGGTCGAAGGCAACAGCTACGAGCAGAACGAGCAAAGCCTGCCGAACAACTTGCGTGATGCCCTGCGCGAGCTGGACGACAGCGAAGTCATGGCCAAGTACATCGATCCGAAATACATCGATATCTTCGTGGCCTGTAAGGAAAGTGAGCTGGAAGAGTTCGAACACTCCATCTCCGACCTTGAGTACAACTGGTACCTGCATACCGTGTAAGCGGTTGCTGTAGAACAAAAACGCCGCAGGCTTCAGGGCCTGCGGCGTTTTTTTTGGCGCTTCCCCCCGTGGCGAGGGAGCTTGCTCCCGCTGGGCTGCGCAGCAGTCCCAAAAATGCTGAAGCGGTCAACCTGAACCACCGCAGTGGCTGATTTCAGGGCTGCTTCGCAGCCCAGCGGGAGCAAGCTCCCTCGCCACAGGAGTTGCTCTCCTCTCAAGTGCAGGTATGGACCAGCCGCCCGCTCTGCGTACAATGCCCGCCAGTCCCGCAGGAGACGTCCATGACGCGCATCGCCACCCCTCGCAAACCCCGCGCACGCAGCCAGGCCCGGATCGACACCATTCTTGATGCCGCCCGTACGCTGCTTGCCGCCGAAGGCGTGGCCAGCCTGTCGATCTACAGCGTCGCCGAACGCGCCGGGATCCCGCCCTCTTCCGTCTATCACTTCTTCGCCAGCGTCCCGGCCTTGCTCGAAGCCCTGACCGCTGACGTCCATGCGGCCTTTCGCGCCTGCCTGCAAGCACCGATCGACCATGGCGCGCTGAACCACTGGCACGACCTGTCGCGACTGGTGGAGCAACGCATGCTGGTGATCTACAGCGAAGACGCCGCCGCCCGGCAATTGATCCTGGCCCAGCACGGCCTGACCGAAGTCACCCAGGCTGACCGCCAGCACGACCTGGAACTGGGCGAGCTGATGCACACGGTCTTCGCCCGTCATTTTCAATTGCCGGCACTGCCCTCCGACGTCGACGTGTTCGCCCTGGCCATGGAACTGGGGGACCGCGTCTACGCCCGTTCGGTCCAACAGCACGGCGAGATCACCCCGCGCATGGCCGAGGAAGGCATGCGGGTGTTCGATGCGTACCTGGGGCTGTATCTGCCACCGTATTTGCCCAAGCGCGAAGCCGCCTGAAAAATCGAAGGCATACGATGACATGGAGATAAGAATCCTTATAAAGCGCTTTATAACAAATAAGCGCATTTAAAATCCCTTTAAAGCCTCCTAGAAGCACAAAAAAAGCCCCGAAGGGCTCACGCCATCCGGGGCTGCGGGTGAAACACCGCTCACAACTTGGCGATAGACACCTCCGTTGATTTGACGAAAGCAATCACTTCGCTGCCGATCGCCAGTTCCAGCTCTTTCACCGAGCGGGTGGTGATGACCGAAGTGACAATACCCGAAGCCGTCTGCACGTCGATTTCCGACAGCACGTCGCCTTCGACGATTTCCTTGATGGTGCCTTTGAACTGGTTGCGAACGTTGATGGCTTTGATAGTCATGGTATCGATTCCTGTCTGGATGAAGTTATTGCGCCCAACGCAACTGCGTGGGCAAGGGTGAAACGGGTTCGGGTTCCGGCGGTTGGCCGGGCAAGGACAGCACGCGATTGAGGACTTCGGTTTCCAGGCTCGCCAAACGATGCGAGCCGCGAGCACGGGGGCGTGGCAGGTCGATGGCCAGGTCGAGGCCGACCTGGCCGTCCTCGATCAGGATGACCCGGTCGGCAATCGCCACCGCCTCGCTGACGTCGTGGGTCACCAGCAGCACGGTGAAGCCGTGTTGCTGCCACAGGCGCTCGATCAGTTGCTGCATCTCGATCCGGGTCAGGGCGTCCAGCGCTCCCAAGGGTTCGTCGAGCAGCAGCAGGCGCGGCTGGTGGATCAGCGCCCGAGCCAGCGCCACCCGCTGCTTCTGGCCGCCGGACAACGCCGCCGGCCATTCATGGGCGCGATCCGCCAGGCCCACGGCATCGAGCGCCTGCAAGGCTTGTGGTCGCCAGTTGCCCTTGAGGCCAAGACCGACGTTGTCGATGATCTTCTTCCAAGGCAATAAACGCGCGTCCTGGAACATCAACCGCGTGTCCTGTTGCGCCGCACTCAACGGTGCCGAACCCGCCAGCAGTTGGCCGTCCGTGGGTTGGTCGAGGCCGGCCAACAAGCGCAGCAAGGTGCTTTTACCGCAGCCACTGCGTCCCACTACCGCGACGAACTGCCCAGCCGGGATATGCAGGTCGATGTCACGCAACACCTGTCGCGAGCCGAATGTCTTTTGCAGATTGCGCACCGCCAGCGGAATGCCCCGCAGCAGGCGTGGAGGTTGCTGGGCGGTCATGCGGCACCTCCCTTGTTCACTTGATAGGCCGGATGCCAGCGCAACCAGACCCGTTCCAGGCCGCGGGCGGCGAGGTCGGCCAGCTTACCGAGCACGGCGTACAGAAGAATCGCCAGCACCACCACATCGGTCTGCAGGAACTCACGGGCATTCATCGCCAGGTAGCCGATGCCGGAACTGGCCGAGATGGTTTCCGCCACGATCAGCGTCAGCCACATGAAACCCAGGGCAAACCGCACGCCCACCAGGATCGAAGGCAAGGCACCCGGCAGGATCACCTGGCGAAACAGGCTGAAACCGGACAAGCCGTAGCTGCGGGACATTTCCACCAGCGCCGGGTCGACGTTGCGAATGCCGTGATAGGTATTGAGATAGATGGGGAACAGCGTGCCCAGCGCCACCAGGAAAATCTTCGCCGACTCGTCGATGCCGAACCAAAGGATCACCAACGGAATCAGCGCCAGGTGCGGCACGTTTCGCACCATCTGCACCGAGCTGTCCAACAACCGCTCGCCCCACTTCGACAGGCCGGTGATAAAGCCAAGGCCGAGGCCGAGGCCGCCGCCAATCAAGAAGCCGACCGCCGCGCGCCAGCCGCTGATGGCCAAGTGTGTCCAGATCTCGCCGCTGCGCACCAGGTTCACACCGGCCTCAATCACCGCGACCGGTGCCGGCAGGATCCGCGTGGACAGCCAGCCGGCCGATACCGACAATTGCCACACCGCCAGCAACAGCAGCGGCACCGCCCACGGCGCCAGGTTGTGGATAACTTTTTTCATGGCCGCCTCAGCTCTGGGACGCGGCTTTGGGCAGGATGTCGTTGGCGACCATCTCACCGAACGGGCTCACGTAGCCCTGGCTTTTCGGCAGCTCCGGGCGCTCCACATCCAAGTGCGGGAACAACAGCTCGGCCACCCGATAGGACTCTTCCAAGTGTGGATAACCCGAGAAGATGAACGTGTCGATGCCCAGGTCGGCGTATTCCTTGACCCGCGCGGCCACGGTCGGGCCATCGCCCACCAGCGCCGTACCGGCACCACCACGCACCAGGCCGACCCCGGCCCACAGGTTGGGGCTGACTTCCAACTTGTCGCGGCGACCGCCGTGCAGCGCGGCCATGCGTTGCTGGCCCACCGAGTCGAAGCGCGCCAGGGAGGCCTGGGCACGGGCGATGGTTTCGTCGTCCAGATGGGAAATCAAACGGTCGGCCGCTTGCCAGGCCTCGGCGTTGGTTTCCCGCACAATCACATGCAGGCGAATACCGAAGCGCACGGTACGCCCAAGCTTCGCGGCCTTGGCGCGCACCTGTTCGATTTTCTGCGCGACGGCTGCAGGCGGCTCGCCCCAGGTCAGCACCATTTCCACCTGCTCGGCGGCCAGGTCCTGTGCCGCTTCCGACGAGCCACCAAAATACAGCGGCGGGCGCGGTTGCTGGATGGGCGGATAGAGCAGCTTGGCGCCCTTCACACTGATGTGCTCACCGTCGTAATCCACGGTCTCGCCTTCCAGCACCCGACGCCAGATCCGGGTGAACTCCACCGACGCCTGGTAACGCTCTTCGTGATCAAGAAACAGCCCATCGCCGGCCAGTTCGTCCGGATCACCGCCGGTCACCAGGTTGAACAGCGCGCGCCCACCGGACAACCGATCCAGCGTCGCCGCCTGACGCGCCGCCACCGTCGGGGAGATGATCCCGGGGCGCAGGGCAACCAGGAACTTCAGGCGTTGGGTCACCGGAATCAGCGAAGCGGCTACCAGCCAGGAGTCTTCGCAGGAACGCCCGGTGGGAATCAAGACGCCGCCAAAACCCAGCCGATCCGCCGCTTGGGCGATTTGTTGCAAGTAACCATGATCGACGGCGCGAGCGCCTTCGGCGGTGCCAAGGTAATGGCCGTCGCCGTGGGTAGGCAGGAACCAGAAAATGTTGAGGCTCATGGAGTGGTCTCCTAAGGGATCGAATTACTGCGCGTTCGCAACGGCCGCCGGCGGCGTCCAGATCACGTCCTTGATGCTCAAGGGCTTGGGAATCAACTTGAGTTGGTAGAAGCTGTCGGCGATTTTCTGCTGGGCCGCGACGACTTCCGGCGTGAGGAACAACGCGCCGTAGCCCTGGCGCTTCACCGACGTCAGGGTGATATCCGCTGGCAGCCCGAGCAGCGGCGAGACCTGCTGGGTCACGTCTTCAGGATTGGCCTTGGACCACTCCCCCACCGCCCGCACTTCCTCCACCAGGGCCGTGATCACCTGGGGATTTTTCTGCGCATAGGGTTTGGTCGCGAGGTAGAACTGATGGTTATCGACGATGCCCTTGCCGTCACGCAGGGTGCGTGCCTGCAACTGCTGTTCAGCCGCGGCCTGGTACGGATCCCAGATGACCCAGGCGTCCACACTGCCCCGTTCGAACGCCGCACGGGCATCGGCCGGAGGCAGGAAAACCGTCTGGATGTCTGAATATTTGAGACCGGCGTCTTCCAGCGCCCGCACCAGCAGATAGTGGACGTTGGAGCCTTTGTTCAGCGCGACTTTCTTACCCTTGAGGTCCTGCACCGACTGGATGGCCGAGCCTTTCGGCACGAGGATCGCCTCGCTGGTGGGCGCCGGGGGTTCGTAGGCAACATAGAGCAGGTCGGCGCCTGCGGCCTGGGCAAACACCGGAGGGGTTTCGCCGGTCACGCCAAAGTCGATGGAGCCGACGTTCAAGCCTTCAAGCAACTGCGGGCCGCCGGGAAACTCCGTCCATTGCACGTCCACGCCTTGGGCCGCGAGGCGTTTTTCCAATGAACCCTTGGCCTTGAGCAGCACCAGGGTGCCGTATTTCTGGTAACCGATCCGCAAGGTCTCGGCTTGAGCCTGGGTGATGGCGCCGAAGGACACAGCCGCAGCAAACAGAGCGACCAGCCCGCGACGCAAAATGACAGTGCGCATGGCGCCTCTCCTTTTTGCTGTGGGGTTTTGGCTGCACCTGCTTGGCCGTTGACGGCTGAGTAAGGTGAGTTGAATCAGTGGTGTTTGGGGTTCAGATGCTCCAGCGAGCACTCAACAAACGTTCGTTCAATACATCGGGGTCCAGCGGCCTCGGCCGACGGGCCATGGCGCTGTGAAACTGTTCAAGCGCTTCGTCCAGGCGCTGCTGCAAGGCCGGCGTCAATTGCGCCTGGGCACTGCCTTCGCCATAAGCGATCTGGCTGTCTTCGGCGAAAATCCCATGGAGCATTTCCTGGGCCTTGAGCGCCGACAGCACCGGCTTCAGGGCGTAGTCCACCGCCAACATGTGGGCGATGCTGCCGCCTGTCGCCATGGGCAACACCACCTTGTGGGCCAGGGCCCGCTCCGGCAGCAGATCAAGCACGGTCTTCAACGCACCGGAAAAAGACGCCTTGTAGACCGGCGTGGCGATCAGCAGCCCGTCCGCGTTTTCGATCTGGGCCAGCAAGTCCACCACCTTGGGACTGTCGAAGCGGGCATGGAGCAGATCCTCGGCGGGGAAATCACGCACCTGATAACTCACCACTTCCACACCGTGTTGCTGCAACCAACGTTGCGAGCGCTCCAACAGCACTCCAGAACGGGAGCGCTGGCTGGGACTGCCGCCGAGCGAGACAACCAACATGCCAACCATCCTTAATGTCACGTGCGATTCGCGGTGGGCGATCTCGCGGTATGGAGCCAACCATAACAGCGCGCATATATATCTTTAAATCATATTTATTCATTTAGTTATTCGATACAGATATATGCGCCCTGCTTTTTTCTCTGCGCAATAAAAAAGGCCGTCGAAACGGCCAAAACCCTTGGTACACAGATGTTCCTGTGGGAGCGAGCTTGCTCGCGATGGCGTCAGATCTGCCAGCCTTGATGTTGAGTGATACACCGCTATCGCGAGCAAGCTCGCTCCCACAGGTTCGGTATTGCGTCAACGATTAGGTTGGGGCGTGAGGCGCAGGTATGGCTTCACCGCGCGATAGCCCTTGGGGAAGCGCTGCTTGAGCTCTTCTTCGTCCTTGAGCGACGGCACGATCACCACTTCATCACCGTCCTGCCAGTTGGCGGGCGTGGCGACTTTGTAGTTGTCGGTCAGTTGCAGGGAGTCGATCACTCGGAGGATTTCGTTGAAGTTGCGCCCGGTGCTGGCCGGGTAGGTGATGGTCAGGCGAATCTTCTTGTTCGGGTCGATCACGAACAATGAGCGCACGGTCAAGGTGTCGCTGGCGTTGGGATGGATCAGGTCGTACAGGTCGGACACCTTGCGGTCGGCATCGGCCAGGATCGGAAAATTGACCACGGCGTTCTGGGTTTCGTTGATGTCTTCGATCCATTTATGGTGCGAGTCCACCGGGTCCACCGACAGGGCGATGGCCTTGACGCCGCGCTTGGCGAATTCATCCTTGAGCTTGGCGGTGAGGCCCAGCTCGGTGGTGCACACCGGGGTGAAATCCGCCGGATGGGAGAACAGCACGCCCCAGCTGTCGCCGAGCCATTCGTGGAAGCGAATCTTGCCGACGCTGGAATCCTGTTCGAAATCGGGGGCGATGTCGCCGAGTCTGAGGCTCATGATGCGGCTCCTGGATGGTTTTTATGAGCCCAAACTGTGCGCCGCTTTTCGTTGCTTTAAAAAGAATGAATACCCATTTATCTAGATCATTAGGAAATATAAAAAACTGTTCACTGGTGCCATGACGCATACCGGCCCAAGATCATTCCCGAGGTTTCGAGAAGGCCTCGAGTTGCTGAAAAGAGGAGAAGGTTCGGGAAAGGCTACAGGGGTGGGCCGGACCCGAAACGCAAAAGCCCCGCCCGGCTTGATGCCGGGCGGGGCTTTTTTTGTTTTGTCGCTACATTACGGAAATTATTGACGCGATTTTGAGACGAGCGGCTAGGATAGGCAGCATGAACGCTCAAGCCTTGTTGACGCACTTGCAAAATCATCTGCCTGACCTGTTGGCGGTTTACCTGTTCGGAAGCCACGCCCAGGGGACCGCCGGACCTGACAGTGATGTCGATTTGGCTGTGCTGTTGTCAGGCACGGTGGACCCGGTGTCGTTGTGGCAACTTTCAGGCGATTTGGCGGACATTGCGGGCAGTCCGGTGGATCTGATAGATCTACGGGCGGCAACCACCGTCATGCAGTACCAGATCGTGACCCGAGGCCGAAGACTCTGGGCCAAAGATGTACAGGCGGGGTTGTTCGAATGTTTCATTCTCAGCGAAAAGACCGCGCTCGATGAGACTCGAGCAGGATTGCTCAAAGATATTCAGGAACAGGGCAGCGTGTATGGCCGATGACGTATTGATCAACAAGGCAGCGAGTATCGAGCGTTGCGTAGCCAGGGTGCGCGAGGAATACGGGAAAGATCCTGCCACGTTTGCCACCGATTTCACTCGCCAGGATTCGGCCGTCCTGAACATCCAGCGTGCCTGCGAAGCGGCGCTGGATATGGGGCAGCATCTGATTCGCCGTGAGCGATTGGGTGTCCCGCAAAGTGCCCGCGATACATTCGAGTTGCTTTTTCAAGGCGGCTGGATCGAAGAAGGCCTGGTGAAAAACCTGAAGAACATGGTGGGGTTCAGGAACATCGCGGTGCATGACTACCAGGCCCTTCAACTGCCGATCATGGTCGCGATCATTACCGGGCATCTGGATGATTTTCTGGCGTTCAGTGCGTTTATCCTGCGCAAGGACGCAGCGGAGCCAAAGGGATAAAGGCGAGATCCATCCGACATACCCGAAACGCAAAAGCCCCGCCCGGCGTGATGCCGGGCGGGGCTTTTTTACTTCGCTACGTCTTACATGAAGTTGTAAGTGTAGTTGAAGATCAGGCGGGTCTGATCCTGGC
This sequence comes from Pseudomonas sp. H2_D02, assembly GCF_054677635.1. Taxonomy (NCBI): domain Bacteria; kingdom Pseudomonadati; phylum Pseudomonadota; class Gammaproteobacteria; order Pseudomonadales; family Pseudomonadaceae; genus Pseudomonas; species Pseudomonas sp. H2_D02. The sequence continues at coordinate 1,015,659 of NZ_CP162816.1, read as the reverse complement.
TGTCGCCCACGCCGCTGCTACGGTAGGTACCGTGGCGCAAGGTGGTGCCGAAGCCTTTCAGCGCACCTTGCTGGATCACGTAATCCACACGCATGTCGCGTTCCCACTCGGAGTAATCGCTTGCGCCGTCGGCGGTTTTAACGTCGTCACCACGCAAATAGGCAACAGCGGCCTTCAGACCCGGAACGCCCAGACCAGTGAAGTCATAGGAGTATTGGCCGAACGTGGTGTTCTCACCAGCACGAACAAACGCGTTGATCATGCTGTCGGTGAACAAGTAGAAGCTCGAACCACCGGCTCCTTCAAAACCATTGGAGTCGCTGCGGAGGCTGCCCTGATTCAGGTAGACGAAACCACCGTCATCACCGACCTGCTGGTGACCCAACAGGAACGCACTGCCACCCAAGGTATAGGTAAACATGGCGCTCCAGGTCTTGTTATCGACCTCGCCAGCGTTCTTGGCATAACCTTGGTTGTTATTGAAGGTATAACCCGCCTCGCCGTTACGGCCATCGGAGCTGCTGTCGAAGTAACGCAGGTCAGTTTTGAATGACTGGCCTTCGCTGATCGGAAAAACGTGGACCGCACCCAGGAAGTGCTGTTTGTAGAAATCCTGCAGGTTGGCGTAGTAATACTGCAAGGTCAGATCTTTAGTGACCTTCCAGTCAGCGCCAGCGTAACGGAACTGGTTACTTTCCTCCGTTGCACCATTCACCGACAAGCCGGTGCTGTTGCTCGACGCACGGCCTGTGGCATGTTCCAACTGACCAGCGTTGAACGTAACGTTGTCCAGGTCCTTGGAGGTGATTGTGCCACCTTCGAAGGTTTGGGGCAGCAGACGACCATCGCTGGCGACCAGGATCGGCAGGTTAGGCGCCAGGGCGCCACCCAGGTGAGCCTCGGTCTTGGAGAAGAGCGCCTTGACGTTACCCGACAGACGACTCCAGTTGTGTACAGCCGAGCCATCGGAATCGCTTGGCACGAAAGAGTTGTTATCCGGGTGGTGGCCTTTGCCGCCATCAAGGTGAATACCAACCAGTGCCTGGGCGTCGATACCAAAACCGACGACGCCTTGAGTGAAGCCGGACTTATAGTCGAACTTCAGCCCAGTGGCCGTTTCACGCTGGTCGGTTTTGCCTGTTTCACGGTTGTCGTTGTCAAAGTACAACGTGCGAGAACTGACAGACGCCTTGCTGTCTTCGATAAAACCGGCGGCGCCTGCCTGCTGCGCCAATACCCCAACGGCCACTGCCATGGCCAAGGTGGACTTCTTCATGCATCGCTCCTCTCGTTTTCTAATTCTTGTCTATCTTTGGCTCCGGATCGAACGCCCGGAATCCGCGGATGCGCGATTAGCGCCAGACCGTGACTGGCAAGTCAACCGTAACCCTTTCGGACTACGACCATGGTCTAACCCCGCGACATCGGCCCGCAGAATAAAGGATTCTTTATAAATCCAAAAAGAATTGTTTCAACAGTTTTCAGTGCGTTTTGACATATGAGTGCCATCACAGCGTCATCAAGCTGTGACAAGCCTTATCGGCGACGTAGGGGATAACTGAACGGTTATTCGTCCGGGTTTTACGCAACCCCGCGAATTCCTGGCGACGAGATATATTCCGCGCCTCCTGCGCCTTCGATCCTGCTCATGACAACTCGCGCATGCCGCGATCTTGACGCGTTCCAGACTAGCTGCTCATTGTCTGAAATCAAGAAAGTCGCGGCGATGGGAGATTTCCGAGAGCCGTCTACAGGGATTTTTCGAAGATCTTCGAATTGCGCTGGTAGTTGTACAGCGAAGCCCGCGCCGCCGGCAGGCGTTCGACGCTGCTGGGCTCGAAGCCCCGTTCGCGGAACCAGTGGGCGGTCCGGGTCGTCAGCACGAACAGCGTCTTGAGCCCCTGGGCACGGGCACGGGTTTCGATTCGCTCCAGCAGTTCATCACCGCGCCCGCCATGGCGATACTCCGGATTGACCGCCAGGCAGGCCAGCTCACCCGCGTCCGAATCGGCAATCTGATACAGCGCGGCGCAGGCAATGATCATGCCCTCGCGCTCGACCACGCTGAACTGTTCGATCTCACGCTCCAGCACTTCACGGGAACGACGCACCAGGATCCCCTGCTCCTCCAGCGGGCTGATGAGGTCCAGCAAGCCGCCAACGTCCTCGATGGCCGCTTCGCGCACCACCTCGAATTGCTCCTGGGCCACCAGCGTGCCGCTGCCATCGCGGGTGAACAACTCGGCCAGCAGCGCACCGTTCTCGGCATAGCTGACGATATGGCTGCGCGCGACGCCACCGCGGCAAGCCTGGGCCGCGGCGTCGAGCAGTTCGGCCTGGTAGTCGCTGCCCAATCGCTGCATGTGGGCCGGAACCTGTTGCGGACGCAACTCGCGAACCAGGCGTCCATGCTCATCGATCAGCCCCTGTTCAGCGCCGAAAAGCAGCAACTTGTCAGCCGCCAGGTCAATGGCCGCCCGGGTGGCGACATCCTCGCAGGCCAGGTTGAAGATTTCCCCCGTGGGCGAATAGCCCAGCGGCGACAGCAGCACGATGGAACGCTCGTCCAGGAGCCGGTTGATGCCCTTGCGATCGACCCGGCGCACTTCGCCGGTGTGGTGATAGTCCACGCCCTCAAGGACGCCGATCGGCCGCGCAGTGACCAGGTTGCCACTGGCGACCCGCAGCCGCGAGCCCTGCATGGGCGAAGACGCCATGTCCATGGACAGGCGCGCCTCGATGGCGATGCGCAGTTGGCCGACCGCATCGATCACGCACTCCAGGGTCGCGGCATCGGTGATGCGCATGCCGTGGTGATAATGAGGTGTCAGGCCCCGTGCCGCGAGGCGAGTCTCGATCTGCGGGCGCGAACCATGGACCAGCACCAGGCGCACGCCGAGACTGTGCAGCAACACCAGGTCATGAACGATGTTGCCGAAGTTGGGGTGTTCAACCCCATCTCCGGGCAGCATGACGACGAAGGTGCAATCACGGTGGGCATTGATATAGGGCGAAGCGTGGCGAAGCCAATTGACGTATTCGGGCATGAACCTGACCTGTAATAAATAACAGCCGAAAAAAGACGAAACAGAACGCACAGCGGGCTGGTGGTTATCGTCGGAACAGGCTTGGCGACACGCGCGCTCTCCTCATGTGATGAATACGGGCCCGCAAGAGGGCAATTTAACCGGCCGTGGCCGGCGTCAAGCAGTAGTGCCCAATCAACTGACGGAGCAATTGCACGGTAGGCTGCAAACGTGACATTTCAAGGTATTCGCCCGGCTGGTGGGCACAGGCAATGTCGCCAGGGCCGAGCACCAGGGTTTCGCAGCCAAGGCGCTGAAGATAAGGCGCTTCGGTGCCGAACGCCACTGCTTCGGCACGATGGCCGGTAAGCCGTTCGGCCACGCGCACCAGTTCGGCATCCTCGACCTGCTCGAATGGCGGCACTTCGGGGAACAGCGGCGCGTAGTCGATCTTCACGTGGTGTCGTTCGGCAATCGGGTCGAGCTTCTGCTGGATCGCCGCCCGCAGCACTTGCGGATCCATGCCGGGCAAGGGCCGCAAGTCGAATTCCATGGAGCACTGGCCGCAGATCCGGTTGGGGTTGTCGCCGCCGTGGATGCAGCCGAAATTCAGGGTCGGTTGCGGCACGGTGAATTGCGGGTTGCGGAATTCACGCTGCCATTGCAGGCGCAGGCCGCGCAGCTCGCCCATGGCGTCATGCATCGCTTCGAGGGCGCTGTGGCCCAGGCTCGGATCGGAAGAATGGCCACTGCGCCCGAGGATGTCGATGCGTTCCATCATCACGCCTTTATGCAGGCGGATCGGCCGCAAGCCGGTGGGCTCGCCAATCACCGCGGCACGCCCCAACGGCCGTCCGGCGTCGGCCAGGGCACGGGCGCCAGACATGGAGCTTTCTTCATCGCAGGTGGCGAGGATCAACAGCGGCTGCTTGAAGGGTTGGTCCAGCAGCGGCTTGACCGCTTCGATGGCCAGGGCGAAAAAGCCCTTCATGTCACAACTGCCCAGGCCTACCCAACGACCGTCGACTTCGGTGAGCTTCAGCGGATCGGTCTGCCATAACGCGCCGTCGAACGGCACCGTGTCGCTGTGGCCCGCCAGCACCAGGCCGCCGGGTCCGCTGCCGAAACTGGCCAGCAAATTGAATTTGCCTGGGCTGACCTGCTGGATATCACAGGAGAACCCCAGCTCGGTGAGCCAGCCTGCCAGCAGCTCGATCACCGCACCGTTGGACTGGTCCAGCTTTGGCTGGGTACAACTGACCGAAGGCGCGGCGATCAGGGCAGCGAACTGATCTTTCATGGACGGCAAAGGCATCGCTGGCTCCGGGGCGTACAAATTGACGTCCATCATAGAACCATCGAGAGCGAGTGTCCTGTCTTACCAATACGTTCTTTTTTGACGAGTGGCTGTTGTCGTCACGCAAGGCGCCGCGACGAGTCATAGCCCGCTATGGCGAGGAGCGGCAACGCAGCATGACGGCAACAGACGCCGTCAAAAAGAACGTATTGGTGAGATAGGACACTCTTATACCGTCGCGACGCGTAGGACGGATGAGTCCTGTACACTGCACGACCTTGGCAGCCACACCTCCCCCCGGCTGCGCACCCGATCCCTGGATTTTCCGGCCATGCAGAAAGAAACCGAAATCAAGCTCCGCGTCAGCCGCGAGACCCTGGCAGCCTTGCGTGAGCATCCGCTGCTGAAAAAACGCAACAAGAGTGGCTGGGAACGCCACGAACTGATGAACCAGTACTTCGACACGCCGGAGCGTGACCTCGCCCGGGCCAAGGTTGCCCTGCGCCTGCGCCGCGACGGTGAAGAAGTGATCCAGACCCTCAAGACCCGTGGCCAGAGCGTCGCCGGCCTGTCCGAGCGCAACGAGTACGACTGGCACCTGCCCAAGGCCAAGCTGGACCTGAAGAAACTCGAGGGCGAATGCTGGCCCGAGACACTGGCCGAACTGGACAAGAAAACCCTCAAGGCGATCTTCACCACCGACTTCGTTCGCGAGCGCGCCGAAATCGCCTGGGGCCGTGGCAAGAGCAAAGTGGTCATCGAGGCCGCGCTCGACCTGGGCCACGTCGTGGTGGGCAAGCAGAAAGAAGAAATCTGCGAGCTGGAGCTGGAGCTGCGCGAAGGCGAACCCGCCGCGCTATTGGAACTGGCCGCCGAGCTGGCCGCGACCCTGCCCTTGATGCCCTGCGACATCAGCAAGGCCGAACGGGGCTATCGCCTGCATGACGCGGGCAGCTATGCCCTGAGCCTGCCGGCCCCGCAACTGACCGTCGAAACACCGCTGGACGATGCCTTCGCCGTCTTGAGCTGGCATTTGCTGGGCAGCAGCCAGCGCCTGGCCGAACAATACCGTTTCAATGGCCATTGGCGCCTGCTGCAAGACTGGGCGGAAAACCTCGCCGAACTGCGTGCGCTGCTTAGCAGCCTCGGCCAGGCCGCGCCGCGTCAATCGACTCATGATCTGCGCGTTGCCCTGGACGCACTGCTGGAAGACTGGCGCCCATTGGTCCAGGCCGGCATCGAAGACGAAGACGTGCGCAAGGCAGCCCCGGAGCAATTCCTCGAAGAGCTGCAGGACCCGCGCTGGGGCCTGTTCTCCCTCGAAGCCTCACGCTGGTTGCTGGCCCGTAGCTGGACCGCCGACCGCAACACCCGCGGCAACCGCCAAGGCGCAGCGCAACTGGGCAGTTGGTTGCCGCGCCTGTTGAGCGAAGAAGCTTCGTCTTTGCAACTGCAACGCTACCAGCAACAGCCGGAAGACCTGGCCGAGCAATTGCCGCGCATCGAACGGATCCAGGCCTGGCTGCACCATGCCCGCCACGTCCTCGATATTCCGGAAATGGACCGCCTCTACGGTGAATTGAACAAGCTGGCGCAACTGGCCAACGAGCCGATCACCGACGAGCTTCTGGATGCGCGCAAGCAACAGGCGATCGCGGTGTATCAGAATCGGGCGTGGAAGACTTTGTTGCGCCTGTAAGATCGCCATCGCGAGCAAGCTCGCTCCCACAGGGGTCCAGCGTTGCACACAGATCTTGTGGCCGCTGAAGATCAACTGTGGGAGCGAGCTTGCTCGCGATGAGGTCAGCCCAAACATCGCAAAAACAAGCTCAGCGCACCACCGGCAAACTCGTCGTCGACTTGATCTCCGACAGCGCCACGATCGAGTTCACTTCCTGGATCCCCGGCACCATCGACAGCTTCTCGAAGAAGAACCGCTCATACGCCTCGATGTCCGCCGTGACGATACGCAGCAGGAAATCCACTGACCCCATCAGCACATAGCACTCCAGGACTTCGGGAAAGCCGCGGATCGCCTCGGTGAACTCAGTGAAGTTCGAACGACCGTGGGCGTTGAGTTTCACTTCGGCGAATATCTGCGTGTTCAGGCCGATTTTCTTGCGATCCAGCAACGTCACCTGCCCGCGAATGATCCCCTCCTCCTTCATCCGCTGGATCCGTCGCCAGCACGGCGATTGGGACAAACCTACCTGCTCGGCAATCTGCGCGCTGGACAGCGAAGCGTCCTCTTGCAGCAGTGCGAGTATCCTGCGGTCGTAGCTGTCCAGCTCGCTGTGCATAAATAAACCTTTAACAAACCAGATATCGATTGGATTAATTCGCTAGAACAGCATAAAGGCATATCTTAGATAAGAAATACCTCAGGACGCATGTAAATATTTCTCCGCATATCCAGGAGATGTTCCATGCCCTCATTCGATTCCACTGCCACGCCTCCACTGCGCGCCGACGTCTGGCACTCCGCCAATCCCCATCGTCGCGTCGAGTATCAATTGTTGGGCGAGGCCGAGCCGGATCTGCCTTGCCGGGTGCTCAACCTGTTCGCGTTGCAGGGCCTGACGCCGGAGAAAATCCATATGGAGTGCCACCATGATCAACTGTCCATGGAGATCCTCGTGGACGGGCTGAGCTGGCACCGTGCCCAGGTGATTGCGGAAAAATTACGTAACTTGATCAGCGTGAGTTCGGTGGACATGCAAGACATTGATATTGCACGGGCTGGATCGGTTCAGGCAGCGAGTTGAGATCGCTGCGGCAAGAATTCGAAACTCATTGGTCGGGTAGTGGCCCAACGGTACATAACGTCGCGACTATTCTTTTGCAGACCAGGCCAAGACATCGAGGTGTCTGTATCGCGGCTTTGCTGCAATTGTCCAATAGGAATTCGAACGCTCATGTCCACCAAACACGCCACTCAGGACCGCTGGCTGGACCTTAACGATCTGCTGCGCCAATTGGTCGCCCAAGGCATCATCAGCCAGGATTCAGCGGAAACCGCACTCAATGCGCGTCGGCGTCACACTGCCAACAGCCAGTTGCATCCACTTGAATTCATTGCCAACCAGCACCTGGACGACCTGAGCCGTCCCGGCAAGCGCCTGGACCTGGAAAACCTGACGCTGTGGCTGGCCGAGCAGGCCGACCAGCCCTACATGCGCATCGACCCGTTGAAGATCAACGTGGCAGCCGTTACGCCCCTGATGTCCTACGCCTTTGCGCAGCGCCACAAGATCCTCGCCGTGGCGGTCGATCGCGACGCGGTCACCGTTGCCAGCGCCCAGCCTTACGTCAGCAGTTGGGAAGCGGACCTGACCCACGTGCTCAAGTTGCCGGTCAAGCGGGTGGTCGCCAACCCGGTGGATATCCAGCGCCTCAGCGTGGAATTCTACCGCCTGGCCAAGTCGGTCAGCGGTGCCACCACGGTCGAGCAGCAACCGAGCAACCTGAGCAACTTCGAACAACTGCTCAATCTCGGCGCCAGCGACCAGGAGCCGGACGCCAACGACGCCCATATCGTCAATATCGTCGACTGGCTGTTCCAGTACGCCTTCCAGCAGCGCGCCAGCGATATCCACATCGAACCCCGCCGCGAGCAGGGCACCGTGCGTTTTCGCATCGACGGCGTGCTGCACACCGTCTACCAGTTCCCGCCGCAGGTGACGATGGCGATCATCAGTCGCCTCAAGAGCCTGGGGCGGATGAACGTCGCGGAAAAGCGCAAGCCCCAGGACGGACGCGTCAAGACCAAGACCCCGGACGGCGGCGAAGTGGAGTTGCGACTGTCGACCTTGCCCACGGCATTCGGCGAAAAAATGGTCATGCGGATCTTCGACCCGGAAGTGCTGCTCAAGGATTTCGACCAGCTCGGTTTTTCCGCCGACGACCTGCGCCGCTGGCAGGACATGACGCGCCAGCCCAACGGCATCATCCTGGTTACGGGGCCCACCGGGTCCGGCAAGACCACGACGCTCTACACCACGCTCAAGAAGCTGGCGACACCGGAAGTGAACCTCTGCACCATCGAAGATCCGATTGAAATGGTCGAGTCGTCCTTCAACCAGATGCAGGTCCAGCACAATATCGAGCTGTCGTTTGCCGCCGGCGTCCGCGCGCTGATGCGACAGGACCCGGACATCATCATGATCGGCGAGATCCGCGACCTGGAAACCGCCGAGATGGCGATCCAGGCAGCGCTCACCGGACACCTTGTGCTCTCGACCCTGCACACCAACGACGCGCCGAGCGCCATCAGCCGCCTGCTGGAGCTTGGCGTGCCGCATTACCTGATCAAGGCCACGGTCCTCGGGGTCATGGCCCAGCGCCTGGTACGTACGCTGTGCCCGCATTGCAAGGCACCGTTGACCCTGGACGAAGACGACTGGCAAACCCTGACGCGTCCCTGGCAGGCACCCTTGCCCACCAATGCCCAACGGGCGGTCGGTTGCTCGGAGTGCCGTGACACCGGCTATCGCGGGCGTGCCGGGGTCTACGAAATCATGCAATTGAGCGACAGCGTCAAAGGCTTGATCCACCCCGACACCGATTTGCTGGCCGTACGCCGCCAGGCGTTCAAGGAAGGCATGCGCAGCCTGCGGCTCTCGGGCGCGCAAAAGGTTGCGGCGGGCTTGACCACCGTCGAGGAAGTATTGCGGGTAACGCCACAGAGCGAGCAGAAGTAGGCACCATCCTGCTCAAGAGGCAGAAATATCCCACAAACAAACCGGAACGGACCGTAGCGAAGATAATGGCCGCGTGCCCTACACTCAGGGTTCGCAGGTCCATTTCAATTCGCACAGGGAACCGTCATGCAGATCGGTAGCGTACTTTTACTGTTCATCGGCCTCGTGGTCGCCATCCTGTTCATGGGGTTCAAGGTCGTGCCCCAGGGCTACCAGTGGACCGTCGAGCGCTTTGGCCGTTACACCAATACGCTCAAGCCCGGCCTGAACATCATCATTCCGGTAATGGATCGCATTGGGCGCAAGATCAACGTCATGGAAAGCGTGCTGGATATTCCTCCCCAGGAAGTGATTACCGCCGACAACGCCACGGTACAGATCGACGCCGTGTGTTTCTTCCAGGTCGTCAACACAGCCCAGGCCGCCTACGAGGTCAACAACCTCGAACACGCCATCCGCAACCTGTTGCAGACCAACATCCGCACGGTGCTGGGGTCCATGGAACTGGATGCCATGCTCAGCCAGCGCGACGGCATCAATGAAAAACTATTGCGCACCGTGGATGAGGCCACGGCGCCGTGGGGCATCAAGATCACCCGGATCGAGATCAAGGACATCAGCCCGCCAGCCGACCTGATGGCCGCCATGTCCGGGCAGATGAAAGCCGAACGGATCAAGCGTGCCCAGATCCTCGAAGCGGAAGGCCTGCGAGCGTCGGCCATTCTTACCGCCGAAGGCAAGAAACAGGCGCAGATCCTCGAGGCCGAAGGCAGTCGGCAGGCCGCGTTCCTGGAGTCGGAAGCCCGCGAACGCCAGGCGCAAGCCGAAGCCTTGGCTACCCAGGTGGTGTCCCAGGCGATCGCCGCCGGTAACGTCCAGGCCGTGAACTACTTCGTTGCGCAAAAATACATCGATGCCCTCGGCCGTCTTGCCTCGGCCAACAACAGCAAGGTGATCCTGATGCCGCTGGAAGCCAGCCAGGTCATTGGCGCCGTCGGCGGTATCGGTGAGATCGTCAAGGCCACCTTCGACAGCAAGAAAGCCTGAGGCGCGCGTATGTGGGGTTTCCTGCAACAGATGTCGTATTGGGACTGGCTGGCGCTTGGCGTCATCCTGCTGATCCTGGAGGTATTCGGCGTCGGCGGATATCTGCTCTGGATCGGCATGGCCGCCGCTGCGGTCGGTGTGCTGACCTTTATCCTGCCGCAAATGGCTTGGGAGATGCAGTTCCTGCTGTTCGGCCTGTTCGCCATCGCAACAGCCCTGTATTGGTGGCGACGCCAGCGCAGCGCGGTGCGCCAGAGCGATCAGCCACACCTGAACCTGCGCGGTCAGGAACTGATCGGCAAGGTCTTCCAGGTCCACGAGGCAATCGTCGATGGACGGGGCAAGATCAAGGTGGCCGATGGCGTGTGGTTGGCGAAGGGACCCGATTCGCCTGTTGGCGCCCGGGTCAGGGTGGTGACGCAGGAGGGGACGGTGTTGACGGTTGAACGAGCGGAGTGACGCGTCATGGAACTGAATCGAGACCTCGACAATCCAACGTCATAGTTAACCCAGTGGAGTCACCTATCATGCGTCTCAAACTTGCTGTCGCGACCCTAGCCTTGCTTTCTCTTCCTGTGGGCTCGGCAATGGCCGACACGTTTTGGCGTAACGTCATCTCGTCCGGTGCGACCACCGGTTCCACCTACCTGACCTTCAAGGATCACAAGCTGATCGTCGCCGCCCAGGACGACGCCGGCAGCTTTGTCGCCAGTGACGGCAGCATCCGTGGCCCTTACCTGGAAGCCGCGATGCAGAAAGTCCGTGCCGACAACCCAGGCCTGCAGGCCACCGACATGGAACTGGCCAACGCGATCCTGGCGAAGAACGCCGTCGCCCAGGATTGATTCCCGGCCCATAAAAAATGCCGCTCGATTGAGCGGCATTTTTTTGCCCGAAAATATTATCAGGCTGCCCGCAGTACCCAGTGCGGGAGCGGGCTTGCTCGCTCCCGCATTAGATCCGGTTATTCGCCGATTGCAGCTTTGTAGCCGGCAGCGTCGAGCAGCTTGTCCAGCTCGGCCTTGTCGCTTGGCTTGAGCTTGAAGATCCATGCCCCGTACGGGTCGGAGTTCAGCAGCTCTGGCGAACCGCTCAACTCTTCGTTGATTGCAATCACTTCACCCGAAACTGGGGAATAGATATCGGAAGCGGCCTTGACCGACTCCACCACACCGGCTTGATCGCCCGCAGCAAAAACCTTACCGACCTCAGTCAGCTCGACAAACACCACATCGCCCAAGGCTTCCTGCGCGTGATCGCTGATGCCCACGGTGACAGTACCGTCGGCTTCCAGGCGTGCCCACTCATGGCTTTCGGCGAAACGCAGTTCGGCAGGGATATCACTCATATTCTGTGTCCTCAAGAGAAGTGTCAGCGGCCGGCGGCCCGCCGTAAAAAGGTTAGATCAGGGTTTTGCCATGGCGGACGAAGGTCGGCTTGACCACCCGTACCGGGTACCACTTGCCACGAATTTCCACCTCGGCACGGTCGGCGGTGGCCATTGGGACACGAGCCAAGGCAATTGACTTGCTAAGCGTAGGAGAAAAACTACCACTGGTGATCTCCCCTTCGCCAACATCTGCGATTCGAACCACTTGATGGGCGCGCAAGACTCCCCGTTCTTCAAGCACCAACCCCACCAATTTGTGCTGCACGCCCGCAGCGAGTTCGGCTTCCAGCGCTTCGCGGCCGATGAATTGGCGACTGGCCGGCTCCCAGGCGATGCTCCAGGCCATGTTCGAAGCCAAGGGCGAAACATCCTGGTGGATGTCCTGGCCATAGAGGTTCATGCCAGCTTCCAGGCGCAGGGTGTCGCGGGCGCCGAGGCCAATGGGTGAAATACCGGCGCCCACCAGGTCGTTGAAAAAGCTTGGGGCTTCATGGGCCGGAAGAACGATTTCAAGACCGTCTTCTCCGGTATAGCCAGTACGAGCGATGAACCAATCACCGTCGGCGCGACCTTCGAAAGGCTTGAGTTGCTGAAGCAATTGGCCGCGAGATTGCGTGACCAGTTCAGCGATCTTGTGCCGGGCGTGAGGCCCCTGGATCGCCAGCATCGCCAGTTCGGGACGCTCATGCAATTGCACGTCGTAATCGCCGAGCTGCGCCTGCATCCAGGCCAGGTCCTGATCGCGGGTCGAAGCGTTGAACACCAACCGATAGCCGTCCTCGACCCGGTAGATGATCATGTCGTCGACAATGCCGCCATGCTCATTGAGCATGGCGCTGTACAGCGCACGGCCCGCGTCCTGCAAGCGATCGACATCGTTGGCCAGCAAGCGCTGCAACCAGACTTTGGCCTGGGGACCGGCAACGTCGATCACGGTCATGTGGGATACATCGAACACACCGCAATCGCGACGCACCTGATGGTGCTCTTCGACTTGCGAGCCGTAGTGCAAAGGCATATCCCAACCGCCAAAATCGACCATCTTCGCGCCGAGGGCGAGATGAAGGTCATACAGAGGCGTACGCTGTCCCATGGGTTTCTCCTTCCGGGCTTGGCGAAGGTGCGGACGGGCACTGCACAGCACGAGCATCTGAAAAGAAGAGTTTTCTGACGCTCCCAGCTACCCGGTCCGACAGACGGACCGCACCGAATGCCGCGCATTGTATCCGCATGATGTAGGACTGGCACCTAGGAGGACGCTCAATAATTGAGATCGCCTGCTAGGGGTTTCGATGGGCCGAACGTCGTATCAATCCGATGACCGGTAACAGCCCCACCAGCACCAGCGTCAACAGCAAGCAACGCTGCCCTGGCCCATTCTCCCTCACTGGTCATTTCAAAGATCCGCACCGCCAGGGTGTCCCAACCGAACGGGCGCATCAGCAAGGTCGCGGGCATTTCCTTGAGCACATCGACGAATACCAGCAGCGCCGCACTCAGGGTGCCCGGCAACAGCAATGGCAGATACACCTTGAAAAACAATCGCGGTCCACTGACGCCGAGGCTTCGGGCGGCCTCGGGCAAGGACGGACGAATGCGCGCCAGGCTGCTTTCCAATGGACCGTAGGCCACCGCCAGGAAACGCACCAGGTACGCCAACACCAGAGCCGAAAGACTGCCCAGCAGCAGCGGTTTGCCCGCACCGCCAAACAGGCTCGACAGCGGAACGACCCACTCACGGTCCAGATAGCTGAACGCAAGCATGATCGAGACCGCCAGCACCGAGCCCGGCAACGCATAGCCCAGGTTCGCCAGGCCGACACCGGCGCGGATGGCGCGGGTCGGCGCCAGTCGCCGGGCAAAGGCCAGCAGCAAGGCGACGCATACGGTAACCAGCGCAGCCAAGCCGCCCAGATAAAGGGTATGGACGATCAGCCCGGCATAACGCTCGTCCAGGTCAAAACGACCGCGCTGCCAGAACCACACCACCAGTTGCAGCACCGGAATGACAAAAGCGCAGGCAAACACCAGGAAACACCAACCGCTGGCGGCCAGCGCCTTGAGCCCTTGCAGAGGGTAAAGCGCCTTGACCCGAGGTCGCTCGTTGCCGGCTCGCTGGGCACCCCGGGCTCGGCGCTCACCGTAGAGCACCACCACCACCGCCAACAGCAGGAGACTTGCCAGTTGGGCCGCACTGGAGAGGCTGAAAAAGCCGTACCAGGTCTTGTAGATCGCCGTGGTGAACGTGTCGAAATTGAACACCGACACCGCGCCGAAGTCCGCCAGGGTCTCCATCAAGGCCAGCGCTACGCCCGCGCCGATTGCCGGCCGCGCCATCGGCAACGCCACACGCCAGAACGCTTGCCATGGCGACTGCCCCAGCGCCCGGGCCGCTTCCATCAGTCCTTTGCCCTGGGCCAGGAAAGCACTTCGGGCGAGCAGATAGACATAGGGGTAGAACACCAGGACCAGAACCAGGATCACCCCGCCAGTGGAACGCACCCGGGGCAGGCGCAGGCCGCTGCCGAACCATTCACGCAGCAGCGTCTGTACGGGGCCGGCAAAATCCAGCAGGCCAACGAATACAAATGCCAGGACATAGGCAGGAATCGCGAACGGCAGCATCAACGCCCAGTCGAGCCAGCGTCGGCCGGGAAACTCGCAAAGACTGGTGAGCCAGGCCAGGCTGACGCCCAACAGCGTCACGCCGATGCCCACGCCAAGGATCAGCGTCAAGGTATTACCCAACAGGCGCGGCATCTGGGTTTCCCACAGATGGGACCAGATCTGCTGATCGATGCTTTGCCAGGACAGCAGCAGCACACTCAAGGGCAGCAGGACCAACGCAGTGACGGCGAAGACCAGGGGATACCAGCGGCGTTGGGCGGGGTGGGCCAAGGAAAACTCTCGTTAAATGGTCACGTGGCAAGGGAGCTTGCTCCCGCTGGGCTTCGTAGGAGCTGGCGAAGGCTCGGGCCGCGTTCGGACGATCTTTTGATCTTTTGATCTTTCGTTTGAGATTCAAGTGTCTGGGGAAAGATCGCAGCCTCGTTCCACTCGACAGCTCCTACCAGCTCCTACCAACTCCGACCAGTCCCTGCCAGCTCCTACAGGCCCGGTGGGAGCAAGCTCCCTCCCACAGGTGTTAATTCCAACCAGCACGATCCATCATGCGGATGGCTTCGGCCTGGCGCTTACCCGCGACTTCCACCGGCAACGTATCGGCCTTGAACTTGCCCCAGGCGGCAACTTCCTTGGAAGGCTCCACTTTCGGGTTCGCCGGGAATTCCTGGTTCACGTCGGCAAAGATGTTTTGCGCTTCAGGCGTGGTCATCCATTCCACCAGCTTCTTCGCGGCCTCCGGGTGCGGCGCATGCTTGGTCAAGCCAATGCCCGAAAGGTTGATGTGCACGCCCCGATCGGCCTGGTTCGGCCAGAACAGCTTGACCTTCAAGTCCGGCTTCTGCTGGTGCAGGCGGCCATAGTAGTAGGTGTTGACGATACCGACATCACACTGGCCGGCATTGATCGCTTCAAGCAGCGCAGTGTCGTCGGAGAACACGTCGGTAGACAGGTTCTTGACCCAACCCTTGAGGATTTCCTCGGTTTTTTCCGCCCCGTGGGTTTCGATCAGGGTCGCAGTCAGGGACTGGTTGTAGACCTTCTTCGACGTCCGCAGGCACAAGCGGCCTTCCCACTCTTTGCCAGCCAAGGCTTCATAGGTGGTCAATTCGCCCGGTTTGACCCGGTCAGTGGAATAGACGATGGTCCGCGCCCGCAGGCTCAAGCCGGTCCAGGCGTGGGAGGACGCACGATATTGAGGCGGGATGTTGGCGTCGATGACCGGCGAGGTGAAGGGCTGGAGGATCCCCATCTGCTCGGCTTGCCAAAGGTTGTCGAGCGTCCACGGTGAGCAGCAGGTCGGCGGTGGCGTTCGCACCTTCGGCCTTGATCCGCTGCATCAGGGGCGCTTCCTTGTCGGTAATGAACTTTACCGCTACGCCGGTCTTCTTGGTGTACGCATCGAAAACCGGTTTGATCAATTCATCGATGCGCGAGGAGTAGACCACCACCTCATCGGCGGCCTGGGCAGCGGAAGTGCCAATCAGGGCCAAGGCGAGGGCGGACAGCAGGCGTTTTGTGGCCAACATGGTAGCGGTCTCTCGATTGTGAACGGAGCGCAAATGATAAGGACTCACATTTAGCACCACAATCGGACAGTGGGCAGACACGTTTCCAAATGTTGCAGCGGTGGGGTCGAGGTGGCTGTTCCGGCCTGCTCGCGATGAGGCCATGAGCCCAACCCACCTCTCAGGCCTTGGCCAAATCCGGCAAATCCCCAATCAACCCGAGCGCCTCGCGCACGAACAGCGCCTTGGCCTCAGGCAGGCGGTCCACCAGTTTCAGCCCGGTGTTACGCAACCAGCGAACCGGCAGCGGATCGGCCTGGAACAACCGTTCGAACCCCTCCATCGCCGCCATCAACGCCAGGTTGTGAGGCATGCGTCGCCGCTCGTAGCGGCTCAATACCTTCACGTCCGCCAAGCGCTCGCCGCGTCCGGCCGCTTGCAACAGCACTTCGGCCAGCACGGCGGCGTCGAGGAAGCCGAGGTTCACCCCCTGCCCGGCCAACGGATGGATCGTATGGGCCGCGTCGCCAATCAGTGCGAGCCCTTCGGCCACGTAGCGTTTGGCGTGGCGTTGGCGCAGCGGCACGCACAGGCGCGGGTCGACAGCGAGAACCGTGCCGAGCTGACCTTCGAAAGCACGTTCCAGTTCGTCGCAGAACGCTGCGTCATCGAGCGCCATCAAGCGCTGCGCCTCGCCGGGGGTCGTGGACCAGACGATGGAACACCAATCCTGCTGGCCATCGCGCGCAAGCGGCAGGAAGGCCAGCGGGCCGTTGTCGGTAAAACGTTGCCAGGCCGTCAATCGATGGGGCTTGGCGGTGCGCACGCTGGTCACGATGGCGTGGTGCAGATAATCCCATTCGCGCGTAGCGACACCGGTCAAACGGCGCACGGCAGAATTCGCGCCGTCGGCGGCAATCACCAGCGGTGCCCGCAAGGTTCGGCCGTCAGCGAGGGTCAACAGCCAGTCATCACCGGAGCGGCGCATCTGCTCCAGGCGCGCACTGGCCAGCAAGCCCAGGTCGCAGTCATGCAACCTGTCCAGCAAGGCATCCTGAACGACGCGGTTCTCGACGATATGCCCCAGCACTTCGGCATGCAGGCTGGCGGCAGAAAAATGAATCTGCCCGGTGCCGCTGCCATCCCAGACGTGCATGTCGGTATACAGGCTGGCGCGCCGTCCGGTGATGCCGTCCCAGACGCCAAGGCGTTCGAGAATCCGCTGGCTGGCCGCCGACAAGGCGCTGACCCTCGGCTCGAACGCCGCCTGTGGATCAAAGGGCTTGACGCTCATCGAGCTGCCGTCGAGCAACAGCACTTGCAGGCCACTGCCCTGCAACGCCAGCGCCAGGGCGCTGCCGACCATACCGGCGCCGACAATCAGCAGATCTGCACGCAATTCCATGCTTTAAGCCTGTGTAGCTGGCGACATGAGCCGCCCGTGAAAAAAATACCCCGGCTCACGCATCGGGACGGGTTCCCAGGCCCATGGCCTGGCGAGCGAACCAGCGTTTGGCCGGCGGCAACAGATCAAGGCCCAACAGGCCCAGATTGCGTCCCACGGACACCAACGGCAGATCGCTGGCGAACAAGCGTGTCACCTGGTCCGAGAATCCCACGGTCAGGGCCTGATCCATCCGCTGGCGCTCACGATAGGCCTGCAGCACGGCGAAATCGCCAGGCGTGCTGTCGCTTTCCAGCAAGGCATCGGCCAGGGCTTGCGCATCGCGCAGGGACAAGTTGAACCCCTGTCCGGCGATCGGATGCAGGCTATGGGCGGCATTGCCCAGGATCACCAAGTGCGGACGGACCTGTTCTTCAGCCTCCACCAGCGCCAAGGGGTAAAGATGCCGCGCGCCGACCTGCTTGAGCGCGCCCAACCGATAGCCAAACACCTCCTGCAGTTCACTGAGGAAGCTGCGCTCGTCCAATGCCGCCAGGCGTTGCGCATCCATCCCCTGCCGGGTCCAGACCAACGCACAGCGATTCTCCGGGAGCGGCAACAGGGCCATCGGACCGTCATCGGTAAACCGTTCGAACGCCATGCCGTTATGGGCTTCGCCCGGCGTGATGTTGGCGATCAACGCGCTCTGGTCATAAGGTCGGTTGCGCACACCGACCCCCAACTGCTCCCGCAGGCCGGAACGACCGCCGTCGGCAAGCACCGCCAGGTCGCACTCGAGGACGGTTTCGTCGTCGAGGGTCAGGCGATAACCCTCGACTTGCGGCTCCATCCGAGTGACCTGCGCCGGACAGCGCCAACTGACGACCTCCGGATCCAAGCCCTGCCACAGGCACTGGCCGAGCCAAGCGTTTTCCACGACATAGCCGAGGGCCGGCACGCCCTCTTCCATCGCGGACAGCCGCGCCGTGGAAAACCGCCCGCGATCGGACACGTGGATCTGCTTGATCGGCTCGGCGCGGCGGGAAATCTCCTGCCACAGGCCCAAGCGTTGATAGATCTGCCGGGCGCCGAATGAAAGCGCCGAGGACCGCGCGTCATAGCTCGGCTGCCAGGTGTCGCCAGGTGCAAAGGGCTCGATCAGCATGATCTTCCAGCCCCGCGCCTTTGCACCGGCCTGCAACGCCAGCGCAAGGCTCGCGCCGACCAGGCCGCCGCCGACGATTGCCACATTGACCCGGCTCATGCCGCCTGGGTCCGTGCAGCGGCCATCAGGGCCTCGATATCGGCGACCGTCCTGGGCAAGCCACGGGTCAGGATTTCACAACCGGTCTTGGTCACTACCACGTCATCCTCGATGCGCACGCCAATGCCGCGCCATTTTTTCGCTACGTTGCGGTTGTCCGGCGAGATATAAATTCCCGGCTCCACCGTCAACGTCATGCCTGCTTCCAATACCCGCCATTCGCCACCGACGCGGTATTCGCCCACATCATGCACATCCATGCCCAGCCAATGGCCGGCGCGATGCATGTAGAACGCCCGGTAGGCTTCGCTGGCAATCAGCTCATCCACGTCGCCCTCAAGCAAGCCCAGGCGCACCAACCCTTCGGTGATGACCCGGACCGTCGCTTCATGGGCCTGGTTCCAGTGTTTATCCGGCGCGATTTCAGCGAACGCCGCTTCCTGGGCGGCCAGCACCACTTCGTAGATCGCCTTCTGCTCGGGCGAAAACTTGCCGCTGACCGGCCAGGTACGGGTGATGTCGCTGGCGTAGCAATCGATCTCACAACCGGCATCGATCAACACCAGGTCGCCGTCCTTAAGCAGCGCGTCGTTCTGCTGGTAGTGCAGGATGCAGCTGTTGCGCCCCGCCGCGACGATGGAGCCGTAGGCCGGCATTTTTGCGCCGCCCTTGCGGAATTCGTAATCGAGCTCGGCTTCCAGGCTGAACTCATACAGCCCGGGCCGAGCCGCCTGCATCGCCCGTATATGCGCCCGGGTCGAAATCCGGGCCGCTTCGCGCATCACTTTCACTTCCGCTGCCGATTTATACAGGCGCATGTCGTGAAGCAGATGATCCAGGGCAACGAATTCGTTCGGCGGCTGGGCGCCGAGGTTGGCCTTGGAACGGATCACATTGATCCACTCCATCAGGTGCCGGTCGAATTCAGGGTTGCTGCCCATGGCCGAGTACACCCGGTCGCGACCTTCGATCAGGCCCGGCAGGATGTCGTCGATATCGGTGATGGGAAATGCGTCGTCGGCGCCGTAGTCTCGAATTGCGCCCTCCTGGCCGGCGCGCAGTCCATCCCATAGCTCACGCTCGGCGTTGCGTTCGCGGCAGAAGAGGACGTACTCGCCATGGGCCCGGCCGGGCATCAGCACAATGACCGCCTGCGGCTCGGGAAAGCCGCTGAGGTACTGGAAATCGCTGTCCTGGCGATAGACATGCTCGACGTCGCGGTTGCGGATAGCAACGGCGGCGGCGGGCAGGATTGCGATGCTGTTGGGTTCCATCTGCGCCATCAAGGCCTTGCGGCGACGACTGTATTCCGATTTCGGGATATGAATCATGGGCAGACGGTGTTCCCTTTCAAGCGATCAGTGCAAGGATGGCTTGGCAGCCGGCTCAGCGGTTTTCTTGGTCTCGGTAAACAGTAGCAGTGGCGCGACCCGAAGATATTCCATCACTTCCATATAGTCGCTTTCGCCGTCGTCGGATTCTTCCAGGGCATCCTGGACCTGAGAGATGGCCGCCAGATCTTGCAGCACTTCCTTGGCTTCATCGCTCAGGGTGTATTCGCGGCGGGTCAGGCCGAAACCGGCGAGGAAGCCCTGGCACCACTGGCCCAGCGCGGCGGCGCGTTCGCTCAACGGCGCATCGTCGGTCGGCAGGAGCAGGACGACGGTCATGTCATCGCTGGTCAACTCACCCTTGACCATTTCCTGCAGGCCGATGAGCGCGTTGCGCACGTTGTCGGCAGGCTCGCCTTCGAGCATCTCGGCGGCGTCGGCCAGCCAGCCATCGGCGTCGAAACCGGCGCCGGCACAGCTGCGACCGAGCAGCAAGCCATGCAGTTCGGCAGGCGAGACAGGATGACCGCTGGTGCTCAGCAGGGTGGCGAATGCTTGATACGGGGAATTCTGAATGGGCATGGGCAGCTAGGCGCCAGACGGCGCTATGTCTAGAATGGAGGCCTTGTATCCTACATCGACAGACTCGCCAAGACCATTAAAGGCTGTGCGACCCTTATTCCCCATCAGACACAATCCTCAGTGGACACAATGGAAGATACCGACCTGCAAGCGCTGATGGCCAGACTCGAGCTGCTAATTGAACGGGTCGAGCAACTTAAGAGCCAAAACGGACTCTTATTAGCTCAGGAAAAAACCTGGCGCGAGGAACGCGCGCACCTCATTGAAAAAAACGAAATCGCCCGGCGTAAGGTCGAATCGATGATTTCGCGCCTCAAGGCCCTGGAGCAAGACTCATGAGTTCAAGCAATAGCGTCACCGTGCAGATCCTCGATAAAGAATATTCGATCATCTGCCCCCAGGAAGAGCGCAGCAACCTGGTGAGCGCCGCCCGTTACCTGGACGGCAAGATGCGCGAGATCCGCAGCAGCGGCAAAGTCATCGGCGCCGACCGCATCGCCGTGATGGCCGCCTTGAACATCACTCACGACCTGCTACACCGCCAGGATACGCCCGACCTACAGGTCAGCGGCTCGACCCGCGAACAGGTGCGCGACCTGCTGGAACGGGTGGATTTGGTACTGGCCACTGATCCGGACGTCAGCAAGGGCTGATTCGCGAGGCTGCCTGGGGTATACTTGCGACACTCCCTGGGGTGCTTGCCAGTTGGTGATGTCCCTGAGCCGATACGCACAACCACGGGGGTTGCACGTTGGGGCCGGTGTGCATGTCCGCTTGACGGAAAGCCTTAACGCCTCCTGCAACTTCCACCTTGAACTTTCGGGTTCAAGGGCTAAGCCGACAGCGGTTCATCCGGGGAGCCTGATTCTCGACACAATGCCAGTCATCATGACTGGCATTGTCGTTTCTGCTTTCGCCATTTCTGGCCTGATCATTTGCGGTTACGCTGTGGTGATGACACCGCCTCGTGAAGCCTCGATATGACAGAACCTGCGCTGCTGCCTCGCCCGCAACTCCGACGCCTGCTGCGCCAGGCCCGTCGTGCCCTGACGCCGGCCCAGCAGCGGGAAGCGGCCCGCGGGCTCTACAGGCAACTGGCCCAGCATCCACTGTTTCGCCGCGCGAAGCACATTGCGCTTTACCTGCCCAACGACGGCGAGATCGACCCGCGCCTGCTGCTGCGCGCGGCCCAGCGTCGAGGCAAGTCGACCTACTTGCCGGTACTGAGCCCCTGGCCGCAGACCAAGATGGTGTTCCAGCGCATTCACGCCGGCGAAAAAATGCAGCCCAACCGCTTTCGTATCCCGGAACCGCGCCAGAACATCGCCCGGCAGCGCAAGGTCTGGGCCCTGGACCTGGTGTTGTTGCCGTTGGTGGGATTCGATGACGCCGGAGGTCGACTGGGCATGGGCGGCGGCTTTTATGACCGCAGCCTGGCGTACCTGGCACGACGTAGACAGTGGCGCAAGCCGACGCTGTTGGGGCTGGCCCATGAATGCCAGAAAGTCGAACGATTGGCACAGGCAAGCTGGGACGTGCCGCTGCAAGGAACGGTCAGCGACAAGCGATGGTATATCGCGGGATAGACGCCGCGGTGATCAGCGGCGCCTGGAAAGCGGGCTCAGCGCTTGAGCGATTGTGCAGGCTGGGTGATTTCCACCGGCGCATCGGTCTTGTTGGCCCAAAGGCTTTGGGCGTAACCCGTGGTCACGACACCCAGGCCAAACAGAATGACCAGTATCCACAACAAATCCGGTTTGCGTTTCATCGATTGCCCCCCTCAAGGCATATCACACACGATGACAGCAGCGGTTTTCTTATTGGCCGTGCAGCAGCGTCAAGCTTGGAAGGCCGGCATTTTGCGGCAACCCGGACCCACACGCAAACTCTGGCGTCAACCGACTGTCGGTTTGTCATAAAATCGCTGAACTATTTTTTTCCACATCGCCCAGGAGTAGAAATCATGGCCCATTGGCTGATGAAATCCGAGCCCGACGAATTGTCCATCCAGGGCTTGGAAAAGCTCGGCCAAGCGCGCTGGGACGGCGTTCGCAACTATCAGGCGCGCAATTTCCTGCGGGCCATGGCGGTGGGCGATACGTTCTTTTTCTACCATTCCAGCTGTCCCGAGCCAGGCATCGCCGGGATCGGCAAAATCATCCAGGCTGCCTACCCAGACCCTACTGCCCTGGAGCCTGACAGCCACTATTTCGACCCCAAGGCCAGCCCGGAAAAAAATCCCTGGACGGCCATTGATGTCGCCCATGTCGAGACATTCGCCCGCGTACTCAAGCTTGACTATCTCAAGCAACAGGCCGACCTGGCGGAAATGCCGCTGGTACAGAAAGGCTCGCGGCTGTCGGTGATGCCGGTGACAGCCGAACAGTGGGCGGCGGTGCTTGCGCTGCGCTGACTAGCGATGAGTTGATGGACATCAAGCTGAGCCGGTTATTGATGCTGCAGACTTCGACGCTACAGCAGCAGGATGCCGGACATGTCGACGAACCATCGTACCTCTCGCTTTTTTGCCCTCGCCTTGATGGCTGTGTTGCTGGCTGCCGGCGGTTTCGGCTACTGGAAGTCGCGCCATGATCGCCTGCCGGACGGTTTGAGCCTGGGCAACGGTCGCCTCGAGGCCACCGAAGTCCAGATCGCCAGCAAGACGCCCGGGCGCCTGGCCGAAGTCCATGTCGATGAGGGCGATAGCGTCATCAAGGGCCAAGTGCTGGCACGCATGGACACCCGGACCCTGGAGGCCCAGCGCAACCAGGCCGAGGCCGAAGTCTTACGTGCCCGGCAAAATCTGGCCGCCACCCAGGCCAATGTACAGTTTCGCCAGAGCGAACAATTGCTCGCCCATCAGGAACTCAAGCGAACCCAGGAACTGTTCAAGCGCGGTTACGCCAGCGGCCAGGTCATCGATCAGCAGCAAGCCCGCGTCGACACCGCCAATGCAGCGGTCAACGCCGCCCGGGCCCAGGAATCGGCCGCCAATGCGGCCATCGGCGCGACCCTGGCCCAAGTGGCCCAGCTCACCAGCGAAATAGATGACAGCACGTTGCGGGCACCGCTCGACGGCGTGATCCAGTTGCGCCTGGCCGAGCCCGGTGAAGTGCTGGGCGCCGGCGGTCGAGTGTTGTTGATGATCGACCCGAACGATCAATACATGAACCTCTACCTGCCGGCGTCGGTGGTCGGGAAACTGGCAGTGGGCGATGAGGCACGACTGCTGCTGGACGCCCTGCCCGAGCGACCGCTGCCGAGCGAAGGTCAGTTTCGTCGCGGCCAAGTCCCAGTTCACCCCGAAAGAAGTCGAAACCCGCGATGAACGCCAGAAACTGGTATTCCGCGTCAAAGTGCGCCTGACCCGTCCCGGCGAAGTGCCCCAGGCCAAACCCGGCATGCCCGGCGCCGGCTATGTGCGAACCGCCCCCATTGATTGGCCGGCCAACTTGCAATGAGCATCGCCCCCAGCGAAGCATTGCACGCCTCGGGCATTGAGCATCGCTACGGCCAGCACGCGGCGTTGAGCGATATCACCTTTAGCCTGCCCGCCGGCACTCGCTGCGGCCTGATCGGCCCGGACGGCGCAGGCAAGTCAAGCCTGCTGGGGTTGATCGCCGGGGTAAAAAAACTTCAGCACGGCAAACTGGACGTGCTGGGTGCATCGATCAATGATCGACGCCATCGCAATACGCTCTATCGACGCATTGCCTTCATGCCTCAAGGGCTGGGAGGCAACCTTTACCCTGATCTGTCGATACGCGAGAACATTCGGTTTTTCGGCACGCTGTTCGGGTTATCGCGGACCGAATGCGACCAACGCATGAATACCTTGCTACTGGCCACCGACCTGCAACTTTTTGCCGACCGTCCGGCGGGCAAACTGTCCGGCGGCATGAAACAGAAGCTCGGCCTGTGTTGCGCGCTGATCCATGAACCGGACCTGCTGATTCTCGACGAACCCACCACCGGCGTGGACCCGCTGTCCCGGCGGCGCTTCTGGGAACTGATAGAAGGCGTGCGCCGACAACGGCCGCAACTGACCCTGCTGGTCGCCACGGCGTACATGGAAGAGGCCGAACAATTCGAACATTGCCTGATGCTCGACAACGGTCGCTTGATCGCCAAGGGCTTGAGCGCAGAGCTGGCAAAGATCACCCCGGATGGCAAGCTCGACTCGGCTTTCACCCACTTCCAGGGCAACCGTGGTCGCGACACCGAACCGTTGCTGATCCCTGCGAGGAACGCCAACACCACCGACATTGCCATCCAAGCCCACGACCTCACCTTGCGCTTCGGCGATTTTACTGCCGTCGATAACGTCAGCTTCGCGATTGGCCGCGGTGAAATCTTTGGGTTCCTGGGCTCCAACGGTTGCGGCAAGACCACCACCATGAAGGTGCTGACCGGGCTGATCCCCGCCAGCGAAGGCAGTGCCAAGCTGCTGGGCAACCCGGTCGACGCCAAGGACCTGGCCACCCGCAAGCGAGTGGGTTTCATGTCCCAGAGCTTTTCGCTGTACGGCGAACTGAGCGTGCGCCAGAACCTGACGCTGCACGCGAAGCTGTTCGACCTGCCCACGGCGGACAGTCGCCAGCGCATCGATGAGTTGATCCAGCGCTTCAATCTCCGGGCGCTGGCGGACCAACCTTCCGGCGCGCTGCCACTGGGCCTTCGCCAGCGTTTGTCCCTGGCGGTGGCGGTGTTGCATCGCCCGGAAGTCCTGATCCTCGATGAGCCGACCTCAGGTGTCGATCCGGCGGCGCGGGATGATTTCTGGCGGCTATTGGTCGAGCTGTCTCGCGAGCAGGGCGTGACGATTTTCCTTTCCACGCACTTCATGAACGAGGCCCAGCGCTGTGACCGCATTTCATTGATGCACGTGCGGCAAAGTATTGGCCTGTGATACGCCGACGGCTTTACAGGCGCAATTCAACGGCCCGACGCTGGAAGCCGCGTTTGTCACTTGCCTGGAAAGAGCCCAGGGCGAGACGCAGCAGGACCCCGCCCCAGTGGCCCTCGACAGCGCCGACACACCCCGGGACCAGCGCGGCTTGAGCCTAGGTCGCCTATGGGCTGTCGCCAGCCGTGAAGGTAAGGAGCTGCTGCGCGACAAAGTACGGATGGCCTTCGCCCTGCTGGGGGCCCTGTTCATGATGGTGGTCTTCGGCTTCGGTATTTCCCTCGATGTAGAAAAACTGGCCTTCGCTGTGTATGACCAAGACCAGAGCCCGCAAAGTCGCACGTACCTGGAAGCGTTCCGCAGCTCACGCTACTTCGAGGAGCAGCCAATCATCCGTGACGCAAAGGAGCTGCACCGACGCTTGCAGCGCTCCGAGATCAAGCTCGCCCTGGAAATACCACCCGGTTTCGGCCGTGACCTTTACGCTGGCCGTCAGCCAACCGTGGGCGCCTGGCTGGATGGCGGCATACCGTTTCGGGCCGAGACCAGTCGCAACTATGTCCAGGCCGTCCACGCGGCTAACCTTGAGCAATTGGCTGAATCGAGCAGTCGCGCGCTGGCCCGGCAACCCGGCGCGACGCTGGAGACGCGCTTTCGTTATAACCAGGACGTGGTCAGCGTCAACGCTATCGGCCCCGGGGTCATGGCGCTGATCCTGGCATTCATTCCTGCCATGTTGACTGCGCTGGGTATCGTGCGGGAGAAGGAACTGGGTTCGATCACCAATTTCTATGCCACGCCGCTGACCCGACTGGAATTCCTGCTAGGTAAACAGGTTCCCTACCTGGTCGTCAGCCTGATTAACCTGGCCCTGCTGACTGCCATGAACCGCTGGCTGTTCGGCGTGCCATTCAAGGGCAGCGGCGTGACGCTGGCGTTGGGCGGCCTGCTCTATGTACTGGCGACCACCAGCATGGGGCTGCTGATCTCGGCATTCACACGCACCCAGATCGCGGCGATCCTCGGCACCATGATTATCACCAGCCTGCCGACCATTCAGTTTTCCGGACTGATCGTGCCGCGCTCGTCCCTGGAAGGTGCAGCCTCGGTGATGGGCCAGTTGTTTCCCGCCGGGTACTTCCTGGATATCGCCGTCGGTACCTTCACCAAGGCCCTGGACCTGCGCCAGCTCTGGCCACAATGCCTGGCGTTATGCGGTTTTTTCCTCGGTTTCACCGGACTCAGCCTGATCATGCTGAAAAAGCAGGAGGCCTGATGCACACGCTTTCACATATCTGGCGTCTCGGGCTAAAGGAACTGACCAGCCTGCGCTATGACTCCGTCCTGCTGCTGTTCCTGGGCTACGCCTTCACGGTGGCGATCTACATGCCGGCCGCCGGTTCAGTGGTCGGCGTCCACCATGCCAGTGTCGCCATAGTGGACGAAGACCAGAGCCAACTCTCGCGTGAACTGGCCCAGGTCCTGCAGCCTCCGGAATTCCAGAGCCCGGTGGCCTTGCCCTATGCCGACCTGGACAAGGTCATGGACAGTGGCCGCTTCACCTTCGTCATCAACGTGCCCGCCAACTTCCAGGCCGACCTGCTCGCAGGACGCGAACCAACCCTGCAACTCAACGTCGACGCCACGGCCATGAGCCAGGCGTTCATGGGTGCCGGCTACATCGGGCGGATTTTCCAGCAGGAATTGGCGGCCTACGCCGGTCAGGCAGAAACGAGCGAGCGAACGCCCGTGAGGCTGACCACCCGCTCGCTGTTCAATACCAACCTTGAAGGTGGCTGGTTCCTGGCGGTGATCCAGATCGTCAACAACATCACCATCCTGGCCATCATTCTCACCGGGACCGCGCTGCTACGCGAACGTGAGCATGGCACTCTCGACCATTTGCTGGTGCTGCCGCTGACGGCATTGGAAATCATGCTGGCGAAAATCTGGAGCAACCTGCTGGTGGTGGTGCTGTGCACCTGGGCATCGCTGGAAATCATCGTCAAATTCGCACTGGGAGTACCGCTTGCTGGCTCCATGGTGCTCTTCCTGCTGGTGACCGCACTCTATCTGTTCGCCAGCACATCGCTGGGCATCTTCCTCGCCACCCTGGCCCGTTCGACGCCGCAATTCGGCTTGCTGGCGATCCCGGTCATCATCCCAATGCTGCTGTTGTCAGGCGGCAGTACGCCGCTGGACAGCATGCCGCAGTGGTTGCAATGGGTGATGCAGGGCTCGCCGTCGACGCATTTCGTCAGCCTCAGCGCGGCGATCCTGTTCCGAGATGCCGGCCCTGGCGTGATTTGGCCGGACCTGCTGGCGCTGGCGATCATCGGGCTTTTGTTCTTTGCAATCGCCCTGGCCCGGTTTCGGAAAAGCCTGGCGTCTTGACGAAAAAAAGCAGCCTTGGCCAGCGCCAGGAGATCCGGGCACGGCCCAAGGCTGCGATCGAGGCGGCTTATTGAATGATCAGGTTATTGAACAACAAATCCTCAACCATCGGCTTGCCGGTCTCGTCATTCATCACCTGCTGGGTCTGCTTCAACGCTTCCTGACGCAGCTTCTCCTTGGCCTCGAGGTTGTTCATCGTCTCGGTCGTCTGCTGGGCGAACAGCGCCACCAACTGGTTGCGAATCAACGGCTCGTTAGCCTTCACCGCTGCAGCGGCGGCGTCACCGGTTACGCGCAGGGCGACGTCGGCCTTGTAGACCTTCAGTTTGGCTGTACCGTCCAGCCCATAATTCCCCACGAAGGGAGGGCTCAGGGTGATATAACTGACTTTCGGCGCCTCGCCTTCCTTGGCTTCCTTGCCCTCTTCGGCCATCACTGCCGCTGGCAGCGACAGGGCCAGCATCAACATGATCCACGCTTTCACATTCGACTCCTCATCCGGTTTGCGGCCCAGCATACCGACCCGCCGTCCAAGCACAAGCTTATGGCCAGCTATCAGGGCGGGACATGCTCGTTGACCCATTGACTCTCACACCTACACTTATCGGCCATCACTCCCAAAGGAATAGCCCTGATGAAAGCCGTGCTGTGCAAAGAATTCGGTCCCGCCGAATCGCTGGTGCTGGAAGACGTCGCCAGCCCCGTCGTGAAAAAGAACGAAGTGCTGCTGGATGTGCACGCCGCCGGGGTGAATTTTCCTGACACGCTGATCATCGAGGGCAAATACCAGTTCAAGCCGCCCTTTCCGTTTTCCCCGGGTGGCGAAGCGGCGGGCGTGGTCCGTGAAGTAGGCGAAAAGGTCAGCCACCTGAAAACAGGTGACCGGGTCATGGCACTGACCGGCTGGGGCAGCTTCGCCGAACAGGTGGCGGTTGTGGCCTACAACGTATTGCCGATTCCTTCGTCCATGGATTTCAACACGGCTGCCGCTTTCAGCATGACCTATGGCACGTCGATGCACGCCCTCAAGCAGCGGGCCAACCTCCAGCCCGGTGAAACCTTGTTGGTGCTTGGCGCTTCCGGCGGCGTCGGTCTGGCGGCAGTGGAAATCGGCAAAGCCATGGGCGCTCGCGTGATCGCCGCCGCCAGCAGCGCGGAAAAACTTGCCGTGGCCAAGACCGCCGGCGCCGACGAGCTGATCAACTACACCGAAACCAGCCTCAAGGACGAAATCAAGCGCCTCACCGACGGCCGGGGCGCCGACGTGATCTACGACCCGGTGGGCGGCGACCTGTTCGACCAGGCCGTGCGCGCTATCGCCTGGAACGGCCGTCTGCTGGTGGTCGGTTTCGCCAGCGGCCGCATCCCCGAACTGCCAGTAAACCTGGCCTTGCTCAAGGGCGCCTCGGTGGTCGGCGTGTTCTGGGGATCCTTCGCCCAGCGCCAGCCCCAGGACAACGCGGCCAACTTCCAGCAACTGTTCGGCTGGTTCGCCGAAGGCAAGCTCAAGCCGCTGGTGTCCCAGGTTTATCCGCTGGACAACGCGGCGCAGGCGATCAACGACCTGGGGCAGCGCAAGGCTGTGGGCAAGGTAGTTGTGCAAGTTCGCTGAACCCGTACCGATTAAAAAAGGCCAGAGCCATTGATAGAGGGTTCTGGCCTTTTTCTTTCCAATGACCGCGCCGTAATTCCTGCCAACCACAAATTCAAACCGATTTGGCGGTAGATATTTACCGCCCATTTCTAAAGCAACTCCCGAATCTCCTTCGGCAACATCCTCATATACCGCGTCGCGGGAAACCTTCCGCAGCGCTGTACGATCGAGGGCAGCAGCCGGTTGAACCGGGCGATCAGCGCCAGGCGCTCGGCTTCCGGTAGCTGCCTGACGAAGAAGACATTGGACAGGTAGCTGCGCGTGTAATGGAACGGGAGCAGGTCCCGCACCTGCAATCGGTCGCTGGCATAGGCGTTGATGTCCGAGCATCGCCAGGTCTTGATCCATTTATTGGCATCGATCGGCGTGTCATCCAGGCGAAACTCGAACGGCGCCACGACGCGTACTTGGGCGGAATGTTCGTCATCCGCCGTCCAAGGCTGGAAACGCCATTCAACCAGCGCCCCTCGAACCGCTTCGGTAAACTCCGGATGGTCGCTGTGCAGGATCGTGATCTCATCCACACGACCATCGGTGTGTACGGTGAAACTGGCCTTGACCGCGCCCATGATCCCGGCCCGGTTCAGAGCTGTCGGATACTCCGGCTTGGGATTGTTCTCCGGCACCAGCACCCTTTCCCCCGCCCAACTCGCGCCAGCCAGACACAGCCACAACGTCACAGCGCACCACCTCATACCCGACCCCTTGTTTGAATGCCTGAACCGACAAACGTAAAGGGTAAGGGCGGTGTCTCGTGGATTGAATGGCGACGCTTCCCATTCGATTGAAGGACGTTTCCCTGTTTCTTGTCATGTAAAGCTGCCGGGAGATGCCACTGCGACGATTCCTACAGCGCCGTCAGTTTATGCGCACGCGACATGTTCACTTAAGAACATGGCCTATCGAAATTTCCGCTTTTTATGCGACAACGAGCGATGCTATTTTCGGTAACGAAACTGTAACATTCGCATCCGCCACCACAATAAAAACCTGGAGCTCTTGAATGTTTGCTTTCTTTCGACCTGCCGCACATCAGGCCGCCCTGCCTGAAGAAAAAATAGACAGCACTTACCGACGCCTGCGCTGGCAGATCTTCGCCGGGATTTTCATCGGCTATGCCGGTTATTACCTGCTGCGCAAGAACTTCTCCCTGGCGATGCCGTATCTCATCGACGAGGGCTACACCCGTGGCCAGCTTGGCTTGGCCATGTCGGCCATCGCCATCGCCTATGGCTTGTCGAAGTTCTTGATGGGCCTGGTGTCCGACCGCTCCAACCCGCGCTACTTCCTGCCGTTCGGCTTGCTGGTATCAGCCGGGGTGATGTTCATTTTCGGTTTCGCACCCTGGGCGACCTCCAGCGTGACGATCATGTTCATCCTGCTGTTCATCAACGGCTGGGCCCAAGGCATGGGCTGGCCGCCAAGCGGGCGGACCATGGTGCACTGGTGGTCGCAGAAGGAACGCGGTGGCGTGGTTTCGGTGTGGAACGTGGCGCACAACGTGGGCGGCGGCCTGATCGGCCCGCTGTTCCTGCTGGGCATGGCCTGGTTCAACGACTGGCACGCGGCTTTCTATGTACCCGCTACCGTAGCGCTCGCCGTTGCGGTGTTTGCCTTCGCAACCATGCGCGATACCCCACAATCGGTTGGCCTGCCACCGATCGAGAAATACAAGAACGACTACCCGGAAGGTTACGACGCCAGTCACGAGAACGAATTCAGCGCCAAGGAAATCTTCGTCAAGTACGTGCTGCGCAACAAGATGCTCTGGTACATCGCCATGGCCAACGTCTTCGTCTACCTGCTGCGCTACGGCGTGCTGGACTGGGCGCCGACCTACCTCAAGGAAGCCAAGGGCTTCACCGTGGACAAAAGCTCCTGGGCCTACTTCTTCTATGAGTGGGCCGGCATCCCGGGCACGCTGTTGTGTGGCTGGATGTCCGACAAGATCTTCCGCGGCAACCGTGGCTTGACCGGCATGGTGTTCATGGCCCTGGTGACCGTGGCAACCCTGGTGTACTGGCTGAACCCGGCCGGCAACCCGACCGTCGACATGATCGCCCTGGTTTCCATCGGCTTCCTGATCTACGGCCCGGTGATGCTGATCGGTTTGCAGGCATTGGAACTGGCGCCGAAAAAAGCCGCGGGTACCGCTGCGGGCTTCACCGGCCTGTTCGGGTATTTGGGTGGTTCAGTCGCGGCCAGTGCGGCCATGGGCTACACCGTGGACCACTTTGGTTGGAACGGCGGCTTTGTGCTGCTGATCGGCGCCTGCCTGCTGGCGATGGCGTTCCTCGCGCCAACCCTGTGGCACAAGCAGATCGCCAGTCAGAGCCGCGAAGCGGTCGCCTGATCCAGCGCTGATCGACAGCGCTTGAGCCGCGCCTCCAGGTTCCGGTCTGGCATGGCGTGGCTGCGCAGGGCGTGGATGGTCTGCTCGACATAATCGCGAGTCGTGCCATAACGCCCGCAAGCGCTTTCAAACACCTGGCTCAGCACATGGTCCGGCAGGTTGCCGGCATAGCTGGGCAGGTGTCGCTCCAGCACGAAGCCCAAGGCTTGTACCCGATTGCCATCCTCGAGACGGCACGTCAGCCAGTGCGGACGATAGGACGGGACCGGCATCTCGCGCTGCCACAACGCGAACAGCGAATCCTCGAGGTTCTCCTCCGGCAACCGGTAGGCGAATCCGCTGCAGGACCCGCCGCGATCCAACCCAAACACCAACCCTGGCAATTCCGGGGTGCCCCGGTGTTCGTGGGACCATAGATACAAGCCGCGATGATAACCATGGACCCGGCCACGCATCCGCTCCACCGCCGTGCATTCCGGACGCCAGATCAACGAACCGTAGGCGAACAGCCAGACCGGGCCGCCCTGGTGAAGGCTCATGGTCGATCGCATCGAGGCGAGCAATTGTTCACGGGTCAATTGGGCACCCAGCTCGAGCCGGGGCGGGTACAGGGCGCAGGTTATGGCGGATTCGATAGCGGTCATGGCCGGTAGCGGATGGCTCCTCGCGGAAAATAGAGCGTCATGGCGTTGACGTTTGTGAGGATCAAGGCAAGTTAAATGCCATTACGTCCGCATATACGTTATCGGTATCTGGCCCGCCAGCTAAATACCGAAACGCAATATGGGAAGTTATATCGATGGGTAACGTGGCATCCGCTTTGGTGGCGAGGGGATTTATCCCCGCTGGGCTGAGCAGCAGCCCCAAACAAGGCACTGAGTGGGCCAGGAAGATTGAGTTCACTGCATTAGGGCTGCTGCGCAGCCCAACGGGGATAAATCCCCTCGCCACAAAAAGCTCAACTGAGCCTGGGCTGATAAGTACAGCTCAAGCCCGCGGCGCATACGCGAACACATCGGCGCGCATCTGATGAGCGTCCATGCCGGCTTCCACCAGCGCATCGAGCGTGGCGTAGATCATGGCCGGCGAGCCGCTGGCGTAGACGTAGACACCGGAGAGATCGCTGATGTCCTCGCACACTGCCTCGTGGAGCATGCCGCAGCGCCCCTCCCAACCACAAAGATCGCTGACGACTTTGTGCAGATACAGGTTTGGCAGCTTCTTCCACTCGTCCCAGTGTTCGATTTCATAGAAATCTTCCGGCCGCCGCACACCCCAATACAGATGCACCGGGTGCTTGAAGCCTTGGGCGCGGCAGTGCTCGATCAGGCTGTGCATCTGCGCCATTCCGGTGCCGGCGGCAATCAAAACCAGCGGGCCATCCGGGAGTTCGGACAAATGGGTGTCGCCGAATGGCATCTCGATACGCACATTGGGGTTGCGCTGCAGTTGCTCCAAAAGCGTTTGCGCACTGTTTTCGCGCACCAGCACATGCAATTGCAGGTCGCGCCCCGAGTGCGGCGCCGAGGCCAGGGAGAACGCCGACTTCTCACCGTTCTCCCGCTCGATCATCAAGTATTGCCCGGCGTGATAGCGCGGAGGCTTACCCGCCGGCGCACGCAAGCGCACCCGCCAGACATCGCCACCAACATCGGCGCACTCGATCACCTGGCATGCGAGAGTGCGCACCGGCAGCTCACCCGGCGACAGCACGCCATCCCACAGCAGCACGCAGTCCTCCAGAGGTTCGGCGATGCAGGTAAAGACCTCACCGTGGTCACGCACTTCACCGGCCTGCTCCACGCGACCTTCCACCAACAACGCGCCACAAACGTGACAGTTGCCGTTGCGGCAGCTCTGTGGGCATTCGTAGCCCAGGCGCCGCGCGCCATCGAGTATCCGCTCGGCCGACTCTATCTCCAGCACCGCACCGGAAGGCTGCAAGGTTACACGCATCAATCTATTCCTAACTGATTCCAGATGGCATCGATCCGTTGGGTAACGGCTTCATCCTTGACGATAACCCGGCCCCATTCGCGTGTGGTTTCACCGGGCCATTTATGCGTGGCATCGAGGCCCATCTTCGACCCCAGGCCAGACACCGGCGAGGCGAAGTCGAGGTAGTCGATCGGCGTGTTCTCGATCATCACCGTGTCGCGCTTGGGGTCCATGCGCGTGGTGATGGCCCAGATCACGTCATTCCAGTCCCGTGCGTTGATATCGTCGTCAGTGACAATAACGAACTTGGTGTACATGAATTGTCGTAAAAACGACCAGACGCCCAACATGACCCGCTTGGCGTGCCCCGGATACGACTTCTTCATGGTCACCACGGCCATGCGGTACGAGCAACCTTCGGGCGGCAGGTAGAAATCGGTGATTTCCGGGAATTGCTTTTGCAGGATCGGCACGAACACTTCGTTCAGCGCGACACCGAGAATCGCCGGCTCGTCAGGCGGACGACCGGTGTAGGTGCTGTGGTAGATCGGCTTGATGCGATGGGTGATGCGCTCGACGGTGAACACCGGGAAGCTGTCCACCTCGTTGTAGTAACCGGTGTGGTCGCCGTACGGCCCTTCATCGGCCATTTCGCCGGGGTGGATCACGCCTTCAAGGATGATCTCGGCAGTGGCCGGCACTTGCAGGTCATTGCCGCGGCATTTCACCAATTCGGTACGGTTGCCGCGCAGCAGGCCGGCAAACGCATATTCGGAAAGGCTATCGGGCACCGGCGTGACCGCGCCGAGGATCGTGGCGGGGTCCGCGCCCAGGGCGACGGACACCGGGAATGGCTGGCCAGGGTGTTTTTCACACCACTCACGGTAATCCAGCGCGCCGCCCCGATGGCTCAGCCAGCGCATGATGACCTTGTTACGGCCGATCACCTGCTGGCGATAGATGCCCAGGTTCTGGCGGTCTTTGTTCGGGCCTTTGGTGACGGTCAGGCCCCAGGTAATCAGCGGCCCTACGTCGCCTGGCCAGCAGGTCTGCACGGGCAGCATGGCCAGGTCGACATCGTCGTCCTCGATCACCACTTCCTGGCAGATCGCGTCCTTGACGACCTTCGGCGCCATGGAAATGATCTTGCGGAAAATCGGCAGTTTGGACCAGGCGTCCTTCAGGCCCTTCGGCGGCTCGGGTTCCTTGAGGAACGCCAGCAGCTTGCCGATTTCGCGCAGCTCGCTGACGGCTTCCGCGCCCATGCCCAAGGCCACGCGCTCCGGCGTGCCAAACAGGTTGCCCAGCACCGGAATGTCATAACCCGTCGGGTTTTCAAACAGCAACGCCGGGCCTTTGGCCCGAAGCGTGCGGTCGCAGATTTCCGTCATCTCCAGCACTGGAGAGACAGGAACCTGAATGCGTTTCAACTCGCCGCGCTGTTCAAGCTGCTGCACGAAATCCCGAAGATCCTTGAATTTCATTGAGATGCCACCCCGAAAATAGGCGTACATCCTACCTGCTCTAACGCCCAAACAGCAGCCCGTGCGTGCGCGGCGGCGATCAATTGCCGGTTGCCCCCAGCAACACCGGGGCAAACAGCGGGCTCAGCCGGGCACTACCGAGATCAGACAGATGGTCCTCGTCCTTGTACTGCGAGTAACCGTTGACCTCAATGCTGCAGACCTGCCCCGCACACATCAACGGGGTCGGGTCAATGACATGCACACCGGGATCGGCGCTACTCATTGAGTCAAACAAGGCACTGAGGAAATGTTGACGGGCCAAGTGCTCCTCAAGTGGGCGACCCAACCCTTCAGCTGAACGCCCAGCCCGCGCCAGGCTCGTCAATCTGCTGATAGCGCCCTTGCGCTGCAGCGGCACTTCCTTGAACAACCAAACCTGTACGCCCGCCGCCCTCAACATCGCGACCCGAGCCTTGAGCGCCGCAGCCATACGCGCCTCGGCTTCGGCCGTATTGTCGGAGGCGTTGAGCAATACCTTCTTGTCGCCGTCCTCACGGCCGTATACGTACAGACTCCAATTGGAAGCCAGCACCACATCCTTGATCTGCAGGTGACGAACCTGTTCCATGGTCTTTTCGTTGAAGTCCCTGCAGCGCTGGCGCAGGTCATCGCTGACGATTGGCGGACAGGCGCTCATGCTGTAAAGCCAAACCGGGCGCCCCTCACGCGTGGCATTGTCTTCAATCGCCGGCAACAGCGCAGCGGCGTGGCTATCGCCCCAAAACAGTTGGGTCGCCAGCGCCTCTTTGCGTTCGCCAACCAGGCAGGCCTTGTCCAGGTTCTTGTCAGAAGTCACGAGCATGCATTCCATCTGCCCAGCCTTCCAATCCCGCGCTTGCGCATACGCCAACGCCTTGCCGGTAAGGCGCTGGGGAAAGCCATCCGCTGAACGCACCACCGAACCTGTCACCGCCAGGGCGACCATGGCCAACAAACCGCCCACCAACACCGGCTTGCGCCCGGGCAACACGCGTTTTTCACGAAACGGAAGCTCTACGAAGCGCCAGCTCAACCAGGCAAGACCCAACGCCAACAGGATCCAGCCCACGGCTTCCAAATGCCCGATACCGTCGATGGAAACGGCATTGGCGTAGACGTAGACCGGCCAATGCCACAAGTAAAGGGAATAGGAAATCAAGCCAATCCAGACGAGCACCCTGGTACCGAGCAGTCGGGCGACCCAGCTCGAACCCTGCCCCCCAGACCATATCAGCGCAGTGGCGCCGAGGACCGGCAGTAAAGCAGCCCAACCTGGAAACGTCGTGGCCCTGTCAAAAGTGAACACCGCCGCCAGCACCGCTGCCAACCCGGCCACGCCCGCCAAGTGACAGACCCACGGCTTCGTGATGTGTCTCGGCTTTGGCAATACCGCAAGCATCGCACCGCACAACAGCTCCCAAGCGCGTGTCGGCAACGAGAAGAAAGCGACATCAGGTTTGCGGTCGATATAAGCGACGTTGAGCCCGAAGGAAATCAGCAATACGGCAAACAGCATCCAGCGCCAATGACGAACATGGCGCATCAACAACACCATCAGCAACGGGAAGAAAATGTAGTACTGCTCTTCGACGGCCAAGGACCAGGTATGAAGCAGCGGTTTCAGATCCGACGCTGGCTCGAAGTAACCGTCCTCACGCATGAACAAGATGTTCGAAATGAACAGCGACTGGTAACGAACCGTTCGGCCAAGCTCCGAAAAATCCTTGGCGGTCAGCAACAACCAGCCCAAGGCTAACGTCACCAACAGCACCAGGCTCAAGGCTGGGAGGATGCGGCGCGCACGTCGAGCCCAGAAGTCGACGAAACTGAAGCGCTGCGCACTGATCTCGCGAAACAGGATACCGGTGATCAAGAATCCGGAGATGACAAAGAAAACATCGACCCCGACAAAGCCGCCACTGAACGTGCTGAAGCCGAAGTGAAACAGTACCACCGGAATAACGGCCAGGGCCCTCAAGCCATCGATGTCACGGCGATTGCCAAACGTGTGCATAACGCTCCTTGTCGTTTGAAGTACAGACGTCAACAGCAAGGACACTGCTGGTCTTGGAAAGTTGTCCATTTTGATACATTCAGCCGAAAAAAAGGGCGCCCTGTGTGGGGCGCCCTTTTATGCGTAGCTTCGTGTTACTTGCGCTTCATCGACAGGAAGAACTCATCGTTGGTCTTGGTCGTTTTCAGCTTGTCGACCAGGAACTCGATGGCAGCGACTTCATCCATTGGATGCAGCAGCTTGCGCAGGATCCACATGCGCTGCAACTCGTCATCGGCGGTCAGCAATTCTTCGCGACGGGTGCCGGAACGGTTGATGTTGATGGCCGGGAATACACGCTTCTCGGCGATGCGACGGTCCAGGGGCAGTTCCATGTTGCCGGTACCCTTGAACTCTTCGTAGATCACTTCGTCCATCTTCGAGCCGGTCTCGACCAGCGCGGTGGCAATGATAGTCAGCGAACCGCCCTCCTCGATGTTCCGTGCGGCGCCGAAGAAACGCTTCGGTTTCTCCAGGGCATGGGCATCGACACCACCGGTCAGCACCTTGCCGGAGCTCGGGATCACGGTGTTGTAGGCACGGGCCAGGCGGGTGATGGAGTCCAGCAGGATCACCACGTCTTTCTTGTGCTCGACCAGGCGCTTGGCCTTCTCGATCACCATTTCGGCAACCTGCACGTGACGGGTCGGCGGCTCGTCGAACGTCGAGGCGACCACTTCGCCGCGCACGGTGCGCTGCATCTCGGTCACTTCTTCCGGGCGTTCGTCGATCAGCAGTACGATCAGGTGAACTTCAGGATTGTTACGGGCGATGTTGGCCGCGATGTTCTGCAGCATGATCGTCTTGCCCGCTTTCGGCGGTGCCACGATCAAGCCACGCTGGCCTTTGCCGATGGGTGCGCACAGGTCGATGACACGACCGGTGAGGTCTTCGGTGGAACCGTTGCCGGCTTCCATCTTCATGCGCACGGTCGGGAACAGCGGGGTCAGGTTCTCGAAGAGAATCTTGTTCTTCGCGTTTTCCGGACGGTCGAAGTTGATCGTGTCGACCTTGAGCAGCGCGAAGTAACGCTCGCCTTCCTTCGGAGGGCGGATCTTGCCAACGATGGTGTCACCGGTGCGCAAGTTGAAGCGACGGATCTGGCTCGGCGAGACGTAGATATCGTCTGGGCCGGCGAGATAGGAAGCGTCTGCGGAGCGAAGGAAGCCGAAGCCGTCCTGGAGAATCTCCAGCACGCCATCACCGGAGATTTCCTCGCCGCTTTTCGCGTGCTTCTTGAGCAGGGAGAAAATCACGTCCTGCTTGCGCGAACGGGCCATATTTTCTATGCCCATCTGTTCGGCCAATTCGAGCAGTTCGGTAATCGGCTTTTGCTTGAGTTCAGTCAGATTCATATAGGAATGACGTAATCATTTATGGAGGGGGGAAATTAAGCTTTTGGCTTAATGAGGCCGCGCCGCGGAGAAGGCGACAGGATCGCGTACTTGTTCGAAAGGAGAGCGTCGGCGACGGCTTGCAGGGGGCAATGGAGAAACCAGTGCGGGGCCGAATGTAACACCTCGATTTGCGAGCGTCTAGCCCCGAATAACGAAAAAGCCCCGCGATTTGCGGGGCTTTTGGCAGGACATTCGACGCTTAGATGTTGGCGTCGAGGAATGCCGCCAGTTGCGACTTCGACAGCGCGCCGACCTTGGTGGCCTCGACGTTGCCGTTCTTGAACAGCATCAGGGTCGGGATACCGCGCACGCCGTGCTTGGCCGGGGTTTCCTGGTTTTCGTCGATGTTCAGCTTGGCAACGGTCAGCTTGCCCTTGTAGGTCTCGGCAATTTCGTCCAGGACCGGAGCGATCATTTTGCAAGGACCGCACCACTCAGCCCAATAGTCGACCAGCACTGCGCCTTCGGCCTTGAGTACGTCAGCTTCGAAGCTAGCGTCGCTAACGTGTTTGATCAGATCGCTGCTCATGGAAATCTCCGGGGTAATCAGCAAAAAAACGTGGCCCATCATAGCTGCCCTTCCCAGGTTCAGGAAGCCGCAGTTGATTGAGTCTCGCTATGACGAACGATGGCTTTGGATATCGCCGAGGTCATGGGGCAGCGGGCGTGACAAAGGAAATACCGGTACGCAGCGCAGCGTTACGTACATGTTCCTGCATGGCTTTTTGCGCCGAGGCCGAGGCTCGGCGGGCCAATGCACGAAGGATCTTGCGGTGTTCCTGCCAAGTCTCCATCGCCCGCTCCGCCCTGATGAACGGTAGCTTCTGGCTTTCCAGGAAGATGTCGGCGCTGGCGGTGAGGATGCTCAGCATGGCCTGGTTGCCGCTGGCCAGCAGGATGCGTCGATGAAACTCGAAATCCAGCTGGGCGGCCGCGTCGAAGTCCCCGGCCTTCAGTTCCCGGCGCATGGCCTCGACGTTGTCGTCCAACGCATCGAGTTCATCGGCGCTCAAGGTCACGGCAGCCAATCCCGCCGCGAAACCCTCGAGGGCATAGCGTAATTGAAAGATATCCACAGGCGAGGCCTGGGCCGCGAAGGGCCAACCCGGTGTCGAGTCGCTGCGCGGTTCTTGCGCGGCCGATTGCACGAATACTCCCCGGCCCGGCTGCACGCTGATCATCCCCAGGGCACTCAACGATGAAAGCGCCTCGCGCAGGGACGCCCGGCTCACACCCAGTTGAACCGCCAGATCACGCTGCGAGGGCAGCGCGTCCCCCGGGCCGAAGCCCTCGTCGGCGATCAGTTTACGGATGGCTTGCAATGCCACTTCAGGAACGGCACGAGCGATGGAATTCATGATTTTTTCAGACAAACCGGGCCAGTGAGCGACTAGTTGTAATGCTATTCGCCGTGCCCGGCAAGTCGTGCCCCAGCAGGGTTCGGTGGCAAATGCCAACGCCCGATAAAGGTGCGAAACGCGGCCCAACTGTTCAGACCAGTAAGACCGCATCCCACCAGCAAAACCGTGGCTTTGACCCGATAAAACCCGCCTTGGCATGGCCTGTGCTCTGTCCGATCGCAGAAACCACACCATCGACTGCGGAGATTCACCATGATCCAGCGTTGCAGCGTCCTGCTCACTGCCCTGTTTGCCAGCCTGATGCTTTGCCAGGTGCCCGCCCACGCCGATGGCCTGGAGGATGTGGTCAAGCGCGGCACGCTCAAGGTTGCTGTGCCACAGGATTTCCCGCCGTTCGGT
Source organism: Pseudomonas sp. H2_D02 (assembly GCF_054677635.1). NCBI lineage: Bacteria > Pseudomonadati > Pseudomonadota > Gammaproteobacteria > Pseudomonadales > Pseudomonadaceae > Pseudomonas > Pseudomonas sp. H2_D02. Next base: position 975,548 of record NZ_CP162816.1, on the reverse strand, counting down.
TCGGTCGGTCCGGACATGAAGCCGCGCGGCCTGGACATCGACACGGCGAAGCTGCTGGCCGACCAGCTCAAGGTCAAGCTGGAACTGACACCGGTCAACAGCACCAACCGCATCCCTTTCCTGACCACCGGCAAGGTTGACCTGGTGATTTCCAGCCTGGGCAAGAACCCCGAGCGCGAAAAGGTCATCGATTTTTCCAGCGCCTACGCGCCGTTCTACCTGGCGGTGTTCGGTCCGCCTGATGCCGCCATCAACACCCTGGACGACCTCAAGGGCAAGACCATCAGCGTCACCCGTGGCGCCATCGAAGACATCGAGCTAACCAAGGTCGCCCCCGAAGGCGTCACCATCAAGCGCTTCGAAGACAACAATTCGACGATTGCCGCTTACCTGGCCGGCCAGGTGGACCTGATCGCCAGCGGCAACGTGGTGATGGTCGCCATCAGCGAACGCAACCCCAAGCGCGTCCCCGCGTTGAAAGTGAAACTCAAGGACTCGCCGGTCTACGTCGGCGTGAACAAGAACGAGCCGGCATTGCTCGACAAGGTCAACCAGATCCTCGCCACCGCCAAGACCGATGGCAGCCTGGAAAAGAATTCGCAGACCTGGCTCAAGCAGCCGCTGCCGGCCGATCTCTGACCGTCGCTTGAGAGGCTGAGCATGGCTTATCAGTTCGATTTCCTGCCGGTGGTGCAAAACACCGAGCTGCTGTTGCGCGGTGCGCTGTTCACCCTCGAGCTGACGGCCATTGGCGCGTTGCTCGGGGTCGGCGTTGGCATCGTCGGGGCCGTGGTCCGGGCCTGGAATATCCGTCCGTTCGCGGCGATCTTTGGCGTGTACGTGGAGTTGATCCGCAACACGCCGTTCCTGGTGCAGTTGTTTTTCATCTTCTTCGGCCTGCCGTCCCTGGGCTTGCAGATTTCCGAGTGGCAGGCGGCGGTGCTGGCGATGGTGATCAACCTGGGTGCGTATTCCACCGAGATCATCCGCGCCGGCATCCAGGCGATCCCGCGAGGGCAACTGGAAGCAGCAGCGGCGTTGGCAATGAGCCGCTTCGAAGCGTTCCGCCACGTGGTGCTGTTGCCAGCGCTGGGCAAGGTCTGGCCGGCCCTGAGCAGCCAGATCATCATCGTGATGCTCGGCTCGGCGGTCTGTTCGCAGATCGCCACCGAAGAGCTGAGCTTTGCGGCCAACTTCATCCAGTCGCGCAACTTCCGCGCCTTTGAAACCTACGCACTGACGACGCTGATCTATCTGTGCATGGCGCTGTTGATCCGCCAGTTCCTGAATTGGATCGGGCGTCGCTATATCGCCAGGAGCAGCCAATGAGCGATTTCACCTTCTGGGACGTGGTGCGCAACCTGCTCACCGGCTTGCAATGGACCCTGGCGCTGTCGCTGGTGGCGTTTATCGGTGGCGGCGTGATCGGCCTGCTGGTGATGGTCCTGCGCATTTCAAAAAGCGCCCTGCCCCGCAACATCGCCCGCACCTATATCGAGCTGTTCCAAGGCACCCCACTGTTGATGCAGCTGTTCCTGGTGTTCTTCGGCGTAGCGCTGGCCGGGGTGGAGATTTCTCCCTGGATGGCCGCGGCGATTGCCCTGACGCTGTTTACCAGCGCCTATCTGGCGGAGATCTGGCGCGGTTGCGTCGATTCGATTGCCCATGGCCAGTGGGAAGCCTCCGCGAGCTTGGCCCTCAACCCATTGGAGCAATTGCGCTACGTGATCCTGCCCCAGGCCCTGCGCATTGCCGTGGCGCCGACGGTGGGGTTTTCCGTGCAAGTGGTCAAGGGCACGGCCGTGACGTCGATCATCGGCTTTACCGAACTGACCAAGACCGGCGGCATGCTCGCCAACGCTACCTTCGAACCCTTCATGGTGTATGGCCTGGTCGCCCTCGGCTACTTCCTGCTCTGCTACCCCCTGTCCCTCAGTGCGCGCTACCTGGAAAGGAGACTGCATGCCTCTGCTTAGAATCACCGCCCTGCATAAATACTATGGCGATCACCACGTGCTCAAAGGTATCGACCTGAGCGTCGAGGAAGGCCAGGTGGTGGCGATCATCGGCCGCAGCGGCTCGGGCAAATCCACCCTGCTGCGCACCCTCAACGGCCTGGAATCGATCAACGATGGCGTGATCGAAGTCGACGGCGAATACCTCGATGCCGCCCGCGCCGACCTGCGTAGCCTGCGCCAGAAAGTCGGAATGGTATTCCAGCAGTTCAACCTGTTCCCGCACCTGACAGTCGGCGAGAACGTGATGCTGGCGCCGCAAGTTGTGCAAAAAGTGCCCAAGGCCAAGGCGGCCGAACTGGCGCGGCAGATGCTGGAACGAGTCGGGCTCGGCGAGAAATTCGATGCTTTCCCTGACCGCTTGTCCGGTGGCCAGCAGCAACGGGTAGCAATTGCCCGCGCCCTGGCGATGTCGCCGAAAGTGTTGCTGTGCGATGAAATCACCTCGGCGCTGGACCCGGAACTGGTTAACGAAGTGCTCAGCGTGGTGCGTCAACTGGCCAAGGAAGGCATGACGCTGATCATGGTCACCCATGAAATGCGCTTTGCCCGGGAGGTCGGCGACAAGCTGGTGTTCATGCACCAGGGCAAGGTGCACGAGGTGGGCGATCCCAAGGTGTTGTTTGCCGACCCGCAGACGGCGGAACTGGCGAATTTTATCGGGACGGTCGAGCCCGCCTGATTTTTACTGCCAAGGCACACTCTGTGGCGAGGGGATGTATCCCCGCTGGGCTGCGCAGCAGCCCTAAAGCTGTGAACTCAACCTTCCTGGCACACCGAGTCGCCTGGTTTGGGGGCCGCTTCGCAGCCCAGCGGGGCGGTGCGACGTTTCGCTAAATCCCCTCGCCACGAAGGCGCGTTGCAGCCTGCTCTGGCTCAAGGGTTTGGTTCAGGCGCGTTGGCGTAAGCGGTCGATCGTGGCAGGATGGCAAGGTTATCGACCGAGACTTTTTGACCATGCCGCCATCCCAAGCCAAGAATCTGTCCCTGATCGCTGCCATTGACCTGGGCTCCAACAGCTTCCACATGGTCGTCGCCAAGGCCCAGAACGGGGAAATCCGCATTCTTGAGCGGCTCGGCGAGAAGGTCCAACTGGCCGCCGGCATCGACGAAGAGCGCAAGCTCAGCGAAGAATCGATGCAACGCGGGCTCGATTGCCTGAAGCGCTTTGCCCAACTGATCAACGGCATGCCCCTGGGGGCGGTGCGGATCGTCGGCACCAACGCCCTGCGCGAGGCGCGCAACCGTGGCGAGTTCATTCACCGCGCCGAAGAGATCCTCGGCCATCCGGTGGAAGTCATCTCCGGCCGTGAAGAAGCGCGCCTGATCTACCTCGGTGTTTCCCACACCCTGGCCGACACCCCCGGCAAGCGCCTGGTGGCGGACATCGGAGGCGGCAGTACCGAGTTCATCATCGGCCAGCGCTTCGAACCGCTGCTGCGCGAAAGCCTGCAAATGGGCTGTGTCAGCTACACCCAGCGTTATTTCCGCGACGGCAAGATCACCCCGGCCCGCTACGCCCAGGCGTACACGGCGGCGCGCCTGGAAATCATGAGCATCGAACATGCCCTGCATCGCCTGACCTGGGATGAGGCCATCGGCTCCTCGGGAACCATCCGCGCCATCGGCCTGGCACTCAAGGCTGGCGGCCACGGCAGCGGTGAAGTCAACGCCGAAGGCCTGGCCTGGCTCAAGCGCAAGGTGTTCAAGCTCGGCGAATCGGACAAGATCGACTTCGACGGCATCAAGCCTGATCGCCGGGCGATTTTCCCGGCGGGCCTGGCGATCCTCGAGGCGATTTTCGACGCCCTCGAACTGCAACGCATGGATCACTGCGAAGGCGCCCTGCGCGAAGGCGTGCTGTATGACCTGCTGGGTCGTCATCATCACGAAGACGTCCGCGAGCGCACCCTGGGCTCGCTCATGGAGCGTTATCACGTCGACCAGGAACAAGCCGTACGGGTCGAGCGCAAGGCGCTGCATGCCTTCGACCAGGTGGCCGACGATTGGGACCTGAACGACGGTGTCTGGCGTGAACTGCTGGGCTGGGCGGCCAAGGTCCATGAAGTGGGCCTGGACATTGCCCACTATCATTATCACAAGCACGGCGCCTACCTGATCGAGCACTCGGACCTGGCGGGCTTCTCCCGCGAAGACCAGCAAATGCTCGCGCTACTGGTACGCGGCCATCGACGCAATATTCCCAAGGATAAATTCGCCGAGTTCGGCGACGACGGCATCAAGCTGATTCGCCTGTGCGTGCTACTGCGCTTTGCGATCCTGTTCCACCACATCCGTGGCACCCAGGAAATGCCGCAAGTGGCCCTGCGTGCCGACGGCGATCAGTTGGATGTGATGTTTCCTGACGGTTGGTTGGAAGAGAACCAACTGACCCAGGCCGACTTCGCCCAGGAAGCCGAATGGCTGACTCGGGTGGGGATTTTGCTGAACATTCACTGAGTCCAGCGACAACACAGATATCTGTTTGGTCCGGGGACATGGTGGACACATGTTCGGAGACATGGTGGACAGTTAACGAAGCCGTTTACCTGATATTACGGATCGGACGTTCATGTCAATTTGTGCAACACGATGCCTACCCCAATAGACATCGTGCTTGCCGTCCTCCAAGGTCCTGCGCAAGCCCACACGCTCACCTGTAAAGGCCCGGCCCAGCTTTAACTCCCAGCCGCGCCAGTTGAGTTCTCCGTTAGCCTGGACGGTCCGAACTTCGTCATCGTCGCCGTATTCCAGTTCCGGTAACGCCTCTTGATAGCACAGCTCGCTCTGTCGGTACCGGGAGGCCGGAACGTTGTGATTCAGCGCTTGGTGAGGGCGTTGGTGGTTATAGACTTCCCGCCAGTGGTCAAAGGTTTGCTGAGCTGCGTCGAGGTCAATCAGTGTTCTGTCGGTGAGTAGTTCCGCCTTTAGGCTTCGATGAAAACGTTCGAGCTTACCCTGGGTTTGGGGGTGATAAGGCCGCGAGTGCGACACCTCGATACCTTGGCGCATCAGCCATAGCTCAAGGCCTGTGTAGGCATCTCCCTCGTGTCCCCAAGGTGGCCCATTGTCCATTGTCATGCGACGGGGCAGCCCGTAACGCCGAAAAGCACTGACCAAGTGGCCTTGCACCGTTTCCCTTTTTTCGTTTGCGCAGGCGGCAATTATCAGCGAAAAACGCGAATGATCATCCAGCAAGGTCAATGGATGACAACGCCCTGCACGCATGCCGACATGGCCTTTGAAGTCCATTTGCCAGAGATCGTTTGGTTGAGGATGCTCGAACCGAATGAAAGGTTTAATCAGAGATGCAGCGGGATCAATTCGATCGTTGCGCTTGAGGATGGCGTGCACGGTGCTGGGCGCCGAGCATGACATGGCCTTTTTCTTCAAAGTACCGCTTGATCTTCCGGGCCCCCCAGGCAGTGTGTTCCAGGTTCAACTCCAGAATCTGTTTTTCAGGAGTGGCAGTAGTTTTTCCAGGTGAGGACAGCGGCCGTCGGGACTGGTCAATCAAGCCGGCAGCGCCTTTTTCCTCGAAACGTTTGAGCCACTTGTAGCCAGTCGTTCGGCTAATGCTGTAACGGCGACAAAGTTCTTTTATGTTCGCCCCATCTTGGCGGGCTAAGGAGACGAACTCAGTACGAAGCTGCAAGGCAGACACCTCTTTCCAGGACACACGACATCTCCAGATGATCAATGTGTCGTATTAAAAAGTGTCCACTATGTCCCCGAACAGGTGTTAACCATGTCCCCGGACCAAACAATATCTTGTGGCGAGGGGATTTATCCCCGTTGGGCTGCGCAGCAGCCCCAAAGCCTGGCACCGCGGTGCATCAGCTTCATTGGGTTCAATCTTCCAAGGGCTGCTGCGCAGCCCAGCGGGGATAAATCCCCTCGCCACAGCAAGCTGCCTCGCCACAAAAGCGAAGCCTGCCCCCCAACCGTCGAGCTTTTATCGCACCGCCAACACCGGGTTGCTCAAGCGCTCCAGCAAGGTCGCCTGGGCGCTGCGCGGGTTCTGGTTGCCGGTCGGGGTGTTGCGGATATAGCGGCCATCCGACTGCAAGCTCCAGCTGTGGGTGTTGTCGGTGAGGTAGCTCTCCAGCTCCTTCTTGACTCGCAAAATCAGCTTCTTGCCTTCCACCGGGAAGCAGGTCTCGACGCGCTTGTCGAGGTTGCGCTCCATCCAGTCGGCGCTGGACAGGAACATCTGCTCCTCGCCACCGTTGAGGAAGTAGAACACCCGCGTGTGCTCCAGGAAGCGCCCGATGATCGAGCGGACGTGGATGTTGTGGGAGACCCCGGGGATGCCCGGTCGCAGGCAGCACATGCCGCGCACCACCAGGTCGATACGCACGCCCGACTGGCTGGCCTTGTACAACGCACGGATGATCTTCGGATCGGTCAGTGAGTTGAACTTGGCGATGATGTGCGCAGGCTTGCCGTCCAGGGCGAATTGCGTCTCCCGGGTGATCATGTCGAGCATGCCCTTTTTCAGGGTGAACGGCGCATGCAACAGCTTCTTCATGCGCAACGTCTTGCCCATGCCGATCAACTGGCTGAACAACTTGCCGACGTCTTCACACAGGGCGTCGTCGGAAGTGAGCAGGCTGTAGTCGGTGTAGAGACGGGCGTTGGCGGCGTGATAGTTGCCGGTGCCCAAGTGGGCGTACCGCACGATCTCGCCGGCCTCACGGCGCAGGATCAGCATCATCTTGGCGTGGGTCTTGAATCCGACCACGCCGTAGATCACCACTGCGCCGGCCGCTTGCAGGCGGCTGGCCAATTGCAGGTTGGATTCCTCATCGAAGCGTGCGCGCAGCTCGATCACCGCCGTGACTTCCTTGCCGTTTCGCGCCGCGTCCACCAGTGCATCGACGATTTCCGAGTTGGCGCCGCTGCGGTACAGGGTCTGGCGCACCGCCAACACATGGGGGTCCTTGGCAGCCTGGCGCAGCAAGTCGACCACAGGCGTGAACGACTCGAAGGGGTGCAGCAGCAAGATGTCCTGCTTGCTGACCACGCTGAAAATGTTCTCGCTGTTCTGCAGCAGTTTCGGGATCTGCGGGGTGAACGGCGTGTATTGCAGCTCCGGATGGCTGTCCAGGCCGGTAATGCTGAACAGACGTGTCAAGTTCACCGGGCCATTGACCTGGTACAACTCGGTCTCATGCAGGTTGAATTGCTTGAGCAGGTAGTCGGACAGGTGTTTCGGGCACGTATCGGCCACTTCCAGGCGTACCGCATCGCCATAGCGACGGGAGAACAACTCGCCGCGCAGGGCGCGCGCCAGGTCTTCGACGTCCTCGGTGTCCACCGACAGGTCGGCGTTTCGGGTCAGGCGGAACTGGTAGCAGCCCTTCACTTTCATGCCCTGGAACAGGTCATCGGCGTGGGCGTGGATCATCGACGACAGGAACACATAGTTGTCGCCCGGGCCGCCGACGTCTTCGGGCACACGGATGATCCGCGGCAACAGGCGTGGCGCTGGAATGATCGCCAGGCCGGAATCGCGGCCAAAGGCGTCGATGCCTTCCAGCTCGACGATGAAGTTCAGGCTCTTGTTCACCAGCAGCGGGAACGGGTGCGTCGGGTCGAGGCCGATCGGGGTGATGATCGGCGCGATCTCGTCGCGGAAATAGCGGCGCACCCAGGTCTTGAGCTTGGTGGTCCAATAGCGGCGACGGATGAAGCGCACCTGGTGCTTTTCCAGCTCAGGCAACAGGATGTCGTTGAGAATCGCGTATTGGCGATCCACATGGCCGTGGACCAGCTCGCTGATGCGCGCCAGGGCCTGGTGCGGTTGCAGGCCGTCGGCACCGGCCTGCTCGCGGGCGAAGGTGATCTGCTTTTTCAGGCCGGCGACGCGAATTTCGAAGAACTCGTCCAGGTTGCTGGAGAAAATCAGCAGGAATTTCAGCCGCTCCAGCAGCGGATAGGACTCGTCCAGCGCCTGCTCCAGCACGCGGATGTTGAATTGCAGTTGCGACAGCTCGCGGTGGATGTACAGGCTGCTGTCATCTAGGTTGGGGATCGCAATCGCTGGCGCTGGAGGCACCTCAGGCACGACCGGTGGAGCCGGCTCCAGCTCTGGCGGCGTTTCGGCGACCTGCTCGACCACGGGCTGAGCGTCTTTTACGGCAACTTCTGTGAGTCCTTCGGTATTCATCGCAAGTTCCTGGGAGGCTATTTCTGCTCTCGAAGCAATTGGGCGGCGCGCACGGCAAAGTAAGTCAGAATGCCATCAGCGCCCGCGCGTTTGAAAGCGGTCAGGGATTCGAGAATCACCCCTTCGTTCAACCAGCCGTTCTGTATCGCGGCCATGTGCATCGCGTATTCGCCGCTGACCTGATAAACAAAGGTCGGCACTTTGAACTCATCCTTGACCCGATAAAGAATGTCGAGATAAGGCATCCCCGGCTTGACCATGACCATGTCTGCCCCTTCTGACAAGTCGGCGGCCACTTCGTGCAGGGCTTCATGGCTGTTGGCCGGGTCCATCTGATAGGAGGCCTTGTTGGCCTTGCCCAGGTTCAGGGCCGAGCCGACGGCATCGCGGAAAGGACCGTAGTAGGCGCTGGCGTACTTGGCCGAGTAGGCCATGATGCGCACATTCACATACCCGGCCACTTCCAGGGCTTCGCGGATTGCCTGGATGCGGCCGTCCATCATGTCGGACGGCGCCACCACCTGCGCGCCGGCCTCGGCGTGGGACAGCGCTTGCCTGACCAGCGCATCGACGGTGACGTCGTTCTGCACGTAGCCATCTTCATCGAGAATGCCGTCCTGGCCGTGGGTGGTAAAGGGGTCCAGAGCAACGTCAGTGATCACGCCCAGCTCGGGGAAACGCTCGCGCAGGGCACGGGTCGCGCGTTGGGCGATGCCCTCCGGGTTCCAGGCTTCGGCGGCGTCCAGGGACTTGAGTTCAGCTGGCGTGACCGGAAACAGCGCCAACGCCGGAATTCCCAGCTCGACCCACTCGGCCGCCGCTTCGAGCAGCAGGTCGATGGTCAAGCGTTCCACGCCGGGCATCGAAGCCACCGCTTCACGACGATTCTCCCCGTCCAGCACGAACACTGGCAGGATCAGGTCGTTGGTCGTCAGGACGTTTTCACGCACCAGCCGACGAGAGAATTCATCGCGACGGTTGCGACGCAGACGGGTAGCGGGAAACAGACGATTGGCAGGGGTAAAGCTCACGGCAGACTCCTGAGCCCGCAGACGGGCGAGCGTGACAGTTATAAGCGGCCATTATGACGAACGTATGACAGTTGTGCGTAGGCGTGACCTGTAGTCGCAGTCATTGTCTTCTGTAGGAAATGTTAACGTCGAGACACATTTCGATACTTTCCTGAATGTGCCTGAAGGGTTAGGCTGCGCGTTCATTTCGCCAGCACCCAGACAATGCTCCAACAATTTCTGCATGACTTCGGCTACTTTGCCCTCTTTATCGGGACGTTCTTCGAAGGCGAAACCATCCTCGTGCTCGCAGGTTTCCTGGCGTTCCGTGGCTACATGGACATCAACCTGGTGGTGGTCGTGGCGTTTTGCGGCAGCTACGCGGGCGATCAGCTGTGGTATTTCCTCGGGCGCAAGCACGGACGCAAGCTATTGGCGCGCAAGCCGCGCTGGCAGTTGATGGGCGATCGGGCGCTGGAGCACATCCGCAAGCATCCGGACATCTGGGTGCTGAGCTTTCGCTTCGTCTACGGCCTGCGCACGGTGATGCCGGTGGCCATCGGCCTGTCGGGCTATCCGCCTGGCCGCTACTTGCTGCTCAACGGTATCGGCGCGGCGATCTGGGCCACGGCGCTGGCCGCCGCCGCGTACCACTTCGGCGCGGTGCTCGAAGGCATGCTGGGCAGCATCAAGAAATACGAATTGTGGGTGCTCGGTGCCCTGCTGTTGCTGGGCTTGGGCTTGTGGCTGCGTCGGCGCATCAAGAATGCGCGACTGGCCAGGAAGGTCCTTGAAGCCGAGCGCCAGGAACAGAGCCGGTCCGGCACACCTACGACGCCAAACGAGTAAACCGGCTGCGGCAGCAATACAGCCCGATACCGCTGAGCAGGCAATAGCAGGACACCCCCACCCAGGCCAGCGGACTGCCCGGCCAAAGCCCGGTCATCGGTGCCAGCCACACCAGTGGCAGGCTCGAAGCCAGCCGCAGCAGTTCCAGCTTCAGCGCCCAAGGGCGATTCTCCAGGGCCACGCCCAACACGAACAGACCGAACGCCACCGCGCCCCCACCCAGTATCAGGGCGGCGGCCGGCAGGCGGTGTTCAAGGTTCATCAAATAGCTGCCCAAGGCAATGTAGACGCAGAACTGCAGCGCCACATATCCCTGCTGGCGGCTTTCCAGCGGCACCTCGAACTTGCGGAACTGGCCCAGGTCCGGCTTGTTCAGCGGATACTTGGCCGCGACATCCGCCGGCCGCCAACCGGTGGGCATGAACCAGATCCGCAGCTTGTCCCGCCAGCGCCCGGCCCGCCGCGCATCAGCCCACAATTGCGCATAAAACTGCAGGTTGGCCCACAACGGATTCCAGCTCGCCAGCGGCGTGGTCACGCCAAAGATCACCGGTTCCCGATCATCCTCTTCCTGGAAGCTGCCAAACAGACGGTCCCAAATAATGAACACCCCGCCGTAGTTGCGATCCATGTAGAGAGGGTTCTGTGCATGGTGGGCACGATGATTCGACGGCGTGACGAAGAACCACTCCAGCCAGCCGAGCTTGGGAATGTGCTGGGTGTGGACCCAGAACTGGTACAGCAGATTCAGCGCCGCGACGCTGATGAACATCACCAGCGGCACGCCCAGGACCGCCAGCGGCAGATAGAAAATCCAGCTCAGCAGGAAACCGGTGCTGGTCTGTCGCAGCGCGGTGGAGAGGTTGTAGTCCTCGCTCTGGTGATGCACCGAATGAGCCGCCCAGAGAATATTGCGCTCGTGCCCCATGCGGTGCAGCCAGTAATAACAGAAGTCGTAGAACACGAAGGCGAACACCCAGGTCCAGGCTTTATCGGCAGGCAGCTCGATAATTGCCAAGTGTTCCAACGCAAAAGCGTACGTCACCAGTCCAACGCCTTTGGTCAGCAGCCCCGTCGTGGTCGACAGCACCCCGGTACTCAAGCTGTTGATCGCATCCGCCAGGCGATAGTGGCTCACGCCACGCCAGTGATCGGCGAGCAATTCGACGGCAATCAGCACGAAGAAAAACGGCACGGCATACAGGATGAAGTTCATGACGCGACCTGGGCAGGCAAGGCGGGAGAAGTCGGCAGATTAGGTGTAGCCGCCAGATCCCCCTATGGCAACGAGTGACAAATTAGTAGACATTTAACGCCATGAATCTGGAGAAAAGCCCATGAGCAAAAAAGTTGCAGTGATCCTTTCCGGCTGTGGCGTGTATGACGGCGCAGAGATCCACGAAAGCGTGATCACGCTGTTGCGTCTGGACCAGCGCGGCGCGCAGGTTCAATGCTTTGCGCCAAACATTGCCCAATTGCATGTCATCAACCATCTGACCGGCGAAGAAATGCCCGAAAGCCGCAACGTGCTGGTGGAATCCGCGCGCATCGCCCGAGGCGATGTGAAAGACCTGCGCGAGGCCAAGGCCGAGGACTTTGACGCGCTGATCGTGCCCGGCGGTTTCGGATCGGCAAAAAACCTGTCCAATTTCGCTGTCGAGGGTGCCGGCTGCACTGTCCAGCCGGAAGTCCTGGCGTTGACCGAAGCTTTTGCCGAGGCTGGGAAACCGGTAGGACTGATGTGCATTTCCCCCGCCCTGGCGGCGAAGATCTATGGCCCGGGAGTGAACTGCACCATCGGCACAGATGCCGACACGGCCGCTGCCGTGACCAAGATGGGCGGAAATCACGAGGAATGCCTGGTCACCGATATCGTCGAGGACACCGCGCGCAAACTGGTCAGCACACCCGCCTACATGCTGGCCAGGAACATAAGTGAAGCGGCGTCGGGCATCAACAAGCTGGTGGACCGGGTGTTGGAGTTGACGCACGAGAACGATGCCTGACTTGCCTACCCCTTTCCCACAGGGGATCCACAAGAATCAGGACAAGCGAGCCAACCGCGTCAGGATCCGATCCAGCGCATTGGCAAACCCTTGCTTGTCCCGCTCGCTGTACGCCGCCGGCCCGCCGCCCACATGACCCTGCTCACGCAAGTCGGTGAACAAATTGCGCACCGCCAGTCGATCGCCCATGTTCTGCGCGTCGAACTCCTTGCCCCTGGGGTCCAGGGCAGCGACGCCTTTCTTCACCAGGCGATCGGCCAGTGGCACATCGCTGCAAATGACCAACTCGCCGGGCACGGCATGCTCCACCAGGTAATCATCCGCCGCATCAGGACCGCTCGGCACCACGATCAGCTTCACCAGGGCCAGGCCCGGTTTGATCTGCGGTTGCCCGGCCACCAGCACCACCTCGAACTGGCGCTTCAAGGCGAACTTGACCACCAGCTCCTTCGCCGCCTTGGGGCAGGCGTCTGCATCGATCCATACGCGCATCGAGTGGTTTCCTCTATCTAAAAAGCATCGCGAGCAAGCTCGCTCTCACAGTGACAGCCTACATCCTGTGGGAGCGAGCTTGCTCGCGATTATGAGCGCAGCGAATGCGGCCGTTCAGGAAACCTGGACCCGACGTTTCTCCACCATCCAACTGCGCCCGTACAACACAACGATCGCGGTAATCGCCACAGCCTGGGCCGCCAGCGAATAAGCATCGGCATGAATGCCCAGCCAATCGAAGTCGAAGAACGCCACCGGCCGTGTGCCAAAGATGCCGGCTTCCTGCAATGCCTTCACGCCATGACCGGCGAATACCACCGACAGCGCACACAGCAACGCAGCGTTGATGCTGAAGAACAGCGCCAGCGGCAGTTTCGCCGAGCCGCGCAAGATCACCCAGGCCAACCCCACCAGCAACACCAGGGCCGACGCGCCGCCGGCCAGCACCGCGTTGTGCCCGGCGGGACCGGCCTGCAGCCATAGGGTCTCGTAGAACAGGATCACTTCGAACAGTTCGCGGTAGACCGAGAAAAACGCCAGGATCGCAAAACCGAAACGGCCACCACCGCCCACCAGGCTGCTCTTGATGTAATCCTGCCAGGCCGCTGCGTGACGTCGGTCGTGCATCCATACACCCAGCCACAGCACCATCACGCTGGCGAACAGCGCTGTCGCGCCCTCGAGCAATTCCCGCTGCGCGCCGCTGACATCAATCACATACGCGGCCACTCCCCACGTCGCCAGACCGGCAAGCAAAGCCAATCCCCAGCCGATGTTGACGCTGCGCACCGCCGATTGCTGGCCGGTGTTGCGCAAGAACGCCAGGATCGCCGCCAGGACCAGGATCGCTTCCAGGCCTTCGCGCAGCAGAATCAGCAAGCCGGAGATATAGCTCAACGACCAACTCAAGCCATCGCCACCCAACAGGCCGGCGGATTCCTTCAATTTCGCCTTGGCCGCGTCCAGGCGTTGTTCGGCCTGCGCCACCGGTAGGCCGTCCTGCAGGGACTGACGGAACGCCATCAGGGCCTTTTCGGTGTCCTTGCGCACATTGGGGTCGACGTTATCGAGCGAGCTTTCCACCAGCTCGAAACCTTCCAGGTAGGCCGCTACCGAGAGGTCATAGGCTTGGTCATGATCGCCCGCACGGTACGCCGCGATGCTTTTATCCAATGTGGTGGCGGTGTAGTCGAGCAACTGCCCCGGCCCACGCTGCACTTGTGGCGGTTGGGCGCGTTGGGCACGGAACGTCGCCGCCGCGCCAGGACCTTGGGCAGCCAGGACTTCAGCCGGGGTCTGGCGAGCGAGATCGGCGAGGTTGTACGTCAGCTCGCCTTTAGCCGCGGCCGGATCAGCGCTGAAACTGGCAATGTAAGTGGCCAGGTCCCAGCGTTGCCGATCATCGAGTTGATCGGCGAACGCTGGCATGTCGGTGCCTTCAACGCCCATGCCCAAGGTGTTGTAGATCGCATAAAGACTGAGCCGATCAAGACGCTGGCCGTCACGCAGGTTCGACGGCGGCGGCTCCAGGCCGACGCCGGCCGGACCGTCACCGGCGCCGCTGTCCCCATGACAGACCGAGCAATTCTGCGCATACAGCGGCGCGCCGCGTGTCGGGTCCGGCGTAATGATCGGCGCCTGGCTGACTTCGTACGCTACCGCGAGCCTTGCGCCCAATTGCCGCGCCATGCGAGCCACGTCGCCGCCCTCCTGGCGCTCGGTAATCGCCTTGCGCAAGGTATCGATACCTTGGGCCAACTCAGCTTTTTCCGGCTTGGCTGGCAATTCGGCGATCAAGCCTTCCAAGACCCCGGTGAACTCCAATTGCTCGCGGTATTCGGAATCGTCTATGACCTTCCCCGCCTCGACAGTCGCCGGGTAATCCGCCCCGATGTAATCCAGCAGATGCAGCGCCTTGGGAGCGCCTTCGACGGTATCGGCCAGCAAGTCGGCGCTGCACAGCGCCAACAACGGCAGCGCTAGCCAGGCCAGGAAACGAAACGGGGCAGTCATGAATGACTCTCGATTGGAAATAAGAAGTAACACATTGTTCACTTCCAATGCGCTTGGCTCAAGTGCCTATGTGTTCAAGCAACGCTTTTTCATCGGATATTCACGCTTTGGAGGTGACATCACAAAAACATCATTTAGGGATTAAAAAGCCACTACTCCGACCGAAGCGCTGTTTATAATGCGCCGCCTTCTTATCAACAGACGGCATAAGCGCTCCTCGCTCCGAGGAACCGACGGCGCCCCCAAGGCCTGTCCGTGGATCGCCTCAGCCCGACCCGCACACCCAGGCTGCTATTCAGGGAAGAAATGTTCATGGCATCCCGTGCCGTTTTTTCGGTCGCCCTTGGTGCGATCACCTTGCTGTCCGGCTGTTCAGCCTTCCGCAACTACGACAGTGAGCTGGCCCAGACCAATCAGCAACTGGCCTCCGGCAACGTCGACGCCGCATTGACCCTGTTGGAAAAGAACAACGCCAGCCAGGACAAAGACCTGCTCTATTTCTTCGAAAAGGGTGAACTGTTGCGGGCCAAGGGTGATCTGTCCGGCAGCCAGACAGCCTGGACCAGCGCCGACCAACAGGTCGGACAATGGGAAGACGCGGTCAAGCTCGACACCGCCAAGTACCTCGCGCAGTTCGGCAGCTTCCTGGTCAACGACAAGGTCCGGCGCTACGAGGGCTATGACTACGAAAAGGTCATGCTCACTACGCAGATGGCCCTGAACCTGCTGGCCGTGAATGATTTCGACGGCGCGCGGACGCAAATCAAGAAGACCCACGAGCGCGAAGCGGTGATTGCCGACCTGCGCGACAAGGAATACCTCAAGCGCGAGGAAGACGCCGAGAAGCAAGGGGTCAAGACCGAATACAAGGACCTCAAGGGTTATCCGGTCGCCAGCCTGGACGCGCCGGAAGTGGTCAGCCTGAAGAACAGCTACCAGAGCGCGTTCAGCCACTACTTGGCGGGCTTCGTCTATGAAGCCTTGGGCGAGAAAGACCTGGCTGCGCCGGGTTATCGCAAAGCCGCCGAGCTGCGTCCCAACACCCCGCTGCTGGAGCAGGCCCTGCTCAATCTGGACAAGCCTGCCGCCAAGGGCGACGACAGCGATATCCTGATCGTGGTGCAGAGCGGCCTCGCGCCCTCCCGGGATTCGATCCGCATCCCGCTGCCCTTGCCCATCAGTGGCAACGTGGTGATCACGCCGCTGTCGTTCCCGCTGATCAAGCCGGACACCTCCACCGCGACCTTCGCCCAGATCGGCGTCGACGGCCGTCAACTGGACCTGACCCAGCTCAACAGCACCACCGCGATGTCCCGCCGCGCCCTGCGTGATGACATGCCGGGGATCATCCTGCGCACAACCGTGCGGGCGGTGACCCGTGGCGTGGCGCAGAAACAGATCAACGAAACCAATCCCTTGGCCGGCCTGGCCGTGGGCATTACCTCGGCCGTACTCGAAGGGGCCGACACCCGGACCTGGCGCACCTTGCCGGACTACACCCAAGTGGTGCGGCTGCGCCTGAAGAAAGGTGAGCACCAGGTCACCTTGCCAAGCGCAGTAGGCGGCTCGGTGGTGAAGGTCAAGGTCGATCAGCGTTACCAGGTCATCACCCTGCGAGCGGTGGGCAACCAGGTTTTCGCCGGCGGCCTGGCGGCCCAGGTCATCCCGAGCGCCAATCCCACCGCCATCGCCCTCAAGCAACCCTAAGAACGGAGTCTTGTTCACATGCGTTTAAAACTGATCGCCGTCGGCGCCCTGGCCTTGCTGGCCGGCTGCGCCACCCCACCGCCACCGGAGCCGGGCAGCGCCGCCAGCAAGGTCGTGGCGATGGGCAAGACCAAGAACATCGTGGTCGGCGCCATGCGCGTCGCCCGGGAAAACGGCTACCTGACCGTCAACGTGCAGTTGAGCAATACCAGCTTCAATAACAAGAACATGTACTACCGCTTTGCCTGGCTGGGGCCGGAAGGTTTTCCGATCGCAGAAGAGGAAAGCTGGAAAAGCCTGACGCTGTACGGCGAACAGACCCGCTTCCTGCCGGCCATCGCCCCAACGCCCAAGGCCGTGGATTTCCGCTTGGAAATCAATACCCCTTGAGATGCGAAAAACTGTGGGAGCGAGCTTGCTCGCGATAGCGTTCGTTCAGCCTGAATGGTTCGACTGGTACTGCGCCATCGCGAGCAAGCTCGCTCCCACAAAAGTTTGAGTGACGCCTTATCCTTTATTCAGTTTCGAGAGCCCACACATGTTCCTACGCATCTCCTCCCTCGCCCTCGCCGCCCTGCTCGTCAGCGGCTGCGCCAACAACTCGCCGGTACTGGGCAACAAGAACATCAGTTATGGCGACACCAAGGCCGTGGAAACCGTCACCAATGAATTCGGCTCCACCGACCTGCAGATGATCGCCGAATCGATGACCCGCTCCCTCGCCCAATCCGGCGTCCTGCAGGGTCGCCCGGTGGTTCAGGTCTATGACGTAAAGAACAAGACCAGCGAATACATCGATACCCGGGAAATCACCACCAGCATCAAGACCCAGCTGATGAAGACCGGCGCGGCGCGTTTTGCCAGTGACAACAACGCCATGGACAGCCAGGTCGACCAGCTCAAGTTGCAGAACCAGAGCGGCTTGTACAAAAAGAGCACCGTGGCCAAGACCGGCAACATGATCGCGGCCAAATACCGCATCGAGGGCTCCATCAGCTCCATCGTCAAGCGCAGCGAAGACTACAAGGACGTCTTCTACAAATTCAGCCTGCAACTGATCGACGTCGAAAGCGGCCTGGCCGAATGGATGGACGAAAAAGAAATCCGCAAGACCACGGAGCGATAAGCCATGCGCACATGGATCGGCATGATGGCCCTGGCTTGCGCATTCACTGCGCAAGCGGCCCCAAGAGTCGCGGTGACTGACCTCGCCTATCAGGAGCGTGTGGAGGAGTACATCCACACGGTTTCGGCCCAGAACAATTTCCAGGCGAACGGATACGCCGCCAGCGCCTCGTCGAGCTACGACGAAATGGAGGCCACCAGCAGCTACATCGAACAGGGCGAGCTGCGCAAGTTCACCGGTGATATCAAGGGCGAGATCCTGCGCAGCGGGATGTTCCAGTTGGTGCAGGGCACGCCATATACCGCATCGTCGAAGGGCGACGTCTACGACGTGATCAAGCGGATCAAGGCGGGGAACTTCAAGGGCGCCGACTACGTGCTGTTCGGCACCGTGTCGGACATCGATTTCACCCGCGACATCAACGAGCTGGGCACTGCCGACAGCTACTCGGCGGTGCTTGCCCTGACGTTGGTGGCGGATTTCAGCCTGATCAATACCAAGACCTTTGAAATCACCTCGGCCTTTACCGCCATGGGCGAAGGCCAGGACACCAAGCTGATGAACCACCGGGACGTGCACATCAGCCTCAATCGTCCACGGGTCGTGCGCGAAGTTTCCAAGGCGCTGGGGGAAGACGTGGCGCAGCAGTTGAGCGAACAGCTCGGCGGCCCGATCCGTGAACAGGCCGGCGAACCTGTGCAGCGCAACAGCCTGCCGCGGGATACCGCGCCGGTGATCCTGCGCTGATCAACATCGTTGGGGGTGCTTTTTGTGGCGAGGGGATTCATCCCCGTTGGGGTGCGAAGCAGCCCCAGACATTCTGCGAGCGCTGCGCACTCGAACGGGGATGAATCCCCTCGCCACAGAAGCGTTCTGATACAGGCTTTGACTACACCGCAGCCTTGCGAATCGTCGCCAGCAAACCCGCCGCGCCAATGAACAGCCCGGCAAAGGTCCGGTTCATCCGCCGTTGCTGCTTAGGGGTACGCAACAGACGCAGCACCCTGGACGCCAGCCCGGTGTAGCCGGCCATGACAATCAGGTCGACGCAAACCATTGTCACGCCCAGGATCAGGTACTGCTTGACCAAGGGGGCGTGGGGATCGATGAATTGCGGCAACACGGCGAGCATGAACACCAGGGCCTTGGGGTTGCTGATGTTCACCAGGAAACCGCGGAACACCAGTGCCAGGGGCTTGCCGATGGGCCGAACGGCTGCATCGTCGCTGAGATCACCGGGGATCGCCCGCCATTGCTTGATACCCAGGTAGACCAGATAGGCCACGCCGAACCATTTGATGGCGTAAAACGCGGTGGCCGAAGCGGTGAGGATCGCGCCGACGCCTGCCGCGACGATCGCGATTTGCAACGCCAGGCCCAATTGCAGGCCCAAGGCATTCCAGTAGCCACGCCAGAAGCCGTACTGCAGGCCACTGGACATCGAGGCAATGGCCCCGGCGCCCGGCGAAAGACTGATAACCCAACAAGCGGCGAAGAACGCCAGCCACGTTTCTAGCAACATTGCACACCTCAGCTCGGATCCGTCGAAACGAATAAGCTAATGCGCCGCCGTTGGGATAACCACCGATTTTTTCGTGCACCAGCAAATAAGGCTATTCGACGAACCCGCCAACCGGAAACGCTTCGCTGCCGCGCCAACGGCGGACCGAGCGCTGGAAGAACAACGTATTGGGCACTTGCACCATTGAGCTTCCGGTCCCGAGCTCCTCGGGTTCGATCAACGTTGTGTAGAGCAGATTGATCGCCACCACCCGGCCCTTGATGCCTGGCTTGTCGGTGGCTTCCACCAGCTCGACCACGTCACCGAGGCGGAACGGCCCGACGGTGTAGATCAGAATGGCGCACAGCAGGTTCGACAACACGCTCCAGATGGCGAAGAAGGCCACCGCCGCCACGGCAACGAACCCCGACAGGGCCGTCCACAGAACCGTGGCCGAAACGCCCAGGCGCTCCAGTGCCACCAGCACGGCGCTGCCCATGATCAACCAGCGCAGCACACCGCGCAGGATGATGACCAACTGGGGCGGCAGCGGGTAGCGCTCACCCAGGCCCGTGAGCGCACGCGCCACGAAACGCTGGGCCACGTAACCTACCAGCAAGATCAGCAGGACTTGCACACCGAGCCAGATCGGCTCGATCCACATGACAGGTATGGGCAAGGACAACGCTTCCATCAGGACAGCGCCTCCAGCTCCGCTTGCAAGTTTTCCAGCAACTCCAGGGCCTGCATCCACGCCTCCTCAAGCTCCGCTTCCCGAACCTTCAGCCTGGCCTGCTCAGCCAGCAAGTCACGCAGCTCATCTTTGCGCGCTGCCTCGTAGAGACCACTGTCACCCAGGCTGGTTTCGATTTTCTGAAGTTTTTCATGGAGCTTGCCCAACTCGGCCTCGAGCTTGTCGGCCTCGCGCTTGTGTGGCGCCAGTTGCTGACGCAACGCCGCGGCGGCCTGACGCTGGGCTTTCTTGTCGGTCTTGTCCGGATTGACCGGCGTGGTGCTGACCGGTGCGTTGCGCTGGCGATAGTCCACCAGCCAGCGCGCATAGTCTTCAAGGTCACCGTCGAACTCTTCGACTTTACCGTCCGCGACCAGGAAGAAGTTGTCAGTGGTGCTCTTGAGCAAATGCCGGTCGTGGGACACCACCAGTACCGCACCGCTGAACTCCTGCAACGCCATGGTCAGCGCCAGGCGCATTTCCAGGTCCAGGTGGTTGGTCGGTTCGTCGAGCAGCAGCAGGTTCGGCCGGCCCCAGGCGATCAACGCCAGCGCCAGGCGAGCCTTTTCACCACCGGAGAAGTTCAGCACCGGTTCGTCGATACGCGCCCCGCGGAAATCAAAACCGCCGAGGAAATCCTTCAGCGTCTGCTCGCGCTCGGTCGGGGCCAGGCGCTGCAGGTGTAGCAATGGGCTGGCCTTGGCGTCGAGGGAATCCAACTGATGCTGGGCGAAATAGCCGACCACGGTGTTTTCACCGCGTGTCAGGCGCCCGGCCAAGGGCTCAAGCTCGCCTGACAGATTCTTGATCAAGGTCGATTTACCGGCACCGTTAGGCCCCAGCAGACCGATCCGCGCGCCGGGCGTCAGTTGCAACTTGACCTTCTCCAGCACGGTTTTGTCGCCATAGCCCAGTCGCGCATCGGACAGGTCGATCAGTGGGCTGGAAATCTTCGACGACTCGCGGAAGACAAAATCGAATGGCGAATCGACATGGGCCGCCGACAGCTCTTCCATCCGCTCCAGCGCCTTGATCCGGCTCTGCGCCTGGCGGGCTTTGGTGGCCTGGGCCTTGAAGCGAGCGATGTAGCTTTCCATGTGCGCGCGCTGCGCCTGCTGCTTCTCGTAGGCTTGTTGTTGCTGCGCCAGGCGCTCGGCCCGAGCCCGCTCGAAGGCACTGTAGCCGCCGCGATACAAGGTGAGCTTGCGCTGGTCGACATGGGCGACGTGATCGACCACGGCGTCGAGGAAATCTCGGTCGTGGGAGATCAGCAGCAGCGTGCCGGGATAGCCCTTGAGCCAGTCTTCGAGCCAGATAATGGCGTCGAGATCCAAGTGGTTGGTCGGTTCGTCGAGCAACAGCAAGTCCGACGGGCACATCAGGGCTTGCGCCAGGTTCAGGCGCATCCGCCAGCCGCCGGAGAAATCCCCGACCTGACGGTCCATCTGTTCGTTGGTGAAGCCCAGGCCGGCCAGCAATTTACGAGCGCGGGCGTCGGCGGTGTAACCGTCGGCACTGTCGAGCTCGGCGTGCAGGCGGGCTTGGGCGCCCCCATCATGCGCGGCTTCGGCTGCGGCCAGGTCACGCTGGACTTGACGCAGGCGCACGTCACCGTCAAGCACGTAATCCACCGCCAGGCGTTCGAGGGTATCGACCTCCTGGCGCATGTGGGCGATGCGCCAATCGGCCGGCAGGAAGCAATCGCCGGAGTCCGGGTGCAGCTCGCCACGCAGCAAGGCGAACAGGCTCGATTTGCCGGCGCCGTTGGCACCGATGAGGCCGGCTTTGTGGCCGGCGTGCAGGGTCAGCTCGGCGTCTTCTAGCAGACGTTGCGGGCCACGCTGTAAAGTCAGGTTCTGAAGTCGAATCATAATGGCGGCGGAGTCTACCAGCTTCGCTCGCAACTGGCGCGAGTAGCACGATGTCCTCTGATCTGTGGAGCTTTTCCCTCGACCTCTACGCCAAGCCTGGCGTGGAGCCCGCATGCCTGGCGCTACAGGCAGCCGGCGCAAATGTCTGCCTGCTGCTCTGCGGGCTATGGCTGGAACAGCGTGGCGTGACGTTCGATGAACAGCGGCTGGAGCAACTTCGGAACCTGGCGGAACCGTGGGATGAACAGGTTGTACAGCCATTGCGGGCGCTGCGCATTCAATGGAAAGAGGCTGCCCTGGAGGATGCAAGGCTCAATGGCCTGCGCGAGCAGATCAAGCGACTGGAGCTGGAAGCCGAGCGGCAACTACTCGAGCAATTGGAGACAGTGACCAAGGACTGGCCGAAGGAACGACAAGCGGGCGCGGGTCAATGGTTGCAAAGCGTGGCGGGAAACGCCGGCCGCCTTCACCACGACGCGCTGCATCAGCTGCGCGTCGCGGTGTCCGACACTTAGGAAGCGCGGGGTGGAGTGCTGCCCGATGCCGCGGTAACGCTCGGATTCACAGCCGGTGCTCGGCGTGCTGGCCGTTGGCGCGGGAGTCGCCGTAGGCGCAGGCGCTGGCGCTGGCGCGGCAGGCTTGGCAACCGGAGCAGTCGCTGGTTTTGCAGCGGCAGGCTTTTTCACGGCAGGCTTGGTCGCTGCTGGTTTTGTGGTGGGTTTGGCAGCGGCCGGCTTGGCCGTTACTGGTTTGGCCGCCGCAGGTTTCACTGCTGCTGGTTTGGCTGCTGCTGGTTTCGCAGCAGGTTTCGCCGCAACCTTGGCAGGCGCTTTGGCTGCAGCTGGCTTGGCGGCCGATTTCGCTGCAGGCTTGGTCGCTGGTTTGGCCGCAGCGGTTTTTGCCGCAGTTGACTTGGCTGCTGCAGGCTTCGCAGCAACTGGTTTGGCAACGGCTTTAGTGGCAGGTTTGGCAGCGGCGGTCTTCGTCGCGACGGGCTTGGCAGCAGCGGTTTTGGCGGCTGGCTTGGCGGCGACTTTTGCAGCGGGTTTGGCGACAGCAGGTTTCGCAGCCGTGGCTTTCGCAGCAGGCTTGGCCGCCGTCTTGACGGCCGGCTTGCTCGCCGCTGGTTTTACTGCACTGGCAGCAACCGGTTTTTTAACAGCAGGTTTGGCAGCTGGCTTGCTGGCAGCTTTTGCCCCAGCCTTGGCGGCTGGCTTGACGGGCGCCTTGGCTGGCGTTTTTGCAGCGGCAGGTTTAGCCACGGGTTTCTTGGCCGATACAGCGGCAGGCTTCGCAGCACGAAGGCTCAGTGCCTTGCCTACGGCTTCCTGGACGCGACCGACACCCTGGGCCAGTTTCAGGCTTTCCTGTGCGTCACGCTTGAGCTGCAGGATGTAGGCGCGGGTTTCGGACTGACGATCCTTCAGGGAGTCGAGCAGGTCTTCAAGTTCTTTCACGGCGTCTTTTGCCTTGGCTTGTGCCTTGGCCTTGCCAGCGGTTGCCGCGTCTTGCAGTTTGGTGCGCGACTTGTGCAGTTTTTCCTGCGCCTTGCCGCGTTGTTTTTCCAGCTTGGCGAGCAGTTTTTCAGCATCAGCCAGAGCTTGGGAGCAGGCATTTTCCAGATGCTCGAGCAAGCTGCCCGACAGTTGTTGGAGCAAGTGCAACGGAGTGTTTACAGGCTTCTTGGTGGCCGACATGGTTTACCTCCTGACTGACGTGAGTGCGGCTCATACTAGACCTCTGCTGCAACCGCCGCTAGGGCATGTTGACACTACACATGGCGTTGCGTTGCAAGTCGCAAAAAATCTTCTGCGGCATTGCCACGGCCATGCACTTGCACAGATATCGACACTGGCATAATCCCTCGAATCGAGGCCGGAGTAAGCACACATGTCGCGTCACCTTTTTCTACTCTTTTGCTTGGTCTTCCCTATGGCGCAGGCCGCGGAGAAAACCAACGCAAACGATGCCCACGACTTGGCCTACAGCCTCGGCGCGAGCCTTGGCGAACGCTTGCGCCAAGACGTGCCCGACTTGCAGATACACGCCTTGGTCGAAGGCCTGCAACAGGCCTATCTCGGTAAGCCGCTGGCCCTGAAGGACGAGCGCATCGAACAGATCCTGGCCGAACACCAGGCGCAACTGACCGCGCAATCGGCATCACCCGAGACCCAAGTGGCGTTGAAGACCGAGCAGAAATTTCTCAACGATGAAAAAAGCCGGCCGGGTGTGCAACAACTGCCGGATGGGATCCTGCTGACCGAACTCAAGCCCGGCAACGGCAGCAAAGCCGGCCCTCACGGCAAGGTCCAGGTGCTGTATGTCGGTCGGTTGCCGGACGGCACGGTATTCGACTCCAACCATCAAGCGCAGTGGTTCAACCTCGATAGCGTGATCGACGGCTGGCGCAGTGCGTTGCCGCAGATGCCGGTGGGTGCGAAATGGCGGTTGGTGATTCCGTCGGCGCTGGCCTACGGTGCCGAAGGTGCAGGGGATGTGATTCCGCCTTTCACGCCACTGGTGTTTGAAATCGAATTGCTCGGCGCGACGACCTGAAGCAAAAAAAAACGGTGCGCAATGCGCACCGTTTTTCGTTTACCGCGAATCCCTCAAGCCTGGACCGCAGCCTCTTCCTTATGGGCGTTGTGCAACACTTCGATCAGGCAGTCTTCCAGCTCGAAACGCTCGTGGAGCAAGCCACCCAGCTCCTTGAATTTTTCCGCCACGCATTTGCCTTCGTCGCAGAGATCATTGAAGGCCAGCAATTTTTCGGTGATGACGTCGATGCGCGGATAAATCGTGTCGGCCAACTCCAGGCCACGCTTGTCGTTGAAGGCCTTGGCCTCGCCCGTCAGTTGTTCGTATATCTCGAAATGACCGGCAGACACATAGTCGACCAGCACACCGCAGAAATCCTGCAAGGGTTTGCGGCTTTCGCTCAGGGCTTCAGGCTTGGCGCCGAGAGCATCATAGGCCCGAACCAGTTCGTGACGCTCCTGCAACCAGCGGTCGATCAGCAGATGCACCCCACCCCAGCGTTCCTGAGCATTCTGACAACTTTCGAGCATGGTGATTTCTTCCCTTCTGAGTCATGCCCCTCGCAGCCTGAAACACACCTGGATGACCAGGAACACGCCAGGTACAACATGATCGAGTGGCACAATTCCAATGATACGTGCGGGCCAGATTATGCCCGCACGACAACCGCTTCAAGGTACGCAGGAGATAAAGTTCATACAAGTGTTTAATCCAGCACCCTGACCAACTGCGACGTCTGGTCGCTGAAAGGGCGGACCAGGGCATCCCAGGCCAGGCGCAACAGCAGGTAGGCCATCGAAATGGCCAGGACAAGAAAAAACAGCAGGCTCCACTCGGGCAGGCTCAGATCGAATAACGTCCAAGTGACACTTGTGCAGTCGATAGCGCCCTCAAGCACATGGCTCATCGCATGCCACCACGAATCCGCTCCCTTCAACCGGGCAACGCAGTCAGGCAAACCCTCAACCGAAGCGCTCTGCACCAAGACCTGACGCCACGCCAGCATCAACCCTGCGGACGCGAATACCACCCCTGCGGTGGCATAGACAACACTGCCCTTTCGGCCAGGACCGTGCACGCAAGCCCCAAGGCAATTCACCAGGAAAATCGTCAGGCATAACCGCTGCAAAATGCACAAGCTGCACGGGGTCAGGCCGACCGCATATTCCAGGTAACTGGCGATACCCAGAGCCAGGGCTGCGGCAATGGAAGCCATGAGAAACAAGAAGCGTGAGCTGGCCAAAGACATGGCGGTTCCGTAACAGAAGAGACAAGCTGTTACGGTAGAGGAAAGCCGTCGGGCCTTTCAAGGCAGGCCCGTGCGGACACTTCACCAAAGGTGTAGGGAATTCCCGACAGACACAACGGGACTTGGCGCAGTTAGCTGTAGGACTTTACCGAAGGCAGCACAATACCGTCGCTACAGCGACTAGATTGCTGCTTAAACGACCTGCGCCGGAACTGGCAGGGGTGCTGCAAGCAAACGCTCGTCCAACAACCCCAACCCCTCCTGGAAGAGCTGGTTGCTACGCTCCGCATCCCCCAGTTGCGCCAGCAACCGCGCAAGCTCGGCGCAAGCCTCGGGGTTGCGCTGGGCCCGCAAGCTGCTTTCAAGATAATCCCGGGCCTTGCCCCACAAACTGTTTTGCAGGCACAGGCGCCCCAGCGTCAACAGCAGGCTTGGGTCCGTCGGATGGTCCTTGAGCCAGCCCTCTGCCGCCTGCAATTGACGGGTTGGATCCGCACCGCGAACCAAGCCGTACAGGCGTGCCAGGTGACTGTCGTACTGGCGCTTGAGGGCGGTGCGCAACACGTCTTCCGCTTCTACTTGGGCGCCCAGCTGCCGGAGCTGTTCGGCATAGGCCAACACCAGTGCCGGCTCCTGGCGTTGTGCGGAACTCAATTGTTGCCAGGCGCGGTTGAGCGACTGCAAGCCGACGCTGCCATCGGCTTCGCGGTGTGCCGCCAGGGTGAGGTTTTCGCCCCAGGCACGACGCTCCAGCTCGGCCAGTTCGGCGGCGGGCAGCACCTTGTCCTTGCGCAGCTCAGGCAACAGCCTGATCACCGCCGACCAGTCACCGCGCTGTTGGTGCAAACGCTGCAACTGACGCAGGACCTGCACGTTATGCGGATGGCGATCATGCATGGCTTGCAGCGTATCCAGAGCACCGTCGGTGTCGCCCCGGTCCGTCTGCAACTGAGCGTGTGTCAGCGCGATGGCCAGTTCCGCCTGGGGCTGACGCTCCAGGGCTCGCTCCAGCAAACTGTCGCTTTGCTCATAAAGACCTTGTTCGTTGGCCGCACGGGCGGCACCGAGGTAATACAACAAGGGTTGGCGCTCGGCTTCGGCCGCACGGTGCAGGTGCCGCTGGGCGCTGGCCCAGCGACCTTCAGCCAGGTCCAACTGGCCGTGCTCGATGGCGACTTGCACGCGACGACTGCGGTTGCGGCGCGACCACGGATTGACCACGCCAGTGGACGTGGTGACCAGCCCGATCAAGGCGCTCACGCCCCGCCATACCAGCCAGAGCACAGCCAGCAATGCGAGGGTGACCCAGAGACCGGCTTCGTAACGAAAGTTCTTGTACGCCACGAGCACGTAACCCGAATGCTCGGCAATCGCCACGCCCAGCACGGCGGCGACAGCGATGACCACGAACAGAATCACGTAGAGGCGTTTCATGGCGTGGTCTCCTGCCCGCCAGCCTTGGGCATCGGCTTGACGGAATCTTCGGCATTCACGTTGCGACGTTCAAGGTAGGCCTGGACCGCGCTCAACGTGCCGGTCAGGTCCGGCGTGACTACAGTGACCGGCGACTTGCTCAGCTCGACGACGCGCTCGAGCATGATCCTGCTTTGCGGGTTGTCCTGGTTGAAGTTGTTCTTGAGCACATCCCGCGCTTCGGCCAACGCCTGGGTGTAGACCGGCGCCTGGCCGTTGAGAGCGGCCCATTGCGCCTGCTCCAGCGCCAGGCTCAAGGCCAGGCGCACCTGCATCAAGCTCTGCCCGGCCAGGAGTGGGCGAACGTTTTCATCGGCATTGAAATCGATGCGGATGTAGCGGGAGATCTGATCCCACCACTGCGCCCAACGGCTGGCACCATCGCCATCGGCGGTCAGGCCCAACAGGGATTCACCGCGATCCTTGTACTCGGGCGCCACTTCTGAAAGCTGCAGTACCTGGTCGCGCAAGGCACCCAACTGGAGGAACAGGCCGGTGCGATCCGGTTGTTCGGTGCTGCGCAGCGCGGCGAGAGTCCTGGCCAGTTGCTCGCGTGCGGCGAACGATCCCGGATCGTTTTGCTCGCGCAGGATTTCATCCGCGCCCTGCACCAATGCCTGGGCGCTGCTGATGTCTTGCAGGGCGGAAAGGCGCAGGCTGGCGAGGCGCAACAAGTGTTCGGCTTCAGCCAGGCGCCAATCCTTGCGGCTGGCACCGAGCACGGTTTCCAGGCGCTGGTTCAAGCGCTGCTGATCGCCCTGCAACTGCGCGACCTGGCGGCGCCGCTCTTCCAATTCTTCAGCCGGGGGCAACTGCTCCAGGCGCTCACTCAGGCGTTGCTCATTGAGCTTGAGGCTCTGGGCCTGGTCATTGAGCGTCTGGACCTGGGCAGACTGCTGCTGGGTGTTGGCTTGCAAGTGGCGCACTTGCCACACGCCCCAGCCACCCACCGCCACGCCGGCGGCGCCCAACAACAGCGCGACAATCGCCAGTCCGTTGCCGCGACGCGGCGCAATCGGCGCCTTGGCGTCGAGCGGAGCATCGAGCGCTGGCTGATCTTGATCTTTTGGCAAGGCTGTTTCGCTCACGTGTCCATCCTTTGCATTAGAAAACGGCACGGATTGTTCCCGTAACGCCGCCAGCAAAGCCGCGGCGCTGGCGCCACGGCAATCCACAACTGTCCGAGCCCCGGCGGCACGCGCCATCTCGGCGACCCTGGGGCTTGGCACGAACAACGGTAGCCGCGCCAGGGCGGGCCACGCTTCACCGGCCAACCGGTGCAGATGCTCGAAGCTCTGCCCACTGCTGACCACCAGGGCGTTCAAGCGTTCCGCTTCAACCTTCGCCGGCAAAGCGTCCTGGCCATATTGCGGCAGGCCGCGCCGGTACAGCTCCAGGTAATCGACACTAGCACCTTGCTCGCGCAAACGCTCTGCCAGCAAACCGCGCCCGCCTTCACCGCGCACGATCAAGACGCGTGGGTCAGGTCGGTCGATAGCCTGTCGCAACGCCGCAAGCTCAAGCAAGGCCTCGCTGTCGTCGCCATTATCGGGATAAGACACGCCAAGGCCGGCGTCGGCAAGAATCTGGCCGGTCGCAGCCCCCACGCTGAACCATGGTTGGTCCGGGGGGTGTGGCCAATATTGGCGCAGCAGTTCCACGCACAACCGTGCAGCGGGTTTGCTGACCACGATCACGGCACAATATTGATCCAAGGCCTGGAGGGTCGCCTGCCCTGGCGCTGAAAGGGGAATCGGCTCGATATCCAGCAATGGCAGGCTGCTGCTGTAGACACCGGCATCCGCCAGGACAGCCGCCAGCGCGCGCGACTCGTCCGCTGGACGGGTAAGCAGCAGGCGCCAACCTGTCACGCGGGGCCTGCCTCGCCGTAGACTTTTTTGAGGATGTCGTCAGCGCCTTGGCTCAGCAGGTCTTCGGCGACCCGCACACCCAGCGCCTCGGCATCGCGCCACGGTGCCCGGGCTTCAGCGCTGAGCAGCGTGCCGCCGCTCGGATCGCCGACCAGGCCACGCAACCAGACTTGCTCGCCCTCGAGCACGGCATAGCAGGCGATCGGCACTTGGCAGCCGCCATTCAGATGTTTGTTGAGAGCACGTTCGGCGAACACACGGATGGCGGTGTCTTCGTGGTGCAAAGGCGCCAGCAAGGCATGGATTTCGTCATCGGCGCTGCGGCACTCGATCCCTACCGCACCCTGCCCGCCAGCCGGCAGGCTGTCGTCGACACTGATGGCCGAGGTGATGCGGTCCTCGAAACCCAAGCGGATCAAACCAGCGGCGGCGAGGATGATCGCGTCGTACTCGCCGGCATCGAGCTTCGCCAGGCGGGTGTTGACGTTGCCGCGCAGGAAACGGATCTGCAGATCGGGACGACGGGTCAGCAACTGAGCCTGGCGACGCAGGCTGGAAGTACCCACCACACTCCCGGCGGGCAGTGCATCAAGGCTGGCATAGGTATTGGAGACGAACGCATCGCGCGGGTCTTCCCGTTCGCAGATACAGAAAAGACCCAGGCCCAGGGGGAAATCCATGGGCACGTCCTTCATCGAATGCACGGCGATATCGGCTTCGTTGTCCAGCAAGGCCGTTTCCAGTTCCTTGACGAACAGGCCCTTTCCCCCGATCTTCGACAGTGGCGAATCCAGCAGCTTGTCCCCGCGGCTGACCATCGGCACCAGCGTCACGATCAAACCGGGATGGGCCGCTTCAAGGCGGGCTTTGACGTATTCGGCCTGCCAGAGGGCCAAGGCGCTTTTACGGGTGGCGATGCGGATCTCGCGAGGGGACATGGATCAATCCGTACTTAAAAGATACGGCAGATAATAACAGCTCAGCCAAATCCGCTTTGATTTGAATCACGACCCCGAGGCCTCCCTGGCCGCCAATCCTGGAAACAGAACCCATCGAGGCGTCGTGCTAAAGCTGCTGCATCATCTTGCGCACACCCGCGACATGCCGCCGGCTGACAATCAGCGCATCGCCGTTAAGCCCTTTGAGGTACAACTGGAAATGCCCATGGGGCGTGCGCTGCAACCGCTCGATGCGTTCACGCGCCACCAACGCGTTGCGGTGAATGCGCACGAACCGCTCGCCGAACTCGTCCTCAAGGGCCTTGAGTGGCTCGTCCAGCAGCACTTCGCCGCTTTCGTGGCGCAACGTCACGTATTTATGATCCGCAATGAAATAGACCACCTGGTTCAACGGGATCAGTTCGATCCCCTTGCGCGTCCGCGCACTGATATGGCTGCGAGGACCGCTGCCACTTTCGGCAGCCGGACGGGTAAGCGCCGCCAGTTGCGTGCGGTTCGGCCGCTCTGCCTTGCGCAGCGCCTCTTCCAGCGCCTCGACGGAAACAGGCTTGATCAGGTAGCCCACGGCGCCTGCCTGCAACACCTCGGGGGGAAAGTCGTCCCGAGTGGTGCAGAACACCACCGCGGGCGGGGACTCGCGCTCGCACAGCTTCGCCGCGACCTGCAAGCCGTCCAGGCCAGGCATGCGAATGTCGAGCAGCACGATATCCGGCTTGTGGCTGTCGATAAGGGCCAATGCCTCTTCGCCATTGGTGGCGCTCGGCTCCAGGACACTGTAACCCTCGAGTTCACCGAGCAATCGGCTCAGGCGCTCGCGGGCCAGTGGTTCGTCGTCAACGATCAGGACATTCATATTGCGCTGGATTCCTGCGTGAGTCTCGCACAAGGATAGCGTAGACAGGGGAAGTGACATCCGTCACCGCGATCCACGCTAAGACTCGTCCGAGGGCCAAAAAGTGCCGCGAGGCGGTTGCCTATCTTTACCAGCGC
Organism: Pseudomonas sp. H2_D02; assembly: GCF_054677635.1. Lineage (NCBI taxonomy): Bacteria > Pseudomonadati > Pseudomonadota > Gammaproteobacteria > Pseudomonadales > Pseudomonadaceae > Pseudomonas > Pseudomonas sp. H2_D02. The sequence goes on along the minus strand of NZ_CP162816.1, from coordinate 944,973 downwards.
TTGCCGACCGATGCTCGAGGCCTGTTGTCGCACAGCGTCGCCACAGGGTTTGTTAACAATCGATTTGACCAATATGCACACCCCCTTGCTTGGTGCATCCGATGCGTCCAGGTGAAAAAGCAAAGCCTTACCGTCCACTGTAGACGGTTGCCGCGACGATATTGCTCAATCGAAAAATATCGTTGCGCGAAAAACCCTTTGGATCCGTTGGCGTTCGCTGCGAAAAACCTGGCGACCACTGCCAGCGCCAGCCCCGGCAACCCTGCTATCATCCGCCACAGCCTTCAACCGCTACTTTTTTCCAGCCGATCACGAGCGAATTCATGAGCACTGACAAGACCAATCAGTCCTGGGGCGGCCGCTTCAGTGAACCCGTCGACGCCTTCGTCGCCCGCTTCACCGCCTCCGTCAACTTCGACCAGCGCCTGTATCGCCACGACATCATGGGCTCGATCGCCCACGCCACCATGCTGGCCAAGGTCGGCGTGCTGACCGATGCCGAGCGCGACAGCATCATCGATGGCCTGAAGACCATCCAGGGCGAGATCGAGTCCGGCCAGTTCGACTGGCGTGTCGATCTGGAAGACGTGCACATGAACATCGAGGCGCGCCTGACCGATCGCATCGGCGTGACCGGCAAGAAGCTGCACACCGGCCGCAGCCGCAACGACCAGGTCGCCACCGACATCCGCTTGTGGCTGCGCGATGAAATCGACCTGATCCTGGCCGAGATCACCCGCCTGCAAAAAGGCCTGCTGGAACAAGCCGAGCGCGAGGCCGAGAGCATCATGCCCGGCTTCACGCACCTGCAAACCGCGCAACCTGTAACGTTTGGGCATCACATGCTGGCCTGGTTCGAGATGCTCAGCCGCGACTACGAGCGCCTGGTCGATTGCCGCAAGCGCACCAACCGCATGCCCCTGGGCAGCGCCGCGCTGGCCGGCACCACCTACCCGATCGACCGAGAGTACACCGCGCAACTGCTGGGCTTCGATGCCGTCGGCGGGAACTCGCTGGATAACGTCTCGGACCGCGATTTCGCCATCGAATTCTGCGCCGCCGCGAGCATTGCCATGATGCACCTGTCGCGCTTCTCCGAAGAACTGGTGCTGTGGACCAGTGCGCAATTCCAATTCATCGATCTGCCCGACCGCTTCTGCACCGGCAGCTCGATCATGCCGCAAAAGAAAAACCCTGACGTACCGGAACTGGTACGGGGCAAGAGCGGCCGGGTATTCGGTGCGCTGATGGGCCTGTTGACCCTGATGAAAGGCCAGCCACTGGCCTATAACAAGGATAACCAGGAAGACAAGGAACCGCTGTTCGACGCGGCCGACACCTTGCGCGATTCGCTGCGGGCTTTCGCCGACATGATCCCGGCCATCAGGCCCAAGCATGCGGTCATGCGCGAAGCGGCCCTGCGCGGCTTCTCCACCGCTACCGACCTGGCCGACTACCTCGTGCGCCGTGGCTTGCCGTTCCGTGATTGCCACGAAATCGTTGGCCATGCGGTGAAGTACGGCGTGGACACTGGAAAGGACCTGGCGGAAATGAGCCTGGACGAACTGCGCCAGTTCAGCGACCAGATCGAGCAGGACGTGTTTGCGGTGCTGACCCTGGAAGGTTCGGTCAATGCCCGTGACCACGTTGGCGGAACGGCGCCGGCGCAGGTCAAGGCAGCCGTGGTGCGAGGCCAGGCTCTGCTCGCCAGCCGCTAACAGCTCAAAGCCAAAAGCATCGCGAGCAAGCTCGCTCCCACAGTAGATCTTCGGTAGACGCATAATTGCGAACATTGGAGATCCAACTGTGGGAGCGAGCTTGCTCGCGATAGCGCCCTTCAGAGCAGCAAAAGTATCACTTCTTGGCGGAGATCCTTGCCAAAAACGCCGGCATCTCTGCCTCCCTGTCCGCCGCTATCCGCTGCACGTGCGGGTTCTGCCCCATCCGTTCCATCAAGGCTTTCGCCTTTGGCATATCGGCCAGCAGGTCGATATCGAAGACTTTCTTGCCCACCTGCAAGACCAGCGACAGGCTGTAGTAGAAGTACAAGTCGGCAACGCTCAGGGTCTCACCCGCCACGTACGGCGCGAATTTTCCGTGCCGGCCGAGGGAAGCGAACCCCAGCAGCAATTCACCCTTGGCCTTCTCCTTGACCGCATCCGGCACCGGCATGCCGAAAAAAGCCTCGGCGTAGCAGACACGTCCAGGCAACTCGATGTACAGCTCGATTTCCCGGCACAAGGCCAACACCTGGGCCCGCTCGAACGGATCGGCGGGCAACAAGGCCTTGCCTGGCTGGGTTTGCTCGAGGTATTCGAGGATCACGCTGGTTTCGTTGATAAATCCCTGCTCGGTCTTCAGCACCGGCACTTTGCCGCGAGGGCTGATGGCCAGCGCTTCGGGAGTCTGGGCCCCCACGAACGGGACCTCTTCGAAGGGCAGCCCCTTCTCCAGCAGCGCCAGCTTGACCATGTTGTAATAATTGCTGACACAAAAACCATAAAGCTTAAGCATTCCATAGCCTCCAGGCCGTACGGGGTTGGCAGCCTTGGGTTATAGCCCGCCGACGCATTTCGCGCCAGGCGCATCACACCGGTGAATGCAGGTAAACTGGCGTCCTTTCCCCAAGGAGCCTGCCATGAGCGAGCCGACTGACATCGACAACGACGAAGAAGAATTCGTCGAGAACACGCTGATCCAGGCCATCGAGAACCAGATCGAAAGCGACAACCCGCCAGCGGCCAAGGCCACGTTCAACAAGCTGACCCTGGTGGGTTATGAACGCGAAGAAATCCTTAACCTGATGGCCCACGTGCTGGCGGTGGAAATCGATGCGATCCTGGAAGAAGACCGCCCGTTCAATACCGAGTGGTACGAAGCCGCGTTGCGCGCCCTGCCCGAGCTGCCGCCGGAAAAGAACTGAATCGACAAGCACAGCTGCTCTTTGTGGCGAGGGGATTTATCCCCGCTGGACTGCGCAGCAGGCCCAAAATGGTAATGAATCCATTTTTTAGGGCCGCTTCGCGCCCCAGCGGGGATAAATCCCCTCGCCACAAGGGACTTGCCTGGACTCGCTACAAAAAACAAAAAAAGCATGACACTGACACTGGACAGCTCGGCCAAGTGCGCTCACCTTAGTGACGCTGTCGTCCAAATTCCTAGAAAGTCTGGAGTCCTTATGTCGCTTACCCCTGAGCTGGTTGCCGAACTGGAAATCCTTGCACTCTTCAACCTGGACAGTTCCCAGGAAGGCCTGAAAATTCATCAGACCGCTGCCCCCAAAGCTATCGCCGCTGCCCAACGGCTGTTTGAAAAAGACTTGATAGACCAACCCGATGGCGGCTACCTGACCAGCCTGGGGCGTGATGCCGCGCAAAATGTGCAGACTGTCCTGACAATACTCCGCGCCGAAGAAACCGCCTGATCTCTCCCCGCCCACGGAAATCCCCTTCCTCGGGATTTCCGCAGGCGTACAGGCTTCTTGTGTAAAAATCCTGATTTCAAAATCATTTCCAGCTCAAGAATTCCAAGAGACGGGCGCTAACCTGCCATCACCTGTGTTGTTCCCCACGTTCGACGCCGCGAGCCGGTTTGAGCTGACATGACCCGCAATCACGAAATACGCCCCGATCTGGACGAGGGAATCGACCGCAAGGTCCTGAGCCAGTTGCGCGCGCGTTTTCTCAAGCTCAACTCCGTACGCATGGAGCGTGCCCTGGAAGGTCTGTCGACCCGCCAGCAAGGCGTGCTGACGCTGCTTCCCCTGTTTTTTCACGTCAACCATCCGCTGCTGCCCGGCTACGTCTCGGGGAGCACGCCCGCCGGGTTATCCAATTACGAACCCGACGCCAACGTCCTCGCCGAAGCCCAACGCCTGACCCGGTCGTTTTCCTACAAGCCGCGCCATGGCAGCAACCCACCACGGCCGATCCTTGGCCTGTTCCTGATGGGCAGCCTCGGCACCCTGGCCCAGGCCGACCAGAGCGATATGGACGTGTGGGTGTGCCACGGGCCGGACCTGAGCGACGATGAACTGGCCGAGCTGCGCAAGAAATGCCAGTTGCTGGAAATCTGGGCTGCGACCCAGGGCGCTGAAGCGCACTTTTTTCTCATCGACCCGGCGCGATTCGTCCGGGGCGAACGGGACAATCAGCTCAGCTCCGATGACTGTGGCACCACGCAACACTATTTGTTGTTGGACGAGTTCTACCGCACCGCGATCTGGCTGGCCGGGCGTACGCCGATCTGGTGGCTGGTGCCGGTCTACGAAGAAGAAAACTATGAGCAATACACCCATACGCTGATATCCAAGCGTTTCATTCGTGCAGACGAAACCCTGGACTTGGGACACCTGGCCTACATCCCGCCGGGAGAATTCATCGGCGCCGGGCTCTGGCAGTTGTTCAAGGGCATCGAATCTCCCTACAAGTCCGTGCTCAAGCTCCTGCTCACCGAGGTCTACGCCAGCGAACACCCAACGGTGCGCTGCCTGAGCCTGCGCTTCAAGCAGGCCGTATTCGCCAACCGCCTGGACTTGGACGAGCTGGATCCATACATGGTGGTTTATCGCCGGATCGAGGAATACCTCAACGCCCGTGGCGAACCCGAGCGCCTTGAGCTGATCCGGCGTGCGCTGTACCTCAAGGTCAATCGCAAGCTCACCGGCCCGGTTCGCAGCAGCGGCTGGCAGCGCAACCTGCTGGAACGCCTGGCCCGTGAGTGGGGCTGGGATCAACGTCAACTCGCCCTGCTGGACAGCCGCAGCCAATGGAAGGTGCGCCAGGTCAGCAATGAGCGGCGCGCGCTGGTCGGCGAGCTGACCTACAGCTATCGCTTCCTGACCCAGTTCGCCCGCACCGAAAAGACCGTCAGCCTGATCAACAAGCGCGACCTGAATGTCCTCGGTCGTCGGTTGTACGCGGCCTTCGAGCGCAAGGCCGACAAGGTCGAATTCATCAATCCTGGAATCGCCCCGGACCTGGCCGAAGACACCCTGACCCTGGTCCAGTCGCCGAACAAGAAAGAACCGGGGCAGAACCAGTGGGGCTTGTACAACGGCAGCCTGAACGCCCTGGAATGGGAAAACTTCGCCCCCATCAAGCGCAGCCGCGAATTGCTTGAATTGCTCACCTGGTGCCATCGCAACGGCGTGATCGACAGCAGCACGCGCCTGGCGCTGCACCCCGGCGAAAGCGACCTGAGCGAGTTTGAACTGTTCAACCTGCTGGGCAGCCTGCAACAGGCCATCGCCCTGCCCCTGACCACAGTCGACGAAGAGCAGTTGCTGCATGCCAGCGTCCCCAGCGAAGTGCTGATCCTGGTGAACGTCGGCGTCGACCCGCTCAAGCATCATCGCGACCTGAACATCCTGATGACCACCGAGCGCACCGATTCCCTGAGCTATGCCGGGGTGCGGGAGAACCTGGTGCTGACCCTCGACCAGGTCACGCTCAATAGCTGGAATGAAGTGCTGGTCACCCGCTTCGACGGCGAGCATGCGTTGCTCGACTGTTTGCGCGATTACCTCAACGATCTGCCGGCGACACGGCACCAGCCACGCTTGCAGGTCCGCTGTTTCTGCCACAACCGCGCGCAGTTCATCGCGCGACGGGTCGAGGAAGTTATCGAGACGGCCCAGACCTTGCTGCTGAGCAGACTCAACTATCGCTACCTGCTTCAGGTCCAGCAGCACTACCACGTGCTGGAATTGGTGCCGGGCCAGGTCAACCACGTGGCGCTCGGCAGCCTGTCGGCGCTGATGGATTATCTGGGCGAAGAATTGACGGCCTATAGCCCGCTGCACTTGGACGCGATGGCGCTGGAAGATCACGACGTAGCGCTGATCCTGCCCATGGGCCAGCCCGAGTGCATCCAGGTGTTCTACCGGGTCTATGAAGAAGAAGCCGAGCTGTACGTGCTCGATGAGTTCAATGCGTTGTGGCAGCAACGCTTGCCATTCCACGATGAACAAAGCCTGCTGGTGCCGCTGCAGCGATTCCTGCAATCGGTACTTTACCGCCGCGATGCCTTGTTACCGATGGACGGGGCGCAGCCCCTGCCCTTGGAAATTCTCTATTACCAACTCTTGCCTTCTGGCAGCGGACGGGCCCGGCGTGTCGAATCACGGCAATCGCCGCAAACGCCGGTCAACAAGTCGTTCTATGACGTACAGGCGATCATCGGCAAAGCCGCGCACGGCCAGGTGCACGTCACCCTCTATTGCGATCAGCGCGAATTTTCGGAGCTGGAACATGGCGACCAATTGTTCCGCGTGGTCGCCAGGGAAATTGTCGGCCAGCGCCGCGAGGCCGAGCGCTATCGCTGCTACATCACCGACCTGGACCTCTCGGGCCTGGTGGGTGACAGCGCTTGCTCAAGCAATTTGTTCCTGCGCTACAAGGCGGACCTGGAACGCGCGCTGAACGAGGCGCTGAACCAGGTCTGAGACGGGGTCAGAACGCGCAGTCGCCGCCATTGACCGGCTGCGACTCGACTTCCAGCAAGGTCAGTTTCAGCGTCTTGCCGCCCGGGGCCGGCCAGTCGATGTGCTGCCCGACCTTCAAGCCCAGCAAGGCGCTGCCCACTGGCGCAAGAATCGAAATCCGCCCCTCGTCCGCATTGGCGTCCTGTGGATAGACCAACGTCAGGTGATAATCCTTGCCGCTGCTTTCCTCGCGGCAGTGCACCCGCGAATTCATGGTCACGACATCGGCAGGCACTTCATCGTGTCCCACCAGGGTTTCGGCGCGATCCAGTTCGGTTTGCAAGGCGACCACGCCTGGCAGCGTTTCATCCAGGCTGTCGATCAAGCGCTCCAGACGCTGTACGTCCAGGCGAGTCAGGGTGATGGAAGGTGCGGTCATGGTCCAGGCAGACTCCTTTCTTCTGCACGAAAAAAGCAAAACCCCGCCACATAAAGACGGGGTTTTCACGCGCCTCGATGAGGTGAGGCGTTGCTGGACACTACCACAGCTCAAAAAATATACAACCCGAGGAAGGCTCGCCCTGCCCATGGGCAACACAGAACCCTTGTGGCGAGGGAGCTTGCTCCCGCTCGGCTGCGCAGCAGTCGCAGTTTTTTGGGGTCGCTTCGCCCGAGGCGTCGGACCGTCCCAGCGGGAGCAAGCTCCCTCGCCACAAAGCGCTCATCCATCCGTGAGTGGCTACTTCAGGGATCGGCGCTTGAGCGCCTCGGCACAAATCACCCGCCGACGCTCATCGTCGGCCGAGCGCCATTCGCGGATATCCTCCACATGCCGGAAACAGCCGAGGCAGACCTTGTGCTCATTGAGCTTGCACACGCTGGTGCACGGCGACGGCACGGCCGGGCTGACATTGCTGTAGAGCGGCTTGGGCGGCCGCGCCGGGACGGTCTGGCTCACGAAATCACAAGCCTTCGAAATCGAATTCGACGCCGGCCTGTTGCTTGACGATGCGTTCAAGCATCTCGCCCAGTTGCTCTTCGCTCTTGTCACACATCCAGCGCTCGCTTTCCTCGTCGTAGTCGAAGTGGAAGCCGCCGGACACCGCCGCCAGCCACAACTGTCGCAACGGTTCCTGGCGGCTGAAAATCAGCTGGGTACCGTTTTCGAACTTGACCGTCAGCACGCTCGGCGGACATTTCAAGGTCGATGTCCAGGTCGCTTTCTTCGAAGATATCCTCCAGCGTTTGCTGGGTCGCATCGACCAGATCGTGGAAACGGGCTTCAGTCAAACTCATTGCGGCAACCTCGAAAATGTCTGCTCATGCTCAAGCGCCGCAAGATACGGACGCGCCCGGCTGAATGCAAAGGATAACGACCAAGGGCCCGTGGGTGCTGAACATTGTTCACCAAATGGGCGCCGCTGGAGCCCAAGGCCCGCCGGACGGGCGCCCCGTTGCATAGGCAAGCTGTCGGGTGGCCGGTATACTCCGGCGCAATTAACGCATTTTCAAGGATTTCGCCATGAAGCGCCTGATCTCTTCCCTTGCTGCGCTCGTCGCGGTTGCCTGCCTTGTGACAGCCTGTGGTCAAAAAGGTCCGCTGTACCTGCCTGATGACAGCAAGTCTCCCGAAGAACAAGCAGAGCAGGCCAAGTCGTCGCAATCCAAATCCCACACGCACGACACCCAGACCACCTACTAAGGGAACGCCATGGACGCTTTTAACTACCGTGGCGGGGAGCTGTTCGCGGAAGGGGTTGCCCTGTCTGCGATCGCCGAGCGTTTCGGCACGCCGACCTACGTCTATTCCCGTGCCCACATCGAAGCCCAGTACCGGACCTTCGCCGATGCCCTCGACGGCATGCCGCACCTGGTGTGCTTCGCTGTAAAAGCCAACTCGAACCTGGGCGTGCTCAACGTCCTGGCACGCCTGGGCGCCGGCTTCGACATCGTGTCCGGTGGCGAGCTGGAGCGTGTGCTGGCCGCTGGCGGCAGCGCTGACAAGATCGTGTTCTCCGGCGTTGGCAAGACCCGCGAAGACATGCGTCGCGCCCTGGAAGTCGGCGTGCACTGCTTCAATATCGAATCCACCGATGAGCTGGAACGCCTGCAAGTCGTCGCCGCCGAACTGGGCGTTCGTGCGCCGGTTTCCCTGCGCGTGAACCCGGACGTCGACGCCGGCACCCATCCGTACATTTCCACCGGCCTGAAGGAAAACAAGTTCGGCATCGCCATTGCCGACGCCGAGGACGTGTACGTGCGCGCCGCCCAACTGCCGAACCTGGAAGTGCTGGGCGTCGATTGCCACATCGGCTCGCAACTGACCACCCTCGAACCCTTCATCGACGCCCTCGACCGCCTGCTGGCACTGGTCGATCGCCTCGGCGACTGCGGCATCTACCTGCGTCATATCGACCTGGGTGGTGGTGTCGGCGTGCGCTATCGCGATGAAGAGCCGCCGCTGGTGGCCGACTACATCAAGACCGTGCGCGAACGCCTCGACGGCCGCGACCTGGCGTTGATGTTCGAGCCGGGCCGCTACATCGTCGCCAACGCCGGCGTGCTGCTGACCCAGGTCGAGTACCTCAAGCACACCGAACACAAGGATTTCGCCATCGTCGATGCGGCCATGAACGACCTGATCCGCCCGGCGCTGTACCAGGCCTGGATGGACGTCACCGCCGTGCGCCCACGTGACAGCGAAGCCCGCAGCTACGACATCGTCGGGCCGATCTGCGAAACCGGTGACTTCCTAGCCAAGGGTCGTGAGCTGGCGCTGGAAGAAGGCGACCTGCTGGCCGTGCATTCGGCGGGTGCCTACGGGTTTGTCATGAGTTCCAACTACAACACCCGTGGCCGCTGCGCCGAGGTGCTGGTGGACGGTGATCAGGCATTCGAAGTACGCCGCCGCGAGACGGTAGCCGAGCTGTTTGCCGGCGAAAGCCTGCTGCCGGAGTAATACCATGCTGCTGCGTTTTACCAAGATGCACGGCCTGGGCAATGACTTCATGGTCCTCGACCTGGTCAGCCAGCACGCGCACATCCTGCCCAAGCACGCCAAGCAATGGGGTGATCGGCACACCGGGATCGGTTTCGATCAGTTGCTGATCGTCGAGGCGCCCAACAACCCGGACGTGGATTTCCGCTACCGGATCTTCAACGCCGACGGTTCGGAAGTGGAACAGTGCGGCAACGGCGCGCGCTGCTTTGCCCGGTTCGTGCTGGACAAGCGCCTGACCGCCAAGCGACAGATTCGCGTCGAGACCAAGAGCGGCATCATCGAACTCGATGTGCGCAGCGACGGCCAGATCGGCGTCAACATGGGTGCTCCACGCCTGGTGCCGGCGGACATTCCGTTCCAGGCAGAGGCCCAGGCCCTGAACTACACCGTTGATGTCGACGGCACGCCAGTGGAACTGGCGGCGGTGTCCATGGGCAATCCCCATGCTGTGCTGCGCGTGGACGACATCAACAGCGCCCCCGTGCACGCGCTGGGGCCGAAGATCGAAAACCATCCGCGCTTTCCGGCGCGGGTAAACGTGGGTTTCCTGCAGGTCATCGACCGCCACCGCGCCCAACTGCGCGTCTGGGAACGCGGCGCCGGGGAAACCCAGGCCTGCGGCACCGGCGCCTGCGCTGCGGCCGTCGCGGCGATCAGCCAAGGGTGGATGGATTCGCCCCTGTTGATCGACCTGCCCGGCGGGCGCCTGTCCATCGAGTGGGCAGGCCCTGGCGAACCGGTCATGATGACCGGCCCGGCCGTACGCGTATACGAAGGACAAGTTCGTCTTTGAGTGAGCCAAACCCATGACCGACAAGCCAAAGGTTCCAGCCCCGCAATCCGACGAAACCCCGAGCCTTCCGGACTCAGCGGCGGTGACCGCGTACCTGGAGGCGCATCCGGACTTCTTCGTCGAGCATGAAGACCTGCTTGCCACGATGCGGATCCCCCACCGGCGCGGCGATACCGTGTCGCTGGTCGAGCACCAGATGAAGATCCTGCGCGAGCGCAACATCGAGATGCGCCATCGCCTTTCGCACCTGATGGACGTCGCCCGGGACAACGATCGGCTCTTCGACAAGACCCGGCGGCTGATTCTTGCACTGATGGATGCCAGCACCCTGGAAGACGTGGTGATGAGCGTCGAGGACAGCCTGCGGCAGGATTTCCAGGTGCCCTTCGTCAGCCTGATCCTGTTTGGCGACAACGCCATGCCGGTGGGCCGTTGGGTCACCCACGCCGACGCGCAGACAGCCATCGGCGGCCTGCTCACGGAGAACAAAAGTGTCAGCGGCAGCCTGCGCGAGCACGAGCTGGACTTCCTGTTCGGTGAGGAGCAGCGCAAGCAGATCGGTTCCACTGCTGTCGTGGCCATCGCCCACCAGGGCGTCCACGGCGTATTGGCCATCGCCAGCCGCGATCCGCAGCACTACAAGAGTTCGGTGGGCACGCTGTTCCTGAGCTACATCGCCGAAGTCACCGGTCGGGTGCTGCCAAGGGTCGCCGGTTCGCTGCGCTCGGTACGCTGATGATGGAACGGCAGCTGGACGCCTACTGCGAACACCTGCGCAGTGAGCGCCAGGTGTCGCCTCACACCTTGTTGGCCTACCGCCGTGACCTGGAAAAAGTGCTCGGCTGGTGCCAGAAGCAGAACATCGACACCTGGTCGAGCCTCGACATCCAGCGCCTGCGCAGCCTCGTCGCCCGCCTGCACCAGCAGGGGCAATCCTCCCGCAGCCTGGCGCGACTGTTGTCGGCGGTGCGGGGCCTGTATCACTACCTGAACCGCGAAGGCCTGTGCGATCACGACCCGGCCACCGGCCTGGCACCGCCCAAAGGCGAACGCCGCCTGCCAAAGACCCTCGACACCGACCGCGCCCTGCAATTGCTGGACGGCGCCGTCGAGGATGACTTCATGGCGCGACGGGACCAGGCGATCCTCGAACTCTTCTACTCCTCCGGCTTGCGGCTTTCCGAGCTGACGGGGCTGAACCTGGATCAACTGGACTTGGCCGACGGCATGGTCCAGGTGCTCGGCAAGGGCAGCAAGACCCGCCTGCTACCCATCGGCCGCAAAGCCCGCGAAGCCTTGGAGTTGTGGTTGCCGCTGCGAGCACTGGCCAATCCGGTCGACGACGCGGTGTTCATCAGCCAGCAGGGCCGACGCCTGGGCCCGCGGACCATCCAACTGCGGGTCAAGGCCAGCCGGCGAACGTGAGCTGGGGCAGAACCTGCACCCGCATATGCTCAGGCATTCCTTCGCCAGTCATCTGCTGGAATCCTCCCAGGACCTGCGCGCCGTCCAGGAGCTGCTCGGCCACTCGGACATCAAGACCACCCAGATCTATACCCACCTGGATTTCCAGCACCTGGCGACGGTCTATGACAGTGCCCACCCCAGGGCCAAACGCATCAAGGGCGACGAATCATGACCATCGAGCTCATTACTTTCGACCTGGACGACACGCTGTGGGACACCGCGCCGGTGATCGCCAGCGCCGAAGCCGTCCTACGCCAATGGCTGACCGACAACGCGCCCGACCTGGGCGATTTCCCGGTGGAGCGCCTGTGGGCGATCCGCGCGCAAGTGCTCAGCGAAGAACCCACCCTCAAGCACCGCATCAGCGCACTGCGCCGACGCGTGCTGTTCCGGGCGCTGCAAGACGCCGGTTATGACCAATGGCGAGCCTCGGAGTTGGCAGACCAGGGATTCGAGGCATTCCTCCATGCCCGGCATCAACTGGAGGTCTTTCCCGACGTCGAGCCGACCCTGGAAATCCTCGCCAACCAGTTCGCCCTTGGCGTCGTCACCAACGGCAATGCCGATGTGCGTCGCCTCGGGCTGGCCGACTACTTCAAGTTTGCCCTGTGCGCCGAAGACATCGGCATCGCCAAGCCTGACGCCCGGCTGTTCCACGAAGCCTTGCAACGCGGCGGTGCAACGGCGCAAACCGCCGTGCACATCGGCGATCACCCGGGCGACGATATCGCCGGCGCCCAACAGGCCGGCCTGCGCGCGGTGTGGTTCAACCCGACGGGCAAGGCCTGGGACGCCGAGCATGCGCCGGATGCGGAAATCCGCAGCCTGACCGAACTGCCGGGGTTGTTGGCTGCGTGGCATAGCCAGCGCTGAGCCCACTCCAGCCCCAAGCCAATCCGTGGCGAGGGAGCTTGCTCCCGCTCAGCTGCGCAGCAGCCGCTAACCAGACCACACGATCCGCCTGCAGAAACGCCAGGGGCCCGCTTCGCAGGCCAGCGGGAGCAAGCTCCCTCGCCACGGGTTTCCGGGTTGTGCCCTGGACTTTATCCGGCCCATGAAAAAGCCCGCAGCGACGGCGGGCTTTTTCAGCAAGCAAGGGCAGATACTCAGATAGGGCGGCTGCCGTACTTGTTGTCAGGCTTCTTGGGCGGATCAGCGACCACGTTGGCCTCCACTTCCTGCACCTTTCCGCCCCGGGCCAGGAATTCCTCCATGGCCTTGGCGAGCGCATCACGCTCCTTGTTCTTGGCCTCTACGCTCGGCAACTCGTCGACCGATACCGCTGCCTTGGCCTTGCCTTTGGCAGTCGGGACCGGAACATCGGCACCGTCGTCGTCAGCGACGTCTTCAGCCGCCGCTTCCAGGCCTTCTTCGGCCTCGTCTTCATCACCTACTTCGAGGTCGTCGTTTTCCAGATCATCGTCGCTCATGTTCTACCTCATGACTTGCGAAAAGCAGATTAGTTATAGCCCAGCTTCGCCATCTGTCGAAGGCTGCCAGAAAAAATTCAAGATCCGCCGGCAATCAGCGGTCATGCCCCTTCACCGTGCAAGGTGGCGAGGACTTTACGAGCACCGCCATGATCACGGTGTTCGCCCAAATAGACACCTTGCCAGGTACCCAATGCCAACCGCCCCGCCGTTACCGGAAGGCTGAGTTGACACCCCAGCACACTGGCCTTGAAGTGCGCCGGGAGGTCGTCCAGGCCTTCGTCGTTGTGCTCATAGTCGGCGGTTCCTTGTGGGATCAGCCGATTGAAAAATCGTTCGAAGTCTCGACGTACCGCCGGATCGGCGTTCTCGTTGATGGTCAACGAGGCCGAGGTGTGCTGCAGCCACAGATGCAACAGACCGACACGACAGGCCTTGAGTTCAGGCAAGCCGGCGAGCAACTCGTCTGTCACCAGATGAAAGCCCCGGGGCCTTGCCCGCAGGGTTATCAACGTCTGCTGCCACATACAGATCTCCGCACGTTCGGCGCGCATTCTAGCGCGCTCTGGGAAAAAACAAAGGGCCTAATATTCTTGCCCCCATGTAAGCCTTTGGCGGTAGAAAAACCCACGTCGCATACACAACAAAAGGCGTCGGAAAAACCAGCACGCCCTGTGAGCAATGACAAATTCCAGACAAAAAAATGCCCGGCGAACCGGGCATTTTTTTTATGCGCTGCTTACAGGTTGTAACCGCGCTCGTTGTGCTGGGCCAGGTCCAGGCCCACGGCTTCTTCTTCCTCGGAGACGCGCAGACCCATGACGGCGTCCAGTACCTTGAGGATGATGAAGGTGACGATCGCGGTGTAGACCACGGTGAACGCCACGCCCTTGAATTGAATCCACACTTGCGCGCCGATATCGGTCACGGTGCCGAAGCCGCCCAGGGCCGGAGCGGCGAACACGCCGGTCAGGATCGCGCCGAGGATACCGCCGATGCCATGCACGCCGAAGGCGTCCAGGGAGTCGTCATAGCCAAGTTTGCGCTTGAGGGTGGTGGCGCAGAAGAAGCACACCACACCGGCCGCCAGGCCGATAACCAGGGCGCCCATCGGGCCCACGGTGCCAGCAGCGGGAGTGATGGCGACCAGGCCGGCCACCACGCCCGAGGCAATGCCCAGTGCGCTTGGCTTGCCATGGGTGATCCACTCGGCAAACATCCAGCCCAGCGCCGCCGCGGCGGTAGCGATCTGGGTGACCAGCATCGCCATGCCGGCGGTGCCGTTGGCGGCAACGGCGGAACCGGCGTTGAAGCCGAACCAGCCGACCCACAGCATGGCCGCGCCCATCAGGGTGTAACCCAGGTTATGCGGCGCCATTGGCGTGGTCGGGAAGCCCTTGCGCTTGCCCAACACCAGGCACGCCACCAGGCCTGCGATACCGGCGTTGATGTGCACCACGGTGCCGCCAGCGAAGTCCAGCACACCCCAGTCCCACAGCAGGCCGCCGTTACCGGACCAGACCATGTGCGCAATCGGCGCATACACAAGGGTGAACCACACGCCCATGAAGATCAGCATGGCGGAGAACTTCATCCGCTCGGCAAACGCGCCGACGATCAGGGCCGGAGTGATGATGGCGAAGGTCATCTGGAAGGTGATGAACACCGCCTCAGGGAACAGCGCCGCCGGGCCGGTCAAGCTCGCTGGCGTGACGCCGGCCAGGAAAGCTTTGCCCAGGCCACCGATGAAGGAATTGAAGTTGACGACGCCCTGCTCCATGCCGGTGGTGTCGAACGCGATGCTGTAGCCATAGATGACCCACAGGACGCTGATCAGACCGGTAATGGCAAAGCACTGCATCATCACGGAAAGAAGGTTTTTCGACCGGACCATGCCACCGTAGAACAGGGCGAGGCCGGGAATGGTCATGAACAGTACAAGAATCGTGGCCGTCAGCATCCAGGCGGTGTCGCCGGAGTTCAGGACGGGGGCTGCCGCTTCTTCTGCCATGGCCAGGCCAGGCATTGCGAAGGACAACAGGGCTCCTAGCCCTGCGAATTTACGCAGAGTCATATTGTTTTCTCCTGGGGCGTTGGGTTTGGCGGCTTAGATGGCGTCGGTATCGGTTTCGCCGGTACGGATGCGGATAGCCTGTTCCAGATTGACCACAAAGATCTTCCCGTCACCGATCTTGCCGGTGTTGGCGGCCTTGGTGATTGCCTCGATCACCCGGTCAAGATCCTTGTCGTCAATGGCGACGTCGATCTTCACCTTGGGCAGGAAATCGACCACGTATTCCGCGCCGCGATACAGCTCGGTGTGACCTTTCTGCCGACCGAAGCCTTTGACCTCAGTAACGGTAATGCCCTGCACGCCGATCTCGGACAACGACTCGCGCACGTCGTCCAACTTGAACGGCTTGATGATGGCAGTGACTAGCTTCATGAAACTTTCTCCCGAATTGGTGGACTTGCCCCAGGAAAACAAACCCGACTCAAGTCTAAGCGCAGTGCCTGGCTTTGTAACGCGTCGTCGGCCCAAGTTGCCCGACAGGTGCCAGTTAACCGATCCTGACGAAACTCCCCGTTTCGCCTGCTGCACTGCATTCGTCACAGCGACTGCATCAGTGCATGGGTCATCAGCCTCTAAGCAGAAACCTTGCCATCTGTGCCCAACCCTCCTGATTTCAACCCCTTACCCGTTGCATGCGGCGGTGTCGGGCCACGAAGCGCAACGATACGCACAACAACGGTGCGACAGCGCCCGGCCCTGTGCGCGAAAAGCGTGCATCCCTGCCTGGCGAATTGACTATAGACACTGCGTGATACACTGCCCGCCATTGTTTTCCAGGACACCTGCCATGCTTGCGCCCAAAGACCTCCTCGACGCCCTGAGCGGCCATGCCTCCCGCCTGTTGAGTGGCGACACGCCGCTGCCCAAAAGCGAAATCGAAAGCCAGTTCAAGGCCTTGCTGCAAAGCGGCTTCAGCAAGCTGGACCTGGTCAGCCGGGAGGAATTCGACAGCCAGATGGTCGTGCTGGCCCGGACTCGGGCGCGGCTCGAAAGCCTGGAAGCCAAGGTCGCCGAGTTGGAAGCGCGACTGGCTCCGACACAGGAATAAAAAGCCCCGGATCATTGCCAGGTGCGCCACGGACATTGGGCCGCGAGCCGACGTGATACGCCTGGCAGCCCAGGCGTATCACCCCAAGGGGTCAGAGACGGAAACGGCCGACCAGCGTATTGAATGACAGGGCCAGGCTGGACAGCTCCTGGCTCGAGGTATTGGTCTGGTTCGCCCCAGCGGCAGTCTGGGTCGAGAGATCCTGGATATTCACCAGGTTCCGATCGACCTCGCGGGCCACATGGGCCTGCTCCTCGGAAGCCGTGGCAATCATCAGGTTACGGTCATTGATCTGCGAGATGCCATCGGCGATCTGCTCCAGCGCCTCGCCAGTGGCCCGGGCCAAGCTCTGGGTCTCGGTCACCAGCGCCTGGCTCTTGCCCATCGCATCGACCGCGCTGTCGGCACGATCCTGTACCGAGTGGATCATGCTCTCGATTTCACCGGTTGATGCCTGGGTGCGCGCCGCCAGGGCGCGAACCTCATCGGCTACCACGGCAAAACCGCGGCCCTGCTCCCCGGCGCGAGCCGCTTCGATGGCCGCGTTGAGCGCCAACAGGTTGGTCTGTTCAGCGATCCCGCGAATCACATCCAGCACCTTGCCAATATCGCGCACCTGCACGGCAAGGTCCCTGACCAGCCCGGTGGACGAGGTGATTTCCTGGGTTGCATTGTTGATCGCCTGCACCGCGCTACGGGCCTGATCCCGTCCATTGCTCGCCTGCGAACTGGTCGACTGCGAAGCCTGCGAGGTGGAGACGGCATTGCGAGCCACTTCCTCGACCGCCGAAGTCATCTCGGTCACGGCTGTGGCCGCCTGCTGGATCTCATCATTCTGTCGGAGCAAGGCACGACTGCCATCGTCGGTGACCATCGTCAGCTCCTCAGCGGCGGAAGCCAACTGGTCCGAAGCGCTGGCAATCTGCTGGATGGTGGTCTTCAAGCTCGCCTGCATATCGCCCAGCGCCTTGAGCAACTGGCCGGCCTCGTCGCGACTGTTGCTGGTGATGTGCTGAGTGAGGTCGCCCTGGGCGATGCGTTGTGCGCAATCGACCGCCACGGCAATCGGTCGACTGATCAGGCGGCTGATAAACACGCCCAGCAGCAGCGCGGCGATAAACGCCACGACGATGCCGCTATACAACACGGTCTTGGCCGTGACCTCCTGCTGTGTGGCAGCCTTGGCGTCTTCACCGATCTGGCGATCATTGGAGTCGATCATGAGGGTCAACTGGTCCATCACCTTGCGATAGGTCTTCTGCAGGTCACCCAGCAGCAGGGTGCGACCGTTCTCCAGGTCGCCAGCCGCCATCATCGCGACGTACCGCTGCACCATGGCCTGGTAGACCGGCCAGTCGCGAGCCATCTGGTCGCCGGCGATGCGCTCGTCTTCAGCCAGGTGGCCTTTGCGGTAATCGGCGAAAGCCTTTTCGCTGGCCAACTGATTGGCTTTCATCGAAGCGAGAAACTCATCCTTCACGCTCTGCGGAGCATTGCCGGCAGTCGCGACATATAACCGGTACAGGTCGCGCGACTGGCCGACCGCCTTGGTCTTGGTCTGCGACGTGTTGGCCACCGAGACCAGGTTGTTGTTGAACACCGCCTGCAGACGTGCCGACAGCGCGGAAACACCACTGACGCCAAGCATGCCTACGGCGAGCGTGATCAGCGCGCAGAGAAAAAACGAGGTGATCAGTTTGGTCGAAAATTTTGCGTCATTGAGCCAGTTCATCGGTTGATCCTCATGGGTGCTGATCGAGCAGCACCCGTCATGTGTGCATTTCCCTGCCCCGCATAACGCCAGGTAAAGGGCCTGTGTCCGGATTCCATCGCCACTTGAGCCCGCCCTGACGGCCAGGCGCCGCGAGCGGATGACTGGCTGTTTTTTGATCAAGACGTCGTACAACATCACAAACATACAAGCAAAACGCCCAGTTCATCCTCAAGCTGGATGGAGCAATCTCCTTGCTTACCTGCCCATCACGCTCACGACGACATGGGCTGACAACTTTCTGAAATGCCCGACTTAGAGCTCTAGTAAAGAAAAAATAAATAATGGCCCTTGGCCATACTCATTGAGAAATGTTACAGCATGTGAAATATTTATCGCAACGTAAGACATCGTACGACATGGAAGCGTTATTAATAGAAAATCAAAAAACGCGCGTCGAAACCCAACCGTGAGGAGTTACACATGCATCCGCAGAGGATGGCCCAGCCATTGCCCGACGTGCGCAAGGCGAAGCTCGTGAGGAATATGCTCGCAGGGTGTCTGGCCCTGATGACGGTCTGCCTGACGGCCCACGGCGAGACGCTCGACACCCACGCCTCCCCAGGCAAGCGACTGGCGGTGGCAGCCGATTGCGTGGCCTGCCACAGCGCCATCGGCGGCAAGCCCTTTGCCGGCGGTTATCCACTCAACTCGCCAATGGGCGTCATCTATTCGACCAACATCACCCCTTCGAGGACCGCCGGCATCGGCCAATACACTCAGGCAGACTTCGCCCGCGCCGTGCGCGATGGCGTGACCCCGGACGGCTCCCGCCTGTACCCGGCGATGCCCTACACCTCCTACGCAAAGATGACCGACAGCGACGTCGCCGCCCTGTACCAGTACTTCATGGAAGAGGTGGCACCGGTGGACACACCCAGTCCCAAGACCGAGCTCGACTTCCCGTTCAATATCCGCGCCGCGATGCTCGGCTGGAACGCCCTGTTCCATAGCCCGAAACGCTTCGTGGCAGATCCGGGCAAGTCCGCGCAGGTCAATCGAGGCGACTATCTGGTCAATGCGCTGGCCCACTGCGACACCTGCCATACCCCGCGCAATGCCCTGATGGCAGCGGATAATGAAAAAGCGCTTTCCGGTGGCTCGCTGGGCGCTTGGTATGCACCAAACATCACCTCGGACAAGACCAGCGGGATTGGGGACTGGTCGAGCGATGAGCTCGTTGCCTACCTGCGCAGCGGCCATGTAGAGGGCAAGGCGCAAGCTGCCGGACCCATGGCAGAAGCGGTCGAGAACAGCCTGCAGTACCTTGGCGAAGATGATCTCAAGGCCATCGCGGCCTACCTGCTGCAGACCACACCGATTGCTACCGGCGAGCAACAGGCCCGCCATACCTTCGGCCAGGCCTCGAACGACGAACTCAACCTGCGCGGCGGCAATCCGCAAGACAATCCAGGCTGGCACATCTTCAGCGGCACTTGCGCCAACTGTCACCAAGCCAATGGCCAGGGCACTCGCGAGTATCCATCGCTGTTTCACAACACCGCGACCAGCCGCCGCGACAACCTGATCGCAACCATCGTCTACGGCGTGCATCGCGAAGTCGACGGTGTGGCAATCGATATGCCGGCCTTCGGTCCAGGTGCGCTGTTCACTGATCGTCTCGACGACCAACAGATCGCCGATGTCAGCAACTATGTCCTGTCCCGCTATGGCAATGCCGGACTGAGCGTGACCGCCGCCGATGTGGCGCAGGTACGTGAAGGTGGACCCAAGGCCCCTATTGCCATGCTGGCAGGGTACAGCGTACCGGCAATGATCGTGCTCGGCCTGCTGATCCTCCTGGCGCTTTACAGACGCAAGACTCGTCGCCAGCGACAGGAGGCCTGAGCAATGGAAACTTCGATGACGGACAAGCACATGCCCATTTCATCTGCCCCTACCGACGGGTTCTCCCGCCGCAGCCTGCTGCGCGGTTCGGTCACACTGGGCCTGGCGGCCCTGGTCAGTGGCCTCGGCCCCTGGCAATCAGCGATGGCCACGGCCGAGGACGACCGGGACTTTATCACCCTGTCGCAATTCCTCACCAGCCGCCCGGTCAACCCGGTCCTGGCGGCACGTTACTACCGCGCCCTGAGCCGACGCGCACCGAACTTCAGCGGTAATGTCGGCGCCCTCAGACAGTTGATCGACGAGCAGGGCTTCAAGCATGTGGATGAATACCTGGCCCAGGTCAGCCCTGACGTATCGCTGAAGGCGACCGCGACCAGCATCATCTCGGCCTGGTACTTGGGCATCGTCGGCGAGCTCGCCGATGCCGAACTGATCAGCTACTCCGAGGCGCTGATGTATCGCCCGACCCACGGCATCCTCATCATCCCAACCTACGGCGGTGGCCCCGACTCCTGGGGCGCCAAGCCAGCCGACACCCAGGATTTCAAACTATGAGCAGCGTTGTTTACGATGCCGATGTCGTCGTCATCGGCTCCGGCGTTATGGGTGGCTTGATTGCCAGCGAACTGGCCAAGGCGAACAAATCCGTGATCGTCCTCGAAGCAGGTCCTCGGGTGAACCGCCGCGATATCGTCGAGACCTTCCGCAATGCGCCGGTCAAGCTCTCACTGGCCAATGCCAAGTTGCAAGGCGCCGGTTCGCCCTATCCGAGCCTGCCTCATGCACCTTCCACCTACGGCGATTATCTGCAGCAAGTCGGCCCAGTGAAGTACAACACTTCCTACTTGCGCGTGGTCGGCGGCACCACTTGGCACTTCGGTTCCTCGCTGTGGCGCATGCTGCCCAATGACTTCCGCCTCAACTCCCTCTACGGGCGCGGGCGCGACTGGCCGATCAGCTATGACGAACTGGAACCCTTCTACGCCCGCGCCGAGACCGAGCTGGGCGTGTCCGGGGTCGACGGCCAGGATGAGAGCGGCCAGGGCGGCGCGGCCTATCCACCGCGCTCGATTCCCTACCCAATGGAAGGCCTGAAGCCGAGTTATATGTTCAAGCGCCTCTCGAGCCTGTTGAGCAAGGGCGGCTACAATCCGATCCTCGAACCCAATGGCCGCGCCACCCGCCCCTATGGCAAGCGCCCGCCATGCGCGGGCAACAACAACTGCAACCCGGTCTGTCCGATTGCCGCCAAATACGACGGCTCGATGCATATCGACGAGGCCGAGCGCCATGGCGCCAAGGTCCTGGACAACTCGGTGGTCTACAGGATCGAGGCCGGCAACGACGGCAAGATCACCGCGATCTGGTACATGCGCCCGGACAAGACCCAGCATCGCCTGACCGCCCGGTACTTCGTGCTGGCGGCCTATGGCATCGAATCGCCGAAGCTGTTGTTGATGTCCACGTCCGAGAAATACCCCAATGGCATCGCCAATACTTCCGATCAGGTCGGCCGCAACCTGATGGACCACACCGGGGTGAGCATGAACGTGATGGCCAAGGAGGACATGTGGCCCGGCGAGGGACCGACCCAGTTGCTGGTCTACCTGAACAGCCGCGACGGCGCATTCCGCAAGGACTACCCGAGCTACAAGATCAAGGTTCGCAACACGGTGCCAACCTCGCAGATCACCACCAACCTGATCGCCAAGGGTGTGCTGGGCTCCAGGCTCGACGAACAGATCCGCCTGCAGTCGGCGCGCTCGCTGAACTGGGCGGTGGACTTCGAAACCCTGCCGCTGCCGGAAAACCGCGTTACCCCGAGCAAGACTCGCTTCGACGCGATTGGCCTGCCGGTACCGGAGATCTACTACAGCGTTCCCGACTACTGGCACGCAGGCAAGGAAAAGGCCCTGGAGGACCTCAAGCAGTTCGCCCACCTGCTCGACGCCGACATCGTCAGTACCGACGTCAACTTCCAGAACCGTCAGCACATCATGGGCACCACGATCATGGGCGACGATCCGAAAAATTCAGTGGTCGACCGCGACTGCCGCAGCCACGACCACGCCAACTTGTTTATCGCCGGCACCAGCGTGATGCCGTCATCGTCCTGCGTGAACCCCACGTTGACAGGTGCCGCGTTGAGTATTCGTATCGCCGATCAATTGCTGAGGGAGGTGTAGGACCTATCAACCATCCGCCGCCCGCTGAGATGGGTCCGGGGTCAGTGCCAGCGGCAGCTCCAGGGTAAACAGTGCGCCGTTGCCCGGCCCGGCGCTCTGCACGATCAGATCGCCGCCCATCTCATGTGCAGCCAGAATGCAGCTGTGGAGGCCAAAACCGTGACCGTCGACACGCGTGGTGAAGCCGTGCTCGAACACCCGCGCAAGATTGTCCTGAGAAATCCCCTCGCCATTGTCCTCGACCTCGACCCGCACGCGCCCCTCGTCAACGACCTTCAGGCGCAGGACAATCTGCGGCGGCCGGTTCGCTCCCGCGTCCAGCGCCTGCTTGGCGTTGTTGATCAGATTGACCAGGATCTGCAGCACTCGGTGCTTGTCCAGCGGCATTTGCGGGATATCACTGAATTCCTTGATCAGTGTGATGTGGTGGCGGGCCAGGGACACATCGCAAATGCGCACGACGTCCTCGACCAGCTCTCGCAACGAGCCCGGTTCCAGTACGCTGGCGTTGCCGGCATAGGATTGCTGGGTGGCGACGATTTCCTTGATGTGGTCGATCCGGCGGGTCAACTGCGCCAGCTCGGCGATCATGCCCTGTTGCTCGATTGCCAGCGCGTCGGCCAGCTTGTCGAGATAATCGGGTAGCGCGCGCCCCTTCGGGTCGCTGCTGATGAAGTCACCGAGGTCATCGGGATGCTCCTTCATCAGCTGGACGACTTTGGCCACCGATGGCCCCTTGGACGTATGCACCTTCTCGTACAGGACCTGGGCTGACACATTCACGCTATTGAGCACGTTGCCCACGTTGTGCAGCACGTTGGTGGCAATTTCCGCCATGCCGGCCCGGCGCGCCGTCGTGACCAGTTCGGCCTGCGCCTCGCGCAACTCGTCGTTGACCCTGGCCAATTGCTGCGGGCTGGGGATCTTCAGGGCTGCCGGTACCAGCCGGACCAGCAGGATCGCGGTAATCACCGAGGCAATCGCGGTGATCACCTTGACCAGCGCCGACAGCCAGTAATAGGGCTGCCAGATGGTCAGGATCTCCATCACGTGGCTGGTCCCGCAGGCCAGGATAAACACTCCAAAGGCCGCCAGCATCCAATCAAACGGTACGTCCTTGCGCTTGTGGATAAAGTACAGGAGGGTGAAGGGGATGGTGACGTAGGACAGGGTGATCAAACCGTCGGCGATCACATTGGTCCACAGCAGGTCAGGCCGCCACATGTAGCAATGCCCGTGGGGCATGAAGCGCTTGTCGGTCAACAACGCCAACAGATCGTCCATGGGTCACATCCTCTCTGTGCGTTGATCCCGCCCGGTGCCGATCAGACAAAATCCAGCTTAGCAGAGGCCTCGCCCGGGCCACGTTCATCCTGAGATGGCGCCGGCGCCTCGGTAATATCCTGCGAAGATTTCCCCTTCCAATTGCAGCTCCCGCGCTGCTTTCGCCGACTAATCTTCAAGAGCCGCAGGACGCGGCACCCTATTCGTCTCAAGGACCGCTTCATGTCGCTCGCCATTGTCCACAGCCGCGCCCAGGTGGGGGTGGAGGCTCCCGCCGTTACCGTTGAAGTTCATCTGGCCAATGGCTTGCCGTCACTGACGATGGTCGGTCTGCCAGAGGCAGCAGTGAAGGAAAGCAAGGACCGGGTGCGCAGCGCGATCATCAATTCGGGACTCAATTTCCCGGCACGACGCATCACCCTCAACCTCGCGCCGGCAGACCTGCCCAAGGACGGCGGGCGGTTCGACCTGGCGATTGCCCTTGGCATCCTGTCCGCCAGCGTGCAGGTGCCAACGCTGATGCTGGACGACGTCGAGTGCCTCGGTGAGCTGGCGTTGTCCGGCGCCGTGCGACCGGTACGCGGCGTTCTGCCGGCAGCACTGGCGGCACGCGCGGCCGGGCGGATGCTGGTGGTGCCGCGAGCGAATGCCGAGGAGGCCTGCCTGGCCTCGGGGTTGAAAGTGATCGCCGTGGATCATCTGCTCGAAGCGGTGGCGCATTTCAACGGCCACACACCCGTCGAGCCCTTTGTTTCCAACGGGCTGCTCTCGGCCAGCAGGCCGTACCCCGATCTCAGCGAAGTCCAAGGGCAGGCAGGTGCCAAGCGCGCGCTACTGATCGCCGCAGCGGGCGCTCATAACCTGTTGTTCAGCGGCCCACCGGGCACCGGCAAGACTCTGCTGGCGAGCCGTTTGCCAGGGCTGTTGCCGCCACTGGCCGAAAGCGAGGCCCTGGAGGTCGCAGCCATCCAGTCGGTGGCCAGCTGCGTGCCGTTGAGCCATTGGCCGCAACGTCCGTTTCGCCAGCCGCATCACTCGGCTTCCGGCCCTGCGCTGGTAGGCGGCGGATCCAAGCCACAACCGGGGGAAATCACCCTCGCCCACCATGGTGTCCTGTTCCTGGATGAGCTGCCGGAGTTCGACCGCAAGGTGCTAGAAGTGCTGAGGGAACCATTGGAGTCCGGTCACATTGTGATTTCCCGAGCCCGCGACCGCGTGCGCTTCCCGGCGCGCTTCCAACTGGTCGCGGCAATGAATCCCTGTCCCTGTGGATACCTCGGCGAGCCCAGTGGCCGTTGCTCCTGCACGCCCGACATGGTGCAGCGTTACCGCAATAAACTGTCCGGCCCCTTGCTTGATCGCATCGACCTGCACCTGACCGTTGCACGGGAGGCCACGGCGCTGAATCCGAAAGGCGAACCCGGTGGCGACACGGCCACCGCGGCCGAGCGGGTGGCCGAAGCCCGGGAGCGCCAGCAAATACGCCAAGGTTGCGCCAATGCATTCCTGGACCTGCCGGGCTTGCGCCAGCATTGCAAACTCTCCACCGCCGACGAAGCCTGGCTGGAAACCGCCTGCGAACGACTGACCCTGTCGTTGCGAGCCGCTCATCGCCTGCTCAAGGTCGCCCGGACCCTGGCCGACCTTGAGCATGTGCAGCGGATCAGCCGGGAACACCTGGCCGAAGCGCTGCAGTATCGGCCGACCACGGCCTGAAACAGCTTATGGTTTGCTCAGGTCCACCAACGGCGCATCCCGCACTTCGGTTTTGCGATCGCCCTGGATGTCGTCGATGCGCTTGAGGGCCTTGTCCACCGCCGCCTTGTCCGCCAACAGGCTGTAGTGGATCTGGAACTGCTTGCGCTCTTTCGGGGCGATGGTCGGCACCAGCCCCAGCGGGCGCTGGTAGTGGCGGTTGTAGGAAAAGCTGGTGCCCGGCTCAAGCCCGGTCACGTAGCCCTGGCCTTGGGTATCGGTATTTTTCCACAGGGAAAACACCGGGAGCGTGGCCGTGTTGAAGCCCACCGAGACGCCAAGGCTGCCGGCCTTGTTGTGCAGCACCGTCAACGTGTCGCCCTTGGCATCGCCGTAAGGCACGACGTTGTAGACGGTTTCGTCGTAATCCTTGGTGGGGGCTCGATAGGTTGTCCAATCTTTCAGGTCGCCCTTGGCCTTGTCATTGAATGGCGAGACTTGCTTGACCGGCGCTGCGAAACGCGCGCCCTGTTCCAGGAAGGGGGTGCTGAAATTGCTGTGGTAGAGCGCCTGGTATTCCTTCGGGTAATCGCCGTTGTTGGTCAGCGTGTCGTTGAGCGCGAAGGTCACGCTGCCAGGCTCGGTGACCAGTTCGGTCTGGACCGAGAAATCGACTTTCTTGAACGCCTGCTCCTTCAACTCGCCTCGCAGGGTGATGGCGTAGGGCGGTTTTTCATCGATGTGCAGGGTGACCTTATTGGCTGGAATATTGGCAGCGCGACCATGCAGGGTCAGCAGCTCGCCGTTGTCCATGCCCGGATGGCCAACCCATTCGTAGCCACAGCGCGTGACGAGTTCATTGAAACCTTCCAGCCAGCCCAGGCCGCCGCGGCCGTTGAGTTCGATGAAGGCTGGATTGACCACTTCCTTGACTGGCGAATCCCAACCCATGCGCACATTGCCGACAGAAGCCTGCAGCACGTTCATGCCTCGGGTCGGGACGACCGAGAGCTTCAGGGCGCCGTTGTCGATGTCGACGATGCTGACGCCTTCCTGCCGACCGCCGTGCAGGGTGCGCATCGTCACGGAGAACGGCTTGCCGGTTTTCACGCCTAGCTGTTCGCTGGTGATTTTCCAGGGCTGGGCAGCTTTATCGGTGTCCAACAGGACGTAATCCCAAGCCAGGGCATGGGAGGCAGCGCCCAGGGCGCCAAGGGTAACGAGGAGTTTGAACGGAGTCATGGACGTGACCTTTTATTGGAGTTGTGCGGTTTTTATAGACTTGAAGAAACGTTTCAGCAAGCTTAAAAACAGCAATTTCCTTAAAAAGTAAAGTTCACACGAATGGAGCTTCTGTGGGAGCGGGCATGCTCGCGAAGGCGGTGGGTCAGTGGGCAGGGATGTGGCTGGAAAGCCGCTTTCGCGAGCAAGCCCGCTCCCACACTAATTCCGGGGCGGCCGCCAGAAGATGTTCGCCGCAAACTCCCTCGTGGGAGCGGGCTTGCTCGCGAAAGCGGTGGGTCAGCGAGTAGAGAAGTGGCTGGAACGCCACCTTCGCGAGCAGGCTCCCCCACACTGATCTCAGGGGAGCTTGCTCGCGCTGGTTGCAGAGGCTTCAGCGGAACCGATCAACCTCTTTGCGCAGGTCTTGCGCCAGGGTTTCCAGTTCCTTGGCGGTGATCGCCAGGTTCGAAACCACTTCCCGTTGCTCGCTGTTGGCCATGGCAATGCTTTGCAGGTTGCTGCTGAGCAACGTCGCGGTGCTGCTCTGCTCCTGGGTGGCGGTGGTGATCGCCGCGAATTGCTGGCCGGCGGAGCGGCTTTGCTCATCGATACGCGCCAGGGCCGAGGCGACGTTGGCGTTGCGCGACAGGCCTTCCTGCATCAACAGGTTGCCCTGTTCCATGGTGCTGATGGCGTTGCCGGTTTCCTGCTGGATGCTCTGGATCATCCCTGAAATTTCATCGGTCGCCTGCCGAGTGCGGGAGGCCAGGCTGCGCACTTCATCGGCCACCACGGCGAAACCACGGCCCTGCTCACCCGCGCGGGCAGCTTCAATGGCGGCGTTCAGGGCCAGCAGGTTGGTTTGCTCGGCGATGGAAGTAATGACGCCAACGATGCCGCCGATTTCCTGGGAACGCTGGCCCAGGGTGTTGATGACCGTGGCCGTGCTGTTCAACGCGCCAGCTATCTGCTCCAGCGACGATGAAGCCTCGTCCATCGACGTGCGACCGATCTTGGTTTGCTGGGCGTTTTCCTGGGCCAGGCGCTGGGTATTGCCCATGTTGTCGGCAATGTCCAAGGACGTGGCGCTGAACTCTTCAACCGCGCCCGCCATGCTGGTGATTTCACCGGACTGCTGCTCCATCCCCTCATACGCGCCGCTGGACAAGCCGGACAGCGCCTGGGCGCGACTGTTGACCTCCTGAGAGGCTTTGCGGATGTGCTCGACCATGGTCGACAAGGCCTGGCTCATCTGGTTGAAGGCACGGGCCAGTTGGCCGATTTCATCATGGCTCGACACGTTCAGGCGCACGCTCAAGTCGCCGGCGCCCAGCGCTTCGGCCTGGCGCACCAGATCCCCGAGCGGCGCCAGTTTGCTGCGCAACAACCACATCGCCGAGCCGACCGCCAACAACATCGCCAGCAGGCTGCCAATTGCCAGTTGCGTGCCGACGCTCCAGGTCACGGCACGAATCTCGGCTTTTGGCATGCTCGCCACGACCGCCCACGGCCCACCTTCAAACGGCACGGCAACGCTGTAGAAATCTTCCGCGGTGTCTTCCCAGAACGCACCTTTGCCTGGTTTCTTGACCAGGTCGGTGATGGTCGCGGTGGCCTTGTCCAGCGCCTGCACGCCCGCTGGCGGCACCAGCCATTTGTTTTGCTCGTCCAGCAACGCCAAGGAGCCGGTCTGGCCGATACGGAAGCGCTTGAGGTTTTCGAACTGGGCGTTCTGCGCATCGGTGTAGTCGAAGCCTACGTACAACACGGCGATGATCTTGCCGCCGCTGTCGCGCACAGGCGTGTACTGGGACATGTAGTAGCGTCCGAACAGCAAGGCACGGCCGATGTAGCTTTGGCCCGCCATGACCGGGCCATAAGCCGGGCCGGCGCGGTCAAGCACGGTGCCGATCGCGCGCGTGCCGTCCTGCTTGGTCAACGAGGTGCTGATGCGGATGAAGTCGTCGCCGCTGCGCACGAACACCGTGGCCACCCCGGCGGTCATCGTCTTGAAGTCGTCCACTTCCTTGAAGTTGTTGTTCAACACTTCGCCGCCCAGGCTCAAGCCCGGCGTCTGCACGCCCGCCACCGTCACGGGTTGGTCCGCATGCACGCTCAAGCCCGCGCTGAAGCGCTTTTCGAACAGACCGGCCAACCGCTGGGTGCTCTCGCGCAAGGTGCTGTGGAACGTGTTGAGCTGGTCGGCCATCAGGCGCGCTTCGCTGGCCAGATGCTCTTCACGGGTGGACAGGTTGGCAGTGTCCAACGAACGCAGGGCGAAGACGGTACTGCCGGAAATCACGACCGCCAATATCACGGCTAGGGCAAGGCCAAGCTGTGAGGCGATTCGGGCACGGGGTTGAGACATGACGGCTCCTGGCCGAGAGACCGGATCGTCCTGATCACGTCGCACGCTCGGCATCTTATTCGTTAAGGTATGAATTGGCCCTTTCTGAACGAAGGTTCTATGTCCACGGATTCGGCAGCAAACCCTAATACTTGAGCGATCCGGAAGGATAAATGCCAAACAACCGGCGCCAAGGCTTCAGCGATTCAGCCCAGGCGCTCCACGTCGGGTAGCTGCATGGCCTTGACCTCGCCCTGGAGAAAATCGCTGAGCCGACGCAAGCGCTCACCGCCCGACCGGGTTTTCGGCCAGACCAGATAGTAGTGCTCGCCGCTGGCGACCGCCGTCGGCCATGGCAGGCTCAAGCGCCCCTGGGCGACGTCTTCGGCCACCATCAACAGGTCGCCCATGGACACGCCATAACCACGGGCCGCCGCGATCATGCCCAGTTCCAACGTGTCGAAGACCTGGCCGCCCTTGAGCGAGACCTTGTCGGCCAGGCCCATGCGCTGCAACCAATTGCGCCAGTCCCGACGATCCGGCGTGGGGTGCAGCAGCTCCGCACTGGCCAGGCGCGCCACGTCCCAAGGCTGATCGTTCAACAGGTTCGGTGCGCCCACCGGGATCAATTCCTCGGGGAACAACAAACTGGCCTCCCAATCCCCAGGGAAATGCCCGTTACCCAGCAGTACCGCGCAATCGAAGGGTTCGGTGTTGAAATCCACCGAGTCGATGTCCATCCAGGCACTGGTCAATTGCACCTCGTTGCCAGGCTGCAGATGCCGGAAACGACTCAACCGTGCCAGCAACCAGCGCATGGTCAGGGTCGATGGCGCCTTCATGCGCAAGATGCCGTCATCACCGTGCAACGTATGGCAAGCCCGCTCAAGGGCCATGAAGCCTTCCCGCACGCCCGGCAGCAGCAGGCGCGCCGCTTCGGTCAACTGCAGGTTGCGGCCGCTGCGCTGGAACAGCCGGCAGGCAAAATGATCTTCGAGCGTGCGGATGTGTCGGCTCACCGCACTCTGGGTAATCGACAGCTCTTCGGCGGCCCGGGTAAACGAGCTGTATCTCGCCGCCGCTTCGAATGCCCGCAATGCATAAAGAGGAGGAAGACGACGAGACATTGGGAAAGCTCCTATAGCGATTTTCGAACCCTATCAGAAGATCGTTCCATCATGAGTTTTAATCATGCCAGCAATCGGATTTATCCTTTTGTGCAAACCACGGCGAGCGCCGAGAATCAACGCTTTACTGCCTTGTTGAACATGGAGCGTGATGATCATGCAGCATCCAGCGCGTACCGAACTCTGGGCCATCCTGCGGCTGGCGGGGCCGTTGATAGCTTCGCAGTTGGCGCACATGCTGATGGTCCTCACCGACACCGTGATGATGGCGCGCCTGAGCCCGGAAGCCCTCGCCGGCGGGGGCCTCGGGGCCGCGACTTATTCATTCGTCTCGATTTTCTGCATCGGCGTGATCGCGGCGGTGGGCACCCTGGTCGCGATCCGCCAGGGCGCGGGCGACATCGAAGGCGCCACCCGGCTGACCCAGGCCGGTTTGTGGTTGGCCTGGCTGATGGCGCTGATGGCGGGCCTGCTGTTATGGAACCTCAAGCCGGTGCTGTTGATGTTCGGCCAGACCGAAACCAATGTGTTGTCCGCTGGACAGTTCCTGCTGGCGCTGCCGTTCGCCCTGCCCGGCTACCTCAGTTTCATGGCCCTGCGCGGTTTCACCAGCGCCATTGGCAGGGCCACGCCGGTCATGGTGATCAGCCTCGGCGGCACGGTGGCCAACTTCCTGCTCAATTACGCACTCATTACCGGCATGTTCGGCTTGCCGAAACTCGGCTTGATGGGGATCGGCCTGGTGACGGCCATCGTCGCCAACAGCATGGCCCTGGCGCTGGCGTGGCACATCCACCGGCACCCGGCCTACCGGGCCTATCCATTGCTCGCTGGCCTGTCACGGCCCAATCGCCAGTACCTCAAGGAATTGTGGCGCCTCGGCCTGCCGATTGGCGGCACCTACGCGGTGGAAGTCGGGCTGTTCGCCTTCGCCGCCCTCTGCATGGGCACCATGGGCAGCACGCCACTGGCGGCCCATCAGATCGCGCTGCAAATCGTCTCGGTGGCGTTCATGGTGCCGGCGGGCATGTCGTACGCCATCACCATGCGCATCGGCCAGCACTACGGCGCCGGCCAACTGCCAATGGCGCGACTGGCCGGGCGAGTCGGGATTGGCTTCGGCGCGGCGGCGATGCTGGCGTTCGCCATGGTGTTCTGGTTGTTGCCTCACCAACTGATCGGCTTGTTCCTGGACCATAACGACCCGGCGTTCCGCGAAGTGATCAACCTGGCAGTGAGCCTGCTGGCCGTGGCGGCCTGGTTCGAACTGTTCGACGGCACGCAAACCATTGCCATGGGTTGTATCCGCGGATTGAAAGACGCCAAGACTACGTTCCTGGTGGGGCTGGGTTGCTATTGGCTAATTGGCGCGCCAGCCGCGTGGTGGATGGCGTTCCATTTGCACTGGGGGCCAACTGGCGTCTGGTGGGGCCTGGCCCTCGGGCTGGCCTGCGCGGCGGTGAGCCTGACGCTGGCGTTCGAATGGAAGATGAAGCGGATGATTCGCCGTGAGCCGGGGCAGCCCGGTTTCGAAGCCATCCCGGCCAAATGAAACCATCCCCTGTGGGAGCGAGCTTGCTCGCGATGGCGATAGTTCAGTCACATCGATTTTGACTGACACACCGCTATCGCGAGCAAGCTCGCTCCCACAAGGGAAAGGAGTCAGACCACGATTTCGTGCGTGGACTGCTGATCCCCCCCGAACGTCAGGTATTCCACCAACTCCCCCAGCGGCAACGGCTTGCTGATCAGGAACCCCTGCACCTGATCGCAACCGAAGCCACGCAGCAGGTCCAGTTGTTCAGCGGTTTCCACACCTTCGGCGACCACTTCCAGGTTGAGGTTATGGGCCAGGTTGATCATCGCGTGCACCAGTTTGCGGTTCTCTTCGCGCTGCTCCATGCCGCCGACGAAGCTCTTGTCGATCTTGAGCAAGGCGATCGGCAGGCTGTTGAGGTGTACGAACGATGAGAACCCGGTGCCGAAGTCGTCCAGGGAAAACCGTACCCCCAGGCGCCCCAGCGCATCCATGGTCTGCTTGACCAGTTCGCTGCGGCGCATGACGGCGGTTTCGGTGAGTTCGAACTCCAGCCACTGGGCCTCGACGCCCCGCTCGGCGATCAATCGACTCAGGGTCGGCAGCAGTTGGCTGTCCTGGAACTGCCGGAATGACAGGTTGATCGCCATGTGCAGCGGCGCCAGCCCGCGTTCGCGCAGATCCTGCATATCCCGCAGTGCCCGGGAAATCACCCAGTAACCCAACGGCACGATCAAGCCGCTCTGCTCGGCCAGCGGCACGAATTCACTCGGTGGCAGCAGGCCACGCTCGCCGTGACGCCAGCGCACCAGCGCTTCGAGGCCGACGATATGGCCGCCATCAAGGTTCAACCGGGGCTGGTAGTGCAACTCCAGTTCATCGCGACGCAGCGCCCGGCGCAGTTCGCTTTCCAAGTCGGCGAGGCTGCGGGCATTGCGATTGATGCGTTCATTGAAGATATGAAACGTGCAGCCTTGTGTGCTCTTGGCTTGCTGCATGGCGATGTGGGCGTGCCACATCAAGGGATCGGCACCGGCCTGGGCGCGGGCATGGGCGATACCCAGGCTGCAACCGATCAACAGGCTTTCGCCATCCACCCAGTAGGGTTCGGCCATGGCCTCGGTGATGCGTTCGGCCATCCACTCCGCGCGCTGCGGCGCACGGCGGGTGTCGATCAGCAGGGCGAACTCGTCGCTGCCCAGCCGCGCCAGTTGATCACCGGCCTCAAGCGAGCCCTTGAGCCGCGAGACCACTTGCAGGATCAGCCGATCACCGGCCTGATGCCCCAACGCGTCGTTGGCGTGACGAAAATTATCGAGGTCCAGGTGACCAAGCGCCAGGCCACGACCTTCGTTTTCAGCCAGGCGCGCCGCCAGCAGGGTCTGGAAGCCCTGACGGTTGGCGATGCCGGTCAGCGGGTCCTGTTCGGCGAGTCGTTGCAGGGTATTTTCCAGCACCCCCCGCTCGCGCACATGGCGCAGGCAACGGCGCAACGTCGCCTCGTCAAGAACATCACGCACCAACCAATCGCTGACACCATCCGGGGAAGTCGAAGGCTCATGCTCCAGCAACAGGACCGTCGGCAGACGACAGCGACCCGGCGCCGGCTGCAGGGACGCAACAGTCAGCAGCACCGCGTTGCGGTTGTCTTCGAACAGGCTGCTGACCGATTCCCAGCTCGGAGCGCTGATCAACACGACCGAGGCTCCCATGGGCGCCAGGCACTCGCGCAACATCGCAGACCACTCAGGCGTTTCGGCCAACAACAGCAAACGCAAGGGTTCGACAGGCGTAGACAAGCTGACTCCCTAGACTCTGCAAGGTGGTAGGCGCGGGGCATTATGACTCGCCGAAGGGCAATCACCAATGCCAATGGTTCTCAAACACCCGCTTTTGAGCGTTTATTCATCCAAAAACGAACGTTAGACCTAAATTCTGTCCGCATCCTGAGGGAAAGTGACAAAAGCGGCAAATGGAGATGATGGACAGCGTCACAAGTCGGACAGGGCAGCACAATTCTCAGAGCCTGTTAAAATGCCGGCCCATTTCGCAAACGACTCCCTGACTCTGTCATGTCCCGACTCAATCCCCGGCAGCAAGAAGCCGTGAACTATGTCGGCGGCCCTCTTTTGGTGCTCGCCGGTGCAGGCTCCGGCAAGACCAGCGTGATTACCCGCAAGATCGCGCATTTGATCCAGAACTGCGGCATCCGCGCCCAGTACATCGTCGCCATGACCTTCACCAACAAGGCCGCCCGGGAAATGAAGGAGCGGGTCGGTGGCCTGTTGCGCGCCGGCGAAGGCCGCGGCCTGACCGTCTGCACCTTCCACAACCTGGGCCTGAACATCATCCGCAAGGAACACGCGCGGCTGGGCTACAAACCGGGCTTCTCGATTTTCGACGAGACCGACGTCAAGGCCCTGATGACCGACATCATGCAGAAGGAATACTCGGGCGACGACGGCGTCGACGAGATCAAGAACATGATCGGCGCCTGGAAAAACGACCTGGTCCTGCCACCCGAAGCCCTGGAAAATGCCCGCAATCCCAAGGAGCAGACCGCCGCCATCGTCTACGCCCACTACCAGCGCACGCTCAAGGCGTTCAACGCGGTGGACTTCGACGACCTGATCCTGCTGCCGGTCAAGCTGTTCCAGGACCACGCCGACATTCTTGAAAAATGGCAGAACAAGGTCCGCTACCTGCTGGTGGACGAATATCAGGACACCAACGCCAGCCAGTATCTGCTGGTGAAGTTGCTGATCGGCAAACGCAACCAGTTCACCGTGGTGGGCGACGACGACCAGTCGATCTATGCCTGGCGCGGCGCGCGGCCGGAAAACCTGATGTTGCTCAAGGAAGACTATCCGTCGCTCAAAGTGGTGATGCTGGAGCAGAACTACCGCTCCACCAGCCGCATCCTGCGCTGCGCCAACGTGCTGATTTCCAACAACCCCCACGAGTTCGAAAAGCAACTGTGGAGCGAGATGGGCCACGGCGACGAAATCCGCGTGATCCGTTGCCGCAACGAAGACGCCGAAGCCGAGCGCGTGGCCATGGAAATCCTCAGCCTGCATCTGCGCACCGATCGGCCGTACAGCGATTTTGCAATCCTGTACCGCGGTAACTACCAGGCCAAGCTGATCGAACTGAAACTGCAGCATCACCAGGTTCCCTATCGCCTGTCGGGGGGCAACAGCTTTTTCGGCCGCCAGGAAGTGAAGGACCTGATGGCCTACTTCCGCCTGATCGTGAACCCGGACGACGACAACGCCTTCCTGCGGGTGATCAACGTGCCGCGCCGGGAAATCGGCTCGACCACCCTGGAGAAACTCGGCAACTACGCCACCGAGCGCAAGATCTCGATGTACGCCGCCACGGACGAAATCGGCCTGGGCGAACATTTGGACAGCCGCTTCACCGACCGCCTGGCGCGCTTCAAGCGCTTCATGGACAAGGTCCGCGAGCAATGCGCCGGGGAAGATCCGATCTCGGCGCTGCGCAGCATGGTCATGGACATCGACTACGAGAACTGGCTGCGCACCAACAGCTCCAGCGACAAGGCTGCCGACTACCGCATGAGCAACGTCTGGTTCCTGATCGAGGCGTTGAAGAACACCTTGGAAAAAGACGAAGACGGCGACATGACCGTCGAGGACGCCATCGGCAAGCTCGTGCTGCGGGACATGCTCGAACGCCAGCAGGAAGAGGAAGACGGCGCCGAAGGGGTGCAGATGATGACGCTGCACGCCTCCAAGGGCCTGGAGTTTCCCTATGTGTTCATCATGGGCATGGAAGAAGAAATCCTGCCGCACCGCTCCAGCATCGAGGCCGACACCATTGAAGAAGAACGGCGCCTGGCCTACGTCGGCATTACCCGAGCGCGCCAGACGCTAGCCTTCACCTTCGCCGCCAAGCGCAAGCAGTACGGCGAAGTGATCGACTGCGCCCCCAGCCGCTTTCTCGATGAGCTGCCGCCGGACGACCTCGCCTGGGAAGGCAACGACGACACGCCGACGGAAGTCAAAGCCGTTCGCGGCAACAATGCCCTGGCGGATATACGCGCGATGTTGAAGCGCTA
Source organism: Pseudomonas sp. H2_D02 (assembly GCF_054677635.1). Lineage (NCBI taxonomy): Bacteria > Pseudomonadati > Pseudomonadota > Gammaproteobacteria > Pseudomonadales > Pseudomonadaceae > Pseudomonas > Pseudomonas sp. H2_D02. Next base: position 909,633 of record NZ_CP162816.1, on the reverse strand, counting down.
GACTACTTTTTCTCAACGACTTCAGGCGCTGAACGCGTCATCAGAGGAGGCTTCATGGAAGCCCTGCACCAGAAAATCCGCGAGCTAGGCATTGTGCTGTCCGACCAGGTCCTGAAGGTCGATGCGTTTCTCAACCACCAGATCGACCCGCAGTTGATGAAGCTGATCGGCGATGAGTTTGCCGAACTGTTCAAGGATTCGGGCATCACCAAGATCGTCACCATCGAAGCCTCGGGCATTGCCCCCGCAATCATGACCGGGCTGAACCTTGGCGTGCCGGTGATCTTCGCCCGCAAGCAACAGTCCCTGACCCTGACGGAAAACCTGCTGTCGGCCACCGTGTATTCGTTCACCAAGAAGACCGAAAGCACCGTCGCCATCAGCCCGCGCCACCTGACCAGCAGCGATCGGGTGCTGATCATCGATGACTTTCTGGCCAACGGCAAAGCCTCCCAGGCGCTGATCTCCATCATCAAGCAGGCTGGCGCCACCGTCGCCGGGCTGGGGATCGTGATCGAGAAGTCGTTCCAGGGCGGCCGCGCGGAATTGGATGCCCAGGGCTATCGCGTCGAGTCGTTGGCTCGGGTGAAGTCGCTGGCGGGTGGGGTCGTGACCTTTATCGACTGATCACGCCCTACCCTCTGTGGGAGCGAGCTTGCTCGCGATAGCGGCCTGTCAGACACATTTCGGGTAACTGATACACCGCTATCGCGAGCAAGCTCGCTCCCACAGGGGGTGGATCGGCCGTTAAGGCGCAGTCGCCTTGAGCCCCGCCAGCAACAGCCGCTGATACAACTCCTCCTTCAGCCCCTCGGGATTCGTCAACTGCATCCGCTCCAGATGCCCGGCATATTCCCAGGGCTCCGGCGCATCCAGGGCGGCCTTGCCAAGGTCCAGGATCTCGGTGAGCTTGAATTTGCTCTTTAGCCAGTTCAGCGCCCGTAACAAGTCGCGCTCGATCCCATCGAAATCACAGCCCAGCGGGTATTCCGGAAAAAGGTTGGGATGCCGCGCCTGGATCGCCTGCAGACGCTCCGACGTGTTGTCGGCGAACCGTGGATCAAGTCGAAAATCCTTCGGTAATTTACCGGCATTTTGTGCCTGCTCGATCAGGCCGGGCTGGAAGCGCGAATCGCTGATATTCAGCAACGCCTCGATCACCGCCGCGTCGGTCTTGCCTCGCAGGTCGGCGATGCCGTACTCGGTCACCACGATGTCTCGCAGGTGCCGGGGAATCGTGCAATGGCCGTATTCCCAGACGATATTCGAACTGACCACCCCGCCCGACTCCCGCCAGCTGCGCAACAGCAGGATCGAGCGCGCCCCTACCAGCGCATGGCCCTGGGCGACGAAGTTGTACTGCCCACCTACACCGCTGAGCACCCGCCCATCTTCCAACTGGTCCGCCACTCCGGCGCCCATCAGGGTCATGGTGAAGACCGTGTTGATGAAACGCGCATCGAGGCGCTGCAAGCGCTTGAGCGGTTCCTGGCCGTACAGCTCGTTGATGTAGCTGATGCGGGTCATGTTGAATTCGAGCAGGCGGCTCTGCGGCAACTCCCTCAGGCGCTGGTAAAAACTGCGCGGGCCGAGGAAGAACCCGCCGTGGATGCAGATGCCGTCGGGTTGCGCCGCTTCGTCGAGGGTTCCGGCGATGGTCCGTTCCTGGGTCGGTTCGTCGGGGTAGACCTTGCGCCGGATAATCCCGGCCTCCGCCAGCACCAGCAAACCGTTGACGAACATTTCACTGCAACCGTACAACCCTTTGGCGAAAGGCTCGACCCCACCCTCGCGCTCGATCAACTGCGCCCACTGGCTGAGGTTCACGTCCGCCAGCAGGGCCTGGTAACCGGCGTTATCGGCCTGGCGCGCCAACAGCGCCGCCGTCAACGCGTCGCCCATGGAGCCGATGCCGATCTGCAACGTACCGCCATCGCGCACCAGGGTGCTGGCGTGCAGGCCGATCAAGTGATCCTGGAAACCCACCGGCATGTTCGGCGTGGAGAACAACGTGTGGCTGTCCTTCTCATCGATCAACAGGTCGAAGCCATCAATGCCGATTTCCGCATCGCCGGGCATGTAGGGCAAATCGCTGTGGACCTGGCCCACCATGAGAATGGTTTCCCCCGCCTCGCGCCGCTTGGCGATCATCGGCAACAGGTCCAGGGTGATGTCCGGGTTGCAGCTCAGGCTCAAGCGATCCGGATGTTCCGGGTCGCTCGCCACCAGTTGCGCGATCAGGTTCAAGCCAGCCCCATTGATATCCCGGGCGGCGTGGCTGTAGTTGCTGCTGACATAGTCCTGCTGGGCCGAAGCGCTGTGCAGAAGACTGCCGGGCTGCATGAAGAATTGCTGGACGCGAATATTGGCCGGCAGGCTGTCGCGCTGCAGATCGGCGAGGTAATCGAGTTCTGGATAATCACCGAAGACCCGTTCGACAAAGGGCTCGAGGAAGCGCTTCTGCAGCCCGTCGCCCAAGCTCGGCCGACCCAGGCTCAGTGCTGTGTAAATAGTCAGCTGTCGCTCGGGCATTTGCGCAATGCGCTGGTAAAGCGCGTTGGCGAACAGGTTGGGCTTGCCCAGCCCCAGGGGCATGCCGAGGTGGATATGCGCGGGCAGACGCTCGAGTACGTCATCCACCGCCTGTTCGATTGAACACAACTGCACCATCCGACCCTCCGGGACATTCCATGAATGTGGGTTGGACCGAGCTTGCCGGGTCTTGGTTGCGATGACCAGTCCGGAAAAAATCCCAGGCACAAAAAAGCCGCTCGTAAGCGGCTTTTTTGCGGAAGATGAATGCCTGTTACAGGCCGGACATCTCTTTGATGGCGCCTTTGAGTTCATCATCGGTGCAATCGGCGCAGGTGCCTTTAGGCGGCATGGCATTGATCCCGGTAATGGCCTTCGCCAGGATGCCGTCAAGGCCGCCCTGGTGGTCGGCGCGTTCTTTCCAGGCAGCCTTGTCACCGATTTTCGGAGCGCCCAGCAGGCCGGTACCGTGGCAAGCGTTGCAATGTTTGGCGATGACGTCTTTTGGCGCCTTGGCACCGCCAGCGCCACCCGCCGCGGCAGCCACTTCCATGCCCTTGCATTCCTTGCCCTGGACGCAAACCTGGCCGACGGGTTCAAGGCGCTTGGCGATATCATCGGTCGGCGCCGCTTGAGCGCTCGCAGCCCATAGGGCCAATACGGTTGCTGGTGCAGCCAGCATTTTCATAATTAGGTTCACGCGTACACCCTCAATGGTGGCTAGTCACGCCTGCGGCCACGGTTTGCAGGCGGGCGCAAGTATAGCGGTAAGCCTGTCACTCCGAAACAACCCCAAAGTCGCAAGGGTCTTGTTTGTCATGCCAGCCCAACCTTCGAGCGCCTTTGCCCTGCGGGTTCGGCGCCTCTTCGTCTAGAAATTGGCCGGTGTGGCTGCGCTGATCAGTCGCGCTAGGCACGTCGAACGGATTACGGAAACGATGGGGCTTGGTACTTTCGAAATAGTAGCTGTCGCCCGCCTCCAGCACGAAGGTTTCAGCGCCGACTACCAATTCCAACCGCCCTTCCACCAGGATTCCGGTCTCTTCGCCTTCATGGGTGAGCATCTCGTCACCGGTATCTGCGCCGGGCGGGTAGATTTCGTTCAGGAAGGCAATCGCCCGGCTCGGATGCGCCCTGCCCACCAGTTTCATGGTCACGGCGCCGTCGGAGATGTCGATCAGTTCGTTGGCTTTGTAGACGATCTGGGTCGGTTTCTCCTGGAGGATTTCTTCGGAGAAAAACTCGACCATGGACATGGGAATCCCGCCAAGGACCTTGCGCAGCGAGCTGATCGAGGGGCTCACGCTGTTCTTCTCGATCATCGAAATGGTGCTGTTGGTGACGCCCGCGCGCTTGGCGAGTTCACGCTGGGAAAGGCCTTTGAGTTTACGAATGGATTGCAGTCGTTCACCGACGTCCAATGCTGGAGCCTCCAGGGAATCAGGTTATGTGTAAAGTGAGCGTTATCATGGCGACAGCGTTCAGTATTTACAACACCTTGGCCCGAATCCTGTGCGGTGAAGCGACTTTCGGTAGGTCACGCTGGGGGTCAGAGCTCGGAATAGAGCCTTGGCACCCGTCGCAGGTTGCAGAAAATCTGGTAGGGGATCATGTCGGCAGCCTTCGCAACGTCACTGGCGAGGACATTCTTGCCCCACAGCTCCACGGTTGAGCCAAGCCCGGCTTGGGGAATATGGGTCAAGTCCACGGCCAGCATGTCCATCGATACCCGCCCGACCAGTTGGCTACGCTGCCCATCCACCAGTACCGGCGTGCCGTTGGGCGCCTGGCGCGGGTAGCCGTCGGCGTACCCCATGGCGACCACGCCGACCCGGGTCGGTTGCGCCGTGACAAAGCGCGCGCCATAGCCCACGGGCTCGCCGGCGGGAAGTTCACGCACGCTGATGATTTTCGATTCCAGCGTCATGACCGGTTGCAGGCGTGAAGCAACGGCATTGGCTTCTTCGAAAGGCGTCGCGCCGTACAGCATGATGCCGGGCCGCACCCAGTCGCTGGGAATCTGCGGCCAGCCCAGCACCGCTGGCGAGTTGCGCAGGCTGACCTCTGCCATCAAGCCCTGGCGGGTCTGCTCGAATACTGCCAATTGTTGCAGGCTGCTAGGGTCATGCAATTCATCGGCGCGGGCGAAGTGGCTCATCAACACGATCTTCGCCACGTTGCCACTGGCCAGCAGACGACGATACGCCGGCTGGAAATCGTCCGGGTGCAGGCCGACCCGATGCATGCCCGAATCGAGCTTGAGCCAGACCGTGATCGGCTTGCCCAGCGTCGCGCGCTCGATCGCTTCGAGCTGCCACAATGCATGCACCACGCACCAGAAGTCGTGCTCAACGATCAAGGCAAGTTCATCGGCCTCGAAGAAACCTTCCAGCAGCAGGATCGGCCCGCGAATCCCACCGGCCCGCAGCTCCAGGGCTTCTTCGATGCACGCCACCGCGAAACCGTCAGCGGTTTCCTGCAAGGCCTCGGCGCAGCGCACCGCGCCATGCCCGTAAGCGTCGGCCTTGATCACCGCCAGGGCCTTGGCCCCCGTGACTTCACGGGCTAGCTGGTAGTTGTGACGCAGGGCTTGGAGGTCGATCAAGGCACGGGCAGGACGCATGGCGGCAGGCTTCTAGGCGGTCATGGTTAAAAAAACCGGCGCCGGCTGACGGCATCAGCCGACAACAGCGCCGGGAGAGGGAGAGTCTTGACAGTGATCAGGGCAGCGCCGCGACGACGGACAGCTCCACCAGGATCTGCGGCTCGCACAATTTGGCCTCTACCGTGGCGCGGGCCGGGGCGACGCCCTTGGGCAGCCATTTGTCCCACACCGCGTTCATGCCGGCGAAGTGCGCGTCGATGTCCTTCAGGTAAATCGTCACCGACAGCAGGCGGCTCTTGTCGGTCCCGGCCAGGTCGAGCAGTCGCTCGATATTGGCCAGTGTCTCGCGCGTCTGCTGTTCGATACCGGCACTCATGTCGTCGCCGACCTGCCCTGCCAGGTAAACGGTGCCGTTGTGCACGACAACCTGACTCATGCGGTCATTGGTGAGCTGGCGCTGGATTGCCATGTTTCGCGGACTCCTGGGGTTTGCTGCCATAACGGGAAATATCGAGGCCCTCGGCGCTGATCTGTGGCTTTTTCTTCGCCATCAGGTCCGCGAGAAGGCGACCGGAACCACAGGCCATGGTCCAACCGAGGGTGCCGTGGCCGGTGTTCAGGAACAGGTTCTTGAACGGTGTTGCCCCAACGATCGGCGTGCCATCCGGAGTGGTCGGGCGCAGGCCGGTCCAGAAACTGGCCTGGGCCAAATCGCCGCCCTGAGGATAAAGGTCGTTGACGATCATCTCCAGGGTTTCGCGCCGGCGCGGGTTGAGCGAGAGGTCAAAACCGGCGATTTCCGCCATGCCGCCAACGCGGATACGGTTGTCGAACCGGGTGATCGCGACCTTGTAGGTTTCGTCGAGGATGGTTGAAGTCGGTGCCATCGCCGGGTTGGTGATCGGCACGGTCAGGGAGTAACCCTTGAGCGGATACACCGGCGCACGGATACCCAGCGGCTTGAGCAGTTGCGGCGAGTAGCTGCCAAGCGCCAGGACATAACGGTCGGCGGTTTCCAGCTTGCCATCGATCCACACGCCATTGATTCGGTCGCCGGCGAAATCCAGGCGCTCGATGTTCTGGTCGAAACGAAATTGCACGCCGAGCTTCACGGCCATTTCCGCCAGGCGAGTGGTGAACATCTGGCAATCGCCGGTCTGGTCATTTGGCAGGCGCAGGGCACCGGCAAGGATATCGGTGACATTCGCCAGGGCCGGTTCGACGCGGGCGATGCCTTCGCGATCGAGGACTTCGAACGGTACGCCGGATTCCTTCAGAACAGCGATGTCCTTGGCCGCACCATCAAGCTGGGCCTGGGTGCGGAACAGTTGGGTAGTGCCGAGGCTGCGGCCTTCGTAGGCGATGCCGGTTTCGGCGCGCAGTTCATCGAGGCAGTCACGGCTGTACTCGGAAAGCCGGACCATGCGCTCCTTGTTGATGGCATAGCGGCTGGCGGTGCAATTGCGCAACATCTGCGCCATCCACAAGTATTGGTCGATGTCGGCGGTGGCCTTGATCGCCAGCGGTGCGTGACGCTGAAGCAGCCATTTGATGGCCTTGAGCGGCACGCCCGGCGCGGCCCACGGCGAGGCGTAACCCGGCGATACCTGGCCGGCATTGGCGAAACTGGTTTCCATGGCAGGCGCCGGCTGACGGTCGACCACCACCACTTCAAACCCGGCACGCGCCAGATAATAAGCACTGACGGTACCGATGACGCCGCTACCCAAGACCAGAACGCGCATGTTGAAACCCTCATCGCGGATAACCGCTGACGTTTGTTGTACAAACCTTAGATGCGCGCAGTGTAAAAAAGATCAGCCAGTGCTTTTCACTATATAAATGCCTATATTTGGCGAGAATTCTCGGCAAGAACCCTTTTCACGGAGGCGCATCACCTGTGCGGACCAACACTCAGACCAAACGCGAGCTGGACAAGATCGACCGCAACATCCTGCGCATCCTTCAGGCGGACGGGCGAATTTCCTTCACCGAACTGGGCGAAAAGGTCGGCCTCTCCACCACGCCGTGCACGGAGCGGGTGCGACGGCTGGAGCGCGAAGGCATCATCATGGGCTACAACGCCCGGCTCAATCCGCAACACCTGAAGGGTAGCCTGCTGGTGTTCGTCGAGATCAGCCTGGACTACAAATCCGGCGACACCTTCGAAGAGTTCCGACGCGCGGTGCTGAAATTGCCTCATGTGCTCGAATGTCACCTCGTGTCGGGGGACTTCGACTATCTGGTGAAGGCACGGATCTCCGAGATGGCCTCGTACCGCAAGCTGCTGGGCGACATCCTGCTCAAGCTGCCCCATGTGCGCGAGTCCAAGAGCTACATCGTGATGGAAGAGGTGAAAGAGAGCCTGAACCTGCCGATTCCGGATTGAGTCTGGCTCCAGACCGCTATCGCGAGCAAGCTCGCTCCCACACAGGTAGGTGGCGAACGCTTTCTTGCGAACAACGGAGATCCCTTGTGGGAGCGAGCTTGCTCGCGAAGGCGGCGACTCGGTGCCCGGGCGGTTAGACCAACACCTGCCGAGTGCTGGCCATGTACTCATGGATCTGCTTCTCGACGCGCGGATGGATCAACTCCACCGGCCGCCGGCCATTGGGGCACGGCAAGGTCGCCGTGGTGCCGAACAGCCGGCAGATCAGCGGCCGCTCGTCATACACGGTGCAACCGTTCGGCCCCAGGTGCACGCAATCGAGCGCTTCCATCGCCGCGTCCTGCTCGGCGCGGGTCTTGCGCGGCAGGCGGGCCATTTCCTCGGGCGAGGTGGTCACCGGACCGCAGCAGTCGTGACAGCCCGGAACGCACTCAAACGTCGGGATCTGCTGACGCAACGTGCGGATTTTTTGACTGTTGCAGCTCATCGAGGCGATTACCGGATCGGGACAGCCCCGGATTCTGCCTTAAAAACCGCAGGCCAGACAGCACCAGCCGACCAGTGTTGCCGACCGGGGAAAGCACGGCTTATGCTCCGTAAAATTTCTCAAACACAAAAATCAGGATTACGCACATGAACGCCCGTGTTCAGCAACCTGTCCCCAGTCACGCGCACGCCGCCTCTTATTACGCCGCCAGCAGCCTGCCGCAGCCGGACCATCCGGCGTTGCAAGGCGAGTTGGTAGCGGACGTCTGCGTGGTGGGCGGCGGGTTCTCCGGGTTGAACACAGCCATCGAACTGGCCGAGCGCGGGATGAGCGTGGTCCTGCTTGAAGCACACAAAATCGGCTGGGGCGCCAGCGGACGCAACGGCGGCCAGCTGATTCGCGGCGTTGGCCACGGTCTCGATCAGTTCGCTCCTGTCGTCGGCACCGAGGGCGTCCGTCAGATGAAACTGATGGGGCTCGAGGCGGTGGAAATCGTCCGACAGCGGGTCGAGCGTTTTCAGATTGCTTGCGACCTGACCTGGGGTTATTGCGACCTCGCCAACAAACCCGGCGACCTCGAGGGCTTTGCCGAAGACGGCGAAGAGCTCCGCAGCCTGGGCTATCGCTACGAGACCCGGCTGCTGCAGGCCGATGAGATGCACAGCGTGGTGGGCTCGGACCGCTACGTTGGTGGCCTGATCGACATGGGCTCGGGGCATCTGCATCCGCTCAACCTGGCGCTGGGCGAAGCGGCCGCTGCGCAACAACTGGGGGTCCGACTGTTCGAGGGATCGGCTGTTACCCGCATTGACTATGGGCCGCAGGTGAAAATCCACACCTCTCAAGGTTCGGTCCGCGCCAATACCCTGGTGCTGGGCTGCAACGCCTATCTCAACGGCCTGAACCAGGAATTGAGTGGAAAAGTATTGCCCGTCGGCAGCTACATCATCGCCACCGAACCACTGAGCGAAGCCCAGGCTCAAGCCCTGTTGCCGCAGAATATGGCCGTCTGTGACCAACGAGTGGCATTGGATTACTATCGACTTTCGGCAGATCGGCGCTTGTTGTTCGGCGGCGCTTGTCATTATTCGGGGCGTGATCCGCAGGACATTGGCGCTTATATGCGTCCGAAAATGCTCAAGGTGTTCCCGCAACTGGCGGACGTGAAAATCGATTATCAGTGGGGCGGGATGATTGGCATCGGCGCCAATCGCCTGCCGCAGATTGGCAGGCTGAAAGACCAGCCGAACGTGTATTACGCCCAGGCCTATTCCGGTCATGGCGTGAACGCCACACACCTGGCGGGCAAACTGTTGGCTGAGGCGATCAGTGGACAGCAGGGCGGCGGTTTCGACCTGTTTGCCCGGGTACCGCACATGACCTTCCCGGGCGGCAAGCATTTGCGCTCGCCATTGCTGGCGCTGGGGATGTTGTGGCATCGGTTGAAAGAGTTGGTCTAACCATTGAATACTAACCAATGGAACCAGGCGCCTATCAGTGTGGCGAGGGGATTTATCCCCGCTGGGCTGCGAAGCAGACCCAAGGCAATCTCCCTGACACTTCACGGTGTCAGGTTTTAGGGCCGCTTCGCACCCCAGCGGGGATAAATCCCCTCGCCACTAGGCCCTGTGCGCTTCAAAGCCGCCAGAACGGCTTCAGGCCTTCCGCCCGTGCCTGCTCCCGACTTAGCCCGATGTCACGCAACTGTTCGGTCGACAGGTCCAGCAAGGCTTTGCGTGTATGCAAACGATGCCAGAACAGGCCCCAGCGACTCAGGTCGGCTGGAGCATTGCGCAAATCCCCGCTACGCAGCCCCTTCTCCTGCCCCGCCGCCAGTTCCTGACTGTGTAACGTCAGCCGCACATCGCTCAAGCCGTTCATTTTGATCGCTCCTGTTTACTTGGGTAGCCAGAGGTTTCATGATGCGCGGACGGCAAAAAACGATACAGATCCAACCAATATCTTTTACATGCATACAGATAGGCTATTTTCACGGCTGAATTGAAGTTTTTCAGCTCATCTGTATCGGTCGCTGCTTTCACCTGATCAGGACTACGCCATGACGCTCTACGTGAATCTCGCCGAGTTGCTCGGGACCCGCATCGAACAAGGCTTCTACCGCCCCGGCGACCGGCTGCCCTCGGTGCGAGCCTTGAGTACGGAACATGGCGTCAGCCTGAGCACCGTCCAGCAGGCCTACCGCGTGCTGGAAGACAACGGGCTGGCCACGCCGAAACCCAAATCAGGTTATTTCGTCCCGGTCAGCCGTGAGCTGCCGGACCTGCCGGCAATCGGCCGTCCAGCCCAGCGCCCGGTGGATATTTCCCAGTGGGACCAAGTGCTGGAACTGATACGCGCAATACCTCGCAAGGATGTGGTACAGCTGGGCCGTGGCATGCCGGATATCCATTCACCCACCATGAAACCGTTGCTGCGCAGCCTGGCGCAGATCAGCCGGCGACAAGACATGCCCGGTCTGTATTACGACAACATCTACGGCAACCTCCAGTTGCGCGAACAGATCGCCCGGCTATCCCTGGATTCCGGCTGCCAACTGACAGCCAACGACCTGATCGTCACCACCGGCTGTCACGAAGCGCTGTCGGTCAGCATTCGCGCGACCTGCGAACAGGGCGATATTGTCGCAGTGGATTCACCCAGCTTTCACGGCGCCATGCAGACGCTGAAGGGCCTGGGCATGAAAGCCCTCGAGATTCCCACCGACCCGCTCACGGGAATCAGCCTGGAGGCACTGGAGCTGGCATTGGAACAATGGCCAATCAAGGCCATACAGTTGACGCCCAGCTGCAACAACCCGCTGGGCTACATCATGCCGGAGGCCAATAAGCGCGCCTTGCTGACCTTGGCCCAGCGTTTCGATGTGGCCATTATCGAGGACGATGTGTACGGGGAATTGGCCTACACCTACCCGCGACCACGTACGATCAAATCCTTCGATGAAGATGGCCGCGTCCTGCTCTGCAGTTCTTTTTCCAAGACGTTGGCGCCAGGCCTGCGGGTCGGCTGGATTGCGCCCGGTCGGTACCTTGAGCGCGCGCTGCACATGAAGTACATCAGCACCGGTTCTACCGCGCCGCAGCCTCAGATCGCCATCGCGGAGTTCCTCAAGAACGGGCACTTCGAACCCCATCTTCGCCGCATGCGCACGCAATACCAGCGCAATCGCGACGTGATGATGGATTGGGTGAGCCGGTACTTTCCCCAAGGCACCCGCGCCAGCCGCCCCCGTGGCAGCTTCATGCTCTGGGTCGAGCTGCCCGAGGGTTTCGACACGCTGAAGCTCAACCGCGTGCTGCATGACCAAGGTGTACAGATCGCCGTCGGCAGCATCTTTTCGGCGTCAGGCAAATACCGCAACTGCCTGCGCATGAACTACGCGGCCAAGCCCACGGCGCAGATCGAAGACGCCGTGCGCAAGGTCGGCACAGCAGCCAGCCGACTGCTGGCGGACATGCCCGATGGCTTCTGAGCGTTGCGTGCCAACATCCAAGGCACCGCTGGGCTCAGCCTTCCTGGCAAGCCACCTCAAGACGGTCATAGGGTTCGGTTGAAGCGGGTAATTGGCGGGTATCGAATTCCAGACGGCAGATTCGCTCATCGGCACGTGTCACGTTGAGCCGAACCACGTCGGGGGCATCCTCCAGATAGACCAGGCCAGCGTCGACTACCGTCGTCAGGTACTGCCCTTCATGGTCATAGACGCCCAAGCCTTTCGCCACGGGCGTCCCTTCTTCGTTGCGCACGTACAGCATCAGACGGCGAACCATGCCGGCCTGGAAGTCGAGCCGCGGCACCGCGCCACGCGCGGCGCGCACTTCTTGGAAACCGTTAGGTACCTCGACGTTGCCCGGCAAGCTCACCGTGTCGATTTCAATGCGGCTCGCCTGGTAGGCCGGCAACGCGGCCGCCACTGCACGCCCTGCGCCGTCGGTCCAGACGGGCCCCTGGGAAGTGCCAATCTTGATTCCCGCAGAGTCGCCGACCTTGAGCAGGCCAAACGTGTCGCGCAGCGGATACGGCGAAGGCGTAACGCCCTCCTCATGCAAAGCCAGCCCGCCGCGCAACGCCAGGTCATAATGGCGCGCTCCCGCGCTGGTCTGGGCATATCCCAGTTCGGCGCTGGTGTAACGGGGCAAGGCGTTAAGCCTGGCATTGAGGTCGTTCCGGCCAGCGGCGGAACGATCGGCACCGATGCTGTAACCCAGGCTGTCACTGACCTGCTCGGTATAGCGCGCGCCCGTACGCAATCCTCTAGAGTCATCATGGCGAGTAGAAATGCTCAGCCTTCGATTGCGTCCCAAGGGCACGCCAATATTGGCGAACACACCGGTCCGGCCTGCCTGTTCAGCCCGGTCATGCTCGACACTCAACGAAAACGTCGCCCAGTCGAATGCCCGTGACCATGCCGTACTGATGCGCGAATTGCCGTTCCCGCCCGCGCCTTTGTAGCGAGTCAGCGATCCGCTGACTGCTCCCCACGACGAATCCGCCCGCCTCAGCGATAGACTCCAGTGATGGGTCGCCCGGGCAAGCGGATCACCAACGGCAGGGTCGAGACTCGCCTCGGACAGATATCGAAACCCGGAACTGCGCTGGCCGGCCGTCAGTCCGACGGTTAGCCCAGCGCCCGCCACGGTGTTGAGCGTAGCCTGCACTTCTTGGCCACGGGTGCCTTGCGCCGTGCGTGACCCGAGTTGCTGCAGGCCTAGTATTGTCGTTCGGGTCAATGCCTGTGAGATCCCCCAGCCCATGGACTGGTAACCTTCGGCCCCCATCCACCCTGCGCTTGTCTGAGTCTGCGGTCCCCATCGCCAGTCCCGGCTGGCAGCAAAGAAAGCCGGCGTGTCACGCTCGCTCCCAGGGAACTGCCTGATCTTGCCTGCCGCCAGCCCATAACTGGACACAGCCCCGAGCCTTACCGGACGTACATCCGCGGCGGGAACATGAAAGTCGCGACGTTCGCCGTTCTCTTCAAACACGCTGACTTCCAAGTCCACCCGGTCACTGATCAACGGTAAATCGCGCAGTGTGAACGGCCCCGCGGGCACCAACGTGGTGTAGATCACTATTGCGCTCTGGCGGACCTCGACCCTGGCCGTCGAGTAGGCCAGCCCGTGGACCAGCGACCCGGCCCCCAGCCCATCCGCACCCGCCGAAAGCGCATTTTCAGGAAAGATTTGCACACCCGTGAAAGGTCCTGTGGAAAACAACGGCGAACGCATATTCAACTGGCCTAGTTGAATATGCGCATCGAAGCGCTCCCACGTCTTGGACGCCTGGGTGTACAACGTCTCGAAACGCGTTACGCCCTGGAATGACGTGTAGTTCTGGCGACTGCGGACCACCCAGTCTCCCGCGTTGAAGCCCAGTTCGGTGCCCACGCTGCGATAGGCACTGGACTGGCCGGCGGCGGAGCCGGCAATGACTAGCGCGTCGTAGTTCAATACGCCGGCCATCCCACCCGAATCCCAGCTTCCACGGCTCTCGGTGGGCCTCAAGAGCCAGTCTGCGGGGACCACCAGATGCACAAGGTTTTGCCCTGGATCAAGCCGCACCTGAGCGCCGGCCAACCCTTGGTCAACAGACACGCACTGCGGATCGTCAGCGCCGGGATACGCATTAAGCGACGCGGCAATCCCCGCGCGCTCAAGCAGGTTCGCATCGAGGCACAACTGCCCTTCGCCATCGAACATTGCCATGACCTGCCCGGATGGAATGCCATTGACGCTCAAGGCGACACGATGGCGTCCAGCAGCAAAGCGTGCGGCGCGGCGAAAATATTCGGCTACATCCGGGTCGACTCCCCGCGCCCGCAGCACCGAGCGGTCAAATTCAGCGGATGCTTGTGCCGAGGCTTCGGCCCGGGCAGTCGACATCAAGACCAGGCTGCCGACGAGCCGCCAAAGGACGCCCGGGCGCATTATTGCAGGCTCAAGCGTGCGTCATGACTGGCAGCCGCAAACCCATAAGTGGTGGCTGGGAACAACCGCACATGGGTGCCCAGGCTCGAGGGGGTGGTGAACGTCAACGTTTCCCCGGGCAAAATATAGGTACGCCCCAGATCAAGTGTCGTACCGCCTGGAATCAAACTCACTGATCTTGCCAGCCTCACGACGTAGGGGCTGGGATTGCTCACGCTGACCTGCCCGGTCTTGGCGCTCCAGACCAGTCGCGTCCAAGGCCTTCGCTCAATCGCCAGGTGTGCCGGACGAATAATGACCGGAATGTTCTGACGCACGCCCATGGAGATCTGTGCGCCACCCGCCGCTGGACGCGCCTTGATACCCTCGAACACCACGCGCTTGAGCCGCTCCGTCTGCAAAGGAGCGCCACTGTGCAGGATAAAACGCACCTGCTGGCTCTGCCCGGGTTCGACCCGAGCCACGGGCGGATTGACCAGGAGCAACGGCTCCGAGTCTTCTGGAACATCCAAGACAGAGCTGTAAAGCAGCGCCGGTCGTTCATCGGTGTTCTTGATATTCAGAGTCGCCTCACCCTTGCCCTGGTCGACAATCACTACCGGCGTTTCCGGGACCATTCCAGCGGCCTGAGCGCCGGAGGCTATAAATGGCAGGCACAACGCCGCCACCGTGTTCAATACCGGTAAGCAATTTCGCAAAAACATGGAAATCTCCAGAAGAAGCACCGACCGAGACATGCCTGGCATGTCCCGTCGGCAGCAAACCAACCCGCCGGAGCGCAGACCTTCAGGTCACTGCAGGCCTTTCAAACGCTCACGACGCTCCGTCACTTCAGGCGTCAGAGGTAAAACACATCGAACGTGACCGAACCATCAAGATCGAACTCATCCGTAGTCGGCGGCAACTCGGAAGTGGCACGGATGGCCGCGGCGACTTTCATCGGCAACGTGTGAAGACGAGCAGGAGCAGGGCCGGATGCCAAGCTTGAACCCCAGGAGTAAGTCGTCGGCGCGTTGGTAATCAAACCATTGGTCGGAACACTCCAGCTCGGATTGGCCAGCGTTCGAGCCAGCAGAGTCTGCGGAACGCCGTCAGTCCGCGGCAAGCCACTCAACAGACCGAAACCACCGATTCCAACCCCCTGGGTGCTGCCCAGGCCGTAATACAATTCGTCGCCCGAACGACCATTGAAAGCCAGACCGGGCACCTTGGATGCACCGCGATTATCGGTGACGGCGATCTCCACGGATGCCGGGGCGCTACAGGTGATTTGCAGACTGATATCCCGCTGGGGAAGATCGTTCTGCCTGTCGGGGGCCAGGGCCGAAGAGAAAATCCGACCTAGATTGACATCGCTACCGCCGGCAAATGCCGGAATGCAGGATGTCGGGATAACTCGGCCTGTCACGTTCAAATCAACACTGGCCGCCTGGGCGATCAAGGGTGTAGAGGCAACGGCCAAGCAGCTGGCCAAGAGTCGTTTTTTCATAGTCACGTACCTGCAAAAGAGAAAGGGATACAACCATGCAATGGCATCGGGGAAAGAGAACCAACCACCCCTGCCAATGCCTGTGTATCGTTGCTCATCAGGTAGGATTTTTATGTAGGAAAAGACTTTGCAAGGACCTGGCTTTTTCAACATGGCTTGTGGCTTTTCCAACTTCGGAAGCGGGTTCCCACAGCCTGAGGCGTCGTATCCCGCAAACAGGATGAATCACAAAGCCATGCCATACTTCCTCGCAACGATCCGGGACGACTTGATTTGAGACCACCTCTGGCCCTGCCTTTCGCTCTGCTGCTTGCTACGCTTCTCTGCGGCTGCACGAGCCTGGACATTACTCGCGAGCCCAGCCAGGCATTGCCAGCGGCGAGTTCGGCATTTGGTCGCTCGGTCCAGGCGCAAGCTGCGCCTCACGAGGGCCGCTCGGGTTTTCGCTTGCTGTCGGACAGCACCGAGGCCTTCACTGCCCGGGCGGAACTGATCCGCAACGCCCAAAGCAGCCTGGACTTGCAGTACTACATCGTCCACGACGGCATCAGCACGCGAATGCTCGTGGATGAATTGCTCAAGGCCGCCGACCGGGGCGTGCGCGTGCGCATCCTGCTGGATGACACCACCAGTGACGGCCAGGACCAGATCATCGCGACGCTCGCCGCGCACCCAAACATCCAGATCCGCCTGTTCAACCCTTTGCATCTTGGCCGAGCGACCGGCGTGACCCGCAGCCTTGGACGCCTGTTCGACCTGTCATTGCAGCATCGCCGAATGCACAACAAGTTGTGGCTGGCGGACAACAGCATGGCGATTGTCGGAGGCCGCAACCTGGGGGATGAGTACTTCGATGCCGAACCCAACCTCAACTTCACCGACATCGACCTGCTCGGCGTCGGTCCGGTGGCTGAACAATTGGGGCACAGCTTCGATCAGTACTGGAACAGCGCGCTGAGCAAGCCCATCGAGCAATTCATGTCCCATCGGCCTACCGCCAAGGACTTGGCCAACAGCCGATTACGCCTGCAGGAGTCCCTGGAGCAGACGCACAAGGAAAACCACGCGCTGTACCAACAGTTGACCGCCTACAAGACCCAACCGCGCCTGGACACCTGGCGCAGCCAACTGACCTGGGCCTGGAACCAGGCATTGTGGGACGCGCCGAGTAAAGTCCTGGCGAAATACGAGCCGGACCCGCAATTGTTGCTGACCACCCAACTGGGCCCGGAGCTGGCCGGCGTCAGCAAAGAACTGATCATGATCTCCGCCTATTTCGTGCCCGGCCAGCCAGGCCTGGTGTACCTGACCAGCCGCGCCGATGCCGGCGTGTCGGTGAGCCTGCTGACCAATTCCCTGGAAGCCACCGACGTGCCCGCCGTACATGGCGGCTATGCGCCGTATCGCAACGCCCTGTTGCAGCACGGCGTGCGCCTGTTCGAGCTGCGTCGACAACCGGGCGACACCGGCGGCAGCCCGCACCTGTTCTACAGCAAGTCCTACGGCGAATCGGACTCCAGCCTCCACAGCAAGGCGATCATCTTCGACCAGCAGAAATCGTTCATCGGCTCGTTCAATTTCGACCCGCGCTCAGTGCTATGGAATACCGAAGTCGGCGTCCTGGTAGACAGCCCGGAACTTGCCGGCCAGGTGCGCGAGCTGGCATTGCAGGGCATGGCGCCAACCCTGAGCTATCAGGCCCGCCTCGATGATGCCGGAAAGCTGATATGGACCACCGAAGACAATGGCAAGCTGCACGACCTGGACCGTGAGCCGGGCAGTTGGTGGCGCCGGTTCAATGCCTGGTTCGCCACGACTGTCGGACTGGAGCGGATGTTGTAGACCCGCACACCCCCCTCGCTTTGACCGAAGCCGACACTCGCGACGTGGCGGTGTCGGGATCGGGGCGGTAGCCGGGTTTTCCGGTACGCTCGACCCAGTCGAGGAGGGTGCCGAACTCGCCTTGCAGTTCGAACATGGTTTCATCGATCGACATAGCGATGCTCCTATGGGCTGAGGATCAGGCGTGATCATGCCGGAGCAGCAGCGAGGCGAGCGCCGAGACCGCGCTGATCACGCCCGTCGCAATGAACGCCGCGTGGTATCCGGCCAGTTGGCCGAGCGCGTCCGAGCCGCCGCCGGTGTGCGCGAGCGTCACGAGGCCAGCGATGCCCACAGCGCCGCCGAGTTGGCGAGCCGTATTTTGTAGCCCTGCGGCCAGACCGGATTCGGCGTGGGGAATGCCGGCAAGAACCGCGTGCGTCGCCGTCATTATCATCAGGCCGAGTCCGCCGCCGACAAGCAATGACGGCCATAAAATATCGGTGACATAGACGGGCGCGGCAGGAACCCAAGCCAGCCAGACCAGTCCTGCCGCAGCCATCAACCCGCCGAAGAACGGCAGGCGGTCGAAGCCGGCATCGCGAAGATAACGCGACGAAATGGAGGTGATGGCCAAGAGCAGCGCCATCGGCAGCATGCCAAGGCCAGTGTCCATCGGGCTGTAACCAGCGATCTGCTGAAGGACGAGTGAGATGAAGAACATGGACGCGGTCAACGATGCGCCAAGGCCCATGACCATGACGATACCGACCGGGATGTTGCGATGCCGCAAGACGCTAAAACTAATCAGGGGCTGGTCGGTGCGGTTTTCGATGCCGAAGAACAGCGCAAGAAGGCCAGCGGCGATGCCGAGGGCGCCAAGGACGACGGGCGACCCCCAGCCCAACGCGACCGATTGGGTGATACCGTAGATGAAGCTGCCAATCGCGAGCGTGATCGAGATCGCGCCCGGTATGTCGAGCTTCAGGCGATCTTCGCCATGGGGCTGCGGCGCGAGGCAGGTCGCAACGACCACACTCAGAAGCGCACCAATCGGCGCGTTGACGAACATGACCCAGCGCCAGCTTAGAACGCTCACCAGCACACCGCCGATGATGACGCCGAAGGCGGCGGCCATGGCCCCTGATGCGGCCCAGAAGGAGATCGCTCGTTCGCGCCCGGCTCCCTTGGGATAGACGGAGATGATGACGGCCAGCGTCGAGGTCGCGAGCGCCGAAGCACCGAGGCCTTGAACCGCCCGTGCTGCCAGAAGCATGGGGCCGCTGGTCGCGAAGCCGCCAACCAGACTCGCCAGAATGAAGGTGACGAGACCCACCTGAAGAATGGCGCAACGACCGTAGACATCGCTCGCACGCGCGGCGAGCAGCATGAAGCCGCCGAGCGCCAGCAGATAGGCATCGACAATCCATTGCTGACCGATGGGGGTCAGGCCGAGATCGGCACGGATCGCCGGCAGCGCGACATTCACGATGGCTCCGTCCATGACGACCATGAACGAGCACAGGCAGGCGACCACTGCGGCAATCCACGCCGGAACACCGCGACGCAAAAGGGAAGAAGGAACCACCGGAGCGACGGAAACAGGAGACATCGAATGCACCTCATTGGGTTGGATCACGGCGCATCCGCCTGGAAGACCGCTTGTGTTGCCTTCCAAGATCGACTGAGATGGGTTATGAATGGTATCGATATATGGACATAAAATACTGAGAGATGGCCAACCGACATGATGATAGCGTCGTCGAGCCCCGTCGATCTCAGCGACAGGCTCGATGGCCCGTCGCTGATTGCCGTGTGGGGCAATGATGATCCCGGCACGGAGTATCGACTGGGAACGCGGGAATATGACTGGCACACGCACCGGCGCGGGCAGGTGCTATGCGTCGAAAGCGGCCTCATTCATGTTCGGACGGCGCATGGTTCCTGGCTGCTGCCGCCGCACCGCGCTGGCTGGATTCCGCCGGGCGTCGCTCATGCGGTCAGCGTCAGCGGCGCGCTGAGTGGGTGGAGCGTCTTCATTGCCCCCGACGCCGGATGCGATCTGCCCGACGCCCCCCGTGTGATCGGCATCGGGGAACTGATGCGCGCGCTGGTTCGCAAGGCCGTCACATGGAACACCACGCACACGCTGCAACCGGATCAGGATCGCGTCGTCGCCGTTCTGCTCGACGAGATCGCGCAGGCACCGCAAGAGCGACTGCATTTGCCGATGCCATCCGATCCGCGACTGGTGCGCATCGCCAACGCGATCCTCGCCCGTCCCGAGAACGAGCGAACGCTCGACGAATGGGCGACATGGGCAGCGATTTCGTCGCGCACACTGCGGCGTCTCATTCTGGCCGAGACGGGCTTGAGCTTTGCCCAATGGCGACAGCAGGCGCGTTTGACCCACGCCCTCGAAATGCTGGCCCGAGGCGATCCCGTCGGCACGGTCTCGGACGCCCTCGGCTATGCCGCGCCCAGCAACTTCATCACGATGTTCCGCCGCGCCTTTGGCGATTCACCGGGCCATTATTTTGCCATGCGGCGTTCATCAACCTGATGGCACGGCTGGGCGCAGCGCTCGGCAAGTCTCGTTACTTGGACGGACATCTGACCGATTGGGGCCAGCCGTTCTGGGCGATGGTCTGGGAGCACGGCGGCGGGACGATTCTCCACGGTTATCAAATGTCTCACTCGGTCGAACCGAACCCTCGCCACAGGTTCACCTGGCAGGTTGTGAGTACGCGCTCAGGCGGGTTGAGTAGTCCCAAACGCCCCTTGACGCAACAACAGGATCACCAGCCCAAACGCCCCGGCCGCCATGAACAAAGGCAATGCATGCCCGCTGATCCACTGGCTGCCCGCCCCCGCCGCCAGTGGGCCGATCAGGCAACCGAGGCCCCACAGTTGCGCGACATGGGCGTTGGCCCGCACCAATACATCGTCGCGGTAACGCTCGCCGATCAGGATCAGCGACAACGTGAACAAACCTCCCGCGCTGGCGCCGAACAGCACCCACAGCGGCCAGATCAACAGGGTATCGATCAGCAACGGAACCGCCAGGCTCGATAACATCAACGCCACCGCGCACCCCGTCAGCAGGGTCCGCCGAGACACGCGATCGGCCAGGGCGCCGATGGGCAACTGCAGCAAGGCATCACCGACCACCACGGTGCTGACCATCGCCAGCGCACTGTCAGCCGTGAAGCCCTGGCGCAGGCAATACACCGGCAGCAACGTGAGGATCATCGCCTCGAACGCGGCGAACAATGAGACCGCCCAGGCAATCGCCGGCAAGCCGCGGCAAAACGTCCACAAATCGCCGAACGTGACGCTGCCGGCCTCGCTGCTCGGCGCACCGCTACGACCCAGCAACAGTAAGGGTGCGACCAACAGCAGGCCGACGCCCACCCAGAACCCATAGTCATGATCGGTCCCCAGCGCGCCCAGCAGCAGCGGGCCGGACAATTGGCTCAGGGCGTAGCTGCTGCCGTACAGCGCCACCAGCCGCCCACGCCATTTTTCAATGACCAGTTGATTGATCCAGCTCTCACCCAGAATGAACACCAAGGTCAGGACCACGCCAATCATCAGGCGCAGCAGCAACCAGACCGGATAGCTTGGCAGCAGCGCCAGCAACCCGATGGACACCGCGCCACCCCACAGGCACAGGCGCATCAACGCCGCCGTGCCGAACCGCGCCGCCAGCCGGCTAGACACCTTCGCCCCGAGCAACACCCCCACGGCCGGCATGGCGGCCATCACGCCAATGGCGAACGAGCCATAACCCCAGCCTTCCAGGCGCAGCGACACCAGGGGCATGGTTACGCCCAAGGCCAGGCCGACACTCAGGACAGAAGCCAACACGGCGAAATAAGTCGCCCAACGCATTTCCACGCTCCTGTGGATTCAGATTTCAAGCCTTGCACACAGCAATGTGGGAGCGGGCTTGCTCGCGAAGGGGGAGTACCAGTCAACATAACCGTTGAATGTTAAACCGCCTTCGCGAGCAAGCCCGCTCCCACAAAGGATCAGCGCTGCATGAAGCCCCGGTCAGAGCTTGATCCAGGTCGCCTTCAGCTCGGTGTACTTGTCGAACGCATGCAGCGACTTGTCGCGACCGTTACCCGACTGCTTGAAGCCACCGAACGGCGCGGTCATGTCGCCACCGTCATATTGATTGACCCACACGCTGCCGGCGCGCAGTGCCTTGGCGGTCAGGTGAGCCTTGGAGATGTCCTTGGTCCATACCGCCGCCGCCAGGCCATAAGGCGTGTCGTTGGCGATCTGGATGGCTTCTTCGGCGCTGTCGAAGGCAATGACCGACAACACTGGGCCGAAAATCTCTTCCTGGGCGATTTTCATCGCGTTGCTCACGCCGTCGAAAATCGTCGGCTCGACATAGGTACCGCCGGTTTCCTCGAGGATCCGCTTACCGCCCGCCACCAGCTTGGCGCCATCGCTGTGACCGGCCTCGATGTAGGACAGCACGGTATTCATCTGCTGGGTATCGACCAGGGCTCCGACATTGGTGGCCGGGTCCAGCGGATTGCCGGGTTTCCAGCCCTTGAGCGCCTCGACCACCAGCGGCAGGAACGTATCTTTGATGGAGCGCTCCACCAACAGCCGCGAACCGGCGGTGCAGACTTCGCCCTGGTTGAAGGCAATGGCGCTGGCGGCGGATTCGGCGGCGGCTTGCAGATCCGGCGCATCGGCGAAGACGATGTTCGGGCTCTTGCCGCCGGCCTCCAGCCAGACGCGCTTCATGTTGGATTCGCCGGAATAGATCATCAATTGCTTGGCGATCTTGGTGGAGCCGGTGAACACCAGCGTATCGACATCCATGTGCAAGGCCAGGGCCTTGCCAACGGTGTGACCGTACCCCGGGAGGACGTTCAGCACGCCTTTCGGGATACCGGCCTCGATGGCCAGGGCAGCGATGCGAATCGCAGTCAGCGGGGATTTCTCGGAGGGCTTGAGCACCACCGAGTTGCCGGTGGACAGCGCCGGGCCGAGCTTCCAGCAAGCCATCATCAACGGGAAATTCCACGGCACGATCGCGCCCACGACACCAACCGGTTCGCGGGTCACCAGGCCCAACTGATCGTGGGGCGTAGCGGCCACTTCGTCGTAGATCTTGTCGATGGCTTCGCCGCTCCAGCTCAGCGCCTGGGCCGCGCCAGGAACGTCGATGTTCAGGGAGTCGCTGATTGGCTTGCCCATGTCCAGGGTTTCCAGCAGGGCCAGCTCTTCGGCGTTCTGCTTGAGCAGGCCGGCGAAACGAATCATGGTGGCCTTGCGCTTGCTCGGTGCCAGGCGCGACCAGACGCCGGAACTGAAAGTCGCACGAGCGTTTTCGACGGCGCGCTGGGCATCAGCCACGTCGCAACTGGCTATCTTGCCCAGCAGGCGGCCATCGACCGGGCTCAAACAATCAAAGGTTTCGCCGGACACCGCATCGGTGTATTCACCGTTGATGAAGGCGCGGCCTTCTATCTTCAGGTCGCGGGCGCGCTGTTCCCAGTCGGCACGAGTCAGGGTGGTCATGCGAGTGTCCTCCTCTTATTGGTAGGAACGCCGCGTCCCGCGCAGCGTTCAAGAATTCCTGCCGCGCCAGCCTGTTTACGGCGTTGTTTTCGGCACGGGGCATCCACCACCCTAAACCAGCCGCTGGTAATGTTTCAATATATTTGACACAACCCAGGCAAACGGCCTTGCGATGTTCATTTTAATAAACATAGACTCGAGGCCTTCCAAGCCATCACCGGAGACCAAGCGCATGAGCATTCAGGACATCGTCGATTTTGGCCAGGCCAATACGCCCGCCGATCGTTATCGCCCGGACCCGGCCAAGGTACTCAAGGGCGATCCCGAACAAGCGGTGTTCAACCACTACAGCAGCCCCTGCGGGCAAATGAATGCCGGGGTCTGGGAAGGCGCCGTCGGCCAGTGGACGGTCAACTATACCGAGCATGAATACTGCGAGATCGTCCAAGGTGTCTCCGTACTGCGGGACAACGATGGCTACGCCAAGACCCTGCGGGCGGGCGATCGCTTCGTGATCCCGGCCGGGTTCAAGGGCACCTGGGAAGTGCTGGAACCGTGCCGCAAGATCTATGTGGTGTTTGAGCAGAAGGCTTGAGGATTTTGTGTTGCCTGGACTGGCCCCATCGCGAGCAAGCTCGCTCCCACACTGGACTGTGTGACGCCTGGACTCCTGTGGGAGCGAGCTTGCTCGCGATGAGGTCCTGACAGACAGAAAAAAGACAACAAAAAAGGCCCGTATCTCGCGATACGGGCCTTTTTTGTAAGAGGGAAAAATCAATTACTTGATTTTGCCTTCCTTGTAGATCACGTGCTTGCGAACAACCGGATCATATTTCTTGATCTCGATTTTGTCCGGGGTAGTACGCTTGTTCTTGTCGGTAGTGTAGAAGTGACCAGTACCGGCGCTCGAGATCAAACGAATCAATTCACGCATGATTAGCTCCCTTAAACCTTGCCATCGCGACGAAGTTCGGCCAGCACGACACTGATGCCACGCTTGTCGATGATGCGCATGCCCTTGGCAGATACGCGCAGACGTACGAAACGTTTCTCTTCTTCAACCCAGAAGCGGTGATGCTGCAGGTTCGGCAGGAAACGACGACGGGTTTTGTTGTTTGCGTGGGAAATGTTATTCCCAGTCACCGGACCCTTACCGGTAACTTGACAGACTCTAGACATGCCTCAGCCCTCTAAAACCACATGCCCAACCCGGCATGGGTTGGCCGCTTAATCTCTCAGTCATTTGGCGCCAGGCGCCGCGTTTCTTTAAGGGTCTTACCGGCTACACCTACAGTGAAGGAACCGGGCCCCTAGAAAAGAGCGCTGCTTTATACCAGAAAGACCCAGGCACAACAACAGCCGTTGTGATTTGTCTTCCTGGGGAATCTTCGAGCAAGCGCCCCGGACGGCGGGGGCAGAGGCTGGCGCAGCCCTTTACCGCTCGTCGCTGCACGCAGGTAATTTTTCACTGGCACCCGATGGGAACCTGAGTACAGCGCCGCAGAGTGCCGGAAAATGCAAAAAGGGGATAGTCATTTACCGGCGAGCCCACTAGGGTAGGCCTTTTCCAGACTGCACTCGCAGATGGGCCTCCGACCTGCACAGGAAATCAATCATGCGCCTCGCTGCCCTACCCTTGTTGCTCGCCCCTCTGCTGATCAGCCCGCTGGCCCAGGCCGCCGCCCTGAGCGTGTGTACCGAGGCCAGCCCGGAGGGGTTCGATGTCGTTCAATACAACTCGCTGACCACCACCAATGCTTCCGCCGACGTGCTGATGAACCGCCTGGTGGATTTCGACACGGCCAGCGGCAAAGTGGTGCCGAGCCTGGCCAGCAGTTGGGACGTCTCGCCCGACGGCCTGACCTATGTCTTCAAGCTGCGGCCACAGGTCAAGTTCCATCACACCGACTATTTCACACCGCGCCGCGACCTGACGGCCGAAGACGTCAAGTTCAGCTTCGATCGGATGCTCGATCCGGCCAACCCTTGGCATAAAGTTGCGCAAAGCGGCTTCCCCCACGCGCAGTCCATGCAACTGCCTGCGCTGATCACCAAAATCGACGCACTCGACCCGCTGACGGTGCGATTCACGCTGGACCACGCCGACTCAACCTTCCTGGCCACGCTGAGCATGGGTTTCGCGTCGATCTATTCAGCCGAATATGCCGACCAGTTGATGAACGCCGGCAAGCCGGAACAGCTCAACAGCCAACCCATCGGCACTGGCCCGTTCATTTTCAACCGCTTTCAGAAAGACGCCTCGATTCGCTACAAGGCCAACAACGAATATTTTGGCGGCAAGCCTCAGGTAGACCCCCTTATTTTCGCCATCACCCCGGACGCCAACGTCCGATTGCAGAAATTGCGGCGCAATGAATGCCAGATCGCACTGTCGCCCAAGCCACTGGACGTACAGGCCGCCAAGCAAGAGCCCACGTTGAAAGTGGAACAGACTGACGCCTTCATGACCGCCTTCCTGGCGATCAACAGCCAGCATCCGCCATTGGACAAGCCTGAAGTCCGCCAGGCGATCAATCTCGCCTTTGACAAGCCCAGCTACCTCAAGACCGTTTTCGAGGGCACCGCCGAAGCGGCCAACGGCCCTTACCCACCGAACACCTGGAGCTACGCGAAAAACCTGCCCGGCTATGCCCATGATCCGGCCAAGGCTCGGGAGTTGTTGGCCAAGGCCGGTTTGAAGGAAGGCTTCAAGACCACTATCTGGACTCGCCCCTCCGGCAGCCTGCTCAACCCCAACCCGAGCCTGGGGGCACAGTTGCTGCAATCGGACCTGGCAGAGATCGGCATCCAGGCGGAAATCCGCGTGATCGAATGGGGCGAGCTGATCCGCCGCGCCAAGGCCGGCGAACATGACCTGTTGTTCATGGGCTGGGCCGGGGATAACGGCGATCCGGACAACTTCCTCACCCCGCAATTTTCCTGCGCCGCGGTGAAGTCCGGGACCAACTTCGCCCGTTATTGCAACCCGGACCTGGACAAGCTGATCAGCGCCGACAAGACCACTGGCGAGCAAGGTGTACGCACCAAGCTCTACGAACAGGCCCAGGCGCAGATCCAGCAGCAGGCCCTTTGGCTGCCCTTGGCGCACCCCACCGCCTTCGCACTGACCCGCAAGGATGTGCAGGGGTATGCGGTGAGCCCGTTTGGGCGCCAGGATTATTCCAAGGTCAGTCTCAAGTAACCCCAGCCCACAGCAAACCCTGTGGGAGCGAGCTTGCTCGCGATGGCGGCGTATCAGACGACATTGATGTTGGCTGACCGACCGCTATCGCGAGCAAGCTCGCTCCCACAAGGGTTTCGTATCGTCAGATCGGGCCTACATCCACCCACACTCCGCCATGGACAGTGGCTCCCCATCGCCAACGATGAAATGGTCCAATACCCGCACATCGATCAGCTCAAGCGCTTCCTGAAGCCGCTCGGTGAGCGCTCGATCGGCTTGGCTGGGCTCGGTGTTGCCGGAGGGGTGGTTGTGGCACAGGATCACGGCAGCGGCGTTGTGGGCCAATGCCCTCTTGACCACTTGCCGGGGATGGACACTGGCGCTATCGATCGAGCCGCGAAACAGCGCCTCGAAGGTCAGCACCTGGTGCTTGGAATTGAGAAACAGGCAACCAAACACCTCGTGGGGCTCGTGGCGCAGCATTGATTTCAGATAGTCACGGACCGCGAACGGGCTTTCCAGCGTGGTCTTCTCCCGTGCCCGTTCAGCCAGATGCCGACGACTCATTTCCTGAGCGGCCTGAAGCTGGGCAAACTTCGCCGGCCCGAGCCCCATATGGTTACTGAAGGTGATCTGATCCGCTTCAAGCAGCGCGCGCAGGCTGCCAAATTGGATCAAGAGTTGTCGCGCCAGGTCCACCGCGCTTCTGCCCGCCACACCCGTGCGTAAAAATATCGCCAGCAACTCGGCGTCCGAAAGGCTCCCCGCTCCCGACGCCAATAACCTTTCCCGCGGCCGCTCGGCCACGGGCCAATCCCGAATACTCATGGCATCTCCCTGATAGTGGGCGCCGCTGTTCCGTAGCGGACGCTGTGATATCTTAGCCCATCTTTTTTGCAGGCGATTTGCACCCAGGCAGGCTCATGCCGAGGGTTTCGCCCTGCACTGACCACTGAAATCGAAAGGCAGGCCTATGCAGCGGCTGTATCGGAAACGCATCGTTCTGGGCGTCGGCGGCGGCATTGCTGCCTACAAGAGCGCCGAGCTGGTTCGCAGGCTTATCGACCAGGGCGCGGAAGTGCGGGTCGTCATGACCCGTGGCGGCAGCGAGTTCATCACGCCGCTGACCATGCAGGCCCTGTCCGGCCACCCGGTCCACCTGGATCTGCTCGACCCGGCGGCCGAAGCCGCCATGGGTCATATCGAACTGGCCAAGTGGGCCGACCTGGTGCTGATCGCCCCGGCGACGGCCGATCTGATCGCTCGCCTCGCCCAAGGCATTGCCAATGACCTGTTGACCACCCTGGTGCTCGCCACCGACGCGGTGGTCGCCGTGGCACCGGCCATGAACCAGGCGATGTGGCGCGACCCGGCCACCCAGGCCAACCTGCAACTGCTTGAAAGCCGCGACCTGAAAGTCTTCGGCCCGGCTTCCGGCAGCCAGGCCTGCGGCGATGTCGGCATGGGCCGCATGCTCGAGGCCACCGACCTGGCCCAGTGCGCCGCCGACTGCTTCAAACGCGAGGCCCTGACGGGCAAGCACGTGCTGATCACCGCCGGGCCGACCCAGGAAAACATCGACCCGGTGCGCTATATCACCAACCACAGCTCCGGAAAGATGGGCTTCGCCCTGGCCGAAGCCGCCGTGGAGGCCGGCGCCCGGGTGACGCTGATCACCGGCCCCGTGCACCTGCCAACGCCGGACCGCGTGACCCGTATCGACGTGGTCAGCGCTCGGGACATGCTTGCAGCCTGCGAAGCCGCCATCCCGTGCGACCTGTTCATCGCCTCGGCGGCAGTGGCGGACTACCGCCCTGAAGTCGTCGCCCCGCAAAAATTGAAGAAAGACCCTACGAGCGGCGACGGCCTGCTCCTGCAAATGGTGCGCAACCCTGACATCCTGGCCACCATCGCCACCCGCCCCGACCGTCCATTCAGCGTGGGCTTCGCCGCCGAAACCGAACACCTGCTCGATTACGCCGCGCGCAAGCTCAAGGACAAGAATCTGGACCTGATCGTCGCCAATGACGTCGCCAACCCGAGCATCGGCTTCAACAGCGAAGAAAACGCCTGCAGCGTGATCGACCGCCAGTTGCACGCCACGCTTTTCGCCCAGACCAGCAAGGGCAAGATCGCCCGCCAACTGATCACTTTCATCGCCGAACGGCTGAACCAGGTTTAATTTCAATGCACGCTCTACAAGCCAAGATCCTCGACCCACGCATTGGCAACGAATTCCCGCTGCCGCAATACGCCACACCTGGCTCCGCCGGCCTCGACCTGCGGGCCATGCTCAAGCAGGACACGGTGCTGGAACCAGGCCAGACCTTGCTGATTCCGACCGGCCTGTCGGTCTACATCGGTGACCCGGGCCTTGCCGCGCTGATCCTGCCACGCTCGGGCCTGGGCCATAAGCACGGCATCGTGCTGGGCAACCTGGTGGGCCTGATCGACTCCGATTACCAGGGCGAATTGATGGTGTCGTGCTGGAACCGCGGCCAGACCGCTTTCAACATCGCCGTGGGCGAGCGCATTGCCCAACTGGTGCTGGTGCCGGTGGTCCAGGCCCACTTCGAGCTGGTCCAGGAATTCGACGAAAGCCAGCGTGGCGCAGGTGGTTTCGGGCATTCCGGGAGCCATTGAGCCACATATCCAGCCGGGTGCCCTGCCCGGCTGCTTTATTAAGCTTCTGTTTCAGGACGAAAAATGCGCGACGGCTGGCGACGAGGTTTCCCATCCGGAATCAACGTTTTAGACGGTTCAGACCGGGGTAACGCTGTCTCATGGCACTTTCCCACCGCGAACTCTCTGCCAAAAACGTCGTCATACCCTTCAGCTTGAGCCTGCCGACACCCAATGTCGGCCTGTCCAGTCACCTTCCTGATAGAGCGCCCCGCCCATGAACACCCCAGCCGCAATCGCCCCGATCTTTCCTGACAGCATCTTCCGCGCCTACGACATCCGTGGCGTCGTGCCGGAAACCCTGACGGCTGAAACCGCCTACTGGATTGGCCGTGCCATCGGCTCCCAGAGCCTGGCCCAGGGCGAACCGAACGTGAACGTCGGCCGCGATGGTCGCTTGTCCGGCCCGGAGCTGGTCGAGCAACTGATCAAGGGCATTGCCGACAGTGGCTGCCACGTCAGCGATGTCGGCCTGGTGCCAACACCGGCGCTGTACTACGCCGCCAACGTGCTGGCCGGCAAATCCGGCGTGATGCTCACCGGCAGCCACAACCCGTCGAACTACAACGGCTTCAAGATCGTCGTCGCCGGCGACACCCTCGCCAACGAGCAGATCCAGGCACTGCACACCCGCCTCAAGACCAATGACTTGAGCAGCGGCCAAGGCAGCGTGACCAAGGTCGACATTCTGCCGCGCTACAACGACGAGATCGTCAAGGACGTGAAACTCGCCCGCCGCCTGAAAGTGGTGGTCGATTGCGGCAACGGCGCGGCTGGCGTGATCGCCCCGCAACTGATCGAAGCCCTGAACTGCGAAGTGATCCCGCTGTTCTGCGACGTTGACGGCAACTTCCCGAACCACCACCCGGACCCGGGCAAGCTGGAAAACCTGCAGGACCTGATCGCCAAGGTCAAGGAAACCAAGGCAGACCTGGGCCTGGCCTTCGACGGCGATGGCGACCGCGTGGGCGTGGTGACCGAGACCGGCAGCGTCGTGTTCCCGGACCGCCTGTTGATGCTGTTCGCCAAAGACGTGGTGGCACGCAACCCCGACGCCGAAATCATCTTCGACGTGAAATGCACCCGTCGCCTGGTACCCCTGATCAAGGAATACGGCGGTCGTCCGCTCATGTGGAAAACCGGTCATTCCTTGATCAAGAAGAAAATGAAACAAAGCGGTGCCCTGCTGGCCGGCGAAATGAGCGGCCACATCTTCTTCAAGGAACGCTGGTTCGGTTTTGATGACGGTATCTACAGCGCCGCGCGTCTGCTGGAGATCCTCAGCAAGGAGAAATCCACCGCGGAAGAGCTGTTCGCGACCTTCCCGAACGATATTTCTACGCCAGAAATCAATATCCATGTGACCGAAGAGAGCAAATTCAGCATCATTGATGCACTGCACGACGCCCAGTGGGGCGAAGGCGCCGAACTGACCACCATCGATGGCGTTCGGGTCGACTATCCACACGGCTGGGGCCTGGTTCGCGCGTCCAACACCACACCGGTGCTGGTACTGCGCTTCGAGGCCGACAACGAAGCCGAACTGCAGCGCATCAAGGACGTGTTCCACGCCCAACTCAAACGTGTTGCACCTGATCTCCAACTACCGTTTTGATTTTTTGAAGCACTACCGGAGCCCTGAATGACCCTCGAACGCGAAGCCGCCGCCAACACCGCCAAGGTCCTGTCCGAAGCGTTGCCTTATATCCGACGCTACGTCGGCAAGACCCTGGTGATCAAATACGGCGGCAACGCGATGGAAAGCGAGGAGCTCAAGACCGGCTTCGCCCGCGATATCGTGCTGATGAAGGCCGTGGGCATCAACCCGGTGGTGGTGCACGGTGGTGGCCCGCAGATCGGTGACCTGCTCAAGCGCCTGTCGATCGAGAGCCACTTCATCGATGGCATGCGCGTTACCGATGCGCAGACCATGGACGTGGTGGAAATGGTCCTCGGCGGCCAGGTCAACAAGGACATCGTCAACCTGATCAACCGCCACGGCGGCAGCGCCATCGGCCTGACCGGCAAGGACGCTGAGCTGATTCGGGCGAAGAAGCTCACCGTTACCCGCCAGACCCCGGAGATGACCCAGCCGGAAATCATCGACATTGGCCAGGTGGGCGAAGTGGTCGGCATCAACACCGACCTGCTGAACCTGCTGGTCAAGGGCGACTTCATCCCGGTCATCGCGCCAATCGGCGTGGGCGCCAACGGTGAGTCGTACAACATCAACGCCGACCTGGTGGCCGGTAAGGTTGCCGAGGCACTGAAGGCCGAGAAGCTGATGCTGTTGACCAACATTGCCGGCCTGATGGACAAGACCGGCAAGGTCCTGACCGGACTGTCGACCCAACAAGTCGATGACTTGATCGCCGATGGCACGATCTACGGCGGCATGCTGCCGAAGATTCGTTGCGCGCTGGAAGCGGTACAAGGCGGCGTTGGCAGCTCGCTGATCATCGATGGTCGTGTGCCGAATGCGATCCTGCTCGAGATCTTCACCGATACGGGTGTGGGCACGCTGATCAGCAATCGCAAGCGTCCGTAAGCAATACCCTGATAAAAAAGACCCCGCTCAACCTGGTTGAGCGGGGTCTTTTTTTACACCACTTTTTCAGACGATGCTTTTGTGGCGAGGGAGCTTGCTCCCGCTCGGCCGGGCTGGCGCTCCAGTGCGCAGCGACCGTAAAAATATTGGGGCCGCTGCGCCCGAAGCGTCGGACCGACCCAGCGGGAGCAAGCTCCCTCGCCACAGGATCAAAATCAGCGGTTTTCTTAGACGCCGAACTGCGCTCGATAAGCCTCAACCGCAGGCAGATGCTGCTTGAGCTGCGGATCGTCGGCCAAGAACTCCAGCACCTGGTTCAGCGAGACAATGCTGATCACCGGAATGCCGAAGTCGCGCTCCACTTCCTGGATCGCCGACAGCTCACCGTTGCCGCGCTCCTGGCGGTTCAGGGCGATCAGCACGCCGGCGGCCCTGGCGCCTTCTTGCGAGGCGATGATCTGCATCACTTCGCGGATGGCGGTGCCGGCGGTGATGACGTCATCGATGATCAGCACGTCGCCGGTCAGCGGCGCGCCGACCAGGCTGCCGCCCTCGCCGTGGGCCTTGGCTTCCTTGCGGTTGAAGCACCAAGGCAAGTCGCGGTCATGGTGCTCGGCCAAGGCGACGGCGGTGGTGGCGGCCAGGGGGATGCCTTTGTAGGCGGGGCCGAACAAGACGTCGAACGGAATGCCGCTCTCGACGATGGCCGCGGCATAGAACCGGCCCAACTGCGCCAGCGCGGTTCCGCTGTTGAACAGGCCCGCATTGAAGAAGTACGGGCTGGTGCGCCCGGACTTGAGGGTGAACTCACCGAAGCGCAAAACGCCGCGATCGATGGCAAAGCGAATGAAATCGCGCTGATACGCCTGCATGAAAAAAAGCCTCAAATACCGCGGATTTAGCTAAATAGGTACACGGCGTGTATCATACACGCACGTGATTTTTGGGGCCATTTATGCGGATCATCAGTGTGAACGTCAATGGTATTCAGGCTGCAGTCGAGCGTGGTTTGCTCAGTTGGCTGCAAGCACAGAATGCCGACGTCATCTGCCTGCAGGACACCCGCGCCTCCGCCTTTGAACTGGACGATGCAGCCTTCCAACTGGATGGTTACTTCCTTTATGCCTGCGATGCCGAAGTCCCCGCCCAGGGTGGCGTGGCTTTGTACTCGCGGCTGCAACCGAAGGCTGTCATCAACGGTCTCGGTTTCGAGACGGCGGACCGCTACGGGCGCTACCTGCAAGCCGATTTCGACAAGGTCAGCATCGCGACCTTACTGCTCCCATCGGGGCAGAACGGCGATGAAGATTTGAATCAGAAATTCAAGTTGATGGACGACTTCGCCCGTTACCTTGATAAACAGCGGCGCAAACGTCGCGAGTACATCTACTGTGGCTCGCTGTACGTGGCGCAACAGAAGCTGGATATCAAGAACTGGCGCGACAGCCAGCAATCTCCTGGTTTCCTGGCGCCGGAACGGGCCTGGATGGACGAGATCATTGGCAACATGGGTTATGTCGACGCCCTGCGTGAAGTCAGCCGCGAAGGCGACCAGTACAGCTGGTGGCCGGACAACGAGCAGGCCGAGATGCTCAACCTCGGCTGGCGTTTCGACTACCAGTTGCTGACGCCTGGGCTGCGCCGCTTCGTACGCAGCGCCCGCCTGCCGCGCCAACCACGATTCTCGCAGCATGCGCCGCTGATCGTGGACTACGACTGGACGTTGACGATCTAAGTGTCATCCGCAGCTACAAAAAAACCGACAGCAATGTCGGTTTTTTGTGGGCGTTGAAGACCCATTGTGGGAGCGAGCTTGCTCGCGATGGCGGTGGATCATTCAACACCGATGCTGAATGAAAAATCGCTATCGCGAGCAAGCTCGCTCCCACAGGGACAGGCGTTTACTGATCGTTATTTAACCAACCGCCAGGTAAACGGATACCGATACGGCTGCCCTTCATTGGCCTTCACGCCAGCGATGATGGTCAGCACCAACGCACCGATTGCCACCAGGCCAAACAGGAAGAAACCGATCACCACGATCATCAGCAGCAAGCTGATAGCCGCGGCGATCGCCACAGTGATTTGGAAGTTCAGCGCTTCCTTGCCCTGGGCATCGATGAACGGGTCGGATTCACGCTTGATCTGCCAGATGATCAGCGGGCCGATCAGCGAACCGAACGGAATGAAAATCCCCACCAGCGCAGACAGGTGACAAAACATCGCCCATTGCCGCACTTCTCTGCTCGGCTGGGGCAACAGGACTTGCTCATCACTCATGACATTCTCCTTGTCTGAAGCGCACAACGATCAGTCGGCCAATGCGGCCTTTTGCAGTTCGAAGATTTCGTTCATGCCTTTCTTCGCCAGCTCCAGCATAGCGTTCAATTCTTCCGGCTGGAACGGCGCGCCTTCGGCAGTGCCCTGGACTTCGATGAAGCCACCGGCGCTGGTCATCACCACGTTCAGGTCGGTCTCGGCGGCGGAGTCTTCCAGGTAGTCCAGGTCCAGCACCGGCTCGCCCTGGTACATGCCCACCGACACGGCGGCGATCATTTGCTTGAGCGGGTCGCCGCCCTTCAGGCCGCCGCGCTTCTTGATCACTTTCAAGGCATCGACCAGCGCAACCATCGCACCGGTGATGGACGCGGTGCGAGTGCCGCCGTCAGCCTGGATCACATCGCAGTCGACATACAACGTGACGTCGCCCAGCTTGGACATGTCCAGCGCGGCGCGCAGCGAACGACCGATCAGGCGCTGGATTTCCAGGGTCCGGCCGCCCTGCTTGCCACGACTGGCCTCACGCTGGTTCCGCTCGCCGGTTGCGCGCGGCAGCATGCCGTATTCGGCGGTCAGCCAACCTTGGCCCTGCCCCTTGAGGAAGCGAGGCACGCCGTTTTCGACGCTG
The DNA here is from genome assembly GCF_054677635.1 of Pseudomonas sp. H2_D02. NCBI lineage: Bacteria > Pseudomonadati > Pseudomonadota > Gammaproteobacteria > Pseudomonadales > Pseudomonadaceae > Pseudomonas > Pseudomonas sp. H2_D02. The sequence goes on along the minus strand of NZ_CP162816.1, from coordinate 875,496 downwards.
ACGGTGCAGATGACTTTGGTATCACCGAATTCGACCAGTACAGATCCCTCGGCGTGTTTGGTGTAGTTGCGGGTAATGCGGATCGAGCGAAGCTGATCGGCAGCGCGACCACTTGGACGTTTCATAGGGAACACCTGTACAGAGGACGGAAAACTGCTGGGCATTATAGAGCCGTGGACAGCCATAGGGCATATCTAAAAAGCCGACGCGACGGGTGAACACGCTGGAGGCCCCGGCCGACGGGCTGCAGCGCTTTGTAACCGGAGCTGTTTGGGCACTGCGTCCCACTGCGCTACAATCCTGCGCCTTTGCTGCCCTGCGGCATTTATCCACAAGTCCCAGGCGCCACGACCACCGTTGTGGGTGCCTGCATTGCGAGGAACCTCCATGGTGCACAGCATGACCGCCTTCGCCCGCGTCGAGAAGGCCGGCGCCCAAGGCACGCTGAGCTGGGAACTGCGCTCGGTCAATAGCCGCTACCTGGAGCCGCACCTGCGCTTGCCCGAGTCCTTCCGCGACCTCGAAGGCGGCGTGCGCGAAGCGCTGCGCCAGGGCCTGTCCCGGGGCAAGCTGGAATGCACCCTGCGCTTTACCGAAGAAAGCAGCGGCAAGACGCTGCAGATCGACCGCGAGCGCGCGGCGCAACTGGTTGCCGCCGCAGAAACCGTCGCCAGCCTGATCAAGAATCCCGCCGCCCTGAATCCACTCGAGGTCCTGGCCTGGCCCGGCGTACTGGTAGGCGACGCGAGCGATCCCCAGGCGCTGAACGCCGAGGCGCTGGCGCTGTTCAATCAAGGCCTGAAGGAACTCAAGGCCGGTCGCGAGCGCGAAGGCGCGGAGCTGGCCCGGCTGATCAACGAGCGCCTGACCTCCATTGAAGAAGACGTCGTCACCCTGCGCGAGCTGGTCCCGCAGATGCTCGCCACCCAGCGCCAGAAAGTCCTCGACCGCTTCGCCGACATGAAGGCCGAGCTGGACCCGCAGCGCCTGGAACAGGAAATGGTCATGCTCGCGCAAAAAAGCGACGTGGCTGAAGAACTGGATCGACTGAGCACCCACATCATCGAAGTTCGCCGGGTGCTCAAGTCCGGTGGTGCGGCCGGTCGTCGCCTCGACTTCCTGATGCAGGAGCTCAACCGCGAGGCCAATACACTGGGCTCCAAAGCCTTCGACCCGCGCAGCACCCAAGCGGCGGTCAACCTCAAGGTGTTGATCGAACAAATGCGCGAACAAGTGCAGAACATTGAGTAAGGCTAACCCGACATGACCCACAGCACCGGCACTCTCTACATCATTTCCGCGCCTTCGGGCGCCGGCAAGACCAGCCTGGTCAAGGCCCTGATCGACGCAGAGCCGCAGATCCGCGTTTCGGTCTCCCACACCACCCGCGCCATGCGCCCGGGTGAAGTCAACGGGGTGAACTATCACTTCGTCGATCGTGAGGAGTTCGTGAAGATGGCCGAGCACGGCGACTTCCTCGAACGCGCCGAAGTCTTCGGCAACCTCTACGGCACTTCGCAAAGCTATTTGCAGCAGACCCTCGACGAGGGCCACGACCTGATCCTGGAAATCGACTGGCAGGGCGCCGAGCAAGTTCGCAAGCTGATGCCCCACGCCCGTTCGATCTTCATCCTGCCGCCAAGCCAGCAAGCCTTGCGCCAGCGCCTGACCAACCGCGGCCAGGACAGCGATGAAATCATCGAAGGCCGGATGCGCGAAGCGGTCAGCGAAATGAGCCATTACGTCGACTACGATTACCTGATCATCAACGACGATTTCGCCCATGCACTGGATGACTTGAAGGCGATTTTCCGCGCCAGCCAGCTCCAGCAAAAACGCCAACAGCAACGTTTCGGTAAATTATTGGCCGAACTGCTGGGCTGAACAGCCCTTCCCAAAACCGCTGCGACGGCTTTACATTGGTACTCGCAGCGCGCCGAGGGGTTTGATCAAAAAATCAGCGCTTCCCTAAACGCTGGTGTTTTTTTAAACTGTCGAGTCCGCTCGCCCAACCGGGCAGCGCGCATATTGCATTCGCTCCGAGGAATACCATGGCCCGCGTAACCGTTGAAGACTGCCTAGAACACGTGGAAAACCGCTTTGAGCTGGTCATGCTCTCTACCAAGCGTGCCCGTCAACTGGCCACCGGCGGCAAAGAGCCATTGGTCCAGTGGGAAAACGACAAGCCTACCGTGGTAGCGCTGCGTGAAATCGCCGAAGGCCTGATGAGCTACGAGTTCATCGCCAACGCTGAAATCGTTGAAGACGAACCGCTGTTCGCGGCGTTCGAGGACGAGTCCAACGAGGCGGTCTAAGCCTATGCCTGGTCGACGTAGCACGGCGCGGGGTCACAGCAGACGGCAGGAGTCATCATCATGCCGAGCATAGACGCCCTCGCCGATCGCTTATCGGCCTACCTCGGCACGGACCAGGTCAACCTGGTCCGCCGAGCCTATTTCTACGCCGAACAAGCCCACGACGGCCAGCGCCGCCGCAGCGGCGAGGCGTACGTCACGCACCCGCTCGCGGTGGCGAATATTCTTGCCGACATGCACATGGACCATCAGAGCCTGATGGCGGCCATGCTGCACGACGTGATCGAAGACACCGGCATTGCCAAGGAAGCGCTGCAAGCGCAGTTCGGCGAAACCGTGGCCGAACTGGTCGACGGGGTCAGCAAGCTGACCCAGATGAACTTCGAGACCAAGGCCGAGGCCCAGGCCGAGAACTTCCAGAAGATGGCCATGGCCATGGCCCGCGATATCCGCGTGATCCTGGTCAAGCTCGCCGACCGGTTGCACAACATGCGCACCCTGGAAGTGCTCTCCGGCGAAAAGCGCCGGCGCATCGCCAAGGAAACCCTGGAAATCTACGCGCCCATCGCCAATCGCCTGGGCATGCATGCGATCCGCATCGAGTTCGAGGACCTGGGCTTCAAGGCGATGCACCCGATGCGTTCGGCGCGGATCAACCAGGCCGTCAAGCGCGCCCGGGGCAACCGCAAGGAAATCGTCAACAAGATCGAAGAGTCCCTGAGCCACTGCCTGGCAATCGACGGCATCGAAGGCGAAGTCAGCGGACGGCAGAAACACCTCTACGGCATCTACAAGAAAATGCGCGGCAAGCGTCGGGCCTTCAACGAGATCATGGACGTCTATGCGTTCCGGATCATCGTCGACAAGGTCGATACCTGCTACCGCGTGCTGGGTGCCGTACATAATTTGTACAAACCGTTGCCGGGGCGCTTCAAGGATTACATCGCGATTCCCAAGGCCAACGGCTACCAGTCGCTGCACACCACGCTGTTCGGCATGCACGGCGTACCGATCGAGATCCAGATCCGCACCCGCGAAATGGAAGAGATGGCCAACAATGGCATCGCGGCCCATTGGCTGTACAAATCCAGCGGCGACGAGCAACCCAAGAGCACTCACGCCCGCGCGCGGCAGTGGGTCAAGGGTGTGCTGGAAATGCAGCAGCGCGCCGGTAACTCCCTGGAATTCATTGAAAGCGTAAAGATCGACCTGTTCCCGGACGAGGTCTACGTCTTCACGCCCAAAGGCAGGATCATGGAGCTGCCCAAGGGCTCCACGGCCGTGGACTTTGCCTACGCCGTGCACACCGATGTGGGCAATAGCTGCATCGCCTGCCGCATCAACCGCCGCCTGGCACCGTTGTCCGAACCGCTGCAAAGCGGCTCCACGGTGGAAATCGTCAGCGCCCCCGGCGCGCGCCCCAACCCGGCGTGGCTCAACTTCGTGGTCACCGGCAAGGCCCGCACGCACATCCGCCACGCGCTGAAGCTGCAACGTCGCTCCGAGTCCATCAGCCTCGGCGAACGCCTGCTGAACAAGGTCCTGAACGGTTTCGACAGCTCGCTGGACAAGATCCCGGCCGAGCGCGTGCAGGTCATGCTCCATGAATACCGTCTCGAATTGATCGAAGACCTGCTCGAGGACATCGGCCTGGGCAATCGCATGGCCTACGTCGTCGCCCGCCGCCTGCTTGGCGAAGGCGAACAGCTGCCAAGCCCTGAGGGCCCGCTGGCGATTCGTGGCACCGAAGGCCTGGTGCTCAGCTATGCCAAGTGCTGCACACCGATCCCGGGCGACCCGATTGTCGGCCACCTGTCCGCCGGCAAAGGGATGGTGGTGCACCTGGACAACTGCCGCAACATCAGTGAAATCCGCCACAACCCGGAAAAATGCATCCAGCTCTCCTGGGCCAAGGATGTCACCGGCGAATTCAATGTCGAGCTGCGGGTCGAGCTGGAGCACCAGCGCGGCCTGATTGCCCTGCTGGCCAGTAGCGTCAACGCCGCCGACGGCAACATCGAGAAAATCAGCATGGACGAACGCGATGGCCGCATCAGCGTCGTCCAACTGGTGGTCAGCGTGCACGACCGCGTGCACCTGGCCCGTGTGATCAAGAAACTGCGCGCCCTGACAGGGGTTATCCGCATCACGCGGATGCGTGCATAGCTCCGCAAACAGCGCCCTCATTACAAGGAGTCATGAATGACCAAGACCGTTATCTCCAGCGACAAGGCCCCGGCCGCCATCGGTACTTATTCCCAGGCGATCAAGGCGGGTAACACCGTGTACATGTCCGGCCAGATCCCACTGGACCCGAAAACCATGGAGCTGGTCGAGGGCTTCGAAGCCCAGACCGTGCAGGTCTTCGAGAACCTGAAAGCCGTGGCCGAGGCCGCTGGTGGTTCGTTCAAGGACATCGTCAAGCTCAACATCTTCCTCACCGACCTGAGCCACTTCGCCAAGGTCAACGAGATCATGGGCAAGTATTTCGACCAGCCTTACCCGGCCCGCGCAGCCATTGGCGTGGCTGCCTTGCCAAAGGGCGCCCAAGTCGAGATGGACGCCATCCTGGTCATCGAGTAAAAAACCCGGCGCAGCGTTTCCCCGCTGCGCCGTTTTCGTTTTGAAAGGATTCCTCCATGCGCAAAGCGCTTGCCTTCTCGCTGCTTGCCCTCCTTCTGAGCGGCTGCGCCAGCGACCCTGCCGACCGAGACATCAGCGGCACCTGGATCAACCAGGCCGCCATCGACGCTGCCGCCAAGGGCGGCCCGCTTCGCGAAGCACTGCAGGCCTATGGCCCTAACCTGGAATGGGACGTCAACACCCGAGCCGGCCAGGCGCGCTACACCAACGGTTTTGAAAATGTCGAAGGCAAGCTGCTCGGCGAACAGGACGGCGCGTGGAAGGTCGACTTCTACGGCAGCTCCGCCAGCGAACTCAAGCGCGACGGCGACCAGTTGAGCCAGGCCGCCACCGAAAACGAGCCGCAGCAGCTATTCGACCGCGCCCAGGTGCAGATACCTGAAGGCGCACCGATTGGCGCCAGCTTCGAGCGAGCGTTGTACACCGCCTACCTGGGTGGCAACTGGAACATCGTCGAGGGACCAGGCCAGGGCGCCACGGTGCAATTCCAACCCGACGGCCAGGTCAGCGGCCTGCCGGGTGCCGATCGCTACGCCTTGTGCCTGGCCGGCGACTGCGCCTCGATGAGCGGTGGCAACGACAACATCTGGCTGCAGCAGAACGGCCAGGGCAACACCTGGATCTTCGCCCGCGATGGCAAGAAACTGGAAATCTTCCAGACCGTGAATGCGGCGCTGGCGGATGAAATGCCGTCGTTCACGCCGGGTGCCCGCAAGTGGGTGCTTGAAAAACAATAGTAGCCCCGACGGGGTTCCCCTGTGGGAGCGAGCTTGCTCGCGATGAGGCCATAACGCCCAACATCGAGTTGACTGTTATACCGCTATCGCGAGCAAGCTCGCTCCCACAGTCGTTTTTTCGGCTGGCAGAAAAAATCAGCAGCGCCCTTCCAGAATCGCCGCATACCCCTCGCGATAACTCGGATAACGGGGCACCCAACCCAACGCTTTCGCCCGCGCATTGCTGCAACGCTTGCTACCCGTGCGGCGCACGCTGGCGTCATCAGCCCACTCGGTCACGCCCAGATATTCGCGCAGCCAACCCACCACTTCGGCCAACGGCGCGGGTGCATCGTCGACACCGATGTAGAAATCCTCCAGCTGTACGCCCTGCCGATCCTTTTCCAACAGAAACGCCAGCAACCCAGCAGCATCGTCCGCATGAATCCGGTTGCCATAGAGCGGCGGCTCCGTCGCCACGCGATAACCCCGACGCACTTGCGTCAGCAGCCATTCGCGGCCCGGGCCATAAATGCCCGTCAGGCGAAGGATACTTGCGCGAATACCGCTATTGAGTGCTACCTGCTCGGCTTCAAGCATCAAGCGTCCGGAATAGCCGGCAGCGACAGTCTCGGAGGTCTCATCGACCCATGCACCGTCCTGCTGGCCATACACGCTGCTGCTGGATACAAAAATCAGTCGATCGGGCACCTGCCCGTAGTCACCCAACCAACTCAGCACGTTCTGCAGTCCCTGGACGTATGCCTTCCGATAGCCATTCTCATCGTGGTCGGTGGCGGCGGCGCAATAAACCACACAATCAATAGCGCCTACCGGCCAAGTCATGGGGCAGTCCTCATTGAACAGGTCGCCGGCAACGCCAGTCACACCGTCCGGCAACCGCGAGACATCACGGCGCAGGCCATAAACATGCCAGCCAGCCGCCAGCAGTTTCGTGGCCAGACGACCGCCGACATCACCACAACCGGCAATCAAAACAGAAGGCGCGGGCATCAGGATCTCCTTTTGGAAAAGCCGCAGACTAGCTGCCAGAGGGATGAGCGGCTAGCCATGCGACAAAAAAAGTAACTGTATTACTTTTGTTAACAAGAATTACTTGCAATAATGCTTGCCACTTTTGTTCTCGGCCTCACGAGGCCTGGAAGAACATCAACCTTCTTTTTCCTCTCAGGTCCGGCCAGCATGACACGCTCTCTCTCTTCCGCTTCGCCAACCAACCGACCTCGCGCCTGGAGCGCGGTGGCAGCCCTGCTGCTCAGCCTGATGCTGGCGCCAAGCGCCGCCTTCGCTGATGCCCAGGCACCCGCCACGACTCCGGCCACCGCGCCTGCCGCCGCCCAGGCACCCGCCGACCCGGCCGCACCCGTTGCGACGCCCGTGGCCACCGATCCGACTCAGGCCGTCGAAGCCGACGCGCCTCAAGTGCTCGAAGCCGACAACACCCTGGGCATGGCCCACGACCTGTCGCCCTGGGGCATGTACAAGAACGCCGACGTGGTCGTCAAAGCCGTGATGATCGGCCTGGCCATCGCCTCGATCATCACCTGGACCATCTGGATCGCCAAGGGCTTCGAACTGCTGGGCGCCAAGCGTCGCCTGCGGGGTGAAATCGCCGCGCTGAAGAAGGCCGCCACCCTCAAGGAAGCCAGCGCCAGCGCCGCGAAGGAAGGCACCCTCGCCAATTTGCTGGTGCACGATGCGCTCGAAGAAATGCAGCTGTCGGCCAACAGCCGCGAGAAGGAAGGCATCAAGGAACGCGTCAGCTTCCGCCTCGAGCGCCTGGTGGCTGCCTGCGGTCGCAACATGAGCAGCGGCACCGGCGTGCTCGCCACCATCGGCTCCACCGCGCCATTCGTCGGCCTGTTCGGTACCGTGTGGGGGATCATGAACAGCTTCATCGGCATCGCCAAGACCCAGACCACCAACCTCGCCGTCGTCGCCCCCGGCATTGCCGAAGCCTTGCTGGCGACCGCATTGGGCCTGGTCGCGGCCATCCCGGCGGTGGTGATCTACAACGTCTTCGCTCGCTCCATCGCTGGCTACAAGGCCCAGGTTTCCGATGCTTCGGCCGAAGTCCTGCTGCTAGTCAGCCGCGACCTCGATCACCTGCCGCCCGAGCGTGGCTCGCAACCGCACATGGTGAAAGTGGGGTAATCGGCCATGGGCCTGCATTTGAAAGAAGGCGCAGACGACGATCTGGCCGAGAACCACGAAATCAACGTCACGCCGTTCATCGACGTGATGCTGGTGCTGTTGATCATCTTCATGGTGGCCGCCCCGCTCGCCACCGTGGACATCAAGGTTGATCTCCCCGCGTCCACGGCCAAGCCGTCGCCACGGCCGGAAAAACCGGTGTTCCTGAGCGTCAAGGCTGACCAGCGCCTGTTCCTGGGCGAAGAGGAAATCAAGGTCGAGAGCCTCGGCCCGACCCTGGACGCCAAGACCCAGGGCAAGAAAGACACGACGATCTTCTTCCAGGCCGACAAAGGCGTGGATTACGGCGACCTGATGAGCGTGATGGACGCCCTGCGCGGCGCCGGTTACCTGAAGGTCGGCCTGGTCGGACTCGAGACGGCGCCGAAAAAATGATCACGACGCGCCAAAAGCTGACGCGTTACAGCGGTAGCCTGGCCGTGGTGCTGGGCGTGCATGCGCTTGCCATCGCGCTGACGCTGAACTGGACGACACGTGCGCCCATCGAATTGCCGCCCCAGGCAATGATGGTCGAACTGGCCCCGGTTCCAGCGCCGCCACCGCCTGCCCCGCCAAAAGTCGTCACACCGCCGCAACCGCCCGAGCCGGTGGAAGAGCTGCCGCTGCCGAAACTGGCCGAAGCGCCGAAGGCGGAAATCGCCGTGCCCAAGCCGGTCAAGCCCAAGCCGAAGCCTCAACCGCCCAAGCCCAAGCCGGTGGAGAAAAAGCCGGAGCCGCCGAAGGAAACGCCGTCGGAGCAGAAGCCCGCCGACACTCAGCCCACCCAGGCGCCGACCGAGAAGTCCGCGCAGCCGGCCCCAGGCCCTTCGCCCGCGCAAATGGCAGCCAAGGCGAGCTGGCAAGGCACGCTGCTGGCGCACCTGGGCAAATACAAGAAGTACCCGGCCAGCGCCCAGGCACGCGGCAAGGAAGGCATGAACCGCTTGCGGTTCGTGGTGGATGCCGAAGGCAACGTGTTGTCCTTCGAACTGGTGGGCAAGTCAGGCAACGCCGATCTGGACCGGGCCACCCTGGAAATGATCCGCCGCGCCCAACCGCTGCCCAAGCCACCGGCCGACCTGCTGACCAACGGCACGGTCGAACTGACGGCGCCGTTCCTGTATTCCATCGACAAGCGTCGGCGCTGACTCAATCCGGCAACCCGATGGCAGGTTGAATCCTGTGGCGAGGGAGCTTGCTCCCGCTGGGCCGCGAAGCGGCCCCAAAACCAGCGAATGTGCTGCATCAGGCAGACCGCGTTCGCCGCACCAGAGGCCTGCTGCGCAGGCCAGCGGGAGCAAGCTCCCTCGCCACAATGAGCACATCCGACCTAAAGGCATCGAAAGATGCTTTTTTCATATCCGGCAACGACCACACAGACATTCGCCAGTGTCGCACCGCGCCTCCAGTCTGATAACGTGCGTCTATCGATTGCAGCCGGTATGCTTGGCTCGCAACTTCACGGACGTTTCGCCATGACCCTCACAGAATTACGCTACATCGTGACCCTCGCCCAAGAGCAGCATTTCGGCCACGCGGCCGAGCGTTGCCATGTCAGCCAGCCGACGCTGTCGGTGGGTGTGAAAAAGCTTGAAGACGAACTCGGTGTGCTGATTTTCGAGCGCAGCAAAAGCGCCGTGCGCCTGACCCCGGTGGGCGAAGGCATCGTCGCCCAGGCGCAAAAGGTCCTGGAACAGGCCCAGGGCATTCGCGAACTGGCCCAGGCCGGCAAGAACCAGCTGACCGCCCCGCTGAAAGTCGGCGCGATCTACACCGTCGGGCCGTATCTGTTCCCGCACCTGATTCCACAACTGCACCGGGTGGCCCCGCAGATGCCGTTGTACATCGAAGAAAACTTCACCCACGTGCTGCGCGACAAGCTGCGCAACGGCGAACTGGACGCGATCATCATCGCCTTGCCGTTCAACGAAGCCGACGTCCTGACCCTGCCGCTCTATGACGAACCGTTCTACGTCCTGATGCCGGCCCAGCACCCCTGGACCCAGAAAAAAACCATCGACGCGGCCCTGCTCAACGACAAGAGCCTGTTGTTGCTCGGCGAAGGCCACTGCTTCCGCGACCAGGTGCTCGAAGCCTGCCCGACCCTGACCAAGGGCAGCGAAGGCGCCAAGCACACCACGGTGGAATCCAGCTCCCTGGAAACCATTCGCCACATGGTCGCCTCCGGCCTGGGCATTTCGATCCTGCCGTTGTCGGCGGTGGACAGCCATCATTACTCCCCCGGCGTGATCGAAGTCCGCCCGCTGACGGCCCCCGTGCCGTTCCGCACCGTTGCCATCGCCTGGCGCGCCAGCTTCCCGCGACCCAAGGCCATCGAGATCCTCGCCGACTCGATCCGCTTGTGCTCCGTGGCCAAGCCGCCTGCCGCCAAGTAAGTCGTAGCCATGACTGAGCTGTCGAAAGTGCCGGTGACGACACTCAAGGGTGTCGGTGAAGCCATGGCCGAGAAACTGGCCAAGGTCGGCCTGGAAAACCTCCAGGACGTGCTGTTTCACCTGCCGTTGCGCTATCAGGATCGCACCCGCGTGGTGCCCATCGGTCATTTGCGGCCCGGGCAGGATGCGGTGGTGGAAGGCACCGTCAGCGGCGCCGACGTGGTCATGGGCCGGCGTCGCAGCCTGGTGGTGCGCCTGCAGGACGGCACCGGCGGGTTGAGCCTGCGTTTCTATCACTTCAGCAATGCACAAAAGGAAGGCCTCAAGCGTGGCACCCGCGTGCGCTGCTACGGCGAGGCGCGGCCCGGTGCCTCGGGGCTGGAGATCTATCATCCGGAATACCGCGCCATCACCGGCGACGAGCCGCCGCCCGTCGCGGAAACCCTGACGCCGGTCTACCCGCTCACCGAAGGCCTGACCCAACAGCGCCTGCGCCAACTCTGCCAGCAAACCCTGACAATGCTCGGCCCCACCAGCCTGCCGGACTGGCTGCCCAAGGAATTGGCCCGGGATTATCAGCTTGCGCCGCTGGCCGACGCGATTCGCTACCTGCATCACCCGCCTGCCGACGCGGATGTGGAAGAGCTCGCCCTCGGACACCACTGGGCCCAGCATCGCCTCGCCTTCGAAGAGCTGCTGACTCATCAACTGTCCCAGCAACGCCTGCGCGAAAGCCTGCGCTCGCTGCGCGCCCCCGCCATGCCCAAGGCGACGAAGCTGCCGGCTCGCTACCTGGCCAATCTCGGTTTTACCCCCACCGGCGCGCAGCAGCGGGTCGGCAACGAAATCGCCTACGACCTGAGCCAGCCCGAGCCAATGCTGCGGCTGATCCAGGGCGACGTGGGCGCGGGCAAGACCGTGGTCGCTGCCCTCGCCGCCCTGCAAGCGCTGGAAGCCGGGTATCAGGTGGCGTTGATGGCGCCCACCGAGATCCTCGCCGAGCAACACTTCATCACCTTCCAGCGCTGGCTCGAACCCCTGGGCATCGAAGTCGCCTGGCTGGCCGGCAAGCTCAAGGGCAAGAACCGCGCCGCCGCCCTCGCGCAGATCGCCGAGGGCGCGCCGATGGTGGTCGGCACCCACGCCTTGTTCCAGGACGAAGTGCAGTTCAAGAACCTGGCCCTGGTGATCATCGACGAACAGCACCGCTTCGGCGTCCAACAGCGCCTGGCCCTGCGGCAGAAAGGCGTCGGCGGGCGGATGTGCCCGCACCAGCTGATCATGACCGCGACACCGATCCCGCGGACCCTGGCGATGAGTGCCTACGCCGACCTCGACACCTCGATCCTCGACGAACTGCCGCCCGGTCGAACGCCGGTCAACACCGTGCTGGTCACCGATACCCGACGAGTGGAAGTGATCGAGCGCGTGCGCGGCGCCTGCGCCGAAGGACGGCAGGCCTATTGGGTCTGCACGCTGATCGAAGAATCGGAAGAACTAACCTGCCAGGCGGCCGAAACCACCTATGAAGACCTCACCGCCGCCCTCGGCGAATTGAAGGTCGGGTTGATCCACGGCCGCATGAAGCCCGCCGAAAAAGCCGCAGTGATGGCCGAATTCAAGGCCGGCGCCCTGCAACTGCTGGTCGCCACCACCGTGATCGAGGTCGGCGTCGACGTACCCAACGCCAGCCTGATGATCATCGAGAACCCCGAGCGCCTGGGTCTGGCGCAGCTGCACCAGTTGCGTGGCCGCGTCGGTCGGGGCAGCGCCGCGAGCCATTGCGTCTTGCTCTATCATCCGCCATTGTCGCAGATCGGGCGCCAGCGCCTGGGGATCATGCGCGAAACCAACGACGGTTTCGTCATCGCCGAAAAAGACCTCGAACTGCGCGGCCCGGGCGAAATGCTCGGCACGCGCCAGACGGGTCTGCTTCAATTCAAGGTGGCCGACCTGATGCGCGACGCCGACCTGCTCCCGGCAGTACGCGACGCTGCCCAGGCGCTGCTGGAGCGCTGGCCCGACCATGTCAGCCCGCTGCTGGACCGCTGGCTGCGCCATGGGCAGCAATACGGCCAAGTGTGAGCACGCGCTCAGTTTTCTGGACGCGCCTTCTAGACAAGCTGGTTATACTGACCCACTTGTAGGAAAACGGATACAGACCATGACTGAAGCTGCCCTCGTCCCCGAAACCCCGCACGCTCCGTCTGTGATTCGGCAGTTGCTCGAGAAATTGGGCATCGCCTTTGACGAAGTCATCGAACGACCGGGCCTCAACCCCGCTCGCAAAGTGCAGGCCGTGTTGCTGCACGATGCCGTTGGCGCGCTCATGGTGCTGTTTCCGCAAAGCCAATTGCTGGACCTCAACCGCCTCGCCGAACTGACTGGCCGAAAGCTCACGGCGGTGCCGACCGAGCGCCTGGAGCGCATGCTCGGCAAACACAGCCTGAGCCTGTTGCCAGGCCTGCCCGCGCTGACCAGTTCGCCGTGCCTGTACGAAGAAGGCCTGCTGCGCGAACCCAAGCTGCTGATCAACTCGGGCGAGCCGGGGTTGCTGCTGGAGGTCTCCAGCGAAGCCTTCAAGACCATGCTCACCAAGGCCAGCGCCGCGACGTTCGGCGAACCTGTGAGCAACATCACCCCGAACCTGGACCGCCCGGACGACGACCGCAAGGAAATCACCCAAGCGGTACAGGCATTCACCGCCCGGCGCATCCAGCAACGGCTGGAAGAGACCATCGAGATCCCGCCGCTGGCTGAAACCGCGCAGAAAATCATCAAGCTGCGGGTCGACCCCGACGCCACCATCGACGACATCACCGGCGTGGTCGAAACCGACCCGGCCTTGGCCGCACAAGTGGTGAGCTGGGCCGCATCGCCGTACTACGCGTCGCCGGGCAAGATTCGCTCGGTGGAAGACGCCATCGTCCGCGTGCTGGGCTTCGACCTGGTGATAAACCTGGCGCTGGGGCTGGCCCTGGGCAAGACCCTGAGCCTGCCCAAGGACCATCCGCAACACACCACGCCGTACTGGCAGCAATCGATCTACACCGCCGCCGTCATCGAAGGCCTGACCCGCGCCATGCCCCGCGCCCAGCGCCCGGAAGGCGGCCTGACTTACCTGTCGGGCCTGTTGCACAACTTCGGCTACCTGCTGCTGGCCCACGTCTTCCCGCCGCATTTTTCATTGATCTGCCGGCACCTGGAGGTCAACCCGCACCTGTGCCACAGCTACGTGGAGCAACATCTGCTGGGCATCAGCCGCGAGCAGATCGGCGCCTGGCTGATGCGCTACTGGGACATGCCCGACGAACTGGCCACCGCCCTGCGCTTCCAGCACGACCCCCACTACGACGGCGAATACGCCGCCTACCCGAACCTGGTGTGCCTGGCCGTGCGCCTGCTGCGCTCGCGCAGCATCGGCTCCGGTCCGGACGAAGAGATCCCGGATGCACTGCTCGATCGCGTAGGGCTGACTCGGGAAAAGGCCGATGATGTGGTGAGCAAGGTGCTTGAGGCTGAAGTGCTGCTGCGGGAGCTGGCTTCGCAGTTCAGCCACTAATGAATGCGGCAGATGGGCTGTTGTGGCGAGGGGATTTATCCCCGCTGGGCTGCGAAGCAGCCCTAAAACCTAGCCCCCCGGTTAAGCAGGCTCACCGCACTTAGCTTTTTGGGGCCTGCTGCGCAGTCCAGCGGGGATAAATCCCCTCGCCACAGAAGCCTCTCTCAGAACAGTGACTCACTGGGCTCAAGCCTTCTTCGCCTTCCTCGGCTTCAAATACTTCATCAACCCCTGAAACCAGATCACCAGCGCCGGGTTGCCCTTGATCTGGATCGATTTGTCCTGGATCCCCGTCATGAATGCCAACTGCTTGTTCTTCGCCTGCATCGTGGCGAAGCCATAGCCTGCATCCTTGAACGCGATGGCGAAGGCCGGCGTCGGATAAACACCCGACTGGCTGGTGATGCGCTGGTTCTTCACGGTGAAGTGCCGGGCAACCTTGCCGTCCAGGGTTTGCAGCTGGAACACCAGCTCCTTGTCGCCCAACTGCTGCTGGAACGCCGGATTGGTGCGGCTGGCCTTGCCCATCAACCACCCCAGCAGCCACAACAGGAAACGAAATTTCATCGGCACAGCCTCGTGAGAAAAATGAACGGCTGGCGCAGTTTAGCGATTCTTCAGAAGAACGCCATCATCGAATCCAGTTTGCGGAAGATCGGCCATCTTTTGCGCATGATGACCGCCAAGTCACGTTTAGAAGCGTCATTCGTTGGCCTTCAGACTCGTCGGACATTTCCTTCAAAACGGCGAGCTGTTCATGAACTAGGCAGCGGTACCGAGGGCCGCTAACCTCTGTTCGTCATCGCAAAAAACGGTGACACGGACGTGCAAGTCCGGATTGGTACGCAATTGGTTATGGCTATTGATCGAGCATTTTTTTATGCTCGCGTCCGTTATGGCAATTGTGCGTGGGAGGCCTTCGGGTCTGCCGGGAGTACCAGCCGGTCTTGCACACCTACGTACAGTTGCCACCTCTTCGAATGCAAGCGAAAGGATGTCGACCCCAACTCTGGTACTATGGTCAAGCATTCACCGAATCCACCGAAAAACGAACACAAGTCCCGCGCCGAAAAACTCGAAGAAAAACGCCTCGAAGACGCCACCAACCGCGCCCTCGACTACTACCTCAAGCCCCACCCCGCCTCACCGCCGGAACCCGATAAAGACCAGCTCTTCATCGTCTCCCCGCACATCGACACCGAAACCCTGCTCGCCAACGCCTCCGAAGACCTGCTCTCCATCAGCACCATCGCCGCCGACCTGGCCGACGACATCGACGAATCACGCCGTTGCGTCGCCCTGGCGATCAGTCGCATGGCCGATGGGGTGCAGTTGTTGGTCGAGCGGGCGTTGGATCATTTGGAGACGAAGGGGGTGGCGGCGTCTGCAGCCAAGGGATAGGACGGACATAGAGGCAAGCTGAACCGACGCCTTCGTCGGATCGCCGCCCGGAGCAAGCTCGCTCCCACAGGGAAACGCGGTCCCACCTAGAACCAGGTCGGCTATCAGGCCGCCTCGGCTTGGCTTTTGATCTGGAGGCCCCGTTAACCACGATGGCCGAACGCAGGTATTGCGCAGTGGGCAACCCGGCATGGATGCCGGGTTAGCCGCGCTGGGTCATGGATGACCCTTCGCGGCGGCCCACGGAGCAATGCCTGCGTTCGGGCACACCGAGCCTAGGCGAGGTGCCGAGTGGTGGGGCAAGACCTTTTGGTTACTTTTGGGGCGTTTGCCAAAAGTGACACGCCGTAAGGGCGTAACCGCCAGCCGCCATCATCGCAGCAACGGATATGCACCCGATCAAACATTCGGGCAAGGCACCGGAGCCCAGTCACCCAAGTCCGGATTCTTGCACATGCTGTTCACCTGAGTAGTACCCGCGCTAGCAACCTGTTTGCTTTCATCCTGCTTGGCCTTGGCGGTCTGCAAAGTCTTCTCGGTAGCGACCGCTTCTTTCGGCACCACTGGAAGTTCTTTCTTCTTCGCCGGCGTCACTTTCTTCTTGGTCTTGGTGCTGGTCTGCGCCGCCACAACCTGCGTGGTGTCAGCAGTGGCCACGGTCACCACGTCAGTGCGCTGCACGCCCACTTGTTGCAGGTCTTTCTCGTAAGCCTGGGTGTAGTTGTTCAGGTCTTCGGACGCCTTGCCGTTCACCGCGACGATCAGGTCGTTGGACTCTTTCAGGCCGGCAACGATTTCCGCCAGGCGCTTGCGGCCCTCGGTGTCGTTGACCGTCTTGGCCTTGCGGTCGGCAACCAGTTTGCTGAACGCGTTCTGGTAGCACTGTTGCGAAGCCTTGGCGTACGCGGTGCTGCGGTCGATGTCCGAAGCGCTCTTGCTGACGTCGGCAGCGTAGGAAGCGATGCGCATGTTGTCATCGGCGATCTGCTTCTGGCGCTCGGTGTAGTAACCGGCTGCACCACCGGCCAGGGCGCCGCCCGCGGCACCGATGGCGGCGTTGCGACCACGGTCTTCCTTGTCGGCGGTCAGGGCGCCCAGCAGCGCACCACCGACGGCACCGACGGCTGCGCCAGTGACGACCGACTTGGTCATGTTGCCTTCGGTGGAGCGCAGGTGCTGCACCGGCTCGTAGCAATTCGGGTAGTACTCGACCTTGGTGCTCGAAGCGACCTTGGAGGTCGGCGACGAAGCGCAGCCGGTCAGTACGGTGCTGAAGCCAACAGCGACCAGCAGCAAATGACGCTTGGAAACCGAAGCAAAAGGTTTACGGGAGAAAAGCATAGTTGTGTTCTCGTTTAAGTTTTGACCAGCTCAGCGCAGCCCTATCGCCGCCTGAGTCCCTTCCAAGCTCGCTGACAACGAACACTCAAGACCGCTGAGCATTCGATGCGAGCAATTCCTTCAATATCGCCGCCGGGTCGGCTCGTTTCTGCTGACGATAATCCCCGACATGACGAACGAATAACGTTGCACGCGCCACCAGGCTCTTGCCCAGTACCGGTTTGCGCTCAAGCTCTTCCTTGATGCGCTGGAACTGCGCCTGGATCACGGCATCGGTGTAGCGCGTGCCGGTTGCCAGGTTGTCGATGTAGATCGCCACCGCGCCGTCCAGCGCACTGCGGCCGTTGTCGATGGCCGTGGCGAACAGCGTGGCGCTGGCCTCGTCCTTGGCATCCAAGGCCGCCTGCCGACTGTTCTGCAGATTGGTCAGGCGGATGTTGTAGTTGTTGATGGTCTCGGCCACCAGCGCCGAAGACTGGATCAGGTTACCCGCCGCTTCTTCGCGTTGCTGGGCGATGAGCGAGACGTTGCGCTTGAGCTCTTCGTTGACCAGGCCCAACTCGGCTTGCAGGCGCGGATCGGTGCTCGCGGAGATGATGCTGTCCAGGCGCTTGGTCGGGTCGTCGGCGTCGTCGATGGCATCGGTCAAGGACGCGAGTCGGCCCTCCTTCTGCCACTGGGCGAACAATTCCTTGTAGCGCGAACGCGGCGCAGACAACGCGCCGACGGCCACCCGAAAACCGGTGGTTTCGTTGCTTTGCTCAGTGCCGTCGGCAGCAAATAACGGGTACTCGCGGCGCATGCCGGTGAACAGCGTGCCCTCGCCTTCCAGATAATTACCGCCCTTGACCACGAAGCCGCCATAGGCGCCCTGGCGGCGACCGGCGTGCACCAACTGGAACGATTCCTGGACCATCTCGGCGGCGTTGCCGACCACATCGAACAGGCCGATGGGGTTCGGCAATTTGGTGCCGATGGGCATCAGCCGCGCGGCTTGGCCGGTGCCGCCGGCGACCTGGTTGAACACCGCCCAATCGGCCAGCGGCCCGTCGCTTTCGCTGCCTTCCAGGCGTCGTGGAAAGAGTCGGCCTTCCAGGTCCTGGCGGCTGACGGCTTGTCCGCCCCGGGCGGCGAATTCCCACTCCACTTCGGTGGGCAGGCGCACGAAGCCCAGGCCGCCGTCTTCGGCGGAAGTGCCGCGACCGCTCACCGGCAGCAGATCCTTGTGGTATTTCATCAGCCAGGCGCTGTACACCGCCGAGAAGCGCTCGGCCTCGAACTTCGACAGCTTCACCTTGGGCAAGCGCCCGGCCATGCCCTGGGGCAACTCGGCCAACAGCGCCTCGCAGGCCGGCGCCGCTTCGCCACTGGCCAGCGACTGCGCCTGCGCCATGACCTGGGCGTACTGGCGAGCGGTGACTTCGTACTTGCCGATGAAGTACAGCATCGGCTTAAGCGGCGTCTTGGCGTCGGTCTTGGGCATCAACGGCGTGATGGTCTTGTTCCAGTCCTTGGGCAGGTCCTTGAGGGTGAACTGGCCGTTGATGAAGTCGCGCCGGTAGCCGGAAATGAACGACTGTTGATAGCCCGCCTCGCCTTCGCTGAACGGGTAGCCGAGGCTGATCTCGCGGTCGTCCAGGGTGCCTTGGGCGAGGATATAGACGTAGCGGAACACCATCTGCCCTTCACACGGCAGCGGCAGGCTGACGTCGTCGGGCAACGGCTTGGGATTGTCCAGCTTGTCCGTGCCCTCATCCGCCCAGACCAGACTGGCCAGGCTCAGCGCCACGGCGGCGCCCAATAACTTATACATCGCGAATTCCTTCAGACGCTTGGATGCGCGCCACCCGCCAACCACCGCAAGCCGCCGCGACGGCGCTGACGCCGAGCACGGCCACCAGGGCCAAGGTGTAATGACGCACCAGCAGATGGCTGGCGTACTCGCCGGGCATCTGCGCAAATAAAAGATTCAGGCCCGACTGCGCCAGGCCATACAGGCCAGCGCTCAGCAGGGCCGCAAACGTGGCGCTGTAGAGCGCCTGCAACACCACGAACAACAACAGTGCCGCGGTGGAAACCCCCAACAGGCGCAGCACCGACAGCTCGCGGCGCTTGCGTTCGACCGCCGCCAGGGCACCGGCAAAGATCGCCGCGAAGGCGCCGGCCAACGCCAACCCGGCGATGATCCAGAACACGATCGACAGGTTGCGGCTCAACGATTGCACTTGTGCGATGGTCTGGGCCTGGGTCGACACCAACAGGTTCTGCCCGGCGAAGAACTGGCGCAGCGGCTCGACATCGCCCAAGTTGCGCGCGTACAAGCGAAACGCCGGATAGACCCGTTGCCCGGCCTCGCCCACCGCATCGCCCGGCCAACCGAACGCGGGCACGGCGCGACCGTCACGGTAATCTTCCGCGGCTTCGAGCAAGGCCAACGGTGCGAACAAACCGTCCCTCGCAAAGGCTTCCAGCGGCAGCACGTTCAACACCTGAACCCGCGTGCGCTGCGCCTCGCTGCGACCGGCCACCTGCCGACCGAAACTGGCCTGCAACCAATCACCGGCCTTGGCGCCGAGCTTTTCAGCAGCAGTCTGGCTGAGCACCACTTGATCCAAGCCTTGTGGCACCGGCAGGTGATCGAACAAAGGGTCGCCAGCGGCAGTGGGAATCATCTCGACCGTGACGGCGGCAGCCTCGCTGCTCAGGTCCGCCGTGGCCGCGATCTGTCGGGTGCGCGGCAAGGCAAACGCCACATCACTGCGCTGCGCCAACTGTTCAACGAATCCGGCACTGAAGCGGCCGCCGCCCAAGGGAATGATTTCCCGGGTGGCCGGGTCGTTTTGCAGGCGTTCGGTCAGGCTGCTGACCAGGCCGAACTTCAGGCCGAACAGCACCAGCAACGGCGCCACCACAGCCACCAACGCCAGCACCGAACACGCCGACAGCCAGGCGTCGTTGCGGTAATCCTGCCAGGCCAGGGAAGCCACCAGCGCGCCGCGCATCAGCAAGCCTCCCCGAGCGTGGCCGTCACGCCACCGTCGACATCGCGACGGCAACTGATGCGGCGCACCTGCAAGCCGCTGGCGCGGGCCAGCGCTTCGTCATGGGTGGCAACCACGCAGCACACGCCGTGCTCGCGGGCCTGGGTGACCAGCAATTGCATGACGCGTTCGGCGTTCAGCGGGTCGAGGGCGGCGGTCGGCTCATCGGCCAGCAGCAGGCGCGGGCCATGGGCCAACGCCCGGGCGCAACTGACCCGCTGGCGCTGGCCGACGGAAAGGTCCGCCGGTTTCTTGTCCAGTTGATCGGCAATGTCCAATTGTCCGGCCAGGCGCTTCACGCTGCCGTCATCCTTCAAGCCCAGCAATTTGCGCGACAACTCGATGTTGCCGCGTACGTCCAGGAAGCCCAGCAGGCCACCGGTTTGCAGAACATAGCCCAGGTGACGGCTGCGCAGCTCGGCCAAGGTGCCTTGTTGCGACGCACGCCACAGTTTGGCGATGTCCAGCGGCGCGTTGGCGGGCGTGAAGTCGAACTGCCCGGCCTGATCCGGCGCCAGCACCAGCGCCAGCAAGTCCAGCAAGGTGCTCTTGCCGCAGCCGCTGGGGCCGACCACCGCCAGTTGTTCACCGGCGCGCAGTTGCAGCCGGGGTATCACCAGGCTGTAGCGTTGGCCGTCGGCGCCCCGGCTTTTGTGCACCGCGCTCAGGTTCAGCATCACGGCAGCGTCGACAACGGAACGCGGTACAACGCATCGCCCGGCTCGGCATCGCCGAAGCGCACCCAGTTGGCGAGGTCATTGTGGAAGGTTTCGTAGAGGCGGATCTTCGACTCCAGCTCGTCGATGAAATCCTCCTGCTCGGCGACGCTCAACGACAGCCACAAGTCCTGGGTCATGTTCAGCGATTTGCTGCGGTACGGCAGCCCTTCCAGGTACTCGCCGAGAATCCCGCCGGTGGCGAGGTTGCCACCCTTGCGCAGGGCCGACGGGTCGCGGCTCATGTAGGCGCTGGCGCTGGCGATTTCCTGGAAGAAGTCCTTGGGTGAACTCTGGGTCTTGCGCGCCGCGTCGACGATCAGTTTCAGCGACTGTTGCAGATCGTTGAGTTGCAGCTTGGTCAGCATCACGCAGACCTGGAATGCCGGCAGCGCCGGGTTGGTCAGGTCACGGTCGGCGGTCCAGGCGCTGACCAGTTGCGGCGCCTGGCTGGCGGATTTGCGCCCCAGGAAATCCATGTGCATTGCGTAGCCGACCGCTGCCGATTTGTCGGTCAGGCTTGGCGCGGCGCTGAGCAACGGCACGCTCTGCGGCTTATTGCTGCGCACTTGATGGACGAGGTCGGCGAACACCGAACCGATCTCGTCGACGCGCTCGCCGAACTTGCGCACATCGGCGCCCGGCACCGGGATGTACAGGTCGCCGATCTGCGGGTTGGCGTCGGCGGTCAGCGTGCGGTATTGGCTCTGGGCGCCGGCGTGGGTCTTCTTGCCGGCGTCGCTGAGCAGGTGCAGCGCATAGATCTTGATCTGCTTGCCCAGCGCCGCCTGGCGCACTTCGGCCTCGTTCATTTGCGTGGCGGCGAACGGGTCGTTCTTGCGCAGCGCACCGGCATCGGTGACCAGCAGGATCAGGCGTCCGCCGTAGCCGGACCAGTCCATGCCTTCGACGGCTTCCATGACCCCGGCGAACGCATCTTCGTTGAACGAATGGCTCGACACCGTGGAGGCCTTGACCTGCCGCGCCATCTCCAGGAAGCGTTGCGGGTCGCGGCCCTGTTCCAGGGTGATCAAGGTCTTGGCGGTGTACTCCAGGCCCGGGGTTTTCTTGATGCTGCTGCGAAAACCGACCATGCCGAAACTGACGCTGTCGAGTTCGCCGCGTTCGCCGATGCGGGTCTGCAGCTGGTGCACCACGTCACGGACCTGATCGATGTAGGGCTGCATCGACACGGTGGTGTCCACCACCAGCACCACGGCGGTGCGGAACGCGTCGGCGTTGGCGGTGGTGATCGGTGTGTTGCCCGAAGCCTTGGGGATGTTGCCCGGGTCGATAGAGGCCACGTTCAACAACTGCACCGGCTGGCCGTTGTCGTCGAAGCTCTCGCGGGAATCGAAGATCGGCAAGAGGTAGAACTGGTTCTGCGGCACGGCGCTGGCGGCCGGTTCCAGGGCCAGCACTTGCTGGTCGTCCTGGGGACTCTGCTGGGCCTTGAGCAACACGTTCTTGGCCGCCGACGGATTGGCCAGCAGCTTCTCCACCTCGCCGGGCTGGCGCAGGAACATCACCGGCGCACGGCCGGAGCGCTCGGTGAACTTGAGCACCAGGCTCTGTTTCCAGTCGCTGACCTGGGCGGCGGGCAACCAGCCGTCGCTGCGTCCGTCGGTGGCCGCGCCGACGCGCACCCATCCGCTGCCATCCACGTCTTTGCGCTGGTAGACATACAACACGGAAAACGCCGGCAAAGCCTTGTCCGGCGCGGCGCCCGGTTCGGCGGCCAACTTCGCTCCCGGCTTGCTGAGCACGCGCTGGAACAGGGTTTTCTTGCCGGCCATCAGCAGCGGACGCTGGCCGCCGTCGGCCTCGGTCGCCACGGGCGGCTGGGCTGGAGGGGCGACGGGAGGCTTGACCGCAGGTACCTCGGGGGCTTTCGGTGGGGCGACCTCCGGAGGCTTGACCGATGTTGTCTTGGCCACCGGCGTCTTCACTTCCTTGCCATCGCCGCCAGCCAACCACCAATAACCCGCGCCGCCCAACGCCAGCGCCACGGCAACCGCGACAGCCGCCAGGGCGAACACCGGCCCCTTGCGCTGCTCCGACACGGTGGACTGCGGCGTCGGCTTGGCCGGCGGCGGAACAGGCTTGGGTTGTGGCTGCGACTGCGGTTGCGCGGGCCCGCTGGGAATGTCGATGGACATGGGCGTCAATCCCGCCAAGTCATCCACCGGAGGCGGCACGGCAGGCAGTTCAAACGACAACGGCCGGATCAGCGTCGCTTCCGACGATTCCTGGGGCAAATTGTCCAACGCCCGCAGCAACGCCGCCGCGTCCGGGAAGCGCTCCGCCGGATCCTTCGCCAGCAGCTTGCGCAACACGTCCTGGTAACGGCCGTGATGCACCGGCAGTTCCGGCAAGGGTTCGGTCAGGTGTGCCAGCGCCGTCGACAGCGCGTCACTGCCGGTGTATGGCAGCTTGCCGACGAGGATTTCGTAGAGCACCACACCCAGGGCGTACAGGTCGGCGCGGCCATCGATGTCTTGGCCTCGGGCCTGTTCCGGGCTCATGTAGCTCGGTGTGCCGACGGCGAAACCGGCCTGGGTGAATTGGGTGCGGTCGTCCAGGGACTTGGCGATGCCGAAGTCCGAGAGCACCGCCGTGCCGTCGGCACGAAACAGAATGTTGGCCGGCTTCACGTCGCGGTGGACCAGGCCCAAGCCGTGAGCGTAACCCAGGGCCGAGGCGATCTGGCGGATGTAGGTCAGGCCCTGCTCCGGCGTCAGGCCCGCGGCGATGCGCTCCTTGAGCGTGCCGTTGGGCAGGTATTCCATCGCCATGTAATACAACTCACCGACGTTGCCGATGTCATGGATGGTGACGGTGTGCGGGTGCGACAGGCGCGCCAGGGTCTTGCCTTCGCGCAGGAAACGTTCGCAAAACGTCGGGTCGGCGGCCAGGGCGGCGGCCATGACTTTCAGCGCCACCTTGCGTTCCAGCGAGCGCTGGGTCGCCAGGTACACGCTGGCCATCGCGCCTTCGCCGATCTCGCCGTCGATGTCGTATCCGGGGATGACAATGTTCAGGGTCAAGCTCATGACGGCACCTTCACGACGACCACGGTGATGTTGTCCGGCGCGCCGCGCATCAGGCCCAGGGACACCAGGCTGCTGGCGATCTCGCCGGGCTCGTCGTGGCTCAAGACTTCACGGATTTCCTCGTCCTCGACGGTCTTGGTCAGGCCGTCGCTGCACAACAGGTAGCTGTCGCCGGGCACCAGCAACAGCTCAGTCATCGCCAGGTTCAGTTGCGCCTCGACGCCGATGGCGCGGGTGACGATGTTGGCGCGCGGATGCACGCGGGCCTCGGCTTCACTGAGCAGGCCGCTGTCTTGCAAATCCTGGACGTAGCTGTGGTCCCGGGAAATGCTTTCGAGCACGCCGTCGCGCAAGCGATACAAGCGGCTGTCGCCGGCCCACAGGCACATGCCGCGCAGGTCGCGGGCGGCCAGCACCACCACGGTGCTGCCCATCATGGTCACGCCACGGTTGGCGGTTTCTTCGCGCACGGCGGCGTTCACCCGCAGCAGGTCGCTTTGCAGCGCCGCGACGTATTCGTCCAGCGAACGCCCCACGGCAATGCCGCGCAGGCTGTCGACGATCAGGCTGCTGACGTAGTCGCCCGCCGCGTGCCCGCCCATGCCGTCGGCCACGACCCAGAGGCCGTTTTCCGGCAGGTCCAGACAGGCGTCTTCGTTGACCTGGCGGACCATCCCGACATGGCTCTTGCTTGCAGACTTGATTGCTTTTCCGGCACTTGGACGCATCTACACAACACCTTCTTGGCCGAGCAAAAATTGCGCAAAATCAGCCGCCGCTGCGGCAATCCCTGGCAGCGCATCAAACCGGGCGCGATGCGCTCCGAACCCTGGCCCCACCACAGGCTCGCGCCTTCGCAGGCCGACTCGGCCAGGGCGCTCATGCGGCGCTGCGGGTCGGTGGCATCGAAGCGATGCAGGCTGGCGAAACGGCTGCTCGGGGTGCGCGGCAGGTACATCGGGCTACCCAGGTTTTCCAGCTGTTCGTTGAATGCCTCGAAACTGGCCTCGACGCTCAATGTGCTCAGCAAAAGGTTCTCGACCCGCTCGAACCAGTCGTCCGCGCCACCGACCACCGAGGCCGGGTCTGCATCCGGGTCCAGCAATACCGCGATGGTCAACGGGAAATAGCGCCCGACCCGGTCGATGCTCGGCATCACTACGCCAACGGCAGCGTCCGGCCCGCACACGCCGGGCGCGACCATGAAGCGCCACAGCGGGCTGACCAGATAGGCGTCCAGCCAACGCTCGCCGAGGCTGGTCTGGCTGGCGAGCAAACCCGCCGCCAGCCAGGAGTCCCACGGCCCGATAAAGCTCTGGGGCAAGCCGCGACTGACGAAGTCCCCGCGACTGGCCAACTTTCCATAGAAGCCCGGCGTACTCATAGACGCTCCGGCAGGCTGAAACCGCTGAGCACTCGGCTCTTGAACGGGTTGAACGCACTGTTGGCGCGCAACTCGTAAGAGGCGCTGGCGCCATCGACCCGCAGCCGCAGGTTGAAGCGGTCCGGCGAGTTGCCGGCGGTCAGGTCCGATTGCTCCAGCAGGCGGAACCAGGCCCACGGCCCGTCCAGGGTGATGCCGGAACGACCGCTGGACGACGGTGGCATGATCGAGATCCGCACTACGCCAATGCTGCCCGGGTTCGGCCACTGCATGGCGGTCGGGCGGCTCGGGCCGTGGTCGTAGCTCAACTGCTGGCCGTCGAGGTCGAGGAGGAATTGAGTGATGGTCGAATCCATCGCCACCGGCTTGAGCTCGAAGCGCACCATCGGCTGCGTGCCGCCGGAACGGAAGAACGCATCGCGGATGGTCGCCGCACGCTGGAAGGTCTGCAGCACACCCGGGGAAATCCCGAGCTTCTGCGCCGCGCCCGGCTGCCAGCGCCAAGTCTGCGTCGAGGTGTCCACGTACGGTTGCAGGTATTTGCGGAAGTAGTTGTCCATCACCCCGCCGACGCCGAAGAACTGGCCGAAGTCATCCAGGGTCGCGTCCCGCGCACTGCCCGGCGACATCGGATAACGCCCGGCCAGGGACTGGCGATAGATGTTCACCACTTCGCTGGTCCAGGCGGCGTTCAGTTGATTGCGCACCCCGCCCATCATGGTGTTGGTGGTGGAGTTGACCACCGACTTGACCAGGCCCTGCACCAGCGGCGGCTGGCGTTCGGCATTGAGACTGACGCGGGTCGCGGCGGCCGACGCCTGGTTCTTGGCCTCGCCGAGCAAGGCATCGCCGCTGGCACCGACCATGGCGCTGACTTGCACGTACAGCGCGTTCATGTCGGATAGCAGGCCGTCGATGGCCGCAGGTTCGCCTTCGTTCTTGTTGACGATGCTGTTGAGCTCGGCGAAATGCGCGGTGATCGGGTCATCGCTCGCCGCCGGCGCGTTCGACGTCGCCTGTTCCTGGCCGAGCAGGCTGCCCAGGCGTTCCTTGAGCTTGTCCACGCCACCTTCCACCGGCGCGCCTTGTGCGGCCAGCAGGCGTTCATCCTGTTGCAGGTCGGTTTCCTTCGCCACCGCCACCAGCAGCTTTTTCAACGGCGAGGTCGGGCCGGAAATCACCCGCAGCACGTCGGCGGCCTGGGCCACGCTAGTGATCGGCACAAAGTCGATGTCGGCCAGCAAGGCGTCCCATTGGCGCATGTAGTCCTGGAAGTACAAGCGACGCACATCGGCGGCCAGGCTGGCGACGTTCTGCTGGTCGGCCGCTTCGTGGCCCAGTACCCATTGCTCTTCAGCCAGGGTGCCGGTCTGGCTCAGGCTGCTGAGCAGGAAGCCCTGGCGGTAGCCCTTGACGGTGAAGAACCCGCTCAACGGTTCGCCCAATGGCTTGCCACTCTTGCGGCTGAACACCAACGCGGCGTCACGCCCGGCGGCTTCGTTGATGCGAAAGTCCGGGATGCCTTCGGGCAGCTTCTGGCGCTTGATGCGGTCGTAGACGCGTTGGGCCACCGGCAGTTGTTGCAGCTGGCGACGCAGGTCTTCGATCAGGCGCGGGTCGAGGCGCGCGGTCGGCGGACGCCGCTCGAACAGCGCCTGCAAATGCCCGGTCAAGGCCAGGCGCTGCTCGGCCGGCAAATCCCGTGGCAGGCTGCGGTCCCAATCCAGGGCGATCCAGGCCTTGATGAAGTCGGCGTCGTAATGCTCGTTATCAGCGAGCATCAGGTAAGCCTTCAAGCCTTCGTAGAGGAAGTCCGAATTGCCGCCGCTGTGCAGTTGCTCTTCGATGCGCGTCAGCAGGCGTGGCGCGAACACCGCGATCAACAGCTTGCGGTAGACGCTGCCGGACTCGGCTTCGAGCATGTCGCCCTGATACAGGCCCAGGCCTTCAGCCCAGTCGGGCGCGTCGCCGGCCAAATGCTTGACGGCATTGAGCAGTGGCAACACCGCAAGGACGTCGCGCTGGGCCGGGCTGAGGTTCTGCACGGTCTGGCCCAGCGGCGCGACTTTCTGATCGACCTGGGCGATGTAGGCCTGGTTGGCGCGGTAGCTGACCCACCACAACGTGCTGACCACCAACACCAGCACGACGGTGGACGCGAGCACACCACGGGCGATCCATTTGCGTCGACGCTCGACCTTCGGATCGACACCCACCAGTCCGCGCTCGGCAAACGCCACGGCGCTGAAGAGTTTTTCGATGAAGTAACTGCGCCCGGTGCCGGTCTGGCGCGCCAGGTGCTGGCGGTCCAGGTTCATGCTCTGGGCCATGGAGCCGATCAGGCGATCGATCGGGCTGCCTTCCTGGGTGCCGCTGGTGAAATACACACCGCGCAGCAACACCCGCTCTTCAAAGGCGTTGGGTTTGAACACGCCGTCGAGGAAGCTTTGCAGGCAGTCCTTCAACGCCCCGAACTGCTGCGGGAAGCCGTAGATCAGGTCGCGCCGCGCCGGGTCGCGTTCTTGTTGCAGGCGTTCCACCAGGCGGTCGTTGAGACGCTGCTCCAGCAAGGTGAATTCGCTTTGCAGGTGCGCCAACGGGCTGTCGTTGCTCTTGCCATCGTCCAGGGCGAAGGTCATGCCCCAGACCTGGGCGCGCTCTTCCTTGCTCAGGCTGTCGAAGTACTCCATGAAGCCCGGCACCAAGTCGAGCTTGGTCAGCATCAGGTAGACCGGGAAACGCACGCCTAGCTGGGTGTACAACTCCTGGATCCGCAGGCGAATCGCTGCGGCGTGGGCGGCGCGTTCGGCGTCGCTGCCCAACAGCAGGTCCGAAAGGCTGATGGCGATGAACGCGCCATCGATCGGCCGACGCGCCCGTTGCTTCTTCAACAGGCCAAGGAAACCCAGCCACGCCGCCTTGTCGACGGTCGCGTCGCTGTCTTGAGTGGTGTAGCGGCCAGCGGTGTCGAGCAGCACCGCCTGGTCGGTGAACCACCAATCGCAATTGCGCGTGCCGCCGACACCGCGCACGGCACCGGCACCGAGTTGCGCGGCCAACGGGAAATGCAGGCCGGAGTTGACCAGCGCTGTGGTCTTGCCCGAGCCCGGCGGGCCGATGATCACGTACCACGGCAGTTCGTAGAGGTTGCGACGCTCGTCGCCGCCGAGCTTGGCTTTCTTGAGCAAGGCCAAGGCTTCGTCCATGCGCTGGCGCAGGGTCTCGAGTTCTTCGGCGGTGGCGATGCTGGTCGGGTCGGGCGGGGTCTGCGCGGCCAGGCTGCGCATCACTTCTGCGGCCTGGCGGCGGGCCTGGATAATGCGGAACACCCGGTAGGCGATCCACACCGCGAACACCAGGATGATCAACGTCCAGCGCCGCCCTTCTGGCACCAGCCAATCGAGCAGCGGGCCAACGAACCAGATGATCAGGCTCAGGGCAATCAGCCCCAGCAATGGAATGACCCAGCGGATCATGAAACTGAAAAACGCCTTCACTCGACCCCCTCCGCCAACACTGTGATTTCAACCCGACGATTGCGCGCACGTCCCTCGGTCGTGGCGTTGGACGCCAACGGTTCGGTGTCGCTGCGGCCCTCGGCGCTGAAGCGCTCGGGTTGGCCGGTCTTGGCCGAAAGAATGTCCAGCACCGACCGCGCCCGTGCCTCGGACAAGGCCCAATTGGACGGGAACCTCAACGTGGCAATCGGACGATTGTCGCTGTGGCCGGTCACCAGCACCTGGCCCTTGACCTTGCGCACGGCATCGGCGATGCGCAGCATCAGCGGTTGGAAATCATCCTTGATGCTCGCGCTGCCGGAGGCGAACAGTTCATCGCCACGGATGGTCACCACCGAGCGATCGACGGCGTCTTCCACGGCGACCTTGCCGGAGCGGATTTCATCGGCAAGGAAACCGGCCAGGCGTGGGCGCTCGATCACTTTCGGCTGCACCACCGGACGGTCAATGGTCTGCACCGGGATTTCACCGAGGAAATGGATGTTCTTGAACACCGGCTCGGCATCGGCGGCCAGTTTCATGCGCAGGCCGAACAGCAGCGCCAGCAGCAAAGCCACACCGATGGCCACGGCAATCCACGGCGGCATGAATTGCGCCAGTCGATCGCGGGCCACGGTGACGCCGCGCCAGTGCGGCGACAACTCGCGCTCGTAGTCGCCACGGGCGCTACGGATGACGCCGGCGGTACGCTCGCGCAAGGCTTCCAGTTGACTGCGGCCATCATTCATTACCCGGTAACGGCCTTCGAAACCGAGGCACATGCACAGGTACAGCAGCTCCAGCAGATACAGGCGCTCGCGCGGGCTTTGCAGGCAATGTTCCAGCAGCTGGAACACCTTCTCGCCGCCCCAGGCCTCGTTGTGCACGGTGATCAACAGGCTTTGCTTGCCCCAGTCGCTGGTGCCGCCCCAGGGGGTGCTCAACACCGCCTCATCGAGCGCGGTGCACAAGGCGTAGCGGGCCAGCAACACGTCGTTGCGCACCACGCCGGCGGCCTCGGCGCGCTCTTCGAACTGGCGCAGGTACGCCAGCAGTTGCGCGCGCAAACTGGCCGGCGCCGGGTGGGCGATGGTGTTGCGCAGGCGCGTCAGCAGGGCCAGCAACGGGCCAGCGGCGCTTTCCAGCGGATTGAGGCCTTGGGCCTTGCCGGTCAGGACTGGCGCGGCCGGCATCGACAACGGCGCCGGCGCGGGTGCCGGCTGCTGGCGTGCCGGGTCCGGACGGAACGGATCCGCGCCACGGCCACCGGGCGTCGGCATGAACTGGGTACGATCGTCGTTGCTCATCGCGGTTTATCCTCGGATCGCCCAGAACGCCAGGTTCAACCCTGGGAACTGGCCGGCGATATGGAACGCAAAGCCACCGGAGTTGCTGAGTTGCTGCCAGTGGTCGCTGCCCCGGTCCAATTCGTAATAGGTGGAACCGGCGTGGTACGGCAGTTGCCGTGGCGCCACCGGCAACGGCAGCAGGCCGATGCCCGGCAGTTGCAGGTTGACCAGGTCGCGGATGTGCTCCACCGAACCGACCTTGCTCTGCTGGCCAAAGCGGCCGCGCAGGGTTTCGGCGGGCACATCGGCGCGCACCACGAGAATGAAGCTGGCGCTGTCGAGCAGGGTCTTGTCGGCCAGCATCGCCACGTGGATGCCGTAGGCTTTCTCGACAATCGGGATCGGCGTGGCCTTGCTGTCGATCAGCATCGACAAGGCTTCGCGCAGGGCCTGCATCACCGGCGCGTAGCTGAGCGCCAGGTCATCGTGCTGGTAAGGCGGATATTGCTGCGGTCGTCGGCCGGAGGCGGTGAAGGTGGAGAACTCGCCAGCCAGGCTGACCAGTTCGCTGTAGAAACGCTCGGGGTGCAGCGGGCTCAACTGGCTCAGGTGCTGGATCAGCGGCTGGGCGCGGTTGACCAGTTGCAGCAGCATGAAATCGGCGATCTCCGAGGCGCCACCGGCACCGGACGCCACCACCCGCCCGGCCAGGGCTTCGCCACGTTGATGCAGCAGGCCCAGCAGTTCACTGCGGAACGCCGCCAATGGCTTGGAGGCGATGACATCCAGCAGCGGCGGGATGTAGACATCGTCGAGCACCAACGCACGGTCGGCACGTTTTTCCTTGATGCGCACCACGCCGATGGCGGCGTAGTCGCCGATGCCATCCTGCTCGGTCAACAACCGCAGGGCCCGCGAGCCGAGGGCCACCGGCGCGCGGTTTTCGAACGGCGCGTTGTCGTCGCGCACTTCGCACACCTGGCTTACATAACGTGCAGCGCCGAGGTCCTCGCCTTCGTCCACGGTGTCGCGGGCACCGGCGCGCTTGAGCGGCAAGGCCAGGTAGACCAGGCCATCGCGCAGGTTGTCATCGACGTTCAGCGGCGTTGGCGCCAGGTCATCCTGGGGAATGTTGAACGGCGTGCCGTCCGGCAACAGGCCCCGCGCCGAAATGATCGCCAGCTTGCCCTGGGCCAGCAGGCCCTGGTCGATCAGCAATTCGGAAAAACCCCAGGCGCCGGCCGACAAGGGGCGGCTGCGTGCGTCGATGAGGTTTTCCAGGTAACGGTCATGCTGTTGGAAGTGCTGCGTTCCAATGAACATGCCTTCCGACCAGACCACGCGATTGTTCCAGGACATGGGGGCTCCGATTGCTTATTGGGCAGGGCTGGATGGGGTAACGACGACGGCGCTGCGCACGGCGCGCACGTCGAGGCTGATCTGGTATTCGGTGTATTCGCGCGGCGGGACATTCATCACCGTGCGCCACAGCGACTGGTCCAGCTCGCGATAGCCCACCAGGATTCCGATGTGCCGCGTTGAAGGGTCGAGGTCGCGTTGCAGGCTCAATTGCTGGCCGGGCTGGATCAGCACTTCGTCCTGGTCGATCAGGTCGGCGCCGAGGGTGGCCTGGGCTCGCTCGGCCAAGGCGAAATAATCCGAACGGCCAAAGGTCGCGGCATTCTTCAGTTCGAAAATGCGCACCCGGACCGGGGCCGGCTGGCCGGTGGCGCCGGGGTTGAGGCCGGCAATGGCATGGAAATGCAACTCGATGGCGGCGGTTTCGGCCTCAGCTTCTTCGGGCTGGGGTGGGGCCGCATCCTTGGCACACGCCGTCAGCAGAAGCGCTGCGGCGACTGCGAGTAAAAACCTGGGAATCATCCTGCGTCCTCAATGACGTTTGAGCTATCCGTTGTTGACTTGATCAGTATTGTTATAAGACGGCGGCGCTCAACGGCGTCGCTGTCGTGTGCTGTGTTCTTCGTAGGCGCGGCTGAATTCGCGACCGAACAGGTCCTGGAAATCCTCTTGGGCTTCCCGGGAAATGTTGCTGTAGAGCTCGGTGAATTGCTGCCAGTACTGGGCCTGTCGCGAGCCGCTGAAAATGCCCGACAGCCCGCCGGGCTTGCCCATGCGCTCTTCCAGTTGCGCCGGCTCGAAACGCGCCAGCAAATGCTTGATCGCCGCTTCCACACCGGCCATCACCGCCAGCTGGTGGGCGCGCAG
Organism: Pseudomonas sp. H2_D02; assembly: GCF_054677635.1. Classification (NCBI taxonomy): domain Bacteria; kingdom Pseudomonadati; phylum Pseudomonadota; class Gammaproteobacteria; order Pseudomonadales; family Pseudomonadaceae; genus Pseudomonas; species Pseudomonas sp. H2_D02. The sequence continues at coordinate 843,702 of NZ_CP162816.1, read as the reverse complement.
ATCATCGAAGCTGTCGCGCACCGCCGCATCCGGCGCCATGAACGCCTGGTTGCCATGGCGCAGCAGTAACAGCAGCGCTTCGTCGACATTGGGGGCGAACTTCAGCGGGTTGTTTTCCACCGGCTGGATCATCGTCTGCTGGATGCGGAATTCACCCTTGAGGCTGCTGCGGGCGCGCAGTACATCGATCAGGCCTTCGACCATCAACCGATAGCTGCGACCGATACTTTCCATCTGGGCTTCGGCGTTGGCCTTGTCCAGGCGCAGCTGATCCAGCCCGGCGCCACGCAGGAAGGCTTGCAGCAGGTCCGGTTGAGAGGTTTGCGCCGGGGTGGCTGTCGGCTCGACGCGGCTGACCGGCGCTTCTTGCTGTGGCGCGGATTCAATCGGCGCAACAACTTCAACCACAGGAATCGGCGGCGGGGGTACTGGTTCAAGCACCGGCAGCGCCGGCATGGAAACCGGCTCAGGCAGCGGCGCGACGGGCATCGGCGCCACCGCCACAGGCTTGTCGCTGAACGGGTCCCAGTCATCCGGGATGACCGGGGCGGACGTCACGGCCACCGGCTCGAACACTGGCTCAGCCACCGGTGGTGGGCTCGGGCGTGGAATCGGCGTAGGCGGACGGAAATCATGCTGCTCGGCCGGCACGTGGTCCGGCTGGGTGGCCGGCGGGACGCTGGTCGGCGCGAGAAAATCGAACAGGTCCGGCAGCGTGTCCATCGACGACACACCCTGGAAATGCGCCGGCGTACTCACGGGCATTGGCGAAGGCGTATGCACGGGGGCACTCTGGCGTCCCATCAAGGCTTCGAAACTGCTGGGGGCTTCGGCGAACGGGTTGCTGTCGGTCATCGGCAGGTCGAAGTCCACCCGCGCCTGGATCTCGTAGTCACCGATGCGGATCACTTCGCCGTCCTGCAACGGCTCGCTGTTGCCTTTGCGCAAGCGAATACCGGCCTTGACCAATTCCACACCGTTAGTGCTGTTATCGGTCAAGTAATAGCGCCCGTCCTTATATTGGATAACGCAATGTTTGCCCGAGACCAGGCGCTCCGGATCCGGTAATACCCAGTCATTATCGGAATTGCGGCCAATTGCCATCACTCCCTGGCCCAAGGTCTTTTCAGAGCACTGTCCGGGGGTAATCTTGTGATAACTAGTGATAGTCAAACACAGCGGCATCTCGCCTCCTTGCTGAATACTTCTTGTCGCCGACGATACATTGGGAGCGGCGCCGGCTATGCGCCACACACCTTGCAAACAACCCGAAACGGCTTTTTGCCAGCATGATTGCTGATCTTAACCGGCCCGCATGACAAAAACCCTGCATCGGTGCGCGCTTCGACCCATGGGTCGCGCGGGTTGTTAAGCACCTCACAACTGTCACATCGGCGAAATAGCTTACCTTGACAACGGATAAGTACTACACCAAAAATGCACAACTTCTTGAATATACATGATGGCGCTTTAAGATCATCTCGCACTTATAGCGCCATTATCATCAAGGAACATGTGGAGTTTCATCCGAAACTTGCGTGTGCACTGCCCGACTTCTTCAGCGGGTGATAGGGAGATCGATCCAAGTGGATGTGCCTTTGTTGCTCGCCGCCGTTTCCGCGAATTCGCCTTGCGGTGAAGACCTGGAATATGACGCGGATTTCTTGCGCCTGGAACGCGACTCTCGGGGCCAACCCGAGCGCAGCATGGGCGATTCGATCCTGCCTGCCGAACCTCCCGAGTGGCGCAGCATCCAGCAGCAGAGCCTGGACCTGCTGCAACGCAGCAAAGACCTGCGCATCACCCATTTCCTGCTGCAAAGCTCCCTGGCCCTGGAAGGCATTCCCGGCCTCGCCCGCGTACTGACGCTGATCAGCGAACTGCTCAAGCAGTATTGGGCTGATCTGCATCCGCGCCTGGACGCCGATGACGACAATGACCCCACCGTGCGCATCAACGCCCTCGCCGGCCTGACCTCGGACGTCACCATTCGCTTGCTGCGTGAAAGCATCCTGGCCCGCTCACGGACATTCGGTGCCGTCAGCCTGCGCGCCGCCGCCAATGCCAGCGGCTTGCAGAGTTTTGCCGATGAAAGCCTCGGTGCCGAACAGCTTGCCGGGGCCCTGCTCGACAGCGATCCCGAGCAGTTGGAAACCATCCGTGCCGCCCTGCTGGAAGCCCGCAGCGCCGCCGAAACCATCGAACAGCAAGTCAGCGACCAGGTCGGTTCCGCCCAGGGCGTGGACCTCGGCCCGTTGAAACAACCGCTGAAGATGGCCCTGCAGATTCTCGGTCAGTTCGCCCCACAGAGCGGCGACAGCGACCTCGCCGATCCCGTCGAACCCGACCACACCGCGCCGGCTGAACACCCCAGCGCACCGAGCGCGCCGCGCGGCAGTACCGTCCCGGGGGAAATCAACAACCGTGACGACGTGCTGCGCAGCCTGGACCGGATCCTGGCGTACTACACCCGCCACGAGCCCTCCAGCCCGCTGCCGGTGCTGTTGAACCGGGCGAAGAATCTGGTGCACGCCGACTTTGCGGCGATCGTGCGCAATCTGATTCCCGACGGCATGAGTCAATTTGAAAACCTGCGCGGCCCGGAAAGCGAATAAAAAGCGAGCGGATCACGCAGTCACGTCATAGGTACCCCCGATGACGCCAACACCGTCGCTCAAGCGACCAGGAGCAGCAACGTGGCGAAGCAAAGTTCTCAGAAATTCATCGCGCGCAACCGCGCGCCTCGAGTGCAGATCGAGTACGACGTCGAGCTCTACGGCGCCGAGAAAAAGGTCCAGTTGCCCTTCGTCATGGGCGTCATGGCCGACCTCGCCGGCAAGCCCGCCGAGCCTCTGGCACCGGTGGCCGATCGCAAGTTCCTCGAGATCGATGTCGACAATTTCGACTCGCGCCTCAAGGCCATGCAGCCGCGCGTGGCGTTCCATGTGCCTAACGAACTGACCGGCGAAGGCAACCTGAGCCTGGACCTGACCTTCGAAAGCATGGACGACTTCAGCCCGGCAGCCGTGGCGCGCAAGGTCGATTCGCTGAACAAGCTGCTCGAAGCGCGCACTCAGTTGGCCAACCTGCTGACCTACATGGACGGCAAGACCGGCGCCGAGGAAATCATCATGAAGGCGATCAAGGACCCAGCGCTGTTGCAGGCCCTGGCGAGCGCGCCGAAGCCCGCCGACGCAGAGCCCAAGGCTTAAGGACTAACGATCATGAACGATTTGGTACGCGACAATCAGCCCCAGAACCTGGGCGCCACCGAAGAAACCAGCGAGTTCGCCTCGCTGTTGCTGCAAGAATTCAAACCCAAGACCGAACGCGCCCGCGAAGCCGTCGAGACCGCCGTGCGCACCTTGGCCGAACAGGCCCTGGCGCAGACCGACCTGGTGTCCAACGACGCCATCAAGTCGATCGAGTCGATCATCGCCGCCATCGACGCCAAGCTCACCGCCCAGGTCAACCAGGTCATCCATCACCCGGATTTCCAGCAGTTGGAAAGCGCCTGGCGTGGCCTGCACTACCTGGTCAACAACACCGAGACCGATGAGCAGCTCAAGATCCGCGTGCTCAACATCTCCAAGCCTGACCTGCACAAGACCCTGAAGAAATTCAAGGGCACCGCGTGGGACCAGAGCCCGATCTTCAAGAAGATGTACGAAGAAGAATACGGCCAGTTCGGCGGCGAGCCTTACGGCTGCCTGGTGGGCGACTACTACTTCGACCAGTCGCCACCGGACGTGGAACTGCTGGGCGAGCTGTCGAAAGTCTGCGCCGCGATGCACGCACCGTTCATTGCCGCTGCTTCGCCAACCGTGATGGGCATGGGCTCCTGGCAGGAACTGTCGAACCCGCGCGACCTGACCAAGATCTTCACCACCCCGGAATACGCCGGCTGGCGTTCGCTGCGTGAATCGGAAGACTCGCGCTACATCGGCCTGACCATGCCACGTTTCCTGGCGCGCCTGCCGTATGGCGCCAAGACCGACCCGGTGGAAGCCTTCGCCTTCGAAGAAAACACCGACGGCGCCGACAGCTCCAAGTACACCTGGGCCAACGCTGCCTACGCGATGGCGGTGAACATCAACCGTTCCTTCAAACACTTCGGCTGGTGCTCGCGCATCCGTGGCGTGGAGTCGGGCGGTGAAGTGGAAAACCTGCCGGCCCACACGTTCCCGACCGACGACGGCGGTGTGGACATGAAGTGCCCGACCGAGATCGCCATTTCGGACCGCCGTGAAGCGGAACTGGCGAAGAACGGTTTCATGCCGCTGCTGCACAAGAAAAACACCGACTTCGCCGCGTTCATCGGCGCCCAGTCGCTGCAGAAACCGGCCGAATACGACGACCCGGACGCCACCGCCAACGCCAACCTGGCCGCGCGCCTGCCGTACCTGTTCGCCACCTGCCGTTTCGCCCATTACCTGAAGTGCATCGTGCGCGACAAGATCGGTTCCTTCAAAGAGAAGGACGAGATGCAGCGCTGGTTGCAGGACTGGATCCTCAACTACGTCGACGGTGACCCGGCGCACTCCACCGAGACCACCAAGGCCCAGCATCCACTGGCTGCCGCCGAAGTGATCGTCGAAGAAGTCGAAGGCAACCCGGGGTACTACAACTCCAAGTTCTACCTGCGCCCGCACTACCAGCTCGAAGGGCTGACCGTGTCGCTGCGCCTGGTATCGAAACTGCCTTCGGCCAAGGGCGCGTAAACAGAGGTTCTGTTGGAAAGGGCTCGCTCCTGTGTGGGAGCGGGCTCGCTCGCGAAGGCGGTCGATCAGCCAGCATCGATGTCGACTGACCCACCGCATTCGCGAGCAAGCCCGCTCCCACAGGTTCGGTGTCTTGACTGACATTCAAAGTAATTTCGCAAGGTCAGCGTCAACCAAACAATGTGGTAGAGACCACACAGGGAGAAAACATGGCTGTTGATATTTTCATCAAGATTGGCGACATCAAGGGCGAGTCCATGGACAAGGCCCACAAGGACGAGATCGACGTCCTGAATTGGAGCTGGGGCATGTCCCAGTCCGGCAACATGCACGTCGGCAGCGGCGGTGGCGCGGGCAAGGTCAACATCCAGGACCTGTCGCTGACCAAGTACGTCGACAAGGCTTCGCCGAACCTGATGATGCACTGCGCCAGCGGCAAGCACGTCGACAAGGTCAAGCTGACCGTGCGCAAGGCCGGTGGTGAAAGCCAGGTCGAGTACATGATCATCAACCTGGAAGAAGTGCTGATCACTTCCCTGAGCACCGGTGGCTCGGGCAGCGATGATCGCCTGACTGAAAACATCACCCTGAACTTCGCCAAGGTGCTGGTCGACTACCAGCCGCAGAAAGCCGACGGCACCAAGGAAGGCGGCCCGGTCAAGTTCGGCTGGAACATCCGTCAGAACGTCAAGGTGTAATCGAACACACCCCCGGTGCCTCGCGCCGGGGGTGTTTGGTGCTTGCTCGCATCCCATCCCTTTCTGTCCGGTGTCTGAGTCATGGCCAAGCCTTCGTTTATCAATTTGTGGAAAGCGTATTCCGATTTGCTGGTGACCTATCCCGACGCGAAACCTTGCGACGGCCATTGGGCAAACCAGTGCGCGATTCGCATGAGCATCACGCTCAATACTGAACTGACCATCAAGGTCAACAAGTCCACCTACACCGAACCCAAATGCGCCCATGGGCATGCACGTGGGGCCGAGTCATTGGCAAATTGGCTGTGGAAACATCATCTGGGCCGCCCGTTGATCCTTGGCGGAACGGCCGCGGACCGGCGCAAGCTGCAAGACAAGACTGGCCTGATTTTCTTCAAGGATTGTTTCCAGCAAGTGGGAGAAGCCTCGGAAGGTCGCACCGGAGATCATATCGACCTCTGGAACCGTGGCCTGACCCTAGGTTATGACGATCCGGCCTATCGAGCCCGAGCGATCTGGTTCTGGGAGCTCGTATGATCAAGGCCCATTGCGCGATATGGGTCGGCTGCCTGTTGACCAGCCTGACCGCCTGTGCCCAGGAGCAATCCCCCTCGGCAACGCCCTCCCTAGCGGTGGAGCAGATCGTCTCGATGGGCGGGCAAACGCTGAAGCTGGCGAACGACCAGGCGCGCTGCGCGCTGCGCAAACCCGACCAGACCCTGATGCCACTCGACTTGGCCTGGCCCTGCCAGTTCAGGGTCGATCGACAAGGCAAACCCCACGTCGAGACCTTCGGCGAGGTGCCTATTGTCATCGTTGTCCATGTATCTGCTGGCCCCCATAACAATCAGGAGTGTCGCTCCGAGTATCGCGCCATACGCCAGATCAATGGACAACTCGAACCCTCGATAATCGCTCGTACTGCCAGCTGCATGACTGGCACAGGTGACCAGAAGGATTACACGGGCCTTTTCACGTGGTAACCGAAATCGCCACCCGCGATCGCCTGCAACCGTCCCTGCTGGACCGGTTGACCGACGACGATCCGACCAACCCCAAGGAAAGCGCCGACAAGCGCGTGCTCTCCCTGACCCAGTTGAAAGCCTCGGTGCTGCGTGACCTGGCATGGCTGCTCAACACCACCTCGCTGCTCGACGCCGATGCCACGCTGCATACCCCGGCGGGTACCTCAGTGGTGAATTTCGGGCTGCCGGCGCTGGCGGGCAACAGTGCTTCGAACGTTGACGTCCCCGCGTTGGAAACCCTGATCCACCAGGCCATCGCCACGTTCGAGCCGCGCATCCTGCGCCACACCTTGCGCGTGCGGGCCCGGGCGACGGCCGAGATGAACCACAACGCCCTGAGCTTCGAGATCGAAGGCGACCTCTGGGCGCAGCCGGTGCCGTTGCGCCTGATGCTGCAAACCGACCTGGACCTGGAAACCGGCCACGTGCGCGTGGTCAACGCCGACCAGCGGAGACGCCCATGAACCCGCGCCTGCTGGAGCTGTACAACCAGGAACTGCACCACGTGCGCGAAAGCGCCGCGGAGTTCGCCAAGGAATACCCCAAGATCGCCAGTCGGCTGACCCTGGCCGGCATGGATTGCGCCGACCCGTACGTCGAGCGCCTGCTGGAAGGCTTCGCCTATTTGACGGCGCGGGTGCAACTCAAGCTCGACGCCGAATACCCGACGTTCACTCACAACCTGCTGGAGATCGCCTACCCGCACTACCTGGCGCCGACACCGTCGATGACCGTGGTGCAGATGCAGGCCGACCCGGACGAAGGCTCCCTGAGCAGTGGTTTCCCGCTGCCCCGCGACACCATCATGCGCGCCGCCCTGGGTCGCGAATCCCAGACCTGCTGCGAGTACCGCACTGCCCACGCGGTGACGTTGTGGCCGCTGCAGGTCAGCCAGGCCGAGTATTTCGGCAACCCGTCCGCCGTGCTTGGACGCCTGGCCGCCAGCGAACCGAAAGCCAAGGCTGGCCTGCGCCTGACCCTGCGCACCGGCGCCGAGCTGCCGTTCAACAGCCTGGCCCTGGACAACCTGCCGCTGTACCTCAGCGGTGCAGACGAGCAACCTTTCCGCCTTTACGAGCAACTGCTGGGTAACGCCTGCGCGGTGTTTGCGCGCCAGCCGGGCGGCAATTGGGTCGAGCGGCTGCCGCAGGATGCGTTGCGCTCCCAGGGTTTCGATGACGCCGAAGCCGCCCTGCCAGTGGTGTCGCGGGCGTTCCAGGGCTATCGCCTGTTGCAGGAATACTTCGCCCTGCCCCACCGTTTCCTGTTTGTCGACTTCACCCAGTTGAGTCGCGCAGTCAAGCGCTGCGACGGCCAGGAACTGGAGTTGATCGTGCTGTTCGACCGCCATGATCCGAGCCTGGAAGGCAGCGTCGGCGCCTCGCAGTTCCTGCCGTTCTGCACCCCGGCGATCAACCTGTTTCCCAAGCGCCTGGACCGCATTCACTTGTCGGACCGGGTCAATGAACACCACGTGATTGCCGACCGCACCCGGCCGATGGATTTCGAAGTGCATTCGCTGACCGGGCTGACCGGCCACGGCACCGGGCCGGAGCAACCCTTCCTGCCGTTCTATGCCGTGCGCGATCCGTCCCGCTATGGGCGCGACAAGGCCTATTACACCGTACGGCGCGAACCCCGCGTGCTGTCCAGCGACCAGCGCCGCAACGGGCCGCGCTCGACCTATGTCGGCAGCGAGACCTTTGTCAGCCTGGTGGACAGCCAGCAAGCGCCCTACCGCCACGACCTGCGCCAGCTGGGCGTGACCGCGTTGTGCACCAACCGCGACCTGCCGCTGTTCATGAGCGTGGGCAACGGCAAGACCGACTTCACCCTCGCCGACAGTGCCCCGGTGGGCGCGGTGCGCTGCGTCGCCGGGCCCAGTCGGCCGCGGGCCAGCCACGCCCACGACGCCAAGGCCTGGCGGCTGATCAGCCAGTTGTCGCTGAACTACTTGTCGTTGAGCGAACAAGGCCAAGGCGCCGCCGCCCTGCGCGAACTGCTGCGCCTGTATGGCGACAGCAACGACGCGGCGCTGCAATTGCAGATCGAAGGCTTGCGCGAGGTCAGCAGCAAGCCCTGCACCCGACGCCTGCCGATGCCTGGCCCGATCGTCTTCGGACGAGGCCTGGAGATCACCCTGGAATTCGATGAAAACGCGTTTCGCGGCACCGGGGTGTTCCTGCTCGGCGCGGTGTTGGAACGCTTCCTGGCACGCTACGTGTCGATCAACAGTTTTACCGAGACGGTGATCCGTACCACCGAACGCGGCGAGATCATGCGATGGAAAGCCAAGCCCGGACGTCGTCCGACCCTGTGAGTACCCTGGAAGCGATGCACCAGGAACCCTGGGAATACGACTTCTTCCAGGCGTTGCGGCGCATCGAATGCGAAACCCCCGAGCTGCCGCGCCTGGGCCATTCCCTGCGCCTGGCCGATGACCCGTTGCGCCTCGGGCAACAAGCCGACTGCACCTTCGCCCCGGCCACCCTTGCCTCGGTGCAACCGGGCGGCGACGGTACGCCCGCGCGCCTGGAGCAGTTCTTCTTCGGCCTCGGCGGCCCCAACGGCCCGATGCCGCTGCACATCACCGAGTACGTACGCGAGCGCCAGCGCAACAACGGCGACAGCACCAGCAAGCGCTTCCTCGACGTGTTCCACCATCGCCTGCTCAGCCTGTTCTACCGGGCCTGGGCCGAAGCACGGCCAACGGTCAGCCACGACCGCCCGGACGATGACTATTGGTCGGCGCGCCTGGCGGCACTCAGCGGCCGGGGCATGCCGAGCCTGCTCAACCAGGGGCTGATCCCTGACACGGCGAAGCTGCACTACAGCGGCCACCTGTCGGCACAAACCCGCTACCCGGACGGTTTGAAGGCGATCCTCAGCGAGTACTTCGGCCTGCCGGTGGAGATCGAAGAATACGTCGGTCAATGGCTGGAACTACCGGAACGCAGCCGCGTGGGCGTCAACGCTCAACTGGGCGTGGACTTCTGCCTGGGCCGGTTCGTCTGGGATCGCCAGCACAAATTCCGCATTCGCCTGGGGCCGCTCAAGCTCGTCGACTACATGGGCATGCTGCCCGGCAGCCAACCGTTCAACGAGCTGGTGGCCTGGGTCGCCGAATACCTGGGCCACGAGCTGGACTGGGACCTCAACCTGGTCCTGGAACAGCCCGAAGTGCCCGCACTACAACTCAATGGCCGTTTCCGCCTGGGCTTCAACACCTGGCTGGGACGTCCTGAAAAAGATGCCAACGATCTAATACTGGCCAGGCATTACGCCGAACAGGCCAACACCTCACAGACCTCAAGGAGCCATGAGCATGGGTGAAATCAGTCGCGCCGCGTTGTTCGGCAAACTCAACAGCGTGGCCTACAAAGCCATCGAAGCCGCCACCGTATTCTGCAAGTTGCGCGGTAACCCTTACGTGGAACTGGCCCACTGGTTTCATCAGTTGCTGCAATTGCAGGACTCGGACCTGCACCGCATCATCCGCCAGTTCAACATCGAGCCGGCGCGCCTGGCCCGTGACCTGACCGAGGCCCTGGACCGTTTGCCACGGGGTTCGACGTCGATCACCGACCTGTCCTCCCATGTCGAAGAAGCCGTGGAACGCGGCTGGGTCTACGGTAGCCTGATGTTCGGCGAAAGCCAGGTGCGCACCGGTTACCTGGTGCTCGGCATCCTCAAGACGCCGAGCCTGCGCCATGCGCTGCTGGGCCTGTCGTCGGAGTTCGACAAGGTCAAGGTCGAAGCCCTGAGCGAACGCTTTGACGAATACGTCGGCGACTCGCCGGAAAACGCCTTGACCGCCAGCGACGGTTTCAACGCGGGCAGCGTGCCGGGCGAAGCCAGCGGCGCCATGGCCCCCAGTGCGATGGGCAAACAGGAAGCCCTCAAGCGCTTTACCGTCGACCTCACCGAGCAGGCCCGCAGCGGCAAGCTCGACCCCATAGTTGGCCGTGACGAAGAGATCCGCCAACTGGTGGACATTCTCATGCGCCGCCGGCAGAACAACCCGATCCTCACCGGTGAGGCCGGCGTGGGCAAGACCGCCGTGGTCGAAGGCTTCGCCCTGCGCATCGTCGCCGGCGACGTGCCGCCGTCCCTCAAGGACGTGGAACTGCGCAGCCTCGATGTAGGCCTGTTGCAGGCCGGCGCGAGCATGAAAGGTGAATTCGAACAGCGCCTGCGCCAGGTCATCGAAGACGTCCAGGCCTCGCCGAAGCCGATCATCCTGTTCATCGACGAAGCCCACACCCTGGTGGGTGCCGGTGGCGCCGCCGGCACGGGCGACGCGGCCAACCTGCTCAAGCCGGCGCTGGCCCGCGGCACCTTGCGTACCGTGGCCGCCACGACCTGGGCCGAGTACAAGAAGCACATCGAAAAAGACCCGGCCCTGACCCGTCGTTTCCAAGTGGTGCAAGTGGCCGAGCCGTCGGAAGACAAAGCCCTGCTGATGATGCGCGGCGTGGCCTCGACCATGGAAAAACACCATCAGGTGCAGATCCTCGACGAAGCCCTGGAAGCCTCGGTCAAGCTGTCCCACCGCTACATTCCCGCACGCCAGCTGCCGGACAAATCCGTGAGCCTGCTGGACACCGCCTGCGCCCGCGTCGCCATCAGCCTGCACGCCGTGCCGGCCGAAGTGGACGACAGCCGCTGCGGCGCATCGAAGCACTGGAAACCGAGCTGCAGATCATCGCCCGCGAACACGCGATTGGCGTGGTCATCGGCACTCGCCAGACCCACAGCGAAAGCCTGCTGAGCGCTGAGCGCGAACGCCTGGCCGAACTGGAAAGCCGCTGGGCCGAAGAGAAAACCCTGGTGGACGAATTGCTGGAAACCCGCGCCACCCTGCGCGAACGCGTTGGCGTGGTGGACAGCGAAGACAGCAGCGAAGCTTCCGACAACGAAAGTCACGAACTGCGCGAGAAACTGGTGGACCTGCAACAGCGCCTGACCGCCCTGCAAGGAGAGAACCCGCTTATCCTGCCAACCGTTGATTACCAGGCCGTGGCCTCGGTGGTCGCCGACTGGACCGGTATCCCGGTGGGCCGCATGGCCCGCAACGAACTGGAAACCGTGCTCAACCTCGACCAGCACCTGAAGAAACGCATCATCGGCCAGGACCATGCCTTGCAGATGATCGCCAAGCGCATCCAGACCTCCCGCGCCGGCCTCGATAACCCGAGCAAGCCGATTGGCGTGTTCATGCTCGCCGGCACCTCCGGCGTGGGCAAGACCGAAACCGCCCTGGCCCTGGCCGAAGCCATGTACGGCGGCGAGCAGAACGTCATCACCATCAACATGAGCGAGTTCCAGGAAGCCCACACCGTGTCCACCCTCAAGGGCGCGCCACCGGGCTACATCGGCTACGGCGAAGGCGGCGTGCTGACCGAAGCCGTGCGGCGCAAACCGTACAGCGTGGTGCTGCTGGACGAGGTGGAAAAAGCCCACCCGGACGTGCATGAGATTTTCTTCCAGGTCTTCGACAAAGGCGTGATGGAGGACGGCGAAGGCCGGGTGATCGACTTCAAGAACACCCTGATCCTGCTGACCACCAACGCCGGCACCGAGCTGATCGCCCAGGTCTGCAAGGACCCGCAAAACGTCCCAGAGCCGGAAGAAATTGCCAAGGCCCTGCGCCAGCCGTTGCTGGAGATCTTCCCGCTCGGCGCTGCTCGGTCGCCTGGTGACGATCCCGTACTACCCGCTCAGCGACGAGATGCTCAAGGCCATCACCCGCCTGCAACTCAACCGCATCAAGAAGCGCGTGGAGAGCACACACAAAGTGGCCTTCGACTACGACGACGCGGTGATCGACCTGATTGTCTCGCGTTGCACCGAAACCGAAAGCGGTGGGCGCATGATCGACACCATCCTGACCAACAGCCTGCTGCCGGACATGAGCCGCGAGTTCCTGACTCGCATGCTCGAAGGCAAGGCCCTGGCCGGTGTGCGGATCAGTGCCGTGGACAACGAACTGAAGTACGATTTCAGCGACGCGGCCTGACTGTTAGGAACACCTCTATCCCCTGTGGGAGCGGGCTTGCTCGCGAATGCAATCTGTCAGCGACATTGATGTTGGCTGACACACCGCTTTCGCGAGCAAGCCCGCTCCCACATTGGGGGATTGCGCTCCTTTAGCTATTCAACCTGCACGAGACCCTCGATGTTATTCAACCAAGCCTCCCGCCTGGCCAAGATCACCAGCCCCCTCGGACCTGAGGTACTGCTGCTCAAGGACATGGGCGGCGGCGAAGAGTTGGGGCGGCTGTTCAACTATGAGTTGCAGCTGCACTCGCTGGACAACGCCATCGACCTCAACCAGGTACTCGGCAAGCCGATGTGCGTGAGCGTTCAGCTGGACGGCGGTGGCGAGCGACATTTTCATGGCATCGTTGCGCGCTTCAGCCAGAACGTCGACCAGGGCCAATTCGCCAGTTACCAGGCCACGCTGCGGCCCTGGCTGTGGCTGCTGACGCGCACCTCTGATTGCCGGATTTTCCAGAACCTGACCATCCCGCAGATCATCAAGCAGGTGTTCCGCGACCTGGGTTTTTCCGATTTCGAAGATGCCCTCAGCCGTCCGTATCGCGAGTGGGAATATTGCGTCCAGTATCGCGAGACCAGCTTCGATTTCGTCAGTCGCCTGATGGAACAGGAAGGCATCTACTACTTTTTCCGTCATGAGCAGGGTCGCCATGTGCTGGTGATGGCCGACGCCTATGGCGCCCACACCACCGCGCCCGGCTACGGATCGGTGCCTTATTACCCGAAGAACGAGCAGCAGCGCGAACGCGACCACATCCACGACTGGCACCTGGCCCAGGAAGTCCAGCCGGGTTCGCTGGAGCTCAACGACTATGATTTCCAACGCCCCAGCGCGCGCATCGACGTGCGCTCGGCCATGCCGCGCCCACACACGGCGGGTGACTATCCGCTGTTCGACTACCCGGGCACCTACGTGCAGAGCGAAGACGGCGAACACTATGCGCGCACTCGCATCGAAGCTTTGCAGACGTTGCATGAGCAAGTCGAGCTGGCGGGCAACGCCCGGGGCCTGGGCTCGGGGCATCTGTTCAGCCTCACTGGCTTCAGTCGCAAGGACCAGAACCGCGAATACCTGATCGTCGGCGCGCGTTATTACCTGTCCCAGGAAAGCGGCGAGAGCGGCGTCGGCGCGCCGTCGGCACAGTTCGAAAGCAGCCTGACCTGCATCGACGCCCAGCAGAGCTTTCGCCCGATGGCGATCACCCACCGCCCCATCGTCAAGGGCCCGCAAACCGCATTGGTGGTCGGCCCCAAGGGCGAGGAAATCTGGACCGACCAGTTCGGCCGGGTGAAGGTGCATTTCTACTGGGACCGTCACGACCAATCCAACGAGAACAGCTCTTGCTGGATTCGAGTGTCGCAGGCTTGGGCCGGGAAAAATTGGGGCTCGGTACAGATCCCGCGCATTGGCCAGGAAGTGATCGTCAGCTTTCTCGAAGGCGACCCCGATCGGCCGATCATCACCGGTCGGGTGTACAACGCCGAGCAAACCGTACCTTATGCGCTGCCCGCCAATGCTACGCAGAGCGGCACCAAAAGCCGTTCAAGCAAGGGCGGCACGCCGGCGAACTTCAACGAAATCCGCATGGAAGACAAGAAAGGCGCCGAGCAGCTGTACATCCACGCCGAGCGCAACCAGGACATTGCCGTGGAAGTGGATGAAAGCCACTGGGTGGGCCGCGACCGGCGCAAGAACATCGACCGCAATGAAACCGTGCGGATTGGCGAAGACCGACTGCGGGCCGTGCAGTGCAACGATGCCCTGCTCGTCGGCGGAACCAAGAGCGACAGCATCAGCACCCAATACCTCGTGGAGGCGGGCTCGCAGATTCGACTGGTGTGTGGCAAGAGCGTGCTGGAGTTCAACGCCAGTGGCGAGATCAACATCTCGGGCACCGCGTTCAACATCTACGCCAGTGGCAACGGCAACATCGACACCGGCGGGCGCCTGGACCTCAACTCCGGTGGCGCCAGCGAAGTGGATCCCAAGGGCAAGGGCATCAAGGGCGTTATCGACGCGGCGGTGAAGGCGCTGTTCCCGGCGAAGGCCAAGCCCTGAGGTTCACCGTGGCGAGGGAGCTTGCTCCCGCTGGGCTGCGTAGCAGCCCCTTTTGTGAGCGCTTCGCACTGGAGCGCCAGCCCGGTCAAACGGGAGCAAGCTCCCTCGCCACGGATTCACCGATAGCCCCGAATACAGAATCAATCGCTCAGAGATTGGCCGGCACAAAATCAGGGCCGCCCAGCTTGTCCCGGACGACCAGGGCTGTGCGCATCAGTGGCCCCCACAAACCGTTCTGGCTGTTCCAACTGGCACCGGCCCAACGCGTATCCTGGACCAACTCAGCCTTGTTGAGCTCAAGCTGCCTCTGAAGGGCCAGCGCCACGGCGCCCATGTCGATCTCGAAGAGGTCGGCATAAAGCCCCTCGGGTCGTGCCTGCTTTTTGCTCAGGCAAAACTGGTAGTACCAGACCCACACCGCAGCGACATAAATCGCCCGATTGCGGTCAGGGTAGGTCGCGAGAATCTTGAGCAAAGCCGCCACGAAGCGCCCGGGAAACTGACTGTCGTGAGTTTGTTGCCAATAACGCAGCACAAGTTGATCGAAAGCCGCGACGACGTTCTGCGGTTCAGCATTGTCATTCTTGGCTTCTTGAAAATAGAACGGCTCGCCGACGAGGAATTTATCCAACTCGTCATTGGCCAGGGCCAGCAGTAATACGTTGTCCAAGGACGCAAATTTCACTCGTTCGTAAGCCGGTACTGACCGGGCTGCGTCCATGCGACTCGCAGGTACTTGCCGCTCAGCAATTGCTCATCGCGAAGGTATTCGAACACTTCGGACGGGCACCATTCCTTGCCCGCAGAAAAGGCCACGCCTAATGAACGGAGTTCATCGAACACCTTGGCCTTTTGCTTGTTGTCCGCGACCTGCAGAACGTAGCTATCTTTCTCTGCCGCATTCGAAAAACCAATGGTCCGCAAAGGCGAATCCAAGGCGTTATCGATGACTTGAACACGAATCACGTCACCGTCCGCTTTTTCCACGTACGCCTTCAACACATCATTAATCACTGACAAATACCTCGGTTAAAGTGGTAATACCGTCCGCATCCTTGGTTGGAATCGATTCGACAACCATTTCTGGAGCTCCACCTGGCAAGTGTTTGCCTGGTCCCAGGAAATATTGGTTCCCCTCCATCGGACTTCTGGGCATGCGCCCCACGACATCATCGACCTGCCTGATCTTGAATCCGCCTTTAAGCGCATCTTTTTCCAAACCAAAGGCGCGCTCCAGTTCTGCAGCTTTTTTACCACTGATGGTGATCTTGGAACGACCCGAAAAATTCCCGATAACGTCGGTGATGCCTTTTTTGTCAGAAACAAAAGTACCGGCCCGGCCAATCGTAGGGTATGTATCCCATGCCGTCGGGCTAATGTTGAATCCTCGATTGTCCTTGAGCATCTGCTCCTGTCGCTGACGAGCCAGGATCGTTCGCTCGGCCGCCGTCATGGGCTTACGTGCCAGCTTCGGACCAGCACCGAGCAGGGCCATGCCTGCCACGCCTTGGAACAAGTCCCGATAGCCGGGGCCGAGACGGTCGCCCAAATCACCTAGCAGCTCCATGCCGACATACAACGCACCACCGACGGCGAGGGCGCCGAAGAAAGCGGCAGCGCCGGCAAAAGCCGCGAGCAACAAGGCTCCGCCCGCCGCCGCCAACCCCAACACTTCCAACCCGGAATGCATCCACCCTTCAAGGTCCAGCACAAACGCCACCGACACCGTCGGCCCGCCGATAAAGGTGTTCGGACTACCCGTCTTGATGTGGGCACCGCAGACCATTTTGCTGTGCAGGCGCGCCGCCGGTTTACCGTTGATGAACACCGTGGCGCTGCCTTCGGCGATCAGCACCGGAAAGGGCCAGATCGGATGGTTCATCGGCAGCCCGGTGCAGGACGACGAAACGTCTTCGCCCGCCCGCATGGCATTGCGGTCGTTGATGTAGACGTTGAAGCTGCCCATGATCAACGCCCCCGTGGTGGGTTCGGGCAGGTTGAAGATGGTGGAGAGGCCCTTGACGATCTGGAACATCGACAAGCCGCCGCAGCGGCAATCGAGCCGGCCATGATCGCCAGGGCCACGCCGCCGGTGGCGACCGTCGCGGCAACGACCGCCGCGCCGATCAAGGCGCCGGCCACGGCGCCGGCGACCATCGCGGCCAACCCGAACCCGTGGGCGATTTCATCTCCCAGACGTGCTGCTGCCTGTGCATCCATTGCGCGCAACTACCTTACTGATGTGACTGAGTGCTCAGTGGGTCGTATCGATGCTCAAGCAATCGGAGGCTGTGGCTTGAACGAATGCATCGCAAGCTTCCAGGCCGGCTCGTGATAAGGGAAGTCGTTCGGGGTCGTGGTCAAGGTGGTGATCAGCACCGCCGGCTTACGCTCGATGAACACCTGGCGCAGCATCAGGTCGCGCCCCTCGCGTTGCCAGGTGTAATCGAGCAACGTGGTCGTGAGCCCCTGCAACACCGTGTCCCAGCGCTGGACCAGCTTGAAACCCGGCAATTGCTGCTCCGCGCTCTTGAGTTGGCGATCCACGTACTCGGCAAAGGGCGCGTCGCCCTGGCTGGCGTCGCGGCTGATCACAAAACTGGCTTCTTTGGCAGGACCGATAGCCGGCAGCTTGAAAATATTGATGCTCTGGTCTTGCCAGGCATCGGGGATGTCGAGATCGGCTTCTTGAATGCGGTAGGAAGTCACAGTAATCGCTTTCCATGGACGTGAGGTGACGCGCGAAGGAGCAGATATTCAAGTAATGCCTGGCAACAATCAAGAACCGGGTTCCTCTGCCCCGCGTAACAAACTACATTATGCGATCAGCGTCACTTCTCCGGTGATTACCTGCCTGTGCACGGGCTGTCGAAGGGCGCGATCGCTTGATCTTCAGCCTCGAAAGCCGGCAATCTTGCGCAGCATCCAAAGGACTGCGGCAGCGATAAGGACGACCCATGCTATTGAATCAAGCCTCCCGCCTGGCCAAGATCACCAGCCCCCTGGGTCCCGAGGTGCTGTTGCTCAAGGATATGGGCGGCGGCGAAGAGCTGGGGCGGCTGTTCAACTATGAGTTGCAGCTGCATTCGCTGGACAACGCCATCGACCTCAACCAGGTACTCGGCAAGCCGATGTGCGTGAGCCTGCAACTCGATGGCGGTGGCGAGCGGCATTTCCACGGCATCGTCGCGCGCTTCAGCCAGAACGTCGACCAGGGCCAGTTCGCCAGTTATCAAGCCACCTTGCGCCCGTGGCTGTGGCTGCTGACGCGCACCTCGGACTGCCGGATTTTCCAGAACCTGACCATCCCGCAGATCATCAAGCAAGTGTTCCGCGACCTGGGTTTTTCCGATTTCGAAGACGCCCTCAGCCGGCCCTATCGCGAGTGGGAATACTGCGTCCAGTACCGCGAGACCAGCTTCGACTTCGTCAGCCGTCTGATGGAACAGGAAGGCATCTATTACTTCTTCCGCCATGAGCAGGGCCGCCACGTGCTGGTGCTGGCCGACGCCTACGGCGCCCACACCGCCGCGCCCGGCTACGGATCGGTGCCTTATTACCCGAAGAACGAGCAGCAGCGCGAACGCGACCACATCCACGACTGGCACCTGGCGCAGGAAGTCCAGCCGGGTTCGCTGGAACTTAACGACTATGATTTCCAGCGCCCCAGCGCACGCATCGACGTGCGCTCGGCCATGCCCCGGCCGCACGCCGCTGGCGACTATCCGCTGTTCGACTACCCGGGCACCTACGTGCAGAGCGAAGACGGCGAACACTACGCCCGCACCCGCATCGAAGCCTTGCAGACCCTGCATGAACAAGTCGAGTTGGCAGGCAACGCCCGGGGCCTGGGCTCGGGGCATCTGTTCAGCCTCACTGGCTTCACGCGCCAGGACCAGAACCGCGAATACCTGATTGTCGGCGCGCGTTATTACCTCTCCCAGGAAAGCGGTGAAAGCGGCGTCGGCGCGCCTTCGGCGCAATTCGAAAGCAGCCTGACCTGCATCGACGCCCAGCAGAGCTTTCGCCCGATGGCGATCACCCACCGCCCCATCGTCAAGGGCCCGCAAACCGCAATGGTGGTCGGGCCCAAGGGCGAGGAAATCTGGACCGATCAGTTCGGCCGGGTGAAGGTGCATTTCTATTGGGACCGTCACGACCAATCCAACGAGAACAGCTCTTGCTGGATTCGTGTGTCGCAATCCTGGGCCGGCAAGAACTGGGGCTCGATGCAGATTCCGCGCATCGGCCAGGAAGTGATTGTCAGCTTCCTTGAAGGTGATCCCGATAGGCCGATCATCACCGGTCGCGTGTACAACGCCGAGCAGACCGTGCCCTACGATTTGCCCGAGAACGCCACCCAGAGCGGCATGAAAAGCCGTTCAAGCAAGGGCGGCACGCCGGCGAACTTCAACGAAATCCGCATGGAAGACAAAAAAGGCGCCGAGCAACTGTACATCCATGCCGAGCGCAACCAGGACATCGTGGTCGAGGTGGACGAGAGCCATTCGGTGGGCCACGACCGCAACAAGAGCATCGGCCACAACGAAACCGTGACCATCGGCAACAACCGCCTGCGCATCGTCAAGCAGGAGGACATCCTCTCGGTGGGCCAGCGCAAGACTGACAGCATCAGCCAGAGCTACGTCATCGAAGTGGGCGAGAACCTGCGCCTGGTGTGCGGTGAAAGCATTCTGGAGCTCAACGCCAGCGGCCAGATCAACCTGACCGGCGTGCAGATCAGCTTCTATGCCAGCGGCGACGCCGAGTTCAACACCGGCGGCGTGCTGCACCTGAACAATGGCGGCGGCCCCGGTGCCACGCCGGACGGCCAAGGCGTCAAGGGCAGTATCGACGCCAACATCAGCGCCGCGTTCCCCAAGGGCTAATTTCGAGATTTATGCGCCATGACTTACCGCCTCAACGAATTCCAACTTCAACTGCCGCCCAGCGAGTTGCTCGACGCCTCGATCAACATCCTCAAGTTTCCCGAGCTGGGCACCTCCCTGATCGTCAGCCGCAGCCTGCTGGCCGAGGGCGAAACCCTGCAAAGCAACCTCGACGACCAGCTCAAGCGCCTGGAAAAACAAGTCCAGGACTTGCGCTGCCAACCGGGCGCCACCCTGCGCGTGGGCGCCAACCAGGAAGTCGAAGCCATTGAATTGCGCAGCCAGTTCAACAAGGGCAACGAAAAAGTCTTCCAGTATCAACTGGCGCTGGTATTGCCGGGCACGCGCAAGATGCTTGCCCTGAGTTACGTCAAAGCCGAGAAACTGGGCGATGCCGAAGCGGCGCATTGGGCGACGATCAAGGGCTCGCTGGTATTCGACGTCCCGGCTTGATGAGCACATTGCATGTCTGATGCACTCTGGGCCGCCCGGCTAGGCGACGCGCTGAACCACACCTCGATGATGGCCTATATCCTCGGCGGCGTCCTGGAAGTGGCCGCGAACATAGCGATCACCGCGGTGGCGACGGCTGCCGTGGTGGCGGCCACGGGTATTACTGTTGCAACCGGCGGCTTGGGTTGCTTCCTGCTCGGCGCGGTGGTGGGCGCCGTGGTCGGCCTCGCCATGAGCAAGACCGGGGCTGACAAGGGGTTGAGCAATATATGCGAGGGCATTGGCAATGCTCTTTTCCCGCCCACGGGGGCGTCGACCTGTCCACGCGGGTGCTAGTGAGCAAAAAAGTGCAACTCAATAACGTCCTGGACCTGACCCGGGCCGATGTGCGCAAGCAACTGGGTGTATCCCTCAAAAGCATCACCGGCAACAAATACACCCAGACCCATCAGATCGGCGCCTGGGCCAAGGCCAACGGCTATGATGGGATCCTGGCGCCGTCGGCCCGAAACCCGACCGGCAGCAACTTGATCTCTTTCGAAGGTTTTTAGAATGGGCTTGGAAGACGAATACGTCGGTGATGCCGATTGGCAGAATTTCGTGCAAGTGTACGAAGAGGATTACCTCAACGATGACGCCCGGGAACTGGCCAAGGCCATGGATGACAACCTGGACATGGCCGTCGTGCTCTGCGGGAAAATGGGACGCGAGAGAGCGCTACAGTGGCTGGAACGGTCCGTGCCCGCCCTGGGCGACAAACGCCCGGCCGATTGCCTCAAGTCGCCGAAACTGATCAAGCGCCTGAGAATGGCGCTGATGAGCATGCCCTAGTCGAGGGGTAGAAGAACTCGGCAGTCGCCCTGAAAGGCCCGACGCGGTCCTACAGAAATATCGCGTCAACCGATTGCGGTCGCTGCGCGCTGGAGCGCCAGCCCGGCCGAGCGGGAGCAAGCTCCCTCGCCACGGGTTTTTGGGTGAATTCGGCGGGGGTGTTTATTCGCTGCCCCTTAGCCTTCCACCAAGCCACACATCCTTGCGCCTTTGCCTACAACTACGCCAGAATCCGCCGGCTTGTGCGCCTTGCCCCCGGGCTCTATCGTTTGCCTGCCACTGCCCATCAGTGGTCGGGTTTAGTAGCTCGGTAATAGCAACGGCTGCATGAGTCTCATCAGTCAGGCATTGCCTGCACTCGATGGTGGCTGTGCGCGAGGCGCCCTCGGGCGCGCCGGGTTCCGTTGCCTTTACCGGTCTACTAACTTGCGCACAGCTGCCTCCATTCGTTTAGTAGCGAGATGGTTGCAGCCTAATCAAAGGTAACGCAACGATGTTCAAGATAACGCCAAACCCTCCAGAAGCAGACCCCAACTCTCCTTATCTGGACGGCCTGAACGCCAAGCAACTCGAAGAAGCCGCTACCCGCGCATTGGACTTTTATCTAAAGCCCAAACCAACAAGACCTAAAGAAACCATCAAGCCCGGCCAGCTATTCACCGTCGTGAAAGACCTCGACAACGAATGCCTGCTGGCCAACCTCAGCGAAACCCTGGCCTCAGCCGATGCGATGGTCAATGAACTGGCTTTCGATATGGAGGGCTCCAACCGCCACGTCCTCCTCGGGATCCAGCAATTGATCGAGCTGGGTTCGTTGCTGGCGAATCGGGCGCTGGATAACGTCGATCCCCGCTAGCCGCCACACCGCAACCCACTGTGCTGGATTAACAGATGGTTGCTATCTAACAGCCACAAAAAAAGGCATGCCGATCACCCTCGGTATGCCTTTTTTGTTGCCGCTTCCTTCCCTCGACCGAGGTACTCGCTGCAATTACGGGTTGACGCTGTCCTTCAAGGATTTGCCCGGTTTGAATGCAACGGTGTTGCTGGCCTTGATCTTCACCGGCTCGCCGGTCTGTGGGTTCTTGCCGGTGCGGGCGCCGCGGTGGCGTTGCAGGAAGGTGCCGAAGCCGACCAGGGTGACACTGTCCTTGCGGTGCAGGGCGCCGGTGATTTCTTCGAGGACGGCGTTGAGGACGCGGTTGGCTTGTTCTTTGGTGAGGTCTGCTTTTTCCGCGATGGCGGCGGCGAGTTCTGGTTTACGCATGAATGAAGCCCCTTTGACGGTTTTTTTGTTGTTATGTCCGTGCTGTTCTCTTCGGAACAACCCCTAAGGCGCCGCAGGCTCTACTCTGCGGCAGACGGGAGTGAGGATGGCACGGGGCCGCAACCGGCGCCAGTGGCCGGCGGGTGTTTGTGGGGTCAAAAGCAGGGTATTTACGACAGAACGACCGCCATTTACGCCAGCAGCGCTGGAAGCTGCTTGTTCAGCGCCAGTTTCTCCATCACCGCGGCGCCGGTCAGGGCATAGCCCAGCAGGTTGCCTTGGGCATCGCGGCACAGGGCCTTGATGTCGGCGCCCTGCCCTTCGACGGTCCATACACCTTCGCTGCCTCGCGGCGGTGGCGAAACCACCAGTGGGCACACCGGCGTCTTGACGGTGATCGGCATGGCGCCGTAGCTGACGGCGGTCGGGTTGCCGGCCAGGGTTTGGGCCAGGGCGCGGGCGCAGCTCATCAGCGGCATGACGTAGAGCAGGTTCAAGCCATCGACTTCGGCACAATCGCCCAGCGCATGGATATTGGCGTGGGAAGTCTTCAGGTGGCGGTCGACTACCACGCCGCGATTGACCACCAGGCCAGCCGCGGCGGCCAGGTCAATGCGCGGGCGCAGGCCGATGGCCGAGACCACCAGGTCGCAGGCAATCACTTGGCCGTCCGACAGTTGCGCTTCCAAGCCGTCGGCCACCCGTTGCAGGCGATTGAGCACCGGCCCCAGGTGGAAACGTGCGCCGAGGCTTTCCAGCCCGGCCTGTACCGCGGCGGCGGCAGCCGGGTGCAGCAGCGTCGGCATGACCTGCTCGCACGGGGCCACCAATTGGACTTCGTAGCCGCCGAGGATCAGGTCGTTGGCAAATTCGCAGCCGATCAGGCCGGCGCCGAGCAGCAGCACCCGGCGCTTGCCCGCGGCGGCGGCACGAAAGCGCGCGTAGTCTTCGAGGTCATTGATGGGGAAGATCAGGTCCGCCCCGTCGCCCTGCACCGGCACGCGCACGGTTTCAGCGCCCCAGGCCAGGATCAGGTCGCGATAGCTCACCGCCTCTTCGCCGATCCACAGGCGCTTGTGGCCCGGGTCGATGCCGCTGATGCGCGTGTGGGTGCGCACCTCGGCGTTCAGTTGCTCGGCCATCGCGCCGGGTTCGGCCATGCTCAGGCCATCGGCGTCCTTGTTCTTGCCAAAGCCCGTGGAGAGCATCGGCTTGGAGTAGGAACGGCCATCGTCCGCGGTAATCAGCAGCAACGGGGTTTCGCTGTCGAGCTTGCGAAATTCCCGGGCCAGGTTGTAGCCGGCCAGGCCCGTACCGACGATAACGACAGGTGCGCTCATGTTGCTCTCCGTTTATGAAACGATCAGTTGATTTCGATCATTTCGAAATCCATCTTGCCGACGCCGCAGTCCGGGCACAGCCAGTCTTCGGGTACATCTTCCCAACGGGTGCCGGGCGCGATGCCATCGTCCGGCCAGCCATCAGCTTCGTTGTAGATCAGGCCACAGACGATACATTGCCACTTCTTCATTCCACTACTTCCTCGAGATGTCAGGCTTGGCCGGTATTTTCCGGCTCAGGGCCGTTTTGTACTGATCGGTCGCGACAGATGCAAGCGGCATCGGCGTGACGGCGGGTTGGCTCGGCCAAAATCGCCGACCGGCATGGTAAGCTCGCGACCTCATTTGCTGCCATTCAAGACCCCTGTGCCGCCGACAAATTCGATATTTCCTACACTTCAATGGCTGCCCCAACACCTGCTGTCGCCCCGCCCGGATGCGTGTGTCATGGACTGGCTGTTTGACGAAGGTTCCCTGACCCGGCGCCTGACAGGCCTGTCGAACGATCACTTCAGCGTGACGCCGCTGTTCGAAGGCTGGCAGCCGTTGCGCGCCGATGAGTGTGCCGCGCTGGACCTGGCCGAGGGCAGCGAGGGTTGGGTGCGCGAAGTGTACTTGCGCGGCCACGGCGAGCCTTGGGTATTCGCCCGTAGTGTGGCAGCGCGCAGCGCGTTGCAGGGCGACGGCTTGCACATGGACGAACTGGGCAGCCGCTCCCTGGGCGAGCTGCTGTTTTGTGACCAGGCGTTCCAGCGCCGGGCGATCGAGGTCTGCCACTACCCGAGCGAATGGCTGCCGCCGCAGGTTCGCGCCAGCGCGCTGTGGGGTCGTCGTTCGCGTTTCGATCGAGGCGCATTGAGCGTGCTGGTGGCAGAGGTGTTCCTGCCACGCCTGTGGACGGTCGCCCGCGCCTATTCGGAGAATTGCTGATGTACACGCAACTGCTCAAATCCTTGAACCGCCTCAATCCTCGGGCCTGGGACTTCGTGCAACTGACGCGCATGGACAAGCCCATCGGTATTTATCTACTGCTGTGGCCGACGTTATGGGCGCTGTGGATTGCCGGGGAAGGTTCGCCATCCGTGACCAACATCGTGATCTTCGTGCTCGGCGTGGTGCTGACCCGAGCCGGCGGTTGCGTGATCAACGACTGGGCCGACCGCAAGGTCGACGGTCATGTCAAACGCACCGAGCAACGCCCCTTGGTCAGTGGCAAGATCAGCTCGAAAGAGGCGCTGGTGTTCTTCGCGGTGTTGATGAGCGTAAGTTTCCTGCTGGTGCTGTGCACCAACGCGCCAACGATCCTGCTGTCCCTCGGCGGCCTGGCGCTGGCGTTCAGTTACCCGTTCATGAAGCGCTACACGTATTACCCGCAAGTGGTACTGGGCGCGGCGTTTTCCTGGGGCATGCCGATGGCGTTTACCGCCGAAACCGGTCATTTGCCGGCGGCTGCGTGGCTGCTGTACATCGCCAACCTGCTGTGGACGGTGGGCTATGACACCTACTACGCGATGACCGACCGGGACGATGACCTGAAGATTGGCGTGAAATCCACGGCGATCCTGTTCGGCGATGCCGACCGGGTGATCATCCTGACGTTGCAGGGCCTGGCCTTGGCTTGCCTGCTGTTGGCTGGCGCTCAGTTCAAGCTCGGCGGCTGGTTCCACCTGGGGCTGGTGGCCGCTGCCGGATGCTTCGCCTGGGAGTTCTGGTACACCCGAGGCAAGGACCGGATGCGTTGCTTCAAGGCGTTCCTGCACAACCACTGGGCCGGCTTGGCGATTTTTGTGGGGATTGTGTTGGATTACGGATTGCGCTGAGTCCCCACGCGGCCCCGTGGCGAGGGGATTTATCCCCGCTGGGTTGCGTAGCGACCCCAAAACAGTCAATGAGTTTCGCCTGACACACCAAGGCGACAGATCCGGGGCCGCTTCGCGACCCAGCGGGGATAAATCCCCTCGCCACAGATGATCTGTCGCTACTTTGGCGAAAAACTGTCAGTCGGGCTTGGCAACTTTCCAGGCACCGTCCATCTTGCCGTCGCCGGTCATGTCTCCGGCCTTCTTGTCCATCACGAAGGTGTACAGCGGCATGCCCTCATAGGCCCACTGCATCGAGCCGTCATCGCGCTTGATCACGGTCCAGTCACCCATGGATTTAGCACCTGCCTTGGCCATCAACGGTGGCCAATTAGCCGCACACTTGTCGTTGCACATCGACTTGCCGGCGGAGTCCTTGGCGAAGGTGTAAAGGGTCATGCCCTTGTGGTCGGTGAACATGCCGTCCTTCTCCATCGCAGGATCGGCAGCCATCGCAAATCCAGGCAGGGCCAGGGCAGCAGATATCAGCAGGGTTTTCAAAGAAACAGTCATGCGCGTCATAGGAAACCTTCCTTTGTAGTTGTCAGGATTCGGACTGAAAAGCGTAGTCCAGGATCCCCTTTGCCGCCTTGCGCAGAAATTTCTGTCACACGACTGCAATAATTCCGTTATCTAATGCGGCGCAAGACAGTTAAATGACAAGAGGATTACCCCATGGTTGGCAGGAGCATTCTGATCGTCGACGACGAGGCGCCCATCCGCGAGATGATCGCCGTTGCGTTGGAGATGGCCGGCTATGACTGCATGGAAGCAGAGAACTCCCAACAGGCCCACGCCATCATCGTCGACCGCAAGCCCGACCTGATCCTGCTGGACTGGATGCTGCCCGGCACGTCCGGCATCGAGCTGGCGCGGCGCCTCAAGCGCGATGAGCTGACCGGTGATATCCCGATCATCATGCTCACCGCCAAGGGCGAAGAGGACAACAAGATCCAGGGCCTGGAAGTCGGCGCCGACGACTACATCACCAAGCCGTTTTCCCCACGAGAACTGGTGGCGCGCCTGAAGGCCGTGCTGCGTCGCGCCGGGCCGACCGATGGCGAAGCGCCCATCGAAGTCGGCGGCCTGCTGCTCGACCCGATCAGCCACCGCGTGACCATCGACGGCAAGCCTGCCGAGATGGGCCCGACCGAATACCGCCTGCTGCAGTTTTTCATGACCCACCAGGAGCGCGCCTACACCCGTGGGCAACTGCTGGACCAGGTCTGGGGCGGCAATGTGTATGTCGAGGAGCGCACCGTGGACGTACACATCCGCCGCCTGCGCAAAGCCCTCGGCGATGCCTACGAGAATCTGGTACAAACCGTGCGCGGCACCGGTTATCGTTTTTCGACAAAGGCCTGATCCGAGCCCTTACCGCCCGACAAGCTGACAAGGACGCGCGTCACGTGAATCAAAACTGGCATGGCACCCTGATTCGCCACATGTTGTTGCTGGTTACCGGTTGCCTGTTGATCGGCCTGATCACCGGGTATTACGGCTGGAGCCTGGCCGCGGGCCTGGGGCTCTACCTGGCCTGGACCCTCAAGCAGTTGCTGCGCCTGCACGAGTGGCTGCGCCTGCACCAACCCGACGAAGCCCCGCCCGACGGCTATGGCCTGTGGGGCGAGGTGTTCGACAGCATCTATCACCTGCAACGGCGCGACCAGCGCGTCCGGGGCCGCCTGCAAGCGGTGATCGACCGCGTCCAGGAGTCCACCGCCGCGCTGAAAGACGCGGTGATCATGCTCGACAGCGAAGGCAACCTGGAATGGTGGAACCGCGCCGCCGAAACCCTGCTGGGCCTCAAGACGCCCCAGGACAGCGGCCAACCGGTGACCAACCTGGTGCGCCACCCGCGCTTCAAGGAATATTTCGAGCAGGACAATTACGCCGAGCCCCTGGAAATCCCCTCGCCGACCAACGATCGGCTGCGCATCCAGCTCTACATCACGCGCTACGGCAACAATGAACACTTGATGCTGGTGCGCGACGTGACGCGCATCCATCAGTTGGAACAGATGCGCAAGGATTTCATCGCCAACGTTTCCCATGAACTGCGCACGCCGTTGACGGTGATCTGCGGCTATCTGGAAACCCTGCTCGACAACGTCGAGGAGGTGAATCCCCGTTGGAGCCGGGCCTTGCAGCAGATGCATCAGCAGAGCGGACGCATGCAGACCCTGCTCAACGACCTGCTGTTGCTGGCCAAGCTGGAAGCCACCGATTACCCATCGGACAACCAGCCGGTGCCCATCGAGGAGCTGCTGCAGACCATCGCCGAAGATGCGCAGGAGCTGTCCGGCCCCAAGCAGCAGGCGATCACGCTTGAAGCCGACCCTGCCGTGCAACTCAAGGGCAGCGAGGCGGAACTGCGCAGCGCGTTTTCCAATTTGGTGTTCAACGCGGTCAAGTACACGCCGGAGCAAGGGCGGATCCATGTTCGCTGGTGGGGCGATGAGCAAGGCGCGCACCTGAGCGTGCGCGATTCCGGCATCGGCATCGACAGCAAGCATTTGCCGCGCTTGACCGAACGGTTCTACCGGGTCGACTCCAGCCGCAACTCCAACACCGGCGGAACCGGCTTGGGATTGGCCATCGTCAAGCACGTTCTGCTACGCCATCGCGGGCGCATGGAAATCAGCAGCGTGCCCGGCCACGGCAGTACGTTTATCTGCCATTTCGCCCCGGCCCAGGTGGTTCACGGACGACGCTCAAGCCGCGACGAGTGATGCCGACCGGCCGTCCCCTCTAGGCAATCGACCGGTCAGCCGCTACATTGGCTGACTTGTGCCTGCCTTTTCAGGCGCCGATTTCCAACCCTACGAACATACGGAACCCGCAAAACCCCATCATGGACCCTTCCCCTGGCTTGTCCCTCGTTACACTCTTCGCCGAATTCGGCATGATTCTCTTTGCTCTGATCCTGGTCCTGCTCAACGGTTTTTTCGTTGCAGCGGAATTCGCCATGGTCAAGCTGCGCTCGACCCGGGTCGAGGCCATCGCCGAGCAGAACGGCTGGCGCGGACATATCCTGCGCACCGTCCACAGCCAGCTCGACGCCTACCTGTCAGCCTGCCAACTGGGTATCACCCTGGCTTCCCTGGGCCTGGGCTGGGTCGGTGAGCCGGCGTTCGCCCACATCCTCGAACCGTTGCTCGGCGCGGTCGGCGTCCAGTCGCCGGAAGTGATCAAGGGCGTGTCGTTCTTCACCGCGTTCTTCATCATTTCGTACCTGCACATCGTGGTCGGTGAGCTGGCGCCCAAGTCCTGGGCCATCCGCAAACCCGAGCTGCTGTCGCTGTGGACCGCCGTGCCGCTGTACCTGTTCTACTGGGCGATGTACCCGGCGATCTACCTGCTCAACGCCAGCGCCAACGCCATCTTGCGTATTGCCGGCCAAGGCGAGCCCGGCCCGCATCATGAACACCACTACAGCCGCGAGGAACTGAAGCTGATCCTGCACTCCAGCCGTGGCCAGGACCCTAGCGACCAAGGCATGCGCGTGCTGGCCTCCGCGGTGGAGATGGGCGAGTTGGAAGTGGTGGACTGGGCCAACTCCCGGGAAGACCTGGTGACGCTGGAGTTCAACGCGCCGCTCAAGGAAATCCTGGCGATGTTCCGCCGCCACAAGTTCAGCCGTTACCCGGTGTACGACAGCGAGCGACAGGAGTTCGTCGGCCTGCTGCACATCAAGGACCTGCTGCTGGAACTGGCCGCCCTGGATCACATTCCCGAATCGTTCAACCTGGCTGAACTGACCCGGCCGCTGGAACGGGTGTCGCGGCACATGCCGTTGTCGCAATTGCTGGAGCAGTTCCGCAAGGGCGGCTCGCACTTCGCTGTGGTCGAGGAAGCCGACGGCAACATCATCGGCTACCTGACCATGGAAGACGTGCTGGAAGTGCTGGTGGGCGATATCCAGGACGAACACCGCAAGGCCGAACGCGGCATCCTGGCCTACCAGCCGGGCAAGCTGCTGGTACGCGGTGATACGCCGCTGTTCAAGGTCGAGCGCCTGCTGGGGATCGACCTGGATCACATCGAGGCGGAAACCCTGGCCGGGTTGGTCTATGAAACCCTCAAGCGGGTGCCGGAAGAGGAAGAAGTGCTGGAAGTCGAAGGCCTGCGGATCATCATCAAGAAGATGAAAGGGCCGAAGATCATCCTGGCGAAGGTGTTGATGCTCGATTGAGGGTCGACCTGCTTTCCGGCGACACTCTCCTGTGGCGAGGGGATTTATCCCCGCTGGGTCGCGAAGCGACCCCAATAAGATCGAGCACAATCCTCCCGACACACCGAGGTGGCAGATTTTGGGGCCGCTTCGCAGCCCAGCGGGGATAAATCCCCTCGCCACAAAAAGCCCCTCGAATATCCAGTGCTACTGCTTGCCCAACGCAAAGTTGGGCAACTCGCCCACCGGTTGGTTGAACTGGTAGGGAATCGACACCAAACCCAGCCCGGTGTTGCGCTGCACCACGAAGTGCAGGTGCGGGCCGGAGCTGTTGCCGGTGTTGCCCGACAGCGCCAACGGCGTGCCCACCATGACCCGTTGCCCTTCCCTGACGCTCACCGAGCCCTTCTGCAGGTGCAGATAGACGCCCATGGTCCCGTCATCGTGCAGCACGCGCACGAAGTTGCCGGAGGGATCGGTGCCACGCCCGGTCTGCTCGTTCTCGGTCTTGACCACCACGCCACCCCGCGCCGCGATGATCGGCGTGCCTTCGGGCATGGCGATGTCCATGGCGTAGCGGTTCTTCGGACCGTAGTGGCTGTATTGACCGTTGGCGCCCTGGCTCAGCCGAAACGGCCCGCCACGCCACGGCAACGGATATTGATAGGCCTGCGCGGCGCCTGCCGGGTCGCCCAGGGAGTATTCGAACCTTGGGGTATACGCCAGCGGCCTTCCCGGTCGCGTCGCCGTCAGCAGCGCCAGGCGCAGGTTGCTGCGCGCCGGCAGCACCCGACGAATCGGCCGGCTCGGCGCCCCGCTCACGTTACGCAGCCCGGCAAAACTCAGCTCGATCTCCACAGGGGCGTACAGGTCGTTGCGCACGTACACCGCGTCCGCGCCCTTCTGTTTCTGGATGTCGAGGAACACCTGGCGCTCGAGGCGCTCGACCATGCGATCACGGAACACGAACACCTGCGAACCCTTGCTGGGGCGGTCGCTATAGGAGACCACACCATTGGCATCGGTGGATTTGTAGATGGTCATGGCCAGGGCCGGGGTGGCGGCCAGGACGAGACCACAGGCGAACAGCAACGGCACGAGCATGGGCAAGAATTCTGTCGAAATGAAGGCCTGCAAAGCAGCCTAGCAGCTGGGATGGACCAGCGTAGTCGGCAGATGTTTCAAAATTGGATCAGCGGTCGGTGTTGGAGCTGATGGCCCCATCGTCGGATCGCCGCCCGGAGCAAGCGCGCCCCCACAAGGATCTTCAGCGCTCACTGGATCAACTGTGGGAGCGAGCTTGCTCGCGATAGCGGACTCAAGGGCGCCGCCGAATCAGGCACCCGGTACGAAGTGTTTCTGCGCGGTGCCGCGGGCGATCAGGCGCGAGATGTAGTCGAGTTTCTGCGGATCCTTGTCGACGAAGCGGAAGGTCAGTTGCAGCCATTCGCTGTCCGGCGTCTGCTCGTGGGCGACGATGGCGTGCAGGTAGCCGTTCAGACGAGCGGTCTCGGCGTTGTCACCCTGCTCCATGTCCAGCACCGAGCTTTCCAGTACTTGTGGCAGGGTGTCGGTGCGCTTGACCACCAGCAGCGCTTCCTTGAGGCTCAGGGCCTTGATCACGCATTGCTGGGTGCCGCTGGACAGGCGCAATTGGCCTTGCCCGCGATTGCTGGTCGGCGCGGAGGCGGCGGGTGCCTTGACGGGCGGGCTGTTGAGCAGACCACGGGCGGCAGCCGGTGCAGGCGCGGCGGCTGGGGCGGCGGGCTTGGCAAACGGGTTCGCGGCTGGCGCTGCGGCGGCGGCCGGAGCGGCCTTGCCGCCGGTCAGGGCACTGAGCGAATCGTTGCCAAATGCCGAGTTCATCTTGGTCGGGGCGCTGTTCATCAGCGTGTCGAGCTTGCCGACCTTGTTCAGGGCCTGCTTGACCTTGGTCAGCAATTGTTCGTTGGTGAACGGTTTGCTGACGTAGCCGGAAACGCCGGCCTGGATCGCCTGGACCACGTTTTCCTTGTCACCACGGCTGGTGACCATGACGAACGGCATGCCCTTGAGGTTGTCCTGCTGGCGACACCAGGTCAACAGTTCCAGGCCCGACATCTCTGGC
This sequence comes from Pseudomonas sp. H2_D02, assembly GCF_054677635.1. Lineage (NCBI taxonomy): Bacteria > Pseudomonadati > Pseudomonadota > Gammaproteobacteria > Pseudomonadales > Pseudomonadaceae > Pseudomonas > Pseudomonas sp. H2_D02. The sequence continues at coordinate 812,219 of NZ_CP162816.1, read as the reverse complement.
ATTTCCCAGTCGCACAGCACCAGGTCGAACGCTTCACGGGCCAGCAGGGCCTGGGCTTTCTTGCCGTTCACCGCGTCTTCGATGCGGATGCCTGGGAAGTAGTTGCGCAGGCACTTCTTCACCAAGTCACGAATGAACGAAGCATCGTCCACGACCAACACACTGACCTTACTCATCCAGATACACCTCTAAAAAATCCCGGCAAGCATACCGCTTTACTGATGGCACATTGCCAAAAACCTTCAGTCACGCCGGGACTTTTCGTTCACGGGGTGCTGCTTTCGATTAAAAAAACCGCAAAAAAAAGCCCGACCAGAAGGCCGGGCGCTTTTCTTGGCAATCTTACTTATCGTCAGTTTCACCGGGAACATTAGCGGTTTCGGACGGGGTGCCCTCCACTTCTTCCTTCATCCGCTTGAGGCCCATGTGCCGCACGTCGGTACCACGCACCAAGTAGATCACCAGTTCCGAGATGTTGCGTGCATGATCGCCGATGCGCTCCAGGGAACGCAGCACCCAGATAATGCTCAACACCCGCGAGATGGAGCGTGGATCTTCCATCATGTAGGTCGCCAGCTCACGCAGGGCAGTCTTGTACTCCCGGTCGATGATCTTGTCGTACTGGGCCACCGACAGCGCCAGGTCGGCGTCGAAACGGGCAAAGGCGTCCAGTGCGTCACGAACCATGTTGCGCACCTGGTCACCAATGTGGCGAACCTCGACGTAACCGCGCGGCGCTTCGCCTTCTTCGCACAATTGGATGGCGCGACGGGCGATCTTGGTGGCTTCGTCGCCGATCCGCTCCAGGTCGATCACCGACTTGGAGATGCTGATGATCAGGCGCAGGTCGGAAGCGGCCGGCTGGCGACGGGCCAGGATGCGCAGGCACTCTTCGTCGATGTTGCGTTCCATCTGGTTGATCTGGTCGTCGATCTCGCGCACTTGCTGGGCCAGGCCGGAGTCGGCCTCGATCAGCGCGGTTACCGCGTCGTTGACCTGCTTTTCCACCAGCCCGCCCATGGCCAGCAAGTGACTGCGCACTTCTTCCAGCTCGGCGTTGAACTGTGCGGAAATGTGGTGGGTAAGGCCTTCTTTACTAATCATCTTTGGCGTCCTTGGAGCGTCCGGTAAGGTGCGGCGGACCGCAGCGTAGATTCACAATGAGCAACAACGGCTTCCTAGCCGTAACGACCGGTGATGTAGTCTTCGGTCTGCTTCATTGCCGGATTGGTGAACAGGGTATCGGTGTCGCCGAACTCCACCAGTTTGCCCATGTACATGAACGCGGTGTAGTCGGACACCCGCGCCGCCTGCTGCATGTTGTGGGTCACGATGACGATGGTGAACTTGGACTTGAGCTCGTAGATCAGTTCTTCAACCTTCAGCGTCGAGATCGGGTCGAGGGCCGAGCAGGGTTCGTCGAGCAACAGGACTTCCGGCTCCACGGCGATGGTGCGGGCGATGACCAGGCGTTGCTGCTGGCCGCCGGACAAGCCCAGCGCCGAGTCGTGCAGACGATCCTTGACCTCGTCCCACAGCGCCGCGCCCTTGAGGGCCCATTCCACGGCTTCATCGAGGATGCGCTTCTTGTTGATACCCTGGATGCGCAGGCCGTAGACCACGTTTTCGTAGATGGTCTTCGGGAACGGGTTGGGCTTCTGGAACACCATGCCCACGCGGCGACGCAGCTCGGCGACGTCTTCGCCCTTGCGGTAGATGTTGTTGCCGTAGAGGTTGATTTCACCTTCGACGCGGCAGCCGTCCACCAGGTCGTTCATGCGGTTGAAGGTGCGCAGCAAAGTCGACTTGCCGCAGCCCGACGGGCCGATGAACGCGGTGACGCGTTGTTTCGGGATGTTCAGGCTGACGTCGTACAGCGCCTGCTTCTGACCGTAGAACAGGTTCAGGCCGGGCACTTCGATGGCGACGGTTTCCTGGGCCAGGTCCAGGCTCTGCTTGTCGCGGCCCAGGGCCGACATGTTGATGCCGTGAGTGTGTGCTTCGTGTTGCATGGGAGGCTCCCTGTGCTAACAAATTCGGTTCGGAACGCCTTTTCTGGCGGCCCAATGAAATTCCAGTGAACGCCGATCAGTGTGGGAGCGAGCTTGCTCGCGATGGGGCCATCGAGGCCGCCAGAAGCTTCGCGAGCAAGCTCGCTCCCACAAGGTCCGCGTCGATCATCAACTATCCAGTGCTTTGTATTTCTCGCGCAGGTGGTTACGGATCCACACCGCCGACAGGTTCAAGGTCGCGATCACCAGCACCAGCAGCAGCGCCGTGGCGTAGACCAGCGGCCGGGCTGCCTCGACGTTCGGGCTCTGGAAGCCGACGTCGTAGATGTGGAAGCCCAGGTGCATGATTTTCTGGTCCAGGTGCAGGTACGGATAGTTGCCATCCAGCGGCAGCGACGGCGCCAGTTTCACCACGCCCACCAGCATCAACGGCGCCACTTCACCCGCGGCACGAGCCACGGCGAGGATCATGCCCGTCATCATCGCCGGGCTCGCCATCGGCAGGACGATTTTCCACAGGGTCTCGGCCTTGGTCGCGCCAAGGGCCAGGGAGCCTTCGCGTACGGTCCGAGGAATCCGCGCCAGGCCTTCCTCGGTGGCGACGATCACCACTGGCACCGCCAGCAACGCCAGGGTCAGGGACGCCCAAAGCAGGCCCGGCGTACCGAAGGTCGGCGCCGGCAAGGCTTCGGGGAAGAACAGCCGGTCAACCGAGCCGCCCAGCACGTAGACGAAGAAGCCCAGGCCGAACACGCCGTAGACAATCGCCGGAACGCCCGCGAGGTTGTTCACCGCGATGCGGATCAGTCGGGTCATCGGGCCTTGGCGGGCATATTCACGGAGGTAGACCGCCGCCAGCACACCGAACGGCGTCACGATCATCGCCATGATCAAGGTCATCATCACCGTGCCGAAAATCGCCGGGAAGATGCCACCTTCGGTGTTGGCTTCACGGGGGTCGTCGCTGAGGAATTCCCAGACCTTGCTGAAATAGAAACCCATCTTGGTGAACGTGCCCATGCCGTTTGGCTGGTAGGCGTGCACCACTTTGCCGATTTCGATTTCCACTTCTTTGCCGTTGGCATCACGGGCCGTCAGGCTGTCGCGGTTGAACTGCGCATGCAGGTCGGCCAGGCGCGCTTCGATGTCCTTGTAGCGGGCATTGAGTTCAGCGCGTTCACTTTCCAGGTCGGCCTGGGCGGCGGCGTCGAGCTTGCCGTCCAGTTCCAGCTTGCGGCCGTGCAGGCGGATGCGCTCGAGACCGGCGTTGATCGCACCGATGTCGACCTTCTCCAGGGTCTTGAGCTCGTCGGCGAGCTTGTTGACGCGCTCGATACGCGCCTGCAATTGCGGCCAGGCTGCTTCGCCTTCGGCTACGACCTTGCCTTCTTCCTTGACGTTGACCAGGTAGCCGTAGAAATTGCCCCATTCGCGACGCTCGATGGCCATCAGCTCGGGCGGCGTGGTCTGGTTTTTCAGCCAGTCACCGACGATCCAAGTGAAGTCGGTGCCGTTGAGGTCACGGTTGCCGACCTTGACCAGTTCGCGGGTCATGAACTCCGGGCCTTCGTCCGGCACCGGCAGGCCGGCGCTTTTCAGGCGCTCGCGAGGCACTTCTTCTTTCTGCACGACTTCGCCGACGACCAATTGCGCAGGCATGCCCGGCTCGGTGTAGCTGGCGTGGATCAGGTCCGCCGGCCAGAAGTGGCCCAGGCCGCGCACGGCAATCACCGCCAGCAGGCCAATGGTCATGATGACCGCGATGGACACCGCGCCGCCGCTGATCCAGACGCCGGGGGCGCCGCTCTTGAACCATCCTTTCAGGGAGTTCTGTTTCACAGACTTCTACCTTTCTTAAAGCGACGAATATTTCTTGCGCAGACGCTGACGGATCAGCTCGGCGAGGGTGTTCATGACGAAGGTGAACAGCAACAGCACCAGGGCCGACAGGAACAGCACGCGGTAATGGCTGCCGCCGACCTCCGACTCAGGCATTTCCACCGCCACGTTGGCCGCCAGGGTGCGCAGGCCTTCGAACAGGTTCATTTCCATGACCGGGGTGTTGCCGGTGGCCATCAGCACGATCATCGTCTCGCCCACCGCGCGGCCCATGCCGATCATCAGCGCCGAGAAGATGCCCGGGCTGGCGGTGAGGATCACCACGCGAGTCATGGTCTGCCACGGCGTGGCACCGAGGGCCAACGAACCCAGGGTCAAGCCGCGCGGCACGCTGAACACGGCGTCTTCGGCAATGGAGTAGATGTTCGGGATCACCGCGAAGCCCATCGCCAGGCCCACCACCAGGGCGTTGCGCTGGTCGTAGGTGATGCCCAGGTCATGGGAGATCCACATGCGCATGTCGCCGCCGAAGAACCAGGCTTCCATGTACGGGCTCATGTACAGCGAGAGCCAGCCCACGAACAGGATCACCGGGATCAGCAAGGCGCTTTCCCAACCGTCCGGCACCTTCAGGCGAATGGACTCCGGCAGGCGGCTGAAGACGAAACCGGCGACCAGGATGCCAATCGGCAGCAACATCAGCAGGCTGAAGATCCCCGGCAGGTGCCCTTCAACGTAGGGCGCCAGGAACAGGCCGGCGAAGAAGCCGAGGATCACCGTCGGCATGGCTTCCATCAGTTCGATGACCGGCTTGACCTTGCGGCGCATGCCCGGTGCCATGAAGTACGCGGTGTAGATCGCGGCGGCAACCGCCAGCGGCGCGGCCAGCAGCATCGCGTAGAACGCGGCTTTCAGGGTGCCGAAGGTCAGCGGTGAAAGGCTCAGCTTGGGTTCGAAGTCAGTGTTGGCAGCCGTCGATTGCCAGACGTACTTGGGCTCGTCGTAGTTTTCGTACCAGACCTTGCTCCACAGCGCGCTCCACGAGACTTCCGGGTGCGGGTTTTCCAGCGTCAGCGGTTGCAGCTTGCCGCCCTGCTCCACGATCAGGCGATTGGCCCGTGGGGACATGCCGAACAGGCCCTGGCCATCGACCACCTGGTCCACCAGCAAGGTGCGGTGGGCGGTGCTGTGGAACACGCCGAGCTTGCCGGCGGCGTCGAGGGCTACGAAACCTTTGCGACGCTCCTCGGCGGTGATTTCAACGATGGGCGTGTTGCCCATCTGGAAGGTACGGATCTGTTTGAAGCGCAGCTCGCCGTCCGGGTCGCGGGCCATGAACCACTGGGCCAGGCCGCCCTTGGAGTCGCCAATGATCAGCGAGATACCGCCCACCAGCTGGGTAGCCGCGGTGACTTGGGCATCGGCGTTCTCGAGCAGCTTGTAGCGACCGTTGAGACTCTTGTCCCGCAGGCTGAACACATCGGCCTGGGCACGCCCGTTGATCACGTACAGCCATTGCTGGCGCGGATCGACGAAGATGTTCTTCACCGGCTCGGTCATTTGCGGCAGATCGATACGCGTCTGCTCGCTGGTGACTTCACCGGTCATCATGTTTTCTTCGCTGGTCAGCGACAGCACTTGCAGTTGAGCACCGCTGGAACCGGCCAGCAACAAGGTCGAATCAGTCGCGTTGAGGCTGACATGTTCCAGCGCAGCGCCCTGCTCGTTCAACGCGATCGGCGTCTCGCCATAAGGATATTCGACGGCAGGCGAGATGGTTTTCTTGCCGTCCGGGTAGGACACCTTATAGGTGTGACGGAACACCAAGGCCTGGCCGTTGGACAGGCCGATCGCCACGAGCGGGCTGCCGGGCTGGTCTTCGCCAATGGACGTCACGCTCGCGCCGGCCGGGATCGGCAGGTCGACGCGGCGCAGTTCGGCGCCACTGGTGATGTCGAAAAACAGCGCCTGGCCCTTGTCGGAAACCCGCATGGCCACCTGGTTCTGCTCTTCGATGGAGATCATCAGCGGTTTGCCGGCATCTTGCATCCAGGCAGGCGTGATCGAATCCTTGGCGGTCAGGTCCGCGCCCTTGAACAGCGGCAGCACCACATAGGCCAGGAAGAAGAAAATCAGGGTAATGGCCGCGAGAACGGCGAGGCCGCCGACCAACACGTACCAACGGGTCAGGCGATCCTTGAGCGCGCGGATGCGGCGCTTGCGTTGCAGCTCAGGCGTATTGAAGTCAATGCGCTTGGGAGGGGAAGTCGTAGTCATTGTGGAGTTGGCCAGATCATTCATGCGCACACCCTAGCGATCCTGTATGACAGAAAGATGACAATGCAGTGACGCAACAAATCCGCCGCCAGCGGTGAGCGGCAGCGGACAGGAATTGGGGCTGTGGGAGCAGGCATCACTCCCACAGGAAACCCGGGCGTCGGCCCGGGTTCAGGTGTTACTTCTTGGCGACGTTGCCGCCTTCTTGCAGACCCAGGTCAGCCAGTGCCTTGGCGGCGACTTTGGCTGGAACCGGGATGTAGCCGTCCTTGACCACGACTTCCTGGCCTTGCTTGGACAGGATCAGCTTGACGAACTCAGCTTCCAGCGGCGCCAGAGGCTTGTTCGGGGCCTTGTTGACGTACACGTAGAGGAAGCGCGACAGCGGGTATTTGCCGTTCAGGGCGTTCTCTTCGCTGTCTTCGATGAACTCGGTGCTGCCTTTCTTGGCCAGGGCCACGGTCTTCACGCTGGCGGTCTTGTAGCCGATGCCCGAGTAACCGATGCCGTTCAGCGAAGAGCTGATCGACTGCACGACCGAAGCCGAGCCTGGTTGTTCGTTGACGTTTGGCTTGTAGTCACCTTTGCACAGGGCTTCTTCCTTGAAGTAGCCGTAGGTGCCGGACACCGAGTTACGACCAAACAGTTGCACTGGCTTGTTGGCCAGGTCGCCGGTCACACCCAGGTCGCCCCAGGTCTTCACGTCGGCCTTGGCGCCGCACAGGCGAGTGGACGAGAAGATCGCGTCAACCTGTTCCATAGTCAGGTGCTGGATCGGGTTGTCCTTGTGCACAAACACGGCCAGGGCGTCCACGGCAACCGGGATAGCGGTTGGCTTGTAGCCGTACTTCTGTTCGAAGGCCTGCAGTTCGTTATCCTTCATCTTGCGGCTCATCGGGCCCAGGTTGGCGGTGCCTTCGGTGAGTGCGGGTGGCGCGGTGGAGGAACCGGCGGCCTGAATCTGGATGTTTACGTTCGGGTATTCTTTCTTGTAGTTCTCGGCCCACAAGGTCATCAGGTTGGCCAGGGTATCGGAGCCGACGCTGGAGAGGTTGCCCGACACACCAGTGGTCTTGGTGTAGCTCGGGATCGCAGGGTCAACAGCGGCAACCGCGTTGGCAGTCGCAACGCCAGCAGCGACAAAGGTCATTGCCGCCATCAAACGCTTCAGTTTCATGCCTTACTCCTAGCAGATAGGGTGTGTTAAGTCGGCCAAGTATCGGTAAGCCGTGTGAACACTCTATGGCTGAAATATGACAATTGGATGAAAGGCCAGCATTGAGTTTTGCAAGATGATTCTTGTGGCGAGGGGATTTATCCCCGCTGGGCTGCGCAGCAGCCCCTTAAACCTGATAACTCGATGTGGTAGATAGATTGAGTTGGCAGTGTTGGGGCCGCTTCGCGACCCAGCGGGGATAAATCCCCTCGCCACAGAGGCTGTTCTGCGCTGCTTAGCGCCCTTTCTTCCAGAGATACCCACCAATCACCATCCCGATCCCGCAGATGATCGCCACGTAATACGCCGGCCCCATCGGGCTCTCCTTCAACAGCAACGTCACCACCATCGGGGTCAAGCCACCGAAGATTGCGTAGGCCAGATTGTAGGAAAACGACAAGCCACTGAAGCGCACCACGGCCGGGAAGGCGTTGACCATGACGTAGGGCACCGCGCCGATCGTACCCACCAGCAAGCCACTCAAGGCGTAGAGCGGGAACAGCCACTCGGGGTGGGCGAACAGGCTGTGGTAGAAGGTCCAGAAGGTGATCAGCAGCAGGCCGCTGCCGAAGACGAACACCCGGCCAGCTCCGAAGCGGTCGGCCAATACACCGGCGCCGATACAACCAAGACTCAGGAACACAATCGCCAGGCTATTGGCCTGCAACGCCGTGGTCGGGCTGAAGTGGTAGACGGTCTGCAGCACCGTTGGCGTCATCAGGATCACCACGATGACGCCGGCCGACAGCAGCCAGGTCAGCAGCATCGAAATGGCGATGGCGCCACGATGGTCGCGCAGCACGGCGCGCAGCGGCACTTCTTCGGCCAGGGCCTTGCGCTGTTGCAGCTCGGCGAACACCGGGGTTTCGTGCAACCAGCGGCGCAGATACACCGAGAACAGGCCGAACACACCACCCAGCAGGAACGGAATCCGCCAGGCGTAATCCGCCACTTCCACTGGCGTATAAATGCTGTTGATGGCGGTAGCGACCAACGAACCCAACAGGATCCCCGCCGTCAGGCCGCAGGTCAGGGTGCCGCAGGCGTAGCCGATGTGCCGCGCCGGAACGTGCTCGGAAACGAATACCCAAGCCCCCGGTACTTCGCCGCCAATCGCGGCGCCTTGGATCACGCGCATCAGCAACAGCAGGATCGGCGCCCACATGCCGATCTGTGCATAGGTCGGCAGCAAGCCCATGATCAGCGTCGGCACGGCCATCATGAAAATGCTCAGGGTGAACATTTTCTTGCGCCCCAGCAGGTCGCCGAAGTGAGCCATGATGATTCCGCCCAACGGGCGAGCCAGGTAACCGGCGGCAAAAATGCCAAACGTTTGCATCAGGCGCAGCCATTCAGGCATTTCGGCGGGGAAAAACAGTTTGCCGACCACGGTGGCAAAGAACACGAAAATGATGAAATCGTAGAACTCCAGCGCGCCGCCGAGGGCAGAAAGCGACAAGGTCTTGTAGTCGTTACGGGTCAGCGGACGGGCGGGTTGTGCGGGCGTCGCCGTGCTCGAAGGCGCAGTGGTCATGGCAAGGGCTTCTCTTATAGTCAGTTCTCGGCCCGACAACACCGGATGGGAGCCCGGGCCGGTTCGGCACGATAGCAAATTGTTCGAAAAAGCACATAGAGGCGCGTAATTGACAGTCAAAATCAGAACCCGATGGTCGTATCGACGTCTATCGCCCGATATACTCGCAACCTTGCGACACTCTGTAAGGGGTTGCTGTGCGAAAACGTCGTTGGTGATGTAGTACAAATCAGCCGGTTTCGCAGAGTTTCCCTTTGGCACGCCTTTATGAAAAACGTGACGAACGAGGCATGTTCGGGCTGAATCGTTTTTTTCAAAGACGGCTATTCACCTGAAGTACACGACAGAGTTACGGGTCAGAGGCACCCCCGGCATGATAGAGCTCGAACAAGAAGATCCAATTCCGCAAGGCGACCTGGCCCTGCAAATCACCGCACTTCCCCGTGACACCAACGGCTTCGGCGACATTTTCGGCGGCTGGCTGGTGTCCCAGATGGACCTCGCCGGCACCGCGATGGCCAGCAAGGTGGCGGGTGGGCGCGTGGCGACCGTAGCGATTGATCGCATGGCGTTCCTGGTGCCGGTGGCCGTGGGCGCACAGTTGTCCTTCTATACCCAGGCGCTGGAAATCGGCCGCAGCTCGATCCAGATGATGGTCGAGGTGTGGAGCGACGACCCGCTGTCCAGTGAATGGCGCAAGGTCACCGAAGCGGTGTTCGTGTTCGTCGCCATCGACGGTAGCGGTCGTACCCGTTCGGTTCCACCACGGGCCCGTTAAACGCGGCAACCGTTTTGCGGTCCATTGCAGTCCATGTTCCTGAACGAGATTTGCAACATGCCTACGCCCAACGTCGAAGCCGTCAAACTGGATGAACTGAACGGTTGGCGCATCCGCCACGGTCAGGCCGAGTTGCTGGTGGCCCAGCAAGGCGCGCATATCCTCAGTTATCAGGTGGACGGCCAGCCGCCGCTGATCTGGCTCAATGACCAGGCCACCTTCAAGGCCGGCAAGAGCATCCGCGCCGGTGTGCCGGTGTGCTGGCCGTGGTTCGGCAACCTGACCCGCAACCCCGACAGCGTCCAGGCCATGCGCGTCAGCAACGAGCCTGCAACGGCCCACGGCCTGGTGCGGGCGATGGATTGGGAATTGAGGGGCATCGAGGCCGAAGGTGAAAGCCTGAAAATCGAATTCGTCCTGCCCTACCCTGAAAACGGCCTGTCGGGTTGGCCCCATCAGGTCGACCTGACGTTGACCATCGTGATGAACGAGCAACTGCATATCCACCTCACCAGCCATAACCGTGGCAGTGAAACCGTCAGCCTCAGCCAGGCGTTGCACAGCTATTTCGCTGTCAGCGATGTGCGCAACGTGCAGGTCGAAGGGGTGGATGGCTTGAGCTACATCGAGACCCTGGACGATTGGAAGACCCACGCCCAGGCCGGTGACCTGCATTTTGCCGGCGAAACCGACCGCATCTACCTCAATACCCCGCCGACACTGAGCATCGTTGACCCGCACTGGCAACGCCGAATCCAACTGACCAGCACCGGCTCACGCTCGGCGGTGATCTGGAATCCCTGGACCGAACGGGCCAAGGCCTTCAGCGACATGGCCGACGACGGCTGGCAGCGCATGTTGTGCATCGAGACGGCGAATGTGATGGATGACGTGGTGACGCTGTTGCCCGACGCCAGCCATACCCTGGGCGTGAGCATCTGCAGCAAGCCGCTCTGACACCGCAAAAACCATTGTGGGAGCGAGCTTGCTCGCGATAGCGGACTGACAGTCACCCTCAGCGTCGACTGACACACCGCCATCGCGAGCAAGCGCGCTCCCACATTGGGATTTATGTCAGGCCAATCAGCTGGTTACAAATCCGCCTCCTGCACCACCCTCACCTTCTCCGCCTCCAGCGCATACGCTGCGCTCGCCAGGTCGTTATCGACCTTCTCGATCTTCAACGTACCGGTGACCCACAGCGGCGTGTAGATGTCGTCCAGCTTCAGCCCCTTGGGATAGCGCACCAGCACCAATTGATTAGGCGGCGGTGGCGGGACGTGGATGCAGGCACCCGGGTAAGGCACCAGGAAAAACAGCGTGCTGCGGCCCTTGGCATCGCTTTCCAGGGGGACCGGATAGCCACCGATGCGGATGTGCTTGTCGTTCATCGACGCCACGGTCTTGGTCGAATACATCACCGCCGGCAAGCCTTTGCTTTGCTTCAAGCCACCCTTTTCAGTGAAGGTGCCGTTGGCTTCGGGGGAGTTGTGATCGATTTCGGGCATGGCCTCGAGGGCTTTCTGGTCCGACTTGGGCATCAGTTCGAGCCAGTCGGTTTCCGGCAGCTCGGCGGCGTGGGCCAGGCCACTGCCCAACAAAAGAAGGGTCAACACTAGACGGCGCATGAATGGGCTCGGCAATGAGTAAGGAATGAAACGCCGGGCAGTTTAGCCCCTCTCTGTGCGCCGCGCAGAGAGGGCTTCATCAAGTTTAATCAGTTTCTTTTGATCAGGCCGTAGATCACCAGCAGCACGATCGCACCCACCAGGGCACCGATGAAACCCGCGCCTTGACCGGCCTGGTAGATGCCCAGGGCCTGGCCGCCATAAGTGGCTGCCAACGAACCGCCAATACCGAGCAGGATGGTCATGATCCAGCCCATGCTGTCATCGCCAGGCTTCAGGAAGCGCGCGAGCAGGCCAACGATCAAGCCGATAAAAATGGTTCCGATGATTCCCATGGCATTCCCCTCTGATTAGACGCAAAGCCAAAACCTGATCAGGTTTTGGCACTTAGCCATGAGAGAGGTTAGCCGATGAATGGTTCCACCGGTGTTGCAGACTATTGTTCGGCGATCAGCGTCTCGACCTTGATGATCTGCTGGGCCAGGGTGTCCCGATCGGCGCAACGCAGGTTGGCGTGACCAACCTTGCGCCCGGCTTTGAACGCCTTGCCATAGTGGTGCAGGTGGCAGTCGGCAATCGCCAGGACTTTCTCGGTGTGCGGCACTTTGCCGATGAAGTTCAGCATCGCGCTTTCACCGACCTTGGAGGTCGAACCCAGCGGCAGCCCGGCCACCGCCCGCAGGTGGTTTTCGAACTGGCTGCACTCGGCGCCTTCGGTGGTCCAGTGTCCGGAGTTATGGACGCGCGGGGCGATTTCGTTGGCCTTGAGGCCGCCGTCCACTTCGAAGAACTCGAACGCCATGACGCCGACGTAATCGAGCTGCTTGAGCACCCGGCTGGAGTAGTCTTCGGCCAGGGCTTGCAGCGGATGGTCGGTACTGGCGACGGACAGCTTGAGAATGCCGTCCTTGTGGGTGTTGTGCACCAGCGGGTAGAAGCGGATTTCACCGTCGCGGGCGCGCACGGCGATCAGCGAGACTTCACCGGTGAACGGTACGAAACCCTCCAGCAGGCAACCGACGCTGCCCAGCTCGGCAAAGGTGCCGGCGACGTCTTCAGGGTTGCGCAAGACCTTCTGGCCCTTGCCGTCGTAACCCAGGGTGCGGGTCTTGAGCACGGCCGGCAGGCCGATGGCCGCGACAGCGGCGTCAAGGTCAGCCTGGGATTGGATGTCGGCGAAGGCCGGCGTCGGGATGCCCAGGTCTTTGAACATGTTCTTTTCGAACCAGCGGTCGCGGGCGATGCGCAGGGCTTCGGCGCTCGGGTAGACCGGGACGAACTGGGACAGGAAGGCAACGGTTTCGGCCGGGACGCTTTCGAATTCGAAGGTCACCAGATCGACTTCATCGGCCAACTGGCGCAGGTGATCCTGGTCGCCGTAGTCGGCCCGAAGGTGTTCACCCAGGGCAGCGGCACAGGCGTCCGGCGCCGGGTCCAGGAAAGCGAAGTTCATCCCCAGCGGGGTTCCCGCCAGGGCCAACATGCGACCCAACTGGCCGCCACCGATTACACCGATCTTCATTCGTCAACAACCTCAGGCAATGCGTGGGTCTGGATTGTCCAAGACGCTGTCTGTCTGCTCAGCGCGGAATTTTTTCAGCACGGTATGAAACTGTGGGTGCTTGGCGCCCAGGATACTCGCCGACAGCAAGGCCGCGTTGATCGCGCCGGCCTTGCCGATGGCCAGGGTCGCGACCGGGATGCCGGCTGGCATCTGCACGATCGACAGCAGCGAATCGACACCCGAGAGCATCGAGGATTGCACCGGCACGCCCAGCACTGGCAGGTGGGTCTTGGCCGCACACATGCCTGGCAAGTGGGCCGCGCCGCCGGCACCGGCGATGATCACTTCGATGCCGCGTGCCTCGGCTTCTTCGGCGTACTGGAACAGCAGGTCCGGGGTACGGTGGGCGGACACCACTTTCACCTCGTAAGGGATGCCGAGCTTTTCCAGCATATCGGCGGTGTGGCTAAGGGTGGACCAATCGGACTTGGAGCCCATGATCACGCCAACCAGTGCACTCATCGTCGTGCCTCTTCTCTCTGGGCGCCCTCGGGCGCGTCAAAAAACAACAAGCCACGCGGGAAACCGGCGTGGCTTGTTGTACGAATGATGGCCGGGTTAACCGACCGAAGGCCGGGCAGTATACCGAAAAAGGTAAATTAAACGCACTTTCGCCGACCATCTGTCATTTGCGTCGAAGCGGCGGTTTTATTGACTCGCAGGTCAGCAGAAAAACGCCTCAGATCCCTGTGGGAGCGAGCTTGCTCGCGATAGCGGTAGGTCAGTCAAATCAACACTGGCTGACACACCGCTATCGCGAGCAAGCTCGCTCCCACAAGGGGCTGCATGGGTTTCAAGAACCGGCCACACCCTGCGCCACGCCACCCTCAAGCTTGCGCCACAGCAACCGCACGTTGGCCTTGCGCACCAGGGCGCAGCGGTACAGGCGGATCTCCAGCGGGACATGCCATTGCGCCCCGCCGCAGATCACCAATTCGCCCCGGGCCAGTTCGTTGCGCACACTCAGGTGAGGGACCCAGGCGATGCCCAAGCCTTCCAGGGCCATGCTTTTCAGGCTGTCGGCCATCGCGGTCTCGTAGACCGTGGTAAAACGCAGCGCGCGCTGGCGCAGCAACTGATTGACCGAACGCCCGAGGAAGGCCCCGGCGCTGTAGGCCAACAGCGGCACGCTGGCCTCGCCTTCCAGATCGAACAATGGCCGGCCCTGTGCGTCGGCGGCACAGACCGGAAGCATTTCGGTCTGGCCCAAATGCAAGGACGGGAAAATCTCCGGGTCCATCTGCATCGCCGAATCCGGATCATAGAAAGCCAGCATCAGGTCGCAGCCGCCTTCGCGCAGGGCATGTACCGCATCGCCCACGTTGGTCGCCACCAGCCGCGTGGCGATGTTCATGCCGTCGTTGCGCAACTGGGCGATCCAGCGCGGGAAGAACCCCAGCGCCAGTGAATGCGCGGCTGCCACCTGGATGACTTCGCCCTGCCCGCCCTCCAGATGATGCAGATGCCGCAGCACCTCGCCCAACTGCTCGACCACCGTGCGCGCCGTCACCAGGAACAGTTGCCCTGCGGCGGTCAGCTCGATCGGCGTGCGCGAGCGATTGACCAGCGTTAGACCGAGGGCCGCCTCCAGACTACGGATCCGCCGGCTGAAGGCGGGCTGTGTCACAAAGCGTCGTTCGGCCGCCTGGGAAAAACTGCGCGTCGCGGCCAGGGCACTGAAGTCCTCGAGCCATTTGCTTTCTAGATTCATCACCGTCCTCCCGAAGGACGCACCAAAACAGGTCACACGTTCGCCGTGTCGTCGGCGTCACACGGGCATTATGCCGAATATGCATAGCCCAGTGTTTAACAGCATTGGCCCAAATTTTTCTGAAAGCCTAGGATTCACAGCGTTCCGGCCTAGACCGGGTCCTTATTGAGATGATTTCCATCATGTCCTCCGCTGCATCATTCCGCACAGAAAAAGACCTGCTTGGCGTACTCGAAGTACCGGCGCAAGCGTATTACGGCATCCAGACCCTGCGAGCGATCAACAACTTTCGTCTCTCCGGTGTCCCGATCTCGCATTACCCCAAGCTGGTGGTCGGTCTGGCAATGGTCAAGCAAGCCGCCGCTGACGCCAACCGCGAACTTGGCCAGCTCAGCGAAGCCAAGCATGCCGCGATCAGCGAAGCCTGTGCACGATTGATCCGCGGCGATTTCCACGAAGAATTCGTGGTAGACATGATCCAGGGCGGCGCCGGCACGTCGACCAACATGAATGCCAACGAAGTCATCGCCAACATCGCGCTGGAGGCCATGGGTCACCAGAAGGGCGAATACCAGTACCTGCATCCCAACAACGACGTGAACATGGCGCAGTCCACCAACGACGCCTATCCGACCGCGATCCGCCTGGGTCTGCTGCTGGGTCACGACGCGTTGCTGGCCAGCCTCGACAGCCTGATCCAGGCGTTCGCCGCCAAGGGCGAAGAATTCAGCCACGTCCTGAAAATGGGCCGCACCCAACTGCAAGACGCCGTGCCGATGACTCTCGGCCAGGAATTCCGCGCCTTCGCCACCACCCTGAGCGAAGACCTGGCACGCCTGAAAACCCTGGCGCCTGAGCTGCTCACCGAAGTGAACCTGGGCGGCACCGCCATCGGCACCGGCATCAACGCCGACCCGCGCTACCAGGCCTTGGCCGTGCAGCGCCTGGCGACCATCAGCGGCCAGCCGCTGGTCCCCGCCGCCGACCTGATCGAAGCCACCTCCGACATGGGCGCCTTCGTGCTGTTCTCCGGCATGCTCAAGCGCACCGCGGTCAAGCTGTCGAAGATTTGCAACGACCTGCGCCTGCTGTCCAGCGGCCCACGCACCGGCATCAACGAAATCAACCTGCCGGCCCGCCAGCCAGGCAGCTCGATCATGCCTGGCAAGGTCAACCCGGTGATCCCGGAAGCGGTCAACCAAGTAGCGTTCCAGATCATCGGCAACGACCTGGCCCTGACCATGGCGGCCGAAGGCGGCCAACTGCAACTGAACGTGATGGAGCCGCTGATCGCCTTCAAGATCTTCGACTCGATCCGCCTGCTGCAACGCGCCATGGACATGCTGCGCGAGCACTGCATCGTCGGCATCACCGCCAACGAAGCACGTTGCCGCGAGTTGGTCGAACACTCGATCGGCCTGGTCACCGCCCTGAACCCGTACATCGGCTATGAAAACGCCACCCGTATTGCCCGTGTTGCCCTGGAAAGCGGCCGCGGCGTGCTGGAGCTGGTGCGCGAAGAAGGCTTGCTCGACGACGCCATGCTCGACGACATCCTGCGCCCGGAAAACATGATTGCCCCGCGTCTGGTCCCACTGAAGGCTTGATCGACGCGACCACCGCTCACCAGGTCGAGGGACTAGACACCTCTCACCTTTTGAGGGCTTGGGGACTCGTTCCCCAAGCCCTTTTTTTGACAGAAGGATGCAAGCAAGACAGAACCTGTAGGACCGAGCCGACTGGCAATAAACAGCGCCGCGCTGCCGTTGTACCCCGCGTCGCTCGCCATCGCGAGCCAGCTCTCTCCCGCAAGAACCTGACCGAAAGGCCAGGAGATACAAGGGTTCGTTTCGTCGCATGCACCACAACTGTGCAGACGGGCGTCGCACTGATAGGTATAGTGCCGCCCCTCTTCGCATGAGTGGTCGTCGTCAACGAGGCCTCAACAACATGCGAAAACCGAACTAATAACAAACCCGCGAAGTGGACCGGGACGAAGCATCCCCAATCTGTCGAGCCGCGCGCCGACCGATGTAACACGATGTTTCCAAATGGCCATCATTGCTTAAACAAAAAACAGCGAGGAATACTCATGCTCGAAGTCATCAACGACTTCCTCTCAGGGAAAGTGCTGATCGCGCTCATTGTCGGGCTCGGTGGCTACTTCACGATCCGCTCGCGTTTCGTCCAGTTCCGTCATTTCTTCCACATGTTCACGGTATTCCGTGACAGCCTGAAAAGCAGCACTGACCAGCTCAGCTCGTTCCAGGCCCTGATGCTCAGCCTGGCCGGCCGTGTCGGCGCGGGCAACATTGCCGGTGTCGGCATTGCCGTGACCCTCGGCGGTCCGGGTGCGGTGTTCTGGATGTGGGTGACCGCGCTGGTCGGCATGTCCAGCAGCTTCTTCGAATGCTCCCTCGGCCAGCTCTACAAGCGCTGCGACTCCGAAGGCCAGTTCCGTGGCGGCCCGTCCTATTACATCCAGCACGGCCTGCAGAAACGCTGGTTGGGCATGATCATGGCGTTCCTGCTGCTGATCACCTTCGGCTTCGCCTTCAACGGCCTGCAAGCCCACGCCGTGACCCACTCCCTGAACAACGCCTTCGGCCTCGACACCACTTACACCGGCCTGGGCCTGGCGGTGTTGCTGGGCCTGGTGTTCATTGGCGGGATCAAGCGTATCGCCAAGGTTGCCGACCTGCTGGTACCGGTCAAGACCCTGGCGTACATCGGCGTGACCCTCTACGTGATCGTGCTGCAGTTCGAACACGTACCGGGCATGCTGGCGACCATCGTCAAGAGCGCCTTTGGCCTGGACCAGGCTTTTGGTGGCCTGATCGGCAGCGCCATCGTCATGGGCGTCAAGCGTGGCGTATTCGCCAACGAAGCCGGCCTGGGCAGCGCGCCTAACGTCGCCGCTGTCGCGTCGGTCGAGCACCCGGTGGCACAAGGTGTGGTCCAGGCGTTCAGCGTGTTCCTGGACACCTTCGTGATCTGCACCTGCACCGCGTTGCTGATCCTGCTGTCGGGCTTCTACACCCCGGGCTTCGAAGGCGACGGCATTGCCCTGACCCAGAACTCCCTGGCGGCCGTGGTCGGTGACTGGGGCCGGGTGTTCATCTCCGTAGCCTTGTCGTTGTTCGTGTTCACCTCGATCCTCTACAACTACTATCTGGGTGAGAACAACCTGCGCTTCATGCTCGGCGAAAACCGCAAGGCGCTGATGGCGTATCGCACCCTGGTCCTGGCGCTGATTTTCTGGGGCGCCATCGAGAACCTGGGTACCGTGTTCGCGTTCGCCGACATCACCATGACCCTGCTGGCGTTCGTGAACCTGATCGCGCTGTTCCTGCTGTTCAAGGTCGGCATGCGCATCCTGCGCGATTACGACGACCAGCGTGCGGCCGGTATCAAGGTTCCGGTCTTTGACTCGAGCAAGTTCCCGGACCTGGACCTGGACCGCAACGCCTGGCCGGCCACCCCGTCGGCACCGGTTGCCAAGCCTGAAAACGCCCAGGCGGGCGCGGCCGCAGCGCAACGCTGAGCGGCAGGCTGATCGTAAAAAACCGGGCGCATCCCCTGCGCCCGGCGTGACACAGCACGAGGTCGGCGTCATGCTCGGCCTCATGTTGTGACGGCTAACCCAAGCGGCCGTTTTCATCCTCGGAGAACAATCCATGAATTCCTCGACCTACCCTGCCGCCCAGCACGTCATGGTGCTCTACACCGGCGGCACCATCGGCATGCAAGCCAGCGCCAGCGGCCTGGCCCCGGCCTCCGGCTTCGAAGCGCGGATGCGCGACTACCTGCACAGCCAGCCTGAGCTGGTAGTACCGCAGTGGCGCTTCCGGGAGATGTCGCCGCTGATCGACAGCGCCAACATGACCCCGGCCTACTGGCAGCAACTGCGCGAAGCGGTGGTCGACGCCGTGGACGTGCAAGGCTGCGACAGCGTGCTGATCCTGCATGGCACCGACACCCTGGCCTACAGCGCCGCCGCCATGAGCTTCCAGTTACTGGGCCTGCACGCGCGGGTCTGCTTCACCGGTTCGATGCTGCCCGTCGGCGTGACTGACAGCGACGCCTGGGAAAACCTCAGCGCCGCGCTGGTCGCCCTCGGCCAAGGCCTGGCGCCGGGCGTACACCTTTATTTCCATGGTGAACTGCTGGCGCCGACCCGTTGCGCGAAAGTGCGCAGCTTCGGTCGTCATCCGTTCAAGCGCCTAGAACGCCAGGGCGGCGGCATCAAGGCCACTGCCTTGCCAACGCAGTTGAATTACAACCAGCCGAAACACTTGGCGAACGTCGCCGCGCTGCCGCTGTTCCCCGGCATCGGTGCCGAAATCCTCGACGGCCTGCTGGGCAGCGGTATCCAGGGCCTGGTGCTGGAGTGCTACGGCAGCGGCACCGGGCCGAGCGACAATCCGGCGTTCCTCGCCAGCCTGGAGCGGGCGCGGGACAGCGGCGTGGTGGTGGTCGCGGTCACTCAGTGCCACGAAGGCGGCGTCGAGCTGGACGTGTACGAAGCCGGCAGCCGCTTGCGCGGCGTTGGTGTGTTGTCCGGCGGCGGCATGACCCGCGAAGCGGCGTTCGGCAAGTTGCAGGCGTTGATTGGCGCTGGATTGCCGGTGGATGAGGTTCGGCGGTTGGTAGAGTTGGATCTGTGTGGTGAGTTGATCTGACACCCTGCCAAACCCTGTGGGAGCGAGCTTGCTCGCGATAGCGGCGGCACAGTTGACATCTACTTCGACTGACACACCGTCATCGCGAGCAAGCTCGCTCCCACTAGGGTCCAGCGTTCGCGTCGCGAAACTGGGCCGGCATATAACTTGCTCCATCTCCCGTCTCCCCAGGCTGGAAACGGACCATGCTGCATTCCCACCTCACCACGCTCAACGCCGTCTCCCTGGTGCTCGACGCCTTCAAGCACGACGGCCTGCCCCGTGATGCATTGCTGGCCGGCAGCGGCATCAGCACGGCGGATCTGAGCCGGGCCGACACGCGCATCACCACCAACCAGGAAATGCAGGTCTGTGCCAACGCCGTCGCCCTCAAGCGGGATATCGGCCTGGAGCTGGGCCGCAACATGCACGTTTCGTCCTACGGCATGCTCGGCTATGCCCTGCTCACCAGTGCCACCTTAGGTGACGCTTTGCGCCTGGCGCTGCGCTATCCGGCGCTGTTGGGAACACTCTTCGAACTGGCCTTGGACGATGACGGCGAGCACATCTGGCTCAGCGCCAGCGACTATCGGGAAAACCCGGCCCTGGCGGTATTCAACGCCGAGTTCTGCATGGTCTCGCTGAAGGTGATCTGCAACGACCTACTCGGTCACCCGCTGCCCTTGCGCGCGGCGCGCTTCGAACATTCGGCGCCGGATTACCAGGCGCGCTACGCCAACCTGTTCGATTGCCCGGTGCGCTTCGACAGCGTCGACAACGCCTTCGCCTTCGATCGTCATTGGCTGGAACAACCCCTGCCGCTGGCCGACCCCATCACCCATCACGCCATGGCCGAACGCTGCCGCCGGCAGAACACCGAATTCACCGGCCGCCAGGCCTGGCTGGGGCGCATCCGCCAACTGCTCGTCGCGCAACTCGATGCCGCCCCGGGCCTGGAGGGCCTGGCCGAACAAATGAACTGCTCGGCACGCACCCTGCGCCGGCATTTGAAGGATCTGGGTTGCAGCTATCAGGAACTGCTCGATGAACTGCGCTTCGAGCGGGCCAAGCAAATGCTCTGCGAGGATCAACTGCCGATCTATCGGATTGCCGAAATGCTTGGCTTCAGTGAAACGGCGAGCTTTCGCCATGCCTTCGTACGCTGGAGCGGCGTGGCACCGAGTCGGTTCAGGGCGTGAATCACCTCCCGCTTGGGCAACACCGCCCCTGTGGCGAGGGGATTTATCCCCGCTGGGCTGCGCAGCAGCCCCTAAAGTAGCCACTCTATCGGCCCGACACACCAGGTTGTCCTGTTTTGGGGCCGCTTCGCGCCCCAGCGGGGATAAATCCCCTCACCACAGTTGTAAGGCGCGTCTGACAGATTGCTCAGCCCCTTCCGCCAAGCCACGCATCCTTGCGCCTTTGCCTACAACTACGCCAGAATCCGCCGGCTTGTGCGCCTTGCACCCGGGCTCTATCGTTTCCCTGTCGCTGACACCAGCGAATAGGCTTGGCGGCCTGGTTTCGAAAGGCGCAACAATACCCCTCAGCGTTATTGCGATGCTTCTGGCATTGGCATTCGTTATGACGGGTTGCGCAAGGATCCCCTCGGGGATACCGGGTTCCTTTCGTTCCGGGCCGCCAACCTTGCGTAATCCGTCACCCCAACTGCTTGGCGGCAGCCGGTGACGGTTCCTCATATGAAAGGAGCTTCACTATGTTCAAGATCACACCAAACCCTCCAGAAGCAGATCCCAACTCTCCTTACCTGGACGGCCTAAACGCCAAAAAACTCGAAGAAGCCGCTACCCGCGCATTGGACTTTTATCTAAAGCCCAAACCAACAAAACCCAAAGAAACCATCAAGCCCGGCCAGCTATTCACCGTCGTAAAAGATCTCGACAACGAATGCCTGCTGGCCAACCTCAGCGAAACCCTGGCTTCAGCCGATGCGATGGTCAACGAACTGGCGTTCGATCTGGAAGGCTCCAACCGCCACGTCCTCCTCGGCATCCAACAACTGATCGAGCTGAGCTCGCTGCTGGCGAACCGGGTGTTGGATAACGTCGATCCTCGATAACCGCGGCATCACCTGTGGTGAGGGGATTTATCCCCGCTGGGGCGCGAAGCGGCCCTAAAATGCAGACGACGCGGTGGGTCAGGCAGATTGGGTTGGCTGGTTAGGGGCTGCTGCGCAGCCCAGCGGGGATAAATCCCCTCGCCACGGGATTTTTGGGAGCCGTAGACTTACGCCCCGAACCAGCGCACACCCGCGCCAACAAGGGGCGATTTACGGTCAAATCTTTTGGCCATTTAGATCCCCTTTTGGCCTTTCCTGCCGTTCTCCGAAACGCTGTACGCCGCAAGACTGTGTTGCAGCGAATCAGCCCTGCGGAGAACAAGAATGCTGACGATCTACTCCGACGATCACCACCTGCATCATGGACGCTGCGAATTGATGGACGGGCAACTGATGCCCTGTTTCGAGATGCCGTCCCGGGCCGACCATGTGCTGGAGCGGGTCAAGGCTCGGGCGTTGGGGCCGGTGGAGGCGCCGAAGGATTTTGGCCTGGCGCCGATCCAGCGTATCCACAGCGCGGCGTACCTGGACTTCTTCAAAGGCGCGTGGGCGCGCTGGACCGAGTTCAACCGCGACGGCGACCTGCTGCCCTACACCTGGCCGGCCCGAACCCTGCGCACGGTGATCCCGACCAGCCTGCACGGCCAACTCGGCTACTACAGTTTTGACGGCGGTGCGCCGATCACCGCCGGCACTTGGCAAGCGGCGTATAGCGCTGCCCAGGTCGCCCTCACCGCCCAGGCCGAAGTCCAGCGTGGCGCGCGCAGTGCCTTTGCGCTGTGCCGTCCGCCGGGACATCACGCCGCCAGCGATTTGATGGGCGGTTATTGTTACCTCAACAACGCCGCCATCGCTGCCCAGGCTTTCCTCGATCAAGGCCATGAAAAGGTCGCCATCCTCGACGTGGATTACCACCACGGCAACGGCACCCAATCGATTTTCTACGAGCGCAGCGACGTGCTGTTCGCCTCGATCCACGGCCATCCGGAGGCGGAGTTTCCGTTCTTCCTGGGCTACGAAGATGAGCGCGGCGAAGGCGCCGGCGCGGGTTTCAACTTCAACTACCCTTTGCCGGCCGGCTCAGGTTGGGACACCTGGAGCGCCGTCCTGGAGCAAGCCTGCGGCGAAGTCCAACGCTACGACGCCGACGTCATCGTCGTGTCCTTGGGCGTGGACACATTCAAGGACGATCCGATCTCGCAATTCAAGCTCGACAGCCCGGACTACGTGGCGATGGGCAAGCGCATCGCCGCCCTCGGCAAGCCGACGCTGTTCGTGATGGAAGGCGGCTACGCGGTGGCAGAAATCGGCATCAATGCCGTGAACGTCCTTGAAGGTTTCCAAAGCGCCCAATGAGGAACAACAGCATGAACAGACTCAAGCATCTGATGGCCCCGGCCCTGTGCGCCGCGCTGCTTTGCGGCGCTGTCCAGGCCGAGGAGCGCACGCTGCGCGTCTACAACTGGTTCGACTACATCACGCCCAAGGCCCTGGACGATTTCAAGGCGCAGAACAGCCAGGTCAAGCTGATCTACGACATCTTCGACACCAACGAGGCGCTGGAGGCCAAGCTGCTGACGGGCAACGCCGGCTATGACGTGGTGGTACCGTCCAACGTGTTCCTGGCCAAGCAGATCGAAGCCGGAGTGTTCCAGCCCCTGGATCGCAGCAAGCTGCCGAACTGGAACCACCTCGATCCCAAGCTGATGAAGCTGATCGAAGCCAACGACCCCGGCAATAAATTCGCCGTGCCCTACATGTACGGCACCATCCTGATCGGCTTCAACCCGGACAAGGTCAAGGCTGCCCTGGGCGGCAACGCGCCGGTGGATAGTTGGGACCTGATCTTCAAGGAAGAGAACATCAGCAAGCTCAAGCAGTGCGGCGTGGCCTTGCTCGATTCACCGTCGGAGATCCTGCCCCTGGCCTTGCAGCACCTCGGCCTGGACCCCAACAGCAAGAAGCCGGCGGACTACGCCAAGGCCGAAGCGCTGCTGCTGAAGATCCGGCCCTACATCACCTATTTCCACTCGTCCAAATACATGGCCGACATCGCCAATGGCGACATCTGCGTGGCCGTCGGTTATTCCGGCAGCTTTTCCCAGGCGGCCAACCGCGCCAAGGAAGCCAAGAATGGCGTGACGGTGGACATGCGACTGCCCAAGGAAGGCGCACCGATCTGGTTTGACATGCTCGCGATTCCCAAGGGTGCGAAGAACCCGGACGATGCCTACACCTTCATCAATTACCTGTTGCAACCGCAGGTGATCGCGCCAGTCAGCGATTTCGTCGGCTACCCGAACCCGAACAAGGACGCCACGGAAATGGTCGACCCGGCGATCCGCGCCAACCCCAACCTTTATCCAACTGAAGCCGCCATGGCCTCGCTGTACACGCTGCAACCGTTGCCCAGGGATGCCGAGCGCGCACGCACACGGGCCTGGACGCGTATCAAGTCCGGCCAGTGATCACGCAGTCGATGGCCTCGGACGGGCTGCAATGTGGCGCGACAACCTATACATAGTTACCACCTTCCCCGCTCCCTCCCTCTCTAGCATGAAAAAACCGAAGCGTTCGGCTTCGGTTTTTTCATTATTTCGAGAGAGGACATTCAAATGGCACCCGACTCTACCGATACAGAATCTGCGTCCGAAGCAAGCCTCAGGGGCGCGCTGTTCAACCAATTGCTCGCGGGCCCCACCTCAGCGGAAGTGGCCGCCGTACTCCTACGGGACGCACTCAAGCAACTTTATCCGGACTTGGATCTCGACCCCTACACAACCGTCGTCGGCGAGCCGGCCTGGGAGATTGTCGGCAGCGAGATCATTGCGCGCCCCACTCTTTATGAGTCGCTCAGCGATATGCTGGCCGCGCAGATGGAGCAGGGGCAGGGCCAGCCGACTTTGTTGATCGAAGGGCTGCATTTCCTGACGCAACTGCCCATCACCACGCCCGAAGTGCATTTGCCGGTGCGTATCGACCAGGTTGGGCGATTGATAAATGAATTGGCGCCCGCGATGGTGCCAGCCCGCCAGGAACAACAACTGGCGTACTGGAACATTCCGTTTGGCAATTACGGTCCACGCTGGCACCAACTCTCCCTGACGTTGCGCAAACTCTGGGACGTCAAGCAGGTCGACGGCTGGACAGTGGCTGAATGCGACATGGCCAGGCAACTTTACCTTCACCCTGATCGACAGGACCGAAAGGATGCGTACGACAGCCACGCCTATCTGATCGAAATCGACGCGATCGCCGATAACCAGAAAAGCCACGTGAGCGATAACTCGCTGGTGGTGCTGATTGGCACAATTGATAAAAAAGAGGTCATCCTTGCCCACTCGCTGCTCAGCGGCTACCAGAAGTACGAATCTCGTGAAGCGTTGGGGAAGTCGCTTTTGGCCAATCTGAGCAGCTTGTTGCGCCCTAACGTATTGCAATGGCGGCTTTATGAACCCGGTGGCAATGTTTTTGACAGCAAGGCCTGCGGAATCATCACCACACAGGTCAAGGTTCTCGGCCTCCTCAATATCGAGCAAGAACAGATCCTCGCAGAGAACGAACCTCCCGCCGCAGGCCTGACCCACGGGCCCGGCGAGGACTGGTTCCGCCAACAGATACCCGAGTGGCTGCAAGTCGCGCAGGTAGCCGACCAGGTTCTGTTCGCTCAGTACATGAAGAGCCTGTCGGCGCTGAGTAATTCCCACGCCGGTAAAACCTACCTGGACGGTATTGCGTCTATCAAGAACTATGCGTCGAATGCACTCAAGACGCAGATGCAAGCCGAGCACGCCGACGCCTCGACATGGGTCCCTGAAAATATTGAGATCGAAATAAAAAGTCCCGTCGTATGGGGCTCCTTCGTTGTGCCCTTCCAGCTGGATACCACGCGGTTCAATCTCGTCGAGTTGGCCTTGCAGAACCTGATTGCCGTCCCATCGGGCAATAAAACCATTCGCGCCATCGACGGTACGGAGTTGCCGAGTTGGATGACGGTGGCCTACGTTGAAAATCTCATCACCAAAATCGATATCGGTCGCGTCTATCCCGAGCTGATCAAGCACAAATTGCTCGATGATCCGGCAGAGTCGACCCTGCGCGAGAGCTTGTACATTTCACAGCTACGCATCCAGCTGCCCATGATCGCGCTGGAAGGCAAGCTTCGTGGGCAAGGCGATATAGATGATCGCGGTTGTCGTTATGTCGCGGCGCTGATGGAGCCTTTGGAGACCGATCGCAAGGTTGATGGACAACCTATCGTGCTGCGCAAATTAGCCTTTGTACCCGAGCTGCAACTGGGTGTATCAGAGGACATCGTTGCCAATATGTTCGTGATCGGCACGCAAACAGCGAGTGCCGGACCTTGCCTGCTTTATCGCCCCTTGCTCGAACCGCAACTGCTCCAGTTTCCCTCGTTCAGCAACCTGCTGTACGCCATCAAGCAAAACGCTGACTTGCGCCAATCGGTACTGGCGTGGCTGCCCGATGGGGTGCGGGATAACTACAGCCGATACGTTTTCCCCAACACCATGCCCTCGCCCTGGGCCGTTGTTGATTTTGTGGCGAATCCACTGATGTCTCTGGCCAACAGCGGCCCCGTGACACTCAGCGACGACGCCCTGGGAGACGATTTCATGTCGCTGTTGTTCAAGGCCAACGCTAACGCGCTGGTCACACTCGCCGACCGTCAGTCCGTCTCCAACAGCGAAAGCCGCTGGGAGTCATTCAAGCAAGCGGGCTGGCTGATTTTCAACCTGGCGTTGCCCTACCTTGGCACGACGGCGAACACCACGATCTGGCTCTGGCAGATATTGAACGACCTGGAACAACTCACGCAAAACGACGGGGCAACCCAAGGCCAGGCCAAATGGGAAACCTTCGTCGACTTGTTGCTCAACGTGGCATTGGGCGTCATCAACATTGCCATAGATCGCACCAAGACAAGCAGACGTAGCCGTCCGACCGATGCTCCGGAAGTCGTCCCGGCGAAAACCCAGCCAGGGCCCAAACCCGAACCGGTCATCAAGGCGCTCACGCCGCTCATCCAAACTGAGCTGCCACAAGAGCACTACGACGATGTCCATACCAGCGGCGCCCTGATGGGTAAAGCCGGGAAGGACGCCACGCTTCTTGGCAGCTTCAGTGTCAATGCTCCCGACGTTACCCAGCCCGAGCGCGAAGGCGCACTCAAGGGGCTCTATCAGAAAGAAGAGAAGTGGTACGCGAACATCGCCGACAAATGGTTCGAGGTCAGCATAGCGGGCGAACAAGTCAACATCATCGAGGGAGAACGCTCCGGTCCTCCCCTGACCCGGAATGCGCACGGCCAATGGCACGTCGACAGCCGCCTGCGTTTACGTGGCAGTGGTTCCAAAGGCGCCAGGCAAAAGGTCGTTGTCAACGCACAACGTCGCAGCATTCAGTTACTGGCTGAACTCAGGACATTTGAACAACAGAAACCGTTGAACGAACGAATGCTGACGATGGAGGCTAAAGCCATGGCGCTGGCCTCGCCCGCCGACAGAGAAACCCAGGCCAATACCTACCTGGCGACTCTGCGAGAGCAGCGAGAAAACTATGAAAAAGCACTGAAGGCGTTAGTTGAGTGGCCAGTCTTCCAGTCAAGACCCGATTACCCTCGGATCAGCATTGGCTACCTGGGGGCGCAGATAAATTTCACCTTCGCAGAGATCGACCTGCTGAAAGAGCGTTTTACCCCCGTCATGGCCAAGGCACAGGGCATGATCACGTCTTTGGTCAGGACGTCGGAGCAGCAACACATCGACGCTGCCAATAGCATGATCAGCATCGGCGACCAGATGATCGAGCGCCTGGATTACCTCGAGACTCGATTTACCCGGCTCAAGCAACTGGGCTTCGGTGGCTTTGAGTTGGTCCGTGAGCATCGTAAAAAACTGCCCGTTTATACCAGCGACGATCTACGGCTTATCCAGCTGGATATGTATCGACACCTCTGCCTCTCCGTTGAAAGCGTCGCGACGATGCCCGAAGGTTGGGCAGAAATAAACCGCTTGGTCGACAACGCTACAGTGGCCTTCCAAAGCCTGCGTGACGCGATCGATGAGCGAAGCGCGATTCGTCTGGATGAAAAAGTCGACGCACTGGGCAGCCTGACGGAACAATTCGCGGCCATCCAGGAACACCTCGACTACATGCAACGCGAATATCAAGACAGCAGTGTTCCCCTGCAACTCACGCGACTGCGACGAAGGATAAGCGATTCAAAAAAACTGGCGCTGCGTAACTTGGCACAGGCTCTCGATGAACGAAGCAGCCAAAGACGGTCTGGCCGTCCTTATGAGCAGCGTCCACGCTCCAGGAAAAAATTCATCAGGACGCGCTTCTGGGGCTTTGTCAGCGGAGAGCCTCGCCTATCCAGCTCGCGCGAAGAAACAGGCTGGCTCGACGTGAGAAATCCGTTCTCGGATGAAATCATCGCTACCTTTCATCACAAGGAAAACGGTGAGTGGGTGCCCCACGTGCTGCCCTCTATTCCTGCGACAATCCCAGCGTTGGCAGCGAGCGTTCAAAAAGGTAAAGCCCTGATCGACGGACTGGCTGCCTTCAAGAAGCAAATCAAAACCTATACACAAGACCCCCACCGCACGCCTGCCGGTATCGCCATGCTCATGAATGCGCATGCAAGCCGAATGGAAACCGTCGGCGTGGCGATCAGAAAGGCATTGGACCTGGCAGAAAGTGTCGTCACGAACGAAACGGTAGAACTTCCACAGGAAGAGCAGCGCACGGCTGAAGCCTTGCGATTACAGCTCAAGAAGGAATCGAAGACGCTGTACGCGGAGGAATTCGAAACCGTACTGAGCATAATCAAACAGAGCCCGCCCACCATGAGTGGCGTTGTCTGGCTCAACGACCGAAACCGGATTCGAATCAGCAAGCGGACTAACCGAGAACGCATCAGAACCCCGTTCAAGGGCTACCTCGACCGATACGAAATCAAGGACAAGGGAACCGGTAAAACGCTCTGGTTCGCGGACTTTCATTATTCACAGTATTGGGTGTCTGATCGGGCATTTCTCTCAGCGCGCCTGAGAACGGCGGAGCAGGTCAATTCAGGAGCCATCGAAGTCTCTACGAGAGGATTCAGCCAACGGCAATTGATTGATCACTACCGCAGCGAAATCGCCGTGGACCAGGCCCAGCAGGTGTTCTTTCCAAAAGTACGCTCATAGCCGGGCCTGCGGTCGGCACCGTGCGGCAGGCCCTCATGTTTCCCAGACCTTTGCCAGGCTCGCCAACGCGGTGCCGATCGCCGCAGGCGGGACCGCGGCAAACCCCAGCACCAGGCCGGCTCGCACGGGTGAAGGTGTGGCGGGTAGCCAATAATCGCTCAGGCCATTGATCTCGACCCCTACGCTTGCCGCTTGAGCGATCAGCTCGTGTTCACGTTCGACAGTGTCCACAGGCACTGTGACGTGCAACCCTGCGACGACCGTGGGCAGGGTGCCGACACCCGCCACAGCCTTTGGCCAACCCGCGAACAACGCATCTCGCCGAGCCAGGGCGGCCCTGCGCATGCGCCGGATGTGCCGCTGGAAATGGCCGGCAGCCATGAACTGCGCCATGACTGCCTGGGTACTGACTTCCGAGTGACGCACGTCCACGGCGCGTCGGCGGGCGAATGCATTGACCAAGCCAGGCGGCAACACCAGGTACCCCAGTCGCAACGCCGGAAAGGCGACCTTGCCGAACGTACCGACGTAGAGCACCCGGCCCTGGCTATCGAGCGCAGCCAAGGGCGCCAACGGCGCGCCGCTGTAACGATATTCACCGTCATAGTCGTCTTCGACGATCCAGCCATCGTTGCGTTCAGCCCAGGCCAGGAGTTCCAGTCGCCTTGCCAGGCTCATGACAACCCCGGTTGGATACTGATGGGACGGTGTCACGTAAGCGAGCCGACAATGCGCCAACGTACCGAGCACCGTGCAGTCCAAACCCTCGCTATCTACCGGAACGCCCTTCACATCGGCACCCGCTACCGAAAACGCATGCCCTGCCGCGCGATAACCCGGATTTTCCACCGCGACGATGTCCCCTGGATCCACCAATAGCTGTGCACAAAGGCTAATGCCTTGCTGCGCACCGCTGGTGATCACAATTTGCTCAGCCGTACAGTGCAAACCCCGAGAGCTGCGCAGGTAAGCTGCGATCAGCCCGCGCAGACGTGCGTCCCCTTGTGAATCGCCATAGCAGAGTTGTTCCAGATCCGGTTTGCGCCAGAAAGCCGCATTCAGCTTGGCCCAGACGTCGAATGGAAACAGATCGAAGGCCGGCACACCGACCCGAAACGCCCGCGGCGGCCCACCGGATGGCTGCGCCAGATAATGCTCTTCGACACGGTTCAGTGCATTGCTACGGGCGATTTTACTGGATGAACCCACAGGTAAATCGAGCCAATCTGTGGATAAGCTTGGGGATAACCCTGTGGGAATCTCTGTGGATAGTTTTGTGGATATGTTTTTCAGCGGCAGCATGGCTGAAGACAGTTGTGCCACGTAAGTACCGTCGCCGATGCGTCCGTCAATGAAACCCTCGGCGTAGAGCTGGTCGTATGCCCGCACCACACTGTTGCGCGAGATCGACAAAGCCGCAGCCAAATCACGGCTGGCCGGCAGCCGCGTGCCGCTCGCCAGGCGCCCGTCCAGCACACGGGCACGTAACGCCTGGTAGAGCTGACGGCTGAGCCCTTGGCGGCGGTCCAGTTCGATCCCGGCAGGGTTGAAGGACAATGGCGGCACAACGTTCTTCACGACAAGTCTCACGGAAACAGTACGGTATCGCTTATAACACGTCGAAGGGCTGGCGATAGCGCATCAACCGTTCTGCTTTTTATACTGCCAGGCCCAGCCCGGTATCTGCTTATAACGAGACACGGACATTACGAAACTCAACCAATTATGCTCTGTGCGATTATTTGACAGTTCGAACAGGTACAGCTGATTCCGCACTTGCAGCGAAATCGACTCATCTCTAAGTAGACGAGTAGCTATGTGGTCCGCGCGGCGCGCATCCAATACAAGGCTCATGACTAACGCCTCTGTGAAATCAGCCTCGGAACTCAGCGAGTTCGTCTGCAAAAGGGTGTTCTCTATATTGGCATTGGTATAGTTGGGGCTTATCAATTCCGCCCAAACTCCTTGGGCCTGCTCAGGTGAAAAATTTTTCTTGAGCTTATCGAACAAGTCCAGGGAGCGGAGCAGAATTTTTATCCTGGTATTCATTGGATACTCCCCAGGATTGCTGAATAAATTGACGATTTCTGACATGCCCACTTTTTCCGACGACGGCTTTAGAAATTTATAAAAACTTACTATTTCTTTAGAGTTATTGACGATTTTCCTTGCATTAAACTGATCAAGCAGATGAGTCCAACTGATGTCTATGTTTCCGGTTTCCAGCAGCTCATACAGACGCGAAGTTGAATATTTAGCAATAGAATTCAGCTTGACCAGATTGATGTCTGGATGACTTATCCACCTTGCAAAAACCTGCACGGACAGGCGCCCACCCAGATGGCGTGAAATGACGGGAGAGCCCAGAAGAATATCGGCGCGTTCCAATAGGGATGGCCTGCTACGAAGCGTAGATCGAAGCAAACCAATCGTTCGTCTGACCTGCTCTTCATACCTATAGATATTCATGAGTTTAGGAATATCTGTAACAACTTCGCCTGTATTTGTTCTCAGCCTACCTGCCAGTTCCTGCAATTGATGTTCATACACAAATTCTGCACTACCCATATGCTCCAAGAGCTCAAACACCCCCATTCCCCCATGTGTATTTTCGTCATAGAACACATAACCTCCTGGGTTTCGAGGGTAAAACCTGCGTAAATCTCCGACGTTAACGCCGTACTCAAGCAGCAGGTGCATTAAATCTGCATTCACTTCAAAAAAAGTGTCTTTGAGTATTGAGCTTAGCGTCCCGTCACTGCCCCGGGCCCGTAGAACGTTGTAGACCAAGTACTGAATGGATTTTATTTGTTCAGGCGTATAGGGGGCACGCAACGGCGCCAACCCGGAACTAGGCCGCACCTGAATCAGGTCGGCAATTTCTTTCAATACAAGGTGCTGCTTGGCGGTAGGGGCAAGCGATAAGCCAGGTCTTCCCAAGTATGACCTGAGCGGGAGGAACAACTCGTCCGACCGGGGCTTATCGGATAAAGCTTTCTTCAGGACCTCTAGCGCCTCTTTGCCAAGTATTCCCTCGAGTGTTGACTCCACTTGTGCCAGCGGTTGCGTCTCCTTGCCCAATAACCTTTCAAGCGGAAACTCAAGTGAAGCCAATGGTTGCCGAGTCTCCATGAAACTGAAAAGCTGCCGGTTCCGGCGGATATACCTGCCAGCCGCTACACGCAATCCCCGCATCGAGAAGACATTGCCATCCCCGAATGTATTCAACCCCAAGGCAACGGCCGTGAAGAAACAATCGCCATCGGCCGGTATTCTCACTGGCGGGGCATTGTTGGTCTGGAGCAGATCATAATGGTTGCCGCCAGTGCGTCTCAAGACGACATCCGTGCGTGGATTGGGGGGACTGTTCAGCAGATAGACAGGAGCTTCTCCTGGCCCAAACCGCATCGTGGAGGCTTCCCTTTCTGGGCGCTCATCAATAATGACCAATGCCCGGTTTTGGGGCCAACCTGGCAGATTGGGAATGAATTCAGGAACCAGATCCATCGCCGGATTATCCCATTCGCCAGATCTCTCTACCAAATCGGCCATTTCCTCGATTGACTGGGGAAACGCCTCCTGGTCTGGAAACTGTATTGGGGCAGACCCCGCGTGTGAAGGGCCCGGTTGGGGAGATGGGCTCCTCAAGCGTTTCCCGCCGCCTCCCCCCAAGCCAAATCCCACGGCGCGCCATTCGCCATCAGGCATTCGCGCAATGGTGCTTCGCATTACGCCACTGGAACGTATGCTCAAGCCGGTCTCGGGGTCGACTAGGGTGGCCTCGGTTGCATTCAACTTCGTATTGTCGTGGACCCGTAGCACCGTCCCGTCCGGCTGCCGCACATACACGGGGCGAGCAGTCACGATACCCGTGCTTACATTTTGTACGGTTGCGCGATAAAACCCTCCGGCATCCGGCACGACTCCTCTTATTACCGATCCGTCATTCGCGAAGAAACGGCTATATATGGCTCGCTCCAAAAGCAGCCCGCCTGTTTTTCCAGGCGACCTCAGGCGGGAAAGCACGTCCTTAAGAAATGATCGATTTCGTGACAGCCCCACCATGCCGCCGACAGGGCGCCGTGCAACACCGACCGCAGTCAGGTATCTGACAATACCCCAATGCAGAGGAATACGACCGGTCTTGCTCACCACCAGGAACAATCTTAAAAAACCGAGGAAAAAAGCAAAGGTCGACGCGATGTCGATGACTGCTTCCAACGCCGCCATCGTAAGCGTGACGATGGTTTGATAGCGTATTTCCCGGTTGCTGTTGGAGCGATGGTTCGCATAGGCATTCAGGAATCTGATATGAGCGGCATAAAGCGCTTCGGGAAGATTTCCGTCGATTAACGAACCGCGGATCAAGGGTCGGCCCCCTTGCAGCCCCAACGTTCGCCTCAGCTCATCAGGATTGTTTGTCGCGATGCGAGAAGAAAAATAGTCCTGCCAAATTTCAAGTTTCAGGAGTTGTGCGATGCCGTCGCCAAGGTCGGGGAATTCGTAAAAATCATGCTCTCCAGGACTGTCCGGAAAATAAACGCCAACAGGTCCTTGAATATCCGCACCCTCTTGGTCTGAGAAGATCAACACTCCGTCAATGCTGGTTGAATTGCTCATCCTGCCAGGATGATTTCCCATGGCAGTGGTACCACCGAGCAACAGACCGTGGACATGGACTTTTCGTCCTTGGACCTGCCCACGCTCCTGTGCAGTCGATGATGACAGGACGGCGTTCAACCAAAGCGGAATTACCTTCTCGAGTTTTGCGGACTTGGTGCCCTGAACGATAACCATGGACTTGAATACTTGGTCACCGTTGAGCGTAGCTTCATACCCCTTGAAACTCATGTTGGCTTTGTAAGCAGACCACCAGGCTTCCTGATAGTCAGGTGCCCTCAACTTTCCCCTGAGGTACGCGTCATAGTTTTCGCCGATATCCAGGCTCGTGGCCATTTGGGCAAGCTCAGGTCCGCTCAAGACGATGAGACGACCGGTCACGGGGTGAAAGACAGGTCGCCCTTCTTCATCGGCAAGTTGAACAGGACATATTTCCCTCATCGCATTCGGGTAGGCGCTGGGGCGAATGTTGTCCAGCATCAGTTGCGTCAAACTGGCGACACGGGAATCCTTCACATTACAGGCTGCCCCTTGGAACAGCGTGATCAATGTTCGATCTGGGTCGGGATCGATGTCCACATGCAAGAGCGTTCGAAGGTAAGCATTTATTTTTTCGCGGGTGAATTCCATGAGCGACTGGATGCGCTTGCTCGGCAGCTTTCTCATCAGCCTCCGACGCTTCACTCTCCAGATGCCGATAGGTTCTTTTCTGCGCAACCGATGCGACGGTGTAGGCCTCGGGTCGACTATTCCTGAACAACGTGTTGATACGGGCCAGCAAGGGACCATCGAGTTCCAACATCGGCAATTGCAGCGCGGCTTCGGTAGCTGCAGCGAACACTTTCAAATCAAAACGCGCTTTTTCCGGAGCCTTCAGAACCGATTCCAACGCGGTGTATTGAAGCCGTAGCAACTCTTTTGCCGCATCTTCGAAAACCGGCGCGATGAGCTCGAAGTCGATATGAGCTATTTTCCGCTCTTGCCCTTCGTGGAAAGGATTGACCGTGTCCACCAGTTCTTGAAAATCGTCGAATTTCTGTATTCCACCCTCCAGGGAATAAAGAAACATAGCCTCTGTATCGGTCCGCTTAATCACCACCGCAGCAGGCCACTTTTGGGCTGCCTGGTCCTTGATATCCAGCATGACCTTGTACACCCGCGGCACGCCCTGCTTGTTCATCAACCGTTCCCGACCCGCTTTGGAGGGGTGGGTGATGATGATTTCAAGCAGACGATCTTCGGCATGCTGCAAAATCCGAGCAGCATCACTGAGTCGGACAGAGGGGTCGCGGTCAGCTTTGTATAAATCGAACAGATATGAGAATCGTTGGGAAAGCCTGAGGGCGAGTTCTTCTTCTGTTGTAAAAACGTCTGGACGATCAAGCGCTCCTTGAATTTCTTTAAAACGAAAGCCGACGAAATCATCGAGGAACTGGCGCGCGACACGATCGTGGGTCGTAGGATTGGCGATATCAAATGCTGACGCCATGGCTTGCACGATGCTTTC
Organism: Pseudomonas sp. H2_D02; assembly: GCF_054677635.1. Classification (NCBI taxonomy): domain Bacteria; kingdom Pseudomonadati; phylum Pseudomonadota; class Gammaproteobacteria; order Pseudomonadales; family Pseudomonadaceae; genus Pseudomonas; species Pseudomonas sp. H2_D02. Next base: position 777,578 of record NZ_CP162816.1, on the reverse strand, counting down.
ATCTATCGGGTCGACGAACACGCTATCGATTTCTTGCACCGTATCGGGCCTGGTAAAAAAGCCGACGTTCTCCACGGCAAAGTCGGGAGGCTCGTGATTTAACAAACTCTCCCAGAGCACTTCGCTGAAGGTGCTGGACGACACAAGCGAGCGGTGTCCCCGTGAGTCCGTGGAGAAACGATTTACATACCAATGACCGGGATCGACGTCCTGCAGCACTGGCCCTCGGAACTTGCCGGGATCAATTGTCTCCAGCATCAACCCCACCACCACATGGCTGAGCACCGAGTCGAACGTGGGCAGGCCGGCGAAAAGACGCGCCAGATCGGCCTTATGGGCATAGAGGCGCTTCAATTGTTTGCGTTGAACTTCCTCACGGAGACTGCCCGGGCTCTCTTGGCTCCCCACCTCAGTATCGACGACCTGATTTTGCCCGCTGTATTGCGGGGGAACGCCTGTTTGCAGTTTCGTCAGCACGCTGTGCGAAAGCCTTAGCCCATCCACTCGAAGCAGAGAAAAGTCCAGGCTCATGCGGTTTCTGTAGGGATAAATCACCCAACTCTCGCATCGGGCAAAGGTGGTGGGGCTGGGAATCGGCTTGCTTTGATAGGCCTCAAGAAAACCTTGTGTGACAGCAGCGCGCAAGGGAACCCACGCGGTGCTGTCTTCAACAGCTCTGCCGGCCGCTTTGATCTCTTGATAAAACACTCGAACCTGCGCATCACCTTGCAATCCCAACGCAAGTAGCCACGGATCCACAAAGTCATGGGGCTTGAATGGATTGCCATCGGGCAGCCCATTGAGGGGGCTGAGGGGAGGAAGTTCGGGTTGCGGCGACGCGGTTGATCCATCTTTGGGGAACGTAGGCATAAAAAGGTCCGGCGTTGATTGACGAACCAGAACCCTACGGTGTCGTTAAACCCGTCAGCGCATACATATATATATTCAGGCGGATTGAGTTTTAGAAATTGTAAGTGGATCGGCCTATGTAAATATTCCCACAGCAGACAGCGAGGAAGATAAGCGGGGACCCCATCCGCTTTTCATATCCCGTAACGAATGGACCTATGAAATTGGCTGTAAGTGGCTCTTAACACAGACCAATAGCCTGCCTAGGATGCTCGCATTCGCCAAGGAAAACTTATCATGTACAACCCCAAGGGCTTTGCTGTCGAAGATCTGCCTCAACTGCACCAGATGATGGGTGATTGCCGCCTGGCGATAATGATCACTCAGGGCGAGCAGGGCTTGCAGGCCAGTCATCTACCGCTACTGTTGGACCCACGACAAGGCCCGAATGGGAGCCTTTATGGGCACATGGCTCGGGCCAATCCGCAATGGCGCGACCTGGAAGCGGGCGCCAACGCCCTGGTGATTTTCCCCGGCGCCGATGCCTACGTCAGCCCGAGTTTCTACCCCAGCAAAATCGAACACGGCAAGGTGGTGCCGACCTGGAACTACCTGGCCGTGCACGCCTACGGCACCGCCGAGGTGTTCAGCGACGCTGATCGCCTGCGCAACCTGGTGGGCGCGCTCACCGATCGCCACGAGATCGGCCGGGCCCAGCCCTGGAAAATTGACGATGCTCCGGCCGAATACATCGACAGCATGCTCAAGGCAATCGTCGGTTTTGCCCTGCCGATCCAGCGTCTGGAGGGCAAACGCAAGCTCAGTCAGAACCGCAGCCCGGTAGATGTCGCCGGGGTACGCAACGGGCTCGCTGCCAGCCCTGATCCGCAGGACCGGGCCCTCGCCCACCTGATACCTGAACAATTGTCCAAGGAGTGACCATGAGCCAACTCGACATCCGCCGCGTCAGCGCCGACGATCACGCTGCCTGGCTGCCGTTGTGGCAAGCCTACCTGCGCTTCTACAACACCGAATTACCGGACGCGGTGAGCCAAAGCACCTGGCAACGCTTGCTCGATGACAGCGAACCGACCCATGCTGCCCTGGCCTGGAATGGCGACACGGCGGTGGGCCTGGTGCACTTCATCTACCATCGTTCGAACTGGAGCATCGAGAATTCCTGCTACCTGCAAGACCTGCTGGTAGCGGAACAAACCCGTGGCACCGGTGTGGGTCGCCAGCTCATCGAGTTCGTCTACAGCACCGCCAAGGCCGACGGCTGCTGCAAGGTGCACTGGTTGACCCACGAAACCAACGCCACGGCGATCCAGCTGTACGAGCGCATCGCCGAACGCCCTGGCTACATTCAATTTCGCAAAGCCCTTTAAGGAGTGCCCGATGTCTTCACTCGCTGATTGGAAAGGTGTCCCGGCGCCGTCCGCGCAGTTGCTCGAAGGGCGTTTCATCCGCCTGGAAAAACTCGATCCGGCGCGCCATGCCGATGGCCTGTGGCAAGCCCTGGAAGGCCCCGGAGCCGACCCGAAACTCTGGGATTATTTACCCTATGGCCCGTTCCAGGATCGCGGCGCGTTCGATGCCTGGCTGAACAACCATGCGGCCAACGTCGACCCGTATTTCTTCAGTGTGATTGACCGTGCCAGCGGCGAGGTGCAGGGCATTCTCAGCCTGATGTCCATCGTGCCCGCCCAAGGGCGCATCGAGATCGGCCATGTGACCTTCGGCGCGCCGATGCAGCGCTCGCCGAAAAGCACCGAGGCGGTTTATCTGCTGGCCAAGGAATCTTTCGCTCTGGGTTATCGTCGCCTGGAATGGAAGTGCAACAACGCCAACGCCCGTTCCAGATACGCCGCCGAGCGGCTGGGGTTCACGTTCGAGGGCGTGTTCCGCCAGCACATGGTGGTCAAGGGGCAGAACCGCGACACGGCCTGGTATTCGATGCTGGATTCGGAATGGCCAGCCATCGGCGCAGGATTCGAGCGCTGGCTGAGCGAAGAGAATCAGCGCGAGGATGGGCAAGTGCGCAGCTTGGTGGAATGCCGGTTGTAGACCAGCGCCTTACCCGGTGGCGAGGAGCTCGCGCCCACCGGGTTCCCTGGCAGCGCCTGTACGCGTGCCCTCCACCCGAGCCGACCCGGTCACTCAGACCAACTGCTGCGCCAACACCGCAATATGCTCTGGGCCGATACCACAGCAACCACCCAGATGGCTGGCTCCGCGCTTGCGCCAGTCAGCCGCCCACTGCAGATAGCCCGGCGGGTCGAGGTCTTCGCGCAATGGGTCCAGCCCATCATTGGCCGTCGCTTCCTTGGGCTGCGGGGGGAAAGCATTGGCATAGGCGCCGATGTGGATGTTCACGCCCAACCGCTCGAAGGTTTCTCGCGCCGCGTCGATCGCCGCACCGATCACTTCCGGTTGGCTGCAGTTGAACAGCAGCACCTCGACGCCCAGCTCCGCCGCGACCGCCGCCGCGTCTGCCACCGGCTCGCCAGAACGCAGGCGCGGTACTTCATCGGTGTCTTCGTCTTTCAGGGTAAACGACAGCCAGAACGGCTTGCCGTCCTTCGGCAACCCGGCGTGAATCGCCCGTGCTTCGACAGTGGAGCTCTGGGTCTCGGCCAGCCACAAGTCGACGTGGGGCGCCAGGCCGGCGACCAATGGCGCAAGTAATTCGGCGGCGCGGGAGGCGTCGAACAGATCCGGCCGATAGGAACCGAACAACGGCGGCAGCGACCCCGCTACCCGCACCGCTTTGCCTGAAGCCTCAACTGCCCGCTTCGCCAACTCGCCGGCCAGCGCCGCCAAGGCCTGGCCTTCGGCGGCGAAACGCGCCTCACCGATATGGAACGGCACCACGGCATAGCTGTTGCTGGTAATGACATTGGCGCCGCTGGCGATATAAGCCGCATGCACGGCCTCCACGGCCTGGGGCGCTTCGCTCAAGGCCAGCGCCGACCACTCGGGCTGTCGGAACGGCGCGCCACGGCGTTGCAGTTCACGGCCCATGCCGCCATCGAGAATGACTGTTGCTGCGCCCATATGCGATTCACTCATAAGCTTATGAAAAATACTCACTACCGGAGTTGTTCTTATAACTATTTAATACGCACCATTCAGAGAACTACAACTTATTTTTCTAACAGGGCCTTCATATGAAATTACAACCGTTGCTGGCCCTGGGCCTGACGCTGCTGGCCGCCTCTTCGCAAGCGTTCGCCGGAGCCACACTGGATCGCATCGAACAGAAAAAAGAGCTGGTGGGCGTGCTGATGGAAAGCTATCCGCCCTTCTCGTTCCTCAACGATCAGAACCAGCTCGACGGTTTCGACGTGGACGTCGCCAAGGCCGTGGCACAGAAACTGGGTGTGAAACTGCGTCTGGAAACGCCGTCCTGGGACGTGATCGCGGCCGGCCACTGGAGCGGGCGCTACGACATCTGCATCTGTTCCATGACGCCGAGCAAGGCCCGCGCCGAAGTGTTTGATTTCCCGGTGCAGTACTACGCGTCGCCCGCGGTCATCGTGGTCAATGCCAAGGACGACCGTATCCACGGCGCCAAGGACTTGAGCGGCAAGAAAGTCGGCTTGACCAGCGCCTCCAGCTACGAGAGCTACCTGAACAAGAACCTGGTGATCGAAGGCGCCGAGGATACCCAACTGAGCTACCCGTTCGAAGACGTGCAGATCGCCCCGTACGACACCGACAACGTGGCGTTCCAAGACCTGGGCCTTGGCGCCGGGGTACGCCTGGACGCGGTGCTGACCAACCTGGTGACCGCCCAGCCGCGCCTGACCGAGGACAAGCGCTTCAAGCTGGCCGGCCCGCCGCTCTACTCCGAACCGAACTCGGTGGCCATCGAGAAAGGTGATGCGCAGTGGGACAGCAAGGTGCGTGAAGTCTTTGCCCAGTTGAAACAGGACGGCACCTTGAGCAGACTCTCGCAGAAATGGATCGGCGCCGACATTACCCAATGACTTCTTTTCCACCCCCCCAGCCACCGCCTTCGGTGGCTGAATCACGCCTGCAAAAAATCTTCGGTTTTCGTACCCGACTGTACCTGACCTGGGCGGCGATGCTGGTGCTGTTCGCCAGTTTCTTCCTGAGCTTCGACCTGAAGTTCTCGATCATCCTCGACAAATTGCCGAACCTGCTGGGCGTACACCTGGCGCCCAATGGCTTTTTGCAGGGTGCGATGCTGACGTTGTTCCTGTGCCTGTGTTCGATCGTCGCTTCGTCCTTGCTGGGCTTCATCACAGCCCTGGCGCGGCTTTCCAGCAGTGCGGTGGCGTTCGGCATCGCCAGTTTCTACGCGTCGTTCTTTCGCGGCACGCCGCTGTTGATCCAGATCCTGCTGATCTACTTGGGCCTGCCGCAACTGGGCGTAGTCCCCGGCGCCATCGCCGCCGGAATCATCGCCCTATCGCTGAATTATGGCGCCTACCTGAGCGAGATCTTCCGCGCCGGCATCCTCGGCGTCCCCCATGGCCAACGCGAAGCGTCCCTTGCCCTGGGCCTGAGCGAAACCGTGATCTTCTGGCGCGTCACCCTGCCCCAGGCCATGCGCACCATCATCCCGCCGACCACCAACCAATTCATTTCCATGCTCAAGGATTCCTCGCTGATCTCGGTGATGGGGGTCTGGGAAGTGATGTTCTTGGCGCAGTCTTATGGTCGTTCCAGCTATCGGTATATCGAGATGCTGACGACAGCGGCGATTATTTATTGGCTGATGTCCATTGCACTGGAGCTGATTCAGGCGCGGATGGAGCGGCATTATGGGAAGGCTTATCTCAAGCGCAGCTGACGGCTGTGTATGAACATGCTGTAGGGAAAAGCCACAGTTCCCGCCAGCCATCGCGACGATAGCGGGAACGCAACACGACCAGCCTACAAACTTCATCCACTGAATCGTGCCCACGGCGGGAAGATGGCTGGCATCGCCGCCCCGGCTGAATTTTTACAGTGCGACCTTCTCCATCACAGGTCGCACTCAATGCCTACCCAACACGTATTCCTGCCCCAACATCTCGCGCTGGCAATAGCGCTGGCGCTTGGTTGTGCCGAGCTTTCGATGGCCCAGTCGGTTGCCGAAGAAGCCCAACCCGTTGAAACAACTGCCCAGGCGCAGGCCCGCCTCAAGGCATTCGCGGCGGCGCCAGATACGAAGGTCGAAAAGGTTATCAAGGCCCAGGAAGCTCCCCTATCGATGGGCGACAGCAACGACCTGGTGATTGTCAGCAAGCAAGGCGAACTTTTCGGGCTTACCGACGGCGGCGGCGGGACTAATGTCCTGCAATTGGATATCGCCAAGGGAGGCGTCATCAATCAAATAAGTAACGTTAAGGATCTGCATCTCAAGCAAGGCGAATGGTCCAACGGCGGCGCTTTCAACGGGGGAAGTCTGGTCGACTCGAAGGCCAGGTTGACCAACACCGGTCAGATTGCGGGTGCGGTGCACGCACTCGGCATATTCGACAATCAAGGTACCGTGGCCGGGCCCGTGTTCGTTGGGAAAAACGCCACGTTCAGCGGTAACGGGACGGTCGATGCGCTGGATGTGACGGGCTTGATGAAGGTCGGTCCAGACATTGGCGCGCCTTCGGTTACCAACGACCTCAAGTTCTCCAAGAGCGCGACGTTGGTTTATGGAATCGACGCAGAAAGAGGCAGCGCCACGATCCAGGTTGGCGGTACAGCCACCTTGGGTGATGCGACTTTGAAAGTCATCGCTGTATCCGGCGAATCCACTGAAGCCGGCAAGCACGTTGTGATCGAGGCGAAAAAGATCGATGGCAAATTCGGGAAGGTCTTGAACGAACTCGTTTACATGAACGCGACGCCGGACTACGTCGCAGGTAAACAAGTGGGGTTGGTCCTCACACGCAACAACGTTCCACTCACGAAAGCCGCGTCGACTCCCAACGGGCTGGCAGTTGCAGGCGCTATCCCGGACCTGCGGCAAGAAACCAACGGTATTTTAGAGCCTGAACCCTCTCCTGCGAGCAAACCGAAAACCACAAGCCCTGCAGCAAAGCCCACCGAACCACCAAAAGTAGTCGCCGCAGCCAAACCCAAGCCCGTCGTCCAGGCGAAGCCCATCAAGCCTGTAGCTAAACCCAACACTGCCATCAACGCCCTGCTCGGCACCAACATGGCCACAGCCGCCGATGCCATCGACCAACTCGGCGGCTACGACACGGCAGACCTGGGCAACGCCACCCTGAGCAGCGTCGCACCGATCAGCACGGGAATGCTGTCCGTGATGGGCAGGCATAACCCGTCGGGCGAACATGGTAACGGCCAGGTCTGGGTCCAGGCCGTTGGCAATAGCGGCAGCCTCGCCAAGCAATTGGGCAGCTACGCCCTCAAGCATTCGACCAAGGGCCTGATGCTGGGAACCGATTGGGCTGTCAGCTCCAATTGGCGATTGGGCGTCATTGGCAGCAAGACCCAAACACGACTGGACAGCTATCAATTCGACGGAGCACTCGACAGTTGGCTCGTAGGCGCCTACGCCTTGCGCCAGGAAGGGCCGGTGGCGCTGCGCCTGGGTGCCGTCTATGGCAGCCATGACGGCAGCACCAAGCGCCATGTCGCGTTCAATGGTTTCAAGGATCATCTCAAGGGCCGTTACGACGCCACGACGCAACAGGTCTTCGGACAGGTCGGCTACCACCTGGACGTCGGACAGTTCGATATAGAGCCCTACGTCCAGGTGGGTTACCAACGCTACCAACGCGACGCCTACGCGGAAAAAGGTGGCGATGCCGCGCTGCAATACCACGACCAGACCCAGGAACACTTCAGCAGCGACCTCGGCCTGCGCCTCGCCCGCCCTTTTGTATTCGACCAAGGCATGCGATTGACGCCGCGCGTCGATGTCGGCTGGAAGCACCTGTACGGCGACATCAGGGGCAACTCCCATCAACATCTGGCCAGCGGAGGCAATACGTACGTCATCCAGGGAGTCGAGCTGGACCGTGACAGCCTGCTCTTGCAAGCAGGATTGGACCTGGCCGTATCGCCACGTCATACCCTGGGACTGAACTACAGCGGCGAGACTGGCCAGGACAATCGCAACGGTGCGCTGATGGGCCAGTGGAAGATGATGTTCTGAAAGGCGAAAAAAAGGGGAGCACCTGCTCCCCCGAGGTAAAACGTTGCATCGAGGCTGTTTGAATCAGCCTTCGATTTCGACGAGGATCTCGCCCGGGTTGACCCGGTCGCCCTTGGCCACATGAATGGCGGTGACCTTGCCGGCGATGGCCGCCTGCACTTCGGTTTCCATCTTCATGGCTTCGGTGATCAATACCGCCTGGCCGGCCTTGACCACGTCGCCCTCCTTGACCAGGACATCGACGATGTTGCCCGGCATGGTGGTGCTGACATGGCCCGGCGCAGTGGCTTGCTTGCGCTTGCTGCTGCCGCCGCCGACGAATTCATTGAGCGGCTCGAAGACGACCTCTTCCGGCATGCCATCGATAGACAGGTAGAAGTGACGCTTGCCTTCGGCCTTGACGCCCACGCCAGTGATGTCGACACGGTAGGTTTCGCCGTGAACGTCAATGACGAACTCGGTCGGCACGCCTTCGCCGCCGGCGGAGCTGACGCTGCCGGCCTCTGGAATTGGCAGCAGCACTTCAGGGGTCAAGGTGCCGGCTTCACGTTCTTCGAGGAACTTGCGACCGATGTCAGGGAACATGGCGTAGGTCAGCACGTCCTCTTCTGACTTGGCCAGGGCACCGATTTCGCCACGCAGCTTGGTCATTTCCGGCTTGAGCAAATCGGCCGGACGCACGTCGATCACCTCTTCGCTGCCGATAGCCTGGCGACGCAACTTCTCGTTCACCAAACCCGGTGCCTTGCCGTAGCCGCCCTGAAGGTAGAGCTTCACTTCGTTGGTGATGGTCTTGTAGCGCTCACCAGCCAACACGTTGAAGAACGCCTGGGTGCCGACGATCTGCGAGGTCGGGGTCACTAGCGGTGGGAAGCCGAGGTCTTCGCGCACCCGCGGGATTTCCGCCAGCACTTCGTTCATCCGGTTCAGCGCGCCCTGCTCTTTCAACTGGTTGGCAAGGTTGGAAATCATCCCGCCCGGTACCTGGTTGACCTGGACGCGGGTGTCCACGGCGGTGAACTCGCTTTCGAACTGGTGGTACTTCTTGCGCACGGCATAGAAATACAGGCCGATTTCCTGCAGCAGTTCCAGGTCCAGGCCGGTGTCGAACTCGCTGCCCTTGAGGGCGGCGACCATCGATTCGGTGCCTGGATGACTGGTGCCCCAGGCGAAGCTGGAAATCGCCGTATCGATGTGATCGGCGCCGTTTTCGACGGCCTTTAGCTGGCACATCGCGGCGAGGCCGGCGGTGTCGTGGGAGTGGATGAATACTGGCAACGATTGCTCGCTCTTCAGCGCTTTCACCAGTTCGCCAGTGGCATACGGGGTCAGCAGGCCGGCCATGTCCTTGATCGCCACCGAGTCGCAACCCATGGCTTCCATCTGCTTGGCCTGGGCTACGAATGCGTCGATGGTGTGCACCGGGCTGGTGGTGTAGGCGATGGTGCCTTGGGCGTGCTTGCCGGCGGCCTTCACCGCTTCGATGGCGACCCGCAGGTTACGCACGTCGTTCATCGCATCGAAGATCCGGAACACATCGATGCCGTTGACCGCCGCCTTGGCGACGAACGCCTTGACCACGTCATCGCTGTAATGGCGATAGCCCAGCAGGTTCTGGCCGCGCAGGAGCATTTGCAGACGAGTGTTGGGCAACGCGGCACGGAGTTGGCGCAGGCGCTCCCACGGATCTTCCTTCAGAAAACGCACGCAGGCGTCGAAGGTGGCGCCGCCCCAGACTTCCAGCGACCAATAGCCGACTTTGTCGAGCTTGTCGCAAATCGGCAGCATGTCTTCGGTGCGCATCCGGGTGGCGAGCAGCGATTGGTGGGCGTCGCGCAGGATTGTGTCGGTAACGTGGATCTTCTTGGACATTGTCATGATTCCTTACAGGCCTGCGTGGGCGGCAATGGCGGCGGCGATGGCCAGGGCCAGCTCTTCGGGTTTGCGCTTGATCGAGTAGTTGGTCAGTTCAGGGTGGCTTTCAACGAAGCTGGTATTGAACTGGCCGCTGCGGAATTCCGGATTGCGCAGGATTTCCTGGTAATAGGCGGCGGTGGTCTTGACCCCTTGCAGGCGCATGTCATCCAACGCTCGCAGGCCTCGGTCCATCGCTTCTTCCCAGGTCAGTGCCCAAACCACCAACTTCAGGCACATCGAATCGTAGAACGGCGGAATGGTGTAGCCGGTGTAGATCGCCGTGTCGGTGCGCACGCCCGGGCCACCCGGAGCGTAGTAGCGGGTGATCTTGCCGAAGCTGGGCAGGAAGTTGTTTTTCGGGTCTTCGGCGTTGATGCGGAACTGCAACGCAAAACCACGGTGCTGGATGTCTTCCTGCTTGACCGACAATGGCAGCCCGGAGGCGATGCGGATCTGTTCGCGAACAATGTCGATACCGGTGATTTCTTCGGTGATGGTGTGTTCCACCTGCACCCGGGTGTTCATCTCCATGAAGTACACCTCGCCTTCGGCGAGCAGGAACTCCACGGTGCCGGCATTCTCGTAGCCCACGGCCTTGGCCGCGCGCACCGACAGGTCGCCGATGTAGGCGCGCTGTTCGGGGGTCAGTTGCGGGCTCGGGGCAATTTCGATCAGCTTCTGGTTGCGGCGCTGGATCGAGCAGTCCCGCTCGAACAGGTGCACCACGTTGCCAAAACTGTCGCCCAGGATCTGCGCTTCGATGTGCTTGGGATTGACGATGCATTTTTCCAGGAACACTTCCGCCGAACCGAACGCCTTGGTGGCTTCGGAGATCACGCGCGGGAAGGCCTGTTCGAGTTCTTCGCGACTGTTGCAACGACGGATACCCCGACCGCCGCCGCCGGACGTGGCCTTGAGCATCACCGGATAACCGATCCGGTCACCTTCGGCCAGCGCTTCTTCGATGCCCGAGACGTTGCCTTCGGTGCCCGGCGTGACCGGTACGCCGGCCTTGATCATGCTGCGGCGCGCTTCGGTCTTGTCGCCCATGCGGCGAATGACTTCCGCCGAGGGGCCAATGAATTTGATGCCGCGCTCAGCGCAGATGTCTGCCAGTTCGGCGTTTTCCGAGAGAAAACCGTAGCCGGGGTGCAACGCATCGCAGCCGGTTTCCACCGCCAGGTTCACCAGTTTGCGCGGGTTGAGGTAGCCGGCCAGCGGATCGGCGCCGATGCTGTGGGCCTCGTCCGCACGCTTGACATGCAACGCATGGCGGTCCGCGTCGGAGTAGACCGCGACCGAGCGAATGCCCATCTCGGCGCAAGCGCGCACGATGCGGACGGCAATCTCACCACGGTTGGCGATCAGGATCTTTGTTATCAATTGGAGGTTCCCTTGAGCCGGTGATACCCACGGCCTGGGTTCAGGCCGATGCGTGACCAGATGTAACAATTGGTCGCAGGTCCACACTAGTCCCGGCTGGGGATTAACAAAAATGAATAATTATTGGGCCGTGCATAAGCAAAGACTTATAGTTGAGGTAATTGTCTCGACCCAGAGTGTTTGAAAAATGCGTAAGTCATTGATGCGTATGACATTGCGTCAACTGCAAATCTTCAATGAGGTGTGCGACCTGCGGTCCTACAGTCGCGCTGCCGATGAAATGTCGCTTACGCAGCCGGCCGTCAGCCTACAGATTCGCTCCCTCGAAGAGCTTATTGGCCAGCCTTTGTTTGAGTACGTTGGCAAGAAACTCTACATGACCGAAGCCGCCGAAGCGTTGCAACGCGCCAGCCGGGACATCTTTGGACGCCTGGAGAACCTCGACATGCAGCTATCGGACATGCAGGGTTCGCTGCAAGGCCAATTGAAGCTCGCGGTGGAATCCAGCGCCAAATACTTCGTCCCGCATCTGTTCGCCGCGTTCAAGCGCCAGCATCCGGAGGTCAACCTGAACCTCACGGTGGTCAATCGCGGCCAGGTCATCCGACGGCTCTCGGACAACCGCGACGACGTGGTGATCATGTCCATGGTGCCCCAGGACATGGGCCTGGAATTCCTTCCGTTTCTCAACAATCCGATCGTCGCCGTGGCGCCGCCCGATCATCCGCTGTGTCACCTGGGCCCACTGCGTTTGCAAGACCTGGAGCCTTACACGCTGCTGCTGCGCGAACCGGGCTCCGGTACACGGCTGGCCTGCGAAGAATATTTCAAGGAAAAGCGGGTGCACTTCACCCAGACGTTGGAAGTGGCTTCGGCTGAAGCCCAGCGTGAATGCGTGGTGGCCGGGCTGGGCGTGGCGCTTTTGACACGCCACGCCGTGAGCCGGGAACTATCATCCGGCGCGCTCATCGAGTTGCCGGTGGAAGAACTGCCGCTGTACCGCAGCTGGTGCCTGGTGCAGGCCAGGGCGAAGCGCCTGTCACCGGTGGCTCATGCCTTCCTGGCCTTCGTTCGCGGTGAGCGCGCGCAGATTATCGGCCTGGTTGAGCGCTTCGACGGGAAGCCGCCGGTGTTGCCTGCCAGTAATTGAATTCAACCGCGTCAGGAAATTCGCTGATTTCCGCCAGGAGCTGGCGTTGCTCGAAACGGTCTTCGATCGCACGACGGAACGCCATGCGGCGCTGATCTTCCTGCTGACGACGGGTTTTGGCGGCGCTGCGTTCTTCGTAGGACTGGGTCATGTCGAGACTCCCAAGACGTATACGGGAGCTTTACGATGACGGCGGGCGATGACGGTTTGGCTGCGCGTGCATTACAGAACGATGAATTCGGGCGAATGAACCGTGGCGAGGGAGCTTGCTCCCGCTCGACTGCGCAGCAGTCGCAAACCAGCCATGCGGTGTATCTGGAAAAATCGTTGGGGACTGCTTCGCAGCCCAGCGGGAGCAAGCTCCCTCGCCACAAGAGTCCCTAACTTTCAGAATCAGCGCTCAGTCGTCCAGCGCCTTCACCGACTTGGGCGACAACCGCAGGCTGCGAAGGCTGCGCTTCACGCTCTTGAGGTGGTTGACCAGGCTCGGGCCACGCGCCATGGCGACGCCCATCGCCAGGACGTCGATCACCACCAGATGGGCGATGCGCGAGGTCAGCGGCGTGTAGATCTCGGTGTCTTCATGTACGTCAATGGCCAGGTTTACCGTGGAAAGCTCCGCCAACGGCGTCTGGCTCGGGCACAAGGTAATCAGCGAGGCACCGCTTTCACGCACCAGGTTGGCGGTGATCAGCAGGTCCTTGGAACGCCCCGACTGGGAAATGCAGATCGCCACGTCGGTTGGCTTCAGCGTGACGGCCGACATGGCTTGCATGTGCGGGTCGGAATAGGCCGCCGCCGTGAGCAGCAACCGGAAGAATTTGTGCTGGGCATCGGCCGCCACCGCGCCCGAGGCACCGAAGCCATAGAACTCGACGCGCTGGGCCTGGGACATGGCCGTGACGGCCTTCTGCAACGCCACCGGGTCGAGCTTCTCGCGAACCTCCATCAGCGTGTGCAAGGTCGTATCGAAGATTTTCAGGCTGTAGTCGGCGACCGAATCGTCTTCATGGATCGCAAACTGGCCAAAGCTCGCACCGGCCGCCAGGCTTTGCGCCAACTTGAGTTTCAGGTCCTGGAAACCCGAGCAACCAATGGCCCGGCAAAAACGCACGATGGTCGGTTCGCTGATGCCAACGCTGTGGGCAAGATCGGCCATGGAACTGTGCATCACGGCCGCAGGATCAAGCAGTACATGATCGGCGACTTTCAGCTCCGACTTGCGCAGCAGGTGGCGTGACTGGGCGATGTGTTGCAACAGGTTCAAAGGGCTGGACTCTTGTTATGGGCAGGTGCCGGGATGTAGCAATCTTGTAGTTATACTACAAGAATTGTCTTTATGCCTGCCCAATACGTAACTGATTTAGCCCCGCCAACCCTTGTTTTGGCGGGGAACGCTTCATGTAGCCGTCGCAGCGAGGGAAGCAGGGAAAAGTTCGAAACGATTCCTCGATCAAACCCAGCGCGCGGTCCTATTTTTGCGTCCCCAACAAGCGGGCCAAGCCTTCAGCGTCAACCGGCCGGCTGATGAGATACCCCTGGACCTCGTCGCATTGTTCATTTTTCAGGAAGTCGAGCTGCCCTTGCCGCTCCACGCCCTCGGCCACTACCTTGAGTGAAAGCCCATGGGCCATCGCAATGATCGCGCGGGTAATGGCCGCGTCCTCGCCGCCCTCCTCCAGGCCGCGAATGAAGGCCTGGTCGATTTTCACGTAGTCCACCGGAATACGCTTGAGGTAGCTCAGGGAAGAATAGCCGGTGCCAAAATCATCGATGGCCAGCTTGACCCCCAAATCCCGTAGCTGCTGAAACGTCGCGATAATATGCTCAACGCTGTCGAGCAATTGGCTCTCGGTCAGCTCCAGTTCCAGGTATTGAGGGGCCAGACCGGTTTCTTCCAGTACCTGCCGCACCAGGCTGACCAGCTTGCCCTGGCGCAATTGATGCACCGACAAATTGACGGACACCCTGATCGGCGCGAGCCCCTGGCGTTGCCATTCGCATGCCTGCCAACAAGCTTGGCGCAATACGAATTCGCCAATCGGCCCGATCAACCCGGTCTCTTCGGCCAGGCCGATGAAATCCCCCGGCGGCACCCGGCCCATGGCCGGATGATCCCAACGCACCAACGCCTCGGCGGCGTTCAGGCGACCGGTCGCCAGGCACAGTTTTGGCTGGTAAAAGACCTTCAGTTGTTGCTCTTCCAAAGCCTTGCGCAGCTGATTCTCCAGTTGCAGGCGCTCCAGCGTGCTGGCCTGGAGGCTGTCGGTGTAGAACTGGAAATTGTTACCCCCCAAATGCTTGGCATGTTGCATGGCCATGTTCGCCTGGCTGACCAGCATGGCAACTTCCCGCGTGTTATCAGGCAACAAGCTGATGCCGATCGAGGCACTGAGCACCAGTTCATGGCCTTCTATGGTCAGTGGTACACGCAGTTTGGCGGCCAGCCGAGTCGCCACCCGCGCCAGGCTCGAAAGGTTGCCATAGGCATCGAACAACACCGCAAACTCATCGCCCGATAGCCGGGCGATGGTATCCGCCTCCGGCAGCGCATTGATCAGGCGCCGAGCCATTTTTTGCAGCAGTTGGTCGGCGATGTCATGACCGAGACTGTCGTTGAGCAGCTTGAAACGATCCAGATTGATATGCAGCAGCGCCAGGCTCCGTCGCCCACCCTGGCGCACCCGCTGATGGGCTTCTTGCAGGCGCTCGCGAAACAGTGAACGGTTCGCCAGACCGGTCAATTCGTCGTAATGCGTGAGATAGCGCATCCGCTCCTCGGACTCGCGCCGGGCCGAAAGATCCGCGAAAAAGCCGACGATATGGCTGACGTTGCCCCGCAGATCGCGGACCACGTTCAGCTGCAGCCACTGCGGATAAAGCTCGCCGTTGGCGCGAGCCTCCACCAGTTCGCCTTGCCAGGTGCCGTGCTGCCTGAGGGCCTGGCGAATGATTGGATAGTGTCGGCGCGCATCGCGGCTGCATGGCAGGTCGACCACGTTGCGCCCCAACATGTCGGCGATATTGAACCCGGTCACCCGCGTGAACGCCTGGTTGGCCGCCAGCAACGCGTAGTTTGGGTCGAAGATCACGATGCCTTCGCTGGCGGCCTCGAATACCGTGGCCGCCAGTTGCCGTTGCTGTTCAAGCTCTTTGCTTGCGCTGATGTTTCGCCGGGTGCCGACCATGCGTAAAACCCGACCGCCAGGGCTGCGTTCCACGGCTCGACCACGGTCTTCGATCCAGACCCAATGGCCGTCGCCGTGACGGACACGGTATTCGATCTGGTAATCCTCGCTACGGCCCTTCAGGTGCTCGACAAGCGCGCGCTTGAGCGCGGGAAGGTCTTGCGGATGCAGCCGCGGGGTCAAATGGCTGAGCATGGCCGTGACGTATTCGGGCTCCAGGCCGAACAGTTCCTTGAGTTGGGTGTGATGGACTTCGTCGGTCTGCAGGTTCCAGTCCCAGAGCCCCAGCTCGCTGGCTTTCAAGGCCAGGGCCAGGCGCGCCTCGCTTTTACTCAGGGCTTGGTTGGCGATATCCAGCTCCAGGCTGCGCTGCGCCACGCGCTCCTCCAGCCCCACCTGGGCCGCACGCAGCCGGGCCTCGGCAGAACGACGCTGCTCGACCTCCCGGGCCAAGGCCTCGTTAAGCTGCGCGCCACGGGCTTGCGCCTGCTGCAAATGCTCGATCAGGGCCTGGTTCTGGAACCGTCGCAGCATGCCGTTGTGTATCAGCCGGTTGACCTGCCAGGCCACTACACTCAGGAAAACCAGCAGGACCAGCCCAAGCCAGCCCCAACCGAGCTGCTGCTCATCACCGCCCCAGAAAAGATAACCGATTGCCGGCAACAGGCACGGCAGGGTGAAGGACAGGTATGCCGAAAGGCTGACGGCGTAGGCAACGCTGGCCGACAACGTAGCCGCGCCGATCAGGCCAAACGCCCAGGCCTGTTGTTGGAAGCTGTCCGCCGGAACCAGCGCAATGCCAGCGCCGGCCAGCGTCAGGCCGGTCATGGCCGAGCCCAGCAAAAACATGCGCAACCAGATCGGGTGCGCCTGGCGGCTTGGCATCGCCGAATCGAACGCTGCCACCTGGATCACCCGCAGCGCTACCAGCGACAACAACCAGACCAGCCATACGCTGACCAGAAAATAGCGCGATGGCTGCCACAACAGTGCGGCACAGACCAGACCGTTGATCAGCATGAACAGCGTGGGCAGCAGTGAGCCCTGATACAACAGCCTTGTGCGTTCGACCGCCATTTCCGTGGCGTACTGCTTGTAAATGACCCGCGGCTCAACACAAGGGCCCGCCAGATCGGAATTGAAGGTCATAGTCGATGTTCTTGTTCTTATTCAGGGGCGCATGGTGCACCCGAAACGAGAACCGAGCATACACAAGCCAAAGGCCATCCCACACTGCTCTCGCTCATAAAAATGTTGAAAAAAATGGCCATTCCACCGGGCACTGGTGACGCCAGGCAAGCGCCGCCCATGCCTGTAGAGGCTGACCAACCGGTCGTCACCCAGCGGTGTTTTGTCGGTTGATGCAAAGCTCGGTTTGCCCGGGGTGGCGCCGCACCCTAGAATGCGCCGATGCGCGATGATCTCTCCCTTCTGCTGAACTCCCTAAACGATGCCCAACGCCAGGCTGTTGCTGCCTCCGTGGGCCGTCAATTGGTCCTGGCCGGTGCCGGCTCCGGCAAGACCCGAGTGCTGGTGCACCGTATCGCCTGGTTGATCCAGGTCGAGAACGCCTCGCCCCATTCGATCCTGTCGGTCACCTTTACCAACAAGGCTGCCGCCGAGATGCGCCATCGCATCGAACAGCTGATGGGCATCAACCCGGCCGGCATGTGGGTCGGCACCTTCCACGGCCTGGCCCATCGCCTGCTGCGAGCCCACTGGCAGGAAGCCGGCTTGAGCCAGACGTTCCAGATCCTGGACAGCGATGACCAGCAGCGCCTGGTCAAGCGGGTCATCCGCGAACTGGGCCTGGATGAACAACGCTGGCCGGCCCGTCAGGCCCAATGGTTCATCAACGGCCAGAAGGACGAAGGCCTGCGCCCGCAACATATCCAGGCCAGCGGCGACCTTTTCCTGGCGACCATGCGCAGCATCTATGAAGCCTACGAGGCGGCGTGCCAGCGTGCCGGCGTCATCGACTTCTCCGAGCTGCTGCTACGGGCCCTGGATCTCTGGCGTGACCACCCGGGCCTGCTGGCCCATTACCAGAAACGCTTCCGGCATGTCCTGGTGGACGAGTTCCAGGACACCAACGCCGTTCAATATGCGTGGTTGCGCCTGCTTGCCAAGGGCGGCGACAGCCTGATGGTGGTGGGTGACGACGATCAGTCGATCTATGGCTGGCGGGGCGCGAAGATCGAGAACATCCACCAGTACTCGGCAGACTTCCCCGACGCCGAGGTCATTCGCCTGGAACAGAACTACCGCTCCACCGCCGGCATCCTCAAGGCCGCCAACGCCCTGATTGCCAACAATACCGGGCGCCTGGGCAAGGAACTGTGGACCGACGGCAGCGAAGGCGAGGCGATCAATCTCTACGCCGCCTTCAACGAACACGATGAGGCCCGCTATGTTGTGGAAACCATCGAGAGCGCGTTGAAGACCGGCCTGGCCCGCAGCGACATCGCCATCCTGTATCGCTCCAACGCCCAATCACGGGTGCTGGAAGAAGCCCTGCTGCGCGAACGGATTCCTTACCGGATCTATGGCGGCCAGCGCTTCTTCGAGCGCGCCGAAATCAAGAACGCCATGGCCTACCTGCGCCTGATCGAAGGCCGTGGCAACGACGCGGCCCTGGAGCGGGTGATCAACGTGCCGACGCGGGGCATCGGCGAGAAAACCGTCGAGGCGATTCGCGAGCATGCCCGCCACAGCCATGTGTCGATGTGGGAAGCGATGCGTCTGCTGGTCGACAACAAAGGCGTCACCGGTCGCGCCGCCGGCGCGCTGAAGGCCTTCATGGATTTGATAGAAGACCTGGCTGCCAAGTGTGGGGAAATGCCACTGCACCTGATGACCCAGACCGTCATCGAGCAATCCGGCCTGATCGCCTATCACGAAGCGGAAAAAGGCGAGAAAGGCCAGGCCCGGGTGGAAAACCTCGAGGAACTGGTCAGCGCCGCACGCAACTTCGAAACGACGGAAGAAGACGAAGACCTTTCGCCATTGTCGGCTTTCCTCGGCCATGCTTCCCTGGAGGCCGGCGACACCCAGGCCGACGAGCATGAAGACAGCATCCAGCTGATGACCCTGCACAGCGCCAAGGGCCTGGAATTCCCGTATGTGTTCCTGGTGGGCATGGAGGAAGGCCTGTTTCCCCACAAGATGAGCCTGGAAGAACCCGGACGCCTGGAAGAGGAACGCCGCCTTGCCTACGTTGGCATCACCCGCGCCATGCAGAACCTGGTGATGACCTACGCAGAAACCCGACGCTTATATGGCAGCGAGACCTACAACAAGGTGTCGCGCTTCGTACGCGAAGTACCGAAAGGTCTCATTCAGGAAGTCCGTCTTTCCAACAGCGTCAGCCGTCCGTTCGGCGGCAGCCAGCAACAAAGCAGCAGCCTGTTCGGTGGCAGCGATATCCCGGAAACCGGCTTCAGCCTTGGCCAGGCGGTACGGCATTCGGTGTTCGGCGACGGTGTGATCCTCAACTTCGAGGGCGCCGGTGCCCAGGCTCGGGTCCAGGTCAACTTCAGCGAAGGCAGTAAATGGCTGATGCTGGGGTATGCCAAGCTCGAGGCGATCTAAAAAATTTCTGCAGTCCCCTTGTGGGAGCGAGCTTACTCGCGATAGCGGCCGATCAGTCAATATTCATGCTGACTGACACACCGCTATCGCGAGCAAGCCCGCTCCCACAGTCGTTTCGGAGACGTCAAAATTTCCGATAGAACTTGTTTACCTTTCCTACAGCCCAAAGCGAACAGGCCTGCTTGCATAGGCAAAGCTGAACCTAAGCTGTCACGCAAAAGCCCGAAACACTCTGTCGCTAGCCAGCAACAGTTCAGCTGTGCAACATGGCGCGCGTGCTATCCACAAATGGGAATGCCTTTATATGAAACGTTTTCTTAGCATCGCCATGGCGTTGTGCATCGGCCTGACGATGGCCATCGACGCCAATGCCGCCAAGCGTTTTGGCGGTGGTAAAAGTTCGGGCGCAGCCCCGACTCACCAGACCAGCCAGATGGCACCGTCCTCTGCCGCCGGGTCCACTGCCGCCACCGCTGGCGCGGCCGGCGCTGCTGGCGCCGCTACCAAGGCCAGCGGCGCTTCCCGCTGGCTCGGCCCCCTGGCCGGTATCGCCGCCGGTGGCCTGCTCGCTTCCATGTTCATGGGCGACGGCTTCCAGGGCATGCAGATCTTCGACATTCTGATCATGGCGGTCATCGCCTTCCTGGTCTTCCGTTTCATCGCAGCCCGTCGTCGCAAGCAGCAGGAGCAGTTCGCTCCGGCCGGTCATGCGCCGATGCAGCGTGAAGTGTTCAACCAGCAGCCTGCCGGCGGTTCGATCTTTGGTGGCGCGGCCGCTCCAGTGGCGCGTCCAGTGATCAATGCGCCCGCCTGGTTCAACGAACAGCGCTTCATCGAAGCGGCGCGCAGCCACTTCATGTCCTTGCAGCAGCACTGGGACGCGAACGAAATGGACAAGATCGCCGAGTTCGTAACCCCACAACTGCTTGAGTTCCTCAAGCGCGAGCGGGCCGAGCTGGGTGACGGCTTCCAGTCCACCTACATCGATAACCTGCAGGTGCAACTGGACGGCGTCGACGATCGCGCCGACAAGACCATCGCCACCCTGACCTTTATCGGCGTGTCGAAAGACTCCCGCTTCGACCAGGGTGAAGCGTTCAGCGAAAGTTGGAACATGGAACGCGCCCAAGGCGAGAACCAGCCTTGGCTGGTGGCTGGTATCCGCCAGAACGGTTGAACCTTTTCGCGTTTCGCATGTTGAAATAAAAGAACCCCGGCACTTGCCGGGGTTTTCTATTTCGCAGTTGCATCTATGGCGGGCTACTGTATAAACCGCCCATATAAAACCGCGCCATCGAGAAAGAGGATCCCGGACGTGGAAGAAATCATCGAACAATTACGCGAAGCCAACGAACCCGTGCCGGTTCCGCTGGAGTTACCTGATGAAGATCTGCTGGTAGAAATCGAAGAACAGTTGTTCATCGATATCCCCTTCGTATTCAGGGAATTTTTGCTGACCGTCAGTGACGTCGTCTATGGCAGCCTGGAACCGGTAACGGTTACCGATCCACAATCTCATACCTACCTGCCCGATGTGGCAGCCAACGCCTGGGACGCTGGCGTCGACCGGAGCCTGATTCCGATTTGCCAGGACGGCGACGATTATTATTGCGTCGAAGAAGACGGCACCGTGGTGCTGTGGCAAGCAGACGAAGAACTGATCGCCGAGGAAACCTGGGAGTCGGTCTGGCATTGGGCACGGGACGTCTGGTTGGAAAGCTGATCCGCCAGGGCCCGGCGCTGGTCAATGCCCGGACGATTCTTTGTGATTGTCCAGCGTATCGAGCAAAGCCACCTGCATCCGCGTGTGCAGGCGGACAAACCAGCGCCAGAGCAGCGCCGCCACGACAGTCGCCACCACGGCAATCAGCAACAGCAACTTGTTGGTCGGCAAGATACTGGCCGACAAGGCTGCCAACAGCAGGAAGATCACCAGCAGCGACAGGATCGGGATCACTTCGGCTATCACCCGACGCACGCGCTGGGTATGGCGGCCGGCCATCTCCGGCTTTACGCCCATCTCCGCCAGCAGCATCGACAATGCCTTGAGCTTGCGGTACGCCGCGATCAGGAACGGCAGCGACAGCAGCAACGCTGCGCCCCAGATCAGTGCCTTTTGCCAGCTCGGATCGCTGATCCACACCTCTAGATAAGCAGCCATCCGCTCGGCGAAATACCCTCCAGAAACAAAAATGGCAATGACCAACGCCAGGTTGACGCCGACTTGCAGCAGGATTCGCCTGATCATGGAGGCCAGCATGGCTCCTTCACCCTGGGGCTGGATACTGCGCAACCACTCGCCATACATGCCCAGCACGCGCGCCAATCGTCGCGGTATCGCCGATGCCAGCCTGACGGACAACGGATCAGCGGCTCGGATCAAATAGGGCGTCAGCAGCGTGGTGAGCACCGAGACAGCCACCGCCACCGGATAAAGGAAATCACTGGTGACCTGCAAGGTCATCCCCAGCGACGCGATGATGAAAGAAAATTCGCCAATCTGTGAAAGGCCCATCCCAACGCGCAGTGAGGTGCGTCCGTCATTGCCTGCGATAAAGGCACCGAGACCACACGAAAGCACTTTACCCAGCACCACTGCACAGGTGATCACGGCGATCGGCCACGCGTACTGGAGCACTATGGCCGGGTCGAGCATCAGCCCGATGGCCACGAAAAAGATTGCGCTGAACAGATCGCGCACCGGTTCTACCAGCCGCTCGATTTTCAACAGCTGTTGGGACTCGGCCATGATCGCGCCGATCAGAAATGCCCCGAGCACCATGCTGTATTCCAGCTTCACCACCAACAGGCAAAAGCCGAAGCAGAGCCCCAGTACTGTAATCAACAGCATCTCGTTACTGTCGAACTTCGCCACATAGGCCAGCAATCTGGGCACCAGCAGGATGCCAATCACCAGCGCTACGATCATGAACAACGACAGCTTGCCGACGGTCGATAGCACTTCGCCGGAACTCACCGCACCGCTGACCGCGATGCTCGAAAGCAAGGCGATGATGCCGATGCCAAGGATGTCCTCGACAATCAACACCCCGAAAATCAACTGCGCAAAGCGCTCGTTCTTCATCTTCAGGTCATTCAGGGCCTTGACGATAATAGTGGTCGACGAGATGGCGAGGATGGCGCCGAGAAACAGCGAGTCCATGGCATTCCAGCCGAACCAGCGCCCGATCTCATAGCCGATCCAGATCATCAAGACGATTTCCAGGAACGCCGCGATGAACGCTGTGGCCCCCACCTTGAACAATTTGCGCAGGCTGAATTCCAGGCCCAGGCAGAACATGAGAAAGATCACCCCGAGCTCGGCCAGGGTCTTGATGGTTTCTTCGTCATGGATAAAGCCGAACGGCGGTGTATGCGGGCCGATGACGAAGCCGGCGACAATGTAGCCAAGCACCACCGGTTGCTTGAAGCGATGAAACAGTACGGTAACCAACCCCGCCGCCAGCATGATGATCGCCAAGTCTTGTATGAAGCTAATGGCATGCATGGTGGGGCTCCTTGCTGACATGACTCATGCGGAGTCGGATAGGTCCGTTTCTCTTGTAGGAAATACCCAGATGAGGGGCTTTTGCAGGTTAACACCGGGACTTCTGGCAAAAAGACGGTGCAATATATGGAAACAGATCCATCGAAGCGTGACGGCTCGCATCGGCGCAGCGTCCCGATATGAGTGGTTTGTATCTGGTAACCACAACCCAGCGCCCGCAGAGGCGCCCATCCTGAACTGCTGCCTTGAACCGTGAGAACGTTATGGAACCCGGAAACGCCCAGCTGTCGATGACGGTGTTGATGACCCCCGACATGGCCAACTTCTCTGGCAATGTCCATGGCGGCACCTTGCTCAAATACCTCGATGAAGTGGCCTACGCTTGTGCCAGCCGTTACGCCGGCCGCTACGTGGTAACGCTGTCGGTCGACCAGGTGATTTTCCGCGAGCCGATACATGTCGGTGAGTTGGTGACGTTCCTGGCTTCGGTGAACTACACCGGCAACACGTCGATGGAAGTGGGCATCAAAGTCGTGACCGAGAACATCCGTGAACGCTCGGTGCGCCACACTAATAGCTGCTTCTTCACCATGGTAGCGGTGGATGACTTGCGCAAGCCGGCCCCCGTCCCGCCGTTGCAACCGCAGAACAGCGAAGAAAAACGGCGCTATGAACAAGCCCAGCAACGCCGGCAGATTCGCCAGGAGCTGGAGAGACGCTATCAGGAAATCAAGGCGGACGGGCCTTAACCAGCCGCAGAAATCAATAATGTGGGAGCGAGCTTGCTCGCGATGACGATGTCACAGCCAACTCTATGTTGGACGTGAGGCCCTCATCGCGAGCAAGCTCGCTCCCACAATGGCTAGCATCGATCAGAGGCTGATCGGCACTGCCTCGAACCGCACGCGCGGATGGGCGATGCGGTCTTGGCCGCGGATCAACTGCAGCTCGTAACTTGCGCACGCTTGGGTTTCCAACAGCACGTCATGCACGGCCGCAGCGGTGAATTCAAATGCCGCCACCAGGCTATCCCCCAACAATATCCGCGCCAGGAACAACCCCGACGTGAGGTCGCCCACCCCCACTGGTTGACGCGGAAACGCCAGCAGCGGACGGCGCAAATGCCAACTGCCATCAGCCGTGACCAGCAGCATCTCGAAACTGTCTTCGGGCTTGCCGGGGTAAGCCAGGTGTTTGACCAGCACGACCTTCGGACCGCGGGCCAGCAGCGCACGGGCCATGGCCAGACAGTCAAACAATGATTGCGCCTTGCGCCCCGAAAAACTGTCCAGCTCCAGTTGGTTCGGGCACATGATATCGGCCACGGCAGCGGCTTCCTCCAGCAGGAATTCGCTGACCTCGGGCGCCACGATACAACCCTTCTCCGGGTGCCCCATGACCGGGTCACACAGGTACAGCGCCTTTGGGTTGCAAGCCTTGATCCGCGCCACACCCGCCAGAATGGCTTGCCCCTGGGCCGCGCTACCCAGATAACCGGAGAGCACCGCGTCGCAATTGCCCAGCTCGCCGATGGCGGCGATGCCTTCCACCAACAGCGGTATCTGGGCGGGCGCGAGCACTTCACCGGCCCATTGTCCGTACTGGGTATGATTGGAAAACTGCACGGTATTGAGCGGCCATACGTTTACGCCGACCCGCTGCATTGGAAACACGGCAGCGCTGTTGCTCGGCATGGCCAAATATCACATGGGACTGGATGGCAAGCAGATGAGGCGTACGTTTCATGCGGGAAGTTTCCGTAAAACGAATGAAATTCAAGCCGCGCAGTATGCGACTAAACGCAGCCTGTACGACAGGCCGGAGACACAGTTAAGCTGACGGCAACTTGTTGGAGCTTTCCGTTCATGCTGACCCTTGGAAATATTTTCGTGCTGATGCTGCTGGCTACCGGTGGCGCCTGGCTGTGGCACAACCATGGCTTGCGCGAGCGCGCCTTGGCGAGGGTCATGCAACATTGCGCCAACCTCAAGATCGAGCTGCTGGACGGCAATGTCGCGCTGCGCAAGATCGGATTCGTAAAGGACGCCAGCGGACGACGGCGCCTGGCGCGTGTGTATAACTTCGAATTCACGGTGACGGGCGAGACCCGTCATTCGGGTACGATCACTCAGTTTGGTGCCCACAGCGCCCACATCGAACTGGCGCCTTACCCGATGCCGTTCGAAGAAACCCCGCCTGCGCCGATTGAATCGGTCCAGACCCGGCCCAGGGCTGAGGTCATCGAGCTCAGCCAATGGCGCCAGGAGCACAACAAGTGGAAGCCGTGAAGCGCGACTGATTCATGGACATCGGCAATTTGCCAGGCTCGTTTGCAGCGCAACCACGTCCTGCGGTTCGGCGAAGATCAGTTCGATCCGTGAATCCTGTCGCCACTCGCTGGCCTGCCACTGCAACGACGCACTCTCCAACGCATTGGCCGAGACCCAACCGTCAGCGCTGTGGATAACCATCTTCGCCCGTTTCCAATGCGCACCGTCGAGCCAACGCGTCACCGCGGCCGCATCAAAACGCTGGGACGGATGCCACCGCCAACCAATGCTCCAGCCTTCCCCCTGCTGCTGGTACAGGCACACCGGCGCCATCGGATCGGTCCAGATAGCCGGGATTTGCCCCAGCCCTACAGGTAGGCTCAGGTTATCCACAGCGCCATCGCCCCGAGCCGAAATGCCCGGCAATCGACTCATCGGCAACTCAGCCTGTTGCGTCCAATACACGCCCAGCGCAGGCAATTGGGCAATTACGCGCGCCCGATCATTGTCGGTGAGGCCTTCGGATTTGTTCAGCACCAGCAATCCGGCATCAACCAACGCCTGTCGTTGTGTATCGGGCAATGGCTTGCCGTCCGCCATCGCTCGGGCATCCAACACCATCACGCAAGGCTGGACCGCCAGCACGCCGAGCCAAGGCGCCGCGCTCAATTGACGCAGCAGTTGCGCCGGATGGCCCAGCCCGGAAGGTTCGATGAACAGCCTGTGGGGCCGAGCCTTTCGCAACAAGCGACCCAGACCTATCTGAAACGGCGCGCCGTTGACGCAACATAGGCAGCCACCGGCCACTTCGCCCAATGCGATACCATCGGCGGCCTGGGTCAGCAGCGCGGCATCCAGGCCGACCTGACCGAACTCATTGATCAGCACCGCCCAGCGTTCGTCCGCAGGGCGCTGGGCCATCAGGTGCCTGATCAGGCTGGTCTTGCCGGCACCCAATGGACCGGCGATGACATGGGTGGGGATGTCCTGCAACATAGATCAATGGCTTTGAGTGGAGGTGAAGATGCGAATGATCGGTTGGCTGTTACTGGCTTTGACTTCGAGCCAGGCCATGGCCCAGGCCTGTATCGTACACAGCCAGGCGGAACGACTCGACGTCAAGGTCTGCCAGCAGAACCGCAACATTCCGCAAAAGCTGTTTGCCGACGGTTTCTGCCAGCCGAGCCTGCCTGGGCAAAAAGTCGACGTGCAATACGTGGATCAGTGCCCTGGCGGCGCGTTTGGCATCTGCAGCAACGCCCAAGTCGCCAATATGCCTTATCACCAGGATATTCACTATTACGGCGTGGCGACCGACGCGGCTTATCTCAAGCCGTTTTGCGAAGGGAAAAGCCAGGGCACCTGGCTCAAGCCTTGAGCCAAGCGATCCAATCTGACGACACTTGATGTTCCCCTGGGAGCGCGCCCAGGGAAGCGACGAATCAAGCCGCGACCTCGTCATGCCACGGGCCGAACGGGTCCGGTAACAGCCGCCAGGCTTCCATGCCCAGGGCCATCTCCGCGTCGGTCAGCAGGCAGGCGTTCAGTTCTTCGGTGAGTTGATCGAAATCCATGTTCTGGCCGATGAACACCAGCTCCTGACGGCAATCGCCTGTCGCCGCCAGCCAGTTTTTCATGATCGTGGCGGTACTGTCCTCATCCTGCGGCCATTGGTGTTTCGGCACGAACCGCCACCAACGTCCGGCGAACCCATAACGCATCAATCCGCCGGCCTGGGACCAGCTTCCTGCTTCTTCAGGTTTGCTCGCCAACCAGAAAAAACCCTTCGAACGCAGGAGCCTGCCATTGGGCCAAGGACGGTCGATGAACGTAAAAAAGCGCTCGGGATGAAACGGCCGACGTGCCCGGTAGGCCGTCGAGGCGATGCCATACTCCTCGGTCTCCGGTACAGGCTCGCCTCGCAAAGCTTGCAGCCAACCAGGTGCTTGGGCGGCGCGTTGAAAATCGAAAAGGCCGGTGTCGAGAATGCTGGCCAGCGGCACCTGGCCCATGACCATGGGAACAATCCGCGCGTGGGTGTTGAGACGCTCCAGGATCGCGATGAGCTCCTCTCGCTCCCGTTGGCTGATCAAGTCGATCTTGCTGATCAGTATGACGTCGGCAAATTCGATCTGCTCAATCAGCAGCTCAGTGATTGAGCGCTCGTCTTCCTCACCCAAGGTTTCGCCCCGGGACGCAAGGCTCTCGGCCGCGTGATAATCCAACAGAAAATTTACGCCGTCGACCACTGTCACCATCGTGTCGAGGCGCGCGACATCGGCAAGACTCCGGCCTTCCTCATCGCGAAACGTGAAGGTTTCCGCCACGGGCAGCGGCTCGGATATGCCTGTGGATTCGATCAACAAATAATCAAAACGCCCTTCCCTGGCAAGTTGCCCGACTTCTTCAAGCAAGTCCTCGCGCAACGTGCAACAGATGCAGCCGTTGCTCATTTCCACCAGTTTCTCTTCGGCACGATTCAGGGAGACATCTCGCTGGACTTCGGTGCCATCGATGTTGATCTCACTCATATCGTTGACGATCACCGCGACACGCAGGTTTTCTCGATTGCGCAGGATGTGGTTGAGCAACGTGCTCTTACCGGCACCGAGGAAGCCGGAAAGGACGGTTACGGGAAGGCGATCGGGCATCAGGTATATCCTCATCGGTGGCCGTTCCGGCTCGATATGTATAGGCAGGCTAATTTACGTTATACTATAACAATAATTTCGTCACCATCTGCAAACCTTATTGCCGAGAACGATCCATGCGCAGCTCTGTGAAATTAATGACGGCGGGGGCGCTATTGCTTTGGACTGTCTACGCGTCAGCTCAAAACCCGCTCTTGGCGAATTGCACCCGCAGTGCGAATTTGCTGGCGTGTGTCGATGGATACGGCAATGCCTACAGCGTTCAGACGAGTGGA
This sequence comes from Pseudomonas sp. H2_D02, assembly GCF_054677635.1. Lineage (NCBI taxonomy): Bacteria > Pseudomonadati > Pseudomonadota > Gammaproteobacteria > Pseudomonadales > Pseudomonadaceae > Pseudomonas > Pseudomonas sp. H2_D02. The sequence continues at coordinate 749,661 of NZ_CP162816.1, read as the reverse complement.
AATGTCATCTATACCCGCGGGTTCGAGGCTGTGAGCCACCGCTATTGGGCGCAAACGACCAGCCGTTATGGCCTGCTCACATTTTTTACGGGCCTGGCATCGGATGGAGAAAGTTGGGTTGGGTATAACCGACGAGTTGGCTGGACAACGATCAATCGTTTTTCAAGCTCTGGCGGGAGCAGGGGTGGGTTCATATGTAGTCGCCTCAATGGCTGTCAGGACTCGCCCCGCTGACGTTTCACGTGGAACAGCCCGACGGATAAGTAAAACTCCTTTCATGGGAGCGCTATTCACAAGTATGACGTTATACTATAACGTCTAATTTTGGATTCTTTGCGGACCTCTCATGAATGCGTTAACGCTGCCCGACGTCGCTGCGCAAATTTCACGCCAAGCGCTTCCCCTCGACTGGGTCGGCATGTGTGGAATCGCCTTACCCGTGCTGTTAGGCGGCCACCGTCTCCAGGCCATGGCCGATGCAGGCGTCAGCCTGGATGACCCTGAAGCCCGCGGGATCCATATGTCACGCTTGTATTTGGCGTTGGAAACACTAGAAACGACGGAGCTCTCGCCGAGGTTATTGCATCGAATTTTGCAGCGGTTCCTGGATAGTCATGACGGTTCCTCCCACGCGGCTTCATTGACGGTCCATACCGATCTTCTGCTAAAGCGCCCGGCACTCATCAGCCCCTTGGCCGGCTGGAAGCGCTATCCGGTGAGCATCGAAGCTAGCCTTAAAAACGCGATGTTCCACGTGGAACTTCGAATCCAGATTCCCTATTCCTCCACCTGCCCTTGCTCGGCGGCACTCGCTCGACAATTGATCCAGCAACAATTCGTCAACGACTTCGCAAACAAGACGCTGGAACACGCCGAGATCCTCGCCTGGCTGGGCTCGCCAAATGGCATCGTGGCTACCCCTCATAGCCAGCGCAGCACGGCAACGCTGACCCTGCGGTTGAACAAAGAGATTGAGGACTTACCGTTCCAATCATTCATCGATGCTGCTGAAGAAGCCCTCGGCACCGCGGTACAAACCGCCGTCAAGCGCGCGGACGAACAGGCATTTGCGTTGGCCAACGGCCAAAACCTGATGTTCTGCGAAGACGCTGCAAGGCGGCTGACCACAGCCTTGGCAAAACCCTCTCTCATCAATGCGCTGAGTGTCAGGGTCGTTCACGCCGAAAGCCTGCACGCCCATGACGCGGTGGCCGAAAGCAGCTGGACGCGAGGCGCATCATGATCAACTGCCACGCCCTGCGCTGGGGCGCTCCCGGACAACCGCTGACACCGCCACTCACGATGGAGCGGCCAGCAGGAAGTCTCACAGCCATCATCGGGGCAAACGGTTCAGGCAAAACCAGTCTCTTGAAAGTATTCGCAGGCCTGCAAAAACCTCTGGCCGGCAAAGCCACCGTCAACGTACCCAAGCGCGGCGGCATTTCATTCCTGCCGCAACAGCAACACCTGGATCGTCAATTCCCCATCAGCCTGCAGGAGTTGGTTGCCGCCGGTGCTTGGAGGAGTTCATACACACCGGCGATGCGGCGTATTCGGTTGAAGACGGTGCTGGAGGACTGGGCCCTGAGCGGACTCGAGCAACGCCCCTTGATGGCATTGTCTGGAGGCGAATTGCAGCGCGCCCTGCTCGCCCGATTGAGCCTGGCTGACGCACCGCTGCTGTTGCTGGATGAACCTCACGCCGCCCTCGACGAACAGGGCCAAGTGCTGCTGTGGAAACACCTTCACCGCTGGCATGCCGAGGGCAAAACCGTCGTGGTGGTGTGTCATGACCTGGGCGCCGTGCGCGAACATATTCCGCATACCCTGCTGGTGAGCAATTCACGCTGCGTACTGGGCCGAAGTGTCGACTTGATTGCGCAGCAACCCCGCGCTTGGGTGGCCTGATGCTTGCGGTCACTCATTTTTGGCAACCCTTCCAGGAATTCGTATTCATGCGCCGGGCCTTGCTCGGCGGCCTGGTGTTGGCGTGCAGTACCGCGCCGCTGGGCGTGTTCCTGATTCTGCGGCGCATGAGTCTGATCGGTGACGCGGTGGCTCACGGCATCTTGCCCGGCGCCGCGCTGGGCTTCTGGATCGCAGGGCTGAGCCTGCCGGCCTTGACGTTAGGGGGCTTGGGCGCGGGTTTGAGCATGGCAGGGCTCGCCGCTTGGATTACTCGCCGTACGGGTCTGCGGGAGGACGCCAGCCTTGCAGCGATTTATCCGATTTCCCTGGCCGCCGGCGTGTTGATTCTTGGCTTGGCCGGTAAACGCCTGGACCTGCTGCACTTGTTGTTCGGTTCTGCATTGGCGGTGGACGGCCCGACCCTGAGCGGCATGCTGTGGGTCTGTGGAATCAGTCTTGTAGCGATGGCCTTGATTTATCGACCGCTGCTGCTCGACACCCTGGATCCCCTGTTCCTGCAAACAGTCAGTCGCCTGGGTCCGTTGGCCCATGGTGTGTTTCTGACCTTGGTGGTGTTGAACCTGGTGATCGGTTTCCAGGCCATCGGCGCGCTGATGGTGGTCGGCCTGATGATGCTACCGGCGGCCGCTTCACGGTTCTGGAGTCGACGCCTGCCCATTCTGATGATGATCGCGGCACTGCTCGGTTGCATCTCGGTGTGGCTGGGGTTGCTGTTGTCGTTCAATTTCTCGCTTCCCAGCGGGCCGGCCATCGTCCTGGTGGCGGGCGCGTCCTATCTGTTGTCCGTGGTATTCGGTCCGGTGCACGGTCTCCTGCGCCGCCCGCCCTTGCTCACATCCCCATGAGGTATTTCTTGATGCGCGCCCTGCTCCTGATCTTCAGCTTGATGCTGTCCGTGTCCCTGTCCGCCGCCGAAAAGCTCAAGGTAGTGACCAGCTTCAGCATCCTTGCCGACATGACCCAACAAGTCGGCGGCGAACACGTCCAGATCATTAACATGGTTGGACCGGACGCCGACGCGCACACCTACGAACCCACGCCGGACGACGCCAAGGCGCTGCTCGGGGCCAGGTTGATTATCAAGAACGGGCTGGGCTTCGAGCCGTGGCTAGATCGCCTGGTGACCAGCACGGAAACCAAGGCAGCGGTGATCAGCGCCAGCCGAGGCGTGATTCCGCGATCGCTGAATGAAGATGGCGAGACGGTCCCCGATCCGCACGCCTGGCATAACCTCGCCAACGCGCAGCTGTACGTCAGCAATATCACCAAGGCGCTCGAAGCGGCGGATCCGGACAACAAGGCCGACTACGAACGTAACAGCCAGGCGTACCTGAAAACGATCTACGCGCTGCTTGCCGAAGCCAAGGCCAAGTTCGGCGCGCTGCCGCCAGGTAATCGCAAGATCGTTACGTCCCACGATGCGTTCGGTTACCTGGGCCAGGCCTATGGCATCGAGTTCATGGCGCCGCAGGGCCTGTCCACCGAACGTGAGCCCTCGGCGGCAGAAGTCGCCGCGCTGATTACCCAGATCCGCCAAGCGAAAGTCAAAGCAGTATTCATGGAGAACATCAAGGATGCGCGCCTGCTCAAACAGATCGCCGATGAAAGTGGCGCGCACATCGGCGGCACGTTGTACTCGGACGCCCTGGCCGCGAGCGGCCCCGCCAGCACATTTACCGGGCTGTTCGAGTACAACCTCAACACGCTGTACGAGGCGTTGAGTCGGCCGTGAGCGCTCAGAGGTTTTGAACCGCTAAACGCCCAGCGGAAGCAAGCTCCCTCGCCACGAATCCATCACATCCAGCCCAGGTCAGGCCCTCGGCTTGACCGTCCCGCAATCCTGCCCCAGCCAAACGGCGCGGGTGTCCAGGCTACCGTTCTGCTGGATGCCCGTAGCGTTGAACGTGCCGTTGACCTTGGTGGTAAATTCCCGATCGCTCTGGAAGGTCGCAATACCATTGCCCTGGGCCTTCGGACAGCTGAAGCGAAACTTCCATTGATTGCCGGTGCGCTCGGTGATCTGTTGCTTGCACCCTGATTGCGGATCCTGCAGCGGAATATCATTAGTCTGCACTTGCGCAGGTGTCAGGCAGACCCGAATGCCTTTTCCGCCCATGGTAATGCCTTGCTTCTCGAGCATCGCCCGTTGCTCGGGGGTCATCTGGGTTTGTAGCTGTCCGAGGATCAATTGCAGATCCGGCAGGTTCTGGTTATCGACTTTCATATTACTGGTAGTCAGTTCCCACAGTCCCGGTTGAAGCATTTGCGCCTGAGCCGCCAGAGGAACCGACAAGCCAACCGCCAAGGCCAAACCCAGCAGACGAACATTCATTGCAAACACTCCAGAGGACAAGTGGCCGTTAGACGCCGCCCGCAGGCTTCGGTTCAGGCCTGCGGCGAGCGAATTAAATAGCGACATTCGTCGTGGAACATGGTCTGTTAAGCATTGAAACTTCAGGAGCACGGCTGCCCCATGGATTATTTCGGCCCGCATGTTTTCGGTTACCTGATCGCGCTGCTCCACACCCTGGGTTCCATCGCCGCCGTTCATGCGGTGCTGACGGTGCGAACCGCCCAAGGCTCGATCGCCTGGGCCCTTTCGCTGGTGTTCATTCCCTACCTGACGTTGATTCCGTATCTGGTATTTGGCCGCAGCACCTTCGACGGCTACATCAAGGCACGTCGGCAGGCCAACGAAGAAATGCGCAAGGCAATCTCCGAATTGAACTGGCGGCCATGGGTTGAAGAGGCACTCACTGCGCGCGCCTCCCAGGCCTACGCGTCACTCAGGGCCATGCCAAAACTGGGGCGAGCACCGTGCCTGGCGAACAATCAGGTGCGCCTGCTGGTGAATGGGCAAGCCACGTTCGAGGCGATTTTCCAGGCCATCGATAACGCTCGGGAAGCGGTCCTGGTGCAGTTCTTTATCGTCCATGACGACCGACTCGGGCAGCGCTTGCAAGCATTGCTCCTGAAGAAGGCCGCCGAAGGCGTGGCGGTATATCTGCTCTATGACCGTATCGGCAGTCATACCCTGCCCCACCGTTATGTCCAGGCACTGCGCGACGGCGGCGTCCACGTCAAGGCTTTCGCCACCCGCAGCGGCTGGCTCAACCGCTTCCAAGTCAACTTCCGCAACCATCGCAAGATTGTCGCCGTGGACGGCGTGCTGGGATTCGTTGGCGGCCACAACGTGGGCGATGAATATCTGGGTGAACAACCGCCCTTGGCTCCTTGGCGCGATACCCATGTCGAAGTACGCGGTCCGGTAGTGGCAAGCATGCAGGAATCGTTCGCCGAAGACTGGTTCTGGGCCGCCCGTTCACTGCCACCCCTGATCCTGCCCGACACCTACCCGGACGGTGGCGTGCTCTGCCAGCTGCTTGCCAGCGGCCCCGCCGACGCCTACGAAACCTGCTCGCTGTTTTTCGTCGAGGCCATCCACGCGGCCAACGAACGAATCTGGATCACCTCACCGTACTTCATTCCCGATGAGGCGGTATTCGCAGCGCTGCGCCTGGCCGTGCTGCGCGGAGTGGATGTGCGCATCCTGTTGCCGTCACGACCCGATCACAAGATTGTCTACGCAGCGTCGAGCCTTTATGCGTTCGAAGCCGTTTGGGCCGGCGTGCGGGTGTTTCGTTATGAGCCGGGATTCCTGCACCAGAAAGTCGTGCTGATCGACCAGGAGATCAGCGCCATCGGAAGCGCGAACCTGGATAACCGCTCGTTCCGATTGAATTTCGAAGTGATGTTACTGACCGTCGACATCGGCTTTGCCAGCGAAGTGCAGCAGATGCTCGAGCAGGATTTCGCCCAGGCCCACGAAGTCGCCAAGCAAGAAAGCCGGGAGACCCACCGCCTGCAGAAGATAGGCATGCGGATCGCCCGGCTTATTTCGCCGATTCTTTAAGGCGTGTAGATATCGTCACGGGTCCAAGGCAAATCATGGCTACCGTCGGCATGGGCCTTGACCGCGAGGATCTGGTGCAGGTTTATCCAGCCCTTGGCAAAGGCGTACGCACAACCGGCCAGATAAAGCCGCCAGATCCGCAGGGCCTGTTCCGGTACTTCCTTGGAAGCGGCTTCGAGGTTGTCTTCCAGGCGCTCGCTCCAATGATCGAGGGTCCGTGCGTAATGCATGCGCAGACTTTCCACATCAACGATCTCCAGCCCTGCTTCACTGATCTCGGCAGAGATCATCGACAGGTGCGGCAGCTCGCCGTTGGGGAAGACATATTTCTCGATGAAGTCGCCAGCGCCGCGGCCTACCGGGCGGCCATCGGTGTGCTTGGCGGTAATCCCGTGGTTCATCACCAAGCCACCTTCGCGCACGGCCCCGAACAGCGTCTTGCAGTACTGCGTCAGGTTGGCGTGCCCCACGTGTTCGAACATCCCGACGCTGACGACTTTGTCGAATCGACCGTCCTGGGGCAAATCCCGGTAATCCAACAGCTGAAGCTCAACCTGGTTTTCCAGGCCTTCAGCCTTGACTCGCTCGCGAGCCAGGTCCAGCTGAGCCTGGCTCAGGGTAATGCCGAACACTTTCGCACCGAACTCTCGCGCCGCGTAACGCGCCAACCCACCCCACCCGCAACCAACGTCCAGCAGGTAGTCGCCGGGTTGCAGGCGCAGCTTGCGACAGAGATGGCGAAACTTGGCCTGCTGCGCCTGTTCAAGGGTTTCGCTGCCGGTCTCGAAATAAGCGCATGAGTACGCCATGTCGCTGTCGAGCCAGAGCTGGTAGAACGCGTTGGATAAGTCGTAATGGTAGGAGATCGCCTTGGCGTCGGTTTCCTTGTCGTGGACCGTGCGCACCGGCAGGTTATCGTCGTCTTCGTCCACCAGGGCCTGGCTCAGCTCGTCACAGACTCGAATGACTTCATGGATCGAGCCTTCGAGTTCGAGTTTGCCTTCGACGAACGCCGCACCCAATGCATCCAGGCTGGGATGGGTAAATTGCGCAACCATTTGTGGGTCCTTGACCACAATCGTCACGCTGGGATCGTCACCCAGCGCGAATTCATGGCCATCCCAGAGCCGCAGACGAAGCGGTAGGTGCAGATTCTGCAAGGCCGGTGGAAGTTGAGCGAGCATGAAAAATCCCCCTTGTTTCAGACGTCTGAAATGAGGGTAGCCCATCGTAGAAAAATAGCTGGCTATCGAATTTATAGCCTTTTTCTATCGTTCTTCTAAATCTACTGTTTTGAGCAGTAACTGCCTGAAGTGGTGCTACCTCTCGTAACTGACTGCGCGCGCCTTCAACAGTTCGTTCACGGACGGCCTAGATCTTTGGCAGCGGCTCCTGGAAGCGTAGCAGTCTTCCGGCATTGCCCAGTACCAACAGCGTACTCAAGTTATGCAGCAATGCCGCGATCATCGCCCCCGCGGCGCCAAGCCAGCCGAATGCGGCGAACGCAACGATGGCCAGCGTCCAGCCCAGACCAATGATCACGTTGACTTGCAGCGTGCGCCGACACTGCCGGCTCAATCGTACGCAGGTCCCGAGGCGTCGCAGGTCGCTGCCGATCAACACGATGTCCGCCGACGCCAACGCGATATCCGCGCCACCCGCGCCCATCGCCACGCCGACCACGCCAGCCTTGAGCGCCAGTGAGTCGTTGATGCCGTCCCCCACCACCATGGGCCGGAAGCCGTGGTCGATCTCGGCCATGACCCGTTGGAGTTTATCTTCCGGCAAGGCCTGTGCCTGCAACTCATGAATACCGACCTCTTGGGCCAAGGCGTTGGCCACGCTCTGGCGATCACCCGTCAACAGCAATTGGCGTCCGAGGCCAAGCGTGCGCAATTCAGTCATCGCCAGCCGCGCTTCCGGCTTGACGCTGTCGGCCAGCAACAGCCAAGCGAGGAATTGTCCATCCAGGGCCAAGCCAGCAATCGGGCCGTCATGGTTGGGTACGGCCGTGGTCTGGATGCCCAGTCGGGCGAACAACTCAGGACGGCCGAGCGCAGCTTCGCCCTCCCCGGTCATGGCGACCACGCCCAGACCCTGGCGCTCATGAATGTCGGTGAGCGGCAAATATTGATGTTGCTCCACCAGGCCGGCCAGCGCGCGGCTGACCGGATGGCTGCTGGCCGATCCTAGGCTGGCGGCCAAAGGCAACACTATCGCCAGGTCGTCCTGGCTCCCTTCGATCGATTGCAAGCGCAAGGTGCCGTAAGTCAGGGTGCCGGTCTTATCGATCACCAGCGAAGTCAGGTCTGCCAACTCTTCAAGGAAAGCCGAGCTGCGGATCAGAATTCCATGACGCGCTGCAACCGCAATACCGGCAATCGCCGTGGCCGGCGCCGACAGCACCAAGGCGCAGGGGCACGCCGCCACCAGAACCGCGAGCATCGCCTGGGCATCGTTGGTGACAAACCACGTCACCGCCGCCAATAACAACACCAGCACCAGATAACTGCCGGCGTAGCGCTCCAGCAGGCGAGTGATCGGTGGCTTCGAGCGTTCCGCGTTTTGCATCAGCGCGATGACCTTGCCCAGCGTTGACTCATCACCGATGCGAGTAACCTCCAGGCGCAACACACCGTCAAGATTGATCGCGCCACCAAAGACCTCGACCCCGACGCCCGCCTCCAGGGGCACCGACTCGCCGGTGATGGGCGCAGTGTCGAGGCTCGCCTGGCCGGACAAGACTCGACCGTCCGCAGGCACTCGATCACCGGCGCGCACTTCCACCACATCGCCGGGCCGCAACGTGCCGTTATCGACTTCGATGATCGAGCCGTCAGCTTGCACTTTGCGGCCTTGGCTGCGGGTCAGTTGGCCGAGGGCGTGAATCGCTTCCTGGGAGCCGATGACGCTGCGCTCCTCCAACACATGGCCGAAGATCATGATGATCGGCAACAACGCAGCCGTCAGCAGATCGCCGGTGGCCCAGGCACCGAGCATCGCCAGGGCGATCAACTGATCGGTGATGCCATGCAGGCTCGGATAACGCAGGCTGTACCAGGCGGACCGCATCACCGGCACTGCCACCAACAGCGAGGCGGCTCCCAACAGCAACTGACTGACGCCGCTCTGTTCCGGCGACCAGCCACGCCATGCCAGGCCCAACGCAAGCAAACCAAGGGCGAGCATCGCCAGGGTCAGTTGCCGAGCGGCTGAACGCTGCTCGGCGGAAGACAACATGGGTGAAGCAGCAGCTTGAGCGGTCATTGTCCGGCTCCCTGGATGATCAGACGGGAATCGTCCTTTGGATCGACCGTGGTTACTGAACCGGCCTGACGAAGAATGCCCGGCATGCGTTCACGGTACAGGCGCAGGAGCATTTGCGGATCGCTGCCTTGGGCCTTCGCCAATCCGGACACCGAGGCTGTATCGGCCGACGCCTTGGCGAGCCGTTCACTGGCCTGGGCATGGGCGACTTGCACCGCACGATCGGCCTCTTGGCGGGCTGCCTGGCTTTGCTTCTCGGCTTCAGTGCGGGCATTGGCGACTACTTTGTCGGCCTGCTGACTGGCGGTGAGCACGGCGTTGAAGGCATTGACCGCCGGCCCCGGCAGGCTCGATTGCACATCGACCCGGACCACTTCGATGCCCAGGCCCTGCCCTGTCGCGGCGAGTTCAGCCAACCGTCGGTTGATGCCTTGTACCAGATCACCACGCAAGCGTTCACGACGTTCGGCGGCCTGGCTGTCGCTGCCCATCAGCTCGGGGCGAGCCACCAGGATCGTGTCCAAGTCCCGAGCAGCGGCAAGCGCCACGGCACTGCGAGTTGCCAGGCGGTCGAGTGCCGGCAAGACATGCTCGCCTTGCAGAACGAAGGCGTAAGGGTCGGTGACCTTGTAGAACACCCGTACATCCAGTTGCACCACGCCCGAGTCGCCGGTCAACAAATAACCGGAACCTGCCAGGGCATCGCTGACCGGAGAGGCAAAACTGGCCACACGGTCCGCTTGCAGCGCCGCATCCGAACGCAGCAGATTCTCCACCCTGCGTTCCAGGACTCGATCCGCCGCCGGGAGCAAGATCACTTGTTCCACGGGCCGCGGCCAGGCCAGTAAGAGTCCCGCATTCTGGATTCGATCGAGCGCACCGAAATGCAGGACCACCGCACGATCCTGCGGGTCGATTTGCCGAACATTCGAAAAGACCCAGGCCAACGCGGCCAACACCGTAACGGCATAAAGCGCCAGATAAGCCAGCCGCCCCGCCTGAATCCATGGACTCGACAACTCATTTGTTCCACGTGGAACCAAACTCATGGTCGCTTACCGTCCTTCAGTTCCTCGGTGGGAGGACCGTCCACCAAGACGCGGAATGGCGCAGCGTCGGTGCGCAGGATCAACTTGCTACTCGGGCTGACGATCGTGCCCAAGGTGTCCAAGGAGCGCAGCAGATTGTATAGCTGCGGGGATCCAGCGTAGGCCTTGCCGTAAATTTCGGCAGCTTCCACTCGCGATTGCGCCTCGATGGCAGCAGCCTTGACCGTGGCATCAGCCTGCAGGACCCGCGCGTCACGTTCAGCCGCTGAACGAATCTGCGCCGCTTCGCGCTTGCCGATGGCCGTGCGCTCCGTAGCGATGGTCTCACGCTCGGCGCGCATACGGTCCACCGTCGCGTTGAGCGTCACCGAGGGCAAGGTCAGGCGTTCGATGCCTACCTGCAAAACCCGCACGCCGTAGGTCTTGAGGAGTTGCTGCTCGATCTGCTGGCGCAATTGGGTTTCGAAATCGGCTATGCGGACGTTGGCCGCATCGGTATTGACCAGGTTCGCCAAATCAAAACTGGCAGCCGTGGTTTCCAGGGCCGAGCCGACAAACGTACGTATCTGCCGCGCGGCTTCATCCGGCTGATTCTGCACCGCACGCATGAACCGCTGCACATTGTCCGGGTCGCCCTGTACCTGCCACGTCACATAGGCCTGGATGATGATCCGAAGACCGTCCCGCGTGCCCACATCCTGCAAGCCGCTGGAGGTGGTACGCAGCCGTAAATCCACCGGGATCGCTGCCTCGAACGGTGCCGGCCAGCGCCAGCCCAGGCCCGGTTGCAGCAACACCCGCGCCGGGTTGCCGAAACGCGTAATGACCGTGGCCTCGCCCGAGCGCACTTGCACCAGGCTCGCCGCCGCGATGGCAAACGCCACCAGCAGCCCCGCCCAACCCATCCGCCGCCAAGGAAATGGCCCGGCGGGCTGCGGATCGCCATGATGAGGGTGATGATGTCCGTGGTGGTGGCCGTGATGATGGCCGGCATGGGCATGATCGGTATGGTCGTGATGGCCGTGTGAAGAAGACTGGCTCAATGGGCAGCTCCTGGCTGGACAGGGTTACGTGGCGATACGGGGTCTGTCGGCAAGATGAAAGTTCGCAGATCGATGGTAGGCGGGCTGCCGCTGTCGCCGAGGCGGTGGTCGAGGATTAGCAGGTTCGCCTTGCCCAGCCCTTGACTCAGTTGCCCGAGGTACTGCTCGAGCACAAAGGCATGGCCGGCTGTTGCGTAGGCTTTGCGTTCGGCTTCAAAGCGCAAGTTCGCGGCCTGCGCGGTGGCGTTGATTTCCCGGGCCGAAGCCTCGGCCTGGTCGTGTGCATTGCTGGCCTGCAGTTGCGCCTGGTTGGTTTGCTCCGCAGCGGCGCCACGCTCCCGGGCGATCAGTGCCTGGGCACCGATCTGCGCAGCTTGTACGCCGTGGTAGGCATTGGCCGCGCCAGCCGGGGGATGAATCGCCTCGACCACGGTTGCCAGGATTTCCACGCCACTGTCGAGTGACTGCAAGTCAGCCTGCACGGCCTTGCCGATTTCCTCGGCCAGGCTGACCCGATCGGCACCCAACAATCCGTCCAATGTGCGTGAAGCGAACTCATGAACCAGGATGCGGCTGGCGGTGCTGCGGATCAGCGACGGCACATCCGTGCTGTTGTAAGTCGCCGCCAACGCCGCTGCATCCGTCAGGCCGATGCGGTAGACGAAGCGCACGTCCATGTTGACGATCTGAAAGCTCTGTTGATCGGCGCGTTGGCTGGCAATCACCTGGGACTTGTCGTTGACGTGACTGGCATCCCATAACCGATTGGCCATGGCCGGAGCCGGTCCTTCCGCCGGTTCAGCCTCGGCAGGGACGCGAGCGTCGCCGACACTGGTTGCCAGCTCATGCACGACGCCGTTCTCGACGCTCAGCACCCTGCCCCACGGCCAAGGCAATCCGACGTGCAGACCTGGGCCGAAAACCTGCGCCGGTTCGCCGAAGCGCTCATAAATGCCGCGCGCTTGCAGCGGTACTTCGTGCACGCCCGTCAGCAACCAACCCACCAGCGACACCACCGCCACTACCGGCCAGAACGCCCGGCGCATGTAGCTGAACGCCCAGATCTGGCGCAGGTCGATGCCAAAGCGATTGTGTAACTCATGTTGCAGGGCCAACAGCGGCTGCGGTGGCCAGCGCAGCAGGTCGGCGAGCACACTTCGCCCCAACAGTGTTGGCTCCAACGTCTCGCGCCGCGGGCTGAACAACGCCAGCACTGCACGAAGCAACAACTCCACCGCCACCAGCCCCGGCAATACGCCGATCAACACCGCAAGGCGCGCCGACCAGACCGACGTGTCTCCGGCAAAGAGCAGGCAGACGGCGCCAAGCACGAGGACGATGATCGCCACGCGCGTCAGTTGCGCCAGCGACCGTGCTTCTGGCCACTCGATCGCGGGTTGTTGCGCCAAGTGCCGTTCAAACACCAACAAGCCAAACGCCAGTGACAACGACACCACCGCGCCAATACTGGCCGCCATACCGAGGGAAGCCGCCGGTAACGCCAGGTTCCAGACTTGCTCCAGACTCAGCAAGATCAGCAGCGCCCATCCGGCAAGCCATAAGACCGGCGCGCCGATTTGCTTCAACAAACCGTTCCACCACGTGCTGATTCGCTCAAGCAGTCGCTCGTAAGCGCCCAGGTTATCAACAGGCTCGCTGGGCATAGGCGAGATATCCACAGCTGGCTGCAGTGTCGTGCGGCGCCATTGCGTCACCCACCACGCCGACTGCAGGCCCGCCACCAATACCCACAGGCCGGCGCTTTGACCGACCAACAAGGCCGGCCACACGGATTGTGGTGAGAACACGCCGATGAAAAACGCCAGCACCAGTCCGAACCCCGCCAGACCGCCCAACGCAACCGCAATCCGCTTCAAGCGGCGCCCTTGGAAGGCGGCCTGCTGGAAGCGCGGCCATTCGGCCACCTGTGCGTCTTCAACCTCAAGATCGACTTGCATACCACCCCAGCTCGTGGCGATCAAAATCCGGACTTGTGGTCTACGCCACTGCCGTTCCGTTACGTGTCGTTACCTTATAACTATTGCTGTGAAATTTCTGTTTTGAATTCTTCACGATAGGCCTTGAGCCTTGACCGTGATCGTTCGACGCGCTCATATTATGATCATAATTTTTTCAGCCATGGGGGAGATCGGTGATGAGCAATTACGACGTGATCATTCTGGGCGGTGGACCCGGCGGCTATAACGCAGCCATTCGAGCCGGACAACTTGGGTTGAAAGCCGCCTGCGTCGAAGGCCGCGCCACCCTGGGCGGCACCTGCCTGAACGTCGGCTGCATGCCCTCCAAGGCGCTGCTTCACGCGTCTGAACTCTACGACGCGGCCAAAGGCTCGGAATTCGCCCATCTGGGCATCAACGTCAGCCCTACCCTCGACCTCGCGCAGATGATGAAGCAGAAGGACGAAAGCGTCGCGGGCCTGACCAAGGGCATCGAGTTTCTGTTTCGCAAGAACAAGGTCGACTGGATCAAGGGCTGGGGCCATATCGATGGGCCCGGCAAAGTGACCGTCACCGGCGAAGATGGCGCCAAGGTCGAACTGAGCGCCAAGGACATCATCATCGCCACCGGCTCGGAACCGACGCCGCTGCCGGGCGTGGACATCGATAACCGGCGCATCCTGGACTCCACCGGCGCGTTGTCCTTGGCCGAGGTGCCCCGGCATTTGGTGGTGATTGGCGCAGGCGTCATCGGCCTTGAGCTGGGTTCAGTCTGGCGACGCCTGGGGGCCCAAGTGACCGTGGTGGAATACCTTGATCGCATCTGCCCGGGGGCGGATGGCGAGACCGCCAAGACCCTGCAACGGGCCTTGGCCAAACAGGGGATCGAGTTCAAGTTGAGCACCAAGGTCACCCGTGCGGTGTCCTCCGAAAACGGCGTGCAATTGCAGGTCGAGCCGGCGTCAGGCGGCGAAGCACAGACCCTGGATGCCGACTACGTGCTGGTCGCCATCGGTCGTCGGCCTTACACCCAAGGGCTGGGCCTGGAAAACGTCGGGCTGGAGACTGATAAACGCGGCATGCTCGCCAACCAGCGCCACCGCACCGAGGCCCCCGGCGTTTGGGTCATTGGCGACGTGACCTCCGGGCCGATGCTGGCCCACAAGGCCGAGGATGAGGCCATGGCCTGCCTCGAACAGATCGTCGGCAAGGCCGGTGAGGTCAATTACGACCTGATCCCTAGCGTCATCTACACCCGTCCGGAACTGGCCAGCGTCGGCAGGACCGAAGAGCAGCTCAAGGCCGAAGGCCGAGCCTACAAGGTCGGGAAATTCCCGTTCACGGCCAACAGCCGGGCGAAAATCAACCATGAGACCGAGGGGTTCGCCAAGGTCCTGGCCGATGAACACACCGACGAAATTCTCGGTGTGCACCTGGTCGGGCCGAGTGTCAGCGAAATGATCGGCGAGTACTGTGTAGCCATGGAATTCGGTGCATCGGCCGAAGACATCGCGCTGATCTGCCATCCCCACCCCACTCGCTCGGAGGCGTTGCGCCAGGCGGCGATGAACGTGGAGGGGATGGCGACGCAGATGTAGCACGCGACGATCCCGTGGCGAGGGAGCTTGCTCCCGCTCGACTGCGAAGCGGTCGCAAACCGGCCGGTGCGGTGTTTCTGAGGACCCGCATTCAGCAGATTTTGGGGCCGCTTCGCGACCCAGCGGGAGCAAGCTCCCTCGCCACAGGGCCTGTGTTTTTTCTTCAATAAGCGGCGTTACCCCGCCATCCGAGCCTTGCGCTTGCGCCGGCTGATCAGTGCCAGCGCAACGGCGACCACCAGCACCGCGCCGCCCACTTCCAACCAGGTCTTGAATGGCCGCAACGCCGAGCGAACAGGCGCCAGGGCCTGGGTCACGTAGCGCTTGTTGGCCTGGTCGAACGCCGGTTCCGGGCATTGGTGGCCGAAATCCCACGCCCACTCCACGTAAGGCCCCTCCTTCACATAACGCTGGTACAACGCGCTTTGTTCTTCGAGGCTGGAGTTATAGCCCACGGCCCTGCACAACACCGCCGCGAACGCCTGGCTGGTATGCGGCAAGTGATCGGCGGCCTGGCTCGCCAGCGCCGTGGCGACGAAACGGTAGTGGTAGCGCACGTCCGGTTGGGCGGCGCTGGCCTGTTGCCGTTGCACTTCGCCTTCGGCCACCAGCGGACCGACCTTGAGCTCCACCGGTTCAAAACTGTAGTTGCCTTCCAGGCTGGCGTAATCCGGCGCCATTTCGTAGCCCAGCAGTTGCATGCCGGACCGGCGCGCGATGACGGACGCATTGAAATACGCCTCGGCTCGGCTGGTCGGCAACCATTTGGACTCGGCATCCTCACGCAGTTGTCCGTAGGCGCGGGCCTTGGCCTGCAGCTCGGGATTGTCGAAATAGTCCGGGGCTTCATCGTAGCGACCTTCGCGCAGCAAACGACGACCCAAGAGGTTGCGCAGATTCGCCGCCACCGACAACGGTACATAGTTGTCTCGATCTTGCTGGCTCAACGGCGGTGGTGCGGGGACCTGGGCATCGACATATTGCTTGAGCTCATCGACGGTCAGCACACGCTCGGCGACGGTCGCCACGTCATACCAATAATTGTACTGACCGCGATAGAGCTGATCGAAAGCTTGCAGGTATTCGCCCCGTTGCAGCGCCAGGATCGCGCTCTCGCCGTCGACCCGGCATTTGGGTTGTACTGTCTCGTAGTCCCAGTCCGGCGTGCGTCGACCGCCCCACGATTCGTCTTTGGGGAATGCCTGGGCGGCGTTGGCATAAGCCGCCGCCGCGCCGGCCTTGTCACCGTCGCGCAGCGCCAGCTTGGCCCGTACCCACCAGGCCAGGCCGGTGTCGGCGGCCTTGTCCACGAAGGCTTTGGCGCTGGTGTAGTCACCGTGTTGATAACTCACGGCGGCCAAGCGGTCGGCATCCTCCAGGTTGCCTTGGGCACTGGCTTGCAACAGCTTGACGAGGGTTTTCTCCCCGGACGGCTCTTCACCGTCCCACCAGCCAACGCGACTGAGCAGATAAGCCGTCACCAGGCGCTGGACCGCCTTGGCCTTGAGCAACGTGCGCAGGCGTTCTTCCGGCTCGACGCTCAAGCCACCCGCCAACTGCAGCAACGAACTGTAGCCCACCGGCGAGCCTTGCAGATTTTGTGTCGCGTACAGCCCGATGGCGCTGTCCCAATCATCAGCGGTATAGGCCACCCTGGCTTCCTCGCCGAGGCTGGCGACGCCCAACTCCAGCGGGTCGCTGAACCCGGCAATGCTCAGCTCGCGGACCTGGCGAAACGCTTGCCGCGACTGATCCAACAACACGGCGGGTTCACCGCTGCCGGCCTCGGCACTCATGGCAAACAACGCACGGCCCAAGGAATACGCCGCCCAGGTGCTGCGCAGGCGACGCTCGTCTGCCGGCAATGCCAGCAATTGCTGGAACGCCTCGACGGCGCGCTGATGATCGCCGGCATTGAAGGCCGCCGCGCCAACCGCGTACAAGCGCAGCTCGGCGGGCAGGTTCGCCGCTTCGGTGGCGACCTGTTCGACATCGCTCAACGCACGCAAACGCTCCACCACCGCTTGTTGCGGCGGCGTCAGGCCAAGCTGTTCAGCCTTGGTGCGCTGTTCCACGTAAGAAGAAACGTCGTCGTAGCTGTAATCAGGATTGCGCGTCGCCTCCGTGGTCGGCTTCAACCCTGCAATGGCTTGGCCGAGACGGCTGATCTCGAAACGAAAGCTGCCTTCGGGCAATTCCGCCAGGGATTGGGCGCGGTTATCCAGCAGGCGCAATGGGAAATCCGGTCCGCAGGCCCACGCGTGACCCAGCGGCAAACTGAGGCTCAGGCACAGCAGGCGACGAGGCCACTTACGGGTAGACATTGAATCCTCCTTGGTCAATTTTCGTACAGCGCGCCCAGCCGATCGCCCGCTGGGCACCGGCAGCCAAGCGGCCTTCCTGAATGCGGGTGAAGGTAAGCAGTCCGGGGGTTTGTTGCAACGTATAACCGGCCAGGGCATCGACCCCGTCACACGCGCTCACCGCCAGGGTCAGGCGCTGGGGCCAAGGCAGGTCGAGGTTGCCCTGGTTGACCAGGCGGATATCGTAGAGGCCGTCCCGCTCTTCCATTTGCACAACCAGGCGGCTTTCCAGGCTTTCGCCACGGGCCACCGCACCAAGGGTGACCAGGCTCCAGGCGCGTCGGTCCCCCACCAGCGGCAGGCGAAACCAGATCAACCCGCTCAAATGCCTGGGCGGTTCGGCGCGAAGCTTCATCACAAGCCCGGCCACTTGCTGCGGATCGGCCAGCAACTCCCGACGCTCGCCGCCCCGGTCGATGGGCACTTCACTCTCCACCATCGGCGCACCGCTTTCCTGGGTCAGCAGCGCCACACCGTAGGCTGGCAGCGCCAGGTAGAACGGCCGCGCAGTGACCTCGCCCCAGCGCTCAGCCCAGCGCCTGGCCTGTTCAGCGTCGAACAAGCCTTGGCGCGGGTCGCTGACCGCATGCACCTGCAGGACGCTGCTGTCCACGGTTTTCAGCAGTTCGGGCAATTCAGGGCTGCTGAGCCAGGCCGGCAACGCCGTGATGCTCAGTTGCAAGGTCGCCGGCAAGGTTTGCCGGAGTCGGGCGAGGAAGGTCCGATAGGCTGGCAGCCGTGCGTTGCCGGCGTCGTGGTCGATTTCAATCCCCACCGGCGCCAGGCCCTGGGCTTGCCAATCGCCAAGCAATTGCTGGATCTGTGCGATCACGTCGTCTTGGTCGAGGGACTTGAGCTGGCCGTCCAGGCGAATCACCGCAATGAGCGGTCGACCGTCAGCCTTGAGCAGCGCCGCATCGATACGCGCGCGATTCCAGCCGGCGCCGGGAAACGCCTGCAACGCCAGCACCCGCAAGCTGGAAAAGTCGCCACGGCTTTGCCGTAACGCGCCTTCATGGGCCGGCGTCCATTGGCGTTGCCAGACATAGAGTTGTTGATCGAGGACGGTTGGCGCGGGCTGGTCACAGCCGCTCAAAAACAACGCGGCCAGCGCCAGCGAGAGCCTGTGGATAAAAGTCATGAAGCGTAGCCACCCCGGGAAAGGCTGGCAGATTACCGCTTCCGTGGTCTCACAGAAACCAGCGGCGACGTTTGCACCCTCGCCGCAACCGGGCCGATGCTCAAGCGTCTTTCTGCAAACCCACCGCGGTACGTGGCATGCCTACGAACCCTGGCAAGGCCTCGATCCGCGCCAGCCATGCACGTACGTTGGCATAGTCTTGCAGCGACACATTGCCCTCGGGCGCATGGGCGATATAGGTGTAGCCAGCGATGTCGGCAATGGTCGGCGTGTCACCCGCCAGGTAGGTGCTGTTACTCAATTCCTGATCGATGACTTTGAGCAGAGTATGGGACCGGGCAATCACATCCTCGGCGTTGTGCGACGCACCGAATACCGTGATCAGGCGCGCCGTGGCCGGACCGGCATGCAAAGGACCGGCGGCGACCGACAACCAGCGCTGGACGCGAGCGGCGCCGACCGGGTCCGTCGGCAGCCAGCGACCCTGGCCGTATTTGTTTGCCAGGTACACCAGGATGGCGTTGGAGTCCGCCAGCACCACGCCGTTATCGTCCAGGACCGGCACCTGGCCGAACGAGTTGATCGCGAGGAATTCCGGCTGTTTGTGCGCCCCCTTGGCCAAGTCGACGAAAATAATCTCGACCGGCAGTTCGAGCAGCGAAAGCATCAATTGGACACGGTGTGCGTGGCCGGACAGTGGGAAGTGATAGAGCTTGATTGGGTTCATGGTCGACTCCGCTGGGAAATGACGCCCTCGTTATGCGGCGTCGATGGGGTCATCTTCTGCTCATGCCTGGAGCTATAGAATCACCTGCAAACGCAATCCTTTATTTCTATCAGCGAAACAATGCCTCAGCGCTACAGGGCCGGGTGTTCCCGCAGCGCATTCACCATGAAGTCCACAAAACTGCGAACCCGCGCCGGCGCATTGCGCCCGCCCTGGTACACCACATGGATCGGCAGGGGCGGCAGCTCGAAGTCGGCCAGGACGATTTCCAACTCGCCGGCGGCAATGCAGCTCGCCACCTGATAGGACAGGACCCGCGTCATCCCCAACCCCTGGCACGCCGCGCCGATGGCAGCCTGGTTGGCCGTCACCACCAGCCGAGGCGCAGGCCGGACCGAGAGCGGCTGGCCCGCCTCGACAAAGGTCCAGTTCCTGACCTGGCCAATGGCCGAGGACGACACCACGGGCATCCGCTCCAGGTCCTGCGGGTGTTCAGGCCGGCCATGGCGGGCGAAGAACCCGGGGGAGCCACACACCACCCGCCGCACCTCGCCGACACGGACGGCGTGCAGGCTGCTATCGGGCAACTCACCGATGCGCACGGCAACGTCGATGCCCTCTTCCACCATGCTGACGGTGCGATCCAGCAGCAAGGCGTTGACGCAAACCTCGGAAAAACGCCCCAGGTAATCCACCAGTACTGGCGTGACGAACAATTGCCCGAACAGCACCGGCGCGGTGATGGTCAGTTGTCCCCGAGGCTGGGCGTGACTGCCGGCCGCCGAGTCCTCGGCTTCCTGCAGATCGCCGAGGATCCGCCGACAGTCATCGAGAAAGCGTTGGCCGGCTTCGCTCAGGTAGACGTTGCGCGTGGTCCGCACCAGCAACGGCGTACCGATGCGTTGTTCCAGCGCCACCACCGCCCGCGTCACGCTGGCGGCCGACAGGCCCAAGCGTCGCGCGGCGGCCGAAAATCCAGAATCCTGGGCCACGGCGACAAACACCTGCATCTCCTGGAACCTGTCCATCCATCCTCCGATGAGAAATCTTGAAACAAGATTAAACACGCCTGAAAGCCACGCCGTGTCGCCATTGTAGAGGGATTGACCCGCGAACCGCAGCCAGCCGCGAGGTTGTGGACCAAAAATGGCTGCTGCGCTTGGTACCATCCTGCACAGTCTTGTGACTGTTTAATGACCAAATGCAGAATCCTACAGGGTTGTGTGTTTGCTGGATTGGTTTGAACAAAAGGCCCGTTTCCGTGAATGTTTTTTATCGAGCGCTGACTCATCCACTCGCGAGCCTTCTCGCGCTGGCCGGATGCGTGCTCTTCGTCCCGATGGGGCTGCGCCTGGTTCTTGGCTGGTCCGACCTGCTGGGCTATCTGTCCGACTTCGCCATCGGCAGCTTATTGATCGTGTTGCTGCATCGACGCCCCGGGTGGCTGGCGTTACCGGTATTGCTCGCCTGGACCACGCTGATGTTGGCCAGCAGCGAACTGGTCAGTGCGGTCGGACGGATGCCAACGCCGTCGGACCTCCAATATTTGACCGACCCGCAATTTGTCGAGAACTCCACCAGCGGCGGCTTCGCTCATCCCTGGCTCGCCGCCTTCCAGCTGGTCGCCTTGGCGCTCTGGCTGGCGGTCCACTGGATCAATCGGAGCCGCCGGGCGCCCGGCTTGCCGCGCCATGCCTGGGCGCTGCCGCGCGGCGCTTTTGCTGGTTCACGGCACGGTGCAAACCTGGCGGCCCAGCGAAGCGGACCAGTGGAACCTGTTCAACCTGCCCCACCAGCTCATGACGGCAGGCCTCGCCGCCGGCCAGGCGCACATTCAAGAGTGGGTCGCCGGGGATACCGAGGAACCGCTTCCCCCCATGGAAGGGCTGACCCGACTGGATCTCGAAGGGAAAAAGCTGCTCGCCGCGCCGGGCCGCGCGCGCAACGTCCTGATCATCGCCCTGGAAGGCATTCCCGGCGCCTACCTGGAAACCAATCGCCAGGCCTTGAAAAGCAGTTATCAGGAAAACCTCATGCCGCGCCTCAGCGCCTGGGCCGAGCGCGGGATGAATACGCCCGACTACGTGTTGCACAGCCACCAGACCATCCGCGGCCTGTACGCCATGCTGTGCGGCGATTACGACAAGCTCGACAACGGCACGCCCAAGGGCGTCGAAATGCTCAACCAGAGCCAGCGCAACCAGGCCTGCTTGCCTGCCCAATTGCGCCAGAACGGATTCTCGACCCACTTCCTGCAGGGCGCCGGCCTGCGGTTCATGGCCAAGGACCGGATCATGCCGCACATCGGCTTCGACACGACCCTGGGCATGGAATGGTTCACCCGACCCGCCTATCTGGAGTTTCCCTGGGGCAAGGATGACAAGACTTTCTTCGAAGGCGCGCTGGATTACGTCGGGCACCTGCAACAGGCGGATAAACCCTGGATGCTCACGCTGCTGACGGTGGGCACGCACCAACCCTATTCAGCGCCAGAGGATTACCTGGAGCGCTACGACACCGCCAAGCAGGCCGCCGTGGGTTACCTGGACGACGCGTTGGACAGCTTCCTCGCCGGCCTGGAACGCCAGGGCATCCTGGACAATACCCTGGTGATCATCACTTCGGATGAATCCCACGGCATCGACGATGTGCGCCTGGCCTCGTCCTGGGGCTTCAACCTCATGTTGGCGCCCGAGCCATTGCCGCGCCTCAAGCAAGGGGTTCATGGCCATGTCGACCTGACGGCTTCGGTACTCGACTACTTCGGTTTCAAAGTGCCGACTTCGCTGTCCGGTCGCTCGATGTTCAGGGACTATGCGACGGGCCGGGAAATCATGTCGTTCACCAACGGCAAGCTGCGCTACCACGATGGCAAGGGCACCTTCACCGAATGCGATTTCCAGCAACATTGCCTCGACTACAGGAGCGAAGGCTTCATCGCCGACAGCGCCACCTACCTGGGGCAATACAGCGGCCAACGCGCAAGACAAGTCAGTGCCCGAGCCACGGCACTGGACCAGACGTTGTTCACCACGCCCTTGAACCAACACTACCAATTCGGTAGCGCGGAAAAGATCCCGCTGCCGGCCCAGGTGTCCAACGACTGGACCGACAATCTGATCGGCGCCCAGTACCTGGAAATGCCCAAGGGCACCCGCACGCGCGTCAGCTTGAGCATCCGAGCCGTGGACGCGGACCACGCCGCGTACATATCCCTCAAGGCCAAGGAGTTCGAACAGGACGTGCCGATGGATTTGCCCACCGACGTCGCGGTGACCACCGATCAGCCGCTGGTGATGGATATCCATTTCGATAACCCGCAGCCGCGCAAGGCGTTCTCCTTCCACTTGCTCGGCCACGGGACGGGCGCCATCGAGATCAGCGACTTCAGTGTCGTGACTGAACTGCCGGAACAGCTGGACCAACCGGAATACCTGGACGATTTGCAGGACGACAGCGAGCCTCAGTCCAGCTGAATGAAAAAACGCGCAGCCGCTGTAAAGCGGTTGCGCGTTTATCATTCAACCCCTTGGTGATCAGTCATTGACCAATTGCATGATTTCGAACGCGTTCAGTGCCGCGCCTCGCAGCAACTGGTCGCCGCTGATAAACAGATCCAGCCCGTGATCGCCGTAGATCAGATTGTAGCGAATCCGTCCTACTTCCACGGCGTGCTTATAGGTCGAGGTCATGGGCATCGGATAAACGCCTTGCTTGGGTTCATCCACCACCTCGACACCTGGCGCAGCCGCCAGGAGTTCACGCACCTGGGCCAGTGATTGCACCGGCTTCCTGAAGCGCAGGCTCAGGCTCTCGGCGTGGGAACGCAGGGTCGGTACCCGAACCGCCGTCGTGCTGATGGCCAGCTCCGGCTCGTCCAGGACCTTGCGCAGTTCCCAGACCACTTTCATCTCTTCGCGGGTATAACCGTTGTCTTCAAACGAATCGACTTGAGGGATCACGTTGAACGCCAGGTTGTGGGCGAAGTTTTCGCTGCCGTCCTGATCGCCATAGTCACTGAACGCCTTGGCCTTTTCACGCAACTCCAGCATGGCCGGTTGGCCCGCACCGCTGGCGGCCTGGTAAGTGGAAATGATCGCGCTTTCAAGCTCGTATGCGTCGTGCAGCGGTCCCAGCACCATGAGTGCGATGGCCGAAGAACAGTTGGGATTGGCAATCAGTTTTTCGCCCTTGTAGCGTTGACCGTTGATCGGCGGTACAAGCAGCGGGATATTCGGGTGATAGCGAAAAGCCGAGGAGTTATCGATAACGTAGGAATTTTCAGCCAGTCGCTCACCATATTCCAGGGCAAACGCCCCGGAAACACACAGGAAGACGATATCGCACGAGGCGCAGCCTTCGACCGAAAAAGGCTCGATCAGGTGGTCGGTGCTACCAGCCTTCAAGCGCTTGCCGGCCGAACGTTCAGAGGCCATGCAGACCACCTCGTAGTCGGTATCTTCAAGCAATTGCAGCATGGTCATGCCCACTGCACCGGTGCAACCCACCACGGCGACTTTCTTCATTTCGATTCCCTTATCCTGAAAAAACCCGCGCCGCCTCGAGACGGCGCAGGCGGGTATGTCATGCCGTACGCATTTGCACGGACAACCTGGCGGCCGCCGCTGCACGCTGGACCCGGATGGAGTTCAAGGTAAACAACGCAAGCGCCAGCCAGATGAACGAGAACGCCGCCAGTTTCAACGACGAGACCGGTTCACCATAAACGAATGCCGCCAACAGGAAGTTGCAAATTGGCGGGACGAACTGCAAGAAGCCCAGCGTGATCATCGACAGCTGCTTGGCCGCCAGACTGTACCACCACAAAGGCAACACCGTGATCAGACCCGTCGCGACCAACAGCAGATCGCGAGTACCCGACTGCAGGAACTGGTGCCCTTGGCCCTGGGCCTGAGCCCACACCAGGAACAGCGCCGCGAACGGCAGCAGCACGGCAATTTCCAGCGTCTGGATGACCACCGGATCACCCGGTACCTTTTTCTTGAAGATGCCGTAGAACGAATAGCAGAAGCCGATCACCAGCGCGATCCATGGGAATGAATGCAGGTTCAGCAGCTCGAACGCCATCAATGTCACGCCTGTGACGGCGAGGAAGATCGCCCAGGTTTGCAGGGCCGTGAGACGCTCCTTGAAGATCACCCGCGACACCACCATGCTCATGATCGGGCTGAGGAAATAGCCGAAGGCCACCTCCAGTACGCGCCCGGTCATGATCCCGTAGATGTACATCAGCCACCAAAGCCCCAACACCGCGGACACCGTGAGCACATTGGCCGGGCGAACGGTCTTGAGCGTAGCGCGCAACGTCCCGACCCGCGCGGTCAACAACACCAGTGCCAGGAGAAACAACTCGGCGAACACCACCCGCCAGGACAGCAGATGATAGGCATCGAGCCCGGCCAACGGCTTGTACCAGAGCGGGTACGAGCCCCAGAGCAGCGTGGCGCCGAGCCCGAAGGCGACGCCTTGTCCGGATTCGTTCTGGGCAGTCATTGGCGTCCTCCAGCGTTGAGTTTGCGCTCGATGCCATCCCAGTACACTTCCATCAGGTGCAGGTACTGTTCAATGCCTTCGGCGAACAGACGACGCTCTTGCGGCGTCTGCAGGTGTTTTTCCATGACGTTGAACACTGCGTTGGAGTGGCCGACTTCGACTTCCATGTGCAGCGTCCAGAAGAACCGGCCGCGTTCGCTGACGCCTTCCTTGATCAAGCCATCGTTGTATTTGGAAACCATCGATGCGGACATCGCCTCGTCGGCGAACAAGCCACCCAGTGCCTTTTGCAATGGCGGTTTGCTGTAGAGCGCGCAAATGCCGTCGTTCAACGCCTGAGTGCTGGGCAGGCACTTGTAGGCCTCGATCTGCTCCTCGCTGATGCCCTTGTCGTGCAGGAACTTGCGGTACAAGTCGGAATGGGAATGGGTTTCCCCCAGTTCATCGCGAGCGTTGAAGGCGATGGTGCGAAGGACTGCCTCGTCACGGGTGATGGTGGAAATCCCACAAACATAGAACGGCAGGTATTTGAAGTAGTGCAGGGTTTCCAGGTACAGCACCTGGCTTTGCTCCGGCGGCAGACCGTGCTCGGCATAGGCGTTCAGAAATGGGTGCTCGGTCGCGCGATGCTTGAGGATGTATTCGATCTGCTCATCCATGAACAACTTGAGCTCCAGATCGACGCCTTCGTTGCGTACGACATAGGCGGTTTCGGATTGAAACGTTTCTTGAGTGATGGACATGGCCTGCTTCCTTGAGCCCCGGGGGCAACGTTGATTTTCCAAATATGAAACCGGGCGGACACCCATCCGCCCGGCCGCTCGCCGTCAGGCCTCTTCGGTGGTCCTGGCCTTGGTATCCCAGATCACTTCGATACTTTCGTGGGCGACATCGGTTCGCCGGTCATGGGCACTGGCCCAGCATGTGTTGAGAATGATCCGAGTGGTTTCCTGCTGGATCGGTACCACGTGGTGCAACGTGGTATCCGACTTGAGGAAATACACATCACCCTTGAGGTGGTGATACGACTTGATCGGGTTGTTGAGGATGTACTGCCAGATCTGCGGGTTCTGCTTGTCCCACTCGCTGTGCGGCACGCACTGGAGCACGCCACCGATCGCCGGGTCCTCGGGCGCCTCGATGATCCAGATCATGGTGTACGGGTAATCACCCCAATGCCAGCCATGGGTATCGCCCGGGTGGCTCAGTTTGGTGATCAGGTATTGCTCCTGCTCCCAGCAGGACGCCAAGTCGTCGCCGGCAATATTGCCCAAGAACTTACGCAGCGACTCGGATTGATAAAGCGCGGGAATGAACGTCCCGCCCTCGGCGATCTCCGGTTGGTTGACGTTATACATTTTGCGGTAGGTATTACCGGTGGATGGAACCGTCACATCGCGGCGCACCGAATACTCGTCCAATAACGCATGAACTTCGGCATGAACATTTTCCAAAATCCTTTTCGGCAGAAAGGAAAAGTTTTTGAAGTTGAAGTAACCGTCGCGGCGAAATTCATTACGAATCTGCTTCATCCGGTTTTCATCCTGCAAAAGAGCCTGGAAATGCTTGGCCAGTTGCTGCTCCATTACTTCAATAACCAAGCTGGACGTTTGTTCGCTCATTTATCGCTCCATTCCATTGTTATCGGTCGGTGTTACAAATCCACGGGAGGCAACGCACTCGGAGTCGACGAGTTGCGTACCGGAAAGATTTTCTTTTCTTGCAGATTCATCAGCGGACCGGTCATCAGCGTCGTGACGATGGTCATGACCACCAGGGCGGTAAACAGCTCGCTGCCGATGATGCCCATGTCCAGGCCGATCTTGAGCACGACCAGTTCCATCAGGCCGCGGGTGTTCATCAGTGCACCGATGCTCAGCGACGTCGACCAGGAGCAACCCACAAGCCGAGCGCCCAGCGCGCTGCCGAATATCTTCGCAGTGACAGCCACGAGCAGGATCACCAGCAGCACCCAGGCCCCAAGCCCGGTGAACGCCGACGAGGTGGTGCTCAAGCCGGCCAGGGCAAAGAAACAGGGCATCAGTATGATCAGCGATACGTGCTCCAGCCGTTCGATGATCATGTCCAGCAAACGCTGGTCACGCGGCAAGCACAGGCCGAACAGGAAGGCACCAAATACGGCGTGCACTTGCAGCGCGTGGGTCAGGCTGCCATAGATCATCACACCAGCCAGCAACGCCACGAGCACCATCGGTTGCGCAAGCTTTCCTTCGGCGGCGAGCCAACGGTTCAAGAGGGGCTTGAGCACCAGGAACGAAAAGGCCACCAGCAGTAACAGGCAACCACCCCGGACGACCAGGGCCATCCAGTCACTGTCCTGACCGTTCACCATCGCGACAGCGGCAATCAACATCCAGGCGACCACGTCGCTCATGGCGGCGGCCAGCAAGGCGATCGCACCGGTCTGCGTACCGAGCATGCCGCGTTCCTTGAGGATCCGCGCCAGTACCGGAAAAGCGGTGACGGAAAACACGGTGCCTATGAACAAGACAAAGGCCAACCGAGACGTCCCGGTGCTGGCGAAATGTTCGTACAGCCAGGGAGCTATCGCGGCGCCGAGGGAAAAAGGGATGACAATGCTGAAGGCGCCGATGACCATGGCATGGAAGCCGGTCTTGCTCTGTTTCAATGGGAAACGAAACTCGGCACCAATGACGAACATGAACAACAATATGCCCAACTCGCTCAGGACTTTGAGCTGGGTGATAGCGCTGCTATCGAATAGTTGCTGATGGAAGGAGGGAAACAACTGGCCCAGTACAACGGGGCCCAACATGAAACCGGCAATCATTTCTCCAACAACCTGTGGCTGCCCCAAGCGATTGAGCGCGGCACCCAGGAGTTTTGCTGACAACATGACAAACACTATCTGGATCAGCAACATAGTCCTTTCCCTTACAACGTCCAGGTTAATCCGGTTACAACTCACAACTCCTTCAACGCCGTTATCCGTTAACAGCGTCCGTAACAGAACTCAATAAGATGCGCGCACTTGGCCTGTCCGTACGAATCGAATTCTGTTGAAGCAGGAATAAATCTGGAAGTGACAATCCTCTACCGGTGCGATGGGGTGGGGTACCGGTAATGCGGCGATCACCTTTGTGGGGTGCAGCCGTCTTGGTTTTCCTGATTGCCTGGCAGCGATTGTAGGGGCAGGGGACTGTCCGCTACAGTGCAGCAGACGACAATAAACGGTGAATTTACGCCAAATGAATGCTCTTCCTGGAACAGTGGCCATCCTCGTCTATGAGGGCCTTTGCGTATTCGAATTCGGCATCGCCCTCGAGATCTTCGGGCTACCCCGCCCAGAACTGGACGTCCCTTGGTATACCCACCGCATCGTTGCCGTCGACGAGGGGCCGATGCGTGCGCTGGGAGGATTGCAAATCTCCGTCGACGCGGGTCTGGAAGAGCTTGAAACCGCACAGACCATCATCGTCCCTGGTTGGCGCAACCGTTATGAGCGGCCCCCCGAAGCGCTCTTGCAAGCCCTTGCAAGAGCCCATGCCCGCGGTGCACGCCTGCTGTCCATCTGCTCGGGGGTGTTCGTGCTCGCCGCCACAGGGCTGCTCGATGGACAAACCGCTACCACGCACTGGCAATTTTCCAAGGAACTGGCCGAACGATTCCCCAACATCAAGGTTGACCCTAATGTGCTCTACGTCGATTCCGGCCAGGTGATCACCTCAGCCGGAAGTGCCGCCGGTATCGACGCCTGCCTGCATTTGATCGCTCGTGATTTCGGCACGCACATCGCCAACTCGGTGGCCCGACGCTTGGTAATGGCGCCACAGAGAACCGGCGGCCAGTCGCAATTCATCGTCGCCCCGGTGTGCAAGTCACCGCGCAACGAGCTGACGCGCGTGTTGCAATGGATCCGCGAGCACCTGGACCAACCGTTGAGCGTGGCTGACATGGCGGCTCGCGTGGCCATGAGCGAACGAACCTTTTTGAGGCGTTTCATTGAAACCACGGGACTGTCGCCCAAGGCCTGGCTTCAGCAGGAACGACTGAACCGCGCTCGCGAGCTGCTGGAAAGCACCGATCAAAACACCGCCGGTATCGCACACGCCTGTGGGTATCGGTCAGTGGAAAGTTTCCGCGCAGCCTTTCGCAACGCGGTGGGCCTGGCTCCCTCGGCCTACCGTGAGAGATTTGGCAGCGATGAAATCAGCAAGCAAGCGGCCTGGGCAGCCAACTGCTAATCCAGCAACCGATGCAACTTGGCGTACTGCAACAACATGATGGTCTTGCCGTCACAGATTTCGCCGGTCTCGATCATGCCCAGGGCCTGGTCGAGCGGCATCTCCAGCACTTCGATCTCTTCCCCTTCGGCCTCAAGCCCGCCACCTTCGTGCTGCTTGTCTTCGTCGAAGTATTCACCGACAAAAAAATGGATCCGCTCGGTCACCGAGCCCGGGCTCATGAACGCCTCGAATACCTTGCGCACGTCCTGGACGACATAGCCGGTTTCTTCCTGGGTTTCCTTGCGGATGCAGGTCTGCGGATCATCGTTGTCCAGCAGGCCGGCGCAGGTTTCGATCAACAGGCCGTCGTGCCCGTTGACGAACGCCGGGAAGCGGAATTGCCGGGTCAACACCACGGTCTGCTTGGCTTTGCTGTAAAGCAGGATGGTGGCGCCGTTGCCGCGGTCATAGGTCTCGCGGGTCAGCTCGCGCCATTGGCCGTTGCGGCCGAGGTAGTCATAAGTGGTCTTGCGCAGGATGTACCAATTGTCCGAGAGGACCTCGACCTGCTTGATACGTACGCGGTCCTTGATGCTGCTTGCCTGGGTCATTTTCCACTCCGTTCGAGACCAAAGCCCCTATTTAAACCTATTACAACGATACCGGAACGCGAGGCAGTGCTCGCTTGTGGGCTGTCTTGAGGTAAGCGCGTTCAATGATCTGCTGCGCCTGCGGCGACACTTCTTCGCCCATCAGGTACGCATCGATTTCCTCGTAGCTGCAGCCATACGCCACTTCATCCAACTTACCGGGC
Organism: Pseudomonas sp. H2_D02; assembly: GCF_054677635.1. Lineage (NCBI taxonomy): Bacteria > Pseudomonadati > Pseudomonadota > Gammaproteobacteria > Pseudomonadales > Pseudomonadaceae > Pseudomonas > Pseudomonas sp. H2_D02. Next base: position 720,137 of record NZ_CP162816.1, on the reverse strand, counting down.
GCCAGGTCTTCCAAATCAGCGGTCGGCGCCTTGCGCACCAGGTGCGCCGGGGCGCCCATCGCGTCGGCCAGCAGTCTCACCTGGGTCTTGGTCAGCCCGGACAGCGGTGCCAGGTCGCATGCGCCGTCGCCAAACTTGGTGAAAAAGCCCATCACCGCCTCCGCCCCATGATCGGTGCCGACCACCAATCCGTTGCTCAGATTGGCAATGGCGTATTGCGCCAGCATCCGGGCGCGGGCCTTGGCGTTGCCTTTGGCAAAGTCGGTGAGTTCGGCCGAAGGCTGCAAGCCATCGATGGCAATGCTGCCCATCAAGCCGTCAACGCACGCGGCAATGTTGCTGATGGTGATCAAGTCCGGCCGGATGAAGTCCAGGGACGCCTGGGCGTCCTGCTCGTCAGCCTGGGCCTTGTACGGTAGCCGGACGGCGATGAATCGCGCCGCGTAGTCTTCATTGCGCAGTTGCTCCACCGCCAATTGGCATAGGCGGCCGGCGGTGAGCGAGTCGACGCCGCCACTGATCCCCAGGACCAGGGACTGGCAACCGGATTCTCGCAGGACCTGCTTGATGAACTCGACGCGGCGGGCGATCTCGCTGGCTTCGCCGCCCTGAGTGAGTTGACGGTCGATGCCCAGTTCCTGGGCAATGCGTTCTTGCAGAAACGATGTCATATCAAGCTCCCAACTGTGGATTGATCAGGGCAACGTTGAACACTTGGGCGGCGTACCGCAGAAACGAGGCATCCTCGCAGACGTTCTTGATCGGATCATCGGAGAACTTCACCACCGGCTCGCCGTGGACCCGCACCAGCTTCATGACGATGCTCAGCGGTTCGACACCGTCGACATCGCAGGCCAGGCTGGTGCCCATGCCAAAACCGAACTTGGCCTTGCCGCGAACGTGACGCAGGATCGGCAGGCATTTTTCGAAATTGAGGCCATCGGAAAACATCAGGTCCTTGGTTCGCGGGTCGATACCCAGTTCCTGGTAACGCCCCAGCACCTTGTCAGCCCAGACGATCGGGTCACCGGAATCCTGGCGCAGGCCGTCATAGAGCTTGGCAAAATACAGGTCGAAATCCTTGAGGAAAAAGTCGGTGCTGATGCAGTCCGTCAGGGCGATACCGAGGCGGCCGCGATACTCGTGCACCCAGTTTTCCAACGCCGCGTTCTGGCTCTCGCGCAAGCGTCCGAGTTGCTGGTGCACCATCAGCCACTGGTGAGCCATGGTGCCGATCAGGGGCAGATCGAATTCGTAAGCCAAGTGCGCGTTACTGGTGCCGACAAAGACCCCAGGAAAATCGCTGCGCATGACATTTACCACTTCCCGCTGGGCCCGGAACGACAGCCGACGACGGGTGGAAAAGTCTGAAACGCGAAACTCGGCGAGTTCTTCACGGCTGGCATTTTTCTCCAGCCATTCGAATTTCTGGTACAGCTTGCGGGTGACGTCGGCCAACTCGACTTCGGGATACTTCTCACGATTGCGCAGTTCGCTGACCATCGCCAATACCGGCTGCTCGAACATGATGCAGTGCAGCATCGGACCACGGACGCGGATGTGCAGTTGGCCGTCGACCTCCGAAACGTGGATGTAGCGCAGATTGAAGCGAAACAGCCCGAGAAACTGTTCGAAGTCCGGTGTCAGGTACTCACGGAAACGCTTGTTGAACAGAAACCGCTGCTCCCCCTCGCGCAGTTGCAACCCGGCGAGTTTCTCCAGTTCGACACGAATATCCGGGATCAGGTGACCGAGCCGCTCCTTGGAGCGGACGATGAACTGGTATTCCACCTCGACATTCGGGTGCTGGTGCAAGACCGCCTGCATCATGGTGAAGGTGTAGTAGTCGGTGTCCAGAAGACTCTGGATGGTGCCGCTGGTTGTATCGAATGCACTGTCCATGTCTCTTCCTTATGCGTTTGCCTGGCGGAGGGTTTCTTCGCGCGTCGCGGCCACCGCGATGCCTGCTTGATGCATGTCCTGGATGGCTTGAATGGCGCCCTCCTCACTGATGGCCCGGCAGGCCGGGAGGTGAACGATCACCTTGAAGCCAGCGGCGGCCAGTTGCAGGGCGGTGGTCTTGACGCAGAAATCCAGCGCCAGCCCGCCGACTATGACCTGCTCCACAGGCTGGGCCTTGAGGTACTCGATCACCCCGGTGGACAACTTGCCGTGCAGGTCGTGGTAGCAGGCGCCGTACGGGTGCAAATCCGGCTCTACCCCCTTCCAGACGAAATAGTCGTAGTCGTATGGCGTCGGCAATTGATCCAGCAGGGCGAAACCTTCGGTGCCGGGAACGCAGTGGCTGACCCAAGTGATGTCGGCGTGCTCGAGCCCGGTCGGCACGAACATTTGTGTGTGGTCGGCGACCACCCAAGGGGCCAGGGGCGAATGGGCGTCCTTGCTGCCGACGCGGAGGCTGGCCAGGGACGCGATGAAATTCAGCTCACCGGCAATCTGGTCACCGCCCGGCACCGGAAGCTCGTCAGGGCACAGCGGTGTGAAGCTCTTTTGCGCATCGACATCGAAGGAAGCGGTTTTCCGGATCAGGCTGTTCATGCTGGGTTTCTCCTCTTCATGGTCACGAGAGTATATGTGATGTACTTTCATGACAAGCCAGGCACGAAAAATATTTTTGGCCAAGCTTCCATGCTTAAGCAAAGCAACTAGAAGAATCAGGTTTACATAAAAAGGATTTTGCCTATAGAGTACATGTCATGTACCAATCGAGGATAAGCCATGTTCGAGATTGCCCTGTATGGCGGCGCCTTCAATCCCCCTCATGCCGGCCACGCTCAAGTAATGATCGAGGCCTCACGCTTTGCCAGACGCGTGCTGGTGGTCCCCAGCTTCCGGCATCCCCACGGCAAGCAAATGGTCAACTACGAGGTTCGCCTGAACTGGCTGGAGTCGATCGTCGAAAAGGTGCAACCACTGTGCCGCGCCGAAGTGCGCGCAAGCCGGGTGGAACAGGTCGTGGCCCGTGGCGTTGAAGGCGCCATCTACAGCTACACCCTGCTCGCCCACCTCGCCGACAGCCTGGCTCTGGACGGCAAGCGGATCGCGTTGGTGGTGGGCCAGGATGTCGCCGATTTGCTGCCGACGTTCTATCGAGGTGAGGAATTGCTGGAGCGCTTTTCCATTCTTCGCGTGGAGGAAAAGATCCACGTGCGCAGCACGGTGGTTCGCGAACGACTGGCCTTGGGCAAGCCGCTGCCCACCCACTGGATGGCTCCGGGCATGAACCCGTTAAACTATGACCTTTACGCTACCCACGGAAATCGACATGCCCACTAGCCCAGCCGCCGCGCGCGGTTATCTGCACACCATCGACCTTTGTGTGCTGCGCTTCTGCCGGGAGACCCAGGCGCTGGAAATCCTCCTGAACCGACGGGAAGCCGAGCCGTTCGCCGGCCATTGGGCGTTGCCCGGGATCGTGGTCAATGGGGACGTCGAAGATCTCACGCTGAACGACGCTGTGGAGCGCCTGCGCAATTCAAGCAAGGTCGGCATGCCGCTGGCCTGGATCGAACAGGTCGGCACCGTCGGCGACGCGTTCCGCGATCCGCGCTGCTGGTCGTCCTCGACGTTCTACCTGGCGATTCTCAGCGACACGGTCCAGCTCGCCGAACACCAGGGATTCTTTCCCCTCAAGGATGTCGCAGACGCCTCGATCAAACTCCCTTTCGACCACAACAGCCTGGTGGCGGCGGTCCAGGAACGGTTGCTGTCCAAAGCCCTCTACAGCAGCCTGCCGTTGATGTTCCTGGGCCCGGAATTCAGCGCGCCGGAAGCGGTGGATATTTTCTCCGTGGTACTCGGTCGTCCGGTGCTCAAGACCAGCATGCGCCAGCGTCTGCTGAAAATGACCGAGGCGGGTTATCTGCAGGAAACCGGCCGCAAAAAAGCCGGCGAAGGCGGCCGCCCGCAACGCACGGTGGAAAATCTCAAACCGGCCAGCGTTTATCTTTTTGACCGGTGTTTTCTGGAGTAGCGCTTAGCGCGCAAGCGTGAATACTGCGCCAGTTTCTTCGTGGTTTGCGTTGCTGCTGATCCACAGCAGCATATGAAACTATTTTTTAATAATTGCGGGAATAATCAAGAAATACCTTCAGTCACTCCAGCCCGGCAGTAAAGACCTTACCCGGATTCATCAGCCCCGCCGGGTCCAGCGTGCGCTTGATAGCACGCATCAACTCGATCTCCAGCGGGTCCTTGAAGCGAACCGCCGCCTCAGGCTTGGCTTGCCCAAGGCCATGCTCGGCGCTGATGCTGCCGTTGAAGGTGCTCGTCATCCGGTAGATGACCTGCATGATCGCCTGTTCCCGCGCCTTGAACGAGGCGTCCGCGTCGCCGATCGGCTTGCTGATGTTGTAGTGCAGATTGCCGTCGCCCATGTGGCCATAAGAAACGATGCGCACGCCCGGAAAGTCCTGTTGCAGCGCGCGGTCGGTGCGCTCGATGAACTCCGGTATGCGGCTCACGGGCACGCTGATGTCATGCTTGAGGCTGGGGCCTTCATGGTTCTGTGCTTCGGAAATGCCTTCGCGCAGCGCCCACAGCGCCGCGGCCTGTGCCTGGCTGCCGGCCAATACCGCGTCGATGACCCAACCAAGCTCGAAAGCATGGGCCAGGCCATTTTCCAGCAACGGAGCCAAGGAGGCGTCGGGGACCGTGTCGCGCAGTTCAATCAAGGCGTACCAAGGATGTTTCGCTTCCAGAGGGTCAGTGCAGCCGGCCACATGGTCCAGGACGAAATCCAGGCTCTGGCGCGACATCATCTCGAAGCCTGTCAGGCGATCAGCGCACAGGCTGCGCACATGGCCGATCAAGTCCACCGCCGCTTGAGGCGAAGGCAGCGCGACCCAGGCGGTCGCCGTGCTGTGGGTCGCCGGGAACAATTTCAATACCGCAGCGGTGATGATACCCAGCGTGCCCTCCGAGCCAATGAACAAATGCTTGAGATCGTAGCCGGTGTTGTCTTTGCGCAAGCCCCGCAAACCGTTCCAGACGCGACCGTCCGGCAGCACCACTTCCAGGCCTAGGGTCAGCTCACGCATGTTGCCGTAACGCAGCACAGCCGTGCCGCCGGCGTTGGTCGCCAGATTGCCGCCCACCGTGCAACTGCCCTCCGCCCCCAACGACAGCGGAAACAAACGTCCGGCCTGGCTGGCGGCGTCCTGTAGCTGCCGCAGGATCACCCCCGCCTCTACCGTAATGGTTTCATTGGCCAGGTCGATGTCGCGGATGCGCTTCATCCGGGTCAAGGACAACACCACTTGGTTGCCAGAGGCATCGGGGATCGAGCCGCCACATAGCCCGGTGTTGCCGCCCTGCGGTACCAAGGCAATCTGGGCGTCGTGGCAGATCCGAACAACCTCGGCCACTTCTTCGGTGGTGGCCGGGCGCACCACCAAGGCGGCCTGGCCTTGATAGGCGTTACGCCAGTCCGTCAGATAGCCTTGCATCAGCTGGGGGTCGCGCACCCATCCTGCCTGCCCGACCACCCGCTCGATGCGCTGGAACACTTCATCGTTCAACGAAGACATCCCTCTCTCCTCAACCGTTACAGAAGCCGCCCGAACCCTGGCTGGCCGGGCGTCCAGCTCGCTCACTGACAGCCCAAGGCCAAGGCTGCAACACGGGCGCGCGTTGCAGCAGCCAATGCGGTGGGCTAGCTGCGCATCAGTTCAATCGCAGCACTTTTGCGGTTGCGAATGACCGTCACCAGATGCCAGGAAATGGACGCGGCGGCCAGGATGAGGAAGCCCGCCGAGATGGGGTTGGTCAGGAAGCCGCCGAAGTTGCCATCGGACAGCATCAGGCCTCGGCGCAAGTTGGTTTCAGCCATCGGGCCGAGAATGAAACCGATGATGAACGGTGCGATCGGCAGACCGCTTTTGACGAACCCATACCCCAGCAAGCCAAACAGCAGCACCGCCCAGACATCGAAGATCCGGCTGTTCAGGCCAAAGGCGCCGACCACGCAAAGCACCAGGATAATTGGCAGCAAGATGTGCTTGGGCACCGCGAGCAACTTGATGAACATGCGCAGGCCGTAGAACTCCAGCACCAGCATCAGCACGGAAGCGAGGATCAGCGCGGCGAAGATCGTGTAGACCAGTGGCGCCTGGCTGATGAACAGCAGGGGGCCGGGCTGGATGCCGTGGATCATGAAGCCACCGAGCATGACCGCCGTGGTGGTATCGCCGGGAATGCCGAGCGTCAGCAAAGGAATCATCGCGCCGCCGATGCCAGCGTTGTTTGCCGTCTCGCTGGCGACCACGCCGTCGATCTTGCCTTTGCCGAACTCCTCGGGTGTCTTGGAGCGTTTCTTCGCCACGATGTAAGAGACGATATTCGACGTACCGGCACCGATGCCGGGCAAGATGCCAATGCCCAGGCCGATCAACGAAGAACGGGTGGCATTGGGCAACTGGCCGACAAACTCTTTCATCGAGAAACCAAAACCTTTCACGCCTTTCATGCTGACGTGCTGGGGTTTGGCCCGGTGGCTCAGGCGCGCGCTCTCGGCGAACTTCAGCACTTCGGCAACCGCGAACATACCGATCATCACGGTCAGCATGGCGAAGCCGCCGTTGAGGCTCGGCAGGTCAAAGGTAAAACGACGGATCGCTTCGACCGGGGCGATACCCACGGTGGAGAAGGCAAAACCCAGGGCACCGGCAAACAGGCCTTTGACCAGCGAGCCGGTGGACAGCGTGGCGATCAATGTCAGCGAGAAAATCGCGATGGAGAAGTATTCGTGCGGGCCAAAGCTCAGGGCCAGTTCCGCCAGAATCGGGGCGATGAACATCAGCGCCGCGATACTGAAGATCGTGCCGAGAAACGAGAACACCACGCCAATGCCAAGGGCCTTGACGCCATGGCCTTGCTTCATCAACGGCCAGCCATCGAACGTCGTCGCGATGGAGGCCGGCGTACCCGGTATGTTGAGCAATATCGCCGATATCAGCCCTCCCGAGGTGGCGCCAACGAACAACGCCACCAGCAACGCCAGGCCAGGGCCGGGTCCCATCGAATACGTCAGTGGCAAGCACAACGCGATCGCCATGGTGGCCGAGAGCCCGGGCACCGCACCGAAAACGATCCCCACCGCAACGCCGAGGGTAATCAGGAGAAAGACGTAGGGTGTCAGTACGGCTGCGAAGCCTGTTTGCATGAGTTCAATCATGGCCGTCCCCTAGAAATCCAATAAACCGACAGGCAGGAGCAAGTCGAAGCCATGGCGAAAGATGTAGAAAATCAGGACCGCCGAGACGACAGCGATCAACGCGTAGCGCAGGTGCTTGACCTTCTGTTCCGCAGGGGTCAACACGATGAACTGGACATACAGATAGAGCGCGGTCGTGATCAGGAAACCCACCGGCTCCATCAGCGCCGTGTAAAGCAGCACCAATGCCAGGGTTTTGAACACGGTTGGGTAATCAATCGCCTCTGGCTTTTCTGCGGGTTCGGCGCGTTTATCCGGCAGCTTTCGCCACATCCACAATTGCAATGCGCCCAACAGGCACAACGAGACGGCGAGCACCCAAGGCACAAACGCGGCATCGATCGTTCCACGACGCGGCAGGTTCATGGTCAGGACCAGATACGCCACGCCGGCGCCGAGCATGGCCAGGCCGGCGATCAGCTCGTTTCTCTTGTAGGAATCCATACAGGCTCCTTTAGCGGGTAAGGACGGGGTTCGGACGCTTGCCAGCGCGGCACGCGCCCGAACCGTTACGCAAAATTATTTGGCTTTACGCATCTCGTCCTTGAACTGCATGAAGTTGTCGCGGGTTTTGTTCAACGTGGCGATGGCTTCTTCGGTGCCCTGGAAGCTGACCGGCTGCTTGAACGACTTCTTCAGCTCCTCGGCGTATTCCGGCTCTTCGGTGATTTTCTTCATGGTATCGGCCATTTTCTTGACGATGGCCGGGTCGGTGCCTTTCGGGAAAGCGACGACGTAAGGCTTGTCCAGGACCAGGTCGACGCCTTGCTCCTTGAAGGTCTTGACGTCGCCCAGCAGCGCGTTGCGTTCGGCGTTGGGCTGGCCCAGGGCGCTCATCTTGCCGCTGGAGATGTAGTCCTGGACCGAGCCATAGCTGATGGCGCCCAGATCGATGCGCTTGCCCAGCAAGGCGACGATTTTTTCGGACACGGTGCCGCTGTCGACCATTTTCAGTTTCACGCCGGCGAGCTTCTCGAACATCAAGCCTTGCAGGTGCGAGAAGTTGCCCATCTCGGTGCCGTAGGTAATGGTGCCGGGCTTGGCCTTGGCCTTCTCGACCAATTGGTCGAGGGTGTCGATACCCGAGCTTTTCGCCGAGACGAACACCGCGCCTTTGTCGACGCCGGCGATGCAGGAGATATCGAACGCATCGAAACGGTCTTCGGACAGCCCCGCGACCTCGTTGACGATCAATTGGCCGGTGTGAGTAAACAGAATGGTATTGCCGTCCGGCGCCGCGCTCTTGACCGCATCGGCGGCAATCGTCCCGCCCCCACCGGCCATGTTGGTGACGACCATGGTCTTGCCGGTGACCTTGGTGAAGTACTTGGCCATCATCCGTGCGTTGAAATCGGTGTCACCGCCGGCGTTGGCGATCACCACCACTTGCACCGGACGGCTTGGCCAGTTGCTGGCGTCGGCGGCCATTGCGGTGCCGGCGGTGAGGCTCAGAAACGAGGCGATCAAAGAGGCGCAGAGTGTTTTCTTCATTATTGTTCTCCGGGTGCTGCCATTCATTGGGGGATTGAAGCTGAACGAGAAACGGACACGCCCGGTGGTAACGCCTGATGGGACAGGCGAAAGTGCTTGGGTGTGGGAAGCGAGGCGTTCGGTAGTAGCTGTGAGCCCGCTCGGGACTCCTCGGATAAGAAAGAAGGTACTCGGCGCACGGCGTTAAAGCGTGGGACCGGAGGACTGCATACTCTCTGGGTGGCAAATGCAGGAGACATGGCTGCACCTTTTAGTTTTTATTATTTTGATGTCATACGTTGTCGTATGACTGGATATCATCACCTCTACCCCATGTTGTCAACGCAGTTATTCCGCGACTCACCGTGAATACGACGAACAGGGTTGAGTAAAAAGCTCGAATTCGGATTTCCTTGCTGATCCAAACGGCGAAACCCATTTTCTCGCGGCCATAAAAAACCCCCGGAATTCAGGGGGTTAGTTTGGTCAGTGGGCCAGGCGCCAACCGTCAGGTTGAGCGTCTGTGCCCGCGCGCGACGCCGTTATTCAACCGTTACCGATTTTGCCAGGTTACGCGGCTGGTCCACGTCGGTGCCCTTGAGCACAGCCACGTAGTAGGACAACAACTGCAGCGGGATCGTGTAAAGAATCGGCGACAGGATGTCGTGGATATGTGGCATGTGCACCACATGGGTTCCCTCGCCATTGGTCATGCCCGCCTTCTCGTCCGCGAAAACCACCAATTGGCCGCCACGGGCGCGCACTTCCTGCAGGTTGGACTTGAGCTTTTCCAACAGCTCGTTGTTCGGCGCCACGGTGACGACCGGCATGTCGTTATCCACAAGCGCAAGCGGGCCGTGCTTGAGTTCACCCGCCGGGTAGGCCTCGGCGTGAATGTAGGAGATTTCCTTGAGCTTCAACGCCCCCTCCATCGCCACCGGGAATTGCGCGCCACGACCCAGGAACAGGGTGTGATTCTTCTCGGCGAACAGCTCGGCGATTTTCTCCACGGTGCTGTCCATCGCCAAGGCTTCGCCCAGGCGAGCCGGCAAGCGGCGCAGTTCTTCTACCAGCTTGGCCTCGACGCCCTCCGCCAGCGTGCCGCGTACCTGGCCCAGGGAAAGGGTCAGCAACAGCAGGCCCACCAATTGCGTGGTGAACGCCTTGGTCGACGCCACGCCAATCTCACGACCGGCCTGGGTCAGCAGCGTCAGGTCGGACTCACGCACCAGCGAGCTGATGCCGACATTGCAGATTGCGAGGCTGGCGAGGAAACCCAATTCCTTGGCGTTGCGCAGGGCAGCCAGGGTGTCGGCGGTTTCGCCGGACTGGGAAATGGTCACGAACAGGGTATCGGGCTGCACCACCACCTTGCGGTAGCGGAACTCACTGGCGACTTCGACCTGGCACGGGATACCCGCCAGCTCCTCGAGCCAGTAACGCGCGACCATGCCGGCGTGATAGCTGGTGCCGCAGGCAACGATCTGCACGTTGCGGACCTTGGCGAACAGCTCGGCAGCCTGCGGGCCGAAGGCCTGGACCAGCACTTGATCCTGGCTCAGGCGACCTTCGAGGGTGCGCTGCACAACGGCCGGCTGCTCATGGATTTCCTTGAGCATGTAATGGCGGAACTCGCCCTTGTCGGCGGCTTCGGCGCCGTCGCGGTACTGGACGGTTTCACGCTCGACGTTTTTGCCATTCAGGTCCCAGATCTGCACGCTGTCGCGGCGAATCTCGGCGATATCGCCTTCTTCCAGGTACATGAAGCGGTCAGTGACCTGGCGCAGCGCCAGTTGGTCGGAGGCCAGGAAGTTTTCGCCAAGGCCCAGGCCGATGACCAGCGGGCTGCCGCTGCGGGCCGCGACCAGGCGATCCGGTTGTCTGGCGCTGATCACCGCCAGGCCATAGGCGCCATGGAGTTCCTTGACCGTGGCCTTGAGCGCCACGGTCAGGTCCGCCAGATCCTTGAGCTTGTGGGCGAGCAAATGGGCGATGACTTCGGTGTCGGTGTCCGAGGTGAACACATAGCCGAGCGCCTTGAGCTGTTCGCGCAAGGCTTCATAATTCTCGATGATGCCGTTGTGCACCACCGCCAGGTCGCCGGAAAAATGCGGATGGGCGTTACGCTCGCACGGCGCGCCATGGGTGGCCCAGCGGGTGTGGGCGATGCCCAGGCGACCGATCAGCGGCTCGGCATCCAGGGCCCGTTCCAGCTCGCTGACCTTGCCCGGACGACGCATGCGCGCGAGCTTCTCATCATTGGTAAAAACCGCTACGCCGGCACTGTCGTAGCCGCGATATTCGAGACGTTTGAGGCCTTCAAGCAAGATGGCCGTGATGTTGCGTTCAGCAACGGCGCCGACAATTCCACACATGCTATTTCTCCTGGCTGACAGACGCGCAGATGACATTGATGCCGCGGGCCTGGATCTGATCGCGTGCCTCCACGGGCAGGCGATCATCGGTAATTAAGGTATGGACGCTGCTCCACGGCAGTTCCAGATTGGGGATCTTGCGGCCGATCTTGTCGGCCTCCACCATCACGATCACTTCGCGCGCGACCTCAGCCATTACACGGCTCAGGCCCAGCAGTTCGTTGAAGGTGGTTGTGCCACGCGCCAGATCGATGCCGTCGGCACCGATGAACAACTGGTCGAAGTCATAGGAGCGCAGCACTTGCTCAGCGACTTGGCCTTGGAACGATTCCGAATGCGGATCCCAGGTGCCACCTGTCATCAGCAGCACCGGCTCGTGCTCCAGTTCGCTCAAGGCGTTGGCGACATGCAGGGAATTGGTCATCACCACCAGCCCCGGCTGATTGCCAAGCTGAGGGATCATGGCGGCAGTGGTGCTGCCACTGTCGATGATGATGCGCGCATGCTCGCGGATCCGCTTGACCGCGGCCCGGGCGATGGCTTGTTTGTATTTGGACACGGTCTGGGCGCTGTCGGCCACCAACTCCTGGGGCATCGGCACCGCGCCACCGTAGCGACGCAGCAGCAGGCCGTTGGTTTCCAGGGCGGCCAGATCCTTGCGAATCGTAACTTCGGAGGTTTCGAAGCGCTTGGCCAGTTCATCCACGCTGACTTCGCCCTGCTCCTGAAGCAAGGCGAGGATGTTGTGGCGACGCTGTGGTGTGTTGCGCTTTGACATGGCGGCTTAAGTTTCGATTCGAAAGATAACGTAAGCAATCAAAACCTATTGAAGCGATATCGTCAAGGCGCCCGGAGAAAAATTCAGAAATTACGCAAATCGAATGTGGGAGCGGGCTTGTTCTCGAAGGCGTTGGGTCAGCCGAATAGTTCGTTACTGACCCAACGCCTTCGCGAGCAAGCCCGCTCCCACAGGGATTGTGGATAACTTTTAAGGCTTCTTGATCTTTTCCGGCCGCTTCCAGCCGTCGATGTTGCGCTGACGGGCGCGTCCGACTGCCAATTGGCCTTTATCCACATTTTGGGTCAAGGTCGAACCGGCTGCCGTGGTTGCACCGCTGGAGATATCCACAGGCGCCACCAGGGAGTTGTTGGAACCAATGAACACATCTTCACCCAAAACGGTTTTCCACTTGTTGGCGCCGTCGTAGTTGCAAGTGATGGTCCCAGCGCCAATGTTGGTGCGGGCACCGACTTCCGCGTCACCCAGGTAGGTCAGGTGGCCGGCCTTGGCGCCTTCGCCCAGGTGCGCATTCTTCAGCTCGACGAAGTTACCCACATGCGCCCGGGCTTCCAGCACGGTACCGGGACGCAGGCGGGCAAACGGACCAGCATCGCTGCCCTCCCCCATGACCGCACCGTCAAGGTGGCTGTTGGCCTTAACCTCCACGCCTTTGCGCAGGGTGCTGTCCTTGATGACGCAGTTCGGGCCGATGACCACGTCGTCCTCGATGACAACCTTGCCTTCGAGGATGACGTTGATGTCGATGACCACATCGCGACCCACGCTGACTTCACCACGTACGTCGAAACGAGACGGATCACGCAGGGTCACGCCTTGGGCCATCAGGCGACGGGCAGCACGCAATTGATAATGGCGCTCCAGCTCGGCCAGTTGCCGGCGGTCGTTGGCGCCCTGCACTTCCATGGCATCGAGCGGTTGCTCGGTGGCGACGGCCAGCCCATCGGCAACGGCCATGGCGATCACATCGGTAAGGTAGTACTCGCCTTGGGCATTGTTGTTCGACAGGCGACTCATCCAGTCACCCAGCCGCTCAGCCGGCACGGCGAGAATCCCGGTGTTGCCTTCGGTGATGGCGCGCTGGGCTTCGTTGGCGTCCTTCTGCTCGACGATCGCCGTGACCTGGCCTTCTGCGTTGCGCACGATGCGGCCGTAGCCAGTCGGATCAACCAGCTCGACCGTCAACAGACCTAGCTGCCGTGGCGCGACATGCTTGAGCAAGCGCTGCAACGTTTCGACTTCGATCAGCGGCACGTCACCGTAGAGAATCAGCACCGTATCAGCCGTTATGAACGGTACAGCCTGGGCCACCGCATGGCCAGTGCCTAGTTGCTTGTCTTGCAGCACAAAATTCAGGTCATCCGCCGCCAGGCGCTCACGCACCGCATCGGCACCATGGCCGATCACCACATGGATGCGCTGTGGATCAAGTTGCCGCGCGCTGTGGATAACATGACCGAGCATGGAATTGCCGGCGACCGGATGCAACACCTTGGGCAGCGCCGAACGCATGCGGGTGCCCTGACCGGCCGCGAGAATAACGATTTCGAGAGACATGACTGGCTACCAATCCTGGGTGGTCAGCGGCTGCGACCAGATGATGAGTATCGGAAAAAGAAAAAGGGTAGCCGAGGCTACCCTTTTTAATCAATCGCACAGAAAGCAGACGGCTTAGCCGCCGAACTTCTTGCGGATCTGCTGGACGGTACGCAGCTGGGCTGCGGCCTCGGCCAGACGTGCGGCAGCAGAACCGTAATCGAAGTCCGCGCCTTTTTCATGCAGAGCCTTCTCGGCGGCCTTGACGGCCTCCTGAGCAGAGGCTTCGTCCAGGTCGGCAGCACGCTGCACGGTGTCGGCAAGAACCTTGACCATGTTCGGCTGAACCTCGAGGAAACCACCGGAGATGTAGAACACCTCCCTGTCCCCGCCCTGCTTGGTCAGAGTAATCGGACCTGGCTTCAAGCTGGTGATCAGCGGTGCGTGACCCAGGGCGATACCAAGATCACCCAGCTCACCGTGCGCAACCACAAACTCGACCAGACCGGAGAAGATTTCCCCTTCCGCACTGACGATATCGCAATGGACTGTCATAGCCATCTGATTGCCTCAACCTAAATTAGCGCCCGTTGCCGGGCGCCGGGATTACAGTTTCTTGGCTTTCTCGATCGCTTCTTCGATGCCGCCGACCATGTAGAACGCTTGTTCTGGCAGGTGGTCGTAGTCACCGTTGAGGATGCCTTTGAAGCCAGCAATGGTGTCTTTCAGGGAAACGTATTTACCCGAGGCACCGGTGAAGACTTCAGCCACGAAGAACGGCTGCGACAAGAAGCGCTGGATCTTACGAGCACGGTTTACCAACTGCTTGTCGGCTTCCGACAGCTCGTCCATACCCAGGATCGCGATGATGTCCTTCAGCTCTTTGTAGCGCTGCAGCACGTACTGGACGCCGCGAGCGGTGTCGTAGTGCTCCTGGCCGATCACGTTCGGGTCCAGCTGGCGCGAAGTCGAGTCCAGTGGGTCTACCGCTGGGTAGATACCCAGGGAAGCGATGTCACGGGACAGAACGACGGTGGCGTCCAAGTGGGCGAAGGTGGTCGCTGGCGACGGGTCGGTCAAGTCGTCCGCTGGTACGTATACCGCTTGGATCGAAGTGATCGAGCCTTGCTTGGTCGAAGTGATGCGCTCTTGCAGCACGCCCATCTCTTCAGCCAGGGTCGGCTGGTAACCTACTGCCGAAGGCATACGGCCCAGCAGTGCGGATACTTCGGTACCGGCCAGGGTGTAACGGTAGATGTTGTCGACGAACAGCAGAACGTCGTTACCTTCGTCACGGAACTTCTCGGCCATGGTCAGGCCGGTCAGGGCTACGCGCAGACGGTTTCCCGGCGGCTCGTTCATCTGGCCGTAGACCAGTGCCACTTTGTCCAGAACGTTGGAATCCTTCATCTCGTGGTAGAAGTCGTTACCCTCACGAGTACGCTCACCCACACCGGCGAACACGGAATAACCGCTGTGCTCGATGGCGATGTTACGGATCAGTTCCATCATGTTTACGGTCTTGCCAACACCGGCGCCACCGAACAGACCGACTTTACCGCCCTTGGCGAACGGGCAAACCAGGTCGATAACCTTGATGCCAGTTTCCAGCAGCTCGTTGCCACCGGCCTGTTCAGCGAAGGTTGGCGCAGGACGGTGAATGCCCCAGCGCTCTTCGGTGTCGATCGGGCCAGCTTCGTCGATCGGGTTGCCCAGTACGTCCATGATCCGGCCCAGGGTCGCTTTACCGACCGGTACGGAGATGGCTGCGCCAGTGTTGTTGACGTCCAGACCGCGCTTCAAGCCTTCGGTGGAGCCCATCGCAATGGTACGAACCACGCCGTCGCCCAGCTGCTGCTGAACTTCCAGGGTGGTTTCGGCGCCTTGAACCTTCAAGGCGTCGTAGATGCTCGGTACGCTGTCGCGTGGGAATTCCACGTCGATAACGGCGCCGATGATTTGAACGATACGTCCGCTACTCATAGCTGGATCCTCTGAATATTTGAACCGTTAAACCGCGGCAGCGCCGCCGACGATTTCCGAGATCTCTTGGGTGATCGCAGCCTGACGCGCCTTGTTGTAGATCAGCTGCAAATCGCTGATCAAATCACCGGCGTTGTCGGTAGCGTTCTTCATCGCGATCATCCGCGCCGCTTGTTCAGCTGCGTTGTTCTCGACCACCGCCTGGTAGACCTGCGACTCCACGTAACGGACCATCAAGCCGTCGAGCAGCTCCTTGGCATCCGGTTCGTAGAGATAGTCCCAGTGGTGCTTGAGTTCCTGTTCCGGGGTCGCCACCAGTGGAATCAACTGCTCCACGGTCGGCTGTTGCGTCATGGTGTTGATGAACTTGTTGGATACCACGGACAGGCGGTCGATCCGGCCTTCCAGGTAAGCATCCAGCATCACCTTGACGCTGCCGATCAGATCATTGATCGACGGCTCTTCACCCAGGTGGCTGATAGCAGCGACGACGTTACCGCCGAAGTTGCGGAAGAAAGCCGCACCCTTGCTACCGACCACGCACAGATCGATCTCGACGCCTTGTTCGCGGTTTACCGCCATGTCCTTGACCAGGGCCTTGAACAGGTTGGTGTTCAAGCCACCGCACAGACCACGGTCACTGCTCACCACAACGTAACCGACGCGCTTGACGGCGCGGTCGATCATGAAAGGGTGGCGGTATTCCGGGTTGGCGTTGGCCAGATGACCAATCACCTGGCGGATGCGCTCCGCATAAGGACGGCTAGCAGCCATGCGCATTTGTGCCTTGCGCATTTTGCTGACCGCCACTTTTTCCATGGCGCTGGTAATCTTTTGCGTGCTTTTGATGCTCGCAATCTTACTGCGAATCTCTTTTGCGCCTGCCATGTAACACCTATCAGGTTAGCAAGCGGGAGCCTTGCGGCTCCCGCTGCGGCTTACCAGGTTTGGGTGGCCTTGAACTTCTCGATACCGGCTTTGAGGCCAGCGTCGATTTCGTCATTGAAGTCACCTTTAACGTTGATCTTCGCCATCAAATCGGCGTGATCGCGGTTGAAGAAAGCAATCAGCGCTTGTTCGAAGCTGCCGATCTTGGCGATTTCAATGTCAGTCAGGAACCCACGCTCAGCGGCATACAGCGACAGCGCCATGTCAGCGATCGACATCGGTGCGTATTGCTTCTGCTTCATCAGCTCGGTAACGCGCTGACCATGCTCAAGTTGCTTACGGGTCGCTTCGTCCAGGTCAGAAGCGAACTGGGCGAATGCCGCCAGTTCACGGTACTGGGCCAGGGCGGTACGGATACCACCGGACAGCTTCTTGATGATCTTGGTCTGAGCGGCACCACCCACACGGGATACCGAAACACCGGCGTTAACTGCAGGGCGGATGCCCGAGTTGAACATGGCCGATTCCAGGAAGATCTGACCGTCGGTGATGGAAATCACGTTGGTCGGAACGAACGCGGAAACGTCGCCAGCCTGGGTTTCGATGATCGGCAGGGCGGTCAGGGAACCGGTCTTGCCAGTCACGGCGCCGTTGGTGAACTTCTCTACGTACTCTTCCGAAACGCGGGATGCGCGCTCCAGCAGACGGGAGTGGAGATAGAACACGTCGCCTGGGTAGGCTTCACGGCCTGGTGGACGGCGCAGCAGCAGGGAAATCTGGCGGTAGGCCACTGCTTGCTTGGACAGATCGTCATAAACGATCAGCGCGTCTTCACCGCGGTCGCGGAAGTATTCGCCCATGGTGCAACCGGAGTACGGTGCCAGGAACTGCAGGGCAGCCGATTCGGAGGCGCTGGCGGCAACGATGATGGTGTTGGCCAGTGCACCGTTTTCTTCCAGCTTGCGAACCACGTTGGCGATGGTCGATTGCTTCTGACCGATTGCCACGTAGACGCAGAAGATACCGCTGTTCTTCTGGTTGATGATCGCGTCGATCGCCAGAGCGGTCTTACCGATCTGACGGTCACCGATGATCAGCTCACGCTGGCCACGGCCGACAGGGATCATGGCATCGACAGCCTTGTAGCCAGTCTGTACAGGCTGGTCTACCGACTTACGCCAGATCACGCCAGGAGCAACTTTCTCGACCGCATCGGTCTCGGTGTTGTTCAGCGGACCTTTGCCGTCAACTGGGTTACCCAGTGCGTCGACTACGCGACCCAGCAGTTCCTTACCGACTGGAACTTCGAGGATGCGGCCGGTGCACTTGGCGCTCATGCCTTCAGCCAGAGTCGTGTACGCGCCCAATACCACGGCACCTACAGAGTCTTGCTCCAGGTTGAGGGCCATACCGTAGACGCCGCCCGGAAACTCGATCATCTCGCCGTACATGACGTCGGCCAGACCGTGAATCCGCACGATGCCGTCAGATACGCTGACGACAGTGCCTTCGTTACGGGCTTGGGAGGTCACATCGAGCTTTTCGATGCGGCCCTTGATAATTTCACTTATTTCGGAAGGATTGAGTTGCTGCATTGCTCTGCTGCCCCTTCAAACTCAAGATTTCAATGCTTCGGCAAGTTTCGCGATTTTGCCGCGAATCGAGCCATCGATAACCAGGTCGCCGGCGCGGATTACAACGCCCCCTATAAGGGACTTGTCTTCCTCGACTTGCAGGCGCACTTCCCGGTTGAGTCGTGCACTGAGAACCTTGGCGAGTTTGTCTTGCTGTTCTTGGTTCAATGCAAAAGCACTGGTCACTTCCACGTCTACCGACTTCTCTTGCTCGGCCTTGTACAGGTCGAACAGAGCGGCAATCTCCGGCAGAAGCGGGAGACGGTCGTTTTCGGCAACGACGTGAATGAAATTCTGTGCCTTGGCATCGAACTTGTCGCCGCACACGTCAATGAACGTGGCGGCCTTTTCTGCGCTCGTCAGTCGCGGGGCCTTGAGCACGCGCTGCATGGTGTCGTCTTGCGACACCGCTGCTGCCAGGCCGAGCATGGCTGACCAATTGGCCAGTTGCTGGTGGGCCTGAGCGTGCTCGAAGGCCGCCTTAGCGTAAGGTCGGGCCAACGTGGTCAGTTCTGCCATGATCGCCCTCGCTTAGATTTCAGCAGCCAGTTGGTTTACCAGCTCTGCGTGCGCGTTTTGATCGATTGTGGCACCCAGGATCTTCGAAGCACCGCCAACGGCCAGGCTACCCACTTGGGCACGCAGCGCGTCTTTGACACTGTTGAGTTCCTGTTCGATCTCGGCTTGAGCCTGAGCCTTCACACGGTCAGCTTCGACGCGAGCCTGTTCACGGGCTTCGTCGACAATCTGGGTACCGCGTTTCTTGGCTTGCTCGATGATTTCAGCTGCCTGAGCTTTCGCTTCGCGCAGTTGCTGACCCACTTTCTCATGGGCCAACTCCAGGTCGCGAGCTGCACGGCTGGCAGCGTCCAGACCATCAGCGATCTTCTTTTGACGTTCGTGCAATGCCGCAATGACCGGAGGCCATACGAACTTCATGCAGAACAGTACAAAAATCAGGAACGCAACGGACTGGCCAATCAGGGTCGCATTAATGTTCACGCCAACACCTCGCAGTTACGTTGTCCATCACACCAATCTACTCGAGACATCCGAGTAATTAGCCAGCGATTTGACCAACGAACGGGTTCGCAAAGGTGAAGAACAGAGCGATACCAACACCGATCATGGTTACGGCGTCGAGCAGACCGGCAACGATGAACATCTTGACTTGCAGCATTGGGACCATTTCTGGCTGACGCGCTGCGCCTTCCAGGAACTTGCCGCCCAGCAGGCCGAAACCAATTGCGGTACCCAGTGCGCCCAGGCCGATCAACAGTGCAACAGCGATAGCGGTTAGACCAACTACAGTTTCCATCTTTCCTCCCGACTTTTACGTCGTATGGTTTAGGTTTTTTAGATTTTAAAGCGGTAAAACAAATCGTTTCCCAGCCCGTACCGGGCTCCTTCCCGTGTGACCGGGAAGGACATCAGACTAGTCGAGACTGGCCTTAATGGTTTTCTTCGTGCGCCATCGACAGGTAGACGATGGTCAGCATCATGAAGATGAACGCCTGCAAGGTGATGATCAGGATGTGGAACACAGCCCACGCCCATTGCAGCACCACACCCAGGCCGCTGAGCCAGAGCAGGCCGCTGCCGAACATCACAGCGATCAGGATGAACACCAGCTCGCCGGCATACATGTTGCCGAACAGACGCAGTGCCAGAGAGATTGGCTTGGCGATCAGGGTCACGAATTCCAACAGGAAGTTCACCGGGATCAGCAGGGCCTGAACCAGGATGTTCTTGCTGCCGAACGGGTGCAGGGTCAGTTCGCCGATGAAACCGCCGATGCCCTTGACCTTGATGCTATAGAAAATGATCAGTGCGAAAACCGAGAACGCCATGCCCAGGGTCGCGTTCGGGTCGGTGGTCGACACGGCGCGGAACGGGATATGGTGGTCGCCGGAGATCAGGATGGCCAGCTGAGGAATCCAGTCGACCGGTACCAGGTCGACGGCGTTCATCAGGAACACCCAGACGAAGATGGTCAGTGCCAACGGTGCAATCACCGGGCTACGGCCGTGGAAGCTGTCTTTCACGCTGCCATCGACGAATTCGACCAGGACTTCAACGAAGTTCTGCAGTGCACCTGGCTGACCGGAGGTCGCTTTCTTCGCCGCCATGCGGAAAAGGAAAACGAAGATCAGGCCCAGTGCGACCGACCAGCCGAGGGTATCGACGTGGAAAGCCCAGAAGCCCATTTCCTTGGCTTCTGCTGCGGAGTGGGCAAAACCCCAGCTGCCGTTAGGTAGCTGCCCGAAGGTCAGGTTCTGCAAGTGGTGCTGGATATAGCCCGAAGCGGTTGTTTCTGCCATGGTTGCCTCAAACGCCCTAAGGTCTCGAAAGTCTTGTTCTCATTAGCAGGGGAGCGAACCAGCTGACCATCTGGGTCAGCAGGAACACGCCGAATACCGCCAGCGGCGCCAGTGGCTTCACACCTGCGAACGTCAGTGCAAACAGCACTGCCGTCAAAATCAATTTCCCCGCCTCGCCAGCATAAAAAGACCGGACGATGGCTTGGGCTGCTCGGGCGCCGGAAAACCGAAAGGCCCTGTGAGCAAAGTAAATATTGGGAAGCAAGGCTATCAGGCCTCCGCAAAGACCCGAGTATCCGGCGACGACTCCTTTCCATTGCCAGAGCGCCAACGTGGCGATCAGTACAACGACAAACTGGGCCATCAAAACCGGGAAAACTGCCAGACGATGGAACGGCAAGCGGTTTGGCGTGCGTGTTTCCATCGCTTTTGCTCTCCAATGGTCGGCTGCCTGAATTCACTAACTTGGCATAATTTGTGCCGACAAAATGCGCGCAGAGTATAGGGGCGGTTCTGCCCCTATTCAACCTTCAGGTAGTGATTTCCGACTGCGCGCTACAAGGGCAATTGTTTCAGCGAATGTGTGCAAGGACACCTTGCAGCTCGTCGAGAGAGTTATAGCCGATCACCAACTGCCCCTTGCCCTTCTTTCCGTGGCGAATCTGCACCGCAGAGCCTAGGCGCTCGGCCAGGCGCTGTTCCAGGCGAGCGATATCCGGGTCAGGTTTTGGCGCCTCGACAGGGGTCGGTTTACCACTCAACCACTGACGGACCAGTGCCTCGGTTTGGCGCACGGTCAGACCGCGTGCGACAACATGTCGCGCCCCTTCAACTTGTTGATTTTCCGGCAAACCGAGCAATGCCCGGGCATGACCCATCTCCAGGTCGCCGTGGGACAGCATGGTCTTGATGACTTCAGGCAAGGCAATCAACCGCAACAGGTTGGCCACCGTCACCCGGGACTTGCCCACCGCTTCGGCCACTTGCTGCTGGGTCAGTTGGAATTCCTGCTGCAAGCGCTGCAGGGCCACGGCCTCTTCGACCGGGTTGAGGTCCTCGCGCTGGATGTTTTCGATCAGCGCCATGGCGATGGCCGCTTCGTCCGGCACATCGCGGACCATCGCCGGGATGGTTTCCTGGCCGGCCTGCTGGCTGGCGCGCCAGCGGCGTTCGCCGGCGATGATCTCGAAGCGGCCATTGGCGATCGGCCGGACCACGATCGGCTGCATCACGCCCTGACTCTTGATCGACTGTGCCAGTTCTTCCAAAGCTTGCGGGTCCATGTCCCGACGTGGCTGGTACTTGCCACGCTGAATCAGGTCCAGCGGCAAATGTTGCAATTCGCGCTGATCCGTCTGCACGGCCTGCTCTTCCAGTGAACTGACGGTCGGACCGCTGAGCAGCGCATCCAGTCCACGTCCGAGACCTCGTTTCTTGACGGCCATGGGGTTTCCTTAAGTTGGCTGGGCTGCAGCGATGCGTGGTTGGCGGCGCTGACGGCGAACCATCTCGCCCGCCAGGGCCAGGTAGGCCAGCGCACCACGGGATTGTTTATCGTAGGCCAACGCCGGCATGCCGTAGCTCGGCGCTTCGGCCAGGCGAATGTTCCGCGGAATGACCGTGTCGTAGAGCTGCTCGCCGAAATGCTCCTTGAGCTGAGCCGATACGTCGTTCATCAGGCTGAGGCGCGGGTCATACATGGTCCGCAGCAACCCTTCGACTTTCAGCTCCGGGTTCAACAACTCGGCAATGCGCTTGATGTTATCCACAAGGTCGCTCAGCCCTTCGAGGGCAAAGTACTCGCACTGCATGGGGATAATCACCCCATCGGCGGCCACCAAGGCGTTGAGCGTCAGCATCGACAACGACGGCGGGCAGTCGATCAGGATGTAGTCGTAATTCTCGCGAACCGGCGCCAGCGCGCTGCGCAGGCGGCTTTCCTTCATCTGCATTTCCAGCAGCACCACTTCGGCCGCCGTCAGGTCGCGGTTGGCCGGCAGCAGTTGATAACCGCCATGCTCGGAGAAATGCATGGCCTGGCCCAGATCGCACTCGCCGATCAGGACATCGTATATGGAGTTTTCCAAGCCATGTTTATCCACACCGCTACCCATGGTGGCGTTGCCCTGTGGATCGAGATCGATCAACAGCACCCGACGCTTGGTCGCGACCAGGGATGCTGCGAGGTTGATACAGGTGGTGGTCTTGCCCACACCACCCTTCTGGTTCGCTATCGCGAATACCTTAGCCATTCTTGCTTGTGTTCCCAATCATGCCGTGCGGCGCAGTATCAGCAGATGGCGTTGGCCTTGGCAACCGGGTACGGTCAAGGCGTGTTCGCTATCGAGGTGGAAGTCTGCCGGCAATGCTACCAGCTCATCGGCCGGATGAACGCCCTTCATTGCCAGCCACCGCGTATTGGCATCGCCCAAGTGGCGAGTCCAATTGCTGAAGTTCTCCATGCTGCTGAACGCCCGGGAGATGATCCCGTTGAATGGCTCAGCCGGCTGGAACGCTTCGACGCGGCTGTGGATAACTTGCAGGTTATCCAGTTTGAGTTCGAGTTTGACCTGGGTCAGGAAGCGGGTCTTCTTGCCGTTGCTGTCCAGACAGGTCACTTTTGAGTCGGGAAACAGGATCGCCAACGGGATACCGGGCATGCCGCCGCCACTGCCGACGTCCAGCCAACGTCCGTTCTCGATGAAGGACATCACGCTGAGGCTGTCGAGCAAATGCCGCGAAACCATTTCATCCGGATCACGCACCGCGGTCAGGTTGTAGGCCTTGTTCCACTTGATCAACAGCGCCAGGTAACCCAGCAATTGAGCATGCTGGGCTTCGCTCAGGCTGACGCCGAGCTGACGGGCACCTGTGGATAACTCTTCAGCGTGTTGCGAGGTGACCATCGAACTCAAGCGCTTTGCTCCAACTGGCGGCCCGCGCCGCGTTTTTTCAAATGAATCATCAACAGCGAAATCGCTGCCGGGGTTACACCGGGGATGCGCGATGCCTGGCCCAGGGTTTCTGGACGCGTTGCGCCGAGCTTGCTCTGGATTTCTTTCGACAACCCGGAAATGCCGGTGTAATCGATATCCACAGGCAGCTTGGTGTCTTCGCTGGCACGCAGGCGGGCGATTTCATCCTGCTGGCGGTCGATGTAACCGGCGTATTTGGTCTTGATCTCGACCTGTTCGGCCACTTGCGGATCATCCGCTCCCTGGCCGGTCACTTCCACCAGCCCGACGTAATCGATTTCCGGCCGGCTCAACAGGTTGAGCAGGTTATATTCGTGGGTCAGCGGCGTGCCGAATTTCGCCGCAATGGCATCGCCCTGCTCGGTACCCGGACGAACCCAGGTGCTTTTCAGGCGTTGCTCTTCCAGTTCGATATTTTCGCGTTTCTTGCAGAACGCAGCCCAGCGCACGTCATCCACCAGACCCAACTCGCGACCTTTCTCGGTCAGGCGCAAGTCGGCGTTGTCTTCACGCAGGATCAGGCGGTATTCGGCACGGGACGTGAACATCCGATACGGTTCCTGGGTACCCAGGGTAATCAGATCATCCACCAACACACCGATGTACGCCTCATCGCGACGCGGACACCAGCTGTCTTTGCCCTGGGCACGCAGTGCCGCGTTGGCACCGGCCAACAGGCCTTGGGCGCCGGCTTCTTCGTAACCGGTGGTGCCGTTGATCTGCCCGGCGAAGAACAGGCCGCCAATGGCCTTGGTTTCCAGGCTGTACTTCAGATCTCGCGGATCGAAGTAGTCGTACTCGATCGCGTAACCCGGACGCATGATGTGCGCGTTCTCCATGCCACGGATCGACTGCACGATTTGCAGTTGCACATCGAACGGCAGGCTTGTGGATATCCCGTTCGGATATAGCTCATGGGTGGTCAAACCTTCCGGTTCGATAAACACCTGATGGCTTTCCTTGTCGGCAAAGCGATGGATCTTGTCTTCGATCGACGGGCAATAGCGCGGGCCGACACCTTCGATTTCACCGGCAGCGGAATACATCGGCGAACGATCGAGGTTCGCCGCGATGATTTCGTGGGTGCGTGCGTTGGTATGGGTGATCCAGCAACTGACTTGCCGTGGATGCTGTTCCTTGTTGCCCATGAACGACATCACCGGGATCGGAGTATCGCCAGGCTGCTCGGTCATCACCGAGAAATCCACGGACTTGCCGTCGATGCGAGGTGGCGTACCGGTTTTCAGGCGCCCGACACGCAATGGCAACTCACGCAGACGGTGAGCGAGAGCAATCGACGGCGGATCCCCGGCGCGCCCGCCGGAAAAATTCTGCAAACCGATGTGGATAAGTCCACCGAGGAAGGTCCCTGTGGTCAACACCACGGAATCGGCGAAGAAACGCAGGCCCATTTGCGTGACCACACCGCGCACCTGGTCCTGTTCGACGATCAGGTCATCGGCCGCCTGTTGAAATATCCACAGGTTCGGTTGGTTTTCCAGGATCTCGCGGACCGCGGCCTTGTACAGCACTCGGTCAGCCTGTGCGCGGGTAGCGCGCACGGCCGGACCTTTGCGGCTGTTCAACACACGAAACTGGATGCCGCCTTTATCCGTGGCCATGGCCATCGCACCGCCAAGGGCATCGATTTCCTTGACCAGATGGCTTTTGCCGATCCCACCAATGGCAGGGTTGCAGCTCATGGCACCGAGGGTTTCCACGTTATGCGTCAGCAACAGGGTTTTGGCCCCCATACGTGCTGATGCAAGTGCTGCCTCGGTACCGGCATGACCGCCGCCGATGACGATCACTTCAAAACGGGAAGGGAAATCCACCACGCACCTCGTGCCTGCTTTATTCAGGTAATTCGGAAATAGGTTTTGAGTCTGGTCCTGGGTGTTTTTTGAGCCAGGTCGGCAAGTATAGGGACTTCGCCCTTTCTAAAGAACCCTTTGCACAAAATTTAACCAGCTGTGGAGAACTCGCGGTTAAAAAAATAAAAAAGAAAGAAATTTATAAAATCTTTGTTTTTATGTTTATTCTTACTGAGCACCTTATCTGTGGATAACGTTCCAAAGGCCTTTATTTTCAATGTGTACAGAGATTCAAAACCCTGTGGTCATGTGCCATTGAGGGGCTTGGATAACCGGTGTAAGCCTGTGGATTAATGAGGTGGTTATCCACAGAGGCAGTTATCTTCAGATTTGAAGGTGGTTTATCAACCGACCTCAATGGCAGTTATTCACAGAGCTTAATCCACAGAAACAGCCGACAAGGGGTCGCCGAAGCGCCCGCAGGCACGCCACCATTTGGGCAATCCGTTCAAAAAAGAGAGGAGGTAGCGGGTTTGTGTTGCGCTCGATAGGCCTGTGGCGAGGGAGCTTGCTCCCGCTGGGTCGCGAAGCGGCCCCAAAACCCGCCGAATGCGGAGTACCTGACACACCGCACCCGCCGGTTTACGACTGCTTCGCAGCCGAGCGGGAGCACAAGCTCCCTCGCCACGGGTTCGTCGTCAGTCCGGTGGGGTTATTTACCGATGCAGAAGCTGGAGAAGATCCGTCCCAGCAAATCATCAGAGCTGAAGGCGCCGGTAATTTCGCCGAGGAAATGCTGAGCTTGGCGAAGATCTTCGGCCAGCAGTTCTCCGGCCCCCGCCAAGGTCAACTGTGCACGACCGTGTTCCAGGGCCGCGCTGGCGTGGCGTAATGCCTCAAGGTGCCTGCGGCGGGCGCTGAAGCTGCTCTCCGAAGTCTGTTCATAACCCATGCAGGCCTTGAGATGCTCACGCAGCAATTCCAGCCCCTCGCCCGCCGACCTTGCGCTCAGGCTGATGGTCACGTGGCCGTCGTCGCTGACATCCAGGGCAATCGCTTCCCCGGTCAGGTCGGCCTTGTTGCGAATCAGAGTGACTTTCGCCGGATCCGGGCGGACCTCGAGGAATTCCGGCCACAAGGCAAAGGGATCGTCCGCTTCCGGCGCGGTGGCATCCACCACCAGCAACACTCGGTCGGCTTCGCTGATGGCCTTGAGAGCGCGCTCGACGCCGATTTTTTCCACCTGGTCCTCGGTGTCGCGCAAACCGGCGGTGTCCACAACGTGCAGCGGCATGCCGTCGATGTGGATATGTTCACGCAGGATGTCGCGAGTAGTGCCGGCGATTTCCGTGACGATCGCTGCCTCGCGCCCGGCCAGCGCGTTAAGCAGGCTGGATTTGCCGGCATTCGGCCTGCCGGCAATCACCACGGTCATCCCATCGCGCAACAATGCGCCCTGCCCTGCTTCGCGCAATACTGTGGATAACTCCTCGCGCACCTTATCGAGCATGCTCAATACGTGGCCATCGGCGAGGAAGTCGATTTCCTCTTCCGGGAAATCGATTGCTGCCTCGACGTAGATGCGCAGGCCGATCAGTTGCTCCGTGAGGTTATGCACACGCTGTGAAAACGCCCCTTGCAACGAGCGCAACGCATTACGTGCCGCTTGCGCAGAGCTCGCTTCAATCAAATCGGCAATCGCCTCAGCTTGGGCCAAATCGAGTTTGTCATTCAGAAACGCCCGTTCGCTGAACTCCCCCGGTCGCGCCAGGCGGCAACCCAGTTCAAGGCAACGCTTGAGCAGCATGTCCAGGACGACTGGGCCGCCGTGCCCCTGCAACTCCAACACATCCTCACCGGTAAATGAGTTGGGCCCTGGAAAATACAAGGCGAGCCCTTCATCAAGCACCTGCTGCTGCGCATCGAAGAACGGCCCGTAGTGAGCGAACCGCGGTTTGAGTACGCGGCCGCTGATAGCCTGGGCCGCGACACTGGCCAACGGCCCGGAAATACGGACGATGCCGACCCCACCGCGACCTTGGGCGGTGGCAACAGCGGCGATGGTTTCACGCGGAGTGCTCATAAACCGGTATCCAGACAAAAGTGGCAGATAGCAAAACGCCCCACTAGGGGGCGTTTTGTGTGGTTATCCACAGAGCAAGTTACGCCTCGGCTTTTTTCGTCGCCGCTTCGATCTTACGCGTGATGTACCACTGCTGAGTGATGGACAACACGTTGTTCACAACCCAGTACAGCACAAGACCTGCCGGGAACCACAGGAAGAAGAAGGTGAAGATGATTGGCATCATTTTCATGACCTTCGCCTGCATCGGATCCGGAGGCGTTGGGTTCAGCTGCTGCTGGATGAACATGGTCGCGCCCATGATGATCGGCAGGATGAAGAACGGATCCTTGATCGACAGGTCGGTAATCCACAGCATGAACGGCGCCTGGCGCATCTCCACACTTTCCAGCAGAACCCAGTAAAGCGCGAGGAAAACCGGCATCTGTACAAGAATCGGCAAGCAACCACCCAGCGGGTTGATCTTCTCTTTCTTGTACAGCTCCATCATGGCCTGGGACATTTTCTGCCGGTCATCGCCATGTTGTTCTTTCAGAGCGGCCAGTTTCGGTGCCACTGCACGCATGCGCGCCATCGACTTGTAGCTGGCGGCCGACAACGGGAAGAAGATCCCCTTGATCAGCATGGTCAGGAAAATGATCGACCAACCCCAGTTACCCACGATGCTGTGGATATGTTGCAGCAGCCAGAAAATCGGCTGTGCAATGAACCACAGGAAGCCATAGTCAACGGTCAGTTCCAGGCCTGGGGACAGCTCTTTCAGCACGGCTTGGCTTTTTGGACCGGCATACAGAACGGCGCTCGTTTCGGCTTTTGCACCGGGGGCGGCAGTCAATGTCGGACCGGTGTAACCGATGATGAAGTTGCCTTTGCTGTCTTTACGTGTCTGGACGACGTTGCTGTCGCCTTTCTGCGGGATCCAGGCTGTTACAAAATAGTGCTGCAGCCAGGCAACCCAGCCACCTTGGACGGTTTCCTTCAGCTGAGCCTTGTCCATGTCCTTCATGGACACTTTTTTGTACGGTTCCGAACTTGTCCACAGGGCAGCGCCCAGGTAAGTCGCGGTGCCGGTGGCGGTGCTGGAAGAAGGATCGTCGCTGGCGTCACGCTTGAGTTGCGCGAACATCGCACCGGACCAAGGCTGGGCGCTCTGGTTGTCGATCAGATAAGAGACGGTTACGTCGTACATGCCACGTTTCACTGTGAAACGCTTGATGTAGTTGACGCCATCCTTGCTGAACTTCAGGTCCACGACCAGTTGGTCCTGACCATCAGCCAGTTGATAAGTCTTCTTCTCGGCAGAGTAGATCGGGCGACCGGCCGGGTTCGAATCCGGACCGTTGGTACCGATCAGGCCACTTTGGGCAAGATAGGTGCGCTCGTTACCGTTGTCGAACAACTGGAACGGGATTTCCGGATGATCCTGGCGACGTGGGTACAGCGGCAGCTTCAGCTGGGCGACGTCACCACCTTGTGGATCGATTGCCAGCTCGAGCACGTCCGTCTTGATCTGGATGAGATCTTTGCTTACGGCCACTGGGGCTTCGGCAGGAGCGCTGGTATCGCTTGCCGCACGTGGGATGTCGTCATTGCTGGCAGCGTTGTTGCCAACTGGAGCATCCGGCAGGCTCGGTGCGGTATTGCTGGCTGCAACATTCTGAGTCGGCAGGGCAGCCTGGCCATAGTCCTGGTTCCATTTAAGGACCATGACGTAGGACACGATTGCCAGGGCGACGATCAGGATCGTGCGTTTGATATCCATGATTACTCGGCCATCGAAGAAGAACGGGAGGTAGGGATAGGCGGAACCGGGTCATAACCGCCGGGATTCCACGGATGACAGCGACCTAAACGACGAAAGGTCAGCCAGCCACCGCGCAGGAGGCCATGATTTTCTATGGCTTCGTACGCGTAGCAGGAACAACTGGGGTAGAAACGACAGTGACTGGCCATCAAAGGACTAATGGCGTAGCGATAAAACTGGATCGGAACGAGCGCCAGTTTACGCATCGTGACTGTCTACCCCTACAGTTTCGGTATTGACTGCTGGTACCGGCTTGTTACGGGCCAGTCGCTTCCAGAGCTTGCCGAAATGCTGAATCAATTCGGGGTTTTCTACGTCACCCAAACCTTTGCGCGCGACGATAACGATGTCCCAACCGACCAGTGAATCCTGGTTCAGGCGAAACGATTCGCGCATCAGACGTTTGAGGCGATTGCGCTGAACGGAGAGCTTTACGCTCTTTTTCCCGATAACCAGCCCGAGTCGGGGGTGATCGAGATCGTTGCTGCGCGCAAGGAGCAGGAGATTTTTCCCCGGAACCTTGCCGGTAGGGGAGTCAAAGACTGCCTTGAAATGCCGGGGTGTAAGCAGACGCTTTTCCCGACTGAAGTCCTGACTCACCTCCAGTGCCGGATTATCAAACTGCCAGACGCGCACGACCTTTGGCGCGACGACGCGACAGGACGGCACGACCGTTCTTGGTAGCCATGCGAGCACGGAAACCGTGGGTACGAGCGCGTTTGATAGTGCTTGGTTGGAAAGTACGTTTCATGTCGTGTTACCTGGTTCGTCCACAACGGGCCGGAATGGCCCCCGTTTTAAGAGACCGGGGATTCTAGAGAAAGCAAGCCTCTAGGTCAATTTCCAACCAGCGTTTCCTTTAAATAGATGTCCAGGTGCTTTCGGCTGATTCGTCAGACAGAGCTAGATATAAAAATAAAGAAGGAATTATTTAAAGCTTTTCTGTAAAGCTTATAAAAGCAAGGCTGCCACCTATCTGTGGATAACAGCGTTGAGGCCTTGTAATCCGCCATGTACAGAGAATGACAACTACGCGGGAAAGCAGTGTCCAGCCTGTGCTGCACTGTCGGATAAGCTGTGGGTGGAATGGCCAGTTATCCACAGAGGGTTTATCCACCGAGTTGCCCCCTCACTTGTGCAACGACCTCAGGCATGGTTATCCACAAGGCTTATCCACTGACCGCCCGTCGTCTTTCGTTCACTTAACGCATTGATAAATCATGGGCGACCGACAAGCTGCATGTGGATAAGTGAGCGACTGATCGCTACAATGGCCGCTTGTTTTTGCCTCACCGGCTTTCAACTTAGGGGATGTCCGTGTCAGTGGAACTTTGGCAGCAGTGCGTGGAGCTTTTGCGCGATGAGCTGCCTGCCCAACAATTCAACACTTGGATCCGTCCGCTACAGGTCGAAGCCGAAGGCGACGAATTGCGCGTCTATGCGCCAAACCGTTTCGTCCTAGACTGGGTCAATGAAAAGTACCTGGGCCGGGTCATGGAACTGCTCGACGAGCATGGCAATGGCATGGCGCCTGCGTTGTCCTTATTAATAGGCAGCAAGCGCAGCTCGGCACCTCGCGCCGCGCCCAACGCGCCGCTGGCTGCTGCCGCAGCTTCCCAGGCCCAGCAGGCAGCCCCGGCACAGGTCAACAACCATACCGCCACGGCGCCCACGCCCGCCCCGAGCAAACGCAACGCGCAAAAGGTTGCCGAAGTCAGCGAAGAGCCCTCCCGGGACAGCTTCGACCCAATGGCCGGCGCCAGCTCCCAGCAGGCACCGGTGCGGGCCGAACAGCGCACTGTCCAGGTCGAAGGCGCTCTCAAGCACACCAGCTACCTGAACCGGACATTTACCTTCGAGAATTTCGTCGAAGGTAAATCCAACCAGTTGGCTCGCGCGGCGGCCTGGCAGGTGGCGGACAACCCCAAGCACGGCTACAACCCGCTGTTCCTGTATGGCGGCGTCGGCCTGGGTAAGACCCACTTGATGCATGCGGTGGGCAACCATCTATTAAAGAAGAACCCGAATGCCAAGGTTGTGTACCTGCATTCCGAGCGTTTCGTGGCCGATATGGTCAAGGCGTTGCAACTGAACGCGATCAACGAGTTCAAGCGTTTCTACCGTTCGGTGGACGCCTTGTTGATCGATGACATTCAATTCTTCGCTCGCAAGGAACGTTCCCAAGAAGAGTTTTTCCACACCTTCAACGCCTTGCTTGAGGGCGGGCAGCAGGTCATTCTTACCAGTGACCGCTACCCGAAAGAGATCGAAGGCCTCGAGGAACGCCTCAAGTCACGCTTCGGTTGGGGCCTGACGGTTGCCGTCGAGCCGCCGGAGCTGGAAACCCGTGTCGCGATCCTGATGAAGAAGGCCGACCAGGCCAAGGTCGAACTGCCTCATGACGCCGCTTTCTTTATTGCACAGCGTATTCGCTCGAACGTGCGTGAGCTTGAAGGTGCCCTCAAGCGGGTGATCGCTCACTCGCACTTCATGGGGCGCGATATCACTATCGAGCTTATCCGTGAGTCCTTGAAGGACTTGTTGGCGCTGCAGGACAAGCTGGTATCTGTGGATAACATTCAGCGTACTGTTGCTGAATACTACAAGATCAAGATTTCCGACCTGCTATCCAAACGCCGTTCGCGTTCGGTGGCACGTCCGCGCCAAGTGGCCATGGCCTTGTCCAAGGAACTGACCAACCACAGCCTGCCGGAAATCGGCGATGTGTTTGGTGGACGCGACCACACCACCGTGCTGCACGCCTGCCGCAAGATCAACGAACTTAAGGAATCCGACGCGGACATCCGCGAGGACTACAAGAACCTGCTGCGTACACTGACCACTTGATGACCACCAGCGCAGCTTATTAAGGCAAGGGACTAGACCATGCATTTCACCATTCAACGCGAAGCCCTGTTGAAACCCCTGCAACTGGTCGCGGGCGTCGTCGAACGCCGCCAGACCTTGCCGGTACTTTCCAACGTGCTGCTGGTTGTCGAAGGCCAGCAATTGTCGCTGACCGGTACCGACCTGGAAGTCGAGCTGGTCGGTCGTGTGCAACTTGAAGAGCCGGCCGATCCGGGTTCCATCACCGTGCCGGCGCGCAAGCTGATGGACATCTGCAAGAGCTTGCCCAACGATGCGCTGATCGACATCAAGGTCGATGAACAGAAGCTCGTGGTCAAGGCCGGGCGCAGCCGCTTCACCCTGTCCACATTGCCCGCCAATGACTTCCCGACTGTGGAAGAAGGCCCGGGTTCGCTGACCTGCAGCCTGGACCAGAGCAAATTGCGTCGCCTGATCGAACGCACCAGTTTCGCCATGGCCCAGCAGGATGTGCGTTACTACCTCAACGGCATGCTCCTGGAAGTGTCTGCCGGCGTTATCCGCGCCGTTGCCACCGACGGTCACCGCCTGGCCATGTGCTCGATGCAGGCCGATATCGGTCAACCGGATCGCCACCAGGTGATCGTGCCGCGTAAAGGCATCCTGGAGCTGGCCCGCCTGCTGACCGAGCCGGATGGCAATGTCAGCATCGTGTTGGGCCAACACCACATCCGCGCCACCACCGGCGAGTTCACCTTCACGTCGAAACTGGTGGACGGCAAGTTCCCAGACTACGAACGCGTATTGCCAAAAGGTGGCGACAAGCTGGTGCTGGGCGATCGCCAAGCGCTGCGCGAAGCCTTCAGCCGTACCGCAATTCTCTCCAACGAGAAGTACCGCGGCATCCGTCTGCAACTGGCCAACGGTCAGTTGAAGATCCAGGCGAACAACCCGGAGCAGGAAGAAGCGGAAGAAGAAGTCGGCGTTGAATACAACGGCGGCTCCCTGGAAATCGGCTTCAACGTCAGCTACCTGCTCGACGTGCTGGGCGTGATGACCACCGAGCAAGTGCGTCTGATCCTGTCCGACTCCAACAGCAGTGCGCTGGTGCAGGAGTCCGATAACGACGATTCGGCTTACGTTGTCATGCCGATGCGTCTGTAACCAGCTAGATGTCCTTAAGTCGCGTCTCGGTCACCGCGGTGCGCAATCTGCACCCGGTGACCTTCTCCCCTTCCCCCCGCATCAATATCCTTTACGGCGCCAACGGCAGCGGCAAAACCAGCGTTCTGGAGGCCGTGCACCTGCTAGGGCTTGCCCGTTCGTTCCGCAGCACCCGCCTCTTACCGGTCATCCAGTACGATCAACTGGCGTGCACGGTGTTCGGGCAGGTGGAACTGGCGGAAGGTGGCCACAGCGCCCTAGGGATTTCCCGGGATCGCCAAGGCGAGTTCCAGATTCGCATCGACGGGCAGAACGCCCGCAGTGCTGCGCAGCTAGCAGAGATTCTGCCGTTGCAGCTGATAAACCCGGATAGCTTCCGCCTGTTGGAAGGTGCACCGAAAATCCGCCGGCAGTTCCTGGATTGGGGCGTGTTCCACGTGGAACCGCGTTTCATGGCGACTTGGCAACGTCTGCAGAAGGCGCTGCGCCAGCGTAACTCTTGGCTGCGACATGGTACACTTGACGCCGTTTCGCAAGCGGTTTGGGACAGGGAACTGTGCCAGGCCAGCGCTGAAATCGATGAATACCGCCGCGCTTATATCAAAGCCTTGAAACCGGTCTTCGAGCAGACCTTGAGCGAACTGGTTGAGCTTGAGGGACTGACGCTCAGCTATTACCGAGGCTGGGACAAAGACCGGGAATTGAGTGCCGTGCTGGCTGGCTCGCTGCAGCGGGACCAGCAGATGGGACACACCCAGGCTGGACCACAACGCGCTGACTTGCGTCTTAGATTGGGCGCACATAACGCCGCGGACATTTTGTCCCGGGGTCAGCAGAAGTTGGTGGTGTGCGCCTTGCGTATCGCCCAAGGGCATCTGGTCAGCCAGGCCCGTCGCGGTCAGTGTATTTATCTGGTGGATGACTTGCCGTCCGAGCTGGACGAGGCCCACCGCCGTGCGCTGTGCCGCTTGCTGGAAGACTTACGCTGCCAGGTATTCATTACCTGTGTAGACCACGAATTATTGAGGGAAGGCTGGCAGACGGAAACGCCAGTCGCTCTGTTCCACGTGGAACAGGGCCGTATCACCCAGACCCACGACCATCGGGAGTGAAGGCATTGAGCGAAGAAAATACGTACGACTCAACGAGCATTAAAGTGCTGAAAGGCCTGGATGCCGTACGCAAACGTCCCGGTATGTACATTGGCGACACCGACGATGGTAGCGGCCTGCACCACATGGTGTTCGAGGTGGTCGACAACTCCATCGACGAAGCCCTCGCCGGTTATTGCGACGATATCAGCATCATCATCCACCCGGACGAATCCATCACCGTTCGCGACAACGGCCGTGGTATCCCGGTAGATGTGCATAAAGAGGAAGGTGTTTCCGCCGCCGAGGTCATCATGACCGTCCTCCACGCTGGCGGTAAGTTCGACGACAACTCCTACAAGGTATCCGGCGGCTTGCACGGCGTAGGTGTCTCGGTGGTGAACGCGCTGTCCGAGGAACTGGTTCTGACGGTTCGCCGCAGCGGCAAGATCTGGGAACAGACCTATGTCCACGGCGTGCCTCAGGCACCGATGGCGATTGTCGGCGACAGCGAGACCACCGGCACGCAGATCCACTTCAAGGCTTCGAGCGAAACCTTCAAGAACATCCACTTCAGCTGGGACATCCTGGCCAAGCGGATTCGTGAACTGTCCTTCCTCAACTCCGGTGTCGGCATCGTCCTCAAGGACGAGCGCAGCGGCAAGGAGGAGCTATTCAAATACGAAGGTGGCCTGCGTGCGTTCGTTGAGTACCTGAACACCAACAAGACCCCGGTCAACCAAGTGTTCCACTTCAACGTCCAGCGTGAAGACGGCATCGGCGTGGAAATCGCCCTGCAGTGGAACGACAGCTTCAACGAGAACCTGTTGTGCTTCACCAACAACATTCCACAGCGTGATGGCGGTACCCACCTGGTGGGCTTCCGTTCGGCGCTGACCCGTAACTTGAACAACTACATCGAACAGGAAGGCCTGGCGAAGAAGCACAAAGTCGCCACTACCGGTGACGATGCCCGTGAAGGCCTGACCGCGATCATTTCGGTGAAGGTGCCGGATCCGAAGTTCAGCTCCCAGACCAAGGACAAGCTGGTGTCTTCCGAAGTGAAGACCGCTGTCGAACAGGAAATGGGCAAGTACTTCTCCGACTTCCTGCTGGAGAACCCGAACGAAGCCAAGCTAGTGGTCGGCAAGATGATCGACGCCGCACGTGCCCGTGAAGCCGCGCGCAAGGCTCGTGAGATGACCCGCCGCAAAGGCGCGCTGGACATCGCTGGCTTGCCGGGCAAATTGGCCGACTGCCAGGAAAAGGACCCTGCCCTGTCCGAGCTGTACCTCGTGGAAGGTGACTCCGCTGGCGGTTCCGCCAAGCAGGGCCGCAACCGCCGCACCCAGGCCATCCTGCCGTTGAAGGGCAAGATCCTCAACGTCGAGAAAGCACGCTTCGACAAGATGATTTCCTCCCAGGAGGTCGGCACGCTCATCACTGCGCTGGGCTGTGGTATCGGTCGCGAAGAGTACAACATCGACAAGCTGCGCTATCACAACATCATCATCATGACCGACGCCGACGTCGACGGTTCGCACATCCGTACCCTGCTGCTGACGTTCTTCTTCCGTCAGTTGCCGGAGCTGATCGAGCGCGGTTACATCTACATCGCCCAGCCGCCGCTGTACAAGGTCAAGAAAGGCAAGCAAGAGCAATACATCAAAGACGACGACGCCATGGAAGAGTACATGACGCAGTCGGCCCTGGAAGACGCGAGCCTGCACCTGAACGAAGATGCCCCTGGCATTTCCGGTGAAGCCCTTGAGCGCCTGGTGAATGACTTCCGCCTGGTGATGAAGACCCTCAAGCGCCTGTCGCGCCTGTACCCACAGGAACTGACCGAGCACTTCATCTACCTGCCGGCCGTCAGCCTGGAGCAATTGTCCGATCACGCTGCGATGCAGGATTGGCTGGCCCAGTACGAAGTACGCCTGCGCACCGTGGAAAAATCCGGCCTGGTCTACAAGGCCAGCCTGCGCGAAGACCGTGAACGTAACGTCTGGCTGCCGGAGGTCGAACTGATCTCCCACGGCCTGTCGAACTACGTCACTTTCAACCGCGACTTCTTCGGCAGCAACGACTACAAGACTGTCGTTTCCCTCGGCGCGCAATTGAGCACGCTGTTGGACGAAGGTGCGTACATCCAACGTGGCGAGCGCAAGAAATCGGTAACCGAGTTCAAGGAAGCCCTTGAATGGCTGATGGCCGAAAGCACCAAGCGCCACACTATCCAGCGATACAAAGGGCTGGGTGAGATGAACCCGGATCAGCTGTGGGAAACCACCATGGACCCGGGCTCGCGTCGCATGCTGAAAGTCACCATCGAAGACGCCATTGGCGCGGACCAGATCTTCAACACCCTCATGGGTGATGCGGTCGAGCCACGTCGTGACTTCATCGAAAGCAATGCGTTGGCGGTGTCTAACCTGGATTTCTGATCCGGTTGTAGGATCCCAGAAAAGCTGGTGTATTTCCCAATATGCTGCTTTGCGCCAGGAACAGGCCAACCCGCGCGGGTTGGCCTTTTTGTTGGCGCGCTGGAGCAATCCTCGTCGCGGATGCACTCCTCATCCGGTTGTGGGTTCCCGATTGTGAGTTCTCATTCTGGGGTGCGACGAAATTTTCTGTAGGTGGTGGTGCCACACCGCCTGTGCGCATTTAATAGAGGTCCACCTAAAATAAATGGACGCTTCAAAATGCGTAATACGATCGCCGCATTTTCAATCAACACTATCTCAAGCATATTGGCCGGCCTCGTGCTTCACTGGATCACCCTTCCGTCCGTCGACGATGTCATTCAACCTGCGACCAAAATGTCTCTATCTGTCACCGAGACTTTAGCTGCGAGATGAAAAGGTGCCGAAAAGGCTGCTTGATTACCTGCTGGCGGGCCAAGGCTCGCCTTCACGCATGCGAGCCAGAGCTAGCAGAGCCATCGCCGATCAAAAGGAATGTGACGTTGCGATCGCTCGATAGAAATCCAGAGGTACAGGCCGCAGGGCTAAGAGTAACGAGCCAGTTCAATTGGTACATACGTCGATTAGAGTGTCGATCTATCGGCGGCGCATCGGCTGGTTAAGAAGAGCAGGCAATGGGGTTTTTTGGATCGCGCATTGAAACAGATAGAAGTAAATGAAACCTGCCAGGAACATGAAGGCTGACAAGGTGGCCATTTCTGCATCCAACGATTTGGATAATAGGTACTGCTTTAGTGTGATTGAACCTAGAACAAGGCCTGCGCAATACATCGCTCCGGTAAATTGATTTGCCAGAAAGCTAAGAATTCCGCTGAAAGTATTATTAGCACTCAGAAGTACCGCTTTGAGTATCGTCCAACCAAGCACGGGTAAGAAAAATTTAATCATAAACAGGAGCATCGTCGTCGAGGCTAATAATTGCAATGGCCCTTCTGCCCACCCCTTGACAGTGCCGTCGGTTTCAATACCGGTATAAAGAATCACGTTGAGTATAAATGCAAACGCGCAACAAATTATCAGACGAAAAGCCTCGCGCTTCAGAGGAGGCATCATAATCATATCTTGAGTCTTTTTGCTTATGTAACGCTTTATGGCATCGTTCATCGGCTCATACACCCTTGCAAATGGAAGGTTAGATTCAGCTTAAAATCTGACGGAATTGAATATGGATAAGTCATATTTGCCATCTCGCTACCCGAGCAAATTTTTGCCGGCCCTCATTCACTATGAAGAATAACGCTTTTATTATTTTTAGATCGAAGTGATAAAAGGGCGGCGTATAAGACGAGATCCAACGTTGACGCCATTCTCATAGCGTAAAAGCGTGTCCTTTACCTCTGAGGCCAGCTTGAAAAAAAGCCATATCTAACAAGCGTCCTTTTGGGTAGGCAAGTCGTAAGTTCTTGGTTTCGATGGTTGGAAGGTCGAATTTCTCCGTCTTGACCAGTTCCATCAACGACGTGAGTGAGCGACCACTGACTTCGGTGAGGCCGCGGTGCGGGTAGAATGACCGTATACCAAGTTTGTAGTAGCGGTCGAGTGCAGGGAACTCACCCCAGACGCCTAGTAAAATTTTACTGATCAAGGTGTCGGTCCAAGACACGTTTCCAGGCATGTCGTGAAAGATCTGAACCACCTCGTCCAGTAGAGCCTGATTGTGCTCAAGGTTGGGTGCTCCCGGTATGAAGTCCTTAGCGCTAAGGTCAAATAGCTCAGGACCCCGGCCTTGGAAAAGACGCATTACCAGTTCCTTCATCAGGTCGAGATTGCTGTTGCGCAGCAGCTCCGAGCGGCCTCGAAACATTCCCCAATTGGCCAGATAGAATCCCACGTGCAATGCGGTAGTGTCGAGGTTGGTCGAATCGGTCAGCGAACTCCAAGGACGCTCCTTACCCCATATATATTCATAGAGAAACTCCCAAGCCATCAGGCGTGGAAAGGGATTATTATCCTTATCAATCTCTAGCGCAGAATAATAGCTCTCAATGTAAAGGCGTGGGTTGAATTCCGGCTCTGATATTTTTTGCATATCCATTTCCTTCCGTGGATTCGTCGATAATGTTGTAAACGCCTTCGGCCCTTGATTAGGTAGTGCCTAGATATAGCTATCCAAGCACTCGTGAGCGCTAATCCACGGGTTTGGCAGGAACGCTTATGGTTTGTTTGATTGAAACCAAGCCGTTAGATAGTTTGCACCGATAGCACCGACAATGGCCGGGAACATAATGGTCCAGAGGGCAAGATGCTTTTGGGCGTTCGATGCTATTTCTCCGGTCAATTTGCCTTGCACCTGCAAAGCTTCAAAGAGAGATACGAAATCAGTCATGATCCCTACCATCAGTGTTGCGTGTATGACCAAGGCAAGTCCAGCTATCAATGTCCAAATGCGCCACGGCTGCATGCCTTTCACTGCACCCAGGATTATAAATGCTGGTGCCACGCCCAGTACGATACCAAGCATGTTCGGTAGACTTTCCACACATACCCCATATATGTCAGATCGATTGTCGCCTAGTACATACCCGACGATTCACTCAAATATATCTTGTCATTAATCAATACCTGTATGCAACAACAGCGTGTATATATATTCAGGATGGCGCATTGATTCTGGAGCAGGTAGATGCATCATTCCATTCCATATTGATAATGTCATCCACGTCGCCCCGGCAATCATGGCTGCATTTGCTTGTTCCACGTGGAACCCATCATTTTGGAAGCGAGAATTTTCGCTTTCGCCAATCCTTTCAAATTGCTGGTTAAGGATATGCATCCGGTTCACGCTGCCCCAACGAAAAAGGCCAACGCTCGTGCGTTGGCCTTCCTCTATTTACTTATCTCGTCCTGCTGCCCCACGAAGCTTATTGTGGGAATCCGCGGCGAAGGAGCTTGCTCCCAATGGGCTGCGTAGCGGCCCCGCTTTTCTCGCGA
This sequence comes from Pseudomonas sp. H2_D02, assembly GCF_054677635.1. Lineage (NCBI taxonomy): Bacteria > Pseudomonadati > Pseudomonadota > Gammaproteobacteria > Pseudomonadales > Pseudomonadaceae > Pseudomonas > Pseudomonas sp. H2_D02. The sequence continues at coordinate 680,726 of NZ_CP162816.1, read as the reverse complement.
ACGCTTCGCACTGTAGCGCCAGCCAGCTAAAGCCGGACGAAACTCCTCGCCACGGATATACCGAGCTATTCCCTAACTCGCGACAGACGCCTCACTCCCCGCCGCCACACTCTCCAATCGATACCCATAGCCATAGATCGTCAGCAACTGCCAACCCCGATCCGCCGTCAGCCCGAGCTTGTTGCGCAGGCGATAGATATGGGTGTCGAGCGGACGGGACGAGGTCATTTCCTCGTGGGTCCAGAAGCGCTCATAAAAATATTCACGCGACAGCGGCCGGCCCAGGTTGGCGAACAAGCAGCGGGCCAGGCGGTACTCCCGCTCGGTGAGGCTGATGGGAATGCCGGCACGGGTGACGGTCAGTTCGGCATCGTCGAATTCCAGGTCATTGAACACCAGCACCTCGCTGGCCGGAGTGCGTTGCAAGTTGTGGCGGCGCAGCACGGCGGTGACCCGGGCCTTGAGTTCGTTGGGGCGGAACGGTTTGCTGACGTAATCGTCCGCACCGGCGTTGAGGGCCTGGACGATGTCGTGCTCGCCGTCGCGGCTGGTGAGCATGATGGCGGCCGGCGGCGAGTCCATGTGCTCGCGCGTCCAGCGCAGCAGGGCAAGCCCGCTGATATCAGGCAACTGCCAGTCGAGGATCAACAGGTCGAAGGTTTCACGCCGCAGTTGGCGCAGCAGGTCTTCGGTGCGTTCGAAACTGTGCAAGGTCCAGGCTTGTTCGCCCCTGCCGGGGATTTGCTGCAGTGTCTGTTCCACCCGGCGCAGTTCGGCCGGTTCGTCATCCAGTATGGCGACACGCATGACGCGATTCCTTGAACTCGAAAAATAACGGACATCTTCCAGTGGACATGAACGCCCAACCCGATAGCTGAATCGTCCATCCTCCCATCGCTGGCTGAGACAATACCGGCTCGCAACGCGCAGGGAAAGGCAGCCGCACGCCGTCCATCGAGTCCGTTATAGTCTCGGTCCTCGGGCTTGCCTTCCAGGGCCGAGTGTTGGCAATTATCTTCCTCATGTTCCGCCAGGGCCCTTATGAGCAATCCGCGTCGCCGTGAAAGCCGTGAACCGACTCAGGTACAACAATTGTTTCGGCAATTGATGCGAGAGTGGTTTTGGATAAGCCTGCTTCTGTTACCACTGACGGCGCTGATTTCGTTCAGCACGCAAACGGCCCCCAATGGACCAGAAGCTGCATTGCTGTCCATGTGTCTGGTTGGAGCCGTGCTCGGTTTGCTCTTGTTGCGCCCCCGCCTTGCACTGGGGGTCACGCTAGGGGGCATGAGCGTAGCCCTGCTGACCAGCGCACTGTTGGGCGCTCAGGGATGGTGGTGGTCGCCGGTGGCCAGCTTAATGGGAATGCTCTGTGGCTACCTGATCTGGAACTGGCGACGATTGAGCGTGGTGTTGGCTTATTTCGGTTGGGAGTTGGCCCGCCTGGATGCCGAACCGAAAGTATTCCCCGAGCGACGTCGAGCCTCCTATTCTGGAAGTGACCGTTTGCAGGGGCAAATCATGGCACTGGAACAAGCCATGGGCCGGACGCGTGATACCCGTCGTTTTATCGCCGATGGCTTGGAGTACCTGCCGGTGGCCACCATGATCAGTGATCCGCAGGGCAAGATATTGCTTGGCAATCGCAAGGCCCGTGAGTTGTTCGGCCACACCTTGGTGGGCGGTGACGTGATCGAGGAACTGGCCCGCCTGGGGTATCCGCCACTGGACCACAGCCCTGCGCATCGTCTGTCTACCTTGCCGTTGACTGAGTTTCGCGATATCCGAGAGCGCAGCCTGCGCCTCGAACGTGCGGCACTGCTGCCGGTCGAGGGCGACGTGCCCATTGGCTGGTTGCTGAGCCTGACTGACCTGAGTGCCGAGCGCGAGGCTGAAGAACAGCGCGGCGTGATGCTCCGGTTTTTGTCGCATGACCTGCGCGCGCCACATTCGGCGATACTCGCGCTGCTCGACGTGCAGCGACATGAGGCTGGCGCGGACAATCCATTGTTCGATCAGATAGAGCACCAGGTGCGTCGTGCCTTGGATCTAACCGACGGTTTCGTGCAACTGGCGAAGGCGGAGTCAGAGGCCTACCAATTCCGACCGACCTTGTTTGCCATGCTGGTCCTGGACGTGATCGATCAGGCATTGCCCCTTGCCCGGGCAAAAAATATCCAGCTGGAACACGAACTGGAGGATGACGAAGCCATGGTCAACGCCGATCAGCCGCTGCTGACCCGCGCGATATTCAACTTGCTGGAGAACGCGATCAAATACAGCCCGCGCGAAACGCGCGTTTCGCTAACCGTTCGCTGCGTGGAGGGATGGTTGATGTGCGACGTCGTCGACCAGGGCAAAGGCATTGGCGCTGAGGAACTGCCGGAGTTGTTCAGCCAGTATCGACGCTTCTCGTCTGCCCACGGTGTAGACGGCATCGGCCTTGGACTGTCCATGGTCAAGGCGGTCGTGGATCGTCATGGTGGCCAGATCGGATGTCATAGTGAGGTCGGGAAAGGAACGACGTTCAGCTTGCGGTTTCAACTGTTGAGCTGAGCGAAAAATCGCAGTCATCGACGCAATGGCGATGCTGCGATTTGGCAGGTATAAAAACTTATGCACCTTTTCAGCTGTTTTATGTGCTTAAGAAATATGCTTTAAAAACAAAGAGTTAAAAAATAAAAGCAACGAAATCGGATAAAACGGTACACAGGTTATCCACAGTTCTCAAACAGCGAGCTGGTCCGGTGCTGCGGGTGCGGCAGGCGCTGGCGGAAGCGAACCCAGTTCCCTTTGCGTCTGCTCATTCCAAGCCTGTACGCGATCGTTGAGCTCAGCGATCGCGCGGGGCCCAGTGCCCTCTGCGTACATGGGTTTGCCGATAACCACTGTGATGACACCCGGTTTTCTGATCCAGCCAGCCTTTGGCCAGAATTTGCCCGCATTGTGTGCAATCGGCAGCACCGGCAGGGACGCGTTTACCGCCAATGCGGAACCGCTGCGGGAAAACTTGCCGATCGTCCCATAAGGCACACGAGTACCCTCAGGAAAGATCAGCACCCAAACGTTGTCCTTGAGCAGCACGTCGCCTTTTTGCGCGACCTGCTTGAGTGCAACCTTGGGATTGTCGCGATCAATGGCAATCGGACGCAGCATCGCCATGGCCCAGCCGAAGAACGGCACGAACAACAGTTCACGCTTGAGCACCTGGCTCAACGGCTCGAAATAGGCGGAGAGAAAGAATGTTTCCCAAGTGCTTTGGTGGTTGGACTGGATGACACAGGGCCGGTCAGGCACGTTCTCGGCACCCTTCACTTCGTAACTGATACCCAGGAATACCTTGCTTAACCACAAGGCGCAGCGGCACCAGTAAACGTTGATGAAGCGGTAGCGCGTCTTGAACGACATGAATGGCGCGACAAAAAAACTCAAGGTGCACCACAGCAAGGAGCTGGTGCCCAACAGCAGGTAAAAGAGAAAGGTTCTGATGGCCTGCAGTATCGACATAGCGGCGTTTACCATTGCGGGCAAGGCCCGCCTGCTTAAGCGCTTCCCGAACGATCCTTGATCAGGATGTCTAGGGAGCTCTAATTGTGGATAAGTTCAGCGGCAATCGCCGCCAGGTCGTCAAAAATCAAGGTGCCCACCGGTAGGGTCTTGCCCAGAGTCTTCTCGCCTTTCCCGGTCTTTACCAAAACTGGCTGACAATCGACGGCCTTGGCCGCCTCCAGGTCACCGAGACTGTCGCCGACAAACCACACACCTGACAGCGCGATGCCGTAATGAGCGGCGATGGTTTTCAACATGCCTGGCTTGGGTTTGCGGCAATCGCAACCCTCGTCCGGCCCGTGCGGGCAATAGACGATCAAGCCGACCTCCCCGCCCTGCTCTGCCACCAGGTCGCGCAAGCGCTGATGCATGGCATCGAGGACGGCGAGCCCGTAGTAACCTCGAGCAATGCCCGACTGGTTGGTGGCCACCGCCACCGTCCAGCCGGCCTTGCTCAACTGCGCGATGGCCTCGATGGAACCGGGTATCGGCAACCACTCCTCCACCGATTTGATGTAAGCGTCGGAGTCGTGATTGATCACCCCATCCCGATCGAGAATCAGCAGTTTCAAGATTTACCCCAGCAGCGAAATGTCGGCAACACCGAGGAACAGCCCACGCAGGCGCGCCAGCAGTGCATAGCGGTTGGCCCGAACGTTGGCATCTTCAGCGTTGACCATCACCGCCTCGAAAAACGCATCCACTGGCTCGCGCAGTGCCGCCAGGCGCGCCAGGGTTTCGCTGTACTGACGCGCCGCCGCCATTGGCTGGACCGCCTGGTCCGCCTGCTGGATCGCCGAGTACAGGGAAAACTCGTTGGCATTGTCGAAGTACTTGGCTTCGACGGTGGCCGCGATGTTGCCTTCGGCCTTGCCCAGCAGGTTCGATACGCGCTTGTTCACCGCCGCCAGCGCTGCCGCTTCCGGCAATTTGCGGAAGGCTTGCACCGCTTGTACGCGCTGGTCGAAGTCCAGGGCCGAACCCGGTTTCAGGGCACGCACCGACAAGTAGGTCGCCACGTCGACGCCTTCGTCTTCATAACGCGCACGCAGGCGGTCGAAGATGAATTCCAACACTGCATCGGCCAGGCCGGCAGCCTTGACCTTGCTGCCGAACGCATTGACGGCGAAGGCCACGGCATCGTTCAGGTCCAGATCCAATTGCTTGTCGATCAGGATCCGCAACACACCCAGCGCCGCGCGACGCAAGGCATACGGGTCCTTGCTGCCGGTGGGCAGCATGCCGATGCCGAAGATGCCGACCAAGGTGTCGAGCTTGTCGGCGATCGCCACGGCCGCACCGGTCAGGGTGCTCGGCAGTTCAGCACCGGCACCGCGTGGCATGTACTGCTCGTTCAGGGCCAGGGCGACGTCTTGCGGCTCGCCGTCGTTGAGGGCGTAGTAGTAACCGGCGACGCCTTGCATCTCCGGGAACTCACCGACCATCTCCGTGGACAGGTCGCACTTGGACAGGATGCCGGCACGCGCCGCGCGCTGGGCATCGCCGCCGATGCGTGGGGCGATGTACGCCGCCAGTTTCGAAACGCGCTCGGCCTTGTCGTAGACGCTGCCGAGTTTTTCCTGGAACACGACGTTGCGCAGGCGCTCGTTGAAGCTTTCCAGGGGTTGTTTCTTGTCTTGCTTGAAGAAGAACTCGGCATCGGTCAGGCGCGGGCGAACGACTTTTTCGTTACCGGCGACGATCTGCTGCGGATCCTTGCTTTCAATGTTGGCGACCGTGATAAAACGCGGCAGCAACTTGCCTTCGGCGTCCAGCAGGCAGAAATATTTCTGGTTGTCCTGCATGGTGGTGATCAGCGCTTCCTGCGGCACTTCAAGGAAACGTTCCTCGAACGAGCACACCAGCGGCACCGGCCATTCCACCAGCGCGGTCACTTCGTCCAGCAGGTTGGCCGGCACGATGGCGGTGCCTTCCTGCAGGGTCGCCAGTTCTTCGGTGCGCTTGCTGATCAGCTCGCGGCGCTCGTTGGCGTCGGCCAGCACGTAGGCGGCGCGCAAGTCGGCCAGGTAATTGGCCGGCGCGGTAATGCGTACGCTTTGTGGATGATGGAAGCGGTGGCCGCGGGAGTCGCGACCGGCCTTCTGGGCAAGGATCGTACAATCGATGACCTGGTCACCGAGCAACATCACCAGCCATTGGGTTGGACGCACGAACTCTTCCTTGCGCGCGGCCCAGCGCATGCGCTTGGGAATCGGCAGGTCGTTCAGAGAGTCTTCGACGATGGTCGGCAACAGGCTGGCGGTCGGCTTGCCCTTGATGCTCTGGCTGTAGCGCAGCTTCGGACCGCTCTGGTCGATTTCGCTCAGGTCCACGCCGCACTTCTTGGCGAAGCCCAGGGCGGCCTGGGTCGGGTTGCCGTCGGCATCGAACGCGGCCTGGCGTGGCGGACCATCAAGGTTGATGCTGCGGTCGGGTTGCTGGGTTTCGAGGGCAGTGATCAGCACGGCCAGGCGGCGCGGCGCGGCATAGACGTGTTTGGTTTCGAAATTCAGGCCAGCGGCGTGCAGGCCTTTCTCGATGCCGGCCAGGAACGCTTCGGCCAGGGTGTTCAGGGCTTTGGGTGGCAGTTCTTCAGTGCCCAGTTCAACCAGAAAATCTTGAGCACTCATTGTGCAGCCTCCAGCTTAGCCAACACTTCATCACGCAGGTCCGGGGTCGCCATCGGGAAGCCCAGCTTGGCACGGGCCAGCAGGTACGCTTGCGCAACGGAACGCGCCAGGGTGCGCACACGCAGGATGTATTGCTGGCGCGCGGTCACGGAAATCGCCCGGCGTGCGTCCAGCAGGTTGAAGGTGTGGGACGCCTTCAACACCATTTCATAGCTCGGCAACGGCAGCGGCTGGTCCAGCTCGATCAGGCGCTTGGCTTCGCTTTCATAGAAGTCGAACAGTTCGAACAGCTTGTCGACGTTGGCGTGTTCGAAGTTATAGGTCGACTGCTCCACTTCGTTCTGGTGGAACACATCGCCGTAGGTCACTTTGCCGAACGGGCCGTCGGCCCACACCAGGTCGTAGACCGAGTCCACGCCCTGCAGGTACATCGCCAGGCGCTCGAGGCCGTAGGTGATTTCGCCGGTCACCGGGTAGCACTCGATGCCGCCCGCCTGCTGGAAGTAGGTGAACTGGGTCACTTCCATACCGTTGAGCCAGACTTCCCAGCCCAGGCCCCAGGCGCCCAGGGTCGGCGATTCCCAGTTGTCTTCGACGAAACGGATATCGTGCACGAGCGGGTCGAGGCCGACGTGCTTGAGGGAGCCCAGGTACAGCTCCTGGAAATTCTCCGGGTTCGGCTTCAGCACCACCTGGAACTGGTAGTAGTGCTGCAGGCGGTTCGGGTTTTCGCCGTAGCGGCCGTCAGTCGGGCGGCGGCTGGGCTGCACATAGGCGGCGTTCCAGGTTTCCGGGCCGATGGCACGCAGAAACGTGGCAGTGTGGAAAGTGCCGGCGCCTACTTCCATATCGTAGGGCTGAAGTACCACGCAACCTTGCTCGGCCCAGTATTGCTGGAGGGCGAGGATCAAGTCTTGGAAGGTACGCACGGCTGGCGTAGGCTGGCTCACGAAATTCACCTGTTTCTTGGGCTGCGATTTAAAGAGCGGGAGTATACCCGATTCGTTCGTGCGCACGCCCCCTGGAGCCTTATGCCACGCTGCTTTTGGTGTTCTGACGATCCTTTGTACATGGCTTATCACGATCAGGAGTGGGGCACGCCGCTGCGCGATGCGCAGGGTTTGTTCGAGTTGCTTTTGCTCGAAGGGTTCCAGGCCGGGCTGTCCTGGATCACCGTTTTGCGCAAACGCGAGCGCTATCGCGAAGTGTTGTACGGCTTCGACGTGCAGCGCGTGGCGCAAATGAGTGACGCGGAAATCGATGAGCTGATGCTCGACCCCGGCATCATCCGCAACCGTCTCAAGCTCAAGGCCGCCCGGCGCAATGCCCAGGCCTGGCTGGCGCTGGAAGACCCGGTGGCGTTCCTCTGGTCGTTCGTGGGTGATAAACCCATCATCAATCACTTCAAGGACCGCACCGAAGTGCCGGCCATTACGCCCGAGGCGCTGGCGATGAGCAAAGGCCTGAAAAAGGCCGGGTTCACCTTCGTCGGGCCAACCATCTGCTACGCCTTGATGCAGGCCTCCGGCATGGTCATGGACCACACCCAGGACTGCGACCGCTACGCCGAGTTGGTAAACGGTGGTTAGAATAGCCGGCTCGCAACACGGCCCATACATTCAGGAGTGACCTGTGGATAAGTTGAAAGGCGCCTTGCTGGTCGGCGCTCTGCGGTTGTTTGCACTGCTGCCCTGGCGGGCGGTGCAAGCGGTGGGCTCGGCCATCGGCTGGCTCATGTGGAAATTGCCCAACCGTTCCCGCGACGTGGTGCGGATCAACCTCGCCAAGTGCTTTCCCGAGATGGACCCGGCCGAGCGCGAGCGCCTGGTGGGCCAGAGCCTCAAGGACATCGGCAAATCCCTGACCGAAAGCGCCTGCGCCTGGATCTGGCCGGCCCAGCGCTCCATCGAACTGGTGCGCGAAGTCGAAGGCCTGGAGGTGCTGAAAGAAGCCCTGGCCTCCGGCAAAGGCGTGGTCGGCATCACCAGCCACCTGGGCAACTGGGAAGTGCTCAATCACTTCTATTGCAGCCAGTGCAAACCGATCATTTTCTACCGTCCGCCCAAGCTCAAGGCGGTAGATGAACTACTGCAAAAGCAACGCGTACAGTTGGGCAACAAAGTCGCGGCGTCGACCAAGGAAGGCATCCTCAGCGTCATCAAGGAAGTGCGCAAAGGCGGCCAGGTAGGCATCCCCGCCGACCCGGAACCGTCCGAATCCGCCGGTATCTTCGTGCCCTTCTTTGCCACCCAGGCCCTGACCAGCAAGTTTGTGCCGAACATGCTCGCTGGCGGTAAAGCAGTTGGCGTGTTCCTTCATGCCCTGCGCCTGCCGGACGGTTCCGGCTACAAAGTCATCCTCGAAGCCGCCCCGGAAGAGATGTACAGCACCGACACCGAAACCGCCTGCGCCGCCATGAGCAAGGTGGTCGAGCGTTACGTACGCGCCTACCCGAGCCAGTACATGTGGAGCATGAAACGCTTCAAGAAACGCCCGCCGGGCGAGGCGCGGTGGTACTGAAGGCAGGGCATCAATTCCGGCAAAGGCCTTACTTGTGGCAAGTATCCCCTCGCCACAACCACAATGCCTTGGCCTGCACGGTACCCGTGGCGAGGGAGCTTGCTCCCGCTGGGCTGCGCAGCAGCCCGCCCCCCTAAAGCTCGGCCCCCCGCTGTCGATAACCCGATGTATCCGCCAATCATGGACCGATGAAATGGAATTCTCTGTTAGCTCTGACGCTATCTCTCCCGCCAACACTAACCTCACCCGCTCCGACCAGAAGTTGGTAACCAATCCTCCTACGGACGCCGTAAAGCAGCTGACAAGTGCCGGCCCTGCAGCGATCTTTCACCCCAGTGAAGAAACCCAGGCCATGGTGCAATCGCCGGTCATCATCGAAACCTGGATCGGTCGCTCCCAATCACCAGACTTCCCTCGATTCGCCGCGATTACCGAGAGCGCGAAAAACACCCTGAGAAGCGCTTTCGAGACGTTCCAGTCAATGCTGTCGGCAACCCATCCGGACCTGGCCGGCAAGAAATATGGCTTCACCGTCGAGGCCGATGGCCGCCTGAAGGTGCTCAACACGGCCGGCCAACTCAGCAGCGCGGACACCCAGCGGCTGACCGATCTGCTCAATGAGTCCACTGACCTGAAAGCCGCCGCCGTTGCGTTCCGTGACGCCTCTATCGACATGGTCGACGCCGACTCGCCCTGGTCCGGCAGTTACCTGGGCCGCTACAACCTGACCCAGGAAAACTTCGCCAGCACCATCGATCTGGCGCCGATGCTCAAACGCGCCGGCTCGGTCCCTCCCCAGGAGTTTTCGGACGGGTTGTTTTTCAACCAACTGGCGTACAAAGGCGAACGGGCGACGCGAGAGACGGAAGCCGCAATGCTTGAGCGGCGTGCTGCGCAGCGATTCAGCGCGCAAGCCTGAAAGCTGGGTCGACCGAACCCCGTGGCGAGGGAGCTTGCTCCCGCTGGGCTGCGCAGCAGCCCCTCCCCATGACCAAGAACCCCCACCAACCCTGTGGGAGCGAGCTTGCTCGCGAAGAGGCCGGCAACTTCACATCGATGTCGGCTGATGCCCTAACCTTGCTTGTTCCCCAACCTGCCAAGGAAGTAGCAACGGGCATCCGCGGAAAAGACCGTCACAAAGAGGCGCAAAGCCTCAATCGTGTCCATGATTAAGGGCCTGCGATATCGGCGACGTTGGACGGCAAAGCCTTTCTAGATCCGTCGGACGACCGTTCAGCCAGAAATATCGCACTTCCTCTGGTTCGTTAATCAAGGAGTCCCCTCATGAATATCGATTTCACCGGACGTCATGTCCTGGTCACCGGGTCCACCAGCGGTATCGGTTTCGCGACTGCCAAAGGCTTCCTTGAAGCTGGCGCTCAAGTGGTTATCAACGGTCGCAGCGAGAGCAGTGTGGAGGACGCGCTGCAGCGCTTGGGCGCCCTTGCTTCAAGGGCGACTGGTTTTGTCGGCGATCTCAGTCACGCGCCTGGCTGCGAGGCACTCATCGCCAAGCACCCCAGCTTCGATATCGTCATCAACAACCTGGGCATTTTCAAACAGGAAGACTTCTTCGAAACGCCGGACAGCGAATGGCAGCGCTTCTTCGAAACCAACGTGATGTCGGGCGTGCGTGTTTCCAGGGCCTACGCTCAGGGCATGGTCGAGCGCGGTTGGGGGCGGATTGTGTTTATCTCGTCGGAATCGGGCGTGAACATTCCTGCCGACATGATCCACTACGGCTTCACCAAAACCGCCCAACTTTCAATCGCTCGTGGCCTGGCCAAGCGCCTCGCTGGCACGGGCGTGACGGTGAACTCGGTGTTGCCGGGGCCGACGCTTTCCGAAGGCGTTGCCCAGATGCTCCAGGCGGACGTCGAGCGCAGTGGGGAAAGCCTGGAAAAAGTCGCGGCAGATTTCGTCAACGAGCATTGCAGCACCTCGATCATCCAGCGCGCGGCGCGCGTCGAGGAAGTCGCCAACATGATCATCTACGCCAGCTCGGAACAGGCCTCGGCCACCACTGGCGCGGCACTGCGTGTCGATGGCGGTGTGGTGGATAGCATCGTTTAGGACCCCGGAACATGTTGCAAAAAAAACGCCGCTTCCTCGTGAGAGATAAGCGGCGTTTGTGGCTGGAAACAACATGGGTTGATTCGACCAGCTCTTGGGGCGGTGGAGGGATTGTTTAGCCCACTCTATTTTCCATCAGTCGGTCCGAACCGCCCTCGGCTACGCGATTTTCGATCAGTCGATCCGAGCCACCTTCGGCTACGCGGTTTTCGATCAGTCGATCCGAGCCACCTTCGGCTACACGGTTTTCGATCAGACGATCCGAGCCGCCTTCAGCGACACGGTTCTCGATCAGTCGATCCGAGCCACCCTCGGCGAACGTAGGTTGAACATAGGAAGTCGCGAACGCATTGCCGAGGGACAGTGCCAGAAGCGAGCCAATGAGTGTTTTGCCGAGAGTGTTCATGTCCTGATCCTTTTTATTCGTAGATAGAGTGAGTTAGACGGTGACGTGCAAACGGACTTCGACGTTGCCGCGTGTCGCGTTGGAGTACGGGCAAACCTGGTGAGCCGCATCGACCAGCGCTTGGGCATCGGCTTGATCCAGGCCTGGCAGGCTGATGTGCAGGTCGATGTCCAGACCGAAACCACCAGGGATCTGGCCGATGCCGACGTGGGCCGTGATCGAGGCGTCAGCCGGAATGCTACGTTTGCTCTGGCTGGCGACAAATTTCAACGCGCCGATGAAGCAGGCCGAGTAGCCGGCGGCGAACAACTGCTCAGGGTTGGTGGCTTCACCACCGGCGCCGCCCAGGGCTTTTGGAGTGGCCAGTTTCACGTCGAGAATCTTGTCGCTGGAAACAGCACGGCCATCACGGCCACCGGTGGAGGTTGCGACTGCGGTGTAGAGAACGTTCATGGTGTTTCCTCTTTTGCTGATGGGTTTGAGTTGTTTTGGTTTGCGCTAAATGTTTGCGCGCTAACCAGTTGCGACAAAGTTAACGGACGAATAATTAGCGCGCAAGCTAAATTTTGAAAAATTTTTCGTCTTTGAATTAACCAGTTGATATGAAAGGAAATTTATTTTTAGGCTTTGCAATATCGCCAGCCCGCGTGAGCCGCGAGGTGAGGCCAGGGGAAGGACGCGCCTGGGGAATCAGCAGGACCCGCGCAATTGCAGGCTCTCAAAGGGAGGGAAATTCGCACCGATGATGGGCTTCTCGATCGTCCAACGCGTGCCGTAACGCAACTCGCCCTGATGGCGTAAGCTGAGCTGCGCGGATGCTCCCGTGGAAATGCCACATGGAAGATTTGGAATGACTCGAATTATTGAAATCCTGACGTACACCTTAAGGCCAGGATCGGGATTGGATTTTCACAAAGTAATGCAGAATGTCAGTGTTCCGCTTCACCTGGAGGCGGGCATGGATGTCGTTTCTTATGGCTGCTCATTACATGATAGTGACAACTATCACCTGATTCGCTCCTATGAAAGCGAAAGCCATCGCCAGGTATCTCAAGCAGTTTTTTACGCAAGCGTTGCCTGGAAGCAGGGTCCGAGAGAAGACATCATCAGTCGGATTGAAACCAGTACAACGATCGTTATGGCGCTCGCTCAAGACGCAATTGATGCCATCAGAGCTTCCGTAGACCTGTCTGGAGCCGGAGCTCGATCCGCGTAGCCGACATCGACAAAGGCAGGCCCAGTCAAATTCCGACTGTTAATACAAATCAACCCGACTAAGCGACAGCCACTCGATTACGCCCCAACGCCTTCGCTCGATACAGGGCCTTATCCGCATCGTTCATCAAGCTGTGAAGATCCTTATTACAGGCCCCCGTCGATGCGACGCCGAGGCTGGCCGATATGCCGTGGACAGGCTCGATCATCAAACCCGCGATCGTATCGATGAGCTGTTCTGCAATCTGGGTAGCGACTTCGATGGAAGTGTCCGGAAGCAGAATGGCGAACTCTTCCCCGCCGAGCCGCCCGTGGATATCGGTTGCCCGAAACGACGAACTGATCACCACCCCCATCTCGCGCAAAACCTGATCCCCCACCTGATGGCCGTAGGTGTCGTTGATGTGCTTGAAGTGATCCATGTCCAACATGACCGCACACAACCCCAATCGTTTGCTCTTGCACTCGTTGTAGAGTTGCTGGGCATGCTCGAAAAAAGCCCGCCGACTCTTCAGGCCGGTCAGTTCATCGGTTTGTGCGGCACGGGTCGAAATGCTGTTCGCCTGTTCCATTTCGCGAGTAAGACGAAAGGCGATTTCCAGTGCCTGGGACATCTTGTGCGTGGCGCGGGCCGCAAAGGCCGCAAACACCAGGATCGAAAGGGCCATGCCGACTTGAATCGAGGACGGTTGAAACAGCAGCCAGGCGGTGCAGGGAAACAGCACCAGGCCAATGGAGACCAGGGTCATATCGCGGTAGGCCGAGTAGCAGGACACCGCGCTGACGGACATCCCGACCGTAAAGAGCATGACCAATGCCTGGGACAACAGATCGTCCGCTCGGCATGATCACAAACGCGCCGCCGCCCCAGATACCGGCGGATAACACCAGTGTGATCCAGTATTTGCGCTCCCAACGTTGAGGCGTGCGCTTACTTTCGTCGCTGCGGAAATAGGCAACGAACATTGCGATACGCAACAGTGTCGATGCGGTCAGGATGGCCAGCCACCAAAAAATAACGCTGTGCTCAAACCGGTCCCAACACAGCCAGCTCAGCATGATGGCAGCCAGGTAACTGCCAAAAACCGCAGAAACGGATTGGCGAAACAGTTGTTGCAGTCGGTCAGTTCGCACTTGCTCGGCTATGAAGCAATCCTGGCCGTTCCGAGATCTTGGGCCATCCATTTGATCCACCTGATCGTGACGCAACGAAAACGGCGATTGTGGCACCCTGCCACCAATGCAAACAACTGAATTACTGTGGCGAGGGGATTTAGCAAAACGTCAGACGCCCCAACCATTCCTTCCTGACGACAACCAGGATCAGGCTGGAATCAACCCTGTCTCCCGGTAACTCAATATCAAATCATCGTACAGACCGACATCCGCCCGAGTCCGCGCGATCAACTGGGCACCCGCAACAGCGGTGTAGATGGCACGGGCTCGGCGCTCACATTCTGCCGCGCTGCCCACTTCGACATCGGCCAACACCTGGGCAAGCCATGTCACGTTAACGTCCGCAAACGCGCGGATCTCCCGCAAGACTTCATCGGGAAGATCTTCGTATTCGGCGGCCATGAAGCTGGACAGACATAGCCTGTTCCCGTCCTCAAGCGACTTTCGAAAAATGGATGGATACAACTGAACGCACACCTTCGGCTCGGGATTGGCGGCGCGTATCCCTTCAAGCACCTGCTGCACGTCTTGCCAGTAGCGCTCGGCAACCGCGGCAGCCAGCCCTGCCTTGCTCGGAAAGTGGTAGTAAATGCTGGCGTTCTTGATGCCCACCGCTTCGGCAATGCTACGGAAATTGATCCCACTGTAACCGTGCAGTTGGGCAGCGGATTTCGCTGCCGCCAAGATGGCTTCTCGAGCATTTTCGTTCACGTTACCGCCTCGTTACGAGATTTGATTCAGTTGGACGCGATTCTACGCCCGGATCCCCTACCTGCCAATTGTCAGGTAGGGGATTGACGGGGTTAAAATATCAGCTCAATCTTTCACCTACCAATTGACAGGCAGGTGCTCGAATCATGTCTCCTTCACAACAGCGCGCTGACGTTTCAACGGTTCCTGAAATGAAAATCTACGATTGGTTCAACGGCCCCTACCCCGCCCGCGTGCGCATTGCACTGGCGGAAAAAGGCTTGTTGCCGAAAATCGAATTCATTCCGGTGAATCTCTGGACCGGTGAGCACAAGAAACCGGAATTCCTCGCCATCAATTACTCCGGGACACTGCCCGTGCTGGAGCTGAACGATGGGACGCTGATCGCCGAATGCACGGCGATTACCCAATACCTGGATAGCCTCGTCGGCGAACCGACGCTGACGGGCGAAACGCCTCTGGAAAAGGGCCTTATCCACATGATGACCAAGCGTGCCGAGCTCGAATTTCTCGACGCCGTCAGTGTGTACTTCCACCATGCCACGCCGGGCCTCGGCCCAGATGTCGAGCTGTACCAGAACGCCGAGTGGGGCGGCCGGATGCGCGACAAGGCGATCAGAGGCATGCGCTATTTCGACAGCCTGCTCAAAGACCAGCCCTTTGTGGCGGGCGAGAAATTCTCGATGGCAGACATTGCGGTACTGGGCGGGATGATCTTCGCCTCGCTGGTGCAGCTCCCCGTGCCTGGAGAGTGCCTAGCACTTCGAGCCTGGCACGCCAGGATGCAGGAGCGCCCCAGCGTCCGGGCATGGCGCGCGATGGTCGAGCGTGGCGCCGCGTAGCGCTGATAAAAAAGAAAAACCCGACGCTTTACGTCGGGTTTTCGTGGGTACGACTGCAAGTTCGACGTGCTTATCGGATTACTCGACTTGCGACAGCTTGGCGTCGTCGCAACCGGCAGCACGGCACTCGCGCTCCACAGCCTTGAGTATGACGATACGCGCCTCGGTCTTCTCATTGGCGCAGTCCAGGTAGAGCAGGCCATCGTTGGAGCAGGCGCTGTCACGATTTTTGATCCACTGGATTTGAGCGGCTTTCACCTTTTTCTTTTGATCCGGGTTCAGGGCACTCATCGTCTTCTTGTATTGATCATTGATGTCCTGATCCGACTGAACCATTTTCAGCGACGCGCAATAGGTTCTGTCATAGGCGTTTCTAGGGTTGTCGCAACTCATCGCAGACGCCGATGCGGATGCCATTGCCAGCAATGCCCCAACCAACAAAGACTTGATCACTCACTTCTCTCCCTGAATGCCCTCTATTGATTAGAGGTCGCGGCGCGAATTTATCATGAGGGTTATGGAACAATGAAGCAGATCCCAGGGTTTATTCGGCCCGAACGATGGACAAACGCTGCAAAAAAAACGGGCCTGCGTTCCCACGCAGCCCCGTTCTTTTCACACCCAATCAGCTCAAAACGCCGGCAAAACCGCGCCTTTGTACTTCTCAAGAATAAAAGCCTTCACTTCCGGCGTATGCAGCGCGGCGACCAGCTTCTTCATCGCCTCACTGTCCTTGTCATCCTCACGAGCCACCAGGATGTTCACATAAGGCGAGTCGTTACCTTCAATCACCAACGCATCCTTGGAAGGATCAAGCTTGGCCTCCAACGCATAGTTGGTATTGATCAACGCCAGATCCACCTGGGTCAGCACCCGCGGGATAGTCGCCGCTTCCAGCTCACGGAATTTCAGATCCTTTGGGTTCTCAACGATGTCCTTGGTAGTGGACAGGATGTTGCCCGAGTCCTTCAGCTTGATAATCCCAGCCTTAGCCAGCAACAACAGCGCACGACCGCCATTGGTAGCGTCGTTCGGGATCACTACGTTAGCGCCGCCCGGCAATTCGGTCAGTGCCTTGTACTTGCTGGAGTAAGCACCCAGGGGTTCCAGGTGCACGCCGGCCACGCTCACCAGATGCGTGCCCTTGGCCTTGTTGAACTCATCCAGGTACGGCTGGTGCTGGAAGAAGTTGGCGTCCAGGCGCTTTTCCGCGACCTGCACGTTCGGCTGGATATAGTCGGTGAAGACTTTGACCTTCAAATCCACGCCTTCCTTCGCCAACGCCGGTTTGACGAATTCGAGGATTTCCGCGTGGGGCACGGGCGTGGCCGCGACGGTCAGGGTGTCGGCGTGGGCGGAGAACGCGGCGGCAGCAGCGAAGGCAACCAGTAGTTTTTTCATTCAGCTAACTCCTTTTGAGGCGCCTGCTCTCGGCGCCTGCCAGCGAATGGCCGGCTCATGTTTATGGGCGCGAGGCCTTATTTTCTAGAGAAATGCACAACCAGCTTGTCGCCCACGGTTTGCAGGACCTGAACCAGGACCAGCAGCAACACCACGGTCACGACCATGACGTCGGTCTGGAAACGCTGGTAGCCGAAGCGGATCGCCAGGTCACCCAAACCGCCGGCGCCGACCACACCGGCCATGGCCGTGTAGGACACCAGCGTAATCGCTGTCACCGTAATCGCTGCAAAAATGCCCGGACGGGCTTCCGGCAGCAAGGCGTTGACGATGATCTGCCGCGTGGTCGCGCCCATGGCTTGGGTGGCTTCGATGATGCCGCGGTCGACTTCGCGCAAGGCGGTTTCCACCAGGCGGGCGAAGAACGGTGTGGCGCCGACCACCAGCGGTGGGATCGCGCCGGCCACGCCTAGGGAGGTGCCGGTGATCAACACCGTGAACGGGATCATCACGATCAACAGGATGATGAACGGCAGCGAACGCAGGATGTTGACGATCAGCGACAGCAGCGCATAAACGCCGCGGGCTTCGAGCAGTTGGCGCGGGCTGCACAGGAACAGCAACACGCCCAGGGGCAAGCCGAGCAGGACGGTGAACAGCAGCGAGCCGAACAGCATCAGGAAGGTGTCGCCGGTTGCCAGCCAGATTTCCAGCCAGTCGACGTTTGCAAAAAATTCCATCAGCGCAGCACCTCCATGTGGACATCGGCCGCGGTGAAGCGGGCGAATGCCGCCTCCATGTCACCGCCGGTGATGGCGAGGGTCAGTTGCCCGTAGGGGGTGTCTTTGATGCGGTCGATGCGACCGGCCAGGATGCTGTAGTCCACACCGGTTTCCCGGGCGACGGTGCCGAGCAATGGCGCGTAGGTCGCTTCGCCCTGGAACGTCAGACGCACGATACGCCCTGGGACGTGGGCGAAATCGTCGCGCTGTTCGCTTTCGTCGATCTGCTCGTCTTCCTGGACAAAACGCTTGGTGGTCGGGTGCTTCGGATGCAGGAACACCTCGGCCACCGGGCCTTGCTCGACGATCACGCCGGCGTCCATCACGGCCACTTGGTCGCAAACGCGGCGGATCACGTCCATTTCATGGGTGATCAGCACGATGGTCAGCTTCAGCTCGCGGTTGATCTCCGCCAGCAGTTGCAGCACCGAAGCGGTGGTCTGCGGGTCGAGGGCGCTGGTGGCTTCGTCGCATAGCAGGATCTTGGGTTTGGTCGCCAGGGCGCGGGCGATGCCGACGCGCTGTTTTTGGCCGCCGGACAGTTGCGCCGGGTATTTGCGGGCGTGGTCGGACAGCCCTACCCGCGCCAGCAGCTCGGCGACGCGCTGGTCTATTTCGCTGCGGGACAATTCACCAGCCAGCGTCAGCGGCAGCGCGACGTTGTCGGCCACGGTCTTGGACGCCAGCAGGTTGAAGTGCTGGAAAATCATTCCGACTTGCTGGCGGAAGCGGCGCAGGCCGCTGGCGTCCAGGGCGGTGACTTCTTCACCGTCGACGATGATCTTTCCGCCCGTGGAATCTTCAAGGCGATTGATCAGGCGCAGCAGGGTACTTTTTCCTGCACCGGAATGGCCAATCAGGCCGAAGACCTGGCCGTTCTCAATCGTCAGACTGGTCGGATGCAGGGCGGGGATATCCCTACCGGCAACCCGGTAGGTTTTATGCACATTTTGAAACTCGATCACGTAGCGAACCTTGTGGGGCGCGTTGAAAAAGGATCAGCGGTTAGCCGGGCGCGCATTTTAGCCTGTCCGTATAGAGGTTCTTAGCATTTATTTGAGAATGAACCAGTGATTTGGCAATAAGGCGATCAAAGGACAGATAAAAGGAACACAGCGAAACGCCATCGGTCACTCATTAAGCAACTCAAAACATGCCCAGGTGCCGTGCCTGGCGCATCGAACTCATGGGTCCTGGCCATGGCGGGGATCGCAACGAGGAGTCATGCCTGATGAGCATTAACAAACCTGCCGCCCCCAGCCAATTGGCCGGGACCGATACCCTGGACCGTAGCAATACCAACGCCAAACTCGAGAGCCTGGAGCAGTTTCGCTCCGACGCCACCGAACAGGCGTTGCGTACCAACCAGGGCGTAAAAATCGCTGATAACCAGAACACGCTCCGGGCGGGTGCGCGTGGGCCGTCGCTGCTGGAAGATTTCATCATGCGTGAGAAAATCACGCACTTTGACCACGAACGCATCCCGGAGCGCATCGTTCATGCCCGCGGGACTGGCGCCCATGGTTATTTCCAAAGCTATGAAGCGCATTCGGCCCTGACCAAGGCCGGTTTCCTACAGGACCCGAGTAAAAAGACGCCAGTGTTCGTGCGTTTTTCCACTGTGCAAGGTCCGCGGGGTTCCGGTGACACCGTGCGGGACGTGCGTGGCTTTGCCGTGAAGTTCTTCACCGACGAAGGCAACTTCGACCTGGTGGGCAATAACATGCCGGTGTTTTTCATCCAGGACGCGGTGAAGTTTCCAGACTTCGTCCACGCGGTTAAACCCGAGCCCCACAACGAGATTCCCACCGGCGGCTCGGCCCACGACACGTTCTGGGATTTTGTCTCACTGGTGCCGGAATCGGCTCACATGGTGATTTGGGCGATGTCTGACCGGGCCATTCCAAAAAGCCTGCGCACCATGCAAGGTTTTGGCGTGCACACCTTCCGCATGATCAACGCCGAAGGCCTGAGCAGCTTCGTCAAATTCCACTGGCGACCCAAGGCTGGGACCTGTTCCTTGGTGTGGGACGAAGCCCAGAAGCTTGCAGGCAAGGATACCGACTACCACCGTCGCGACCTCTGGGAATCCATCGAGATGGGCGATTACCCGGAATGGGAATTCGGCGTGCAAATCGTTGCCGAGGAAGACGAGCACAAGTTCGACTTCGATCTGCTCGACCCAACCAAGATTATTCCCGAAGAGCTGGTGCCCATCACGCCGCTGGGCAAGATGGTGCTGAACCGTAACCCGGATAATTTCTTCGCCGAAGTCGAGCAGGTTGCGTTCTGCCCCGGGCATATCGTGCCGGGCATCGATTTCACCAATGACCCGTTGCTGCAAGGCCGGCTGTTTTCCTACACCGATACGCAGATCAGCCGACTCGGTGGGCCGAATTTTCATGAGTTGCCGATCAATCGCGCAATCACGCCCGTGCACAACGGCCAGCGGGATGCCATGCACCGCACTACCATCGACAAGGGACGTGCGTCCTACGAGCCGAACTCCATCGATGGCGGTTGGCCGAAAGAGACGCCGCCCGGCCCACAGGATGGCGGTTTTGAAAGTTATCCGGAGCGTATCGACGCTCACAAGATTCGCCAGCGCAGCGATTCGTTTGGCGATCATTTCTCCCAGGCACGGCTGTTTTACAAAAGCATGAGCCCCCACGAAAAAGAACACATCATTGCGGCCTACAGCTTTGAACTGGGAAAAGTGGAGCGTGAATTCATCCGGGCGCGGCAGGTGAACGAGATCCTCGCCAACATCGACCTGGAACTGGCCGGGCGAGTTGCCAAGAACCTTGGCTTGCCGGCACCGAGCGCCGGTACGGTTGATGTCCCGACGCCATCGCTGGAGCAATCCCCGGCCTTGAGCCAGGCGAACCTGCTCTCTGGCGACATCAAGACGCGCAAAGTGGCGGTATTGGTGGCCAACGGTGTCGATGGGGCGGTCATCAATGCACTCAAGCAAGCCCTGGAGGCCGAAGGTGCCCACGCCAAAGTGCTGGGGCCGACCTCGGCGCCGGTCACCACGGCGGATGGGCAGACGCTGGCGGTGGATGCGTCCATGGAAGGCCTGCCGTCGATTGCCTTTGACGCGGTGTTCGTGCCAGGCGGTGCGGAGTCGATCAAGGCCTTGAGTCGCGACGGCGTGGCGTTGCATTACGTGCTGGAGGCCTACAAGCATCTGAAAGCCATTGGGCTTCATGGTGAGGCCCGGCAGCTGTTGGTGGAGTTGAAGCTGGAGGTGGATGCGGGGTTGATCGAAGATGCGGATGCGAGCGGTTTTTCGCGGTTTTTTGCGGCGATTGCCCAGCATCGGGTTTGGGCGCGGGAGCCGAAGGCCAAGGCGGTTCCGGCCTAAAGAGATTTGTTGTCTGGTAGGGCGCTATCGCGAGCAAGCTCGCTCCCACATGGGGTTTCGTGATCGACACAAACCACTGTGGGAGCGAGCTTGCTCGCGATGCTTTTAGGGCTTACGCGGCGTTAGCACCATCTGTGCTTAAGCACACTGCGCAAAATCTGCTTCTGCAGTTTCAAGTCAAACCCCGGATCAAGCTTCTTGACCCGCTTTGTCAGCAACGTCGCCAGCCATGGATAGTCATTGGTGCGTGGCGCCTGGATGCTGACGTCACACTGATAACTCACCACATCGGCGGCGATGGCATCTAATTGCCGACGCATTTGCTGTATATCAGCGAGGTTAAGCGCAACGGTGGTGCTCGGCGCGCTCGGGTCGATCACCTTGGCGACGGGTTTTGCTTCGGCAGCCTTGAGGTCTGCTTCGGCTTTATCCAGCTCGGCCTTGCGGGCCTCGGCAATGGCACTGTTGACTTCGCCGGTCAGCGCTGGAGCCTTTGGCATCAAGGCCCGGGCACGGCTCAGGGCAGTGGCGGCGGCGTTTACATCGCCTTTTTGCAGATCGATCTGGCTGCGGCGCAGGTACGCCTCGGCCAGTTGCCGTTGGTAGGGCTCCAGCGAGTGATCTTCGGGCGCCTGGCTTTGCAAAGCGGCCAATTGGTCTTCAGCGGTGGCCAGCTCATTGCTGGCCAGGCTTTGTTCGAGCTGGGCAATGGCCGGAGCCCTTGTATCAGGGGCCTCGACGACTGGCGGCGTGCTCTGGCAGGCACCCAGCAGCAGGGAAAACGCGACAAGGAGCAGATAACGGGAGGCGAACGGCTTCATTCCTGCGACTCTCTATTTGCGCAAAAAGCGAGCAAGTCTACACCCCTCGACGGGGCAGGACAAAACTCAGCAGAAACAACGCAGCGGCGCTGACCACGATCGATGGGCCGGCCGGGGTGTCCTTGAACCAGGACAGTGCCAGCCCGCCACACACCGCGAGCATGCCCAGCAGGCTTGCACCCAAGGCCATCTGCTCGGGTGAGCGGGCGTGACGCTGTGCCGCAGCCGCAGGAATGATCAGCAATGAGGTAATCAGCAAGACGCCGACGATTTTCATCGCCACGGCGATGACCACCGCGATCAACAGCATCAGTGCCAAGCGCAGGCCCACCACGGGCAAACCTTCGACTCGCGCCAGCTCTTCATGGACGGTGACCGCCAGCAACGGACGCCACAGCGTCACCAGCAACAGCAGCACCGCCGCGCTGCCGCCGAGGATCCAGGCAAGGTCCGTCGGACTGATCGCCAGCAAGTCGCCGAACAGATAGGCCATCAGGTCGATCCGCACGTCCCGCATGAAGCTCAGCACTACCAGCCCGAGCGACAGCGTGCTCGGCGCCAGGATGCCCAGCAGCGTGTCGGACGCCAGCGGCTGGCGTTGTTGCAAGGTCACCAGCACCACCGCGAGCAGCAGGCAGCCAACCGTCACCGCGATGGCCGGGCTGACGTCCAGCAGAAAACCCATGGCCACGCCAAGCAGCGCCGCGTGGGACAAGGTGTCGCCAAAATAGGCCATGCGCCGCCAGACCACGAACGACCCCAGTGGACCGGCCACCAGCGCGAGCGCCAAGCCTGCAAGCAGGGCGTACAACAGAAAATCAGCCATGCTTGCAGCCGTCTCCATGAACATGTTTTGAAGCAGAAGGGGGTTGACCACCGAACCGTGCAGGTCATGGGCATGGTCATGGTGGTGATGATAAATCGCCAGACTCTGTGCGTTCTTTCCGAACAGCTCGACGAAAGCCGGATCGCCGCTGACCTGTTCAGGATGCCCGGAACAGCAGACGTGACGGTTCAGGCAGACCACCTGGTCGGTGGTGCTCATGACCAGGTGAAGGTCGTGGGACACCATCAACACGCCGCAGCCATGGCGGTCGCGCAAACGGGTTATCAAGCTGTACAGCTCGGCCTGTCCCGCTACATCGACCCCTTGCACCGGCTCGTCGAGCACCAGCAGTTCGGGCTCGCGCAACAGGGCACGGGCCAGTAATACCCGCTGCATCTCGCCGCCGGAAACACTCTGGACCGGGCTGTCGATCACCTGCTCGGCGCCGACTTCCTTCAGCGCGGCCAAGGCGCGTTCACGATCCACGCCCGGTACCAAACGCAGGAATCGCAGGACCGACAGCGGCAACGTTGGATCGACATGGAGTTTTTGCGGCATGTAACCGACGCGCAACCGAGGCTTGCGCCAGACGCTACCGCTGTCCGGCTTGAGCAGCCCCAGCACGGCGCGCACCAGGGTGGTCTTGCCGGCACCGTTGGGGCCGATCAACGTCACGATCTGCCCCGGTTCGACGCTTAAATGGATATTATCCAGCACGTTCTGCCCGGCGAACGTCACGGCCACCTGCTCGAGGCGGATCAGCGCGTTGTTCATCAGGCCCCCTGGCAGCCGGAGCAGAGGCCGACCACTTCGACGGTCTGGGTGTCGACCACGAAGCCGACGTCCTTGGCGCTGGCGATGATGGCATCGCTGATGGATTTCTGTTCCAGCTCGATGGCGGCGTGGCATTCGCGGCAGATCAGGAACTGGCCTTGGTGGGCGTGTTCCGGATGGTTGCAGCCGACGAAGGCGTTCAGCGACGAAATGCGATGCACCAGGCCATTTTCCAGGAGGAAATCCAGGGCACGGTAGACGGTTGGCGGCGCGGCACGACGGCCGTCCTGCTCGCTGAGCACCGCGAGAATGTCATACGCGCCCAGTGGCTTGTGGCTTTGCCAGACCAATTCCAGCACCCGCCGACGCAGGGCTGTCAGGCGCAACCCTTGGCGCGCGCAAATGGCATCGGCCTCGGACAGCGCGCTGTGCACGCAGTGGGAGTGATCGTGGGGACGGCTGGCGAGGGGTGTAATAGGCATGGGCAGCGACGAGTTCAGTGAGAGACGTTATTATGTTACCCGTTCTCGCCTCTTCGAGTGGTCATCGTGTCCCGATTTTTTTCGCTCTTTGTCGCTTTTGTCGCAAGTTTCCTGCTGATTGGCTCGGCCCAGGCCGACGTCAAGGTGCTCACCAGCATCAAGCCGTTGCAATTGATTGCCGCCGCCGTGCAGGACGGCGTGGCCGTTCCGGAAGTGCTGCTGCCACCGGGCGCTTCGCCCCATCACTACGCGTTGCGGCCCTCCGATGTGCGCAAGGTGCAATCGGTGGACCTGCTGTACTGGATCGGGCCGGACATGGAAGGTTTCCTACCGCGTGTGCTGAACGGTCGTACGTTGCCATCGGTTGCGGTGCAGGACCTACCGGGGCTCACGTTGCGTCATTTCGCCGAGGACAGCGCGTCCCACGAAGATCATGACGATGGCGGCGATGAGCACGATCATGATCATCGCCCCGGCACCGTGGATGCCCACCTGTGGCTGTCGCCGCACAATGCGCGCGTGATCGCCGCCAGGATGGCGGCTGACCTGAGCGCAGCGGATCCGGCGAATGCTGCCCGTTATCAAAGCAACCTCAAGGGTTTCAACCAGCGCCTCGATGCCTTGGACGCGCGCCTCAAGACACGCTTGGCCGGGATCGCGGGCAAGCCGTATTTCGTCTTCCATGAAGCATTCGATTATTTCGAAGACAACTATGGACTCAAGCACGCCGGGGTGTTCGCCGTGGCCGCCGAAGTCCAGCCCGGCGCCCAGCACGTGGCGGCCATGCGCACGCGCTTGCAGGCGGTGGGCAAGACCTGCGTCTTCAGCGAACCACCGTTGCGCCCGCGCCTGGCCGAAACCCTGGTGGCCGGGTTGCCGGTGAAACTGGCGGAGCTGGACGCGCTGGGTGGCTACACCCCGGCGACGGCGCAGGGGTATGAGCAGTTGTTGGAGAAGTTGGGGAATGATTTGGCGGGGTGTTTGGAGTCGCTATAGCCTGTCAACGCAGAACCTGTGGCGAGGGGATTTATCCCCGCTGGGGCGCGAAGCGGCCCCCAAAAAATATCAGCCGCCACGGTCCGCCAATAGAAAGCAAGGGGCTGCTGCGCAGCCCAGCGGGGATAAATCCCCTCGCCACAAGAGCAGTCAGCTTCGCGTCGCCTGCTGTTATAGGGCGAAAGGCAACAACGCGTGGACCTTCTGCCGCTGCGCCAACCGCTGCTGGAATTCCATCGGATCGTGGATCAACACATCCTGACCAGCGAACGACTCGGCGGCGATCAGCCGCGACAACCAGAACCGCACGCATGCCACACGCAGCATGGTCGGCCACAGTTGCGCCTCGGCGGCGGTGAACGGCCGTAGCGCCGCATAGGCGCCCAGCAATGCCCTCGCCCGTGGGCCATCGAGCACGCCGTCGTCATCCGAACACCAGTCATTCAAGGCGATGGCGACGTCATACAGCATCGGCCCGGAGCAGGCGTTATAGAAATCGATCAGCCCGGTCAGGTGCGTACCTTCGAACATCGCGTTGTCGCGGAACAGGTCGGCATGGATGTTGGCCCGGGGCAGCGCCAGGATGCCGACTTTCTTCAGCGAAATTTCCTCCAGCGCAGCTTCCAGCAACTGACGTGGCTCGGTATCAAGGTGCGACAGCAGTTTGCCGCCCTCCTCCTCCATCCAGTCCAGGCCACGATCGGTCTTGCGTTTGATCATGTTGTCCTTGGTCGCCAAGTGCAGATGCGCGAGCAATTCGCCGACCTGGGCGCAGTGCTGGGCGTTGGCCTGCTTGATGTGCTTGCCGGCCAGGCGCGGTTGCAGCAGCGCCGGTTTGCCCGCCAGTTCCCGCAGCGCAACGCCGTCTGTCGTACGCAAGGCGTAAGGCACCGGCAGATTGGCGTCGTGCAGAACGTCCAGCAGTTCGATGAAGAACGGCATTTCCTGCACCGGGCCACGTTCGACCAGGGTCAGGACGAATTCACCCTGCTCCAGGCTGATGAAAAAATTGGTGTTTTCGCTGCCGGCAGCAATCCCCTGGAAATCAAGTAGACGGCCAAGCCCATAAGGGGCGAGAAAGGTTTCCAGCTCGGGTCGAGCCAGGGGCGTGAACACAGACATGGTTAAAACTGCCAGTACGGGCGCCCTTCAGCGGGCGCCGGTTGAAGTCGGGAGCGGCATCACCACTCAAAGATTTTCCACGAAGGGATCAGCATATCCGGCTGGTCCGAGCGGATGAAGTTTGCATCAGTGCCGTCGGCGCGTACCAGGAAATAAGGCTTGCCGTTCTTGGGCGTGACCTTGATCGCGTACAGAAAGCCGTTTTGCCGATATTCCTGGATGGTTTTGTCGCCTTCGGTGCGGATGGTGACATCCGGGTCCGCCGAGGGTGCGTCGTCCGCCGCCATGACGGCTATCGGGGTGAATGCAAACAAGCCAGCGAGTAACAGGCGATTTAGTGTACGCATGATAACCTTGTCCCTTTGTCGTCAACGGTCCCGCTATTCTAGCCTTGGACCCGCCGAAAAGGTTGATCCTGCTCATGAGCCAAGCCCCCCTCGTCCTGGTGGACGGTTCTTCTTATCTGTACCGCGCCTTTCACGCGCTGCCACCGCTGACCACGTCCAAAGGCCTGCCGACAGGCGCGGTCAAGGGCGTGCTGAACATGCTCAAGAGTCTGCGCAAGCAGTACCCGGACAGTCCGTTCGCCGTGGTGTTCGACGCCAAGGGTGGGACGTTTCGCGATGCGCTGTACGCCGAATACAAGGCTAATCGCCCGAGCATGCCCGACGACATGCGGGTGCAGATCGAGCCGCTGCACGCCAGCGTCAAGGCCCTGGGCTTCCCGCTGCTGTGCGTGGACAACGTCGAGGCCGATGACGTGATCGGCACCCTGGCGCGCAGCAGCGCGGCGGCTGACCGTCCGGTGGTGATCTCCACCGGCGACAAGGACATGGCGCAGTTGGTCGATGGGCACATTACCTTGGTCAACACGATGACCGGTAGCGCCCTGGACGTGGCTGGCGTGAAGGAGAAGTTTGGCGTCGCTCCGGAGCAGATCATCGATTACCTGGCGTTGATGGGCGATTCGTCCGACAACATCCCGGGCGTTCCGGGCATCGGGCCGAAGACCGCTTCCGGCCTGCTGGTGGGCGTCAATGGCGGCCTGACCGAACTGTATTCACAGCTGGATATTGTCGCCACGCTGCCAATTCGCGGAGCCAAGACCCTGGCCGCCAAGCTCGAAGAGCACAAGGAAATGGCCTTCCTCTCCTACGAGCTGGCGACCATCAAGACCGACGTGCCGCTGGATGTCGGCCTCGACGACTTGCAGATGGGCGCCCCGGATCACGAGAAACTGGCCGAGCTTTACACCTTGCTGGAGTTCAAGAGCTGGTTCGAAGAAAACCAGCGGGACGCCAAGCGTGCCGGCCAGGAGATCGTCGAAGTTGCCGAAGAACAGCCCGGCGCTGCCGAGGCCAAGTACGAAGTCATCCTTGACCAGGCGCGCTTCGACGCGTGGCTGGCGAAACTCGACAAGGCGCCGCTGTTTGCCTTCGTCACCGAAACCAACGGAGGCGATGCCCAGCACTCGCAACTCGTTGGGTTGTCGTTTGCCGTGGCGCCTTTCGAAGCGGCGTATATCCCGCTGACGCATTCCTACATGGGCGTGCCCGAGCAGTTGGACCGCGACACGGTGCTCAAGGCGCTCAAGCCGCTGCTGGAAGATCCGAACAAGCTCAAGGTCGGCCAGCACGCCAAGTTCGAAACCAATATCCTGGCCAACTGCGCCATCGGTGGCGACCAAGACAACGGCATCCTGGTCCAAGGCATTGCCTTCGATACCATGCTTGAATCCTACGTGCTGGATTCCACCGCGACTCGCCACGACATGGACAGCCTGGCGCTCAAGTACCTGGGCCAAAGCAAGACCGACTTCCAGGACATCGCGGGCAAAGGCGTCAAGCAACTGACCTTCGACCAGATATCCCTGGAGCTGGCGGGGCCTTATGCCGCCGAAGACGCCGACGTAACCTTCCGCCTGCACCAGGCCTTGCAGGAAAAACTGGCCGCCACGCCGAGCCTGGGCAAGGTACTCAGCGAGATTGAAATGCCATTGATGCCGGTCCTGGCGCGGATCGAGCGCCAAGGGGCGCTGGTCGATGCCAACCTGCTGGGCGCGCAGAGTGTCGAGTTGGGCGAGAAACTGGTGGCGTTGGAGCGTGAGGCGTTTGCCATTGCCGACGAGGAATTCAACCTGGGCTCGCCGAAGCAATTGGGCGTCATCCTGTACGAAAAACTTGGCCTGCCGGTGCTCAGCAAAACCGCCAAGGGCCAGGCGTCCACCGCCGAAGCGGTGCTCGCCGAGCTGGCGGAACAGGATTACCCGCTGCCCAAGGTGCTGATGCAGTACCGCTCGCTGAGCAAGCTCAAGAGCACCTACACCGATCGCCTGCCGGAGCAGATCAACAGCCGCACCGGACGCGTCCATACCAACTACCAGCAAGCCGTCGCTGCGACCGGACGCCTGTCGTCCATCGACCCGAACCTGCAGAACATTCCGATCCGCACGGCCGAAGGTCGGCGCATCCGCCAGGCCTTCGTCGCGCCGAAAGGCTACAAGCTGCTGGCGGCGGACTATTCGCAGATCGAGCTGCGGATCATGGCGCACCTGGCCAAGGATGAAGGTCTGCTCCATGCGTTCCGCAACGACCTGGATGTGCACCGTGCCACCGCTGCGGAAGTGTTCGGCGTCGAACTGCAAGCCGTCACCCATGATCAGCGTCGCAGCGCCAAAGCGATCAACTTCGGCTTGATCTATGGCATGAGCGCGTTTGGCCTGGCCAAGCAGATCGGCGTTGATCGCAAGCAGTCCCAGGCCTACATCGACCGCTACTTCGCCCGTTACCCGGGTGTGCTGGAATACATGGAGCGCACCCGCGCCCAGGCGGCCGAGCAAGGTTTCGTCGAAACCATTTTCGGTCGTCGCTTGTACCTGCCGGACATCAACGCGAAGAACCCGGCCCTGCGCAAAGGCGCCGAGCGCACCGCCATCAACGCGCCGATGCAAGGCACCGCGGCTGACATCATCAAGAAAGCCATGGTGGCCGTGGATCGCTGGCTGGCGACTTCAGGGCTGGATGCGAAGGTGATCCTGCAGGTCCACGACGAACTGGTCCTGGAAGTGCGCGAAGACCTGGTCGATCAGGTGAGCGGGGAAATCCGCCAGCACATGAGCGCCGCCGCCACGCTGGACGTGCCGCTGTTGGTGGAAGTAGGTGTGGGCAATAACTGGGATGAGGCGCACTGATTCCCACGTCCTGAGGCCCAGGGCTTTTGTGGCGAGGGAGCTTGCTCCCGCTCGGCTGCGCCCAGTAGGAGCTGCCGAAGGCTGCGATCTTTTGATCTAGATTTTTCACTTGAGATTCAAGCGTCAGGGGAAAGATCGCAGCCTCGTTTCACTCGACAGCTCCTACGGGCCTGCTTCGTAAGACCATTGCCACATTGAATCGCCGAAAACACTGGCTTGGCTTCGTTAGCTCTGAAAATTCCTACAGTTATTTCCAAAAAAAATCTGAACTAAACCCGTGAAATCCCACTCAGAGATTCTGAATGGCTGGTGAAGCCCTTCAATGCTCCTATGTTGTGTTAAGTGTTGGCAGATATCTGGACCCCGCCCTAGCGGTCCGGAACTTGGACCCCGAACTTCCCCCTCCCCATACGAAGTCCGGGGTTTTTTTTGCCTGCGATTTGGCTTATTCAGCCGCGTCGCTGCCCTTGTCCGCCAGCTCCATCCAGTCGGCCAGCACCGTGTAGGCTTCTTCCAACCCCATGCGCTTGGGGGCCGAGAACAACTGGATGGTGATCGTATCGCCCCAGCCCTTGCGAATCTCCGACTGCACCTTGAGCAGCGTGTTCTTCGCGGCGCCGTAGGTGAGTTTGTCGGCTTTGGTCAGCAGAATGTGCATCGGCATGCCGCTGGCGACTGCCCAATCGAGCATCAGCAAGTCGAAGTCAGTCATCGGATGGCGGATGTCCATCATCAGAATCAAACCCTTCAAGCTTTCTCGGCTGCCCAGGTAGGCTTCCAGGTGGCGTTGCCAGTGCTGCTTGAGCGGAATCGGCACCTTGGCATAACCGTAGCCGGGCAGGTCGACCAAACGGCGTTCATCGTCTAGCTTGAAGAAGTTCAAGAGCTGTGTGCGGCCCGGAGTTTTCGAAGTACGGGCCAGGCTCGCATGGGTCAGGGTGTTCAGCGCGCTGGACTTACCGGCGTTGGAACGCCCGGCGAAAGCCACTTCGAAGCCTTCGTCGTCAGGGCATTGATCGACTTTGGCAGCGCTGAGCATGAAGGTGGACTGTTGGCACAGGCCGAGGATAGGGTTCTTCAGTTGCATGGGATTTCCGATGTGGGCGGCGTCGGGAATGGACGCGGCAAGCTGTGTCGTTTCCGTTTCAGTGACGCCAGTATATAATGCCGCAGATTTTGTGTGCGCTTTGTCCCAGCGTAGGATGAGGCTCACGGGAGCGACCGACCGAAATTGCGCACTAGAACGCAGCTCGCTCTCAACCCTGAAAAGGTCGTTTTATGACGAAATGGCTGCTAGCTGCCGGTGTCTTGATGCCGCTTTACAGCGCTCAGGCTACACAGGATCCGGAAGCTGTGTACAACCGTGTTTGTGGTGCTTGTCATTCCGGCCAACTGCCCACGGCACCCCGCAAGGGTGACCGGGAAGCTTGGACGCCAAGGTTGGCGAAAGGTATGGGGACGCTGGTGCAACACGTGACCCAGGGTTTCAAGGCGATGCCGCCGCGTGGTTTGTGCATGGACTGCAGTGCCGAGGATTACCAAGCCATCATCCAGTGGATGAGCGAGTAAACCCGGTCCATAACTCTTTAACCCTTAGCCGTAGTTGGATTAGCTGATGAACAAACTGATCGTGAGTCTGCTGTTGACCTTGGGGATGTCCGGCGTAGCCCACGCCGCAGGCGATGCCGCCGCCGGCCAGGCAAAAGCGGCCGTATGCGGGGCCTGCCACGGCCCGGATGGCAACAGCATGGCGCCCAACTTTCCGAAACTGGCGGGCCAGGGCGAGCGTTATCTGACCAAGCAATTGCATGACATCAAGGACGGCAAGCGTGTCGTCCTGGAAATGACTGGCCTGCTGACCAACCTGAGCGATCAGGACCTGTCGGACATCGCCGCTTATTTCGCCAGCCAGAAGGGCAGCGTCGGCGCCGCTGATCCAAAACTCGTGGCTCGCGGTGAAGCGCTGTTCCGCGGCGGCGACCTGGACAAGGGCCTGCCCGCCTGCACCGGCTGCCACTCGCCGAATGGCAGCGGCAACGCCGCCGCAGGCTTCCCACACCTGGGCGGCCAGCACGCGCAATACGTCACCAAGCAATTGACCGATTTCCGCAAGGAAGAAGGTGGTCGTGCCAACGACGGCGACGCGATGACCATGCGCACCATCGCGCGCAAGCTGAGCGACGAAGACATCGCCGCTGTGTCGAGTTATATCCAGGGTCTGCATTAAGACCGTTGGCCAGGCGTTGTGAGGTTTGCATTCCCCGCAACGTTAACACTCGATTAATCTGTCGATGCAAACATCAAAAGGGTGGCTTTGGCCGCCCTTTTTTGTGGCCGCTGCCGTTACACTAGCGAACTTGAACCCGCCACGGTCTGTCTTAGAAACAGGTCTCGCGAGGCCACCTCATTGTCCAGGAGTAAAGCATGCGTAATCTGATCATCAGCGCCGCGCTCGTCGCTGCCAGCCTGTTCGGCATGGCCGCCCAAGCCAACGCCGAGGAATCGAAGGCCCCTTACGTCGAGTTGACCAACCCCGTTCCGGTGGCTGTGCCTGGCAAGATCGAAGTGGTGGAACTGTTCTGGTACGGTTGCCCGCATTGCTATGCGTTCGAGCCAGTCATCAACCCATGGGTTGAAAAACTGCCTTCGGACGTGAACTTCGTGCGCATTCCGGCCATGTTCGGCGGCCCATGGGACGCCCACGGCCAGATGTTCCTGACCCTCGAAGCCATGGGCGTCGAGCACCAGGTTCACGCAGCGGTGTTCAATGCGATCCAGAAAGAAGGCAAGAAGCTGACCAAGAAAGAAGACATGGCCGAGTTCCTCGCGACCCAGGGCGTCGACAAGGACAAGTTCCTGGCCACGTTTGACTCCTTTGCTATCCAGGGGCAGATCAAAAAGGCTCGTGAGCTGGCGAAGAAATACGAAATCACTGGCGTACCGACCATGATCGTCAACGGCAAATACCGCTTTGACATCGGCTCCGCTGGCGGCGCGAACGAAGCACTGCAACTGGCCGACAAGCTGATCGCCAAAGAGCGGGCGGCGACCAAGGCCGCTGCCAACTAAGCGTAGCGCCTGCCATGGCCCGCTGGAGCACCGAACGCGTTGTTGGCCTGCATGAAGCACGGGTCAACGAGCATCATGTCGCGTCCACGGGCCTGCCTGCCGACAGTCGTTTGCGGCTGCTCAGCTTCAATATCCAGGTCGGTATCAGCACCGAACGTTACCGGCATTACCTGACCCGGGGTTGGCAACATTTGCTGCCCCATACGGGACGCGCCGGCAATCTGCAGAAGATCGGCGACCTGTTGAAGGATTTCGATCTGGTGGCCTTGCAGGAAGCCGACGGCGGAAGCCTGAGGTCCGGCTACGTCAACCAGGTCGAGCACCTTGCCCAGCTGGGCGCCTTTCCCTACTGGTACCAGCAACTCAATCGCAACCTCGGACGTCTCGGCCAGCACAGCAATGGTGTGTTGAGCCGCTTGCGACCGTGGGCGATCGAAGACCATCCGCTGCCGGGCCCCAAGGGCCGCGGCGCGATCCTCGCGCGTTTCGGCGAAGGTCCGGAGGCGCTGATCGTGGTCATGATGCACCTGGCACTCGGGGCGCGTACCCGCACGATGCAATTGGCGTACATTCGCGAGCTGATTGGCGGCTACAAGCATCAGGTGCTGATGGGCGACATGAACACCCATGCCACCGACCTGTTGCAGACCTCCCCCCTGCGCGACCTTGGTCTGCTGGCTCCGCAACTTGAAGCGACATTCCCCAGCTGGCGTCCTCAACGCTGCCTGGACCATATCCTGCTGAGCCCGACCCTGACCCTCGAACGGGTCGAGGTGCTGGCCCAGCCCATTTCCGATCACCTGCCCGTCGCGGTCGAAATACGTTTGCCGGGTTCGCTCACGGCTGATGCATTCCCCGCGCTGAGTCCTGCCCCTCGCGGATCCGATGAATGAGCGACGACGCCGAACGCTGGAGAGAAAAATACCTCAAGAGCATCGAACAACAGGAAAAGCTCGAGCGCCGCTGGGACGCTCGGCTCGACTTGTTGCGTCGTGGCCTGGTGCGCAGCACCCTCGCCGCCGAGGGTACCGATCGGGCCGTGGACCAGTGCATGAAGGAAATGCGCGAAGTGGTGCGTACCGACAACATGGACGCCGCCCTCGCCGCCTTGCTTCCACGCCTGGAGAAAGCCGTACTTGATTCCGAACAGCGTCGCGAGACCCGCGCGGAACAGGTGAGCGCGGCGCTGACGGCCCTGGTCGCCCAGTTGCAGAGCCTGCCGCTGCCGAAGGAAGTCAGCCGGCCCCTGAAGAAGTTCTCCAAGCAACTGGAGGCCCGGGCCGACCAGGCGCGGGAAATCCCGCTGTTGCTCAGTGAGCTGAGCCAATTGCAAGGGCAGGCGATCAGGGCGCTGGACACGCCGGAGGAGCCGAGCCGTCCCGGCCTGCTTCAACGACTGTTTGGCGGCCACGATCACTCGGAAGCGACACCCGCGCCCGCCCTGACGGCTGAAGCCGAAGCGGCCCTGCTGCCCTCCCAACTCCAGGCCATTGATACGGCAGCCGCCGCGCCAGCGCCGCCGCTATCCAAAGCGGAACAAGTCCACGCACCGGACATGACGCCCGAGCCGGTGGTATCCATTGAAACAGTAGATGAGCCTGATCCGGCACCGGCACCGGCACCGGCACCGGCACCGGCACTGGCACCGGCACCGGCACCGGCACCGGCACTGGCACCGGCACCGGCACCGGCACCGGCACTGGCACCGGCACCGGCACCAGTCGTGTCGCCTGCCCAGCCGAGCATCGAGTCGGCGCCGACCCCCGATGAACCCACCGAGCCGGCCCCCGCTGTCCAGAATCCCGACGAACTGACGCCAGCGGAACCGCCCCAGCCCATCCTCGAGGCTACAGCGGTTCCGGAGGAACCGGCCGACCTTCCCGCGGCGGTCGATCCGGACGAGTCTCCCTACGACCTGCCTGATTCCCCGGAGCCGTCCTACAGCTCGGTCGCTCGCCACATCGAAGACACCTTGCTGGGGTTGCTGGGCGACCTGACATTGCCGGAGCGGCATCGTCCTCAAGCCGAGGCCATGCGGGAACGGCTGAAAAACGGCCTGAACTGGTACGAGTTGCTGCCGGTTCTCGACGACCTGGCTGTGCTCATGTTGGCGATCACCGACAGCGGCCAGCACGAATTCGAAGCTTATCTTCAGCGGCTGAACGATCGGCTGGAGTCGTTTCAAAACACCCTGCGGGCGGCCAGCGAAGACCATGCCGATCATTCGTCGGCCTCCAGGGAGATGGACACCCAGATCCGCGAGCAGGTCGATGGCTTGCAAAACAGCGTGCAGCAGGCCGATGACCTGGAGAGCCTCAAGCACGTGCTGGAAAACCACCTTGAAGGTTTGCTCGGCACGATGGATCAGCACCAGAAACAACGGGATTTGCGCGAGCAGGAAGTGTCGGCTCGCCTAAAAAGCCTGGCCGAGCGCGTTGCATTGATGGAGCAGGACGCCCTGATCGTTCGGGAGAACCTGGAAGAGCAGCGGCAAAAGGCATTGGTCGATCCGCTGACGGGCTTGCCCAACCGCGCCGCCTGGAGCGAACGTCTCGAACGGGAAGTCGAGCAATGGCAGCGGCATGGCAACAGCTTGCTGATTGCCATGCTCGATCTGGATCATTTCAAGCGGATCAATGACAACTATGGCCACCTGGCCGGCGACCGCGTGCTGAAGCTCATCGCCTCGGTGCTGCGCAAGCGTATACGCGGTGGCGATTTCATTGCCCGCTTCGGCGGCGAGGAATTCGTCCTGCTGGTCCCCGATACGCCCCTGGCCGCTGGTGCAAAACTGGCCGAGGCGTTGCGCGCGGCCATCGAAGCCTGTCCGTTTCACTTCAAAGGCGAACCGGTCACGGTCACGGTGTCCATGGGCATGACGGCATTCAAACCGGGAGAACATAGCGATCTGGTGCTTAAAAGAGCCGATCAGGCGCTATATCGGGCTAAAAATGCAGGACGTAATCGCGTGGAGCTAGGCTGAGGCTTCAATTGTTCCAAATTATTTAATGTCGCGGTCCAATCGGATCATTGCTGGGCGATACGTTACACTGTTGCATTATTTTTCTGCATACACCCTATCGCCATGAAATTTGCCCCGCTTCTTGCTTCGTTGCTTCTCCTGGCCGGTTGCGCGAGCGGTCCCCGACTCGACACCAGCCATCCCTCGGTCAACCACGACAGTCGAATCCAGTTCGTTGTCGTGCATTACACCTCGGCGTCCCTGGAACGCTCCCTGTCCCTGCTGACCCATGGCGAAGTCAGTGCCCATTACTTGATCGGCGATGACAAGAACGCAACCATCTACAAGCTGGTGGACGAAAGCCGACGTGCCTGGCATGCCGGCGAAAGTGAATGGCAAGGCCGGACCTGGCTCAACTCCAGCTCGATCGGTATCGAAATCGTCAACCCGGGCTATATCGATACGCCCACCGGACGTCTCTGGTATCCCTACAGCGAAGCTCAAGTCCAGTCCCTGATCGTCCTGCTCAAGGACATCACCCGGCGTAACGCGATCAATCCGGTGAACATCATCGGTCACAGCGATATCGCGCCCATGCGCAAACTGGACCCCGGGCCGTTGTTTCCCTGGAAACGCCTGGCCGAGGCCGGCTTGGGGGTTTGGCCAGACGAACGGGCAGTCGCTCGCCAGCAGGCCGCCTATGTGGATCAGCTTCCCAGCGCCAGTTGGTTCCAGGCCGAGCTGGCGCGCCTTGGCTACCCCACGCCGCGCACCGGCGAATGGGACGTCACCACTCATCAGGTCCTGGCCGCGTTCCAGATGCGCTATCGACCGGCCCGGTTCGATGGCGCGCCAGACGCCCAAAGTGCGGCGATCCTGACGGTCCTCAACCAGACAAAATAATGACGCCCGTCCGACTGCGCGGGCCAATTCCAAAACAGAAGCTATAACTCATTGGTAACTTTCGGATTACCAACGATGACGGCTGCCCGAGAAACCCTGCAAAGCTGGCTCCATCGCCCTGTTTTCCTGGCGATGGTCGCGGCTGCCCTGAGTACCGTGCTGTTGCTGGCGGGGAGCCTGTTCGTGGTTATGCAACAGATCCAGCAGCGCGAAAGCGACCAGATGAATGCCCAGGGTGAGCGTTTCCTGCAGCGCCTGGAACAGCTTTTCGGCCAACTGCGCGAAAGCCTCGATGACCTTCAGGCACAACCTCTGAGGGGCTGTGACGACGACATGATCGCGACGCTGCAACAGGTGAGCTTCAATTATCGCTTTGTCTATGAAGCCGCTTACATCGATAGTCACGGCGTATGTTCCAATCGCCCGCGCCAGAGCGGCTTATCGTTGGCCCGCCCACCCGACTTGCGAGGCCCGGCCTACAGTTACTGGCTCAACACCACCACGGAGCCCGACGAAAATCGTGCCGCCCTGATGTTGGGGCGCGGCAATTTCCGGGTCGCTACGTCTCGCGGTCACCTGACCGATGTCGTCGATCTGCCCCCAGGCAGCAGCCTCCTTGTGGTCCTGGACGAGGGCGAGCGGGCCATTCCAGTCCTCGGCACCGAGCAACGCTGGCCGCCGCATGGAGCCGTGGCCGCCAAAAAGCCGGGACGCCTTGCAAGTGACCCAGACCCGGCTGATCTATCGGATGCCGACCGACAACCCGGAATATCAACTGGTGCTGATTGCGCCGCGCAACGGCCTTCGCATTCCCGCCAACGCCTGGTGGATGCTGCCGATCAGCTTGATGCTGGGCCTTGGCATCGGCTTCCAAGTGTTTTTGCTGGCGCGTCAGCGCCAATCCATGGACGCCGAGCTGCACGGGGCCATCCGGCGCGGCGAGCTACAGGTGCTCTATCAGCCGATTTTCGATCTGCGCAGCCGCAACTGTGTCGGCGCCGAAGCGTTGCTGCGTTGGCGACGACCAGACGGTACGCTGACCAGCCCGGACCTGTTCATTCCCATGGCGGAGAACACCGGGCAGATTCGCCAGATTACCGACTTCGTCCTGCAGCGGCTGTTCGACCAGTTGGGCCAGTTGTTACGCGCCAACCCACACCTGTACATCTCGGTGAACCTCGCGGCCTGCGATGTGATGGTCCCGCGCATTGGGGAAGTGATTACCCGCCTGCTGGCGCGGCATCGAGTGTCGGCGCGCCAGATTGCGTTCGAAGTTACCGAGCGTGGGTTGGTTGATGTGCTGGTGGCCCGGGATAACCTGCAATCGCTGCGCGACCTGGGGCATCAGGTCCTGATCGACGATTTTGGCACCGGTTATTGCAGCCTGGCTTACCTGCAGACGCTGCCGGTGGATTGCCTGAAGATCGACAAGGCCTTCATCGACGCCTTGGGCCATGATGCAGCCAGCAGTGGCGTGGCGCCGCACATTATCCGCATGGCTCATGCGTTACAGCTAAAGGTGATTGCCGAAGGCATCGAACATGAGGCCCAGGCGTCATACCTGAGCAGCGAAGGCGTTAAGTTCGGTCAGGGTTGGCTGTTCGCCCACGCGCTCAGTGCGGTGCAGCTCATAGAGTTGATCACCCGCGGTCGGCGCTTGCTCGGACGACGCCTGGACGACGAAGCTTGAGGCGGTTTCAGACCGTCAGGGCCATATAAAACTGGGTGCCCTGCCCTGGCCTGGAATACACGCCCATGCGTCCACCATGCAGCTGGACGATCTCCTTGCACAGCGCCAGGCCGAGCCCCGCGCCGCCCTTTTTGCGTCCGACCTGGACGAAGGGTTCGAAGATCCGGCCCTGCTGGCCGTAGGCGATACCCTCGCCGTTGTCTTCAACGCTGATAATCACCCGTTCGCCGTGGCGTCGGGCCTGCAAACGGATCTGGCCGTCATCGTTGGTATGACGCATCGCATTGTCGATCAAGTTGTCCAGGACCCGGTCCAACTGCGCGGCGTCGGCATGCAGGCGCGGCAACGGTCCCTGGATCTCCACCAACAGCTCGACGCCCTTCGCTTCGGCCTGCTCGGCAAACCGCAGCCGGGCCGCGTCCAGCATTTGCTCGATGGAGCAAGGCGCCAGGGTGAGTTTCTGCAAGCCGTTCTGATAGCGGGAAAAGTTGAGCAGGTCGTTGATGAGCTGCATCAGCCGCTGCATTTCTTCATTGACCGTATTGAGCAGGTCCGCCTCGCGAGAGTCCTCGGGGAAATGCACGCGCTCCTGCAGCAGCCCGAATGCCATGTGCATGCCGGTCACGGGGGTGCGCAGCTCATGAGACGCCCGCAATACGAATTCGCTGCGTACCCGCTCGAAGGCGCGCTGTTCGGTGACGTCGTGCAATACCATCACAGCCCCGAGAATCTGGCCCTGGGTATGGATGACCGGCGTCAGGCTGTAAGTCAGCACGCGGGATTCGCCATCCACCTCGATGCTCAGGTCGTCTGGCGCACGCTCTTGTGAACCACCGCGCAGGACCACTTGCAGCTCGTCATCCAGCTCGATACGTCCAAGCGCCTCGCCCAATCCTTGGCCCAGGCGTTCCTGGTCCCAGCCGAGTTGCCGTTGGGCCACCGGATTGAGGTGCTCCAGCCGGCCCTGGCGGTCGATCATCAGCAGGCCGTCATCAATGCTGTCGAGCACCGCTTGCAGGCGTTGCTGGCCGGCGAGCAGTTCATCGACATTGGTGGCCTGATGTTCGCGCAACGCCTGGGCCATGATGCCGAAACGCCGCGTCAGCAGGTTCAGTTCCGCCGCTGAGGAGATGGGCAGCGTCACCTCGAACTTGCCCTGCCCGATATCGTCCGCCGCGGCCGCCAGGGCCTCGATCGGCGCGCCGAAACGCCTGGCTATGCCGTGCGCGGTCACGAACCCGATGATCAGTACCGCCAGGCTCACCAGGCCCAGCAAGCTGGAAATCAGGAGAGCCCGTTCACGGGCGCGGTCCTGTGTATCGCTGATTTTGTTCAGTGCGTGTCGATAGCCATCGATCAAGCCGCCGCGCAGCACGTTGAACTTCTCTGTGAGGTCCTGATTGCTGCTCAGTGGCGTCGATTGTTGGAGAGACGCGTCGAAAGCCTGGATAAAACTGATGTAATCGGCTTTGGCGTGGCTGAAGCGGGCGGCTGAATCGTCCTGTTCTCGCTCATGGGCAATGCCCTCATCCAACAACTCGAAATATTGGCGCTTGGATTCTTCTAGCGCCGCCAGATCGGGTTTTTCATCGAGCATGATCATCAACTGATCGCCCAGCGTCTGGCGCAACTTGAGACCCAGGTCGAGCAGGATAAAGTTGTCGCGCACGGACTTTTCCTGGGTATTGGCCATCTGCATGACGCTGACAAGGCCCAGCAAAAGCCCCAGCAGCGCCACGGTAATCAGTGCCGAGATACTGAGGAACAGCCGTGTGCGCAGCTTCATCGCCAGTTTCATAAGGTGGCGCTCACAGGTTGTATTGCTTGCGTTTGCGGTACAGCGTAGACGCATCGATGCCCAGGGTCTTTGCCGCTTGGTCGAGGGTATCGGCGGTGGCCAACACCGCGCCTATGTGGGCCTTCTCCAGTTCGTCGAGACTCAGCGCGGCGCCGATTCGCGGGGCGTTGTTGACCGGTTGCTCGGCCATGCCCAAGTGGCTGATTTCGACTTTTTCCTGCGGACAAATGATGCTGGCCCGCTCGACCACGTTGCGCAGTTCGCGAATGTTGCCCGGCCAGCGATAACCCAGCAGTGCCTCGCGCGCTTCGTCGCTGAAGCCCCGGGCTGGGCGGGCGTATTCCTTGACGAAGCGCGCCAGGAAGCGATCAGCGAGGGTCAGGATGTCCTCGGCCCGCTCGCGCAATGGCGGCAGGTGCAAGGTAATGACGTTCAGGCGATACAGCAGGTCTTCGCGGAAACGTCCATCGCGCACCATGTCTTCGAGATTGAGATTGGTCGCTGCGAGGATCCGTACGTCGGCGCGACGGGTGACTGGGTCGCCTACCCGCTCGTATTCCTTGTCTTGAATAAAACGCAGCAACTTAGGTTGTAACGCGAGGGGAAAATCGCCGATTTCGTCAAGAAACAACGTCCCGCCATCGGCTTGGTTGACCCGCCCCAGTGTGCTCTCGCTGGCCCCGGTGAATGCGCCACGGCTGTGGCCGAACAACTCGCTCTCCATCAACTCGGTGGTCAACGACGGGCAGTTGATGGTGACGCAGGATTTCTTCGCGCGCTTGCTCCAGCCATGGATGGCCCGCGCCAGCTCACCCTTACCGGTGCCGGATTCCCCCAGGATAAGAATGTTGGCATCGGTGCTGGCGACCTGGCGGGCAGTTTCAAGCACGACTTTCATGGCCGGACTGTGGGAGTCGAGGCCGTCCTTCGGCTTGCGGATCTCGCCTTCCAGAGCCTCGAGCCTGGCGGATAACTGACGTACCTCCAATTGCTTGGCCGTCGCCAGGCGCAGTTGATCCGGGCTGCAAGGCTTGACCAGATAGTCGGCGGCCCCGGCCTGGATCGCATCGACAGCGGTGTCCACGGCGGAATGGGCGGTGACGATCACGACCCGCATCCACGGCGCCTGGATCCGCATCTGCGCCAGTACATCGAGACCATTGTCCTCGCCCAGTCGCAGGTCGAGAAAGCACAGGTCGAACACCTGGCGTTGCAGCAGCGCTTCGGCCTGGGCGGCGCTGTTGGCGGTGGCGACGGAATAGCCTTCGTCTTCAAGGCAATAACGGAAGGTACGCAGGATGGCGGACTCATCGTCCACCAGCAGAATGCGGCCTTGATGCTCAGTGGCGGATTCCATTTTTCCTACGCTCCTTAATGAATGATGATGATTAGTGTCAGAAAAATCGGGCAAGTTGCATGGCTCATTCTGGTCGAATATTACTCACCGAACAGGCTTCTGTGGACCTCTGGCGTCTAAAAGCCTGATTTTCATCTTTTTTTTCGCCCCGCCTGCAGCCTTCGGTTCGGTTCGCTCATTCCGACATCCGTTTCCCACCCTCAATTCAAAAAAAGAATCTTGCGCTTCGCTTTCTCCGATTCGTGCATTACGCACGACTCCGCTCGGGCCCATCGTGCAGGATGCGCCCCGCATGCTTTGGCTTTACATGGTAACTATTTGATTTTGAAGGATTTTTGGCTGGTTATAATTCTGGCATGCGGACTGCAATATCCAGATCAACATGGCGTTAAAGCGCCTCAACCAGATCACCGCAAGGGTGGGGAGGAATTCCAGGATGAATCGTCAACGTGCCGCCCAATTTCGCATCACTGCCCTGTCCATCCAACAAGGGCTGTGGGCTGTCGTCGCACTGCTGATCACGCTTGTGGCGGGCCAGCAACTGATGTTGTGGCATGAAAGCCAACAGCCGGAAGCGCCGCTGGTGTCGATTCAACGAGCTCCCCAAACGCATTTCAGTGCGGTCAGCAGCGTCGCCGAGGCGTCCGCCTCGATGCGAATGATGGAGGTCGACCAAACGCAGCCCCTTACCGACATGCCTCGTGAGGAGCGCTGGGTGTTCTAAACCCGATGGACCGGTCGTCCGTCGAGCCGGAACCAACACCGCTACACCCCAACTAAGTAGAAAAGCGTAAGGAGAATCATCATGTTGAGCTGGGCAATTACCTTCCTGATCATTGCCATCATCGCCGCGGTATTGGGCTTCGGTGGTATCGCAGGCACCGCCACGGGCATCGCCAAGATTCTCTTTGTCGTGTTCCTGGTGATGTTCATCGCTTCGTTCTTTTTTGGTCGTCGCGGCCGAGGCTGACCATGAACGCGTCATTAAAAGGACTGGCCGCCGCCCTGCTGTTGGGCGGCAGTGCCATGGCATTGGCTGCCAATGACGGACAGATGCGGGTCAATCAACTGCTTGAGGCCGACCCGCAGTACCGCCAGACCTGGCAGCAAGTGGTCAAAAAGGAAGAGCGTCTGCCCGAATGGGTGATGAACCTGACGGGCGATGCCGAACAGATGAATGCCGTCGAAGAGGATGGCGACAAGTATCTGGTAGGACCGCTGTGCGAAACCCAGGCAACTTGCCGGAGCAAACGCCTGTTCGTGGCGTTCAGTTTCGACAAAGACGAGGCCTATGCCTTGTTGGTCGAAGTGCCCGCGGGGCTGCCGGCAGACAAGTCGCCAACCCGTCATGCGGACTATCGCTTCCTCGGTAATCCCGACGAAGGTATGCAAGAACTGTTAATGGAACAGCTGAAAAAAGATCCGAATTGGTACTGAGACTTGAGAACGGGAAAGGCAGCCCTGCTTTTCTCTCTGCGAGGCCCGAGGAGGGCCGAAGCATGACCAGGGGGCTGGGACGCTCTGACCAAAAAGGGTCGGAGTGACCTACGGGCACAAGGGGTGCCTGCGAAAGGGCCGGGTCAGGTAAAAGCTGCGACGCAAGTTCGCGAAGTCTCGATGGCTTGGCGAACTTGCGGAGAGCTTGAAGTGGCTGATGCTCATGCTAGAGCGGGCCGGTAGTTGTTACGGCAGAACCCGCCAGACGCTGCGGCATATTGTCCTGATGGACGAATGTTACT
The DNA here is from genome assembly GCF_054677635.1 of Pseudomonas sp. H2_D02. Classification (NCBI taxonomy): domain Bacteria; kingdom Pseudomonadati; phylum Pseudomonadota; class Gammaproteobacteria; order Pseudomonadales; family Pseudomonadaceae; genus Pseudomonas; species Pseudomonas sp. H2_D02. Next base: position 638,325 of record NZ_CP162816.1, on the reverse strand, counting down.
GTTCCAACGCTGACCGTATATCGGAGAATGCGCCCGCCATTTCTCTTCCCGAGTGGACTCCAACGCTCGATCCCTTCATCGACGCCCCAGCAATCAAAGCAACGCCCGGCTACGCTGAAATGGCCGGCTGACGGCGTTTATGCCTGCTGAAGTGGCGCTTTCGAACCGATTGGGACGCACGTTTCACTTGGGAAATCTCATGCCGATTCGGCATGGGGTAGGCGGTTACGGCATTAGACGATCCCCCCTCGCGTGGCAATAGTTGCGCCTTTTTTCGCCTGCCCAGTGAGCCGTCGTGGGCGCTCGGGTGACGTTATACGGGGGCAGCAGCACGACTTCGCATCGCCATTTTGGCCGTCCGTTGACGCTGCTGCCCGAGTCCAACTGAAGTAAGGGTAATGATATGAAGAAGGCAAGACTAAGCCTCGCCTGGCAGATCCTCATCGGTCTGGTGCTCGGGATTGCAATCGGTGCGCTGCTCAACCACTTCAGCGCCGAGAAGGCCTGGTGGATCAGCAACGTGCTGCAACCGGCTGGCGATATCTTTATCCGTCTGATCAAGATGATCGTGATCCCTATCGTGATCTCTTCGCTGATCGTCGGCATCGCCGGGGTCGGCGACGCCAAGAAACTCGGGCGGATCGGCTTCAAGACCATCATCTACTTTGAAATCGTCACGACCATCGCCATCGTCGTCGGCCTGTTGCTCGCGAACTTCTTCCAGCCGGGCAATGGCATCGACATGAGTACGCTGGGTACGGTGGATATTTCCAAGTACCAGGCCACGGCCGCCGAGGTCCAGCATGAGCATGCGTTCGTGCAGACGATCCTCAACCTGATCCCGTCGAACATCTTCGCCGCCGTCGCTCGCGGCGAGATGTTGCCGATCATTTTCTTCTCCGTCCTGTTCGGTCTCGGCTTGTCCAGCCTGCAATCGGACCTGCGTGATCCGCTGGTCAAGATGTTCCAGGGCGTGTCGGAGAGCATGTTCAAGGTCACCCACATGATCATGAGCTACGCGCCGATCGGTGTGTTCGCCCTGATCGCGGTGACCGTCGCCAACTTCGGTTTCGCTTCCCTGCTGCCGCTGGCGAAACTGGTCATCCTGGTTTACTTCGCCATCGCCTTCTTCGCCTTTGTGGTGCTGGGCCTGATCGCTCGCCTGTTCGGCTTCTCGGTGATCAAGCTGATGCGCATCTTCAAGGACGAGCTGGTGCTGGCCTACTCCACCGCCAGTTCCGAAACCGTGTTGCCACGGGTGATCGAGAAGATGGAAGCCTACGGTGCGCCGAAAGCCATTTGCAGCTTCGTGGTGCCCACCGGTTATTCGTTCAACCTCGACGGTTCGACCCTGTACCAGAGCATCGCGGCGATCTTCATTGCCCAGCTGTATGGCATCGACCTGTCCATCGGTCAGCAATTGATGCTGGTATTGACCTTGATGGTCACGTCCAAGGGTATCGCCGGCGTGCCGGGCGTATCGTTCGTGGTGCTGCTGGCCACGTTGGGCAGCGTTGGCATTCCGCTGGAAGGCCTGGCGTTCATTGCCGGCGTCGATCGCATCATGGACATGGCCCGTACAGCGCTGAACGTGATCGGCAACGCCCTGGCCGTGCTGGTCATTTCCCGCTGGGAAGGCATGTACGACGATGCCAAGGGCCAGCGCTACTGGAACTCCCTGCCGCACTGGCGCAGCAAGGAGCCGCTGCCGACGGGAGAAACTTCCAGCCGTTGAGACCGCCTTCGCGAGCACTTGTGCATGATGCCAACCAAACCCCGGAGAAATCCGGGGTTTGTCGTTTCTGCCAGCCCCGCTATCATTCGCGGCATCTTCCGGGGGATTAACCGATGCTCAATGGCCTGTGGCTTGGCTTCTTTATCGTGGCAGCCGTGTCGGCGCTGGCGCAGTGGTTGATCGGCGGCAACGCCGGGATCTTCGCCGCCATGGTGGAAAGCATCTTTGCCATGGCCAAGCTGTCGGTCGAAGTCATGGTCCTGCTGTTCGGTACCTTGACCCTGTGGCTGGGATTCCTGCGCATCGCTGAAAAAGCCGGCATCGTCGACTGGCTGGCCAAGGCCCTCGGCCCGCTGTTCCTGCGCTTGATGCCGGAAGTGCCTGCCGGCCACCCGGCGATCGGCCTGATCACCCTGAACTTCGCGGCCAACGGCCTTGGGCTGGACAACGCCGCCACGCCCATCGGCCTCAAGGCCATGCGCGCCCTGCAAGACCTCAATCCCAGTCCGACCATCGCCAGCAACGCGCAGATCCTGTTCCTGGTGCTGAACGCGTCGTCGTTGACCCTGCTGCCGGTCACGATCTTCATGTATCGCGCCCAGCAAGGCGCGCCGGACCCGACCCTGGTGTTCCTGCCGATCCTGCTCGCCACCAGCGCTTCGACCTTGATGGGGCTGCTGTCCGTGGCGTTCGTGCAACGTCTGCGCCTGTGGGATCCGGTGGTGCTGGCCTATCTGATTCCGGGTGCGCTGGCGCTGGGCGGCTTCATGGCGCTGTTGGCGACGCTCTCGGCCACTGCGCTGGCGGGGCTGTCGTCGATCCTGGGCAACCTGACGCTGTTCGGCTTGATCATCCTCTTCCTGGTGGTGGGCACGCTGCGCAAGGTCAAGGTGTACGAAACGTTCGTCGAAGGCGCGAAGGAAGGCTTCGACGTTGCCAAGAGCCTGTTGCCCTACCTGGTGGCGATGCTTTGTGCGGTGGGGGTGTTGCGGGCCTCGGGAGCGCTGGATTTCGGCCTCGACGGGATTCGCCACCTGGTGCAATGGGCTGGCCTGGACACGCGTTTTGTCGACGCGCTGCCGACGGCCATGGTCAAGCCGTTCTCCGGCAGCGCCGCCCGGGCGATGCTGATCGAAACCATGAAGACGTCCGGGGTGGACAGCTTCCCGTCCCTGGTGGCCGCGACCATCCAGGGCAGCACCGAAACCACCTTCTACGTACTGGCGGTCTATTTTGGCGCCGTGGGGATCCAGCGCGCGCGCCATGCGGTGGGTTGCGCGCTGCTGGCTGAATTGGCCGGGGTGGTGGCGGCTATCGGGGTTTGCTACTGGTTCTTTGGCTGACCGGCGGAGTGAGTTGCTCACGATAACGATGATCGGTTGACACATCTGTTGGATGTGCCCTCGTCATCGCGAGCAAGCTCGGCTCCCACAGGTCACCGCGAATCCCTGTGGGAGCGAGCTTGCTCGCGATAAGGTCCGGAGGACCTTCAGTCCGTCACCTCGAAACGCAGCACGCCGATCATCTGGCCGTTTTCCGTCAGCACACGCACCTGCCACTTGCCCGTCGGGTTGTCCGGGAAATTCTGCTTGTGGGTCCACGCCCGATAGCCTTCCTTGCGCCCACCATGGATGTCCAAGGCGATGCGGTCCACTTCTTTGCCGTTGAATTTCCAGACATGGTAAATGCGCTCGTCGAGCCCTCGCGGGGCATTGATGGCGGTGTAGGCATACAGGCCATTGCTGCGGATCTGCGCCGCGCTGACTTGCTTGAGGCTCGCGCCCGGTGTGCGATCTTCCACTTGGGTGCTGATCGCCACTTCGGTCATCCATAGCGTCGCCGGTGGCACCCAGGAGCGCAGCACCCAGCCGGCGGCGCCAATCCCCAAGGTAATGCACAGGATGGCCAACGCGTTGCGCACGGTACGGATCGGAAAGATCGAGGCCAGGCTCGGGAACGACAACAGCATGGCGATGCCCAGCGCCAGCTTGAAGCTCTGGTCGGTGGTCAGGTGCACGATCACCGGCAGCGCGGTGAGCAGGGCGGCAAACAGCGTCAGCGTGTGCAACGCCAGGAACGCCCAACGCCTAGGGGCCAGCCATTTGTAATACAGCGGGTCGGTGATCGAGATCAGCGCCGCGATCGTCAGCAGGCCGGTAAAGATCAGCTGACTGCTGTTCCAAGTGGTCGTGATGAAGAAAAACGGCAGGACGAAAAACAGGCTTTCCTGGTGGATCATCTGCGTGGCGTAGCGCAACAGCGGCTGGGGTATTTCTCGTTTGAAGACCTTGGTGAACAACCGCGTCAGGGTGTTTTCCAGCATCAGCCAGAGCCAGCTCACCAACATGATGATGGTGATCCAGGTCGCCAGGCTCTGCTGGCGGTCCACCAGCATGAAACTGCCGACCCCGGAAACAAAACCGCCGAGCGCGATGCCCCCTGGATAGCGCTTCATCAGTTCGAGGATGCGCTGGATTAGATGAGTCAGGTTCGGCATTCGGCGGTTTCACAGTAAGTCGTAGGAAATATCCCTGACAGAGTATCGCCAGGGCATCGATGTGACGAGCACTCTTGTGGTGAGTGAGATTTATCTGTGGCGAGGGGATTTATCCCCGGTGGGTTGCGAAGCAACCCTACAAACCCTTGAGTAAAACCGAGCCGTCCTTGATTGCGACTGCTTCGCAGTCGAACGGGGATAAATCCCCTCGCCACAAAATTATTCCTCGTGCGGTCGAGCCATGCGTCGTACCTGCCACATCACCACGCCGAGTAACACCAACCCCAGCAACCCACCCAGTCCCCAGACAAGCTGGTCATCACTGAGCAATGGCCTCTCGATGCGCAAATATCCCGGGTCCTTGAGCAGTTCGCGCAGGGCCTGGTTGGCCTGTTCCAGGCTGACGTCCTGCAGGCGCGCGGCGGGATTGGCGAAGCGGCCGTCTTCGTAGTCCCCGAGGGCGCTCCAGTAGTAATCCGCCAGGGCGCTGTTGCCTTGGACGGCCCAGGACTGGTGGGCAATGGCGGCGCGTTTTATCCGCACGAAGCTCTCGGGATTCAGGCCGTCCTTGAGCAATGTGCTGCGCAGCTGTTCCAACGACTGTTCGGCCTGCGGCAGGTCCTCGCGGGCCAGGTCGGCGTTCAGGCTCATGAAACCCACGCCGCCGAGCACTTCCCGCTCCGTCCAAGGGCCGTAGGACAGGCCGTCGGCCAAGCGCAATTGGCGATAGAGTGCCCAATCCAGGTATTCCTTGAGCAAGTCGAAGGTTTCGTCGTGTTGCTCTTCCAACACCGGTTCCGGGAATAGCCAATGGAGCTTGGCGCCATTGCCGACCAGGCCTTGGATGAGGTTGCGCTTGGTGACCGCGCTGTAGCGGATCTGGGGCAGCGGTTCGTGGACACTGGGTTCGACCGGCTCGAGCTCGCCGAAGGTGCGCTCCAGATACGCCGGCAGCAATCGATCGAGGTCGCCGACCACGATCAAGGTCATATTGTTCGGCGCATACCAGGCCTTGCGCACCTGCTCGATTCGGGCGAGGGACAGATGTTCGACCTCGGCCCGTTCCTCGCAACGCAAGCCCAGCTCCACCGCCAGTTGATTGCTAGCCTTGTGACCCAGGTCTTGATGGTCCAGCCAGCGTTGCAGGTGGGTGTAATGCCCGCCGTCCTCGCGTTCCACCACCCGCTTGGCCGCCACCAGGGCCTTTTCATCGATGCGGGTTCGGGTCAACAGCGCCAGCAAAAGGTCGAGGACCTTGCGTTGATTGCTCGCCGGCGCCTCGATGACAAACGTCGTATCGGCGTTGCTGGTAAAAGCGTTCCACTCGCCGCCAAGCGCCTGCATGCGTTCTTCCAGGCCGCCTTCGCCGCTGTCGTCGACGCCGCTGAACAGCAGATGTTCGAGCAGGTGCGGCAGCTCCTTGTCGGCACAATTGAAATCATCCAGGCCCACGCCCACCACCAGCCGAATCGCCACATGCCCGCGTTCCGTGCCGGGCTTGAGTATGAGCTGCATGCCGTTGGGCAACGCGTAGCCTTCAACCTGGAATCGATCCGCGGCGAACGCAGGCAAGGAACCGAACAAAAGCAAGGCGAGCAACAGACAGCGCATAGCGGGGCTTCCTGGCGGCTTATGAAGATCCATGGGGCCGGACTGGCTTCATCGCGAGCAGGCTCGCTCCCACCTTGATTTACGCTGTGTTCAGGACAGTGGGAGTTGTCTGGCTCGTGGTTGGCTGGAGACCCGGACCCCTTTTAATGACTGACCAGGGCGCCAGTCGTTCACGGCGAATGGGTAATATCGGAAATTTCATCGGCGGCCAGCGCGCCAATCTCGGAGGTTTCCAGCACCACGTAGGCGCTGCCGCAGAACAGCGAGTTCAGGCGCCGCATGTCGGCGATCAGTTCCAGGTGCAGGGAGCTGGTCTCCAGGCTTTGCACGATCTTGCGCTGCAGGCGGCTGACGTGGGCATGGGCCATCCGCCGTTCCTGGGCGCGAAAACGCCGTTTCTCACGCAGCAGTTGGCGAGCGCTTTCCCGATCGGCACTGAGGAAAACCGACAGCCCCAACCGCAGGTTGGCGATCAGGTGGCTGTGCAGCCCCGCCAACTCTTCCAGCCCTACTTCGGAAAACGAGCGGCGTTGTGAGGTTTTCTGTTGCTGGACCTTGCGCAACATGCGTTCGATCAGGTCACTGGCCAGCTTGAGGTTGATGGCGAGTTCGATGATTTCCGCCCAGCGACGACTGTCCTGCTCGCTGAGGTCTTCACGGGGCATTTGCGCCATGTAGAGCTTGATGGCGCTGCACAGCGCTTCGACGTCGTCGCTCATGCTGCGCACTTGCTGGGTGATCGCCGTTTGCTCGCCCCGCAGCACGCCGAGCATGGCTTCGAGCATGTTTTCGATCAGGTCGCCGATGCGCAAGGTTTCCCGGGCGGCGTTCGCCAGTGCCAGGCTCGGGGTAGCGAGGGCGGTGGGGTCCAGGTGTCGGGACGTGGCCTTGCCATTGGTTTCCGGACGTTCCGGCAGCAACCAGGCACAAAGCCTGGCCATCGGCCCGACGCTGGGCAACAGCACCAGGCAACGCACGGTGTTGTAGAGCAGGTGGAAACCAATCACGGTTTCCTGGGGGCTGAAATCCAGGCTGTCCAACCAGCCCACCAGCGGATCGAGCACCGGAATGATCAGCAACAGGCCGATCAGCTTGTACAACAGGCTGCCCAGCGCCACCTGGCGGCCGGCGGCGTTCTGCATGCTGGTGCTGAGAAACGCCAGCACGCCGCTGCCGATGTTGGCGCCGATCACCAGGCCGATGGCCACCGGCAAACTGATCACCGCGGCGCCAGCCAGTGTCGCAGTCAGCAACACAGCCGCCAGGCTGGAATAGGAGATCATCGCGAACAGCGCACCGACCAAGGCATCGAGCAGGACGTCGCCGGTCAGCGAGGCGAAGATCACCTTCACGCCTTGGGCCTGGGTGATGGGCGCGGCGGCTTCGACGATGAGTTGCAGAGCCAGGATGATCAGGCCCAGCCCGATGCCGACCCGGCCCATTTGCCCGACGCGGGTCTGTTTGCGCGACAGGAAGAAAATCACCCCGAGAAAAATCAGCAGCGGCGACAGCCACGACAGGTCGAGGGTGAGCACCCGCGCCATCAGCGCGGTGCCGACATCGGCGCCCAGCATGGTCGCCAGGGCAGGGGTCAGCGCCATCAGGCCCTGGCCGACGAAGGAGGTGACGAGCATGGCCGTGGCGTTGCTGCTCTGGACCATGGCGGTCACCATGATGCCGGCGATAAACGCCAGCCAGCGGCGGGACATGTTCTGGCCAATGACATGGCGCAGGTTCGAGCCGTAGACCCGCAAGATGCCGGTACGGACGATATGCGTGCCCCAGATCAGCAGGGCCACGGCGGATAGTAGATTCAGCAGGGTCAGCATGAGGAGCCCCCTGTTAGCGTCCCAAAGGGACAAATTGACGGTGCCACATCGTTTTACTTCTTGTACTTAAGCTGTAGTTGCCGAATGGTTCGGACGCCAGCATTGCACAGCTAAAGAAGCGTTTGAAACAAAACTGTCATAAAAACGGATTCCTCGAAAAACACCCCGAATCCCTGTGGGAGCGAGCTTGCTCGCGAAGGCGGCATCACATCCAACATCACCGGTTCAGGCAGACCGCTTTCGCGAGCAAGCTCGCTCCCACAGGTATTGCATCCGACCGGTTTTCCATGGACATGAAAAAGGGGCTCCCAAGAGCCCCTTCGTTCATTGCCCTACACCTTTACTGACCCGGAACATCCTTGCGCAGTTTCACCGGATCCTGCTGCTTGCGCTTGCGAGCAATGGCGGTGCGCATCTTGATGTTGATCGCTTCCACCGCCAGGGAGAACGCCATGGCGAAGTAGACGTAGCCTTTTGGCACGTGCACGTCGAACGACTCGGCGATCAGTACGGTACCGACCACCAGCAGGAACGACAGCGCCAGCATTTTCAGCGACGGGTGTTTGTCGATGAATTCGCTGATCGTGCCCGAGGCCAGCATCATCACCAGCACGGCGACGATGATCGCCGCGACCATGACCGGTACATGGGAGACCATGCCGACCGCGGTAATAACCGAGTCCAGGGAGAACACGATGTCGATGATCGCGATCTGGATGATGGTGTAGAGGAAGTTGCCGCCCTTGCCCGAAGGTTCGTCGCTGCTTTCATCTTCGCCTTCCAGCGCGTGGTACATCTCCTGGGAGCTTTTCCACAGCAGGAACAGGCCACCGAAGAACAGGATCAGGTCGCGACCGGAGATGCCCTGGCCGAACACTTCGAACAAATCGGCGGTCAGGCGCATGACCCAGGTGATGGACAGCAGCAACAGGATCCGCGTGACCATGGCCAGGGCCAGGCCGAAAATCCGGGTGCGCGCCTGCATGTGTTTGGGCATGCGGCTGACCAGGATCGAGATCATGATGATGTTATCGATGCCCAGGACGATTTCCAGGGCGGTCAGGGTAAAGAAGGCAACCCAGATTTCCGGGTTGGTCAGCCATTCCATGTGAGTTCCTTTGAGCGAGTGTTAGGCCGCGCCGCGCCTCCGGTTACCCGGGGGGGCGACGCAGCGGGCATTGCTTTTATAGAGTGCTGAACAGCGGAAAAATCCCCATCAGCAAGGCGGCGAACATTATGCACAGGCAAACCAGCACTGCCCACTTCAAGGTGAAGCGTTGGTGATCGCCGAACTCGATACCGGCCAGGGCCACCAGCAGATAAGTCGACGGAACCAGCGGGCTCAGCAGGTGCACGGGCTGGCCGACGATCGAAGCACGGGCCATTTCGACCGCGGTGATGCCGTAGTGGCTGGCCGCTTCGGCCAAAACTGGTAACACCCCGTAATAAAATGCATCGTTCGACATGAAGAACGTGAACGGCATGCTCACCAGCGCGGTGATGACCGCCAGGTAAGGACCGAGGAAGTCCGGGATGACCGCCAGCAGGCTCTTGGACATGGCATCGACCATGCCGGTGCCGGACAGGATGCCCGTGAAGATCCCCGCCGCGAAAATCAGCCCGACCACCGCCAGGACGCTGCCCGCGTGAGCGGCGACGCGGTCTTTCTGTTGTTGCAGGCACGGGTAGTTGACGATCATTGCAATACTGAACGCCACCATGAACAGCACGGGCAACGGCAGCAGGCCGGCAATCAGGGTGCACATCAACACCAGGGTCAGCGCGCCGTTGAACCAGATCAGCTTCGGACGGCGGGCGTCCGGGAACTGGGAAACACTGATTTCGCTATGGTCGATTTCATCGCCAGCCAAGTGCAGCTCACCCAGGCGGGCACGTTCGCGTTTGCCGTACATGTAGGCAATCGCCAAGATCGCCACGACGCCGGCCAACATGGCGGGAATCATCGGTACGAAGATGTCGGACGGGTCCACATGCAGCGCACTGGCCGCCCGGGCGGTAGGGCCGCCCCATGGGGTCATGTTCATCACGCCACCGGCGAGGATGATCAGGCCGGCCATGATCCGTGGGCTCATGCCGATGCGGCTGTAGAGCGGCAGCATGGCGGCCACGCAGATCATATAAGTGGTCGCGCCGTCACCATCAAGGGAAACGACGAGCGCCAGGACGGCGGTACCGACCGAAACTTTCAACGGGTCGCCCTTGACCAGCTTGAGGATCTTGCGCACGGCCGGGTCGAACAGGCCGGAGTCGATCATCAGGGCGAAATAGAGAATGGCGAACATCAGCATCACCCCGGTCGGGGCGAGCTTGGTGATGCCTTCGAGCATCATCGGGCCGATCTTCGGCGCAAAACCACCGAACAGGGCAAACAGGATCGGGATGATGATCAGGGCGATCAGCGCGGACAGGCGCTTGGTCATGATCAGGAACATGAACGTGATGACCATGGCGAAGCCAAGGAAAGTCAGCATGGGGAATACTCCAGGCGTGGCGCGGCTATGAAATGCGAACCGGACAGGTCAGCGCAGGATGCAGAGCACGGGACGGACGGATGGAGTGGGTGCAGCGGGACAGGTAGCAGCGGACATCAGGATCACCATTGTTGTTGTTAAAAAGGCCACACGAGCGTTTGGAAACTCGTTGTTGGCCAACCGGTCTGTTGCCGGTAGGTGAGGCGATCCTAATCGCGCAAGCTTTCAGCAGCCTTTCGCAAGCCGAGCGTATGACCAAACGCACGAAGTTCCTTTGTGGCGAGGGGATTTATCCCCGTTGGGGCGCGAAGCGGCCCCTGAAGTTCTCATCGCGTTATTTTCAGGAAAAATGCGTTCTGCCTTTTTGGGCCTGCTGCGCAGTCCAGCGGGGATAAATCCCCTCGCCACAAAAACAGTCAGGTTTTTGCTTCGAAGGCTGAAAGTTTCAACGGCCGCACCGTGCCCATCCAGATCGCATGGTCGGTGTGGTCCGCCAGGTCATCCCCGGTGTCGGGATGCAGAAAAACCACCAGGCCCTTGCGGTTGAGGGCCAGCCACGGCAAGACCACGCCGATGTACTGCGGTTCGAATGCCAGTTGGCAACTCCAGTCCGGATGTGGGTCGACCGGCCGTTGGTGCACCCGACCCATTTCCAGCGGGAACAGTTGCGCGGCTTCCTCGCACAAGGCCCGCGCCTGGTCGAGTGTGTGGGCGTCGAAATAGACGTGGGCGTGATAGCCCTTGATCCGTTGCATCTGTCACTCCTTGCAAGACCAGCCGAACCCTCTCGGTTTACCGTGTGTCAGAGCCTTTACACGCGGGAAAAAAGGAAAACCAGCCATGAAAAACGCCGAAACCCCGGTCATCAAGGTGGTGCTCTATGGTGCCATGAGCAGCCTCGGCAGTGCGTTGATGGCTGAGCTGCTTCGACGCCAGCATGAAATCATCGCCGTCCTGGATGATCTTACGGCGTTGGCGCCGCGTCCGGGCCTGCGAGCCAAGACCGGCGACCTCTTCGACCCTGAGCGCGTGAAGCAGAGCGTCGCCGGCGCCAGCGCCGTGGTGTGCCTGTTGAATGCACCGGGGCTGCCGATGAACAGCGAACAGGTGGAGCGCACGCTCATCCCCGGCCCGGTGGAACAGGTCTTGGCGGTGGATGCGCTGATTGCCGGCATGCAGGCGGTCAATATTCCGCGTTTATTCCTGGTTGGAAATTTCTCGGTGCTGGAGGAGGACTCCTCGGAAGACGACCTGCAGCGCCACGCCGCTGAAGAAATCCTCGATGCCCTGAAAAACAGCGATTTGCAGTGGACCCTCGTCAACGCGCCCTATGCCGTGCAAGGGTTGAGCATCGAGCATTTCAGCCACGTCAGCACCAGTCTGGAACCGGGCATGGCCGAGTCGTTGGAGCGCTTGAGTCACGTGGCGGTTGGAATCGCTGACGAACTGCGCCTGAACCTGCACGTGGGCCAGCACGTGAATTTCGTGCCCGCCGTTTAGTGCCCCCCGTGGCGAGGGAGCTTGCTCCCGCTGGGCCGCATAGCGGCTCCCTTAAAACGGATCGGCCCCTGGCTCAAACCGCAATCGACGGCAGCGGCAATCCCGTCAGCGACTCCGCACTATTGGCCTGTTCCTCCATCAACCAATCCACGAACAACTTGATCAACACTCCACGCCGTTTGCGTTGGGGCAAGACCACGTAATACCCCAGCCGCGACAGCACCGTTTCGGCGATCGGACGACACAGCAGCCCTTGCGCCAATAAGTTATCCACAAGGTGCCGCCAACCGATGGCGACGCCTTGGCCGCCGATTGCCGCCTGGATGAGCAGGGTGTAGTTGTCGAACCGCAGTTGCCCTGGCGCGGGTGGCGAGGTGATGCCCAGCTCTCGGAAAACCCCACTCCAGTCGAACCAGGCACTGCTGTTGCCGCCACGCAGGTGCAGCAGCGGGAATTCCGACAGGGCTTGGGCCGGCAAGGGCAGGGGACGTTCCCCGAGCAGCAGCGGGCTGCACACCGGAAAAACTTCTTCGCTGAAAAGCCAATGACTTTCGCCTTGCTTGAAGCGACCGTCGCCGAACAACACCGCAACGTCGATATCCGTACGAAGCATGTTGTGGTTGCGCTCGCTGGTCACCAGGCTGACGTCCACCTGCGGATTGGCTGCGTGAAACCGATGCAGGCGCGGCATCAGCCAATAGGCGGCGAACGCAAAATCCGTCGCCACTTGCAGCACTTCGTGCTGGTGCTGGGCGGTGATCGCGGTAAGCCCTGCGTCGATGCTCTGCAAACCGGCCTGCACCTGTTCGAACAGGATGGCGCCGGCCTCGGTCAGTTCGATGCCGCGATAGATGCGATCAAACAGCCGCGTGTCCAGTTGTTCCTCCAACCGCTTGATCTGCTGGCTGATGGCCGGTTGCGTGGTGCCTAGCTCAATCGCGGCCGCTGTAAAGCTCTGCTGGCGAGCCGCTGATTCGAAGGCGCGGAACAGGTCCAGCGACAGGTCACCCAAGGCGTCATACATAAGCTGTGCTTATCCTAGTCATTGTCTTGCATGGGCTTTACCCCAAAAGGCACGGGCTACATGCTTAATCGCAGCACTATCGCATAACTGCCCACTATGGAATGCCGCGAATACATGAAGCGCAAGAACATTCTTTTCATCATGGCCGATCAAATGGCCGCGCCAATGTTGCCGATCTACGGTCCGTCGCCGATCAAGTTGCCGAACCTGTCACGCCTGGCCGACCAAGGCGTGGTGTTCGACGCCGCGTATTGCAACAGCCCGCTCTGCGCGCCGTCGCGCTTTACGCTGGTGAGCGGGCAGTTGCCGAGCAAGATCGGCGCCTATGACAACGCGGCGGATTTCCCGGCGGACGTTCCAACCTACGCCCATTACCTGCGTCGCCTCGGTTATCGCACGGCGCTGTCCGGCAAGATGCATTTCTGCGGGCCGGACCAGTTGCACGGTTACGAAGAACGCCTGACCAGCGACATTTATCCGGCTGACTACGGCTGGGCCGTGAATTGGGACGAGCCGGATGTGCGGCCGAGCTGGTACCACAACATGTCGTCGGTCTTGCAGGCCGGACCGTGCGTGCGCACCAACCAGTTGGACTTCGATGAAGAAGTGGTCTTCAAGGCCCAGCAATACCTGTTCGACCACATCCGCGAGGACGGCGACCAGCCGTTTTGCCTGACGGTGTCGATGACTCACCCACACGATCCGTACACGATTCCCAAGGCGTTCTGGGATTTGTACGACGACAACGATATCCCTTTGCCAGAGACCCGGGCGCAAACCGAACTCGATCCACATTCCCAGCGCTTGCTCAAAGTCTATGATCTCTGGGACAAGCCGCTGCCTGTGGATAAGATTCGCGACGCCCGCCGCGCGTACTTCGGGGCGTGCAGCTACATCGACAGCAACGTCGGCAAGCTGCTGCAAACTCTCGAGGACACCGGATTGATCGATGACACCATCATCGTGTTCTCCGGCGATCACGGAGATATGCTCGGCGAAAAGGGGCTCTGGTACAAAATGCACTGGTTCGAAATGGCCGCCCGTGTGCCGTTGTTGATCAGCGCCCCAGGGCAGTTCGCCAGCGGCCGGGTTGGCGCGGCGGTGTCCACCGCCGACTTGCTGCCGACCCTGGTGGAACTGGCCGGCGGTACGCTTGAACCAGGTTTGCCGCTGGACGGTCGTTCGCTGGTGCCGCATCTGCAAGGGCAGGGCGGCCATGATGAGGTCTTCGGCGAATACATGGCCGAAGGCACGATCAGTCCGCTGATGATGATCCGTCGCGGTCCGTGGAAATTTATCTACAGCGAGGATGATCCTTGTCTGTTGTTCGATGTACGCAACGATCCCAAGGAAATGGAAAACCTCAGCCAGTCGCCCGGACATCAATCCCTGATGGCCGACTTTCTCGCCGAAGCGCGGGCGAAATGGGACATTCCAACGATCCATCAACAAGTGCTCGCCAGCCAGCGCCGTCGCCGTTTCGTTGCCCATGCGCTGACCTTGGGCAAGCTCAAGAGCTGGGATCACCAGCCGTTCGTAGACGCCAGCCAGCAATACATGCGCAACCACATCGACCTGGACGATCTGGAGCGCAAGGCCCGTTATCCACAACCCTGCCAATAAACCAATAACGTAAGGGGAAGCACATGCAAAAGTTATCCACAGTACTGGCCGCCGGGCTGTTGGCGTTGAGCAGTGTTTCGGCGTGGGCCGAGCAAAGCTGCGATACGGTCAAGATGGCTGACCCGGGCTGGAGCGACATCGCCGCGACCAACGCCATCACCGGTTTCCTGCTGGAAGGCATGGGTTACAAGCCCAAGGTCGATACGCTTGCAGTGCCGATCACGTTTGGCGGCCTGAAAGACGGCCAGGTCGATGTGTTCCTGGGTAACTGGATGCCGGCGCAGCAGGGCTTCTATGACAAATTCGTGGCCAACGGCGATGTCACGCAACTGGCCAAGAACCTTGATGGCACCGAATTCACCCTGGCGGTCCCGGATTATGTCTGGGATGCGGGTGTGCATAACTTTGCCGACCTGAACAAATTCGCCGACAAGTTCGATAAGAAGATCTACGGCATCGGCTCCGGCGCCCCGGCCAACCTCTCCCTGAAGGAAATCATCAAGACCAACGATTTCGGTATGGGTGACTGGAAGCTGGTGGAATCCAGCGAGCAGGCGATGTTGGCGGAAGTCTCCCGCGCAGTGAAAAAACAGAAGTTCGTGACCTTCCTCGGCTGGACCCCGCACCCGATGAACGTGCAGCTGAAGATGCATTACCTCAAGGGCGGCGAGAAGTATTTCGGCGACACCGGCAGCGTATACACGCTAACGCGCAAAGGTTATGCACAGGCCTGCCCGAACGTTGGCAAGCTGCTGACCAACCTGAGTTTCACCCAGGAAATGGAAAACAGCATCATGGCTGAGGTAGTGAACAAGAAAGTCAGCAATGCCGAAGCGGCCAAGGCCTGGATCAAGGCCAACCCGGCGGTGCTGGATAAATGGCTGGACGGCGTGAAGACCGTGGATGGCAAGGATGCGTTGGCTGCGGTGAAGGCCAAGCTCTAGGCATAATGGTGTGGCGAGCGGCTCTTGTGGCGAGGGGATTTATCCCCGTTGGGTTGCGAAGCGACCCCACTGTTTAGCCTCGGTGTGTCAGGACAACGGTGTTTAACTGTCCGGGGTCGCTTCGCAACCCAGCGGGGATAAATCCCCTCGCCACAGGAGAAAGGGAGCCTTGTCCTGATACCCTCGTTCGCAAACTCCATCCTTGAGGCCCCATGGCAATCCCCACGCGCCATTCACTCTTTCCCTTCTTGAGCTGGCTCCCACGGCAGACACGCGCCAGTGTCGGTCGCGACCTGGTGGTCGGCCTCAGCGGCGCGATCCTGGCGCTGCCGCAGTCCATCGCCTACGCCCTGATTGCCGGATTGCCGCCCGAATACGGGCTGTACGCGGCGATCGTGCCAGTGCTGATCGCCTGCCTGTGGGGATCGTCGTGGCATTTGATCTGCGGTCCTACGGCGGCCATCTCCATCGTCCTATACGCTACGGTCAGTCCCCTGGCCGTGCCTGCTTCCCAGGACTACATCACGCTGATCCTGTTGCTGACGGTACTGGCGGGTATTTTCCAGTGGCTGCTCGGGTTGCTGCGGTTCGGGGCGCTGGTCAATTTCGTCTCGCATTCGGTGGTGCTGGGTTTCACCCTGGGCGCGGCGGTTGTCATCGCCTTGGGTCAACTGCCGAATCTGCTAGGCCTGGACCTGCCGAACGAAGCCACGGCGTTGAAAAGCCTGCTCATGTTGGTCAGCCACATCGGGGCTGTGGATAAACCTTCGCTGGTGCTGGGTTTAGGGACGCTGGTCCTGGGCATCGTCCTCAAACGCTTGCTACCGCGCTGGCCGAGCCTGTTGATAACGTTGGTCATCAGCAGCCTGGTGGTCTGGGCCTGGCCGGCGATGTTCGGGCATGTGGCGTTGGTCAGCGCCTTTACCGGGCGCCTGCCACCGTTCACGCCGTTGCCACTGGACCTGGAGCTGATCTTGCGTCTGCTGCCCGGTGCCGTGGCGGTGGGCATGCTCGGGCTGGTAACCAGCCTGTCCATCGCTCGCTCGTTGTCGGTCCGCTCGGGGCAATTGCTCGATGCGAATCAGGAAGTCAGGGCGCAAGGCCTTTCCAATATCGTTGGAGGATTTTTCGCCGGGTCATTATCAGCCGGTTCCTTCACCCGTTCCGGTCTCAGTTATGAGGCTGGCGCCTGCTCGCCCCTGGCCGGGGTGTTCTCGGCGCTGTGGGTGGCACTGTTTGCCGTGGCCGGCGCGAAACTTATCGCGCACATTCCGATTCCCGCCATGGCCGGTAGCATCTTGCTGATTGCCTGGGGCCTGGTGGACCACCGGGGCATCCGTGCGCTACACCGGGTAAGCCGCTCCGAATTCCTGGTCATGGGCCTGACCTGCCTGGCCACGCTGCTGCTGGAACTGCAAACCGCCATCTATGCCGGCGTACTCGCTTCGCTGTTTTTCTACCTCAAGCGCACCTCGCAGCCGCGCGTGCACCATAGTCGCGAAGGCGAGGCGGACGTCCTGCGGGTGGGTGGCTCGATCTTTTTCGGCGCCAGTCATTATTTGCAGGTGCGTTTGCAGCGTATGCAGGCGCAGCGGGTGGTGATCGATGCCCAGCAGATCAACTTCATCGATTATTCCGGCGTGGAAATGCTCCACCAGGAAGCCCGGCGGTTGCGCAGCCAGGGCCGCAGCCTGACCTTGCGTGGGGCGAGGCCGCAGGTGGTGGAGGAGTTGTTGAAGTTGGAAGGACCGGAGAAGTGTCCGATCCACTTCGAGGGTTGAAGAGTGGAGGAGCTTATGGCGCATAGGTCTGAGGTTTACACACCTGTGGCGAGGGGATTTATCCCCGCTGGGGCGCGAAGCGGCCCCGCTTTCTGGGGACTGCTTCGCAGTCCAGCGGGGATAAATCCCCTCGCCACAACAGCCTAAAGCCTACTGTGCCAACTGACGGCGCAATTCGGCCAGGACCGGCGCAGTGTCCGGGCGTACGCCGCGCCAGAGGAAGAACGCTTCGCCGGCTTGTTCGGCGAGCATGCCCAGGCCATCCATCGCCACCGCCGCGCCGTGTTCACGGGCCCAGCGGCAGAACGACGTCGGCTCCTTGCCGTACATCATGTCGTAGCAAAAGGTCTTGCCCGGCTCGATCAGACTTCCGGCAATCGGCGGTACATCGCCTGACAGGCTGGCGGACGTGGCGTTGATGATCATGTCCACCGGCTCCTTCAGCCAATCGAAACCACTGGCCGAGACCGGGCCCAGGTCGGCGAACAACTCCGCCAGCAATTCGGCTTTTTCCACCGTTCGATTGGCGATGATCACCGACGCCGGCGCTTCGGCCAGCAGCGGTTCCAAGGCACCGCGCACTGCGCCGCCAGCCCCCAGTAACAGGATGCGCTTGCCCTTGAGGCTGAAGCCGGCGTTGACCGTCAGGTCCCGCACCAGTCCGGCGCCATCGGTGTTGTCGCCCAGGAGGCAGCCGTCGGCCAGCTTGCTCAAGGTGTTGACCGCCCCGGCGCGTTGCGCCCGCTCGGTCAGTTGGTCAGCCAGGCGAAAAGCGTCTTCCTTGAACGGCACGGTGACATTCGCCCCACGTCCTTCGCGGAAAAATTCCCGGGCGCAACCGGCGAAATCCTCCAGGGGCGCGAGCAAGGTGTTGTAGGCCAACGCCTGGCCGGTCTGTTCGGCAAACAGGCGATGGATCAACGGCGACTTGCTGTGGCCGATCGGGTTGCCCATTACAACGTAGCGGTCCATGGTTTTTCCCCGTTCAGGCCGTTGCCAGCCAATCGCGATCCTGCAGGAAATAGTCGGTCAACCGCGCTTCGTCGCTGCCCGGCTCGGCTTTCCAGTCATAGCTCCAGCGCACTTGGGGCGGCAAAGACATCAGGATCGATTCGGTACGCCCGCCCGATTGCAGGCCGAACAGCGTGCCACGGTCATAGACCAGGTTGAACTCCACGTAGCGGCCACGGCGGAACTCCTGGAATTCCCGTTGCTTGGGCGTGAACTCGTGGTTCTTGCGGCGCTGCACGATCGGCAGGTAGGCATCGATGTAGGCATCGCCGATGGCGCGCATGAAAGCGAAGCTGGTATCGAAATCCCATTCGTTCAGGTCATCGAAAAACAGACCGCCGATGCCCCGGGGCTCGTTGCGATGCTTGATGTGGAAATAGCTGTCGCACCAGGCTTTGTAGCGCGAATAGACCTCCGGACCGAATGGCTCGCAGGCTTGCTGGGCGATGCGGTGCCAATGCACGCAATCTTCTTCCACGCCGTAATAAGGCGTCAGGTCGAAGCCGCCGCCAAACCACCAGACCGGCTCTTCGCCTTCTTTTTCGGCGATGAAAAAGCGCACGTTGGCGTGGGATGTCGGCACGTGGGGGTTGTGCGGGTGGATCACCAGCGACACGCCCAGGGCTTCAAAGCCGCGTCCGGCCAATTCCGGCCGATGGGCGCTGGCCGAGGGTGGGAGACCGCTGCCGAAGACGTGGGAAAAGTTGACACCGCCCTTTTCGATCACCGTGCCGTTTTCGATCACTCGCGTGCGACCGCCACCGCCGGCGGGCCGGGTCCAGGCGTCCTCGACGAAGCGAGTGCCGCCGTCCTCGGCTTCCAGGGCTGCGCAAATGCGGTCTTGCAGGTCCAGCAGATAGGCTTTCACGGCCTCGGTGCGAGTAGTCATGACATCACCTTGATCAGGGCTACGCTGCGCGGCGTACACAGGCCGCCGGCAAAATGGGCGCACAGGATACCACCGCATCCGCCCTCACCACAGTTGACGAAGATCAAGCTTAGGAGTCCGATAGCAGGCTTGGTAAAAGTCCCACGATAAGGAGAAAGTGAAGATGGCCAAACGCATCCAGTTCAGCGCCCATGGCGGACCCGAAGTGCTCGAGTACGTGGAATACCAGCCGGCCGAGCCCGGTCCGCAACAGGTCCGCGTCAGCAACAAGGCGATCGGCCTGAACTTCATCGACACCTATTACCGCAGTGGTCTTTATCCGCCACCGGCGTTGCCTTCGAGCCTGGGCGCCGAGGGCGCGGGCGTGGTCGAGGCGGTCGGCTCCGACGTTACGCGGTTCAAGGTCGGCGACCGGGTGGCGTACGGCAGTGGCCCGCTGGGGGCCTACAGCGATGTGCATGTGTTGCCCGAAGCCAACCTGGTTCACTTGCCTGAAGCCATCAGTTTCGAACAGGCCGCCGGCGTGATGCTCAAGGGCCTGACCGTGCAATACCTGCTGCGCCAGACCTACGAGCTCAAGGGCGGCGAAACCATCCTGTTCCACGCCGCCGCCGGTGGTGTTGGTTCCCTGGCGTGCCAATGGGCCAAGGCCTTGGGCGTGAAGGTGATCGGCACCGTCAGCTCGGCGGAAAAAGCCGCCATCGCCAAATCCCACGGCGCCTGGGAAGTCATCGACTACAGCAAGGAAAACGTCCCGCAGCGCGTGCTGGAATTGACCGGCGGCAAAAAAGTCCCGGTGGTGTATGACGGCGTTGGCAAGGACACCTGGCTGACCTCCCTGGATTGCACGGCGCCGCGAGGCCTGGTGGTGAGCTTTGGCAACGCCTCCGGCGCGGTGGATGGCGTGAACCTGGGGATTCTTTCGGCCAAGGGCTCGCTGTACGTCACCCGCCCAACCCTGGCGACCTACGCCAACAACGCCGAAAACCTGCAGCGCATGGCTGATGAGCTGTTCGGGATGATCGCCAGCGGCAAGCTCACGGTGGACATCAACCAGCGATTCCCGCTGGCTGAGGCGGCCAAGGCGCATACCGAGTTGTCGGCGCGGCGGACGACGGGGTCGACGGTTCTGCTGCCTTGAGTTGAACTGAAGATCTTTGCAAAAACCAATGTGGGAGCGAGCCTGCTCGCGATAGCGGTGTATCAGCCAACATCAATGCCAGCTGACCTGACGCTATCGCGAGCAAGCTCGCTCCCACAGGGGGTGGTGTGCTTACAAGAAGTCAGTCCGGCCGGACTACCTTGCCAGTCGCCAGGTCACGAATCACGCTCGGGTTCTTGCGCCCACCCAGGTTGCCGCCCAGCACCAGGTCGATCTGCCCGCGGAAATACTGCTCGACGCGGATCCGCGTGCGCGCTGCCGGCCGGCCTTGGGGGTTGGCCGAGGTGGAAACCAGCGGTCCGACCAGCGAGCACAGGTCGCGCACGATCGGGTGATCGCTGACCCGCAGCGCGACGGTGTCGTGCACGCCGGTGATCCATTCCGGTAACAGGTCCTGGTGCGGTACCAGCCAGGTGTTGGGCCCTGGCCAGGTGCTGGCCATGCGGTCCATCCAGGTTTCGGGGAAATCCTCGAACAGGAAGTCGAACTGGCGGATGTTGTCAGCCACCAGGATCAATCCCTTGTCAGGCAGTCGGGACTTGATCGCCAGCAGGCGCTCCACCGCTTCTTCGTTCCATGGGTCGCAACCCAGGCCCCAGACCGCTTCGGTTGGGTAGGCAATGACCGCCCCGGCGCGAATTTCTCGCGCGGCTTGTTGCACACGCCAACTGTTGACCATGAAAAGATTCTCCGCAACGCAATAAGGCTGTGCGCAGTTTACCGATCTTCCCCATAAAACCTAGCGAGCAAACCAGCGTCCGTGCTCGCACGCCGCCCGTCCGTCCATTTCCAGCTCGGTCAACGCCGCCAGGACCTTGGACAAGCCCCAGCCGCTGGCATCGGCCAACGCTTCACTGGTCTGCGGCGCGGCATGGAGCAGGCGCAGCAGCGGATGCGTCACCGGCACCGGTTCCGAGGCAAGGGGCAATCGCTGCCAACCGCGCAACGCTTCGAGGATGTGTTCGACCGTTTCCACCAGCGCCGCGCCGTCGCGGATCAACTGATGGCAACCCCGGGCACCGGGATGATGGATCGACCCCGGAATGGCGTAGACCTCGCGGCCCTGTTCCGCCGCCAGCCGCGCGGTGATCAGCGAACCACTGGCGACACTGGCCTCGACCACCAGCACGCCGAGGGACAAGCCACTGATGATTCGGTTGCGGCGCGGAAAGTTGCTGGCGTGGGGCGCTGCGTCCAGCGGAAACTCCGAGACCACCGCGCTGCCCTGGGCAATCATCGCCTCCGCCAACCGGCGATTGCGCTGTGGATAAAAATTTTCCAGGCCCGTGCCCAGCACCCCGACGGTTTGCCCACCGACATCCAGCGCGGCCTGATGCGCGGCGGCGTCGATGCCCAACGCCAGGCCACTGGTGATAACAAAACCGGCCCCGGCCAGGCTCCGGGAAAACGCCGCCGCCGTGTCCATTCCGGGAC
This sequence comes from Pseudomonas sp. H2_D02, assembly GCF_054677635.1. Lineage (NCBI taxonomy): Bacteria > Pseudomonadati > Pseudomonadota > Gammaproteobacteria > Pseudomonadales > Pseudomonadaceae > Pseudomonas > Pseudomonas sp. H2_D02. Next base: position 616,793 of record NZ_CP162816.1, on the reverse strand, counting down.
GCGATGCCCGACGACTGCCGACCATCGCCAACTGCGGTTTTTCCAGAATCGAAGGGTCGCCAGCGACAAACAGCAGCGGCGGCGGATCACTGATCTGTGCCAGCAGCGCAGGGTACTCAGGCTGGTCCCACATCAATAAATGCTGGGCCGGGCCGTCTAGCCAAGCCAATGCGTGGGCGGCGCCGTCGCGTATTTCCGGCACGCGACGGGCCTCGGCGCACGTGGCCGGCAACCCCAGCGCCCGCCATGCGCTGGCCGGCGCGCTGATGGCTTTGGAGGCCGAGCCAAAGGCCTCCATCAGGGTCATGAAACGTTTAGGTCCCAAGTCCGGCAAGCGATGCAAGCGCAGACGGGCCTCCAGCTCCGCAGGCGGAACCGACGCAGATTCAGGCAATGGCATGTGATCAATCCTTGATCGTTATAGCCCCGTTAGGACGGGAACAAGCTGTGGATAACTCTGTTGGTAACTTGTGAGACCCGTTACGGATTGCGCACCTTGTCGAGCACCGCGAGCGAACGCGAGGCGTACAGCACCAAGCCGTAACTGAGTTTGTCGTAGGTGCGGAACACCATCAGCAGGCCAGCGCGTTCGTCCGGGATCTTGACCGGTGCGCCAGTGATCCGGTCGCGCACCGTTTCGCCGGTCTTCATCACGGCCAGGACGTTGCCTTCCACCAACCCGTCGCGCCGCCCCTTGTTCAGGGTGACCACGTCCAACGCGCCGATCTGCGTTACGCCACGGGGAACATCGAGGATCAGCCCCTGGATGTCCGACTTTGGCGCGCTGGGCATAAACGTCGAATTGATCGAGCGTTCCTCGCCGCTGAACAGGCGATCGCCGAGGCGCACCTCTTGCGTGGTGCGTTGCAGGGCCAGGGTGGTCACGTCGCCTTCGGTAGCAACGATTTCGCCGCTGCCGATGTCATCGGCGTTGATACCGAGGAATTCCTTGGTCTGCGGGTCGGTGTAGACCTTGCCCTGGCGGAAGATGCCGTAGGCCGACTGGCTCGCATCGAAGGCGCCACGAGCGAAAATCCGATCGCCGGTGCCGCTGAGCACGCGCTCGGCGTCGCCAGCCACGATATAGGGCGCCTTGTTGAAATCTTCCGCCGTGTCGACGATGCGGTTGCTCAGCAGGAAGCTGTTGATGGCTTGCAGCGGAATGCTCGGAATGGCATCGGCCACGGGCGAGCTGCGAATGCGCGGCGACAGCTTGATGGTGCCGCGGGAGGCGCCGCGATCAAGGGTCAGCCGTGGCTGGCCGTTGACGTAGACCAGTGACAGGGTGTCGCCGGGGTAGATCAGGTTCGGGTTTTCCACTTGCGGATTGGCCTGCCAGAGTTCGGGCCATTTCCACGGCTCGCGCAGGTATTTGCCGGAAATGTCCCACAGCGTGTCCCCCTGGACCACGGTGTATTGCTGTGGAAAACCTTCCCGAAGTTGCACTTGCCCGTGCGCGATACCGGCCGAGGCCAAGAGCAGCAGGGCGAGTAGTGATTTCCTCATGCGGTGAATCCCTTTATTATGTGCGTTCGCGTAAAACGCCAGAGCCCCCGTGGCTCGCTACCTTGCGGAGCTGTTCTGCAAAAGAGCAACGTTTTACAACGGTAGCCTGCATCCCAAGACACGCCAGGCCAGCCACCCGACTTTACCTCACACGTGCATTTATCAAGCTTATGGCCATTTTGAACATTCTCGAATTTCCGGACCCGCGCCTGCGCACTATCGCCAAACCGGTGGCCGTAGTGGACGACGAAGTGCGTCAGTTGGTCGATGACATGTTTGAAACAATGTATGAGGCCCCAGGCATCGGCCTCGCCGCGACCCAGGTCAACGTGCACAAGCGTATCGTCGTCATGGACCTCTCCGAAGACCGCAGCGAGCCGCGGGTGTTCATCAACCCCGAGTTCGAAACCCTGACCGACGAGATGGACCAGTACCAGGAAGGCTGCCTTTCGGTGCCGGGTTTCTACGAGAACGTCGACCGTCCGCAGAAGGTCAAGATCAAGGCCCTGGACCGTGACGGCCAGCCCTACGAGCTGATCGCCGAAGGCCTGCTGGCGGTGTGCATCCAGCACGAATGCGACCACCTCAACGGCAAGTTGTTCGTTGATTACCTGTCTAATCTCAAGCGTGACCGGATCAAGAAAAAACTGGAAAAGATCCATCGCCAGAACGCTTGATGCCCTTCTTCAAAGGCTTGCCGCGGCAAGCCTTTTTCTTTTTGCGACTGCTTTGTAATTGAGAGTTTTCCATGACTGAGCCACTGCGCATCGTCTTTGCCGGCACTCCCGAGTTTGCCGCCGAACACCTCAAGGCCTTGCTGGCCAGCCCCCATGAAATCGTCGCGGTCTACACCCAGCCGGACCGTCCTGCCGGTCGCGGACAGAAACTGATGCCCAGCCCGGTCAAGCAATTGGCCCTGGAAAACGGCCTGCCAGTCCTGCAACCGCCGACCCTGCGCGATGCCCAGGCCCAAGCGGAACTGGCAGCACTGAAGCCGGACTTGATGGTGGTGGTCGCCTACGGCCTGATCCTGCCGCAAGTGGTGCTCGATATTCCGCGCCTGGGTTGCATCAACAGCCACGCCTCGTTGTTGCCGCGCTGGCGCGGTGCCGCGCCGATCCAGCGTGCCGTGGAAGCGGGCGATGCAGAGAGTGGCGTGACCGTGATGCGCATGGAAGCCGGCCTGGACACCGGGCCGATGCTGCTCAAGGCCAGCACCCCTATCAGCGCCGAAGACACTGGCGGCAGCCTGCACGATCGCCTCGCGCTGATCGGCCCGCCAGCGGTTGTCCAGGCCATCGCCGGCCTGGCCGCCGGCACGCTGGAAGGCGAAGTGCAGGACGACAGCCTCGCCACCTACGCGCACAAACTGAACAAGGACGAAGCCCGCATCGACTGGAGCCGCCCGGCCGTTGAGCTGGAGCGCCTGGTGCGCGCCTTCAACCCTTGGCCGATCTGCCACAGCACCTTGAACGGCGAAGCCCTGAAAGTCTTGGCCGCCAACTTGGCCGAAGGGAAGGGCGCACCAGGAGAAATCCTCAGCGCCAGCAAGGACGGCCTCGTCGTTGCCTGCGGCGAGCAGGCCCTGTGCCTGACGCGCCTGCAACTGCCCGGCGGCAAGGCACTGAACTTCAGCGACCTGTTCAACAGCCGTCGTGAGAAATTCGCCGTCGGCACCGTCCTCGGCCAAGCGGCGGACGCCTCATGAACCCGCGTCTGGCCGCCGCCAAGGCACTTGCCGCCGTCCTCAGCGGCAAAGCCTCGCTGAACAGCTCCCTGCCGACCCAACTGGACAAGGTGGAAGACCGCGATCGCGGCTTCACCCAGGACCTGGCGTTCGGCACTGCCCGTTGGCAGCCGCGCCTCTCGGCCCTCGCGGCGAAGCTGTTGCAGAAGCCGTTCAAGGCCGCCGATGCTGACGTCGAAGCGCTGCTGCTGGTGGGCCTCTATCAACTGCTCTACACCCGCGTCCCGGCCCACGCCGCCATCGGCGAAACCGTGGGCTGCGCCGACAAGCTGAAAAAACCGTGGGCCAAGGCCCTGCTCAACGCCGTGCTGCGCCGCGCCCAGCGGGAAAGCGAAACCCTGCTGGCCGAACTGGAACACGACCCGGTGGTGCGCACGGCGCATCCGCGCTGGTTGCAGAAATCCCTCAAGGCTTTCTGGCCCGAGCAGTGGGAAGCCATCTGCGCCGCCAACAACGCCCATCCGCCGATGATCCTGCGGGTCAACCGTCGCCACCATACCCGCGATGTCTACCTGGCGTTGCTGGGCGAGGCGGGCATCCCGGCCATCCCGTGCCAGTACAGCCGCGACGGCATCGTGCTCGAAACCCCAGGCGATGTGCGCGCATTGCCGGGCTTTGCCGAAGGCTGGATCAGTGTCCAGGACGAAGCCGCCCAACTGGCCACCGACCTGCTGGAGCTGGCGCCGGGCCAACGGGTGTTGGACGCCTGCTGCGCACCGGGGGGCAAGACCTGTCACATCCTCGAGGCCGAGCCGAAACTGGCCGGCGTCGTAGCCGTGGACCTGGAAGCCAAGCGCCTGGTGCGGGTAAAGGAAAACCTCGAACGCCTGGGCCTTGAAGCCCAACTGATCGCCGCCGATGGCCGCGACACGACCGTCTGGTGGGACGGCAAACCGTTCCAGCGCATCCTCCTCGACGCGCCATGCTCGGCCACCGGCGTGATCCGTCGCCATCCAGACATCAAGCTCACCCGCCAGCCGGACGACATCGCCGCACTGGCCGTGTTGCAAGGCGAACTGCTCGACGCCATGTGGTCGACCCTTGACGTCGGCGGCATGCTGCTCTACGCCACCTGCTCGACCTTGCCGACCGAAAACACCGAAGTGATCGAAGCCTTCCTCGCCCGCACGCCGGGCGCCCGGGAGCTGGACATCGCCACCCAGGCCGGCCTCAAGCAGCCCCATGGTCGGCAGTTGCTGGCCCAGGAAGGCGGGCACGACGGGTTCTATTACGCCAAGCTGATCAAAATCGCCGCCGCACGCGGTTAAAACCGATTCGATAGGAGTGAATGGATGAAAATCATCATCCTGGGTGCAGGGCAGGTTGGCGGTTCGCTGGCGGAACACCTGGCCAGCGAGGCCAACGACATCACCGTGGTCGACACCGACGGCGAACGCCTGCGCGACCTCGGCGACCGTCTCGACATCCGCACCGTGCAAGGTCGCGGCTCGTTGCCCACCGTGCTGCGCCAGGCCGGCGCCGACGACGCCGACATGCTCGTGGCCGTGACCAACAGCGACGAAACCAACATGGTCGCCTGCCAGGTCGCCCACACGTTGTTCCACACCCCGACCAAGATCGCCCGGGTGCGCGAAGCCGCCTACCTGACCCGCGCCGACCTCTTCGACAACGAAGCGATCCCGGTGGACGTACTGATCAGCCCCGAGCAGGTGGTGACCAACTACATCAAGCGCCTGATCGAGCACCCCGGCGCCCTGCAGGTGATCGACTTTGCCGAGAGCAAGGCGCAACTGGTGGCGGTCAAGGCCTACTACGGCGGCCCATTGGTGGGCCAGCAACTGCGCCAATTGCGCGAACACATGCCCAATGTCGAGACCCGCGTCGCCGCGATTTTCCGCCGCGACCGGCCGATCCTGCCCCAGGGTGACACGGTGATCGAAGCCGACGACGAAGTCTTCTTCATCGCCGCCAAGGCGAACATTCGCGCGGTCATGAGCGAAATGCGCCGCCTCGACGAGAACTACAAGCGCATCGTCATCGCCGGCGGCGGCCAGATCGGCGAACGCCTGGCCGAAGCCATCGAAAGCCGCTATCAGGTCAAGATCATCGAGATGAACCCGGCACGCTGCCGCTATCTCTCCGACACCCTCGACAGCACCGTGGTGCTGCAAGGCAGCGCCTCCGACCGCGACCTGCTGCTGGAAGAAAACATCGCCGATGCCGACATCTTCCTGGCCCTGACCAACGACGACGAAGCCAACATCATGTCCTCGCTACTGGCCAAGCGCCTGGGCGCGAAAAAGGTCATGACCATCATCAACAACCCGGCCTACGTCGACCTCATCCAGGGCGGCGACATCGACATCGCCATCAGCCCGCAACTGGCAACCATCGGCACCTTGCTCGCCCACGTACGCCGCGGCGACATCGTCAGCGTCCACTCCCTGCGCCGCGGCGCGGCCGAAGCCATCGAAGCCATCGCCCACGGCGACGCCAAGTCCAGCAAAGTCATCGGCAAAGCCATCCGCGACATCGGCCTACCGCCCGGCACCACCATCGGCGCGATCATCCGCGACGAAGAAGTCCTCATCGCCCACGACGACACCGTGATCCAGACCGGCGACCATGTGATCCTGTTCCTGGTGGACAAGAAGCACATTCGCGATGTCGAGAAGCTGTTTCATGTGGGGTTGAGTTTCTTCTAACAAAACCTACTCGGTGGATGAGCTCCTCCTGACAAAACAATCCCCGTGGCGAGGGAGCTTGCTCCCGCTGGCCTGCGAAGCAGGCCCAACCCTGCAACCGCTACGCGGCCAAGCAGGAGCAAGGTCCCCGCCACGGATTTATAGGAGTCTTCAAATGCTCGATTCCCTGGAAAAAATGCTCGCCAAGGGCATGGACAACTCCCTCCTCCGCTTCGGCCTCGGCAAAGGCTACCTAGACCTAGGCGAATTCCCCCGCGCCGCCGAACACCTCCAACGCTGCGTCGAATTCGACCCCAAATATTCCGCAGCCTGGAAACTACTGGGCAAGGCCCACCAAGGCCAAGGCAACGCCGCCGCAGCCCGCCAAGCCTGGGAACAAGGCCTGGAAGCCGCCCGCGCACATGGCGACAAACAGGCTGAAAAAGAAATGGCTGTGTTCCTCAAGAAGCTGGATCGCCATCCCTGACTTCACACAAAACCGCTTTTGTGGCGAGGGAGCTTGCTCCCGCTTGAGTGCGCAGCACTCACAAAAAAGCCCACCCCATTCTCAACACCAGCCCGCCAACCAGCCAACACACAAAACCCTGTGGTGAGGGGATTTATCCCCGCTGGGCTGCGCAGCAGCCCCAAACAGCCAGCGCGGTCTGTCTGGCTGCTTAACGGACAAACATTCACTGCTCCAGCATCGGCCCGCAACGCACCTCTCGATACTGATCACCAAGACCTGACTGGAAATACACATGTCCGAAATTACCCAAATGCTCATTGCCCTGACGCTGTCCTTTCTGCTCGATCGGTTTCTCAAGCCGTATCTGCTACGCAAGTGGCTAGGCGTGGTGTTGGTGGCCGCGGGTGCGGTTGGCTGCGTTTTGGCCGGTCAGACCCGCGTGTTGGGGTTTGATCTGGGGTTGCTGTCGGTTTTTGCCGTGGCGATAGGGATGGGATTGTTCATGAAGCGGCGGCGGTTTGAGGAGGTTGGTGTAGGGAAGAAAGGGGCTGATTGAACCTGAAAATGAATCTGCCCCCCGACTCCTAGTAAAAGTCGTAATAAAGCGCCCACTCCCCAGTTTTGTTGTGCTTCCAGAACATCAGGCTCCCACTGTCGACCACGTTCAGATTGATCTTCGAGTCCGATGAGATCTGGAACACAAACTCGAAGCCTTCACCCGGATCAACACCCGACTGGCAGAACGAGGGGTAACCGCCGATCTTGTGTTCATAGGTGTGGGTGACCAAGTCGTAATAGCTCTGGATCTTGCCCGCGCGTTCCAGCGTGAGGATTGCTTGCTCAAGGTCTTCCGGGACACCACCGCCATCCCACAGAGGAAAGTCCTCCGGCACCGCTTGCGCTGTCAGTGGGAAAGGTTTGAGGAATGAATCTGCCACCGACAGAGACTTGCGTACCAACACATCATCCGGCCCATACTCGCGGATGACCCAATTATTTCCCATCGGCTCAAAGTGCTCGGGGAACGGGTTTGAAATGAACACCGTCAGCACACGAACCCCTGCTAGCAGAGGGCTCTTGATGGGCAGGGCGGGCAGGTAAAACTGCGCATAGGGGAGCAACTGTTGCCCCGCCTGATTAGTGGGCACCTCGTCATCCGGTCGAAACAGGAAGACATTGCCCAGCCAGCTTTCTTCATCGGTGCCAAGCAGGACGAAAGCCGCCGGCAATGAGCTTCACGGCGGGGCGGGCCAGACGTTGCTTGATTTCCTGGATTTCCATGGCGATGTAGTTCTCCTTTTTTTGCTACAGGTATTAAGGTCGCAGATGGGCTGTGTACGAGAGTGGATAGCAGCGCTTCTTTGCCCGAGCTAGGCCACGTTAGCATCCTTCACGGATAAGAGAGTGGACCTCCTCCCACTTCCCGGGCCAATGACTTTCAAGGGTTCCTAGCGTGCCTGAGCGTCATCGATACCGGCTCGGCCAGTGGAAGGAAACGATAGAGCCCGAGGGCCCGGCTGCAAAGCCGGCGGATTCTGATGCAGTTGTAGGCAAAGGCGCGAGGATACGTGGCTTGAAGGTGCGGTGGTCAGGTTCTGGCTTGGCCCGCAGCAGGTGGAGAAGCAGGAGTAAGCACCCATTGCGAGTGCTATTGAAGGGGCAAATCTGCGGAAAATAAATGTGTCCGCTCATTCGCTATTCAGGGTAGTTCTGTTCGAGTGCCTCTAGATCGCGCAGTGTGAACACGTAAGTTTTGTTTGAACTGATCACCTTCTGCCCCATCTGATCTGCCATCCAGTCCAGTTTTGGATACAGCGTTGCGATTAGATCTTTAGTTTTTTCCCAGATCGGGTCCAAAGCTTCTAAGCACTGATCCGAAAATGTTCCTTGATCAACTCTTGGCCCATGCAGTGTTCCCCTCAGAACAGGGACTAACTCCCTGATAATTCGTAGGTCTGTTGCGGCATCCTGCTCTTGGACCCTGCCAAGCTCCACAGAGTCAAGCTCAAGCCCATGCGTCTGTGCTGCTAATCCTGCGTATAGAACAGAAATCCGATCCTCAAGATAGAGCGTAAGGTCGTCGATGTTTTTGATGACTGGGGCTGGGTTGATCCAGGAGTCGCCTTCTTGCACAGGAGGATGAGCTTGGCTCTGCTGTCTGATCTTTATGGTGATGTCACCAGTATCGAAGCCCAGTTTTCGGGCCACCAACCAGTGTCCTAGCTCGTGGCGTAACACCTTTCTCTGGACGTCATTCCATATTTTTGCGGGGGAATGCGGCTTCTTCTTGACTTGCTTTTTCACTTGCAGCTCTCTGGGAAAAGGGGACAGGTTTATTTTAGTGGGCAGAGAGGAAGCCGGGGACAGACCACGATTGGGCTCACCTGTAATCGGTCTGTCTCATAATCGTGGTCTGTCCCGTTTCCCCCCTGCGCTTCGGCCTCGGCAAAGGCTACCTAGACCTAGGCGAATTCCCCCGCGCCGCCGAACACCTCCAACGCTGCGTCGAATTCGACCCCAAGTATTCAGCAGCCTGGAAGCTGCTAGGCAAGGCCCACCAAGGCCAAGGCGACGCCGCCGCAGCCCGCCAAGCCTGGGAACAAGGCCTGGAAGCCGCCCGCGCCCATGGTGACAAGCAGGCTGAAAAAGAAATGACCGTGTTCCTCAAGAAACTGGATCGCCACTCCTGAGTTCACACAAAACTGCTTTTGTGGCGAGGGAGCTTGCTCCCGCTTGAGTGCGAAGCACTCACAAAAAAGCCCACTGCGTTCTCATTACCCGCCCGCCAAACAGCCAACACACAAAACCCCTGTGGCGAGGGGATTTATCCCCGCTGGGCTGCGCAGCAGACCTAAACACCCAACGCGGTTTGTCTGATATACCGGAAACTATCGTCTTCATAGATGTCTGCTTTCGGCCGATTGTGTTGACAAGCCCACCACCGTTTCCATAGCAGAAAAGTACGCGCGCTGAGATTGAAATCTTTATTTGAGCAGAAGGTTACGGGCTCAGATTTCACGTAGTTACGCGCAAGAAAGGCGTTTTCACCAGTCAATACGCGGGCAGCCTGGAAAAACCGACTTTTTCAACAGAATCGGCCAGAACCAGTGATTCGGTATCTGAGAAACTAGGGGCGATTCAAAGTGGGGGCCGGGCAATGCGAATCCACTACATGATCCATGTGTAATTCTATTAAAAATTATGTAGTTACAGATTTTACGGCTATGCATTTCACTGCCCTGCTTTTCCCAATTGCCGCTCTGACGCTTAGCAGGATGGCCAACATGGCCATTTAATGCTACGTATGCTTCTGCCGGATTCGGACACTCGGCGCCCAGATTGCTCTGGACGCTTGCACCCAAACGCATTACAGGAGTTGCTAGGCATGAGGGATACCTTTCCAGTAGAACACGGTCTGTCCGAATCTGTGGCCGATGGGTTGGTCTATCGATCCGAGGGGGCGATTTCCCTCACTGATGTTCAGTACCTCGCGTTGGAGTCTGGCGTGGCGCGTGGGCAAAACATGCTGGTGGTTTCCCCTACCTCCACGGGAAAGACTCAGATTGGGCTCTGGGCTATTGCTGAAGGATTGCTCGCTGGGAATAAAACAGTTTATTTGGTGACTCATCGCGCACTAGCCAAGCAGAAATTTGAAGACTTCAAAACGTCGTTGTTGGACAGATATTTGGAAAGCGATGGTGCATCCATGGTCATTGCCACGGGGGACTACGTCGAAGATGCCACGGGACAGTATTCTGCGGCTCCTCTAAGTGCTCCTTTGGTAATTGCTACATATGAAAAATATTTAGCGCTACTGTCGGCATCTGGAGTGCCGAAAAGTATGCAAAATACGATTGTCGTATGCGATGAAATTCAGCTGATGGGAGACGAAAATCGCGGGCAAAATGTTGAAGTCCTTTTGACACTTATGCGGAACGCGGGTTGGAAACAGTTTGTAGGATTGTCAGCAGTTTTAAAAAGCAAGGATGCCCAAGACTTAGCGAACTGGCTGCGGGTTCAGCTTATTTTCGAGCAAAAGCGCGAGAAACATTTACGGTATGAATGCTGGATTGGCGATCAGATTTATTCAGTAAGCAGTGCGAAACCTGATGTGATGGAATCGGACAAGCGACTGCCTGCTGGAGTTAAGGCGGAAACGATTTCAGCTTTAACATATCTGCTTAAACAAGATAATCCACCGCTTCCAATCATAGTTTTTTGCATGAAAAAGCAAGATACTTATGATCTTGCTGAGGCTTTTGTAGCTTCGTACCACAAGGGTACTCAAGGACAGCTATCGTTAGAATTTGATACCTTGCCTGAAACTTCAGCTAACACTATGTTGGCGAAGATACTAGACCTCCGAGTTGCGAGTCATAACGCGGACCTAACTGACGAAGAGCGAGGAGTGGTAGAGCGTTATTTGTCAGAAAATAAGCTGGATGTTGTATTTGCTACAAGTACTTTAGCAGCAGGTGTGAATTTCCCCCTAGGGGCAGCAGTATTTGCTAATTGGGAACGTTGGGACGGCCAGCAAAGGCAGTATGTCGCAATAGATAGCGCAGAGTTTCACAACATGTCCGGGCGGGTCGGGCGTATGGGATTTGAACATGCAGAAGGGCGTGTAATATATTTTGGTACCGGGCCGCAACGCGCATTGGCTACAAGTTATCTATCAATAGAGCAACTTCCTGAAATCAAAGCACGAATTGTGCCTGCTAGGTTTGGTCAGCTTTCACTGCAACTGGTATCTTCAGGGTTATGCAACAACAGAGCCGAGCTTGAAGAGCTTGTTTGCACAACGTTCAGTGCGTTAAGGGAAGAAGACAACAACTTAACTGCATTTAAGACGTGGCCGATTAAAGTCGGCGTTGCTCTGGCCGGGTTAATTGATGCTGGCTTCGTCGTTGAAACATCTGGCGGGAACCTGAGTCCTACGCCAGTGGGGCGAGCGGTCGGGTTCAGTGGTTTGCTACCAGAAACTGGGGTGTTTTTAATCAACTTTCTGTCTAGGAAGTCAATCTATTTGGCAGAACTAATTGGGCATCTTGAATCGGCGGATCTCAAGTCCAGGCTAGAACTGCTTATCTTTTCCGCATGCTTATCCAGCCCTGAGTTTCGCCCGAGAAATGGAGTTAAACCTACTCGGTTCCTGCCTTATCAGTTGAAAGATCCTATTTATGATGCGCAGCACCTTGCAGATGACCTAATGGAATCAATTTGGCAAGTTGATCCAGTACCTACTAATGCGGCATGGTTGTGCCAGAAGTGGACCAGCGGTGTTGAGATCAGGGCAATTGAGCGTGAAGTTAAATCTCTGAGTGCTGGCGCTGTCAAAGAAATGAACAGAAACCTATCCTGGGTCTTACAGGGCTTAGCTGGGATAGCTATGTCCGCAGCCGATAAGCGCGTGCCGCCAGTTCTTCGTCCGCCACTATTAAGAGTGGATGATACTTTGCTACGCGCTATATCTAAGCTGACGCGCTACATTCGAAGATTAGCATACAGAGTCCAAGAGGGATTGCCAGACGATATTCTCTGGATGACAGGGGTATCTGCGGCGGGTAGTGCTTTGAAGCTATATAGGCACGAAATGTTGCTCTTGAAGCAGCATGGAATCACAACGCCACAATTGCTTATGCTTGGCAGTCCTGAGGCTAATTCAGCAAGACTTTTAGCTTTTGTAAAATCTAAGCCTAATGCGCAAGCTAAAGCAAATTGGGTACGAGATGCTTGTCGAGATTGGAAAGTTGACCAGCGGAAGAGAATGTCCGTTAGGCATCTAAAACGAGCTAGCAGATGCGATAGTAAGGTTCTAATTGAGAACTACTATGAGGCAAAAGGTGATGCGTTTGAAGTGGCGTTCGAGCAGGTGCTTGTACAGCTAGGTGTAGCGTTTGAGAAGTTAGATGACAAGACTAAAACTGGCGCGCCCGACTATCTAGTCAAATTCTTCGATTCGTCCTCGATTGTGGTCGAGCTAAAATCGAAAGAAGGCGATAAGCTTGTTGATTATAATAAAGCGGTAGAGGTTTTAGCTGCCTCTGAAATTCATGGCTATAGAGATTGTTTTTGCGTGACTCTTTGCCATCCTGGAGTAGATCCGAGTGTGCCACAACAAATTGCATCCTGTGGCCGGTTAAGCGTAGTTGAAAGCGGGGATTTGGGTGAGGCTCTATTGCGATTGTGCGAGGGAAGCCTAACACAACAACAAGTGTGGCAGTGGCTCTGCACTCCGGGGCAAGCCGTCGCAGAAGACCTGCCATTTCGTTTGTATAATTGATTAGTTTATAAGAGAAGTTTGTGAGACCTATAGCTCTGCTATTTCTAGTAGGGCTGAAGGCTTTATATCTAGTGCTTAGGCGATCTTGATGACGTTCAAAATTGTGATGAGTCGCCCATGGTTTCGTGGACATTTTCGGCTGACTGCTTTTTGGCCGTTTTCGGCCACTCTAGGAGGACGGAGGCAAAAAGAAACCCGGCGCAGAACGCCGGGTTTTTCCATTGGCAAACCTTTACTTACCGCCCCGGCTCCACATTATCCAACACCCGATTCGCCAACAACGAACTCAGCTCAATCAACTGCTGAATCCCCAGCGCCACATGACGCCTCGCCCCATCCAAATCAAACGCCAAATCACTCACCATTGCATCAGCCGAAGCCAACGTCTCAGTGAGGTTGGCAAGCAAACATTCGTTATCGAGGCCTTTCACGACGGTGAATAGCTGCCCCGGTTTGGGGTCGTCTTTGGGTTTATCCGGTTTCGGTAGCAAGTAGTGGTCGAGCACCCGTTGGGTGATTTCGTCTTGCTGCTTGGCTTTGGATTTTGCGGATTTTGAAGTGGAATCTGCTTCTGGCGGATTCGGGGTATTTTGAACATTGATGTGATCCTCATAGAGGCCGCACCATTTCGCTACTAAACGGAGGGTGGCGGCTGTGCGCAAGTTAGTAGACCGGTGATCACATCAAACCCGGCGCGCCCGAGGGCGCCATGCACACAGCCACCATCAAGAACAGGCAGATACCTGACTGATAGAGCTTGTACAACCGAGATGTGAACCGGGCTACTAAACCCGACCACTGATGGGCAGTGGCAGGAAGACAATAGAGCCCCGGGACAAGGCGCACAAGCGGGCGGATTCTGGCGTAGTTGTAGGCAAAGGCGCAAGGATGCGTAGTTTGATGGGCGGTGTAGGGGAGGGCTGTAGGAGAGAGGATTTTTGGCGATTTTGGTGGGGTGTTCTGTGCTGGGGCCGAGTCGTTTTCTTCGCGAGCAGGCTCACTCCCACAGGGTTTTGTGTTGTGCACAGTATTTATGAACACCACCGAAAAGTGTGGGAGCGGGCTTGCTCGCGAAGGCGTTGGTACATTCAACATTGATGCAAGCTGACTCACCGTATTCGCGAGCAAGCCCGCTCCCACAAGGGATCTATCGCGGCCAGGGAAATCGAACTCACCCCTGCGGCACCCCTCAGCTGCCTTCATTGTTACAACTGGCCCCGTGTTTGAGATACGTCAGCGCTTTCTGCTCACCCATTGAATCAAGGTAAGTGATCTGCGCATTCACCAACCCGCAAGTCTGGCCGCCGTCTTCCGTCAGCGAGATCACTTTGTCGATGTCCAGGTGAGTGCCGTAGGAATAGCTTTCGCTCGCTGCTTTGCCCTGGGCCAAGGCGGGTAATGCGCCGGCGCTCAGGGCAGTGATCAGGCAAGCCGTGGCGATGGTTTTCAGGTTCATGGTTGTTTCCCTTCAATGAGTTGGATGGCGCTCATTAAAAGCCCATGAGGTATCTCGGCTATGTCGAAAAACGCCGTGGTTGGATGCGTACGTATCTGAGGTGAATTGCGATACAGATCGATACAATCGCCACTGTTTTCGCTTCGCTCTGGCTTGATTCAAGGCTGGATAAGCTGAACGCACGGTGCGTCGCCAACCGGCAACAGGGCATCGTCACACTGCGCAACAAATGCGCGCATTTTGGAGAGCAGGGCATGGAACATGTCGATCACGTTTTGATCGTGGATGATGATCGGGAAATCAGGGAGCTGGTCGGCAATTACCTGATCAAGAATGGCCTGCGCACCACCGTGGTGGCGGATGGTCGTCAGATGCGGGCCTTTCTCGAAGCCAATCAGGTGGACTTGATCGTGCTCGACATCATGATGCCCGGGGATGACGGGCTGCTGTTGTGCCGCGAGCTGCGCGCCGGCAAGCATAAGGCGACGCCGGTGCTGATGCTGACGGCTCGCAGCGACGAGACCGACCGCATCATTGGCCTGGAGATGGGCGCCGACGATTATCTGGCCAAACCCTTCGCGGCCCGGGAGCTGCTGGCGCGCATCAACGCGGTGCTGCGGCGCACCCGCATGCTGCCGCCCAACTTTGTCGTCAGCGAAAGCGGCCGCATGCTCAAGTTCGGCCGCTGGCGTCTCGACACCACTGCCCGTCATTTGCTCGATGAAGACGACACCCTGGTCTCGCTGAGCGGCGCCGAGTACAGGCTGCTGCGGGTCTTTCTCGATCATCCTCAGCGAGTGCTGAGCCGCGACCAGTTGCTCAATCTGACGCAGGGCCGTGACGCGGACATCTTCGACCGTTCCATTGATCTGCTGGTCAGCCGCGTGCGTCAGCGCTTGCTGGATGACGCACGCGAACCGCTCTACTTGAAGACGGTGCGCAACGAAGGCTACGTCTTTACCTTTGCGGTGGAAATGCTTGAGGAGCAGGCATGAAACTCGCGTTGCAATGGCCTCGCACGCTGGCCTCGCGGCTGTGGCTGGTGTTCCTGGTCGGCTTGATACTCGCCCAGGCCCTGACCTTCGCAGCCCAGTACTATGAACGCTACGAAAGCACCAAGACGGCGATGTTGGGCAACTTCGAGCACGACACGGCGACCTCCATCGCCATCCTCGACCGCCTGCCCGCCGACGAGCGCCTGGCATGGACCAAACGCCTGCAGCGTCGCAACTATGATTATTTGCTGCGGGAACACGACCCCGGCATTCCGCTCACCTCCAACGATCTCGCGGCGACGGCGGCGCAATCTCTGCAAGTCTCGCTGGGCAGCAATTATGACCTGACCTTTGTCGAGATCCCGGGGCCACGCCAGCATTTCCAAGCCCAGGTGCGACTGGCTGATGGCAGCCCGGTGACCATCGATGTACGTCCCTCGGTCAGGCCGTTGTCGCCCTGGTTGCCCTTTGTCCTGTTTGGTCAGTTGCTGTTGATGATCGGCTGCACCTGGCTGGCCGTGCGCATCGCCATACGCCCGCTCAGTCGCCTGGCCGAGGCGGTCGAGAACCTCGACCCGAACGCCCATCCCGTGCCGTTGGATGAAACCGGTCCACGGGAAGTGGCCTACGCCGCCCGCGCCTTCAACAGCATGCAGGCGCGCATTGCCGCTTACCTGAAAGAGCGCATGCAGTTGCTCGCGGCGATTTCCCACGACTTGCAGACGCCCATCACGCGCATGAAGCTGCGCGCGGAGTTCATGGACGACTCGGTTGAGAAAGACAAACTGGGCAACGACCTCAACGAGATCGAGCATCTGGTGCGCGAGGGTGTCGCTTATGCGCGCAGTGTCCACGGGGCGACGGAAACCAGTTGCCGCATCGGCCTGGATTCCTTTCTCGACAGCCTGGTGTGCGATTACCAGGACACCGGCCGCGAGGTCAGCCTGCGCGGCCAGAACGGCGCGATCATCGAGACAAGGCCCCATGCGCTGCGGCGTATTCTGGTGAACCTGGTGGATAACGCGCTGAAGTACGCCGGCACCGCCGAGGTGGAAATCGGTGGCAATGCGAACACCGGCGTTTCCATCAGCGTGCTCGACCGAGGGCCGGGCATTCCTGAAGAGATTCTGGCCGAGGTGGTCAAGCCGTTCTACCGGGTGGAAAGCTCCCGCAACCGCAGCTCTGGCGGCACCGGCCTGGGCCTTGCCATCGCCCAGCAGTTGACCGTGGCGATTGGTGGAACGCTGAGCCTGCGCAACCGCGACGGCGGCGGGCTTTGCGTGACCCTCGACTTCGGCGTCGATCAGTAGGCCGCTCCTGCTGGATCAGTGGCATGCATTTGTAAGCCACTGTATCCAGCGTATCTACAGACTCAAAAGAACGCATAGCGGCCGGGTGTCGAACATTTCCGGTATACATGCCGCTGCAAGAATTCTCCCCATCAACTCGCCACCGGATCCCCCGAATGGCGAGCCCTGACCTAAGGAGATCTTGCCATGAATACCCAGTCCTCCCTCGCTCAAGCAGCCAGCTACATCACCACCCCGGATGGCGTACAGCTCTATTACAAGGACTGGGGGCCGAAAGATGGGCCAGTCGTCACCTTCAGCCATGGCTGGCCGCTGAATTCCGATAGCTGGGAATCGCAGATGTTGTTCCTGGCCGACCAAGGCTATCGGGTGATCGCCCACGACCGCCGCGGCCATGGCCGTTCCAGCCAGCCGTGGGAAGGCAACGACATGGATCACTACGCCGATGACCTGGCCACGGTGATCAACACCCTGGATCTCAACGACGTCACCCTGGTGGGTTTCTCGACCGGTGGTGGCGAAATCACCCGCTACATCGGCCGCCACGGCACCGATCGGGTGAAGAAGGCCGCACTGATAAGCGCCGTTCCGCCGATGATGCTCCAGACCGAAGACTACCCAGGCGGCCTGCCGATCGAGGTGTTCGACGGCCTGCGCAAGGCCTCGCTGGATAACCGCTCGCAGCTGTATCGCGACATCGCGTCGGGGCCGTTCTTTGGCTTCAACCGCGACGGGGCGAACGTCTCCCAGGGGCTGATCGATTCGTTCTGGGTGCAGGGCATGCAAGCCGGCCACAAGAACACCTATGACTGCATCGCGGCGTTCTCGGCGACAGACTTCCGTGCCGACCTGGCCAAGTTCGACGTGCCGACACTGATCGTGCATGGCGATGACGACCAGATCGTCCCGATTGACGCCTCCGCCCATGCCGCCGCCGAACTGGTGCAGGACGCCGAGTTGATCGTCTATCCGGGCGCACCGCACGGCCTGACCGACACCCACAAGGACCGCCTCAATCAGGATCTGTTGGATTTCCTGGCTAAGTAAGCCCATCGCATCCTCCAATAAATGAAAAGGAATGATCATGCTCAATCTCAAATCGCTGTTGGCCGTCACCATCACCGCTGCGCTGGCACTGGGATCCGTCCAAAGCGCAACCGCCGCGCAACCCGACGCCGCCAAGCCCACCATCGTGCTGGTGCATGGCGCATTCGCCGAATCCTCCAGTTGGAACGGCGTTGCCGCCCAGTTGCTGACGCAGGGTTATCCGGTCGTTGCCGCGGCCAACCCGCTGCGCGGCGTGAAGCAGGACGCCGATTACGTCGCCGATATCGTCGAGCAAACCGCCGGCCCGGTGATCCTGGTGGGTCATTCCTACGGCGGCGCCGTGATCACCAACGCCGTGCATAACAACCCCAAGGTCAAGGCGCTTGTCTACGTCGCAGCCTTCGCGCCGGACAAAGGCGAAACCGCCATCGAGCTGTCCGGTCGCTACCCTGGCGGCACCCTGGGTCCAACCTTGGCGGCTCCGGTGCAGTTGGACGATGGCAATAAAGATCTCTACATCCAGCAGGACAAATTCGGCCAACAGTTCGCCGCCGACGTTCCAGCGGCGGACTCCGCCCTGATGGCCGCCACCCAACGCCCCATCAGCGAGGCGGCATTGAAGGAAGCGTCTGGCGACCCGGCCTGGAAAAAACTGCCGTCCTGGTTCATCTACGGCTCGGCGGACAAGAACATCCCCGAGGCGGCCCTGAAGTTCATGGCCGAACGCGCGGGCTCGAAAAAGACCGTCACCGTTCAAGGGGCTTCCCATGTGGTGATGACGTCCAATCCGGGGAAAGTTGCGGAGCTGATTGTTGAAGCGGCGCAGGCCAGTTCCAAGGGGTGATCATGTGAAGCGGGGCGACTGACCCTCATCCGTTGGTCTTCGAGAAGACCAAAAACCCGGCGCAGGAGGCCGGGTTTTTGGTTGGGGCATAAATACTATTGCCGCGGTTCCACGACCTCAGCTCAATCAGCGGCTAGTACCCTGCGCCACATGACGCCTCGATCCATCCAGATCAAATGCCAGATCACTCATCATGGCGTCGCACAGTGTGCAGCCTTGGGCTCGGTATCGGCTCGACACAAAACCCCCTGTGGCGAGGGAGCTTGCTCCCGCTGGCCTGCGCAGCAGGCCCCTGCATTTCTTCAGGGAAACCGCATCGCCCGGTTTTGCGACTGCTGCGCAGTCGAGCGGGAGCAAGCTCCCTCGCCACGGGCGGTGTCTGGGCTGGCGTCATCGCGAGCGAGCTCGCTCCCACAGGGAATCGGGGCTGTTGCAGATACTGTGTTCACCGCCGTCCAGTGTGGGAGCGAGCTTGCTCGCGAAGAGGCTGGCACATTCTGTATTGAAGCAAGCTGACCCGCCGCTTTCGCGAGCAAGCCCCCACAGTGGGTGACGATTGAGGCACTCGACGCCGACCGAACCGCTTTCAAATCTTTTATGGCAACGAGCCATTAGTATGGATAATCCATCTGCGAATCATTAGCATTCACTAAATTGATTTTCCGTTTCCCCGCAGGTACTCACCCCATGCTATTTCCATCTCGCCTTACCTTGCTTGCCGCGTGCTGCTCAGTCAGTTTTCTTGCCCAAGCGGCTGAACCTATCGAATTGGGCATGACCGACGTTACTGCCGATGCGGTCAAAACCAATTCCAACACGCTACCGGCACCCTATGCGGGTGGTCAGGTGGCGAGGGGGGGCCAGATGGGTGTGCTGGGCAATCAGGACAACATGGATGTCCCGTTCGTGATGAACAGTTACACCTCCCAGTTGATTGAAGATCAACAAGCCGAAGACGTGGGTGATGTGCTGCTCAATGATCCGTCGGTGCGGCAATCCTATGGGTTTGGTAACCAATCCCAGGTGTTCGTGATTCGAGGCCTGCCGCTTGCCAGCGACGACATTTCCTACAACGGGCTGTACGGCGTTTTACCGCGTCAAATTCTGTCGACGGATGCGATCGAGCGTGTCGAGGTGTTCAAAGGCCCCAACGCGTTTATCAACGGTGTCAGTCCGACGGGCTCGGGGCTTGGGGGCGGCGTCAACCTGCAGCCCAAACGCGCGGAGGATGTCCCGACGCGTCGCTATACCCAGGACATCAGCACCGAAGGCCGCATTGGCGAGCATTTGGATATCGGGCAGCGATTCGGCGAGGACAATCGTTTTGGCGCCAGGTTGAATCTGAGCCAGCGTGAAGGTGAAACAGCGATCGACAACCAGGATCAGCGCACAAAGTTGTTCGTTGCGGGCTTGGACTATCGAGGTGATGACTTCCGCATTTCCACCGATTTCGGCTATCAGAAACAGCGTATCAACGGACTGCGTAACTCTGTGAACATCGGGAGTGCCACTCGCATTCCCACGGCTCCGAACGCGAGCCACAATTATGGACAGGACTGGACTTACTCCGAAACCGAAGACACTTTCGGCATGGTTCGTGGCGATTGGGACCTGAACGAAAACTGGACCGCCTACCTGGCTGGTGGTGTAAAGCACACCCGCGAAACCGGGGTGTACGCCACGCCGACGCTGGTCGGCAATAACGGCGTAGCGACGATCGGTGGCTCGGAAATTCCCCACAATGAAGACAACACATCGTTCAGTGGCGGGTTGAACGGGCGCTTCAACACTGGGCCTGTTTCCCACCAGGTTTCGATCGGCGGCTCAACGATCTGGACCGAGCAGGAAAACGCCTACACCTTCTATCGTCCCGTTACCGGCAACACCAATATCTACGACACCCCGAAGCTTCCCAAGCCGACCGCAGTGTCCAGCACTGGCGGTGAAATGGGCGATCCCGGGGTGACCGGCAAAACCCGCAACCGGAGCTTGGCGATTTCCGACACGTTGGGTTTGTTCGATGACAAATTGCTGGTCACTTACGGTGTCCGTCGTCAGCAATTGCGTGTCGAAAACTACAAGTACGATGGCACCACTTCAAACGGTGTCCCCAATCCCGCGAACGATGGCAGCCGTAGCACGCCCTACGAGGAAGCCATCACCACCCCTGTCTACGGCATCGTGTACAAGCCGGTGGAGAGCGTGTCGCTCTACGCCAACCGAATCGAAGGCCTTGCAAAAGGGCCGGTGGCGCCTGCTACAGGCGTCACGAACCTGGGCGAAGCCTTTCCCCCTGGCCGTACAAAACAGTTGGAAGCGGGCATCAAGCTGGACATGCAGACCTTCGGTGCCAACGTGGGTGTTTTCCGTATCGAAAAACCGTCCGATGGTTACGTCGACAACGCGCAAAACCTCTACGTGCGCGATGGCGAACAGGTCAACAAGGGGCTGGAGATCAGCGTTTTCGGCGAGCCCATCGAAGGCCTCCGGTTGATGGCCGGCGGTACCCGCATGACGTCCGAACTGAAAAACACTGCCGGCGGCCTCAACGATGGCAACCACGCGATTGGCGTGCCAACGTTCCAGCTCAATGCCAGCGTGGATTGGGATGTCCCGGGTATCGAAGGCGCCGCGCTCAGCGCGAGGATGTTGCGCACGGGCGGGCAGTATGCGGATCAGGCTAACAACCTGAGCTTGCCCACCTGGAACCGTTTCGACGCAGGCGCACGTTACAAAATGAAATTCGTGGAGAAAGACCTGACGTTGCGCGTCAACGTGGAAAACATCACCGACAAGAACTACTGGGCCTCGGCAAACGGCGGCTACCTTTCGCAGGGTGATCCGCGATTGGTGAAGTTTTCGGGGACTGTTGATTTCTGAGTGGTCGTTTGAGGAAGGCTTGAAGTATCGAGACTGAAGAGCGGACACCCAATCCCCTGTGGCGAGGGAGCTTGCTCCCGCTCGACTGCGCAGCAGTCGCAAAACCAGGCGATGCGGTTTGCCTGGAGAAATGCAGGGGCCTGCTGCGCAGGCCAGCGGGAGCAAGCTCCCTCGCCACGGGGGGCTGGGCTGCGCTCCCCGGAGGCTGGCTGTTCAGTTGGAAGCGTTGCTCAGCTGCTGAAGCGCAAGTTGCCTGGCCGCGCTGGCTTCGAGGTTTGCACGCTCTTCATTGAGGTATCGATAGATGCTTTTCAAG
Source organism: Pseudomonas sp. H2_D02 (assembly GCF_054677635.1). NCBI lineage: Bacteria > Pseudomonadati > Pseudomonadota > Gammaproteobacteria > Pseudomonadales > Pseudomonadaceae > Pseudomonas > Pseudomonas sp. H2_D02. Next base: position 595,295 of record NZ_CP162816.1, on the reverse strand, counting down.
TTGGCGATCTTCAGTTTGATTTCCGCCATTTTCTTTTCAATCAGCTTGGCGCCGTCAGCACAGTCGATCAGTTCGTTGCGCTGCGCATCCAGGATCTGACCTATTTCCCCCAGGGAAAACCCCATGCTTTGCGCGCGCTGGATAAAGTCCAAGTCCTGCAGGGTTTGCGCGGTGTAGACGCGGTAGTTATTCGTTCGCCGCAGCGGTGAGATCAGGCCGATCTGCTCGTAATAACGCAGCGTATGGCGGCTGGCGCCGCTGCGGGCCTCGAGTTCGCCGATTCTCATGAAAAACACCGCTTGACTGTAGAGTTGGGTCGATAGATTACGCTCGATTTTTCACCTTAACCAGGAGCAGGGAAATGGGCGTGGAGTGCTTTGTCACGGGGGGTACCGGCTTCATCGGCCAACATCTGGTGGCGTACCTGAGTGCAAAGGGACACACCGTTCGGGTGTTGATGCGTCGCCCGGAGCGACTGGCTGCGCTGCGTGAGCAAGTCGACAATTTGGGAGGGAGCGGGGCCCGGGTATTGGCCGTGGCGGGCGATCTGGAACGGGACAACCTCGGGCTGAGTCGTGCTGACCGAGAGGTGCTGAGGCACGCCAGCGTCTTCTTCCACCTGGGCGCTCACTTCGCTTGGGGGCTTTCAATGGAAAGCTCTCGCTCGGTGAACGTGGAAGGGGCGAAGCGGGTGGCGCTGTTGGCGGCCGGGCAAAAAAGCCGGTTGGTGATGATCGGCGGCTACATGCTGAAGAATCATGAACATCTGCAGCGCATCGGGATCGATCCTCGCTCTCCGGAGCTGACGAATTGGCCTGCCGTCTACCGGCATGTCGGGGGTTACGAGGGGAGCAAGCTGGAGGCGCATTTTGCGACCCTGGAGGTCATGTCCACCCTGGGCAGGGAGATCACCGTTGTCCACCCCGCGACGGTGTGTGGCCACAGCCGCACGGGGCATATCGTTGATGGTCAGCCGCTGGTGGAGCTGATACGCAACCTTGTGCAGGGAAAGCTGACCGCAGTGCCCGGCACCGCCGAGCATTGGCTACCCCTGGTCACCGTGGATTACCTGGTCGAACTGGTGGCGGTTTGTGCGTTTGACCCGGCCATGGCGGGGCAGGAACTGTTGGCGCTTGATGATCAGAGTCCCAACTTGCGAGCACTCCTGGCAGAGGTCGCAAAACCCCTTGGCATAAGGTCGCCCAAGCATCACATTTCGCTGCGATTGCTGAAGTGGCTACTGAGTATTCCTCCCGTCGCGCGTTTTTTGAACAGCAAGCCCGAAGCCTTGGACTTTATCCAGACCACTCGTTTTGATACAGCGGCGCTCGAGCAGTTTGCCAACAGGCATGGAATAACCAAGCCGGATATACGCCAGGCTTTGCAGCACACTGCAACGTTCGTCAATTCCTGTTGCCTGGCGCAGGACAAGGCCCGCTGAGGATTCATCAACTTGGAAATGCAAAACCAGCGTGCTTGAAATCGGCCTGTGCGCCGTCGAGGCGGGGTGGCATGCTATCGACCGAAAAATCACCGACAGGGATCGTCCTCAATGCAATCCACCTTCAGCAAAGGCGTCATGTTTGCACTCTCCGCTGCGGCACTGAACGCAACGATCGGTGTGCTCAGCAAAGTCCTCATGAGTAATGGTTTCACCGCCAGCAGTGTCGCTGTCATCAAGACCGTATTGGGTTGTGTGCTGCTCTCGGTCCTGCTGTTTTTCCTCAGACGCCCGGCGGCATCGATCAAATGGACGCATGCAGCCATCTGCGCATTCCTTGGCATCTTTGTGCTGTTCCATTTCGAAACGTCCGCCTACCGACACTACGCTGCAGCCGGTGTGGTGGTGATGCTGATGGCCAGTGCCTCGATTTCCTCGATCATTCTGGGGCGCATTTTCCTCAAGGACGCCATCACCGCGAACGCTACCGTCGGCGCCGGGCTGGCTATCGCCGGGATCGCGGTGATCTTCGGCGGCGACCTGCAGCAGGGCTTTACCCTGCAAGGTGCAGCGCTCGCCGCCATGGCCGGTTGCGGCTATGGGGCCTTTTCGGTTGCCATGAAGCGCATGGGCGTGTCGGGGGGGCTGCACTTCACTCGGCAATTGTTGTTCTTTGGCAGCCTGTACCTGCTGATGCCGGCGGCGGCCGATGGTTTCGCGATAGGCGAGCTGTCGCCGCTGGCAATCGCCGCACTGCTGGCGCTGGCTGCGTTGCCGACCATCCTGGGGTTTTTCTGCACCACCAAGGCCATCGAGTATCTCAAGCCCTCCCAAGTGCAGGCGCTGGAGCTGACCGAACCCCTGTTCGCCGCGCTGCTGGCGTTTGTGGCGCTCAACGAAGTACCGCGCGACAGCCTCTATGCGGGAGCGGCACTGATCATCGTTGGCCTGTGTTTTTCCAATGAGCTCATCCGCTTGGGTAGCAAAACATCTATTCCTTCGACTGAGTGAGCTGTTTCGATCCTGACGACTTCCACATAGCCAAGGGTGTAGTGTTATTTTGATATCAATTGTGCCACCCTCCGCGTTAGCGCTCAGGCTCGAAAACCGCTGATCAATATCACTCGAAAGGAATCCGGCATGACCACGGAGAAAGAAGAAGGCAGCTCCTCATTGATGAAGATGGTGGAAGCCATCGCCATTAGCCCGCAGGACGCCCGTGAACTGGTTACCCAGTATGAAAGTCAGGCACGCAGCTCGGCGCCATCCGCCACGGATGAAAAGATTCAAGACGCCGTTGTCGACAAAATTATCAGCCGCTATTCAAAACTGGCCGCGACCTCCGGCGCAGCCACTGCTCTTCCGGGTGTCGTTCCGGGTATCGGTACTATGGTGAGCGCTGTTGGAGGAGGACTGGCAGATATTTCGGTATGCATGAAGCTGCAGATCGATATGACCATGTGCCTGGCGGTCGCCATCAACGGCAAGATGTCCAATGAAGATGCCAAGCACATGTCGTACATCATTGCGCTATACGGCTCCCTGGAGCAGATGGGCTCTGCCACTGCAACCAAAATCGCCAGCAAGGCCGGTGTGCGTATGGTGCGTCAATATTTGAAGGGGCCGACGCTTCAGATCATCAAGGAATTGTTTGCCAAAATCGGCATCTCGTTCACTCAGAAAGCCGCGGCAAAAGTGATTCCGTTCGGCATTGGAGTCATCGTTGGTGGAACGGCGAATTACGCGCTCACCACCTACGTGGGCAAAGCCGCTCGCGACACTTTCCGCCTGAATCTGAAAGAAGAGGCGACCGCGGAGTAACTACCATTGCGAAACTGGGACAGACCACGATATTGCGTTCACCTGTGGTCTGACCGTCTCATAATCGTAGTCTGTCGCCGTTTTTTTTAATGTTCGCTGAATAACCCAAAACGGGTTTGGACGCTTGGAGGCATGTTTTGGCAAAAAGCAAATTCGGAGAGTCGCAAGTTATAGACTTTTTCTCTACGGCATTGAAGGATGAGCTTATCAATAGATTTGGAAGCCATTCGCAATATTCCATTGGGAATTTTTCTGGCAGTCAAGACCGTAAGTATGCAGATTTTTTTGCCGGAACTAACTCCTCGTGCATACTTATTGAGTTTAAAGAGTTTGAAAGAGAGATTCGGGATGAGTACAGAAAGCCACTCCGAGAAAAGCTATGTAAAAATCTAACAAGTGAAACCGCGGCGTTATCCAGAACTACCCACTTTATTGCCCATAGAATTTCGAGTATGTGCATGGATATAAAGTTATCGCCATATGTAGATGTGGTTTGTCCGAACTGGTCAATTGGAAGCCCTCCTCTTGAGGCTGTAAGCTCTAAAGCACATTATGACTTTATTGATGACTTTCTCTCAGGGAAAGAGGGTGTTGTTATTGGTAAGTTTTTACAGTACGCAGGGCATCTTAGCTCTACCGCTGGAGGTACTGCAGATGGGGCCAATGCCCCCTTCAAGTCAGTACTTTATAGTCGTAATACCCAAGGCAGAGTTGTAGGTACTTTTTTAATTCATTGGGCGAACTACGGCAACTAATAGATAAGGCGCCAAAGATTACACAATCCCGGCGGCCGTAGCGGGTTCTTGTCTTTTATGAACCAATGTCATCGCTGCTCACAGTATGTGTCATTGAGTTTTATTTACGGGCAATAATCTGTCCCCTCATTGCCTTTTATTGCCGAAGACGCAAGGATGCGTAGCCTAGTAGAGGGGGTAGGTGGGGGCAGGTTTTTTGATGATGCGGGGTGGGGTGTCCTGCGCTGGAACCGTGTCGTTTTCATCGCGAGCAAGCCCGCTCCCGCAGGGGATCGGGGTTGTTGCAGATGCTTTGTTCACCGCAGCTCGGTGTGGGAGCGGGCTTGCTCGCAAAGAGGGGGGCACGTTCAACATGGATGCAAGCTGACCCGACGCTTTCGCGAGCAAGCTCGCTCCCACAGTGGGTGGCGTTGGGCGGGATATTTGGTTCGACACTAACCCCTGTGGCGAGGGGCCTTGCTCCCGCTGGCCTGCGCAGCAGGCCCCTGCATTTCTCCAGGCAAACCGCATCGCCCGGTTTTGCGACTGCTGCGCAGCCGAGCGGGAGCAAGCTCCCTCGCCACGGGGAGATGCATTATCAGGAAGCAAGTGGCCTCGCCTTGGCTTCATTTGCGCTTGAGCATTTCCGGCAACTGCGCCACCAGCTTCTGGTTATTCAACGGCGCCCGAATAAACCCACGCTGAGTACCGTCCGGGCCGATCACGGCAAGATTGCCGCTGTGGTCAACCGTGTAGTTGGGCTTGCTGGTGTCCGCCGGGATGAACGGGATGCTTACCGCATTCGCCAGTTTCTGCAGGTCTTCCACCGAGGCGGCGGTCAGGCCTTTGAATTGCGGATCGAAGTAGCCCAGGTACTGCTTGAGTTGCTTGGGCGTGTCGCGGTTCGGGTCGACGCTCACCAGCACGATCTGCAACTTGGCCACCGCCTCGGGCGGCAGTTCGCTTTTGATCTGGCGCAGTTGGGCGAGGGTGGTCGGGCAGATGTCCGGGCAGAAGGTGTAGCCGAAGAACAGCAGGCTCCACTTGTCTTTCAACCCGTCCATCGCCACGGGCTGGCCGTCCTGGTCGGTCATTTTCACGTCCGGCAGGTTACGGCTCTGGGGCAGCAGGATGATGCCGGCGTCGATCAATGCGGTCGGGTCGCCCTGGCCTTTGCTGGAGAGCACCTTGTTGATGGTCAGGCCGAGGATCAGTGCGATCACGGCCGCGAGGATGAAGACGGTTTTCTGGGTTCGAGTCATAGGCTCAACAGTAAGTAATGGTCTACGAGCAGGGCGATGAACAGCAGGAACAAGTACCAGATAGAGTACTTGAACGTGTTGATCGCCGCGTGCGGCCGGCTGCCACGGTACAACACCACGGCCCATTGCAGGAACCGTGCACCCAGTACCAGCGCACAGACCAGGTAGATCAAGCCACTCATCTGGATCACGAACGGCATCAGGCTCACCGCCAGCAGCACCAAGGTGTACAGCAGGATATGGATCTTGGTGTAGTGCTCGCCGTGGGTCACCGGCAGCATCGGGATGTCGGCCTTGGCGTATTCCTCCTTGCGATGGATCGCTAGGGCCCAGAAGTGTGGCGGGGTCCAGGCGAAGATGATCAGCACCAGCAGCAACGGTTCGGCGCTGACGTGACCGGTGGCCGCCACCCAGCCCAGCAACGGCGGTGCGGCGCCGGCGAGGCCGCCGATGACGATGTTCTGCGGCGTCGCGCGCTTGAGGAAGCCGGTGTAGATCACGGCATAACCGAGCAGCGAGGCGAGGGTCAGCCAGGCGGTCAGCGGGTTGGTGAACACCAGCAGCATGGCTTGGCCGGCGACGGCCAGCGCCAGGGCGAAGGTCAGCGCGGCGGCCGGCGAGACCCGGCCCTCGGCCAATGGCCGTTTGTGGGTGCGGGCCATGACCGCGTCGATGCGGCGGTCCACCACGTGGTTGACCGCCGCCGCGCCGCCAGCGCACAAGGCGATGCCCAGGTTGCCGAACACCAGGACCGTCCACGGTACTCCGGCGCGGGTGGCGAGGAACATGCCGACCAGCGAGGTGATCAGCATCAGCACCACTACTTTCGGCTTGGTCAGCTCCAGGTAGTCGCGCCAGATCGCCTGACTGTGGCGTTCACCGGTCAAGGTTGCCATGGCATCTCTCCTTTTATCGTGATGGGCCCGACGCCATGTTTATGCGGATTGAAGCGCCAGCGCAGCGGGACTTGATGCTTGACCCGGACCAGGCTGGTGCGGGCGTGATAATTGACCAGCACCAGGGTCAGCAACAGTGCGGCGCCCCCGGCGTTGTGGGCCACCGCCACCGGCAGCGGCAGATGAAACACGACGTTGCTTATTCCCAAGGTAATTTGTGCCGCCAGTGCCGCGAGGACAAGGCCCGCCAGTCGGGTCATGCCCACCGTTTTCAGCTGCCAGGCGAGCCCCAGCAGCACGATCGTCACCAGTAGCGCGCCGATGCGGTGGGTCAGGTGGATGGCAGTGCGAGCGTCGCTGTCCAGTTGCCCGCCCAGGTAGTTCGGGCCGATGTGTTGGGTCAGGTGGAAGCCATTGGCGAAATCGGCGGGCGGCAGCCATTGGCCGTGGCAGGTGGGAAAATCAATGCAGGCCACGGCGGCGTAATTGGAACTGACCCAACCGCCCAGGGCGATCTGGCCGATCACCAACAGCAGCCCGGCCGTGGCCCAATGTTGCAGGCGCTTGGGCACGGTCAGCGCGGGCAAGACGCCGGACAATCTCAAGGTCAGCAAAAACAGCAGGCTCAACGTCGCGAACCCGCCCAGCAAATGCCCGGTGACCACTTGCGGCCAGAGCTTGAGGGTCACGGTCCACATGCCGAACGCCGCCTGGGCAAACACCACGGCGAGCAGGAACAACGGTAATTTCAACGGCAGGCCGGGGTGACGGCGGTTCATCCAGGCCCGGGCGGCGAGGGTGGTGATCAACAATCCCAGGGTCCCGGCAAAATACCGGTGGATCATTTCGTTCCAGCCTTTATGCGCTTCCACCGGCGTGTCGGGAAAATGCAGTTCGGCATGGGCCAGTTGGGCTTCGCCCTTGGGCACGCTGATGAAACCGTAGCAACCGGGCCAGTCGGGGCAACCGAGACCGGCGTGGGTCAGCCGTGTGTAGGCGCCCAGCAGGACGACGATCAGTGCCAACAACGTGGCGAACAGCGCGAGGCGAAATCCTGGTTTGGCCATGTCGGTGCCCTCAGCCGATGTTCGACAGTTTCAGCAGATGCCGCAGGTCGTTGAGCAGATCCTTGCCCTTGACCCGGGCGTCGTAGCGCAGCACCAGGTTGCTGTGCGGGTCGATGATCCACAGCTGCGCGCCGCCCGATCCTTGGGCGCCTTTCTGATAGGCCGGCAGGTCCAGCGGGTAGCGTTGCAACTGCGGGTACTCGCGTTTCAACTGCGCGTCATATTCGCCGTCCAACGGTTGCGCGACTGCCAGGGCATGGCTGGCGCGACCGGCTTCACGGCCCAGGCCGATCTGCACCTGCCGGGCCAGGTAGACCAGTTGCCGGCAATCCACCGAACATTCCTGCGGCGCCGTCACCAGGATCTGCCAGCGCTGTTCATCGGCCTGCACGCCAATCTCGGCGCGGGTCTGGCCGTTACCGATCAACTCGCCGTGGTAGCTACGACTGTCGGGCACCCAGAACTGGAATTTGTACATGCCGGTGGCGAGGATCATCGGGCCGATCACGCCGAGTACGATCAGCAACAGTTGCAGGCGTCCCTTGCGGCGGTTGTGCGCCACAGGCGCCTCAGACGTGTTGGTTGGATTCATGGTGTTCCCCATGGTGTCTCCCTGCGTTGTGCCATCCGAGATAAAGGAAAAGGCCAAACAGCGCCGCCGCCATGGCGAACCACTGCACGGCATAGCCGAGGTGTTTTTCCGGACCCATGGAAACCACCGGCCAGTCGGTCCGGTAAGCGCCGGGGCCGCTTTGTTGTCTTAATTCATAGGCGAAGCCGCCACGGTCCAGTTCGGCCCAGAGTTTCTGCGGCTCGATGGTGGTGACCAGCCGTGGCCACGGTGCGCTGGTCGGGTCGGCGTGAAGTTGGAACGTGGCGCCGGGCGCGACGTAGACCCAGGCTTGCAGGTCGACCGGCTGTTCCGGCGTGCTGAAGACTGGCGGGGTGCGGCGATCCGGCCACGGCAGCCAGCCGCGATTGACCAGCAGCCACAGCCCGCTGGCGTGGTCGAGGAATGGTTGCAGCAGTTCGACGCCCACCTTGCCGTCGTGCTGGCGGTTGTCCAGCAGGAGGCTGTGCTCGGCGTCGAAATGGCCACGCAGGCTGACCGGTCGAAAGGCCGGATCCGCCGTTTGCGCAAGCTCGGCGCTGTCCATCGGCTTGGCCACGCGGCGTTCGGCATAAGTGTCCATGAGCACACGCTTCTGTTCGCCCCGGCCCAATTGCCAGAACCCCAGGCACACCATCACCGGCACCAGCACGGCTACCACCAATGACGGCACGAGGCCCGGCCGGAAGCCTTTCATGGCGCCGCCCAAAGGCTATTGAACGAGATAGCTATACTCACCTGCATCGCGTCCCCCCGGAGTGTTCCTGATGCTCAAAGCAGCCATCGCCCTGATGCTGATCGCCACGGTTGCCAGCCTGTTCAGCGGCTTGTTTTTTCTGGTCAAGGACGAAAGCAATTCCAATCGCCTAGTCATCGCCCTGGCGATTCGTGTCGCCTTGGCCGCTGTCACCGTCGGCTTGATCGCCTGGGGCTTTTTCAGCGGCCAGTTGGTGTCGCATGCTCCTTGGTAAAGAGCCGCCCTGGTAGCGGTTGCCTCAGAGTATGTAGACGAAGAAGAACAAGCCGATCCACACCACATCGACGAAGTGCCAATACCAGCTCGCGGCCTCGAAGCCGAACTGGTGCTCGTTGTCGAAGTGCCCGCGCATGATGCGCATCAGCATCACGAACAAGATGATCGTGCCGATGGTGACGTGGGCGCCGTGAAAGCCCGTGAGCATGAAGAACGTCGCGCCGTAGATCCCCGAGCCCAACGTCAGGCCCAGCTCTTTATAGGCGTGGATGTATTCCTCGGCCTGGAAGCCCAGGAAGGCGCACCCCAGCAGCACGGTGATCGCCAGCCAGATTTTCAACGCCCCACGATGGCCTTTTTTCAGGGCATGGTGGGCGATGGTCACGGTGACGCTGGAACTGACCAGCAGGATGGTGTTGAGCAGCGGCAAGCCCCAAGGGCTGATCACATCCTTGGGCGGTGGGAATAGCTTGGGATCGGGGTTGTTCAACAACGGCCAGACGTATTCGAAGTTCGGCCAGAGCATCTCCGATAAACCCTTGCTGCCTTCGCCGGCCAACCCCGGCGCGGAGATCGTGCGCACGTAGAACAGCGCGCCAAAAAACGCGATGAAGAACATCACCTCGGAAAAGATGAACCAGCTCATGCCCCAGCGGAACGAGCGGTCGAGCTGCGCGCTGTACAACCCGGCGCGGCTTTCCTTGACCACCGCGCCAAACCAGCCGAACAGCATGTAGGCCACCAGCAGGCCGCCGATGAAGAAGATCAGCGGCCCGTGGGATTCGGGGCGCGCCGCCTTCAGGTCGTTGAACCAGGTCGCCAGGCCATACACCGTGACGAACATCCCGACCGTGGCGATGATCGGCCATTTGCTCTGGGCCGGGACGTAATAGTGCTCATGAGTTGCCATTTATTGTTCTCCTTATCGGGCACGCTATCGGTCAGTGTTTACAGCCACCGGAGGATGACGAGCAGTGATATCGAACAGCGTGTAGGACAGCGTCAGGTGCTTCACTTCCTTGGGCATGTCCCGGTCGACGATGAAGCGCATGGGCATTTCGATGCGTTCGCCGGGTTGCAGCACTTGCTGGGTAAAACAAAAACATTCGGTCTTGTGGAAATACGCCGCCGCGGTGCTCGGCGAAATACTCGGCACCGCCTGGGCACTCATCGGCCGGTCGGTGGGGTTGTGAGCGACGAACACCATCTCGTTGACCGCCCCTGGCTTGACCACCAATTGGTCGCCCTTGGGGTAGAAGTCCCAGACCATGTCCACCGCATTGGTCGACAGGAACTGCACGCGGACTTGCCGCGATTCATCCACGGTCTGCTCGCCTTCGTACTGCCCGGCGGTCTTGCCGTTGATGCCGAACGCCTTGCACATCACGTCGTAGATCGGCACCAGGGCAAACCCGAAGATGAACATGGCCACCACCACCAGCAGCAGGCGGGTGACCAGCTTCTTCATCGAAATCGAATCAGCCATGATTCTGAACCCCTACAGATAACTCTGTGGGAGCGGGCTTGCTCGCGAAGCAGGCGCTACGGTCTAACAGGAACACCGCGTCATCGTTCTTCGCGAGCAAGCCCGCTCCCACATTCATTTCACTTCCGGCGGCGTGGTAAACGTGTGATACGGCGCCGGCGACGGCACGCTCCACTCCAGGCCTTCGGCGCCATCCCACGGTTTGGCCGGTGCTGCGGGGCCGCCGCGGATGGTCTTGATCACGATGAACAGGAAGAAGATCTGCGTGGTGCCGAACATGAACGCGCCGATGGACGAGACCATGTTGAAGTCGGCGAACTGCAGGTTGTAGTCGGGAATCCGCCGGGGCATGCCCGCCAGGCCCACGAAGTGCATCGGGAAGAACGCCAGGTTCATGCCGATGAACGAGAGCCAGAAGTGCAGCTTGCCGAGGGTTTCGTCGTACATGTGGCCGGTCCATTTCGGCAGCCAGTAGTAGGCCGAGGCGAAGATCCCGAAGATCGCGCCGGGCACGAGCACGTAGTGGAAGTGCGCGACCACGAAGTAGGTGTCTTGGTACTGGAAGTCCGCCGGGGCGATGGCCAGCATCAGCCCGGAGAAACCGCCGATGGAAAACAGGATCACGAACGCTACGGCGAACAGCATCGGCGTCTCGAAGGTCAGCGAGCCCTGCCACATGGTGCTGGCCCAGTTGAACACCTTCACCCCGGTGGGCACGGCGATCAGCAGGGTCGCGTACATGAAGAACAGCTCGCCCACCAGCGGGATGCCGACCACGAACATGTGGTGCGCCCAGACAATGAACGACAGGAACGCAATGGCGGCGGTGGCGTAGACCATCGAGGTGTAGCCGAACAACGGCTTGCGCGAAAACGCCGGGATGATCGAGCTGACGGCACCGAAGGCCGGCAGGATCATGATGTACACCTCGGGGTGGCCGAAGAACCAGAACACGTGCTGGAACAGCACCGGGTCACCGCCGCCGGCGGCACTGAAGAAGCTGGTGCCGAAGTGGATGTCCATCAGCATCATTGTCACGCAGCCGGCCAGCACCGGCATCACCGCGATCAGCAGGAACGCGGTGATCAGCCAGGTCCAGACGAACAGCGGCATTTTCATCAGGGTCATGCCGGGGGCGCGCAGGTTGAGGATGGTGGCGATCACGTTGATCGCGCCCATGATCGAACTGATGCCCATCAGGTGGATGGCGAAGATGAAGAACGTCACGCTCTCCGGCGCATAGGTGGTGGACAGCGGCGCGTAGAAGGTCCAACCGAAATTCGGCCCGCCGCCCGGGGTGAACAGCGTCGAGACCAGCAGCAGGAACGCCGCCGGCAGCAGCCAGAAGCTGAAGTTGTTCATGCGCGGCAGGGCCATGTCCGGCGCGCCGATCATCAGCGGGATCATCCAGTTGGCGAGGCCGACGAACGCCGGCATCACCGCGCCAAAGACCATCACCAGGCCGTGCATGGTGGTCATCTGGTTGAAAAATTCCGGCTGGACGATCTGCAGGCCGGGTTGGAACAGCTCGGCGCGGATCACCATGGCGAACGAGCCGCCCAGCAGGAACATGGAGAAGGCGAACCACAGGTACAGGGTGCCGATGTCCTTGTGGTTGGTGGTCAGTACCCAGCGCATCAGGCCCTTGGCGGGGCCGTGGGCGTGGTCGGCGCCGGCATGACCGTGGTCATCGATCACAGCACTCATGTCCTGTCTCCTTCGAACGAGTGGGCTGGACGGCCCGGGGCGCTAAGCCCCGACCGGTTGCGGGAACAAGCATCAGGCCGGCTCATTTGCTTTCCGCCTGTTTGAGTTCCAGCACTTCTTTAGGCGTAACCATGTCGCCCTTGTTGTTGCCCCAGGCGTTGCGTTCATAGGTCACGACCGCGGCGATATCGACTTCCGACAGCTGTTTGCCGAACGCGGCCATGGCGGTCCCAGGCTTGCCGTGGAAGACAATGCTCAGGTGATCAGCCTTGGGCCCGGTGGCGATCTTCGAGCCCTTGAGCGCCGGGAACATCGGCGGCAAGCCTTGGCCTTCGGCCTGGTGACAGGCCACGCAGGTGGTGTGGTAGACCTTGTCGCCACGCTCGACGAGTTCTTCGCGCGTCCATTCCTTGCTGGTCAGCTCCTTGAGCTGCGCGGCTTCGGCCTTGCGTTCGCCCAGCCATTTCTCGTAGTCGGGCTTGCTCTTGACCTCCACCACGATCGGCATGAAGCCGTGGTCCTTGCCGCACAGCTCGGCGCATTGGCCGCGATAGATGCCGGGCTTGTCGACGCGGGTCCAGGCTTCATTGACGAACCCCGGAATGGCGTCGCGCTTGACCGCGAAGGCCGGCACCCACCAGGAGTGGATCACGTCGGCGGAGGTCACCAAAAAGCGCACCTTGGCGTCGACCGGCAGCACCAGCGGCTTGTCGACCTCCAGCAAGTAGTGCTCGCCCTTGGCGCTCTGGTTATGAATCTGTTCGGCGGGGGTCGCCAGGTTGCTGAAGAACTCGACGTCCTGGCCCAGGTATTTGTAGTGCCACTTCCACTGGTAGCCGGTGACCTGGATGTCGATGTCCGACTCGCTGGAGTCGTACATCTTGATCAGCGTGGCGGTGGCCGGAATCGCCATCAGCACGAGGATCAGGAAGGGCACGATGGTCCAGAGGATTTCGACGCGGGTGTTTTCGTGGAAATGCGCGGCGTTCTGGCCGGTTGAGCGGCGGTGCATCATCATCGACCAGAACATGGCGCCGAAGACGATGATGCCGATGACCACACAGATCCAGAAGATGGTCATGTGCAGGTCGAAGACTGCGTTGCTGATCTGTGTGGCTCCAGGCGCCATATTCACAGTCCAGGCCGCTTGCGCCTGACTGAAAATCGACCACAACAGGAGGCCCATCCATACGTGTGGATGTCGCGTCATTGCGGGTTCCCCTTATCGTTCTTGTTATCCCGTAGGCGTAAAGCCTGCGGCAAGGGATCGGCTTTTCAGACTGCTTAATTGACTCGCCGCGCCTTGCTGCACATGCAATCGGGTGTCATCAGCTAACTCCATTCCAACCCGAGTATAGACAGCACCTGCAACCTCGCAACGCGATGGCGCAAATCGTTTGAAACAGCCGGGGCTTGCGCTAGAGCCCACGAATGGAGAAGGATGCGAACCTGAGTGATGGCAAACCGATATAACGGCGACGCAGCAAGGAAGGGGCGGTTATGAAAAATAGGTCTTAGGAGTTTTTTTACGCCAGCTAAGTTATGTCATTCCTATTTCATTGCCTGTTGTTTCCTGGAGTTGTCATGAACACCGCCGCATTGCGCGAGCAGATCCAAAAAGCCCAGCAACACGAGGCCGAGACCGGCCTGTTGAGCCGTCAGCTGACGGCCCAGTTACCCACGCTGCACCCCGCTATCCAGCTACCGGATGCGAACGCCAATGATGTCCTGGCGCGTTTTGTCGCTGCCTACATCAACGAAGTGCCTGACTTGCTGGATGCGGCCAATGACGTCGCCAAGGAGGCGGGTATCGAGTCGCAGATCAAGCCCGTACTGAAGATTGCCGAGCAATACTTTCTCCAGCCTCCGACGATCATGGCCGGGCATGTCGGGCTCAACAGCCTGCTCGACGAAGCCTACCTGGCGCACCGCTTCGTCGAAGAGGTGAACGACCTCTACATCAAGCATTTCGGCCAGCCACTGATCCCCTTGGACATGACGGTCGCCAACCTGATCGCCCACCAGTTGATCGGCGAGGCATTTGCCAACCAGCTCGACGAAGTGGTGCATCACACGTTCGATGAGATGCTCAACGACGAAACCTTTGCGTTGGAGTCGGTGGAAGCCTATCGCGAGAAACTCAGCAGCCCGGCGACCGGCGCAGCCTGGAAGCGCTGGCCGTGCATGTCCCGACGCCTGGGCGTGGGCCTGGAGCTGGACCAGCCGGCGGCTTGATCCATCAGGCACACATAACCCCCTGTGGGAGCGGGCTTGCTCGCGAAGGCGGAGTGTCAGGCTACATCCAACTGACTGATCTACCGCTTTCGCGAGCAAGCCCGCTCCCACATGGGGGGCTGTGTTGCTGGTCAAGAGCCCTGCCGAAACAGGTCAGCTGGCCGCTGCGCCAACCCCCACCGTCGTGCGCAACCGTCCTTCCAACCGACGCTTGAGCCCGCGGGATTCAATCAGCAGCTTCGAACCTTTGCTGGCATTCGCCCGGCCCCATTCTTCGAGCAATTCCAGGCACGAGTGATCGATGTAGCTCAGGTTATTGAGCGGCACATGCACCGTCGCGCCTTCCGGGATGGAGCCCAGCACCTGGGTCAACGCCGGCACCTTGAGGAACGTGGCCGCACCTACCAGCCGCAGCTCCATCTCGCCTTCCTGCGGCAAGTCGATCAGGCTGATCTTCAGGCGCGAGGCTTTCCAGGCCAGTTTCACCAGGGTCAGGCCGAAGCCGATCAGCACGCCGGTCAACAGGTCGGTGAAGATGATCGCCAATGCCGTCGCGGCGTAGGTGAACATCGGCATCCGCCCATAACGGCCCAGGCTGCGGAATGCCTTGAGGTCCACCAGTTTGAAACCGGTATAGACCAGCACACCGGCCAGGCTCGCCACCGGAATGCTTTGCAGCACGCTGGACAGCAACAGCACGAACAGCAGCAGCCACAGGCCGTGGAAAATCGTCGACATCCGTGTGGTCGCACCGGCCTGGACGTTGGCCGAACTGCGCACGATCACGCCCGTCATCGGCAAGGCGCCGAGCAGGCCGCAGAGCATGTTACCGATGCCTTGGGCCGACAATTCCCGGTCGAAGTCCGCCCGTTCGCCACTGTGCATGCGATCCACGGCGGCCGCCGACAGCAGGGTCTCGGCGCTGGCGATGAAGGCCACCGCGAACGCAGCGATGAGCAACGTCGGATCGGCCAGGTTCAGCAAATCCGCCGGGCGCAGCCAGTCGATGGCTTCGGCCATATTTTCCGGAACATCCACGCGCTTGACCTGCAAGGCCAGCAACAGGCTGGCAAGCGTTGCCAGGCCAACGCCGAGCAGCGCGCCGGGGATGAAGCGCAGCGTATGAGGGCGAAATTTTTCCCACAACCACATCACCGCGATCGTCGACAAACCGAGCAAGCCGGCCTGCCAGCCAAAGGACGGCAAAGCCTGGGCGACTGCCGCAGGGAACGCCGCCAGGTTATCCAGGCCCGAAGGCTTGGGTGCCGCATCGAGCATCACATGGACCTGGGACAAGATGATCAGCACACCGATACCGGCCAGCATCCCGTACACCACGGCGGGCGCGGTGACCCGGAACCAGCAACCGAGGCGAAAGCGCCCCGCCAGCAATTGCAACAGGCCGGCCAGCAACAGGATCGGCCCGAGCATTGCCACGCCGTGCTGGCGCACGAGTTCGAAAACCAACACCGCCAACCCGGCGGCCGGACCGCTGACCTGCAGCTTGGAGCCGGCCAGGAAACCCACCACCAGGCCGCCGATGATCCCGGTGATCAGGCCTTTGGCCGGTGGCAGGCCCGACGCAATGGCAATGCCCATGCACAAGGGCAGCGCCACGAGGAATACAACCACCGAAGCCAGGAGCTCCCGTGGCAGAACAGCTTTTAATTGAGCAGCACGCATGGCGACTCTCCCGAAGTTTCTTCAGGCATGGCGAGGCCCTACCGCTCAAAAAGCGGAGGCTTGGAACCATGCAAGGATGTTGGGCTTCGTAGGTAAAGTGCCTGCGCGACGATCATGCTGCGTTGAAAACAGGCTCGGAATGCTCATTTACAACCCGTAAAGTCGAGCGCGACCCCGGCCGTTCCTCGCCTGCTTTCGCCTTGCCTGATCGCCGCTCGGCGACTTTCCCTACGAACCCCAGGAGTGGTTAGAAGCGCGCTTTGGGCGTCGCCACCGGTATCGGATGGCTGCCATCGAGCGGCAGGAAACAGCCCTGGTCCGCGTCAAAGGCTTTGATCTCGCTGGTCTCGATGTTGTACACCCAGCCATGGATGAACAACTGGCCGCTGGCCATGCGCGAAGCCACCGACGGGTGCGTTCGCAGGTGATGTAACTGCGCGATCACGTTTTCTTCGGTGAGGATGGGCATGGTCTGCTTTTCATCACCGCACGGGCAGTTGTCATGGACCATGGTCTTGGCGACTTCGGCGTGGCGCAGCCAGGCCTTGACCGTCGGCATTTTTTCCAGGGTATCGGGGTTGAGCACGGCACGCATGGCGCCGCAATCGGAATGGCCGCAGACGATGATGTGCTGCACGCCGAGGGCCAGCACGGCGTATTCGATGGCGGTGGAAACGCCGCCATTCATCTGGCCGTAAGGCGGAACGACGTTGCCGACGTTACGGGTCACGAACAGGTCGCCAGGGGAGCTATGGGTGATCAACTCGGGCACGATGCGCGAATCGGCGCAGGTGATGAACATCGCCCGGGGTTTCTGGGCGGTGGCGAGTTTCTTGAAGAGTTCTTCCTGCTGGGGAAAGATCTCGTGATGGAAATGCAAAAAGCCGTCAACAATGTGCTGCAGCGCTGCATCGGCGGTTTCCGCCTCGGGTTGGGCTGAAGCCGACGCAGCCAACGGCTGTTTATCCTTGTCACTCATGATTCATCCTCTTTGAGACGCCAGTGGCTGGTTAAAAAACATCCAGGCCGAAGTGCTCGACCCGTCAGTCACTCGATGAACAAGGTAGCGGCCGAAACTTAACTCAAACTGAAATCGAAGGCTCTAGGACGCGTCCTACGAGGCGTAAACAAAGCGCCATGGACGTTTGCGCCTCGCAATGTTCAAGCTCAATTTAAAGCGAACTGTATTTAAATCAACGACATCTGCCGCCCCGGCGGACAGAAGGCTTCGCAATCGAGGTCGTAACCGTCGCGTCGTTCCATCCCCAGACGTTTAATCGCCTTGGCGAAGCGCTGGGCCAGCAAGTCCGCAAAAGGGCCTTCGCCGCGCATTCGCACGCCAAACCGGCTGTCATAAAGTTCGCCGCCGCGGCTCTGGCGCACCAGGCTCAACACATGGGCGGCGCGCTGCGGGTAGTGCGCCTGCAACCATTCTTCGAACAGCGGCGCCACTTCCAGGGGCAGGCGCAGCATGACATAGGCGGCATTCTGCGCCCCGGCGGCATGGGCTTCGGCCAGCAGGCTTTCGATTTCGCTGTCGTTGATCATCGGGATCATCGGCGCGCACAGCACGCCCACCTTGATGCCTGCCTCGCGCATCACTTTTATGGCCCGCAACCGCGCCTTGGGCGCCGCCGCGCGGGGTTCGAGAATGCGCTTGAGCTCATCGTCCAGCGTGGTCAGGCTGATCATCACGTGCACCAGGCGTTGTTGCGCCAATTCGGCCAGCAGGTCCAGGTCGCGCAGGATCAGCGAGCCCTTGGTAACGATCGTGACGGGGTGTCGATAGCGCAGCAGCACCTCCAGGATCCGGCGGGTGATGCGCTGCTCGCGCTCGATAGGTTGATAAGGATCGGTGTTGGAACCCAGCGCGATCGGCGCGCATTGATAGCCGCGCCGGGACAACTGTTCTTCCAGCACATCGGCGGCATTGGTCTTGGCGATCAACTTGGTTTCGAAATCCAGCCCCGGCGACATGTCCCAATAGGCATGGCTGGGCCGCGCATAACAATAGATGCAACCGTGTTCGCAGCCTCGGTAGGGGTTGATCGAGCGGTCGAACGGAATGTCTGTGGAGGTGTTGCGGGTGATGATGGTCTTGGCCGTTTCGATGCGCACTTCGGTGCCCTGGGTCGGCGGGACTTCCTGGTACCAGCCGTCGTCCTCGGCCACCGAGCGGCTCGGGGCGAAGCGGTTGTGCGGGTTGGTCGCGGTGCCGCGCCCGCGCGGTGGAAGGGTGGCGGACATGGGATACTCCGATAGCTGTATGCGCATACAGTATTCGCTGCATTCGATTAAGGCCAGTGCCATTCGGCAGCCAATAACCTGACGAACCTTCACAAGCCTTTGACGTTCCGCTCACAGGCTTTTAACCGGAACGAGCCGACACTGAGCAACTCGTACTCCCTCGTCTTCGGTCGCCCGTGCATGCTCAAGCTCTGTTTCCGTTCACTCCTCTGCCTGGCCTTGTCCGTCGGGCTGGCCGAGGCGTCCGCCCAAGCGGCCGATTCCACCGAGGCACGGCCCGCTGAATGGGCCCAGCCAGTGGAAAAGGACTACAACCTCTATCAGATGTCACCGACGCTCTACCGCAGCTCGCTGCCGGA
Organism: Pseudomonas sp. H2_D02; assembly: GCF_054677635.1. NCBI lineage: Bacteria > Pseudomonadati > Pseudomonadota > Gammaproteobacteria > Pseudomonadales > Pseudomonadaceae > Pseudomonas > Pseudomonas sp. H2_D02. The sequence goes on along the minus strand of NZ_CP162816.1, from coordinate 576,774 downwards.
CGGCGGGGCGCTGCCCTTACTCAGCAAGCTCAGGATCGGCACGGTCATCACCTTCCTGCCGGAGTCGGATAAGCGCTGGCTGTCCACGCCCGCCATCCAGCAAGTGAAGTTGCCCTACCGCACCAATCACGTCGATGACAGCGATATTCTCAGGGCCTTGCGTGCCATCCAGGCGGCCGAGGCCAAGGGCCCGGTGCTGATGCACTGCAAGCACGGCTCGGACCGCACCGGCCTGGTGGCCGCCATGTACCGGGTGGTTGTGCAAGGCTGGAGCAAAGAAGACGCCCTGGACGAAATGACCGAAGGTGGCTTCGGCGACAGCCATCACTTCAAGGACGGCGTGCGCTACATGATGCAGGCCGATGTCGACAAACTCCGCGTGGCGTTGGCGAACGGCGATTGCAGCACCAGCGTCTTTGCGTTGTGCTCGTTGAAAAGCTGGGTCAACTCAACGACCACCGCGCATCACCTCGACCCTCAAGTGCTGACGCCCGCTCGGTAGTCGGTCGCTTGCATGAACGCGGCGATGGATTCGGACAACGGCCGTGAATCCCCCGCCTCGTATATGGCTTCGCGCAGCGCCCGGCCTGTATGCCTATCGAACAACCCATTGCGCTCGAATCGCTCGAATACACGCCCGGCCAGGGTTTGCGACCAGAGGTAAGTATAGAGTCCGGCGCCATAACCTGTGACGAGGTAATCCAGCCCGTTGGGCCAACGTTCCTCGGGGGAAACGGGCAGATGCCCGACTTGCGCATTGACCTCATCGAATACTTGCTGGGCTGTGCGCCCGTCGCCATGGCTGCGGTGCAGCTCCATGTCGAATAACGCGTCTCGCAGCAACCGGGCAGCTTCCCAACTGGTTTGTCTGTTGAGATAGACCAACAACTGATCGGCGACGTCTTCCGGCAGGGGAGCGCCGGTCTCGTGATGCCTGGCTATACGGAGCAGGCATTGTCTGGAGAAGCACCAGCGCTCCAGCAGTTCGCCGGCAAACTCGGCAGCGTCCCGGGAAAGCTCGGAGATACCCGAGATGTCGCGATAGTCCGCCCGACTCAACACGTGCTGCAAGCAATGGCCGAACTCATGGAACAGGGTCCGCAGGTGCTGATGATCCAGTAACGTCGGCCTCGAACCGGAACCGCGTGGCAACCAGGCATGCAACGCCGCGACGGGGTAGCGCGGCCTGCCCTCTGCGGTGATGCGCCGGTTCCGCAGAGTGGAGGTGTGGGGGTAACCGTTGAGCCTGCCGTCTTCAAACGGATCGAAATAAATATAACCAAGGGTGTCGTCCCGCTCGCGAACTTCGAATAGACGCACCTTTGCGTGCCAGGCAGGTAGGTCCTTGCGCTCGATGAAGTCAATGCCGAATAGGTCGCGCGCGATCAGCAACAATTGCGAAAAGGAGGATTCCAGTTCAAACCAAGCGCTAGCCGTTTGTTCTGAAACGCCGGTCGTTTGGCGGCGAAGTTTTTCCGCCAGGTACTGATAATCCCAGGGCCGGAGTTCGCCGAAGCCTTCCTGCGCCGCGAAGGCCTTCAGTTGCTCAGCGTCCTGCTTGAAGACGCTTTGTTGTTGCCCCAGCTTCTCCATCAGGAACGCGGTGACCTGCTCTGGCGACTGCGCTTGCTCCGGCTCGATGGCCAGTTCGGCGTAATTCGAATAACCCAGCAGGATGGCGAGTTGATGACGGTCACTGAGCAACTGCCGCAGCACCTCGTTATTGTCGAATATGCCTGCATTGGGCCCTCGATCCGACGCCCGAGCGCTATAGGCGACATAGACCTGTTCGCGCAGGAGCCGGTTGTCGGCATAGCGAGTCACAATGCGAAACGATTCGTCTGTAAGCTTCAACAACCACCCCGCACGGCCTGCCTCACGTGCCTGGTCGGCCGTTTGCTGTATGAAGTACGCTCGGCAAGCCCGACAAGCGGGCCTCATCGTCGAACGTTTGGCTCCAGGCTTTGTTGGCCTCTTCCAAGTGCTCCAAAAACAGCATTTCGGCGCCACGGATACGCAGCTTCAGGTCCCTCAACGCTTCTTGGGAGGCGGATGCCGTTGAGTTCTGGCGAAACCGGCGGAGGATCTTGCCCAGCGTCCTTTTTCTCGCCGGTGAGAAATGCGCGGCAATCTGGCTATCAGCCAAGCGTTGATAAAGCTGGAACAGCTCGGGGTCCTGCCTCAGCGAGCGGCGATAGTCATTCAGTCGCTCACGGCAATCGACTGAGACCTGCTTCCAAGCGTTTCCAGCCCTGGCGCAAACCAAGCGCTCCAACACGTAGCCGAAACCCTTCAGCCGCGCATGGATTTCATCCATGGCCAGCACCAGGTCGTCCCAGGTAGGAAAGGGCGTCTGAGTCTTGATGGTTTCGGCGACTTTGGCGCGGCTTTCGACAAGGATCTGGTCGAGGGCCGGGGCGAAGTGTTCGGCTTGAATGTCTGAAAATGGCGGCAGGTCGTAGGCCTGCAGCAGTGGGTTATCAGGGTGGCGCATAGATGGAGACTTCCTGTCAGTGGACGTGTCACGACAGTCTGGGCAGGAAGGCGAATGGCGCTGCGGTACATATTTATCGCTTCCGGGCCGGGCGGCCCGGAAGGTGATGCCGAAGATGTCAGTCGGTTTTTTTCTTCAACTTGGGGTTAGGGAAAAATTGCACCGCCTGGACTTTCGCGTCCGGCGCCTTGAGCGCCGAGGTGTTGACCCGGGTGCCCAACTCCTTGGGCACCGACAGGCCTTGCTCGTTGAGCGTGTCGGAATAACCGCAGGCCACGCATTCGCGGTGCGGCACGCCGTCTTCGTTCCACATCATCAACTTGTCCGGCTCACTGCACGCCGGGCAGACCGCCCCGGCGATGAAGCGTCGTTTGGTAATCACAGGCCCCTCGCTCATGCTGCCGCGTCCTCGCTCAGGCCGCTATGGCGCAAGAGTGCGTCAATCGACGGCTCGCGGCCACGGAAGTCGACGAACAGCACCATCGGTTCCTGGGAACCTCCGCGAGCCAGGATCGCCTCACGGAAGGCGCGACCGGTGTCGGCGTTGAGCACACCGTCCTCTTCGAACTTGGAGAATGCATCGGCGGAGAGCACTTCCGCCCACTTATAGCTGTAGTAACCCGCTGCGTAGCCGCCGGCAAAGATGTGGGCAAAACTGTTCGGGAAGCGGTTGTAGGCCGGCGGACGCATCACCGACACCTCGTCGCGCACGCCTTCGAGCACTTCCAATACGCTGCGGCCGTCGCCGTGGGTGGCGTGCAGCTCGAAGTCGAACAGCGAGAACTCCAACTGGCGGACCATCATCAGGCCGGACTGGAAATTCTTCGCCGCGAGCATTTTTTCCAGCAGGTCCTGGGGCAGCGGCTCGCCGGTTTCGTAGTGACCGGAAATCAGCGCCAGGCCTTCAGGCTCCCAGCACCAGTTTTCCATGAACTGGCTCGGCAGCTCGACGGCGTCCCAGGCCACGCCGTTGATGCCGGATACGCCGGCATGCTCGACGCGGGTCAGCAGGTGATGCAGGCCATGGCCGAATTCGTGGAACAGCGTGGTGACTTCGTCATGGGTCAGCAGCGCTGGCTTGCCGCTGTCGGCTGGAGTGAAGTTGCACACCAGGTTGGCAACCGGGCTTTGCAGTTCGCCGTCGAAGGTGCGACGACGATCACGGGCGCCGTCCATCCAGGCGCCGCCACGCTTGTTGGCGCGGGCATAGAGGTCGAAGAAGAAGCGGCCGACGTGCTGGCCGTTTTCCTTGATCTCGAACAGGCGCACGTCCGGGTGCCAACTATCGAAACCTTTCAGCTCAGCGATCTCGATGCCGTACAGACGTTGCACGATGGTGAACAGGCCGCCCAGCACCTTATCGATCGGGAAGTACGCGCGCAGGGCTTCCTGGGCGACGCTGTAACGTTGCTGGCGGAGTTTTTCGCCATAGAAACCGCTGTCCCAGCTTTGCAGGTCGGGGCAGCCTTGTTCGGCGGCGAACGCCTTCAGTTGTTCCAGGTCCTGGGCGGCGAAGGGTTTGCTGCGCTTGGCCAGGTCACGCAGGAAACTGAGCACCTGATCGCTGGATTCGGCCATCTTGGTCGCCAGGCTCAACTCAGCGAAATTGGCGAAGCCCAGCAGGTGAGCCAGCTCCTGGCGCAGGTCGAGGATCTGCTCCATCACCGGGCCGTTGTCGTTCTGCCCGGCATTCGGGCCCTGGTCCGAGGCGCGGGTGCAGTAGGCCGCGTAGACTTCTTCGCGCAGGGCGCGGTCTTCGGCGTAGGTCATCACCGCGTAGTAGCTAGGGAATTCCAGGTTGATCAGCCAGCCATCCAGCCCTTTGACCTGGGCGGCAGCGGCCATTTGCGCCTTGGCCGAATCGGTCAGGCCGGCGAGGGCGGCCTCGTCGGTGACGTGCTTGGTCCAGGCCTGGGTCGCATCGAGCAATTGGTTGGAAAAGCGGCTGCCCAGCTCGGACAACTTGCTTTGCACCTCGGCGTAGCGCTTCTGCTGCTCGGGCGGCAGGTCGATGCCCGACAGGCGGAAATCGCGCAGGGAGTGTTCGAGAATGGTTTTCTGCGCCACATCGAAACCGGCCGCCTCGGGGCTGTTCGCCAGGGCTTCGAAGGCCTGGAACAGCTCGCGGTTCTGGCCCAGTTCGGTGGAATAGGCACTCAGCGCCGGCAGGCACGCCTCATAGGCTTCGCGCAGTTCCGGGCTGTTGCGCACGGCGTTCAAGTGGCTCACCGGGCTCCAGGCCGCACCGAGGCGATCGTTGAGCTCGTCCATCGCCAGCACCAGGCCGGCCCAGGTAGGCTGCTTGACTTGGGTCTTGAGGATTTCGGCGATGGCGGCACGGTTGTCAGCCAGGATCTGCTCGATGGCCGGTTGCACGTGCTCGGCACGGATCGCCGAGAATGGCGGCAGGTCGTAGGGCTGCAAAAGAGGGTTGTTCACGCTCACGGTTGACACCTTCGCTGGAAGAAACATGGGCCCATCTTAATTACAATCGACCTTCACCGCAGCTAGCAGCGCCTATCACCCGATAAGAGAGAGCCTATCGTGACCCTCCGTACGTACCAGAACCACAGCCCGAAGCTTGCCCGTGGGGCTTTTGTCGACAGCACCGCGGTGGTGATCGGCGACGTCGAAATCGGCGAAGACAGCTCCGTCTGGCCGCTGACGGTCATTCGCGGCGACATGCACCGCATCCGCATCGGCGCGCGCACCAGCATCCAGGACGGCTGCGTGCTGCACATCACCCACGCCGGCCCGTTCAACCCCGACGGCTTCCCGCTTTTGATTGGCGATGACGTGACCGTCGCCCACAAAGTCATGCTCCACGGTTGCGCCGTCGGCAGCCGGATCCTGATCGGCATGGGCAGCATCGTCATGGACGGCGCGGTGGTCGAAGACGACGTCATCATCGGCGCCGGCAGCCTCGTGCCGCCGGGCAAGCGCCTGGAGAGCGGCTTCCTGTACGTGGGCAGCCCGGTAAAACAGGCCCGCCCGCTGACCGACAAGGAACGCGCGTTCTTCACCTACAGCGCGGCGAACTACGTCAAGCTCAAGGATTTGCACTTGGCCGAAGGTTACGATCAACCCTAAATCCCCTCGCCACAGTTTCATTCATGCCTGTTGAGTGAACTGCACGATCACCTAGGACCCAACATGCACTACCAAACCGTACTCTTCGACCTCGACGGCACCCTCACCGACCCACGGGAAGGCATCACCCGTTCGATCCAGTTCGCCCTCAGCAAACTGGGCATCGACGAACCCGACCTCACCCGCCTAGAACACTTCATCGGCCCGCCGCTGTTGCAAGCCTTCATGCAGTTCTATGACTTCGACGAAGCGAAAGCCTGGGAAGCGGTGAACTTCTATCGCGAACGCTTCAAAGTCACCGGCCTCTACGAAAACCGCGTATTCGACGGCGTCATGCCCCTGCTGGAAACCCTCGGCGGCCAAGGCCGGCAGCTCTACATCGCCACCTCCAAACCGTGGGTCTTCGCCCGGGAAATCGCCCGCCACTTCGATTTCGCCCGGCACTTCAAAGTGATCTACGGCAGCGAACTGGACGGCACCCGCACCAACAAAGTCGAGCTCATCGCCCACCTCCTGGCCGAAGAAAGCCTCGACCCGGCCAACACCCTGATGATCGGCGACCGCAAACACGACCTGATCGGCGCCCGCGACAACGGCCTCGACGCCGCAGCGGTGGGGTATGGGTTCGGCAGTTTTGAAGAACTGAACGCAGAAAACCCGGCGCACCACTTCCAGACACTGGAAGAGCTGCATCGGGCGTTCCTGCGAACCTGAAAAACTAAAGCCAAGCGAAAAGTGGCGAGGGGATTTATCCCCGTTGGGCTGCGCAGCAGCCCTAAAACAGTGGACTCAATTTTGCTGGTACACCGAGTTGCCTGGTTTGGGGCCGCTTCGCAGCCCAGCGGGGATAAATCCCCTCGCCACAGTGGCTTGCGGTGTAGCGGTTAGCGGGGATCGACGTTATCCAACGCCCGATTCGCCAGCAACGACCCCAGCTCGATCAACTGCTGGATCCCAAGCAGCACATGGCGGTTGGAGCCTTCCATATCGAAAGCCAGTTCACTGACCATCGCATCGGCTGACGCCAAGGTCTCGCTGAGGTTGGCCAGCAGGCATTCGTTGTCGAGGTCTTTTACGACGGTGAATAACTGGCCGGGCTTTATGGTTTCTTTTGGTTTTGCTGGTTTGGGCTTTAGATAAAAGTCCAATGCGCGGGTAGCGGCTTCTTCGAGTTTTTTGGCGTTGAGGCCGTCCAGATAAGGAGAGTTGGGATCTGCTTCTGGAGGGTTTGGCGTTATTTTGAACATTTGTTGAGAGCTCCTTGAGTTAAGCCGCAACTCTTCCCTACTAAAAGAAGGGTGGCGGCTGTACGCAGGTTAGTAGACCGGGGAGCTCAGCATTGCCGGCGCGCCGAAGCGCCCTGCGTACAGCCACCATCAAGGACAGGATAGACCCGCCTGAATGGAGACTCATACATCTTACCGAGAACCTCGGGCTACTAAACCCGACCACTGATGGGCAGTGGCAGGCAAACGATAGAGCCCGGGGGCAAGGCGCACAAGCCGGCGGATTCTGGCGTAGTTGTAGGTAACGGCGCAAGGATACGTAGCCCGACGGAGTCATAGCGCTCAGCAATTAAACAGTGTCGAAAAACGCTTAAATAATTTTACCCATAACGTGGCTTGCCTTTGTTTTTAAACAATAGTAGCGGGCCGCTTCTTGGGAGAACTTAATAGCCCTCGTTGTTAATGGCATCCGTATTTACGGAAAAATCCTACATTTTTATCGTTCAAAACTGGGCATTCTTCGCGCCGATCAAAAGGCCGTCAGCGGCGAATACATCTCGCCCCTATGCTGCCATTTAATGTGCTGAAACTTCCTACAGGTTGCGCTGAAATTCATATCGCTGCCTGTCCATAAACTCTTCAAGCCGTCGCGCCTGAATAGTTATTAAAGGCTGTAAATGTCTTATCCCGAAAAACTGTCCGCGCATTACCTGGCACTTGCCAGCGCCCCCATTCCCAACGGGAATTTTTCGGGTGTGGACGTCCGTTTTTCGGATGAGTTCGAAGCCTTGGAGCGTGAGCTCGGCAAGGCCCAGTCGATGCATGGCAGCGGTCAAGTCGACTGGCTGAAGATCCAGGAACACAGTGAAGCCCTGCTGCGCACCCAGTCGAAAGATTTGCGTGTGGCGATCTGGCTTACATGGGCGCTGTATCAGCGAGAATCTTTCCAGGGACTGCTCGCCGGCCTCGGTCTCCTGCGTTACCTCTGTGGCAACCATTGGCTGGTGCTTCACCCGGCCAAGGTCAAAACCCGCGCCGCCAGCTTCCATTGGCTGGTGACCCGCCTGGAAGGGGCGTTGAGCGATGACGTTGCGATAAAGAACCAGCTGGCCCTGTTCGAACGTTTGGCGGAGCAGCTCGAAGCCCTCGATGCCACCTGCGTCGCTCACTTCGGCGATGACGCGCCTCTATTGCTGCCGCTGTGCCGGCGTCTCAAAAACCTGATTATGCGTGCCACCGACGTCCCGCCGCCCGGCGCTGTCGGGGCCATGGTCGCCCACGTCAAGCAAGCCGCCACCCAGTTGCTGGCCTCTGGCGCCCCGATTGAACATGAAAAGGACGCCCAGAAGGCGCTGCGGACCCTTCAGGAAAGTGCGCGTCCATTGTGCGCCTGGTGGCTCAGGCAAAAGGCGACTGACGCCCGCGCGCTGCGCCTCAACCGTACGCTGCTCTGGCTGGGCATCGACGCCGTGCCCGAGCATGACGCCGAGCAGATCACTCCATTGCGCAGGCTGCCTGCGGACAAGCTCAAGGCATATCAGGAAAGTCTCCAGCGGGGCCATTACGCCGATCTGCTGGTGGACATCGAGGCCAGCCTGGCGAAGGCGCCTTTCTGGTTCGACGGTCAAAGGCTCGCATGGGAATGCCTCCAAGGGCTGGGCGCCGACTCGGCCATGCGTGAGGTGGAGATTCATTTCGCCTTGTTCATCCAGCGTCTGCCGAGCGTCCTCGAGCTGCGCTGGCATGACGGCGCGCCGTTCGCGGATGCATCCACCCGGGCGTGGATCGCCGCCCAAGTCATGCCTCGCCTGGACACATCGAGCGCTGCGCAGCGCGCGGAGGCCATCGACCCCTCGGCGCCTTGGGAGCTCGCTCTGGAAGAAGCCCAGCTCATCGTGGCCTCGGACGGCCTCAAGGCTGCCGTCCAGTTTTTCAAGCAGGAAATGCACACCATCGACGGCGAGCGCGCGCATTTCCTTTGGCGGTTCGCGATGGCTCGCTTGTGCTTTTCGACCAAGAAATACGAGCTCGCCAAAGTCCAGCTCGAGGCGCTTGACCAGACGCTGCAAGACACGACTTTGCATGCGTGGGAGCCCGATCTCGCATTGCAGGTATTGCACCTGTTGCATCGCTGCTGCGAGTTGTTGCCCCAGAACCACCTCGTGCGCGAGCGCAAGGATGAAACCTACCGCAGGTTGTGTCACCTCGACCTGGAGCGGGTCATTGAACAGGCCTGCGGGTCCCCATTGTAAGGAAGGAAAATCATGGCCAAAGAAGGCTCTGTCGCGCCAAAGGAACGTATCAATGTCACCTTCAAACCCGCTACAGGCGGTGCTCAGGAAGAGATTGAGCTGCCGCTCAAGTTGATGGCGATTGGTGACTACATCCGTCGCAAGGACGAACGCAAGGTCGAAGACCGCAAGCCAATCAGCATCGACAAAATGACCTTCGATGAAGTGTTGGCCAAGCAGGAATTGAGTCTGGTCCTGAGTGTGCCAAACCGCCTCCTGGAAGAGAGCGACACCGAGGAGTTGGCCGTGCAACTGCGCTTGAACACGATGAAGGATTTCAATCCGGCGAGCCTGGTGGAGCAAGTCCCCGAGCTCAAGAAGTTGATGGAACTGCGTGAAGCGCTGGTCGCGCTCAAGGGGCCTTTAGGCAACGCACCGGCGTTTCGCAAAGCCATCGAGAGCGTACTCGCCGATACCCAGTCCCGCGATCGCATATTGGATGAGCTGGGCCTGACTCTCTCAGCCCCGAGCGTTTGATCTCTAGCCAAGGAAAGCCGACACATGAATCCCAATGCAGCGCTGCAGCACAGCCAGGAAAATGGCGAGCACAGTATTCTTGAAAGCATCATCGCCCAAACGCGCCTGACGCCAGAGGACGATGCCTACGACATTGCCAAGCGCGGCGTGTCGGCGTTCATCGAAGAGCTTCTCAAGCCCCAGAACAGCGGTGAGCCGGTCAAGAAGGCCATGGTCGATCGCATGATCGCCCAGATCGACGCCAAGCTCAGTCGCCAGGTCGACGAGATCCTCCACCATGCCGACTTCCAGGCATTGGAGTCGGCGTGGCGTGGTTTGCAGTTGTTGGTGGACCGCACCGACTTTCGCGAGAACATCAAGATCGAGATGCTCAATGTCTCCAAGAGCGACTTGCTGGATGATTTCGAGGACTCGCCGGAGATCATGCAGTCGGGCCTGTACAAGCATATCTACACCGCTGAATACGGTCAGTTCGGTGGGCAACCGGTTGGCGCGATCGTCGCCAACTACTTTTTCGCCAAGCTCACCCGATGTGAAGCTGATGCAGTACGTGTCCAGCGTCGCCTGCATGTCCCACGCGCCGTTCGTTGCTGCGGCCGGCCCCGAATTCTTTGGCTTGGAAAGCTTCACCGGACTGCCGGACCTCAAGGACTTGAGGGATCATTTCGAAGGCCCGCAATTCGCCAAGTGGCAGAGCTTCCGTCAATCCGAAGACGCTCGCTACATCGGCCTGACCGTGCCGCGCTTCTTGTTGCGCAATCCCTATGACCCGCAGGAAAACCCGGTCAGGTCGTTCGTCTACAGGGAAACGGTCGCCAACAGCCATGAGCATTATTTGTGGGGCAACACGGCGTTCGCATTCGGCACAAGGCTCACCGACAGCTTTGCCAGGTTTCGCTGGTGCCCGAACATCGTCGGTCCGCAAAGCGGTGGCGCGGTTGACGATCTGCCGTTGCACCATTTTGAAAGCATGGGCGAAATCGAAACCAAGATCCCCACGGAAGTGCTGGTTTCCGACCGCCGCGAATACGAGCTGGCCGAAGAAGGCTTTATCTCGCTGACCATGCGCAAAGGCAGTGATAACGCCGCATTCTTTTCCGCCAGTTCCGTGCAAAAGCCGAAGTTCTTTGGCGCCAGTGCCGAAGGCAAGGCCGCCGAGTTGAACTACAAACTCGGCACACAGTTGCCATACATGATGATCGTCAATCGCCTGGCCCATTACCTCAAAGTGCTCCAGCGTGAGCAACTCGGCTCTTGGAAAGAACGCACCGACCTCGAACTCGAGCTGAACAAGTGGATCCGCCAGTACGTCGCCGACCAGGAAAACCCGAGCGCTGAAGTACGTGGTCGCAGGCCGTTGCGTGCTGCCCAGGTGTTGGTCACCGATGTGGAAGGTGAGCCGGGCTGGTATCGCGTGAGCTTGAACGTGCGCCCGCACTTCAAGTACATGGGGGCCGATTTCACCCTGTCGCTGGTTGGCAAGCTGGACAAAGCGTGAGCGGGACCTGACCGATGACTGGATATGGCAGCCTCTTCGAACGCTTGAATGGCGATTGCGACGCTCGCGCAGGCATGAGCCGCGAGGCTTGTGCCGTGGCGTCGGTGGCTGCCCATTTGTCGAAGATGCTCAGCACCCGTGCGGGGAGTGTGCAGGTTGCGCCCGACTACGGATTGCCCGATCTCAACGACATGCGCCTGAGCTTGCACGATGTCCGTCACCAGGCCTGTCGCGCCATCCAGGCCTGCATCGAGGCCTACGAGCCACGCCTGAGCCATGTCTATGTCACGACGGTGTCGACTCACGCTGACCCGCTTCGCCTGTCCTTGCGCATCGATGCGTTGCTGGACATGGAAGGGCTCAAGGGGCCGGTGAGCTTTTCCGCAGGTCTGGACGGCAGCGGCCAACTCACGGTCAACCAAGGATAGGTCATGTCGTTCAACCATTATTTCCAGAGTGAGCTGACTGCGCTTCGCCAGTCGGGCCGGCGTTTCGCCGAGCGCAACCCGGCCTTGGCACCTTACCTCGGCCAGGCCGGGCGGGACCCCGATGTGGAGCGACTGTTGGAGGGGGTAGCGTTCCTGACCGGTCGTCTTCGCCAGAAGCTCGATGATCAACTGCCGGAGTTGAGTCATTCACTGATGCAACTGCTATGGCCGAACTATATGCGGCCGTTGCCGGCGTTCAGCATTTTGCAGTTCGATCCGCTGCAATGGTCGGGGCCTGCATTGCGCGTGGAGCGTGACACGCCGGTCGAGAGCAAGCCGATCCAAGGGGTACGTTGTCGTTTTCGCACGTGTTACCCGACCGAGGTGTCGGCACTTGATCTGACAAGGGTCATTCACTCGGTAAAAGGCAACGGTTCGGTGCTGGGCCTGCGCCTGCAGATGCATTGCGAGGGCAATCTGGGTGAGTTGCAGTTGGGCAGCCTGCGCCTGCACCTGGCCGGTGAGCGTTACATCAGCCAGACTCTTTATCTCAATCTGTTACGCAATCTTGAACATTTCGATGTGGTCCTTCTGGACGGCGACGGCCAGCCCGTCAGCGCCACGGACGGAGTGCCTGTGACATTCAGGATCCCCGCCACTCGGGTTCAGCCCGTGGGGTTTGCTGAAGAGCACGCACTGGTCCCGTATCCCCTGAATACCTTTCGCGGCTATCGCTACCTGCAAGAGTATTTCGCTTTCCAGGAGAAATTCCTGTTTGTTGACATCGACGGCTTGGACGTCATCAACGGGTTGCCGCAAGCGCTGCTGGAACAGGCGCGCGGGTTGGACCTTCGCTTCGATATTGGCAATACCGGTACCCAGCGGATACGGCCAACGCTGGATAACGTGAAGCTTTACTGCACGCCTGTCGTCAACTTGTTCAAGCACGATGCCCAGCCGATTCGTCTGGACGGCAAGCAGGAGGATTACCTGCTGTTGCCGGCCCAATATGCCCCCGAGCACTGCGGTGTGTTTTCGGTTGAAAGCGTCACCGGGTGGAGCCCGGGCGGGCTGGGGTACCAAGCCTACGTGCCGTTCGAATCATTCGAGCATGACGCCAGTTTCGATGTGCCCGGCAACCGCGCCTATTACAGCATTCGCCACCGCCCGTCGCTCCTTCATGGTGGTCTTGATACGTGCTTGAGTTTTGATGTGCGGCACAAACCGGGCCACGAAACCCTTTCGATCGAGCTGATGTGTACCAACCAGAACCTGCCCCGCCAGCTCAAGCCAGGCGACATCAACCAGCCGGGCGAAAAAAGCCCTGAGTCGCTCGGCTTCCGCAATATCGGCCCGGTCACCCAGAGCTTCGCGCCTCCCCTGGAGCGCGATTTCCTGTGGAAACTCATCAGCAACATGTCGCTCAACTACCTGTCGCTGGCGGACGTCAACGCGCTGAAGGTGATACTCGAAACCTACGATTTCCCCCGCTACTACGACGAGCATTCGGAGAAAGTCAGCAGGCGCCTGCTGGATGGCCTCAAGTCGATCAAGCATCAGCCTGTCGATCGGCTTCATCGCGGTCTGCCGGTCAGGGGGTTGTGCACAGAGCTGACGATCGACCCAGAGGGATACATCGGCGAGGGCGACGTGTTTGTCTTTGCATCGGTCCTCAATGAGTTTTTCGCGCTTTATGCCAGCCTGAATTCGTATCACGAGTTGCGGGTAAACAGCACACAGGGAGAGGTGTACCGATGGACACCCCGCATGGGCCAGCAGCCGCTTCTATGAGCGCGCTGGCACGAGGCATACGCGAATATTCATTGTTTCAGGCGGTGTTGCTGGTGATTGATCGGCTGCGCGAAGCCCATCCTCACCTGGATGACGAGGCACTGTATGAGCACTTGGAATTCCAGGCCAACCCGAGCCTGGGCTTCCCGGCCAGCGATATCGAATACGTCGAATTCTTTGAAGAACATGGGCAACTGCGGGCGCGCCTGTGCCTGAATCTGATCGGCCTGGTGGGCGCAGGTTCGCCTTTGCCGGCGTTCTATGGTGAGCAGGTGTCGGGTGAGGGTGACGACAAACCGACTCGTCCGTTTCTCGACGTGTTCAATGATCGCCTCCAGCGCCTGATGTTGCCTATCTGGCGCAAGTACCGTTATCGGGCGAGTTTTCGCAATGGCGCCGAGGACCGGTTTTCCGAGCAGTTATTCGCCCTCGTCGGCCTCAGGGGCGAGGCCATTCGCAGGGATACCCAACTGAACTGGAAGCGCTTGCTGCCTTACCTGGGGCTGCTGAGCCTTCGTGCCCATTCGGCGGCCTTGATCGAAGCCGTGCTGCGTTACTACTTCAAGCACCCCGAATTGCACCTGGAGCAGTGCATCGAGCGGCGAGTGGACATCCTCGACGAGCAGCGCAACCGCTTGGGAAGGGCCAACAGCCTGCTTAGCGAAGAGCTGGTGCTGGGCGAGCGGATTCGTGATCGCAGCGGCAAATTCCGCATTCATGTCCTGGAACTGGATTGGCAACGCTTCCATGAGTTCCTGCCGATCGGTGTCGCTTACCAGCCGTTGTGCGCGTTGGTGCGATTTACCCTGCGCGACCCCCTTGAATACGACATCCGCCTGGTCTTGCGGCGGGACGAAATACGCGAATTGCGCATCGGCGAACAGAACACCTGCCGATTGGGATGGGCCAGTTGGCTGGGGCACGAGCGAGCCGCTGGCGTAGTGACCCTCAGCAGTAGAATTCATCAGGAACCAACGAAATGATCAACGTAGACCTTCAGCAACTCATTCAGGCGCTGGACGCGGATACCCGCCGCGACCTGGAGCGCTCGGCCGAGCGATGCGTGGATCGGGGCGCAAGCAAGGTCCTGGTGGAAGATCTGTTGCAGAGTCTGCTGGAGCGCGGACAAGGGCTTCTCGGGCGCGCCTTGCAGGATGCCGGGATAAGCGCGAGCGAGCTGGACGCCACCTTGCAACCACGTGCGGAACACGGCGCTTCGCGTAACCCGGTCTTCGCGCCGGAGTTGATCCAATGGCTTCAGGATGCGCTGCTATTGGCCAATCTCGAACTGGGCCAGAGCAACGTCACTGAAGCTGCGTTGATCCTGGCGTTGTTGCGCAACCCAGGTCGGCATGCCGGCACTCATTACCAATCGTTGCTCGCTCGGTTGAACATCGACCGGCTGAAGGCCTTCGCCTTGTCACGGCAGGCTCAACAGGCGACTGGACACGCCATTGCTCAAGGCGATTCGCTTCTGCAGCGCTTCACTCACAACCTGACGCAGCAGGCCCGCGACGGCAAGCTGGATCCCGTGCTTTGCCGTGACGGCGAAATCCGCCAGATGATCGATATCCTGTCTCGCCGACGTAAAAACAATCCGATCGTCGTCGGTGAGGCAGGCGTGGGCAAGACCGCCATTGTCGAAGGGCTGGCCCTGCGCATTGCCGCCGGGGCAGTACCGTCAGGGCTTGAGGGTGTAGAGGTCTTGTCGCTGGACATGGGCCTGCTGCAGGCCGGAGCCAGCATGAAAGGCGAATTTGAGCGGCGGCTCAACGGGGTAATCGAGGGTGTAAAGACATCGCCCAGCCCCATCATTCTGTTCATCGACGAAGCTCATACATTAATCGGCTCGGGTGGAAATGCGGGTGGTTCCGATGCGGCCAACCTGCTCAAGCCGGCCCTGGCCCGAGGCGAGCTGCGCACCATCGCGGCGACGACTTGGAGCGAATACAAAAAATATTTCGAGAAGGATCCAGCCCTTGCCCGTCGTTTCCAACCGGTGCAGTTGCACGAGCCGACCATCAGCGAGGCGGTGACCATCCTGCGGGGGCTGGCCGGGGTCTACGAGGCGAGCCACGGTATCTATCTGCGCGATGATGCGGTGGTCGCGGCGGCGCAGTTGTCAGCACGCTACCTGGCGGGGCGTCAGTTGCCGGACAAGGCGGTCGATGTGCTGGATACCGCGTGCGCCCGTGTGCGCATCAGCCTTGCTGCCGCGCCGCAACGCCTTGAGCGCCTGCGTGGCGAATTAGCCGAAGGTGAGCGCCAGCGGCAGGCGTTGTGTCGCGATGCAGAGGCCGGCTTGTCAATCGATGCCCAGGCATTGGAAGCGCTGCGGGTACGACTGAAGGCCATCGAAGAGGAATGCCAATGCCTGGAAGTCCAATGGACAGAGCAGAGCGTTCTGGCCGAACGTTTGTTATCGCTGCGCCGGCAAATGGCTGGGCTGCGGGAAAATCGGGCGGACAAGGTCCTGGAGATCGAGACGCTGGAAGCGGCGTTGCATGAAACCCACAACGCCCTGGTGGATGCACAGGCCGAAGAACGCCTGGTCAGTTTTGAGGTGTGCCCGCGCTTGGTGGCGGAAGTGATCAATGCGTGGACGGGTGTCCCGCTGTCGCAGCTGGCCTGCGAGCACAACGTGAAAATCGCCCGTTTCGCGGCAGATCTACGCAGCCGAATCAGGGGGCAGGAACCGGCGGTGCAGACGCTTGATCGAGCCATGCGCGCAGCCGCCTCAGGCTTGAACAAACCCGACGCCCCAGCGGGTGTGTTTTTGCTGGTAGGGCCGAGTGGGGTTGGCAAGACCGAAACGGCATTGGCCTTGGCCGAGCTGCTGTACGGCGGCGACCGATTCATCACGACACTCAACATGGCCGAGTTTCAGGAAAAACACACGGTTTCGAGGCTCATCGGCGCGCCTCCAGGTTATGTCGGATTTGGCGAAGGCGGAATGCTCACCGAGGCTGTTCGACAGAAGCCTTACTCGGTGGTGTTGCTCGATGAGGTCGAAAAAGCCGATCCGGACGTGCTGAATCTGTTCTATCAGATATTCGACAAAGGCCTGGCCAACGATGGCGAAGGGCGGGAGATCGACTTTCGCAATACGCTGATTCTGATGACGTCGAACCTGGGCAGTGAGCGTATCAGCGCGTTGTGCCAAAACGGGGCAGCGCCGAGTGCCGAACAACTCGAAGAAGCGATTCGGCCGCTACTCAGCAGGCATTTCAAACCGGCGTTACTGGCCCGTATGCGTGTGGTGCCATATTTCCCCGTCAGCGGCTCGGTGCTGCGCGAGCTGGTGGAAATAAAGCTGGGTCGTCTGGGCGAGCGGCTGCAGCGTCGCCAGTTGGGCTTCAGTTATTGCACGCAGCTTGTTGATTACCTTGTCCAGCGCTGCACCCACAGCGACAGCGGTGCGCGGCTCATCGATCAATTGCTCGAACTGCATCTGATGCCCGGGTTGTCCGACGGCTTGCTCGCGGCCATGGCCATCGGCGAACAACCGCGGCAGGTTCACGCCACGCTCGATGAACAAGCCCGCGTAACGTGTGAGTTCAAGTGATGGGGGCACTGCTTACTCATGTGCCTGAACCGCTGGCTTACGCCGAAGCGCTGCTGGGACAGTTTTCCAGCCTTTCGCAATCGGCGGACGATGCGACCTTGCTCGGCGATTTCATCAGGGGGACTGCGCGGCTCAGTGGCTGTGAGCTGGCGCAGTTATTTCTGGTGGATGCCGCGCACTGTCGCCTGGAACTGAGTACCGAATGCCTGGAAGACCGATTGCAGTTTCGTGACCCGGCCGGCTTGCCTGTCGATTACGACGGTGAGCAACTGTTGCAATTCGTCCTGCGCCAGAATCGCAGGGTATGCCTTGGTGCGTTGAGCGACAGCCTGCACGATACGCGTTTCCTGCCGACCCGCGCTGCGCCGTGGCAATCGCTGCTCTGTGTGCCGCTAGCCACCGGGGACGGGATCAAGGGGGTATTGGTTTGCGCCAGCACCCAGCAGATCGAACTGCAGGGATTCGCTGATTCCCTGGGTTATCTGGGGGCGTTCGCGCTGAAGCAGATCCAGCTGTTGCAACACCAACGGCGTCCTGCCGCTGAAGGTCGGCCTGTGGCGATCAACCTGCCGAGCGCCAATGGTTTCGGCCTCATCGGCAAGAGCGCGGCAATGCGCCAGAGCTGTCAACTGATCAGCAAAGTCGTGAACAGCCCGTACACGGTCCTGTTGTATGGCGAGACGGGTACCGGCAAGGAAGTCGTGGCCCGGGCGATCCACGATTGCGGGCCGCGTCGCACGCAGGCGTTCATCGTCCAGAACTGCGCGGCGCTTCCCGAGCAACTGCTGGAAAGCGAATTGTTTGGTTATCGCAAGGGCGCGTTTACCGGCGCCGATCGTGACCGCATCGGCTTATTCGACGCGGCTGACAAGGGCACATTATTGCTCGATGAAATTGGCGACATGCCCTTGTCCCTCCAGGCCAAGCTGTTGCGCGTTTTGCAGGAGGGCGAGATTCGTCCGTTGGGGTCGAACCTCACCCACAAGATCGACGTGCGCATCATCGCCGCTACCCATCGCGACCTGAAACGGTTGATGAGCGAAGGCAAGTTCCGCGAGGACCTGTATTACCGCCTTGCTCAGTTTCCCATCCAATTGCCGCCGCTGCGTCAGCGTGGCCCCGACATCATCGAACTGGCTCGGCACTTCGCCGACAAGGCTTGTGCGCTTCTGCAGCGCGATCTTGTGCATTGGTCCGACGCTGCGCTGGCCCACCTGGCTGCCTATGACTTCCCCGGAAACGTACGCGAGCTCAAAGGCATCGTCGAAAGGGCGGTGCTGTTGTGCGAGGGCGACGAATTACGCGTAGAGCACTTTGCCCTGCACATTAAACACCGACCCGATGAAGGTCGCATAAGCCTGCGCGACCGGATGGAACACATCGAGCGCAGCCTGATGATTGATTGCCTGCGCAAGAATTCCGGTAACCAGACGCTGACGGCTCGCGAGCTCGGCTTGCCGCTGCGCACGCTGTTGTATCGGATGAGTCGGCTGAACATTCGCCGCAAGGACGCCGAAGTCTGACGCCGTGCTTCTAATCCCATTCACTTATTTCAGGACACTTTGGATGACCGCTCACCCTTGGCAAATCTTCCTGCTGGCCGTTGTCGTGTTGTTCGGCCTCGGTGGTTGCTACGCAAACTACAAATTCAATGACAGCACTTATCGCCCATTGGGTGATCCGCAAGCGGTAAATCGCGGTAAGTGAACGCAAGGAGGAGCATCGGTGGAGGTCATTTTCGAAAGGTTGGATGCCAGGCAGTTTGTCAGCCCGAACCCGAGCCGGAAGATTTTCGGGACGGCGGGCGGCGTCATCGGGCGGGGCGAGGAGTGTGACTGGGTCATTCCGGACAGTGAGCGACTCTTGTCCAAGCGCCATGCGCGGGTGAGTTTCCAGGGAGGCGCGTTTTTTCTCACGGACATCAGCGGCAATGGCATATCCCACCGCAGAAACGGTGCGCGCCTGCCTAAAGGCGAGCCAGTGCCCATTAGGGATGGGGATATCTATGTCATGGGCGAATGCGAGCTCCTGGCGCGGTTGGTGGCTCGTTCGGGTAACAGCATTGCCGATGTCGACCGCTCGGTATCCAGTGGCAACCTCATTCCGGACGACGCTTTCATGGGGCTCGATCCGCTGGAGGGCCTGGACCGACAGGAGCGTGTGTTTTCTGAGATGGATGAGTTGCTCAATCCCAGCGCGATGCCCGCTTACGGCTCGGACTCTGTGCGGGCCGATATGGAAAGCCTGCGACTGCCAGAACTGGTCGACGCGGGCAATGAGCAGGGGCCTTTCCTGACACCCCAACCCTCCGAGCTCGCACAGGAAGACTTCTGGCAACGCTTTGGCCACTCGCTAGGCATGGACCTCGGGGATATGGACGAGGAGGCCCGCGAGGCGTTGGCGGTCGATGTCGCGCAGTTGCTCAAGCAAAGCGTTCGAGGCTTGCAACAGAGTCTGCGTACTCGTTCCGAGTTGAAGGGCGAGCTGCGTCTGGCCCAGACCTTTTTCCACGGCCCTCGGAAAAATCCGCTGAAGTACACCGATGACGCCCTGCCGCTGTTGTTGCAGCCAGGCGTGCCACTCCAGTTGTCGGCCAGCGAGGCTATCACCCGCTCATTTAATGACCTCCAGGCCCACCAAGTGGCCTTGCTGGCCGCCACCCGGTCCACCCTGCGTACGGTGCTGGAACATTTTTCGCCTCGCCAACTGGTCCTGCGGATGGAGCGCGAGCAGCGACCGTTGATCAGTACGTCAGGCGGCCATTGGCGGGCATTCGGTCGTTATCACCAGGCGTTGTGCGAAGACGATGACTGGGTGGAACGCCTGCTGGCCCGGGACTTCGCCAAGGCATACGAGGAACAGGTCCGCCTGGTATCCACTCTGCAAAACGATCTTCATGGATGACGTACATGTCTCGCCGCACCCTGCTTTTTTTCAAGACGCTGACGTTGACGCTAGCGGTTTCGCCGTTGTTGGCCGGTTGTGCCAGCCTGTCGCCGTTCTCAACGATGACCAAACTCAATCTCACCCTCACTGCCAGTGATCAGCTCAACCCGGATCTCAACGGGCGGCCATCTCCTGTCGTGGTGCGCCTGTTTGAACTCAAGCATCCGGTGGCTTTTGAGAATGCTGACTTCTTCAGTCTTTATGACCGTGCCAGGGAGTCCCTGGCGCCTGACTTGATCACTCGCGAAGAACTGGAGTTGCGTCCCGGCGAAACGGTCACGCTCAGGCTCGCCGTCGCAGGAGGCGGTCGTTATGTCGGGGTACTTGCCGCGTACCGTGACCTGCCTCGGACACAGTGGCGCTACACGGTGCCCATCGCTGCGGCACGAGTGACTGAAGCGCATCTGATGCTTGATCAGGATGGCATTGCCAGCCATCTCGAAAGCCTTGCCAGGGCGGACGACCAATGAATCACGATAAGGTCATCTGGCAGGAAGGAATGTTGCTGCGCCCGCAACATTTGCAGCACAACGATCGTTATTTCGATCATCAGCTCAAGCTTCGCACACGCTTGTTGGGTGGTTATGCCTGGGGCTTCCTGACACTGGAAATCGATCTGCAGTTTCTGAACATGGGGCGGCTGATCGTCAGCAAGGCTTCGGGTGTCTTGCCAGACGGCAGTTTCTTCGAATTGGACGGCAACGCCGAGCCGATGGTCCTGGAAGTGCCGTCCAACACCTGCAACACGCCCATCTATCTCGCCCTGCCGCTGGTGACCGGCAATCGGGTCGAGTCTCGTCGTCCCGAGCAAGCCGATGTGCTGGCGCGCTATATCACCTATGAAATGCAGGTAAATGATTCCAACGCCGCAGACGCTTTCAGCAGTCAGATCAGCTGTGGCCGCCCGGATGTACGCTTGCTGCTGGGCGAGCAGCAGGGCGACCAGGCTTTCGTCAAGTTGAAGGTGTGCGAAGTCCTTGATACCACGCCTGATGGTGGGATCAGGCTCGATACGGATTTTGTGCCCGCGTTCATCCAGGCCAAGTCATCCGGCTACCTGCTGTCCTGCCTCAAGGAAGTCATTGGCATGCTTGGCCACCGGGGCGAAAGCCTCGCCGAACGGATTCTTTCCAACGGCAAAGCGGGTGCGGTTCAAGTCGGCGATTTCATGATGCTGCAATTGATCAACCGTACCGAATTGCTGCTGCGTCACTCTCTGGACCTGGAACAGGTTCACCCTGAAACCCTCTATCGAACGCTGCTTTCTCTGCTAGGCGAGTTGGCCACCTATTCAACAGACAGCAAGCGCCCTTCATTCGATCACCGCTACCAACACAGCGATCTGGGTGCGTGCTTTCGAAGCCTCATGCAGGCAATCCGGCAGGTGCTGTCGATGGTGCTCGAACAGCATGCCATTGAGCTGCAATTGCAGGCACGCCAGTACGGAATCAGCGTTTCGCCGATGCATGACCTTTCACTGCTGGACTCGGCTTCGTTCGTACTGGCCGCGAGCGCCCATTGTGACAGCGAGGAGTTGCGCCATCGCTTGCCGTCGCATCTCAAGATCGGTTCGGTGGAGCGCATTCGCCAGTTGGTCAATTTGCATTTGCCGGGCATCAAGATCAGGCCTTTGCCCGTGGCGCCGCGGCAGATTGCGTTCCATGCCAACAAGACCTATTTCCTCCTTGAACCCAGTGTCGAGGACCTTGCCCAGGTGAAGCGTTCAGCGGGCTTTGCCTTTCATGTGTCGGGTGAATTCGCTGAGCTGGCACTGAATTTTTGGGCCATCAGGAACTGACTGACATGGATAAGGACATGCCTCAAGACGACATTACCGTCCTGCTCGATTTTCACGGACAGCGCCCGGCTTCGGGCCCCTTGACCGACGCTGCTGCGCCGCCGCGTATCGAACAGCTGGAAGATCGAATGATTTATGCCGCACGCCAGCCACGGTCCCGAAGGTTCGTGACCAGCCTTAATCCCCTGGTGGCGGCTGCGTCAGGCTTGTTGGCCCAGATGATGGCGCTCAAGCAGGGCCGCGACCGCGCAGATCTGAATGACCTCAAGCAAGAACTGACCTTGGAGTTGAAGCAGTTCGAAGCCTTGGCATTGCACGCCAACATCGAGCAAAGCGAGCTGGTCGCTGCTCGCTACGTGCTGTGCACGGTCCTGGATGAAGCCGTCGTCGTCACGTCGTGGGGATACGGCAGCGGTTGGTCGCAAATCAGCCTGCTCAGCACATTTCACAATGAAACGTTCGGCGGCGAGAAGGTTTTTCAATTGCTTGATCGGCTGTCGAAAGATCCGGTGAAGCATTTGCACCTGTTGGAGCTGCTGTATCTGTGCCTGTCTTTGGGCTTTGAGGGCAAATATCGGGTCCAGGCGCGCGGGGGGCTCGAGCTCGTAGGCATCCGTGATGCGCTGTATCGCTCGATCCGTCAGGTACGAGGCGATGCGCCACGCCAACTTTCACCCCGCTGGGAAGGGCTGGTTGCCCCACCTCGCCGTCCGGTGCGCGTTGTTCCCGCCTGGACCGTGGCGTTTTTTACCCTGGCGTGTCTGGGCGTGATGTACGCGGGCTTCGCCTGGGTGTTGGACGAGCAGCGCGAAAGCATTCTGCAACCCTATCAATTACTAGAGCCGGCTGTGGTTCAAGCGCAGCCGTAAACAGGGACGTGTCATGAAATCGCTTTTCAGAAAAGTGGGGGCCTGTCTGCGCCAGACTTGGGCCTGGACGTTGTTATGTGCGCTTTGTATCGGGGGGCTGGTTTGGTTTTTCGGGCCGTTGCTGGCGATCGACGATCATAAATTCTGGGCATCCCCGACGGCACGCTTGTTGACGATCAGCCTGTTGTTCCTGGCGTGGGGCCTGGGTATGGTTTTCTTCAACGAGCGGTCCGGGAAGATAGAAAAACCCAGCCAACCCGATGCTGACCCGTCTCGCACGCTTGGCCAGGCCAGGGTCGACGATGCACGGCGAGAAATTCGCTCGCGCTTCAAGAGGGCGCTGGGAACATCCTCAAGCGTCTATTCCGGTGGCGGGAAACGCAGTCTCAAGGACTTGCCCTGGTATCTGCTGATTGGCCCGACCGCCAGCGGCAAGACCAGCCTGCTAGAGCGTTCAGGCGTCGAATTTGCGTTCGATGGTGTTGAGCGAAAGCCTCTGCTCGACATGGCCGGTACCCGTGATTGCGACTGGTATTGTTCCGATCAAGCGGTGTTGATAGACACCGCCGGTCGCTATCTGACCCAGACGGATAAAGAGGTGGATGGTAGCGCCTGGAGCGTCTTGCTCGACCTTCTGCGTCGAGACCGCCGGGGTCGTCCCCTCAATGGCGTGCTGGTGGCCGTGCCGGCTGAAGTTCTATTGCAGGGTTGTGAAGAAGACGTCATCGACCTGGCCGGCCAGATTCGTAGCCGTGTGCAGGAGATTCAACGACAACTGCGCGCCAACGTGCCGATCTATCTGGTGCTCAGCAAGGCGGATATCATTCCTGGCTTCAATGAGTTCTTCGATTCGCTGACGCGCGAGGAAGCCGACCAGGTGTTGGGGGCGAGCTTCAGCGGGGCGCAGCGCGGTTGCGACATGGCCATGTTGCGTGGCGAGTTCGAGGCGCTGTTGCAGAGACTCAACAGCCAGTTGCTCCTGCGTTTGCATCAGGAGCGCGACAGTGAATGCCGTGGCCTCATCCTGGATTTCCCACAACAACTGGCGCAGCTCGGGCCTCACCTGTGCCTGCTGTTCGAGCTGGCGTTCAGGGGCGAGGCGTGTCCGCTGCGGGGGTTCTATCTGACCAGCGCTGCCGCGTCATCTCGTCTGGCAGGCGGACAGACATCGCCGCCACGTGAAAGGGGCAGCGGACGATTCATTCATCACCTGTTTACCCGAGTCATGTTCCCGGAGGCCGATTTGGTGGGCCCCGGTCAGCGCGAGCGGAGCCGCCCTATCGAGTGGCGGCAGGCTATCTACCTAGGCGCGTTCGCTACCCTTGGGCTGCTCGGATTGTTGTGGGTAAAGGGTTATTCGGCTAATCACGAGCGCCTGGAACACCTGCGAACGTTGGCGCAACGTTGGGAGCAGCACCGTTCGGCGCGGGTGGCAAATGACGATCCTGTCGCGATGCTCGAATCGCTTGATATCCGTTTCAACGCAACAGAGGTTTTTCCACCCGCCAAGGCTCTGCCGCTGTACGAGCGCATTGGTCTGTACCAAGGGGAGGCGGCCAGTCCCGCAGTGCTCGGTGCTTATGAGCGCGAATTGAAGGCGCAGCTCCTACCCCAGGTTGCGCAAATGTTGGAAGAGCAGATTCACGGCCGCTTGAATGAGCGCGAAAATCTGCTCAACAGCCTGCGCGCGTACTTGATGCTGGCCCAGCCCGAACGTCGCGATCACCCTTGGCTCATGGACTGGGTTACTCGAGAATGGTCGCTGCGCTATCCCGGTAACGAGGCGGTGCAAAACGGCTTGAGGGACCATTTCGAGCGTCTGTTGGAACAGCCTTTTGTCTTGGAAATCAACCAGCCGCTGGTGGCCCAGGCACGGGGCGCGTTGCGCAGTGAGTCCCTGGCTACAGTGGTTTATCGGATGCTGCGGGAGCAGGCGAGCCACTTGCCGAAATACAGCCTCGACCAACACCTTGGCCCCCAAGGGGCGTTGCTGGTCGGCACTGACCATGTCATTCCAGGTTTTTATACCCGCCAGGGTTACGAGCAATATTTTTCAACTCAAGGCACCCGCCTGATCAGCGGGTTGCTACGGGACAATTGGGTCTTGGGCGAAGGCGCAAGCCTCAGCGGCAAAGACATGCGCCAGCTTCTGATCGAGCTCGAACAGTTCTATTTCCGTGATTATGCCGACCGTTGGAGCGAAGCGATCGGACAGGTCACCCTGCAAACGGCGCACAGCGCAGGCGAGATGGCCGATCAACTGGCGCGGCTGACATCTGCCCATTCGCCGGTTCTGCAATTGCTGGTGCAGGTACGTGAGCACACACGCATCCAAGGCCTTGTCGAACCGATGGGCAAGCCGGTGCAAACGCCCGGAAACAGCGACAACACCATTACGCAACTTGTCTCTGCGGCCCTACAAACCGCCGACTCGTTGGCAACCTCACTGCCGGATACCGGGCAAAAATCCCTTCGACGGCGTTTCGAACCGTTGCACCGCCTGCTTGAGCCTGACAACGGCCCCTCCGTGGATCTGACCTTGGCTTTGCAAGCGCTGGAAGACACCCACGCGCAGTTGGCGCCCCTGGCCCGGGCCAGTGATCCGGAGCAAGCCGCATTCGAGCTGGCGAAGCGTCGCATGAGTGGCCAGCGAGACGCACTGGGTAGCCTGCGTAGCGCATCGGCTCGTTTGCCGCGCCCATTCGACGGGTGGTTCAACGGGCTGGCCGACGATGGCTGGCGCATCGTACTCAGTGATTCCTACCGTCACCTCAACCAGCGCTACCAGGGCGAGTTGTACGGTTTTTACCGCAAGGCAATCAGCAAGCGGTATCCATTCAGCGCACACAGTGCCAGTGACGTCGCGATCAATGATTTTCGCGAGTTCTTCAAGGATCAGGGCATCGTCGACCGGTTCTTCGAAAGTTATATGCGCCCGTTCGTCAGCGGTACCCCAGGAAGCTACCGTCTACGTAGCCTCGACGGCCAGAGCTTGCCGATGTCCAGAACCTATCTGGATCAAATGGCGGCGGCCCATACGATCCGCCAGGGTTTTTTCATCGACAATCCAGCCGAGCCACAGATTCAGTTCAAGCTTGAGCCCTACACACTCGACCCGGCCGTGAGCCGATCCGAATTTCGTTTCGGCGACAAGACGCTGGAGTACCGTCACGGACCTATACAGCCGCTGGCCTTCACTTGGCCCACTGACGCGCAGGGCGGCCGGACCTCCCTGCTATTGGAGCGAATGGCCGGTGGGCGGGGAGTCGGTATCGAAAAGAATACCGGGCCGTGGTCACTGTTTCGTCTGTTCGACTTGATGCAGGCCGAGTACCTGGCCGGTCGGGATGTGCGTGTGCTCAAGGCCGATCTTGGCGGGCTGCGGGCTAATTTCCTGTTGACGAGCCAGCGCACACCGAACCCGTTCGATATGACGGCGCTGCGCACTTTCAGAATGCCGGCGCAGCTCTGATGCATCATGCCTGCGACTGGCGTAGTGCCGCGCGGACGGACACTGGCAAGGTTCGTCAGCGGAACGAGGATGCACTCCTGGAATGCCCGAAACGGGGGTTATGGGCAGTGGCGGATGGAATGGGCGGTCATTCGGGCGGCGATATCGCCAGCCAATTGATTGTCGCCAATCTCGCCGAACTGCCCCTGTATCGAGACTTCGACGCGCGCTTGGACGCCGTGCGCCAATGCCTGCGTTGGACCAATCGGCGCTTGAGCCAGGAACTGACCGTCACCGCGGCAAATCCGCTCGGCATCTTGGGCAGCACGGTGGTGGCGTTATTGCTGGAAGGTCGCCGTGCGGCGTGTGTCTGGGCGGGCGACAGCCGCTGTTATCTCTGGCGCGGTGGGCATTTATATCAACTGTCCAGGGATCACTCGCTGCGCGAACAACTGGTCGCTGAATGCCGCTTCAGTCGCGACGAGGCCAATGCTCATCCCGCCGCGAAAGCATTGACGAGAGCGATAGGCGCTTCGCAAGAGTTGAGGCTGGAAATACTGGAACTGGATGTTCAGCGTGGCGATAAATTCTTGTTGTGCACCGATGGCGTTTATCAGGATCTGGGTAGCCAAACCCTTGGCGACGCCATGAGCCTGTCGTCCCCAGCCAAGGTGCTCGAATGTCTGTTCGAGGGCGTTTTGAGGGGCGCTGCGCGGGATAACCTGACGGCTGTGGTGATTGGCGCGTGAGCAGCCCTGAATCGGCACAAGCGCTCCCACGTGACGGCGAGCGTCATCGGACCTGTTTCGCCTCCACCGATGCATCGCCTACGCTGGAACCGAGCCAATCTTGTGCCGGCGAAACGCCGAAGATACTCGCGGGACGCTATCGCCTGGAACGTTTGCTTGGAGCTGGCGGCATGGGCGTCGTATATCGGGCCCGAGACCTGCTTCTTGAACAATTCGGTGATCCGGATCCGTACATTGCACTGAAGATGCTCAGCGAGGCGTTTGATGGGGCACCGGACGCGAGCACGTTGCTTTACAGCGAGTTCGCCCTGACTCGACGCTTGCTGCATCCAAACGTATTGCGTCCGTTCACCTTCGAAGTGGACGCCACTCACCGGCTTGCCTTTATCACCATGGAACTCATGCGCGGCATGACGCTGGACAAGTTACTTTGCGAACGGCCCCTCGGTCTGTCTTGGCCCGAGCTGAAAATGATAGCCGTGCCGCTGCTCGATGCCATTGCCCATGCCCATGACCGAGGCGTGCTGCACGGTGACATCAAGCCAAGCAACATCATGGTGTGTGAAGACGGTGTGCGCTTGTTCGATTTCGGCCTGGGCCTGGCTGAAATAGGCCCGTTGAACGGCTTGCCCTCGTTGAATCGCCACCGCCTCAACGCTTGGACCCCAGGCTACGCCGCCCCCGAATTGCTCGAAGGCGCACCGCCCTGCGCACGCGCCGACGTCTACAGCCTGGCTTGCGTGCTCTACGAACTGGCGTGCGGCAAACATCCGTTTCAACGTTTACCGTCGAACCAGGCGCGTGATATCGGGTTGGAGCGCCAGCTCAAGGCACCGAGAAAGCTGCCGCGGCGCTGCTGGTTGGCGTTGCGTGAGGCGTTGGCGTTTGATCCGGCGCGGCGCGGGATCAGTGTTGCGAGGTTGCGGGACGCATGGGTAGGTGGAGCTTTTTGGTGGTGAAGGGCTGTTGGGTTTGTCTTTCAGTTGGATATGCGTCGCTCGATGGGCCGCTATCGCGAGCAAGCTCGCTCCCACAGGGGGAGCGGCGGTGCTTTGAAGGTTGGTGCGGGGGCTTGCTCGCGATGAAACCTGTTCAATCGTCAGCAATTTTGGGGGCAGTCAATGCCTCCAAGGCTGCCTTGCGCTCATCAGCCAGCAATCGGCCGAGCTTTTCAACTGCGCTATAAAACGCAACCCAATCCCCACCTTCCCGCTTGAACAACGCCGCAAACGCCGGCACCCATTGGTCATACAGGCCGAACGGCAATAGCCGGGCGTTGTTCAGTGGCGTATAGACCCAGGCGTCATAGCGCTTGTCACCCGCCCATTGGCTGTCGCGCATTCGCTCGTAGTCGCTGCGCAGGCGTTCGAATTCAGCGGCCTTGCGCTGGCGCATCTGCTCGGCCGGCAGGGGTTGCGCGTAGAGGGTTTCCAGGCGTTGGCGGGTGTCGAGGATCAGTTGGATGAACTGGTCGCGTTGGCGCAATGAGTTGCCATTGTCTGGCGCCAGCCCGCGATGGGTGCGCCATTGGCGGGTGCCTTCCTGTTCGACGAAGGTGGCGAAGGATTCGTTGAATGCCGTGTCGTCCTTCACGTAGAACCGCTGGTGCGCCAGTTCATGAAAGATCAGCGTCGCCAGGCGTTCGTCGCCCCAGTGCAGCATCGAACTCAGGATCGGGTCGTTGAACCAGCCCAGCGTCGAGTAGGCCTCTACACCACCAATCGACACGTCCATGCCCTGCAATTGCTGCAACGCGGCCTCGCCTCGGGCGGCGTCCTGGCTGTAATAGCCGCGATACGCCACGCAACCGGCGATGGGGAAACAGTGGTTTTGCGGGGCCAGGGAAAATTCCGGGGTGGCGAAGACGTTCCAGACGACAAAGGGGCGGCCGATGTCCGCGTACAGGCGATAGCTGTTGTTATCGGGCAGGTGCAGGTGTGCGCTGGCGAACGCCCGGGCCTCGCGTGCCTGGCTCAAGTGCGCGCGCAGTTTTGGATCGCGGGCGGGGTCGGCGATGACGCGGTCGATCGGCTCGCGGGCTTGTAGCAGTCTTAGTTGTCCGCTGGCGAGCTGGCCGTAATAAGCAACGCTTGCACAACCGTTGAGTAACAAAAGCAGGAGGGCTGGAAACAAAATCCGGAAAACACGGTCGAGTAACCGATGGCGTGAACGCTGCCTGATCAATTTGGAATCATCCTGGGAAGTCTGCCTCCAGACTATCTCGCCTGCCCGGAGCTTCGCTATGCGCGTGTTGATGCTGACGAGTGGCCTGTTGCTGCTGACCGGCTGTGCCGGTTTGCCCGATCCTGATCCCTCCCAAGCGTGGATTGACCTGGGAAACCATCAGGACACGGCGTTGCAAGCGCTGGAAGTCGATGACAAGCAGTCCATCGATCGACGGTACTTCGAAGTTCAACCGGGTAGCCACGAGCTGACGGTGCGTTATCAATTTGCCGTGGAGCCCGGCAACATTGGCCCGAATGCCGAGCCGCTGTGGCGTGATTGTCGGTTGAACGTGAAATTCAAGGATTTCAACGCGGGCCAGCGCTACCAATTGCAAGCCGGCAGCATCGGTTTCCGTCCGTGGGCCAAGCTTTACGACCAGCAGCGCAAAGTGGTGGGCCAAGGCACGCCAGCCGGCTGCCAGCAAAGCTGATAAGCGCTATGCTCAAGACCTGACTCCAGGATATTCACCATGCGTAAACACATGTTGTGGCTGGCCCTTGTTGCCATGAGCGGTTGTGCTTCGAGCCCGCTGCCGCAGGTCGATCCGAACATGGCGTGGATCGATCTGGCCACGCCGATGCCGGGCGGCAAGCTGCTGATGGCAGAAAGCCTGGATGGTCAAAAATCCCCTGACGGACGATTTTTCCAGGTTTCACCGGGCAGCCATGAACTGAAAGTGCGCTTCGACTTTGAGGTTTTCGTCGGCGGTGGGCTGGGCATGCAGGGCGCGCCTCAAGAACGACTGTGCTACATGCTCGTGCGTTACGACCATTTTGAAGCCGGCCAACGTTATCGCTTGGAAGGGCGCAATATTGCGTTTTCCGCCAGCGCCCGGCTCTATAACGCCAAGCGCGAAATCGTCGCTGAGGATCGGCAAATCAATTGTGTTCCGTAGCGCTGCCTAGCGATCGTTCTTCTGATAGATGATTTTCTTGGTGCCGTTCTCACAGGTGCCCACCACCATGTTCTGGTCGTGGACTTCGTCGTTGGTGACGATTTCCAGGGTGTAGGACGTGACGCCCTGGGCCTGGATCTTGGCTTCGATCTCGGTCTTGAGTTCTTCGCAGGGTTTGGGGGCCGCGAGGGTCGAAGTGGCCAATACGCAACCGATGACTGCCAGGGCAAACCGTTTCATGCTCGAACTCCTCGATACAGCGCGCACTGCCGGTGCGCTGAAACTGCAGACTTGCATTCGATCACAATTGCCTTCGGGTAAATAGATCGCAAATCAAAGAAGACCGCAGCCTTCCAGAGGCTGCGGTCTTCTCGGTCCATCAACTTACCAGCGTCGCATCCAGGGTGATCTTGGCGTTGAGCACCTTGGAAACCGGGCAACCTTCCTTGGCCTTGTTGCTCAGTTCTTCGAATTGCGCCTGGGTGGCGCCGGGGATCTTGGCCTTGAGGATCAGCTTGATTGCGGTGATCGCAAAGCCGCCATCGACCTGGTCCAGGGTCACTTCGGCGTTGGTGTCGATGCTGTCAGCCTTGAGCCCGGCGTCGCCGAGGATCATCGAAAACGCCATGGAGAAGCAGCCCGCATGGGCCGCGCCGATCAATTCTTCCGGGTTGGTGCCCTTGCCGCCTTCAAAACGGGCCTTGAAACCATAGGGCGCTTCGCGCAACACGCCGGTTTCCGTGGAGATGGAGCCGATGCCGGTCTTCAGGTCACCTTCCCAGTGAGCCGATGCTTTCTTGACGATAGCCATATGTGCCTCCTCATGATCCGGCGCGAGGGTTCGCGCCTGGGTATTTTTCAGTGCCAGGATTGTGAGGATAGACCGGTCGATAAAGTTCACCCGGCCGATTAGTCGACCAATTTAGTAGGAAAATTCTTCGCTACTATTGAAACTCGGGTATATGCCCACATTCTTAGGACACACCTAGAGAAACGGCAGGCTTTCGCCCATAGGAAAGTTCGTACGCCGTTGGAGATGCCGGCCCATGAAACAGCTGTCCGAAGTGAAGTTTTCAACCCTCGACCTGGTACCCGTCCGTGCCGATGGCAATGCCGCCCAGTCCTTGCGCAACTCCCTGGATCTGGCGCAGCACGTGGAAAAGTATGGCTACACCCGCTTCTGGGTGGCCGAGCACCACAACATGGACGGCATCGCCAGCTCCGCGACGGCGGTTCTGCTGGGCTACCTGGCGGGAGGCACGTCGACCATCCGCGTCGGTTCCGGCGGGGTCATGCTGCCGAACCACGCGCCGTTGGTGATCGCCGAACAGTTCGGCACGCTGGAAAGCCTGTTTCCGGGCCGGATCGACCTCGGGTTGGGCAGGGCGCCTGGTTCGGACCAGATGACTGCACGCGCCCTTCGTCGCGAGCGCTCCGGCAGCGCCGATGACTTCCCTGATGACGTGGCCGAACTGATGCGTTATCTCGGCCCGCGAACCCCGGACCAACGCATCATCGCCATGCCCGGCACGGGAACGAATGTACCGGTGTGGCTGTTGGGTTCCAGTCTGTTCAGTGCACAACTGGCGGGAGAACGCGGTTTGCCCTACGCATTCGCCTCCCATTTCGCACCGCGCTTCATGCATGAGGCGATTCGTGTCTATCGCAACCACTTCAAGCCATCGGCGGTACTGGACAAGCCTTACGTCATGCTTGGCGTACCGCTGGTCGCAGCGGATACCGACGAACAAGCCGATTACCTGGCGACGTCGGTGTACCAGCGGATCCTGGCGTTGATGCGCGGCCAGAGCCTGGTGCAGCGCCCGCCAGTGGAAACCATGAATGGCCTGTGGTTGCCCCATGAAAAGGAAGCGGTAGGCGACTTCCTCGGCCTGGCCATGATTGGCAGCCCGCAGAAAATCCGCGCCAAGTTGGAGGTGTTGATCGAGCAAACTCAGGCCGATGAGTTGATTTTCACCAGCGACCTGTATGAACACGCTGACCGCCTGCACTCGTATGAACTGCTGGCGCAGGTCATGAAAGGCTGAATCGCGGCCATAAAAAAGCCGACGCGGTGCGTCGGCTTTGATATTCAGCAATTATTTCTTGTAGACGATTTCCTTCGAACCGCCCTCACAGGTGCCGACGACTTTTCCGTCCGCCGCTGCGCCTTTCTCGACAATTTCCAGCGTGTAACCCGACACACCTTTGGCATCAAGCTTCGCCGCGATTTCGCTTTTCAGCTCTTCGCACGGTTTGCCGGCCGCAAAGGCGGTACCCGCAAGGCTCAGCAAACCCAGGGCCACCATCCACTTCTTCATCGCTCGCACTCCTTGGTCGGATCAAATAGAGAGGTATCGCAAAGGCGCGACGCACCAACCATAGCGCATCGCCATTCCCTATGGCACTCCGCCAGTGTGCAAGTTCAAAGCGCTCAGCTATTGGCGATCCGGAATCCGACCTTGATGGTGACCTGGAAGTGCGCGGCCCGGCCATTTTCGATGTGGCCGCGGGTCTCGGTGACCTCAAACCATTCCAGGTGCTTGAGGCTTTTGCTGGCCTCGGCCAAGGCATTGTTGATGGCGTCTTCAATGCTGGTGGGAGACGAGCCGACCAGCTCGACTTTCTTGTACGTGTGGTGATCACTCATGACGTTCTCCTTGGTTGTCTGTAACAGCCTAGCAGCGATTTTTCGCCTTACATGTGGCGCCGTTTACGCTCGGAAAGTTCAGATTTACTGCACTTTCCCAAACGGCCGCAGTCCCAATCCACACACGCTACTCAACCACTGCAGGAGAGAGCCACCATGGCCAGCACTTCGTTACGCAAAGCCTCGTTGCAAAGCATGGAAGCGGAGATCGAGAGTCTGCTCAAGTCGTTGGAAAGCCTGAAGGACGACGCGTCGGACGAGTCGCGTAGGACCCTCAAGTCGCTCAAGGCAAACGCCGAAAATGCGCTGAAACATTCCCGGCATCTGCTCAGCGATGCGTATGAAGAGGTCAAGGTGAAAACCCGTGAAACCGGGATCGCCACGCGCGACTACGCTCA
The DNA here is from genome assembly GCF_054677635.1 of Pseudomonas sp. H2_D02. Taxonomy (NCBI): domain Bacteria; kingdom Pseudomonadati; phylum Pseudomonadota; class Gammaproteobacteria; order Pseudomonadales; family Pseudomonadaceae; genus Pseudomonas; species Pseudomonas sp. H2_D02. The sequence continues at coordinate 543,932 of NZ_CP162816.1, read as the reverse complement.
GGAACACCCTTGGACCACGGCCGGCGTTGCAGTTGGCGCGCTGGGTCTGCTGGCCGCTTACTTGTTGTGCAAGCGCGGTGACTAGTTCGATGGGTTCAGCTCTTGCCTGAGCCATTGCGCCAATTGCCGGGCGCGCCCGTCCGCGGCGCGCTTGGGCAGCCACAACGCCAGCCGCGCCGAGGTTTCACTGAAACCCCACGGCGCGACCAGGCGACCGGCACGCAGGTCCTCTGCGACCAGCGGCTCGGGGGCAATTGCCACGCCGAGCCCGGCCACGGCCGCTTCCAGTAAATAATACAAATGCTCGAAACCTTGCCCGAATTTCAACGCCTGGGGTCCAAGGGCGTTTTGTCGTGCCCAAGTTGGCCAGGCCTGGGGGCGGGAGGTTGTATGCAAGAGCGGCTCGCCCAGCAATTCGCTGGCGGGTGCGTTGCACAAACGGGTGAATTCGGCGTAGCGCGGGCTAATCACCGGGCCGATCCGCTCGCTGGTCAGTTCATATACTTGCATGTCGGCCGGCCAGGGCGGTTCGGCGAATACCAGCAGGGCATCCAGACCAGGGCGTCTCGGGTCGAGGTCGCCTTCGCCGGCTGAGAGGTGCAGGCGCAGGTCCGGCAGATCGGCATTCAACCTGCCGAGTCGAGGAATGAACCAACGCGCCAACAAGCTTCCCGAACAGCCCAGCACGAACGGGGCGTCCGCCGTGCTTTGCGTCAGTTCGGCGCAAACGGTGCGCAGGCGCTCGAACGCTTCGGTGCTGGCGTCGCGCAGACGCGCGCCTGCATCTGTGAGTTTCAGGCCTCGCCCCTCCTTGCTGAACAAGCTGACACCCAAGTGTTCTTCCAGCGCCTTCAATTGACGACTGACGGCACCGTGGGTGACGTGGAGCTGTTCTGCCGCCTGGCTTACGCTGTTCAGGCGAGCTGTGGCTTCGAAGGCACGCAAGGCGTTGAGGGGGGGCAGGTCGCGGCTCATGGTATCTGTGAGTTTTCCTGACAGGTTGCGGCGATCTTATCGGTTTTCAGGGCGGGATGTCAGGGGTAGAGTGACCTCATTGTCTTTCTACGCATTTGCCTGGAGCGCCCGATGACCCAGTCTACGACCCCCTTCAACCTGCGCAGCGGTCCTGATGCCAACGGCCTGTTTGGCGCGTTCGGCGGCCGCTATGTCGCGGAAACGCTGATGCCGCTGATCCTTGATCTGGCCCGTGAATACGAAGTGGCGAAGGAAGATCCTGCGTTCATTGAGGAATTGGCCTACTTCCAACGGGATTATGTCGGTCGTCCCAGCCCGCTGTATTTTGCCGAACGCCTGACTGAATACTGTGGCGGCGCAAAAATCTATCTCAAGCGCGAAGAGCTGAACCACACCGGCGCGCACAAGATCAACAACTGCATCGGCCAGATCCTGCTGGCGCGGCGCATGGGCAAGAAACGCATCATCGCCGAGACCGGCGCCGGCATGCACGGGGTGGCGACAGCCACTGTGGCGGCTCGTTTCGGCCTGGACTGCGTTATCTACATGGGCACCACCGACATCGAACGCCAGCAGGCCAACGTGTTTCGCATGAAGCTGCTCGGTGCCGAGGTCATCCCGGTGGTCGCCGGTACCGGTACCCTCAAGGATGCGATGAACGAAGCGCTACGCGACTGGGTGACGAATGTCGACAGTACGTTCTACCTGATCGGCACCGTGGCCGGGCCGCACCCTTATCCAGCGATGGTCCGCGATTTCCAAGCCGTGATCGGCAAGGAAACCCGCGATCAGTTGCAAGCCCAGGAAGGTCGCCTGCCGGACAGCCTGGTGGCGTGCATCGGTGGTGGCTCCAACGCCATGGGCCTATTCCATCCGTTCCTGGATGACAAGAGCGTCGAAATCATTGGCGTCGAAGCGGCGGGCTACGGCATCGAAACCGGCAAGCACGCGGCGAGCCTGAACGGCGGCGTCCCAGGCGTATTGCACGGTAACCGTACCTTCCTGTTGCAGGATGAAGACGGCCAGATCATCGACGCTCATTCGATCTCCGCCGGCCTCGATTACCCCGGCATCGGCCCTGAACACGCGTGGTTGCATGACATTGGCCGCGTCCAATACACCTCGGTCACCGACGCGGAAGCGTTGGAAGCGTTCCATAAATGCTGCCGCCTGGAAGGGATTATTCCTGCCCTGGAAAGCGCCCATGCCTTGGCCGAAGTGTTCAAGCGCGCGCCGAACCTGCCCAAGGATCACCTGATGGTGGTCAACCTGTCTGGTCGTGGCGATAAAGACATGCAAACCGTGATGCACCACATGGAACAGTCCCAGCAGGAGAAACACTGATGAGCCGCCTGCAAACCCGTTTTGCCGAACTCAAGGAACAGAACCGTGCCGCCCTGGTGACTTTCGTCACGGCCGGCGACCCGGACTACGACACCTCGCTGGCGATCCTCAAGGGCTTGCCTGGCGCAGGCGCCGATGTCATCGAGTTGGGCATGCCATTCACTGATCCAATGGCCGACGGCCCAGCGATCCAGTTGGCGAACATCCGCGCCCTGGGAGCCCAGCAGAACCTGGCGAAAACCCTGCAGATGGTTCGTGAGTTCCGTAAGGACAATGCCGAGACGCCGCTGGTGCTGATGGGTTACTTCAACCCGATCCACCGTTATGGGGTGCAGCGTTTCATCGGCGAAGCGTTGGATTGCGGCGTGGATGGCCTGATCGTCGTGGACATGCCGCCTGAGCACAACAGCGAACTGTGCGAGCCGGCCCAGGCAGCTGGCCTGGACTTTATCCGCCTGACCACACCAACCACGGATGATGTGCGTCTGCCCACTGTGCTTAACGGCAGTTCCGGCTTCGTCTACTACGTGTCGGTAGCAGGTGTGACCGGCGCTGGCGCCGCGACGCTGGAACATGTGGAGGAAGCTGTTGCGCGTCTGCGTCGACATACCGATTTGCCGATCAGCATCGGTTTCGGTATCCGCACGCCGGAGCAGGCGGCGGCTATTGCGCGGTTGGCTGACGGGGTAGTGGTCGGCTCTGCGCTGATCGACCATATCGCCAGCGCCGATACGTCGGAACAGGCGATCGACGGGGTGCTGAGCTTATGTGCCGCTCTGGCTGATGGGGTGCGCAAGGCGCGTCTCAGCTGATACCCGATTCGGCTTTCAGTAACGAAAAAGGGGTTCGGAATTTGCTTCCGAGCCCCTTTTTTTATTGCTTGAAGATGCGGCGGTCAGGGCAACTCCAAGCCGCCTCCAGCCTTGTGCAGCTTGCGCAAATGTTCGCCGATTTCTTTCACATTGGCCTCGCTCGCGGCAATTTCAGCGGCGCGGCTCGGCTCAAGCAGGGCGCGGACTTCCTTGTCCAGGTCGCCGGTCAGCGTTTGAAGCTGTTTCTGGCGCAGGCTGCTTTCCGATTCCAGTCGCTGCCATTCGCTGGGCTGTGGCAAGCCATAGCCAGTGCTGCCCAGCAGTTCGGCCGGACGGCTCAGGAAGCCGCTGTTGGCGAGGATCTGTTGCAATGTCGCGTTAGCCCTCTCCATGCCGCCGTTCTGAAGTTCACGGGCCCCGAGATAGCGCTGCTTGACTTCATCCTGGGCCAGCAGCAACTGTCGACGAAAGCTGGCCTGTTCCAGCAGGAGCAACGCAGCGCTGGTGCGCAGATCGGCTTGCTCGAACCAGACGCGGCGTTCGGCGGCGTCCAGCGCGAGCCAGTCTTCGACGGTTTGTTGTCGGATGGGCAGACGTTTTTTCAATACGTCGAACATGGCCTGGTAGCGCTCGCGGAACGAGTCGAAACGGTAACCCAGGCGCAAGGCCTCCTTGGGATCATCCAGCACACTTGTGTCCGCCAGGCCACGGCCCTTGAGCACTTCCAGCAAGCCGTTGGGCATGATGCTGTCCAGGCCCTTGAGTTGTTCATTATTACTGCCGCTGCGCAGTAACTTCAGGCTCTCCACCGCGCAATTATTGGACAGGAAGTAATAGTTGCCGTCATAGCTCCAATGCATTTCAGCAGCATGCTCGACCGTTTCCTCGATCTCGACACGCGACAGCTTGAGGGGCACCGACGCCAGGCTGCGCAGTTCGGTCTTGGTGTACTCGTCGATCACCTGGGCCAACGGCAGTACGAACAGGCGCGACGGGTATTTTCCTACCAGTCCATCCCAACTCGACAGTTGCACGTCGCCTACGAAGGCGCGGTACGACAGCACCAGATGTTGGTCCAGATCCAATCGACAGTCCGGCCCGCGTGGGCGGCCCGGCGCGCAGATCACCAGCCGGAGCATGCTGTGGCCCCAACGGCTGACCCAGTTCTGGTTGGCTTCGGCCAATAGGTAGTCGATGGCATAGACGCGTTCCGGATCCACCTTGCCGAGAGGCGTCTTGGCGAAATCGTTGCCGGCGTTGAGAAACGCAAACGACTTGGCGCAGCTGTCCTTGGCGGCCGGCGCCCAACCGAAGTGCTCCTGGTAGTAGCGATACAGGGCGGGGCGCCGACAGGCATAGCTCGGGTCCAGGAGAAAGTACTCCATGTTGACCGCGACGAATTCCTTGGGGCTGCTCGTCTCGTAGAGGTCCGGGCTGCGGGCGACCTGGCGGTTGTGCTGTTCCCGTTCACCGCGCCGGCCGACATATTGCGGCCAGCCCGCGAGATCAAGCAGGCGCGGATCATCGCTGAGCGTGAAGCGACGGCCATTCTGGCCCCGGCATTCATCCGGGAGGCCGATCAATCCGGCACTGTCGTTGCGTCGGGTACAGCGTTGGATCAGCGCACGCTCGGCACTTGGCCATAGGCGCGAGCGGTCATAGATATGGGTCAATTCGTGCAGGACGGTGGCGAGCATTTCCCGCCGTACCGTGCCATGGGGACGCTGGGTCTTTTGCGTGGCAGCGCTGCCGTCGGTGAGGCTGTCCAGCAGGTTTCGGTTGAGATCCAGTTGCGACACCAGCGAAGCCTGGCCGTAGGCATTGGCGGGCATCTGGTCGGTCCAGCCGACGTCGATGCGCCGGTCCAGTCGCTCGATGAAGCGCGGCGGCAAGGCCTGCATGGCTTCATCGAGCAGCGCCTGGCTGGCCTGCTGTTGCGCCGGGCTCAGCCCGTCGCCATTGAGGTGTAGCTGCAGGCCGGCCTGGGCATTGCTGCCCATGAGCAGCATGACCCCAGCCGTCAGCCAGGCGGCGAGCCGCCTCACAATGCGAGGATGGCTTCGGCGAGAACCTGGTCGCTGGCGTCACGGGCTTCCGGTACCCGGGTACGCAAAGTGTCGAAAGCGGCTTCGAGATGAGCACCACGAATTTCGCCGTTGCTGGCGACGAAGCTGGCCGCGTCGTCGTGGGCTTCGCGGACGATCTTCGAATCACGGATGGAAGTAGTGGTGTCGGATGTGAAATCGATCGTGCGCTGGGAGGCGCGAACAATGATGTTACTGGTGGCTACCAGGGTATGTGCCTGGGCCACATCGGCCAACACCAGCAGGCCTAGGGCGGCAGCAATCAGCGGGCTACGCATGGAACGACTCCGGAAAATGAAGATAACTATTGGACGAGAATTGCTTGTGCCAGTTCAAGGTCGCTGACGTGAAGTTTTGGTTGGGTCCGGCGCAGGTAATCCAGGGCCGACTCCAACTGCGCACTTCGCAACTGTCCGTCACTGGCCACAAATGCCGCAGCGTCATCGCGAGCGGCAGCGACCAGTTTATTGTCGAAGGGCGCGGAGGTCACCAGGCTTGTGGCATAGCCGCTGGCTACCAATTGCTGGGTGGACACGTCGAAAGCATGGGCCGGGACAGTCCAGCAAGAAGCGACACAGAACGAGACGAACAGATGTTGGTAAAAACGCATGGGACTCGACGGTTGATGGCGAGCCTGAAGGCTAGCGCAAACCGGCGGGCCAGAGCCAGCGTTGAAACATCGGAGCACCTTTTGGCGCCCGATGTTTCATGTTCCATCAGATGACCAGGATGGCCTGGGCCAGCTGTGCATCGGTTGCGTTGAGCTGCGGTGCCTGCTGGCGGATGTAATCGAGGGCGCTCTCCAGCTTCACACCGCGAATCGCGCCGTTGCTGGCGACGAAGCTTGCCGCGTCGTCTCGGGCGGCCTGGACGATCTTGTTGTCTCGCAGCGATGAGGTGGCATCGGAGGTTACGTCGGATGTGGCCTTGAGCGCACCTACGATGGAGTCAGTGGTGACGATAAAGCTGCTGGCATTGGAATGGGCGGCTACGGCCAACAGGGCAACTGCGCTGAGCAGGCGAAGACGGATCATGATGAGACTCCTTGGGTATGAGGGTGATGCAGGTGCATGTAGCTGAAAGGGGAGACTGGCTCGCTTCGCCACGTTCGCCTCGATATTAGGACAGAACACGGTTCGCTGGCAGCTTTGCATTGTCCTTTAGCGTGCGGCGCTTCAGCGTCAAGCGCTTACTTGGAACTGTACTGGTCGATTTTAAAAATATAAAAACTGTTGCTGTCTTGTAAATCAGGACCCTGAAACGACAAGACCCGTCGTGGTTTCCCACGACGGGTCTTGTTTGTTCAATTCAGTGCTGGCGGTGGACCCGGTGGGTCAGGGCCAGCGACGCTGAGTTAGCGCCAGAACGGCTTGCTCAGCTCTTCGTAGCGTTGTGCTTCGCTGATACCGGCATCAGCCAGCAGGCGCGAATCCAAACGAGCCAGTTGGTGACGGCTGGCAATGCGGCGCTGCCACAACATCAGGTTGGCAATAACGCGAAGAGGCAGGGAAGCCTGGTTTTTTTCAGCTTTGTCTTCGAAAAACAGCTCGGAACTGAGTGTACGTTCCATGGTTGACATCCTTCCGCTTGTGGCGGGATTAGGTAGTGGTTTGACTGGTGCCCATGATCCTCCCGTTTGGCCAGTCTCTCTAGATACAGTTCACTTGTATTGTGAGAGACCAGTTAACTGTTAAAGAGCGGTGTACTGGTCGATATTGAGGCAACTGTACCTGTGCGCGCTATATTGGTGCGTTTTTACGCTTGAGCGGGTGTTTTGTAGGAAAAGACTGTAAGAAAACACCGGTACAGCAGTACAGTTCTCTCCAGTTACAGCTCGGATGACAGCGAGCAAGCAAAACTGTATTCACGACTGCACTGACCCAGCTGTATCAAACAGCCAACATGCGTCCCGTTTCCTCAAGGTTCAGGTGCCAGCTCAGTGCATCACGCAAGATATGCGGGGTATGCCCACCCAAGGCACACGCGGCTTCGAAATAGTCATTCAACGCTTGGCGGTAGGCTGGGTGCACGCAATTGTCGATGACCACTCGGGCCCGCTCCCTTGGCGCCAGGCCCCGCAGGTCGGCCAGGCCGATTTCGGTCACCAGGATGTCGACGTCATGCTCGGTATGGTCCACGTGGCTGACCATCGGCACGACACTGGAGATGGCGCCTCCCTTTGCAATCGACTTGGTGACAAAAATGGCCAGGTGGGCATTACGGGCGAAATCACCCGAGCCGCCGATACCGTTCATCATCCGTGTGCCGCACACATGGGTAGAGTTGACGTTGCCATACAGGTCGAACTCCAGCGCGGTGTTGATGCCAATGATGCCGAGGCGGCGCACGACCTCAGGATGGTTGGATATTTCCTGCGGCCGCAGGACCAATTTGTCCTTGTACCTTTCCAGATTTCCGAACACGTCCGCGTTGCGTCGAGCCGACAGGGTGATGGAGCTGCCAGAAGCGAAACTCAGTTTGCCGGCATCGATCAGGTCGAACGTGGAGTCCTGCAATACCTCGGAGTACATGGTCAAGTCTTCGAACGGGGAGTCGATCAACCCACACATCACGGCGTTGGCGATATTACCGATACCTGCCTGCAGGGGGCCGAGCTTGTTGGTCATGCGTCCGGCCGCGACTTCCTGTTTGAAGAAGTCGATCAGGTGGTTGGCAATCGCCTGGGTGTCATCATCCGGAGGCAATACGGTCGAAGGGGAATCTGCCTGCTGGGTTATGACAATTGCTGCGATTTTTTCCGGAGGAATCGGGATGGCAGTGCTGCCGATTCGGTCGTCGACCTTTACCAGGGGAATCGGCAAGCGAGTCGGACGGTAGCTCGGTATATAGATGTCGTGCAGGCCTTCCAGGTTAGGGTTGTGGGCCAGGTTGATCTCGACAATTACTTGCCGGGCGAAAATCGCGAAGCTCGCCGAATTGCCTACCGATGTGGTTGGCACAATATGGCCTTGTTCAGTGATGGCCACGGCTTCGATCACGGCGATGTCCGGCAGCTTGAGCTGGGCGTTGCGCATCTGTTCAACGGTTTCTGAAAGATGCTGGTCAATGAACATCACCTCGCCGGCATTGATGGCCTTGCGCAGGGTACTGTCCACCTGGAAGGGCATGCGCCGCGCCAACACACCCGCTTCGGTGAGCTCCTTATCGAGATCGTTGCCCAGGCTTGCGCCGGTCATCAGGCTTATTTTCAGCGGAGTGACCTTCGCGCGTTCAGCCAGTGCATGAGGCACTGCCTTCGCTTCTCCGGCGCGGGTAAAGCCGCTCATGCCGACGGTCATGCCGTCTTCAATCAGCAAGGCTGCTTCGGCAGCGCTCATCACTTTATTCAACAACGAAGGCAGGCGGATGCGATCACGGTACATGGATGGTTATCTCGGGCAAGAAGCTGGATGCGCAGTCTAGAGAATTCGCGTCGAGCCCGACCCGCTACAAAAGTCGCATTTAAGGCGTCTATTACGGGCGTTTCAGGCAAAACATTGTTACCGGATCGGTAATGTTTTGCCTTGATACAAATCAAAACGCCCCGACAAGCCGGGGCGTTTTGATAAAAACCACAGTAACTTATTCCACGGCTTTGACCATGTCTTCAATGACCTTCTTGGCGTCGCCGAAGACCATCATGGTCTTGTCGAGATAGAACAGCTCGTTATCCAGGCCGGCATAACCGCTGGCCATCGAGCGCTTGTTGACGATGATGGTCTTGGCCTTGAAGGCTTCGAGGATCGGCATGCCGGCAATCGGCGACTTCGGATCGTTCTTCGCCGCCGGGTTGACCACGTCGTTGGCGCCCAGGACGAGTACCACGTCGGCCTGGCCGAACTCGGAGTTGATGTCTTCCATCTCGAACACCTGGTCGTAAGGCACTTCGGCCTCGGCCAGCAGGACGTTCATGTGCCCGGGCATGCGACCGGCCACCGGGTGGATCGCGTATTTCACGGTCACGCCGTGGTGGGTCAGCTTCTCGGTCAGCTCTTTCAGCGCGTGCTGCGCTCGTGCCACCGCCAAGCCATAGCCCGGCACGATGATCACTGTGTCGGCGTTGGTCAGCAGGAAGGTCGCGTCGTCGGCCGAGCCTGATTTCACCGGGCGGGCTTCTTTCGAGCCTGCCGGGCCAGCCGCATCGGCGGTGTTGCCGAAGCCACCGAGCAACACGTTGAAGAACGAACGGTTCATCGCCTTGCACATGATGTACGAGAGGATCGCGCCGCTCGAACCCACCAACGAACCGGCAATGATCAGCATCGAGTTGTTCAGCGAGAAGCCGATACCCGCCGCGGCCCAGCCGGAGTAGCTGTTGAGCATCGACACCACCACCGGCATGTCCGCACCGCCGATCGGGATGATGATCAGCACACCCAGGACAAACGCCAGGGCCAGCATCAAGGCGAACGCGCCGAGGTTGCCGGTGAACATGAAGGTCAGGCCCAGGCCCAGCGTTGCCAGGCCCAGGATCAGGTTGAGCTTGTGTTGGCCGCCAAACTGTACCGGTGCGCCCTGGAACAGGCGGAACTTGTATTTGCCCGAGAGCTTGCCAAAGGCGATCACCGAACCGGAGAAGGTAATTGCACCAATGGCGGCGCCGAGGAACAGCTCCAGGCGGTTACCGGCCGGAATCGAATCGCCGAGTTGTTTGACGATGCCCAGGGATTGCGGCTCGACAACAGCAGCGATAGCAATGAAGACGGCAGCCAGGCCGATCATGCTGTGCATGAAGGCGACCAGCTCCGGCATCTTGGTCATCTCTACGCGCTTGGCCATGATCGAGCCGGCGGTGCCGCCGATCAGCAGGCCGACAATGACGTAGCCGATGCCGGCGGTGGCTAGCTCGGCACCGAGCTTATAGATGAGGCCCACAGTGGTGAGCACCGCCAGCGCCATGCCGAGCATGCCGAACAGGTTGCCGCGGCGGGAGGTGGTCGGGTGCGAAAGGCCTTTGAGGGCCTGGATGAAGCAGATCGACGCGATCAGGTAGAGCGTCGTTACCAGGTTCATGCTCATTACTTGGGCGCCTCTTCTTTTACGGCTTTCGGGGCTTTTTTCTTGAACATCTCGAGCATGCGGCGCGTTACCAGGAAGCCACCGAACACGTTCACCGCGGCCAGGGCCACGGCGAGGGTGCCCATGGTCTTGCCCAGAGGCGTTACGGTCAGCGCGGCGGCGAGCATGGCGCCGACGATCACGATGGCCGAAATGGCGTTGGTCACCGCCATCAACGGCGTGTGCAGTGCGGGTGTTACGTTCCAGACCACGTGGTAACCGACATAAATCGCCAGCACGAAGATGATCAGGTTGTAGATACCGGGGGAGATAAGCTCTTCCATTGTCTGAATCCCTGCTTAGGCGTTTTTGCGGATGACTTGGCCGTCGCGGCACATCAAGCACGCGGCGACGATGTCGTCTTCCAGGTTCACGTCGAACTGACCTTCCTTGGTGAAGACCAGCTTCAGGAAGTCCAGCAGGTTACGGGCGTACAGCGCCGAAGCATCGGCCGCGACTTCGCCTGCCAGGTTGGTCGGGCCGACGATGGTGACGCCGTTCTCGACAACCACTTGATCAGCCACGGTCAACGGGCAGTTGCCACCCTGGGCCGCTGCGAGGTCGATGACCACAGAGCCGGGTTTCATCTGCGCGACGGTTTCAGCACTTAGCAGCATCGGTGCCTTGCGGCCTGGAATCAACGCGGTGGTGATGACAATGTCAGCCTGCTTGGCGCGCTCGTGCACGGCCTGGGCCTGACGTTGCATCCAACTGGCCGGCATGGGCCGGGCGTAGCCACCGACACCGACAGCGCATTCACGCTCTTCGTCAGTCTCGTAAGGCACGTCGACGAACTTGGCGCCGAGGGATTCGATCTGTTCCTTCACCGCAGGACGAACGTCCGAAGCCTCGATCACTGCACCCAGGCGCTTGGCTGTGGCAATCGCCTGCAAACCCGCCACACCCGCGCCAAGAATCAGCACGCGCGCCGCTTTTACGGTGCCCGCAGCGGTCATCAGCATTGGCATGAAGCGCGGATAGTAATGCGCGGCCAGCAGCACGGCCTTGTAGCCGGCAATGTTCGCTTGAGACGACAGCACATCCAGGCTCTGGGCGCGGGAGGTACGTGGCGCAGCCTCAAGGGCGAAAGCGGTGATGCCACGTTCGGCCAGCTTGGAGATGGTTTCGTTGTTGAACGGATTGAGCATGCCCACCAGCACGGTGCCGCTCTTGATCAGCGTCAGCTCGCTGTCGCTCGGGGCAACCACCTTGAGGATCAGTTCGGCGCCGAATGCATCACTGGCGCTGCCAATGGTTGCACCCACCGCCTCATAGGCACTGTCGATAACGCTGGCCTTGATACCGGCGCCGCTTTGGACGGTGACTTTATGGCCTTGGCCGATCAATTTCTTGATGGTTTCCGGGGTAGCAGCAACCCGTGTTTCACCCGGTTGGGTTTCGAGGGGAACACCAATGTGCACGTCAAATCTCCTGCGTGATCTTATTGAGTAAACCCAGGCACTTCGGATGGCGCGGCTGGGGCGGCCGATCAGCACGATCCCGCCAAACCAGGCGGGGCGCGGCATTTTGCAGGCGAAAATTCAGCCCTTCAAGGGATTATGACGGGTGACGGAAAATTAACTACAAGTCACCCTGTGACCGAATGTCGCAATTATCGGGCTTAACCCCTTGCAGGCCGTGCTTTCCAAGAATTCCGGTTCAATTTTGCAATTTTTCCCATCGGCCAGATGAATAAGCCCTGATGCGCTGTGCGATATGGCTCAAAGCCATGTATTTCCACGCTTTGGAGCCTACTGCACGCTCCCTGTAACAGATTGACTGAATGCGACATAAACTTATATCTGTAGCGTTCTCTGTTAGTTTACTACCTAAATTCGATTTAAAATTCTCATTATTAATCAATGAGATAGTTGTTTGCCTGTTTCACGAGCCAATCACGAAAAGCTCGAAGAGAGGCGGATTCGACCTTTCGCTCCGGAATCATCAGGTAGTAGGCCTTGATGCTCGACAGCCCATTACGATTGGCCACGACCAGCCGTTTTTCGGCCAACTCCCGCTGAATCAGGAAGGGTGGAATCAGCGCAACGCCCATGTCGTGCATGGCTGCCTGGGCGAGCATGGAGAATAGTTCATAACGCGGACCTGTCAGGTCTCGCGCAATGTTCAGGTTCTGGGCGTTGAACCATTGGCGCCACGCATACGGGCGCGTGGTCTGCTGGAGCAGGGGCAGTTCGGCAACGGCCTCGGGTGTCAGATTTTTCCTCCCGGCCAGTAAGGTGGGGCTGCATACCGGCATCGGATTTTCCCCCATCAGCTTGTGGGACTCGGTGCCGGACCAGTCCGCATCGCCAAAATAGATAGCGGCGTCAAACTCCGTGTCGGCAAATAAAAAGGGTCGCGTGCGGTTGGTCAGGTTGACGGTGACTTCCGGGTGCTGCTGTTGGAAGTCCTTGAGGCGTGGCAGCAACCATTGGGTACCAAACGTTGGCACAACGGCCAATTCGATGACGTTCGCACCGGTGTGCCCCATGACCGAAAGCGTGTCGCGCTCGACGGCGTCCAGTTGCGTGGCAACGCGACGGCTATAGGAGAGACCTGCTTCGGTCAGCTTGACGCCGCGGCGCGACCGCCTGAAAAGCTCCACATTGAGAAAGTCTTCCAGGCTAGCGATCTGTCGGCAGATAGCGCCTTGGGTAAGGGATAGTTCTTGCGCTGCCTTAGTGAAGCTTTCATGGCGCGCGGCAGATTCGAAACTGACCAAGGCGACGGTGCTGGGGATTTTACGACGCATGTACGTAAGTCTCACTCAATAGGCGAATAAACGGGCTTTTTGGCGTTTACGGAGTGAGAAATTAGCACAACAGAGTGCGTAATCCTCGTTTGCCCTTGTAGGAAACCGCGCCTAGGATTCAATCCACGATTTTCAAATTCATTGGCGAGGACTTTTTCATGGCCGGCAAAGCGAGCTTCAACTGGATCGATCCACTGTTGCTGGATCAACAGCTCACCGAAGAAGAGCGCATGATTCGCGACACTGCCGAGCAGTTCGCCCAGCAGAAGCTCGCGCCGCGGGTATTGGAAGCGTTCCGTCATGAGAAGACCGACCCGGCGATTTTCCGTGAGATGGGGGAGGTAGGCCTTCTGGGAGCAACCATTCCCGAGCAATACGGCGGCAGTGGGCTGAACTATGTGAGCTACGGTCTGATCGCTCGCGAAGTGGAGCGCGTCGATTCCGGCTATCGCTCGATGATGAGCGTGCAGTCCTCGCTGGTCATGGTGCCGATCAATGAATTCGGGACCGAGGCGCAAAAGCAGAAGTATTTGCCGAAGCTGGCATCGGGTGAATGGATCGGCTGCTTTGGTCTGACCGAGCCAAACCATGGTTCGGACCCAGGTGCGATGATCACTCGTGCACGCAAAGTGGAAGGTGGCTACAGCCTGACGGGCAGCAAAATGTGGATCACCAACAGTCCTATCGCTGATGTATTCGTGGTCTGGGGCAAAGACGACGCTGGTGATATTCGCGGTTTCGTTCTTGAGAAAGGCTGGAAGGGCCTGAGCGCGCCGGCTATTCATGGCAAGGTCGGGCTGCGCGCCTCGATCACCGGCGAAATCGTCATGGACAATGTATTCGTTCCAGAAGAAAACATTTTTCCTGATGTCCGTGGCCTGAAGGGTCCGTTTACCTGCCTGAACTC
>NZ_CP162816.1:0-525000 GCF_054677635.1 Pseudomonas sp. H2_D02 | reverse complement strand
AGTCTTAATAGGGCGTCTAGTCGCTGGGAATAGACCCGAAACCGGGCGATCTATCCATGGGCAGGTTGAAGGTTAGGTAACACTGACTGGAGGACCGAACCGACTACCGTTGAAAAGTTAGCGGATGACCTGTGGATCGGAGTGAAAGGCTAATCAAGCTCGGAGATAGCTGGTTCTCCTCGAAAGCTATTTAGGTAGCGCCTCATGTATCACTGTAGGGGGTAGAGCACTGTTTCGGCTAGGGGGTCATCCCGACTTACCAAACCGATGCAAACTCCGAATACCTACAAGTGCCGAGCATGGGAGACACACGGCGGGTGCTAACGTCCGTCGTGAAAAGGGAAACAACCCAGACCGTCAGCTAAGGTCCCAAAGTTATGGTTAAGTGGGAAACGATGTGGGAAGGCTTAGACAGCTAGGAGGTTGGCTTAGAAGCAGCCACCCTTTAAAGAAAGCGTAATAGCTCACTAGTCGAGTCGGCCTGCGCGGAAGATGTAACGGGGCTCAAACCATACACCGAAGCTACGGGTATCACGTAAGTGATGCGGTAGAGGAGCGTTCTGTAAGCCTGTGAAGGTGAGTTGAGAAGCTTGCTGGAGGTATCAGAAGTGCGAATGCTGACATGAGTAACGACAATGGGTGTGAAAAACACCCACGCCGAAAGACCAAGGTTTCCTGCGCAACGTTAATCGACGCAGGGTTAGTCGGTCCCTAAGGCGAGGCTGAAAAGCGTAGTCGATGGAAAACAGGTTAATATTCCTGTACTTCTGGTTATTGCGATGGAGGGACGGAGAAGGCTAGGCCAGCTTGGCGTTGGTTGTCCAAGTTTAAGGTGGTAGGCTGAAATCTTAGGTAAATCCGGGGTTTCAAGGCCGAGAGCTGATGACGAGTTACCCTTTGGGTGACGAAGTGGTTGATGCCATGCTTCCAAGAAAAGCTTCTAAGCTTCAGGTAACCAGGAACCGTACCCCAAACCGACACAGGTGGTTGGGTAGAGAATACCAAGGCGCTTGAGAGAACTCGGGTGAAGGAACTAGGCAAAATGGCACCGTAACTTCGGGAGAAGGTGCGCCGGTGAGGGTGAAGCACTTGCTGCGTAAGCCCACGCCGGTCGAAGATACCAGGCCGCTGCGACTGTTTATTAAAAACACAGCACTCTGCAAACACGAAAGTGGACGTATAGGGTGTGACGCCTGCCCGGTGCCGGAAGGTTAATTGATGGGGTTAGCTAACGCGAAGCTCTTGATCGAAGCCCCGGTAAACGGCGGCCGTAACTATAACGGTCCTAAGGTAGCGAAATTCCTTGTCGGGTAAGTTCCGACCTGCACGAATGGCGTAACGATGGCGGCGCTGTCTCCACCCGAGACTCAGTGAAATTGAAATCGCTGTGAAGATGCAGTGTATCCGCGGCTAGACGGAAAGACCCCGTGAACCTTTACTATAGCTTTGCACTGGACTTTGAATTTGCTTGTGTAGGATAGGTGGGAGGCTTTGAAGCGTGGACGCCAGTCTGCGTGGAGCCATCCTTGAAATACCACCCTGGCAACTTTGAGGTTCTAACTCAGGTCCGTTATCCGGATCGAGGACAGTGTATGGTGGGTAGTTTGACTGGGGCGGTCTCCTCCTAAAGAGTAACGGAGGAGTACGAAGGTGCGCTCAGACCGGTCGGAAATCGGTCGTAGAGTATAAAGGCAAAAGCGCGCTTGACTGCGAGACAGACACGTCGAGCAGGTACGAAAGTAGGTCTTAGTGATCCGGTGGTTCTGTATGGAAGGGCCATCGCTCAACGGATAAAAGGTACTCCGGGGATAACAGGCTGATACCGCCCAAGAGTTCATATCGACGGCGGTGTTTGGCACCTCGATGTCGGCTCATCACATCCTGGGGCTGAAGCCGGTCCCAAGGGTATGGCTGTTCGCCATTTAAAGTGGTACGCGAGCTGGGTTTAGAACGTCGTGAGACAGTTCGGTCCCTATCTGCCGTGGACGTTTGAGATTTGAGAGGGGCTGCTCCTAGTACGAGAGGACCGGAGTGGACGAACCTCTGGTGTTCCGGTTGTCACGCCAGTGGCATTGCCGGGTAGCTATGTTCGGAAAAGATAACCGCTGAAAGCATCTAAGCGGGAAACTTGCCTCAAGATGAGATCTCACTGGGACCTTGAGTCCCCTGAAGGGCCGTCGAAGACTACGACGTTGATAGGCAGGGTGTGTAAGCGCTGTGAGGCGTTGAGCTAACCTGTACTAATTGCCCGTGAGGCTTGACCATATAACACCCAAGCAATCTGTAGACTCGAAAGAGGCCAGATTGCGGTGTGTGAAGACGAGATGAACCGAAAGTTCGAAACTCACCAAACACCGAAAGCTGTCACATACCCAATTTGCTGAAGCGAGGCCACGAGGCCACGACTCAGTACCCGAATTTCTTGACGACCATAGAGCATTGGAACCACCTGATCCCATCCCGAACTCAGAAGTGAAACGATGCATCGCCGATGGTAGTGTGGGGTTTCCCCATGTGAGAGTAGGTCATCGTCAAGATTAAATTCCGAAACCCCTATCTGCTGACGCAGGTAGGGGTTTTGTTTTAGTAGAAGTCTTAGATTTTTACCGACACGTTGTTTCTGAACGGGTTGGTCACCGAATTTCTTGACGACCATAGAGCATTGGAACCACCTGATCCCATCCCGAACTCAGAAGTGAAACGATGCATCGCCGATGGTAGTGTGGGGTTTCCCCATGTGAGAGTAGGTCATCGTCAAGATTGAATTCCCGAAACCCCTGTCTGCCAGCGCAGACAGGGGTTTTGTCGTTTAGGGCCGGTAATCGGATCGTCCCCTAAATTGCTGTCCCGCTCCAGCAAACCCCGAGGCCGTTGCTATGCTTTGATTGTTGGGCGTAGGCAAAAGGCGCCCGCGATGTGACTGGTCATGGGGATTCCAATAATGAAAAACCCTTATGCTCCTGGCTTCTGGTGCGCTATTGCAGCGTTGTTGCTGCTTTCAGGTACCTATTTCTATGGCGTCATGCTGACCCATCAGATAGATAAGGCATTGATCTTCCTCGATAGCGTGTCTGCGCTGATCGGCGTCATATCCATAGCTGTTGTCGCCTGGGCTTCACTGCAAGGCCAGCGCATCAAGAAAAAACAACTCGAGCAAGGCAAGACCCTGGTGTTGATCTGGGATACAAAGGTTGCGCTACGAAGGGTCGAGACGGTGTTCGATCGCTATTTCTGGGGCAGTTATTGGCAACCGGGGCGCACCTTCCAGGAGGTCATGGGAGAACTCACCGGGACTCCTCTGGAAAAGAGTCTCGAGGCCTTGAAAATCCAGTGTGCCGCTTTGGACGAGCAGGTCGCGCAAGACGATTGGCATTGGCTCAACAATGCGCGCGAGCTGTGCGATGTCGCCAACGCCATGGCTCGGGAGCGCTACCAACTGGATTTTTGCGATGGGCGCGCAGATTCGTCGGGCACGGCGGTGATCAATCGTGATTTCGAAGTGCTGGTATATACCTGGACCGCAAGGCTCAAGACTTTTGATCACCAGCTCGACGAGATCGAAGTCCAATATTCGTAGACCATTTCTCAAGAACACGCTTTTCCCCCTTTAAACATTGGGCTAGCGTGCCTGCCTGATGCTAATCTCCCCACCACTTTTACAGCGTCGAGCCATAGCCCTTTGCGGGTCAAGGAAGACGACGATTTTTTCAACCATGGAATAACGATCGGGTCACTCATGAATAAATCAGCAAGCGTACTTCTCGGAATCGTTGTGGTTATCGGTGCCGTCAGCGCAGGTGGCGCCTGGTATACCGGCACGAAGCTTGAAGGAGTGCTGAATACCGCTATTGCCGACAGCAACAAGCAAATGCAAACGGCTCTGGCCGGCTCCAATGGCACTGCATCGATCGAACTGGTCTCCCTGGATCGCGGAACATTCAGCAGTACCGCGCATTATCGTCTCAAGGGCGAAGGCGAGATGTTTGGTAGCGAACCGGTCGAACTGCTGTTCGTCGATAACATCGAACATGGTCCGCTGCCCTTTTCCCGCCTGATGACGCTCAAATGGCTGCCAGTCATGGCCACCAGTCACACCGAGCTTGAGCGCACCCCGCTGACCGAAAAGTGGTTCGTTGCCGCCAAGGACAAGTCGCCCCTCAAAGGCGTGTTCAACCTGGGCTACGATCAATCCACCAACGGCACATTCGAGCTGCTGCCCCTGGATACCAAGCTGGATGAACAATCCCAGCTCATCTTTTCAGGCCTGAAGATCGACGTGGCTGCCAGCGCCCAAGCCCAAAAGATCAAGGTCGATGGCTATATGGACAGTTTCAAACTGACCACCGTCGCCGAAGACCAGACGCCGGTGCAAGTTGAGTTCAGCGGCCTGACATTGGCCAGTAACCTGACCAAGAGCACCTATGGCTACTACATGGGTGATAACACCCTGTTGCTGAGCAACAGCAAGACCAGCTTCGGCGAGCAGAAATCGGTGCTGGGCCTGAAGAACTTCGAAATGAAGAACAACAGCGCCGAAAACGGCACCAGCGCTTCGGGGCGTGCCGATTACAAGATCGGTGAGTTGTCGTTCAACGACAAAGTCATCGGTTCGGCGCAAATGGCGGTAAGCCTCAAGAACCTGGACATCCCAGCAACCATGTCGCTGATGCAGGTCTACCAAGCCAAGCTGCAGCCTTACGAAAAAGCCGCTGCCGAAGCGGCTGAAGCGGGCGAGCCAGCGCCAGAGCTGAACCTGACCGAGGCGGAAGAGGCCCAGGTCAAGGCTGATCTGGAGAAACTCCTGGCAGGCGCTCCACAAGTCGCCCTGGAGAACCTGTCGTTCAATACCGCTAATGGTGAAAGCCGCGCGAGCCTGGTCGTCGATTTGGCCAAGCCGCAATCCATGGACTTGCCGCCTGATGAACTGGGTCGCCAACTGCTTGCCCTGCTGGAATTCAAGGTGAAAGTCTCCAAGCCGATGCTGGTGGACCTGCTGACTGTGCAGGCGCAGATGGAAGGTCAGACCGATGCCAAGCTGATCGCTGACCAGGCCACCGCCACCAGCGATATGTTCAGTGCCATGGCAGTGGGTACGGAGCTGGCCAAGCTGGAGGGCAACGATGTGGTCACCAACCTGCATTACGCGAACAATCAAGTCGATTTCAACGGCCAGAAAATGACCGTTGAACAGTTCTCGGCATTTGTGATGAGCAAGCTGGGCGGCGGCGTCGCCATTCAGTAATCCCGCTTCAACAGTCCCCCAAACCGGCCTGTGCATTGCGCACGGCCGGTTTTTTTTGCCTGTGAAAAAGTACCACGCTGAAATCTGCATGGATTCTGAAGAATTATGGCGTTCTGAAAGATGACCCTGCGCGCAGTGCCAGACTTGGCCCGTTAGAGCTTGGCTGGGTTCCTTTGACCCGGCCTCCTGTTTGATGGGCAAGGGGGCACTGCGACCCGGCTGGCCATGTAAGGATGCTGACGAATGCCGCGTACTGTGGGTCCTTTTATTCAATTCGGTTTGCGCCCGTTGTTTCGCGTCGCGCTGTGCAGCCAATTGTGCTGGCCGCTTGTGGCGTTGGCCGATTCTGGCTATGACCAGAAGGTGCTCGACGCCCGTGCAGGTCATTACACGCCCGCGTTGACCGTGTTGCGCCAGCTATCGGCCGGCCAGGCCAGTACCGCGCAGATCAGTGATCACCTGCAGATTGCCAGTTGGGCTGGCCTCGATGCCGAGGTGGCGACCGTCTATGAAACCCAGGGCCGCTATCACGACCTGCCGGTCCAGGCGCTGACGGCTGTGGCGCGGTCCTATCGCAACCTCAAGCGTTGGGATTCGGCGACCGATTTGTATCGCCGCGCACTGGCGATCGATCCACAAAATCCCGATCTGCAACTGGGCCTGGCCCTGACCCAGGCCGATGCTGGCAAGCCTGATGAAGCCGTCAGCCGTGCCAAGGCGCTGGTTGCCGCCAAACCTGACGATCCAATGCGCCGTCTGGCTTTGGGTTATGCGCTGACCCGCGCCAATAATCCCCACGAAGCGCTATTTGAATACGACCAGGCGTTCACCCGTGCGGGTAGTCACAAGCCTGAGGTTGCGCGCGAGTATATCTATGCACTGCAACGTGCCCGGTTGCCGGAGCCGGCCCTGCGCCTGGCCCGTCTCCAGCCCGGGCTGATCGACCGTGGCGTGCAGCGCCGGCTTGAAGGCGATGTAGCGGCCGAGCGGGTGCGCCTGGCGGACATGGCCAGCCGCAGCGAAAAGGATCGCTTCGTCATCGCGGATCGCGCCCTGGCTGATTACGACAAACTGCTCGCCACCTGGACCCCGGTGGCCGAGGCCCATGAGGACGTTCTGCGCTGGCGGATCGACCGCATGGGTGCCCTCAATGCCCGGGCTCGCCGGGCAGAGGTGATTGCCGAATACCAGAAACTGGTCGCTGAAGGCGTCGGCATTCCTACTTATGCCTTGCGCTGGGTGGCCTCTTCCTACTTGGAGCAAAGGGAGCCGGAGATTGCCATCGATCTGTATCGTCGCGTACTGACCGCGCCCGATGCCGATCCTGCGGATCGCTTCGAAGACAGCACGGCGCTCTATTACGCTTTGCTGGAAAGCGAACGCTCCGAAGAAGCACGCGCGCTTGCTGAGGATCTGGCGAAATCACAGCCGTCACGCGTGGAGCTTAAAGGGATGCCGATCGGCAACCCTAACGACGAATGGATGGACGCTCAGCAACTCGCCGCCCAGGCGGGCACCTATGGCGCTGACCTGCCTTCCGCCGAAGCGCGCCTGAACGACCTTGTCTATCAAGGCCCCGGCAACATCGGTTTGCGCCTGGCCCAGGCCGATCTGTATCAGGCCCGAGACTGGCCGCGCCGGTCCGAGAACCTGCTCAAGGAAGTCGAGGCGACGACGCCGCGCAGTCGCGATCTGGAAATCGCCCAGGCCCGCGCCGCGATGGATCTGCAGGAGTGGCGGCAGATGGATGCGCTCACCGACGACGTCGTCGCTCGCTATCCGGAGAACGCCCACGTCAAGCGCCTGCAACGCCAGCGCGAAGTTCACGACATGGCCGAATTGCGCATCGAAGCCTACACCGGCAAGAGCTTTGGCGGTGGCAATGGCGATGCTGGTGCGGTGACCGGCAGCCGGGACTTTGGTATTGAAACGTTGCTCTACAGCCCGCCCATTGACGAGGACTGGCGGTTGTTCGGTGGTGCCGGCTACGCCACTGGCGATTTCGAGGAAGGCACCGGCCATCATCGCTGGCAGCGCCTGGGCGTCGAGCGGCGCACCCGCGACATGACCCTGGAAGCGGAAGTCTCCAATCACTCGTATGGCTCCGGTGACAAGCAGGGTGCACGTGTAGCTGTGGCTCGGGACATCAACGACCACTGGCAGTACGGCGGCAGCCTGGATTACCTCTCGGCCGACACCCCGTTGCGGGCTCTCAACAGCGGTATCCGCGCCAATGGCGGAAGCGGTTTCGTCCGCTGGCGGGCCAATGAGAGCCGCGAATGGCGACTGGCTGTCAGCCCGTCGCACTTCAGCGACGGCAACAACCGCCTCGAGACCTTGCTGACCGGCCGCGAAGGCCTCTACAGCGCCCCGAGGTTGCAAGTGGAAATGGGTCTGGAAGTCGGTGCCAGCCGCAACAGCGGTTCCAACGAAGTGCCGTACTTCAATCCGAAATCGGACTTCAGCGTCATGCCGACCGTGACCGCCAACCATGTGTTGTACCGCCGTTACGAAACCACCTGGAGCCAGCAATTCCAGACCGGCGCCGGTACCTACAGCCAGCGTGACTACAGCACCGGTGCGATGGGATTGCTCAGCTACGGCCAGCGTTTGCTCTGGAATGACGTGCTCGAAGCCGGGGCCGCGCTGAGCTGGCTCAACCGCCCTTACGACGGCGATCGTGAAAGCGATCTGCGCCTGCTTGTCGACCTCACCTACCGCTTCTAGAAGAGTTTGAAAATGCCCGTCATTTCGCGATTCATCCTTCTGCTGGGAGTCTTGCTGATCAGCGCTTGTGCCCAGCAAGCCCCGGCGTTCACACCACCTTCGCAACGGCCGGTGGCGGCCAACGACGCGCCGTGGCCGAAAAACCACGTGCTTGGCATCGCCTACCACGATGTCGAGGATCTCGACCCCGACCAGGCTCTCGTGGCCGTGCGTACCGAACGCCTGATCGAACAGTTGGCCTGGCTGCGGGAAAACAACTACCAGCCGGTCACCGTCGACCAGATCATCGCCGCCCGCAATGGTGGCCCGGAACTGCCGCCGCGCGCGGTGCTGCTGAGTTTCGACGACGGCTACTCGAGCTTCTACACCCGCGTCATGCCGATCCTGCGCGCCTATAACTGGCCGGCCATCCTGGCGCCGGTCGGCAGTTGGGTCGACACGCCGCAGGGCCAATCGGTGGATTTTGCCGGTGTGCCGCGCAAGCGTTCCGAGTTCCTGACGTGGGAGCAGGTTCGTGAGGTTTCGAAGTCGGGCCTGGTGGAAATTGCCGCCCACACCGACGCCAATCACAAAGGTATCCTCGCCAACCCGCAAGGCAACCAGCAACCCGCCGCGACCACCCGGCACTACGATCCTGCGACTGGTCGCTACGAAAACGAGGCCGATTTCCAGGCTCGCATGCGCAAGGATGTGGCGACCATTTCCGAAAAGATCCGCAAGGTTGCCGGCTACAGCCCGCGCGTCTGGGTCTGGCCCTATGGCGAAGCCGACGGCACTGCGTTGCAGGTCATCGGCAGCGAGGGCTACCAGATGGCGCTGACTCTGGAGGATGGTCTCGACAGCCTCGATAACCTGATGGATGGCCCGCGTTTCCTGGTGTCGTCCGATCCGGACGGCGCGCACTTCGCCGAAAGCATCTCTTCCGTGCAAACGATCGACCCGATGCGGGTGGTCCACGTCGATCTGGATTACGTCTACGATTCGGACCCGGCGCAGCAAGAAGCCAACGTCGGCAAACTGGTCCAGCGCATCTACGACCTGGGCGCCAACACGGTGTTCCTGCAGGCGTTCGCCGACCCGAAAGGTGACGGCCTGGTCCACTCCCTGTACTTCCCCAACCGTCATCTGCCGGTGCGCGCCGATCTGTTTGACCGGGTTGCATGGCAATTGCGTACCCGGGCCAACGTCAAGGTCTATGCCTGGATGCCGGTGCTCAGCTTTGCCCTGGACCCGAAACTGCCCCGCGTGCTGCGCTGGGATCCGAAGACCGGCAAGACCGGTGTCGCCCCGGACCAGTACGTGCGCCTGTCGCCATTCGACCCGAACGTGCGCAAGGTCATCGGCGAAATCTACGAAGACATGGCGCGGATGAGCTCGGTGGATGGTGTTCTTTACCATGACGACGCGGTGTTCTCCGACTTCGAGGACGCCAGCCCCGCCGCGATGAAAGTCTATGCCGCCCACGGCTTGCCGCAATCCATCGCCGCCCTGCGCGATGACCCGGCTGCCATGCAGCGCTGGACTCGCTTCAAGAGCCGCTACCTGATCGATTTCACAGCCGAGCTCACCGCCAAGGTCCGGGCGATACGTGGCCCGCAGGTGCGCACGGCGCGCAATATCTTTGCCGAGCCGATGCTCAACCCGGAAAGCGAAGCCTGGTTCGCCCAGAACCTCGACGATTTTCTCGCCGCGTACGACTGGACTGCACCGATGGCCATGCCATTGATGGAAGGGCAGACCCGCGAGCAATCGGGCCCCTGGCTCGAGCGATTGGTGGAAACCATCAAGGCCCGCCCGGGTGCGCTCAAGCGTACGGTGTTCGAGCTGCAAGCCCGCGACTGGCACAGCAAGCCGGTGGCCGACATCGAAGGCGAACAACTGGCCGACTGGATGGGGCGCCTCAAGCGTCAGGGCGTGACCAGTTTCGGTTACTACCCGGACAACTTCATCGAAGACCAGCCCGCCGTGAAAGCCGTGCGGCCTGCGCTCTCCAACAAGTGGAATCCTTGACATGTTCGACAGACTGCTCGCCGTCCTGGTGCTGGCGATTGTCCTTGGGGTGCCCCTGGGCCTGATTTTCCTGGTCACCGGGCAATTCCTGATGGACTTCGTGTTCTTCTACCCGCTGTTCATGTCCGGCCTGTGGATCGCCGGTGGCCTGTATTTCTGGCTGCACTGGGAGCGCCACTGGCCATGGAAGGACGACACGCTGCCGCCGCCCCTGGCCGGCGAGCCGCTGATCAGCATCCTGGTCCCGTGTTTCAACGAAGGCGACAACGTTGCCGACACGATTCACGCCGCGCTGGGCCAGCATTACCCGAACATCGAAGTCATCGCCATCAACGACGGCTCCAAGGACAACACTGCCGAAGTGCTCGACCGGCTGGCCGCCGAGGACCCACGTTTGCGCGTGCTGCACCTGGCGGAAAACCAGGGCAAGGCCGTGGCCCTGCGCATGGGCGCCATTGCTGCACGCAGCGAATACCTGGTGTGCATCGACGGGGATGCGCTGCTGGCGCCCAACACTTGCGCCTACCTGGTTGCACCGATGCTGGATAACGCCCGCCTCGGCGCGGTGACCGGCAACCCGCGCATCCGCACCCGTTCGACATTGGTGGGCCGGGTCCAGGTCGGCGAGTTTTCCTCGATCATCGGTTTGATCAAGCGCACCCAGCGAGTCTTCGGGCGGATCTTTACCGTGTCCGGCGTGATCGTCGCGTTCCGGCGCACGGCCCTGCACCGGGTCGGCTATTGGAGCCCGGACATGATCACCGAAGACATCGACATCAGTTGGAAACTGCAACTGGACCACTGGAGCATCTTCTACGAGCCCCGCGCCCTGTGCTGGATCCTCATGCCCGAAACCCTGCGCGGCCTCTGGCGGCAACGCCTGCGCTGGGCCCAGGGTGGCGCCGAGGTGCTGTTCAAGAATATCCGCGGTATCTGGCAATACCGTCACCGTTACCTGTGGCCGCTGCTGTTCGAATACTGCCTGTCCACCGGCTGGGCGTTCACCTTCCTGTTGTCGGTGATCTTCTGGGGCGCCGGTAAATTCGTCGAGATGCCTGCGGCTATCGCAGTAGACCACCTCATGCCGCCGGCCTTCACCGGGCTGCTGCTGGCGGTGGTGTGCCTGATGCAGTTCGCGGTGAGCATCCTGATCGACCGCCGCTACGAAAAAGGCCTGTGGCACATCATGTTCTGGGTGGTCTGGTACCCGCTGGTGTTCTGGCTGATCAGCCTCTTCACCACCCTGGTGAGTTTCCCCAAGGTGTTGTTCGGCCAGCATCAGAAGCGTGCCCGCTGGGTCAGCCCGGATCGCGGGATCAAACCGTTCGATGACGAAGAAGAGGAAGTGATCCGATGAAAATTATCAGGACCCGGCAGCGACCCTTTCTGGTGGTCATCGATGTGCTCTTTACGGTGCTGGCGTGGGTCGGGCTGTTGTATCTACTGGTGAACGGGCTGTGGCCGCTGTTCGACAGTCACGCCGGCCCGCGCGTGGGCGGTTCATTGTTCGACACCCTGGGGACGTTGCAGATCTACGGCTGGATCGCGTTGGTCAACACAATCATCCTGATCACCTGGGCGCGTTATCAACAGCGCAAGAGCCGTAGCTTTGCCCAGCGACGGCTGCCGAGGCCGGCCGTGGACGACCAGGGCCTGAGCGCCAGTTTCAAGTTGACCGACGAACGCTTGGAAACCTTGCGCCAGCCTGGGTCGAAGATCATCCACAACAATCAGGATGGGGATATCAGCCACGTGGTGCCGCATTTCCATTTGCTGAGCCCGGACTTGCAGCCACCGCCCCTGGCCCCGTTGGAGCGACCACGGGTGATCCATTTACCGGCGGATCACTCCGCGTAAGCGCAGCTGCGACTATTTCTTTGTGGGAGCGAGCTTGCTCGCGATAGCGGAGTGTCAGGCAACCGTGTTGCTGCCCGAGCAGACGCCATCGCGAGCAAGCTCGCTCCCACAGGTTTTGTGGCGTTTTTAAAGACAAGCTACGCCGAAAAGTCCCGAACCAGCCGCCAAGCCTCATCCACGGGCAGCGGTTGTTTCATGCGCTGGGCCAGTGCTGCCATGGCCCGGCCTTCATCGCAGGCCACGACTGCCGCGACGAGGCCGTCCTTGCCGAGCAGCGCGATAAAGGGCGGATGCTCGGGTGCGCCTTTGAATTGCACCTCATCCCATTCCTCTGCGTGGCCCAGATAGTCGTAGCGCTTGCCGAAGTGATACGTCCAGAAGAACGGCACGTCCAGGTAATGCTCTTCACCACCGAGCGTATTCGTCGCGGCGATCCGGGCCTGTTGCTGGGCCAGGCGCCAATGTTCGATGCGCCGGGGCTGGCCGTTGAGGGGAAAGGTCGCGATGTCGCCCACGGCCCATACGCCATCGGTCACGCGCATGCCGTCGTCGACGATCAACGATTCATCATTCTCTCGTGGCAGGTTGGCGAACGGCTCCGTGGCCGGATGCACGCCGACACCGATGATGACCAGGTCCGCCGCAAAGCGTTGGCCGTTATCCAGCACCACGGCTTCGGCCTTGCCCGTGCCTTCGATTCGCGCTGCTTCGCCTTCGCTGTGATACACCACCCCATTGGCGCGGTGCCTTGCCAGGATCGCCTTGCCGATGCTGTCGCCGAACTGCTTGGCGAACGGCACCGGATGACGGGCCAGGACGGTGACGCTCAGTTCGCGTTTGCGCAGGGAGGAGGCAACTTCCATGGCGATGAAGCTGTCGCCGATGATCACCGCCTGTTGCCCCGGCTGGGCACGGTCGAGGATCTGCCTGCTGTCGGCCAAGGAGCGCAGGGTGAAAACATTCGGCAGGTCGAGCCCTGACAAGCCGGGCGTCTTGGGCACACCGCCGGTGGCGAGGAGCACCGCGTCGTAGCTCAACGTTTCGCCGCTGGCGAGGCGGATCTGGTGTGCATCCACATCAAGGTCGGTGACTTCGCCATGGCGCCGTTCGATGCGTTGCTGGGTGAAATAAGTTTCATCGCGCAGGGGCGGGGTCTTGTCCGCCGCCATGTCGCCAGCCAGGACATATTTGCTTAAGACGGTGCGGTCATAGCCGGCCTCGGCTTCCCGGTCGAGCATCAGGATCCGCCCACCGAAACCCTTCTCGCGCAACGCAGCCGCGCACGCTGTGCCCGCCGCGCCGGCGCCGATGATGACGAAGGTACGCGGATCATCGGCCGGCGGGATTTTCTCGGCCGGCAGTGGTTGGTCATCGACCCAGACTTCGTCGCCGCGCACCTCCACGTGATAACGCTCCAGGCTGTCGAGGGCCGGCGGTTCGCACAGGGCGCCGTCTTCGGCGCGAAATGCCGCTTTGTGCCACGGGCAGATCAGCCGGCCGTGGCACACCGCCCCCTTGGCCAACGGTGCGCTCGGCATGTGGGCATTTGCCTTGGAATGCCCGCACCTGACCGCCGGCCCGCAGCAGCAGGACGGGTGATTCATTGAGGCTGACTTCGAGGCCGCGGTCCTCTCGCACATCAGCGAGGCGGGCGACTTGATGCATGGGCATGGTCGTTCTCCGGCAGGCGTTTCCCGTTGGAGTCGAGCAATTGGAGTGAGGTTCAGCGTAATTGTCACTGCAACCGGGCCGGCGCTGCGGCTATAGTTCGCAGGCCGTCCATGGCCTGAACCGCATTCAAGGTGCCCGGTATGACCCGATTGACTTCCCTTTCCTCCTGGCTCGCGGCCGTCACCCTCGTGCTGTGCGCACAAGGGGTCCAGGCTGAAGAGCGTTTTACCCTGAGCATTCCCGGTGTGTCGGACGACCGCCTCTTCACCGCAGCGGCCGCCAGTGACGCCAACAAATGCGGCGGCAAGAATATTTCCCCGGCCTTGAGTTGGAACGCTGGTCCTCCGGGCACCCTCAGCTATGCCATCGTCATGCTCGACCCCGACGGCCAGCGGGGGCAGGGTGTCGATCATTGGATTCATTATGGAATCAAGCCCAGCACCCGGCAGATTCCAGCAGGCGCGGGCACCAAGTCCTCGCTGGAAGGCATGAGCGGTCTCAATAGCAAGAACACCCCTGGCTATATCGGCCCGTGCCCGCCCATTGGCGACAGTGCCCACCATTACCTGATCCAGATTTTCGCCCTGGACCTGCCGCCCGAAGCTTTGCCCGCCGGCCTGACTCGCACCCAATTGATGGAAAAACTCAACGGCCATGTACTGCGCAACAGCAGCGTGGTGCGCCGCTATCACCGTTGATCGTGCATAAACCCGGGGCGAGGGCGCTCGCTCCCGCAGGGCTGCACAGCAGTCCCAATCGTCACGGAAGTTGGCATCGAGCGCCAAAAGCGAGCACTATCGGCCCGTGTTCACTCATGCCGGAGGATGGCGATGACGCAGAAAACCGACGGCATCGGCCGCCTCAAGAACTGCCCCACCAAGGGCGACGAGATACGCCGGGCCATCGCCCAGAGCCGCAAGGATTTCCTGCCTGCTGACGAGGCCGCAGACGCCGAGCCAGGCCAATCGCCCGCGCAGCCCGTGGACAAAGATCCCGCTGCCTGAGCCGTTGCCTTCTTTCCACTCACTTTCAAACTTGCCTATGACTGCCTCGACTCATCTGCCAGACGCGCGGTTCAGCCGATCCGACTACAAGACCCTGGGCCTGGCCGCCCTCGGCGGTGCGCTGGAAATCTATGATTTCATCATTTTTGTCTTTTTCGCCCTGACCCTCAGCCAGCTGTTCTTCCCGCCAGAGATGCCCGAGTGGCTGCGCCTGCTGCAAAGCTTCGGGATTTTCGCCACCGGCTACCTGGCCCGGCCCTTGGGCGGAATTCTCATGGCGCACTTCGCCGATCGCCTGGGGCGCAAGCGGGTGTTCAGCTTGAGCATCCTCATGATGGCCTTGCCGTGCCTGCTCATCGGCGTGATGCCGACTTACGCGCAGATCGGCTATTTCGCCCCGTTGCTGTTGCTGGCGTTGCGCATCCTGCAAGGCGCGGCGGTGGGCGGCGAAGTGCCCAGTGCCTGGGTCTTTGTCGCTGAACATGCGCCGCTGCGACATCGTGGCTATGCCCTGGGGTTTCTCCAGGCGGGCCTGACTTTTGGCTATTTGCTCGGCGCCCTGACCGCCACCGCGCTGGCGCGGATTTATACCCCGACGGAAATCCTCGACTACGCCTGGCGCCTGCCGTTCCTGTTGGGCGGCATCTTCGGCGTGATTGGCGTCTGGCTGCGCCGCTGGCTCAGCGAAACGCCGATCTTCATGGCGCTGCAAGCCAATCGTGAGGGGGCGGCGGAACTGCCGCTGCGCACGGTCCTGCGCGACCATCGCCACGCCTTGCTGCCCGCTGCGATCCTCACCTGCGTGCTGACCTCCGCCGTGGTCGTGTTCGTCGTCATCACCCCAACCGTGATGCAGAAAAGCTTCGGCCTGACCCCCAGCCACACCTTCGCCCTGAGCAGCCTCGGCATCGTTTTCCTGAACATCGGCTGCGTCCTGGCCGGCCTCATCGTCGACCGCATTGGCGCCTGGCGCACCGTCATGCTCTACAGCCTGCTGCTGCCCCTGGGCATCGCCGTGCTCTATGCCAGCCTGATCAGTGGCAGTGCCTGGCTGGGCCTGGCCTACGCAGTGGCCGGGCTGGGTTGTGGCGTGGTCGGCGCGGTGCCATCGGTGATGGTCAGCCTGTTCCCGCCGAAGATTCGCGTGTCCGGCATCTCGTTCACCTACAACATCGCCTACGCGCTGTGGGCCAGCATGACGCCGTTGGTGTTGATTGCGCTGGTGCCATGGAGCCCGTGGGTGTGCGTCGGATATTGCGTGGTGATGGGGGCGGTGGGCGTGACCGCGGCGGCGTATTTCCCGGGGCGGGGTGAGCGTGTTTATGGTTCGGCGCTAGCGTCGGAACCCTGACTACAATCCGCAAAATTTGTTGTAGGCCTTTTCTGAAACAGTATGAACCGACCTGATTCGAGGTAGATTCAACGCACATTGTGTTTACCATGGGCATCTCTTCTGTCGGGGAGCCTTGCATGAAAGCCAGTACAACCATTGCTACGTTTCGTCGGTTGCGGACCCAGCCATTGTGGCGGTTGTTGGCCTCCGATCATGGGCCGCTGACCCTGGGCTTGCTCCAGACCCATCTGTACGAAAGCGAGCGGGGTCTGCCCGCATCCATCTTCCATGAGCGTATCGAGCGGGAACTAGAAGAGCTTCGCGTGCGAGGCGAGCATCTGGGAACAGCGCAAAGCTATATAGCGGTCTGGCTGTCGGAAGGCTACCTCGAACGGCGCTTCCCGCCAGGCGCGTCGGAAGAAGAATATGAATTGTCCACCGCAGTTAGTGATTGAAGAGGTTGTGCATTCGTCAGGCTCCTTACACAGGAATATTGAGGGGGCTACATTTGGAACTGATCGCGCTGCTGACCAAGTCGGAGTCGTTGAGATATGAGCACGGATAACGCCAATACCTCGCAGTTCATCATCTACCAGAGCGAAGACGGGCGAACCCGGTTGGACGTGCGCTTTGTCGATGAAACCGTATGGTTGACCCAAGCCTTGATGGGAGAGTTATTCAGCACCACGCCAGAGAACGTGTTGATGCATCTGAAGAACATCTTCAGCGAGGGAGAGCTTGATCAACACGCAACCACTAAGGATTTCTTAGTAGTTCGTCAGGAAGGTACGCGCCAGGTAAAGCGCAATCTCAAGCACTATAATTTGGACGCCATTATCTCCGTGGGTTATCGCGTACAAAGCCATACGGCAACGCGCTTCCGTCAGTGGGCCACCCGGCAGTTGCGTGACTACATAGTCAAAGGCTTTTTGCTTGATGACGAGCGCCTGAAAAATCCCGATCAGCCGTTCGACTACTTTGAAGAGCTGACGCGGCGCATCCAGGATATTCGCACCAGCGAAAAACGCTTCTACCAGAAGATTACTGACATCTACGCCACCAGTGTGGACTACGACCCGACTCAGGAAGCCAGCATCAGCTTCTTCAAGACTACAAAACAAAGTGCACTGGGCAATTACCGGGCAGACTGCGGCCGAGCTTATTCACAATCGTGCGGACAGTGGTAAACCCCACATGGGCCTGACCAACTGGCGCGGTGCCAAGGTTCGCAAACAGGATATCTCGAATGCTAAAAACTACCTCTCGGCAGAAGAACTTAGCGCTTTGAACAATCTGGTCGAGCAATACCTGGTGTTTGCGGAAGGCCAAGCCATGCGTCGTATTCCAATGTCCATGGCTGAGTGGTTGAGAAAGCTTGATGGTTTCCTGAAATTGAACGACCGCGAAATTCTGGATAACGCGGGCCAAATTTCTCATGACCTGGCCAAGCAGCATGCCGAGTCGCAATACGAGCTATTTCATAAACTGCGCCAGCAAGAAGATACGGCGAGCTCTGATCAAAACCTCGCGGATCTGAGCCAGCTTGTCCACTCGCTATCGAGCAAGACCCAATCTAGGTCTTGACTGCGAGATTCCCGTCTGCGACAGGTGGCTAAGTTTTATTGGAATGGACGTCTAAGGTTTGGGCCTTTATGAGAATTCACCGCCTGGCAAGGTTAAGTGCCCGAAGTTCCAGCATCGCCTTTGACACTTACAAGTATTTGGCTGCGGTCTTTTTAAAGACACTCGCGTAAAAAATCCACAAAGGCCCGGGTGCGCGCCGAGCGGCGTCGGTCGTGGCTGAACACGGCGTTGATGGGGAGCGTCAGTGGCTGGTAATCGGCAAGCAGCGGGACTACCGTTCCCTGGCGAATATCAGCGGCATACAGCCATTGCGGGGAAAGCGAAACACCGAGACCGGACAGCACCATTTCCCGGATCGCTTCGCTGCTGTTGCTGGTGACGTTGCCCTTGATCGTCACTTGGTATTGCTCGGCTCCACGCTCGAATCGCCAGACGTCGTAATGCTCCAGCAGCGTGAAAGCCAGACAGTTGTGGTGGGCCAGATCGGCTGGCCGAAGGGGGCTTCCGTACTGCTGCAGATAGGCGGGGGTGGCATACACCTGTCGAGGACTGCCCCCCAGGGAAACCGCCACCAGCCCTTCGTTTTTCACTGCGCCGATGCGAATGGCAACGTCAATATTCTCCTTCAACACATCTTCGTTCTGATCGCTTAGCCGCAGGTCGAGCCGGACCCGTGGGTGACGTGCCAGAAACCGGCCCACCAGGGGCGCGATGCACAGTCGTCCGAAGCTGACCGGGGCCGTTACGCGCAGGGGGCCGGCGATCTGTTCCTGGCCATTGGCGAAACCGAGGCGTGCCGCGTCCAGGCTAGCGAGTATGTCCTTGCTCTGGGCGTAGAAATGCTGCCCCTGGTCGGTCAGCGCGAGATGGCGGGTACTGCGGGCGAACAGCGCGCCGCCAAGGTGTTGTTCCAGCGCGCGGATCTGCTTGCTCACCGCCGGTTGGCCCAGGTTCAGCTCCCTGGCCACTGCCGAGAACGAGCCGCGCTCCACGACCCTTACGAATACCTGCATTGCCTCGAACAGATCCATAGGATTTGGCTTTTTGCTGGAATAAATCCTATCCATTATTGCTGACTTATCGGAATGCGTCGGCGCGCCCATGATGAACCTGCCCACTCACTGGAGGTTTACCGTCATGAACAACACCATGTTTGCCGCCGTCGCTGAAACCGCTCAGGCCCCGTTGATCGTCCGCCACATCGCCCGGCCCACTCCTGGCAAGGGACAGCTCCTGATCCAAGTGCACGCTGCCGGGATCAATCCGCTGGATACCAAAATCGCAGCGGGAGCGGGTGGCCATGCCCGGCAACCGCTTCCTGCGGTCCTGGGCATCGACCTGGCGGGCGTTGTCGTTGAGCTGGGCGAAGGCGTTGTCGATTTCGCTATTGGCGACGAAGTGTTCGGCATGGCCGGTGGGATTGGTGGCGCTCAAGGTGCATTGGCCGAATACATCGCCGTCGATGCACAACTGGTCGCGCCAAAGCCCCGCGCATTGAGCATGCGTGAAGCGGCAGCCTTGCCCTTGGTGTTCATCACGGCCTGGGAAGGACTGGTCGATCGAGCCAATGTCCATCCCGGCCAACAGGTATTGATCCATGGCGGCGCGGGCGGCGTCGGACAAATCGCCGTGCAGATCGCCAAGGCCCGGGGCGCTGACGTTTATGCCACCGGCTCGGCCAGCAGCCTGGATTTCATCCGCGAGCTGGGCGCAACGCCCATCGATTACCGGGCCCAGGACACCGACAGCTACGTCCGCCTGCACACGGACGGCGAAGGTTTCGACATTGTCTACGACACCGTGGGCGGCGCGACGCTTGATGCTTCGTTCAACGCAGTGAAGACCTACACCGGCCATGTGCTCAGTTGCCTGGGCTGGGGCCAGCACAGCCTCGCGCCCTTGTCGTTCCGGGGGGCGAGTTATTCCGGGGTGTTTACCTTGATGCCGCTGTTGACCGGAAAGGGCCGTGCGCATCACGGTCATATCTTGCGGGAGGCCGCGGCGCTGGTTGAGGCTGGGCAGTTGCGGATCAAGGTGGATCAGACCCGGTTTGGCCTTGAGGACGTCAACGAAGCCTTCGCTCAGGTCGCCGAGGGGCGGGGGCAAGGGAAGACAGTGGTGGAACTCGGGGCTGAGTGAGCCGATCCGTCAGGCTGGCGTCTGCTGGCGAGGGAAAAATCCCTCGCCAATCATGCTTGGTTACAGCAACCGCCGCTGTACAGCCTCTTCCAAAGTGCTGCGTGTCAGCGCCTGCACGACGTCACGAGTGTCCTGCTGGAACGGAATACCGAAGATCAGCACCAAGTGCATCCAGGTGCGTACCGATTCGCTCTTCTGCACACGTCCCAGCTCTTTACCGTCCTTGTCCTTGAATACGGTTTCGAGGGTAAAGGTGTTTCGCGCCGTGGAGGGGATCACGAAAAACGTAGCGCCAGTGATGATGGCCGAAGCCATGCTGAACTGTTCATTGTTTCTCAAGGTGGCTTCGGCGTAGATGTCTGATTCGACCTTGTCGGTGCTGACCCGCGCGAAACGTCCGGAGTCTCGGAAGGTCTCGGTCACCGAGCTTTCCCAAGCGGTGGCCTGGGCGCCCGAGGCAGCGACGGCCGGGCCGCTGTTGACCTGGTTCTGCGCAGTGGTGCGCACGAAGGCGGTTGGCTTGGAGGCTGTGGTGGCAGCGGCAGGCGGCCAGGTTTTAACGTCCGGCAACTCGTGTTGCGAGTAAGACACGCAACCCGTCAGCAACACGGCGGCCAATATGAAACTGTGTTTGATGAAACCCATGGTGTCCTGCTCCTAGGAATTATTGCTTGGCCAGGCGCGCCGTGGCGTTGTCCAGCAGTTGCGCCACCAACTGATTCAGTTGCTGTGCACCCATGGTCGGTGCCCAGTATTCGCGGCCATACAGGCCTACGTTGCGTTCAAGCTTGATCTCTTCCTTGGCGGTCGCCAGTTCCTTGCCGTCGCGATCGACGATGCTCAGGTTCCCTGCGACGTCGAAACTGTCGACGTAGATAGGACCGTTCACCCAGATCCAGATGGTCAGGGTCAGCAACGCGCCGGGGAAATAGCCCGGATGCGGAGCGCGATGGCCTTTGAGAGAGGTCATGTCGAACTTGAGCAACACGTCATTCTCGCCCAGGCGCGTCGGGTATTCGGTGACCTGCTTGAAGTAGCCGCCGGTCTGCACGTACTGATTGAGCTGGGCGGTGAGCGAGCGGCTGATGGCCGTGCGGGTGGCATCGTTGACATCGGGGGCAGTCACGGCGACATCGGCAATTTGTGCGATACGTGGGCTGCTGACAGGGGCAGGGTGCTGTGGCGCGCCCACCGGGCCGGTGACGGTGTATGACACGCAGCCGGTCATCGACAGGGTGGCGACCAGGGCGGTGGCCTTGAGGAACGTTTTGAACACGGAATGTCCTTATAGGGGTGATGGCACTTTAGTGTCTCGACTCGGGAGGCGGTAACTTGAGGGGAATTGCAAAAGCATCAAGCTGAGGAAGGGCTGCGAACACTCAGAAAATTATTTTCAGGGGGTTAACCCGAACCGCAGCTGCCCTGCGTCTGACCTTGCGTACGGATCATCCATTCACGAGGTTCAGCCCATGTCCCGTCCACTTTCTTTTATGCGTCCTGCCGCCCAGGGCTTTGCTGTCACGATGCTGGTGACGTTGGCCGGTTGTGGGTTGTCTTCGTCCCGGGAGACTGCCAAGCCGGCGGAACCGGTGGTCGTGGCGCCCAGTGTTGTACCGCAAGGCGAGATCGCCGAAGTGCGTCAGCCGACGGTCAAGCGCATGCTCATGAAACCGGCAGCGATGCCTGCCCCAAGCGTGGCGAGCGATTCCATTGCCGAGGGTTACCGTGCCGAGCCCCGCGAACAATACGAAAAACTGCCGGACAACCCCGTCCATAGCGTCGCCGAGACGCCAGTATCGACCTTCAGCGTGGACGTCGATACCGGCAGCTACGCCAACGTGCGACGTCTCCTCAACCAGGGCAGCCTACCGCCCGAGGGCGCCGTGCGCTTGGAGGAGATGGTCAATTACTTCCCTTATCACTACGCCTTGCCCACCGATGGCTCGCCGTTTGGCGTAACGACCGAAATCGCCCCGTCGCCGTGGAATCCCCATACCCGTTTGTTGCGCATCGGCATCAAGGCATCCGATCGCGCCGTAGCGGAGTTGGCCCCGGCCAACCTGGTGTTCCTGGTGGATGTGTCCGGTTCCATGGACCGGCGTGAAGGCCTGCCGCTGGTCAAGAGCACGCTGAAACTGCTGGTGGATCAATTGCGCGACCAGGATCGCGTGTCCTTGGTGGTCTATGCCGGCGAATCCCGGGTGGTCCTCAAGCCGACCTCGGGCCGTGACAAGGTGAAGATCCGCAACGCCATCGACCAGCTCAATGCTGGTGGTTCCACCGCGGGCGCCTCGGGTATCGAGCTGGCTTACCAGATGGCCCGGGAGAGCTTCATCGATAACGGCATTAACCGTATCCTGCTGGCCACCGATGGCGATTTCAACGTCGGCATCAGCGACTTCGACAGCCTCAAGCAGATGGCGACGGATCAGCGCAAGAGCGGCGTTTCCCTGACGACGCTGGGCTTCGGTGTGGATAACTACAACGAACACTTGATGGAGCAATTGGCTGACGCTGGCGATGGTAACTACGCCTACATCGATAACCTGCTCGAAGCGCGCAAGGTCCTGGTGGACCAACTCAGCTCCACCTTGGCGGTGGTGGCGCGGGATGTGAAGTTGCAGGTGGAATTCAACCCGGCCCAGGTCAGCGAATATCGCTTGCTGGGCTATGAAAACCGCGCGCTCAAGCGTGAGGATTTCAACAACGACAAGGTCGACGCGGGTGAGATTGGTGCTGGGCACACGGTGACGGCGTTGTACGAAATTGTCCCGAAGGGCGAGCCGGGCTGGTTGGAACCACTGCGTTATGGCAACGCGCCGAAGTCGGACGGCAAGTCCGGTGAACTGGCGATGTTGCGTGTACGCTACAAACCGGTCGAGGGCGGTAGCAGTCGCTTGATCGAGCATCCCATTGCCAGTGTGCAGAGCGAAAAACAACCCAGCGATGACCTGCGCTTCGCCGCGTCCGTGGCCGCCTTTGCCCAGCAGCTCAAGGGCGATGGACGCTACACTGGCACGATGAGCCTGAAGGACACCGCCCAACTGGCGCGCTCGGCCCGCGGCGATGATCCGTTTGGGTTGCGCTCGGAGTTCGTGCAGTTGGTGGAGTTGGCCCAGAGCCTCGAGCCTGCGGCCAAGCGCTGATCCTGCGCATAACGAGGATCAAAATGTGGGAGCCGGGCTTGCCTGCGAAGGCGGCGTGTCAGGCGAAACGTCTGTGCCTGACACGCCGCCTTCGCGGGCAAGCCCGGCTCCCACAGAGTCCTCTACAATCGGCAGGCCGTGTTCTACATCGAAAGGAGTTCGCCCCCCACATGCCCGCAGCGCTTGATTCACCTAGCGACGAAGCGTTGCTGGCCCGCTACCGCAATGGCGACGGGGCTTCTTTCGAAGTCCTGTATGCCCGTCATCGGCAGGGGCTTTATCGTTTTCTCGTGTCGTTGAGCAACAAGGCCGAACTGGCGGAGGAAATCTTCCAGGACACCTGGCTCAGCCTGATCCGCAGCGCCACCCAGCCACAAGGCCGGGCGAGTTTTCGCACCTGGTTGTTCCAGATTGCCCGCAACCGGTTGATTGACCACTGGCGCAAACACGGTGTCCACAATCCGTTGCATGACAGCTATGACGAACAGCTGCACGTCCAGCCCGACGACGCCAGCAGCCCCGAGCAGCAGTTGAGCTTGAGCCGCGACCAGGCACGGCTCGATGCCGCCTTGCAGGCCTTGCCCGAGGATCAGCGGGAGGTTTTCCTGCTGCGCCTGCACGGCGACTTGGAGTTGCCGCAAATTGCTGCGCTGACTGGCGCCCCGCTGGAAACGGTCAAGAGCCGCTTGCGTTACGCCCAACAGAAATTGCACCGACTGTTGGCCGAGGAGGTACCCGCATGATCGACCGCAAACACACGCCGGATGCCGACGACGAAATGCTGCTCGAGCATTTCCGCCAGCACCCCAGCGGCGAACCGCCACCTTCCCTGGACGCCTTTATCCTGGCCGCTGCCCGCCGTGAAGCGCCGACGCCTGCGCCGAGCCTGTGGCAGCGTTGGTTGCACGCCTGTCAGCGGCCACGTTGGCAGATGGCATTCGCCACGGTCGCCGGTGTGGCGCTGATGATCGGGCTGGTGCTGCGCTCGCCCGTTCCCGAGGATCATTCGTCCCCACTCGCATCCGTGGAATTTTCCGCCAACCGGCAAGAGCCTGCTGTTGCCGCCGCACCACCGCCAGCCATCCCCGCACCCGCGCCGATCGTCCGCATGGCGCCCCAGGGCGAGTTGGCCCGAGCTCCGGCAAGCGCTGACCAGGCCCTGCTGGAAAAACCCGCCGCGAAAATGAGCAAGGCCGCACCGGCTGCGCTGCCAACGCTGGAACAGGGGTTGATGGAAATCCTGCGTTTGCGCGAGGTGGGTGACAGCAAGGCCGCTGACGAGAAGCTGCTGGCGTTGCACAAGCGCTTTCCCAAGGAGGATTTGCCTGCGCGGTTGGAGGCGTTGCGTCAGCGCTGAGTAAAAAATAGGCAACAAAAAAGCCCCAATCCGCGAGGACTGGGGCTTTTCGATTTTCCATGTATGGTGCACCAGGCGGGATTCGAACCCACGACCCCTGCCTTCGGAGGGCAGTACTCTATCCAGCTGAGCTACTGGTGCAACGCGGGCGCCATGATACTCATAAGCATGGCAGGCGTCCATGCTGCTGATTTGCCGTTTGTTTCTGCCTCGCTCCGCGGCTGTTGGCTACGCTGATCAGAAAAAACAGGCAAATGCAGCTTTTTCGTTCTTTTTTTCGAACAGCCTATTGTCCTCGAACCCCATCGGCCCTAGGATTCGTTTGAGATTTCAAACGCTCTTGTCTGGGTGCTGAACCGCACGTCTGTGCTTATGTGCGTTATTTCTGTGCTTCAGCCCGGTGAATGATTTCCCTGACGGCAGCCCATAAGGCGCCTTTCTACAACTCTAATTCGCTCCGCGTGCGCGCGGTGCTGTTAAGGAAAGCCGACATGCAGCTTAAAGACACCCAGTTGTTCCGCCAGCAAGCCTTCATCGATGGCGCTTGGGTCGATGCGGACAATGGTCAGACGATCAAGGTCACCAACCCGGCAACGGGCGAAGTATTGGGCACGGTGCCGAAGATGGGCGCTGCCGAAACCCGTCGTGCGATTGAAGCCGCCGACAAGGCGCTGCCGGCCTGGCGTGCGTTGACCGCCAAAGAGCGCGCCTACAAGCTGCGCCGCTGGTACGAATTGCTGATCGAAAACCAGGACGACCTGGGTCGCCTGATGACCCTGGAGCAGGGCAAGCCGCTGGCCGAAGCCAAGGGCGAAATCGTCTACGCCGCTTCGTTTATCGAATGGTTCGCCGAAGAAGCCAAGCGCATCTACGGTGATGTGATTCCTGGCCACCAGCCCGACAAGCGCCTGATCGTGATCAAGCAGCCGATCGGCGTGACCGCCGCCATTACCCCGTGGAACTTCCCGGCAGCGATGATCACCCGCAAGGCCGGCCCGGCCCTGGCTGCCGGTTGCACCATGGTCATCAAGCCCGCTTCGCAAACCCCGTTCTCGGCCCTGGCCCTGGTTGAACTGGCGCACCGTGCGGGTATTCCGCAAGGCGTGCTGAGCGTGGTCACCGGCAGCGCCGGCGACATCGGCGGCGAGCTGACCAGCAACCCGACCGTGCGCAAGCTGTCCTTCACCGGCTCGACCGAGATCGGTCGCCAGCTGATGGCCGAATGCGCCAAGGACATCAAGAAAGTCTCCCTGGAACTGGGCGGCAACGCGCCATTCATTGTGTTCGACGACGCCGACCTGGATAAGGCCGTCGAAGGCGCGATCATTTCCAAGTACCGCAACAACGGCCAGACCTGCGTCTGCGCCAACCGCCTGTACATCCAGGATTCGGTGTACGACGCGTTCGCCGAAAAACTCAAGGCCGCAGTGGCCAAACTCAAGATCGGCAACGGCCTGGAAGACGGCACCACCACTGGCCCGTTGATCGACGAAAAAGCCGTCGCCAAGGTCCAGGAACACATCGCCGATGCCGTCAGCAAAGGTGCCACCGTGCTGGCGGGCGGCAAGCAGATGGAAGGCAACTTCTTCGAGCCGACCATCCTGACCAACGTACCGAAAAACGCCGCCGTGGCGAAGGAAGAAACCTTCGGCCCGCTGGCGCCGCTGTTCCGCTTCAAAGACGAAGCCGAAGTGATCGCGATGTCCAACGACACCGAGTTCGGCCTGGCTTCGTACTTCTATGCCCGTGACCTGGGCCGTGTGTTCCGTGTGGCCGAAGCCCTGGAATACGGCATGGTTGGCGTCAACACCGGGTTGATCTCCAACGAAGTCGCGCCGTTCGGCGGCATCAAGGCTTCGGGCCTGGGCCGTGAAGGTTCCAAGTACGGCATCGAGGACTACCTGGAAATCAAATACCTCTGCCTGGGTATCTGATACCGCTTCAAGCGCAAGGGGCACGAGAGCGCTGTCCCTTTGCGCGTTTCACCCGTTCTGTTTCTTGTGGCCGGAACGCTGTGGCAGTCGATCATCGCATGCTGTCGCAGTTGCCTCCCCGCCATGTATTCCTTGAGCCACGCCGACCGATGAGCGGCGAATGAGGACTGTAATGAGCAAGACTAACGCTGACTTGATGGCCCGCCGTACCGCCGCTGTTCCACGTGGCGTCGGCCAGATCCACCCGATCTTCGCCGAATCGGCGAAGAACGCCACGGTAACCGACGTTGAGGGTCGCGAGTTCATCGACTTCGCTGGCGGTATCGCCGTGCTGAACACCGGCCACGTGCACCCGAAAATCATCGCCGCCGTGACCGCACAGTTGAACAAGCTGACTCACACCTGCTTCCAGGTCCTGGCCTACGAGCCGTACGTGGAACTGTGCGAAAAAATCAACGCCAAGGTTCCTGGTGATTTCGCCAAGAAAACCCTGCTGGTCACCACCGGTTCCGAAGCGGTGGAAAACGCCGTGAAAATCGCCCGCGCCGCCACTGGCCGTGCCGGTGTGATCGCCTTCACCGGCGCTTACCACGGTCGCACCATGATGACCTTGGGCCTGACCGGTAAAGTCGTGCCGTACTCGGCCGGCATGGGCCTGATGCCCGGCGGTATCTTCCGCGCGCTGTACCCGAACGAATTGCACGGCGTGAGCATCGACGATTCCATCGCCAGCATCGAGCGCATCTTCAAGAACGACGCCGAGCCGCGTGACATCGCCGCCATCATCATCGAGCCAGTCCAGGGCGAGGGTGGTTTCTATGTAGCGCCGAAAGAATTCATGAAGCGCCTGCGCGCCCTGTGCGACCAGCACGGCATCCTGCTGATCGCTGACGAAGTGCAGACCGGCGCTGGCCGTACCGGCACCTTCTTCGCCATGGAGCAGATGGGCGTCGCCGCCGACCTGACCACCTTCGCCAAATCCATCGCTGGCGGCTTCCCGCTGGCCGGTGTGTGCGGCAAGGCCGAGTACATGGATGCCATCGCGCCGGGCGGCCTGGGCGGCACCTACGCGGGTAGCCCGATCGCTTGCGCCGCAGCGCTGGCGGTGATGGAAGTGTTCGAAGAAGAACACCTGCTGGATCGCTGCAAGGCCGTGGGCGAGCGCCTGGTAACTGGCCTCAAGGCTATCCAGAAGAAATACCCGGTGATTGGTGAAGTGCGCGCCCTGGGCGCGATGATCGCCGTGGAACTGTTCGAGAATGGCGACAGCCACAAGCCGAACGCTGCCGCGGTGGCGCAAGTCGTCGCCAAGGCCCGTGACAAGGGCTTGATCCTGCTGTCCTGCGGCACTTACGGCAACGTCCTGCGGGTGCTGGTGCCGCTGACCTCGCCAGACGAGCAACTGGACAAAGGCCTGGCGATCATCGAAGAGTGCTTCTCCGAGCTCTGATATTCAAGAGCCTTGAGCTGTGCGTTGATCCACAAAAAACCCGCTTCGGCGGGTTTTTTCATGCCCGAGGAAAGGGGGCGGTGTTTTTGGACTGTCTGGAACGGCCGCAATTGTCTAAGGTGCATGTATTGCAAGGGAGCGATGCGGCATGACTGCTGTGGATTTACCTGCTGTACCGCGTGTGCTGATCGCCGAGGCCGATCCAGCGTCCAGGGAGCTGCTTGAACAGGTCTTGTCGGGGGTGCGTTGCGATGCCCGGGTGGACACCTGTGACGAGGGACGGCAGGCCCTGGAATTGCTGGCGCATAACCCCTATGACTTGGTGATCGCCGACTGGGAGTTGCCAGGTGTCGATGGCCTGAGCATTTTGCGCAGCTTGCGCCAGCAGCACCGTACACCGGCGTTGCCGTTCATCCTGGTGAGCCGCCGCAACGACGGCGCCAGCGTGCGCGAGGTCTTGCCGCTGGCGCCGACGGCGTACCTGACCAAGCCCTTGAACCGCGAGAACCTGACCCAGCGTTTGCAAGGCTTGCTACTGAGCGGCGAAGACACTTCCAATCCCGCGCCAACCCCGGGGCCGGGGCTGACGTTGGCCACGTTCCTTGAGCGCCGACGGGACCTGGCCGAAGGCGCGCCGTTGATGACCGATGTGCAAGTGGCGATCAAGCGCAGCCTCAATCCCGGCGGGCTGGATCTGAAGCTACTGGAAGAAGAGATCCGCACCGATCCGCAGATCACCGCCGTGCTGATCGCCGCGGCCAACAGCGCTGCCCAGCATCAGGGCGGCGGCCCGGTACAGACCGTGGCCCAGGCGTTGCACCAGCTCGGTACCGGACAGAGCATGAACCTGATCCTCGGCTTGACCATCAAGCGCTGTGCCAGGCTGAGTGTTCCGTGCCTGGCGGACTATGCCGAACGTTATTGGGAGTTATCGCTGCACACTGCCGAATACGCCCGGACGATCGCCCGGATGCTGGACCTGGAGCAGGAGCGCTGTTATTGCGCGGGCCTGCTGCACCGCTTGGGCGACCTGGCGCTGCTGCGCTGCCTGGAAGAGTGGACGCAGGCCGGTGGCGATTTGGATGAGCCCGAGGAAGTCGGGGATTCCCTTGAACAGTTCGGCGCCGGTTTCGGCTCGGCGCTGCGCACCCGCTGGCGGCTGCCGCTGGAGCTGCGAGAGTTGATCGCGGCAGTGTATGGCCTGGGCGGTGGGGTTTATTCCCGCGAGGCGCTGGTGATGAACATGGCCGCGCAGATGGCCCATTTGCCATCCCATGAGGGCCTGGAAGAACTCGCTCGGGGGCGCACGGCGCGTCTGCTGAAGATCGGGTTGCCGGAATTGATGCGGTTGCGCCGTAAATAAAGTCACCGCCCAACCCTGTGGGAGCGAGCTTGCTCGCGATGGCGGTGTACCAGTCAATATTGATGTCGACTGACCTGACGCCTTCGCGAGCAAGCTCGCTCCCACAGGATCAGCGGCATGGCCGGATTCGATTGCGCTGAGATTGGCCTCAGGCGGCGATTATACGGTTCTTACCCTGGCGCTTGGCCTCGTACATCGCCGCGTCAGCACGGGCAAACAAGCTATCGAGGGTCTGGTCTTCAGCGGTGATCCCGGTCAGGCCCTGGCTGACTGTGATGCCGAAGTTCTGCTCCCCGCAGCGGAACGCCAGGCGTTGGATTTCCCGTTGCAGGCGCTCGGCCACCTGCAACGCCATGTCCGGTGGGCAGCCTGGAAACACAGCGGCAAATTCCTCGCCGCCGATCCGCCCGAACAGGTCGCCACGCCTGAGCACGGTCCTTCCGCTTTCAGCGATTTTCTGCAGCACCGTATCGCCTTCCTGATGGCCGTAGGTGTCGTTGATCAACTTGAAATCATCGATGTCCAGCAACAGGAACGCCATGGGCGTGCCTTGCAGCCGAGCCTGCTCGAACTCGCGATGGGCGCACTCGAAGAAGTGCCGGCGGTTGCTGCTCTGGGTCAGCACATCGGTGGTCGCCAGCCGCTGCAGTTCGCTTTCGAGCAGTTTTTTCTCGGTGATGTCTTCAGCGATACCGACAACGATCACCGGCTGTCCCGGGTCGGCTTGGCGGTTGATGAAGCATTTGTCGCTTAGCCAGCGAATCTGCCCATCGGCGGCGATGATCCGGTATTCGCGATCTTCGACGGCACCTTTGACCAACACTTCGGCCAGGCTGCGTTCGGCGTAATCAAGGTCGTCCGGGTAGATGGCGTCACGCCACTCGTTGTAGTCCGCCAGTACCAGGCCCGCGGGCCGACCGAAAATCCGTTCGTAGGCGGGGCTGACATACAGCACCTGCCGGGTTTCCCAATTGAACGCCCACAGCACCGCATTGACGCTGACGAGCAACGAACTGAACAACTGCTCCCGCTCGCTCAGGCGTGCCACTTCGCCTTGGGCGTGCATCAGCGCCATGAGTGTCTGGGCCGCTTCGGGCCAATG
This sequence comes from Pseudomonas sp. H2_D02, assembly GCF_054677635.1. Lineage (NCBI taxonomy): Bacteria > Pseudomonadati > Pseudomonadota > Gammaproteobacteria > Pseudomonadales > Pseudomonadaceae > Pseudomonas > Pseudomonas sp. H2_D02. The sequence continues at coordinate 495,081 of NZ_CP162816.1, read as the reverse complement.
AGGCTGGGATGAATCCTGTAGGTTCTTGTCGACCATCGGCACAAATCTCAAAGAACGTGCATTGCTATGGATTTGCACGCGCTTACTCCAAAGCCCGCCAGGATGGCGAAGTGCTCTTGAGATAGGGGATTGTGGGCGAAGTTCCTTTTCAGGCGACGAAGGGCGGGGGATTTAGTGAGTCAAAGTATGGGGTTGAAACTGTGGCGAGGGGATTTATCCCCGCTGGGCTGCGAAGCGGCCCCAAGACAGCCAATTTGAGTGAGCCTGACACACCGAGCCGTCAGGTTTTTGGGCTGCTGCGCAGCCCAGCGGGGATGAATCCCCTCGCCACAACAACCTCCCCGCCGCGCACATTGGTGTCAGGCCGTGGCCGGCCGCAGCGAGTAGGTCTTGAGCTGATCGGCAAAGTCCCTCAGGGACTGGATGCCACTGGCTTCAGCCTCATGAACCCATTCCTTGATGGCTGCGAGCATGTCATGGCCGTTGCTGCTGGTCTTGACCCAGATCTGCTGCAAGGCCAGGCGTTTTTCGTAGATCACCTTCAGCGCCTGGCTGTGCTCCAGCATGTTCTGGATGCGCAGGTGATGGCGATCGTCCAGCAGGCTGGTTTCCCGTGACAGCAGGCGTTTGGCCCGATGAAACTGGTGGCGCACGGAGTGATCGACTTTATCCAGTTCCTGCTTGACCAGCGGCGCGATGACCAGCCGGCGGTACTGGGCCATGATCTGGAAGCGGTTGTTGAGAATTGCCATGGCCGTGTCCATGTCCAGGTGGCCCTTGCCTTCGACCCGGTGGGCAATCGGCGCAACCCGCTGGACCTTTGCCAGGCGCAGGAAGCTGAAGACCTTGATCCAGGCCCAGCCCAGGTCGAATTCCCATTTGCGCACCGACAGCTTGGCCGAATTGGGGTAGGTGTGGTGGTTATTGTGCAGCTCTTCGCCACCGATCAGGATGCCCCAGGGCACCAGGTTGGTCGCCGCGTCGCGACATTCGAAGTTGCGGTAACCCACGGCATGCCCCAGGCCGTTGACCACGCCGGCGGCCCAGACGGGGATCCACATCATCTGGATGGCCCAGATGGTGATGCCGATCGTGCCGAACAGCAGCAGGTCGATGACGCCCATGATCGCCACGCCCAGCAAAGGGAAGCGGCTATAGAGGTTGCGCTCGATCCAGTCTTCCGGGCAGTTCTTGCCATAGATACGCAGGGTTTCCGGGTTTTGCGCCTCGGCGCGATACAGCTCGGCGCCTTTGCGCAGTACCGTGGACAAGCCTTTGATGACCGGGCTGTGGGGGTCATCCTCGGTTTCGCATTTGGCGTGGTGCTTGCGGTGGATGGCCGTCCACTCGCGGGTGTTCTGCGCTGTGGTCAGCCACAGCCAGAAGCGGAAAAAATGTTTGAGGCCGGCGTTGAGTTCCAGGGAACGGTGGGCCGAATAACGGTGCAGGTAGACCGTGACGCTGATGATCGTCACATGGGTCATCAGCAAGGTGACTGCCACCAGCGACCAGGGCGACAAGCCAAGAAAACCTTCGTACCACATAGGCTGTAGGGCCCTCGATAAAAATAGAAACTGCCGTTGCATTATCACCAGCTCGACCGATAAAACCAGTCGGCCTTTCAGATAAGAGTGGCAGGATGTTTCTTACTCTATAATCCCCTCACATTACAGGGACATGGATGACCGCATGACTGTCTACCAACGCACTGCCATGCGTGGAGCACTGCTTTACCTTCTGCTATCCGTCGCCTGGCTGCAGCTGGTTGGTTATTTATTGAGCAGTTTCTTCGATCATTCCGCCGACCGGCTTCGCTGGCAACTGATCAACGGTTATGCCTGGGTGCTGGTCAGCGCCGGGCTGATATTCATGGCTCGGGTGCGGATCGTGCGGTGTTTCGACAAGGGCGAGGGCAGCCTCGACCGTGAACGATTGCGCCAGGCCGCCGCTGTCTTCGATTGCACCCGCGAAGGGGTCCTGGTCACGGACCGCCAGGGCCTGATCGTGCACGTCAACCGGGCGTTCATGGCGATCACTGGTTATGGCCGGGACGAAGTATTGGGGCGCCAACCCAATCTGTTCAAATCCGGCCGGCACGGACCGGCTTTCTATCGCGATATGTTTGCGTCGTTGTCCAGCCGCGGCGAATGGAGCGGTGAAATCTGGAACCGCCGCAAAAGCGGCGAAATCTACCCGCAATGGCAGACTATCCGTGCCGTCGTCGACGACAACGGCGAAGTCAGCCAATACGTCGCGGTGTTTTCCGACATCAGTGCGATCAAGGATTCGGAGCATGAACTGGCGCACCTGGCCCATCACGACCCGCTGACCGGCCTGCCCAATCGCCTGCTGTTTTCCGATCGCACCGAGCAGGCCGTGGCATCGGCGCAGCTTCACAAGCGCGGGTGTGCGCTGTTGCTGTTGGATCTCGATCATTTCAAGAACATCAACGACAGCCTGGGCCACAGCGTGGGTGATGAGTTGCTCAAGGGCGTGGCCAAGCGCTTTCTTGACCTGTTTGCGCCGGGCATCACCCTGGCCCGGCTGGGTGGCGATGAGTTCGCGGTGCTGGTGGAAAACTGCTCCCAGCCTGGGCAGGCAGCGGCGTTGGCCCGGCGCATCCTCGATGCATTGAAAGAGCCGTTGCAGCTCGGCGAGCAATCCCTGTTTGTCAACGCCAGCATCGGTATCAGCCTGTTCCCCGGCGATGCCCTCAGCGCTGGTCAACTGTTGCGCAACGCCGATTCGGCGCTGTTCAAGGCCAAGAGCAGCGGACGGGATGGCTACGCCCTGTACACCGAAGAGCTCACCGCCCACGCTCAGCAACGGGTCGAAGTCGCTTTCGAACTTCGACGCGCCCTGCAGCAAGAGGAGTTGCGGGTGCATTACCAACCGGTGCACGACTTGGCGACCAGCCGTCTGGTGGGCGTCGAGGCGCTCGTACGTTGGGAGCATCCAACGCGTGGGCTGGTTTCTCCGGCAGAGTTCATTCCCATCGCCGAACGTACGGGGCTGATCGCCCAGATCGATGCCTGGGTCATGGAGCAGGCCTGCCGGCAAATGTGTGAGTGGCAGCAGGCCGGCGTGGTCCTGTCGTTCGTGGCGGTCAATGTGTCCAGCCGCTTGTTCGCCCGTCGCGAATTGTACGAGCAAGTCGCCCGCGTACTGCACGACACTGGCCTGGATCCGGCTCTCCTGGAACTGGAAGTGACCGAAAGCGCGGTCATGGAGGATCCGGAAGTGGCGCTGGAACAGATGCACCGCTTGCGCGAATTGGGCGTGCGCTTGGCTATCGATGACTTCGGCACGGGGTATTCATCGCTGCTGCGGCTCAAGCGTTTGCCGGTGCAAAAGCTCAAGATCGACCAGGGTTTTGTCGCCGGGTTGCCGTGGGACGAGGACGACGTGGCGATTGTCCGCGTGATCATCGCCCTGGCCCATAGCATGGGCATGCAGGTGCATGCCGAGGGCATAGAACAGCAGGAGCAAGCGGCGTTTCTGCTGGGCCAGGCTTGTGAGTTGGGGCAGGGGTATTGGTTTGGCCGGCCGGTGGCGGCGGTGCAGTTGGATTGGGAGCGGGCGCCGGTGATTGCCTGATCACCCGCGGCATTGATGTTGACTGATGCACCGCCATCGCGAGCAAGCTCGCTCCCACAGTTGACCTGTTTCTCCTGACACAAATCGGTCCATTGTGGGAGCGGGCTTGCTCCGGGCGGCGATCCGACGATGGCGTCGGCTCGGCTGACATCAATACCGAAATGACACAGCGCTAACCCTTGGCTGCAGGCGCCGCCATCCCCTTCGTTTCCAGATGATCCAGCGCTCGTTCAACCAACAACTGAACCCCATCGGCCATGCGACTGATCGCCAGGGCGACGCAACGGCGTGATTCGTCGATGTCGTCGGCCAGGTCGGCGGCGATGGTGCTGATGGAGAGCAGGTCTTCGGAGGCGTTGGCGAGCAGGGTTTCGGTGTCGATGTGCGGGGAGACGATGAAGAGTTGGTCTTTGTCGGGTTCCGGCGGCGAGGCGGGGTGGGGCTTGAGGTAGTAGTCGAGGGCGCGGTTGGTGGCGTCTTCGAGGCGTTTTTCTTCGAGTTTTTCGATGCGGGATTTGTGACCGTTTTTCGGCGGATTTGGCGTAGGTTTGAACATGGGGAAGGTTTCCTATAGAGAACCGCCCTGGATCGCTTGCACGCAATGAAGGGTGGCAGCTGTGTGCGAGTGTGCAAGACCGAGCAACCCTACCCAAAACTCGGCAGATCCGAAGATCTCCCGAACACAGCCGCCATAAAACACGGGCGCAAATGCGCCACGAATGGCTAGAGGCATCAAGGGGTGGTGTTTTACTCGGACTTGCACGTCCGTGTCACCGTTTTTTGCGATGACGATCAGAGGTTAGCTGCGCTCGGCAGTGCTGCCTAGTTCATCAAAGGCACCACGTATTGAAGGAAATCTCCGACGACATGGCAGGTAAAAAGACCCGCCATCACGCCCGTCGTAGGACGCCAAAATCCCAACATCATTTTGGTTATATAAAAATTCTTAAATAGTCTTTTTAAGAATATCCCGCTTTATCTAGTATTGCTCCCACGCCGCAAGCAGTGCCGCCCACTGCCAGGCAATCATTCAAAGGAGCAGCAGCATGAGCGCATCCCTACGTAGCGTTGACGGCCAGGACGAAGCAACTATCTTGCGCGAGATCCAGAGTGCTTTGCGTGACCTGCGCTTTGGCGCGGTGGAAATCACCGTGCACAACGCCCAGGTGGTCCAGATCGAACGCAAGGAAAAATTCCGCTTGCAACAACCGAGTCATAAGCCGTCTTGAAACGCCAAAAAGATCGCAGCCTTCGGCAGCTCCTACAGGGGGGCTAGGTGTAGGAGCTGCCAAAGGCTGCGATCTTTTCTACAAGCCACTCGATTTCCAGAAGCCATAAAAACCAGAATTCCAGGAGCTTTCACCATGTCGCCGATTCGCCGTTATGCCCTGGCCGCCCTGGCCAGTGCTGTTTTTGCAGGTTCCGCCGTCGCCAAGGATTACGAGTTGCTCAACGTGTCCTACGACCCGACGCGCGAGCTGTACCAGGACTACAACGCCGAATTCGTCAATTTCTGGAAGAAAGCCCATCCGGACGATAGCGTGAAGATCCAGCAGTCCCACGGCGGCTCGGGCAAGCAAGGCCGGGCGGTGATCGATGGCCTGCGCGCCGACGTCGTGACACTGGCCTTGGCCGGTGACATCGATGAAATCGCCAAGCTGGGCAAGTCCCTGCCAGCGGACTGGCAAACCCGCCTGCCGGACGCCAGCACGCCCTACACTTCGACCATCGTTTTCCTGGTGCGCAAGGGCAACCCCAAGGGCATCAAGGATTGGGGCGACCTGATCAAGAATGATGTGTCGGTCATCACGCCGAACCCGAAAACGTCTGGCGGTGCTCGCTGGAACTTCCTCGCCGCCTGGGCCTACGGCCTGAAAGCCAACGGCGGCGACGAGGCCAAGGCCAAGGAATACGTGCAGGCATTGTTCAAGCACGTGCCGATCCTCGACACCGGCGCCCGTGGCTCGACCATCACCTTTGTCAACAACGGTCAGGGTGATGTGTTGCTGGCCTGGGAAAACGAAGCCTTCCTGGCGCTGAAAGAGGAGGGTGGCGCCGACAAGTTCGACATCGTCGTGCCGTCCCTGTCGATCCTCGCCGAACCGCCGGTGGCGGTGGTGGACAAGAACGCCGAGAAAAAGGGCAATGCGGAGATCGCCGAAGCGTACCTCAAGCACCTGTACAGCCCGGCCGGCCAGGAAATTGCTGCGAAGAACTTCTATCGCCCGCGTGACAAGGACGTGGCCGCCAAGTATTCCCGGCAGTTCCCGAAAGTGGAACTGGTGACCATCGACAAGGACTTCGGCGGCTGGAAAACGGCCCAGCCGAAATTCTTCAACGATGGCGGGGTGTTCGACCAGATCTATCAGGCGCAGTAAGCTGGGCTAGTCGGATCCAGGCCGTAATTCATTGTGGCGAGGGAGCTTGCTCCCGCTGGAGTGCGAAGCGCTCCCAGAATTTCTGGGGCTACTTCGTAGCCCAGCGGGAGCAAGCTCCCTCGCCACGGTAAGTGCGTTCTCAACCAAGGACCTTTATGTCGCGTCGCATATCCCCCGTCATACCCGGCTTCGGGCTGACGCTGGGCTACACCCTGGTGTACCTCAGTCTGATTGTGCTCATACCGCTGGCGGCCATGTTCGTGCATGCCGCCCAACTCACCTGGGAACAATTCTGGGCGATCGTGTCGGCGCCACGGGTGCTGGCTGCGCTGAAGCTCAGTTTCGGCACCGCGCTGTACGCCGCCATCATCAACGGCGTGATCGGCACGCTGCTGGCCTGGGTGCTGGTGCGCTACACCTTCCCCGGCCGCAAGATCATCGACGCGATGATCGACCTGCCGTTCGCCCTGCCCACCGCCGTGGCCGGCATCGCGCTGACGGCGTTGTACGCGCCGACCGGCCTGGTTGGTCAATTCGCCACCGACCTGGGTTTCAAGATCGCCTACACCCCGCTGGGCATTACCCTGGCGCTGACCTTCGTGACGCTGCCGTTCGTGGTGCGCACGGTGCAGCCGGTGCTGGCCGACATTCCCCGTGAAGTCGAAGAAGCCGCCGCGTGCCTGGGTGCGAAACCGTGGCAAGTGTTCCGCCATATCCTGATGCCGGCGCTGTTGCCTGCCTGGTTGACCGGCTTCGCCCTGGCCTTTGCCCGGGGTGTGGGCGAGTACGGTTCGGTGATTTTCATCGCCGGCAACATGCCGATGAAAACCGAGATCCTGCCGCTGCTGATCATGGTCAAGCTCGACCAATACGACTACACCGGCGCCACTTCCATCGGCGTGCTGATGCTGGTGGTTTCCTTCGTCCTGTTGCTGCTGATCAACCTGCTGCAGCGGCGCATCGAAACCCCATAAGGAGGCGCGAACCATGTCCCAATCGTCTATTTCCGCTGCCTCCACCAATGCCGCCCGTCGCGGCAGTGCGACGTCGCGGCGCGTCTTGATCGGCCTCGGCTGGTTGATCTTTGCGCTGTTTTTGCTGCTGCCGTTGTTCATCGTAGTGTCCCAGGGCCTGAAGCTCGGGCTGGGGGCGTTCTTCACCGCGATCTTCGAACCTGACGCACTGTCGGCGCTGAAGCTCACGGTGATTGCCGTGCTGATCTCGGTGCCGCTGAACCTGGTGTTCGGCGTCAGTGCCGCGTGGTGCGTGAGCAAGTATTCATTCCGTGGCAAGAGCATGCTGGTGACGCTGATCGACCTGCCGTTCTCGGTGTCGCCGGTGATCGCGGGCCTGGTCTACGTGCTGATGTTCGGCGCCCAGGGCCTGTTCGGGCCGTGGCTGTCGGATCACGATATCCAGATCGTCTTCGCGCTGCCGGGCATCGTCCTGGCGACGATCTTCGTCACCGTGCCGTTCGTGGCCCGTGAGTTGATCCCGCTGATGCAGGAACAAGGCACCCAGGAAGAAGAGGCCGCGCGCCTGCTGGGCGCCAATGGCTGGCAGATGTTCTGGCATGTCACCGTGCCGAACATCAAGTGGGGCCTGATCTATGGCGTGGTGCTGTGTACCGCCCGGGCCATGGGTGAGTTCGGCGCGGTGTCGGTGGTCTCCGGGCACATTCGCGGGGTGACCAACACCCTGCCGCTGCACGTCGAGATCCTCTACAACGAATACAACCACGTGGCCGCGTTCGCCGTGGCGAGCCTGTTGCTGATCCTGGCGCTCTTCATCCTGCTGCTCAAGCAGTGGAGCGAAAACCGAATCAACCGCCTGCGCGCCAGCGCCGCGGAGGAATAAGTCATGTCGATCGAAGTCCGTAACGTCAGCAAGAATTTCAACGCGTTCAGGGCACTGGACGAGATCAGCCTGGACATCCAGAGCGGTGAGCTGGTGGCGCTGCTCGGGCCGTCGGGTTGTGGCAAGACCACCTTGCTGCGGATCATCGCCGGCCTTGAAACCCCGGACCAGGGCAGCATCGTCTTCCACGGCGAGGACGTGTCCGGCCACGACGTGCGTGATCGCAACGTCGGTTTCGTGTTCCAGCACTACGCCTTGTTCCGCCACATGACGGTGTTCGACAACGTCGCCTTCGGCCTGCGCATGAAACCCAAGGGCCAGCGCCCGAGCGAAAGCCAGATCGCGACCAAGGTCCACGAGCTGCTGAACATGGTGCAACTGGACTGGCTCGCCGACCGCTACCCGGAGCAACTGTCCGGCGGCCAGCGCCAGCGTATCGCCCTGGCCCGCGCCTTGGCGGTGGAGCCCAAGGTGCTGCTGCTGGACGAACCGTTCGGCGCCCTCGACGCCAAGGTCCGCAAGGAACTGCGCCGCTGGCTGGCGCGGCTGCACGAGGACATCAACTTGACCTCGGTCTTCGTGACCCACGACCAGGAAGAGGCCATGGAAGTCGCCGACCGGATCGTGGTGATGAACAAGGGAGTGATCGAGCAGATCGGTTCGCCGGGGGACGTCTATGAAAACCCGGCCAGCGACTTTGTGTACCACTTCCTCGGTGATTCGAACCGCCTGCATTTGGGTGAGGATCGGCATGTGCTGTTCCGCCCGCACGAAGTCTCGCTGTCACGCTCGGAGCTGGAAGATCATCACGCCGCCGAAGTGCGCGACATTCGCCCGCTCGGCGCGACCACTCGGGTGACCTTGAAGGTCGAGGGCCAGAGCGAGTTGATCGAAGCCGAAGTGGTGAAGGACCACGACAGCCTGGTGGGGTTGGCGAAGGGCGAGACGTTGTTCTTCAAGCCGAAGGTCTGGCAGAAAGTTTCCAACCTTTAAATAGCTTTGTCGGAACGCCTTCGCGAGCCTGCTCGCGAAGGCGTACTCACCGGCGCCCCGATCCGAATCTGAATAAGGCCCACTTGACCTTGCTTCGATTCGTTCTACTCAAAGGCCTTTTCCCGACTCAAACCCTACCTAGACTCTGACGTGCCAGGAGGCAAGTGAGAGTCCATGACGGACCGGTGTTGTTTTCTCCTGGCGCCCTGATGCCAAGGAGAGAAAGCATGAGAATGGAAGTCAATCGGCCCGGCCCGTTCGGCTGTGCCTTGTTAAGCGTTCTGTTGAGTCCTGCTGTCGGCGCCACTCCCTCGTTGTCCCCCCAGATCCCTTTCGATGTCACGGTGACCAGCCCCGTTTCACTGGTCAGCCTGCAAGCCAATTTCGATGATTTGTCCTGGCAGACTTTCATCGCCCTGAACTGGCCGGCACTGGACAACGGCAGTCCGAATACCGGCGTCACCATCGGTCAGCAAGACGGGGCGACGGTCTGGGAAAGTTGGAAAGAGAGCTACCAGATTTTCCGAGCGAAAGGGCAAGCCCCGCTGCCTTGGAACGCGCCGGCGACCCTGCCTGAGGCGTGCAAGTCACTCAAGCCCGGCCGCCTGTTGCAACAAATGGGCAAGGTCCCCGACGTGCTGGACGAGTTTATCCAGCCCTTCGAGAGCGGTCCGCTGGTGGATCAGAACGGCGTCTATACGCGCAACGAAATCGTGGTCAACCAATCGATGTTCGACGGGATCGTCGACAACGGCCTGTACAGCATCGAAGGCCAGCAGAAGTTCTTCGCCGCCAACCCCAACAACACCGTGGCGTTCAGCTGTGGTTCTACCAAGAGCCAGCAGGTCGGCGCGGTGATGGTGAAGGCTTCGTGGAAAATGCTCGGTCCCAACGATAACCGGCAGGCGTTCCACACGGTCGATGCCCTGGTCTACACGCCTGGCAACAGCGACCCGGGCAAGGGCCCGATCGTCGAGGAGTCGTGCGTGTCCGAGCCGGTCGGGCTGGTGGGATTGCACATGGTCCACAAAACCGCCAATGCAGCGCAGTGGGTCTGGTCAACCTTCGAACATGTCAATAACGTGCCCGAACAAACCACGCCTGTCGCCCAGCGGGCGGGCCCGTATCTGTTCTACAACGCCAACAGCCAAAACCCCATCAACCAGCCGCCGCCACGGCCATGGAACCCGGCGGTCAAGGCGGCGCCTTCACAAATCGTGCGTGAGGTGCCGTTGACCGAGGCGACCAAGACACTCAACGCCTCCTATCAAGCCCTGTTGCGAACGGCCAACCCCAAGAGTGTCTGGGCCAACTACCAACTGATCAGTACCCAGTGGCCGTCGGACCCGCCGAAAAACTGCCAGGTATCGGCCGCGAACCCGTTGGGCAGCCCCGCGCCTTCGTTCCTGGCCAACGCCACGCTGGAAACCTATATCCAGGGCACCGTGCCCCAGGCGTCCTCGAGTTGCATGGCGTGTCACGGCAATGCGGCGACCCATGTCACCGAATCGCCGCGCACCAGTTTTGCGGACTTCACCTATTTGCTCGAACGCGCACAGTCCACCAGTGGACAAGGAGCCAAGCAATGAGCACCAACCTGGACAATTTCGTCGGCCTGTCGTCAGCCCTGATCGGCATTTCGGCAGAGCTTCTGGCACCGCAGATCGACCCGGTCGGTTTGCCGCCGATCTTTCTCGATTACGTCACGGCGCGAATTCCTCCTGACGTGCTCAATGCGTTGCTGACTCAGTACGCCACCCTGGCGGCCGACCATGTACCGCCCGACCAGATCGCCGAGCAAATACTGAAATTCAATATGCAGCCGACGATTCCTGACACCGTGCTGGCGGCGCGCTCGATCATGAAGCTGTGGCTGCTAGGCGTCTGGTATCAGCCGTTCGATAGGCTGCCTTTCAAGAAGGACGATTCGGCGGTGGTATCCGACCAGGCCTACATCCATAGCTGGGCCTGGAAGATTGCCCAGGCTCACCCGATGGGCTACAGCGAGTCGTTTTTTGGCTACTGGAACAGCACGCCCCCAAGCCTTGAGGATTTGACCGGCGTGCCCGCCAACGGACAGCAAGGAGCGTTGTCATGAGTACTGAACAAGCAGAAGTGGTGATCGTTGGCGCAGGTCTGGCCGGCAGCATTATTGCCTATCAGTTGGGCATGGCGGGTATTGACGTATTGGTACTTGAATCGGGGCCAGAGATACCGGTCAATCGTGCTCAGTATCTGGAGCGTTTCTATACCGCGACGCTGAAGACCCCAGAGTCACCCTACCCCCCGAGTACAACGCTGGACCCACACCTCACCGGGCCGGCCAAGCTGAACGCTCCGCGAGCGACCATTGCCGACCTGCTCAATGACAACTGGAACAAACCTGCGGTCAGCTACCTGGTACAAAAAGGCCCGCTGCCCTTCACCAGTACTTATGAACGGGTAGGTGGCGGCACGACATGGCATTGGGTGGGCACCTGTCTGCGCATGGTGCCGAACGATTTTCGTCTGAGGTCGAAATATGGCGTCGGGGTGGACTGGCCGATTGGCTATGACGATCTGCAAAGCGCCTACTGCCGGGCGGAAGCGGAAATCGGGGTGTCTGCCAACGTTGTCGACCAAGCCTACCTGGGCATGACCTTTCCTGAAGGTTATGCGTTCCCGATGCACAGCATTCCGTTATCCCTGGTCGATGGCAGCTTTGTCGCCGCCGTCACGGGGCAGACGTTCGATAATTTGCCGCTGGTAGTCAGCCCGACGCCGGCCGGGCGCAACTCTGAGCCTTATGCCGGGCGCCGGGTATGCGCCGGTAACACCAACTGCACGCCGATCTGTCCGATCCAGGCCAAGTACGACGCCACCGTGACCATGAACAAGGCCTTGGCCACTGGCAAGGTCCGAGTGCTTTATCGGACCGTGGCCAGCAAGGTAACCGTTGGTGATGATCACAACGTAAGCGGCATCGAGTTCATGCAGTATCAGTTGGAAGACGGCCCTAAAACCGGAACCGGCGTGGCCGTTGCAAAGCGCTATGTGATCGCCGCCCATGCGATCGAAACACCGAAACTGTTGCTCAACTCCAAGACTGACGTTTGGTCCAAGGGTGTCGCCAACAGCAGCGGGCAAGTAGGTCGCAGCCTGGCTGACCACCCCATTTATCTGGCCTGGGGGCTCATGCCCGAGGGCAAGGCGATCTTTCCTTATCGGGGACCGTTATCGACGGCAGGCATCGAAAGCCTGCGCGACGGCGCCTTTCGCAGCGACCGCGCGGCGTGGCGCATCGAAATTGGTAACGAAGGGTGGAACTGGCCGGCCGGTGATCCCTACACCACGGTCGCCGACTTTATCGACGGGACGAATGTAGGGAAGACCAACCCGAGCAACAAACTGCTATCGGGAACGGCGCTGGTGCGCAAGCTCAACGACGTCTTCACCCGCCAGTTCCGGGTTGGCTTTTTGGTGGAGCAGGTGGAGAAGGATCCCGATCACTCCGACAGTTATATCCAGCCCTCGGCGGATAACCTCACGGATGGGCTCGGCATTGTTCGGCCGGAAATCCATTACGACCTTTCCGACTACACCAGGAAAGGTTTCCAGCAGGCGAAAATATTGGCGACGCACATCATCGAGGACCTGCTCGGTGGTACGGAACTGACGGACATCATCGGGCCTGGATGTTTCACTTACGATGGGGTGCCCTACAGCTTCCAGGGCGCCGGTCACCTGATGGGGACTTACCGCATGGGCGATGACCACACCAAGTCGGTCGTAGATAAAGACCAGCGCAGCTGGGACCACAAGAACCTGTTCCTGGTGGGCGATGGTGTTTTCCCGAGCACAGGCACCTCGAACCCGAGCCTGACAATCGCCGCGTTGTCGTTCCAGGCCGGGGATACGCTGGCCAACGACCTGCGGGCGGTGACGATGCAGGTCCAGTCCAACAAGGCCTGGCAGGGCACCGGTGTGCAACTCAACGCTCTGGTTCCGCGTCTGGTTCGCTACGTCAGCGGACAATGGCGCGCCAGCCTGGAGGGGGGATGGGTGGATGGAAACGGTGGTTCGAGACACATCACCTATTCCAGCTATACGTTGCCCGGCGCTGCCGAAGGCGCCTTGATCGGGCGGGTCGGTGACAGCGGGACGCCGTTTCTGATCGGTGACCTGGCGCAGCTTCCCGTGGATCAACACGGAGAGTTGCAACTGTGCATCAACGATGACCTGACGGGGCAGCACGGCGCCGGCCTGACTGACAATGTGGGCGCGTTGACGATTCGGGTCGAGTTTGGTGCGCTGTAGCTTGATCGGTAAAACCTAGCTCTTGTGGGAGCGAGCCTGCTCGCGAATACGGTGTATCAGCTAACTCAAGGTTGACTGACAAACCGCTTCGCGAGCAGGCTCGCTCCCACAGAGTTGCCTTACCACCTGGCAACATTGCGGTGTTTTCACGCCGTCGAGCGTTGGTTGCGCAGGGCCACCGGCCCGGCGCGCTCCTCAATGGCGCGTTTCAGGTCACCGCGAAGTCCCAACAGGAAGCCTGCTTCCACCACCACGAACAACGGCCCGACAATCAACCCGGTGAGGTCATCGACGAACGCCGGTTTGCGCCCTTCGTAATAATGACCGACAAACTGGATCACCCAGCCCACCACGAACATGCCCAGTCCGCTGGACAACCAGATCGCTGTGCTCTGCGCGGCGAGCACCTGGCCCAGCCAGACGGCGAGTCCCAGCAGCACGGTCATCAGCACACCCAGGCGCAGTTCCAGGCGCAGGTAGAACCAGGCACTCGCGACCGCCACCAGCAACGCCGGGGAAACCAGGATCGCGCCAACCGGCCATCCCGGCCGTGACAGCAGCACGGCGACGGCGACGAAGATCAGCGGGATACCGATGAAGTGGCTGGCGATGTTGCGCGGGTCGCGGTGGTAGGCCGCGTATTGACTGAGATGATCGACGAGGCTTTTCATTGTTGTTCCTCCTGAGGTGATGCCTGCATGATGATCGGGTTTCACCAGGCGCTCTGTCAGCTAGCCGACACTTGTCCCGGAGTTTCCATGAATTCGCACCCCTGGCACACGCATCTGCTGACCGGACATTGGTACAGCCATTTGCCCGCCGAGTTTCAGGATAGCCTGCTGGGCATGTCGCGGGTGCGCCGTCTGGCGCCGGGGCAACGGCTGTTCCAGCGCGGCGATCCGCCGTGTGGCTTGTACGCGGTGCTCGAAGGGGCGGTGCGCATCGGCGCGGTCAGCGAGCAGGGCAAGGAAGCGCTGCTGAGCGTGGTGGAATCGCCTCATTGGTTCGGTGAGATCTGTCTGTTCGACGGCCAGCCGCGCACCCATGACGCCGTAGGCGTCGGGCAATGTTCGTTGCTGCATTTGCCGCAGGCTGCGCTACTGGCCTTTCTGGAAGAACAACCCGTTCATTGGCGTCATCTTGCCCTGTTGATGAGCCACAAACTGCGCCTGACGTTCATCAATCTCGAACACCTGAGCCTGATGCCCGCCCCGGCGCGCTTGGCCCACCGCCTGCTGATGATCGCCGAAGGCTACGGTGAAATCGAACCGGCGCGCCGGATCTTGCAGTTGCCCCAGGAACAACTGGCACTGATGCTTTCCCTGTCTCGCCAGACCACCAACCAGATCCTCAAGGATTTGCAGGGGCAGGGCATTGTTCACCTGAGTTATGGCGAAATCGAAATCCTCGACATCGAACGGTTGCGAGCCCTGACCACAATCTGAAACCGACCTGGACCCTGTGGGAGCGAGCTTGCTCGCGAAGACGTCAGGTCAGTCGACATCGATAGTGACTGATACACCGCCATCGCGAGCAAGCTCGCTCCCACAGGGGCTTGGTGTTGTCGCAGCTATTGCGGTCACACCGCTTCCAATGTGGGAGCGGGCTTGCTCGCGATAGGGCCCGGCCCGGCACTGAAAGTCCTTAACGCAACCCATCCCGAAACTGCCCCGGCGTCATGCCCGTCCAGCGCTTGAACGCGCGGCTGAAGCTGCTGGTGTCGGCGAAGCCCAGCAGATAGCTGACTTCACTCAGCGAGCATTGCGGATCGCGCAAATGCAGTAGCGCGAGGTTTTCACGGCATTCGTTGAGCAGCGCGTCGAAGCGGCAGCCTTCGTCGGCCAGGTGTCGCTGCAGGCTGCGCAGGCTCAGGTGCATGGCCTGGGCGACGCGTTCGGCGCTGGGTTCGCCTTCGGGCAACTGGGCTTCGATGGCGGCGCGGACCTTGCGCTCCCAGGTCAGTGGCTGGAGCTGGGCGAGGGTGCGCTTGAGCACGGTTTCGTTGTGTTCGGCCAGCTCCGGGTTCGCGTCGTCCAGGTGGCTGTCGAAATCCACAAGGCTGAATTCCAGGCAATCCTGGTTGGCGGCGAAATGCACCGGTGCGCGAAACACCTTGTGCCACGGGCTGGCGTCCAGCGGTTCCGGCCGGCGCAGGTAGACCGCCAGTGGTGCGTAGTCGCGGCCCAGCCGGTTGCGGCAGGTGCGCACGTAGATCGCAGCAAACGCGTCGATGGCTTCGAAGGCGGGGGCAGGGCGTCCCGCCGGTACATCGAGGCTGAAGCGATAGCGGTCTTCGCCGCGACTCAGTTGCAAGGTCAGCGCATCGCTGACCACCGGGTGATACCGCACGATCCGCTCGAACACCTCGCGCAAACTGCCGCTGGCCACCAGGGCGTAGCCCAGCGCATGGAACGTGGTGGGGCTGACGAAGCGCGACACGCGCAGGCCGATCGCCGGGTCGCCGCTGGCCTGCACCGCCAACGTCCACAGGCGCGTGGTAGCCGAGAGCGGGTAGCGGGCGTTCGGGTCGTCCATCAATACCGGGTCCAGGCCCGCTTCCACGCACAAGGCTTGGCTGTCCAGGCCCAGCGCATCGAGCTGTTTGCGCAGGGCGCGGGTCCAGCTGGCAAGGGAGGTGGGTTCGGTCATGACAATTGGCGCTTGCGGTCAACAGGTTGGCGTTTACGGCTACCACCCGATGGGACAACGCCCGGCAGGATGAGCACATCGTTAACAGAGGATGTAAGCCATGCACGGCACTTGCGCAAGCCCAGAGCGATTGAATGCACAACAGCGAGCCGCCCACATTCGCCAGGTTGTCCTGGCCCGGGGGGAGGAATTGCGTCGGCGCTACCCGATCCTGCGGCATCAGGATGCGTTGGGCGTGGGCATCCTGGCGTTCGCCCTGGCGGGGATGATCGGTTCGGCGCTGCTCTATATCAACGGTTACCTGGCCGGTTGGGCCTGCCTGCTGCTCAACGCGTTTTTCGCCTCGCTGACCCACGAGCTGGAGCATGACCTGATCCACAGCATGTACTTCCGCAAGCAGCGCTTGCCCCATAACCTGATGATGGGCCTGGTGTGGCTGGCGCGACCGAGCACCATCAACCCGTGGATCCGCCGCCATCTGCACCTCAACCACCACAAGGTGTCCGGCAGCGAAGCGGACATGGAGGAGCGGGCGATTACCAACGGCGAGCCTTGGGGATTGGCGCGCTTGCTGATGGTGGGTGACAACGTGATGTCGGCGTTCATCCGCCTGCTGCGAGCCAAGACCTGGGCGCACAAGCGCAGCATCCTCAAGCGCACGCTGAAGGTGTACTTCCCGCTGGCGCTGTTGCACTGGGGCGCCTGGTACGTGTTCCTCGGTTTCCATGGGGCCAACGCGGTGGCTGGGCTGTTGGGCACTTCGATTGATTGGTCAGCGAGCACCCTGGCGACGATGCACGTCATCGATATCGCCGCGGTGGTGATCATCGGCCCGAATGTGCTGCGCACCTTTTGCCTGCACTTCGTCAGCTCGAACATGCACTACTACGGCGACATCGAGTCGGGCAATGTCATCCAGCAGACTCAGGTGTTGAATCCTTGGTGGTTGTGGCCGTTGCAGGCGTTCTGCTTCAACTTCGGGAGCAGCCATGGCATTCATCATTTCGTGGTGAAGGAGCCGTTCTATATTCGCCAGATGACGGTGCCGGTGGCGCATGAGGTGATGCGCGAGATGGGCGTGCGGTTCAATGATTACGGCACGTTCGGGCGGGCGAATCGGTTTGTGTGGGAGGAGGGTGCGGTGGGGGAGAAGGTGAATGCGGCCCAGGTTTGAGACGCACCACCTCTGCATGGAGAACACACTTGTGGCGAGGGGATTTATCCCCGCTGGGCTGCGCAGCAGCCCCAAGGCCCGGCGCCGCGGTGTGTCAGGCCTGATTACATCCCTTTTTTGGGGCCGCTGCGCGGCCCAGCGGGGATAAATCCCCTCGCCACAGGGGGTATCTTTCAGGCCAGACAATTGCGTTTGGCCTGGAGGATGGTCAGAACTGATAACTCACAGTAGCCGCCACATTGCGCTCTTCACCCATGTAGCAAAAGTTCAGGCTGGCACACGAGGCGACGTAGGTTTCGTTGGTGAGGTTGTTGGCGTTCAAGCGCACATCCACGCCTTTCAAGCCGACCTTGCCCAGGTCATACCCCACCGATGCATCGAACAGCGTGTACGAAGGCACCTTCATGGTGTTCTCCGCGTCGACCCAGCTGTAGCCGACATAGCGCACGCCGCCGCCCAGTCGCAGGCCATCGAGCGTGCCACTGTCGAATTTGTAGTCGGCCCACACCGAGGCCATGTGGCGCGGGGCCTGGGTCGGTGAGTTGCCTTTGTTTTCGATGATGTTGGTGGGCGTGCTCAGGGTGCTCACCATTGATTTCGAGTATTCGATGTCGGTGAAGGTGTAGCTGCCCAGCACCTTGAACTGTTCGGTCAATTGCACGTGCGCTTCCAGTTCCAGGCCTTGGGAGCGGACGGCGCCGACGGCGCGGTAGAAGTTGTCCTGGGGCAGCTTGGTCGCCAGGTTCTCCTGGTCGATGCGGAACAGCGAGGCGGTGTACAAATCATCCGTGCCCGGCGGCTGGTATTTCAGGCCCAGTTCCCATTGTTTGCCGTCGGTGGGCGGCAAAGGATTGCCGGCGCTGTCGGCATAGGAATTGGGGTTGAACGACTCCGAATAGCTGACGTACGGCGCCAGGCCGTTATCGAACAGGTACAGCGCCCCGACGCGACCGGTGAGCTTGGTGCGCTTGTCGTTGATCTCGGTGCCTTCAGGGCGGCCGAATTCGGCGATGCGGTTTTCGTCCGAGGTCTCGACCCAGTCCTGGCGCAGGCCCAGGGAGAAGCGCCACTTGTCCATTTCGATCAGGTCTTGCAGGTAGACGCCGGTCTGCTCCAGGCGCCGCAGATAGCTGGTGTCAGAGCGATTACTGATCGCGGAATTGCCATAGACCGGGTCGAAGGCGTTGATCGGAGCGAGGGTGCCGCTGGTCCAATCGACCACGGTCTTGCGCCGCTGGTAGTCGGCGCCCATCAGCACCGTGTGCTTGGTCGCGCCGGTGAAAAATTCGGCCTGCAGCATGTTGTCGACGATGAATGAACGCAGCTTTTCGTTGGCGCCGGTGTAGTAGCGGTTCAACTCGTTGCTGGTGGGGCTGGTCCAGCCGAAGGCGTAGACCTGATTGTTGGTGACGTCGGAGTCCAGGTAGCGGAAGTTCTGCCGGGCGGTGAAGACGTCATTGAAGCGGTGCTCGAATTGATAGCCGAACGACTGCTGGTCACGCTCGTACACGTCGACGCCGGGCTCGCCTTCGAAGAAGTGTTCCGAGATCCGCCGGCCATTGCGCTTGTGCAACGCGCCATCGGCCGGTACGCCGCCATGGTAGCCGCCGTCGGGTTCGTGCTGCAGGTAGGCTTGCAGGGTCAGCGAGGTGTCCTCGGTGAAGTCGATGCTGACGGTGGGCGCCAGGGTGAAGCGCTTTTCCTTGTTGTGATCGAACTGGGTGTCGGAGGTGTCCGCCAGGCCGACCAGGCGATAGGCGATGCGTTTTTCATCGTCCACCGGCCCGCTGAAGTCGAAGCCCACGCCGCGCTGGCCCTGGGTGCCGACGGTGGCCTGGACTTGGTGATAGGTCTCGTACAGCGGCTTTTTGCTGGTGAGCGCCACCAGGCCGCCCGGCGAGCTGCGGCCATACAGCACTGAGGACGGGCCTTTGAGGATGTCGACCCGTTCCAGGAAATACGGATCGACCTGCATGGAGCTGTAGGTGCCGCTGTCGCCCATGGATTTGAGGCCGTCGAGGTAGATGTTGTCCACCGAGCCGTCGTTGAAGCCGCGCATGGCCACGTAGTCGTAGCGATGGGTCGCGCCGTAGGGGTTGGTCAGCACGCCGGGGGTGTAGCGCATCGCCTGGGAAACGGTCTGCGCGCCCTGGTCGTCCATTTGCTCGCGGGTCACCACCGATACGCTTTGTGAGGTCTCGCGCAGGGCGGTACTGGTTTTGGTCGCGACCTGGCTGTGGGTGGCGTTGTAGCCCGCCATGCTGCCCAAGGCGTTGCCCAGGGCGAAACCCTTGACGTCGGTGGTCGGCAGCGCCAGCGCGCTGTCCGCGGCTTGGGCCTGCAAGACGTAGCCGCTGCCTTCCTGGCCGACCGCAATCAGCCCCGAGCCATTGAGCAACTGGTCCAAGGCCTGGTCCGCGGAATATTCACCTTTGAGGCCTGGCGACTGGCGGCCGGCGGTTTGCTCGGGGGTGCTCGCCAACGTAACCCCTGCCTGGCGCGCGAACTGGTTCAGCACCTCGCTCAATGGGCCCGCGGCGATGTTGTAGCTCTGGCGGCTGGCGGTGACGCCGTCCTGCGCGGCGATGGCCAGCGTCGGCACAGCGCTGACGCCCAGCGCCGTGCTCAGCAGCGCGGCACGGACGGCTTGGCGCAAGAGGCTGGTTTGCGGGGAACAGCCGAAGGAGGTCTTGAGGGTTACGCGCTCAGTCATTATGGGTTTCCGTTGGAGTCGCTGAAGGCAGATAAGCGTTGCTTACTGTCCTAGCCGGACGCCTGCGCAAAACCCGCCAAAAAAAATCAGGCCGGACGTTCCACTGTCAGCCACCAGCGGGTTCGATAGCGCAGTTGCACGGGCAGCGTGCGCGGGAGCACGGCCAGCGTCTTGTCGATGTCGTCCAGGCGGAAGACGCCGGACAAACGCAGGTCCGCCACCGAGGCGGCGCATTTCAGATAGCCCCGGCGGTAGCGGCCGACCTCGTTGAGAAAGTCTTCCAGGCGCATGTTGCGCGTGACGATCAAGCCGTCCGCCCAAGCGCCTGCGTCCATGTCCAAGGGCGGTGCCAGGGTCGCTGTCGTTGCGCTGACGAGATAGCTTTGCCCGGCCTCCACTTGGATCGGCGCGCCGTCGCTGCCTTGGTGCGAGCGAATGGCGACCCGCCCGCTGGTGACGCTCAGGCGCGTGCAGTCGCTGTCCTGGCGTACGACGAAGCGCCCCTCCAACCCTTCGAACAAACCTTCGCGGCTTTTCACCAACAGCGGGCGTCCGGGATCGCGGCCGCAGGTGACCATGATTTCGCCGCGCGCCAACGTGATCAGGCGTTGGCTCGCCGTGTAGTCGAGATCGGCCGCGCTGTGGGTGTTGAGTTCCAGCCGTGTTCCGTCCGGCAATTGGAAGCCGCGTCGTTCGCCCGTGGCAGTGGCGAAGTCGGCACTCCAGGGCTGCCAGCCCAGGTCCTTGCCCAGCCATGCGGCAGCACCCACCACGGCGACGCCGGACAACAGTTTCAACGCCTGGCGCCGACCGAGGCGCTGGGCGCTGGTTTCCAGGGTGTCGAGGGCGATGTGGGCGCCGGGCACGGCGCGAAGGTTGGCCGTCAGCTCGCTGTGCAGCGACTGCACCCGTTGCCAGGCCAGTTCGTGATCGTTGTGGGCGATGCGCCAAGCGTCGCACTGTTGGCGCAGGACCGGGTTGGCGGCATGGTTGCGCAGGCGCAGCAGCCAGTGGATCGCTTGCTTGACCACTTGTTGCGAAGGGCCGCGCCCCCGCGAGGTTTGATCCATCGGCTCAATCTTCATAGCGCAGCACGTAGCAGTGATACAGCGCATCGGCGACATAACGTTCCACCGACCGCAACGAGATGCCCATTTGCTCGGCAATCTGCTTGTAGGTCATGCCTTCACACTGGGCCAGGAGGAACGCCCTGCGCACCTTGGGCTTGAGGCCTTCAAGCATTCGGGAAATGCCCTCCAGCAGTTCCAGGATCAGAGCTTGGGCTTCGGCACTGGGGGTCTGGGCCTCCGGCAGGTGCGCGATGGTTTCCAGATAGGCGCGTTCGATTTCTTCCCGGCGCCAATGATCGATCACCAGGCCTTGGGCGATGGTGCGCAGAAAAGCGCGGGGCGCCTTGAGATCCAGGCGTTCGGTGCGTTGCAGCAGGCGTACGAAAGTGTCCTGGGCCAGGTCGGCCGCATCGGCGGCGTTGCCCAATCGGCTGCGCAACCATGT
This sequence comes from Pseudomonas sp. H2_D02, assembly GCF_054677635.1. Classification (NCBI taxonomy): domain Bacteria; kingdom Pseudomonadati; phylum Pseudomonadota; class Gammaproteobacteria; order Pseudomonadales; family Pseudomonadaceae; genus Pseudomonas; species Pseudomonas sp. H2_D02. Next base: position 473,909 of record NZ_CP162816.1, on the reverse strand, counting down.
GTGGAGCCAGCTATGGTGGCTGCAGTAGAGCGCCTGTACTGCTAACTGGGGAGAGGACATGAACGCGATGGCCTGATATCACAAATGATAATAGGTCGCATTGTCATAAGCGTTCATTAAATTTGCAACCACCGTTCGCCGTGGAATCCTTCCGATTCAGTGGTCATCTCGTCGGACAATTGTACAACCGGCTAATCTTTTCCAGGCGCTGGCCGACAGCAAGGTATGCGTGCACCAAAATGGAGCGGATCCAATCTCAGCTCTGCGGCTACATGGAATTGCCAACCGGAATGCACCCCCATCCCCTGCATAAGAAGTCCCATCCATGAATCTAAAGTTCAGCCACAAAATCCTCCTGGCCGCCTCTGGTGTGGTGGTTCTGGCTTTTGCCCTGTTCACGCTCTACAACGATTATTTGCAACGCAACACCATCGGCCGCAGCCTCGAGTCATCCATCGAGCAATCCGGTGACCTCACGGCCAGCAGCGTCCAGAACTGGATGAGTGGGCGGATACTGGTATTGGAAAACCTGGCGCAAAACATCGCGCATCAAGGGCCGAGCGCCGATTTGCCGGGGCTGGTCGACCAGCCGGCGTTGACCTCGAACTTCCAGTTCACCTACGTGGGCCAGAACAACGGCGTGTTCACCCAGCGGCCTGACGCGAAGATGCCCGACGGTTATGACCCGCGTCAGCGTCCCTGGTACAAACAGGCCGTCGCCGCCGATAAAACCATGTTGACCCCACCTTACGCGGCGGCCGTTGGCGGCCTGGTGGTAACCATTGCCCTGCCGGTCAAGCACAACGGCGAGCTGCTCGGTGTGGTCGGTGGTGACCTGAGCCTGGAAACCCTGGTGAAGATCATCAACTCCGTGGATTTCGGTGGTATCGGCCATGCGTTCCTGGTCAGCGGCGACGGTCAGGTGATCGTCAGCCCGGACAAAGACCAGGTGATGAAGAACCTCAAGGACATCTACCCAGGCACCCCGGTGCGCATCGGCAAAGGCATCCAGGACGTGGAGCTGAACGGGCAGGACCGCATCCTTTCGTTCACCCCGGTGACCGGTTTGCCGGGCGCCGAGTGGTACATCGGCCTGTCGATCGACAAGAGCAAGGCCTACGCACCGCTGAGCCAGTTCCGTACGTCGGCGCTGATCGCGATGTTCGTCGCGGTGGCGGCGATTGCGTTGCTGTTGAGCTTGTTGATCCAGGTGCTGATGCGTCCGCTGACCACCATGGGCCGTGCGATGCAGGACATCGCCCAGGGTGAAGGCGACCTGACCCGGCGCCTGGTCGTGCAGGGCAAGGACGAGTTCGCGGTGTTGGGTGGTTCGTTCAACCAGTTCGTGGAACGTATTCATGCTTCGATCGCCGAAGTGTCTTCCGCCACGCGCCAGGTGCATGACCTGTCGCAACGGGTGATGACGTCTTCCAACGCCTCGCTCGTCGGTTCGGATGAGCAGAGCGCGCGCACCAACAGCGTGGCCGCCGCGATCAACCAGTTGGGCGCCGCGACCCAGGAAATCGCCCGCAACGCCGCCGATGCTTCGCAGCACGCCAGTGGCGCCAGCGAACAGGCGGACGACGGTCGCCAAGTAGTAGAGAAAACCATCCAGGCCATGACCGAGCTGTCGCAGAAGATCAGCCTGTCGTGCACCCAGATCGAAACGCTGAACGCGAGCACCGACAACATCGGGCACATCCTGGACGTGATCAAGGGTATCTCCCAGCAAACCAACCTGCTGGCCTTGAACGCCGCCATCGAAGCGGCCCGTGCCGGTGAAGCCGGACGTGGTTTCGCGGTGGTGGCCGATGAGGTGCGCAACCTGGCGCATCGCACCCAGGAGTCGGCCGAAGAAATTCACAAGATGATCACGTCGTTGCAAGTCGGCTCTCGTGAGGCCGTGACCACGATGAACGCCAGCCAGGCCTCCAGCGAGGAGAGCGTGGAAGTGGCAAACCAGGCCGGCCTGCGCCTGGTCAGCGTGACCCAGCGCATCGGCGAAATCGATGGCATGAACCAGTCCGTGGCCGCTGCGACCGAAGAACAGACTGCCGTGGTGGAAACCCTCAATATGGACGTCACGCATATCAACACTTTGAACCAGCAAAGCGTCGCCAACCTCAACGAAACCCTGAAGGATTGCGATGCCTTGTCACAGCAGGCCAATCGGTTGAAGCAGTTGGTGGACAGCTTCAAGATCTGATCCAGGGGAGCTACCGCCATCGTCGGATCGCCGCCCCGAGCAAGCTTGCTCCCACCGGGGATTGGCGGTGGCTCCAGATCTTTTCATCCACCGCAGAGCCCATGTGGGAGCGAGCCTGCTCGCGAAGACGGCAGCCCTGGCGACATTTATGCCAGCTGACCCACCGCTTTCGCGAGCGAGCTCGCTCCCACAGGGATTTGTGGTTAGGCGAACATCTTCACCACATTCCCCATCGCCTCATCGGCGAACCCTTGCAGGAAGTCTCGGAACCCCGACGGCGTATGGGCGTCGGTGTGGTCGGCGATGATGGTCCAGGTCGCGCGGCAGCGGTTATCTGCCAGGGGCTCCACGCGCATCGCCGCCCAGAGGTTGTCGATGCCCAGGGTGTTGTAGATCAGCGTCCAGGTCATGTGCATGGCCTGGTCGTCGCGGCTGTTGAGTTGTTCCACTACCAGGTTTTGCCCATCGACGAAGAATTTCTTGCGCAGGGATCGTACGCCTTCGCCGGTCATTTCGATGCGCTCAAGCGCGGGGATGAAACGGTTGAAACCGCCAAAATCACCCACTATGTCCCAGACTCGCGCCGCGTCGGCGGGCACTTCTACCGAGGTTTCGACATGGCAGGCCTGAGGGTTCTTGATCAGGGTGTCGGGTTGGAATGCACTCATGGTCTTGCTCCTTGCGTTGGGTTGGGTTGCTTCAGATGAAATCGATAGCCTTGAGATAGTCGGCACCACGGCGCAGCAGGGCCGGTGATTTTTCCGGGTAGCGCGCGCCCATTTGCCGTACGCCGGACCGGGCGTTGTCATGGCGGATCAGCGAGATGTCGCCAATGTCTTCCTCGAAGCCGTTGAGGTAGAAACCCAGTACGCCAAACAGCGCATTGTCGGTATCGACTCGCGCCAATTGCCGTTGCCAGTCAGCGATGCTCACCAGAGAGAATTCCCGGCCACTCTCGCGAAACGACGCGACGTAGGCGTCCCAGCTCAGCGGCTCGGGGTTGTGCAGGTTGAACACGGCCTGGTTGGGTTGGTAGCGGCTGGCGTGGAAGGCGATAAAACGGGCCAGGAAGTCCACCGGCATCAGGTCGAAATTGAGCGACAGATCCGGCACCTGGCCGAGCTGGATCGAGCCCTTGAGCATCAGCATCAAGCGGTTCTTGTGGGGCTGGCAGACCCCGGTCTGGCTGTTGAAGCTGATGTTGCCGGGACGGAACAGATTGACCCGCACGCCCAGGTCGCGGGCCCGTTGCAGGATTCGCTCGCCGACCCACTTGGACAGGTTGTAGCCGTTCTTGATGTAGATCGGCGGTGTCTCGGCCGCCGGTAGTTCCAGGACCTGGCCCTCGGCGTCCAAGGCGCTGGAGGCCGACAACGTCGAGACGAAGTTGAAGATCTTCTTGCTGCGCCCTTCGCACAGGCGCAGGCATTCGAAGATCGGTTCGACGTTGTCCCGCGCCAGGGACTCGTAGTCGAGCACATGATTGACGTGGGCGGCGTTGTGCACCAACGCGCCGAAAGTGCTGTCGAGGCGCAGGTAGATGTCGTCCGGCAAACCCAGTTGTGGTTGGGTGATGTCGGCGGCATAGACGCTGACCCGACCCAGGTCCAAATGCTCCAGGTGATTTTCCCGCAGGGCTTGGGCGAAGCGTTCGGCCGCGCTTTGCTCGGCGGATTCACGCACCAGGCACGCCACTTCCGTGGCTCCCCACGCCAGCAACGCCTCGACGATGTGCACACCGAGAAAGCTGTTGGCGCCGGTCACGATCACCTTGTGGACATCACCGCTCTGACTGATGGGCAGCGGATCGAGGTTGAGCTCGGCTTCGGCGTCGATGAACGCCTGGGGACTGAGGGTCGATGCCTCACTTTGCCCAGGGCTGTCGAGCAACTTCGCCAGGGTGATCAGCGTCGGCGCTTCGATGAAGCGATTGATCGACAGGCTGCGCCCGAATGTCTGGCGAATGCTCAACAGCAGTCGCGACAGCAGGATCGAATGTCCACCCAGGTTGAAGAAACTTTCGTCGGTGGCGATGTCCTCCACCGGCAGTTCCAGCAGCTCGGCCCATAGTTGCTGGAGCTGTGTTTCCAAAGCGTTTTGCGGTTGGCGTCCCTGACTGCCAGCCTGGACCGAGCCCGCCGTGGCAAGGAGCGCGCGGCGATCGACCTTGCCGTTGCTGGTGTAGGGCAGGCTGGGCAGTTCGACGTAGGCCGCCGGGTGCATGTAGTTGGGCAATGTGTTTTGCACATGGGCCCGCAAGGCCTGGAGCGCGGCGCCGGGCTGATCCTCCAGGGGCCCTGCCAGGAACGCCAGGATCCGCCGTCGCTCATCCACCCCCACTGCCACTTGGCGAAACAACTGACGGTCGCGCAGGCAATGTTCGATCTCTTCGGGCTCGACCCGAAAGCCGCGGATCTTCACTTGGTTATCGCGACGGCCGCAGAGCTCGATCCCGTTGTCGGTCCATTGGCCGATGTCACCGGTGCGATAGACCCGCAGCGTCTGCCCGGTGGGCAGCGTCAGGTCGAGATAACGGCTGGCGGTCAGCACCGGATCGTTCAGGTACCCCAGGCCGACACCAGGCCCGGCGATGTACAACTCACCGGGGGTACCGTCGGGGACCGGTTGCCGTTGTTCGTCGAGAATCAACACCTGCCCGTTGGCGATGGGCGTGCCCAGGTTGCGGTTGTTGTCGCCCACCGCAAATTGCCGGGTGGTCGCCAACACCGTGGTTTCCGTCGGGCCGTAGATGTTGTGGAACCGGCACTGCGGCGCCAGTCGCTCGATCACGTAAGGCTCGCAGACATCCCCGCCGGTAATCAGGTGCACCAGCCCCAAGGGCGCGTCCAGCGGCATGACACTCAACAGCGCAGGTGGAAGGAAGGCGTGGCTGACGCGCTGCTCACGAATCAACGCCACCAGTTGCTGCGGGTCGCGGCGCTGATCCTCGCTGGGCACGACCAACAGCCCGCCCTGGATGAAGGTCGGCAACATGTCCAGTAATGACGCGTCGAAGTTGATCGTGGAAAACTGCAACACACGGCTGTCTCGCCGCAGCCCGACGTAGTCGCTGTACCAGGCGCAGAAATGGCTGAGGTTGCGATGGCTGAGCAAGACGCCTTTGGGCTGGCCGGTGGTGCCGGACGTGTAGATCGCCACGGCCGGTTCGTCGATGTTGACGATCCGGCGAATCGTCGAGGCAGGAATGGCCGGCCTCGACGATGGCAGTCGATGGACGTTCAGCGTGGGTATCGACAGTTCATCCAGATCGCTGTTGCCGTCATGGAGCAACAGGTCCGCCTTGGCGTTTTCCAGAATGAAGCGCCGACGTTGCGCCGGGTGTTGCGGGTCCAGCGGCAGGTACACCGCCCCGCACCCCAGCACCGCGAGGATGGCTGCGTACAGCGGCGCCGATTTTGGCAGGCACACGCCGATCACCCGTGGGCGATCGGTTGCTTCCCCAAGGCTTTCCTGCATGGCCTGCTGAATTCGCAGCACCGAATCGCGCAAGGACTTGTAGTCGATGGATTGGTCCTCGATCCACAGCGCAGGTTGCGTCGCGTCATCGAGCATGCGCTGCTCGATGCTGTGCATCACCGGCACTTCGGCGGCGGCCAGCAGCCAGGGAACCGCCTGCTGATTGAGGCGGTGTACGAAGGCCAATGGTTCCAGCACGTCCAGACCGTGCGCGGGGCCGGCAGCGTCATCCCGTGTCGCCGGCCATTGGTCGAAGCAGTGCTCATCGCGCGACAACTGGCTGACCAGCTGTGCGGCATGCTCGACCACCGCCGCCATTGCACGCAAACGCAACGACTGACCGTTGCCGCAGTCCTGCGCATGAATGACGTCTTGAAGCAGAATCCGCTGCGCGCCGTCGCGAAAAACCACCACCGGTTGTGGCAGCGCGTGGCCGGGCAAGGCCTGGAGTACCACGCGCACCTGAAGGCGGAAACGGGCCCTGAGGGCGCATGGCACCGTACCGTCGTCGATCAACAGGTCGAACGTGCCGTCGCCGGCCGGCGCCTTCGCGACGCCATGGCCATGTTCCTCAAGTTCCCGGGCCAGTTCGGCCATGGCCTGGCTGTTGCCAGCCAGTGTAATTTCGAGGCGTCTCATTGGAAGGTCCTCATGGGGTCAAGTAATCGGCCAGGGCGTCGCGCACGCAGGGGGACGCGAGCATCGAGCTGCCACGGAAAAAACGGGTGATGTTGCCCACCAGCGGGTGAAAACGATTGATCGGATAAGCCAGCGCACTGGCGTCTTCGCGCAATGACTGGCGCACCGATTCGTCGACGGGCAAGTGGCTGATCAGCTCGAAATCGAAGGCCTGCTGCAGATCGCTCGCCAGGTAATCGGCGATGAACCCTGGCATCAACCGCGCAATCGCCTCGTGGTCTTCTTCGGGCGCGGTGCGCCAGTAGATCTGCACCAGCCGTGTCCAGAAACCGGAATGCCGGCCCTCGTCCAGCAGATGATCGGCCATCAACCCCTTGATCGAGGCCTTGACCGAATCGTCCCGGGCGAAGGCGGCCACTTCGTTGGTCACGGTGTTCTCGGCGATGGCGATGCAGATCAGTTCCACGGCGCTGAGCAAATGCTCCGGCGCCCGCGCCAGGGTGGTGGGAATCGCGCGGCTGAGTTCGATCTGCTGGGGCAGCGGGATCGGCGTGATGCCGGTCATGTCGATGGTTTGCTGCATGAAATCCATCGCCACCAAGGCGTGGTAATCCTCATCCACCACCACCGTCATCGCGTCGTAGCGACAGGCGAACGGAAACTCGATGCCGAAGCGATTCTTGGCGATACGCCGGGCGGTGTGGTCCACCAGCTCGGTCTCGAAAATCACCACGTCGTTGATGAATTTGTAGAGGCTCTGTACCAGGACAAAATCACGCAACTGCGGGCAATGGCTCAGGAAGGTCTGGCTGTGCACCAGCGGCTGGCGGCTCATGGGGAAGATCAACTTGTCGTCGTCTTCGACCCGGCGCCGTGGCCGGGTGCGGATGGTGGCGCGGCTTTCCCAGGCGTCGGCGAAGGATTGGTATTGGATGGCGTTCATGGCGTCACCTGCGCAACAGGCTGGGCCATGCTCTGGCGCAGGCCATCCCACAGCGCCGCACGGCTATGGACGGCGGCAATGGCGGCCGCCAGGACTTCGCGCTCGCGTTGCGGGTCGCCGTCGATCAACCGCGCCAGCAGTTTTTCCGCCGCCGGGCCATGGTCTTCGGAGTCCACCTCGATGTGCCGTTGCAGGTAGTACCGAAACGTCGGCGCCTGGTCCAGGCCAATACCCCAGGCGTCCAGCATGCGCTGGAACATTTGCGGGATGACGCTCTCGCGACCGTGCACGAACGCGGCGGCGACGCTGTGGGCCGGCGCGTGCAGGGCGGTGTGCAGCGTTTGACGCACAAACTGCGCGGCGGCGGGCTCGACTTCGACGCTGTCCAGCGCCGTGTCGGGGCTGACGCCCTCTTGCTGCAGGGCGATGAATCGTTCGATCGGCCGGGTGTCCGCGCCGACCTCGCGCATGGCGTCCAGGTACAGTTCGAAATGGCTGCAATAGCCCGCGCCGGGGCGGTCGTCGGACTCTTCGCCCAAGACAATCTCGTTGATCAGTCGCGCAGCGTGCGGGTCGGCCGGGGGCAGCCACGGCAGATGTACGCAGGTCAGTTCCCGTTGCAGGCGCTTGGTCAGGGACATGAAGTCCCAAACGGCGAAGACATGACTTTCCATAAAGCGGCGCAACAGGTCGATTGATGTTATTTCGGAAAAAACCGGGTGTTGGCCAAGTTCGTGTTTTTTCAGAGATAGTTGTTCTTTGGTTGGCTGCATTGGAACGTCCTCATCAATGATGTTTGTCCGGAAGTTGCTCGCTTTCTTTTCAAGAGGCGAGCAAGTGCTTGAACCGGAGTCCATGGGTTGTTAGTACTTCTGGTTATTGCGCGATTCGGGTCGCTGCGCCTGTGCTAGAGGCGTTTTGTCAGGGTTGTAATGGTCGATACCAATTCGACGAGTTAAAAATTAGTACAAGACTTAAAGGCCATGCAAGTTATTTCTCAGTTATTTAAAGTTGCTGTTTTATTGGGCGCGAAGAGGCTGGTTAAAACTTATGTTTTAAGTTTTATTGAGGCGAAGTTGCTCCTTCCGATTTATAACTATCAGAATCGAATGTTTCGAGTGAATGCCTCACTCGGAGCACTTCAGGGATCGGGAAAGTAAGAAGTAAGTGTTTTAAGGGCGGGGTGCCGGTCGGACTACCGGCCCTTCCGCCAGTTGGGCGACGCTCCTTGCGTAATGGCTTCGATTCGCCTGGCTACCACCGGGCGCTGACTTCTTCAGGTCTATTTTTGAATCGACAAGCGCAAGAGTGAGCCCAAATCGACAGCAGTTCCATCGGACTGATGCCACGACGGGACGCAATCGCGGCCGGGCCGTGGTGGCTAGGCAACCCAGGTGTGGGAAGGATGTGTAAGAAAATACTGCGCCGGCCAGATGGCCGGCGCTGGGGGGCGACTCGATTAACGTTCCAGGTGCCGACGCATAGTGACGGAGGCTTTCTCCAGATGGGTTTCGAGCAGAAGAACCGCTTGATCGATATCTTTGGCTTTCGCGGCGTCGAGCATCGCGCGATGGTCATCCTGGGTCAGCTTGCCCAGGCCCATGGACGATAGGTGAAAACGCAGGAAGCGTTCTTCTTCGTTGAGTTCACGCTCGATGAGGTCCAGCAGCTTGGCGTTGGGCGCCTTGTGGTAAAGCGACATGTGGAACAAGCGGTTGAGCCTGGCGATCTCGGCGTAACTGGTCTGCCCTTCGAGCTGTTCGATGTATTGGGCGGCCATGGCCAAGTCGTTGTCGTCGAGCAGCGGGATGGACAGGCGCAGGGCGAAGCCTTCCAGGACCGAACGCAGGGCATAGGTCTCGACCGCATTGCTGGTGATCAACGGCGCCACAACGGCACCCTTGTGCTGGACCACCGTGAGCAACGATTGCGCCTCGAGCTGACGCAACGCCTCGCGCACCGGCATGCGGCTGACGCCGAACAGATCCGCCAGTTCCTGCTGGCGCACAGCGGTGCCACTGGGCAAGCGTCCGTCGAGAATGGCCTCGCGCAGGGAGCTTTCGATGATCGAGCGCGCCTGGGCTGCGGGAATGGGGCCGTTGACCTGGATAGTGCTTAACGGTTTGGGCTTCTGTGTCACGACAACACCTGACTGGTAGTAACGAAATTGGATCCAAGCCAACATTAGTTACAGATTGCCAAGCCGTCAAAGTCTCGCGGCGCCGGTTCCTGAACTAGAGTTTAGTCTGCTTGCGGTGATTGCAACCTGCCATTGTCTTTTGCCGGGCCAGGCTTCACCATCCAACGAATTTTCCAACCGCCCTTTCGGACGTATTTCCCTTGGCTGCACCTTTCCCAGTCCTCAGGTTCTTGCGCTGGCTGTGCTCGGCATTGCTGCTGGCGGGCCTGATGCTGGGTGGCCTGCACGCCGACTGGGACTTTGCGCAGATCAGCCGGCGGGCGCAAGCATTATATGGACCGTTGGGGGAAGGGCAGCAGCGGATCGATGCATGGCAGGAATTGTTGGCGACGCAGAAGCAGATTCCGGAATTGGAACAGCTCAAGGTGGTGAACCTGTTCTTCAACAAGAAGGTGCGCTACGTGGAAGACATCGACCTGTGGCGGGAGGTCGATTACTGGGAAACCCCGATCCAGGCGCTGTGGAAGGGCGCAGGCGATTGTGAGGACTACGCGATTGCCAAGTACTTCAGCCTGCGTCACCTCGGCGTTTCCAGTGACAAGCTGCGCATCACCTACGTCAAGGCCCTGCGGCAGAACCGTGCGCACATGGTGCTCACCTACTACGCCACCCCTGATGCGATGCCGCTGGTACTCGACAGCCTGATCGACGGCATCCTGCCGGCCAGCCAGCGAACCGACTTGCTCCCGGTCTACTCCTTCAACGCCGAGGGACTGTGGCTGCCGGGCACCAAGGGCAACAAAAAAGTGAGTGATACCAAGCGCCTGTCGCGGTGGCAGGATGTGTTGAAGAAAATGCAGGCCGAAGGTTTTCCGGTCGAGACGACTAACTAGGAGCGCGCGCTCAGATGTCCTTGTTCAAACAGCTGTTGATCGCTATTTGTCTGTTCCTGGTGGTTGCCTTCAGCGGCAGCTTCATGGTCAGCCTGGAGAGCTCGCGGGCCCAGTACGTCAATCAACTGCGCTCCCACGCCCAGGACGCAGCCACGGCGCTGGCACTGTCCTTGACGCCGAACATCGACGACCCGGCGATGGTCGAGTTGATGGTCAGCTCGATCTTCGACAGCGGCTACTACGCAAGCATCCGCGTGGTCGATGTGGCCACCGACAAGACCCTGGTCGAGCGCACCGGTACCCCTGACGCCGGCAGCGTTCCTCAGTGGTTCATCAAGCTCATTGGCCTGGAGCCGGCCGGCGGCGACGCGATTGTCAGCCGCGGTTGGGAGCAGGCGGCGCGGGTCGAAGTGGTCAGCCATCCGATGTTCGCCCTCGCCAAGCTGTGGCAGAGCGCCCTGGGCAGCCTGGGCTGGCTATTGCTATGCGGCGCCGTGAGCGCGGTGTTGGGAGCCTTGCTGCTGCGTCGCCAGCTCAAGCCGCTGGACTACATGGTGCATCAGTCCCACGCCATCGCCCGGCGCGAATTCCTGAGCCTGCCGGAGCTGCCACGTACGCCTGAACTGCGCCGGGTGGTGCAGGCGATGAACCAGATGGTCGAGAAGCTCAAGGCACTGTTCCAGGAGCAGGCCGAGCGCAGCGAGAAGCTGCGGATCGAGTCGTACCAGGACAACCTCACCGGATTGGCCAACCGGCGCTATTTCGAGATGCAGTTGCATGCACGGGTGAGCAATCCCGAGCAGGCCAGTTCCGGTTATCTGCTGTTGTTGCGGGTCAAGGACCTCGCCGGTCTGAACCAGCGGCTGGGCGGGCAGCGCACTGACCAGTTGCTCAAGGCCGTGGGTGAGCAATTATTGCGTGAGTGCGCTCGGTACCCGGAAACCCATAACCTGGTGACGCGCATTCGCGGTGGTGAGTTCGCCGTGCTGGCGCCCGGACTGGTCCGTGAGGAGGCGCTGCAACTGGCGCAAAACCTCGAAGCGGCATTGGCGAGCCTGCATGCCACCGGCGCGACGGACATGGCGACGGTGGCCTCCATCGGGCTGGCGCCGTTCGTCCATGGCGACTCGCCGCAAGCGGTGCTCCAGCTCGGCGACCAGGCGTTGGCCCAGGCCGAAAGCCAGGGCGAACCGAGCTGGGCCTGCCTGGATCACAGCGCATCGGCCAGCGTCGGCGATGATCACCATGCCTGGCACAACCTGCTTGACCAGGCCCTGGACAATCAACGTTTCGAGCTGTACTTCCAACCCGTGGTGGCCGCCCAGGACACCCAGGTGGTGCTGCATTACAAGGTGCTTTCGCGGCTGCTGGACGAGCAGGGCCAGACAATCCCTGCCGGGCGTTTCCTGCCTTGGCTGGAGCGCTTTGGCTGGACCGCGCGACTGGATCGCCTGATGCTCGAACAGGTCCTCAAGCAGATGGCCGGGCACGAACAGTCCTTAGCGTTGAACCTGTCTTCCGCCACGCTGGCCGATCCGCAGGCGCTGGCCAAGGTTTTTGAAATACTGCGGTCCCACTCCAACCTTGGGTCGCGCCTGACGCTGGAGATTGGTGAAGAGCAACTGCCCGAGCAAGCGGTGCTGGAGCAATTGACCCGGCAGTTGCGCGAGCTTGGTTTCTCCCTGAGCCTGCAGCGCTTTGGTGGGCGGTTCAGCATGATCGGCAACTTGTCGCGGCTGGGGTTGGCCTATCTGAAGATCGATGGCAGTTACATTCGCGCGATTGATCAGGAGAGCGACAAGCGTCTGTTCATTGAAGCTATCCAGCGTGCCGCCCATAGTATTGATCTGCCGTTGATTGCTGAGCGGGTGGAGACGGAGGGGGAGTTGGCGGTGATTCGGGAGATGGGGTTGTTTGGGGTGCAGGGGCAGTTGGTGGGTGAGCCTCGGCGTTGGGGGTGAGGCGGCTTATACGCTGCTGATCGGGTACATATCCGTTGCTGCGGTAACGGCGGCTTAGGGTTCCGCCCTTACGGCGGGTCACTTTTTTCAGACGCCAAAAAAGTAACCAAAAAGGCTTGGCGGTATGACTCACCCACATGGGTTACAAATCAGTTCACTCACATAGGTAACAGTTTTTAACTGGCAGGGTCGGTTTTCGAGGATCTGACCATGCCATGGCGAGAGCTGAAACCTATGGACCTGAAACTGCTGTTCATTGCGGACTTCATCAAAGGCCCGCCCAGCTTCAGTGCGCTTTGCCAAGCCTACGAGATCAGCCGCAAGACTGGCTATAAATGGGTCGAGCGGTATGAGAGGGAAGGGCCCGCCGGACTGGAAGAACATAGCCGTCGTCGGCTTACCCAGGAATGGGTAGTGCCGCTGGCTGTCCGTGAGGCGATCATTGAGTTACGCGGTCGGGGTGAGACAGAGCCTGGCCCCAAGAAAATTCAGGCGGCTTTGCTCGAGCGTTTTCCTGACCAGGCGCCGCCATCAAAGACGTCGATCTACAACATTCTAAAGAAAGCTGAGCTGGTCAAACCACGCCGATTGCGCCAACGGGTGGCGGTTTATCCCAAACCACTGCAGAGAGCAGAGGCTCCCAACCAGCTATTCAGCGCCGATTACAAAGGCCAATTCCTGACAGGTGCGGGCGTCTGGTGCTATCCATTGACGATCATGGACCATGCCAGTCGTTTCTTGCTCGCTTGCCACAGCATGGCTAACACCAACTTCCAGGAAACCCAGGCGGTGTTTACTCAGGTGTTTCGTGAGCATGGTCTGCCGGAGCGCATTCGTACCGACAATGGAGTTCCGTTTGCGAGCAAAGGGCGTGCGGGCCTTTCCCGATTATCCATCTGGTGGTTGCGCCTGGGGATCATTCCTGAGCGGATCGCACCCGGCAGGCCGGAGCAAAATGGCCGACATGAACGTATGCATCGAACGTTGAAAAGCACTCTTCCGTCACCGCCAGCGGTAGCGTGGGAGGCCCAACAACGGCACTTTGACCGTTTCAGGCAACATTACAACTATGAGCGTTTTCACGAGGCTCTGAAGCAGAAGACACCCGCGTCCTGCTATGAGCCTTCGTCCCGCCAAAACCCTGAGAAGCTTCCTGAGATGACCTACCCGAGCCATATCGATAGCCTCCAAGCGGACTGCTCGGGCATCGTCAATCGTCGTGGTCTAAGGATCTACGTCGGCTATGTGCTCAAGCACCAGACCATTGGGCTGGAGCAAATAGAGGATGGGATCTGGGATGTTATCTTCGGTCCAATAATCCTGGGACGCATTGACGTAAGAGATGCCATTGATGGCTACGTGACACTCCGGGTGTTACCTATGTGAGTGCACTTTTTTGTAACCCATGTGGGTGATCCGTATATGGCCCACCACTCGGTGCCTCGCCGAGGCTCGGCATGCCCTCACTCCGGCATTGCTCCGTGGGCCCGCCGCGATGGGCCATCCATGGCCCTGCGCGGCTAACCCGGCATCCATGCCGGGTTGCCCACTCCACAATGCCTGCGTTCGGCCATCGTGGTTAACGGGGCCTGGCAGATCAAAAGCAAAAGCCAAAGCAAAAGCCAAAGCCAAAGCCAAAGCGAGGCGGCTTGATGGCCGATCTGGTTCTTGGTGAGACCGCGTTTGCCCTGTGGGAGCGAGCCTGCTCGCGAAGACAATCGAACGGTCGATGAAGATGTGAATGCACTGGCCTCTTCGCGAGCAGGCTCGCTCCCACAGGACTTGCGGCAAACCTGCATCGGGCTGCTGCTGGAAATCCGATGTGGGAGCGAGCTTGCTCGCGATAGCGGTGGTTCAGCTAAATAAATGCTGGCAGACACCTTGCCCTTGCCCTTGCCCTTGCCCTTGCCCTTGCCCTTGCCCTGCTTTTGATTTTGATTTTGATTTTGATCTTGATTTTGATCTTGATCTCGACGCCCCGTTAACCACGCTGGCCCATCGCGGCGGGCCCACGGAGCAATGCCGGAGTGAGGGAACACCTCGCCTAGGCGAGGTGCCGAGTGGTGGGGCACAGCGTTTTTGGTTACTTTTTTGGCGTCTGAAAAAAGTGACCCGCTGTAAGGGCGGAACCGCCAGCAGCCGTTACCGCAGAAATGGATCCACCCCCTAAAAGCCAGGTCCTAGGAGATTTCCTTCAAGTTGTGGCGAAGTTGGTGAACTTGTCCGGCGTCCATCTAGTGGCTAGTCTGGGTTTGTCACTGAAAAAACGGTGACACGGACGTGCAAGTCCGAAGAAACTGTTTAGGATGCGACGCTACATCGCTCATGGGCTTTTTTCTGTCCACTGGCTTTATGGCGGCTGCACGCGGGAGATCCTTGGATCTGCCGGGTGTCCTAAACAGGCCCGGTCTTGCACACCTGCGTACGGCCGCCACCCTCATTCGCGTGCAAGCGAACGGTGACGGTTTCCACTTAACTGTTTAGGAAATCTCAAATGTTCAAAGCAACTCCAAATCCGCCAGGAAGCCCTGGCAACGCCTCTGACAAATCCTCGAAATCCAAAAAACTCGACGAAGCCGCCGAACGCGTCCTCGACTATTACCTCAACCCCAAACCCGCCGATCAATCCTCGAACAAATCCCAAGGGCCCCAACTCTTCATGGTCGCCCCGGACATCGACACCGAAACACTACTGGCCAACGCCTCCGAAGACCTGCTGTCCATCAGCGCCATCGCCGCCAACCTGGCAGATGACGTCGACGGCTCGCGCCGCAGCGTGATCCTGGCGATCAGCCGCATGGCGGATGGGGTGCATTTGCTGGTGGAACGGGCGATGGATCGGCTTGAGGTTCAAGCCACAATCTGAAAGACCTGTGGTGAATTGAAGACCGCTTTCGCGAGCAAGCTCGCTCCCACACTGATCTGTGTTGAACCGAAATATCGAAATCAACACAAAATGAACTGTGGGAGCGAGCCTGCTCGCGAAGGCGTCAGCCCAGACAATTCCAAACCCGTGGCGAGGGGATTTATCCCCGTTGGGCTGCGTAGCAGCCCCAGATACCTAAAGGTGAACTGCCTGACACACCGAGGCGGCTGGGTTTTAGGGCCGCTGCGCAGCCCAGCGGGGATAAATCCCCTCGCCACAGGTGTTGTGTGCTGCCTGAAATGACGTGGGAGCCTAGATCAACCCCTTCTCATCATCATCGATCAACCGGCTCAGCCCGCCCAGCGCTTCACGGGCCTGGTTGCGGTCCATCAGCTTGGCCTGGGCCGCGGGTGGCAGGTCGGTGACGCGAATGACGCCTTTGCTGGTCAGCACCTGGATCAAGTCATCGAGTACCCGGATCATCTCCAAGTCGCTTTGCTTGAGCTGCTTGAGGCTGTTTTCTACTGCCTGGTTGGCGAACCAGTCCTGGATTTCATGGTTGTCGGCCGGCAAGGTCTCGGTGGCCTCGGCGTAAGCGGTGGCTTCGACGCGCACCAGCAGGCCTTGTGCATCACGTTGCACATAAAACATCGGGCATCCCTCATGTATGAAGCGGCGTCATGCTGGGCAGCATAGGCCAACCAGGGGGCGTTTGAACACTTATCCGTGGCGAGGGAGCTTGCTCCCGCTGGGCTGCTCGGCAGCCCTAAAAACAGGGCCGCTTCGCGCCCCAGCGGGAGCAAGCTCCCTCGCCACGGGGTCCGTGTCAGCGTCAGCTGTTGTTGTGATCGATCTTGATGGTCGGATCACTGCCGGCGATGAGGGAGTTCAGGTTGATGTTCGACCAGTTGTTGCCTTCGAGCTTGATCGTCACGTCCGGCGCCGCTGCGCTGTTGGCCGTGTTGAACTGGCCGGTGGTGCTGACTTGCAAGGAGGAAACGCCATCGACCGTGGTGATTTTCAGGAAGTGGTCGATGGTACTGCCGGTTTCGCCCTGCAGCAGGTCCCGCAGATCGATCCGATCACCGTCGCCGGCCTTGAAGTCCTTGATCACGTCAGTACCGGTGTCGCCGGATTTCCAGACGAAGGTGTCGCCGCCCAGGCCACCGATCAGGGTGTCGTTGCCCTTGCCGCCGATCAGGGTATCGGCACCGCTGCCACCGAGCAGGATGTCATTGCCCTTGCCACCGTCCAGCAGGTCGTTGCCGCCCTGGCCGAACAGGATGTCGTTACCGGCGCCGCCCAGCAGGGTGTCGTTGCCATCATGCGCGCCAGACACATCGAACGCGGTGTAGTGCTCGGTGATGTACTGGTGCACGTTGCTGGTGGTGATCTTGCTGACGTCGACGCCGCTTTGCTGGGCCACGAACGACTGGATCGCCTGGTAACCCTCGCCGGTGATGCCGTTGAAGCTCACCAGATCGCCGAAGAGGATGTCATTGCCGTCGCCGCCATTGACCGTGTCGGCACCTGGCAACGTCGCTTCGGTGTGGCCGATGATCGAGTTGGCCAGGTCCTTGGGGTCGATGTTGGTTTGCGGCTTGCCATCGGAGTCGTACGGCTTGAGGTCGTCAAGGGTCACGCCGTTGTTCAGGCCGATGGCTTCAACGTTGCTCAAGCCTTTGAGCAGGGTGAAGCTGGCCGTTGAGCCGGCTGCTGCCGAGGCGTCGCTCCACCCGCCGCCGTCCACGTTGGAGAACTCGAACGTACCGTTGCCCTCGGCATGCACCGTGCCGACGTAGTCTTTATTCCAATTCTTGCCGTTCTTGATCGACAGGAACATGTCCCCATTTTCTTCGATAGTGAATTTGTGTGTGCTGTCGATCGTCTGGGTGTAGTACTTGCCAACGGTGTAGTTGGCCGCGCTCAGGACGTCGTCGAGCTTGACGGTGCCGTACAACACTGGGTTCGTCTCTTCGCCGGACTGGTAGCGCGTTGGCTCACCGTCGGTGATGAAGTACGTCAGGTTCTTCGCACCGGTATTGCTCAGGGCCTGGGTGCTGTTGAAGAAGTTTGCGGTGGTCTTGAACACGTCTTCATAGTTGGTATTGCCGCCGGACACCATCGAGTCGAGCACGTTCTTGAGCAGTGTCAGCGCGTTCGGATCGTTGAGGTTGACCGCAACGTTCTTGTTGACCTGGTTATCGAAGTCCGCCAGGAAGATGTTCACCGTCCCGGAGTTGCTGCCCAGGCTCTGCTTGAGGGTGTTGAACACTTGGGTCAACGAGTTCTTCGCGGCGGTGACGGACGAGTCGCTCATGCTGCCGGAGCTGTCGACCATGAAGGCGATGTTGTAGTTGACGCCCGGCACCACGGTCAGTCCGCCGATGTCGGCGACCACGATGTCGTTGCCGTCGGTACCGGTGACATTGTCGCTGCCGGAGGTAGCGGTGGCGGCGTTATAGGTCGCCGGGTAAACGGTGACCGGGATCTGCGCGGTCGTCACTGCCGATCCGCCGAGGGATTCGGTGGAGGTCGACGTTACCGTCAGGTTGATCTGGCCGTTGTAGTAGGTCGGTGGCGTCAGGTTCAGACTGCCCAGGTTCCAGCCAGTCACGGAGGCCTCGCCGTTGGCACCGACGATCGCGGTGTGGCCGGCGCCGTCGCTCAGCACGCTGCCTTCCGGCATGCCGCCGATTTTCACGCTCAGGCTTTCGGAGCCGTCGGTGTCGGTCAGGGCGGTGGTGATCTTCGACAGGTTCACGCTGCCGCCTTCGCCACCTTCGTTGAGCTTGAAGCCGTCGTAGTAGCCTTCGCCGTTGGTACCGTGCAGGTCGGAAACGCTGACCCCGGCGTTCGTCAGGTCGGTGACGCCGGTGTAGAGCGGTACGCCGGCACTGCTCAGGTCTACCGGCGTGCTGCCGTTGATCGACAGGTTCACGTCATAGCTGCCCGGGCCGGTCTGGTTGTGGTGGTAGATGTCCAGGGTGTAGTAGCCGCTGCTGGTCGGGGTGAACGACCCATTGAGCTGGCCACCCGCGCCCCAGGTGATACCCGCCACGTCCTTGCCGCCGACAGTCACCAACAGGCTGTCATCGCCCGTGCCACTGAAGGTATAGGTCTTGCCAGCTTCCAGGAAAATCAGCCCCGAGGTCTTCGACGCGGTGCCCGGATTGACGTTGCTGTCGTTCTGGACGTTGGTCACGTTGGTGCTGCTGTTCGGCGTGCCGGCGGCATCGATCACCGACTTGAGTGTGCCGGACGGCGCGCCGCTGCCATCGGTGCCCAGGCCCGACAGGCCGGTCCAGACTTCCTTGATCAAGCCAGTGGAGGTCACGTTGTTGCCGGCCACGTTGAGGGTCGGTGCGTCGGCAGTCGGCGTGATGTCGATCTTCACGGTGCCGGTGTTGCCCAGCGCCTGGCCGTCGGTAGGCTGGAACTTGATCTGCGTGTAGTCAGCCTGTTGGTTGCCCACGCCGCTGCCACCGTAGCCATTGGTCCCGGATTCATTGGCATCTGGCGTGAAGCGCAGCTTGCCGGCATCGATATCGGCCTTGGTGAAGGTCTGGTTGTTGGCCACGTCCTTCCAGGTCGCACCGTCCAGGTACTGCAGCTTGCCATCGCCAGGCAGCCCGGTGATTTTCACGCCCTGGCTGGCGGCGGAGCTGTCCACGTCGCTGACGCCGAAGGTCGACCAGCCAAGCACCAGCGAAGTGTCTTCGGTACCGGTCACCGAACCGCCCGTGGCGACCGGTGCATCGTTGACGCCGACCACGTTCACGGTGGTGGTGGCGGTGTTGGAGTAGCTTGCGCCGTCAGTCACCGTCACGGTGATCACGCGCGGTACGCTGCTCGGGTCTTCGCTGTTGTTGATGAAGCTGATGTTCTTGATCTGCTGCATGTAGTCGGCCAGCGTCGCATTGCCCGTCAGCGTCAGGACGACTTTGCCGTCGGTGCTGTTGGCGTTGATGCTGATGCCGTTGACGCTGTTGCCCAGGTTCAGATGATCGCCAGGCTGACGGTTGGTCAGCACGATGGTGGCGCCGGTCAGCATCGTGCTGTCCGGGTCGGTGATCTTCAGGTCGGTGTCGGCGATGGACACGCCCGGGCCGGAAGTGCCTTCGGTGAAGGTCACCTGGTAGTCGGCGCCGGTCTTGCCGCTGGAATCGTTGGCATCCAGGTCAAGCGCAGGCGGCGTGTCGTTGTCGATGATCGACGTACTGACGCTGCCGTTGGTCCCACTGACCGCCAGGTGCTCGAAATTGCCGCCAGTGGCCGAGTCGATCTTGACCACGAAGTTTTCAGTGCCTTCGGTGATCTTGTCGTCCAGGGTGGCCACGTTGAAGCTGGCGCTGGTGGCGTTGGCCGGAATCTTCACGGTGTAGACGCCGGTAAAGTCCGAGCCGTCGGCGGCGGTACCGCTGTAGACGATCTTCACCGTCACTTCGGTTTGCGCCGGGTTCGTCAGGCTGACGGTGTACGTGGCGGCCTGGCCTTCGGTGACGGAGGTGCTGCCGCTGATGCTGACGGTGGTGTTGTCGACAGTGTCGCCCACGGCCGTCGACGCGCCGGCGCTATTGACGCCGATGGCTTCGAGATTGCCTCCGGAGGCCGATTTGATCGACTCGGTGATGGACGGCGCACCGGTGTAGACATCGTTGCCGACATGCACATCGAGCGCACCCGAGCTTGCGCCGGCGGCGATGGTGATGGTCTTGCCGCTTTCCAAGGTCACGGTCACAGGACCGTTCTGAGCGGTGACGGGTTTGCCGTCGGCGCCGGTCAGGGTGGCGGTGTAGGTGATGGTGCCGTTTTCGTTCACGTTCGGCGTGGCGGTCAGCGTCACGGTGGTGGTGTCGTTGACGTCGCTGACGACGGTGCTGACTGGAGCGGTGTTCGGTGCGATGGCTTCGAGGTTGCCACCGGATGCATCTTTGATCGACTCGGTGACGGTCGTTGGGCCTTGGTAGACGTCATTGCCGACAGGCACATCGAGCGCGCCCGAGCTTGCGCCCGCAGCGATGGTGATGGTCTTGCCGCTTTCCAGGGTCACGGTCACAGGACCGTTTTGCGCGGTGACAGGTTTGCCGTCGGCGCCGGTCAGGGTGGCGGTGTAGGTAATGGTGCCGTTTTCATTCACGGTCGGTGTGGCGGTCAATGTCACCGTGGTGGTGTCGTTGACATCGCTAACGATGGTGCTGACCGGCGCGGTGTTTGGCGCGATGGCTTCGAGGTTGCCACCGGATGCATCTTTGATCGATTCGGTGACGGTCGTTGGGCCCTGGTACACGTCATTGCCGACAGGCACATCGAGCGCACCCGAGCTTGCGCCCTCAGCGATGGTGATGGTCTTGCCGCTTTCCAAAGTCACGGTCACTGGGCCGTTCTGCGCGGTGACGGGTTTGCCGTCAGCACCGGTCAGCGTGGCGGTGTAAGTGATGGTGCCGTTTTCATTCACGGTCGGCGTGGCGGTCAGGGTCACCGTGGTGGTGTCGTTGACGTCGCTGACTACGGTGCTGACTGGAGCAGTGTTTGGAGCAATGGCTTCGAGGTTGCCGCCGGATGCATCTTTGATCGATTCGGTGACGGTCGTTGGGCCTTGGTAGACGTCGTTGCCGACCGGCACATCGAGCGCACCCGAACTTGCACCGGCAGCGATGGTGATGGTCTTGCCGCTTTCCAAAGTCACAGTCACTGGACCGTTCTGCGCAGTGACGGGTTTGCCGTCGGTGCCGGTCAGGGTGGCGGTGTAGGTGATGGTGCCGTTTTCGTTCACGGTCGGTGTGGCGGTCAATGTCACCGTGGTGGTGTCGTTGACGTCGCTGACGATGGTGCTAACTGGAGCAGTGTTTGGAGCAATGGCTTCGAGATTACCGCCGGATGCATCTTTGATCGATTCGGTGACAGTCGTTGGACCTTGGTACACGTCGTTGCCGACAGGCACATCGAGCGCACCCGAGCTTGCGCCCGCAGCGATGGTGATGGTCTTGCCGCTTTCCAACGTTACGGTCACTGGGCCGTTTTGCGCGGTGACCGGTTTGCCGTCAGCACCGGTCAGGGTGGCGGTGTAGGTGATGGTGCCGTTTTCATTCACGGTCGGTGTGGCGGTCAGCGTCACCGTGGTGGTGTCGTTGACATCGCTGACCTCGGTGCTCACAGGCGCTGTGTTCGGTGCGATGGCTTCGAGGTTGCCGCCCGTCGCGGTACTGATGCTTTCCGTGACGGTGGTTGGGCCTTGGTAGACGTCATTTCCGACAGGCACATCGAGCGCACCCGAGCTTGCGCCAGCGGCGATGGTGATGGTCTTGCCGCTTTCCAACGTTACGGTCACTGGACCGTTTTGCGCGGTGACAGGTTTGCCGTCAGCACCGGTCAAAGTGGCGGTGTAGGTGATCGTGCCGTTTTCATTCACGGTCGGCGTGGCGGTCAGGGTCACCGTGGTGGTGTCATCGACATCGCTAACGATGGTGCTGACCGGCGCGGTGTTTGGCGCGATGGCTTCGAGGTTGCCGCCCGATGCCGAAGCAATCGACTCGGTCACGGTGGTCGGGCCTTGGTAGACGTCATTACCGACAGGCACATCGAGCGCACCCGAGCTTGCGCCGGCAGCGATGGTGATGGTCTTGCCGCTGTCCAACGTGACGGTCACAGGACCGTTCTGAGCGGTGACAGGTTTCCCATCGGCCCCGGTCAGGGTGGCGGTGTAGGTGATGGTGCCGTTCTCGTTCACGGTCGGCGTAGCGGTCAATGTCACCGTGGTGGTGTCATCGACATCGCTAACGATGGTGCTGACCGGCGCGGTGTTTGGCGCAATGGCTTCGAGGTTGCCGCCCGATGCCGAAGCAATCGACTCGGTGACGGTCGTTGGGCCTTGATACACGTCGTTGCCGACCGGCACATCGAGCGCACCTGAGCTTGCACCGGCAGCGATGGTGATGGTCTTGCCGCTGTCCAGGGTGACGGTCACCGGACCGTTCTGAGCAGTGACAGGTTTGCCGTCGGCACCGGTCAGAGTGGCGGTGTAAGTAATCGTGCCGTTTTCATTCACGGTTGGCGTGGCGGTCAATGTCACCGTGGTGGTGTCATTGACATCGCTGACCACGGTGCTGACCGGAGCGGTGTTAGGAGCAATGGCTTCCAAGTTACCGCCCGATGCCGAAGCAATCGATTCGGTGACGGTGGTTGGGCCTTGGTACACGTCGTTGCCGACAGGCACATTGAGCTCACCCGAACTTGCGCCGGCTGCAATAGTGATGGTCTTGCCGCTTTCCAGGGTGACGGTCACCGGACCGTTCTGAGCGGTGACGGGTTTTCCGTCAGCACCGGTCAGGGTGGCGGTGTAAGTGATCGTGCCGTTTTCATTCACGGTCGGCGTAGCGGTCAATGTCACCGTGGTGGTGTCGTCGACATCGCTGACGACGGTGCTGACTGGAGCGGTGTTTGGCGCGATGGCTTCGAGATTACCGCCGGATGCATCTTTGATCGATTCGGTGACAGTCGTTGGACCTTGGTACACGTCGTTGCCGACAGGCACATTGAGCTCGCCCGAGCTTGCACCCGCAGCGATGGTGATGGTTTTGCCGCTGTCCAGGGTCACGGTCACAGGACCGTTCTGCGCGGTGACGGGTTTTCCGTCAGCACCGGTCAGGGTGGCGGTGTAAGTGATCGTGCCGTTTTCATTCACGGTCGGCGTAGCGGTCAATGTCACCGTGGTGGTGTCGTCGACATCGCTGACGACGGTGCTGACTGGAGCGGTGTTTGGCGCGATGGCTTCGAGATTACCGCCGGATGCATCTTTGATCGACTCGGTGACAGTCGTTGGGCCTTGGTACACGTCGTTGCCGACAGGCACATCGAGCGCGCCTGAACTTGCGCCGCAGCGGCGATGGTGATGGTCTTGCCGCTTTCCAACGTTACGGTCACCGGACCGTTCTGAGCGGTGACAGGTTTGCCGTCTGCGCCGGTCAGCGTGGCGGTGTAGGTGATGGTGCCGTTTTCGTTCACGGTCGGCGTGGCGGTCAATGTCACCGTGGTGGTGTCATCGACATCGCTAACGATGGTGCTGACCGGAACGGTGTTAGGAGCAATGGCTTCCAAGTTACCG
Source organism: Pseudomonas sp. H2_D02 (assembly GCF_054677635.1). Taxonomy (NCBI): domain Bacteria; kingdom Pseudomonadati; phylum Pseudomonadota; class Gammaproteobacteria; order Pseudomonadales; family Pseudomonadaceae; genus Pseudomonas; species Pseudomonas sp. H2_D02. Next base: position 450,680 of record NZ_CP162816.1, on the reverse strand, counting down.
CCCGATGCCGAGGCAATCGATTCGGTGACGGTAGTTGGGCCTTGGTACACGTCGTTGCCGACAGGCACATTGAGCTCACCCGAACTTGCGCCGGCTGCAATAGTGATGGTCTTGCCGCTGTCCAAAGTCACAGTCACTGGACCGTTCTGCGCAGTGACGGGTTTTCCGTCAGCACCGGTCAGAGTTGCGGTGTAAGTGATGGTGCCGTTTTCGTTCACGGTTGGCGTAGCGGTCAGCGTCACGGTGGTGGTGTCGTTGACATCGCTGACGATGGTGCTGACCGGAGCGGTGTTAGGAGCAATGGCTTCGAAGTTACCGCCCGATGCCGAGGCAATCGACTCGGTCACGGTGGTCGGGCCTTGGTAGACGTCATTACCGACAGGCACATCGAGCGCACCCGAGCTTGCGCCTAGCAGCGATGGTGATGGTCTTGCCGCTGTCCAACGTGACGGTCACAGGACCGTTCTGAGCGGTGACAGGTTTCCCATCGGCCCCGGTCAGGGTGGCGGTGTAGGTGATGGTGCCGTTCTCGTTCACGGTCGGCGTAGCGGTCAATGTCACCGTGGTGGTGTCATCGACATCGCTAACGATGGTGCTGACCGGCGCGGTGTTTGGCGCAATGGCTTCGAGGTTGCCGCCCGATGCCGAAGCAATCGACTCGGTGACGGTCGTTGGGCCTTGATACACGTCGTTGCCGACCGGCACATCGAGCGCACCTGAGCTTGCACCGGCAGCGATGGTGATGGTCTTGCCGCTGTCCAGGGTGACGGTCACCGGACCGTTCTGAGCAGTGACAGGTTTGCCGTCGGCACCGGTCAGAGTGGCGGTGTAAGTAATCGTGCCGTTTTCATTCACGGTTGGCGTGGCGGTCAATGTCACCGTGGTGGTGTCATTGACATCGCTGACCACGGTGCTGACCGGAGCGGTGTTAGGAGCAATGGCTTCCAAGTTACCGCCCGATGCCGAAGCAATCGATTCGGTGACGGTGGTTGGGCCTTGGTACACGTCGTTGCCGACAGGCACATTGAGCTCACCCGAACTTGCGCCGGCTGCAATAGTGATGGTCTTGCCGCTTTCCAGGGTGACGGTCACCGGACCGTTCTGAGCGGTGACGGGTTTTCCGTCAGCACCGGTCAGAGTTGCGGTGTAAGTGATCGTGCCGTTTTCATTCACGGTTGGCGTGGCGGTCAATGTCACCGTGGTGGTGTCATCGACATCGCTAACGATGGTGCTGACCGGCGCGGTGTTTGGCGCGATGGCTTCGAGGTTGCCGCCCGATGCCGAAGCAATCGACTCGGTGACGGTCGTTGGGCCTTGATACACGTCGTTGCCGACCGGCACATCGAGCGCACCTGAGCTTGCACCGGCAGCGATGGTGATGGTCTTGCCGCTGTCCAGGGTGACGGTCACCGGACCGTTCTGCGCGGTGACGGGTTTGCCGTCAGCACCGGTCAAAGTGGCGGTGTAAGTAATCGTGCCGTTTTCATTCACGGTTGGCGTGGCGGTCAATGTCACCGTGGTGGTGTCGTTGACATCGCTGACCACGGTGCTGACCGGAGCGGTGTTTGGCGCAATGGCTTCCAGGTTGCCACCGGATGCCGAAGCAATCGACTCAGTCACGGTGGTCGGGCCTTGGTAGACGTCATTACCGACCGGCACATCGAGCGCACCCGAACTTGCACCGGCTGCGATGGTGATGGTCTTACCGCTGTCCAAAGTCACGGTCACTGGACCGTTCTGCGCGGTGACAGGTTTTCCGTCGGCACCGGTCAGCGTGGCGGTGTAGGTGATGGTGCCGTTTTCGTTCACGGTCGGCGTGGCGGTCAATGTCACCGTGGTGGTGTCATCGACATCGCTAACGATGGTGCTGACCGGAGCGGTGTTAGGAGCAATGGCTTCCAAGTTACCGCCCGATGCCGAAGCAATCGATTCGGTGACGGTGGTTGGGCCTTGGTACACGTCGTTGCCGACAGGCACATTGAGCTCACCCGAACTTGCGCCGGCTGCAATAGTGATGGTCTTGCCGCTTTCCAACGTTACGGTAACCGGACCGTTCTGAGCGGTGACGGGTTTTCCGTCAGCACCGGTCAGGGTCGCGGTGTAGGTGATCGTGCCGTTTTCATTCACGGTCGGCGTAGCGGTCAGCGTCAGGGTAGTGGCATCTACCGAGTCGGTAATCGTAGTCACCGCAGGCGCCGTGCTCGGCACCAGATTCTCAAAGTTACCGCCGGTTGCGCCAGTGATCGTGGTGCTGACGGTACTGCCGTTGTTGTAGACGTCGTTGGCTGGGGTATCGACAGCCACGGTACCGGTAGTTTGACCAGCAGCAATAGTAATGACCGAGCCGTTGCTCAAGGCCACAGTCACCGGGGTCTGAGCCGGATTGGTCAGCGTCGCGGTGTAAGTGATCTGGCCGCCTTCGGTAATCGTGTTGTTCGCGCTCAGGGTGACGGTGGTGGTGTCGATGGTGTCGGTGATCTGGGTCACTGCCGGCGTGGTCGGCACGGTCACGGCGATGCCGCCGCCGCCGGTGGTGCCCGTAACGGTTACGCTGATCTGGCTTGGGTCGTTGTAGACGGTGTCGTTCGGCGCGAGCGGTACGTTGACGCTACCGGTCAGTTGTCCGGCCTGGATCACGATGACCGCACCGTTGGACAAGGTCACGGTCAGGTTGGTCAGTGGCGCCTGGGTAACGGTTGCGGTGTAGACCAGCACGCCGCCGGCTTCGGTGATGGTCGGCGTGGCGCTCAGGCTCATGGTCGCATTGAGCACGGCGTTGGCTGTCGTATCGGCGGTGTCGCCACCCAAGATGTTGTTGTCGGTCGCGGCGGCTGCAGCGAGGCCTGCGGTCGGGAAGCCGATCGTCGGATCGACGCTGCCGGCCGTGGCGTCCAGCACGACGAAGCTGTGGCCGCCACCGGCGGCGCCACCTGTACCCGCGGCGGTTGGGCCTGCGGCGGTGGCTTCCAGGGCGGTCGTCGGGTCGACGCCGGCGGCGATGGCTTGCTGCAACTCATCTACAGAAGGCGCGGCTTGGGCTGTGGCCTGTTCGAGGTCGGTGGAAGAGTCCGGAGCGCTGGCGCTCCACTGAGTGTCGCGACCCAGGTCCAGCGTGCGGCCATCGGCCAGCTCCAATGTGACGGCGCCGGCAGGGCCGGTGTCCAACTGGTCGCCCACATTCAGGCGATCGCCCTCAATGAGTACGCGCCGAATACCTTCGGGGGATACGGCGAAAACCTGACCAACAATGCTTTTGACAACGGCAATAACACTGCTCATTGAAGACTCTCCGGGTACCACGTTCAGTAGACTTCCATGGACCCGACAGCCTCGATGGCCATAGCGGTCTGGACGTTCATGCTCACTAAGGGAAAATGTTTTGACGCTTTAATTTGACAATATTTTGACTGTATTTTTCGGCGTATTTTGTTTCTGCCAAACTATTGACCTTCTGCCGGCCATCCTAAACAATCGGTTCCGTAATGTCACATTGATATTTAAGCGGCGACCTGTTCTTTCGGTGCGTGTTCCAGCCCCTGTTTTGAACTTTCCGACATACGGTCATTCCGGTTGCCATCATCCGATGCAGCGCCACGTTTCGCTGTGATTCAAGACAAGAGTTTCGGGAATAAACCAACCATGCGTTCGCACCTGCTCAAGGCTTTACCTTTCGCCCTCGCCGCCAGTTTCGTACAAGCACAAACCTTGCCGCAGGCCATGCAACAGGCATTGGACGTCCACCCGGAAATCCAGGCCGGCGTGAACAGTCGCCTGGCGGCGGACTATCAGCTCAAGGCGGCCAAAGGCGGCTACCTGCCTAGAGTGGACCTTGCAGCCGGTTATGGCCGTGAAGGCACCGACAGTGTGACGACCCGTTCGGGCAGCAATAATCATTGGGAAACCTTGAACCGCAGCGAGTCGAGCCTGCGTCTGTCGCAAATGGTTTTTGACGGTTTTGCGACGTCCAGCGAAGTAGGGCGTCAACAAGCCAACGTTAATTCCCGTGCTTATTCCTTGCTGGACGCGTCCGAGCGCACCGGGCTGACCGTGGCCCAGGTCTACCTGGACGTGCTGACCCGTCGCGAGTTCGTGCGCCTGGCCGAGGAAAACCTCAAGAGCCACGAGCGCATTTACGACCAGATCAAGCTGCGCACCTCCCGTGGCGTGGGCAGCGGTGCCGACCTGGACCAGGCCGAAGCGCGCATGGCCCAGGCCCGCAACAACCTGATCACTGAACAAACCAACCTGGCCGATGCCGAGACCAATTACCTCAGCGCCGTCGGCCAACTGCCCGATCAGTTGGATCGTCCCGCCGACTTTATGGCGCTGTTGCCGGCCAACCTGACCGAAGCCCGTGCCCAGATGCTGGAAAACAGCCCGGTGCTGCGTTCGGCCGAAGCCGACATCGCCGCTGCCGAGAAACAATATGAAGCTGCCAAGTCGAGCTTCTACCCACGCTTTGACGCCGAGCTGGGCCGCACCGCCGACAACGACCTGGACGGCCAGAACGGCCACAACAACGAGTGGCAAGCCATGCTGCGCATGCGCTTCAACCTGTATGCCGGTGGCAGTAACAAGGCCGACCTGGAGTCCAAGTCCTACCTGTCGAACCAGGCGTTGGATATTCGCAACAACGCGCTGCGCCAGTTGAACGAAGAGCTTGGCCTGGCCTGGAACGCCCTGAACAACGCCAACGCCCAGGTGCCGGTTGCCCAGCAATATGTGGATCGCAGCAACAGCGTGCGCACCGCCTATCAGCGTCAGTTCAGCCTGGGTGAGCGCACCCTGCTCGATTTGCTCGACAGCGAAAACGAGCTGTTCAGCGCCTCCCGCCGCCTGGCGGAGATCAAGAATGTGCAGCTGTTCACCCAGTACCGCATCAAGGCGACCATGGGCCAGTTGCTGAAAAGCCAGGGTGTGGTCGCGCCGTTGGCATCGGTTGTGCAGAACGACGTGAAACCCAAGGTCCAGTTGCCTGGGATGAATTGAGTCCTCCAACCCGTTTCAATCAGTCAGAGTGCCGAGCGTGGAATCAGAAGTCAGTCCAGTCGAACTAGTCCATGACCCGCGCACGCTGCACGACGACCCGCTGTTGGATGGTTTGCTGGCGCTCTGCATGCTGCATCAGAAGCCTGCCAGCGCGGCGATGCTCACCACCGGCCTGCCGTTGCCCAAGCAACGGCTGAGCGTCGAATTATTGTCGCGTGCGGCGGCCCGTGCCGGTCTGCAAGGCCGGGTGCTGCAACGCAAGCTCGAGCAAATCCCCGCCATCGCCATGCCGGCGCTACTGCTGCTGAAAGAAGGCCGCAGCGCCGTCCTGCTGGGCTGGGCCGAGGACGGCCAGGCGCGTTTGCTGCTCAGCGAAAGCGACGGCGGTGAGGTCACCGTCAGCCGTGAACTGCTCGCCGATGACTACAGCGGCAAGGTGTTCTTCGCCCAGCCGCAGCATAAATTTGACGTTAATCACGGCACGCTCATTCCCCGGGCGCGTTCGTGGTTTCGCGACACCCTCAAGCGGTCCCGCTGGCTGTACGCCGACGCCATCGCCGCCAGCCTGCTGATCAATATCATCGCCATGGCCGCGCCGCTGTTCGTGATGAACGTCTACGACCGCGTGGTGCCGAACCAGGCCGAATCGACGCTGTGGGTATTGGCGGTCGGCATCACCGGCGCCTATGTGTTCGACCTCATCCTGAAAATGCTGCGCAGCCTGTGCCTGGATCTGGCGGGCAAGAAAACCGACCTGATCATCTCGGCGACACTGTTCGAGCGCATCGTCGGCATGGCGATGAAATATCGTCCGGCGCGGGTGGGCAGCTTCGCCCAGAACATCCATGAGTTTCAAAGCCTGCGGGACTTCCTGGCCTCGCTGACGCTCACCAGCCTGATCGACCTTCCGTTCACTCTGTTGATCTTCATGGTCATCGCGATCCTCGGTGGGCATCTGGTGTGGATTCCGGTGGTGGCGTTTCCGCTTGCGCTGTTGATCGGTTATGCGCTGCAGAAGCCGTTGGTGGCGACCATGGAGCGAACCATGGCCCTGGGCGCCGAGCGCCAGTCCAGCCTGATCGAGACCCTGGCCGGCCTGGACGCGGTGAAGGTCAACAACGCCGAGAGCGAGCGCCAGTACCAATGGGAACAGACCATCGGCACCCTCAGTCGCCTTGAGCTGCGGGTGAAGATGTTGTCCGGCCTGGCGATGAACATCACGTTGCTGATCCAGCAACTGGCCGGCGTGGTCATGATTGTCTTCGGCGTCTACCAGATCATCGCCGGCAATCTCAGCATGGGCGGGCTGGTTGCCTGCTACATGCTCAGCGGCCGCGCCCTCAGCCCGCTGGCATCGCTCTCGGGTTTGCTGACCCGCTATCAGCAGGCGCGGGTGACGATGACGTCCGTCGACCAGATGATGGAGTTGCCACAGGAGCGCAATTTCGAAGAGCGTCCGCTGAGCCGCAAGGTGTTGCAGGGGGCGATCGAGTGCCGCCAGCTGAACTTCACCTACCCGAACCAGCAGAACGCCGCGTTGAAGAACATCAACCTGGTGATCAAGCCCGGCGAGAAGATCGGCATCATCGGCCGCAGCGGCTCGGGCAAGAGCTCCCTGGCCAAGTTGCTGGTGGGTCTGTACCAACCGGACGACGGCGCATTGCTGGTGGATGGTGTGGACATTCGCCAGATCGACGTCAGCGAGCTGCGCTACAACATTGGCTACGTGCCCCAGGACATCCAGCTGCTGGCCGGCACCCTGCGCGACAACCTGACCTCCGGCGCCCGCTACGTCGAAGATGAACTGGTGCTCCAGGCTGCAGAACTCGCGGGCGTGCATGAATTTGCCCGCCTGCATCCGCAAGGTTACGAACTGCAAGTCGGCGAGCGCGGGCAGAACCTGTCCGGCGGCCAGCGGCAAAACGTCGCCCTGTCCCGCGCGCTGCTCCTCAACCCGCCCATCCTGCTGTTGGACGAACCCACCAGTGCCATGGACAACACCGGTGAAGAACGCTTGAAACAGCGCCTGGCCGCCGTGGTGGAAAACAAGACCGTGCTGCTGGTGACGCACCGGGCATCGTTGCTGTCGCTGGTGGATCGCCTGATCGTGATCGATCGGGGGCAGATCCTCGCCGATGGCCCGAAAGCCGCCGTCATGGAAGCGTTGAAGAAGGGGCAGATCAGTGTTGCTTAAATCGGATTCAAAAGGCGCTATCGGCCGCTACTTCAAAGGTTCCGAGTCGCTGCACGGCCAGCCGCTGCCCGAGGTCAACAAGGCGCTGATCGAAGACGCTCCCCGCGTGGTGCGCCTGACGATCTGGGGCATCATTGCCTTCTTCGTTTTCCTGGTGTTGTGGGCCAACTTTGCGGTGATCGACGAAGTCACCAAGGGCGACGGCAAGGCGATCCCATCGTCCAAGATCCAGAAAATCCAAAACCTTGAAGGCGGCATCGTCGCTGAGCTGTTCGTCAAGGAAGGGCAGATCGTCGAGGCCGGGGCGCCGTTGATTCGCCTGGACGACACCCGGTTTGCCTCCAACGTCGGCGAAACCGAGGCGGATCGCCTGTCGATGCTGTTGCGGGTCGAGCGCCTGAGTGCCGAAGTCGATGACCGGCCGTTGAAGTTTCCGCCCGATGTACTCAAGGCAGTACCGGGCCAGGCTGCCAGCGAGGAGTCGCTGTACATCAGCCGCCGTCAGCAATTGCACGATGAGATCGGTGGCTTGCAGGAGCAGTTGATCCAGCGTCAGCAGGAGCTGCGCGAGTTCATTTCCAAGCAGGCGCAATATCGCTCTGGCCTGGCACTGCAACGCCAGGAAATCAACATGTCCGAGCCGTTGGTGGCCCAAGGCGCGGTATCGCCGGTGGAAGTGCTGCGGCTCAAGCGCGCCGAAGTCGAGACCCGTGGGCAACTGGACGCCACGACGCTGGCGATTCCCCGTGCCGAATCGGCGATCAAGGAAGTGCAGCGCAAGATCGACGAGACCCGCGGCAAATTCCGCAGTGAAGCGCTGACCCAACTCAACGAAGCGCGCACCGACCTGAACAAGGCCCAGGCCACCGGCAAGGCCCTGGAAGATCGCGTTAGCCGTACCCTGGTGACATCGCCGGTGCGCGGCATCGTCAACAAGATGCTGGTGAATACCATTGGCGGTGTGATCCAGCCGGGTAGTGACCTGATAGAAATCGTGCCGCTGGACGACACCATCCTGGTGGAAGCGAAAATCCGTCCCCAGGACATCGCTTTCCTGCACCCTGGCCAAGACGCCACGGTGAAATTCACGGCGTATGACTACACCATCTATGGCGGGATGAAAGCCAAGCTGGAACAGATTGGTGCCGACACCATCACCGATGAAGACAAGAAGACCACCTACTACATCATCAAGCTGCGCACCGAACGCAGCCACCTGGGCACGCCTGAAAAGCCCTTGCTGATCATCCCGGGGATGGTAGCGTCGGTGGACATTATCACCGGCAAGAAAACCATCCTGAGCTACCTGCTCAAACCGATCATCAAGGCCCGGTCCGAGGCGTTGCACGAGCGGTAAATAGATATTTGCGGCGCACGCGCTTTTGTGGCGAGGGGATTTATCCCCGCTGGGCTGCGCAGCAGCCCCAACCAGCCACTTCGGTGTGTCAGGCATATTTGCATTCAGCCATTCAGGGCTGCTGCGCACCCCAGCGGGGATAAATCCCCTCACCACAGGATCAATGGTGGTCCCATAGGTTCTGCCATATACATATGCATTTTTAATATTTAAATTAAGTTTCTTATACCTTTAAAGTCACCCCCCTGCGTACCTGCCGACCAATCGGCGCGCCGCACGACACAAACCAACACGGTGAACCCGTGAGTTTTGATCGAGTGCGCGCCCATTCAAGCGCGCCGTGCGTGGGAGTGATGTATGCCAGCCGTCTCTTATTCTCCAGATTCAAATGCCGCGAACAGCGCGCCACAGTCGTTCGACATCCGCCCATTCTCCGATGCCGTAGGCGCCGAGATCGTTGGCCTGGACTTGTCCCGGCCCATCAACGACCAGGATTTCGCCCGCATCCACCGCGCCCACCTCGACTATCACGTGGTGGTGTTCCGCGACCAACGCATCACCCCTGAACAACAGATCGCCTTCAGCCGCCGTTTTGGCGTGCTGCAGATCCATGTGCTCAAGCAATTCCTGCTGGCCGGGCACCCGGAAATTCTCATCGTCTCCAACATCATCGAGAACGGCCAGTCCATTGGCCTGGGCGATGCCGGCAAGTTTTGGCATTCGGACCTTTCCTATAAGGAATTGCCCAGCCTCGGCTCGATGCTTCATGCCCAGGAATTGCCGAGCGAAGGCGGCGACACGTTGTTCGCCGATATGCACAAGGCGCTGGATGGTTTGCCCGAAGCGCTGCGTAAGGCGATCGATGGCCGTTCGGCGGCGCACTCCTACACGGCGCGCTACAGCGAGACCAAATTCGAAGGTAACTGGCGCCCGACGTTGACACCGGAGCAATTGGCCCAGGTTGCCGAAGTCGTGCATCCGATCGTCCGCACGCATCCGGAAACCGGGCGTAAGGCATTGTTTGTCAGCGAAGGCTTTACGACCCGCATCGTCGGCCTGCCGGAGGATGAAAGCACCGCCATCCTGACGGAGCTGTATGCCCACAGCGTGCTGCCGCAGAACATCTATCGCCATCAATGGCAGCCCCACGACCTGGTGTTCTGGGACAACCGTTCGTTGATCCACCTGGCCGCCGGTTGCCCGAGCCATCTGCGCCGCAAGCTGTATCGCACCACCATCCAGGGCGACGCCCCTTTCTGATCGGCTGCGCAGCGCGCAAAGAGCCCGGAGAATCACCATGTCCAAACGCATTGCTTTTGCTCCGTTGGCCGCGGCCATCGGCCTGGGGTTCAGCCTGCTCGCCGGCAGCCTGGTTGTGCCGGCCAGCGCTCACGCCGAGGGCGAGATTCGCATCGCCGAGCAGTTCGGCATCGTTTACCTGCTGCTCAATGTGGTGCGCGATCAACAACTGATCGAAAAGCACGGCAAGCAGGAAGGCATCGACATCAAGGTCGACTGGACTCAACTGTCCGGCGGTGCGGCGGTCAACGATGCGTTGCTGTCGGGCTCCATCGACATTGCCGGGGCCGGCGTCGGGCCGTTGTTGACGGTCTGGGATCGCACCCGTGGCAAGCAGAACGTCAAGGCGGTGGCGTCGCTGGGCAACTTTCCCTATTACCTGTTGAGCAACAATCCGAACGTCAAGACCATCGCCGACTTCACCGAGAAGGACCGCATCGCGGTGCCGGCGGTGGGTGTTTCGGTGCAGTCGCGGATCCTGCAATACGCCGCCGCCAAGCAGTGGGGCGACAAGGATTTCAATCGCCTCGACAAGTACACCCTGGCCGTCCCGCACCCGGACGCCACGGCCGCGTTGATCGCCGGTGGCACCGAGTTGACCGGGCACTTTTCCAACCCGCCGTTCCAGGACCAGGCCCTGCAAAACCCCAACGTCCACGTCGTGCTCAATTCCTATGATGTGCTCGGGCCGAACTCGCCCACGGTGTTGTTCGCCACCGAGAAATTCCGTGATGAAAACCCGAAGACCTACAAGGCCTTTGTCGAGGCCCTGACCGAAGCCGCCGAGTTCGCCCAGAACGACAAGGGTGCGGCGGCGGACACCTATCTTCGGGTGACCAAGGCCAAGATTGACCGAGCAACCTTGCTGAAGACCATCGATAACCCGCAGATCGAATTCACCGTCACGCCGAAGAACACCTACCCGCTGGCGGAATTCCTCTACCGCGTCGGCGCCATCAAAAACAAACCGGCGTCGTGGGAAGACTATTTCTTCCAGGACGCCAAACCGTTGCAAGGGAGCTGATTGTCATGAACGCGCCATTGCAAGGCCACGCGGCCAGCAACCCCACCTCCGCCAGCACGGCGTTGTTGTCGGTGGATAACGTCAGCCTGGAATACCGCACCCCGCAGCGTGTGGTGCGGGCCACCCATCAAGTCAGTTTCGAAGTCGACCCGGCGGACCGTTTTGTACTGCTCGGCCCGTCGGGTTGCGGCAAGTCCACGCTGCTCAAGGCCATCGGCGGTTTCATCGCGCCGTGCGAAGGCGAGATTCGCTTGCAAGGCCAAACCGTCAACGCGCCAGGCCCTGACCGGATCGTGGTGTTCCAGGAATTCGACCAGTTGCCACCGTGGAAAACCGTGAAGCAGAACGTGATGTTCGCGCTGCTGGCGTCGGGCACGCTCAAGCGCCGCGAGGCCGAGGAGCGGGCGCTGCATTATCTCGACAAGGTCGGGTTGGCGGCGTTTGCCGATGCCTATCCCCACACCTTGTCCGGTGGCATGAAGGCCCGCGTCGCAATCGCCCGGGCGCTGGCGATGCAGCCGAAGATCCTGTTGATGGACGAGCCCTTCGCCGCCCTCGATGCGCTGACCCGACGCAAGATGCAGGAAGAATTGCTGCTGCTCTGGGAGGAGGTGCGTTTCACTCTGTTGTTCGTCACCCACTCCATCGAAGAAGCGCTGGTGGTGGGCAATCGCATCCTGCTGTTGTCACCCCATCCGGGGCGTGTCCGGGCGGAAATCCACAGCCATCAATACGACCTGCACAGCCTCGGCGGCGTGGGGTTCCAGCATACGGCGCGGCGGATTCATGGATTGCTGTTCAATGAAGGTCAGCCGCCTGAAACCGAGCGTGAGCTGGATTTCACCGACATCCGTATTGCGTATTAAGGGGAGCCGTTCATGAGCCAATTATCGCCTGCGCGCGAAGAATACGAAGTCGATCTGCAACCGCTGACCCACGTGCCGCTGGAGCGCGAATTGCCCCTGGGCCAGCGCCTCTGGCAGCAGGGTTGGCTGCGTAAAAGTCTGATCCTGGTTGTGCTGGCGGTGCTGTGGGAGGGCGTGGCGCGCTACCAGAACAATGACCTGCTGTTGCCGGGCTTCCTGCAGACCAGTAGCGCGTTATACGACGGTTTGCTCAGCGGCGAGCTGTTGGGCAAGATCTGGATTTCCCTGGTGGTGCTGCTCAAGGGCTATCTGCTGGGCATCATCCTGGCGTTTGGCCTGACCACCCTGGCGGTGTCGACGCAGTTGGGCCGCGACCTGCTCAGCACGTTGACGTCGATGTTCAACCCATTGCCTGCCATCGCCCTGTTGCCGTTGGCGTTGCTGTGGTTCGGCCTGGGGCAGAACAGCCTGATTTTCGTGCTGGTGCATTCGGTGCTGTGGGCGCTGGCGTTGAACATGTATGCGGGCTTTCTCGGCGTGTCGGAAACGCTGCGCATGGCCGGGCGCAACTATGGCCTCAAGGGCCTGCGCTTTGTGCTGTTCATCCTGATCCCGGCGGCGCTGCCGTCGATCCTCGCAGGGCTGAAGATCGGCTGGGCCTTCGCCTGGCGTACCCTCATTGCTGCCGAACTGGTGTTCGGCGCGACCAGTGGCAAGGGCGGCTTGGGTTGGTACATCTTCCAGAATCGTAATGAGTTGTACACCGACAAGGTGTTTGCCGGGTTAGCGGTGGTGATCCTGATCGGGCTGTTGGTGGAGAACCTGGTGTTCGACAGTCTGGAGCGGGTGACGGTGAAGCGCTGGGGGATGCAGCGTTGAGCCATTCCTGAAATCACTTGGAGCCCGTGGCGAGGGAGCTTGCTCCCGCTCGACTCTGTAGGCGCTGGCGAAGCCTGCGATCTTTGATCTTTGATCTTTGATCTTTCGCTTGAGATAGCAATGCCCAGGAAAAGATTGCAGCCCCTACGCAGCTCCACAGAAGCGCCTGTGGCCTGGCTGGGCGGTGCAATGCTTGTTAAACCCTCAACATAATTAGCCAAGTAAAGCCCCTCCCTTTTCCTTTAGACTTGCCGCCTCCAAGCAAGCCTTCAGGACACGGAATGCCAGTCCCTCCCAACCCCCTTCGCAAAGCCCTGGTCGTTTGGTTGTACGCGGCGGCCCTGATGCATCTGCTTGCCGGCCTCATGCTGACCTGGGCCGGTCATTCCGGCTTGCTCGATGACTATCTGAACACCATCGAACTCGCTTTCTGGGGCGCCGATTCAGTGCCTGCTACGGCCCGCGCGCAACAGGTCTGGTGGCTGGCGTTGTTCGGCGCCACGTTGCAAAGCTACGGGTTGTACATGCTCGCCCTCGTCCACATCGGCAATCGATTGAAGAGCGCCATGCCCTGGGGCTGGCTCATCGTCGGCATCCTGCTGTGGGCGCCCCAGGACATGTGGATTTCCGCCCAGGCACGGGTCTGGTCGCACCTGTGGTTCGACAGCGTTGCCTTGCTCGTTTTATTGCTGCCGCTGCTCTGGCTCTATCGCCACGACCGCCGCACTTCCCTGACTGACAACGCATCGAGCGCATCCCATCATGGCTGATTTTTCATCGCTGGACTGGGCCATTGCCCTGCTGATCGCCCAGGCAATCCTCGGTGCGCTGGACACCTTGTATCACCACGAACTCACCGTCGCCTTGCCCTATCGCCACAGTGCGCGGCTGGAGCTGTCGATCCACGCCATGCGCTCGTGCTTCTACGGGATCCTGTTCCTGGGCATTGCGCATCTGGCTTTCGAGGGGACGTGGGCGATTGTCATCGCGCTGCTGTTCGCCCTGGAGATTTGCCTGACGCTCTGGGATTTCGTGGTCGAGGACCGCAGCCGCAAGCTGCCGCCTATCGAACGCATCATGCACACGGTGCTGGCGGTCAACGGCGGGGCGTTCTTTGCGTTGTATGGCGTGCAATTGGCGCAGTGGGCGAGTTTGCCAACCGGGCTGAGCGCAATCGACCTCGGCTGGCGCGGCTGGCTGTTGACCTTGTTCGCCATCGGCGTCACGGCCTCGGGGATTCGCGACGGCTTGGCGGCCTTGCGTATGCAACGCGCGGGCAAGCCCGCCAACCCGTTTGCCGGTGGCGCCTACAAGCGCGTGCTGGTCACGGGCGGCACCGGGTTCATCGGCGAAACATTGGTCAATCAACTGCTCGACGCCGGGCACACGGTCAGCGTGTTGGCTCGCGACCCGTTGAAAGCGGCCTATCTGTTTGACGGTCGCGCCCGTTCCCTGCGTTCGTTGGGCAAGCTGGGGCATGAAGAAACCTTCGACGTGGTGATCAACCTGGCAGGCGCACCGGTGGCCGGTCCGCGCTGGAGTCCCAAGCGCCAGGCGCAACTCATCGCCAGCCGGGTCAATACCACCGAAGCCTTGATGGCCTGGTTGAGAAACGCGCGGCACAAACCGGCGTTGTGGATCCAGGCTTCGGCGATTGGTTTTTACGGCGTGCGTGACGCCGGTGAAAGCCTGGATGAAAGCGCCAGCCAGGGCGAGGGTTTCATGGCTGAGCTCTGCGCGCGCTGGGAAGCCTCCGCGCAGCCTGCCGTCGAGTTGGGCGTGCGGCAGGTGGTGCTGCGCCTGGGTGTGGTGTTCGGGCCTGGCGGTGCATTGCTGCCATTGCTGATTCCGTTTCGCCTGGGATTTGGCGGGCGGATGGGTGATGGCAAGCAAATCATGAGTTGGGTACACCGCGACGATGTCATCCAGGTGATCGCCCGGGCCTTCGCTGATCAAAGCCTGAGCGGCACCTACAACCTGGTGGCGCCGGAAACGGTCAGCCAGGCGCTGTTCGCCGAAAGCGTCGGCAAGGTGCTCAAGCGCCCGGTGTGGTTCCATATTCCGGCCGCGCCAGTGCGTGCCTTGGCTGGCGAGATGGCCCAGCTGTTTTTCGATGGACAGCGCGTGGTGCCCGACCGTCTCGTCGAGGCCGGCTATGCGTTCCGTTACCCGACGCTCGACGCAGCCCTGCGCGACCTGGCCTGAGGAACATCCATGAGCAAGCCCCGGATGTACCTGCTGGCCGGCAACGGCAGCGCCGCCGATTGGTGGGATGACGCGTTGCCGCATTTTCAACGCTACGACGTGGTGCCGTTGGAACTGCCCGGCTTTGGCAATAACCCCCAGGCTCCCTGCGAAGACCTGGCGGCCTATGCCCAGGCGTTGCTGGCGGCGACGGTCCGGGGCAGCGCGATCATGGCGGTCGGCGTGAACGCCTTGCTGGTGCTGCACGCCTTGCAACGCCAGCCGGGGCACTTTTGCCGCAGCATTTTGTTGGCGCCGGTGGGCGCGTTTTTGTGGCAGCGACGGTTGCCGGCGTTGATGTCGCCGTTGCCGATTCGCAAGACCATCCACTGGCTGCTGGCGAACAAGCCGACGTTGTTTGCCCATAAATTTTCCAGCCAAACCTGGACGCCCGCGCAATACCAGCGCATGGGCGCCGGCTATGCCCGCTGCCGGGCCTTTGTGCCGCATTGGGACCTGGTGCGCGCCGACACCGCGTTGCCGCTGCTGGAATGGATCACGGATCCGGTGGAGCTGGTCTGGGGTGATCAAGACAAGGTGTTGGGCGTCGCCCAAGCGGCGGCCTGGTCGGCCATCCTTGCCCGCGCCGATTTGACCATCAGCCTGAAGCCCGGCTGGGGCCACTATCCATGGATTGATTCACCGGCTGAATTCGCGATGTGGCTGGAGTCCGGCGAGCGTGGTTTTGTCGCGCATACCAAGGGCGGCCGCTTGCGTCTCGCGGCGCTGGCTGGGCAGCCGGTGCCGGCGGCGCTGTCGCTCAACCATTGCGATGATCCACGTTTGCCAGGCTTTCTGAACGGCCAGCCGGATGCTACCTGGGCCGTGCGTTCTTCCAGCTACGGCGAGGATCAGGCCGATGCGGCGAATGCCGGCTTGAGCACCACGTTCCTGCGCGAACCGACGTGCAACGTGCCGGCGCGCATTGCCGAGTTGAGCGCGGCGGGTGTCGAGGAAGTGGTGGTGCAGCGCTTCATCACGCCACGGTTGTCCGGGATCGCGTTCGTGCGTCACTTGTCTGTTGAATTGGAGTGGGTCGAGGGGCATCTGGAGTCGTTGGCCGATGGCCAAGTGAGCCCCGAGCGCGCGGTGATGTCCCGCCTCGGCGAGTCATGGAGCAGCGGCACCTTCAGGCCTGCCTATGGCCTGACCGCCGAAGTGCTGTGGCGCTTTCTGCAAGGCGTGCTGCGGGTCTTTCATTACGTGCCCGGTGATGTTGAATGGGCCTGGGACGGGACCCAGCTGTGGCTGTTGCAATACCGCCCGATCAGCGACTACGGCTGGCGCCGTCACCTGACTGCCGCCAACATTGCCGAGATCCTGCCGCCCCGACCCAGCGTCCTGGTGGAGTACGCGCAGCGCCGTGCGGCGACGAGTATTCCGGCGATCATGGCGCGTTGGGATCGGCGGGTGCTGCAGGACAACGAGCCTTTTACGGCGTTGTTTGGCGGCGCTTCGTACATCAATAATGATTTGTTTCTCGCCCGGCTGGCTGACTGGGGCGTCAGCGCCAGCAGCTATGCCGGCGAGGTCGGCGGCGCGACACCGCACCTGCCCTGGCGGCCACTGCGCCTGCTGCGTTCGCTGCCGTTGTTCCTGCGCATGCAACGCATCGCCCGAGGGCATTTGCTGACGCTGGAAAATGGCTTGCGACGTCTTGATCGAGAGCTGCACGAGCTGACCGGACAAGGCGCCAACGGCCAGCAGTTGGCCGATTGGTTTACCCGCTTCTACGTGTTCGTGGTGCAGGGCAACCTGTGCATCGCCAGCGCCTTGGCGAGCAGCGGCGGGGACTGGCTGGGACGACCGCCGACCGCCTATGACGATCTCGAACACAGCCCTCATCGCCTGCCGTGGGAGACCGACCCGGCCACACCGCGCCCGGCACCGACCGAGCTGCCATTGCAGGCCTTTCCACAATGGCCGTTGGCGATTCGCCTGGTCCATGGCGCCGGCCTGCCGGGGTTGCGCGGCTATTATTTGCAGGTGCGCGAATGGTATCGCGATAACCTGATGCGGATCTTTTTCCGTCTGCACCACGCCATGCCGGCCGCTGACCGCGCGCACTGGTTCGCACCGCACCCGGACATCCGCAGCCGCGACGGCAGCTTCTGGCAGGACGGTCGTGAAGGCACTGAACAGGCAAGCGGATTCCTCATCTACCCGGGCCAGGCCCAAGGCATCCTCGGCGAGGACATCCTGCTGGAAGACACCCTGGACCCTGGCCGCCACGCCCACTACCAAAACGCCCGCGCCGTGATTGCGCGCATGGGCGGTCGCCTGTCCCATGGCTCGACGCTGCTGCGCGAATTGCGCAAGCCTTCGGCAGTGTTGCCTCAGGCGGATGTGGGGTGGTTGGGGCGTGAGGTGGTGTATTGCGATGGGGAGTTGAGGTTGGTGGAGTAGACAGCGCGATATTTGTTGATCACAGAACCCGTGGCGAGGGAGATATGTTCGGCTCAGGGATTGTTCTCAACCCTGGAACCAGATGAAGAGGCAGTGAGGTCAAAACGATCAGCGCTGATGTTACTCAACCTGTGGCGAGGGGATTTATCCCCGTTGGGTTGCACAGCAACCCCAAGCAATTTAAATGCGGTCTGCCTGAGATACCGAGGTGTCAGGATTTGGGACTGCTGCGCAGTCCAGCGGGGATGAATCCCCTCGCCACAGCGAATGTCCCCGGGCGTATTCTCTTTTCACTCAACTACTCCCCTTGACGCCCCCCACCGCTGTCGTAGACTCCGACCATCCGTCAGGGAGTAACGGTCATGCGACGTTTATGCAGTTGGGTTGTGGGATTGACCTTTATAACGTGCGGGGTGCAGGCGCAAACGCCAGCGTCCGACGATCCGTTGCTGGAGAGCAACGTTTCGGCCAGTGCGTCGGGCAACGAGGCGCGAGGGGTGCTGCGGGCGCGGGATCAGGCGGTGCTGGCCAGTGAGCTGGCCGGGCGGATTGTCGAGTTGCCGTTCAGTGAGGGCGAGTCGTTC
Source organism: Pseudomonas sp. H2_D02 (assembly GCF_054677635.1). Taxonomy (NCBI): domain Bacteria; kingdom Pseudomonadati; phylum Pseudomonadota; class Gammaproteobacteria; order Pseudomonadales; family Pseudomonadaceae; genus Pseudomonas; species Pseudomonas sp. H2_D02. Next base: position 432,838 of record NZ_CP162816.1, on the reverse strand, counting down.
AAGAAGGGCGACACCCTGGCGCGTTTCGACTGTTCGGCCTATCAGGCCCAGCTCAATGCGGCCCAGGCGGCCAGCCGTGGCGCCGGTGAAGAGCTGGCCCACAATCGGCAGCTCGCGGCGCTGAAATCCGTCGGACGTTTCGAGGTGTCGCGGGCCGAGGCCCGTCTCAGCGAGGCGCAGGCGCAATCCCAGGTTTATCAAGTGCAGGTCAAGCGCTGCAGCGTCATCGCGCCGTTCGATGGGCAGATTGTGGCGCGCAAGGTCCAACGTTATGAAAGCGTCGCGGCCGGTGCGCCATTGTTGGACGTCGTGGACAATCGCACGCTGGAAATCCATCTGTTGGTTCCCTCGCGCTGGATGGGCAAGCTCAAGCCCGGCCAGTCGTTCAGCTTCGTTCCCGATGAAACCGGCAAGCCGTTGCAAGCGACGGTCAAGCGCCTGGGCGCGCGTATCGACGAGGGCAGCCAGACGTTGCTGCTGGTGGCGAGCGTGCCGGATGCCAGCGGCCTGCTGTCTGGCATGAGCGGTACGGCGCGTTTCTCGGAGTCGAAGTGAACGCGCCAGTGACGGGCAGCGCCGAGCAGGTGTTCGCCCGTTTCCTCGATCTGGAACGCCAGACCAGGGCTGCGCGCACGCCCGAGCAGTTGAGCTACAGCCTGGTCAACGACGGCCAGGCGTTGTTCGGCTTTCGTCATGCCGCGTTGTTGATCGCTGGCAAGGTCCAGGCCGTGACCGGCGTCAGCGCCATCGAGCCGAACGCGCCGTTCGTGGCATTTGTCGAACAAGCCGTCGCGCAGTTGTTCAAGAAGGGATCGCTGGACAAGGCGCGGGTCATTGCCCCTGGCGAGGTGAGTGAGCCGGTCCAGGCGGATTGGCGAAGCCTGTCGGCCGGGCAAGTGTTCTGGCTGCCCTTGATCGATCATCAAGGCCAAGTGTTTGGCGGCTTGTGGCTGGCCCGTGACCTGCCATGGACACCGCCGGAGCAAGTGCTGCTGTCGCAACTCGGCGACACCTACAGCCATGCCTGGCTGGCGCTGCAACCGCGCAAGCCGTGGCGCCTGCGTTGGACGCGCAAGCGCCAGGTCGCCCTGGTGGCGGTGTTGCTGCTGGGGTTGCTGATCCCAGTGCGCCAATCCGTGTTGGCCCCGGCCGAAGTGGTGCCACTGGGCGGGCAGGTGGTAGCGGCACCGTTGGATGGCGTGATTGCCGAATTCCTGGTCAAGCCCAACCAGGCGGTGAAGAACGGCGACCTGTTGCTGCGTTTCGAAAGCACCACCCTCAAGGCCCAGGCCGATGTCGCCGAGCGGGCATTGGGTGTGGCCGAGGCGGAACTCAAGGCCAACTCCCAGCGCTCGTTTGCCGATGCTGAATCCAGCTCGAAGATCGACCTGCTGGCGGCTCGCGTCGAACAGAAACGTGCCGAGCGCAACTACGCCATCGAGCTGCTCAAGCGCAGCGAAGTCCGCGCCGAACGTGACGGCATCGCGGTATTCGCCGATGCCGAGCGCTGGCTCGGCAAACCCGTGCAGACCGGCGAACGCCTGATGGAAATCGCCGATCCGAACCAGGCCGAGCTGCGCATCGAGCTGGCGGTGGGCGACGCGATTGCGTTGGAGCCAGGCGCGCAAGTGGCATTGTTTCTCGACAGCGATCCGTTGCAGCGACACCTGGCCCGGCTTGAGCGTTCGGCCTACGAAGCGCAGCCCACCGCCGCCGGGCAGTTGGCCTATCGATTGGACGCGCGTTTCGATGCCACGGCGCCGCGCATCGGCCTGCGGGGCACGGCGAAAATCTTCGGTGATCGCGCGCCGTTGGCGTTGTATCTGTTGCGCCGGCCGCTTGCGGGTCTGCGCCAGAGCGTAGGCCTGTAGCGTGGACCTGCCGAGCCTGCGGTCGGACCTGCAATTGTCTGCCGCCGCCCCCGACCCCGACGGCTCGCCGCAATGGACCCTGGCCGATCCGGTACGCGGACGCTATTTCAAGCTGGGCGCGGCGGCGATGCGCATGTTGCGGCACTGGTCCCTGGGTGATCCGGAGCAGGTATTGCGAGCGGCGAACCGCGAACCGGGCCTGCCGCTCAATGGCGAATCGCTGGAGCAATTGCTGGGCTTTTTGCGCGGCCATGACCTGATCAGCGCGATGGACCCGCAGCAACGCGACAGCTATCAATACAAGACCGCTTCCCAGCGTCAGAGCCTGTGGCAAATCCTGCTGCATCAATACCTGTTTTTCCGCATACCGCTATGGCGTCCGGATGCGTTCCTCAATCGTGCCTGGCCATTTCTCGCGCGGTTCGGCCCCGGCATCCTGCGCTATGGAATACCGCTGACCCTGGGCCTGGGCATTTTCCTGGTGTCCAGGGACTGGCAGCGGTTCCTGGCGACGTTTCCCCACCTGTTCAGCCTCGGCGGTGCGCTGGCGTTCGGGGTGGCCTTGTTCTTTGCCAAGCTGTGTCACGAATTCGGCCATGCGTTCATGGCCAAGCGTGCCGGCTGCCGCGTGCAAAGCATGGGCGTGGCGTTCATGGTGCTGCTGCCGATGTTCTATACCGATGTTAGCGACGCCTGGCGGGTCAATGATCGTCGGGCCCGATTGCTGATTGGTGCGGGCGGCGTACTGGCGGAGTTGCTCTTGGCCTGCATCGCATTGCTGGCCTGGTCACTGTTGCCCGACGGCCCGGCGCGCACGGCAGCGTTCATGTTGGCCAGCGCCACGTGGATCACCACGCTGATCATCAACCTGAACCCTTTCATGCGCTTCGACGGCTACTTCCTGCTCAGCGATTTGTGGGCTGTGGACAATCTCCAGGGCCGTGCGTTTGCCCTGTGTCGCTGGCGCTTGCGCGAAGCCTTGTTCGGTTATGGCGCTGCTGCCCCGGAACCCTGGTCACCGAAAATGCGCTGGCGCTTGCTGGTGTGGGGCTATGGTTCCTGGCTGTGGCGTGCGGCGTTGTTCTTCGGTATTGCCCTGGCGGTCTATCACCTGTTCTTCAAGGTGCTGGGCATCTTCTTGATGTTGGTGGAATTGATCTGGTTCATTTTTATGCCCATCGTGAATGAAGGACGGCAATGGTGGAGCCGCCGCGAGCAGGCCCATGGCCCCCGCGTGTTGCTGACCTGTCTGGTGCTGCTGGTCGTTCTACTTGCCTTGCTGTTGCCGTGGCGCAGTGCCGTGGAAGTGCCGGCGATGCTTGAGGCCGGTCGCGCCAGCGCCTTGCATGCGCCAGTGGCGGCGCGGGTCAAGCAGGTGAATGTCCGTGACGGCCAGGTCGTGGCCCAGGGCGACGTATTGATCGAGTTGGAATCGCCGGACATGGCGTCGCGCCTGGCGATCGTCCGTCGGGAAATCGAGATCCAGCAACTGCAGATGCGCCGTCAGGCCGGCCGCAGTGAAACCGCCGCCGATGCCGGCATTGTCGAACAGCAACTGGCCGAAGCCGTGGCCGACTATCGAGGGCTGGTTGCCCAGCGTGAACGCCTGCTGTTGCGTGCGCCCCACGCCGGACAGGTGCGCGATCTGCTGGCGGACCTGACCGTGGGGCGCTGGTTATCGCCCACGCAGCCGCTGGCGCGGGTGGTGCAAGCCGACTCCCGCTTGCGCGGCTACCTCACCGAAGCCGAACTCTGGCGGGTCGCGCTTGGTGCCACCGGACGGTTTATTGCGGACGATCCGATGCACGCCTCGATTGCCATCCAACTGAACGAAATCGACACCAACGGCGTGGCCTGGGTCGAGCAACAGGCGTTGACCTCTGACCACCACGGGCCGATCGCGGTGCGCCGCGATTCGCAGCAACGGGCCGAGCCGGTGCAGGCGCAATACGGTGTGCGGCTCAGTGCGGTGGACGACACATCCGCCCCCGTACAGCCGCTGCGTGGCGTGGCGGTGCTGCAGGGCAAGGGCGAGTCGGTATTGGGCGCGGCCTGGCGTCGGTTGGCGGCGTTGGGCGTCAGGGAAAGCGGGTTCTAAATCCAGGGAGCGAGCATGGACTCAGTGGCGGCAGAAGGATTGGTGGTGCGTCCATCGCGGGTCAGCGATGGTCCGTTCCTGCAGGGCCTGTACCAAGCGGCGCGGCCGGACTTGCAATGGATCGACGGCGATCCCGAGCAGGTGCAGCAAGTGATCGCCCAGCAGTTCGAGATCCAAGAGCAGGGCCTGGGGGACAACTTCCCCAACGCCATGCATTACGTCGTGGAAAAGCTCGGCACCGCCATCGGCGCCTTGAGCACCGATTTCGGCCCTAACGAAATCCGTGTCCTCTACTTGGCTTTCGTCCCCCAGGCCCGTGGGCAAGGCTACGGTCGGGCAGTGTTGCAAGGCGTACAGAAAGCCGCACAGCAGATCCGCTGCCCGGTGGCGACGGTGGTCTGGGCCAGCAACCCCCACGCCCGCCGACACTACCTGGCGCTGGGCTTCGAAGTGCAAGAGCGCAACCCCGCGGCGGAGCGGTTGGTCTGGTATCCGAAAGGCAATTGACCCGATCTTACAGACGCTAAAGAACCCCTGTGGGAGCGAGCCTGCTCGCGAAGGCGGTGTACCCGTAACTTCCGCGCCGCCATCCCTTGCTTTCCAAGCAAACCCTGCAATGGAGCCCTCCGAAGCGTAGGAAGAATCGGTTTTTTGCCTAGGACGTTTCCTAATCGTTCCAAATCCATACCCTTTGGGATTGCGTCTTGCCCGTAATGCAACGTTTTATCCATGGCTCTGAAATTCGTTCGGCTTGGCAGAGGACAAGCGAACGACTACCCCTGAGTAGGAGCCTTGAAAAATGCACGCATCGTTGCAACTCGCCTACACCAACAAGGTATCTGATAAGCATCACCGTCGCCTGCTCGAACAGGCGCAGGGTGTTGGCCTGCAGTCGGATGAAATGAAGGACTCCATCCAATGAACCGAGGCTATTACATTGGACTCGGTGACGAAACCACCTGTGGTGGGAAGGTGCTGGATGGGAACGCACACAACCGAATGAATGGTATCGCTCGTGCCCGTGAAGGTGATCCGGTTTCTTGTGGCAAGGACGGGAAAACTTATCAGATTGTGGGCGGCATCGCGGGCATGACCAGCAATGGCCGGCGTAACGCCGGTACGCTGGACAGCGTCAGCAGTTGCCCTTGTAACGCTCAGTTGATCCCATCGCTACTCTCGGCCACTTACAGAAAAGCCGGCGCTGCACCGCAATCCAGCCGAGCCGCTGAACCGGTTTCTTCGCCCGCGAACACCGTTCCCGCTACGTCGCGCCACTCGGGCTTCGCCCCTTCAAACAACCCAGCATTCGAGGTATCCACCCGCCTGGAACCTCAGGAACCGGGCTTCTATGTCGTCCCTAAAAGCGTGAGCCGTGAAGCCTTGGAAGCCACGCTATTCCCCGCGCCCGACCCGCAGGTGCTGCGCAAATTCCGAGCGTTGAACCCTCACCGCGATGTGGTCAAAGCCGGCTCGATGATCGTGTTGAGCGACCCGAACAACCTGCAATGCACTCGCGAAGAAGCGCAGGTGATGGCGGCGGCGGAAACAGTCAATGCCGCACTCGAAGACCTGACGGCCGAACAAGCCGACTTCATGCACCGCCACGCGGCCGAGATTGCCAGCTTCACCGGCCAGACCTCGACCTGGCTGGGCGTGAGCGCCGTGGTGATGGAAAAACACCTGACCAGCCTGCGCGACACCCTGCAAGCCATGGAGCGCTTGCACCAGGACAGCTATCGCCAGCATGGGCATCTCAAATCAGCGCAATTCTTTACCGAACGCAAACTCCTGCTCGCCCAGTTGGATGCGCACTTGCTGAACTCCACCCGCCTGCGCGGCCATACGACACTGGGCGACCACCCCAAGCTGAAAACCGCCCTTGGCATTTCGAGCCGCAGTCTGGTTCATCACTGGAACAAGGCTGGCGCGCCGGGGCAGATACCGGGGTACGCCACGCATGTGGAAAGCACCAGTCGCGCTGCGAAATATATGCAGATGGGTGGGTATGTCGGGATTGGGATTGGTGGGGTGTCTTCGGTGCTGGCGGTTCAGGCTGTGTGCGATGCAGGAGGTGAGGAGGCTTGTGAGCGGGTACGTTTTACTGAAGGGGGTAAATTCGGCCTGTCGGCGGCTGGTGGTTGGGCAGGTGGAGAGATAGGCAAGTTAGCAAGCGGTCCGATTTGTTTGGCGCTTGGCGTTTCAACGGGAATCGGAGGTGTTGTCTGTGTCGCAGCCTTGATAGGTACTGGCGCCTGGGTGGGGACAACTTACGGTGGTGAAATTGGCGAATATATGGGGGGAAAAATCTACGAGGTTACACAACCATGAGCAGTATCGACGCGTGGCCTCCCTGGGTTGCGATCATTGCTACTGGAGGGTGGGGACTGCTTGGAGTTGTGAGTATTGCATACAGTTTGTACCTGAAATGTCGTTATCTGGATGCCATGATGAATGCCTTAAAAAACAGCCGATACATATATCTTTGGGGCCCCGCATGGCGAGGTCGAGGCTGGTTTGGAGGCTGTGTATTGATCATTTCAATTGCCGGCATGGTGGTGTGGCCAAGGGCATATATCCGTATGGGGGACGTGAGCCCTGCCGATATCGAAAATTTCCCGCCTTACTTGAAACGTCTTTTGATGATCAAGGTGACGATGACGATCATCTCATTTACCGGAATGATAGTTGCAGCCCTGCTAGTCAAGTTCAGATAACTCGATGAAAGTACAGAAGGCCGTGCTACACATTTGCTGTTCGGTGGGCCCGTGGCGAGGAAGCTTGCTCCCGCTCGGCTGCGAAGTAGTCGCGAAACCAGACAAAACGGTCCGTCTGAAGAAAGGCAGAGGCCTGCTTCGCAGGCCAGCGGGAGCAAGCTCCCTCGCCACGGGGACCGGGTGGGATGGGAAATCGCTACCGCGACCAAGCGCTCCCACAGTTCTATTGAATCCCATCAATTAAACGCAATATAAAAATACCCCACCCCCGGATCCCGTCCCATCGGCGGTACCCGTGATACGAACACCCCTTCGAGCCTGCCCAATTCCGGTACTTCCAGCGCGCAGAGCCCATCGACGAAGTCGGTGCTTTCCAGGCTGTTGAATTCGACGCTGAACGGCATGCGTTCGCTGCTGGGCATTTTCGCCCGGGGTGCTTCTTCCAGGGTTTCGATCCGTACGGGCAGGCAACTGCCGTCGGGCAAGGTCAGGTGGCTGGTCTGGCCGAGCAGTGGTTGGAAATGGCGACTATGAACGTGTTGCAGCATATCGATGCTCCCAAAAGCCGGAAGACCGAGGCCTTCCGGCGGGTGGTCAGTTGCGGGATGGGAAATAGCCTTGCAGCGCGATGCTGAAGTTGATTGCCAGATACGGGTTCATGATTGCCATCGGCGTGCTGCCGCCAGTAGGGGCGACCGTGCCACTGACCACCGTGGTCACGCCTTGCAATGGCACCGGCGAAGCACCCACTTGATCGGAATATATCGCCGCCGAACCGGGCCCGGTGCCCGAGGTGCCGATGAATGAGTTGGTGGCCGTCGGCGTGTTCACCGGGTTGCTGGCCGGGTTCGCCAGTTGCAGCGTGGTGGCGGCGGTAATGCCGGTGAGTGCATGGGTGTGGTTGGGCAGGTTGTTCAGCGTTGCGCTGACGTTTTCCGTACCGGAAATCTCGCCGATCACCCGCGGAGTCAGGCCCAGCCCGTTGCCTTGGCCCAACGGCAGGCGCCCCTGCAGGTTGGGCAGCATGAAGGTGGTCTGACCGTTGCCGCCGTACGTTACGCCGATCAGCGCGAACAGGGTCTGATACTGGGAAAGGGCGAGTGTTTGCCCGTTGCACAGGGCCCAGTCCCTGGGTGCAAAGTTAAAGGCGAATGACTGGATAGTGCCGATGAATACTTCCATAGATTCCTCGTCCCTCGGGTTATGGGTCTTGCAATGCCTGGCACGTGAAGGACAAGAGTGCGATCAGCCCGACTCCTTCATCCCCTGGCCTGGTCACGCACGGCTGAGCGTAGACGGGGATGCCTGATTTTGCCGGACGGATCGAATGAAAAAACCGGCTCGGCGGGCTTAATCGATTCAGGTCTCGGGCGCCCCGATACCGTCCATCTTTTTTACAGGTTTTGATGTGTTTGATATCAAAACACCACTAGGCGAAGTTTTTTTCCTCGGCTACGCTTCGGCTACAAAGGACTACAATCAAGGTGAATGGATTGCCGCAGTTTCACTTTATCTCCGGTCTACCGCGCTCAGGCTCGACCCTGCTTTCTGCCATTCTGTTGCAGAACCCGCGCTTCCACGCCGGCATGACCAGTCCCGTCGGTACGCTGTTCAGCAGCGTCTTGCAGCAATGCAGTGCCGGCAGCGAGTTCGGTTCGGTGATCGACACCGATATACGGCGGCGCCTGTTGCGCGGCCTCTTCGATTCCTACTACGCTGACAAGTCCGATAAACCGGTCATCTTCGACACCAACCGCCAATGGTGTGCGCGCCTGCCTGCCCTGCAGGACCTGTTTCCCCAAGCCAAGACCATCGCCTGCGTGCGCAACGTCGCCTGGATCCTCGACAGCCTGGAGCGGCTCTACCGCGCCAACCCCTTCGAAAACACCAAGCTGTTCAACGACGATGACGAGCGCAACACCGTCTACAGCCGCTGCGAAACCCTGGCCCAGCGCAACCGCCTGGTGGGGTTCGCCTGGACTGCGCTGAAAGAAGCCTATTACGGTGAAAACGCCGAATCGCTGCTGATCGTCGATTACGACCTGTTGAGCCAGGCGCCTGAACGCGTCATGCGGCTGGTCTACGAGTTCATCGGCGAGCCGTGGTTCGAGCACGACTTCAATCACTTGACCTACGACGCCCCGGCCTTCGATCAGGCCTTGGGTGTTGCCGGCCTGCACAAGGTCAAGCCCAAGGTTGCACCGCAAGCCCGACGGACGCTGCTGCCGCCGGATCTGTTCGATAAATATGCCGAATTGTCGTTCTGGCGCGATGGCACGGCCAGTGCCGCCAATGTCATTCGCATGAAAGCCGACGCCGCGATCAGTTGATCGCGGTTTTTATCATTTGCGTTTAAGAAAGTTCGAGTCCGGGTGATCGTCATGTGGTGGAGCAAAGGCAAATCGCGGGTAACCGAGGGCGCACAGGCCCTGGCATCGCCAATGATCATGTCGCTGGAGCCGCGAATGCTCTTCGACGGCGCGGTGGCCGCGACCGTGGCCGATGCCGCGCAGCCGGATGCACACCCGACCGCCGACGCCGCGAAGACGCCAACGGCGGACCAGCCTTCCGACGGCCATGCGCCCCAGGGGCAGACCGATGCCACCGAGGCGGCCGTCCCGGGCAAGTCCGTGGTGTTCGTCGATTCCCGCGTGAAGGACTCCGCCCAGTTGTTGCAAGGCGTGGCGCCGGGTACCGAGGTGATGCAGCTCGATGGCACCAAGGACGGCTTGCAACAGATCGCCGATTACCTGGACACCCACCAGGGCGTCAGTTCGGTGCAGATCATCGCCCACGGCAACGCCGGTGATTTGTGGCTGGGCAACAGCTACCTGTCGGCCGACAACGTCCAGGCGCGCAGCGATGTGCTGGCGCAGATCGGCAAGGACATGAACGCTGGCGGCGACATCCTGATCTATGGCTGCTATACGGCCGAAGGCGACCGCGGCATGAGCCTGGTCAACTCGCTGGCGCAGCTCACCGGCCGGGACGTGGCCGCTTCCGACGACCGCACCGGCCTGGGCGGCGATTGGAACCTGGAAATCGCGACCGGCAGCATCGAAAGCGCCAACGTGCTGTCGGCGAATGCCATGAGCGACTACCAGTGGGGCCTGGCCACCTGGACCGCCACCAACAACCTCAACAGCGGCGTGGGTTCCCTGCGTGCAGCCCTGTTGTCCGCGCAGAACGGTGACATCGTCACGTTCAACACCAGCATGACCGTCGCCCTGACCCAGGTGCTGGTGGTCGATAAGAACATCACCATCGATGGCGACCTCAATAACGACAACGTCGCCGACGTGACCCTCGACGGCCAGTACCGCACCCAGATCATGCAAGTCACGTCCGGCACCACGGCCACCCTCGATGGCCTGGTGATTACTCGGGGGATGGTGGCAGGCAACGGTGGTAACGGCGGCGACGACGCGCTGGTGTCCCAGGGCGGCGGCATCTACAACGCCGGCACCTTGACCCTGCGCAACGTTACGGTCACCGCGAACGCCGCTTCAGGCGGCGGTGGCGGTGGCGGTGTGACGCCGCAGTACGCCGGTGGCGGCGGCGGTGGCGGTGGTGCGGTCGGTAGCGGTATCGGCGGCAAGGGCGGCGACACGCTTAACTCCACGGGTTCCAATGGCTCGGCCGGGCAGGGCGGCGCGGGCGGCGGCTTCTTCAACATTGGCGGGCGTGGCGGTTCCACCACGGGTGGCGCGGGCGGTGCGGCCTATCCGGGCTACAGCACCGGCTCGGCCGGCGGTACGGCCAGCAGCGGTGGCTTGTCCATCGGCGGTGGCGGCGGTGGTGACGGGTATGACAACTTCGGCGGCGACGGCGGCGGTGCGGTCGGCGGTATCTACAACGACACCGGCGCGACCCTGCGGATCATCGGCAATTCGGTCATCTCCAACAACGTCGGTGCCGGCGGTGGCGGTGGTGGCGGCGGGGCGGGCGGTAGCTATCTCCAGGCGGGCGGTGCGGGCGGCGTCGGTGTCGGCGCCATCTGGAACAAAGGTTCGATCCTGATCACCGCCGCGAACTTCGCCGCCCTGGCCGGCAACGTCGGCGGCAGTGGCGTAGGCGGGACAAGTGCAGGTACCGCAGGGGTTTCACCGGCGTCAGTGGCCAACGTCTACGGCGATGGCGGCACCATCAATACCAACTATGTGCCGGACGAGACGCCGCCCACCGCGACCGTCGTGGTGGCCAACACCAACCTGAACTCCGGTGGTACGTCGACGGTGACCATCACCTTCTCCGAAGCCGTGACCGGCCTCACCGCGGCGGACCTGACGGTACAGAACGGCACCGTTGGCACCTTGACCACCAGCAACGGCGGCATCACCTGGACCGGCACGTTGACCGCAGCCAGCAACATCGCCGACACCACCAATATCATCACCCTGAACAACACTGGCGTGGCCGACCTGGCCGGTAACGCCGGGGTGGGCACCACCGATTCGAACAACTACATCGTCAACGACACCGTGGCGCCCACGGCGTCCATCGTGGTGAGCGACACGGCCCTGAGGATTGGCGAGACCTCGACGGTCACGATCACCTTCTCCGAGGCCGTCTCCGGCTTCACCACGGCCGACATGACGGTGGCCAACGGGACGCTCAGCGGCCTGAGCACCAGCGATGGTGGTATCACCTGGACCGCCACCCTGACACCGGATGCGACTGTCACCGACACCTCCAATCTCATTGTCCTGAACAACACGGGCGTGGCGGACCTCAATGGCAACGCCGGCGTGGGGACGACCAACTCCAACAATTACGCCATCGACACGCAACGTCCGACCGCCACCATCGTGGTCGCCGATACGGCGTTGAGTGCGGGCGAAACCTCGGTGGTGACCATCACTTTCAGCGAGGCCGTGAGTGGTTTCACCGCGGCGGACCTGACCGTTGCCAATGGCAGCGTGACCGGGCTGAGCACCAGTGACGGCGGCATCACGTGGACCGCGACGCTGACCCCGAGCGCCAGCATCAGCGACACCAGCAACCTCATCACTTTGGACAACACCGGCATTGCCGACCTGGCCGGCAACGCCGGCAGCGGCACCACCGACTCGAACAACTACGCCATCGACACACAGCGTCCGACCGCGTCCATCGTGGTCGCCGATACGGCGCTGAGCGTCGGTGAAACGTCCTTGGTCACGATTACCTTCAGCGAGGCCGTCACGGGCTTCACCCTGGCAGACCTGACCGTTGCCAACGGCAGCCTGAGCGGACTGAGCAGCGGCGACGGCGGCATCACCTGGACCGCGACGCTGACCCCGAGTGCCAGCATCAGCGACGCCACCAACCTGATCATCCTGGCCAATACCGGCGTGGCGGATGCAGGGGGCAATGCCGGCAGCGGTACCACCAGCTCCAACAACTACGCCGTCGATACCCAGCGTCCCACGGCCAGTATTGTCGTGAGCGATACCTCGCTGAGCGTCGGCGAAACCTCTTTGGTGACCATCACCTTCAACGAAGCGGTAACAGGCTTTACCACCGCAGACCTGACGGTCGCCAACGGTGCGGTCACCGGCCTGAGCAGCGGCGACGGCGGCATCACCTGGACCGGAACACTGACGCCAAGCGCCAGCATCAGCGACACCAGCAACCTCATCACCCTGGATAACACCGGCTTGACCGACGCGGCGGGCAATGCGGGCAGCGGCACCACCGACTCCAACAACTACGCCATCGACACCGCGCGCCCGACTGCAACCATCGTCGTCGCCGACACGGCTGTCGGTGCTGGCGAAACTTCAGTGGTAACGATTACCTTCAACGAAGCGGTGACCGGTTTCACCCTGGCGGACCTGAGCGTCGCTAATGGCAGCCTCAGCGGGCTGAGCACCAGCGACAACATCACCTACACGGCGACGTTCACGCCGTCGGCAGGCGTCACCGACACCACGAACCTGATCACCCTCAACAACACCGGCGTGGTGGATGGCGCGGGCAACACCGGCAGTGGCACCACCGACTCCAACAATTATGCCGTCGACACCCAACGTCCAACTGCGACCATCGTGATCGCCGACACCGCGCTGAGCGTGGGCGAAACCTCCCTGGTGACCATCACCTTCTCCGAAGCGGTCGGCGGTTTCGACAATTCAGACCTGAGCGTGGCCAACGGCACATTGAGTGCGGTCAGCAGCAGCGATGGCGGCATTACCTGGACCGCCACCTTCACCCCTGCCCTCGGCGTCAGCGATACGTCCAACGTCATTACCTTGAATAACACCGGCATCACTGACGGGGCGGGCAATACCGGCACCGGTACCACCAATTCGAACAACTACCAGGTCGACACCAACGTGCCGACGGCGACCATCGTGGTCGCCGACAGCACCTTGGGCATTGGCGAAACGACGATCGTGACCGTGACGTTCAACTCGGCGGTCAGTGGCTTCGACAATTCGGACCTGACCGTCAGCAACGGGACCTTGGGCACCATGAGCAGTACCGACGGCGGCGTCACCTGGACCGCGACCTTCACGCCGAGCACCAGCATTTCCGATACCAGCAACGTGATTACCCTGGACAATACCGGCCTGATCAACGGCGCGGGCAACGCCGGTGTCGGCACCACCGACTCCAACAACTACGCGGTGGACACAGTGCGTCCGACCGCGACCATTGTCGTGGCCGACACCGCCATCGCGGCCGGCGAAACTTCGCTGGTGACCATCACGTTCAGCGAGGCCGTGACAGCGTTCACTACCGGCGACCTGACCGTCGCCAACGGAACGATCTCCGGGCTGAGCAGCAGCGACGGCGGGATCACCTGGACCGCGACCTTCACGCCCACCAACGGCGTCAACGACAGCAGCAATGTGATTTCGCTCAACAGCGGCGGCATCATCGATCTGGCGGGCAACGGCAACGTCGGCACAACCGATTCCAACAATTACGCCCTCGATACCCAGCGTCCGACTGCCACCATCGTGCTCAGTGATTCATCACTGAGACCGGGCGAAACGGCGCAAGTGACCATCACCTTCAGCGAGGCGGTGATCGGTTTCAGCAACGATGACCTGAGTGTTGCCAACGGCACCTTGAGCGCCGTGAGCAGCAGTGATGGCGGCCTGACCTGGACCGCCACGTTTACCCCGTCCCTGGGCGTGAGCGACACCACCAACCTGATCATTCTCGACAACACCGGGGTGAGCGATGCGGCGGGCAACACCGGAACCGGTACCACTGATTCGGCCAACTATGCGGTCGAGACTCGCGTACCGACCGCCACTGTCGTCGTCGCCGACACCGCGCTGAGCGTGGGCGAAACGTCGCAGGTGACGATCACCTTCTCCGAAGCGGTCAGCGGCTTCGACAACAGCGACCTGACCGTCAGCAACGGGACGCTGAGCAATGTGTCGTCCACCGACGGCGGCGTCACCTGGACGGCAACGTTCACGCCGGCGAGCAATATCACCGACACCAGCAACCTGATCAGCCTGGACACCAGTGGCGTCACTAACGTTTCGGGCAACAGCGGTGTTGGTGTGGTCGACTCCAACAACTACGCAATCGACACCGTGCGCCCGGGCGCGACCATCGTGGTGGCCGATACCTCGCTGGGCATCGGCCAGACCACCACCGTGACCATCAGCTTCACCGAGGCGGTGTCCGGTTTCGACCTGTCGGACCTCAGTGTCGCCAACGGCGTGCTGTCCAACCTCGCCAGCAGCGATGGCGGCCTGACCTGGACGGCGACCCTGACGCCAACGGTGGGTGTCAACGACGCCACCAACCTGATCCTGCTCGACGCCAGCAACGTACAGGACAGTGCCGGCAATGCCGGCGTGGGCATCGCCATCTCCGCCAACTATGCCCTCGATGCGACCCGGCCGACCGCGACCATCGTGGTCGCCAACCCGACCTTGGGCGTGGGCCAGACGACCCAGGTGACCTTCACCTTCAGCGAGGCGGTGACGGACTTCGACCTCTCGGACCTGAGCGTCACCAACGGCGAACTGAGCAACCTGACCAGCAGCGACGGCGGCAAGACCTGGACGGCGACCTTCACGCCCACGGTGAACCTCACCGATCCAAGCAATTTCATTGCCCTGGACACCGGTAACGTCAGCGACCTGTCGGGCAATGCTGGATCAAGCGTGGCGGTGTCCAACAACTACGCGATCGACACCGTGGTGCCCAACGATGTGAAGCCACCACCGGACTTCCTGACATCGGACCCAGTAACGGTCATCCCGCCGTCCGAGGTGCCGTTGCAGCCGATCGTCTTCACGCCGCCGACTGGCAACCTGGGCTCGCCGCTGGGCTTCCCGCCGCTGTTCGAGCAGCGCGATGTCGGCGGTCTCGATCCTATCGGCAGCATCTTCATCAACCGGGGCGAGCTGGCGCCCAGCTATATCGCCCAGGTGTTCAGCAG
Source organism: Pseudomonas sp. H2_D02 (assembly GCF_054677635.1). NCBI lineage: Bacteria > Pseudomonadati > Pseudomonadota > Gammaproteobacteria > Pseudomonadales > Pseudomonadaceae > Pseudomonas > Pseudomonas sp. H2_D02. Next base: position 417,760 of record NZ_CP162816.1, on the reverse strand, counting down.
CGACGCCGCCGGGGATGGTTCGGGCCAGGGGTTCCTGGGCTTTGGTGGTGGCGATGGCGGGGTGTTTGGCAGCAGCACGATTTCCAGCCTGTTCAACCAGGACGCCAGTTCCGATGGCGAATCGCTGGATGCGTTCGACAACCAGTCGATCAAGGGGGGCGATGCGTCCCAGGGCGTGCGCGGGGTATTCGGCGCACCGACCTTGGGCCAGCAATTGCAGCAACTCAAAGACACAGAGCAACGTCAGGTGGACAGCTTGGCGATGGCTTTGAAACAGGCCGGCACCCGCCAAGTGCAGGCCTGAGAAATTCCCATAAGAAAATACGGCAGCCAGGGGCAATCCAGGGATGAATAGAAGTCAGAAGTTATTCGGTATGAGTCTGCTGGCGTTGGTGGTCAGCGGTTGTGCGGTCACCAGCGAGCCGATCGATCGCAGCGTCAGCGAACAGCGCGCCCGCACCGACCTGCAGAGTATGTACAAGGACCAGGAGCCTCTCAGTGGACCACTGACCTTGCACCAGGCGATGGCCCGCGCGGTGAAGTACAACCTTGAAGGCCGCTTGAAAATCATGGAAGAAGCCCTGGCCAAGCGCCAACTCGACCTGGCCAGTTTCGACATGCTGCCGCGCATGGCCCTGGATGCAGGTTATGTGGGGCGCAATAACGTCAACGCCTCCAGCAGCCAGAGCGTGGAAACCGGCACGCAGTCCCTGGAGCCGTCCACTTCTCAAGATCGTGACCGTGAGGTGGCGGACCTGACCATGGTCTGGAATGTCCTCGATTTCGGCGTCAGTTACATCAGCGCCAAGCAGGCCGGTGACCAGCGGCTGATCGTGCAGGAGCGCCGAGCGCAAGGTGATCAACACGATCGTCCAGGACGTGCGTTCGGCCTACTGGCGAGCCATGGCCGCCGAGCGTCTGCTCAAGCAGATCGACAGCCTGATGGCGCGGGTCGAGACGGCACGTGGCAACAGCCAGAGCATGAGCGAGCAGCGCATCGGTGACCCCGTGCAGGCCCTGGGGTACCAGCGTTCGCTGATCCAGGCCACCCGCCAGCTGGAAGAACAGCGCCGGGCCTTGTCCCTGGCCAAGACCGAACTGGCGACCCTGATCAACCTGCCGCTGGGCACCGAGCTGACCCTGGCCACCCAGGACGAATACGCCATCCCGGAACTCAAGGTCGACCTGGCTCGCCTCGAACAGGAAGCCCTGGCCAGCCGGCCGGAACTGCGCGAGCAGGATTACCAGACCCGCATCACCGCCGCCGAAACCCGCAAGGCCATGCTGCGCCTGCTGCCTGGGCTGGAGTTCTCGGCCGGCGGGCATTACGACAGCAACTCGTTCCTGGTCGAACAGGGCTGGGCCGACTACGGCGTGAAAGTCACCTGGAACCTCTTCAATGTCATCTCTGCTCCGGCGGCGATCGACGTGGCCAAGGCCGGCGAAGAAGTCGCGGCGGCGCGGCGCCAGGCCATGTCAATCGCCGTGCTGGCGCAGCTGTACGTCGCCAACGCGAACTACCGTGAAGCGCTGCGCCAGTTCAAGACCAGCCAGCAACTGTCGGACATCGACGGACAGATTGTCGGCCAACTGCGCAGCCGTCATCAGGCCGCAGGCATCGGGGAATTGGACCTGATCCAGGGCGAGTTGAACACCTTGCAGGCCGACCTGCGCCGTGACCTGGCCTACGCCGACCTGCGCAACGCCTATGGGCAGATCTTCGCCAGCGCCGGCCTCGACCCGCTGCCAAACGAAGTGCAATCGACCGAGGTGCAGTCGATTGCCACTGCGCTGGCTAACCGCGAAGCGGCCTGGGCCCAAGGGGACATCGCGGTGGCAACGCCGCCGGTGGCGCAATAACGGAGTGCCGGGATGACGCTTGCGTCGTTTTCCCGGCTGCCCGTCACGGCAAACCTGCCGCTGCTGTTGCAGGCGTTGGCCGCCGTCGAAGAGGATCGTTGGCAAGGCCACTTCAATACTGCCTATCACAGCGGTGATTGGAGTGGCGTGGCGCTGATTTCGGCGGCCGATGCCTTGACCGAACTGTCTCCCGGACGCGGCAGGCCGTTGCCTCGTGCGCCCTGGCTGAAGGATGAGCGCTGGCGACAGGCGTTGCGCAATTGGCCCTTGGAAATTGTCTCGGCTCGACTGCTACGGTTGGGGCCTGGTGGACGCATCCACGAACATCGCGACTATGACCTGGGCGGGCCGGGTGCCGACTTGCGCCTGCACGTTCCGCTGCTCAGCCCGCCTGACGTCGAATTCTGGCTGGACGGGCAGATCATTCCGATGAAAGCGGGTGAGTGCTGGTTCCTTGACCTGGCGCGCCCGCATCGCGTGGCTAATCGAAGTGATCAGCCGCGGGTTCACTTGGTGCTCGATTGCCGTCCCGGACCGTGGTTGGAACAGCAGATTGTCGACGGGCTGACCTCCACGCCCATTGCCGGCATCAAGCAAAGTGACTTGGCCTGCTTTCAGCGGCGCGTGGAGGCTGATCCGCATCTTGCCCGGACGTTGCAAGGCCTGCAGGACCTGGACGCGTTCATCGAATCAGCCCTGGCGCTGGGGGCGGAGCAGGGGTTTCATTTCACCCGGGAAGAACTGTGCGCCGCCATGCGCACCGGTCGCCGACAATGGAGCGACCAGTGGAAGACCTGAACCTGGAGGGCTGGTTGCCGATCCGCCTATGGCAAGAGGTGGGGCAGTGGCGGGTCGATTGGTGCTGGTTCGGTGACCAACGACTGTCACAGCCGTTCTTCAGCGATGCCGTCGAGCAAGCCCTGCGCTTGCCGTTCAACCAAGCGTTCCGCCGCCAGACGCCGCTGGACGCTCTCGGTCAGTGGCAACGTCAGAGCCCGGGACTCGAGCCCGGTGCGTTCATTTTCCATGCCTCCCGATGCGGCTCGACATTGATCAGCCAGATGCTCGCCCGATTGGACGACCACATCGTTATCTCCGAGCCGCCGCCCCTGGACGCACTGCTGCGCAGTGACCTGCCGACCGCCGAACGGTGCGTGGCGCTCAAGGGCTTGATGTCTGCCTACGGGCAGCGCCGCCGAGGCGTGGAACAGCGGTTGGTCATCAAGCTCGACGCCTGGAACATCGGTGAGCTGGCGTTGCTGCGCGAGTGTTTTCCCGATACGCCTTGGCTGTTCCTGTACCGCGCCCCCCTGGAAATCGCGGTTTCCCATATCCGCCGTCCCGGCATGCACATGGTGCCGGGGTTGATCGGGGCAAGCGTGCTGGACGACGGAACTCCGTTTGATGGCCAGGAGGATTATGTTGCGCGGCGATTGGGACGGCTGTTGCAGGTGGGACTGGAGCACTGCCGGGCGTTTGCCGGAACGGCGGTCAATTACGACGAATTACCCGAGGCGATGGCCGGCAGGCTGGGCGGTTTGTTCCGATTGGACACCGAACAACGCGGGCAAGTCTTCTCGGCGGTCAGCCAGCATGCCAAGCAGCCGGCGCAGGCGTTTGCGGGCGACAGCGAGGACAAGCGCCGAGAAGCGTCGCCCCTGTTGCGCGATCGGGTAGAACGTTGGGCACAAGCGCCTTACCAATCGCTGGAGTCGCTGAGAATGGTCGAAGCCAAGACAAAGGGCTCGGTGTCCACGCCAAAGGACTAGACTTCGAGGGAAGCGTCCCAGCCATCCGACCCTGCTCAGGAGCCCCCATGGAAACCCCGGTCCATACCCTTCCCGCCTTGTTCAAACAGCTCGGCCTGCCCGACGACGCCGTCAGCATTGACCAGTTCATCGCCAGCCATTCGCCGCTCAAACCGGATCTGCATCTGGCCGACGCCTTCTTCTGGAGCGAGGGCCAACGGCAATTGCTGCGCGACGAAATTCTTGAAGATGCCGACTGGGCAGTGGTGGTGGATCAGCTCGACGTGCTGCTGCGCAAGGGCCGTAGCGATTGAAGCGAATGTGTGACCTGTGGGAGCGGGCTTGCTCGCGAATGGGTTGTATCAGCCAACGCACCCGTTAACTGACTGACCGCATTCGCGAGCAAGCCCGCTCCCACAGCTCTTGATATTCTTTTGCGCTATTAATAAATAGCTTCTTATTCCTTAAATAATATAACTCTCCTCCTTATACTCGTCCGGGAACAGACACGCAGGAGAGCAACCCATGCGCAACGAATCGATTCGCTACCTGATTGTGCCGGGCTGGCAAGGATCGCCGGAAAATCATTGGCAAACCCACTGGCAGAACAGCCTGCCCAACAGCACCCGGGTCGAGCAGGCCGATTGGTTGACGCCCCGGCGAGAGGATTGGGTGGCCGCGTTGGCGGAAGCTGTCGCTGCTGATAGCACACCGGTGATCCTCATCGCCCACAGCCTGGGCTGCATCACGGTGGCCCATTGGGCCGCTACCGCGCCGGTGCAATTGCTGCGACAGGTTCGCGGTGCTTTGTTGGTCGCGCCGGCAGATGTGGAGCGGCCGGCCTGCGCTCCGGCGTTGCGCAATTTCGCACCGATCCCGACCACGTTGCTGCCGTTTCCCAGCCAAGTGGTCAGCTCCGACAACGATGCGGCGGTCAGTGCCCCTCGCGCCTTGGAGCTGGCCCGCAACTGGGGCGCCGAGGCGGGGATCCTGGCCGGGGCGGGACATATTAATGTGACGTCCGGCCACCAGCGTTGGGAGCAGGGATTCGCTTATCTCTATCGTCTGCAAAACCGCATGGAGCATCACGCCCTGCGTCGCGCCTGAACTTTTAACGCCCTCCGTCTCCCGGCGGCCTGGGGCGGGAGCCTGCCATGAGTTTGCATGAAACCTTTGGTCAGCCCTTGCTGACCTTTCCCGATGCGGAAAAAAGCCCCCTGAGCATACGCGCCAAGGCGCTGGTGTTTGTCGACCCGCGTTCGCGGCAACTGCGCGAGGAACTGGAGCAATTGGCGTCACGCTCGGTTTCGGTATTGATTCGCGGTGAAACCGGCACCGGCAAGGAATTGCTGGCCCGGCATATTCATCGCGAGAGTAATCGTGGCGGGTTGTTCGTCTCGGTCAATTGCGGTGCCATCAGCCCGACCTACGCCGATGCCGAATTGTTCGGCTATGCCGCCGGCAGCCATAGCGGTTCGGCCAGCAGCCGGGCGGGGTGGTTTGGTTCGGCCAACGGCGGCACGCTTTATTTGGATGAAATCGGCGACCTGCCGCTGCCGATCCAGGTCAAGTTACTGGCGGCGCTGGAGAACCACGAAGTCACCCGTGTTGGCGCGCATCAGCCCAACCCGGTGGATGTACGCTTGGTCGCGGCAACCAGCATCGACCTGGCGCAAGCGGTGGCGGCCGGGAAATTCCACGATCGGCTCTATCACTACCTGAGCGAGGGCCAACTCGAGTTACCGGCCTTGCGCGAGAGGGTGGGCGACATTTTGTCCCTGGCCGAATATTTTCTGGGCATCTACGGCCAGCGCCTTGGGTTCACCGTGCCGTTGATCAGCGAAGCGGCGCAGCATGCGCTGGAACAGCACAATTGGCAGGGCAATACCCGTGAGTTGGAAAACGTCATTCATTTTGCGTTGTTGGTGAGTGCCGGTGATGAGATTTTGCCGCAGCACCTGAACCTGCCTTCCCAGCCATCGACGCTGGAATCGATTGAGCGGCAGGTGGCGCAGGTCATCTCTCGGGGTTCGGAAGCCGAGCGTAAATCGCTCAAGGCGCTGCTCGATCAATGGGGCCAAACACTATAGCTCGGGACCCGCTCAACTGTGGTGAGGGAGCTTGCTCCCGCTGGGCCGCGCAGCGGACCCAAGATTTTTTGCGGTCGCTGCGCAACCGAGCGGGAGCAAGCTCCCTCGCCACAAGAGCGGCGTTTTTCCTATATGAGTAAAATGAATATGAACTTGAATAAAAGATATTGTTAAGGCATAAAAAATATCGGTATCTTCCGCATCACGTCAGCGATAGCACTTCGCTGGCACCTCACTTTGGCCGTCGTCGATGACGACAGTGATTTTCGATAAGGACACTGCATGAAAAAGGTTCTGTTGTTCACCGCATTGGCGGCAGCCCTGACCTCGGGCCTGGCCCAGGCCGCGGAGAAACTGGTCGTTGCTGCCACCCCGGTACCCCACGCCGAAATCCTCGAGCTGATCAAGCCAGCCCTCGCCAAAGAAGGCGTGGATTTGCAGATCAAGGTGTTCACCGACTACGTTCAGCCCAACGTACAAGTTGACCAAAAGCGCCTGGACGCCAACTACTTCCAGACCCTGCCTTACCTCAAGAGCTTCAACGAAGGCAAAGGTACTAACCTGGTGACAGTCATCGGCGTGCACGTCGAACCGTTTGGCGGCTACTCGAAAAAGGTCAAGAGCCTGGCTGAGCTGAAGGACGGCGCAACCATCGCCATCCCTAACGAAGGCAGCAACAGCGGCCGCGCCCTGATCCTGCTGCAGAAGGCTGGCCTGATTGAGCTCAAGGATCCGAAAAACGCCCTGGCTACGCCGAAAGACATCGCCAAGAACCCGAAGAACTTCAAGTTCAAGGAACTTGAATCGGCCATGTTGCCGCGCGTGCTAGACCAGGTTGACCTGGACATGATCAACACCAACTATGCCTTGGAAGCAGGTCTGAATCCGGCCAAGGATGCACTGGTAATCGAGGGTGCGGATTCGCCTTACGTGAACTTCCTGGTGGCCCGTCCGGACAACAAGGACAGCCCGGCCATCCAGAAACTGGCCAAGGCCCTGACCAGCCCGGAAGTGAAAGCGTTCATCGAGAAGAAATACAGTGGCGCGGTACTGCCGGCGTTCTGATTCTCCCGATAAAACCCTTCACGGTTTCAAACGCCGACGGCTGATACAGCGTCGGCGTTTTTTTATGCTCAAACAAAGTACTTTGGAAGTGATCACCTGTGGCGAGGGAGCTAGTCCGGCCAATGCCACGCCGGCTCATCCAACGCGCGCTGCCCGGCAATCCCGGTCTGCCCAAAGTCCTTTTCCAGCACGATGCAATTGCAGTCCTCGTCCTGTTCCAGCGCGGCAATCAGGCGCGAGGCATGGGACACGACCCAGACCTGGCAACTGGCCGAGGCTCGGATGATCAAGCGTGCCAGGGCCGGCAACAGGTCCGGGTGCAGGCTGGTTTCCGGCTCGTTGAGCACCATCAGTGACGGCGGTCGCGGCGTGAGCAGGGCGGCAACCAGCAACAGATAGCGCAAGGTCCCGTCCGACAGTTCGGCGGCGGTCAGTGGCCGCAGCAGGCCGTGCTGTTGGAACGCGATGGCGAAACGTCCACCTTGCAGCTTGTCGATCTGCAGATGAGCGCCCGGGAAGGCATCGCCGATGGCGGCATGCAACGCCTCGAAGTCGCCTATCTCAAGGATCGTCTGCAGCGCGGCGGCGAGGTCGCGGCCATCGTGGTGCAACACCGGCGTGCGGGTGCCCAGTTGCGGTTGGCGCACCGGGGCGTCGGCGTCGCTGCGAAAGTGATCATAGAAACGCCAGCGGCGAATGAACTCGCGCATTTGCAGCACCTCCGGCGAGGCACGCAGGCTGCCGACCTGGTCGAACAGGCTGTCGAAGGTCGGGGTGTGCTGGGACAGGACGTCCCAGGAACGTCCCTCGCGGGCACGGACCATCGGCCCGTTGCGGTCCACCAGCAGGCTGGCCGGTCGAAACATCGGGCCGGCCCAGATGCATTCACGCTTGATCTCCGGGTCCAGGGAGAAAGCCGAGCGACTGGGCTCCGGCAGGCCCAGGGCGATCGAATAGCTGAAGTCTTCAGCGGCGAATCCCAGGCGCAGGCGCTTGGTGCCCTGACGCACAGTCGCCTGGACAGGTACTTCGCCGTTGCGCATGCGCCGGCTGATTTCTTCCGGGCCGGCCCAGAAAGTCGAGTCCAGGCCTCCTTCCCTGGCAAGCGCATTGACCACACCGCCTTGTGCCGTTTCCGCCAGCAGCCGAAGGGCGCGATACAAATTGGATTTGCCGCTGCCGTTGGGGCCGGTGATCAGGTTCAGCCGACCCAGTGGAATGACCAGTTTATTGATGGATCGGTAGTTGGCCACTGCCAGGGTCTTGAGCATGCGAATTCCCTTCGTGCATGGATGTCTGAGACGAGTCTGCCCGATTGCCGTGCATTCGGTGAACCCTGTTCTAAGCTCACAGTCGTATCGTCACTGGTACGTCGGTACAACGCAAAGGAGTCTGCATGACTGGTCCTGGAATCAAATTGATTGTTGGCTTGGGCGTGTGTGCGTTGTTGACGGGGTGTGGTGACAAGAAACCCGAGGAAAAAGCCTTGCCCCGGGTGTTCATACAGCAAGCCACACCCAGCGAGTACGCGGCCTCGGTCACGCTGACCGGCGATGTCCAGGCCCGGGTGCAAACCGATCTGTCGTTTCGTGTGGGCGGCAAGATCGTCGAGCGCAAAGTCGACGTCGGCGACCGGGTCTCGGCCCGGCAAGTGCTGGCCCGGCTCGATCCTCGCGACTTGCAGACCAACGTCGATTCCGCCGAAGCCCAGGTGGCCGCCGAACAGGCGCGGGTCAAGCAGAGCGCGGCGGCCTTCGTTCGCCAGCAGAAACTCTTGCCCAAGGGCTACACCAGCCAGAGCGAATACGACACGGCCCAGGCGCAATTGCGCAGTAGCCAGAGCGCGTTGACGGCGGCCCAGGCCCAACTGGCCAACGCCCGCGAACAGCTCAGTTATACCGCGCTCATTGCCGAGGCGCCCGGCATCATCACGGCGCGCCAGGCCGAAGTCGGCCAGGTGGTCCAGGCCACGGAGCCGATTTTCAGCCTGGCCCGTGACGGTGAGCGTGACGCGGTGTTCAACATCTATGAATCACTGTTGCGCGAACCGCCCTCGGACCCGCAGATCACCATCAGCCTGCTGGACAACCCGGCCATCAAGACCACCGGCACGGTGCGCGAGATTACCCCGGCGGTGTCCGCCGAGACCGGTACCGTGCAGGTCAAGGTCACGCTCAATGATTTGCCTGAAGGCATGCGCCTGGGGTCGGTGGTCAGCGCCACGGCCAAATCCGCCGGCAAGACCGCCGTGGAATTGCCTTGGTCGGCACTGACGAAGAACCTCAGCGAGCCGGCCGTGTGGTTGGTGGACGGCGAGGGCAAGGCGCAGTTGCAGACGGTCACGGTCGGCCGCTATTTGACCGGCAAGGTCATCATCAGTGACGGGCTCAAGGGCGGCGAGAAGATCATCATTGCCGGCGGGCAATTGCTCCATCCTGGCGTGCGCGTCGAGATCGCTGAAAACAACTACGACAAAGCCCCGACAGGAGCCCAGCCATGAAGCGCCTGTGGATGGTTTCGGCCGGCCTGCTGCTGGCCGCCTGTTCGAAAGAAGAAGCGCCGCCGGAGCCGATCAGACCGGTGTTGTCCATCGAGGTTCGGGCCCTCGACCAGCAGGCCCTCGGACGCTTCGCCGGGAATATCCAGGCCCGCTACGAAACCAACGTGGGGTTCCGGGTGCCGGGCCGTATTGCCAGCCGCAACGTCGATGTCGGTGCCGAGGTGAAGAAGGGCGACCTGCTCGCGACCCTCGACCCCACCGACCAGCAGAACCAGTTGCGCGCCGCCCAGGGCGACCTCGCGCGGATCCAGGCGCAGTACATCAATGCCCAGGCCAACGCCCGTCGCCAGCAACAATTGTTCGACCGTGGCGTCGGTGCCCAGGCGCAACTGGACGTCGCCCAGACCGATCTGAAAACCACCGCAGCATCCCTGGAGCAGGCGCGGGCCTCGGTTGAGCAGGCCCGTGACCAGCTCAACTACAGCGAACTGCACACCGATCATGACGCCGTCGTCACGGCTTGGACTGCCGAGGCCGGGCAAGTGGTGACCGCCGGCCAGCAGGTGGTGACACTGGCCCGTCCGGACATCAAGGAAGCGGTGATCGACTTGCCTGCTGGGTTGGCCGAACGCCTGCCGGAGGACGTGGTGTTCGAAGTCGCCGCGCAACTCGACCCGGCGACCCGCACCACGGCCATCGTGCGCGAGATCGAACCCCAGGCGCAAAGCGCCACCCGCACGCGCCGCGCACGCCTGACCCTGACCGATACACCGCCAGGATTTCGCCTGGGCACGGCCATCAGCGTGACCCTGAGCTCGGCCATCGAGCCGCGCATCGAGTTGCCGCTCAGTGCGCTGCAGGAAGTGGATGGCAAGACGCGAATCTGGCTGGTCAACCCGCAGGACCAGACGGTTTCGCCCCGGGACGTACAGGTGCTCGAACGGTCGGACGACTCGGTGTTGGTGGCCAACGGCATCAAGCCCGGCGACCGCGTGGTCAGCGCTGGCGTGAACAGTCTCCAGCCGGGGCAAAAAGTGAAACTCGACGAGGACGCACGATGAAAGGGCCTTTCAACTTATCGGAATGGGCCCTGCGGCATCAGTCATTCGTCTGGTACCTGATGTTCGTCGCGCTGCTGATGGGCGTGTTCTCCTACATGAACCTGGGCCGCGAGGAGGATCCGTCGTTCACCATCAAGACCATGGTCATCCAGACCCGCTGGCCTGGCGCGACCCAGGAAGAAACGCTCAAGCAGGTCACGGACCGCATCGAGAAAAAACTCGAGGAGCTCGATTCCCTCGATTATGTGAAGAGCTACACCCGGCCCGGTGAGTCCACGGTGTTCGTGTACCTGCGCGATACCACGGGCGCCAAGGAAATCCCGGAGATCTGGTACCAGGTCCGCAAGAAGATCAACGACATCCGCGGTGATTTCCCGCAAGGCCTCCAAGGTCCGGGATTCAACGATGAGTTCGGCGACGTATATGGCTCGGTATACGCCTTCACCGGCGACGGCCTGTCGATGCGTCAGTTGCGCGATTACGTGGAGCAAGTACGCGCCGAGATCCGCGACGTGCCTGGCCTGGGCAAGGTGGAGATGGTCGGCGAGCAGGACGAAGTGCTGTACCTGAACTTCTCCACGCGCAAACTCGCGGCCCTGGGCATCGATCAACGCCAGGTGGTGCAGAGCCTGCAATCGCAGAACGCCGTGACCCCGGCCGGGGTGATCGACGCCGGGCCGGAGCGAATTTCCGTGCGCACGTCGGGGCAGTTCCAGTCGGAAAAGGACCTGGCCAGCGTCAATCTGCGACTCAACGATCGCTTCTATCGACTGGCTGACATCGCCGATATCCGCCGTGGTTATGTCGACCCCGCCACACCGATGTTCCGCTTCAATGGCACGCCGGCCATTGGCTTGGCCATCGCCATGAAGAAGGGCGGCAACATCCAGGAATTCGGCAAGGCGCTGCATGCGCGCATGAACGAACTGACCGCCGACCTCCCGGTGGGCGTCGGCGTGCATACGGTGTCGGACCAGGCCGAGGTGGTGGAGGAGGCTGTCGGCGGTTTCACCAGCGCGCTGTTCGAGGCGGTGATCATCGTGCTGGTCGTCAGTTTCATCAGCCTCGGCATCCGGGCCGGGCTGGTGGTGGCCTGCTCGATTCCGTTGGTGTTGGCGATGGTATTCGTGTTTATGGAATACAGCGGCATCACCATGCAGCGGATCTCCCTCGGCGCGCTGATCATCGCCCTCGGGCTGCTGGTGGACGACGCGATGATCACCGTGGAAATGATGGTGACCCGTTTGGAAAAGGGCGACAGCAAGGACCAGGCCGCCACGTTCGCCTACACCTCGACCGCTTTCCCCATGCTCACCGGGACCCTGGTGACCGTGGCCGGTTTCGTGCCCATCGGCCTGAACGCCAGTTCGGCGGGCGAATACACCTTTACCCTGTTCGCGGTGATTGCCGTGGCGATGCTGGTGTCATGGATCGTCGCGGTGCTGTTTGCGCCGGTGATCGGTGTGCACATCCTCAGCGCCGACGTCAAACCCCACAGCGCCGAGCCGGGGCGGATCGGCCGGGCGTTCAACGGCGGCCTGCTGTGGGCGATGCGCAACCGTTGGTGGGCCATCGGCATTACGGTGCTGCTGTTCGCGTTGGCGGTGTTTTGCATGCGCTTCGTGCAGAACCAGTTCTTCCCGTCTTCGGACCGCCCGGAGATCCTGGTGGACCTCAACCTGCCGCAAAACGCCTCGATGGACGAGACGCGCAAAGCGGTCGATCGCCTGGAAGCGACCCTCAAGGATGACCCGGACATCGCGCGCTGGAGCACTTACATCGGCGAAGGCGCCATTCGTTTCTATCTGCCGCTGGACCAACAGCTGCAGAACCCGTACTACGCGCAACTGGTGATCGTCAGCAAGGGCCTGGAGTCGCGGGCGGCGCTGACCGAACGCCTGCAAAAACGCCTGCGGGAAGATTTCGTCGGCATCGGCAGCTACGTGCAGGCGCTGGAAATGGGCCCGCCGGTGGGCCGGCCAATCCAGTATCGCGTCAGCGGCAAGGACATCGACCAGGTGCGCAAGCACGCCATCGAGCTGGCCACCGAGTTGGACAAGAACCCGCACATCGGCGAAATCATCTACGACTGGAACGAGCCGGGCAAAGTGCTGCGCATCGACATCGCCCAGGACAAGGCGCGGCAGTTGGGGCTTTCTTCGGACGACGTGGCTCGGCTGATGAACAGTATCGTCAGCGGCTCTCCCGTCACCCAGGTCAACGACGATATCTACCTGATCGACGTGGTAGGGCGCGCCGAAGACGCCGAGCGCGGTTCTCCGGAAACCCTGCAGAACCTGCAGATCGTCACCCCGGGCGGCACGTCGATTCCACTGCTGGCATTCGCCACGGTGCGTTATGAACTGGAACAGCCACTGGTGTGGCGCCGCGACCGCAAGCCGACCATCACCATCAAGGCCGCCGTGCGCGATGAAATCCAGCCGACGGATCTGGTGAGGCAACTGCAACCGGATATCGACAAGTTCGCCGCCAAGTTGCCGGTGGGCTACAAGATCGCGACTGGCGGTACGGTGGAAGAAAGCAGCAAGGCCCAGGGCCCCATTGCCAGCGTCGTGCCGCTGATGCTGTTCTTGATGGCGACGTTCCTGATGATCCAATTGCACAGCGTGCAGAAGCTGTTCCTGGTGGCGAGCGTCGCGCCGTTGGGTTTGATTGGCGTGGTGCTGGCGCTGGTGCCGACGGGCACGCCGATGGGGTTCGTGGCGATTCTTGGCATCCTTGCGCTGATCGGTATCATCATTCGTAACTCGGTAATCCTGGTGACCCAGATCGACGAGTATGAGCGTGACGGCTACGAACCCTGGGACGCGGTGGTCGAAGCCACCGAACACCGACGCCGGCCGATCCTGCTGACGGCGGCTGCGGCGAGCCTGGGGATGATCCCGATTGCCCGCGAAGTGTTCTGGGGACCGATGGCCTACGCGATGATCGGCGGAATCATTGTCGCCACGTTGCTGACGCTGTTGTTCCTGCCGGCGCTGTACGTGGCCTGGTACAAGATCCGCGAGCCCAAGCGTGATTGAAACGGCCGAGAACATGTCCCATGTGGCGAGGGGATTTATCCCCGCTGGGCTGCACCGCAGCCCCAAGGAAAACAACCTCATTCAACCTGATACACCGGGTTTGCAGCCTTTTGGGGCTGCTTCGCAGCCCAGCGGGGATAAATCCCCTCGCCACAGGTTAGGTGTCTGGTCTCGGCAGCGCGCAATTTTTACTTGCGCAACAACCGCAACCCATTGAACACCACCAGCAAGCTCACCCCCATGTCGGCAAACACCGCCATCCACATGGTCGCGAGCCCGGCGAAAGTCACGCCGAGGAAGATCGCCTTGATGACCAACGCCAGGGCAATGTTCTGTTTCAGGATGCTGGACGTCTGCCGCGACAGCCGGATGAACGCCGGAATCTTGCGCAGATCGTCATCCATCAAGGCAACGTCGGCGGTTTCGATGGCCGTGTCGGTGCCGGCCGCCGCCATGGCGAAACCAATTTCCGAGCGGGCGAGCGCCGGGGCGTCGTTGATGCCGTCGCCGACCATGCCGACCCGGTGGCCTTGGGCATACAGATTTTCGATGGCGTGCAGCTTGTCCTCCGGCAGCAGGTCGCCACGGGCCTGATCGATGCCGACCTGCCGGGCAATCGCCTCGGCGGTGTGGGCGTTGTCGCCCGTCAGCATCAATGTCTTGATACCCAGTCCGTGCAATTGCCGGATGGCTTCGCGGCTGGAATCCTTCACGGTGTCGGCGACGGCAAACAGCGCCAAGGGCTTTGTGCGGTCGAGCAGCAGCACCACGGACTTGCCTTGCTTTTCCAGGGCGAAGAGTTGCTCTTCCAGTTCCGGGGAACACAGGTCGAGATCTTCCACGAGGCGGTGATTGCCCAAGTGATAGGTCTGGCCGCCGATGTCGCCACGAACACCGCGCCCGGCCAGCGCGGCGAAGTTATCCACAGCATGCTGCGCCAGTTGTTTATCCACAGCCGCCTCGGCAATCGCCCGGGAAACCGGGTGGTCCGAGCGTGCCGCGAGGCTGGCGGCCAAGGCTGGGACGGTGGCTTCCGTGGTCGGGTCCAGCAGCACGTAATCGGTCTGTACCGGCTTGCCGTGGGTGATGGTTCCGGTCTTGTCCAGGGCCAGGTAATCGAGCTTGTGGCCGCCTTCAAGATAGACGCCACCCTTGACCAATATGCCTTTGCGCGCCGCTGCTGCCAGGCCGCTGACGATGGTCACCGGGGTGGAAATCACCAGCGCGCAAGGACAGGCGACCACCAGCAGGACCAGCGCGCGATAGATCCAGTCGAACCAGCTCGCGCCCATGAACAGCGGTGGGATGATCGCCACGGCCAGGGCCAGGGCAAACACCGCCGGGGTGTAGACTTTCGAGAATTGATCGACGAAGCGCTGGGTAGGCGCCCTGGAACCTTGGGCCTGTTCCACAGCGTGGATGATTCGCGCCAGGGTCGATTGATCGGCAGCGGCGGTGACCGTGTATTCCAGTTCGCCGGCCTGGTTGATGGTGCCGGCGAAGACTTTATCGCCCACGGTTTTTTCCACCGGCAGGCTCTCACCGGTGATGGGCGCCTGGTCAATGGTCGAGCGCCCGGCGACCACGTCACCGTCCAGCCCAACCCGTTCGCCAGGACGAAGCCGTACCCTGGCACCGAGGGCAATGGTCTTCACGTCCTCTACCTGCCACGTGCCATCGGCCTGTTGCACCGTGGCTTGTTCCGGCGCCATTTGCATCAGGCCGCTGATGGCGTTGCGTGCGCGATCGAGGGATTTGGCTTCGATCAGTTCGGCCACGGTGAACAGGAACATCACCATCGCCGCCTCCGGCCATTGGCCGATCAGCACGGCGCCGGTCACCGCGATGCTCATCAAGGCGTTGATGTTCAGGTTGAAGTTTTTCAGGGCAATCCAGCCCTTCTTGTACGTGCCGAGGCCGCCGCTGAGAATCGAGACCAATGCAACCAACGCGACCACCCAGTTCGGCGCGGCGTTGGTGAAGTGAATCACCTCGGCAGCCAGTGCCGTGACGCCGGACAACGCCAGTGGCCACCAGGGCTTCGCTGGGGCAGGCAAGTTATTGGTCGGCTTTTCCTGGCCGGCCGCCAGTGGCTCCGCCTGCATCCCGAGGGATTTGATGGCCTTGATGATGGGGGCATCGCTGGGCAAATCATGGGTCACGCCCAGCACGCGGTTGATCAGGTTGAATTCCAGCTGCTGCACGCCTTCGAGCTTGCCGAGTTTGTTCTGGATCAGCGTCTGCTCGGTGGGGCAGTCCATGGCTTCGATGCGAAAACTGCTCAGCCGCGCACCGTCCGTCGGCGTTTTGCCGAGGCTGACCACCGACGGTGCCGCTTTCGAGGCGCAGCAGGAGTGCCCATGGGCGTGGCCGTGGTCGGGTTTGTGGATGTGAAGGGAATCGCTCATCGGATGATGTCCGTAAAAAGTGCCTGTTGCGCAGTAAAGACCCTGTAGCCACTATAGGGTCAAGCACCTATTTTCGGAGGCCACACCATGAAGATCGGAGAACTGGCGAAAATCACCGACTGCCAGGTCGAGACCATCCGCTACTACGAGCGCGAAGGCCTGCTGCCGGAACCGGCCCGCAGCGACGGTAATTATCGCGTTTATACCCAAGCCCACGCCGAGCGGCTGACGTTCATCCGCAACTGCCGCACCCTGGACATGACCCTCGAAGAAATCCGCAGCCTCCTGGCCTTGCGCGACAGTCCCCAGGATCAGTGCGAGAGCGTCAACGCCCTGATCGACGAGCACATCGACCACGTCAAGGCGCGCATCGATGGCCTGATGGCCTTGCAGGCGCAACTGATCGACCTGCGCCATCGCTGCGGCGAAGGGCCGGACCTGGATCAATGCGGGATCCTGCAACGGTTGGAAGTGAGCGGCGCGGTGGCGCCGGAAGTGGAGCATTCACATGTGGGCAGGAGTCACGGGCATTGAACTGCTCTTGAAGTACATGGCGATCTAATGTGGGAGCGAGCTTGCTCGCGATAGCAACCTATCAGTCAACATTGATGTTGAATGTACTGGACCTATCGCGAGCAAGCTCGCTCCCACAGGGGGGGATGGCGGTGTCTTTCAGACCGCCATCGGCGCGGTCATCGGCGCGTGGTGCTGGTAGCCTTCGAGGGAGAAATCGCCCGGCTCCACTTGCTCCAGCCACTCCGGCTGGTAAACACCGGTCTTGGCAAACTCCGGCACTCGCTCGGAAATCACCAGCTTGGGCATCGGGAACGGCTCGCGGGTGAGCTGTTCGTTGAGCATGTCCAAGTGGTTTTCGTAGACGTGGGCGTCGCCGATGAAATAGGTGAACCAGCGCGGCGTGTAGCCGGTCAGGCGGCCGATCAGGCTCAGCAGCGCGGCGCCTTCGGTGAGGTTGAACGGCGTGCCCAGGCCCAGGTCGTTGGAGCGGATGTAGAGGGTCAGGGAAATTTCCCGGGTCTCGACATTCGGGTGGAACTGGTAGAGCAGATGGCACGGCGGCAGGGCCATTTCATCGAGCTGGGCGCAGTTCCAGCCGTGGAACAGGATGCGCCGGCTGCCCGGGTCCTTGATGATGGTGTCGACGCACTGGCGAACCTGGTCGATGGCCTTGTACAGCACCACGTAGGCCTGGCCGTTTTCTTCGCCCTCGGCGATCTGCCGGTAACCCTGGGCCAGCGTCTGCTCGATGGCCGCCTGGTTGTTCAGGGAGATCTGCTTGTAGGCCGGCCATTTGCGCCACTGCACGCCGTAGATCTCGCCCAGGTCGTCTTCACCCTGGCGGAACGGGTTGGCCAGCCACTGGGCGTTTTCGTTGGCGTTCTGGTCCCAGACCTTGCAGCCCAAGGCGCGAAATTCAGCGGCATTGTTCACGCCACGCAGGAAACCGCACATTTCGCCGATGGCCGATTTGAAGGCCATCTTGCGGGTGGTGATGGCGGGAAAGCCTTCCTTCAAGTCATAGCGCAGCATGGCGCCGGGGAAGCTGATGGTGTTCACGCCGGTGCGGTTGGCTTGCTTGGTGCCGTTCTTGATGACGTGGGCCACCAGATCGAGATATTGCTTCATGGGTTACCTGTGTCCTTGAACCCGGGGCCAGCGCCCCGGGGTTCGAATTTAAACTTTGGCGGCGGCAGCCGGCGCGCGACGATAGGCCAGCCAGATCAGCGCGAGGCCACCGATGATCATCGGCAGGCACAGCACCTGGCCCATGGTCAGCCAGTTCCACGCCAGATAGCCGAGCTGGGCATCCGGGACGCGGACGAATTCGACGATGAAGCGGAAGATGCCATAGAACAGGGCGAACATCCCCGACACCGCCATGGTTGGCCGCGGCTTGCGCGAGAACAGCCAGAGAATCAGGAAGAGTGCCACGCCTTCGAGGGCGAATTGATAGAGCTGCGACGGGTGGCGCGGCAACTGCGCCGGGTCGCTGAAGGGTGGGAAGATCATCGCCCACGGCACGTCGGTCGGCTTGCCCCACAATTCGGCATTGATGAAGTTGCCGATGCGCCCGGCGCCCAGGCCGATCGGCACCATCGGCGCGACGAAGTCCATCAGTTCGAAAAACGACTTGTTGTTGCGCTTGCCGAACCACAACGCCGCCAGCATCACGCCGATGAACCCGCCGTGGAACGACATGCCGCCCTTCCAGACTTCGAAAATCAGCGTCGGGTTGGCCAGGTAGGCGCTCAGGTCGTAGAACAGCACATAGCCCAGGCGTCCGCCGACGATCACGCCCATGGACAGCCAGAACACCAGGTCGGAGAGCTTTTCCTTGTTCCAGGTCGGGTCGAAGCGGTTGAGCCGGCGCGACGCCAGCAGCCAGGCACCGCCGATGCCGATCAGGTACATCAGGCCGTACCAGTGGATTTTCAGCGGGCCGATGGCCAGGGCCACCGGATCGATCTGCGGGTAAGGCAGCATTGATATTCCTCGTAAACGTCAAAAATACCCGGGCGACGCTGTCACCTCGGGATTAAGCCAGGATTGCGTCAGAGCAGGAAACTCAAGCCCACGCTGAACAGCAAAGCGGCGAACAACCGTTTGAGCAAGCGCGGTGACAGGCGATGGGCCAGCCGCGCGCCGACGCGGGCGAAGACCATGCTCGTCAGGGCGATCCCCAGCAGGGCAGGCAGATACACAAAACCGAGACTATGGGGCGGTAACAGCGGATCGTGCCACCCCAGAATCATGAAACTTAGCGCACTGACCAGGGCGATCGGCAGCCCGCAGGCCGAGGAAGTCGCCACCGCTTGTTGCATTGGTACGCTGCGCCAGGTCAGGAATGGCACGGTCAGCGAACCGCCGCCGATGCCGAAAATCGCCGAGGCCCAGCCGACCACCGTTCCGGCCAGGGACAAGCCTACCTTGCCCGGTACCGTGCGGCTGGCCTTGGGCTTGAAGTCCAGGGCCAGTTGCGCAGCGACGAGCATGGCGAACACACCGATGATTTTTTGCAGGTGCGGGCCGGAAATGGCTTCGGCGGTAAGCGCGCCGAAACCGGCGCCGATCAGGATCCCGACGGTCATCCAGGCGAAGATCAGCCAGCGCACCGCGCCTTTGCGATGATGTTCGCGCACGGCGTTGACCGACGTGAAGATGATCGACGCCAGGGAGGTACCGACGGCCAGGTGCGTCAACACCTGCGGATCGAAACCCTGCAAGGTGAAACTGAACACCAGCACCGGGACGATGATCATTCCGCCCCCCACGCCGAACAGCCCGGCCAGCACGCCGGCGCAGGCGCCGAGCAGCAGATAGAGCAAAAATTCCACCAGCGTCGCCTCGACCATCGCAAATAAGAGCGGCATGGTAACGGATCGAGGGGCTTGGCCTCTACTGAAGGCGATGGATGCGTCAGTGATGTATGGGTAGAGTGGTGGGGATGCGACGAATAGCCTTTGTGGCGAGGGAGCTTGCTCCCGCTGGTGGGCGAAGCCCGCCCAAGAAGGTTTTGGGGCTACTTCGTAGCCCAGCGGGAGCAAGCTTCCTCGCCACAAAAGCAGTGTTGTTCAGCTTCATTCTCAACAGGACAACCTGATGTGCCTGATCGTATTTGCCTGGCGCCCTGGCCACGCCCAGCCGCTGATCGTGGCGGCCAACCGCGACGAGTTCTACGCCCGGCCGACCTTGCCCCTGGCCCAGTGGCCTGACGCGCCCCATGTCCACGCCGGTCGTGACCTGGAGGCTGGCGGCACCTGGCTTGGTGTGGGCGACGACGGTCGCTTTGCGGCCCTGACAAACATCCGCGACCCGGGCCAGTTGCCGGCCTTCAAGTCCCGCGGCGAGCTGGTGGCGCGGTTCCTGGCCGGGACTCTGTCGATTACTGATTACCTAAGCGAAGTGGTGCCACGTGCCGGCGAGTACGGTGGTTTTAACCTGCTGCTTGGCGACGGTACGGAGCTTTGGCACTACAACGCCCGCGATACCCGGCCGCAACAGTTGGCCGAAGGGGTCTACGGCGTGTCCAACGCCGGGCTGAACACGCCCTGGCCAAAGTTGCTCAAGGCTCGAACGGCATTGAGCGAAGTGCTGGACGATCCGCAGCCCCAGGCCTTGCTGGCGCTGTTGAACGACCCGCAACCTGCGCCAGTGGCTGAACTGCCGGACACGGGGGTGGGGTTGGCGACGGAGATGCTGCTGTCGAGTGTGTTTATTGCCAGCCCGGCCTACGGAACGCGGGCGAGTACGGCGCTGATCGTCCATGCCGATGGGACGCGGCAGATGGTCGAGCGCAGTTTCGGGCCCCATGGGGGGCATTTGGGGGAGGTGGAGCTGCTCGTTTAATGCCGACGATATCCCGTGGCGAGGGAGCTTGCTCCCGCTGGGCTACGAAGTAGCCCCAAAGCTTTTGGGCGGGCTTCGCCCGCCAGCGGGAGCAAGCTCCCTCGCCACAAATGCTCGCCGCAGGATTTAGAGCGTCTTGCTCGACGCCGGATTGATCATCCGCGCCAGCCCAAGGTTCTTCAGCGCCAACTGCAAGGAACTATGAATCACCTGCGGATTGTCGATGGTCATCAGCTCCGCCAGCAGTTCCTGGGCCTTGCTGAGGTTGATCTGGCGCAGCATCCATTTCACTTTCGGCAGGTTGGTGGCGTTCATCGACAGGCTGTCGAAACCCATCGCCATGAGCAGCACCGCCGCCGCCGGGTCACCGGCCATTTCGCCGCAGATGCTCACCGGCTTGCCTTCGGCATGGGCGTCGCGCACCACGGTCTGCAAGGCTTGCAGCACCGCCGGGTGGAGGTAATCGTAGAGGTCGGCCACCCGTGGATTGTTGCGGTCCACGGCGAGCAAGTACTGGGTCAGGTCGTTGGACCCTACCGAGAGGAAGTCCACCTGCCGCGCCAGTTCCTTGGTCTGGTACACCGCTGCCGGAATTTCGATCATCACCCCGACTGGCGGCATCGGCACGTCGGTGCCTTCATCGCGCACTTCGCCCCAGGCCCGGTGGATCAGGTGCAGGGCTTCTTCCAGTTCATGGGTGCCGGAAATCATCGGCAACAGGATGCGCAGGTTATTCAAGCCTTCGCTGGCCTTGAGCATGGCGCGGGCCTGGACCAGGAAGATCTCCGGATGGTCGAGCGTCACGCGAATGCCGCGCCAGCCAAGGAAGGGGTTGTCTTCCTTGATCGGGAAATAGGACAGGGACTTGTCGCCGCCGATGTCCAGGCTGCGCATGGTGACCGGTTGCGGATGGAACGCGGCCAGTTGCTCGCGGTAGATCGCCAGCTGTTCCTTTTCGCTGGGGAAGCGCTGGTTGATCATGAATGGCACTTCGGTGCGGTAAAGGCCTACGCCTTCGGCGCCACGCTTCTGCGCCCGGGCCACGTCGGCCAGCAGGCCGGTGTTGACCCACAGCGGCATGCGGTGGCCGTCGAGGGTCACGCACGGCAGGTCCCGCAGCGCATCGAGGCCCAGGGACAGTTGCTTTTCTTCCTCCACCACATCGGCGAACTGCTTGCGCAGCACATCGCTGGGGTTGGTGTAGACCTCGCCATGGTAGCCATCGACGATCATCTGGATGCCGTCGACCTTCGAGTACGGCAGGTCCACCAGGCCCATCACCGTCGGGATGCCCATGGCCCGGGCCAGGATCGCCACGTGGGAGTTGCCCGAGCCCAATACCGAGACCAGCCCCGCCAGCTTGCCTTCGGGGACTTCGCCGAGCATGGCCGGGGTCAGCTCTTCACTGACCAGGATGGTGTTGTCGGGGTAGACCAGGGTCTGCTGGCGCTCTTGCTGCAAGTAGGCCAGCAGCCGGCGACCAAGGTCCTTGACGTCTGAGGCGCGCTCGCGCAGGTAGGCGTCGTCCATCAATTCGAAACGGTTGACGTGGTCGGTCACTACCTGGCGCAGCGCGCCCTGGGCCCATTGGCCGGTCTTGATGACCGTGGTGACTTCGCTGCCCAGGGAGGCATCGTCGAGCATCATCAGGTAGACGTCGAACAGTGCACGCTCTTCAGGGCGCAACTGCGTCGCCAGCTTGGCCGACAAGGCGCGCATGTCGGCCCGCACGCCTTCGATGGCGGTCTTGAACAACCCCAGCTCGGCGTCGATGTCGCTGATGGCCTTGTCCGGCACCACGTCGAGGTCGGCGGGCGGCAACATGACCACCGCCGTGCCCACCGCCGCGCCCGGTGAACCCGGCACGCCGACGAACTTGGCTTCCTGGATGCCCTTGCCCTGTCGACCCAGGCCGCTGATCGAGCCAGTGGCCTCGGCGTGGGCGATAACCCCGGCCAGTTGCGCGCTCATGGTCACGAGGAAGGCTTCTTCACCTTCGTCGAACTGGCGGCGCTCTTTTTGCTGGATGACCAACACGCCGACGACGCGGCGGTGGTGGATGATCGGTGCGCCAAGGAACGAGGCGTAGCGCTCTTCGCCCGTTTCGGCAAAGTAGCGGTAGCGCGGGTGATCCGCGGCGTTTTCGAGGTTCAGGGGTTCTTCGCGCGTGCCGACCAGACCGACCAGGCCTTCATTGGGGGCCATGCTGACTTTGCCGATGGAGCGCTTGTTCAAGCCCTCGGTGGCCATCAGCACGAAACGGTTGGTCTCGGGATCAAGCAGGTAGACCGAGCAGACCTGGCTGCCCATGGCCTCTTTGACGCGCAACACAATAATCCCCAACGCCGCCTTGAGATCCTTGGCGGAGTTAACTTCCTGGACGATCTTGCGCAGCGTATTGAGCATGGCTCGGGGTCGAACTCCGTCGTCAGTCGCGCGTCAGCAGGCGCGGGGCAAGCTCTTTAAGGGCGCGTCGATACACCTCGCGCTTGAATGTCACCACCTGGCCCAACGGATACCAATAGCTGACCCAGCGCCAGCCATCGAACTCCGGTTTACCGGTCAAATCCATCCGCACCCGCTGCTCGTTGGAGATCAGGCGCAGGAGAAACCATTTCTGCTTCTGGCCGATGCACAGCGGCTGGCTGTGCGTCCTGACCAGGCGTTGCGGCAAACGATAGCGCAACCAGCC
The DNA here is from genome assembly GCF_054677635.1 of Pseudomonas sp. H2_D02. NCBI lineage: Bacteria > Pseudomonadati > Pseudomonadota > Gammaproteobacteria > Pseudomonadales > Pseudomonadaceae > Pseudomonas > Pseudomonas sp. H2_D02. Next base: position 394,927 of record NZ_CP162816.1, on the reverse strand, counting down.
TCGGGTGCAGGCGAGTATCTCAACATCCTCTCGCTCCAGCCCGACTTCTTCATTCAATTCGCGGTACAAGGCCTCTTCCGGCGTCTCCTGGGGATTGATCCCACCCTGGGGAAACTGCCAGGCGTCTTGATTGATACGGCGTGCCCATAGCACCTGCCCAGCATCATTCGTAAGAATGATCCCCACATTGGGACGGAAACCATCGGGATCGATCACGGCAACAACCTCGCAAACGCATGTCGCCGCATTGTTCCACAAAGGTTGTGAAAGCAGCAACGAGCGTCCCTAGCTTATGTGCACTCTTGTGAAAAGTCCGTATTCTGGACGCCTTTCTTCAGAATTTTCAGCGAGTAACTGCAATGCGGCTGGCTTTATTCGACTTGGACAATACGCTGTTGGGCGGCGACAGCGACCACGCCTGGGGCGATTACCTGTGTGAGCGCGGGTTCCTCGACGCTGTTACATACAAGGCGCGCAACGACGCGTTCTACCAGGACTACCTGGCCGGCAAGCTCGACAATGCCGAATACCTGAACTTCTGCCTGGAAATCCTCGGCCGCACCGAGATGGAAGTACTGGCGCAGTGGCATCTTGACTACATGCGCGACTGCATCGAGCCGATCGTGTTGCCCCAAGCCATCGAACTGTTGAAAAAGCACCGCGACGCTGGCGATAAACTGGTGATCATCACCGCCACCAACCGCTTCGTCACCGCCCCGATTGCTGAACGCCTGGGGGTCGAGACCCTGATCGCCACCGAATGCGAAATGATCGACGGGCGCTACAGCGGACGCAGCACCGATATCCCGTGTTTCCGCGAAGGCAAGGTGACCCGACTGAACCGTTGGCTGGAGGAGACCGGCTATTCGCTGGAGGACAGCTACTTCTATAGCGACTCGATGAATGACTTGCCGCTATTGGAAGCGGTGACGCATCCGGTGGCGGTGGATCCGGATCCGAACCTGCGGGCCGAGGCCGAGAAGCGGGGTTGGCCGGTGATCAGCCTGCGGGACTGAGTGCTTCGGCGCCCACCGTAGATCGTCAGGTGGGCTGGCCTCAAGCGGGCTTGGCCACCATCAAATAGAAAATCGCCATGAATGCCAGGAACGCTGGCCAGCCCAGCGCAAACCACCAGCGCATGTAAGTGGCGGCTTTGATCGGCATGGGCGTGCCGTCCCGCAAGGCGTGCTCGGCCATTTTGTGTACGCGGATCTGCAACCAGACCACCGGCAGCCAACAGGCGCCCGCCAGGCAATAAAGGCCGATGCTCCACATCAACCAGCTCTGCTGCAATGGCCAGCCGGCGATGTGCACCAGGGCCAGGCCGCTCAGTGGCTGGAACACGGCGGTCGTGGCGGTGAACGCCCAATCGGCGAAGACCAGATGCCTGAAGGTGACGGCAATGACTTCAAGCTTGCCGCTGCGCCAGGCCCGAAGCGCGTAGTAGGCAGACCCGGCGCCCAGGCCGAACAGGACGGTCGAAGACAGGATGTGCAGGGTTTTCAGTAGCAGGTAAATGCTCATTGGCGGGGTTCGGTCCAAAGCAGCCATAAAGTCGCGACTATCAACACCAGGTTCTTGGCGACAGCCGCATAAGGGTCGAACCAATAGTGCGGCAGGATAAAGCTGATGCACAGCGTGTAGCCGAGCATCAATCCCAACTGCAGCCGCAATGCCTGGCGTCGCCAACGCTGGAGCAACATGCCCACGCCCAGCGCACCGTCGCACAGCGCGCCGCTGACCACCGCAAGCTTCGCCCAGGTGCCGTAGACGCCGGCTTCGGCCAGGATGCGCAAGCCCCAGTCGTAGCCGGGGCCGAGGCACACCGCGGCGGTTCCCAGCCAGATAAGTGCCAGTACGGCGAACATCAATGGACGAATAGCCCGAAGGCTGCTTTGGGCGATCGTCGGCCATTCATGCAGGCAGGTTTGCACCGGGGCGGCGCGATAGCCGCAGACTGAAGCGAGTACCGCAGGGTCAGCCAGGTTGTCCCGTTGCGCCAGCGCCACGCTTTGCCGGTTCAGGGCGCGCCAGCCGAACCGATCCCCCATCCGGCTGCCCACTTCGGTCAACAAGGTCGGCGCTCGCAGGTAGCGCGCTGGCGGCCAACCTTGGGCGGCTCGCAAACGGTCGATAAGCTGCGCCAGGGTCATCGGCTCTGGCCCCACCAATGGCAGCACCACCGACTCGGTTGGCCAGTGCCGCAGGAGGGCGAGGACTGCGCCGGCCAGGTCATCGATGTGCACGGGTTGAATACGGGCTTTCAGATCCAGCAAGGGGATCACCGGCCAAGGCGAAAGTCCTGCCAGCCAACCGCTGCTTGCGCCGCCCGGTCCCAGCACCAACGACGGTCGCAGCACAACGGAAACATTGTTCAAGCCGGACAAGTATTCGTCGGCCATGCCTTTGCTGTTCAGAAAGGGCACGTCGGATTGGGCACTCGCTCCCAGCGCGGAGATCTGCAGGACCGGTACGCCCCGGCGTGCGGCCTGGTCGAACAGCGCTCGGGCGCCGTGATCCTGGACCAGGCTCAGCGCTTGAGTATCAACGCTCAACAGGCCGGCAGCGTTGATCAGCAAGTCGACGTCGTCGGGGAACGAAAAATGCCCGGGATCGCTCGCCAGCAAGCCGAGATCCAGCGCCAGCCATTCGACTCCGGGCCAGCTCGATGCTCGTGCCTGGCGGCTTGTTGCGATGATCGAATGGCCGGCGCCGTGCAGCGCTCGCAGCAGATTGCCGCCGATAAAGCCGCCGCCACCCACCAGCAAAATCTTCATGGCGATCCTTGTCGCTTAGATCGGCTTGGCGCCCATCAAGGCGGCAATGGACAGGAAACCGATCCCACTGATGATCGCCAGCACCCAGGTGAATTTGCCGCCACCGCCGCTGGCCGTTCGCTGATGATTGAGCCGTGCCAACAGCCAGAAAACGCTGAGCGCCGCCACGGTATAGATAACGCTGGAGCCCAGCAGCCAGGTTTGGCCCAGCGGCCAGCCCACCAGATGGACGAGCCACCAGCCGGTAAACGGCATGCTCAGCATGCAGAGCAGCATCACGCCCCAGGCGAACAGCCATGGGCGCCGCAGCGTGCAGGTCGGCCCCTCGCTGCGCTTGCGCCAGGCCAGGACGGCCAGGCTCACACCGCAAGCCAGCAGAACGACCGTGGCTGCGACGTGCAGCACTTTCAAGGTCAGCAGAGTTTCCATGGGTTTTTCCTTGAGCCGATGTCCTTGAGCGTAGCCTCTCAACCAAGAAACAGCTGATAGGCCGGATTGTCGCTCTCATCCCAGTACGGATAACCGATTTCTTCCAGGGCGGCCGGCACGAGGTGGCGTTCATCATGGGGTACTTGCAGCCCGGCGACGACACGGCCATCCGCCGCGCCATGGTTGCGGTAGTGGAACATCGAGATATTCCAACGACCGCCCAGCTTGTTGAGGAAGTTGAACAGTGCCCCCGGACGCTCCGGGAATTCGAAACGCAGGACCACTTCGTCAATGACGTGAGCCGCGTGGCCACCGACCATGTGGCGAATGTGCAGCTTGGCCAGTTCGTTGTCGGTCAGGTCCAGCACCGGGAAGCCCTGCTCGGTCAGGCTGGCGATCAGCTTGCTGCGTGGGTCGTTTTCCGGGTGCGTCTGCACGCCAACGAAGATGTGCGCTTCGCTGCCAGTGTTGTAGCGGTAGTTGAATTCGGTGATCTGGCGTTTGCCGATGGCCTCGCAGAAAGCCTTGAAGCTGCCTGGCTTCTCGGGAATGGTCACGGCGATGATCGCTTCGCGGCCTTCACCCAGTTCGGCGCGCTCGGCCACGTGGCGCAGGCGGTCGAAGTTGACGTTGGCGCCGGAGTCGATGGCCACCAGGGTCTGGCCGCTGATGCTGCGCGTCTCGACGTATTTCTTGATCCCGGCAACGCCCAGGGCGCCGGCAGGTTCGGTAATCGAGCGGGTATCGTCGTAGATATCCTTGATCGCAGCGCAGATCTCGTCAGTGCTGACGGTGATGACCTCATCCACGTAGTGTTTGCAGATATCAAAGGTGTGCTGGCCGATCTGCGCCACGGCCACGCCATCGGCGAACAGGCCCACGGTGGGCAGGACCACGCGCTCGCCAGCGGCCATGGCCGCTTGCAGGCAGTTGGAATCGTCGGGCTCGACGCCGATGATCTTGATCTCCGGACGCAGGTATTTCACATAGGCCGCGATCCCTGCGATCAGCCCGCCACCGCCCACCGGGACGAAAATCGCATCGAGGCGCCCCGGGTGCTGGCGCAGGATTTCCATCGCCACCGTGCCCTGCCCGGCAATGGTGTGAGGATCGTCGTATGGGTGGATGTAGACGTAGCCCTTTTCGTCCACCAGCTTTAGCGAATAGGCCAGGGCTTCAGGGAACGAGTCGCCATGCAGCACCACTTTGCCGCCACGGGAGCGCACGCCTTCGACCTTGATTTCCGGCGTGGTCTTGGGCATGACGATGGTGGCTTTCACCCCCAGCACCTTGGCGGCCAGCGCCAGGCCCTGGGCATGGTTGCCCGCCGACGCCGTGACCACGCCGCGGGCGCGCTCTTCGTCGCTGAGCTGGGTCAGCTTGTTGTAGGCCCCGCGAATCTTGAACGAGAACACCGGTTGCAAGTCTTCGCGCTTGAGCCAGACCTCGTTGCCCAGCCGCTCGGAGAGCTGGCGAGCGGTCTGCAGCGGGGTTTCCACGGCAACGTCGTAAACGCGCGAGGTGAGGATCTTTTTGACGTACTGTTCAAGCATCGGAAGCATCACTGAGCGGGTTGGGCAGGGCCAAGGAGTCTAACCCGGCTTTTGGCCGGGCGACCACACGAATTAAGGCACTTTGGGCGCAGAAGCCCCCGTGGCGAGGGAGCCTGCTCCCGCTGGGCTCTGTAGGAGCTGGCGAAGCCTGCGATCTTTTGATCTTGATCTTGATCTTTCGCTCTCGACTCAACTGTCTGGGACAAGATCGCAGCCTCGTTGCACTCGTCAGCTCCTACACAGCTCCTGCGGCCTCGGCGGGATCGGTACCAATCAGGCAATGACCAGGGCCTTTTCGACGCCTATAATGCCGGCCTTTCGTTCCCTCTCGGCACCTTCGGAGCCCGCATGACCCAGGATCAACTCAAACAGGCCGTGGCCCAGGCCGCTGTCGACCTCATCCTCCCGAAACTGGATGACAAGAGCATCGTCGGGGTGGGCACCGGCTCTACCGCCAATTGCTTCATCGACGCGCTCGCGCAGCACAAGGGTGCGTTCGATGGCGCGGTCGCCAGCTCCGAAGCCACCGCCGCACGCCTCAAGGGCCACGGTATCCCGGTGTACGAGCTCAACACCGTGAGCGACCTGGAGTTCTACATCGATGGCGCCGACGAAAGCGATGCGCACCTGAACTTGATCAAGGGCGGCGGCGCGGCATTGACCCGTGAGAAAATCGTCGCGGCCGTCGCCAAGACGTTCATCTGCATCGCCGATGCCAGCAAGCTGGTGCCGGTGCTCGGCGCGTTCCCGCTGCCGGTGGAGGTCATCCCGATGGCTCGCAGCCACGTGGCGCGCCAGTTGGTGAAGCTGGGCGGCGACCCGGTGTATCGCGAGGGCGTGTTGACCGACAACGGTAACATCATCCTCGATGTGCACAACCTGCAGATCACCAATCCCGTGGAACTGGAAAGCCAGATCAATGCCATCGTCGGTGTGGTCACCAATGGCCTGTTCGCTGCCCGTCCGGCGGATGTGCTGTTGTTGGGGACTGCTGAAGGGGTGAAGACCCTGCGGGCTGAGTAAACGCCGGGCTGATTCAGCACCGAACCCTGTGGGAGCGAGCTTGCTCGCGATGGCAGTCTATCCGACACACTGCTGTTGGCTGACACACTGCCATCGCGAGCAAGCGCGCTCCCACATTGGTTTTCTCACATTAGGTTTTGTGGTGCATCAAGGCTGCGGCTTCTTGAACACATAGAACAGATTCGGTTCGCTCACCACGTACAGGTTGCCATCGTCGTCCATGGCCAGGCCTTCGGCCTGCGGTATGGTTTTTTCCAGTCCATGGCGACCCTTGTTCAACGACAGCGTACTCAGCGGTCGTCCGTCGATATCCAGCTCGATGATCAACCGCGACTCATCGGACAGGGCCAGCAAATGGCCGCTGCGTTCGTCGTATTGCAGGCTTGAGAGATCGCGGACAAACAATCCGGCGTCGCGCTTGGGGTTGTTGATCACATGAACTGCGTAGGATTTTTCCGGGTTGTGGTGGGGAAAACCGTGTACTTCATAAATCAGCATCGGGTCGCGCTCCTTGGCAACGAACAGGCGCTTGCCGATCGAGTCATAGGCCAACCCTTCGAAACCTTTGTTGCCGTTCATGTGTACGCCAAGCGTGATTTGCTCGGCGTCGGCCGCGTCGAGGAACCGGGTGTCTTCTTCCAGATGAATCTTGATCAGTCGTTGCTGGCGTTCATCAGTGATGACGTAGATGTTCTCACTGATGAATTCCACCGCTTCCGGGTCGCCGAAGCCGATCAGGGCGATGCGCCGCAGGACCTTGCCGTCCAGCGACAACTCGATCAGTTCGGCATTCTGATTGGTCACGGTGAACAAGCTCTTGCGGATCGGATCGTACGTCAGCGCCGACACATCATCGTCGAGTCCTTCGATGACCTGGGCTTGCACCGTGGTCTGATATTTATCCAAGGCAATGGCCTGCTCGCTACCGGTATGCCACAGGGTATTGATGTTGAACCAGGCGCGCTCGAACAGGCGCAGGTACTGTCCTGCGGTGATCAGTAGAACCAGCACGAACGTCAAGAGCACAAAAATAAGGGGCTTGGGGCGGGCGAGTCGACGCATGTGGTGTGGGCTCGGATAAGAACAGGTGGTTGGAAATACCACGACTGCCTGAACTGAAGCTTAATGGCTGTGTGCCACACCCTACAGCGAAGGACGATTTATCCTACAGAGTTCGCGCGATCAGCGTGTTTTTTCAAAACGATAGAACAGGTTGGGTTCGCTGACCAAGTAGATATTGCCTGCTTCATCGACAGTGACACCTTCGGCGCGCGGGATCGTGTCATTCAGGCCGTTGAAGCCGCCCAGCAGCGTCATGAAACTGACCTGATCACCTTTTTCGTCCAGTTCCAGCAGCAGATGGGAGTCGGCGGACAATACCAGCATATGGCCGGTGCGAGGATCGATCGCCAGGGCCGAGAGGTTGCGCAAATCCAGCTCGTTGCTCACATGGATCTGCTTGTCGCCCTTGAGCGATTGGCTGCCATCGCTTTTCCAGGTGAACAGGGCGGGTGGTCGCTCTTCACCCAGCACCAGTTGCTGGTTACGCGGATCCCAGACGACTGCCTCGAACCCTTTGTTCTGATTCTTGGACGGGCCAAGATCGTATTCAGGAAAGTCCTTGCGATTCAGCGCTTGCGTATGGGCATCGACCTGCACGATCGACAGGGTATGCTTTCGCTCATCCGTGATGGCCAGCAGGCCGTCTTCCATGTAGGCCACGCCTTCGGGATTACTCCAGCCCACCAAAGGCATTTTGCGCAGCACGTCGCCCTGCAGGCTCAGTTCCGCCAGGAACGGGTTCTTGCCCATGACCGCAAACAGCGTTTTGGTCTGCGGGTTGTAGGTCACGTCCGAGGCTTCGTCTTTTTCCATGCCAGGCAGGGGCTTGGCGTCGATCACGGCGCGGTAATCCGGTAGCCAGACACTTTCCTGGCGCTGGGCCGGGCTTTCGAAGCGTTCGGATACCCAAAGCAGGCCTCGGTCATCCCAATGCATTGCGAATGCCAGCCCGTAGGCAGCGACGGCTCCCAGCAACAGCCAGGCATACCAAGGCAAGCCAAAGCGAGCGCGTCGGGCGGAAGTGAGCAGGGTTTGGGTCTTGGCCATCGGGGATGCGTTCCAGAAATTCGCACGAGGGATTGGCAGGCTCAGATGCCGCAGTCCCCGGAATTATCCGGATGGCATGTGAAAAAAACGGTAAATGGTAGAGCAGGCCTTCACCTATCCCCATGTGGGAGCGAGCTTGCTCGCGATAGCGGTGTGTCAGCCAACATTAAAGTGTCGGATAGACCGCTATCGCGAGCAAGCTCGCTCCCACAGGAGTGATGGTACAGGTTGGCCGTTAGCGAACGCTGCTCTCGAAGCGGCTTGCCCCTGGCAATTCCAGGACCAGTTCGTCCCCTGCATTCAGCGGCCCGACGCCCGCCGGGGTGCCGGTGAGAATCACGTCGCCGGCCTGCAGCGAGAAGCAACCGGCCATGTATTGGATCATCGGCACGATGGGGTTGAGCATCAGGTTGCTGTTGCCGTCCTGGCGCACTTCACCATTGATGGTCAGGCGAACCGGGATGTCCGCCAGGTCGGCAAAGGTATCCTTCGAAACAAACGGGGCGATCACCGCCGCACCGTCGAAAGACTTGGCGACTTCCCACGGCAAGCCCTTGGCCTTGAGCTCGGCCTGCTTGTCCCGCAGGGTCAGGTCCAAGGCCGGGGCGAAGCCGGAGATGGCGTCCAGCACTTCTTCAGCGCTGGGCCGGGTGGACAACGGCTTGCCGATCAGCACTGCGATTTCCGCCTCGTAGTGCACCGCGCCGCGGTCGGCCGGGATGCTGAAGCCACCCTCCAGCGGCACCACGCAACTGCCTGGCTTGATGAACAGCAAGGGTTCGGTGGGCACCGGGTTATCCAGTTCCTTTGCATGTTCGGCGTAGTTACGCCCGATGCAGACTACTTTTCCCACCGGGAAATGAATGCGCGTACCGTCGACATACTGGTGCTGATAGCTCATTTACCGACTCCTGCCTTTTCGATTTCAGGTGTTTATTGGTCAAACTGCGAAAATCTTGCCTGGGTTCATGATGCCGTTCGGGTCGAACACCGCCTTCACGGCTTTCATGTATTCAATCTCTACTGGCGAACGACTATAGGTCAGGTAGTCGCGCTTGGTCATGCCCACGCCATGCTCGGCGGAAATCGAACCGTTGTATTTCTCGACGGTTTCGAAGACCCATTTGTTCACGGTCGCGCACTTGGCGAAGAATTCATCCTTGCTCAGGTTTTCCGGCTTGAGGATGTTCAGGTGCAGGTTGCCGTCGCCGATATGGCCGAACCAGACAATTTCGAAATCTGGATAGTGTTCGCCGACGATCGCGTCGATTTCCCGCAGGAAGCCTGGGACTTTTGAAACGGTCACCGAAATGTCGTTCTTGTACGGCGTCCAGTGCGAGATGGTTTCGGAGATGTACTCGCGCAGCTTCCACAGGTTCTGCAGCTGGGTTTCGCTCTGGCTCATCACACCGTCCAGCACCCAGCCCTGCTCGACGCAGTGTTCGAAGGTTTCCAGGGCATGGTTGGCGACTTCTTCGGTGGTGGCTTCGAATTCCAGCAGAGCGTAGAACGGGCAGTCGGTTTCGAACGGCGCGGGAACATCGCCACGACCGAGGACCTTGGCCAGGGCCTTGTCGGAGAAAAATTCGAAGGCGGTCAAGTCGAGCTTGCCTTGGAAGGCATGCAATACCGGCATGATCGAATCGAAGTCCGGCGTGCCGAGCACCATGGCGGTGAGGTTCTTCGGGGCGCGGTCCAGGCGCATGGTGGCCTCGACCACGAAGCCGAGGGTCCCTTCGGCGCCGATGAACAATTGCCGCAGATCGTAGCCGGTGGCGTTCTTGATCAGGTCCTTGTTCAGTTCCAGCACGTCACCCTTGCCGGTGACGACCTTCATGCCCGCCACCCAGTTACGAGTCATGCCGTAGCGAATGACCTTGATTCCGCCGGCATTCGTGCCGATATTGCCGCCAATCTGGCTGGAACCGGCGGAAGCGAAGTCCACCGGGTAATACAAGCCGTGCTCTTCGGCCTTGTTCTGCAATTGCTCGGTGACCACGCCCGGCTGGCACACGGCGGTGCGGTCGGTCAGGTTGACGTCGAGAATCTGGTTCATGTAGTCGAATGACACCACGACTTCGCCATTTGCCGCCACGGCGGCGGCGGAAAGCCCGGTACGCCCGCCTGATGGCACCAGCGCGACCTTGTGCGCGTTGGCCCAGCGCACGATGGCCTGGACTTGCTCGGTGGTCTTGGGTAAAACGATGGCGGTCGGGGCGGGCGCGTAATGCTTGGTCCAATCCTTGCCGTAAGCATTCAGGGAGTCGGCATCGGTCAGGACCTTGCCAGGCTCAACCAGGGTCTTCAGCTCATCTATCACGGCAGGATTGGTCATCGACAGAACTCTCGAACAATTCATGGTCATCCTGAGAACGCTTCACGTCGCAGGAATGGGTGTTTGCGGGGGGCATATGCTAGCATACCGACCCCGCAGCGTAGTGCCCAACGGCTGTTCTGCGGCGACGGCTGTCACGCCGGTCGGGCCAGCCCACGCTGTCCGATTCCCTGCCATTTTTCTCCGGGACACAGGTTTACGCAGATGAGCAAGACTTCTCTCGATAAGAGCAAGATCAAGTTCCTTCTTCTCGAAGGCGTCCACCAATCGGCTGTCGACGTCCTCAAGTCGGCGGGCTACACCAGCATCGAGTACATCACCAGTTCTCTGCCGGAAGCCCAGCTCAAGGAAAAGATCGCCGATGCTCACTTCATCGGTATTCGCTCCCGTACTCAACTGACCGAAGAGATCTTCGACCACGCCAAGAAACTGGTCGCGGTCGGCTGCTTCTGCATCGGCACCAACCAGGTTGACCTCAACGCGGCGCGCGAGCGCGGCATCGCAGTGTTCAATGCGCCGTATTCCAACACCCGTTCCGTTGCCGAACTGGTGCTGGCCGAAGCGATCCTGCTGCTGCGCGGCATCCCTGAGAAAAACGCTTCCTGCCACCGTGGCGGCTGGATCAAGAGCGCGGCCAACTCCTTCGAAATCCGCGGCAAGAAGCTGGGTATCGTCGGTTACGGCTCGATCGGCACCCAATTGTCGGTACTGGCTGAAGGCCTTGGCATGCAGGTGTTCTTCTACGACACCGTGACCAAGCTGCCCCTGGGCAACGCCACCCAGGTCAACAATCTGCACGAGTTGCTGGGCATGTCCGACATCGTGACCCTGCACGTACCGGAAACCGCTGCCACCCAGTGGATGATCGGTGAGAAGGAAATTCGCGCCATCAAGAAAGGCGGGATCCTGATCAACGCCGCTCGCGGCACCGTGGTCAAGCTCGATGCCCTGGCCGAAGCGATCAAGGACAAGCACCTGATCGGCGCTGCGATCGACGTGTTCCCGGTGGAGCCACGCTCCAACGACGACATCTTCGAAAGCCCGCTGCGTGGCCTGGATAACGTGATCCTGACCCCGCACATCGGCGGTTCCACCGCTGAAGCCCAGGCCAACATCGGCCTGGAAGTGGCGGAGAAACTGGTCAAGTACAGCGACAACGGTACCTCGGTATCGTCGGTGAACTTCCCGGAAGTGGCCCTGCCGGCTCACCCTGGCAAGCACCGCCTGCTGCACATCCACGAGAACATCCCGGGTGTGATGAGCGAGATCAACAAGGTCTTCGCCGAAAACGGTATCAACATTTCCGGTCAGTTCCTGCAGACCAACGAGAAAGTCGGCTACGTCGTGATCGACGTCGATGCCGAGTACTCGGACCTGGCGCAAGAGAAGCTGCAGCACATCAACGGCACCATTCGTTGCCGCGTGTTGTTCTGATCAGGCTGGGCTTGCAATAAAAAAACGGGAGCCCCGCAGGGGGCTCCCGTTTTTTTGCCTGACACAACCTTGAAACCCTGTGGGAGCGAGCTTGCTCGCGATCGCGGTGCGTCAGAAAAAGATCCATCGACTGAACTACCGCTATCGCGAGCAAGCTCGCTCCCACAGGGGGGCAGCATTTTTCGTGTTATTTCACATTCACCGTGATCTTCTTGGACACGATCGATGGATCGAACGGCATATGGCCGCTGTCGCCCAGGATCAACTGCAAGGTGTGCTTGCCCGGGGACAGTTTGATGGTCGCTTCCGTCTGTGCCTTGCCGAAGTGCATGTGGTTGGCGTCGGTCGGAATCGGCGCGCCTGCGGCGGGCAGTTTGTCCACATCAATGAGCAGGTGATGATGGCCGGTGTTTTTGGTCATGTCGCCCGCCGGGGCCAGGGCGATATCCTTGACGCCGAATTTGACCTTGAACTCTTGGCTGACGGTGGCGCCGTCTTCAGGGGAAACGATGAACACTTCTGCGCCCTTGGGTGCCGGGGTTGCGGCTGTTGCCAGCATCGAGGCTCCCAGCAACAGACCGGTCAACGCGGCACGTGACATAAAGCTTTTCATTTTTTTCTCCAGTTTTTCCATGAAATCCGTCTGGTCATGACAACTTCATGACCAATCGTTGTCGAAGGCTGCAATAACCATAGCAAAGCGAGCCTGAAACGAGCCTCGCTTGTATAGAAACCTAGGAGTGACCATGCGTTTCCTGCCTGGCCTGATCTGCCTGCTACCCCTGTTGAGCCCTCTGGCCCATGCGGAACTGATCGACGACGTCAACGACCGAGGCGAGTTGCGAATCGCCCTGGAGGCCAACACCGCCCCGTTCAATTTCAAGGAAGAGGGCAAGCTCACCGGTTTCGAAGTGGAGCTGGGCGAGATGCTCGCGGCGGAACTCGATGTCCGGCCTGATTTCGTCGTTACCGATGCTGCGGATCTGTTGTCCGGTGTGGAGAGCGGCAAGTACGACGTCGCCATCAACCACATAGCAATGACCCCGGAACTGGCGGAACGTTTCGACACCAGCGCGACTTATAGCCAACCGGATGCGCAATTACTGGCGAGCAAGGAAGAGGCGCAACGTCCGCTGGTCCTGGCGCAGTCTTTCCAGCCCGAGGAGAAGAAGGAGCCGGCGCCGAACCTGGTGATTCCCTTCCAGAAGGGCAACCCGGCGTTCAAGGCCAGCGTGGACAATGCCTTGGGGCGTATCAAGGACGATGGGCGCTTGGAGCAGCTGACGCAGAAGTGGTTGGTCAAGCAAGAGTGACAGGTGATAAAGAATCGGACTCAAGCGCTGTTCGTTGTGGCGAGGGGATTTATCCCCGTTGGGGTGCGAAGCGCCCCCATGCAAGCGATACAATCAGTCAGGTACACCGAGGCAGCGGCTATTGGGGGCGCTTCGCCCCCCAGCGGGGATAAATCCCCTCGCCACAGTGGAAATTCAAGGTCTACGCCAAACGCTCGCCAACCAAGGCTGCTGCTCCCGCGGCAGCCCCGCTGGCCGGTAGTAATGCTCCAACTCCTCAAAACCCGCCGCCGTGAGCAGCGTGCGCCAGGCGTCGAGGTCGTGATACGCGCCGAAGCGCTGGCCGTTCCAGCCTTCCTGGTTTTCGCCCCGGGGATTTGAGCTGAACAGCACGCCGCCGGGCTTGAGCGTGGCGTGCAATTGCTTGAGGACGCGGGGCAGTTCCTGCACGGGAATGTGAAACAGCACGGCGTTGGCGAAGATCCCATCGAAGCGTTCCTCCGGCAGGTCCAGTTGCAGGAAATCCTGTTGCCAGACCTCGCAGCCGCTGTCCTGACGGGCCATGCGCGCAAACGCTTCGGAACCGTCGAGGCCGACCGCGACATGGCCCAGGCCGGTGAGGGTGCGCAAATCGCGCCCGGGACCGCAGCCAAAATCCAGGATATGAAACGGTGCCTGTCCCTGGATGTGTCGCAGCAAGGCGTCGATGTTCTGGCTGACATCATGATCGCGGGTACCTTCGCGAAAGCTTTCCGCCACGGTGTTGTAATGCCCCAGTGTGGTGGCGGTGATGGTGTGCAGGTCGTCGGCGCTGTGTTTCATGGTCGCTGGCTTTGGATAGGAGTGTTCGACGACTATACCGCAAGCTCGCCCACACAAATGAAGCGCTCTTCAGCGCTTGTTCAAACCCCGCGCCAGCCGGTCCCCGCCCAATTGAATCACCGCCACCAACGCCACCAGCAATACGATCACCGTGAGCATGATCTGGCTGTCGAAACGCTGGTAACCATACCGGTAAGCGATATCGCCGAGGCCGCCGGCGCCGATCGCGCCAGCCATGGCGGAGGAGTTGATCATCGTCACCAGCGTGATGGTAAAGCCGCCGACGATGCCGGGCAGCGCTTCAGGCAGCAGCACATGCCAAACGATGTGCCAGCGCCGGCAACCCATCGCCTGGGCTGCTTCGATCAGGCCGTGGTCGACTTCCCGCAGGCTGACTTCGGCGATACGCGCAAAAAACGGCGTGGCGGCGATGGCCAGCGGCACCACGGCGGCCCACACGCCATAAGTTGTGCCGACGATCAGGCGGGTGAAGGGAATCAGTGCCACCATCAGGATCAGGAAGGGTATCGAGCGGAACAGGTTCACGAACGCGCCCAAAGCCCTGTTCAAGGCCGGCGCTTCATAAATCCCTCCCTTGCCGCTCGTGACGAGGATCACTGCCAACGGGATGCCCGCCAACAAAGCGATCAATGACGACACGCCGACCATCAGGAAGGTGTCGATGAAACCCTGCAATAACCGATCAAACCACATGACCCAGCACCTCCACCTGTTGTGCCCAATTGCCCGCGCGCTGACGCAACTCCTCGGCGCTCCAGGCCGAGCCGCTCACCGCGAGCAGCAATTGCCCCAATCCATGGCCCTGAATTCGTTCGATACCACCGTGGAGCAGTCGCACCCGTCCACCCAGGGCGCTGAACAAGGCAGCCAGGTCCGGCTCATCCTTATCAATGCCGGTGAAGCGCAGGCGCAGCACCGTGGCCGCGTCCGCCGACGCCGGATGAGGTTGCAAGCGGCTTTGCAGCTCTTCGGGCAGTGCGTGCTGCAACGGCGCCAAGAGCGTGCGACTGACGTCATGCTGCGGGCTGCCGAAGACTTCCCAGACCGGCCCTTGTTCGACGATTCGTCCTTGTTCGAGCACCACCACCCGGTCACAGACTTCGCGGATGACCGCCATCTCATGGGTGATCAGCACGATGGTCAGGCCCAGGCGCTGGTTGATCTCACGCAGCAAACCGAGTATCGACTGAGTCGTCTCCGGATCGAGCGCCGAGGTGGCCTCGTCGCATAGCAGGATCTGCGGGTCATGAACCAGCGCCCGGGCAATCCCGACACGCTGTTTTTGACCGCCCGAAAGCTGCGCCGGATAGGCGCCGTGCTTACCTTGCAGACCCACCAGCTCCAACAGTTCGCACACCTTGTGCTGGCGTTGTTCCTTGGGCACGCCGGCCACCTTGAGCGGCAGCTCGACGTTCTGCCACACCGTCTTGGCCGACATCAGGTTGAAGTGCTGGAAGATCATGCCGATGCGCCGGCGCAACTCCACCAGCCGATCTTCGTCGAATTCTCCAATGTCCACCTGATCGATCAGCACGCGCCCGCTGGTGGGCTGTTCGAGGCGGTTGATAGTGCGGATCAGCGACGATTTGCCCGCGCCGCTGCGGCCGATGATGCCGAACACCTCGCCGCGCTGGATCGCCAGGTCGATGCCTTGCAGCGCGGCCACCGGGCCCTGGGTGCCAGCGTAGGTCTTGCCCAGGCCGATGAAGCGCACGTGGGCACGGTTCAATTCCGGATGCAGCTCGGTCTGGTCGGCGATGTGGGGCGCAGGGGCGTCATGACGGAGTCGAGCGTTGACGGCACTCATGTTCAGCCTTCCCAGCCGGCTTGGTAGAGCTTGCCGTGAGCCTTGTCCAAGGCTGCGCGCACTGCGGGCGAGTGCTGGTAGATATCGACGAACTTGATCAACCGTGGATCATCCTTGCTCTTGGGCTGGATCACGAACTGGATGACGTACTCCTTGTGATCCAGGCCGTCGAACAGCAACGCGGAGGTCGCATCGAAGGTGTTCGCCAGGCGAATGTAGGCCGGATAGCCCTGCACCAGATCAGCGTCTTCGTAGGCGCGCACCAGTTGCACTGCCTCGACTTGCAGGATCTTGAGCTTTTTCGGGTTGGCCACGATGTCATCTTCGGTGGCCTTGTAGCCGACCCCTGGCTTGAGCGTGATCAGCCCGGCCTTGGCCAGCAACTGCAAGCCGCGTCCGCTGTTGATCGGGTCGTTGGCAATGGCGACGCTGGCGCCCTCGGGTAATTCGGCGAAGCTTTTGTATTGCTTCGAGTAGAGGCCGACGTTGTTGATGATGCCCGGGGCGAACGGCACCAGGTCGAAACCGGCGGCGGCCTTGGCGTTTTCCAGGAAGGGGATGTGCTGGAAGTAATTCACGTCGATGTCGCCCGAAGCGAGGCTGACGTTGGGCGCGATCCAGTCGCTGAATTCCACCAGCTCGACCTTCAGGCCTTGTTTATCGGCTTCTTGCACCGCTGCCTCCAAGGGAATGGCGAAGGCGGCGGTGGTGCCGATTTTCAGCGGGGCGTCGGCGGCGAACAGCGCCGAGCTGAACAGGCCGAGGGCCAGGGCCAGGGTTTTGACTGGCAGGGTAAGGAAGTGCTTGGTCATGTCGGATATTCCAGTCATTGATTAATTGAGTCACGCGCCTTCGTGGCGAGGGAGCTTGCTCCCGCTGGGCTACGAAGTAGCCCCAAGCTTTTTTTGGGCGGGCTTCGCCCACCAGCGGGAGCAAGCTCCCTCGCCACGGGGGTCAGTGTCTGTAGGTTGAGCCGGTGTGTTGTCCAGGCAAATGAGCCCCCGCGTGAAACAACTTTTCCCGCAGGGTGCCGCTGTCGTATTCGGTCTTGTATGACCCACGTCGCTGCAGCTCGGGAATCACCAGGTCGATGAAGTCCACGTAGCTTTGCGGCGTGACGATGCGGGTCAGGTTGAAGCCATCGAGGCCGGTTTCGGCGATCCAGGACTCCAGCTCATCGGCGACCTGTTCGGGCGAGCCGACCACGGTGATATAGCGACCGCCCAAGGCGTGTTGCTCCAGCAGCTTGCGGCGGGTCCAGTCGTTGTTTTGCAGGGTCTTGGTGGCGGATTGGATCGCGTTGCTCTTCACGTACTGGATCGGTTCGTCCAATTCGTACTCGGAAAAATCGATCCCCGTCGACGCGGAGAAATGCGCCACCCCGGCCTCGGCGCTGGCGTAGCCCAGGTATTCGGCATGCTTGGCCCAGGCTGCCGCTTCGGTCTCGCCGACGATCACGTTCAGGCCCATGAACACCTTGATGTCCTCGGGGTTGCGCCCGGCCTCGATGGCACTGGCCCGGACCTTGTCCACCTGGACCTTGGTCGCCGGTTTGTTCTGGCCGCTGATGAACACGCATTCGGCGTGGCGCCCGGCGAACAGCAGGCCCCGCTCCGAGCTGCCAGCCTGGAACAACACAGGTGTGCGCTGCGGCGAGGGTTCGCAGAGGTGATAGCCCTCGACCTGATAGAACTCGCCCTGATGCCGGACCTTGTGGACCTTTTCTGGCTGGGCATAAATCCGCTGCTCGCGATCGTTGATGACCGCGTCGTCTTCCCAACTTCCTTCCCACAGCTTGTAGAGCACTTGCAAATACTCATCGGCCTGGTCGTAGCGGCGGTCGTGCTCGACTTGCGCAGTGAGGCCCATGGCCTTGGCGGCGCTGTCCAGATAACCCGTGACGATATTCCAGCCAACCCGGCCGCGGCTCAGGTGATCCAGCGTGCTCATGCGCCGGGCGAACAGGTACGGCGGCTCGTAGGTCAAGTTGGCGGTAAGGCCGAAGCCGAGGTGTTTCGTCACGGCGGCCATCGCCGAGACCAGCAGCAGTGGGTCATTGACCGGCAGTTGGATCGACTCTTTCAGCGTGACGTCCACCGATTGCTGGTAAACGTCATAGACCCCGACGATATCGGCAATGAACAAGCCATCGAACAACCCGCGTTCCAATAACTGGGCCAGCCCGGTCCAGTATTCAAGGGTGTTGTATTGGGTCGACGTGTCCTGTGGATGGGTCCACAGGCCGTGATTGATATGCCCGATGCAGTTCATGTTGAACGCGTTGAGGAGGATTTTTTTCTTGCCGGCCGCCATCAGATCGTCCCCCGCAGCGGCGGTTTTTCATCGTTGAGGTAGAAATTGCCGACCGCGTGGTACTTCCAGCGCACCGGGTCGTGCAAGGTGTGCACCCGGGCGTTGCGCCAGTGGCGGTCGAGGCCATGCTCAGCCACGGTCGCCTGGCTGCCGGCCAGTTCGAACAGTGTGCTGCCAGCCGCCAGGGAGATTTCCGTGCTGATCGCCCGGGCTTCCGCCACCGCAATCGAGGCCGCTGCTACCGTTTCTGCGTTCGTGTCAGCCTGGGCGCGATCGAGGAATTCTCCGGCGCGTTCCAGCAAGGCTTCGGCGGCGTGCAGGCGGATGCCCAGGTGGCCGAAGCTCTTGAGGGTATGTGGGTCCTGGGTCGCGACGTCACTGGTGGCGTCGATCCATGGCCGGGTTTTGTGGCGGACAAAATGCAAGGCGTCTTCATAGGCGGCGCGGGCGATGCCGGTATCGATCGCGGCGTGAAGGATCTGTGCCAGCGGGCCGACCGGGGTGGGGCGTTCGAAGGCGCTCTGGAAGGGCACGATGTCTTCGGCACAAACATGGACATCCTCGAAGACCACCGAGCCGCTGCCCGTGGTGCGCTGGCCGAAACCGCTCCAGTCGTCGATCACCGTCAGGCCTTGGCTGTTGCGTGGGACGAACGCCAACTGCTGCACGCCGTTCTCATCCACCACCGAGGTGGGGATGCGCTGGGCATAGATCGCCCCGGTGGCGTAGAACTTGCGGCCATTGATGCGATGGCCGTCGCCGTCACGGCGCAGCTGGGTGATGCGGTCATGGGCCGTCTTGGTCCCGAGCTCCGCCAGGGCATTGCCGAACCGCTGGCCGGCCAGCACCTCGGCGTAAAGCCGCTGCTTCTGGGCTTCGCTGCCGTTGACCCGCAGCACTTCCAATGCGTAGAAATGATTTTGCGGAATCTGGCCGAGCGAGCCGTCGGCTTGGGAGATCAGCGCAACGACCTTGGCCAGCGTGACGTTGGATACACCCGCGCCGCCATAGGCCTTGGGCACGCTGATGCCCCATAGGCCGGAGCGCGAGAACGCCTCGAGTTCCGGGTGCGGCAGGCGCCGTTCGCGGTCGCGCAGGGCACTGTCGCGCTTGAAGTCTTCGGCCAGGTCGCTGGCGACAATCAGGGCTTGTTCATCGCTGGCAATCACCGCGACGTGTTGGGAAAGCGTCATGTGCTGCTCCAGAGGTCGGGTCGTCAGATCCAGGAATGTCGGGCCGGCAAGGTGCCGTTCAGGCGGTAGTCGCCGACCGCGTGGTATTTCCAGCGCACCGGGTCGTGCAGGGTGTGGACCCGCGCGTTGCGCCAGTGGCGATCAAGGTTGAATTCGGCGAGGGTGGCGCGACTGCCGGCCAGTTCGAAGAGTTTTTCGCTGGCCTGCAGGGCGATTTCGGTGGTCAGCACCTTGGCTTCGGCGACGGCTATCGAGGCGCGGGCGGCGGACTGTTCGGTGATTGGCGCGGCGTTGACTTCATCAAGGACTTGCCCAGCCTTGCGCAGCAACGCCTCGGTGGCGTGAAGTTCGATTTTCAGCCTGCCGACGTCGGCAATGACGTACAAGTCATCGCTGGCCCGCTCGACCTTGGCCTCGATCCAGGGCCGGGCGCGTTCACGAACGAAGGCGATCGTGTCATCGATGGCGCCCCGGGCGATGCCCAGGTCGATCGCGGCCTGGATCAGTTGCGAAAACGCCCCCTGCACGTTTGGCACTTCATTGATGCGCCAGTTGTCCAGCACAAGCTCGGCGTCGACCCGCACATTGTTCAGCAGGACCGTGCCGCTGGCGGTGGTGCGCTGGCCGAAGCCCGACCAGTCATCGACGATGCGCAGCCCGGGAGTGCCGCGTCGAACGAACGCCAACACCTGGCGACCCTCGTCATCCAAAGCCTTGACGGCGACCCAATGGGCGAACAGCGCACCGGTGGAATAGAACTTCTGGCCATTGATGACGAAGCCGTCGCCGTCGGCCGTGATCCGCGCCTTGAGTTCCAAGGTATTGCGGGTGCCGCGTTCCGGTCCGGCATTGCCGATGCGCCAGCCTTCGAGCAGGCTCTGCAGGAGAATCTTTTTTTGTCGCTCGGTGCCCGTCGCGAGAATCAACTGGAGCACGCCGAACTGGTTCTGTGGAATCTGGCCGAGGGCCGGGTCTGCTGCGGAGATGATTGCGAACACTTCGGCAACGGTGACCGAGGAGACTTGCGGTCCGCCATATTCGCGGGGAACGGCAATGCTGCCGAGGCCGCTACGGGTGAATTGCTCGATTTCCGACCAAGGCAACTTGCGTTGCTGGTCGCGACGCGCGGCTTGCTGGCGCGCGACCTGTGCCAATTGATGAGCGGCCTCGATCGCCTCCGCATCGTTGCGCAATACCTGTGCCGGCAATAACAGCGGCGCGATGTCCTGGTCGCTCTGGACCTTTGCCTGGGCCAAATCGGACATCACCGCCGCTCCGTGGCTGTGTGCAGGGCCTTGGCGCTCTGCACTGGGGTGATTGTGTTCCGTACCATACCCACCTCACATCTCAAGAAAACACCGCGATGAATGCGGCGAGCGAAAATCAAGAATGTCCGGTGGTCCGGTTTATATACCCTAAACGCGCATAAACCGTTTTTGAACTAACTTTTAGGAATAATCATAGGTTGGATTTGATTCCCTGTGCGGGCTGCACGTCTTTCGGCGGGTTTTTCAGGTAGGGATGGGTGCCTCCGATCTTCAATGTTCGCGGCGGCGCCCAACGGGAATTGTTGCCCACCCGGTCGATGATGCAATAGGTCACTTCCAGGCGAAGGTCCTCGCCTGCTTCCATGATGATTTCCGGCGGCACCCAGACGTGGATCGGCTGGCCCACCTCGCCAGGCGTTATTCTCGGCAGGTCCATGCGCACATCGCCCCAACGCACGGTAATCGCGTCGTCGGCGGCCATGTTCAGGTAGGGCTCGATGGTCAGCGGCACGCCACGTTTGATCTGGTTCGGGTTCACGCCCTGGCGGCGGATGGTCTGAGGAATCCGCACCGGCGCCAGGCTCTGGTTTTCATCACCGGTCAAGGTCGAGGGTCGGCCACCGGGGCAATCGAGCTTGACCTGGACCTGTTGCGTGGCCGACAGCGCTGGCCCTCGGCCAATTTGCATGACGCGATAGTGTATGCGTGAGGTCCCATTGACGATAAAGCTCTCCGGTACCCGCAACGTGATGCTGCCCTGCGTATCCTCATGTGACAGCAGGCGAGAGCCGGCATAGCAGTTGTCCCAATACAGCTCGACCACATCGCCGACGTCCATGCCCGGGTAGGCGGCAATGATGATCTCCAGATGGGTGGCGCTGGTAATGTTGATTCCGGCGCGCTGTGCGTTCGCCAAGGTGGGCGCGGCCAGTCCAGGAATAGTTGACGTACATGTCATGTTGTTACTCCTTTGATTTTATTAAACGAACCATTTCTCGTGGAAACAGGGTGCCTGCTTATTCAGCGTGATCAATCGCTCGGCAAATAAGTCGTTAACTTGTATGGGTACTTCGGAACGATAAGCTTGGTCTGTCCGCCCCTAGATAAAGGGTCAGTAGTTTTAATGTCAATAGAGCAGCGAGCTTAATAGCAAGTTGTGCAAGTCTTCAGAAATATCCTACGCGCCGAAGATACTAATGCGCGGCCTTTGATGCCCTTTTCCTAGGCTTTTGAGGTGTCCGGGTGGTTGGGTCGGGAGCAGGTCAGGTCAAGGCGGTAACTTATTTTTGCGATAATCGTGTTGGTTTTGGCGACTCATTCGAGCATGAGTGATTACCCAGTTTGCTTGGGCTGGAAGTTGGCAGAGATATTTATAGGATTTGTCGAAGCTTTCATTCCATGAAAGTTTCGACAGGGGTAAGTTATTGCGCGCCGTGTCCGGCAGAGAGGAACTTGCTGAGGAACTGTCGAGTGCGCTCTTCCTTAGGGTTTGCGAACAAAGCCTTGGCTTCGCCTTGTTCGACGATTACGCCTTTGTCGAAAAACACCACGCGATTGGCCACATCCCGGGCGAAGCTCATCTCATGGGTCACGATGACCATGGTGCGCTTTTCTTCGGCCAGGCCGCGAATCGTCGCCAGTACTTCGCCCACCAGTTCTGGGTCCAGGGCTGAGGTCGGCTCGTCGAAGAGGATCACCGCCGGTTCCATTGCCAGTGCGCGAGCAATCGCCACGCGTTGTTGCTGACCGCCCGACAGGCGCCTCGGATAGGCGTTTTCCTTACCGGCCAATCCGACCTTGGCCAATAGCGTGCGACCCAACGTCTCGGCCTCCGCGCGCGGCGTCTTTTTCACCACGATCGGGCCTTCGGTGACGTTTTCCAATGCCGTGCGATGGGGGAACAGGTTGAAGTTCTGGAACACGAAGCCCACCTGCTGGCGCAAGCGACGCACCAGGCCCTGCTGCTGGTTCAGCGGGCGACTGCCGTCGATCTCGATGTCGCCGACCTTGATCCGGCCGCTGCTGGGTTCTTCCAGGAAGTTCAGGCAACGCAGGAAGGTGGTCTTGCCCGAGCCGCTGGGGCCGATGATTGCAACCACTTCGCCTTCTTCGATCTTCAAGTCGATGCCGTTGAGCACCACCTGACCCTTGAACTGCTTTGTCAGTTTTTCCACGACAATCATGGGTCAGGACTCCTGGTCGTGCCGATTGACCCGGGCTTCCAGTACGTTCTGCAGGTGCGAAAGCACGGTGGCAAGAACCCAATAGATCAGCGCGGCGGCAAGATACATGGTGAAGATTTCGAAGGTGCGGGCGGTGATTAACTGCGCCTGGCGGAACAGCTCCGGTACCTGGATGGTCGCCGCCAGCGCGGTGTCCTTCACCAGGGAAATGAAACTGTTGCCCAACGGTGGCAGGGCGGTGCGCGCGGCTTGTGGCAGGATGGCCCGGCGCAGTGTCTGCGCACGGGTCATGCCGATACTCGCCGCCGCTTCCCACTGGCCGCGCTCGATGGAACTGATGGCGGCCCGCAGGATTTCACACGCATAGGCGGCCATGTTCAGCGAGAAACCGATCAGCGCCGCTGGCAGCGGGTCCAGCTCGATGCCCAATTGCGGCAACCCGTAATAGATCACGAACAATTGCACCAGCAACGGCGTGCCGCGAAAGAACGACACGTAGATGCGGGCGATCCAGTTCACCAGGGCGAAACGCGACAGGCGCATCAGCGCCAGGCCGAACCCCAGCAACAAGCCGAAGAACATGCCGCCCAGGCTGAGGATGACCGTGTAATACGCGCCCTTGAGCAGGAAGGGCGCGGAGTCCAGCGCGAGTTGAAGAGCTGCTTCCATTATTGGGTGACGTCAGCGCTGAAATATTTTTCCGAGAGTTTTTTCAACGTGCCGTCGGCGCGCAGTTTTTCGATGGCCTTGTTCACGGCGGCCAGCAGCTCAGGCTCGCCTTTACGCAGGGCGATACCGGACTCCTGGCGAGAGAAGGCTTCGCTGGTAACGGTGGTGTCCTTGGCTTTCTTGGCGTATTCCAGCGCGGCCAGGCGGTCGATCAGGATGGTGTCGATACGGCCGACGCGCAGATCCTGGAACTTGGTCGGATCGTCGTCATAGGTCTTGACTTGGGCGCCCGGCACTTCGGCCTTGACCCATTGTTCGTAGTTCGTGCCCAGGCCCACACCAACTTTCTTGCCGTCCAGGTCAGCGGCTTTCTTGATGTTCAGCTCGTCGGCCTTCTTGGTCAGGACCAGCGCTTGAATCCCGGAAATGGTGTACGGCTCGGAGAAGTCGTACTTCTTCTTACGTTCCTCGGAGATAGTCACTTGGTTGACTACAGCGTCCAGACGCTTGGATTCCAGCGCCGCGAGAATGCCCGCCCATGGAGTGGTCTGCAGCTTGACCTTCACACCCAGCTCCTTGGCCAGGGCTTCGGAGAACTCCACTTCGAAGCCGGTCAGTTTTCCGCTGTCATCAACGAAACTGAACGGTGGATAAGTGCCTTCCAGGCCGATCTTGATTTCACCAGCGTCCTTGATTTTTTGCAGTTGCTCACCGGCAACCGCTTGCCCCAGCAGGCCAGCGCTCAATGCCAGGCCCAGCGAACCCACCAGCAGGTTGCGACGTAATGCGGAAAAATTCATGACAAGCCCCTGTGTTTTCTTATGACGACGTTATTTGGCTGAGATAAGGCGTAGCCGCGATCCGAAAAGATTGCCACATCCTGCCTTAAAGCAGCCTGGACGTCTCGCGGCAAATGCGCTTGCGGCGAGACTATAGGGTGGGTTTTATAGATTGGAAAATAATATTAAATCAAGCATCTATGCTAATTTGGAATGAAGACCTGTGGGAGCGAGCTTGCTCGCGATAGCGGTGTGTCAGTTAAACAATTGTCGGCTGATTTATCGCTATCGCGAGCAAGCTCGCTCCCACAAAAGCCCTCCATTGAGTCTTCTAAGCCGAGAACGCCGCGTTATAGGCGAACAACGCCGGCGCGCCGCCGGTGTGCAGGAAAATGATCGGGCCGTCATCGAAACGGTCGCGGCCGATGCCATCGAGCAAGCCGGCCATGGCCTTGCCGGTATAGACGGGATCGAGCAGCAGACCTTCCTGGCTCGCCAACAGCTTGACCGCTGCCAGTGTCCCGGCATTCGGTTCGCCATAGCGGGGGGCGAAATATTCATCCCACAGGTTCACCTTGAATGCCTCTGGGAGGGCCACTTCAAGCAGCTCGGCGGTGCGCTCGGCCAAGCCTTGTACCTTTGGAAACTGGTCCTCTTCGCTGCGCGAAACCGTTACGCCAATGACCGGAAGCGCAGGCAGGCTTTCGCTCAAGGCCAGCGCCAGGCCGCTGTGCGTGCCGGCACTGCCCGAGGCCAGTACCACCGCGGCGAAATCGACGCCGGTGTCCTTGATCTGTTCGGCCAGCTCCAGGCCGGCGCGTACATAACCCAGCGCGCCCAAGGCATTGGAACCACCAATCGGCACCAGGTACGGTTTTTTGCCGTTGCTGCGCAGACGGCCAGCGAGGGCCTGCAATTGGTCATCGGCGTTGTCCAGGTTGTCTACCAGCTCGACCTTGGCGTCGAAAAGCTCCAGCAACAGACGATTGCCGTTCCCCAGGTAATTGCTGTCCTCGGTACCAATCGGGTTTTCCAGCAGCGCCACACAGCCCAGGCCCAGCTTCGCGGCCAGGGCTGCGGTCTGGCGTACATGATTGGACTGGATCGCCCCAGCGGTGATGAGGGTATCGGCGCCCTGGGCAATGGCGTCGGCGGCCAGGTATTCGAGCTTGCGCAGTTTATTGCCGCCCAGGGCCAGGGGCGTCAGGTCGTCGCGCTTGATGTAGATGTCCCGGCCGAGCCAGGCGGAGAGACGGTCGAGTTTTTCCAGGGGTGTCGGGTGGCCGAGCAGGTCAAGACGATGAAAGCGAGACAGCTGTTCTTTGATCATGGGTCCGTACTGGTTGTAGGCGATGCCTGGACTATAGGCACGTGGATATTCAGGGGCAACCGGCATGTTTCTGTCCGAGTGCGGATCTGGCGACGCCATTGTCGGATTGCCCTGCACTTCACCTGTGGGAGCGGGCTTGCTCGCGAAAGCGATCTGTCTGTACCGATGATTTCGGATAGGCCGACGCCTTCGCGAGCAAGCCCGCTCCCACAATCTGGGCCTGCGTTAATGAACGAATGCCCGCCAGGCACCGTCATACCCAGCCATGGGCTAGTGTAGGAAACGTGCCGTTGAGCCCTGCGATTAGTCCTTAGCTAGCTATTCATGTTTAACTTGAACGTTCATTCAAGTTAAACCATTGGTTTGCTGCCCGCTCACAACAGGAGGCTTGCCTTTGCCGAGTCCGTTTGCGCACGTCACGATTTCGTTTTGCGAGGTGCTTCGTCGATGAGTACTTCGTCCCTTTCACCCAGCGGCCTGGTCCGCATGAATCCGCCGGTGTTTTACTTCGCCGCGACCTTCATCCTGCTGTTCGGCCTGGTGGTGATCGCCATGCCCGCGCAAGCCGGCGCCTGGCTGCTGGCGGCCCAGAACTGGGCGGCCAATACAGTCGGTTGGTACTACTTGCTGGCGATGACCCTCTATTTGATTTTCGTGGTGGTCACTGCGTTGTCGGGCTACGGCAAGATCAAGCTCGGTGCCGACCATGACGAGCCCGAATTCAGCTACTTGTCCTGGGCCGGCATGTTGTTCGCCGCCGGGATCAGCATCACGTTGTTTTTCTTTTGTGTTTCCGAGCCGCTGACCCATCTGGCACAGCCGCCCCAAGGCGAAGCCGGTACTGCCGATGCGGCGCGCCAGGCCATGCAGATTCTCTTCTTGCACTGGGGCCTGCACGGCTGGGGGGTGTTTGCCTTTGTCGGCATGGCCTTGGCGTACTTCGCCTACCGGCACAATTTGCCCCTGGCGTTGCGATCGGCGTTGTATCCGTTGATTGGCAAGCGCATCAACGGTCCGATCGGTTATGCCGTGGATGGCTTCGGCATTATCGCAACGGTGTTCGGCCTCGGTGCGGACATGGGGTTTGGTGTGCTGCACCTCAATTCCGGATTGGATTACCTGTTCGGCATCGCTCACACCCAGTGGATCCAGGTCGGCCTGATCGTGCTGATGATGGGCGCGGCGATCATCGTCGCGGTGGCCGGCGTCGACAAAGGCGTGCGGGTGATGTCCGACATCAACATGCTGCTGGCCTGCGCGTTGCTGTTGTTCGTGCTGTTTGCCGGCCCGACCCAGCATTTGCTCAACACGTTGATCCAGAACGTCGGTGACTATCTCGGCGCCTTGCCAATGAAAAGTTTTGACCTGTACGCCTACGACAAGCCGAGCGACTGGCTGGGCGGGTGGACGGTGTTCTATTGGGCATGGTGGATTGCGTGGTCGCCGTTCGTGGGGCTGTTCATCGCACGTATTTCCCGTGGCCGGACGATTCGCGAATTCGTCTTTGGCGTGCTGTTGATTCCCCTCGGTTTCACCCTGGCGTGGATGTCGATCTTTGGTAACAGCGCCCTCGACCAAGTGTTGAACCATGGCATGAGCGCCTTGGGGATGTCGGCGGTGGATAACCCGTCGATGAGCCTTTACTTGCTGCTGGAGACCTACCCGTGGAGCAAGACGGTCATCGCTGTCACGGTGTTTATCAGCTTTGTGTTTTTCGTCACCTCCGCCGACTCCGGCACCGTGGTGCTGTCCACGCTTTCGGCCAAGGGCGGCAGTCCGGATGAAGACGGACCGAAATGGCTGCGGGTGTTCTGGGGCGCGATGACCGCCCTGGTGACCAGCGCCTTGCTATTTTCCGGCAGCATCGATGCGCTCAAGTCAGCGGTGGTGCTGACCTCCTTGCCCTTTTCACTGATTCTCTTGCTGATGATGTGGGGCCTGCACAAGGCGTTCTACCTCGAATCCCAGAAGCAGATTGCGCAACTGCATTCGTTGGCGCCCGTTTCGGCTTCGCGACGGGGCACTGGCGGCTGGCGCCAGCGCCTGAGCCAGGCGGTGCATTTTCCTTCTCGCGATGAGGTGTACCGCTTTCTGGATAGCACGGTGCGCCCGGCCATCGAAGATGTGAAAGCGGTGTTCATCGAGAAGGGCCTGACCGTAATGACCCAACCCGACCCGGCGGCCGACAGTGTCAGCCTGGAAATCGGCCATGGCGAGCAGCATCCGTTCATCTACCAAGTGCAGATGCGCGGTTACTTCACACCGTCCTTCGCCCGGGGTGGCATGGGCTCCAAGCAAATCAACAACCGGCGTTACTACCGTGCCGAAGTGCACCTGAGTGAAGGCAGCCAGGATTACGACCTGGTGGGCTATTCCAAGGAGCAGGTCATCAACGACATCCTCGACCAGTACGAGCGGCACATGCAGTTCTTGCATCTGGTGCGTTGATCGAGTGAAGCCTCAGACCAGCCCACCATTGGCCCGCAGGATCTGCCCATTGACCCAACCGGCAGCCGGACTCACCAGGAAAGACACGATGCTGGCGATGTCTTCCGGCTGGCCGAGGCGCTCCAGGGGCGGCATCTTCGCGTAGTGCTGGACCTGCTCCTCGCTTTTGCCGTGCATGAACAGTTCGGTGGCGACCGGCCCCGGCGCCACGGCGTTGACCGTGATCTGGCGACCGCGCAGTTCCTTGGCGAACACCTGGGTCAGTGACTCCACCGCGGCTTTGCTGGCGATGTACACCGAATAGCCAGGCAGGTTCAGCCCTACGGTACTGCTGGAAAAATTCACGATGCGGCCGCCATCGTTCAGCCGAGTCGCGGCCTCGCGCAGGGTGTTGAAGGTACCGCGCGTGTTGATGGCGAACGTACGGTCGAACAACTCGTCGCTGTGCTGCGCCAAGGGCATGACCTGGAGGATGCCGGCGTTGTTGATCAACACATCGATCTTGCCCAGTTGTGCTTCGACTTCATCGAACATCCGGCTGACGTCGGCGGCAACCGACACGTCGGCTTTCACCGCTATGGCCTGGTGACCGGCCTGACGCAGCTGCACCACCAGCTTGGAGGCTTCGTTGGCGCTGCTGGCAAAGTTGACGGCAACGGCAAAGCCGTCGCTGGCCAGTTGCTTGGCAATCTCTGCGCCGATGCCACGGGAGGCGCCGGTCACGATGGCAACTTTGGAGTTTGAAGCAGTCATGGCGAGAATCCCCTTGGGATGTAGTGATGGGTTGCAGGCAGATTCACATGTTTACTCTCGCCGATAAATGCCGGAAAGTTGCCTTGACTGTTCAATAATCTCCAACAATCGGAGCGCAGGATTTCAATGGATCAGGTCAAGGCCATGCGGGTGTTTGTCCGCATCTACGAGCGCAGCAGTTTCACCCTGGCTGCTGAAGACTTGAACATGCCACGGGCCACGCTGACCCATACGCTCAATCAGTTCGAGGCCTGGTTGGGTGTGCGTTTGCTCGAGCGCAGCACGCGCAAGGTGCGCCCGACCCTCGATGGCGAAGCCTATTACCCGCGCTGCGTACAATTGCTGGCCGAGCTGGAAGAAGCCGAACTGGCGTTTCGCGGCGTTGCGCCCAAAGGCAAGCTGAGGGTGGACCTGCACGGAACACAGGCGCGATATTTCGTGATTCCGGCGTTGCCGCAGTTCATGGCCCGCTATCCGGAAATAGAACTGTTCATCAGTGAGGCGGATCGTTTCGTCGACCTGATTGCCGAGGGCGTCGATTGCGTCGTGCGCTCCGGTACGTTGGCGGATTCGTCATTGATTGGCCGGCGTGTCGCCAATCTTCGGCAAGTCACCTGCGCCAGCCCTGGTTACTTGCGCCAATACGGCGAACCGAAAAACCTCGATGACTTGCGGCATCACAAGGCAGTGAATTACGTCTCGCGCACCACCGCCAAGCTGTATCCGTTCGAATTCATGGTCGACGGCGAACTGAAGGAAGTGCAGATCGGGGGGACGTTGTCGGTGTCCGGCGCGGAAATCTACGCCGCGTCGGCCATTGCCGGCATGGGCCTGATCCAGTGCCCCCATTACCGGATGGAGGAGCCGATCCGGCAGGGCCTGATCCAGGAGGTGCTCGCCGCGACGCCGCCACCCTCCATGCCAGTGTCGGTGCTTTATCCGCACAACCGACACATGTCGCCACGGGTACGGGTGTTCGTGGACTGGGTGGCGGAGGTGTTTGCGCAGGCGCGTTGATGTAGTTTTCGATTTCCATGGCACCGCTAATACCTTGTGGGAGCGGGCTTGCTCGCGAAGGCGGTGGGTCAGCCAGCGCAACTGTTGAGTTTGTAGATGCCTTCGCGAGCAAGCTCGCTCTCACAGGGATCTGCGAACTTTCGGCCTGACCGATGCGTCTGTGAAATGTTAGCTTTTGCCACCCGCCATCCGAACAGAGAGCCCTTTTCGATGACCTACACCGCTGCGCAAAACCGCTACGAGTCCATTCCCTATCGCCGCGTCGGTCGCAGCGGGCTGGTGCTGCCAGCCCTGTCACTCGGCTTGTGGCACAACTTCGGCGACAGCACGCCGATCGATACCCAGCGAGCCTTGTTGCGCACGGCGTTTGACCTGGGCATCAATCACTTCGACCTCGCCAACAACTACGGCCCGCCCTACGGCAGCGCCGAAATCAATTTCGGCCGGCTGTTGCGTGAAGACTTCAAGCAGTACCGCGATGAACTGATCATCTCCAGCAAGGCTGGCTGGGACATGTGGCCCGGCCCGTATGGCCAGGGTGGCGGTTCACGCAAATACGTACTCGCCAGTCTCGACCAGAGCCTGCAGCGCCTGGGGTTGGATTACGTGGACATTTTCTATTCCCACCGTTTCGACCCCGACACGCCGCTGGAGGAAACAGCCAGTGCCCTGGCCACGGCCGTGCAACAGGGCAAGGCCTTGTACATTGGCATCTCTTCGTATTCGGGCGTGAAGACCCGGGAAATGGCCGCGCTGCTCAAGGAATGGAAAGTCCCACTGCTGATCCACCAGCCGGCCTACAACCTGCTCAATCGCTGGGTGGAAAAAGACCTGCTGGACGCCACCGAGGAACTCGGCACGGGCGTCATCGCCTTCACGCCGCTGGCCCAGGGCTTGCTGACCGACAAATACCTCAAGGGCATTCCCGCCGATGCGCGGGTGAATCGCCCGGGGGGCGGCTCGTTGCAAGCGTCGCATCTGTCGGAGGAAAACATCGCCCACGTCCGTGCGCTCAACGAAATCGCCCAGCGTCGCGGCCAGAGCCTGGCTCAAATGGCCCTGGCCTGGACGTTGCGCGATCCACGGGTCACCTCCGCCCTGATCGGCGCGAGCCGGCCGGAGCAGATCGTCGAGAACGTCGGGGCCCTGCGCAATCTCGATTTCAGCGCCGAAGAACTGGCCGAGATCGACCGCTTTGCCCAGGAGGGCGGGATCAATCTGTGGGAGAAGCCTTCGACGGCTGAGTAATACCGAACACCCCTGTGGCGAGGGGAGCTTGCTCCCGCTGGGCCGCGAAGCGGCCCCAAACCCATTCAACACTGCGTATCAGGAAAGGCAGTGGGACAGGTTTTGCGACTGCTGCGCAGTCGAGCGGGAGCAAGCTCCCTCGCCACGGGGATATGCGTTACCCCGGAAAACCATTCGGGCAAGGCACTCACCTGAAAAACGGCACATCCCCCAACACCGTCGCCCGATGCATCACGCGCCGGGCAGGGCGGTAGTCGTCCACGGCGAAATGCTGGGTCACGCGGTTGTCCCAGAACGCCACGTCATTGGCCTGCCAGCGCCAGCGAACGGTGAATTCCGGCCGCGTGGCGTGGCCAAACAGCAGTTTCAGGATCGCCTCGCTTTCGCTTTCCGACAGCTCGTTGATGCGAGTGGTAAAGCCTTCGTTGACGAACAGCGAGCGACGACCGCTCACCGGATGCGTACGAATCACCGGATGGGACAGCGGTGGGTTTTTCCGCCGTGCTTCTTCCCAGCGCACCAAGTCCTCGGCGGAGTTGCCGAAGCGCTCCAGCGGAAACGAACGGGTGAAGTCGTGAGTCGCCGTCAGGCCTTCCAGCAGGCTTTTCAATGGCGCCGACAAGGCTTCGTAGGCAGCGATGCCACTGGCCCACAACGTGTCGCCGCCAAACGCCGGCAGCAGCTTGGCGCTGAGCACGGCGCCCATGGCAGGAGTCGGCAGGAAGGTCACGTCAGTGTGCCATACGGCATTATCGCGAACGTCGGTGACGGCGGTGTCGAGCACCAGCACTTCGGGCTGCTCCGGTACGTTGGGATAGATCGGATGAATGTGCAGGTCACCGAAATACGCAGCGAAACGTGCCTGTTGCGGCGGTTCGATCGGCTGGTCGCGGAAAAATAACACCTGATGTTCCAGCAGCGCCTGCTCGATGAAATCCCGGTCTTCCAGGCTCAGCGGATGACTGATGTCGATCCCGCTGATCTGCGCGCCGAGGGCAATGCTCAAGGGGGTAATGGTCGGGCGGCTCATGGTGGTTCTCTCGGATGGGCGCCGAATGGTCGGCGTGGTCATTGCGTATCAATGGGCCTGGCCGTGCCATGGCACCAGCTTGCGTTGCAGGGCGCGCAGGCCCATTTCCATGGCGAAGGCGATCAGGGCGATCACCAGGATTCCCAGCACCACCACATCGGTGACCAGGAACTGCGCCGCCGACTGCACCATGAACCCCAGGCCGCTGGTGGCCGCGATCAATTCAGCGGCGACCAGCGTCGACCAACCCACGCCCAGGCCGATGCGGATACCGGTGAGAATGTCCGGCAACGCGCTGGGCACGATCACATGACGGATCAGTTGCGCCCGGGTGGCACCGAGGGATTGCGCGGCCCGCAATTTGGCCGGGTCGACGGTGCGCACGCCGGTGGCGGTGGCGATGGCGATCGGGGCGAAGATCGCCAGGTAGATCAGCAGGACTTTCGACAGCTCGCCGATGCCGCACCAGATCACGATCAGCGGCAGGTAGGCCAGGGGCGGAATCGGTCGATAGAACTCGATCAGCGGATCGAGCACCCCACGGGCGATACGGTTGGCGCCGATGGCGATGCCCACCGGCACCGCCGTGAGCACTGCGAACAACAGGCCCAGGCCAATCCGCCCGAGGCTTGCGCCCAGGTGTTGCCAGAGTGTCGAATCCATGTAGCCGCTGGTTGCCAGCAGCCATCCCTTTTGCAGAACGGCGGAGGGCGGCGGCAGGAACAGCGGTTCGATCAGCCCGCTGGCGGTGATCGCCCACCAGAGCAGCAGCAACACGACCAACGTCAGCCCGCTGATCCAACGTGTGCCCAGGCTGCGTCGTACGGGGGCTGCCGCGCGCGAGGTCACGGCATCGCCGGCCACGGCTGGGATTTCATAACTGCTCATGCGCGCTCCTGTTGTCGAGTGGCGCTGCGTTGGGAAAACACCTTGGCAAGCACATGCTCGCGGGTCTCGATGAAGCGTGGATCGGACTTGATGGAGCGGGCCGATTCACCCGCGCCGTAGCGGCGGCCGAAATCCAGGCTCAGGCGCTCGACGATCTGCCCGGGATCGGGTGCCAGCAGGATCAGATCGGTTGCCAGGAACACGGCTTCTTCAATGTCGTGGGTAATCAGGAACACTGGTTTGGCGGTGCGTTGCCAGACTTGCAGCAACAGCTCCTGCATCTGCTCGCGGGTGAAAGCGTCCAGGGCGCCGAAAGGTTCGTCCATCAACAACAATCGCGGATCGGCTGCCAACGCGCGGGCCAGGCCTACGCGTTGCTTCTGGCCGCCGGACAGCTGCCAGACGCGGCGTTTTTCGAAACCGGCCAAGTCCACCAAGGCGAGCATCTCCCGGGCGCGAGCCTCGCGTTTTTCCTTGGCAACTCCGGCCAGTTCCAGGCCGAAAGCGACGTTCGCCAGCACGTCCTGCCAGGGCAACAGCGCATCGTCCTGGAACACCACGCCACGTTCGGCGCCGGGGCCTGACACCGGCACGTCGTCGAGGGTGATTTGCCCGGCGCTGGGCTCGACGAACCCGGCAATCAGGTTCAGCAGCGACGTCTTGCCGCTGCCGGATGGGCCGAGGGCGACCAACAACTGCTGCGGGCCCAGGGTCAACGAAATATCCGCCAGTACCGGTTTCGTTGCACCGGGGTACTGTGCGCTGATGCGCTCCAGCTGTAGCAAGGCCATCTCGGCGTCTCCTTTTTCGATCAGCGAGTGATGTATTTGGCGCTGACGTACGGCGCGTAATCCGGCAGCACTGCTTCGACCTTGCCTTGCTCCTTGAGGAACGCGGCAGTGTTGGTAATCGCCTGGGTGGTTGGAGCGCCGAGGCTCACCACCTGGTCTGCGGCCAGCGGGAAGACGTTGCCTTGCAACAGCAGCGGGATATCACTGGCCTTGGCGCCGGAGAGCTTCACCAGCTTGTCGATGTTGGAGGCATCGGCCAGCCAGGCTTGCGGATCCTTGCGGTACTGGGCGTAGGCATCCAGGGTGACTTTGGCGAACGCCGTGACGATCTCGGGATGCTGCTGGGCGAAATCCTTGCGCACGATCCACGCGTCGAAGGTCGGTGCGCCGAACTGGGCCAGTTCAGCCGAAGTGATCAGCACCTTGCCGTTTTCCTTGGCGACGCCGAGGGCCGGGTCCCAGACGTAGGTGGCGTCGATGTCGCCGCGTTTCCAGGCGGCGATGATGGCCGGCGGGGCGAGGTTGAGCACCGTGACTTTCGACGGGTCGATGTTCCAGTGCTTCAGCGCGGCGAGCAGGCTGTAGTGGCCGGTGGAGACAAACGGCACGGCGATCTTCTTGCCGATCAGGTCTTGCGGGGTCTTGATGCCGGAGCCGTCACGGGCGACCAAGGCTTCAGCGGCGCCGATCTGGGTGGCGATGAGGAAAGTTTCCACTGGAACCTTACGCGTGATGGCGGCGGTCAGCGGGCTGGAACCGAGGTAACCGATCTGCACATCGCCCGAGGCGATGGCGGCGATGATGTCGGCGCCATTGTCGAACTTGCGCCAGGCGATCTTCGCCTGGGTGGCTTTTTCATAGGCACCGTCGGCCTGGGCGACTTTCGCCGGGTCAACGGTGGTCTGGTAGGCGACGGTCAGGTCGGCCGCCTGGGCAAAAAGACTCGCCGCAGCCAGGGAGGCGGCCGCGAGAAGGCGAAGGGGGAAACTCAAAGACATGGTGTAGCTCCTCAACAGGCCGCCGGAGAGTCGGCGTTGGAGGAGACTAAATGATCTAAGAATTAAGAAATAAATAACTTTTTCGAATTAGCTTATCTGCGAAAAAGTCTATGCAAGGGGCAGAAATTGGAGTTGTACATGGCTTTTGTGGCGAGGGGATTTATCCCCGCTGGGCTGCGTAGCAGCCCTAAAGCTCCTCTTCGGTGTGTCAGACAGGTCACTTACCGCCGTTTTGGGGTCGCTTCGCAACCCAGCGGGGATAAATCCCCTCGCCACAGCTGCATTCCCACGAAGGAATCATGGGAATGCTCGGTCAGTTACTGATCGCCAAAATGCTCGCCTGATACGAACCCACGAACACATCGAAATCCCCCACCTCGTTCTGCTCCAGCTCGGTTTGCTGGACCAGGGACTGGCGAGCGGTTTGCTCGAACGCGGCTTGCTCTTCGGTCGCCAACGGCTCGGCGCGGAAGAACTCGGCGTGGGCCTTGCTCTGGCGCAGGGAGAACTGAGCGAAGCTTTCCTGATGCTCGGCCATGGCGGCCAACACCTGGGCGGAGGGCGTCAGCGATGGATCGCGGACTTTCGCTCGTTGCGCGTCCAGCGCCTGACGGTGGGCGTCGCCACCCTGGCTCTGGTCGAGCAGCGCTGCCAGTGGAGCGATATTCTCGAGCAATTCCAGGGCCCATGCCTGCATATCCACGGCTTGCCCCTGGCGCTGCAGTTGCAGGCCCGGCTTGCGGCCTTCCTTGACCACGGTCAGGAAGTTGCTGGTGGCGTTGCTGCATTCGTTGTTTTCCAGCTGCGGGCTGTCATTGAGGCCGCAATACAGCAGGAACGCGTCGAGGAACCGCGACTCGGTGAGGTCGATGCCCATCGGCAGGAACGGGTTGATGTCCAGGCAACGCACTTCGACGTACTGGATCCCGCGAGCCATCAGGGCCTGGATTGGCCGCTCGCCGGTATAGGTCACGCGCTTGGGACGGATATTGGAGTAGTACTCGTTTTCGATCTGCAGGATGTTGGTGTTGAGCTGCACCCACTCGCCGTTCTGGTGGGTGCCGACTTCGACGTACGGCCCGTACGGCGTTGCCACCGCTTTGCGCAGGCTGTCGGTGTAGCTCGCCAGATCGTTGTAGCAAGGCGTCAAGCCGGCCTGGGCGTTGCTCTGGTAACCCAAGTCGCTCATGCGCAGGCTGGTGGCGTAGGGCAGGTACAAGGTGTCCGGATCCAGCTGTTCCAACTGGTGCGGCCGGCCACGCAGGAAACCGACGTCGAGGGCCGGCGAGGCACCGAACAGGTACATCAGCAGCCAGCTGTAGCGACGGAAATTACGGATCAGGGCGATGTAGGCCGACGATTGGAAGTCCCGGTCGCTCGCGTCGATGGCTTCGTCCTGCCGGAGCAGGGGCCAGAGCTTTTCCGGTAGGGAAAAGTTGTAGTGGATCCCGGCGATGCATTGCATGGTCTTGCCGTAGCGCAGGGCCAAGCCCTTGCGATAGACATACTTGAGTCGACCGATGTTCGAGGTGCCGTAATAGGCGATCGGAATCTCTTCCTCGGCCGGCAACGGACACGGCATCGAAGGGCTCCACAGGTATTCGTCGCCGAGCTTGCTGTAGACGAACCGGTGGATCCTGTCGAGGCTGCGCAGGGTGTCGGCCGGGTTGGCCAGGGCCGGGGTGATGAACTCCAGCAACGACTCGGAATAGTCGGTGGTGATCTGTTCGTTGGTCAGCGCCGAGCCCAGGGCTTGCGGGTGCGGGGTCTGCGCCAGGCGCCCGTCATCGGTGACGCGCAGGCATTCACGTTCGATACCGTGCAGGCACTGCTCGAGCAGGGAGAGGTTGGCGCGCTCGCCGAGCAGGGCCAGGCGGCGGTTTAAAAGGTCGCTCAAGTTGAATTCCTTCACGCGTCAGTCGCCCCAATATGGGGGTGGGCAAGACGGTCTACAAGGGTGAAGTTAAAACTGGCGTTTTCGCCTGGTTTTCATACGGCTAACGACAGGTCGCCACGGCCCCTGTGGGAGCGAGCCTGCTCGCGAAAGCGGCGTATCAGTCAGCATTGGAGTCGCCTGATACACCGCCTTCGCGAGCAAGCCCGCTCCCACAGAGAAATTTCGACACCGCATTCATGGCGTCGAAATTACCCCAAATCGATGGCAGGGAGCTACAGGACAGCGAACGTGCCTTGCGCTTTTGCGACCAGCTTGTCGCCCTGCATCACCTCGGCCTCCACCACCAGCGTGCGCCGGCCCGGGTGGATGACCCGGGCGGTGCACAACACCTCGCCGTCTGAGACGGCGCGGATGTAGTTGATCTTGCACTCGATGGTCGCGCTCTGCTGGTCAAAGCCATGGACACTGGAGCAAGCCAGGCCCATGGCGATGTCCACCAGGCTGAACAGCGCACCGCCGTGCAGCTTGCCGCCACGATTGCGCAACTCGGGTTCGAGGCCCAGGGCGACTTGCGCCACCCCGTCCCCGAGGCTTTGCAGCCGACAGCCGAGCAGCGTGAAGAACGCGCTCTGAACCAACCCGGCCGGCGCGTCCATCAGCGTTTCTTCAGTTGCTTGGCGTTGGCGAACAGCGAGGCCATGGCGTTGTTGGCCGGGGCTGCCGTGGCGGTCTCCTTGCGCGGTGCGGTGTTCTGCGACTGGCGCGGCGCGGCGCCTGGGCGAGCACCGCGGGCACCGTCGACTTTCTCACCTGGCGTGTCGCTCATACGCATCGACAAGCCAACGCG
The DNA here is from genome assembly GCF_054677635.1 of Pseudomonas sp. H2_D02. Classification (NCBI taxonomy): domain Bacteria; kingdom Pseudomonadati; phylum Pseudomonadota; class Gammaproteobacteria; order Pseudomonadales; family Pseudomonadaceae; genus Pseudomonas; species Pseudomonas sp. H2_D02. The sequence goes on along the minus strand of NZ_CP162816.1, from coordinate 357,673 downwards.
TTTGCGCGGGATATCGACTTCCATGACCTTCACTTTCACCACATCGCCGGCCTTCACGGCTTCGCGTGGGTCCTTGATGAATTTTTCCGACAGCGCCGAAATGTGCACCAGGCCGTCCTGGTGTACGCCGATGTCGACGAACGCGCCGAAATTGGTCACGTTGGTCACCACGCCTTCGAGGATCATGCCCGGTTGCAGGTCCTTGAGGTCTTCGACGCCTTCCTGGAATTCGGCGGTCTTGAACTCAGGGCGTGGGTCGCGTCCCGGTTTCTCCAGCTCTTGCAGGATGTCGGTCACGGTGGGCAGGCCGAAGGTTTCGTCGGTGAATTTCTTCGGGTCCAGGCGCTTGAGGAACGCGGCGTCACCGATCAGCGAGCGGATGTCGCGGTCGGTCTGGGCGGCGATGCGTTGCACCAGCGGGTAGGCTTCCGGGTGGACTGCGGAAGAGTCGAGCGGGTTGTCGCCGTTCATGACGCGCAGGAAGCCGGCGGCCTGTTCGAAGGTTTTTTCACCCAGGCGCGGGACTTTCTTCAACGCGGCGCGGGTCTTGAACGCGCCATGTTCGTCACGGTGGGTGACGATGTTCTGTGCCAGGGTGGCGTTCAGGCCGGAGATACGCGCCAGCAGCGCCACCGAAGCGGTGTTCACGTCCACGCCCACGGCGTTCACGCAATCCTCCACCACGGCGTCCAGGCCACGGGCGAGTTTCAGTTGGGAAACGTCGTGCTGGTACTGGCCGACGCCGATGGATTTCGGATCGATCTTCACCAGTTCCGCCAGCGGATCCTGCAGGCGACGGGCGATCGACACCGCACCGCGAATCGACACGTCCAGGTCCGGGAATTCCTTGGAAGCCAGTTCCGACGCCGAATAAACCGAAGCACCGGCCTCGGAGACCATGACCTTGGTCATTTTCATGGCCGGGTATTTCTTGATCAGCTCGGCGGCCAGCTTGTCGGTCTCGCGGCTGGCGGTGCCGTTGCCGATGGCGATCAGGTCCACCGAATGCTTGGCGCACAGGGCGGCGAGTACGGCAATGGTCTGGTCCCACTTGTTGTGCGGCACGTGCGGGTAGACCGTGGCGTGGTCCAGCAGTTTGCCGGTCGAGTCCACCACCGCCACCTTGCAGCCGGTGCGCAGGCCTGGGTCGAGGCCCAGGGTGGCGCGCGGGCCGGCCGGTGCGGCCAACAGCAGGTCGTGTAGGTTGTGGGCGAATACGTTGATCGCCTCGGTCTCGGCGTTGTCTCGCAACTCACCGAGCAAGTCGGTTTCCAGGTGGGTGTAGAGCTTGACCTTCCAAGTCCAGCGCACCACCTCGGCCAGCCATTTATCGGCGGCGCGGTTCTGGTTCTGGATGCCGAATTGCTGGCCGATCATGCCTTCGCACGGGTGCATGGTGCCGGGCAGTTCTTCACCGACCTTCAGGGCTGAACTGAGAATGCCTTCGTTGCGGCCACGAAAAATCGCCAGGGCACGGTGGGACGGCATGCTCTTGAGCGGTTCGTCATGCTCGAAGTAGTCGCGGAACTTGGCGCCTTCCTCTTCCTTGCCGGCGATGACGCGGGCGCTGAGGATGGCTTCCTGCTTGAGGAAGTTGCGCAGTTTCTCCAACAGGTTGGCGTCTTCGGCGAAGCGCTCCATGAGGATGTACTTGGCGCCTTCCAGCGCGGCCTTCACGTCCGCCACGCCTTTTTCGGCATCGACAAAGCGTGCGGCCTCGGTTTCCGGGGCCAGGGTTGGATCATTGAATAGGCCATCGGCCAGCTCGCCGAGGCCGGCTTCCAAGGCGATCTGGCCCTTGGTGCGGCGCTTCTGCTTGTAGGGCAGGTACAAATCTTCGAGGCGGGTCTTGGTATCGGCCAGCTTGATGTCGCGCTCGAGTTGCGGGGTCAGCTTGCCCTGCTCCTGGATGCTCGCCAGGATGCTGATGCGCCGTTCGTCGAGTTCGCGCAGGTAGCGCAGGCGCTCTTCCAGATGACGCAACTGGGTGTCATCGAGGCTGCCGGTCACTTCTTTCCGGTAACGGGCTATGAAAGGGACCGTGGAGCCTTCATCGAGTAGCGCGACGGCCGCTTCGACCTGTTGTGGGCGGACGCCGAGTTCCTCGGCGATGCGGCTGTTGATGCTGTCCATAAAACCACCTGACAAATTGTGAAATCAGGCTCGCCGCCGCAGAAGCCGGGCTCGGCGAGACTGGTTGAGCGGCCTGGCATGCGCCGCTGCCTGGGTCAAAAGGCTGCCTGTTGACCCGCGAAATTCAAAAAGTGCTGCCTGGCCAGGGGTAAAAAAAGTGCTGCGCCGTTATAGAGATCCGGCCTGGTCCTGGCACAAAGGCCGCGCATTATAACCAGCGTTCCGTTGTTCGGGGGTGTCGTGAACCGAGGGTTTGATGGGTGGATTGCTGGAGATAGAGGAAAAATCTGCTAACAATGCACACGGTGCGTATAACGGCAGCTAGGCCATAATGCGCGCCAAGATCAAAGGAGCTTCCTATGAGCAGCACAGCACAAACTGCTGAAGGCGAAAAAATTCTGATTGTTGACGACGATCCCGGGCTGAGCAGCCTGCTGGAGCGTTTTTTCGTCAGCAAGGGCTACCGCGCCCGTACCGTACCGAACACCGAGCAAATGGATCGCCTGCTGGCCCGTGAGGTGTTCAACCTCGTGGTCCTCGATCTGATGCTGCCGGGTGAGGACGGCTTGACCGCTTGCCGTCGCCTGCGTGGCGCGAACAACCAGATCCCGATCATCATGCTCACTGCCAAGGGCGACGAACTGAGCCGCATCAAGGGGCTGGAGTTGGGCGCCGACGATTACCTGGCCAAGCCGTTCAACCCGGACGAGTTGATGGCCCGGGTCAAGGCGGTCTTGCGTCGCCAATCGGCCCCGGTGCCGGGCGCGCCGGGCAGCGAAGACGAAAGCGTGACCTTCGGCGACTATGAACTGTCGTTGGCCACCCGCGAGCTCAAGCGTGGCGACGAGATCCACATGCTCACCACCGGTGAGTTCGCCGTGCTCAAGGCCCTGGTGATGAACGCCCGCCAGCCGTTGACCCGGGACAAGCTGATGAACCTGGCCCGTGGCCGCGAATGGGATGCGCTGGAGCGTTCCATCGACGTACAGATTTCCCGTCTGCGACGGATGATCGAGCCCGATCCATCCAAGCCGCGTTATATCCAGACTGTCTGGGGCGTAGGTTACGTATTCGTGCCGGATGGCGCCGCCAGCAAGTGATTGGCGATTTGTAGGAGCGGGTAGCCTGGCTGATTGAAGTCTTTTCCAGGCGACTCGCGGTCTGTCATTGTGCGAGCATCGCTCGCTCCTGCAAGTATGTAGCGACTATTCATGAAAACCCCCGTTTGGTTCCCCCAGAGTTTTTTCTCCCGCACCCTCTGGCTGGTGCTCATCGTCGTGCTTTTTTCCAAGGCGCTGACGCTGGTCTACCTGCTGATGAACGAAGACGTTCTGGTGGATCGTCAATACAGTCACGGCGTGGCCTTGACCCTGCGGGCCTATTGGGCGGCTGACGAAACCAATCGAGCCAAGATTGCCGAGGCGGCGACATTGATTCGGGTCGTTGGTGCCGGCGTGCCGGAAGGGGAGCAGCACTGGCCGTACAGCGAAATCTATCAACGGCAGATGCAGGCCGAACTGGGCGCCGACACCGAGGTGCGACTGCGCATGCATTCGCCTCCGGCATTGTGGGTGCGTGCCCCGAGCCTGGGTGACGGTTGGTTGAAGGTGCCGCTGTACCCGCATCCATTGCGTGGCCAGAAAATCTGGAACGTGCTGGGTTGGTTCCTGGCGATCGGCCTGTTATCGACGGCATCGGCATGGATCTTCGTCAGCCAGCTCAACCAACCGCTCAAGCGCCTGGTCTACGCTGCCCGGCAGCTGGGGCAGGGGCGTAGCGTACGGTTACCGATCAGCGATACGCCCAGCGAGATGACCGAGGTCTACCGCGCCTTCAACCAGATGGCCGAGGATGTCGAGCAGGCCGGACGCGAGCGTGAGTTGATGCTTGCGGGAGTCTCCCATGACCTGCGCACGCCCCTGACTCGATTGCGGCTTTCCCTGGAATTGATGGGCGAGCACACCGACCTGACCGACGAGATGGTTCGTGACATCGAAGACATGGACGCGATTCTCGACCAGTTCCTGGCGTTCATTCGAGACGGTCGTGATGAGTCCGTGGAGGAGGTGGACCTCAGTGAGTTGGTGCGGGAAGTGGTTGCGCCCTATAACCAGAACGACGAAAAAGTACAGTTGCGCCTGGAGCCTATCCAGCCGTTCCCGTTGCGCCGGGTGTCCATGAAGCGTTTGCTGAACAACCTCATCGGCAATGCGCTGAACCATGCGGGCGCCGGTGTTGAAGTCGCAGCCTATGTCTCCGGCGACACCAGCGCGCCTTACGTGGTGCTGAGCGTCATGGACCGTGGCGCTGGTATTGATCCATCGGAACTGGAAGCCATTTTCAATCCCTTTACCCGGGGCGATCGCGCCCGAGGAGGAAAGGGCACCGGACTGGGCCTGGCGATCGTCAAGCGCATCGCCTCGATGCACGGCGGCAACGTCGAACTGCGCAACCGCGTCGGTGGCGGGTTGGAAGCACGGGTGCGCTTGCCGTTGGGCTTGATGTTGCCTCGGGATGCGGTATAGGAGACAGCAGCAAGCCGCGAGCTTGAAGCTGCAAGTTGGAAGCAGCTTGGCTTGCAGCTTGAAACTTGCTGCTTGCAGCTGCTCCTCAACCCTTGCCCTTGGTCCGGGTCATGTTCGGCCCGCCATTCTTTTCCAAATGCTCAATGATGATCCCGGCCACGTTCTTGCTCGTGGTGGTCTCGATCCCTTCCAGGCCTGGCGAGGAGTTGACTTCCATCACCAGCGGTCCGTGGTTGGAGCGCAGGATGTCCACGCCCGCCACGGCCAGGCCCATGACTTTCGCGGCCCGCAGGGCGGTCATGCGTTCTTCCGGGGTGATCTTGATCAGGCTGGCACTGCCGCCGCGATGCAGGTTGGAGCGGAACTCTCCGGGCTTGGCCTGGCGTTTCATCGAGGCAATCACCTTGTCGCCGACGACGAAGCAGCGAATGTCCGCGCCACCGGCTTCCTTGATGTACTCCTGGACCATGATGTTTTGCTTAAGGCCCATGAACGCCTCGATCACCGATTCCGCCGCCGTCGCGGTTTCACACAGGACCACGCCGATGCCCTGGGTGCCTTCCAGCACCTTGATCACCAGCGGTGCGCCGTTGACCATCGCAATCAGGTCGGGAATGTCGTCGGGGGAGTGGGCAAAACCGGTTACCGGCAGGCCGATCCCGCGCCGTGACAGCAACTGCAGCGAGCGCAGCTTGTCCCGGGAGCGGGCGATGGCCACCGACTCGTTGAGGGGAAACACCCCCATCATTTCGAACTGACGCAACACGGCGCAGCCATAGAACGTCACCGATGCGCCGATGCGCGGGATGACCGCATCGAAGCCTTCCAGCGGTTTGCCGCGGTAATGGATCTGCGGCTTGTGGCTGGCAATGTTCATATAGGCGCGCAGGGTATCGATCACCACCATTTCATGGCCACGTTCGGTCCCGGCCTCGACCAGGCGACGGGTGGAATACAGACGCGGATTTCGCGACAGCACAGCGATCTTCATGCAACACCTGTGGCAGAGGTAGTGGACACCGGGTATGCCGGCTTGTCTTGGACGTATTTGATGCCTGGATTGACCACCAACTGGCCGTCAACCAAGGCTTTGGAACCCAGCAACAGGCGATAACGCATGGATTTGCGGCAGGCGAGCGTGAACTCGACCCGCCAGAACCGATCGCCCAGCGCCAGCGTGGTGCTGATCACGTAGCGGACCTGGGCGTGGCCGTTGGAGCTCTTGATGGTCTTGCGCGCTACCAGCGGCGCTTCGCAGCGGCGATGGCGCAACTGCACCACCGTGCCCAGGTGCGCGGTGAAACGCACCCATTTTTCGCCGTCGCGCTCGAATGGCTCGATGTCGGTAGCGTGCAGGCTGGAAGTACTGGCTCCGGTGTCGATTTTTGCGCGCAGGCCGGCGACTCCCAAGTCCGGGAGCGCCACCCATTCGCGCAGACCGACGACGGTCAGATGGTCAAATGTCTTCAATAAAAACAACCTGAAATTGGCACATCGGATCGTGGACTCCGCGAATCGCGGTATTCACGCAGAATAATCACAAAATGGCGACAGTTATCTACGCATCCGTTTGAATGTGTAGCCGATGCCGACGCCCGCCCTATGAACGGGCGGTTCGGCGGGCATTCTATCCGTCGCGACGGATTCGTGCGCCCGACAAAAACGGTAGTACAGTTCCAGCTATTCGTTAGAAAGAGGAATTCCAGTGGCACAAAAAAGCGAAGAGGATGACAAGGTCCGTCTCGATAAATGGTTGTGGGCGGCACGATTCTACAAGACCCGAGCCTTGGCCAAGGCCGCCATTGAAAGCGGCAAGGTCCATCACCGGGGCGAGCGTTGCAAGCCTGGCAAAGAGCCACGTATCGGCGACGAATACGTCATCCGTACCGGTTTTGATGAAAAAACCGTGGTTGTCGAAGCCTTGTCCATCGTGCGTCGCGGCGCGCCGGAAGCTCAAACGCTATACCGCGAGACCGAAGCCAGCGTCGCCAAGCGCGAAGCTGCTGCCGCCCAGCGCAAGGCCGGTGCCCTGGGCGTCAGCACCGACGGCAAGCCGAGCAAGAAGCAGCGTCGGGACCTGTTCAAGTTTCATGGCAGCAACAGCGAGTAAAGCATCGGCCACACCGGTAACCCGTGGCGAGGGAGCAAGCTCCCTCGCCACAACAGCGCTGCACATGCAGATAGATGCTCAGTCTTCCCACAAAGCAAAATCATGGCTTGCTTGGAACCCACCCTGAATGCCCATAAAATGCCCGTCATCAATTGCCATCACCTTAGATACCAGACCCTATGACTGATTTACCGGATACCGACTACACCCAACGTTTCATCTTCGATGACAGCGACGCCCGTGGCGAGCTGGTGGCGTTGGAGCGTAGCTACGCCGAAGTCCTTGCCAAGCACGCCTATCCGGAGCCGGTCGCGCAATTGCTTGGCGAGTTGATGGCCGCCGCGGCGCTGCTGGTGGGTACCTTGAAATTCGATGGCTTGCTGATCCTCCAGGCGCGCTCCGAAGGTCCGGTGCCTCTGCTGATGATCGAATGCTCCAGCGAGCGAGAGATCCGTGGCCTGGCCCGTTATCACGCGGAGCAGATCGCGCCCGACGCAACCTTGGCCGACCTGATGCCCAACGGCGTGCTGGCCCTGACGGTCGACCCGAGCCACGGCAAGCGCTATCAGGGCATCGTCGATCTCGACGGCGCGACGCTGGCTGAGTGCTTCACCAATTACTTCGTCATGTCCCAGCAGACCAACACCCGCTTCTGGCTCTATGCCGACGGGCGGCGCGCCCGTGGATTGCTGCTGCAGCAACTGCCTGCCGACCGCATCCGTGATCCGGAAGAGCGCGACGCCAGCTGGCAGCACGTCACCGCTCTGGCCAGCACCTTGAGCGCTGATGAATTGCTGGGCCTGGACAACGAAACCGTCCTGCATCGCCTGTACCACGAAGAGCAGGTTCGCTTGTTCGATGGCCAGCCGTTGCGCTTCAAATGCAGTTGCTCCCGTGAACGTTCCGGCAATGCGCTGGTCAGTCTGGGTCTGGAAGATGCACAGCAACTGGTGATCGAACATGGCGGCGCCATTGAAATCGATTGCCAGTTTTGCAATGAGCGCTACCTGTTCGATGCCGCGGACATTGCCCAATTGTTCGCCGGTGCGGGTGTCGACACACCGTCAGATACTCGTCACTAAATCGGTTCAGCGCAGGTAAATCTCCTGGCAAACGCCGGATTTACGCCGTACTGACGGGAGGGCCCTACTTTTTTTGGGCTTTTCTGGCATAATCCGGCCCACTTTTTTCGGGTAGTAGTGCGCGACTTCCTACTACAAAACGTTTGGAGCACTCGGCCACGGGCCGACGGGGAATCTCATGACGCAAGCCAATAACGCCGTGTACACCGATCTGAGTGTCGATGATCTGGTCAAAGAAGCCCTGAATCGCGGTGAAGGCGAGCTTGCCGATACTGGCGCGCTGGTTGTACGTACCGGTCATCGTACCGGTCGCTCGCCAGTCGACCGTTTCATCGTGGAAGAGCCAACCACCCAGCACGCCATTGCATGGGGCCCGATCAACCGCAAGTTCCCGGCCGACAAGTTCGACGCCCTGTGGAACCGCGTCGCAGCCTACTTGGGCGAGCGCGAGCGTTTTGTTTCTCACGTGCATGTAGGTTCCGATCCTGCGCACTACCTGCCGGTCAAGATGACCACCGAGACCGCGTGGCACAACCTGTTCGGCCGCTGCCTGTTCATCAACCCCGAGCAGTACAACGCCGGCGGCAAGGACGAGTGGCAGATCCTCAACGCGCCGAACTTCGTCTGCGAGCCTGAGCGTGACGGCACCAACTCCGACGGCACCGTGATCATCAACTTCGCGGCCAAGAAAGTGCTGATCGCCGGCATGCGCTACGCCGGTGAGATGAAGAAAGCCCTGTTCTCCGTGCAGAACTTCCTGTTGCCAGCCGTTGACGTGCTGCCGATGCACTGCGCCGCCAACATGGGCGAAGAGGGCGATGTGACCCTGTTCTTCGGTCTGTCGGGCACCGGCAAGACCACCCTGTCCGCCGACGAAAGCCGCTACCTGATCGGTGACGACGAACACGGCTGGGGCGTAGGCGTGGTCTTCAACATCGAAGGCGGTTGCTACGCCAAGTGCATCGACCTGTCCGAGAAGAACGAGCCGGTCATCTGGAAAGCCATCCAGCACGGCGCCGTGTTGGAGAACGTCGTCCTGGACCCGGTCACCAAGAAAGCCGACTACGCCGACGACAGCCTGACCCAGAACAGCCGCGCCGCCTACCCGCGTGAGCTGATCGAAAAACGCGCACCGAAGAACCTCGGTGGCGAGCCAAACGCCGTGATCTTCCTGACCTGCGACCTGACCGGCGTACTGCCGCCCGTGTCGGTCCTCAGCGAAGAACAAGCTGCCTACCACTTCCTGTCCGGCTACACCGCACTGGTGGGCTCGACCGAAATGGGCTCGGGCAGCGGCATCAAGTCGACCTTCTCCACTTGCTTCGGCGCGCCGTTCTTCCCGCGTCCAGCCGGTGAATACGCAGAGCTGCTGATCAAGCGCATCCGTGGTTTCGGCTCCAAGGTCTACCTGGTCAACACCGGTTGGACTGGCGGCGGCTACGGCGTCGGCAAGCGCTTCAACATCCCGACCACCCGTGCGGTGATCGCAGCGATCCAGAGCGGCGCGCTGATCGGTGCTGAAACCGAACACCTGGACATCATCAACCTGGACGTGCCGCTGGCTGTTCCAGGCGTCGAGACTGGCCTGTTGAACCCACGCAACACCTGGGCCGACAAAGCCGCCTACGACGAAGCCGCCAAGGCACTGGCCGGCCTGTTCATCGAGAACTTCAAGAAGTTCGAAGTGAGCGACGCGATCAAGGCGGCAGGTCCGCAGCTATAAGGCTTGGTTGATAGATGAAAAAGCCGCCCTTCAAGGGCGGCTTTTTTGTGCGCGACTAGTTTTCTTCCAGTGCCTGTGTATCCCATCGCTGCGCCTTGATTGCCTTGTAGAGCATGCCGATGGTCAGCGGCACTTTGTTTCCCCGCCCCTTGGCCCTGCGCTTTTGAAATACATCGAATCCTTCCGGTTGGAAATAGCGATAGGCGTCATAGTCGATGAGCTCGACGGCGAACCGCTCTTCCAATGTTTCCATCAAATGCCGCGCATCCGCGCCGTCGCAGCCTAGATCGTGATTGATCGCGGTTTCCAGCCGAAGGGTCTTGCGTTCCGGCAGGCCGATCTCTTCATGGAGCAATTCCATGAGCTGGCGCATGACGGCATCGTCGGGGAAGTCTGGGGGGAAGTGCATGTTGTGGGTCCGACTGGTAGGAATGGCAGGGCTGTACGGTTGGCAAGTTTAGGGCGAAATCGTTTCTCAAAAAGAAGAAAAGTCTCACGTCATGCTCGGAATCGTCTGGTGAGCATTGCCCCGCTTACTCGGTAAGGTTCTCCGCGCCGCTTGCATTGAGTTGGCGCTGACCGAGCAAGGACGAAGCATGGCGAAAGGAAAAGGCGATATTCCCCAAGTCTGGGAGTACCGAGGTGATGACTGGCGCCACAGAGTCCTGCGGGACATGACCCCGGACGAGCTGGCAAAACGAGACGCCGATTATAAAGCCCATGAGGACATGCTCGCTCGGCAAGAGGCGTACATGACTCAGCGGCTGAGCCAGATACATCAGAAGGAAGCCCCGCGTATCAAAGGCTGCGTGTTCGCCAAGTCCTGCGAACTGCCCGATGCGATCATCGATTATCACAATCCAACCGGTTACATCCCGACGGAGATGCTGAGCGCTTATGGCGCCTTCACATTGTTGGGCGGCCGTGAGGTTGACGCGTCAGGCTGTGTACCGCTGAAGACGATCAGCGGAGCATTACCCGCAAGTGTTGGCACGCTGGCACTGGGTGGAACCGGCTTGGCCTCCCTTGGCGCCGGCGCGGCGATCACGGCGCCGGTAGCGGCAGGCGCACTGGTGGGATTGGTGGGGCTGCTGATGCCCTCGAACCTGGGCGACGGTTCGCTGTACACCGAAGAGCAACTAAGGTCCCTTGAACAAGCGCGCAGCCGGGTTCGCCTACATGTCGAAACCCAGCCCGACGGGACGCTTAAAGGTTACGGCTACAACACCCAGTCAAGACGCGACTGGGAGATGATCCCGGTGGTGACATTCCAGGCCCGCGGCGAGCAGCAAGTGGCAGACTTCGGCGACGGGGTCGAGTTGATCTGGACGCCGGCAGTGGACCCTTCCGCGACGTTGGGCATTCCAGCGTTGGAAGCTGCGCCACAGGCGCCGCGCATCTGGATCTTCCCGCCGACGCCCATGGCGGACAGCATCATCGTCAATCCGATCTATCCACCGGAGTACAAGGATTTCATTCTTGTGTTTCCGGTGGGGGCTGGGGTTTCGCCGTTATATGTAGTTTTGAATGTTCGGCGCAAAGGGTTGCCGGAGCCAGCGCATAAGTATCATCACGCACCTCAGACAAACGAAATTTCAGGCTTCGCTGGTCTTACTGAAGTTAAAGCAAAGACTCCCCGTCAAGGTGGCGGCGGTTTCCGGGAGCGTTGGATTGATGCTAAGGGCAGGAGAATTTACGAGTGGGACTCTAGCCACGCCGAGTTAGAAGTGTATCGTTCAAGCGATGGGGGCCATCTCGGTGCATTCGATCACCTTACGGGTGAGCAAAAGAAAAAACGAAATCCGAAACGTAACATCAAGAAGTATTTATGAGGACGCCATGGGTTTGAAAATTAGGCTGAGGTGGTTTGATAAAGTATCCGAGCTATTGGTCGAGAAAGAGTATTCAAAGGATTTCGGAAGCGACACCGAGATTCTGGATGAACTCAATATTCCTTCGGGAAATAATATTAATAACGGAAATCTTGATGTCGTCGGCGAATGGGTTGGAATCCTCCAGCCACATTTCAAACATTATCTGGATTTGTCGAGGTACGACTATCAAGTATCTTTTGACTATCGAGATGAGTGGTGAGCGTAAGATCACGAGGTCGAGGCAATTACGGCCGGCTTTTCGACCCCGGCAAGCATCGGTGGCACTTCAGATAGCCTCATGCAACCGCCTAGCAAGAAGCTTGTGATCAGGACGGTAGGTAACGTCAGTTTGCTCAACATGATTTTTCTCCTTGTCTAATGAGTAAAGGGAATCCTGTCTTTTGCTGGTCCGATGCAGCCGATTCATGGATCGACGGCGCACCTTAACGCGTCTAATGACCGGAGACGAGACATCAAAGCGCCTGGATCGCTTCGTGGCAAAGCGATAACGCTCCCGAAAAAAGCGTATACAGCGAGAGAGGTAGAGCCATGAATTTTGCTGTGTTGGGATTTTATCCAGGCCAGGACGAATTGGTATTTGAACAGAGCATCAACCTGTCTATAAAGGACTTGATGCCATTGATGCTTTGGACTGACAACACCGATTATATCGGCGCTGATTTCAAACTTTCCAAGACACAAATTATCGAAATTGGGCGCTTGGCGTCGTTGGCTTTTCCCGCAGAGCTTGATTTTTATCTAACGTCAACCGAATGACCCGGCCCGTGACTGTGCTCATTTACCTCTGAGCTGCATCCATCCGCTGAATGCCCGGCATCACACGAATAAATTTCAAAAAAAGTCAGTGGCTGGCTATGGTGATGGCTGTCCTTGGATCGCCGACAAGAGAGCAAACATGAGCCAGACAACCTTCGATATCCAGCGCGCCGCCGTGGTCGGTGCAGGCACCATGGGCCGTGGCATCGTGATGTGCCTGGCCAACGCCGGCGTCACTGTGCAATGGGTCGATAACAACCCGCAAATGCTTGAGCAGGCCTTGGCCACGGTGGCCGAGACTTATGCCCATAACGTACGCCAGGGCCGACTCGAACAAAGCGAAGCCGACGCGCGGATCGCCCGGGTAACGAGGGCGGATGACTACGCGGCGATCCGCAATGTGGACCTCGTAATCGAAGCGGTCTACGAGAATCTGGAACTCAAGCAAAAGATATTCCGCGAGCTGGACGGCATGCTCAAACCCGAGGCGCTGCTGGCAAGCAACACTTCGGCGTTGGACATCGATGCCATTGCCGCCGCCACGCGTCGGCCAACCCAGGTGCTGGGCCTGCATTTCTTCAGCCCTGCGCACATCATGAAACTGCTGGAAATCGTCCGCGGCGCACAGACGTCGAAAGCGGTGCTGGACGCAGCGCTGGCGTTGGGCAAACGCATGGGCAAGGTAAGCGTGGTATCGGGTAATTGTCATGGGTTCATTGGCAACCGGATGCTGCATCCCTACGTGCTGGAGGCGCGCAAGATGCTTTTGGAGGGGGCGCTCCCCCATCAGGTCGATGCGGCGCTGCAAGGCTTCGGCTTCGCCATGGGGCCGTTTCGCATGTACGACGTGGTCGGGATCGATCTGGAATGGCGTGCCCGGGAACTGGCGGGCCAGGGCCAGGACGCGCCCGAGGTGCAAGTGGACAACCGCCTGTGCGAGTTGGGCCGGTTCGGCCAGAAGAGCGGCAACGGGTACTATCACTATGAGCCAGGCAGTCGCCAGGCTGAACACGATGTCGAGGTCGATGCGCTGGTGCAGCGGGTCAGCGAGGGGCTGGGTTTCCAGCGGCGTGACATTGGTACCGAGGAGATCCTCGAGCGCTGCTTGCTGGCCCTGGTCAACGAAGGTGCGAAGATCCTCCAGGAAGGCATCGCCGAGTCGTCTCACGACATCGATCTGGTTTACCTCAACGGATATGGCTTCCCCGCAGACAAGGGCGGCCCGATGGCCTGGGCTGACCAGCAAGGGCTTGACGACATCCATGCGCGCTTGTTGGAGCTTGAAACCAAGCAGGGCGACCAATGGAAACCCGCCCGTTTGATCGGCGAGCTGGCTGCGCAAGGCAAAGGATTCTCCCAGCGATAATGCCGAGCCTTGCCCTGCGTTCCAAAACCGGATTACCCAAGGACAACTGATGCCCCAACGCACGGAATACTTGCACTTCCAGCCCATTACCACGCGCTGGCACGACAACGATGTGTACGGTCACGTCAATAACGTCACCTACTACAGCTTTTTCGATACGGCCGTGAACACCTACCTGATCGAAACCGGCGGGTTGGATATCGACGAAGGAGAAGTGGTGGGCTTCGTAGTGAGTTCGGCCTGCGATTACTTTGCCTCGATCGCTTTTCCAGACCGGATCGAGGTTGGCCTGCGGGTCGGCAAACTGGGCAACAGTTCGGTGCAGTACGAGCTGGCGGTGTTCAAGGTGGACGAGGACGAAGCCTGCGCGGCGGGACGCTTCGTGCATGTTTTCGTGGATCGGGCATCGAATCGGCCCGTGGCGATTCCTGATCGATTACGCGCAGCGTTGGAACGGTTAGTGGCCTGAAACGAAAAATCGCAACCTCCGGTCAGTCTCTGAAGAGAACGGCCGAAGGCTGCGATCTTTTACCGGCTGGTAGAAAAGTCAGCCGTTAGTCGCGGTAGTAGCGGTGATGCTTCTTGCGATGCCCGTAGGCATGGCCGCGACCCGGGTGCCCGTCACGATAGTAGCGGCGATCACCGCGGCGACCTTCATAACGGTCGTCATCGTCGTCCTTGCCCATGTAGTTGCCCAGTGCGCCACCGGCGCCACCGCCCGCTGCGGCACCGATCAGGCTACCGGTGGTGCCGCCTACGCTGCGGCCGACCACGTTACCGCCGGCTGCGCCCAATGCGCCGCCGATCGCCGCTTCACCGCGGCTGTGTCTGTCTGCGCCGACTGCGCTACCACCCGCGCCGCCAAGGGCTGCGCCGATAGTGGAGCCGGTGTTGCCGCCCAGGGACTGGCCGACGACCGAACCCAAAACCCCGCCCAATGCGCCGCCTACACCTGCTTCGGCGGTACCGCCGGCAGACGCGACGCCACTGATCAGGCCAAGGGACAACAAGAGAATGGAGGAGAACTTCATAGAGGAGCCTCAAAGGGATGACGGCGCGATCCTGAGGCTGGCTTCGCTTGGTTACAATCGAAATCCGACGAGTAACACGACTTGTGCACAATTCTCTAAGTTATTGTTTTTAGGCTGGAACTTAACCGAATTTCGCCGGTCTTTAGCTACTTCAGACAGGCCGTTTTCATTGGAAAACGGCCTTTTTTGTGGGCGTCTGGAAGTACCGTGGAAGCCCGCCCCCTGAGGATTGCGTCAGGCCGACTTGGCCAGGATCAACCCGTTTTCGCTCGCGGCTTCGAGGCGGATCGCCACGAACTTTGAGGTTGGGGTAAAGCTGCCGTCGCCAGTGCTTTCCAGCGGCACCAAAGGATTCACTTCCGGGTAATAGGCTGCGGCCTGCCCGGCGGGGATGTCGAAGGCCAGCAAGGTAAAGCCTTTGACTCGACGCTCACGGCCATCATCCCAGAGCGAAACGATGTCCGCTTTCTGTCCTGGCTTGAAGCCCAGGCGGATGATGTCCGCTTCGTTCACGAACAGCACGTCGCGTTGGCCTTTGACGCCGCGATAACGGTCATCCAACCCATAGATCGTGGTGTTGTACTGATCGTGCGAACGCATCGATTGCAGGATCAGGTCCGGCAGTTGGCCTGTCGCGCGGGTGCGCTCATGAATCAGGTCCGTCGGCAGCCGGTTGGGCTTGAAGTTGGCCCGGCCCGAAGGGGTATTCCAGCGACGGGCACCGGCGCTGTTGCCCAGGTAGAAACCGCCGGGGTTCTTGAGTTTTTCGTTGAAGTCCTTGAAGCCAGGGACAGTCTCGGCGATCAAATCGCGGATACGGCTGTAGTCGGCCACGAGCCAGTTCCAATCCACTGGGCGGCTGCCCAGCGTGGCGGCGGCGATGCCGGCGATGATCCAGGGCTCGGAGCGCATCTGGTTCGACAGCGGCTGCAGTTGGCCATTGGAGGCGTGGACCATGCTGAAGGAGTCTTCCACGGTCACCGCTTGGGAGCCTTCCGCTTGCAGGTCGATGTCGGTACGCCCCAGGCACGGCAAGATGAGCGCTTCCTTCCCGTGGGCCAGGTGGCTGCGGTTGAGCTTGGTGCTGATCTGGACGGTCAGGTCGCAGTTGCCCAAGGCCTGGAAGGTCCGGTGGCTGTCTGGCGTGGCCTGGGCGAAGTTGCCGCCCAGGGCGACGAACACTTTTGCCCGGCCTTCGGCCATGGCGTGGATCGCCTCGACCACGTTGTGGCCGTTTTCACGCGGTACCTTGAACTGGAAGCGCCGCTCCAGGGTGTCGAGGAACGCAACGGGCGGACGCTCGTTGATTCCCATGGTCCGGTCGCCTTGCACGTTACTGTGGCCACGAACCGGGCAGAGCCCTGCGCCTGGCTTGCCGATGTTGCCACGCAGCATCATCAGGTTGGCGATTTCCTGGATCGTCGCCACCGAATGGCGGTGCTGGGTAATGCCCATTGCCCAGCACATGATTACGTTGTTGGCCTTGGCGTACATACGCGCGGATTGCTCGATCTCGGCCAGGGTCAGGCCGGATTGCTCGACGATCTGCTCCCACGGGGTTTCATCGACGACTGCCAGGTATTCCAGGACGTTGGCGCTGTGTTCGTTGAGGAACCCATGGTCGAACACCGCAGGGCCGCCGCTGTTCTGCGCGTCCCGTTCCCATTGCAACAGGAATTTCGCCATGCCCCGCAGCACAGCCATGTCACCGCCCAGGGCCGGGCGGAAATAGGCGGTGTTGGTCGGTTTATCACCGTTGGTGAGCATTTCCAGCGGATGCTGCGGATGCTGGAAGCGTTCCAGGCCGCGCTCTTTCAGCGGGTTGATACACACCACCTGGGCGCCACGTTTGACGGCTTCGCGCAGCGGCTCGAGCATCCGTGGATGGTTGGTGCCGGGGTTCTGGCCCCAGACGAAAATCGCGTCGGCATGTTCGAAATCGTCGAAAGTGACCGTGCCTTTGCCCACGCCCACGCTCTGGGACAGGGCCACGCCACTGGCTTCATGGCACATGTTCGAGCAATCGGGAAAGTTGTTGGTGCCGAAGGCACGCACGAACAGTTGATACAGGTAGGCCGCTTCGTTGCTGGCCCGGCCTGACGTGTAGAACTCCGCCTGGTTCGGGCTGGACAGTCCGTTCAGATGCTTGCTGATCAGTGCGAATGCCGCGTCCCAGCTGATGGGCTTGTAGCGGTCGGTTTCGGCGTCGTAGCTCATCGGCTCCGTCAGGCGCCCCTGGTATTCAAGCCAGTAATCGCTCTGCTCCAGCAACGACGTCACGCTGTGCTTGGCGAAAAAAGCCGCGTCGACACGACGCTTGGTCGCTTCCCAGTTCACGGCCTTGGCGCCGTTCTCACAGAACTTGACCATGCCGCTTTCCGGCGAATCACCCCAGGCGCAGCCGGGGCAGTCGAAGCCGCCGTTCTGGTTGGTCTTGAGCATCATGCGGATGTTCTTCAGCGCGTTATCGCTGGTCAGCCAGGCCTGGGCAACGCTGATCAGCGCCCCCCATCCACCGGCCGGGCCCTTGTAGGGCTTGTAGCGCGGTGCGGGTTTCTGGTTGGCTTGTTGATAGTTGCTCACGCTTGTTTCTCCATCGCAGGGCTATAGACCCGCGGCGCACTTTTCTGCGGCAGGTGGATGAGGTTGAGGTTGTGTTGGCGGGCCCACTGCACGGCGAGGCCGGTGGGCGACGACAGGCTGACCAAGGTCTGGATGCCCGCACGCAGGACTTTCTGGATCAATTCGAGGCTGCAACGGCTGGTGACAATCGCCAAGCCGCCGGCTACCGGGATTTGTTGCCGGATCAACGCACCAATCAGTTTATCGAGGGCGTTGTGTCGGCCAATGTCTTCGCGGCCCAGCAGCAGCTCGCCCTGGGCATTCATGAACAATGCCGCATGGACCGCGCCGCAGTGCTGGCCCAGGGGCTGGAACTGGCTGATGCGTTGGCGCAGGCCATCGAGCCATGGCGCCGGTGGTAGCGGCGCCCCGGGCAGCGCCTTGAGGTCGGGTAGCGCCTGTTCCACGGCTTCCACGCCACACAGTCCGCAACCACTGGTGCCGGCCATCTGCCGGCGTTGCTGCTTGAGATTCCAGAAGGCGCGATTGGCGATGGTGACCTGGGCATATTGCGCCGAACCGGCACCGCTCAGTTGCAAATCATAGATATCCGCGGGGTCTTCGATGATGCCGCTGCCGAGGCTGAAACCGACGATAAAATCTTCGAGATCAGTGGGCGTGACCAACATGACAGCCTGGCTGATGCCGTTATAGGCAATGGCCAACGCCACTTCCTCGGCCAGCGCGGTGCTGTCCGAGTCGGAGTGGTCCAGGTTGCAGTAGCGATAGCTCTGGCTGGCGGCTGGCGTGGAGGGTTCCACGTCAGGCGTTGGACAGACCGGAGGCTTGTCGTTCATGGGCATCACTGAAAGTAGGAATAGTGTTAAGACTAAATGCGGCAATCTGCCACGTCTAATCGCTATTACTGATCTTCCAATAGATGACGTCGATCAAGAGATGCTTGTTGATTTCTGATAAAGCGCGAAACAGGCCTCCGCCAACGCCGAACGCGGGGCGCCGCGACGCATGATCAGGCCGAGCGGGACGAGTGACTGCGCCCCTTCAATGGGCTGGATCCGCAGGTCTTCGGCCATGTCGTGCAGGCCGCCCTCCAGTGGCACCACCGCGCAACACAGCCCGCCGTGAACGGCTTGTAGCAGTTGATGCACGGCGTCGGTCTGCAACAGCGGCTGGGGTGACAACCCCCGACTGTGGAAGTTGTGGTCGATGGACTGGCGAAAATGCATGCCGCTGGTGAGCATGCCCAAGGGCAATTCGACCAGCGCTTCCCAGCTCAGCGGTTGTTCATCGAAAAAGAAAAACCGCTGGTCGTAAAGCAGGCCCATGCGGGTATGGCTGAACGGCAGCGCCTCGAAACGATCGTTGTCCAGGCGTTCCAGGTAGGAAATGCCCAGGTCGATGCGGTTGTTCGCCAACTGTTCGAGAATCTGCTCGGAGCTCAGGGACGACAATTCGAAACGCAGGCTGGGGTGGTCGGCGTGCAGGCGCTGCATCATCGACAGCGGATCGAAGTTTGACAGCGGCACCACGCCCAGGCGCAGCGTGCCCACCAGATTGCCCCGGCAGGCCGCCGCTTCGGCCTGAAGCCCGTCGTAGGCGGCCAGCACCGTGCGAGCCCAGGCCAGCACCCGTTCACCTGGCGCGGTAAAACCCTCGAAGCGCTGGCCGCGGTTGACCAGTGGCAGGCCAAGCTCTTCTTCCAGGCTGCGCAAGCGCATCGACAGGGTGGGTTGGGTGATGTGGCAACGAGCGGCGGCCTGGCCGAAGTGACGGGTTTCGTCGAGCGCAATGAGAAATTTCAGTTGCTTGATGTCCATCTTCGCTCCAGGGCGCTTGAAGGTTGGGATTCTAGCGCTTGCGCGTGGCGGGGTCATCGGTCGGTTGGGGAGCGGGTTCGGTGGGCTTGGTCTAGGCTTTGCGTCTGGACATTTGAACCCAGGGAGAGACAACCATGAGCCTTTTCAGTTTTTTAAAAGATGCCGGTGAAAAAATTCTTGATGCGCTGACGCCCGACAAGGCCGAAGCCAACAGCGAGGCGCTGACCAAGCACGTACAAGATGCCCTGACAGGTATAGATACTTCCAGGATCCAGATAAAAGTCGAAGGCGAAAAAGTCATTGCCACGGGCGAAGCCGCGACGCAGGAGGAAAAGGAAAAAATCCTTTTGGCCCTGGGCAACGTTGCCGGTATCAGCGGCGTGGATGACCAGATCACGGTCACCGGGCCGGTTGCGGCGGCGGCCAGGTTCGTCACCGTTGAGAAGGGCGACACCTTGAGTGCCATTTCCAAGCGGGTCTATGGCGATGCGAACAAGTACAACAAGATTTTCGAAGCCAACAAGCCGATGCTGAAACACCCGGACAAGATCTACCCGGGGCAGGTGCTGCGTATCCCTGAGTAATCTTCAGACTTGCAGTGTCTTCATCGCGAGCAAGCTCGCTCCCACAGTTGACCACATGTCCCTGTGGGAGCGAGCTTGCTCGCGATGAAGGCGGTGCGGTTCAAAGTCCGGCAATCAAGTCCCGATAATCCCCGACCGCCTCAAACTCCCCCGTATCCTTCGGCCCCTTGCGGCTGTCTGGTTCGCTGACCGCCAGCAGATGGCCGACGCCAAAGTCCCGGGCGCTGCGCAATACCGGCAGGGTGTCGTCGATAAACAGGCTGCGGGCCGGGTCGAAATCCAGGTCGGCTTGCAAGGCATCCCAGAACTGCGGGTTCTCCTTGGGGAAACCGTAGTCGTGGGAACTGATCAAGCGCTCGAAATATGGAGCCAGTTCGATACGCTCCAGTTTCAACGACAACGAATCTCGGTGGGCATTGGTGATCATCACGACCCGTTTGCCGGCCCTTTGGATCGCCGCCAGGAACGTATCGGCGTCCGGGCGCAACGCGATCAAGTGCGCGGTTTCCAGCTTCAACTCGCGCACCGGCAGTTTCAGTTCCTCGCTCCAGAAGTCCAGGCAATACCACTGCAACTGGCCGGCGTTGCGTTCGAACAGCGGTTGCAGCTCCATCTCGGCCATCGCGCGGCTGACGCCATGCAGTTCGGCGTAGCGCTGGGGCAGGTGCTCCAGCCAGAAATGGTTGTCGTAATGCAGGTCCAGCAGGGTGCCGTCCATGTCCAACAGCACCGTGTCGATCTCGTGCCAGGGCAATAAAGCCATCAAACTTCTCCAGCGGTAATCAGATATCCGACACAAACAATCAGGATAGGCCGGGTATAGTAGCCCGCTATCGCCCAGGGAGCCGTTTATGCGCCAGAAGCCCACCATACTCGACCGACGGATCGTCGCCACCAGCCGCCTGTTTTGCGTTGAAGAACTGCAATTGCGTTTTTCCAATGGCGTGGAACGTACCTATGAGCGGTTGGCGAGCAAGGGCGCAGGCTACGGCGCGGTGATGATCGTGGCGATGCTCGACGCCGACCACGCGGTGTTGGTGGAAGAGTACTGCGGCGGTACCGATGCCTACGAGCTGTCCCTGCCCAAAGGTCTGATCGAGCCCGGGGAGGACGTGCTGGCGGCGGCTGAACGGGAGCTCAAGGAAGAGGCCGGTTTTGGCGCGCGACAACTGGAGCACTTGACCGAGCTGTCATTGTCGCCTGGCTACATGAGCCAGAAAATCCAAGTAGTGTTGGCGACCGATCTGTATGAAGAACGGTTGGAGGGCGACGAGCCCGAGGCGATGCGCGTCGAGAAGGTCAACCTGGGCGAGCTCTGGGCCCTGGCGCAGAATCCACAATTCACCGAAGGCCGGGCGCTGGCGGCGCTGTATCTGGCTCGCGACCTGCTGACCCAGCGTGGAGCCTACCTGCCATGAATTACCCACATCCCCTGATCGCCCCGGTGATCGAGCTGGCGCTCAAGGCCGGCGCGGCGATCCTGCCATTCTGGCGAGCCAATGTGGAAGTCGTGCAAAAGGCTGACGAATCACCCGTCACCGCCGCCGACATGGCCGCTCACGATGTCATCGTCGCTGGATTGACTGCGCTGGCGCCGGATATCCCGATCCTTTCCGAAGAGGACGCCAATATTGCACAAAGCGTGCGCGCGACCTGGAAACGCTGGTGGCTGGTGGACCCGCTGGATGGCACCAAGGAATTCATTTCCGGCAGCGAAGAGTTCACCGTCAACATCGCCTTGGTCGAAGAGGGGCGGGTGGTGTTCGGCGTGGTTTCGATGCCTACCAACGGGCGCTTTTATGTCGGCGGCGCTGGGCTTGGCGCCTGGCGTGGCGATAAAAATGCCGAGCCTTTGCCCATCGCCGTGCGTAACGTATTGGCGCCAGGGGAAGTGTTTACCGTCGTCGCCAGCCGCCGCCACACCAGTGCGGAGCAGGAGCGCTTGTTGGCCGGCTTGAGCGAGAGCCTTGGCGCCTTGCAATTGACCAATATCGGCAGTTCGTTGAAGTTCTGCCTGCTGGCCGAAGGTGCGGCGGATTGCTATCCACGGTTGGCGCCAACGTCCCAGTGGGACACCGCCGCCGCCCAGGGTGTGTTGGAAGGTGCCGGGGGCGAGGTGTTGGACCTGGGCGGCGAACCGTTCTGCTATCCGCCACGGGCGTCGCTGTTGAATGCCTCGTTCCTGGCTTTGCCGGCGAAGGCGGCGTGGCGTGGGAAGTTGTTGGAGCTTGCCCGCGCCTAAGATCAAATCTGACCTTTTGGCTCGGACTGCTTCTGTGGCGAGGGAGCTTGCTCCCGCTGGGCCGCGAAGCGGCCCCAAAGGCGTCTGCTGCGCCCGAGGCGTCGGACCGGCCGAACGGGAGCAAGCTCCCTCGCCACGGGTTTTATGCTGCTTTGATCAACGGTGCAGCACGTACTGCCCTTCGAATTGCACCGCCACGTCCTCGCTGTCCACGTTCATCACCCGCGTCTGCAGGGCCAGCCGCGCCCGTCCGTAGCGCCGATACGTGGCCAGGAAGCGCTTCCAGGTTTTTTCATCAGGCGCTTCGCAGACGACGTGCGCATCCCGGGTGACCGGCAGCGGATAGCTGATCTGCCCCTCCTGGATCACGATGTGTCCGTCCTCGATCCCTTCCTCGCGCAAGGCCAGGTGCAGCCAGCCCCAGCCGCCCAGTACCGCGCCGCAGTACAGACTGCCGCCGAACATGGTGCTCTTGTGGTTGACGTTGGCCTCGAGGGGCAGGAACAGGCGCAGTTCCCGGCCCTGCCAATCGAGCACTTTCAGGCCCATGTCCCGCGTCAACGGGATGTCCCGGTGCAGAATCGATTCCAGGTAGGTGCTGTCGCGGTTCATGCTGGGCCTCTTGCTTGAAAGGGAAGATGGGCGGGCATTCAATCAGACTCTTCGGCCGGGCCATGGCTGCTATCGAAGGCCAGTCCATGCTTGCGCAGCTTGTCGTGCAGGGTCTTGCGCGGGATGCCCAATGCTTCGGCAAGGCTGCGTACCGAACTGTGTGGGCGGGCCAGCTCGGCGGCGATCAGGGTCTTTTCGAAGTTCTCCACCTGCTCGCTCAAGCCGCCGCTGACCACTTCCATCGGCGTGCCTGGATGACTTTCCGGCGCGCTGTTATCCAAGGCCAATTCCAGGCCCAGGGCAAAACGTTCGGCGGCGTTCTGCAACTCGCGCACGTTGCCCGGCCAGCCATGGCGCAGCAGCAGCGCCCGATGGGCCGGTTGCAGCTCGTGGGGCGGCAGGCCGTGGCGGGCGCTGGCCTCGTCGGCGAAATATTGGAACAGCAACAACACGTCCTCACCTCGTTCGCGCAACGGTGGTATGCGCAGTGGCGCGACGTTCAGGCGGTAATACAAGTCGGCGCGGAACCGCCCCTGATCGGCGGCCTGGCGCAGGTCTTCCTTGGTCGCGGCAATGATGCGGATATCCAGCGGGATCTGCTGATTGCCACCCAGCCGTTCCACCACGCGTTCTTGCAGCAGGCGAAGCAACTTGACCTGTACGTCCAGGCTCATGCTTTCGATTTCATCGAGGAACAACGTGCCACCGTTGGCGAACTCGAATTTGCCGATACGGCGTTTCTGCGCGCCGGTAAAGGCGCCGGGTTCGTGGCCGAACAATTCGCTCTCCACCACCGACTCCGCCAAGGCACCGGCATTGATGGCCACGAATGGCCCGTTGCGCCGGCTGGAAAGGTCGTGCAGGGCGCGGGCGACCACTTCCTTGCCGGCGCCGGTTTCACCGAGGATCAGCACATCGGCGCGGGTCGCTGCCAGGGCTCCGATCTGCTCGCGCAGGCGCAACATGGGTGACGACTGGCCCACCAGCCGGGCGCTGAGTTCGTGGCGGTCGCTCAGGGCCAGCCGCAGGCTGCGGTTGTCCAGGACCAGGCGGCGCAAGGCCAGGGCTCGGCGAACGCTGTCGAGCAGATGATCGCTGGCGAACGGTTTCTCCAGGAAGTCGTACGCGCCAGCACGCATGGCCTGCACGGCGAGCGGCACATCGCCGTGACCGGTGATCAACAGCACCGGCAGTTCCGGATCCTGGGCGTGCAGTTGACTTAGTAGCTCAAGGCCGTCCATGCCTGGCATGCGAATGTCGCTGACCACCACGCCCGGCCAGTCGCGGGGCAATTGCGCGGCCAGGCCATTGGCCTCGCCCAGGGGCAGGATTTTCAGCCCGGCCAGGTCGAGGGTCTGGCTCAAGGCCTGACGCAGATGGGGATCGTCGTCGATCAGCACCACCTCAATCTGGTTGTCGATGGTCATACACTACGGTCCTCGGAGGGTTGCAGGCTTACCCCGGGCGCGCCCGCGCGCAGCTTCAGGGTGATCAGGGCGCCGCCTTCCTTGTGATTGGCGAACAACAGCTCGCCGCCAAAGGCGCGCATCAGGGTGTCGCAGATCGCCAGCCCCAGGCCAAGCCCCTGGGTACGGGTCTTGGTGGTGTAGAACGGCTCGCCCGCGCGGCCGAGGGCTTCCATGCAAAACCCCGGGCCGTTATCGCGGATGTACAGGTTGACGCCGGTTTCGGTCGCCTGGGCACTGAGCCAGAGTTTACGTGGCGGGCCTTTTTCGGTCAGCGCATCCAGGGCGTTTGCCAGAAGGTTACCCAGCACCTGGCGCAAGCGCGTTTCGCCGGCCTCGACCCACAGTGTGGCGGCCGGCAGGTCGCGGATCAGTTCCACTTCCATGCTCCGCCGCCGTTTGGCGAGTAACGCCAAGGCATCGTCCAGCGCCGGTTGCAAGGCGACACTTTCTGGCGCATGGCGGTCGCGACGGGCGAAGGCGCGCAAGTGGGCAATGATCGACGCCATGCGCCCGGTCAGTTCGTTGATCAACCTGAGATTGCCACGGGCATCTTCGGTACGCTGGTGGTCGAGCAATACCTCGGCGTTTTCGGCATAGCTTCGAATCGCCGCCAACGGCTGGTTGAGTTCATGGCTGATGCTGGCCGACATGGTGCCGAGTGCCGACAGCTTGCCGGCCTGGACCAGGTCGTCCTGGGCCCGGACCAGTTCCTGCTGGGCGTGCTCGCGCTCCAGGACCTCCTGCTTGAGGCGCCGGTTAAGGCCCTCCAGATCGCTGGTGCGTTCCGCGACGCGGCCTTCCAGTTCATGGCGAGCCTTGGCCTCGAAGGCGATGCGGTCCAGGTAATGGCGCCTGCGCTGCATCATCAAACCGAGCAACAGCATCAAGACCAGGAGCGCTGCGCCGCCGATGATCACCACCGTGCGCACCGGACGATCGATCAGGGTGCGCGGGGCGAGGATGCTGACGCTCCAGCCTGTTTCTTCGATGGTCTGGGTCTGGGGCAGCCAGGCGCTGGCGTCGAGGTTCAGCGGCTTGGGGTCGCGTGTCGGGTAGGGTTGTATCGCGCTGATCGCCTTGCTTTCCGCATCGCTCAAGGGGCGGGTCGAGCGGAAGCGCCATTCCTGGCGCGAGGTGAGGATGACCACGCCATTGGGGTCAGTCACCAGCAGTTGCTCCGGGGTCTTGCCCCAGAGGCTTTCGGTGTGGTCCAGGTCAACCTTGACCACCAGCACGCCGATGACTTTCTCACGGTCGCGGACGGCGGCGGCAAAGAAATAACCGCGTTTGCCCGATGTGGTGCCCAGGCCGAAGAAGCGTCCCAGGCGCCCGGCCATGGCTTCGATGTAGTAAGGGCGAAAAGCGAAATTGCGGCCGACGAAGCTGTCGTGCTTGTCCCAGTTCGACGCCGCCAGGGTCTTGCCCGTGGTGTCCATCAAGTACATGACTTCGGCGCCGGTCTGGGCGCTGATGTTTTTCAGCAGCCGGTTGGCGTTGCCCTGGGTGACGCCATCGTCCGGTGCCGACAGGGCCGCGCGCAGGGCCGGCAGTTCACCGAGAATCTGCGGCAGCACTTCATAGCGATGCAGGGTGCCCAGCAGGTTCGCGACGTAAAGATCGAGCGTCTGGCGATTCTGTCCGGCCAGCTCGCTGCGGTAATACCGCTCGGCCAGATGCTCCAGCGGCCACAGCAAAGGCGCCAGGCACAATGCGAGCAAGGCCAGGCTGCGCCAACGGGGTCTGCGCGGGAGGGTGGAATTCATGAGCAGGATGCGCCTGTGGTTACAGACGCATTATGCCTAGGCTTGTCCGGCAAGGCACTGTCGCAAAGCGCTTCGCCAGTCTGGCTGGCTCACCCTCCATTCCCGGAGCAGGCGCGTGCAATCGAGCCGCGAATTCAGCGGGCGCGGTGCCGGTGTCGGGTACTCGCTGGAGGGGATTGGCTCAAGCACGGCGCAAGGTTTGTGCTGCTCCACCAGGTTTTCACCGATGGCCTGGGCGAAGCCGAACCATGACGTCTGGCCCTGGGCCGTCAGATGATAAGTGCCCCAGGCTCCGCACTGTCCGGCCTGCCAGCGCTCTATCAACTTTGCGGTGCTGTCGGCAATGGTACCGGCCCAGGTCGGTGCGCCGATCTGATCGGCCACCACCCGCAGGTGGGGTTTTTCTTGGAGCAGGCGTTGCATGGTCAGCAGGAAGTTACGCCCCGCATTGGAATACACCCAACTGGTGCGCAGGATCAGATGCTGCCCGCCAGCCTCGCGGATGACCTCTTCGCCCGCCAGTTTGCTGCGACCGTAGACGCTCAGGGGGTTGGGCGCATCGTCTTCGGTGTAGGGCTCGGGCTTGCGACCGTCAAAGACATAGTCGGTGGAGTAGTGAAACAGTGGAACGCCCAGCCCAAGCGCCGCCCGGGCGAGCACGCCCGGTGCCGTGGCGTTGATGGCAAACGCCCGCTCCGCTTCGCTTTCGGCCTGGTCGACGGCGGTGTGGGCGGCGGCATTGATGATCAGGTCGGGCCGCAATGCATCGATAGGCGCGCGGATGTCATCCGTGCGCGCCATGTCGAGCTGGCTACTGCCCAGCACGATCAATTCGCCCACGGCCGCGAGGCGCTTTTGCAAGGCCTGGGAGACCTGGCCGTTCTGGCCGATGATCAGGATGCGCAAGGAGGAATTCATGGGAACAGGTCGGCCTCGCGAAGGGCGCTGCCGGCCTGATCCTTGGCGGACAGGATCGGCGCGCCCTGCAGTTCCCAGTCGATCGCCAGTTCCGGATCGTCCCAGCGAATGCAGCGTTCGGCTGATGGGGCGTAGTAATCGGTGGTCTTGTAGAGAAAATCGGCTGACTCGCTCAGCACCACGAATCCATGGGCGAATCCTGGTGGAATCCACAGCTGCCGATGGTTCTGTCCCGACAGGCGTACGCTTGTCCACTGGCCGAAAGTCGGGGAGCTGCGGCGAATGTCCACCGCAACGTCCAGGACCTCACCTTCGGTGACGCGCACCAGTTTCCCCTGGGAATGTTCGATCTGGTAATGCAGGCCGCGCAGCACGCCCTTGGCGGAACGCGAATGATTGTCCTGGACGAACTGCACCACGCGGCCAGTGGCCTCGGCGAACGCCTGGGCGTTGAAGCTTTCATAGAAAAAGCCGCGTTCGTCGCCGAAGACCTTCGGCTCGATGATCAGGACGTCCGGCAGGCGCGTGGCGATGACGTTCAACGTGTCTCTCCGGCGATCTTGAACAGGTACTGGCCGTAACCGGTCTTGCCAAAATATTGGGCGCGCGCAAGAACGTGCTCTCGACTGACCCAACCCTGCTGGTAAGCGATTTCTTCCAGGCACGCGACCTTCAAGCCCTGTCGATGCTCAATGGTCTGTACGTATTGCGAGGCCTCCAGCAGGCTGTCATGGGTACCGGTATCCAGCCAGGCAAAACCACGTCCAAACCGCTCGACATGCAAATCTCCGCGTTGCAGGTAAGCGTTGTTGACGTCGGTAATCTCCAGTTCGCCTCGTTTGGACGGCTTGATGGTCTTGGCGATCTGTATGACATCGTTGTCATAGAAATACAGGCCGGTCACCGCATAGCTGGACTTGGGCTCGGTGGGTTTTTCTTCGATGGAAACGGCGCGTCCTTCAGGGTCGAAGTCGATCACGCCGAAACGCTCGGGGTCCTTGACCCAATAACCGAACACCGTCGCACCGCGCTCGCGATTGACGGCGGTCTGCAACTGCTCGCCGAAATGCTGGCCGTGAAAGATGTTGTCGCCGAGGATCAAGCACACCGGGTCGCTGCCAATGAATTGCTCGCCAATCAGGAATGCCTGGGCCAGTCCGTCGGGGGCGGGCTGTTCGGCGTAGCTGAAATGCACGCCGAACTGAGAACCATCGCCCAGCAGGTTGCGATATTGCGGCAAGTCCAGTGGGGTGGAGATGATCAGGATTTCCTTGATGCCAGCGAGCATCAGCACCGAGATTGGATAATAGATCATCGGTTTGTCGTAGATCGGCAGCAGTTGTTTCGAAACCCCGAGGGTAATCGGGTGCAGCCGCGTACCGGAACCGCCGGCCAGAACAATGCCTTTCATCATGCAATCGTATCCTTGTTGTCGAGTGAGCCCAGGCGCTCGCCCTGATAACTGCCATCCTGGACGCGCCGGCACCACAGCAGGTTTTCGAGGTACCACTGCACGGTCTTGCGCAGTCCGCTCTCGAAGGTTTCCGATGGTGTCCAGCCCAGCTCCCGTTCGATCTTGCCGGCATCGATGGCGTAGCGCAGGTCGTGGCCGGGACGATCCTTGACGAAGGTGATCAGGTCGGCGTAGTGCTCGACGCCCGCGGGCTTGTGCGGCGCCAGCTCTTCAAGGAGTGCACAGATGTTGCGCACCACGTCGATGTTCTTTTGTTCATTGTGGCCGCCGATGTTGTAGGTCTCACCGACCACCCCTTCGGTGACGACTTTGAGCAGCGCCCGCGCGTGGTCCTCGACGAACAGCCAGTCGCGCACTTGCAGCCCATCGCCATACACCGGCAGCGGTTTACCGGCCAGGGCGTTGAGGATCACCAGCGGAATCAGCTTTTCGGGGAAGTGAAAGGGTCCGTAGTTATTCGAGCAGTTGGTCAGCAGCACGGGCAGGCCATACGTACGTTGCCAGGCGCGGACCAGATGGTCGGACGCCGCCTTGCTGGCCGAATACGGCGAGCTTGGGGCGTAGGCGGTGGTTTCGGTGAACAGGTCATCCACGCCATGCAGGTCGCCATACACTTCGTCGGTGGAAATGTGGTGGAAGCGAAACGCCCGCTTTTGCGGTTCGGCCAGGGTTTGCCAATAGGCACGGGTGGCTTCCAGCAGGCTGTAGGTGCCGACGATATTGGTCTGGATGAAATCCGCCGGACCGTCGATGGAGCGGTCCACATGGGATTCTGCGGCCAGGTGCATGATGGCGTCAGGTTTGAATCGCCCCAGCACCGCGCTGATCGTCGGTTGGTCGACGATGTCGGCCTGCACGAACTCGTAGCGGCTATCGTGATCGATGCTGCTCAGCGACTCCAGGTTGCCAGCGTAGGTCAGTTTGTCGAGGTTCAGGACCTGATGGTCAGTATGGCCAATCAAATGTCGTATTAAAGCCGAGCCGATGAAGCCGGCGCCGCCGGTAATGAGAATGCGCATCCGGTTAAGCCTTTTTTCGATAAGACGATACAGCGATGGAGCATAGCTTGTCGGCATGACGAAGAGGGTGCAAGCGAATATCCGCAAGGAGCGCGTCATGGCAGGCGGGCTATCGGCGGAGCAAAAAGAAGGGGTTGCTAATTCCCCCGACTCAATGGCGTGATAGGCATCCAAAACAAAACCACACAGGGGTCGTTGTATGCCGCTCGCTACGTTGGTTCACCGTGCCAGTTTGCCAAGCCCACAGATCAGCGCCGAACAGGCGTTGGTGCTGTTGCGCTTGAATTACGGACTCAGCGGCGACCTGCGACCCCTCGGCAGCCACCAGGACCTCAACTACCGCGTCGATAGCGAGCGCGGCCGGTATGTGCTGAAAATTTGCCATGGCGACTACGCCATCCAGGAACTACAGGCCCAGCATGCGGCCCTGAAGGCGCTGGCCGGGCACGGCACGGTGAAGGTGCCAGCGGTTATCGCGGCCAGCAGTGGCGAGGATCTGTTGACGCTTGAAGTCGCCGGACAAACGGTCCATGTACGCCTGCTGGAATACATCGACGGCCAATCCCTGACCCAGCTCAAGCACTTGACCCCGGACCTGGTAACCGGGTTGGGACGGCTGTGTGCGGAGATGAACCTGGCCCTTGCCACCTTCGATCATCCGGGCCTGGAGCGCACCCTGCAATGGGATGCGCGCCATGCCCCGGCGTTGATCGACCACCTGCTGCCTGTCATCCGGGATGACCAGCGGCGCCAATTGATCGCCGACGTCGCGCAACAGGCAGAACGGCGCTTGCAGCCACTCAAGGCCAGCCTGCCAATACAGGCGATCCACATGGACATCACGGATGACAACGTGGTCTGGCAGCGCGACGCCCAGCGTCAGTGGCAGATGCAGGGCGTGATTGATTTTGGCGACTTGATCCGCACTTGGCGCATCACCGACCTGTCGGTGACCTGTGCAGCGCTGCTGCACCATGCCGATGGCGATCCGTTTTTCATCCTGCCCGCGGTCAAGGCCTATCACTCGACCAATCCGTTGCAGCGCGAAGAACTCCTGGCGCTCTGGCCGTTGATCGTGGCCCGTGCCGCTGTGCTGGTACTCAGCGGTGAACAACAAGTCGCGATCGACCCGGACAACCAATACTCCCGTGACAATCTTGAACATGAGTGGGAAATCTTCAACGTCGCCCGTTCCGTGCCGCTTGAGCTGATGGAGACGGCGATTCTCACTGCCGCCGGCCATAGCCTGCCGCCCGTTGCCAACGAGGGCTTCGCGCCGCTGTTGCCGACGCTGGTGGGGCGCGACTTTGCCTTGATCGATCTCGGCGTCCTCAGCCCGCATTTCGAGGCCGGTAACTGGGAGCAGGCGGGAATCGACCAACGCCTGTTGAGCGAAGCCGCCGCCGTACACGGTCTGGCGGCCAGCCGTTACGGCCAGTACCGCTTATCCCGCACCCAGCCAGACAACGCCGTCGAGCCCGATACTTATCCGCTGCATGTCGAATTGCACGTACCGCAAGGCGCACCACTGGAGTCACCCTTCGCCGGCGTGGTGCACAAGGGCGTCGATGGCCTGCTGCGGCTCGATGGCCCGCAGTTGAGCGTGTGCCTGTGGGGCGTGGCATCGTCGTTGCTGCCCGGGGCCGCGCTGGTCAAGGGGCAGGTGATCGGCGAAGTGACCGGGCCGTTGCGGGTCCAACTGTGCCGGGGCGCGCATTTGAATCCCCCGCTGTTCTGCTCGCCGGCGCGGGCGCAAGCGTGGCAAGCGCTATGCCCGTCCCCCGCGGCCCTGCTGGGGCTGGCGTGTGATGCCGAGCCGGAAATCGATCCCGAGGCGCTGCTGGCCCGTCGCGATGCGAGTTTTGCCCGTTCGCAGAAGCACTACTACGTCGATCCACCGCGCATCGAGCGCGGCTGGCGCAACCACCTGATCGACATGCAAGGCCGCTCCTACCTCGACATGCTCAACAACGTCGCGGTGCTGGGCCATGGTCATCCGCGCATGGCGGCGGTAGCGGCGCGGCAGTGGTCGCTGCTCAATACCAACTCGCGCTTCCACTACGCGGCGATCGCCGAGTTCTCCGAACGTCTGTTGGCGCTGGCGCCGTCGAACATGGATCGCGTGTTCCTGGTCAACAGCGGCACCGAGGCCAACGACCTGGCGATTCGCCTGGCCTGGGCCTACAGCGGCGGGCGCGACATGCTCAGCGTGCTGGAGGCGTACCACGGCTGGTCGGTGGCGGCAGACGCGGTCTCGACGTCCATCGCCGACAATCCAAAGGCCCTCAGCAGTCGTCCGGATTGGGTGCATCCGGTCACGGCGCCGAACACGTATCGCGGTGAATTCCGTGGGGCCGACAGTGCGCCGGACTACGTGCGCAGCGTCGAACACAACCTGGCGAAAATCGCCGAGCAGAAACGCCAGCTTGCCGGCTTCATCTGCGAACCGGTGTACGGCAACGCCGGTGGCATCGCGCTGCCGCCGGGGTACCTTAAACAGGTATACGCCATGGTGCGCGAGCGTGGTGGCGTCTGCATCGCCGACGAGGTGCAGGTTGGCTACGGGCGCATGGGCGAGTTTTTCTGGGGCTTCGAAGAGCAAGGCGTGGTGCCTGACATCATCACCATGGCCAAGGGCATGGGCAACGGCCAGCCGTTGGGTGCCGTCATCACCCGCCGGGAGATCGCCGAGGCGCTGGAAGCCGAAGGGTATTTCTTCTCGTCTCGCCGGCGGCAGTCCGGTCAGCTGCCAGATCGGCATGGCCGTGCTGGATGTCATGGAGGAAGAAAACCTCTGGGAAAACGCCCGGGTGGTCGGCGGACATTTCAAGGCCCGACTGGAAGCCTTGATCGACCAGTATCCGTTGGTCGGAGCGGTGCATGGTTCGGGCTTCTACCTGGGCGTGGAGCTGATCCGCAACCGCGACACCCTGGAGCCGGCCACCGAAGAAACCACGGCGCTGTGCAATCGCTTGAGGGAGCTGGGCATTTTCATGCAACCGACCGGTGATTACTTGAACGTCCTCAAGATCAAGCCGCCGATGGTCACCAGTCGTCAGAGCGTGGATTTCTTCGTCGACATGCTGGCGAAGGTATTGGAGGAGGGGTTATAGCCAATCTGACACGCCACGCTGTTCCCCTGTGGGAGCGAGCTTGCTCGCGATGACGGTTCAAGGCCGATAGTGATTTGGTTGGCCTACCGCTATCGCGAGCAAGCTCGCTCCCACAGGTTTTTCGGTGCTCTTAAAATCGATTTTTGTCGGGATTTTAAGTCTTGATTATAGGAGTTTTGATTTTATTTCCTTTAAAAGCCGATTTTTATCGGCTATAAAGACGCCTCTGTCCATCGCCCAGGAGATGATTCATGAGTCGTATCGTTACCGTAGCCGCTACTCAAATGGCCTGCTCCTGGGATCTCGAAGCCAATATCGAGACCGCCGAGAAGCTGGTTCGCCAGGCGGCCGCCCAAGGCGCGCAGGTCATCCTGATCCAGGAGTTGTTCGAGACGCCGTACTTCTGCCAGAAGCCGAACCCGGACTACTTGCAGCTGGCGACTTCGGTTGACGACAACGTTGCCATCAAGCATTTCCAGAAAGTCGCCGAAGAATTGCAAGTCGTGTTGCCCATCAGTTTTTTTGAACTGGCCGGTCGTGCGCGCTTCAACAGTATTGCGATCATCGATGCCGACGGGCGGAACCTGGGCGTCTATCGCAAGAGCCACATTCCGGACGGTCCTGGCTACCATGAAAAGTACTACTTCAATCCTGGCGATACCGGTTTCAAAGTGTGGAATACCCGCTACGCAAAAATTGGCGTAGGCATCTGTTGGGACCAGTGGTTTCCGGAATGCGCCCGCAGCATGGCGCTGCAAGGCGCGGAAATCCTGCTGTACCCGACCGCCATCGGCAGTGAGCCGCACGACAAGACCATCTCGTCGCGTGACCACTGGCAACGCGTTCAACAAGGCCATGCGGGCGCCAACCTGATGCCGCTGGTGGCGAGCAATCGCATCGGCAATGAAGAGCAGGATGGCTACGACATCACATTCTACGGCTCGTCGTTCATCGCCAATCAGTTCGGTGAAAAAGTCCAGGAACTGAACGAAACCGAAGAAGGTGTGCTAGTACACAGCTTTGACCTCGACGAGCTGGAACACATTCGCAGTGCCTGGGGCACTTTCCGTGATCGGCGGCCGAACCTGTACGGCGCGATCAAAACCCTCGACGGCTCATTGGAGTCCTGATTGATGACAACTTTGCATAGCACTCCGCGCGCGGACGGTTTCCACATGCCTGCCGAGTGGGCGACCCAGAGCCAGGTCTGGATGATCTGGCCCGAGCGCCCGGACAACTGGCGCCTGGGCGGCAAGCCCGCGCAGGCCGCCCATGTAGCGGTGGCCAAGGCCATCGCCCGCTTCGAACCGGTGACCGTGGCGGTGTCCGCAGCCCAATATGAAAACGCCCGGGCGCGCCTCGATGTGCCGAATATCCGCCTGGTAGAAATGTCCAGCGACGACGCGTGGGTCCGCGATACGGGCCCGACGTTTGTCATCAACGACAACGGTGAAATACGCGGTGTCGATTGGGATTTCAACGCCTGGGGTGGTTTCGACGGTGGCCTGTATTCGCCGTGGAACCGCGATTCGCAAGTGGCCGGCAAGATTCTGGAAATCGAGCGTAGCCCGCGTTACCGCACCGAAGGTTTCGTGCTCGAAGGCGGCTCGATCCATGTCGACGGTGAAGGCACCGTGATCACCACCGAGGAATGCCTGCTAAACCGCAATCGCAACCCGCACATGAGCCGCGAACAGATCGAAGCCGTGCTTGGCGATCAACTGGCTGTGGATAAAGTCATCTGGTTGCCGGACGGTTTGTTCAACGACGAAACCGACGGCCATGTGGATAACTTTTGCTGCTACGTGCGCCCGGGTGAAGTCTTGCTCGCCTGGACCGACGATCCGCAGGACCCGAACTACGCCCGTTGCCAAGCGGCCATGAATGTCCTGCGAAACAGCACCGACGCCAAGGGCCGC
Organism: Pseudomonas sp. H2_D02; assembly: GCF_054677635.1. NCBI lineage: Bacteria > Pseudomonadati > Pseudomonadota > Gammaproteobacteria > Pseudomonadales > Pseudomonadaceae > Pseudomonas > Pseudomonas sp. H2_D02. The sequence continues at coordinate 323,539 of NZ_CP162816.1, read as the reverse complement.
CCGTTCACGGTGCATAAAATGCCGATCCCCGGCCCGTTGTATGCCACGGAGGAAGAGTGTGCCGGCGTGGACGCGGTAGAAGGTTCCCAGGAGCGCAATCCGAGCGTGCGACTGGCGGGCTCCTATGTGAACTTCCTGATCGTCAACGGCGGCATCATCGCGCCGAGTTTCGACGACCCGCTGGACGCTACGGCCAGGGAGATCCTGCAGACGCTGTTTCCGCAGCATGAAGTCGTCATGGTGCCGGGGCGGGAACTGTTACTGGGGGGCGGGAATATCCATTGCCTTACCCAACAACAGCCAGCGCCGCGCGCGAAATGAGTGGCTATGTAACAGCCTGGTGATATCAATCACAGCGGCTCGGTGCCGCTGTTTTTGGATCCATGCAGAGCAAGCCCGCGCCCCAATTGGAGCGCGGGCTTTTTTGTGTCTGGCTTGTTGCCGACGTGATGACATTGGCATAGCTCTTGTATCGGCATACAGGCGGTTCTGAAGAGAGGAGCTGCGTTGTTTTGTCATAAACCTCGGATAAATTGGCCGCTCATCAACCAGGAGGGCGCTGGAATGAACATGATAAGCGAGCGCACATGCCATCCTTTGGCCGTTAATGGTGAGTCGCTCCAAGCCGTGGCGCAGTGGTTGAAGTCCAATGGAACGCGTCAGATCAGGGAGCCTGATCCGCGCCGGACGATCATGGAGCGCTACCCCGCTGGCCTGTTCAGCGAGGCGGAAATGGAAGCGTTGTGGGATGTGATGCAAGGATAGAATTCAACGGATTGATCAAGGCGCTGCCTGCAAGGGTGGCGCTTTTTTATGCCTGTGGATTTCCCACAGATTCGACCGATCCACGAAACAAACTGAACACCATTCCGGCGTTTTTCCGCGTGGTCCTCCAAGGCTAACCTGCCGCTACAGAAACCAAAGCCCCGGCGGAAGTCTTCATGACCCAACTTCACTATATCTATGATCCACTGTGCGGCTGGTGCTACGGCGCGAAGCCGCTGATCCAGGCCGCCAGGACAGTGTTGCCAGTTATTGCCCATGGTGGTGGCATGATGACCGGCGCTAATCGCCAGAAAGTCTCCGCCCAGTTGCGCAATTACGTGACGCCCCATGACCGGAGAATCGCTGAATACACCGGGCAGCCGTTTGGCGAGGCTTATTTCGAGGGGCTTTTGCGGGACGAGGAGGCGGTCTTCGACTCGGCGCCTCCGACTGCGGCGGTTCTTGCGGCTGAACAGCTCGAGGGCCGAGGCCTGGCGTTGTTGGAGCGCTTGCAAACGGCCCATTACGTTGAAGGCCGGCGAATTGCTGACGAAACGGTGCTGTTGGAATTGGCCAACTCCATCGGCTTCGAGGCCGAGGCATTCCGGCGTTCATTCATCGAAGTCGATGTGCAAGCGCATTTCGTTGCAAGCCGGGCCTTGTTGGCCAAGGTTGGCGGGCAGGGTTTCCCGACGCTCGCCCTGGAGCGGGACGGCCGGCTGACGCTGATCGATATCGGTCCCTGGCTGGGCAAGCCCGAGGCGTTCGCCCAATGGCTGAGGCAAGCCATGCCATCGCACGAATCGGCACCCGCAATGGTCTGTGGCCTGGACGGCTGTTCAAACTGATCTGTTCTTAGACGTTTTTCGCCTAATCACAGATGATTCACGAAATTGACACAGGGTTCATGGCGCGACTAGGATTCGTCTACGCCTGTGGCCAACAGCCATGACTCTTAAATAATAAAAGGGCCCGACACGATCATCGTGGGCGGGCCTTTTCATTATTTTCAGGAGCAAGAGTCCGAATAAAGAGCGCAAAAGCGCCATTCCGGTTGCCGGTTGCAGTGCGAATCAACCCGTATAAGGAAAATAATCATGTTGAACAAGCGCATCAGTTTGATCGCACTGGGGATTCTGAGCACCACACAAGCCATGGCCAATGACCAGGCCGAGTCCAAGGGCTTCGTTGAAGACAGCAGCTTGAAAGTGCTGTTGCGCAACGCCTATATCAATCGCGACTACAAGGACGGCAACAAGGACAAGGCCGAATGGGGCCAATCAGCCATCGGTACGTTCTCGTCCGGCTTCACCCAAGGCACGGTGGGCGTGGGTGTAGATGCATTCGGCTTGTATGCGTTGCGTCTGGACGGCGGCAAAGGACGTACCGGTGCGCAAGGCATCGATTTCTTCAAGAAAGGCGACAGCGGCAACGCGGCCGATGACCTGTCCAAGTTCGGTGCCGCGGTGAAGTTCCGCGTCTCCAACACCGTACTTGCCTACGGCGACCAGATGCCGGCCCTGCCCGTATTGAGTTATGACAACGGGCGCCTGCTGCCGGAAAGCTACACCGGCACACTGATCACCTCCAAGGAAATCAAAGGGCTCGAACTGAACGCCGGTCGTTTCACCGCCGAGTCGCGTAAAAGCGCCGAAGGCCGTGACAGCGGTGGCTTGAAGTCGATCAACGTACTGGGCGGCAGCTATCAATTCACCGAACAGTTCAAGGCTTCGCTCTACGCCTCGGACGTCGAGGACGTGCTGAAGAAACAATACGTGAACGCCAACTACGTATTCCCGCTGGCCAAGGACCAATCCCTGACCCTGGACTTCAACGGCTATCGCACCAAGCTGGATAATAGCTACGTGCGGGAAAACAACGTCACCGGCGACGACAACAAGATCTGGAGCCTGGCGGCCACCTTCGCCACCGGTCCCCACAGCTTCACCCTTGCCCACCAGCGCAGCACCGGCGACAGCAACCTCGGCTACGCCTACGGCGGTTACCAGCGGGATCAGAATCGTGTCGGCGATGGCGGCAACACCATCTACCTGGCCAACTCCTACTGGTCGGACTTCAACGCCGAAGACGAACGCAGTTGGCAGTTGGGCTACGGCCTGGATTTCACCACCTTCGGCGTCCCGGGCCTGACCTATAACGTGGCCTATGTGCGTGGCGATAACATCACCACCTCCACCAGCGAAGGCGGCACCGAGCGCGAGATCTTCAACCAGTTCAAATACGTCGTCCAGGGCGGCCCGGCCAAGGACCTGAGCGTGCGCTTGCGCAGTTCGGTGTTGCGTGTGTCGCAGAAGTCCAGTGAGTACAACGTCAGCGGTAATGAGCTGCGGGTGTTTGTGGATTATCCGATTGATGTTTTTTGATGGGTGATGGGGTTTAAAAGCCTTCCATGGAACCCCGGCATGGCGATTGGCCGGGGTTTTTTATTGTGGGTTTCGCCGTTCTGCGAATAGTTGTTCATACTGCGATAGAGCGGCTTTCCAATTTTTGAGCAGGTAGTCTTTGGAGCCTTCCGTGCCATCCGATGCTGGCATGTAGCGGATCAATGGTGCTAGCTCCTCTGGATAGTTGAAGTCCGAATATAATATTTCTAGTTCTTCATAAATGTTGTTGTATAGATGTTTATTGTCAAATAAAAAAGAAAGGGACAGGAATAGCCAGGGTTCGGTTGTGTTTGTCGTTTTTTCTTTGCTTTGGCTCGCCAGGGTGCTTAGCAGTTGATGTATGAGGTGCTGGTTTTCTATCGGAGTAACCGCAATTTCATATGCCTCTTTAGGGTGTGTGATCGTCAAGCTGCAGCAGATGTAATCTGAAATTTCCTTTTCATCTATATAGTTTTGTTCGAGTCCATATAGAAGATCGCTCCAGCTTAACCAAGGCGCTAGCTTATAGATGTAATGGCCGTCGAGAGACAAAGAATGCATCGTTTTATCACACTTTGATGGGCGAAGGGCAATGATTTCTTCGGGAGCTATATTTCGATTGCAATATTGATTTCATTCGTTATATAGCTCGTTGTGATACCAATATGTCTCGTGTGGTTGGTTTGTTGTGTGATTTGCCCAGGATTTAATCCTTTTGCCGTTGAGTGAGGCCTTTTGTGCGCATTGTCTAGGCCAGTGGTTAGTCCAGCGGGTAGTCGCACGTCCACGGAGGCGTAAATAGTTGCGGGTCGACTCCTTTGTTCGTTAGGAAAACATTTATTTCCTCTTCTGTATCCATTGTTTGGCTATATATAATGGTCACGTTACTGGTGTCGATACCGTCATTGATTTCAAGAGTTGATTTTGGAATTGTAAATTCAATTGCGACATACCTCGATCCTTTAGCATTCTCCAAAAATTCGTAGTAACGGTGCCAAGGAAACCTGTTGTCGAAATTTAAATGATAAACCGCATAGATAGCGATCCATTTCCTTAAACTTTCATCTGATGATGGCAGCTCCTGTGCAATTTCGATGTACGATTTTGCTTCTAAGCCCCACCATACCTTTCTGGAAATATGGTTTTTTTTTGTTGTTTGATTTGGTGGTGGTTTCATTTTCAATCATGTGCGTTATCCATTTGGGGGGTTAAGTTAAGGTTGGCTAATTGCTATAAGGGGTAGTCGCACCTCCATGGAGGTGTAAATAGCTGTAGGTCTACTCCTTTGTGTGTAAGGAAATCATTTATTTCCTCTTCTGTGTCCATTGTTTGGCTATATGTAATTGTCACGTCACGGTCGTCGACACCGTCGTTGATTTCAAAAGTTAATTTTGGAATTGTAAATTCAATTGCGACATATCTCGAACCTTGAGCGTTCTCCAAAAAATCGTAGTAGCTGTCGCCAGGGAATCTGTCGTCGAAATTTAAATGATAAACCGCATAGATAGCGCTCCATTTTCTTGATTTTTCATCTGGTGATGGCAACTCCTGTGCAATTCTGGTGTACGATTTTGCTTCCAAGCCCCACCATACTTTTCTGGGAATGAGTTCTTGATCGTTTATGTTCATTGATGCGCCTGATATAGAGATTACTTCATTATGTTTTTGTAAGCCGAGGGGCTACATAGCAGAAAATGTTTGGTTTTTAGTTCTATAAGTTAAGTGTCGTTGAAGGCTTGAAGTAAAAGGCTATCTTGTTGTTTGGTTGTCTTGACGGTTAGCTTATTATTTGTTGGGGTGTCAATGATTTTTTAAGATTTCATTCGATGGTCACTATTCGGAGTAGTCATTGTGATAGGCTTTTATGTTGGAGATGTACACGCCTCTCGCCGTACATTTCGTTATGCACTTGTCTAAAGTATTTAAGTGGATTTCGTGATCTGTTTTGTTCTTTTCAATGGATATGCAGATGGGGCCGGAAAAATTAAATTCGTTGATGGTAATTGAGTTGACCTGGTCAAGTAGTAGTTCGAATTCAAATTCATTGTACCCTTTGTCGGTCCATTTAGAGGGGCAGTGGTCGGGCTCTATTGGGCTGTTTAATTTTAATCTCATTGATTGGTTTTCAAAAATCGCATAAGAGATGTTGATGTTTTTTGGTGTGTGGTTTTTTCCAAATACATAGATCCACTGTGCATTGTTTTGAATGTTATATGGCCACATGGCTTACTTCTCGCTGAATGTTATCTGGCGAATGCGCTTCCTGTACTGTTGCGCTATATGGGTGTGGCTTTACTGGTATACACGCAATCGTGATCATCCATGTAGGTGAGGAAGTTTAAATTTTTACTGGTGATCCAGAATGGATATCCGGTGGTTTCACTCAATAATGTCGTCAAGTCGCGTGAGGTTTCGAACTCCCATCCGTGAGTTTTTGTGTCTTGTACTATTAGTATGGGGGCTTGTATATGAATTATCTTGTCGATTTTGTTCCAGAAAGCAGGGTCATACGTTTTTTTAGGGGCTCTCAGATTTGTCGGGTCGAGGGTTTTTGTCCCAAAAACCAAGAACGATTCTATTAATTTCAATGTTAATTTTTCGACAGCCTGAGTGCTTAATTTTTTGTGCGGTAGAAAATTGGTTTTGATTGCAATATCGATTTCGTTCGCTATATAGCTCATTGTGATGCCCATATGTCTGGGGTGATTGGTTTGTTATATGATATGTCCAGGATTTTAACCTCTTGCTGTTGAATGAAGCTTTTTGTCTCATCGTCTAGGCTGGTGGTTAGTCCAATGGGTAATCGCATGTCCACGGAGGTGTAAATAGTTGCTGGTCCACTCCTTTGCTCGTTAGGAAATCATTTATTTCCTCTTCGCTATCCATTGTTTGACTATATGTAATGGTTGTGTCGTTGGCGCCAATGCTATCTCTAGTCTCAAGTAGTATTTTTTCAATTGTGAATTCAACGACTAAATATTTTGAGCCTCTAGCCTTTTCCAGAAAGCTGTAATAGCGTCTGCCAGGCAGTCTATTATTAAAATTTAGGTGATAAATTGCATAAATAGCTATCCATCTTCGCAAGCTATTATCTGGCGATGGCAATTCTTGTGCGATTTCGGTATACGACTTTGCTTCTAAACCCCACCATACTTTTTTTGGAACATTTACCTTAATCATTTTTGGTTCTCGTATGGGTTTTGCCAATAGATTCTTATAGCTTCGCCTTTTGTTGGGTGAAGTTGTAAGTGTGGATGATCGCCATGTGGGTCGGCAGGGTCATGATTTGCCATTGTTACTTTCCTGGTTTTTATATTCGAAATCGGTGTGTCGTCCCAATGGTAATAGTTCTCTGGCTCTTTTGTTTTTCTGAAATGCTTTTTTGCTGTTGCTGAATTAAATTCTTCGGCGTTTCTGTATCCGTCGCCTACATATCTACCTAAAAAAATCTCTTCTGCTTCCGCACGGCTCTTTACGGTGACAGAGATTTCACCTCTATCCAGAGCTTCAGAAGCTCTCCTTACACTAGGGCTTGACCACTTGATATCTGGAAGCGGCGGTTCCCCGGTGTCAACTCTGGCTCTCTTCTCAGGAGAGGTCGATTTCTCCTGATCTCCATCAGGAGGACACCCATCCAACCCCAACGGATCCACCCACCCCGTCGGGTTGCGCACGTACCGGTAGGCATTCAACCCACCTGCCAGCTTTATCGGGTCAGCCGTCAGATACCGCCCCGTCTCCGGATTGTAGTACCGGTGCCGGTTGTAATGCAGACCACTTTCCCGGTCGTGATATTGGCCCTGGAAACGCAGCGGCTGTTCCAGGCGCTTGCCGTTGCCGTGCCTTAGTTCGGTGAGTTTGCCGTAGCCGTTGTAGCGCGCGGCCCAGACGATTTCGCCTTGGTGGCTGGTCAGTTCCTGGGGCGTGCCGAGGTGGTCGTTGTGGTAGTGGAACGGCGTGGCGTTTTGTGGGCCTTCGCCTTCGAGCAGGGCCAATGGGCGGAAGGTGCCGGGTTCGTAGACGTAGCTTTGGTAGTGGCGGTCGCTGCTTTCGGCGATGACTTGATCGCCTTGCCAGATAAATTCCGTGGTCTGGCCGGCCACGGTCTTTTCGATGCGTCGGCCGAAGGCATCGTAGCGGTAGGACGTTTCGTTGCCGTCCGGGCTGGTGACGCCGATGAGGCGGTGTTGGCTGTCGTAGCGGTAGTGCGTGACGAGGCACTGGGTTTTGCCGCGGCGTTCGCGGATGAGGTTGCCGTAGGCGTCGTAGTCGTAGTGACGGTCGCCCTCCATGAGCAAGCGGTTTGCCTTGAGGGTGGTCGGGCCGGGGCGGTCTTGCAGCAACAGGTTGCCGGCTGGGTCGTGGGCGAAGCGTTCGGAGCCTTGGCTGTGGGCATGGTCGATGCGGACCAGGCGATCTTGCGCGTCGTACTGGTAGCTGCGGCGGTTTCGATTGTCAGAAAGGGCGGCGAGGTTGCCGTTGGCGCTGTAGGAGTAATCGCGCCAGAACAATTGGTGCTGCTCGGTCTGCCACACGGTTTGGGCCTTGAGGCGACCTTGCTCGTCGTAGCGATAGTCGCTGAGCAGCAGGCCTTGCTGGCGTTGGGTTTCTCGGCCGCCCTTAAAGCGGTGTTCGGTCAGGCAGGTGCCGTTGAGGTCGATGGCGATCAGCGCGCCGCCGCGGGCGTGGCGGTAGTCGAGGGTGCTGCGGTCGGGCAGTCGGCAGTGGATCAGGCGACCAACGCTGTCGTAGCGATAGCGCAGGGTGGCCCAGCCCTGGTGTTCGGCGACCAGGCGGTCCTGATGGTCATATTCATAAGCCAGCGGCCAATGGCCGTCGTCGACGCTGACCAAGCGTCCAAGGGCGTCGTAGCGGTAATCGACCGCCTCGCCATCTGGCAAGGTTTTTCGCACCAGGCGGCCAGCCCTGTCACGCTGGTAGTGAGTGATGCGCTGACTGCCATCGGCGCCAAACTCGGTCTTTTCCAGCAGGTGACCGTTGAGGTCGTAGGCATAACCGGTGCGCTGGCCGTCGAAACCGGTTTCCTGTCGGATCAGTCCGTTGGGCGTGTAGTCCAGCCGATAGTGTTCGCCGGATTCGTTCTCGATTTCCGTCAGCAACAGCCGCGCCGAATCGTAGCGATATTTCAGCTCGCTGCCGTCGGGGTTGAGGCGACGGCTGATCAGGTGCAAATCGTCGGCGTATTCGTAGCGGGTGGTGCGCCCCAGTTCGTCCCGCTCGGCGATGACCTTGCCGTAGGCGTTGTAGCGCCAGGTGCGGGTGGCGCCGCCGGGCAAGGTGGTTTGCACCAAGCGGCCCACGGCGTCCCATTGGTAATGGGTGATGGCGCCGTGTTCGTCCTGGCGGCTGGCCTGCCGGCCGAGCGTGTCGTAGGTGTATAGAAGCTGACTGCCGTCGGGCAGGCCTTCTTCAACCAGTTGACCGAGGTTGTTCCAAGCCAATGAGTGAGCGCTACCGTCGGGGTGGCTGATGAGCCTCAGGCGCCCCTGGTCGCTGTAGTGGTAGTAGGTAATGTTTCCGTCAGGATCGATCTGCCGGGTTATATCGCCCTGCCGATTGCGGCGGTATTTCCAGCTGGCTTTGCCGCGATGTACATCGCTCACGAAGCCGTTGATGTGTTCGTAGACGACCGCTTCGTCTTCCGTCGGGATGACGGCTGTCAGCAAACCGTCCTCGTCGTAGCGGTATTCGGTCACGGCGCCCAGCGGATCTTTTTCTGCGATCAGCTGGCCCTTTTCGTTATAGGCCTTTCGATGTTGCGCGCCGTCCGGATCGGTCTTGCTGATGAGCCGGGCCTTGTCGTCGTGGGTGTAGATCTCCACGCTGCCGTCGCCATGGGTAACGGTGACGCTGCCCTTGTCGTCCCAGGTATAACGGGCATGCATTTGCGAGAAACTGGCCCAGTGACGAACGCAACGGGCCTGCTTTCCCTGGTTCTCCCATTCCCAGAAAAAACTGGCGCCACCGGCCAGCTGTCGTTCGGTGATGACGTGTTGCTCGTCGTACCGATAACGCTCCGTCTCCCCGCTGGCGTTGGTCGCCTCGACCAGACGATGCTGGGCGTCATAGTGGTAGGAGACCAGCGTCTGGACGGTCGTCCAGCACCGTTCCAGCATGTTCTGAGCATTAAGTTGTTGGTAATCGACCGCGACGATGCGACTGCCGTTGTAGCGCAAGAGCAACCCGCGCCCGGCACCGTTGTCCAGGCGCTTGATCTGCCCAAGCACGTCGCGAGTAACGCGCAGCCGATTGCCATAGCTGTCGCTGATGGCAACCAAGCTCGCGCCATCGTTGTGCAAATGAAAGTGATAGAACGAGGGCCGTTGCCCGGCTTGAGCCACGATCAGCTCGTTGGGAGCGTCGCCCAGGTAAATAGCCGCACGGGACAGACTGTTGCTAATCGCTGGACGCTGCTTGCTCGGGCGCGGGAAGCGGATGGATCGATTTTCGTGATCGGTCCAAATGACTTCTTCACCATTGATTTCAAGCCGATGGGCCAGTGCGTGGCTCCAGCCATAACCCAGGCCGCAGTCGATTTCCGCTGCGCTGGTTCGGTACAGGCGAGTCCACTCGAACGGCAGCAGGCCATCGAGTTGGCCATCGTTGAGCGTCAACAGTTCTTCGCCGGTCACCATCGAGACCGGGCATTTGTCGGTGCAGGTACGGGCGGCGGGCTCGGCGCTCTTGCCGGTCGGCGTCGTCGCCTGCTTCGAAGCATCGTCGACCGTCTTGCCAGCGGCGATCCTGGCGTTCCTCTTGCCATCGATGCGCAGCTCGACCGCGCCTTTTTTCATGGGCGCCGCCGTGCCCCGCACCGCTACTGGAATGTACTTGGCGACGTACCCCATGAAGCCGTCGATGATGGCAAACACTGACTCTACGAAACCGATCACCGCCTTGAGGATGATTTCCCCATATTTCTTCAACCGTGCCGCGAGATAAATGACCCCGGTACCCTCGGCAACCACCGTCAGGACAATTGCCAACACGATGTCGATCACGATTCCCATGACCGCAGCGGTGGTCATCCTTGCGGCATCGCCGGCCATTTGCATCGGCGGCAGGCTTGCCAACCAGATCAGCGCACAACGCATCATCAGGAAGAGCGCAGCCTCGTCGCTGGCCAGCAGCATGGCCTTTTTCATGACCTCGGGTGCTTGTCTGGCGACTTCAATGAGCCGATCGGCCCCTTCGCCCAGTTCAACCATGAACTTCGCCGGGTTTTTCAGCATTTCCAGCACCAGGCTGATGCCGTCCCACACACCCTTGATGGCTTCCCAGCCGCCTTCGAGGATGCCGCTGCCCACCGCCAGGGCCGTGCCGGACAAAGACAGGCTCGACCATTGCTGCCGATGCCCCGCCGGGCCTTCCCATTTATTGCGCAGGAATTTTTCCAGCTCGCCCGTCAGCCCGTCATAAGTGCTGAACAACGCGTCGATCTGGGCAGGCGTGACGTTGCTGTGCACGCGTATCTGGTAGTACTTGCCGGGTACACCGTCGGTCCAGCTGGCCTTTCCCTGGGCGTCGAGCCTGATTTTGCTGCTGGACCCACTCTCCACATCGATGATTTCAACGTCGATATCGCCGATCGGGATGTCGTAGACCGACTCGAATTTGCTTTCGATCAGCAACGGCCCCTTCAGCGGACACCGCGCTACATTCGAGTTGAATTCGCCGTCAGTCATGGTCACGGTTTTTTGGCCGTCACCGACCTTGATGACCCGCTCCATGCCCATCAGAGAAGGCAAGTCGTTGAGTCTGCTGACGTCATCGGCCCACTGCGAATACCAGGCTCGGGTCTGCTCTTGATAGCGCTTCAAACTGTCCTTGAAGGCCGCAAGTTCCTCATCGACGAACGCAATGTGATCCGTTGCGGACATCAACATTGCTCCAGGATCAGCTCGCTCATCAGAGTTGCCTGCAGCGCTTCCTGAACCTTTGCACGGCGTACGCAGCGGCTGACTTTCAATCTCAGATTGTCCGTGGGCCAAGCGCTATAAAGATCCAGGCGCTCCTCCTCAAGCCACTGCATCAGGCCGTCCACCCGTGCCGAGGGGTTCTGCTCCGCCAGTGCGTCCGACAGCTCCTTCGGCACCTCCCACCACGGCCAATCCTTGACCGCCGGAACCTTTCTCGCAGGGCTTTCAAAGCATTTGCCGTTGATCAAATAACGCTCAAACACCGGCAACATATCCCCGGCGGCTTCACCGAGGTGTTCGAGGATCGGATGGATGAAGCGCCCATCCCAGAACCGGAAAAAGACCTCGCTGCCGTCCGGCATCTTCACTTGCGTGAGGCTGCGCAGGTGCGCCAACACTTCTTCCGGATCACACTGGGAAACGGCCAGCCAGCCCCAGTCGAGGCTGTCGGTTTCGGCAATCCAGGACAGGAATGCCGAGCCGGGGTCGAGTTCGGTCACGTAGGGCATCACGGCTTGCCAGGTGGCGTAGGGGGTGTCGCTCCAGACGGGTTGCAACGGATGGAGCGGGACCGAAGTGCGAAGGGCTTGCAGCGCATCGGCCTCGCTTGCCGCACTGATGATCAGATAAAGGTGCTCGTTTTCCTGCAATGGCTGTTGCGCCAGCCATGTCCTGGGGTCGAGTGGAATGAACGTCGGGGTGGCCATTGGGCTCTCCTTGCCGAAGGTGCGAGGCCGGGGATTGCCCCGGTGAGGGCCGCACATCTATCAAGGAATGAGCCAGGTTTCAGGAAGGCCCGTGAACAGCCGGGCTGAAGCGTTTTTTGGATGTTTGAAGGCAAGTCGTGCGGGGCGAAAACGCCTAGTAAATTGCGCAGTGCTGCGTCACTTATTGCGCAGTTAGGACAAAAACGGAATTCGCCGTCGCTCACTGCAAAAATGACGTCGCAAACGCGTTTTTCCGTGCAAAAAAGTCGTACTGACGAAACTTTTTGTACCGTTTCAAGTACGGCTTGAAATGCTTCAAATACTTTCTCATGGACGCAAATCCTGCACCTACTAGATTAGTCCGCTCAATGCAGCGGAGACCTTTGAAAAATGATCGTTCTGAACAGGGAAGTGGGCGAAGCGCTACGACGAGACAAATACGTCAACGTCCGCGGTGGAGACTTCAATCTCTACGGTCATTTCGGCGACTTTGTCCGGCTGACCAAAAGCTGGGAAAACATGGAGCCCGACAGTTATTACGGCCAGGCCGAGTCAGGCATGCGTTTTCGCCGCTACAGCGACTTCGAATACAACCCCGCGACCCGTGAACTCAAGCAGCTCGAACACCGGGCCTACGTCCAGTCCAAGGCCAATAACAGCTATGTCGGCGGATTGGAGCGGCACTTCCAGGACTTTTCCAATGAAGTGATCAACTCGCCCGTGATGCGCAGCCTGATCGACACGGACTTCGAGGTGTACAAGAACGTCCTGCCGCCGGAGTTGCATGATGAAGTTTGGCAGTGCCAGATCCATCAGATCCGCATCGAGATCAAGCCGGGCAAGCAATTGGAAATCACCCCTGAAGGCATTCATTGCGATGGCTACCCGTTCAGCGGCGTGCATTTCTGGGGCCGCCACAATGTGGCGGGCGCGGAAAGTCGTCTGTACAGCGCTCAGGAAGAGCAACTGGCGGCAACCACTTACGAGGATATCCTCGATACGACATTCTTCCTCGACCGCGACATGCGCCACTATGTGACCCCTGCCCGCAACGTCCATAGTCATGAAATGGCGTTCAGGCAGATTCTGGCGATTTCGTTTTCGCGGCCCGGGACCGCTTTCGACATTGTTCGCTGAGCAACTCGAGCCCTTGGATGATTCGGTGCAACAAGTGCTGTTGCGCCGGGCCATGGTCAGGGATGCCGAACGACTGGAGCAGTTCTTTCGCGGTTTTGACGAAGTGTCATTCTGCGAGTGGCAGGATGCCCGGTTCTTGCGTGGGGTGCTGTTGCAGGAAACCACGACCGCCTACATGGCCTTCGATGCCCAGGGTGAGGTCGTGGGTGCGGTGATCGGCGGTATGCTCGGCACGCGTGGAACGATCAACCACCTGGCCGTCAGCCCCAGGCATCGTACCCAAGGCCTCGGGCAACGCCTGGTGGAAGCGGCGTCAGCCGACATGAAACGGGTAGGCGTGCTGCGCATGTTCCTGTTCGTCGACGAAAGCAACCTGGCCGGCAAGCGTTTCTGGGCTGCCCAGGGGTTCTGCGAGCCCCGGGGCGAAATCACTTTCGAGAGGGATTTATGAACAAGACTTCCAGCCAGCCGCTGGCGGTCGAACCACAAGCCTCACGAACCTTTGCTGAAGCCAGTCCGGTGGTAGCAGGTTATTTCACGGTTTCGTTTGTGTTCGGTCTGATGGCAGTCAACGCCGGGTTGCCCTTGTGGCTCCCGGTCGCGATGTGCCTGTTCGTCTACGCAGGCGCCTCGCAATTCGCGGCGCTGGCGTTGATTTCCAGCGGCGCGTCGTTGACCACCATCGTGTTGACCACGTTCCTGATCAATGCCCGTCACATGCTGATGTCGGTCTACATGGCCAAGGCATTGCGTGCGCTGGGGCTTAGTCGTTTCGAGCGCTGGTGCTATGCGGTGGGGCTCACGGACGAGTCGTTCGCCTTTCACAGCGTCAAGCTAGGCAGCGGGGCGCCGGTCAGTGTTCGCTACCTGATCGGTTTCAATTTGTTCTGCCATACATCCTGGGTGCTCGGCGGCTTGCTGGGCGCCATCTGCGCCCAATACGCGGCGCACCTGATCAAGTATCAGCTCGACTACGCCCTGACCGCCATGATGCTCTACGTACTGGTTTCGTTGTGCAACACGCGCAACAAGCTGATCGCGGCGTTGGCGGCAGTCGTCTGCATGGGTGCGCTGAGCCTGGTGGGCAGTTCGCCCTTCAATGTCTTCATCGCCACGTTCGTTGGCTGCGGGGTGGGCGTATGCCTGACCAAACGTTCCTGATCCTGGCCGTTGCGCTGATGATGGCCGTGACCTTCCTGCCACGGGCCCTGCCGCTGCAGGTCAATACCGAAAACTGGCCGCCCTTCGTCGCACGTGCCCTGGAATACCTGCCGGTGGCGATCGTCGCCGCGATCAGCCTGACGCCGTTGCTGATCAAGGATCAGCACATCCAGCTCGACCGCCCCGAGTTCTATGCCGCGATTCCGACGCTGCTATGTGCGTATTTCAGCCGCAACCTGTTTCTCAGCGTAGCGGTGGGGACGGCGGCGTATATCGCGCTCGGCTCGTTCCTGTAGCGTCAGGTCGACCACGTCGTGCAACGCCTGGTCGGACAGTTCGGGATTGTTCACCGCCAGGCGTACTTCAAGGAAATCCTCGAAGTCCGGGAAAATCGCCAAACCGTTGCGAAGCGCCGCGTCGCGGGACACAAGCCCCAAGCCATCAAGCTGGGTGATCAACGACAGCGTCAGCGTTTCGCTGCAGGAATAAACCATTCGCTGGCTTGGCCCATATTCGCCGAGACCCGCGTCGAGAAAGCGAAGAAAGCTGTGGGAATACGGACATTCTTGCGCAGGACGCACCTGGAATTTGTCGCCCAGCAGGCCAAGGGAATCGTCTTCGTCACCACAGTGGGCGCCAACCACCCGCACCTGTACATCCGGCATCGGAATGCTGGAAAAACCGCTCTGTTGTCCGATCAGGATGGCCAGGTCAAAGTCTTCGTTCTTGAGTTTGCTCAGGTTCTCCATCGATTCGGCGTAGCTGAATTCCAATTGATAATGAGGGAACACAGCGATCAGGCGATCGATCATCCGACGATTGAAATCACCAGGCAGGGTGGTATTGAGCGCCACTTTCAGGCTGCGTTGCCTGGGCGTCTTGAGCGCCGTGACTTTCTCTTCCAATTGCCGAGTGGCCGCAAGGACCTGGTCCATGAAAGGCGTCAGTTCCGAGCCCTGGCTGGTCAACGTGAGGCCTTTGTTCGAGCGCCGGAACAACCTGAACCCGAACTGCTCCTCGACCTTGTTCAACTGCGCCGCCAATGCCTGCACCGTCAGGCACGACTGCTCCGCCGCCGCCGACAACGAACCGGTCTGAACGATGCGCATGAGGTTACGTAAGGTTCTGCTATCCATGAGGTAATGCCCTCTGCTCAAGTGGGCTCGCTATTGTTGTGCACCCGGCCCGGGCCCGGCGGTGCGATGGTGGCTATCATCAAGCACCTTGCCACGGTTGTCGCGGTTTTGTAGCGAAAAGCGCCGGCAGCCGATAACTGGAGCTTATGTGGGATTTGAGGTTTTTGCTGGTTTGGCTTGCAGGTCGGTCTTTATCAAAACAATCACGTCGAGATGAATGAGCCGTTACTGGGGCTCTTGTTTGTCCGCTTGCGAATTAAAACTTAAACTTTATCCATATGTGTACTACTCTCTAGGCATCAGTCAGCAACAAGGGAGCCAAGACTCATGGCGATTTCCTCCGTCAGCCTCAACGCACAGCAACAATTGGATTCCCCGGATGCGGGACGAGTCGCGTTGAAATTTTTCTTCAATCTCATGGAGCTGTGGGGTTGCAGCGTCGAGCAGCAGCGTACGTTGTTGGGCAAAGTAGGCAACACGACCTTCTACAAGTACAAACAGCTGCCCGATAACGTAAGGCTGCCGCGAGACACCCTCGAGCGTATTTCCTATCTCATGGGGATACACAAGGCGTTGAGCATCATCTTCAGCAACAGCCGGGACCGTGCGTATCAGTGGATCAGCAGTCCTAACACCGCTGCGCCGTTCAATGGCCAGTCGGCGTTGTCCTACATGCTGGCCGGCCGGGTGGTGGACATTGCCGATGTGCGGCGATACCTCGATGGAGTGCGCGGCTAATGACGCCACCTTTGGCGGACCCGCAATGGAAACGGGCCTATCGGATCGTCAACAGTAGTTTTCCGCCGATCACGTTGTTCGAAGATGTGCTCGATCCTGAAGACTTGCCCACAGCCTATGCCCTGGAAGCATTGACCAACGACCGGCTCATGGAAGAAGCCGGCGTGCTCTCCCGAGTGCGTCCCGAAGACCGCGTCTCCGGGCCGGGCTCCTCACCGGTGATGGCGGCATTTACCCACATTGGCAAAAGCAGCCGCTTCAGCGATGGCACCTTCGGCGTTTATTACGCCGCCAGCAGCCAGGAAGCCGCGATTGCCGAGACGTGTTATCACCAGGCTCGGTTCCTGGGGACCACCAACGAACCGGATCTGGAATTGACGATGCGCACCTACGTCAACCAGGTGGTCAAACCCCTGCACGACATTCGCCACGATTACCCACATCTGCACAACCCCGACCCCGCCGCCTACGGCCCGTCGCAGGTGTTCGCCCGGGACCTGCGTGAAACCTTGTCATGGGGCCTGCTGTACAACAGCGTCCGCCTGCCCGGTCACGAATGTGTGGCCGCGTTCCGCCCGCCGGCGGTATCGATCCCGGTGCAGGGCAAGCATATTCGGTATGTCTGGAGCGCCCAGAAGCGGGAGATTTCGTTTGTGTTCGAGGTGAGTCAGGTATGAGTGAGCCAGCAACCTGATTCACACCGGGTAACCCGTGGCGAGGGAGCTTGCTCCCGCTGGGCTGCGTAGCAGCCCCGATTGATCAAATCTTGAACTGCTGCACCGAAGCCTGCATCGAACCCGCCGCGTCGTTCAACTGATCCGCCGTTTGCGTCAGGTTATGAATCGAACGGGTGTTCTCCCTGGACTGCTCGGCAATCGACTCCACCCGCTGGGCCATCTCGTCACTGGCTTTGGATTGCTCGGCAATGGTCTGGGAAATTTCCTCCACCACCTCGGCGGCATGCCGGGCGCCGGTGCGGATTTCGCTGATGGACACCCCGGCCTGCTGGGCCAGGTTGACGCCTTCGTCCACGCGGCTGACGCATGCCTGCATGTTCGCCACCGCGTCCCGGGCGCTGGACTGGATGCGCTCGATCATCGCAGTGATTTCCTGGGTGGACTGCGTCGTGCGCGCTGCCAGGTTGCGCACTTCGTCGGCCACTACCGCAAAACCACGCCCCGCCTCGCCGGCGCGGGCGGCTTCGATGGCCGCGTTCAGGGCCAACAAGTTGGTCTGTTCGGCGATGCTCTTGATCACCTGGATGATGGAATGAATGTCCTCGGACGACGCATCCAATGCGGTGATCTTGCTGGACGATTGGTTGACCACCTCGGCGATCCGGTTCATGCCTTCCACCACGCCGAGAATGACTTGGCCACCGCTGCTCGCCAGTTGTTCGGATTGCGCCGAAATCGTCCGCGCACTGTCGGCGTGCTGATGGATCTGGCTGATGTTCGCCATCATCTGCTCCATGCTCGCCGCCATGCTGGTGGCGCTCTGCGCCTGCTGGTCGGCGCTGGACACAATCTGCCGCGCCGTATCACCCAGATTCCGCGACGTGCCGTGCAACTCGTCGCTCTGACCGCGAATGGTGGCGATCATCTGCCGCAGATTGGTCTGCATCTGCTCGATCACGCCTTGCAACTGACCCAGCTCATCCTTGCTTTGAGCCCCCATCGAGCGCTGTAGATCGCCTTGGGAAATCGCCTGGGTATTAACGATGATTTTGTTCAGTGGCGTGAGCACCGCCTTGAGCAGGCTCCATGACAACAACGCCAGGGCGACACAGGTCGCCAGCAAGGTCACGATCAGCCAGCGCTCCGAGTTCTGAATGCTGCTGTCCTGATGTTCGCGCGATGATTGCGCCTGGTTTTCGATCAGCTCGCTGACCGCCTCGTTGCGTTCTTCCAGTGCTGAAAACGCGCCGTCGAACTCCGCCCGCAGTGCATGGGCATCCTGGGCGCCGCCCAGCGCCTGGTCGATGATCTGCTTGGCTTTACCGATGTAGGTCTCGACTTGCGGTTTGAGTTCGCCAATCGCCTTGGCGATATCCCCTGGCAACTTCGCCTCGGCATTCTCGGCGATGACCTTGCGCATCCGTTGCGTATGCTCATCGAACCCGTCCAACACTTCCTTCGACCCCTGCGCATCCCCCGGCTTCACCAGCAGGGCGGCGAGCACATCGGCACGAATAGCGTCGTGCATCATGTCCGCCTCCATGTGCTTGCGCATGGCCGAAATACTGGTCTCGTTCTGCACCAGGGCCTCGGTCATGGAGTGATAACCCCACAAGCCGATCCCGCCAAGTAGCAGCGCAAAAGAAAGACTGACCAACCCCGAGCCTATGACTTTGGTGCGGATCTTCATCGCTAACTGCTCCTGGAGCGAGATGTCTGGGCAAGTGTAGTCGAGCGCCAGCAGAGCCTTGGGACGGCTCATACCTGAAGCTATCGGCGAGGCAAATGATTAGATGAGGCTGTGGCGAGGGAGCTTGCTCCCGCTGGGCTGCGAAGCAGTCCTTTTCCGCAAGCAAACATTCTAGAGTGGATTCAAAGAGCCCCTCGCGACGATCTCGTCCCACACGGTCGGGGTGGGAAACAGCTCGTTCAGGAAACCCACGAACGCCTTGACGTTCGGGCTTCCCCGGCGGCTTTCCGGCCACAACGCTGTGATGGAGGAACGGTCGACGGCAAATTGTGGAAACAATGGCGTCAGTTCACCCCGGGCGACATAAGGTGCCGCGACATAGGTGGGTGAAATGCCAATGCCGCCGCCTGCGGCGAGCACCGCAGCCACCGCATCGCTGGCGTCGATGACGATGGAGGCGTCGGGCGCGATCTCCACCGTGCGATCCCCCACGCTGAACGGCCAGCGCAGCGCTTGGCCCGAACTCTGGTAGCGAAAATTCACGCAATCATGGTTGGCCAGGTCGCTCAGTTCCAGCGGCGTGCCGCGTTTGGCCAGATAGGCTGGCGAAGCAAAAGCGCAAATTCGATGAGGGCCCAGCGTGCGAGAGATAAGACGGGAATCGGCCAGGTTGCCCACGCGCACGGCCACGTCGATGCCCTGCTCGACGATGTCGGCAAACTGATCGCCCAAGCGCAGGTCGATGGCGAGCTTGGGGTAGCGCTCGCGAAACCTGGGGATCGCCGGCGCCAAAATGTTCAGCCCGATAGGCGGTGGCGCTGTCACTTTCAAGGTGCCGGAGGGTTCAGCGCGCGAAGCCACGGCGGCCTGCTCGATGTCTTCCACCTCGCGCAGAATCCGCAGCGCCCGTTCGTACAGGTCCCGGCCCTCGACGGTGAGAGTCAACGAGCGGGTGGTGCGACTGAACAGACTCAACCCGAAATGCTGCTCCAGCCGTTGCACGCTTTTGCTGATGGCCGACGGCGACACCGACAGATCGCGAGCCGCAGCGGTATAGCTGCCCAAAGAGGCGGCGCGGGCAAAGGCAATAAGACCGGTCAGGCGGTCCAAACCAATTTGTTCCTTCATGGCATTAGTAAAGCGACTTGCGACCCAATTATCAACGTTGGCTCGAATCTTTAGTCTTTGCCCATCGACGCCATCCAGGCGTTCAAGGAGATAGACCATGAGCCATTCATTCGCCCAACCATTGCCTGCCCAACTGCAGGACCGCACCGTAGTGATATTCGGCGGCACCTCCGGCATCGGTCTTGCCGCCGCGATTCAAGCCAAGGCCGCCGGCGCATCCGTCATCGTGATCGGTTCCAACGCCGAGCGTGCCGAGCAAGCCGCCCTGGAACACGGCCTTGCCGGCTGGCGCGCCGCCGACGTCACCCAAAGCGAAGCCATCTACGCCGCCTTGGCGGACATCCCGCAGGTGGACCATCTGGTTCTGTTCGCCGGCACCTTCGTGGCGGGCAAAGTGCTGGATGCAGAAATCGACTACCTGCGCCGGGCGTTCGAAGAGCGCATGTGGGCCTCTATCCATGCGATCCGAGCGCTCGGGGATCGCTTGTCCAAGGAAGGCTCCATCACCTTTATATCAGGCTGCCTGGCCGACCGGCCCAATGCCCATGGCACCGCGGTCATCGCTGCTGCATCGGCCGCAATGGAAGCATTGGCCCGTGGCCTGGCCCTGGAACTGGCGCCGATTCGCGTCAACACCCTGTCCCCAGGCCCGATCGATACGCCTATTTTCAACAAAGCCTTGGGTGACGGGCGCGATGCGTACGTTCGCGCATGGGAACAGGTGCTGCCGCTGCATCGCGTGGGCACTGCCGCTGAGGCAGGCGCGGCTACGGTTTTCCTGATGACGAACACGTTCATAAACGGCGCCACGCTGAACATCGATGGCGGTGCGCGGTTGGTCTGACTCAAACCCCGTGGCGAGGGAGCTTGCTCCCGCTGGGCTGTAAAGCAGCCCCTCTTTATCCGCTCAAGCCAATGCTGCCCCATCCAGCGAGCAGCATTGGCCCGCTACCCTTAAGCCGGATGACTCCCCGGCGCCTCCAGCACCTTCACCACGTCATCAATGACGGCCTTGCTCATATCCTGCAAATAATACGAAGCCCAGGCATACCGATCCGTGCCGCGAATCATCGCCGCTTCCTCGGCGAGGACCTTGGCAACGTGAAGCAGGTCGGAAGCGTGGGATAGGGCTTCGCCAATAGGGATGCCGCTGTTGACGCGGAATAGCGGGCGGTCGGAGTGGTAGGAGAAGGGGGTTAGGCCTGGGGTTTTGAGGTCCTTGGGATGGGTCATTGCGCACCTCCAATCGCCAACTGGCGGCGGGTGGCTGGCAACGTGATAAAGCGAGACTGCAGCAGATCCATGGCGTGCATCGATGAACTCCCATATCAGATATGAGCTGCCACGTTCGTTCTCAGGCGAATGGGTGGCAGCTGTGCGCAGGCTGAGAAACCGGAGATACAGGAACCCGGCAGACCCGAAGGTCTCCCACGCACAGCCGCCATTGCACGGAATGCGGACATAAAAAAACGCCGCAAAACGTGGTTCGGGCGCTGTAGCGCCTGCATCTTACTCGGGTTCTCAGGCCCGGTCGCTGAATTGGCAGCGACGGTTGGAGAGTAGCGGGCGATTGGGTAGGGTGCAATCGTGGCCTGATGCTGGCGGGGGAGGTTTAGGTGATTCTATGGATGGGCAATAGTTTGCGTTTTGGCCGATGTAGCCGACTATAGGGCGCGCGCGAAAACACGCGTTCGGAGGAGCGTTGCAATGGATGATGAATACGAGAAATTTCAGCGAGACGTGCTCATGGCTGCGCATCAGACGGGGGGGAGATCACGCCAGGTTGTGCCCAATCAGGATCAGTTACCTTCCAAGACCGCCATGATGATCGAGGATGATTTGGCCTTGATCCATAAGGTTCGAGAGCGGCTTGCTGACCCACAACGAGTTAAAGTTTCAACGGATGATCTGTGACCCAAAGCTCGGTGACGGGCGGAAATGGCGTAGTCGGAAGGATATTCACCGCGATCAATCGCAGAAAAGCGAGAAGGTGCATTAGTTGGTGGTAGGCAGTGTGGGTAATGAGCAGTGGCGCCACAGTACCTATGGAACGGAGATTACGGGAAGCGGGTGCTTCGATTGCCATTGTGGGTGAGGATCACTGGCAGAGGATGTTGTTTGGTTGAGCTGGCCTGGGAAAGGCTGCCCGTTGTCTTGGACGAGAAGATTGTCGGTGGGCTGATGGCCTCATCGCGAGCAAGCTCCCACAGTTTTTCAGGGGGGGCGGAGGAAAAGTGAACACTCAGAAACAACAAAGCCCTCGCATTTCTGCGAGGGCTTCGTTTTGTATGGTGCCAGGCACCAGGAGTCGAACCCCCGGGACTACAAGGCAGGTGCTTCAAATATATAAAACAATGATTTACGTGATTCCTTGTTACGTGCAGATACGCCAGAGCCCGCATAGATGGCGGGCTCTAGGACGGTTGTTACGCGGGAGTTGCCCAATCTACAGAAGGGGAAACGGTCGGTATGCTGTGATCGTAGACAACCATCATCTTCGGATCTCGATGGCAGCTAGCTTCTTGCTTATCGGCCCATGTGCCGACCGTGTCAGTGATGCCGCGCCGTTTCAGATCATGTAGGGCGAACCGCTGTTCCAACGTGACGACGTCGTCGGTGATCGCCAGGGTGATGAAGCGTTGCCAAGCCGTATCTAGGCCGGATTTGCGCAGTGGACCGCCGTGGCTGGCTACGATGATGTTTCTTCGTGACGGCGCGATCGGTATCGCGGTTTCCGTTTGGCCCACACCTTGGCGCGGTAAGCCTTTGCGTAGGCGGAGTGTCCAGCGAACGGTGTTGTCCCGGCTACGGTACGCCTCGCAAGCCCTTTATCACCCAAATCCTGCCGCACGGCCTGAGCCTGCCCCGAGTGCCAAGGGGTGATCAGGTTTGGCAACACGGCGTGGCCTGTCAGCAACGCGTCGACGCCGACGGTAACTGGCTGCGCCAGACGGATGGCAAGATCCGGGACTAGGCGATCGAGCGTGAAGGTCGAAGCCCTGGACAACACCGAGACCTTTCAGAACCACACCAGGATGGTGGACGATCATTCAACCGAGTCAGTGGGGGCATCAAGAAGATTGAGGCGTTGGGTGCACTCAAGCTGCTCTCGGGCGGCTCCGCAAGCGCCTGGCGGCGGTGGATGATCTGCACCAGGCCACCGGCCTCGACCTGACCTTGGTGGTGGGGCTGAAGCACAACGCCACGGTGGGTGGCGACATGGAAGAGCGGATTCAGGGCTTGCGGAAAAGCATGGCCGGCCTGAGTCAGCAGTTCCAGGCGCCGAGGAACTGGATCGGGTCCGACAACGTGAACCAGTTTCAGGTGGTTTGCGACATGCTCGACCTGCTACAGCAGATGAATGTCCAGTTGGCCGCTCACATTCATGTACCAGGGCCAACGCCAAGCCCGATGGATGCTGGCAAATATCCGGTCGCGCGGCACTTTTGGGTGCCGCGTTAAAAGCGATAACGCTATGACGGAGTGAGCTACAGACCTTCAGCAGCGCTAATGATCTGCCAGAATATTCGTTCTCTTTCAGCTCTTTTGGATTTGTCAGACGTTGAACGCGACGAAACCTCTGCATAAGAAGCGATATCAGTATCTTCAGCACTGAATTGGTTGTTTTTGGCTCTAATTACTAGGTCGGTGAGTCTGCCTTTTACTTCGTCTAAATTTGAAAAGTATGGGCGTTCACATTTTTGATAGTATTCATAGCAGACGCCAAACAGGGAGTGAAAGACACCTTTAGATTTAAATAGAGGTAGATTTTCTTTGTCTAGAATCGTCTTAATAAGACCAATAGTAGTATTGAAAGCAGTTTCATGCTCTACCTCCATTGGGAACTCGTCGTCGTACTCCACGTAAGCCAGTTCTAGCAAGTCCTTCTTATTGGTTATACCGTAAACTTGTCTAAGCAGTAGTTCGCTCACGTATTCAATGTCCAGCATTCGCCGTACATCTCTGGGTGTAAAAAGGCCAATGCTCTGGAAGTACGGGTTGTCCGCGAGCCGCTCCGCTAGCTGTTTAAAAAATCCAATATATCGAGCGTTGCGCAACTCTTGGTCATTAAGTACGACGTTGTTCGTGTTTAATCGTGTGAAAATATTTCGAATTTCATCGTCGTTAGTTTTTCGAAGGAAGCGAACCACGATTTTGTAATCCCAGAATAACTCTTTTTGTGGTGAGTCAAGGTCTCGAAAGTACTGTCCTTTCCAATTGTCATTGTTAGGGAGAGGATAAATGTTGTCGATGAATTGAATGATTGACGTGATACGCTGCTGTCCGTCTACAACGATATGCTGTTGCTCTCCGGTTTCAGTGTTTGTTTGGACTTGCATATAAACTTCTGGGAATGGCAAGTTGCTTAGGATAGTGTCCATCAAAAGCGAGCGTTCTTTATCCATCCAGACGGCACGGCGCTGAAACTTTGGACTTATTTGCAAGCTTTGGTCGGTTCGCAGGCGGTTGAACCAAGAGATAGTTTGTAAACTAACTTCGTATTCCATGTGGGCCTCTATTTTTTTACTGCACGTATTCCGCGCACGTAATAATCAATTGTTTCTTCCATGTTTCGAAAGTACATCATGTTCACGGCCTTAAATCCCACCGTATTATTTGAGTACTTGTTGGTAAGTTTTTCGTACCGTTGTCTAACTTCTGATTTCAGCGAAGGCACCCATTTCGGGGAGACAAAACCAGAATATACATCCTCGCCGTGCCTTCTAAGTGCCAGTCGCCCTTCCATATCGAGCGAATAGTAGCTGTTTCGATGGTGCGATCTTAACTCATCCCAAGTTTGTAAATAGCTTTCGGCACAAATAATTGCTACGTCAATGTCGGATTTTTGATGGAATTCGCTTAGGTTTTTTCGAGGATTTAGACTGAACTTCCAATTTGCGGATCCGACTATAGCTATACAGTAGGCATTTTTATGGTCTGCCAAGATTAAATCTTTGTACGCTTTGTAGTTCGCTTCGCAGCTTATCGCGTGGATAGATGTTTTTAGAATAAGCTCTTCGGCAATAATTTTAGGTGATTGCGATCCGATAAATCTCTTAAATTCTTTTGCATCCATTTAATGCGCCATCCTGATGCACTTTTATGGGATTTGACGTGTCTAGCCTGTGCTCATTGATATCACATTCGCGATATCGATGCGATCTGAAAATTTGCCCATATTTTATAAGGCATCGGGCCAATCTACATCACCAAGACTGTGCACAGACGCTACCATCGATTTACTCAATTCCGCTTAGTACAAATCCGGTTGGAACCGTGCCGACCAGGGTGACATCCTGAAACTGATGTAGATCGCGCGGCAACGCCGGACCGATGAAATGCACGTTGGAGTTGGGGGGCGGTCACAGCTGTAAAACTCGTCTGGTTTAGAAAAGAACACCTGAAAAAGCGCTTATCCCCTCCCGCCGACGGGCTCTGCGTCCGTTTTTGTGCAAATCCAGATGTAGTGCAAACGAACCTATAGCCCAAGCACGCCGTGGGGCTCCGTAGGCGATCGGCCGTTTCACAGAATGCAAAGTTTTTAAGGGGATTGCAGCGCGGTTGCACAGCGACGCAAACGGGGCGCACGGAAGAGATAACGCTGCAGCGACCGGTTTATTGGGCGAAAACTTTTAGATTGTGGATTTTTGTATGTTTTCGAAAACGCGAACGTTCTTTCTCAAGCGGGGATTTGCTGAGTGCGGGGGAGGTTGAATCCCTACAGGTCAAGCGGAGCAAGGGTTGCCGGTGGACTGCAGCGTTTCAAAGAGTTTCATGCCTTCTCAGCCTCAATCATTCGGAGGTGAGGCAAGCCGCTCATGTTCTGAATGCGCGTGAATTCCTTGGTGACGATCGGGATAAGTACACGGTTCAAAGCATCGCGCAACCTCACCGCCTGGTCTTCGTTGAGCTTCTTTACGGTTCCGGTCTGTCCGCTGGCACAGCACACACTGTCAGGATGGATGCCCAGGTCATCCATGGTGCCGTCGATGTAGCCGCGCAGGTATTCGCCGCGTTGGAACAGAATCGAGCTTTCAGGGGCTTCCTGGTAATCCCAATGAACCTCCCAAACCGCGCCTTTCTCGATGATTTCGATGATGGGTAGTGCTACTCGGGATGCTGCCTTACGCATATCTATTCCTCCCGATCGGTGCGGGCCGGGGCATTTTGGAGGGTAGCTTTGAGATGCCTCGTTAACGTTTATTTAGGTTGACCCTCAAAACCCTGTCAGATCATGGATATCTGTCAACTGATTCTCTGGAGGCCCCGTGGTTACTGGCTTTCAGATCTGACACTGAGGGTGGATGTTTGTGTCAGTTCTGCCATAAGAAAAATAAAAAAATTACAAATCAATGGCTTGAATATTTAGCATCTGACAATGCTGTTCTGTCAGGTTTTGACAGGCCACTGACACCTTTCTGACATTAACGAAAGCCGCTGAGAGGCTTGATTTAGAGGGGTTAGAGAGTGGTCGAATAATAATCTGACAAAACTGACAAGCTTTTGAGGGGGCAACCTTATTTTTTTTCCGCCTCGCATAGAGAGTGTTTCGTCACACATGTACACATTGCAACGGCTCTGAAAACTCGACCTATCACCTCCCGATACTACAGAGTCCCCCCTCTTGCGCTGCGGAGACTTTACTCGAGCGCGTCTACGTAAAGAGATTTGGGGTATTTACGCCTGGTCGCCCAACAGTCGACCGTCCACATACCCCAAAATCCGCCCAGCATGCCCATCAGACCGTTGAATGCACTGGCGCTGATGAATTCCGGACGGGGAACGTAGAACGCGATTGCGAAACACGCACAGAGGAAGACAAACGGGATTAGAGCTGGGAGCGGCCCCATTCTCTTTATCTTTCGAGGCTTCGGGCGCTTGAATTGGCCAAAATTTCGGACGCCCTGTGGTAGCCCTCTCAAGGTGCCGCTGATACGTGGTTTCCGGTCGGTGCTGGTATGCAGAATTTCCACAACTACGCCGTCATTTGCATCGAGGAAATTGAAGTTAAACGCTGCTTTATGCGTCTCGGTCGGGGAGGGGAGGATAGTGAAGTCGTTGACCGAGCGACTCGCCTTCAAGACTGAGATGGAAAGGATTTGCCCGTCGTCTCCTATTTGGAAGCGGAGAGGGTCTGTGGCCACAATATCGGCACCCAGCACGGTGTTTTCGCCACTGTTCCAGAAAATTACAACGGACTTTGTAAGGCGGGGGATATTCACCCCGTTGTATTGGACGACTATTGCCGATGGCAGAGAATCTGAGGCGCTGCCCAGAACGTGCTCGCCCAAGTGGACATAGCCCAAGCTCGTTCGCTTGCGAGTCCAAAGGTACGTAACTGCCGCGACAATAAGGCTGACGATCCCTATCACCGTGCCCAACCAGGCTTGTGCCATGAGGCTAAACGCCATATCGATCCACGACATAACCGTATCCCTTACTGGTGTTGGTGACGCGAAATGCTGGGTGCTTGTTACGTGGCTTGTTACGTCCGGGACAAAAAACAAAGGCCTGCATCGCTGCAAGCCTTTTGTTTTGTATGGTGCCGGCACCAGGAGTCGAACCCGGGACCTACTGATTACAAGTCAGTTGCTCTACCAACTGAGCTATACCGGCGTGTGGGCGACGATTATAGCGATTGGGAAGGTTCTGTAAACCCCTGAATTCTGACTATTTTTAGACGAGCTGCAGTTCTGGTGGATGTGGCGCCGCTGGGCGGGGCGCGAGGGGCTTGGTAGCGTGCGGTTGCCTGACTTGAATCGAGGCAAGCCAAAGCACTTGATGCCCGCGCGCAAAAGGCGCCAGACCCAACCTTTATGCTGGTTTGCTCAGCCGCTTATGCACAATCGAAAGGACGCTGCGAGGGTTATCTTTCTGTTTTGTGACCGCTTTCCCGTTTGCTTGCAAGCTGCTGTTTTCATGGTTTTTTATCCATGTGAACAAAAAATGACCAGCTAAGATTCGATCCAGAAATCGTGGTTTTCTTGGATCCAGGTTTAATTCATCAACAGAGTTATCCACAGGCTGTTTCGCCTCATTAACGCTCTGCCAGCAACAGCAGATTGCGCGGTGTCAGAGGTGTTTCGCAGAAGGTGCCAAGGCGGACGTCGTAGTCGTTCTGATTGAGGAGAAGCGCCCGGTCCAATACCAGCCAAAGCTCCAGCGGCCGACGGAAAAGGCCTCGCACTAATTCCAGGTTACGCACCTCGGCCAAACGCTGATGGCCGGCTGCTTCCAGAGCGGTCCAATCAGGCGTGCCGACTGTGGATAAGTCTTTCAGGGCCGCCAGGTCGGTGCAGTATTGGGCGAAGGATTTTTCCAGCCAGGCGCTGGGCAAGGAGGGGGTGGGCAGGTAGTCGTCGTGCCCTCTGATTTGTCGTTGCAGCAGGTCGAAGCCCAGGCGCCAGGCCATGGATTGGTCCCGCTGTTTTCTTACACGGGCGCCAGCGGTGACGGTTTCGGTCAGCGGTAGGCTGAGATCATCGAGCGACAGGTGTAGGGCAGAGCCTTTGGCGGCGTCGGACAGAGGCTGGTATTCCGAGGTGCTGATGCGGTTGTAGCAGCACGGAGCGATAGCCAGTTGTGCACAGCCCGCACGGCTAGCCAGGTGCATCAAGCGTACATGCAGGTCGCCGCAAGCATGCAGGGCGACAGGTGTGTGTTCGCAGTGGAGCGCCTGGTCTGCGTCCGCCGCCAACACGTCCTGTTGCAAGTGTGTGGCGGGCAGGTGGTGGCGTTGGCTCAGTTGCTGGCCGCTGGCGACCAAGGCTGGGTCGTATTCCAGGCAGGTCAGTTGCTGCTCGCCGCGCAGTAGACGTCGACCGAGGTGGCCTTTGCTAGGCGCACCAATCGAGCCAATGGGTCGGTTGGGTGGTGAAGTGCAGGCAGCTGGCGAAGGCTTCGATCTGCTGCCATTTGCGCCCGGGTACGTCGACATTGAGGCGATGGCTTGGCGCTTCCAATACACGGGCTGGTAATTGTGCGACCGCGCTCAGTGTGCGGGAGATAGCGGCCAACTCCGGGAATGGCGCTGGCGCGCCCTCAATCAACCCCGGCTGATGATGGTCGTTTTCCGCAGCTTCCAGCGAACGCTGGCGTAGCCATCGGGACAATTGCGGGTGGGACGTTTCCCAAGGCAATTGCAGATGGGTGAACGGACGCGGTTTCCACAATGCCTGATGAGCGGTGAGAAAAACGTCTAGCGCGGTGAAGCGGGCGAGCAATGCCTCGCCCGTCAGCACGTCACCTTCAGCGTCCTTGGCAGGCATCGACGCGCAACCAGCGTTCCAGCTGCTTGAAGCCTTGCACCAATACGAAGGACATCAGCAGGTAGAACATGCCGGCCGCGAAGAAGATTTCTACCGGCAGGTAGGTCCGGGCAATGATGGTGCGGGCCATGCCGGTGAGCTCCAGCAAGGTCACCGTACTTGCCAGGGCACTGGCCTTGAGCATCAGGATCACTTCGTTGCTGTAGGCCGGGAGGCCGATGCGCGCGGCGCGGGGCAGCATGATGTAGAGCAGCGCCTTGGGCCGCGACATGCCCAGGGCTCGTGCGGCTTCGATTTCGCCACGGGGGATGGCCTGGATCGCGCCGCGCAGGATTTCGGCGATGTAGGCGGCGGTGTGCAGGGTCATGGTGGCCGTGGTGCACCAGAACGGATCCCGCAGGTACGGCCACAATGCGCTGCTGCGCACGGCATCGAACTGTGCCAGCCCGTAATAGACCAGGAACAACTGGACCAACAGCGGCGTGCCACGGAAAAAGAATATGTAGGCGTAGGGCAATGCCCGCACGTACCACAGGCGCGATGAACGGGCGATGCCCAATGGGATCGCCAGCAGCAAGCCAGCGATCACGGCGATGGCCACCAGCTCCAGGGTCAGCGTGGCGCCCTGGGCCAGTTTCGGCAGCCATTTGATGATGACTTCCCAGTTCATTGGTTGCTCCTGGCAAAGCCGCGGGCGGCGCGTTGTTCCAGCAGGTGCATGCCGATCATGGCGATCACCGTCAGGCCCAGGTACATAAGCGCGGCGACCATATAAAAAGTGAACGGTTGCTTGGAAATGGTCACGCCGATTTGCGCGTGACGCATGATTTCTTCCAGGCCGATCACCGAGACCAACGCGGTGTCCTTCATGAGGATCATGAACAGGTTGCCCAGGCCGGGCAGGGCGATGCGCCACATCTGCGGCAGGATCAACCGGGTAAAGATCCGCCATTTCGACAGGCCCAACGCCACGCCGGCTTCACGGTGCCCCTTGGGTATCGCCAGGATCGCACCGCGAAACACCTCAGTCGCGTAGGCGCCAAAGCACAGGCCGAGGGCGATGACGCCGGCGGCGAAGGCGCTGAGGGCAAGGTCGGGGTTGCCGAAATATTCGCCCAGGGCACGCATCAGGTTGACGGTGCCGAAGTAGATCAGCAGCACCCAGAGCAATTCCGGAATGCCGCGAACCAGCGTCGAATAGGTGCCGCCGAGCCATTGCAGCGGCTTGTACGGGGAAGTCTTGGCCAAGGCGCCGAGCAGGCCGAGCACGAGCCCCAGGCAAAGGGCCGACAGGGCCAACTTGACCGTCATCAGCGCGCCGGCGGCAAGCGCCGGGCCGAATCCGTATAGGTCGATCATCATGGGTATTTGTTCATATCGCGGCAGGCTTGGCTAAGGACCGGCGCCGCGCAGGAGCGTGCACCGGCCAGGCACGTCAGTATCAATAGATGCTGAACGGGAAGTACTTGTCGTTGATCTTTTTATAGGTGCCGTCGGCAACGATTTCCTTGAGCGCTGCGTTCAGCTTGTTGCGCAGTTCATTGTCACCCTTGCGCACGGCGATGGCGATCTTGTCGCCCTCCACCACCGGGTCACCCTTGAACTCGTAGGCACGACCCGCGTCGGTTTTCAGCCAGTCGTAGTTCACGTATTTGTCCGCCAGGATGGCGTCGAGGCGGCCGGAGGTCAGGTCCAGGTAGGCGTTTTCCTGGGTGTCATAGAGCTTGACGGTAATATCGCTGCCCAGCTCGTCTTCCAGCCAGGTACCGGCGAGGGTCGAGCGCTGTGCTCCGATGATCTTGCCTTTGAGGGATTCTTTATCGGTTTTGAATTCGACGTTTTTCGGTGCGATGAATTGCAGCTTGTTGGAGTAGTACGGGTCGGTGAAATCCACGGCTTGCTTGCGTTCATCGTTGACCGACAGCGAAGAAATCAGGAAATCGAACTTCTTGGCCATCAAGGCCGGAATGATGCCGTCCCAGTCGGACGTGACCACTTCGCACTCGACTTTCATCTTGGCGCATAGCGCGTCGCCGATGTCTTTGTCGAAGCCCACGACCTGGCCGCTGGCGTCCTTGTTGTTGAACGGCGGGTAGGCCGCTTCGATGCCCATTTTCAGTTTGTCGGCCGCCATGGCGCTGGCCGAGAAGACCAGGCTGGCGGCAGCAGCCAATAAAAATTTCCTGTAGGTCTGCATAGGTACTGCTCCGTTAGCGGTTGCTGGACATGAATTGTTTGCAGCGCGCCGAAAGCGGGTTCTCGAACACCTGCTGTGGCGATCCTTGCTCCTCGACCAGGCCCTGGTGCAGGAACACGACTTCGCTGGAAACCTGACGGGCGAAACCCATTTCGTGGGTCACCAGCAGCATCGTGCGACCCTCTTCGGCCAGGGCGCGGATCACACTAAGTACTTCCTGGACCATTTCCGGGTCAAGGGCGGAAGTCGGCTCGTCGAACAGAATCACTTTGGGCTGCATCGCCAGTGTGCGGGCGATGGCGGCACGTTGCTGCTGGCCGCCGGACAGTTCGGCCGGGTAGGCATGGCGCTTGTCGGCGATGCCGACCTTGGCCAGCAAGGCCTCGGCGACTTCGATGGCTTCGGCCTTGCTCTGGCCGAGCACTCGGCGCGGGGCTTCGATGATGTTGTCGAGCACGCTCATGTGCGGCCAGAGATTAAAGTTTTGAAATACAAAACCAATCTCGCTGCGCATGCGATTGATCTGCTTGCCGTCGGCGGCCATCAGTTCACCGTTTTTCGCAGCCTTGAGCTTGAGCTCTTCACCTGCCACGAGAATCTGGCCCTGGTTGGGATTTTCCAACAGGTTGATGCAACGCAGGAACGTGGATTTGCCGGAGCCGGAGGAACCCAGGATCGAGATCACGTCGCCGTCGCGGGCGGTCAGCGAGACACCTTTGAGCACCTCCAACTGCCCGTAGCGTTTATGCAGGTTGCGGATTTCAAGCGCGGGCGTGGCCTGGGCCATGTGCGGTCCTCATGATATGTGCTCCCTGGCTATTGGCAGCCTTCCTGGCGAGGCGGCCAAGCTAGCATGCGTCCGAATGACAGCCAACAGCGCTTCGGACGGTAAGCCGATGATGTGTGGCAGGTTGTCGCATCGACACAGCAGACTGTCGCGCCGTCAACAACCGAACGGCTGTTTGAACCATGCACACCGGCGAAATGCCCGGGGAGTCGCGTAAAAAAAGGCGCGATGGTGCCAGCTTTGGGCGGGGGTGGGAAGGGTTAACCGGATGAGCGTCGCCTGCAAGAACGCTATTAGGTTATCCAAGAGCGCATTGGAACATCCCATGATTTCCAAGAGTCTCGTTGGAGCTGGATCGTATCAAGGCTTTAAAGCCAAGGGAGTCCAATCCTCGACACGCAGTCCGGGCACTCTTTCAAACTCTTTCAGATTATTGGTGACTACGATCAGCCCGAGGGAACGGGCGTGGCCGGCAATCATTTGGTCGTAGGGGCCGATTGGTTTGCCTATTTTGGCCAATTCCGCCCGGATCATTCCGGTGTGTGCGGCGGCGTCATAACCAAAAGGTAAGACCTCAAGTCGTGCACAGAACCCTTCAATGACGCTGAGGTTTTTCTCTGGTGCGGATGATTTTTCTGCACCGTATATCAATTCCATAAGCGTGACGGCGCTGATGCAAAGCTGGCCGTGATGACGAATGAACGCTTCTCTAACGACCTGGGGCTTGTTCTTGATGGTGAAAATACAAATGTTGGTATCGAGCATGAACTTGATCATCAGAAAGACTCACGCTCCTGATCGGCAGGCTGTTCACGCTCTGCCATAAAGTCTGCTGTCGCACTGTCGCCATCGAACCAGCTGTCCCACGCTTCGCCGGCTGGAGTGATGATCCGGGCTCTGCCTATGGCGATTACATCTACCCGTTTGACGTCGCTTGGCATCGCCACTGCCTTGGGTAGCCGGACCGCTTGGCTGCGGTTGCTCATGAAAATGGTAGTTTGTTCCATTTGAAGATCCTTCAATAAATCTATTGGAAGCATAGGTGAATCAAGGGATATGTCAACGGGATATACCTGTTGCGATCCGTCCTAATCGCTAGTCCCAATCGATCTAAACGTTAACGCCTGGCTGTGCTCCAAGAAGGACTCATGTGAGTTGTTTCCAGGACCTGGAGTTCTCGCCATGAAGCCCATTCAATATTTAGTATTGCCATTCATCGCCATCAGCATGCTGCTGTTCCCCCTCGCGCTAGACGCCACCAACCTCACGCCTATCGACAACACGGGCGTCCAGGTCCAACCCATGCAGCAGAACGGTATCACCTACCTGTCCGGCGGTATCGGCGAGGACGAAGCCCGAGCCATCGGGCAGGCCCAGGGCTACAACCTGCACATGACTTTTGCAATCGGCCCGGAGAACAAGTACGTCCCGGACGTGGACGTGACCGTGCAGAGCGCATCGGGACCGACATTGCTGACGCTCAGCGATGCAGGGCCGCTGGTGTATGTGCAACTGCCGCCGGGCAAATACAGCGTCGTGGCGACGCGTAACGGCGAAGAGCGTCGCGACACCGCCGAGGTAGGCAGCGGGGCCGCGCGCAATCTGGTGTTCCATTGGAACAGCAGCGAATAGCAGGCCGGTTTATTCGCTGGCCGATGTTTCCATCGATTGGCGATAACGGTCCAGCGCCTCGCTGAAGTCCTTGATGAACTCCGGCGTGCTGAGCCAGCGCTGTGCTGTCTCACGGTCCATGTCGTCGGCCCACATGCGGTAGTCGACGAGCATGTCGGCGGCCAGGTTGGTGGCGGCCATGCTTTCGTTTTCGGCGTTCTTCAGGTCCAACAGGCCTGGCCGCTCGATGATCATTTCGCTGACGTTTGCCAGCAACGTGTCGAGCATTTCGCTACGGCTGATGGCCTCGGCTTCGCGCAGCTTGGCAAACAGCTCCAACACGTAGACGGGGGGCTGGGCGGTGGCGTGAGCCGGATCGCCATACATGGGGATGGACTTGCGCCCGGTCATGCGGATCTGCTTGGCTTTGTCTTTGGCACGCTTGGCGCGTTTCTGCTGTTTGTTCAGTGAGGCCATTGGGCTTCGGTTTCCAATTCGTTAAGGGACGGTGCCCGGCTCAATCGATTTTCGGCACGGTGAAGCGGAATTCGCTGCCCTTGCCTGGCTGGCTTTCGGCATGCAGTTTACCGCCATGCGCCTGGACAATCCCCTTGGAAATGTACAACCCCAGCCCGGTACCGTTGGGGTTGCCTTCCTTGGTGGTCCAGTAGCGATCGAAAACATGAGGCAGCTGTTCTGGCGCGATGCCTTCCCCGGTGTCGCGAACGCTGAACACGATTTCATTGCCCACCGACATTGCGCTGACGCCCACGCGACCTTGTTGCGGCGTGAATTTGATCGCATTGCCGATGAGATTGGACAGCACCTGGAACAGCCGCTCCGGGTCGGCGTTGATCTTCAGGTTGGGTTCGGCCTGGAAAGAGATGTCGATGGCCTTGGCGGAGGCCAGCGGCGAGAGCAATGAACACGCGTCCTCGAATATCTGGCTGACGTCCGTTGGCTTGGGACGGATGGTGTAGCGCCCGGCGTCGATGCGCGAGGTGTCGAGCAGATCCTCCAGCAACGCGTTCATGCGACTGGTGGCCTGTTGCATGGTGTCGATGGCCGAGGCAATTCGCTTTGAACTGTGGGAACCGTCGGAACTGAAGGCCTTTTGCATCATGCCGCAGAGCATGGAAATGACCGTCATCGGGCTGCGCAGGTCATGGGAGACGACGGCCACCAGGTCATCGCGCGCTTGCACCGCCTGGCGCTCCTTGCGCACTTGTCGGGCCAGGTCGTTTTCCAGGGCCGAGCGACGCAGGTCGTTGGCGGCGAACAGATCTCCGTGGCTCCATTTGGCGCTGATGCCGTCCATCTCGACTTTCCATATCTCGAATGACGTGCGCGGTCGCAGGCGCATGCCGGCCTCGCTGGTTTCCAGGTCGAGGGGTTTTTGTGGGTCGCCGCTCCAATTGATGGTCTGCTTCACTTCGGGGCGGAACCAAAGCACGCCATTTTCCACGGGCTTGGGCAAATGAATCGCCAGTACGCCGCTTGCCACGTCCTGATAGGCCTTGGCTGGTGCGAAAACACTGCCCAGTTTGTGGTGGGAGAAGGTCGGCTGGCCTGTTTCCATGATCCACTTGTGCAACTCGCGGATTTGCTCCGGTTCCGGGCATTGGCCGTGGCGATGCAGCTTGTTGTCTTCGAGAATCGCTACGCCGTGGGCACCTGTAAGGTTCATCAGTCGTTGCGGTTCGCGGCACAAACCGTCGAAAACGTTTTCGCTGGACTCGGCCATGACGATGGCAAGCGCCTGTAGATCTTCGAGCTTGGCGTCCCGTTGGCGGGTCAGCTCAAGGGCTTCCATGGCGCTGATCTGCAGCGACAGGATCTGGCCGATGGTCTGGCACGCCATGCGCATTTCGTGGGGCACAAGCAGCGGCTGGCGATTACCGCAACTGATCAGCCCCCACAAACGCTCGCCTTTCATCAGCGAGATGCTCATGGATGACAGCACGCCCATGTTCTTCATGTATTGACGGTGGATCGGCGAGACGCTGCGCAAGGTGGAAAAGCTCAGGTCCAGTGGCGCCTGGGTATCGGGGCGCAACTCGGGCACCAGCGGTACCGGCGCATAGTCGGCGTTGGGGATGATGCGCAGCCAGTTGGTCCGGTACAGCTCACGGGCCTGCTCCGGAATGTCCGACGCAGGAAAAAACAAGCCCTTGTAGAGTTCCATCGACGGCGCGCTGGCCTCGGCGATGACTTGGCCGTGGCCTTCTTCCTCGAAGCGATAGATCAGCACGCGGTCGTAGCCGGTCATGGCCTGGATTTCGCGCACGCTGATTTCATAGAGGGCCTGGAGGGTTTTTGCGCTTTGCAGGCGCTGCAGCATGCGCCCCAGGTTGGCCTCGCCGCTGACTCCCTCGGGACGGTAGTCGCTCAGGTGTTGTTCCAGTTCAACGATCAGCGCGCCCTGATGGCGGTGCACCAGGGCATCAAAGCGCTGCTGGTTTGCGACGATGGCCACCGGCGCTCTGTCGCTTTCCGGGGTGGTGCGACAGGCAGCGAGGATCGCCTCTGCCTGCTCCAGCCCCAACAACGCATCCAGCGTCTGGCCCAACAGCCTGTGGGGATCGTGGCCCATCAACTGCAATACGTTGGCGCTGACCTGGCGGATCGTGAAGTCGGGCTCCGACAGCATCAACAACACGCCATGAGGCTGGATGGCCCCGGGGAAGCGGATCGGTTCGTCTGCGCAATTGGCCAGCAGTTCTTCGAAGACTTCCTTGTTTTCCGGGGTCATGACAATACCTTTTGGCTGTCCAGCCAGCGTTCGAAATAAGTAAAGGTCGCCTTGGCGGCGTGTGTGACTTCGAGCGTCTGCGCCTCGCCAAGGTTCCTGTCGTCCAGGTACTGCAGGAAATCCTTCCAGCGCCGGCCGGTGAGTTCGCCATAGACGTTGAGAAAGGCCGCCCCGCTGGACGCATCAAGACCCAGTTGCTCGGCCACCCTTCGCCGCAGGATCTGCCCGCCGAGGGTCGCCCCTTCCAGCACATAGGAAACGCCAAGGGCGGCTGCCCGGGAGTCGATCTGCGGCAGCTCCCGGCAAACAGGAAGCGCCTCGATAGCGGCAGCGTCCATGCCCAGCGCGATGAGGTCGGCGCGTAACACCGGGAGCTTGATGCGCTGGGATTGATCCAGCCCGCTCGGAATCAGCGCCAACCTGTGAAGCCGTTCCTCCAGCGGCTGATAAAAACCGTAGTAGGCCGCGAGCAGGCGTTGGTACAGGCCCAGGTCCAAGTGTGGCGAGAAAAACGGCAGGCGTTTCTCCAGGGCAACATGCAATTCAGCGGTTTCAGTCCGCAATGCCTGGATCAACGAAGGGTTAGGGGTGACCGGTGGCATGCAGGACGAAGCTCGTTGAATGGCGCGTTGCTGAAAAAAAACGCATCAATGTTACATGGGTTTTTCGAGTCTGCGGTCATCAGCACCGTTCTGATTTTTCAGGTCGCCGCATCCGATGGTCCTTGCACCAATCGCACCCGTTCGCGATCCAGCGCCTGGCGTAGTTCTTCTTCGGTGGGGAGCACTGTTTGGTACTGGCTGGCAAACAGTTGCTCGTTTCCCTGCAGCACGGAATAGCGCACCACCGACTCATCCTTCTGAGCGCAAAGAATGATGCCGACGGTGGGTTTGTCGTCGGGGCCGCGCCTGAGGTCATCGTAAAGCCGGACATACATGTCCATCTGGCCAATGTCCTGGTGGGTGAGTTCGCCGCGCTTGAGGTCGACGATGACAAAGCACTTGAGCACGTAGTTGTAGAAAACCAGGTCGAGATAGAAATCCTTGCTTTCGGTACTGATGCGCTGTTGACGGGCAACGAAGGCGAAACCTTTGCCAAGCTCCAGAAGGAAGCCCTGGAGTTGATCGATCAAGGCTTGTTCCAGATCGGTTTCCTGAAGCATGCCGGCGTTGGGCAGGCCGAGGAATTCCAGGACCACCGGATCCCTGACGATGTCCCTGGGGCCAAAATCCAGTTTCCCTATATTGGTGATTGCTTCCTGCTCCACCGCACGTCGGTCGCGGCTTGCCAGGAGGCGCTCGTAATAGAAGGTGCCAATCTGGCGTTCCAGGGCGCGGGTGGACCAGTTTTGGGTGGCGGTTTCGTTCATGTACCAATGGCGGGTGCTGTCGCGTTCTATGCGTAGAAGCGTCCGGTAATGAGTCCAGCTCAATTCGGTACGCACTGCGTTCCAAATTGGAAACTTTTGATAAAAGTCCCGCATGTGGCGCAGGTTGCGTTCATCAAACCCTTTCCCAAACCGCGCCGTCAGCACCTTCGCCAAAGACGGCAGCAACTTTGCTCCGTAGACCGCTCGTTCGGCTCCTCCTTGCTCGAATTCGATGATGTGCCGGCCGATCTGCCAGCAGGTCTGGACCTGGAGGGTATCCACGGCTCGCAGGACTTTCTGGCGTGCCTGGCGAATCAGCTCGCCGAGTTCGTTGATCAAGGGGGCGAGCTGCGGGTCTTCCTGGGGCAGTGACGAGGTCATCGAGGTGTCCAGCCATTGAGAGGGGGGCGGACCAGAAGGATGCTTCAAAGCAAGTTTCGATGATGCCAGACGAGGCTGATTGCTTAGGTGGAAAAGACGCGGATTCGTGCAGGACGGTTTTGACGCGACCTGAGATCGGTTAACCCGGCGTGTGGGAAAAGATCCTTAGAGATTGTCATCCACCGCCAACGCTTTCATTGCGAAAGCGCTGGCGGCGTGATGATCAGTCCTGGCCTAGAGTAAGCGCCTGGGACGCAGCCACGTAATCGGCCTGGAATGGCTTGCTTTCCACCCAATCCAGCGCGGCCTGTTCGTCGACTCCGGTGGTCAGGCGACGGTATTCGATCAATGCGGTAATGATGAAGTCGGTCGCTTCTTCCTCACCTTCCTGTTCCAGCACGAGCGCCAGCAGTGGGTGCGCCAGGAATGCTTCGCACATCGCCTGCTGACTGACCTTTTCGGCGGCGCTCATGATTCGGAACAAATCTGACAAGTCCACGGTTTCCAGATCGATGCGTTCATCGTTCGGGTCCAGGAAATCGTTCGGCGCAGCAGCTCGCTGAATGCGGTTCTTCTTGGCTTTCGCCTTGGCGCGCTGGTTGCGTTTCTGCTGCTTGTTCGCCGATGACATGGTCGGATTCCTGATGAATAAGGCTGCTTATCCTACAGCCTCATGGCGAACGCTTCGAATCTCAATCGACTATGAAGAGCGTGGCCCCAGGTGAGGTCGAGGAGCGATGGGGCTCGGCCTGGTCGGCCACTTGGTAGCTCATGCCTGTCTTGAGCAGAAATTGCCGGCCATCTTCGAGCTCGGTGTTCAACTCACCCTTGAGGCAAAACAGGATGTGACCCTTGGTGCACCAATGATCGGCCAGGTAACCCGCCGTGTACTCCACCATCCGCACCCGGATGTTCCCGAATTGCTGCGTGCGCCAATAGGCGGTCCCGGTGATGCCTTTATGTTCGGTGGGCTCGATCGTTGACCAATCGGTGGTGCCGAAGAGGATGCCGGTGATATCCATGGCGACTCGCTTGCGAGGAGGGGAGCGGACGAATGTAGCTGAGTCGCCCGGCCACAGGAAGAAAATCCCAGGCAATAAAAAACCCCGATCAATTTCTTGATCGGGGTTTTCGGTATTTGGTGCCCAGAGACGGAATCGAACCGCCGACACGGGGATTTTCAATCCCCTGCTCTACCGACTGAGCTATCTGGGCAACGGGGCGCATTAAACGGGTTTTTCAGGGGGGCGTCAAGCGAGTTATCAAAAAATATTTAATTATTACCGTCGCTTACGATTCGCCCCCGCGCTGGACGGCTTATTCGGACGGCGGCACGTAGCCTTCCGCCTTGGCGTATTCTTCGCCGGAAAAGAACTTTTCCATCTCGCCTTGAAGGTACTTGCGGTCTTCGGCATTCATCATGTTCAGGCGTTTTTCGTTGATCAGCAGTGTCTGGTGTTTCTGCCAGTCGCCCCAGGCCTTGGCCGAAACGTTGTCGTAGATGTCCTGGCCCTTGGCGCCGGGGAATGGTGCGCGCTCCAGGCCTTCCAGTTGTTCTTTGTACTTGCGGCACATGATGGTGCGGGTCATTGCAACTCTCCTGCGTTCAATACGGCGGCCGCGCGTTCAAGCAACGTCTTGACCGGGGCAGCGAGGCCCAGGCGCGGCGGGGTGGCGAGGTTATACCAGAGCCAGTCGGCCTCGGCCACGTGATGGCCGGTTTCCCGGACCCGGACCAGCCAGGGTTCGATGGCCAGCTGGAAATGGCTGAAAGTGTGTACCAGGCTCGGCATTGCCTGTTGCTGGCCCAGCTCCAAGGCATGTTGCGAGGCCAGATGTTGCAGATCATCCAGGTCGTCGAGCTCCGGCAGGCTCCACAATCCACCCCACAAACCGGTGGAAGGACGGCGATAAAGCAAGATGGCGCCCTCGCGGTTAGCCAGCATGGGCATCAAGGTGCGCTTCTTCGGCACTTCCTTGCGCGGCTTGGGAATCGGATAACGGGTTTCCAGGCCCAGCATGTGTGCTTCACAGCCCTGTTTCAGCGGGCAGAGCAGGCAACTGGGCTTGCTGCGGGTGCAGAGTGTGGCGCCCAGGTCCATCATCGCCTGGGTGTAGGCGTTGACGCGATCCTGTGGGGTGAAGCGCTCGGCAGTCGCCCATAGCTGTTTCGCCACCTTGGGCTCGCCCGGGTAGCCTTCCTGGGCGGTGAAGCGCGCTAGCACCCGCTTGACGTTGCCATCGAGGATCGGCGCCCGCAGGCCCATGCTGATGCTGGCGATAGCGCCTGCGGTGGACAGGCCGATTCCCGGCAGTTCGGTGAGTTTTTCCACGTCCCGGGGGAATTCGCCACCGTATTGCTCGACAACGATTTTCGCGGATTTCTGCAGGTTGCGCGCGCGCGTGTAGTAACCGAGCCCAGTCCACAGGTGCAGCACTTCATCCTCCGGCGCGGCGGCGAGGGCCTCGACGGTGGGCAGTGCGGCCATGAAGCGATCGAAATAACCGAGCACGGTGCCGACCTGGGTCTGCTGCAACATGATCTCCGAAACCCACACCCGATAGGGGGTGATGCCTTGTTGCCAAGGCAGGTCATGGCGTCCGTGACGGTCGAACCAATCCAGTACGGCGGTGGAAAACTGCTCGGATGTCATCGCTTGAACAGCCCCTTGAGCGCGTCTTTCAGCTCGGGACTGACCTTGTCGCCCAGCTTCTCATCGATCTTGTCGCCGAGACGATCGCCGGCCAGTTTCGCCGCGACCTTGCCCAGCCCGTCGTTATCCAGGCGGCACGCTTTCGCACCCAGCTCCAGTGGGCCACGGCAGCGCAACGGCCATTCGACGTCGACGTAGCGTTCGTTGACCTGGCAGGCCGGGTCGGGCATGTCGCTCTTGTCGCCTTCGACGATGACCCCGACGCGGTAGTCCATGCCCAGCACGCGCAGGTCGATATCGCCATTGCCGTTGACGGTCATGCCGGGGATGCGCACTTTCAGGTCCGGGTTGCGGGCAACGCCGTTGTTGAACGTGAGGTTACCGTTGAGCTGCCGGAACGGCGTGTCCTTGCCTCGCGGTTCGCCGCTGAGCGTCTTGCGGTTCAGCGTGGCGATGCCTTTGCACAATTGCTGCTCAAGGTTGGCGTTGAGCAGCACGCCGTCGTTGATGACGAATCCGGCGTTGCCGTTGAGGCTGTCGATCAGGGCCTTCTGACTGTTGCCATTGGCGGTTATTGCGCTGTTGAGCGTGACCAGTCCCTTGACGGGTGGATTCTTGCCCTGGCTTTCGATGATCTTTTCAGCCGGCACCCGGTTGATCTTGGTTTGCAGGCCCAGCTGTGGCGTGGGCTGGCGGACGTCCAACGTGCCCTTGGCCTCGAAGTTGCCGCTGTACAGGTCGCCCCGCAGATTCTCCAGGGTCAGCAGACCGCCTTGGCCAGAGGCCTTGAGGGCGGCATTCTGGATCGGCAGCTTGTCGAGGGTCAGCTGGCCGAAGGTCAGGTCGGCATCGATATCCAGCTTGCTCAGGCGCTCCACCGGGAACAGCCGGTCATTGCTCCAGGCGCCCTGGGTCGGGGCGCTGGGCAGCGGGGTGCTGCCAGCACCGGCCATGGCGCTGGCCTCGGTGTTGCTGACTTCCGCTTCACGGGCTGCCTTGGCGCTGTCGGCTTCGGCGGACTTGGGTGGCAAGTAGCGATCGACATTGAAGGTGTCGGCCTTGAGCTGCGCGCGAAGCGACTGCTTGGCGAAATCCTCCACGGCGATACGGCCGCTGAAGTTGCTTTCATCCAGTTTGAGATTGATGTCGTTGAATTCGACGCTGGTTGGCGTGGCTGCAACGCGGCTCGCCAGTTCGACCTTGGTCAGGCTGCCTTCCGCCATGGCCGGGAGTTTCTGGCCGACACTGTCGACGAAACTTGCGAGGTCGAACTGGGCGATCGAAATACCGCCGTTCAGTTGCGGCGTCTTGTCGAGATCATTGACTTTCAGCTCGCCCAAGGCGCGCAACTGGTTGAGGGAAAGCTTGATGCCGGTCCATTCCGCAACGTTTGCCGCCCTGTCCAGGGACAACTGGCCTTGGGCTGCGAAACTGACTGTCTTGCCCTGCAGCGGATCGCCGGTGGCTTCGCCGGACAACTTCAGGTCTTCGAATCGATAGCGCTGCACGGCGCGTTCGAAGCGCAGTTCGCCGGTCATTTCGGTGCGCACGCGCACGGCGGGCTGGTTGCTCGACAGGAACGCCGTGAGGGTGACCGGGATGTTGGTCGAGTCATGGACCGGGCCAGTGCTCAACTGGATACTTTCGGCAGTGAACTGTTTACCCGTCTGTTCGTCGGTGTACTCGACCCGGGCGTTGTTGACGGTCAGGCTGTCGATGTCCAGGCGCGTTGGCTGCGCGGGTTTTTCTGCAGGTGCGTTGGCCGGTGGGGCGGGCTGCTCGATCGGCGTCGGCGCGTCCTTGGTTGGCGCGGACGCGGGCGCCTTGCCGATGTCCTGCCAGTTACCGTGGCCATTCTTGTCACGGTTGAGGCGCAGGTTCAGGCCTTCGACCCGGACATCGCTCATCTGCACTTCGCGGCGCAGCAACGGCATGACCCGCACCGACAGGCCGAGCATCTGCAAGTCGGCGAAAGGCTGCGTCGGATTGGCCAGGGTGGCGACGCTGGCTTCGTGCAGTTCCAGGCCCAGCCATGGGAACAGACTCCAGCCAATATCCCCATTGAGCGTCAGCTCGATGTGGGCTTTGTCGCGGGCTATCTGGCGAATTTCTTCCTTGTAGTCGTTGGGATCGAAGAGGTGGGTCAGGGCAAAGCCCAGGGCCACAATGATCAGCAACAGCCCGAGAAGTACCAGACCCAGGATTTTGCCGAACGCTTTCATGGGCGAATCCTTGTAGGTTGAGTTCAAATTTTGCCTGGGAGTATAACGTCCCGGGTTGGTGGAGCGTTGGGTGATCGATTTTTCGATCTGCCGTCAACCGGCCAGATGCGGCCCCGTGGCGAGGGAGCTTGCTCCCGCTGGGCTGCGAAGTGGCCCCAAACCAGGCGAAGCGGTATGCCTGGCGCACCGTGGATTCAGTTTTTGAGGCGCTACGCTCCCAGCGGGAGCAAGCTCCCTCGCCACGGGCGCTAGTCGACATCCAGCGGCAATTTCAATTTCGCCGCCAATGCCTGGGCTTCCAGATGCCCGGCCGGCGCCTGAAGTCGAAGCTCGGCATTATCTTGCTGGGCCATCCTCCGGGCTTCGCTCACCAGCCGTTCAGCCACGCCACGGCGGCGCGTGATATTTCGTACGCATAGGTGGGACAAGCGCCAGGCGTTCTGGTGCCGTTGCAGCCGTGCGGCCCCGAGCAGGCGATCATTGAAGCGTGCCGCGATCAACGAGCCTTCCGCCAGGCATTCTCCGATCAGTTGCGTGGCGTCGCTGAACGGCTCGAACAGCCAGGCGGGTGCGTCCCGATAGATTTTCTGCAGGTCCTGCTGATCCTGATGAGTGGCTTGTTCCAGGTGCTCGACAACGATGGGCATGGAAATTCCTGAAAAAATAAACGCATGGCGCCCTACAGAAAGCGGACAGAGGCGCGATAAGACGAATGACAGGAAAAAGGTGATAGCACTTTGGTTTTTCTGTCACGAGCAAATGGTAACCTTTGTCAGTTCGTCCGTC
This sequence comes from Pseudomonas sp. H2_D02, assembly GCF_054677635.1. NCBI lineage: Bacteria > Pseudomonadati > Pseudomonadota > Gammaproteobacteria > Pseudomonadales > Pseudomonadaceae > Pseudomonas > Pseudomonas sp. H2_D02. The sequence goes on along the minus strand of NZ_CP162816.1, from coordinate 280,048 downwards.
CTTCTGCGACGTGATGTCGCACTAAAATGGAGCTTCACTGCAAAATACAGTCATGCCTGCGTGCAATGAAGGCTGAGGGTGAGGTGTGGCTGGCGAACCATTCTAATAACTGGGGGATACACAATGAGCACAAGCATTACGGCCGGCGGCGTCGCCGACCAGCCTGCGTTCCTCTCCAAGGAACGCATTATCGCCAAGCCCGGCTTCAACCGCTGGCTGGTTCCACCGGCCGCGCTGGCCATTCACCTCTGCATCGGCATGGCCTATGGCTTCTCGGTGTTCTGGTTGCCGCTGTCCAAAGCCTTGGGCATCACCAAGCCTGTGGCCTGCGCGCCGGACATGAGCTTCATCTCGCAAGTCTTTTCGTCCCAATGTGACTGGCCGATCTCGATGCTCGGCTGGATCTACACCCTGTTCTTCATCTTCCTGGGTTGCTCGGCAGCCATCTGGGGCGGCTGGCTGGAACACGCCGGTCCGCGCAAGGCTGGCGTTGTCTCGGCCTTGTGCTGGTGCGGTGGCCTGCTGATTTCCGCGCTGGGCATCTATACCCACCAGATCTGGCTGATGTGGGTCGGCTCCGGTGTGATCGGTGGTATCGGCCTGGGCCTGGGCTATATCTCGCCAGTGTCCACGCTGATCAAGTGGTTCCCGGACAAGCGCGGCATGGCGACCGGCATGGCAATCATGGGCTTCGGTGGCGGCGCGATGGTCGGTGCTCCACTGGCTGCCGCGTTGATGAGCCATTTCGCTTCGCCGACCGAGGTCGGTGTATGGCAAAGCTTCCTGGTCATGGCTGCGATCTACTTCGTGTTCATGATCGGTGGCGCCCTGTCGTACCGCGTCCCGCCAACCGGCTGGAAGCCTGAAGGCTGGACCCCGGCACCGAAGAAAGCCGCGAACGCGATGATCACCCATCGCCACGTTCACGTGAACGTTGCTTGGAAAACCCCGCAATTCCGCCTGGTATGGCTGGTGCTGTGCCTGAACGTATCCGCCGGTATCGGCATCCTCGGCATGGCTTCGCCACTGTTGCAGGAAGTGTTCGGTGGCAAATTGCTCGGCAATGACCTGCCGTTCGGTCAGCTGGACGCTGCGCAACTGGGCCAGATCGCCGCCATTGCGGCCGGTTTCACCGGGCTGCTGAGCTTGTTCAACATCGGTGGCCGGTTCTTCTGGGCGTCCTTCTCGGACTACCTGGGCCGTAAAAATACCTACTTCGTGTTCTTCGCCCTGGGTGTTGCCCTGTACGCGCTGATCCCGAACCTGGGTCACCTGGGCAGTGTCGCGCTGTTCGTGGCGGCGTTCTGCATCATCCTGTCGATGTACGGCGGCGGCTTTGCCACCGTGCCGGCCTACCTGGCGGACCTGTTCGGTACGCAAATGGTTGGCGCGATCCACGGTCGTCTGCTGACGGCCTGGGCGGCAGCAGGCGTGCTGGGTCCGGTGCTGGTGAACTACCTGCGTGAATATCAGCTGAGCATCGGCGTTGAACGCGCCGCGGCCTATGACATCACCTTGTACATCCTCGCCGGCCTGCTGGTGCTGGGCTTCCTGTGCAACCTGATGGTTCGTCCGGTCGCCGACAAGTACTTCATGACCGACGCCGAACTGGCCGCCGAACAGGCGCTGGGCCATGACAAGGGCGCCGACAGCACCACTTCGCTGGAATGGAAAGCCGCGCCGGGCACCAAGCCCCTGGCGATCGCCGCCTGGCTGGTGGTGGGCATTCCGTTGGCGTGGGGCGTGTGGGTGACCCTGCAGAAGACGGCGGTGTTGTTCCACTAAGCGACAATGTGAATAGGCCCGAATCCATTGGAGAGGGGCCAGCCTTGTGGGAGCGAGCTTGCTCGCGATGGGGGCGTGTCAGTCGACATCATTGTCTGCTGACCCACCGCTATCGCGAGCAAGCTCGCTCCCACAGTCGTTTTGGGTGAGGGCAAAGGCTTGTATGCACATGTCTATCCCCGACCACGCGGGCTTCAGCCCGTCAGTGATGTCACCTCTTTTGTTTCTGTTTGCCGCTCACGCCCCTATAATGGCTGCCTTTTTCGCCCAATGATTTTGCGGAGCTGGTGATGGCCGAACGTAAGGCGTCTGTCGAGCGCGACACTCTGGAAACCCAGATCAAAGCCTCGATCAACCTGGATGGCACCGGAAAGGCCCGGTTTGATATCGGCGTGCCTTTTCTTGAGCACATGCTGGACCAGATCGCCCGTCACGGGCTGATCGACCTGGATATCGTCAGCAAGGGCGACCTGCATATCGACGACCACCACACGGTGGAAGATGTCGGGATCACCCTGGGCCAGGCCTTTACCAAAGCCATCGGCGACAAGAAGGGTATCCGTCGCTACGGCCATGCCTACGTGCCGCTCGATGAAGCGCTGTCGCGCGTGGTCATCGATTTCTCCGGCCGCCCTGGCCTGCAGATGCACGTGCCGTACACCCGCGCTACCGTCGGCGGCTTCGATGTCGACCTGTTCCAGGAATTCTTCCAGGGCTTCGTCAACCACGCCAACGTGACCCTGCACATCGACAACCTGCGCGGGCACAACACCCACCACCAGATCGAAACCGTGTTCAAGGCTTTCGGCCGCGCGCTGCGCATGGCCGTCGAGCTCGATGATCGCATGGCCGGCCAGATGCCTTCCACCAAGGGCGTGCTGTAATGCAGACGGTTGCGGTTATCGATTACGGCATGGGCAACCTGCACTCGGTGGCCAAGGCCCTCGAGCATGTGGGCGCCGGCAAGGTGCTGATCACCAGCGATGCCGAGGTGATTCGCGAAGCCGACCGGGTGGTGTTCCCCGGCGTCGGTGCGATTCGTGATTGCATGGCCGAGATTCGTCGCCTGGGCTTCGACAAGCTGGTGCACGAAGTCAGCCAGGACCGACCGTTCCTCGGCATCTGCGTGGGCATGCAAGCCTTGCTCGAGCGCAGCGAAGAAAACGACGGTGTCGATTGCATCTCGATGTTTCCCGGCCAGGTGAAGTTCTTTGGCAAGGGCCTGCATGAAGACGGCGAACATTTGAAGGTCCCGCACATGGGCTGGAACGAAGTGAAACAGACGGTCGATCATCCGCTGTGGCACAACATCCCGGACCTGGCGCGCTTCTACTTCGTGCACAGCTACTACATCGCCGCCGGCAATGCGCGGCAGGTGGTGGGCAGCGGTCACTATGGCGTCGATTTCGCCGCGGCCCTGGCCGATGGTTCGCGCTTCGCCGTGCAGTTTCACCCGGAGAAGAGCCATACCCATGGCCTGCAATTGCTGCAGAACTTCGCGGCGTGGGACGGTCGCTGGTAATGGCCCGCAAGAAACCGCCGATCCTCACCCTCACGCCTGAACAGGAAAGTGAAGCGAACCGCAAGATCCAGCGGTTCATGGAGGAACGTTTCGAACTGGACCTGGGTTCGTTCGAAGCGGCGGAAATTCTTGATCTGTTTACCCGCGAAATTGCTCCGCACTATTACAACAGGGCGATTTTCGATGTGCAGGCGCACCTTAAAGAAAGGTTCGAAAGCATTGAAAGCGACTTGTGGGCGCTTGAGAAGAATTAGAGCAGCGGCAAGCTTCAAGCTTGAAGCTGCAAGTATTGGAACGCGTGCCTGCTCGCAGCTTATGGCTTGCAGCTTGCAGCTCTTTGACGAAGGAAAAGCATGCTAATTATCCCCGCTATCGATCTCAAGGACGGCGCTTGCGTCCGTCTGCGTCAGGGCCGCATGGAAGACTCCACGGTGTTTTCCGATGACCCGGTGAGCATGGCCGCCAAGTGGGTGGAGGGCGGCTGCCGTCGTCTGCATCTGGTCGACCTCAACGGCGCCTTCGAAGGGCAGCCGGTCAATGGCGAAGTGGTCACGGCCATCGCCAAGCGCTACCCGAACCTGCCGATCCAGATCGGGGGCGGCATTCGCTCGCTGGAAACCATCGAGCACTACGTCAAGGCTGGCGTGAGCTACGTGATCATCGGCACCAAGGCTGTGAAAGACCCGGCTTTCGTTGCCGAAGCCTGTCGCGCCTTCCCGGGCAAGGTCATCGTTGGCCTCGACGCCAAGGATGGTTTCGTCGCCACCGACGGCTGGGCTGAAGTCAGCACCGTGCAGGTGATTGATCTGGCCAAGCGTTTCGAAGCCGACGGCGTGTCTGCCATCGTCTACACCGACATCGCGAAGGACGGCATGATGCAGGGCTGCAACGTGCCGTTCACCGCCGCGCTCGCTGCAGCGACGAAGATTCCGGTGATCGCCTCCGGTGGCATCCACAACCTGGGCGACATCAAGGCACTGCTCGACGCCAAGGCGCCGGGCATCATCGGCGCAATCACCGGCCGCGCGATCTACGAAGGCACCCTGGACGTCGCCGAGGCCCAGGCCTTCTGCGATTCGTACGCGAACAGCTCCAAGCTGTAAGCCACAAGCTGCAAGTTAAAGCACGATCGCGATCTGCTTGACTTGCAGCTTATAGCTTAAAGCTTGCAACTCTTAATCGGAGATTAAGCCCATGGCGCTGGCCAAACGCATCATCCCTTGCCTGGACGTGGACAACGGCCGGGTGGTCAAGGGCGTCAAGTTCGAGAACATCCGTGACGCCGGCGACCCGGTGGAAATCGCCCGTCGCTACGACGAGCAGGGTGCCGACGAGATTACCTTCCTGGATATCACGGCCAGCGTCGATGGCCGCGATACCACGCTGCATACCGTCGAGCGCATGGCCAGCCAGGTGTTCATCCCGCTGACCGTGGGCGGCGGAGTGCGCACCGTGCAGGACATCCGCAACCTGCTCAATGCCGGCGCGGACAAGGTATCGATCAACACTGCGGCGGTGTTCAACCCGGAGTTCGTCGGTGAAGCGGCCCAGCATTTCGGCTCGCAGTGCATCGTCGTGGCCATCGATGCGAAGAAAGTCTCCGGCCCGGGCGAAACCCCACGCTGGGAAATCTTTACCCACGGTGGGCGCAAACCTACGGGCCTGGACGCTGTCGAGTGGGCAAAGAAGATGGAAGGCCTGGGTGCCGGTGAAATCCTGCTGACCAGCATGGATCAGGACGGCATGAAAAACGGCTTCGACCTCGGCGTCACGCGCGCGATCAGCGATGCCTTGGGCATCCCGGTGATCGCTTCCGGCGGCGTCGGCAACCTGCAGCACTTGGCCGACGGTATTCTCGAAGGGCATGCCAGTGCAGTGCTGGCGGCGAGCATCTTTCACTTCGGCGAGTACACCGTGCCGGAAGCCAAGGCCTACATGGCGCATCGTGGTATCTGCATTCGCTGACCGCTGGACACCATGGCGGGCCCAAGGCACTCTTGGGCACACCATGGATTGCGGTAGCCCGACATGCTCAAACGCCTCGTTCTTGCCTTTGCCGGTGCCACGTTGCTGCTCGCCGGCACTGTCCGCGCCGCTGAAACATCGCTGGTGTTGCTGACGGAAAACTTCCCCCCGTACAACATGGCCAAGAACGGCAAGAACTTCGCCCAGGACGAAAACATCCATGGCATTGCCGTGGACATCGTCCGAGAGATTTTCAAGCGCGCCGACATTACCTACAGCCTGACACTGCGTTTTCCCTGGGAGCGAATCTACAAACTCGCGTTGGAAAAACCGGGTTACGGTGTGTTCGTGATGGCGCGGCTGCCGGAGCGTGAAAAACTCTTCAAATGGGTCGGTCCCATCGGGCCAGACGACTGGGTGATGCTCGCCAAGGCTGATAGCAAGATTGCCCTCGGCTCGCTGGAGCAGGCGCGCCAATACCGGATTGGTGCCTACAAGGGCGACGCGATTGCCGAGACGTTGGCCAAGCAAGGGCTCAAGCCGATTGTCGTATTACGGGATCAGGATAACGCCAGGAAACTGGTCAACGGCCAGATCGACCTATGGGCCACCGGCGACCCCGCTGGACGTTACCTGGCGCGCCAGGAAGGCGTCAGCGATCTCAGGACCGTGCTGCGCTTCAACAGTGCCGAGCTGTACCTGGCCTTGAACAAGGACGTGCCTGACGACGTGGTTGCCCGGTTGCAAAAGGCCTTGGATGAATTGCGCAAGGAAGGCGCGGTGGACGCGATCATGGCGCGGTATCTCTAAGGGTTGCACTCGCCGTGCGGTCGCCATGGCGAGCAAGGTTGCCAGGGTGTTCACCGATGCGGTGCCCACCTCAGGTCCCCTGTGGGAGCGAGCTTGCTCGCGAAAGCGGTGGATCAGCTTGCATGAATGTTGAATGTGCTGGCCCCTTCGCGAGCAAGCTCGCTCCCACAAAGTTGCCAGGGTATTCACAGATGCGGTGGCCGCCACAGATTCGATGTGGGAGCGAGCCTGCTCGCGATGAAGGCAACGCGCTCGTCGCTACCGATAAACCCCATCTTTCCCATGCCCAACCATCGCCCGGTTGCTGCGCAGGCTGATCATCGACTTGATGTCGATCCATTCGATGCCCTGGGCCTTGAGCTTGGGCAGTTCGCGTTCGAGCACGGCCAGGGTCTGCGGGTAGGGGTGGCCGATCATCACGGCCGAGCCTTGCCGGCGGGCCAGGTCGATGGCGGTCTGGAGCTGATGGGCGATGGCGGCTTCGGTGCGCTCGTCATCCAGGAACACATCCCGCGACACGCTGGCCAGGCCGATCTTCTGCGCTTCGGCGGCAGCGACGGTCTGGGCGCTGGTGCGGCTGTCGACGAAAAACTTGTGCCGCTGCTGCAGATTCGCCATCAACCACGCCATGGCTTGGGGCTGGGCGGTCATGCGGCTGCCCATGTGGTTGTTGATGCCGGAGGTGTAGGGTACGGCGGCAAACGCGGCGTCGAGGCGCTTGCCCAGTTCTTCGATGGGCAAATCCGGATGCCAGGCGAACGGCCCGGTGGCCGGGTCCATGGGCATATGCAGCATGACCAGCTTGCCGGCGCGATGGGCCTCGCGGGCGAATTCGGCGGCGTGGGGCGTGTCAGGCATGATCGCGGCGGTGACCGGGCCGGGGAGGGCCAGGACCTGGCGATCCCGAGGCAGGTTTTGCCCCAGGTCGTCGATGATCAGGCTCAGGTAAGCCTTGTGCGGCGAGGAAGGTGTGGCAGGGGCCGCGTTAACGACCCCCGCCAGCAGGCACAGCAGAACGAAGGTAAAGCGCAGGCCCATCTCAGCGGCCGGACGTGATGTTCAACCCCTTGAGCAAGCTCAAGGCCTGGGCCAACTGATAGTCGTCATCCTGCGGCATCGGCTTGGCTTTGGCACCGGAACCGGTCGGTTTGTCGGCGCCGCCGTTGCCATTGCCCAGGTGACCTTGCAGGTCGGCTTCCTTGAAGTACTCGCTGTCCGCCTCGCTGGTGATCTTGGCCTTGCGCACTTCGATGTCTGGGACGATGCCCTGGGCCTGGATGGAGCGGCCATTCGGTGTGAAGTACAGCGCGGTGGTGATCTTCAGGGCGCGGTCGTTGTTCAGCGGCAACACGGTCTGCACCGAGCCCTTGCCGAAGCTGGTGGTGCCCATGACCACGCCGCGTTTCTGATCCTGCAGGGCGCCGGCGACGATTTCCGAAGCCGAGGCGCTGCCGCCATTGATCAGCACCACCAACGGCACGGCTTCGCTCAGGTCGTTGCCGGTGGCCGAGAAGCGCAGTTCGGAATTGGCGATGCGACCCTTGGTGTAGACGATCAAGCCCTTGGTGATGAAGTGGTCCACCACTTCCACCGCTGATTGCAGCACGCCGCCGGGGTTGTTGCGCAGGTCCAGGACCAGGCCGTTGAGTTTCTTGCCGTTGTCCTTGCGCAGCTTCGCCAGGGCCTTGGCGACTTCTTCGCCGGTCTTGACCTGGAATTGGGTGATGCGGATGTAGCCGTAGCCTGATTCCAGCAGTTGGCTCTTCACGCTCTTGACCTGGATGACCGCCCGCGTGAGCGTCACGTCGAACGGCGTGCCACCGTCGCGTACCAGGGTCAGGGTGATCTTCTGGCCGATCTTGCCGCGCATCTTGTCCACGGCTTCGGTCATGCTCTGGCCGCGTGTCGGTTGGCCGTTGATCTTGACGATGAAGTCACCGGCCTGGATGCCGGCCTTGGAAGCAGGGGTGTCGTCGATGGGCGAGACGACTTTGACGAAGCCGTCTTCGCTGCCGACCTCTATACCCAGGCCGCCGAATTCGCCGCTGGTGCTTTCCTGCAGCTCGGCAAAGTCGTCCGGCCCCAGGTAGGCGGAGTGCGGGTCAAGGTTGCTGAGCATGCCCTTGATGGCGTTTTCCAGCAGCATCTTGTCGTCCACCGGTTCGACGTACGCGGCTTTGATCCGGTCCATGACCTCGGCAAAGGTGCGCAGTTCGTCCAGCGGCAACGGTGCCTTGGTAGTCGCGGCCGTGGCGGCGGGTGCCGACGGGGCCGGCTCGGCGGCGAAAGCCAGGGGCGCGCCGATCACGAGGGCGATCGTCAGGGCCAGCGAGGTGAGGCGGGACAAATGCAGCATGTCGAACGAACTCCTGAGTTGGATGGGCGCGCTTATCCTTGCGCACGACACCATTGGGCCGGGTCACTGGGGCGACCCTGCTGGCGAATAGCGAAATACAGTGCTGGCGTATCCTGTCCGCCACTGTTGCCGACCGTTGAGATGGACTCGCCGGCCTTGACCACATCCCCCGCCGATTTGAGCAGGGTCTGGTTGTGGCCGTAAAGGCTCAGGTATCCATTGCCGTGATCGAGGATCACCAGCAAGCCGGCGCCGCGCAGCCAATCGGCAAACACCACACGCCCGCCATGTACGGCATGCACCTGGCTTCCGGCGGAGGCGCTGATCATCACGCCGTCCCACTTGGTGCGGGTATCGTCGCCGCGGGTTTCACCGAAGCGCGCAAGTAATCGACCATTGACCGGCCATGGAAGTTTGCCTCGGGCCGAAGCAAAAGCGCCGCCGAAGGTTTCACCGTCACTGGAAACCAGTGCGCCGGGGCTGGATTTTGCAGATTTGCGCGGTGCGTCGTCGGCGTCCGCGTCGGCCTGGGCTTCACGTAACCGCTTTTTTTCGGCTTCCTGCTGGGCGATCAGCGCTTTCTGGCGCGCTTCTTCTGCCTCACGGGCCTGGCGAGCCAGGGTTTCTTCGATGGTTTTCAACACATTGGCCAGTTCGGCCTGGTCTTGCTCGCGGGCCTTGAGCTTGCTGTCTCGGGCCTTTACGTCATCGTTGAGCTTGGCCAGGGCCACCTGGCGCTCCTTGCGGACCTTTTCGAGTTCTTCGCGCTGGGTGTCGAGGCTGCTTTTCTGCACCAGCAACTGGGCTTGCTGCAACTCGATGTCTTTTTCGACATTGGCCAGCTGGCGCAGGGTTTCGTTGAAGTTCTTGAGCTGCTCCAGGCGGGCCTGGCTCAGGTAGTCGTAATAAGTGAGGGTGCGGGCGAATTTCTCGGGGTTCTGCTGGTTGAGCAGCAGCTTGAGGTATTCCTGGCGCCCGTTCTGGTAGGCCGCCCGAGCCTGGATGGCGATCAGCTTTTGCTGTTCAGTGCGCGCGCTCTGGAGTTTTTTTCTCACCATCGAGTCGCTGCAGCTCGGATTCGCTTTTCTTCAGTTCTTTCTGCAGGGCGTCGACCTGCTTTTCCAGCTTGCCCATCTCGGTCTCGGTGCCGCGCAGGTCTTTCTGCACGCTGGATTTTTCTTCCTGCAGCTTGTTCAGCAGCTTTTTCAGCTCGGCAATGTCCTGGCGCGTGGCTTCCAACTGTTGTTGGGTTTGCGCGCGCTCGTCGGCGAAGGCCGGTTGGAGCAGGCAGGTCAGGGCAAGGGCTATCAGGACGCGAAGCATAGAGGCGGGCGACACCAGGGAAAGGGACGGCCTAGTATGCCCGCCCCACGCTGCAAAAAAAACGCCCATTTGGGGCTGTGTGATAACTGGCCGAAAAAACACCAAAAACCATTGTGGGAGCGAGCTTGCTGTGGCGAGGGAGCTTGCTCCCGCTGGGCTGCGAAGCAGCCCCTCGACAAGATCAAGCCAGAAGCATCTGCGACGGGAGCAAGCTCCCTCGCCACAAAAGCCCTGCTCAATGCTGCGACGCCTGGTCAGACCAGGATCGAGGTCCCGGTCATCTCCGCCGGCTTTTCCATGCCCAGCAACATCAGCATGGTCGGGGCCACGTCAGCCAGCACGCCGCCGTCACGGACCTTGAAATCGCGCTTGCCGACATAGATGAACGGCACCGGCTCGGTGGTATGGGCGGTGTGGGCCTGGCCGGTGGACTCGTCGGACATCTGCTCGACGTTGCCATGGTCCGCCGTGATCAGGGCTTCGCCACCGACTTTCTCCAGGGCGTCGACGATGCGACCCACGCAAGTGTCCAGGCATTCCACCGCCTTGACCGCTGCGTCGAACACGCCGCTGTGGCCGACCATGTCGCCGTTGGCGTAGTTCACCACGATCACGTCGTAGCGCTGGTTCTCGATGGCATCGACGATGCGGTCGGTCACTTCCGGCGCGCTCATTTCCGGCTGTAGGTCGTAGGTGGCGACTTTCGGCGATGGGATCAGGATGCGTTCTTCGCCTGGGAAGGGTTCTTCACGGCCGCCGGAGAAGAAGAATGTCACGTGGGCGTACTTTTCGGTTTCGGCGATGCGCAGCTGGGTCTTGCCGTTTTTCGCCAGGTAATCGCCCAGCACGTTTTCCAGGCTGCTGGCGGCGAAGGCCGATGGCGCGGGAATGCTGGCGGCGTATTGGGTCAGCATCACGAAACCGGCCAGTTTCGGCTGGCGGGCGCGCTCGAACTCCTTGAAATCGTCTTCGACGAATACACGGGTCAATTCGCGGGCTCGGTCGGCGCGGAAGTTCATGAACACCACGGCGTCGCCGTCCTCGACTTTTACCGGCTCGCCGATAGTGGTGGCCTTGACGAATTCGTCGCTTTCGCCGCGTTCATAGGCGGCTTGCAGGCCTTCTTGGGCGGTGGCGGCGTGGAATTCGGCATTGCCGTCGACGATCAGGTTGTAGGCCTGGGCGACGCGGTCCCAGCGATTGTCACGGTCCATGGCGAAGTAGCGGCCGATCAGGCTGGCAATCCGGCCCTTGCCCAGCGCCTTGAAGGTGTCGTCCAGCAACGTGATCGACGACTCGGCGCTCTTCGGCGGCGTGTCGCGACCGTCGAGGAAGGCGTGCAGGTAGATGTTTTGGGCGCCGCGCTTGGCGGCCAGTTCGGCCATGGCGACCAGGTGATCCTGGTGGCTGTGCACACCGCCATCGGACAGCAGGCCCATGAAATGCACGGCCTTGCCGGCGGCCACGGCTTTATCCACCGCGGCGCAGATGGTCGGGTTCTCGAAGAATTCGCCATCGCGGATCGACTTGGTCACCCGGGTGAAATCCTGATACACCACGCGGCCCGCGCCAAGGTTCATGTGGCCGACTTCGGAGTTGCCCATCTGCCCGTCGGGCAGGCCTACATCCATGCCGCTGCCGGAGATCAAGCCGTTCGGCACGGTGGCCCACAGGCGATCCAGTACAGGCTTGCTGGCCGCGTATACGGCGTTGGATTCGTGGCTGTCACTGTGACCGAAGCCGTCCAGAATCATCAGGACCAAAGGTTTAGGCGTGGTAGTCATGGAATCCACTCGTGGCTGGTTGAAAGAAGACGATGGAAAAGGGACGGGCAGTTTAAAGGTAAGTTCCGGTGCCGTCACCGCCGGGCGGGGTTTGGCCGGCCTTGTGTGCTGTGTATACTGGCCGACATTTTAACGCCCTGGAACCTCCTTCGATGGTTGCTCACCTGATTCAATTTGCCACTAACCACTACATTCTCGTCGGTATCTTCGTCGTACTGTTGGCGTTGCTGTTGGCCCATACGATGCAGGGCGGCGGACGCAGCCTGAGCACTGGCGAGCTGACCGCGCTGGTCAACAAGGATGCCGGCGTGGTGGTCGATATCCGCCCGAGCAAGGAATACGCCGCCGGTCACATTGTCGGCGCGCTGAACATTCCGCAGGACAAACTGATCGCGCGCGTTGGCGAACTGGAAAAGCACAAGGCCAAGACGCTGATCCTGGTGGACGCCCAAGGCCAGCAGGCCGGTACCCTTGCCCGCGAACTGATGAAGTCCGGCTTCACTGCCGCCAAACTGTCCGGTGGCGTTGCGAGCTGGAAAGCCGACAATCTGCCCCTGGTGAAGTGAAATGCCCCACGTAGTTGTCTACTCCAGCGATTACTGCCCCTATTGCTCCCGAGCCAAGCACTTGCTCCAGAGCAAAGGCGTGGCTTTCGAAGAGATCAAGGTCGACGGCAAGCCGCAACTGCGCGCCGAAATGACCCAGAAGGCCCGGCGTACCTCCGTGCCGCAGATCTGGATCGGCGACACCCACGTGGGCGGTTGCGATGATCTGTACGCCCTGGAGCGCGCCGGCAAGCTCGACGCGCTGCTCAAGGCCTGAATTCCTATCAACAGAACTGAAGTAAGAAGGATCTGCGATGACTGACCAACAGAACACTGCTGCCACTGAAGAAGAAGCCGCACCGCAATTCTCCTTGCAGCGCATTTATGTCCGCGACCTGTCCTTCGAGGCCCCGAAAAGCCCGGCGATCTTTCGCCAGCAGTGGGAGCCGAGCGTAGGCCTGGACCTGAACACCCGTCAGAAAGCCCTGGAAGACGATTTCCACGAAGTGGTGCTGACCCTGTCGGTTACCGTGAAAAACGGTGACGAAGTGGCTTTTATCGCCGAAGTGCAACAGGCCGGGATCTTCCTGATCAAGAACCTCGATGCCGCTTCGATGAGCCACACCCTGGGCGCGTTCTGCCCCAACATCCTGTTCCCGTACGCTCGCGAAACCCTGGACAGCCTGGTGACCCGCGGTTCGTTCCCGGCCCTGATGCTGGCCCCGGTGAACTTCGATGCCCTGTACGCGCAAGAGCTGCAGCGCATGCAAGAGGAAGGCGGCGCGACCGTTCAGTAAACGGTCGACGCAAGTCCAATGTGGGAGCGGGCTTGCTCGCGAAGGCTATGGGTCAGTGACATTGATGCCAACTGACACTCCGTCTTCGCGAGCAAGCCCGCTCCCACATTTGTTATGCGGTGTTATTGAAAGCCGTTCTGCCGCCACGCCTCATAAACCGCCACCGCCACGGTGTTCGACAGGTTCAGGCTCCGGCAGCCTTCGCGCATCGGCAGGCGCAGGCGCTGCTCCGCGGGTAGGGCGTCCAGCACGTCAGCCGGCAGACCACGGCTTTCCGGGCCGAACAGGAACGCATCACCGGCGACGAAGCTGGCGTCATGGAACGGCCGCGAGCCCTTGGTAGTGAAAGCGAACAGGCGTGGATGCCCCAGGCTCTCCAGGCAACTGGCCAGGTCGGCGTGCCGCTGCAAAGTGGCATACTCGTGATAGTCGAGGCCGGCGCGGCGCAGGCGCTTGTCGTCCATGTCGAAGCCCAGCGGTTCGATCAAATGCAGGTGGCAGCCACTGTTGGCGCACAGCCTGATGACGTTGCCGGTATTCGGCGGGATTTCCGGTTGAAAAAGGATGACGTGAAACATGCACGGCTCCGCAGATGAAGATGAGCGGCATTCTACGCCGCAAACTGATCGACGTTCGAAGCTAATGCCTCGGGTGATGGGCTCGTTGGCGATTTTCGGCATGATGATCGGGTTGATGATCGGCCGCCTGACCACACCCGAGCCGAGCGTGCTGCAGCAGGTCGAGGTCACCAACGGCGGGCTGGTAGCCTGGTTCAACAACGAACCCAAGTTGCACGGGGAAATCATCGACGGCTCGGTGGCGCTGTTGTTCGACGCAGAGGGGTCACCGCAGAAGGGCCAGCTCAAGCTCAACGGCAAGGACGTGAATTGGCGGGTGCGGTTGAGTGACAAGGGCTTGTTGCTGACGCTGGTGGCGGCGCGTTCGTTGCGAGGGGAGTGGGCCGGCAGCGAAGTCGATGACCGCTGGCGGCTGGAGATCCGTCTCCAGGAGCAATAAAAGAGGGAATCCCCGGCCTGCCTGTACCAAGGTCCCCAAAACGGGAGGGCTCGCGCTCGGCGCAGGGCCCTGGGTGTAAAGAAGGGAAACCTTGACCTGCCTGTATCAAGGCCCCCAAAACAGTGGGCTAGATGAGCCCGGTATAAAAGAGGGGAATCCCCGGCCTGCCTGTACCAAGGTCCCCAAAACTGGGTAGTGATCTAGCTATTGCAGGGGGCGTGCCAGTTTTAAACGGCTTGTCACAAAAACATTGTTGTAGATGCGCAAAGCCCCGTAATCCGGGGCTTTTGCTTTTGTTTGTGCGGTTTTTTTCGAACTGGGTCGATTGGTTTTGGCTAGAGGTGCATGTGCAATTGCGGTTCGTAGTGCATTGATGCGGTGCACGAAGCTTTTAAAAGCATCGTCGGATCGCCGCCCGGAGCAAGCTCGCTCCCACAGGACGGCGGTGATAGTCGCAACACCGCAAAACCTTGTGGGAGCGAGCTTGCTCGCGATTGGGCCTTCAAATTCAGCGAAGGGTCAAAGGCTGATCAGCCCTCATCCCCCTCGTCATCATCCCCGCCATCAACCTTCATCCCCAATTCCTTGATCTTGCGGGTCAAGGTATTGCGGCCCCAGCCCAGCAGCACGGCGGCGTCGCGGCGGCGGCCGGCGGTGTGCTTGAGAGCGGTTTCGATCATGATGCGTTCGAAGCTCGGCACGGCGCTGTCCAGAAGGCTCGATTGGCCGCGGGCCAGCGCCTGGTCAGCCCACTGGCGCAGGGCCTGTTCCCAGTTGGTCACCGGCGCCGAATCCTGTGGCAGGCTCAACAGTTCCGGTGGCAGGTCGCTGATATGCACTTCGCGACCCGACGCCATCACCGTGATCCAACGGCAAGTGTTCTCCAACTGACGGACGTTGCCGGGCCATGGCAGGTTCTTGAGGTATTCCTCGGTTTCGTTCTTGAGCAGCTTGGGCTCGACCGCCAGTTCCTGGGCCGCGCGGCCGAGGAAGTGCCGGGCGAGGGTCGGGATGTCTTCGCGACGGTCCGCCAGGCGCGGAATATGGATACGGATCACGTTCAGGCGATGGAACAAGTCTTCCCGGAACTTGCCGGCGTGGACCAGGGTTTCCAGGTTCTGGTGGGTCGCGGCGATGATCCGTACATCGACCTTGACCGGTGTATGCCCGCCTACTCGATAGAACTCGCCATCGGCCAGTACGCGCAGCAAGCGAGTCTGGGTGTCAGCGGGCATGTCGCCGATTTCATCGAGGAACAGCGTGCCACCGTCGGCTTGCTCGAAACGTCCGCGTCGCAGGTTGGCGGCACCAGTGAACGCGCCTTTCTCATGGCCGAACAGCTCGGATTCCATCAGGTCCTTCGGGATCGCCGCCATGTTCAACGCAATAAACGGCGACGCCGCCCGCGGGCTGTGGCGGTGCAGGGCGTGGGCAACCAATTCCTTACCAGTGCCCGACTCGCCGTTGATCAACACGGTGATATTGGAATGGCTCAGGCGGCCGATGGCGCGAAACACTTCCTGCATCGCCGGCGCTTCGCCGATGATTTCCGGCGTGCGGGCCAGGGCCGGCACTTCTTCCAGGCCTTGTTGTTCCTGGGCGTGCTGGTTGGCGCGCTTGACCAGGGACACGGCTTCGTCGACATCGAACGGCTTGGGCAGGTATTCGAACGCACCGCCCTGGTAGGACGCGACGGCGCTGTCCAGGTCGGAGTGGGCGGTCATGATGATCACCGGCAGCCGTGGGTGCTGCTCGCGAATCCGCGCCAGCAGGTCCAGGCCACTGGCGCCGGGCATGCGGATGTCGGAGATGATGACGTCCGGCTGCTGACGGGCCAGGCGGCTCATCACCCCGTCGGCGCTGTCGAAGCTCTGGGTGGTCATGCCTTCCTGTTGCAAGGCTTTTTCCAGGACCCAGCGGATAGAACGGTCGTCATCGACGATCCACACGGTTTCACTACGGCTCATGTCGATGTGGCTCCTTGTTCCAGTGGCAGGAAGATCGAGAAAGTGGTGTGGCCGGGGTGGCTTTCACATTCGATCAAGCCCTGATGCTGACTGATGATGTTCTGGGTGATGGACAGCCCCAGCCCGGTACCGTCCGGGCGGCCGCTGACCATGGGAAAGAAGATGGTTTCCTGCAGTTCCTGGGGAATGCCCGGGCCGTTGTCGATGATCTCGATCTTGGTCACCAGGCGATGGCGCACGTGGCCGATGGTGAACTGGCGCATGGCTCGGGTGCGCAGGCTGATGCGACCCAGGCGCAGCTCGTTCTGGCTGCTGATGGCCTGCATGGCGTTGCGCACGATGTTCAGCACCGCCTGGATCATCTGTTCGCGGTCGATCAAGACGTCGGGAATGCTCGGGTCATAGTCGCGCACCAACGTGATGCAGCCCTGGCTTTCGGCTTCGACCAGGCTGCTGACGCGTTCCAAGACTTCGTGGACGTTGCACAACGCCAGCGACGGCAGCTTGTTCGAGCCGAGCATGCGGTCCACCAGGTTTCGCAGGCGGTCGGCTTCTTCGATGATGACGTTGGTGTAGTCCTTGAGGCTCTCTTCCGGGAGTTCCCGGGCAAGCAGCTGTGCCGCGCCGCGAATGCCGCCGAGCGGATTCTTGATCTCGTGGGCGAGGCCGCGCACCAGCATCTTGCTGGTTTCCTGCTTGGAGATCTGCGCCTCTTCCTTGGTGATGCGCAGCAGGCGATCACGGGGATGGACTTCCAACAACAGCAGCGTCGCGTGGTTGTTCAGGATTGGCGTTACGGCGTAGTCGACGGTCAGGGTCTGGCCGGTCAGGGCGGTCAGCATCGCTTCGCGCTTGGTGAACGGATGCGCCTGTTCCACGGCCTGGCGCAGGGAATTGAGCGCTTCGGCGGACTCGGTAAACAGTTCGCTGATGAACTGCCCATGGCTGCGCTGGCCGCTGACGGCCAGGAGCATCTCCGCCGCCGGGTTCATGTACTCAAGGCGCAGTTCGGCGTCGAGCAGGATGGTCGCGGTGGTGAGATTGTCGAGCAGCAAGCGGTGTAGTGCGTCGCTAATGGTCATCAGGACCTCTTTTAAAGCGTAGCGATCGAGGGCAGGCCCCCAAATCGCGCGCGCGGTTAATGCGCTGATACCAGCAAAATGCAAAAACCAAACCAAGGCTCCGAAAAGAAGCGTTTAGAGCCTCAAAAGGCCTTTTTTCGCCCAGTTGCGTGGCGTTCTGCCAGCTTTTTCGGGTACTTTCGAACCAAAATGGGATTTGAAACTGGGTAGCGTGCAGCGTATTGCACCAATATAGTGCGCGACCCTGGACGGCTTTAGAAGAACGGCAGGATGCTGGGTTTGTCTTCTTCGGGTTTTTCAGCGAGGGGGCATTCGGGACGCTGGCCATAGTCGGCTATGGCGCAGGGCTTGACGCGGCGCTTCTGTGCCAGAGACATGCGTTGCATGTGGAAGGGTTGGCTGGCGGTGCGTTCGACGATACGGCCTTGCTCATCCAGGATTTCCACTGCCAGATGGTGGGTGCCCCGGTCGATGTTTTTCAAGGCAAATACCGGACTGGGCCCTGGCTCTGCGGTGGGCTTGCCGTCCAGCAGCAGACGGTAGCGGTGGCCTCTTTGCAGGCCGGGTTCGCTGGTCGCGGTGACGATCAGCTCCCCGGCGGTGCTGCGTATCGTGGCGTCCGGTTCGGGAATCAACAGCCGGAGCATCTCGTAACGGAACAAGGGCTTGGCTTGTGGCGGCTCGACCGGCGTTGTCGAGTTGATGCCGGCGGCGGGTGTCGGCATGCGGTTACCGGGCGGCAGTTGTACTTTCCTGGCATTGCCGGGGCGTGGCTGGTCGGTGAAGACGCGATTGCCCTGGGCGTCGATGTAGGTGTAGACCTGCGCCAGGCCAGGCATTGCGATCAGCAACAGGCCAAGGGCGACCAGCGGGCGAATCATGGCAGGTGCACTCGCTGCACGGTGAAGGTGACGGTTTCGCTCTGCTGCACGAGACGTTCCCCGTCGATTACCTGGACCGCCAGACTGTGCTCGCCGCGATCGATATTCACCAGTTGCAGGCGCGGCACGTTGCTCGGCTGGCCGTAAGGCTGGCCGTCGAGCAGCAACCTGAACAGATGTGGGCTCTGCAAGCGTGGTTGCGACCTAACGCTGACGGTGAAAGTGCCGTTGTTGGCACGCAGGGCCTCTTCGGTGGGGATGTCGGTCAGCTCCAACAGCTCGTAGGCTTTGCGCGGCGCGTTGGTGTTTTCTGGCGTTGGGGGTGTGTCGGGGTTGATCGGGGCCTGGGTTTCAACGCTGTTGAGCGGTGGTAATTCCACGGCTTGAGCCGGTACCCCGTCAGGCGGCTGGTTGCTGTAGGCGGTGTTGCCGTCGGCGTCGGTGTATTTGTAGATCTGCGCGGCGGCGGGCAGTGCCAGCAGTAACAACAGGATGATTGAAAAACCGCGACCCATGGGAAATCGACCGAAAACCAAAGTGATAGATGCAGCATAGGCCAGGGCGGATGGTTGGCCCAGTTGTTGTGTTGCTCCCACAGGGGATTTGCTGTGAGCACACATCTTGAGCCCGATGCAAAACCATTGTGGGAGCGAGCTTGCTCGCGATGGCGGTGTGTCAGGCAGTGAGGTGTTGGATAGGCTGGCCTCATCGCGAGCGAGCTCGCTCCCACAGGGGAAGGGAGGTGTCTCAGGATTTCGGGGAGATACAGAGCCCGGCGGTTGCCCGGATCAGGGCCAGCCGGTGTATCGGGTGCTGCTTGTTGTGGTGAGTGGCACGGGCCAGCCATTGCGGACACTGCGGGTCGGTGCGGTAGGGCGCGAAGTCGGCCAGTTGCTGCAGCAGGCGCTTTTGCAGGCGGTCGAGTTTGGGGCGGATCTCGCCCACCAGGTCCGGGCGTGGCAGATCCGGTGCCTTGCCCTCCAGGGCCCAGTCGGACAAGTTGACGTATTGGATAAATTTGTTGGCCTCTATCTGGGCGGCGAAAAACGTTTCCACGGTTTCACCGCTCAGCTTGTAGATCGGCGCCTGGGCTACGGCGGCGGCAATGACTTCACGTTCGCGCTGACGGTCTTCCACGGGTTTGCCGCTGTCCCATTTGCTCAGCGCCACTTGATCGGCGATCAGCAGGCGTTCGCCGATGGCATTGAGTAGCGGGGTCAGGGCTTCGGGGGCGTTGTTGGCCTCGGCTGTGGAACATAGCAGTGCTGCAGACAGGGCGAGGCAAATCTTCAAGCGGGAAGTCATTGGCAATCTCGTCTTGTGAGGGAAGCGGCGCATCATCATGCACGTAACCTGCGCCCATAAAAAAGGCCTCCCGAAGGAGGCCTCTCTTTAACTCACGCCGTGCGTGGCGGCGCTTACTGGATCAGCAGCTGTAGTACAGCTCGTATTCCAGTGGGTGTACGAAGGTGCGAACCTTGATTTCTTCTTCGCTTTTCAGTGCGATGTAAGCGTCGATGAAGTCATCGCTGAATACGCCGCCCTTGGTCAGGAACGCACGGCCCTTGTCCAGCTCTTCCAGGGCTTCTTTCAGGCTGCCACAAACCTGTGGGATTTCCTTGGCCTCTTCAGGCGGCAGGTCATACAGGTTCTTGTCAGCGGCATCGCCAGGGTGGATCTTGTTCTGGATACCGTCCAGGCCAGCCATCATCAGTGCAGCGAAGGCCAGGTATGGGTTGGCAGCCGGATCCGGGAAGCGCGCTTCGATACGGCGGGCTTTCGGGCTGTTCACGTAAGGAATACGGATCGAGGCGGAACGGTTGCGAGCCGAGTAGGCCAGCATCACCGGGGCTTCGAAGCCTGGCACCAGACGCTTGTAGGAGTTGGTCGACGGGTTGGTGAAGCCGTTCAGGGCCTTGCCGTGCTTGATGATGCCGCCGATGAAGTACAGGGCGGTGTCCGACAGGCCGGCATAACCTTCGCCAGCAAAGGTGTTCTTGCCGTCCTTGGAGATCGACATGTGCACGTGCATGCCCGAACCGTTGTCGCCGTACAGAGGCTTCGGCATGAAGGTCGCGGTGCGGCCGTAGGCGTCGGCAACGTTGTGTACGCAGTACTTCAGGGTCTGTACTTCGTCAGCCTTCTTCACCAGCGTGTTGAATTTCACGCCGATTTCGTTCTGGCCGGCAGTCGCCACTTCGTGGTGGTGAACTTCGACGGTCTGGCCCATTTCTTCCAGTGCGTTGCACATGGAGGTACGGATTTCGTGGTCGAAGTCGAACGGTGGAACCGGGAAGTAGCCACCCTTGATGCCTGGACGGTGGCCTTTGTTGCCGCCTTCCACGTCCTGGTCGGACATCCACGAACCTTGTTCGGAGAAGATCTTGAACATGGAGCCGGAGATGTCGGACTTGAACTTGACCGAGTCGAAGATGAAGAATTCGGGCTCTGGACCGAAGAAAGCGGTGTCGCCGATACCGGTGGACTTCAGGTATTCCTCGGCACGGTGGGCGATGGCGCGTGGGTCGCGGTCATAGCCTTGCATGGTCGAAGGTTCGATGATGTCGCAGACCAGGATCAGGGTCGGCTCTTCGGTGAACGGGTCCAGGACGGCAGTGCTGTCGTCCGGCATCAGGATCATGTCGGAGGCTTCGATGCCTTTCCAGCCGGAGATGGAGGAACCGTCGAACATCTTGCCGATTTCGAAGAATTCGTCGTCCAGTGCATCACGGGCCGGCATGGTCACGTGATGTTGAGTGCCTTTGGTGTCAGTGAAGCGCAGATCAATCCACTTGACGTCATGATCTTTGATGAGTTGAACCGACTTCGACATATGTCCTCCGGGTGGCTTCGGGCGGGTAGTGGAGTGCCCTTAGATATGGGTGATGCCGGCGCGAATACTCTGCCAAGGCAACCTGCCTCACAAGGGAGCAAATTGCATGCCAGTGCCCCACCATGGGTTTTTTGCACCAAATCCACGCTTTTAAAGGCGTAAATCCAAGATTGTCGGACAATAACGCACTGCAATGTGGCGCCGTCAATCAATAATGACCTGTTTTGGTGCATGCAAAACCATCTGCACATTAACTGGTTAAACCTTGAGCAATTTCCGCTATAATCCGCGCCCCCCTTTTTCGGCTGGCCGTTCGCGCGCTGTTTTCATGAAACTAATCGTAAAAGTCTTCCCCGAGATCACCATCAAGAGCCGCCCGGTACGGATGCGTTTCATCCGCCAGTTGGCCAAGAACATCCGTGCCGTGCTCCGTGACCTGGACCCGGCCGTGGTGGTGAACGGCGTGTGGGACAACCTCGAACTGGAAACCCGCGTCAGCGAACCCAAGCTGCTGAAGGAAATGACCGAGCGCCTGAGCTGCATGCCAGGCATCGCGCATTTCCTGCAGGTCGACGAATACCCGCTGGGTGACTTCGACGACATCCTCGCCAAATGCATGCTCCATTATGGTGATGCGCTGGCCGGCAAGATCTTTTCGGTTCGCTGCAAGCGCGCCGGCAAGCACCCGTTCAGTTCGATGGACGTGGAACGTTATGTCGGCAGCCAGTTGCGCTCGGCAGTGCGGCGCCGCCGGTATTTCGCTGAAAGACCCGCAGATCGAAGTACGCATCGAGATTCGCGACCAGCGGTTGTTCGTGATCCACAGCCAGCACGACAGCATCGGCGGATATCCGCTGGGCTCGTTGGAGCAGACGCTGGTGTTGATGTCCGGTGGTTTCGACTCCACCGTCGCCGCCTACCAGATCATGCGTCGCGGCCTGATGAGCCATTTCTGCTTCTTCAATCTCGGCGGGCGTGCTCACGAATTGGGCGTAATGGAAGTGGCGCACTTCATCTGGAAGAAGTACGGCAGCTCCCAACGCGTGTTATTTGTGAGCGTGCCGTTCGAAGAAGTCCTGGGCGAGATTCTCGGCAAAGTCGATAACAGTCATATGGGCGTCATTTTGAAGCGTATGATGTTGCGTGCCGCGACGAGCATCGCCGACCGCCTGCACATCGACGCGCTGGTGACCGGCGAGGCGATTTCCCAGGTATCGAGCCAGACGTTGCCGAACCTGTCGGTGATCGACTGCGTGACCGAGAAACTCGTGCTGCGTCCGCTGATCGCCAGCCACAAGCAGGACATCATCGACACGGCCAACGAGATCGGCACCGCCGATTTTGCCCGGCACATGCCGGAGTATTGCGGCGTCATCTCGGTCAACCCGAAGACGGCGGCCAAGCGCGGGCGTGTGGAACACGAAGAGAAAGAATTCGACATGGCGGTACTCGAACGCGCGATCGAGAACGCCAGGCTGGTACCGATCGATCGGGTCATCGACGAATTGGGCCAGGACATCCAGATTGAAGAAGTCGGCGAAGCGCTGGCCGGTCAGATCATCATCGACATCCGTCATCCGGACGATGCTGAAGACGACCCGCTGAGCGTCGCCGGCGTCGAGGTACAAACGATGCCGTTCTATGCAGTGAACGCGCGTTTCAAGGAACTGGACCCTACTCGCCAGTACCTGCTGTATTGCGACAAAGGCGTGATGAGTCGCCTGCATGCCCACCATTTGCTCAGTGAGGGGCATGCCAATGTGCGCGTTTATCGACCGAGCTAAGTGCCCGGGGCTGTTTGCCTGTGGCCTGCGTCACCGGCCCCCCGACGCCGCCGACACGCTGTAACTGTCGGACTCTACTGTAAATCGCTGCCACGACCTGTCAGCACACCGAATCCTCTGATCGAGATACACAAGTGATCGAAAATCTACGCAACATCGCCATCATTGCTCACGTTGACCATGGTAAGACCACCCTGGTAGACAAACTCTTGCGTCAATCCGGCACCCTGGAGCGCAACGAGCTCAACGACGAGCGCGTGATGGACTCCAACGACCAGGAAAAAGAGCGCGGTATTACCATCCTGGCGAAAAACACCGCCATCAACTGGAACGGCTACCACATCAACATCGTGGACACCCCGGGCCACGCCGACTTCGGTGGTGAAGTAGAGCGCGTGATGTCGATGGTCGACTCCGTGCTGCTGCTGGTCGACGCCCAGGACGGCCCTATGCCGCAAACCCGTTTCGTGACCAAGAAGGCCTTCGAAGCCGGCCTGCGTCCGATCGTGTGCATCAACAAGGTTGACCGTCCAGGCGCGCGTCCGGACTGGGTCCTGGACCAGATCTTCGACCTGTTCGACAACCTGGGCGCCACCGAAGAACAGCTGGACTTCAAAGTCGTCTACGCCTCGGCCCTGAACGGTATTGCCGGTCTGGACCACACCGACATGGCTGAAGACATGACCCCGCTGTACCAGTCGATCGTCGACAACGTACCTGCGCCGAAAGTCGACCGTGACGGTCCGTTCCAGATGCAAATCTCCGCACTGGACTACAACAGCTTCCTGGGTGTTATCGGTGTTGGCCGTATCGCCCGTGGTCGCGTCAAGCCGAACACTCCAGTCGTGGCTATCGGCGCCGATGGCAAGCGTCGCAACGGTCGTATCCTGAAGCTGATGGGTCACCACGGTCTGCACCGTGTAGACGTCGAAGAAGCGGCTGCCGGCGACATCGTCTGCATCAGCGGCATGGACTCGCTGTTCATCTCCGACACCCTGTGCCACCCGGACACCGTTGAAGCGATGAAGCCGTTGACCGTCGACGAGCCAACCGTTTCCATGACCTTCCAGGTAAACGACTCGCCATTCTGCGGTAAAGAAGGCAAGTTCGTGACGTCCCGTAACATCAAGGAGCGTCTGGACAAGGAGCTGCTGTACAACGTTGCACTGCGCGTTGAAGAAGGCGACTCGGCTGACAAGTTCAAGGTCTCCGGCCGTGGCGAACTGCACCTCTCGGTACTGATCGAAACCATGCGTCGCGAAGGCTTCGAAATGGCTGTAGGTCGTCCGGAAGTGATCATCCGCCTGGTTGACGGCGTGAAGCACGAACCGTTCGAAAACGTCACCATCGACCTGCCGGAAGAATCCCAGGGCAAGGTGATGGAAGAGATGGGCCTGCGTAAGGGCGACCTGACCAACATGGTGCCGGATGGCAAGGGCCGTGTACGCCTGGAATACAACATCCCTGCTCGCGGTCTGATCGGTTTCCGTAACCAGTTCCTGACCCTGACCAACGGTGCTGGCATCCTGACCTCGATCTTCGACCGTTACGACGTGATGAAGTCGGGCGACATGTCCGGTCGCCAGAACGGCGTTCTGGTTTCGGTTGAAACCGGCAAGGCACTGACCTACTCCCTGGAAACCCTCCAGGCGCGTGGCAAGCTGTTCGTCGAGCACGGCCAGGAAATCTACGGTGGCCAGATCGTTGGTCTGAACAGCCGTGACAACGACCTGGGCGTGAACCCTACCAAGGGCAAGAAGCTCGACAACATGCGTGCTTCGGGCAAAGACGAAACCATCGCCCTGGTTCCACCTGTTCGCTTCACCCTGGAACAGGCCCTGGAATTCATCCAGGACGACGAACTGTGCGAAGTGACGCCGAAGTCGATCCGCCTGCGCAAGAAGATCCTGGACGAAAGCGAGCGTACCCGCGCCGCCAAGAAAGCCAAGGCCTGATTGCTTTAGCCTCGGCTGAATGAAAAACGCCCCCGGTTGCGAGACCGGGGGCGTTTTTTTGTGCCTGGGATTTTATGTGGCGCCTGTAGGGCCCCATCGCGAGCAAGCTCGCTCCCACAGTGGATTTATGTCGGACACAAAATCTGTATCCGCTGAAAATCAACTGTGGGAGCGAGCTTGCTCGCGATGGCGACGGTTCAGGCGCTGCTGAATCAGCAATAGATCAAAACCGATCCAACGTCCGCGGATTCCGCTCGCGTTCCACTTCCTTGGGCTTGTACGCGCAATAGCCCGGCCGTGGCCCGACCCGTGGATGATTGCGGCAGGTGTCCGGGCGCTTCTCGTAAATGGTGCACAACCGGCTCTTGCGGTCCAGATACAGGCAGTCGTTGTTGCTCATGCGTTGCAACGTGAAGATTTCCGACTTCTGGTTGTAGCGCTCGACGATCCCTTCCTTTTGCAGGCGCTTGGCGATGTTTTTTGGCGGGTCGCCCAGTTCGAACTCATCGACGATGCCAATCCGGATCAGGTCCTTGATCTTGACCTCCACCGGCAGGGTGCAGCAGCTCGACACGCAGGAACCGCACATCGGGGCGGAGTACTTGGCCCAGGTATCGAGTCGGTCGATCTCCGCGGCGGCGATCAGGTTGGGCTTCATCATCACGGTTTACCAGCATGCATCAGGGCGCGCGATCATACCGGGACTGGTGAAATTTTGAACGACCATCTGCCGGTTTTTTTTGCGCCCCGACAAAACCCGCCTGTACCGGCACGGCCCCTGCATTCATTCGTCCATCGGCAATTCCTTGGCGACGATTCTCCGGCACCAGGGGAAAAACCACCGAACCAAGAGCCTGTACCGTCTGTCAGACCGACTAGGCTCAGACAATTCCATGCTCGTTCGAGGTCTCATCAATGACTCAAGAACCACTTGTTCGCGAAGCTGAGGTTGCGGCATTTCGCGACGCCGTGTTGACCAAACTCACTTATGCCGTCGGCAAGGACCCCGATCATGCGTTTGATCACGATTGGTTCGAAGCCATAGCCCTTGCCGCCCGCGACCACATGGTCGAACACTGGATGGACCACACGCGGCAGATCTACCGCAAGGGCCAGAAGCGCGTCTACTACCTCTCCCTGGAATTCCTCATCGGTCGCCTGCTGTACGACAGCCTGAGCAATCTGGGCCTGCTGGACACCGCCCGCGAAGCGTTGACCGAGTTGGGTGTCGACCTGGAGCGCATCCGCCTGCTGGAGCCCGACGCGGCCTTGGGCAACGGTGGCCTCGGTCGCCTGGCGGCGTGCTTCATGGAGAGCATGTCGACGCTGGGCATCGCCGGCCATGGCTACGGTATTCGGTATGAGCACGGCTTGTTCCGCCAGGCGATTGTCGACGGCTGGCAGCAGGAGCAGACCGAGCACTGGCTGGATTTCGGCAACCCGTGGGAGTTCGAGCGGCCTGAAGTGGTCTACCCGATCGGCTTTGGTGGCAGCGTTGAAACCGTGACGGACGACAACGGCAAGACTCGCCAGGTCTGGTCTCCGGCCGAAACCGTGCGTGCCATTGCCTATGACACGCCGGTGGTGGGCTGGCGCGGTGCCAGTGTCAACACCCTGCGCTTGTGGCGCGCCCGGGCCGTGGAAGACCTGCACCTGGAGCGCTTCAATGCCGGCGACCACCTCGGCGCCGTGGCGGAAGTGGCCCGGGCCGAGAGCATTTCCCGCGTCTTGTACCCGGCCGACAGCACCGAGGCCGGCCAGGAATTGCGCCTTCGCCAGGAGTATTTCTTCGTCGCCGCCTCGCTGCAGGATTTGCTGCGCCGCCATCGCAACATGCACACCTCGGTGCTGACCCTGGGCGATCACGCGGCGATCCAGCTCAACGATACGCACCCGTCCATTGCCGTGGCCGAGCTGATGCGCCAATTGGTGGACGTCTACGACGTCGCGTGGGACGCGGCCTGGCAGATCACCCAGGACACGTTGTCCTACACCAACCACACGCTGCTGCCCGAAGCCCTGGAAACCTGGCCGGTGGGGCTGATGGAGCGGATGTTGCCCCGGCACATGCAGATCATCTACCTGATCAACGCCCAGCACATCGATTCGCTGCGGGCCAAGGGCGTGCACGATTTCGACGTGCTGCGCTCGGTGTCGTTGATCGAAGAGGACAACGGCCGCCGGGTACGCATGGGTAACCTGGCGTTCCTCGGTTCCCACAGCGTCAACGGCGTGTCCGGGTTGCATACCCAACTGATGCGCAGCACGGTGTTCTCCGAGCTGCACAAGCTCTATCCGGAGCGAATCAACAACAAGACCAACGGCATCACCTTCCGCCGCTGGTTGTTCCAGGCCAACGCCGAATTGACCTCGATGATGGTCGACGCCCTTGGCCCGAGCGTGCTCGACAATCCCGAGGAGCGCCTGATCGAGCTGGAGCCGTTCGCCGACAAACCGGCGTTTCGCAAGCAGTTCGCCGAACAGCGCCTGCACAGCAAGAAAGCCCTGGCCTACCTGATCCACGAGCGGCTGGGCATCGCCGTCAACCCGGCGGCGATGTTCGACGTGCAGGTCAAGCGGATCCACGAATACAAGCGTCAGTTGCTCAACCTGATGCACACTGTGGCGCTGTACCAGGCGATTCGTGCCGAGCCGGAAGTGGACTGGGTGCCGCGGGTGAAAATCTTCGCCGGCAAGGCCGCCGCCAGTTATCACCAGGCCAAGCTGATCATCAAGCTGACCAACGACATCGCCCGGGTGGTGAACAACGACCCGACCGTGCGCGGCTTGCTCAAAGTGGTGTTCCTGCCCAACTACAACGTCAGCCTGGCCGAAAGCATCATCCCGGCGGCGGACTTGTCGGAGCAGATTTCCACCGCCGGTTTCGAGGCCTCGGGCACCAGCAACATGAAGTTCGGCCTCAACGGCGCGCTGACCATCGGCACCATGGACGGCGCGAACGTGGAAATGCACGAGCGTGTCGGCGGTGACCATATGTTCATCTTCGGCCTGACCGCCGAGCAGGTGGAAGCGCGCAAGCGCAACGGTGAATTCAGCGCCGCGCCGGACATCGCCGCGTCCCATCGCCTTGGCGATGTATTGCAAGCGATTCGTGGTGGCGTCTTCTCGCCGGATGACCCGATGCGCTACACCGGGCTGGTGGATTCGCTGGTGGATTACGACCGCTTCCTGGTCTGTGCCGATTTCGACGCGTACTGGAACGCCCAGGCCAAGGTCGAAGAGAAGTGGCACGACTCCAAGCAATGGTGGCGCTCGGCAGTGCTCAATACCGCGCGCATGGGCTGGTTCTCCTCGGACCGGACCATCCGCGAATACGCCACCGACATCTGGAAGGCGCTGGAGTAAACGTTGCAAGAAATGTGAGCGAAGCCCAACGGCGGTTGGGCTTCGTCGATATACTAAGCGCCAGATTCGCCGGGTTGCGGTGTCGTAGCCCAGTCATTGGCAGCACCAATATTCTAATGTGGGAGCGGGCTTGCTCGCGAAAGCGTTGTGTCAGACAGCAATGATGTGCCTGACACAACGCTTTCGCGAGCAAGCCCGCTCCCACAAGGATTGTGCTGTTCCACTAGACTGATCCGGGCACCGCATCACCCGGTCATGCCCGCCACGGGCCGCTTAGGGATATCGACCATATGCAATGGATTTTGACACTGTTGGGCCTGGCACTCGGCTGGGTGGTGGATGAGTCGTTCGCCGATGCGCTGATAGGTGCGTTGGTCGGGCTCGGCATCGCCCAGTCGTTTCGGCTGGGGCGCCTTGGCATCCAGGCGGCCAAACAGCAGATCCTGCTGCAAGAGGCCCAGCAGAGTCTGCTCACCCTGGAAGTGCGGCTGGCGGTTCTCGAACGCGGCAAGGCCGCCCAGCCGAGTGATCCGGCGCCGCATGGCCGAGGTCATCGTGCCCCAGGCTCCAAAACCCCAGACCCGCACCGAGCCGGAGCTGGTCTGGGAACTGCCGCCAGACCTCGAACCCGTCTCCGTGATGAGCACCCAGGCCAGCCAGCCGTTGCCTGACGAAATCTGGAGCCCTGCGCCAGCCGCTTCCAGCCGTCGCGCCAATCGCGATTTTGCGCCGTTGCCCCTTGAACCGACGGCGCCTGCGCCTGCGGCTCCCCGTGGCCCGAATCTGTTCGACCGCGCCCTCATCGGCGCGCGCGACTGGTTGTTCGGCGGCAACACCGTGCTGCGGGTCGGCGTGGTGTTGTTGTTCCTCGGCCTGGCTTTCCTGCTGCGCTACGCCACCGAAGGCATGGTGGTGCCGATCGAATTGCGCTACGCCGGCGTTGCGGCCAGCGCCTTGGGCCTGCTGGGCCTGGGTTGGTGGTTGCGCCAACGCAACAGCAGTTATGCGCTGATTCTGCAGGGGACCGGGATCGCCGTGTTGTACCTGACGGTGTTCGCCGCCATGCGCCTGCATCCGTTGCTCGATTCCAAGGCTGCCTTGGGGCTGCTGGTCGCGGTCACTGTGTTCTCGGCGATCCTGGCAGTGACCCAGAACGCCATGGGCCTGGCGGCGGCTGCGGCGCTGGGCGGCTTTGCCGCACCGATCCTGACCTCCACCGGCAGCGGCAACCATGTCGCGCTGTTCAGCTATTTCATCCTGCTCAACGCCGGCATCCTCGCAATCGCTTGGTTCAAGGCCTGGCGGATGCTCAACCTGATCGGCTTCGTCGGCACGTTCGGCATCGGTTTCGCCTGGGGCTTGCGCTCCTATACGCCGGAACTGCTGTGGAGCACCGAACCCTTCCTCATCGTTTTCTTCCTGGTGTACCTGGCGATCGGCTTGTTGTTTACCCGGCGCAAGCTGCTGGAAATGAGCGACGCGCCTGAAGATGGCAGCCGCGACGCCATGCTGCGCTGGTCGGCGCGCAAGGGCGATTACGTGGACGGCAGCATGCTGTTCGGCCCGCCGTTGGTTGGCTTCGGCTTGCAGTTCGCCTTGGTGCAACACTTGGAATTCGCCGCAGCGTTCAGTGCCTTGGCCCTGGGCATGATCTACATGGGGCTGGCGCGCGTATTGATGGGTGGTCGCGCTGTATTGTTGGCTGAAACCTGCCTCGCCTTGGGCGTGATTTTCGGCAGTCTGGCGATTCCGCTAGGCCTCGATGCCCGTTGGACTGCTGCAGCCTGGGCGGTGGAAGGCGCCGGGATTTCCTGGCTGGGCCTGCGCCAACAGCGACCCTTCGCACGAATCTTTGCCCTGTTGCTGCAATTGGGTTCGGCGCTGGCCTTCGTCAGCGAATTGCATGCAGGTGAAGGCAGCCTGCTGGAGGGGGCGTGGCTGGGCGCGTTGATGCTCGGTTGTGCCTTGCTGTTCAGCTTCTATCAACTGCACAAGGCCGAGCCCGGCCATGTCGCGAACTGGGAGCGTCAGGCTCAGCCTGTGCTGGCGGTGTTGGGGTTAGGTTTCCTCTACTTGCTGGCGCCGCTGTTCTTTTTTACCCACGGCACCGCCATCGCCTGGGCCTTCGCCGGCCTGGCGACGCTGTTCATTGGTCTGCGCCTGCAATCACGGGCCTTTCTGTTTACCGCGTTCGCGGTGCAACTGTTGGGTGGCGCGCTGTTCCTGATGCGCCTGCAAGGCGCCGATGGAGATTCGGCGGTGTTGAATGCCGGCTGGAACGGACTGCTCAGCGCCTCGCTGATCGGCCTGGCGTTGATTGGCGGGATGCTGTTGGCGGCTCGCGACGACATGGTGCGCAACGATCCCCGGCTGTTGCGCGGCCTGTCGGTGGTGCTATTGGCGGGGCTGGTGCTGATCAATCTCGCGGTGTTGTTCGTCCTGCCGTGGCAAACGGCGAGCGGCGTATGGGCGGCCAGCGGCTTGTTGATCATCTGGCTGAGCCTGTACTTGAAGCAACGCGTGAGCTTTGTCTTCGGCCTGTTGCTGCAACTGTTGGGCGGCGCAGCGTTCCTGGCGGCTGGGCCGTTCCTGCTTGGGCCTCTTCAGTCCGAAGGTCTGCGACCCTTGGCCCACAGTGGTTTCTGGACACCGCTGGTGCTGGGATTGGCGGCATTGGTCGGCGCCTGGCGATTGCAACGGGCACACGCCGCGCAGGAACTGGACGTCCTGAGCTTGCAACGCCTGTCCGAGCTGTTGCTGATCTGGGGCGCCGGCTGGTGGGCGCTCGCGTGGGTCAGCGAGGTGCTGCGTTTTGCTCCGGCGAACCTGCAAGGCAGCTGGCTGCTGCTGGTCGCGGCGATCAGCGTGGCGGTGTGGACAGTTCTGGCCCTGCGCTTGAAATGGCCGGCGCTGGGGCTGCTGTGCACCTTGTTGATTCCGGCGGCGGGCTGCGTGCTGGTGGCAACGGGGCACAGCCACTATCACCCGGCGGCGGATTTCGGCTGGCTTGCCTGGCTGGCAATATTTGCCGTGCACTTCTTTTCGCTCAAGCGCCTGGCGCCGATGCTCCCGGCCCGGGCGCGCAGTACCGCCCACGTGCTCGGTTGCTGGTTGCTGATGACGGTGTTGATGCTGGAGCTGCGTTACGGCCTGCTGTTGCTGTCCGAACAGTACAACGCCTGGCGCTGGCTGGCCTGGGCAATCCTGCCAGGCCTTTACCTCGTGTTGATGGCCACGCCGCGTACCTTGCCATGGCCGGTTTCGGCCCAACCGCGCGAATATCGCGTCTACGCGGCGGCACCCATGGCACTGTTGATGCTCGGTTGGTTCTGGCTGACCAACACCTTCAGTGATGGCAACTCGGAGCCACTGCCTTATGTGCCGTTGCTCAACCCTCTGGAGCTGGGCCTGCTGTTCGCCTTGTTCGGTATCTATGTGTGGGCGCGCAACGCGGTGGAGCAATCGACGAACCGTTGGAGCCGCATCGGGTACATCGCTCAATTGATCGCCGGTGTGTCGCTGTTCGCGTTCTTCACGGCCCTGGTGATGCGTACCGCCCACCAGTGGATGGGTGTGCCGTACGCGCTGGATGCGCTGCTCGACTCGATGTTCGTGCAGGCCGGCTTGTCCATCGTCTGGACCTTGATTGCCCTGGGCCTGATGATCGGCGGGCACCTGCGCCATCGCCGGGAAGTGTGGCTGGTCGGCGCGGTGTTGATCGCCGTGGTCGTGGCCAAGTTGTTCTTCGTCGAACTGAGTAACCGCGGCGGTTTGGCGCGGATCGTGTCGTTTATTGGCGTGGGTGTCTTGCTGCTGGTGGTCGGCTATTTTGCGCCGCTGCCACCCAAGCGCCCGGAGCCGGCCGTGGATGCCGAGCCGCCGATGCCTGTCAGTGAGGGAGTGTCGTCTTGAGTCGCAAGTTGAGTCGAATCGGGCTGGGCCTGATGGGGTTGTGGGTGGCCTTGGCGGCTGCGGCACCGGAGCAGCCGCAAGACTTCGCCCATCAGGTGCCGTTGGCCTTGAGCGGTGAAGGCCCGTGGTATCGCCTGGCGTTGCCGCTGGATGTCCAATTGCGGGCTCGGCAAACCGACCTGAGTGACGTGCGGGTGTTCAACGCCGCCGGCCAGGCCCAGGCCTATGCATTGGTGCGCGAATCGGCCCAGAGCCGGGAGAATCGCACCCTGACCGATGTGAAGTGGTTTCCGCTGTATAACGCTGCTGACGACAGTGAACGCGCGCCCAGCGTACGTGTGCAATCGAACGCCAACGGCACGCTGGTGGAAGTCCAGCCGTCCAGTCGGCTCGAAGCCGGGGAAGAGGAATTGCGTGGCTGGCTGCTCGACGCCAGCGCGATCAAGGCGCCGCTGCAACAGTTGATCCTGGACTGGACCAGCGAGCGCGACGGTTTCCAGCGCTTCACCATCGAGGCCAGTGACGACTTGCAGCACTGGCAGGCGTGGGGCGAAGGCCAGGTCGCGCGGCTGACATTCGCCGATGAGCGGGTCGAGCAGCACGAAGTGAGCCTGCCCGGACAATCGGCGCGGTACTTGCGATTGCTGTGGGATTCGCCGTCCTCGGCGCCGGTGCTGACCTCGGCCCAACTGCAAAGCGCCAGCCGCGAAAGCCTGCCGCTGCCGTTGGTCTGGTCGCAGCCGTTGGCGGGCACCACGACGAAGGCCGGTGAATATACCTGGCAATTGCCGATGGGGCTGAACATCGAGCAAGTCCAGGTGGAACTGAGCCAGGCCAACAGCCTGGCGCCGGTGACCCTGGCCGGTCGCCGCGAAAGCAGCCATCCGTGGCAGCCGATGGGCGGTGGCTTGCTCTATCGCCTGACCCAGAATGGTCAGGATGTGCAGCAAAACCAGTTGCAGTTGTCCGGCCAGACCGTGCAGCAATTGAAACTGACCGTGGACGAGCGTGGCGGCGGCCTGGGCACCGAGGCCCCGGCCCTGCGTTTTGCCGTGCGCCCGACCCAAGTGGTGTTCCTGGCGCGCGGCGACGCGCCCTACAACCTGGCACTGGGCAGTGGGACGGCGAAGGCGGCCAGCTTGCCGTTGACCACGCTGATCCCGGATTACAAGCCGTCGCGCCTGGCGACGCTGGGTACTGCAACGGTCAACGGAACGGCGACCTCGACGCCAGCGGTTGAAGCGCCGCCGGTGGCTGTGAGTACCAACTGGAAGAAGATCGGCCTGTGGGCGGTGTTGCTGCTCAGCGTGGTGTTCCTCGGTGCGATGGCGTTCAGCCTGCTGCGCAAGCCGCCGGTCAAATCCCCGTAAGAGCAGGTTGGGCAGGCCCGGATATGAACTCAATCCTCCATATCCCGTCTCATAGGAGGAATTAAGTCCCGACTCGCGCTAAACTGCGCGGGTTTTCCGCCCCCTATTCTTCGGAGCCGTCCATGTCCCGCGTTACCTTGAGTCGCTATTTGATTGAGCAGACCCGCAGCAACAATACCCCTGCCGATCTGCGCTTTTTGATCGAAGTGGTGGCGCGTGCATGCAAGGAGATCAGCCACGCCGTGTCCAAGGGCGCGCTGGGCGGTGTCCTGGGCAGCATGGGCACCGAAAACGTGCAGGGCGAAGTGCAGAAGAAGCTCGACGTGCTCTCCAACGAAATCCTGCTGGAAGCCAACGAATGGGGCGGTCACCTGGCCGGCATGGCGTCCGAGGAAATGGACAATGCCTACCAGATCCCGGGCAAGTATCCGAAAGGCGCCTACCTGTTGGTATTCGACCCACTGGACGGTTCGTCGAACATCGACATCAACGCACCGGTCGGCACGATCTTCTCGGTACTGCGTTGCCCGAACGAGTACCTGAGCCAGAACGAAGCCCTGAATGAAAAGGCTTTCCTGCAGCCCGGCACCGAGCAAGTTGCCGCCGGCTATGCCATCTACGGCCCGCAGACCATGCTGGTGCTGACCCTTGGCGACGGCGTCAAGGGCTTCACCCTGGACCGCGAGATGGGCAGTTTCGTACTCACCCACGAAGACATCACCATTCCTGAAACCACCCAGGAATTCGCTATCAACATGTCCAACCAGCGTCACTGGGAAGCCCCGGTACAACGCTACGTCAGCGAGTTGCTGGCCGGTGAAGAAGGCCCGCTGAAAAAGAACTACAACATGCGTTGGGTGGCTGCGATGGTCGCCGATGTACACCGCATCCTGACCCGTGGCGGTCTGTTCATGTACCCACGCGACAGCCGCGAGCCGTCCAAGCCGGGCAAGCTGCGCCTGATGTACGAAGCCAACCCGATGTCGTTCCTGGTGGAGCAGGCAGGCGGCGCTTCCACCGACGGCCACCAGCGTATCCTCGACATCAAGCCGGAAGGCCTGCACCAGCGCGTTGCAGTGTTCCTCGGCTCGAAGGAAGAAGTGGCGCGCGCCACGGCTTATCACAAGGAGTAAATCATGGCCGAGCCCTGGCAGCCGTTGCTTGATTGGTGGTTTGGCACAGCCGAAAAACCAGATGAGATCGCGGCTGACAAGGGCAAGCTGTGGTTTGGCAAAGGCCATGATCGCCAGGCGCGAGAGCGCTTCGGCGATCTGGCCGAGCAAGCACTGGCCGGCGGATTGACCGATTGGGCGCAACGCCCGGAAGGTTGGCTGGCCCTGGTGCTGCTACTGGATCAACTGCCGCGGATGATCTTTCGCAACACGCCTGAAAGCTTCTCCGGCGACCTGCGTGCCCAAGCGCTGGTGGCCCAGGGATTGGCGGCGGGTTTCGACCGGCAACTTCGGCCGATCCAGCGTGTATTCATCTACCTCGTCCTCGAACACTGCGAAAACCTCGCGGTGCAGAACGAAGCCGTGTCGCGGTTCATCGAACTGGTCCGGGAACAGCCCGAGGCGCAGCGGGCGGTGTTTGAAGACAACCTGGACTATGCCGAACGGCATCAGAAGATCATTGCCCGGTTCGGGCGCTTTCCCCATCGCAATGCGGTGTTGGGGCGCGAGTCTACGGCGGATGAGCTGGAGTTTTTGAGCAGGCCTGGGTCCAGGTTCTGAATTTTCTGCGAGGCTGATACCGTCTTCGCGAGCAAGCCCGCTCCCACAGTTGATCAGGTTTCCCTGACGGAACGCGGTCAACTGTGGGAGCGAGCCTGCTCGCGAAAGGGCCCTTGAGAGCACTAGATCCGGAAACTACCCACCAACTGCTTCAACCGCGCCGCCTGCTGCTCCAGGTCGGAACAGGCGCGTAAGGTGGCTTGCAGGTTTTCCACACCTTCCTGGTTCAGGGTGTTGATCTCGTTGATGTCGACGTTGATCGATTCCACCACGGCGGTCTGCTCTTCGGTGGCGGTGGCCACGGATTGATTCATGCCGTCGATCTCGCCGATGCGCTGGGTCACGCTGCCCAGGCGTTCGCCCGCCTGGTTGGCGATGCTGACGCTGCCTTCGCTCTGGCGTTGGCTGTCGGTCATGGTCAACACCGCTTCCCGGGCGCCGACCTGCAGTTCTTCGATCATCTTCTGCACTTGCTGCGCTGAATCCTGGGTGCGGTGGGCCAGGTTGCGCACCTCGTCGGCGACGACCGCGAAGCCGCGACCGGCTTCACCGGCCCGGGCCGCTTCGATGGCGGCGTTGAGGGCGAGCAGGTTGGTCTGCTGGGAAATGCTGGTGATCACCTCGAGAATCTGGCCGATATTCACCGTGTTGCTGTTCAGCGTTTCGATGTTGCCGCACGAATCGCTGATCTTGGCCGACAGCTGCTGCATCGCCGTGATGGTTTTATCCACCACTTGCTGGCCATCTTCGGCCAGGTTGCGGGCCTCGCTGGAGTGCTGCGAGGCAAGGGCGGCGTTCTGGGCGATTTCCTGGGCGGCGGCGCCGAGCTGGTTGATGGCCGCGGCGACGCTGCTGGTGCGCGAGGCCTGCTGGTCGGAGTTGAACATCGACGAGTTGGAGGCGCTGACGACACGCAGGGCGACTTCATTGACCTGGCCGGTTGCCGAGGCTACTTCGCGGATCGAGGTGTGGATACGCTCGACGAAGCGGTTGAACGAGGTGCCCAGCGCGCCGAATTCGTCATGGCCGTGGATGGTCAGGCGGCGGGTCAGGTCGCCTTCGCCTTCGGCGATGTCGTGCATGGCGCGGCCCATGGTCAGCAGCGGTTGCATCAGCACGCGGATCAGCATGCCCAGCAGCGCGATGATGAACACCACGGCAATGGCCATGGCAATCAGCGCCGAGGTGCGGAATTCGCTGAGCATCGCCAGGGCTGTGTCTTTATCAAGCACCAGCGCCACGTACCAGTTGGCACCGGGGACGCCGTTGACCTGGGTGAAAGAGATAAATTGGGTTTTGCCGTCGAGGTCGACTTCTTTAACGCCCGGACTGATTTGAGGCGCACCGTTGGGATAGGCCTCGGTGAGGGTCTTGAGCACGCGCTTGCTGTCAGGATGCACGAGGATCTTGCCGTCGGCGCTGACGATGAACGCGTGACCGTGGCCGCCGAAGTTCAGCGAGTTGATGATGGCGCTGACGCTCGACAGATCGATGTCCGCCCCGGCCACGCCGATCATCTGGTTCTGGCGCTGTACCGGCGTGGCAACGGTGATCACCAGTTTGCCCGACGAAGCGGCGATGTAGGGTTCGGTGACGATGGTCTGCTGGGCGCTGTTGGCGGCCTTGTACCAGCCACGGGCACGCGGGTCGTAATCGGCGGCACGATTGCCGGCCGGTACCGAAAACATCACGCCGTCGGTGCCGCCGAAATAGCTGAGCTGGAAATTGCTGGTGTAGGCCGGCAGGCCCACGGCGCGTTTCAGGCTGTCGGCAGCGCTGCCGTCGATAGCGATTTGCTGGGCCAGCGATTGCAGCAATTGGATTCGGCCTTCGACCCAGGTCTGGATGTTACGGCTGGTCAGGCTGCCGAGTTCCTGCATGGACGTCTCGGTGCTGGTGTTGAGGCTTTGTCGTTGGCGGTAGTCGTTGAACAGGATGAAACAGGCGAATGCGACGGCCACCACAAGGGCGGCAGCCAACAGGATTTTGTGGCTGAATTTCATGTTTCTGGTCATTAAGAACGCTACCGCGAGGGGACGGGTCAAAAAGGGGAGTCAATTTGCCATAACGCAGGATTTTGCGCTGTTACTTTTTATCGGCCCGCAAGCCCGGCTCATCAGGCTCCGGGGCCGCTATCCCGACGAAAGGCACGACCCCGTCACACTCTGGCTGATTCATCGGTGAAACACCTTTGCGCAGCCAATAAATACTGGGGTAGTCGGGGAACCAGATAGGGGTTTTCTCTTCTAAGGTTCAGGTTGGCACCCTGCCACCTCCCTTCCGTTCCAGGAGTTACACCATGTCGCTGCGTTCTATCGCCCTGCTGTTTATGTGCGTCGTGTTGACCGCATGCAGCAAGGTCAACCAGGAAAACTATTCGAAGCTGTCGGCCGGGATGCCCAAGGCCGAGGTCGAGACGTTGCTGGGAAAACCGACTGACTGTTCGGGCGCGCTCGGCATGTCCAGCTGCACCTGGGGCGACCAGAAAAGCTTTATCAGCGTGCAGTACGCCGGTGACAAAGTGTTGATGTTTTCCGGCCAAGGCCTGAAGTAACCTGGAGTAAACCGGGGCCAAGCGCCCACGGGAGAAAAAAATAATGATGCGGTTAGTTTTTGTGCTTTTGGCTGGCCTGGTATTGGCCGGCTGTGCCACTTCTGGCGTAGACCCGTTGGCGCCCAAGACTGTCAACAGTGTCAATCTCAAGCGTTACCAAGGGACCTGGTACGAGCTGGCCCGCCTGCCGATGTATTTCCAGCGCAACTGCGCGCAATCGGAAGCCCATTACACCCTCAAGCCCGACGGCAACGTGGATGTGTTCAACCGCTGCCTGACTTCCGACTGGAAATGGGAAGAAGCCAGGGGCACCGCTTACCCGCAGGTGCCGGGCAAGACCGACAAGCTCTGGGTCGAATTCGATACCTGGTTCTCGAAAGTCCTGCCGGGCGTGGCCAAGGGTGAGTATTGGGTGCTGTACGTCAGCGATGACTACAAGACCGCCATTGTTGGTGACCCGAGCCGTCGCTACATGTGGCTGCTGTCCCGCACGCCAACGGTCAAGGTCGATGTACGCGAAGAGCTGCTGAGCAAGGCGCGGCAGCAAGGGTATGACACGACGCGGTTGGTCTGGCGTGCGTCGGACCGGCAGATGGCCAAGACTTCGGACTGAGAGCCACCCGAAAACCCATGTGGGAGCGAGCTTGCTCGCGATAGCGGACTTTCAATCAACATCTATGTTGAAGGTAAAGGCCTCATCGCGAGCAAGCTCGCTCCCACATTGGTATTTCCACATTGATTTTTTGGGCTCAGCCCAGCAGTTCTCGCAGTACCTGGGTAAACGCCCGGGCGCTTTCTTCCTCGCCGGCATGGTGTCCGTCGCGCACTTGCCACTTGCCGGCAACCATCACATCCCGCACCTGGCGATCGCCGCCGGCAAACAGCCAACGGTTCAGGATGCCGTCGCCATTGGCCGTGGCCAGGTACGGATCGTTGCCATCGAGCACCAGCCAATCGGCACGCTTGCCGACCTCGAATGCTCCGATGGGTTGGCCCAACGCCTGGGCGCCACCTTCCAACGCTGCGTCATACAGGGTACGTCCCACCATCGGCTGATCCGTTCGGTACAACCGGTTGCGGCGCTGGTCTCGCAGCCGCTGGCCATATTCCAGCCAGCGCAACTCTTCGACCACGCTCAGCGACACATGGCTATCGGACCCGATACCCATCCGCCCACCTTGGGCGAGGAAGTCCACGGCGGGAAAAATCCCGTCGCCCAGATTGGCTTCGGTGGTCAGGCACAGGCCGGCAATCGCCCGGCTCTTGGCCATCAGGCTGACTTCCTGCGGATTGGCGTGGGTGGCATGGACCAGGCACCAGCGTTGATCCACCTCGGCATTTTCGTACAGCCATTGCAGCGGACGCACGCCGCTCCAGCTCAGGCAGTCGTCTACTTCCTTTTGCTGTTCGGCGATGTGGATGTGCACCGGGCAATCACGGTCGCTGGCGGCCAGCACGTCATGGATCTGCCCCGGTGTCACGGCGCGCAGCGAGTGGAAGCACAAGCCCAGCGCCTGGGATGGCTGCCCGGCCAGGATCGGTTGCAAGCGTGACTGGAGCTTCAGATAGTTTTCAGTGCTGTTGATGAACCGGCGCTGTCCGTCATTGGGCGCCTGGCCGCCGAAGCCGGAATGGCTGTAGAGCACCGGCAGCAAGGTCAAGCCAATGCCCGCGGCACTGGCGGCCTGACTGATACGCAGGGCCAGTTCGGCCGGGTCGGCGTAAGGCGTGCCGTCGATGTCATGGTGTACGTAATGGAATTCGGCAACCGAGGTATAGCCGGCCTTGAGCATTTCGATGTAGAGCTGCCGGGCGATGATGCCAAGCTGGTCGGGGCTGATCTTTCCGACGAGGCGATACATCAGGTCGCGCCAGGTCCAGAAACTGTCATTGGGATTGCCCGCCACTTCCGCCAGCCCGGCCATGGCTCGCTGGAACGCATGGGAATGCAGGTTCGGCATGCCCGGCAACAGCGGACCGCCAAGCCGTTCGGCGCCGTCTGCGTGGGAATCGGCCTGGACATGGGTCAGGACGCCCTCGGCGTCGACCTCAAGACGTACATCGTTGGCCCATCCATTAGGCAGTAGCGCACGCTCGGCAAAGAAGGCGGACATCGGTTGAACCTCGTTGCGTGTAATTTGTATATACATATACAGACGTTTGCCTGCCCGGTAAACTCCGGCAAGCTAGTCATCAACATTCGCAGAACAGGAATACGCCGTGCCGACTCCGCCTGCCAAACCGCCGCTGGCCGCACACATGGGTGACAGTCCGGCGCCCTTGTACGCCCGCGTCAAACAGATGATCACCCAGCAGATCGACAGTGGAAACTGGCCGCCCCATTACCGCGTGCCCTCGGAAAGCGAACTGGTCAGCCAGTTGGGCTTCAGCCGCATGACCATCAACCGCGCCCTGCGGGAAATGACCGCCGATGGCCTGCTGGTGCGCATGCAGGGTGTCGGCACGTTCGTGGCCGAACCGAAGAGTCAGTCCGCGCTGTTCGAAGTGCACAACATCGCCGATGAAATCGCCTCCCGCGGTCATCGCCACACCTGCAAAGTCATCACCCTCGAAGAAGAGGCCGCCGGTTCCGAGCGCGCGTTGGCCCTGGACATGCGCGAAGGCCAGAAGGTGTTCCACTCGTTGATCGTGCATTTCGAGAACGACATCCCCGTGCAAATCGAGGACCGTTTCGTCAACGCACTGGTGGCGCCCGAGTATCTCAAGCAAGACTTCACCCTCCAAACCCCCTACGCCTATCTGAATCAGGTTGCGCCGCTGACCGAAGGCGAGCATGTGGTCGAGGCGATCCTGGCCGAGCCGAGCGAATGCAAGCTGCTGCAGATCGAGCGGGGCGAGCCGTGCCTGTTGATCCGTCGCCGCACCTGGTCCGGGCGCCAGCCGGTGACCGCCGCACGCCTGATCCATCCGGGCTCCCGTCACAGTCTGGAAGGGCGTTTTCATAAATGAGCCAGTTGAAGGTTTTACGCGCTGCGGATTACCCGCGCATGCCGTGGAAGAACGGCGGTGGCAGCACGGAAGAAATCACCCGCGATGCCGGTGCCGGCCTCGAAGGCTTCGGCTGGCGCCTGTCGATTGCCGATATTGGTGAGTCGGGTGGTTTTTCCACCTTCGCCGGTTACGAGCGGGTCATCAGCGTCTTGCAAGGGGATGGCATGACACTGAACGTCGATGGCCAGGCCACGCGGCCTTTGCATCCGCTGGACCCTTTTGCGTTCAGCGGTGAGAGTCATGTGAATTGCACCCTGCTGGGTGGACCGATTCGAGACTTCAACCTCATCTACGCGCCGCAGCGTTACCGTGCGCGGTTACAGTGGTTGGGCGGCCAGCAGCGGTTTTTCAGCGAGGCGGAGACGGTATTGGTGTTCAGTGCGGCTCCGGGGTTGGTTATCAGGATCGGGGAGTCCGCCGTTGACTTGGGGCTTTACGATTGTCTGCAACTGAGCGGTAACACCGGGCTGGTAGATGTCTCCACTCACGGTCAATGCTGCGTGATTGAGCTGACGGCTCACTAGGCGCCTTCACTCACCCTGTGGCGAGGGGATTTATCCCCGCTGGGCTGCGAAGCAGCCCCAGATCTACCAACTCAGTGAGTCAGGCTGATCGCATTTATGCTTTTTGGGGTTGCTGCGCACCCCAGCGGGGATAAATCCCCTCGCCACAAAGTGCCTGCCCTCTGTTTCTTCTGTGCACCAATTTGTTACCGAACGCCCCAGCGTGGCGCAATACCACGTTTTTATGACCTTCCGATTTTTCCCGAAAAATCTCCTTCAAAAAATTTATGCATCTCGGCAGCCTTTCTACGGCGGGGCTTTCCGGCAATTCCCCAATCTTTCTTGAACATCCCTTCAACAAGTTGGCCGCTTGATTGCATATGCTTGTACATACAAGTAAAGACGTATGCGTATGAGTTGCCTGCATTCAACGCAACGTTCGCTAAATCGCTGCCCACTGCCCGGGCTGGTCTGGATTGATCGCTGAGGAGTTTTTGCTGTGACCGACGCTACCCGCAAACCTGAAAAATACCGTGACGTTGAAATCCGCGCCCCTCGCGGTAACACGCTGACCGCCAAGAGCTGGCTGACCGAAGCGCCGCTGCGCATGCTGATGAACAACCTCGACCCGGAAGTGGCCGAGAACCCCAAGGAACTGGTGGTCTACGGTGGCATCGGCCGCGCGGCGCGCAACTGGGAGTGCTACGACAAGATCGTCGAAAGCCTCACCAATCTGAATGATGACGAAACCCTGCTGGTGCAATCCGGCAAGCCGGTGGGCGTGTTCAAGACCCACAGCAACGCCCCGCGCGTGCTGATCGCCAACTCCAACCTGGTGCCGCACTGGGCCAGTTGGGAACACTTCAACGAACTCGACGCCAAGGGCCTGGCCATGTACGGCCAGATGACCGCCGGCAGCTGGATCTACATCGGCAGCCAGGGCATCGTGCAAGGCACCTATGAAACCTTCGTCGAGGCTGGTCGCCAGCACTACGATTCCAACCTCAAGGGCCGTTGGGTCCTGACCGCCGGCCTGGGCGGCATGGGCGGCGCGCAACCGTTGGCCGCAACTTTGGCCGGTGCGTGCTCGCTGAACATCGAGTGCCAGCAGGTGAGCATCGATTTCCGCCTGAAAACCCGCTACGTCGACGAGCAAGCCAAGGACCTCGACGACGCCCTGGCGCGCATCGAGAAATACACCGCCGAAGGCAAGGCAATATCCATCGCGCTGTGTGGGAACGCCGCCGAGATCCTGCCGGAAATGGTCCGTCGTGGTGTGCGCCCCGACATGGTCACCGACCAGACCAGCGCCCACGACCCACTCAACGGCTACCTGCCGGCCGGCTGGACCTGGGACGAATACCGCGCCCGCGCCAAGACCGAGCCTGCTGCCGTGGTGAAAGCCGCCAAGCAATCGATGGCCGTCCACGTCAAAGCCATGCTCGCCTTCCAGAAGATGGGCGTGCCGACCTTCGACTACGGCAACAACATTCGCCAGATGGCCCAGGAAGAGGGCGTCGAGAATGCCTTCGACTTCCCGGGTTTCGTCCCGGCCTACATCCGTCCGTTGTTCTGCCGTGGCATCGGCCCGTTCCGCTGGGCGGCGCTGTCGGGTGACCCGCAGGACATCTACAAGACCGACGCCAAGGTCAAGGAACTGATTCCCGACGACGCCCACCTGCACAACTGGTTGGACATGGCCCGCGAGCGCATCAGCTTCCAGGGCTTGCCGGCTCGTATCTGCTGGGTCGGCCTGGGCCAGCGCGCCAAGTTGGGCCTGGCGTTCAACGAAATGGTCCGCAGCGGTGAGTTGTCGGCGCCGATCGTCATCGGCCGTGACCACCTCGATTCCGGTTCCGTGGCCAGCCCGAACCGTGAAACCGAATCCATGCAGGACGGCTCCGACGCCGTTTCCGACTGGCCGCTGCTCAACGCCTTGCTCAACACCGCCAGCGGCGCGACCTGGGTTTCGCTGCACCACGGTGGCGGCGTCGGCATGGGCTTCTCCCAGCACTCGGGCATGGTGATCGTCTGCGACGGTACCGACGAAGCGGCCGAGCGGATTGCCCGCGTGCTGCACAACGACCCGGGCACCGGCGTGATGCGCCATGCCGATGCCGGTTACCAGATTGCAATCGATTGCGCGAAGGAGCAGGGGCTGAACCTGCCGATGATCACCGGCAAATAACGCAACATCCCATGTGGGAGCGGGCTTGCTCGCGAAGACGGTTTTACATCCGAGGCAGGTGTTGAATGACACACCGCTTTCGCGAGCAAGCCCGCTCCCACAGGAATGCGGCGCAAACGAATACCAGAACAATCCACAGAGGTTGAACCATGGCTGTCACCAGCACACGCGAAAGCAGCAAGCCGTTGATCGAGAAACGTTCGATCGACTACATCCCGGAAGCGGAGCGGCACGGGCGGTTATTGAGCCAGTTCACCCTCTGG
This sequence comes from Pseudomonas sp. H2_D02, assembly GCF_054677635.1. NCBI lineage: Bacteria > Pseudomonadati > Pseudomonadota > Gammaproteobacteria > Pseudomonadales > Pseudomonadaceae > Pseudomonas > Pseudomonas sp. H2_D02. The sequence goes on along the minus strand of NZ_CP162816.1, from coordinate 236,741 downwards.
ATGGGGGCAAACCTGCAGATCACTGCAATCGTCACCGGTGCATTGGCGGTGGTGTTGGGCGGTGATGTGTTCTGGTCGTTGATCGGTTTGCTGATCGGCCAATTGCTCGGCGGTGGCGTCATGGCACTGCATGCTGCGCAAGGGCCCAAGCTGGGACTGCCGCAGATGATCTCCAGCCGGGTGCAGTTCGGCGTGTACGGCGCGGCCATCCCGATCGTGCTGGTGTGCCTGATGTACCTGGGCTTCACCGCAACGGGAACCGTGCTTTCCGGCCAGGCGCTGGGCCAGTTGTTTGGCGTCAGCGACAGTGTCGGCATCCTCATTTTCGCCAGTGTCATCGTGCTGGTCACGGTGCTCGGTTATCGGGTGATTCACTTCATTGGCCGTGTCGCCAGCGCCATTGGCGTGATCGCCTTTGTCTATCTGTTCGCTCGGTTGATCAGCCAGACCGACGTTGGCGCACTGCTGCAAATCCGCCATTTCAGCTGGAGCAGCTTCCTGCTGGCGGTGTCGCTCGCGGCTTCCTGGCAGATCGCCTTCGGCCCCTACGTGGCGGACTATTCGCGTTATCTGCCGAGCAAGACGTCGTCGGTGAAAACCTTTTTCGCCGCAGGCGCCGGTTCAGTCATCGGCGCACAAGTGGCGATGATCCTCGGCGTGTTCGCCGCCGCCTCGGCCAACGGCCAGTTCGCCGGTCACGAAGTGGCCTACATCGTCGGCCTGGGCGGGACCGGTGCCACCGCTGCGCTGCTGTACTTCAGCATCGCGTTCGGCAAGGTCACCATCTCCACGCTGAACTCCTACGGCAGCTTCATGTGCATCGCGACCATCATCAGCGGATTCCGTGGCCACTTGAACGTAACGCGTGTGCAGCGCCTGGTGTTCGTGCTGTTCATTGTCGGCGCTGCGACCCTGATTGCGCTGCTCGGCCAGCACTCGTTCCTCGGTGCGTTCAAGTCCTTCATCTTGTTCCTGCTGGCGTTCTTCACGCCGTGGAGTGCGATCAACCTGGTGGACTACTACTGCATCACGCGCGAGCGCTATGACGTGCCGGCGCTGGCCGATCCGAACGGTCGCTACGGCCGTTGGAACGTGCTCGGCATCAGCGTCTATGTCTTTGGCGTACTGGTTCAATTGCCGTTCATCGCGACCAAGTTCTATACCGGCCCATTGGTGGAAGCCATGGGTGGAGTGGATATCTCCTGGATCATCGGCCTGGTGGTCCCGGCGGTGCTGTATTACCTCATCGCCAAAAAATGGCACAGCGCAGTACCCGATCAATTGATCCTGCCAGTCGAGCAGGACGCGGTTGACGCACAACCGAGCAGGGCGGGCCGCATCCAAGCGGTCTGATGGGACGTTGACAGGGCTGGATGCCTCTTGACTGCCGTAAGCCAAACCAACTGATTAGGAGCGTCACATAATGAAGTCGAACAAGACCCTGCTGACCACATTGCTTTCCATGGGCCTGCTGGCCAGCGCCTAGCGCCACGCAAGCGGCCGGTTGGTGCGAGTCGGGTAAACCGGTGAAGTTCGCCGGCCTGAACTGGGAAAGCGGCATGCTGCTGACCGACGTCCTGCAAGTGGTGCTGGAAAAAGGCTACGACTGCAAGACCGACAGCCTGCCGGGCAACTCCATCACCATGGAGAACGCCCTGAGCAGCAATGACATCCAGGTGTTCGCCGAAGAATGGGTCGGCCGCAGCGAAGTGTGGAACAAGGCCGAGAAGGCCGGCAAAGTGGTCGGCGTCGGTGCCCCGGTGGTGGGCGCCATCGAAGGCTGGTACGTGCCGCGCTACGTGGTTGAAGGCGACGCCAAGCGCAAGCTCGAAGCCAAGGCGCCGGGCCTGAAGAACATCGCCGACCTGGGCCAGTACGCCGCCGTGTTCAAGGACCCGGAAGAACCGTCCAAGGGCCGTTTCTACAACTGCCCGGCCGGTTGGACCTGCGAGCTGGACAACAGCGAAATGCTGAAAAGCTACGGCCTGGAAAAAACCTACACCAACTTCCGTCCAGGCACCGGCCCGGCGCTGGATGCGGCGGTGCTGTCGAGCTACAAGCGTGGCGAACCGATCCTGTTCTACTACTGGTCGCCAACGCCGCTGATGGGGCAGGTGGACCTGGTGAAATTGGAAGAGAAACCGGGCGTGGACAAAAGCGTGAGCATCAAGGTCGGCCTGTCCAAGACCTTCCACGACGAAGCCCCGGAATTGGTGGCGGTCCTGGAAAAGGTCAACCTGCCCATCGATATCCTGAACCAGAACCTCGGGCGCATGGCCAAAGAGCGGATCGAGTCGCCGAAACTGGCGAAGATCTTCCTGAAGGAACATCCTGAAGTCTGGCATGCGTGGGTCAGCGAAGACGCTGCCAAGAAAATCGACGCGGCTCTGTAGGTCGAATATCTCCCGGCCAACCCATGGGCTGGCCGGGACATTCACCGCATCCACCTGATCGAGAGTCTCTTATGTTTCCCGAAAGCTTTACCTTCTCCATCGCCGACTGGGTCAACGGTTGGGTCGACGCCCTGGTGACCAACTATGGCGACGTGTTCCGGCACATCTCCGACACGCTGCTGTGGGCTATCGTCAACCTCGAAGGCCTGCTGCGCATGGCGCCCTGGTGGCTGATGCTGGCCATTGTCGGCGGCGTTGCCTGGCACGCCACGCGCAAGGTCGTCACCACGGCGGTGATCGTTGGCCTGCTGTTCCTGGTGGGCGCGGTGGGCCTGTGGGACAAGCTCATGCAGACCCTCGCCCTGATGCTGGTGGCGACGCTGATTTCGGTGATGATCGGCATTCCCCTGGGCATCCTCTCGGCGCGCAGCAATCGCCTGCGTTCGGTGCTGATGCCGTTGCTGGACATCATGCAGACCATGCCGAGCTTCGTGTACCTGATTCCGGTGTTGATGCTGTTTGGCCTGGGCAAGGTCCCGGCGATTTTCGCCACGGTGATCTACGCCGCGCCACCGTTGATTCGCCTGACCGACCTGGGCATCCGCCAGGTGGACGGCGAAGTGATGGAAGCCATCAACGCCTTCGGCGCCAACCGCTGGCAGCAGCTGTTCGGCGTGCAACTGCCCCTGGCCCTGCCGAGCATCATGGCCGGGATCAACCAGACCACCATGATGGCCCTGTCGATGGTGGTCATTGCCTCGATGATCGGCGCCCGTGGCCTGGGTGAAGACGTGCTGGTGGGCATCCAGACCCTCAACGTCGGGCGTGGCCTGGAAGCGGGGCTGGCCATCGTGATTCTCGCCGTGGTCATCGACCGCATTACCCAGGCCTATGGTCGTCCTCGGCATGAGGTGAGCAAATGAGCAACGCAGCCATCAGCAAGATCGAAGTCAAGAATGTCTTCAAGATTTTCGGCAACCGCTCCAAGGAAGCCCTGGAGCTGATCCGCCAGAACAAGACCAAGGACCAGGTGCTGGCCGAAACCGGCTGCGTGGTCGGCGTGAACGACCTGTCGCTGAGCATCGGTACCGGTGAGATCTTCGTGATCATGGGCTTGTCCGGCTCCGGCAAATCCACCCTGGTGCGCCACTTCAACCGGCTGATCGATCCCACCAGCGGCGCGATCCTGGTGGACGGCGAAGACATCCTGCAACTGGACATGGACGCCCTGCGCGAATTTCGCCGGCACAAGATCAGCATGGTCTTCCAGAGCTTCGGCCTGCTGCCCCACAAGAGCGTGCTGGACAACGTCGCCTATGGCTTGAAAGTGCGCGGCGAGAGCAAGCAGGTGTGCGCCGAGCGTGCACTGCACTGGATCAACACCGTCGGGCTGAAAGGCTACGAAAACAAATACCCGCACCAGCTCTCCGGCGGCATGCGCCAGCGCGTCGGCCTGGCCCGGGCCCTGGCGGCGGACACCGACATCATCCTGATGGACGAAGCCTTCAGCGCCCTCGATCCGCTGATCCGCGCGGAAATGCAGGATCAGTTGCTGGAGCTGCAAAAGACCCTGCACAAGACCATCGTCTTCATCACCCACGACCTCGACGAGGCCGTGCGCATCGGCAACCGCATTGCGATCCTCAAGGACGGCAAGCTGATCCAGGTCGGCACGCCGCGGGAGATCCTGCACTCGCCGGCTGGATGAGTATGTCGATCGGTTTGTGCAGCGGCGGGCGGCGGTGGTTTGAGGGATTTGTGATGGCTGGGCTGGCGTCATCGCGAGCAAGCTCGCTCCCACAAGGGGCCTCCTTTGTTCACACATTTTTTGCCCAAAGGAAATCCCTGTGGGAGCGAGCTTGCTCGCGATAGGGCCGGCAAAGCTGCATCAATGTTCAAGTTGCAAGCATGAGGTTGAAGATGTCCCAGGCTGAAAAAATCATCATCACCGGCGCCCCCCTGCGCTGGCAGGACGTGGTCGCCGTCGCCCGCTTCGGCGCGCCGCTGGAACTGTCGGCCCAAGTCTGGGCGCGGATCGACAATGCCCAGGCCATCGTCCAGCGCATCGTCGAAAGCGGCGAGCGCGCCTATGGCGTCAACACCGGCCTCGGGGCATTGTGCAATGTCTCGCTCAAGGATGAACAACTCAGCCAGCTGTCGCGCAATACCTTGCTCAGCCATGCCTGTGGTGTCGGCCCGGCACTCTCCGACGAGCAGACCCGGGCAATCCTCTGCGCCGCCATCCACAACTACAGCCAAGGCAAGTCCGGCATTCATCGCCGGGTGGTCGAGGCGTTGCTGGCGCTGCTCAATCGCGGCATCACGCCGCAAGTGCCGTCCCAGGGTTCGGTGGGTTACCTGACCCACATGGCGCACGTCGGCATCGCGCTGCTGGGCGTTGGACAGGTCAGCTATCGCGGGCAAGTCGTCCCGGCGCAACAGGCCCTGGCCGCAGAAGGTTTGCAACCGGTGCAACTGGGGGCCAAGGACGGTTTGTGCCTGGTCAACGGCACGCCGTGCATGACCGGCCTCAGTTGCCTGGCCCTGGCCGATGCCACGCGGCTGGTGCAATGGGCGGATGTGATCGGCGCCATGAGCTTCGAAGCCCAGCGCGGGCAGATTGCCGCGTTCGATGCCGAGATCATCGCGCTCAAGCCACACCCCGGCATGCAGCAGGTTGGCGTGAACCTGCGGGCATTGCTCGATGGCAGCGAAGTCATTGCGTCAAGCCTGGGCATCCGCACCCAGGACGCCTTGAGCATCCGCTCGATTCCGCAAGTGCACGGCGCTGCTCGCGATCAACTGGAGCACGCCCGGCAACAGATTGAAACCGAGCTCAACGCCGTCACCGACAACCCGCTGCTCCTGGGTACGCCAGAGAATTTCCGGGTCATGTCCCAGGCCAATCCCCACGGCCAATCGGTGGCGTTGGCGGCGGACTTGCTGGCGATTGCCATGGCAGAGATCGGCTCCATCGCCGAGCGTCGCCTCGACCGCTTGATCAACCCTCACGTCAGCGGCTTGCCGGCTGTTCCTGGTGGCCAACCCCGGCGTGAACTCGGGGATGATGATCGTGCAATACGTCGCCGCGTCGCTGTGCGCGGAAAACAAGCAACTGGCGCAACCGGCGGTGCTGGATAATTTCGTCACCTCGGGATTGCAGGAAGATCACCTGAGCATGGGCACCAACGCGGCCCTGAAGCTGCACCGGGCGCTGGAAAACTGCACGCAGATCCTCGCCATCGAATACCTGCTGGCGGCCCAGGCCCTTGAGTTTCTCAAGGCCCAGCGCTTCGGCGCCGGCACCGACATCGCCTGGAAGCTGCTGCGCGAGCGCGTTCCAGCCTACGATCAGGACCGCTGGCTGGCGCCGGACATCGCCAGTGCCGCCGGGCTGATCAGAGACCCCGACGTGCTGGGCACCGTGTTACCGAATTTGAATTGATCAAAAAAGCGCCAGCGTGCCAAGGCACCTATAGCCCACAAGGCATCGCCCAAAAGCGAAGGTGACGGATAACGGAACATTCCGGAGCGACTGGCGGGTGAAAAACAAAACTCTCAAAAGGAGCACTACATGACTGCCTTAAACCTGATTCCTGGCCAATTGAGCCTGGCTCAATTGCGTGACATCTATCAGCAACCGGTGAACCTGAGCCTCGACGCCAGCGCGTCGGCGCAGATCGAAGCCAGTGTTGCCTGCGTGGAACAGATCCTCGCCGAGAACCGCACCGCCTATGGCATCAATACCGGTTTCGGCCTGCTGGCCTCGACCCGCATCGCCAGCGAGGACCTGGAAAACCTCCAGCGTTCCCTGGTGCTGTCCCATGCCGCCGGTGTCGGCGAGCCGATCAGCGATGCACTGGTGCGGTTGATCATGGTGCTCAAGGTCAACAGCCTGAGCCGGGGTTTTTCCGGTATCCGCTCGGCAGGTGATCGATGCGCTGATCGCACTGATCAACGCCGAGGTTTATCCACACATTCCGTTGAAAGGTTCGGTGGGTGCATCCGGTGACCTGGCGCCACTGGCGCACATGTCCCTGGTGCTGCTGGGCGAAGGCAAGGCCCGCTACAAGGGTGAATGGCTGCCGGCCGTCGAGGCCCTTAAAGTCGCTGGCCTCGCGCCGCTGACCCTGGCCGCCAAGGAAGGCCTGGCGCTGCTCAACGGCACGCAGGTCTCCACTGCGTTTGCCTTGCGCGGTTTGTTCGAAGGCGAAGACCTGTTTGCCGGTGCGCTGGCCCTGGGTGGCCTCACCGTGGAAGCGGTGCTCGGTTCGCGCTCGCCGTTCGATGCGCGCATCCATGCGGCTCGCGGTCAGAAAGGTCAGATCGATGCGGCCGCGGCCTATCGCGACCTGCTGGGCGAGCGCAGCGAAGTCTCCGACTCGCACCAGAACTGCGACAAGGTCCAGGATCCGTACTCCCTGCGCTGCCAGCCGCAAGTGATGGGCGCCTGCCTGACCCAGTTCCGCCAGGCCGCCGAGGTGCTGGTGATCGAGGCCAACGCCGTGTCGGATAACCCGCTGGTGTTCGCTGCCGAGGGCGATGTGATTTCCGGTGGCAACTTCCACGCCGAGCCGGTGGCGATGGCCGCCGATAACATGGCCCTGGCGATCGCCGAGATCGGCTCCCTGAGCGAGCGGCGTATCTCGTTGATGATGGACAAGCACATGTCGCAACTGCCGCCGTTCCTGGTGGCCAATGGCGGCGTGAACTCCGGCTTCATGATCGCCCAGGTGACGGCGGCTGCGCTGGCCAGCGAAAACAAGGCTCTGTCCCATCCCCATTCGGTGGACAGCCTGCCGACTTCGGCGAACCAGGAAGATCACGTCTCCATGGCCCCGGCTGCGGGCAAGCGCTTGTGGGAAATGGCCGAGAACACCCGTGGGATCCTGGCGGTGGAATGGCTGGCGGCGTGCCAGGGGCTGGACCTGCGCGGTGGTTTGAAAACCTCCGCCAAGCTGGAACAGGCCAGGGCATTGCTGCGTGCAGAAGTGCCGTTCTACGAGAAGGACCGGTTCTTTGCGCCGGACATCAATGCAGCCAGCGAGCTGTTGGCGAGTCGGTGCCTGAACGAGCTGGTCGCGGCGCAGTTGTTGCCGAGCCTGTAAGGGCCCCTTCGCGAGCAAGCTCGCTCCCACAGGGGATCGGTGTCGAGCCCTTCATTTGGGGTACACCCCTGATCCCTGTGGGAGCGAGCTTGCTCGCGATCCGATTTTGAATGCGACGAGGAAACCGGGATGAAAACCCTCTGGCAAAACTGCCACGCCGCCACCATGGCCCTGGGCGTCTACTCGATCATCGAAGACGCCGCCATCGTCACCCAGGACGCGCACATTCAATGGATCGGCCCCCGTGCCGAATTACCTGTAGGCGACTACCCGGCGGTCAACGACCTCAAGGGTGCCTGGGTTACACCAGGGCTGATCGACTGCCACACCCACACGGTGTTTGGCGGCAACCGCAGCGGTGAGTTCGAACAGCGCCTGCAAGGCGTCAGCTACGCCGAAATCGCCGCGGCCGGCGGCGGCATCGCCAGCACCGTGCGCGCCACTCGGGCCGCCAGCGAGGACGAGCTGTTCGCCAGCGCCGCCAAGCGCCTGAAAAGCCTGATGCGCGACGGCGTGACCACGGTGGAAATAAAATCCGGCTACGGCCTGGACCTGGCCAGCGAGCGCAAGATCCTGCGCGTCATCCGCCGTCTCGGCGCCGAGCTGCCGGTCAGCATACGCAGCACGTGCCTGGCGGCCCACGCCTTGCCACCGGAATACAAGGATCGCGCCGACGACTACGTCGAACATATCTGCACCGAAATGCTTCCCGCCTTGGCGGCCGAAGGCTTGGTAGACGCCGTTGACGCTTTTTGTGAGTACCTGGCGTTTTCCCCAGAGCAGGTCGAGCGGGTGTTTATCACCGCGCAACAGCTCGGCTTGCCGGTGAAGCTGCACGCCGAACAGCTGTCGTCGCTGCACGGTTCAAGCCTGGCGGCGCGCTACCAGGCGTTGTCGGCCGATCATCTGGAGTTCATGACCGAAGACGACGCCAAGGCCATGGCCGCGTCCGGCACCGTGGCGGTGCTTCTGCCAGGAGCGTTTTATTTCCTGCGTGAAACCCAGCTGCCGCCCATGGATGCGCTGCGCAAGCACGGCGTGAAAATCGCCGTGGCCAGCGACCTCAACCCCGGCACTTCGCCGGCGTTGTCGTTGCGCTTGATGCTGAACATGGCCTGCACCTGTTTCCGCATGACGCCGGAAGAAGCGTTGGCAGGGGCGACGATTCATGCCGCCCAAGCCCTGGGCATGGCCGAGACGCACGGTTCGCTGGAGGCCGGCAAGGTGGCGGATTTTGTCGCCTGGCACATCGATCGCCCCGCCGACCTGGCCTACTGGCTCGGTGGCGATCTGGAAAAACGCGTCGTGCGTCACGGCGTGGAAATCGATTGAGGAGAACGGTTGTGGAGAAGGTCCTGAATTTCAAGCAAGGGCGCGTGCCGCTGTTGATCAGCATGCCCCACGCCGGTCTGCGCCTGACCCCGGCGGTACAGGCCGGGTTGATCCCCGAGGCCCAGAGCCTGCCGGACACCGACTGGCACATCCCACGGCTCTACGAATTCGCCGATGAGCTGGGCGCCAGCACCCTGGCCGCCGAATACTCGCGGTTCGTCGTCGACCTGAACCGCCCCTCCGATGACAAGCCGATGTACGTCGGCGCCACCACCGGTTTGTACCCGGCGACCCTGTTCGATGGCGTGCCGTTGTTTCGCGAAGGGCTGGAGCCATCGGTCGAGGAGCGGGCGACGTATCTGCAACAGGTCTGGATGCCGTATCACCAAGCACTGCAACAGGAGCTGGCGCGGCTCAAGGCTGAGTTTGGCTATGCCTTGCTGTTCGACGCCCACTCGATCCGTTCGGTGATCCCGCACCTGTTCGACGGCAAGCTGCCGGATTTCAATCTGGGCACCTTCAATGGCGCCAGCTGCGATCCGGCCCTGGCCAGCCAGCTCGAAGCCATCTGCGCCCGTCACGATCAGTTCACCCATGTGCTCAACGGTCGTTTCAAGGGCGGACACATAACCCGGCACTACGGCAACCCGGAGCAGGACATTCACGCGGTGCAACTGGAACTGTGCCAGAGCACTTACATGGAAGAGTTCGAACCGTTCAACTACCGCCCGGACCTGGCGGCGCCGACCCAGGTGGTGCTCAGGGAATTGCTAGAAGGCTTCGTGGCGTGGGGGCAGAAGACTTACAAAAAATAAACACCTGCCCAATACTGTTTGGTCCGGGGACATGGTTAACACCTGTTCGGGGACATAGTGGACACTTTTTAATACGACACATTGATCATCTGGAGATGTCGTGTGTCCTGGAAAGAGGTGTCTGCCTTGTAGCTTCGTACTGAGTTCGTCTCCTTAGCCCGCCAAGATGGGGCGAACATAAAAGAACTTTGTCGCCGTTACAGCATTAGCCGAACGACTGGCTACAAGTGGCTCAAACGTTTCGAGGAAAAAGGCGCTGCCGGCTTGATTGACCAGTCCCGACGGCCGCTATCCTCACCTGGAAAAACTACTGCCACTCCTGAAAAACAGATTCTGGAGTTGAACCTGGAACACACTGCCTGGGGGGCCCGGAAGATCAAGCGGTACTTTGAAGAAAAAGGCCATGTCATGCCTGGCGCCCAGCACCGTGCACGCCATCCTCAAGCGCAACGATCGAATTGATCCCGCTGCATCTCTGATTAAACCTTTCATTCGGTTCGAGCATCCTCAACCAAACGATCTCTGGCAAATGGACTTCAAAGGCCATGTCGGCATGCGTGCAGGGCGTTGTCATCCATTGACCTTGCTGGATGATCATTCGCGTTTTTCGCTGATAATTGCCGCCTGCGCAAACGAAAAAAGGGAAACGGTGCAAGGCCACTTGGTCAGTGCTTTTCGGCGTTACGGGCTGCCCCGTCGCATGACAATGGACAATGGGCCACCTTGGGGACACGAGGGAGATGCCTACACAGGCCTTGAGCTATGGCTGATGCGCCAAGGTATCGAGGTGTCGCACTCGCGGCCTTATCACCCCCAAACCCAGGGTAAGCTCGAACGTTTTCATCGAAGCCTAAAGGCGGAACTACTCACCGACAGAACACTGATTGACCTCGACGCAGCTCAGCAAACCTTTGACCACTGGCGGGAAGTCTATAACCACCAACGCCCTCACCAAGCGCTGAATCACAACGTTCCGGCCTCCCGGTACCGACAGAGCGAGCTGTGCTATCAAGAGGCGTTACCGGAACTGGAATACGGCGACGATGACGAAGTTCGGACCGTCCAGGCTAACGGAGAACTCAACTGGCGCGGCTGGGAGTTAAAGCTGGGCCGGGCCTTTACAGGTGAGCGTGTGGGCTTGCGCAGGACCTTGGAGGACGGCAAGCACGATGTCTATTGGGGTAGGCATCGTGTTGCACAAATTGACATGAACGTCCGATCCGTAATATCAGGTAAACGGCTTCGTTAACTGTCCACCATGTCTCCGAACATGTGTCCACCATGTCCCCGGACCAAATAAATCCCCTCGCCACAGGGTTGTGTTGTCCTTGAACCTCGGAGGGGAACTGTCGCCACCGTGCAAAACCAAGTCGCCACAGTTCACTTTCGCCCCCTCGACGCTGCGTAATGTTCCAGGCACGGTGCACCTAGACACCGACCTACAACAATCCACTGCCGCACGAGACCCACGCGATGAAAAGACTGTCCAAACGCTGTCTGTCGTTCCTCTGCGGTACCGTTCTACTAAGCTCCGGCGCGATGGCCGCCGAGCCTGCGTCTTGCCAGGTCGTGCGCATGGGCGTGGTCAACTGGACCGACGTGATCGCCACCAGCGGCATGGCCGATGTGTTGCTCTCCGGGCTGGGCTACGAAAGCAAGCAGACCAGCGCCGTGCAACAGATCATCTTCGCCGGCATTCGCGACAAGCGGCTCGATATCTTCCTGGGCTACTGGAAGCCGGCAATGGACAAGAACATCGCCCCGTTCCTGGCGGCCAACCAGGTGAAGGTGCTGGGCCAGCCAAGCCTGGCCGATGCCCAGGCCACCCTGGCCGTTCCAGACTACGTGGCGGCGGCGGGGCTCAAGACTTTCGGCGATATCGCCCGATTCAAGGACCAGCTCGGTGGCAAGATCTACGGGATCGAGCCGGGCAGTGGCGCCAACACCACCATCAAGTCGATGATCGAGACCAATCACTTTGGCCTCAAGGATTTCAAGCTGATCGAATCCGGCGAGGCTGGAATGCTGGCGGCGGTGCAGCGGGCGGTGAACCGCAAGGAGTTCGTGGTCTTCGTCGGGTGGACCCCGCATCCGATGAACATCAACATGAACATCGCCTACCTGACGGGCAGTGAAGACGTCTATGGCCCGAATGAAGGCGCCGCGACCGTGTCCACCGTGACCGCGCCGGACTACGCCCAGCGCTGCCCCAACGTTCAGCGGCTGCTGGAAAATCTCACGTTCACCGCCGCCCAGGAAAGCCAGTTGATGGTGCCGATCATGGAGCGCAAGACACCCCAGGATGTCGCCCGGCAATGGCTGCGCGAACATCCCGAGGATCTGCAGCGCTGGCTGGCCGGCGTGACCAGCTTCGATGGCAAGGATGGCATCGCGGCGGTGCAGGCAAGCCTCAAGAACTGACACGGTATCAAGGACAGCGATAATCCCGTGGCGAGGGAGCTTGCTCCCGCTGGGCTGCGAAGCAGACCCGGCTTTTCCTGGCGGTCGCTGCGCAACCGAGCGGGAGCAAGCTCCCTCGCCACAAAAGCCTCCGGGTTACACCTTGGCATTCCACGGCAAATCACAATGGCCTACCCACTCTCCCAGGCAATGTCAGCCTTCATCGACAAAACCCTGAGCTTCAGCGCCCCGGACGACAGCCTCGCCGGTTCTCGCGAGGCCTACCGCCAGATGTGCCGGGCGTTCACCCCGCCGCGCCCGGCAACGCTGGCGGTCGAGGACCTGCATTTGGCTGGCGTGGCTGTCCGCGCCTACCACCCACGCACCGCGCCGCCGCTGGCCGGTTGGCCGTGCATCCTTTACCTGCACGGTGGTGGTTGGGTGGTGGGTGACCTGGATTCCCATGATTTCATCTGCACGGAACTGGCCGAGACTCTTGGCGTGCTGGTCGTGGCGGTGGACTATCGCCTCGCCCCGGAACATCCCTTTCCGGCTGGTTTCGAAGACTGCCTCGCGGTGTGGCGTCACCTGACGGACCTGCCGTTTGCCATTGACCCGCGTCGCCGCGCGGTGACTGGCGACAGTGCCGGCGGCAACCTCGCCGCCGCGTTGTGCCTGGCCCTGCGCGACGCAGGCCAGCCTCAGCCCAGGGCCCAGGTGCTGATTTATCCGGCACTCGGCGGCCCCGCGCATTTGCCGTCGCGCGACGAGTGTTCCGACGCACCGCTCTTGAGCAGCAATGACCTGCAACACTATGACGCTTTGTACCTGCAGGGTGCCGACCCCACGCCCTACGCCGCACCGTTGCTTGCCGATGATCTGAAGGGCTTGGCACCCGCCTTCGTCGCCGTCGCCCAATGGGATCCGCTGCGTGATGACGGTGTCCTTTATAGCGAGCGGCTGAACGCCGCAGGAGAGGCTTGCGTGTTGTACCGGGGCGAAGGCCTGGTCCACGGTTGCCTGCGCGCTCGGGGCCAGGTACCGGAGGTGGATAAGATGTATCGCACGCTGCTCGCCTACCTGGCTGACACGCTTTGACTGCGCGCGGGGCATGCTCATTAAGGTGATTCGGGTTTATGATGCCGGACGGCAGACTAAATAGAAGTCCCCACAGGGATGACTCGACCCCTTACGGAGCGCGCAATGCAGACTTTGTACCCGCAGATCAAACCCCATGCCCGGCACGATCTGGCTGTCGATGACACCCACACGCTCTATGTCGATGAAAGCGGCTCGCCGGAAGGCCTGCCAGTCGTGTTCATTCACGGCGGCCCGGGGGCGGGTTGCGATGCACAAAGCCGTCGCTACTTCGATCCGAACCTGTACCGCATCGTCACCTTCGACCAGCGCGGCTGCGGTCGTTCCACGCCTCACGCCAGCCTGGAAAACAACACCACCTGGGATCTGGTCGAAGACCTGGAGCGCATCCGCAAGCACCTGGGCATCGAAAAATGGGTGCTGTTCGGCGGTTCCTGGGGCTCGACCCTGGCCCTGGCCTACGCCCAGACCCATCCGGAGCGGGTACATGGCTTGATCCTGCGTGGGATATTTCTCTGCCGTCCGCAGGAAATCGAGTGGTTCTACCAGGCTGGCGCCAGTCGCCTGTTCCCTGACTACTGGCAGGACTACATTGCGCCGATCCCGTTGGACGAGCGCGATAACTTGCTCGGCGCTTTCCACAAGCGCCTGACCGGTAACGACCAGATTGCCCAGATGCACGCGGCCAAGGCCTGGTCGACCTGGGAGGGCCGTACCGCGACCCTGCGGCCGAACCCGCTGGTGGTCGATCGCTTCTCCGAGCCGCAGCGCGCGCTGTCGATCGCCCGGATCGAATGCCACTACTTCACCAATAACGCTTTCCTCGAGCCCAACCAACTGATTCGCGACATGGGCAAGATCGCCCACTTGCCGGGCGTCATCGTGCACGGCCGCTACGACGTGATCTGCCCGCTGGACAACGCCTGGGAGCTGCACCAGAACTGGCCCAACAGCGAATTGCAGGTCATCCGCGACGCCGGCCACGCCGCCTCGGAGCCCGGAATCACCGATGCACTGGTGCGCGCCGCCGCACAAATGGCCCGTCGCCTGCTTGACCTGCCGCCCGAAGAAGCATGAAAGGGCTGCTGCAGCGGGTTCGCGGCGCCCGCGTCGAGGTCGCGGGCGAAATTGTCGGCGCCGTGGACCATGGATTGCTGGTGCTGGTGGCGGTCGAGCCCGGGGACACGCGTGCCCACGCCGACAAACTGCTGCACAAGCTGCTTAACTACCGGGTGTTCAGCGACGCCGATGGGAAGATGAACCTGTCCCTGGCGGATGTGGCAGGCGGTTTGCTGCTGGTTTCACAATTCACCCTGGCAGCGGACACCAAAAGCGGCCTGCGACCGAGTTTTTCGACCGCCGCGCCTCCCGCCCTGGGCGAAGAGCTATTCAACTATTTGCTTAACCAGGCGAAACAGGTGCATGGCACCGTGGCATCAGGTAGATTCGGCGCCGACATGCAAGTGCATCTGGTCAACGATGGCCCGGTAACCTTTCTGTTACAGGCCTGAAAGCGTTTGAAACATCTTTTCGGTCCGGTTTCGAGGCAAAACAAGATGTTTTCTCGATAAATACTTTGCTAGCCCTGATGCGTTGTCACGCGGCCTACTAGATAATCGCGCGCTACGGGGGACCAGCGATCGCTGGTCCATTTGACTTAGGTAGAGACTTGTCCTGAACCGTTTGGGGAATCATTTTGTCCCATCGGAGTCGGAACAATGCTCGCCAACTTGGCAAGAGTGGTCCGCAGGAACGGTTTTTCAGCGCCGTTACCGTGTAGATACTTTATCTGGCCGTTGGTTTTTTGATCAGTTTTCGGCGAGGGTTGCTCGTGATTGTTAGTCCCTGTAATGCACCAAAAATGACTGCCAAACGGTTTAGAAACGCTCTGGTAGCGGGCTCGGCCCTGTTTTGCCTGCTTGGCGCCGGCCAACTGTGGGCATTCAGCCTGGATGATGTGTCGGCAAAAGCGCAAGAACTGGCCGGGCAGAAGTTCGAAGCCCCGCGCAGCAACTTGCCGAACGAATTCCGCGAAATGAAGTTCGCCGATTATCAGAAAATCCGTTTCCGCACTGAAAAAGCTGAATGGGCCGACCAGAAGACGCCGTTCCGGCTGTCCTTCTATCACCAGGGCATGCACTTCGACACGCCGGTGAAGATCAACGAAATCACCGCGACCACCGTCGACGAGATCAAGTACGACCCGACACGTTTCGATTTCGGCGACGTGAAGTTCGATCCCAAGGCGACCGAACAGCTGGGCTACGCCGGTTTCCGCGTGCTGTATCCGATCAACAAGGCTGACAAGCAAGACGAAATCATGACCATGCTGGGCGCGAGCTATTTCCGCGTCATCGGCAAGGGCCAGGTCTACGGTTTGTCCGCGCGTGGCATGGCGATCGATACTGCCTTGCCATCGGGTGAAGAGTTCCCACGCTTCCGCGAGTTCTGGATCCAGCGTCCGAAACCGACCGACAAGCACCTGGTGATCTTCGCCTTGCTGGATTCGCCACGGGCCACGGGCGCTTATCGCCTGACCCTGCGTCCGGGCACCGACACCGTGGTCGACGTGAAGTCGCGTGTATTCCTGCGTGATCGCGTCAACAAGCTGGGCATCGCCCCGCTGACCAGCATGTTCCTGTTCGGCGCCAACCAGCCGTCCAAAGTGCTGAACTACCGTCGTGAACTCCACGATTCCAGCGGCCTGTCCATCCATGCCGGCAACGGCGAGTGGATCTGGCGTCCGCTGAACAATCCAAAACACCTGGCCGTGAGCAACTTCTCGGTCGAAAACCCGCGTGGTTTCGGCTTGTTGCAACGTGGTCGTGACTTCAGTCACTACGAAGACCTGGACGACCGCTACGAGAAACGTCCTAGTGCCTGGATCGAGCCGAAAGGCGATTGGGGCAAAGGCACCGTCGACCTGGTTGAAATCCCGACCGCCGACGAAACCAACGACAACATCGTTGCGTTCTGGAGCCCGGAAAAACTGCCTGAGCCTGGCCAGCCGCTGGACTTCGCCTACCGTCTGCATTGGACGCTCGATGAAGCCAACCTGCACTCGCCAGACAGCGCCTGGGTCAAGCAGACCTTGCGTTCCACCGGTGACGTGAAGCAGTCCAACCTGATTCGTCAGCCGGACGGCAGCGTGGCCTACCTGGTCGACTTCGAAGGGCCGTCCCTGCAAGCGCTGCCTGAAGACGCCGAAGTGCGTAGCCAGGTGAGCGTTGGCGACAACGGCGAGATCGTCGAGAACAGCGTTCGCTACAACCCTGAAACCAAGGGCTGGCGCTTGACGCTGCGCCTGAAGATCAAGGACCCGAGCAAAGCCACCGAGATGCGTGCTGCCCTGGTCCGGCCGCTGGTTCCTGTCGAACTGCCTGCCACCTCGCATTCCGTGAACACGTTGGCCAAGGCTGACAAGGTCGCGAAGCAGCAGAGCGAAAAAGAAAAAGCCAACGAGCAAGCCGCCGAGCAGAAAGAAGCCAAGGCCGTGAAGGCGTCCACCGCCGCCGCCGAGCCGACCCCAACCCCACAGGAACCGGAACAGACTGAACAAGTCCTGACCGAGACCTGGAGCTACCAGTTGCCTGCCGATGAGTAATACTCCCGTACAACCAGAGTCTCTCAGCGAGTATCTGGCCCATTTGCCGATGACCGACGAGCAGCGCGCCGAGCTGGCGGGCTGCAAGTCATTCAGCGAATTGCATGAACGCCTGGCTTCTTCGACATTCGACGCACCCAACGAGGCGGCGCAAGCCTCGGTGGGCCGTCGCCTGGTACTGAGCACCGCCGAGGAACTCGAGGACGCTGAAATGCTGGCGCTCGATTCCAACGGCCGGGTGTGCCTGAAGGCGACGCCGCCGATTCGCCGGACCAAAGTCGTGCCGGAGCCGTGGCGCACCAATATCCTGGTGCGTGGCTGGCGCCGCCTGACCGGTCGCACCAATCCGCCGAAGCCGCCCAAGGACGAGCGCGTCTTGCCGCACGCGCGGTGGCGTACCGTGGGTTCGATTCGCCGCTACATCCTGCTGATTCTGATGCTCGGCCAGACCATCGTCGCCGGCTGGTACATGAAAGGCATCATGCCGTACCAGGGCTGGTCGCTGGTGGACCTCGACGAAGTGATGCACCAACCGCTGCTGCAGACGGCCACGCAAGTGCTGCCGTACGCGCTGCAAACCAGCATCCTGATCATGTTCGGCATCCTGTTCTGCTGGGTGTCGGCCGGTTTCTGGACCGCGTTGATGGGCTTCCTGGAACTGCTCACCGGTCACGACAAGTACCGTATCTCCGGTGCCAGTGCCGGCAACGAGCCGATTCCGAAGGACGCCCGCACTGCACTGGTCATGCCGATCTGCAACGAGGACGTTCCGCGGGTATTCGCCGGTTTGCGCGCCACGTTCGAGTCGGTCGCCGCCACCGGTGACCTGGACCGCTTCGATTTCTTCGTGCTCAGCGACAGTAACGAAACCGACATCTGCGTCGCCGAGCAGCAGGCCTGGCTGGACGTCTGCCGTGAAACCGGCGGCTTCGGCAAGATCTTCTACCGCCGTCGTCGCCGTCGCGTGAAGCGCAAGAGCGGCAACCTCGACGACTTCTGCCGTCGTTGGGGCAGCGACTACAAGTACATGGTCGTGCTCGACGCCGACAGCGTCATGAGCGGCGAATGCCTGACCAGCCTGGTGCGCCTGATGGAAGCCACGCCTGACGCCGGCATCATCCAGACCGCGCCACGGGCCTCGGGCATGGACACGCTGTATGCGCGCATGCAGCAGTTCGCCACCCGCGTCTATGGTCCGCTGTTCACCGCTGGCCTGCACTTCTGGCAGTTGGGCGAGTCGCACTACTGGGGTCACAACGCGATCATCCGCATGAAGCCGTTTATCGACCACTGCGCCCTGGCGCCGTTGCCCGGTAAAGGTGCGTTCTCGGGCGCGATCCTCTCCCACGACTTCGTCGAAGCCGCGCTGATGCGCCGTGCCGGCTGGGGCGTGTGGATTGCCTACGACTTGCCGGGCAGCTACGAGGAACTGCCGCCGAACCTGCTGGACGAACTCAAGCGCGACCGTCGCTGGTGCCACGGCAACCTGATGAACTTCCGGCTGTTCCTGGTCAAGGGCATGCACCCGGTGCACCGCGCGGTGTTCCTGACCGGCGTGATGTCCTACCTGTCGGCGCCGTTGTGGTTCTTCTTCCTGGTGCTCTCCACCGCGCTGCTGGCGGTGAACACGTTGATGGAGCCGCAGTACTTCCTGGAACCGCGCCAGCTGTATCCGCTCTGGCCACAATGGCATCCGGAAAAAGCCATCGCGCTGTTTTCCACCACCATTGTCCTGCTGTTCCTGCCCAAGCTCTTGAGCATCGTGTTGATCTGGGCAAAAGGCGCGAAGGAGTTTGGTGGCAAGTTCAAGGTGACCTTGTCGATGCTGCTGGAAATGCTGTTTTCCATGCTGCTGGCGCCGGTGCGGATGATCTTCCACACCCGTTTCGTCCTTGCCGCTTTCCTGGGCTGGGCCGCGACCTGGAACTCGCCCAAGCGTGACGACGACTCCACGCCGTGGAGCGAAGCCGTCAAGCGCCACGGTCCGCAAACCCTGCTGGGCTTCTTCTGGGCCTTGCTGGTGATCTGGCTGAACCCGAGCTTCCTGTGGTGGCTCGTGCCGATCGTCGGCTCGCTGATGCTATCGATCCCGGTCTCGGTGATTTCCAGCCGCGTGGGCCTGGGCTTGAAGTCCCGTGATGAAAGCTTGTTCCTCATTCCGGAGGAATACGCACCGCCACAGGAATTGCTGTCGACCGACCAGTACACCCATGAAAACCGTTGGCACGCGCTGAACGACGGTTTCATCCGGGCGGTGGTCGATCCACAACAGAACGCCCTGGCCTATGCATTGGCGACGTCACGTCACGGCAAGGCTGAGCCGATCGAATGGCTGCGGGTCGAACGCGTTCGTCACGCGCTGAAGGTCGGCCCTGCGGGGCTCAGCAACGCCGAGCGATTGGCATTGTTGAGCGACCCGGTGGCGTTGTCCCGCCTGCATGAGCAGGTGTGGGCCGAGACACATCCTGAATGGCTGGCAGCGTGGCGTGAGTCGGTCAAGGCCGATCCGCATGCACCGCTGCTGCCGCTTCAGCCGGTGAGCGTGCAGCCTCAGGTGGCTTGATCGCCTGATACGCAAAAGCCCCGCTTCTGAAAAGAGGCGGGGCTTTTTGTTGGGCGCTGCGTTGAGGTTGCTGTTTTTGTGGCGAGGGGATTTATCCCCGTTGGGCTGCGTAGCGGCCCCGAAAACGCTAAGGCTGTGGATTGACGCTATCCAACATCCGATTCGCCAACAAACCACTCAGCTCGATTAGTTGCAGGATGCCAAGCGCAACTTGGCGTCTCGAACCTTCAAGATCGAACGCTAGGTCGTTGATCATTGCGTCGGCTGAAGCCAGGGTTTCGCTGAGGTTGGCCAGCAGGCTTTCGGTGTCGATGCCGTCGACGATGGTGAAGAGTTGGCCTGGCGACGGTTTTTTCTCGGGTTTGGCCTGTTTGGGCTTCAGGTAGTAATCCAGCGCGCGATCAGTGGCTTCCTGGATTTTCTTGGGGTCGGTTTCGGGTTCTGGTGGGTTGGGTGTCACTTTGTACATGGATGACGCTCCTTGATTGATGGAGCCGCCAGACATCGCTGCTAAACGAAAAGGGTGGCGGCAGTACGCGGGTTAGCAGACCAGGAATCAAGGAACCCGGCGCACCGAAGTGCCCCACGCACAGCCGCCATGAAGCGGACCTGCGTGCCTTGATATTAAGCCGAGCTGCTAAACCCGATCGCTGAACTTACAGCGACCTGCAAACGTTAGAGCCCAGGGCCAAGGCGCACAAGCCGGCGGATTCTGGCGTAGTTGTAGGCAATGGCGCAAGGCGGCGTAGCCTTGGGATGACGGATTGTGGGAGTTGGGGTTTTTGTGTGTATATCCGTTATTTAGGTAACGGCTGCTTAGGGTTCCGCCCTTACGGCGGGTTACTTTTTTCAGACGCCAAAAAAGTAACCAAAAAGGCTTTGCCCCACCACTCGGCACCTCGCCCAGGCTCGGTGTGCCCTCACTCCGGCATTGCTCCGTGGGCCCGCCGCGAAGGGCCGTCCCTGGCCCAGCGCGGCTATCCCGGCATCCATGCCGGGATGTCCACTGCGCAATGCCTGCGTTCGGCCAGCGTGGTTAACGGGGCGCCCCAGATCAAGATCAAGATCAAGGTCTACAGCGAGGCGGCCTTATAGCCGACCTGGTTCTTTGGCTTTATTCCAATCCCATTGTGGGAGCGAGCCTGCTCGCGAAGAGGCCGGCACATCCAACATTTTCGTCGACTGTGGCACCCCTATCGCGAGCAAGCTCGCTCTCACGGGAGAAACTCGGTCACTCAGAGCCAGGTCGGCTTTAAAGCCGCCTCCTCATGAACATTTATCTCGGATGCCAAGTCAGACCCTAAACCGCCCCACCAACGTCTGCAAATGAACCCCCAGCCGCGCCAACTCCGCGCTGGAAGCTGCCGTCTCCTCACTGGACGACGCCGTCTGCTCCGACACGTCACGCACATTCAGCACGCTGCGGTTGATCTCCTCGGCCACCGCGCTTTGCTGCTCGGCCGCCGCTGCGATCTGCTGGTTCATCGACTGGATCGCCGAAACCGTACGCGTGATGTTCTCCAACGAGCCCCCGGCGCGGCGGGTCAGTTCGACGCTGCTGTCGGTCAGGCTGCGACTGTTGTCCATGATGGTCGCAACCTGCTCGGTGCCGGCTTGCAGACCGACGATCAGCTCTTCAATCTCTTCGGTAGACTTCTGGGTGCGCTGGGCCAGGCTGCGGACTTCATCGGCCACCACCGCGAAACCACGTCCGGCTTCCCCGGCACGGGCCGCTTCGATGGCTGCGTTGAGGGCCAGCAGGTTGGTTTGCTGGGCCACGGACTTGATCACGTCCAGGACGCTGCCGATCTTGTCGCTTTCGCGCTTCAAATCGCCCATGGCGGCGGTGGAGTTGCCCACTTCCTTGGCCAGGCGTTCGATCTGGGCGATGGCTTCGCCAACTACCTTATCGCCTTCACGGGCCTGTTGGTCGGCGGCGACGGCGGCTTCGGAGGCTTCCTCGGCGTTGCGCGCGACTTCCTGCACCGTGGCGGTCATTTCGTGCATGGCCGTGGCGACCTGATCGGTTTCCACTTTCTGACTGTTCACACCGGCGCTGGTCTGTTCGGTCACGGCCGACAGCTGTTCGGCGGCGCTGGCGATCTGGGTAACCCCTTCACCGATGCCACCGATCAATTGCCGCAGGCCCACGGTCATGCGTTGCATGGCGCGTTGCAGTTGGCCGAGTTCGTCGCGGCGTTCAGAGGTGAGGTTATGGGTCAGGTCACCCGCGGCGACGCGTTCTGCCACCTTCAGGGTCTCATCCAGAGGACCGACGATCTGCCGAGTGATGAGCAGGGCGGCGATCACGCCAAATAGCAGGGCCAGGGCGGCGGCTGCAATCAGGATGCTCTTGGCCTGGGCGGTGTCGCGGTCGCGCACGGCGGTCTGTGACACGGTGAGCTTCTGGCTGGAGTCGATCAGGATCTGGCCTTGCTCGCTCATGCGCTGCAGTGCGGCACCGTTATCGAGCTGGGAGTCGCGGAACTGGCTGACCGCCGCTCGATAGAGGTTCATCGAGTCGCTGGCCTGCTGGAGCTTGTCGGCATGCTCCTCGGGCAACTGGGCTGGCAAGCGAGCCAGCAGCTTCAAGACATCGGTGATTGCATCGATGGCCGGCTGTTGGGCCTCGCTTTTGCCGCTGTAAGTGTAACCGCGGACCTGGTAGCGGGCCTGCTGGATCGCCTTGCTCAGGGTCACGATGTTGTTGAACTGGGTGATGTCGCCGCCTTGCAGCAGCGCTTTTTCCACTTCGGCGACCCGCGCCACGGTGTTATCGGCGCTGGCGCCCAGCTTGCTGCGGGCATCTTCGCGACTGACGGTGGCACTGGTCATCTGGGCGAAGGCGCTTTTGTACTCGGCGACGGCGGCCAGTTGCTGGTCGATCAACGCGATGTCGGCGGGCTGTTCGATCAATTCGCGAGCGGTTTTCAGGCCTGCATCGAGCTTGCCAAGCAGGTCGTCGACCTGTTGCGGGCCTTTCTCGCCCCGGGTGGTGTTGTAGTCGATGCTGGCCAGGTTCAAGTCCTTGCTCAGGTCGTTGAGACCGGCAATGAACCCGAGCTTGTCGCCGCGGCTGATGACATTGCCCAGGCCGGACCAGCCGGTGAACGCGATCATCAAGGTGAGGAGCAGCACCAGGCCGAAGCCTGCGCCGAGTTTGCGATTCACGCTTACATTTCCCAGACCCTGGGCAAGCCACCGGAACATGCTGATACTCCCTTGGAGCGCTGATTTGGTTTTATGGGGACTGTATCGGCGGTTTGGGAGGGATCTGTAGGGGATTGTCAAGATTTCGTGGCGAGGAGCAAGCTCCCTCGCCACAGGGTTATGCCGGCCGTTCTGGTCAGACCTTGAAGCGTCCTACCAGCGTTTGCAAATGAACCCCCAGCCGTGCCAATTCGGCGCTGGAGGCAGCGGTCTCTTCGCTGGCGGCGGAGGCCTGCTCGGATACATCGCGGACGTTCAGCACGCTGCGGTTGATCTCCTCGGCCACGGCGCTCTGTTGCTCGGCGGCGGCGGCGATCTGTTGGTTCATTGCCTGGATCGCCGAGACGGTGCGGGTGATGTTCTCCAGGGAACCGCCGGCGCGGCGGGTCAGTTCGACACTGCTATCGGTCAGGCCGCGGCTGCTGCCCAGGCTGCTCGCGACCTTTTCGGTACCCGTCTGCAGGCCGGCAATCAACTCTTCGATTTCCTCGGTGGATTTCTGGGTGCGCTGGGCGAGGCTGCGGACTTCATCGGCCACCACGGCGAAACCACGACCGGCTTCACCGGCACGGGCCGCTTCGATGGCCGCGTTGAGGGCCAGCAGGTTGGTTTGTTGGGCGACGGACTTGATGACGTCGAGGACGCTGCCGATCTTGTCGCTTTCGCGCTGGAGCTGGCCCATCGCTTCGGTAGAGTTGCTCACTTCCCTGGACAGGCGTTCGATCTGGGCGATGGCTTCGCCCACCACTTGGTCGCCCTCGCGGGCCTGCTGGTCGGCGGCGAGGGAGGCCTCGGAGGCTTCCTCGGCATTACGCGCCACTTCCTGCACCGTGGCCGTCATTTCGTGCATGGCGGTGGCGACCTGGTCGGTTTCCACTTTCTGCCTGCTGACTCCGGCGCTAGTCTGCTCGGTGACGGCCGAGAGCTGCTCGGCGGCACTGGCAATCTGCGTAACGCCTTCGCTGATGCCGCCGATCAATTGCCGCAGGCCCACGGTCATGCCTTGCATGGCACGCTGTAGCTGGCCCAGTTCGTCGCGGCGCTCGGAGGTAAGGTTGTGGGTCAGGTCGCCTGCGGCCACGTGTTCGGCCACCTTGAGGGTCTGGCCCAGCGGGTCGACGATCTGTCGGGTGATTATCAGGGCTGCGATCACGCCGAACAGGAGGGCCAGCGCAGCGGCCGAGACCAGGAGAGTATCGGCCTGGGCCGCTTCATGGTTGCGCACCATCGTCTGGGACGCGGTGAGATTCCTGCTGGCCTCGCGTAGCACGACCCCCAGGTCCGACATGCGCTTGATGGCAGCTGCGTTGGCAGTCTGGGCGTCATGGAACTGGCTGACCGCTGCACGATAAGCCTTGAACGATGCACTGGCCTGCTGCAGCTTGGCGGCGTGTTCATCGGCCAGTTGCGGTGCAAGATTGTCGAGGGTTTTCATCGCGTTATCGATGGCATCCAGCGCGGGTTGCTCGGCGCTGGCCTGGCCACTGTAGGTGTAGCCGCGAACCTGATAGCGGGCCTGCTGGAGTGCTTTTGCCAGGCTCGACACACCGCCGAGTCGTGGAACGCTATCGCCTTGCAGCATGGCGTTTTCAACGTCGGCGACATGGGCCACTGCGTTATCGGCGCTGGCGCCCAGTTTGCTGCGGGCATCCTCGCGACTGGCGGTGGCGCGGATCAAATCGGCGACGACAGTCTTGTACTCGGCGACAGCCGCCAACTGCTTATCGATGATCGCTACATCGGCCGGCTCCTCGATCGATTGGCGGGCGCTCTGTAGCCCAGGCTCCAATTTACCGAGGAGATCGTTGAGGTCACCTGGGCCTTTTTCGCCACGGGTCGCGTCATAATCCATGCGCGCGGAGCGCAGGTCCTTGGTCAGGTCGTTCAGGCTGGCGATGAGTCCCAGCGTGTCGCCGCGAGCAACTACCTTGCTCAGGCCGGTCCAACCGGTGAAAGCGATCATTACGGTCAAGAGCAGTACCAAGCCGAAACCGAAGCCGAGTTTGCGATTAACGCCTACGTTACCTAGCCATCGGAACATGCCGGTACTCCCTTGAAGGGCGGAACTGCTTTTTATGATAGTTGTATCGGCGCGATGTGGGAGGACAGGAGAAATGCGTTAGATGCGTTTGGAATACCCTTGCAAACGATCAGGATCAGAATAGCCGCGCAAGCAACGCCGTCACCGCGGTCTCGACCCGCAGGATCCGCTCACCAAGCTGCACCGGCTGCAGGCCGGCCTTGCCCAGCAAGTCGATCTCATAGGGAATCCAACCGCCTTCGGGGCCGATTGCCAGGGTCACCGGTTCGGTCAGTGCCCGGGGGCAGGGCGGGTGGTTGCCGGGGTGGCCGACCAGCCCGAGGGTGCCCTCGGCGATGGCGGGCAGGCGATCCTCGACGAAGGGTTTGAAGCGCTTCTCGATGACGATTTCCGGCAGCACGCTGTCCCGGGCCTGCTCCAGCCCCAGGATCAGTTGTTCACGAATCGCCTCGGGCTCCAGGAACGGCGTCTGCCAAAAACTTTTTTCCACCCGATAACTGTTCACTAGCACCACGCGCGGCACGCCCATGGTCGCCACGGTCTGGAACACGCGCCTGAGCATCTTCGGACGCGGCAGTGCCAGCACCAGGGTCAAGGGCAACTTGGCCGGTGGCGGCTGGTCCAGGGTCACTTGCAGTTCGGCTTCGCGAGTTTCCAGGCGCAGCACCTGGGCCGTGCCCATCAAGCCGCCGATGCGCCCGACCCGCAGGCTGTCGCCGACGGCGCTGCGGTGGACTTCCTGCATGTGCGTCAACCGGCGATCGCTCAGGACGACGCGGTCAGGCCCGATGAAATCGGCCTCTTCGAGCAGCAGCAGGTTCACGCTTGGGTCGCTGGCGGCTGGTCGTTGTGGTCATCGACCGGCTGGTCCTCGGGTTCATCTTCCCGGCGCTTGCGCACCAGGCCACCGAACAGGATACCGATTTCGAACAGCAGCCACATCGGCACGGCCAGCAAGGTCTGGGAGAAAATGTCCGGCGGCGTGAGGATCATGCCGACCACGAAGCAGCCGATGATCACGTACGGGCGGATTTTCTTCAGATAGGCGACATCGACCACGCCGATCCACACCAGCAGCACCACTGCTACAGGAATCTCGAACGCCACGCCGAAGGCGAAGAACAGCGTCATGACGAAATCCAGGTAGCTGGTGATGTCGGTCATCATCTCCACGCCCGCCGGGGTGGCGGCGGCGAAGAACTTGAAGATCAGCGGGAACACCAGGAAATAGGCGAAGGCCATGCCGGTATAGAACAGCAGGATGCTCGACACCAGCAGCGGCACGGCGATGCGTTTTTCATGCTTGTACAGGCCCGGTGCGATGAAGCCCCAGATCTGGTGCAGGATCACCGGGATCGCCAGGAACAGCGAGACCATCATCGTCAGCTTCAGCGGCGTCAGGAACGGCGATGACACGTCGGTGGCGATCATCGTCGCGCCCGCTGGCAGGTATTCGCGCAGCGGCGTGGAGACGAAGGTGTAGATCTGCTGGGTGAAGGAGAATAGCCCGGCGAAGATAATGAAAACCGCCGCGACGCAACGCAGCAGGCGGGTGCGCAACTCGGTGAGGTGCGATACCAGCGGCATTGGCTGGTCGTTTTCAGGGATATCGCTCATGGGGCTCGCGGCGGCAAAGTGGGATCGTGGGGAGTCGGTGTGGTCGCAGGAGCCGGATCGACCGGCTTCGCGGGTTCGGCCACTGCTGGCGCCGCTTCGACAGTCGGTGCCTGGGGCGCAATCGTCGGCTCGGCTACGGGCTGGACCGGCGTAGGCTCCTGCTGGGTCGGCGTGAAGATTTTCCGCGCTTCCTGCTCCAGGGACAGGATGTGTTCGTTGTGCAGTTGCCGACGGATGTCGTCGGCACCGATTTCACGTTCAACTTCCTGTTTGATCGCGTTGAAGCTGCGCTTCAGGCGCCCGATCCACAGACCGGCGGTACGCGCAGCGCCCGGCAGGCGCTCGGGGCCCAGCACCAGCAGGGCGACGAGGCCGACGAGCAGCAGTTCAGTGAAGCTGATCCCAAACATTAGTCAGTGCTCACGAGTCTTTGCGGGTTGGCTCTTCGACTTTCTGGGCCTGCACGTCGATGGTGTTCGGCGCATTCACCGGCTGGGTGGCCTGCGGGTGTACCGGTTGGGCCGGCTGCACGGGTTGAGCCTGGGAGGTCGCCGGGTCGGCCGGTTTTTCGTCATCGTTCATGGCCTTGCGGAAGCCCTTGATCGACTCGCCGACATCGGTGCCGAGGTTTTTCAGTTTCTTGGTGCCGAATACCAGCACCACGACCACCAGAATGACGATCCAGTGTTTCCAGTCAAAGATACCCATGTGGCTACTCCTCTCAAAAATTGATCAGGCGGACGGGCGCGAGGCTTTCTCGACGTGCCCGGACAGACCGAAGCGACGGTCCAGTTCATCCAGTACGGCCTGCGGATGCTGCCCCAGTTGGGCCAGCATGACCAGGCTGTGGAACCACAGGTCGGCGGTCTCGTAGATCACGTCGCTGCAGTCGCCGCTGATGGCGGCGTCCTTGGCGGCGATGATGGTCTCGACCGACTCTTCGCCGACCTTTTCCAGAATCTTGTTCAAGCCCTTGTGGTAGAGGCTGGCGACATAGGAACTGTCGGCCGCGGCGCCCTTGCGTTCTTCCAGCACCTGGGCCAGGCGGGTCAAGGTGTCAGTCATGGGAGTGTCCTGAATAAATGGCATGCGGGTCCTTGAGCACCGGGTCGACGGTTTTCCAGTCGCCGTTCTCGAAGACGCGATAGAAGCAGCTTTGACGGCCGGTATGGCAGGCGATTTCGCCGACCTGCTCGACCATCAGGATGATGACGTCGCCGTCGCAATCCAGGCGCATCTCATGCAGGTGCTGCACATGCCCGGATTCTTCACCTTTGCGCCACAGCTTGCCACGGGAACGTGACCAGTAGATGGCGCGGTTCTCGGCGGCGGTCAGGGCCAGCGCTTCGCGGTTCATCCAGGCCATCATCAACACGCGCCCGGTCTTGTGATCCTGGGCGATGGCCGGCACCAGGCCGTCAGCGTCCCACTTGATCTCGTCCTGCCAGTTTTTCATCTTGGGTCCTGGGGCAGCGGCAAGCTTTAAGCTTCAAGCTGCAAGTAAAAGCGATTCTGTGTGGTGCTTGCGTTGATAGTTCACCCATGAACTTGCGGCTTGCAGCTTATCGCTTGCAGCTGCTTCGTGCTATCGACGAACGACCAGATACAAACCAACGGCCACCATGATGCCGGCGGGCCAATGGCCCAACTGGCTTAACGGACCGCCGGCGGCCAGCACGGCGCCTCCGCCCAGGTGGGCTGCGCCGAGCAATCGCAGGAACCAGTCATCCTTGCGTCGGTGCCACGGCGGCGCCGGGTCGTTGGCGTGGGGTTGGGACATGCGTTCGAGCAGGTCACGGGTCATGTTGGCCAGGTGGGGAAGCTGTTCGAACTGGCTCTGGACGTTGCCCAGCAAGGCTTTCGGACTCATCCGCTCGCGCATCCAGCGTTCGAGGAACGGTTGGGCGGTGTTCCACAAATCCAGATCCGGATAGAGCTGGCGGCCGAGGCCTTCGATGTTCAGCAGGGTTTTCTGCAGCAGCACCAATTGCGGCTGCACTTCCATGTTGAAGCGTCGTGCGGTCTGGAACAGGCGCATCAGCACCTGGCCGAAGGAAATATCCTTTAACGGTTTTTCGAAGATCGGTTCGCACACGGTGCGGATTGCCGCTTCGAATTCGTTGAGCTTGGTCTCGGCCGGCACCCAACCCGAATCGATGTGCAGTTGGGCGACGCGACGGTAGTCTCGCTTGAAGAAGGCGAACAGGTTGCGCGCCAGGTAATCCTGGTC
Source organism: Pseudomonas sp. H2_D02 (assembly GCF_054677635.1). Classification (NCBI taxonomy): domain Bacteria; kingdom Pseudomonadati; phylum Pseudomonadota; class Gammaproteobacteria; order Pseudomonadales; family Pseudomonadaceae; genus Pseudomonas; species Pseudomonas sp. H2_D02. The sequence continues at coordinate 208,330 of NZ_CP162816.1, read as the reverse complement.
CTCAGGGGTGAGGCTGCCGACGATGCCGCAGTCGATCGCAATGTATTGCGGGCTCCACGGCTGCACGGTGCTGACGAAGATGTTGCCCGGGTGCATGTCGGCGTGGAAGAAGCTATCGCGGAACACCTGGGTGAAGAAGATTTCCACGCCGCGCTCGGCCAGCAGTTTCATGTCGGTGCGCTGGTCGGCGAGGGTCGCCAGGTCGGTGACCTGGATGCCGTAGATGCGCTCCATCACCAGCACTTTCGGCCGGCACCAGTCCCAATAGACTTGCGGTACGTAGAGCAGCGGCGAGCCTTCGAAGTTGCGGCGCAGCTGGCTGGCGTTGGCGGCCTCGCGCAGCAGATCAAGCTCGTCGAAGATGGTTTTCTCGTAGTCCTGGACCACGTCCACCGGGTGCAGCAGGCGCGCGTCGGCGGACACCCGCTCGGCGGCGCGGGCCAGGATGAACAGCCAGGCCAGGTCCTGGGCGATGACCGGTTTCAGACCCGGGCGAATCACCTTCACCACGACCTCTTCGCCTGTCTTGAGCTGGGCGGCGTGCACCTGGGCGACCGACGCCGAGGCCAGGGGCTCGACATCGAAGCGGCTGAAGACTTCGCTGATCTTCTTGCCCAGTTGCGCTTCGATCAGCGCGACCGACAACTTCGAGTCGAACGGCGGCACGCGGTCTTGCAGCAGCATCAACTCATCGGCGATGTCTTCGGGCAACAGGTCGCGGCGGGTCGAAAGGATCTGCCCGAACTTGATGAAGATCGGCCCTAGGTCCTGCAAGGCCAGGCGCAGGCGAGCGCCGCGACTCAGGTCCAGGGTTCGCCGGGGGAACCAGCGCCACGGCAACACGAAGCGCAGCGCCAGGAGAAACCAGGGCAGCGGCAAGGCGAACAGCAGGTCATCGAGGCGGTAACGGATCACGACGCGCTGGATGCGCAACAGACGGCGGACGGCAAGCAGCTTCATGCGTTATCGCTTGGATTCAAGGGTTCGGGAAAGGCGCTCGAAACGCGCCTCGAGACGTTCCAGGTCGAGCTTGACCTGGTCCAGTTCATCAAAACGGGCCTGTGCTTCGCGCTGCCCCACGAGGGTACGCGATTCTTCGGCCAGGTATTCACTCAGATTCTGTCCCAGGCTGGCGAAGCCCTGGCGGTACCAGCGGCTGCGGCTGCGCAGGTGGCCGCTGAGCAACTGAGTCGCCACCGGGCCGATCCAGCGGGACACTTCGTATTCCCAGTCCAGCTCAAGGTCCTGGAGGATCGCCGCCAGCTCCAGCAGCACGCCGCTGTCGCCGTCGAGCTCGACGTCCGGGCCATGCAGCACCGCGGTCTTGTTCTTGCTCAGCGCCAGTTCAAGCAGGCTCGACGCCGGGGCGCGCAGCGTACAGTCAGCCTCGGCCTCCCAGTGGGCGGCGAGCATCAGCCCCTCATCGCTGGGCAGGATAAACAGCTGCAACGCCGGGCTGCGGCAATCGACGGCAATCACCTTGCCGCTCAAGTGCGCCAGGCGCATCGGCGCCGTACTGTCCAGGCGCAGGACCCGGTTGATCCCGAGTTCGACGCTGGCGAGCAGGCCGGTGAGCAGCATCAGGGCTTGATACCGCGGTGCAGGGCGACGATGCCTGACGTCATGTTGTGATAGGTCACGCGGTCGAAGCCGGCCTCGACCATCATGGACTTCAGGGTTTCCTGGTCGGGGTGCATGCGGATCGATTCGGCCAGGTAGCGATAGCTTTCCGCGTCGTTGGTGATCAGCTTGCCCATCAGCGGCATGAAGGCGAACGAGTAGGCGTCATAGGCCTTGGACATCAGCGCGTTGGTCGGCTTGGAGAACTCCAGCACCAGCAGCCGGCCACCGGGCTTGAGCACACGCAACATCGAGCGCAGGGCGTCTTCCTTGTGGGTGACGTTGCGCAGGCCGAAGGCGATCGTCACGCAGTCGAAGTGGTTATCCGGGAACGGCAGCTTTTCGGCATCGGCCTGGACGAACTCGACGTTGCCGGCCACGCCCAGGTCCAGCAGGCGATCGCGGCCGACCTTGAGCATCGATTCGTTGATGTCGGCGAGCACCACGTGGCCGGTCGGGCCGACGATGTGGGAAAACTTCTTGGTCAGGTCGCCCGTGCCGCCGGCGATGTCCAGCACCCGGTTGCCGCTGCGCACGCCTGACAGTTCGATCGCGAAACGCTTCCAGAGGCGATGCATGCCGCCCGAAAGCAGGTCGTTCATCAGGTCGTACTTGGCGGCCACCGAGTGGAAAACCTCGGCGACTTTTTCCGCCTTCTGGCTTTCCGGCACGTTCTTGAAGCCGAAGTGTGTGGTGGGTTCGGCATCGCTGCCTTTGCGCTGATCGGTCATATCGCGGTCACCAAAAAAGAATGCGGGACATTCTAATCCCGGTGGAGGGCTTTGTCTTGGCAAGGCTGCAGGTAAGATGGACCATCGCCCGGACGTTTTGACGCAGGCAGGGTCTGAACGTTCAGGCAAGTCTCGATCAAGCAGGAGTTATCAGATGGCCCGTATTACTGTTGAACGTGCCCATGGCCTGGGCAAGGAAGCGGCCCGTGAAAAGGCTGACAAGTTGGCCGCAAAATTGTCCAGCAGCTATGGCCTGGAGCCTACTTGGGAAGGCGACACGCTCAAGCTCAAGCGTTCCGGGGTCAAGGGCGAAGTGCATGTGGGCGAGGATTCGATTCGCGTCGATGTGGAGTTGGGCATGTTGATGTCGGCCATGAGCGGCACGATCAAAGGTGAAATCGAAAAGGCGCTGGATAAGGCGTTGGCTTGATTGATTGGAAGAGTGCGATTGCAAAATTAAAGTTCACCACTCACCCCTGTGGGAGCGAGCTTGCTCGCGATTGCATTGTTTCAGTCACATCAAGGTTGGCTGACTCTCCGCCATCGCGAGCAAGCTCGCTCCCACAGGGGAAGTCATCGCCCTCAGGTTTGTGTCAGTTGTTAGGGTGCCCTTTCTAATTATTGTCACTACTTTGTGCCTGAGCCCGACCGTGTGCGGGCAGTTCCTCAAACCTTTTTTCGAGTGAGGTGCACCATGGCCAAAGTTATCCTGAAGAAAAAAACCGACGTTGAATCTTCCACGCTCAGCGACGTGAAAACGTATGCGCGCAAGATCTGGCTGGCGGGCCTGGGCGCCTACACGAAGGTCGGCCAGGAAGGCAGCGAGTACTTCCAGGAGTTGGTAAAAGCTGGCGAACTTATTGAAACCAAAGGCAAAAAGAAAATTGCCGGAAAACTTGAAGCGGCTAACAGCGAGCTGATCGAAGCCAAGACCGACGTGAATACGTTCAAGGCTCGGGTTGAAGTACAACTCGATAAAGTCGAGAAGGTATTCGACGCGCGTGTTGCAAGTGCCTTGAATCGTATCGGCATTCCGTCTAAACATGACGTTGAGGCACTCTCTGCTAAGCTCGATGAGCTGACGGCATTGCTCGAACGTGTCGCGCGTAAACATTAAGGAGAACGGGATGGCTGGCAAAAAAATCACCGAAAAAGAAGGCAGCTCGTGGGCCGGGAAGATTGAAAAGTACTCCCGCAAAATCTGGCTTGCTGGTTTAGGCGTGTACTCGAAGATCGACACTGACGGCAGCAAACTCTTCGAGTCCCTGGTTAAGGACGGCGAGAAAGCCGAAAAACTCACCAAGACGGCGATCGGCAAACAAGTCGATGCGGCTGCGGTCTCTGCCGAGTCCGCCAAGTCGAGAATCGGCGGCGTGAAGGATCGGGCGATGGGTAAGTGGGACGAGCTGGAAGGGGCTTTCGACAAGCGCCTGAACAGCGCGATTTCCCGCCTGGGCGTGCCGAGCCGCAATGAAGTCAAGGAACTGCACAACAAGGTCGACACCCTGACCAAGCAGATCGAAAAACTCACCGGCGCGAAAGTCACGTCAGTCGCGACCAAGGCTACAGCCACCAAGACGGCGGCGGCCAAGCCTGCGGCGAAGACGGCAGCCAAGCCACTGGTCAAGGCTGCGGCCAAACCGGCAGCGAAAGCCGCCGCCAAGCCCGCGGCCAAAACCGCAGCGGCGAAACCGGCAGCGAAGGCAGCGGCCAAACCAGTAGCGGCCAAGGCAGCAGCCAAACCCGCCGCTAAGCCTGCGGCCAAAACCGCGGCCGCCAAACCTGCCACCGCCAAGCCGGCAGCCAAGCCAGCGGCAAAAGCGCCGGCCAAACCAGCGGCGAAAGCAGCAGCCAAACCCGCCGCAAAACCTGCCGCAGCGAAAAAGCCTGCCGTGAAAAAACCGGCCGCACCCAAAGCAGCCGCACCCAAGGCGCCAACCGCCACCACCAAACCGGCAACACCTCCGGTGAGCGCGGCGAACTCCGCCTCGGCTCCGGCCCCGGTTGCCACGCCAACACCTGCGCCGACCCCATCGACGCCACCCACCCAGTCCTGATCTCCAGGACTAAAAAAACGCCCGGCCTGTTGAGGCCGGGCTTTTTTATGCGTGTGCATTTGGATGCACTGCAGGTTCAACTTGTGGGAGCGAGCTTGCTCGCGATGGCGGTGTATCAGGACACATTGTCGTTGAATGTGCCGCAGTCATCGCGAGCAAGCTCGCTCCCACAATGGGGTCTGCCACTGCAGTTCGTTATTCGTGCTCTTCCAAATACCGCAACGCCATCTGCTCGGTCGCGACCTTGATCGCTGGCGGCAGGTGCGGCGCCACCAGCATCATGATCTGGTAGACCACCAGGCGAACGTCGCCTTCGCGATCCAGGATTCTTTGATAATCCAGCGAGAACAACAGGGTCATGGTGATCTGCTCCACCAGTTGCCCCAACGCCTGGGTGTCGCTGACCAATAACCCTTGGGCCTTGAGCTGCGCCAGCAATGAGGCCAGGGTCCGCTTCAGGGCGTTGAGCAACTGTCGGATACCCTTGGCCAGTTTCGGCAGGCGCCCGGCCAGGTTCGACAGATCCTGGAACAAGAACCGGTATTGGGCCAGACGTTCGACGATCAAGTGCAGGAACAACCAATAGTCCTCCGGCGCCAATTGCGCATCGGCGGGTGGGTCCAGCAATGGCGTCAGCTCGGCCTGGAATCGCTCGAACAACCCGAGGATCAGCGGCTCCTTGCCGTGGAAGTGGTAGTAGAGGTTGCCGGGGCTGATCCCCATTTCATTGGCGACTTCCAGGGTGGAAACGTTCGGTTCGCCCTTTTCGTTGAACAACTGCAGGGCACATTCGAGGATACGGTCGCGGGTTTTCATCCGGTCTTCTTGGTGATGGAGTTGTTCCACGGCCAACAGCGTGGCCGTGGGATGAGGTGTTCAGCGGACTCGCACGTAGTTTCCAGGCGCCGCTTCCAGGGGCGGGTAGTTGGCGTTACCCAGGGCCATCCGGGTTTCGTGCTGGGCACCGGAGCGCTCCTGGATCCAGCCCAGCCATTGGGTCCACCAACTGCCCTCGATGTGCTTGGCGTCGTAATACCAGGCCCGTGGGTCGCCGCTCAGCTTCGGATTCTCGATGTAGTTGGCCTTGGGGTTGCCTGGCGGATTGAGGATGCTCTGGACATGGCCGCTGTTGGACAAGACGAAGCGTCGATCACCTCCCAGCAGCAGCGTCGAACGATAGACCGCGTCCCAGGGCGTGATGTGATCGTTGATGCCGGCCACGCTGAAGCTGTCCACCGTGACTTTTTGCAGGTCGATCGGCGTGCCGCATACCTCCAGGCCGCCCGCGTGGGTCAGCGGGTTGTGCTTGAAAAAGTCCAGCAGGTCGCCGTGATAGGCCGCCGGAAGCCGGGTGCAGTCGTTGTTCCAGTAGAGGATGTCGAACGCCGGCGGCTCCTTGCCCAGCAGGTAATTGTTGACGAAGTAGGTCCAGATCAAGTCGTTGGGGCGCATCCAGGCGAATACGCGAGCCATGTCGCGGCCGTCGAGAATGCCCTTCTGGTAGGAGCGGCGCTTGGCGGCCTCGAGGGTCTGTTCGTCGATGAACAGCGTGGCCGGGCTTTCGATTTCGCTGTCCAGCAGGCTCACCAGGTACGTGGCGCTGGCGACCCGGCGCAATTGACGCTTGGCTTGCAGGTGGCCTTGCAGCGCGGCGATGGTCATGCCGTCGGCGCAGGCGCCCATCAGGTTGACTTCACGCGCGCCGGTGATTGCCCGGCAGACGTTCATGGCTTCTTCCGTTGCTTCGACATAGCTGGACAGGCCCCATTCGCGATGGCGCACATCGGGGTTGCGCCAACTGATGATGAACACTTGCAAACCATTTTTCAGCGCGTATTGGACGAAGCTGTTGGACGGGCTGAGGTCGAAAATATAGAACTTGTTGATCTGCGGCGGCACGATCAGCAGCGGCCTTGCGTACTGCTTTTCGCTCATTGGCTTGTACTGGATCAGCTCCAGCAACTCATTGCGAAACACCACCGCGCCGGGGGTGGTTGCGAGGTTCTTGCCGACTTCGAAGGCCTGGGGCGTGACCTGCCGGGGCAGGCCGTCGTTGTGCAACAGGTCGTCCACCAAGTGGCTGAGTCCGCGGATCAGGCTGGTGCCGCCAGAGTTGAACAGCTCCTTGATCGCCAGGGGGTTGAGCAAAGTGTTGGAAGGCGATACGGCGTCGTTGAGCAAGGAAAAAGTGAAATGCGCGCGGGCACGATCATCCGGGCTCATGTCACTTTCGTCGATCCAGCTCTTGACCTGTTTTTGCCAGCTCAGGTACGCCTGCAAGCTACGACGATAGAAGGGGTTGAGCTGCCACGTGGGATCGGCGAAGCGCTTGTCTTCGGGGTTGGTGGGGTGCAGGGTTTCGCCCAGCAACACTCGGCCCAGTTGACTGCCCAGGCGCAACGCGTGCCGCACGCTGTGCACCGGGTTGCGCAAGCCATGGGCGGCAACGTTGCGCAGGGTGGAAAGCAGGTCGCTGCCCCGCAAGCCGGTGACCGCGCTTTGAGCATTGATGAAACTGGCAGGGGCGGGCATGGAACCCTTCGCCGGTCTGTCGCGCATGAGTCAACTCCTTCGTCATCAAGCTAAAAACAAACACACCGAACCAGACAACATAGTCGCTGTTTCGGGTAGTTGCGTGATCCGGCGTCCTGCCAGGCGCTAATGAGGGTGTCAGCCGCCACCCAGCGGCGCGGGATGCGGATGCATGACCGCGCGCTGACGTTCTTCCTCCAGAAATTTCATGATGATCGGTGCCACGGCCTCGGCCCGCGTAATCAGGAACAGATGGCCGTCATCGATGATATGCAGTTGCGAATTGGGGATGCGCCACGCCAGCATGCGCATGTTGATCAAGGGGATCAGCGGGTCGTCGTCACCGGCCAGGATCAGGGTCGGCTGGTGGATCTTGTGCAGCCAGTGGATGCTGGTCCAGCCTAGTCCCGCGAAGAGTTGCCAGTAATAACCGAGCTTGCCCGCCGAACGCACCTTGGCGGCATGGCGGGCCGCCAGGCTTGGATCGCGGCGGAACGAGCCGCCATAGATCAGCGGGGCGATACGCATCACATGTGACGGCTGCACGTAGCGCCGTGGACTGGCCATCATCCACAGCACCTTCGGCTTGCCCGGCACCATCACCGCACCGGCGGCGGTCGCCGCCAATACCAGCTTCTTGCAGCGCTCGGGATAGTCATGGGCGAACTGCTGTGCCAGGGCGCCGCCCCAGGACACGCCGATCACGTTCACCTGGCCATAGTCCAGGTAATCGAGCATCCGCGCGGTGAGCTTGGCCAGGCCAGGAAAGCGATAGGGCCGGTTCGGTGTCGACGAACCACCGACCCCGGGCACGTCGAAGGCAATCACTTCCAGGTCCGGATCCAGGGCTTCGATGAAGGGAAATACCAGTTCCAGGTTGGCGCCGATGCCATTGAAGATCAGCAGCGGCGTCAAGTGAGGCTTGCCGGGACGTACCGCGGTGCGCAAGGTCTGGCCATCCAGGTCGACGGTACGGAAGATGTACGGTTGCGGCATGCTTCAAGCCCTGTGGGTCATGTCTCGGGTTACCAGTGTTCGGTCTGTGAGACCGAGTCGCAGCCTTCGCGAGCAAGCCCGCTCCCACGTTGAAATGCGGGTCCCTGTGGGAGCGGGCTTGCTCGCGAAGACGGCCTTGCATCCACTGTTGATGTCGGCTGCCTGGGCGCTTTCGTGAGCATCCCTTCCCAATACCAGACCAGTTGTATCAGTCACCGCTCATGCACATACGTACCCGGCGCCGCTTCACCGGCCACGTAGGTCTTGTTGCCCAGCACAGTCGGTGCCTTTTTCAGCTTGCCCGAGCGCTCGGCCTGCCAAGCCTGCCAGTGCAGCCACCAGGAGTCGGTGTGCTTGGTGGAGTTCTCCATCCAGTCCTCGGCCTTGGCCGGCATGTCCTCGCTGGTCATGTAGCGCGACTTGGGGTTGCCTGGCGGGTTGAGGATGCTCTGGATGTGCCCGCTGCTCGACAGCACGAACTCCACCTTGCCGCCAAACAACTGCGCCGACTTGTAGCAGGATTTCCACGGCGTGATGTGGTCGTTGGTACCGGCCAGGGAAAAGATGTCGGCAGTCACCTGCTTGAGATCGATCGGCGTGCCGCACACTTCCAGCGCGTTGGGCCGGATCAGCGGGTTGTTCTTGAACATCTCGATGAGGTCGCCATGGAACGCCGCCGGCAGCCGCGTCGTGTCGTTGTTCCAGAACAGGATGTCGAATACCGGTGGTTCGTTGCCCAGCAGGTAATTGTTGACCCAGTAATTCCAGATCAGGTCATTGGGACGCATCCAGGCGAAGACCTTGGCCATGTCGCGGCCTTCCAGCACGCCGGCCTGGTAGGAATGGCGCTTGGCCGCTTCCAGGGTCTGTTCATCGACGAACAGGGCCACGTCGGTGTCCAGGGTGGTGTCCAGCACGCTCACCAGCAACGTCAGGGCATTGACCTTCTTCTCGCCCAGCGCGGCGTAATGGCCGAGCAGCGCGGTGCAGGTAATGCCACCCGAGCAGGCGCCCAACATATTGACGTCCTTGCTGCCGGTGATGGCCGTGACCACGTCCACCGCTTCCTTGAGCGCGTCGATATAGGTCGACAGGCCCCATTCGCGTTGCGCCTTGGTGGGGTTGCGCCAACTGACGATGAACGTCTGCACATTGCTGCGCAGGCAGAAGCGCGCCAGGCTCTTGTCCGGGCTCAGGTCGAATACGTAGAACTTGTTGATCTGTGGCGGGACCACCAGCAGCGGTCGCTCATGCACTTGTTCGGTGATGGGGCGGTACTGGATCAATTCCAGCACATCGTTGCGAAAGACCACGGCGCCTTCCGTCACGCCCAGGCTCTTGCCGACTTCGAATGCGCCCATGTCCACTTGGCTCGGCATCCCGCCGTTGTGCACCAGGTCCTTGGCCAGGTGGGACAGGCCATCGAGCAGGCTCTTGCCACCGGTTTCGAAGAAGCGCTTGACCGCCGCCGGGTTGGCCGCCGAGTTGGTCGGCGCCATGGCTTCGGTCATCAGGTTGATCACGAAATGCCCACGACTGATGTCCTGGGGCGAGAGGCTGCTGTCGTCGATCCAGTCGTGCAGCTCCTTGCGCCACGCCAGGTAGGTTTGCAGATAACGTCGATAGAGCGGGTTCTGGCTCCAGGCCGGATCGGCAAAGCGTCGATCATCGCTGGAAGGCTGCAACTCCGATTTGCCGAACAGGACTTTCCTGAGTTCGGCGCCGAAGTGCGCCACGTGCTTGACGCTGTGCAGCGGTTGTTTGATGGTCTGGGTCAGCACCATCCGGGCAGAGGCCAGCAGGTCTTTCCTGCGCAAGCCGACGACGGGATTCAAGCCGAGGGTGTTTTCCGAGGCTTGGTACTTCAACTCATCGTTGTTCTTGTTGCTCATCTACGACGCTCCATTGTCCTTCAGACGAGTACCGGGACCGTGCCGTGAAGCCGCAAGGCAATACCAGGTACGCTGCTCGGGTGACCATAAATTCCGCATCGAGGGCAATGAGGAAACGTGTGCCAGGAACTCGCCGGTTCCTTTGCAGGGAACTTGCCAGCTCCATTGGTTACCCGAGTTTAATTTTTTTCGCAAGCAGGCCAGTCATTGACGTTGCTGCGCGGGCATTCAAGCAGATGAGTCTAGAAAATTCGCCCTAAAGCGCCAGCCCTTGAGCTAGAGCATCAGCTTGACGACGGACTCGTTCGGGTCGCGGGTTTTTCCGGCGGCCTTGAGTTCGGCGAGATAATCGTTCCACAGGTCTTCCTGGCGTACCGCCAACTGGTACAGGTAGTCCCAGGTGAACAATCCGCTGTCATGGCCGTCGTCGAAGGTCAATTTCAGTGCGTACTGGCCGGCGGGTTCAACCTTGGTCAGGCCGACGCCGAGCTTGCCGTATTGCAGGATGGGCTTGCCGTGGCCCTGGACCTCGGCGGAAGGCGAGTGCACCCGCAGGAATTCCGCAGGCAGGTGGTACTCCTCGTCTGGCGCGTATTTGAGCGTCAGGGTCTTGGAGGCTTTGTGCAGATTGATGGCGGTGGGGAATTTGGTCATGGGATCGTCAGTCTCGTGAGGCCTGTGGCGAGGGGATTTATCCCCGTTGGGCTGCATAGCAGCCCCCTGAAAAGCTGATCACATCAACTTAATACACCACGGTGGCAGGCTTTAGGGCTGCTTCGCAGCCCAGCGGGGATAAATCCCCTCGCCACAAGAGCTCGCTCACACTGGGTGTCGTTTACAGGATATACCGCGACAGGTCTTCGTTCTCCGCCAGTTCGCCCAGGTGGCTGTTGACGTACTCGGCGTCGATGCGGATCGGCGCTTCGTCGTGGGCGCTGGCCAGGTCGCTCGGCGCTGAACGAGACCTCCTCCAGCAAACGCTCAAGCAGCGTGTGCAGGCGACGGGCACCGATGTTCTCGGTCTTCTCGTTGACCTGCCAGGCAATCTGCGCCAGGCGCTTGATGCCTTCGGGCGTGAACTCGATGTTCAGGCCTTCGGTCTTGAGCAGCGCGCAGTATTGCTCGGTCAGCGACGCATGGGGCTCGCTCAGGATGCGTTCGAAATCTTCCGGCGACAGCGCCTTGAGCTCGACACGGATCGGCAGGCGGCCTTGCAGCTCCGGCACCAAGTCGCTTGGCTTGCTCAGGTGGAACGCGCCGGAAGCGATGAACAGGATATGGTCGGTCTTGACCATGCCCAGCTTGGTGTTGACGGTGCAGCCTTCGATCAGTGGCAGCAGGTCGCGTTGCACGCCTTCGCGGGACACATCGGCGCCGCCGACATTGCCGCGCTTGGCAACCTTGTCGATCTCGTCGATGAACACGATGCCATGTTGCTCGACCGCCTCCAGCGCCTTGGCCTTCAACTCTTCTTCGTTGACCAGGCGACTCGCCTCTTCATCGCGCACCAGCTTCAGGGCTTCCTTGACCTTGAGCTTGCGGTTTTTCTTCTTGCCCTTGCCCATGTTGGCGAACAGGCTCTGCAACTGGTTGGTCATTTCTTCCATGCCCGGCGGCGCGGAAATGTCGACGCCAGCCATCTCGGCCACTTCGATCTCGATTTCCTTGTCGTCCAACTGACCTTCACGCAGGCGCTTGCGGAACAGTTGGCGGGTGTTGGAATCCTGGGTCGCGGCGGAGTCCGCGTTGAAACCCATGCGCGCTGGCGGCAGGAGCGCATCGAGGATGCGTTCCTCGGCGGCGTCTTCGGCGCGATGGCGAACCTTGGTGATTTCCTGTTCGCGCAGCAGCTTGATGGCGGCGTCGGCGAGATCACGAATGATCGACTCGACGTCGCGGCCCACATAGCCGACTTCGGTGAACTTGGTGGCTTCGACCTTGATGAACGGCGCGTTGGCGAGCTTGGCCAGGCGACGGGCAATCTCGGTCTTGCCGACACCGGTCGGGCCGATCATCAGGATGTTCTTGGGCGTCACTTCGACGCGCAGTTCTTCAGGCAACTGCATCCGGCGCCAGCGGTTACGCAGGGCAATGGCGACGGCGCGCTTGGCATCGTCCTGGCCGATGATATGGCGATTGAGTTCGTGGACGATTTCGCGGGGAGTCATGGACATAGTATTTGGCGGTCCTCAAGCGGGAGTCTGGGCCTGGACGGGCTTACTCCGCGAGGTCCTGCTCCTCAATGGTCTGGGTGTGGTTGGTGAAGACGCAGATGTCGCCGGCAATGCCCAGGGCTGTCTCGACGATTTCGCGGGCCGACAGATCGGTTTTCTTCAGCAGGGCGCTGGCGGCGGCCTGGGCGTAGGCGCCACCGGAGCCCATGGCGATCAGGCCGTCTTCGGGCTCAACGACGTCACCGTTGCCGGTGATGATCAGCGAGGCGTCCTTGTTGGCGACTGCGAGCATGGCTTCGAGGCGGCTCAGGGAGCGGTCGGTACGCCATTCCTTCGCCAGTTCGACGGCGGCACGAACCAAATGGCCCTGGTGTTTCTCAAGCTGGCCTTCGAAACGCTCGAACAGGGTGAAGGCGTCGGCGGTTGCCCCGGCGAAACCGGCGATGACCTGGCCGTGGTACAGGCGGCGGACTTTCTTCGCGTTGCCTTTCATCACGGTGTTGCCCAGTGAAACCTGGCCGTCGCCGCCCATGACGACTTTGCCGTGACGGCGGACTGAAACGATGGTGGTCAAGGGAAGAGTCTCCACGCAGCGGGGCGAAAATGCCCGGATGGAACTCATATTGGGGGTGGCGTGGGGTTTTTCAACTGTGGGGTGGGGGAGGGGATGAGTGGTGCGCTGTGATTGTTCCGCGACCCTGTGGCGAGGGGATTTATCCCCGCTGGGCTGCGAAGCAGCCCTAAAATCAGAGAACGCGGTGCATCAGACTCACCAGGTCCACTGCTGTTGGGGTCGCTGCGCGACCCAGCGGGGATAAATCCCCTCGCCACAGGATCGCGGTCGCCTGCCTTCAGCGGCTTTGGCGTTGTTGTAACAACAGGTTGCTGAAACCGCTGCCGGCCAGTTGTTTCTGGGCCTTGGTCAGTTCTTCCCGATTGCTGAACGGTCCGACCAGCACCCGATACCAGGTCTCGTCCTTCACCGTCCCGGATTCCACCGACACCGATTGGCCCAGCAGGATGATCTGCGCTCGCACCTTGTCGGCGTCAGCTTCCTTGCGGAACGAACCGGCCTGCAGGAAGAACTTCGTCACTGGCGCTGCTTTCTGCACCGGCGGCGCGGGTGGCGGCGTGATGCCGGCCAAGGCCGCCTGGGCGCGGGCGGTGTCGATCTTTGCCGCTTCGGCCGGGGTCACTGGTGTGGTCGGCACCTGGGGCACTTGCGGCGTCGGCAGGGTTTTCTCCGGCACGGCGTCAGGCGGCACGATGACTTCCGATTCCGGCAGCAAGGTATAGAAGTCGTACTTCGGCTTCACTGGCTGCGTCGGGCTCGGCGGCGTCTTGTTGGCCTCGGCGATCCGCGTGGCTTTCTGCTGCTCTTGCCGGACGCGCTTGACGTCATCGCCCTGGCCCGGCTCCAGCTTCATCAAGAAGACAATGAAAGCGCCGACCGTCAGGCCGATGGCCATCCACAACCAGCCCGGGATCGGCTTTTTCGCCGGGGGCTGGTAACGACTGGCGCCGCGTTTGGGGGCGGGTTTTTTCTTGGCGGCCAACTTACATGCGCTCCAGCGTTTCCAGGCCCAGCAGTTCCAGGCCTTGCTTGAGCGTGCGTCCGGTCAGTGCGGCGAGGCGCAGGCGGCTCTGCATCTGTGCCGGTGTCTCGGCGCTGAGGATCGGACAGTTTTCGTAGAAGCTGGAGAACAGGCCGGCGACGTCGTACAGGTACGCGCACAAGGTATGCGGCGTGCCCTTGTCGGCGACGTTGTTCAGTACTTCACCGAACTGAGCGAGCCTGGCTGCCAATTCCTGCTCGTGGGCGGCCTCGAGGACGATCTGGCCTTCCACTTCGTCGAAGTCCTTGCCGAGCTTGCGGAACACCCCCGCCACTCGGGTGTAGGCATACAGCAGGTACGGCGCGGTGTTGCCTTCGAAGTTGAGCATCAGGTCGAAGTTGAAGCTGTAGTCGCTGGTGCGGTGCTTCGACAAGTCGGCGTACTTCACCGCGTCGATACCGACGACCTTGGCGATGTTGCGCAGCTCGTCTTCGGCCAGGTCCGGGTTCTTGCCCTTGACCAGGCTGTAGGCGCGGTCCTGGGCTTCGGTCAGCAGGTCGATCAGTTTTACGGTGCCACCGTCGCGGGTCTTGAACGGACGGCCATCAGCGCCGTTCATGGTACCGAAGCCCATGTGTTCCATTTCCATCGGGTGGGTCACGAAGCCGGCCAGCCGGGCCACTTCGAACACCTGCTGGAAGTGCAGGGCCTGGCGCTGGTCGACGAAATACAGCACCCGATCAGCCTTGAGCACACGGTTGCGGTAGCGCACGGCCGCCAGGTCGGTGGTGGCGTAGAGGTAGCCGCCATCGGCCTTGACGATGATCACCGGCAGCGGCTCGCCATCGGCGGTCTTGAACTGGTCGAGGAACACGCACTGGGCGCCGTTGCTTTCCACCAGCATGCCCTTGGCGCGGAGGTCGTTGACCACGTTGACCAGGTCATCGTTGTAGGCGCTTTCGCCCATCACGTCGGCCATGGTCAGCTTGACGTTCAGCAGCTCGTAGATTTTCTGGCAGTGGGACAGGGAGATGTCCTTGAACTTGGTCCACAGCGCCAGGCACTCGGTGTCGCCGGCTTGCAGCTTGACCACCAGGCCGCGGGCGCGGTCGGCGAATTCGGGCGACTCGTCGAAACGTTGCTTGGCGGCGCGGTAGAAATTTTCCAGGTCCGACAGCTCGTCGCTGGTGATGGGGTTTTCCTGCAGGTAGGCCATCAGCATGCCGAACTGGGTGCCCCAGTCACCGACGTGGTTCTGGCGGATCACGGTGTCGCCGAGAAACTCCAGCACGCGGGCCACGCCGTCGCCAATGATGGTCGAGCGCAGGTGGCCGACGTGCATTTCCTTGGCGAGGTTGGGGGCCGAGAGGTCGACCACGGTACGCTGCAACGGGCCGGCCTTGCGCACGCCGAGGCGCGCGTCGGCCAAGGCCGCGTCGAGGCGCGAGGCCAGGGCCTGGGTGTTCTGGAAGAAGTTGATGAACCCGGGGCCGGCGATGTCAGCCTTGCTGACGTTTTCGTCGGCCGGCAGCGCGGCGATGATTTTTTCCGCCAGATCGCGAGGCTTCATGCCAGCCGGCTTGGCGAGCATCATCGCGATGTTGCTGGCGAAGTCGCCGTGGGTCTTGTCGCGGGTGTTCTCGACCTGAATCGCCGGCGACAGGCCTTCTGGCAGCACACCTTCAGCGACGAGTTGGGTGATGGCTTGCTGGATGAGCTGGCGAATGGTGTCTTTCATGGTCTTCTCTTTCAACCGCAGGCGCGGCGGCGCTTCGATGCGCTGGTGGAAAAACTGGGCATTATCCGTGGCGCGGGCGAGCTTGCCAACTGTAGCGGGTTGGTTGGGGGTGTGTGGTGATTATTCTGGGTGGCCCGGATGTACGCGATCCCCTGTGGGAGCGAGCTTGCTCGCGATAGCGGTCTGGCATTCAATATTCATGCAAGCTGACCCGCCGCCATCGCGAGCAAGCTCGCTCCCACAAGGGCTAGATTAGCGATCCATTAATACAAATCCACCGGATCCACATCCAGCGACCAGCGCACCGCCCGCCCGCTGGGCATCTGTTCCAGCGCCAGCAGCCATGCACTCAGCAGCCGATGCAACGGCGCCCGGGCATTGGCTTGCAACAGAAGCTGCGCGCGATAACGCCCGGCCCGCCGCTCCATCGGAGCCGGAACCGGGCCCAATAGTTCGATGCCGGTGAGGTTCTGCTCCGCCAGCAGCCGTTCCGCCTCACTGCACGCTTCGTCCAGGAAACCTTCCGCCTGCCCCGGTTTATGAGCCTCGGCGCGCAACAGCGCCAAGTGCGCAAATGGCGGCAACCCGGCGCCACGGCGTTCGCTCAGCGCCTGTTCGGCAAAGGCGAAATAGCCCTGCTCGGTCAGTTGTATCAGCAGCGGATGATCCGCCAGGTGAGTCTGGATGATCACTTTGCCCGGTTCCTCGGCGCGTCCGGCGCGGCCTGCGACCTGGACGATCAGCTGCGCCATGCGCTCGCTGGCCCGGAAATCACCGGAGAACAGCCCGCCGTCGGCATCCAGGATCGACACCAGCGTGACCCGGGGGAAGTGATGCCCCTTGGCGAGCATTTGCGTGCCCACCAGGATGCACGGCTGACCCTTCTGGATGGTGGCGAACAGATTGTTCATCGCATCTTTTCGCGAGGTGCTGTCGCGATCCACGCGTAGCACGGGATAGTCGGGAAACAAGATCCCCAGCCGTTCTTCGGCGCGCTCGGTGCCGGCGCCCACCGGACGCAAGTCCACTTTCCCGCACTGCGGGCAGTTCCTCGGCACGCGTTCGGAGTGCCCGCAATGGTGACAACGCAGCTCGCCGTAACGCTGATGCACGGTCATCCGCGCGTCGCAGCGTTCGCAACCGGACATCCAGCCGCAATCATGGCACAGCAAGGTCGGGGCAAATCCCCGGCGATTGAGAAAGACCAGCACCTGTTGCCCGGCGGCCAGGGTCTGGCCGATGGCTTGCTGCATCGGTCCGGAGATGCCGCTGTCCAGCGGACGACTTTTCACATCCAGGCGCAGGAAGCGTGGCTGCTTGGCGCCGCCGGCCCGTTCGTTGAGGCGCAGCAGGCCGTAGCGACCGGTGTAGGCGTTGTGCAGGCTTTCCAGGGAAGGTGTGGCCGAGCCAAGGACGATGGGAATGTTCTCTTGTCGGGCCCGCACCAGCGCCAGGTCGCGGGCGTGGTAGCGCAGGCCTTCCTGCTGTTTATAGGAACCGTCGTGCTCTTCGTCGATGATGATCAGGCCGGGGTTTTTCATCGGCGTGAACAGCGCCGAGCGGGTGCCGATGATGATATCGGCCTCGCCGTCCCGGGCGGCGAGCCAGGCTTCCAGGCGTTCGCGGTCGTTGACCGCCGAGTGCACCAGGGCGATCCGTGCATTGAAGCGCTGTTCGAAGCGCGCCAGTGTTTGTGGGCCGAGGTTAATTTCCGGAATCAGTACCAGGGCCTGCTTGCCGGCTTCCAGGGTCTGGCGGATCAGCTGCAGGTAGACCTCGGTCTTGCCGCTGCCGGTGACACCCGCCAACAAGAATGCGTGATAGCTGTCGAAACCTGCGCGAATCGCCTCGCAAGCGGCCCATTGTTCGGCGTTGAGCGGCAGTTCCGGTTGGGCCAGCCAGTGTTCATGGCGCGCGCCTGGTAAATGACGACGAACCTCGACCTGGACCAGGTCCTTGGCCAGTAGCAGGTCGAGGCTGTCCTTGCTGAGCATCAGTTTGCTCAATAACTGGTGGGCCACGCCGTGGGGGTGTTGGGCCAAGGTCGCCAGGGCTTCGCGCTGGCGCGGTGCGCGGGCGATACGCGGGTCGTCCAGTGAGGCGCCTGGTGCCACCGACCAGAACCGCTCCTGGCGTGCCTCGGCCGGTTCGCCCTGGCGCAACAGCACCGGCAGGGCCCAACTCAGGGTGTCGCCCAGGCTGTGCTGATAATACTGGGCGGTCCACAGGCACAACTTGAACAGCGACGCCGGCAGCGGCGGCGTGGCATCGAGCAGGGCCAGGGCTGGCTTGAGTTTATCCACCGGCACTTCGCTGTGGTCGGTGACTTCCACCAGGATCCCGATCATTTCCCGCCGGCCGAACGGCACCCGCAGGCGCATGCCCGGCTGCAACTGGGCGCGCAGGACCCCGGCCGGAGCGCGGTAGTCGAACAGGCGGCGCAGGGGCGAGGGCAGGGCGAGGCGCAGGATGGCGTCGGGCACGCGGGGGATCTCGGTAGGCAAACAAGTTCGCAAGGCTGAGCGCTATTCAATGTGGGAGCGAGCTTGCTCGCGATGGCGTCAGTTCTGTCACATTGATGCTGACTGAATCGCCGCTATCGCGAGCAAGCTCGCTCCCACAGGGATTGTGCTTGAGGGCGCGAGCCTAGCAGACGGTTGGTACAAGGCATAGCTTGCGCGAATGACGATGTCTGGTAGAATCCGCGGCCTAATTACGTGCGGTATTCAACAATAGTGTTGGGTGGCGGCACGCTAGCCTGAGGAAAACACCATGAAAACCGATATCCATCCAGACTATCCAGTTGTGGCCGTAACCTGCAGCTGCGGCAACAAGTTCGAAACCCGTTCGACCTACGGCAAAGCCCTGGCGATCGACGTTTGCAACGAATGCCACCCGTTCTACACCGGTAAGCAAAAGACTCTGGATACCGGCGGCCGCGTTCAGAAGTTCGCCGATCGTTTCGGTGCTTTCGGCGCGAAGAAAGCCTAAGGCTGATTATCTTGGAAAGTCGTTCCGGCTATTCCAGGCTAATGAAGAAGGCGTCCCTAGTGGGCGCCTTTTTTGTGCCTGCGATTTGGTTCTGTGGTGCCCAGGCGTCCTGCCCCCTGCCGGGCAAGCTGCCTGAAGTGGCGGTGCAGCGGGTGGTGGATGGCGACACGTTGTATCTCCAGGACGGCCGTCGTATCCGCATGATCGGTCTCAACAGCCCGGAGCTGGGCAAGCGCGGGCGTGCTGACGAACCGTTCGCCGTGGCGGCGCGTCAGCGACTCGAGGCGCTGGTGGCTGCCAGTGCCGGCCGGGTCAAGGTATCGCCCGGTGAAGATGATCAGGACAACTACGGACGCACGCTCGCCCACGTCTATGACCGTCAGGGCCGCAACCTGGAAGAACAACTGATTGCCGAGGGGCTGGGCTTCTTGGTGGCCGTCGCGCCCAATGTCGATCTGGTCCAGTGCCAACAGGCGGCGGAACGCCAGGCGCGACAGGCCGGGCTCGGTATATGGAAAAAGTCTCCCGTCACGCGAGCGGAGCAAATCGACGCGGCCGGCTTTGCATTGGTCCGCGGTCGTGTAGACAGCGTGCAGCGCAATCGCGGCGGCATCTGGATGGAAATGCAGGGGGCGGTTGTCTTGCACATCGCTCCCGATTTGCAGCGTAACTTTGACGCTTCGATGCTCAAGCGCCTGGAAGGCCGGACAATCGAGGCGCGCGGTTGGGTCGTCGATCGCTCCCGGCGCGGGGCGCCAAAGCCCGGGCAGGCGCGATGGATGCTGCCGGTGACCGCCCCGGCGATGTTGCAGGCGCTCCCCTGAGAGAAAAATTGTAGACATTTATGCTGTCGATTGTATGCATCAAGCCCTTGTATTTCGCTGCTCTTGGCCCAAAGTCGTAGGGCAGGGCGCTTGACAGGAGTGACTGGTCAGTCTTGTAGGGACTTTGCGAGGCGCGTATCCTCGGCGGTCCGTCTGTCCAACACAGTAAAAAGCGGAATGCCCACATGTCTGATCTGAAAACTGCCGCTCTCGAATATCACGCTAATCCTCGTCCGGGTAAGCTGAGTGTCGAGCTCACCAAGGCCACCGCTACTGCCCGCGATCTGTCGCTGGCCTACAGCCCCGGCGTAGCCGAACCAGTCCGCGAAATTGCTCGCGACCCTGAACTGGCCTACAAGTACACCGGCAAGGGCAACCTGGTTGCAGTCATTTCCGATGGCACCGCGATTCTCGGCCTGGGTAACCTCGGCCCACTGGCTTCCAAGCCGGTCATGGAAGGCAAGGGCGTTCTGTTCAAGCGTTTCGCCGGCATCGACGTGTTCGACATCGAAGTCGACTCCGAAAGCCCGCAAGCCTTCATCGACACCGTCAAGCGCATCTCCATCACTTTCGGCGGCATCAACCTGGAAGACATCAAGGCACCAGAGTGCTTCGAGATCGAGCGCGCCCTGATCGAACAGTGCGACATCCCGGTTTTCCACGATGACCAGCACGGTACCGCGATCGTAACCGCGGCCGGCATGATCAACGCCCTGGAAATCGCTGGCAAAACCCTGCCGGAAGCCAAGATCGTCTGCCTGGGCGCCGGCGCTGCGGCCATCTCCTGCATGAAGTTGCTGGTGAGCATGGGCGCCAAGATCGAAAACATCTTCATGGTTGACCGTACCGGCGTGATCCACTCCGGCCGTGACGACCTGAACCAGTACAAGGCCGTGTTCGCCCACGCGACCGACAAGCGCTCCCTGGCGGACGCGCTGGACGGCGCCGACGTGTTCGTTGGCCTGTCGGGCCCGAACCTGCTGAGCGCGGAAAACCTGCTGCGCATGGCGCCGAACCCGATCGTGTTCGCCTGCTCGAACCCTGATCCGGAAATCTCCCCGGAGCTGGCTCACGCTACCCGCAACGACGTGATCATGGCCACCGGCCGTTCGGACTACCCGAACCAGGTCAACAACGTACTGGGCTTCCCGTTCATCTTCCGTGGTGCCCTGGACGTTCGCGCCAAGCGCATCAACGAAGAAATGAAAGTCGCTGCCGCCAACGCCCTGCGTGAACTGGCCAAGCTGCCGGTACCGCAGGAAGTGTGCGACGCCTACGGCGGCATCAAGTTGGAATTCGGTCGTGAGTACATCATCCCGAAACCAATGGACGCCCGCCTGATCACCCTGATCTCCGACGCCGTGGCCAAGGCCGCCATCGAGACGGGTGTTGCAACCCTGCCGTACCCGAAGAACTACCCGCTCAAGAGCGTGGATGACGTGTTCAACGGCTAAGCTGTTGTAGCGCTTCAACAAAAAGCCCCGGCTCGTGTGAGTCGGGGCTTTTTTGTGGCTGGGTTGTATGGGTGGAAACCCTTTGCTGGGCAAGTCGAAAATCTGTGGCGAGGGGATTTATCCCCGCTCGGCTGCGTAGCAGTCGTAATTTGGTTTGCGCGGTTCAACTATTGTTCCGCGCAGTCTGGATTTGGGGCTGCTGCGCAGCCCAGCGGGGATAAATCCCCTCGCCACAGAATCCGCACGGCATAAAAAAGCCCCGCGCTTCTCTCGAAGGCGGGGCTTTTTGGAAGGGGTCGGTCAGAACAGATCGATCGGCGCCGCTTCGTCCGCCGGTAGCGGGCTGCCCGGCGCTACACCGTTGCCCAACTCGTTGACCGAAGGCGGGGTGTCTTCGCTCTTGAACAGTTCGAAGTACGCGCCTGGCGTGCCTGGCGTGGCGGCGCGGCCGCTGACCGGGTCGACCCGCAGGCTGAGGATGCCTTCCGGTTCAGGTTGGGTGTGCGGCGGCTTGTCCTTCAGGGCGGCGCCCATGTAGCTCATCCAGATCGGCAGCGCCACGGTGCCGCCGAACTCGCGGCGACCCAGGCTTTCTGGCTGGTCGAAACCGGTCCAGACGGTGGTCACGTAATCGGCGTTGTAGCCGGAGAACCAGGCGTCCTTGGATTCGTTGGTGGTGCCGGTCTTGCCCGCCAGGTCAGTGCGACCCAACGCCAGGGCGCGGCGGCCGGTACCGAGCTTGATCACGTCCTGGAGCATGCTGTTGAGGATGTAGGTGGTGCGGCCATCGACAATGCGTTCAGCGACGGCGGGTGCTTGCGGCAGGCCTGGGGCCGTGGTGGCTTCGCCTGGCGTTGCATTGACCGTGAAGGTCTCGGTGGCCGGCGCGGCGACGCCGTCGCTGGCCTGCTCGCCCGTAGGCACTCGCGGCGGGTTGGCGACAAACAGCGTCTCGCCATTGCGGCTTTCGATCTTGTCGATGATGTACGGGGTGATCTTGTATCCGCCGTTGGCGAATGTGCTCCAGCCCGTGGCGATTTCCATCGGCGTCAGGGTCGCGGTGCCCAGGGCCAGGGACAGGTTGCGCGGCAGGTCCTGCTTGTTGAAGCCGAACTTGCTGATGTAGTCGATGGTGCGATCCACGCCCAGGGCCTGCAACAGGCGGATCGACACCAGATTGCGGGACTTGTACAGCGCCTCGCGCAGGCGAATCGGGCCGAGGAAGGTATTGGTGTCGTTTTTCGGCCGCCAGACCTTGTCCAGGTATTCGTCGACAAACACGATCGGCGCATCGTTGACCAGGCTGGCGGCGGTGTAGCCGTTATCCAGCGCAGCACTGTAGACGAACGGCTTGAAGCTCGAGCCCGGCTGGCGCTTGGCCTGCAAGGCGCGGTTGTAATTACTCTGCTCGAAAGCGAAGCCGCCCACCAGTGAGCGGATCGCGCCGTCCTGAGGGTCGAGGGATACCAGCGCGCCCTGGGCGGCCGGGATCTGGCTGAACTTGAGCGAGTTGTCCGGCTGGCGTTGCACCCGGATCAGGTCGCCGACCTGCGCCACATCCGAAGGCTGGCGTGGATTGGCGCCCATGCTGTTGGTGTTGAGGAACGGACGGGCCCATTTCATGGTTTCCCAGGCCACGTGCTCTTCCGACTCGCCATTGCGCGTCAGTACCTTGATGCCGTCCTTTTCCACCTGGGTGACGATTGCCGGTTCCAGGCTGCTGATGGTGCGCTGCTTGGTCAGCTCCAGGGCCCAGGCCTCCTTGGTCTTGCCTGGCAGGCGCGACTCGGGGCCACGGTAGCCGTGGCGCTGGTCATACGTCATCAAGCCTTCATGCAGTGCAGTGTTGGCCATTTCCTGCAGATTGCTCGGCACCGTGGTGGTGACGCGGAAACCTTCGGTATAGGCGTCGCTGCCATAGCGCCCGACCATTTCGGCCCGGGCCATCTCGGCGATGTAGGGGGCGTTCACTTCCGGCGTCGGTACGTGATAGCTGGCGTTCAAAGGCTCGTTGATCGCGGCGGTGTAGTCGGCTTCGCTGATCTTGCCGAGCTTGTACATGCGCCCCAGGATCCAGTCGCGACGTTCCTTGCTGCGCGCCGGGTTGGCCAGCGGATTGAAGCGCGACGGTGCCTTGGGCAGGCCGGCGATCATTGCCATCTGCGCCAGGCTCACGTCGCGGATCGACTTGCCGTAATACACCTGCGCTGCGGCCTCGATGCCATAGGCGCGGTTGCCCAGGTAGATCTTGTTCACGTACAGCTCAAGGATCTCGTCCTTGGTCAACTGCCGCTCGATCTGCAGGGCCAGGAGAATCTCGGTGGTCTTGCGCGAAAAGCTGCGTTCGCTGGTCAGGAAGAAATTCTTGGCGACCTGCATGGTGATGGTACTGCCGCCGGACTGGATGTGGCCACTCTTGACCAGCTGGCTGGCGGCGCGCATCAGGCTGCCCGGATCGACGCCATAGTGGTTGGCGAAGTTGTCGTCTTCAGCACTTAGTAACGCATTGATGAAATTGGGCGGAATGTCGGCGAAACGGATCGGTGTGCGGCGCATTTCGCCAAATTCGGCGATCAACTTGTTGTCGCTGCTGTACACCCGCAAAGGAATCTGCAACTGAATACTTCTCAGCGCCTCCACGGACGGCAATCCCGGACTAAGGTAAAGAAACGCACCGCTCAGACCCAGGAGCAGTCCGCAGAAAACGGCGACGATGGACCATCCGAAAAATTTCAGCAGACGAATCAAGGCTTTTGGATATCCAGGCAAAGAATGAAAAAGGCGCCAGGTGCAGCGAAGGACCCGTGCCAGCAACAAAGCGAAAAAAAACGCTGGGCATTATAAGCATTTTTTTTCGTCGGGAACGCCATCCGGACGTCCGTCGGACCGGGGGGATTGAACGCAACGCATATTAGAGAGTCCGTAACTCACGGATAGTCATAGGGAATTGGTAGTGCTGCGACTCTTCAATAAAAAAGCCCACGGGCTTTTGGGCATCGACATCAGTTCAACATCGGTCAAGCTGCTCGAGTTGAGCCGCCAGGGCGACCGATACCGCGTCGAGTCCTATGCGGTCGAACCGCTGCCGGCCAACGCAGTGATCGAGAAGAATATCGCCGAGCTCGAAGGGGTGGGCATGGCGTTGTCGCGGGTGCTCGACAAGGCCCGGACGCCCTTGCGCAACGTGGCGGTCGCGGTTGCGGGGTCGGCGGTCATTACCAAGACCATCGAGATGGACGCCGGGTTGTCGGAAGATGACATGGAAAACCAGCTCAAGATCGAGGCCGACCAATACATTCCTTATCCGCTGGATGAGGTGGCGATCGATTTCGAGGTGGTGGGTGCTTCTCCCCGCAGCACCGAACGGGTCGAAGTGCTGCTGGCGGCTTGTCGAAAGGAGAACGTCGAGGTCCGCGAGGCGGCGCTGGGGCTCGCCGGGCTGACGGCTCGCGTGGTCGATGTCGAAGCCTACGCGCTGGAGCGAGCCTTCGGTCTGCTCGCCACGCAACTTGCCGCGTCCCAGGAGCGACTGACCGTGGCGGTCGTCGACATCGGCGCCACCATGACCACGCTCAGCGTGTTGCACAACGGTCGCATCATTTATACCCGTGAGCAGTTGTTCGGGGGGCGTCAGCTTACCGAGGAAATCCAGCGTCGCTATGGCCTGACGCCAGAGCAGGCCGGCCTGGCGAAAAAGCAGGGCGGTTTGCCCGACGATTATCTCGGCGAGGTGCTTCAACCGTTTCGCGAAGCGCTGGTGCAGCAGGTCTCGCGTTCGTTGCAGTTTTTCTTCGCCTCGGGTCAGTACAGCGCGGTGGATCACATCCTGCTGGCGGGAGGCACTGCGTCAGTCGCCGGCCTGGACCGCCTGATCGAGCAGTGCCTGGGCACGCCAACCCAGGTCGCCAACCCGTTTACCAATATGGCCCTGAGTAGCAAGGTCAACGCCGGCGCCCTGGCCAGCGATGCGCTCGGCGCTGATGATCGCCTGCGGGTTGGCCCTCAGGAGTTTCGACTGATGGCGCGGATCAACCTTCTTCCCTGGCGCGAGGAGCTGCGCGAGGAGCGGCGCAAACGCTTTCTGCTGGCGTTGGTGGGCGCGCTGGTGGGCGCGGTGGGCTTGACCTTGATTGCAGTCCAGTACCTGAACAGTGAGATCGACTATCAGACCGCGCGCAACGGCCACGTCCGTGATCAGATTGCCATTCTGGATGAGCGCATCCAGCAGATCAGCGAACTGAAGGCCCGTCGACAGCAACTGCTGGAACGCATGCGCATCATCCAGGACTTGCAGGGCAACCGTCCGGTCAGTGCGCGGATTTTCGATCAACTGGCGCGGACCCTGCCGGACGGGGTTTATTTCACCGAAGTGAAAATGGAAGAGGGCATGCTTTCCATCCAGGGCGTCGCGGAGTCCAACAACCGGGTCTCGGACTTGATGCGTAACCTGGACTCGTCGGACCTGTTCGATGCCCCCAGCCTGACGGAGGTCAAGGCCGCCACGGCGGGCCAGCCCGACCAGGCCAGCGTTTTCCAACTGACGGTTCGCCAGACCCGTCCTGCCGACGCGGAGGATGGCCAATGAAAGCTGGAGAATGGCTGGACGCGCTGCGCAAGATCGATTTCAGCGACCTGGACACCAATAACGTTGGCTCCTGGCCGGCGCCGATCAAGTGGCTGGCCGGAATATTGCTGGTATTGCTGGTGTTGGGGCTGGGCTATAACTTTGCCTTGAGTGACCTGGAAAGCCAGTTGCAGCAGGTGCGCGAGGAGGAAAATACCCTCAAGGCGCAATTTGCCGGCAAGGCCCACATGGCGGCGAACCTGGAACGCTATATCGAACAGATGAAGCAGATGGAAACCTCTTTCGGCGTGCTGCTGCGCCAACTGCCCAGTGACACCGAGGTGCCGGGCCTGTTGGAGGACATCACTCGCACCGGCCTGGGCAGCGGCCTGGAGTTCGAAGAGATCAAGCTGCTGCCGGAGGCCACCCAGCCGTTCTACATCGAATTGCCCATCCAGATCACGGTGACGGGCGGTTATCACGACCTGGCAACGTTCGTCAGCGGCGTCGCGGGGCTGCCCCGCATCGTCACGCTGCATGATTTCGAAATCGCACCTGTGGAGCCCGGCGCGGGGGCGAAGCTGCGCATGAGCATCCAGGCCAAGACCTACCGGTACAACGAGCAGGAGACGCTGCCATGAGGCGGGTCTATTGCGTGGGCCTGCTGGCCGGGCTGCTTGCGCTGGCCGGTTGCAACAGCGACGACGGTTTCAGTGACCTGGATGCCTACATGAACGAAGTACGCCTGCGTCCGCCCGGCAAGATCGAGCCCACGCCGACCTTCAGGCCTGGCGAAACCTTCACCTACAGCGCCGCCAATCTGCGTAGCCCGTTTTCCCCGCAGGTCCGCATGGACCAGGCCGAGCGGCAACAGGGCTCGCGCAATGTCAGGCCTGATCCCAACCGGGCGAAGCAGTACCTGGAGGGCTTCAATATCGAGCAGTTTGAAATGGTCGGCACGATCTCCAACGCCAGTGGCTCGTTTGCGCTCCTGCGGGGTGCGGGCGGGGTGCATCGACTGAAGGTCGGTGACTACCTGGGGCGCAACGATGGGCGGATCGTCGCTATCAGCGCCACCCAGGTCGATGTGGTCGAAATCGTTCCCGATGGCCAAGGCGCTTGGCTGGAGCGACCACGGACCATTACTTTGAAAGAGCATTCATAGTGGAATTCGAACAATGAACAGGATTTTTTCAGCCCTCGGTATTTCGCTATGGATAGCGCTGTTGTCGCCGATGGTTCAAGCGGCCAGCCTGAAGATGCTGGATGTGGCGGCGTTGCCGGGGGATCGTGTCGAGTTGAAGCTTACCTTCGACGGGCCGCCGCCGCCGCCCCGGGGCTATACCACCGAACAGCCGGCCCGTATCGCCTTGGACCTGCCCGGCGTGACCAATCGGTTGGCCAGCAAGAGCCATGATCTTGGCGGTGGCAATGCACGCAGTGCCACCGTGGTCGAGGCGGGGGACCGGACCCGGCTGATCATCGGCCTTACGCAACTGGCGCCGTACGACACCCGGATCGAAGGCAACAACCTGTTCGTCGTGGTTGGCAAGGGAGCCGCCCGCCAGGCCGCTGCTCAGGCTCCGCGTCCTGCGGTTGCCAGCGCCGCGCCTGCCAGGGCCGCTGCGCCGGCCGGCAAGGCGATCCGAGGCGTGGACTTTCAGCGCGGAACCCAGGGCGAAGGTAACGTGGTAATCGACTTGTCCGATCCTTCCATTGCCCCGGACATCCAGGAGCGCGAAGGCAAGATCATCCTCAATTTCCCCAGGACCCAATTGCCCGAACCATTGCGGGTACGCCTGGACGTCAAGGACTTTGCCACGCCGGTGCAGTTCGTCAATGCCAGCGCCGGTTCCGACCGCGCCACCATCAGCATCGAACCCAGCGGCACCTTCGATTACTCCACCTACCAGACCGACAACAAGCTGACCGTCAGTGTCCGGCCCATGACGGTCGAAGACCTGCAGAAACGCAACAGCGACCGCGCCGCCTACAGCGGCGAGAAGCTATCGCTGAATTTCCAGGACATCGAAGTGCGCTCGGTGCTGCAACTCATCGCCGACTTCACCAACCTGAACCTGGTGGCCAGCGACACCGTGCAGGGTGGCATCACCTTGCGGCTGCAGAATGTGCCGTGGGACCAAGCGCTGGATCTCGTACTCAAGACCAAGGGGCTCGACAAGCGCAAGGTGGGCAATGTGCTGCTGGTGGCCCCGGCGGATGAAATTGCCGCACGCGAACGCCAGGAACTGGAATCCCAGAAACAGATCGCCGATCTGGCACCGCTGCGACGCGAGCTGTTGCAGGTCAACTATGCCAAGGCGGCCGACATTGCCAAGCTCTTCCAGTCGGTCACCAGTGCCGAGGCGAAGGCGGATGAGCGCGGCACGATCACGGTCGATGAACGCACCAACAACATCATTGCCTACCAGACCCAGGACCGGCTCGACGAGTTGCGCCGGATCGTGGCGCAGTTGGACATCCCGGTGCGCCAGGTGATGATCGAGGCGCGGATCGTCGAGGCCAACGTCGATTACGACAAGAGCCTGGGGGTGCGCTGGGGAGGCTCGGTGCAGAACAAGGGCAACTGGAACTCTTCCGGTGTCACCACGGGCGATTCCACCACCATCGGCACGCCGGGCAGTACCAGCACTAACCAGCCGTTCGTCGACCTCGGGGCGTCAGGCAACACCTCCGGGATCGGCATCGCCTTCATCACCGACAACGTGCTGCTGGACCTGGAACTGACGGCCATGGAAAAAACCGGCAATGGGGAAATTGTCTCCCAGCCCAAGGTGGTGACCTCCGACAAGGAGACCGCGAAAATCCTCAAGGGCACGGAGATTCCCTATCAGGAAGCCAGCTCCAGCGGTGCCACGTCGGTGTCGTTCAAGGAAGCCTCGTTGTCGCTGGAGGTCACGCCGCAGATCACTCCGGACAACCGGATCATCATGGAGGTCAAGGTCACCAAGGATGAGCCGGATTACCTGAACAAGGTGCAGGAGGTTCCGCCAATCAAGAAAAACGAGGTCAACGCCAAGGTGCTGGTCAACGATGGCGAGACCATTGTGATTGGCGGCGTTTTCTCAAATACTCAGAGCAAAGTTGTAGATAAGGTGCCATTTCTTGGCGATGTGCCGTATCTTGGCCGCCTTTTCCGGCGTGATGTGGTTTCGGAGAAAAAATCCGAGCTGCTGGTATTTCTCACTCCGCGTATCATGAACAACCAGGCGATTGCTGTGAGTCGTTGATTCTGTGCGAAATTTGATTCTTGTTGGGCCGATGGGGGCTGGAAAAAGCACCATCGGTCGTTTGCTGGCCAAAGAGCTGCGCCTGCCTTTCAAAGATTCCGACAAGGAAATTGAATTGCGCACGGGCGCCAATATCCCATGGATCTTCGATAAGGAAGGCGAGCCCGGTTTCCGGGATCGCGAGCAGGCGATGATCGCCGAGCTGTGCGGTTTCGAGGGCGTGGTGTTGGCCACTGGCGGCGGCGCGGTGATGCGCGAAGCCAATCGTCGGGCGTTGCATGCCGGCGGACGAGTGGTCTACCTGCATGCTTCCGTCGAGCAGCAGGTGGGACGCACTTCACGTGATCGCAACCGGCCGCTGCTGCGTACCGCCGATCCGGCCAAGACCTTGCGCGACCTGCTGGAACTGCGTGACCCGCTGTATCGGGAAATCGCCGACCTGGTCATCGAAACCGACGAGCGGCCGCCACGGATGGTGGTGCTGGAAATCCTCGATCGCCTGCAACAACTGCCTCCCCGTTAATGCGTGGCGCGAAATGCGCTATCCTCGGCGTCCCGCCTTGGCTCGTCCGGGGCGTGGCGGATGGCCGTTAACCGGCGCCACGGCAGGCACCGTTGACTTTCGTTAATAGCAGGCAGGACGCCTGATTTCATCTTCACTGTGGGGACACATGCAGACACTTAAGGTCGACCTGGGCGAGCGCAGCTACCCGATTCACATTGGCGAAGGCTTGCTGGACCAGCCTGAACTGCTGACACCGCACATCGCCGGGCGGCAAGTCGCGATTATCTCCAACGAAACCGTCGCCCCTTTGTATCTGGAACGCCTGGCTCGCAGCCTGTCGGCCTATTCGGTCATTTCCGTGGTGTTGCCGGACGGCGAGGCCTTCAAGAACTGGGAAACCCTGCAACTGATTTTCGACGGTCTGCTGACTGCACGGCATGATCGCCGCACCACTGTGGTCGCCCTGGGCGGCGGCGTGATCGGCGACATGGCCGGTTTTGCCGCGGCTTGCTATCAGCGCGGTGTCGATTTCATCCAGCTTCCCACCACGTTGCTGTCCCAGGTCGACTCGTCGGTGGGTGGCAAGACCGGCATCAACCATCCGCTGGGCAAGAACATGGTAGGCGCGTTCTACCAGCCCAACGTCGTGTTGATCGACACCGCGACGTTGAAGACTCTGCCAGCCCGTGAATTGTCCGCAGGCTTGGCCGAGGTCATCAAGTACGGTCTGATTTGCGACGAACCGTTCCTGGGCTGGCTCGAAGAAAATGTCGACCGCCTGCGTGCGCTGGACCAGACCGCCCTGACCTATGCCATCGAGCGCTCCTGTGCAGCCAAGGCTGCCGTGGTGGGTGCCGATGAGCGCGAATCTGGCGTGCGCGCCACGCTCAACCTCGGCCACACCTTCGGCCACGCCATCGAAACCCACATGGGCTATGGCGTCTGGTTGCATGGCGAGGCGGTTGCCGCGGGCACGGTCATGGCCCTGGAAATGTCCGCGCGCCTGGGGTGGATCAGCGAGCAGGAGCGCGATCGTGGGATCCGCCTGTTCCAGCGGGCCGGGCTGCCGGTCGTTCCGCCCGAGGAGATGAGCGAGGCGGATTTCCTTGAACACATGGCAATCGACAAAAAAGTGATCGACGGTCGTCTGCGTCTGGTGCTGCTGCGCCGCATGGGCGAAGCGGTAGTGACCGACGATTATCCGAAAGAGGTTCTACAGGCCACGCTGGGAGCGGACTACCGCGCCCTGGCTCAGCTTAAAGGTTAATGAGATTCCGATGACTAGTTTGCATGCCGACGAGGCTTTCCTCGGCCATTTTCAGTTGAGTCATGACCCTTTTGCCCCACGGGTCCCGGGCTTCAAATTCTTTCCAGCCCAGCGCAAGCCGGTATTGGGCCAGTTGCATCACCTTGCGCGCTACAGCCAGTTGCTGTTGGTCGTCACCGGCCCCCAGGGCAGTGGCAAGACGTTGTTGCGCCAGGCCTTGGTGGCCAGTACCAACAAACAGTCCGTGCAAAGCGTGGTGGTATCGGCCCGTGGCGCCAGCGACGCAGCCGGCGTGTTGCGTCAGGTCGCCCAGGCACTGAATGTCGCCCAGGCGGAGATCGGTGCGATCCTCGACCAGATCGTCCAGTTGGCATTGACGGGGCAGGAAGTCTATCTGCTGGTGGACGATGCCGAGCAGCTCGACGAATCAGCCCTGGAAGCCCTGCTGGCCCTGGCTGCCGGTGCACCGGAAGGTCGTCCCCATGTGTTCCTGTTCGGGGAGTCGTCGCTGATCGCCGAACTGGACCAGCTGAACCTTGAGGAAGAGCGCTTCCACGTCATCGAGCTGGCGCCCTACACCGAGGAAGAAACCCGTGAATACCTGGCCCAGCGTCTTGAGGGCGCCGGCCGGGGTATCGAACTTTTCACCGCAGATCAGATCTCTGAGATTCACGAAAGCTCTGACGGTTGGCCTGGCAACATCAACCAGGTGGCCCGAGATGCTCTGATCGAAATCATGATCGCCAGCCGCTCAGCGGTGAAGCGTCCAAGTATGGGGTTCAACATGCCGAAGAAACACGTATTGGCGATTTCCGCCGTGGTCGTGGTCGCGGTCGCCGCCGCCTGGCTGATGCCGGGTCGCAACAAGGCACCCACCACCGGCGCACCTGCCAACGAACAGGCGCAGTTGCCTCTCGGTCAGGGCACGCCGCAACCCAACGGCGGCGCCCCGGCGGTGGAATTTGCAGGTAATACCCAGCCGATGCCGCTGCCGCTGGTCGGCAACTCGCAACCGGTCATGCGCGGCCCCCTGGCTGAAGCAGCAGGCGGAATCACCGAGGGCGACGACGGCGCAGCGCCGCCGATCGACGACAGCAGCGATACTCCGCCAACCGTGACCACCACCTCGCCTCCCTCGGGCGTACCGGCTGGTCCGGCCCCAACGCCAGTACCGACGCCGACCGCCAAGCCGACCCCTGCGCCTACCCAGGTCGCCACCGCCAAGCCTGCTCCGGCCCCAGTTGCCAAACCGGCGCCCGCGCCTGCGACCAAACCCGCTGCCGCGCCCGCCAAGGCCGCGGGCGGTAGCTGGTACGCCGGCCAGGCACCCGGCAACTACGTGGTGCAGATCCTCGGCACCAGCTCCGAAACCGCTGCGCAGAACTTCGTCAAGGAGCAGGGCGGCGAGTACCGTTATTTCAAGAAAGTGCTTAACGGCAAGCCACTTTACGTCATCACTTATGGCAGCTTTGCCAACCGTGACGCAGCCGTTTCCGCCATCAAGGCCTTGCCAGCGAAGGTTCAGGCTGGTAAACCTTGGCCTCGCACTGTCGCCAGCGTCCAACAGGAACTGGCTGCAACTCGCTGATGATTCGGCGGCCTTACCCAGGCCGCCTCTCCCGGCAACCTCAACATTTCCGCAAGGGCGGGCGACCTTTCAGGCCGCGCGCCTTGTGGTGTCTGCGTCACAGTAGCGTTTGAGTCGTAGCGGTCGAACCCAAAAAAGTTTTGACTAGCACAGCATATAGCTTTAAACCTTTCACAAATGCGACATGGATTTGCGACAGTTCGTCGTCAAATTTGTGAGCCTCTGTGTCGGTGTGTACAATGACCTCCCTTTTGCCCCCGCAAAGCTGGCGTACGTTCGGCGCGGCATGCAACTGGTTGAATTGAAAAGAAATTTGCCTCGGTAAGAGGCAGCCTGGTGAGAAAGTGTCTATGAAAGCAGGTCTGTACCAACCAGATGAATTCAAGGATAACTGCGGTTTTGGCCTGATAGCCCATATGCAGGGCGAGCCCAGCCATACCCTTTTGCAAACGGCCATTGAGGCCCTGACCTGCATGACCCACCGTGGTGGGATCAACGCCGACGGCAAGACCGGTGACGGTTGTGGCTTGCTGATTCAAAAGCCGGACGAGTTCCTGCGTGCCATCGCCCAGGAAACGTTTGGCGTGACCCTGCCCAAGCAGTACGCCGTGGGCATGGTGTTTTTCAACCAGGACCCGGTAAAGGCGCAAGCGGCTCGCGAAAACATGAACCGCGAGATCCTGGCCGCCGGCCTGCAGCTTGTCGGCTGGCGCAAAGTGCCGATCGACACCAGCGTCCTTGGCCGCCTGGCCCTTGAGCGCCTGCCGTTGATCGAGCAGGTGTTCATCGCCGGCGAAGGCCTGAGCGACCAGGACATGGCGATCAAGCTGTTCAGCTCCCGTCGTCGTTCGTCCGTGGCCAACGCCGCCGACACCGACCACTACATCTGCAGCTTTTCCCACAAGACCATCATCTATAAAGGCCTGATGATGCCGGCGGACCTCACCGCCTTCTATCCAGACCTGAGCGACGAGCGCCTGAAAACCGCGATCTGCGTGTTCCACCAGCGCTTCTCCACCAACACCCTGCCGAAATGGCCGCTCGCCCAGCCATTCCGCTTCCTCGCCCACAACGGCGAGATCAACACCATCACCGGCAACCGCAACTGGGCCTTGGCCCGTCGCACCAAGTTCGCCAACGATTTGATGCCGGACCTCGAAGAGCTTGGCCCACTGGTCAACCGCGTCGGTTCGGACTCCTCGAGCATGGACAACATGCTCGAGCTGATGGTGACCGGCGGCATCGACCTGTTCCGTGGCGTGCGCATGCTCGTGCCGCCAGCCTGGCAGAACGTCGAGACCATGGACCCGGACCTGCGCGCCTTCTACGAATACAACTCCATGCACATGGAGCCGTGGGACGGCCCGGCCGGTATCGTCATGACCGACGGCCGCTACGCCGTGTGCCTGCTCGACCGTAACGGCCTGCGCCCGGCGCGCTGGGTCACCACCACCAACGGGTTCATCACCCTGGCGTCGGAAATCGGTGTCTGGAACTACCAGCCCCAGGACGTCATCGCCAAGGGCCGCGTAGGTCCGGGCCAGATATTTGCCGTGGACACCGAGACCGGCCAGATCCTCGACACCGACGCCATCGACAACCGCCTCAAGTCCCGTCATCCGTACAAGCAATGGCTGCGCAAGAATGCCCTGCGCATCCAGGCGACCATGGAAGACAACGATCACGGTTCGGCCTTCTACGACGTCGATCAGCTCAAGCAGTACATGAAGATGTACCAGGTGACGTTCGAAGAGCGTGACCAGGTGCTGCGTCCGTTGGGTGAGCAGGGCTACGAAGCGGTCGGCTCCATGGGCGATGACACGCCGATGGCCGTGCTGTCCCAGCGCGTGCGCACGCCGTACGACTATTTCCGCCAGCAGTTCGCCCAGGTGACCAACCCGCCGATCGACCCGCTGCGCGAAGCGATCGTGATGTCCCTGGAAATCTGCCTCGGTGCCGAGCGCAACATTTTCCAGGAGTCGCCGGAACACGCTTCGCGGGTGATCCTCAGCTCGCCGGTCATTTCCCCGGCCAAGTGGCGCTCGCTGACCAACCTCGACCGCCCTGGTTTCGAACGTCAGGTCATCGACCTGAACTACGACGAAAACATCGGCCTGGAAGCGGCGATCCGCAACGTCGCCGACCAGGCCGAAGAAGCCGCGCGCGCCGGGCGTACCCAGATTGTCCTGACCGACCGTCATATCGCTCCGGGCAAGCTGCCGATCCACGCCTCGCTGGCCACCGGTGCGGTGCACCATCGCCTGACCGAAAAAGGCCTGCGCTGCGACTCCAACATCCTGGTGGAAACCGCCACCGCACGCGACCCGCATCACTTTGCGGTGCTGATCGGTTTCGGCGCCTCGGCGGTCTATCCGTTCCTGGCCTACGAAGTGCTGGGCGACCTGATCCGTACCGGAGAAGTGCTGGGCGACCTCTACGAGGTGTTCAAGAACTACCGCAAGGGCATCACCAAGGGCCTGCTCAAGATCCTGTCGAAGATGGGCATCTCGACCATCGCCTCGTACCGTGGCGCGCAACTGTTCGAGGCCATCGGCCTGTCCGAAGAAGTCTGCGAACTGAGTTTCCGTGGTGTGCCGAGTCGCATCAAGGGTGCGCGTTTCGTCGACATCGAAGCCGAGCAGAAAGCCCTCGCCGCCGAAGCCTGGAGCCCGCGCAAGCCGATCCAGCAGGGGGGCCTGCTGAAGTTCGTCCACGGTGGCGAATACCATGCCTACAACCCGGACGTGGTCAACACCTTGCAAGCCGCCGTGCAGCAAGGCGACTACAGCAAGTTCAAGGAGTACACCGCGCTGGTGGACAACCGTCCGGTGTCGATGATCCGCGACCTGCTCAGGGTCAAGACCCTCGAAACGCCGCTGGACATCAATGAAGTGGAACCGCTGGAATCGGTGCTCAAGCGCTTCGATTCGGCCGGTATTTCCCTGGGCGCCTTGTCCCCGGAAGCCCACGAAGCCCTGGCCGAAGCCATGAACCGCCTCGGTGCGCGTTCCAACTCCGGCGAAGGCGGCGAAGACCCGGCGCGCTACGGCACCATCAAGAGTTCGAAAATCAAGCAAGTGGCCACCGGCCGCTTCGGTGTGACGCCGGAGTACCTGGTCAACGCCGAAGTGCTGCAGATCAAGGTTGCCCAGGGCGCCAAGCCCGGCGAAGGCGGTCAACTGCCCGGCGGCAAGGTCAACGGCCTGATCGCCAAGCTGCGTTACGCGGTACCTGGTGTGACCCTGATCTCGCCGCCGCCGCACCACGACATCTACTCGATCGAAGATTTGTCGCAACTGATCTTCGACCTCAAGCAGGTCAACCCGAAGGCCCTGGTCTCGGTGAAACTGGTGGCGGAAGCCGGCGTCGGCACCATTGCCGCCGGCGTGGCCAAGGCCTATGCCGACCTGATCACCATCTCCGGCTATGACGGCGGCACCGGTGCATCGCCGCTGACTTCGATCAAGTACGCCGGTGCGCCATGGGAACTGGGCTTGGCGGAAACCCACCAGACCCTGCGCGGCAACGACTTGCGCGGCAAGGTCCGGGTGCAGACCGACGGTGGCCTGAAAACTGGCCTGGATGTGATCAAGGCCGCCATCCTCGGCGCCGAGAGCTTCGGCTTCGGCACCGCGCCGATGATCGCCCTGGGCTGCAAATACCTGCGCATCTGCCACCTGAACAACTGCGCCACCGGCGTGGCGACCCAGAACGACAAGCTGCGCAAGGACCACTACATCGGTACCGTCGACATGGTGGTGAATTTCTTCACCTACGTGGCCGAAGAGACCCGTGAGTGGCTGGCGAAGCTGGGCGTGCGCTCGCTGGAAGAGCTGATCGGCCGTACCGATCTGCTGGAAGTGATCGAAGGCCAGACCGCCAAACAGCAGCACCTGGACCTGACCCCGTTGCTGGGCAGCGATCTGATTCCGGCCGACAAGCCTCAGTTCTGTCATGTCGACCGCAACCCGCCGTTCGACAAGGGTGAGCTGGCCGAGAAAATGGTCGACATGGCCGCTGCGGCGATCAACGACCTGAGCGGTGCCGAATTCGAGCTGGATATCTGCAACTGCGACCGCTCCATCGGTGCGCGGATCTCCGGCGAAATCGCCCGTAAGCACGGCAACCAGGGCATGGCCCATGCACCGGTCACCTTCCGCTTCAAGGGCACGGCCGGGCAGAGCTTTGGCGTCTGGAACGCCGGCGGCCTGAACATGTACCTGGAAGGCGATGCGAACGACTACGTGGGCAAGGGCATGACCGGCGGCAAGCTGGTCATCGTTCCGCCCAAGGGCAGCCTCTATAGGACCCAGGACAGTGCAATCATCGGCAACACCTGCCTCTACGGCGCCACGGGCGGCAAGTTGTTCGCCGCCGGCACCGCGGGCGAGCGTTTCGCCGTGCGCAACTCCGGCGCCCACACGGTCGTGGAAGGCACCGGCGATCACTGCTGCGAGTACATGACCGGTGGTTTCGTCTGCGTACTGGGCAAGACCGGTTATAACTTCGGCTCTGGCATGACAGGCGGTTTCGCCTACGTGCTCGACCAGGACAACACCTTCGTTGACCGGGTCAACCACGAACTGGTGGAAATCCAGCGGATCAGCGGCGAGGCGATGGAAGCCTACCGCAGCCACCTGCAACGCGTGCTGAACGAGTACGTCGAGGAAACCGACAGCGAGTGGGGTCGTGAACTCGCCGAGAACCTCGATGACTATGTGCGTCGTTTCTGGCTGGTCAAGCCCAAGGCTGCCAACCTGAAGTCGTTGCTTTCCAGCACTCGTGCCAACCCGCAGTGATATGCGCCTGAAGAGTTTGATGAGGTTTTAACAATGGCTGAACGTCTGAATAACGACTTCCAGTTCATCGATGTCGGGCGCAAGGATCCGAAGAAGAAACTGTTGCGTCAACGCAAGAAAGAGTTCGTGGAAATCTACGAGCCTTTCAAACCCCAGCAGTCGGCCGACCAGGCCCACCGCTGCCTGGGTTGCGGTAACCCGTATTGCGAATGGAAGTGCCCGGTGCACAACTTCATTCCCAACTGGCTGAAGCTGGTGGCCGAGGGCAACATCCTCCAGGCCGCCGAGCTGTCCCACCAGACCAACACCCTGCCGGAAGTCTGCGGCCGGGTGTGTCCGCAGGATCGCCTGTGTGAAGGTGCTTGCACCCTCAACGACGGTTTCGGTGCGGTGACCATCGGTTCGGTGGAGAAGTACATCACCGACACCGCGTTCGCCATGGGCTGGCGCCCGGACATGTCCAAGGTCAAGCCGACCGGCAAGCGCGTGGCGATCATTGGCGCGGGCCCGGCGGGCCTCGGTTGTGCCGATGTGCTGGTGCGTGGTGGCGTCACTCCGGTGGTGTTCGACAAGAACCCGGAAATCGGTGGCCTGCTGACGTTCGGCATCCCCGAGTTCAAGCTGGAAAAGACCGTGCTGAGCAATCGTCGCGAAGTCTTCACCGGCATGGGCATCGAGTTCCGCCTGAACACCGAGGTGGGCAGGGACGTGACCATGGAGCAACTGCTCGAAGAGTACGATGCGGTCTTCATGGGCATGGGCACCTACACCTACATGAAGGGCGGCTTTGCCGGCGAGGACCTGCCGGGCGTCTACGACGCGCTGGACTTCCTGATCGCCAACGTCAACCGCAACCTGGGCTTTGAAAAGTCGCCGGAAGATTTCGTCGACATGAAAGGCAAGAAGGTCGTAGTACTCGGCGGTGGCGACACGGCGATGGACTGCAACCGCACGTCGATTCGCCAGGGCGCCAAGTCGGTGACCTGCGCCTACCGTCGTGACGAAGCGAACATGCCAGGCTCGCGCAAAGAGGTGAAGAACGCCAAGGAAGAGGGCGTGAAGTTCCTCTACAACCGCCAGCCGATCGCCATCGTCGGTGAAGACAAGGTCGAAGGCGTGAAGGTGGTCGAGACCCGTCTCGGCGAGCCGGACGCCCGCGGTCGTCGCAGCCCTGAGCCGATCCCGGGCTCCGAAGAGATTATCCCGGCCGACGCCGTGGTCATCGCCTTCGGCTTCCGTCCGAGCCCGGCGCCGTGGTTCGAGCAGTTCAGCATCCAGACTGACAGCCAGGGCCGCGTCGTCGCCCCGGAACAAGGCCAGTACAAGCACCAGACCAGCAACCCGAAGATCTTCGCCGGCGGCGACATGGTCCGGGGTTCCGACCTGGTGGTGACAGCGATCTTCGAAGGCCGCAATGCGGCGGAAGGGATCCTGGATTACTTGCAAGTCTGACCGAACGACACCAATCCTGTGGGAGCGAGCTTGCTCGCGATAGCGGTAGATCAGTCGCCAGATGTATTGGCTGACATGCCGCCATCGCGAGCAAGCTCGCTCCCACAGTTGTTTTGTGGTGTTAGAAGACTGTGTTGCACCGCGACAAATTGCCCCGATAGATAAAAGGCACGGCTCTTGCCGTGCCTTTTGCGTCGCGCTCTGAGAAAATGCCCGCACTTTTTTCCGGATGCCGACATGACTGCCCTGAAGAACGACCGTTTCCTTCGCGCCCTGCTCAAGCAACCCGTGGACGTCACCCCCGTGTGGATGATGCGCCAGGCCGGTCGCTATCTGCCGGAATACCGCGCCAGCCGCGCCAAGGCCGGTGACTTCATGAGCCTGTGCATGAACCCGCAGTTCGCCTGCGAAGTCACGATGCAGCCGCTGGACCGCTATCCTCAACTGGACGCGGCGATCCTGTTCTCCGACATCCTCACCATTCCAGACGCCATGGGCCAAGGCCTGTACTTCGAGACCGGCGAAGGCCCGCGCTTCAAGAAAGTGATCAGCACCCTGGCCGACATCGAAGCGCTGCCGATTCCCGATCCGCAAAAGGACCTGGGCTATGTCATGGACGCGGTCAGCACCATTCGCCGTGAATTGAACGGTCGTGTTCCGTTGATCGGTTTTTCCGGCAGCCCGTGGACACTCGCGACTTACATGGTCGAAGGCGGCTCCTCAAAGGACTTCCGCAAGACCAAGGCGATGCTCTACGACAACCCACAAGCCATGCACCTGCTGCTGGACAAGCTGGCGCAGTCGGTCACGTCCTACCTCAACGGCCAGATCATGGCCGGTGCGCAAGCGGTGCAGATCTTTGATACCTGGGGCGGCAACCTGTCGGCGGCGGCCTACCAGGAATTCTCCCTGGCCTACATGCGCAAGATCGTCAGCGGCCTGATCCGCGAACACGAAGGTCGTAAAGTGCCGGTGATCCTGTTTACCAAGAACGGTGGGCTGTGGCTGGAAAGCATTGCCGATGCCGGTGCCGACGCCCTGGGCCTGGACTGGACCTGCGACATCGGCAACGCTCGCGAGCGCGTCGGTCACAAGGTTGCGTTGCAAGGCAACATGGACCCAACGGTGCTCTACGCCAAGCCTGAAGCGATCCGTGCTGAAGTCGGGCGTATCCTGGCCAGTTACGGCAAGGGCACCGGCCATGTGTTCAACCTCGGCCATGGCATCACCCCGGAAGTCGATCCGGAACACGCCGGTGCCTTCCTGCGGGCGGTGCATGAGTTGTCGGCGCCCTATCATTCCTGATTAGCGCCAGTCGTCAAAGCCTGTCCGGGTTCGTGCCGGACAGGCTTTTTTTTGTTCGTTTTTTTGATGTTCTGCGCAGAACTGGCCCGTTATTTAACTTAGGGTGCTTTTTTATAAGTCGGTTTTTGTTTGCTTGTGTAGGACGTTAATTTTGTTCTTGTAGGATTAATGTACTTAGCGACCATTCCTTCTATGTAGAGAGACATGTCCTACATAGAAAACGTTAAGTTTTATATAAGGTTTCGACGCTTGAAAGGACGGGCGCTGGACGATCCAGCATGCCTGTCGGGGGTAATGCCTCTTTTCTTTTATGGTTAGTCTGGAGCTTATATGAATAGCAATTTTGCAAAGCGAAGTGTTTTGACGGGATGTACCTCGTCATTAGTTCTGTTGTCGGCCATGGTTGTGTCCCAAGGCGTATCAGCCCACGGTTACCTTGAAGTACCGCCTTCACGTGCATTGCTCTGCCAGAAAGGCGACAACAAGAATTGTGGCGGTGCGCAGTACGAACCTCAAAGTGCCGGCGAAACTTTCAAGGGTTTTCCCAATGGTATGGGCGGCGCTCCGTTGCAAGGTCCTGCCGACGGTAAAATCGCCAGTGGCGGTCATGCCCTGTTCTCCGCCCTCGATGCGCAGTCCGCCACGCGCTGGCAACTGACGGAAATCGCCGACCGCAACATTGCCTTTCAATGGCGGTATTCCGCGGCGCACCCGGCAACCAAGCATGAATATTTCATCACCCGGGACGGCTGGAACCCAAACGAACCGCTCAAGCGCGCCTCTTTCGACACCGCGCCGTTCTGTTCGGTGGATGGCGGTAATCAACTTCCGGTCAGTGGTGCCAAGCACAACTGCGTGATTCCCGATAGCAAGTCGGGTCATCACGTCATTC
Source organism: Pseudomonas sp. H2_D02 (assembly GCF_054677635.1). Taxonomy (NCBI): domain Bacteria; kingdom Pseudomonadati; phylum Pseudomonadota; class Gammaproteobacteria; order Pseudomonadales; family Pseudomonadaceae; genus Pseudomonas; species Pseudomonas sp. H2_D02. The sequence goes on along the minus strand of NZ_CP162816.1, from coordinate 168,142 downwards.
TGGCCGTCTGGACCGTGGGCGACACTGATAATGCCTTTTACGATCCGGCGGATGTGAACATCCTTGCTGAGGCCGCCTTGCCGGGGGGTTGGCAGCCGGTTGGCAGCATTGCCCCGTCGACCCCACTGTTGGCGGGTGACAAGGTCAAGGCGCGGGCATTTTCCGCGACCGGCGAAAGTGCCGGATACAGCGTAGAAGTCAGTATCGAAAACGCTGAAGAGGGCAAGCCCGAGAATTGGTCGTTCAAGCTGGCCGAAGCCATCAACAACGCCCACACCCTGATCCGGGCTGGTATCCGTGACGATGCGGGCGGTATCAACCCGGTCAAGGGGACCAACCGGCTGTATGCCCAGAAAGAAAGCGCTGTGAAACGCTACGAAGTGCAACTGGACATGCAGGAAGACGCCGAGCGCCAGCATGGAGATTTCTTCTCTGCAACCTGAGTATGTACTGGACAAAGGTAGGGCCAGCATGGCGTTCACTGCGCAGACCAACCGCAGGATGAACCTCGAAGCCACACTGTTCGACGCGAAGAACAAACAGGTTGGCATCGTAAGCCAGACCGTGGGGGCAGGCAGCACCGGCCTCAACCTGGACGTGCGCAGCGCCCCCGGCGCCCACACCCTGACGCTGCTTGGGACCACTGAAGACGGTCGCACCACTCGCCAACATACCCGGTCGGTGACCCTGACCGGAGAAGGCGCAGGCATCGAGTACGACTTCGTGTTCCCTGAAGGCATCAGCGACTACACCGCCGGCACGAAAGTGCTGCAACCCAAGACTGACGAAGTCTTTGCATGCAAGCCGTTCCCCGCGTCCGGCTATTGCAAGCAGTACAGCCCGACGGCGAACGGTTTCGAACCGGGTGTCGGAGCCTCGTGGCAGAGCGCCTGGGACAAGTTGTAAATCCTGACAGGCACGGCTCCAGGTTATTCGCCTGGATAACCTGGAGCCCTCTGACGAGGAGGCAGCGATGCTGACCAATGACCATTTGCCGAAGATTGTCTCGATGCTTGCCTTGCTGTCGTATGGGGCGCTCCTGGCCGGGCAAGAGTGGCGTTTTCGCCAGGCTTCTGTCCGTGACGTGCCAGTGCTGGTCGACTCGATGGTGGCGCCGGCTCGCGAACCGCCCAACGTGCAAGCGGTGGCGACCGTGCTGGGCCTTGTACCACAAGGGTCCCAGGTACCCAGTTCAGAGCCGATTACCTTGCAAGCCAGTTTTGTCGCCGACCAAGGGCTGTCGCGGGCTTTGCTGGTGCACGCCGGTGGTTCGCGCATCTACCAGTTGGGCGAGCGCTTGCCCGGTGGCAGCGTGTTGCGCCGGGTCGAGGCCGGCCATGTGACGTTGTGGCGCAACGGGCGCGAAGAGCGATTGGCCCTGCAACAGCCGGCCAAGCCTTTGCTGCGCCAGTTGAGTCTCGACGACTCGCATCATGCTGCGCTTCATTCCTCGCAATACCTACGCCCGGTGGCCGGGCAACCAGAGTGATCGAATTCATGAACTGCTTTATCCGGGACCGTGTTTGGCGCGTCCTGTTCTGTCTTGCCGTGTGTTGCCCGCTGGCGTTCTCCAGTTCACCACGCGCCGAACAGACTCGATGGCAACTGGCGATGAACAACGCGGAACTGCGCGATGTGGTCGAGGAATTCTCAGCGATCCTGGGCAAGACCGTTGTGCTTGATCCTAGGGTTTCAGGCCGCATCACCGTCATGTCCCGTGAAGCACTGGACCGCGAGGGCGTGCGTCGGTTGTTCTATTCGGTACTCGATGCGCATAACTTCACCGTGATCGACGAAGGCGAACGGATCCTGATCCTGCCGGTGAGCGAGGCCAAGACGCGGGCCGGCATCGCTGATGCACAGCGTGCTACGCCGTCGCAATTCGTTACCCGGGTCATCGACCTGCAATCGAGCATCGCCGCCGACGTCGCCGGCTTGGTCCGCCCCCTGGTGTCGGCCAATGGCTACGTCGGCCCTTCGGTATCGTCCAACGCCTTGGTGGTCACCGACACCGCCGCCAATGCCCAGCGTATCGCCGACGTGGTCCGGCAATTGGACTCGGGGCGTAATCGCAGTCATGTGGTGGTGCGGCTACGGCATGCCCAGGCCGGGGATATCGCGCCACTTATGGAAGCGTCCGGCGGCAAGCGTGAAGGTGATACCGCAGGCGTCGTGATCGCTGATGCTCGCAGCAATCGCCTGGTGATCATCGGCGCCCCGACAGTGCGCCAGCGCCTCGTCGATCTGGCCCGGACGTTGGATGTCCCGGCTGCCCCGTCCCAAGACAACGCACGAGTCATCCGCCTGCGCCACAGCGATGCCAAGCAATTGGCTGAAGTATTGGAAGGTGTCGGCCAGGGTAAGAGAACCACACCGGCGCCGGCCGGCCTGCGGGATGCTGCCGCCGCCAGCCCCTTCATGATCAAGGCCGACGAAAGCCAGAATGCCCTGGTGCTGATCGCCGAGCCGGCCCAGGTCCGCACTATCGAAAACATCGTCCGTGAGCTGGACCAGCCCCGGGCCCAAGTGCTTATCCACGCGGCCATCGTAGAGGTTTCCGGTGACATAACCGAAGCCTTGGGTGTGCAGTGGGGCCTCGACAGAGGCAGCGTGACCGGGTTTATCAACTTTCCGGGAACCGACATCCCGATCATCGGCAACCTGAACCTCAGTGAGCTGGATAAAGGACCGGAAGGTGCGATCCTGCGGCTGGGCGGCGACCGCTTCAGTGCGCTGATCTCGGCGCTGGCGAGCAATACCCGCAGCAACCTGCTGTCCACTCCCAGCCTGCTGACCCTGGATAACCAGGAAGCGGAAATCATCGTGGGCCAGAACGTGCCGTTCAAGACCGGCTCCTACGCCACCAGCGGCAACGGCGCGGACAATCCGTTCACCACCGTGGAGCGCAAGGACGTCGGCATCAGTCTCAAGGTCAAGCCCTACATCAACGAAGGCTCGACCTTGCGCCTTGAAGTCCAGCAGGAGGTTTCGGACATCGCGCCGTCCGTCTCCGGTGTGGACTCTTCTGACCTGATCACCAACAAGCGTGCCTTGAAAAGCACGATCCTTGCGGACGACGGCGAGATCATCGTGATCGGTGGCCTGATCCGCGACAGTGTCCGCACCCAGCAAAGCGGCGTGCCGTTGCTGCGCAGTATCCCGTACCTGGGCGCGCTGTTTCGCTGGACCCGTGACACCCAGACGAAGAGCAACCTGATGGTGTTCCTGCGCCCAACCATCGTGCGCCGCAACGAAGACCTCGCCGAGGTCAGCCGCCAGCGCTATGACACGCTCCGGGAGCTGAGCAAGCCTGGCTCGCGAAAAAACAATTCACTGTTATTACCCCGCGACGCTCGCCGGTTGTTCGAGACATCCACAGAGGCGGCCGATTCGGCTCAACAGCCCTCGGGTGCCTTGTGACTGATTCACAGGCCCCGTTGCCCTTCGGTTTCGCCAGGCGCCTGGGCGTGCTGCTGGAAGGCGCTGGGCCGAACTTGAGCTTGGTCATGCGCCACGATACGCCGCTGACTGCCCTGGCTGAAGTGCGGCGCCTGTGCGGGCGGGACTTACCTATCCAGGTTCTGGAACCGGCACAATTCGCCGCACGTTTGGCCAGCGCCTATCGCCAGGGCCAGAGCGCCGCCGAGCAGGTGGCCCAAGGTCTGGACGAGGAACTGGACCTGCTCAGCCTGGCCGACCAGATGCCGCAGACCACCGACCTGCTGGAGCAGCAGGGCGACGCGCCGATCATCCGCCTGATCAATGCGCTGCTCAGCGAGGCGGTCCGCGAACACGCCTCGGATGTGCACCTGGAAACCTTCGAGCAATACCTGTCGGTGCGCATGCGCATCGACGGCCAGTTGCAGGAAATGTTGCGTCCGCGCCGGGAGCTGGCGAACCTGCTGGTGTCGCGGATCAAGGTCATGGCGCGTTTGGACATCGCCGAAAAACGCGTGCCCCAGGATGGGCGAATGGCGTTGCGACTGGCAGGCCATGAAGTCGATGTGAGGGTTTCGACCCTGCCTTCGGCCCATGGCGAGCGCGTGGTGTTGCGCCTGCTCGACAAGCAGGCCGGGCGCCTTGATCTGCAACGCCTGGGCTTGCCCGACGACACCTTCGCCAGCCTGCGCCAGTTGCTCGGCAAACCCCATGGCATCGTGTTGGTCACCGGGCCCACGGGGTCAGGGAAAACCACCACGTTGTACGCGGCGCTGAGCGGCATCAACGACCAGAGCCGCAACATTCTCACTGTCGAAGACCCCATCGAATATCACTTGCCGGGCATTGGCCAGATGCCGGTCAACCCGAAAGTCGACATGACCTTCGCTCGGGGTTTGCGCGCCATTTTGCGCCAGGACCCGGACGTGGTCATGGTCGGCGAAATACGCGACCGCGAGACCGCCGAAATCGCCGTCCAGGCGTCGCTGACCGGGCACCTGGTGCTCTCGACGCTGCACACCAACACCGCCGTCGGCGCGGTCACGCGGCTGGTGGACATGGGCGTGGATGCGTACCTGCTGGCGTCGTCACTGGCCGGCATTGTTGCCCAGCGCTTGCTGCGCAGTCTGTGCCCGTCCTGCAAGACGCCTTATGTGGCGGATGCCGCAACATGTCGGCGCCTGGGCCTCGAAGCCAATGCCGCGCCCCGGTTGTTCAAGGCCCAGGGCTGCGAGCAGTGCCAAAAAGGCTATCGCGGGCGCTTCGGCATCTATGAACTGGTCAATGTCAGCGCCGTGCTGTCGCAACTCATTCATCAGGGCGCCACCGAGCAGGCGCTGGCCGCCGCGGCGCGCAAGACTTCCCGCAGCCTGTTTCAGGACGGCCGCGAGCGGGTGCTGCAAGGCCTGACCAGCGTCGATGAACTGCTACGCATCACCCAGGAGGATTAGCGCCATGCCGACCTTCGAATATCGCGCCGAAGACGCCCAGGGCCGACGCTGCAAGGGCCGCGTGGAAGCCGACAGCGCCCGCCACGCGCGCCAGTTGCTGCGCGAGCGCGGCTTGTTGCCCAGCGAGCTGGTCGAGGCCAAGGCGCAGCGCACCTCGGGCGGGCGGCATGCCGAGGGGCGCTTGAGCCCGGCGGACCTGGCTTTGCTGACGCTGCAGTTGTCCACCTTGATCCAGGCTGGCCTGCCTCTTGAAGAATCCCTTGGGGCGGTGGCGCAACAGAGCCAGAAGCGGCGCGTCGCTCACTTGTTGGCGGCGGTGCGCAGCCGGGTGATGGAAGGCCACGCGCTGGCGACGGCACTGCGCGCCTTTCCCCAGGCGTTCCCTGAACTGTTCTGTTCCACGGTCGCGGCGGGCGAACAATCCGGTCACCTGGGGCAGGTGTTGGAACAACTGGCGAGCTACACCCAGGCGCGCCAGGCATCGCGCCAACGCATTCAACTGGCGTTGGTGTATCCGCTGATCCTGATGCTGGCCTGCGTTGCGATTGTCGCTTTCCTGCTGGGCTACGTGGTGCCGGACGTCGTCAAGATTTTCATCGACAGCGGTCAGCCGTTGCCCTGGCTGACCCAGGCGCTGATCGCTGTGAGCGACGGATTGCGCCGCCATGGCCTGCTGATGTTCGTCGTGTTGGCCGGGTTGCTCGGACTGTGGCGCTGGAGTCTGCGCCAACCGAGGTGGCGCCTGCACTGGCACCGTTTGATGCTGCGCCTCCCGGTGCTGAGCGAGGTGCTGCGAGCAATGGAGGCGGCCCGATTCGCCAGCACCTTGGCGATCCTGAGCAAAAGCGCGGTGCCGCTGGTGGATGCCTTGCACATTGCCGCGCAGGTGATCGGCAACCTGACGATTCGCGCGCGCATGGCCGACGTGGCCCGTTCGGTCCGCGAGGGTGGGACCCTGACCCGTGGCCTGGAGCAGGGCGGAGATATCCCGCCGCTGATGCTGCACATGATCGCCAGCGGCGAACGGGCCGGCGAACTCGACAACATGCTCGCCCGGGCCGCCGAACAACAGGAGGCCAGCCTCGCGGCGCGCATCGCGCTGGTGGTTAGCCTTTTCGAACCGGCCATGTTGGTACTGATGGGCGGCGTCGTGCTGCTGATCGTCATGGCCATCCTTCTACCGATCCTGAGCCTCAACCAATTGGTGAATTGACTGATGAAATTCCAAAGCAACCGACCTGCACGCTCCCAAAGCGGCTTCACCCTGATTGAAATCATGGTGGTGGTGGTCATCATCGGCGTCCTGGGCGCCATCGTGGTGCCGCAGTTCATGAGCCGTCCCGACCAGGCCAAGGTCACCGCTGCGCGGACTGACATCCAGGCGATTGCCACTGCGCTGGAAATGTACCGCCTCGATAACTTTCAGTACCCCTCGACCCAACAAGGCCTGGCGGCGTTGAGCAAGCGCCCGTCCGGCACCCCCGCGGCGAAGAACTGGAACCCCCAGGGCTATCTGAAAAGCCTGCCGGTCGATCCCTGGGGCACGCCCTACCAGTATCTCAATCCGGGACGTAAGTCCCTTGATGGCAGCTATGACCTGTATTCACTGGGCGCCGATGGTGTGTCGGGCGGTGAAGGCATGGCGGCCGACATCGGCAATTGGGCCGACTGAACATGGGACGTCATTGCCGAGGCTTTACCTTGCTGGAACTGATGGTCGTCATCGTCTTGATCGGCGTCCTGGCAGGCATGGTCCGCTTCGCCACGGGCTCTAGCCCGGCGCGGGAGGCCCGGCAGCAGGCCCGGGACTTCGTCGCGGTGGTGCAGCAGTTGCGTGAGCGGGCGGTGCTGGACGGGCAGGAATACGGCGTGCGCGTGCAGCCTGGCGGTTATCAGGCGCTGCGCCTCGAAGCCCAGGGCTGGGCGGCGGTGTCGGCATTGCATCGCTTGCCCGAGGGGCTGGCGCTTGGGATGGAGCTGGACGGTCATGTCCTGCGCCTTGATGACGCTCAAGGTCCGGCGCAATTGTTGATGCTCAGCAGTGATGAGATCAGTCCGTTCAGGTTGCTCATCAAAGTCGCTGGGCAGACGGTTGCCCGGGTCTCGAGCGATGGCCTGGCGGAGCCGCTGATCGATGAGTAGTGCTCGCAGGCACGCAGTCGGCTGCCAGGGTTTCACGCTGTTGGAGGTGATGATCGCCCTGGCGATTTTCGCGACGCTGGCGGCGGCCGTGCTCTCGGCCAGCCAGTTCGTGCTCAAGCAAAGCGCCGGGCTCGAAGACCGCTTGTTCGGCGCCTGGCTGGCCGACAATCAGATGAGCGAACTGCGCCTGGCAGCCGTCACTCCGCCAGGGCAACAGCGACTAAACCGACATCTGGATCGCCGCGACTGGGTTTTGCAGCTACGTACCTCCCCGGCCCGTGATGGACGACTGCTGCAGGTCGAGATCCAGGTCAGCCGTGCCGACAGCACGACCGTCGCGCACCGCATTACTGGATGGATCCGTCGCCAGCATGAATAAGCAATCGGGCTTCACCTTGTTGGAACTGGTCATCGCCATCGGCATTTTTGCCTTGCTCGGCCTGGTCAGTTGGCGGCTGTTCGATGGCGTCGTACGGACCCAGCAGGCGGTCACTCAGCATGAACGTGACATCCGGGCGTTGCAGCGTGCGGTGGGGGTGATCGAACGGGATGCATGGCAGGCAGTGGTCGGCTCGGTCGTGCTCGCCCCTGGGCAGTTGCAACTGCGGCGCAGCCATTGGCGCAACCCACTGGACCAGCTACGCAGCGAGCGGCAAACGGTGAGCTATCAGCTCAAGGACAGCGCGTTGTGGCGCGAGAGTGTCGGCGAAGGAACGGTGCTTGTGCAGCGGCAGAAATTGCTCGACGACGTCCGCAGCTTGAGCTGGCGCGTATTCGACCGGCAACGGGGCTGGCGCCCAGAAACCCCAGGTGGCAGCACGCCGCTGGCGCTGGAATTGATCGTCTCGGCGGGGCGTTTTGAACAGATCCGTCGCGTGCTGCTGTTGCCGGAGGCGCTGCCATGAAGCGCCAACGAGGGGTGGCGCTGATCAGCGTGCTGCTGGTGCTGAGCCTGGCGTTGCTGCTGGTCGGCGGCCTGTTGCGCAGCCATCGCCTGTTATTGCACAGCAGCGCGCAACAACTGCAACAGGTCCAGTTGCGTCAATTGGGTCTGGCGGGGGAAGCCTGGGCGCGGGAGGTGTTGGAAAGCAGTGGGATCACCTCGTCCGGGTCCGTTGACTTGAGCCAGGATTGGGCCCTGCCCGGGTCTCTCCTGGAAGTGGACGGCGCCGAGCTGCACATCCGTATCGAGGATTTGTCCGGGCGCCTGAATCTCAACGGGCTGCTGGCGCTGGGGCAAATCGATCAGGTCAGCCTCGGCCGCTGGACCCGCTTGCTCGCCTTGTTGGATCTGCCGCCGTTGACGTTGCCCCAGGTCGGGCCGGTACAGGAGTTGAGCCAACTGCGCCTGTTACCGGACATCGATGGTCAGACGCTGCGACGTCTGGAACCCTGGGTGGTGTTGCTGCCCAAGGACGCACGACTGAACATCAATACGGCCCCGCCGCTGGTGTTGATGACCTTGAATGGCATGGAAACCGGGCCAGCCGAGGCATTGGTCAACCAGCGTCGCCATGCGCCATACGCCAGCGTGCAGGCGTTCACCCACGATCCGTTGGTGTCCGGGCTCGGCCTCAACAGCCATGGGCTGGGGGTGGGCAGTCGCTGGTTCCGGATCACCGTGAGCGTGGTCCAGGCCGGCAGCCGTCTGCGGCTGGCCTCGGATATCGAGCGCGACCCTCTGAGCGGACGCTGGACGGTTCGCCAGCGTCGTTTCCTCCCCTTCAGCCCTAGCGAGCTTCCTTGATGAAAACCTGGCTTTACCTGACAGCCGAAGGCCTGGACGCGCCCAGCGCCAACTGGCCGTGCTGCGTCTGGTCGCCAGCCGGCGAACGCCGTCGCCTGCCTTTGCACGAGGCGGCCGGCGAGTTGGACGGACGGCTCGTCGACGTGCTGTTGCCGATGGAAATGTGCAGCTGGTTGCGCAGCGATCCGTGGCCGTCTCGACGTCAACCTCGACACCAGGCCCTGGCCTTCGCCATCGAAGAACAACTGAGCGAAAACCTGGAGGCGCTGCACATCAGCATCGGCCCGCGTGATCGTCAGCACCGCTATCCGATGATGGTGACGCAGCGGGCGCGGTTCCAGGCGCTGCTGGCGCTGCTCGCCGGCCAGGGCATCGATACGCGGACGGTGCAGGTTGATGCCGACCTGCCCGCCGGCGACCAGGCATTCGGCGTGCGCTGGTTCGGGCGTTGGCTGTTGGGCGGAGGATTGTCGGCGCGGGCCTCGTTGTCGGCACGGGCCTTGGCAGTCATCAAGCCCGGCCTGCCGGAGGACATCCACTGGCTGGACGAGGAGCGCGATTGCCCGGGCATCGATGAATGGCTGCTGAACGCGCGAGGCCGTCCCATTGACTTGTTGCAGGGTGAATTCCGTCGCTCGGCGCCGACCGCTGCCATGGCGGGGGGCTTCGGCGGTTGCGCTCGGCCTTTTGCTACTCACCTGGGTCTTCAGCGAAGCCCGCATACGCTTTCTTGATACTGAAGCACGGCGTTTGTATGCCCAAAGCGAACAGCAATTCAGGTCGCTGTATCCCGGGCAGGAGCGGATCGTCGACCTGGCCGCGCAGTTCCAGGCAATGCAGAGTCGTCGTGTGCATAGCCAGGACACCCAGGTGGCGCGTCTGGCGCGTCTGGCGGAGCAGGTCATTGGGGCCAGCAACGTCGAGGTGCAGCGCATCGACTTCCGTGAAGGCGAAGGTTGGAAAATCCAACTGACCGTGAACAGTTTCGTCGAACTGGAACAACTGCGTGAACGCGGAGAGCAAAACGGATTGCCAGTCACCCTGGACGGCGCCAGCAAACAGAACAATCGCGTGCAGGCCATTCTCACGCTGGAGAACGGTTGATGAACTTCAATGGATGGCGAGGCCTGCAACAGGCCTGGGGAACACTATCGCGCCGTGAACAGTGGCTGTTGCTTGGGCTTGCCGGATTGTTATCAGTGGCGCTGGCCTACATCGCGATTTGGCAACCGACCCGGCAACGGCTGGAGGTTGCCGAACGACAGCACCGCCAACAAGCTGAATTGAGCGCCCTGATCCAGCATGCCGAACCTAACCGGGACACGATTGCCGCCGCGCGGCCGTTGTCGGTGCGCATCAATGAAAGTGCGACAGCGGCGGGGCTGGACATGGCGCAAATGGACGTCGATGGCGATTCGTTGCGACTTGTCGTCAGTGGGGATGCCCACGCTTTGCTTCGTTGGCTGGATCAACAGGAACGAGAGGGCGCGGGGCTGCGCTCGCTGACCCTTGAAGTGGAGAATGGAAGGTTGCATGCACAGGTGGTTTTTCGGCAGTGACCGACCAGGCGTATGGGCTCTTGTGGCGAGGGGATTTATCCCCGCTCGGCTGCGCAGCAGTCGTAAACCGGTTTGCACGGTTCATCTGTGGCACCGCGGTGTCTGGTTTTGGGGTTGCTTCGCAACCCAGCGGGGATAAATCCCCTCGCCACAAAGTGTTTACTTTGTCCCTGATGTGGATAGCGATAGCTAAGCCCGCACATTCCCCGGCAACAACGGCAGTTTCGCCAGCTTCACCGCCACCCACAACGCGATCACCAGCAAACCGCCGATGAACAGGCCGACGCCGTTCCAGCCGCCCAGGTGCCAGGCCACGCCGCCCGCCGTGCCCGCAACACTGGAGCCGGCGTAGTAGCTGAACAGATAAAGTGACGAAGCTTGCCCCTTGGCCGTGAGCGCGCGGCGGCCGATCCAGCTGCTGGCGACCGAGTGGGCGCCGAAGAAACCGAAGGTGAAGACCAGCATGCCCAGGATGACCAGCCACAGCGGCGTGGCCATGGTCAGCACAAGGCCGGTCAACATGAGTGCGATGGTCGCCCAGAGCATTTTGCGGCGACCGAGTTTATCCGCCAGTGCGCCGACTTTCGCTGAGCTGTAGATCCCCGACAGGTAAACCACCGACAGCAAGCCGACGAAGGCTTGATCCAGATGATAAGGCTCGGCCAGCAGGCGGTAGCCGATGTAATTGAACAGCGTCACGAACGCGCCCATCAGCACGAAGGCTTCGAGAAACAGCAGCGGCAACCCGGCGTCGCGAAAATGCATGATGAACCCGTCCATCAGGCTACGCGGGTGCAGCGACCGGGGACGAAAATTGCGCGACTCAGGGAGGATCCGCCAGAACACCGCTGCCGCGATCAGCGACAGGCCGCCTATCACCAGCATCGCGGTGTGCCAGCTGACAAAGTCGATCAACACCCCGGTGATCAGGCGCCCGCTCATGCCGCCGATGGCGTTGCCGGCGATATACAGCCCCATCGCGAGGCCAATGTGCTTGGGATGGATTTCTTCGCTCAGATACGTCATCGCGACCGCCGCCAAACCGCTCAACGACAGCCCGACCAAGGCGCGCAACAGCAACACGCCGTGCCAGGTCGGCATCATCGCGCTGGCAATCGTGCACACCGACGCAGCGAACAGCGCCGCGACCATTACCGATTTGCGGCCGATGCGGTCGGAAATCGGACCGGTGATCAACAAGCCGACGGCGAGCAGGCCGGTCGCCACCGACAGGATCAGGCTGCTTTGCGCCGCGTTGATGGAGAATTCCTGGGACAACAACGGCATCATCGGTTGCACGCAATAGAGCAGGGCAAATGTCGCAAAACCTCCGCAGAACAGCGCCAGCACCGTGCGCATGAACATCGGCGTGCCCTTCTCGATGTAGATGTCCTTCAATTCGGCGACGACATCATCCTGCGCACGGGGAGGGATTTCATGGGCGAGTGGGGCGACAGCAGTTTTCACGGTGGACCTCGGAGGAGCACGGCCAGGCAGGCAATGAAAAAAGCATATAGCCGGCTAATGATTCTATCCAATATATTGTTCGACCTATTTAAGACGTTGAACGACCTACTGGGGTTTCCATGGAACTGCGGCATCTGCGCTACTTCATCGCCGTCGCCGAAGAACTGCACTTCGGCCGCGCCGCACTCGCCCTGGGCATTTCCCAGCCGCCTTTGAGCCAGCAGATACAGGCGCTGGAGCAAGAGATTGGCGCACGGCTGTTCGATCGCACCAATCGTCGGGTCGAACTGAGTGAGGCCGGGCGGCTTTTCCTGGAAGAGGCGCGGCGGGTATTGGCCCAGGTCGACAAGGCCGCCGATGTGGCCCGCCGTGCTCAGTTGGGGGAACTGGGCGAGCTGAAGATCGGCTTTACCTCCTCGGCGCCTTTCAACTCCACTATCCCCCAAGCGATTTTTACCTTTCGCCAACGCTTCCCCGCCGTGCACCTGAACCTGCGGGAAATGAGCAGCACCCAAGTGGCCGACGCGTTGATGGACGAAGTGATTGAGGTGGGCATCATGCGCCCGTTGCCGTTGCCCGACACCTTGACGCAAATCGAGCTCAGTCGCGAACCGTTGGTGGCGGTGCTCAGTGCCAAGCATCCCCTGGCCCAAGGCAATGAAGACGGTCTGTTCCTTGCCGCGCTGGCCCAGGAGCCGTTCGTGTTCTTTCCGCGAAGCTACGGCAGCGGCCTCTACGCGCAACTCCTGAACCTGGCCCGCGACGCCGGCTTCAGCCCGCATTTCGCCCAGGAAGCCGGCGAAGCCATGACCATCATTGGCTTGGTCGCGGCGGGGCTGGGCGTCTCGGTGTTGCCGGCGTCTTATCAGCGCATGCGTATCGATGGGGTGGTCTATCGACCGCTGCTCGACCCGGCGGCGGTATCGGCGGTGTGGCTGGTACAGCGCAAGGATCAGCGTTCGCCGATGGCGGCAGCGTTTGTGGCGTTGTTGACCGATGGTGATCAAGGCGTTACCTGCGCTTCCCAAGGCTGTTGAAGACGGATGACGTGACCCAAACTTGAGCGGGTGTAGCGTAGGGGCTACACTGCGCGACATGACGGAGATCATTCGAAGCTCTACCTTTTCCGGCTGGCTCTCGAAGCTGGCTGATAGCCGTGCCAGGATGCGTATTCAGGTTCGAGTCGATCGTATGGCCGATGGGAATCTGGGTGACGTCAAAGCTTTAGGAGAAGGGTTGAGTGAGGCCCGTATCGATTACGGTCCGGGCTATCGAATTTATTTCATGCAGCAAGGCCGACAATTGATCATCCTTCTGTGTGGTGGTGACAAAAGCAGTCAAGCACGTGATATCAAGCAAGCCAGGCTGATCGCAAAATCCTGGCAGGAGCAAAACCCATGACCGAACAATTCACTCGCTGGGACTCTGCCGAGTACCTCAAGACCGAAGAGGACATGGCGAACTATTTGGATGCATGCATGGACGAGGCAGGAGATGACCCCGCATTCATTGCTAAAGCCCTAGGGACCATTGCACGAGCTCGTGGGATGACCCAGGTGGCCCGTGACGCGGGCCTCTCTCGGGAAAACCTTTATCGCGCCTTGTCAGGGGAAGGAAACCCTGAGTTCGGTACTATTTTGAAAGTTGTTAAAGCGTTGGGGCTGAAACTGCATGCCAGTACCTAATTAGGCAACATGAAAAACGACCAGCAGATTTGATTAAGAAGGGCGCCCAAAGGGACGCCCTTCTTTGTTCATGTCCCGCCATCAGACCCTGTGAAAACCTATTACCCGTCATTTTTTATCATCAGAAATGCCAGGATTGCGTCACGTGTCGCCTGCGTTTGTTCCTCCAGTACCCAATGGCCGATATTGATCAATGTCAATGGGTGCGGTTGCGTTGCGATGTGCAGGGCCTGCTCGGCCAGGGTTTTTCCTCTTGAATGGTCCCCGCCGATGGTGAGCAGCGGAATCGTCAGTTTATTCTTGGCAAACTCCAGGTTGTCATTCGCGTCATTTTCTACCCAGGCTGCATAAAGCTTGAATGCCGCTTCCATGCGGCCGGGCCGGGAGTAGTCGTCTACCAGTGCCTGTCGCACTTCATCGGGCACTTTATCGTTGCCCTCGAATACAAAGTCATCAAAAAACATATCCAGGTAGGTTTTTTCGTGCCCTTTGATCATGCCAATGGCCGTTTTGCCAAAGAAGCGAAAATGCCATTTGCTGGCAATGCCGGCTGCGGGATCCCCGTTATAGGCAGATTCCCATCCAGGAATGCCCGGAATAAACCCATCCATTAATACGATGTGCCCGGTTTCATCCGGATAAAGCGCCCCGTAGGCGTAGGCAATGATCAAACCCATGTCATGACCAATGATATCGACCTGCTTGATGTTCAAGAGGGTGGCAAGTTCGTGCAGATCATGGGCCATGCTTTTTTTGTCGTAGCCACCAACTGAAATATCCGTTTCGCCAGCGCCGCGATAATCAGGAACGAGGGGGGTAAAACCGGCATGCACCAATGCGCCCATCAATGGCTCCCAGCTCCGCCAACTGCCCGGAAACCCATGCACCAGCAAAACAGGGCGTTCACCATCACCGCCCATGAGGTAGTGGAGGCGAATACCGTTCACGGACACATAGCCATGGGTAAATGTCGCACCGTCGACAACGACGCTGTTTGGTTCCGCCGAAGACGCCGTTGCGTGTTTGGACGATATGGCTGCGCGGCCGGACCAGGCGATTGTTTTTATCAATTTTTCATCCATGTTTGGAGCCAAGTTAATTTTATGGACTGCGAATCACAGCTCATAAGGTCGAACGGTTTGATCGAACGTCGACGCCTGGGAGCCTGAAGCTACCCCGAGCACTTTCGCTACTGTCAGAGTTGACAGTTCCGACAACAGGCAAAAGGTGCTGCTTCGATTGAGGACAGAAGAACGGCGGGAGGACGGGCGTTGCGCCAAGCTCCTTTCGACTGTAGGAAAACGCGCATTTCTAGTTAGGACACTTCCTATTCGTTCCAGATACCACGCCGTTGGGATTGCCATCCACCAGCGCTGCAACGTCTTATTCATCATTCCGAAAATCGTCCGGCTCAGCGCTCATTCCCGGCGCAAAGGAACGCAGCTGAAGCCCATGAATAAGGTCCCTGGAAATGCACTCGTCTTTGGATGCCCCTTACACCAACGAAATCTCCCAAGAGTCTCTTCGTCATCTGGATGACCTGTACTTGGAGCCCCGGCAACTGGAGGGCTATGGCGAAGACGTCGCGGCATTCGTGAGTCGACAAAAAGCCTTTGTCGAAGCTCATCCGCCAATCGCCATCTACCGAGTGGCCACCGAGGGCAGCCAGACGCGTGACGGCGGAACGATCCAGCAAGTGTCATCGTCGTTGACGTTCACCTTGGACAATGGCTGGAAAGTACGCGCCGCGCAGAAAGGCGATGAGGTGGTGTACGCCGATGGCAGCACCGCACGGATAATCACCGGCGCCGGGAAAAACAACAGCGACATTGCGCTGGTCGGCAGTCGCTTGAGCAATGGCGATGAGATCATTAATACGCTACAGAAACGTTTCATGATCATCGTGCGGGAGGGGGGGCCGACGGCGGAGGACTTTTTGCCTGCGCTTAGGTTGGCGGAGGTTTATTACCTGCATTCGCAGAGGCTGTAATCAATGAGGCGAGGAAAAGGGATCAGAGGAAGTTATGAGTTAGGAGTTGATGTTTCGAAGGGCGCCGTAAGGCGCCTTTTCTTTTCAAGTCGCCTGCGTCTGCAGACGTCGACCGACGACATCCAGCAAATCGCAACCTTCGCGCAATGAAACCACCAGCACACGAGCCAATTCGCTATAGGCACCTCCTTCGAATGCCAGGTTTTCAAGAAACTGAGTGGCGGCGCGAATGCGGTCGGCCGCGGTTTCGTGCAAGACGTCCAGGGGGGCTTCTGTGTCGATCAATAACGAAGCGATAGTGCAATCGGTGCCGGTGACTGGCCTGTACCTTTTCATGACAAAACCCTCCATGGGTTGATGAGTTAGCGTTGGCTGGTTGACGAAGCGTCCGGCAAACCTATGGGCGGCTCGAGGTTTTCCAGCGCGCGATTGACCAGCAACTCGCCCAGCTCCGTCAGTTGCTGGAGGGCCATCGCCATGCTGCGATGCGCGCCTTGCAGCTCGCCGGCAAGATCAGTGGACATGACGTTCAGGGAGGCGAGGGTTTCGCTGGCGTGGCAGAGCAGGGACTGGGTGTCGATGTTGGGGAGGATGGTGAAGACGTGACTGACGAATCCAGGTTGCTCTTGATTGTGCTGACTGAGGGGCGTGACGTTTTCATTATCAGCCTGTTCTAGGGGCGGGGAGTCCAAGGTGACATTTTTCATTTGCAGCTCCTTGCATGATTTAAGAAAGCGTCAAACCCATACGTCACACAGGGCAGCCTATAGCCATACGTCGGGGATGACGGTCCGGTCTATTTATTACCAGAAAATTCAATTTTATTAATCAAAATAATGAACGTCTGTGTAAATAAATGATACTTGCAGAAGAGCTATTCTTGCTATATGGATATTTCCGTAGGAAAGTTTTTGTATGTCTGTAGGATTGTTCCGTATATTTATTGTTGCAAATAATCGGAGCGGGGTTTTCCAGTGCTTCTAGCTCTGTTTGTTTTTCTTGGTAATTCAATCTGTGTAATATGTCGCTCTCTCAAGTGGCGCCCTGGCACTTGTCTGGGTTGTGGTCAGCCGCGATTTAAAGGGATGGTGACGTATATGTTTAAAAGAGAAAAAACAGAGAATCTAAAAAACAACATTAGGTATCTGATGAGGAGTCGCGGCGAGACACGGCTTTCGTTATGCAATGCCAGTGGTTTAACCAGAACGACGATCTACAATATATTAGAGGGGCGGGTGGTTAACGTACAGCAATCCACTATTCGTAAGATATCTGACTTTTTTGGTGTGTCTTATGAAGAAATTGAAACCATCGATTTCGAAGAGCGAGAAGTAGCGGAAGATACGATTCCTCTAGTTGGTAATATGAATCCAGCGGCTGTGCCTGTTATTAGACAAAGTCGGATTGTTAATGATTTTAATAAGAGGATTGGTGAGCTGATAACTTGTTGTCCTTTGACCTATTACTTTGGAGTGGCCAGGAATCTGATCGGGGTTTCACTTGAGGAAAATATCGATGGTATGTACGATTTGGGAGATCTGTTGATAGTGAAAAAAGGTGTGGTGAATAGCGGGGGAGAGACATTGATATATGGCAGGAGAACCGAAAAGCTTTATGTGGTAAGTGGGTTGTGTGGTGAGGTTGGTACTGATTTGGTTGTGGGGAGCATAATAGAGGAACGGTTCAATGGTCGGTTATAGGGAGGGCGATAATCACAAATATAAATTGCTGGGATTCGAGAAGAGTAAAAGTCTTGCTGTCATAATGATCGTTTCTACTGGTAAGGTTATCAAGGTAAAGTTGGCTGACTTGCTGAAAAGCGAAGTTGTAGATGATTTGAGTAAAATGGAGGTTAAGGAGATTTATAAGAAGTTCTATTCCGGAGGGGGCGCCTTTACTGTTTATGATGTTAATGATCGTCACGAGCGTTCTTGGATGACTTATGTTGTTTTGAATCTGGTCTTGTTTGCATTGTATGTTTTTACAAACGTTGCTGCAGCGAAATTGGTGCATATAGAAGCTTTGGATGTCGTGGTGACTCCCGGCGTGTTCCTCTATCCGCTAACATTTCTGGTTGTCGATATGTTGAATGAGTTTTATGGTCTGCGTCTTGCCAGGAAGGCCATTCACTTTGCTTTTGCGAGTAATGCGTTCATTCTTGTTTTGCTGGGGTTTAGTAGCTGGCTCCCTGGGCTGGCAGGTTGGCAGCTTGAAGCTCCTTATGAAAAAGTCATCAATCATGTGTTGTCAGCGTTGGTAGCCTCCTCTATTTCTTTTTTGTTTTCTGAATATGTCAATTCATATTTATTGAGCAGAATAAAAGAGTTAACAAACTCTAGGTTCCTATTTTTGCGAGTATTGCTCAGTACCTGTTTTGCGGTTGTTATAGATAGCTTTCTTTTTTGCTTCATCGCGTTTTACGGGTCATTGACCAATGACGAGATACTGAAAATAGTCTACGTGCAAATAGCCATAAAAATGTGCTTTGCTGTTTTTAATGTATTCCCGGCTTATGCTGCCAGATCGCTATTCAGAAGGTACGTTGTCGAGGCTCAACCTGCTTAAAAAGGTGGCTGTCAATTTGACAGCCACCGGCTTTTAGAGGTTTTTTTGGTTTATTTTATTTGTTAACGCGTTGATAACCCTTTCTCTATTTTCAGTAAAAGCTTTCAGCCCTCCCGCACGAAGACTGCAAGCATCACATCCCCCACACCCACTGCCCACAACCCCGTTATAACAAGTCAGCGTACGGTTCATCACCAACTCCAGCTGGTCGTAATAATCCGCCAAGGCCCAAGTCTCTGCTTTATTCAGCCACATCAACGGTGTCTCGATGCGCAGTTTGTAATCCATGCCGGTTTCAATCGCGATGTTCATGGCTTTGACAAAACTGTCCCGACAATCCGGATACCCTGAAAAATCCGTCTCGCACACACCGGTGATCACCGCTTCAGCACCCACCTGATAGGCATAGATCGACGCCAACGTCAGAAACAGGATATTGCGACCCGGCACGAATGTATTAGGCGGGCCGTCCTTGCTGCTGTTCGCCGACGGAACCGGAATGTTGTCGCGAGTCAGGCTACTGACCGCCAGCTCGTTCAATAACGTGGTGTCCAGGACCTTATGGGCCGTCACGCCAAAATGCTTGGCGAGGTCCTTCGCCACTTCAATCTCGGCGCGATGGCGTTGGCCGTAATCGAAAGTAATGCAGTGGATTTCGTCGTACTGGGGTAATGCGTGGATCAGGCAGGTGGTGGAATCCTGACCACCGCTGAATACGATCACGGCTTTCTTGGTCACTTCGTTCATCCTTGGCATTCCCGGCTTGTGGTTGGGATGTGACCGTAGCGCGAAGTTCAAGGGTTTTGGTGTGGGAAATTTCGGAAATTAGGTGTTCCGCTTTCCGAGTTTTGCTTGCAGCCTCGTAGGGTCAAGGTTGAGTGCAAGGACGCTGGTCAGCACGGTGGCCGCCCCGACGATGACCATTGCCGACGGACGTTCGGCGAGGATCATCGAGGCCATCAGCATGGCGGTCGGAGGGGTCAGGTAAAGCGCCATGGAGGCTCGGCTCACGTCGCTGTGTGCCAGGACGTAGGCCCAGGCAAGGTACGCCAGCGCGCTGGGAAAGATGCCCAGCATCAGTACGGCCAGATTCACCGAAGTGGGCGCTTGTTTCGCCTCGTTCAGCAGCCCTGGCGCGAATATGAATAACAGGGCGGTGCCTGACCAGACGGTGTAACAGACCATGGTCAAGCCGTCGTAGCGATGGCAATAGCGTTTTTGCAGGGCGAAATAAAAGCTCCAGGATAATGCTGCCAGGAGGATCAGCAGCCCATGGGCATTTATCTGACCCAAACCACGATCCCCCATGACCACTACGGCAGCGCCCGCCAACCCCAACAGCACGCACATCCACTGCCACGCATTGACGCTGTTCTTGAAGGCGAAATGCGCCAGTAGCGCACTGAACAATGGTGTGGATTGGGCCAGGACACTGGCGGCGCCAGCGCTGACACCTCGCTGCCCGTAGTTGAGGGCGATGTGATGCAGGCTGACGGCGAAAAAACCCAGCAGGGCGAGCAATGGCAGGTCCTTCACTCGAGGCAGGCCGATGCCCTTGACCGAGGCCAATACGGCCATGAACGTCGAGGCGATGAGAAATCTAATCAAGGCCAGGTGGCCGGGTTCGTAGGCCTGGAGACCGATGCGAATGCCAATCGGGGAATAGGCCCAGCACACAATGACGAACGTTGCTGCCAGGGTCACCTTTACGCCCGATCGTTCCGAACCTTTGTTGAGCATCAGCGGCGTCTTCATCCAAGAGCATGTCTCGGAGTATCGAAAACGCGGCTTATCACCACAAGTGACTTAAACTCAGTCAATCATTCACTTTGGGTGAGCTATGGAACTGTCCCAACTGCGCATGGTGAAAGCGGTCTGCGACACCGGCAGCCTTGCGCGCGCCGCTGAAACGCTGCACTGCGTTCCGTCCAACATCACTGCACGCCTCAAGGCGCTGGAGCGGGAGCTCGGCACGTCGTTGTTTTTCCGCGACGGACGTGGGGTGCGAGTCAGCCCGGCGGGACAGATATTCCTGGAATATGCGACGAGAATCCTCAGCCTGACGGAAGAGGCTCGCCGCGCAATCGCACCCTCCAACGCTCCCAGTGGACCGTTGCGTATTGGGGCGATCGAGTCCAGCGCCACCGGGCGCCTGCCCCAGTTGTTGGCTAAATATCACGCGCAGTACCCGCAGGTGTCGCTGGAACTGAGCACGGGGACCTGGGCTCAGTTGCTGGAGGATATCCGGCAGCACCGGCTCGACGCTGCGATTGTCGCGGTTGACGTGGAGCGGCCCGGGCTGAAGCGAGCGGTGATGTACCGTGAGGATCTGGTGCTCATTGCAGCCGATTCCCTTGGCCCGCTGCGCAGTGCGGCGGATTTGCAAGGCCAGGCGATTTTCATGTGGCCTGTCGGCTGTCCGTACCGCCTGGCACTGGAGCAGTGGTTGCTGCGTCACGGTCAGGTGCAGCCGATCATCAGCATCGCCAGCTATGGCGCTATCGTGGGCTGTGTCAGCGCTGGGGCGGGTGTTTCGCTGGTTCCCAGGGGGATCTATGAGCAGTATCGCCAGGGGGCGGGTTGGACGGGGTACGAATTTCCGGAATTGGCAGGCGTAGACAATCTGTTTTATTGGCATGAAAACGCGGGTCGGCATCCTGCCAGGGAGGCGTTTTTGGCGATGTTGGAGAGGGAGTTTGAAGGGGACTTGGTCAGTTAGATTGCTGGGGGCCGCTGCGCAGCCCAGCGGGAGCAAGCTCCCTCGCCACAGGGGCGCGGTCAGGGCAGATACCTGTGCAGACCTACCGCTATCGGCCTGTAGGAGCTGCCGAAGGCTGCGATTTTTTGATCTTTTAATCTTTCGCTCGGGACTCAAGCGTCAGGGGAAAGATCGCAGCCTCGTTGCACTCGACGGCTCCTACATCGCTCCTACGCAGGCGCTGTTTTACTGCACCTTCGCCAAATCCCCTTTCAACGCAACCCCGGCCATGATTGCCCCGGCGTGGCACTCATAGGTAGTCGGGTCCTTGCGTTCGTTGCTCTTGTAGAAGCTGACGATGTTGGTGACGGCGTTGGCGCCGGCGTTCTTGGCGGCTTGGTGCAGGCTGATCAGTGCCGATTGCAGCACCCATTCGCAGGCCACTTCGTCGGACTTGTTGAAGGCGTTGGTTTTCTTGTTGGTCACCGCGCCTGGGCTGACCACGGTGACGTTGCCGGCCGGTTTGTTGCCGGCCAGGTAGAACTTCACGCTGCCGTCGATCTTGCCGGTGCGGATGGCTTCGGCGACGACTTTATCGAACGGCAGGAACAGCGCGGTATCACGGGCCTGGCTGAGGCTTGGCAGGGTGCCGAGCAACAGGGCGGCGGTCACAGCGATTTTCTTCAACGGCATCATGGTCTCCTTGACCAGGGGATTTACGGGAATCAATGCCAGCGGCGGAAGATCAGCGAAGTGTTGACCCCACCGAAGGCAAAGTTGTTGTTCATCACGTATTCATTGCTCATCGCGCGGAACTCGTTGCGCAAATAGTCGAGTTTGCCGCACTCAGGGTCGACCTCATCGAGGTTGCAAGTATGCACATAGAGGTCGCGGTTCAGCATTTCTATGCTGAACCAGGACTCCAGCGCACCGCAGGCACCGAGGGTGTGGCCAAGGAAGCTTTTCTGCGAGCTGATGGGCATGTGCTCGCCGAACAGGCTGCTGGTGGCCAGGGTCTCGGCGACGTCGCCCTGTTCGGTGGCCGTACCGTGACCGTTGACGTAGCCGATGGCGGATGGCTCGAGGCCGGCATCCTCAAGGGCCAGTTCCATGGCCCGGCGCATGGTGCTCAATTCGGGGCGGGTGGCGTGCTGGCCGTCGGCGTTGCTGCCAAAACCAACGATCTCGGCATGGATGTGCGCGCCACGGGCCAGGGCGTGTTCCAGTTCTTCGAGCACCAGCATGCCGGCGCCTTCACCGATCACCAATCCATCGCGTCCCTTGTCGTAAGGGCGTGGACTGGTCTGCGGCGCATCGTTTTTCAGGCTGGTGGCGTAGAGCGCGTCGAAGACCATTGCTTCGGTCGGGCACAGTTCTTCGGCGCCGCCAGCGAGCATCAGCGGCAGGCGGCCGAACTTGATGGCCTCGTAGGCATAGCCGATGCCATGGCTGCCGCTGGTGCAGGCGCTGGACGTGGGGATCAGCCGTCCGGTCAGGCCGAAGAAGATGCTGATGTTGGCCGCCGTGGTGTGCGGCATCATCCGCACATAGGAATTGGCGTTCAGCCCTTCGGCCACGCTGTTGAGCAGCATGTTGCCGAAGGCCTTGATCTCATCGGTGCTGCCGGTGGACGAACCGCAGGACACGCCCATGCGGCCATCCTTGATCGACGGATCGCCCAGCAGGCCGGCGTCGGCCAGGGCCTGTTCCGCCGAGGCCACGGCCAGGCGCGAGACCCGGCCCATGCTGCGCAGTTGCTTGCGCGTCCAGTGGGCCGGGACCTGGAAATCGTCGATCGGGCCGGCCAGGCGTGTGTTCAGTTCGGTGAAACGGTCCCACTCATCCATGCGCCGGATGCCACTGCGGTTGGCGGCGAAGTTGGCGGCGATGGTTTCCCAGTCGCTGCCGATGGAGGTGATGCCGGCCATGCCGGTGACGACGACGCGCTTCATCAGCACAAGCCTCCGTTGACGGCCAGGACCTGCCGGGTGATGTAGCCGGCTTCGGCGGACATCAGGAAATTGACCGCGCCGGCGACTTCTTCCGGAGTGCCCATGCGCTGGGCGGGGATCATCTTCATCAATTCTTCCACGGGTACGTTTTCATCGAGCATGGCGGTGTCGATCAAGCCCGGCGCGACGCAGTTTACGGTGATCTTGCGCTTGCCCAGTTCGATGGCCAATGCCTTGGCCGCGCCGATCAGGCCGGCTTTCGAGGCGCTGTAGTTGACTTGTCCACGGTTGCCGATCAGGCCGGACACCGACGTGATACAGACGATTCGTCCAGCGGCGCGACGGCGGATCATCGGCATCATCACCGGATGCAGCACGTTATAGAAACCGTCGAGGTTGGTACGCAGCACGCTGTCCCAGTCGTCTTCGCTCAGGGCCGGGAAGGCGCCGTCGCGGGTCAGGCCGGCGTTGAGCACCACGCCGTAATAGGCGCCGTGGGTTTCCACATCCGCCTCGAGAGCGGCTTTGCAGGCGGCGCGGTCGGACACGTCGAATTGCAAGACACGGGCGTTGCGGCCCAAGGCCAGGACTTCTGCCTGGACCGCTTCGGCCTCGGCGCGACCGCTGCGGCAATGCAAGACGATATCGTGCCCGGCCTGGGCCAGGCGCAAGGCGATGGCGCGGCCGATGCCACGGCTGGAGCCGGTAACCAGTACGGATTCAGTCATGGCTGGGTTCCTGTTGCAGAGGTTTCATTGAGGTACTGGGCGGCATGGGGTGGACGGAATACGTTCAGCCGCGCGGTGGCGTGGATGCCCGGCGCGTGGATGTGGCATTCGAACACACCCATGCCGTTGTCGTCTTCCAGGGAGCGAACGCCGTGGATGGCCAGTTCGGTGCCCACCGGGAAATGTTCGACGTTGCATTCGAACTTGCGGGTCCCGAGCAGGAAGCCCAGCTCCACGGCATCGCCGCGCTGGCGGGCGTGGCAACCGGCGAACGCCGCGACGCTCTGGGCCATCAGCTCGATGCCGACCCAGGCCGGCAGCGCGCCGTCGTCCAGGTTGAACAAACCGCCTGGCTTGACCGTGGCGACGGTATGGATCTGCTCGTCATCGAAGGTCACGATCCGGTCGATAAGGATCATGTCCCCTGCGTGGGGCAGCAGTTCGGCGAGCGGCCAGTCAATCATTGGGCGTCTCCGATAATCAGGCTGACGTTGTTGCCGCCGAAGGCAAACGAGTTGCTCATCAGGCGACGGGGGTGGGTCGGGTTCAGGCGGGCGCGGCTATCGATCCAGTTCAGTGCCGGCAGTTCGGGATCGGGCTGGCCGTCCCAGACATGGGGTGGCAAGGCATGGCTGGGATTGTCCGCGCTCAGGGCCAACCAGCAGAACGCAGCCTCCAGTGCGCCTGCCGCGCCGAGGGTGTGGCCGGTCATCGGCTTGGTGGACGAGCAGGGCACGCCCGCTGGAAACAGTCCGGCCACCGCATGGCTTTCCATGGCGTCGTTATGCTGCGTGGCCGTGCCGTGCAGGTTCAGGTAGTCGATCTGGCTGGCGTCCAGGCCGGCGCAGCGCAAGGCTTTTTCCATCGCCTGGCGGGCGCCGCGACCGCTGGGTTCCGGCGCGGAAATGTGGTGCGCGTCGGAGCTGGCGCCGTCACCGAGCAGCGCGATCGAGTGACCGTCGCCTGGCGTCTTGCTCATGAGAAACAACACCGCCGCCTCGCCGATGTTGATGCCGCTGCGGTTCACCGAAAACGGATTGCAGCGCTCGTTCGACACCGCTTCCAGCGCAGAGAAACCGTTAAGGGTCAGTTTGCACAGGCTGTCGACGCCACCGCACAGCACGGCGTCGCACAACCCCAGGTCCAGCAGGCGACGGGCGCTCATCAAGGCCCGTGCGCTGGAGGTGCAAGCGGTCGAGATCACGTAGGAAGGGCCGCTCAGGCCAAGCCAGTCGGAGAGGAAATTGGCCGGCGCGCTGAGCTCCTGCTGCTGGTAATCGTAGCCTTCGGGGAACCGCTGCTCGCGCAGGTAATGGGCGATGCCCTGGCTGGCCTCGTCGATGCCCGAGGTGCTGGTGCCCAGGACGATGCCGATGCGCGCGCGGCCGTAAGCCTGGATGGCCCGGTCGATCTCGGGACGAATCTGCAATCCAGCTTCCAGCAACAGCTGATTGTTGCGGCTGCGTTGGGCCGCCAGGGTTTCCGGGATCTGGGCGAGTTCACCCGCCACCGAAGCCACCGGCAATGCCCGTTCGGCGACCCAGCCGGCCTCGCTGCGCACGCCCGAGCAGTCGCCGGCGAACAGGTTGCGCGCGACGTTCTGTTTGTCCCGGCCCAGGGCGCAGATCACCCCGAGGGCATTCAGATAAGCAGTCATTGGGCACTCTCGGTCAACGGCGTGATGCGGTAATGCGGGCCTTCGGGCAAGCGCAGCTCAAACTCCAGCGGTTGCTGGTAACGCACCTGCCAGCGGCTCTCGAGCGCCCGTTCGACGCCGTGTTGCCGGGCGATGGGGTAGTTGCCGGCCAGCTCCGTTTCCGGGGTCAGGGCGAACAACAGCGCCGCGAACAGTTCCCTGGCCTCGGCATTGGGCGGCAGCAGGCCGTCTGCCCGCCACTGGCCATCGGCCAGGCGCTGGCGGGCGACGGGAATGCCCAGCGGGTCCATCATCGACCAGCGGATGCCGGTGTTTTCACGCTGGATCACCAACAGCCAATCCTGGCGCTGGCCGGCCAGTTGCCGCTCGATGTGCAATTGCAGTGGCAGCGCCAGGGTCGGCGTGCGTTCGGGCAGCGGCGCGCGGCTGGCGCAGGCGCTGAGCAACAGCAGGCAGCCGATCAACAGGCAGCGGATCATCCTGTGGCCCCTTCGAGCGGCTTGCGCGCCACCACGTTGACCAGGGTTTCCTCGCGCTCGCCAAACGGCTTGGGCCGACGCAGGCCCCAGCGCTCCAGCAGGCCGAAGTCCTTGGCGCGGCTCCACCACAGGTACGGGTAGGAGACGTTGCGGTCTTCGAACTGGAACCCTTGGTCGCGGATCATCGCCAGGTACTGCGCGGCGCTTTTCTGCACGTGCATCGGGTGACGGAACAGCCAGCGGATTACCCAGGTGTCGATGTAGGCCTCGGTGGATTCGGCGAACATCAAATAACCGCCGGGCTTGAGCACGCGATAGAACTCGGCGAGGGCTTTTTCCTGTTCCACCAAATGATGAAAGGTCTGGTGGCAGAACAGCAAGTCAACGCTCGCATCGGGCACCGCCAAGGTCGCGCAGTCACTGCCGATCAGCTCGACCGCCATGCCTTGGCGAGCCGCTTCCTCGGCGCTCAGGTCCAGGCTCTGGGGATCGGCGTCCACGCCAATCAGGCGTTGCGGCGCGAATGCCTGGCGCAGGTACTGGAATGACTTGCCCTGGCCGCAACCGGCGTCCAGCAACACTGGATTGGATGGCGGCGCAGCGCTGAACAGGCCGCGCAGGTCGTTGATCGCCACGCGCAGCACATGGTGTTGCCAGGTGTGGCTGCGCAGGAACCAGAAACCGAAGCGGGTTTCCTCGACGTAGCTGTCGCTCAGGTAGCTCATGTTTGCTGGCTCGGCGCCGGACTCGCGCAGATTTCCGAGAGCATGCGCAGGCGCCGCTTGGGTTCGCTGACGAATGGGTTGCGTTGATCCCAGGCGTAGCCGGCGAGGATCGAACTGATCATGCGGCGGATGTCGTCGGAGCCTTCGGTGTAGAAGATCACGTCCTGGAAGGTGCCGGCGTACCAGCCTTCGACGTAACAGCGGAAGGTGTCGACGCCGCGTTTCAATGGCTCGGCGAATTCGCTCTGCCAATCCACCGGCTCGCCTTGCAACTGCCGATGCAGCACGTCGGCGGCCATGCTCGCCGAACGCATGGCGATGGTCACGCCGGATGAGAACACCGGGTCGAGGAATTCCGCGGCGTTGCCCAGCAGGGCGAAGCCGGGGCCGTGCAAGGACTTGACGTTGGCCGAGTAGCCACCGATGGTCCGCGCCGGGGTGTCCCACACGGCATTGTCCAGCACACCGGCCAGGCTCGGGGTTTCGTCGATGAAGCCGCGCAGGCAGGCGTCGAGGTCATCGGTGCGGCCCTCGAAGTGTTCCGCGGCCGCGACCACGCCCACCGAGCAACGCCCGCCGCTGAAGGGGATGGTCCAGAACCATACGTCGCGCTTCGTCGGATGGGTGGTGATGAGGATCTTCTCGCGATCGAAGGTCGGGCTGTCGATGCGATCCTCGATGTGGGTGAACACCGCTTGGCGCACCGGGAAATTCGACGGCGCCTCAAGGTCCAGCAGGCGCGGCAAGACCCGGCCGTAGCCGCTGGCGTCGAGGACGAAATCCGCCTCGACCCGGTACTCGCTGCCGTCTTCGCGTTGCACGCCCAATTGCGGCTTGGCGAGGGAGAAATCAACCTTGGCGATGGCCTGGCCGTAGCGGATCTCCACGCCTTGCAGGGCCGCCTGGTCGGCGAGCAATTTGTCGAAGTCGGCGCGCTGGACCTGGAACGTGGTGGGCTTGCCTTCGCTGAAGGTGTCACCGAAATCGAAGGCGCTGTAGCGCTCGCCCCAGGCGAACGCGGCGCCGTTCTTGCGCTGGAACCCGGCGGCGTTGACCGCGTCGAGCATGCCGGCTTCTTCGACGAAGTCCAGGCAATGGGACAACAGGCTTTCGCCGATGGAGAACCGCGGGAAATACTGGCGCTCGATGACCAGCACATCGTGGCCCTTGCGCTTGAGCAGCGCGGCGGCGATGGCGCCGGACGGCCCCGCTCCGATGACGACAACCTGTCGACGTTCCATTTCAACTGTTGACACGGGGGCTCCTGGCCGAGACGGCAATCGAGGGTATACGGTGAAAACCGGCCACGGCCGGCAATAATGTGGCGATCAACCCCATCAGCATCAGGGCGAAATACAGTGCCGGGCTGATGAGGTTTTGTTGCAGCAGCAGGTTGAGGAAGACGATTTCACTCAAGCCGCGAATATTCAGCAAGACACTTTCTCGCCAGCGACTGGCGCCGGCGAACGAGGCGCCGGCCCAACCCAGCCCCAGCCAGTTGCCCAACAGTTTGCTGGCAATCGGCAACAGCAGCAACGCCACGAGCTGGACCCAGCCGAGGCTGTCCATGGCGCTGTGCACGTTGATCTGCACGATACCGAACGTCAGGATCAAGGGGATGGCCAGGTAGGTTTGCAACCTTTGCATCCATTCGGCGCCGAGGGGCAATACCAGCGGCACCTTGAGCGCGGCCATACACAGCAGGTAGCCGATGCCGGCGATGAGCGCATTGAGCCGGTAATGCTCGGCCACCACCAGCAGGGCAAAGAACAGGCCGCTGTGCAGCAACGGTTGGCGCAGGCCCACCAGTCGCAGCAGCAATGGCACGCAAGCGCCGGCCAGCGGCAGCAACAGGCTGCCCAGGTGCAGGCTGCCCTGGGCGAGGGCGAACAGGCTCCAGCAGATCAGGTCGATCAGGATCGCAGTCTGTACCAATCGGCGAGTGGCGTCGGGTGGGTAGGCGATGTGGCGCAAATACAGGTACAGCACCGGTATCGCCGTGATCGAAAACAACAGCCCCACCGCCAGCGAGCTGATCCATGGCTGGGGTGGCAGCAGCCAGGTCGCGGTGGCCAAGCCGCAGGCGAACGGTACGCCAAAGCTTGGCAAGGCGATCTTGAGGCTTTGGCGGTCCAGGCGCAGGTCGATCACATCGCTGAGGATGTGCCCCAACAATAAGGCGAAGGCGAGGCTGTAGAGATTCTTCAACCATACGGGCGAGACCAGTTGCGCGCCGTTGAGGTGCCAGCCCGGTTCGATCCAGAAATACATCAGCAAGGGCAGGCCGAACGTTGCCAGCAGCAACTGGCTGACAATCGGGATCAGCCCGAAGCGGCGCCCGGCCACCGTCGCCAAGGCAAACAGCGCCAGGGCCATGAGCCAGAACAGCAGCGTCATCATTGCACCGGCTCCGCAGCGCGGTTCGCATGGGCCTGTTGCCCGGCCCATGGCGCGAGCAGGAAGCTGAACGCCAAACCGAGGCTGACCGCCAGGCCGAAATTACTTACCGCCGGCGTGCTCGACAGCGCCAGCAGGCCGAACGACAGCCAGGTGGTGATCGCCGCCAGCAGCGTGCCCAGCAGACTCACAGCGGCTCCGCCAATCTGTTCACGCATCAGGATGGCGTAATCGACACCGATGGCCGTCACCAGCAACAGGCCGAACAGGCTGAACAGCGTCAGCGGCTGGCCCAGCCAGCCCAGGCTCGCCAGGCTGCACAGCGCGGCCAGCAGCGGCAGGGCGACGATGCGCAAGGCGCCGCCGACGCCGAATGGCCAGATCAGCACCAGGACGATCAACACGCAGGAGGCCAGCTTCAGTTCGGCGGCGCTGACCTGCGTGGCGGCAAACACCCGGTTCAGGTCACCCAGGCGATCCACCAATTGGACCCCGGGCAGGTCCACCGCCTGCACCCGCAGCAATGCGGCATCGTTCAAGCCCTGCAGGCTGACCACCGCCGCCACGCCTTGCGCCGTCGGGCCTAGCCAGAGCGTGCGATAGGGTTCTGCCAGCGGGCCGGTCAGCGCAGCGTCGATGTCGGTCACTGGCAGGGCCTGCAATTGCTTCACCTCCGCTTGCAGCGCGGCGACGGGCACGCCCACGTCCAGCAACGGTTGCCAGAACGCCGGCAACCGGCCCAGGGCCTCGCGGACCTTTAATTGTTCGGCGGGCGGGCTGACCAGTTGATTGAGTGACAGATAGCCCTGGAGTTTTTCCAGGCCGATCAGTTGGTCGAGCCGCTCATTGAGGGCGGTCTGGCGCTCCAAGAGTTGCGCTTGGTCATCGGCGCGAATCAGGAAGAACTGGCTGGTGGGCTGGAAACCGGTGATGCGAGCGACGTCGCGGGCTTCGTCGGTCAGGTGCTGGGGCGTGCCGATCCACTGGCGGATGTCGTTTTTCGTGGTCAGTTGCCAGAGACCGCCCGCGCAGAAGATCAACAACAGCGTCAGCAGGACGGGTGTGCGCACGCGGCCCAGTAGCGCTTCGCGGCACTTGAGCAGGTTTTCGCAGAACTGCAGCGGCCACTGGGCGGGGCGCAGGTCTGTCTTACCCAGCAGCGCCGGCAACAGGCAGACCGCCGTCAGGTAGGCGCCCACCAGCCCGGCGGCGGAGAAAATCGCGATCTGGGTCAGGGCCGGGAACGGCGTCCAGGCCAACGCCAGGTAACCGATGCAAGTGGTCGCGAGGCTCAGGCTCAGCCCTGGCAAGGTCACGCGCAGGGCCGGCCAGCTACGCCACGGCTTGAGGCTCCAGCTCTTGGACAGGTAGTGCAGCGGGTAATCCACTGCTACGCCGATCAGGCTCGAACCCAGCACCAGGGTCATGACGTGCATGCGTCCGAACAGCGCCACGCAGGCCACCGCGCCGAACAACATGCCCACCAGCACCGGCACGAACGCCAGCCACACGGCAAAGCGTCGGAAGGCCAGCAACAGTAGCAATAGGATACCGACTGTTGCGCCGCCGCCGACCCAGGTGATTTCCCGCGACGCCTGTTGTTGTCCGCTGGCAGCGTAGAGCAAGCCGCTGGCCGCCAAGAGTTGGCCCTGGGCCTGGCT
The DNA here is from genome assembly GCF_054677635.1 of Pseudomonas sp. H2_D02. Lineage (NCBI taxonomy): Bacteria > Pseudomonadati > Pseudomonadota > Gammaproteobacteria > Pseudomonadales > Pseudomonadaceae > Pseudomonas > Pseudomonas sp. H2_D02. The sequence goes on along the minus strand of NZ_CP162816.1, from coordinate 137,801 downwards.
CGCGTGTTCGCGGCTGCGTTGTACCCGTTCGGCCACTTGCAACGGCAGGTTCATGTCGAACGCATTGCCCTGGGTACGCGCCCGCAGCATGACCCAGTGCTTGCCGTCGGCTTCGGCGACCAGCGCACCGCTACCGACGTCCAGTTGTATGGCGCCGCGTTGTGGCTGGCTGTTCTGGATACGCCCGGTCAGGCCGAGCCAGTCGTCCTGGCTCGGGACCAGGCTGAAGCCGCTGAACGGGTCGAACAGCGCTTGTACCCGCTGCTGGATAAAGGCCTCGGGATGATCGATCAATTGTTGCCGGTCCGTTGCCGACAGCATGGCCAGCCGGCCATCGAGCAGTTGCTTGCGCAGCGCCGGCAGGTCGGCCTGGAGCGTCCATTGGACCTTGTCGAACAGGCCGCTGGCTTGCCATTGCTCGCCGAGGGTTTGCGCCAGGGCGATGGCTTGCTGGCGGTCGGCGTGGCCAACCAGCACCAACAGCTCGCGATTGAGCGGTGCTTGCATGCGTTGTTCAGCGGTGAGTTCCAGCGCATCCGGCGATGTGCCTGGCACCAGTTCCATCAGGTTCGCCGACAGCGGCGCACCGTTGCGCCATTGCCATCCGGCAAGCGCCAGCACCGCCAGCAGCAGGATCAGGAACAGCCGCGGCAGCCTGCGTTCACTCGGCAAAGTCATGTTGCTCCGCTTCGCTCAAGGGTTGCATGCTGGTGGTGTCCTGCATGCGCAGCACGGTGCTGTCGCCCTGGGTTTCCAGCAGTTCAATACGCTGGACCAGCTCGCCACCGTCAATGTTGATCTGGTTGAAGACCTGCTTGAGCAGTACCGAGCGCGGGGTCAGGGTGAGTTTCCACTGTTGCGCCTCGCCCGACAGGCTCAGTTCGAAGTCGCGCTGCAGGCCGCTGCTGTCACCCTGCAGTACCGCCAGGAACAACCGGTTCTGCTCGGCGCCGGCACTCTTGTTCGGCAGCATCTGCCAGGCATTGCCGTCCCGTCGCGCGATGCCCTGGGCGGTGATGCGGTAATCCTGTTGCAACGGCGTCTGCAGCAACCACAGCAGGCCGTGGTTTTTCGCCAGCACGAAGCGGCCCTTGCTGGTGAGGGGCTGGGGCAGGGCGCGCAGGTGTTTTTCCTGGATGAACTGGCCGTGGATCACGTCCGGGCGGGCCAGTTGGTCGCTCAACTGCTGTAGATCGAACGCCTGGGCCAGCGGCGACAGGCTGCACAGCAGCAGCCAGATGAACAGGCGCTTCATGACAGTTTCCTCTCGACCGCTTCGACAAACACCCGTGGCGAAGCCAGCAGCATCTCGCGAGTGGCCATGTCCACCGCCACTTGCACGGAGCTGGCACGGGTGAAGCGTTCGCCGGTTGCGGCGTCACTGATCAGGTAATTGATCTTCAGCCGGTTTTCCCACTCCACCAGACTGGCACGCACGGTCAGGGCCTGGCCGAACACGGCACCGCGTACGTAGCGCAACTGCAAGTCGATCACCGGCCACGCATGCCCCGATTCGAGCATGTCGTTGTAGTTATGGCCGATCAGGTCAAGCAAGGCGCAGCGCGCCACTTCGAGGTATTTGACGTAGTGGCCATGCCAGACCACGTTCATCGAATCGACATCGAAAAACGGCACCACGATCTGGGTGTCGACGTGCAGAACGCCTTGGCTACGCATGCAGCCTCCAGTGTTGTTCGGCGATGCGTTGCAGGCACAGGCGCAGTTCGCCTTCCAGGGCGCGGTCTTCGATGACCGGCGGGAAGTCCTCGGCCAGTTGTTGGTGCATGGCGGCGAGGGCCGGCGGCAGCGGTCGCGCGTCTTCGGCGCGGCTGCGCAGCCACACGCCCTGGTTGGCGGCCAGCAAGGTGGCGGCGGCGACTTGCTCGGTCAGTTCCAGCACGCGGATGGCGTCCCGGGCGGCGATGGTGCCCATGCTCACCTTGTCCTGGTTATGGCACTCGGTGGAGCGCGAGAACACGCTGGCCGGCATGGTGTTTTTCAGGGCTTCGGCGGTCCAGGCGCTGGTGCCGATCTGCACGGCCTTGAAACCATGATTGAGCATCGCCCGCTCGGCACTGGCGCCGGACAAGTTGCTCGGCAGGCCGTGGTTGTAACGCTCGTCCACCAGCAGGGCGAGCTGACGGTCCAGCAGGTCGGCGACGTTGGCCACCAGGTTTTTCAGGCTGTCCATGGCGAAGGCGATATGCCCGCCGTAGAAGTGTCCGCCATGAAGCACGCGCTCGGCTTCGGCGTCGATGATCGGGTTGTCGTTGGCGCTGTTGAGTTCGGTTTCGATGAACCCGCGCAGCCAGCCCAGGCTGTCAGCCAAGACCCCGAGCACATGGGGCGCGCAGCGCAGCGAATAGCGATCCTGCAGGCGGTGCAGCGGCGCGGTCGGCGCGTCGATCGCCAGGTCCTTGCGCAGCCACGCGGCGACTTGCATTTGCCCCGGGTGTGGCTTGGCGGCGAACAGGCGCTCGTCGAAGTGTTCCGGATTGCCTTGCAGGGCGACGACGTTCAGCGCGGTGATGCGGGTCGCCAGTTGCAGCAGATAGTCGGCGCGGGCGAAGGCCAGGCAGGCGAGGCCGGTCATCACGGCGGTGCCGTTCATCAACGCCAAGGCTTCCTTGGGCCGCAGCACCAGCGGCGTCCAGCCCAGTTCGCGATGCACATCGGCGGCCAGGCGGCGTTCGCCACGGAACATGACTTCCCGTTCACCGGACAACGTAGCGGCGACGTAGGACAGCGGCGTCAAATCGCCGCTGGCGCCCACCGAGCCTTCTTCCGGAATCAGCGGCAGGATGTCGTGTTCGAGAAAGGCCTGGAGTCGTTCCAGCAGCTCCACTCGCACCCCCGATACGCCGTGGCACAGCGACTGCAAACGCGCCGCCAGCACGGCTCGGGTCGCCTGGGCGTCGAGCAGTTTGCCAAGGCCGCAGCCGTGGAAGGTGTACAGGTGACGAGGCAGGGCTTCGACGTGGTGCAACGGCACGGCCACCACGCAGGAATCACCGTAGCCGGTGGTCACGCCGTAGATGACGCCTTCCTTGTCCAGCAGGGAGTCGAGGAATTGCGCACCCTTGGCGATGCGCTGGTGGAACGCCGGGTCATCCTGCAACTGCGTCGGTGCCTGACGGTTGGCCAGGGCCAATACATCTTCAATGCGCAGGGGGCGTTCGCCGAAGGTTACCGGCTCAAGAGTGGGCATCGTCATCGGTCTTCCAGAAAGGGTAAAAGTTGAACCACTGTTGCGGGCCTTGGAGGCAATACTGCGCCAGGCGCTCTGCATAGCGAGCGGCCCAGTGGGCGATCACTTGCTCGCGGTCGTTGCGCTTCCATGTCACCGCATCGGCGAAGGGTTCGAGGGTGACGCGATAACGTCCCTCGTGCTTGAGACACATCAGCAGGTTGACCGGGCATTTCAGCAGCCCGGCCAGCAGCCAGGGGCCTTGCGGGAAGGCGGCCGGGTAGCCCATGAAGTCCACGGTCACGCTGCGCCCGCCATGCAGCGGGACGCGGTCGCCCGCGATCGCCAGCCACTCGCCGCGCTCCAGGCGTTCGCTCAGTTGCAGCATGATCACCGGGTCCAGCTCGCTGACCTGGATCAGCCGCAAGTGCGTAGCGCCGGCCTCGCCCAACAGACGGTTGAACTGCTCGGCGTGCTTGGTGTGCACCAGCACGTTCATGGTGACCTTTTCGCCCAGCTCGGCCAGGGCCCGGCACATTTCCAGGTTGCCCAGGTGCGCGCCCACCAGCATCTGCCCGCGTGCGTCGCGCAGGTGATTGCGCAGCAAGGCCGTGTCGACGATTTCGATCTGCTCGATGCTCAGCTTGCCATTCCAGACGTCAAGCTTGTCCAGCAGGGAATCGGCAAAAGCCATGAACTGGCCGAAGACGCGCCGGTGGGACGGACGCAGTTCGGGGCGGTCGCTCCAATCGGCGAGGCGCTGCTGGTATTGCCAGGCCGCGTGTCGAGCGCTGCGACCGAACACGAAGAAGTACAGGACGATGCCGTACAGCACCGGGGTCAGCAGCCGACGGCCCAACACCTTGGCGGCAACCGCGGTGAGTTTCATCAGCCAGAAACTGCCGCGTTCCTGGCGATCCGCCCAGTGCTGTTTGTCTGTGCTCATCGGCGCCACCGTTGCCAGAGAATCATTGGCAAGCGCACCAGCATGCCGAAGAACAACCGGGTGTGCATGCGAGAGATCAGCACGTTGTCGTGGAACAGGCGAAAGTGCGAAACGCCATCCAACGGGTAATGCACACGAGTCTGCAGCCAGCGCATCGGCTGGTTGCGCCAGGCCAGGCGCACGAGGATGTCGGAATCGAAATCCATGCGCTTGCCGATGTTTGCCGAGTCGATCAGCGCCAGCGTCGGCGCCAGGGGATAGACGCGGAAACCGCACATTGAGTCGCGGATTTGCAGGGACAGGCTGTTGATCCAGACCATGACGTGGGTCAGGTAGCGCGCGTACAGGCGGCCTTTCGGTACGCTGGCGTCGTACAGCGGGTAGCCGCAGATCAGCGCGTCCGGGTGGGCTCGGGATTGTTCGATGAAGGTGCGCACGTCACCAAGGTCGTGCTGCCCGTCGGCGTCGACCTGCAAGGCGTGGCTGAAACCCAGGCGCGAGGCTTCGCGCAGGCCGGTCATTACGGCACCGCCCTTGCCCTGGTTGATGGCCAGCCGGACCAGGTGAACCCGCTCGTTTTCCGCCAATTGTTCAAGCACCGCCGCGCAGGCCGGGCTGCTGGCGTCGTCCACCAGCACGCAGGGCAAGCCGTTGCCGAGCAGCGTCTGGACCACCGTCGCGATGGCGGTTTCGTGGTTGTAGACCGGGATGACGGCGCAGGGGTTATGCATATTCTGCTCCCTCCACGGTTTCACTGTGCACAACCTTCCTGTGGCGAGGGGATTTATCCCCGCTCGAGTGCGAAGCGCTCGCCATCAGTCTGTGTCGTTGCGACGAATTTGGGGTTGCTGCGCAACCCAGCGGGGATAAATCCCCTCGCCACAGGGGCACAGCGGTGTGGTTAGTCATCGGCTACCCCCAACACAATCCGCCCACTCGAACAGGCCGCCGTGTCATTGCGATAGGCGAAATACAACTTGCCGCGCTCACGGTCGAAGCGCAGGTGCAGTTGGATTTCATCGCCGGGTCGCACCAATTGCTGGAACTTGAGCACTTCCATGCCGACGAAGCGTGGCGGCAGGTTCATGAGTTGGCGACCCAGGTTCATGGCCCAGTCCACTTGCACCACGCCGGGCAAGACCGGCGCCGTGGGAAAGTGACCGCTGAAATATGCAAGGTCGGGCGGCACCGTCAGGCGCAGGTTCCATTCGCCGTCGGTTTCAATCTGTTCAAGCACCTCGGGGGTTTTCGGACGCGGCCCCATCAGCACGGCTTCGACTTCAGCCTGGGGCAGCTTGCCTTGTGCGTTCAACGGCAGTTGCCGCAGCCAGCGCCAGCGTCGGGGCAGGGCCAAGGTTTCACAATGCCCGCTCAGGTGTTGGCGCAGGGATTGGGTCACGGCCCGCCGACCCAGATTGCGCAAGGCGAGCAAGCCGGCTTCGCTGAGCACCAGCAGGGCACCGAGGGAGGCACGATTCTCCTGCACGACGCCTAGCCGGGCTTCGCTGACCCAGTCGTGGGCCGTCAGCGCCTGTTCCAGCATCGGCAGTGAGATGCGTTTCTCTTCAAGCTTGACGATGCGATCCAAGCGACCGAGCAATTCAAAACGCCCGTCTGCGCCGATCCGCACCGCGTCGGCGGTATGTTCCACATGACCGGCCGGCAGATAAGGCGAGGCAATCAGCAAGGCGCCGTCACTGTCCTGGCTCAGCTCGACGTCGGCGAAGGGTTGCCACAAGTCGCCGCCCTGGCGCCAGGCGATGCCACCGGTTTCCGAGCTGCCGAAAATTTCCGTCGGCCATTGTCCCAGGCGCTGTTCGAGGCTCTGCGCCGCCTCGGCAGGCAAGGCGCCGCCGGAGGAAAAGACCCGGCGCACACTGCTCAGGGCCGGCCAGTCGAGATTGTCACCCATGCGCTTGAGCAACGCGGGGCTGGCGACCCAGGCGAACGCCGGGTGCTCGCGACTGGCGCGCTGCATGTCTTCCGGGAAGGGCAGCTGACGACGAACAAAAGGGCGTCCGGCGCACAGCGGCCAGAGGACCCGGAACAACAACCCGTAGATGTGTTGGGCGGCGACGCTGCCGATCACGCAGGCCGGACCGAGGTCCGCACCCCATAGCCGTTCCAGTGCCTGGACTTCGTTGCTCAACTGACGCAGGGTTTTCTCGATGCGCTTGGGCTCGCCACTGGAGCCGGAAGTGCACAGGCTCAGCCAGCAGTGATCAAGGTCCAGCTCGGCCGCTTCCAGCGGAGCCTGCCGGAGGTCACCTGCTTGGGTGTCGCCGGGCAGGTCGGTCAGCCACAGATCGACGTCAGCCGACCAGCGCTGGCGCGTCTGCGCCTGCAGGTCGGCGGGCAGCAGCACGCGCACCCCGGCGCGCCAGGCAGCGAGCAGCGCGGTCGCCAGGTCGGCGGCATCTTCGAGGTGCACCGCAATATGCCGCACGCCTCGGGCCCGCAGGCCGGCGGCCAGGCACAGCGCGTCATCGCGCAGTTGTGCGTGATTCAACGCCGGTTCCACGGCTACAGCGCGGTCCGGCAGGGCCTCGAGCAACATCTGCTCAAGTGTCATCCAATTCATGGGCGGCCTCTTACCCGTTGTCGTATGAGCCATTCAATGGCAAACATCAGCCCCATCAATCCGTAGGAAATCAGGCCGGTGTACAACATCCACCAGCTCAGCGGCGCCCAGAGGGTCAGGGCGGCAGCGAGCAAACCGTTACACAGGAAAAACACACACCAGGCCACCGTGACCTGGCGGGTATACACCACTGCCTTGGCCGGCAACTGCGGTTCGCGCAGGCGGGCCAGGCGTTCGACCATCGGTGGGCCATATTTCAGGCTCAGGGTGAACAGGCCAAGCATGAACGTGCTGATCAACACCGGGTACCAGCGCAGCAGGAGCGGGCTGTCGAACACTGCAAGCAATACGCAGAAGATGATCGCCGTGACCGCCATCCAACGACTGCCGGTCCCGCCCTTGCCGAGCAATGCCCGGGCCAGCCACAGGCAGCCCAATAGCAGCCCGAATTGCCATGGCGCGAAGTGCTCCATGCCGAAATACACTGCAAAAGGGTACAACAGGCCCGCGAGCAGCAGGCCAAGGCCAATCAGCCGGCTCATGCGGCCGGTTGGACCAGTCGATAGACCGCCTCGACCACGTCGTTGACCGTGCGCACCGACTTGAATTCTTCGGCGGCGATTTTCTTGCCGGTCTGGCGCTTGATGTGGTCGATCAGGTCCACCGCATCAATGCTGTCGATTTCCAGGTCCTGGTACAGGTTCGATTCCAGCGTCACACGCTCAGGGTCCAGTTCGAAGAGCTCGACCAGGGCATTGCGCAGGGTGTTGAAGATATCGTCACGAGTTTGCATGGTCGGTCTCAGGCGCTTTTTGCAGTGACGAAGGCCGCAAGGCTTGCCACGTTGCTGAAATGGTTACGGGTGTCCTTGGCGTCGGCATCGATCTTGATGCCATATTTCTTCTGGATCGCCAGGCCAAGCTCCAGGGCATCCACCGAGTCCAGGCCAAGGCCTTCGCCGAACAGGGTCTGATCGTCGCCGATGTCGTCGATACCGATGTCCTCCAGGCCGAGGGCGTCGATGATCAGCTGTTTGATGTCACGGTGCAGATCGCTCATCTTCGGCGAGCTCCTTGATGAAATAGTGATGCAGAAAATCGTTGAGCCGGCGTGACGCCTGCGGTGCAGGGCCCAGCGCGGCGAAAGCCTGTGGGTCTATATCGGCCCCAACGTGAAAACTGAAGTGCACGCGGCGATGGGGGATGCGATACCACGGTTCGGCCTTGGTCAGCGTGGTGGGGCTGACCTTGATCGTGACCGGTGTGAGGACCTTGGCCCCTCGCAGGGCGATGGCCGCGGCGCCTCGATGAAAGGCTGGCGCGTGGCCTGGCTGGGTGCGCGTGCCCTCCGGAAAGACAATCAGGCATTGGCCGTCCCGCAGGGCGTCGCTGGCGGCGTCGAGCATGTCCATGCTGCCGTCGTTGCTGATGTATTGGGTCGAGCGCAGCGGGCCACGGGTGAACGGGTTGTCCCACAGGCTTTGCTTGACCACGCAGTTGGCGTCGCGAACCAGCCCGATCAGGAAGACCACGTCGATCAACGAGGGATGGTTGGCGATGATCATTTGCCCCGGGCGGCCGAGTTTCCCTGCGCCGTCGATCTGATAGGTGAGCACACCGGTACGGGCCATGAACCGGATAAAGAACCAGAACAGGCGTCCAACCGTGCGGCGAGCCCGCTGGCGACGAGTCTGTGGATCGGCGGGCAACGCATTGAGCAGGGGAAACACCAGCAACCGCAGGCACAGCCCGCCCAACCCGAAGAGGGCGAAGCTTGCAGCGGTCGCGAACAGGCGCCAGTAGTAGGCGTCGCGATGTTTACCGGTCACCGGTTGCGTTGCCAGGTCCATAGACGATTCTTCCAGGCATGTTGGCAGGTGGTGTCGTTGCTCAGCAGCGTACGCAATAGATCCAGGGCGTGGGGCCAGTCGCTGCCGGCCATTGGTGCTGGTGCGCTGGACAGGTCCAGTTGCCAGTCGTCACCGCAAGTCAGCAACAGTCCCACCGCATAGGGAAACGGTACGTCGTCGACCCAGGGGGCATAGACCTGGGGTGGTTGTTCTTCGGTGATGACCAGCAGCACCGCTGGCGCACCTTCATTCAATAGCGCGACGGCTTCCAGCATGCCGTGCTCCAGGCCGTCACCCGTGGCTGCCAGGGCGGTCATCTCGCTGGTTTCGCCGCGCATGATCGACCACAGGCCAATGACTGCGTTGTGCACCGACAAACTGAATTGGGTCGGGGACAAGGGCTGGTCGGCGGCCAGGTCCTTGAGAATCTCAAAAGTGCGCGGGGTTTCGCCGTGACGGGAAATAAAGACCAACGGTAGGTCCGGTCGCCCCTCGGCCAGTGGCCAGGCGACACTGAAGGCCATGCGCGCCAGGCGGCTCAGGCGGCGGCGCTGCATGGCGGGCAGGAACGACACGTCAGGGGCCGCGTCGCTGGCGGCCAGCGTGACCGGTTGTCGGCTCCATGCCTGCCAATCGTCCACGCTTTCGAGCCCAGGGGCCCATGCGCGCCATTGGGCGATATTGAAATTGATCACAAACTCATCCCACCCCTGCGGGCTTTTATTGTCACGGTTCAGTGGTTTGACCCGCGTCCAACCCTGCATGGCCTTGCGACCCAAGTGGCGCGCATTATCCCGGTGCGGTTGGCTTGTAGCAAATACTGGTTACATTTTGTCCGGGTCAATCCGTCGGTTGGTCGGGCCCGGCTCCGGCACGCACATTGTTGCGATTGTGACGATTGTGTCTGTCAGTTCCTTCCGGCAATCGCTGGGGTAATTGACGCTTGGTTGTCTGAAAAAGCCACCAATGCGGTAATCCATCCGTGTGCAAGGTAGCGAAGCGGTGTCTTGGGCAACTACACTCGGTCATCTTTGATACACGGAGGTTTTGACATGCGGCGTGTGGTGTTCAATCAGAAGGGTGGCGTGGGCAAGTCCAGCATCGCCTGCAATCTGGCGGCCGTGAGCGCCAGCGAGGGTTATCGCACGCTATTGATCGACCTGGACGCCCAGGCCAATTCCACTCAATACCTGACCGGCCTGACGGGCGACGACATTCCCATGGGCATCGCCGACTTTTTCAAGCAGACCCTCTCATCGGGGCCCTTTTCGAAAAAGAACAAGGTCGATATCTACGAAACGCCTTTCGACAACCTGCACGTCATCACCGCCACGGCGGAGCTGACGGACCTGCAGCCCAAGCTCGAGGCGAAACACAAGATCAACAAGCTGCGCAAGCTGCTCGAAGAGCTGGACGAGGATTACGACCGGATTTACCTGGATACGCCGCCGGCTTTGAATTTCTATGCGGTTTCAGCGTTGATCGCCGCTGATCGCGTATTGATTCCCTTCGACTGCGACAGTTTTTCGCGCCAGGCGCTGTATGGCCTGATGGCGGAAATCGAGGAACTCAAGGACGACCATAACGAAGCGCTGGAAGTCGAAGGCATTGTCGTCAACCAGTTCCAGGCCCGCGCCAGCCTGCCGCAACAGATTCTCGATGAGCTGATCGCCGAAGGCCTGCCGGTGTTGCCGGTGTACCTGAGCAGTTCGGTGCGCATGCGTGAATCGCACCAGGCCAGCCTGCCACTGATCCACCTGGACCCGCGGCATAAACTGACCCAGCAGTTCGTGGAGTTGCATAGCCTGCTGGAAAGCGCCTGACTGATCATGCAAATCCCATGTGGGAGCGGGCTTGCTCGCGAATGCGGTGTTTCAGGCACATAAATGTCGACTGACACGCCGCATTCGCGAGCAAGCCCGCTCCCACGCTTATCCCATGGCTTCAAATCCCCTGGCTGCGCAGCCAACTCATCAACTGCGGCAACGGAAACGCCCCGCTCTGGCGCGCAACCTCCCGGCCATCCTTGAACAGAATCAAGCTGGGAATCGAACGGATCCCCAGCTGCGCCGACAACTGCTGATTGGCCTCGCTGTCGAGCTTGGCCAGCCGGCATTTGCCCGCCAACTGCGCGGCGGCCTGTTCGAACACCGGCGCGAAGGATTTGCACGGCCCGCACCAGTCCGCCCAGACGTCCACCAGCAACGGCAGGTCGCCCTTGATCTGGCTGGCGTAGTCGCCTTGCTTGAGGTCGAAGGGTGTGTTCAACAGCAATTGCGCCTTGCAGCGACCGCACTTGGGCTGGTCGCCGAGGCGTTCGGCGGGGATGCGGTTGAGTCCGTTGCAGTGGGGGCAGGGGATCAGCATCGGGTCAGTCTCCACGGAAAATCATTAGGCATGGATTGAACACTATATAGAAGCCGCCACAAAACCTTGTGGGAGCGAGCTTGCTCGCGATGGCGGTGTGTCAGCCAATATTGCATCGACTGTCAGGGCGCTATCGCGAGCAAGCTCGCTCCCACAGGGGTATTGGTTTGCTGATTATTTGCCGTTGGTCAGCGTGTTGTAGCTGGTCATCAAGTTGCGGTAGTCCGGGATGTGGTTGGAGAACAGGGTCGCCAGGCCTTCCACGTCGTTGCGCCAGTCGCGGTGCAGTTCGCAGGCCAGGCCGAACCAGGTCATCAGCTGTGCCCCCGACGAGGACATGCGGTCCCAGGCCGATTGACGGGTCAGTTCGTTGAACGTGCCGGAGGCATCGGTGACCACGAATACTTCGAAACCTTCGGCCAGGGCCGACAGGGCCGGGAAGGCGACGCAGACTTCAGTCACCACACCCGCGATGATCAGTTGTTTCTTGCCGGTGGCCTTGATTGCCTTGACGAAGTCTTCGTTGTCCCAAGCGTTGATCTGACCAGGGCGAGCGATGTACGGAGCGTCCGGGAACAAGGTCTTGAGTTCTGGCATCAGCGGGCCGTTGGGGCCGGTTTCGAAGCTGGTGGTGAGGATGGTTGGCAGTTGGAAGTATTTTGCCAAGTCAGCCAGCGCCAGCACGTTGTTCTTGAAACGGTCCGGGTCAATGTCGCGTACCAGCGACAGCAGGCCAGCCTGGTGATCGACCAGCAGAACGGCGGCGTTATCTTTGTCGAGACGGTTGTAGGAAGTAGTCATGGCGTAGCCCTCATTAAGTTTTGGTTGCCGAAGGTTTCGGCGTGGTTAAGGTTTTTAATGCCGGTGCAGCGATTGATCGGTGACTCATCTGGCCGAAGCGCCGGTTTCAATCCGTGTTGCGTTTCGATGTGTGTAGATTAAAACTGGCACCTTTGATGCGCTAGACTGCGAAAATCAGCCTTAGCGTTCTATTTGGAGAACGATCATCGAAGATCTCAACACGCTGTACTACTTCACCCAGGTGGTTGAGCACCGTGGATTCGCTGCGGCCGGTCGGGCGCTGGACATGCCAAAATCCAAGCTGAGCCGGCGTATTGCTCTGTTGGAGGAGCGGCTGGGGGTGCGTTTGCTTCATCGCACCAGCCGCCATTGCACGTTGACCGAGATCGGCCAGGCCTATTACCAGCGTTGCCTGGCGATGCGGGTCGAGGCCGAGAGCGCCGCCGAAGTGATCGAGCGCAACCGCTCCGAACCCCAGGGGCTGGTGCGCATCAGCTGTCCGACAGCGCTGCTCAACAGCTGGGTCGGGCCGATGCTGACTCGCTACATGCTCAAATATCCGCGGGTGGAGCTGTTCATCGAGAGCACCAACCGCCGGGTCGACCTGATCCATGAAGGTTTCGATATCGCCCTGCGGGTGCGCTTTCCGCCGCTGGAAAACACCGACATGGTCATGAAAGTGCTGAGCAACAGCACTCAATGCCTGGTGGGCAGCCCGGCATTTGTGCAGCATCTGTCTTCACCGGCGTCCCCGGCGGACCTCAACGGCTTGCCGAGCGTGCATTGGGGCGGTGCGCAGCGGGAATACCAGTGGGAATTGTTCGGCCCGGACGGCGCCCGCGCATTGATCCGCCATGAGCCGCGCATGGTCACTGATGACCTGTTGGCCCTGCGGCATGCCGTGCTGGCGGGTATTGGCGTCGCCCATTTGCCCAGCGTGGTGGTGCGCGAGGACATTGCTGCCGGACGGCTGGTGGAGCTGGTACCGGGCTGGACGCCGAAGTGCGGGATCGTTCATGCGATCTTTGCTTCACGGCGCGGGTTGCTGCCGTCGGTGCGCACGCTGATTGATTTCCTGGCCGAGGAATTCAGTCACAGCGATATGGCGTAGGGCGCTGGGCGTTGCCTTCTCCGGGTTGCCATTCATCAGGTGCGCCGCACTGTAGGCGCGCGGCGCCCTCAAAAGTCATACCTGTTCACAACCAGGAGGTCCCATGAGCAACCCTCAAGACCCAACCACCCCCCAGGCACTGGACAACCCCAATGACGACGGCTTTGTCCTCGGCACCGCCGGCCGCGACGAAGACCCCAACGCCGCCCCGGCCTATGCCACCGACAGTCGCCATGATCGCGATGAATTGACCCCGGAAGACGCCCGCGGCATGCCCGGTTATCCCGAGGAAAAACCACCGGCGGAGCCGGCTGGCGAAGAAGCGGAATCAGGGATCGAGACGCCCGAACAGGGGAATGATAAGGCGGGGTAAGCACATGGCTCATACCTGCTCACATTTCTTCCAAGGGGCTGGAGCTTTCGGCGACTAGGCTGAAATTCTGCAAATCAACCCGTCTATCTGACTGGCGCTATCGCAATTTGCGATGCGCCAGTTTTGTGTTTAACTCCCCTATAGCAAAATGCGATAAGGATGTTGCATGCATCTGATCACTGAGAAGCGCATTTGGGAGGCCAAGGAGAAATGGCCGCATTCTGCCAATGCGCTGGATCAATGGTATCGGCTGATCAAGCGCAACAGCCCGGCGGATTACGCGGCGATGAAATCCATATTTCCGGCAACTGATAAGGTCGGTCCGCTACACGTGTTTGACATCGGAGGAAGCAAGTTGCGGCTGATAGCGGTGATTCGATATCGACCCCAACGCCTCTATATCAAATGCGTGCTCGACCATCGGGAATACGATAGAGGCAAATGGAAGGAGGAGAAGGGATGAGTGCACTGATTGAACAAGTCGCCGCTCATTGGGAGTTTGTGTCGCCCCTGTTGCGCAAGCCCAGGGACGAAGACGATTACGACCGCTTGGTCGGAGCGCTCGATGAACTGTTGGAATTGGTTGGCGAAGATGAAGCCCATCCACTGATGAGCCTGGTTGACATCATCGGTGAATGGATCGAGGCCTGGGACCATCAACACCGGCCGATGCCCAAGGCAACTGGCGTTGAAACCCTTCGTTATCTGATGCGTGAGCACGGTTTGAGCCAGAGCGATTTGCCGGGTATAGGCGCCCAGTCGGTGGTGTCGGAGATATTGAGTGGCAAACGCCAGCTGAATTTAAGGCAGATTCGCTGGTTGTCGGAGCGCTTTGGCGTATCGGTTGAGACCTTTATTTGAAAGCTTGGCGCACTCACTGTGGCAAGGGGGCAAGCTCCCTCGCCACAGGGTTACGACGAGCAACTGATCTCCAGATGCTTGCCCCATTCCGGCGGCCGCTCGGCGTAGCTGTCCATCCCCGGTTGTTCTTCAAACGGGTTGCTCAGCACGCTGTGCAGGCGGCGGACTTCTTCGTAGTCGCCTGACTCGGCGGCGTCGATGGCTTTTTGTGCCAGGTAATTGCGCAGCACGTACAGCGGATTGACCGCATGCATGCGAGCGCGGCGCTGGTCTTGATCAACGGGGCCTTCCAGGTTGACCCGGGCGACATACAACTCGGCCCAGGCATCGAAACCCTTCAGGTCGACGAAGTCATCGCGCAAGGTGGCGACGGCTTGCTCCGGCGATTGCTCGCCCAAGCGGCGGAAGAACAGGCTGTAGTCGACGCCGCTGTTCTGCATCAGTTGCAGCAGGCGTTCCACCAGTTTCTGGTCCTCCTCTTCGGCGACGGTCAGGCCGAGGCGGCGGCGCATCAGGTCCAGGTAATGGGCCTGGTACAGCGGCAAGTACAAACCGAGCGTCTCGCGCAGGGCTTCGACACTGATGAAAGGCGTCAGGGCCTGGGCCAGGGCGCTGAGGTTCCACTGGCCGATGGGCACTTGGTTGCTGAACGAGTAGCGGCCCTGGTCATCGGAGTGGTTGCAGATGAAGTTGGCGTCGAAATCGTCGAGGAAGGCGAACGGTCCGAAGTCGAAGGTGATGCCCAGGATCGACATGTTGTCGGTGTTCATCACGCCGTGGCAGAAACCGTAGGCCTGCCACTTGGCAATCAGCTCGGCGTTGCGCTCGACGATCTCACGGTACATCGCCAGGTACGGTTCCGGCTGCTCCCGGCATTCGGCGAAGTGCAGGTTCAGTACATGCTCGGCCAGGGTGGCCTGCAGCTCCGGCTTCTTGGTGTAGTAGAAATATTCGAAATGCCCGAAGCGCACATGGCTCGGCGCCAGGCGCAGCACCATGGCGGCGCGCTCCTGCTTTTCTCGCCACACCGGGGTGTCCGAGCCGATCACGCACAACGCACGCGTCGTAGGAATCCCCAGCGCGTGCAGGGCTTCGGAGGCGAGGAATTCGCGGATCGAGGAGCGCAGCACCGCGCGTCCGTCGCCCATTCGGGAAAACGGCGTCTGGCCGGCGCCCTTGAGGTGCAGGTCCCAGTGCTCGCCGGCCTCGTTGTACACCTCGCCCAGCAGCAACCCGCGGCCATCGCCCAGTTGCGGGTTGTAGTGACCGAATTGATGCCCCGAATACACCATCGCCCGCGGCTCGGTTTCGGCCCAGAGCTTATGGCCGCCGAAGATCTCTGCGAACAGCGGTGTCTCGGCTTCTGCCGGCTCCAGGTCCAGCAACGCCATGGCCGCCGGGCTGGCAACCACCAGGCGCGGGTTGTCGATGGGCTCGGGCAGCACGTGGGCCGAGAAACCGTCGCCCAGGCGGGCGAAACGGTTATCGAAAGTCAGCGTTTCCAGCGTTTTCATGGCCGTCTCCGGCGGGACGCCCGCAGGCTCCCCGTTATCAGTCGAGCGCATCCTGTGGCGGCTCGGGCACCGGCTTGATGCTGGCGACCGCCGAAGGCACGGGTGTGATGGTCTTTTTCTCGGGCTCGGCAGGCACCAGTTTGTATTCCTGGCCTTGCAGATTCTTCAGATAGATTTCCATCTGCCGGAAGGAGATGTTGATGTGCTCCTTCTTGAATTCCCGATTGATGAAACGGTTGATTTCGTCCAGCACCGGGTTGCGGTCACCAAGGTCGCGCACATGCATGCGCAGCTCATGGTCCAGCGTGCTTTCACCGAAGTTCAGGAAGTACACGATCGGCTCCGGCTCCTTCAAGACGCGCGGATTGTCACGCGCGGCCTTGAGCAGCAGCTCGCGGACCCGGTCCAGGTCCGATCCGTAGTCCACGCCGAGTTTCAAGGTGACCCGGGTGACGGTGTCGGTGAGCGACCAGTTGATCAGCTGCCCGGTGATGAACGTCTTGTTCGGGACGATGATGTCCTTGCGGTCGAAGTCGGTGATGGTCGTCGCACGGATGCGGATCTTGCTCACCGTGCCCGATAGGTTGCCGATGGTGATGGTGTCGCCGATACGCACCGGACGCTCGAACAGGATCATGATGCCGGAGATGAAATTCGCGAAAATCTCCTGCATGCCGAAGCCCAGGCCCACCGACAGCGCGGCCACCAGCCATTGCAACTTGTCCCAGCTCACGCCGAGGGTGGACAGCGTGGTGACGAAACCGACGCCGGCGATCACGTAGGACAGCAGCGTGGTGGTTGCGTAGGCGCTGCCCTGGGCCAGGTTCAGCTTCGACAGCACGAACACTTCCAGCAGGCCCGGCAGGTTGCGCGCCAGGGCGAAGGTGATGCCGATGATGATCAGCGCGCCGAGCATGTCGCCGATGCTGATGGGCACCATGCTCATGTTGACGCCGGTGCCGCTGGTGTATTCGTAGAGGGTGATGTTGTCCAGGTACGAGAACACACTGATCAGGTCCGACCAGACCCAGTACAGCGCGGCCATGAAGCCGCCCAGCAAGGCAAGGCGGATCAGGCGCAGGGATTGCTCGTTGACCTTTTCGATGTCCAGGGTCGGCTCCTCGACCACCGCTTCGCCATCGCCGGCCTCCTTGGCCGCCTGGCGCTTGGCCAGGGCGCGCTGGTAGGCCAGGCGCCGCGCCGCAACCGAGAGACCGCGCACGAAGGTGGCCTCGATCACCAGCCAGAACATCAGCAAGTACAGCGTGTTGATCAAGCGATCACTGAGTTTCAGCGCGGTGTAGTAATAGCCGAAGCAGACGGCGACGAACAACGCGATCGGCAACGCGGTGAACAGCACGCCGACGGCCTTGCGGAACAGCGAGGTGTTCTGGTGCGTCGGGCTGCTGAGCAGCAGTCGGCTGAGCAGCCAAGCCATCGAGGCGTAGCAGGTCAGCACCACCGGCATGCCGAGCACGTCATCGGCCAGGGCCGAGGGCTGCAATTCCGCCACGGCCACCACGGCCACCAAGGCCAGGACCACCAGCCCGAGCCGACGGATCCAGACCTGGAGGAATTCGACCTGGGGTTTTTCCCAGCGGAAATGCAGTTCCGCCACGCCGCCCGGGGAGAGGATTCGATAGGCGGTGTAGAACACCAGCCAAGCCTGCCCGATCTGCAGCAGGGCCGCGCCGAGGTTGGTGTTCTGGCCGCGGGCGTCGATCTGCAAGGCGTAGCCGCACAA
This sequence comes from Pseudomonas sp. H2_D02, assembly GCF_054677635.1. NCBI lineage: Bacteria > Pseudomonadati > Pseudomonadota > Gammaproteobacteria > Pseudomonadales > Pseudomonadaceae > Pseudomonas > Pseudomonas sp. H2_D02. Next base: position 120,467 of record NZ_CP162816.1, on the reverse strand, counting down.
AGCCAGCGCCAGCGCCACCGGCATCGCCAACAAGATGTTGATCAGGATCGCCTGGGGCGTGTGCCACTGGCTGTCGCGCTTGAAGTGGCCGACATCCTGGTGGACTTTGTTTAGGCGCGCATACAGATTCTTGCGCCGCCACAGCAGCACGCCGATCAGCAGCACCAGGGGCAGGAACAGCAAGGGCCGCTGGGTCAGGCCATCGGCCAGTTCACTCAGGCTCGAGGCCCAGGGCAGCGAGTCGACCTGTTTTTCCAGGCGAGCCGGCACGCCGCGCATCCATTCGAAATCAAGTGGTTTGTTGCTGGGGATCCAGAACATCTGTTCTTCAAGGGTGGCCCGCAGGCTCTGGGCAGTGCTGAGTAATTGTTTCTGGTTGAGCTGCAACGTGATGGATTCGTTGAGCACCGCGCTCAATTCGCGGTTCAGGCGGTCCAGCAGGTCGACCCGGGTCAGGGCCAGTTCAAGCAAGGCCTTGCGCAGTTGCGGAGTGGCTTGCTCGGACGGTTGGGACGCCAGCAGGCTGTCGACGTAAGCCCCAGGGTTGTTCAGCAGCTCCCGTTGCTGGCTGACTTCGAACTGGTACAGGCGAATGTCGGCGATCTGGTCGGCCAGGTTCTGGTCGAGCTTCAGGCGCGGCAAGGTCTGGCGCTGTTTGTAGAGAATCTTGGAGAGCAGCAGGCTGCCCTTGAGCACGCTGATCTGCTCGTCCAGCGCGGCATCGGTCTGGGTGACGCTGTCCAGCAATTGCTTGGTCTGCAGGTTCTGCTGGGTCACTTCGTTGAGCCGATCGGTGCTTTTGAGCAGGTAGTCGGAGAGTTTCAGGTTGTTTGTGCTTTCGGTCGCCAGCAGGCTGCTGCCGCCGGCCTTCTGCGCTTCGATGGATTGCTGCGTCACCGTCTCCTGGGACTGGGCCAGGCGTTTCTGGTTGATCAGGTTTTGCAGGTCCTGGATTTCCTGCTCCATGCGATCGATCTTTTCGCTCAGCAGGTCGTGCTGGCTGTTGCCCAGGTCTTGCAGCTGGCTGTTGCCGGCCAGTTCCTGGCGACGCAAGGGGATCAGCGCGTTGAGTGCCGCCAGCTCGGCGTTGAGTTGGTCGCGCTGCTCGGCGCTCAAGGCTTTGCCTGCATCCCTGCCGCTCTTGAGGGTGGCGTTGATCTGCTGGATTCGGGTCTGGCTGCTGGCGATTTCCGCCTGGGCGCGCTCGGGACGGGTCTGGGCGGTGATGACCAGGCTGTTGGCATCGGCCAGGGCTTTTTGCAGGTCGCTCTGCTGGGTGGAGCGCTCCGTCAGCATCTGTTCGAGCTGGGGAATCGGCAGGTTGGCGTAGCGCTGCGCCACCGGCACCGCATTAGAGCTCTTGAGCCGTGCCAGCTCGCGCTGGTTCTCGATGTTCTGCTTGGGTGCGCTGGCCAACTGTTGCTTGAGGGCAACCAGTTTCTGTTCGTAGTCAGCTTTGTTGCTGAGCTGGGCCAGGGTGTTCTGCAAGACGGCCTGCAGGGCCTTCTGGTCGGCCTCTGGCAATTTGCGATCGGCGATCTTGTCCAGGCTCGCCTGGACCGAAGCGCTGGTGGGCGGTTCAGCGGCGTGCACCGTGCAGATGGAAAGACTCAAGCCCAGCAGGGCGACGGCAAGAAAGGAGCGCAGGGTAGGCATAGAGACCGGTCAAGCAAGTGAGAATGGAGAGCAGTTTAGAGGAACAAGCCGGGACCCGGGCGACTTCCTTCGGGGAATCTGACGCCCACTTTGCCGATCTTGTTCCCGTCCATGACCGCGACGGTCCACAGGGTGTTGTTCCAGTCCACCTGGTCGCCGACTACTGGCGCACCGCCCACTTTCTGGGCAATGAAACGGCCCAGGGTCATGTCCGGATCGATGCCGTCCAGCTTCAACCCGTAGAGGGCTGCGACCGCGGCCAACTGGGCGTCTCCTTCGAGCACGAAGTCGCCGAAGAAGCGCAAATCCAGACCTCGTTGCGGTGCCTGGCTGAACAGTTTTCCAAGGGCTGGCAAGTCGTGTTCATGGCCGATAACACACAGCAAATCATCGACTTCCAACACCGTACTACCCGACGGATGGAGCAACTGCTGACCACGAAACAGGGCCGCGATGCGCGTTCCGTCGGGCATTTTCAGGTCGCGCAAAGGTGAACCGATGCACCATTTCTCGGCACCGAGGCGATAAATGAACAGTTCCCACTCGCTGGTGACATGGACTTCCAGCGCCGCCCGGGAAATCGGCAAGGGTTCCGGCGGGACGGTCACATGCAACAGCTTGGCGACCCACGGCAGGCTCGTCCCCTGCACCAGCAGCGAGACCAGCACGATAAAGAAGGCCAGGTTGAAATAAAGCTGCGCGTGGGGCAAACCGGCCATCAGCGGGAACACCGCAAGAATGATCGGCACCGCGCCACGCAGGCCGACCCAGGAAATGAAGGCTTTTTCACGACCGTGGAACGCCTTGAACGGCAACAGACCGACCATGACCGACAGCGGGCGAGCGAACAGGATCATCCACAAGGCCAGGCCGAGGGCGGGCAGGGCGATGGGCAGCAGGTCATGGGGCGTGACCAGCAGGCCCAGGACCAGGAACATGCCGATCTGCGCCAGCCAGGCCATGCCATCGAGCATGTGAAGGATGCCGTGGCGGCTGCGCACCGGGCGATTGCCCAGCACTAGGCCGCAGAGGTACACCGCCAGGAAGCCACTGCCGTGCAGGGCGTTGGTCAGGGCGAACACGGCCAGGCCGCCGCTGATGACCAGGATCGGGTAGAGGCCGTTGGCCAGGTTGATACGGTTGACCAACTGCAACATCAACCAACCGCCGCCCAGGCCGAGCAGCGCACCGATACCGAACTCGCGCACCAGATGCCCGAGCAGGCTCCAATGCAGGCCGGTTTCCCCGCTGGCAAGCATGCCGATCAGCGTCACGGTCAGGAACACCGCCATGGGGTCGTTGCTGCCGGACTCGATTTCCAGCGTGGCGCTGACCCGCTCGTTCAAGCCTTTGCCGCCGAGCAGCGAGAACACCGCCGCGGCGTCGGTGGAGCCGACAATCGCGCCGATCAGCAAGCCCTGGATCAAGTTGAGGTTGAACAGCCACGCCGCCGCCATGCCGGTCAGCCCCGTGGTGATCAAAACACCCACCGTCGCCAGCGACAACGCCGGCCACAACGCCACGCGAAAACTCGAGACCCGCGTGCGCAAGCCACCGTCCAGCAGGATGACCGCCAGTGCCAGGTTGCCGACCAGATAGGCCGTTGCGTAGTTGTCGAAAAGAATACCGGCGCCGTCGACACCGGCGACCATACCCACGGCCAGGATGATCACCAGGATCGGGATGCCCAGGCGGGACGAAAGAGAACTCACCAGGATGCTCGCACCCACCAGCAACGCGCCGATCAAGAACAGGCTGTTGATGGTCGTCGCGGTCAAAGGCAGTACTCCGGGAATCAAGGGACAGGCACAAACTGACCATGCAGTCTGCGTGCCAGCGATTCTAACCTGTTGAAATGTGATGCTGTCAAAAAAGGTTTGGGGCTAGGGGGGCTGGGCACAGCCTTGTGGCGAGGGGATTTATCCCCGCTGGGCTGCGAAGCAGCCCCACTGCTGTACTGCCATGCAGTCGGAAGGCGAGCGCTTTGCACTCGAGCGGGGATAAATCCCCTCGCCACAAGGGTTGTCGGCGATGAGAGACAAGGGCCGCTACGCGGCCCAACGGGAGCAAGCTCCCTCGCCACAAAACCCAGGCAGATGATTGCTCACTATCATCCCTTACGCGGGTTAAAGGCTGAACCGCCCAACCATGCTGTTCAAATCCACCGCCAGGCGCGACAGTTCGGCGCTCGCGGCGCTGGTCTGGTTTGCGCCGGTGGCCGATTGCACCGACAGGTCGCGGATGTTCACCAGGTTGCGGTCCACTTCGCGGGCCACTTGGGCCTGTTCTTCGGCGGCGCTGGCGATCACCAGGTTGCGTTCGTTGATCTCGACGATGGCGCTGTTGATGGTGTCGAGGGACATGCCGGCACCGCGGGCGATGTTCAGCGTCGATTCGGCGCGTTCGGTGCTGTTGCGCATCGAATCCACGGCCTGTTCGGTGCCGCTCTGGATGCTGCCGATCATGCGTTCGATCTCGCTGGTCGACTGCTGGGTGCGGTGGGCGAGGGCGCGGACTTCGTCGGCGACCACGGCGAAACCACGACCGGCTTCACCGGCACGGGCGGCTTCGATGGCGGCGTTCAGGGCGAGCAGGTTGGTCTGGTCGGCCAGGCCTCGGATGACGTCGAGCACCTTGCCGATGTCGCGGGATTCATCGGCCAGGTTGCCGATCAGCGTGGCGGTGCTCTGTACATCGGCGCTCATGCGTTCGATGGCACCGACGGTTTCCTGTACCAGATCACGGCCGTCGCCTGCCGAAGTCGTGGCGTTCCTCGACGCTTCCGAGGTGCTGACCGCGTTGCGGGCAACTTCTTCCACGGCGCTGGTCATTTCGTTGACCGCGGTGGCGGCTTGTTCGATTTCGTTGTTCTGCTGGGTCAGGCCACGGGCGCTTTCGTCGGTGACGCTGTTGAGCTCTTCGGCGGCGGAAGCCAATTGCGTGGCCGAGCCGGAAATGCGCTGCAAGGTGTCACGCAGCTTGTCCTGCATGGTCGCCATGGCGCGCAGCAGGCGGCCGGCTTCGTCGCTGCCGTCGACGGTGATCGGCCGGGTCAGGTTGCCCTTGGCGATTTCCTCGGCGGCGTCCAACGCGTTGGCGATCGGCTTGGTGATGCTGTTGGTCAGCAGCCAGGCGAAGAGCAGGGTCAGGCCAGTGGCGACGATCAACATTGTCACGACCCAGGTGAAAGCCGTCGAGTACTGCTGCGCCGCGCTTTTATTGAAGGCTTCTGCTTGCAGGTCGTTGATCTCGGTCAGGCGAGCCAGGACCGCGTTGACGGCTTCCGAATTGGTCTGCAGGTCGTTACCGAGCAGGGTCCGCAGTTCGTCGACCTGGTTATTGCGTGAAAGGGTCTTCATGCGTTCTTCAAGTTGACGGTACTGATTCAGCAACTGCACGTATTGATCATAGGCGGCCCGTTCTTCCGGAGCGCTGATGAGCTTTTCATAGTTACTTTGAGCCGTGCGGATCTGCTGGTTGCGTTGCTCGAACAAATCGAAGGTTTTTTGCTGGGTGTCCGCTTCGCGGTTGGTCAGCAAGCGATACGACAGCACGCGCAGGCGCAGGGTCAGTTGGGTGAATTCGTTCAGGGCCTTGATGCTCGGCACGCTGTTTTCGACGATGTTTTCGCCGGACGTGCGGATCTTGCTCATCTGGCTCAAGGCAAACACGCCCAGGGCCAGCATCAGGGCGCCGATCAAGGCAAACCCCAGGAACGCCCGCGGCGCGATGTTCATATTACGTAAGGACATTGGAGGTACCGTGAAGATGCGCGTCCGTGCGGGACTGTGACTGGTTTCACTGAATTATCGGTCTGGCTATCCAAGTCTTGAGGGCGGTGCGTGTTTTTGTCGCACGGCTGCGCGACGGGGCGACGAAGGGTAGGAACCAGATTCCTGGCTCATAGTCTCTAAAACTCGCGAGCGAAGCACCGCAGCCTAAGTCGTGGCATCCGCGGTGACTTTTCTTTATCGTACGCGCCCCTTGAAAAAGCCTGGAAATCAATATGTTGGAAGCATCCCTGAGCCAACTGGAGCAACTGGTCACCGACCTGGTGCAACAGAACCGTCACCTCACCGGCCTGAACGAAACCCTGAGCGCCGAACTGGCCAAGGCCAAGGATGAAAACGAAAGCCTGCAACTGAACCTGATGGAGCAGGAAGAATTGCATGGCAGCACCGCTGCCCGCATCCAGACCCTGATCGAACGCGCCAGCAGCGCAACGGTTGGCGCATGAAGCACGTCGCCGACGGAGTGACGGTCGTCTCGATCCTGGGGGAGGACTATTCGATCAAGGCGCCGGCCGGGCAGGAGCAGGCGTTGCTGGACGCCGCTTCGATGCTCAAGGCAGCCCTGGCCGACACCAAGCGCAAATACCCGACATTGATCGGCGACCGCCTGCTGGTGCTGGCGGCCATGAACCTGTGTTCGCAGCAGATCGAAATGCAGAAGCAGCACCGAGCGGAGCTTGATCGGTGCCAGGAGCAGGTCAGCGCGACGGTCGAGGTAATTGCCAAGACCATTCAGCAGGCCTGAAGGCCGAGGGTTGGCAGCGATCAAACTGTGGGAGCGGCGGTGCGGCGATCCGACTTGCTCGCGAAAGCGGTGGGTCAGGCAAATCATTGGCAACTGACGTACCGCTTTCGCGAGCAAGCTCGCTCCCACAGTGAATCGGCGGGGTACGCCGATTTTGTGTTCAGTCGCAGCCTCTGTGGGAGCGAGCTTGCTCGCGATTGGATATCAGCCGCGCCACAAGACCCGGCTCAGAACCACTCATCCCGCATCCCCAGACACGTATCATCCCGCGCCTCAAGAATTGCCAGTTCATGTTGGCAACCCGGCACTTCCCAAGTCAGGAAGTACCGCGCCGCTTGCAGTTTGCCTTGATAGAAGTCGACATCCGCCGCGTTCCCCTTGGCCAAGCCATCCTCGGCACGAATCGCCTGTTCCAGCCAGCGCCAGCCGATCACCATGTGCCCGAACACCTTCAAGTACAGCGCCGAATTGGCGAGACTGCTGTTGACCTTGCCTTGGGCCAGGTCGGTCAGCAGGCCGAGGGTGACTGTTTGCAGGCGCGCTACCAAGGCTTCCAGCGGCTGACGCAAGGGCGTTAACGATTCATACGCTTGGGCGCGCTCGGTGGTGTCGGCCACCAGCCGAATCAGTTGCTTGAGCCCGGCGCCGCCGTTCTGCGCCAGTTTGCGTCCCAGCAAGTCCAGGGACTGGATGCCGTGGGTGCCCTCATGGATCGGGTTCAGGCGGTTGTCGCGGTAATACTGCTCCACCGGGTATTCGCGGGTGTAGCCATGGCCGCCGAGGATCTGGATCGCCAGTTCGTTGGCCTTCAGGCAGAACTCCGACGGCCATGACTTGACGATCGGCGTGAGCAGGTCGAGCAATTCATGGGCGCGCTCGGCGCTCGGCTTCGCTTTCCAGCGTGGTGGTGTCGTCGAACAGCCGGGCCGCGTACAGGCCGAGGTCGAACGAACCTTCCACATACGCCTTTTGCGTCAGCAACATGCGGCGCACGTCGGCGTGCTGGATGATCGGCACCGGCGCGGTGGTCGGGTCCTTGCTGTCGGGCACCCGGCCTTGCGGGCGTTCGCGGGCGTACTCAAGGGAATATAAATAGCCGGCGTAACCCAGCATCACCGCGCCCATGCCGACGCCAATCCGCGCCTCGTTCATCATCTGGAACATGTAGCTCAGGCCGTGGTGCGGTTTTCCTACGAGGTAACCGACACATTCGCCGTTGTCGCCGAAGTTCAGCGCTGTGGACGTGGTGCCACGCCAGCCCATCTTGTGAAACAGTCCGGCCAAGAGCACGTCGTTACGCCGGCCGAGGCTGCCGTCGGCGTTGACCAGGAACTTGGGCACGATAAACAGCGAGATGCCCTTCACGCCCGGTGGCGCATCGGGCAGTTTCGCCAAGACCATGTGGACGATGTTTTCCGACAGCGGATGGTCGCCGCCGGAGATAAAAATCTTGTTGCCCTTGAGCCGATAGGTGCCGTCGGACGCCGGCTCTGCGCGTGTACGAATATCCGACAGCGATGAGCCCGCGTGAGGTTCGGTCAGGGCCATGGTGCCGAAGAAGCGACCGTCGATCATCGGCTGCAGGAAGCGTTGTTTCTGCTCCTCGCTGCCGAAGCTTTCGATCAGGTTCGCGGCGCCCATGGTCAGGAACGGATAAGACGTCGAAGCGGCGTTGGCCGCCTGGAAATGCGCAAAGCAAGCCTGGGACAACAACGTCGGCAATTGCATGCCGCCGGCCTCGAAGCTGCGCGCGGCATTGAGGAAACCGGCCTCGAGGAAGGCATCCACCGCCGGCTTCACTTCCGGAATCAGGATGGCCTGGCCGTTTTCGTAGCGCGGTTCGTTTTCGTCGTTCTTGCGGTTGTGGGGTGCGAAGTATTTTTCGGCGATGCTGCGCGCCGTGCCGATGGCCGCGTCGAAGGTTTCACGGTTGTGCTCGGCAAACCGTTCGCGCTGGGTCAGGCCCTCGGCATCAAGGACTTCATACAGCTCGAAAGCCAGATTGCGGGAACTGAGCAGCGTCTCGGACATGGCGGCCTACCTTTTCTTGGAATGGGCCGAGTCTAGGTCTGGGAATGGAGGCTGAACAGGATGATTGATGCTAGTGATGCAGAGGTGCGGGCGACACTAATCCCAAGTGGGAGCGAGCTTGCTCGCGATAGCGGTGTACCAGTCCAACATTCCTGACTGACCCACCGCTATCGCGAGCAAGCTCGCTCCCACAGGGGATTCGGTTACCAGGCACCTATTGCAGGTGCCTGGCTTACAGCGTTTAGCCGATGGTCATCAGGCTGGCGTTACCACCCGCCGCAGCAGTGTTGACGCTCAGCGCGCGTTCGATCACCAGGCGCTCCAACGCGATGTTGGTTTCACCTTGAGACAAGCCATGCACCCCGACGATCGCCCCGGCGCGCTTGGCGACCTGCTGGCAGACACCGCGCAGTTGATCCGAATCGCCGTGATGCAGGACTGCGTCGAACAGCACGTCGTCCTTGGTCCAATCGGCAACGCGCTGGATGCGCGCCTGGATGTCCTTCGGCAAGCGTGCGAACACGGCCTTGCTGGTATCGGTTTCCGGCCATACGGCCGAGCCGCCCACGGCCAGGACGGCCGCCAGTTGCGTGAGCAGGTCGCCTTCCACGTCCGCCAGGCACAGCACATGCTCGCGCGGTAGGATGGCGTAGCTGTTGCGTTCGCCGGTCGGACCGGTGAGCTGACGGGTGATGCCGCTTTGCGACTGCGCGGCGAACTGCACGCACAGGGCGCTCAGTTCGGCGAGTTTCTGGCTGTCGGCCCAGGTTTGCAGGGCGGTCAGCGGCTTGCTCATGGCGTCGCGCAAACGCAGGTCCGGCGCGGCCAAAGCATCGCCACGGACGAAGGATTGCTGGATCGCATCGGTAGGACGGGTCGACAGCAGGCGGTACAGGTACAGCGGACCGCCGGCCTTCGGACCGGTGCCCGACAGGCCTTCGCCACCGAACGGCTGCACACCGACCACGGCGCCGACGATGTTGCGGTTCACGTAGACGTTACCGGCATGCACATTGTCGATGACCTTGGCGATGGTCTCGTCGATGCGAGTGTGCACGCCCAGGGTCAAGCCGTAGCCGGAGGCGTTGATCTGATTGATCAACTGATCCAGCTCCTTGCGCTTGTAGCGAACCACGTGCAGCACCGGGCCGAAGATCTCGCGTTGCAGCTCATCGAAGCTTTCCAGCTCGATCAGCGTCGGCATCACGAAGGTGCCGCGCTTGCATTCGTCGCTGTCGGCAATCGCCATCTGGTACACGGTGCGACCTTTGTCGCGCATGGCCTGGATGTGTTTCTCGATGCCGGCCTTGGCCTCGGCGTCGATTACCGGGCCGATGTCTACGGACAGGCGCTCCGGGTTGCCGAGGCGCGATTCGGCCATGGCGCCCTTGAGCATTTCGATGACGCGGTCGGCGGAATCTTCCTGCAGGCACAGCACGCGCAGGGCCGAGCAACGTTGGCCGGCGCTGTCGAAGGCCGAGGACACCACGTCGATGACCACTTGTTCGGTCAGGGCCGAGGAGTCGACGATCATCACGTTCTGGCCGCCGGTCTCGGCGATCAGCGGGATCGGGCGGCCCTGGTTGTCCAGGCGTCCGGCGATGTTGCGTTGCAGCAGGCGAGCGACTTCGGTGGAGCCGGTGAACATCACGCCTTTGACGCGATCATCACCCACCAGGCGGGCACCGACGGTTTCGCCGCGGCCCGGCAGCAGTTGCAGGACGCCTTCCGGAATACCGGCTTCGAGCATCAGGCGCACAGCCTGGGCCGCGACCAATGGGGTCTGTTCGGCGGGCTTGGCCAGGACCGGGTTGCCGGCGGCCAGTGCGGCGGCGACTTGGCCGCTGAAAATTGCCAGCGGGAAGTTCCACGGGCTGATGCAGACCACCGGGCCCAGTGGGCGGTGGGCATCGTTTGTGAAATCGTTGCGGGCCTGCACCGCGTAGTAGCGCAGGAAGTCCACGGCTTCGCGCACTTCGGCAATGGCGTTGGCGAAGGTCTTGCCAGCCTCGCGGGCCAGCAGGCCCATCAGCGGCTGGATCTCGCCTTCCATCAGGTCGGCGGCACGCTCCAGGATCGCGGCACGTTCGGCCGGCGGCGTGGCCTGCCAGATCGGTGCGGCGTTGAGGGCGCACTGGATCGCGTTGTCCACGTCCTCGACCGTGGCTTCCTGCACATGGCCGACCACATCGCGGTGATCGGACGGGTTCAGCACCGCTGCCGGGGTTTCTTCGCTGGCGGCGCAACCGAGCATCGGCGCGGCTTTCCAGTCGTTATGGGCGGTGGCGAGCAGGGCGCAGGACAACGAGGCCAGGCGATGTTCGTTGGCCAGGTCGATGCCGCTGGAGTTGGCGCGTTCGCTGCCGTACAGGTCGCGCGGCAACGGGATGCGCGGATGCGGCAGGCCGAAGCCGCCTTCCAGGGTTGCCATCTGTTCGATGCTTGCCACCGGATCGGCCACCAGTTCCTGGATGGAAATCGACTGGTCGGCGATGCGGTTGACGAACGAGGTGTTGGCGCCATTTTCCAGCAGGCGACGCACCAGGTAGGCCAGCAGCGTTTCGTGGGTGCCGACCGGAGCGTACACGCGGCACGGACGGTTCAGCTTGCCCTCGGAAACCTTGCCTACAACCTGTTCGTACAGCGGTTCACCCATGCCGTGCAGGCACTGGAATTCGTACTGGCCCGGGTAATAGTTCTGACCAGCGATATGGTAGATGGCCGACAAAGTATGGGCATTGTGCGTGGCGAATTGCGGGTAGATGACTTCTGGCACCGACAGCAACTTGCGGGCGCAAGCGATGTAGGACACGTCGGTGTACACCTTGCGGGTGTAGACCGGATAGCCTTCCAGGCCTTCGACCTGGGCGCGCTTGATCTCGCTGTCCCAGTACGCGCCTTTTACCAGGCGGATCATCAGGCGGTGACGGCTGCGACGAGCGAGGTCGATCACATAATCGATCACGTACGGGCAACGCTTCTGGTACGCCTGGATCACGAAGCCGATGCCGTTCCAGCCGGTCAGTTGCGGCTCGAAGCACAGGCGCTCCAGCAGGTCCAGGGACAGTTCGAGGCGGTCGGCCTCTTCGGCGTCGATGTTGAGGCCGATGTCGTATTGCTTGGCCAGCAGGGTCAGCGACAGCAGGCGCGGGTACAGCTCGTCCATCACACGTTCGTACTGGGCGCGGCTGTAGCGCGGGTGCAGGGCCGAGAGCTTGATGGAAATGCCCGGGCCTTCATAAATCCCACGGCCATGGGACGCCTTGCCGATCGAATGGATGGCTTGTTCGTACGAGGCCAGGTACTTCTGGGCGTCATGTTCGGTGAGCGCGGCTTCACCCAGCATGTCGTAGGAATAGCGGAAGCCCTTGGCTTCGAACTTGCTCGCGTTGGCCAGGGCCTCGGCGATGGTTTCGCCGGTGACGAACTGCTCGCCCATCAGGCGCATGGCCATGTCGACGCCCTTGCGGATCATCGGCTCGCCACTCTTGCCGATGATGCGGCTCAGGGAAGAGGTCAGGCCCGCTTCATTATGGGTGGCGACCAGCTTGCCGGTCAGCAGCAGGCCCCAGGTGGCGGCGTTGACGAACAGCGATGGGCTGTTACCCAAGTGCGGCTGCCAATTGCCGGTACTGATCTTGTCGCGAATCAGCGCATCGCGGGTGCCTTTGTCCGGAATGCGCAGCAGCGCCTCGGCCAGGCACATCAGGGCCACGCCTTCCTGGGACGACAGGGAAAATTCCTGCAGCAAGCCCTGAACAATACCGGCACGACCGCCGGCACTTTTCTGGTTACGCAGTTTTTCTGCAATGGAAGCCGCCAGCTTGTTGGTGGCTTCGGCCATCTCGGCCGGCAGGCGGGCCTGCTCGATCAGCATCGGCACCACTTCCGGCTCCGGGCGACGGTAAGCGGCGGTGATGGAAGCGCGCAAGACCGATTGCGGCAGGATGCTCTCGGCAAATTCGAGGAAGCATTGGTGAGCGTGGTCGACCTGCACGTCGCCAGCGTCATCGCTGTCGGCGCGAGGGGAACCGTTCAGCTCGGTCAGGGTTGCACCACCCTCGAGTTTTTCCAGGTAATTGAAAATCGCCTGTTTGATCAGCCAGTGCGGCGTGCGATCAATCGAGGTTGCGGCCGCCTTGAGGCGTTCGCGGGTCGGGTCGTCGAGTTTGACCCCAAGGGTGGTGGTAGCCATATTTTTATCCTCATGTTTGCCACGTACCGCGTGGCATCAGCTGGCGGCAAGATTAGCTGTGGGATGAATGAGGTGCAACCGGGTGCAACCGGTTTTTTGTTGAAATAATGAGCAGCTCATCAGGAAGCATAGGGCGCGACTCTATGCCTGCACTTGCTTGGTGCGTCTTGGTTTGAAAGGTGAAGCGTTTTTGCACCAAAAGAGAGCAAAGCGCGACGTTTGTAAGGAGATTCCGACTGGGTGCAACTTATTTCAACGAAACTGGTTGCACCTAATTTGATTTGTTGAATAGCATTCGCGGCAAGGTGCAACCGGCTCGGGTCGGGGTGCATCGGCTGATGGCTTTCCTGGGGAAACATCAGTCATAAATTCGCGGGTCCACAAAACGTCCGTACAACGTTCGCGTTGTCGACGCTTTCAACTGCCACCGCACCATAAAAACAAAGCCAGGGCGTAACTCATGAGTGTTAGCAATCCCACCCTGATCACCTTCGTGATCTATATCGCAGCCATGGTCCTGATCGGCCTGATGGCTTATCGCTCCACCAACAACCTTTCCGATTACATCCTCGGCGGTCGCAGCCTCGGCAGTGTCGTGACGGCGCTTTCTGCCGGCGCTTCCGACATGAGCGGCTGGTTGTTGATGGGTTTGCCTGGCGCAATCTACATGTCCGGCCTGTCGGAAAGCTGGATCGCCATCGGCCTGATCATCGGTGCCTACTTGAACTGGCTGTTCGTCGCCGGTCGCCTGCGGGTCCAGACCGAACACAACGGTGATGCATTGACGCTGCCGGACTATTTCTCCAGCCGTTTTGAAGATACCAGCGGCCTGCTGCGGATCATCTCTGCGGTGGTGATCCTGGTGTTCTTCACCATCTATTGCGCGTCCGGCATCGTCGCCGGTGCCCGTTTGTTCGAAAGCACCTTCGGCCTGTCCTACGAGACCGCGCTGTGGGCCGGTGCTGCCGCGACCATTGCCTACACCTTCATCGGTGGTTTCCTGGCGGTGAGCTGGACCGATACCGTACAAGCGACGTTGATGATCTTTGCCTTGATCCTCACGCCGATCATCGTGCTGCTGGCTACTGGCGGCGTCGATACCACGTTCCTGGCCATCGAAGCGAGAGATCCGACTTCGTTCGACATGCTGAAAAACACCACCTTCATCGGGATCATCTCGCTGATGGGCTGGGGCCTGGGCTACTTCGGCCAACCGCACATCCTGGCGCGCTTCATGGCGGCGGATTCGGTCAAGTCGATCGCCAAGGCGCGTCGCATCTCCATGACCTGGATGATCCTGTGCCTGGGCGGCACCGTGGCGGTCGGTTTCTTCGGTATCGCGTATTTCTCGGCGCATCCTGACCTGGCCGGTCCGGTGACTGAAAACCCTGAGCGCGTGTTCATCGAACTGGCGAAAATCCTGTTCAACCCATGGGTTGCCGAGCGTGCTGCTGTCCGCCATCCTGGCTGCCGTCATGAGCACCCTGAGCTGCCAGTTGCTGGTGTGCTCCAGCGCACTGACCGAAGACTTCTACAAGACCTTCTTGCGCAAGAGTGCCTCCCAAGTCGAGTTGGTCTGGGTCGGTCGCGCCATGGTGCTGTTGGTGGCGCTGATCGCCATCGCCCTGGCCGCCAATCCACAAAACCGCGTACTGGGCCTGGTGAGCTACGCCTGGGCTGGTTTCGGTGCGGCCTTCGGTCCGGTGGTCCTGATCTCCGTGATCTGGAAGAACATGACGCGCAACGGTGCCCTGGCCGGTATTCTGGTCGGTGCAATCACCGTCGTCGTCTGGAAGCATTTCGAGCTGCTGGGCCTGTACGAAATTATCCCGGGCTTTATCTTCGCCAGCCTGGCCATCTATTTCGTCAGCAAGATGGGCACGCCTACCACCGGCATGCTGCAGCGCTTCGAAGCGGCCGAGAAAGATTTCCGCTTGAATCAGTAAGGCTCTTGGCGAGCCTGTAATGGTTCGCCCAAGGCACTGAAAAACGGCCCGTCTCCATTGGAAACGGGCCGTTTTTTATGGCTGATGGTCCAGGGTGTCGGGTTGGTTGAGAAAGATCAGCACGCCCAACAGCGCCATGTAGAACCTGAACGCAGCATCCTGGCCATTCCAGGTCTCGGATTGCCACATCAGGAACCACTCGCCGCCGACGACCATGAAGCCGAAAAACCAGACGAAGAATCCCACCGTGAGCCCGACGACGGCGCACCCCTTGGCTTGATTGAAAGCCAGGCCATCCGCCCTGCGTGCCCGCCAGAGTTTCAGCGCGCCGTAGGCCAGCAACACCGTGGTCATCGCTTCGCCGAGGATGATCAGCCAATAAGCACCGTGCCACATCCAGGGCTCGTCGATGGTGCGATACCGGGCGGCATTGTCGGGAAAGGTGGTGTCCATGCTCAGCACATGCTGGACGAAATTGAAGTTGGAGCTGTAGTCCGTGACATTGTTGAACACAGTCAGGAAGGCGAAAGCGGCAAGTGCCAGGATCATTGCGATTTTCGTGTAGCGGATTGTCATGGGGTGCGTCCTTGGCTTTTTACGACGGAGGGACGTTATCACGGCTTTGCGCGATACAAGGCCCGCTGTCTTGTAAGAAGCCGCTGATTCTTTCGTACGAAGACTTTAGGCAGGCGTGTCTATCAGAAATTGCAACGCGCTCCGCAGCTTTTAGCCTCTTGGATGTAGGGGAAATCTGTTTTTCATGACATCCGGTCAACTCGCTCAATGAGTCATGCACAATCGCCCGCCTTTATTTCGCAGAGGCACATCGGATGTTCGCGCCTGCCAACCTACCGCGTTTCACGCTGACGCTCGACAGCGGGCCAAACGACCTCAAGGTGCTTGAGTTCAAAGGCAAGGAAGCCATCAGCCAGCCTTACTGCTTCGAGTTGGAGCTGGTCAGCGAGCGGCCTGACCTGCCGCTGGAGGAACTGCTTCATCGCCAGGCTTTCCTGGGCTTCGATGACCGGGGCGGTGGCATTCACGGCCAGGTCTATGCTGTGGCCCAAGGCGACTCGGGCAAGCGGCTGACCCGCTATCAAATCACGCTGGTGCCTCGCCTGGCGTACTTGCGTCATCGCATCAACCAACGGATTTTCCAGCACCTGAGCGTGCCGGATATCGTGGCCCTCGTTCTGAAGGACCACGGCATCCTGGCCGATGCCTTCCAGTTCAGCCTTGGCGGACAATATCCCGAGCGTGAATATTGCGTGCAGTACGGCGAAAGCGACCTGGTTTTCATTGAGCGTCTTTGCGCCGAAGTCGGCATTCATTACCACTTCCGCCACAGCCCTGACGGCCATCTGCTGGTGTTCGGTGATGACCAGACGGTGTTCTCGCGCTTGCCCGAATCCACGTTGTATCTGCCTGGCAGTGGTATGGCCGCCGTCGAGCCGGCCATCAAGCGCTTGGCGGTGCGGCTCCAGACCGGCACCACGGCCGTGACATTGCGCGGCTATGACTTTCGCAAGCCTGGCCTGCTATTGCAGGCCAATCTCGACAGCCAGAGACTTCCGACGCTGGAAAACTATCACTACCCAGGTCAGTTCACCGACCGCGACGATGGCAAGCATTCGGTCCGGCGGACCCTCGAACGGCATGGCGCCGACGGGCACCTGGCAGAGGGCGACTGCGATGACAGCGCTTTTGTCAGCGGGCATTTCATGCGCATCAAAGAGCACCCGCGCACGCAATGGAACGACCTGTGGTTGCTGACGCAGGTCGATCACCATGGTCGACAACCGCAAGTGCTGGAAGAAACCGCCTCCGCCGGCCGGGATGAGTTCCAAGGCTACCGCAACGCCTTCCTCGCAACGCCGTGGGAGGTTTTCTTTCGTCCGCCGTTGCAGCACAAGAAGCCGTCCGTCAACGGTTTCCAGCCGGCGGTGGTGACGGGACCGGTGGACAGCGAGATCCATTGCGATGAGTTCGGGCGGGTCAAGGTGCAACTGGTCTGGGACCGTGACGGCGAGCGCGACGAGCATTCCAGTTGTTGGCTACGCGTGGCGACCGGTTGGGCGCACGATCGCTATGGCAGTGTGATGATCCCTCGGGTAGGGATGGAGGTCCTTGTCGGGTTCATGGACGGCGACGTCGACAAACCGTTGGTGGTGGGCTGCTTGCCAAACGGTGCCAACCCGGTGCCCCTCGACCTGCCGGCGGACAAGACTCGCAGTATCCTGCGCAGCCAGAGCAGCCCCGGCGGCGGTGGCTACAACGAATTGCGCATCGAAGACCGCAAGGGCGCCGAGGAAATCTACCTGCGGGCGCAGCGCAACTGGACCCAGCATGTGCTGCATGACCAGCGTGTGCAGGTCGATCATGAGCGCAGCATCGTTGTCAGTGGTTTGTCCCGGCACGAACTCAAGGGCGGCGAGCAGCGCACCACTGAAGGTCGACGCCAGGTTGAAGTTCGCCAGGACGATCACCTGATGGTGACCGGCGATCGGCACATCCGCGTCGCCAACCAGGCCCTCAACGCCGCCGGGGGATTCAGTGTCAGCGCTGGTCAGCAAGTCGTGCTGGAGGCGGGTGCCAGCGCGACCGTCCAGGCCGGCGGGCACTGGATCAACATCGGCCCGGGCGGAATCTTCAGCAGCGTGCCGATCCAGGTCGGCGGAGCGCCGATGGTCGCAACGAGCGCCGACCCCGTTGCGCCGGGTGCCCTGGAAAAACTCGCCGCGGCCCCAGCCCCGCGCCTCTCTCACGCCCAGATCCAAAGCTTGAAAAGCCCCGCACCGTTCTGCGAGGAGTGCGAGTGCTGCAAGGATGGCGCCTGCGACCTGTCGCCGCCCGGTGGGCAGTCCAAGCGCCAGGCCCCAGCGCCGGACTCGGCAAAAAGCGTAGAACCGGGTTTCCACATCGTCGAACGGGCCATGCCCCGCTCGGAACTGGAGCGGTGGTTGTTCATGGAGTCAGGTGTCTCGCTCCCGTCCAACTTCAACCGCTTGAATCCGCAACTGGGCGACGCGGTCAAACCCGGTCAGCTCATCGTCCTGAGCGACCCACAAAACACCCAATGCACCCGTGAAGAAGCGCTGCTGATGGAGGCCGCCCAGAAGGTCAACGAAGCGCTGGCGCCCATGAGCGACGCCGAAGCGGATTTCATGGCGCAGCACCACGGTGAAATCGAATCGTTCCTCGCCAAAGGGTCCACCTCGGTGGGCATCGGCGCAGCCATGTTCGGCCAGCACCTGGGCAGCTTGAAAAGCAACATGGTGGAGCTGGAACAACTGCACCAGCGCACCTTTGACAAACACGGGAAGTTGCAAGGCGCCGACTTCTTCGCCGAACGCAAACGCCTGATGGGCCAAATCGACAACAGCCTCGGGCCGTTGGTGCGCAAGGGCACGGGCATTCCCAGCCATCCAAAGCTCAAGAGTGCGCTGGGAATTTCCAATCGCAGCCTGGTGCATCACTGGAGCAAGGCTGGGGTGGCGGGTGGGATTCCGGGGTATGCAACGCATATCGAGGGGGTGAGTCGGGCCAGTAAGTACATCAAGGCTGGGGGGTGGATTGGAATTGGGTTGGGGGCGGCGGCTTGGGGGTTGAAGGTGAAGGAGACGTGTCGGGTGGGCAGTGCGGAGGAATGTGAGCGGGTTAAGTTTACTGAGGCTGGGAAGTTTAGTGGTGCGCTTGGGGGTGGCGCTGTAGGCACTCTAGGTGGAGCCGGCGTTTGTGTTGCTATTGGGGCCGGCTCGCTTGGATGGGGAGGAGTTATTTGTGCCATCGTTGTTGGATCGTCAACATTCGTGGGCGGAGAAATAGGGGCGATGGCAGGAGAAGGAATTGGCGAAATAATATACGAGGCTAATAAGTAATGGCTCTTTGGGTTGATGCTTATAAGGTTGCACTCGTTTTGGTGGGTTTTATTATTCTGTTTGTTGTATGTGTCTATTTTTATTTGGCTGCATTTAGACTGGCTGTTTTTATGTGTTTTTTTAAGCGGTCTAAAGCGATTAATTCCATGCGCTGGCTTTTGGGGACGTTCTGGGGGGGCTTTTTAATACTGGCTATTATGTCTGCAATGGTGACGTTTCCGAGCGGACAGATAAAAAAGGGACTGTTAGACCAACAAGATTTCAATGAGTTGCCCAGAAAAATTGTTTGGCTGTTTAGGGGGGTACGTTGGGTGCAATTTTCCTGTTGGGATTGATGTATCTATTAGTTGAGGTCGGGAAAAATATGGGTTGGATATTAAAGCCATAAACGTCCGCTGTTCAGTTATGGAAGCTGGAAAAAACTTGGAGACGTAGCGGGTGGAGGCTGGATGAGTGCGCAAAAAGAAATTTATGCATTGTTTTGGGTGTTTGTTTTGGCTTCAACTTTAGTCGTTGTGTTCTGTGGCTTGTATCTGATATTTTTTCGAATGAATGAGTTGCTAAGGAATTTAAGTCGTAGTTTGTATATTCAAAAAATCAAGTGGATGGCCGATGTCGGAGAAGGCGCCGGAGAGATTATTTACGATGGAATAACCAAATGAGAAGTGAGCAGGAAACTAATTTTTTGCTTGTCGCGGGAGGAGGGATTTTTTTGCTGGGTGCGGTATTTTTCGTTGGGCAAATATATTTGGTTTTCTTTCGAAAGGATGAGGTGTTTGGGGCGCTGCACAGCTCAAGCGGTCTAAGGCGGAGGCGGACGGCGGTGGGTGAAGGAGTGCTTGGTGACTACTTTACGATGTTAAGTGTCGGTGCTTTCTTGCTGTTTCCTGAGCGAGCGATCAAACAAGGCGAGTTGAGTCGAGAGGATTTTATATATTTTCCAAAAAGCCTGCTCAGGGTGGTTAGGTTTCTTTACTCAGTGGGGTTGGTGGGAGCCGTATTTTTATTGGGTGTAGGTGTGGTTGGGGTAGTGGCAGGTTGGCTGAAATAATCCGATGCCAAGCGCGAGTAATGGAATAACGACATTGGGCCAGCCGGTGTGACTGGTATCTCAGGGTGAGGAAGGGGCTCGATGATGAAGCAGGCAGATCCCAGGGAGGTACTTACTGGTGAGAAGCGATATTGAATTACTGTATTTCCTGAGCGTCGGAATAATTATGTTGGTAGAGCTTATAGTCGTCGTCCTGTTATTGTATTTTTCATATTTTCGAATGGATGAGATCGTTTCTGGTTTTAGCCGGAGCAGGTTCTTTTTGTCGCGAAGGATATTTAATGGTAGAGATCCTTGCTCCCGGTTTTTTTTGATGATCAGCGTGGGTGCTACTCTTCTGTTCTCATCGCGCGCTTTGAAGAGTGGTGAGTTGGATTGCGAGGATTACAAGGAGTTTTCAGCGCGATTGAGACGAAAGATACAGTTTATTTATTTAGTTGGGCTGGTTAATGGTTTTTTCCTGTTTTCCATGACCGGATTAGGCAAATGGGTAGGTTGGGTTCGGTGATAGTTCGGTTCGGTGGGAGGGGGCTTGCTGCCGTGTCGATCCGATTTCTATATCACGCGCGGGCTGGGTTTTTGTTGCTCCTGTCCGGGTACGTGTCGATTCACTGAATCCCACTCGCGCCATATAGCTGCCTGGGTTTGTCCATTTGTTATCGAGCAAACCCAGGACCGCAGACCCTATCTCGGGTCAACCACATCCAATGCCCGGTTCGCCAGCAACTGGCTCAACTCGATCATCTGTTGCACCCCCAGCGCGATATGTCGTCGGGAACCGTCCAGGTCGAAGGCCAGGTCGCTGACCATGGCGTTGGCCGAGGCCAGGGTTTCGCTGAGGTTGGCGAGCAGGCATTCGGCGTCGATGTCAGGGGCGATGACGAAAAGGGTATCAGGGGTGTTGGACATTTTTTTCTCAGCTTTTGGCTTCAGGTAATAGTCCAGGGCGCGGGTGGCGGCTTCGTCGAGTTTCTTGGCGTTGGTCGATTGAGTGCGGGAAATGTGGTCTTTCGGGGGATTCGGCGTTGGCTTGGACATAGTCTTGGATCCTTAAGTTGGAGCCACTGCCAATCCGCTACTAAACGAGATGGGCGGCAGCTGTACGCAGGTTAGTAGACCGGGGATCCAAGGAACCGGCGCGCCCGAGGGCGCCCTGCGCACAGCCACCATTGAGCACAGGTAAAAAACACCCAGCTGAATGGAGCGGTGAGCACCTTGGAATACCGAGCTACTAAACCCGATCACTGATGGGCAGTGACGGAATCAAAGTACCGGTGGCCTCCAAGGCGCACAAGCCGGCGGATTCTGGCTTAGTTGTAGGCAACGGCGCAAGGCACTGTAGCCTTCCGTTGTAGTTCCGATAGGGGATGAGCGTAGGACGGTGTAGGTTCGGACCGGTAGCGGGCGGCCGGATGGAAAAGGGGCTGCTGCGCAGCCCAGCGGGAGCAAGCTCCTTCGCCACGGCGGGCGGTTCTGCCGCTCGGCCGCGAACCCCTGACGTTCGACGCGCTTCGAGGTAAACTCGTCGCCCTTCGCAGGAGCCGCCATGAATTATCGCCACGCCTTCCACGCCGGCAATCACGCCGATGTGTTCAAACACCTGACCTTGACTCGCCTCATCGCCTTGATGTCGCGCAAGGAACAGCCCTTCGCCTATCTCGATACTCACGCGGGCATCGGGCTTTACGATTTGCAGGGCGACCAGGCCAATCGCACCGGTGAATACCTGGAAGGCATCGCGCGGTTATGGGATCAGGACGACCTGCCGCCCCTGACCGCCGATTACATGAAGGTGCTGCACGAGATGAACCCGGACGGCCAGTTGCGCTATTACCCTGGCTCACCGGAGCTGGCGCGGCGCCTGACCCGGTCGCAGGATCGGGTGTTGCTCAACGAGAAGCATCCGGAGGACGGCGTGCTGCTCAAGGACAACATGAAGGGTGATCGTCGCGTGGCGGTGCATCTGGGCGAAGGCTGGCACGTTCCTCGTGCGTTGCTGCCGGTGGCAGAGAAGCGCGCGCTGATGCTGATCGATCCGCCGTTCGAACAGCTTGACGAGATGCAGCGTTGCGCCGCCTCGCTCAAGGAGGCCATCGGCCGGATGCGCCAGACGGTGGCGGCGATCTGGTATCCCGTGAAAGACCAACGCATGTTGCGTCGTTTCTATCAGGACCTGGCGGGCACAGGCGCGCCGAAGTTGTTGCGGGTGGAGTTGCTCGTGCATCCGTTGGCCACGCCCAACAGCCTGAACGGCTCCGGCCTGGCCATCGCCAACCCGCCATGGGGGCTTGAGGAAGAGTTGCGTGAGTTGCTGCCGTGGTTGTCGAAGAAGCTTGGGCAGACCCAGGGTGGCTGGCAGATGGATTGGTTGATCGCTGAAAGCTGATCGCTGAGCCGATGCATTCAGGTCGTCAGGCAGGACGCCTTCGCGAGCAAGCCCGCTCCCACATGGGGTGTCGAGGTGTACGCAACATCTGTGTCCGCCCCGGGCCCCTGTGGGAGCGAGCTTGCTCGCGATGGCGGCGGCACATCCAACATCACCGCCCCAGATCCACCGCTATCGCGAGCAAGCTCGCTCCCACATGGGGATCTGAGGCGTACGCAAGAGTTGTGTACGCCACCGGACCTGTGGGAGCGGGCTTGCTCGCGAAGCTTTTCAGGACCAGAACGTCAGATCGGGCAAGTCACGCCCGTGCCGCCAATCCCGCAATACCCCTCAGGGTTCTTGGCCAGGTATTGCTGGTGATACGCCTCGGCAAAGTAGAACGTCGGCGCCTCGTCGATTTCGGTAGTGATTTCACCTTTACCGGCCTTGTTCAGCTCAGCCTGGAACACGTCCTTGCTGTTCTTCGCCGCTTCCAGTTGCTCGGGCGTGGTGCAATAGATCACCGAGCGATATTGGGTGCCAATGTCATTTCCCTGGCGCATGCCCTGGGTCGGGTTGTGCAGTTCCCAGAACATTTTCAGAAGCTGCTCGTAGCTGACCTTCGCCGGCTCGTAGACCACCAGCACCACTTCGCTGTGGCCGGTCAGGCCAGAGCAGACCTCTTCATAGGTCGGGTTCGGCGTAAAGCCGCCCGCATATCCCACCGCCGTACTGACCACGCCTTCACGTTGCCAGAACTTGCGCTCCGCGCCCCAGAAGCAGCCGAGGCCGAAGATGGCGAAATCCACGTCCATGGCAAACGGGCCCAGCAGCGGCGCGTCGTGGACGAAGTGTTTTTCCGGCACGGCCATCGGGGTTTCACGGCCGGGAAGAGCTTGATCGGGAGTAGGGAGCACGTTTTTGTTCACCAGGATTTCCGAGCGCAAGACCATCATCAGTCCTCTCAGTCAGATTGAGTTGAGCGAAATAGACCGTCAGTGTGCCTCAGAAAAGCCGCCGCAAGCTATAAGCGACTGTCAGACCAGCGGGCCGCGCGGGTAGCGCTTGAGCTTCTCGATAAGCTCTGTGCCGGGGATCGGCCGGTCGAAGAGGTAGCCTTGGCCGACGTCGCAGCGATGGCGGCGCAGGAAGGCGAGCTGCTGGGCGGTTTCGATGCCTTCGGCCACGACCTTGAGTTTCAGGTTGTGGGCCATGGCGATCACCGCGGAGGTGATTTCCATGTCGTCCTGGTTGTCCGGGATCTCATGGATGAAGCTGCGATCGATCTTGATGATGTCGATCGGGAATTTCTTCAGATAGCTCAAGGACGAATAACCGGTGCCGAAGTCATCCATCGCCAGGGTCAGGCCCAGGCGCTTGAGCTGGTCGAGCTGCAGGTGGGTGTCTTCGGTCGCTTCGAGCAGCAGGCCTTCGGTCAGTTCCAGCTCCAGCAACCGCGCGGGCAATTGTTCTTCCTTGAGGATGCTGGCAATCGAGGCCACCAGGTCCGGATCGGAAAACTGCTTGGGTGACAAGTTGATCGCCACTTGCAGGTTGCCCAGGCCGGCGGCGGTCAGCTGTTTGCTCATACGGCAGGCCTGGCGGGCGATCCATTTGCCGATGGGGATGATCAGGCCGGTTTCTTCGGCCACGCTGATGAACTGGTCCGGGCGGATCATGCCCTTCTCTGGGTGGTTCCAGCGCAGCAGCGCCTCCATGCCCAGCAGGCGACCGCTGCGCAGGCAGAGCTTGGGCTGGTAGAAGACATCCAGTTCATTCTGAGTCAGGGCCCGGCGCAGGTTGTTTTCCACGAACAGCTTGTAACTGGCCTCGGCGTTCAGGGCCTCGGTGAACACCTGGACCTGATGCTTGCCGTTGGCCTTGGCCTTGTGCAGGGCGAGGCCGGCGTTGCGCATCAGCGTCTGCGGGTCGCGACCGTGCAGCGGCGCGCAGGCCAGGCCCACGGAGCCGGTCACGCTGATCAATTGGTTATCGACGAACATCGGCTTATCGAGTGTCATCAGCAACTGGCTGGCGATCTGTTGCCCGGCCTCGAGGTCGGTGTCGTCCAGCAGTACCGCGAATTCGTTACTGGCGAAGCGCGCCAGGCTGCCGCTGGGGCTCAGGCTGTTGCGCAGGCGCCGGGCCAGGCTGATCAGCAGTTTGTCGCCGGTCTGGTGGCCGAGGCTGTCGTTGATGCGCTTGAAGTTGTCGATGTCCACCAGCAGCAGGCTGATGGGCGAGTCGCTGTCCCGGGCGAAGCGTTCATCGAGGTTGCGAATGAACGCCGGTCGGTTGCCCAGGTTGGTCAGGTTGTCGGTATAGGCCAGGCGCTCGATGCGCTGCTGGGCCAGTTTGGTCTGGGTGATGTCTTCGTAGATGCCGATGTAGTGCGTCAGTTCGCGGTTGTCGCCATAGACCTTGGAAATCGACAGCTGGCCCCAGTAGGGTTCGAGGTTCTTGCGCCGACTCTTGAATTCGCCCTGCCAGCTATTGCTCTGGGCCAGGGCTGAGGGCGCATCGAACAGCAGCTCGCTGAGATTCTCCAGGGCTGGCAGCTCGGACAGCCGTTGGCCGTGCACTTCCTCGGTGGTGTACTGGGTGATGGCGGTGAAGCTCGGGTTGACGTATTCCACCACGCCGTCGCAGTTGACCAGCAGGAACGCGTTGGCGCTCTGTTCCACGGCGCGCTGGAACAGATGCAGGGCGCTGGTGGCGGTGCGGCGGTTGTGGTTGTTGATGACTTGGGCGAATTGGTCCGCCAGTTCGTCGGCGAAGGCGATTTCGTCCGACTGCCAGGCCCGGGTGACGCCCACTTGTTCCAGGCACAGGACACCCACCACTTGCCCATCGATCCGGATGCTGGCGTCGAGAATGGCGTTGACGTCGCGAGCCCGCAGGTTTTCGGCCATTTCCCGGGTGCGCGGGTCGCGCATCGCATTGTGCGCATCGATGGCTCGGCAGGTCTGCAGTGCCTCCATGTAATTCGGAAAGTCGTTGGCGTTGATGACATCCGGAAGGAAGTAGTCCTGGGAGGCGCGGTTATAGGCCGAGATCGGCACCAGTTTGCCGTCTTCCAGGTTCCAGATGCTTGCGCAGTCGATCTGGTAGATATCGCAGGCGCTGCGGGTAATCAGCTCGGCGGCCTCTTGCAGCGAGTTGTTGGCGCTGTAGCGCTGGCGGGTCAGCAGCAGGATCAAGTCTTGTTGGGCGCGGACCCGGTCCAGGTGCTGGAGCTGTTCCTGCTGGGCGCGCTGGTTCAGTTCCAGGGCAATCTGCAGTCGTGAGTTCTGGGTTTCCAGATCGACGGCCGGCAAGGACGGCTCGTCTTGCAGCAGGTCGTCGACGACCAACAGATAACCGCGCAGCAGGTGACGATTGTGCTGCCTGTAGGCCTCACCGGTCTCCAGCAGGTTCATCGGCCCCTTGGCGGTGTGCAGCGTATAGCGGATCAGGTAGTGGGACGCCTGGGCCAGTTGCTGCTGGATTGCGTCATGCAACTGATAGCGCGCTTCCGGCTCCATCAGGCTGGCGTATGGCGAACTGACCAGTGAGCACAGTTCCACGGCCGGCAAGCCGAAGTAGCGTTCGCAGTTGGGGTCGAGGAACAGCAGCGCCCAGCTTGCTTCATTCAGCCGTTCGAAACGCAGCATACCGAGCCGCGAGGGCACCGGTAACTGCGTCACTACCTCGGCCGCCATACGGCTGGCGGCATCGGGTTGGCTTTTCATGGGGAAACTCGCTTCGAAAATGCTGATCGCGCCGGGCTGACGCCCTCGTCATTACGGATTGCCGCAAGGTTGCATCATTGCGGCCCTGGCTGACAAGAGACATGAAGGCCAAGTGCTATAAACCTTTTATCGGCCGACAAAGGGATTTCTCCAGTTGCCAACCGATCAGAGGTATTCATTGGCCTGCCGCCGATCAGCGCAGCGGTATATCGACGACCTCCAACGGAGCGCCGTCACGGTCATGAAACGTTACCTGAACGCTCTGGGCCGTGACTTTCAGCTGAGCGAAGTTGTCCTGGCTGATCACCTTGCTGGTCAGTTCATATTGGTACTCACCGCTTGGAGCCCGGGCCATGGGTTTACCAAAAATAAAAGTCGAGGCCTTGGCGTAGGGCAGCAGCTTGCTGTTGCAAAACGGCGACGAAACGATGGTATGAACCTGGAAGTCAGGATCCTGGCTATGCGCCAACAGGCTCGTCAGGGAGCCATGCACGTCACCAGACACGAAAATCACGTTCTTGATTCGATGGCTGCGGATGGCCTCCAGCAGTCGCAGGCGCTGCGCCGGAAAGGTCTGCCAGGCGTCCCCGCCATTGAGTCGACGGTCGGGGTAGAACATGACGCTGGTGACGACGAACTTGACGCGGGCGGTGCTGTTGATCAGCCAGTCGAGCAGCGATTGTTCCTGTTCGGCATCCAGGATGCGCCGGTCTTCCATCGACAGGTTGCGGCGAGTCCGACTGTCGGTCACGAACCATTCGATATCGCCGTGGGCAAATAAATACCAATAACGGGGCAGGGCTTGGCTTAGCGTGCCGTCGCTTAAAAGTTCATGGGCCGGGCTATGGCTGGCTTGATAAGTCTCATAGGCGTCCAGGGCATTTGCATAAAGTGATTCATCGTTCTTGTTTCTGTTGGTCGGCCAGTTGTCTTCTATTTCATGATCGTCGAGCATCATGTAAGTGGGAACGCTGGACATCAACTTCTTTATGTGGGGTTGGGAAAACGCCGTGCGGTATTTGAATAACATGTCCTTGTGGCTGCGGTCCGGGGCAATGATGTTCAAGTCGTCGAGATAAACCTGGTCTCCGGTCATCAGCACGGCGCTGATTGGCGGATCGGCCTGTTCGACGATTCGGTTGATGCTCGGCGAACGTGCGGTCCCCCAGCGCTGGTCGCGATGGGACGCCAGCGGTGATCCGAAGGTATCGGCAAGAGCCGACGATATAGCTGCGCGCTGCGTCGCTCTTGTCGGGTGGTGTGCGCAGTTGATAAACGTCCTTGGGCCATTGCAATGGTAATTCCAGGATGGTTTCGACGGTATGGGCCGGGCTCAAGGTGGATTTCCAGCCGGCCTGGTATTCATAAGCGGTATTGGACTGGAGACCTTTCAATACGATGACGGCGGAAAAGTCGCGGTAGGAAAACAGTCGGACAAACTTTCCTCTTGACCAGGCGATGTCGCCTTTTCGCCTGTAGCGAATGCCGGCGAAGACGGGATTGTTATTGTCTTTATCGCCTCGTAGAAATACACGCGCGTGATCGGTTGTTGTATGGCCAAGAAGAGGGCCGACAGTAGGCTTTAACATGTTCGAATCCATTCGAAGTTATAAGAAGTGTTTGGTGGTTGAGGGCTGTTAGTAGGCGGTCGGAACTATGCTAAAGCGTTGCGCGCGATAAAGAGTTAGAGGGGAGGGGGCGTCTGTTGTGGGCAATGGCTAATAGAAGAAGTAGGTCTTGTTGCGTAACGGAGTAGGAAAAGTCGTGGTTGGATAAGACAGTTTTATCCAACCCAAAAAAAGCCCCGCCAAATGGGCGGGGTTGAGGTACGAGCGTGGCGCTCGGAAAACGACTGCCGAACGGCCCTCCGCGAAGAGGGCCTTTCGGTGTTACAGCAGGATGGTACGGATATCGCCCAGCAAGTCGCTCAAGCGCTTGGTGAAGCGCGCGGCGGCGGCGCCGTTGATCACACGGTGATCGTAGGACAGCGACAGTGGCAGCATCAGCTTCGGCTGGAAGGCCTTGCCGTCCCAGACTGGCTGGATAGTTGCCTTGGAAACGCCCAGGATCGCCACTTCCGGCGCGTTGACGATCGGCGTGAAGCCGGTGCCGCCAATGTGGCCGAGGCTGGAGATGGTGAAGCAGGCGCCCTGCATGTCGTCGGCGGTGAGCTTCTTGCTCCGGGCTTTTTCGGCCAGGGCAGCGGCTTCGGCAGCCAGTTGCAGCAGGCTCTTCTGGTCGACGTTGCGGATGACCGGTACCAGCAGGCCTTCCGGGGTGTCGACGGCAAAGCCGATGTGCACGTATTTCTTGCGGATCACCGCCTTGCCGCTTGGGGCCAGGGAGGCGTTGAAGTCCGGCAGTTCCTTGAGCAGGTGCGCACAGGCCTTGAGCAGCAGCGGCAGTACGGTCAGCTTGACGCCGGCCTTTTCCGCCACGGCTTTCTGCGCGACGCGGAAAGCTTCCAGCTCGGTGATGTCAGCCTGGTCGAACTGAGTCACGTGCGGGATGTTCAGCCAGCTGCGATGCAGGCTCGACGCGCCGATCTGCATCAGGCGAGTCATGGCCACTTCTTCGGTTTCGCCGAAGCGGCTGAAGTCCACCGCCGGGATCGGCGGGATGCCCGCGCCGCCGGTGGCGCCTTCGGCTGGAGCGTTCTTGGCCTTCTGCATCATGGCCTTGACGTAGGCCTGCACGTCTTCCTTCAGCACGCGACCGTGAGGACCGCTTGGGCCGACGGCCGACAACTCGACACCGAATTCACGGGCCAGCTGACGCACCGCAGGGCCGGCGTGCACCTTGGCACCGCTAGGCGCAGGCGCGGCGGCGACAGGGGCAGGCGCAGGCGCTGCTTCGGCCTTGGCCGCAGGCGCGGCGGCTGGCGCTGGTGCTGCTTCAGCCTTGGCGGCCGGCGCAGCGGCCTGGGCTGGTGCGGCAGGTGCCGAGGCACCCGCTACTTTCAGCTTCAGGATCAGGTCGCCAGTGCCGACTTCGTCTTCCAGCTTGACCTCGACGCTTTCCACCACGCCGGCGGCTGGCGAAGGGATTTCCATGCTGGCCTTGTCGGATTCCAGGGTGATCAGCGACTGGTCGGCTTCGACGGTGTCGCCGGCCTTGACCAGGACTTCGATGATCTTGGCCTTGCCCGACGAACCGATGTCCGGGACGTGAATGTCCTGGACCGTGGCAGCGGCAGGCGCGGCGGCTGGAGCGGGAGCCGTTCCGGGCGCCGCTTCGGCAGCCGGCGCGGCGGCAGGCTTTTCAGCCGCTGCCGGGGCAGCAGCAGGGGCGGCCGCTTCAGGCGCCGCAGCGGCGCCCTCGACTTCCAGCTCCAGCAGTTCGTCGCCTTCTTTCAGGCGATCGCCCAGCTTCACTTTCAGGCTCTTGATCACACCGGCCTTCGGCGCAGGCACTTCCATGCTGGCCTTGTCCGACTCAAGCGTCAGGATGCTCTGGTCGGCTTCGATACGGTCGCCGACCTTCACAAACAGTTCAATTACTTCACCTTCACCGCTGCCGATGTCAGGTACGCGAATGAGTTCGCTCACGAAAATTCTCCTCAGCAGTCCAGTGGGTTGCGTTTTTCTGGATCGATGCCGAACTTGGCGATGGCTTCGGCCACCACTTTAGGTTCGATATCGCCACGGTCAGCCAGGGCTTCCAGGGCTGCCAACACAACGAACTTACGGTCGACTTCGAAGAAGTGACGCAGCTTCTTGCGGCTGTCGCTACGGCCGAAACCGTCGGTGCCCAGCACTTTGAATTCCTTGGAAGGAACCCACTGGCGGATCTGCTCGGCGAACAGCTTCATGTAGTCGGTGGAGGCGATGACCGGACCTTTGCGGCCGTTCAGGCACTCTTCGACGTAGCTCAGCTTTGGCTTCTGGCCAGGGTGCAGGCGGTTGCTGCGCTCTACGGCCAGGCCGTCGCGACGCAGCTCGTTGAAGCTGGTGACGCTCCAGACGTCGGCGCCAACGTTGAACTCTTCACGCAGGATCTTCGCTGCTTCACGCACTTCGCGCAGGATGGTGCCGGAGCCCATCAGTTGCACGTGGTGCGCAGCTTCGCGGGTGTCTTCTTCGAGCAGGTACATGCCCTTGACGATGCCTGCCTCCACGCCGGCCGGCATGGCTGGCTGCTGGTAGGACTCGTTCATCACGGTGATGTAGTAGAAGACGTCCTGCTGCTCTTCGGTCATCTTCTTCATGCCGTCCTGGATGATCACCGCCAGCTCGTAGCCGTAGGTCGGATCATAGGTGCGGCAGTTCGGGATGGTCCCGGCCAGCATGTGGCTGTGGCCGTCTTCGTGCTGCAGGCCTTCACCGTTGAGGGTGGTGCGGCCGGCAGTGCCGCCGATGAGGAAGCCACGGGTACGGCTGTCGCCAGCGGCCCAGGCCAGGTCGCCGATACGCTGGAAGCCGAACATCGAGTAGAAGATGTAGAACGGCAGCATCGGCTGGTTGTGGCTGGAGTACGAAGTACCGGCCGCAATGAAGGAGCTCATGGCGCCCGCTTCGTTGATGCCTTCCTCGAGGATCTGGCCCTTCTTGTCTTCCTTGTAGAACATCACCTGGTCTTTATCGACTGGCTCGTAGAGCTGGCCGACGGACGAGTAGATGCCCAACTGGCGGAACATGCCTTCCATACCGAAGGTACGGGCTTCGTCCGGGATGATCGGGACGATGCGCTGGCCGATTTCCTTGTCCTTGACCAGTTGCGCGAGGATCCGCACGAAGGCCATGGTGGTGGAGATTTCACGGTCGCCCGAGCCGTCCAGGATCGCCTTGAGGGTTTCCAGTGGCGGGGTCGGGATGCTGAAGCTCTTGGCGCGGCGCTGTGGCACGAAACCGCCCAGGGCTGCGCGGCGCTCGGCCAGGTAGCGGGCTTCGGCGCTGCCTTCTTCGGGCTTGAAGAACGGCAGGTTTTCCAGCTCGCTGTCCTTGACCGGAATGTCGAAGCGGTCGCGGAACAGCTTCAGGCTCTCGACATCGACCTTCTTGGTGTTATGCGCGGTGTTCTTCGCTTCGCCGGCACCGGTGCCATAACCCTTGATGGTCTTGGCCAGGATGACAGTCGGTTGCTCTTTGTGATTGACCGCCTGGTGGTACGCCGCGTAGACCTTGTACGGGTCGTGGCCACCACGGTTGAGCTTCCAGATCTCGTCGTCGGACAAATCTGCAACCATCGCCTTGAGTTCAGGCGAGTTGAAGAAGTGCTCACGGACGAACGCGCCGTCCTTGGCCTTGTAGTTCTGGTATTCGCCGTCGATGACTTCGTCCATGCGACGCTGCAGGATGCCGTCGACGTCCTTGGCCAACAGTGGGTCCCAGAAACGGCCCCAGATGACTTTGTTGACGTTCCACTGGGCACCACGGAACACGCCTTCGAGTTCCTGGATGATCTTGGCGTTGCCGCGAACCGGACCGTCGAGGCGCTGCAGGTTGCAGTTGATGACGAAGATCAGGTTGTCCAGCTTCTCGCGGCCGGCCAGGGAGATCGCGCCCAGGGATTCCGGCTCGTCGCACTCGCCGTCGCCCATGAAGCACCAGACTTTTTGCTTGCCTGGCTGGATGAAGCCACGGGCTTCCAGGTACTTCATGAAGCGCGCCTGGTAGATCGCCTGGATCGGGCCCAGGCCCATGGAAACGGTCGGGAACTGCCAGAAATCAGGCATCAGCCAAGGGTGTGGGTACGAGGACAGGCCGTTGCCGTCCACTTCCTGGCGGAAGTTGTTCATCTGGTCTTCGGAAATGCGGCCTTCCATGAACGCACGGGCGTAGACGCCTGGCGATGCGTGACCCTGGAAGTAGATCAGGTCGCCGCCGTGTTCGTCGGTCGGGGCCTGGAAGAAGTAGTTGAAGCCGATGTCATACAGCGTCGCGCTGGAGGCGAAGCTGGAGATGTGACCGCCCAGGTCAGAATCTTTCAGATTGGTACGCATGACCATGGCCAACGCGTTCCAGCGCACCAGCGAGCGAATGCGGCGTTCCATGAACAGGTCGCCAGGCATGCGTGCTTCGTGGGTAACGGGGATCGTGTTGCGGTACGGCGTGGTGATGGCGTAGGGCAGTTGCGAACCGCTGCGGGTTGCGAGTTCACCCATACGGGTCATCAGATAATGAGCACGGTCTTCGCCTTCTTTGTCGAGAACCGATTCCAGGGCGTCCAGCCATTCCTGGGTTTCGACGGGATCGAGGTCTTGCATGGCTTGCTCCAGGGCGGAAAGGCTACCAGAATCGGTTGCCTGAGTTTGCGACTGGCCTTGTGGGCAGACGATATAAATTCTTGGATTGCCGAAGGTTGTTTCGGCGGCGTGTAGTTTTACTACAAATCGTCGGCCGTTTCAGCCTTTCGAATGTATAGACGAGTAGTAAAACTACACATGAGCGGCTGATGGCCCCTCGTTTCGTTGTGAGAATAATCGTTACTGTTGGTCATTTGCCAACTCGAACAGGTAAAAACTTGATGCCGGCTGCCAATAAAATCAGAAAATCAGCTATTTATCATCTTTGTTCGACAGTCGATCAGGTAGTGTCTTCTGTAAAAACACTACATCCAGCCTTTCCTGCGCCGATCAAGGATAGACCATGAGCCTGCCCTCGCTTGTCGAAATACCGGCAATTCTCCAGTCATTGGTCAGTCGCGCCGAGCAGTCGTTCCGCGCGGCGGTCGCGCTCCTTGACGACGATCATGGATTGCCGACCTGGACCCCGCAGCGCTGGGCCGAGTTCAACCGCGTCGCTGCCGCCAGTGACTTTGTCGTCGAGCAAAGTGTACGAGATCCTTTGATGCTGTTGGCGCTGGTGCGCAGTGGCGAACTGGACCGTAGCCTGGCGCCCGGTGAAATGTGCGCGCAGATCGGTGCCGCGGTCCAGGCCGCCGAAACCGAAGACGAACTGGGCCGCGTCCTCCGTCGACAGCGTACCCGCCAGCAGGTGCGGATCATCTGGCGTGACCTGACGCGCCAGGCCGATCTGGTCCAGACCTGCCGGGACCTCTCGGACATGGCCGACACCTGCATCGACCAAGCCTATCAATGGTTGTACCAGCGTCTCAGCCAACAGTTCGGCACACCCACCGGTCGACGCAGTGGCGAGCCGCAGCAGATGGTCATCCTGGGCATGGGCAAGCTGGGCGCGGTGGAGCTGAACCTGTCATCGGACATCGACCTGATCTTTGCCTACCCCGAAGGCGGCGAAACCGTCGGCGCGAAGCGGCCGCTGGATAACCAGGAGTTTTTCATCCGCGTCGGGCAGCGCCTGATCAAGGCCCTCGACCCAATGACCGTGGACGGCTTCGTGTTTCGCGTCGACATGCGCCTGCGTCCCTACGGCTCGGCCGGTGCGCTGGTGCTGAGCTTCAACGCGCTGGAGCAGTATTACCAGGACCAGGGGCGCGACTGGGAACGCTACGCCATGATCAAGGCGCGGGTGGTGGCGGGCGACCAGGTGGCCGGCGCGCAACTGCTCGACATGCTGCGCCCGTTCGTCTATCGCCGTTACCTGGATTTTTCCGCCATCGAAGCGCTGCGCACCATGAAGCAGTTGATCCAGCAAGAAGTGCGGCGCAAGGGCATGGCCGACAACATCAAGCTGGGTTCGGGCGGTATTCGCGAGGTGGAGTTCATTGCCCAGGCGTTCCAGTTGATCCACGGCGGTCGCGACTTGAGCTTGCAGCAGCGGCCGCTGCTCAAAGTATTAAGCACGCTGGAGGGCCAGGGGTACTTGCCGGCCAAGGTGATTGATGAGCTGCGCCAGGGCTATGAGTTCCTGCGTTATACCGAACATGCGATCCAGGCCATCGCCGACCGCCAGACCCAGATGCTGCCGGACAGCGCCCAGGATCAGGCACGCATTGCGTTCATGCTGGGCTTCGCTGATTGGAGTGCGTTCCACGAACAACTGATGTACTGGCGCGGGCGCGTGGCCTGGCATTTTGGCCAGGTCATCGCCGATCCCGATGAAGAAGAGGGCAGCGAAGGCGAAGTGGCGGTGGGGGGCGAATGGTTGCCGCTGTGGGAAGACAGCCAGGATGAGGAAGCGGCGTGTCGCCAGTTGGAAGAAGGCGGTTTCGCCGATGCGTCCAAGGCACTGAAGGCCCTTGCGGCGCTGCGCTCGAGTCCGCAGTTACGCGCCATGCAGCGCCTGGGACGTGAGCGCCTGGACGCCTTCATTCCGCGCCTGCTGGCCCAGGCGGTGGAACATGCTGATCCGGACCTGGTGCTGGAGCGGGTATTGCCGTTGGTGGAGGCCGTGGCGCGTCGCTCGGCTTATCTGGTGTTGCTGACAGAAAACCCTGGTGCACTGCGTCGCTTGCTGACGCTGTGCGCGGCGAGTCCGTGGATCGCTGAACAAATCACCCGTTTCCCCTTGCTGCTCGATGAATTGCTCAACGAAGGCCGCTTGTTCAAGCCGCCCTTGGCGCCAGAGTTGGCGGCGGAGCTTCGTGAACGCCTGACGCGTATTCCCGAGGATGATCTCGAGCAACAGATGGAGGCGTTGCGGCACTTCAAGCTGGCCCACCGTCTGCGGGTGGCGGCTTCGGAAATCGCCGGCAGCCTGCCTTTGATGAAAGTCAGCGATTACCTGACCTGGCTGGCCGAGGCGATTCTCGAACAAGTGCTGGCGCTCGCCTGGCGCCAGACCGCGGCCAAGCATGGTGTGCCGTTGCGTACCGACGGCAGCTTGTGCGATCCGGGGTTCATTATTGTCGGTTATGGGAAGGTCGGCGGTTTGGAGTTGGGGCATGGTTCCGACCTGGACCTGGTGTTTATCCACGATGGCGATCCGCAGGCGGAAACCGATGGCCCGAAACCCATCGACGGTGCCCAGTTCTTTACCCGGCTCGGCCAGCGGATCATCCACCTGCTGACGGCCCAGACCAACTCCGGGCAGCTATATGAAGTGGACATGCGTTTGCGACCATCCGGCGCATCGGGTTTGCTGGTCAGCTCCTTGGGGGCGTTTGCCCGCTACCAGGAGAACGAAGCCTGGACTTGGGAGCATCAGGCGTTGGTGCGCGCGCGGGTGCTGGTGGGTAGCCAGGATGTGGGCCAGGCCTTCGAGAAAGTTCGCGTCCAGGTGTTGGGACGCAAGCGGGACCTGCCGACGCTGCGCCAGGAGGTGAGCGAAATGCGCGCCAAGATGCGCGACAACCTTGGCAGCAAGGCCACAGCCGCCGGGACCGCGCCGAATGCCTTCGAAGCCACGGCACCCTTCGACCTCAAGCAAGATGCCGGAGGTATCGTCGATATTGAATTTATGGTGCAATACGCGGCCCTGGCGTGGTCCGAGGAGCATCCTTCGCTGGTGCGCTACACCGATAACATCCGCATCCTGGACGGGCTGCAGGAGGTCGGGTTGATGCCTGCCGAAGATGCCACGCTGTTGCGCGAGGCCTACAAGGCCTACCGCTCCGCCGCCCATCGCCAGGCCTTGCAGAAAGACGCCGGGGTGATCGCAGGCGACCAGTTCGTGGACGAGCGCCGGCAGGTGATGCGGATCTGGCGGGAGCTGGGACTGAGCTGAGTATTGAATAAATGTGGGAGCGGGCTTGCTCGCGATAGCGGAGCGTCAGGCAACATTGATGTTGGATGTACAGGCCTCATCGCGAGCAAGCTCGCTCCCACAGTGGATTGGCGGTGTTGCACCGTGCTGAGGACAGATGCAGGTCCCTTGTGGGAGCGAGCTTGCCCGCGATAGCGGTGGGTCAGGCGACATAGGTGTTGAATGGGCTGGCTCCGTCGCAAGTAAGTCGCCCCCCACAGTTGATTGGCGGTGTGTTGTAGATTAGGGCCACAGGCAACGACCTAAGCCACAGTGATTCTCGAGGCGGGGAGGCGTAGGCCTCCCCGTATCGTTTTTGGAAGCCACATGAATATTCTGATCGTTGGGCCCAGTTGGGTCGGTGACATGGTGATGGCGCAGACACTGTTCCAGTGCCTCAAGCAGCGTCACCCGCAGTGCGAAATCGACGTCCTGGCCCCGGAGTGGAGCCGGCCGATCCTTGAGCGCATGCCCGAGGTGCGCAAGGCCTTGAGCTTCCCGCTCGGCCATGGCGTGCTGGAGCTGGCGACCCGCCGGCGTATCGGCAAATCCCTGGTCGGCCAGTACGACCAGGCGATCCTGCTGCCCAATTCGTTGAAATCGGCGCTGGTGCCGTTTTTTGCCGATATTCCCAAGCGCACCGGCTGGCGTGGCGAATTTCGCTACGGCCTGCTCAATGACGTGCGCGCCCTGGACAAAGACCGCTACCCGCTGATGATCGAGCGCTTCATGGCCCTGGCCTACGAGCCGGGCGCCGAGTTGCCCAAGCCGTATCCTCGGCCGAGTCTGCAGATCGACCCGGTGACGCGTGAAGCGGCCCTGGCCAAGTTCGGCCTGACCCTGGATCGCCCGGTATTGGCCCTGTGCCCTGGCGCCGAGTTCGGCGAGTCGAAGCGTTGGCCGGCGGAGCATTACGCCCAAGTCGCCGAGGTGAAGATTCGCGAAGGCTGGCAAGTCTGGCTGTTCGGTTCGAAAAACGACCACTCGGTGGGCGAAGACATCCGCTCGCGGCTGATCCCCGGCCTGCGGGAAGAGTCGGTCAATCTCAGCGGTGACACTTCCCTGGCCGAGGCCATCGACCTGCTGTCCTGCGCTGATTCGGTGGTGTCCAACGACTCCGGCCTGATGCACGTGGCCGCCGCGCTGAACCGTCCGTTGGTGGCGGTCTACGGCTCCACTTCCCCAGGCTTCACCCCGCCGTTGGCGGACAAGGTCGAAGTCGTGCGCCTGGGCATCGAATGCAGTCCATGCTTCGATCGCACCTGCCGCTTCGGTCACTACAACTGCCTGCGCCAGCTCATGCCGCCATCGGTGAATGAAGCCCTGGAGCGTTTGCAGGGCACACCCGTGGAGGTCCGGTAACTTGCGGGTATTGCTGATCAAGACTTCTTCGTTGGGGGACGTGGTCCATACGTTGCCAGCGCTGAGCGATGCGGCGCGGGCTATTCCGGGCATCAAGTTCGATTGGGTGGTGGAAGAAGGCTTCGCCGAAATTCCCACCTGGCACCCGGCCGTGGGCAAGGTCATTCCAGTGGCGATACGGCGCTGGCGCAAGAACCTCTGGCAAACCATCAAGAGTGGCGAATGGCGGCGTTTCAAGCAGAGCATGCGCGCCGACAAATACGACCTGGTGATCGATGCCCAGGGCCTGTTGAAAAGCGCCTGGCTGACTCGCTACGTCAAGGCGCCGGTCGCCGGCCTGGATAAAGACTCGGCTCGCGAACCCTTGGCGGCGCGTTTCTATTCGCGGCGCCTGGCGGTGGCCCGTGGTCAGCATGCGGTGGAGCGCGTGCGTCAGTTATTCGCCCTGGCGCTGGGCTATGACTTGCCGCAAACCCAGGGTAACTATGGCCTCGACATCGACCGCCTGGTGGAATTGCCACGGCCCTATCCCTACGTGGTATTCCTGCACGGCACGACGTGGGAGTCCAAGCACTGGCCCGAGCTTTACTGGCGCCAGCTCACCGAGCGCATGGGCCAGTTCGGCGTCGTGGTGAAACTGCCCTGGGGCAGCCCGGCCGAGAAGGCCCGGGCCGAGCGCATTGCCAATGGGCTGCGCAATGCCCTGGTATTGCCGAAGTTGAACCTCGGCGGCATGGGCAAGGTGCTCGCCGGCGCCCAGGCTTGCGTGGCGGTGGACACCGGTCTTGGCCATCTGGCCGCGGCCCTCGACGTGCCGACCATTTCTCTGCTTGGCCCGACCAATCCGGTGCTCACCGGCGCCTATGGCAAGGGCCAGATTCACCTCGCCAGTGATTTCCCTTGCGCGCCCTGCATGCAGAAGCAATGCACTTATCCACCCACCGCCGAGGATGCCCGGCGGTTCGACCTGAAACGCGAGCAGCCCCTGTGCTTCACGCGTCTGAATCCCGAGCGTGTCGCCAGCCACCTGAGCACGTTATTGGCTGAGGAGCCGCGCTGATGCAATTGGCTTTTGTCCTTTACAAATATTTCCCTTTCGGCGGCCTGCAGCGTGACTTCATGCGCATCGCCCTGGAGTGCCAGCGGCGCGGTCACCAGATCCGCGTCTACACGCTGATCTGGGAAGGCGACGTGCCGCCCGGCTTCGAAGTGCTGGTGGCGCCGGTCAAGGCGTTGTTCAATCATCGCCGCAACGAGAAACTCAGCGCGTGGATGGAAGCGGACCTGGCCAAGCGCCCGGTGGACCGCTTGATCGGCTTCAACAAGATGCCCGGCCTGGACGTGTACTACGCCGCCGATGGCTGCTTCGAAGACAAGGCGCAAAACCTGCGCAATTCGTTGTACCGGCGCTGGGGCCGCTACCGGCATTTCGCCGAGTACGAGCGGGCGGTGTTCGCCAAGGACGCCAAGACCGACGTGCTGATGATCTCCGAAGTCCAGCAACCGCTGTTCATCAAGCACTACGGCACGCCGCTGGAACGTTTTCACCTGCTGCCGCCAGGCATCGCCCAGGACCGCCGCCGGCCTGCCGACGCTGACGAAATCCGTGCCGCGTTCCGGGCCGAATTCGAGCTGGCCGACGACGACCTGTTGCTGGTGCAGATCGGTTCCGGGTTCAAGACCAAGGGCGTGGATCGCAGCCTCAAGGCCCTGGCCGCGTTGCCCGCGCAATTGAGAAAACGCACCCGACTGTTTGTAATTGGCCAGGACGACCCCAAAGTATTCCAACTGCAGAGCGCCGCGCTGGGTCTGGGTGACAACGTGCGGTTCCTCAAGGGGCGCAGTGACATCCCGCGTTTCCTGCTGGGCGCCGACCTGTTGATCCATCCGGCGTACAACGAAAACACCGGCACTGTCTTGCTTGAAGCGCTGGTGGCCGGATTGCCGGTGCTGGTCAGCGCAGTGTGTGGGTACGCCCACTACATCGCCGAGGCCGACAGTGGCCTGGTGCTGGACGAGCCGTTCGAACAAGCGCAGCTCACCGAGTACCTGGGGCGGATGTTGAGTGATGCCGATGCCCGGGCAACCTGGAGTCGCAACGGTCTGGCCTTCGCCGAGACGGCCGACCTCTACAGCATGCCGCAGCACGCGGCCGATGTGATATTGGCGGAGCACGCTTGATGAAATTGATGCTGGCCGAACCGTTCAAGAGCCTTTGGGCCGGACGCGATGCGTTCGCCGAAGTCGAAGCGCTCCAGGGCGAGGTCTACCGTGAGCTCGAAGCCCGGCGCACCCTGCGCACGGAGGTGGACGGTCGCGGCTTTTTCGTGAAGATCCACCGTGGCATTGGCTGGGGCGAGATCTTCAAGAACTTGCTGACCGCCAAGCTGCCGGTGCTCGGTGCGGGCCAGGAATGGAAGGCCATCCAGCGCCTGCAAGAAGTCGGCGTGCCGACCATGACGGCCGTCGCCTACGGCGAGAAGGGCAGCAATCCGGCGGACCAGCATTCATTTATCATCACCGAAGAGCTGGCGCCGACCATCAGCCTTGAAGATTTCAGCATCGAGTGGGTCAAGCAAGCGCCGCCGCCCAAGCTCAAGCGCGCCCTGATCGCCGAAGTGGCGCGCATGACCGGCATGATGCACCGCGTCGGCGTTAACCACCGTGACTGCTATATCTGCCACTTCCTGCTGCACACCGACAAGCCGGTGACGCCCGAGGATTTCAAGCTCTCGGTGATCGACTTGCACCGCGCCCAGACCCGCCCGGCCATTA
The DNA here is from genome assembly GCF_054677635.1 of Pseudomonas sp. H2_D02. NCBI lineage: Bacteria > Pseudomonadati > Pseudomonadota > Gammaproteobacteria > Pseudomonadales > Pseudomonadaceae > Pseudomonas > Pseudomonas sp. H2_D02. Next base: position 81,396 of record NZ_CP162816.1, on the reverse strand, counting down.
CCACCCGTTGGCGTAACAAGGACCTGGCGGCCCTGTATTTCTCGGCGTTGGACATTGGCCTGACCCGCCGCGACAAGCTGCGTTTCCTCAAGGGCTATTTCCAGCAGCCGCTGCGCCAGGTCCTGGCTGAAGAGGCTTCGTTGCTGGCGTGGCTCGAAGGCAAGGCCAACAAGCTGTATGACCGCAAGCAGCGGTACGGGGATGCGCTCTGATGTCGGGTTGGAACCTGGAGCCGGCCTACGCTGAACTGGCGCAGGATTTCGGCAGCCTCGATGCGGTATTTGCCCTGCAGGGAGAGCGTCTGACCCGCGATCCACTGTCGGAGGTGATCCGCATACAGCGCAACGGCGTGAACTATTACGTCAAGCGCTACGTCGGTGTCGGCAAAGGCTTGCGGCGCTACCTGGGCAAGCCCCGGGTCAAGTCCGAGTGGCAGAACCTCAAGCGATTCGCCAAGTGGGGGATTCCCACGGCCGAGATTGTTGCCTGGGGCCTTGAGCGACGTGGCGCGGCGTACGATCGCGGGGCAATGATCACCCGTGAGCTGCCTCGAACCGAAGATCTTTCAGCGCTGGCTAATCGGCGCGATCCGCGCCTGGGCGACCGCGCCTGGGTCGATGGTGTCAGCCGTCAACTGGCCGGTTATACCCGGATCATGCACGATCACCGCTTCACCCATAACGACCTGAAGTGGCGCAATCTGCTGATCGACGACCAGTCGCGGCTGTTCCTGATCGATTGCCCGAACGGCGATTTCTGGCGCGGCTTCTGGCTCAAGTACCGGATTACCAAAGACCTGGCCTGCCTTGACAAGGTTGCCAAGCGCCACCTGTCGAGCACCCAGCGCCTGCGCTTCTACCTGCAATACCGCCAGCGTGACCGGCTCGATGCGTGTGACAAAAAACGCATCCGCCATGTAGTGAGATTTTTTGAGGGACGTGAATGACTGATTTCCTGGCCGCTGAAGACCGGGCGTTGCTTGCACGTCATGGCCTGGACAGCTTCGAGGCCCTTTGGTCGCGAGAACTGGACGCCGTCGATGAGCCCAATACCGCAGGCGGCGGCTGGAGCAGTGTGTTCCGGCTGGAGCTCGAAGGGCAGGGCTATTACCTCAAGCGCCAGAGCAATTACCTGACCCGGACCTTTTCGCACCCTTTTGGCGAGCCCAGTTTTTCCAGGGAGTTTCGCAACATCAGCCGGTATCGCCAGTTGGGGATTCCGGCGTTGCAGGCGGTGTTCTATGGCCAGCGCAAGGTACATGGCGAAGTGCGAGCGGTCTTGCTGACCCGTGCCCTGGATGGCTGGGACGACCTGGACTCGCTGTTGCAACGCTGGCCAAGCCTGACGGCAGAGCAGCGCTCCACAGTCCTCAACGCTTGCGGGCAGTTGGCGCGGCGCCTACACGGCATGCATCAGGTGCATGGCTGCTTCTATCCCAAGCACATCTTCCTGCAAGCCACTGCCGACGGTTATCAGGCGCAATTGATCGACCTCGAAAAGACTCGGCCGCTGCTGTTTGGCCAGCGTGATCGAGTCAAGGACCTGGAGCCTTTGCTGCGCCGGGCCAGGATCTGGAGCGAAGAAGATGTCCGCCAGTTGCTGTCTACGTATCTGGACCAGCCCCTTGGCGGTGCGCTGGTGGATCAATGGATGACCCGGTTGAGGGCTCGACGCACCCATAAGGAGGCCCGCTGATGCATTTGTCGGAATTGAAAAGCGCCGGTCGCAGCCCTAGCCTGCCCCTGAGCGTGGAGCTGGCCGATGCCGCCGGTCCGGCGCGTTTGCAATTGCTTTCACTGTTGCGAGTGTTGCCGGGCCAACGTTACGTCGGTGCCGGTATCTGGCGTGGTCGGCCGGTGCTGGCCAAGTTGCTGGTGGGCAGCAAGGCGCCCCGGCACTTCCAGCGTGAACTGCAAGGCGTTCGCCTCCTGGCGGAGCAGGGACTGACGACGCCGCTGCTGCTGGCCGATGGCTTGAAGGAGGGCGAGGGTGGCTGGCTGCTGTTCGAGCTGCTGGAGGACGCCGAAAGCCTCGGTGACGCCTGGAAACAGGTCGAGCACCTTCCAATGTTGGCGGACGAGCAAACGGCAGTGTTGGCCGAGGCCCTGGGTGCGATTGCGCAACTCCACGGCAAGGGCCTGTGGCAAGAAGACTTGCATCTGGACAACCTGCTGCGCCACGGCGGCAAGCTCTATCTGATCGATGGCGCCGGTATTCGCGCCGAAACCCCGGGGCAGCCGTTGTCGCGGCAGAAGGTATTGGAGAACCTCGGGGTGTTCTTCGCCCAGCTTCCCAAATCCATCGAGCCGTTCAATGAAGAACTGCTGGTGTATTACCTGTTGGGCAACGCCGAACACGCCTTGCCCATGGAGGCGCTGCAAAAACAGATCGATAAAGTGCACGCATGGCGGCTGAAAGATTTTCTCGAAAAGGTCGGGCGCGAGTGCAGCCTGTTCAGCGTACAGCGCGGACCGTTCGGGCTGCGAGCGATCCGCCGTGATGAAGAGGTCGCGATGGTCCCGGTGCTGGAACAGGCCGATGCACTGCTCGACCGGGGCCATCTGTACAAGACGGGCGGCGCGGCCAGTGTCGGCAAGGTCGAGTCGAATGGTCGCACCCTGGTGATCAAGCGCTACAACATCAAGAACTTCGCCCATTGGCTCAAGCGCTTCTGGCGTCCAAGTCGCGCCTGGCATTCCTGGCGCGAAGGGCATCGACTGGCTTTCCTCGGCATCGCCACGCCCAAGCCGCTGGCGCTGCTGGAAAAGCGTTTCCTCTGGCTGCGCCGAGGGGCTTACCTGGTGACCGAGCACCTGTCGGGCCCGGACATCATTGAACGCTTCGGCCCTTACGTGGAGAACGGTGAAGCTCCCGAGACTGAGTTGCTGGCGCTGGATCGCTTGTTCGCCGACCTGATCCGCGAGCGCATCAGTCACGGCGACTTCAAGGGGCACAACCTGTTCTGGCAAGACGATCGCTGGGCGCTGATCGACCTCGACTCGATGTGCCAACACCGCAGCCAGTCCAGCTTCGCCCAGGCCTATGCCCGGGATCGGGCGCGGTTTATGCGCAATTGGCCGCAGGACAGTGCGTTGTATCGCGTGATCGATGAGCGCTTGCCCAAGGCAGTCGATAACACGTCGGCTATCGTGTAACCGATCACTGTGGCGAGGGAGCTTGCTCCCGCTGGGCTGCGCCTGTAGGAGCTGTCGAGCGAAGCTAGGCTGCGATCTTTCCCCAGGCACTTGAGTCTCAAGCGAAAGATCAAGAGATCGTCCGAACGCGGCCCGAGCCTTCGCCAGCTCCTACAGAGCCGAGCGGGAGCAAGCTCCCTCGCCACGGACCGTGTAAACCCTACGACTCATCGCTAGAGGCTTAAGGCCGCATTTACGCTATAATCCCGCCCTTTAGCTGCCCCGCACCCCTAGGTGCGCGGCACATTCATTTTCGCGGCGCTTGTCGCCCGTATGCAGACATAAGAGGCTAGACCCTGTGGCATTGACGATTCTTGGCCTGTCCGGCGCCCTTAGCCATGATCCTTCCGCAGCGCTGTACATTGACGGCAAGCTGATCGCGGCGGCCGAGGAAGAGCGCTTCGTACGCGATAAACATGCAAAGAACCGCATGCCCTACGAGTCGGCGAAGTTCTGTCTGGAACAGGCCGGCATCAAGCCTTCCGATGTCGATGTGGTGGCGATCCCGTTTGCCCCGATCAGTCTGTTCGGCGAAGCTCGCTGGCACTACGCCAAGCGTTACTGGTACGCACCGGACCGCGCCCTCGATGCGATCCTGATGGGCAACCGTCGCTACAAGCGCTATCGCCGCAAGATCGTCTGGTGCCTGGAGCAACTGGGCTTCGATCCGAAAAAGATCAAGATCGAGCCGGTCGAGCACCACTTGGCCCACGCCTCCAGTGCCTATCATTGCTCGGGCTTCCAGGAAAAAACCGCGATCCTGGGCATCGATGGCAAGGGCGAATACGCCACGACCTTCTTTGGCTACGGTGAAAACGGCAAGATCCACAAGATCAAGGAATTCTTCGATCCGGACTCCCTGGGTGGCCTGTACGGCGCGATCACTGAGTTCCTCGGTTTTGAAATGCTCGACGGCGAATTCAAGGTCATGGGCATGGCGCCTTATGGCGACGCCACCAAGTACGATTTCTCGCGCCTGGCTTCGTTCGAAAACGGCGAATTGGTGATCAACACCGACTACGCCAACGTGATCGGCCTGCGCCGCTATAAAGAGAAAGGCAAGGGCTTCTACTTCTCGCCGAAGCTGATCGAATGGCTCGGCCCGAAACGTGAAGGCGACATCGCCGACGAGCCGTACATTCACTACGCGGCGAGCATGCAGGCGCTGTTCGAGAAGCTCGCATTGCAGATGATCGACCACTACCTGGGCGACGTGCTCAAGGAAACCGGCAAGCTGGCCTTCGCCGGTGGCTGTGCGTTGAACGTCAAGCTGAACCAGAAAATCATCGCCCGTGATGACGTCAAGGAGCTGTTCGTGCAACCGGCTTCCGGAGACGCCGGTACGGCGGTAGGCGCGGCGGCTTATGTGTCCCATGCCCGTGGCGTGCCGGTGGAGAAGATGGAACACGTCTACCTCGGCCCGGCCTACAGCAACGAAGACGTGATCGCCGCGTGCGCCCGCCATCCGAGCAAGCCTGAGTGGCGCAAGATCGACAACACCCCCGAGCGCATTGCCAAGATCATGGTCGACGGCAACCCGGTGGCCTGGTTCCAGGGCCGCATGGAGTTTGGTCCGCGTGCCTTGGGCGGTCGTTCGATCATCGGTTGCCCGAGCGCCAGCGGCGTGGCCGATCGTATCAACGAGCAGATCAAGTTCCGCGAGCGCTGGAGGCCTTTCTGCCCGTCGATGCTCGACACCGTCGCACCGCAGATGATCAAGGTCGATCACCCGGCACCGTTCATGACCTTCACCTTCGAAGTCGCCGAAGAATGGAAGACCCGCGTGCCGGAAGTCGTCCACGAAGACGGCACCTCCCGGGCCCAGGTGCTCAAGCGCGAATACAACCCGCGCTACTACGACATGATGAAGGCCCTGGAAGTCCTGACCGGCAACGGCGTGTCGCTGAACACCTCGCTCAACCGTCGCGGCGAACCGATGATCTGCTCGCCGACCGACGCGCTGAACATGTTCTTCGGTTCGGACCTGCAGTACCTGATCATGGAAGACATTCTGGTGGTCAAAGACGGCGTGGATGTTTATGACTGAGATGTTGGTCAGTGTCATCATTCCAGCTTACAACTACGCCGAGACATTGCCGCGAGCGGTGAATTCTGTCATTGCGCAGTTGGGCGAAGCCCAGGCAGAGCTGCTGGTGATCGACGATGGCTCCACTGATGCGACGCCTCAAGTTGTAGAGCAGTTGCTGGTCGAGCATGCCGGGGCCTTTCGAGCCCTGCGCAAACCCAACGGTGGTCTGTCGTCGGTGCGGAACCGTGGGATCGAGGAAGCCCGGGGCCAGTACCTGATCTTCCTTGATGCGGATGATGAGATGGCGCCGGGCGCGCTGGCGGCTGTGGCCCGGCATGTCGCCGATAATCCCGAGAGTCGTTTGATTATTGGCGGCCACTGGTCGGTGTTCTCCGACGGTCGTCGCGTCCAGCACAGCGCCACGCCCTTGCCGGTGACGCCGCGTGAACGTGTTCGTGGCTATCTGCTGGAAAAGACGGTGTCGCTGTCCAACGGAGCCTGCGTCATGCACCGCGAGGTGTTCGGGCCAGGCAATTATCCTTTGCACCTGCGTAACGTCGAAGATATACCTGTATTTGCCCAAGTGCTGGCGCGCTTTCCATGTTCCACATTGGATCAGCCGCTCGCGCTGATCCACAAGCATGATGACAGCATGCGACATGACCTCAAGCAAAGCCTGGCTGCGGGGGTGGAGATGGTGGACGAGGTGTTTGCTCCTGCGCGGATGTCGGCGGAGTTGCAGGACCTGCGTCAGGCCTTTACCGCCCAGCGCTGCCTGTCCTTGTTCCGCGACTGCTATAGCGCTGGGGACTACGTTCGCGCAAAGGCTTTTTATGCCCGGGCCGTACGTACCAACTTTTTTCGATCATGCGCTGGTCCTACACGCGTAAGGCCGTCCGGTTGTTGTTCAAGTGAGCGCTTCGAGTCCTGATCACGCTGCCTTCCAGGCCGACGACAGCTGGGCTCGAAAGGCTCGTGAGCTGGACCTCTATCGCTGGAAATTGTTGCGTCAGCGTCATGGTCGCCTTGGCAGTTTGTTGCGGCTGTCTCGTGATGTGATGGTCGACACGGTGGTCGGACTGCGTGCGAAGGCATGCTTGAGAGATTCGGTAGACGCCACGCCCTGTGAAGTGCTGCTGCTGCATTCGGCGCCAAAATCCATGGCGTTGCAGCGCAAGAATATCCTGATCGATGCACTGCGCAAGCGAGGATGCCGGTTGACGGAGGCTGCGCTTCGATCTCCCTCGCATGCTTGTAGCGAACGCATGCTTTTGGCTCCGCCACAGTCCGTGCCGCTACGTTATCTGGTCTATGCCGCCCACGCCCAGTGGCTGGTGACGACGTATCAACCAAAAGTGCTGATCAACGAGCGCAATGGCAGTCTCCATGCGCCGTTCCTGCGTCTTGCATTGGCTGCGCGTGGCGCCCGGTTGCTGCATCTGGCCCACGCGACGACGCTGGAATCCTCTCGTCGTCTGGGAATGAATGACTACGATTACTACGGGGTCTTTGGCCGTAGTTCATTGGTGGCGTTGCAAGAGCGGACGTTGCGGTTTGGCGAGTCGACGGTGGTGCTGCTCGGTTCGTACCTTGCCGATGAAACTTATGATTTGCCTGTTGCGGATCCAGCGATCAAGACGTTATTGATCCTGGGGGTCGGGCCGGACCGCGAGAAGGAGTCCGGTTATCAAGAAACCTATCGGCTACTGCGTGAGTGGGCTGGGCGCAATCCTCACTACCGTGTGCTGTTCAAGCGCCATCCGCGCAGCAAGGCTCAATTCTGGAGCGATGCAGCTACACGTTTCTCCAATATCGAGCTACTGGATATCAATCAATCATTGGCCCAGGCTCTGGCGCGGGCTAGCGTTGTGGTCAATATCATGTCCAATGCCGGCATAGAAGCCGGTTTGGCTGGTCGGCCGGTCATCTACGTAAATGCGGGCAGTGATGAGGATATTTTTGCTCACGCCTTGTTTTTCGGACCGCAGGTGCGTGACGAGGGGGCTTTCTCTCATCAGTTGCAAGCGCTCGAGCGCAATTATCCAGAGTCCGTGGAAAAGGCCCGAGGTTTCGCCGATTACCATTTGGTCTACGGCTCCCAAGGGCTGGCAAAAACCGTCGAGCTGATCGAAGGCTTGCTGCAAGGCGTGAATCCCGAGCGAAAGTTCGAAACCTTCAGATTGCCCGCTGCCGGTTGACATCGATTTTCGGCAAATCAGATGTTGAGCGCCGTTCTAAGCTCCAGTTCACTGCACGTCTGTTGGTGACTAAGGTAGTGCTGCAGAAACTGGTCGTCGCGCAGTAGCCATTCGCGGTCTTGGCGATAGCGCAGCATATGCTTGAAATTGCGTAGGCGCAGGCCTTTGCGCAATGGTCTGCCATAGCTGCGCAGGTCAGCTATATCAATCAAACCCAAAGAGTTTTCCGGCGTCAGCACGACGTTCCCCAGGTGCGCCGAGCGAAAATAGATACCGCTCTGATGCAGGCGTGCCATGAACTCACCAAGTTGTGCGCGAAGATTGCCAAGGTCGTCGCTGCCCAGCAACTGACGAAGCGTGCTGCCGGGCAGAGGGTCGTAATGGACTGCGTCACGCTCAATTGAGGGAATGCGATAGACGTGGCGAATTTGCGGACATTCGATGCCGCGCCCCTGCAAAATCTGGCAGTTGTCGGCGAAGCGCTTGGCGTAGGGCGACCACAGTGCGGAGGTCAGCAGCCGCTTGCGGCGAAACAGCTTGAACATCGAACCATCAGCCAAGCGCAGCACTTTATCCCCCTGGCGGTCAGCTTCGAGGACATCGGCACCTTCACGCAGGCTGAGGTAAACAGTATGGTCGAGCGTTTGCATCAAGGCTCCGGGGCTTGGCCCGATGGGATGGGCAGCCGCATATGTTAACGCAGTGTGCGGGCTGCAAAAACCGCTGTGGTATAGTCGCGCCAATTTTCCAAGATGCTCGCTCTGTGTAAGGGCCTGCATGGCGCCGTCTTTCTGGAAATTCCATGACAAAAACGCTGTTCATTTCCTTGGCCAAGCATCAAGGCCTCTATTTCAATCGCTTGCTCAGCGAAACCGAATTACAGGGAAAAGTCGTCACTCCCCAACAAATGCCTTGGCCAAGGTCTCTGCTGATCTCCAGGGTCGTTTCGCGCATCGATTGGTCGAGCTTGATCCAGGAAAAATGCGAGGAGCGTCGAGTCAAGAACAAGTACGACGGCCTTCTGTATCGCTTGCTGTTACGCCTCGAACTTTTTTGGATGGCACTGCGCGCCCAGGCTTTGCTTGATCAGGAACGTCCTGATGTATTGGCGTTCTGGAACGGTTCTCATCGTTATTGCCGATTGTTGGTGGCGCTCGCGCCGACGGGCTGCAGGACGTTTTTTTCGAGAATGGTTTGTTGCCCGATACAACGACGGTGGACCCGCGTGGCGTGAACTATCTGAATGCGGTTCCGCGCGAAGCCGATTTCTACCTCAATTACCCGCATTCGGTACCAGAGGACCAGGCGCCAGCGGTGCTGATTCCCCGTGCGCCTCGTACTACCGGCCCGGCACCGATTGCGCTGCCTGGGCAGTTTATATTCATTCCCTTCCAGGATGATCGAGACAGCCAGGTTCGACTGTTCTCTCCGTGGATCAGGAATATGCGCGAGATGTTTGCGCTGGGCGAGCGCCTGGTCAAAGAGACTGGCCTGACGGTAGTTTTCAAGGAGCATCCGTCCAGCCGCGAGACGTATCCCGAGCTGCACGAGCGCTGTCATGAGCGCCTGCTCTTCGCCAATGGCAATGCCACACAGCAACTGATCGAAGCCTGCCAGTTCGTGATTACCATCAATTCGACCGTGGGGCTGGAAAGCTTGTTGTTGGGCAAGCCCGTGCTCACGCTGGGCCAGGCTTTTTTCAACATCGAGGGCCTGGTGATGCATGCCGACAACGCTGAGCGGGTGTTGGAACTGTCTCGTGCATTTCCCAAGTGGCCGCTCGATGAGCGTTTGCGGCGCAACTTTCTCCACTACCTTTCCGAGCACTACTGTATCAAGGGTGGTTGGAAGAATGCGGATAGAGCCCAGCTTCAACGAGTTACGGATCGGATATTGAGTAAAGTTGGATGCTGAGGAATATGAAAAGATTGATCGATAAGGATGTCTTGGTGGCATGGGCATCCATTGGTTTTCTGGTTCTGCTCTGTGGGGCGTGGGTCCTGCCGAGCAATAAAATGTATCACCAGATGTTGATTGTCCTGCTGTGGCTGCCCGCCTTGCTGGCGTTGTTCCATCGGGATTTCAGGCTGCTGTTCAAGCAGCCGGAGTGGGCGCTTTTTGCATTATTCATGGCTTGGACGTTATTGGTCTTGTTGGTTGAGGGCGGTGACAGCGGTTTCGGCAAGGCGAAAGTTACGCTCTACGTGACGCTGACGCTGTTCGGCATTTTGCTGGCGGCACAGAACAGTAAATGGCGGCTCGAATCGATGTTGTTGTATGCGTCGATCCTGGGCGGTTTTTTTGCTTTGGCCTCCTGGATCTATTTCTATGAGTTTGCCGCTCAGCCTTTTAGCGCACGAGTGCTTGCCATTGGCGTATGGAACACCGCCATTCCGGCCGCGCATGCGGTGGGGGCGCTCGCAATCATTGGCATTTTTACGATGCAGACCAAACGTTTCAGTCCTTTGGCAATGATGCTGTTGGTCATTCCTTTCCTGGGATATGCGATGTTTTTGGGCTTCAATCAGACACGCGGTGTATGGGTAGGCTTGGCCGCGGGTTTGTTGGTAACAGGCGTGGCCAGGCCGTCGAGGCTGACCGGAGCGTTGATCTTTCTAGGCATTGCCGGGGTCGCATTCATCGCTGTATTCAAACCCGAGATTCTATTGCAACGCGGAATTTCCTATCGGCCACAACTGTGGGGCGCTGGTGTTCGATTGATAGTGGAGCATTGGGCGACAGGGTTGGGCTTCCATGAATATTTAATTCCAATTCCTGAAATCTCGCAGTCATTCAAGCATCCCCACAACCTTTTTCTGGATACCGGTGTACGTCTCGGTGTTCCTGGGCTGATATTGTTTTGTTCGCTCTGGCTGGCTGCTGGCTGGCGTGGTTGGGTTTCACGCGCGCAGCCGCTGGGTCAAGTGTTGCTGATACTCTGGGTTTTCTCCGGCACGTCATTGCTGACAGATGGCATTGGCCTATGGCTCAAACCTAACGCGGATTGGTTCATCACGTGGCTGCCAATTGCGTTGAGCATTGTATTGGCTGCTCGTGGTACTCCCGAAATCAGCAGTTCCACCCGGAGCATTCCTGCTGCTGGCTGACGGGGCGGCGCGGTGAAGAAGTCCCTCCGCATGTTCCGCCCTTCGTCCTGTGCGGGCCGATTTAGTCGTTGGTTCGCTGTTACAATCCGCAGCCTGTCTGTCTTTTCAAACGTGCGAGGCGCACCGAATGGCCAATTCCGACCAGCAATCGAGCATGAAGATCTATCTGCGATTGCTGAAATACGTACTCCCGTATTGGGGCGCTTTCGCCGTCAGTATTGTTGGCTTCGTGTTGTTCGCATCCAGCCAGCCGATGCTGGCGGACATGCTCAAGCATTTTCTCGATGCGCTACAAAAGCCAAATGACACCCAGTTCATGGGGGTCTCGCTAGTACTGGGTGTTCCGCTATTGATAGTGCTGATTGCGGTCTACCAGGGCGTCGGTTCATTTCTTGGCAATTACTACCTCGCCAAGGTCGCCCGGGGCGTGGTCCATGACTTGCGTTGTGCGTTGTTCGACAACCTGCTGACTTTGCCCAATCGTTATTTTGACAACCATAACTCTGGCCATCTGATTTCCCGCATTACCTACAACGTGACCATGGTCACCGGTGCCGCTACCGATGCCATCAAGGTAGTCATCCGAGAAGGCCTGACCGTGGTGTTTCTGTTCGGCTACCTGCTCTACAGCAACTGGAAAATGACTTTGGTGTTGTTGGCGATATTGCCGGTCATTGCCGTCCTGGTGAGCAGTGCCAGCAAAAAATTCCGCAAGCAAAGCAAGAAAATCCAGGTGGCGATGGGCGATGTGACACACGTGGCTTCGGAAACCATTCAAGGCTATCGGGTGGTACGCAGCTTCGGCGGCGAACACTACGAAATCGAACGGTTTCATAAGGCCAGCGCGGATAACATGAACCGCAGCCTGGGCATGACCCGTACTCAATCGATCTACACGCCGATGTTGCAGTTGGTGATCTACATCGGCATGGCGGTATTGATGTACCTGGTGCTTTACCTGCGTGGCGATGCCTCGGCGGGAGAACTGGTTGCCTACATAACTGCCGCCGGGTTGCTGCCTAAGCCTATCCGTCAATTATCGGAGGTCAGCGCCACGATTCAAAAAGGGCTGGCGGCGGCGGAGAGCATTTTCGAGCAACTCGACGAAGAACCGGAAGTCGATACGGGTACCCAGGAAATAGCCAGGATCAATGGCCGCTTGGAAGTACGCAACCTGAGCTTCCAATACCCTGGCACGGAAAAGCTTGTGCTCGACGATGTTTCCTTTACTGCCGAAGAGGGCCAGATGGTCGCATTGGTTGGGCGCTCGGGCAGCGGCAAATCGACACTTGCCAATCTGATCCCGCGCTTCTACCACCATGACAAGGGCCAGATACTGCTGGACGGAGTGGATGTCGAGCAATACAGACTGACCAACCTGCGCCGCCATATCGCCCTGGTAAATCAACAGGTGACGCTGTTCAACGACACTGTTACCAATAATATCGCCTATGGCGACCTGGCCGGCGCACCGTTTGAAGACGTATGCAAGGCAGCTGAAGACGCTTATGCGGCCGAGTTCATCGTGCAGATGCCTCAGGGGTATGACACTTTGGTGGGTGAGAACGGAGTCTTGCTTTCGGGTGGCCAGCGCCAACGTCTGGCGATTGCCCGGGCTTTGCTCAAGAATGCTCCGCTGCTGATTCTTGATGAGGCGACGTCGGCCCTGGACACTGAGTCCGAGCGCCATATCCAGGCAGCCCTGGACCAGGTGATGAAGGGCCGTACCACCCTGGTAATTGCCCACCGGTTGTCCACCATTGAAAAGGCCGATCTTATTCTCCTGATGGATAAAGGCCGTATTGTCGAGCGAGGCACACATGCCGAGCTGTTGGCATTGAACGGCTTTTACGCACGCCTGCACGAAAAGGATTTTGTCGAGGAAACTGACGAGGCGGCGAAGGAGTCCTTCGTTTGATCCTGAGTCATTGGCGGACCTGGCGAGAAAGCGGTTGGACACCCATAGACGCTGCGGCTTACGCCCGAGCCTGGCATGAGTTCGGCGGCAGCGTGGCGACACACCCTGATGTGGTCGAACGCCTGGCCGGGTTGGTGGGTATCGCGGTGCGTTACCTTGGATGGTTTGCCAACGGCCAACTGTGTGCCGCCATGCCAACGTGGGGCCGTCATGTTGCGCTATCAAAGGATGTGCTCAAGCGTGAAGGCAAGCGGGGCATGCTCGATCTTGGCAATGCCGAGGTCATCCTGCCCATCCGTGAAGACGCCCAGATTCGCCTGCGGCACCGCATGCGCTATGTATCGGAACTCAATGCCCCACTGGTTCTCGGCCTCGCTGAGCAGTCCGAAGGCCTGGCACTGGCGCGGGAGCCTGAGGAGTACAGCAAGAAGTTCCGTTATAACCAGCGTCGTGAGCAGCGCTTGCTTGAGGATGCCGGTGGCATTATCCGGTCGATACTGGAGTTGTCCGCCAGTGAACAGGCCGCCGTTTATGCCGACTTGTTCCAGCGTCGATGGAATTTCGAGGCGCCTGGCAAGACGCATCTGGCCGAGGTGTTTAGCCTGATGCGTGAGTTCATGACCGGATCGCTGATCTACCTGAATGACGAGCCGGTGGCCATCCAGATTCTCTATAGGGTCGAGGCGCCCAAGTGGGTCAGCCTTGAATATATCAACGGCGGGGTTCACCCGCAGAGTCGCGAGTTCAGCCCTGGCAGCGTACTCAGTTACGTCAATACCCAGGCCGAGTGGGAGCATGCCCGGGCGCTTGGGAAGCCGTTGCGTTACTCGTTCGGCCGTGCCGATCGTGAATACAAGGACCGATGGTGCAAGCGGGTTCCGGTCTATCAGGTTTGACCAAAGACACAACCCATGAGCGAGAGAGACAAACCGTGAGCGCACGCAAGCAGCAATTGCTAAAACGTCATCGTCAACGCAAGCGCCTGCTGCTGGTTGGCGTATTGTTGGCAGCGTTGCTGCTTGGCTATACGGTGTCGTGGTGGTCGCTCGTGGTGTTTCTTGCGGTGGGCTGGGTTGCGCACGAGGCCTGGCTCTCCGACCATCTGTTCTATGCCCCCGGTGATGACTATCGCTATGAGTTTCCGGCGGGCACTCCGCAATTTCCTGTCACGCTGAGGGAAGGTTGCCTGCAAGTCGCGGGGGCGTTCGATACTCATCAGACACTGGTCTTGCAGGTACGGGTAAAAAGCAGCTGGTTGGGGCATTTTCTTGATCCCCAGGTTCTGATCGGTGATGACCGTCAGGACTTGGAGAGGGGGGTTGGCGCAGAGCGCTTTCTCAACCTGACCGGGCAAGGGCAGGCACTGGCGTCCGGAACCCTGGCGCTACGCGGTCGTTTTTGCAAAGTTGCGCCACAGGCTACGTTGCATGTCCTGAGCAACCCGGATTTCGCCCAGCAGCGTTTGCTGATCGTCGCACCACATGCCGACGATGCCGAACTGGCGGCCTTCGGGCTATACAGCCGCGCGCCAGAGGTCGCTATCGTTACACTCACCCAAGGAGAGATCGAGGCTGAGCGTTATCGCGATATGGGCCTGGACCCTGCGCAAGCCGCTCGTCTCAAGGGGCGCTTGCGCAGTTGGGACAGCCTGGCGGTGCCTTTATGGGGCGGGGTGGCACAACAGCAATGTGTTCAGTTGGGCTACTACTGCCTGCAATTGGATGCCATGGCGAAGGCACCGGCCCAGAGCTTCGGTTCGCTGGAGTCGGGCGAGAACGATATCCGCGAAGTCCGTCGATTCAATGCCCTGAGCCTGCCGGGTGACGTTGATGGCATGCCCACATGGCGTAACCTGGTGGCCGACCTGACTCACCTGCTCGAACATCATCGACCCGAGGTGGTACTCACGCCGCATCCAGAGCTGGACCCCCACAGCGACCACATCGCGGGCACGCGGGCGTTGATGGAGGCGATCGAACTCAGCGCCTGGCGGCCGCAGACATTACTGCTCTATGCCAACCACCTGCACGACAACGACCGTTGGCCAATGGGCCCGGCGGGTTATGGCATCGCGCTGCCACCCGCCATCGAGCCTTTGCCGGCCGATGGGTTGTGGAGCCCTTTGCTGGATGCTTCCGTGCGCATGGACAAGGCTATGGCACTGGGGATGCAACATGACCTGCAGGGCCGTCCTCCGTTCAAGCGCCGCTTGCGCCGCACCATCCAGCGGTTGCTAGCCGGGCGCCACTGGCCTCGTACCGGAGAGGACGAGTTCTTTCGAAAGTCGGTTCGCCGGCACGAACTCTTCTGGGTTCGGCGTTTGGGTATGTCACCGCAGGACGACGGCCAGACCCGCCGCCCTTGATTCGTTGAGCTGGCTGAATCAGCCTGTGCTTTACTTCTGAGCAATCGGTAAGTACGGGAGGTGCTTGATTCATGGAACGAATGTCAAAAACGGCGTCCATTCAAAAACAGAATCCGGCTCACGCGTTGACGATCTCCCCGCAGGCTCGGGCCGCGATCAAATTCCAACAACCGCGATGCATCTGGTTGACTGGCCTTTCCGGGGCAGGGAAGTCGACCCTGGCCAATGCATTGGATGTGCGGTTGCACGAGCAGGGCTTTCACACCTGCCTGCTTGACGGTGACAACCTGCGCCAGGGGTTGTGCAGCGACCTCGGCATGACGCCTGAAGCGCGCAAGGAAAATATCCGACGCATCGCCGAAGTCGCGCGGCTGATGGTGGACGCCGGGCTGGTTGTTATTGTCGCGGCCATTTCGCCCTATCGAGCCGATCGTGAGGCCGCGCGACATTTGTTTCCTGAGGGATCCTTCTTTGAAGTCTATGTCAGCACCCCCTTCGAGGTGTGTGCTCGGCGTGACCCCAAGGGCCTCTATCGAGAGGCGCGTGCCGGACGGCTGAAAAATTTCACTGGCCTCGACAGCCCATATGAAGCTCCGGTGGCACCTGATTGCGATATCGACACCGGCGACCTGGAACTGAGCGAGGCTTGCGAGCGGTTATGGGCATCGGTACAGCCCTGACCCAACAATCTGTCACATCCGGCTACAGCCATGGACGAGCCTTCTCCAGCCCTGTGCTAATATCCCCGCCCTGTTCATTTTGTATGTGGAATGCTCCATGAAGTTGTCCATGCCGCGATTCGATCAAGCCCCTGTATTGGTGGTCGGCGATGTCATGCTCGACCGCTACTGGCATGGCGGTACATCACGGATTTCCCCCGAGGCCCCGGTACCGGTGGTCAGGGTCGAGCACATCGAGGATCGCCCCGGCGGTGCCGCCAACGTTGCCCTGAACATCGCCGCACTCGGTGCGCCGGCGTCGTTGGTGGGCGTGACCGGTGATGACGAGGCTGCCGAGAGCCTGGCCAACAGCCTCAAGGGCGCGGGTGTTCGGGCGATTTTCCAGCGCATTGCGCATCAGCCAACCATCGTCAAGCTCCGAGTCATCAGTCGTCACCAGCAATTGCTGCGCATCGATTTCGAAGAACCGTTCGCCACCGATCCGCTGTCCCTCGGTGCCGAGGTCGATAGCCTGCTCGAAGGGATCAAGGTCCTGGTGTTGTCGGACTACGGCAAAGGTGCGTTGAAGAACCATCAGGTGCTGATCCAGGCTGCTCGTGCCCGTGGCATTCCGGTGTTGGCCGATCCCAAGGGCAAGGACTTTTCCATTTATCGTGGCGCCAGCCTGATCACGCCGAACCTCAGCGAGTTCGAGGCCATCGTCGGCGGTTGCGCTGATGAACACGAGTTGGTGAGCAAGGGCGCGCAGTTGATGCACGACCTCGAACTGGGGGCGTTGCTGGTCACCCGAGGCGAGCATGGCATGACGCTGCTACGGCCTGATCACCCGGCTCTGCACTTGCCGGCCCGAGCCCGTGAAGTGTTTGACGTGACGGGCGCCGGCGACACCGTGATTTCCACGCTCGCGGCCGCCATCGCTGCCGGCGAAGAACTGCCCCATGCAGTAGCCCTGGCGAACCTGGCCGCCGGTATCGTTGTCGGTAAACTCGGTACGGCTGCTATCAGCGCGCCTGAGCTGCGTCGCGCCATTCAACGTGAAGAAGGGTCCGAGCGGGGTGTGTTGGGTCTTGAGCAACTGCTGCTGGCGGTTGACGACGCCCGTGCCCACAACGAAAGAATCGTGTTCACCAACGGTTGCTTCGATATTCTCCATGCAGGCCACGTGACCTATCTCGAACAAGCCAGGGCACAGGGCGATCGCTTGATCGTCGCGGTCAATGACGATGCATCCGTGAGTCGCCTGAAGGGACCGGGGCGCCCAATCAACAGCGTCGACCGACGCATGGCGGTCCTGGCCGGCCTTGGCGCGGTGGACTGGGTGATCAGCTTCAGCGAAGGCACGCCGGAAAACCTGCTGTCCCAGGTCAAGCCGGATGTGCTGGTCAAGGGCGGTGACTATGGGATTGATCAGGTCGTGGGTGCGAACATCGTCACGGCCTACGGTGGCACCGTGAAGGTATTGGGACTGGTGGAAAACAGTTCGACAACGGCTATTGTCGAGAAGATTCGCAGCCACTGAATCTTCTTGCCTTCCGGGAGGTCCTACATGGCAAGTTTCGACCATTGGGGTCGAGCTTGCCCCCCCCCCCGGCTCTGGTTGTTTCAGTCTTTGGCTTATTAACTTATGAAAGTCATGCTTCTGGTGATGGCTGAACAGCGTGTGATTCTCGACCGCCTGTATCAGGTCGTGCAGGAAAACTGCAACGACTGCACCCTCTATCGCTTGACCAAGCAGCAGCAAAAGAAGCTTGGCCGATTCCTTGTCTCGGCCAATTATCAGGATTTCGACCGGGTGGTGATCTTTTCGCGGGTCAAACGCCTCGCCCCGCAACTTAGCGTATTGAAGTGCATTCCGGGACTGATCTTCCTCGAACACGACGCTTATCAGAACTACATGCGCGAAAGTAAATACTACGGCGTTTATTCGCGCCTATACCGCCGCTTGCCCAGTTGCCGTGCCTTGGTGTCAGGGGCGCTGGTGGCGCGACGGATGCAAGCCGAGAACATCGATGCTGTGTTCGTTTCCAAAGGTTATGACGAACAGATGCTGCACAACACCGGCAGCGTACGGGATATTCCCATTGGTTTTCTCGGCAGCCTCAAAAGCACTGAATATGCGCGACGCCGAGCGTTGCTTGAAGCCTTGGCTCAACGCACCGGTATGCTGGTGACGCGTACTCAGTCAGGCCGCGAGTATCTGGAGACACTCAATCGCATCAAGATTTTTGTCAGCGCCGACCTGGGCATGGGGGAGTTCATGATCAAGAACTTCGAGGCCATGGCCTGTGGTTGCGTGCTGTTGGCTTGGAGCCAGGGCGAGGAAGACAGATTGCTGGGCTTCGAGGACATGGAAAACACCGTCTTCTATCGCTCCGAAGCTGAGGCGGTGGAGAAACTCGAAATGCTGCAGCGTGATCCGGAACTGGCCGCGCGAATCGCCCGCAATGGCCAAGCCTTCGCCGAGCGTCGCTATTCGTTTGCGCGCGTCGGGCAGGCCTTGGCCGAGGAAATCCAGCGTGATATGCGTCCCTGGCAAGCCCCATCGGCGCTCACTCGCGGATGGGTCAAGCTGCGCTATGGCATGAAGGTGCCGGGGTAAGCGACATGGCGGATCGGGTTCCTCGAATCAATGACGAAATGGCGCTCGACAAATTGCCTGGCGGTCATCAATCACTGATGGGGGCCTTGCCCCAGGCGTTGAAGAATTGCTTGGAAAGGGCCGCGCGGGTGGTGCTGGTGGCGAATAACCCAGCCATCACCGCGGCTGACTTCCAGGCACTCGACATCGGCAGTGACGACGTGGTCGTGACGTTCAATACCTGCGTGAAGTCGGCACTGCTCCGTCCGCACAGCGTTAATGTGTTCGTCCATGGCTTCAATGCCCCCGACGCTTATTTCTTCGGCCTGCCCTACAACGCCGAGGTGCAGCGATTGTTCGGCTTGCCCGACGCACGTTGTTTCACAATGTTGGTGGGGTGCACCGGGAATATGTCGCCACTACCGGGCGTGACCTTGTATTGGGAGCGCATGCCATTACCCCCTTTGTGGAACTACCCGGTCGACCGGGAGGGTGGCAAGCGCTATGTAGGCCCTTCGACGGGCTTCAACGCGCTGGTGCTGTTCGATTGGTTGCGCGGCCATGCGGGTTATAACTATCAAATCTTCACCTTGGGTTTCTCCAACGAAGCGGGAAAGTTCTGGAGCGGGCACGCTTGGGAGTACGAGCGACAGTGGCTGCTCGGGGCCGATGTAACCGTTGTGCCGTTGCAACGCTGCCGTTGGTGGCAAAGGTGGTTTCGTCGGCCTTGAGTCGCATTGGCATGACGAGTCGCTTGATGCGATGCCGCCGGGCAATTCTTTTTAACGACAAGGGCAGGACGCGTGTTGAAAGTTGCGCTGGCTTTTTTTGGTATTCCGAGAAACTCGGAAATCTGTTTCCCCTCCATTCAAGAAAACGTCCTGGCGCAGATTCCTGCCGGGAGCGAAGTGCAGTGTTTTTATCACCTGTACAAAATGGATGAAGTCCGCAATCCGCGCTCGGGGGAGCAAGGTGAACTGAAAGCGGACAATTACGCACCGTTCACCACCATGACCGGTCGCCTGGAGTCCACCGAAGGTGTCCTGGAGCGTTGGGACTTCGAGCGGGTCAAGGCCTTGGGCGATACCTGGGGAGATGAGCATGCGTCGCTCAGGAATCTGATCTACCAGCTCAATTCCTTGAATACCGTGACTGCCATGATGGAGCCGTTCGATCCGGATTTCGTCGTGTTTGTGCGTCCCGACAACTTCTACCATACAGCGCTGCCCGCTTATATTTTTGCCCACCCCGACGCGCGCCGATTGAATGCCTACATACCGGATTGGCAATGGTGGGGAGGCTTGAATGACCGCTTTGCTGTGTGTGGGCGCGATGCCTACCGGGCCTATGGCAAGCGGATCGAACGCATTTTCGATTTTTGCAAGGCTACGGGCAGGAAACTGCATTCCGAACGGCTGCTCAAATACGCGTTGCAACAAGCACAGGTGAAAGTCTGCACACTGGCGACCACGGCATCACGGGTACGAATCGATGGGACCTTCGCCGAAGAATCATTCTCGCCCAAGCGCGGCATGGGGAAGCGAGAGAATCGTTATTTTCACCTGTTTGCGCAGTGGCGCACGTATTGGGATAAACGACGCTCCGCTTGACGTTATTTATGCAGTGTCCCGCGAACCATGCGCATCAGGCCCATGGCCTTCTTGTGCAAGTTGGTCAGGCCTTGGCGACGAGGCGTGTGTACTTCCAAGCCCTGTTTCACGAGCCAATCCTTCCAGCGGATGCGTTCGTCGCGTACCACCCAACCCTCCTGGCTGGCGAAGCTTTCGGCCAAGTGCAGGCCCCGGGTGCTTGCCGCAACCAGACGATCACGTTTAAGGGTGTAGAGCTCACCGATCGGCTTGCCGTTTTCAAGTGGCATCAGGTACAGATCGGGGCGCTTGCGGTCCAGGCGCGCCACCAGTTGATCGCCTTCCAATCGTTCATCGACATGAAACAGGCTCAGGGACTTGGCTTCCTTGGGCACGTCCAGGCGCAAGTCATAAATCAGTTGCAGCGATGCCGTCGGCAAATGCACATAGGCCCGTGGGCGTTCGATCAGTTGCAGGTTGGCGCAGCGCACCGGGCGGGCCGAGCCGGATAGCGGAGCCAGGCGAAACGGCAAGGCTTCGCGATAATGCAGCGCACTCGAATAAGGCGCGGGCAGCCAGGTGTCGTTGAAGCGTCCGCCGAGCCAACCTTCCGGTGTTTCCAGCAGGCATTCTTCGGCTATTTCGTTGATGGCGGTGAGCAGCGGCAGGTTCAACTCATGGGCGGGGACGTAACCGGAGATCAGCTTGAGTACCACGTCGCCGCGATCTTGGCGACGCTGGCGCACCAGTACCCAATATTCGCGGTTCTGCCAATGCAAGGTCAGGCGCACCGAGACGCCCAGGTTCGCCAGTTCGAGGGAAAAACGTTCCGCATCGGCCACCGCTACAGGGCGGCGACGCTGTAAGGTCTGGGCGAAATTCAACGGCATTCCGATGCTCTGGTAGGTCAGGCCTTCGGGTGTCGCTTCGACGAACAGGGGCAGGGTCTTGAAGTTGCTTGGATTTTTCCTGATGAGCGTACGCGGCATGTCAGCTCCTGCTTGATGCCGCGCAGGGCGGCTTCAGTTTTGACGTAGGACGTTGGCTACGGTCGCAACGTTATGGGCGAGGTGCAGCGGATCAATGGTGCCGACAATAGCACTGGCAACCCCTGGATGCTCGAACAACAGTTCGAAGCTGGCACGGACCGGGTCCTCTCCGGGGCTCAGGCAGACGTGACCGCTGGCCAGGGCTTTTTTCACCAGGATCGCCTTGCCGTGCTCGCTTGCGTAGTCAATGACAGCCTTTTCGCTTCGTTCGTTCAGATTGTAGGTGACCATCGCGCAGTCGCCTTGCTCCAGGGCTTTCAAGCCGCCGTCGACGGTCTTGCCGGAAAAACCGAAACCACCGATCTTGCCCTCGCGCTTGAGTGCCGCCAGGGTCGGATAGACATCGCTGTCGTTGAGGATCGACAGATCATTGCCGTCCGAATGCACCAGCACCAGGTCGATGTAGTCCGTTTCCAGGCGCTTGAGGCTGCGTTCCACCGAGAACCGCGTATGGCTGGCGCTGAAGTCATGGCGCGACTGGCCGTCGCTGAATTCCTCGCCGACCTTGCTGACAATCACCCAGTCCTGACGCTGGCCGCGCAGCAGCGGGCCGAGGCGCTCTTCGCTGCGGCCATAGGCCGGCGCGGTGTCGATCAGGTTGATGCCCAGGTCGCGCGCCAACTTGAGCAACATGCGTGCTTCGTCGTCATCGGGAATGCGAAAACCGTTGGGGTATTTGACGCCCTGGTCGCGGCCGAGCTTGACCGTGCCCAGGCCCAGGGGCGACACCTTCGGGCCGTTGTGGCCCAGCGGGCGATGCAAGTCATGCAGGGTCGGTTGGCTCATGGCAACAGTTGTTCCCAGGCTGGTATGCCCATGGGCGGTTTGGGCAGGTCCGGCAGCGGGGCGGCGTGGCTTGGCTGGATGCCGTCGCGTTGCAGTGCTGCGATCACTCGATCGGAAAAGTCCGGAGCCAGTGCCAACTTGGTTGGCCAGCCCACCAAGAGGCGATCCTGTTCGGCGACGAAAGCATTGTCGGGGCGGGTCAGGCCCGATTGCAGCGGTTCGGCGCGAGCGACTCGCAACGTGGCCCATTGCGCGGTGCTGAGGTCGATCCACGGCAGCAGTTGGCCGAGTTCCTTCTGGGCGACGGCAATCTGCGCGGCCGGTTCACGGGCGACGGCGTCGCCTTCGGCGAGGTCGCCGCCCATGTACCAGACCCATTGGCCGTCAGCGGCGGGATGGGTGGTCACGGTGACGCGCGGCTTCGGTCCGCCGCCCAGGCAATGGGCATACAGCGGCTTGAGGCCCGGCCCTTTGGCCAGGACCATGTGCAGCGGTCGGGTCTGCATGGCCGGCTGGTCCAGGCCCAGGGCCTTGAGGAGGTCAGCGGTGCCACCGCCGGCACTGAGGACAATACGCTGGGCGCGGATCTCGCGACCGTCGACCTTCAGTCCGATCAGTTTGCCTTCTTCATGCAGCGGCTCGATATGCTGGCCGGCCAGCAGGCTGTCACCGGCCAGTTCCGCCAGGCGGGCGATCAGGCTGGGGACGTCCACGACCAATTCGGACAGGCGATAGACCTTGCCCTTGAAACGCTTGTCTTGCAGGGCGGGCGGCAGTTGCTCGCCCTTGACCTGGTCAACGCGTCCGCGCACAGCCTTGCTGGCGAAGAAGCTGGTGAGGTTGCCTGCCAGGGTTCCGGGGGACCAGAGGTAATGGGCATCGGACAGCATGCGTACGCCCGCCAGGTCCAGCTCGCCATCACCCTTCAAGGCCTCGCGCCAGCGGCGTGGCATGTCGGCAATGGCTTCCGAGGCGCCGGTCAGGGCGCCATGCAAGGCGTACTTGGCGCCGCCGTGGATGATGCCCTGGGATTTGACACTCTGCCCGCCGCCGAGGCTGGCGCTTTCCACCAGCACGGTTGAAAACCCCTGGCGGCGCAAGCGCGCATTCAGCCAGAGGCCGGCGACTCCGGCGCCGACAATCAGGATGTCGGTGGAAATAACGGATGGCATGCAGCGACCTCAGAATTCAAGACGAGGGCGCAGTATACAGACTCGACGAAGAGGGCATTTGTTGGCGATCAACGTCGGCCACATGGGAGCAAAGCTTTTGTGGCGAGGGAGCTTGCTCCCGCTGGATCGCGCAGCGGTCCCAAGCTTTTTGGGGCTGCTGCGCAGCCCAGCGGGAGCAAGCTCCCTCGCCACAAGTGCGTTCCAGCTCAATATCGGTGTGTTCCAATTCAATGGCAGTATTTTCAGTGCCCTGCAGTCTTGGAAAAGAGTTGGATCACGACAACCCCAAGAACAATCAACGCCATCCCCAGCATCGCCGGCACGTCCAGTTTCTGCCCGTAGATGAACAGCGCCGCGACGCTGACCATGACGATCCCCAGGCCGGCCCAGACCGCATAGGCCACGCCTACCGGAACGGTGCGCACCACCAGCGTCAGCATCCAAAACGCAGTGCCGTAGCCGACGATGACCAGCAGCAAGGGCAGTGGCGCGCTGAGACCCTTGATCGCTTTCATCGACACGGTGGCGATGACTTCGGCGCAGATGGCAATGGCGAGGTAGTAGTAGGCGTTCATGGGCGAATCCTCTGTGACTGTTGCGTCGTTCGATGGCCCCATTCTAGGGATTGGGCAGATGCGGTAAAGTCATTACCTATCTGCAATGGAGATAGGTTGCGCCATGAATACTCAATGGAATCTGGAACAACTGCGGCTGTTCGTCGGTGTCGCCGAGAAGCGTTCGTTCTCCGCCGTGGCCCGGGATCAGCGCAAGGCCCAGTCAGCCATCAGCAGCGCGATTGCGATGTTGGAAGAAGACTTGGGGGTGAGCCTGTTCGAACGCAGCAGCGGTCGTCAGCCCAAGCTCACCGACGCGGGCGTGGCGCTGCTTGAGGAGGCCCGGGAAGTGTTGCGCCAATGCGAGCGCCTCAACGGCCGGGCCTTGGCCCTGATGCGTGGGCAGGAGGCGTCGCTGCGCCTGGCCCAGGACGAAGCCATGCCTTATCAGCCCGTCATCGACAGCCTGGCGGCGCTGGCCGAACGATTCCCCACGCTTGAAGTACAGCTGGCCAGCGCCGCCCAAGGCGATGTGGCGCGCAAGCTGGTGGAACGTCGCGCCGACCTTGGGTTGTTGTTCTATCACGACCAGATCCCCGAGGCGTTGGAGCGCCGGGTACTGGGCAGCGTGGAGATGGTCACGGTGTGCGGCCGGAATCATCCGCTGGCGCACCATGAATATGTGTCATGCCTGGAAATGGCCCGGCATCGCCAGTTGCTGATGGCGACCCAATCCAGCGTCTATCCCGGCAGCGAACAGGCCAGCCCGCAAGTCTGGCGCGCTGACAGCTTCTACGTGCTGGCCGAGTGGTTGAGGAGTGGCCTGGGCTGGGCCTGGTTGCCGCGGCATGTCGTGCAATACCCGGCGTACCTGGGGGATATGGTCGAACTCAACAGCGAATGGACCCCGCCGGCCCTGGTGGTGGAGCTGGTCTGGCGCCGCGATGAACCCCTTGGTCCCGCCGCCCGGTGGCTGGCGGAACGTTTTGCCGTGCAGTTGCAGGCGATCGGCTGAAAAACCGATAAACTCCGCCGCCATGAACAGAACTCTCTATAGCGCGTTGTTTTACTTGGGGCTGCCACTGGTAGCGATTCGGCTGTGGCTGCGGGCTCGCAAGGCGCCGGCCTATGCGCGGCGTATCGGCGAGCGGTTCTCGTGGGGCTTGCCGACGATGGCGCCGGGCGGCATCTGGGTCCACGCGGTGTCGGTGGGCGAAAGCATCGCCGCCGCGCCGATGATTCGCGCGTTGTTGCAGCGTTATCCACAGCTCCCGATCACCGTGACGTGCATGACGCCCACCGGTTCGGAGCGGATCAAGGCGTTGTTCGCCAATGAACCGCGCGTCCAGCATTGCTATCTGCCTTATGACTTGCCGTGCGCGGCCAAGCGTTTCCTCGACCGGGCCCGGCCGAAACTGGCGGTGATCATGGAAACCGAACTGTGGCCCAATCACATCCATCAATGCGCCCGGCGCGGCATTCCCGTGGCGTTGGCGAACGCGCGGTTGTCGGAGCGTTCGGCGCGCGGTTATGCGCGTTTTCCCAAGTTGACCCGGCCGATGCTCGCCGAGATGAACCTGTTCTCGGTGCAGACCGAAGCCGAGGCCGAGCGCTTTCGCCAGCTCGGTGCCAGGGCGGAAACCGTCGAAGTCACGGGCTCCATCAAGTTCGACCTGACCATCGACCCGCAACTGCTCGAAAGCGCCAGCGCCTTGCGCCGTCAATGGCAAGCGGTGGAGCGCCCGGTGTGGATCGCCGCCAGCACCCATGAGGGCGAGGACGAAGTGGTATTGACCGCCCACCGGCGATTGCTCGACAGCTATCCCGATGCGCTGCTGATCCTGGTGCCGCGTCATCCGGAGCGATTCGATTCAGTGGCGCAATTGTGCGAGCGCGAGGGTTTTGCCACGGTCCGGCGTTCCAGTGCTCAGCCGGTCGGCCCGCAGACCTCGGTATTGCTGGGCGATACCATGGGCGAGCTGCTGTTTCTCTATGCGTTGGCCGACAGCGCATTTGTCGGCGGCAGCCTGGTGCCCAACGGCGGGCACAACCTGCTCGAACCGGCGGCACTGGCAAAACCGGTGCTCAGCGGGCCGCACTTGTTCAACTTTCTCGAAATCGCCGCGCAACTGCGTGTGGCCGGGGCTCTGGCGGAGGTGGAAGATGCTGAAAGCCTGGCCCTGGCGGTTCAGCGCCTGTTCGAGTTGCCTCGGGACGCCCAGCGCATGGCAGAGGCGGGATTGGTGGTGATGCGCCGCAACCAGGGTGCGTTGCAGCGATTGCTGGATGGGTTGGGGCGGTTGATCGACTGAGCGCGAGTCCTGCATCTATGGCAGGGATTATCTGTGGCGAGGGGATTTATCCCCGCTGGGCTGCGCAGCAGCCCCAAAACCTGACGGCACATTTGTGTCAGGCCGTTTGAATGGGGGGTGCTTCGCACCCCAGCGGGGATAAATCCCCTCGCCACAAAAGGTGAGCTGTCGTTAGCGGGTGGCGGTAGATTATTGCGTCGGCCGCGAACGCAACTGCTCTGCCGCAGCCTGTGCCAGGTCCGGCGGCAGGAAGTCCTTGTCCGGGTTGTAATCGGGCTTGAGGTAACGGGACAGGGCTTGCAAATCTTCCGGGCTCAACGTCCCGGCGGCTTGCTTGAGGCGCAGGTTATCCAGGATGTAGTCATAGCGGGCGTTGTTGTAGTCGCGCACCGAGGTGTACAGCTGGCGCTGGGCGTCGAGCACATCGACGATGTTGCGAGTGCCCACCTGATAGCCGATCTCCGTGGCATCCACCGCGCTCTGGTTGGAGATGATCGACTGGCGCCGGGCCTGGACTTGTTCCACATCGGTGTTCACCGCGCGGTGCAGGTTGCGGGTGTTTTCCACCACTTGGCGGCGCAGGCCTTCGCGCTGCTGCTCGGTCTGGGTGAGTTGCGAATAGGATTCGCGCACCTGGGAGCTGGTCAGTCCGCCGCTGTAGATCGGGATGCTCAACTGCAGGCCGATGGTGCGTTGCTCCGCGTCGCCACCGTAGCGCTGGCCGGTGGGGCTCGGGTTGGTGAAACCGAGGCCGTCGTTGTCACCTTTCCTGTATTGGGCGATTGCGTCGAGGGTCGGCGCGTGGCCGGCCTTGCGCTGGCGCAAGGTGTCTTCGGCGGCATCGACGGCATAGTTGCTCGCCAGCAGATTGAGGTTCTGCTTGGCGGCGGTGTCGACCCAGGCCTTGGCGTCGTTCGGCGCCGCAGCGGCAGGATCGGCAGGGTGTGGACGACGCCCTGGATCGAATTGTACTGGCGGTTGGTCAGGGTGATCAGCGCTTCGAAGGCATCTTCGACCTGGCGCTGGGCGATGATCCGGTTGGCCCGCGCGGTGTCGTAGCTGGCCTGGGATTGCAGCACGTCGGTCTTGTCCGACAGGCCCACGTCGAAACGTTCGTTGGACTGGTCGAGCTGGCGCTTGAACGCGGCTTCCTCGGCCTTGGTCGAGGCCAGGTTGTCCTGGCTGCGCAGCACGTTGAAATAGGCTTCGGCGCTTTGCAGGATCAGGTTCTGTTCGGTGGCGGACAGTTGCAGCGACGCTTGTTCGTTGACTGATTTGGCCGCCTGCAGCTGGAACCAGCGGTCGGCGCGGAAGATCGGCTGGGACAGCGTGGCCTGGTAGACCGTGGAGCTGCGCGTGGCGGTCATCGCCGGTTGGTCGAGCTCGGTGCGGGTGTTGTTCAGGTCGGCGCCGGCCGACAGGTTGGGCAGCAGCCCGGCGCGGGCCTGGGGCACCACTTCCTTCTGGGCGCCATATTGGGCGCGGGCGGCGGCCAGGTCAGCGTTGTTGTCCACCGCTTCCTGGTACACGCTGACCAGGTCGGTCTTGTTGGATAACGGTGCTTCGGCGGCCCAGGCCATTCCATTGGACGCACAAGACACGGCAAGGGCCAGTGAGAGTTTGCGCAGCATGAGGCGATCCCTACGTTCAAATTGAATGCGCATAACAGGCGCGCGGCGTAGCGAGTGTAGTTGCGCCTACGCACGGCAACAATCCTGTATTTGTGCCATTCATCACGGCTTTTGCCCGGGCGATGGCGTTCTGCGCCGGTTGTGTCTAGACTGGCCGGGTTCTTGTCGGGGTGCCTTGCTATGAGGCTGAGATCGAATAATTTCGGATCCCGTTGAACCTGATCAGGTTAGCGCCTGCGTAGGGAACAAGATTTCTCGTCACCCGGCGAGTCCTCTTGTGCTTCGTCCGGGATGTCGTTCGATCATTGAACGCACTCGAGCAGCAAGCACAGCGTCCGCACTTTCGTGCAGGGACGCGTCCATTCGTTACAGGTTCGCTCCGACAAAAATCCACTGCCTGGATGTGTGTCTGGAGAGCCCGTGATGACGACAAAATCAAAAAACGCGACCAACCTCAGTGAATCGGCCCAGGTCGATCAGCAATCGGTCCAGCCCTTTACCCGCTCGCAAAAAATCTATGTCCAGGGCAGCCGTCCGGATATCCGCGTGCCCATGCGCGAAATCAGCCTCGACGTGACCCCCACCGACTTCGGCGGCGAGATCAACGCGCCGGTAGTGGTCTATGACACCTCGGGCCCGTACACCGACCCGAACGTGATCATTGACGTGCGCAAAGGCTTGGCCGATGTGCGCTCGCCGTGGATCGAAGCCCGTGGCGACACCGAGCGCCTGGCGGGCCTGAGCTCCAACTTCGGCCAGGAGCGCCTGGCTGATCCCGAGCTGACCCAGCTGCGCTTCGCCCACGTGAACAACCCGCGTCGCGCCAAGCCGGGCGCCAACGTCAGCCAGATGCACTACGCGCGCAAAGGCATCATCACCGCCGAGATGGAATACGTCGCCATCCGCGAAAACATGAAGCTGGAAGTCGCCCGCGCCGCCGGCCTGCTGGACCAGCAACACGCCGGCCACAGCTTCGGCGCCAGCGTGCCGAAAGTCATCACCCCGGAATTCGTGCGCGATGAAATCGCCCGTGGCCGCGCGATCATCCCGGCCAACATCAACCACACCGAACTGGAACCGATGATCATCGGCCGTAACTTCCTGGTGAAGATCAACGGCAACATCGGCAACAGTGCGCTGGGTTCGTCCATCGAAGAAGAAGTGGCGAAGCTGACCTGGGGCATCCGCTGGGGTTCGGACACGGTCATGGACCTGTCCACCGGCAAGCACATCCATGAAACCCGCGAGTGGATCATCCGCAACTCGCCGGTACCGATCGGCACCGTGCCGATCTACCAGGCCCTGGAAAAAGTCGGCGGCGTGGCTGAAGACCTGACCTGGGAGCTGTTTCGCGACACGCTGATCGAACAGGCCGAGCAGGGCGTCGACTACTTCACCATCCACGCCGGCGTGTTGCTGCGCTATGTGCCGATGACCGCCAAGCGCGTCACCGGTATCGTCAGCCGTGGCGGTTCGATCATGGCCAAGTGGTGCCTGGCGCACCACAAAGAGAACTTCCTCTACACCCACTTCGAAGACATCTGCGAAATCATGAAGGCCTACGACGTCAGCTTCTCGCTGGGCGATGGCCTGCGTCCGGGCTCGATTGCCGACGCCAACGACGAAGCGCAGTTCGGCGAGCTGGAAACCCTCGGCGAGCTGACCAAGATCGCCTGGAAGCACGACGTGCAATGCATGATCGAAGGTCCCGGCCACGTGCCGATGCAGTTGATCAAGGAGAACATGGACAAGCAGCTCGAGTGCTGCGACGAGGCGCCGTTCTATACCCTCGGCCCACTGACCACCGACATCGCGCCGGGCTACGACCACATCACCTCGGGCATCGGTGCGGCGATGATCGGCTGGTTCGGTTGCGCCATGCTTTGCTACGTGACGCCGAAGGAACACCTCGGCTTGCCGAACAAGGATGACGTCAAGACCGGGATCATCACCTACAAGATCGCCGCGCATGCTGCCGATCTGGCCAAAGGGCACCCGGGCGCGCAGATCCGCGACAACGCCTTGAGCAAGGCGCGTTTCGAGTTCCGTTGGGAAGACCAGTTCAACCTCGGCCTCGACCCGGACACCGCCCGCTCGTACCACGACGAAACCCTGCCGAAGGACTCGGCCAAGGTGGCGCATTTCTGCTCGATGTGCGGGCCGAAATTCTGCTCGATGAAAATCACCCAGGAAGTGCGCGAGTACGCGGCGAACCAGCGCATTGAAGCGGTGGATGTCGATGTCGCCCAGGGCTTGGCGGAGCAGGCTGAGCGGTTCAAGAAGGAAGGTAGTCAGCTTTACAAGAAAGTGTGATTTGAGCTGAAGAGGGCGGTGTTTTCACTGCCCTCATCGCGAGCAAGCTCGCTCCCACAGTGGGTTTCTGCTGTTCACAAGATTTGTGCACGCAGCAGGCCTTCTGTGGGAGCGAGCTTGCTCGCGATAGCGGCCAAAAAAACAATAAATATCCCTCTGAGATAACCACCCTTGAACATCCAACCCAGCACCTACTCCCCCGACACCGCAGTCCCCCTGGACAAACGCGTCTTCGGCGCCCGCGATCTGTTTTCCCTGTGGTTCTCCCTCGGCATCGGCCTGATGGTCCTGCAAGTCGGCGCCTTGCTCGCGCCGGGCCTGGGCCTGAGCGGTTCGTTGCTGGCGATTTTCCTCGGCACGCTGGTGGGCGTCCTGCTGCTGGCGGCGGTCGGGGTGATCGGCAGCGACACCGGCCTGTCGGCCATGGCCGCCCTCAAGCTCAGCCTCGGCAGCAAGGGTGCGAGCGTGCCGGCGGTGTTGAACCTGCTGCAGCTGATTGGCTGGGGTTCGTTCGAAATCATCGTCATGCGCGATGCCGCCAGCCTGCTTGGCGCCCGGGCTTTCAGTGAAGGCAGCTTGGGCACGAACCCTTTGCTGTGGACATTGTTCTTCGGCGCGTTGGCGACCTTGCTCGCTGTGAGTGGGCCGTTGACCTTCGTGCGCAAGGTCCTGCGCAAATGGGGCATCTGGTTGCTGCTGGCGGCTTGCATCTGGTTGACCTGGAACCTGTTCGCCAAGGCTGACCTGGCCGCACTGTGGGCGCAGGCCGGCGATGGCTCGATGCCGCTGGCGGTGGGTTTTGATATCGCCATTGCGATGCCGTTGTCCTGGCTGCCGCTGATCGCCGACTACTCGCGTTTCGGCAAGCGCGCCAAGAATGTCTTCGGCGGCACTGCCGTGGGCTTCTTCATTGGTAATTTCTGGCTGATGAGCCTGGGCGTGGCCTACACCCTGGCGTTCGCACCGAGTGGCGAAGTCAACGCGTTGCTGCTGGCCCTGGCCGGTGCCGGGTTGGGTATCCCGCTGCTGCTGATCCTGCT
Source organism: Pseudomonas sp. H2_D02 (assembly GCF_054677635.1). NCBI lineage: Bacteria > Pseudomonadati > Pseudomonadota > Gammaproteobacteria > Pseudomonadales > Pseudomonadaceae > Pseudomonas > Pseudomonas sp. H2_D02. The sequence continues at coordinate 50,881 of NZ_CP162816.1, read as the reverse complement.
CGACGAGTCGGAAAACGCCTTCGCCGACATCCACTCGGCAGCGGTGTCCAGCGGCATGCTTTCAGGATTGAAGGTTGAGCACCTGGCCTTGGCGATTGGTGTCATCTGCACATTGATCGCCTGCTTTGCACCGTTGGCGCAATACCAGAACTTCCTGTTGCTGATCGGTTCGGTGTTCGCGCCGTTGTTCGGCGTGGTGCTGGTGGACCACTTCATCCTGCGCAAACGCAGCGGCCAAGTGCAGTCGGCCGCGTTGCGCTGGCCGGCCCTGTTGGCCTGGTTGGGCGGGGTAAGCACTTATCACCTGCTGGCCAATTTCTACCCGGACATCGGCGCAACCCTGCCGTCGCTGATCCTGGCGGGGTTGCTGCAACTGCTGCTGGGCCGGGCCTTCAGCTACGGCCGGGAAACAGCTCGGGCTTGAGGATGCCGTTGAGGCGTGGATAGGCGATCTTCAGTTCGATGTGGCCCAGGGCATACGGCGCGATGGTGCTCACTTCGTACTTGAGGATCACCCCGCCGTAGGTCAGCGCGATGTGCGGGGTTTTCTGGAAGGACCACTGTTTCAGGAAGTCCGGTTCCTGATCCAGCTTCGTGCTGATCAGCCAACTGTTGTGGGCGACCTGGGCGGCTTTCCAGAACGCTTCTTCCTGGCCCGGCAGCAGCATGTCCGACAGCTCAAGCACCTTGTGTTGCTGGCGCGAATAATTGATGAAGCCGCGACCCGGCGTGCCGTGGGCACCGCCGGTGTCCAGGTAGCTGGACAACTCGATGATCACCAAGCCGTCATGCTGCTCGCGTACCTTGGCTTGCAAATAGCTGCTGTTGCGCGGCGCGGCGTTGCGCAGGAACTGCTCGCGGTAGGCCGCCAGCGTCGGCGCCACCGGAGCGCCCGGGGTGCGGGTCAGTTGTAGCAAGCGTTTCTCGACGATGCCGTCCAGCGCGGGCTCGGTGGGAAAGTGCAGGGTGTCGATGTTCACCAGTGGGCAGTCGGCACTGGCGCAGCCGGGTTGCAATTGCTCCGAGGCATCGCGAGTGGTCTCCAGCGGCGCTCGATAATTGGGTTGGAACAGGCTTTGGCACGCACCCAGGGTCAGGGCAATGGCGGCCAGGGAAGCAATTTTGTAAAGCGACATGGGCGTCCTTCGTGGAACAGGGAAAGGCGAAAAGTTACCCGCTTCGACTGTCAGCAGGGCAATCAGTTCGCCACTAAGCTCATTAGAGTAATTTTAAGGGCAGCCGTCCATCCCGATCACCGGAAAGGGGCTGCATCAAACGGTACGGGCGCGTTAGGATGGCGCGAAGTCGAGGTTGGAACCTCGTATTGATCCATTGCACACGAGGATTGTCATGACTGATTTCGCCAACGCCACACCGAGCACCGTGGAAATCGTCGAGCGCGAGAGCTGCTACAAGGGCTTCTACAAACTTGATCGCGTGCGCCTGCGCCACGAACTGTTCGCCGGTGGCATGAGCCGTGAAATCAGCCGTGAGCTGTTCGTCCGCCATGACGCGGTGTGCGTGTTGCCCTACGACCCGCAGCGCGATGAAGTGGTGCTCATCGAGCAGTTTCGCGTCGGTGCCATGGGTAAAAGCGCTAATCCCTGGCTGGTGGAACTGGTGGCCGGCCTGATCGACAAGGACGAGCAGCCGGAAGAAGTTGCTCATCGTGAAGCGCAGGAGGAAGCTGGGCTTGTCTTCGCCGCGCTCTGGCCGATGACCAAATATTTTCCATCGCCGGGCGGCAGTGACGAATTCGTGCATCTTTTCCTGGGGCGTTGCGACAGCACGGGGGCGGGCGGCCTGCATGGCCTGCTGGAAGAAGCTGAAGATATTCGCGTGAAGGTCTGGGCTTTCGAAGACGCGCTGCAAGCAGTGCGCGACGGGCGTATCTGCAACGCGGCCAGCATCATTGCCTTGCAATGGCTGGCCTTGAACCGTGATGAAGTGAGGGGGCTATGGTCCTGAACAAGCTGCGCGATCGTTATCGCGTCGATCTGGTGGGGTTGCAGGCTGCCTGCGAGGCCAACTACGCCCGCTTGATGCGCTTGTTGCCGGACATGCGCAACGACCCATTGCCGCGTCGCATCGCCGTGACCCACGGTGACCAGATGCTCGGCGTGCTGGCCCTCGAAGTGCTGCAGACTTGCCCGTACACCACGACTTTGCAGGTCCGCCAGGAACACAGCCTGCCATGGCTGCCGGTGCCGCAGCTGGAAGTTCAGGTCTATCACGATGCGCGCATGGCCGAGGTTGTCAGCGCCGAACATGCACGACGCTTTCGTGGCATCTATCCTTACCCCAATGCGTCAATGCACCAGCCGGATGAAAAAGCCCAGTTGAACCTGTTCCTGGGCGAGTGGCTGAGTCATTGCCTGGCGCTGGGCCACGAGTTCGAAGTCGTTCGGTAGTCGTGAACGCTGGTTGTGAACCGGTTCCGGTTCACGGGTTTCCCCTTTCGATCTTCCCCAGCATAATTGCCGCTTCATGCAACGGCGTGACTGCGCCTGGGAGAGAGCGATTTGCCGAGCGTATCCAGCTTGACCACGGCCGATGCGGCGCTGTTGGTCCAACTGTCCGACAGCCATCTGTTCGCCGAGGCCGATGCCTCGTTGCTGGGCATGAATACGCGTGACAGCTTGCGGGCGGTCGTTGACCTGGTGCTCCAGCAACAACCGAATATTGACCTGATGCTCGCCACGGGCGATCTGTCCCAGGACGGCACGCTGGAATCCTACGAAGCGTTTCGACAACTGACCGCGCGAATCGATGCGCTCGGCGCGGTGGATTCCGGGTAACCACGATGAGCCGCAGGTGATGCTCGGGGCGGCGGTCAAGAGCACGTTGCTCGATCCGGTGGTGGACATCGGCAATTGGCGGGTGACGATGCTCGATTCCGCCGTGCCAGGTTCGGTGCCGGGTTTTTTGGCCGAGGAGCAGTTGATTCTGTTGGCCAATGCCTTGAGCGAGGCGCCGGAGCGGCATCATCTGGTGTGTCTGCATCATCATCCGGTGTCGATTGGGTGTACGTGGATGGAGCCGATCGGGTTGCGTAATCCCGAGGCGCTGTTTGCGGTGTTGGATCGGTTTCCGCAGGTGCGGGCGGTGTTGTGGGGGCACGTGCATCAGGAAATCGACCAGGTACGCGAGGAGGTTCGTTTGTTGGCTTCGCCTTCGACCTGTATTCAGTTTGAGCCGGGGAGTGAGGATTTTGCGGTGGGCTCGCAGGCGCCGGGGTATCGATGGTTGCGGCTTTTGCCGGATGGGCGGTTGGAGACGGGGGTTGAGCGGGTGGTTGGGTTTGCTTTCACTCCGGACTATGGTTCCAACGGGTACTGAGTTCGATCCTGTTTATTGTGGGAGCGAGCCTGCTCGCGAAGGCGGCTTGACGGAGTACATATCCATTTCTGCGGTAACGGCTACTTAGGGTTCCGCCCTTACGGCGGCTCACTTTTTTTCAGACGCCAAAAAAAGTAAGCAAAAAAGGCTTGGGTATGACTCACCCACATGGGTTACAAATCAGTTCACTCACATAGGTAACAGTTTTTAACTGGCAGGGTCGGTTTTCGAGGATCTGACCATGCCATGGCGAGAGCTGAAACCTATGGACCTGAAACTGCTGTTCATTGCGGACTTCATCAAAGGCCCGCCCAGCTTCAGTGCGCTTTGCCATGCTCGGTGACCTGGCCTTCGATCTGGAGGGCTCGCGCCGGCATTTCGCCTTGGGAGTGCAGCAGATGATCGAACTCGGTGAATTGCTGGCGAATCGGGCGTTGGACATCGTCGATCCACGCTAGGGCTGAGTAGGTTTTCGTGGCGAGGGGATTTATCCCCGCTGGGGTGCGAAGCAGCCCTAAGGCCAATCACCTCGGGGCGTCAGACTGTCCTGCATTCGGCTTTTTGGGCGCGCTTCGCGCCCCAGCGGGGATAAATCCCCTCGCCACAGGTTTTGTGTTTGTCCTAATAACCATCAGATCATCCGCCAATCCCCACAAACTCCCTGTAAACTCCGGCCTTTGCCCAACACCCAGGGAGTCGGCAATGTCGGGTTCGATCCTTTATATCCATGGCTTCAACAGTGCCCCAGCATCGACCAAAGCCTGCCAATTGGTTGAAGTGATGGCACGCCTTGGCCTCAGCGACCAGCTCCAAGTGCCCGCTTTGCATCACCACCCCCGCCAGGCCATCGGTCAGCTGGAACAGGCGATTACAGAACTGGGCCGGCCACTGCTGGTCGGCAGCTCGCTCGGCGGCTACTATGCGACTCACTTGGCCGAGCGCCACGGCCTCAAGGCCCTGTTGATCAACCCGGCCGTCAGCCCGCATCGGATGTTCGACGGCTACCTGGGCACGCAGAAGAATTTATACACCGACGAAACCTGGGAATTGACCCACGACCACGTGACGGCCCTGGCCGAGCTGGAAGTGCCTGGCGCCCCGGGATCCGCAGCGGTTTCAGGTATGGTTGCAAACCGGTGACGAAACGCTGGATTATCGCCACGCCCAACAGTATTACCGCGCCTGTGCCTTGCGCATCCAGGCCGGCGGCGACCACAGTTTCCAAGGGTTTGCCCAGCAGTTGCTGGCGCTGTTGAGTTTTGCCGGCATTGGTGCCGATTTGTACCAGGCGATCGACTTCACGTCGCTGTGAGCCATCGCCCCTTTTTCATTTGAACACTGACGACGAGACCCCATGGCCACTCCCAGCGCTAGCTCTTATAACGCAGACGCCATCGAAGTCCTCTCGGGCCTCGACCCGGTGCGCAAGCGCCCCGGTATGTACACCGACACCAGTCGGCCGAACCACCTCGCCCAGGAAGTCATCGACAACAGTGTCGACGAAGCCTTGGCCGGGCATGCGAAGTCGGTGCAGGTCATCCTGCACGCCGATCATTCGCTGGAAGTCAGCGATGACGGTCGCGGCATGCCGGTGGACATTCACCCGGAAGAGGGCGTGTCGGGCGTCGAGCTGATCCTCACCAAGCTCCACGCCGGCGGCAAGTTTTCCAACAAGAACTACCAGTTTTCCGGCGGTCTGCACGGGGTGGGTATTTCCGTGGTCAACGCTTTGTCGACCCAGGTGCGAGTACGGGTCAAGCGTGACGGCAATGAGTACCAGATGACCTTCGCCGATGGCTACAAGGCCACCGAGCTGGAAGTGGTAGGTACCGTCGGCAAGCGCAACACCGGAACCAGCGTGTATTTCGCCCCGGACCCGAAGTATTTCGATTCACCGAAGTTTTCGGTCAGCCGCCTCAAGCACGTGCTCAAGGCCAAGGCTGTGTTGTGCCCGGGGCTGCTGGTCAGTTTCGAAGACAAGGCCACCGGCGAGAAAGTCGAATGGCATTACGAAGACGGCCTGCGCTCCTATCTGGTGGACGCGGTCAGCGGTTTCGAACGCCTGCCCGACGAGCCGTTCTGTGGCAGCCTGGCCGGTAACAAGGAAGCGGTGGACTGGGCGCTGTTGTGGCTGCCCGAAGGCGGCGAAAGCGTCCAGGAAAGCTACGTCAACCTGATCCCCACGGCCCAGGGCGGTACGCACGTCAACGGCTTGCGCCAAGGCCTGCTCGACGCCATGCGCGAGTTCTGCGAGTTCCGCAACCTGCTGCCCCGTGGCGTGAAGCTGGCGCCGGAAGACGTCTGGGAGCGCATCGCCTTCGTCCTGTCGATGAAGATGCAGGAACCGCAATTCTCCGGCCAGACCAAGGAGCGCCTGTCGTCTCGCGAGGCGGCGGCGTTCGTCTCCGGCGTGGTCAAGGACGCCTTCAGCCTCTGGCTCAATGCCAACCCGGAAACCGGCCTGGCCCTGGCGGAGCTGGCAATCAACAACGCCGGCCGTCGTCTCAAGGCCAGCAAGAAAGTCGAGCGCAAGCGCATCACCCAAGGGCCGGCATTGCCGGGCAAGCTCGCCGATTGCGCCGGGCAGGACCCGATGCGTTCCGAGTTGTTCCTGGTGGAAGGTGACTCCGCCGGTGGTTCGGCCAAGCAGGCGCGGGACAAGGAGTTCCAGGCCATCCTGCCGCTGCGGGGCAAGATCCTCAACACCTGGGAAGTGGACGGCAGCGAAGTGCTGGCCAGCCAGGAAGTGCATAACATCGCGGTGGCCATCGGCGTCGATCCGGGCGCCGAGGACATGACCCAGTTGCGCTACGGCAAGATCTGCATCCTCGCCGACGCCGACTCCGACGGCCTGCACATCGCCACCTTGCTCTGCGCGCTGTTCGTCCAGCATTTCCGTCCGCTGGTGGACGCCGGCCACGTCTACGTGGCGATGCCGCCGCTGTACCGCATCGACCTGGGCAAGGAAATCTACTACGCCCTGGACGAAGCCGAGCGCGACGGCATTCTCGATCGCCTGGTGGCCGAGAAGAAGCGCGGCAAACCGCAGGTCACCCGATTCAAAGGCCTGGGCGAGATGAACCCGCCGCAGTTGCGCGAAACCACCATGGACCCGAACACCCGTCGCCTGGTGCAGCTGACCCTGGATGATTTCGCCGCGACGACGGAAATGATGGACATGCTGCTGGCGAAGAAACGCGCGGGCGACCGCAAGTCCTGGCTTGAATCCAAGGGTGACTTGGCCGAGGTCCTGGCCTGATGCGCAAGGGTTTCGCCCTGGCGTTGTTGCTGTGGGCGGGGGTAGCAGTCGCAGGACCCGCGCCGGAATTGAAGCTGTTGGCCGAGCATGCCGTCGATGGCATGCGTGGCGGCAACCTCTCCGGCTTGGCGTTGTGCGGCAACGAGATGTGGACGGTGTCCGACCGCGACGACGACCGGATCTATCGCCTCAAACCCAACGATGTAGCGGTCTGGCAGGCTGAAACAGTCGACATCCAGGTGCCGACCGTGCCGGATAACGATTTGCCGTGGGGCCTGAGGTCGCGCACCTGGGCGGCGTCGTTCCTGCGCGGGGGCGAGCTGGATTTCGAAGGCATCAGTTGCGACAGCGCCGGTAATCGCTATGTGGTCAGCGAGTCCAATGCCGCCGTGCTGCAAATACCGACGACAGGCGCTGCATCGTGGTTGAAAATCGCTCCGACGATGATCCGCCAGGCGCGTGGCAGCGGCATGTTGTTGCACTTCAACGCCTTGTTCGAAGGGCTTGCGGTCAACCCGGCCGGCGACCAGCTCTGGCTGGCGGCCGAGCGTGAGCGTCGTGGCTTGCTGTTGATCAAGCGCCAGCAAACGGTATGGGACTGCGACGGCAATTGCGTACTGCTCAGCGAAGCGGGGCAGGAGATGCAGCCGCCGCAGTTTCCCAAGGCCAAGGCCGTATCGCGGGATTTTGCCGACCTGTCATTGTTTGAGGGCAAGCTGTTCACCCTGGAGCGAAATGCCTATCAGATCTGCCGGCGCGACCCGCAGACCGCTCAAGTCGAGCGCTGCTGGTCGTTCGCTGCCGAGGCGCTGCAGGATAATCGTCGTTACTCGCAAGCCTATGGCCTGGCCGAAGCGCTGGTGGTGGACGCCCAAGGTGCCTGGATTGGCCTGGACAACAACGACGGTGCCCGTGTCGATGGCGAGCGGCGGCCCATCATCTGGCGCTTCGCCGCGCCGGACGGTGGCTGGGGCGCCTCGCCATGAGTGGGCTACCGCTGGGCACGAATGCCCCGGAAGAATTTGAATTTACCCAGCGCGATGGCACCACGCCGTTGCGCCAGACAACGAACTTGATGAGGCCCGCATGAGCGACATTCTTGCAGACAGCTTGGACGGCGTAGAGCGCCGATCGCTGGCTGACTTCACCGAAAATGCCTACCTCAATTACTCCATGTACGTGATCATGGACCGCGCCTTGCCGCACATCGGCGATGGCTTGAAGCCGGTCCAGCGGCGGATCGTCTACGCCATGAGCGAGCTCGGGCTGGACGCGGACTCCAAGCACAAGAAATCGGCGCGTACCGTCGGTGACGTGCTCGGCAAGTTCCATCCCCACGGCGACTCGGCCTGCTACGAAGCCATGGTGCTGATGGCCCAGCCGTTCAGCTACCGCTACACGTTGGTGGACGGGCAGGGTAACTGGGGTGCGCCGGATGATCCCAAGTCCTTCGCGGCCATGCGCTACACCGAGGCGCGGTTGTCGCGCTATTCCGAGGTGCTGCTCAGCGAACTGGGCCAGGGTACCGCGGACTGGGGGCCGAACTTCGACGGCACCCTCGACGAGCCCTTGGTCTTGCCGGCACGTTTGCCGAACATCCTTCTCAATGGCACCACCGGTATCGCCGTGGGCATGGCCACCGACGTGCCGCCGCACAACCTGCGGGAAGTGGCGACGGCGTGCGTGCGTTTGCTGGACGAGCCGAAAGCCACGGTTGAACAGCTCTGCGAGCATATCCAGGGCCCGGACTATCCGACCGAAGCCGAGATCATCACCCCGCGCGCCGATCTGCTGAAAATCTACGAAACCGGCCGTGGCTCGGTGCGCATGCGCGCCGTATACCACATCGAAGACGGCGACATCATTGTCACGGCGCTGCCGCATCAGGTGTCCGGGGCCAAGGTCCTGGAGCAGATTGCGGCGATGATGCAGGCAAAACCGTCGAAAGCGCCACAAGTGGCCGACTTGCGCGACGAGTCCGACCACGAGAACCCCTGCCGCATCGTGATCATCCCGGTCAACAGCCGGGTCGACCACGACGCGCTGATGCAGCACCTGTTCGCCAGCACCGACCTGGAGTCGAGCTATCGGGTGAACATCAACATCATCGGCCTGGACGGCAAGCCACAACTGAAAAACCTGCGGGCGTTGTTGGTGGAGTGGCTGGAATTCCGGGTCAAGACCGTACGCCGACGCCTGCAATTCCGTCTGGACAAGGTCGAGCGCCGCCTGCACCTGTTGGACGGCTTGTTGATCGCCTACCTCAACCTGGATGAAGTGATTCACATCATCCGCACCGAGGAGCACCCCAAGGCCAAGCTGATCGAGCGTTTTGCCCTGAGCGAAATCCAGGCCGACTACATCCTCGATACCCGCCTGCGCCAGTTGGCACGCCTGGAAGAGATGAAGCTGCGCGCCGAGCAGGACGAGTTGCTCAAGGAGCAGGCCAAGCTGCAAGCCTTGTTGGGCAGCGAAGCCAAGCTCAAGAAACTGGTGCGCACCGAGCTGCTGAAGGATGCCGAAACCTACGGCGACGACCGTCGCTCGCCGATTGTCGAGCGCGCCGAAGCCAAGGCGTTGAGCGAACACGACCTGCTGCCGAACGAGAAAGTCACCGTCGTGCTCTCGGAAAAAGGCTGGGTACGCTCCGCCAAAGGTCACGATATTGACGCCGCCGGGCTTTCCTATAAGGCCGGGGATGGTTTCAAGGCCTTGGCGCCTGGGCGCTCGAACCAGTTCGCGGTGTTCATCGACTCCACCGGGCGCAGTTATTCGGTGCCGGCCCACACCTTGCCATCGGCCCGTGGCCAGGGCGAACCGCTCACCGGTCGTCTGACGCCACCGCCGGGTGCAACTTTTGAGTGCGTGCTGATGCCTGATGATGACGGGCTGTACGTAATTGCGTCGGACGCCGGTTACGGGTTCGTCGTCAAGGGTGAGGACCTGCAAGCCAAGAACAAGGCGGGCAAGGCGCTGTTGAGTCTGCCGAACAACGCCAAGGTCATCGCACCGCGTCCGGTCATCGATCGCGAGAACAATTGGCTGGCGTCGGTGACGACAGAAGGGCGGTTGCTGGTGTTCAAGATCAGTGACCTGCCACAGCTCGGCAAAGGGAAAGGCAACAAGATAATCGGGATTTCCGGCGAACGGGTGGCGAGTCGCGAGGAATATGTCACGGATATTGCAGTGATACCGGAGGGTGCCACGCTTGTGCTGCAGGCTGGAAAGCGTACGCTTTCACTGAAAGCGGACGATCTTGAGCATTACAAAGGTGAACGCGGTCGGCGGGGCAACAAGCTTCCAAGGGGGTTTCAGCGGGTGGATGCGCTGCTCGTCGAAAACCTCAATTGAGCGTGCTAGAGGGCTCGGTCTGCGATTAAATGCCGCAGATCGGAGTTTTGGCGCTGGAGTCGGGACGCATATTCACGGATGATAGGCCCTTTCAAGCGCACGGCGTGGCCGAGCGTTCTTCATAATGACCGAGTATTTTTCACTGTGGTAAGCCTTGTGGCCGCCACCTGGACGAGACGATGACTGCTCTGCGCCTTCCTATTTTGTGGCTCGCCGGCCTGCTTGGCCTGGCGGGCTGCAGCATGAACCAGCCGGTGTCGCTGTACCAGCTGGACAGCGGTACCCCGGCCCAGCCTGCGCAAAGCACAGGCATGGCCGTATTGCTTGGCCCGGTTCTGATCGCTGACTACCTGCAGCGTGAAACCCTGTTGCAACGCCAACCCGACGGCAGCCTGCAAGCCGCCACTGATGGTCGTTGGGCTGGTAGCCTGTCTTCCGATATCGATCAATTGCTGTTGCGCCAGGTGGCCGGACACCTGGACAGCCAGCGCGTGGTGCTGGCCCCGGCCAACCAGGGGTTCACCCCGGATGTGCAAGTGCTGTTGTCGATCACCCGGCTGGATTCAGGGAAATCCCAACCCGCGGTGCTCGATGCCCAATGGCGCCTGATCGACCGTCGCGGCACGGTTCGCGAGAACCGCATCGTTCACCTGCAAGAACAACATGCAGGTACGACCGCTGCACAGGTCCAGGCGCAAGGCGTGCTTTTGCAGCGCCTGGCCGAGCAATTGTCCGTGTCCCTCAAGCCTTTGGCCAACCAGCCACCTATCGCGGAAGTGCCGCGCAAGGCAGCTCCGGCCCCGGCCAAGCCGGTGGAAAAGGAAAAGGACAAGATCCCGATGGCCCTGCCGATTCGTACCGACATGGAAGTGTTCCGGTTCTGATGACTGGAACGGATATAAAACAAAGCCCGCGTTGATGCGGGCTTTGTTGTTTCTGGCTCCAAGGATTTAGTGCCTGTCCTGGCCCTATCGCGAGCAAGCTCGCTCCCACAGGGATCTACAGTCGTATGAAGATCCCTGTGGGAGCGAGCTTGCTCGCGATAAGGCCAGTGAAGGCAATAAAAAGCCCGCAGATGATCACTCATCTGCGGGCTTGATTATTTCAGGGCCCGGGCCTCAGGCCTGACGCTCGTGCATTCGCGCCAGCTGCCGCTCCAGCATCGACGGATAAGGCTCCATCAACCGTTCCACGCAGCAAGCGCCTTCGGGGCTGGCGATGGGGCGGATGCGCGCGCGTTGGCGGATCAGCGCGTCATCATTGATCTTGCGCTCCACCAGCAGCAGATTGCGGCTGTGCTGGGAGAGCGCCAATGCGTCCTGGGCGGTTTCGGTCAGCAGCAGGTCGATCTGGCTCAAGCCGTACAGCCCATCGCCCAAGGTCAGGCCCAGTTGCAATTGCAGGGTAATGCCACTGTCGGCGACTTCGATTTGCAACTGGTGACCCAGCGCCCGCAGCAGTTCACCGCAGCAAATGGCATTGGTCAGGTAGTCGTCGCCGCTGTCCTCGGTGTGGAACAGCATCAGCGTGCTGCCATCATTCAAGGTGTGCAGTTCGCCTTGATAAAGCGATGCGGCCTGATCGAGGCAATCGCGATAGCGTTCGAGCAGCTCCTTCAGGCGCGCCTGGGGCAGGCGGCGCAGTTGATCCTGGGCGCCCAGTTGCACGGCCAGCACGGCGCTGTGCTGGGGCAGGTTCGAGGCGACAGGGCGGACCGCCGGTTGAGGGGCGCCGGCCACCGAGTCGTCTCGCAAGTCGGCAAAGGCGTCGTCGTCTTCCTCATCTTCGACAGCACGCACCACATGGCGCGGCGCAGGGCGGGAGGCAGGCATCGGCGTGCTTTCGTCGAAGCCCGGGTCACGCAAGTTGCGGACCTCGAAGCCTGGCTCGGCATCGTCTTCGTCGACGTAATCGATGTCTTCAGGTTCCGGCACAGGCTCCGGTTCCGGTGCGAAGCTGGCGTGAAGCTGCCGGGCCAGGTCGCCGATTTCGTCCTGGCGCTGGGTGGCCGGCGTGTGTTCGTCGATGTCCCGCAGCCAGACGCGCAGTTGCAGTAGCGGCGTGGAGATGTGCCGTCCCAGGCGCAGGCTCAAGGCCAGCGCCAGCGCCAGCAAAATTGCGCTGAGGATGCCCATGCTCTGCAGGCTGATGGTCATCGGTTGCTGGAACTGGTCCATGTCCAGGCTGATGCGCAGTTGCCCGGCAGTCACGTCCTGGAAAGTGATCTTGCTCTGGTACATGCCACCGGTCTCGCCCAGCAGGCCAGGCTTGGGACGTTGGCCGGCCTCGGCGAGGATGCGGTTGTCCACGCTGTAGATGGCAGCGTGGGCGACCAGTTTGTTCTTGGTCAGGTTGTTGAGCAGCACGTTGAGGCTGAGGATGTCGTTGGACACCAGCAGCTCGGTGGCAGACGTGGCGGTCTGGGTGGTCAGGCTTTCGCCCAAGGCATCCGCCTGCTCATGCATGGCCTGCTTGAATTGCAGGCCCATCACGCAGGCATAGATGACCAGGGCCAGGGCGACCAGGATCACGTTATGGCTGGCGATGCGCAATGCAATCGGCACGCGACGATGGCGCAATGCACGGAAGATCAGCAGGAAGAAATTGTCGGTTTTGACTGGCGTGGGCCGGTTCACTGAGCTCGGCTCTTTGTCCGTGAAATTGACGCGCAGTATAGCGACAGGCCCATGACCGGCAAAGCACTGGCGGTGCCCGATGGTCACTGAATGTGGGTAGAATGCGGTTTTTTTCCACCTGCGGGGGTGCGCCTTGCGCGAAATCGTCCTGATAAACATCACTGGCAGCGACCGTCCGGGTCTGACTGCGGCCATTACCGGCGTTCTGGCCCAGGGTGGTGTGAACATTCTCGACATCGGTCAGGCGGTAATCCATGACACGTTGTCGTTCGGCATCCTGGTTGAAATCCCGGACGCCGAACAGAGCAAGTCAGTGCTCAAGGACATCCTGTTCACGGCCTACAAGCTCGACCAGCAGGTGCGTTTCACGCCGGTGTCCGAAGCCGATTACCAGCATTGGGTGGCCGGCCAGGGCAAGAAGCGCCATATCGTGACGCTGCTGACCCGCAAGGTGACTGCCGAGCAGTTGCAGCGCGTCAGCTCGATCACCGCCCAATACGGGCTGAATATCGACCACATCGACCGGCTGTCCGGGCGCATGCCGCTCGATACCCCGGCTGACCAGGGCAAGGGCTGCATCGAATTTTCCGTGCGCGGCGAACCGGCCGATCCCCAGGCGCTGCGTGCCGAATTCCTCAGCGTCGCCCAGGAACTGAACGTCGACATCGCCTTCCAGGAGGACTCGCTGTTCCGCCGCAACCGCCGCCTGGCGGTGTTCGATATGGATTCGACGCTGATCGAAGCCGAAGTCATCGACGAGCTGGCCAAGGCGGCGGGCGTGGGCGACAAGGTTTCGGCTATCACCGAGCGGGCCATGGCCGGGGAGCTGGATTTTCGCGCCAGCTTCAAGGAACGCCTCGCATTGCTCAAGGGGCTGGACGTCGGCGTGCTCGATTCCATCGGCGCCTCCCTGCGCCTGACCGAGGGCGCCGAAACCCTGTTTGCCGAACTCAAGCGCCTGGGCTACAAGACCGCCATCCTGTCCGGCGGCTTCACTTATTTCGCCAAGCAACTGCAGGCCAAGCTCGGTATCGACTACGTGTTCGCCAACGAACTGGAAGTGGTGGACGGCAAGGTCACCGGGGTTGCCGTCGAGCCGATCGTCGATGCCCAGCGCAAGGCGGACTTGCTGCGCGAATTAGCCGAGAAGGAAGGCCTTCGCCTGGAGCAGACCATTGCCGTGGGTGACGGCGCTAACGACCTGCCGATGCTGGCCATCGCCGGCCTGGGCGTGGCGTTCCGGGCCAAGCCATTGGTCAAGCAGTCGGCCCGGCAGGCGATTTCGACCTTGGGGTTGGATGGGGTGTTGTACTTGCTGGGTTTCCGCGATCGCGACGGGCAGGTTTGAGCAAACGCCGATCTGTGAATTTCGCATACTCGTGGCGAGGGAGCTTGCTCCCGTTGGCCTGCGCAGCAGGCCTAATGCGGCCAACCTGAAACACCTGGGTGTCAGATTTCGGGGCCGCTTCGCGGCCCAGCGGGAGCAAGCTCCCTCGCCACGTGATCCTGCCGTATTTTAAAGCGACTTCCACAACGAATCGAAATCCCCGTCCTGCGTACCGTCCTCCCCGCTGGTGCCTGAATCCTCCTGGCGATAAGCAAACTGGTTGAAACTGTGGGTGCTGGTCACCCGGCGATCCAGGCCGGCGCGGCGTTCCTGGCCGTTGGTGTTGATCAACACCTTCTGGCCTTCCTGGAAGGGCAGGCGCGGTGCGATCACGGTGGGTGGCAGGTCGATGGCGCTTATCTCGGGAAGCAGCAGCCCACGCAGATAGTGCCCTTGTTCGTTCTGCTCGCGAAGCAATTGCAGGCCGCAAGGCTGGGCATGCGGTGCGACCAGCTCAATGCCCATCTGCATGGCGCCATTGCGGACCTGGCGGATCCAGCGCACCACGGCGATGCTCCAGCTCTGATCATTGGTGTCCCGGATGCCGACCATTTCGCCGGCCTGCAATTGTTCCGGCACCTCTTTCGGCCAGCCAAGGCAATAGCCGCCGGGGCTGTGGTTGATGATCGGCAGATCGTAAGTAGGGAAATGATGCCGGTTGTCGGAGCTGGCGCCATCGTCGTCGGCCGGGTTGACCGGATACTCGATTTCTTCGTAGGGCAAAAGCTCGCTGTCACCGGTGGGCGCGGCGTCGAAGGCCTGGTCCCAGGTGTCATTTTTCTTTGTCGGCGAGGCTTCGAAGTGCGCCTTGCGTGGGCCGGGCGTCTTGAGTATCTCGTTGAACGAGCGCTCTCCCCCAAGATAATAGTGCAGCGCGCTCATACCCACGCACAGCGTCAACGTACCGTTGCCCTCGGTGCGTTGGAAGCTGCGTTCGGCGGCCTCGCCCCAGGCGGCTTGCAAGTGATGCAGCGTATCGGCGCTCATGCCGGCGGGGACCGTCAGGGTCGACTCGACAGGTTGTGCCAGGTGGGCGGTGATGGCGCGCACCAACGGCTGGGGGTCGAAACCCAGCAGGGTGGGTTGCTGTTCGGCGCGGAATTTCGACCGATAACGCGGCCCGACGTCCAGTGCCGGTGCGACGGCGAACAGGCTGGCGGCGGTGACGGCTGGGTCCAGCTTGACCCAATGGCTCCACGGTTCCAGGACCTCGGCCAACCGCGCGATCTGGCTCTGGCGCAATTGGTTGCTGCGCGAGGCGCCCAACAGCAGGGCAACCACGTAGGTCTGCTCGATATTCAATTCGTGAATCTGGCTGGCCAGTTCGTCGCTGACGCTCAGGTGCTGCAATTTGTGTTGGCAAGCGATCCGGTACAGTTGGTGCAAATCGAGCCAGAGCCCCTCCGGCACCGGGCTGTAGAGCTGGCTGGCGCGCAACAGGGTTCCATCAAGGGCGTGCGTGGCCCGCTGCAATGCCGTGGCCAGCAGGCGCGCCCGGTCCTTGGAGAATTTTGCCGAGATTCGCCCGACGATTTGCTTGTAGCCCATTGCCAGGTGGGCTTGCAGGGCCTGGCACAGGTTGACGATCTTGCGTGAGCGGTCATCCAGTACGATGGCTTGTTGCAGGAAGTGTCGCTCAAGGTGCTTGCAGACGTAATAAACCTCAGGCCGCAGCAGCTCCAGCAATTGCAGGCGGTTATCGCTGGGCGTGAGCAGTTGGTTCAGCTCGCCGAGCGCCTGGTATAGCAGGCGGGCGGTTTCGCCGATGTTGGCCTTGGGCAGGTTGGCGATCCAACGCTTGAGGTCGCGTGGCGTGGCATCGCAAAAGGACAAGCGCGACTGGGTCGGTGTCGATATGCGCAGTAGCTGGAGAGGGCTGGTCTCATTCATGCCGTGGACGGGCTCCGGCGGGAAATGAAAGGGATGTTTCCAACTCTAGCAGCTGTAGGCGGGGTATGTAGTTTGAGAATGGTCATTCCTGCCCTTGGGCAGGAATGACCATCCTGGATGACTCAGGCGTTCGGCAGTGCCAGGGCCTGGCCCATCTGGACTGGCGAGCCGGCCACCAGGTCCTCGGCCCATTTCACCTGCTCTGGACCAAACAGAACGATGGCCGTCGAACCCAACTTGAAACGGCCCAGTTCGGTGCCTTTTTCCAAGTGGATCGGTGCACGAGCGGCTTCGTCGTAGCGGAAGGTCTTCAGCTCGCGCTTGGGCGGCGTCACCAGCCCGGCCCAGACGGTCTCGATGGACGCGACGATCATCGCACCCACCAGCACCACGGCCATCGGCCCGCGCTCGGTGTCGAAAATGCACGCGACGCGTTCGTTGCGGGCAAACAGCTCCGGGACGTTTTCGGCGGTGGTCTGGTTGACCGAGAAAATCCGGCCAGGGATGTAGACCATTTCCCGCAGGGTGCCGGCCAGCGGCATGTGCACGCGATGGTAATCCTTGGGTGACAGGTAAATGGTGGCGAAATCGCCGCCCATGAACGGCGCGGCATTGGCTGCATCACCGCCCAGCAGTTCCAGCACGCTGAAGCTGTGGCCCTTGGCCTGGAACACACGGCCGTGCTCGATCGGGCCGAGCTGGCTGACGGCGCCGTCGGCGGGGCTGAGGATTGCGCCGGGGGTCTGATCCAGAGGTCGCGCACCGTCTTTCAGTGCACGGGTGAAAAACGCGTTGAAGTGCTCGTAGGCGGTGAGGTCTTCCACCAGCGCCTGGGACATGTCCACTTGGTAGCGCTTGGCGAACCAGGCCGTGAAGGCGTTCTTGAACCAGCGCACGCGGCATTCGGCGATGCAGCCGGCCAGCCGCGACAGCAGGTGGTGCGGCAGCAGGTACTGGGAAAGGATGAACAAGCGGTTTTTCATTAACTGTCCTTAAATCTTCAAAGCTCGATGGGGGTGTCGGGGTGGTTGCCCCATTCACCCCAGGAACCGGCATAGCCTTTGACCCGTGGATAACCGAGCGCCTTGGCCACCAGGTAGGTGAAGCCAGAACGGTGGTGAGTCTGGCAGTGTGTGATGACTTCTTTGTCGGGCGTGATGCCCAGCTGTTCGAGGATCTGCGGCATGTCTTTGCGGATGCGCAGGCTGCGCGCCGGGTCCATGCCGGCCGTCCATTCGAAATTGACCGCGCCGGGGATGTGTCCGCCCCGGGCGGCGACGACTTTCTCGCCAGAGTATTCCAACGGGCCACGGGCGTCCCAGATCGCCAGGTCGGCGGCCCCGAGACGGCTTTGCAGGTACTCGCGAGTGGCGGTGGGTTCTTCGTGCAGCACCAGGCTGACTGGACCTGCGACCGACGCCGGGACCTCGGTCGACACTGGCAGGCCGAGGTCCAGCCAGGACAGCAGGCCACCGTCGAGATAGTGATAATTCGAATGCCCGATCACATCGAGCAACCAGATAAAACGCCCGGCCCAGCCACCTCCTTCGTCGTCATACACCACGTAGACCGCGCCGGGGTCATGCCCGAGTTCGCCGAACAGCGCTTCCAGGTCGGCCTTTGCCGGCAACAGGCCCGGCGCCGGGGGCTGGCCCAGTTGCGTGCGTTTCGGATCGACGAAGCGTGCGCCGGGAATATGGCCATTGCTGTAGCGCGCGGCGCTGGTCAGGTCCACCAGAATCAGATTGGGCGTATCGAGGCGCGGCAAGAGCTCGCTCGGCTCGATTACCAGCGGCAAGCCAGAGAAGTCAGGCATGTGAGGTCTCCTGGGGGCGCAAAGGGAAAAGATTGTAGCAAGTTCAGCGGCCGCGGTTGGTAAAGGTGTGCAGGGCCCTTTCGATGCATTGCACGGTTTTGCCGAAGGCCTGCACGGTCACGTCCGAGAACGGCCCGCCGCCCTGGTCCACGACCACCAACATGATCACCCGCCCATTGCAGGTCAGTGAGCGCAACAGCAGGTGCTCGCCCCGGAACAAGGCGCGCAGGCCCGGAGGCAGCAAGGCGGAAAATTGAGCGTTGTTCTCGGGGTTCAAGCGAACCTGGGCTTGCTGGGCCAACAAGCGCTGCAAGACTTTGCTTTGGCTGATGGAAAAGCTCATCGCCGCCGCTTCCTTGGGCAGGCCGGCAGTCTGATGCACGCGTACGCTGGTCTGGCTGCGGTCGGCCATCAAAATCATCACCCGGCGCATGCCGCACGCCACCAACGCATTTCGGGCCGAGGTGGTCAGGTGCATGGCGTTGCTGAACGGGCTCGGCTCCAGCAGCAGCTCGGCGCATTGCTTGCGCCATTGGCTCAGGTCCTGTGCGCTGGGCGGCGCGGCTGGCAACAAGCCAGGGTGAACACGGCGGTTGCCCCAGGGCCAGATCAACGCCACGGCCGGGTGCCAGAGGTCCGGCATGGCGTGATGGCGGGCGCTGGTGGCGGCTTGCTGGTGGAGCTGCTGCTGGAGTTCGTCCATCGGCATCTGCAGATACAGGCTCGTGAGGTATTGCCAGCGAGCGCTGTGCGGACTGTCCCAGGCCTGTTGCGCCGACAGTGCCAGGCCGTTGGCCAGCAGCACCGTGTTGGCGGGTTGGTTGAGCCAGCGCCGCAGCGTTGGGTCGTCATCCAGTCGATTTTGTTGGCGCAGCGGATGTTCGCTGTCGCGGGCAATGCGCAACACTTTAATCAGCTCGCGGCGTTCATTCAGCAACAGGCGATAGCCTTGCACCACCCAGATGGGCAGGCGCCATGCCTCCACCAGCGCGAGGCAGATTTTCAGCAGGCTGACGCCAAACAGTTCGCGCTCGACCTTGCGTGCGGGCTCGCCTTTGTGGATCACCCGCAGTTCCCACTCCCCCAGCAGTCGCGGATGAGTCAGCGCCAACGGCCAGAGCGGCGAGAGAAACAACAGGCTGCCCCAATGGATGTCCTGCCACAGACGCGCCAGGCGGCTGGCAAAAAAACCATTGGCCTGTTGGCTAGCGTGCTGGCTGATCAGTTGCACCTGGCGCAGGGCAACCGGTATCTCGTGTTCCGGCAGCGAGGGCAGGCGCGCCAGCAGCTCCTCGGTGCGCTTGAGGCCGAGGCGGTTGATCGCCACTTCGAGATTTTCCGCCGGCTCCGCCAGGGTGCCATGGGTGTGATGATTGGCTTCGCGGATGACGCTCAGGGCCAGGGCAGGGCTGTCCTGCATAAGCTCGGCGATGTCGCGCAACGAGCGACGACTGTCTGCGATCGCCTTGCAGACCAGGTCGTGACTGGCCTGGGGCACCGGTAGATGAACGCCCTGGAGCAGCTTCAGCCAGCCTTCGAGCGTGGTCGGTCTTGGTGTCGGAACGTTCGTTTCGTTAGCCATGGTTGGACGTGATCATCGCATGGGGTATCTGCGCCCGGAGCGGGGCAAAATTGGCTTTTCGCCGGAACTGGCTATAGTCTGGCGCAGTTTTGCCGATAAGTAGAAGAAGAGATTTTTCAGCTTCCGAATATGACCTTGAACCCGACTTAAATAAGTACTTTCTATCTATGGCTAAAATTATCGGCATCATTGTCGTGTTCGCGAGCGTGCTCGGCGGATACGTGCTTTCCCATGGCAAGATCGCAGCCCTGATCCAGCCTTTCGAGGTGATGATCATCGGCGGTGCGGCCCTCGGCGCATTCTTGCAGGCCAACCCCGGCTACATGACGATGCACGTGCTCAAGAAATCCCTGGGCATGTTCAGTTCGCGTTTCAGCCACACCTTCTACCTGGAAGTCTTGGGGCTGATCTACGAGATCCTCAACAAGAGCCGCCGCGAAGGCATGATGGCGATCGAGGGCGACATCGAAGACGCCGCCGCCAGCCCGATTTTCGCCAAGTACCCCGTCGTACTGAAGGACGCCCGCATGACGGCGTTCATCTGCGATTACCTGCGCATCATGTCGTCCGGCAACATGGCGCCCCATGAACTCGAAGGCCTGTTCGACATGGAGCTGTACAGCCTCAAGGAAGACCTGGAGCACCCATCCCACGCGGTGACCGGCATCGCCGACGCCATGCCCGGCTTCGGTATTGTCGCGGCGGTACTCGGGATCGTGGTGACCATGGCGTCCCTGGGCGATGGCGACCAGAAATCCATCGGCCTGCACGTCGGTGCGGCACTGGTGGGTACCTTCTTCGGTATCTTGGCGGCGTACGGTTTCTTCGGTCCGCTGGCCCATTCCCTGGCCCATGACGCCAAGGAAGAACTCAATGTGTATGAGGCCATCAAGGCCTCGCTCGTGGCCTCGGCCTCGGGCATGCCGCCATCCCTGGCGGTGGAGTTCGGTCGCAAGGTCCTGTACCCGGCGCACCGTCCGAGCTTCGCCGAGTTGGAACAAGCGGTCCGCGGTCGCTAAGTCATGGAAAATAATCAGCCGATCATCATCAAGCGCGTCAAGCGCATCGCCGCGGGGCATCACGGGGGCGCCTGGAAAATCGCCTTCGCCGACTTCGCGACGGCGATGATGGCGTTCTTCCTGGTGTTGTGGCTGCTGTCCACCGCGACGCCGGAACAAAAGATCGCCATCGCCGGTTACTTCAAGGACCCCGTCGGTTTTTCCGAAAGCGGCACGCCCTACATCATCGACTTGGGCGGCTCGCCGACCCTGGCGCCGGACACCACCCTGAACCCGGAGGTCAAGTCGCAGCCCCAGCCTGACAAGGTGACGGTGGATTCCGAGCAGGTCGAAGGCATGGCCGAGCAGGTCGAACGCGAGCGCCTGGAACTGCTCCTGCAGGAATTGCAGAACAAGGTCGAAGAGAACCCGCAACTGCAGAAGTTCAAGGACCAGATCCTGTTCGAAATCACGCCGAACGGCTTGCGCATCCAGATCATGGATGCCGAGAACCGGCCGATGTTCGATTCTGGCAGCGCACGCCTGAAGCCTTATTTCGAAGACATCCTGCTGGCCATGGCCGATACCATCAAGGCGGTGCCGAACAAGATCAGCATCAGCGGTCACACCGATGCCAAGCCTTACGTGGGCAAGGGTGATTTCGGTAACTGGGAGTTGTCGGCCAACCGCGCCAACGCGGCACGACGTGCCTTGGTGGCGGGCAGCTATCCGGATGAGCAAGTGGCTCGGGTGGTCGGTTATGCATCTTCGGCGCTGTTCGATCGCAAAGACCCGTTCAACCCGGTCAACCGGCGTATCGATATCGTGGTGTTGACCAAGAAGGCGCAGAAAGCCATCGAGGGCTCGCAGACCGACGATCCAACGCCAGACCCTGCCCAGGGCCAAGGCGCTCCAGGCGAAGCGCCGGCGACAACACCCGGCGCGGCGGCGGATCCGAACGCGCTGCCGGCTGGACCAACAGCCCGTGCCGGCCCATGAATTGCGAGAACGCCTGAACCTGTTCGATGACGCCGCGCCAAAACCGGCGGAGCCGCCAGCGCAGTGACCCACAAAAAAGCCGACATCGATGTCGGCTTTTTTGTGGGTATCGGTTTGCTTGAGACTTGCTTGCCTTTGTGGCGAGGGAGCAAGCTCCCTCGTCACAAAGGCGTCCAGCCAACTCAGTAACTGCTCTCCGGCAAGCTGGCGATGATCGAGCGGTAGCTGTTCATCCGTTGCTGGTGCACACGGCCTTCTTCCAAGGCCTTGAGCAAGGCGCACCCGGGCTCGCGGTCGTGCTTGCAGTCGCGGAAGCGGCAGGTGCCGATCAGCTCGTTGAACTCGATGAACCCGGCTTCGACATCGGCCCGGCTGACATGGCCCAGGCCGAATTCGCGGATACCGGGTGAGTCGATCAATTCACCGCCGCCAGGGAAGTGGAACAACCGCGCGGTGGTGGTGGTGTGGGTGCCCTGGCCGGACAGTTCGGACAACGGCCCGACGCGGGTCTCGACCTCCGGCAGCAGGCTGTTGACCAGGGAAGACTTGCCGACCCCGGACTGGCCGACGAACACGCTGATGCGCCCGTCCAGCTGCCGTTGCAATTGCTCCATGCCGTTGCCGTGATGGGCCGAGACCTCCAGCACCGGATAACCGAGGTCCCGATAGACCGACAGCAAGGCGTTCAGCGCCGGGGCGTTGTGCTCGTCGATCAGGTCGAATTTGTTGAGCAGCAGCAGCGGGCGGATGCCGGCGTGTTCGGCCGCCACCAGGTAGCGGTCGATCAGGTTGGCGTGAGGCTCGGGCAACGGGGCGAACACGATGACGATCATGTCGACGTTGGCCGCCACCGGCTTGAGCTGGCCCCGGCTGTCCGGACGGCACAGCTCGGTGTGACGCGGCAATTGCGCGACGATCACGCCGATGCCCTGGTTGCCGGCACGCCAGACCACTTGGTCGCCGGTCACCAGCGCCGGCAGGTTGGCACGCAAGTGGCAACGGAATACCTGGCCGGCCAGTTCGCCTTCCTGGGCCTCGACTTCGACTTGCACACCAAAGTGAGCGATCACCAGGCCGGTCTGTTCAGGACCCAGGTCGCCCCCCTCCAGGGCTTCGACCGCACTGGATTCGCGTTTGGCGGCACGGGCGGCGCGCTCGCCCTGGATCTTTTCGATGCGCCAGTTCTGACGACGATTGAGTTGGCGTTTGGCCATGGGTGTTCCGTATGAAGAAATGCAGCGAATAGGGTAAAACGGCCGCGAGTTTAGCACGCCCGAGACGCTGCCTAGGCTAAACTGCGCAGCTAAGCCGAGGAGCTCCCCCATGCAAAACCCGCAGAACCTGATCTGGATCGACCTGGAAATGACCGGTCTGAACCCTGACACCGATGTCATCATCGAGATGGCCACCATCGTCACTGACAGCGACCTCAACACCCTGGCCGAAGGGCCGGTGATCGCGATTCATCACAGCGACGAAATCCTCGCCGGCATGGACGAGTGGAACACGCGCCAGCACGGCGGCTCGGGCCTGACCCAGCGCGTTCGCGAGAGCAAGATCAGCATGGCCGAGGCTGAGGCACAGACCATCGCCTTCCTGGAGCAGTGGGTGCCAAGAGGCAAGTCGCCGATCTGTGGCAACAGCATCTGCCAGGACCGTCGCTTCCTGTATACCCACATGAAATCCCTGGAAAGCTATTTCCATTACCGCAACCTCGACGTCTCGACCCTGAAGGAGTTGGCTGCCCGCTGGGCCCCTGAGGTTCGCGACAGTTTCCAGAAAGGCAGCACGCACCTGGCCCTGGACGACATCCGTGAATCCATCGCCGAGCTGCAGCATTACCGCAAGCACTTCATCAAGTTCTGAGCTAACCCCAAGCGACTGGCGGGCAAGCTTTTGTGGCGAGGGGATTTATCCCCGTTGGGCTGCGGAGCAGCCCCTCGACCTGATGTTTGGTTGTGTCAGGCCGGTCGGTGTTGATTGTATTTGGGGCTGCTTTGCAGCCCAGCGGGGATAAATCCCCTCGCCACGCTCAGGCAGGAGGCGGGACCTTGCCCTCTTTTGGTGCCGGCCCAAACTGGCTAGACTGCGCGCCTTCTTGTAAGGACCGCCATCATGTTGCTGATGCTGTATCTGATCGCCATTACCGCCGAAGCCATGACTGGCGCGCTATCCGCCGGGCGGCGGGGCATGGATTGGTTCGGCGTGGTGCTGATCGCCTGTGTCACGGCGCTGGGCGGCGGCTCGGTTCGCGACGTGCTGCTCGGGCATTACCCGCTGACTTGGGTCAAGCACCCGGAATACCTGGTGCTGACCACCGCAGCGGCGATGCTGACGGTGTTCCTGGCGCGCTGGATGCGCCATCTGCGCTCGTTGTTCCTGGTGCTCGATGCTGTAGGCCTGGTGGCATTTACCCTGATCGGCTGCATGACGGCCCTGGAAATGGGCCATGGCATGTTGGTGGCCTCGGTCAGCGGCGTGATTACCGGTGTGTTTGGCGGCATCCTGCGGGATATCTTCTGTAACGATATTCCCTTGATCTTCCGTCGCGAACTCTACGCCAGCGTCTCGTTCGCCGCGGCGTGGTGCTATCTATTGTGTGTCTTCCTGCAACTGCCGAACGAGCAGGCGATCCTCATCACCTTGTTCGGCGGTTTCCTGCTGCGGCTCCTGGCAATCCGCTTCCATTGGGAAATGCCGAAGTTCGTCTACAACGACGAAGTCTGACGCTCGGCGTGCTGGCGCAACGCCCATTCCACATGCTCGCGCACCAGTTCCGATGGATAGTCGCGCCGCGCCTCCAGTGCTTGCAGCACGGGAATCGTTGATGGCGCATTGCCCAGGCCCACCGCGAGGTTGCGCAACCAGCGTTCGTAACCGGCGCGACGCAAGGGCGAGCCTTCGGTGCTGCTGAGGAATTTTTCCTCGTCCCACAGGAACAACTCGGCGAGTCCGGCATTGTCCAGGTTATGGCGCGGCTTGAAATCGCTCTCACCGGACGGCCGGGCGAAGCGGTTCCAGGGGCAGACGATCTGGCAGTCATCGCAGCCGAACACCCGGTTGCCGATCAACGGCCGCAGCTCTTCCGGGATGGCATTCTTCAATTCGATGGTGAGGTAGGAAATGCACCGCCGGGCATCCAATACGTAAGGGCCGACGAAAGCATTGGTAGGGCAGATGTCCAGGCAGGCGGTGCATTTTCCGCAATGCTCGGTGCCGTGGGGCGGATCCACCGGCAGCGGCAGGTCGACAAACAGCTCGCTCAAGAAAAAATAACTGCCGGCCTTGCGGTTCAACACGAGGGTGTTTTTGCCGATCCAGCCCAGTCCGGCCTGCTCGGCAATGGCTTTTTCCAGTACCGGCGCACTGTCGACGAAGGCGCGGTAGCCGAAAGGGCCGATGACCGCCTGGATTTTTTCCGCCAGTTGTTGCACGCGTTTACGGATCAATTTGTGGTAATCGCGGCCCAACGCATAACGCGATACGTAGGCTTTTTCCGGTTCGGCGAGCAGTTGGGCCATTTGTGTGTCGCCCGGCAGGTAATCCATGCGCAGGGACACCACGCGCAATGTTCCGGGCACCAGTTCCTCTGGGTGCGACCGCTTGCTGCCGTGGGCGCCCATGTAATCCATTTCGCCGTGGTAGCCGGCCTCGAGCCAGCGTTGCAGATGTTGCTCATGCTCGGCAAGGTCCAGGCCGCTGATGCCGACCTGCTGGAAACCCAGTTCGCGGCCCCAGTCCTTGATGGATTGGGCGAGGGTGGCAAGGTCTGTGGGAATGGCAGGCATGAGGCGAGAGAAACCGGAGCTGAGATGCGTATAATTCTGCCAGACATCGGAGCCCGAAGACGCATGCCGCACACTAAAGATGATTTTCCCGACGCGCTGTACAGCGCCGCGCAGGTCCGGGCCCTCGATGCACAACTGATCGCGGCAGGTACCAGCGGCTTTGAATTGATGCAGCGTGCCGCTCGCGCCACCTGGCGAGCGATCGTCCGGCGCTGGCCCGAAGCGACCGAACTGACCGTGTTGGCCGGCCACGGCAACAATGCCGGTGATGGTTATCTGGTGGCCGCCTTGGCCCGCCGCGCCGGCTGGTCGGTGCGGGTGCTGGCGGTGGGCGAGCCCCGGCGCTTGCTGGGAGACGCCGCCAATGCCCATGCCGAGGCGGTGGCGGTCGGTGTGCCGGTGGAGCCCTGGGCGGACGATTCCGAATTGCGTGGTGTGTTGCTCGACGCGTTGCTTGGCACCGGGACGACTGGCGAAGTGCGCGAACCGTATGTCCGCGCGATCGATACAATCAATGTCAGCGGTTTGCCGGTGGCGGCGGTGGATATCCCCTCTGGCTTGTGTGCCGACACTGGCCGCGTGCTGGGAACTGCGGTAGCGGCTGACCTGACCGTGACGTTCATTGGCCTCAAGCTTGGCCTGTTCACCGGGGATGCAGCGGATCGAGTGGGTGAGTGGGTGTTCAACGACCTGCACGCGGACCCTGACCTCGTCGAGTCGGCGCCTGCCAGTGCTCGATTACTCTTGCCACATAATCTGCCGCGTCTGGCGCCTCGAGTCCCCACATCCCACAAAGGCAAGTTCGGTCATGTGCTGTTGATTGGCGGCGACCGAGGTTTCGGCGGCGCGATCCAGATGAGCGCTGAAAGCGCCCTGCGCTGTGGCGCGGGCATGGTTTCGATGGCAACGCGCAGCGAGCACGTCGCCTCGGCGCTGGTGCGTCTGCCGGAAGTGATGGTGCAAGGCACCCATTCGGCGAACCAGTTGATGGGCTTGCTCAAGCAGGCCAGCGTGTTGGTGGTCGGCCCGGGCCTGGGCCAGGCCGCCTGGGGGCGTAGCCTGCTGTCGGCGGCGGCCAATGCGTCGCTGCCCCAGGTGTGGGATGCCGACGCGCTGAACTTGCTGAGCGGCGGCGCGGTCAGCCTGCCCGAGCAATGCGTCATCACCCCGCATCCGGGCGAAGCCGCGCGGTTGCTGGGAATATCCACCGCCCAAGTGCAGGCCGATCGCCCGGCGGCGGCCCATGCATTGAGCAAAAAATATGCAGCCACCGTGATCCTCAAGGGCGCCGGCAGCCTCATCGCCAGCCCGGACGGCCGCCTGGCGGTCTGCGGCGAGGGGCATCCGGCCATGGCCACTGCCGGCCTGGGGGATGTGCTCGCCGGGGTGGTCGGCGCCTTGCTGGCCCAGGGAATGGAAGGATTCGAAGCCGCCTGCCTGGCGGTCTGGCTGCATGCCAATGCCGGTGTCCAGGTCGGTCGCGCGGGCCGAGGATTGGCGGCGACCGATCTGATCCCGGCCATTCGTCAGTTGTTGGAGGAGCAATCACCGTGTCTGAAGTAATCCTGTACGTGGCGGACGAACAAGCCATGACACAATTTGGCGCCCGCATCGCGCAGATCACCGCAGGCCACGGCCTGATCTTCCTCGAAGGCGACCTGGGCGCGGGGAAGACCACCCTGTCCCGCGGCATCATTCGCGGCCTCGGACACGTCGGTTCGGTCAAGAGTCCTACGTTCACCTTGGTCGAGCCCTACGAGATCGGCGACGTCCGGGCCTTCCATTTCGACCTGTACCGACTGGTGGATCCCGAAGAGCTGGAGTTCCTCGGCATCCGCGACTATTTCGAGGACGACACCTTGTGCCTGATCGAATGGCCCCAGAAGGGTGCAGGCTTTTTGCCAAAGCCCGACCTGACCATTACCATTGGCGCGCAGAACGGCGGGCGTTCATTGAAACTGACACCGCAAGGCTCGCGTGGCGAGTCGTGGTGTGCCGCCTTGGCTTTGGAAAACTAATTAGATGATGGGGTTTGGTATGCGCTTTCGCGCGGTGGTTGCTGTCGTAGGACTGTTGCTTACGGCACTGGCCGTCGATGCTGTGGCTGAGACAAAGGTCAACAGCGTTCGCCTGTGGCGGGCGCCGGACAATACCCGGCTGGTGTTCGACCTGACAGGCCCGGTTCAGCACAGCGTATTCACCCTGAGCGCCCCGGATCGCCTGGTGATCGACATCAACGGTGCGTCCCTGGGCGCACCGCTGAACGTGCCCACCGCCAACACGCCGATTACCGCAATGCGCTCGGCCCAGCGTACGCCGACCGACCTGCGGGTGGTCATCGACCTGAAAAAAGCCGTGACGCCCAAAAGCTTCACCCTGGCCCCGAACGCCCAGTACGGCAACCGGCTGGTGGTCGATCTGTTCGACAACCCGGCCGACGCCGCGCCGCCTCCACCGCCGCCGACCAATGTCGCCACGGTGCCTGCGGTTCCGGTGACGCCGACCGAGCCTGCGATCAAGCTGCCACCGGCTCCGGCCGGCAAGCGCGACATCATTGTCGTGATCGACGCCGGCCACGGTGGCGAAGACCCGGGCGCCTCGGGCTCGCGTGGGCAGCGCGAAAAAGACGTGGTGCTGTCCATCGCCCGTGAGTTGCAGCGCCAGGTCAACGGCATGAAAGGCTTCCGCGCCGAATTGACCCGCACGGGGGACTATTTCATCCCGTTGCGCGGCCGTACCGAAATCGCCCGCAAGAAAGGCGCCGACCTGTTCGTTTCCATTCACGCCGACGCCGCGCCTTCCGCCGCCGCGTTCGGCGCCTCGGTGTTTGCCCTGTCCGACCGTGGCGCGACTTCCGAGACTGCCCGTTGGCTGGCCGACAGCGAAAACCGTTCCGACCTGATCGGCGGTGCCGGCAACGTCAGCCTCGACGACAAGGACCGGATGCTCGCCGGTGTCCTGCTCGACCTGTCGATGACGGCCTCGTTGACGTCCAGCCTGAACGTCGGCCAGAAAGTCCTGAGCAACATCGGCCGCGTCACACCGTTGCACAAGCAACGCGTGGAGCAGGCCGGGTTCATGGTACTGAAGTCGCCGGATATCCCATCGATCCTGGTGGAAACCGGGTTCATCTCCAACGCCAACGAAGCCTCGAAGCTGTCGTCTTCGAGTCACCAACAGGCCTTGGCCCGCTCCATCAGCAGCGGCGTGCGGCAGTTCTTCCAGCAGAATCCACCGCCGGGCACCTACATTGCCTGGCTGCGCGATTCGGGCAAGATCGCCCAGGGGCCGCGGGACCACCGGGTCAGTCCGGGCGAAACCCTGGCGATGATCGCCGTGCGCTACCAGGTGTCGCCCGCCACCTTGCGCAGCGCCAACAATCTCAAGAGCGATGAGCTCAAGATTGGCCAGACCCTGACCATTCCGGGCAATGAAGTGGCGGTCAAGCAATGAGCGACGAAGCGAACGGCAGCAACGCCCGTATCGAGTTGCTCAGCCCCCGGCTGGCAAACCAGATCGCCGCCGGCGAGGTGGTCGAACGTCCGGCGTCGGTGATCAAGGAGTTGCTGGAAAACAGCCTCGACTCCGGGGCCAAGCGCATCGACGTGGATGTCGAGCAGGGCGGAGTCAAGCTGTTGCGGGTGCGCGACGACGGTCGCGGGATTCCGGCTGACGACCTGCCCTTGGCCCTGGCGCGTCACGCCACCAGCAAGATCCGTGACCTGGAAGACCTCGAACGGGTCATGAGCCTGGGGTTTCGTGGCGAGGCGCTGGCGTCGATCAGCTCGGTGTCGCGCCTGACACTCACGTCCCGCACCCGCGACGCCGACCAGGCCTGGCAGGTCGAGACCGAAGGCCGCGACATGGCCTCGCACGTACAGCCCGCCGCCCATCCGGTGGGCACTTCGGTGGAAGTGCGCGACCTGTTCTTCAACACTCCGGCCCGGCGTAAATTTCTCAAGGCCGAGAAAACCGAATTCGATCACCTGCAAGAAGTTATCAAACGCCTGGCCCTGGCGCGTTTTGATGTGGCCTTCCATCTGCGCCACAACGGCAAGACCATCCTCAGCCTGCACGAAGCCCGGGACGATGCGGCCCGCGCCCGGCGCGTGGGGGCGGTGTGCGGCGCGGGGTTCCTGGAGCAGGCGTTGCCCATCGAGGTGGAGCGCAATGGCCTGCACCTGTGGGGTTGGGTCGGTTTGCCGACGTTCTCCCGCAGCCAGGCGGACTTGCAGTATTTCTACGTGAATGGCCGGGCGGTGCGCGACAAACTGGTGGCCCACGCGGTGCGCCAGGCTTATCGCGATGTGCTGTTCAACGGTCGGCACCCGACTTTCGTGCTGTTTTTCGAGGTCGATCCTTCGGTGGTGGACGTCAACGTGCACCCGACCAAGCATGAAGTACGTTTCCGTGATGGGCGCATGGTCCACGATTTCCTCTATGGCACCTTGCACCGTGCCTTGGGCGATGTGCGCCCCGAAGACCAGTTGGCGGCCCCGGCGGCGGTGGCCGGCATGGTCCGCCCAACCGGGCTGGAGGCTGGCGAATTCGGCCCCCAGGGTGAAATGCGCCTGGCCGCCCATGCACTGCTGGAGCAACCTCAGCCCCAACCGAGCTTCAATACGGCCGGAAGCGGCGCCTAGCAGCGGTTATCAATATCAATACACCCCGCGTCCCCAGTCGAATGTGCCGGCGGCCGAGGCCCAGGCGGCGTATCGCGAATTCTTCAAGCCGTTGCCTGAAATCGCGGCGACGGCGTTGCCCGACGGCCAGGGCGATATCCCGCCGCTGGGTTATGCCCTGGCGCAGCTCAAGGGCATCTACATCCTTTCCGAGAACGCCCAAGGCCTGGTCCTGGTGGACATGCACGCCGCCCACGAGCGGATCATGTACGAGCGATTGAAGATCGCCATGGCCAGCGAAGGCTTGAGCGGCCAGCCGCTGCTCGTCCCCGAATCCCTGGCCGTCAGCCAGCGTGAAGCCGATTGCGCCGAAGAACATGTGAGCTGGTTCCAGCGCCTGGGCTTTGAATTGCAGCGCTTGGGCCCGGAAACCCTGGCGATCCGGCAGATCCCGGCCTTGTTGAAGCAGGCCGAGGCCAATCGCCTGGTCAGCGACGTGCTGGCAGACCTGATGGAATACGGCACCAGCGACCGGATCCAGGCGCACTTGAACGAGTTGCTCGGCACCATGGCTTGCCACGGTGCGATCCGCGCGAACCGGCGCCTGGCCTTGCCGGAAATGAACGGCCTGCTGCGGGATATGGAAAACACCGAACGCAGCGGTCAATGCAACCATGGCCGGCCGACCTGGACCCAACTGGGCCTGGACGACCTGGACAAACTGTTCCTGCGCGGTCGTTGATGAGCCAGTTGCCCCCCGCAATTTTCCTGATGGGGCCGACGGCCGCCGGCAAGACCGACCTGGCCATCGAGCTGACCAAGGTCTTGCCCTGCGAGTTGATCAGCGTTGATTCGGCGCTGGTCTACCGCGGCATGGACATCGGCACCGCCAAGCCATCGAAAGAACTGCTGGCTGAGTTCCCTCATCGGCTGATCGATATCCTTGACCCGGCCGAAGCCTATTCGGCGGCTGATTTTCGGCGTGACGCGCTCCAGGCCATGGCCGAGATCACCGCGCGGGGCAAGATTCCGCTGCTGGTGGGCGGCACGATGCTGTATTACAAGGCCTTGGTCGATGGGTTGGCGGACATGCCGGCGGCCGATCCCGAGGTGCGCGCGCAGATCGAAGAAGAGGCTGCACGCCTTGGCTGGCAAGCGCTTCACGAGCAATTGGCGGCTATCGACCCCGAGTCCGCAGCGCGCATTCACCCCAACGACCCGCAACGACTCAGCCGGGCCCTGGAGGTTTATCGGGTCAGCGGCCAGAGCATGACGGCGTTGCGGCAACGACAATCTGCGCAAAGTACTGAAGCAGCCGCTTCGGGACTGCAACAATTGCCCTATACTGTCGCGAATCTGGCCATCGCTCCGGCGGACCGGCAAGTGCTGCATCGGCGAATTGAACAAAGATTCACATTAATGTTGGAACAGGGATTCATAGACGAGGTCGTAGCCCTGCGTGAGCGAAGTGACCTGCATGCCGGGTTGCCGTCTATACGTGCGGTGGGTTATCGACAAGTCTGGGACTACCTGGACGGCAAGCTGACGTCAGCCGAGATGCGCGAGCGGGGGATTATCGCCACGCGTCAATTGGCGAAGCGCCAGTTCACCTGGCTGCGCAGCTGGACTGATCTGCATTGGCTCGACAGTCTTGATTGCGACAATCTGCCACGCGCCTTGAAATACCTCGGGACCATCTCCATATTGAGCTGAGTCCTTGCAATTGCCGTCTATCCTTGGGGGTGTGACGGCCCAAGTCATCTGATTCCGAATTTTATAATTGATCCTTAAAGGAGTGCGGCACATGTCAAAAGGGCATTCGCTACAAGACCCTTACTTGAACACTTTACGTAAAGAGAAAGTTGGGGTGTCCATCTATCTGGTCAACGGGATCAAACTGCAAGGCACGATCGAGTCTTTCGACCAATTCGTCATCCTGCTGAAAAATACCGTCAGCCAAATGGTCTACAAGCACGCTATCTCGACAGTGGTGCCGGTTCGTCCGATTCGTCTGCCTAGCGCAACCGAATCCGAAGGCGGTGACGCTGAACCGGGTAACGCCTGATAGGAGCCTCCTTTGTTCTTTGAGCGCCACAGTGGTGGTGAGCGGACTATTCTCGTTCACTTGGAAGGACAGGACCCTGAGGCGCGCGAAGATCCGCAGGAGTTTCAGGAATTGGCAATTTCGGCCGGCGCCGAGACCGTCGCGTTTTTCAACGTGCCGCGTCATCGGCCAACCGCCAAATTCCTGATCGGCAGCGGCAAGGTCGAGGAATTGCGCGACCTGGTCAAGGCCGAGCATATCGATCTGGTGATCTTCAACCACATCCTTACGCCCAGCCAGGAACGCAACCTCGAGCGCGTCTTCGAGTGTCGCGTGATCGACCGCACCGGGCTGATTCTCGATATCTTCGCCCAACGTGCCCGTACCCATGAAGGCAAGCTACAGGTCGAATTGGCCCAGCTTGAACACATGAGCACGAGGCTGGTTCGCGGCTGGACTCACCTTGAGCGGCAGAAGGGCGGTATCGGCCTGCGCGGCCCGGGTGAAACCCAGCTGGAAACCGACCGGCGTCTGCTGCGGGTTCGCCTGCGCCAGATCAAGGGGCGCTTGGAGAAGGTCCGCAGCCAGCGCGAGCAGTCGCGACGCGGCCGCAAGCGCGCCGACATCCCGACGGTTTCACTGGTGGGTTATACCAACGCCGGCAAATCGACCCTGTTCAACAACGTCACCCAATCCGAC
The DNA here is from genome assembly GCF_054677635.1 of Pseudomonas sp. H2_D02. Lineage (NCBI taxonomy): Bacteria > Pseudomonadati > Pseudomonadota > Gammaproteobacteria > Pseudomonadales > Pseudomonadaceae > Pseudomonas > Pseudomonas sp. H2_D02. The sequence goes on along the minus strand of NZ_CP162816.1, from coordinate 18,471 downwards.
GTGTACGCCGCCGACCAATTGTTCGCCACCCTCGACCCGACCCTGCGCCGGCTCGAGCTGAACGACCTCGGGCCGATCGTGCTGGCCGATACCGTGGGTTTCATCCGGCATTTGCCACACAAGCTGGTCGAGGCTTTCCGAGCTACGCTCGAAGAGTCGAGCAACTCCGACCTGCTGTTGCATGTGATCGATGCCGCCGAACCGGATCGGATGCTGCAGATCGAGCAGGTCATGGTGGTGCTGGGCGAGATCGGGGCCCAGGACTTGCCGATCCTCGAGGTATACAACAAACTCGATTTGCTCGAAGGGGTCGAGCCGCAGATCCAGCGCGATGCCGATGGCAAGCCGCAACGGGTCTGGCTCTCGGCCCGCGATGGCAGCGGCCTGGACCTGCTCAAGCAGGCCGTGGCGGAGCTGCTGGGCGATGACCTGTTTGTTGGCACCCTGAAGCTGCCGCAGCGTTTTGCCCGGCTGCGTGCGCAGTTTTTCGAGCTGGGTGCGGTACAGAAAGAAGAACACGACGAAGAAGGCGCTTGCCTGCTTGCCGTTCGCCTGCCACGGTCGGAACTGAACCGACTGGTCAGTCGTGAAGGGCTGCAACCGATGGAATTCATCGAGCAACACACTTTGCAATAAAAGCCTGAGAAAGCTGTGTCAGGCATTCTGTAGCATTGGCCGGCGCGCCGTGGGTGCGTCTTTGCTTTATCAGATGGAGAGCGCTATGGCTTGGAATGAGCCGGGTGGCAACTCGAATAACCAGGATCCCTGGGGCGGCAAGCGTCGTAACAACGGCGACCGCAAGGGACCACCGGATCTCGACGAGGCCTTCCGCAAGCTGCAGGAAAGCCTGAACGGTTTGTTCGGTGGTGGTAAGAAACGCGGTGACGATGGCGGCAGCCGTCCGGGCAAGGGCGGCGGTTTCGGCCTGCTCGGCATCGGTCTTGTCGTGCTCGCGGCTGTCTGGCTGTACAGTGCGGTTTATGTCGTGGACGAGCAGGAGCAGGCCGTTGTGCTGCGCTTCGGCAAATACTACGAAACCGTCGGCCCGGGCCTGAACATCTATTTCCCGCCGATCGACCAGAAGTACATGGAGAACGTCACGCGTGAGCGTGCCTACACCAAGCAGGGCCAGATGCTGACCGAAGACGAGAACATCGTCGAAGTGCCGCTGACCGTGCAGTACAAGATCACCAACCTGCAGGACTTCGTGCTGAACGTCGACCAGCCGGAAATCAGCCTGCAACACGCGACTGAAAGTGCCTTGCGCCATGTGGTGGGCTCCACTGCCATGGACCAGGTGCTGACCGAAGGCCGTGAGCTGATGGCCAGCGAAATCAAGGAACGCCTGCAGCGCTTCCTCGATACCTATCGCACCGGTATCACCGTCACCCAGGTCAACGTCCAGAGCGCAGCGGCACCGCGCGAAGTACAGGAAGCCTTCGACGACGTGATCCGCGCCCGTGAAGACGAACAGCGTTCGCGCAACCAGGCCGAAACCTATGCCAACGGCGTCGTGCCGGAAGCCCGTGGCCAGGCCCAGCGCATCATCGAGGATGCCAACGGTTATCGCGACGAAGTGGTTTCCCGTGCGAAGGGTGAGGCTGATCGCTTCACCAAGCTGGTGGCCGAGTATCGCAAGGCCCCTGAAGTGACCCGTCAGCGTCTGTACCTGGACACCATGCAGGAAGTCTTCAGCAACACCAGCAAGGTCCTCGTGACCGGCAACAAGAACGGCCAGAGCAATCTGCTGTACCTGCCGCTGGACAAGATGGTCGAGGGCAGCCGCAATACCGGTACGCCACCCACCAGCGCGGCAGCCGCGAGCAATGAAGCCAATGCCCGTGCGGCGGCGGATCTGCAGCAACAGCAAGCACGTACCAGGGAGAGTCGCTGATGAGCAATAAATCGCTGATCGCCCTTATTGTCGGTGTCGTCGTGGCGATCGCTGCCTGGAACTGCTTCTACATCGTGGCTCAGACCGAGCGTGCGGTGTTGCTGCAATTCGGTCGCGTGGTCCAGGCTGATGTCCAGCCAGGGCTGCATGTGAAGGTGCCGTACGTCAACAAGGTGCGCAAGTTCGACGGCCGCCTGATGACCCTCGATGCACCGACGCAACGCTTCCTGACGCTGGAAAAGAAAGCCGTGATGGTCGATGCCTACGCCAAGTGGCGCGTGAAGGATGCCGAGCGCTTCTACACCGCGACTTCCGGCCTCAAGCAGATCGCCGACGAACGCCTGTCCCGTCGCCTGGAGTCGGGCCTGCGTGACCAGTTCGGTAAGCGTACCTTGCATGAAGTGGTGTCCGGCGAGCGTGATGCGCTCATGGCCGACATCACCCGTTCGCTGAACGCAATGGCGGAAAAAGAGCTGGGTATCGAAGTGGTCGATGTCCGGGTCAAGGCCATCGACCTGCCGAAGGAAGTGAACCGCAGCGTGTTCGAACGCATGAGCACCGAGCGCGAGCGTGAAGCCCGCGAGCACCGCGCCAAGGGTAACGAGCTGGCCGAAGGCATCCGTGCCGACGCCGACCGTCAACGCCGCGTGCTGCTGGCCGAAGCCTACCGTGAATCGGAAGAGGTCCGCGGTGATGGTGATGCCCAGGCCGCGGCGATCTACGCCAAGGCGTACGGCCAGGATCAGGAGTTCTACGGGTTCTACCGTAGCCTGCGCGCCTACCGTGAAAGCTTTGCGAACAAATCCGACGTCATGGTCCTGGACCCAAGCAGCGACTTTTTCCACTACCTGGAAAAGGCCAAGCCTTGATACGACGTTGACCTGAAGCACTCCGCCCGGCGGCTAAAACGTCGGGCGGGGTGATCCTTTGGGAAAACGTGTGTATGATGCGGCAGCCGGGAAATTCCCGGCTTTTTTGCGTCTGCGCGTTCGATTGTGGTTTATGCGGTGCAGGCGTCGGGTTGAACGACCCGACAGGTTTTTCGAGGAAAGTGCTTGGCGAGGCCGATCCAGGGCCATTCGTCACGTCGCCCTTGCGCGTTGTTTGCGGTTTTTCGCATGACGCGGGCATTTTCTGCTTCACTCAAGGCCAGCCCGAAAGCTGGCCGCCCGGACCATAGGGGAATGGCGTAATGGCAACGGTAGACCGCTGGCTGCTGCCAGATGGCATCGAAGAAGTACTGCCACCGGAAGCCGCGCGTATCGAAGTAGCGCGTCGGCAGGTGTTGGATCTGTTCCAGAGCTGGGGTTACGAGTTCGTCGTGACCCCGCATATCGAGTACCTGGAATCCCTGCTGACCGGTGCGGGCCAGGACCTGGATCTGCGCACCTTCAAGGTCATCGACCCGCAATCGGGGCGGCAGATGGGCTTTCGGGCTGACATCACGCCTCAAGTGGCGCGCATCGACGCCCACACCCTGCGTCGCGAAGGCCCGAGCCGCCTGTGCTACGCCGGCAGCGTCCTGCATGCCCAGCCGCGCGCCTTGTCATCCTCGCGCAGCCCGATTCAGCTGGGTGCCGAACTGTACGGCGATGCCAGCCCAAGCAGCGACGTTGAAGTCATCAGCCTGATGCTGGCCATGCTGCAACTGGCTGATGTGCCGGATGTCCACATGGACCTTGGCCATGTCGGTATCTACCGTGGCCTCGCCCGTGCGGCCGGTTTGTCCGGTGAAGTGGAGCAACGGTTGTTCGACGCCTTGCAGCGCAAGGCCATCGATGAAGTCATCAGCCTGACCGAAGGCCTGCCGAGCGATCTGTCTGGCATGTTGCGGGCGTTGGTGGATCTCTGTGGTGGCCGTGAAGTGCTGGACGCTGCCCGCGAGCGCCTGGCCGGCGCGCCGGCCCCGGTGTTGGCGGCGCTGGACGATCTGTTGGCGATTGCCGAGCGCCTGTCGGTGCGTTTCCCGGAATTGCCGCTGTATTTCGACCTGGGCGAGCTGCGCGGTTATCACTACCACACCGGCGTGGTGTTCGCGGTGTTCGTCCCGGGTGTTGGCCAGTCCATCGCCCAGGGCGGTCGCTACGACGACATCGGCGCTGACTTCGGTCGCGCTCGTCCGGCGACCGGTTTTTCCACCGATTTGAAAACCCTGGTGACCCTGGGGCGTGCTGAAGTCGAGCTACCGTCTGGCGGTATCTGGATGCCTGACAGTACGGATGCGGCACTCTGGCAGGCGGTCTGCCAGTTGCGCAGTGAGGGTCAGCGTGTCGTCCAGGCCTTGCCTGGACAACCTTTGGCCGCCGCCCGTGAAGCGGACTGCGACCGGCAATTGATTCAGCAGAACGGGCTTTGGCAAGTATTGCCGCTGGCTTCTTGAGTTTTCCTGCCGGCCTGGAGCCGGCACCAAGTTTGCGCGAATGAGGACAAGTGTTATGGGTAAGAATGTCGTAGTCCTGGGCACCCAATGGGGTGATGAGGGCAAAGGCAAGATCGTCGATCTGCTGACCGAACATGCTGCCGCCGTAGTGCGCTACCAAGGTGGCCACAACGCCGGTCACACCCTGGTGATCGACGGTGAAAAAACCGTCCTGCACCTGATTCCATCTGGCGTGCTGCGCGAAGGCGTGCAATGCCTGATCGGCAACGGTGTGGTGGTGGCGCCCGACGCCCTGCTGCGGGAAATCATCAAGCTGGAAGAGAAAGGCGTACCGGTGCGCGAGCGCCTGCGTATCAGCCCGTCCTGCCCGCTGATCCTGTCCTATCACGTGGCGCTGGACCAGGCCCGTGAAAAGGCCCGCGGCGAGCTGAAGATCGGCACCACCGGTCGCGGCATCGGCCCGGCCTACGAAGACAAGGTGGCCCGTCGCGGCCTGCGTATCGGTGACCTGTTCCACCGTGAGCGTTTCGCCGCCAAGCTGGGCGAGTTGCTGGACTACCACAACTTTGTCCTGGTCAATTACTACAAAGAGCCGGCCATCGACTTCCAGAAGACCCTGGATGAGTGCATGGAATACGCCGAGCTGCTCAAGCCGATGATGCTCGACGTCACTGCCGAGCTGCACGAGCTGCGCCGCGCCGGCAAGGACATCATGTTCGAAGGCGCCCAGGGTTCGCTGCTGGACATCGACCACGGCACCTACCCGTACGTCACCAGCTCCAACACCACTGCGGGCGGTATCGCCACCGGTTCGGGCTTTGGCCCAATGTACCTGGACTACATCCTGGGTATCACCAAGGCCTACACCACCCGCGTCGGCTCGGGTCCGTTCCCGACTGAGTTGTTCGACGACGTCGGTGCCTTCCTGGCCAAGCGCGGCCACGAGTTCGGTGCTACCACCGGCCGTGCCCGTCGTTGCGGCTGGTTCGACGCCGTGATCCTGCGTCGCGCCATCGACGTCAACAGCATCTCGGGCCTGTGCCTGACCAAGCTGGACGTGCTGGACGGCCTGGAAACCATCAATATCTGCGTGGGCTACAAGAACCAGGACGGCGCCGTCATCGACGCACCGACCGACGCCGACAGCTACATCGGCCTGGAGCCGGTGTACGAGCAGATGCCAGGCTGGACCGAGTCGACCGTGGGCGCCAAGACCCTGGAAGAGCTGCCGTTGGCCGCGCGCAACTACATCAAGCGCGTCGAAGAGTTGGTCGGTGCGCCGATCGACATTATTTCGACGGGGCCGGACCGCAACGAAACCATCGTCCTGCGTCATCCGTTTGGCTGATAAGTCGTTGATGTAAAAAACAAAGGGCTCCTTAGGGAGCCCTTTGTCGTTTCTGTCTGGTCGACGGCACGACACTTGCTATGCCTCACCAATAAGGCACCGCTTTCACGAGTGCCATCAAATTAATGGCGTTTGGTAGAGGGATTTCAAGTGTCGGCCGTTCTCTCACTGTTACAAAGCCGTTTGTTGCGGCCTGTGTTCGTTACGCTCGGTATCGCCCTTTTGGTGCAAGTACTGGTTGCGGTTGCGCTGACCCGAAGCACGGTCACGGCGTTGGAGTCCGATCTGGGCGCGCGCCTGGGCGCCGACAGCCAGAAGCTGGCTGGTGAGTTGGAGCAGGCTGGGCGCGAAGTCACGTCGAGCCTGGACAGTTTGTCCGCCAGCACCCGCCAGCGATTGACGGCCGGTTTGTCCTCCCGTCTGAAGGAGGAACAGGCCCAACTGCGTGCGACCCTGGAAAAAGACTTGCGTGATTCCGCCAATGATATGGCGCAGCTTCTGGCCTCGGTCGCGCCTCGCGCCATGTGGGACAGTGACGTGCCGACCTTGTCTGAATTCGCCCGTCGGGCCCAGCGTAATCCCAATGTGCTGTTTGTCATCTACGACGACGCCGCTGGGGAACACCTGACCCGTTATCTGAACCGGGAAAATCCGATCAACAAGGCCCTGTTGGAAAAGGGCAAGGGCGAACGGGCACTGGACAAAGTGCTGGACGCGGCGAAGAACGATCCATCGGTTTTTTACCTCGAAGCCTCGATCAACCCCAATGGGGTGGAAATCGGCAAGGTGCTGATGGGCGTTTCCACTGCTTCGGTGGAAACCGACCTGAAGGCGCTGGACCAGCGTTTCTCCGCGTTGATTGCCAGCAGCGATCAACTGGTGGGCGACAGCCTGAAGGGCGCGGCTGCCGACAGCGCCGCCGCGATGCGCGGCCGGCTGGGCTCGGCGCAGGCCACCGCCACCGAAATGCAGACCAATACCGCTGCGACCGTGCAGGAGGCTGCGGGGACGTTGCGCTGGCGCATCGGCCTGGGCCTGGCGCTGGTGGGGTTGGGCGTGTTGGTGTTGCTGGCCGTGGTGCTGGGGCGTCGGGTGGTCAATCGCTTGAAGCTGTTGATCGCTGCGATGAACGACCTGGCGGCGGGCGAGGGCGATTTGACCAAGCGCGTGCAGATCAACAGCAAGGACGAAATCGGCGACATGGCCTCGGCGGTCAATCGCTTTGTGGATAAGTTGCAACCCATCGTGCGCGAGGCGGGGGACGTGGCCCAGCGTACTGGTCAGGAAATTGGCGCGATGACCTTGCGCAACTCCGGTGCCGACGCGGCGGCCGGCATGCAGCGCGATGAAGTGGCCGAGAGCCTGCGTGCCCTGTCGCAGATGGCCGATGAGGCGCAGTCGGAAAGCCAGGCGATGCAGGCGGCCTTGCAGCAGGTCGTGGAGATCCGTCAGGCCACTGATGAAACCACTCGAACGTCGGCCAAGGTCGGCAGTTTGATCGAGGCGCTGGCCGGGCAGGTGGACACGGGGGCGAAGGTCATCGAGCGACTGGCCCAGCAGAGCGAGCAGATCGAAGTGGTGCTGACGGTGATCCACGGCATCGCCGAGCAAACCAACCTGCTGGCCTTGAATGCGGCCATCGAGGCAGCGCGTGCCGGGGAGACCGGGCGCGGGTTTGCGGTAGTGGCGGATGAGGTGAGGGCGCTGGCGAGCAAGACCCAGAGTTCAACCGGCGACATTCAGGCCCATATCGTAGCCTTGCAGCAGGGGGCTCGGGAGGCAGTGGCTGCGATTGGCCAGGCCGGGCGCCAGGCCAGTGAGGGGCTGTCGGTATTGCGTGACAGTGCGCGGCTGCAGCAGTCGGTGCAGGCGTCGGTCGAGCAGGTGCATGCGGCCATCGGTCTGGCGACCCAGGCAGCGGCGCATCAGGCCCAGGGTGCGCAAGCGGTGCGTGGTCGGGTCGAGACCATTCATGCCCAAGCCGAGAAAGCTGCCCAGGCGGTGGTTGAGACGACGGCCAGTGGCAAGGTGTTGGATAATCTGGCGGCGCAGTTGAAGGCTAGCCTGGGGCAGTTCAGGGCCTGATTCGAGATTCAATGGCTGTCTCTTCGCGAGCCTGCTCGCGAAAGCTCTCTCAGCGGCTCAGATACATTCGCGTCGTCAGTAAATACACCGGCAACCCCGACACCACGATCAACAGCGCCGCATACGGCGCTGCCGCCGCGAACTCCACATTCGACGTATGTGCCCAGACCGCTGTCGCCAACGTATTGAGCCCGGTCGGGCTCAGCAACAGCGTGGCGGTCAATTCCTTCATCGCATCCAGGAACACCAACGCGAACGCCGCGCCCAGCGCCGGGAAGATGATCGGCAGGGTCACGCGGCAAAACGCGCTGAACGACGACGCTCCCAGCGTGCGCGCCGCTTCTTCCAGCTGCGGCGCGGCCTTGTTCAGCGCGGTACGTACCGGGGCCTGGGCCAGTGGCAGGAACAGCAGCGCATAGGCAATCAACAGCAGGCCTGAAGTCTGGTACAGCGCCGGCACGTAGTGCAGGGCGAAATACACCAGGCTCAGGGCGATCACCAATCCGGGCAGCGCATGCAGCAGGTAAGGCAGGCGTTCGGCCCATATCGCCAGCCGCCCCTTGTGGCGCACTACCAGCAGGCCGACCGGCACGGCCAGCACAAGGCAGAGCGCGGCGCCGCCCAGCGAAAGTGCCAGGGACGACAATAACGCTTCGCCAATTTCGCTCGCAGGAAACGCGGCGGACGTACCCACTGCCAGCCAATACGCCAACATCCCCAGCGGAATTCCGCTGCCGATGACCGCAAGGGCCAGGCAATACAGTTGCCCAAGAAGCGTCCATGGGCCGAGCCGTACCTGTCCGGCCTGGCGCGCCGCGCCTTGGCCGGTGCGCACATGGCGGCCCTTGCCGCGTACTCGCAGTTCCAGCCACAACAGCGCCATGCACAGCACCAGCAACACCGCTGACAGCATGGCGGCATTGGCGTTGCTGAATTCCAGTTCGAACTGTTGATAGATGGCTGTGGTAAACGTCTGCAGGCCGATGATCGACAGCGCGCCGAACTCCACCAGCATGTGCAGGGCAATCAGCAGGGAGCCGGCCAGCAGCGAAGGCCAGAGCAAGGGCAGGGTGACGCGAAAAAACACGCCCCAGCGGTTGTGGCCCAGGGTGCGGGCGGACTCTTCAAGGGACGGGTCGAGGTTGCGCAGCGTTGCCGCCACGGGAAGAAAGATCAACGGATATTTGGACAGTGTCATCACCAGGATTGCCCCGCCCAGCCCTTCGAACTGAGCGCTCAGGGAAACCCAGGTGAAGCTGCTGATAAACGCCGGCACCGCGAACGGCAGGCACAGGATAACGCCCCAGACGCGCCGCCCCGGCAGGTTGCTGCGCTCCAGCAGCCAGGCCAGGGACAGACCGATGATGCCGCAGGCCAACGTGACGCCGGTCATCAGCATCAGCGTGTTGCGCAGCAAGCCGAATACATAAGGCCGCCACAACAAATGCAATGCCTCTGCCCAGCCTGCCTGCCATGCCTTTGTAACCACGTAGGCCAATGGCAGCAGGCTCAGCAGGACGAGCAGCAGCACTGGCAGCAGCAACCCGATCGAAGGGCGCTTGCGCCGGGGAGCGTAAGCCCCGGCTGCGGGAGAGGCACTTGGCGACGGCGTCATCAGTTCAGGCCGACTTCACGTTCCAGTTCCAAGGCTTCTTCGGCATTGCCGAGGTCGGCCGGGGTGACGTTCGGTGGCTCCAGCTCATTGAACGGCTTGAGGCCGCGGTCCGAGGTCATGCCCTTGTGCAGCGGGTATTCGGCCGACGTCTGGGTAATCACCCGCTGGCCTTCTTCGCTGGCCATGTAGGCCAGCAACTGTTGGGCTTCCTTGGGGTGTTTGCTGGATTTCAGTGCGGCGGCGCTGGAGACGGTGACCAGGCCACCGGCATCGCCGCCGGTGAAGTAATGCAGTCTGGAATCGAGCTGTCCCTTTTCCCGCTGCAGGGCGAACCAGTAGTAATTGTTCACCAGGACCGTCGCCACTTCGCCGTTCTCCACGGCTTTGAGGGCGACCATGTTGTTGCTGTAGACCTTGCCGAAGGCGCGTAGCCCGGTGAGCCATTCTTCGGCGGCTTCCTTGCCGTGCAATTTGATGATCGCTACCGCTTGCTCCTGGAACGCGCCGCTGGTCGGTACGAAGCCGACCTTGCCTTGCCATTGTGGCTGGGCGAAATCGAGGACGGTTTTCGGCAGGTCCTTTTCATCGACCAGCTTGGGGTTGTAGGCGACCACGCGAACGCGAGCGGTCACACCCATCCAGGTGCCGTTGTTGGCGACGTAGTCTTTGGGAAGCACATTGAGGGTTGCATCATCGATCTTTGCCAGCAGGCCTTGTTCGCCGAGCTTGTTCAGCGGCGGCGACTCTTCGGTGTAGATCACATCGGCGGGGGAGCGGTCGCCTTCTTCGACGACTTGGCTGGCGAGCTGGTTGCTGCTGCCCTTGCGCACGTTGACGTGAATGCCGGTCTTGGCCTCGAAGGCCTTGGCGAGTTCGTCGCCGACTTCTTTGTGTTGGCCGTTATAGAGTGTCAGTTCCACTTTGTCGGCGGCTTGGGTGAGGGGCGTTGCGAGGGTCAGGCCGAGCAGGGTGAAGGTCAGGGCGCGGCGCAGGGTGGATCGAAACATCATTCGCGGGGTTCCTCACTGTCGTGTAGCAAAAACTTGTAACAATGATAAACGATATTGTTTCTCATGTGCGTCTTGACGATAAGTGGGGAGTTGGGCTTGTCTGGCAGATGGCCGGGGAGGGCTTCGCCCTCCAGCGGGAGCAAGCTCCCTCGCCACGGAGGGAGTATTAAACCCGGAAACGCAAAAACCCGCTTTCGCGGGTTTTTGTGAGGTTCAAGGCGTATAACCTTGAAGCTTGAATTGGTGCCCAGAAGAAGACTCGAACTTCCACGACCTTGCGGTCACCAGCACCTGAAGCTGGCGTGTCTACCAATTTCACCATCTGGGCAGCATCTTCAGCGTTGCCGCTGTTGATGGGGCGCACTATACGGAGCGCGCTTTGATCTGTAAACCCCTGTTTTTGTTTTAGTAATTGCTGAAACGCATTTGCAGGGGCAGAAATGCAAAAACCCGCTTTCGCGGGTTTTTGTGAGGTTCAAGGCGTATAACCTTGAAGCTTGAATTGGTGCCCAGAAGAAGACTCGAACTTCCACGACCTTGCGGTCACCAGCACCTGAAGCTGGCGTGTCTACCAATTTCACCATCTGGGCAATATCGGCAACGTGTCTACGTCGTCGATGGCGCGCACTATACGGAGCGTGTTTTTAACTGTAAACCCCCGGGCGCAAAAAAAACGCTAAATTTCACGAGCGGTGCAATCAGGGGCTTCAAAGGCGTGTCGAAAGACTTTAGAAAAGGCATCTGATGCTTGAAATTTCCCGTTTCATTACGCCTATGCCAAACTAACCCGCATATAGACAAGGTGAAAACTCTCTAATGGCCGATTGGCAGTCCCTCGATCCCGAGGCCGCTCGTGAAGCGGAAAAATATGAAAACCCTATTCCTAGCCGCGAACTGATCCTGGCGCATCTCGCCGATCGGGGTTCGCCTGCTAGCCGTGAGCAGTTGGTCGAAGAGTTCGGCCTGACCACCGAGGACCAGCTCGAAGCCCTGCGCCGCCGCCTGCGTGCCATGGAGCGCGATGCTCAACTGATCTACACCCGGCGTGGCACCTATGCCCCGGTCGACAAGCTCGATCTGATCCTGGGCCGCATCGCCGGCCACCGCGACGGCTTCGGTTTCCTGATTCCGGACGATGGCAGCGACGATCTGTTCATGAGCCCGGCGCAGATGCGCCTGGTGTTCGATGGCGACCGTGCGCTGGCCCGGGTTTCCGGCCTGGACCGACGCGGGCGTCGTGAAGGCGTGATCGTCGAAGTGGTTTCCCGTGCCCACGAAACCATCGTGGGGCGCTATTTCGAGGAAGGTGGCATCGGTTTCGTCGTTGCCGACAACCCGAAGATCCAGCAAGAAGTGCTGGTCACGCCAGGCCGTAATGCCAACGCGCAGATCGGTCAGTTCGTCGAAGTGAAGATCACCCACTGGCCAACCCCGCGCTTCCAGCCGCAAGGCGATGTGGTGGAAGTGGTCGGCAACTACATGGCGCCGGGCATGGAAATCGACGTTGCCCTGCGCACCTACGACATTCCTCACGTCTGGCCTGAAGCGGTCTTGAAAGAAGCCGCCAAGCTCAAGCCGGAAGTCGAAGAGAAAGACAAAGAGAAGCGCATCGACCTGCGCCACCTGCCGTTCGTCACCATCGACGGTGAAGACGCCCGTGACTTCGACGATGCGGTCTACTGCGAAGCCCGGCCCGGCAAGTTGCGCCTGTTCTCGGGCGGCTGGAAGTTGTACGTGGCGATTGCCGACGTTTCCAGTTATGTGAAGCTCGGTTCGGCGCTGGATGCCGAAGCCCAGGTTCGCGGCAACTCGGTGTACTTCCCCGAGCGCGTCGTGCCGATGTTGCCTGAGCAACTGTCCAACGGCCTGTGCTCGCTCAACCCCCATGTCGACCGCCTGGCCATGGTCTGCGAGATGACCATCTCCAAGGCCGGCGAGATGACTGACTACTGCTTCTATGAAGCCGTGATTCATTCCCACGCCCGCCTGACCTACAACAAGGTCAGCGCGATGCTGGAAACGCCGAAGCTGGCCGAGTCGCGCAAGCTGCGTGGCGAGTACACCGACGTCGTGCCGCACCTCAAGCAGCTCTACTCGCTGTACAAGGTTCTGCTGGCGGCGCGCCACGTGCGCGGCGCGATCGACTTCGAAACCCAGGAAACCCGGATCATCTTCGGCACCGAGCGCAAGATCGCCGAAATCCGGCCGACCGTGCGCAACGATGCGCACAAGCTGATCGAGGAGTGCATGCTGGCGGCCAACGTTGCCACGGCGGAATTCCTCAAGAAGCATGAAATCCCTGCGTTGTACCGGGTTCACGACGGTCCGCCGCCAGAGCGCCTGGAAAAACTGCGGGCGTTCCTCGGTGAGCTGGGCTTGTCCCTTCACAAAGGCAAGGAAGGTCCATCGCCGAAGGATTACCAGGCTCTGCTGGCGAGCATCAAGGATCGTCCGGATTTCCACCTGATCCAGACCGTGATGCTGCGCTCGTTGAGCCAGGCGGTGTACAGCGCCGATAACCAGGGTCACTTCGGCCTGAATTACGAGGCCTACACCCACTTTACGTCGCCGATCCGTCGCTACCCCGACCTGCTCACGCACCGGGCCATCCGCAGCGTGATCCACTCGAAGATGAACACCCCGCACGTCAAGCGTGCCGGTGCGATGACCATTCCGAAGGCGCGTATCTATCCGTACGACGAGGCCGCCCTGGAGCAGCTCGGCGAGCAATGCTCGATGAGCGAGCGACGTGCCGACGAAGCGACTCGCGACGTGGTGAACTGGCTCAAGTGCGAATACATGAAGGATCGCGTCGGTGAGTCGTTCCCTGGCGTGATTACCGCCGTGACTGGTTTTGGCCTGTTCGTCGAGCTGACTGACATCTACGTCGAAGGCCTGGTGCATGTCACCGCGCTGCCGGGCGATTACTACCACTTCGATCCTGTGCATCACCGCCTGGCGGGCGAGCGCACCGGGCGCAGCTTCCGCCTTGGCGATACCGTCGAAGTGCGGGTGATGCGTGTCGACCTCGACGAGCGCAAGATCGACTTCGAGATGGCGGAAAAAACCATCAGCGCGCCGATCGGTCGCAAGAAGCGTGGTGCCGAAACCACAGCGCCTGCCGGCAAGTCCGAGGAGCCTGCTTCGTCGTCCCGGTCGGGGCGTCGTGGTCCGGCCAAGGAAAAAGCTGTCGAAGCCTATCGGCCAAGCGATGCTGCGGCGAAGAACGCCGAGTTGCGCAAAAGCCGTGAAATGAAACAGGCGTTGCTGGCCGAAGCCAAGAATGGTGGTAAAGCTGCATCCGGGAGCAAGGCCGGACGGTCGGCCCCGGACAAGGCGGCCAGCAAGCCTAGCAAACACCGTAAGGGCCCGCCGAAAGCGGGCTCGGCCCCAGCCAAGAGCGGCGGGGCGCGTAAACCCAAGGCCAAGTCATGAGTCAGTTGGAAAAAATCTACGGCGTGCACGCCGTGGAAGCGTTGCTGCGTCATCACCCCAAGCGGGTCAAGCAGATCTGGCTGGCGGAAGGGCGTAGCGATCCGCGCGTCCAGACCCTGGTTGAGCTGGCTGGCGAAAACCGCGTTGCGGTCGGCCAGGCCGAGCGACGCGAAATGGATGCCTGGGTCGAAGGCGTGCACCAGGGTGTCGTGGCCGAGGTCAGTCCGAGCCAGGTCTGGGGCGAAGCGATGCTCGACGAGCTCCTGGATCGCACTGAAGGCGCTCCCCTGCTGCTGGTGCTGGACGGCGTGACCGACCCTCATAACCTTGGCGCCTGCCTGCGTTCGGCGGATGCCGCCGGTGCGCTGGCGGTGATCGTGCCCAAGGACAAGTCGGCAACCTTGACGCCCGTGGTGCGCAAAGTTGCCTGCGGCGCGGCGGAAGTCATTCCGTTGGTGGCGGTGACCAACCTGGCGCGCACCCTGGAGAAACTCCAGCAGCGCGGCTTGTGGGTTGTCGGCACGGCGGGCGAGGCCGAGGTCAGCATTTATGACCAGGACCTGACCGGCCCGACCATCCTGATCATGGGCGCCGAAGGCAAGGGCATGCGCCGCCTGACCCGCGAGCATTGCGATTACCTGGTCAAGCTGCCGATGGCCGGCAGTGTCAGCAGCCTCAACGTCTCGGTCGCCACCGGCGTCTGCCTGTTCGAGGCCCTGCGCCAGCGTGGCGCCAAGGCTGCCGCCAAGAAGCCTTAATCCAGGCGCGGTCAAAATGTGGGAGCGAGCTTGCTCGCGATGACGGTGTATCAGTGACGCAAATGTCGACTGACACGCCTCTATCGCGAGCAAGCTCGCTCCCACAGTGTTTTGTGTAGGGTCAGGAACGGCGCTGTTCAAATAATCACCAATTGCCTTGCGCCGCCCTCGGCCCTTCTCTACAATTGCGCCCCTTGCTGTGATGGCAGGCACTTATGTGTCTAGCGTCCTCAAGTCCATAAGTGTCATTCACTCCTTGTCTGACCGTTTTTGAGCGGCAGGCTACAACCCGTAAGGAGCATTCATGCGTCATTACGAAATCATCTTTTTGGTCCACCCGGATCAAAGCGAGCAAGTCGGCGGCATGGTTGAGCGTTACACCAAGCTGATCGAAGAAGACGGCGGCAAAATCCACCGTCTGGAAGATTGGGGCCGTCGTCAACTGGCCTACGCAATCAACAATGTTCACAAGGCTCACTACGTGATGCTGAACGTTGAGTGCACTGGCAAGGCCCTGGCCGAGCTGGAAGACAACTTCCGCTACAACGATGCAGTGATCCGTAACCTGGTCATCCGTCGCGAAGAAGCCGTCACCGGCCAATCCGAGATGCTCAAGGCTGAAGAAAACCGCAGTGAGCGCCGTGAGCGTCGCGACCGTCCTGAGCACTCTGACAGCGCCGATGGCGATGACAGCGATAGCGACAGCGACAACAGCGATAACGCTGACGAGTAATCCACGGACCTTTTAAGGAGCCAATCACATGGCACGTTTCTTCCGTCGTCGTAAATTCTGCCGCTTCACCGCTGAAGACGTGAAAGAGATCGATTACAAAGATCTCAACACTCTGAAAGCCTACGTATCCGAGACCGGCAAAATCGTTCCAAGCCGTATCACCGGTACCAAAGCTCGTTATCAGCGTCAGCTGGCCACCGCTATCAAGCGCGCCCGCTTCCTGGCCCTGCTGGCCTACACCGACAGCCACGGCCGCTGAGACCGGGCAGTCGACAAGTAGTAAGGGATTGAATGCATGCGCGCCTTAGCTGACTTCATCATGCGGGGACGTGTGCAGGCCACTCTGGTAGTGGCTGGATGTGCGGCATTGCCGTTGTTGTATTGGTTGGGTGCTGCCGCGGTGGGTCTTGTACTCCTGCGGCGCGGATTGAGGGACGCCTTGGGCGTTCTTGCTCTGGGACTGCTGCCGGCCTTGCTCTGGTGGTTGTATGCCGCTGACCCGCGTGCCGTCATGGTGCTGCTGGGGACTTCGGCGCTGGCGTTGGTGTTGCGCGCCAGCGAATCCTGGAACCGCGTGCTGCTGGTCAGCATAGCGACAGGCGTGGTGTTTTCAGTGGTGCTCGGGGTGGCTTTCGAACCCCAGATCGAGATGCTGTCGCAGGCTTTGATAAAAATCCTGCCCGAAGCGCTCGGTGATCTCTACCAACAGATGTCGGTAGAAGAGCAGGCGCGTTTCGCGTCCCTGATCGCCCCCGTCCTGACCGGACTGATTGCGGCCTTGTTGCAGATCGTCAGTGTGCTGAGCCTGGTTATCGGGCGCTACTGGCAGGCGTTGTTGTACAACCCGGGTGGTTTTGGTCGCGAGTTTCGCGCCATCCGTTTCCCGCTTGGGCTGGCGATGTTGCTGTTGGCGGGCATGCTTCTGGGGCCGAACTTCGGTCCGCAGATGGCGATGCTCACGCCGTTGTGCAGTGTACCGCTGGTCTTTGCCGCGCTGGCCCTGATTCACGGGCTGGTGGCGCAAAAGCGGCTGGCCAGGTTCTGGCTGGTGGGGTTGTACGTCACGTTGTTGCTGTTCATGCAGCTGATCTATCCGTTGCTGGTGGTCCTGGCCATCGTCGACAGCCTGATTGATTTTCGCGGTCGTATGGCGCCGAAAGACGCCGACAGCGCGAACGGTGAAGGTTAAAAGTTAGAGGATTTTCACATGCAACTGATCCTTCTGGAAAAAATCGCCAACCTGGGCAACCTGGGCGACAAAGTAAACGTTAAGGCCGGCTACGGTCGTAACTACCTGCTGCCTTTCGGCAAAGCCACCGCTGCGACCGCTGCCAACCTGGCTGCGTTCGAAGAGCGTCGCGCTGAGCTGGAAAAAGCCGCTGCAGACCGTAAGGCATCGGCTGAAAGCCGTGCTGCCCAACTGGCCGAGCTGGAAGTGACCATCACTGCCACCGCTGGCGACGAAGGCAAGCTGTTCGGTTCGATCGGTACCCACGACATCGCTGACGCACTGACCGCCTCGGGCGTTGAAGTTGCGAAAAGCGAAGTTCGTCTGCCGAACGGCACCATCCGCAACGTAGGTGAATTCGACGTAGCCGTGCACCTGCACGCCGAAGTTGAAGCCACCGTACGCGTTGTCGTGGTAGCAGCCTAAGCAACACCTGTCGGTTGGCACCCCCGGGTGCTTGCCGGTAACATCGGGCACGATCCTGTCTACAGGTCGTGCCCTTTGTCTTTCTGCAATTCCTGATTTTCATAACCAGACGTGGCCATGAACGAAATCACCGCCCCCGAGCAATACGATCTGCAAACCGCTGCCCTGAAGGTGCCTCCGCATTCCATCGAGGCCGAACAGGCCGTGCTCGGTGGCCTGATGCTGGACAACAACGCCTGGGAACGTGTGCTCGATCAAGTCTCCGACGGCGATTTCTACCGGCATGACCACCGCCTGATTTTCCGTGCGATCGCCCGACTGGCCGATCAGAACATGCCGATCGACGTCGTGACCCTGGCCGAGCAATTGGACAAGGAAGGGCAGACGTCCCAGGTCGGCGGCCTTGGTTATCTGGGCGAACTGGCGAAAAACACACCGTCGGTCGCCAACATCAAGGCCTATGCGCAAATCGTGCGCGAGCGGGCGACCTTGCGCCAGTTGATCGGCATCAGCACCGAGATCGCCGACAGCGCGTTCAACCCGGAAGGGCGAACCGCCGCCGAGATCCTCGACGAAGCCGAGCGGCAGATTTTCCAGATCGCCGAGGCGCGGCCGAAAACCGGCGGCCCGGTGAGCGTCAATGACCTGTTGACCAAGGCCATCGACCGCATCGATACCTTGTTCAATACCGACAACGCCATCACCGGCCTGTCCACCGGCTACACCGACCTCGACGAGAAGACCAGCGGCCTGCAACCGTCCGACCTGATCATCGTCGCCGGCCGTCCCTCCATGGGTAAGACCACCTTTGCGATGAACCTGGTGGAAAACGCCGTGCTGCGCAGCGACAAGGCGGTGCTGGTGTACTCCCTCGAGATGCCTGGCGAATCGCTGATCATGCGTATGCTCTCGTCCCTGGGGCGTATCGACCAGACCAAGGTCCGTTCCGGCCAACTGGAAGATGACGACTGGCCGCGCCTCACGTCGGCGGTCAACCTGCTTAACGACCGCAAGCTGTTCATTGACGATACGGCGGGTATCAGCCCGTCGGAAATGCGCGCCCGGACCCGTCGCCTGGTGCGCGAGCACGGTGACATCGCACTGATCATGATCGACTACCTGCAGTTGATGCAGATCCCCGGTTCCAGCGGTGACAACCGGACCAACGAGATTTCCGAGATCTCCCGTTCCCTCAAGGCCCTGGCCAAGGAATTCAACTGCCCGGTCGTGGCCCTGTCGCAGCTGAACCGTTCCCTGGAACAGCGCCCCAACAAGCGCCCGGTGAACTCCGACTTGCGGGAATCCGGAGCGATCGAGCAGGACGCCGACGTGATCATGTTCGTCTACCGTGACGAGGTGTATCACCCGGAGACGGAGCACAAGGGCATTGCCGAAATCATCATCGGCAAGCAGCGGAACGGCCCGATCGGCTTTATCCGCCTGGCGTTTATCGGTAAATACACGCGCTTCGAGAACCTGGCGCCGGGTAGCTACAACTTCGACGATGATGAGTGATCAGGTCTTGGGGCCAAACAACAAATTGATTGCCGGTTCGTCGT